>CAVOYC010000038.1:0-678423 GCA_963700575.1 uncultured Planctomycetota bacterium | reverse complement strand
GATAATAGAGTGCATAAGGCTAATCCACCAGGACATGGTTCGCTGCGCATGGCGCATGGGCGACGATTTCTTCGCGAACGTTGTCGCAGTCAACGGTCTCAACAACGCCGCCTTGGAATACGTGGAACGACTTGATCGACCTCACGCAGGTGTCATTAGCTTTCGGCGACGCCAACGACGCTGGACTGGAACATCTCAGAACGTTAACGAAACTTGAGAAATTCGGACTCCGTGAAACCCGAGTGACGGACGCCGGACTGGTGCACCTGAGCGGCCTTGTACAACTCCGCGAATTGGACCTCAGCGGTACCGCAGTGACCGACAATGGACTGGTGCACCTCAAGGCGTTGAATCGGCTCGAGTTGTTGCTCTTCGAAACACCCACGTCAACGGGGCCGGACTGGAATACATCCGTGGATTGAACCGACTCGATAGATTGGAATTCGATAGCTGCCCATTGACCGATGCTGGACTAGCACATTTGAGAGGGTTGGCCGAACTGCGGATGCTGGATCTCTCCGGTACGCAGGTGACGGACGCCGGGATCGAATACCTGGCGAGCTTAGGCAGCTCGAATGGCTGCAACTCGACGGAACTCAGGTCACCGACGCAGGACTCGAACACCTCAAGGGATTGTCCCGGCTCCGCAGCTTGTTGCTCGAGTGGCACGGGGTGACGGAAAGCGGTATGAAGAAGCTGCAACAGGCATTACCGAACTGCCGGATATCAAGGTAATCCCAACAAGGTACTCCGTCGCAGAGTGCGGCGTCGCCGCATCAGCCTGCGGCTCACGACGACGCCTGAATATGCACCATTGCCGTCTCGAAGCAAACGGCGGAGATGGTGATGCAGAAAACGCTATTGACACGATAAGGGTCGCCCCATCGGCAATATCGGTGATGCTTTCATTGTGGTGCAGCACGCACGAGAAACCAGCTGTTCCCTGCCCGGTCAAATATCGACCGATTTTGACACAGTGGCCGCCCCGCCCAAGGGCCGTGAAAGTGGCAGAATCCGGGGCGGCCGGATAGACTGATTTGAGGCGGCCAGGGGCGCCTTCAAGTAACGAGGGGAAGTTGAGACTCGGGCTCATAGGCGACTGCATGCGGCGGCACTCGCTCAAGCACTTTCCAGAATGGACAAGGAATAATGGCGACTTCGGTGTACGAGAGACAAGACGACCAGCGGCGTCGGCGTGTGCTCAATATCCTTGCGGTTGTCCTGTTTGTTCTTGATCCAATGATGGTGCTTGTCGTTGCTACGGTTCTTTCGGATGTGTCCGTCATCGAGGTCATCGCGCCCACGAGTGACCTGCTTGCACGCGGTATTGTCCCTGTGGATCTAGCTTTTCCCGCGTTCCTCGGACGCAAGAACGTTTGTCCGATAGGTATGACACTTTTTGGCAGCATTTCGGCGACCAAGCATTCGAGTCGAGTAGGTGCGTTCTTTGCCGGGATAGGCGTCCTGATGCTCTTGATCCGGTTATCGTACTTGTGGTTGGCATGAAGGCTCGCCTGACTTGGTTGCCAGGGTTTTCGTGTCGTATTACCACCGATTTCTCGGAATGAGGTTTTGATGCCATATTCGCGAAGGGAGACAGGATGATGAAGCGGAACGTCTGTGAACTCGTTGTTGTGGTCGTACTGGTTGCTGGGGTTTGTGCGGTAGTGGCCGGGGCTATAAGAATGGAGTCTCCACCCAAGAAACTTTGGTCGAATGGTTGTGACCAATGAGCTTCTGCGGATTCATTGGAGACTCTTCAAAACCGGCGTTGAGAGCGGACAAGAGCGGGCTGCCTGGATCGATCGAGTGGCTGGATTTATGCCCGCCAAAGCAGATGACTGGACAGTAAGATTTGTTCCACGATCAAACGGCCTCATGTATTTTGGAGATGGGCCGGATAAGCTTGAAGAAGCGGCGATCTCTGAGTTGGGGAGTGGTACAGACGAAGTGTGGCAAGGACTGTCCGATGGTACGTGGCGACTGGTCGCTGCTCTTCGCACCGAAGATATTTGCTTCCACTGCCATGGCCAGAAAGACGGCGAGAGGCCGCAGAGCGATAAAGAGCCACTTGGCTATGTTAGTGTCAAGTTGACTTGCAAGCTCAGCGGTGAGTGAGCTTACGTATCCGTGAGTCAGAAAACGACCGATTTTGAAACAGTGGCCGCCCTGCCGAAGGGCCATGAAAGTGGCAAGATCCGGGGCGGTCGGATAGACTGATTTGACGGGCCGATGAAGCACCCCGAAAATGGAAGGATTGATGGCACGAGATTCCTTGCGCGGGTCGCAGGCGACTTAGGCAGGTGCCAGCTACAACATATTTTCAGCTTTTTTTGCGACCGGCTTGCCCGCCGCAACACACTATATCCATAGACATGGTCGCCAAAAGGGAACAAGCTGAGATCGCCCGGCAGGCCGATCGCCAGTTGGTGTCACGATTCGTGGCCCGAAAGGACGAGTTGGCATTTCGCGAGATTGCTGCACCGCCATGGCTCATTGGTGCTGGGTGTCTGTCGCCGAGTATAGGGCGACGTGCACGAGGCGAACGACGCGTTTCAAGCGACATTCCTGGTGTTGGTTCGAGATGCCGCGAAGATCCGCCGCCGCAAGAGTCTTTCAAGCTGGCTGCACGGCGTGGCTTATCGGATTTCCGTACAAGCGGCCGAGAAGAGATTGCGACAGATGGAGCAGTTCCGAGAGGATCAGGCCGAAGATCGTCGGTCAGTGCTGGAGAACATCTCCGCCGACACAATCAGCGTATGGTGGATGAAGAGTTGAACAAGTCGCCGGAGATAGATCGCGAGTCGCTCACACTGCGGTACTTGGAAGATCGCTCCAACAACGAGATCGCCGAATTGTTGGGAATCAGTGTGTCGGCCGTCGAGTGGCGGAGCTACAGCACACAAGCGTCGTTTGCGACGCAGGTTGCTGCGACGCGGGATCTCGCTTAGTGCGTTTTTGAGTGTGGTAGTAGAGTCTCGAATCGAGTTGCAGGCTGTGGAAAGGCTTATACTTGGCAGCGTGGAACTTGGTCTACTCGATGTCGCGGAGAGCTAACGGAGAGCTGTGCGGCCCACGAACTTGCGGTAACAGAAATCGGAGAGATGGCAATGGGTTCCAAACACGTTCTTACCGTGGCGGCCGTAGTTCTGATGGCGGTCGGTTTGGGGATTCCAGGCTTGTCCGAGCGCATTGTTGGACAGGATGCGGCTGACAAGATTACGGTGCGCGATCCATTCGGCCAAGCAAATTCAGAGGCGGAGGGTGAAGCTAGATTCGTAGCAACGCGAGGCGAGAAGGCCGCCGATAACACGCCGTTGAGTCAACAGGCGGCGTCGCCGGAAGGTGCCAGACGACGATTGAGCAAGGCACAAGCGATTCTGGCAGCGCTGGATGAAAAAGAATTATTGATGTGTTTTAGAATGCGCCGCTTTTGGAAGTTGTGGACTACCTTCAGACGGCGATGAAAATCCCGATTGTCATCGACAGACGTTCGCTCGACGACGTCGGCCTGGGATCGAACACTCCCGTGATGATAGATCTGCACGACGTTAGCGTCCGTTCCGCACTCAATCTGATGCTTCACGAACTCGACTTGGACTACGTGGTTCGCGACGAAGTGCTGGCGATTACTACGGCGGAAGTGGCTCGGCATCAGCTTGATCCACGAGTTTACCCGTTGGACGGAATCGAGATCAGCGACCAACTGATCGAGTGGATCCCCAGCATGGTCGCGCCGGAGACTTTGGGAAGAAGCGGGTGGCTCGGGCAAGATCCAAAGCATCGGTCGTTCTGGCTCAGGGCTTCTGATTGCCCAAACGTGTCAGGTCCACGGGCAGATTGCCGAGTTTTTTGAAAAGCTGAGGCGAGCGGCGAGTGAGGAAGAATGAGATCGTGACCAACCGAACGAGATGTTCATCGCGTTCGTGTCTTGCGCGGCACTCAGGCCCCGTTTCTCCAGTTCCGGAGTTGACTCTCTTGGACGTGCCGTCTATGAGTCATAGACACCGTGTCCAAGGGGAACGGCGATGGCTGCACCGAAAGGTCCGATTCCGGATGCCGAACTGCAATTGCTGAAGTTGCTGTGGGTGGCCGAGTCGATGACGGCTCGTGAGCTGGCGGAAACGATCTACAGGGCGAGCCGACAACTCGACCGTCGGTACCGTGCAGTAGCTACTGCAACGGTTGGAGAAGAAAGGCTGCGGTGACGCACGACCGCAGCCAGTATGCTCATCGCTTCTCCGCAAAGGTGACGCGGGCGACTGTCGTCGCGTGGCATTTGGGACCCGATTGCCGCAAAGTGGCCGATGGATCGTGGGTTCCGTTCATCACTCATCTTGTGCAGGCAAAGACACTCAGCGAGGAGGACAAGAGAAAATCCGCCGGCTGCTTGAAGAGTGAGGCTCTACATCATGTCCAGTTTCTCTGTTTCGGCACAGGAAATTGGCCGCTGCCTGGGCCGGATTGGGTTTGCAGTGCCGCAACATTGCTCAGAGCAATCGTCTGAACTAAAAGTGGCGAACGTTCGGCAAGTCTTGGCGAGATATGGATCAATGAAGCTGAAGAGCATAGCACATCAATTCAAAGGCGTGTGAATCTGAGAGAACTCGTCGCGAGGCCGGAGGACAGGACCATCGCCTATTTACAGTTCTGTGGAACCGAGGGTTTTCAGTACTTCCGTCCACGTGGCTTTCCGAATATGAGAAAACTTGCACTGTACAATATTGAACCACGGCTCGATTCGCTGGATCGGCTCAAAGAACTTCATAACTTACAATTCATAACGGTTGTTGAAACGGAGTGCGATCCGATGCCAGCGTTCCACGCTCTGGCCTGCTGCCCTGGGCTGCAGTATATGCTCCTAAAAGCGGGGCTAGGTATCTCATTATCAGACTTTCCGCAGCTAAATCAGCTGCGAATGCTGAACGTCAGCAAACCAGGACTGAGCGAGGAAGAGGTAAAGCACTTCCGTCTGCGCCTGCCAATTGCGAACTGATCGTCAACGAGCACGCCCCATAGCAGTGCCGCACCGATTTCGGAATACGGATGAAATCGGTTAGAATCGGGACGTCGGGAACGCCCGATCAAACGAAGGTCTTTCGCGACGACAGCATCCGCAGTGTTTGCAGCTTGCGTAGTAGGTCTGGCTACGCGGCTTGGCAATCGCTGAGCGGAGAATCCCATAGACAAGTGCGGCAGTAGAGATGAACGACATAATTGACGAGATCAAGGCTCTGTCGCACTTTCGGAGCATCGAGTGCTCTGAGTGCCAGTCTTCGTTCCATGCACTTCAGATCGGAGCAGACTGCCCGCAGTGCGGCACGAATTCACAAGTGCAGGGCGTATGGTGCAATCGGAACGGAGATCCAGGACGTGATCGATGCTGTGCTTGAATGGGCGGGAGAGGGAGAGACCTTCGACGCGGTCATGGCACGTCACAAGGTCATTATGCAAGCCAGAGAGGATTGATCTGCCGAACACGATCCTGGAGCTTATCAGCATCTTGGGAATTTCTCTTGATTACGTTCCAGCATTGTCCCAGCAAACCACCCATTGTGAGACAGGTTCTTCCCAATTCTTCGACGTAAGATGATCGAGCGACCTGGATGACTGCTGAGCATGCAAATCCTGCACGGCCTCGCGATTATCGGTATTCGCTGCGTACTATCTTCATTGTCACGGCTATCGTTGCGATTCCGTTGGCCCTGATCTCGTACGCAATTCAACGACGCGAAATGCTTGGCTAACGGAGGTTGCTCGCCGCGCCGAACAGGACAAAGTCACAGTTCGGCAGATCGTCATCGATGTTGACTCGGCATGCGAGAAACTGGGCCGCACACCGGTAGATGAAACGGAGCTTGAACTGCACTTGGGTAGGAAGATGCCAAACGTCCACGACAACGGTCGCCCGACGCCAATAAACTATTTTCGTTTGAATGACGACAGTTATATGCTTCAGTACGAGTTGTGGGCGACCGACGATTGGATCTATAACAGCAACAATCCTGCCGCAGGATGGGTCCAGCACTTCTACTAGAGCACCACGTCAAAAACAATGCCGCGTCTCCAATTCAACATAGCCACTTTGTTCTTCGTAATCACGACAGTAGCGATCCTTTGCTTTCGTCGCTCGTCTGGAACGGATATTTCCGTACTGGACAGTCCTTCCAGGTTGTCTCTTTGTTGCTGATATACATTGCGCGGCGTCATGAATCGCCCGACTTGGTCTGGGGCCTCTTTGGGATAGCGTGGCTCGTCGCCTTAATGGACGTCGTGAAACGCTTAATATTGTGTTTTGCGTTCATATCCGGCCCGCCAGAGAATGCATCGGAAATGCAACACGCTTTGGCAAGGGTCTCATCAACCCTTGCGTTTTCCCTGTTTCCTAGCATTACCGGCAACCTATTTTGCGGTCGTGGCATCACGGGGTGCACGTTCCTATGGGCGTAAATGGATCATTGCGTGTTTGATTTTGGGTTTCGTTGACGTCACTGTGCTGACGGTATGGCCTGTAATAGTCATAGAGCATACTTGGCCGTGGTGAATCACGCATCGTCGGAGGATGGGCGGATCGCATGAAAGCCATTATTTAACTCGGCGCTGACGGACGGTCAGAATGAGGCCGTTGGCTGCTGCGTCATCAAACCACCGTATAATGAGACATTGCCACGGCCCGACGGAGGGGCCAACACAGCCGCCGTCAAGATCGAGTAGAATGGCGTTGTTTGATGCGTTATCAAACGAAGGTATTTCGACGTAGCACGTTCTCCGTTCGGGGATAGCCATCGTGAGCAACACACTTGACTTGAACACGGTGGAGAAACGGTGCCGTGAGTATCTGACGCGAAGCCATATGCGGCCGGTGTTTTCGTGGCTCCACGGCATATTTGCCCTGGTGCTCTTCTTCCGTGATTGGCTGGCTATTCGTGACTAGTCTCGTCGCGATGAAATCGAGTTTCTGGCGAATATCGCCGTCATTGCATTGGTATTACTGGTCCCCGCTGGTTTCTGGATTCATGCATTGATACTTGCTCGACAAGCTGACCGCAGGTACGCCATCGCTTGCCCTTGCTGCGGCAACGAGATTAGGGGAAGAGAATTGCCGGTGTTGGGGTTCTTGGGGAGATGTCCACGATGTGACGGAGAAGTGATAAACGGCTCGCGGGATGGTGAAGTCAGTTGGGGCAAATACAATGCGACTCTGTTGCGGGGGTCGAATTGTAACGCAATCGTCATTGATAGAAGATATTGGGTTCGCTGGTGGATCTCCTTTGTGTTGGTCGGACCTTAATAGCGATCCTGATGTTGGTCGCATACCTCAGAGCCTAAGAGTGCTCCGGGAAGCGACCGTTTGGCGGTGCATTCAATTTGGTTCTTTGTCTCTGGAGACCTGTTCTAGAACGATCTGAGGCGATTGCATGAGTACCGACGACTCTATTGATAATGTGTGCTGCACCGATAATGGTTCACAAGGTGGTAGCGATGCGTCTGGCGAGGAAAATGGCCGGTGAGCGGTGTTACTACTCGGTAATTGGTTTCTGGACATTGGCTTGGCTAGGGACGACAGCCTCTGGAGGACTTTTGGGGTTCTGGTCGGGGGAGTGGCTGGCTTACTCGGCGGTTCGATTCTCGCAGGAGTAGTCGGAATCCCAATCCACATCACGATGGCAACGATAACGTGGCTTCTGTGGTTGTCCCGGTTCTCTGTGGCAATGTAGGGACTCGCGGGGCTTTGACTGGGATTGCTGCGACGTTGATCATCTGGGAGACGTTCGTTCCACTCCCACTCGTGCTTGCGGGATCAATCGGAGCCGCCGGAGCCGCAGCATCTAGTGGGCTTTACCGAATAAGGTCTTCGCGAAGGTCACATGCCCAGAGCATCCAGACTGAACCACGTTGTCAGTTCTCGCTGCTCAACTTGTTTGTGCGGGTGACGGTCGTGGCAGGGTTGCTTGTCGGATGGACCTGGCTTTGTGTTCAATTCACGACGCCCATGCGCCGGTTTCTGAAGAAGAATTGAAGTCTATATTTCAAAACCACAGAATCGAGTTCAACCGGCTTGTGCTGATGTTCCGGAAGGATGAGAAACTGCATTGGATATATGGTGACGGCTCATATGATCGTAAGGTCATCGACCAACACCGAGGCGAAGAGTATCTGGCATTGCTTAGACGCGCCCGACTCAACAATAGCACGATCCACTCTTCATTCGATGAGCACGTTTCCAGAATTGAGACTTCCCCAAGAGTGCATTCCGAGGTGGTGTGGTGTTGGGATACATTTATACAACGATTGAGCCAAAAGGCCTTGTGGATCGACTTGCTGATGTCGACATAGTTGAGCTGGAACGAGGCAAATCCTTGCATGCCAACATTGGCGGCCATTGGTATTTGTTCATCCGAAGGCCGGATTTCAACGACTGAGCCATTACTCTGAGTGGCCACATGAAGCGCCTGAGAATCTCTACCGAATAACGACACAGTGGTGGCCCCGGCAAAGCGGCGATGAATCTCGGCAAGATCGAGGCTGGTTAGATAGGCTGATGGGGGGGCGGCTAGAACGCCCCGAGAAACGAGCGATATCAGGCTTGGCCGGCATCTGGAAGAGAAGTTCATGTCAACGCATTTCCGTCTCGAAGCAACCGATGAGAATAGGCCAGCCGTTTGTGGATCAATTGGCGGCTCGCCTCATATTCCGGAATTGACCGAGTCGCCTCGCTGTCGCATGTGCCACGCGGAATTGACTGCGTTCCTCGAAATCAAGCTGCCGGGAACGGACAACAAGTCCGTTCCAACCGGGTAGCCGACTTCAAGTCTCGGCTTGTCGCGAACATGACGATATTGCTGGAACGATCTACTCGGACTACACCGCATTTGATGGATTTATGCCGAAGCGTTGCTCTGCCTGACGAATACTGGAACATTACCGACGGTCACTACCTTCTCCGCCTGTTGCCGCCAACGACAGAGACGATTCAAGCAAAACAAGAGTCGCGGCTGGTTCCACGGTTTCTTGCGGCAATCACCGCTGAGAACGATTCCGAGGACGGGTTCAAACTGTTTGGACAACCATATTGGCTGCAAGATGCCGAACAACATCAGTGCGCTTGTGGGGCTCCAATGCAATTGCTGCTCCAGATTCCAGATGGCCAAGGATTCACAATGGCCGAGGGAGCTGACGAACAACCCAACTCGTTTTCGCGGACGGAATTCTGCATCTTCCTTGGGAATCAGCTCTACTTATTGGCATGCACCAAGCAGTGTGATCCACATGCTCTCTGGCCCGTGCTGCAGAACTAAGTTCCAGGTACTAAACGAGTCGCTGGTGCGGGGCTGACGTTTCATCAACTCATACGTTTTGCGGATACACCGAAATACCACCGTTTGCCGAGAACGTCAGATTGAAAGAAGTCCCGTGGCCAAGCGACTGTTGATGGCAACAATGTGTTTTGTCGGCGTGGGCACGCTTTCGTGTTCACGAGGGCAAAGCGAGTACGGCTATGCGAAATGGCGGAATGAGACGGGAATAGACATTATAGAGCGGCACAGATCAAGATTCGGTCTTGAGATGCATGAGCGTGGTGACCTTATCGGCAAGAATCGGAAGACCGTCCTGGAATTGCTCGGCAAGCCGGACCGGGAATCTGCATCGAAGGAATTAGTGTATGGGCTCGGACCAGATCCGAGTTTTGAAATCGACATCTGGGACCTGCGTGTCGAACTCGATGAGAATGATCGTGTTCGTACGACCGCAGTTGACGTGTATTAGTCCCAAGGATCGACCGATTACTGGCGAAATAGCCCTTTGACCCGATAAAGGGACCAAAACGGAAATAAATCCTGCCTGGAGGCAGGGCGGCTAAGAAGACGAGCGACCTGACTACTTGCAAGAAAGGATACATTCTTGAAACAGCCCCGCCGTCTACAAGTGGGACGTATGGGCGGTGTCGTGGGACGTGAATGAATAAGTACTCACTCTTGACACTGTTTCTGGCTGTCACGATGGTGGGTTCTGCCTTCGGCCTTGGACGGGTGTACAGAGCGCATGGAATTATTCTGCCGTTCGATCTGTTGGTGATATGCTGGGCAGTCGCGAGCTTGTGCGGTACCGAACAGGTATTCGGCAGGCGGATTCGGAGGCTAACATTAACTGAAATCATCGTGTTACTGTTTATCTGCTACGTGATGCATGGCTTGGCAATGCCCGCTGTCCAATCAGGACCCCATCCTCGCCGACGACCTCCAGTTACGGTGCCCATAACGCCTCAAGCACCCCGTACCTACGAACGACAACGGATTGGGGGTGGACACGTCCACGAATAGACCGTATTGTGAGGCAGAGCGGTGAGCTATAATCTTCGATGGCTGTTTGCACTGACCGCTTTCGTCGCGTTGATTCTGTGCACGTACAAGGCAGATGCACCGCGCATTTATGGCTACGCTAATCGGGCGCCACTTCTCGCCGCGGGTTTCTCTCGCATCCGCCTCAAAGAGACCCATGGGGTGTCGCTTGTAGCCATGCACACGACTGCCATGATAATCGGGGCTTCAACACTGGCGATACAATCGTGTTACCTAACTTATTTCACCAATTCCCAAGGATATTTTGTTGGCGGTGGTTGGTTCTCCGTCGTAGCGGCCGCGGTTTTCGGCCTGATCATCGGAGCCCTTGTTGGGGTTGTCGATACGCTGCTGTATATTGTCGCACAGGCCGTCTGTGTAATCACGAGGGATCTCTCGGCGCAAGATCGCTCAGCATAGGCCGGGACCATACATACGCCACAATGATCTGTCGGAAGATCGGAGAGCTTCAGAATACCACCGATTCCTGAAACAGCTAGGAAGAGGAAAAAGGGTCTTGAGTAGTCAGGGAGAATTGACATGAGAATCAAGTATCGGCTCCGATTCCTGTTTGGAATTGTGACGTTTCTCTGTTTTTATCTCGCAGCGTATCGCTTCTTGCTCGAACCCGTTCTTTGCATTGACGCGTCCTTTGGCAAAGTGACCGAATGCTATCTAGTTCCGGGATTCCGGTGGGGTGGCCGTGTCTCGGAGTGTGTGTTTGCCCCGGCGACATTAGCGGACCGCTTGATTCGGCCAGACGTTTGGGCGCACTGGTGACCTGTACACATGACTGACCGATGCTCCAATTATCGACCCATATTTGGAAACACATTCAGTGGCAAATGAAGTCCCGCTGACACACGGGAAGATCCGAGCTCGTCCTTGCTGTGTATCCGACGCAGAATCGCTTCACGCGGCGGTTCGGGAGTCTATTGCGGAACTGTCTCTTTGGATGCCTTGGTGTCCCAGCGAATTCTCGAAACAACACCTTCGGCCCTGGATTGAGCCGAGGGCAACCGCTTGGGCAGATGGAACCGAATTTGACTTCACCGTATTTGACGAGCACGACGCGACCGTTCTGGGGGTCTGTGGATTCAATAACATCAATCGAACTCACAACTTCGCCAACCTGGGCTATTGCGTGAGAACAAGCCAAACGGGACAGGGTGTCGCCACGGTCGCAACTCGGCTTGTCGCGGAGTGTGGCTTAACTCAGCTTGGTTTTACTCGGCTCGAAATAGTGGCGGCCGTGGACAATATCCCCAGCCAACGAGTCGCTGAGAAAGTGCGAGCGACAAGAGAGGGAGTCGAAAGAAACCGATACGTTGTTCACGGAACAACGCATGATGCCGTCATGTACTCGCTGATTCCGGATGACCTGAAGTCGCAGGTGGCTACGTAGCGAGTCCTTGCTCCGAGAAACGACCCAATTTTGACTGCCGGTGGCAGCGTTGGCAGAATGGGACTTTTGGACCTAACCGTTAAGTACACGTCTTGAGGGGGGCGCCGCGTGAAACCGGCTTCGCGAATGCCAGGTGGACACCCGGTCAAATGTCCGGTTTTCGGCGCTGCGTCGACGGTACTTGTTTCGTTTGTCGGCGATGCCGTCTGCCCCGCGTGCGGCTGCCACATCTGGACCACGAAGGGCCGGCGGCACAATCGCCGTGATTGGCGTACACACGCAAGAGAGAAGAAGTGGAAGCGTCGGTATCGCGATGGCGTCGTGTTTAACCCGATTTTCCGCAACCTGCTTTGCAGTCCAACCGCAGGGCTCAGAAAACCGGGCGCGGTCAGGTAGGCGGACGTGGTAGCAGCTGACTCAGGACCCGAGCGGGAGACGGAAAGCCAAGTTGTTGGAGAATCTCGCGCTGGCGCGTGGAGAGCCGCGTGGGCTGTACCTCGCGCCCCAGGCGTGTGTAATGAATCAGCAGGCTGTAGTCTTTGAACGCATCCAGGATCGTGCGCGTGGTCGTGCGTTGTTCCTTCTGAGGTGCGTCCTCGGGCACTGCTTGGCGGTACATTCGCTGCAGCACGTAATACAGCATCAACACCGCAATCATCAAGAAGACGAGGGCTTCCACGCGTTCGGGCTTGTGCAAAAACACGGGACGAACCGCTAAGGGACCTTTGAATCCGCGGTTGATCTGCTCACTGTAATTCTGTTGTTTGAACTTCGTGAACAAGACATCGGCACTGCCCTGATTCTGTGGAACGGTAGTGACGATCACGGAATAACCATCGTATTGTTCATCGCGCTTCAAAGCCTGGCGATCGAAAGTGAAGTCGAAGCGGTGTGTCGGTCGACGCTCGCCTGGCACCAGGCTTGGGCAGCTGGTCCCGTTGCCGTTTCGTCAGCTTCACCATGCTCCACGAGAAGTACTTGGCGGCGTCCTTATTTCCGTAGAGTCGCGCCACACGGCGGAGGACCGAAGGTTCGTCGCTGTGGGGTCCACCTCGAGCGACGTTTCTCTGTGTCTTTTCCAAGCCGATGCGAATGTGGTCGATGTGCTTCTGACGTTGCTTGCGGACCACCTTGTTGATCCGCCGTACTGAAGACGAAGATCACACGACAATCAATCTCTTGCTTGGTCGCATCATCGGTCAGCCGATGTTTCAGGACGGCCAGTTCATAATGTTCCTGCGGCAGGTCGCTGTCTGTCATGCGACGACGCTGTTGTTCCAGGGAAAGATAACTCGCCTTCTTCCAACGCAGTTTCTTGCGTTGTTTGTCAAACAGGTCACGGAACTCGCCCCAGGGAGCAGAACAGATGGCATGGAAACCCTCCGCCTGGAGACGCAACAGATGTCCCACCGAAAACGTGCCGCGATCGGAAATCATCGTCAGCGTGGTCGGTTTCAGATGTTTGCGTATCAGAGCCAAATACTCATCCACGGCTTTACGACCGTTCTGATTGCCATCGATGGTATGGCCAAACAGCGGCAACGGCCCATACTCATCCACGTAGGTCGACAGCCCTGCGTGGATCATGATCGAACCCTTCGGAGCATCGTCCGTCGCACGGCCTTTCGTGATATGAGCGGGAGCCAGTTGGTCGTCACTGCGAATGTGTTCCTGGCCGGCCTCGCGAACAATAACTTCCTCGCGAGGCTGGGCGTTCTCGTAGGCTCCTTCAAACAACAGGTGCGTGGGATCGTAATGCAATTCCGTCAACGGTACGTCGAATTCTCGCGACTACGTGCAGCGCCAGATGAGCCAGGATCGAATGGCGTTGCTCGAAAAAGGCATCCAGGGCTCGTCCCAGCCGATCATCCGTAATCTTCTCGGGTGGCATATCCCACAGAATCTCGGCGCCGCTTTGCGTGGCCCACTCCAGCGACATTGCTCAATGCCACGGGGCTGTAAAGCCGCGCAGCCATCAGCAAACTCAGTATCGTCCCGTAGTCAAACTCAGCTTGTGGATCCGCGGTCAGATGCTGGTTCACAATGCCCCTGACGTTCATCCGTTCGAGCAACTGGATAGATGACCGCCAGGCAACCGAAGCTGCAAGACTCCGACGTCGATTGATTTCCGTACCACGTAAACGCCATGTGGGTAATATGGCGAATCTAGGCGCATGGCGCTAGCCCAATTGGACTAAAATTCAGGTCGCGGAAAATAGGTTTAACCACACATGGGCGTACAAGCCGGTGTTTCCCGTCCATGTATTGCGAAGCTTCCTGCAGCATAGGAGGTATCCGTCTCTTTGGGATCGGCTGGTATTATGGTGGGCCAAACAGTCGGACCGGAGGACTGATCCTTGGGCCTCCCGAGTCTGCGGTATTATTGACGCCATGACCAAACGCGAGAGATCCTGCCCGGCGATTATCGACGGCGCACGAATACGCCGAATCGCCACTGGAAGTGGCACATCGGCGCCGTTTCGTTTGCGATTGTCTGAATATGCTGGTGGAACTGGAGCGAGATCTCTAGGAGGTTCGTTTTCGTGGATGTGTGTCGGATATCGACCGTATTTCGCGACGAGGAACGAAATGCACCATGACCTGCCGCCCCACCGAATAGCGTGACACGTCTTGCCGCGTTGTTGGCCGTTGTGCTACTGACCGGGTGCGGTGGACAATCGTCAGCTGCTGATCCCGGCGCTCTCGATAATGATGCTGAAGTCTTCGCCTGGGTCAACGGGCTAGGAGGGGAGGTTGAGGAAGATGGCAAGACTGTATCTTTCGCGGCACGAAAGTCACCGAGGTGTCTCCGTTGGCAGAGTTGGAGAACCTGGCAGAGCTGAACCTAAGGGACACCCAAGTCAGCGACCTTTCACCTCTAGCACGCCTGACATGCCTGGAGCAGTTGAACGTACGCGGCACTCCAGTTCGTGATGTGTCACCATTGGCGAGCCTCATGCGCTCAAGACGCTAGACCTGTCTCACACCGAAGTGACGAACGTGATGCCGTTGACAGAGCTTCCGAATCTGGCAACGCTGAACCTATGGAACACACCGATCAGGGACCTGTCGCCATTGGCGAATTTGGCGAAACTGAAATCGCTGACACTGGCGCACACTGACGTTGTTGACCTTTCACCGCTCGCGGCTCTGCGGCTCCTGAAGACACTGTGGCTGTCGGACATGCCCGTCAGTGACTTGTCACCGTTAGTGAACCTTACCCTGTTGGAGTCGTTGACCGTGAGCCATGCGCCGGTCAGCGACCTATCCCCCTTGGCAGGCCTGACGAACCTGAAATCGCTGTACCTATCCCATACGGGCGTTGCCGACGTGACCCCATTGGCGAAGCTGACGAACCTTGAGTACTTGGACCTTGGCAGTACTTCGGTCAGCAACCTGGCACCGTTGGCACACTTGTGGAAGCTGAAAAGCGTATCCTTGAGCGCACACTGAGGTTGTCGATGTGATGCCATTGGCGGATTTGACGAGCGTGACGCATCTATATCTCTTTCACACGGCAGTCGCGGATTTGTCACCGCTCATGAAGCTGACGAAGTTGGAAGATCTGCACCTGTACGGGACACAAGTCGCAGACGTGACGCCGCTGGCAGAGCTGACGAATCTGGTATACCTGAATTTGGGAAGCACTCACGTCACGAATCTATCCGCATTGGCAGCATTGAGGGAATTGAAAGAGCTTGACCTATCTTACAATCAGACGCCCGACCTATCACCTTTTGAAAAAATGAAGCAATTGAAGTGGCTGTGGATATGTGGCACCCGAGTCCATGACGAAGAAGTTGCCAAGCTCAGGAAGGCGTTGCCGATTTGTGTGATCATTCGATGAATGAAGTCGGACTCCCAACAAACCACCGATTTTTGCACACTGGCCGCCCTGCCGAAGGGCCATGAAAATGGCAAGTTCTCGGGGCGCCCGGATAGACTGGTTTGAGGGGCCGATGAAGCGCCCAAGTAACGAAGGAATTGTGCATCGCGTGAATCCATGCACCCGATCAAGCCACGGAGTCAAAAGGTCATTGCTGTGAGTGGTAATCCGTACGCTCCGCCGGAAGCTGTTTTTAACACGTTTAGTGCGCGGCGACGTCGAGCGAACAACATATTACGAAATGCGGCGGCATGGACGGTCAGCCTGTTGGCCTTCTGCACAATCGACGTCCTTTACGTTCACGTCGGTCCATCGACTACCGCATGGGCGGAACGGTTGTTTCTTCCCGCATTTCCTTTGGCAATGTTCTGGGCGAACAAGGATCTGTTTCGCGGGAAGATCAGTGGGGCACAACGCTGGTTCGCCGCCGTCGCTGTCACTTTGCTCGTGGTGCTTACAAGCGGCTACGTACTTGTGACGCTGGGAATATGGTTCCACTTAGCGATAGGCGGAACGCTTTAGGCTACGGTCGCACGCTTTACGAAGTTAGGGCGGGGGCGAGTGCGTGATGGCTGGGAGACGCTCAACCGTGAATCGTGCTATCAATCCACCGAATAACGAGACAGGGGTTGCCCCGACAGAGGGGCCGTGAAAGTGGCAGAATTCGGGGTGGGTGGATAGACTGGTTTGTGGGTGCTCGTAGCCTCGAAAGAGGAGGGCATTTGGAATTGGACATGGTATCAGGTCAAGTATGACACGGAGGTGAACTGTGCGATCCGGGCTACCACCGATGCTGACGCTCATGTGCGTTCTGTTCTCTGGGTGCATCACTTATGTTCATCCGCTGTACACGGAAGATTCATTGGTTTCGGACCCCAGTCTTGTAGGCACTTGGGAGAGCGGCCCCACTTCAATGTCGGATGAGACGATCACGATGACTAGGATTGCTGGGCACGGATATCTGGCGACTTTTGAAACACGCGGAACAACCTTGCGAAGGCGAGTGTGGGTGACGAGCATCGCAGACAACTATTACCTGGACGTTTCCGAACTTGACTCTAGCGACCTCTTTAGGTTGTGCGTCAACACACACGACTTCGCTCTCATGGAGTATGCAGAAGACAAGTTGACGATATTTGGGGTCAACGAAACTCAACTTCGAAAACTCATAGCATCGGAAGGGTTGGCCCACACGCCACTGAAGGGTAACCGGATTCTCGTCACAGCCTCAACGGCAGAGTTGCGAGATTTTTTCGAAAAGCACACACAACGGATTTTCACGGCAGCGCCAGCGGTTTTTCTTCGCCGTCCGATGCAAGGCGATTCGCGCTCAGAAAACGACCGTTTTCCTATGTCTGCAGAATTGCACCGCCCACCAAGCCGTCCCTGGATCAATACCCGAAACGAATAGAATGAACACAGTCCGCTGGTTGTTTCTCCTATTGTATTTGGCATTGGTCGTTGGGCTTGGGATTCTGGCGATTTGGCCTAATTACGATGACGGATTCATGGTCATTTTTGCCGTGGGCGTCGTCAGCCAAATCATGTTTATCTGCGGCGCAGGAAGCAGAGATCTTTGGCGACCCATCCGCCGCCCCAGGTTGATTCTGCCGGTGTCGGCTGCCGCACTTATGATGAGCGTACTTGCAACCGGGTTGGCATTTGCCCTCTTTGAGGTCCTTCGCGCCGATCCTTCATGGAACAACTACGCTCCTTGGAGCTGGCTGACTCTTAATTGGCTGATCTGGTTTTCTATTCTGTTCGTCTATACTCGAAAACTCACGCGATACCAGACGATCTACAACCTCTCAAAACTGCTATTTGCTGGCAGTTTGGCTGAGCTTTTGGCTTCGGTCCCGTCCCATTTCATTGTTGAACGTAGAGGCGGGTGCTTTGCCGGACTCGGGACCCTAATCAGCATCTTCGCTGGATTGTGTGTTATGTGTTGGTCGTTTGGGCCGGGCATTCTATTACTCTTCATCGATCGAATGGCGAAGGATCAACGTAGAATTCGGCCTTCTCCTGGACCAAGTGTCGGTGAGCATGACGAGCGCACGCAATTTAGGATCCGTACGCTGATGTTCTTTACCGTGGCTGTTGGCGTCATCGCTGGTCTTGGCCGCACGTCGTGGGGGATTGAAATTGGGCAGCGCTACTTTTAGCGTTTCGCTCTGTAAATCATGGGGTTTTGTCGGCGCGGCATCAAGTGATACAGGATTTGACTCTGTCGACGTCGATTCCAAGATCACGATAGAAGGCGATTCGTGTCTTCGTGTGCGATTTCCGTGCCTGGGCATTCCGTGCCTGATGGTAACGCTGATCAGACAGTTCTTTTTCGAATGCTTGGTCCCGCAAGTCAGGTGGCAGGTGGTGGTATGCGAGGTAGATGTTCGCGGCACGACGAACCTGTTCGACGGTCAAATCGCCAGCGTGATTTGCGGCCAGGCGTTGACGAGTGCGACTACAGAACAAGTAACTCAGCGCCGTCACGTAGTAGTGCCGGTGGATGCATCGCCAACCACGGACTTGAAAATGGTCCATGCCAAGCTCTTCCTTTGCCACCCGGAAACACGCCTCGATGGACCAGCGGCTGAACGCCACTCGCAACAGCCAACGGAGTGTTACGCCGACGCGTCCGACGACGCGGTTCGACAGGAAGTACTTGACTTCGTTGGTCCGCACGTTGCGCGCCACGATCAGAGTGTGCTGTTTGCTTGGCAGTTTGTTTCCGGTCTTACGCCATACCGTGAGCCATTTGACTTCCCAGATTTCCGGACCGCTTTCCGTATCCTTGATGCGATAGCGTTGCCATGACTGCTCCCGAAACTTCGAGGAATATTGCATCAAGTTTCGCACTTCACAGGCTGGGGGCTTGCGAGCGACTCGGGGAACATTCTTGCGACGCCCGCTTCCGGCCTTGGCTGGTATCCTGTGAATGACCCTCGGTGAGCTGGTCCAAACCTGCGTATCGCTCGGTATTTCCGCGACAAATGCTTGCTTTCGCGTGTCCAACGCATCCAGGAATTTGCTGTCTCGGCCGTACAACTCATCGAAAGTCCATGCTGCCACCTGAATGCCATTGCTCAGCGCTCGGTCGATCAAGCCCAAGGCGATCTGAGGCTTCGTTTGAAACGCAATCTCCTCCGGGATGTAGTTTTGCCTTCGACGTTCCGGATCGTCTGCCCAGTCCTTGGGCAGATAGAGCCGACTATCGAGGATCGTCCGGAACTCTGGCGCCGAGTAGCCCAGATGAACGGCCACGGTACAGTTCTCGACTTTGCCGCGGTTTCCGTTGTACTGGCGGCCAACGGCCGCCGTGCACGCCCCGCTCTTGGCCGTCCCCGATTCATCCACCGTGCCGATGGCCTCTTCGTGAGCGTGATCACGAGCGATGATCTGCTGGACACGATCTCGCAGTTGCTCCTCATTCCACTTGATTGATTCGAGAAAACGTTGTAGCGTTCTGGGAAGCTGGCGGAACCTCAAGGCGATAGCCTCGCAGTTCTTGTTCTTCACGTCCGACAACTGACCTTGGACATAGATCTTCAACAACCGCCTACCTGTCAAGCTCGCGAAACAACCGGCGAACAGCGCCAGGAAGGCACACAGCTCCCGACCAATGTCCTTGAGTTCCTTCAAAGTCATTTTGGCGATCCTCCGTGAGTCCTTGTGACTTGAGATCACGCGGAGGATCGCTTTTTACCACTCTTGATGGAACATCAATTTCTCCATAGGTTTACGGCCAATACTGTCGCTGCCCAAGAAATCAGTGTGCTGCTGGCCGCATTTCTGCTGATCTACATCATGAGTATGATATTGGTGCGCCTGACCGCTTTATGCGCCCTTGCTGCGTTAGTCGTGTTCGTGGGCTGCTTTTATTACTTTTGGAAAGATTGGCACATTATCGGCCTTCTTTCTCTACCGGGAACCGCCATATTCCTGGGCCTTCTTGTTTTCTTTGCCAGGAGTACGCGTGGGGAAAAAGGCTGTTATCAGCAACAGGAAACAACAAGTACCGGCTGCCCACAGAGGCGGGATGGGAATACGCCTGTCGGGTAAAAACCTACCGATTCCCAAATTGCCCCGTCGGATCAGTCGAGGCATATTGGATGCGCTGGATGGTACCGGTCCGGGAGCGGACGAAATCCGATCATCCGGCTGTGCAGAAAAGGACCGATTTCTCAGAATGAGACAGCTGGCTCGTCATGGTAGAATCGGGGCGTCGAAGCGCCCCGCGAAACGAACGATTTTTGGCGTCGTCTTGTCCAGCGAAATGGAGATCGCCGATGTCACGTTATCACTCGGTTCTCGTGCTTGCGTGGATCGCCGGATGTGTCCACGAGACACAGACTCCTCCTACTTCTGCCCCGCCGCCGAGTTCTACGAAAATCGTTGAGGATCTTCCTGCGAAAGGAACAGAATCGCGGGCAGACGATCATCAGTATCCTTCCACGGGCGTCGAGATGTGGGATCCAGTGCGTCGGCCAGTCTCGAAAGGAACAGAATCGCGTGCAGACGGTCATCAGTATCCCTCCACGGGCGTCGAGATGTGGGATCCAGAGCGTTGGCCAGTGTCATCGCAGCCGCAGTCAGCAGTTCGGCCCTTAACTGCAGCCGAACGCGAACGTGCTATCTCAGTTGCGCGTGAATATCTCTTCAAAGGCGATCCCGAACCAGAAGAAATCGAATACAATGTGCGCCGCACGGACGATGGGTACTCCGTGTTCGTACAGTTCGCGTGGGTTCCCGGCGGTCACTGTTCTCTCCGAATCTCGTCGAAATGGGAAGTTACTGAACTCATACGGGGCGCGTAACAATGCTTCACGGGGAACTTGGGACCGTAATGCTCATGCTCCCAAGAAACCACCGATTTTGGAACGGGGGGGGGCGTTAGGTTAGAATGAGGGTCTCGGGGCGTCCCGAGAAACGAAGGAATGCTGGCGTTGTTGGCAAATCTATGAACGGAAGAACTTTGCACTTTGCGAGCTCGCTGGCTCCCTGTCCGATGCGCTTATCAGGAGACGCAGTCTGCGATGCAAGATTTGGGTCGAATGTCACGTCTGGTCATGGTGGGGGTGGTGATTGCTGTTTCGGCCACAGCGGTCGCATTGGGTACACTGGGAATCAGTCGGTGGACGAGCGCTGTGGGAGCAAACGGCGGTACGCCCGCCGCCAGCGTGACGAGAGATGATGGCCTGGTGATGGCCGATAGAGCTGTCGCCGAGCATTTGTGTGCCTGTGGTTGTGACGTGCTTTGCGGCCCAATCGCTGTGACAGTGTGCTGCCCGAAGGAGACGTTGCCCATCGTGGGTGAGTTCAGCCAGGTACCCGCGCTGATCTTCTTCGGGCAAACGCTAGGTGAAGAAGCGGCGATACTAAGCCGTCTCAACAAGCTGGAATACCTGTCGTTCCGCCGATGCAGTTTCGTAGACGGTTCCTTAGCTTTCCTGGACGAGGCACATGATCTGAAAACGCTGATCTTGGCGAGCAGCAGCATAACCGATAGCGACTTGGAACATCTTCGCCCCAGCTTCTCGCTCGACAAACTGGACGTTAGTTACAATCACGAATTGACACATCAAGGAGTGCAAGCCCTATCGCAGAGAACTCCGCTATCGGAATTGACAGTTGCTTGCACCAGCGTCTCTGATCTGGGGTTCGTCGCGAACAATGTCCGGCTGCAGTCGCTGGACCTGAGCGAGACACCGATCGACGATGACGACTTAGAAGCGCTGGTTGCCCTGCCACGTTTGAACACACTCAGACTCTCCGACACCAGCATTACGGATGGAGCGATCCGGTGGATCATACAGATGAAGGCTCTTCGCCGACTAGAGGTCGAACGCACCGAGTTGAGTGAGAATGGTATTGAGAAGCTCAAGGAAGCGATCTTCGAGGTTATGTGGAAATAGTGGCTTTCAACGGCAGGCGGAGAATCTGGGAAGGACTGTTTCCTGCGTGCAAGAGGTGGATGAACGGCGGTTAGTTGGGCAGCGCCACTTTTGGCATTTCGCTCTGTAAATCATGGGGTTTTGTCGACACGAGATCAAGTGATGCAGGACTTGATTGTGTCGACGTCGATTCCGAGGTCACGATAGAACTCGATTCGTGTCTTCGTGTGCGATTTCTTTGCCTGAGCATTCCGTTCTTGATGGTAACGCTGATCGGTCCAGTTCCTTCTCGAATGCTTCGTCGCGCAAATCAGGTGGGAGGTGGTGGTACGCGAGGTAAGTGTTCACGGCACGACGAACCTGTTCGACGGTCAAGTCGCGAGTGTGGTTTCCATCCAGGCGTTGTCGAGTACGACTACAGAACAAGTAACTCAACGCCGTCACGTAGTAGTGCCGGTGAATGCATCGCCAGCCACGGACCTGGAAATGGTCCATGCCAAGTTCTTCCTTTGCCACCCGAAAACACGCTTCGATCGACCAGCGGCTGAACGCAACTCGCAACAACCAACGGAGTGTAACGCCGCCGCGTCCGACGACCCGGTTCGACAGGAAGTACTTGACTTCCCCGGTCCGCACGTTGCGAGCCACAATCAGTGTTTGCTGTTTGCTCGGCAGTTTGTTTCCGGTCTTACGCCATACCGTGAGCCATTTGACTTCCCAGACTTCCGGACCGCTTTCCGTATCCTTGATCCGATACCGTTGCCAGGACTGCTCCTGAAACATCGAAGAATACTTGATCAAGTTCCGCACTTCGCAGGCCGGGGGCTTGCGAGCGACTCGGGGAACGTTCTTGCGGACGCCCCTTCCGGCCTTGGCTGGTATCCTGCGAATCACCTTCGGTTTGCTGGTCCAAACACGTGTATCGCTCGGTATTTCCGCCACAAACGCTTGCTTTCGTTCGTCCAGAGCATCCAGGAATTTGCTGTCTCGGCCGTACAACTCATCGAAGGTCCATGCTGCCACCTGGATGCCATTGCTCAACGCCCGATCAATCAAGTCCAAGGCGATCTGCGGCTTCGTTTGAAACTCAATGTCGTCCGGGATGTAGTTTTGTCTTCGACGTTCCGCATCGTCTGCCCAGTCTTTGGGCAGATAGAGCCGACTATCGAGAATCGTCCGGAACTCCGGCTGTCGAGTAACCCACATGAACTCCGACGGTACAGTTCTCGACCTTGCCACGGTTCCCGTTGTATTGACGACCGACGGCCGCCGTACAAGACCCGCTCTTGGCCGTGCCCGATTCATCCACCGTGCCAATGGCCTCTTCGTCAGCATGATCGCGAGCGACGATCTGCTGGCAGCGATCTCGCACTTGCTCTTCATTCCACTTGATTGATTCGAGAAAACGTTGTAGCGTTCTGGGAGGCTGACGGAACTTCAAGGCGATGGCCTCGCAGTTCTTGTTCTTCACGTCCGACAATTGACCTTGGACATAGATCTTCAACAACCGTCTACCTGTCAAGCTCGCGAAACAGCCGGCGAACATCGCCAGGAAGGCAGACAGCTCCCGACCAATGTCCTTGAGTTCCTTCAAAGTCATTTTGGCGATCCTCCGTGAGTCCGTGTGACTTGAATCACACGGAGGATCGCTTTTTTCCACTCTCGACGGAAGATCAATTTCAGCATCTATTTACGACCGAAACTGTCGCTGCCCAACTAGTTAGTCCCGGAAATCCACCCATTTTGAAACTCTGATGGATATGTCCACAGCAAAGCGGATGTGGTTCTGGGCCGTCCTGTTGCCGATTCTCACTCTTGTTGGTCTAACCATGTGTGTTTGGCCCATCCCCCCATCGCTCGGATTCGTCGCTCTGATGCTGCTTTGGTTCTCCACTTGGACTGTCTTGTTCTTAATTGCTGCGGTCTCTGCCTCACTTTGGTACGCTGCAACCGGCCTCATTCACCGAAAGAAAAATGGGGAACTAGTTCGGCGGTGTTCCATGTCGCTTGTCAATGACCTGATGTTCCTGTGGGTCCGATTTATGAACAAGTACGGGACTTTTTGCTTTCCCTTGGCCTTGCTAATGGTGTTCTGGCGAACGCCGTCGCGGGAGAGTTGTCGCTCGATCAGAAGCTGATCGTCGCCTGCCACCGACTAGATGTTTCTGGCGTCGTGACGGCACTTCGGTCGGGAGCAGATGTGGACAGCACTTTCGGTGCCGACGGTACTGTGAGGTTCCAGGACACTCTGGTGTTCCAAGACAAATGGACAACCGGTATCCATATGGCCGCCAAGAATTGGACGCCGTTGATTGCGTTGGCAAACGCATCAAAATACCCTGACCCGGCACATAAGATCGAGAATACACCGGAGAATCTCGAACGTTTGCCAGACCTGCTGAAGAAAGTGCCAAAGTCGCTTATCGAACGTAGGCAACGAGATCGATTGACTATCCTAGCCGTTCTGCTTTCGCATACGTGCAATATCGACGCTGATGATGGATGCGGCGCTACGGCCCTTTATTGTGCCATTTCGAGAAAGCAAACGGAGATGGCGAAATCGCTTGTTGAGCACGGGGCTGAAGTCAACACGACTACTGGCATTTACATAGACGGCGTCGGTGGAAAAACGCCACTTCATGCTGCCTTTTGGTCGCCGGAGTTGACAAAACTGCTGTTAGAGAAAGGGGCTGATCCGAACGCGAAGGACGGGGCTGGCCGGACAGCGGCCGACTACGTCAAAAGTCAGCCAAAAGCCCGGGGATATAATTATGACTTGGAGAGGCTGAGAGAATTGACGGGATCTGAATCTGATGACCGCACTCAGCCTCCAGATTGACTGTGTCGTCAATCCACCGTTAAGCGGGAAGGCTACGAGCGTCATATGGTGACTGAAGACAATCCTTATCGACCGCCACAATTCGGGGGTTTGGTTGGAGCGGCACTAGGTCCGTCCCCGTGGACGGGTCCGCTATTGTCCGTGGGCACAGTCTGCCTCATGGTTGCAGTCGTAGCGGGGCTCGCAGCAGTTACCCCGGAGTCGCGTTGGATCGGCTGTGGTGTGATGATATCCGCTGGGGTCGTGGGTGTTGTGAGCGTTCGTGCTTCGTTCCGTTTGCATCGCCGAAGGCACGTGTACGGACTGAATCATCAACGGACCGTATTCCGAACAGATGCGGCCTAACCCGGCAGAGGCATAGGAAGGCCGATGTGGAGTGGCCGGGCGGAAGCGGGTAGAATTAGGTTTTTGGCGTGCGACAACAAACGAAGGATTCTCGGGGTGTGCCCTGGAGGGCCTTTGCCCGGAATGGCGAACCGATCTTGTAATGGAGATGGCTGCGTACGACTGAAGCGTGGCAAGGCGATTGCAGCTCTGGCCAGTTCTTACGGAAGGGATTTTGGCGTGGCAAGAATCTTGTGTGTGGCAGCCATTGTCCTATTTTCGCGTTCTGCATTGTGGCCCCTGGCCGCCATTGCGGAAACGCAGGTCCAGGTGAATGCGGTCGTGGAAGTTCCGGCCAGTCCCACCGCCGGGTTCCATTTTCCCTATCTTCTGTTCCTCCCAGGCACGGCTGGGAAGACTGAAAGCGTCCGCCTCTTTGTGGAACCGAACAACACAGGAAGGGCGACGGATGATTTTGAGGTTCATCGGCGCATGGCCCGGAAGGCTGCCGAAGGCTTCTATCCTAATAAGCTTGCTCGGCAGTTAGGGACTCCACTGCTAATCCCTGTGTTTCCTCGCCCCGCATCGAACTGGCAGGCCTACACGCACTCGTTGGACAGGGATACGCTGGAGATCCAGCAGGGGGCGCTCCAACGACTCGACCTGCAGCTCATTGCCATGATCGAGCACGCCGCTTCTCTGTTGCGTGCGGAGGGATATTCGGTTGAAGAACAGATCTTTATGCACGGCTACTCCGCATCGGCGAAGTTCTGCAATCGCTTTGCCTTCCTCCATCCCGAACGGGTAAAGGCGGTGGCGGCGGGCGGTGTGAATGCGTTGCCGACGCTTCCCATCTCGACACACAACGGGCACATCCTCCCTTTCCCCATTGGTATTGCTGACATCGAGCGTTTCACGGGGAAGCCGTATCCTGCGGAAGTGCATCGTCGCGTCGCGCAATACGTGTACATGGGGTTTCTCGACGGAAACGATACGCTTCCTTACCGCGATGCCTGGAGCAACGAGGAGGCTGCCATCATCAAAACGGCCCTTCCAGAAAAGATGATGCCCGATCGTTGGGAGATTGTACAGTCGGTGTATCGTGCCAGACTTCCCCGACGCAGTGCGTCACATATGACGGCGTCGGTCATGAGATCAAGGACGAGATAGTCGATGATCTGGTGAAGTTTTTTCGGGCTAACTCGGGGGAGGAGTATGTTGCCATTGAACCGCATGTCTACCCATTTGTGGAGTGGCGAGAGCTGCAGAAGGTCCACATCACGGCCGTGCTCAACGGCGGCGACAACGAACTCCCTGAGTTTGTTAAAGAGAACATTCGCGAGGGAGTGCATTTTTTCCTGCGCGTCAAGGAGTGGATTCCGACGCAGAGCTACAAGCCGCTTGATGAGTTTGTCGCCACAGCAGGCTTCGACTTCCGCCTTTGCGCTGAGGGACACCCGGATATTGTCATAACTCGTGCAAATCGGCGCGGCAGTGTGAGCACGGGTAAGGGGGATTTCCAGGCCCATTGCCTGATGTTGGGCAAGGATCAACTCAACGCCTTGTGCATCGGCGTGCCTTACTCGCTACACCCGAAGAATGGAGGCGACACCTACGTCTGGATCGTCGAGGAGGGCGTAACACTCACCAGGCCAGTCTCGCCCGACCGCAACCAAGGACGCACACAGAAGTGAGTAGACCGCTCACGCTTGGTTGGATACGATTCGTACTTTGTCGCATCAAAGGACCGTATCTGACACAGTGGCCGCCCTGCCGGAGGGGCCATGAAAGTGGCAGAATCCGGGGCGGGCCGATAGACTGATTTGGGGCTGCTCGTAGCGCCCCGGAAAACGAAGCGATTGTGAAGGGCGACTGGGCCGGTCGGACTATTGCGAGCACATGGTAAACGTGAAGAATGCCCCCGATCAAGATAGCTCCCCTGACGCGATCGACAGGCGATTTCGTAGCGTCACTGTCCTGCAATTCAACGAGATCCAGCTGCTTAAGGCGGGCAAATACAACGCACTGGCCTTCGCCATGCAGCGGCGTCTTACCAAAGCGGTCATTGTTGCGGCAGCGATCGTCGTTTGTTTCGCATTTCTCAGTGGTTTTAGCCCAGTGGTGCTGGCTATGGAAGCTGCCATTATGGCCGGTACCTTGCTCTGGACTGGCCCTCGGCTCTACAGGCTCCACCAGACGAGGTTCCTCATACCAAATCACGAGGACCCAAAATCTCCAAATCCAGCTGACAACATCGACGCTGACTTTCGCGGCTTAACGACGCTCATGTTCAACGAGATCCAGCTACTTAAAGCGCGCAAGTATCGCTCACTCGTTGCGGCAATTCGGACTCGTTTGAGTGCGATGATTTCTTTTGCGGTTTTGATAGCCATTAGGCCAATCCTGGCCTACCAGACTGCGCCTGAACGTGCGTTCTTCGGCGTAGGCATCGTCGCTGTCTCTTTGATTTGGGTTTTGCCTCGTTTCCATCGGCTCAATCGTCTCGAGTTCCTGACTCGTGAGCTTGCCGATGATGAAGTTGGCGAGGCGAGCAATGAAAGAGACACTGTGTCAGCCCAAGAACCGAAGAGTCTTGATGCATTTATTGGGAAAGTCGATGGCGACCGAGATTGCGGTTTCGAAGAACTTCAGACAGAGATTCGCAGGACGGGCACCTTGTCGTACAGTGATATTCAGCGTCTCAAGGCAGGCGAATTTGTCCTCGTCCTGCGCAAATTGCGTGCCCGCACATGCATCTACAGCGGAATCGGTGGCTGCTTTTTGGCCATGATGGCGTGGGCCTTTCGTGACGAACCAATCGGCTTGATGATCGCTCTGGCTCTAGTCGCAATGACTCTGGTTAGGAGCATCACGCGACTAAGAAAGATCGCCCATCTGGAACGTGCGGCAAACGCGTTTTCTCTCCGCGGGGCTGCCACGGACCAGCCCTGTGAAGCGCCCCGAGAAAGGAAGGAATGGTGAAACGCAGGACCAAACGCCGCGAACGTGAGATCAAGGATGTTGCTTTCGCAAAATACGGTCTCGGCTTGTTGAGGGAGGGAGGCAATGCGGTTTCCAACGCGCAGGATTCTTGTTCCCATCACGTGCTTCGGTATTTGGGTGGGCATGCTAGTCTGTGGCGGCTACTTTCTAGGGAGCCGTGGAGTCATGGTTAATGCCGTGACTATCGCGTGCGCATGCGGTCTTCTGTTTCAAATGCTGAACCGATGGCAAGAAATTGCTTGGGCTGAGCGTTCGAGATACGCAATTGCCGTTTTGGTCTTCTTTGCCGCCGCCTTGACCTTCCAGCAGTTTCTTCTTTACCAGGGTTATGGGCTCGAACAGCAGGTCAAACGGTTGAACGAGAAGGTGCAAGACCTTCCGGAGTATTCGTCCGTGGAGTTTTCGCTCGAGAAGCAAGGCTGGGTTCGCGCGAGCGGCTTGGTGGCTTCGCAGCGTGAATTGGACGACTTACATGCCTTGGCCTATGAATGCTCTTCAAAGAGCGGACAAATCTACTGGCATGTCGAACTCAAGAAATGAGAGTCTTCGGCTTGCAACAGCATGGCACAGAGTGTGCCGTAAATCGACCGTTTTCTCGGAATGAGACAAGCAGCTGATTGTGGTAGAATCAGGGCGTCGAGAGTTCCCCGAGAAACGAAGGTATTCCGAATCAAGTTCATTTCCAGCGGGAGGGCACGAACGAGGATACTTAACTGGTTGACGGCGGAATGGTGAGACTGGGCTGTAGTACTACCGGCACCGCATGACGCGGGATTGGGGAGGTTTGTTAGTAGGGATCCGATTGGGTATGCTGGATCACGCTTCAACTTGGTGGAATACGTCAGGGGAGGTCCTATTGTCGGGCGGGATTCGAGTGGAAAATCATCTACTTCTTCAGGGTCACCGTGGCGTCTTCCAGATTGGATTCCTCGGCTTCCGAGTTTTCCAGCCTGTGCCAGCATCGACATCGCTCAGTTCACGCACGGAGGGGGACTGGGGCCTCCTGAGGGATTTGTCGTTGCGTACGTGTGGGTTGACCCTGGCAATTGCGAAGCCGAGATCGAGGCTGTCCACGTGCGCGTGTTTTACACGACGTGGAATCCGATGCATGAATGGCCCAATTGGTGTGACGAGCTCGCCGAGGCAGAAATAGCCCAAGCTGATTGGGATGTTCGCGGAGTGCCAATGAGCCCAGCCATAGGAGAACCTGGCTGCACCTTGTCAAATCCTGGAACGCTTCAGCCAGGCAACCCGGCACGGGGGACGTGCTCAACCGTGACGTGGGGCTGGAACTTTACCGTTGCATGCAAACATAACAACGAACTAACGTTTGAACCACCAGGGACATGTTTTTCCAAACAAGCGAACGTGACGATCTCTGGAGTCGATCCCGACGGAAATCGTTTCCCGGAGGACATCTTCGTAGGTCATGACGTGAGATTCACTGACGAATGCTGCAACATCGAACCTTGTTCCGCGAAGATTGATGCGTTTCAAGCCAAGGTTCGAAATCGGAACTAGCCTACAGCCCTAGCCCCACGGACCTAAACAATGCACAACATAAGATGGAGTTGACGAGGCAATGACAACAGTTTTGCTGTGCGGTCTTTTGCTCGTGCAAGGCGAATCGAACAACGCTGGAAATCGTAAGGAAGACATTCGCGATACAAATCTTGCGGCCGCAGCGAGGTCGTTGGGTCGTGCGCTGGAAAGCGATCAAAAGAACGTCCGAGTGACCGCTCTTCGAACCTTGGACGCGATGGGAGATTACGCCCGTTTCGCACTCCCTCAGATCGTGAACCATATTCGTCAGAACGTCACCAAGGACGAAGTAGGGTCAACAGTCCCGCTCGCAGCACGCGTGTTAGCCAATTTTGGACACGAAGCGAGGTCGATTACTCCGATCCTTGTCAGCCTACTCGACTCCCCCGATGATTCGCGGCTAACCCGCAGCACAGCCGCCGACGTTCTGAAGAAGATCGGTCCTGCCCCTGAAACAGTTCCCCTACTGGTTGATGCACTTCGAACGGGTAGTGTGGAGGCACGGAGATTGGCAGTTGAAGTTCTGTTTAGCTATGGAGCAACTGCGCGTCCCGCCATCCCCGTCCTGATCAACGTGCTAGAGGATTCAGAACGCCAACTTAGGATCTCCAGCGCGTACACCCTTGCAGAGATCGGTTCAGCGGCAGTGCCCGCTCTAACCGAGAGATTTGTGCAGCACCTCAAAGAGAAAACGCGGCTTCTCGTGTTGGTTGCTCTTAGGAGAATGGGGTCCGAAGCGAAGGGGGCCGAGTCGGTATTGCGTGAAGCCTTGGACGATATTGACATCAGTAGCGATGAAGCACTCCGGCAGCACATTTATGAGATTCTGAAAAACATACGATCGACTAGCCAACAATAGGGGTTCCCCTTGAGAGGCAAGAAATGCCTTCCGAACAGAACGCACAAATGACAGACGGCAAGGAAGCAAGGACGGGTGAACGTAGGTCAGAATAGGTTAGATTGGCTAGCGTGAAACGGGTCTGCCGGTAGTCCATACGAGTGCCAACAAAAGACCCTTTGATGCTCGCCGGTTGCATACCTCCCCAGAGGCATAGCCGTGTCGGTGTGGAGCGGTTGAGTGGCAGCGGTTAGAATGGGTTGTTGATGGCGTTCATCAAAGGAACGTATTGCGGGACCTGTATTTCGCGTGCCTCAGAGATTTTCCCCGTGTTCAATTCACTAGTTCCCTTTCACTTGTTTTGGTGTAAGCGTGCGTTGGTCTGATGTTGAAGTCGCGATGCGGGTCTACGTCGGTGGCGGCCACGCTCCCCACATATCGCCAGCGATCATGTCCGCACGACTATCTCGCCATATGGGTGACAAAGTCAACGAAGTTAAGCCTCAACTTGATGGAGATCTAGATCTGGCACTGCGCATTCTTGCGCATTGAAATGAAACACCACCCGCCAGCCGATGCAGGTGCCACTGTTGCCACAGCAATGCGGGTAACCGCCGATGTGCTGCCTGTCTACGAGGAACAGACTCGTGAGAGGATCGCAAGATTCTGTGTTTCGCTGCAACGCACTCTCAACAGCGAGGATAATTGGTGCGACATCATTGAACGCCAATCGGAGGCGGTAGAAATCTTCGATGCCGGACTCCACTTCTCGGAACATAGGTCGATGAAGGAAGATGCACCAAGCGTGCCGCACTTGGGCGACACAACCGCTCTCAACGACGACTTAGCCGATTTGATTGCCAAGCCCCCGTCACAGCGTGCCATTGTTCCGTTAGAGAAGCCAACCTATCCCGTTCTATTTGCCGCTCGATGGCCTGCCGAACTGTTTGGCTCGCACGACGAATTCCTAGATTTCACCTCGCGATTTGACTCTGAGTTGCAGGCGTTCATACAGGGCATCTACGACGACGACCTTAGGGAATCGTTCGTGCCGCAAGCGGATAATGCCATGACGCCGGCCCGAGATGCAATAGCTCCCGCGCGAGTTGAAGATGCCGTCGATTGGGTGAAACGCATCTTCCCATTTGCCGTCATTCCGTGGCTAAGTCGCGGTGATCACACGCAGATCCTCGACGAGCATCAAGATAGATTTGGCGACCTTACCGCTTTTGGACCCGCCGGATACATGGTCGTGTTCGCTGCTGATCTGGTGTAGTTTGAGTGCATGTCACAAAACGACCCATTTTGAAACGGGGGGCGGGTGAGGTTAGAATCAGAGTCTGGGAATGCCCCGAAAGCGAGCCATTGAACTAAGCCGCCTGCGTGAGCAGGCGAAGAGAACACGACCGTCACCGTATAGTGATGTCAACCTTCCCGTGGACTTGCGTCATGAAAATTCAGACTGCGTGCGAAGGTTGCTCACAGATACTTCGCGTGGATGGCAGCTTCGCCGGTCGCAAGGCTCGCTGTCCTAGCTGTGGCGCGATCTATGTTGTGCCAGGGTTGAGTGATCGCGATCAGCTGCCGGATCTATTGGCTAAGCGTGGGTGCCAGGTCAAAGAACCTCCAATTTCGGATGGAATCTCGCTAGGCCCAGTCAAGCTCGTTCCGTCGGCGTCACGTACTCGCCGCAGATTGATCAGGGCAGTTGCGATGGTCTCGGCAAGCTGCGTTGTTGGGTTGGTCGCCGTCGGACTCAGACTAGCCTTGCACCGGCCCTCGACCGCTGACGTACTCACCAAGACCTACGCTGCAGTCAATGCAGTAACGGAAGCGGATGTACAGAGCGTAGTGTCAAACGCCGCCGCGTCTGAACGGGCTATAATGTTCATCCACGTTGACTGGGCCATAATGGAACCACAACGAACACAATTTGCAGACTTTGCCATCGGCTATCAGAGAGCTTACCCAAATGAAAACGTGGCTTTCCATTACGTTGATTGCACTCCCATCGATAGTGGCTACCGCCCACTTCGTTCCCTAGACGGCTGGTCCGATTTGGAGGATGCCGCCGGCACATCGTTGATTCATGGCTGGGGCGAATTTGTTTGGATGGAACGTGGACGTGTACTTCATGTCCAGCGCATATTGGAATCTGATTCGACGAAACAGCTCATAGAGAAAACCGAATCGTTGATGCCGAGCAAGGACGGATGACCGACATTGAAGGCACTCGCCGAAGGGATAGACCGCAACTGAGGTTTCTGTGGAAGTTGTTCCGAAAAACGACCCTTTGAGAAACAGCCCAGCGGAGGGCCGGAAAAGCTGGCAGGCCTAGGGACACCGAGATAGACTGATTTGGAGCTGTCAGGAGCGCCGCATCAATCGAAGGTATCTTGGAATTCGTACCGTCTGGAATGACCAGTTCATGTGCAACTGGTTGCCGCCCGTTGATCGGTAGCCGAAATGACTCATTTGGTCCGACTAAAGAACACGTGTCGTCAGGCTCTTGCGAAAACATCTGGCCTGTTGAGGACAGACCTTCGCGACCTATTCAAACGTGAAGGTTGGCTCGTTGATGACCGCTTCTTGGGCGAACTGTTGGCACTGCTGATTAAGGGCGGTATGGGACATGGCCCGGCGAAGGATATTTGCGATCGAGTGAAGAACCGTTGGCATCGCCGTGTCGTGTGTATCGAGACAGTACGGCAATCGATCGAGGCGGTGGTGCGAGAGCAATATGTTCCGCGATGAGCTGACAAGAGAGAATCCCGTCAATGGACCGAATTCTCGGAATGAGGTTTTGATGCGATATTCGCGAAGGGAGACAGGATGATGAAGCGGAACGTCTGTCGACTCGTTGTTGTGGTCGTACTGGTTGCTGGGGTCTGTGCGATACACCCGAGTGGCCGATCGGGGCGGATTCAAATGGTCGATCACCAACGGCCCCCCGGTTGATCCGTAGTCGTTAGGGGGCTACCGTCTCATCAACTCATACGTTTCGCGGGTTACGTCATCAAACCACCGAATTTTGGGACGAGGCAGGGCTTGCTAGAATGAACGTATCGGAAGAGCCAACGACGAAGGGAAACATTTGTGGAGCGGGTATTAGACTCCAATGCACCCGGACACGAATGAAGACACATGCCTCATTACTATTCATCGTGTTCATGCTGACAGCAGATGCGAACGGTCAGACGATTCGTGTAGCCACTTACAATTTGAATTGGGGTAATCGCCGTGGTGACCAAGTCATCGACGCGATTACAGCGGCAAATGCTGACGTACTTTGCCTTCAAGAAACGACTCGGCAGTCTGAGGAGTTTCTCAAACGGAGGCTTGCCGATCGCTATCCAGAATTCTGCTCCGCCGGGTACAAGGGAAAATATGGAGCCGAGCGGTTTGCAATAGCATCTAGATTAAGGCTCCGTGACCGGAGGTTTCACCCCCCCAGTGCCGGGCTCTTTGGGTTCTACGCTGCAACATTCTACCTCGGCGAAAACAAGGTCCGCATCATCAACGTGCACCTGACGCCGTTTTACATGAAACGCCGTGGTGGCTTTCGCCAAGCAATGGACGCTCTCGCAAGAACAGAAGACGAGCACTCGACGGAGATTGCGGCGATCATTCGCACAATAAAGGAAGATCAGCCTACGATCATTGCGGGAGACTTTAACAGTCCGTCCACGTTCCACGTGCCAAAACGCCTGGCGGAACTAAGATTCGTAGATGCATTCGCGTCAGCCAATGAGAATGCCGATGCACACCCTACGTGGCACTGGCCAACAAGACCGTTGCCGCTTGCTTTACGTATCGACTACATTTTCCACTCACCACACTTTTACACGTCCAACTCGGAGGTTATTCGCCGCGATGGTTCAGATCACTACCTGGTGGTCGCTGAATTGGAATGTGTGAAAGAAGCCAATCGGGAGGTGTCGCTGCTTCAATCTTCGGATGATCAATAGGCAAATCGGTCAACTGTACGAATTACACTCGTCAAACTTGTTTCAAGAAACCACCGTAATTTGAGACAGCAAGGGCCTTGGAGGTGAACGATGACGCGCTCGAGTGTGCCTGCCGCAAACAAACTTGATCGACCTTCCGGCGCGGGCCACAGATCGTGGTCGGTCTTTCCCCTAGTGTGTTTCCTAGTTGGGTCTGTCAGTGGTTTGCTTTTGGGTTCGACAGTTGACCTCGGAGTAGCGTCCACAATCCATAAGACGACGGTAGCTCCCATCAGGGCTGTCATATTCTTTGCAGGATTCAGCGTTTGCTGCTATCTATCTACGTGGCTTTGGCGATTAGCTCGTCGCTATCTAGTCGGCCGGTATCATGCGACAGCAATCGCTGCGCTCGTCAGCGGCGCTTTTCTTGGTTGCGGATTCTACCTGACCGTCGAGTGGCTCGAATCTGTTGGGCCGCTGAGAGCCATTGGCTCGCCGTCAGTAGTGCAGTACTGCGCTGTGGTTGCCATAGGCATACTCTTCGCAGTTGCGGCCGTCGAAGTCGAGGCTGTTCTCAGCAGGTTTACTTCAGGCAGCGACCAGCATGCCCCGGAGACAGCAAATACAAGTCAGACAGGTGATCGTTGAAATCGGAGATAGGGACGAAGTCATCAAACCACCGTTTGATGATTTGGGGAATCGTGAGCCGCGATGTTACCTACAATCCTCTTGACGACTGTGTTCGCCATCATTGTCGTGGGATATGCATGGTTGCGGATGGGGCCGAAACGGTGCCCCAGTTGCCGAAAACTGGTGTGGGGCGTGTGGGGTATCCCGGTAGGCATTCGACGAATGCACTTTCGCTGCAAACAGTGCGGTACAACGTTCCAGGGACACTGGCGATTACCACTGTAATCCGATGTGGCAATTTGCGTCATCAATCGACCGATTTTCGAGAACCGCGAGCATGACGGCAACCAACGGAGAAAACTGGCACGAAATCGTTGCAGGGTTCCTTCGTGCTCAATTTGATGAAGCGCGTGCTCAATCGTCGCTGAAGAGTCCACTGGACGTATTTATGGCGGAGTACGCAACGGCAAACGCCCATGCCGATTACACTCGCGCTGCAAGAAAACGGCTGGAATCGCTTTTGCCTCCGCCCGCTGACAGAGATTGGAAAATCGTTTCGGACCAGGATGACCGGCTTGTCGTGGACGTCCCTGTGGATCGGTCCAACTGCAAGGGAATTCCGATTCCAATCATGTCAACACGATTGCTGCTAGTACAGCAGCTTGGAAGTTGGAGGTTGGGCGATGTATTTGAACAATGTACATGCAGTCTCATTCTGACGACAACGCAGGCATTTGCATGTTTTGCAGAGGAAAGGGAGAAAAGCTCGGCGTGACACAACGTTGGTTTTGGGTGAAGTGGCTGTTCAAGGGAGCCGTTCTAGTGACTGTGAAATGCGAGTTTTGTAACGGGACTGGAAAATGCCAAGAGTGTGTAAACGAGGATTTTCCCGGATGGACTCGTGCACATTGTCTGCGCACGCCCCTGACCGAGGTTTGACGTGCTCCAAATAAGCACTCATTGTTGAGCGACAGTTTGGCTTTACGACTGGATTAGATGCTGTGGCTGATTAGCAACAAATCGCTCGTATCAAATTCCAGGGAGCGGTTCCTTGCCGAACGACCGAGCTGACCGGGCGGCCGCCAATCAGCTTTCCATCTCATTCCCACCGGATCGGCCGCTCCGGTCCAGCGTCTGGTTCGTCGCGTCTTCGAGAGCAAATCCGAACGTGACTCGCAGTGCAAGATACGGTAAAATAGGCGTGCAAGCAACCATTCACAGGGAGTGCCAAGATGCTGACGGGAGAATCACAGCGTGTTGCGGACCGCGCCAAGCGGTTATATGAGGAGAAGTACCGGCAGTCATTGGAAGAAAGTCACATGGGTGCCTTCGTGTGTATTGAGCCGGAGTCGGGGGATTATTTCCTCGGGAGAACATTCGACGACGCCGTGAATCAGGCGATCGATGCATATCCGGATCGACTGACGCATACGCTTCGAGTTGGCCATGCCGCCGCACTCCATCTCGGAGTGATGATTCAATGAATGGGACTGTCGATGACGATCTTCGCGCGTTACTCGAAGTGCAAATCGGCAGCGCGCCGAATGGTGGCAAATCGACCGTTCTCGTCTGGGTCGACACAGCGTTCAATGGCGGACTGGTGTTGCCGCGTCACGAAATTCAGCGGCTGGGTCTAAAGGAGTATTCGTCGACGCCAGCCATCCTCGCCGACGGGCAACAGGTGGAACTGCCCACGCACGCCGTTGCAACGCCGTGTTATCCAAGCCGCTCTGCGAGGATCTCGGCGTCCAGTTGATCCTTCGGACGCCCAGACGCCAATTTGTTCGCATAAAGGTGGTGTATCCCGATGACATTGATCGAGAGATCGTCGATCTCCACCGTGAGCCGCTCGGGCCAAGCCTCCTCGAAGTCTACTCCGGAGATGGACGTCAAAATGTCGATTCTTTGAGGCGGAACGCCCATTTGGTAGACGACATCCGCCGTGCAGAAGTCGGAGACGCTAACCTTGGAGAGGGGAGCACCAAATAGCTCAAGCGCGGCCCAGACTCGCTTCGCATTCGCCTCGCTTGCCTTTACCCAGAAATCAATATCGCCGGTGGCTCGGGGACAACCGTGTGCAGCCATCGCATAGGCCCCAACGAGCAAGTACTCAACCCCGGCCTCGCTGAACGCGGACAACATGTCTGTGAAATTCTTGTTCAGCATAATTCCTCGCCCCAGGCATAAAGGCCCAGCAATCCTTGGTGAGCGGCCAGACCATGAGCAATCGCTCCGCTGGCGTCGCGTCGTCGACGACGCCGGAATCATCCGCGGCATCGAGCGTCGTCTTTCGTTCGGTCGTAAATCCAGGTCGCACTGCTCGTTCCATGGTTTCCATTATACCTAACTTAATGTCAGTGAGCGACAGAACGTCCCAAGCTCAGCGCCCCGGCGCACTCGACGCACGGATTGCAGCCACGACGCTCACGCCGGGTTCGCTGCAGCGCATGGTTATCCCGCCGATGTGTCGTGCGGTCAAGCACATTCCAACCAGTACAAAGCACGTGATAATAGCATCTCCAAGAATTCGGAGAGCCAGGAACACACCTTGCGTGCTTCCTCGATTGCAGCCGGCGCGTCCCCGCCAAAGCTTTCGCCAAATTCATGCACCTGTGCGCGATCGGCACGACCTGCCATTACGCTAAATTGATCTGATATAAACGTCACCATCACAAACACCGCATCTTCGACCCAAGCGTCCTTGGCGAGGAGATTCCAATGCAACTCGTCTCTGATCTCCGGGAAAATCCCTATTCCGCCACACGTCCCCTGACCCGCCAGAAGGGCTGCGGAATCGATGATGCTGCCGGGGCGGCAGTCGGGTAAGATGGTATCATCTGCACGTCATTCGGTGGATTCGTTGCGGGTGAGACATGATTTCGCGTGACGCAAAATGTGTATTTGTTGCGAACGACGTCGCTCACGCGACCGTCGTAGCTAACTGGCTGGAAACCCGCGGTATCCCCGCCCGAGTGATGGACTTGATGACGCTGGGTGGTCTGGATGGATTGACTGCATGGACTGGCGCATCGGCGCGTGGCATCGAGGTGTGGGTTCTGCGAACAGACGATGTTCGACCGGGCTCTGGCGCTTATCGAAGAGCAGAAGGAGTCTCAACGGGACCGTGAACATCAAGATCCGGCTTCTCAGCCCGTCCTGGTATTCTGCGAAGAGTGCGGCAACGCGACGGAGTTCCCCGTTGAGCAACGCGACACGACTCAACGGTGCCCGCAATGCGGAGCCAGCGTGAGTGTGTCCGAGCGAGAAACCGGAGATGAGGAACCCCTTTTGAGTTGCACACATTCCAGTCGCATATTCGAGTTGCGGAGGCTCACAAAGCCGATCATCCTGTTTTTTCTCGGTTGCATCGCATTATATCTTTGCGCCCTGCTGCTAGTTGCCCTGTCGTCAGTGTTGAGCCAATACTCCATGATTCTGTTTGGCAGGAAGTAGAGTGACGGTCCATATTGTACCGACATGAAGCACAATTGCTCCATAAATCCACCATTTGATGACGCTTGATCTGAAATCCGCCTGCATCAAGGACGCCAGCGCGAGCCCTTTCGCATTCCCAGGTGGATCGCGTCGTAGCCGAAGCGATCGCGCACGGCGTCGATCGCATTGCCCACGTCCGTAATCCCTTCCTCGAACGGCAACATGAGCTGTCGTTGACGCTTGACGAGTTTGGACAAACCGACACCAAGCAGACGCACTCGTCGCTGCCGGTCGTAACTGGCGCGAAACAACTTGCGGACACAGCCGAACACGACATCCTCGGCGCTGGTCGGTGCGATCGTACGCGATCGAGTCAGCGTCTCGAAGTCAGAGTAGCGAAGCTTCAGGGTAATGGTGCGCGCGAAGACATTGCGCTGGCGGATACGCCAACATACCCGTTCGCATAGAGCGCACAGCTGGTCACGGATTACTTGGAGATCGCCAATATCGGCAGCGAAGGTATTCTCGTTGGAGATGCTTCCTAATGTTAGCCCATTGGGATCGTGTTCGCGAAAGGCGGGCCGGTCGCGACCAAGGGAATCGGCTGTGGCCCCAAAAACAGCCTGTCGGACTGCCTCGACCATCGGTCCTTGCGGCAACGTTAACAGCTGGCCCAGGGTTTCGATCCCTTTGTCCGCCAGACGCTGCGCGGCGACTGGGCCAATGCCGGGCCAGCGCCGTACGGGTAGGCCCGCGACAAAATCGTGTTCGTCACCGGCACGGACCAGCAACACTCCGGCCGGCTTTGCTGAGCCGGATGCCATCTTTGCGACCGGCCGCGATGCCGCCACGCCGGCGCTTGCGGGCAAGCCAAGCTCGTCTTGGATCGATTGCCGCATCTCACGCACGACTCGGTCGATGGTGGCATCGTCGTCTCGGTCCCAGTCCTTCCGATACATCGCTTCGCATTGACCGAAGTCAAGGAAGAACTCGTCGATACTGGCCGTCCGCACAATCGGTGCGTACCGCTCGAGTATCTCCTTCACGTTAGCGGCATATTTGCTGTATACGCCGTGTCGCCCTGGCAGGTAGATGGCGAACGGCGCTCGACGGTAAGCTTCCGCGATCGGCATCCCCGAGCGGACGCCGAACTCGCGCACTTCGTAGCTGGCAGCAGTGACCACTCCGCGGTTGCCTGGCAGAGCACCGATTACAACTGGTTTGCCAATCAACTCTGGTCGGTACAGGCGCTCGACCGAAACGAAAAAAGTGTCAAGGTCAAGGCAGCAGATCCGCGCCCTGCGCAGAGTTGATGTCGTGGCTCGGCTCATTCCCGCGCTCCGGCACGTTGCGAAGTGTGAGATCGTTTCCGCGAGGCGATACTGAACGTATGTACAGTATCCAATATTGCGCTACCGTGCGTCAATTCCAATTGTCTCTAATCTCGTATTGCTGCCCTATCCGCGGGGTAAAACAACTCGATCGGTGAGGCCCGACCTGCCACTGCCCACCGATGTCAGCGTCCACACAGTCACCAATCACATCCGCAGCCTCTACGCTAAGCTGCATGTGAACACAAATATCGGTGCCGTGGCCAAGGCGATTCGCGAAGGATCGGTCTAACCCACCCCCCACGGGCCGCATGACCTTCGGGGACGAGCCGCCCCACCACCGGCGGGTGACACGATTGTGTTATCGCGGACCGAGTCCCATCGATGCCATGCCGGTGGAAATCTCGGAGGCAAAAAGGGAATACACAGTTGAGTACCGTCATACTAGCGGGGATGTGAGCGATGTCCGGGTGGCGTTCCTGTTTGGCGATCAAGACCAGGCTATTCTGCTGGACCGAATAGCACTACGTGGCTATCGGGAATAGGCAGCCGACGGTTGCGATTACTTCCCCAAAGAAGAGGTAACCTGGGAAACTCAGCCGCCCGTGCTGCCGAACGAACACGGCCGTTACGACCACGCGGTCGCGATGCGGGCATTTACAGACCTTATTAGCGTTAGCAGTTCACACTGCCCGCCATTGCGGCAGGAAGGATACGCATGAAGATATCGTACCTGGCCAACGTAACGTGTTTGTCTACATTGTGCAGTCTGTTTTCTAGTACGACGCTTGGCTCGGAACTGGACGCCTACGGAGGATTCATCGACATCGTGGGGGAGCGTACCGGCTTCTTCCACACGCAGGAGATCGATGGCCGTTGGTGGTTGGTGACGCCGGAGGGCAATGCCTTCTTGTCGCTCGGCATCAACCACTATCACCCGGGCCGCGCGCGTGGCGGCGACGCGTGAGTTCTGTGAGAACGCCTTCGCCCGGCCCGACTTCGTGGGATGGCACATTTGTGGCATTCTTGAGATGTGGGATACGATGCCCGGACAACAGGCCAGGCAGAAAATCGGCCTGAAATCGCCGACGGGCGAATGGGACACCGAGATCACGGCAGCGCTGAGGGACCTTTCGGCACGACTATACGAAATGAAAGTGGCATCAACTCATGGGAGCAGGAGTTTTTGACACAGCCCCCGAACCCACCACAGAGTTACCGGCCTGTTCACATAACATAATGCACCTTCTGACCTGCAAACTCGCCGTAAGTCGTTTTGCGACCGCGCGGGTCGGTTCCCCAAATCGGTCAGACTTTACCGGACGAAAGAACCGCGGTGGCGCACACCGACGCGCCATCAATTTGATTCACGAGGTCGAGCGAAGTCTGCCTAGACCGCGGTCAAATCACTAGCCGGGCGGGCGTACTACTGGGATGGACCAGTTTGCTGGATTGACGATTCGACAATTGCTGTCTGGGGATGGGGCGAAGACGACGAGTGGCTGCTTCCCGCCGTCCGATTGATGGATGTCCGTAGTGGCGAGCAGAAAAGTTGGTTTCCCGGTCCTGAGACTCGTTGACCTCGCGCCTGGCCGCCGAAAAAGCTGGCGCCGTCTTTGTTCTTTGATCGGCATTTATTCTCGGTTTGCGACGACTTTCGGCCAACAACAAGTGGTCTGGCACGAGTTTAGCGATCGAGACCTGTTCCTCATGACGCCGTGATATGCCGACCGAGCCGGTTGGCACATCCAGCTGCTAATGGGGCGTACGCGAGTCGGCCTATCGCGGTGACGGGCAACTCTGGCACGAGTCCGCAAATGCTTGATCGGAAGTGGTTTGCGGCGATAATGGGTGTCTAGCCGCGATGGGCATAACCGGCCGTCCCGGTTGGCCTAATCGAGGCGTATGGTGTCGATGATAGACCGTTCTGGTCAACGAGAATGTTCGCCCAAACGGGCGGCTTACAGAAACATTTACGTCGTGACATCTGAAACCCGATACAATCAACGCCTCAAAGTGCTGCGCCGACTGCTCAGCCGCTACTGAGTCCGGCACCGTGAAGTGGACAGCGGACGAGCAAGGCGTCTATTGGTCCGACGTCGCACCAAATTTTCCCTTTCCTACGTGCTTCAGTATCCTGTCTGTTGAGACTCACCCGCAGCCAGTGGCTTCAAGACACATAATCGAATTGACGATGCCGGGAATGTCGCTCTCGTGTGCTGCCGGCACCGAATGCTACGACCTGCTATTTTCCATTTACTTGATCGCATCTAACAAGGACACGACGTCGTGTGATGCCAATACCGCTGTTCGACTCTTGGACGAGGCCGGATTGTGAGGCAATTGAGATGTTCCCGCATGCTCATGGCGAACCATGACGTGCACCGGAGGACGGCATGGGGCGTTTACAAATGGAACGTCAAATCGCCGTCCCCGATGATGTCGGTCGTTATGTTTCTGGACCCATTTCCATGCCGTGGAAAATCGTAGAACGCAAGATTGGCAAGGCGGGTGGCGTCAAGCGCCGGACCGCGAAGCAACGCGAATGGGATCGCAGATACGGCGATTGGGCCGTCGGCTACGTCATTGATGGCGAATTCGTTACCCAAGACGATGCGCTCGAATCTGTCTACTACCGCAGCTACGAAGAACACTTCCAAAACAATCCCCAAGACCTCGAAGAATTGATCGGTCTCGCTAAAACGCTCCGCAATACATCTATCGCCTACTGTGATACGGATTCGGGCCTGCCTGCGCATGGGGTCTGCTGAATACTGAGTCGAAACACAGCGAAATGGGGCCTGATTCGGCGTGGTACTCGCGACTCGAGGATGCTTTCCGGCAATCCTTGATGTGGGATGGTGAAAACCCAGACGACTACGAGGTACAATGACCTGGCCTAATCCGGAATCGCACGGATCGACAAGCAAGTGCATGCACCGCCGCCGCCGCCGCCGCCGCCGCCCGGCCGGTTTGAAATGGTAAATCACTTGGCGGCCTGGAACATCTGACGCCTGCAATGCCGAAATCGCCAGCCTGGTTGCAAGGCGCTCCGGACACCACTGCAACTTGGCATCGGTGGAAACTTGCGTCGGCTTGTCCAACCGCCGCAACATAATCGGAGTCGAAACTGAACGATGAAGGAGGCAGATTCTCGGGAGTTCGACTACCTCGCAACCCTTGATGGCTATCAACTGGACGAAGGTCCGTCGAGTGTCGGCAACATCCGCATCCATTACGACAACGGCTACATATGCGATGAGACACATTTCTTCATTTGGGCAAGAGTGTCTCTTTTTTCCTGCTCATTTTTGCTTCCTATTCGGAGCGTCTCGCGTTATAATCGCAACCGTTCTGAGTCGACGATCCAGTCGTAACCGCATCGTGAGTGGAAGGGGTAGCAGGAACGCGGCGGGGCAAACCGGTGTAACGCAGCGATTGAACGAGTCGAAGGAAGAAGGTCCAGCCAATCGCTGGACCCCAAATTCTGCGGGGCCGACAGTAGCGTCATTAGATTGCCATTGGCAAGACGCACGGGCAGGCTCGTATCGAGTTTCGTTATTCCCTCTCAACCGTGCCGAGCATACCCCTTGTAGGACACGGCGGATGCGAAGGTTTTTGGGCATAGTCTCTTGAATCACCGATGCTCAGCCAGGCGGTCTCGATCCGGGTTCGTACGCTAATTGGCGGACATGGCTCTTACGGCCACCGATCGGCAAGTCTGGCGAATGACGAGTATCCCGATGTCCCGGGATGATGAGATACCTTCGGTAGAGAGCCTGCGGCAGATCGACCAGATCTGCCAGGACTTCGAGTCGTCGTGGCGGTCGGGAACCGCGCCGCGTATCGAAGACTATCTCCGCAACGCCCCGCTTACAGTCCGTACCAGGCTGCTGCAGGAATTGCTTCTTTTAGAGCTCCACTATCGTACACGGCGGGGCGAGCATTCTATTCAGGCTGAGTACGAGGCGCGATTTCCCCAAGATCTGTCCACAATCGGCAGTGTCTTCGAGCAACTGGTGACCGAGGGGGTGGAAAGCGCCAGTACGTCAAGAGTCGCTAACCGAGAAGTGCCTACCGAATTTGCCGGTTATCAGATCCTGGAAGTCATAGGCGAGGGGGGCATGGGGGCTGTGTACCTGGCTCGCCAATCGGACGTCGGCCGAATCGTGGCGCTGAAGGTCATCCGACCGGACCTCTTCGACATATTAGGGGGCGAGCGTCACGAAGAGTTGCGGGAACGGTTTCGCGTCGAAGCACAGGCGGCGGCCCGCTTGGAGCACGAGAACATCGTGCCGGTTTACGAAGTCGGACATTGCGACGGGCGACCTTTTTACGCAATGCGCTATATCAAAGGTCCGAGCCTCGAGAAGCGTCTTCGTAGCGGTCCGTTGGAGGGTCTTGAGGCAGCCAATATCCTGGAATCAATCGCCCGGGCGATCCACTGGCGCATGCGCACGAAATCCTGCACCGCGACCTCAAACCTCGCAATATCTTGCTGGATGCCGACGATCATCCTTACGTCACTGATTTCGGCCTTGCCAAGGCAATGGGCGGTAACAGTGACCTGACGCGCAGTGGCGAAATCCTGGGAACCGTATCGTACATGTCGCCCGAACAGGCGCGGTGCGCTCGATCTGGACGGCACGTCCGACATATACGGTCTGGGTGCCACGCTCTACGAACTGATCACCGGCCGCGCGCCGTTTCGCGCGGCTAGCACAGCGGAGACACTGCATCAGGTGATCCACGACGAGCCCGTGCCGCCAAGACAGCTGAACCCGGCAATCGATCGTGACTTGGAGACCATCTGTCTGAAGTGCCTTCAGAAAGAACGCAGTCGTCGCTACGCATCGGCGGCAGAACTGGCTGATGAGTTACGGCGATATTTCCACGGGCAACCGATTCACGCACGCCCTCTCAGCGCTCCAGGCCGAGCGTGGCGTTGGTGCAAGAGGAAACCGCTGGTGGCCGGACTCGGTGCCGCGGTGGCGTTCTTGATACTGTTCGTCACGGTCGCTTCTCCCCTGGTGATATTGCGCCAGACAGCGCTCCGCAAAGAAGCTGACAATCGTGCCGAGGAGGCCCGATCGGCCCAGGAAAACATGGAAGTAACGCTCGTCGATATGTATACCTCTGCGGGGCTGGTGGCTGCCGATCGGAACCAGCCAGACCAGGCGGTACTTTGGTTTGCCAACGCCGCCCGACTGGCCGGCAGCGATCCGAAGCGGCAAAGAGCGAATCGCATTCGGGTGCGAACCTGGAGTCGTCTGGTCCCGATGCCGGTGTGCGTACTGGAACACGACGGCCAACAACTTCGAAGCATGCAATTCCACGCGGAAGGAAAGCACTTGCTGACGCTGACGAAGCAGGATAAGTGTACGATTTGGGACCTCGAAAGTGAACGTCAATTGCCTGTACCTGGTGGCGATCGGCCAGTGCGCAGCGTCACTTGGAGCCCGGACGGAGGTTGGTTGGTCTTCGGCATGCCGGAGGGGGGCGTCGAGATATACAGTTTTCCCGCTAATGAACTTCTTCACCGACTCGAACATAACGGTGCCGTCGAGGCCCTCGCTTTCAGCCGTGACGGAAAACGGCTGGCCGTGGCCAGCGATCTGGTGCAGGTGTGGGACTGCGAGAGCCACCATTTTGTCACACCCCAACTGATACATCCACGGCCAGTCTTTGCCTTGGCGTTTTCCGACAATGGCGACCGACTGGCCACCGGTTGCGCCGATCATCGGGCGCGCGTCTTTGCCATCGAGCGGCCGATCGGCGCCGGCAGATCCCTTGTTTCCACCAGTGCGCCACGTGCTCCGAACGTGGGAATGGTGCATGCCGATAGTGCCGTCGTTTATCGACCAGGATCGTGGTCTGCTGACGGCCACAGACGCCTATACCGTGGCCTGGCGCGATGCCGAGTCCGGTCAACAGGTCCGGTCTCTTCCCACGGACGCAGAAGGAATTCACTTCATTGTCGTGAGCCCCGACAGGCAGCGATTTGCGCTGGGTGGCTGTGAAAGGACCTCCCTTTGGGATATCGCCACAAAGCGTCCGGTTGGCGACCTCCCGATTCAGCCGGGCCACGTTCTTTCGGCGGCGTTCAGTCCGGATGGGGCGACCTTGATTGCCGGAAGTCTGCACGCTCTGCGGGGCTGGTTGACCCAAGACGGCCAACCCGCCGGACCGATGATCAGACACGAGACCCAGATCTTACAGACTGCTTTTTCCCCCTGCGGAAGGTGCTTTGCGACGGCCCAAGTGTTCGGATTGGTCCGCGTCTGGCGAAGTGCCACAGGCGATCAGCCCGACCGGCGCTTGCCGTTAGATGGGATATCTTCCGGCATCAAGTTGAGCCGCGACGGGCGCGATCCGATTCCGACCGGTTCCAGCTGGTTTGGGTCCAGCCTGGCGTTGACACGTGTCTACGATGCAAGCCGGTTCGAGCCGGCAGGCCCACCCCTCAGGCCAGGCGGGATCCTTACCGACGCCGAACTCTCGCCTGACGGCCGCCAGGCCATTACCCTCAATACACTCAGGCAGGCGCATTTCTGGGAATGGCGCACGGGAGAGCAGCTTTTTGATCCAGTAGCGATGCCTTCCGAGCCACGCAAAATCCAATTCACACCTGATGGCCGACTAGCGTTTGTGGCTTGTCTTGGTGGGCATGTATTGGCGATCGATCCAGCCAATGGGCAGGTCGTGATGCGTTTGCAGCACGGGACTCCGCACAACACGCTAGACATGGGGCGCGTTCGGGGAGACGGCTATCTCGACATCAGTCCCGACGGCCGGAAGTTCCTCACTTGTTCGATCGATCAGTATGTCCGAGTGTGCGATACGGCTACAGGTGGGCTGTGTTACGATCCTCTGCAGCACGAGACGACGGCCAGACTGGGCCGCTTTTCGTCGGATGCAAAGCTCTTGCTGACGGCGCAAGATATGCCAGAATGTAGGGTACAAATCTGGGACGCCGCTACCGGTGAGCCGTTAGGCAGAAAACTGAAACATTCCAGTAGCAAAATCAGTGACGCCTCCTTCAGCCTCGACAACCGACAAGTGCTGACCGCGAGCACGGACGGCATGGCGCGACTTTGGGATTGGCGAACCGGAAAACTGCTCTGTCCGCCCTTCCAACACGCGGGAGAAGTGTTGGCTGCCAGCTTCACGCCAGACGGAATCTTCGTACTATCGGCCGGTCATGACTTCACCGCTCGTGTGTGGGAGTGGCGCACTGGCAAACCGGTCGCTCCGTCGCTCGCTCTCAGTAATAACGGCTGTATTGTCATCACGAACCCGGATGGCAGCCGTGCATTTGTGAGTGGCAGCGCATCGTGTATCGATGTCTTCGAACTGGACAGTCTATACCGCGACGATGAATTGGAGCTGGATGACTTCTGTGTGTTGGGCGAAATTTTGTCCGGACAGAGAATCCACGAAGGAGGTGATGTGGTCCATCTGTCCGGAGACGAATGGTTGGACCGCTGGTACCGGTTGCGAAGACGTCATCCGGAGTACCTGCGTTTTCACTCACCCCCGGATGAGATAATTGCCTGGCATCGGAAGAAGGCGGATATGCACCTGGATGCCGGGCGGTGGTTCGCGGCGGTTTGGCACCTGGATCGCCTGATTTCTCATGAACCAGAGAACTGGCAGCACTTCCGTGACCGCGGCCACGCTTATGCCGCACTGGGCCGATTCGACCGGGCCGACGCCGATCATGCCAGGGCCTTTGCTTTGATTCCGGCGGACGAGGCGCATTCCTATCTGAGAAACCGTGTCGCCGAGCTGCGTCGAATAGATCGTCAAGAGCATCCGAGGATACTGGCCGACATCAACGGCTACTTGTCTGCGCAATCTGCGGGAGGATTGGAAGGATCGGAGCTTACACTGGCTGCCCAAGCCGCTCACAGCTTGGAGCTGCGCGGCAACACCGAGTTGGCGGTCCGCGCGTACCGGGGATTTGCGGACTTGATCGCGAGAAGCCAGGATGAATCGCTGTCTGATATCGCGAAACAGATGCGAGGAGCAGTTCGGCGACTTTCACTGGTGGGAAACGAAATCGAATACCAGGGACACAAGCTCGACGGTTCGCCCTTCAACGGAACCAGCTGTCGAGGCAAAGCGGTCCTCATCCATTTCTGGAGCACCAGATACACCAACTGGCAGCAGGAGTTCCTCAACCTGAAGAAACACTATCAGCTCTATGGCAAACGTGGCTTCCAAATCGTCACTGTGAATGTGGATCAAGGCCGGCCACCGGCGGGGCCATTGCCCGACGACGACCCGATTCCCTGGATTGTATTGCAGGCTGACGCCGCCGGTCGCAGCCAGCCGATGGTCGTGCACTACGGGATTTGGTCTGTTCCCACGAACTTCATGGTAGGTCCGGATGGCAAAGTCTTATCGACCCAGGTGCGTGGCCCGGAATTGAAACTGTGGTTGCAGCGGCTGCTCGGCCCACCCTACGTTTCCCAAGGCAAGCTGCTGTACGTCGATTTGGAATCCAAGGCAAATCACAGGCTTGACGAGTCTCTCTTTGAGGACGTGCCAGGAAACCACCTCGGAGTGCTGCCACAGGGGGAGCAAACGTTCGGGAGCACTAAATTCCGCATCGGTGCTGGTCTGATTCAACTGGGAAGCAAGATAGCCAGTAAGAGGCCGCTGGAAGTCTTGGGAATCCAGATTGGCCGGCGTTTTGCGTCCGTTCACATCCTGCATGGAACGCACAATTGGGACATTCCTGAAGGAACTGCCCATGATCACGTTGTCATTGGCGAGTATTGCGTGAAGTATGACGACGCGACGGAAGTAAATATTCCTGTCGTCTACGGTGAAGATGTGCGCAACTGGTGGAATGTTGATCATTCGAAGCCGGTCTCGCGAGGAGTGGTCGTGTGGGAAGGGCGCAACGAGGCTGTCAGGTCGAAGAATCTGACCCTGCGCCTCTATCTCACGCAATGGACCAACCCGCATCCTGAGAAGAAAGTCTCCTGCATTGATTTTGTCTCGACCAACACCAATGCAGCACCTTTCTGCGTGGCGATAACATTGGAAAGCCTGTCCTCCCCGGCCAGGGATGACAGAGATGCAGTGTCTCAGTAAAGGGTTCCAGAAGGCACTGACCGCAGACAAGTGTCAGCAAAGTAGCCAAGGCAGCGAACATCACCAGACTTCGCCAACTACGGAAGTTGCTTCTCCAGCGTGTCTGTGCATTTATTGTCATCGAGTCCCGATTCTGGACCAACCACCTGAAGCGTATAGTCGTTGGAGTGAACCACTTGGAGTTTTCGCCTGGGGAAAAATGGCGCTCTGCAACTAGTGCAATGTCGTCGCAGGACCGTTCGTAGCACCGTCCTTCCAGTCGCTTATTCTGCTCGGAGGACGACATTGAGCTGCGCCTGGAATATCAGCACTGTTCTCTCTCTCCGATCGCATGCTTGTGTCTCTGTCGGAGCGTCTCACCCAAACGGATACTACCTGCACCCACGCGCGCGGCGGCGGCACCGATACCATTTCACGTGTTGACAAGGGGCGACACAGGCGCGTGGCACGCACACTTGTTTCCCGGCGCCGATGTCGGCTTTCTTGTTGGCTTTGGGCTCAGGGAGACGGCTCTTGAGTAACTCGATTTCCACAAGCAATGCGAAGGACCGTGCTTGCAGCACATCGCTCAATGCTACTCTGCCCCCTTGGTATCTGGCTTCCGCATTCTGGGCTAGTGTTCGTGCCTCCGCCAGCAGTTCTTCCAGCATCGCCTGCCTCTCGGCCGGTGCTTCAGACGATTGCAGCTGGGCCCGAAGCAACTGGTGATGCGAGTCCATTGCCGTCGTGACATCGACGGCGCCTTCATTGTATTGTGCCGTTGCCAAATCGACAGCTTGCGACAAGACGGCAACGAGCTCCTCGCGCAGTTTCCCAATCTTCTGTATCAGGCCCGCCTGAGGTGACACCTTGCGCCGCAGCTCCGCGCGCTCGAACTCGATTCGCAGGGCAGACGCCTTCTGCCGAAGGACTTCCAGGTTGCTGATCCTACCAGCCTCGAATTGCGCTTCCAACAAGTGAAGTAAGCCTTGTGCCATCTCAAGTTGGCCTTCCAGATGTTCGATTTGCGCGGCTGGCGAATCGGCGGCATCCAACATGGCGCGAGACAAATCTTCTGCTGCCGCGCAAACATAACCGTAGCTACACAAACCCTGCATAAACATATGTTCAGTCAACTTGCAGCGTCGCCTCAATACCTCTTGCCGCTGCCTGCGCAGCTGGTGTGTCTGATCGTCCAACTCGGTAACGTTGATGGATGACGTGGCGCGGCGCAACTTCGCGGACAACATCTCCAGCTGCAGGTGCTCAGACTTTGCCCGCAGCAGACTCATTTCATTCACGCGGCCATTACTAAACATCGCCTGAGTGGTCTGCAGCGTCTGGCCAGCGATCTTCGCGTGCTTTTCCGCCACCGCCAGCTCTTCCGCCGGTGTCTGTGCCAGTTCCAGTTCAGCGTGGAGCAATTGTTGCTGCACATCCGTCGCCGCCTCATAGTCGATCGAGCCGTAAGTCCATTGCTGAATCATCTGCTCCCAGCATTGTGTCAGTACGTTCGACGCGCTCTTTCCGCATCTTCTCGACCAGCTCTTGAAGTATCTGCACACGCTGGTCATCAGACTCGGCCAGGGCCACATCCACCTTTGCCAACTCGACGAGCGCATGAGCCAAACTGAAAAAGACATGACCGTCAAACATGGGGACCGGTTCGCCCGGGGTACCCGGTACCATTCGACAGTTGAGCGTCTCTTCCAACATATCTGCAGCCAGAGCCAGGGCTTGGCGCTTCTTCTCGAGGAGCGACGTAAGTTCATCCCGGTCAGCTTCTGCCTGGGCACCAGCAACTGAAACGGCTAGCGCCAATAGAGTTGTTGACAACATGCTTGGTCCTCCGGGTCCTGATAACACAAAAAGGGCAAAATAAGTTCGTGCGCTCGCAGTGTTGATGCGGACGATTTCAACCGAGAATGAACTCGCGCCGTTCAACGACCTGGATACCGTCAGGAATCGTAACCCGGGACCCCGTTGCCCATTCGATGATCTCGTCGGGGATCGCGACCAGATGAAGTCGGTCCACTTTGTAGCGCGAACCGAGCGGCAGCGCAGCGACTCGCTGCCGCGCTGTCGCACATCTCAATTCATCGAAATCGGCTTTCTGTGGATGGTCCCAATCGTATGTCACTCCTGGCTTCAGAAACAAACCGACGGCCAGGTGTGGTGTGAATTCAATATCGTCACGTCGGTACTCGTCCAAGATCCCCGTGTAGAGCGCTCGATACAGTCGCCGAACTTCCGTATCCCCTTGGCGAAGCAGTAGAAACAGCCAGTGATCGTCCGACTTCTTGCAGCCGCTCAGACTGATCTCGAACGAGGGCCAGCCGGCCAGCACGCTGCCAATGTGAGTCGTTAGCCGCGACTCACCCACGCTCTCCGGCACGGGGAACACGACCGTGATATGAGACCCCATAATGCCAAACGTGGGATCATAGTCGCTACGTATCGCGTCAATCGATTCGGCCAGCACGTGCTCGAGATCGGGATAGATGACGAGGCCGTAGTACATGGGTCTGTCCTTGTCGCGTGGTGATGTGGAGGAGTAACCGGAATCGGTCGTGCCGATCCGCCACGTCCGGAATGCGACTTTGTTGGGCAGCTTCAAAGAAGCTGTCCATGGCGCTGAGCGCCAGATCTTCTTCGTCGGCCGGACCTCGTCGCGACACTCACGCTGCTACAAGAAAGGGAGAATCATGAGGGACCAATTTACTGATTACGGTGCGAAGAAGTCTCTTCTCGCTCGACCTTCTCGACTTCGTATTGCACCGATAGGACGCATGTGGCAACGTTGTCGGGGTCAAAGTTGGTGACTCCCAGCCGCCAGTAGTCATCACCAATGCGCTGCAAATCATCCGCGGTGATATCACACGCAATCACGAGCTGCTCGCCGTTCTTGGCGTCCATCCTGGTCCAATGGAGTCGGTCTTTCTGGCCCATAAAGATCATCATCATGTTATTTGAACCGGTGTGTACCAGTGTGGCCGAGAATCTGGTCGGTTTGGTGAATGTGAAGTAATAACGCTCGCTAGAAGGCTCTTTTGTCGAGCGTCCTTTACCCAAGGCAAACTTATGTGTGCCGGGTTCGAGTACCAGGAACTGGGCCGTCGCAAAAGGGCTCTTTTCTCGTTTCAGCAGGGCCACGGCGACATCTCGCACAAGTGCCCGATAGTTGTCGGACCATGACTGGGGACCGGCGGAGAGTCCGATCATGACGTAGTTGTTTTGCCGCACAACTGGAGCGTAATTGTCGTCATGCGCAATGTGCGCAATCACGTCAACAAAGCGGCGCATGTCGCTGAACTGCGGGATGAACATGCCAAAATTATCGCTCGCTGGCGATCCCCTGTACGGTGTGATGTCCTTGGCTTCCCACGTCTTTCCTAACAGCACGCTTTTCTGAACTCGGATATTCGGCAAACTGTTTCCGAAATAAGCACATGCGCCACCATTGATCTCCAATCCAAGTTGTCCAAAGGCCTGCGCCGCTCCGTAGCCAACGCCAATCACTTTCTTCCGCTTCAGCCCGCGGACGATTTCTTCGGGATACGGTAAGCGCGTACGTGACATTAGGAGGATTAGGACTTGGGCGTCCGATTCCACGGCGTCCTTGAGCGATCCAAAGGTCGCCATTGAATACTTCGTCTCACCATCATTAATAATCCCACTCAGCGATTTACCGATCTGTTCATCACCCGCCTCGGCAAAAACACCGAAAGCGAGCTCGGGTTCATCGCTGTATACATGGCAAGCACCGCCGACTACGGCTAAACAGGATAACCAGACGAACATTCTGTTGACGGCACTTAGCCCTTGGCGGGTGGATCGCATCTCAAGTCCTCCAATGGGCGGCATAGGGGAAAGCGTACACCCGCGCGTAGCAGATCACGTAACTTGGGCAGTCAGGTAATGGCCGCAATCGCATCCGGCACATTGATGATAGCTGTGTGGTACCAGGTTTGCACTACTCATTCGGTTACTCTCATCGCTGTTTGCACGCCGGTGCGAGTAGACTCGTGAGAGCGTGCGGACACGCGAGGCAGGAGCTACGGAAAGAGTTGACGATCGTCGTGGAGTGAGCGCATGTGGATCGAAACGGCTATCGCGAATATAGCTGTTGACAACGTCTGACTGCTCCTCGTCCGCGTCGGGCCCCGATCTATAGGATTAACCGAGATAGCTTGTCGCGACCCGCCAATCTCCCACAGCGATAGGTGGTCGATCTTCGTTCTGGACAGCCCCAATTTTGACCGCCCCGCTTAACTGGGGCGTCATCGGCCCTTCCACCACCGATCACGGAAGCCAAAGTTGGAATGGTTCGATTGATTTCTCGGCTAGAAGAACCAAATACCGGGGAATGGTACGTTTGTCCCGGCGGAGCACACAACCTGGGCACGGTCCCTGTTGCTTCGACCCTCAGCACACGTTCTGTGACGGTCTCGGGTCACTCTTGGGGTCCTGGAATTCTATTCCAGTCTGCCGAACATGATCCGCTCCTTGCGTGACTTCGACGAGTCCCCCTGGGTTACGGTACGTTTGGCCTTCGGCGATCGTCAAATTCGATGCGCGCCGAACAAAGCCCGGCGCGGGCCAACAACCTCGTCGTGGCTGGATCAGGAAATGAGCTTGGCCACGGCAACCGAATGGTCATCAGCCAACCCGCCCCCCGGCCGTGTGGCGGCCGCGCCGTCCATCGGACCTTGTTTTGCGGGGTGAATGTGGTCACAATGACAGAGGTGCGTTTTTCTGGCTTGCCGTACGGCTGGACCCGCCGATGCCCTACCCGCTCTGTGATGTAGGTCTCGGTGGGGGACCGTACCCCGCCCCTCGGATCACTCGCTTTTTCGAGGTCACTATCATCCATGACGATGACCGGTCGTTGCGTGAATTTCCCCTCCCGGCTGCGGTGCACAGTGTTGCGATTCACCGTTCTGGGTTCCTGCATGCTGGGCTTCCTCACCCTCGGTTCTCCGGTTTGGTGTCCGAATTCGGCTCTCGCCGGGGATGTGCCTGCTGGGGTGGAGTTTGACCGGGATGTGCGCCCCATTCTCTCGGATCGCTGTTTTGTGTGTCATGGTCCGGACGCGGAGCGTCGCGAAGCGGACCTGCGTTTGGACATTCCTGACGGTATCTTTGCGGCGCTAGACGATTCGCTATCGGTGGTTCGCCCCGGCGATTTGGAACAGAGTGCCGTCTACCAGCGGATCTTCGCGGAAGATGACGACATGCGGATGCCGCCAGCCGACTCGAAGCTGTCGCTCAGCGACGACGAGAGGGAAATCATCAAGCTTTGGATCGAACAGGGAGCAATCTGGAAACAGCATTGGGCATTTCGCCCGATTTCGCCGCCCGATATTCCGCCTGTCCAAGACGAGGCGTGGCCCCGCAACTCGATTGATCGTTTCGTGCTCGCGCGTCTGGAGGCATTGGATTTGAAGCCGAGTGGCGAGGCTGGCCGCGAGCGGTTGATTCGGCGCGTCAGCTTTGACTTGGCCGGCCTGCCGCCAACGCCGGAAGAAATCGATGCGTTTCTGGCGGACCGGCGTCCGGACGCCTTCGAACAACTGGTGGATCGATTGCTGGCATCGCCACGATTTGGCGAACGGATGGCCGTGGATTGGTTGGACGTGTCACGTTACGCGGACACGTACGGGTATCAGTCTGACGTCTATCGCGCGACCTGGCCATGGCGAGATTGGGTGATCGAGGCGTTTAACGAGAATATGCCCTTCGACCAGTTCGTCACCTGGCAATTGGCAGGAGACTTACTGCCCGACGCGACGCGGCAACAGTTGTTGGCCACCGCGTTTAATCGTCATCATCGCCAGACCAATGAAGGTGGAAGTGTCGAAGAGGAGTTTCGTGCCGAGTACGTATCGGATCGCGTGAACACGTTCGCCACCGTCATGTTGGGGCTCACGCTCGAATGTGCTCGCTGTCACGATCACAAGTTCGATCCGGTGACGCAGGAGGATTATTACCAGCTCTCTGCGTTCTTCAACAGCATTGACGAATCGGGACTCTATTCGCACTTCACGGACGCGGTGCCGACGCCGACATTGGTGCTGACGGACCAGCAGCAACAAACGGAGTACGACGTGCTGCAGCAGAAGATAACGTCTACCGAGAATCAGCTACAGGCGGAATCGCAAGAGCGACGATCCGATTTCCAGGCTTGGCTCCGTTCCGGATCGCACCCGGTGGAAATCCCGGGTCTGATTGGTGACTTTCCGTTGGAGACCATCGAAAACGCTACTGTGGCCAACCGCGCGGACCCGTCGCAGCCAGGTAAGGCCTCGGAATCGCCGGAGCCGGTCGCGGGCAAAATCGGTGGCGCACTGCGGCTCAGCGGTGAGAACAATATCAGTGTGCCAACGGGAGGAGATTTCACGCGCAACGACGCGTTCACCATCGCTTTGTGGGTCAGCACGCCCGACGAAAAGGAGCGGGCCGTCATTTTTCATCGCTCACGTGCATGGACCGATGCCGGCAGTCGCGGCTATCAGCTGTTGATGGAAGACGGTCGGCTGAGCGCTTCGTTGATCCACTTCTGGCCTGGCAACGCTATCCGTATACGCACTCGAGACAAAATGGCCGTTGGCCAATGGGTGCACGTGGCGATGACTTACGACGGTTCCAGCCGGGCGGAAGGCATGACGCTGTACGTGGATGGATTGCGGGCCGAGTATGATGTGGTGCGGGATCATCTCTTCAAAAACATCACCGGGGGCGGGGCCACGACGCTGGACATCGGGCAACGATTCCGCGACCGGGGATTCAAGAACGGGTTGGTAGACGAGCTGAAAGTGTTTCGCCGTCGTCTGACACCCCTGGAAGTCGCCCAGTTGTGTGATGGACACTCGTTGCAGGATGCTCTGGCCCGGTCGCCCGATGCACTCGACGCGACGCAACAAGAGCAGTTGTTCGACTATTACCTGCACAACCACGATCCGATCATGGCCCAGCGTCGAGAATTGCTGACGGACCTGCGCCGACAGCGCAGCAAGGCCATTGATGCGGCGTTGGAGATCATGGTCATGCGGGAATTGCCTGAGCCGCGTCCAACCTTTCTCTTGACCCGAGGCGCCTATGATGCCCCTGGCCGCCAGGTTCAGCCCGATACTCCCGATTGCCTTCCGCCGTGGCCCATGGAGCAGCCGAAGAACCGTCTGGGACTGGCGCGCTGGCTGACCGATCCACAGCATCCATTGCTGGCCCGTGTCACGGTCAATCGTCTGTGGCAGTCCATGATGGGACGCGGTCTTGTGAGGACTGCCGAGGACCTGGGGAGCCAAGGTGCCGCGCCGACGCACCCCGAGTTGTTGGATTGGCTGTCGCGTCACTTCCTTGACTCGTCCTGGGACGTCAAGCAATTGATCAAGTTGATCGTGACCTCCTCCACCTACAGGCAGGACTCCCATTGCCCACCAGCTCTGCGCACGCGTGATCCCGACAACACCTTGCTCGCACGCGGTCCGGGCCAGCGTCTGGTGGCAGAAATGATGCGTGATAATGCGCTGTTTGTCAGCGGTCTCTTAAGGGAGAAGTTGGGCGGGCCACCGGTCAAGCCGTACCAACCTGAAGGCCTTTGGAAAGAGAAATCGGGGCAGGTTTACCAACGTGACGAAGGGGAGGGAAGCCACCGACGCAGCCTGTACACCTTTTGGAAGCGAACCAGCCCTCCACCGGCAATGATGATTCTAGATGCCGCCAAACGGGATGTCTGTATCGCTCGACGCCAGACCACCACGACGCCTCTGCAGGCACTCGTACTGTGGAATGATCCACAGTACGTGGAAGCGGCTCGAGGGCTTGCGCAACGTGTCATGAGCCGCTCCGCAAGTCTGGACGCACAATTGACCGACATGTTTCGCTGGTTGACCAGCCGTTTGCCCGTGGCGCACGAGCTGTCGATTCTGCGCGGGCTTTACGGCGAGCAGCGTGAGTACTTCCAGGCGTCTCCGGAAAATGCGGAGACATTTCTGGCGATTGGAGACCATCCACGGGATGAGCATCTAGATGCTGTCGAGCTGGCGGCGATGAGCGCCGTGGCGGAGGCGTTGCTGAGTTACGACGAAACCATTACGAAACGGTAGGGAGCCAATGAGCAGCGCGACTTTCAGCACTCTGCAAAGGGAGAGTTTCCGCCTTCGCAAGACTTGTCGCCACCGGGCTGGTTCCGGTCGGGAGCGACGGTTATTTCCGTTGATGTAGCGTGAGAGTCGCCGCCTCCCCCGGGACGAGCCCGGCGGAGAGCAGAAAGCAGTGACAACAGAGATGATGTTCATGGTACTGGATGTAGCTTGTCAGTTGTCGCTCCCACTGGGACCAGCCCAGTGGAAGCGGGTAGTGAGCCAGGGAAGCTGGGCACCGTAGTTAGTTGTCAAATCTGAAACCATCGACACGCGACCGGTGGAGAATATGCGATATGGCGGTCCAGCCTTGAATCAGCGGTACACCCCTCGTGGGGAACGGACTCCGCTGAATGAACACAGAGTATGCTAACTCACAGCCGAGTAGCGTTGCTGGGCAAACAATAGCACTCAAAGAAAGTGGAACGATGAATACGCTCGAATACAAATCTGAGCGAGATCGAGCCGGTTTGATGACACTGGCTCGGCGCCATTTTCTTGCTCGTAGCGGTCTGGCGTTGGGAACGGTTGCCTTGAGCCAACTTATGTCGGGCGGTAAAGCGCGGGCGAACCCGGATGGCACGCGAGATGGAGTCTTGAAGAGTCTGCATTTCCAGCCGTGCGCAAACGCGTGATCTATCTGTTCATGAGCGGCGGGCCTTCGCAGCTTGACATGTACGACTACAAGCCACGTTTGAACGAGGAGAATGGGCAAGAGTTGCCCGACTCAGTACGCAAAGGGCAGCGGCTGACAGGGATGTCGGGTAACCAGGCTTCCTTGCCGCTGGCGGGGTCTGTCTTTCGCTTTGATCAACATGGTCAGGCGGGGGCCTGGGTCAGTGAATTGTTGCCGCATACGGCCCAGGTTGTTGACGACTTGTGCATTGTGCGTTCCATGTACACCGAAGCGATCAATCACGATCCCGCCATCACATTCTTCCAGACCGGTTCGCAGATTGCCGGTCGCCCGTCGATTGGAGCCTGGTTGAGTTATGGGTTAGGTTCCGCAAACGACAATTTACCCTCCTTCTGCGTGCTGGTCACGAAGGACAAAGGAGGCCAGCCCTTGTATGCGCGTTTGTGGGGCAGCGGATTTCTGCCGTCCGTGCACCAGGGTGTCCAGTTTCGAGCCGGCAATTCACCAGTGCTGTATCTGAAAAACCCCGATGGTATTTCGTCGGCCAGTCGTCGCAAAATGCTCGACCGGCTCAAGGAACTGCACGAGTTCGAATATCAACATACGATGGATCCCGAGGTGCGGACGCGGATCGAACAATACGAAATGGCTTTCCGCATGCAAACCTCGATACCTGAGGTGGCGGATGTTTCTGGTGAGCCCGAACACGTATTCGAGATGTACGGACCCGATGCCCGCAAGCCGGGGACTTTTGCCGCCAATTGCCTGCTGGCTCGCCGGCTGGCGGAAAGAGGGGTGCAGTTCATCCAGTTATTCCATCAGGGATGGGATCAACATGGCGGTCTTCCCGCCGCGATCCGCACTCAGTGTGCCGAAACCGATCAGCCGAGCGCTGCATTGCTGAAAGATCTCAAGCAACGCGGTATGCTGGAAGACACACTGGTCGTGTGGGGGGGTGAGTTCGGTCGAACCAACTACAGCCAGGGCAAACTGACGCCGACCGACTATGGTCGTGATCATCATCCACGATGTTTCACCATGTGGTTGGCTGGCGGTGGGGCCCGGCCCGGGCTGCTTCACGGGGAAACGGACCCGTACGGGTACAATATTGTGAAAGATCCGGTCCATGTCCACGATCTGCACGCGACGATTCTGTATGCGCTGGGCATCGACCATGAACAGTTGACATACAAACACCAGGGTCGCCGGTATCGACTGACCGATGTAGCCGGTCGGGTGGTCAAGACGCTGTTGGCCTGATGTGGCAGGAACTCGAGGAGGTCAAGTGTGATCGCGATGATGCATCTGCTGCTTGGAAGGGCATACCGACTTCTGTGCCGGATTGGGCTGCCTGACGGGACGCGTTGTGGTCTGTTGTTGGCGGGTCTGGTTTGTCTGGGGAGTGTCTTCACGCCCTGGGCGCGGGCAGGCGAGGATGATTCGATCGACTTCGGCCGAGACATCCGACCCTTGTTGTCTGATAAGTGTTTCCAGTGCCACGGCCCGAATGAGCAAGCGCGTGAGGGTGGGTTCCGGCTGGATGACAGGGATAGCGCTTTGGGCGAGGCCGATTCGGGTGAACACCCGATTGTGCCGGGAAACCTTGAGCAGAGCGAGTCATATCAGCGCATCACCGCCGAGGACCTTGATTATCGCATGCCTCCGGAAGACAGCAATAAGTCGCTGACCGAAGAGGAGATTGCCAAAATCGCCAGATGGATTCAGCAAGGCGCTCCGTGGCAAGGGCATTGGGCTTATGTCCCACCGCGCAAGGCTGAGCTACCCGAGGTCCAGGCCGCGGACTGGCCCCGGGAACCGATCGATTATTTCGTGCTCGCGCGGCTTGAGAAGCAATCGCTCAAGCCCGCCCCGCCGGCCGACAAAGTCACGTTGATCCGACGCGTTACCTTCGACCTGACGGGTTTGCCGCCCACGCGCGCAGAGGTCCAACTGTTTCTGCAAGACAATGCGCCTGGTGCCTATGAACGGCTGGTCGATCGGTTACTGGCTTCGCCGCACTACGGCGAACACATGGCACGCTATTGGCTGGACGCCGCGCGTTACGGAGATACGCACGGACTGCATCTCGACAATTACCGCGAGATCTGGCCGTACCGCGACTGGGTCGTGCGGGCTTTCAACGCCAACATGCCGTTTGATCAGTTCACGATCGAACAGTTGGCCGGCGACCTGCTTCCCAATCCTACCGACGAGCAGCTGATTGCCACCGGACTGAATCGCTGCAACGTGACAACGAATGAAGGTGGTTCGATTACGGAAGAAGTGTACATGCGCAATGTGGTGGATCGTGTGGTCACCACAGGGACGGTGTTTTTGGGCGCGACGTTTGAATGCACTCGCTGCCACGACCACAAGTACGATCCCTACACGATGAAGGATTTTTATTCACTGTTTGCCTATTTCAACAGTATTGACGGAAGTCCCATGGACGGAAACGTTCAGGATCACGCACCGGTGCTTCGCGTGTTCAACGACGAACAGAAACAGCAGATCGCCGCGCTCACGCAACAACAACAGGACCTGCGTGGCGAGATTGCGTCGTTGTTGGCTGCCACTCTGTACGAGGAACCGTCCGACGTGGATGCGGGAAAGACGATCCACGTCGTCGAAACGGTGTGGGTCGAAGACGCGATACCGCCGGGCGCGAAGGCGCAAGGCGACTGGAAGTGGGTGGCAGCTCCCGACCCGGTACGGAGCGGCGAAAAAGCTTCGACACGCACCGCGACGGGGCTGAGTCAGCATTTCTTTGAAGGTGCCTCGGAGCCGTTGACCATCGACGAGCAACAGGTTTTCTTCGTGTCAGTCTACCTCGATCCCGAGAATCCGCCGAAGGAGATTATGCTGCAGTGGAACGACGGCAGTTGGGAGCATCGCGCCTATTGGGGGAGCAACGAAATTGATTGGGGCAAGGACGCGACGGCCAGCCGCAAGCGGATAGGCGACCTGCCGACCGCCGGCCAATGGGTGCGACTGGAAGTTCCCGTAGCGGAAGTCGGCCTGCAGCCAGGTGCCAAGGTGCATGGCTGGGCCTTCACTCAATTTGACGGCACCGTCTATTGGGACCAGGCCGGGATCGTGAGGCGGGATGTGTCTTATGAATCCCTGGCGGTCTGGGAAGAGGACCAGAAAGCGTTCACGGACAAATCGCTCCCCCAGCCGATTCAAGAATTATTGAAGGTCGAAACCGACAAACGAACTGACGCGCAGCAGTCGCAGCTGCGTGATTATTTCCTGGAGCACGTATACGCGCAAATGCGTGACAAGTTCCAGACACTGCACGCGAAAATCGAGGAGACAAAGAAGGAAATCGTCAGCATCGAGAAAAGTGCGCCGACAACGCTGGTGTTCCTTGAAATGAAAGAACCGCGGAAATCATACATCCTGGATCGAGGAGAATACGATCGCCAGCGCGACGAGGTCCAGCGCGAGCCGCCCAGCGTGTTTCCCGCCATGCCTGAAGAGGCACCTGACAACCGGCTGGGTCTGGCGCTCTGGCTGGTCGCCCCGAATCATCCGCTGACCGCGCGGGTGACCGTGAATCGACTCTGGCAGCAGGTGTTCGGTGTGGGGATCGTCAAGACGGCCGACGACTTTGGTTCACAAGGCGAAGTGCCGAGTCATCCTGATCTGCTCGATTCTCTGGCAGTGCAGTTTATGGAAGATGGGTGGGACGTAAAGAAGATGATGAAACGGATCGTCATGTCGGCGACGTATCAGCAGACGTCGCGCGTGCCGGCCGAAATGTACAAGCGGGACCCGGAAAACCGGTTGCTGGCTCGCGGACCTCGCTTCCGACTGGATGCCGAGATGCTGCGAGACCAGGCGCTGGCAGTCAGCGGATTGTTGGAGGACAAGCTGGGCGGGCCAAGTCTCAAACCACCTCAACCCGACGGGCTGTGGTTTGCCGTCGGATACAGCGGTTCTAACACCGTCCGATTCAAGCAGGACTCCGGGTCCGAGAAGGTGCATCGACGTACTCTCTACACGTTCATCAAACGGACCTCACCGCCGCCCCAGTTGAGTACGTTTGACGCCCCATCGCGCGAAGCGTGTTGTGTACGGCGGGAACGGACGAATACGCCACTGCAAGCGTTACTGCTGATGAATGATCCGCAATACGTGGAAGCGGCACGAGCGTTGGGCGAACGCACGCTCCGGGAAGCTGCGGCCGGCCCGCGGGAACGTGCCGCCTGGATGTTTCAACAAGTTACCTGTCGGTTGCCAGATGATGTGGAACTTGAGGAACTCGTCGGCACCTTCCAGCATCATTGGGCCCACTACCGTGAACATCAGGAGTCAGCCACGAGTCTGATTCAGATCGGTGAATCGAAACCGGATCAGCAGCTGGATGCATCCGAACTGGCGGCCTGGACGATCGTCGGGAACCTGATCCTGAACTTGGACGAAGTCGTCTGCAAGAACTGAGCAGGCGAGGAGTGATGAGGTGATGGGGTGATGGGGTGATGGGGTGATGGGGTGATGGGGTGATGGGGTGAGGAGCGGCTGCTGCGACTCTCAACCCTCAACACTTACAGGCATTCACGAATTTTTGCAGTTGCAAGCGAGGTTGATTCAGCCATGGACCCGATACAGGAACGTATTGAAGCTCTGACGCGGCGCCACTTCTTCGGGCGGGCTTCCTTGGGGTTGGGGACTGCCGCACTTGCTTCGCTGATCCCTGCTCGACTGCTGGGCGACGAGCGGCAACCAAAGCGAAGTGGCGGTTTGGCTGGATTGCCTCACTTTGCGCCGAAGGCCAAGCGAGCGATCTATTTATTTATGGCCGTGCGCCGTGCCAGCAAGACATGTTCGACTACAAGCCGAAGATGGACGAGCTGTTTGACAAGGACTTGCCTGATTCGGTCCGGCAAGGGCAGCGATTGACAACCATGACATCGGGCCAGAAACGCTTTCCGATCGCCCCGTCGAAGTACAAGTTCGAGCAGTACGGAGAAGGCGGTACGTGGATGAGCGAGTTGGTTCCTTACACCGCCAAGATGGTGGACGATATCGCGATCGTCAAGAGCCTCTATACCGAGGCGATCAACCACGATCCGGCGATAACCTACATTTGCACGGGGCATCAGTTGCCTGGTCGCGCGAGCCTGGGCGCGTGGCTCAGTTACGGATTGGGCACGCTCAACGAAAACCTACCGGCGTTTGTGGTCCTGACGGCGACCTGGACGGGGAGAAAGGAAGCGCAGGCGCTTTACAATCGACTGTGGGGTTCGGGGTTTTTGCCCAGCAAACATCAGGGAGTAACGCTGCGCAGCAAAGGTGATCCGGTCCTTTATCTGTCGAATCCAGCCGGCGTGGATGCCGCGACACGTCGTCGCATGCTCGACACACTGGCGCACATGAACGAAAAGACGTATCGGGAGATCGGCGATGCGGAAACGCAGGCACGCATCGCGCAGTACGAAATGGCTTACCGCATGCAGACCTCGGTGCCGGAGCTTGCCAACATCGCGGATGAGCCAAAGCATGTGCTCGACATGTATGGACCCGATGTGGAGACTCCAGGGACATTCGCGGCCAGTTGCCTGTTAGCTCGACGCATGGCTGAACGAGATGTGCGGTTCGTGCAGATCTTCCATCGTGGCTGGGATCAGCACGCCAACGTGGCGGGCGATCTTCCCAACCAATGCCGTGACATGGACCAGCCGGCTTACGCGCTGGTCCAGGATCTCAAACAACGCGGGTTGTTGGACGACACTTTAGTTGTCTGGGGTGGTGAGTTCGGCCGGACTGTGTACTGTCAAGGCAATTTGACTCGCGAGAACTACGGTCGGGATCATCACCCACGATGCTTTACGATCTGGATGGCGGGTGGAGGTATCAAGCCGGGAATCGTTTACGGCGAAACGGATGATTTCAGCTACAACATCGTCGAGAATCCGGTCCACATCCATGACATGAACGCGACGATTCTCCACTGCCTGGGAATTGACCATCGCCGCTTGTCAGTCAAATACCAAGGGCTCGACGTCCGATTGACCGGTGTCGAGGATCAGCATCCCGTCGAGGGAATCCTGGCCTGAACAGGGTTGCGTGTTGTTGGGAACGGTGACCGCCGGGCAGTCGAACAGCAACATGTCGTTCCTGATACTCGCAGCGGCACCGATCGCTCACCGCTGTGGCTTCATCGCCAGATCTTCCGGACGCACGCCCTTGGTGAATTTGCCGAACCCAAAGGGAGTGGGTTCGTAGCTGCCGACGATATTGACGTTCGACTGGTCGGGAATCCGGTCTTCCATTCCAAGCGCCCAGTACGAGGCGTTGACCAGCAGCCGGCGTAAACCTTCGCTGCGTAGATCTTGCGACGCGCCCATCGTGGTGGTAAAGACACGACCAGTTTTACCGGGAGATCCGGTGTATGTCTTGATCCACGCGACGGGCATCATGGGATCGTTTTTTTCGCCTGCCACCGGTTTGTCCTGGGGATCCATTCCCTCAAGTACTTGTCCCAATACCAGGGGCTGGCTGTCGCCGGGCAACGGCAGACGAACTGTGTAAACATCCGTGGGGCCGAAAATATCGCCGTCCTCGATACCGCGCACGATTGGTTGATCCTGCATGCCCGGCGCAATAATGCCGCGCGTACTTTCGACAGCGTGGTGGCCGTGGTGGTTGATCCAGGTTTCTCCCAGTACTTGACGCCCGAAGCCGTCCGGCCACTCCTTGCTGCGGAACGAATAGCGAGCGTAGGTGGGGTGGTTCTTGATCTGGAAAGCGTGCGTTGCCGTGCGCATTCCGATCACTGGTTTTCCCGACTCAATGTAGTCCACAATATGTTTCATCTGTTCATCCGGGAGGTCGCGAAAACGCGTGAAGATGATCATCAGATCGGCTGTCTTCAGTGTTTCCAGACCAGCAATATTATCAACACGGGTCGGATTGATAGTGCCATCGTCATCCAGCGCGAACAGCACGGTGCATGTGAATCCATGATGCCGCGCCAAGATCTTGCCCAACTGGGGCAGGGCTTCTTCCGATCGATATTCTTCATCACCACTGACCAAAACGATATGTTTGCCCTTTCCCGGCCCTTCCGCTCCCTGGTAAACGACCCATGGGTCGGCAGCAGAGGTGGGCTCACAGGCCAGGCAGGCGGCGAGCAGTGATCCAGTACACAGCACGGTTACAGAAAACAAGGTTTGCACGGTGAGACCTCTTTCCAGAATAGGGACACGTCATGCGATGTTCGATGTTCGAGTTCTTACTCACCTCTATTGTGCATTATTGCGAGAACTCCATCTACGGCCCCGGTAGGCTCTTTTCCCCGATGCAGAACAGATGTTCTTCGCCACGAATGAAGATCTGCCCCTGGGAGATGGCCGGAGAAGCGTAACTGTTTTCCCCTAGTTCGTTCACGGCGATCACGTTCCAGTCGTGCCCAGGCCGCACAATTTTCATCACGCCTTCATCATCGAGCAAATAGACCAGACCGTTGGCCGAAACGAGCGAAGCGCTGTAATGGGGCGCCATCCGCTCTATCCAGAGTCGTTCACCAGAGGCCGCCTCGAAACAACTGACAATGCCGTCGTCGGCGGCAACCAGGAAATAGGGACCCTCGACGATCGGCGACGGAACGTAGGAGCATCCACGCGTTGTACGCCAGACGATATGACTTTCCGTGACATTCCCCTTGCCATCGGGATTGATGGCCAGGATGTGGCGCTCCGGGAAACCGGCGGTCAGAAAAAGTAGGTGACCGTCGTAGACCAGGGAGGCGACGAATTGCTCGGTGGGCCCGTCGATGATCCAATGTCGCGAACCGTCGTGAGGATCGAGGCTCACCACACACTTGCTGCCCGAGAACACCATCTGCGTCCGACCGTCTATTTCGCGAATGATGGGAGTGCAGTAGCTGCGTGTCTTTTCTTCTCGAGGCGTTTGCCAGACGATCTTCCCCGTCTGTTTGTCCAGTCCATAAATGAATGAATCTCCGTCATGGTCGCCGTTCACAATCACCAGATCTTTAAACAGGATGGGAGAGGTGCAGAAGCCGTGAACGCTGGCGAATCGGCCGGGGCGAACAAGCCACTTCAGATGGCCGTCGAAGTCATAGGCGGCAACCACGATGTTGCCGGGCGTGCGCTCGGTCAGGCTCGCAAAATCCGGTTCCAGAAAGGCCCCGTAAACGTGGGCGCCGTCCGTCACCGGAGTGCCTGAAGCGTAGCTGTTGAGCGAGTGTTTCTTCTCCAAGGGAGAACTCAATACGGTTTCTTGCCACACGATATTTCCGTTTCGACGATCCAGGCAGATAAGGACGCGTCGGCCTTCATCTTCCAGGCAACTGGTCAGGAATATCCGGTCTTCCCAGACGATGGGCGACGAGTGTGCGCGACCGGGGATGCGCGTCCGCCAGGCAATGTTGTTGTCCGACGCACCATCCCAACGGAGTGGGACATTCACTTCGCGGCTAGTTCCGTCTCCACGAGGGCCACGCCAACCGGGCCAGTTTTCGGCCGCGTAGCCGGCGGTGGCATACACGACGGAGTAGATGGCCAGCAAGGTCGGAAACGGAAGATGACGATGCATTTGGTAACCCTCATGGTAGGTATTCGTCAGGTGTGTATTCGAAAGGTTGACGTTCGCCGTCGGTCCGCTGACCGAGTCCCGTCAAGTCACCGAGGTGCCGACCGCCGTTGCCAATTTGAAGCGTACCGGAGCAACCATTCTGACCCGGATTACCGGCAACGATGATCACTGGGGAGGCCGAGCCGACCAGGCTGTGCGGTTCCGGCGTCCGGATTTCCGCCCTAAGCCCGATTCCTGACCTATATTTTTAGCAACTATGAACAGGAAATGTTACGCCATTCTAACGATTGTAATGGTTTTGCCGTTCGTGCCGGAGGCTGCTCGCGGAGAGAACCCGACAACAGGTTCCCGGTCTGCCTTGTCCGTGACGGGGCTCTCCGACTATTTACCTCCGGAACTGATACCCATCCCCGGCATCATGCGCCCGATCCGTCAGGTGACCATGGCTTCACCGATGGAGGGAATGCTGATGGTCGTGCACGTCCGCGAAGGCCAACGTGTCAGCGCCGGTGACGTGCTGGCGACGATCGATGATCGCGTGTCGCAAGCGGCGGTAAACGTTGCTCAAGCGGTCGCCGATCGCACGGCGGACCTCCGGAATGCGTGCGAGGAGCTCAAGTTTTCGGAGAGTCTGTTGGAGCGGCTGCTGGCTCTGAAATCGGCCAATGGTGGCTCCGATTTCGAGCTGCTCGAAGCGAGGACGCGTGTCGAGCAGGCTCAGGCAGCGGTGGCGTCAGAGGAGGAAGGCCAGCGCCAGGCGAAGCGTCAATTGGAGCTCGAACAGGTGCGCCTCGAAGCGCACAATATCCGAGCGCCGTTCAATGGTCAAGTGGTACGCATCTTCGCTTACGAAGGAACCACGCTGACGCGCGATGATCAATTGCTGACGATTATCCGACTCGATCAACTCGAGGCGGAACTACACATCCCGCTCGACCTCCACAGCCAGTTGGAGGTGGGCCGTTCGTATGGGTTGATTGCCGGACCGCCGTTGAATGGCCGACTACAAGCTCGGCTTGTCTTCATGGCGCCGCTGGTTGACTCAGCGACCCAGACTTTTCGCTGCGTTTTCACCCTGGACAACCTTGATCAGAAACTGCCGGCTGGATTTACCGTTCAGCTGGACATGCCGAGCCTGACGCGATCGGGCTCCGAGGCCACTGTGAGTCACGATGTGAGTCCCACAACGGGCACTCGTTGGTCGCCTGATTTCAACACCGAGTAATCAAATTCGCCCCCCTGTGTAGCCCCGATGCTTACAAAAAGGATTGCTTCTACCGACAAGATCTCAATCTATTACACCACATGGCACCGATCCATGCAGCATTCCAACAGCAGGCACAGATCACACACTGGCCGGCATACCAGGGTGTGATCGAGAGAGCGGTGATCTAGCGAGCGGTGGGACACGATCTCCCACACCCGGTCACAAGCCTCCTGAGTGGATCCACGGCTGTTCACATCCGAGTTTGTCTGACTACCGACACATGTATCCTGCCCGTTTTACCGTTCCACCTTCCGTTGTTCGCCAAATTTGAAAAGGTTGTTCCTGCCATGACACGCGAAGACGAATCCACTCGCGACCAGAACGACAACGCCAAATCATCTGCCACGCTGACAATCGACGCGTTGGAGAGTCGCATCCTGTTGTCGGCGACATGGACGGATGGCGACACCGATGAACCCCTGGAGGGCCCCTCCGTACACAACGATATCTTTCATGGTTCCAGTGGACGAGATATTGCCCACGCGCTGGACGGTGACGACCTGCTGTTTGGCGAGGCAGGTAACGACCAGCTGTTTGGCGACGGTGGTGATGATGGATTGTTTGGTGGTGCCGGCCGCGATCTCTTGAGCGGCGGAGACGGCATTGATCAGTTGGACGGGGGAGCCGGTAACGATCGGCTGGATGGCGGCGCGGACGCGGACCAGTTGCTGGGCGGATCGGGCAACGACTACCTGGTCGGCGGGTCGGGGGACGATTCACTGCTGGGGGACGACGGGCATGATCGGCTCTACGGCGAGGCGGGCCACGATGTGCTTCAGGGGGGAGCGGGTAACGATCGTCTGGAGGGCGGAAGCGGAGAAGATCTGCTCGACGGCGGCGCCGGACGCGACACATTGTGGGGAGGTGACGGCGCGGACCAGTTGCTGGGTGGAGCCGACAATGATCGACTCTATGGCGGCAACGATGCCGATTCACTCGACGGTGGGTCGGGCAACGACCGTCTGGACGGGGGAGCCGGTGATGACGCACTGCACGGCGGTGATGGCGCTGATGCGCTCTACGGCCAGGCGGGGGACGACAGACTGATTGGTGGATCGGGCAACGATCGTCTGGACGGTGGCGCCGGCAGCGATTTCCTGGATGGCGGAGATTCCAATGACACGCTGTACGGAAGCGATGGCGCCGATCAGCTGACCGGCGGTGCCGGAAATGATCGGCTCTATGGTGGCCATGACGCGGACTGGCTCGACGGCGGCGCCGGCAACGATCGCCTCTACGGTGGTGATGATGCCGATACTCTCGACGGCGGTTCGGGCAACGATCGTCTGGTCGGGGGAGCCGGTGATGACGCACTGCACGGCGGTGACGGCGCGATGCGCTCTACGGCCAGGCGGGGGACGACAGACTGATTGGCGGTTCGGGCAACGATCGCCTGGACGGCGGCGCCGGCAGCGATTTCCTGGATGGCGGAGATTCCCATGATACCCTGTACGGTCGCGACGGCGCTGATCAGCTGATTGGCGGCGCCGGAAATGATCGGCTCTACGGTGGCAACGACACGGACCGACTCGACGGTGAAGCTGGAAATGACCGCCTGGATGGCGGGCAGGGCGACGACTTGTTGTTGGGTGGAGACGGCAACGACCAACTACTTGGCGGCGACGGAGCAGATTCACTGTTCGGCGGTGCCGGCAACGATCGCCTCGACGGTGGCAACGACAATGATTCTCTCTCCGGCGCCGACGGGAACGATACGCTTTATGGTCGTGACGGAGCCGATGACCTGGCAGGTGGCGCCGGCAACGATCGCCTCTACGGTGGCGATGATGCCGATTTCCTCGACGGCGGGTCGGGGGATGATCGTCTGGTGGGCGGAGCCGGTGATGACACACTCCATGGCCGTGACGGCGCTGATGCGCTCTATGGCCAGGACGGAAATGACAGTCTGACCGGTGGAACGGGCAATGATCGCCTGGACGGTGGGCGTGGTGACGATGAGTTGGTAGGAGAGGAAGGTAATGACCGATTGTATGGCGGCGACGGTATCGATCGGCTGGACGGGGGAGCTGGCGACGATCGCCTGGACGGTGGCACAGGAGATGATTTTCTACAGGGTGGCGAGGGCAACGATACTCTGATCGGGCGCGATGGCGTGGACCAGCTTGTTGGCGGTGCCGGAAATGACTCGCTCTCGGGCGGTAACGGTGCTGATCGGCTCGACGGGGGTACCGGCAACGACCGCTTGAACGGTGGGCGAGGTGACGATCTGCTGCAGGGCGGCGAAGGGGATGATCGTCTGTACGGTGGTGATGGCGATGACCGTCTTGAAGGCGGCGACGGAGATAATCTGCTGTACGGCCAGAACGGCAATGATACGATCATCGCCAGTGCTGGCCATGATCGCATTAACGGTGGCTCGGGAGATGATGTGATTGATGCCGGAGCCGGCAACAATCGCGTGTCGGGAGGCCAGGGTGACGACGTCATTTTTTCTGGAGTTGGCAACGATGTTATCAATGCGGGAGCTGGCAATGACACAGTCCACTATCACGGCGGCAACGATCGCATCAACGTGGGGAGCGGCGATGATGTGGTTGTGGTACATGAAGGCCAGAACGGGAACGTGGTGGTCGTCAGCGGCGGTGGAAAAGGTGATGTGCTCGACCTGTCGGCATACCGCACTGACCAAGTGATGATTCAGGGTTCGAAGATCACCGTTTCGTTGGACGACGGTGGCTCATTCGTGATTCATGCTCGTGGTTTCGAGCAGATTATCACCACCGATCCCCAACCACTGTTTGCCTATGCCGGGCCCGACATCGATGTGACCGAGGGTGACCAGGTTGCCCTCACTGCCACGGCCGGCAATGTCTCGCCCGTTGACTTCTCGCAACTGGAGGTGGAATCATACGGTGGCTCTCAGGACGCCGCTGCCACCGTGGCTGTGGAGGGAGATGGCGAGGTGCTGCATATCGCGGGCAACGGATGGAAAGCGATCGACTTCCCGTACGAGGTTACTGAGAACACGATTTTGGAGTTCGAGTTCCGAAGTGACGCGGAGGGTGAAATCCACGGCATCGGTTTCGACAATGACAATAATCTCAGTCCCGAAACTACGTTCAAACTCTACGGCACTCAGGCCTGGGGCAAGAGCGAATTTGACGACTACGATTCGGCAGACGGATGGAAACACTATCGAATCCGAGTAGGGGACTATTTCACGGGCGAGTTTGACCAGCTTGTGTTTGCCAATGATCATGACGTGGCCCACGCGTCAGGTGAAAGCCTGTTCAAGAATCTGCGGGTATACGAGGATGATCCAGCCACGAATGCCGAAGTCCATTACGGTTGGCAGCAACTCTCCGGGCCGGAGGTGGACTTGTATGGCGCGGACACTGCGGCACCCACCTTCGTCGCTCCCGACATCGATCAAGATGCGGAACTCGTGTTCCAGGTCACGGTCACTGACGGGTTCACTGCCACCACAGATCTGGTGACGGTTCGCGTTGAAGATGCGCTCGAACCACAGTGGTTCATTGATGCCGGACCGGACGCGGTCGTTTTAGAAGGGGAAGGCCTGAAACTTCAAGCGACGTATTCGTCCGTGCTGACGTTTGATGCCGCGGATGTCGGTTCATACGGCGGATCCCAGGACGCGGGTGCGATCTTCCAAGTGGAAGACGACGGAACGACGCTGCATTTGCAGGGCAACGGCTGGAAACAAATAGAATTGCCTTATACCGTGACCGAAGACACCGTGCTCGAATTCGATTTCCGCAGCCCGGCTGAAGGAGAAATACACGGTATCGGATTCGATTCAGACGCCAATCTCAGTCCAGAGACAACGTTCAAGCTGCATGGTACGCAAACGTGGGGACGGAGCGAGTTTGATGGCTATGATGGCGATACAGGTCAGTGGCAGCACTACAAGATCCGTGTGGGTGACTATTTCACGGGTGACTTCGATCAGCTGGTATTCGTGAATGATCACGATGTGGCGAATGCGTCTGGTGAAAGTCTCTTCAGCAACATCCGCGTGTATGAAGAATCGGCAGCCAATACGCCCGACATTCACTGGGTACAAATTGGTGGTCCCGAGGTGACGCTGGTTGATGCCGGAACCGACAGTCCGTTCTTCGTAACGCCGGAAGTGAGCGAAAACACGGAACTTGTTTTCCAGGTCACGATTGGCAGCGGAGCCCATGCCGTCACCGATACGGTGACCGTTTCGGTGATGGACCAGGTCGAGTCGGATGCCTCCGAACCGGTTGAAGAGCCCGCTTCCCAGGAAGATCCCGAGTCCCAGGAAGATCCCAATTTACCACCAGAGCCTGTGGGTGAACCGCGTCACGCGGAGGTCGGCGATGAGCCGAACCTTGATCGGCCGTCGCGCGCGAGTTCGACTGGTCGGACGACATACTGGACGAGTTGCGCGGCGATGATTCGGAATTTGGTTTCGGACAGCCACTGCAAGCTTTGGATCAGGCTGACGAGCTTGTTCAAATGGGGCTCGATGAAGAAGGTCATCCCGTCGCCGGAATCCCGGTGCTGAGGGACGTACTCTATCTGGGGACGCCGAGCGATAACGCGCCGCTCGACTGGCAGCATCTTCCGGACGATCCCAGGGATCTGCTGCCGGTAGTTGAGGAGCATTCCACCGATACGCCGGGGGGGGTAGAAATTCGACATCCGGTGCATGCGTCGCAGGGTGACGCTTCCGAACCGGGACTGCGAGATGCGGAATCGGAGAATGTTCCGGTTCGCAAGGGTTCATCCGGTTTTGCGGCCCTCTGGGGGCTGTTGCGCGGGTTTGCCGGAACGCGAGTTCACGACGGAAGTGACGAGGCGTAGGACACTTTGCGACCTAGACTTCTATGTTGGCTGGTCGGCGAGTGCGCGGGGCCATTGTGCCTGGATCGCCTGGCCGGTGGTGACACGAAGCTGGACCGCGCCTGGCGTCACAATCACGCGTGTCAAACACGAGGACCTTAGTGCGTCAGAATGGATCATCGTTGGCGCTGGTGTCCGCCGGGTCCCGAGTGTGCTGTGCAATTCGCTTCATGGGCTGCTGTGGAAAAGCGGCACGATTACAAAGTAAGGAGAGAGGATCATGGCGTTGACGGCTAAGGAAGCCTTGGAGGCGATGGCCGAAATCGAGCAAAACACTCCTCAGCAGATCGAGAAGATGCGGTCGCACGCTCGGATCGCGGTACGGGCCAAGGTGCTCGCCCAACCAGCGAATTCCAGCCAGCGAAACGGTTTTCAAACCAGCGGAGTGTTGGGGGACATATCGCGGGGAGGGTGCCTGATTTTGTTTGCGGATCCACTCATGGTGGGGGACATTTACCGACTGTCGTACGAGCGGCGTGTTTTGGACCTGGACCCGATGTTTGCCCGCTGTTTGCGCTGCCGTCTGGTGCGTGAAGATGCCTTTGAGGCCGGGTTCAGTTTCTTTAACCCGCTCGATTTGTCAAGTTTGGAAAAACCGGACGAGAACGAACTGTTCGACTGAGACGAGGATCAACCAGAAGATGCATTGTCACTTAACGTTGTGGACGGCTTCGTGCCCGGCTTGACGGTCGCCAGTCGTTTTGTAAGCAACGTGGTGACCGGTCCTCTCTCGCGGCTCGCGGATTTCAGCGCCGGCCGTATCCGTGGCACCGCCAAGTCGTTCAGCCACACACAGAGGGGCAATCTGCTGCCGACCGCACGCCGCCACCGACGCACGCAATGCGACCTGCCCGATGACAACGACAACTTTTCAAGATCGCGATTCCCAACAGACTGGTCAGGCCCGTCCATCGCCTGACGTGTTTCAACAAATCGCCGGTCTTTCCGCGCAGTGTCGAACGCCCAACGCCTTTTATCGCGCGTTGCTGGAGATCCTGTCGGTTCATTTCAGCGGACTTGTTGCCACCTTGAATCTCTGCAACGCGGCCGAGTCGCTTGACGAACATGTGACAATAGGGGATACGACGCAGGATGTGTGGCAGCGCCTGACCCACGCGATCATGCTCGAATCGCAGGCTGACGGAGTAGCCTTGGCGAAGTTGTATGACATTGATGGCACGAGTTCCCGGATAGCAATTCTGTCAGTCCCCTTGCGGGATGAGCAACAGTATCGCGGTGCCGTCGCGTTGATTGTGAACTGCCGGAATCGAGCTGATGCGGAGTCGCGCTTGTTCGAACTGCGCTGCCTCGTGGCACTGGCTTGTTCGGTGGCCGTATCGGTGCGCCCGGTATACGAACATTCGACGGCCGGCTCGGATGCGGTGCAACGAGCATTGAGCCGCGCGGCTCGTTACGGTTCTTTAACTGAGCTGGCGTTTGCCATTACGAACGGGCTGAAGACCAAGTTTCACTGCGATCAAGCGGTGTTGGGCAAAGTGCAGCGTGGTCGCGTGCGGCTGCTGTCTCTTTCGGGGATGGACGGACTCTATCCAAGAAGCCCTGGCACCCGACTGATTCGGGAGGCAATGGAAGAGTGTCTGGATAGTGGCGAGAAGATCTACTCCAAGCCGGGCAACGATTGGTCGAGCTCGGCTATCAAGCAGGACTATCGCCTTCATCGCCAATGGCGATCTGCCATTGGTGACGCTGCCGTGGCCTCGGTGCCGCTGTTGGCGGACGACGATTGTGTGGCGATTCTGAGCCTGACTCGACCTGGCAGTGTCGGATTTCAGTCGGACGAGCTGAATGAGATTGGGCAGCTGGCGGGTGCTTATGCGCCGGCCATCCAGTTGGTGGACCGCGCGAGTCGCGGCTGGTACGCTCAAACACGTGACACGCTTCGACACGGGCTGCTCTGGCTCGTGGCTCGTAACCGGTGGGGACGGCGAGTGACGGCAGCCGCGATGGTGTTGCTGGCCACCTGGTTTTGCGCCGGCACGATGCAGTACCGTTTGTCAACACCTTGCCAACTGATGCCGACGTGTGTGCATCATTGTGCGGCGCCATTCGAAGGAATCATCCGATCGGCTCACGTGGTGGTTGGGGAGCAGGTGAAAAAGGGACAGTTGTTGCTGGCGATGGAGACTCGCGAGCTGGAACTGCAGCGTGGCGAATGGCGGTCGGAAGCCGCGGTCCTGGAACTGGAAATCGCTCAGGCAGTAACGAATCAGCAGTTGGAGCAGGCCGCTCTGGCGCGTGCTCGACTGCAAGTCGTGCGGGCCAAGCTGGCTGGTGTCCAGCGACGAATTGAGCTGTCTGAGGTTCGAGCGCCAGCGGACGGGACGATCATGGCCGGAGATGTGGAGACGCGTGTGGGGGATGTCGTACAGCTCGGCGAACCGTTGCTGGAATTCGCTCCGTACGGGTCCTGGGCAGTGGAGTTGCAGGTTAACAGTCGCGACGCACAGGCCGTAACCGTCGGGCAAGTCGGCCGCTTTGTCACCATCGCCAGGCCCGACCAGCCGGTTTTTTGCCAAGTGGAACGCATCGACCCGGCGGCCACCGTGGTCAATGGCCAGAGTGTCTACCTGGCGCGGGCTCTGGTGACGACCAATTCGGCCTGGAGTCTGGCCGGGATGGACGGCGTGGCGACTCTGGAAGTTGGGCGGCGACGTGTGTGGTGGGTGGCTCTGCATCGAGCCATTGATTTCCTGCGATTGCATTTCTGGGTCTGACATGAGCGACGCGACAGCTACCAAGACCATCGCCGAACGACTGGGACCAGTGCAAGCTGGTCTGAGGTCGGATCTCGAAGTCACGCGGCATTTGTTCCGCGGACAGCCACAATACGTCGTGCGTGACCCGCTGACCTTCCAGACGCACCAGTTTTCACCATGCGACTATCAGATTCTCGTCGCCCTTAGCGACACGGTAACGTTGGGAGAGACGTTCGAATCACTGGTCCACCAGGGCAAACTGGCCGCGGAGCAGGAAGATAGCTTTTACGAGTTCATTCTCACCTTGCACCGCCTCAATTATCTGATTCTCCCGATCGCCGACGGAAAGCTACTTTATGATCGATTTGCGGTTCGTCAAAGGACGGGCCGTTGGCGTCAAGTGAGCGGGTTCTTGTTCCTCCGCGTTCCCTTGTTCAACCCAGATGCTTTTCTAGACCGCACCGCCGACTACGTACGTCCACTTTTCACTCGCCATGCGTTCGCGCTGTGGGTCCTCCTGATGCTGACGGGGCTAGGCTTCCTGCTGCGGCGTTGGGATGCTTTCAAAGATCCCACGCACTCGATCCTGGCCAACGACACGCTGCTGTTTCTCTGGCTAGCCTTGATCGGGCTGAAAGTCGTGCACGAATTCGGGCATGCGTATGCCTGCAAGATATTCGGAGGCAAGGTTCCCGAAATGGGGGCGTTCTTCATTGCCTTCACTCCCTGCGCCTACATGGATGCTTCGTCAGCATGGGGCTTCTCGAAGACATGGCGGCGCGTTGTTGTCAGCCTGGCCGGCATGTATTTTGAGTCGATGGTCGCGTTTATCGCCCTGTTGGTTTGGTGTTGGACCGATGATCCCTTAATCAGCTCTTGTGCCCACCATGTGGTAGTGCTTTCGAGCGCCGTAACGATCGGCTTCAATATCAACCCGCTGATGCGTTATGACGGATACTATGTCTTGAGCGACTTGACCGGCATGCCAAATCTTCGCCAACGCAGTATGGAACAGGTGCAACGGCTGTTTAAGCGATTTCTGCTTGGCATCGATGCGGGGCCGTCGCACGAGACATTCAAGGTGCGATTGTTTCTGTTCAGCTATGGTGTCGCTTCAGCTGTCTACAAGGTCACGCTGGTCCTGGCGATTTGCACCATGATTGCCCTCAAGTTCTACCTGGTTGGCATCGGACTGGCTGCCTTCTTCCTGGTCGGCGTGGTAGGAGGGGTACTACGTCGTACGTTGGTCTATCTCTGGAGATCGCAAGAGACCCAACCCGTCCGTCTGCGTGCGGTCACGCTCAGTCTCGTTGGACTGGTACTCGTCCCGGCGGCGGTGGCCACCGTGCCCATTCCAGGCAGTGTGACCGTGTCTGGAATCGTGCAGACGAAAGACGACAAGTCCGTCTATGCCCAAGTTGATGGATTCTTGCAGCCTACCGATCTGACCGCAGGATGCCTGGTAGAGAAGGGGCAGTCCGTCTGCCGTTTGGAGAACGTTGGTTTACAGAGTCTCGTGGCGGAAGCTCGTGCCGAGACCGAGGTATCTCGACTGCAGTATTACCGCAGTCTGTTACATACTCCGCAGGCGGCATCGGCAGCGCGGCTGCGATTGGTCCAGCGCGAGGAAAGGCTCGACACAGTGCAACAGGAACTGGATCTACTGAACCTCAGAGCTCCTTTTGGAGGACGCTTACTACACCTTGTCGACTTGCGAGACGAAGGTCGGTTCGTTCGCAAGGGGCAAGCGGTGGCGACGATTGCCGCGGGGGCCTGGACCGTGCGCTGCATGGCAACCGCCCAAGAGGTGGCCGATGTGCGCCCACCGTCGGGCAGACGGTCCGAGTGCGTCTGCTGGCCGACGGTGTCCGCGAAGTCGATGGAACCGTGCAGGAAGTAGCCGTCAAAGGAACTCGCAAGGTCTTCTCGCCGGCACTCACTCAGCTGGGGGGCGGAGCGATCGCGGTGACGCCAGGTTCACTCGAATCCAGCCGCCCTCTGTTCGAATTGGTAGTCCGGCTTCATCAGGCAGACGATCTGCCCTTGCGGCACGAGCAGCGAGCGGTGGTCTGCTTCGCTGCCGAGCCTCAAACATACGGGGCCTATGCCTTGCGTCGAGTGCAGCAGTTCCTCAATCGACTGCGCGTGCGCTAGCCTCGATCAAAATGCTGTGCCCGGCCCTCATGGCCGCTGAGCACCCCCATCACCCCTTCACCCGCGCCCCCCTCATCTGCTCATCACACGTCGATCGCGTGTTCGGCGCTGCGGGCGGCTGAGCATGGCACTGGCTTCCGCGTCACCGACGAAGTCTTGTTTCACCGGATCGTATTGCAGCTTACGGTCCAGCCGCATGGCGATGTTTGCCAGGTGGCACACACTGACCGTGCGATGGTGTGAGTAGACGTCGGAGATCGTCATGCCACCCTCCTTGATGCATTGGAAGAAGTTCCGCATGTGATTGCCCGGCTTCTTGCCGTGACACAACTTGAGAATCCGGTCCTGAATCCATTCGTTATCCTGCTCTGTCAATTCCTCGACCGGCTTGCCCGTTATCCCGCCTCGATTGACACGGATCTTTCCCTCGTCGCCCCAGATCAGCAATTCGTTCGTTCCGCTATAGAGTCGAATCGAGCGGTTGCCTTCAAATGTCATGGTACAGTCGAAATCGAGGGCGACGTTATAACCGTTTTCGATGTGCGGGTAGTTGCCTTTACCTTCAATCGCGATGGGGCCCGTGTTGTCGACCCCCAACGCCCAGCAGGCGATGTCGGTGTGATGTACACCCCAATCAGTCACCTGGCCGCCGGAATACTCGAGCCACCAGCGGAAGTCGTAATTGCATCGTTGCTTACAGTAAGGCACTGCCGGGGCCTGGCCCAGCCAGAAGTCCCAATCCAGTTCGGAAGGCGGATCACTGTTCTCGAACGGTCCTCCTCCCTGACCCTGGCCGACGGAGCTCAATGCCTGCAGGTTCTTGCCAAGTCGACCACTCTGCGCCAACACAACCGCCTTCAAAAAGCACTCATCGAACTCGCTGCGTTGCTGCGTACCGACCTGGCAGACCATGCCCGTTTCCTTGGCCACCTGGCAAACTCTCTTGCCTTCATCCACGGTCAGCGTCATCGGTTTCTCACAATAGACGTGCTTGCCCGCCCGCATAGCATCAATGGCAATCTTGCTATGCCAGTGATCGGGAGTACCGATGGTCACTGCGTCGATGTCTTTACGATCGAGCAGTTTGCGATAGTCCTGATAGATTTCGCATTTGCCGTCGTATTCTTTGGCAAAGAAGCGGGCATGTCTCAGGTTGACATCAGCCACCGCAGTCATGTTACCCAGGCGACCCGCCTGATGACCAATTTCCGCTCCGCGACCGGCATGTTCGCCTTTCCCGGTGTAGCGATCGGTGTAAATGCTGGTTCCAATGGACCCGATATTCAACTTGTCGTTGGCGGATTCCTGCTGAGCAAACGAGCTGGAGACGAAGTAGGGCACGGCAGCGGCGGTCCCGGCGGCCGCGATACCCTTGAGAAAATCGCGGCGCGTAGCCTGGTGGCGGGTCATATGTTTCTCCTCAACGTGGTCCGTTCTGGCTTGGTGACGATGACGATCTTACCGACGGTCCACCACAACGCTGGACCGTTGGAAACTGAACCCTGCCATTATACCAAGACCGTCAGGCACGCGGCGGAGTTGCGGATTGAGCTTGGCCCTGAAATTGGATCCGCGGCCGGTAGCATCCTGTCCACCTTCGGGCCCGGCCGCTAGACTACGGGGGTGAAATCGAGCGCATTTTGCCAGAATGGTCGAGGGGGAGCGGTGGACGAAGAGCCGGATCGCGGTGTGGCCAACCAGGATGGGCTACGCTCTCCTGTTTGGCCCTACGGAGCCTGGCGACTGTTTTGGAGTTTCGACAGTGGGATGCGCGCGCGGTGCGCACGTGTGTGTGGCTGCGGCACGCGGCCGCAGTCGCTGTGGCGCTCGCGCCGCAGCCACGTTTGGCTGTGGCCGCCGGTCACGTTAGGAGAACGAGTCATGCGGATATTTTCGAGCGTTGCGATGTTGGGGAGCTTGTTTGTGCTGGCCATCGGTGCTGGACTTGCGCAGTCGCAAGAGACGCCAGACGATGCTGATCAAGAAGCGGTCATGCAAAAGTGGATCGAGTTCATGACGCCCGGTGCCGAGCATGAATTGCTGAAGAAGAGGGTCGGCAAATGGTCCGTGAAAATGGAGATGTGGATATCGCCTGACGCGCCGGCGAGTCTGTCCGAAGGTACGTCAGAGATGAAATTGGTCATGGAAGGGCGCTACCTGCTGGATTCGACCAAGAGCACGTTTCAGGGAAGGCCGTTCGAGGGTGCCGGCATTACCGGGTACGACAAACTGAAGAAGAAGTTCGTATCGGTGTGGATCGACAATTTCGGGACCGGTTTCACAATCAGCACGGGGTTGTTTGACGAAGCCACGAAGACCTTCAATTTTACTACCATGTCTCCCGATGTCGCTTTAGGTGAATACAAGCGGACGCGCACCATCGAACGTATTGTGAGCGATGACGAGTGGGTCACCGAGATGTACGACACCACACCCGACGGGAAGGAGTTCCTGATGATGAAGGGGACCTACAAGCGAGCCCGATAGCCGTTTTCAATGGTGGAGTGGGCTCTCTTCACAGCGGACGATCGCACGTGGTACACGGCAAGGAAGGCTACTGATGAAGCCGAAGCGAAATGGCGCGCTGTGGCTGGCGTTGGCCTGTATGTTGGGCATCCAGTTAGTGACTTGGTACCGGTTGCAGGGGCCGCTTCCCAGGCCGGCAGATGCGCCGCTGGCGGAGTTTTCTGCGCGACGTGCTTTTGCCGTGTTGGAGCGTCTGCTCGATGACCAGGCACCGCACCCTACCGGTTCGCGGGAAAACAGCCTGGTGCGAGAACGTTTAGTGGCCGAACTGAACCGTTTGGGACTGGAAGCTGAAATTCAGCAGTTTGCACGTGGTCCGAAAGTGGAGCGGACGCTCTACAACGTGCTTGCTCGTTTGCCCAACACGACAAGTTTGGGACGTCCTCTGGTGTTGGCGACCCATTACGATTCCGTTCCACAGGGTCCGGGTGCGGCGGATGCCGGTTCGTGCGTTGCGGCGCTGCTCGAGACTGCTCGAGCCTTGCGACGTGGAGGCCCGTACAAACGTCCGGTCTACTTTCTGTTCACGGATGGCGAGGAGGCGGGACTGCTGGGGGCTGCCGCATTCGTCGGTGTTCATCCGTTGTCCGCGGAAAAACCGTTCGTACTCAATTTCGAAGCGCGCGGTACGAGTGGTGCTAGTTTGATGTTCGAGACACATCGGGGCAATCTATCCGCAGTTCGCTTCGTGGCTCGACATTTGCCGGCGCCCTGTGCCACCGGCTCATCGTATGTCACGGTGTATCGTCTACTGCCAAACGACACGGATTTCACGGTCTTTCAACGCGATGATTGGACCGGTTTGAATTTTGCCTTCATCGGAAATGCGTATCGTTATCACACGGACCAGGACACACTGCAGAATCTCAGCCTGCGGAGTCTGCAACACCACGGAGAGAACGCGCTGGCGCTGTCGGACGCGATTGCTCGCGACACAGAAGTGAACCTCCTGGCCTCGGCGGAAGATGCCGTGTTTTTTGACCTGTTAGGATACACCGTAGTCTGCTACCCCCAATCTTGGGCCTTGCGACTTGCCATGATTCCGCTGGTGGTGTTGGTGTTGAGGTTTGCTGGGCCGCTGTTCACGCGGTCGTCATTTCGGGTGGCGTTGTTGCTGGCGGCTATCGTGCTTGTGGCTCTGGCGGCTTCCGCTGCGCTGGGGGCGATCCTGGCCCAAGGACTGATGGCGACTTGGATCTTGCCCCGGAGTCACGTTGCGTTGGGGGGGCTGATTTCCACGCTCTACGTGCCGATCTCCGTGGCCCTGGTGTGGTTTCTGGGACGTCGATTTCTGCATGTGCCGCGTGGTACTGCCTGGTCTGTCTTCTGGGTCGGTTGGGCAATCATGGCGGTGGCCCTTGCCGTGACTTTGCCCGGATTCAGCTACTTCGCGCTCGTTCCGGCGAGCGCCGCCGCAGTGGTTTCGCTGTTGCCCATCGGCACTCAGGGACGCATGTTCTTCACCGTTGCTGTGTCGTCGGTGATGTTGCTGCCTTTGGCCAGCCAATTGCCGGTCGCTCTTGGGCCACGAGCTGGCCTGGTGTTGTGCCCGGTCTTCACGCTCGTCCTGCTGCCACTCCTGCCGTTTCTCGCATCTGGCGATACGGACGAAAATGGGGCCCGTCGTGTCGAGTCTCTGGCTGACATGCCCAGCGACGCCCGGTAAGCTAGATGTTTCGCTGCGAGTGATGTACCGACGAGTTATCTTGGCATCTCCGGACGCCGCTCTATTGAGATGCACGGGCGGCTAACCAGGGCGAGGAAAAAGTCATGACTGAGCAAGATCGCGAACGTGCCTCAGAGGGCGAGAACAATTGTTGCGAGTCGGGTGGCTGTGGTGCCGTGGATCGGCGGACGTTCGTCAAGCTGGGCGGTGCCAGTCTGGCGGCGTGGAGCGCGGCGGCAGCTGGATATGCAACGGCGGGCCCTTTCAGCAATCAAGATACGATCGACCATTTTGTTCCGGTCGACAAGAAGCTGCGCGCGGACTGGGTCACGAGCCTTTTCGCACGTGGCGACAGGACCTGGTATGCCGGCGACGACTTGAAGACGATCGGCATGCCCGTAGGCGGCCTCTGCGCCGGGCAGGTTTATCTGACCGGTGACGGGCGATTGGTCTACTGGGGAATTTTCAACCAACGCGTTAATTCCGGTTACGGCCGGCTGAACTATAAAGTGGGCCGTGAACCGACGGAAATGGTCATCGACAACAAGCAAGTCGGTCCTTCTCCCGCGATTGACCAGGGGTTTTCGGTGCAAGTCGTTTCCGAGGCCGGGACGCAGGTCAGATCGCTCGACAGTGCCGGGTTTCCACAGGCCCGCTTTTGCGGCGAGTATCCGATCGGATATGTGGAATACGAAGCAGACGATTTTCCGCTGCAGGTCCAACTGGAAGCGTTTTCGCCCTTCATTCCACTCAACACGGAAGACTCGACCCTACCGGCCAGCATACTCAACTTTGCGCTCAAGAATACTTCATCCACACCGGTCGAAGCCACACTGGCCGGATGGCTCCAGAACGGATCGCTTTACTATAGTCAGGCCCAGTGCGAGCGGACTCATCGTCGCGTGAATTCGGTGAAAAGGCGAGACGCTCTGACGACACTCCTGTTGGGAACGCAGAAATTGGCCACCCCGGACCAACCGGTTCGCCAGCCCATCGTATTTGCCGACTTTGAAGGAGGTAATTACGGAGACTGGAAAGTGGAGGGCCAGGCGTTTGGCCCGGCACCGGCCAAGGGAACACTACAGCGACAACAGTCCGTCAGTGGTTACCAGGGCCAGGGATTGGTCAACACTTACTTGGGTGGCGACGATCAGTTACAGGGCAAGCTGGTTTCGCCCGAGTTCAAGATCGAACGTCCCTATATCAGTTTCCTGGTCGGTGGCGGATCGGACGCGAAGACCGCCATCCGGCTGATTGTGGAGGGGCAAGTCGCCCGCGCGGCGAGTGGCAGACAGAGTGAGCAACTCCAGTCGCACAACTGGAGCGTGAACGACTTGATCGGCCGCACGGCGCACATCGAGATCGTGGACGAGGTGTCTGACGCGTGGGGGCACATCAATGTCGATCAGATCGAATTTCGCGACACGGCGATGGCCGACAAAATCGCGGATGCTCGGCAGCTTCCGGACTTTGGCACCATGGCCTTGTCGTTGCTCGATGGTGATTCGCCGTTGGTCAGTAGTTCCCTGCCGGAGTCGTTGGGTGCCGTGCAGATCTTTGACGGTGACGGCCTGGCCAGCGATGACGAGAGCCAGCGGCCGCTGAGTGGGGTATCTCGGGGTGCGTTGGGTACGCGCGTCAAGCTCGCCCCAGGCCAGCAAGTCACCATTAGCTTTGTGGTCACGTGGCACATGCCGAACATGTATTTTGGCAACCAGCTTGTACGCAACCAGTACGCGAAGCGTTTCAAGAACGCCGCGGAGGTCGCCGACTATGTAGCCACTCATAAGGATCGTCTGGTCGCGGAAACGCGTCTTTGGCACGATACGTACTACGATTCGACGCTTCCCTACTGGCTGCTGGACCGACTCCACTCGACGGTCGGAAATCTGGCGACCGAAACGTGTCAGTGGTGGGAGAACGGGCGTTTCTGGGCCTTTGAGGGATGTGGTTGCTGCCACGGCACATGTGGCCACGTGTGGAACTACGAACATGCTCTGGCACGACTCTTTCCCGAACTGGAGCGTTCTGTGCGGGAGATGCAGGATTTCGCGCCGGGGGTCGGGTTCATTCCCGAAACAGGGGAGATCCGGTTTCGAGGTGAGAACTGGGGGATCTGGGCCGGGGATTCGCAGGGCGGTTATATCCTGAAGGCTTATCGCGAGCATCAGCTGTCGAAAGATGACGCATTCTTGAAACGCAATTGGCCGAACATTCGCAAGGCCACGGAGTTCCTGATCAATCAAGATGGCAATGCCGATGGGCTATTGGAAGGGCAACAGCATCAGACGTACGATCAGAATTACTTCGGACCGAACACGATGGTCGGCGCGTTATATCTTGGAGCACTGCGCGCGGCAGAAGAAATGGCTCGGGATACTGGCGACGTACAATTTGCCGACACGTGCCGAAAGATCTTCGAGCAGGGCCAAGTGAACTCTGTGAAACAGTTGTTCAACGGAGAATACTACATCCAGAAAGTGGACCTGGCGCAGCATCCCGAATGGCAATATGCCGATGGTTGCCTGGCTGATCAAATGTTTGGTCAAGGATGGGCGCATCAAGTCAACCTGGGGTATCTCTATCCCCGGGAGACGGTTCTCAAGTCGCTGGAGTCCATCTGGAAATACTGCTGGGCGCCCGATGTGGGGTTGCAGAATGAAAAGCACAAGCCGGAACGCTGGTTTGCCTATCCTGGTGAGGCGGGATTGTTCACCTGCACCTGGCCCAAGAGCAAACATCTGGGTCCCAAGTCGACTCGCTATCGCAATGAGATCTGGACGGGGATCGAATATCAGGTGGCCAACCACATGGCGTACGAAGGAATGTTGACTGAGTCGTTGGCCATCTGCCGCGCGATTCATGATCGATATCACCCCAGTAAACACAATCCTTTCAACGAGATTGAGTGTGGTGATCACTATGCGCGGGCGCTCGCCAGCTGGGGAGTCTTGTTGGGGTTGGCTGGATTTCAATATCACGGACCAAAGCGTCACCTGGGATTCCTGCCGCGTGTGACTCCCGAGCACTTCCGAAGTGTGTTCACCACCGCTGACGCCTGGGGAACGTTTGATCAAATTCGCCAAGAAGACCGTCAGATTCACACGGTGGATGTCAAGTGGGGCCACCTGGCCGTCCGCAGCCTGACGTTGCAGGTGCCGGAGGGGAGAACGGCCAAATCGGTCACGGTGACGGGAGCCGAGGGGGAGGTGTCCATTTCGCAGCAGGGTCGGCAGGTCTTGCTCGAACTGGCCAGCGAAGCGACGATTCCCGCAGGCAAAGCATTGCGTATCGAGATCGTCACATGAACCGGATATCGCAACGATCGTTGACTCACCCGATGCTCCTTGGAACACCGGGCGGGGCAACGAATCGATCGAGCGGAATGACACCCACGGTGAGCAATTTGTAAACACAACAAAGGAGATTTCGCGATGCGTCGGACTACGCTATTTTGCTGGGGCCTGGCTGGAATGCTTGGACTGCTGCTGATCGCTGATCAGCTGCGTGGTCAGAGCGTCTCTCTGGGATCGCTGCTGGACGAGATCGTCGATCGAGACAATCTGGCTCGGTTTCCCCAGCCGGCGTACACGTGTAGCCAGGCCAGCAGCTACGACCGTGGCACGGTTGCGCCGGACAAACCAGGATGGTTTGCCAACATGGATCGCAGCTATTTCGTTCGGACGGAGGAAAAGGACGGGCACAAAGAATATGTATTAATGGATGTGGAGGGGCCGGGGTCAGTCGTTCGGATGTGGGCCACCTGGCATGGTCCAGGAGGCAAAGATTTCTCGGATGGTACTCTACGATTTTATCTGGATCACAACGACGAACCGGTCATTGAGGGACCCATCTCCAAGATCATTGACGGCGGCGGCCTGATCACGGGCCCTCTGGCCGAGGGTGTTTCACCCGACACGCCATACGGCCAGCGCGGGCACAACCTCTATCTGCCCATACCGTACTCCCAGCATTGCAAGGTGACCTACGAGACATCGGTGCTGGTGGATGAAGGCGCCTATAAGGGTGAAGCACTCTACTACCAGATCAACTACCGCACCTATCCCAATGACACGCCGGTCGAGTCGTTCACGATGCAGCAGCTTGAACAGCAACAGGCCAAGATTGATCAAGTCCAGCAGCGATTGGTCGAATCAGGCCCTGACAACGAGGCCGTGCTGCAAGCCATTTCATTTGCCGGGCCGCTGGCGGCGGCCAAAATGCTTGTTCAACGCGTTCCCCACCCCAGTGCCATACGGCAGTTGACGGTAAAACTGAGTGCTGAAAACGAGCCGCAGGCGTTGCGATCAACGGTGCTACAGATTGAGTTTGACGGGCAGCGAACGGTCTGGTGTCCCGTCGGCGCGTTCTTTGGACGCGGTTACCAGTCGAAACCGTTCCGCACCTGGTACACCGAGGTGACCGAGGACGGAACGATGAGCTGTTTCTGGGTGATGCCATTTCAGCAAGAATTCGAAGTCAGTCTGATCAACTTGTCGAGAGGCTCGGTGGTTGAAGGGCAAGTCACAGCGAAGGTTGGCAACTGGGACTGGGATGAGCGGTCGATGCATTTCTGCGGATCTTGGCGTCAACTGACGGAGGTCGCTTCGTTTCGCGACGGAGCGACCAAGCCGGGTGAAGGGGCGTTTGACGTGAACTATGTGGAAGTGGCTGGAAAAGGGGTTTATGTGGGGGACACGCTGACGATCTTCAACGGAACAGACGCCTGGTGGGGTGAAGGCGACGAGAAGATTTTTGTCGACCATGAATCGTTCCCATCGCATGTCGGTACCGGCACCGAAGACTATTATGGTTATGCTTGGTGTCGCCCCGAGTTTTTTCAGTCGCCCTTTCATGCGCAACCGTCGGGTGCGGGAAACTTCACACCGGGGCTGTCGGTGAACAGCCGATACCGGTCGCTGGATGCGATTCCGTTTACCGAGTCGATCAAGTTCGACATGGAGCTTTGGCACTGGCGCAATACTACCGTCAATTTCGCGCCGGCCGCTTTCTGGTATGCCCGGCCGGGAGCTACGTCGAATGTCCAGCCCGATCCGGAAACGGCCGCCAGGAGAGTGGCTCTGAAGCGTTCCGACATCGTGGAAGTGTTCGTCGTGAAGGATGCCCTGGAAGGTGAGCAGCTGAAGATCATCCAATGCACGGGGGGAACGACCGAGAAACAGGAAATTGGCCATCTCCGATGGAGTAATGACAATCAGATCTGGTGGAAGGATGGCAAACCAGGGGATCGATTGACGTTGGCGTTTCCGGTCGCTGCCGCGGGGCGTTACGAAGTCGTCGCCAATTTGACCAAGGCCAATGATTACGGGATCGTCCAACTGGCGGTCAACGACAACGAGCCGCAAGAGTTTGACCGGTACCACCCGACCGTGGCCCACGACAAGCTAGTGGTAGGCACGTTCGACCTTCCACAGGGCCAGAATCGTCTGACGGTTTCGATTGTGGGTGCCAACGACAAAGCAATCAAACGATATATGTTCGGACTCGACTATCTGTTGTTGGTCCCCAAGTCATGACGCATGTTGGCCAGACCGGTGGCGTACCATTGGTGCGCATGCGCGGCATTACCAAGCGATTTGGACCGGTCACGGTACTGCAGAACGTTGATTTCGAAGTCCGTGCGGGCGAGGTACACATCCTGGCCGGCGAGAACGGCGCGGGCAAGAGTACGCTGATCAAGATCCTGGCGGGTGTGCACACCGATTTTCAGGGCACCATCGAGATCAATGGCCAGACTGTCCGGCCGTCCAGTCCTTTGGACGCGACTCGCCTCGGTGTGTCGGTGATCCACCAGGAATTGTCGCTCGTGCCGTGCATGAGCGTTGCCGACAATGTCTTTCTGGGTCGGATGATGACGATCCCTGGCGGCCTGATTCGAGATCGGGCTCAACAGGCCCAAACCCGCCAGCTATTGAACGATTTCGGTTTGCATGTCCAGCCTGACCAATGGGTGGAGACGCTCCCGGTCGCACAGCAGCAGTTGGTGGAGATTGCCAAGGTGTTGAGTCTCAGTGCCAAGGTGATTGTCATGGACGAGCCGACGAGCGCGCTGAATGCCCCCGAGGTGGACAAGCTGTTCGCATTGATTGAGCGGCTTAAGGTTGAGGGGTGTGGGATCGTCTACATCACTCACAAGATGGAAGAGATCGAACGAATCGCCGATCGCATCACCGTTTTGCGGGACGGGCTGCTGGTCGGGTCCGAATTGGCTTCCCGTTTACCGGTCAGCGAGTTGATTCGTTGGATGGTGGGTCGCGAGATGGAGCAGCAGTATCCGCGGCTCGAACGGCGCGGTGGCGCAAAGCGTCTGGAAGTAAAGCATTTTTCTGTCGTGCGAGAGGGGCGACACCTTGTTGACGATGTATCTTTGGAGGTTCAGACTGGTGAAATTCTCGGCCTGGCTGGACTGCAGGGATCGGGTAACAGTGAGCTGTTGATGGGTCTGTTTGGGGCTTACGGCCGAAATGTCTCGGGCTTCGCGACTCTTGACGGTCGCCCTCTGCGCCTCGGGTCACCACGGCGATCCATACGCGACGGTATGGCGCTATTGACGAATGACCGGAAGGGGAATGGCCTGGTCTTATCTTTGTCGGTGATTGCCAACACAACCCTGGCCCGGTTGGATCAGTTTTCGCCTGCCGGATGGCGGATGGAGGGGGCCGAACGCGTGGCGACGGCCGAGATGGTGTCCGCTTTGAATCTTCGCGCGGCGTCACTCGACATGAATGTTGACGAACTGTCGGGCGGCAATCAGCAGAAGGTGGCGTTGGCCAAGTGGATACTCACACAACCCAAGGTGCTCTTGTTAGACGAGCCGACGCGGGGGGTGGATATTGGGGCCAAACGAGAGATCTACGAGTTGATGGATCAATGGACCAGTCAGGGAATTGCCATTTTGCTGGTCACATCCGAGATGCCCGAGTTGCTGGCGATGAGTGATCGCATCATGGTCATGCATCGCGGTCGCGTCACGGCGCACTATTGTCGCGGCGAGGCGACGCCGGAAGCCGTGCTCGCGGCGGCGATGGGGAAAGCGTAAAGTGTTTCAGTATCTGCCGCGCGTCTGTGGCTGCGGCGTCCTGCCGCAGCACGGCGGCAAGATGCCGCCGCCACTTGGGTTGCGGGCAAAGCCCGCGTTAAGGTGAGACGACTGTGAAAGAAGACCGAGAATCGTTGGAACATCGGCCGTCCGCCGTGCGGAGTTGGCTGGCCGGACCCGTCGGTCGTGCGTTAATTGCCTTGCTGATGGTGCTGCTGTTGGGGGCGGTCTTTCATGCGCACGGCGCCTTTTACAAACTCGGGACGCACCGTGACGCTTTGCGACAATCGTCGGTCTACGGAATGCTCGCCTGTGGCATGACCTTGGTGATTATCACCGGCGGTATCGATCTCTCGGTGGGCAGCGTGTTGGCGCTGTCCGCCGTTTGCTTCAGCCTGTTCCAGATTCATTGGGAATGGTCTGCTTGGGTGGGTATTCCGGTGGCTGTGGCCATAGGCGCCGCTTGCGGGGCTGTTGCCGGAACACTGACCGCCCGCCTGCGCATACAACCGTTCATAGCCACCTTGGCGATGATGGTGTTTGCCCGTGGGTTGGCGAAATACGTATCGGGTGGCATGAAGATCTCAACGAACGTCCAGAATCCCGACAAGACCTATCGCTATGTCGATGTGCCGGAAATCTTTCATCAGATCGACACGCGAGTGCTGGGCGACAACCTGTCCATGGTGACCGTCATCTTCGCCGTAAGTGCAGTGCTGGCGTGGGTCGCCCTGTCGCGGCACCGCTGGGGGCGACAGCTCTATGCTATTGGCGGCAATGAAGAAGCGGCACGCCTGTCGGGTGTCCCGGTGATTCGCGCGAAGATTCTGGCCTATGCTGCGTGCGGAGCGTTGGCGGGCGTGGCGGGAATCTGCCAGGCCGCGCAGGAACAACAGGGTGATCCTGAAGCCGGTACGACCTACGAATTGACCGCTATTGCCATGGTCGTGATTGGCGGTACTAATTTGATGGGAGGAAGAGGCGGCATCGGCCTCACACTATTGGGTGTCCTGACGATTGGCTATCTGGAGAAGATCCTGTCAATTAATGCCGTGCCCGAACACTGGCGATTGATGTTGACCGGAGCGATCATCGTGGCGGCAGTGCTGGCCCAGCGTCGCAAACGGTCGTGAGGACCTGGCCCTTCTCGCCAGGCAGAACTTGCTCGACGCGACGATCATTCACGTGAGTCACTCGTCGTGCCGCCGTTGAATTCCGAGTAGAATGATAGCTGTGGTTTGGCGGGTCATCTAATGGACAAATATCTTCCGGAGGCTACCGTTCGCCATGAAACGCTCTTTTCTCACAATCATGACATGCCTGGTAGTGGCTTCGATGCTCCTGCTGACTGGCTGCCAGGATGACGGAACATACAAGATCGGCATGAGCCAGTGCACACTCGACGAACCTTGGCGAGTGCAGATGAACAACGATATCCGCGAGGCGGCTGCCGGGCATGACAATATTCAGGTCATTTTCAAGGATGCGCAGAACGATACGCTCAAACAACGCGCACACGTCGAGGAGTTTGTGAGTGCGGGGGTAGATCTGATCATTATCAGCCCCAAGGAAGCCCAACCCCTGACGGCTCCCGTGGCCAATGCCCTCAAGAGCGGAATTCCGGTGATTGTGCTCGATCGAGCGCTGCTGGGCGACCAGTACACTTGCTTCATCGGCGGTGATAACAAGATGATCGGTCGCCAAGCAGGTGAGTGGCTGAAGCAGAAGTTGGGCGGTAAAGGAAAAGTGGTGGAATTGAAGGGACTCATGACCAGCACCCCCGGTCAGGATCGGCACTCGGGGTTCCGCGAAGCTATTGCCGACAGTGAAATCGAAGTTATCTTTGAGGCGGATATGGGTTGGGACGAAGGGCAAGCCCGGAAGGAAATGGAATCTGCTCTGGCGGTCCACGACCAGATCGACGCCGTGTACGCGCACAATGATCCGGCTGCGCACGGCGCCGTGCTCGCCGCCGAGTCGGCCGGGCGAAAAGACGAGATGATTTTCATTGGTATCGACGCCCTCCCTTCCGAGGGAGTGCCCTACGTGGCCCGAGGGATCATCGACGCCACGTTCTACTATCCCACGTGTGGTCCGGAAGCCATCGACACGGCGCTCAAGATCCTGGCTGGCGAAAAAGTGCCCAAGAAAATCACGCTCGGCACCCGGTTGTATACCGAGGAGAACGTCCAGGACGGCGGCGAAGTCATTGAATGACCATCGGGCTCCTTATTCGAAGTTCGACGTTGGAAGTTCGACGTTCGATGTTCTCTTCGCTGGGCAAGGCATCGCACGTCCTCCGAACGCGCAACGGTGTGCCAAATCTGCGAAAGTCCAATCGTTAACCGGTGAGGAACACGTATTAGCCCCGTGCATTCAGAGACTGTCTGGCTGCTGAGCTTTTGCCAGCTGACAGGGACAACGACGCGGCACCAGGTACTTGAAAAACCGTGACGGAGCGGAACTGCTCGCCACCGGCCTTGTGCCGGTGGAAGGCCCGTTTGATGACTACCGTGGCCGGCGTGGACCGTGGTCGGTCGAGCGGAGGTGGTCCGTTCAATCGGCACTCAGCCGAGACCGAAACAAGCCGCGGCCTGATTCGGCCTCGGCTGCGTGCCGGCCAGTTGGAAACGTTTTTGCTCGGCCGCAGTTTGTAGATGTAGTGCCTGGTAGTTGTCAAACCCAGAACCACCGACGCGAGGTCGGTGGGGTGTTTAGTCCGCAAACGCCGAACGGCTCGCCCTGCTCAGCAGCCCCGTAAAACGGGACTCTTCACCGGTACTGTCTGCCACGGCAACCTCGCACTAAAGCACGAGGCTAATACGACTGATCCAACAACGCTCGACCCTCTGGGCAATCACCTCTCATGCCTTTCGAACGCGCAACTGCGTGCCAAGACCCGCGAAAGCGCAGAGGTTCGATGTTCTTCCGCCCTGTCACCTCGTCATTGGCGCAGACGTGTTACTCAGCTTCCGGACCTCCAGGGCGGTGAACGACCGGGCCCACATGGCAAACCGAGCGACACGGCAGGCCAGGTGTTCGCTCGATCCAGTGTAGTGTGGGTTGCCACCCAGCGCAAAGTCGCGTGCCGAGGAATGAATCTCCGCGGGAACGGCAATCGTGTCGGCGTGGTCGCCGTTCAGGTAGAGCGACAGTTGTCCCGCTTGCTTGACCACGCAGACGTGGTACCAGGTGTTGGGCTGGACAGGCACGCCGCGGGTGGTCATGCCCGTGCCGGCTTCGATCCGTGCCGACAAGGTGCCCTCTTGGACGCAGATGCGTAGCGGATCGTCCATACCGCGGCTCCACGCGCTGAACACTTGCCCCAGCGACCCTGCCACGCGCAGCGGCATGCACCACAGCGAGACCGTGTAGTCGCGTGACGGAAACGCCTTCAGCCGATAAATCAACATGCCCTGTTGGCCGTCCAGCTCAATCGACTTGTCCGCCTGGTCGTCCATACCGGCCGACGTTTTCCAGCCACGAGCCTCCAGGAGTGTTCCGTAGCTGGGTGCCGGATCTCCAGAGAGTGGTGCCTCGATGATCAAACCCTCGGCATTTTCTCCGAACTCAGTCAGCATTTCATCGGTCAGCGGTGGCAGCGACGGATCGATGGTGAATCGGCGCTCCGCCGCAGGGCTTTCCGTTTGCCCGAAGGTATTGCGTGTGACAAGCTTCCAGTAGTAGGGCACGTGGGGCGCGAGTTGCTCAGTCTGTTCGGCGGACAGGAGGATGCGGCGAGGATCAACAGCCTCGAAATCGAGCGATACTTGCTGAAAATCCGGATCGGCCGCGATCAGCAAATGCACTCGGGCGGCACTTTCTGTCGATGCCAGATGCCGCGCGGTGAACAGTATGCGGCCTGCGGGGAGTTTCGTATCGTGCGGCGGCGAATCGGGCACCGGTGGCGGAGGAGCAATCTGCCGTGCCGCAAGCCAGGACAGATAGCGGCTACCGCTCGACCCGGCACTGGCGAAATCGCACAGACGGACGGGGGGCCCTTGCGATTTGGGAATGTTGACGATGATCCAGGGTGGGAATTGGCCAGTGCGAGAGCCATCGCTGGTGCGCGAGGGCCGCGAGACTTTGGCATGTTCGAGATCGGCAGGCGTTAAGGGCGTGGGACTTATGACGTCGTCTTCGTTCATCAGTAAGTCGTAGGCCAAGAGTAGTGGTCCTCGAAAAATGCTCATTTTTCCCGCCACCTCACCGGCTCCCGGTTCGTATCGCAGTGACATGTCGAACGAGAGCTCCAATGTGTCGCCGGGCAGCCAACGTCGATTGATGGTGTAATAAGTGCCCGGTTGAATCTCCGGGGTCTGAAGGGCGCACTGGTAGTGGCATGATCGACTTTGTCCGGTGAATCAGGCGCGGAGCGGGCGGAGAATTGCAGCTCGTCTTGGGAGCGGCAACGGATCGTCGTTTTTCGCGACCAACTGGGGACGCGTAATTGGATGGGAAACGCATGCGGCTCCTTCAGCTGGATCTCGATTTTCACGTTCCCGTCCAGTGGATAGAGCGTTTCCTGGCGGATCGTAATCGGCACGTCGTTACCGAGCGAAAGTCGAGCTTGCATGGGTCCGTAATAGTTGATGGCCAGGCCGGCCTTCGAGCGCATGACTGCCCATTCGGAGAGCATTCCCAGCCCGCGGGGAGCATTAACGCTGCAACAGTTGAGATTGGGTGTGCCGGCGCGTGCCTGAAACACGATGGTGTGGTGCGATGCTTCGCGCACGCCGTCCATGGGGGTGTTGTAGGTCCACCAGCAACCCGATGGATGTTGTGCCCCCAGCATGCCGTTGTAGGTCGATCGTTCCAGTTCATCGGCGGCGATAGAATCTCCCGTTAGTCGTAGCGCGTCGACCGTCAGCGCCATCCAGGCAATCGTGCAGCAGGTTTCGATCGCGGTGGGCTCGTAGGGCGTCCCCGTGGCTTGTTCTCCCGAGGAGAATCCACCCGTATTGCGGCGGTCGAGTCGACGGATGCTGTGCCAGTGGTTCAACAGTGCCGTGCGGTATCGTTCGTCACCCGTGATCAGATACAGTTCGACGAGCCCCTGCAGGTCGTGCAGGCTTTCCCAGCGCGGCTTGGGTGTCTGGAAAAAGTCAACGCCTGATAGCCCGGTGCGAAAGTAGTCTCCCTCCTGCTCCCAGTCCTTTTCGATTTCACGCATCAGCTGCAAATACCGTTTTTCACCGGTGATGCGGTACAGTCGCCCGAGTGCGTGGATGATGGCCAGATTCATTTCCGAGGATCCGGCATCTCGAGGTCTGCGAGTTTCGCCGAGGTAAATGCGACAGGCCAGATCGGCGGCTTTCCGAGTGGCTTCGAGAGCGGACGCATCACCCGTTTGCTCGTGCCACATCAGCAAGGCCTGCATGACATGATAATGACCCCACAGATCCCAGTATTTGAGCAATCGTTCGTCTCGCGGAAACGGACCCAGATAACCGTCTTCGGCTTGACAGGAAACCAATTCGCGTACCACCGAGCTGACGGTCATCTTGAGTTTCGGATCACTGTCCATGCGCAGCGCCTGAATCGCGGAAATCAAGTACTTGCCGACAAATTCGCCAGCCCAGGGAACGAGTTGCGGAACAGGTTGGCGATCTCGCAATCGAAACATTGCCAGCAGACCCGGATTGGCGGAGGGGGCGGGCAGCAGCCAACCGGTCTTGTTGGCCGCGATTCTCTCTCCCACCACGCCGCTCAGTGCATAGTGGGCGTGCGGATCGAAGTCCAGTACAAACGCCCCGCCGGGTTCTTGAGCAAAGGTCTTACTGCCGAGAAGTAGGATGCCAATCAATGCGATACGGCGGCGAAACATGGCAAAGATCCTTAATGGGTGAAGTCGCGATGCGACGCGGTAGCAGTCAATAGGCTTAACTTGCGTTGATGTGGCGATAAGATCGGGGTGCGTTCTACATGTTTCCAGTCCTCGAGACGCTCAAGCCGACACTCTCCACATAGACCTGTTTTCTCGGTATTGATCAATTGTACAGCGCCATTTTGTAGCGATGGATGTGCGTAACTCGTGTCTCCGTAACAGACCCTCGCCACCGGGCTCGTCCCGGTGGTTCTACGTTTGCTGACTACTTTGGCGGCCGAAAGGAAACTCACGGGTGGCCGAGATCGACGGTAGTTGTCAAACGCGCTACCACCGGGACCAGCCCGGTGGCGATAAAGCCCCTGCTTATAGGGCCTCAAGGTGATCTCAGAAGTGGAAGTGCCGCTGTCCAATTAAGCTTCTCAACGCAGATTCTCTGTCAGGTCAGCAGCGCGGTTTCTCCGCGCGGCAGGTCAAAACACAACACGGACGATTGTGGCTCGCTCAACCACATGCCTGACTGCAGCTGGTCAGGAGCGGATACTCTCTTGAGTTCGATCCTCTTGCCGGCGGTCACGACTATCGGCGGCTGATCACTCGCGCGGGCCACCCGCACGGTGAATTGGGGACAGGCAAACGGCGCTCTGAGCAGGTGCTGTTTCTCAGATGCGATTGTGCTTGTCAATTCCTTGGCGGCCCAGTAACGGGCAATTTCGCTCAGCTTCATCCAGACGACTTTGTCGGCCTTGTGATGGTTTAACGCCAACACGACTTGCTGAAGGGCGGCGAAACCTCCCTTGGAGCCTTGCGTGTACATGCCGGGCCAATGACAGAGCATGATGGCAGGTTCGCCACGCTCAATCAGTTCCACCATTCTCCCTTGGGTGGCGTCGCGGTTACAGTACCGATCGCCTTGTGGCTGTTTGTCTCCGTCCCATCCTCCAAACCAATCGCCCGTGCCGGCATAGATACTGACGGTCAAGCGAGGGTGGCTGCTCTCCGCGTCACTCACGTGTTCGATGCGTGGCTGCGTACTTTCCTTGTCGTTGGCAACATATTTGAAGTAGTGTGGGATCTCCGCACCATACACCTCACGCACCGACTCTTGGACGGCGAGTGACAGTTCGGACTTGACCCGTCCACCAAATCCCCCTGGGGTCGTGATCCCTTCACAAGGCAGTTCGCAATTCTTGAGAATTCGCAACGCATAGGCCAAGTATGCGGCAAGCTCATCGACGCTCACCTGGGTCTGCGGATAGGAATTCTCCATCGTGGCGTCACTGATCTCCTCCAGGGGCCGACCTGTTTTGACATCAATCACGCGAGTGTGCGTGATCATTTCGGGATGGATGTCCCAATTGGGGACCATCAGCTCACGCACTAACCGCAGGCTGTCAAGCAGTTCCTGGCGTGACCAGCCTGGCAGGCCGCGGTCCAGCCAGCCGACGCAGGCGGGGTAGGGAACCACGCTGTATTTACCCTTTACCCCTTGTTCCGCGCACCACTGGCCGAACTCGCGCACGAACGAATCGGGGATCTCGACCGGCCAGCTCTTCCAGGGTTTTTTGTAAGCCGCGCGCTCGGGCCACGCCGCCGCCAGTTGAGGCATGCAGAAACGCCCCATATTCACCAGGCAGGTTGAGTCGTCAATGATAAACGAGAGGGGGACGCGCATCCGGGGGTTCAGCACTTGCACATCCGCTTCATGGGGCGCCGTCGCCGCCGGTCCTGTGGCCGGGCTGGAGATTGCAGAGAGTGCCCTGGAACTCCACGCCGCTGCTCCCAATGCTCCTGCGGATTTCAGGAAATTCCGTCGCGTCACGCTCGACATAACTGGCGGGCCTCGGTGGTTAAAGGGAGATTTCCTACGTCGTTGGCCATCATCCCACAAAAACCAAGATTGTAGACGCTCGTACACAGGAGGCCAAAGAAAATCGTATTCCAGCTCCAGTGGTTTTTGTTGCTGGGCCTGCCAGGTGGTCGAAATGGTAGCGGTGGGGGTAGAATGCTCGTAACGGCGGGACTCCGGACCGTGCGACGGACATCCATGTTCGTCGAAATGGGAGCCTGTGCGCAGCGTGACGGACGAAAACGTCCGCCGTACGTTGTTTTTCGGCCGATGGCGACGCTTAACTCAGAGCCGTGAACCGAAAGCGAACACTGAGAGGGACAATATGCTGACTGCGGACAAGGTGCTGGACCACTACTATCTGGATACACGTTGCATGCTGATCGAGATCGCCGCGTTGCTGGATCGGTATGATCGCGCCGTTGACCGCGCGCCTGGGGAGGCCGCGAGAGAGGATGATCGACTGGATCAGATCTACCAGGCGCTTACTCTGCTGGCAGAGCGGGAGACGACGTCCAACCGCAGCAAACGGCTACTGAATCTATTCTCCGAGCTCGACTAGGACCGCGCCCGGCCGGCAAGGGGGTGGGTCGCTCAACACTAGCCATCGGGCGGTTATCACTTGGGAGTTTTCTCGATGCAGATCATTCAGCCTCATTACCACGGAATTGCTCGTACGGCCCAGGACTATGAACGCATGGCCATGTCTGGCGTCGTGGCCGTCGCCGAACCCGCCTTTTGGGCCGGGTTTGACCGAGCCTATCCGGAAACGTTTCTCGACTATTTTCGTCAGATCAGTGAATTCGAGCCCACCCGGGCCGCCCAGTACGGGATTCGCCATTTCTGCTGGGTGGCGGTCAATCCGAAAGAGGCGGAGAATCCGCCGCTGAGTCGTGAAGTGATGCGGCATATGCCTGAGTTCTTTGACCGGCCGACTGTGCTGGGCGTCGGCGAAATCGGCTTCCATAAAACGACCAGGAACGAGGAGGCGATTTTTGAAGAACAGTTGCAGATGGCCATCGAGCACGATCAGCTGGTGCTGATCCACACGCCTCATTTGCAGGACAAGGTGCGTGGCACTCGGCGGACGCTCGACGTGTTGCGCCATATGAACATCGCTCCACACCGGGTTTGGATCGATCATGTGGAGGAGCACACGATCCGCGAGCCGCTGGAAGCCGGGTACTGGGTGGGGTTCACGCTCTATCCGATCACGAAATGCTCCCCCAAACGGGCAGTCGACATGCTTGAACTCTATGGACAGGAGCGTATCCTGGTCAATTCGTCGGCCGACTGGGGCCCGAGCGATCCGTTCACCCTGCAAGAGTGCATCCTGGAATATCGACGCCGTGGACACGCGCTGCAGGAGGCGATCGAGGTGTTCCACAACAATCCGTGCCGATTTCTCGGGCAGAATCCGAAATTTGACATCAGTCCGATTCGGATTGAAACAGAGATGGTGTCCAGCCAGATTTGAGAACTCAAACTGCAGATCACGCGATCCATCTGGGGAGTGAAGTGGTATGAGCGGTTGACAGGGAGTGCATGTTTCGGGGCGTTTTCCCACCACGCGGATGCGGCGGAATCGGCAGTTTGCCTGGTCTCGGGACCTAGTCCGTGAAAATCAACTGGCGGTAGGCGACCTGATTTGGCCCGTGTTTATTCACGACCGTCCCGGCCAACGGGAATCGGTTCCGTCAATGCCGGGTGTGGAACGTTTGTCGATCGACCTGCTGCTGGAGGCTGTTGCCGAGGCGGTGGAATTGAAGATCCCGGTCGTAGCCCTTTTTCCTGCCACGGATCCATCGAAGAAGACGCCTGGGGCGGAGGAGGCCTGGAACCCCGAAAACCTGGTATGTCGGGCCGTGCGTGCCATCTCCGAGCAGTTTGGCGACCAGATCGGAGTGCTGTGCGACGTGGCACTCGATCCCTACTCCAGCCACGGGCAGGACGGTTTGGTGGAGGATGGCTATGTGGTGAACGACCCGACTGTCGAGGCGCTCTGCAAACAAGCGGTCGTGCAAGCGGAAGCCGGATGCGATGTGATTGCGCCTTCGGACATGATGGACGGTCGCATTGGGGCGATTCGCAACGCGCTGGACGAATCTGGCTTCGAACACGTGCTGGTCATGGCCTATGCGGCGAAGTACGCGTCAGCCTTCTACGGTCCGTTCCGGGACGCGGTGGGTTCGTCTGCCAATCTCGGGTCCGGCGACAAGAAGACCTATCAAATGGACCCTGCCAATGGCGATGAAGCACTGCGCGAGGTGGCGCTCGATCTGGATGAAGGTGCCGACATGGTTATGGTCAAGCCGGGAATGCCTTACCTGGATATCGTGTCGCGAGTGAAACTGGCTTTTGGCGCGCCGACGTACGCCTACCAGGTGAGCGGCGAATACGCCATGTTGTGTGGTGCGGCTCAGCGCGGTTGGCTGGAGCATGACAAGACCATGATGGAAAGCCTGCTCTGTTTCAAACGTGCCGGAGCCGACGGAATTCTGACCTACTTTGCCGTGCAGGCCGCCCGTCTGTTGCAGGCCGGATAGCTTGCGTGACGTGCCCCTCTGAGTGAATCATTCCGTGTGTCACCAAGCGCTGAGCAGTTTGCACGTACGAAGCGTTCGCGAGCCGTGCCGGCAAAACACAGGCACGACCAGCCGTTGGTGCTCGTCGTGCCTGTGAACGTTCTCAGTCGTCTGCCAGGGCACTCGCTAATTGCCTCGGTTTCGTCCGCCACCCGGTCCGCCACGACCCATCAGTACTGCGACGTGTCAAACGGTTTGCCAACCATCGCCTTGAAGTCTTCCTTCTGCTTGTCGGTCAGCATGCCCTCCATTTTGGCCTTCAGATCGTCCATCAACTTGGCCATTTGCTCCCGATCGGGACGCTCGCCGCCAGCCATGGCCGCCTGGAACGCCTCGCGTTGAGTCGTCTGCATTTTCTCTTGCAGCTCCTCCGAAATACCGAGCTTCTTGGCGACTTCTTCATCCATAAAGGCTCGTGACCCGAGGGCCTGGACGCGGATTTCGTTGAGCCGGGTCATCTGTTTCTTGTCCAGGATTTCGGCCACCTTCTTGTCCAGTTCTTCCGCGGCTTTCTGCCGGTCTGCCATCCATTTCTCACGCTCTTCCTGGGACATGTCCTGAAAATTCGGGCGTTCACCCTGTCCCTGCCGCTCAGAGGCCATCACCTCTCGCATTTTCGACTGCTGCTCTTCAGAAACCCCAATTTCTTTCTGCACGGCCGCGTCGCGCAGCAACATTGCCATGCTGATGCCGCGGCCCATCATACCCATGCCGCGGCGGCCACCTTGGCCCTGGCCCTGTCGCTGGCCATAAGCCATGACGGAAACCATCAAGATGGCTGCAAAAGCACCCAGAAAAACCATTCGCTGTTTCATCCCCGTACTCCCTAATTGAAAACCTGGTGTGACAATACCTCCGCCAACACTGGATCACGGCGCACATTCTGCGCGCCGGTCATGAAACTCCCTAAGGTACGTAAAGTTGCGATCGAATCGGCTAAAAAAGACCAACTTCCTCCGGATACGCGGAAACCACCATCACGAGGTGAGAGGATAGTGGCGTCGGTGTCCTCGCCTGCCCTTGGCCGCCGCCGTCACCGTGTCACCGCACCACGGATTTCAGTGCGATGCCCTGGTGCCGACTCGGCTCAACAGCACCGAGTTGCGCTTAGAGCGGCTCGGGAATTCCTGTGAGCATCTATGGCGCAGCCTATTTCGGTTGATCTGTGACACGTTTTTGCTGCCACGGAGCCCTTTCCATCCGCTTGCAGCTTGGTGTTCATCCGACTGGGCATGCCCTTGGCATGCAAAACCAGACATGCAAAACCAGATGCAAAACCAGACACCCTGAATGCCGCCCTTGGCATGCGACGCTCGGGCATCTGAATCCACGGGCACCGTGCGCGGCAAATCAAACGCGCCGAGAGTCTATGTGTCGTGGCCTGGTCGGATGTGCAGGTGGCAGCAGCCTTCGCAGTTGGGCTGCCAGGTGTCGGCCGAGAAAGTGAACCCGGCGCCCTCGAAAGTCCCCGCGTCGATGGCTGCGGCAATGTGGCACATCGTGGCCACATCCTGGTCGTTGAGGCCCGCGTCCTTCCAGGCATCCCGGAGCGGGCATGTGTGCAGCGTGATGTCCAGGTGTTCGTTATCGCATCGCTCTACCGAGGCGGAGAACATTTGGCCCTCGTCCGGAATGACGGCCAGGAAGGCGTCTCGCAAGCCACCCAGATCGTTCGGTGCGAATTGCGCAAACTGTTTTCCAACCTCCTCACCGCGGCGCCGTATGGCACGTTGCATGATTTCCGTGGCCTGCTGCTGATCTAACGCTTGGCGCAATTCGTCAAAGATCAGGTAATAAAGCATCGCTCGGTGCCGAAACGATGCATAGAGTTGCTCACGCAGTTGTTGCTCAGACATGGGTTAAACTCCTTGCGGCCATTTCTCGCTTGCGCCCAGGCGTGTACTTCCACCAGGGCTGGGTGCGCCGACCTTGCATGAAGTCCACGGCGGCCATGAAGACGTCCAGTACGCATAGGTCGTGTGGCCGAGCATCGACGCGGCACAACAGGTCGTACATAGCGAAGGGATCTTGGCCTTGCAGGTCGGACGGCTGACGGACGCCGATCCGCCGCAAATCTGCCGCAATGGAAGGACCGATATTCGGGATCTGTTCAAGCTCCGTGATTTCGTCGCGAGACGTGTCGCCTTTCCTGGCCATGTTCGAGACCCTTGCCTGCGAGGATGCGTCGACCGCCTTAGCGAGGGTACGGATTCGCCCCTGGAAAAGAATTGTCCACGGTTTAGACCGGAAGTGCAAGGTTGCCGATCGTGGATCACCAGAAGGCCAGCCCTGGGATGCAGCCACTTGCCTGCGTCAAGATGCTTTGGTACCACAGTGCTGAGGAATCGGTTTCCACACTGGCACTACAGGTTGGCGAGAGGATTCACCACGCGCCAGCCAGGCGCGGGCAGGTCGGTGCCCCCCTCGCTTGTGCATTTAGATGTCACGTGGTTTGGACTTAATTCAAGGCCGACAGCCATGTTTCACCATAGCTTCGGGCTACAACGAAAAGCCGAACCGAGTTTTCTGGCCGAAGGCCTACGATCACCCTAGCCTGGGGCAGAGCCGAAGGCGCCGCCCCAGGAAGACGAACCGCCCATGACCCGCAGCCTGAAGGGCTGCCTCATTCGTTGACCCAGTGAGGCACGCATAGAGCGTGTGGATGTGATCTGGACCGAGATCCTGGGACGGCGCTGCGCTTGCCCCAGGCTACGGTGGCCCTTGGCCGTCGGCCAAATACGATCGAACGCGAAACTTTAGGCCGTTTTCTTGATTTGAATAATGAAGGCGAGGCGAAACGTGGCGCGATCCAAGAAGCAGAGTAAAATTGTTGCCTGGGGAGGCTTTGATCTCAGTACGACCGGCCTGGGGTTGGGTGTGCGAAGTGCCAGTGGGGAAGAAGCTTACGTACATGCCAAGATGCGAGGTGCGACGACGTGGATGGGGCAGCCCGCCTTTGCAGTGCAGCAGACACCGGGCATGACTCTGACGTTGTTGGATGATCTGGAACGGGCGGGTTGGTCGCTCTCCCAGGCGGACTTATCGTTCGCCGTCCGACAACACGACATGGTGCTTCTTGATGCTGCTGGCCAATTGCTCATTCCGGCCCTCAGTTGGCAATGTAACGCAGCGTCGAGCCAGGTCGAGCAACTGCGCAAGCAAGGTGCGGAGGATGTTGTGGGACGCGTGGAGGAGCGGTTCATTCTGCCCAAACTCATGTGGGCACTCCGTGCTCAACCGACTCTCCGCAAGTCGGTTGCCCAGGTGATGACCACGGGTGACTGGATTGCCGGTTTGCTGACCGGCGTTTCGCGGCTCAGCACATCCGATGCGCTGAGCAACGGTCTGCTGATTCAGAAAACGAAACGACTGGCCGCGGACGTAATGCGAAAAGCCAGGCTCAAACCGGAGTGGTTTCCCCCGGTGATAGCGAGCGGGAAGGTTGTGGGCACGGTCGACTCACGTCCGATGGCGGGATCCGACGAACAGTGGATCGAGCTAAGAAATCGGCTTAGCGGTTCGAAAATTGTCAGCGGCCTGGGAGACAACCATGCCACCGGCGTTGGCTGCGGACTGGAGGAAGGTGATTTCGAGACGATGGTGATTTCGGCCGGCACAAGTGGGACGATCAATCGTGTCTGTGGTGCGAATGTCTCCCTGGTCGGAAATGCTGCCTGTTTCGAGTACTACAAGGACCGCCTGTTACTGATGATGCTGGCAGACTGCTGCAAATGGTACGATCGGTTTGTGGCACGCTTTGCAGCTGACTATACGGATCGGCTCGGTGACTTGAACAAAGAGATCGAACGTGCGGACCTGGGCGGCTTGCGCCGGGTGTTGCACGGTGGCGGCAAGGAGATCTATCCTCCCGATTGGGATCACTTGACAATCGGACAGCAGGCGGCGAGTAGCCAGTTGTCAATTATGTTAGAGTTGCTCCTGTTGGTGCGTGCGATGTTGCAGGAAGTGCGGGATGCCAGGCAGCCGGTTTCCCAATTCGTCCTGACGGGTGGATTGAGTCAATCGCCGTTCTTCCAGCAAGTGTTCGCGGCCGGAATGCAACTGCTCAGTCCTGCCGCCAAAGTGGTTATCAGTGCCCGCAAGGGCCCGTTGCGTTATCAAACGGCTGCTTACGGTGCCTTGATCAATGCGATGCGACCATCCGACAAGAACGCGGCCCGGAAGCTGTGTCCCACCCAGCCCGCCGCCCGACCCCCAGTGGCCGTGAAGAAACAACTGCAGTATTTGCTCCAGGCCTTTGGGCTGTGAGGTAGTCCCCAGACGAGAGTCTTGTATGGCGGCCAAACAGACCCTCCGAGCTTGCCCCTTCTCCCCTGTGGGGAAGAAGGTGGCCGCAGGCCGGATGAGGGGGTCTGCTTGCATGATCAGCCCCCCCATATCGGAACAGAAACCGTCGCGACACTCAAAGGCATATCGGCCCTAAATCGTCGACTTCTTAACAGCTCAGTGAACGCCCTTGCAGCCCGGTTCGGGAGAGCCGAGTTGGCGAGAATGCCGCGTCATTTTCCCACGCACACGACTTGTCCGTTGGTGAGCGTCAGGATGACTTGCCCTTGCCGGGCGATCGCTAAACCCCAGGGGACGGTTGGTGCGGTCAACTCGTGTGTCCACATACGCTTTCCCGTCTCGATATTGACCGCCACCACGTGGTTCTGGATCGCCACGACGACCGCATTGCTGGCCACGCCGATCGCGGTGCCTCCGCTGGTGTTGAACCCCCAGTGTGGTTTCTGTTCGATTTTGAACTCACCCCACGCCTGCGTGACGTGGTGCGCGATCTTCTCGTCCGTCACGCAACGGTTCAACGCCTCGCGCTCAATGGGATCAAAGCAGAGCAACTGTTGATTGTCGAGCCACACGATGTCACGCGGTCCGGAAGACGTGTGGAGGATCTTTTTGAACACCGTATGGTCGTACACGTCGAGATCGGGATGCGCGTAATACGGACGGCCGCACGCGATCACACGATCACCCACGAGAAACAGTTCCCAGCCGCGCGGGCTGGTCGACTCGCACTGGGCCAGCGAAGCGGGGTCGTTCAGGCAGTTGCCGTCGCGTTGATCATACATGGCAGGCGAGACAGCATTGCCGCCGGCCAGGTAGAGCTTTCCGGCATTGGCTAACAGGTGCCCTTGAGCGCTGACACCAACTTGGGCCTGGGGATCCAGATGCCCGGACGTTTCGTTACACCACTTGACATACCCGGTGGCTGGATCAATCGCATAAACGTAGGTACCGTCGTAGTTCACGATCCCCGCCGCAAAATAGGCCGTGTCGTCTTCCATCAGCACACCGGACGCAACAGGCCAGGTGGAGAGAAGTTCACCATAAACGGGAATTAGCCGCAGGGCGGGCGACCCGCGAAATCGCCATAGCGGCCGACCCGATGTGGCTTCGTAGCAGTAGACCCAGCCGTCGCCCGAACCGACCAGGGCGCGTCCCTTGCCGATGGTTGGCGGGAGACGGATCTCACCACCCGTGTAGGTGTTCCAACGTTGGCTGCCGTCCCGAACATCAAGGGCCCGCACAACGCCATCGGAACCGCCCAGGAAAACCCAATCGCCCACCGCAACGGGAGGAGTCGGTCGATTGGTATCCAGCGTGGCCGGCCGGGCCGTCCACAGAATTTGCGTGCTGTCGGGAATCACAGCGCTGGAGGTCGCTGTGGCCCGGTTATTGCCGCGAAACGTAGGCCAGTCGTCGACCTGCTGGTCGAGTGGCTCCACCTCATCAAACCGGGGATGTCTTTCCAACCGTTCAGGAGCTTGCCAGTCGGGCGTGAAATTGAACTCGCCGGCCGATCCCAAACAGGTGACTCCGTACAAGTTCAGCTGGCAATCACACACGTAGGGCCACCAATAAAGAAGCCCATTGGCAATCGTCACGCCGTCGTGGCAAGCCGGTCGCATGGGCGACAGCCAACGCGGTTGACCAGCGTCCACATCGAAGCGCACTGAGCCACCCATGGCCCGATAAAGGATACTGTCCGAGGTGCCCGTGGGACGCGTGCAGGCACGGCGTCCGGTGGGGAGTTCGGCCAGAACTTCACCGGTCAATCGATCGAACTTCTTGCTGACGTTCTCTCCCCAAGGGCCGCTGATCGCGTACAGCGCCTCCGGCCGTAGAATTAACTGAAAGTTGTTGTAAGGATGCTCCCAGAGTATGCTGCCATCCTTGGTAGAGAGCGCCAACAACTTACTCATCTGAGTGCCGGCGAAATAGATCGCTTCCTTGCTGCATTTCAGGTAGGCAGCCGTGCGCCAATTTGTCTGCCACCCCTGTCGTGGCAGGTACTCTCCCATGGTCTCAAACAATTCCGGGGAGTCCGCTTTGGATTTGCGCCACACCACGTCGCCGGTTTTGATGTCCAGACAGGTCAGGTAATCGCCAAACCGGAACGCGTACAACTGGCCATCGGACATGCAAACAGCTCGAGTGTCGATCGGTTCCTTTTCGTGATAGTGCCACACGATCCGCTTCGACGAGACGTCGATCGCCAAGACATTCCGTCCATAGCCCCACGGTTGCTCCTGCAAGTTATAGCCGCGGGAAATCGCGGTCCAGGGCCAACCGTGTTGATCGCGTTTCCAAAGCTTGACTTCATCCTTCAACTCTTGCTCGCCGACCACGGCGTAGAGAACACCATCCTGCAGCGCCATCCATTTCCAGAAGGTACCGCCGGCGATATCCTCGGGGGGCCGGATTTCGTCCTGAATATCACCCGTCTGCGTGTTGATGAGCTTGCAGGATTGATCGTCCCCCACAAACAGAACGTCGGGAGTGGCGATGAACACGTTTCGATGTACCATCATCCCTTCGGGCAACTTGTATTTCCAAAGCAGCGTTCCGTTATACGCGTCGTAGGCCACCACGCAGTTGAGGTACGGTTCTTCGCGCTCGTGCCAGGCGACGTTGCCATAAGCCTTGAACACCCGTCCGCCCGCCGAGACAGCCACCTGCGGAGCGGGACCATAGCGAGGATCGGCCAGAAACTGGGTCAGGTAGGGCGCCACGATTTGTGTGTCGTGGGAGAGCGGGTTGTTGTCGGGACCGTGGTAAGGGTGCGACCAGTCATCCGTCCCAGCCGGGACTGGCTTGACGATCGTTTTGTCGTTGAGGATCACCTTGCCGCGTGGACGCAGCACGCGCAGCAGTTCCGATTCCGAAGTCGGCGAATCCGAACCGGCGATAACCACCGCGTCGACAAGATTGCTGGCGAGGTGCAAATTCTGCAGATCGCCCTGGGCGATGTGCAAACGCCGGGAGCCAGTATTCGACTTTTCCGCAGCTTGACGCCAGGCAGCTACTTGTTGAGGATCCGCGGATTGAATGTACACGAGTAACTCACTCTGACCCACCAATTCGGCGGCGATCGCGTGACTCCCTTCCCCCAGCACGACACAGATACCGCGTGTGACACCGATCTGTTCTAGCAGTGCTTCCGTTTGACCCGCTGCGCGCGCGAAGAATGGGGGCGCGATAAGCAGCATTCCCGTCAGGCAGGCTCGCATGAGTTGACTTCGCCTGGTCGCCATAGTTGTACCTTCCCGTTCAAGAACCTCTGACTGCCAAGAAATGGACCCAAGAGCTACACTGCTCGACTCGCTGCCATGAAAGTGCATTGTAAAGCAGCCTTCGGGCAATGCCAGTTTTTTCCCAGAGGGAGCCCTTCCTGTTCTATGAATCGTCGGTGGCAAATGCGTAGGTCCGATCGCGGCAGGTGGCATCTCATTACTCGGCCGAAGGCGGGCCACTCACTGCGCCTGGAGTGGTATCGTCTTTCCGGCTGCTGTCATCTCAACTTGCCCATCGGAGAAGATTGTGACGGCATCCATCTGGTCGCCGCGCATCACGTCGATGTGAAACGCGCCCTCTTTTGACTGCAGGTTGACTGCCGATACCTGGGCCGAATCCCCCTCGGATACAGGTTCGATAACCGCCGCAAAAAGAGCTGAGTTGCCTTCACGCGTCGCCATGGCCAGCGGAATTCGGTCCGTCATCGAGGCTCCCACGCCGTCGCCGATCGTGACGGTCGTGCCAGCGGGCTCGAGTGCTGCTTCCGGGGCCGCGGCAAGCCGCAGATGCGTGGTGCAAGCGTCATGAAAGAATCGGACGTGAATCGGCTCGCTGGTCTGACCTTGCTGGAGATGTTGCAGGTATTCTTGTCCGGGGTAGTTGTCCGCCAGTCGATCGATGGTCTCATCCGCCACGTAACACTCGACCCCAGTCCCTTGATTGTGATAAATCCAATCGTAGCGGTGCGGTGTGTCCGAATGCAGATGGTCGAACACCAACAGGTAACTGGGGGTCAAGCAGAGGAGACGTCTTTGACTCACGCCGGGATACGCATCGTGGCAATCGGCCACCACCGCGGCATACTCTGGGGTCGCGGCAAAGAACTTGAGTTGGCCCGTGGCAGGCTGTTGGGGTGTCTGGTCCACGACCACTGTGTTGTGGCTGATTGTGGCCTTGTACCAGTCGCGGTGGACTGGCAGCCGATAGGCTTGACTGTGCGCCCGTCCGGGATCGTAACCGAGTTCTTTGTCAAGCCCGAACAGCACAAAACTCAGCTTGTCCAGATGCCCATGAAAGCCGCCATAGGGTCCAAACGTGATGGCAGCTGCCAGTTCCGCCTTTCCTTGCGTACGAAGAATGGCGTGGCCAGCTCCAGGGAACAGCCTGCTGGAGAGCGCCGGCAACTCTGCGGAGGTGTTGAGTTTTCTGCCGAACAGGACTGACTCGCGGCTGGGCCGGGTCGGCAAATAAGGCAACATGGCCCGATCCCGATAGGCGTGATAGGCAAATTCAAAATAGTGCGCGGCCCGGGAAATGGAGGTGTCCGTATCATCTCCGAAACGTGGAAAACGGCCATTGGGCATGACATAGCCGAGCGCCACGGTAAACATCTTCTTCAGCGAAGGATGGCTCCAAAGATCGATGTTCAGACGCCGCGCGGTTTCCGCGATCTCGATCATCGCGGACAACGTGTAGAAGTGATATCCCCAACTGTTTTCGTACCACATGCCATCATCGGTAACGGAGACGTTCATTTGGTACGCGAAGCCGTTCTTCGGATCAACGATTGCTCTGCGGACCCAGGACTCGTCTTCCAGCAAACCGCCACCCCACAGGAAGGCCGCATTGTGCCACGTTTGCCAATTGCTTTTGCCCGCCGAATTCGCGCGATATTCTGCAACATCGGCAGCAACAAGCCATCGCGTATCTGTTCGTGATCCGTGGGCGTGAGTCCTTCCCAATCATGGATCAGATCGTACGCTGGCCCAACGGTTTGGGAGAACGTCGCGGCCTCGTTAAGCGTTTGTTCGAACAAGTGTCCACCGGAGCGACTGGACCATGAGTCGCTGGAGCGACTGGCCGAATGGTATGGGTAATGCACATACCGTTGGGCGTAGCCCAGCAGCACCGCTTTGGCGAAGTCAGCGTATTCGGGCTTTTGAGTGATGGCATAGGCCCAAGCCGCGGTGACCATGTCTTGAAGATTGCGGCCGTGTTTGCGCGAATAGATGACGTCGTCGTACGGTTCACCCGTGTACACCTTTTTGCAGGTTGGGCACTGATGATGTGTGTCACCCAGGGTGCGTAATCCAATTTGACAGGCGTCGCACTGATACCACTGGTTGTGTTGTCCGCCACGTGGCGGGAAAACGGGCGTCAGCTTGATCGCACGGTCCGCCGCGGCAAGGATGGACGAGACCACTGGCCGATTTGGACCGTCGGAAGAGAAATCGCTTCGCAACCGGGCGAGTTCCGTTGGCGTACAGGCAAGTGCCGGGCGGCTGGTGATCGGAGCCAACTTGATTGTTGGCACGGTCCAGTCTTCGGCAGCCTGCAGCGTATCGCTGCCGAAGAGCGGCACGCTGAGCACGTGCAGGGTCAGTACGACGATATGTGGACGCATGTTTGGTCGTTCCCTTCAAGGTTTGCAGACGCGAGATAGGAGCCGTGGCGGACGGCTCCCCCGCGTGTAGTAACCATGTACGTCCACTGGCTCCGCTCGCTGCGCAGGGACTGGCACCGCGCAATCAGCATGACGTTTGTATCACCGTTTCGCAAGTCGCCGTCTCCAGGGCACAATCAGAACAAGAACGGAACAGTTAGCAAGCGGATATCCGCTTCGAACTGCAGAGATCCTCGGCCCCAAGCACTCAGCCTGGTGTTTTGCCACGTTGGAGTTGGATCGGCCCGCAACTTGACACTTGATGCGGCATTCGCCTGATTGGTGACACGCGTAGCCAAAACGGTTATCCTGTTGTTGTTTCCGGCACAACCCTGCTCGGCAGCCCACGATGTTCTTGTTCAGCGAGGTATGAAGATGATGAAGCACGCGGTAGATAGATGGCCTGTCACTTTCGAGCGTTCTGTCTGGCGATCAAGTATCCCGGCCACGATGGCCCTGTCGTTAGCCGCCCTGATAATCATGGTCAGTGCAGGAGTGCTGAGGGCAGAATCGGTCCAGCGACCGAATATCATTTTCATCATGGCGGATGACCTCGGGTATGGCGATCTCGGCTGCTATGGGCAGAAGTTGATCAAAACTCCCTGTCTCGATCAGATGGCCCGTGAAGGAATGCGATTCACTGATTTTTACTCTGGCTGTACGGTCTGTGCTCCGGCTCGTAGCGTGCTGATGACCGGGCTACACATGGGACACACTCACGTGCGTGGAAATGCGTCGACCGATATGCGGATCCAGTCGCTGCGCAAAGACGACCTGACGGTAGCTGAGTTGCTGAAGCGAGCCGACTACAAGACTGCCTTGTGCGGCAAGTGGGGCCTGGGACACGACACCCCGGGCAATGAGGGGTTACCCAATGACAAAGGGTTTGATTTCTTCTTCGGTTACCTGAATCAAGTGCACGCCCACAACTACTATCCGGAGTTTTTGTGGCGTAACAAAGAAAAGATGCCACTGCGCAACGTGGTGGACAAGGTTGGCAGTGGTTATGGAGGGTTCGTCGGAGGCTACGCCACCAAACGTGTGGACTACAGCCATGATCTGATCATGAAAGAGGCTCTCGACTTTGTTCGGGACAATAAGGCTGGTCCTTTTTTCCTTTACCTGGCATTGACCATTCCGCATGCCAACAATGAACGCAGCAGAGCGACAGGAGATGGACAGGAAGTTCCCGATTACGGTATGTACAAGGAGATGCCGTGGAGTGATCAGGCCAAAGGTCAGGCCGCGATGATCTCGCGGATGGATGGAGGTGTGGGGGGGCTGCTTAAGCTGCTTGCGGCATTGGGGATTGATGAGCGAACGGTAGTCATGTTTACCAGTGACAACGGCCCGCACAACGAAGGAGGGCACGACCCAACGCTATTTCAGCCGGCAGGCCCGTTGCGAGGCATGAAACGCGACCTCACCGAGGGGGGGATCCGAGTGCCCTTGATCGTGCGCTGGCCCGGCACGACGCCGGCGGGCAGCGTGACCGATCATGTCGGCTATTTTGGTGATGTGATGGCTACGGCGGCCGATTTGGCGGGAGTTGATGTGCCACCCGGGCTCGACTCGATCAGTTTTGCTCCTACCATCACGGGGCAGCCGGAGAAGCAGAAGCAGGCGGATTACCTGTACTGGGAGTTTTACGAACGAGGTGGAAAGCAGGCCGTACGATCGGGGCGGTGGAAGGCGATCCGCATACCCATGTTTTCAGGCAAGACCGAGTTGTACGATCTCAGCCAGGACCTCGGTGAACAGCACGATGTGGCGGACGAGCATCCCGAGGTGGTGAAAACGTTGCAGCAGATAATGGACCAGGCGCACCGACCGCATCCCAACTGGAAAGTCGCCGGGCCCGTTCGCAAGCAGGCCAAGCGAGGATGAGTCGATAGTGGCCGTTGCCGGTCGCGGCACCGCGCACAGCGCGTGAGTGAGTCTTGCAGGAGTCTCGCTGTGCGGAGCGTGGCTTAAGCCTCACAGCGAGAAGCCCCGTAAAACGGGACTCTTCACCGGTACTCTCTGCCACGGCAACCTCGCGCTAAAGCACGAGGCTAATACGACTGATCCAACACGCTCGACCCTCTGGGCAATCACCTCTCATGCCTTCCGAACGCCCACTGGCGCGTCAAAATCTGCGAAAGTCCAGACGTTCGACGTTCCCCCAGCGGCACGGTGCGCCCTCCATTCCCGAACGCGTATCCCCCCTCAGCAGCCCGCTCCCCGCGCGTTTGATGCCCCATCCTGTCGAGATTCTACTTCGTGAGATTCTCGAACCAGGCCGGACCACCCCACTTGCCCGTGACGACGATGTCCAGATCGGCATCGTCATCCAGGTTGACCACGCGCAGGGTCAGCCCAGAGCCGATCCCCTGATCGTAGGAAATCGTGTGTTTGATCCACTTGGGTTCCGCGGCGCGGTCGAGTTCGTACCAGTAGACTCCCAGCGGCTCAATGCCGCCCGGATCATTTCCGTTATGGGCCATGAATCGCTTTCCCGTCACGAGATCGAGGTCCCCATCAGCATCGATGTCGGCCAGTGCGAGGCTGTGAGCCTGGCTCCAGCTTGTGTCAATCACGTGCCTTTGCCAGGACGGTTCCGGATCGCCTTTTCCCTGCTGGTACCAGAAGATTCCGTAGTTGTGAGCGGCGCTGGTAACGATGTCGTTGAGGCCATCGGAATTGACGTCGTAGACGAGGATCTGAGGAGTGTGGTCCGGCTTTCCCTCTTCCTGGCCTCCAATCGCGAGCGGGTGCTCGATCCAATCGTCCTTGCGCAGGTTCGCCGGAGCTTCATACCATGCGGAAGGTCTCAAGATGTCGGGGCGTCCGTCGGCGTTGACATCGCCGACGCCGATGCCCCACGTGTGTTTCGTCTCGTCTGCATCGACCACGCGACGCACCAGAACTTGCTTGCCGTCGGGACCTTTGGTCACCTCGTACCATTCGGTTGCCAGCACGGCCGGCACGATCTCGTCACGTTGACCGTCACCATCAAGATCCCACAACTCTCCACACTCGTAATTGCCGTTTTCATGAACCAGGGTGACCGGCCAGAGGGCGGTTCCCAAGCCCGTTTTGTCAAGTTCCCAGTTGTTGCGGTACCACTCAAGTTGTTTGCCGAACCAGGAGCATGAAACGACGTCCAGCAACCCGTCGCCATCCACATCGAGGGCTGCATTCATGAAGTCCCAGTCATAGCCTTTGCCTTCGTCATTAATGGTGGTGGTGATTGAACGGATCTTGACGGGAGTGAAGTCGGGCGCCAGATAGACGTACTCGCCGGCCACGATATCCAGTCGTTTGTCTTTGTTGAAATCGGCGACGTCGCACACCTCACCCCGGTAACACCCGACACGGTGCAGCTTGAAGGGCACTTTGTCCTTAAGCGTGACGTCCTGCACCGTGACGTCCCGTACGGCGACTTCTTCCGCCGAGGTGCTCGCGTGAAACAGCGCGAGCCCGACGATGATGCCCGCCATGGTCAACGAAGCGGGGCCAGCGAGCATCTTGTTCATCATTCTCAGGTGGCGGCTCATCATGTTTCTCCGGTAATGCGGCGTGAGTGCGCACCACTTACTGGGCTCGCATCTCTCGAAATTGTTTCCAGCTGATGATTTGAATATTCTGTTGCCGGATGAACTGAATAACTTCCGGATCCGAGAATATGCGGCGATCTTCGTTACGGTTGCGCGCGCTACTGGTGATGGCCCGCAACTCGTCATCGTCGTAGCCACAGTGGATGATTAATTGGGACACGCCTGGCCGCAGGTTTTGCATGGCGTCGAGATAGGCCTGCTGGCGAGTCTTGCCCGGTTGCTCTCCATAGAACTGTACCATTTGATCCAACACTGGCAGGCGGCGCTGGTCGAGCAACTTCAGCATGTCTTCGCCAGCTTTAGCCAAGGCGGGGTATTCCTCAGCCACTTGAGGGGCTATGTTGCGCAGAAAGAGTATCGGCAAATCGTATTCCATCCCGAGCTTGACATAGATTGCCGCCAAATCCGGGCGACCGAGAACACTGCCCATATGTGTATCGATATGGGTGATCGGGATACCAAACTCCTTGGCGCGGTCGATCTGTGCCCGCAATTCAATCTCGACCTCTTTTGCCTGGGTGTGTTCCGCCACGTCGCGCGTGCTGCTCCATAAGTAGCCTTCCTTGTCCAGCAGGCTGGGGACTTTCTCCCGCGACGCGACCGGTCCCCAACGGTACTTTTTCCATTCGCATGTCAGGGTCAAGTGGACGCCAAAATCGCGTTCAGGATGAGTACGCGCGTACTCGGCAATCTCCAGGAACCAGGGACAAGGTACCATGATGCTGGCGGATGAAACGACGCCTTGTTCCATCGCATCAATCGTGCCGCGGTTGGCGGAGTGGGACATTCCGGCATCGTCGGCGTGAATAATGAGGTAGCGGGCTGCTGGCGGATCTTCGGCACGGACGTGAAGGCTCATCCATGCTGCCACCAGGCAGGCGGAGGTGCCAATCAAGAGTCGCTTGTCAATCATCAGATGAATACTCCTCAGTTAATAGCCGGTACAGCCATAGGGTCAATCCCCGATGCGGGGCGCGTTAGCTCCAGTTCGATCACGGTGGCTATCGGATCACGGTCGGATGCCGGCAAAGAGACTTCGAGGACCGACATCGATTGCTGTATCGTCGCCTCCCCGCCGCTTAATGTCCGCACCGATTCGATCGACGGTTGGATAGGAGGCAAGCGGAGTGGGCCATCGGCGGGCCACTGCATGACGAACAGGTAGATTGTCGATTCCCGGCACGTAGATGCTCCCCACGGACCGGGCTGAAAAGGTCCACCCCGCGTGCCGTACACGCCCGGCCCGTACTTGTCGAGCCATTGCCCCATTTCTTTGAGCCGTTGAACTTGTCGCGGTTCAATCCGTCCATCGGGCATGGGGCCGACATTCAGCAGCAGATTGCCATCTCCCCCGACGACCTGCAGGAGCGTCTGGATACACTCCTGAAGCGACTTCATGTTGTCATCCGGCTTCCAGGCCCACTGATTACAGATCGTGATACACGATTCCCAAGGTTCTTCCCGATTGAACTCGCCGACGCGTTGCTCCGGTGTGGCGTAGTCCCCGAGAAATTCATCGGAGCGGTTCATCCCTTGCATGCCGCGGCGCCCCTTGTCAACTCGGTTATTGATCAGGATGTCCGGCTGCAAGGAGCGGATATGCCCGTACAACTCGATCCCCATTTCGTGCGTCCAGGGCGATTCCCACTCGCCATCAAACCACATGATTCCCAGCGGACCGTAGCGGCCAATGATCTCCTCCGTCTGATGATGCAAGTAATCGACGTACCGCCGCATGTTAGGAGACGGCTTCTTTGACTTGCCACCCGGGGAACCCAAGGGATAATCGGGGTGATACCAGTCGCAAATGGAATGGTAGGTACAGAACATGATGTCCTGACGCTTACAGGCCGCAGACAGTTCGCTCAGAATGTCACGCTGGAAAGGAGTCGCCATCACATCGTAATCGGTGAATTTCGAATCCCAGATACAGAATCCGTCGTGGTGTTTGGAAGTGATGACCAGGTATTTCATGCCCGCCGCTTTGGCGGTCGCGACCCACGCGTCGGCGTCGAACCTGGTGGGATTGAATTCCCGGTAGAGTTGGTCGTATTGCTCGACCGGAACTTCGCGACCTCGAGACCAGCCGATCTCCGTCCCGCGCAGACTGACCGGTCCCCAGTGAATGAACAATCCGAAACGCATCGCTTGCCACCGCTGGATCGCTTTTTGCGGCGGCGGAGCGATGCTGTTGGAAGTGGAATCCTGCCCGCGGGTGAAACTGTTGATTGCGCACAGCAAGATAACCAAGACTGCCACGGCAATGCGGAGTGGTCTCATGGAGCCGGCCCTCGGACGAGATTTGAAGATCTTCAAAACCTCCAGTGTGGGCTTTGGTGAATCGCGATGCAACCGTGGTGCGGCAGGGTGCCTCGTGGCCCGCTATCCCGCAGCCTGATCGTGAGCCGCGACACTTCACGGGGCCCGCATGCCCCGGACCTGCAGAGAGATGGTGGAAGAAAGGGCACGGTAGAGACGTTGGCCCCTGACTCCGGGGCCCTGTTTCCGGGCTCCTGTTTCCAAGAGTTTGTCCCTGCCCACGCGGCAAGCGGGGTGTTGCGCGACCGAGCTGGCCCCAGCCGCGTCTGGCTGGCGACCCTGCCGCCCTGTGTAGAATTGTAGTAGAGTTGAAGGGAGTACGACGGAGTTGACGAAGAGTTCTGCAGTGCCCGATCCGATTCGGCATATCCCTATGGCGCCACCCTCCTATTTTGGTCGTTTGTGCTTAAGCAGCGTGGCGCTGTTTTGGGCCCTCGTGCTGCCCGGAGCAGCTCAGGAAGTCTCCTTCCGCGCGATCCTGTCGCGGTTGGCCCCGAAAGATCCCCAGCAGTCGCTGGCTTGTTTGCAGGTCCGCAGTGGATTCCGCGTCGAGTTGGTCTGTAGCGAGCCGCTGGTAAGCGATCCGATTGCGATCGACTGGGGGCCTGACGGTCGGCTATGGGTGGTCGAGATGGGTGACTATCCCCAGGGACAGGATGACGCTGAGATGGCCCGGGGTCGAATCCGCTTTTTGGAGGACACCGATCACGACGGCCGGTATGATCGGTCTACCGTTTTTCTGGACGGGCTCAGTTTCCCCACCGGGGTGATGTGTTGGGAGAACGGGGTGTTGATCACTTGTGCTCCGGATCTTCTGTATGCGGAAGATGTTGACGGCGACGGCAAAGCGGATCGACGAGAAGTTCTGTTTCGGGGGTTTGTCGAGGGCAACCCGCAGCACCGAGTGAACTGTTTGCGCTGGGGACTAGACAACTGGGTTTACGGCGCCAACGGAGATAGTGGCGGGATCATCCTGTCGCTCAAGACGGGCCGGCAGGTGGATATTCATGCGCGAGATTTCCGCCTTCGCCCCGACACGGGAGTGCTGGAGACCCAGACGGGGATGTCGCAGTACGGACGCTGCCGTGACGATTGGGGCAACTGGTTTGGGGGGAGGAATTTACAGCCCAGCTGGCACTGCGCTGGACGATCAGTACCTGCGCCGCAATCCTTATTTGGTACCTCCCGACCCGTGTGTCGATCTAATGGACCCACCCACCTGTGCGCGTCTATCCCATCAGCACGCCGTTGCCCAGGTTCAACGAGTTCTGGACGCTCAATCGGTTCACTGCCGCATGCGGCATTGCCGTGTATCGCGACGACCTGTTTGGTCCGTCGTTTTCCAGCAGCTATTTCGTTTGCGAGCCAACATATAATCTGGTGCATCGATCGGTGCTTTGTCCGCAGGGCACGACGTACTCCAGTCGCCGGGCGTCGGACGAGCAGCAGTCCGAGTTTTTGGCATCGACAGATCACTGGTTTCGACCCGTACAGGTACGAACCGGGCCAGATGGAGCCCTGTGGGTTGTCGACATGTACCGACTGGTGATCGAGCACCCCGATTACATTCCCGCGAAATGGCACGCGGAGCTGGATTTCTTTGCCGGTTGTGGGCAGGGCCGCATCTATCGCGTGCTGCCTTGGCAGGTGGAAGCTCGTCCTGTTGTCCGGCTGGTGGATTTGTCGACGGCGCAGTTGGTGCAAGCTTTGGACCATCCGAACGGGTCGCAACGAGACACGGTTCAGCGGTTGTTGGTCTCCAGGCGTGATCGTTCGGCTGCGGAAGCGTTACGAGCCATGGCCGGGTCGTCGCCCAGGGCGAAAACGCGTCTCAGTGCATTGTGCACTCTGGATGGGCTCGGGGCCCTTGATGCGACGACGCTCCTGCCAGCCGTGGACGATTCGCATGCAGCGGTGCGTCGGCACGCGATTCGGCTGTCTGAGAAGTGGTTGGGTGATTCCTCGGAGCTATCAGCGGCCCTGTTGCAGCGATTGCAGGATCCTGATCCGCAGGTTCGCATGCAGTTGGCTTACACCTTGGGTGCCTGGGACGATCGCAGGGCGGGGGATGCCTTGGCGAGAATTGCCCTTCGCGATCCGAATGACCCGCTCCTGATCGCGGCGGTCATGAGTTCCGCCACGCAATATCCGGAGGAGATGCTGCAACGTTTGCTCAGCCACCGTGCGCCGAGTGATGCTCAAGTGGCGTTGATCGCGAATCTCCTGCGTCTCGTGCTGGAGTCGGAGCAGACGGATGCATTGGTGTTGGGCCTGCGGCGAATAGCAGCACCGCTCGGAGCCTGTTACGAGCCCTGGCAATACACTTTGCTGGCCAGCCTGATCGACGCGATTGAGTATCGCGGGCAGACGCTGCAGCAGTGGCACGAGGAAGCGTCAGGTGAGTTGCGGCAGGCGATTGAAGCGACCTCTGGGCTGTTCGAGCAGGCCGAAGTGGACGCGGTCGACGCGTCACTTGCAGACTCGCGCCGCGTCGAGGCAATGCGGTTGATGGGCCGCGCGCTAAAGTCACAGGAAGACGACGCGCTTCGCCTGTCTCGCCTGCTGGTCCCGCAAACGCCCGTTGTTGTCCAGAGCAGCGTGGTCGATGCCATGGCAAGGTTGGCGCCGGAGGATCTTCCCGATATTCTGCTCCCGGACTGGGCCCGACATGGTCCCGATGTCCGTCCCAAGATCGTCGCGATCCTCGTGGGTCGGGAGAAGTGGGCTTTGCGGTTGCTGGACTACGTCGCGGCTGGAGACGTGTTGGCGAATGAGTTGGGCGTGGCCAATCGCGGACAGTTGATTCTACACAGTTCGGCTCAGGTTCGAAGTCGAGCGTCCCAGCTGTTTCGGCCGTCAACGGCGAGCGAACGGCTCAGCGCGATCGATCGTTACCGACAAGGCCTGCAGGCCCCCGCCAATGTGATCCACGGCCGAGAGTTATTTCGCAAGCACTGTGCCACCTGCCACCGTTTGGAAAATGAAGGGACCGACATCGGCCCGGATTTGCTGGCCCTGACCGATCGCTCCCCGGAGGCCCTGCTGGTGGCCATCCTGGATCCCGATCGCGCGGTTGAACCGCGGTATGTGGAGTATTCGGCCGAGACTTTACGAGGTCACGTCTTCTCCGGAATCGTGGCGGCCGAATCGGGAAACAGCGTCACGTTGATTGACGCGCAGGGAATCAAGCACACGCTGGTCCGATCAGAGGTAGTGGATCTGGTCAGCACGGGCAAGTCATTGATGCCGGTCGGCGTTGAAGAATTACTTACCAGTCCAAACGATCTGACAGACTTGATTGCCTACGTGCGGTCGGTGGAAGCCGATCCGGCCACGAAGCGTCCCGTGACGGAGCATGCGACACTTGAGTATTCCACACTTGAAGAGGGCGGCGCAGCGGTTCCTCGAGTCAATTCAACTCGTAACGCTAACGCCGGCGAACATCCAACGTCGAGTGGCGAAAGGACTGGCCACGAGCAATAGGAAGTCAATCTGGAGATCACGTGGCCCATGGAGCCGGTAAAGCCGCATCTTTCTGGCTCGTTTTCCATCGTGAGGGGTGCGGAACTCGCATCCGGTGCAGATTGGCAAAATCACAGGCTTGTGCGGCGTCGGATCCGCTGGCAGGGGTGGGGAGGTTGAGCACTTTGAATAGGAAATACTTGTTAGACGGATGGCTCCCGCCGCTGACGCAGCTGAGCGACCCGGACTATTGTGAATACGGATGTCCGGTCTGCCGAGCCGCTCGGCGTGGAAATCGCTTAGCGCGAGCGATGCAGAAAATCGAGCTGTTTCTGACCCGCGGCGGGTGCGGCTGGGGACGCGCGCGGCAACGCAAATACGGTGTAACGCCCGATGAGTCGCGTCAGGGTGACTCGACTTAGGGTGTGAGGGAGAAATAACTTCACCTTGTACCCTCGCCCCTGTGGGGAGAGGGTAGGGTGAGGGGTTAGAGAATCTGGAAGTTATTTTTCCCTGATTCCTTAGGGTGTGAGGGAGAAATAACTTCGGTGTTTTCCGATTTCCGCCGGGCCTGCCCCGGTCGAGATCACAACTGGCCGGCTACCGGCGAGGGTGAAAACCCCGTCCCCCACTCTGCTTCCCTCTCTCGAAGCGAGAGGGAAGCAGAGTGGGGGAGCAGAGGTCATGCGGTAGCAGATCAGTTGTCACTTCGCCGGGACAAGACCAGCGGAAGCGGGCCGGCGGAAAGCAATTTTCCGAGCATCAAATACCGGAATTCTTCTAACCATGATCCGTAGGACGGATGGCAGATGGTGCTGCGCGATCTCGATGTTCAACTTGCGACACGGCCAATCAAGCCAGGTTCTCTTGTCGCGTGTGTTCGAGAGCAGGGAAATTTTTGCTGGCAGTGGGTCGATGCGGCGCTACAATAATTCAGCTCTCAAGCGTCGTCTTGTCTGGCGTTCGACACGTCGGGGCCTTACTTTGTAAGGTGCGCACCGGGATGCGCATGGTTTCGAGCGAAAAGCGAGGGTATAACACGCTTGTTGATTTGTCGCCGCTCACCCTACCGACTTCGCGTCGGTGGCGTTGGGTTTGGCAACTAACGGCAATGCTTTTGCGAACTGCGGCCGAGAGATCAGCTGTCCATTTGCCCGGCACGTGGTCGAGGCCGATTCAATCCGCAGCCTGATTCAGTCTCGGCTGAGTGCCGGTTGAATTCAGCCCTGTCGCTCGACCGAACGGATTCTCGCTTATCGCAAGTAGTTGACAAACGTGCCTTCCACCGGCACGAAGCCGGTGGCGGGCAAAACGAAGAGAGCGATCTAGTTCCGGGGCAAGATCTGCAAGGGGAATTAAGTAACATGTCATTTCGGAACGCGAGATGGGCAGCATTCGCGATATTGTTCGTCTCGGTGACCCACCAGGCGGCGTTTTCACAGGAGTCGAACGACCCGTTTGCCGACGGTACCAAGACAGACCCGTCGACCTGGAGCAACCAGCGGGATAGACCGGAGCGGGATGGCGTGCGCCTGATCGTGCCGATTGCCAATCGCGATGATCCCATTCTGCTGGGGTCCGGCCCGTGTAAGTTTGCTGCGATTGGAACCAAGGTCTTTGATCTCGCACAGGGGAACAAGATCGGTGATATCGTGGCAACGGCCAAGCCCAGTCTCGAGGATAGCGCTCTGAGTCCGGACGGCCAATACTATGCCCGTGAGACAAACGAAGATAACGTCTACTACATAGAAGTAACTGACTGTCAGGCCGGCAAAAGACTGCCCGATCTTCGGTACACGAAAGATCGTTTCCAGAGAGTCGATTTCCTGCAGTTCACGAAACACAACTATTTGGTGGCCGTCGTGGCGGATAGCAGCGGTTCGCGTCTGTTGGTTTATCGGCCGACCGATGGAAAGATCTTGCGCGAAAAGAGCGTCAGCCGCATTGACGCTTCGAAAGTGGCCATCACCGATAATGGCAAGTACTGCGCCATCGCGACCTCGGATAGCGTCGAGATTCTTGATCTGGCCAAAGGGGAAGCGGTTTCGCGGCTGGAGAAACCACCGGTTGATAAACCGTTGAATCTGTTCATTTTTGTCTGCAGCCTGGCCTTCTCGCCAGACTCGACCGAAATCGCGGGGCTCATTAGCGTGGACGGATTTCGCTTTGTCGTGTGGGATTCAAAGGGCGCCATCATTGAGGACCACAAACTCGCATTGCAGATTGGCGGAGCGTACAACAACGGGGCCGGTATCGAATGGGCGCCGGACGGACAGGGTTGGTTGTTGCATGGCAACTACTACTTCGATCGACAGTTGAAGGCGGTTGCCTGGATCCTGAAGCCACCGGTGCAGCACAACTACCATCATCGATGGCTCGACAATGAACACATCGTCGCTTCGCAAGGTGATTTTCAGAATCGGGATCTCGTGTCGGTGGCGGTCCCTCGTGCCGATATTGCTCGCACTGCACAGGCGCTGGCGGCGGGTGCCGATGCGCTGCTTAAACCGGGCGATTCGATCAGTGTCAACGTGCAGATGGGAAAAACGCGGTTCGCAGGCGTTCAACAGGTGCAACAGACGCTGTTCGAAACGGTCAGCAAACGCTTGCAGGCCGGAGGCCTGTCCGTCGCTCCTGGTCAACCGGTGACCTTGAACCTGTATTACAGTGAAAAACAAGGAAAGGAATTGCGCGTGGTGCAGGGTCCAGGAGTGTTTGGCCGCGATACGGGGCAACGAGTGCAGGAGACGGTGGTCAACGTGCAAGCGAAGATGGTGCGTCAGGGGATCGACAAGCCGATTTGGGAAAAATCGATCGACTATGGCAATCCGCATCATATCCGATCAGCGACCGTCAATGATGCGGCGGTTCGTCAAGCCACGGCACGTCTTGTGGAGTACGTATTGAGCAGTATGTCAATTCCCTATTTCGTGCCGGCTGATCCTCAGGCGATGCGTCTTCCAGTGATCAAGCAACTCTGAACCGGATAGTTCACTTCAAGTGCTTGTCAAACCAATCACGAGCACGTTGCCACATGGCGTCAGTCAGCGCGTGCCCCGTATCGGGTTGGATGAAATAACTGAAGTTTTCCGCCGCTCCCTGCTGCTGGTATGCATCGGCAATCCGCTGCACGCCTGCGCCACCTCTTCAATCGGACTGCCCCCGTCTTGCTCGCCGAAGTTCAAGTGCAAAGGACGCGGCGCGATTAAGGCGGCGATTTCAGGTGTGTCACCGTATTGGTAGATACCAGGGATAAAATTTGGGAAACAGTGCAGCAGCTGATGACGGTGAATCCCGCTGTACGTGGGCAGGCAGCAATTGCCCACCAGGCACTTCAGTCGCGGTTCCCAAGGCCCGACGAGCCACACGTGCGTCGAGCCCATAGAATGCCCGTAACAACCGATGCGATCTGAACGCACCTCGCTGCGTGAACAAAGATAGTCGATCGCACGCCGCATATCGAGGATGTTCTTCCAGGCCATACACTTGCCCGACACGACATAGCGGAGGAATTCAAACCGTTCATATTCGCCTCCCTGCAAGCGCGGGCTTTGACGGTCTTCGAAACAGAGCGCGTCGGGGCAGAGCACCACGTAGCCCTCACGGGCCAATGCCACGCCCGTGTGGTGAGCCGCCGCACCCGCGATTCCCGCCGGTTCACTCTTACCCAGGTGCCACTGGCCGTTGTGTTGATGCCAGACCGCCACCGCCGCCGCGGGGCACTGCCGTGTGACGCCGTCCGGGATCAACAGCAGCGCTGGTACGGGATCGTTCGCCTGGGCGTCGTACGTCAGTGACTCGATCCGATAGCCATCCTTTTGGATGGTTCCGTGCGTCTGTGGTTTCAGCGGGGGCGGTTCGGGCCAGGCCCCCCCCAGGCAACTCAGCAATTTGTCGAGAAAAGCGTCGGTGTTCATCGTTGGCCATCCTTTGAGCAGTCCGCCAGTCAAGGCGTCGGAGAAAGCGCCTCCCCTTTGAGTCGAGTCCAGCTGGTCCCCGGGCACGACAAACTCGCAAAAGCATTTATCTCTGGCGGCAAAGGAGCGATCAGCGTTCGAGGGGCGGATGTCGAAGAAGCGGTAGTGCGCATTTGGCTGGGGGCTCTGCCACCCAAGATGCCATCGTAGCAGTGCTGGCAGAGCGGGGAAACGGGCGACCCCCGCGGCGGGGCCGCGGCGGCGGTTCGCGCCGGATTTGAAACCACTGTGGGCCATGGGGGGTAAATTGATTCGGAGATCCGGTCTAGTGCTTTGTCACGCCGTGGAATCAGGGTTGGGACGAGACGCATGTGCGACGGACGTCCTCGTCCGTCGCGCAGAAAGGCAGCCCATTTCGACACCGCGTGGACGCGGTGTCGCACGCAGCTGAGAACGTGGCTTCACCCTAATTCTTGGCGTGGCCAAGGCTCTAGTGTCTCCGCACGAGGTTGTCGTAGCGGAAGCCGTCGAGGCTTCCGACCCGTTGGTACTGCATGTCGGGAGAACGAGCGTGGAGTATGCGATCCGCACCCAGCAGTTGACCAAGATTTACGGTGGTCGCGTGATCGCCGTGAACGACTTGACGTGGCAGGTCCCACGCGGATCGGTGTACGGGCTGTTGGGACCCAATGGGGCTGGCAAGACCACGACGTTGCGACTGTTGCTGGGGTTGCAGCGTCCGACTGCGGGCCGGGCCGAGGTGATGGGAAAATCGTGCGGCGTAAACGCCATTTCCGTCCGCAGCTCGATCGGTTACTTGCCGACGAACCCGTCTTTTCCCGAGCAGCTTCGGCCTGTGGAATACCTCGATTTGCTGGGGCGGCTTTGTCGCATCCCTCGCCATGTGCGCAAACCACGCCTGACATCGCTGCTGCGAGCAGTGGGGCTGCTCGGTGCGACCGACCAGAAAATCCGCACGTTTTCCACCGGCATGCGGACGCGGCTGGGAATTGCCGCTTCGTTGCTGGCCGATCCTCCGCTGCTGATCTGGGACGAACCGACGGCTGGACTGGACCCCGCGGCCAGGCGTTTCACCCTGGACCTGATCGCGCAGTTGGCCCAGACCCGAACCGTTGTCGTGGCGACGCACATCCTGAGCGACATTGACCAGATCTGCGATCACGTGGGCGTGATGCATGAAGGCCGCATGATTTTTAGCGGCGCCATGCGCGAGATGAAACAGCGGTTGCGGCGCGACGATTTCACTCTGGAGCTGGATAGTTCGGTCGAACGGATTCGGGAAGTGGCCGACAAGGTGGGTTCGGTCGAGGGAATCTCGGCGCACCTGTGCGATGAACACACATTAGTGGTGCAGGTGGAAAATGGTCAGAGTCGAGCGCTGGCGTTAGCCGAAGTGCTGAAGTTGCTCGACGCCGGTGGCGTGTCGTTACAGTCGATTGGATCGGGACAGAATGAGACGGAGTACGCATATCTGCAGTTGCTCCAAGAGGACAGTGCACATGGTTTCAGGCGATTTGATCTCCAGACTCCGCATGTCGTGGATGCCGACTCTGGCAATCTTCACGTATGAATTGCGAGGGCTTCTGGCCAGCTGGTTGGTGCGTCTCTGGTTCCTGGCGACCGCGCTCTGGATATTCATTGCCGTGGCGGGAAGCTGGAGACAGGTTGAGTCAGCCCCGCTGATCGCGTCGCTGCTCTTCTCCTATCTCGTCTTCCCCTGGTTCCTGGTGGTGATTGTGCTGGGAATCAGCCCCATTACGGGTTCGAGATTAGAGGCGTTGGCGGACGGGATTCTCAGCCGGCCCGTTACCCGTTATGAGTACCTGTTGGCATCTTGGGGGGCTCGAGTCGTAGTTGTTCTGGCTGTCTATGGAGCAGCCGTGGTGCCGGCCATCGCGCTGCTTGCTTCGGCCAAACGACCGTTACCCGATGACGGTGTGACCCTCTACGGCGTGTTGGCCTCGCTGTACGTGGTGGCCCTGGTCCTGACATTCCTGGTCACCCTGGCGTTTCTGGCCGGCACGCTGCTCCGCAAATCGCTGCTGGCCGTCGTGGTTCTGATCTTTCTCTGGTTCCCGATCAACCTGGTCTTGCACACTTTCTCGTTGGAAGAGTTTTCTCCGATCAGCCTCAGTCAGGCATTGCCGACGCTGTTGCGTACCCCCTGGAGCAGAGATGACGACGATGCACCGGCGGAACTGAGTTCCAAAGATGTTGAGGCACTGGCGCGTCAGGCAGATCAACTGATGAGTATTTTCTCGGGAGGCACGCCGAGACGCGAGCCCGATCCGAGTTTTTTTGAGCAAGGCGACTATCAAGACTTGTCGTTGTGGCGTATCAGCCTGGGTTACGGAATTCCCGCCCTTCTGGCACTCGCACTTTCAACCACGTCGTTTTGTTGGCGCGACCTGTGAAGGGGTGAGAGGGTGAAGGGGTGAGGGGATGGCGGCAGGTTCAGAATCTAAATCTAAGGAATCAGGGAAAAATAACTTCACCTTGTACCCTCGCCCCTGTGGGGAGAGGGTAGGGTGAGGGGTTAGAGAATCTGGAAGTTATTTTTCCCTGATTCCTAAGGCTGCAAGACTCCGGTCTGTCGTCCCGTGCGGCCGTGGATGAATCAACAGCATTCGTTTTTCACAGAGGAGATTAAGTGATGTTTCGAAGAGCTCTAATCGTGTCTTGGCTGGCCTTGACCTTGTGCCTGAGCCAGGCGGCGTTCGCCCAGGAGGCAGTGGTGCAGGAAGCAGCGGCCCAGGCGACGGCAGTGCCGGTCACGAGTCTTTTGCCCGAGGACGCGATCGTGGTGCTTCAGGTGACCAATCCCAAAGCGCTGATTGACCGGGCGTTTGACGAACAGATCGTCTCGCTGGTCAAGTCGTTGCCAGCCTATCAAGATGCGATGGCTCAGCCCGAAACACAACAAGTGCTGGGGCTCATCCGCTTTTTTGAGGGCAAGTACGGTGCTGATCTACGCACGCTGCTGGGCAAACTGGTGGGGGGCGGAATTACTTTGGCGGCCTGCCCAGGCGAGCACAATGTGCTGATTGTGGAGTCTGAAGACGCCAAAATGCTGCGAGAAGTGCATGACTTTTTCCGCACCATCGCCCAGGGCGAGGCGGCCAGGCAGGGCGACCCAGATCGCGTGAATTCAGCCGAGTATCGCGACGTGCAGGGTTGGACCTTTGCACCGGGCGAGGTGCATGCCATCGTCGGCAATCGGCTACTGCTGTCCAATAAACCTGAGACACTCAAGGCGGTGTTGGATCGTCAGGCCGAAGGAGAGGCCAATAGTCTAACCTCGTCGGCACATTTCGCTACGGCGGTCAAGTCAATCAGCCCCGAAGCGAAGGTGCGATTCTATGCGGATATGCGTGTCTTGAAGCAGTTACCCGGCTTCCGCCAGGGACTTGAGCAGAACGACAACCCGCTGATTCGGCTGCTGTTGGCACCGCTGTTGGCGGCGGCTGGCGATGCCACTTGGGTGGCGGCCGGCGTTGATATCGACCAGAGTAACTTGACCGTCGAGATTGGGGCCGATCGCGGTGCCGGAGAGACGAAATCGCTAGACGGCTTCGCCGTACCGCCGACCTCCGAAAGCGGAGCGATGCCTAATCTGATCGTTCCGCGCCAGATTGCCGCCATGAGTTTTTATCGCGATCTGCACGAGTTCTACGCTTCCAAGGACGAGCTATTTCCGGAACGCACGTCAGGTTTGATTTTTTTTGAGAACATGATGGGGATCTTCTTTTCGGGAAAAGACCTGACGGAAGAGGTTCTGGCGCAGACCCTGCCTGATTTGCGGTTTGTCGTCGCGGAGCAGAAGTACGACGAAAAAACGGGGACACCCGCGCTGCAACTCCCCGGGTTTGCGGTCATCGTCCAATTGCGAGATCCCGATAAATTCTCGCTCGTCGCTAAGGAAGCCTGGCAAAAGGCGATTGGCCTGGTCAACTTCACGCGAGGCCAGCAGGCGTTGCCGGGCCTGATCATCGACAGCGCCTCGCATGCGGGAACGACCTACACAACAGCGTTTTTCTCGGTGGCGGACGAAACGAACAAGAACGCCACGGACGTTCGATTCAATTTCCAGCCGGCGCTGGCGATTCAAGGTGACCATTTGATCATGAGCTCCAGTGACGTGCTGGCTCGCGACCTGATCGATGCCTTGCAGAAGCAGTCCGCCGAGTCGACCAAGCCGGTGGCGGGCCAGCACAGCCTGGCGATGCTCAAGAGTGCCCCCCTGGCGTCGATATTGAATGCCAACCGCGATGCGATGGTCCGTCAGAACATGGTCGAGGATGGCAAGTCACGAGCAGACGCGGAAAAGGAGGTCGATGGCATTCTGACCGTGCTCAATTACATGAATGATGTCCAGTTCGAGGCTGGACAACAGAATGGAAACGTGCGGTTGACGCTCAAGGTCGGTTACCGGCTCCCGTAGGCGACAGTGTGCCAATTCAACATGCGTTGGCGTGCGGTGCCAACCAGCTTTCCACGAGGCGAAACCTATGACTGCCAAGCGACAATCTCCATCGGCGTCCCAACGCACGACTAGTGTGGCGGCCGGTGGAGCAGTGACGGACGTTGACCCTGGTTGGGCCTGGGCCGAATATGAACCCGACGGCAAGCGTCCCTGGACACCGGAGTTGGCCGGACACTTGTTGCGGCGGACCACGTTTGGTGCGGCTTGGCAACAGCACCAGCAAGCCGCTCAGGCGGGCCCGCGGCGGACGATCGATCTGTTGATACGGCCGGAGGCGGATGTCGCCTCGTTCGAGCGCACGATGAGCCAGGACGAGGAAGCGGTGGCACGAGGGAGCAGTATTGAGAGTCTCCGCGCCTGGTGGTTGCGGCGGATGATTAAGTCTCCGCATCCACTGCAGGAGAAGATGACCCTTTTTTGGCACAGCCATTTCGGGGTCAGCCATAGCCGGGTGAAAGAAGTGCAGCCGATGTTGCGGCACGTTCAGACGCTTCGCGAGCACGCGCTCGGATCCTACCGCTCGTTGCTCGAGGCAGCCGCGCGGGATCCGGCGGTGTTGGTGAGTGTCGGTGCCGCCAAAAGCCCCAAAATGCAACCCAACGAGAACTTCATCCGCCAGCTGATGCAGCAGTATAGTGTGGGGCCGGGACATTTCGGGGATGAAGACGTCCGCGAGGCGGCACGTGCGTTCACCGGTTGGTCCGTCTTGCGAGGCCGGTTGCGGTATCTGGCACATGAACACGACGAGGGTTCGAAAGACGTGCTCGGCAGCACCGGGCAATGGGACGCGGATGACATCGTACGCATCGTCCTCGAGCAGCCGGCCACGCCCCGTCTTATTGCCCGTAAGCTCTACCGCTTTCTGGTCAGCGAGGTGGATCAGCCAGGCGATCCGCTGCTCGAACCCGTGGCGGAGATGCTCGCTCAACAATATGACGTGGGCCAGGTGGTCGAGACGATCCTGCGATCGAATCTGTTTTTCTCTCCGCGGGCCTACCGGCGACGGGTGAAGAGTCCGGTGGAGTACAGTCTGAGCCTGGTCCGGGCCTTGGGGGACAACGTCGCCACGCTCCCGCTGGGGGCCGCTCTGGCGCAACTGGGACAAGATCTGTACGACCCTCCCACCGTCAGTGGCTGGGTCGGGGGAACCCACTGGATCAATGCCGCCACCATGCTGGCTCGCGCTCAACTTGCCGATTCCATGCTGGCCTCGAAAGGGCCCTATGGCGGCACATTGGTCCCGGCCGACGTGGCCACGCAACATGGGTGTTCGTCAGCGCCGCCAGGCGGCGGAGCTGCTGCTGCGGCTCTTGCTTCAGGACGACCTGTCTCCCGAAGCGCGGTCGGCCCTGCTGCAGTCCGTGCCGGACAGTCCGGTCGCCGAATCCGCCGATGGGTTGCGTATGTTCACGAGTCAAGTGGTAATGTTACCCGAGTTTCATCTTTGTTGAGCCGGCAACTTGCTGCATGGGATGCGCCAATATCCGATGACAGCGCATGGGTGAGGAGAAGAACATGTCTCAATCGCGTCGCAAGTTTCTCAAGTCGATGGTGGGCGCGTCGTCTCTGTTGAGCTTTGCGCCGGCGGTGCCAGCATTCCTGCGGCATACGGCTCTGGCCGCTGAGCCAGGACCGGGCAGTGATCACGAAGTCCTTGTCGTGCTCCAGCTTTCGGGCGGAAACGACGGATTGAACACGCTTGTTCCGTACGCCGATGACGTCTATGGCCGTAAACGAAAGACGCTGCGACTGACGCAGCGTGACGTGATTCAAATCGACCCCTATCTCGGCTTTCATCCCCAGCTGACCGGTTTCAAAAAGCTGTTGGATGACGGCCACATGACGGTACTGCACGGCGTGGGATATCCCAAGAGCAATCGCGGGCATGACGAAGCGATGCTCGAATGGCACACGGCCCGTCCCGGAGAACCGAATTGTCAGACGGGCTGGATCGGGCGCGCTGTCGATGTGGAGGCAAGCTCCCAAGAGGTCGGCGTCCCAGCAACCTTTGTGGGGCCCATCGCGCAGCCGTTTGCCCTGCGGGCGGAAGCGTCGGTTGTGCCAACGGTCAGACAGACTGCGGACTGGGTGCGCCAGGGCCTATCGAAAGTGACACTCACAGCTGATCCCGCAGCTGAGTCTTCAACCGACAATCCGCTAGAGGATGTTGTGCGTCGTGGTACTCTGGCCGCTGAGACAATGAGCCAGCGCGTCGAGTCTGTGCTCTCCGGCGCAGCGTCGGGCGCGGAGTATCCTTCCTTCACACTCGCCGGCCAATTGCAGACCGTGTCTCAGTTGATTCAGGCCGACCTGGGAATCCGGATCTTCTTCGTCGAGTTAGGTGGCGGTGGCATTGGCGGATTCGACAACCACGCCAACCAGCGCGACAACCACGCGGCGCTGCTGCGGGAGATGTCTGAGTCGATTGTCGCCTTCGCCGATGACCTGCAACGTCAGAATCTGTGTCGCCGGGTCTTGTTGATGACGTTTTCCGAGTTCGGAAGAACAGTCACCGAAAACGGGCGCCGTGGTACCGATCATGGCGCCGCGGCTCCCCTGTTCCTGGCCGGCGGACGACTCAAAGGGGGCCTGTTCGGGCGCCATCCGAGTCTCACGGACTTGGAGCAGGACGCCCTGAAATTCAACATTGACTACCGGCGCGTCTATGCCACCGTCTTGCAAGCGTGGCTCGGTTACGACGCTCCGACGATTCTCGGCGGCGACTATCCAACGCTCGACGTGCTGGCTTAGGTCCAACCCGATTTCCGGGATTCTTGGCGATTCTGGGCCCACGGCGTGGCAGGTTGCGCCGCACCTGCGGTAAAATGGATCTTCATGCCTCGGGGGACGACCACCTTGGTAGCGTTGCTTAGCGGGCTTGAAGTCCGATTGTGCTTTGCCGTAGGCCAAGATGAAATTAGCCGAAGTGACGATAGATCTTCGGCCAATTGATTGACCCGCGGCACCGCGATTTCGACACGCGTGAGCGCAGAGGGAAAGATGTCCTCAATCACGCATCGGGTTACTATCCACGCCACTATTTCACGACAATCGATCAGATCGACAGGCCGTCGGCTCGGTGGGGATACGACCGATGGCTTCCAGGACTTGTCATCTGTTGCGCAAACCAAGTGTTGCGGTCCAATGCGCTAATTCGCGACGCGCGGATAATGAGAGATATCGCATATGAAAGAAAAGAGTCTTGGTCGACACGGCCGTGAGGTTGCTTTGTTGTTTGGCGATGTGTTCCGGGACCAACCTTGGGTTGGCGGCCGACGGCCAGCTGCCCGCGGATTCAGCGCTTGCTTCTTACCCCATTGTCTTTGTAGCGCGGCACCAGTTTGCGCCGGACCATCATAATACGGCGACACTCTTCCAGACCGGCGAGATTAACGCACAGAAGTTCCAGGGCGGCAGCGCGATTCGTACGATCGACTTCGCTCGCGGGGGCGCGATAAACACGCTTCTTGACCTTCCGCAGGGAGTGGCCCGAGATATCGATGTAAGTTTTGACGGCCAGCGAATTCTGTTCTCCATGCGGCATGACGCGGCAGACGACTATCATATCTATGAGATGAACGCCGACGGATCGGGGCTCAGACAGCTGACGTACGGGCCAGGTATATCGGACATCGATCCGATCTACCTGGCCGACGAGAGGATTCTGTTCAGTTCCACGCGTGAGCCGAAATACTGCATGTGCAATCGGCACATCATGTGCAACTTGTTCACAATGGATGCTGATGGCGCCAACGTGCAGCAGATTGGGCACAGCACGTTATTCGAAGGCCACCCGTCGCTGTTGCCTGACGGCAGGATCATCTACGATCGTTGGGAATACGTGGATCGCAATTTCGGCGACGCGCAAGGGGCCTGGGTGTGCAATCCAGACGGAACCAACCATGCCATTTACTGGGGAAACAACACAAATTCTCCCGGCGCGGTTTTGGACAACCGAGCGATTCCCGGTACCGATCTGCTGATCTGCACCTTCTCGTCCTGTCACGATCGGCCCTGGGGAGCCCTGGCGATCATCGATCGCCGGTGGGGATTGGACGGTCGCCGACCGGTGGTCCGCACCTGGCCGGCCACTGCCATCGACTTGGTGGAAAAGGGGAACTACGACACGTTCACGCGAGTGGAGCCGAAGTACGAAGATCCATTTCCACTTTCCGCCAGTCAGTTTCTGTGCTCGCGCGCGACGGGCCAGGACGAGCAGATGGGAATCTATCTGGTTGATTTGGATGGCCGGGAATCGCTTCTTCATGCGGAGCCCCTGGGTTGCTTTGACCCGATGCCGCTGGGTCCACGTACACGGCCACCGCTGATTCCTTCGCGGATCGACCTCGCCCAGTCATACGGTTACTTCTACGTGGCTGATGTTTACGCGGGAACCGGAATGGAGGCGATCGAACGCGGTACGATCAAGGTCTTGAGGGTAGTCGAATCGCCCGAAAAGCGGTTCTGGACCCGGCCTGGTTGGGACGGCGGCACCGGTCAGCAGGCTCCGGGCATGGCGTGGGACGACTTCAACAACAAACGCATTCTGGGCAGCGCACCGGTCGATGAGGATGGCAGTGCCTATTTCGCCGTACCGGCTGATCGTTTCGTCTATTTTCAGCTGTTGGACGAAAAGGGAATGATGGTCCAGTCGATGCGGAGCGGTACGATTGTGCGGCCGGGCGAGACGGTTGGTTGTGTCGGGTGTCATGAGCAACGTCAGACATCGGTTCCGCACAACCGTCTGGCCGCAGCCATGCGACGCACTCCACATCGCTTGACGCCATGGTACGGACCGCCGCGCAATTTCGGTTACCTGGCTGAAGTTCAGCCGGTGTTCGACCGGCATTGCGTTTCCTGCCATGACTACGGGAAAGAGGCCGGTAAGCTGCTCAATCTGGCTGGCGATCTGAGTTTGCCGTTCAATACTTCCTATGCTGAACTACGTGGCAAGAAATGGGTGAATGTACCCGGCGCCGGGCCGTTTCAAACGCTACCTCCAAACAGCTGGGGCTCGCATGCCAGCCGCTTGACAGAATTTCTTGTAGAGGGGCACGGCGACAGCGACATTGATGCTCAAGTGAAGCTGGATCAGGAGGGTTTCGATCGCATCGTCACCTGGATCGACCTGAATGCTCCCTACTATCCCGAGTATGCCAGTGCGTACGGGAACAATCGATTTGGTCGCTGCCCGCTGAATGACAGCGAGTTGAACACGCTTGAGCAATTGACCGGTTCGATCGACTTGAGTTTTTCGCGGCCGGAACTCAGTCCTTGCCTGCAGAAATTCCTCGATCTCTCCGATCCAGCACGTCTTCAGGCCCTGGAAATCATTCGCTCGGGAAGCGAACGGCTGGCGGCGCGACCTCGAGCGGACATGCCGGGCTTCCGATTAGTTGCCGGAAATGAACTTCGACAGCAGGCAAAGTATGACGCCCTGCAAGCTTCCGAAATTGAGTCTCGTCGCGCGCTGATCGATGGCCAGAAACACTACGATCCGGAACGCGCGGAGGGGGATGCGGATCTTCCCAAGTGACCGTCGTTTCCCAGGCCGAATTATCCAGCAGGCAGGGCCGCAACCGAAGAGCAAGAGCGAAGGCATTGGCACGCCACCGCCCTTGTGCCGGTGGAAAACACGTTTGTCGAATACGTGCGATACGCGGAAAAGGCGTCGTTCGAGCGACGTGATTCAGTACGGCCGGCACGCAGACTGAAACAGGCCGCAGTGTGATTCGGCCTCGGCCAGGTGCCGGCGCAGTGGAGACCGGAGTTCTCGGCCGCGAGTGGCAAAAGCGTTGCCAGTAGTTGTCAAACCCTCAACCACCGACGCGAGGTCGGTGGGGTGCCTGTCTCGTTGTCAAACCCTCAACCACCGACACGAGGTCGAGGGGGCTCTTAGTTGTCAAACCCGGAACTGCTCGCCACCGGCCTTGTGCCGGTGGAAGGCCCGTTTGAAAACTACCGGGCCCCGCTGGAACACTGGTCGATCGAGGGGAGCTGGTGAATTCAATCGGCACTCAGCCGAGATCGAAACAAGCCGCGGTGTGATTCGGCCTCGGTGTGGCGCCGTCGAGTTGGAAACGTTTCTTCTCGGCCGGAGTTTGTAAACGAAGTGCCTTGTAGTTGTCAAACCCTCAATTACCGACGCGAGGTCGGTGGGGAAATGTCATTTTGAATAGAGGCTGTTTGCCGGGGCGGCATGCGCAATGCGCGCTCGCAGCGCGCTGGCCACCGTAAGATACTGAACGCTGAGGCCGATCTCTACCATTGCTCGTCGTATTTCGTCCACAGCAGATCGCCCAGGTTCCAATAGGCGTTTGTGGCTTCCGTGCAGGCGTCGGCAGTCACACGCGTCAGATACTCTCTTCCCCGTTCGGGATCTTCCTGCAGCAGTTTGACGGCGGTGGCGGCGATCTCCTGCTGAGCTGCCAACAGCTTTTCCTGTAACGGATCGCGAACGGCCGCCACGTCTTGGCGCATGTCACCCCAGCGATGCGCGGCGAGCGTCGCGGCACGATTCACTGCCCACCAGGCCGCTCGGCGACTGAAACCGGTCGTCCGACCGTCTGTTTTGAAGTCTGGTGGCAGGTCGGTCACGCCGGCGTAGATCGGTACGTAGGTGGTCATCGCCGGATTACTGTAACCAAACCAGACGATTCCTCCGACCTCGTCGGGCAACCAGGATCGAGACTGCGTCACGGTTGCATACATGCAGTACCAGCGCCAAATGACGCTCGCCCAGTTCTCCCCAACCGCCGTTGATCTTCAACACGGGGTTCATGTCGTAGGGCATGAACGGGTTTGCCAAAGGGCTCTTGATCGTCTTTCCTTCTTCGTCCGTGACCGTGATATTCTTTGTCACGTCGAATTCCGTTCCTTCGTAAGTGTCGCGAAACAGCTCCATGATCTTGTCCGGGCCGATCGGCTGTTCGGGCTTCACCGAGAACGGAAAAACGTTGGCGTTGGCATTCAATTCCAGCCCCGGGGCCAGCAGTGACAGCACTCGCCATTCCCGCCTGGTGGCCGCGAAACTGAAACGTCCATCCGGGTTGTACGCTTCGTAGAATCGAAAGGGCTTGCTGCTCTTGGCGTCCCAGTATCCATGTGCGGCTGCCACATCAAAAACGTTTTGGGATGCCAGGAAGTAGTCCGAATTCACCAGGTCGAGCTCCCCGATCCGTGCCGAATTGGCGACCACGCAAACGTGTTCGTCCGGTACACGCTGCGCCGCCCATACCGCACCTATCTGGTCTTTGCCGGGCCCCAGCACCTCCATGACCCATACCTCCTGCGGATCGGCAATCGTCAGCGCCTCGCCGGTGTCGCACCACCCATGATCCTGCAATAGCTGGCCCGCCAACTGAATGGCTTCGCGCGCGGTGGTCGCTCGTTCCAACAACAATCGGGTGAGCATCTCGCAGTCGATCAGTCCCTTGTCGCTGAATAATTCCTCCCGCCCGCCAAATGTCGACTCACCGATCGCCAATTGATGCTGGTTCATGCAGGCATACGCCGGAGCGACATAGCCAAACGTATCGCCGATTTGCGGGATCTTGCCGGTAGCGGTGCGTCCATAACGTGGCATGGGGCCGGAATCGTCATCGATTCTCTTGAACAGCGCACGCTCCGAGCCGTCGGGGTGCGTCATCGCGGGTATGATCATCACTTGCGAGCCGGTACGATGGCTGTCGCAAGTATGTGACGTCATGACAGATCCATCGTCCGACGCCTTCTTTCCAACCATAATCGATGTACATCCCCGTGCCGGGTGGACGACGGAGGGCATCAGCAGAACCAGAGACAACAATGGGGCAAGTAGCTTCGTCTGGGGCAAAGCGGGAACTCCTGTGAGTGGAAGATCTTCGTGTGTCAGAGGTGTGCACCGTTGTGCAGTCAACCAACCGAACGGCATCACGCGTCAATTCTCTTCGGCGCGCTGTATCATAGCGTACTGGACCGGCACAGGGCCCAGCAAGGCTCAACAGGCGTCTGCCATCTGATGGGACGCGCTTTGCGGACCTTGCCTCGCCGGCGCTTGGGGGGCCTGGCGACGCACGAGCAACGCTTGCATATTGCCCTCTGCCGGCCAATAATCCAGCAGGGTGCTGGGTTCGTTCACAGCAGCATGGTGGCTCGAGTTGCAGCCGACACACGTCTCGTATCCGTGGCTCGTTTCTGAGTTGGGACGTGTCATTTCAGGGGGGCGAAATCTTGCGGCAGTTGAACCTCATTCACTTAGTTGTCTTCGCGCTGATTGGTTTCACGTTTATCTGTCCGCACAATATCTGTTCGGTCTCCCCCTGCCCAGTGTCCCTCTTATCGGTGGCTCGCGCCGACATCGTGCTGTACAAGGTTCCAGGCACTTCGATCGCGTTCGTGCTGCAGGGGAGTGTTTCGACGAATCCCGGGAAAACCGTAACATTTCGGCATCCCAAGTACGGTACGCTCTATCTGGCTTTAGAAGACGTTGTGAAGTTCGAATTGCCGTCCACGCAGTCGATTGCCAGTCGCAAGCTGGCCAAGGCGGCGCGGGACAAGGATCTCGATGCCTGTCTCGACGCGGCGCGGTGGGCACTGCACAGCGGCATGCTCGACGAGTTCTACGAGGGTGCTTCGGCCGCCTGGAAAATAGACAAGGACCACCCGACGGTCACGCGATTGGCGGTCATGAACCAGCGTATCAAGCAGCAGATTCCTGAATCACAAGACTTGGAAAACCAGATGCGGAAGTTCGTCCGCGGCGGGCCACGGATGAAGTTTCAACGCAGTGACCACTTCCTGTTGTTACACGACACCTCGGATGTGCCCGACAAAAGGTCCAGAAAGACGCGGGCGGATGAACGCCTGGAATTGCTCGAGTCAGTCTACAAGAGTTATCTTCTGAAGTTCAGCTTGGAAGGCTTCGATTTGGAAGTACCTCAAGAACGTCTAAAGGTGGTCCTCTTTTCGGATAAGGATGACTATCTTCGTTTCGTCCAACTGCTTGGTCCCGATCTCTCGAAGGCGTCCGGGTTCTACCACCGCAAAGACAATATTTCGGTATTCTATGATCAGGGGACCAACGAGAGCTTTGAGGCTCTCTATCAGCTCAACGCGCAGCTGCAGGCAGAGAAAGAGCGTCTGAAACGAGATCGGTCGCCGGGCACGCGGGAAGTGGTCCGCCTGGCCGACACGATCCAACTGCTGACCGAAGTCTCTCGCGAGAACTCGGATATCGAAGTCGTTTCGCACGAAGCCACCCATCACATGGCTGGCAACACCGGACTCATGCCGGGTGATGCTCCCGTCCCGATCTGGGCCGCGGAAGGGTTGGCAACCTATTTCGAGTCGCCCAAGGATGCTGCCTGGAGCGGTATTGGATCGGTGAACGAAGAACGGTTGCGGTGGTACCGAGGTTTGGAAAGGGACAAGATACATTCCAATCTCGATTTCATTATCTCGGATCAGGTCTTCACCCGAGCGGCTTCGCACGGAGCGGAACTTCACGCCTATGGTCAAGCCTGGGCATTGACTCATTTTCTGATGGCGAAACACTTCGATGAGCTTTTCGAATGGTATATGCTGATCGCCAGCAAACCAAAAGGAAAGCGATTGACAGAACAGGAGTTGCTCGACTCTTTCAACAAAGTGTTCGGCAAGAACCGAGCGGCATTGGATCACGACTGGCGGCGTTACATGGACACGCTCAAGACGGACCTGGAACGTGTGTTGGAAGAGGCACGATAAGGACCACAGAAACCGTTTCATCCCATTAGAGGAATTTGGACCATGGCAAAGCAAACGTTTTTTCGGTTATTTCTTGTGTCGTTGCTCCTGCACGGCGTTTGGATACACCGCGCGGCATCAAACGAGTTGGCAGCTGATCTGATTGCCCCCGGCGCCAAAGTTGAAAAACTGGCCGGTGGATTCGCCTTTACAGAAGGTCCGGCGACCGATGCGCAGGGCAACATGTTCTTTACCGATATCCCCAACCAACGAGTGCTCAAGTGGGACGTTACTCAACGGGAACTTACTACAGCGCGGGAACCATCGGGAGGCGCGAACGGGCTGTATTTCGACCAGGACGGGAACTTGCTGGCGTGCGAAGGAACGAACCGCCAGCTGACCTGTACATCACCGCGCGGTGAAACGACGGTGCTGGTCAACAAGTACGAAGGGAAAAAACTCAACAGCCCCAATGATCTGTGGATCGATCCACGCGGAGGTGTCTATTTCACCGATCCCCGATACGGTCGCGAAGATGACATGCAGCAGGAAGGATTTTACGTCTTCTACCTGCAGCCCGACCGAAAGAAGGTAGTGCGGGTGATCGATGATCTGGTGAAGCCGAATGGTGTAGTTGGCACGGCGGACGGAAAGTTGTTGTATGTGGCCGATCCAGGGGCAAACAAGACGTATGTCTATCAGATTCAGGCAGATGGCTCGCTGACAGGCCGCAAACTGATGGCCGAAAGTGGTTCGGACGGCATGACGCTGGATGAGCGGGGAAACTTGTATCTTACCGGAAGTGGCGTGCTCGTATTCAACCCGCAGGGAGAGAAGATCGCGACCATCGACGTGCCCGAACGTCCATCCAACGTTTGTTTCGGCGGTCAGGATGGAAAGACACTGTTCATCACAGCCCGCACCGGTTTCTATGCGCTGCCCATGCTGGTCCGTGGACAACCAACCGGAAGGCGGTAGCCGTAACTCGCTGTAGCTGTGCCATGCCCGCCGGCAACTGCGTTGAGTTGCCGAGTGTCACGGCAAGCGCCGGCACGCCAGGATACGGGTGGCGGCGCGCACCACTGTTCGCCGGGTCGCTACATGCAAAGCAGAATGACCAATGCCGTGAAACACAGCATGCCGGCTGCCAGGACAATGCCTCCCGTGAGGCGTTCTCTTGGCCTGCGCAGCCAGAGATAGATGCCCGATACGACCCACAGAAAAATGGACAAGGCGACCAGGTCCACGATAACAGCCCAGGCTTGAAAGGCCGTGTAGGGTTGGGCGTATCCGCAACGGAAATGGAGAGAGTGAATGAAGCGATAGACGGAAAAAGTCGTCTGCCGTTCCACGACCAACAATCCGCGATTTCTTTGCCACTGAATCCGATAGTTTCCGGCTCCGGAGAAGCGAATTACTCTGAAGCCATCCTCGGTTGGCTTTCCCTGGATGAAATGAGGGCCGTCGAGTCCCAGTGTTTGCAGGATGACGCGTGCTTGTTCGGCCGGCAACCGGGGAAAATCTCCATCCGGAGAAAAGTCAGCGCGTTGTATTATCTCCCATTGCACGGGTTGAATGTTGAAGAGTTCAACAATGGCTCTGTTATGGTTCAAACCGAAGGCGCTGATCGCATAGATGATCATCCAGGGCACCAGAAATAGTCCCGTATACAAGTGCAAAGTGCGCATTAACCAGTCTAATTTCCGCCAGGCAATTGGAGACATTTCGGAGGGACACTTATTGGCAAGTGTTACAGGGCTCGGGAGGGAACGCAGTTCATCTACAGTGCATATGGCTATACGACGGAAGGCGCAATGCTACCTGAGACAAGTTCCGCCACACAAGATGGGGCATGGTGTCGGCGGTCCGTTGGGGAGCTCTATTCCCGATGGCTGTCACGAATCTGCCAGACGTCCTCATCTGCAATGGCGCTGGGCGAGGGCGCACGCTGGCGGAGATGCGAAGGAAGTGAGGATAACATGAGTGCCGTGAAAGTCTACCGCGTCGGTATCATCGGGTACGGATTCATCGGCAAAGTGCATGCTTTCGGGTACCGCAATCTGCCCTTCTATTATGACCCTGTGCCACTTGCCACAAAGATTACACAGGTGGTTACGGGCCATCCAGGCACGGCTGAAAAGGCTCGCCGGGCCCTGGAGGCAGATGGTGGATCCACCGATTTTCGCACGGTTACGGAAAGTCGCGACATTGATGTCGTTCACATCTGCACACCCAATCATCTCCACAAAGAAACGCTACTGTCCGCGTTGGCACACGGAAAGCACATCTACTGCGACAAGCCACTCGTAGCTCGCTGGGAAGAAGTGAGTGAGCTTGTCGCTGCCTTGCAGCATTACAATGGTGTCGCACAGATGACATTTCAAAATCGTTTTTTTCCGGCCACGATCTGCGCTCGGAGACTACTTGACCAGGGAATGCTCGGAGACGTGTTGGGGTTTCGCGCCGCGTATCTGCATGGAGGTAGTGCGGACCGGAATGCGCCACTCAAGTGGAAGCTGACCGCCGAGGCGGGCGGCGGTGTGATTGCGGATTTGGCTTCCCACGTGTTGGATTTCATCGAGTTTCTCGCCGGACCGATCCAGAGCCTGATGGCGACGACACACGTTGCCTACGCCGAAAGGCCCACTCTGTCGGACCCGGGGCAAATGCGGCCGGTCGATGTGGAGGATGCCGTGATGATGCTCTCACGCCTGGAATCGGGAGCCGTTGGCACACTCGAAGCGACCAAAATTGCGACCGGCAGCGAGGACGAACTGCGGTGCGAGATCGAGGGCACGCGGGGAGGCCTGCGGTTCAACTTGATGCATCCGCACCACCTGGAGTTCTATGACGCGGTGACGCCCCAACAACACTGCTCAGGTGCTCGTGGGTGGACCCGCCTTGATACCGGCCAACGGTATGAACCACCGGCGACGAGTTTTCCGAGCCCCAAGGCGGCCATCGGCTGGCTGCGAAGCCACGTGGCCTGCCTCGCCAGTTTCCTGCAGGCGATTGCCGAAGGACGACCGGCTCATCCCGATCTGTACCAGGGGATTCGAGTCCAGCGGCTGATGGAAGTCATACGCCGCTCGGCAAACGAGCGGCGATGGGTGGACGTCGACGAGGTCGTGTGAGATGAGTTAGCCGTTTCGCTTCCTGACGGCAGGGGGGCCGATGTTAGGCACGAGAGGTTGAAGTGGAGGGAGTGATCGTTACGCTTCGCGATCAGATGACTCGGTAATCTCATGGAGTCTCGCGGCGAGTTCCGTTGGAAAACGGTCGCACCAACAGTCGATTCGGGCGTGTCGGCGCTCGCCGTGATCCGTCTGTCGAGCTGCCAGAGGTTTGGGCGTCGCGCCGGGCTGACGCTACTACGACTAGAGCATATCCATCACGCCCCGGACGTAGCCGACCGATTCAGCCAGGCCGGGAAGCGGATCTTTGGGCTGTTCTTCGTACTCGAACGACACGTACCAGCGTAGCATCAGGCCGCTTTCCACGCCAGTACTGCGACGCTCGACCAATAAAAGGCCGCGTAGGCCACACTGGTCATCAGTCCCTCCCAACACCAATACCAGGACCTCTGGCGGAAAGACAATACGCCGGCCAGGCAAAACGGCAGTGCCGCGACGAAACCACAGAGGAAAACCCACTCGAAGACGAGACTGAGTCTGCGACAAACCAGAAAATAGACCATGCAGGTCCCCAGGAAGAACAGCCCGACCAGGCGCGCACGCCAGGCGATAAACCGGTCGCCCGATGATTTACCCCGAGGACGAATCTGGTACACCGCGGCCTGAAAGGCCACAAAAAGCGACACCTGCCAGGTGAACACGAAATCACTTCTCCATCGGCTCAAGGCAGTGGTCCCGATGGCTCCCAAGATGAACGCGGTCGACCAGAAGATCCGACGCGATCCCTGCCGGCCGACACGACGGGGCAGGAGCCAATGACACAGCAGGGCGACGAGCCAACTGACGCCGAAGATCCCTGGCCAGGCAACGAAAAACCACTCCATCAACCATCGGCTGCCGGGGACATCAAATGCATACTCCGGTTCGAAACCCAGCAGCATGGCCGCCACATCCCTGTATGCCGGTTGTGGCACGTCGACCGCAGGAGTCGAAGACGCTCGAAGGTCACGATCCAGCAGTTCAGGATCCCCCACGTAGACGCAGACCGCGCGGCTCTGGTTCCGCGCGTAGACTCGACCGCGATGCAGGATCGGCTGCGTCCAACAGATCTCACCTCCCAGAATCATGGTTCTGGCGAGCTCTTCGTATTTCTCCTGAGTGACGCGCGCCAAGATCAATTCTCCCGTGTCATTCAGGAGTATCAGTTTCCCATCGGCCGCGATGACGCTGGCGTGTCCAATTCGTTTTCCGCGATCGTCGGTGGCGGCGGTCGTGAATCGACGAGCCGTTTCAGCGCTGGTGGCCCAAAACGGCTTACCATCCAAGAAGTTGAGGCAGCGAAAACGGCCCCGCGTGGGGCGGTGTGTTTTTGCCTGAGCGTCGGATACGTCGAAGCCGAACAAGGCGCCGTTGACCAGTACGCTCGAGAGTATATCGTTCGATAACAGGTCGCTCTTCCAGACCGGCCGCAAAGGATTTGTTTCGTCTTGCGTGATTTCCAGCAGCTGCGAACCGCCGCGAAAAGCGCTGGCGATCCAAAGATATGGTTCACGGTAGATGGGCCAAGAAGAATGTTCGTCATAGCCCGCGGAGAGGTAGTGCCGCCAGACTAATTCACCCGTCTGCAAGTCATGGCAGACCAGCGCGTTCTGGAGATAGCCAATCACCAGTCGCCGGCCACGAAAGGTGATGGGTAGAGCCGACGCGTAGCTGGCTGCATCGTCCCCCGATTTCCAGAGCACGGTTCCGGACAGAGCGTCTAAGGCGATCATGCTGGCTCCGCGCCCACCCACGGGCAGCACGATTTTTCCATCGATTGCCAGCGGCGAGCAAGAATAGCCAAAGTCCGTTCCCCGCCCGGCGTATTCTTGCTTCAAATTGGCGGACCAGTACAAATCGCCGCTGTCGGCACTCAGGCAGCTGATCGAGCCGTCCGGAGCCGCGAAATAGATCCGTCCGTTCCAGTAGGTCGGGGTGGCACGTGGGCCAGGATAAACGCTGGCCGGCAAGTAGGGCCAGTCGTACCGATGCTCCCATACCGTCTGGCCCGTGTCGGCATCGAGACAGACGACGTATTGGCCGGAATAGGTTTGCCATTGAGTGGCGACCCGGTCGCCCCAAGCGATGAAGCTCGAATAGCCTTTGCCTGCCTCGCGTACCCAAAGCACGGGTGGACCATCTGGCGGCCAGGACTCCGCGATGTGCTCTTCATCGGAATGTCCGTCGCAATGGGGCCCTCGCAGGAAACTCCAACTCGTATCGGCGAAAGTGTTTTCTTGGGCGGCAAGAAGAATCGCCACAGATACCGTTGCGGCCAGCAGCATGACGCTGTGCTTCGACACATGGACCGGGGAAAAATGATGCAAGAAGCACAAAGTTCAAGGTACCAAAACCAAAAGGAATGAACAGCGGCGGTGCCTCCAGATATTCCCAAATAACAGTCCCACAGGCACAATGGGCCACCGAGTTCTTATTCTGACCTGATTACATACCAATCGAAAGTATGATCTCGCTTTGATCGTCGCGCACGTCACATCGCGCCTTGAACGTGAAACCATCAATCAACCAGTCCTGAGCCAGTCGATACGTGGCGGGCAGCTGCCCGAGAGCCGTGCGGCTTGGCAGGAACGTGAATACGGCTAGAAGCGTCCCGACTTGTCTCATGGTATTTGCCTCACGTTCCGCGGCTGTGCGCACGCGTTTGCTGAGTCGTCGCGGAAAAGACCGGGCAGCTGGCAATTCGGCGCGGCGTCTCCGATCTGGACATCGGCGTTATTGTAACTATTTTGTCGCGCGATGCACTATTCGGTCTGGAGATGCTCGCCGACACAAGGTCGTATGTTCCACGGGCGAGGAACGCGGTGAGCCATCAGGCAGGACTTAGAGTGGTATGGTTTCCCGTACGTGGACGGTCGGTCGCGGGTTGGAAAGAGGCTGCGTAATCCGCTATATAGAATGGTCACTGCCAACAGGTGCCACAGAACTCAGGAGCAGAGCAGATGCGACTTGATGTTGACTTCGTACGCCGCCAGTATCCCGTTTTTCAGCAGCCCGAGCTGGCGGAATGGGCGTTTTTTGAAAATGCCGGCGGCTCGTACGTCCCCGAACAGGTGATCGAACGACTCGACCGATTTTTTCGCTGCTACAAAGTGCAACCCTACGGTCCGTTCGAGTCGTCGATCATTGCCGGTGAGGCCATGGATGAGGGCTACCGCTGTATCGAGGAACTGCTCAATGCCCAAGATACCGAACTGACGATGGGGCCGTCGACGACCCTCAATTGCTACGTGCTGGCGCAAGCCGTACGCCCCACACTGCGCAGCGGTGACGAAATTATCGTCACCAATCAGGATCATGAGGCCAACATTGGCTGCTGGGAGCGACTCAGCGAGTTCGGAGCCGTAGTGAAACTATGGGCTATCGATCCGGCCAGTGGCGAACTGAGTATCGACGTGCTGCGGGAACTGGTCACCGACCGCACGAAGCTCATTTGCTTCACCCTCTGTTCGAACATTGTCGGTTCATTTCAGGATGCGGGGGCGATTGTGGACATGGCGCGCCGTGTCGGCGCAATGACGGTCGCTGATGGGGTTTCCTATGCGCCACACAGGATCGTCGACGTGACACGGCTGGGGGTTGATGTGTACGTCTTCAGTACGTACAAGACTTTTGGCACGCACGTTGGTGTCATGTGGATCAAGGAACAGCTGTTTGATCGGATCGTCTGCCAGGGACATTACTTCAACAGGCAGAGTCCTCGATACCGCATGAATCCGACCGGTCCGCAGCATGCCGAGATCGCTGCGCTGGCAGGTGTTGGCGAATACTTTGACGCGCTGTATCAGCACCATTTCGATACCGTCGGATTGAGCCGGATCGAACGAGCAGAGCGAGTATTTGGGCTGGTGGCCGAGCATGAAACGGAGTTGGCGAATCTATTGTTGCATGCTCTCCGTGAACTGCCGGGAGTGCGTATTCTGGGTCGGTCGCGTGCCTCGGCCGCACTCCGCGCTCCGACGATCTCTTTCGTTATTCCAAAAATGAGGTCCAGCGAGCTTGCTCGCAGGTTGGCTCAGAAGAAGATCGCGGTCCGCAACGGGAGTTTTTACGCGCGGCGTTGCGTCCTGGCGTTAGGGATCGAAGATCCGCAAGAGGGAGTTGTGCGAGTGAGCCTGGCACACTACAACACGCGAGACGAAGTGCGCCGCCTGACTGATGGCCTGTTCGAATTGCTTGGTTGAGTTAGCGTCTTAGGTCGTAGTACGCGCGCGCCGTGCGCGCATGTTCGGAATTCTTAATCTTACTCCTGATCTTAATCCTCCTCGGGCGGTGCTCGACGAAGTGGAAAGGTCGCACATGCTGCAAGATTAAGATCAAGATTAAGAGTAAGATTAGGAACGAAGAAGGCGGATCCAAGCTCTTGGGTTGCGGGCGAATCCCGCGTTAGGACCGGCACGGGGGCAATACCATCGGGCAGCGATCCGATTTCAGCCGAACAAGCGTGCGACGCCGTCCGGTCCGTGACTGCCGAACGAGTACGGTTCGGGAACCACCTTCTGCTGCTCCAGCTGATGCAGGACCGGCGTGAAAATGTCCCAGGCCGCCTGTAATTCATCGCTGCGAATGAACAGGCTTCGGTCCCCCAGAATCACATCCAGGATCAGGCTCTCATACGCGTCCGGGATCTGCTCCGAAAATGCTGCCTTGTACTGCAGATCGAGTCGGCGGGTTGCCAACTGCATTTCCATTCCGGGCACCTTGGTTGTCAGCGAGAGATAGATGGACTCGTCCGGTTGCACACGGATGACCATTTCATTGGCCTCCGGGCAGCAGTCCGCATTACAGAACATGTTGCCCGGTACATCGTGGAACTGGATACGAATCTCCGTCATGCGGGCGTCCAGTCCTTTTCCGGCAGTCACGTAGAATGGCACACCGTCCCAGCGTTCATTCTGGATGCGGAGTCGGGCGGCAGCAAAGGTGGGGGTGAGAGAGTCATTCGGCACGGTGGGATCATCCACGTAGGCGGGCGAGGCTGCATTCCCTTGCTCCGATTCGCCGAACTGGCCGATCACAAGGTCCTCCAAAGTGAGCGGCGGGATACTTCGCAAGGTCATCACTTTTTCCGCGGCGATACAGGTCGCGTCGAGTCGGCGGGGTGGTTCCATCGCCACCAACGCGAGAATCTGGACGAGATGGTTCTGCATGACGTCGCGAATGATCCCATATTGATCGAAATAGCCTCCGCGCCCTGCCAGGCTCAAGTCTTCCTTCCACTCGATGTGTACGCTGTGAATGTAATCGCGATGCCAAATCGGCTCGAAGACCAGATTCGCGAAGCGGAGTACCAGCAGGTTCTGGATCACCTCCTTGCCCAGGTAGTGATCAATGCGAAATGTCTGTTCTTCCACGAACACTTCTGCCATGGCATGGGTCAGTTCATCCGACGTCCGGCGGTCCCTTCCAAACGGCTTTTCGATGACCACCCGGGACCACGGACCGTGGCTTCCGCACGCCACCAGGCCGGCTCCGCCAATCGTGTGTGCGACTTTCAGGAAGATCGACGGTGGAATGGCCAGGTAGTAAAGCCGATTCGTGGGGGCGTTGCCTTCAGCTTCCTGCATGACCACAAACAGGTCGAGAAACGAGTCGACCGAATCGTAAGCCCCCGATACGTAGTGGCAGCGGTCGAGGAACTCGCGCACCCGCAGGTCGCATTGGCCTTCGGGCGAATACCTGCATGTCAGGTTCTCGGCGATCCTCCCCCTGAATTCCGAACTGGTGAACTCGGAGCGGGCAAAGCCGAAGACCTGGAATCGATCTGGCAGACATTTCTGGCAGTAGAGGGCAAAGAGTGCGGGGTAGATCTTCTTGTGAGCCAAATCACCCGATGCACCTACCACGACGATGCTGAGATTCTCTGTGGACTGCTCACTCATCAGTTCTGTTCTCCCTGATCACGGAAGCCGGTTGAGCCTAAATCGTACGCCAGAATCGAGGAGAGAAAAGTACCAGTATCGAGAAGAGTTCCAGACGGCCCAGCATCATGAGCCAAACGAAGAGGGTCTTACTGACCGGACTGAATGCGGTGTATTGCTGTGTCGCACCGACGATGCCCAGCCCAGGCCCGATGTTGTTGAGTGTCGCCGCCACGCCGCTGGCACAGTCGATCAGCTTGTGTTCGATCGTTTGCCCCCAGGTGTTGCCCGGCTCGAAGCCCACGATGAAGACCCAGCAAAGAACGAAAATGATCATGATCAGCGAGAAATAGGTCAGGACGTTCTTGCGTAAACTCGGATCGGTGATAGGCGTGTTTCCCAACCGCAGCGGACGCACCACGGTGGGGTGAGCAGCCAGTTCGATTTCCTGGCGAAGAATTTTCACCAGCAACACGTGGCGGATGACTTTCATGCCGCCTCCCGTACTTCCAGCACATCCCCCGACGAACATCAGGACGAACAGTGTCGCGCGTCCGAAACTATTCCAGCCGTCAAAATCATGTGTGCCGAAGCCGGTGGTGGTGACGATCGATACAACCTGGAACAGGCCGTAACGAACGGCGGACTTCAAACCGTCGAAGTCCTGGTGCAACAACCCGAATATCACGACCCCGACGGTGGCAAACAGGATCAATGCCACGTACGCCCGCCACTCCACGTCCGCCAGCAGTCTTCCAGGCTTGCGGATCAGGCAGAGATAGAGAAGCGTAAAGTTCGTGCCGGCCAGGATCATGAACAGGATGATCGAATATTCGATAACCAAGCTATTGTAAAGGGTAGGGTGTTGTGCAAAATGTCCGACGCTGGCGTTGTACGTACTGAAACCGCCGGTCGCCATCGTGCCAAACGCGTGGCAGAGCGCATCAAACATCGAAAGCCCGGCCAGTTTGAGAATGATCGCCAGCGTTACATTTAATCCGACGTAGACAGCCGCAAACAGCCATGCCGTTTCCTGCATCCGCTCGGTCGCGCCCTCTTTGGTAGGGCCAGGCATCTCGGCGCGCATCAACGCCTTGCCAGCGGAACCACTTCCCAGGAGCGTCACAAACAACACGATGATTCCCAATCCACCCAGAAAGTGCGTCGTGCTCCGCCAAAAGAGAATGCAGTGAGGAACCAATTTTGGATCCTCCAAATCGGCGATCACCGTTGCACCCGTGGTGCTGAATCCCGACTGGGATTCAAAGCAGGCGTCCGCCAGGCCCATCTTGACCCAACGGATACGGTAGTTGCCGTCGCGTCGCTCGCCACGGGGTCGTGGTTGTGGAAAGAGGATGACCGATTGCCATACAGGATTCTCCGTGACCAATTCGCGCAACAACTGCTCGGCATCGCGGCCCGACAGAACGGCTCGCAGTCCGGCCGGCGTCAGTCCGAAAGCGCCGGCATGGTTCATGCTTTCCAGCACCAAATATTCGTCCGGCGCCAGTCGGTTGACTTCTTCCCACTGCTTGCGCAAACGTAATGAGCCGAACTGAAATACCAAAGGGCTGTTCTCCGAGCCGAGGAGACGCACGGAAGAGCAACGATAAGTGCCTGTGAAAGAGAAGGGAAGCGCACCCAGCACGGTGGCCAGCACCCAGCTAAGTCCGACAACCGCCATGGCCTCCTTGCGGAACAACTGGCTCTTGGACTTGCGGCCGTACCAGAGCAGTCCGGCTGAGACCACGCCGCAAACGACCATGCTCGCGACCAGTGCCAGGAATCCGCGTGTCTCGAAATTGCGTTCGTTGATCAGGTCGGGCGTCCCCGTGGCCAGGAGAGATTCGCGAAAACCGAGTTGAGGAAATGCCCAGGGGAGGCTGAAGATCATCGAAGCGCCTATCAAAAGGGCAACGATCCCCAGCAGCTTACTGATCAGGCGAAAGTTCATGGTCTTTCAACTATGGCTTCAATGCAGTGCAGACGCTCGCAACCAGGAAGTCGCGGGTTGGATCATCGAAACGGGCAATTCGTAGGAACCCTAGCATATGGGCTACCCTGTTGGCAACGGTGGGCCGAATGCGTGCGGTGCGAGGCTCCCCCGCCGCGCGGCTTGCCTGGCAGCATCGAGCTGCGATCGCCACAACAGCTGAGCAGGCAACGCAAGAGTGCGACATGGCTGATGCGGTTGTTCCAATCATCCTCAATCCCGCAGCCAAATCTGGAAGCGTTCCCCCTGCGGACCTGCCCGACCTCTCGTTGAAGAGGAATGTTACGGCGCCTGGGGCTCGACCGTAATCGTCCGTCCGTGCACATCCACATTGACGACTTCGCCGATATCGAGTCTGGCAGCGTAGGCGTGAATGTCACTGACCGGGCCGACCGCGACCTGCAACAGTCCGCCGCGCAGTGACGCTGCGTATCCCGATCCGTCCGATCCAGCCGCGGCTTGAATGGCGTCGGTCAAGCGTTTGTAGTCGTCCTGGTCCACGGGATCGACCAGTACGGTGATGATCCGCTCTTTGCCGAACCGTGACGCGAGCCTGGCCACGCCCGACTCAAAGCTGGGTGGTTGCCGACTCCCTGGTCCTGCGCCCGGAGCACGGATCGGTGGACCGCGAAAGCCGGGCCCTCGCAGGGCTGAATTCGGCCCGGATCTGCCAGGTCCCCTGGCTGCGTCCAACGGGCTTTCCATCGGTCGAAGTCCAGGTGAAGGTCCGAATCTGCCGAAAGAGGGTGACGTTGTGTTACCAGAGGCATCCAACGAGCGTTGCGATTGCGGCACTGAATCGCGTGGCGACGTGTGGGGACTGTTGGTCGGGGGGGCGAATGCTGGCGGTATCGATGGCCGGCCCGGTGGGACAAGTCGCGGTGGCTCGAAAACCGGTGTCCGCGGCTCATCGCCAACCGCCACATTTCGATCGTCCGGCCCCTCGACTCCAGCCTTTCCTCGCATCAGTCCGATCAATATCAATATCATGAGCGGTGGAATCACGAAGGTCAGTGTGACGTAGCCAATGCCGGCCATACGAAAGATGTTGGCCTTGGGAAATAGCAGGATCAGAATTTGATAGACCAGCACGAGTGATGACACCAGGGAGACGAGTACCCCGACCAGTAAGAAGGGAGAACCGATGTTGACGGCGCTCGGAATCGGATTGCCCAGCTTGGCGAGCACGAGCATTACGGCGAATCCTACGGTGCTCAAAAGAACACCGCCAAAGAACCAGACCACAAGACGCACCGCTCGGTCCTTGACCTCCGACCGATTGCGTCGTATCGATCTCCTGGTCACGCCACCCGCCAGAATGACTCCACCAACGGTCATTAGAAACGCCGGCGGGATCAGCCAGAACCCGAAGCCGGCCCATGCCATTGTCAAAACGGTCCAGAGGAGAACCAGCCCCATGCCCACGCCGACCGCCATCAGTAGCTTGGGGCCTTGCGATAGTCTGGAGAGAACGCTGCTTTCCGATTGCCCCGCCGGACCGCTGAGCGGCCGTGGCTTTTTGACGTCCGGCACCCGCTTGACGCGGCTGCTCGAGGAGGCGAATGGATTCGACGCTCCCGGTCGCTCGATCGGTGGGCTGCGAAAGGGATCCGCATCGTCTTCAATCACTTGCCCATCCATGAGAGGGACCGGAACCTTGACCGCTGTGCCGCAGCGAGGACACTGCACGCGTTTGCCGGCCCAGTTGTCGGGCACTGCGTAGTGCTTGGCACAGCGACCACACTTGGCCTCGATTCCCATGTTCGCCTCCGCCACCAGAAAACCACGTCGGGTGTGCCAAGCTCGCCGCACGCACCGCTCGCGCTTCGACAGACCCGCATGGGCGAGCGGCGGCACACCAAAAGCGACTGCACTTCGGCACCCACCACAAATCTACCAACTCAGGCCGCGTTCCGCACCGGTAATTTTCCGAAGTAGGCCTCAGACGCTGGGCGGGACTCTGTGACCCTTAAGCTGATGACGGTCGCGCCGCGGCAGCCCCTAATATTCAAACTGTAAATCACGTGGTCCATGTAGGCGGTAAAGCCTCGTTTTGGTGGTTCGTGTCCGATCGGAAAGGAGTCGGAATTCATGTCCAGTGCAGATTGGCGAAATCACAGGCTTTTCCGGCGTTGGATCCGTTGGCAGGGGCGGGAAGGGTTGCACTTTGAGTATAATAGCGGCCGGAACTTTGGCGAGTGCCCACCGGCCAGGTCTTCTTGGCCCTTTTCATGCGACCCTCCATGCAATGCAGCCGGGAGCTACTGACATGCGACAACAGGTTTTGAGTGGCGCATTATTGATGCTGTGTGTTTTCACGTTCGGACCGAGGGAAGTCCGCGCAGAGACTCCCACCAAGAAAGTGCTGCTGATTGGCCAGAAGCGAGATCATCCACCAGGCGCTCATCAATACATGGCCGGGTTGCGTGTACTGGCCAAGGGTCTCGAGCAGATTCCCGATGTGGAGGTCCAGATTGTGCAGGCCGACGAGCCGTGGCCGGAGGGGCCTGAATTGCTTCGCGACGTGGATGCGATCGTTTTGTCGCTCGGGCAAGGAGCCCGGTGGATACAGAACGATCCGCAGCGATTATTAGCAATCCGGCGACTGGCCAGCAGCAAGACCGGCATCGTGGCCATCCATTGGGCGATTGGAGGCGCAGGACGGACGGTACATTTCTCCTCTTCGCGAGATCATCGGTTGCATTCACGGTGGAGATGATCGCAAGTATGTGGTTAGCGAAAATGAACTGGTGGTTACTGGCAGAGCGCATCCGATCATGCAGGGCGTGTACGGATTGAAGATCAAGGACGAGTGGTACTACCGGCTCAAGAAAGCGGAAACGGGAAGAGTCGAGCCGTTGTTGGATGCCATTATCGACGATCAAAGCGAGACGGTCGCTTGGGCCTACACGCGCGAAGGGGGCGGCCGATCGTTCGGATTCTCCGGGATGCACTATCACGAGAACTGGAAGAACGAATCGCTGCGGCGCATGATTGTCCAGGCGGTACTCTGGACGCTTCACATGCCGGTTCCCGAGCAAGGGATGCTGGTCGATGTACCCGAGGAAACGTACCGGCTGGAGCCCGGCGAGTAGATTCCACGCCCGGCGAAATCGTGCCAACTCGACGCCGTATGGGGCACGCAGTGTGAAGCGGCTACCGGCGCTGCATCGCGGCGGTGGAAAGCTTGTCCGCGCCGCGCACTGCTCAAGTCGAGTGGTCTGGTTCCAGCGGACCAAGGTTCTTGGTGTCGAGGTTACTGGGTTGGAAACTCGGTGGTTTGAGCAGTGGCACCGTCACTCGGAACTGCCTGGTCAGAGTCGTGCCACTGCGTGCGGAGACGCGTGTCAAATACATGCATATACGATCGCCCGGCGAAATCGTGCCAACTCGACGCCGTATGGGGCACGCAGTGTGAAGCGGCAACCGACGTTCGATCGCGGCGGTGGAAAGCGTGTCCGCGCTGCGCACTGCTCAAGTCGAGTGGTCTGGTTCCAGTGGACCAAGGTTCTCGGCGTCGAGATTACTGGGTTGGAAACTCAGTGGTTTGAGCAGTGGCACCGTCACTCGGAACTGCCTGGTCAGAGTCGTGCCACAGCGGGTCCCGTCAGCTGAATTCCCCGCGGAGGTACTGTTTGGTGTGTTCCTGCTGCGGATCCTTGAACATGCGATGCGTGTCACCAAACTCCACCAGATAGCCGGTTCTTCCACCCTGTGTCGTGTCGACGTACAGGAAACCCGTCTTGTCGGCCACGCGCTGAGCCTGTTGCAGATTATGGGTGACGATGGCAATGGTGTAATCTTGCTTCAATTCCAGCATCAATTCTTCGATCTTGCGTGTGGCGATTGGATCGAGGGCGGAACAGGGTTCGTCCATCAACAGCACGGCGGGTTGCGTGGCGATGGCTCGCGCGATGCAGAGCCGCTGCTGTTGCCCGCCCGAAAGAGAGAGGCCGCTCTTGTGGAGGATATCCTTGACTTCATTCCACAGGGCGGCGCTGCGCAGCGCCTTCTCGACCTGTTCGCTCTTGTTGCCCCGGTATCTGTTCAACTTCAATCCGAAGGCCACGTTCTTGTAGATACTCATCGCGAACGGGTTGGGCTGCTGAAAGACCATTCCGATATATCGTCGCACCGCTACGGGATCAATGGAAGGATGGTAAATATCGCGTCCCATGAATCGCACGTGTCCTTCCAGACGAAAACCGCGCACCAGATCGTTCATGCGATTGAGGCATCGCAAAACGGTGCTCTTCCCACATCCAGACGGGCCAATGAAGGCGGTGATTGCCCCCTTCTCAATCGGGACCTTGATGTCTCGCACGGCTTGGAAGTCGCCGTAGTAGACTTCTTTGATGTCGCAGTCGATGACCGGTTCCTTCCCGTTACCGGAGAGGCCATCGGATGTTCCACTTGCAGCTGACATGATTTCTGTACTCCCACGCTCAGTCGCGCACCGCGGGGGGGGAAGAGCAGAATATAGCGTAACGCGGGATTCGCCCGCAACCCAAGAGCTTGGATCCGCCTTCTTCGTTCCTAATCTTAATCTTTATCTTAATCTTAATCTTGCAGCATGTGCGACGTTTCCACTTCGTCGAGCACCGCCCGAGGAGGATTAAGATTAAGATTAGGAGTAAGATTAAGAATTGCAAACATGCGCACAGCGCGCGCACACATTACGACCTAAGACTCTAGGCAAGGGGGCCCATGAAATCCCCAGGATTCAAAAGCGCGAACAGAATCAACACTTTTCGCCCAATAACGGTCTAACGGCTCGTCACGACGAAGCGTGGATGATCCCCCGGCGTCTAGCGCGAATTTGCCGCAGCCTGGGTGAGACATCCAAGTCAGTCGAGCACGATCTCGCTGGCGAAAATGGTTCGTTTGAGCAGAATCAGCCGGTCGATGTCGCGTGAGAACAGGCCGGGGTCCTGGGCGAAAGAGTGATTTCGACTGGATTCGACCAGATCGACCAGCAATTCGATGGTCTCATCGGTCGCGATGCGGCCACGACTCAACTGAGCCACATCGGCAAACGGCCAGGCGTCTTGGAACGCGGCCCAAAGCGTATCGCGTGACTGCAGCAACCCCGCGCAGCCGACCATCGGCTCGTCACGTTGCTTGTTGATGTTGATCAAGAACAGCACCAGGGAGACGGCCAGGAAGAAAAAGTCGGTGACGCGATCCATGGGATCCGTGATCGGGCTGTACGCATCCAGATCGATTCCTTTCAATTGGCCGCGCCGACTGATCATCAGATTGCCATTCTTGAGGTCATTGACGGCGTAGTTCAACTGGTGGATCTCTTCCAGCCAGAGGAGAACGCTGGTCATGATGTCGAGGGTCTGCGACAGATTCAGTGGATCGGTGAAGGGGCGCGTCATGCGCTGGCGTCGCCAGATTTCGCGCGTCGATGCCTTGATGGCTTTGAGATACTCCTGTTGCACCTCGCGTTCAGTTCGTTCTCCGGAGCGAGGGCGGAGTACGCTGGAGTGTTCGGTTCCCGAAATGCCAACGAGATTGTCCAGTGTATCACCATCCACCAGTTGCAGCACGTGATACGTGTAGCGTTTCCCCTTGAGTTTGCCCGCGTCGAAGACACGTATGACGTGCGGTGCCGTGGAGAGATGCTCGCCGATCGTCATCGTCGCTTCCGCGCTTTGAATGGCTTCCTTTTTCTTGCCGCGGACAATGCGGTCAATCTTCAACGCGACATGTCTGGGGATGTGGGGGTTGAATCGATTGCAGGCTTCGTAAACACGACCAAACTGCCCGATTCCGAGCTGTCGAATGAGTGTGAAACCCATGTCTCGAAAAGGACCCTCAACCTTTTTCCAGGCATTCAAGTCTTCCTCGTCCAGAATGCCGTATCGTCCGCGTTTGGGATAGGGTGTCGAGATCTTGTTCTTTTCCCAATGAAAAGGCATCGCCGCCATCATCTCGTCGACATCGGGCATGACGCCAGCCAGGCTCAGTCGCAAATATCTGCCGTCCAGGTACTCTCTCGCCAGGACTCGGGCGAAGGGGAGATGCGTCAGGTAAGAGCCTTCTTCAAACATGAAGTTCAGCTCATTCAGGAAACGGAAGTACGGATGCCGATCAAACAGCTCGTCGCGCGGGACGTTGTCACGACGCACGACGTATTCTTCAAACAGTTCGCCGATCTGATTAGGCACCAGACGTGGGCCACGCTTCTGCTCGTACAGTACGTTGATCGCAATCAGACAGCTGGTCACGGTCCGCTCGATCTTTTCCACAAATCGGTCTCGCGGATAGTTAGGAAAGCTGAGCTGTGCGACCACGCGGCGGACCAGCGGCCAGCAAAGTCCCAGGTGTTCACGGGGCTTCAAATTCAGGCCGGCTTGGGCGATGTCACGCATCACGGCGCGGACCACCGATTCACGCAGCACGATGGTGGATGTGACTTTGTCCTGCGGATCTCCCAGTGGCACTTCGCGCGAGGCCTCGCAAGGCAGCATGGGACTGACACGCAACAAGATCTTCCCAGGTAGATTAGAGCTGTTGGTGAAGATGGCCGCTTCCAATTCCCGGGCCACAAATGGTTTGCGGCGAACTCGCTTCTGCAGAGTGGTGATGGCCCGGCCAAGGTGCCGAGCTGAGCTCCGTGGACGCTTCATTGTGTCCCACGAAGGAAATCTTCCGCGCTTCGGCATTCACATGAATATCAATCCGAATGGCTCGGCTGTAGCGCTCGGTCGGCTCGCTGCTGAGGTAGGTGACCCATTCGTTGGATTCGCCGCTGAAGACGGTGGCGGAAAATGATGTCTTCACGTGATGCGGCGACGGTGGTGCGTCAGAGTTCTTGAATCCACGTTCATCACGGAGCCAACGGAAAAAACTCTTCATGCCCACGACATCCCAATGCCAGTTTCTGTTCGCGTAACCCTGCACGCACATCTAGATCTTAATCGAAATCGGTAAGGATCGGCGAAGCCATAACGGGCAGATCTTTTCTTGCCCCTCACCTTGATCCTCTCCCCCGCGATTCGCTTCGCGGCGGGGGAGAAGAGGCAATACGACAGTTATTGCTTCGTCGATCCTAACTCTGTAGCGGACTGCCGCTGTTTGTGATGGAGAACTGGGCGGCCGTTGTGGGGTCTGCAGAGCGTATGGGGCCACCAACGCGGGCCCGGTAAGGGGCATGTCACAACCATTGGTGGAGGGTGTAGGATGGGAGCACGGGGCCGCGGGACTGGGAGGGCAGGACTTTGCTGGCCGGGTCTTGATGGTATCTGCCGGTGGTCCGTAACGCGAGACCGAATTGAGAACTGATGGATCGTGCCGAAAAACTGGGTCAAGGGAGCATTCCTTCCCTGCTGCTGAGATTCTCGACGCCGGCAATCGTGGGCATGCTCGCTCAAGCCCTCTACAACATCGTCGACCGCGTGTTTGTCGGTCGGGCCGTCGGGACTCTGGGCATCACCGGCGCGACGGTCGCTTTCCCCTTCATGCTGGTGCTGATGGCCTTCAGCATGCTGGTTGGCTTTGGCGCGGCGGCTCTGGTCTCCATTCGACTGGGAGAGAGGAAGAAGGGCGAGGCGGAGCGTGTTCTAGGCAACGCGATCGTGCTGCTCATAGCAGGCTCGTTGGTGATCACGTGCGCCGCCCTGGTGCTTCTCGATCCCTTGCTGACCCTCTTTGGGGCCGGTGAGCAGAGTCGTCCCTACGCCCACGATTATCTGCAGGTCATTGTGCTGGGGTCCGTGTTTCAGATTGTCGGTTTCGGGTTGAACGCGGTCATTCGTGGCGAGGGGAATCCTCGTGTTGCCATGTACACCGTGTTGATCGGTGCACTGCTGAACACGATTCTCGATCCCATCTTCTCTGTTTCTGCTGGGGTGGGGCATGCGGGGAGCCGCGGCGGCGACGATCGTATCGCAAGCCGTCTCGGCTGTCTGGGTCATGGCCTACTTCATGCGAGGTCGCAGCCTGCTTCGATTCCATGTCAGTAATCTGTGGCTGAAGTGGTCCATTTGCAGATCGATCATCGCTATCGGCTCTCCCATGTTCGCCATGCAGATTGCGGCCAGCGTGATGAACGCTATCCTGAACAACCAGTTGCGCAGCTACGGTGGGGATCTCGCGATTTCCGTGATGGGTATCATGCACAGCGTGGCGTTGTTCATCGCCATGCCGATCTTCGGACTCAACCAAGGTGCGCAGCCGATCATCGGTTTCAATTATGGTGCACAGAAATACGATCGCGTCAAGAGAACATTGCAGTTGGCAATCCTCTGCGCTACCATCACCTGCGTCGCGGGGTTCGTCGTGGTCATGGTGTTTCCCGCTCAAGTAATCGGTCTCTTCAATCCGGAAGATCGGCATCTGATGGAGCTCGGTACGCATGCGATTCGGATCTGCCTGTGCATGTTTCCCATCATTGGGTTTCAGATTGTGAGTGCCAGCTACTTTCAGGCGGTGGGGAAGCCGAGACAGGCGCTGCTGCTGGGGTTATCCCGACAAGTTCTGTTGCTCATCCCCGCCATCCTGATCTGGCCATGTTTTCTAGGACTGAATGGCGTCTGGATCGCCATTCCGACCGCGGACTTCTGCTCCTCCGTATTGACCGGCACGTGGCTGTTATTTGAACTGCGACACTTGCGGGATCGTCACGAAGAAAGCGTTGCGTAAAGGGGACCGGCTGCGTCTTACAGCGACGGGGACTGACGCGGAATGATCCAGCAGCAGTCGTGACGTTGCATGCCGATGTGCGGGTAATAACCCTGGGCCTGGGGAGCAGCCAAGAGGATCATCGCGGTATGCAGACCGGCGGCCTCATGCGTACGCCTCACCAATTCGCGGCCGATGCCGCGTTTCTGACAAGCGACATCGACGGCAAGATCCGAAAGGTAGGTGCAATAACTGTAGTCCGTGATCGCCCGCGAAATCCCGATCAGTCGGCCGTCGATTCGGGCCGTGACGATCAGATCGGCATTCTCGAGCATGCCCTGCAGTGTTGCCGGTTCGTTCATCGGACGTCGTTCGGCAAGCGCGGAACGCTCCAGGAGATCCACAAACTCCGCGACACAGATGTCCGGTTCCAGCTGGTATGATGTATTCATGGAAGCTGCCATGTGAGGCCGGAGGAAGCAGGTTTCAGACCGTTCGTCGCACACCTGAGCGTCATGCCTGCTGTACGCTCTAAGTTACACGCTACTCGTCACACCCTCAACGGCTTCAATAGGTCTGTCCAGAGCTGCCGGGCGAGCTGAGTAAGGATCGACGAAGCCATAACTGTCGTATGGTCTCTTCTCCCCCGCCGCGCAGCGAATAGCGGGGGAGAGGATAAAGGTGAGGGGCAAGAGAGAATCTGCCCGTTATTGCTTCGCCGATCCTACATCAGGTCGGGATCCGGGTTTGCCGGCTCTCTATGACCGTGGTGGTCACCCGCAAGAGCAAGGAACATGAAATGACGAAAGAAACAGGCTTCCGCAAAGTCGCGTTGATCACGGGAAGTGGTCGCCGCCGGGTCGGTAGCGTTGTGGCGCACATGCTGGCTCAGGCCGGTTACGACATCGCCCTGCACTATCATCGGTCTGTTGAGTCGGCACACGACGTGGCAGATGCCATTCGCCTGGAGGGGGTTGAATGTGAGACGTTTCAGGCCGATGTTGCCGTGCCAGCCGACGTCGACCGCCTGTGTGACGCGCTGATGACTCGCTTCCAGCGGCTTGATGTGGCCGTGACCACAGCGTCGATATGGGAATCCACCCCGCTGGAACAAGTCTCCGCCGAGGACATGCTGCGCCACTTCCAAGTCAACACGCTGGGGACGTTCCTCTGTGCACGTCGCGCGGGATTGATCATGACCCAACAGGAGACTGGCGGTTCGATCGTCACTCTGGGGGATTGGGCTATCCAGCGACCCTATCTGGATCACACGGCTTACTTTGTCTCCAAAGGGGCCATCGAAGCACTGACCCGATCCCTGGCTGTCGAACTGGCTCACCGCAATCCCCAGGTCCGCGTCAATTGTATTCATCCCGGCCCCGTGATGTTCCCTCCCGACACGTCGCCCCAGGAACGCCAAATGCTCGTTGATTCGACGCTTGTGAAACAGGGCGACTGTCCCGAAAGTATTGGACGAGCGGTCAAGTTCCTCGTCGAAGACGGATTCATCACTGGCGTCTGCCTGCCCGTCGATGGAGGACGCTCCATTTACGCTGGCGAATCGACCTCCCGAAAACGACCTATCTAAGGCGGCCGGCAATGGTGTCGCTGCGGGAAATCAAGAATCCAGTGAGAGTCTGGCCGTTTGCGGCAGGAACCGGTTGTCCCGCACGCGCCGCGATTGCGGCCCGCGCTGAGTCGCGCATTCCGCCGCAGCCACATCGGTCACCCGGAATCGACTCGCGCCCCGACGCCCAGGTGCGGAGGAAGGCCGTTTCCAACGGACCCTGTGCCTCCCGATGATACTCGAATCCGCGCACGACGCTGGAGGGTCGATCGTCGGCAGTGCAGGGCGGAAAACCTGCCGGCGAAGACCCATCAGGGACGTTTTCTCAACGCCTCCGTCAGGCATGTCTTACGAACTCTGAAACGCCGTTGCGCTAGACCGGGTTTGCCACGAGTGCGATGGATTTTCCTCGCCAGCCGGGGCCAAAAAGTGAAATCGGCGCGGATTGGCCTGGCCATTTGAGCCTAGCCATCTAGGAAAATGAAGGTGACCTGTTCTGCGGCACGCAACTTGTCGCCTGGGGACCGAGTTGAGCGGCCCTCGGGAGCGTTCGATACACCAGGTGCGCAACCTGCACGTCGCTGGCGATTTGAGCCCCCACGGAATACCTTGGTGTGCCAATCGGGGGGCGTGCCTTGCAGCGTGTGCTTTCGTGCGCACTTGACAGGCCCCGTCAAAAACGGGAATTCCGCTGACTTGTCTGGGAGAACTGAGAACATGCCTGCTGCAAAGAACGTGCTGGGGACACTGCTGCAAACGTGCGGTACATCACCCATGACCGGCTTCTACCGCGACGGTTGTTGTAATACCGGTGGAGAAGACGTGGGATTACACATTGTGTGCGCCGAAATGACGGAACAGTTCCTTCGCTTCTCGGCCTCTCGCGGCAATGACCTGGCCACCCCCAACCTGCTGTTTGGGTTTCCCGGACTCAAGCCCGGCGACCGATGGTGCTTGTGCGCTCAACGCTGGAAAGAGGCGCTGCAGGCTGGTCTTGCGCCGCCTGTCGTCCTGGAGGCAACCCATATGTCGGCACTCGAGTTCGTCGATCTCGACCAGTTGCAGGCGCATGCCTGGAAGCAGGATGCCGACTAGACGATGCTCCGCAGACGATGTGGAGAACCCTCGTCGCAAACCGGTTTTCTTGGAACTTGCGCTGTCTTCCGGCGAAGCGTTTCCGGGGCATTGCGGATGCATCCTGCTTGGATCGCATGGGGCTTGACCACATGGTGTGTGGCTTCGGTGGTCGGTGGTCCTGGGAGCCGTCTCGGTTGCTGTTGCGCGTGTTGTCATGTACCCCATATCACGTAAGACAATGCCAGGAGATCCGCTTCGCGGAGCATGATCGTCAACGGCCGTCATCGACGCCACGCCTCTCTTTTCGCAGGCTGCCTCAAGCGACCGGTTCTGCCGGAAGTACGTGACTGGGATGCGTCATCTGTTTGCTAAGACGTTTCAGATAAAGGCCTTACGGGAAAAGGTGGATGATTTGGACGATTTGCATGAATTTGCGTGTTGTGCGAGTGGACGTTCTGCGGTTTTTATCACATCGGGTTGGGTTAGTCGATGGAACGGGACGAGGTTGTCCAAGGTGCAGAAGGCACGGTGAAAGGCGGAACCATGATACAGGCGACACCGAGACATAGACGTATCGCATCCTCGCGTCCGGCGGACGCGGTGGCGGTGCGTGATCGTATCGCGAAGTTGCTGCGGACGGAGGTTGAATTTATCGCGAATCAGTCATTTCAGCGTCTTGATGCGGAGTTGGAGCGCGAGGTCTTGCAGGGTGAGGTCGTTGAGCCATCCATTCCCTCAGCAGTTCCGAAGAATCTCCCGGCTCACCTGGCTCGCATGTGCGAGACGAGTATTTTGACTCGTGAAGAGGAACGCGAGCTATTTCGGCGTTTGAACTATCTGAAGTATCGGGCCAACATGTTGCGTTCGCGCTTGGACCCGCAGCATCCGGACGTTGCGATGCTGGAGCGGGCCGAGCGGTTTCTCGCGGCGGCGATGGCAATCCGCGATCGGCTGGTCAAGGCGAATATGCGATTGGCCATATCGGTCGTGAAGAAGTTTGTCACGCCACGGCACTCGTTCGACGATCTATTGAGCGAGGGGACTTACTCGCTCATGCAGGCCGTGGACAAATTTGACTACGATCGCGGTTTTCGTTTCAGTACTTACGCCTACCGAGCCATCGCTCGTAACGCTTACCGCATGATCACCAAGCGACAGAAGGAGGCGGTTCGCTTCTCCTCGGAGATGGAAGAATCGTCGCTCGAATTGACCGTTGATCGCTGTCTCCCTCTCATGGATGTTAATACCTGGGAGAGGCTGCGGAACCTGCTCTCAAAGATCATGCACCGACTAGATCGACGGGAGCAGTTGATTATTCGCTGTCGTTACGCTTTGGGTCCGCATCGCAAAGTCAAGACTTTTCAAGCCATCGCGGAGAAGTTGGGTGTTTCTAAGGAGCGGGTCCGGCAGCTGGAACAGCGCCATGAACAAGTTGCGTGACGGGGCATCAGAACTAGATTTGGACGAGATGGTGGAATCGCCCCTATGGTAGCTCCAACCAGCGCTGGCGGCACCGATGATCCGTCACCGCATGTCCCCGGCGAGACTTGGAAGTGACGCCTCGAATCTTCTCGGGAGAGTCGAATGAACGATGCTGACAGCGACTGTGTTAATGCTGCGTGGATGCGGCACGTGCTGAGGGCGGCGGGAATTTACAATGTCATTTGGGGCATAAGCGTAGTGCTGTACCCCTCGGCTCTCTTTCAGCTGGCTGGCATCGAGCTGCCCCGTTACCCGCAAATCTGGCAGTGTGTCGGGATGATCGTGGGAGTTTATGGTGTTGGATATTGGGTCGCATCCTCGCACCCATTGAGACACTGGCCGATCGTCCTGGTGGGTCTGCTGGGCAAAGTTTTTGGGCCGGCGGGGTTTGTGTGGGCTGTCCTTACGGGAGCCCTACCGTGGTCTTGGGGCCTGACCATCGTGACGAACGACCTGATCTGGTGGTTGCCGTTCACAGCAATATTGTACCAGGCATGGTGGACTCACAGCGATACGTCGCGGGTGGCTCGCGCCATTTCTTGGCGCAACGCGATTGGAGAGTGTCGTAGCCATCGCGGGGCGACGCTTGCGCAGTTGTCCTTCGCCAAGCCAACCTTAGTCGTGTTTCTGCGGCATGGCGGATGTACCTTCTGCCGGGCCAACCTGGCAGATCTTCGCGATCAACGAGCGGCGGTTGAAGCGGCCGGGGTCCAAATAACGGTCGTTCACATGAGCGACCCGATGACTGCGACGATGCGATTCGACCAGTTCGATTTGGCAGATGTACACCGTTTCAGTGACCCTGGCTGTCAGCTCTACCGCGCGTTCGGTTTGACACGTGCCAGACTCCTGCAACTGCTGGGACTCGGCGACTGGTGGCGTGGATTCCTGTCGGCCGTTTGGGAAGGGCACGGCTTAGGTGGTCAGGAGGGGGACGGTTTCCGCATGCCGGGCACATTCCTCCTGCAACATGGCCGGATCGTCGCCCAGCACAGGCCGGCCACACCCGCGGATCGCCTCGATTTTCTGGCCTTCATCACCAGGTCCGCACAGTTTGTCTCGGGCCCAGTTGAAGCACCCACTCATCGGAAAATGGCCAATCCGGTCGGTATGATTTGACGCGGGGACGGTTGGGATGACCCACCGAAGTAACCAGCCAGTAAGGTAAGTGTGCACTTCGGCCGCAAAACGGCGGTTGGAAGCCGCCGCCACGGTTTGCTCGCCACACTCTACGAGTATCGTGAATCATCCGGCTCAGGTTTGAGGTAAGAATCACGTCGGTGTTTTCCGATTTCCGCCGGGACAAGACCAGCGGAAGCGGGCGGGCGGGAAGCAATGTTCCGAGCATCAGATACCGAAATTATTCTTCGCATGATCCTTAGTGAGCGGAATCTGCGAAAAGGGGTGTGGAAAGGTAGCGTTCGCCCAAACTGCACATGATTGTCACAATGCGCTTACCTCGAAATTCCGAACGCGCAGCCACCTGTGCAGCCGCCCATAGATTTGCTCCGCTACTGATTCCCGCCACAATTCCCTCGAGCTTGGCGAGCTTCCTTCCGTAATCAAAGGCATCTTCATCGTCAACCGTGATGACTTCATCAATCAGCGACGTATCCAGGTTCTTGGGAATGAAACCAGCGCCGATCCCTTGGATCCGGTGCTTGCCTGGTTTACCACCGCTAATCACCGGCGAGTTTTTGGGCTCCACTGCAATGGCTTGGAAATCGGGATTGTGCGCCTTGATGAATCGGGCCACGCCGGTAATCGTGCCGCCCGTTCCAACTCCAGCCACGATGGCATCAATGTCATGTCCACTGTCTTCCCAGATTTCCGGTCCGGTTGTCGCCTCGTGGATGTCGGGATTCGCCGGGTTCTCAAACTGCTGAGGCATCCAGACGTTGCCGCCGCGTTGCACCAGGTCAGCTGCCCTTTGAATCGCGCCGGGCATCCCTTCGGCGGCAGGGGTCAACTCCAGCTGCGCTCCCATCGAACGCAATAGGGCCCGACGTTCCACTGACATCGATTCGGGCATCATCAAGGTCAGCTTGTAGCTCTTGGCGGCGCAGACGAACGCCAGGGCGATTCCGGTGTTACCGCTGGTCGGTTCGACAATATGCGTTTCCGGGTTGATCAAACCATCGCGTTCCGCTGCTTCAATCATCGCCACGCCAATACGATCCTTGACGCTGTTTAGCGGCTGAAAGAACTCACACTTCGCGAACACCGTTGCGTGTTCCGGTGCAATCATACGATTGACGCGGATCATGGGCGTGTCACCAATCGCGGCCGAGACAACTGGATACGTTTTTCCGCGCGGCATGGTTGAATCTCCCCTACGTGTTTTAGACTGGCTCTTAATGACTGAATCACCGACCCACAGTGCCAGCTGAGCCGCGGTTCCGGCGCCGCCCGCGACTGTAACGCTGTAAGTTATCGTGCGCTGTTTCGAAGCTGGCAACCCAACTGTTGGACAGAACGCTAAGCATTTCTAACACCGGGCACCATTTCAGCAAGAAAAAACACTGAATCACACTCGACGTAGCCTGCCGCCCCTTGTCGTTGGTGACCGGTAGCTGCGTGTGGCCGGGCAGCATGTCCGACCCGGCAGGCAACGTCGCCCATCTTACAGCCAACGCGGGGTTGCCGCTATATTTCTGGAAGTTAGGGGCCGCCCGGAGCGTGACGAGATCTACTTGCGCGTTCGTTCGTGCTTGATCTTGCGTGCGCATACCCGGGGGCGAACAGACTTCCTCCCGGAAGACCGCAAGTTGAATCGTGTCCATGGGGATCCGTTGTGCATTGGCGAGGTGTCTGAAAACTCAAACTGTAGATCACGTGGCCCATGTAGCCGGTAAAGCCGCATTCTTGTGGCTCGTTTCCCGACGGGAAGAGTCCGGAACTCACATCCGGTGCAGAGTGTTGAAATCACGGGCGTTTTCGGCGTTGGATCCGTTGGCAGGGGCGGGGAGGATTACACTTTGAGTGAAATGTTTTCGTGAATGATTTCGCCATACCCGCAATATCACGGTACAGCCAATCCAGTATACTGACTGTCGGCTATGTCCTTGACATCCGAGGCCCGGAATGTCCAGACTTGCGGACGGTCGGATACGCGAGCCGAATTTGCGTCGTTGAGTAGAGACCATGAGACGGTAGCTACCGTCGCCAGGCATGCGGTAGCAGTCATCGGGATGCATTGCGTATGAGTGTTGCCAAAGCTGGTGGAGTACTCCTGCTGCTCGCCTCGATTACGCTTGTCGGTTGCCGTCAGCAAGCATCCCCTGAGACGGCGACATCGCGCGGCGCGACATCCCTGTCTCCGTCGTTGGTGACGGCGGCAGGTGTGCAAGACGCAGATCCGCCCGCGTCTGCCGAGTCGATCGTTGAGGCCGCGTTGGAGCGCGCTGCGCTGACGGAAATTCAGCAGGAATCCATCGACCGCATCCTGGCCGCCGGGGGAGTGATCGAATATGACCAACGCGGCTATCCGACGTTGATCGACCTGGCCAGCGATCGCGTGTTTGCGGACGACGAGCTGATTCTTTCCGCGTTGGAGTTTCCGCGGCTGAGTCGATTGCGTCTGGCGGTGAGCAAGGCGACGCCGGCTGTGTTAGCCGAACTGGGATCGATGACCGGGTTGGAAGAACTGATGTTGCAGGACGCGGCGGTAACGGATCAAGACCTGTCGGGGATTTTGGCTGCCGCGGCGAAACTGGAACGCCTGACCTTGCGCCGACTCAGCCAGGTCTCGGATGGGATTGTCGAGCCGCTTGCGAAGTGTTCTCATCTGCGAGTGCTGGGGCTGATCGAGATGAATGGGATCTCGGGCGCGGCACTCGGCGGATTGCCGGCCCTCGAGCAGTTGCGCGTGCTCGATTTACGCAACTGCGGCGGTCTGATGGCCGACGACTTCAAACAGCTGCTGAAGCTGGACCAGCTGGACGAGTTGAAACTGGGGGGCCCGGCGATCAACAACGAGGTATTGCGTTTGATCGCTCTGCATCCCCGGATTACTTCGCTGGCAATCGAGGATGCCGAGGTGTCTGGCGACTGCCTGTCGTGTCTGGCGGCCTCGCCCGACTTTGCGACACGACTGCGCGGGTTGTCGTTTGCTCGCTGTTTCGGCCTGACCGACGAGTCGCTGGACCTGCTGCCGGAGTTCCCGCAACTTGAATCACTGGTGTTGCGCGACATTCTCGTGACCGGCACTTTCTTGGTCGCGTTGGACGCCCGGAAAGCTGGCCCACTGCCTCTGAGGACCCTGCACGTCACCAAGGGGTTTCTCAGTGATGCCACGCTGGAAAAGCTGCCCCAGTGCTGTCCGCATCTGACGCGGTTGGACGTGCGCGGAAACGTTGGTGTGACGGACGCGACAATGGGGATATTGCGAGAACTTGCCGAATTGAAAGAGGTGAGACTGGAAGATACGGGGGTCACCGATCCCGGCAGTTGGCGGAGTGGACGATGAGGCGTGCCCTGGCGCGTGTTCGCAGGGCTTCAAATCATGACTCACAAACGCAATACACGAATGGGAGATCTTGGATATGGCAAAGATCGGACTTGGCGTGAACATGGAGTTTGTGCGCCACGAGGACAAGTGTTTTGAATGGGGGGTCGAGAAAGCGGCCGAATTCGGTTATGCCTACGTCGAACCGATGGTACATTGGGGACGTGAGCTGCTGAGCGAAGCGGGTTACTTCCACAGCGTGTCGATGCTCGATGATCCTCTCCGCATTCGTCGTGCCTGCGAGAAGGCGGGGATCGGTATTTCGTCCCTGTCGACGCACACGCCGCTCTGCAAGCCTGAAATCAGTACCGAGTATCTGAAACAGGCCATTCGTTTCGCGGTCGAGATTGGTACGAAGATCGTCAATACGGATGAAGGTCCCAAGCCGGTTTGGACCACCGAAGAGGAGGATCATACTCTGATGCGATACGTGCTGATGGAAGCCGCCAAGGTGGCCCAGCCGCGCGGCATCTTGATCGGGCTCGAGCCGCACCAGCAGTACACCCAAACTCCAGACGGGCTGGATCGAATCTACCACCTGGTCGATTCGCCGGCGATCGGCATCAATTTTGATACGGGAAACAGCTACCTCTGTGGTTATGACCCGTACGAGTGGCTGCAACGGGTCAAAGATCGGCTGATTCATCTGCACGCCAAGGACATTTCGGTTGCCCAGTCGCAGGACGAGCGGGGCAAAGTGACAGGGACGCCTGTGGGCTGCGCCTGTGGCGATGGTGTGATCGACTGGGCACGCGTGATCGAAATCTGCCGGACAGTGGACCGCGAGGAAATCGTCTTCAGCGTGGAATGCGGGACGGTAGATCAGGCGCTGCGAAGTATCGAACATTTGAATTCTTTGCTGTAAGACACTCTTCGCCCGCGGCAGAAGTAAGAGGTTGGCGCCTCGAGGCTGGAACGCGGGGGGCGAGTGAAACGAACCAGCGTTCAACTCCCACTATGTCATTTGGCTCAACGGTTGCGTTTAGAGAAATACCCCAGCCCGAAAAGCATCGACAAATTGTGCATCCTGCATCCTCGCCTGCCGGCGTGTTTGTAGATGCTTTGCCAAAAACCACACGTTCCGTCCACTGGAAGTGTTTCATGCCTTCCGACTGAAGAACCCCTACCGTCAATCTCTACAAGGGAGCAATGGTCATGACCTCCAATCAGAAATTCAATCGTCGTCAAATCATCAAAGGGCTGGCCGCGACGGCGGCTGCCGCGCCCCTGTTCGTACCGGGCCGAGCCCTGGGACTGGAAGACAAGGCGCCCGCCAGTGAGCGCGTTACGCTCGGGCACATTGGAGTGGGGGGACGGGGAACGGGAGTGTTTCAGACGTTCTACCCGTTGGCCGAATGCCAAAGCGTCGCGGCAGCGGACTGCTACCAGAACAAACGAGAAGCGGTGGCATCGATCTGCAAAGGCAAGGCGTATCCGGATTTCCGCGACTTGCTGGCCCGTGACGATGTTGATGCCGTTGTGATTGCCACTCCGGATCACTGGCACGTGCCGATCGGCATTATGGCGGCTCGCGCGAATAAGGACGTCTACATCGAAAAGCCGCTCGGCGTGACCATCGAGCAGGATTTGGTCATGCAGAAGGTGATCCAACAGCACGAGCGGATGTTTCAGTACGGAACGCAGCAGCGCAGTATGCCGCATTGCTGGGTGGGATGCGAGCTGGTGCGCCGTGGCGCCATTGGCAAGATTCACACGATCGAAGTCGATGCGCCTGACGGGGGAACCGGCGGTTCGACACAGGAAGCCCCAGTTCCGACAGGATTTGATTTTGACATGTGGTGCGGACCGTCATCCATGCGGCCCTACACGAGCGATTTGTGCAAGCCCAACGGGACCTACTGGATCTACGACTATTCAATCGGCTACCTCGGTGGCTGGGGAGCTCACCCGCTGGACATCATGGTCTGGGGCAACGACGCCGATATCTCTGGACTGGTCACGGTCGAGGGTACCGGGGTCGTACCGACGCAGGGACTTTATGACTGTGTTTACAACTGGGACATGACGATCATGTTGGGGGATGTCAAGCTGATCTTCCGTCCGGGCGCCGACAGGACCAAGTTCATTGGCGATGATGGGTGGATCGAAGTGGCCCGTGACACGCGTCGTAATGGTGCCAGCGACCCGGCACTGCATCCCGTCAATCCCACGAAGCCCGTGGAACCAAATGACAACAGCTTGCAGGTCAGCCAGAACCATGCGGCGAACTTCATTCAGTCGGTCAAGACACGCCGGCCGCCGGTTTCTAATATCACCGATGCGGTCCGCAGTGACATTATCAGCCTGTTGTGTGACATTGCGGTGCGCACCGGCCAGAAAGTCACCTGGGATCCCGAGAAACGTGAATTGGTCAATCCCAGCTCACAAGCCAAGGCCATGCTGACCCGCAAAATGCGCAGTCCCTGGACGCTGTGAGGCGGTCCTCGCTACGATGAATCTGGCCGCAGCCCAAGTGGCGGCGGCATCTTGCCGCCGTACTGCGGCCGCGTGCCGCCGTCACAAACATGCGCGCGCGGTGCCGTTGGTGTCCACTGTACTGCAAATGGTCAAAGTTTGTCCGTCGTGCGCGGATTCGAGTTGATGGCTGCGTCCGCCCCGGTATGAAGAGGCTGTCTGGCTGCTAGCTGGCAGCAACGTAGGTGTTTTCAGTGGCTGGCTTGGCCTCCCTGCGGTTTCTGAGCTCTCGCTCAACGATCATCAGGTTGCAGACCAGTTCGGTCAGTCCCACTTCGATTCGGGCGCGCCTCAAACCGCGTCCCGATAATCCTCGGAAGTTGCGGTTCTGCTTCATGTCGGCGTATTGTAGTTCCACGGTTTGTTTGCGGAGCCGATAAATCGCTTTGACTTGTAGCGTCTCCATACGCGCCCCACCGGCAAGAGGGTGGTGGCGAGCCGTCCCGCGTTTGCGAACTAAACACCCCACCGACCTCGCGTCGGTGGTGAGGGGGTTTGACAACTACCAGGCGATACATTTACGAACCGCGGCCGAGCAAGAACGCCTCTGACCCGGCGCCCACGTCGCCGAGGCCGAATCATACCGCGGGTTGTTTCGGTCTCGGCTGAGTGCCGATTGAACGGACCACCTCCGCTCGACCGACCACGGTCCACGCCGGCCACGGTAGTCATCAAACGGGTCTTCCACCGGCGCAAGGCCGGTGGCGAGCAGTTCCGCTCCGCCACCGTTATTCAAGTACCTGGTGCCGCGTCGTTGTCCCTGTTAGCTGGCAAACTCTAGCCGCCAGACAGCCTCTGAATGCCCGGGGCTAATACCGCGGCGCGAACAGGGCTCGAATTCCGAGCGGTGCGAGCGGCTCACGGGCCGTTCTGTTTGGCCTGCGCCTGAGCCAGCATCGCCTGGGCCCGCTTCTGCACGTCAGTGCTCTGTGGCAACTTCAGCAGTTGCTCCATGGCGGCCACCACAGCGGCCGGATCGTGGTTCACTACGGTGTCGCTCAGTGCAAGCGTGACGAGAGCTGCCTGGCGTTTGACCTCGGTAGATTCAAGCTGAGAAACGGCAATGGATAACGATTCAGCAGAGGGCATGCGTGGCAGTGTTTCCAGCACCAGCAGCTTCTCTTCCTTCCGCTCGGCCAGCGACATGGCCTGGCGACACATGACCACACGCTGGCCACTGGGCACATCAAACTGGCGGACAATCCGCATGTACCCACGTAGCGCACGGATGCGGAACTTTTCTTGATCAGATTGGGAGGCGATTTCCAACAGCACCGGGGCTGCATCTGGACTCATCCACTGACCGAGCACACGCGTGACCGTGTCCTGCAACTCGGGATCTGACTCGGCAGATGCTTTGGCCATAGCTTCCAGCGCGGTCGAGCCGCCCACAATTCCCAGCAAGTCGTACAGCGAGTGCCGCAATTCGCCGGAAGTCTTCGGCAAACAGGCGACAATCTTGCGGGCACAGGTCTCTGAATCGGCGAGTCGAATGCAGGATGTCTGCAGCGCTTCCTTCACGGCGGCAAGCTCATCAGGGTTCGTCGCACTGATCAGTCGCTGCGTGAGCGTGTCCAATTGAGTGGCCGGAATGGTTTTTCCCAGTGCGCGAATCGCGGCCAGTCGCGTGGCCAGATCATTCCCATCCGCACCTTGCAGCAGCAGTGGCACTCCATCCACAATGCGCCGGCGACCGATTAAATCGTAGAACAAGACCAGAGAAGCTCCCCTATTCCCCTCCGCCCCCCGCAGGATCTGTTGGTCCACCGCCGGATCATTCATCAGCACCAGGGCGTTTCGCGCAGCGTCGGCCACCGCCTCGTCAGGTTCGCCGGCGGCGTTCAGCAGTAGCGGAACAACGGATGCATTCCCCAGTCGTCCCAAGGCGCGGATCGCGCTGACGCGCAGTGAAACATGATCGCTCTCGGCCGATTTCAACACGGCGGGTAGCGCGGATGTGTCGCCACGATCTCCCAGCAAGGTGATCAGCAAGGCCTGGCGATCGACCGGAAGCTGTGCCAGGTGTTGGGTGAGCACCCGAGTGATGTCGTTGCCGGGAAACTCGCGAGCGACGATCAGTGCCATTGCGAAGGCATCGTCTGAATCTGCGCTGAGGAGCCTTGCCAGGCGATCGGTATCCAGTGGCTTGCGTGCCAAGAGTGCAACACGCTGAGCCGACAAGCGGAGGTGCGCCGGCAAACTCGTCTCCAGCAGGCGGTCACAAATTGCCACGGCCGCGTCCAGGTTGCCTTCACGAAGGTTATTGTCGGCCGCCATCAGACAACCTTGACCCAGTGCCGTACGACCGATCTCGGGGGCGGATTCAAGAGCCTTCAACAATTCTTGCACGGCGGAGGGAGTGGCGATCTTGCCCAGCGCGATCGCCGCCGCCGCGAACACTTGCGGAGCCTGCTTGCCATTGAGCAGTTCTGCCAACACCGTTACCGCCTCCTGGTCGCGTCGAGCGCCAATGGAGTTGACGGTTCCCACCAGCAGCTCGCCCTCCAAATTCGGCACGGCGTCGCGCAGTGCCGCAGCTGCGGAGGGATCCGTGATGGCCTCCAGTCCGATACGGGCGGCGTGCGAGAGTTGCTCGTCGCCCAGCATCGAGGCCAGCAGCGGAACTGACTGGCTGGCACCAATCGCCGCCAGCCGCTTGCATGCCGTGATTTTTTCGAAACGCGAGGCGCCCGATTGCAGCACGGCGTGCAGCCGGGCAATCTCTGCCGCCGAGTCGACAGTTGCTGTCTGGGCCCGGAGTGGTGTCGGCGGCAGCAGCAGCACGACGAGTGTCCAGGATGACACGATGATGAGCGTGCGGCGACCAGGCCGCTTGAGCGTCTTACTCGGGTGGTGGCCCTGTTGCCAGAGGTGAGTATCGGTCATGTGCATTGCTCCCGTAATTGTGTGAACGGTCTAACATCGATGCGTTGCGCAGCATGGGCGGTCTCTACACACGCCACGGTTCACGCATGGCCCGGCGCCTCAGGCGATTCGCCTCGTCATCGTCGAGGAACTCCTCTTTGACGGGATCCCACTTCTGCGACCGGCCAGTCCAATGAGCGATACAGCCTAGATGCGAGACGATAGTGCTGTGACACCCAATCGCCACATCCGCCGCGGGACGGCTGCGAGTACGAATGGCATCCAGCCAGTTCTGATGGTGATCATTCACTGCCATGGCGTGGTCAAGGCGGGCGGGATAGTCTTGGACGATGTCGGTGGGGAACGATGTCAGATAGCCCTGGCGTCCTACGTGAATCCATCCTCGCTGGCCCACAAACAGCGCACCGAAGTTTTGGAGCGACGTGATCTCGTCCCAGCCCCGCGGCAAGTAATGTTTGGCCGGATCGAGTCGCCGATCGACGACTTGCAGAATCTCACCACTGGCGTACTTGTACGTCAGATCAGGGACCAGTCCCGTCTCAGGTGGAATGATCTCGATCGGGCCGCTACCATCCATGCCCAGGCCCCACTGAACCATATCGAAAGCGTGGACCGCATTGCTGGTCAGATTGCGACCACCGAAATCGCGACAGAAGTCCCACGGCACGACGCGCGGTGGTTTGCCGTAGATGTGGAACCGGCTGTTAAAGGGCCTCCACGGTGCGGGGCCCAGCCACAGATCCCAGTCCAATCCCTCCGGCACCGGTTCGGCGGGAAGATCGACTTCGGTGCTGGTGCCAGGAAAGTGAATATACACATGGCTGATCTTCCCCAGTGCTCCTTCACGGGCCAGACCACAAGCCAGACGGAATTCGTGCGCGGAGCGTTGTTGCAGGCCGGTTTGAAACACGCGTCCGTAAGTGCGCACGGCGTTGACCATGGCGCGAGCTTCGGCAATCGTCAGCGACATGGGCTTTTCGCAGTAAATGTCCTTGCCGGCTTCGGCCGCCAGTACGGATGCCGCGCCGTGCCAGCGATCACCGGTGGCAATCACGACGGCATCCAGGTCGTCACGTGCCAGCAGTTCGCGCAGATCATTGTAGGCGGCGCAGCCCTGGTAGGTCCCACTACGACGCTCAGCCGCGTACGCTTCATGGGTGGCCGCCTGAGCGGTTTCGCGACGCCACGTGTCAACATCGCAGACGCCGACCACCTGCGTTTCCGGATGCCGCAAAAAGCGGCGGTGGTGACCCTGTCCCATCATTCCGACGCCGATGAATCCCAAGGTAATGCGATCGCTGGGCGGCGGCGCGCCCGCGCTCCGAGTGCCGTGGCCGAGATAATGTAAGGAGCTGCCGCCACCGTCCCCGCTTGGCGCAGGAACGTCCGACGGCTGGTGTTGTTGACATGTTTCATCAGCGAATCCTCACGCGTTTCTGCGATGGTACTGTCGGTTGAATACGGACTCGGGTAAATCCAGGTTCGGCCACCGGCTCTAGGTGTGAGCGCCGTAAAGACTCTGCCATGGCCGGCGAGAATTCCCGGTCGTCTGGCAACCGCGTCGCGGCGGAAAATCGTAGCCCAGGTCCCGCGGCGCGGCCGCGCCAACCCGGGTTCAGGCGGATGCTCATCGCGAACTATCTCCGGTCGTCATGTTATCAGGCACCAGTGACAAATGCCGGAAGGAAACCGTGGCAGGTCGAAAGAAGTGCTTGTTGACACTAGCCTATCATAAGTGGCGGCTGGAAGCACTCAGGGGAACCGGAGCGAGGGCGCGGCGTGTTCAAAACCGCACTCTGCCTGAATTGCCACCGAGTTCAGGGGCAGGGGGGGATGATCGGTCCTGATTTGACCAATGTCACGCGGCGTTTCAATTCGCGTGATCTGGTGGAGGCCATGATTGAACCGGATAAAGTCATTTCGGAGCAATATCGGAGCGTTCAAATCCTGACCAAGGAAGGCAGGGTCGTCCATGGTAAAATTACCGACATCAACGGCAATACGCTCGTGCTGATGAACGATGCGCTCAATCCTGCCGACCTGTCGATGGTCGATCGCGATGGCATGGACGAAATGAGCTGGTCCAACACGTCCATGATGCCGACCGGTCTTCTGGACACATTCACCAGTCAGGACGTTGTCAACCTGGTGGCCCACTTGCGCACTGCCGCAGTTACCATGAAACGGCCACGGATGAGCGTCATCAACGCTAAGCACAGCGGCGTCCCTCTCAACTCACTCGCTTGGAGACTCGCCGCGCCGTTCCCTCGGCCGGTTGCGGAGAGTGAAGCATTTGTTGCCGGCCTCGCGTGCCGCCGGCAGCAACACGCAAGGCGAAATCAAACGTGTGATTCCTGGCATTTTGTCCGGACGCTTGTTGCGAGCGATGGTGCCAGATGCGAAAAATGAGCAGGAGATGACCGGCAGATCGGTCTGGTTGGCGGCGACCGCGACCGACCTCGATGCGGGATACTTCCGGCCACCGGCAGCGCAGCTGGCTGGAAGCGTTCTAGTATTGCGTCAATACCAGCACGTTGACCATGGTTCCAGGGGAGGAGATTGACAATGCGACATATCAGTTCATGGCTTTGCCTGACGGTGTTTTCAGTTCTGGGGATCGTCTCGCTGGCGGCGACCATCGCCCATGCCCAGGAGTTCCGCCGACTCGCGATCGACGATTATCGCGACAAGATGGCAGGGGGCTGGATCGGGCAAATGGCTGGCGTCGGCTGGGGAGGACCGACGGAATTCAAGTGGCGTGGCGAGATCATCCCGCTGGACAAGATCCCGAAGTGGGAACCGAAGATGGTCAACCAATTCCACCAGGATGATATTTATGTGGAGATGACGTTCCTGCGCACGTTGGAGGTCCACGGTTGGGATGTGGCCCTTCGCCAGGCGGGGATTGATTTTGCGAACAGTGGATACCGGCTGTGGCACGCCAACAAGGCAGGACGGGATAATCTGCGCGCAGGATCGCGCCTCCCGATTCGGGGCACCCGAAATTCAATAGCCACGCCGACGATATTGACTATCAGATTGAAGCGGACTACGCCGGCTTGATTGCACCGGGACTGCCCAACGTGGCCATCGAGCTAGGCGAGAAGTTTGGACGTCTCATGAATTACGGCGACGGATTGTATGGGGGACAGTTTGTGAGCGGCATGTATGCCGAAGCGTTCTTCGAAGACCAGCCGCTGAAGATTGTCGAAGCCGGGCTGAAATGCATTCCGGCAGGAAGTCAGTATGCTGAGTGCATGCGAGATACGATCACCTGGTACAAGCAGCATCCCGACGATTGGCAGAAGACCTGGGCATTGATCGAGGCGAAGTATCAGGATAATCCGGCCTACCGCAAGTTCTCTTGTGACAAAGGTGCCTTCAATATCGATGCCAAGATCAACGGAGCCTATATCGTGATGGGACTGCTGTATGGCAAGAGTCACATGGATCAGACCATCATCATCTCCACACGTTGTGGACAGGACTCGGACTGCAATCCGGCGAATTCGGGTGGAATTCTGGGAACCGTGATTGGCCGACGGAAGCTGCCCCAGAAGTTTACTTCCGCCATCGACCCGAACGGCAAATTCAGCCACACGCCTTATACGTTTCCGGCATTAGTGGAGGTCTCAGAAAAGCTGGTCCGCCAGGCCGTGAGGCGAGCAGGCGGGCGAATTGAGAAAGATCCCGACGGTCACGAAGTCTTGGTGATCCCAGTGCAGGAGCCCAGACCGAGTAAACTCGAACAGTGCTGGGAACCGGGGCCGGCGGCCGATAGCAGGTTCACCGCGGAAGAAATGCAGCAGATTGAGAAACGTTCGGAGGATTAGCCCGGACACCTTACCGCTACCGCATTCAGCGCCCCACGCTGGGCCAGTTGTGCGAGCCGCGCTTTGTGAAACTTGCTGCTTCGTCGGCAAGTATCATTGATTGGCACGGAAGGGCCGCCTCCGCCAAGTCGCGATTTTGACACGAGCGCCAATTGTGCCACGCTCTGGATCCGTCTCGGACTTGGGTATTTCGAACTTCGGAATTTGAGAGTGAAGCCCTGATCGAAGTGCCTTATGGACCACATGCAGCCATCTATGGAGCGGTCGATTTTGACGGCCGCCACTCTGCTGCTCCTCGGCGCCCTTCACACTCCTGCCGGACGGGCTGCAGACGAGCTGGGTGCGCGGTTTTCCGACCGGCAGTCTTTTGACCGCTTCGTAGACGACGGGTGGAACTCACCGTTTGGAGTCAACTATGTGTTCGTGCACAGCCCAGGCGCTCGCGATCGTCAGCTGGTGGACAAAGTATGCCGGGACGTGGCGATCCGGTGGGTGAATCTGGCCGGCAGGCTACACGTACAATCTGGTCATCAACAAGTTGAAAGGTCTGCAGGAGATTCAGCGCCTGCGTCTGCAGGAGAATGCTTACGTCTATCGCTGCCGCCTCGAAGGCGGTCGGCAGGTAGTGGTGGCGTTTTGCGACGATCACATCGGCCAGAACCATGACCAGCCGATGGGCGAGGTCAAAACGCAGATTCCGTTGCGTGCGTCCGTTGCGCAGGTCACGCAAATCATCTCGCGGATCGGCCAGACCCAGCCGGACGTGACGCGCGAAGAAGTCAAGAAACGGTCGCCTGGCGATACGGCTGACGGAGTATCCCGTCTTTATTGAATCCGTATCGGATCGGTGAGCTGCCGGTTTATCTCAGCGCTGCAAATGCCGAAGGTGGGACGGGCAATCGCCGTGACGCCAGTGCTCAGCATCCACTACATAAAAAATGGCATTTGCGGGTCGGATCAAGTCTGGTAATATTCCTGGTTGGCTAGTCGGTAAGCAACGCGACAAGGATGTTGTGCGTCTCCCGATGACGGTCGACAAGGAGGTTGACAGCTTGCCTCTGGAGTCTCTTGACTTCCGGCTTGTTCGTTGGTCGAACAAGATCGCGAGGGGTCGAGAATTTGGGACCGCATTCGAAGTAAGGATATCCGTCCCTACCGCCGGGCTTTGGTGGTGGGACGAGTCTTCACTGGAAAGGAGACAAGGCATGCTTGTCCTCTCACGCCGACAAGACGATAAGATCGTCTTTCCCAATTTGGGTATTACCGTCGAGATCCTGAAGATCGCTGGACGCTGCGTTCGCATTGGCGTGGAAGCACCGCCGGACGTTCGCGTGCTGCGTCACGAGCTGGCGGACAAACTCGCCCAAAGCACGTCATCGCCGATCACGGCGCAGGCCAAGTCGCGCGACCATCGGCTGCGAAACCGCCTGAACAAGGCGACCATCGGCCTGCAGTTGGCCCAGAAACAACTGGAGCTGGGCCAACTCGACGGTGCGGATCAGACCTTGGCGAAGGTATTGTCCGAGTTCCAGACGCTGGACGACGACCTCGGAAAGAAGGGTGCGCATCCGAAATCGGCAGCGGTGCGGCGCGCCCTGTTGGTGGAAGACGATGCCAACGAAAGCGAGTTACTTGCCGGATACCTCAGATTGAGCGGATTCAACGTCGATACGGCATGTGATGGCTACGATGCTTTGGAGTATCTGTCTGAGCATAGTCAGCCGGACATCGTTCTGCTGGACATGCAGATGCCGCGGTATGATGGCCCCAGTACCGTGTCGGCGATTCGATGTAATCCGCAATACAGTGGATTGAGAGTGTTTGCGGTCAGCGGTCGAGTAGCGGACGAAATGGGTGTGGCGATCGGTCCGACCGGCGTGGATCGTTGGTTTCGCAAGCCGTTGAATCCCCAGACGCTCGTAGACGAGTTAAACCGCGATATGCAGCTCACCGTGACCTAGAGAACTGATTGGCCGAGCGGGTATGGCAATGACCCAGTTGCCTGCGAGCCGGTCCGACCGGTCCATTCATGGATGATGAGCAGAAACGCAAGGAAATGCCTCCTCGTGCCGAACCGAGGGTGGGAGCCCGCCCGATTGGGCTGGGCTCCCACTCCCTTTGCTAATCCGCCGATGGCAGTTCGCTGAGCAAACGTACCTTCCACCGGCACGAGGCCGTTGGCGTGCGCCGTTGACTGGAGGCTTGTTTTTTTGGGATGTGGCCGATGACCACGGTAAGGACGATGTGAATCATCCCCGCTGCGACTGTCGCGGCAGGACTTTGTCAAGATCCTCACGCTGTAACGGCTTGACCAGGTGGTCATCAAAGCCAGCTTCTTTGACGGCGGCGCGATCTGCTGCCGCGCCGTACCCGGTGAGAGCGACCAGGCGGATTCCCATGTGTTGTGGGTCACGGCGAATCGTTCTGGCCACTTCGTATCCGTCGATGCCGGGCAACCCGATGTCGACCAGCGCCAGATCGAACTTGTCGGTTTGCAGCATTTCAAGGCCTTTTTTGCCGTCCTCGGCGGCCGCGACCTGATAGCCGTAGATTTCCAGCAGCGTGCTGAGCATGTCTCGGCTGTCCGCATTGTCTTCCACGATGAGAATGCGTCCGTGGTAATCGGCAGGTGGCTCCTGGTCCAGGATCGTCTCTGGTGGTTCAGGTTTGGCGCACGCCGGCAAACGCACCACGATTTCAGTACCTTTGCCCGACCCGTCGCTATGCGCCTCCACCGTCCCATGATGCAATTCGACCAATTGTCTGACCAGCGTCAGTCCCACTCCCATACCGCCGTCGGACCGGTCGAGAGTTGAGCCGGCCTGCACAAACAGGTCGAAGACGCTTTGCAGCATTTCTGCCGGGATGCCCTCGCCTGTGTCTCGCACACGCAACACGACCTCGCCATTTTCTGGGTGAGCGGTCAACCAGATCTCGCCTCCGGCAGGAGTGTATTTGATGGCATTGGTCAGCAGATTAACTTGGATCTGCTGAAGTCTTGTCTGGTCACCATGGACGATCATAGGGCGTGGATCGATATCGACGTGCAGCGTGTGGCGATGATCCTCAATATCAGTCTGCACGACTTGTAGAACCGTTTCGATAGCCTGCCGGATATCGACCGGTTGGGGCAGGATTTCGATCTTCCCTTGCGTGACTCGCGTTACGTCGAGCAGGTCGTCAAGCAAGCGAGACATCTGGTGAGTCTGTCGTTGAATCACCTGGCAGGGACTCTTGCAGGCCTTGCGTACGGTGCAGTTCTTGTCCAGCACATAAGTCGCATTGAGAACAGCGCCAAGTGGATTGCGGAGTTCGTGCGAAAGCATGGCCAGGAACTGATCGCGCCGCTCCAGGGCTTCACGAGCCACGGCTTCGGCCTTCTTCTGGGCGGAAATGTCTTTGCCAATGGAAGCGATGGCGACCGGTTCACCTTGCTCGTTTGCCAGTAACGACAACGTCAACAGAACCGGGCAGACTTCACCCGACTTGCATTGGCGTGTCGTTTCCACATTCCGCACGGCCTCGCGACTCCGGCAGCGTGCGCGGAGTTCCCTGGACCGCACTCGTTCCTCTGGCGTCATCAGCATCTCGATGCGGTTTCCCAGCATTTCTTCGCGAGACCAGCCATAGTTACACAGCGCTTCAGAGTTGACGTAGATGATGATCCCATCCAGATCTTCGATGATGATGGGATCGGCCGCATCCATGAAGACCTTAGACATCAAATGTAACTCTCGCTCCGTCTTCTTGAGCGCATCAATGCTGACGAACGTAATCACCACGCCGTCGATTCTCTGCACCGATTGATAAGGAAGAATGCGCAGTAAGTACCAGTGACCTTGTCGGTTCTGAACGTGTCGTTCCCCGACCGGCTCATTGTTGAGCACGCGCTCGACATCTTCCAACAAGTCTGTGTAGTCGATACTGGTGGCGAAACTGTCGATGCAACGGCCGATGTCTTGAGGCAGGATGTGAAATACGTCGGTGACGCGTGGCGTGAATTTGCGAATGCAGAGTGCCCGATCAAGGAAGATCGTACCTACGTCGGTGCTCTGCAAGAGGTTGTCCATGCCGTTGGTCAACTGAATTAGCTGAGCGATCTTACGCTGATGTTCCGCATTGACCGTGTACAATTCCTCGTTCACCGAATGGAGTTCTTCGTTGGTGCTCTGCAGCTCTTCGTTGGACGCGACGAGCTCTTCATTGGTGGCCTGTAGTTCCTCGTTACTTGTTTCAAGCTCTTCGATCGTGGCCTGTAAGTTCTCCTTCGTGTACCGCAGTTCAACCTCCAACGACTGCATCTGGTCGCGGGAAGCCTTTTCCACATCGATGACTTGCTGCAGTTCCGCGGGGGGTTTCGTGGGGGTCACACTTTCGAAGGTTACCAGCAGATACGGCTCATGAGAACTTTTCGACGCCAGCGGCTTGACACGCACGTTCAGTTCTTCCGCCCCTTGGGCGGTTTCCACGCGCGTGCCCGTGTAGGTCACGGGCGTCTGTTCTTTGGAGGCGCGCTGCAAAGCGCCGGCCAGGACCAGTTTCAATTCCCGGTCCACCATCTCCAAAATGTCGGCCGACATGCGCCCGTCTCGCGGGCTGAGGTACCGGCCCGCCCCACCAAACGTATGAATGATCTGACGCTGGGTGTCCAGCAAAATGCTCGGAGGGACATACTCATCCAACAATGCGTCATAGGCCCGCAATAAATCGACATCAGGGTAACCGGCAGGCGTGGCATGTGATGGCCGCGGCTGCACATTGCCAAATGGGAGCGGCAATCGCAGATCGGACGCCAATCTGACGTCGCGCCGCTTGCGGAAGATCTTCCAGTGCGCGTCGAGCGGATCGAATTCCTCGCTCAGTTCCGCCGGGCTTTCGCTCGGCCCCAGAAACAGGATCCCGTTGGCTTTCAAGCCGAAGTGAAACAGAGATAGCACCTTCTTCTGCGCAACCGGCTGAAGATAAATCAACATATTGCGGCAAGAGATCAAATCGAGCTTGGTGAAGGGAGCATCTTTGATGACGTTGTGTGGAGCAAAGACGATCTTCTTGCGCAAATCTTGGGAGACGTGATAGTCTGTTCCACGCCGGAAAAAATTGCGCTCCAATCGCGCGGGCGTCACTCGCGACAGGCTCGATTGCTCATAAATCCCGGCACTGGCGCATTCCAGCGATGCCCGGTGCACGTCCGTGGCGAAGACCTTCATGTCCAGCCCTCGACCCAGTCGCTCCAATGCCTCGTCCAACAAAATGGCGATCGAATAGGCCTCTTCGCCGGTCGCGCAACCGGCTACCCAGACGCGAATGCCGTCATCACGGCTGGCACGGTTCAGAATGTCCGGGATGAACTCGCGCTGCATCCGCTCAAAAGCGTCACTATCCCGAAAGAACTCGGTGACCCCGATCAGCAGGTCCTTGTACAGTAAATTGACCTCCTGCGGATCCTCGCGCAGTCGCTGGACGTAATCCTCCAAATCGAGCGACTGGTTCAATTGCAGCCGCCGTTCCACGCGCCGTGACACGGTGCTCGGTTTGTAGTGCGAAAAATCGATGCCGCACTCGCTGCGGAGCATGCCGAAGATGGCGTTCATGCCCTCTTCCGACACATTGGGAGCGATGGGAGGGCCGACCCGCGAATTCTGCTGAGCGACGTTGGCGAGAATCACGCGTGGCATCGACTCCGGAGCGACCACAAAGTCAACGGCGCCCGTATCGACCGCGCTGCGGGGCATCCCGTCGAACTTCGCCGTGTCGGGATCCTGCACGATCACCGTGCCGCCTGCATCTTGAATGGCCCGGATGCCGCGGGATCCGTCACTGCCCGTGCCCGATAAAATGATTCCCACAGCGTGTCGGCCGACATCCTGGGCTCAGCGAACGGAAGAACACGTCGATGGGAAGAGCCAGCGCGCGGGAGGGGTCTTTGTCGGTCAGTAGCAGCTTGCCACCCGAGATAATCATCTCTTTCTTGGGAGGAATGAGGTAGATGGCGTTGGGCTCCACCCTCATTCCCTCGCTGACCCGATGAATGCGAATCTTGGTATGCCGCGACAGCAGCTCGTCCATCAGGCTCTTGAAGTCCGGCGAGAGATGCTGAATCAGAACGAAGGTCAGCCCTGACTCAGTCGGCATGCTGTCAAAGAGCGTTTCTAATGCCTCCAAGCCACCAGCCGAAGCCCCGATGCCGACAATTGCCGAAGGAGAATCAGCGTTGTGAGGATCTAACCAGTAAGCGTCTGACGTCGATTTCGATCCCTGCGGTTCCATCGCCAACTCCTGTGGATCGCTGGCCTCCGAGTGGTTCTTCCATCCCCTTTATTTGCCCCTGGTTGAGATTCTCCGTAATCTTCCCCTTCGGCACGTCTTCGTCGCTCCCTGCGGCTCAGGCTGCCTTCGACGCGTAAGCGGGGCCAAAATGGCAATCTGGCCCCCAGGGTGGCTTCGGTGCCCCCACTAGATTTTAGCGACATGTGCCGAAAAACAAGTCATCACTCTGGGATGCTGAAGGTTGGCGATATCCCCCGGTCGCATCACCGATATTTCTGCCGCGTCAGCTTCAGAGCCTGGTCAACGTTCTTGGGAGTGATGATCGTCGCGCCAGCATCCATATTCGACGGCATAATGCCGTAGCGAAGGAAAAGCGTCAATTGCATCACCGGATAGAAACCCTGGATGTAGGGCTGCTGATCCACGGTGCCGAGAATCACCCCCTCCTTGATCAGTTGCAGTGTCGTGGGGGAAAGATCAAACCCCGCCGCCCAATATCCCTTTCCCGAGAAATGCTCCCGGATCGCGCACCCCGCCGCCTCCGTATCCGCCTGGCCGGTACAGAGCACAATGCGAATATCCGGGTTCTGGTCCAGTTCGGCCTTGACGATCTGGGCCCCTTTCACCGAGTCGTTGCCGGTCACGCGGACTTTCACCCGGATATTCTTCGCTTGGAGCTCGTCCTGGAGGCCCCGCAGACGATCCTCCAGGGACGAGACTCCCTGGTCGTGCATGGTCATCAGCACGTGGGCACCATCCGGGATCTTGTGTGAGGCGAATTGAGCCAGCGAACGGCCTGCCTCATACAGCCGCTGATTCACACAGCTCAGTCGCTCGTTCGCGGTGGCATGGTCATCCGTGTTGAAGCCGACCACCGGTATTCCCTGATCCAGGGCCTCCTGAACTACACTGTCGAAGGCCTCGGGATCGACCAGATTCAACGCGATCCCGTCATATCCGTCCTTGACGGCTTGTCGTACCAGTTCGGCCTGGGCCGGCATGTCAACGCCCTCCACACCCATCCAGGTGCACTGTACCCCCATCTTTTGGGCCGCGTCCTGCATGCCCTTCTTAACGGGTTCGAAAAAAGCGGCATCCTTGCAGCAGGTAATGAACGCCAGACGGAGCGGTGCGTCTTCGCCTGCGGCACACCCGGCCGATCTCGTCGAGAATGTCTGGAAAGTGATCAATCCCATCGCCAATGCCGTGAACGCTCGGGCAGTCTTCATAGTGCAATACTCTCATGAAGGGGTTTAAAATTACGTCTGCCGGTGTCCCGACCGTCGTTTTCGCCGCATGGGGCGCACTTCCGTTCGCATCTTACTTTGCCTGTTTTGCCTGCACAGCCTCGATGCCAGCCACTGCGTCATCAATCTGGTCTGCCACGGCCTTGTAGTCCGGTTCTTTTCCAACGTGCAGCGCGTCATCAACTGAGCCATATGCTTGAAACAACGTGTCAACCGACTTCTTGACGGTCTCCGAATCCTCCGGCGGCAGATTGGCCTTTTTGGCCAGATCTGGCAGGGCTTCGAGCAGTCTGCCTATGTCATGCAGCGGGGCGTGGGCCTGCTGGCTCGCCTTTTCGAGATCGTCCTGCGCGAAAGCCACCTTGATTTCCTGATAGTGTTCTTTCAGTTCGGTTACTCCCGACGCGAAGTCCTCGGGTAGCGGATGCTCGCCTTCAGCGTGATAAGCGTGTTCGTCATGCTGATCGGCAACCACCTGGTCCGGCTCGGAGATGGTCTTCTTCTGGGCTTCCTTGGCTCCACAGCCGGGCAGGCCCCGAACAGCGAAGAACGCCAGGCAGATCGCGACGGAGGGAGCACTGGACGGGAAATGTGTTTTCACAGGGGTCTCCTTGAACTCGATAAAATTCTCTTCAGCGACGGGCAGAAGGCATTAGCCCCGTCACGATGGCTTCCGGCGACATTCTGCAGCAGGATGCGGGAGCTACCTGGGCAGGTTGGTATCTCAAATTGTCAGTCACGCGGTCCATGTAGTCGGTAAAGCCGCGTTATTGTGGCTCGTTTCTCATCGGAAAGGGTTCGGGATGCACATCCGGTGTGGCCTGGCAAAACGACAGGCTTTTACGGCGTCGGATCGGTTAGCAGGGGCGGCAAGGCTTGCACTTGGAGTTAACATCTATCGATTGCCTGATACCGCATTCTCACGCGGTGGCAGGGCTGCCCACTCAACACGAGCCACCGCTCGCTTGGGAATTGGCCTCGCGGAGCGTTCGTCGCTCGTTGGGCACCAGAAACACCAGCATCTGCGAGTCTGAGGTAGACCAAGGTGAGCCACCGGTGCGACTCGCACACGGCTGTACGTTACCAGATTCGAGACCATGGCATCAAGTTGACGATTTCCCTCCGCTCTCGGCCTCCCAGGGGGCTGGCGGTCGAACCATCGGGCCGCGAAACGCGTAAGCCACGAAGGAAGTGATGTCCCGGGGAGGTCCGGGCGACAGCTATGCCAAGGCAAAACCAGGCACGGTCTGGCAGGGCCGGAACGTCACCCGGCAGAGCTGCCCACAGTCTGGCGGGGCGCGTCGTGCCGCGTCAGTGATGGCGGCGATCTCACAAGCGGGTAAGCTCGACCTGGAAGTGATCCTGAATCTCTTTGGTGTCATGATGAGAATGTGGAACTCGGGTGGTGAGCAGTCTCTGTGTCGCCTTTTTGGTCAGCATGTTGTTGTCCGGTTGCAGCGGCAGCGCGACGCGACAAGATGCGGCGTGGGCCGAGGCCGGCCGGCAGTACCTGCTTGCCGAGGAACCTCCGGACGCCCAGCAGTTGATGCAGCTGCGTGAGGTACTTGAGCAGTCCGGCCAGTTGGAAAACGTAACCTTGGTAGGGCGCGTCGATGGATTGAGCCGGCCGACATGGGATCCCGATCGGGCCGCGTTCATGGTCGCCGATTTGTCGCTTGACCAAGGATCAAGCTGAGCACGATGGAGCCCCCAAGCATGACGTTGACGGCTGTCCCTTCTGCAGAGACAAGACGAAAAAAGAATTGTCCGGGCTCGCCATGGTCGAGATGGTGGACCAGAGCGGACAAGTTCCTCCGGTAGACGCTCAGAAACTGTTGGGATTGTCTGAAGGGCAGACGGTGGTTATCCGCGGCGAGGCAACGTTGGATAAGCTGGGAACTCTCGTCGTGCGCAGCGGCGGCATCTACGTAAGGCCCGATCTGGAGTAGAGGATGGAGAATTCGTGCTCGGGCAAGTCCGCCACGTCTCAATCGACACACGCTCCGCCTCTTGGAAGAAGATGTGTATGCGTTCACGACGATCCCGCCCTGTGCGGAGACGGAACGGCAGAATATCCAACAAGGAACTCCGAAGGACGAAGGAGGATCGGCGAGTCTTCCCTTCGACATTCTGCCCTCCTTGTTCGAGATTCTGCGGTTTTCCTGGTCGCGTCGGGCCATTCTTCGTGAACGGTTACGAATATGTTGACTGGCAGTTGGCGTCCCATGATCCCGGTAGATAGACTCCCTCGACAAGACGTCGCCATGCGGCTCGAAGCCTCCCGCCAAGTTAGAGACCGACGTAGCATTAGGCCCACACGCGAGGGATCTGGCTCATGAACATGTGGATGATTGCGTGGCGCAGTATCCAGCAGCGAGGCCTGGCATCGTCACTCACGGCGTTTTCCATGGCCCTGGGAGTGATGCTGGTGGTGGCCGTCCTGTCCATCTCCGGCGTGATCCAACAATCGTTTCAGAACAACGCCAATCTGGGCTACAACCTGATTGTGGGTCCCAAAGGAGGTAAACTGCAGCTCACTCTGAACTCCGTCTACTATCTCAGTCAGCCGATCGAGAATATTCCGTACGATTTCTATACGGAGTTCCTGTCGCAAGAATCGCGGGCAGTCGAGTTTGAGAACGCGCTTCGCTCAACACAGGAGAGTCGCGACGGAGACTACTCGCCTTACACGCAGATTGCGATCCCCCTTTGCCTGGGTGATTACTTTGGTCGCTTTCGTGTCGTGGGGACGACTCCTGACATGTTTGAACAATTGCGTTTCGGTCCTGAGGGCGATCGGCAATACGAATTTGCCGAAGGACGTAACTTCCAGCGGAAGAGCGAACAACATGGCTTTTTTGAAGCCATTGTAGGCGCTACCGTGGCGGACGAAATGCAGGTCAAGGTCGGCGACCGCATCTCGACCACCCACGGAGATCCGGAAGGAAAAGGTCACGGGCGCAAGTTCACCGTGGTCGGTATCCTGGCGCCGTCCGGGACGCCCAACGACCGGGCTGCCTTCGTCAACATGGAAGGCTTCTACCTGATGAAAGGGCATGCCAAGCCGCTGAACGAGAAACCGCTGATTGGCAGAGGTTCCGCGAGTCAGCCGGACGCGGCAGTGATCGATCCACAAGCCCTGCCCAAAGTTCCGCCCGAGCCGGCCGAGTTCTCTTCCGATCCCCAAGAACAGCTGCAGCTGAAACCGCTGCCGGTCGAACAGCGGGAAGTCACGGCGATCCTGATCCGGACGTCGGGGAATCTTGTCGCACCGTTGCTGCAGAACGCTATCAACGAAGGAGACCAGGCGCAAGTCGTGTTACCGGTGCTGGAGATCTTCACGCTGTTTGAGGTGTTCGTGAAGCCGGTTCAGCTGGTATTGTTGGTACTGACCGCGATGATCTGCGTGGTTTCCGGCGTGAGCATTCTGGTCAGTATTTACAATTCGATGGCCGGGCGACGCCATGAGATCGCGGTCATGCGGGCCCTCGGTGCCTCGCGGACGGCCGTGTTGACGATCGTGTTGGTCGAGTCGATCATTTTGGCTATCGGCGGCGGTGCCGCCGGTTGGATCATGGGCCACGGTTTGAATTCGCTGGCCAGTCCGATCATCGAACGGCGCACCGGTGTCTCGATCGGCTTCTTTGATTTTGCCCCGAGCGTCGATCTGTACCAACTGCTCGGCGGTGCCGCGGACATCCAGTGGATGAATGTCTCGTCCGAAGTGCTGTTGATCCCGTCGCTACTGATCCTGGCCGTGATTGTCGGCTTTCTTCCCGCCCTGGCAGCGTACCGCACCGACGTGGCCGGTTCGCTGGGCAAGTGAGAGGCGCGGTCGGGGAAGTTGCGAGGCCCGACAGTAATCCATCGGCCCGCAGCGCCTTCACGCCGCTTTGCGGCGACGTGGTTTGATCCAACTCTGACGCCGCTTCGTGACCAGTTCGTCTGAATCGTCCCTGCCCTCTATCGCCTCGGCCGAAACCTGCTCGCCCAGCTGATGTTTGAAGTCGCGAAACCATTGCAGCAGAGTCGGTTCCGCGAGGTCGTTCTCGGGCAGCCGAATGCGTTGGCCAAGCGACCAGGCAATGTGGCTGGCCAGCAGATCCAGGATTTCCGCGTGGTCGAAATAGGAAGTGTGTATCAGTTCATGTCCGGTAATCGTGTTGCTGAACTTCTCCAATCCACTGGCGAAAGAAGGCTCCGCTAATAAACACCTCAGTTGCGGCGCGATGTCGCACGCATGGTGATCGGCCGCCTCGGTGAGTTTCTTGTTCAGCCAGGCAGGCAGAGCTGGAAGCCGGTCCAACTCGGGCACTCGGGTCGGAACAGGGGAAACGGCCACAACCTCCGCTGCCGGTCGGTTGTTACCCAACGCGGTTTTGACCACGTGCGTGCGAATCAAGCCGTCCAAGAGCGGGCGAAACAACGAGTTGTAGAGCGGGACCAGGACCCAGTGATAAGGACGCGAAATCCAAGATAGTCGGTCAGAAAAGAAAGCGGACTCGCGGTATGTCATGCGTGCCACAAATGAGATGGACAGATTCAGCGTGGTCCTCAGCCCGTTGATCGCTTCGTCCTCGGTGGACCACAGTCCCAGCCAACGGCCCTGATACGTACTCATGACTTTCCGTTCCAGCCGAGCTTCCTGTCGAATGCGAAGTGATTCGAGCACGGGGCTCAGAAAGAAGGTCGCCAGATTGAGGTAGACATACACGCATAACAGCGCGATGCCGACAATCAGCCAGCCTTCCGGACTGAAGAACAGGTATTCGAAAAAGGACCTTCCTGCTGCTGGATCAAAACTGCCCAGTTGGATGCCGTCTGCCGTGGAAGTGACCGAGACGCCAAGTGATTCGAGCAGTCGCAAGAGGGGGCCTCTCGCGGCTGCCAGCGCGGGGGGCACTCCGTTATTTAGTACGATTGCATGATCCTGTCCTGACAGCGCCGATACGGTCAACAGCGCGAGTTTGCGGAGCGTGAAGAGAGCTGGTCGCAGCAAGGCGATGGCCAACAGAAGATTGACGATATTCGCGAAATGCCAGGCGCTGCGCGTGCGGTGCTGAAGGAAGGGTGTACCTACCGTTGACCAGCTGCGAAGCCCCGCCAACTGCTCACGCCGTAAAGTGGCCTCTCGCAGCGCGTGCCAGATCACCGATCCTCCGTGACTGTGCCCGATCAGATGATAGGGGCGTCCGATGGATTCTAACTTGAGCAGACGTTCCAGCAGGTTGTGACCTGCTTTGCTCCGAGACCGTTCACTGTTCTCTGCCCGACCAATGAAACACTGTTCCCCGGGACGCTAGCTTTACCCCCTGAAACATCCGTGCCTGCAATCGCGTCCAGGCGGGACTCCCTTCCTGCCACCAGGAACCGCCCACGTCCGAATTGCTGGCTGCGTAAGTTCCATGTACCAGGATCACCAGGTCGTCCGTCGGTTTCTCGGCTTTTTGGATAGCTGTCGCATCCATGAGCAGCTCCCGTCCACGACGAGGTCGTGTGTCAAGTGATCCACGTGAATACGGCTCAACGCTCCGCTTTTTCCTTGGCGGCGCACCGATTCCGATTTGGAAGGTGGCACATTCTATCGATCGGACCCGTTTGCCCCAACCTCGAGTTCTTGATGATTCCTGGCAGGCGGGTGCATTCGAAAGCAGACAGTCTGATTCCCGTTTGATTCCCGTTAGGTCGTACCTCACAAATGGGGTCTTAATACCACCCATGGGGATTTCTCCCGACCGCCGCCGAACCGAAAGCAGGAACCGAAAGCAGACAGCCTGCTTCGAAAGCAGACAGTCTGCTGCCCGACTTTCTGGGGGCCTAGTTACGCTCGATGGAAGTATTCCGAATGATTCACGAAACTCGTAGGTCGAGCATGCCGTGCTGCTGGTGGGTTTTCGCGCGCTCGTTTTCTGCCCGCATCAACACGGACTGTTGCTGCGGCGCTGATCGGCTTGGGAAGACCCACCAACACGTTAGGCGAGCTTGACCCACACGAGGGGAACAATCCGGCCTATAGAATAGGCAGCTGTAAACGCGCAGTCGGGGTATGCCGAAGAGTCGATGAGAGCGGATTTTGGGGAGCGCGATCCGCGAGCTCACCGCGGGTCGTGACGACGGTCTCCTGCACGGGGAGCGTGGTTCCGGCAAGCCGCTGCGCTTTCTCTGTGATACGCATGAGTCCCGTGCAGCAAGGTACTTCCATGTGCACAACCGCGATGCTGCGGAGTTGGGCCTGCTGTATGATGGCCGCCAATTTCGTCGTGTAAATCTGACAGTCATCCAGTTTCGGACAGCCGATCACAACGGGCCGACGGTCGAGCAGTTGCTCGTGAAAGTTGGCGCAGGCAAAAGGCACGCAATCGGCCACCAGCAGCAGATCGGCGCCGTGCAAGTACGGAGCATGGGGGGGCACGAGATGAAGTTGCACGGGCCAATTCGCCAGCCGGGACTGAACTGGGGGGGAAGAGTCTGGTGCCGAAGCCCCTTGTTCCAAGCCCGGGCGCGAAGCTGCCGGTGGGGGCGGCTGCAGAGACGTTGGCATGGACCCGGGACAACCGGTCCGCGCCGCTTTCGGAGGCGCGGTGGTCTGTTGTGCCGCCAAATGCCGGGCAACGGCCTCCGCGTCGAAAAGGGCCGCGTCACGCTGCCGAATGGAGATCGCACCTTGCGGGCAGTGTCCCAGGCACGCCCCCAAGCCATCGCAATAGGCGTCCGATACGACCGTCGCCTTGGCGTTGATGATCCGAATCGCTCCCTCTTCACAGGAGGGGACACAGAGACCGCATCCGTCGCATTTCTCGGCGTCAATGTGGACAATGTCGCGCACAGTCATGTTCAGGGCTCCAAATCGCCATGATGCTCCGCGGGTTCGGACGAACAGCATTCCGGATTCGCCACTTGCGTGTCCGTTTCATTACGCTTGGCAGCACGCGGCCGCTCTGGTACCGGTTTGTTTTTCTGAATCAAGTGCGATAGGGCCAGGCCGGGGTGCCGGAGCGCCATGCGGGGACCGGAGTAACGCATGACCTCTCGAATCTGATCGCGCATCTCCGGTCGGTAACAGTGGATCGGGCAGTTGGCACAGACGGGTTTCTCGGGGCCAAACGGGCATTTGCCGAGCCGCGCCTGGGCATATTCGAACAACGTCTGACACGCCTCGCAGAGTTGGTCGCGATCTCGGCCATGATGAGCACGGCAATAGATTTCTACCATCGCCTGAATGGTCTTTACTTCACGTTCTTGTGACATGGCCTAGCCTCGCGACCCGGATCGTTTCCCTAGAATATCGCCCACGGTTGCCGTGGAATCCTTGACGCAGCTCAATTTCGGCCAAATTTTCGTCGTCTGGACCCCACCGGAGGGAAGGGTAGAGCGTGAGTGCCGGGAGCAACAGTGCGGTACTGGCCGCGGGCGCCGCCCTTGAAATCCGAAGTACGAACCACATAAGTCCGAAAAAGACTGCCGCACGCCCCAGTTGCTGCGGTCTTCAACGCCCGGCCCTGGTTGTGAACGAGACTCGCACCGGCGCGAGGGGGACGGCGTCGGCGCTCTGGAAGGACGTGAATCGGTCGGAGTTCAGCATATACTCGTATCGCCAATTTGACTTCAGCTTCACCGGCACCGACCAGATCTTGCGCGTCGGGTCAAAACGCGGCTTGCCTGTGATTTCCGGAAAGTGAGGGCCGCCGCCGACCAGGGACCAGGATTGGTCTTTCATCGGGCGATCGAAAGTGACTTTGATGATCGCCAGAGCCGGATCGACATCTTTCGCCCCGTTGGCGGGCGTCATCGTGACGACTTTCGGCTGTGTGGAGTCTTGGGCGATGTGGGCTTGTGCGAAAGTCTCGGCGTAATCATCGAAGAACGCGACGATCTTCGGAGCGAACACGTCGAGTTTCTGGTATTGGCTGCGTTGTTTTTCGTACGTGCCCAGCAATGCAGACAGCTCGCCAATCCAGTGAAATTGACGCTGTTTGTCCGACAAGATCTGCTTCATGGCGGCAAACTGTCCCTGGTGTTTGCGTGTGTAGCGCACCGTGCAGGCGCGGACGAGCGATTCGTACATCATGGTTTTCCAGTTGCCGTAGGCTTGGCCTCGACCAGCGGACACCGCAAGGTTTCGTGAACAAGGTGTGCGGCAAAGACGGGAGGGTACGCCACGAGCACAGCGTCATCGGTTTGTGCCGCGCCGCGAATGATGCCATATTGCTGGGCGATCTTCTCCCGGGCCCAGCGAGCGCCGACCAAGGCACTCCTGACCGGATGCCAGACGCCGGCGTTCGCCATCAGCTTCTGCGTTTCCTCGTCGGAGACGAGTTCCGTGAAGCGGAAGTCATGCCGCTCAGCGAATTGCTGGTAGAGCTCATTCGCCACGAGGGTCACTGCGTGGCCGTGCGCACGCAGCTGGATACCAAGGCCGATGAAGGGGAAGACATCGCCAAAGGTGCCCATAGACACGAGAACTGCGTGCATGTCGAATCTGCTCGGAAAGACGGAGAAAACCGGTCAGCTGCCTGCTCTCGCGAAACACGACTGACCGGCCGTGACATAAATAGCCTCTCGGCAACATCTGGCGACTGTCGGTTTTCGGCCTGACACGCACGTGGAAGTTCATGCAAAAGGTACAGGTGGGGCTCGATTTCCAGCCGTGAGGTCAGACGGTACAATGCGTTGTCATCCACTTTGCGGCGTGGTCGGATCGCACAACTGCGGCGACGCCAGTTCAAAGCATCCGTACCATATTGGATACTATCCGGGAATGCTCCAGACATGCGACAGCTATGTTTCTTACTCAAAGTGCAAACCTTCCCGCCCGTTCCAACGGATCCAACGCCGGAAAAGTCTGTGATTTCGCCAAACCGCACCGGAGACAAATTCCGAACCTTTCCGATGGTAGACGAGCCACAGAAATGCGACTTTACCGGCTACATGGGCCGCGTGATTTGCAGTTTGAGTTTCTTACTTCTGTTTGTCGTGATCGCCTGCGTGTGGTCGAGCTTGTGTTGTGCCGAGGAGCCGCTGGTTCCGCTGCCGATGGATTATGACCGAGATGCTCCGCTGTTGGTAGATCATTCGCACTTTCTCCGCGCCGGCGGGTCGCGACGGGTTTGTCCGAATGGAGGGAGAGCATCTTGTATTGCCGGACGGCTCGCGGTTCCGTATCTGGGGTGTGAATATGGCCGGTCCTTCCTGCTTTCCCGATCAGGCTGGAGCGGTGCGTGTCGCCAATGATCTGGCCAGGTTGGGCGTGAATTGCGTCCGCTTTCATGGTCTCGACTCGACCTGGGGACGCAGTGTGATTGATTATTCTCGCGAAAACACAACCCATCTCCATGCAGGTGATCTCGATCGTTGGGATTTCCTGGTCGCCGAATTGAAGAAGCGAGGTATCTACACCAACATCAATTTGAATGTGTTTCGGCATTACAAGGAGGGTGATGGAGTTCGCGATCCGCGGAAACTCGGGATGGGTAAATCCGCCACCTACTTCAACCCGCGATTGATCGAATTGCAGCACGACTACGCTCGACAACTGCTCACGCACCGCAATCCGTATACGGGTAACGAGTACCGCCATGAGCCCGCGGTGATGTGCATTGAGATGGTCAATGAGAACTCGGTGCTCGAAGGTTGGTTGAACCGGCGCCTGGTTGGCAAGGATGAAGCACAACCTCAGACCTGGTCGCCCATTCCGGTATCGTATGCCGAGGAACTGACCGATCTGTACAATCAGTGGCTTCAAGAGAATCGATCAGACAATCAGCTCGCCGAGCTGCGTAAGGAAGCGGGTGTAGGTGAAGGCGATGCCATACCTCGACTGCAGCCCGATGAGTTCTCGAAAGCGTCCGAGTTGCGATTTATGTCCGAGGCAACTTACTACCTGGAATTAGAGAAACGGTTCTTCGCCGGAATGAAGGCGTTGTTGAAAGATGAGCTGGGTGTCCAGCAGCTGTTGATCGGTACGGCGGATCACAATGACTGGATCTGTGCCTATCCTCATATCAGTGCCAACATGATCATGGATCTGATCGATGGTCATGGATATTGGGAACACCCCAACATTGGCCAGGCCACGTGGATCAAGAACACTCCGATGGTCAATGATCCTTGGGATTCGACCGTCATCCAATTCGCACGCACTCCTGTTGTCGGGCGCCCGTATACGATCTCCGAGACGAACCACCCCTTTCCGCATGAATACGCGTGTGAGGGGATTCCCATCCTGACTGCCTATGCGTTGCTGCAAGATTGGGATGGAATCTACTGGTTCACCTATGATCGCGGCCCGCTCTACAAGGAAAAGGACGGCATTCATCGCAACGGATGGTTCGATTTGAGCGTTGACCCCGTCAAAATGACCAATGTGGCCGCCTGCACAGCCCTTTGGCATCGGCAGGATATTCGTGCGGCCAGAAAACGCATCATTCGATCGTACACCCACGATCAGATCATGGAACGTTTGCGTTCGGACAGGATCAAAGAGAGACCATTTTACACGCCGGGGTTTCAGCGGAGCACGCCGCTCACGCACGGTACACGTTGGACCCTCGGCGGAAGTTCTTCGTCGCCGTTTCCCCGGGAAGCACCGAAGAACCGGATTCTCGCCGACACGGGTGAACTGGGGTGGCACAACGCGGCCCAGAAACGGGGCCTGGTCTCGGTAGACACGCAACACACCTGCGCTTTGATCGGTTTCGTCAAGACGAATGACCTGCAGACCTCCCACCTGGCAGCCGAAGTTTCGAATGAATTCTGCATGTTGCTACTCAGCTCACTCGATGGGAAACCGATCGGCCAGTCGGCGAGATTGATTCTGGCTGCGACGGCGAAATGCACCAACACCGGAACGACCTGGAAAAAGGATCGGCAGACGCTCGAGAATTGGGGCGCCGGGCCGACGGTGATCGAGCCGGTGCGGGGCATCGTTTACTTGTCCCGGCTGGAGAAGGTGCGCACCTTGCGGGCCACGGCGCTGAGTCCGACGGGCAAACCACGGGCCGATGACTTGACGGTCCGGCAGCAGCGAGACGGCTGGCAGATCGAACTCGACGCGCCGGCCACCTGGTATCTGCTGGATGTCGAGCGGTAGGGGCAAGACTAGCCAAGAGCGGTGTGATAGTCGAATTTCGCTCGGTGTGGTTCCAGCGAAGTTGTCTCCGTCGTGGCGAACGCATAGATTGTACAGCAGTGGAAGTCGGGCCCTGGGGTGCATGGGCTTTATCGCCACCGGGCTTGTCCCGGTGGTAGAGCGTTTGACAACTACCGTCGATCTCGGTCACCCAAGAGTTTCCTTCCTGCCGGCCATCGCTGCCGGAGGCGGCGATGGCCGGCAGGAAGGTTCGTTTTTCGGTTGCTAGAGTAGTCAGCAAACGTAGAACCACCGGGACGAGTTCGGTGGCGAGGGTCTGTTACGGAAACACGAGTTACGCATATCCGTCGCTGCACCATGGCGCCGTAAGATTAGTGTTGAGTTCACTCAGCAGGGAGTTGACGATGAGCAGGATCGCGAGTTGGAGCGTTTGGTTCTGGGCTGTTTGGCTGTGGGCTGGAGTTGCCACGCTGTTGAGTGGGGAGTTGGAGGAGCGGTGTCTGGACAACTGGCACCAATGGCGTGGACCACTGGCCAGCGGCATGGCCCCCCACGGTGATCCACCCATCGAGTTGAGCGAGACCAACAACATGAAGTGGAAGGTGGCGGTACCCGGCGAAGGACACGCATCACCAATCGTCTGGGATCAGCAGGTGTTCGTGTTGTCGGCGGAACAAACGGACCGCAAGGTTGACAAGCTGGCTCCACCGGCCATGGAGCCACCGGGTGGTTATAAGACGCGGCGGCCGATGAACCACTATCGCTTTGTCGTGAACTGCTTCGATCGGGAATCGGGCCGGCTGATTTGGCGGCAAGTCGCCTGTGAAGTTCTGCCGCACGAAGGACGGCACGGGACCAATTCCTACGCCTCCAGCTCACCAGCAACGGATGGCCAGCGACTGTATGTCTCGTTTGGCTCTCGGGGTCTTTTCTGCTACGACCTGGACGGACAGCTGTTGTGGCATCGCGATCTGGGAGACATGATCACGCGCATGGGATGGGGAGAAGGGGCGTCGCCTGTTGTTCACGGCGACAACCTGATCGTCAACTGGGACCACGAGGGGGCATCATTCGTGGTGGTACTCGATCCCGCAACTGGAGAGATGAAATGGAGGGCCGAACGTGATGAGGCCACCAGCTGGGTGACGCCGCGCGTTGTCGAATATGCGGGCCGCACTCAGTTGGTCGTACCCGCCACGCGGCAGATTACCAGCTATGACCTGGTGACCGGCGAAGTAATCTGGACGTGTGGGGGCTTGACGACCAATGTGATACCGAGCCCGGTCGTGTATGATGATTTGATCATCTGTATCAGCGGACATCGCGGCAGCGAAGCGCGTGCCGTCCGTCTCGATTCTCGTGGCGATGTGACGAATGACCCACAACAGGTCGTCTGGCAGTACAGTCGCGATACACCCTACGTCCCGTCACCGCTGCTGCAGGATAATCTACTCTATTTCACAAAAGGGAACACGGCAGTCATGACCTGTCTGGATCCTGCCAGTGGCAAAGTCCTGCAATCAGGAGTCCGCTTGCCCGAATTGCGAAACATCTATGCTTCTCCCGTTGGAGCGGCTGGGCACGTCTATTTCAGCAGCCGCGAAGGAACGATACTGGTCATCAAGAACCAGCCGACACTGGAAGTCGTGTCTGTGAACCAATTGGCCGAGGGAATTGATGCCTCACCAGCCATCGTCGGCAAGAATTTGTTTGTGCGCGGAACGAATCATCTCTATTGCTTTTCGGACGAGCAGTAGTATCAGCCCCGAGCATTCATGCCGGGGTGGACGCGGCGATCAATTCAACAGCGCGAGGCTCGTTTACGAGCCTTCTCGCTGCCGGGCTTGAGCCTTACGACGAGGACCGTTCGCGCCGCATGATGACTATCTGCCGCAACCTCGCGTTAAAACACGAGGCTCATACAGGCTCACACGACCGATCAGGCAACGTGGACCCCGTCTGCGCACAAAACTCGCCTGTCCTCAGCACGCCCAGTTGCGCGTCAAGATTTGCAGGAGCACACACGTTCGACATTCTGCTCGACGCCGGAAGGGACCCAGGGCAGGCGAGAACGCCTGCCTCAACGTGACATCCTCCTCATTCAATCTGTTGAGTGGGTGAAAGCCCCACTCTTTTGGCAGGGTCTTGGGGGGGGCGGGTTGTGTGTGGTCGGCTGACTGCTTTTCGCTGTTGATATTCGGCGGATTCTATCTCATAATCGTGGTGCTTCAGCCTGTGCGCGACTGAAGCCGTCAGACCGGCCGGCGAACACATAAGGATCGGGGGAAAAATAACTTCACCTAGTTCCCTCGCCCCTTTGGGGAGAGGGTAGGGTGAGGGACTAGCAAATCCGGAAGTTATTTTTCCCCGGTTCCTAAGTGTATTGTCACGGCTGCACTGAATCCTGGCGGGCCCCGCTGCGAATGGCGATGGTGGTCCGCCAGATCGTTCAAGAGAAAGGACATGTGATGGCGAAGAAGTCCGATCGTCGTGAGTTCATGGCTCAGTCTCTGTTGGGAGTGTCCGGCATTGCCGCAGTCAGTAGTCTGGAGGAAAGATCGGTCCTGGCTGCCTTGCAGGAGGGAGGTTCCGTCACGCCGGAAGCTCAAGCCGAAGCGGCTCGGGAGCCAATGCCTTATGGCCAGATCGGCGACGTGAAGATCAGCCGCTTGATATTAGGCAGCAATTTGATCGGTGGTTATGCGCACAGTCGCGACTTGCTTTATGTCTCGACACTGTTTCACGCGTATAACACCGATCAGCGGATCTTGGATACCTTTGAGCTGTCCGAGCAGTTGGGGATTAACTCCATTCTCACCAGTCCACCCTCTTTAAAGTATGTCGAGATGTACAACAAACAGCGGGGTGGAAAACTGCAGGCCATTGTCTATATCAATCCTTTGGAGGATCCCGCGGAAGCCAAGTTGGAAGTGGATCAGGCCATCGACAAAGGGGCGTGTGCCATATCCACGCACGGCGGAGTGACCGACAAGTTGGTGCGTGACGGCAAGCTGGAACCGCTTGCTCAAACGTTGGAATTGATCAAGGGGCATGGCGTTCCCGCCGGGCTCGGTGGTCACTCGCTGGAAGTACCGAAAGCGGCGGAAGAACACGGCCTGGGTGCCGAATTCTATCATAAGACGTTTCACCGTGATCGATATTGGTCGGCGACTCCCGAGGAGTCGCGCAAGGAATGGTGTTGGTACCTGCCTCCGACGGGCGATCACAACGAGTACCACGACAATATGTTTTGCCTGAATTCGGACGAAACGGCCGCTTTCATGGCGACCGTCAGAGAAGCCTTGGATCGCTTTCAAAGTACTGGCGGCCGGCGCCATCCGACCCAAACATGGTTTTTCTTATGCCATGAAAAACGGCGCCGACTTCATTTGCTGTGGGATGTTTGATTTTCAGGTCTGCGACGACGTCAAGATTGTTAAAGATATCGTGCGCCGCAACCAGGACCGCTCTCGCCCCTGGATGGCCTGAATTGCGCGCCGAACGCCGGAAGTGGCACCGGCGATCCGTCGCGGGTGGTCACTCACCGTTTTCAATCGCGCAGCCGCAACAACCGACCGCAGTTCGCGCAGCGATAGCAGTAGCTGCGTCCCAAGAGTCCCATGAGGATGTAGTCGGGTCTCCCGCAGGGACAGCGATGCCGGATGGCGGCGATCTTGTAGTTGAACCACATGATCATCGGCGCGATCAACAGGGTGAGTAAGCTCAGCAGTGAAAACGCCCACGCACCCCACAGCCCTTGGTGGACTCCGAACCAAAGAATGGCAATGGCCAGCAGAGGCACAACGGCCAGCACGACGATCATTTGCCCGATGATACGTTTGTTAACATGATCGGTCAACATGCCGGAGAACATTCGGACCAGCTCGGTGCCCGCTTCTGCGGTCAGGCTTTTGCCGCATTGGTTGCAGAAGAGCTGTGCATAAATCGTCGGTGTATCTCCAAAATGGATCGCCGCGCTCGGAGTCCAGTCGTCATAGCGAGGCACGCCGTCGTGACCACATTGCGTGCAAATCAGGGAGACTTCCCACCCGTGTTTGTGTTCGAGGTATTTTGGTTGGGGCTTCTGCATGAAACGTCCACACGATGACGGTCCCGGCCGTCCTCTCACGAGCCTGTACACACCGCTGCACAACGTATCAAGCTTTCGGAGTCTGATCGAGGCGGATCGGCATCTGCCGCACGCGCTGGCCGGTAGCGTGGAATACCGCGTTGGCAATCGCCGGCGCGATGGCAATTAACGGCGTCTCGCCCCCACCGGCGCTCTCTGAGTCAGGCCGATTCAGCAGATGAATGTCCAGGGTGGGTACATCGCCGAATCGTGGAACCTGGTAGTCGTCAAAATTGACGGTCTGGTTCTTTCCCGACTCAAATCGAACTTCTTCCTGCAAGGCGGGACCCAGCCCCATGATAATGCAACCTTCTACCTGCGCCCGGAGATTGTCTGGATTAAGTATCGCGCCGCACTCGAACACCTCGCATACATGTTGCACTTGAATGCGGTTGCGCGACGGTTCAATCGAGATTTCCACGCAGGCCGCCACGACCGAATTTTTTTCCGTGCCACAGGCCAGTCCGACGCCCCGGTTCGGCTGTTTGTGCGGGTACTTGTCGCGCCAGCCGAATTCATGTGCGGCCTTTTCCAACACGGCTCGGATGCGTGCGTTCGTCAAATGGGCCAGCCGAAAATCGAGCGGGTCAGCTTCGGCTGCCATCGCCAATTCATCCATGAAGCTCTCCCGCGCGAAGTTGTTGGCTGTCGCGGCCAGCACGCGATACGATCCTTGGCGTAGTGGCGCATTGCTCCGCACGGTGCGCGCGTTGGAACGCGCAATGGCGTACGGACTCTCTACGGCGGCACCGCCAGAGTTGATGTTGATGAAGTGCCATGAGGTCAATTTGCCCGCTGCATCGAGGCTCGCTTCGGCATCGATCACCGCCGCGGGACGGAAGTATGCCCAGGTGAACTCTTCCTCGCGGGTCCACTGCAACGCCACCGGGCATTTTGCCGCGCGGGCGAGACGTGCTGCTTCGATAGCCGCCTCCCCCGTGTGCTTGCCGCCAAATCCGCAGCCGAAATCGGGCACCATCACGCGTACTCGATCCTGAGGCAAGTCAAAAGCCGCGGCGAGCTCGCGATGGTATCCGAAGGGATTCTGAGTGCCTGTCCAGACGGTCAAGGTACCGTCTTTCCACTCGGCCAACGCCGTGCGTGTCTCCATCGGTGCGTGCTGCGCGTAGGCCACATGGTACGTTTGTCGTAACTTGTGTTTGGCGCTGGCCAACGCGTCAGTGAACGGATTCTCCGGCAGTCCTCCTTGCACTTGATTCCGCAGATAGTCATACACCTGCTGGCTCGATGGATGGGGCGCTTCGTTCCAGACGGCGGTCTTGGCAATCGCGTCGAGTGCTTGCTGAGCCCGAAAAGTGGTCGGCGCGGCGACTCCTACGAAGTCACCGTCGCGGACTACGACCACCTCCGGTAACGACTTGGCGGGCGACAGGTCGATCGATTTCAGCGTGGCGCCGTACGAAGGGGCTCGCAGCACCTTACCGCGCAGCCCACCTTTCGGCGCCAGGTCCGAGGGATATTGATGCGCCGGTCACGTAATCACGCAGGCCTGGTCGAGCGGGCGATCTGCCCATCACTTTCCACTCCTGGACCGGTGTCACCGAAATGTCTCCGGGGATGACGCGGTCTAAGGCCTGGGAGAGGTCCTCTTCTGTCGCCAATTCGGCGTACGTCAGGGTCTCATTCGTCTGGCGATTCGTGAAGCGACCGTCCTGAATCACGACCTCCGCTGGCTTCACCTGCCACCGTTGACAAGCGAGACTCTGTAGGAACTCCCGTGCCGCCGCGGCACCGCGACGCACGGCAGGTACCGTGGAAGGAGTCGTGCGGCTGCCGGCCGTCAGTCCATCGTCGGGCACCAGGCTCGTATCGGCCAGCAGCATCCGGACCTGGCTCAGTGGTACGCGCAGCTCCTCGGCTGCCGCCTGCGTGAGTTCTCCCGCGCGCCCTGGCCCATTTCGATCTTGCCACTCATCACCGTAATCGTGCCGTCCTGGCCCACATGGATTCGTGCCGCAACCTTGGACTCCTGCTGACGACGGCCTCGTCCCCTCTGCTGCGCGGTTGCGGAGCTGGCCGTGACTGAAATCACCAAACCAGCACCGAGCACTTGCACGAATTGCCGACGACCCAACTCGAATTGCGGCGGGCTTTCTGTTTCCGAACAGCTGTTGTCGTTGCGTGAGCGGTGTAGATGGGTATCCGTCATCGTTACTCCCCTCCTTCCTGTCCGGCGGCCTGCTTGATCGCCTTCAAGATGCGCGGGTAGGTTCCACACCGGCAGATGTGATCCCCCATTCTCGCGACAATCTGCTTTTCGGTCGGATGCGGTTCATCGTTCAACAGACCAGCCGCTTCCACAATCATTCCGGCCGTACAGAAACCACACTGCATCGCTCGCGCGGCTACAAACGCCTCCTGAACCGGGTGCAGTGTACGCGCCGCTGGCCAGTCCTTCGATCGTGACGATTTCACCCCCTTCGATGTCACCCACTGGAGTGTTACAGGATGGGGTCGCGGCACCGTTGAGCAATACAGTGCACGCCCGGCACTGACCCTCGCCGCAGCCGTATTTCGTACCCGTCAACTTCAGATCTTCGCGCAGCACTTCCAGTAGCGAACGTATCGGGTCGCACGTCACGGACCTGGGCTGTCCATTGACCGTGAAGTGGATCGCTTTATCCATGAGGCTCCCCTTCTGATTCTCAGTTACTTGATGGACAGGTCTCCCGAAGGCCTTCCTTGAATCGGTCTGAAGACAGACAGAAAACCGGCCGATGGCCACAACCAGCGCCGTGCGTTGCGTCGCGAATTGAACGCTCTCGAGCATTTTCCCATTTGTCCGAGCGCCACGCAACAGAGCCCCGCCGTCAAACAGAGACGCGCTGTTCCCGCACGGTCGCTCAGGGAGACGGCCCGGGCTTCGCTCGCTCGTTTATCCTCGGGAACGTTGCGGATGGCCGAGTCGCAATAGGCTGGTTTTGAAGGGGGTCACCAGCCCCAAACGCGAGTGTGGTCCGCTCGACTCGTGCAATTCAGACGAATGAGCGATCCGCCGTGACATGGCCCGACGGGCTTCAGATTCGTGCAGGCGACCTTTCGTAACCGTTCACGGATTTGGCGTGACGTCGGTTCTTGATCTTTATTAGGGCCGGCGTTTACCGGACCCATGAACGAGGTGTTTTTCGCTTTTCCGGCATGGCATCACCGGCTGGCGGAAACCTGCGAGAAGGCGTCGCACACCACCGTCATCCCTGGTTTCACGGGCGCCTGAAACCGTGCGCGTGGAGCTGAAGAAAGGGCTGGGCTAGGGGAGCCAGTGCAGCACGTCTCGCAGCACGCACCAGCGGGGCGGCTGTTTCTGAGTTCCGCCCCCTTCGACCCAATAGACTCGGAGGCGATCGAGCGAACCATCCAGCCGCTCAAAGTCCAACCACCGATCGAGAAAGTGAACCCAGTCCGCATCGTGCACACGAACTGCCATGCCAACGGGCCTCCGCACCACAGGTCTGGGAACCACCACGGTATTTTCGGGATACAGCACGTTCCAGGCTGCCCCTTCCTCAGCGGGGATGATGAGACCATCAAGATTGCCACGCGCTCCGTGAAAAACGCGCTGAGCGAATCGATAGTGACGATTTCGACGTTCGGCAGATGACGCCGCACAGCGATCGCTACGTCCGCGTGGACTGCGGCGAGCCGCGCGTCAGCTGGCCTGTCCGGGTCGTCCCACGTGTCGAATTCACCACGTCGATAGTCTGGCAGAATGACTGCCATCGTCGCGGTGGCATACGGTTGTGTAAACTCGGCCTGCAGCAACCGCTCGGGCAGCAGGATAAGACCGCCCACAGCTACATCAATCTCCCCGGATTCCAGTTGCTCAACCACCGTTTCGGCAGTAAACGGAATGAACTCCAGCCGTACCTGCAGTCGTGCGGCCAACCGGTGCATCAATTCCACGTCCAGGCCCACCAGGTGCTGCTGCCGATTGAAGAAGGAATAGGGCAAGTGGTCGGGGTGATAGCCGACGCGCAGTACCTTTCCCGTTTTGATTCGCTCGAGCGTGGAGCCCTCGAGTGGTGGCTGGTTCGGAACGTCATCGCGCGATAGATGAACAACGACGTCCTCGTGAGCAAAGGGTACTTCCAGCGATAGCAGTCGCTTGTCAAGGTCGTATTGAAGCGTCGTTGACGACAGATACCAGCGGCTGGCCGCACCAGCGATACCGAGACAAACCAGCATTGCCAGTGTTGCCATTGCCAAACGACTCCATCGTATTCGCATGCGCCCTGAATCGCTTGCGTGACGATCACGGTGAGGGCCATCAAGTGCATGACTCCCACCACGTCAGCCATTCGAGTCGTAACGAATCCGGGCAAAATGAACAACACCATCAGGTCCTGAGGCAGTTGATACTGGTCCAGCAAGTACGGCATTGTGACGAGCGGACCAGCGAAGCTGGAGATCGTTCCCGTGGCCGCCATGGCGGTGGTCTGTCCGGGGGTCAACCCGCGTCCCACGTACCACGCGGCGAATGAGATGAACACGAACGCCAAGATCTTCCCGAGATGGGGAAACGGATAGGCCAAGGGCACGATGACGCTCGCAGTCGACTCGCCGATCCCGGATGGCGACGCGTCGTCTTCCCGAAGCAGTTGCTCGCACTTGTCGGTGATCTGGGGTAATACCACAAACAGTTTTCCGGTCGCGATCGCAGTGAGCAACGGCTCCTGAGCGGCACGCAGGATGGCTCGGTAGCGGATGTCGGTCAGGCTGCTGAGTAGCAGAGGGAGGATTCCGAACGCGGCCACCAGACACGCCAGCGCAAACATGATCAGATATGCCTGCAGACGTGTCAGCTCCTCCAGACGCAGCGTGCCGGCGGCGGCGGCCGTCAGCGCGAACAGACCGACCGGTGCGAGGCGGACGAGGAACAGGTTCACGCGACCGATGGCCGTCGCACAGAGGTCCAGGAAGTCCAGCAATGGTTCCTTGCCGGGCACCATGATCAAGGCGCCGCCGAAGAACAGACAAAAGACCACAATCGCCGGTACGTTTTCTTCGGCCAACGCATAAAACACATTCGCCGGGATGAACCTCGATAGGACCTCTTGCCCAGTCGCGTCGGCAACGTCCTGTACGGGACTGTAGAACGAGGCTCCCTCCGCGGGAGGGAGGATGGTCGACACGAACACGATGAGGACGATACCGATTAGCCAGAGAAGTAGGAGCACTACGAGCGCCGCGAGCCCCAGTTTCCGTGCCTGCTGCATGTCGAGTCGACCTGTCTTAGCCACCAGACTCAGGATCAGATACGGCAGCACGGTCATCTGCAGCAGTCCTACGTAAGCCTGGCCCATCAGCTGCAGAGCCGCGCAGTACTCGCCAAAGAGCAAGCCACAGAGGAGACCGAGCAGTAAGCCGACACCGATCCAAAGGCCCGTGTGCGTGGGTTTCGACGCTTGCGCCCTTGTCGTATTGGTGCCCTGGGTGTTCATAGGTCCCCATCAATAGCGAGGTTCAGATGGCCATAGGCGGTGGTTCGTTGGGCTCATGACCGTAGAAGCAGAACCGGTAGGAGCCACTTCGTAGAAACGTCGGTGTAATACCATTTCCATGGCATATCAGCCTGGCCAGAGGTACACCATCCTCAACGCTGATATCGAGGCAAGTGGGGTTGAACAGTCTGATAGTTTATCTGAATCCGACGTGTCATTCATCAATCGGTCCTTTTCCGGGATGTTTCGCAAAACCTATGCGTTGATGAGATCTACAATCGAATGCGGGCGAGTCGGCTCTCACATCGGTCACGATGGACGGGTATTCTCGGTCAACGGATCAGTCGCAACCGATTGGATACGAACAACGTCGTTTACGACTGAGCTTTCTGGAGGAAACGTGCGATTTCAGTTCGTCCAGGAAGGCCATGAGTGCCTTGGAAAGATACTTCTGCTGATGATGCACGACGGGCATTGTCCGACGCAGAGGCCATCCTTTGACTCGAATAATCGCTAGACGCTTCTGGTCCAACTCCAAAGTAACAGACGCGTTGGGCAACGCGGCGAGTCCCAGCCCGGCAACTGCCAGACGTTTGATCGTGTCTGGTCACCAGAGGGCCATCAGCGTGTTTACGGCGACCTGACGTTCTGCAAACCATCCTCCCGTGAGAAAGCGAGAGTCGGAGCCACTTTCGCGAAGGATAAGATCCATCCCTTCGAGTTCATTTGGATGGACAGTCCTCTTTCTTGCCAGAAGATGGTCCGGTGATGCGACCAAGGCCCAGCGCAACGTGGTTGCTGTCGGTCTGACGAACGTGGAGTTCCGCCGAGGCACGCTTGAGGCTTTACCGGTCGAGGACTGCAGCATTGATGTGGCGATCTCCAACGGGGTCTTCAACCTTTGTGGCGACCTCAATTGGCAGGTGCGACTGTTCGTGATTTCGCGATGGATCCGTTTCATATCGAATCCGTGTTCGATGAATCCGCGAGCCAGGTAATCGAGCAACGGCTTGTTGCTGGGCGGATTGCCGAGACTCATGTCATCCGGGGGATCGACGAGTTGGGCATGATTCTCTCTCCGAACCGGCGACCAGCTGTCGGCCATAACAGGCCCCGGCGCAATACCCTGATCGCAGGCTATCACGCCCTCGTACATGGTACTTCCGCCACGTGACAAGAGCGTCACGAGAAAGCAGCCGAATTGATCGCACCCTAGGTGTAACCTATTGTGCACGTTGCGAGCAAAGATTCAACCGCAAACAACGACTTAATCACCTGCTGGACGTGCCAGGTTTCGCGATAGATCGGCAAACAGGCGATCATTTGGAGCCAGGTTCCCGCCATCCATGTTCGGTGGGCGGACGACTCTCGAATAGAAGGAAGCGTGAATTCTTTCACACGGGCGGCCACGCTGGTAGACTGAGTCCTTGGCTGCGGCACGCGGTCGCAGCCACCTTGCCTTAAGAGAGGATCATCTGATGAAACGAATCACGATTGCTGCTGGAGCCTTACTCTTGGTATTGCCACTCTCGTCGGTGTTGGGCTGACGACGATGGGTTTGCCAGGCTGTTTGATGGAACGACCCTCAACGGATGGACTCAACGAAATGGTACCGCCACGTATCGAGTCGAAGACGAGGCCATAGTCGGCCGCACGGCGAAAAACAGTCCCAACTCTTTCCTCTGCACCGATAAGGTCTACTGCGATTTTGAATTGCTGTTCGAAGTGAAGGTCGATCCCGGCCTCAACTCAGGTGTGCAGATTCGATCGCGCAGCAGTAAGGACTACAACAACGAGCGGGTTCACGGTCCACAGGTCGAGATTGTGACCGCGCCGGGCGCGTCGGGCTATATTTACGGTGAGGCCACGGGACGTGGCTGGATTAGCCCCCATCAAGATATCAAAGATGCCTACAAGAAACGACCAATGGAATCAGTATCGTGTCCTGGCCGTCGGACCGCGCGTGCAGGTTTGGATTAACGATCGTCAGGTCGAGGACCTGACAGACGAATCGTCGTCGCGTTGCGGATTCATTGGACTCCAGGTTCATGGAGTTGGGGATCGCGGCCCATTTGAAGTTCGATGGCGGAATATCAAAATCAAGGATTTCGACCCGGAGAGATCTGCCCAGTCGCAAGACGTCCAGTTTCAGCCGGCACCGGATGTGAAAACGGAGGCAGAGAAGAAGCAGAACAGGAAGCAAGCCAAGAAGCCGAGAGCGAAACGCGCCCGGAAGCAGGTTCAGAAGAAGGACGACTAGTGCGCAGTCGAAACTCGATCTCTTGCGGTGCTGTATCGCCGGCTTTGGCAGTGCTTGAAAGCCAAGGAGTCTGGGTGAGGCAGTACTCCGCCAGACCGGATTATTCACGAAAGTCGTAGGGTGGGTCGAGCAAGCCGTGCTGCTGGAGGGTCTTCGCTCGCTCGTTCTCCGCCCGCACAAACACGGACTGTTGCGGGGGATCTGATCGGCTTGTGAAGACCCACCCACACGTTCGCGAGCTTGACCCACCCTACGTGAATCATCCGCGCCAGTGGCACCCTGTTCGTGAGACTTGACAAACCACTCGATCGAGCTCGTGCCGCGTGGTAAGTGCCCTGTGCTTGTCGTGAGCGCGTCCGGTCGTTGGGCTTGCCTGCCGCATTCCACGCCCATGCGCGCACGTGAAACCCGTCTGCCGCCGTGCGTTCCAACCGTCAGAACTTCATCTGGCCCCTCCAATTTGAGTGAACCGATTGCGTCGAGTTTACCGATACGACTGCATGACACTTCACACAATAGGAGTCACGCCTGATGAAGATGAATTTCTTTGATTGGATTCGCGAAGGTGTCCGTCAGTCAGTTCTCTTGGGACTCTCTGACGCGGCGACTGATATCGGTTCTGAGACAGACGTGGAAGTGCTGAACCAGCAGTTTCTTACATCGATTCAACGAGGTCGAATCACTGCCGAACCGGCCAAAGGGGCTCGTGGTCGTCGCAAGGTGCTGGGCCGCACATTGACCGAAATCACGGACGAGCCGTAAAGGGCGATCGAGCACGCTAGCATGCCCTGGGCCTGTGCAATGGCACGCAGATGGGATGGCACGAAGGGCAAACCAATTGAGCACGAGGGAATTCCCTGGCAGCGTCACTGTTCGCCATCATTCGTCCCACCAACTTCTGAGCAAATCACGGCTCAGCAGGAGGTGTTCTTTCCGCGGCGAGAAAACTTCCAAGGTGATCGTACCGTCATATCCGGTGTCCTTAAGTTTACGGATGTGTTGTCGCCAGCTGGTGGTGCTGCGTGGCGCGGAGCCGAGTGGCAGATGCTGGTCTGAAGTGCCGTCGTTTTCGGACAGGTGCACGTGTCTCAGCACGTCCCCTAACTGGTCCAGGTATTCGTTCCAACGATCGTAGCTTCGTTCCAACTTCGCGTGGCCGCTATCCAGGTGAAACTGCAGCAAGGGTACCTTCTTGAGGATCCGCCGGATCACTTCCAGTTGATTACTGCCGCCGAAGGGTACGTGTTCGATCACCACGGTAATTCCCATTCGTTGGGCATCTTCGCAAAGTGGCTGTAACAGCTCGGCGTGCCAGTTGACTGTCTGTTCTTCCGAAAAGAAGGAGGGTGGCCTGTCGAAGTGCACATTCATGACTTCCGCCCCGATCTGACGGGTGGCCTGCAGCGCATTGCGAAGTTCTGCCAGACAAGCTTCACGGACGCTGGCAAAAGGAGATGCTACCGGCAGGTAATAGGCCGTATGCGCCACCACGTCGAGATCGTGTCTGCCAAGCGCCCTGCGAATGGCGCTAGTGTCGACCTGCACCGGATCCGCCGCGGGTGGTTCAAACGTGAAATCGACAAAGTCGAATCCGTTCTGGCCGATCCAGTCGATCTCCTCCAGCGGGTCTCGCGCTGGATGATTCATGGCGCCGATTTGCATCTTCGTTTCCCCCCCATCTTGGCCCACTCGGCTTCCGCGCCCCTGTCTGTCCCAGCTTGTCACGACGTACCTGACAAGTGCGGAGAATTTGGTGAGGTAGGGCTTTGTGCCACCGCGATCTTCTGCCCGAATACAACTTCGGGGCCCCGAGCACCGGTCGCGGCAACGCGACGCGGAGCAATCCTGCTCGGCGCCCAGCAGCTGCCATCAGCCTGGGTCACTTCAAATTGTAGAGGGAATTGGACTTGCCGTTACAGGTGCGTTCACGGGAATTCGGGCCCCCTCAGGCGGGTTGGGAGCCATTGGGCCGCGAGCACGGCGGGCTACCGGACCGCCGGATCGGGGGCAGACACCCAGCTGTGAGCGCCGACAGCAGATGCCGGGAACGAGCCTGCCGGGAACGAGCCTGCCGGGAACGAGCCTGCCGGGAACAGACACCCAGGATTTGGGAGCAGCGACCCAGAACCGCCCGCTGCATCATCAGACTCCGGTAAAGGCTCGAACCAGCTGGTCAGGGCTCATTTGCTGCAGTCGGGCGATCCAGCCGCAGGCATACAGATAAAAGGCGATAGACGCGCCGCTCAAGGCCCCCAGAACCAGGAAGATGCCTGCCTGTTCGAGGAATTTTCGGCAGCGTGCCACACTTGTCGGAAGGACTTGGGCGGTGGTCATGGGAGCGGCTCCCGAATGGCTGAAGGGTCACGGGTTCGACCGAAGCCCTGCTAACGCAGCGAAGATGGCCGGCAGGGGAGCGGTCCGCCGAGATCGAAAGAGCCGACCGCTGGCCCAACCAACGGGAACTGGCCATGCCACCCGTCATGGGAGGAAAAAAATCTGGCGATGTCTAGCAACAGTTGGTCCGTTTGCGGCAAAAACGGAGGTGCAGGCGTGATGGCTCAGAAGGACCATCGCCATGCGTTATCAAAGAAGCGAGATGAAGCGAGATCGTCGGGAGCCGGCGATCGGTGGTCGGTGAGCTGGCCACGTGACAACTGATTGACAGGGATTTGAGTGACCGGCAGCGATCGACCACATCCCGAATCGCAGATGGAGGGACGATTCGTGCTGCCGCGCCGATTCGCGCTGCCGCCTCGGGGGTTCCTTTCCCACCGCCGGCTGCGTAGAATGCGACGCCCTTGAACTAATCTGGCAGAGCTGTCCGAGGCAGTTCGATGATTGAGAGGAATTTCACATGCTCAATGCCGTGGCTGCATTGCTGACCGCTGTTCCGATGGCCGGTCTGGTACTGACGGGGCAGTTCTGTTGAGGCCACCCACTCACATGGCTCGGTCCGGGCCTGATGTATGCCGGTGCGCCGATCGCAATCCTCGGTACGAGCGTGGCATTCCGCCGCGGAGGCAGCCGTGTGATTTCACGTGCCCTGCTGTTCGTCGCCGCTCTTGAAGTGGCCTATTTGTTCGCCTTCACGTTGCTTGGCGTGTGGGCGTCGGGAATGGGGTTCTTTTCCACGTTGTTCGGCCTTCGTTAAGGATGCCGATCAGGCAGCGGGATGCGTTTGGCAGACGGCTGCACATCCTTGTCGGCCGGTGCGGGGATGTACGAATCGAACACCCGCACGGTGGTCCAAAGGTCCTTATTCTCTTCAATGAATTTCAGGTGGCGGGGATGTGTCTGGTACTTGTCATGTGCCTCCTTGTTGCGAAAGACAACGTTCAGCGACACATCGAAATCCTTGTCATTCACGTCGCGACTCAGGTCCTGGGCCCTGACGCCGACCGAAAAGTAGATCGTCCCATCGTGCCTGGAGAGATACTTTGTGCAGGCCGCCAGGAGTTTTTCCCGGGCACTGTCCGAGCTTTCTTGCAGCTTGAAGTAAACCATGTGGGCCACCTGCGGCTCACTGGCCTTTGAGTAGCCTGGCAAGGCCACGATCAGTGTAAAGGCGGACGCGAAAGCGAAGATGTGGCGAGTCATGTGACACTCCTTGATGACAGAAGATGAAATGCGACCAATGGTTGATTGCTCAAAGTGCAAGCCTTCCCGCCCCTGCCAACGGATCCAACGCCGGAAAAGCCTGTGATTTCGCCAATCTGCACCGGATGTGAATTCCCCACCTTTTCCCAGGCGAAACGAGCCACAAAAATGCGGCTTTACCGGCTACAAGGACCGCGTGATTTGCAGTTTGAGTTTATTATACAGTACTTGGTTCGGGATAGTGCTTAGTTCGAGCGGATGGAGCACTTGGGAATCGCCTGAGCCAATCGCTGGAAACCTGCTGGAGTGACTCCCGTCTGCGTCATGATAGAGCTTCTTGAGCGAGGTAAGCCTGGTCAGCGTGTTGACAGCCGCATCGGTCAATGCCGTTTCGCTCAACGTAAGCTCCTCCAGGCCCGACATCGCTGACAGCAGTATGACTTCTGCATCGGTGATGCCGGACTGAGCCATGTTGAGCGCGACCAGTTTTTCCGGATGCGGCAGTTCGGCCAACGCCGTTCCGTTGGCCGCCACATCGCGCAGTGTGAGTCGTTGCAGCTGGGACATCGAGGCCAGGATGTGGAGGCCCTCATCTGAGATGTTGGCGCACTGATAAAGGGTGAGGTTGACCAGGGGCAAGTTGCCCAGTACGGCGACTCCGGCATCCGTGATATCGCAATTGTCGAGCGATAGACCGGTCAGATTGGGCATTCTGGCGACGATTTCCAGCACTTGATCGTTGATGGTGGAACCGCCGATCTTGAGCGTGCGGAGAGTTTTCTTTTCGATCAGTTGCTCGATGCCGTTGTGCGTCACACCACGGCAGTTGCGCACGTCGAGCTCGGTCAACTGGGGCAGTTTCAACAGGGTGGCCACTCCCTTGTCCGTCACGTTCACGGCGTTCAGTCGAACCGCCCGTAGCTGCGGCATCTCAGCCAGAGAAACCATGGCCGCATCATCCAACAGAGGGGAAACGCGCAGGTCGATGATCTTGAGTGATTTAAGGTGCTTGAGTTCAGCAATTCCTTCATTGGTGATCAGTGTGTTGCGCATGGCCAGCGACTTGAGTTTGGTGGCTCTGGCAATCTGTGGCGCGAGTAGATGGGAAATACTGGGCCCTTCGACCGTCAACGACTGGAGTTCGGGGAAGACGAGCATCTCCTGCATCTGGACATCATCGACCCAGCTGCGCCTGGCGGCCGTGTCGAGTCCGATGACGTTGCCGAGGTTGTCCTGCTGGAGGACGACCCCCAGGTCTTCCGCCAACTGCCTGGCCGCGGCGAGCTGTTCCGGGGAAACGGCCGGTGTATTTTTCGTCTCTCCGACCGGTTTGTCTTGTGGCGTCCTGTCGAGTGAGGGGTTGCGAGCCGTCGCGGACTGCGACTGGTTTGGGGTCGAAGGTTTGGCTGCCCGTGTGTCCGGCGGGGCGGCTGAGTGCTCGGCGGGCCCGCACCCGCTGCTGGCAGCGGCGAGAAAAAGGGCGACGATGAAGCGGCCCTTGACTGCAGAGAGAATGCTGTTGGTCACGTGAGCCCCCTGGGAGAATGTTCATGTCCTGTGCCGGGCGACAACGACGGTGTGCGACAACCGTTCGCGGCGGCAGCGACTCGCCGCCGTATCGCTGGGCATGTGACTTCTGGTCCGGCGCGAAGACTGGCGATTCGAGTGAACGATCGACTCAATTCCGAAGTACCGGGGACGTCCTGATTCGTGTCTCGCTGCCAAAAACGCCAGAGAGAACACTGTTCATCTGCAGTAGGAGCACACATCTCGGTCCGAGCGAGAGGACAACCAACGGGCGTGGGGACCGACTGAGATCGGGCCCACCTCAGTTCTGCCCGATTTGTGTTTCCTATCGTGTTCGTTTCACACGCGAGGCAATTCGTAGCCAGCGCGACGCGGATAGGGATAGTCGCGCCACTTGTTGGCCTCGTCGTTGCCGACGAACTCCCATTTCTGCGGATCCCACTTAAGCGACTTGCCGCCAAGCTCCTCGCCGTGCAAGTAGGCGATGTTGCCCAAGTGGCAGACGGCGACCGTGCGGGCGCCGATTTCGATGGGACAATTCGGCTGTTTGCGGCTCAGCACGCAGTTGACCCAATCCTGACGGTGCCCTGCGTGGCTGCCGCCCGGAGCCTTGTAGAGATGGATCTCGTTGTCGCCGATCGGCTGCTTGATGACATTCTCGGGCTTGCTTTTGAGCTTGCCGCGATTGACGAAAATCTCTCCGTCGGTGCCGAAGAAGGTGACGCCACCGCGCCCCCCGTGGATCAACTCGACGCCGTTCTCGTAGATGTACTTGACACCGCGTCCGGCGACGGCTTCTCGGGCGGAACGATCTCGACCGGGCCCGACTTGTCCATGCCCAATCCCCACTGGGCGATGTCGAAGTGATGAGCGCCCCAGTCGGTCATGCCGCCGCCACCGTATTCGCAGAAATTGCGCCACGACGGAAAGTGGTTGTGGACGCCGCGCGGGCTGAGCACCGAGCTGTAGTCGCGCAGGGGAGCCGCGCCGAGCCAGCGATCCCAATCCAGGCCCGGTTCCATCTCTTCGCTGGGAAGATTGCACGGTCGTGGTGGTCCGCCCACGCCGACCTCCACCCGCTGGATCTTGCCGATGCGACCGTTCTGGACCAGTTCGCAGGCGTAGCGGAAGTTGTCGCTCGCCCGCTGCTGGCTGCCCGTCTGGAAAATGATCCGCGACGCGTTCACCGCATCCATCACCGTCTTGGCCTCCATCAGGTTGTTGGTCAGCGGCTTCTCGCAGTACATGTCCTTGCCGGCCTTGCAGGTGTCGAGGATGACCATGGCATGCCAGTGATCCGGCGTAGCGCACACGATGGCATCGATATCGTCGCGGGCGAGTATTTCGCGGTAGTCGTTGTAGGCCGCGCAGTCACTGTTGCCGTACGCGTCATCCACGCGTTTCTTGCCCGCTTCCCGCCGTGTGGTGTCGACGTCCGAAACGGCCACGACCTTCACTTCCGGCATCTTCAGGAAGTGCGGCAGGTGAGACCCGTACATCATCTTGCCGATGCCGATCGCACCAATCACGATCTTGTCGTTGGCTGCCGCGTTGTTGTCATCGCCCAGTACATGGCGAGGTATGATCGCTGGTGCTGCGCACGTCGCCGCCACACCTGAGAGGAAACGTCGTCGCGAAAACGGAAAGCGGCCGTGAGTCATGAGTTGCTCCTGTCGAATGGTTGAAACATGATTTATTCTTGTGTCGGTACGAATCGGGCACACTCCCAGGTCGTGTGACCAACGAGCGGCCGCACGTCAGCTTCCTGCGGACCGCTGCTCCCGCAGCCAAGACCCACTCAGTCTAGCCCGGCCCGCCAGCGAAACAAAGTCCGGGAAAGCACACGAGGCGCGTACCGTTGATGATCGCTCATCGCAGGGGAGTAGATAATCATGTGTCACGCAAAATGGCACCGTGTGCACCGAATTTGTTCCCACGCGTGGCTGGCCGATGGGCGTCGTTCTTGCCCCTGTCGATCCAGTTAGCGTGCTGTGGTGCTTCGAGATGCAAGCTACAGGGTTGTGGCTGGCAGATCCGGAGAGGCAACGATGCATACGCCGCACGAATCGCGGTGCTGATGACTGCTTGTTAGGTAGCGCATGGGTGTTGCGATCGTCGTACCTTCTTTCGATCGCGTGCATCGACAATCGGATTTCGAAGCATGGTGAGCCCTTCACCGTTCGCCGATCGGACGCCGCAGTGCCGGCTCCTGTGGCACTCCCGAGCGGTGACACCATGGCGATGTCCCTCGCCTACGGTGACTGTTCCCCCTGGCTGCGAGAAACGTACCCGTGCCAGCGATCCTGGCTGCCGTTCCCACGCCACGGCGGTACGTTCTCGAACACACCCCGCGGTGGCGACCGTCAGCTCTTGGCAACCCGCCCTGGGGTGGCTAGGTCGATTCCCCGGAAGTTCGGCGTGCCTTGGCGAGATATCCAAATTGGCCTTGTTGCGCTCATCCACCAGACCGATTGATGATTGATCAGTGGCGATTGTTGATTGTCGAAGTAGGAGTCTTTCCTTCGCAAATCAACAATCAGCAATTCAACAATCGACAATCGCCGTTCCTTTCGGCCAACCTGCATTTATCGGCGCAACAGAACAACGAAGTCTAGCACGACGAAATGGACCATCCCACCCCTGGGGCGAGCTGCCAATCACGGCGAGTTTCACCCCCCACTTGGACGGTAATCCCGGCGTTGATTTCCGGCATGAGCGGTCTGGGAAAAAGACGGCTGGATGGAAATTGTAAAATTGGCTAAGTTTGCAAGTGTTGTCTCGTATGTGGGGTGCGCGAGAACAGGATCCCCGGCCGTATCCGTGAGTGTGCCACGCCATGCACATGAAACAAGAACGCCAGACGCTGGCCCGGTCGTTTGTCGCCGTCCTGGTGACGTACTGCCTCCTGACAATCACGCTGGGCTTTGACGCGGACGCGATTGAGTTGGGAGTCCAAGTGGTCCTTGCCGTGGTGGCAGTTCTGGTCATGCGGCAGTGGTCTGTGGGAAAGCCATCGTTGGGGCGTGTGTTTCCCGCCTGGTTCCTTGTCTCGGCGATCACTTCATTACTGGGGAGCAAGTCGGTGTGGGAAGTCCACCGGTGTTCCGCGCAGCCACATTGTTTGAGATAGTATGGTTAAGGAGCTGAAGTATGAAGTTGATACAGGTTCTGGGGCCGGGTTGCGCGAGATGTGCCAGACTCAAGGAGAACGCTCAACAAGCGGTCAACGAGTTGGGCATTGAGGCCGCGGTGGAGAAAATTGAGGACATTAACGTTATCGCCGGTTTCGGCGTCATGATGACGCCTGCGTTGGCAATCGACGGGGAAGTGAAATCGGTTGGCAAGCTCTGTACGCCGGATGAGATCAAGAAGCTGTTAATATAGTCACCGCTTACGCACCGTCGAGTTAGGATTGACGACTGCCCGTAACCTCGGCCGCCATGTGGCTGAAGCGGCTTTGAAGTCTTTGTCCACACCGAGGCAAGAACGCGACTGTTCCGAGTCGTTTTCGCGCGAACCACGGGACGGCCGAACTCGGTTGTGATCTGTTTTGGAGGCGGGCCAGCCGCCCCTGGGGAAGCAAGCTATGGAACTCAAGAATGCTCTGTCGATATGTCTGATCGCGCTGTTTTCGGCCACACTGGTGCTGCTCATTGCCCGCTTCCTCGACAGCCAGGCGGCAAGTCGTCTGGAGCCGCAGCTGGCCAGGATCGTGGAGGAGCTGCAGGCCCTGCGCGAGCAAGGCTCCTTGGTAAGCGGCAGCGGCGACGTGCGACCAACCAAGGTTACCGACAGCGGTTTGGTTGTCTATTACTTTCACGGCAGCGTGCGTTGTGCGACCTGCGAAGCGATCGAGTCCCAGTCCCACGAGACGCTGGAGAAGGAATTTGCCTTGCCGCTGGAGCGAGGAGAGATTGTCTGGAAAGTCCTGGACTATGAGGTCGAGGCAAATGCCGATTTGAAGAAGCAATTTGAGATCCAGGTGCCCGTTGTCGTGCTGGCGCAGTTGAAGAATGGAAAGGTCGCGAATTGGAAGCGGTTGGATCAAGTCTGGGCATTATGGGATGACAAACCGGCGTTCGCGCAGTTTATTCGCGGCGAGATTCAAGCCATGCTTGACGGCGCGGCGAATATCCGCCGAACCAGCCACGGGGAAAGAGCAGGGGAATGATCTGCCGGCCGGCATTGATCCGGCCTCGTTGCCGCTCCCTTCCACGGCGACGGAGACACAGACGCCGGATTAGGCCTCTGGAAGTGTCCTGCACGCAAGATTCGCCTGCGGGGGACGCAGATGTTGGCATCCGACCTGACGAACAGGTGCTTGTTGAAATCGAATGTCCCCGTTGGCAAAGGGTGGCTGGAGACTGGTCGTGTCAGGACGCTGGCCGTCGATAGTCCAGGGTGTTGTTGAAGGACCGGTAAGATCGCGTGCCACGAAAATCCAGAAAGGAGGTTTCGGGATGAAACTTAATACTAGGTCAGTGATTGTGGGGATTCTGATGGTCGGCTTCTGGGCATGTTCGTCGTCGACGGCCAGTGCTGCTAATCCTCCCAAGGATCGCGTGGTGGCCATGTATTTTCATCGGACGGAGCGATGTCCGACTTGCCGCAAATTGGGAAGCTATGCCGAGGAGGCCGTCAAGGAGGCATTCGCCAAGGAGCTCAAGGCGGGTGTGGTCGAGTTTCACTTTATTGATTTTCAGGACAAACAGAACGCGAAGCTGACCAAGGCTTATGAGATCGGGGCTCCCGCGCTGATCATCACGCGCGTGTCAAATAACAAGGTGGCGGAGTTACGAGACTTGAAGGAGATGTGGGCCAAGGCCAGCGACAAGAAGGCGTTTCAGCAGTACGTCCGGGACAGCATCACCGCATATCGGGAGAAACAATAGAATTGGGGACCATTCACGCCTCGGACATGTTGTGTGGTTGCCTACCTGGTCAATACCATCCCCTAATGATCACCATAGCCATCACCATGGTTGCCAGAAACGCCGCAGCCAGGGTGGCCAGCACCGCGCCGCAACCCGCGCCCTGTCCGACGATACCGTGCTGAGCCGCGAGTGATTCGACCTCCCGTTTGGCGTCGGCAAGTCCGGTCCCCGTGTGGGCGCGGTAACGTTTGATGGCCTCGATTTTCTTGCCTCGGCCCAGCAGGTTCAACAGTTTCTGCAGCAGTTCTGCATCGACTTCGCTCTCTGGCACATGGTCCCGGTTTGGCAGATTTTCCACCGCGATTTTTGCATCGCGCAAACTGGCGCCCGTTTGTTCCTGGTAGCGTCGCACCGCGTCCAGCTTTCGACCTGCTGCGAGCAGTCTCAGAATCTCCTCATCAAAATCGGATGCCGCCGCGGTGTAGGAAGCAGAAACGGGTGCCCCACAGGATGGACATGCGTTCATTCCCAGCGGAACTGCCTGGTCACAGATGCGGCATTGTGTCATGCGTCGACTCCCGCGGATTGAGTTTCCGGTTCGGCACCGTTACAAAGGCGGCTAGAGATCCCGCGTTGCTCAGAATATCGGACGCTCCCGATACGCGGTAGCATAACGTACCGGGCGGCGCTGAGCCATGATGCGATTTGGGGGCCAGATGTCGGTCGTATTGAGCCGGGCTCGAGTGACCGACGCTCGGCCGGCTCAGCGCGTACTCGAGTGGTAGCTCGACTTTGGGACGGGATCCCACCTTCATCGTGTCTCCGTGAGAAGGAGGTCCCAGCGAACGTCTGCGCGCGTGAACCCGCACGACTCCGAAAGAACGAAAACATGAATCATCTTAAGGTGACTTGAGGTCAACTGTCTGAAGCGTCACTACCGTCCACTACAGGAAGGTGCCTACCCATGAAAAAAAGTTTTTCGATGTCAGTGGTTGTGGTCTATGTCATACTGATCTCCTCGTGCGCCGCGCCCGTTGACGCTCAATCTTCGGATGCCGTGCTGCTGCCGGGTGCGCGGTCCGTCATTGAAGCGAGTCGGTTTCGGACTATCCAGGAGGCGCTGGATGCCGTACCGGAATCTGGCGGGATCGTGCGATTGCCCGCCGGAACGTTTGAGATCCAGGAACCGCTGATCTTGCGACGCGGCGAGACTCGATTGGAAGGAGTTGGTGCCGGCACGCACATCGTCAACCTGAACAAGGACGGCAAACCGGCGCTGATTGTGCAGCACCGAGACGGTGACAAAGTGGAGAGCAAAGATCATCTGTGGCGCGTGAACCTCACTGGTTTTCGAATCACCGGAAATCCCCAGAGCGGCCACGGGATCGTCGTGCTTCGAGTCGAGGAAGTATTTATTCAGGGGGTGACAGCCACACATCATGGCGGTGACGGAATTCGATTGGACAATTGTTATGAGGATCCGCGAGTCAGCGATTCTCTGGTGACGTATAACAAGGGGGTGGGGTTGAATTTGATCGGTTGCCACGACATCGTCGTGTCGTCCAATCAGTTCGAAGAGAATCAGGATGCACTGCACTGCATCGACGGTTTCAATCTTTGCATGACGGGTAATTGTCTGGACGATCATCTTGATCGTGGCGTGTTGATCGAAAACACCTACGGATCGGTCCTGTCTGGAAACATGATCGAGGAGTGCCATGGCACCGCCGTTACCTTGGATCGCGACTGCTATGGGGTCACGATCAGTGCTAACGTGATCGCTCACAACGGTGCCGGCATCGACTTGCAGGATGCACACGGCTGCGCGGTGAGCGGCAATACGCTGACCATCATGAGAAAGGATGCACTTCGGATCGGCCCGAAGAGTGGTCGGATCACGGTCACCGGTAACAATTTCTCCAACAGCTTTGTCGGCGAAGACAAGGTCAAGCGTGGGAAGGATGATCTGGCGGCTGCCGGCTTGGTCCTGGAAGGCGCTCGAGACGTCACCATTGTCGGCAATCTGTTCTCGGGGCTTCGTCCCAAGGCAATTGAAGTGCGGGGTGACCCGAGCGAAGGGATGATCTTCGCGCATAATCGGATTGTCGATTCACCCAGCGATCTGCCGGAATAGCGGGTTTGTCGCGCTGCCGACACCTTTGTTACGCTTGATCAATCCGAGCGTTTCGTGCAACCTGTTCGTCTGCGGACGATCAGGCTATCGTGAGTGTTCCGGCCCCTGTTTGACCTCAGCTCGCCAGTATGCTCCAATTATTCTATTCAGATGGTCAAATGTATACTCAACCTGGAGAGACCTCCCATGAAACGCCAGATCTTTGCTTGGATATGTTTGCTGCTGGCCGTCTCTGTTGCCAAGGGTCAGCCCCCGGAGGGGTTTGTGTCGTTGTTCAACGGCGAAGATTTCACGAACTGGAAAGTGCCGGCCGGAGACAACGGCCATTGGAAAATCGTTGACGGAGTGATCGACTACGATGCTCAGAGTGAAGCAGCAGGGGACAAGAACCTTTGGACGGCCAAAGCGTACAAGGATTTCACGCTGTTAGTCGATTGGCGAATCAAGGAGACTCCGTACGTCAACCCTCGAGTCCCGATCATTCGCGGCGATGGAAGTCACAAGAAGGATGTCAACGGTCAGGAGATTCGCATCAGTGTGCCCGATTCGGATTCCGGTATCCTTCTGCGTGGCGAGGGAAAGTCGCAGGTCAACATCTGGTGCTGGCCGACCGGGTCGGGCGAAGTCTATGGATACCGGATGGACAAGAATATGCCAGTCGAAGTCCGCGCCGGAGTGACCCCCAAGACGAACGCCGATCATGACATCGGACAGTGGAATACTTTCGAAATCACCGTCAAGGGAGATCGCTTGTGGGTGAAGCTGAACGGGATCCAGGTCATCGATAACGCACAGTTGCCGGGGCTGCCAGCCGAGGGTCCCGTCGGATTGCAGCATCATGGAAACAAGAACCAGCAGGGAGAGTGGACAAGTCCGCCGGCCCTGGTCCAGTTTCGCAATATCCATATCCGTGAAGACTAATCCCGCAATATCTATCGCTCTGTACTCATACTCATACCCTTACCCTTAATCTTAATCTTACTCGTACTCGACCGTACTCTTGCTCTTACTCGTTGGCCTCACGCCAGGTGTGCCCAGAACGCAGCCGGTGGCCGAGTATCGGGTGCGAAATCCCTCTACCGAAGCGCATCCAAAACGGGAAATCCGAAACCGGAAATCCAAAACCACTGAACACGAACCAACGGAGCTGAGTTTTCTCGCCCATTGCGCCAGCGTTTCCAACAGCCAGATTTCTGTGGAGCGGATTTGTTTCGTGCTTCGTGTATGAGGCCACTTAGGATCGGGGGAAAAATAACTTCACCTAGTTCCCTCGCCCCTTTGGGGAGAGGGTAGGGTGAGGGACTAGCAAATCTGGAAGTTATTTTTCCCCGGTTCCTTAGGTGGCCTAAGGCGTTGAATTTGAATTCAGTTTTTGGGTCGTGCTGCGGTGGCGAATTTGAGTGTGTGTAGGTAACGGTCTAGATTCCGACACGCGCGCAGCCGTGTGCGCATCTTGGATAGCGGCTCATGCTCGGCGACCCAAATGCGGGCATCGTCGCTGTTTTGTCGCGGTGCGGCTGCGTGGAGGACGAGTGGGAAGGAGCAGGGCAGTGGATTCTGATCTGATACAGCAGTTTCGAGACTTGCCGCGCGATTCAGGCGCGCGGTGGCAGGGCAAATTCCTGCGCATGCCGGCGTGGATTCAAGGCGAAGGCGAGGCTCCTTATCGTCCCGTGTTGCCTCTCTGGCTGGATGTGAAATATGGGCTGATCAGTACTCTCCAGGTCACGCGACGCGAACGAGCCGTTCCCGACTGCCTCCTCTCGGGTCTTGTGGCGTTTGCGATCGAAGAGCGCCAGTACCGGCCCGGCCACCTGGAGGTAATGGATTCCGCGGTGGCCGAGTATTTACGGGAGGCATTGGCGGGGTGTGGTATGAGCGTCGAGTTGGTGGACCAGATGGAGGAGATGGACGACATTCAGAAGGAACTGGAAAAATACCATCGCCAGGGCGCACCCCGCGTGGCTTCGTTACTCTCTGCCAAGAGTGTCACTGTGGACCAGCTGCGCAGTTTCGCGGACGCGGCAGCCGATTTTTTTCGAGCGCGGCTCTGGTTGCATCTTTGTGATGATGATCTGATCCGCATTCACACACCCAAGGCGCCAGCCGGAATGCAGTTTGCCGTGGTTCTCGGCGCCGGACGCGAGGTGTATGGATTGGGTTTCTATGCAACGGCGGAGGAGCATTATCGACTACGAAATCGCAGGAGTGGCTGGCAGGATCTGCCGCTGTGGCAACTGTCGTATGACTCAGTGACAAGACTCCCGATCGAAGATGCCGATCTGTGGGAAGACTATGACCTGGCTGTAGCCGATTCGAATGCCTATCCGACGATTGCTCAGTTCAAGCGAGCCAAGGTGATACGCCCGTCTGCCCGGGAGCTGAACTTCATGGAAGGCCTGTTGCGTGTATTAGCCGTCGCCAGCGAAGAGCAGATTGACCGAGGGCGGTGGACCAAGACAGTGGCGTGCCACACGTCGGGCAAGACAAAGTACACGCTCTCGATTCCCGACCTTGTCCATCCACCGACGCCCCAGAAATGGATGCGGAGAGGCTTTATACCCGATCCGAGAATCAATGAGCAGATGCTGTTGGCGGTGGAACGCTTCTTCGTGAAGAATCCGGTGTCGAATGTTGAACGAGATGAACTCGGTCATGCGGCAGCGCATCATGGGGCGAACGCTGGAGGAATTCGGAGTCGAACCGGAAACGCCCAGCGAGAAGGCGCGGGCCCTTTGTTACCAGGCGATCGAGACGTTTGGGCGCCGTCGCGTGCAACTTGCTCGCCAGGCACTGACACATGATGCGAACTGCGTCGAGGCTCATGTCATTCTGGCCGAGATGTCCGCCACTTTGGATACGCGTTTGAAACATTACGAGAAAGCGGTGGCGGCAGGCGAACCCCAGATCGCAGATCAGAACTCTGGCGCGGAAGAGGCGAATCTGTGGGCCGTTACCGGCTCCCGTTGCCACCTGCGAGCTCGCCTGGGGCTTGGCGAAACACTTGATGAAATGGGCCGGGTGGATGATGCCATTGAGATTTTTCAGCGTCTCATGCAGCTCAACCCGGAAGATGATCAGGGCGTACGCTACTTGCTTCTGCCTCGGTTGATGGCAACGAATCGGGACGTGGAGGCAGCCAGACTCTTGAAAGCACGCAACGACGAGTCGGCGCAATGGGCGTATGGAAGAGCGATACTTGCCTTTCGCCTCAGCGGCAGCTCGGACGCGTCGCGTCGCGAGATCCAGGAGGCCTTTCGCGTCAACCCGCACCTCCCTCGAGTGCTCGCAGACCCCGAGCCGCTGAACACGGATCGCTATGTGATCGGTAGTCCCCAAGAAGCGATAATCTGTATTGAAGAGCTGTCGCCCGTCCTGTCTGCCACGCCAGGGGTCGTTGACTGGATTCTACAGGAGCACCAGCGGTATCAGCGCGAGCAACATCGAAACCGGAGGCAGCGCGTGGCACCAAGCCGGAAGAAACGCTGACGATAGCTCCGATTGTACGCGGCGACGCAGCAGAGTCAGACGGATGATTGCCGCGGCGGCCTTGTCAACGCGAATGCAGCTGGACACGCGGTCCGTCCTCGAGCATCAGTCAAGCGATGAAGTGTCCGGCGGTGATTCCGCTCAACGGGCCGGGAATGATGATATGAAGCGCAGTTGTCTGGCCTTTTTGGCTCTGTTCGTCGCCCTGTACGGCCACGTAAATCGAATTGGAGCGGATGAAGGGTCGAGGGAGCTGCGGAAACAGGCCGTCGTCACTTTGAAACGGGCTGCCATGTTCTTTCATGGCGAAGTCGCCTCGCACGGTGGATACGTTTACTACTACAGTCTGGATCTGAAGCAGCGCTGGGGAGAGGGCGTGGCGACGCCCAGCCAGATCTGGGTGCAACCTCCCGGCACGCCAACGGTGGGCATGGCCTACTTGAAAGCCTATGCGGCCACGGGTGATCCGTTCTTTCTCGACGCCGCGACCGACGCGGCTGAGTCACTTGTTTATGGGCAGCTTCAGTCGGGAGGCTGGACAAACTGTGTCGACTTCGATCTGCGCGGACGAGTCGCCCTGTATCGTAACGGCCGAGGAGGAGGACCAAACAACTCGTCCCTTGATGACGGTCAGACGCAGTCGGCAATTCGCCTGTTGGTGCAGCTTGACAAGGCCCTCGGTTTTGAGCACCCATCGATTCGCGAATCTGCTCAAATGGCCCTCGATGCGCTGTTGGCCGCACAGTTTCCCAACGGCGCTTTTCCACAGGTGTGGAAAGGTCCGGTTGAGCAGCAGCCGGTCCTGAAAGCCAGTTACCCCCGATACGATTGGCGCACCGAAGGTCGAGTAAAAAACTACTGGGACATGTACACGCTGAACGATAACGTGTGTGGCTACGTCGCCGATGCGCTGATCGAGGCCTCGCGTGCCTACGGCCATGATAGGCACAAACTAGCGTTGCGCCGCCTGGGCGACTTCCTGCTTCTTGCACAGATGCCCGACCCGCAACCGGCATGGGCTCAACAATACAATTACGATATGCACCCCATCTGGGCGCGGAAATTCGAACCCCCGGCGATTTCTGGTGATGAATCCCAGGAAGTCATCGAAACGCTGATGCTCATCTTCCGTTGTACGGGTGATTCGAAATATCTTGAGCCGATCCCGCGAGCACTCGCGTACCTGGAGCGTTCTGTGCTGCCCGGAGGAAGACTGGCCCGCTACTACGAGCTCGAAACCAACAGGCCACTCTATATGCAGCGCCGCGGTGATGTTTACACGCTGACTTACGACGATGCGAAATTGCCCCAACATTACGGGTGGAAGACTGAGTTTCGGCTGGAGGAACTTCAGAGTCAATATGAGAGGCTGCGGGCTGGTGACCCGTTGAACCAGCCGACGGCCGCTTCACCGAAACTCACGCAGCGTGTGCAAGAGATTATCGATGGACTGGATGAGAGCGGCCGCTGGATCGATACGTACGAGGGCCAGACGCTCGTCGGACAGCCGAAGTTCGCGCTCCGGTTTCGATATATCTCGAGTGAGACGTTCAGTCGCCATGTGACGACACTCAGTGCTTTTGTCTTGGCGGCTGCCTCCCCGTGACAGCACGACCGTCTGGCCATGGCCGTGTCGCGTCTGGCCGCTGGCCAACCGGCGGTACCGCCGGGTGATTCCGCGAAACGTGACCGTCCCAGCGGTCCGCGCCAGCGGGTGAGTGGTCGGCGTCAGTCGAACTGAAGATCAGCATTGGGCCGTTGACCGCCACCCCTCGCTGGCTTGAGCTGTTCACGATGGCGCTTCCTATCCGCATGTTGGGTCTTTCGTCGTCAGTGGCCCAGGTTTGGATGGTCCGCGGGAGCGTACGAACTTGCCTAAAGGACTCACCAGAATCGCGGGCAACAACAGCAGGTCCCCCAGTAAAGCGGCGATCAACAGCGCTGCCATGAGCAAGGCAAACCGCCGGATGGGCATGAAAGAACTCAGCGAGAAAACAAGCAGCGCAAAGGAACAGATCAGCGTGGTATGGATCATGGCCCCGGCGCAGCGATGGAATGCGAACCGGACGGCATCACGGCGTGACAGACCTTGTACCGTTCCTCGGCGGTACCAGGTGAGCAGGTGGAAGGTATCGTCGACGGCGATACCCATAGCCGCACTGGCTGTCATGATCGAGCCGATTTCGATCCAGATACTGCACCAGCCCATAAAGCCGAAAATCACCACCGCCGGAAAAATGTTGGGAACCATGGTCAAGAGGCCGGCCCGAAAATCGCGCAGCACAATGATCATGACCAACGCGATCACGCCAAAAGCGAACAAGAAACTCTTCACCAGATCGTTGAGCAACTCGCGTTGGGCCTTGTAAATCAGCGGAATGACGCCGGTGTACGTCACGTGGACCTGATCCATCGTGGCGACGAAAGGCTCGATGCTCGTCGCGCAGCTTCTCCACGAAGCGACCGTAGTCGACGTCACTCAGGGCCGAGGCGCGAATACTGATCCGCCACAGCCTTTCGCCCTGCTCGCCTTGCGAGCAGAATCCGCCTTGCACCAGTTCCCTTTCCAGCGTGGCCGTATGATGCCGCAGCATCGTCCGCCGCGCGACATGGCGGACTCCCTTTCCGGTTGGCAAAGTCGGTGCGAAATCAGCGCCGGATAACGCCGCACCGACATCCGGAAGCTGCTGCACTCGCTGCTCTAGTTGCTCAACTTGTTTCGAGCTGTTCCAGAAGATCCCATCGAGTCTGATCGCCGAAGTGGACTACCAGTTCCAGCGGCACCAGCGGTCCCAGATGTTCCTCCAGCCAGTGGTAGTCCTGCAGAATTCGACTGTTCGACGCCGAAACGATATTGGAGTTTGACCGTCGAACGGAGCGAGAAAAGCCCGATGCCGGTGACGATCATGAGCACTGCGGAGCCAATCACAATCGCATGGTGCTGTCGACAGATCAAGTCGACCAGGCGGTCGATCCTGCGAGCTGGAATTCGGCTGGCTGGTCCGTGGTCGCCACGAACGAGGCGTCGCCGGCCAGACGGTCAGCGCCACGGGCAGAAACAACAAGACGGTGACCAGGCTGGCACCCATTCCTGCCGCGGCGTAGATGCCGAACATCTTGACCGGCACGATCTCACTGACGGCCAGCGACAGCAGGCCGATGGCCGTCGTGCCCGAAGCCAGCACGCACGGGCGCCAGCCATGTCGCAAAGCCCGATAGGGCGCCTCCTGGGGCACGATCCTCTTCCAAGGCGTCACGGTAGTAATTGACCAGGTGGACCGCCGCCGAGACGCTCAGCACGAAAACCAGCGGTGGCAGCATGGTCATCACCAGATTCATGTGGCCGCCCGAATAGTACAGAATCGCCATCGACACGCCGCCGTGCTGTAGACGGCGACCACCAAGACGATCAGGGCCAGCCGGATGCTGCGGCAGACGAACCCACGTGATCGCCAGGGCGACGAGCCCCGAGAGACCTGGCCAGCTCCAGCAGCATTCGCTGGCTTTCCACGTCGATCGTGGCCGCGTCCACCGTCGGACCGCCGAGGTGAAGTTGATCCGGCTGCAATCCGCAGATCTCCCGCGCCACGCGGCGAATCTCGTCGATCGCGCCCGCTCGATCGGAAGCACCCCGATCGGAAATCGTCAGCATCACGCACGTCGTGTGACCGTCCGGGCCAATCAACACGCCCTGCAGGCGGCGGATCGCTTCGTCGCGGGCACGGTTCAACGGACGCGACGTCAGCTGGTGAAGTATCTGCCGTCCCGTCATCGCCCGCTGGAAATACGACGTTTCCGGATCGCTCAGCATGGCTTCGGCAAGCTGCTCGCGGACGATCATCCTCCAGCGTGCAGCCCGGCCAACTGACGACCGTGATCTCGTCGTTGCCAAAATGCTGCTGCAGCCAGTCGTATGTCTTCGTCTCGTCGAAACCGCGCGGCAGCCATTGACGGGGGTCGTTGGAGTTGCTCGCCAGCGCGCCGACCACTCCCCGCAGCAGCACGGGGAGCACAATGGCCAGGACCACGAGCACGGCAGTCAATGTAGGCACTGGATAATCCGGTGAGTTTGTGTGCGGGCAGGATCTGCTCACCTTGGCTTGCATGGCACCCAGTCACGGTCAGGACGTCATGCTCGCCGAGAAAGGCATGCAGCACGGCGAGCGAACTCGTCCGGTTGTTCGATCGGCGGCGCAGTGCCCGCACTGCGTCGATGAAGACCAACTCGGCCGCTGGGAATGTGTTCGCAAAACTGCTCGGCGACAAACGGCGGCGTGATCGTGTCGTCGCGTCCCCAAATGATCAGCGTCGGGACCTTCACGTTGGCCAATTCCTCCAGCATGTAGCGATCACGCGTGGCTTTGGCGACCCTGAGCAAGAATCGGCGGTAGTGGCGATCGCTCAACATCGCGTAGATGTCGTCCACCAACTCGTCGCTCACATGCTTCGGGTCGTGGAAGATCTCACAGGCCTGTTCGCGAATGATAATGCGCGGCACAGTCGTGGCGGCCTGCCGCCGCCAGACTGCGTTCGAACAGACCGGCACTGCCGCTGAGAATCAAGTCGCTCGACACGCTCGGGATGGTGCAAGTAGAAGTCGAAGCGCCACCTGGCCACCCAGCGAATTGCCGCAGACGACCGCCCGGTCCAGCCCCATCTCGTCAAAGAAGCGGACCACGTGATCGGTCAACTGACCGAGCGATCGTGAACGACGTGTGGCGGCGATCCTTGCCAAAGTCGATCGGCAACTGCAAGGCCAAGAACCGATAGTGCTCCGCCAGGTCGTGCATGATGGACAGCCAGTTGGACGGGCTGCCGAACAGTCCGTGCAGCAACACCACCGGAACCTGCCCGGTACCGACATCGTAGTAACGCAGTTGAATGCCGTCCGACGTGATTCGCTCTTCGCATCCATTGGCGAAAGAAATGCTCATGCGATCTCCTGGGTTGCGCCGTATGCTCCACAGTGACTAGTCATACCCCGTTCCAACCGGTCGGACACCGGAAACAGAGCCCCCGCCACAGCGTCGACTTCAGCCTGAAGGATGCGGACAGCGCGAGAGCAGAAATCGGGCCTCATCTATGGAAAACGCCTGGTCGGACGTGATCCGGCCGTGCACCAGATAGATGCTCCGCACAGCGATCACCACCGCACAGCGATCACCACCGCCCAATCAGACACAGAATTGTAGTCTAACGGAAGTCAAAACGCACGGGAATTGCCTTACTAAATGGCGCAACAATTGCGGTGAGAGCGGTAAGAACGTTGCGTTCCGCAATGATCCCGCAGATGGCCGACTCGAACATCAACCGGTTTGTGGTGCCGGCGAATAGCTCACATGGGGGGAGGTATTGTGCCCGGAGGTTCGTGCGGCGGCAGGCAACCGGCCAGTCGAGATTCCGGGTCCGAGATGACGGGTCACCGCGTGGTGCGACTCGCTTGCTCAGCCACCGAACCGGTCGCAATGCCCTGTTTCTGCTCGGCCGACACGAAATAGCCCGAGGTCAGGAAAGAAAGCGTGAAGTCGAAGACCCGTGGGTCGTTGGCGATCAGTTCGTGCAACGCGGGAACCACGATGAAGTCACTCGCCCCGGCCAGGCGCGTTGTCTGGACCGTGATTCGTCCATCATCATCACCTGGCAAGAAGGGATTCAGCCCCACCCTGTTATTGCAGCCACCGGCTACAATCCCAAACTCAACGTCGGGGATGGCCAGTCGGTTTTCCAGGTCCTTCCAATCGGCGCCCAGTTGCCGCCCCGACTCTCCAAACAAGGTCTTGAAAGCAGAAGTATCGGACAAACGCGTGGCCGTGATGGAACCGTGGTTTGGCGGGGCAATCATCACGACGCGACCGATTCTCGAATCCGGCGCCAGCCGTGAAGGGGCGTTGGGTCGCCGGCCAGGTATCGTCGAATGACTATATTGCCCATGCTGTGACCAACCAGGTGGATTTCGTCAAGGCCTTGCAGGCTCTTAATTACGTTCGCGAGGCTCCGCCCCTGATAGTCGATGCTGGATCGCAGGCTGGCGTAATCGACGGTGAAGACCTCGAAGCCACCATGTTTCTGAAGGTGCCGGCCAAGCATTTGCATGGACCAACAAGGCGCTGCCAAACCGTGCAGTAGAACCACCCCCTTGCCTTGCATCGGTTCCAGATTCTGCTCTCTCTTGATGGACTCAAGCTGGGCCAGGCAATCGTCAAAGGTTCCCGTGGCGTGTAATTCTCCATCTTCATCGAGCAGCCGACACGCGTGAGATTCCACGTGCTGCTGGATCCGCCACTGGTGGAAAAAATACTGATCGGTCCAGGCGATCACACTATCAAGTGACGGACGGGCCTCCGAGATTCTTTTCGCTAGTCGCGACAGCGCACTTGGAGTCTCGCGGGTCCCGCTAGTGTCGTCAGCGCAGGCTCCACTTGCCACGCTCAGCATCGTGGTCAGACACAAGCACACGGCGCAAACTGCATCCATTCGCGATTTCGTCGGTAATTTCATCGGTAGTCTCGTTCACGGGCCACGGTCCGGAAGCATGAAAGGGGCGGAATATGATAACAGCACGCTTGGGTTGGGCAAGATCAGTCTGGTGCAACGTCTGTGATCAAGATATATGTACATACATGGATGACCTGCATTTTTGATCTGTGTCGGACTTGCATACTTAGCTCCCTGGGAATTTGACACTTAGGACTTCCAGGAGGGAGCCCTTGCCTGGACTGCTTGGGGGGCACAAGACCGGCGGAGGAAGTTGACTTTCAAGCGTCGCTAATTGCCAGATCGGATGGCAAGACACGAGCTTTCACGCCATTCGGGCTTGTCTCGGTGGAATCGCGTTTGAAAACTACCGTTGGACTCACCCCAACAGGAAGGGCAGTTCTTTCGCGGTTGCGGTAGTTGTCAAACCCAAAACCACGGACGCGAGGTCGGTGGGGAAAATCTGTTACAGGAAACCACTTTGCGCACATCCAGCATCAGAAAGTGGCGATGTCATACATTCGCCTGGCCCGACCCTAATTCTCAAGCGTGACAAGGTACTAAAAGTCGCGGAAGGGGCCGCGGGCTCGGCGGCTTGCATCTCGGCTTGCCACTGCCGGAAGTGGTCTTTTATTTCCTGAAGTCTTTCTGGCTGTTGCAGCGAGACGTCGTGACGCTCGCCGATATCGGTGGACAGATTGAACAGGCCGTGACCCGCTGCGGACTCGACCCATTTCCAATCTCCTACGCGAGCGGCTTTGTCGTCGCGACGTTGCCAGAACATCTTGCTTCGCGGCGACGGCGTGTTGCCCGCCAGCACTGGCAGCACGTTGAAACCGTCCAGCACCAGATCGGAGGGAGCTTCAAGCCCCGTGGCGGCGAGCAATGTGGGCACGATTTCCAGGGAGCTGAGAAACGCGTCGCTGGTCGTTCCAGCCGGGATGATTCGTGGGTAACGGACAATGCAGGGAACGCGAATCCCTCCCTCGAACATCTTGCTCTTACCCCCTCGGAGAGGTGCATTGTCGCTTCCGCCACCCCCACCGTTGTCCGAAAAGAAGACCACCAGCGTCTCGTCCGCGATCCGGTATTGATCGAGCAGCTGCAGCACTTCGCCAATCGCGTCATCCATGCAGGTGACGGCTGCCGCGTATTCAAGCCTTTGTTGGGCTAAGTTGGCCACCCGCGGCAGGCTTTCCATACCGGGTTCGCTCGATGTAGCCCGCTTCACGCTGCAATTGGGGATACAGATCCTTGTATTTCCCGGGCCCTTGAGCCGCGCTGCGGATCTTCGGATCCAGGTTGGAAGCGCCGTGGGGGGCGTTGAGCGGCAGGTAGAGGAAAAAAGGCTGGTCGTGGTACTGGTTCACGAAACGCACCGACTCGCGTTGAAACAGGTACGTGCAGTACGTGCCGTGATCTTCCGTGGTGGGCTGGTTGTCACGATACATGGAGGGGACGCCGTAACGCTCGTGCGTGAAATAATCGATGCCGGTATTGCAGAAACCGTAGAACTGATCAAAGCCACGAGCCAGCGGCAAGAACCGCCTGTGCACACCCAGGTCCCATTTGCCAAAAATGCCGCTCACATATCCCGCCTGTTTCAGCAATCGGGGCAGCAAGATCTCGCGTGTGTCCATGCCGCCCACGCGTTCAAATGTGACCGCGTACTCGGCAGCGGAATATGGGTGGCCGTAGTCGGGGGCTTCGTTGCGGATCATGTCATAGACGCCGTGCCGCTGCGGATAGCGTCCCGTCAGCAGGCTACCGCGGCTGGGCGTGCACGCCGGCCAGGTGACGTAGAAATTGGTGAGTCGAATTCCCTCACGTGCCAGACGATCGAGGTGCGGGGTTTTCACCTCCTGGCTGCCAAAACAACCGAGGTCGTGATAGCCTTGATCATCGCTAACGATCAACAAGATCTTCGGAGGCGTTGGCGTATCGCGTCTTGGGCGTTGCCGTTTGGCACCGTTGGGTCGTTCACTGGCAGCAGCGTCGTTAGATTCACGTTGGCTGCCAGCTCGCACCTTGCCCATGACGTCCTTGACCAAGGCCGTCAGGCTATGCGGGACCGTTTCCGGAACGACCGTTTTTGGGTGGGGATACCAGCTCTGCACGAACCAGCGAGTGGGTCGTCCACCCGCCGCCAGGTACGTGTCCACCATCTGCAACGTCTCGCGGCAAAACAGCTCGTCGGATTCATGGCCACCCCGCTCGCTGTTCACGATCAGATTCACGGATAGCCCGTCAGCGCGCGCTGCATCCTCATACGACCTTACGCGGTCCAGCCAATTCACGCGCTTCGGATCTTTCAGATTCACGGAGCGGTGTTCGCCGATCAGGTAGTCGTACGGATTGTCGATCGTGACACCCTCCAGCTCGATCCCGGCCGCCTTCAACTTCTGCAGTGCCAGGCGGTGAGCAGGTTCGTAGTCACCATAGTCCTGGCGACGCGGGCCGCGGGCGTGATAAGAGACGTCGCCTCGGTATCCCCAATTCGGAAAATTCGTCAGATGCCAGAAGCGAATTTCGGGATGCGCCTGATGAAGCATGCGCACGGCGTCCACCATTTCGTCCGCAGCCTTTTCCATCGACTCGAACCGCCGTGCATCGCGCCGCCCGCCCGGGTGCATTAAGCGCCGGATCGGTCCATCCAGGTCCAGATAATCGACCTTGCCGCCTGCCGCATAGAACTTGTCAATCTTTGCCAATTCGATGCGTGCGGAGGTCTCGCCGTTCGTCTCGTCCAACGGAGCGAATTCCAGGCAGCACCCGCATTCGACCGCCACCTGGTAATCCCCTTCACGCACCAGCGCGACAAGTTGTGCCAGTTGCTCAGGTCTAGCCTTGTTCAGCATGTCAATGTACAGCTTGATACCCGATAAATGTTGCTTCACCACGGGCCACTCGGCGTCCGGATCGAGCAGATCAAGCAGGTCTCCGCCAGCGCACAGCCAGACCTCCGGTTGCTCGGGACCTGCTGGGGACTGCGCCGAGCATATGGAGTGAATCAGCAAGGGTATCAGCAGGAAGACCACCGGGAAAAATCGTGAAATGTGGGAGGACATAAGGTCGTCTCCTAGTTTTCGTGGCGGGACGTGGGAAGATGACTACCGGTCCAGACTATCAATGATCCCGTTCGTAGCCTGACCGCTGGATACGCCTCGTTTGTCGGCGCTGGTGCGACATCGCATTTCGATTTGCCCACGCCCCAGGTATGAGGGATAAATAACCTCGGTGTTTTCCGATTTCCGCCGGGCATGCCCCGGTCGGAATTGCAACTGGCCAGCTACCGGCCAGGGCGAAAATCCCCTCCCCCACACTCCGTCCCACTCGCGAAGCGAGTGGGACGGAGTGTGGGGGAGCAGAGGTCATGCGGTCATGCGGTAGCAGATCAGTTGTCGCTCCACCGGGACAAGCCGAGCGGCAGCGGGCGGGCGGGTAGCAATTTTCCGAGCATCAAATATCGAACTTGTTCTTCATCATGATTCTTAGCGACCATTCTCATCACGCGCCCACGCGGGTGTTCCAAACCAATCATGCATTTCTTTCTCGAACGGTGCGACAACTTCCGGTGGTTCCGGCTGATGGCCACGGTCACCCGTTTCGGTCATCCAGACGTCCAGTGCCGCCCGCAACCGCTCCAGTGCCGCGCGATGCGCGGGCTGGTCTGAATCGACGAGGTTGTGGATTTCGTGCGGATCGGTCCGCGTGTCGTAAAGTTCCTCGCTGGGCCCGCGCCGTTGCATTAGTTCGGCCGGCGGACCGCTGAGTTGGCCCTGTAAAAGCAGCTCGCGCATCAACGGTTTGACCGGGAAGCACTTTTCCTTGTATCGATTCAAAGAGGCAAAGATTGGGCCCTCGGTGAAGTTGCGAATGTAGCGATAGCGCTGGTCGCGGACCGTGCGAATGCGTTGCACCGTTTCATCAATGCGGTCGCGCGCACTAAACACATAACGACGCGGCGGGTCGGCCGAGGTGCCCAGAAATGTGCGGCTCTGTGCCAGCGGTGGTCTCGGCACACCGGCCGCGGCGAGCGTGGTGGCGTAAATATCCAACAGGCTGATCAGCTGGTCATTCGCCGTACCCGGACGATAGGGTGGCGGCGCCGGGAAGTGTTTTGGCCAACGGATGATCATCGGGACATGCAAACCGCTGTCGTAGCACCAATGAATCCCCCTCGCTTCCAGGCGGCCGTTATCCGCAAAGAACATCACGATCGTATTGTCTGCCAGGTTATCGGCCTGCAGTCGATCGAGCACCAGGCCAATGCGCCGATCCATCCCCGAGACAGAGTTCAGGTATCGTGCCCACTCTTCACGCACGATCTTGTGATCCGGGTAATATGGCGGTGGCGCCACGTTGTCGGGCATCGCGTACTTCACGTGCTCACGCTCGCCGACCCACTCCACGCGATCCTTGCCGGCACTCTGGCGATCGTAGATGTCATATTCCACTTCAGGCGTGTTGATTTGTGCGAAGAACGGTTGGTGAGATTTCAATGCACTCCAATCGTCTGAGTCGTACAAAGGTCCCTCGTTAACAAAATTCAGATCCAGCTTCCCGGTCCCCACAACGTGGCCGCCGATTGTCTTGATGTTTGCCGTGAAATAACCTGCGTCGCGCAGCCGATGAGTCATGGGACGCACTCCCTCGGGCAGCCGAAAATCGTCATCCCGGTGCGAACGCATGTGGTGCGTGTCGGTGGTGGTTTGGTACATCCCGGTCATGAATGCCGACCGACTCGGCGGCACACCGGGCTGGTGGCAAACACGTTCGTGTAACGCACTCCGCTGGCGGCCAGGCCGTCCAGGTTCGGTGTATGTACCTGCGCCGCACCGTAACAGGTCAAGTCGAGGCAGATATTCTCGCCGACGATCCAGACGATATTAGGGAGTGAGTCCTCGCTTCGAGACTGACTTACGCAGCCGAAGACCGCCAGCGCAGGCACAAACGATGCCAGGAATCGCCCACATCGGAGCAACCTACCTTGGGCCTTGCTTCGACCTGCATGGTTCTTGCACAACATTTTTCAATTCCTCTCAACGCGGCCACCGGCCGCATCCCAAGAACAAGCATCAGGCTGGCGGTGCATGCCACCGGCCCCATGCCGGTGAAAGGCACGTTGGTCAACACACTGCGACGAGCGGAACTCTGATCGGTCGAGCGAACGTGATGAATTCAATCGGCACCAGCGTCTCTGAAACGGCAGCGTCCCCGTCGCGTTCCAAGAAGTTGCGAGCAAACTGTCGATACGTCGATGCACGCCGATCAACTCCCTGGCAACTGCCTATTTCTTTGCAGGCCGAAAACAAGCGGGCGAAAGCCGGCCCGCGAAACTTGGTTGTACCACGCGTACGAGTCGCCAGAAAGTCCGTGCATGCATCACAATTGGCGGATGGATTCGGCCGACGAGGCTTCGCCCCTCATCACAACCAACAGAACAAGACACTGGTGCGCGTTTTCGAAAGTGCGGCGGTGCCGAGCCTCTCCCGGAGCGGTATTCGTGACGCTTCTGTCAGGGAAGTGGCTGTCTCATGCCTGAGGGGGTAAGATGTCCTGAACGACTACGCTGATGGCGGCTGCGTTTGCTGGTCCGACACCGCCATGGGATGGCCGTCAATTGGCGAGACGTGCGTTGACGCAACGTATGTGCTTCACTGGGTTTGTCTCGGTGGTTTGCGGTTTGCTAAATCGAACATGATGTGTTGAAATGCAAGTTTGAAGAGGAAACATCCGGTGAGCATCATGCACAAGTTGTCACTCTGTCGATCGATACTGATAGCCGCGTTCGCGATATGCCTGGCTGGCGCACGCCCGGTTTGTGGCGAGGATCCGAAAGAAAATACAACTCGGCAGCGGCCTCCCAACATCGTCCTGATACTCTGCGACAACCTGGGCTATGGTGATGTCGGCTGCTTCAATCCGCAAGCGAAACAGCGCACACCGCGTATCGACCGACTGGCTGGGGAGGGGATGAAGTTTACTGACTGCTACGCTGCCGCGCCGGTCTGTACACCCTCACGTGCGGCGTTGATGACCGGCTGTTATGCGCGAAGGGTGGGACTGGATTTCACCGAACCGGATGGACTGGTGCTCCGTCCCGTGTCGCGACATGGACTGCATCCGGACGAGATCACGATCGCCGAAATCCTGCAAACGCGTGGCTATGCGACGGCGTGCATCGGTAAATGGCATTTGGGCGACCAGCTCCCCCTGTTGCCGACTCGGCAGGGCTTTGACGACTACTTGGGAATACCCTACAGCGACGACATGACCGCTCGGCCGAGCCAACCCGATTGGCCGCCACTGCCGTTGATGGAAGGGGAGCGAGTGATCGAGGCGCCGGTCGATCGCAATTCGCTGACGCGGCGTTATACCGAACGTGCGATCGAGTTCATCCAGCAGCATCGAGATCGGCCGTTCTTTGTCTATTTGCCGCACGCCATGCCTGGCAGCACGCCGGCTCCCTTCGCCAGTGAAGGATTTCGTGGCCAGATGCCAATGGTGCTTGGGGTGACTCTGTCGAAGAAATCGACTGGTCCACGGGCCGGATTCTCGACACTCTGAAACAATTGGCCTCTGGATGAACGCACCTTGGTGATTTGGACTAACGACAACGGCGCTCCGGCACCGCAGCGTCGTGGCGGCTCAAATCTGCCCTTGAAAGGGAACGCCTACAGTGTCGCCGAAGGGGGTATGCGAGTTCCGTTGATCGCACGATGGCCGGGACATATTCCCGCTGGCACCGTCTGCAGAGAACTGATTACACTGATGGATCTCTACCCGACGTTCGCGCACCTGGCCGGTGCTGAGATTCCAAACGATCGCAAAATCGACGGGCACGATATTCGACCGCTGTTGTTCGGCCAGACAGGTGCGTTATCTCCGTACGAAGCATTCTACTACTACTATGTGAATCAACTGCAGGCGGTACGAAGCGGACCTTGGAAACTGTACCTGCGGGGCGGCAGCCAGAGCGACGCTCTGCCAGAAAGCGGCTGCCAATTGTACAATCTTGTCGAAGACCCGCGAGAAGAAACCGATCTTGCCGAGCACCAGACAGAGGTTGTCGAGCGACTGCAGAGGCTGATGCAGAAGGCTCGGGAAGATCTTGGTGAAGTGGATCGCCCTGGTCTTCGCGTGCGGCCCGTGGCGAATATCGACAACCCGCAGCCGCGAGTGATCGATCCCGACGCCTCACCGCCAAACCTGGTCGTGATCATGACCGACAATCATGGGCCTTGGACATTGGGTTGCTATGGCAATCCGGATGTCCGCACGCCGAACATCGATCGATTGGCCACCGAGGGTATGCTTTTCGAACGGGCCTTTGCCTCCAATGCCGTCTGTTCTCCCACTCGTGCCACGTTCCTGACCGGGCTCATACCGTCGCAACACGGCGTGCACTGCTATCTGCAAGCGAATCGCCTGCAGATGGGTCCGGAGGCTCATAACACGCTGGATGACTACACGTCATTGGGGGAAGTGCTTGGTGAAGCTGGATACACTTGTGGTCTGGTCGGCAAATGGCACCTGGGTGACAACCTGAGACCGCAAGAAGGTTTCTCGGCCTACTGGATCACGAAGCCGCACGGTCACACAGTAGAGTTCTACGATCAACCGATCATCTATGACGGAAAGGTTTACACCGAACCTCGCTACACGACCGACCTATGGACCGAGCACGCCATCAAGTTCCTCAAACAGAACCGGGGAAGTCAGCCATTCTTCCTGTTGCTCACCTACAACGGACCGTATGGTTTGGGTGGCAGTCTGTTAAAGCCGGCCAGGAATCGGCACGCGGCTTATTACGCTGACAAGATACTGCCGTCGTTCCCACGGAATCCTATTCATCCCTGGCAAGTCAACAATCGCCAGTTCATGAACAACGTCTTGGCCATGCGGCGCTATGCCGCCGAAATCAGCGGCGTGGACGATGGAATTGGGGAAGTGATGAATCAGCTGCAGAATCTAGGTCTGGATGACGAGACGCTCGTCGTCTTCACCGCCGACCAGGGACTTGGCTGCGGGCAACATGGGCTGTGGGGCATGGGTGACCACACGCGACCGCTCCATGCATTTGACGCCACCATGCACATTCCCTTGATCTTCCGCCACAACAAGGCGATCCCCGCCGGGCGTCGTAGCGACATGCTGGTCGCCAATTACGATTTGATGCCGACCATCCTCGGCTACCTGGGTTTGGGCGACAGAATGCCGTCCAAACCGCCGTCGCCGGGGCGGGATTTTGCTCGCTATCTGCGAGGCGAACAGATTGACTGGGACAATGTCGTGTTTTACGAATTCGAAGACACACGCGCCATCCGCACCGAGGACTGGAAACTGATACTCCGGCATCCGGCCGGTCCCAACGAGCTTTACCACTTGGCCCAAGATCCGGGCGAATGGGTAAATCTCTACCATGAACCTGCATACGAGGACACGCGAGCAGGATTGACTCAGCGGCTGAATCGTTTTTTCGACACTTACGCCGAGCCGAGATACGACCTGTGGAAAGGTGGTTCCGCTCAGACGCGACATTTGGCTAAGCCAGGACCGCCCGGTCCAGGCAAGTCGTAAGAGCGACCGCGGCCGGGCATCGCAGAATCCGCTTCGGAGGTTACCGATGACAATCACCAGGCCTTGTATTTCGCATCCAAGCGAGGGGTGGTCAGTAGCACTAACACCAGCGTTCTGTCGCACAGGAATGTTTACTGTACGCCAAGCCGTGCGCGCGGTGCTAGTGCAGGTCATGATTGTAGTGCTCGCCGCTCAACAGCCAGTCCGCGCCGCGGCGCAGGACGCGAGCCCCTCGTTCTCGGCCGGGGCGGCGGCCGTAAATATTGATCCCCCTAGATTCCCCGTCCTGCAGAACGGAGGTTTTTTACAGCAGACCGCCGATCGGGTCACGCAATCCTTGTTCGCGCACAGCCTGGTTCTGGCAGACGGCAAGCAGCGCATCGCCATCTGTGTTGTGGACAGCTGCATGGTGTCGCGCGAGTTGTGTGACGAGGCGAAACGGATCGCCGCCGAAAAGACAGGTATCTTGGAAGACCGTATTCTGATCTCCGCCACGCACACCCACAGTGCGCCGGCCGCGATGCGCTGCCTCGGTTGCCCTGCAGACCCGGAGTACCCGGCGTTTCTTGTTCCGCGGATTGCCGAGAGCATCGAACAGGCGGCGATGGCAGTGCGACCCGCTCAGGCGGGCTGGGGGGTAGTGGACGCGGAGTTCTACACTCATACGCGTCGCTGGATCTTCCTGCCGCACAAGATGCGCACCGATCCCTTTGGACAGGTTAGCGTGCGAGCGATGATGCATCCAGGACATGCGAATCCCGATACGGCCGGCCCCGCCGGCCCGAAGGATCCCGATTTGACCCTGTTGTCGATCCAGGATCATGACGGTCGTCCGCTCGCGCTGTTGGCCAATTTCTCTATGCACTATTACGGGGCTGCCGGACTGTCGTCGGATTACACCGGTCAGGTCTGCCGGATGCTGGAAGAGGCCGGCGAGTTTGGCGGCCGTGAAAGCGGCAGGCCCTTTGTGGCACTCATGTCGCAAGGTACCAGCGGTGATTTGCACTTCATGGACTACTCCTGTTCGCTACAGGAGCAACCGTTCCAGGGCAAGCCGGATGGTTTTCAACGTTACTGTCGCGGCTTGTCGGACCTGATGCTGCAGCAACTCAAGACGATTGAATATCGCAGCGATGTCCCACTCGCCATGGCGGAGGCTAAGCTGCGGCTTGGGCGCCGCGTGCCCGACGCACCGCGACTCGCCTGGGCCCAAGAGATCTTAGATGGAATGCAGGGCGTTGCTCGCAATCAGCCGGATGTGTATGCCATGGAGGCCCATTGGCTGCGCGACAACCCGGAGGCTGAATTGAAGTTGCAGGCCATCCGCATCGGTGAACTCGGAATTACCGCAATTCCCAACGAGGTGTACGGTATCACGGGATTGAAACTCAAGTTGCAGAGTCCACTGCGGACGACCATGAATATCGAACTGGCCAACGGCGGGGCGGGTTACATTCCGCCGCCCGAACAGCATGATCTCGGTGGATACACCACTTGGCCGGCGCGAACCGCCGGATTGGAGGTCGCGGCGGAGCCCAAGATTGTGGAGATCGTACTCGGGTTGCTGGAACAGGTCTCCGGCAGACCGCGGCGGACACCCGAAGTCAGGCAGGGGAGGCTACACCCAGCAGATTCTAGCCAGTGAACCTTGTGCCTATTGGGCGATGGATTTGCAGAGTGGTGACCGAGTGCCAGATGTGGCAGGCCACGGCTGCGACGCGCGGCTGGAGCCAGGCTATGCGCTGTTCCTGCCCGGACCCGAAGGAGATGCTTTCACGTCCACCGAGCGCGGCAACCGCTGCGTCCACTTCGCGGGTGGACGCTTGAAGGCGGACATGCGCCAACTCTCAAACTCTTACAGCGTCGCTTTCTGGTTCTACAATGCCATGCCGCCCAACGCTCGTCCGGTCACAGGCTACTTGTTTTCACGAGGTGCAGACGCTGCCTCCGACGGTGATCATCTGGGAATCGGCGGCACTTCGGTGGAATCACCTGGGTGCCTGTTCTTCTACAATGGCGACACAAGTCAGGAGTTGCTTTCAGGGCATACGGAGCTGGAACTGCACCGCTGGTATCACGTTCTGTTGGTCCGTGACGGCGATCTGGTTCGCGTTCACTTGAATGGCAACACGCAGCCCGAGTTGGGCGGGACGATCGCTGTCTCGCGGCCCCGTGACAGCCAGATATTCATTGGTGGTCGCAGTGACGGGCGGTTCAATTTCGAAGGCAGGATCGACGAGGGTGCCGTCTTCGACCGCTCACTGTCAGCTCGGGAAGCAAAAACCATGTTCGGGGGATTCGGAAGATGAGAGTGACTTTGTCTTTCGAGTATCTTGCTGGATTGCTGAGCCGTAGTCTACTGTCGCAGATTGTGGTGTAGCGTAGCTCGTCAGTGGTTCGAGGCTTTGCCCCGTCCGTGTTCACCAGCGGTCGGGCAGAGCGACTGCGGTCGCCGATCGGAAGAGGTAACGTGGCCTACATCTGGATGCTTTTTTCTGCTCTGGCGTTCGCCACGATGGGATCGCTGGCCCATGAACTCCGAGTGAACACGACTTGGGAAGTGATAGCCTTTACGCGCTCGGTGGTGGTTCTCTGTCCTGAGCGGCGGGATCGCGATTGCCTCGGGCGTGCAGCTGCGTTTCTGGCGTCCCTGGGAGTTGTGGGCGCGCAGTATCGCTGGCAGCGTCAGCATGCTGTGCGTGTTCTTTTCGTTGACGAGGCTGCCGGTTTCGATTGTCGTGACGCTCTTGAACCTGGCCCCGGCATGGGTGGCGATTGCGTCGTGGTTTCTCTGGCCCCAGACACGGAGTAAGGGGGTGTGGATCGCCATCGCTATCGGGCTGATCGGAGTCGCACTCATCCAGCAGCCGCAGTTGGCCAAGGGAAACCTGGCTGCACTGGCCCCCTTGGCCGCGTCATTTTTGTTGGCCGTCGTCATGATCGCCTTGCACAAGGCCCAGGGGATCGATAGCCGAGCGGTGGTCCTGCATTTCGCGACGATTGCCTTTCTTTCCTCGTTGGCAGTCTTCGTTTTTTCGGCCGCGCACAAACCACTGGTCATACCGACCGACGCAGCCACCGTCCTGATGCTCATCGCGACCGGCATCGCGGCGACGCTCGGGCAGTTGTTGCTTACGGTGGCCTTCGCTTCGGGACCGCCCGCAAAGGTTTCGGTGGTCGGCTTGACGCAGGTGGGCTTTGCCATGTTTTATGACGTTGCGATCTGGGGCCACGAGTTGGAGCCGCTCTCGTTGATCGGCATTGTCTTGGTGGTCGCGCCCAGCGGTTGGTTGCTGTACGGCGAGCGGCCTCCGTTGGTCGAAGAATGACGGTGATCACCACTACCACTACCACTACCACTACCACTACCACTACTTCCCAGATCAGCCGAGAAGAAGCCGGTACACTTCCCCGACTTCCTTCAGCAAGCTCGGCGAAACATCATGTGGTTGTCCCGCCGTGATCTGTTGCAGAGTGTCGGCAAAAGGGGCTCTGTTCGTAACGGCCATGGCTGCGGCGATCACGGATGGGGCACGACTCATGCCGGCACCGCAGGCTACCACGACTGGCGTCTGCGACGCAATGAAGTTCGCCGTCGTTTCGATGGCCGCGCGAAGTACAACCAAAGAGTTTCCTACACCATCGATCAAGGGAAATCGGCAATAGACGATATCTCGCGGAAACTGAATTGGCGGTTCTTCGATGGCCAGATCGACGATGATGTTCGCGCCAAGAGCCAGGACTTTCGAGATGTCTCGAGCATCCAGCGCATTGCCGATCCATAATTGCTCCGGGATGACTTCTCGCATGTTGTCAGCACTCCTTGAACTTCTCGGCCGGCGATCTACAACTGGCGCTGGAGCGCCTGCTGAGCGTCACCAAAGGTCTTCGCGGGGGGGGCAACAGGCGCATCATTTCCGAATTCTAAGTTGCCCCGTAGCATGCGTGAATCACCAAACCTACTTCAGTTCGATCAACGCGCCATGTCCGGCCAGCAGCCAGTGTCCATTTTCCTCGTCCAGCGCTCGCAAGCTGCCGTCAACCGGCGAGACAATCTGTTTGGCTTGGTAGAATTTCGCGGTAACGATCTTGACATTAACCGATTTTTCGAGGCTCAAGTTCACAAGCATCACATAATCTCCTCCCTGCTGGTCATGAAACTCGCCCACCATGATTGGCGTCGCGGCATTGGTGAGACCGCGCGGCGAAACCGTCGCCGTGACCTCCGTCACGAGATTTCCGGGCAGCAAAGGCAGGTTCGGCGCGGGGAGCGGCGAGGTGAAGAAGACCCCTGTTGAAAAAAGACGGTTCATCCGTGGTCCGAGAATCCGGACTTGATGATTGACAGCTCGCAAGTACTCCCAAGTGATCGTCTTCTCATCCGCTTTCGTGATCGGCGCGTAGGCGTATCCATCCTGGTAGTACTTGTACCACGAGACGCCACGTCCTCCCGCAGCCAGCGTCGTGTATGCCTGGAACGCGAGATTGGCGGGCGAGGGAACGGTCGTCTGCTTGCGGATCTGATTGCAGGAAACGATGTTCCAAAACGGCAAGTCGTATTTTTTGGCGACTCGGCGGATCTCCAGTAAGTCGGCGTAGTAAATCGCGGCCCTCGCCGTATCTGCCAGATCGTCAGAATACTGCACCATGTAATTGTCGTAGCTGATGAACTGAGGTTTGACTTCGTTCACATACCGCTCCAGATACTCCGTAAACGTCGCGGTCCCCAGTTGTGACTGATCGGGTGCCCCCACTGTCGCGTAGCTGGGGAAGAGGTTGATATAGGCGAGTTTTCCGGGGGCATACTTCTGCACGGCCGATACCGCTTTTGCCAGAGCAGGAAATGCCGGTGCGCCCGGTTCGTCCATAATGAAATAGCCCAACACCGCCGGGCTGTCGCCTGCTGATTGCACCATTTCCTTGATGGTCTCGTCGATTTCTTCATCGCTCATCTCACGCCACTTTCCGAACCAAGGCTCGTCACCGTTGGTAGGAGCCATGATGGCGGCCAATCCCAGTTGTTCGCACAGCGGAAGGTCTTGTGGCGAGACGAAACCGGCCAGCGTAAAGTTGCATTCGGCCAGGCTCCCCAAACCCTGCCGCGGATTGCGGTGCGGCTCCTGCCAGCCGTGCAGTACATCCCAGGGCAAAATCGGGAATAGCTCCGGCCCGTGAACAAAAGGCTGCAACGACAACGTCGCATCGTCCGAATTCGGCTGCTGCGCGACTGCAAGGATCGCGCAAAGAAAAATAATGAGAATGCTGAAGCACCAGTGCTTGCGGCTGCCCGTCCGGCCAGCCAGGAATGCTCGTCGAGATTGAACCATCGAAGTGTTCCTCAAATTATCGCCAACCAAGCATGTCGTCGTTGTCCGATCCCTGAGTGCATGAATCGGAATCACAGCCGCGCCCTCTTCCGGTGACCACGGTGGCGGGGATGTGTGTCCCCCGCGACTTGTCCGTTGCTTCACTATCTTTGCGGACCCTTTCAGGGCCGAATCACAATTGTGGCCGAATCGAAAACAGATTGATAGCAATCGGGCCACGGATTCGGGCCCCTGAGCACCGAGCAGATCGCCAGATCGCGCGGCCGATTTTGGGACTTGCGGCGATCAGATAGCGGCTCTATAAAGCACTCAGTGCGCATCGGTGATTCCCAGAAGTGTACAAGGTTCAACCCGGTTATCGGAGTCGAAAATGATGTCGAAAGCATTCGTTTTTGGTGGTTTGGCCACCATCTGCCTGTCATGTGTTCTGGTGGCCAATGCTGCCGAGAAGGGTGATAAAAGCGTGTCCAAAGCCCTGAATTTTAAAATGAAGTCACTCGGCGGTGAGGACGTCGATCTCAGCAAGTACCAGGGTAAGGTGGTGATGATCGTCAACGTAGCCAGCAAGTGCGGCTTGACGCCTCAGTATGAGCAATTGCAGGCCCTGCACCAGAAATACGCCAGTAAGGGGCTGGCCATTGTTGGTTTCCCCTGTAACCAATTTGGCGCTCAGGAGCCCGGCACCGCTGACGAAATCCGAGAATTCTGCCAGGCCAATTATGGCGTGACCTTCGATATGTTCGCCAAAATCAATGTCAATGGTGAAGAAGCCTGCGACCTTTACAAGTACTTGACCTCCCTCGACACAAAGCCGAAAGGGGAAGGTAAGATCAGCTGGAACTTCGAGAAATTCCTGATCGGTCGTGACGGTGAAGTCCTGGCTCGTTTTGAACCCAGTACCAAGCCCGATGATCCGAAACTGGTCAAGCTGATCGAAGTGCAGCTTGAAGCCAAAGAAGTAGGCGAGCGGATACGGTCGTCGCAGTGAACGAATAGTTAGGCAGAGTCGCGAACGGGGCAACTCACGCGGCTTCGTACCCCGGGCGAACAGTAGCCCGGGGGGCTGCCGCGCCGATCGCGTTGCTCTGGATCAGCCTCGCATCGATGTCATGCATTTTCGTTGCCGGCCATGCTGCGTTGTCTCGAACTTAGAAGCGGTGGTTACGCGGTAGGTGTGTGTGGCACGCCTCGTTCACCCCTCAGCCAAGCATGCGGAGACGTGGCCAACTGCCAGGGGCAACGCTCAAGGGAAATTGGCGGCACGTGGTTGATGCGATCCCCGAGGCTAGATTCGCCAGCGCAAACCCAAACGCTTTGACAGGCAGTCTCCGTGTACGCCCCTTGAGAATTCCTCGTGATCCAATCTTTTCTTCTCCCGGGGTGTTTGTCGGCTCGTGATTTGACCCTTCGGCACAGCCCAGACGCCGGCATGTGGAGCATTTTCGGACCGACCTCGAACCGTTACCATCACCCCATCGCCCCTCATTCCAGCCTTCGGCGCTGGCGTCGTAGGCAGCGCTGCGCAATTCGGCTACATTACACGGCGACTGATCGTTAGCGTGGCGGAACGGTGATCTCTGCCCGGACGCACTGAGGTGAAGGTACCGTGCCGGGGAGAAGTGTGTGATGAAGAGCGAACCGCGTTTAAGTACATACTTGATTGGCAGTGCACTTGTTGCGGCATTGGGCGGGCTCCTGTTTGGATTTGACACGGCAGTCATTTCGGGTGCGGAGGGAGCTCTGCAAACGCTGTGGGGGCTCAGCGATTTCTGGCACGGATTCACGACTTCCAGTGCCTTGATCGGAACGATTATCGGTGCTCTGAGTGCGGGCAAACCCGCCGACCGCCTGGGTCGCCGTACGACTCTATTCTGGATCGGCATACTTTATCTTGTCTCTGCTGTTGGCTGCGGTCTGGCGTGGGATTGGTACTCGTTTCTCTTTTTCCGATTCCTGGGGGGATTGGGGGTTGGTGCCGCGTCGGTCGTTTCGCCGCTTTACATCGCGGAAATTTCGCCTGCCCGGTCGCGTGGGCGTCTGGTGGCGCTGGCGCAGTTCAACATTGTGTTGGGCATTTTACTTGCCTTCCTCTCCAATTTCATCATCAACTCCTTGCAGTTGGGTGACGTCGAATGGCGATGGATGTTTGCCGTGGAGGCGTTTCCGGCTGCCGCGTTTTGCGCGCTGCTATTTCTGACGCCCCGCAGTCCTCGCTGGCTGGTGGCGCAAGATCGCGTGGAAGAAGCGCGATCGGTCCTGCAGCGGCTGGGGAGCGATAAAGGGAGCGTGGATCAGGAGTTGATCGAAATCCAGAATTCGCTCGATCTCGCCCACCACAGTCTTCGCGAACCGTCTGTTGCGTCGAGCCTATCTGCGACCCATTATGTTGGCCGTCGCCATCGCGGCATTCAATCAGCTGTCTGGTATCAATGCGATACTCTACTACTCAAAACGGATTTTCGAGATGGCGGGTGCGGGCGAGAGCTCAGCACTACTCAATTCCGTCGGCATTGGATTGACAAATCTGGTTTTCACCATGCTCGCGCTGTTGGTGATCGATCGTTTTGGCCGCAGACGCCTGATGCTGGTCGGCTCAGTCGGTTATATCATCAGTCTGAGCTGTGTCGCTTGGGCGTTTTACACGTATGCCGGCGAGTTCAACGCGGCGATGGACGCGAGCAAGCAGGTGGCGGAGGCCCGAGAAGCTGTTGCCGTGGCGCCGGCGGATCCGGCGGCGGGGCAAGCTCTTGCTGCGGCGGAGACCACCCTGGAAAAAGCCACCGCTGCCACCGGCTTGGGCGGAACAACGGTTCTTCTCGGACTGGCACTGTTCATTGCCGCTCACGCCTTCGGGCAAGGAGCTGTTATCTGGGTGTTCATCAGCGAAATCTTCCCGAACCGCGTGCGGGCTCGCGGCCAGGCGCTCGGCAGCTTCACCCACTGGTTCATGGCAGCGCTGATTTCTCAGAGTTTTCCGATGATTGCCGAGGCATCCGGAGGGCACGCGTTCGCTTTCTACGCGGTGATGATGGTCCTGCAATTACTTTGGGTCCTGCTGGTCATGCCCGAAACCAAGGGCATTCCGCTGGAAGAGATCCAGAAGAAATTGGGAATCGCGTGAGTCACACGTGGCACAGGCTGCCAGCGTTGTCTTTACCCATAAGCCCACCATTTAGGTTGGTCCCAATGCAGACGCGACTGCAGGCAGCCTATGCGGCCCGACACCGCGTGGATGCGGTGTCGAACATTCGTCTCGGCGCAACCCTCATTCTTAAGCGTAACAAGGCACTAATGGGTAACGACAAGCCTGCTCGCCCAACGCTACGAAGATTTCTTCCTTTTCTTCTTCCTCGCCCCGTCGCTTGAGGACCGGGAATTCTCTCTTGGCTTCTCCTTATTCTGGCCCGCCTTCTGCTGACGCGCAGCTCCCTGGCGGGATTTGGCCACGAGTTCCGTTTCCAGACCCTTGTCGCCCTGCTGAACCATCCAGGTATCGAGTTGGCTGCCCAGCCGTTGCCTGATCTCGGCCAACTGTGGATCATCGGCTCGGTTATGCATTTCATAAGGATCCGACTCGAGGTCGTAAAGTTCCTCGGCCGGTCGATGGAACAGCCAGTCGATTCGCGCCGCCAACTGGGGGTCGCTCGGCGCGTCTTCCTGCCACGAGCTGATGGGCTGCCCTTTGTGAATTCCTCCGATGGTGTAGGTGTTGTCGGCGGCAAGGTTGCGTATCAGCTTGTATCGCATGTCACGCACTGCTCGCATCGGGTACGGCTGCAGGTAGCCGTTAATGCCGACCGTCGTATGTTGCGAGAAAACATAGTCGCGATGCCGATTTGTTTTGCCAAGCAGCACGTCGAGGAAACTGCGGCCGTCGAAACCTCGCTCGCCCGTCGCATCGGGGCACCCCGTGTCGATGGTCGTCGGATCCACTCCGGCCGCCTGCAGAAACGTCGGGGCGACATCGGGGTACTGGACCAGCGCGTCGCTGGTCGATCCCGGCTTGACTTTCCCCGGCCAGCGAACCACCGTTGCCACGCGAATGCCGTTGTCATAGACAGACCACTTGCCACCGTAAGGGAACGAGCTTCCCTGTTCGCTGACGAACATCACAAGAGTGTTTCCCGACTGGCCGGTTTCGTCCAGCAGTTTCATGAGTGATCCGACTTGCTGATCAAGCTGAGTGATTTCCATATAGTAACTGGCCAGCAACTTGCGCGTGACCAGGTTGTCGTGCAGATAAGGCGGGACCTTCAGCGTGGCGGGGTCGTAAAGTCCCTTTGGACCACGAGTCCACGGGCCGTGCGGATCGTTGGATGCAAAAACCAACAGCCATGGTTGGGAGGAATCACGGGTGATGAACTGTGCCGTTACGTCGAAACTATCTTGATTCCTGCCGCCGAGACGTTCATAGGGAAACGTTGGCTTGGGACCGATGTGTTCTTTGCCCTGCAGGGCAACTCGATAACCGATTTCCTTGAAATGCGTAAACATGCTGTGCGTTCCGTCGTAGGCGCGCGTGTGGTTCGGGTAGGCACCGGCACGAACACAGAACAGACCTGTGTACAGCGCATGCCGCGACGGGGAACAAGTTGTGGCCGGTGTGTACATGTTGCTCAGGTACATGCCTTGGCTCGCCAACCGATCCAGGTTCGGTGTCTGCACTTCACGATTGCCGGTGAAACCCAGGTCGCGCCAACAGAGATCGTCGGCGATGACCAGCAGAAAATTGGGTCTCTGCGAATCGGCAGCTGTCGCGCTGCCCGCCAGGACCACCAACAGCGCGAAAAGTGTCATAAGTCGTTTCATCGCTTCTTGCGTCCTTTTTGTTTCTTGGCAGGGGCAGAAGAGTCCGCGTTCAGCAGGGCGGGGAGCGGGAGATAATCGAAGTCGAGGATCATTTTCTCTGCCATGGCCTCACGCAGCTCACGCTCGACCTCGACCAATTCGGGCTTGCCGCTCAGATTGTTCAGCTCCGATGGGTCATTTTGGAGGTCGTAGAATTCGTAGACCGGACGCGGTGTGGTGAAGTAAGTCGCCGCAACATCTGGGGATAGTCTGGCTTCGTCATGAGCGGCTTTGATCTGACGCCATGCCGCGCCGCCAGCCGAGTTGACGGGCGCGTAGGGAATCCAGGGTGTGCAGTTGTAAATGAATTTGTAGCGGTCACTACGCACAGCGCGACCCAGGTCGTAGCCGCCGTTAGTCATGTTCACGCTCACCGGCGCCGAGCCATGAGGGCCACGTTCGATGTACAGATACTTGCGCGGCGTGAACGCCTCGCCCCGCAGTAATCCCAGGAAGCTGACGCCGCTCATGCGCGGATGCGGTGTCAGTCCGGCAGCTTCCAGCAGTGTGGGCCCCAGATCCTCACCACTAATTAACGCCCGAGACTCGCCGCCGGCCTTCACGACACCAGGCCAACGGACGACGAACGGGACATTCGAGCCGGGATCATACAGCGAACCCTTACCGTGCGGCAGGGCGGCACCGTTGTCGCCTGCGAAAACAACGAGCGTCTTGTCGAGCAAACCGCGTGTCGCCAGGACGTCCAACACACCCGCGATCGTGTGGTCGACGCGGTTCACCTCGGCACAGTAATCGGCCAACTGTTCACGCATGCCGGGCAGGTCGGGCCAATGTGCCGGTAGTTGGAGTGACGCGGGGTTCGGGCGATATTCAGCGGGTGCGTTCCAGATGTGATGCGGATCGCTGAAGTTCGCCCACAGAAAGAACGGTTTGTCGGCAGGCTTCTGGTCCAGGAACTCGGTCACCTGCTCCGCAACTTGACGGTCACCACCCGTCCGCAGGTAGTCGACTCGATCGGCAAAGGTCTTGAGTTTGTACTGCTGGAAAATGCGTGCTACAGCCGGGCCGATTCTTGATGACCCATCCAAGTGATAGCTGCGCCCACAGACACCGGTGTAATAGCCGGCCTGTTCGCGGAGCAGTTCAGGAAACGTGATTTCGTCACGAGGCAACGGCGATGAGAATCGCGTCATCCTGGCGGCCACTGGCGAGCGGCCGGTCATCAGCGCCACGCGCGACGGCACACACTGCGGTGCCGCCGTGAAGAAGCGATGAAACATCATTCCTTCATGAGCCAGGCGGTCCAACGTGGGGGTCTTTACATTCGTATCGCCGTAACAACTGAGGAACGGGTAGCTGTGGTCGTCGCTCAACAGAAACAGGATGTTTGGCTTCGTCCCGGGATTGTCCGCCGCAAAGCAGGTGCCGCAGGCGATCGAGAGCAGAGCAGACAAGAGCAGGTAGGTGATCGTTTTCATGACATGTCCTGAGCTTTCGTGTTGTCTCAACGAGTATCTGGTAGGAGAAAGACCAATGGCGACATTTAGCTTGACGATCAGCAACGTCGGCGATGTCAGGGCGAGTGACGTCCTGTTCAACTCTTCCAGCGTCTGGTAACATGCGGGAATCGTCATCCGCCGCCCAATTGTCGCATGATTTCCGACAATTCCAAGAGAGACTTTCTCATTTGCGGGAAATCCGCATTCGTGCAGCGGAGACGCCCTGTTGTGCAAAACCGGGTGGGTCTCCTATCTCGGCCATACGAACGGATCAAACCGAAGTCATCAGCGGTAGGGTGGCCATTACGGCCATCGAGCAGTGTGCTTATGACGACATCCAAAAATGGCCTGGCTTTCGTCATTGTGACGGGGGCGGGAATCTCCCCAAGGCTGCGAGTTCACTGCGAATCGCGATGACTGCCGCGCGGTTCATGCCCAGAGCCGAGATAGTTGCGCGCCCCACATTCGTTCGGCCACGTAGCCGCCACTGCGGTGTGAATGTGATGTGGTCTTCCCAGACGTCACGACGGGGATGGTACAGTCGCACACGGCGCCTGTCTGAGGATCGCGTGCAGACTGGCGAGCTGCCTTGCGCAGAGAGCATGTGACACAGGTGAGTGCGAGATTCTCCGAAACGGTTTCACTGCCAGCAGACCGTGGCCGAATGTGATCAATGTGGAATGTCGGTTCCTGTGAGTCCTGGGGCAACCGGCAATATTCGCAGACACCGGCGCCGAGCGTGACAACTTCACGCAAGAAAAAAGAATTGAACGCGTCGGGTGTGCCGATTTCGCTACGACCAAAGTTGACTTGCCCGCATACGTGATGGCGAGCGCCGGCACACTGGAATCGACTCTCAAGCTGGGTTGTTCAACTGCGAATTGCCTTGCACGTCGAATCGTGAGACAATAATTCGTTGTGTATTCGCACGGGTCTCCACGGGATTCAATGTGAAGGCCGTGTCATTCCTGCTCTTTTGCGTGTGAGGGGCGACCATGTCTCACGATACATCTGTTACTTCGCGCTCGTTTGTGCGGAGTTCGCTAGTCTCGTTTTGGATCCTCGTCACGATGCTGCTCGACGGCAAGCCGTTGGCGGTTGCTGAAGGTTCGTGGGAACCGCTGGGGCTGTCGGGAGGTGGCGGCATGTTTTCGCCCGCCATCTCCCCGGTTGATCCCGATCTGATGATGATCAATTGTGACATGGGGGCAGCGTACATCTCGCGGGATGGAGGCCACAATTGGCGCATGATTCACCATCGTCAATTGCGCAGCGACACGCGATGCCGACCGGCGTTTCACCCGGCGGACGCGAGAATTATCTATGCCTCGTCGCGTGGCCAACTGCGTATGAGCCGAGACGGCGGGTCTGACGTTTTCGCCCTTCGGTGATCTGAAGGCGTCGCTCTATGGCGAAATCGCGATGGACCCGTCCGATCCGGAAATAATGCTCGCAGGCACGCGGGATGGGCGTTGTGTGATGTCGCGCAATGCGGGAGCAACGTGGACAGAGTGCTCAGGCCTGCGCGGTCAATTGATTCGCTTTCACTTTGATCAGACGAGTGGCGGCCGGCGGATCTTTGCCGCGACGGATCAAGGTGTCTGGCGGTCGGACGATGCTGGCGGCACCTGGACGGAGCGAACGCGAGGTCTGCCGTGGAAAGAGATCCTGGGATTTGCCGGCGCTTCGAACGCGAACAAGAAGGTCGTGAGGCTGTATTGCAGTGTTCGTAGTAAAGAGCAGCGGGGCATCTTTGCCGGCGGGATCTATGTGTCCGAAGATGGCGGCGATTCCTGGCGCTCGGCCATGGGCCGCGGGCTGAACACCGAAACCAAACAGGCGGACCAGTGGGCCTATGGTTCCATCTCGCAGTACCGGCATTTGCTGGCCACCGACGCCAATCCGCTGGTGGTCTACGCCTTCAATACCAGCACCGGTTTTCACCCGCCGCACCATGAAACGGTCTACCGCAGCGATGACGGCGGCCAGACATGGCGCGACGTCTATTTCATGGACCCGCGTTTTGAACGCTACAACATTGCCCCCAACTATGTCATCGCCTCGACGGGACAGAGTTGGAAAGGTGGGGACGCGCCGTTTGATGTTGCCATCTGTAATGCGGATCCCCAGCGGATTATTCTGACGCGCAGCCAATGCCACATCACGCATAACGGCGGCGCAACATGGTTCCATGCTGACACTTATCCGGCGACCGGGGAGACGCCCGGACCGGGATCTGCCTGGACGTGTAACGGTTTGGTGGTTACCACCACGTGGCACTACTATGTCGACCCGTTCGAGTCGCAACGCCACTATATTGCCTACACCGACCTGGGGTTTGCTCGTTCGCTGGATGCTGGCAAGACGTGGATCTGGTGGGACAAGGACACTTGGGCACCGTGGCGCAACACGTGCTATGAGATCGCATTTGATCCTGACGTGCCCGGCAAAATGTGGGGCGCATTCTCAAACGTGCATGATATTCCGAATGACAACATCATCTCAGAGCGGCACGGCCATAATGGACCCGGAGGCGTGTGTGTTTCTCGCGACTTCGGCGGATCCTGGAAACCCGAGGCGCAAGGCATTCCCGCCAGGCCTGTGACGTCGATCGTGCTCGACCCCAACAGCCCGCCGGGAAATCGCACGTTGTACGCCGGTGTCTTCATGCAGGGCGTCTACAAGTCGACCGACGATGGGAAGACGTGGGCGCTCAAGAAGAACGGCCTGGGCGATCCAAGAAATATGCGTGTCTACCGCGTGATCCTGCACAGGGACGGCACGTTGTTCTCCATTATCTGTGCCAAGCGTCCGGCCGCGCGCCGCCCTTTAATGCCGGAAGGTGTGGGTCTGTATCGGTCTCGCGATGGGGCAGAAACTTGGGAGAAGATCAACCGGAGTCAGTCTTTTCTGTATCCCAAAGATTTTTCGGTCCACCGGGAAGACAGCAACGCGATTCTTGTCGGCACCTGCGATGTGGATGGAAACGACCAGCAGGGCGGCCTGTATCGCACGCAAGATGGCGGTCAGACGTGGCAACGAATTGGCCGCCAGGGACGTCAGACATTCGGCGGCTATTTTCATCCGCAACGCGAAGGGTGGATCTACATGACGTTGACCGAAGGAGCTCCCGACGCGGGACTCTGGCTCTCGCGTGACAACGGTCGCTCGTGGCAAGCGTTTGACGACCTGCCGTTCTCGAATATCCAGCGCGTAGAATTCGATCCAGCCGATCCGGATCACTTGTGCGTCACCACGTTTGGCGGCAGCGTATGGCGCGGGCCGATCGAACCCTAGCGGTGCAAGAACGGGATCATGACAGCTAAAACTGTAAATCACGCGGCCCGTGTAGCCGGTGAAGCAGCTTTCTTGTGGCTCGATTCCCATCGGAAAGGGTTCGCAGCTCACATCGGGTGCCTATTGGTGAAAATCTCAGGCTTTTCCGGCGTTGGAACCGTTGGCAGGGGCGGGAAGGTTTGCAGTGTGAGATGAAAAGTAAATCAGACATTGTTACGAACTGGTTACCGCGTTACACCGATACGCCTCTTTCGGAGTTCGGTAAGTATATCCTGCTCACCAATTTCATTGCCTATGTTCATGCTTTTGCCCGGATCGAGAAGACCGAGGTGCACGGACTGCACCGACCGATGCAGACGGCGACCTCCAAGGACGGAATCACAATCGTAAACTTCGGGATCGGCTCGCCTAATGCTGCCACCATCTGTGATCTGCTGTCGGCCGTGCGGCCCGAAGCGGCGCTGTTCCTCGGCAAGTGTGGGGGTCTGAAAGAAGAGGTTCACGTGGGCGACTTTATCTTGCCCATCGCCGCCGTCCGGGCTGAAGGGACGTCGGACAGCTATTACCCGAGCGAAATTCCGGCGTTACCATCCTTTCAATTGCAGAAGGCCGTCTCGCACACTATCGTGGCCAACAACCAGCAATACCATACGGGAACGATCTACACGACCAACCGGCGCGTGTGGGAACACGACGACACGTTCAAAGACTACCTGCAACAGACCCGTTGTATCGGTATCGATATGGAGACGGCAACACTGTTCATTGCCAGTTTCGCTAATCGCATCTCGCACGGAGCATTACTCCTGGTATCGGATATGCCGATGACGCCGGAAGGGATCAAGACGGATCGCAGTGACACGAACGTGACGGAACAATTCGCGGCGCTGCACCTGAAGATTGGCGTGGAGTCACTTCGGGAACTGATGGATTCGGGCGAGTCGGTGAGGTATCTCGTGTTTTGAAATAGGGGAAACGTGGCTTAGCGTCAGTTCTCCGTCAGGTATTCGAGTTGCAGTGCTCCTGCCGATTCTTGTCGCCCTCGGTCATCTTTGTCTTACGCTTCGTCCGCGACCCAAGTGGCGGCGGCATCTTGCCGCCGTGCTGTGGCAGGATGCCGCAGTCACAAACTGGCGCGCATCCTATAGGCCAGAACTCTCTACGTGGTCTCGCTCGCTCAGCCACAGCCAAAGAACAGGCAAGAGTGCAGTGGTCCCCGCCGTCGGCATCCATTTCGGCTGCGACTGCAAACTCTGGTCTCCTGCAATGCGACTTTCAGAGTTCGATCGAAGAGAGGCTCTTTCTTGCGGCCCATGCCGCAGACAACGATCGCTCACGGCTTCAATAGTGCAACCTTGCCCGTGTGCATGTCATAGACTCCCCCCACAATGCGGAGCTCTTCACGTTTCATGCTCTTTCTCAAGTCCGGAATCTGGGTCAGCCGCTGCGTGGAAAATCTGACGTTGCGTTCGACGGCCACCGAAATCCGTTCTTCGCGCGGCAAGTCTTCCGCCAAGCCCTCCAAAGCCGGCTCGATACGATAGAGGAGCGAAACGATATCCTCCGGTTCAGTCGCCGAGTCTGTAAGATGATCAAGCGTGGCAGTGACCGCTCCGCAATTGGAATGTCCCAACACCATGACCAGCTTTGTGTGAAGATGATGCACAGCATACTCGATGCTGGCTGCCACATCCACGTCAACAATGTTCCCGGCGACTCGAATTACGAACAGATCGCCTAACCCTTGATCGAACAGCAATTCCGGACAGACTCGCGAATCGGCGCAACCGAGGATCACCGCCCAAGGGTGTTGCGCACCCTCGATTGAAGACCGCCAGTCCTTCGACTCGTGCGGGTGACTGGCCTTTGCCTCGGCGAATCGTCGGTTGCCTTCCAACAGCCGCTGGATGGCTTCATCCGGATTCGCTGGAGCACTCTCTGGCGGTGTCGAGTCGTTGTGGGTGCTGCTTTTTTCGTCACCCAGAATGCTTGTGGGAATGACCGCCGAGGTCATCGCGGCTGCAACCGCCGCCTGACAGAACTGACGCCTTGACGGATAATGGTTTGTCGATGATTTGGGCATTGCTCACTCGTCCATTTTCACAGGCAAAAGCCGACCACCTGCGCGGGCCCGGCCAACGTCGCAAATATCCATGCGACGAACGCTCCGCGGCAGCGCATGAAACACCAAAGTATAGCTCAGTAATCGAGTGGTGAAATAGTACCCCCGGGGGTGGTAAAGGGCAGCCAGATGGCGCGATGAAGACTCGAGGAAGTCATTGTTGCCAGGAATTTGGCGTGCCACTGGCCTCAAGACTCGCCTTCTCTGCGTCTCCGCGCCTCTGCGTGAGAACAGAAAGCGGGAACAAAAAAAGGAGAGGCGTACACTTCGCATGGCGAACAGCGATCCCTGCGTATGATGGCGTCATGAAGATCAGCCGACCAGGCTCAAAGAGTGACCGACCTCAGACGAGCCGTTTCCAGGCTGTCTCACGCTTCCTTCGGCTTAATGAACATCACTTCCGCTCTCTGGATCCATCCCGATCTCAAATCCACGCGAAACCACCCTTCACTGTTCTTCTTGTCAAAACGGACGGGTGATCGGCTGCCGAACTCCTTGAGATCGTACTGGGCCCAGGTCCGACCCATATCCAAAGAAATAATAAATCCCGTGGCGTAGGGTGATGCCGTTGCATAATGCGATGCCAGAATTGCGCCGTCCTGGATGATCATGTTCGCGGATTCGTATTGTGGGTTGAACAGCATCGTGTGTTTCTCGGGATTCGTCAGGTCAGCAGGATCGCACCGAAAAATGCCCCGGTCGTGCGGCTCGGGCCCATTCGCGTCGGCAATCCAGTAAAGCTTTCCATCCACAAAGTTGATGCCGCCCGATTTGTACCGTGAATTCGATGGGCCCGACACGACTACGGTCCAAGACCATTTGTCGTTTTCCGCGTCATACGTGCCCCGCAGCCAGTGGCACTCCTGTTTCCCTTCGCGATCGCGATCCCCGGTACAGGCGTAGAACGCGTTCTCGGCAGGGTTGTACGCCACGCAGTGGACGTGACGGCAGATCACCGGGTTGTCGGCATCGCCCAAAAGTGTGCCAGTCGAGCCACCACCGGGAGAACCGTTATCCCGATAGCCAGGATTCTGGCCGAAGCCATAGGCAATCTTTACGGTCTGTCCGCTGTCGGTCGAGTAGTAGATATTGACGGGAACCGCACCGCCCAGGACATTGCAGTAGTTCCCCCACACTAGCATCTCCTTGCCGTTCACATCCCATGTGTGGATGCCATCCAACGGGTGGAAATACCAGCCGGGGTTATCTGCGTTCCGCGGTGAGTGCGGGGTGTAATCTGCGCCGACAGAATCCTTTACCGTAATCTGCCGATATGTCTTTAAGTTGTCCGTGCTGAGGAACAGTTTTGCGCCGGTGGCAAACAGGATGTTTCCGTTCTTCAGAATGCAGCTGAACGTGATCTGTTGAGCATCGGGAAACGCCATGCTGAGCGGCCATGAGTGTCCGTTATCTTCCGACAGAAAGATCTTCCCGTTCCCAAAGCCGAACGCTTTGTTGTCCCGCTGTGAATCGATATACGGACCTGCCGGCTGCGGGCGATACCAGAAGTGATCCGTCGCAGCGATGTTGGACTGGCTGGCCACTGCATTGGCGCCGAGTCTGCGTGTGCCAGACATCAAGACCGCACTAGCGGTAACCGCCGTAGTCCCCAAAAACCTCCGCCGCGAGACACGTCGGTGTGACGTCGTCATGTGATGCCTTTCGTGTGGAACCGGTGAGCCGCATGAGTTGGAACATCTCGTTGCATCCGCAAGTTTCGTTCTACCAATTCGCATTTCTCACTTCAACCGGTGCAGGTCTTGCCGGTGTAGGGTATGCCAAGCTCGCCACGCGCAATTCCTGCGGCTCGAACAGCGGATAACGGCGAGCGCGGCACACCGGAATGGAGGTGGCATCTTCGTGCAAGAAACGTATCTGTGGAATGCCGTTGGCGTACCTGCCAGGTGCGCACCCCTCGCGCAACGCTTCCCAGGTTTCCTTGCACCATCGGCCGCCTCGCCACCCGCTCCTGACACTCCTGTACCGCTGCTAGCGTCCGGTCTGCCACGCCGGGCGAGACACCAAATTCTGTGTGTCTGAGTCTTTGATACTCATGGGACATATGGGGCCAATGGGACGAATGAGTTATCATCGGGTTAGATCATTCCCACCAGTTTCATTTGTCCCACATGTCTGATCGGTCGCGAACCCCCAATCGTTCCGTTTCAACACATTTCGCGAGGATTCGCCATGGCCGACCGATCCGGATTCATCCCGCCGCATGGCAACTACCGAGAGCTGCTATCGTACCGAAAGGCGGAGGTCGTCTATGACCTGACCTACCGGTTTTGTCAACGGTTTCTCAGCCGGGGTGACCGGACTATCGATCAAATGGTGCAGGCCGCTCGATCTGGGAAGCAAAACATCGCCGAAGGCAGCCAGGCGTCCGGGACGTCGAAGGAAATGGAGATCAAGCTGACCAACGTGGCTCGGGCGAGCCTCGAGGAGCTACTGCGGGACTACCACGATTTCCTCCGGGTGCGCGAGCTTCGGCTCTGGGACAAGGCATCGAAGGAAGCGCAGTTCGTACGACGGCGGGCGCGGCAAGCCCCTGTGACGTTCGAGAGTTGGCGGGAATTTGTGGAAACCCGCCCGGCAGAGATTGTGGCCAACATCGCCATTTGCCTGATTCACCAGACGAACTACCTGCTGGATCAGCAGCTTCGCCGTCTGGAGCGTGACTTTGTCCAAGAGGGCGGACTGCGCGAACGCATGACCCGAGCTCGGCTGCAGCAGCGAAATCGAAGACGCGACGGATAAGCCTGGGAAATCTCCGCGAAGTCATGTAGCCGAGCCCGCCGCGCCCAGAGCGCCCGATTCCATCACCTGATCAACCCTCCATGCTTGGGAGAAGGTGCCACTCCCTTTCGCTCGCGCTAGGGCAGCGCACAGACCTTCGCCGGCTGCCATACAGGAGGGTTCACGCGGCCACGAGAAACCCGGCAGCTACGGTCTGGCGGTGACACGTGAATCTCGACAGAAGTCGTTCGGCCCCTCTGGTTCCCTGATGGGACATATGGGGCCAATGGGACGAATGACTGATTACCGGAATCAAACCACTCCCAAGAGTCTCATCTGTCTCATTGGTCCCATCAGTCCCATTGGTCGCACGATTCCACCATTCCCGGCCAACCACGACGATGTTGTGAAATCAGACGGCATATATCTGTCACTGCCGAGCGGTCGATACGTAATTGTGTTTGCCCATGTTGCCTTCCTTGCGGCAGTAAATGTGCCACGCACCATTTGTTCCCTGTTCCCCAACGCCAACTAGCCAACTGCCTGCACCGCAACGCGGTGGTACACCAAAGCCCGGGGTCGCCGCGCACGCGGCGCACCCCGGGTTACCATGGACCGGTGACCGGCACTCTGAAGGAGTGCCACAACAGTCCGCCCGCGTGCAGCATGGCAGCCATAGCTTGCACGACCACAGCCTGCGCGAGACAACGATCCACAGTCAAGCAGGTACGTGTTTACCCAACCTGTACATTCTGCCGCAAGAAGTGGCAAGGCACCGATCTTCCTGTCACACATCCATCCAGCCGTATCAAAGAGTCCTGACCCCTTTGCTGTTTGACCCCTTTGCTGTTCCGCGAACGTGGAAAGCACAGGCTTCGCAGTTGCTCGTGTGGAGATCGAACGTAGCGACATAGCCGCGCGAGCGTAGACTCACTTTGTCAAGCACCGGCCTGACATCAGGCCATATTTCAGATTGCTTCCTGCCGCGCTCTTGACACTTCCGTACCACCGCAGGCGTCCCGTTTGCCGCGCCCGCCGAGAATCCACATTCTGTGTGACTGAGTCTTCGTGGGGGGCATATATCTGTTACTGCCCTCCCCATCGCCACGTCAATATGTTTGCCCATGTTGCCTTTCTTGCGGCAGTAAATGTGCCACGCACCATTTGTTCGGCACCGAATGGATTTTTGGCCGCGCATCGGTCTTCGGTGAGGAATCCCAAAGGTGGGCTGGGGTACAATGTAGTACCGCAGCATCTCCTGGTCGGTCCTTTGGCATGCGTTTGCGAAATTCACGTCGCGCACTGTTCGTTGGATCATATTGTGAAAGGTGCAAAGATGGCCATTCTCACTGCACGCCAGACGGTTCCACTTTCTTTAGCTATCGCAATGTTCGTGTTCGCGCTTCCACCACTGGTAGGCTGTACCAAGCGAACGGAAAGTGTCCGACCCGAGCGGTCATCGCCGCAAGCTACGGTGTCCGAAGAGAAACTCGGCGGTACCGCAGGTATCGGCAAAATCGATCCGGCGTTGGAAACGGCCGAAGCGACGAAGGAAGTGACGCTCGATCAGGTTCGCCAACCACTGGCGGTTGAGCTGGAAGAGAGCGGCGCTGAGACGAGCATCTCATCATGGAACCTTCAGCCGATCCAGGGTGTGATGGGTTCACTGGTGAACTACTACAGGCCAACGCGAATCGTTTTGTCGGCGACAGCAGAGGAAGAACTGCCGCATGAGCCGCAATACGAATCGGAAAACCCACAATATGGTGCCATGCGTTTGGGCGACGCGGCGGACCGTCTCGTGACGGTGGTGGTTGATGAAGCAGAGGGCAAGTCACCGCGAATCTTTGTCGATCGTAATAATGACGAGGATCTGACAAATGACGGAACTGGAGAGTGGTCGCAAACGACGGGTTCTTCTATGCGCCTTTCTAGTGTTGTCATTGACGTCGAATACATGGACAAGTCAATCCCATACACGTTCGAGTTTTATCGGTTCAAGGACCGGCTTCAAGAATGCGTTCTGTGTTATCGAAATGCCGGGCGAACGGGCCACATCGATTCCGATGGAGAGAGCTACAGCATTGCTGTCCTGGATGAAAATGGTGACGGTCGCTTTGACGATCTGGATAACGGTACGTTGTTCATTGATCTGAATCGGGACGGCAAACTCGTAGGCAGGTCCGATTCGGCAGAATATCACAAGCTGAATGAACCATTTAATATTCACGGAAAGGTGTGGGAAGTCGCGTCTGTGTCGCCCGACGGAACCATCCTGAACCTTCGCGCTTCAAATGCCTCCGTTGCGATGAAACGATATCTCGATCCAGGCTTTCCTGCGCCTGCATTTGCGGGCGAGGACCTGAGTGACAACATGATCGAGCTCGACAAGGTGGCCGCTGATGCGAAATATGTGTTGCTCGATTTCTGGGCTTCCTGGTGCGGTCCCTGTCGCACCGAGTATCCCTATTTGCGAAGACTTCATGCCCGATACAAGGACCACGGCTTGCGTATTATCGGGGTCAACCTGGATAGCGATCGCGAGAAGGCAGTGGCTGCAGCGCGTGACAATCAGCTGGAATATCCTCATCTGTTTGACGGAGGAGGCTGGCAGAACGCGGTCGCGGTACTTTATCGCGTTCGAGCGATTCCGCAGACCTATTTGCTGGACCAGGATCTGAATATCGTGGCTAAGAATCTTCGTGGCGTGCGATTAGAGTCCCAGTTGGCGGAACTCCTGGGGCCAGGAGACGAGGAAGCCGCCGCCGCGCTCCAGACTGCTCCACTTGCTGAGGCTCCCGTGCCGGTACCTCCCGGTGGTCAGTTTGGACAGGAGAAAATGAGTGACGAAGTTGCGGCAGAAGTGGCCAAACTATTTGCCTCAATCGATGTGCAGCAACTGCGAGAAACTGACTTGTCCGACAACAAGATCGATGGAAGCAACAACGCACGCAATCAATTGGCTCCCGGGACGATCCTGGCGGCCCGAACCATGCATGGCCGCCTGGCGAAGATCTTGATCGAAGAGTACGGATATACGCTTGTTGTTTCCTGGGTGACCTATAATCAAAATGGCGATGTCTTTTCCGAGGGGCGACGGACAAGAATCCGCGGGACATTCACGTTTGATCTAGACCTGGGCAAAGAGGCTGCTGGAGATGCCGACTTGTGGTGGGAGCAGGTGGATCGTACCGAACGATATCTGGTTCCACGCAACGGAGCCCTGCTGGGGATGCTCTTCAAACCGCCGCGGGAAGAGCGGCCCGTGACTTCGACGTTGACACGCGATCCGGAGGCGGCGTTTCCTGACGAACTGGCTATATACCTTGGCCTGGGAGAAGTAGGTGGATTCGGCAAGATCGTCCAAGTTGACGGTACGGGCCGCGTTTTGGCATCGGTCAACCTGGCGGGAACTCCCTACGGACTGGCGTTTCACGAAAACCGCCTGGTGGCGGCCCTTCCCGGTGCCAACAAGGTCGTGACTGTCAACGAAGCAGCAGCAGTGATGACGGTGCTGGACGGTGTGAACCTGCCCAATCCCATTTCAGTTGCGGTGAATCCCCGGTCCAGTGACATTCTGGTGGCGGACAATCAAACAGATAACTTGATGCTCATAGAAAATGGGGAAGCCGGTGGACTTAAGGTGCTTCATCACGTCCCAAGTCCGCCACAGCGGCTTCAAAACATGTCGTTGGCGATCACGTCGGATGGCTACATCTTGTTTGGTACGGCGCCGCCAAATGGCGTTTTCCGATTGCAGGCCGATGGCGACATCAAGCTCGAGAATCCGGTGTTGCCCGACTATGGTGACGTCGCGGCGAGCCCGGACTCAAAGCTCTGGGCTGCCACCCAACCCAAATATGTGCAGCTTTTCTATGGCACGGATAGGATCGTGACCATTGACGTGATGGCTCCCCGGCAGCTATATCGTGGTGGTGTAGTTGGCCTGGGCCCCGAGCGCAATCTGGTGGCTGCGTTCATCGCTGCAACCGGTGTGGAAATCGCTCAGGCCGATATCGCTGCCAAGACGTTCCGCACATTGTTCCATTGGCAGGGTGAGCGACTAGTCTGTCTGGCAGTCGGAACGAAACTCCCCTGGCCGCATCGTTAGAGCCTGAGGATCGGGGGAAAAATAACTTCGGCAAATGCTGCAACGGGTGGCACTGGCTGAGCGAGCGGCGAACACTGACTCTCATCAAGCGGTCAATCGCGAGCGGAGCCAGTGGACGTACACAGTTACTACGCGCAGGGGAGCCGTCGGACACACTGGCTCCGCTCGCGATCGACCGCTTGCTAATGGCAAAATAGCAGGCCGCTCGCTCAGCCAGTGTCACCCATGGACGGAAAATGCGAAGTTGTTTTTCCCCGGCTCCTTAGTCTGTAACATGCGCGCTCCGTGCGAGCATGTTTGTGACTGTGGCATCGCGGGCGCAGTACGGCGGCAAGATACCGCCACCAGTTGGGTTGTGGCGCAGGCCACATTATGAATCAGGGAAGAATCGCTGCACCTTGTTCGACCCACCCTACGAGTCTTGTGAATTATCCGGGTTAACCGCTTCGCGGCAAGCAAGCCGGGCGATAGACCTCGGCCCGACTCTTGTGTTTCTATCGGAAAACTCGACCGTGGACATCGTCCTGATTCCACGATTCGGCGATGTCGTGAGCCAACTGTTCCAACAGATCTTCAGTGTCAAGATCGTCGTTCTCGTCTCTCCAGAATTGATCGGTGGAAGCAGATATGGGAATCTGGTCAACGCCAATCTGCAGCGCCGGCCGGTTGGAAGAAAGCGAAGGTTCTGGCGGATCGTTCACGAGGTCAGCATTTGTTGACGCCGTCCGATCCAAGACTGATCCTATGCTCAGCTGCGGAGCAGCGACAAGGGGCATCGGATTGTCGGTCTCGTGATCTGCGAAAACGCTCGCTTCACCTTCCCCCGCTCCGCGAGCATTCAGGGCATTGACGATCAACAAGGCATCTAATGGGGACACAAAAGTGTCGCCGCTGACGTCCAGGTAAGGCGGCGGTGCCATCGGGGCATCAGGTACGGGCCCACCGCCGTTGCTGTTGAGCCAGTTGACGACCAGCAGGGCGTCGAGCGGCGACAGAATTCCGTCACCACTGACGTCCACACTCAGTGACGAGTTCTGCCACGCGTTGAGCTCATAAACCACAAACTCCAGACTGTTGTTGGTCAGTTGCGGCGAGAGTGCCAGTCCATTGCCCAGTTCCAGTCCCTGGTACTGGTCGAAATCGCCTTCCGCGGAAGTGAAAACCATGACTTCAAAACGATCGCCGACTGCAAATTCGTACCCACCGTCCAACTCAATGGGGACCACTTTCAGTGTTCCACCGAGCCGCACGTGGCCGTCGATTTCCAGCCGATCGAACTGCGTGCCAGCAGTGGTTCCACCAATCTCGATTCGCAGTACGGAAGTTTCCGCAAACTCTGCATTTCCCTCGATGGGCACCGTTGCCGGGCTATTGCCCGGCGAGTATTCTCCGGAAAAACGAATGTTGCCCGAGAAATACCCCTGGCCGGTCACGCTGCCTGCCAGATCCAGAATGTCGTCGGCATTCGGTCCTTCGCCGGCCACATGTCCCTGATTCTTCAGATCCGCGGCGACGATCCCGTAACCTTGAATGGTCTTTCCGTCTTCCAGCAATAACCCGTTCGAGGCGGCCAGCTGACCCCCTGCCGACGCGCTGCCAATCTCAGTCAGTGTGCCAAGCACGGCGACATCACGATCCAGCAATGTGACAATGTGCTCGTTCGTCTTAAGCGCACCGTCGCTGAAGAACCCGTCGAATCTGGTGTCGTCACCCAGGCTCAACGAATTGGTGGCGACGATTGTCGAACCCGCCTCCGCGGCCACTCGACCTTGAATCGAACCACGCCCCATCACCGTTTGGCCGGGTTGCAGCACCACACCACCGGCTGCGATGATCGAGCCGCCGTCGAGTAGTGTCAGCACGGCCAGATTCGTGTACGTTGGCATGTCAAGCGTTAGTTGTTGCGTTCCGACCATCAGATAGCCGTCGATCGTCACACCTGTCAGATTCGCCATTTCGACAGGTTCAAAGCCGGAGAATCCAATGTCTGTGGAGCCCGCTTGTGAACTCACTGTCACCGTCGCCTCGCCCAACGTGGCGCCGTCGGGATGATAAAGACCGGTCGTCAGGCTGCCCCCGACGATGCGCAGCACGTCCTGGCCGCTTGCGCCACCCAACGCCTGAATACCGCCGGGGATGGAGAAAAAGCCACCCTGCGCGAAGTCGATGGTCAGGGCGTCGTCCTCATTCTCGGCGCCTAAAAACTGCACGCTTTGGACCAGTGACAGTCGGCGACGAGCGATCGTCTGGCTGGCTACGTTATCAAAGACTTCCAGATCAATACCGCTTCGGCGAATCACGAGATCGTCGCGCTGACCATCGCTCTTGGCAACCAGTGTCAGCGCCGTGGGACCGTCCGCGACATCGATGGTCACGTTGGTCGTGGCCGCACCTCCGCGATCGTCTTCGATGGTGTAGCTGAACGTTTCTTGGCCCGTGAATCCGGTAGCGGGTGTGTACCGCAGACTGCGACCATCGGGGGTCAATTGAACCTGACCGCCTTGATTCGGCACGCCCGTCGATACAATCGTTAGCAGCTCAGGGCCATCCGGCGCGGCGGAATCGTTCAGAAGCAGGCCTAACACGTTGTCGCTGCTGTCGATGTTCACCAGAAATCGGTCAGAAAGCGCAGTCGGATCATCGTTGCGATCTTCGACGTGCACGACAACGTTGGCCTGGCTGGTCCCGCCGCTTGCGTCGCGCAGCGTGTAAACGAACGCTGCATCACCGAAGAAATTGCCTGCTGGCGTGTACGTGACGTGCGAGCCATCCTGCGCCACGGTCACGATGCCTCCCTGGGCCGGATCACTTGCGGAAAGGACTCGCAATGGTCCGACAGCGGGGCTCTGTGCACCATCGTTGGCCAATACGTCGAGCACCACAGCGAGACTGTCTTCGGCGATCGTGAATTCGTCGTCGCCCGCCAGAGGCGCAGGTGTGACGGTCAAGGTTCCCGTGTCTGTGGCCACATTACCCGCAATATCGATGGCAGATACGCTCACGACGTACGTGATACGTGCAAGCGGTGGATTGATCAGGCCTGCCGGAAGACTCCAACTGCCGTCACCACGGTTTGTCGCCACGTAGATGTGACCGTCGAGCGTTACTTCAATGCGTGCAGCAGGGTCATCTATCGAGCCCACCAGCTCCGGCGAAAGCTGTCCCGTGGTGGACTGGTCGAAGGACACCTGAGGAGCCGTGGTGTCCAAGGTGAACGTCCGCGACTGGTTCTGTCCGCCGTCGAGTGGATTGCCGGCGGTGTCCTGTATGCCGGCGGCCCGCAAGTTTACCGTGTAGTTGCCATCAGTCGTCAGCGCGTTTGCGGGTCGCACCGTCACGGTTCTCGTACCCAAGCCGCTGACGATGACGGGTGAAACGAGCTGTCCTGCCGGGTTTCGGACTTCAATGTCGGTTGCTTGTCCGTTGACGACTTCCGAGAAATTCAGCACGAAGCTGGGAGTCGCATCGGCCGTCACTCGGTCATTACGAGACGCCCCAGTGTCTTCGGCAAGCTGGAGGCCGGTGATCGTCGGCACGATCACGTCTGCGACGCTGAGCATCATCTGGGTGCTGGACGTACTGCCATCCTGGTCAATGACGGTCAACGTGATCGGAATCATACCACCTGAGGCATATACGTGCCGGGCGGCGAATTCGTATTCCTGCTGCGAGTCCCCTTCGCCTTCCGTGCCATTAACAGGCGTTCTTGGCTTGAGAACGATGGGCGTCTTAGTGCCATCGCCGAAGTTGAGTGTGCCGCGCAGATAGTCGCTGCCAAAGTCGCTCACTGTACCCGCGAATGATGTTCGACTGACCGGCCGACGCCGCCCCAAGCTCCGTGACACTCAGGTTGGCAGGGGCCTGATTCACGACCTCAACCTGCAGCGTCGCCTGGCCCACGCCTCCCTCGTCGTCGACCACGGTGAGCGTGACCAGATAGACTCCGGAGTTGGCGTACGTGTGTGTTTCCTCAAACGGTGTACCGCCAGTGGCCGTGCGAGTCACCGGATCGGAACCATCACCGAAGTCCCAAATGATGCTGTGCGTATCGCTACCCAAGTCCTGGAACGATCCGGTCACGGTGACTAACTCACCATCCGCCACAGTGATCTTTCCGCCGAGATCCGGGATCGGTGCCGCGTTGACGACTTCCAGCTGCAATTCCACGGGCTGCGACGACTCCTGGCCGTCGCTGGCAATGACGACGATCAAGTAATCGTTCTGTTCCAGGAATTCGTGCTCTATGGCGGCTTTGCGTGCCGTTCCCAGATCGACCTGCTGCAGCCCGGTACCATCGCCCCAGTCGATGCTCAGCTGCACCTGGTCTGAGCTTCCCGGTTCCAGGACGTTGACATCCAGCACGTAGATGCCCTCGTCCGTTCGATTGCGATTACTCAGAACGACCTGAGGCGCTACGTTGGAGATCGCCACCTGGCTGCTGGTGAAGCCGGTAACGCTGGTGGATGTGAGCGTGTCCGTAATTCCAAGGGCGATCGCATAAGTACCATGATCCGGTGGCCGAAAACGAAGAATCGGTTGGGCACTTGTGGCCACCAGCAAGCCTTGACCATTGGTGACGGTCCATTGATACGTCCGCTGCGCATCGCGCGCAACGGGGGATGAGGCGGATGCGTCGAATTCCAGGATCTGACCTTCCGGCGAGACCACCGCGGACGGAGTAATGACGGCGACGGGATTCGCGGTGACCGTCACGCTCGTCTCGCTCGTCGCGCCGGCGGGATCCGTCACGGTGAGCGTGACCTGATAGCGCCCCGGCAGTTCCGGCGTGAAGCTAAACTCTGCGCCCGCACCGTCCGCAATGACCTGTCCCACCATCGTGTCTACATGCCAGCGGTACCGAAGCGGATCGTCTGGGCCGGGATCGGTGGAGCTGGCACCATTGAAACTTACGCCTTGCCCAGCGGCAACCGTCGTGTTGCCGGGCAGAATACGGGCCGTGGGCGCCACGTTCTCAACGGCGATGTTCACCTCGGCCTGATCATAGGCGCCGTCGTCATCCAGCACGGAAATAGTGAGAGTATAATCGCCTTCGTCTGCCGCCAGGAAATCCGGGTCCGCATCGGTCAGCTCCCGCGCCACCCCACTCGGATCGGTTACGGTCACACGCGCGACATGTGAGTCGAGTGGTCCGGCGTCGCTAAAGGAAAGACCGGCGGCGGTGGTCAGCTCCGATGGGCTGCGACGAGACCCTTCGTTCAAAGTAATGCTGGACAACGGCTCGCCAATCTCGGGTGCCACGTTGCGAACCCAGACGGGAAGTTGCTCGTTGCCTCGATGCACCGTGTAGAGGCCATCATCTTGGGCAGTAAACTCGACATGATCGACCACGCCGCTGGCAATCTCCACCCCTGACGGATCTTCGACCGTCCACGTATTTGCGGTAGTTGTCTCCAACGAGATATTATCCACATACCATCTATCGCCACCATCAGAACCGCCATTAACGACGCCATTGGCGCGGAACCGTACCTGAGTGTTGGCGTGCACGTACTGGCTGTCAAGCACGATGGCCTCGTCAGCGCTTTCTGCACCTGTCACGCGGAAGACTTCCTGGAATGCGCCGGTGGCGTCAGATACCAGCACCTGCAAATAATCGTCCTGCTCGGGTACGTACGGGGTAGCGACCGGTCCCACCTGAAAACGGAGCGTGACGAATTTGCCCTGACTTTTGCTCAAATCAAAAGGGACCGTTGTCCACGACTGGGTACCGATAATCGTCATTGCATTGTCTTGCACGGTGGCAACAATGCTCTGCCAGATCCCCGGCGTTAGAGCATTGTTAGGAAACGTTTCGCTAAAGTGAACGGAGTTAACCACGTCCCATTCGGCGACGAACGTATCTCCTTCGGCCATGGCCAGGTCGGCATCGGGTGTGACGCCGGCGATCGAAACGGACAGAAAACGCAGGTCGGGCAACGCGAACGCGGATCGCGTGGCTTCATCCGTCCCACGAACCGAGGTTTCATCGAGGCTCAGGCTTTGCAGCCTCGTCAAACCCGCCAGCTCGGAAACGTCCGTGAGCGGATTGTAGTCTAGCGTGAGATGCCGCACATTTTCAGGGATGTGCGCAAGATCATTTCCATCCACTAAGTTGTTCGACAGAACGAGCGATTGCAAGTTGACCAGCTTGCTTAAGCCCGACAGGTCGCTGATCCCATAGCCGGCCGCATCGAGGTCCACGATGCGTGCCAGCTCACCGGCCGTGAAGGTGCCAATCACGTCGCCGCCGAAGGCACGAGCTGGTTGCGGCGTGCTCGTGGTGGGACGCCCCACGGCGTGGGCGATCGCCAGTCGCAGGCCACGATCGGTGATCGTCACGACTGAGTCCAAGGGTAAGGATCGCGTCTCGATCCACTTATCAGCGGGCGCCGCGGCCACTAACGGTTGATCCAGCACGCCAATATCTGTCGCTTCGATTTCCTCACCGACAAAAGTGTCGTTGCCGCTGGCCCCTACCAGCAAGTCGATGTCGGAACCGCCCACCAGAATGTCGTCGCCATCTCCGGCCCACAGTCGATCGCGGTCGGGAGTGGCAGAAGATTCGTGCGTTCGACCGCGCAAGGGAGCATCAAACTCCATGCCAAAGGGCCTGTCGAATACCCGTGCTCCCGCCGTGTCGCGGACTCTGAGCAAATAGTCGCCAGCTTCGATCGTATGCAGATCAACGACTTGCACATCGTGGAGCAAGGTTTCTCCACGCCCCGTCAGCAGGTCGACCACCAATCCGTGCGTTTGTTCAGCTGTAGTCTTTCGAGTCACGTCCAAGGAGGCGCCTTCGAGCGTCAGCACTTCGCCACCGGTCAGCGACAGGCGCACCGTGACTCGAGTGCGCTGCAGGTTGAGGGCATGCAGGATTTCCGATGTGAGGGCCAACGAATACTCGCGAGATCCATCGAGCGTCGCACTTGCGCCGGGACGCAACAGGATCGTGTCGTCAGCCGCCTGCACCTGATTGTCACCTTCCGCGTCCAGGAAATCCGCATGCAGCGTTCCCGTGGAAGGCGTTTGCTCAAATCTCAGTTGCAGGACGGCCGATGCCAGGGCGTCCGGGTCGTTCACCAGATCCAGGATCAATCCGAGATCAAATTCCAGGATGCCGCTGCTGGGATCGGACAAAGCATTGCCACGAATCGAGACAGGGCCTGCACCTGCAACGCCGTTTTGGATAGATCCAACAACCACCGGCAATAGATGCGTCGTGCCTGGCACGGTAGCGGTACCGAAACGGATGGCATCGCCGGCGTCGCCGTCACCAAGTGTGCTGAAGCGAAACCATTGCTGCGGTTCGTTGGCTGGAATCACAAACGGTGTGAATTCGCTTCCAAAGGTCTCCGGACGTCCTGTCAGGGGGTTGACAACGTACGATCCGGTGCCCGGAATAGAGATATTGGCGAGTCCGATAACTGACTTTCCCGGTTCAGGTAGTTGCAGCGTTCCCCGGCCATCAACGACGTACAACGCTCCCGCCACGACCCGTGTGCCTCCCTGATCGATCCCAAACCGAGGATCGCCGATAACCAACTCGTCGATGCCGTCGCCCTGCAGATCGATCCCTGGTCCCGAGAGGGGCAACGCGGGATAGACTCGTATGTCGCTTAGACTGGCCGGCCCCTGGAGCGTGCCGTGGTTAGCGGTCGGCGTGTCATCCAGGACCAGGCCACCGTCCAAGGTCTCCAGACGGTAGGAGGCGACCAGGTTCGGTTCACGGCCGGACAGCTTGGCGTACATAGTGGACCCGATTTCTTGCGGCGTCCGCGCGGTGTCCCAAATGCGAAATTCATCCAGGGCACCCTGGAAGAGATCGATGCCATCGTTCAGTTGTCCGCCGAGCCGCCAAGGACCGGCGGGGCCGACAAGATCTTCAGTACCTGCATCGGAGTCGGTAGCAACGACCTGGCCGTCCAGAAGTAATGTTGTTTCTCCCGCATCCCGGTCAATGACCACGGCCACATGGTGCCACTCTCCTTGTTGCAGGATGCCGTCGGCACGAACTTCAAATGATCCGGCGAATGAGTTTCCTTGGAAGAGCAATGTCCCGTCCTGGCCGACCAAGATTTCAAAACGCGGCGAGTAGACAGCGGACTGAAAGAGAGAATTCTTGCGCTCGCCAGGACGTATCCAGGTTTCGAACGTGATTTGCCGACGGATGTCCAGAGTGCTATTTTCCGGCACGACGACCGCTCCCAGACCGGCCAACTCAAGAGCCTTGGTCACGACCGGAGACTCGGAACTTGACTCGATCTTGGCAAAGGCGTCCGCTGCGGTCAGGTGAACAGGAAGATTCGTGGCATCTCGCCAGAGTGTCGCGTCAAAAACGTACGTGCGCGGTGCGCCGGCCGTGCTTGAATAACCTACGACGCCCGTGTCCACGATCAGATCCAATAATCCGTCGCCGTTCACGTCACCTGCAGCGACCGACGCGGGTCCGAAGCTGGGTAGATCGATCGTGACCTGCGGGCTGGTCATGTCCATCGGCGTTACATTCCGCTGGCCGGAGTAGATGCGCACGCCTGCCACGTCGACCACGGCCAGGTCGGCCGGGCCGTCCTGGTTCAGATCGCCCACGTCATACAAAGCGATGTCGCCTGCCGAGAACTGGGCATTCCACACGGTGTCCGTTCCCGCCACCTTGTTTCCACCCATCTGCGTGGTTGCTCCCAACAGCAAGGAGACCTCCTGGTGTGAACTCACAGGAATCACGTCCCGAGCGGGTTCCGTGGCCAATCGCTGAATCTCTGCCGAGCTGAGTGCTCGGCGCACCACGACCAAATCGTCGGCAAAGCCCCGCAACTGCTCATTTGCGCCTCCCAGCGAATCTTCGCCGATCTGCAGATCGCGCAGCAAAGAGACGGAACCGGTCGGCAGGGAGCCAGAACCTTTCAGTTCCCCGTCCAGGTACAACCGCACGTTGCCATTGTCGTACGTCACCGCCAGGTGATGATACTGAGTGGTCGAGAAACTGACCGCAGGACTAGCGGTCACTGTGCCGCTTCCCTCGCCCGTCCGCAACAGGAACCGCAAGCCATTGATCGCCGAGCCGCCATTGGGTTCGAAGTCGAAGATCAGTTCACCTGGCAAGAGACCACCACCACCGTCGAACGAGCTGAACAGGCGCGCCCGGGCTCCGTTAACAGGATCGACCCAGCCCGCCAACGTAAAGGCAGTCCCCAGCTCGCGCGTATCAGACAATTCGATCGTGCTGCGGAATGCCCCGAACTCATACGAAGAAGCTCCGAATCGAGCGTTCGCGGGATCCGTGTCAACACTTACATTGCCTTGGAAGCTGCCATCTTGCCGACCGTCTCCCCATAACGCGTCCTGTGGAGACCCCAAAGCAGCCCCCTCTTCACCTGTGAACAGGACTCCCTCCAGCGAATTGCGGCGCACGATCGCGACATCTTCCAGCGCATCACCGTTGATGTCGCCGGCCACGATCGCCGTGATTCCCTCGGACAATGCATCCTCAGCCGTATCGATGCTCAGTGTGGTCACGCCACTTTCCAGCGACAGAGCTCCATCCGTCCAAGTGGGCAACACGTTGTCGGCTAGTGCTTGTCCATCGATCAGGTGGCCAACAGGTGCCGGCGTGGCGTAGCGCATCAGCTGACTCGAGTCGGGAACTCTGTTACTGCCACTAAACGTGTTGCGAACGAAGAAAAACTGATCGCTGCGTGCGAACGCCGCGTCGATCCGCCCGTCCGTGGGAGCGGCCGGTCCGAGTGAGGCGATGGTCTGCCCGTCGAACCGGTACAGACCAGCCGTGCCACCCGGCGTTCTGTCGCCGGTCAGGTACAGATACGTGCCACTGTCGAGCATGCTGCGGGGGCGGAAATCGGTTTCACCGTCCGACCGGTCAAGCTTCTCGGCAACTTGCGCGGCCGGATTGTAACGCCACAGCTGCGCTCCATCCGGACCTCCGATGGCCGAAAAGTAGAGATTCCCATCGGCTTGGAAGGCCGTCAGATGCTCGGGATTCGAGCCGGCTGGTCCAGGCAGAATGTCAATCAATTCGGGTTGATCGGTCGTGGCGTCAAACCCCGGGCCAATGCGATGCAGTTCCCGGCCAGCGGTGCCGTCATCGGCAGAGAAATAGAGACCGTTGCCCTGCACCATTAACTCGCTGACTTGGGAACTCAGCGGCTGCGCGTAGTCGTTCAAGCCAGGCGCCACGTCAATCCGTTGCGCGCTCGGCTGGCCGGGCACATATTGCCACGGCTCCCGCTGTCGCGCCTCCAGCGCAATGAAGTACAGCTTGTCGTCAAACGACGTGAGATCGTAGACGAGAGCTTTGCGACTGAAATCAAACGTGATGAATGGTGCATCGAATGTGTCGAGCGTTACTGTGATTGCCGCCACATCTGAAGTCGCTTTGTACAGTGAAACGCTATTACTCACGGTGAAATAGATTTCGCCCTGCACGATCGCGAAGCTGACGATCTCATCAAGTCGAACCCCTTGCTCCGGCTTCGTGCGGAAAACCCGCGTCGGAGCGTTGGTTCCGGAAATCTTGTAGATGTAGCCTTGGCCGTCATTCTGGGAATCGGTGTAGCTGCGGTTGGTTACCGTGAAATAGAGTTCACCGTTGTGGATCTGATAATTCGTCGGTGTCCCAGAAAGATATGTTCCGATGAATTTGAATTCAGACGTATTGAGGAGTTCCAGACGTTCGATACTTCCGTCGGGGGCCATGCGATGTAGCTGGGGACCGGGAACCACATGTGGCGTAGGGCCGTCGAACATCGCCGCGAAATAAGTGAAGCCGTCATACGTAATCGATCCCAGTTCGGGGATGATCTTTAAATCGTCCCGCACCACGTTCAGCGTGGCGGCGCCTTGGACTGATTGAGAAGAAATCAGCAGGTCGGTATTCGCATCGCCGTCGAAGTTCAGCATTTCCACGGTCACGTCCGTGGGATTCAGTTGAACATCGTTGAGACGTACTTGCCGGCTGTTGCCGGCGTCCAAAACGTTGTTTACGAATGCGGCATCCCAGCTGCGTGGCCAGCCATCAGGCCACATGCTGATTCCTCCAAATACCGCCGTGATCACGGACTGAGTTCCTTCGCTTCGAACGAAAGCGAGATCCGCAGACCCATCGCCATTGAGATCACCGAACCTTGTGGCCGGGCGTCCCAAGGCAACATGGTCGACGACGATCTGGGCCACATCTGCGATCGATTCCAATCCCTGCGGATCGACCGGGCCGAAAGCAATATAGCTGTGGGCGGACCCAACGAACACGAAGTCGTCAAAACCCTCGCCCGTCATATCACCAATGTTTACCGCCGCCGACAACTGCTCGCCGTCGAAGCTGCCCTGCACACCCCACGCGTCACCCAGAGTGGCGCCGTCCGTGGCGTTGAGATCGATGCCGGATCGTTCGCCGGTTGGTTGAAACTCAAACGGTCTGGCCAACGGATAGACATACGTTTCCGAAGGAAAGTCGAACTCGTCAAAACCGTCCGGCCGAACCGACACGTACGGGTAGGCCGTTTCAAACTGACTGGCGGTCGGAGTGTTGCCATAGAGACGGTCGCGGCCGCCGTCCGCCATGATCGTGTCGTCTCCCGGCCCGCCGACAAGGTAATCGTCTCCCGGTCCACCAACGATTGTGTCGGCTCGTGGACCACCCACCAGATGGTCATCGCCGGCACCTCCATCCATGGTGACAGCGGCGGCGCGAGCACCTTGTTCGTAATCGCCCAGTTCCAGTCCCCACGACTCGTAGTCGGTCGCATTAAATGCGTCGCCACTGCCAATCGGAATGAACTGGAATCCCTCGCCGGCATGTACCACGTCGTTGCCTGCCTGAGTGGCAAATTGGGTCCGCTCGATGTCACGAGCCTGGTAAAACTGATATTGCCGCTGATAGACTGTGCGACCGACCGTGTCTAACTCAGTGACAAACTCTTGGCGTCCGATATCCCACACCAGACTGGAAAATTCAAAGCGTCCTAATCCGGTATTATACGAGAGGGCGACAAAATCAGGCACATCGAAGCCACGGCGGTCCTTGTCGCCGCCTAAGAACAACACGCGGTCTCCAGCAGACTCGTCTTCGTTGCCACCGATGAACTGGTCGCTAAACGTCGGAATGTAAGTGTCGCTGCCGCCCTCCAGCACCGCACCAGGCTGATCAGTCAACGTCGGCAGGAAGTCGGGAATGATCTGGAACGTGTCGTCGCCTGGCCCACCGAATAGCAGGTCGCTCGCCTGGCGGTCGTTGCCACCGGCCAACACATCATTGCCGCTCTGTCCCAACAGCCAGTCTTCACCTGCTCCGCCCAGGAGCATGTCATCACCGGCACCACCTAATACGATGTCACGCCGCACGCTATCCGCACGCAACCCCAGGTTCACTTCCACGCCGAGTGCACCCCCCAGATCAAATTCCACGCGGTAGATGGTAGGTGTGAAGTCCGAGTTGACACGCAGCAGATAGTCTGTGCCGGCCAGCAATCCTGATCCGGCCAGCGACAGTTCGGCAGCACCGTCCGAGCCCGTTACCGTGGCTAACGCGTTATCCGTGTCGCCGACCGCATAGATCGCCAGTGTGAACTGGTCTGCCGGAGAATCGCTGGACAAAGCGATATTCGTTCCGCCACTTGGCGCATCAGCCAGCGAGAAGCGATACCAGTCAGTGTCCGTGGGGCTGTCCAACGTCAGGCCGGTAAATGCGCAGCCCTTGCCCGGACACTGTGGGCAATTCAAGCTGGAAAGCATGACCTGGTTGATCGTTGCGGCCCCGCAGCCCACCGTCGGGAGCCGCGGATTCCGTCTGATCGGCCAGAATCGCATTGCCTGATAAGATTCTTACCGTGTCGTCGCCCCGCCCCGCGTCGATCCAGACCGACTTCTGCACGGTCGGTCCGACAACGATTTCGTCATTTCCGTCGAGCGCATCGATGAGTATAGCGAGGAAATCACCTTCCGGTGGCAGCAGCCCGTTAACCAGATTGGTGCCGCACCAGGTCAATGTCGGCGAGTACTTCTCCCCGAGCGACGGCGTCTTCCGCGTCGCGCAGTCGTTGAAAGTCCAACACGGTGTCGGTGGGATCCCAAACAGGCTGTCCCTGTTCGTTGGTAGCGCTGAAGTCAAGTCGCACCTGAGCGGCAAAGCTGACGTTGCCGTTATTGTCCGTCAGTCGCGTGATCAAGTGATGATCCGCCAGAACACCCGGTTCGGTCACATAATCGACCGTGATGCGATCATTCGCGTTGGAACCACTCACGTACCAGACTTGTCCCGTGTCGCGCATATTGTTTCCACTGATCACCTGCAAAACCCTGGTCAAACGACTCGAACGTGCTACCGTCGCGGCGAAACAGGATATTGACGCCCCCCGCACCGTACATGAAATCGAGTACCGTGCCGCCGAACAGGAAATCATCCCCCACGTTGCCCAACATGCGGTTGAGCCCCGTGTTCTCGGGCTGCAGCTGGTCGCCGCTGCTGGAGGGCGACAGTTGTCCTACCTGATCCACGAAGACACCAAAATCAACGCCGGGACCGTTGTTGGCAATATCCTCAGGACTCCGGTTGTTGTCCGGATGGAACGTCCAGGCATACAGCTCGTTGACGCCCTGCCCGCCGAGCAGGTCGTCATTTCCCGCACCAGCAAACAATCGGTCGCGATCGGACAATAAACCGTCGCCGGCGTCGCCCCACAAACGGTCGTCACCGGCGAGTCCGAACAGCATGTCGCTGCCCAAACCACCGTCAAGCCGCTCGCGAACCGCCGATCCGACCAGGATGTCGTCACCACCATTGCCATCGAAGACGCCCGCGAAATCAGCACCGGCCGAGCCGAGCAGCGACAAATCAAGCTCGTCGCTGTTCACGGCGTCCAACAGCGCGAACGATTCCAGCCCGGGCAACGGATTGGCCTGGGCGAATCCCAGGCTGTCGTTGCCGGCGAGGCCTGCGATCTGAATCTGTTCGACCAGAGGGCGACGCGTCTGGGCGTCGAGCCAATCGACAAACAACGGCGTTGCCAGACTGCTGTGATCGATGCGCAGGCGGGGCAGACTGTCCCTCGTTTGCGAAAGCAAGATCGTATCGTCTTGTGACGTGCCATTGATGACCAGGATATCGGTCGCGTTGTCGTCTTCGGCCGGTTGTGTCTCGCTGGGAGCGTTGCCGAAGTGACCGCTGAGCATGTCGTTTTCCCCGGCGGCGATGAACAGCACAAACAAATCGATGCCTGAGCCACCGTAGGCCAGATCGTTTCCTTGCTGGCCTTCCAGCGAGTCGGTGCCCGCTCCACCCCAGAGCTGGTCATTGCCGCCACCGCCGACCAGCTGGTCTTCTCCCACGCCGCCGATCAAGATGTCGTCGCCGCCGTCGGTATCTGCCTTGGGAGAGAAGCGGTACAGAGAGCCGGCCAAGGCATCGCCGGCCAGCAGGTCGTTTCCACCACCGCCGACGAGCACTTCTTGGCGTTGGTTGCCATAGAGAAAATCTCCTCCGTCACCGCCCGACAACTGGTCGCCGAACTGCGTCGTTTCGGTTGCGCTGTCGCCGGCAAACGCATAGAGTGTGTCACGTCCGTCGCCACCGAACAGTCGTTGACCATGCTGATTTTCCAGGATCCCGATGTCGCCATAGAGAACGTCATCGCCGGCGTCGCCGTATACCTGGTCAATGCCGCTGTTGCCATGCACGACATCGTTGTTGGCGCCTCCGCGTACCACGTCGTCGCCGTCACCGCCACTGATGTCCAGGTCGTCACCAGCGCCGGCGTCCAGATAATCTTCGTTATCGCCGCCCAGCAGAACGTCGCGTTCGGACCCGCCGAACAGCACGTCACGACCGAGGCCCCCGATCAGCAGGTCCTTTCCATCGCCGGCACGGCCCGGCAGCGACGAGCCAGCCACGATCAGCGGCGTGACCATCAGTGGTGGTGTGTAACCGGTCGCGGTCACGGGATCAGCTTCCAGTTCGTCAAACTGTGGCGGCGACGTGAAGTTCGCTGCACGCGCGGCATCTGTCGAAGCGTCGAAGAATTCTGGAGCGAACTCAGCCACGCCACCCCACGCCACGTCGTCGCCCGCTCCGGCATCCAACCTGTCGTCGCCGAATCCGCCTGCCAGGTAATCGTTGCCGTCGCCGCCTTCGATCGTGTCGTCGCCCCCTCCTGCATACACGATGTCGTTGCCGGCAAAGGCCCGGATAACGTCATTCCCGTCGTCCTGCGGTTCCTGGTCGCCAGCGGCATTGTTCGGTCCGTCGCCGTAGATCAGGTCGTGCATGGCACCGGCGTAGATTACGTCGTCGCCTGCACCACCGTACAACGTATGGTCCGAGTCATCGAGCTCTCCGTCCTGCGTATTGCTGAAAATCAAGTCGTTGCCCGCACCACCGTAGAGTATGTCGCCGGCTCCACCGCCCTCAATCAGATCGTCACCATCATCTCCATAGATCGTGTCACGGCTGTTGTCACCATACAGTTGATCGTGCCCGTCACCGCCGTGAATTTCATCATTGCCTAGGCCACCCGACACCAGATCGTTGCCCGGGCCGCCGAATATTTCGTCCGCTCCACCTTCCCCCAGAATCTCGTCGTCGTCAGCGCCACCGTCGAGAAAGTCGGCGTCAGGACCGCCGTTGATCAGGTCGCGGCCGAGTGCACCTTCGATCCGATCCGAACCGGCGCCACCGTCCAACGCATCTCGGCCGGGGCCGCCCAGCAGGATGTCATTTCCTCGTTGGCCAGTGAGTTGGTCGTCGCCATCGCCGCCGCTGAGCAGATCGTCGCCCTCGCCCCCTTCCAGGAAGTCCACATCCTGCTCACCAAACAACTGATCGTCGCCATCTTGTCCCAGCAGACGGTCCCGACCACGCCCACCGCGCACGATGTCGTTTCCACCTCCTCCGGAGATCTCATCCGCGCCTTCGTCGCCCCATAGAAAATCATTGCCCGCACCACCGATCAGGGTGTCGTTGCCCATGCCGCCGTGAATTTCGACCGGAATCGTCAGTTCCGGGGCCACCGTGATGCGATCGTCGTAAAGCCCCGCGTTGCCCGTGATGCGAGTGATGCCTTCGTAAAGCTGGCTGCGTCCAAACGATTCGACAATCACCGAGCCGGGGCTGGGACCAGGACGCAGCGTGTAGTCTTCGGCGATGTCCTTGGTGAAGAACAACAGCCTTCGCGATGCGTGGGGTCCGATGTTCAGTTCCAATGTCGAGCCTGACTTGTTAGCCAGCGGCACCGCCTCTCGGTCGGGACGTGGAATCTGGAACGAGAGCAAGCGAATCGGTGGCGTAATCTGATGTTCGACAGACGCTTTGAATGGTCCCACGCCGATTTCCGCCTTGGCGAACAACTCCGCGTCAACGGCCCCCGACACATCGAAAATGTGGATGCCACCCAACAGGAAGTTGTCGAGCAATTCCACGGCACGAATCCGGCCGTCTTCGTTGTTGTCGTGAAGATCGAAATCAATGTGGCCCGAAATCCCGCCACCGACGATGGCCTTGGCGAATCCCAAACTGGCTCCCACGCCCGCCGATACCGAAGCGTCGAAGACCACCTCCTTGATGTCGGCACCGCTGCCGTCAACTTGCTCGTGGTCAAACAAGTAAAACCCGTTAAAGACGTCCGCGATATTGCGGCTGGCCAGAAAGCCGCGGATGCCCTGTGTGTCATAGCCGAAGGCCAGGTCAATGGTGGCGCCAATTCTTCCCGTAACTTCCACGCCCAGTATCGGTAGCGGCGGGAGGGGGAAAAACTGATTCAACGTGACGGCATACTCGAAGGTCGGTAGTTCGAGCGTGAATAGATCCGCGTCATCACCTGAGAGAATGGCAAATACGCGCGACGGGTCGCTCAAGATGGGATAACTGAGCACCATTCCATTGGCGTCCCGCTCGTCTTCCGCACGAAAATAGAGATCCGCGTCAAAGCCAGCCAGTTGTTTGGTAGCTTCCAAAACCTGTTCTTTCGTCGGCCGCAGGTTCAACTGCGGTTTGACTTTGCCACTGTCGAAGTCAAAGTCCGCATCGCCAAAACTGATCCACTGCCCCGGTTCCAGATCGGGAATGTTGTTGATGACGTCGATGATCGTCCCCAACGACTCGATAAAATTCGCTGCTCCTTCGGCCTTTCCACCGTACAGACGGGCCAGATCCAAGTAGGTGATTTCCTGGCCCAACAGGTCTCCCAGAACCGGGGCCGGGCCACGCAACTGATTGATGATCGGTTCGATCGGTGCGATCGTCTCCCGCACCTTGCCCAACGCGCCCCCCGCGAAACCGCCAAAAAATTCGCCCAAATTCATCTCGACATCGGTGAAGCGAACTTCGGGCGAAGAGGCTCCTTCGTCCAGGCTGTATTGCCAGTCGAGTGCAAAATTGGTGCGGATGCTGGGGAAATTTGCCAGCGGGCCAAAATCAGCCAACACATGCAGGTCCACGTCCGCCGACGCACGTGCGGTCACATCCAGCACGTCACCAAACGAGTCGAACGCGAAACATTTCGCCTAGTGTCAAACGTCCGTCGCCACTGGGATCGGTGATGTTGGCTTCAAACTTGCCTTGGAACCGACTCGGCAGGTCGGCCATCGTCGTGGCTGTCGTGCGCGGATCGACGAGTCCAGCACCCGAACCGCCGAATGGAAGTTCTGCCGTGAATCGAGTCGATACGACGGCATCTTGATTGACCAGTTTGACGAGTGCCGCGGCTGTCACGAATTCGGCATTGATCGTGAACACCAGGGTCTTGGCCAACGGATCGAAAACGACTGTTTCCTCGCCAGGTGCCAGGGACGGATCGTTCACAAAGCTGATGGCCACTGCTTCCAGGTCCGTACTGACCTCGTTGCCAATCAACAGAAACTGCGAACTCAGCGGACCGTCTTTGCCCACCAGCGCCCGCGCCGTGGGGCGATCGTCTACGTGCACCTGTAGGAAGCCTAGTTGACCTTCGGCGCTCAGTCCCGGCACCGTGACGTCCAGAAACACCTCCAGTTCGCTGGGGTCCGAAGTATCCACATAGAAACCATCCTCCAAGTTGACGCCGACGCCAAACACGAAATCGTAACCGAGCGCCACTTGCACCGGTGCATTGACATCCAGCGATAGGCCGGGTACACCCAGATCGAAATCGATAGGCACGTCCAAAGTCAGTGGGTCCTGGCCCAGATGAATCCGAAAATAGCGTCCATTTCCGGAAGGATCACGTTGGCTGATCACGTCATGGATAGTGACTTGTCCGTCGGGAACTCCGTCATTGGCTGGGGAGGTCTCATCCACCAACAGATCGAGACCGCCGGGCCCCAATGCGTCGAAGATGGCGCTCTGAACGTCCCGCGCGGCCTGATCCGTGCTGCTCTGCAAGTTGTCAACAACCGACTGCTTGATGTCCTGCAGGAATCGAGCTTCGTCCTTGAGTGCATCGCCAACCAAGGGCAGGGGGATGCCAAACAACTGGCCGTTCATGGCATCGATCAGCAGGTCGAAAGCCCCTTCCCAGCCCCCCACCATCGCCCCCAAGTCAAAATCGCCCGAGAGCAGGTTGCGAGCAGTCTCGAACACACCGCCGCCTTCGATAGTCACGTTCGAGAAATCGGTCAAGTCAGCTGCCGTGACGGTCAGCAGCGAGGGTTGCGTCACGCCAGGGATGACATCTAAACCGGGAAAAGTCACCGGCAACTGCGCCTCGGCACGGCCGCTCGTCTGCACGATCAAATCGTCCATACCGATGCCCGCCGCGTTCGCCCCTGTGAAATCATCCAGGTAATGTCGCCCGTCCTGATCGGTGTCCTTGAGGCCTAAGGCCATTGTGGCGGGGCCGCTGCCAGCCGAATTGGACACGACCAAGGTCCCCTCGTGTATTTCAACTCCCAACGGACCGACGGTCGTCATAAACTCAATGTTGTCGGCGTTGGCGCTCGAGGTGAGTTCGAGCCGTGTACCTGCAAACGCGCCGTTACCATCGTCCGTCAGATCATATAGGAATGTTCGAATTCCATCCGGATGCGTCAGATCGATGCCGATCGACAGCTGCACGGCGGCTCCCGCGCTCAGGTGAACCAGTGAGCCACCAGTCATGTCCACGAAATCGGTCAGGCCGGGCACGCCCAGACTTTCCAAATCAACTTCGATTGGCGCCTCGGCATCTACGGATGCGATGTCAAACGCAATATCGAATCGAAGTGCCTCGCCGACCGACTTGTCATAAGAGACTTCGATCTTGTCGCTGTCGCGTTGCAGGAAATAGAGAAAAGACTCAAGTGTCGTGAAGTTACCCGGAATATCATTGGGGTTGTAACCTGCGCGATCGGAGAGATCGATGGTATTGCCGTTAACCACGAACGATTTGCCGCGATTCAACTCGGGAATCGTCGAGACGGCGAAGTCCGGGACCTCCGGATCCGTGCCGGTCGGATCTTCAGGTATATCCAAAGCATCTTCCAGGAGTTCGTCCAACTGGCCGAGACCCTCGGCTGGATTCGATTCCAGTCGCACGATCAAATCACCGAACGCGTCCGCGACGTTCAGCGTTTCGTTCAGGTTGATGCCCAGCAGTGGCAGGTCCTGGTTGAAGAAAGCGAGATCCTGCAGGCCCTCGAGTTGGCGCAAGTAGTCCAGCCCGCCGCGGAGTGCAAAGATGACGGTCGAGAGCGGCAGATTGCGGAGCTGTAACAGGTCCCCCAACGCGCCCAGGTCCATGTCAACAGCACCCGGCCCGGCAAAGTCGTCTTGCGCAAAATCAGGAATCGAGACCGCCAGGTTGGGGATCGCCGGCAAGGCGATGCCACCCACGTTCAACCCACCCGGAATCTGTGGGCCTCCAATCGAAACGTGAAGCGGAAAGTCAAAGTCGGCGAATCCCGTGAGTTTGGGACGCATGACGTAACCAGACAGGGTCTGTGTTACTCCGAGTTTGGCGGCCGCCGCCGCGTCGCCTGTCGTGGCCGGTGCCACTCGCAGCTGGCGGGCAACGCCATCGGTCAGGGAAAAAGTGAGCCGCTCGCCCGTATGATCCACGAGAATTCGTGCTCCGCCAGGCATTTGCTGCAGAGCATCGCTGATCTGCGTTACGATCGCCTCGATGCGATCCTGCGCATCGGAGGAAGTTGCCCGCACCTGAAACGGCACCAGGAATTCCTGGGTTGATCCGTCACTTTCCAGAATGCTGATACTTAACGCACCGCCATATTCACTCGCCGCACGGTCCGCGAATTGCACTTCGTCTTGAGCGACCAGGCGTAATGACGCGTCGGCCAGGGCGCCGGAAATCTCAGACGCTGTGAGATGTTCATCAAAGGTGTCGTCACCCGGATCTCCCAACGACAGCTGCGCCTGCAGTTGGCCCACCCCCGTGCCGTCTACAATCTGAAGTGAGACGGGCCCCAGGTTGGCCCCGGCATCAATGTCGTCCGCCAACAGGCGAACGACGGCGGTCACCATGGGTGACGCTGTTTCCTGAAGGAACAGATTTTCGGCGACAGTGCGACCGTGCAGTGGACGCCCCGCCAATTGGCCGTCGGGAAAGGTCCCGGAGATGCCCAGGCCGAACAGGGCCAATGAATCTCCGACTTTTCCCACACGCAGTTCTCCCTCGCCGCTCGTTGTGTCGAGTATCTGCAGGCCTTTCTTGTCACTGTCTATCGACACCGCAAACTGCGGCATGCCAGGGTCCCCGGGCACGACCAGCCCCGCGTTGCGAGCGGCGTCGTGGATTCGTGTTATCACATTTCCTACGGCTGCGGCGCCGAACAAATCGACCGTGAATCGGGTCCCATCGCGCAACAGGAATTCGAGGTCATCCTGTCCCGACAGGAACTCGACGCCCTGGCCTCGGTTCAGGTCCGACACAGGTGTGGCGTTAGTCAATGCGAATTCCGCGCCCGGCTTGCGCAGCAGTACGCCGACCGAAAGATCGATGGCTACTTCCGCCTCCAAGGACAGATCCGTGTCGGAGGATGCCGAGATCCCACTGAGTGCTCCCAGATCGAAACCGAAAGAGAGGGGAACAGTGGCCGCATCGAAGCGGTGCTCCAATCCGATGTCAAAGATCAAAGTTGGTCCTGCCGCCGGGTCGTCAATGTAACGGACTGTTTCTGCCAGTCGAGCGGCCAACTCCTGCGCGGTGGCAAACTGCGTACCGCCGTCAGATGAGTCACTTCCCAACAGGTCCGTGACTTCCCGCGCGAAGGCCTCGCCCAGGTCCAGTACGTCGCTGAGTGTCTTGCCGTCTGTGAGCGGAATGTCACGCTGAAAAGCGGGTGAGTTGCCGGCGTCGCCAAGCAGCGAGCCGACCTGTTTAAACAAGCCAAAAAGCTCTGCCGGCGAAAGATTGCCAAAAGCGTTCTGATTCTCGACTCCATTGCTGACGTATTGTGGGTCTGCCACATCAAACCGATTATCGAACAACTGGGAGTCATGCAGGACGAAGCTCGCGTCGGGTGACAATAAGACGCCGTCGAAATCAGTGCTCAGCGGCAGGCTCAGTTCAAAGGTGTTGCTGGAAGCGGCTGCCGGCTGCAACGCAACTAGGTCAGCGACAGGTGTGGAGACGAGATCGGATGCGGTGGCCGACGTACCGGAAAAAATCAAGTCCAATCCCATCTCGTACAGCAGCGCGGCCCCCTGTACGTCGAGACCCAATAACCCCTGACGCGCGGGAATCGTATCACCAGTCAACTGTGAAAATGTCGCTGTCGCCGTGATTTGACTCGCGTCACCAAAATGGATCGAGAAAGCTTTGTCCGAAGATCCTTCCACCGTCTCGACGCTAATCACCGCGTCGATTTGAAAGTTCAGCTGAATCGGGACACTCAGAGAAGTGTCAACGTGCACGGCGGCCGTTTCCAACGCTGTCGCCAGGTCGAACTCGCGGGTCACGGTGCGCTGCACACCGTAACTCAACTGCAGCGATAAATCGGAGTCGTCGGCCAGGACTTCAACGTCTCCCTGGCCTTGAATCTGCAGTCCATCCGCCAACTCACCGGCCAAAGCCAGGCGAATCGCCTCGGCCAAACCGTCTGAGTTCGGTTCGAGTTGCGACTCAAGGTAGCTCGAAATGGGATTGCCAAGAGTCTGATCCAGAACGTCGCTGATGTTCAGCAACTGGCCCACATTGTCGCCTAGCAGCGGGATCGCTGCCGACAACTGGGGCGCATTCTCCAGCCGATCGCCAAACCCGACCAACGCGGACACGCCCCCAACGAGCGTTTGTTGTTGTTCCGCATCGATAGGAACAGCTGCCAAGAGCCTTTTCGGTTCGAGTGATTCCAGCAGCATGCGCCGCGATGTGGAATGTCGGAAACTCCGATCGCGCGAAGTGGGGCGACGCCGGTAGCGATTGCTCATCAGAAGATGACTCCGTCAGGGGAAGATAGCTGCGATAGACTGCCTGGCACTGATACTGGTCAAACGTTCACATGTCGCGAGAAGGTTGTCTTCCTTGAGGGGAATCTCAAGCTCGTCAGATTTCCAGGTGCGTGAGGATTGTCGCAGTTCGAAACGCGACAATGATGCGAAAGGCAGCAGAGGAGACGTTCCGGGGATAACGAAAAAGCGGGGGAAAGGACGCACCCCGCTTCTCTATGTCTATAGAACGTTGTCAAGCACGATATCGGTCAAACGGTGCCAAAACACGACAGACGAGGGCGTCCGTTAAGCCATCCCCGACTACCAAGGCAAGGTTTCTGTCAATATTCACGTTGCAGAGACCTGTTCTACTAGGGAGCTATTTGTTGTTATCCTGCGCACATTCTGGGCTCGAGACATGAACTCACCATCGCGAAGCTAATGCCCCCCACCGACCTCGCGTCGGTGGACGCGGGTTTGACAACTACCAACAAACACCGCCCGCGCTGGGGGCCGAGGGGCGGAGTTCCACCAAATCGGCATTCTGGCGAGGCCGAGTCCATCCGCGGCTAGTTTCGGTCTCGGTGTGTCGGCGATGGAGTTCACCCACTGGGCTCGACCGACCAAAGCGCTGAGTCGTCGGGAGTAGTTTTCAAACCTATCTGCCACCGGCACGAGGCCGGTGGGGCACCAATCGAGCGCGGCGATGGTGAGTTGCGGCCAGAGGCTGCGCCGGTTAACCGCTGTCCCGGAGCATCGATCGGGAAATCCTCGGATGCGGTTCCGGGCTGGCGGCTAAACGGGACACACGATTGTCGCACGGAAAAACCCTCCGGAAGAGCGCAAAGGCGTGTGGTTCCCATCCGCCAGCACGATACAATCGACGCTGAGCAACAAGTCAACTGCGCTGCAGTTGGCTCTTTCCAAAACCGCACTCATCGTCACGAAGGGAATGCATCACCATGAACCACAATACATTCAAAGCGGCTATTGTTGGTCTGGGATTCGGGGCCGAGTTCATTCCGATCTATCTGAAACACCCCGCGGCGAAGATGTACGCCGTCTGCCAGCGGACGGCAGAACGTCTGAACAAGGTCGGCGATGCGTTTGGAGTGGACAAGCGTTATTCACGATACGAGGATGTGCTGGCAGATCCTGACGTCGATTTTGTGCACATCAACTCGCCCATTCCCGATCACGCGCCGATGTCGATCGCCGCCTTGAAGGCGGGTAAGCACGTGATGTGCACCGTTCCCATGGCGACGACGGTCAACGAGTGCCGGCAGATTGTTGAATTGGTGCAAGAGACCGGTTTGAAATACATGATGGCCGAGACGGTGGTCTATTCGCGCGAGTTCCTGTTCCTCAAGGATCTGTATCTGAAGGGCGAGTTGGGGAAGATTCAGTACCTGCAGGCCTCGCATCCGCAAGACATGGACGGCTGGCCGGCTTACTGGGAGCGGATGATCCCGATGCACTATGCCACGCACGTCGTGAGTCCCTGTCTGGGTCTGCTGGACGCGCGAGCAGAATACGTTTCGTGCTTCGGGTCGGGAACCGTCCGCGACGACATCCGCCAGAAATCGGGTAGTTCGTATGCCGTGCGAATCGTGTCACATCAAGGTGAAGGACTCGGATGTCGTGGCGCATATCTGGCGATTTCTGTACGACACTGCACGCCAGTACCGCGAAAGTTTCGATGTGTATGGCACCAAGAAGAGCTTTGAATGGGCCTTGGTGGAGGGTGAGTCCCATGTCATGCACACAGCCAAGAAGCCGGAGCCGGAAATCCCGTCGAAGGTTGACGTGCCCGACTTTGCGCATCTGCTTCCCGAGCCGATTCGGCCCTTCACCAGCACGATTCAGGATGCCGAGCACTTGTCGTTCATCCAAGGCGCTGGCCACGGTGGTTCACACCCACACCTGGTCAACGAATTTCTGACGGCGTTGGTCGAGGATCGTGAGCCCTGGCCCAACGCCGTCACATCGGCCAATTGGACCTGCGTTGGCATCTGCGCCCACGAATCGGCCTGCCGCGGCGGTGAGATCGTTCCCTTGCCCGATTTCACCCTGTAACGCGGCGAGCGCCGCACGAGGGTTTCAGGTATTTGCGTACTTGGACAGCGCACTTTCCCTTTCGGAATCAGTATAGGGCCACATTAGCACGGGCTTTATCGCCACCGGGCTTGTCCCGGTGGTAGAGCGTTTGACAACTACGTCTCCCGGCCACCCATGAGCTGCCTTGCTGCCGGCCATCGCCGCCAGAGGCGGCGATGGCCGGCAGCAAGGTTCGTTTTTCGGCTGCCAGAACAGCCAGCAAACGTAGAACCGCCGGGACGAGCCCGGTGGCGAGGGTCTGTTACGGAGACACGACTTACGCACACCCATCGCTGCAAAATGGCGCTGTACAAGTACTAAGGAGCCCTAACAAAACCGCCAATTCGACGCGCTGCTGACTGATTTCACCGCACTGGCTGCGGTCAACAACCACGTTTTGTTAGAGCTCCTAAGTACACTGTGGAGAACAACGCTTCGCTCCAAAATCATTAGCTCACAGTGCTCTCATATTATCCTGAGCTTTCGCCACCGCTCTGCCTGCCGGTATCATGGAATCTATGGTTGATAACGCACAACAACTCGCGGATCTGGCCGAGGCGGCAGTAATTCACGCCGCCGACGTACATCGCTTGTATCTGCAAGCTGACTCACTGTCGCTGGTCGATCAGATACTCGATCGCGAGCGTGCCCGAACCGACCTGAACTACCAGCAATCGCTGGCGCTCTGCTACGGCGGCTGGTTGGGACAGTTTGCGGTGGATCATTTCGGCGCCAGATGGATCGGGTTGCATGAACCCGTGGCTCCCCGGCTGCTGCTGGCCGGGTTTGTTTGCAGCCCGATTGACGCGGTGCGGCGACGATTGATGAGTGATCAAGCACCAGTATGCAGCAGTTGGCTGTCACCTTGGAGACCTGGTCAAGATATGCGGCCGAGACAGGGCATGTTTTGGAGAGCAACCGAATCGCTTGGGATCGGCTTCTCGAGGACCCCCGGTTTGTCAACCCGGGTGAGTTGCCTGCGGATCGAGCGGCGGCGCAGCGGCGCTCGATCCGTGGCTCAGAAACGAGGGTGTCAACGGCCGCCGGCTGCTCTGTTTGGCAGCGGGGGGCGGCATGCACGGTCCATTGCTGGCGATGGCCGGTGCCGAAGTGACGGTCGTGGACCTGAGCGGCGAGCAGCTGCGTGTTGACGCGCAGTTGGCTAAGGAAAATCAATTACAGATGGCCACGCTCCTGAGTTCGATGGACGATCTCAATGCGTTGGATGATCGGTCGTTTGACTGTGTCCTACAGCCGGTAAGCGCCTGCTATGTAAGCGATGTGCAACGCGTCTATGCCGAGGTGGCCCGTGTGCTTCGGCCTGACGGCCTGTACGTGGTACAGCACAAGCAAACCGCGTCGCTGCAATCGGGATCTGCTAGTCAGCATGAAACGTACTCGCTCATTCATCCAGCGAGAGACGGCCATTGTCTGCCGTCGACTCACGACAAGTCGCTGACGCAGCGCGAAGTAAATGCAACCGAATTTGTGCACACGCTGGATGCACTAATCGGCGGACTTTGCCGCACTGGGTTCGTTATCGAAGATTTTCAAGAACCACCCCGTGCCGATGCCTGGGCGCCCGTCGGGACCTCCGAACATCGCGCCTGCTTCCTGCCCCCCTATCTCAAGATTAAAGCTCGTCGCCGGCTCTCGTAGGGCAGGTCTCCACGCGCTCGTTTTTTGGCTGTGCAGACGCATACCGTGGTCATGGAGTTGATCGGCTTGTGAAGACCCACCAGCACCCTGCGCGAGCGCGACCCAGCCACTGCTGAGATGAATCATCGTCACCCGACGCGTTCGTTCTGATGCGACCAGTTCGAGGCCTGATTCATGGCCAACGGCCATATTCAATTCTGTGTGTCAGTCAAAATGAATATGGCCTTCAGCCAATAAATCGAACGAAAAACACGCGTTCCTGGGGCGATGCCCTCGTTGTTCTACACAAGTCTGATTTCCGCCGGGCTTGTCCCAGTGGGATCACAACTGGTTGGCTACATGCCACCCGCACAAATCTTCTGCTCTCCGTCGGGCCTGTCCCGGCGGGAGTAACGATTGATGGCCGGTGCTGTAGCCTGCAAGTCGTGCTCCCGCCGACAGGCCCGACGGAGAGCAGAAGAAAGTGATGCTAGAGATGATGCTCCTGTACCGAATGTAGCTCGCCAGTTGTCGCTCCCACCGGGACAAGCCCAGCGGAAGCGTGCGCAGCAGATGTGTAGAACAACGAGGTCGATGCCCCGGGCTAATATTCGGGATTGCGCCGATAGCGAAAAGGATAGCTCTTGACAATCGCTAAAACGAGTGACGAAAAACGGTCATCATTGGCCTGGGCCGCATTCAGAACATCGCGCACCACAGGCTGGTCGTGATTTTCCAGACCGCGCCCCAGCGCGTAGATCAACAGGTTTTCCGCCATGGTCTGGACAAACGCGTCCCTCTGCTCCATCAGGATCTGCTTCAGCTCCACGGGCCCGGCGAAAGAACGACCATCAGGAAGCACTCCGGATGCGTCGATTCTCTGCCCGGCATCCTCCTCACGCCAACCGCCGATCGCATTGTAATTCTCCAGGCTGAAACCCAAAGGGTCGATTTTGGCGTGGCAATTGGCACATTCAGGTTTGCTGCGGTGGAGTTCCAGCAGTTGGCGCAGCGTCCGCTCTTTGTCGTCGTCCGCAGCTGCTTCTTCCAGCGGCGGAACATTGGGTGGTGGTGGGGGCGGGGGAGCGCCCAGGATGCGGCCAGCGATGAAACTGCCCCGACGCGGCACATTCGTTCGCGTCGGGTCGGACTGCAGCATCAGAAGTGCCGCCGAGGTGAGCAGGCCACCACGCCGTCGATCGGTAAGTGTTACGCGGTGCATTTGCTGACCGGTGACTCCTGCGATCCCGTAAAATGCGGCGAGTCGCTCGTTCAGGTATGTGTAGTTCGCATCGATCAACTGCGTGACAGGCCCATCTTGCTGGACCATATCGAGCAAGAAGTGGTTGACTTCCGCCCGCATGGCCCGCCGCAAATCTTCATCAAATTGAGGGAAATGTGTCGTGTCGGGTTGGTGCGAGTTGATCTCGCGCAGGCCCAGCCACTGGCCAAAAAAATTGGACACCAACGCCTGGCTGCGAGGGTCGGCGAGCATGCGGCGCGTCTGGGCTTCCAGGACTTCCACCGTGGTGAGCGCCTTCCCGAGCCAGCGTGAACAACGTCTCATCGGGCGGACGCGACCAAAGGAAAAAGCTCAGTCGCGTAGCCAACTCAAAATCATCGATCGGGTAAGGCTCCGACGACTCGGGTCGATCGTGTTCCAACCGCAACAGAAACTGCGGTGAGATAAGTACGGCGGTCAGCATGTGCCCCACAGCCGATTCGTGCGAATTTCCTTTGGACCGCGACTTGTCGTAAATCCCCATCAGGCGATCGACGAGTGCAGGTTCTACAGGGCGACGAAAAGCTCTCGTGGCAAAACGTTCCATGATTTGTCGGGCTGCATCGACATCTTCTGTTCCGGTCCCGGGGCCTACCCAGAAAATCGACTCGTAGGCGCTTCGTTGATGGTCTTTGGCTTTGAGCAGTGCATTGACCACGGTCAAGGCCGACCGATAATACAGGTCTATCTGGACTGGCGAGAGAGTGAGCGCGTCGCCAATATTGTCAAACCCGAAGCCGCTGGGATCCGGCGGAAAGCCCTCGCCCAGATGCAGGTCCAATCCGGTCAGATCCGCGATTGAATTATCGTACTCCACCCGATTTAACCGCCGCAGCGTGGGTTTACCCGGATCTGGTGCCGAATCTTCCCGGCGGCTGTCTAACGTCAGCGTCAAGAACTCGACCAGTAATGCACGATCTTTCACCGACGGCTGCCGCGCCTCGTCGGGCGGCATCTCTTCACCCTCGATCAAATCCCGGGCTGTTTCCCACGTTTCATGATGTTGCCATATCTGGCGCGGGTCTTCATCCTGAGCCAGATTCACGCCGCCCCGCGTCTGCTGTTGGTTGTGGCAGCCGACGCAGTAGCGCTGGACCAGGCGGGACACATTGCGGTCCCAGGAGAGCGGATCTTTCTCTTTGCCCGGCTGAGCCGCTGCGGGCGAGCTCAACAGCAGACACCAAACTGCCAGTGCGATATGCAGTCGTGCTGGTTTTCCGGAAAGGACAGCGTCATACATGGAATCACCCGAGATTGCCCAACAACCCGGTACTGTCGCCGAACCGTTGATGCGATGCGCCAACGCGTGACAGCATTTCCAGGTACAGATTGCAGATGGGTGTCTTCTGATCGTATACGATATGTCGCCCGCCACGCAGGCTGCCGCCACCACCACCGGCAACTAAGATCGGTAAATCGTCATGATTGTGCCGATTGCCGTCGCTGATCCCGGATCCGTAACAGATCACGACGTTGTCCAGCAGCGTGCTGCCTTGTTCGTCGATCCGCGACATCCGTGCCAACATGCGCGAAACAACTCCATGTGGTGCGAATTAATCAGAGTGAGTTGCTGGTGGTTCTCCGCTTTTCCTTGATGATGCGAAGTGGAATGGTGCGATCCCGGTGCCCCGATTTCGCGGTACGCGCGCCCCGACTTCTCGTAGGAGAACATGAAACTGGCCACGCGAGTCGTGTCGGTTTGCAGCGCGAGTGTCAATATGTCGAGCATCAGGTTGACGTGCTCGGAATACACGGAGGGGATCCCTTTGCCTTGCGGGATCACCAGTTCCGGCACGCTCGGATCATCAGTCTGAGCCGCCGGATCGCCGTCAAACGCCTCCTGGTGATGTGAGTGGCCGTCGGTGCCCGCCAACGCCAATCGCTTCTCGATGTCGCGCAGCCCGTCCAGATACTCGGCCAATTTGCGGCGATCGTTGTAGCCGAGTTTTCCTTGGAGGGACTTGGCTTCATCACGCACCAGGTCCAGCACACTTGCTTCCACCGAATCGGCAGCTGGCTTGATCTGAGCCGCTGGCGCATTCCAGTCGGGACGGCGCGGTGGCCGGTCCCGGAACAAACGCTCGTACAGTTGTTTGGGGTTCAATTCCAGTGGCGCGGGGGTCGTCTTGCTGCGCCATGAGATGTGGGACAGATACGTACCGCTATACCCATGATCGCCTCGATGTCCCGGGTCGACACCCAAGGCTAAGGAGTCGAACGGGTGTCTGGTTACCGATCGCTCGCGCGGCGATCTGATCGACCGAGGCACCACCGACTTCCGGCACCTCGGAATGCTTGCACTTCTGGCCGACAAGGAACCCACCGCCAGCCGGTTCGTGTGCCGCCGTCTTGCCGTCGCAATGGTCGGCCGCCAGGCCGCTGAGGACGAGTATTTTGTTTTTGACTGGGGCGAGTGACTTGAGCGTGATCGGCAGTTCGCGCAACTCACCCGACTGCTCCGGTCTCCAGCCGGGCATGTGCACTCCGTTGGGTACGTAGAAAAAAGCCAGACGCACTGGCGGTTTAGGCGTCTTTTCTCCGCTCGAGGACGGCAGAGACATGGCCTCCAGCCATGGCAGCGCCACAGCGGCCCCGGCACCGCGCAGCAGGGTCCGACGGGAAATCCTCACCAACCTCGTCATATTGCACCCCCGAGGCAAAAGAAATGGCAGATCGTTGGTGGCATTCAGACAGCGACTCGACTGACGGTCTGCCCGCCACCCCAATGGACAGGTGTCAACGCTTCCAGTCTATGTATACGCAATACGCTGCGGAAAACAACCGTTTGGGATTTCGACTGTTTGATTTCGCAACCAAGACCCCGTCCAGCCCGCCTCACGCGGTGAATCTGACTGATCAGCTACAGCAATGTGCCCCTCTCCCTCTTCCCATTTTCACCCACTTCGCCGCCGGAAGCGGCGAAGTGGGTGAAAATGGGAGCCTTGTGGGGCGGCTCGGGTAGCCTGCCAGTCAGATTCACCCACCGCACAGGGCGGTGGGAGTCAAAGTCAAACAGTCGAGAGATTAGGATTAGGATTAAGATTAAGCACGAGCCATCGACCCAGGTTGTGAGCGGTATTCTTCGCGAGACGCACTGCGCCCCACCACGTTGCGGGCGTTGGGGAATCGATACACACATGACTGGGGCTTATAGCGGAGGCGGACCGTTCGTGGGTGGTGGTCCGAAACCCCGTAGAAACCGGCCAAACGGAGGGCGAAACGGGTTGTCGCTGAAACGTTCTGCTTGCTGCAACGCTTGCCGAGCCGCCGCGATGTCTCCCAGCGATGTCAGCGATCGGGCCAGGCTATGATACATCGTTGCCGTGACGCGCCGCAGGAAAGGACTGTCCCGGTCGCCTCTGTCCGCCGCGAGCCGTGCGATGGCGCTGGTCAAGATATCGCGGGCTTCCGCGCACATACGCGACACTCTTTTCGGCAGCACCGCGCGCCATCTTTATCTCCGCTAGATCGATCGCCGCAAAAGCCAGCCCGACCTTGTAGAAGGCATGTGCTGGGTCACGGGTCACCAATAACTCCAATCTCTCTTTCGCAAACTGGAAGTTGCGATCCGCGTCGGCCAGATTTTGCCGCGCTTGCTGCACACGCGCCAGATTGCGATACGAAGTGGCCAGCAAGGCCTGATATTGCGGTTGGTTGGGAAACGACTTGGCCAGTGGCAGGCAGGTCTCAATGGCTTGTTTCAGATATTCTTCGGCGTTGGAATCGGATATCGATGTGAGGCGCGTGCTGACCAGCGAGAGGGTGTCGGCAAGCTCCATGCGATACTGCGGTTCCTGAGGAAAATCTGCGACCAGTTGTTCCAGGATGCCGCGCGCCGCATGGAAGGCTGCACCGGCATCTTCCGACCGGTGCCGCAGCAGCGAATGAACGAGTCGATGCCGTTCGACTTGAGCCTGGAGGAGGCGATATTCTGGGTTGTCCACATCTTCTGCGATCAATGTCGTGAGGATGTCGTGAGCCAGTTCTAATTGATCTTCGTTGAATGCACCCAATCGAATTGTGCTCCGAATGCGCCGCCGAAGGGTGGACCACTCTCAGATCCTCTCCGCAGCAGACCGGGCGTCAACGGTCCGCGCCGCGGCATCGGTATGCCAGCTTCTGGTCCTTTTCCAAACGGCCCCATCCCGCGTGGCGGCTTAGGCCAGGGGGGTCGGTTTTCGCCCACCGATTCCGCGGTTTTGCGCGGCGGTCTTGGAGACAGGGGACTATTGGGGATGGGGCCCGGCGGGCCAGGGGCCAGGGGCCCTGGCGGGCCATCAGTGCCGGCAAGAGAAAGATCGGCGAAGCGGTTACGGGAGACAACCGAACCTGCCAGATCGTGGCTGCGCGCGAACTCATACCGGATCTTTGCCAGGCTCGCGACAGCGGGGGTCTGGGACGAGAGGAACTTGGCGGCCTGTAAGTGCCGCTGGATAACCTCATCGAAAGGCTGCATGTTCGTGCTCAACAGAATTCCCTGGTCGTTCACCAGACGCGCTTTGGCGACGACCAGATCGACTTGTTGCGGTTGATTGTCGAGCAGGCTCTCGTAAATGGCCTGAGCATCGCGATACGACTTGCTGGCCTCTTCAAAGTGTCCCAGACGTTGATGAATCTGGCCAATGCGATGATGCGCCGCCGCCGTCTTCGCTCGCAACTGCAGGTCCGAGTGGTTCTGCCGCGCAAACTGTTCATAGAACGTCAGCAGTCGATTCAAGAGTTCGGCGTCCGCGTCGGTCAGCACCGACTCGAATCGTGGCGCCGCGTCGTCTTCGTATTCCAGTTCCAGTGATTGTGGAACACCACGCGTCGCGATGTTCTCAAAAATGCTTTCAAAGGCTTCGATGGCCAGATTCAGATTGTCTTCTGCGCGCTGACGAGCATCTACAGCTTCGCTTTTTGCTCGTTCGGCGGCTCTGAGGGCCGCTGTGGTGTTGACATTGCCCATGACCGCGACGACCGCCACCAGAATCAGCAGTGCGATTGCTGTGCCGCTGGACAGCGCCATGGCCGGATTTCGACGACACCACCGCCACATGCGTTCGCCAATTCCGGTCCGGCGTGCGGAAATCGGGCGCTCCTCCAGGAAGCGATGCAGGTCCGCTGCCAATTCACTAGCCGATGGGTACCGGTGTGCCGGATCGGTGGCACACGCTTTGAGCACAATCGTTTCCAGGTCAGCGGGGATCGCCGCGTTTCTGCTTCGCAATCGTGGTGCCGCACCATGGGTCTTCTGATGGATGAGCCGGCCTTGTTGGGATTCGTCAAACGCCGGCTGCAATGTTAGCAGCTCGTGCAACGTCAATCCGAGACTGTAGACGTCGCTACGATGATCGGCTGAGCCGTTGAACTGTTCCGGCGCCATGTAGCGGAGCGTACCGACAATATCGCCGGTGCTGGTCAGGTTATCGCTCTCCAACTGTTTAGCCAGTCCAAAGTCGCTGATCCACACATTGCCTTCACGGTCGAGCAACAAGTTAGACGGCTTCACATCCCGGTGCAGAATCCCGTGCGCATGGGCGTAGCCCAACGCATCCGCAACGTCGGCGCCCAGCCTGGCGATACTTCTCCAATAGTGGTTATTCAACGGTACGGGCGGCGGCCAGACGCACGGGTCCGCGGCGCCGACGAAGTCCTCACTGCCCGCTTCGATCTCCGCCTGTCGCGCTCGAGTGCCGGAATTCCCGTTGCCGGGCTTCTTAGCCTGTGAGAAGGATCCGTCGCGGAGCGCATTGGCGGCGTTAATTGCCGCGGCCACGGATGGCGAATCCGGATGCGTGCCGGTGTCATCGAGATTGCCTGCCAGCGTGTCGGCGCGGGGGGATGGACCGCAGAGTACTCGGAGCACGACGTCCAGGCCCACCCCGTCAATGAATTGCATGGCGTAGAAGTGCAGATCATGTTCCTGGCCGACACCATAAACCGGGACAATGTTCGTATGATGCAATCGGGCCGCGGCTTCCGCCTCGCGACGAAACCGTTGGACCCGGTTCGGCGAGCCGGCAACGTTGTCTCCCAGGACTTTTAGCGCGACGCGGCGTCCCAGCGACTGCTGCTCTGCTTCAAAGACGACTCCCATACCGCCGCGGCCGATCTCGCGAATGATGCGAAAGTCCCCTAACTGCTCGATGCTTGCCGCCGGCAAGGCGACCCGAGTGCCGTCCGCGGTTGCTGCGGGCCGCTTGAGTTGCTCGATGTTGACGAGCATGGGAAAAAGGTTGCGAATGTCGTCCGCGAACTCCGGGTGCTGCTGGGCAAATTGTTCAATCGTGGGTCGCTCTCCCTGCCTGTAACGCTGCACAAACTCGTCGGCCAACACGTCAATCGGGTTGCGAGTACTGCGATCGTTCATGGTGACTGTTCCCAAAAATCGGGCAGCTCGTCGAGAATCGCCTTCAATCGCCGCATGGCCCGCACGTATCGATTGCTGGCGGCGGTTTCCTGAATCCCGAGTATTTCAGCGGCTTCCCCGTTGCTCAACTCCTCAAAATGCCGCAGTGCGAGGACTTCCCGATCGATCTCATCCATGCGGTCGATCGCCTGACGCAATTGTTGCGCCCTTTCGTCCCGGGCCAATGCCTGGCTAGGCGGTGTGAAGGATCCCAGCAGTTTGGCGACCAGCGACACCGCTGTCGTGTGCGACAACGCGGCGTTGTTGATCGACTGTTCTCGATACGCGTCGCGCATTTTCGCTCCCAGGTGACGCCGCTGAAGGTCGATCAGCGTTTGTCCCACAATCAGCCGCAACCATACGAACATCGACAACGATGGGTTGTCGACGAAGTGCTGGACGCGCTGCGCAGCGGCGATCCAGGCCTCTTGCAGCACGTCATCCGGATCCACGCGTCCAGCCAGGGTCGGGTCGAGTCGGAAATCGACGATCCGCGACAGCCGTTCCCGGTGCTGTGAAAACGCGTCGGCCAACGCACCGGCCGGGTCATCTCTTAGTCGCTGCCGAATCGCCGATTCTGTCATCTTGCCGGTTCAACCAGAAAGAACGAGACTGGACCTGGGATATCCACCTGCCCGGCGCGGAATTCTCGTCTTCCGCTGTGGCGTCGGCCGATTATACCAACCCCGCCAATGCGTGTCGGTGTCGTAAGTCTTTGCGGGACTGACTGAAACGGTTGACGCGGCGACATGGCTTCCCCTTTCGACTAGGATTAAATTGGGAAAAAAATCCAGTTTGGCGGTGGAGACCCTGATCGCCCATCCGTTCCTCAACTCAGGGAGTTAAAGACCATGCAGACGCAGCTTCAAGAAGCCTGGAATCAGCTGCAAAACTCGGTTTCCACAACGCAAAGCAATTCGGCCCTCAGCCTGGCCGTGTATTTGCTGCTCGGGGGGCTCTTGGCTCTGTACATCCGGGTTCTGTATCGCTATTGCAGTTCGTCGCCGTCAGATAGCGACTCGATCACCAGGGTCTTTCCGCTTCTGACGTTGGTCACGATAGGTGTCATCGCGGTCGTCAAATCCTCCCTGGCGCTGTCGCTGGGGCTGGTCGGTGCCCTGTCGATCGTCCGGTTTCGCGCGGCGATCAAGGAGCCGGAAGAACTGGTTTATCTGTTCCTGTGCATCGGAGTCGGGCTGGCATTGGGAGCAGGACAGCCGCTGCTGGCCGTGGTTCTGGTCGTGGTGGCGACACTCTTTATTCTCGGTATGTATGCCACGAGCCGAGGTAGACAACGGCAAAATCTGTTGTTGACGATCACCGGCGACTCACAACGCCATTTCACGGACGAGCAGTCGGGAGTGCTATCCGCGATCGACGAACTGGCCGGGCGCTACACCCTGCAGCGGTTCGATATTGAAAACGGCCGTGGCCAGGTGCGCATCGTCTTGAGCCGCACAGGTGCGCGAGACTACTGCCTTGATTTCCCGGCTCCGAGAACGATTGCCTGATTGCGAACTGTCATACGTGAACATGAACTCAATGCTTTGAGGATTTGCCCCCCGATGGTCCAGGATCAAGATTGCCAGGCCGCACACACAGATTCGAACTTCCGCCTGCTCGATCAGGGGATCACGCGCCGTGACCTGGCATCGCGTCGAGAGGTGAAATTCACGCTCCCCGGGGCAGACCTGGAAAAACTGCGGCACTTGTTGGAGAGCAACTGCCGGCGACTGGTTTATCACGATCGTATTTCGACGGTCCGCAGCATCTACTTCGACGATGTTCGGTTCTCGGCCTGTCATGCCAACCTGGACGGGATCGGGAAGCGGCGCAAAGTGCCGACTTCGCTGGTACGACTCGCTGCGGCCCGGCACGGATTTCTTCCTGGAAATCAAATGGCGCGACAATCGCATTACCGGTAAACATCGGTTCCGATTGCAGTCCCATCGAGCTTTGGGCGACCTCCCGTATGACTCGATTCGTGATTGCCTGATCGATGCGGTGCCGACGCGGTACACCGGCGATTTGCTGGCCAGTAGTGAGCCGGTCGCCATTGTCGAATATAGACGAGAACACTTTGCAGCCCGTGACGGCGGCCTGCGCGTCACGTTGGATTATGATCTGGCGTTCTATGATCAGACGGGAAGGCAATTCATTTACACATCGTTTCCCTATCGAATGCACAGCCTGGTGGTACTGGAAGGCAAGGCACCAATTGGTCGCGAGTCGGAACTGAGGGAACTCCTCTACCCGTACACGCCGCGCATGGGGCGCTGTTCCAAATACGTACATGGATGCCGATCGCTGGGATTCATTCCCATGGGAGTGTAAGCCCGACGTTGATCCACTGAGAACGCGGGGAAAATGACTTCCGTAATTTGTCACATTGGATGGGCGTAACTTATGTCTCCCTAACAGATTCTCGCCACCGGGCTCGTTCCGGTGGTTCTACGTTTGCTGACCACTCTGGCAGCCCAAAAAAACTACCTTCGCCGGCATCGCCGCCTCTGGCGGCGATGGCCGGCGGAAGGAAACTCACAGAGAGCCGAGTTCGACGGTAGTTGTCAAACGCTCTACCACCGGGACGAGCCCGGTGGCGGTAAAGCTCGTGCGAATAAGGCCTTAAGATGACCGGAAAAGTGACAATGACGCTGCCCAATGCAGCCCTTTGGGAGAGTTTTTCGATGCGTAGAATCGTTCTTGGTCTGACGTGCCTGGCGGCCTTGGGTGCCGCACTCTTCTCCGCTCCGTTTCTCTGGTCGCAGTCGCCTGTGAATTCGACGCGCAGCGTTGAACGGTCAAGCAGGATCACCTGTTGAGCGACCGCTGGTCAGCCCGTCCGGTGAATTTCCCAACCGCGATCCCGGTCCACGCTTCGGCCCGCCCGCCCCGCCCGTCTTGGAGGCCATTGACAAAAACGGCGACGGCGAAATTACCGGCGATGAAATCGAGCTCGGCACCGGCAGCGCTGAAACAGCTCGACAGCAACTCCGATGGCCAGTTGACGACCGATGAGATGATGCCCCTGATGCCCCCCTTCTTCGGCGGTGGGCCCGGAGGACCTGGTGGGCCCGGAGGGCCCGGGACCGATGGGCCAGCAGCGGCAGATGGTCAAGGACTTCGACAAGGATGGTGACGCAGTACTGGATGCCGATGAGCGGACAGCCGCACGCGCCGCCCTGGGTGACGGACGCGGCAGCCGTGGACCAGGCGGTCGTGGCTTCGGCCCTCCAGGAGGGCCGGGCGGCCGTGGCAATCGTCAGCCCGCCACAGCCGGTCCACGTGTCGCGCCCTCGGACGTCGAACCGTATCCTGACGCACCACTCTATGACACGACCGTGCTGCGCACTTTGTTTCTCGATTTCGAAAACGAGGATTGGGAAGCGGAACTGGCCGACTTTAAGGGGACGGATGTCGAGGTCCCCGCCAGGTTGACCGTCGATGGCCAGATCTATCCTAACGTGGGAGTTCACTTCCGCGGTATGTCCTCCTACATGATGGTCCCCGCCGGATACAAGAGATCGCTCAATCTGTCGCTTGATTTCGTGCATCCAGACCAACGTCTTTACGGATATCAGACGCTCAATCTCCTCAACTGCAGCGGCGATCCGTCGATGATGAGTACGCTGTTGTACTCGCATATTGCCCGGCAACACATCGCGGCACCCAAGGCAAACTTTGTCAAGGTCGTCATCAATGGGGAAAGCCGAGGTCTGTATGCCAACGTTCAGCAGTTCAACAAGCAGTTCCTGGCCGAAAACTATGGCTCGGCCAAAGGGGCTCGGTGGAAAGTGAGCGGCAACCCTGGCGCGGATGGTGGTCTCCGGTACTTGGGCGAGGATGTCGCGGAATATCGGAGACGATTCGAGATCAAGTCGAAGGATAATGAGCAAGCCTGGAAAGACCTGATTTCGCTCTGCCACACGCTCAATGAGACACCGACCGATCAATTGGAGCAGGCACTCGCGCCGATCCTCGACATCGACAGCCTGCTCTGGTTCCTGGCCCTGGATGTGTCGCTGGTTAACAGTGACGGATATTGGACTCGCGCGAGCGACTACAATCTCTTCCAGGATGACAAGGGCCAATTCCACGTCATTCCGCATGACATGAACGAAGCGTTCCACGGATCCCGAGGGTTCGGTCCTGGCGGTCCTCGTGGACGGCGTGGTTTTCCTGGCGGACCAGGTGGTTTTCCTGGCGGACCAGGTGGTTTTGGACCACCGAGTGGGTTCGGATCTCCGGCTGACTTTTCCCCACCCCTTGCTCAAGAGGATCGAGTTGCGATGGCGCAGGCACCAGACGGTCCAGATGCAGCCGGCAGCGATGGCCCCGGACAATTTGGCTTCGGTCCGGGCGGTCCAGGATTTGGCCCTGGTGGTCCCGGGGCTCCCGGTGGTCCGGATGGCCCAGGTTTTCGTCCTGGTGGTTCGGGTGGCCCCGGTTTTGGCCCGGGTGGGCCCGGGATGGGGGAAGGCGGAGTCACACTCGATCCCCTCGTAGGATTGGACGACGCGCGCAAGCCGCTGCGAAGCAAAGTGCTGGCGGTGCCGAGCCTCCGCGAAAGGTATCTGCGGTGCGTCCGTTCGATTGCCGAGACATCTCTGGATTGGAAAAATCTGGGTCCCGTTGTGGCCGAGGCCCGTTCGCTGATTCAGGAGGAAGTTGCGGCGGATACACGCAAGCTGAGCACTTCGGAGGCGTTTCTCGCGGCGACCGCCGAGAGCTCGGTTGCGGCACAAGACGAACGTGCAGCGAGTTTGCAGGATTTTGCCCGGCAACGCCGTACGTTCCTGCTCGAATATCCGGAAATCGCGAAGTTACCGCGCGAAAATTCCACGGACTCGCGTCCTGCAGTCAAGACAACTTCCATTCGTCCGGCCGATACGATACGCCATGGCGTGATGGAACTCGCGAATCCGCCGGTCGTAATCAGCGAATTTCTAGCGGCGGCACAAAGACCGCACAACGAGCAGTCAAGTGAAAGCGAGGACTGGATCGAATTGTTCAATCGAAGTGAGCAGGAAGTAGATCTTTCGGGGGCGTACCTGAGCGATGACCGCGACAATCTTGCCAAGTGGTCCTTTCCTGCAGGAACGACCATTCCATCACGCGGGTTCTTGATCGTGTGGGCCGACGAAAACGGAAAAGCGACTGCGGGCTTGCACGCCAATTTCAAGCTGTCCAAAGAGGGTGAAGAGATCTATTTGACCGATCGTCATGCCAGTGACCGTTCCATTCTGGTCATCCTGGATCACGTGGAGTTCAGCCGCCAGACCACCGACGTGTCGTACGGCCGATATCCAGACGGGCAGGGGAACTGGCAACCGCTTGTCCCATCGCCGGGAAAAGGAAATCGCGAGACGGAGTAGCTGGTGCACACGGCGACGCACTGGGTTCGCGCCGCTCCAGCACGACCTCCGACCAGTATCACACCGGGCGCTACATGGCGTATCCGCCCGGGCCTTCTGCAATTCTCCGCTGCTCGACCCGGGGTCGATATTTTCCTCGCCGATACGTATCGGTGTGCCGCACGATGGACTCCTTCCAAACACCGCAATAGGTGTAGAAGGTGACGGTTACGCGATCTTCCTGGATGCGGACCTGTGGTTTCCAATCGGTCGGACGCGGTTCGGTCCATTTCCATTTTTTCACATCCGTGGCAGGTCGGTCCGTTGGTGGTTCGTCGTTGCGAGACTCTCCGGCACTCCACGGATCGTCGTCCAGTACCACGTGTGTGCCCCAGCTGAGCCCGTGCCAGAGAGCACCGAACTCGCGAAGTTCGCGGCGCAGCAGCGACGCGGTCAGGTAGGACGACGGACTGCCGTCCCCTTCGATCGCGTCCATCACATCGTCCAGTGCATCCCACGGTTTGGGTGCCTTGAACAGGTGGTCTTCGATCACTGCCGAATCCCCAGGTGCCGGAAAGTCAGCACTCTCGGGCATCGCCCAAACCACACCGTTGCCGTTGCCTTCCTCATAGAATTGATAGGCTCGCAGCACATATCCCTCTTTCAATCGCATCGGTGTGAAGATCTTGACGAGAGCTCCGGGATCAACCCGGCTCTTCGACCATCCTGGTGGCAAATTGTCCCCCGGCTGCGTCAACTCGGTCACGCGCTGCCGAAGTTCCCTAATGCGATGGGCTGTGAGCGGCACGAACGAGTCGTTGCCTTGATCGGTGTTCTGTCCGCTGTCAGAGATTTCGACGGGGGAGGTGCCGGGCGTCGCGGTGAAATCTACGTCTAGCTTGGGATGGATCTTGCGCAGCATCGCCACGCCGGACTGCGTCACTCGTGTGTCTCGCAGGTCGAGCATGCGGAGGTTCTTGAGGTTCCCTATTTCGATCAGACCTTGGTCCGTCACCCTGGTCTCGGCTAACGTGAGCGTCTCCAGGTGACGCAGGTTTCGCAAGTACTTCAATCCCGCGTCTGTCAAGGATGTTCCCGACAGGCCGAGTGTATTGAGATGTGGAAAAGCGGCGACGTACTGTAACCACTCTTCCCGAAACTTCGAGTGGTTCGTGAAATCGATCAGAGATCACCGGGCGATCCGGTTTGCGGTCGTCCAAGTGAATCAGCACGCCACCGATCGCGTGGAGCCTGCTGATAGCTTGCTGCGGCGTGAGCACCGAGTTTCGAACGCCCTGCGATTCCGGTCCGGGATTCTCATCGGCCAATGCAACTTCCACCGCCAGGACCATCACCAAGACGCTGGCAGCACTTGTGAGATTCACGAGACGCATGGCTAGACTTGCCTTTCCGCGGACCAGCCGCTGATGTGACCAATCACCTCTTTCATCGAGCAGATGTAGAAACGTAGCTCACCGATAAACAATGGGTTGTGAGCAATCGCTACAATCGGCGAAGCCGTCACAGGCTTTACGTTGATGCGGTCGTCTTGTGGAACGCCTTCGGCGTACATGGTTGTGGCCGACTGGAGGCCCAGGGTGCGCGGCTGCGCCGCGATGTCTGGACTTTGGAACCAGGGAATAATGACTTCGCATTTTCCGTCCATGGGTGCCACCCGTCCGCTTCGCGGTAAGGACGCTGGACGATAAACTCTAGCTGAGTCGAGGCCAATATCGGAGAGAATTCTTCACGGCGTTGGCTAACAGGGTGCACCAGCGATTCAGTGCCTAGCCACTCTTCGATTTTCTCGCACCAGAGACCTTCAGCCAGCGGCGAATCTGTCGCAGTTCGTCAGGCCAACGTTTGCTGATTCGCCGGGCGCAAAAGGTGTGATACAAGAGCTTGACTGTTTCGCTAAGTCCTCGCAGGCCGTCAACACGGTCTTCCATGATTCCACGGCCGTCAACTTTCTCTTCGATTCGGACTTTCGCCCCACTGACCGAGAACGTCTCTGCCTGGAGCGCGAGATCGTATTGCTCGCCAAAACGCACCAGGGTCAGGCCGGCCTTGCGAGGCAGTTTCCCCGAGCGTATGGCCTGCACTGCCTCCGGCAGACTGGTCGGGCCCTCCGCGCTGATCGTTCCCTTGCCTGATTCACCGAGCGGGCACTGAACACTCAGGCTGCGGGCGAACATGCCAGCTACTTCAGATCCATCCGGCAACTTGATCGTGTCTGATTGTGTGTCCCAACGCCACCACAGCCAGAGTAGAAATTCATTGCCCAGGAAATCGAAGTTGTCCGATTGACCGTTCCACCACTGGATCATCGGAATGGACTTTTCGCCGTGAAATCTTGAAGGAGCTGCGTCACTGAGCGCCTTTCGCCGCCGGGACTGCGTGGCCCATTGGATGGCCAGCGTGCTGGCCGTCAGTCGCTCCAACTGCAGCTCGAACGCTTTTTCCAGCAACATACTGCACGTTTCGCTGGCACTGGGACTCGATCCGCCGAAATAGAGCAGTCCCTGACGAGCGTCCCAGAGAACAGGGAACTGCTGCATCCGGCGATACTGGCCGCTGCGAGCCGCCTCTTCGCAGCGGGCTTCCACCGCGTCCTTCGCCTCCTGGCGTTCAGCTTTCGTGGGACGGCGGCCCGGTGTTTCGGCGCGAAACACGGCCAGCTCCATCTGCAGCCACGCCTTGCGAATGGCGGCCGGGATCTGATTCGAGTCGATCCGTACCGCGAAGTGTAATGTGTCGTTGATGATGTTCTTTTCGAGATCAAAGTCGCGATCAAACAGGTGTTCACCGGCCAGAAATCCAACCTTCGTCTGATCTGCCGCGAGACTCTGTTTCTGATTTATCGCGTATTGCTCCAAAAGTTCGACATGCTCGGGGCCGAACTGGGGCACCTGCGGACTGACCACGCGAAAACACTCATAGGTGACGCTGCCTGACAAGAATCCCATGCGAACGCCTTTCTCCTGGCCGGCAATATGTTTCTTAGCACCCACGACCAAAGAAACTCCACGATCCCGAAAGGAAAAAGATAAGGGAGAACTGTCCCTTCGCCCAGTACCGGACGCGGACGGAGCTGTCCTGAATCGAGATCACTCTCTTTGGCATCGAACTTGCATCTGATCCATTACGCAAGTCGTGACGAAACACGGCCATCCGGGGTCAAGATGTCCAAGGCGTGCTGAAATGGTCGATACATGCAGCGAAAAAGGCGGTCATCGTTCATGTCCCGCAGGCCTGCGTCGCGCTGTCGCAGTTCGACACCTGGCAGAATGTTCCCGTTGGGCCCAAGAAGGGGTGTGCAAGTCTTTCACACTCAGCGGATTCCAGCCGCGGCGTCTTGGTCAGTATCGCGCAGAACACGGACGAATGCCGAGTTTTTGGACAAGGAAGTGATTGTTTCTGAAACCGAAAGATGGAGGAGGTAGGTCCCATGAGAAAGCTCACACAAATCTCTCTGGTGCTGGCGGCGGTTCTCGCTCTCACGGCCGGTGAAGCAATGGCCCGCGGCGGCCAGCGTGGTGGTGGTCAGCGTGGTGGTGGTCAGGGGGGCGGAGGCCAGCACGGCATGAGCGGCCGCTCGAGCGGTGGTCAATTCGGTTCCGGCACTCAGGCGGGCTCGATGCAAGGACAGATGATGCAGAATCGTTATCGCAGGATGCAAGGCAGCTCGAATGGCCAAACCGGCACGATGCAGCAACAGCGGGATGCAACAGCAGCAGCTGATGCAACAACAACGCCTCATGCAGCAGCGACGACTGCGGGATGGATCGTGCGGTGGCCAAGCTGCCTCCACGCAGTCGCAGATGACGCAGCAGCGTTTTCGCGCCATGCAGTCCGGCCAGGGGGGACCGGCCGGCACTCAGCAACAGATGCGTCTGCGAGACGGCTCAGGCAACCGTGCATCCGGTCGCGGCAGGCAGTAGGCAGCTGAGTGGCGATTGTCTCGGTTGAGCCAAGAAACCACTGATGGACGTTGGTGGCAACGAGGGAATTGGGATTCAAAGAGGCCGGCCGGTCTATTCTTGAAACCGCCTTCCGCAGCCCGACACGCTCACTGGCGGATCGGTTCCAGCAAGATCTCTTGGCGTTCATCAGTGGTTTGCTGCGGGTCAGCGTTGCACAGATAGTGAGTCACCGGTACTACAGGAATCTCGTTGTGATAGCCTCAGGGGTTGGCTACACTGGCTGTGGCATTTGATCGGCAGACCCGTTGCCATGGTCCCTGGTCCAGCAAGGTCCCCTGGTCCAGCAAGGTCCCCTGGGCCAGCAAGAGATCGCAAACATGTACCGACTCGTGATTCCCATGAAGATCTCTCAGTTGTCTTGCGTCGGTCTACTTGTCGTGATCGGGTTTTTCAGTGTGCGCGCTTCGGCCGGCGACTGGCCGATGTACCGCGGCGATGCGGCGCGCAGCGGCTATTCGCAGGACCCGCTTCCGGCACAGCTACAACTGCGCTGGGTTCATCAAGCGTCCGCGCCGCGTCCAGCCTGGCCGAGTTCCGCTCGCATCACTTACGATTTTGCGCATCAGCCGATCCTTTGTGGTCGTACCGTTGTGTTTGGCAGCACGACCCGAGATGTGGTCACGGCCGTCAACGTCGCCAGCGGCGGAGTAGTCTGGAAATTTTTCACTAACGGGCCGGTGCGCTTTGCACCCGCCGGTTGGCGCGATCGAGTGATTGTGGGCAGCGACGACGGTTTCCTGTATGCCTTGTCGCTGGCCGACGGCCAGCTGCTGTGGAAACATCGCGGCGGCCCGAGCGCCCGACTGTGCCTCGGCAACGAGCGGATGATCTCACGCTGGCCGGTGCGGGGCGGTCCGGTGGTTGTTGACGAGACGGTCTACTACACAGCCGGAATCTGGCCCAGCGGTGGCGTGTATCTGCACGCGCTGGATGCGGAATCGGGGCAGCTCGTGTGGACGAATGACACGGCCGGGCAGATCTTCATGCCCCAGCCACATGGAGGTGCTAATGCCCACAGCGGTGTAGCACCTCAAGGGTATCTCCTGGCAGCCGGCCCGCAACTGTTCGTACCGACGGGACGAGCGGTCCCCGCCGCTTTTCGCCAATCGGACGGTGAACTGGAACACTACCTGCTGCAGGAAAACGGCTCGATCGGCGGGGCTCGGGCACTGATTGCGGACCGCTTTGTGATCAATGGTGGTTGCCTTCTCGAACGTGCGACCGGCAAGCTGGCCGCTCGCGCGGGCCGAGGTGTGTTCAGCGCCGGTCCGAACGGTGTCCTGCAGTTTACGGGAACACAATTGCTGGCGTACCGCTGGACCGATATGGAAACACGCGACCGCAAAGGGAATCTGCTGCAGTATCGCGGACTGGAAAAGTATTCCCAAGTTGAATTGGCCGCGCCGACCGAGGACCTTCACCGCGCTGAGCGAGCTGTCGAGAGCTTGCCCGTGTTGAAGAACTTGTTCCAGACCGACATTCGCTTTAAAGAAGCCGATGCCCAGGTCGCTCAGCAAACGGGACTTGAACGCAACCTGGCCCAAAGTCGGCCGGACGTGGAGCGACTGGGAGCCGATATCGCCCCGTTTCAGGCAGCCGCGCATGAACGCACCTGTGAAGTCATTGCCGCCGGTGACGAAGCGGTGTGCGGCTTCCCTGGTCGGGTCTCGATTGTGGATCTGAGTCAGCAGCAAGTGCGCTGGACACACGAAGTCGACGGTGCCGCGATCGGACTGGCTGCCGCCGGCGACACGTTGCTGGTCTCCACGACCGCCGGCTCCATCTACTGCTTCACGAAAACAGACGTTGAAACACTTCCCGCCGAGTCGGTCGAGACTGTAGAGACTGCGGTTAACCGACGGGCCGATCCTTCAGCAGCCGCGGAGGCGGCTACCGAGATACTCCTCAAGAGCGGCGTGCGAGAAGGAATCTGTCTGGATGTCGGTTGCGGCGATGGGAGCCTGGCCCTGGAGCTCGTACGTCGATCGAACCTGCATGTGATCGGAATCGAGAAAGATCCCGCCGCGGTGGATCGTGCCCGACAAATGCTGGACGATGCGGGTGTTTACGGAAGTCGGGTAACCATTCTTCCCGGCGTGTTAGAGGCGGGACGATTCCCCCAATACTTCGCCAATCTGATTGTCTCATCAGCACATCTGGACAATCCGTCCGCCGCGGCGATCGATGTCCAATTGCTTGAGAAGGTACAACGCCCCCATGGCGGCGTGATCTGCCTTGGCTCGCGCGGCAGTATGGAACCGCGGCGCCGTGGTGCGCTCTCAGACGCCGGCATCTGGACTCACCAGAACTCCAACTGCGCCAACACGCTCTGTTCCGACGACGCTCTGGTCCGCGGTCCGTTGGAAGTTGCCTGGTATCGTGATGGTGTTCTGGAAATTCCCGATCGGCATGCTCAGGGTCCGGCACCGCTGTATAACCGTGGAGTTCTGGTGGTGGAGGGTGTGCACGGCATTTGCGGGATGGACGCCTACAACGGTCATACTCGTTGGATCTACCCGATTGAGAACATTCTTGCCGACTGGGACGGTGTGCATCACGATGTCGGTGTCGGGGATTGTGGCAGCAATTTCTGTTTGAGCGACGAGGCGGTGTTCGTGCGCACCGATGATCGCTGTTTGAAGATCGACCTGGCAACGGGCAGGCTGGCGGCCGAGTTCAAGACACCCGTAGGTGAGGACGCGGCAGATCGCAACTGGGGCTACATCGCCTGTGCGGATGGCCTGCTTTTCGGCTCGGTACTGAATGAGGAGCATACCGTAAGCCCACGCTATGACGATATACGCATGCGCACCGAATCGGTGTTGCTGTTCGCTCTGGATGCCGAAACCGGCGAGATCAAGTGGCGATACAAACCGGAACATTCGCTGCGTAATAACGCCATCGCGGTGGCGGACGGCAAAGTCTATTTGATCGATCGGCCTCTTGCACTTGCCGATCGCGTCACCGAACCGGTGCCTAACGGCAAGCATCGTGAATTGCTCCAGCCGGGTGAGCAACCGGGTGGAACGCTGGTGGCATTGAACGCTCGCGGTGGGGAAGTCTTATGGAAAACCGATCAGGAGATTTTCGGGACTCAGTTGGCCGTTAGCTCGCGGCACGCGGTGTTGCTGATGTACTATCAGGCAGTCAAGCACAGTTTCTTCAAGTTGCCCTCGGAAATTGGGGGACGGCTGGCCGCGTTCCGAGTCACCGATGGAACGCGGATGTGGGATCGAGCGGCAGAGTACAAGACACGTCCGATCATCAACGATGATGTGATCTATGCGGAAGGTGGCGCATGGCGGCTCACCACGGGCGAGGACGTGCCCTGGAAGTTCGAGCGTTCATATGGCTGCGGTCAGATCGCGGCCAGCCGGTATTTGATGCTGTTTCGTTCGGCAACGCTGGGCTACCTGGATTTCACCCGTGACGTCGGCACGGAGAATTTTGGAGCAATTCGCTCGAGTTGCTGGTTCAACGCCATTCCCGCCGGCGGCATGGTACTGGTCCCCGACGGATCCGCGAAGTGCGCATGCAGTTACCAGATGCAGGCCTGGCTGGCCCTGCAGCCGTCTGAGTCTCCCGCGCGGTTCAAACCACGAAATGAAACCACTTGCCTCCTGCGTCGGGGCCGGGTAAGTTCGCTTTATCTGCACGATGTGTCGTTTTCGTCCCCACGCCACCTTGAACTGTGTGGCGGAAACTCGAACTCTGAAGGCGTCACGCATGGAATTCTGGAAGTCCGTTGCCGTTCTGGCGTCTGCAGCGATACTGCTCAATGGAGGTTGCGGCACCAGCCAGGATGTGCCGAAAGATGAGCCGTCGTATGCCGATCTGGTAGTCGTTTACAGCGCCGAACTCGAATCGCTCGATCGCCTGGAACGGAAAAGAAAAGAGATGATCGACCAATACGAGGCGCAACATCGGCCCAGCGCGGACAACGCGCTCAAGTCGCTCACCGACGCGATCACTTCGGCCGGTGATGCGACACGCGAAGGTGCGTCGGATCCGCCGACCGATCCGAACGCCGCGCTCGACCGCGCGGTCGAGAACGCCGAGAAAGCCCAGGAAGTTGCATCCCAGTTGCTCAAGACGATGACCAGCGCCACGCAAGCCGATCGAGAAGCTGCGGGGCAACAAATACCCTACAGCGAAGAATTCCAGCAACAGCTGGCGGCGATCGACAAGGAGATTGAAGAGCAGAAAGCGCGGGTCGAGCGAGCTCGCCAGGCCCGCGACGCCGCGGAGCAGAAGAAACAGCGGTAACGGTAATACTTGTCTGTTGATGGTGACGGATTAGATACAGGCCGTAGAAGATTCTTCATGGTCCCGAGCGCAGACTGAGATCCGAGAACATTGGCAGTCAACGTGCAAGCCTTCCCGCCCCCGGGCCAACGGGTCCAACGCCGGAACAGCCTGTGATTTCGCCAATTGGCGCCGGATGTGAATTCCGAAGCCTTTCCGAAGGGAAATGAGCCACCAAAATGCGGCTGTACCGGCTACATGGACTGCGGTATTTCCAGTTTGAAACCAGTACGTGTGAGACGCGGCAATGAAACAACGACCAGTGGGCTGTGCCTTGAGAATCCGGAATCGAAAATGCCGAGAACAGAAACAGCAAAACGAACGGCCTTCCCGGCCTGGTCGGTCGAATGGCCTGACGGCGCGCTGGGCGGCCTTGTGCGCTGTCGTGCTGGCTGGTTTCTTCGCTGCCAACTCCTTGGTGGCCGACCCTGGCGACCAGGCGGCCGACAAGGTGTTCGTGGGCTATCTCTATGGCAGACCCGATCACATCAAATTCAAGCTGTACACGCATCTCTGCCACGCGTTTCTCGTGGCTGATGAAGAGGGCCACGTTCGGCCGAGCCGTTATGTTCCCAGCCGAAGTCTCACTGACGACGCACACGCAGCGGGTGTAAAGGTGCTTGTCTCACTTGGCGGCTGGGGATGGGACAAACAGTTCGCTGCCATGGTCAGCAAGCCGGAAGCGGAAGATCGCTACGTGCAAGCGGTGATGGAAATGATTGACAAGTACAATTACGACGGGATCGATCACGACTGGGAATACCCGGATACCAAAGAAGAAATCGTCGGTTTCGAACGACTGGTTCGCCGCTTTCGAAAACAGCTCGATGATCTGGGCCAGAAGAAGGGACGCCACATGGTCCAGACGATGGCTGCATCCAGCAATCCGGGCACGTTGAGATGGCTGGACAAGGACTTTTTGTTGGAGACCATGGATTGGATCAACGTCATGACTTACGACTTCGCCGGCGACTGGACATCTTACGCCGGGCACAACAGTCCACTGTTCGCGTCCTCGAAACAGCCCGAAGGAACTAAAGTTTCCACGCAGCTGAGCATGAAGTACCTGCTCGAAGAGCGGGGCATGCCCGCCGATCGTCTGGCAGTTGGTATACCACTCTATGGCCGCGGTTTCGCTGCTTCCGAGCCGTATGCGGCCAAGAGCGATGCGAGTGATGTGCGGATTCCGCGCGGCAACTACAGCAATCTCCACCGGCTGCTGCACGAAGAACATTGGATACGCAAGTGGGACGATGAAACGAAGGTCCCCTGGCTCTTTTCGCCCGACGGCAAGATCGTGATCGGTTACGACGACGCCGAGTCGGTGTCGCTTAAGACCCAATGGGCCATGCAGCAAGGATTCCGTGGGGTGTTCTTCTGGCAAATCGCCGCCGACCGTTTGCCGGATGGCGCAAATCCTTTGCAGGAAGCCGCACGCCAGAAAATCAAGTAAGCATCGTTCGAGAAATAACTGACGTATTCTTGGTCCCCTCACCCTGCCCTCTCCCCAGTGGGGCGAGGGGATAGTGGACAGTGATTTCTCGAACGATGCTAAGCGTGCGCCAGACAGCTCTCCTACGGGGGAAATCGGCGGAAAACGCTCCGTGTTACCAGGAGTGCCACCAGCAGCAGGGCGGAACCGACAAAGAACGGTGCTCCAGGCAGCAGCAGCGGCGCTTGCTTCGACGTGAAGTAACTGAACAGCCCCGCCGTAAAAAACAGCGGCGCGATGATGTTCGTCAGGCTCATCAGCGAAGTCAATGCTCCCTGAATCTTCCCCTGATCCGACGGATCCACAGCTCCCGCCACGATGCTCTGGATGGCCGGGCCGCTCACGCCACCAAAGGCGCCAAACACGATGATACAGAGCACCATCCAGCCCTGAAATGCCAAGCCATAAAGCAAAAATGCGATCGCGGAAATAGCCAGCCCCACCATCGCGGTGCGACGTTCGCCAAGTGTCTCAATCACCGGCCGCACCAGCAGACCCTGCACCAGTGCCGCCATGAGGCCCACCAGCCCCAACGTCAGACCGTTGGTCTGTTCATTCCAGCCGAACCGAAAGCCGGTGTAGAGCACCCACACGTTCTCCAGTCCGCGATGGGCCAGCGACGTACAGGCAAACGCAATGGCCAACGCTCCCACGATCGGGTACGTGCGCAACCGTTTGAGAGTCCCCAGCGGATTGGCCTTCGCCAGGGAAAGGCTGCTGCGTTTCTCCAGCGGGAGTGATTCCGGCAGGATGAAAAATCCATACAGCCAATTGGCCAGGGCCAGACCGGCTGACACAAAAAATGGCAACCGTAAGTGAATCCCGCCCAGTAGCCCGCCGAGAGCCGGTCCAAAAATGAAGCCGAGTCCGAACATGACTCCGACCAATCCAAAGTTGCGAGCTCGATTCTCACGCGTCAACACATCTGCGATATACGCGTTTGCCGTCGTGAAGCTCGCGCCCATAATGCCGGCCAACAGCCTTCCCAGGAATAGCCAGCCGATGCTCGGAGCCAGCCCCTGCACGAGAAAATCGATACCCAGGCCAAACAGCGAGGCCAGGATGATCGGGCGCCTGCCGAAACGGTCGGAGAGCGCACCCATGATCGGCGCACAAAGAAACTGCATCAACGAGTACGTGGCGGCGATGATCCCGACGTACCGCCCCGCCATGGCCGTGCTGCCGCCCGCCAACTCCTTAATCAACTCCGGCAGCACCGGCACGACAATGCCAATGCCGACGATGTCAATAAACAAGGTGATCAGGATGAACGCGAGTGCCGATCGCGGTTTGTCCTCCGAAGGTGTCACGATCGCTCCGAGTAAGAAACGGCGACTATCCGAGCAGGTGCACGGTCCCCAGGGTTCCCGCGTTTTCTGGACACGCCTGGAGAAAACCAGGGAAATCCCTCGACGCATTCTACCGTCACGGCAGGTTCACCGCATTGTCGGGCAGGCATTTCCGTCGGCAGGGAAGTCGGGATCACCTGCCCGGCTACGCAGGTTCCGCCAGGTGCGAGGGACAGAAAGTGGCGAGCGTTAGGCGAGAATCCCGCACGCGGGGACACCCACCCGACAATGGCAGGCAGGGTCACCGTATCGCGAGACCGTTTGAAATGTTGCCGGGTAACAGGTACCTTCTAGTTGGGGTCACGGTGCGACTCTTGGCCGATGCTGCCGACCGGTCTTGCGGATCTCTACGTGGAATCATGCAAGGTGTGCGCATCTCTGTGGCAGCGGCCACACGGTGCGCGCGTCGCCGCCACAGCGTGTTTGGTTTTTATCGGGGCTCGGGTATTTCGGGATTTGAAGCTCAAGGGCGTGGTCCTTGCCGAGCAGTCACCGTGAGTTGAATTCGCGAATTGTGGGGAAAACTGGTTCGGTGAGCCGTCTATACTACTGCTGCAGAAGTTTGCAGATTCTGGTCTCCTTGGCACAGATCAGCGATCGCGGTGAGCGGACCAATACGGCCCGGGCGGTAGCTCGCAGGAGAGTATCGGTCCTCGCGTTCCGTCTGACCGCGGTTCTTGTCCTTTTGTCGTTCATGCCGATGGTACGAGCGGATGACGACCTATTCAGCGCGAAGGTCGTTCCGGTTCTTGCCCGACGATGCCTCACTTGCCACGACAAGACGCAGGCGCAAAGGTGACTTGAATTTGGAAACGGGTGAGGATCTGCTGGCTCTCGGTTACGTCGATGCTGGCGACCCGGACGCGAGTTACCTGTTGGAGTTGGTGACGCCGTCCAAGGGCCGCGCTGAGATGCCGAAGAACTCGGATCCGCTCAAGGACGAGGAGATCAAGGCAATTCGCGACTGGATCGCTGCGGGGGGCAGGTGGCCCGCGGAGGTCACTGTCAAACCTCTGTTGGTCACCGATACTGACTGGTGGTCACTGCGACCACTCAAACGTCCCGCTGTTCCCTCCACTGCCGTGCTGATTCGCAACATGGACGGAAGTTTTGTCGAACTGGCTGAAACAGGCTGCAATACGATCGACTTGTTTATTGCCCGCAAGCATCAGGAGCTTGGCCTCTCCTTCGCGGCCGAGGCGTCACGTCAGACTCTCGTCCGACGGCTCTATTTCGATCTGATCGGGCTGCCGCCAACTCCGGAGCAGATCGAGCAGTTTGTGCATGATCCGGACCCGGGTGTCTATGGGAAGCTTGTGGACCGCTTGCTCGATTCACCTCAGCACGGCGAGCGTTGGGCGCGACATTGGTTGGACGTGGTTCACTACGCCGACACACACGGATATGACAAGGACAAGCCGCGTCCGAACGCCTGGCCGTACCGCGACTACGTGATTCGTTCGCTGAATGAAGACAAACCTTGGTCGCGTTTCGTACAGGAGCAGGTGGCCGGCGACGTGTTGTTTCCCGCAACGCGCGACGGGATCGAGGCGCTGGGCTTGATTGCCGCCGGACCGTGGGACTTCGTGGGACACGCTGAGGTGCCCGAGTCCAAAATTGACGGCAAGATCGCTCGGCACCTCGATCGTGACGACATGGTCCGGAACACGGTTCAGTCATTCAACAGCGTGACGGTGGGTTGCGCGCAATGCCATAACCACAAATTCGATCCGATTTCCCAGGAAGACTATTACAGCCTGCATGCGGTGTTTGCCGCGTTAGATCGTGCCGACAAGCCATACTACGCCGATCGCGCAATGTTCGAACAGTATACGACGGCGATTGCCCAGCAGCGACAGTTGACCGCTCGACGGCGAGTCATTGAAAGCGGAATTCGCCGCGCACCGCCACGCCGCTCGCCGACGTGGAGGCCCAAATCGGGCAACTGGAACAGCAACAAGCGGCGTCTCAAGACGCTAATCCAACGGCCAGTTTTGGCTACCACAGCCAGATCTCACCGCGGCAGGATAGCATCAAGTGGGTGCAGGTTGATCTGGGCCGCCGCGTCGCGCTGGAACGTGTCGTGCTGCGGGGTGCCTTCGACAGCTTCAACAGCATCGGCGCGGGCTTTGGATTTCCCGTACGCTTCCGCGTGGAAGCGTCCAACGACCCTGGCTTCCAAAACGACAGACAAATACTTGTTGCGTTCGAGGACGACGACGTCAAGAATCCGGGCCTCGAGCCGGTGCAATGCCCGGCACCAGGCGAAGAGATCCGCTACCTGCGCGTCACGGCAACCAGGCTGGCCGCGCGACAGAACGACTTTATCTTCGCGTTGGCGGAACTACAGGCGGTTGATGCATCGGGCGAAAATCGGGCACACGGCGTGAGCGTGACCGCCCTGGATTCAATCGAAGCCCCGCCTCGCTGGGGCCGTGCCAACCTGGTCGATGGTTTCGAACCTCGCCAGCCCAGCGACGACCAGTTGCTCGCACTGCGACAGCAACGTGATCGATTGTGGCAAGAGCACTCCACTGAGTCGGAGCGAACAGAGCTTGACCAGATTGCCGACCGGCAGAGGAAGATCGAGGCAGAGTTGCAGGGGTTGCCGCAGCCGAACCTCGTGTACGCCGGCACGGTGCACGGGGGCACAGGAAGCTTCGCCGGGACGGGAGCCAATGGAGGCAAGCCACGCAGCATTCATCTACTCGTGCGAGGAGACGTCACGAAACCGGGGCCTGAGATCGGGCCAGGCACAGTGTCGGCATTCGCTGAATTGCCCAGTCGATTTGAGCTGCCGCCGGAGCATGGGGAAGGAGAACGCCGCGCTGCGCTGGCCCAGTGGCTCGCGTCCGAGCGAAATCACCTGACGTGGCGCAGTATTGTGAATCGTGTCTGGCAACATCACTTTGGCCGTGGCCTGGTGGAGACCCCCAACGACTTCGGACGTATGGGAAGCCCACCGACGCATCCTGAACTGCTGGATTGGCTGGCCGTCGAATTTCGCGATGGTGGGCAATCGCTCAAGACATTGCATAAGCTGATCGTGACCAGCCATACCTATCGGCAAGCCTCTGTTATCGGTGATCCGGCGCAACCGACCGTGAGCCAGGCCTTGGCCATTGATGCGGAGAGCCGATTTCTGTGGAGAATGCCTCGTCGAAAGCTCGAGGCCGAAGCCATTCGCGACTGCGTGCTGCTGGTCAGCGGTAAGCTGGACCTCCAGATGGGAGGACCCCCTTTTCAGGACTTCATCGTCGAGAAACCAGAGCACTCGCCCCACTACGAGTATCATCTGCATGATCCTGACGATGCGACCTGTCACCGTCGGTCGATCTACCGCTTCATTGTCCGCTCGCAGCTGCAGCCGTTCATGACCGCGCTGGACTGTGCCGACCCGTCACTACAGGTTGCCCGGCGCGGCGAAAGTCTCACGCCGCTGCAGGCGCTGGCGTTGCTGAATGACGGTCTCATCGTGACCATGTCGAAACACTTTGCCGCCGAGCTGGATGGTTCGGGTGGTCTGTTGCGCCAGAAAGTGCGGCGCGGGTTCTACCGGGCGATCGGACGACCACCGTCAGGTGACGAACTGGAACGACTGGTCGATTATGCCACACACTATGGGCTGGCGAACTACTGCCGAGTGCTGTTCAACTTGAACGAATTCTCCTTTGTGGACTGATCAGTGACGCACAACTCTCCATTTCACACGGTTTCTCAGCGAGCAGGTTGTTTGTCACGCCGCCAGTTTCTTTGGCACAGTGGCGGCGGGCTGGGAGGGATTGCTCTGGCCGCCCTGCTGGAGCGGACGGCCCTGGGGGCTGAGCCATCAGAGCGTTCCGCGCGCTCCTCACTTTCGAAGCTGAGTGAATTGCACTTCCCGCCGCGCGCCAAACGGGTCGTGCAGTTGTTCATGGCTGGCGCGGCGAGTCACATTGACCTGTGGGACCACAAACCGGAGCTCATCAAACGGCACGGCCAACCGTCAGACTTTGGTGAACCTGTGGAAGCCTTTCAGGATGGACTGGGCCCCTGGAAGCGCCCGGTTTGGGACTTTCATCCGCACGGACAGTGCGGCAAGATGCTGGGCGAAGTCGTGACCGACTTGGGATCCTGCGTGGACGATATCGCGTTCATTCACAATATGGTCGGCAAGACGGGGGTGCATAGCCAGGCGACATTGCTGCAGGCCACCGGTTTCAACTTGCCCGGATTTCCCGGTGTCGGCTGCTGGATCAGCTACGGTCTGGGAAGTATGAACGACAACTTGCCCACCTTCGTCGTGCTGCCCGATCATCGCGGCCTGGCATCCAATGGCGCCAAGAACTGGGATGCGGCGTTTTTGCCCTCTGAACATGCCGGGACCGTCATTTATCCACAACGTAAAGCGCCGATTGAGGCTCTTTTTCCCCATCCTAGCGGAGATTTTATTAGTCAGCAAAGTGAGTCGTCCACGCATCAACTACTGGCGGAATTGAACGCCACGCATGCCCGGTCCCGCTCGGCCGACGCACGACTTGAATCGCGCATTCGCTCGTACGAATTGGCGGCGCGCATGCAACTGGCGGCGCCCGAGGCGGTGGATATTTCCCAAGAACCGCAGCATGTCCTGGATATGTACGGTATTGCGCCGGAGGGCACGGTCTGGCCGAGTGAAATCAATGCACTTGAAGAAATGGACCATTTCGGTCGCAAATGCCTGCTCGCGCGCCGACTGCTGGAAAGAGGCGTGCGGTTCGTTCAGGTGTGGTCGGGAAACGACAATGGTTTTCCGCGGCGCAACTGGGATTCACACGAGGATGTGCAGCGCGACCATGGCCCGCTGGCACGCGGCATGGCGCGAGGTGCGTCGGCTCTGATACAAGACCTCAAACAACGCGGTCTACTGGATGATACAATTGTGCTGTGGACCACCGAGTTTGGTCGCATGCCGTCCACTCAGGGTGGTGCAGGACGAGACCATAACCCCTACGGATTCACCAACTGGCTGTGTGGTGGCGGCATTCAAGGCGGCGTGACTCACGGTGAAAGCGACCCATGGGGCTACAAACCACTCGATCGGCACAACCCCACCACGGTCTACGACATTCACGCGACGATCCTGCGATTGTTGGGCATCGATCACACGCGGCTCACGTTCCGCCACAACGGCATCGACCGCCGGCTGACGGACGTGCATGGACACGTGATCGACGGGATTCTCGCGTGAAGACCCGTGCAGTGGATCGAACAAGCCCATCGGTGACCGTGTGGGTAAGGACACGGTGCATGGTCCGGGCGGGCTGGAACCGGCCGGACTTCGGCAGCGCCGGCTTTTTTTTCTGAGCTCCACGGACTCTACCATTTCAGCTGCGTCGGGGTGGCGATCTGGGGATTGACCGTGACCTGATGACGGCGGTTTGTTTCATTTACTAACGGCCCTGCGGCCGCAGGAGTTCATCGTGATGGTCCGGCAGCTGTCGATCCCGATTTGCCTGTGGGTTTTTGCTGCCGTAGCAGTTGCGGCGCATCACGTCAGGGCCGATGAGCTTCAAAAGCCAAACATCCTCTTCATTCTGGCTGACGATCTGGCGTGGTCGGACCTGGGCTGCTATGGGCATCCGTGGCACAAGACTCCCCATCTGGACCGTCTTGCCGCCGACGGGATACGCATGACCGACGCGTATTCTCCCGCACCGATTTGTTCAGCCGCTCGCGCGAGCATCTTGACGGGCAAAACGCCGGCTCGCTTGCATTTTGAATTCGTGACCAAGAACGAGTCAGGAAGGCAAGAGCTGAAACCATCGCAGATGCTCCGGACACCTCCCTTCACGTTGGATCTGCCGTTGGAAGAAGTAACGATCGCCGAGCATCTAGGTGATCACGGCTATGAGACCGCGTTCTTTGGCAAGTGGCATCTGAATGCCCACCACGGTTCGTACCTGGGATGGAGTCCGACGCATGGACCGAGGCAACAGGGATTCCAATTCGCGGAGGAAGATTTTGGCAGCCATCCCTATAGTTACCGCAAGTCTGGCCCGCCAAATACAATCGCGCAGGTTGGGAGGTTTCCTCACGATGCGGTGACGGAGAAATCAGTGGCCTTTTTGCAGCGGTCGCGTGGCAAGCCGTTCTTCCTGATGGTCTCGCACTTCTACGTGCATACACCGGTTGAGACGCCCTGCAATTGGCTACGGGAAAGGTGCGAAGCCGAAGTCCCTGCCGACGTACCCAATCGCAAGAGAAGGATTCGCTACGCGGCCTTCGTCGAAACGCTGGATCATTATGTTGGTCAATTGCTCATCGGACTGGATGAATCTGGTTTGCGAGATAACACGCTGGTCGTCTTCACTTCCGACAATGGAGGCCATCCAGAGTATGTGGCGAACGGTCCGTTGCGAGGGTCGAAATGGAACCTCTATGAAGGCGGTATCCGCGTTCCGTTTCTCGCCCGTTGGCCCCGGCAGATTCCGGCCGGCGCGGTCTGTTCTGCCCCCGTGATCGGGTACGACCTGCTGCCGACTTTTGCGGAAGTGGCAGGCACGCCGATCAGCAGTACGCAACGACATCTCGACGGCCAGAGTCTCCTGGGCTTGCTGCGCGACACGTCCCGCCGCATGGACCGCAACTTATACTGGCATTTTCCCTATTACCATCCGGAAGCCGGCTTCGAGCAATCTCTCAAGCAGATCGGGGTCAACGATTTTGCAGTCAGCCAGACGCGTCCCCAGTCGGCGGTCCGCGATGGCGACCGGAAACTGTTGCACTTTTTTGAAGACAACCGAAGCGAGTTGTATTTACTATCGGATGATCTGGGCGAGCAAAGTGATTTGAGTCATCAAGATCCTGCCGGCACGGCGCGGCTCGAGCGCACATTGCGGCAATATCTCGAGACCACCAAGGCACGACGCCCCGATCTGGCAGAGTCGATTGGCCATCCGAAGAGCTAAATGGAACTCAGGCTCTACGGGGCAGATCACGGAAAGCTTCGCCGCAGGCGCGGTAGTTTTCCTGCGACATCCCCATGCATCCGTATTCCTCGACGTAACCGATGAATCCGCCAGCCTCGCTGGCCAGAAGCCGGTGCATGCGTTGCACTTCTTGGTGAATCTCCGCAGGAGTTCCCCGGATCGAGACCGTTTGATAACTGACCGGCATCATGAAACACTGCTTGCTTTTGAGCAACTGCCCCACGTGCTCCAAGTCAACCGTATTGGGCTGCGAAATGTTCAGCACGTCCACGCCAATCTCATGGAAATCAGGCATGATTTGGGCGAAATCGCCACAGCAGTGAAACCAGACGTGCAGACCCAATTTATGAGCCAGGACAAACTGCCGTTGATATCCCGGTTTGAACAGCTCGCGCCACAGAGCTGGTGAAAGCATCAGTCCGTTCTGGGTACCCCAGTCGTCGGCGAAGTGAATACCATGAAAGCCGTGGCGCGCCGCCATTTCCATCAAACAGCACTCGAAATCGGTGATCAAGTCCATCACGCTTCGGAAACGGGAGGGTGCGGTCACGAAGTCCATCATGGCGTTCTCGAAACCGCGTAATAGCGTGTAGACCGTGAACCCGCTCAAGTCGAAGCTGGCCAGTCGATAGCGGTCACCCGCCTCGTCGGCGAACGCCTTGACGGCTGCCATGCGTTCCTCTTCGCGAAGTAGCGGAACATGCACGTCTTCTGCCGCCGGTAAATCCGTCCAGAAAGCCACCGTGGGATGACCCATCGTCCCGTCCCCCAGAGATTCCAGGCGATAACCCCATTCGTTGGTCGACCAGTCCCAGGCATTGACCAACGGATCGCCATCGCCCGGCTGTCCCAGCGAGAGGTGGTAAAGCATCACATCGCCTTCGGCCTGATCCCGATTCCAGAACACGACGGGCACTCGCTCGGGACCGCGAAACTCAATCGCCCGGTCCACTAATTCCTTGCGGGAGCACATGGAACGAATCTCCGAGGTAAGGGCTAGGATGCCTGGCGTATTACCATCTTGCATGACAGCCAGTTATTCTCTGGCACGTATTCCCGTCCAGTCTGGTGTGTTAAAATCCGGCGTCAAACCTACTGGGACACCTTTGATGGCCGCGCACCAGCACCAAAAATTCTTGGCCACCGGATTGCTGCTTTTAGCAGTTACGATGGCCCCATCCGACGACCTCATACTGGATGCCGATTCCGAGGACAATTATACACTCGAGCCAGGCGACCAGGCGATGGTGGTTGAGCCGGGGGCCTCAAGTTGGCGTTCTTCGTTACCGCATATCAAGACGATGCATCACCTCTGAACCCATGGGGACGCATTTCATCGTTTCTGTCCCACCTCGATGCCGTACCTTGCTTCAGGAGTACTCCACTGTGCCCAAACTCGACGACATTCAGAAGGTCATGATCATCGGCTCTGGTCCGATCGTGATCGGTCAGGCGTGTGAGTTCGACTACTCCGGGCACGCAGGCCTGCAAGGCCCTGCGCCAGCTGGGATACGAAATCGTGCTGGTGAATTCCAACCCGGCGACCATCATGACCGACCCCGGCATGGCCGACGCGACGTACATCGAGCCGCTGACGCTCGACGTGTCTGCGGACATCGTGGCCAAGGAGAAGCCCGACGCGCTGCTGCCGAATCTGGGCGGTCAGTCGGGCCTGAACTTGTCGTCGGAACTCCACCGCGCCGGGCGTGCTGAACGAACACGGAGTCCGGGTGATCGGCGTGCAGGTCGACGCCATCGAGCGGGGCGAAGACCGGCAGGCCTTCAAGGACACGATGAACCGGCTTGGGCATCGAGATGCCTCGCAGCGAAATCGCCCGCAGCCTGGAAGAGGCGGAACAGATAATTCAGCGGATCGGTCTGCCGGCCGTGATTCGGCCGGCCTACACGATGGGCGGAACCGGCGGTGGATTGGTCTTCAACATGGACGAGTTTCGCACCGTCGTCCAGCGCGGGCTGACCGCCAGCCTGGTCGGGCAGATCCTCGTCGAAGAATCGGTGCTGGGTTGGGAAGAACTGGAGCTGGAGGTCGTCCGCGATGCCAAGAACCAGATGATCACCGTCTGCTTCATCGAAAACGTCGACGCCATGGGCGTCCACACCGGCGACTCCTACTGCACGGCCCCGATGCTGACCATCGACCCGGAACTACAGAAGAAGCTGCAGAAGTACTCGTACGATATCGTCGAGGCGATTCAGGTGATCGGCGGGACGAATATCCAATTCGCTCACGATCCTCAAGACCGGCCGCGTGGTCGTCATCGAGATCAATCCGCGGACGTCGCGCTCGTCGGCCCTGGCTTCGAAGGCCACGGGATTCCCCATCGCCTTCGTCTCGTCGCTGTTGGCCGGCGGGATGACGATGGACGAAATCCCCTATTGGCGCTTGGGAACGCTGGAGAAGTACGAGCCTTGGGGTGACTACGTGGTGGTCAAGTTCGCTCGCTGGGCGTTCGAGAAGTTCCCGGCATTAACCGACAAGCTGGGCACGCAGATGCTGGCCGTCGGCGAGGTGATGAGCATCGGCAAGAACTACAAGGAGGCGTTGCAGAAATCGATCCGCTCTCTGGAGATCGGCCGTTACGGACTGGGCTTTGCCAAGGATTTCCACGAGCGCTCGCTGGACGAACTGATGCGGATGCTCGCCGAGCCGTCCAGCGAACGGCAGTTCCTGATGTACGAAGCGCTCCGCAAAGGCGCCGACGTGCAGACGCTCTACGAAAGGACCTACATCAAGCCCTGGTTCATTGAGCAGATGAAGGAGCTGGTCGAGCTGGAGGAGGAGATCCTCCAGCATCGCGGCGGGCTTCCGCCCGACGATCTGCTCAGTCAGGCCAAGCAGGACGGCTTTGCCGATCGTTATCTGGCGAAGCTGTTGGATGTCACCGGAGCCGGAGGTCCGCGAGCGTCGCAAGTCGCTGGGCGTGGTGGAAGGCTGGCACGCGGTACCGGTGAGCGGCGTAGAAAATGCCGCCTATTACTATTCGAGCTACAACGCACCCGATACGACCGAGGTCTCCGATCGTCGCAAGATCATGGTGCTGGGCGGCGGCCCCAACCGCATCGGACAGGGGATCGAGTTCGACTATTGCTGCGTCCACGCCGCTTTCGCCATCCGCGATGAAGGCTTCGAGTCGATCATGGTCAACTGCAATCCGGAAACCGTCTCGACCGACTACGACACGTCGGACAAATTGTACTTCGAGCCGCTGACGGTGGAGGACGTGCTGAGCATCTACGAAAAGGAGAAGCCGGAGGGAGTGATCGTGCAGTTTGGCGGGCAGACGCCGCTGAACATGGCCCGCGAGCTGGCCGAAGCGGGCGTGAAGATCCTGGGCACCTCGCACGAATCGATCGAACTGGCCGAAGACCGCGACCGCTTCCGGCAGATGATGCGCCGGCTGGGCATCCCACAGCCGGACTCCGGAATGGCCAGCACGTTCGACGAGGCATTGGCTATCGCCAGAGAGATCGGCTATCCACTGATGGTCCGTCCGTCGTTCGTGCTGGGCGGCCGGGCGATGGAAGTGATCCACGACGAGCAGGAGCTGCAGCGCTATCTGGCCGCAGCGGTAGAAGTCTCGCCCGACCGCCCCGTGTTGATCGACAAGTTCCTGGAGAATGCGATCGAAGTGGAAGCCGATGCCATTGCCGACGGCGAAGATGCCTTTGTGCCGGCGGTGATGGAGCATATCGAGCTGGCCGGCGTCCACTCAGGCGACTCGGCCTGCGTGATTCCGCCCATCAGCATCCCGCCGAAGCACATCGACACGATCCACCAGTACAATCGCAAGATCGCCATCGAGTTCAATGTCGTGGGCCTGATGAACATCCAGTACGCCATCTTACCAGGACACGGTCTACGTGCTGGAGGCCAACCCGCGCGCCAGCCGCACGGTCCCGCTGGTCTCCAAGGTGTGCAACATTCCCATGGCCCGGATCGCGACGCAGGTGATGCTGGGCAAGAAGCTCTCCGAGCTGGAGCTGGGCCGCAAGTCGATTCCGCACTTCGGCGTCAAAGAAGCCGTGTTCCCGTTCAACATGTATCACGACGTCGATCCGCTGCTTGGGGCCGGAGATGCGCAGCACCGGGGAAGTGCTCGGCCTGGCCGACTCGTTCGGACTGGCTTTCTACAAGGCAGAGCAGGCCACTGCAAGTGCGGCTGCCGGCCGAGGGCACGGTGCTGATCAGCGTGGCCGATCCGGACAAGCCGGCGGTCGTCGAAGTGGCACGGCGGTTTGACGAGATGGGCTTCACGATCAAGGCCACCGAAGGCACACGCAACTGCCTGGCCGCGGCCGGGATCGACAGCCGAGCTGATCTCTCAAGATGCACGAGGGTCGCCCCAACATCGTCGATGCCATTTCCGACGGCGAAATCCAACTGGTGATCAACACGCCCAGCGGCAAGGAGAGCAAGCAGGACGACTCGTACATCCGCAAGACCGCGGTCAAACGAAAAATCCCCTACATTACGACCACTGGCCGCCGGGCTGGCCGCCGCCAAAGGCATCGACGCCTTCCGCAAAGGCCGCGGCCAGGTCAAGAGCCTGCAGGAATACCACGCCGGTATTCGGTGAATTCAAAGTGACTCGCTACACACGAAAGGAATGGACAATGATTCAACCCATCAGCATCATGCCATGCCTGGACATGCAGAACGGTCGTGTCGTCAAGGGAGTTCACTTCGTGGACATTCGCGACGCGGGCGATCCCGTGGCAATGTGCTCGCGCTTACTGCAAGGCGGGAGCGGACGAACTGGCTCTGCTGGACATCACGGCCACGGTCGAGGGTCGAGGCACGATGCTCGACGTGGTGAAACGTGTCGCCGCAGTGGTCACCGTGCCCTTTACCGTGGGCGGCGGGATCTCCGACGTGGCTTCGGCGGCGGCTGTGCTCGAGGCCGGAGCCGACAAGTGTCCACCAGCAGCGCCGCCTTCCGCAAGCCGGAAGTCATCGCCGAAATGGTCAAAGAATTCGGCCGAGAGAAAGTGACCGTGGCGATCGATGTGGACCAGAACTCGGCGATGCCGTCCGGCTACGAAGTGTACATCGACGGCGGTCGCACCGCCACCGGCACCGACGCCGTCGAATGGGCCAAGAAAGTCGATTCGTTCGGCGTGCCGGTGATCCTCCCCACCAGCAAGGCCGGCGATGGAGCCAAGACCGGGTACGATCTGCCCGTGATCCGCGCCATGAAACAGGCCACGTCGGCCCAGATCGTGGCCTCCGGCGGCGCCGGCGAACTGGAACATTTCTACGAGGCAGTGGAAGCCGGTGCCACGGTCCTGCTGGCGGCCTCCGTGTTCCATTTCCAACTGATCGGCATCCCGCAGCTGAAGGAATACCTTCGTGGCCGCGGTGTCCCGTTGCAGGGAGGGTAGGGCAGTCAATGCGATCGCGCCACCTCTCGAATTGAGGTATTCATCTTGACAAGGCGCGTAGAGCTCCGGAGGTAAAGGAACATCCTGCCAGCCTTGCCGACCCAGAGCGATGTCGCGTTCGGTGAACTCCCAAACCACGATCAATTTGTTTTCCAGGATCTCGGCATTCAAGCTCAGTCGTTGCCGAACGTCTGTCGCGGCGCCCCCGTCACTGATGATGTAGTCAATCGGCGTCTGAAGAGCTTCGGCCAACAGCGAGGGAAAACCGGCCGATCCGGGCAGCCATCGTTTCACAGCTGTCAGGGGTTCGCTTGCGGTTGTAACCGGATCGCCTGACGAATGTATCACTCTGCCCAACGAGCGAGGTTCAGGCAACTGGTAGATGCGACTGTAACTGTCGCCCAGCAACAGCACCGTCGGCTCGCGCGGCGAGTCCTTCAGGTGACTGCTCATATACGTGCCATCCCGGCCGCCAGGTGGTGGCACCATCAGGCCGACGATCTTGTCGGTGACCTGAGTGCAGGTGACAACTTGAGGCGGGAACGACTCCGCCAGGCCCGGCACCTCGGTCATCTGTGGCACGTCGCCTCGGCGTGCCACACGAATGGACGCTACGGGTAACTCCCACGCGAATTCCGGACCGCAGCCCATTTGAAGCACCCGTTGCGCAACCACTTCGGCCGCCAGGCGAGCGCCGTAAGGAGTCCAGTGTGTGTCAGTAGCCAGGTACAGAGGCTCGCCTTCGGACGATCCTCTGGCTTCGTGCTTCGCGCTCCGGAATAGCTCGAACAGGTCAACCGTGGCGATCCCTTCGCGTTGCAGATCAGACAACAGCGTGGCCGTTGGCGAGCGCAAGACCTGCGATGCGGTGACTCGCCGTGTGAGTCTATCGGGATAGATGCTGGCCTTGCCGGGCACCGGGACCACCAGCAATTCGATTCCACGGTTGCGCAACTGATCACGAAAACGCACAATCGCCCTTGCGACGTTCTCGCTGTGCGTGGACTCCGGCTGCGCAACGATCCACAGGCCCGTGTTCGGCACATTGTCCAACGCGCCGTCGCCCTGCAACAGGTACTGCACACCCGGCCGATAGAAGACCCATCCGTCGCGCCCCCAGCAGCGCTCTGGAACCAGGATCTCGCAACAAGGTATACCCGAGTCGTTGGGTCACGGGGCGCACCGTGGCTTGTCCCCACCAGCGATTCTCCAGCGTTTGCTCGTACCGGCGAAGATTCTCCGGCGTGGGAGCGTGCCGTAACAGATCAGTGAACTGCACCTGCTGGCCGCGCGATAGTTCGATCGCGACCTGCGCCACCGGCACGCCGAAGAGAATCGCGAGGAAGCCAAGGATCAGAACGATTTCATTGAGACGCATGAGTTGCTGGTCTAGAACTGAAAATAGAGGAACGGGTTAAATGCCTGGCTGGACATCACGGCCAAGGCCAGAACAAACAAGGGAATCAAAGCGGCGGTTGCCAGCCAGGTCAGTCTGCGCTGCGACCAGTCGTGAGCTTGAAGGGGCTGCAAGACCAGCATGGCAGCAATTGCGAGGCTCGTTATGTTGCGCACCGTATACAGTTCAACTGACAGCAGGACGCCGTTGCCGTCGGCCGGCTGCAGTCCGCACATCGACGCCAGATAGCTAATCGCCGATGACAGATCCTCTGCGCGGAAAAAGACCCATGTGATCAGCACCAGCAGGAATGTTATTCCGATGCGCAGCACCTGCGGCAGGCGTTCATAGGCCGATCGTTTGCCCAGCGATCGCTCGCATATCAGCAACGTGCCGTGCAGTGCGCCCCACACGACGAATGTCCAGTTCGCACCGTGCCACAGCCCGCCAAACAGCATCACTGTAGCCAGGTTGACATAGGTGCGTCGTGTACCCTTACGATTACCTCCCAGTGGGATGTAGAGATAGTCTCGCAGGAACGTCGACAACGAGATGTGCCAGCGGCGCCAGAAGTCGGTGATACTGTCGGCCAAATAGGGGGCATCGAAATTCTTCATGAACTCGAATCCCAGCATTCGGCCGAGTCCCACCGCCATGTCGCTGTAGCCGCAGAAGTCGAAGTAAATCTGAAAGGCATAAGCCAGCACGCCGAACCAGGCGTCCAACGCCGCGGGTGAGCTGGCGACGAATGCCACATCGGCGACCTCACCTAGTGGATTGGCCAGCAAGATCTTCTTGGCAAATCCGAGCATGAATAACGCGGTGCCGGAGGCAAAACGAGCCGACGTGTGATCGCGCCAGACCAGCTGTTCGGCCACCGTGTGGTATCGGATGATTGGTCCGGCGATCAATTGGGGAAAAAGCGACACGAAACAGGCAAAGTCCAGGAAAGAACGGGCGGGCCGAGCGTCACCGCGATAGACGTCTACCGAATAGCTGAGCGCCTGGAAAGTGTAAAACGAGATGCCGATCGGCAGCGTGACATTCGGGATGGCCAACGGCTCCGCTCCGGACCAGGTTAACAATGCGTTGACGTTTCCCGAGAAGAAGATGTAGTACTTGAAAAAAGCGAGTACGCCGAGACTGACAACGACCGACGTTGCCAGGGCCATCTTGCGCTGTAGCGTTCGAGATCCTGCCACGGTGATGGCCTGGCCGCAGGCGTAGTTGGCCACCGTGGTAAAGAACATCAGCAGCACAAACCACGGATTCCACCAGCCGTAAAAGACGTAGCTCATCAACGTCAGGAACACATTGCGACCGCGGTAGGGCAGGTTGTAATACACCAACAGCAGCAGTGGCAGGAAGTAGTAGACGAAGATGTGGGACGTGAAGACCATTGGCTGCGGTGTGACCGGCTAATCAGATGGATTGGTCCAAATCGCGAAGAAGCGGTTGACCCCTGGCGGATAACTGTAGTCCAGAGCCCCGCTGGGAGCCAGACGCTGGAGCTCGTAATCCAACGCCAAGTGATGCGTGTCCCCGGCCACGAACTCCGTCAGGTGGCCCCCCAGCGGCGAGTCGCCCCAGTCACTGTCCTTGATCTGATCGCGCGGCAACCAGGGCTTGTAATGGCCCACGAAAATATGGTCGCCCGCTTGCAGCGGATACCGCCCCTCGGGATCCTGGCGATGGATCTGCAAGACTTCGTACTCGAGCACATACGTGTAGCGGTACGCCCCCAGGTTTGGGAAGTCATCCGGCCGCTCAGTCAGGCGGGCTGCCACCTCGATCCGCCCCAAACTTCTAACCCATGGGTCGCTACCCGACGGACCGCGACTACCCAGCCACCAGACGGCGGCCGCCAACGAGCCGATCACCACGCCGGCTCGCAGCGGTCCAGGGCCGCGCGGGCGTGGTGAATCAGAGGTTACGGGAGATGGCGACCGTTGGTCCTGCATTCGTAGGGAACGCCTTGTGGAATCTTGTTAAGATGGCACGTCCTTGACGACACGGGTCCTTGTGGCCAGCGGGACAAGCACCGTGCGACACGGTACAGAAGCTGAAAGCACCGGGCCGTACCTTCACGCGGAACGCACTCCACTATACCAATCGCAGCTCCTGGACCAAGCCTCCTTGCCTGTCGCCCAGGTTCCGCCCGATGGCGCTCCAATCCCCGATCGTGGTGGCACCGTCAGTGGGAACTGCCTGGTCAGAGTCGTGCCACTGTGTGCGGAGACGCGTGTCAAATACATGCATATGCCATCGGCAGGCGAAATCGTGCCAACTCATCGCCGTATGGGGCACGCAGTGTGAAGCGGCTACCGGCGCTGCATCGCGGCGGTGGAAAGCGTGTCCGCGCCGCGCACTGCTCAAGTCGAGTGGTCTGGTTTCAGCGGACCAAGATTCTTGGTGTCGAGGTTACTGGGTTGGGAACTCGGTGGTTTGAGCAGTGGCACCGTCAGTGGGAACTGCCTGGTCAGAGTCGTGCCACTGTGTGCGGAGACGCGTGTCAAATACATGCATATACCATCGGCAGGCGAAATCGTACCAACTCATCGTCGTATGGGGCACGCAGTGTGAAGTGGCTACCGGCGCTGCATCGCGGCGGTGGAAAGCTTGTCCGCGCCGCGCACTGCTCAAGTCGAGTGGTCTGGTTCCAGCGGACCAAGGTTCTTGGTGTCGAGGTTACTGGGTTGGGAACTCGGTGGTGTGAGCAGCGGCACCTTCTCTCGGAATTGCATCGTTCCCAGTTCATCACTCGCGCGCGATCTCCGCGTAGGTCCAGTCGGGTTCAAAGCCGCGCAGTGGTGTACCGTTGGGAAGCTTCAGATCGAAGACCGGACCGGAGTTTGCGTTGGGATACAATTCCGAGAGATCTTTGAGTCCAATAATAATGGGCGTGTCGGACAACCGCAGGACGTGTAACTCGCCAACCACCATGGTGTCTTGGGGATCATCGGCGCACACCAGGTACTTGTCGTCGGGCGAGAGACAGGCAAAGTACAGGTGTTTCCCCTCACAGGCGAACACCAGCTTGCGACGCTTGCCGTCAATAGTGCCCTGCATGATCGTGGTGAAACCATAACTGTCGGCTCGTCCCCCCAGACTGGGCAGGATGCCTGTGGAGCGGTTCGAATAAATGACCTGATGCGGGTCCTTCTTAAACCAGTCGGGAGTGCAATTGCCACCGTTGCCGCCACTGCGCGACACCTGAGTCAATTTTCCCCCCTTCATATCGGCGACCACAATGTTCCACGGTCGGCCCACCAGATTTGCGGTCCCAACCAGTCGCCTGCCGTCGGAGGACCAGAACAACTGCTGGTAGATGCCTTGGGCGGGTAATTCCTGGACCATCAGTTTCGTCGCCAGATCGAAGACGCGGATCCAACCTTTCGTTTTGTCCAGGCAAGCGATTTGCTTGTCGTCCGGACTCCAACATGCCCACGGAAACTCGCCTTCCCGACCTTGTACGGTCGGGTTCAAGCCGTCGGCATCGGCGACCACCAGTTCTCCGAACATGCCCCACAGGTCGTGGTTGATTTCTCGATCCGCGGAGAGTCGCCGGTAGAGTAGTCTCTGGCCGTCATGAGAGAACGCGGCTCCGTATTCGGAGTAGTCCGGGGTCCGGGTAATCGCCTGCAGTTGCGAGCCGTCCGGCCGGCAAAGATACAGGTCCGTGGGGCCTCGTCCCTGGCGATTCGTGATCAGTTTGCCGTGGTCGATTTCTGCGGGATGTCCGGCGAACACCAGCCAGCCCCGGTCGGCCACTTCCTGGCCCAGGTCCGCCGCCTTGTCCATTTGTGTATCGCGTGGAGGGGCCGCCTGCGCGTGGTACAGCGTGATGCAAAACGAATAGGCGAGTATCACCAAGAAGATCGAACGATTCATTCAGTGTCCCTTTCCCGCCAGATTCATGCGGGCCGCTTTGAGAATTGCGAGGCAACTGGGGGCGTGCGTGATTTGGCTGTCCATCACTTTCTGCACGGCCTCGTCAAGCGTCATCTTCACACAGCGGATCTGCTCAGTGCCTTCCGGCACCTGATCGCCAAACGTGAGCTGGCGGGCCAAGAACAGTCGCGTGGGCGAGACGACGTTGGCTGTGAACGGGTCACAAACTCCCAGGTCGATCCACTCGCGCGCTTCGATTCCCAGCTCCTCTTGCAGTTCACGTTGAGCGGTTGTCAATGCGTCCTCATCCGGCTCGATACCGCCACTGACCGTCTCGATTGTGACGCATCCCACGCCGTAGTGAAACTCTTCGGTCAGATAGACGTTGTCACGGTCGTCGGCGGCCAGCACCGAAACGCCCGGCTTCAGGTCAATCACCGTGTACGTACCGAGTTGGCCATCCGGCCGGATCACGTCATCCTGGCGGACGCGAGTCCATGGATCCGAGTGTACCAGATGTTGTTTCACTATTTGCCATGGGCCATGCTGCTTCATGTCAGGACTCGCGATAGACGTGGGATGCAAACGATATACCAGCGACACCGCGCCGTTGCGTTCCAGTAGGTTGTCACGGTACGTCCAGACTAACCGCTGCGCAAGCATCAGGCAATCATCAGTTGTCGCGTTGAACGGCCAGGCCATCACGGCGATTGCCAAGCCGCCGGTGGACTTCGGGGTCCAGCTGGTAGCTGATCACGCTGACAGAGCCATCCGCGAACAGGAAACAACAGCCGACAGGATGTGCGCTGCCAAACCGACGAGGCTGTGGCGCGGAGCCGTCCGGTGCGAGGGGAGAATCGAGCGACGTGTATCGTGCCGTATCGTTGCCGTGGCCCAGATACATGTGTTGATCGTCCCCCCAATCGTAACCCTGATTGACACAGCGTTTCTCGCCCACCAGATACGTGTTCGTTGTTCCATCCTGGATATCACTCAGACGGACTTCGCTGCGCGTGTAGAGAATTCCCGTGACTTGCCTCAGACTGCCCCAGTCGTACGCGTTGCTGTCTCCCTCTTCGAGCGTCAGCGGTCCCTGGCTGCCATGAACCACGTCGCCGGCGTTGGCAGCGTAATCGCTCTTGGCAACCAGCGAAACTGCGACGGCGTTACGGACCTCGTGGCGCCGGAATAGGGGTAGAGTGCCGCGGCTCGACGACTGGGACAGTTGAACACCGGCAGTGGCGTCTGCGCCACAGTGGCGGCCAAAGCTCGTTTCTCCTCAAGCGAGCCGAACTTACCCACCTCACGCAATGACTCCTGTTCGATATAGGGCAGGATATTGTAAATCCAGCCACCGGGCTGGTGCCGATCAGTGCCCCGACTCGGTTCACCAGTCCAGACGAATCCCCAGCCTCCGGTGGGGAATCGGCTGTGGACGTCATGATGATGATGCATCGCCACCCCCATCTGTTTGAGGTGATTCTTGCAGCTGGCCCGCCGCGCGGCTTCTCGAGCGGCCTGTACCGCCGGCAACAGCAGCGCGATCAGAATCGCAATGATGGCGATCACCACAAGCAGCTCGACCAGCGTGAAGGCGTTTTGCCCGGAGCGAAAAGGTGACATCTACGGAGACTCATAAGCCAAATGTGAACAGAGCGCTGCCAGCTGCAATCGTAACATACTGTTTGCCATCGACCATGTAAGTCACCGGACTAGCGTGGACGCGCCCGCCCAACGGCAGATTCCATAGTGGTTCACCTGTGGCGGCGTTCAGCGCGAAGAAACTTCCTACGCGCGGAGCCACCAAACACGAGGTTGCCTTGTGTACTGAGCAGACCCGACGTCGACTTGGCGTGAACTCGGTATTCCCAACGCAGGTCGCCGGTCAGCGGATCGATCGCCCGTACGGCGCTCACGAATGACGGATCGACATGCTTTTCGCCTTCGTTGTACCGATCCGTAAACCCACCGAAGAAAGGCATGCCCGGCTTGTGATCTTCGGAGATTTCACCCAAAAAGTATTTCGTACCCCCGTCGAATGCCATCTGATAAAACAATTCAGCGTCGGGACTGAAGGAAGGGGGCCACCAGTTCGCCGGACCGCCTACATCTGGATAAATAAACGTTCCTTCTTTCGACGGTTGCTTGTCTGGGTAACGTATGGGCCGACCTTTCCTGTCGATGCCCTTGGCCCAGTTCTGTTTGGCGAACTCTTTTGCCAACAGGAACTCTCCCGTCTCTCGATCCAAAATGTAGAAGAAAGCATTCCGATTTGCGAATAACATTAGTTTGCGTGGTCGCCCACGAAATACAAGGTCGGCCAACACAGGGACCGAGCAGGCATCCCAATCGCACGTGTCGTGTGGAGTGAACTGAAAATGCCATTTGATTTTTCCTGTGTCCGCGTCCAACGCCAGAACACAGTCGGAATAGAGATTGTCGCCAATGCGAACGTCGCCGATCAGATCGGGACCCGGGTTGCCCACACCCCAATAGATCAAGTTCAGGTCCGGATCAAACGATCCGGTCACCCAGGTTGCGGATCCACCTTTTTCCCAGGAATTCCCAGACCAGGTTTCGTGTCCTTTTTCACCCGGCGCCGGGATCGTGTAAGTCCGCCACCGTTCTTCTCCCGTTGTGGCGTCAACGGCCGCGAGAAACCCACGAATTCCGAGATCGCCCCCCGCGATGCCCGTGATCACCATATCATTGACGATCAATGGTGCGCTGGTGATGCTATAGCCCGATTTGTTATCCGCGACCTGCGTTTCCCATACAATACTGCCTGTCTTTCGATCCAACGCCACCAGCTTGGCGTCCAATGTGCCCAGGTAAAGCGTGTCGTTGAGGATGGCGACGCCTCGGTTCACTTTCCCGCAGCATAGTCTCAACTGGTCCGGCAAGCGGCGAACGTGCGTCCAAAGATCCAAGCCCGTTCTGGTGTCCAACGCGATTACGTCGCCGGGTGAATACGTGGCGTACATGATGCCATCCACGACAAGAGGAGTCGTTTCGATGAACGCCGTTGTCGCGAATTGTCGAACCCATTTCACGCGGAGGTCCTTCACGTTCTTATCATTTAAATCCGTCAGGCGGCTGAATCTTTGTCCGTTGTATTGGCCAGAGTACATGATCCAATTAGCCGGCTCATCAGCTGCGTGAAGCAGTCGCTGGTAGTGAACACCTCGCGGCAAATCCGGTGTATCCTGGCCGCTCGCTGCCGAGCACGACACATAGACGCATAGGAACGCCAGCGGGAGTGCGATGACGTTGTGCGTTGGCTTCTGCATTTAATCGTCCTCAGTGACAGGTGTCCGCAACGATACAACGTAGGTTATGAGATCGTCCACATCTCTGGCGGTAAGCTCATCGCGGTAACTGACCATTTGTGACTGTTTCGGTTTGGTGATCTGATCGATCTCCGTGCGTGCAATCGAGTGATAATTCTCTTGTTCGTCCATGAATACTACGTGATTGGTGTCTTCATTCACCCATCTTCCCGCAAAGACGCGACCACGGACAGTGACAATGGAGATGAGCTGGTAATTGTGATGCGCGTACCGAGGCTCGTCCTTTTCTGGGTAAACGTTCTTCTCAGGATCGAGCAATGCCTGCCGAATGTAGGTGACCGAGGCGAACGAGCGTGTCAGGTCCGGTCCGCGCCCGCCCCCTTCATTGCCAATCCAATGACAGCTGGCGCAGTTGTGTTGTTCAAACAGCTTTCGCCCGGATTCCGCATTGCCAATCGCGGCCGGTGTTTCGTTTCGGTTCTCGTAAGCTCGGATATAGCTGATCACTTCCCAGATAACCTCATCCTCGATCGGCAGACCCGGCATGTCCGTCCCCGGAATTCCGTCCTTGATGTTCTTGAACAACTTGGTATCGCTTTGGCCCCAGCGAAAGACCCCGCTCGTCAAGTCGGGACCACGTCCCCCTTTTCCGTCCATTCCATGGCACAGGCTGCACCAGGCTCGAACCGTGAGCTGACCGTTGCGCACATCGGTAACGGTCGCGTTCGGACGCGTCTGGGCCGTGTCCTTGGACTCGGCACTGCCAGGAAGATCGGCAGCATCGGCGTCGTCACAAGAAGCAATCCTGGCAGAAGAACCAGGAGACGAAGTCGTGGAATCCGAGTAAGTGTCATCTCATACCTGTGTAAGATAAGAGGACTGATTCGAAACCGCTTCGCGAGATAACAGGCAGTCTATGGTGCAGTGCAGCGCCAGCCCAGAAAGTGCTGACCTAGTCACGCGTCAACGATGAGCCAATAAAGAACAGACACCAAGCGAAATCACGATACCAAAAAGAAACGCTTGTTGCACGCGAATTTAGGAAGCCATCTGCGTCGAGAATGTTTTCTGATCTGCGACATGCAACGCGGCTTTGTCGGCACTCGCGAGTACTTTCCTGCGGCGCCGCTGGATCGTGCCCTCGGCATACCTCCATTCTGTGTTTTGCTTGACAAAGTGCCATGTTTAAGGTTGACTTTCCTTCGCGTTTGCGGTCGTCAACTTGTCGTCGTTTCAAGCAGATGCCGCACACGACATTTCAATGCGAGATGCAGATCCCAAGAGGCTGGAATTCTCTCCAAACAGAAGGGAATGTGGCCGGTTTTCGTGCGGCGCCCCGCAATTGAGCTACGACTTGCCGAACGCCAAGTTGAACCTTCATACCTGTCGGCGAGTTTGTGGCACCGTTTCAGTTGCATTACTTACCCGGCACACGCGATCGAGCCAGAAGATCGTTGGAATTGCGACCGAGTCGTTCGAAGATTCCCAGGAATTCCGTGAAGGGGATGTCGATCGGCTCGACTCGGTCCGACGTCACGAGTGTCACCACCCCCATCCAGGCGTCCGGTGCGCCGGGCAAATAAACGGTAACCAGTCCGTCGGCACAGCGATCGGATTCGAAAGCAAAGCGGCGGCAGTCGTCAAAGCGGACGCAGACCGGCTTGAGCGACGGGAAATTCTCGTCGCCACCGATGTTGCCGGCCAGCAGGTCCTTATAGATGGCATACTTGGGGAAGACCATCATCAACTGTTTTTCGACTGTTTGAGAGAACTTGCGGCCGATCGCCCGGCGGGCCAGCAGTCCCGAGACGAAGCAGAGCAGCAGGATGATCGCGACGGCGATCAAAAATAGGATCCCCAGGCCGGTCGGCGTGCTCACCGGTATCCGCTCTTGGAGCGGCTCGTAGACAACGATGACGAAGCTGTAGACATATCCCAGCAGGACGCTCACCACGACCAGCGGCAACAGGAACAGGATGCCTCCCAATGCGGTCGTCTTCAGGAAACCGAACGATTTGACAACTTTCTCTTGAATCACGTTTGGACCTCGCGTTGCGAAAAGCGAATTTCACGTTCCAATCTGTTTAACCGCCACGGCTGCAGGCCTGCGCGCTGTAAGGTCTCAGTAACGGACTTCGGCGCTTGCTCCATTTCAATCCTGCGGTCGCGAGGAACCAGCCGCTTGACGCAGAACGACTCAACGTCGCCTGCCAGAGAAGCAGAGTCGCAGAGCGGCGTCCAAGTATAGCATCCGAGGGCCGTTTCTTGAAACCGAAGAAGGGGAGATCAGAACGACACCAGATCGGGGTTCGCTTCGGTCCCAGAGGCCTCCGTCCAGAAGGTTTGCTTTTTCCTCGCTTTGTCGCTGATTGGCGGTTCCTCAAGTGACTCCCACCCGCCCGGCTGAGTGCTGGGGCACGCGGGCGCCGCCGACATCCTCCTTGCAGCGCGCGGCCCGTCGCCGCTGTCGCGGCGATGGACCAGCGATTAAGCGGTGTCGGTCTGCCAAGGTCTTGGACGCCTGCCAGGCGGGGACCGACTTCATAAATGTGCTCGCTTGCCGTCGAGGCGGGCAGCAAAGCCATTGCGGCTACTCTACAATGCATCGGGCGGGGCGACTGCTTCACATCTTTTGCTGACTCAATGGGAGCACCGTGATGCGAGGTTTTTTGTGGTTGACCGGCGTTGTGATGTTCACCTGCCCCTTGCTGGCGTGGGGCGAGGAAGGGATCAAGGTCATGCGATGGAATGTGATGGATACCGGGGCGATGGCGGACGCGGAGACCGACAACACAGACGCCTTTCAACAGACTCTCGATACGGCAGGCAAGGCGGGCGGCGGAGTCGTGGAAGTGCCCGCCGGCAGGTATCGGTTTGAGGGGACACTGTCGGTGCCGCGCGGCGTTACGTTGCAGGGGACGTATCGAGTGCCACCGACCGTGGCTCGTAAAGACGATCAACCGGACGGGAGCGTCCTGCTCGCCTACGCCGGACGCGGCTCGGAGGAAGGTCCACCGTTCATTCGCCTCGCAGGCAGCAACTCGGCTATCGCCGGACTGGTGGTTGTTTATCCGCAGTGGCAACAATCCGATGTGCCTCCCGTCCCCTATCCGCCCTGCGTCGAGTCGCAGAACACCGAAAATGTCGGCATCCTGGATTGTTGCTTTCTGAATCCGTACGAAGCAATCAAACTGGTTCGATCGCATCGGCATTTGGTGCGCAACGTGACCGGCTATCCCAGCCGGCGTGGCCTGTTTGTTGATCAGTGCTACGATATCGGACACATCGAGAACATCCATTTCTGGCCCTTCGGCGTGGCCTACAACCCGGAAGATCCGTACTGCAAATGGGTAAACACGCAGGGTGTGGCATTCGAATTGGCTCGTACCGATTGGCACTACGTATCCAACACGTTCTGTTTTGGGTATGGCGTGGGATACAAGTTTTCGAAGTCAGACACGGGCGCCACCAATGGAAATTTTCTGGGGCTGGGAGCCGATTCGTGTCGGCGAGCCGTCTTGGTGGAACAGGCACAGGCACCCGGGTTGTTGATCACCAACGGAGAGTTTGTGGGGCGGTGGAGTAGTACCGATTCAGTCTGCGTGGAAGTCGGAGAGCAAGTGGAAGGAAAGGTGAGTCTGGTCAACTGTTCGTTTTGGGGCCCCATCGATCGCTGCGTCTGGATGCGTTCGCCCTTTGGCCAGTTCACGGCCAGCGCGTGTAACTTTGTGCACTGGGACAATCACGCGCAGGGGTCACCCGCCATTCAACTGGACGCCGGCAAAGCCATTGTGCAGGCTTGCACGTTTGCTCAATCGGGAACGCACGTCCAGGCCGGCGAGCGAGTACGTTCCGCGCTGCTCACCTCCAACCAGGCGCTGGGCGGTTTCTATTGCCAGAACAATGCCGGTCCGCGTGTGCAGACGCTGGCCAACGAAACCAATCCTCTCGAGGCGACACCGGAAGCTTTGTCGCACTATCGGCTGAACATCGGCGCCATGGGGGACGACAACTATCTGAGGCAATGGAACGGCCGTGAGCGTCGCGGCACCGGGCCAGCGGTTCGCGCGGTGCGTTGGTCCCAAGGGATTTCGCAAGTCATTCTGCCGGTCATGACGGGCAAACCCTACCATCTTCGAATGGAATTGCAGGTCCCCCCGGGCGCGGCGAGCCCCGAGTCGGGTCTTTATCTTGCCGGCCAGAAACTGGCGGCCATCACAGCAGAAACCTCAGTGCTGGAGGTCGAAATACCGGCGCAGGAGACACCGCGCGCGATTCTTGAGCTGCGTTGCCGCAGCTGGGTCCCCCGTCAGCTGAACCCCGAGTCGCATGACGATCGTGTCCTGGGCGTGTCCGTTTACTTCATCGAGATGGCCACGAAGGACGCGGAAGATAGAATCTTCCTGGTGAATCAGGGTGAGTGGGAAGACTAGTGCGGATTATTCACAAATCCAGCAGGGTGGTTCGAGTGATCCGCGTCCCCGGGATAAATGGCAAGAAACACGGGACGGTTATCGGTTGGCCGATACTACAGCGCAAACTCCTCCCGAATTGCTGTTCGTGTGAACTGATCGTCCAGTTCAATCAGCGTTAGACGGTCCAGCTGGATCTCAAAGTCCAGGGCGGCTGACTCGGCCCGCGCCCTTCCGTCGCGGTACCGAGCCTCATCGAGTGGCACGGAGCTGGGGTTCTGAGCATCGTAATCCTGGTTTCCGAAGTAACCCAGGCCGACATGAGGCACGAACTGGATGTCGTGCCGACGGTGCAGGCTAAACGACTCGGCGGAGCATTTTTCCTGTTGGCTGCGCCGGGGACGTCCTGTTGCGTATGGCGCGGATCGTGCATACTGTGAGCGTGCATCATCTAAGGAATCAGGGAAAAATAACTTCACCTTGTACCCTCGCCCCTGTGGGGAGAGGGTAGGGTGAGGGGTTAGAGAATCTGGAAGTTGTTTTTCCCTGATTCCCAAGCATATGGTAATGTGGAATCCGATTGGAAATGACATGATGGTACGTTTGGGGGAACGAGTTCGGGGCCGAGTGGACCAGGCAAAAAGTGGTCTTTCCGAGGAGGACTATTCGGTACGCAGGATGATTATTGAGTACCTGCGTTTCAACTCCGTGGGCGCTTTGAACGTGACTTTCTTCTTCGCGCTCAACTTCTTCTTGAACTGGCTGGATCTGTCCCATTTCAAGTCGTTGACCGTGTGGGCTCCGTCCTGGATGATCGGCGCCTTTGAAGCACATGCGGCGCATCGCTGGATTACGTTCCGTTCGAATGCGGCCTATCGCGAAAGTCTGATGTGGGCTGGCACGGTGTATGGTGCGACCGCCGTGCTATCGACCGGCAGCGTGTTTCTGCTGGTTGATGTATTGCAGGTGAACTATTGGATCGCCTGGGCCATGAACACGATCGCCTTCGGGTTCGCCAGTTTCCTGGGTCTTCGATACCTGGCTTTCCCGCCGTCACTGGATGCGGACGCAGCGTGAGTGGATTCAGGTATGCCGGCGCCGGACCATAATTGATGAGTGTCCGGTCTCCGGCCACGAGCGCACATCATGTTAACGTCGTGGATCCTGTTGTGCAAAGAAGATCTACATTGATCTCCCGAGAATATCCTGTCGTCACACACCAGCGAGTACCATGTTTCAATCATATCAACGTCAAGCCACCTCGGCATAGCCACCAACGAATCACTTTCGTAACCGCTGGCGGATGTTGTCGCGAAGCGTATTTGCCCCGTGCTTCAGCAGGAGGTCGGCGAGTTGGTTCGCACGGGTAGTCCCGCTGCACGTGGCTTCTCGCTCACTTGTGCTTGAGCCATCCAGCGATGGCTGAAGCCCTCAATTCGAGAAGGCTCGTCAACGGGCTTTGGTTCCGAATAGATGGTACTCAGCCGCCCTCGACGTGAACGGCTAACAAATACGATCCGCACCAATTCTACTTTGATGACGTGCACGGCGCACCGGGATCTGGTAAAAAAAGGGCGAGCTAAGACCTTCCTTCTCTTATCCAGGAGACGTACGATGCTGAGTTTCGCTGCATGTCTGTTGGCAACGTCAATGGCAGTGGGGCAAGCGGGCAAAGAACTACCACGCGACGAGCATTTGCAGTCGCTTCAGCCGATGATCGGCACTTGGGCCGGCAAGACCGCTCTCGATCAGCCCATACCGGGCATTGCCGAAAAGGGCGACAAAGTAGATTTCACGATTGTCTACCGTTACACGCCCTCCGGCAATGCTATCACGGTCGTTGTTTCCATCACGCTTGACGAGAAAACGATGCCGGTTGCGGACGGGATGTTCATGTGGGATCCTGCCAGCCAGACGGTTATCGGCATGAGTAAGAATGCTGCGGGGGATTTGAGCCGCGCGGAGGTGGATCGAGATGGCAAAGTGATCACTCTCAAGGATACGGGAGCTACTGCCGAAGGTGCCAAGACTTCGGGAAAGGTGATCTACACGATCGTGAACAGAGACGAGCGCACTGCTCAACTCACTGACCGAACCAAGGGAGACGACTCGATCCCGGATAGCCCGGTTATTTCGATGAAACGTGTCAAGCGAAACCAACAGAAGAAGAAGTAACCGCGATGCTCCGTCGACGGGGTGCCTGGTGGTTGTCAAACCCGTCTCCACCGACGCGAGGTCGGTGGGGTGTTTGGCGTTTTGTTAAACCCGGCTCTGAGATGTGGGCAACAGTCAAACAAACGCGTTGGCAGCAGCGCAGCTTCAGAGGTGACGATCAATGACTCACAGGCAAATCGGTTTCTTGGTGATACTATTGAACGTGGCGGCAGTCTCCTTGTTCGGTCAGGTCGAGAGTCATAGCGAGGCGGCCGAGGCCACCGAATCCGCACAGCCCGCTGCCACCGAAGATCTGAGGAGGATGTTTCAGTCGCCGCCGGCCGAGTTCCGTCCTTTGGTGATCACGCACTCGCATCTCTTGAACGTTGACGACCCGGCGAAGTTGTTGCAGCAACGACATGCGGGAGGGACCGTCTTGGACGCCGGTGTGAAACCAGGGTCCAAGGACATCAGCGAAGAGCCCTGGAATAATCCAACCTATCTCAATGATCCAGGGCAGTTTGCGAAATTGCGCAAGGTGTTAAGTTCGCTGCAACGTGCCGGACAACGCATCTGGTTGTACGACGAGTTAGGATATCCAAGCGCCGGCGCGGGTGGACGCGTCGTGACCGATCACCCAGAGTATCAGGTCGAAGTGGTCGGGTGCCGGACCTGGGTGGCCAGCGGCGCAGAACCTGTTGAAGTCACGCCCGAACACCCCAAGGTCGTGGCCTGTTACGCTCTGCCGCGCCGTGCGGGAGCACTGGATTTAGATGCGGCGATCGATCTCACCGAGCGGGCTCGAGCAGGGCAGTTTCGGTGGGCGCCACCCGAGGGTGAATGGTCGGTTTGTCTGTTCGAGCGTTTTTATCCGGATACATGGCGCCGCCACAATATTCCTCGGCGCAATGTCAATATTCTGGACCGTCGAGCCGTCTCGCGGTTTATTGAGCTGACACATGACAAGTACGCCACGGAACTTGGTGCACAGCTGTCAGACGTTGACGCATTCTTTACCGACGAACCGCAGTTCGGCAGCTCCGAACACTGGACCGGCGGCAAGAAGCGGTGTGTTCCGATGGTACAGTGGTGTGACGAGCTGCCGAACGCTTTCCGTCGCAGCAAAGGCTACGAGTTGAGTCCGGTTCTGCCTGCCATTTTCCACTCGGTCGGTCCGCGGACGAGCAAGTACCGATACGATTTCTACGATGTGCAGAGCGAACTGGTGGCCGAGAATTATTTTGGACAGATTGAGTCCTGGTGTCACGACCACCAGGTCGCATCGAGCGGCCACATGCTGCTGGAAGAATCGCTTCTGTTTCATGTAATGTTCAGCGGCAGCATGCTCAAGAATTGGGCTCGCATGGACCTTCCTGGTGTGGATCTGCTGGGAGCCACTCCCTATCGAACCATGGCACATTGGGAAGGTGACGTAGTCTCCGTGGCAGAGGATTTCTCTTGCAAGCTGGCCTCTTCCGTGGCGCATTTGACCAGCAAGCAAGGGGTGTTCACCGAGAGTTTTGCCTTGGCAAGAGACGCCAGTGTGCGTCAGGTCCTGGGCATCGCTGCCTGGCAATTCGCGGGTGGCGTTACGCACATGAGCACGTATACGGTCCAAGAGTCGCTCTCTCCGACGGACTATGCGGCGCTGAGCGATTTTACAGGCCGCCTGGCGGTCCTTGCTCGGCGAGGCCGGCACGTCGCCGATGTGGCGGTCGTCGTCCCCGAGGCTTCGGTGTGGGCAACGTATACGCCTCCCGACGGTGCTCCTTATCGGCGATACTTCACTTGTAATCCCGGCCCCACGATGATCGATCGCGTCTTTCGGGACACCTGCTTTGCCTTGGCGAGCCGCCAGCGCGATTACGATTGCCTGGGCGAACATCTTCTGGAAAAAGCCCAGCTGCGCGACGGATGCTTGTGCCTGGCAGACGAATCTTTTCGTGTTTTGATTCTGCCCGAGATGCGTATGCTCCGTGAAGAGTCGTTGCGCAAAATGCTTGGCTTTCTCGAGTCGGGAGGTTTCGTTGCGTTGGTCGGAAGTCTCCCGTGCCAGAGCCCGCAGATAGGCGATGATCCCGACAGGACTTCAAACGTGCAGAAGCTTCTGGCTCGCTTTTCGAGCCAGACTGTACACCTGGCGGATCCAGCGGATCTTTCAAGATTGGTGCCGTGGATAGATCGCCACGTGCCGCCAGCCGTAAACTGGGACGGTTCGTCAGCAGTGCGGATGTTGCGACGAAGGGAGCCAGGACGCGACATTCTGCTGATCGCCAATCCGAGCGACAAAGCGGCGTCTGGTCATGTGACGGCTTCGGGCGCCGGAGAAGCATCACAATGGGATCCAGAAACGGGCATGACCCAGTCACTCGGCAGAGTAACCGTGGGACAAGCTGTTGCATTAGAGATCCCGGCAGAGTCTGCCCGGTTTCTCTCTGATCGAGTCGCTCCCGTGAATGTAGTCTGGAATCGGCTTGAATGGGCTGGAAAGGATTGAGGCGTGGAACGACATCGAGGTCCGGCAGGGACATCAAGCAACCTTGATCCCGCACGGCGCACCGCTCCACTGATTGGATTCCCGGCTGATCCTCGATACACTTGAGACTTGACCGGCGGAATTTGCCACAGCACGTACTCGCGCAAATTTGACGGTCTGATTTCGCAAAGAAGACCCCGTCCAGCTTGCCTGGACGGTGAATCTGACTGACCAGCTACAGCCATGAGCCCTTTTGCCTGTTTCCATTTTCATCCACTTCGCCGCCTTTGGCGGCGAAGTGGATGAAAATGGCTTCCCAGTGGGGCGGTTTGGGTAGCCTGCCAGTCAGCTTCACCCACCGCACAAGGCGGTGGGAGTCGAAGTCAAACAGTCGCACTAGTGCTTTGTCGCACTTAGAAATTGGGTTTGGTCCGAGACGAATGTGCGACACTTTGTCCACGCGGTGTCGTACAACGTTGAGAACAACGCTTCACCCCAATGTTTAGAGGCGACAGCGTGGCGCGGCCCAACTGGCCTGTGAGCGTTTTTGACGTGGCACGCGAAATCGGGAAGCGAGATGATTCAATGGACAAGAAGAGCGTTCGGGCGGGCATTGTAGGTGCTGGTTTTTCGGCCAGTTTTCACTACGAGGCGATTCGCAGGGTCTACGGGACCAACGTGGAGATCAAAGGTGTTTACGCCCTGGACAGGCAGCAGGCTGCCGAGTATGCCACGCGACGCGGTATCCGCGCCTACGAGTCCCTGGAAGCGTTGATCGATGATGTGGACGTGATCCATTGCTGCGTGCTGGTGGCGGGTCACGAGGAAGTGACCGTTGCGGCACTCCAACGCGACAAGTTTGTCATTGTCGAGAAGCCGCTTACCGGCTATTTGGGTGACGGAAGCGACAACTTCCACGGCGACCGTTTTCCGAAACAAGATGCACTCGAACACGGCCTGGCCAGCGTCGAACGCATGCTGGCAGCGGAGAAGAACAGCAAAGGACGTATTCTGTATGCCGAGAACTGGGTCTATGCCCCGTCGATTCAGAAAGAGCGTGAAATCCTGGAGAAGACGAGTTCCCAGATCCTCTGGATCCATGGCGAAGAAGCTCATTCGGGCTCTCACAATCCAACCTATGCCTACTGGAAACATTCCGGCGGTGGCGTGATGATCGGCAAGGGTTGCCACCCTCTCACGGCGGCGCTGTACCTGAAACGCGTGGAGGGGAGGGCACGCCACGGCGAGCCGATTCGGCCGAAGGCGGTCAGCGCCCGGACTCATGCGTTGACTCGCCTGTCGAATTTCCGCGACGAGGGGCATATCCGCCGAGACTATTACGATATCGACGACTTCTCGATGATGCATGTCGTTTTTGACGACGAGACCATTGCGACGGTCTTTGCCTCAGATATCATTCTCGGCGGGATTCACAACTGGTTGGAGGTGGCGGCCAATAACCACCGCACGGTCTGCAACATCAATCCGAACACGGCGATGCAGATCTACAACCCCGTGGATGCCAACTTCAATGATATCTACACCGTCGAAAAGATTGGGACCAAGCAAGGCTGGACCAATCTACCGCCCGATGAAGATTGGTTCACGGGATATCCGCAGGAGATTGAAGCCTTCTATCGCAGTGTCGCGTACGGTGAGCCGGTAGAAAGTGACAGTTGCCTCGCCGCCGACTCGATTTCGACGATCTACAGTGCGTACGTTTCGGCGGAAAAGAAAGGCGCCGAAGTTCCCGTGCGGACTTTTTGAGCCCTGCAGCGACCACTTCCGAGATAGGCAGCGTCATGGGAAACGTGTCGAAGAGGACGGGTTTTCACCGCCCCCGGGCTTGTCCCGGTGGAAATACGTTTGAATACTACGCGCGTTTCGCGCCGCCCCGAAAGCTGGTTCTGCGCCCGCCCTGCGGCGTTGTTGGACGAGGGTTACGCGGTAACGCAAAAACGGAAGCCGTGGAATGAATAATCGGCATTGGGAACTCTTGTTGGACGTCATCCACGGTGCGGAAGTGGATCCACTTCCGGTCGGTCTCATTATCGACAGTCCTTGGCTGCCGAGTTGGGCGGGAATGACGATGATGGATTACTACGCCAGCGAGCAGATGTGGTTCGAAGCCAATCTAAAAGCGATCCAACAATTTCCACAGGCCATGTTTTTGCCCGGCTTCTGGTCGGAGTGGGGAATGTGTACCGAGCCGTCAAGCTTCGGCGCCAAGTGCGTCTGGGACGAGAACGACTTTCCCTTTGCCGAGAGTGTATCGAACGATCTGGCCCAAATGGCAGTGCGCAAAGTGCCGGACCCGCGCAAGGATGGATTGGCACCGTTCGTGCTCAAGCGACTTCTGCACTATCGTCAGCGAATCGAAGACGAGGGCCATTTCATCAAATTCGCGGTGGCCCGCGGGCCGCTGAACATTGCTGGCTTCCTGGCGGGGAACACGGAACTGCTGATCGGTGTGAAACTGCAGTCAGATCTGGTGCATGCCCTGGTCGAAAAGGTGACGGCGTTTCTGGTCGACTGGATCCAGCATCAGGCGGCCACGATCCCCAGCATCGAAGGCATCTTCATCCTCGACGATCTGGTGGGATTCCTGGGTGAAGAGGATTTTGAGAGCTTTGCCAAACCGTATTTGAAACGCGTGTTCGAGGCGGTGGATGCCAAAGTTCGTTTCTTTCACAACGACGCACCAGGAAGAGTCTGCGCCCCTCATCTGTCCGAAATAGGGGTGAACCTGTTCAACTTCTCGTACGATCATTCCATGACCGAGATGCGTCAGTGGGTAGGCGAGGATGTGACTCTGCTGGGTAATATTCCACCCTTGCAGGTGCTGGCCCAAGGAACGCCTGAAGGCGTGCGTCACGCGGTGCGTACGGTTCTGGATGACTTGCAGGACCGGCGCCGCGTTGTCCTTTCCTGTGGCGGAGGCGTGCCTCCAGGCGTGCCTACCCGGAACATCGAAGCATTCCTGGACGCAGCAGGGTGGGGCGTTAACAGATGAAGTGGCTACGGGACAGAAACAGGAACGAGGTTGGAAACATGACTGACAAAGACGGGCGGACGATCGCTGGCCGGCAGTCTGTATTTGGGCCTGCTGGGGCAGGGCACCGCTCTGCTGTAGACTCAGCCGGTGGTGATGATCCTGGACGTGATTAAGATTGAACTCATAGTAGGAAGGTGCATCAACGATTGCTGCGGGTGTTCCTACCAACCTCTTTCTTGACCGCAGGTGATGATATGACCCGTGACGACTTTCGTCTGGATAACGAGATCGCTTTGATCACCGGTGGAGGCAGTGGTCTGGGGTTTGGCATCGCCGAGTGTTTTGTGGAGTCGGGGGGTCGCGTCATTCTGGTGGGGAGACGCGAGGATGTCTTGCAGGAAGCCTGTTCCAAGCTGCGGCGGACCACCTATGTAGTCCAGGACCTGACTGATCACGAGTCGGTTCCCGAGTGGGTCGATCAGCAGCAGAAAGAAGTAGGACCCATTACCATCCTGGTCAACTGTGCGGGAATCCACCTGAAGAAGCCTGCTGTCGATACTTCTGTCCTGGAATTTGACCAGGTGCTCCAAACGCATCTGGTCGCGGCCCACAATCTTTGTCGCTGCGTCTTGCCTTCCATGCTCAAGCAGAAACACGGCAATCTGCTTTTCATCGCATCGATGGCTTCGTACTTCGGGATTCCCAAAGTCGTGGCCTACTCGGCCGCCAAGTCAGCCTACATCGGAATGGTACGCACTTTGTCGGTTGAGGTGTCGAATCGTGGCGTGCGCGTCAACGGCATCGCTCCCGGCTGGATCGAAACGCCCATGTTGCGTCAGTCCCTAGATGGCGATGATTCGCGTCGAAAGCGCATCCTTGACCGTACTCCGATGCAGTGCTTCGGCGAGCCGCGCGATATCGGCCTGGCGGCCACATTCCTCTGTTCATCCGCGGCCAAATTCGTGACCGGTACCGTACTGCCCGTGGACGGCGGAGCCAGTATCGGGTTTTGAACGGTACAAGCCGCCTCCCTTCTCCAACGGGTGGACGCGGTGTCGTCCATTCGTCTCGGCCCAACTCTAATACCAATACCGTTTAACGAACGGCTGCCAGATAGGTTTGCGATACGAGTCGTTGTGCCCGCATGGTCGTGCTGTCGCAATATCTGGTTTGCGTTGGATGCTATCATTGCTTAATTCAACGGTATTCAGGGGGAGGGTGAAAAAGTGCTTCACAGCGTTGGGTATTGGGGCTAATACCGCTTCGCGGAGAATGATCGTCGTCGGCCGTCAACGATGCCACGCGCCCGAGCCGGCCATAGCGGTTGACCGTCTCGTAAATACCGCCTTCGGTCATTTCTATCACAGCGACGTATCCAGTAATCTGCCTCTTCTGAGCAACGCGATTTCGTGTCGCAGCACCCTTACGTTCCAGTACCAGCAAGCGGAGATGAGTAACACCAGGACGAACAGGATCCAGAACCCGATCTGATAGAACAAGCTGCGGCGCAGGTTCTGCGCGGGAAGGAACTGGAGCTGCGAGATATTCAGTTCTCCATGCACACTCTCTGCGTTCGCTGAGTCATCACCTTTCTCGCTGCCGTCCCCTTGCTCTGATTCGTCGCCCTCACCCGATGATTCATCACCTGCCAATTCTCCGGAGGATTCGCCGCCGGGTTGATCGGGAATCAGGCTGTCAGATCCAGGCATGTCCCCAGATGGATCCGTTTCACCGCCGGAACCGGCATCGGCTAAACCTTGCTGATCGTCCTGAGAGACCTCGCCTGGCGTATCTTCCGACAACGACGGTTCGGGAACTTGCTTCTGGTTGGGATGCGGCTGAACGACGCTGCCAGGGGCACTGGGAGTATTCTGTTCTGCCACGTCGTGCATGGATGGTGAGTCTTCTGGTCTATTCGCCTCAATCTGGTTCATTAGCTGCGCAACAATACCTTGGATTTGTTCTTCAGTGGATGCAAACAGAGCTGTGTATTCTGCGCGGCCACTTCCGGCGTTTTCATCCAGGACTCTCGTGTTCTATCGCAGTACTCTATGACCCAATCCGCTTGCGTGCGGCTGGGGCCTTTTCGGATCGAGTCGGCTATCTCTTCCCTGAGCTGCGCCACGATCCGTTGCTGTCCGGCCTGGGCATCTTTGCAGATTTGGAGCGCCTTATTCGCTTTGTCGATCCAGAGCTTCCAGGTTTCGTAGAGAACTTCTGTTCGCTGCGGGGGTCGATCACGCCATACAGGCAAGCTCGCCAGGTGTCGCTCCGTAACATTCGTCCCATAAGTCGCAAGATCGATTTCTTCGGGCAACCATTGGCCGTCCATTAGTATCGGCGCGAACTGCGTTGCCTGTTCTTGCTGGATCTTTTCGCGGACTTTCGGAAACAGCTGCGTTTCAAAAATCCGCTTGAGTCCCTTTTCCAATTCCTTCCAGGCGACATGTCCAGCTGAGCTTTCGTCGTTCAGCACTTGTATCACTTCCTGGCGAAACCGTGCCACGTCATAGCTGGCGTCGCCAGGGATCGTGCTTTGCTCTAGAGCGGCCGACAGACGATCTGCGATCCACTGTTGGCCGTCGCGGAGCAAGTCTTGAACACGAGGTTGAGCGGCCTGCAGGGATGGCTCATATCTGAAGTGTGTGGACGGATCATCGTGAACCATGTTTTCCAGCAAGTCCGCATGTCGGGAGGGAAGCTGGCGCGTGCCATTGGCGAACGCCTGCCAGATGCCATCGCTAGTTTCTGCAACTCGTTGGCAAAACGACTGCCTGGCTTTGCCTGGTACAGCTTCCTGGACCTGAGAAAAGACTCCGTAAACTGGCAGCAACGGAGTGCCGGCTCGAGCCACCTTCTGTTTGTCGGCGATGGCGCACAGCTCTGTTTCGAATTCCGTGTGTATCGCTTGTTGCGAGACGGCAACCGGCGTCTCTCCAAGGACTTCTTGCTGCTCTTTGAGCTGCTCGGTTCCATCCGCCACAATTTGTTCTGCCTGTTCGGAAAGCGTTTCGAAGGAGTCGACTAACAGAGTTTCGCGCGTCGCCTCCGATACTTTCTCCAGCACGCTTCGTGTCAGCAAGCCGACACCAGCCGCCGTGCCATTCTGCGACGCGTCGATCACTAACTCTTGAGTGAGAGTTCCCGCTTCGATCAAACCGGTCAACGCTTGCCTGAGCTCAGTTGTCTGCTCTTCCACGATTTGCTTCCTGACACGATCGAGCGAAGCGGGGAGTTCTTCTTTCACGAATTTGTCGTGTCCAGCCTGTGCCGCCGACCGTATCCCACTATCCTTGAGGAACCCCCGTATCTCATTGATGAGTTCGAGGTTTCCTTTCATGTCGAGACCGGCCGTTGCCTTGTTGATCATGTCGTTCCACGCTGACTCGAAATCGACATCAAGATCACTCCGCAGCTTTTCCATCGGGGGCATTGCCTTGGGTACCTTGGTCTCGTCGCGACGCAGCAATGCAATAACTAGCTCACGGACTTTGTCGTCAGGTAAACGATAGGAGTGTCTGCTGATCTGGCTCCGCAAGCTCTTGATAGCTGCCAGTTGCTTCGCGACAAGCTCAGTATCGTCAGATCTGGCCTTCATGGTTGCGAGAAGTACCAGGAAGCCGGCGGCGAAAAGTCGAGTGCGAGTTGGCATCACACGGCCCTTGTCATGCAAAGTATTGCCGGAAAGTTGAGGTCCCACAAACAGTGCGGGGCTCGTTAGGAACGGCTCAAAAATAGCTACTGTGTATTCTTTCCCCTCACCCTGTCCCTCTCCCCACGGGGGCGAGGGAACTGAAGAAGTTATTTCTGAGCCGTTCCTTATCGCGCGTCCCGCAGACCGCGGAGCTGAATCCCAGGTAATCCGGCAGCTCCGCTGGTGAGAAGTCACAAGGCTCTGCCGCCCGCCTGCGGGCATCATTCAGCGTGTATCGTGTAGTCGTTTCGAACGACTCTTCAAGGATGCTGCTGCAAAGCGTATTAACTCCGTGCTTCAGCACGGGGACTGCAAGTTGGTTCGTATCGGTAGTCCCGCTGCACGGGGCTTCTCGCTCACTTAGGCTTGAGCCATCCAGCGGTGGCTAATGCCTCCACATCGAGAACCCCCCGTCAACGGGCATTGGTCCTGATCAGGTAGTACTCAGCGGGCCCCCGACGGGAACGTCGGGGCTAGTACCGCTTTGCGGAGAATGTTCGTAAACGGCAGTTAATGACGCCACGCCTCCTTTAAGGAGGATTCCCCAACCTACCGGTCATGCCGGTAGTGCGTGACTGTCGAGACGTTGTACGTTTTCCCCTCTCCACGACGTTGCGAATCTCACGGCACTTGTGACGGTTCGTCGGTATTCGGTGCCGAGGCGCTGGTTCCGCGAATTTTCGCCATTGCTTCGGGCAGCAGTTTCATATCCTTGTGCAGATCATCTAAAATCTGATTGAGAGTGCGTAGTCCCAAATCTGGTGCGTCGATGTCCGTATCCACTTCCACGTCATAATCGATGGGAAGATCGGCCAGCTTCTCGAGCCGAGCTTGGGCGATCTTCCCTACCAGGGCATATTGCATCGCCACCAGCTCTTCACGCTCCTGGATCAGATCATCGACGATCTGCAGTTTCAGCTGGCGCAGGTTTTCAGGTGTGGGGTTTGCCTGGTCGTACAGGTCTGCCGCTTCGGGTGGGGGCTGCTGCGGATCCTGCGGCGCTGCTGGATCAAAACCCGCCTGTTGAAGCACGCGATTCATAAGACCGGTAATCTCGCCGACGGCTACTTTCTCCGAGTCCGACAAAAAGACTCTCTCGATGTCTACATTCAGTTCTTGAAAGCTCGGTTCGACGGGCAAAGATCGCAGATCCTCGGAAAGACTAATCAGCTCGGCGTTGTCAAATCGTCTGAGCCCCTCGAAAAGCCGTCGTTTCGTACGCACCTCCGCCCAGGCACGCAGCAGCTTCTCGAGTTGATTTTCCTTCTCGATCCGTATCCGCTCAGCCCGTTCCCGGCCGATGTCCGTTGAACGGAGGTCGGAGACAATAGATCGTAGCGTCTGGTTTTGACGACGCTGGTGTTCTGACTCCGTCGCCAGATTCTGCGCTTCGCTCATGCCGACCGAAATCAGATAGCCGAGGATGATCATAAAGGCGAAGGTGATCTGGACCATGATCCGTTCCCACTCGGTGTCCGCCCGCGAGGCAGTCGTGTAGCGAGAGGAGAATAACTTGGGGAATGACACATCCTTGGGTATCTGGGTCATTGCCAAATCCTCAAATAGACGCAGGAATGTTCCATTGCATCGTCAACGGTCAAGTGATCAGCCGAAGAGTCGTTGCCACCACGAGCGCTTTCGGACCGAATTACCGGACAACTCACACTGACTGTGGTGGGACCCTGCGCGGACGTCGCCGGCAGGCGGCGAACCGCCCACCACCGCTCTGGGAAGGGTTCGGCTTGCCGCAAGCAACCTGGCCCGCTCGCCATCACGCGTTTCATGTTGGTGAAGATGTTGCCCCAGCAGGTCGAGTTGCCCGATCAGCTCTTCCATGGAAGTACCGATTCTGTCGAAGGCGAGCACCAGTTTGGAGACCTCACCGGTCTGTACTTCTTCGCTCTTGGCCAGTTCTCGAAGACCATCCTGCAATTCACGGATCAGTTGCCATGAGGTCTGTGTGCGTTGATGGGTTTCGCCCAGTGAAGCACTGGCCGTGCCGGCCGCCGACTTCAGCTCGCGGAACGCCGCTTCTCCGGACATCGCGGCGTCGCGAAAATTTTTGGCCGTCAACGAGATATTTTTCAGCGGGTCGTTCAAACGTTCCGGCATGCGATCCATGAGATTTGTTAACCGATCGCTTAGGGATTCCAGACGGTCAAGCTTGGTGGCCAGCTGTTTGGCGTTGCGATTGAATGCCTCGAAAACCTCAATTCCGCCTTTCAGGCCGGCGAGCAACTTTGTCAGTTGGTCGGCAGTAGTACCGACGCTGATTTCGAAGCTGGAGATGTGATCGGCGGCTTCTGTGAGTTTGACAGTCGTGGTCTCGAAATCTGCCAGCCGCCGGCTGGTCCGATCGATCTGCAGGAAGAATTCTTCGGCCACCGCTTGCATATCGACTTGCAGGGTCTGGTGTCGGCCGACTGCCCGGTCATTCAGCCAGTTAAGACTTGGCGTCACCACGTACGCGACTCCCGTTCCCACAAAGGTCGAGACAAGGCTGGCGCACAGCAGGAGGAACATGTTTTCCGACAAGCGACTGGTCGTCAGAGTCTCCTCCACAGGCTCGTCACCCGAACGGGACGCCGATGCCGCTTCACCTGTCTCCTCCGCGATCGCCGCGACTTGACTTTCCAAAGTCGAAAATCGTGGAGCGGGCGTGACATTTGACGTGTCTCCCATTTGCGAGATCGCCGCCAGCAAGAAGCTGAGTAAAGTGCCGAGCAACCCTAAGCGTATACAGAGAGAGTCAAAGCCTTCGGTGAAAAGAACGCTATGGTAGGCGCGCTCGAAGTAGGACTTTCTGTCTCGCAGATAGTAGCGAATCGTATTCCTGCCGCCCACATAGGCCAGTCGCGTGAACAGCAGTGCGAGGATCATCGCCGAGAACGACGAGATGTCCAAAGCGATAAAACGTTCCTGAAAACCACTGTTCTGTTCACCGGACAGCAATCGCGGAGTCGCCGTCTCATAAATGTAGGCGTCGATACAGGCTTGAGCCGTGAGCACCCACAGGTACCAGAAGTAGATCGCCGCCGCGCTCGCCGCCACGGAAAGTGCAGCGAGCACGCCGAAGGCGACTCGGCGTGACCGAGCCCACGTCTCTCGTTCGGCGGAATTCAGTACCGTGGTGAGCGGGCCAGCTTCAAGAGATTCGGTGTCATGTGGTGCGTCAGCCATGTTGTCTCGACTGGAGGTGAGCGAGAAACAGCGTTCCTGGCCCGCGCGGAAGTCCAAAGGCAGCTTCTTTAGGCCCCTTCACGCGTTCGGTCCAGAATCAACCGCTTCGAGGTGTGTTCCAACGCCATGCGGGCGTGTCCCAATCATTGTAGTTCGTGAACCAGACGGAATACAGCCTTACGGGTTGGATCCCCGGGCGAAGTTGTGGACGTCATCCGGGTTCGTTTTCGCGAGTTTCCCGGTCTGACGTATTAGCCTCGTGCTTCAGCACGGGGTCGCCGAGTGGCTCAAGCCGTGACAGCGAGAAGGCTCGTGAACGAGCCTCCTGTAGTGAGCGTTGGCAGCCGCTTGCACCCCGGCATGAATGCACGGGGCTAATACTCGTGCACGGCGATGGATCGTGTTGATCGCGCTGGATGCCAGGCAGACTCAGCTCAGGGGGCGAATCGGTAAACGTGCCTCTCGCCGGGACCGAAGCCGGCAGCCAGCCGACCGCCGTCAAATTTCACTTCCATGCCGCCAAACAGCTCCTGGGCTTTCTTGTCGCCGAGGCCCGGAACGTTGATTGTTACGTTTCCCAGATTCTCGAGTGTCTTGTTGACAGTGACCAGGACCATCCCTTGCTGGGTCTTTTTGAGAAGGCCGATCACACGATCGTTGGAGAACTGCGGTTGCATGTCTGCCGGTTCCTCGCCGCACAGGTCGTCGTGGATCTCGCGCAGTTCCAGCGACAGCTGCTGGACCACTTTCCACTCGTTAAGGTGTCTCTTGCACCACTGCAACTCGAACCAAAAAATCCCGTCGGCCCCACTGGCCACCGAAGAGTACGCCTGGCAGACCATGGCCTCGGGCGTTAAGGGTGGCGTCCGGTCCCAACCGATCTGCAGAACCGCCCAGACCGGCTGCTTCTGTTGCCGACCGTCGTCCATCCACAGAACGGTCCGCACCGGCTTGTCCATGTCGTCAACCGAATACGGATCCGAGGCGATGATGTTCGCGGTGTCTGCATACTGGTAGCACATCGACCTGTCCCAAGCCATGACGAGCACGATTGTCGGATGGTCCGGATCCGCCTCTGCCAGCAGATAGTGCGACTGGCGAATTTCGGCGGGTGTCACGTTCCAGTTACTGTGGTCGGGCTCGTCGCACAGGTAATAGCCCAGCAACGAAGCCCGTTGCTTGACCTGCTCGGCAATCGTCACGACCTGGTCCGGCAGGTGGCCGCGCAAGACGCCCGTTAAATTCACAATGGCCATCATGCCGCCATCGCGGCATTTGTCGAACCATGCTTCTGCAGAGGCCGAAGTTGCCCCGCCGATGGGCGTGTTGAAGCCGGTATCGGCGAGTTCGCTCTGGGGGTCTGTGACGCCGTAAATCCCGATGGGAAAGAAGGGCTGGCCGTTGACAAACGTCCTGTCGCCCTTCACTGCGACCTTGCTCGGCTGAGCAGGGCGATCCTCCTCGGAGGACTCGGCAATCTTCCGCTCCGACGGCACCAGACTGGCCGAGTCGATGTACAGCGTGCCCGCGCTGACGTGAAAGAAATAGAGCCTGCAGTTTCCCGGACTCGCCTCCCACGTCTTCTCAATTACCTGCCAGCGGTCCGTGACGCGAACCGTCTCGGAGAAATCGCTCCTCGAGCCTGCGATCGCGTAACGCATGCGGTCCGCTCCTCCGGCCCCTTTCACGGCGAACGTGAGCTTGTATCGACCCGCAGCGGGTAGATTGATCTGCGACGAGATACCGCCGCGTCCTGGTTTCTCGCAGACGATGGCTGCCGATGAAACGCCCGTATGTGCGTTCTCGCCGGCGCCGGAACCGAAACTGTAGAGTCCGCCGTCCCACTCGCCCCAGGATCCCCAGCCGTGCAATCCCAACTCGAAGTCGCTGTTTTCCAGGATGTTGCCAGGCAACTGGACGACCGGATTCTCGGAGGTGCGGGGCCGTGGACGGATGAAGGGTTCCGCGCCATTGCAGACCCGCACGTTGTTGACGTAGATTGTAACCGCCTTGGGAATGTCCGAATCGACGCGTATGTTGATGCGCGCGATTCTTGAGATCGCAAGCGAGTTCACCCGACCTCGGTCCGGCACTTTGGAGGCGAAGCCGCGCAGGCTGTATTCGATAGTGCTGGCGCCCGGCGCGGCCCGCTGATACCAGCTCGTGTAGGAGTGGCCGTCGGCATCCGCTGCGCGGAGCGTGAAATTGAACGGGTCGCCCGTGTTGTGAATATCCAGCTTCAGCTTGTCCCAACCTGATAGATCAAGTTGGCGGGCGATCTCGAAGCTTGCTTGTGGCTTGGGCAGTTGCACCTTGAGCGAACCTGTACCGAGAGTCGCATACTCAGTCGTGGGTGAAATGACAGCGCCTCCCTCTGCTGTCCAGCCCTGAGTGTCATCGTCAAACGAAAACAGGGTCTGTTCCACATAATCTTCCGCCCAGGCCGGCCGGACGAGCAGTACTGCCACGCCGACGGCCAGAAATATCTTTGTCATGATCAGTCCTCACGTTTATGGCTGTTATTTCCTAAATGGATTGAATTCCAAGACGATCCAGGTTGGCAACGGTAATAATCATGTCATCTCGCGATCGAGTTTTCTTTATAGCGTGGTTATAGCGTGGGAGGACTTGTTGACATTTCTCACCTGTGGCCCACATTCTGGGTCCCTCTGGGAAGTGTGAGACACCACCGGCTCAGCTCACGACAGTATCTCGCGAATGAGGTGGCCGTGAACATCGGTCAGCCGGCGATCGAGCCCATTGTGGCGGAAAGTCAATCGCTTGTGGTCAATCCCCATCAGGTGGAGGATGGTCGCGTGCAAATCATAGCCGTAGGTGACATCTTCCACCGCCTCGTAGCCGAAATCATCGCTGCGACCAAAGGCCGTTCCATTACGGATTCCAGCACCGGCCAGCCAGTCGAGCAGTTGCGGATGAGTCGGATAGGCGCCCATATGCCCGAAGTCGTTCGGGGTCTCGACCAGCCCTCTTCCGAAATGATAAAGCCACACGCGATTGGCGATCGATCGCCAGGTCAGCGGGTTGCTGGGATCGGCGATCCACCGTGCCAGCACGCGACGGCGTTCTCCTTCTCGAGCCGGATTCTCGATGGCCAGTTCGGGCGATAAGCCGGCCAGACATGAAAACGCACGGGGAACCGCTTCTTCGCCAGGCTCGGTGACCTGGCCACGGTTCAGGACGTGCACGACGCGTGGTGTCACTGCCGGACGGAAAGAACCGTCAGCTTGGAATTGGCTTGTGCCGCAATAGACCAGTGCCGGCGGCGGAAGTGTGGCCAGTTCGGACTCCAACTCACCATTGAGGTACCAAAATGCCAGAATCGTTCTCTGCTGTGGTGACCGCTGAGCGTCGTCCATGGCCAGGATGCTGGTGATCTCTGACGGGATTTCCCTTCGCTTCGCCAGAACCTGCGGGTCAGCGCCGGTCACGGTGAGTCGAAAACGCCCGATGAGGTGACCTCCGCCATGAATTTGATGCAACTCGATGCGCAACGCGATTTCCCTTTCGGATTGAACGGGCTGCTGCAACGGGAAGATGACGAAATGGGATTTGCCGACCTCGGGGAAAATGCCCCACGCCGTGTTGGGGTTCTGGTCGATTGCGGCACCAGCTGCCCATCCATCCTGGTTGAAATCAGCGTGCGGTGTGGCGCTGCGTAGCTCACGCATCTGGCCCGTTGGTGCGTCGGTCATCTGAAAAATGCGAATTTCATTGAGATGTAAGTTGCCGTTGTCTTGCCGACCGGGCCCGTTGCTGGGGAGAGACGGATCGCTTAATACTTCCAGCCGCACAGCGGTCACCGTGGGCATGGCGACCGTCCCTTCAACAAGATAGACGTCCTTGTCTGGCCGGGGGCCTTCTGCGAGAAGTGAAGCGTCGTCCAGCTTCTGGAGTGTCGCACCTCCCTGTGAATGAAATGACGTGAGCAGCAGCGGCTGCCAGGAAACCCTTGTCCCGCGATAATCCTCCTCCCACGACTGCAGCCTGGCGGTGAGTTGCGGGCTCAGCAACGATTCCGGGTCGCGGCGAAAAATCTCCGTGAGCTGCTCTTGCTGTAGCTTGAGAGATTGTCTTCGGCCCGCGATGACGGGATCGCGATCGTAAGGACGATTGGCTTTGTCGATTCCTGCGAAGACCGCCTGCAAGCCGTAGTAATCCTGTTGAGTGATCGGATCGAATTTGTGGTCGTGACAGCGAGCGCACTGCACACTGGTGCTGGTGAAGGTGGACATCACCGTCGTGACAACATCGTCGCGGTCCAGATATTGCCCGATCACCCGGTCAACCGAATCTTCACGTATGTCGCGAAGCGAGCTTTCGTCCCACGGCCCGGCGGCCAGGAACCCGGTTGCCGCGATCGCGTCCGGATCCTCCGGGTACGTAATATCACCGGCGATCTGTTCGACAACGAACCGATCGTATGGCTTGTCAGAGTTGAAACTTTGAATCAGATAATCCCGGTACGGCCAGGCGTGTTCCCGCGGTCGGTCCTGGTCATGGCCATGCGTTTCGGCGAAATGTACGAGGTCCATCCAGTGCCGTGCCCAACGTTCACCGTACCGTGGACTGGCGAGCAACCGTTCAATGCATTTCTCCCAAGCTTTCTCGGAGGCGTCGTTGAGAAAGTCATCCACTTCTTCCGGTGTCGGCGGTACACCGCACAGGTCAAATGAAGCGCGCCGCAGCAGCGTGCGACGGTCCGCCTCCGCGGCAGGATTGATCTGCTCTGACTCCAACCGAGCCGCGATGAAGTGGTCGATCGGTGTGCGACACCAGTTGCGAAGCGATTCACTGCTAACTGTGGGGATCGGTGGCTGCGCAAGCGGTTGGTAGGCCCAGTGCCCGGACCAGGGTGCACCTGACCGGATCCATTCGCCCAGTAAGGCGACTTCCGCGCGGGAAAGCGGTTTGCCTTCGGGCGGCATGCGCACCGATTCATCTTCAGCGGTGACGCGTTCCAGCAACGTGCTTTGGTCCGGCTCGCCGGGAACTATCGCTCCCGTGTTCAAGGCGGTCTCACGATCACTCAGGTTCAGTTCCGCCTCGGCATGCCCCGGACCATGGCATTTCAGGCAGCGAGATGCGAAGATCCGATGTACGTCGCGCCCGAAATCGATTCGGCTCGGAGGTGATGAATCCGCCAAAGATAATTCGTCACACCATGCCGGGCTCGATGCCGTCCATGTGATCACGAGAAGTATGAATGGAGTCCATCGATAGCTCAGAGTCATCTTTTCACCAGTACTGATCCAGCAGTTCCCCAGCGTCCCACCGCAACGAATGGGCGTGATTCATGTTTAGCACGGCTGGCGGACGAAGACAAAACGGATTCTCTCAAAATGGTGGTGGAATCTCCCTTTCGGACTCGCTGTCCCGTGCCATTCGGCGCTCCAGAGCAGGGTCTTTAGCTGCGTGGGAAGAATAACTTCCAGATTCTTTGACCCCTTACGGTGGAAGTCAAAGTCAAACAGCCGAGACAGGTGGCCGATAGCAGTGCCTGTATTAGGACAAGCTCAACGCTGGACTTTTGGGTTAGGACGAGTTCTCCCGAGCCAGGTCCGGCCAACGTGTCCGCTTGCGGCAACGCATTTTGCTTGATTTGCCTGGATTGACTTTTGAGCGATTCACGGAGCTGCAGCAAATTGACAATCAGAGCAAACGGTCCTATCGTGACTTGAAGAGCGCTATCAAATGTGTTCGCGATTTCGCCATCACGACAGGGAGGAGGGAATGCCATGACTAGCCGCTGGTCACAATCGCATAAAGCCGCGGAGTCCCACGATCGAAAACTTCGCTTGGAAACGCTGGAACAGCGCTGCATGTTGTCGGCCGACGGACTCGATCTGGCAGTGCTGACGCCTGGGGTGCATCAGCAGCTGCGCAACGAAATCATGGAGCAGCTGCAGCTGCGCACCGGGCAATACGGGCTTGAGTCGTCCGACCTGCTGCGGATTCCCGCACTCCGCAATCCATGGGACGTGAACCTCGACGGAATCATCTCTCCCATCGATCCACTATTGGTCATCAACCGGCTGAACAGTCGCGGTTCGCAGGAGATTGCGGAGGGTTCAGCGGACGAAACGCGGCAGTTTGACGTGAACCTTGACGGCATCATCTCGCCGCTGGATCCGCTGCAACTGGTCAATGCTATGAACAGCGGGCAGTTGCCCAGTGGTCACTGGTGGCAGGATGAAGGAGGTGTCGACGAGCTCGTTGTCAGCGTGCTCGAAGATGTGCAGGGTGTTTTGGACGAGGTCAATATCGATGGGATCGTCGACCGTGTTCGTGATGTGCGCGATTCAATACTCTCCGATGTCGATTCTATCCTGCAGTCGATAGATACCGAACTCAACGAGCTAGGCTACGAGATCGACGCGATCCTGGATAGCGTGTTCGACACGAGAGAACGCATCAGCGATCATCTTGGGCATGTACACGACTTGATTGCCGAGCACGTTGACTACGTTGATGGTCGGTTTTATGACGACCTGGCGCCGGAGGGTGAATCGCGAGACCTGCGCGAAAGAGTGGATGCACTGCTGGATCGCGTGTTGGGCGACGTTGACGAGACGGTTGCGTGGCACCTGGACTACGTGGACGACCTGATTGACCAGCACATCAACCTGGTGCGTGAAGGTGTGGATCTCAGCGAGATCGATGACCTGATTGGCACACACGTCGACTATGTGGTCGGACTACTCGACATTCACGACGTGCACGTACCCGACCTGAGCTTCGTCGGTGGCATCCTTGATCACGTGCACCATGTACAGGATTTTGTTGACGACCTCGGGGACGATGGACAGGCGGGAGCTGAAGCCGAGCATGTCCGTGTTCCCACGGCAGTCCGGGATCATTTCGAGGCGGTTTCCGACCACGTTGGCTACGTATGGGATTTGATTGATGCTCACCGAGGAGTATTCGACCGCGATCAGGACTGGCGAGAGCTACTCTCGTCGCATCTGAACTTCGTGCGTGATCTGCTGGGCCTGCATGGCCTCTGGGACCGGTAGCCTCCATTTCAGTTGGTGAGCTGCCGTATTTCGAGGCAGGCGTTTTCGCCTGCCAGTCCACGCTGGGATGCCGTCTCGAGCTGCCGACATACGTGACGGACGTCCACGCGGCGGGTTGACTGTGATCATGCAAGCATGTCGCAGACGTCGGCGCGGAGAAAAGCGCTCACTTCTTTTTTCTGGGAGCTTTCTTCTTGACGGGACCGGTGGCGGCGGGTTGCTTCCTGGCCGCCGTTTTCTTTTTGTACTTTCTCTTGCCTGCCGTTGCAGTCGTCGCTCTCGAACTGGAAGTCACCTGTTTCTTGGCGGCCGCCTTCTTCTTTGTTTTCTTCTTGGTCGCCGTCTTCCCCGCCGCGGACGGCTGCACGGTAGTGCCTCGTCCGGTGGCTCGTTTCTTCGTGCTCGTCGTGCGTTTTGCTTGGACGGTCGAAGTGCGTTTCTTGGCGGGCGAATCAGTCGTCTTCTTGCGGCGGCCTGCTGTCCTTGCGGCGGCCGGCAACGTGGCGGTCGCCGTTGCGGAGCGGCTTTCCGCTTCCAGTTCAATACCGAACAGATCGCTCAGATCCTGCCCCTCCAGCGAATCCGCTGCGTCTGACGAGAAAGCGGCGTCAAGATTTTCCGCGCTCACCGCCTGGCTGATCAAACTGAGATGATCGACCTCGCGCAGCTGGAACAGCATCTCGGGCTCGGTGTCCAGTCGCGCCCCGACTCCATAAAGTACGGCGGCCGCATGTTTGCACAACGTGGCCCAGTCGGGGCAACTGCAGCGTATCTTGATGTCGCGGGGGTCTGGAAACAGCCCTTCCTTCTGCCGTGTGAGCCGCTCCATGACGCCTTTCGAGAAACGGCCCTGCAACAGGTCGATCAGTGAGTCGATCGATTGGGCACAATCGCGCTGGATCTTCTTCCAACGCTGCTGGTCAAGCGGCGTGATCTCGATCTTCACAGTGTAAATGTCTGATCCGCTGACAATCGCCGTGACGTTGCCGCCGGTGATTTGCAGATCGACCACCGATCCGTTGCGGACATACGTGCGACCGCGCGGCAAGCGATTTTCGTAGTCGCTGTAGCTCTCCAAATTATCGCACCAGGCCTTGCCCCAGAACGTCTTGGCGATCGTTCGACCATTGATCTCGATCGGCTGGACCGTGTGTCCTTTCTTGGCCAGTGAGGCGGCATGACGCTTGGCCTTCGCACGCCGCTGCGCTACCGAAACGTACGGGCGAAAGCCATAGTAGCTGCCGTATCCCCAGCCTCTTGCCATGATGATATTCCCGTGAGAAGTCCACAGTCTAACGGTACCATTGCTGATCAAGTTATGGTGCAAGCTAACATGCCAGCACCGCGCCTGACAATGCCAAGTCAAAGTCGAATCAGGTTCTGCTGAGCACTGGACGGTTGGCGTACTCAGGTGGCTGCGGCATCCTGCCGCAGCACGGCGGCTGGAAGCCGCCGCCACAGGGGTCAGACTGTCTGTCGGTTGCCGCAAGACTTACCAGCGTCTGCCGCGAGCTCGATCCACCCGATGCGAATCATCCCCGGTTAGTCGCCGCTGGTCGCGCGATTCAAATCGATGGCGACAAAGTCCAGCAATTCACGGTCCGACATTTCGGTCAGCACTGTTTCACCCCCCTGATCCAGTATCTTGTCGGCCAGGTCCTGCTTGTCACGGATCATCTGATCGATTCGTTCTTCGACCGTGCCCCGGCAGACGAATTTGTGGACCAGCACATTGCGTTTCTGTCCGATACGAAAGGCTCGGTCGGTCGCCTGGTTCTCGACGGCTGGGTTCCACCAACGGTCGAAGTGCACGACGTGGGAAGCTGCCGTCAGGTTCAACCCGCTGCCGCCTGCCTTGACCGAAATCACAAAGAAGGGGGGGCCCGCGTCGTCCTGGAACGTGCGCACCAGTTCGCTGCGCCGGCGAACCGCTGTCTTGCCGGTCAGGACCAGCCCACTGCGACCGAAGACACCCGCCAGGAAATCGGCCAGCGGCTGGCAAATCGACTGGAACTGCGTGAATACCAGCATCTTTTCCTGCCGCTGCATGATCGGTTCGCAGACCGCGGCAAGTCTGTCGAATTTGCCGCTGTCGGCGGGCGCGAAGTCGTTGTTGTTCAGGTACTGGGCGGGGTGATTACAGATCTGTTTAAGCTGCATGAGCATGGCCAGGACGAGGCCACGACGGGCCATGCCATCAACATCCTGCAAACGCCTGGCGAGATCGGCCACGGCACGCTCATAGAGCGTGGCCTGCGTTTTCGACAGACCGCATTCGGTCCGCATCTCGGTCTTCTCCGGCAGGTCGGGGGCGACGTGCGGATCGGTCTTCAGTCGTCGCAGGATGTAGGGCCGCACCAGTTCTCGCAAGCTGCCAAAGGCGGATGTGTCCTGTTGCTTGTTGAGCCGCGTGACGAACTGCTTGAATTGCTTCGCGGACCCGAGCAGTCCGGGACACGTGAAGTCGAAAATCGACCACAGATCTCCCAAGTGGTTCTCGACAGGTGTACCGGTCAGCACGATGCGGCCGGTGGCATTCAGTTTTTTCACCGCTTTGGTCTGGGCTGACGAGGCGTTCTTGATCGCTTGTGCTTCATCCAGCACGACCAATCGCCAGGCGGCTGAGCGAAGCCACTCGCTGCGGCGCAGCAGTCCGTAGGTCGTAATCACAATATCGAAACCGGCCAGCAGTTTTGCCGGGTTCTCCGCGACACGAGCCAATTCGTCGGCATCACATTCTGAACGATGGGCAATGAACACTTGCAGCGACGGCGCAAATCGTTCCAGCTCTTGCTTCCAGTTCCCGATCAGAGACGCCGGAACTACCAGTAGGCTTGTCGGCACACTACCGCGTCGTACCGGCGTAGGAACTGCTTTTCGCTTCGCTCCCGGTTCGCAGCTTGCGGGCGCTGTTTCGCTTTCGCGTTTCAGATGCAGCAGCAAGTCGATGACCTGTATCGTTTTGCCCAGCCCCATGTCGTCTGCCAGGCATGCTCCCAAACCCAGCCGCGTCATGAACCACAGCCAGCGCACGCCTTCGGACTGATAGGGTCGCAGCGTGGCACGCAGGTCCAGACCCGGTTTCAACCCTGCCACACCCGAGGGGGCGCGCAGCGTCTGCAGCGTCTCACGCAGCCAGCTACCGGCCGCGATACGAGACCAATCAGCCGTGGGATCGTCAATATCGTCAGCTTCGAGCTGAGTTCCTGCCAGTAAGCGCATTCCTTGTACAAAACTCAATCCATCCGGATGCATCGATTCGACCTGGTGCCAGTGCTCAAGTGCCTGCTCCAAGCGTTCACGATCGACTTCGATCCACTTGCCACGCAGCAACACGAGCCCTTCGCTGGCGCTGAGGATTTGTTGTCGTTCCGCTTCGGAGAGGGGCAGACCGTCGAGGGCGACATCGACAGAGAAGTCGAGCAGGCTGTCCATGCCCAGAGCACTGGCTTGCTTCTGCCCGATCCGGACCTGCACTTGCGGACGCGGCGGGCGGCGGGCGGTCCACCAGTCTGGGACCCGAACGACCACTCCCGCCGCTTCCAATCGCGGCGTTTCTGTCAGAAAACGATGTGCCTGGCGAATCGACCAGGCTTGGGGCTGAAACAGCGCCCGCGTGTCGAGCAACTCACGCACCAGCGTGCTTTCCGCAGCCGCCCGCCGTACCGGCTCCAACAGCGCCGTGAGTCGCGCGCGATTCCTTGTCCCGGCATATTCTTTCAACGCCTGGCCCAATGGCAGGTGCTTCAGTTTCGAGCCGCTTGACACGCGATGCGTGTACGTTGCCAGAAATGCGAACGGCCGCTCTCCATCGCGCTTGTTCTCGGCCAGATGAAATGTAACTCGGCCCAACAGGTGCCAAATCGGGTTGACGTCGTGCAAATACGCGGCAACTCCTCCGGCATGCCCCTTGGCCCGCTGGATGACCAAATCGTGTAGCTCTCGCCACAGCGCGCCAAGCAACGACTCGGAAAGATATTCCAGCCCCCGCATGGGAGGTGCCGCGGATGCCAGCGCCAGAAGCTCCGCGTCGGGTGGGGGCTGCAGTTGGCTCCACTTTTGCAGCGTGTCTTCACCTAGATGGCAGACATCGTGAAAATATCTCTGAGCAAATTCGCGCCAGAAAACCAACGCGGGCGGCAGCGTCACGTCCAGCGCCTGCGACACCAACCGCAAGAGTCCTGCGGCGTTCGATTCCGCGAACGCTGCCTCAATTTCAGTCGCCAACGGCGCGGCGAGCGCCGGTTCCGCATCGTAAGCGGCTTCCACAATCAGGCGACCTGCCGGAGTGATCCGTGTGGTGTGACTCATGGCGGGCGTTGTCCGTGCCTTTCACTTCTCGAATGCGGCATCACCAAAAATCGGCTGAAGCTGGGCTCGCCAGCGGCAGCCGAATTACCGTGCGCACTGCCCGTGCGGACGCTGCCTTGACGACTCCAGTTTCCAAGGCAGAAAACCTGGTAGCACTGGGAAACGTATCGGAAAACGTAACAGATTGTCTGGTATCGGGACTGTTTGTCTAGCCCCGGGGGGTGTTCTGCTGCGTTTCGGGAACCCGTAGAATTCTACAGGAGAAAGAGAGTTTCCTTTTTGCGGCGCAGGACATGGGCCGTTTGGGGGAACTGTTATCGGTGGTGTTAGAACTGGACATCGAGAAGTGAGGAAACACAAGATGTGGCGAACGATGTTAATGGCTGTTGAGTTAGCGGTGCTCCTCTTTGTGGCTCCTCCGGACTTGTCTGCTCAACCGATACCTTCGCCTTGGCTCAATGATTTTGCCATCCAGCCCATCGCGAATCGCCCGCCGCTGGAAGTGCGCTACACGGACGGGACGCGCGACGCGTTCGAGATTTCCGCAGCCGGCTACCAGTTGCTGGGCGAGTTGCGCAAGCCGCATTGTCTGCGTGACGCAGCGAGTGGAGAGGTGTGGCTGGAACTGTCCGTCCAGGACACGAGTGGCACGATCTACAGCGTGCGGCATGCTGCGGCCTCATCGCGTATCAATCTCTATCGTCGAGGGCCCTATTACTGCGAAGTACATTGGCTTGATTTGTCACTCGCCGACGAGGCGGGAAATATTGCGCCGCTGAAAGGGGATTTGGCGCTCTACTGCTACCCGCGGCAGATTCTCGGATCGGTGACCTGGCATGCCATAAGCGATTTCGAAGCGTCGTCCGTGTGCATCGAGGGACGCACGCCCCGCGATTTGGGCGCCGCTCACATCAAGGCCAAGACATCGCAGCGTTTTTCGTTTTCGATCTTTGGAGTTACCGAACCGTTGGTGGAGGCTCGGTTGGAAACACTCTCCGGAGTCGAACCGCTGCAATACGATCGTGTTCGAGGTTGTTATACGGTCGGCTCTGAAAATCCCAGTGGATTCGAAGGGCACTTCTATCAGCATCCCAATCACTATGAGACCGCTCAGTTTCGAGTGACCAACGACGATCAGCCGAGAACGATTTACGTTTGTCATCGGACTTCTCGAGGCGTGCGAGGAGTGGTCGAAGGGGGAGTGCTACTGGACGAGTTGGATCATCCTCTGCCAATTACGGTTCAGATCTCCAAGAATTTCGCGGGCGAACGGGAAGAGAGATTCTACAACCCAACCGACGAACCATTCAGTGAAACCTGGTTCCCGCTCGTCTTGGCGCCGCATGAACAGTGCACTATCTCGTCTCTGCATCTCTACCAGAACTGGGGACGTCATATGGTGAAACAGTTTTCTTCCCTGGGTGCCTGGATGGATTATTTTCACAGTTCCACGGGAGTGACCGAGACGACCTGCTACGTGCCGTTCAAATTCGGTGGGCTCAAGGGTGTCGCCGTGGCTGATTTTCGAGCCATGAGCCAGTCCTCATTCTGGGGCGGTCAACCGCAGCACGACAACGTCGCCGGACACAGTTTCCTTTCCTATCACGACGGTGAACGTTGGCAGTATCTTGCGTATCGAGGCACGACCTACCACAGCACGGGACCGAACTGGATGGACATCACGCTCGATTATCTGTCCACGGACGGGAAAATCCGCGCCTCGGTGCGGACTTTTGAGCTCCCGCAAGATGACGAGCTACGTAACTTCCTGCGTGTCCGCTATGAGATTCTGAAGCCGATTGTTGTTCGGCAAGCCAAGGAGAATTTCAGGCTGCTGACAATCGCGTCGTGGGTCCAGAAATTGCGTTACACGCATTTCGCGGCAGCGGGAATCCCGGATCGACGCCTGGCTTTTGAGGCGGATCATTTCGACATTCTTGGCCAATCCATCCCACAGTCGAACAGCTTCCTGGCCCTCTATGGCGAGGGCAAGGGTTCGAACGCCATTATGCTTCGGTCGTGGTCGGCTCCCTTCAAGCCGGCTGGCAGTGTTTGGTGCGAGAAGAATGGCGATACACGATTGTTGCTTGTGCCGGATTGCGATGATTTGGTGCTTGAGCCGGGTGACGCTATCGAATTGGATGCGATCTTCCTTCCCTACGGAGAAATCGCCGGGGCGGAGACGTGCCGACGTGAAGCGATTGCGTATGGGAGTGATGCGCCCCGAGTCACGGAGGTGGGAATTGGAGAGAAACTGTCGGATTTTCCCGCCACCATTCGAGCCATCGACGACCGCGCGGATTTTGTGATTCAAGGCGGACGAAATGTGGTGCCCATCGTTGTTACTGGGCTTTCGGACTACCGTTGGCCTTCTTTGTATTTGCAGTCAGAAGAAGGTCGGCGATATCTGGCGCAAGCCCGTGTCGGAGACAAGGACGGTGTTCAGGTTTTCTGTGACGCCGATGGTTCCTACGCAGCCGTGTTCCTGGTTGCCTCCGACTCGTCGTCACAGGCTCTGCACTTCGAAACCGGCCATCCACCAGTCGCAACGTCTCGCGTTCGAATCGATCCGAGCACGGCCCGGGACGCCGCTGGCGATCCCGGCGTGCAGATCCAGGCGAATTGGATGAAGGACCCTGTGGGGCTGCAATTTCCCGCCGAAGCGTCGAGCCGAGGCGAGCGGCTGTGGGGCAATCAATCCGCCCAGTCTGCTCCAGCGGCCGCTGATGCGCGAGTGACTTGGGCGACAAGTGCTGGTGGATCGCTGTGGTATGAAGTCAACGTGGACGGGTGTACGTTGGGTGGACGATTGTCGCCCAACGAGGATGATGTCGATCTCGAATATTGGATTCGAAACCGGCAACGACGAGAGCTGCCGGCCAACATCCTATTTCAACCGATACTTGATGCGACATCGTTCGCCGATCCACAGCGAATATGGATTTTGCAGGATCAAATGTGGCGGCGGCTGACCCAGCAGAGCCCGCTCTCTTTCGCGGCAGGAGAGATCAGGGCCGTTGCCGTCACTTCGACGGACGGCCGTGAGATCCTGGCAATCGCCTGGCCACGGATGGTCGTACGGCGCGAGAGTGCGGAGTCGTTAGCGGTCCAGTGCGGTCCCGACTGGCCTGCCTGTCCGCCCGGACGCCGCCTGCATGTCCGCGGCAAGCTCTACTTGATGCGGGGAACCTTGGAGGACTTGCGCCTGCGCGTGCAGCGAGAGATTCAGTAATCGCCATAAAGCTCTTTGACGCTGGAATGCGCTGATTCAAACGTATTCTCATCTGCTATAATAGCTGGTCTTCTGCGTACAGCGCGCTGAGCATATCGTGTTTACTGCTTATGTGAGGTACTCGTCATCCGTACCACATGGTTGCTTCTGACTGTTGCCGTAACGCTCACGACGTGGCGGCCCGTGGTCGGCCAGGTGCAAGTGGGTCCTGACCGCCATCTGCTGCAATACGGTGGTCGCCTTCTGGTGCTGGTCGGCGATAGCGGAACTCAGTGCGTCATGCAGAATCTCAACGTCGACTACCGGAAATGGATTGATGATTGTGCCGAAGCCGGCTTGAATGCGATTCACATCTGGTCGTTCGTAGCCCCCAGACAAACGCGCGACGGCAAAGTGATCGAAAAGCGATATGGTTATCTTTATCCAGGTGTTACGCCCTGGGCTCGCCGCCGTGACGGGCCGGCGGCTCGCGATGGGTGGAGACAGTGGGATCTGTGCCAGTTCGATGAAGGGGATGATCCAAATCAGCACTACTGGCCCCGCATAGGCGACATATGTCGGTATGCGAAGGACAGACAAATACTGGTTGGGATCACCGTCTTTTTCGGATGGCCCAAACACAATCCTGCCGACTGGTCCTACCATCCGCTAAACTTGCTCAACGGTGGCCATCTTATCGATCGCAGACCGATCGTGCAGGCGGTTCAGCAAATCGCCACCCCTGGCACGGAAGTGCTGGACCAGTCCTGGTCCGATGCGTGGCAGGAGACGCAGAAGACTCAATGGTTGTGGGAGCAGTTCGCTGCCAGGTTGCTCGAGGAGACGCAGCCGCTGGGTAATACGTTCTACGTGTTCATGGACGAACGCAGTTATTTGGAAGGGAATGGTGGCGATCATTTTGCTAATTTCTTCCGTCGCCGAAAGGCGTTTTGGGTTGACGGCGAGCTGCGACGGTCGAAGGTTGACGCGATCATCGATGGCCACGGGCCGCGACGCGATATCAACAACATTGCCCAGAAGGCATGGAGTCGTTCGCCGCCGCGCCCGTTCTTCGAACTGGAGCTACCTCCCTACCAGGGAAACGCGGTGCGTCACAACTTGTACGCTTGTCTGTTGGGTGGCGGGCATTATTTTTTCCACAACGATGAAGGTCAGGAAACGCCGCAAACGGGTATCATGTTCTACGATCCGCAGGTGAAGGGAAGTCAGGGCGAATCGGTGCGTGAGCGGTTGCGATGGTTGGGCATCGCCTGCCAACTGTTAAACACACGCGTGCGACAGCGGCGGGGCATGGAGCCGCACAACGAGCTCCTTCGTGATACGGACGGCTACTGCCTTGCTCGGCCGGGGGAAGAATACGTGATCTACGTCCGATCGGGCGGCACGGTCAGCATGCAGGCGCCTGGCGTGGCCACTGCTTGTGACGTAGTCCTCATCAGTCCTCGAACCGGCGCAGACCAGGCTGCCGATGTCAAGAAGGTCGGCCGTGAGCTGCGTGTGGACTTGCCGGATGCGGACGACTGGATCGTCCTCGTCCAACGCAATTGAAAGCAGGGGGCGTTCTTGTTTATCAGATGCGAAGATCTTACACTGACCGGGCAGTGAACATCGGAGCGTGGCACTGTTGTGGGGTCGGGTGGCATCGGTCGCATGTTCGCTTAGTTGGACAGCGCCACTTTGAGTATGTCGGGAACTGTAAGTCTTTGATTAAAAGCCTTTATCGCCACCGGGCTTGCCCCGGTGGAAACGCGTTTGAGAACTAAGGACGGCCTCGCGCACCCGAGTGTTTCTTCCCTGCCCGCGCCCGCCGCCGAAGGCGGCGGGCGCGGGCAGGGAAGCCGGGAAAATGAGCGGCTGTCTAGTCGTCAAACGTGGAACCACCGGGGCAAGCCCGATGGCGAGAATTCGTTACCTCAAAGCAAGTTACGCTGATTTACGGCCACGAAGTGGCGCTGTCCAATTAGGACTCGTCCGGAAATATGTTACCGGTTCCGCTTCCCTCTCCACCGCCCCGCGGAGCGGGAATAGCGGGGGAGAGGGTAGGGTGAGGGGCGATAAATACGGTAACTTATTGCCGGACGAGTTCTTACCGAGCATGTTGAAGTTATCGCGAAATCGGTGCCCCCGTGGAATTCTGAATCCGGGACTGCTCGCGCCAGTCAGATTCCGCGCGACGTGGCGACGCATCACGAGTGGCGCGGTGGAGCTGCTGTCATGACCGACCGACTTGCCGGGAAGGTGGCTTGGATCAGTGGTGGAGCACTGGGAATTGGCGCTGCCACGGCGAGGTTATTTGCCAGTGAAGGCGCGACGGTGATGATTGCCGACGTTCGCACAGAGGAGGGGCGAGCCCTGGCGGATGCGATCACCGCGTCCGGAGGGAAAGCCTGCTTCTCGGACTGCGACGTGACGCGGAGCGATCGGGTTCGAGCTTCTCTCGACGCCGCGGCCGCGGCTGGTGGCGGCGGTCTTCAGATTGTCGTGAATTGCGCGGGTATCGTGCATGTTGGGCCGCTGCATGACTACGAAGAAGACGACTGGGATCGCCTGATGTCCGTTAACGTGAAGAGCATTTTTTTCGCGCTCAAACACGGCTTGCGGTACCTGAAGGAAAACGCTTGCAGCTATATGGTGAATGTGGGCTCGATCAGCAGTTTCGTCGGGCAGAAGCAGACTCCGGCCTACACGGCATCCAAAGGTGCAGTGCTGTCACTTACGCGATCGATCGCATTGGATTATGCCGCCTGCGGCTTGCGATGCAACTGCGTCTGTCCGGGCATCACCGATACACCGTTGCTGCGTGAACATCTGAACAAGACGCCGGATCCCGAAGGTACGCTTCGACAACGAGTGCGGCGCGTCCCGTTGAATCGATCTCTACAGCCGTCCGAAATTGCACAAACGATTCTCTATCTGTCGTGTGAGGACTCAACTGGGGTCACGGGAACGTCGGTGATCGTCGATGGCGGTTACCTGGCGGCGGCGGAATGGGATGCTGGGAATGATTCGTTACGCGAAAGGGAGAACTGATGAGTTTCCCGCTGGCATGTGCCGATTTCACGTTTCCGCTGCTGTCACACGACCACGCGCTAGACCTGATTGCGATGATTGGGGTCGACGGGGTCGATATCGGGTTGTTTGAAGGTCGTTCCCACCTGTATCCATCGCGGGAACTGAAGAATGTGACGGCGGCCGAGTCGTTGCGGCGGATGGTCACCGATCGTGGGCTCAAAGTCGCGGACGTGTTCCTGCAAATGGATCCGGACTTCGCCGCCTATGCCGTGAATCATCCCGACGCCCGGCGCCGTCGCAAAGCGCGCGATTGGTTTCAACGGACACTCGAATATGCGGCAACGTGCGGCTGCCTGCACGTGACCGCGCTGCCGGGTGTCGAGTTTGAGGAAGAGGGCGCGGCCGGGTCACTGAGTCGCTGCTGTGACGAGCTGGCCTGGAGAGTGGCTCGGGCGCGGGAGGCGGGCATTATCTTTGGGGTCGAAGCACATGTGGGGTCCATCGCTCCGACGCCGCAGCGAGCGCTGGAACTCGTGGGAGCCGTCCCCGGCCTGACCCTGACACTGGACTATACACACTTCACGTCGCGCGGTGTGCCCGATCGGGAAATCGAGCCGCTGATCGGCTACGCCAGTCATTTTCATGCGCGTGGAGCGCGCGAGAGTCGACTGCAGTGCTCTTTCAAAGAGAACGCCATCGATTATCGGCGTGTTGTTCAACGCGATGCGCACGCACGGTTACGCCGGATATATCGGTATCGAATATGTGTGGATCGATTGGGAACACTGCAACGAAGTTGACAATCTGTCCGAGACCCTCTTGTTCCGAGACTTCTTTCGAGACCTGTGAAAGCCATGCTGCAAAAAGATCGAATCTCCACGCTATGGTGGACCGCGGTGCTGATCGGAATCTGTTCGCGCGGCGCAGCGGCGGCCGAAATCGTGGCCTGTGACGTGCAACCGAACGATCTGCGCTGTGATTACTTGCTGGATCCGAACGGAATCGATAGTGCTCAGCCACGGCTGAGTTGGAAGCTCGCTCCGACCGATCCGAAGCAACGGGGCCAGAGCCAAACCGCCTGGCGGGTGGTCGTCGCCAGCGGGCGCGAGTTGCTCGATCGGGATCAGGGCGATCTGTGGGACTCGGGACGCGTCGAGTCGGATCAGTCGGTCCATGTGCCCTATCAGGGGCAGTCACTCGAATCCCGAATGCGTTGTTGGTGGAAGGTCCGCGTTTGGGATGGAACGAATCGGCCCTCTGCTTGGAGTCTGCCGGCGTTCTGGTCGATGGGCCTGCTGAAGACGGCCGAGTGGCGCGGAGCCGAGTGGATTGGGCTGGATGAGGCGGACGATGAGGGGATCCCCATCACGGACATTCAAGCCGCGAACTGGTTGTCGTATCCGGAGGGCGATGCCACGCACGACGCGCCGACCGAGACACGCTATTATCGGCGAACGCTTGACATCCCTGCCGAACAGCAGATCCGCCGGGCAATCTGTTTCTTTGCGGGTGACGATGTCTGCTCCTTTTACGTCAACGGCGCCCAGATAGGAGTCGGTCGCGGTCATCCCAATCTCGTTGGAATCGACGTCACCGGGCAACTTCACTCGGGCGCGAACGAGTTGGCCGTCCTGGCAGCCAATCTGCCGGCCGATGTGCCCAACAACCCAGGTGGATGGATTGGCGCGGTGCGTGTCGAGTTTGAGCAAGGACCGGCACTCGTGATCCACTCGGATCGCCGATGGAAGTGTGCGAAAGAGGTCGGTGATGGCTGGGAAACAGGCAAGTTCAGCGAATCGCATTGGCTGGACGCACGGGAACTCGGAAAGGCTGGCATCGCTCCTTGGGGAATGCCGTGGAAAGATCGTTGGCAGAGTGAGCATCGGACGCTTCCTGGTCGCTACCTGCGGCGCGAGTTTCAAGTTGCTCGCAACAAAGCCGTCAAACACGCCATGGCTTATGTCTGCGGACTGGGGTTCTTTGACTTGCACGTCAACGGCCGAGTGATCGGAGACACGTTGATGAATCCCGCACTGACGGGGTATGACCAACGGGCGCTCTATGTGGCGTTCGACGTAACCGAAGATCTGCAGGCCGGAGGCAACGCGCTGGGAGTGGTGCTGAGCAATGGGCGATTCTTCGCCCCCCGATTGCAGAGTCCCATGCCCATGCACTCGTACGGCTATCCCAAGTTGTTGCTGCAACTGCACATTGCTTACGACGACGGTACCCATCAGACGATCGTCAGCGATCGTTCATGGAAGTTGACGACCGATGGTCCGCTTCGCAGCAGCAATGAATTTGACGGTGAGGAATATGATGCGCGGCGGGAAATGCCCGGTTGGGACGCCTCCGGGTTCGACGATTCGCGGTGGAACGCGGCGGAAGTCGTGGATGCTCCGGGTGGGAACCTGGAGGCCCAGATGATCGAACCGATTCGTGTCACGCAGAAACTCCGGCCGATCCACCTGACGCAACCGAAGCCCGGCGTGTGGATGGCGGATTTCGGTCAGGCGTTCTATGGAGTGGTTGAACTGACGACTTCCGGCCCCGCGGGAGCTCGGGTCAGTTTGCGAACCAGTTTCAATGTTCTGCCCGACGGAACTCTCAACTATCTTAACGACCGCAGTGCGAAGAACACGGATGTCTACACGCTCCAAGGCCAGGGTGTTGAAACCTGGCACCCCCGATTCCGTGGCAACGCGACGCGCTGGGTCCAAGTCGAAGGTTTTCCCGGCACGCCCACTCCCGACAGCTTCACGGGGTTGGTCACACACACCGATCACGAGCGGGCGGGCGAGTTTTCTTGTTCCAACGAGCTCGTCAATCGGATCTACCAAAACGCGCGCTGGGGTACGCGGATGCAGAATCGTAGCGTGCCGATGGAACCCGACCGCGACGAACGAATGCCGTGGTCGGGACATCCGGCAAAAACTTCGGAAAGCGAAGGCTGGGTATTCAACGTAGCTCGGTTCTACGAGCACTTTTTGCATAACTACCGCGTGCATCAGGCAGCAGATGGAAGCCTGCAGGAGATCTTGCCGCCGTACTGGCTGTTCAATAGCAAGGATATTATCTGGCCGAGCGTGGTCACGATCATCCCCGAGTGGTACTACAATTTCTACGGTGACGACCGTTTGCTGCGAGACAATTTCGAGATGATGAAACGGTTCGTGCTGTATCACGAACAACAGAATCTCAAACCCGACGGGACGATGGATCATTGCAGCTATGGCGATTGGGTCGACACCGCGTCCATCGGCGCCAACAGTCGCAATCATGGAGCCACGTCGAGGCCACTGATGGGCACGGCCTACTTCTACAACAACTGCCGTATCGTGCAGCGTGCCGCGACGCTGCTCGGTCGAACAGATGACCAGCGCTATTTCGGTAACTTGGCGCAGCGTGTCTTTGAGGGATTCAACCGACGGTTCTTCGATCCGGTTTCAGCGACCTACGAAAGCGGAACCCAATGTTCCTGCGTTTTACCGTTGGCCTTCGGTCTGGTCCCGCCAGAACATCGCCAGGCCGTGGGGGACAAGCTTGTGCAGGCAGTCATGATCCAGGATCAAGGCCACACATCCGTCGGTTTGATCGGGATGCAGTGGCAAATGCAGGTGCTGACCGACATCGGGCATCCGGAAGTTGCTTACCGAATTGCCACGCGTACGCAGCGGCCAAGTTGGGGTTATATGATTTCCAAGGGCGCCACCACGATTTGGGAACGCTGGGACACCGATACCCAGGACGGTGGAATGAATGGCGAAAGCCAGAAGATTCTATCCGGTAATTTCGAGGCGTGGTGCTATCAGACTCTCGGGGGAATCAACTACGATCCACAGCATCCCGGATTCAAACACATTGTCTTGAGCCCCCGTCCGGTGGGTGATCTGGTCGGCGCACGGGCGTCGCACAACAGCCTGTACGGGCGAATCGAGAGTGATTGGAAGATCGATGAGGGACGATTTCAATGGCGCGTGGTGGTTCCACCCAACACAACTGCAACCGTCGTTGTTCCCACCAGGCAGGGGCAAAGCGTCCAAGAATCAGGGAGATCGGTCAGCGAAGCAAATGGCGTGACATTATTGAAGCGAGAGCCCAACGCAGTGACTGTTCAAGTCGCCGCGGGCATGTACGACTTCTCCGCGCAATGAGACACGCGCGGGCGCAGGAGCTTCAGTCTTGTAGAAGCATCTTGAGTGATACACAAGCCTCCCATTAACTTCAACGTAATCCAACAGTTCCGCTGGCGTGAATCCACAGGGCTCTGCCGCCCGTCTGCGTGAGTCATTCTGCGTGTATTATGGAGTCGTTTCGAACACCCGCTGACGGATACTGTCACGAAGCGTATTAGCCCCGTGCTTCAGAGGCTGTCTGGCTGCTAGCAGGGCGAGCCGTTCGGCGTTTGCGGACTAAACACCCCACCGACCTCGCGTCGGTGGTTCTGGGTTTGACAACTACCAGGCACTACATCTACAAACTGCGGCCGAGCAAAAACGTTTCCAACTGGCCGGCACGTGGCCGAGGCCGAATCAGGCCGCGGGTTGTTTCGGTCTCGGCTGAGTGCCGATTGAACGGACCACCTCCGCTCGACCGACCACGGTCCACATCGGCCACGGTAGTTATCAAACGGGCCTTCCACCGGCACAAGGCCGGTGGCGAGCAGTTCCGCTCCGTCACGGTTTTTCAAGTACTTGGTGCCGCGTCGTTGTCCCTGTTAGCTGGCAAACGCTTAGCAGCCAGACAACCTCTTCAGCACGGGGTTTGCGAGTTGGTTCGTACCGATAGCCCCGTTCCACGGGGCTTCGCGCTGACTTGGGCTTGAGCCATCCAGCGATGGCTCAAGCCCTCACATCGAGAACGCCCGTCAACGGGCTTTGGCACCGAATGGGTGGTCCTCAGCGAGCCCCCGACGTGAACAACGGGGCTAATACCGCTTCGCGGAGAGCAGAAGAGAGTGATGTTGGCGATGATGCTTACGGTGCCGAAACGGCCTCGTCAGTTTTCGTCCCCACTGGGAGGAGACCGCAGCGGAAGCGTGCGCAGCAGATGGGTGGTACAACGAGGCGCGAGGCCGGTGGCGTGCCGCTGCCGGTAAGTTGCCGCGCCCTCTGAGCGTCAGGTAGAATAGCGGGCTGTCTACCGCATCCTGTGCGGGAACTTATGCCTGCTGAACTCGACTCGGCGAGGCTCGCGCCGGTACACAGCCGCAACATTCACCCTCGGATCGACCACGGAGTGCCACTCATGTTACGTTTGACCCTGTTGCTGATATTTTGTCTCCCGCTGACCGCGTTGGCGGACGAGCGACCGAACATTCTGTGGATCAGTTGTGAAGACATCAGTCCGCATCTTGGGTGTTATGGAGACCCGCAGGCCACTACGCCGAATCTGGATCAACTCGCTGCGCAAGGCGTTCGCTTCACGCAAGCGCACCACGTGCACGGCGTGTGTGCTCCGGCACGCACCGGCATTATCACCGGCATGTATCCGACATCGCTGGGCTGCAATCACATGCGCTGCAAGGGGCTATTGCCCGAACATGTCAAACCGTTCCCGCACTATCTCAAAGAAGCAGGTTACTACTGCACCAACAACTCCAAGACCGACTACAACTTCGAGTGGCAGAAGTCGGAAGTCTGGAACGAAAGTTCGGGCAAAGCCCATTGGCGCAAGCGGCCGGACCTGGATACACCGTTTTTTGCGGTCTTCAATTTCACGATGTGTCACGAATCCCGCATCTGGCCGCAGAACCACGCCAACGTGATCAAGGATCTACCGCCAGAGGTGCTGCATGACCCAGCCAAGATGAAGTTGCCTTCCTACTATCCAGACACTCCCAAAGTGCGCGCCTCGATGGCGCGCTTGTACGACGTGATTACCGCGATGGATGTTGCGGCGGGCAAGGTTCTTCAGCAACTGGAGGAGGATGGTCTGGCGGAGGATACCATCGTCATTTTCTGGTCGGATCACGGCGACGGATTGCCACGCGCCAAGCGGTGGATCTATGACTCGGGAACTCACGTGCCGATGCTCGCGCGGATCCCGGAGAAATTTCGCACGGGCGACTACGGCAAGCCAGGCTCCGTCGACCAGCGACTGGTCAGCATGATCGACCTGGGGCCGACGATGCTGCACCTGGCAGGTCTCCAGGTCCCCGGCCACATGCATGGTCAACCTTTCCTCGGCGAAAACCAGCCCGCGCCAAGGAAATATGTTCACGCGGCGCGCGATCGGATCGACGAACGGTATGATATGGTCCGCATGGTCCGCGATGACCGTTATCGTTACATGCGCACCTATATGCCGTGGTATCCCACGCTGCGGTTGATCAACTATGCGGAAAACAACGCCATTCGCCAGGAAATGCGCCGCTTGTTTGCCGAAGGCACGCTCCAACCCGAAGCGGCCCAGTTCCTGGCACCGACGCGCCCCTACGAACAGCTTTACGATACGCACGTCAGACGCGGATGAAGTGCACAACCTGGTCGCGGATCCGGAGTATGTCGCGATCTTAAACCGGCTGCGCGGCGAGTGCGATCGGTGGATGCTCGACACTCGTGACGTCCAGTTGGTGGCGGAACCATTTCTGGAAGACGCCGACAAGAGTGCCGGGAACCGGCGCAGCGTGGTGACCGGCCCGGCGGGCGAGGCGCGCGTGCGAAAGTTGATGGAAGTCGTTGCCTCTGTCGCCAGCGACGGCGGTAACGTCAAAGCGCTCGAACGTTATCTCTCTGACAGTGATCCGGCAGTGCGCTGGTGGGGGGCCATGGGATTGGGCAACGACAAACACGTGGCTACCACCGCTCTCGGCTCGCTTCAGCACGCTCTCGACGACGATTCGACGGCGGTGCGTGTTGCCGTCGCACGGGCACTCGATCGGGCGGGGCACACCGACCAGGCTTTGCCCATCCTCACTGCAGCACTGAAGGACGAGAATGGTTCGACCCGATTGTGGGCTATCACCTTGCTCGACGAGATGGACGAACGGGCGCGTCCGGCCATCGATGCGATACGTGAGGCTACGGAGGAGCAACCCAACAACTACGTTCAACGCGTGGCCCAAACGGCCCTGGAAGAATTGAACGAGTAACTTCCGCATATCGCCCGCTTGATGCTTGTTCCGTGGTGGTGGCCGCAGGCCACGTCGAAGTCTCAACGTGAAACATGCGTGCATCTTCGTGGCTGCGGCATCGCGGGCGCAGCCACGTTTGGTTGCAGCCGCAGGCCGCATCAAAGTCTTAGGTCGTAGGATGCGCGCGCCGTGCGCGCATGTTCGAAATTCTTAATCTCACCCCTGATCTTAATCTTAATCCTCCTCGGGCGGTGCTCGACGAAGTGGAAAGGTCGCACATGCTGCAAGATTAAGATTAGGATTAGGATTAGGATTAGGATTAGGAACGAAGAAGGCGGATCCAAGCTCTTGGGTCACGGGCAGAGCCCGCGTTAAGGTTCATCGGTCACGATATACTTCGGGTCGAGCGTTTCGTGGTTCGCGGCGTACCATTGCCGCAATAAACGGCGATGCCGCGCGAGCGTCTGGGCGTGCTGCGAGTCGGGTGCCAAATTTGTCATCTCGCCGGGATCGGTGCGGAGGTCAACCAGCATCTCGCGCAGTTCACCACGGTCGTATACGGCATACTTGTGATGCTCGGTCACAAGAATCCGCGATCGTTCGTTTTCAAAAACGAGGTAATCACGCCATGTTTGCGTGCCATTGGCGGCGGTCGCCAGTTGTTTGACACTGCGTCCCGCGAGCGACGATGGGATGTCGACGCCGGCGAAGTCGCAGAGCGTGGGGATCAGATCCAGACCGGTCGAAACGAGATGCGTGCGGTCGATCTGTCCCGCCTGCGTTTCCCCCGGGCGGCTGACGATCAGGGGCACTCGTGCCGCTTCCTCGTACGGCATCGATTTGTGCTCCAAACGGTGCGCCGCGTCCAAATCACCGTGGTCGCTGGTGAAGACAACGATTGTTTTCTCTTCCAGTCCGCTGCTGCGCAACGCTGCGAGAACGCGTCCTATATGGGCATCCACCCGCTCTGTCAGACGGGCGTAAGCCCAGCGGTGAAGCCGCCAGTCTTCTTCCGACCAATGATCCTGCGCGTATTGCCGGAACCCTCGCCAGGCGCTTTCCCGAATCGCGGATGGGGCATGCGGCGGAACCTCGAAATTCTCTGGTATCGGCGGGCAGAGGTTCGCGAAGAACTCGCCGCGAGTAACGCCGGAAGGGAGCCGCAGCGCCTCGGCCAGACATTCACGCTCGCGGATACTCTGGGGATACATCGGCGGTGCGTCTGTCGCGTGCGTGAATGCGTCGATGGCCATGTAGCAGATGTCGTGGGGATTAATGAACGAGGCCACCAGTAAGAAAGGACCCTGGTGTTCTTGCCGCAGGAATTCCTCGCACGCCGCCGCAAGTCCTTCGCGTTCATCAGCGATTAGAACGTCAAAGCCATAGGCAGCAATCCCTTTCCCTTTGGTTCCCGGCAGATGCACTTTTCCGCCGTAGTGCGTCGCGTATCCAGCCCGCCGAAAGACGGTCCCTAGCGAGTGTCGAAGAATCTCTTCGCTGACGGGAAAGGAGCCAGCTTCGTTGTGCTCCATGCCGATCCTGCTTGGCAAAACCCCTGTCATCATGCTGAATCGCGACGGAACGCACACGGGATTTCCGCAGTAGGCGCGCTCAAAACGTACGCCACGTGCCGCGAGACCATCCATGGCCGGGGTCTTCAGCCAGCGGTTTCCGGTACAACTCAGCATGCCGGCATGCTGCTGATCCGTGATGATCAGCAGGACATTCGGTCGCTCGCTGGAATCCGAACCGAGGGCAAATGTTGCACACGCGAACACCGCGCACAGGGTCAGGAAGATGGCGGCCGAACGCGCTCGAGGGAGGTGGTCACTGTCTTGCATGTAGGTTCTCCTTCAGGCGAAGCTAAAGCATGAATTCGATCAGCCTACCACAAGTTTTCCGCACTGCAAACAGTCGAAGTGCGCACGTCGCACGCGTATTCGAGTGTCACGCAGAGGCGCTGAGACCGCAGAGCAGAGCCGTCTTTCGCATCTCCGCGTGCTCGGCGCCTCTGCGACCTGACTGGAGTCGATCCCGGCACACGCCACGCGTTTCGACTGTTCACACCGTGTCTCGAATATGGACCCAGGTGTGAACATGTGGCGAGCCACGGAAGTACCAGACCATGGCGGGACCTTCAACCTGCCACACGTCCCACACGCCGTCGTCGCCAATATCCATGTTCTTGTAGTAGGAAAAGTGCAGAGCGTCAAAACTCGCCTTCTCGATCAGCTTCATCGATTCGATTCGATCCAATTCCCGGAAGGGTGCCAGCACATCCTGCATCACCTGGCGCGCCAGTTCCTTCTGATCAGCTGACATTTCGGCAACGGGAAGCCCCACCAGTTCCGAAGATTTCGCGCTGAATTTGACGGTCTCGGTTCCCTGCTCCGGTCGCGGTGAAGTTCCGAGGGCAACATCGCGTTGTTTGCCGTCGAGTGCCTGGAACAATTCATTGGCTCGCTTTGCCTGATACCAATACACGTTTCCGGCGTGATCTGCCGGCTCATCAAAACCTGCGGCGGCATGTCCGTAGAAGATCGGACCGCCAAAGGCGGCACCCTTCACGCTGTCCCCGTCGCATCGCCGCGTCACGTGGCGGCCGGTCAACACAAACTCGAACGCACCCGTCCCGGGCTGGCCAAACAAAGCCACCGAGCAATTGCCGAAACCCCCGTCATGCTCGACCTGTTTCCACACGGCGTCCCGGTATTCTTCGCTGTGAAGACCATTGAAGATATCACGAATCAGGGCTTGCTGTTCCGAACTGAAATCCTGTGCGATGCGTGGCTTCGTGATCTGCCAGTTGGCATCGACTCGTGATCGCAGCGGATCATCGAAGGGGAAGGTACATGATTTGACTTGGTCCTCATTAAGGGTCTTGAATAGCTGCGCGACCAGCGTTTCCGCTTTGGGCTGTTCGACCTGGCTGGCTGCTGCCGGCGCCCAGCCGAGAACGCCGGCCGACGCCGCGGCGATGCCGATGGTGGCTGTGGTCCTGAGGAACTCCCGGCGATTCTGAGCACGCCGATCTTCACAATCGGGACAAGGATGGTTTGTTTTGGACATGGTCATGCCCTCCTCGGCATAAACGAAAGACAAAAGTGAGGAGATTCCAATAGAAGAAATCCCCAGCCCGGGGTCTGGTCAAAGCACCAGCCAGATTCAAGAATCAGCACCTTCCCGACGCTCTAGATTAGACCGCATGATAGGAGGTGATGCAAACGGTTTCCCGGGGAGGGGGGCCACGACAAATGAACACACGAGAAAAACAACTCACATTCTGGTATTCTGGATGCACTTCAGTTTGCGAGCGTATCTGTCTGCGCGCCCAGCGATCGCACCAAGAGGGAGCACCAGTTATGTCAGCGAATCAGCTCACCGGGGAAGATACACCTTCTAACCCGATTGTCCGCAGAGAATTTCTGAAAACTTCGGCGGCTAGCGTCGGCGCGGTTGGCACTGCCTTGAGCGCTGGCTCATTGCTGCCGGCCGACGAACCTCATCCTGAACCCTTGGCAGCGGAGACAACCGGCATGAAAATCGGCGTCAACCTGGAATATGTGCGGCATGCGGACAAGAGCTTGACCTATGGCGTGCAAACAGCCGGCAAGATGGGTTACAAATGGGTCGAGCCCTGCTTCTTGATGGGACGTTGCCTGCTGTCCAATGCGGGGTACTGCCATGTGACCAGCCTGGATACCGACCCGCAACAGATCCTTGATCTCTGCGCCGAGGCTGGTGTGAAGATCAGTGGCCTCTCGTCACACTCCGACCTGTTGAACCCCGAGTGGGGCGTGCTTTATGCTCGCCGCGGCATTCGCTATGCCCGTGCGCTGAATGTGAACATTGTGCAGATCACCGAGGATATGTACCCGCCCAAGTGGATGACCGAACAGGATGCCTATGCCATGATGAAAGTCAATCTCTTGGCAATTGCCGAAACGTGCGAGGAGAATGGCGTCTACCTGGCGGTGGAACAGCACGGTCCCTACACCGCCAAGGTCAAGTCGCTGACCCGTATCTTGGACCTCGTGGATTCGCGCTGGATCCGCGTCAATTACGACTGCGGCAATACCTACCTGGCGGGGGAGGATCCCTATGCGATGCTGGAGGCAGTCGTCAACCGGGTCGTCCATGTGCATGCCAAAGATATCTCCCGCAAGCAGGCAGATGCCGAACGAGGAAAGGTCACCGGTACCGCAGTCGGCTGTGCCTGCGGCGACGGTGAAATTGACTGGCATCGAATTGTGAGGCGCTTGAAGCAAGCGGGTTACACAGGTGTATTGTCGGTGGAGTGTGGCACGGAAGACGAGGCCAGGCGGTCACTCGCCTATCTGACAACCGTGTTGCGGGAAGAAGATACCTAGAGTTATCGTCTCGTTTGCGTGGCGGCGGCATCCTGCCGCCGTACGGCGGCAGGATGCCGCAGCCATCAACAGAGAACAGGCGTCAAGTCACCAGTGCCCGCCACCGGCCTTGTGCCGGTGGAAGGCACGTTTGTCAACTAACTGCGGAGAGTATCATGCACCCGGTCCGTTACACATGTGGAATCTGGCTCTTTGCTGTCCCGTTGGTGGCTGCCGCCGAGCCGGTACTGCAGCGATCCGACGTGGTGTTCATGTACCAGGCGGGAGAGGAGACCTACGAGCAATACGGCGCCACCGTGCTGGCCTGGGGCGGTACACCGACTACGCGGTCCAAGACGGCAGCCGAACGCGCGGGGGTCAAGTTTTTCGGCAGCGTTGGGATGGTGACCGAGTTTGCCCGCTACTACGAACGTTTTCCGGACAGTTACGAGCAGGGTCTGTGCCGCGACGTCGATGGTCAGAGCGTCAAGGTGCCTTGGCTGACGGATCATCAGCACAAAGGTGTACCGTTCTGGTGGTGTTGTACGCAGCAGCCCCAGTTTCGAGAATACTTGCGTGAACGAGTGATCGAGACCGTCAAAGCCGAAGCGGACGGTGTCCACGTGGACGATCATTTGGGCACGTCTGGTGGCTTGTGGCTGGGGATCTGTTTCTGCGACCTGTGCGTCAAGGGATTCTCTTCCTATCTCGAGTCACTGCCGGCTGAGGAGCTTGCACGTTTGGGCATTGATGATCCGCGTGGCTACAATTATCGCGATGTGCTTCGGCAGTGGCGATCGGCGTCCGACGCGTCGAAGAGGCAGTCGGTCCAGCAGCATCCGCTGTGGGACGAGTGGGCGTTGTACCAAGGGCGCGCCGCCGCCAGCTTCATGCTGGAACTGCGCCAGTTGGCGGCTTCTACGGCAGGCCGACCAGTCCCCATCGGTGCCAATGCCGGACTGCTGTGGCCGCGGCACCTGGGTGACTACCAGGCCCTCGATCTGTTCAGCGCCGAGACGGATCATCACGCCAGCACGCGACGTTTCAGCGACCAGCCGCTGGTTGCCTATCGACTGGCTGATGCCGTGGCGCGACCTTATGCAGCGACCGCCAGCGGCGGCGACTGGGCGTTCGTGAAGCAGCACGAGGTGCCAGGTCTTGTTCGCGGGTGGATTGCTCTTTCGTATGCAGCCGGCCACTGCTTCATGGCTCCGCACAGACAGTGGTGTTACACACCGGAAAAAGGCACGCACTGGTATCAGGGACCTTCCGAGAAGTTTGCGCCTCTGTATCGGTTCGTTCGCGCCAACAGGAAGTTCTTTGATGGCTATGACGCGTATGCGGATGTATCAATCGTTCTGCCTCACCAATCATTTGCGAAGAATCCACGTCGCTGGTTTGACATTTGTGGCCAATTGGCCGCCGCTAACGTTTCGTATCGCCTGCTCCTGGCCGGCGACCGTTTGGTAGATCATCCGTTGACTGCCGAGGCGTTGAGTGCTTGCCCGGTCTTGCTGATTCCCGAGCGCGACGCGCTGCTGCCCGCGGACCGGCAGTTGGCTGAGCAGCACGTCAAGGATCACCCGGTGTTCATCTCCGTGTCCGACGTATTGGCGAACGTGGAACCGGCCGTGCAGACGAAAGCCGATGTTGTGCGTGCGTTGCCGCGCGTGTCATCGACCGGTACAGCGGTAGTACATCTGCTCAACTACGCCTACGACGGAGCAAGCGATGACGTGCAGCCACTGCAAAATGTCTCTGTGCGATTGGATTTCAAGGCGCTAGGCGTTGAAGAGCCCGCCATGTGCCAATTCCTCGTTCCCGGCGCCGAGCCGCAGCCGTTGACTGTCAGTGCCGGCACAGTCGTGGTGCCCAGGTTGGGGCTGTGGGGCTTGTTGACGTTCTGAGCACCCCCGGGACATGGTCTGCCACAGGCGGCTGTTTACTCTTGCTGCATTTGCTGTCAGCAGAGTGCCGCTGTCGAAGATCTCCCAGGCCTCGGCCAATTTGCCACCCGCAATGCGAAACGTACTGATGGCGGGTAAACGAATCGGGTTGCCGCGCGGCAGAATGTCACCCATGGCGCCGGTGTGGCGCGCGTGGAACACAAAGTGGCAATCGACTTTGTCACCTTCCGCCAACAGGAAATCGATCTCAATACGCATGTCGCTGAATATGCCGCCGGCGAACTCAGTGAAGAACTTCCTTACCCCCGCCGGACCTTCAGGCATATCGGGCGGGAAATGGTGGTCCACGAAACCGGGCGCTACGATCTCTTCGATTCCCGACAGATCCCCCGTTGCCTCTTTGTAGTAACGACGTACCAGCGACTTGTTCTCTTCAGACATCATCAGGCTCCAAATACAAGAAATGGCTTGGCTCTTCCTCGGATTGTGGCACGCCTGGCCCATCCCCGCAACGGGTACGAAGGTGGGCGCGACCTGTCATGGTTCTTGATGGCGTATCGTATCGATGACGTACTGAAGATGCACCGGCGGCAAAACCCAGTGGCTCGCGCACTTAGAGTGTTACTCGATAAGATGAGCGTGCGGCGCGCATGTATGTGGCTGCGGCGAGACGCCGGAGCTACATTTGTTGCGGCCGCAGGCCGCGTCAAGATCATGGGAAGAATAATTTCGGTATTTGATGCTCGACAAATTGCTTCCCGCCCGCTTCCGCTGGGCTTGTCCCGGCGGAACGACAACTGACAAGCTACACTCAATGCCATAAACTTCATCTCGATCGTCACGATCTTCCGCTCTCCCCCGGGCTTGTCCCCGGGGGACGCGGCGACTTTTGCTGCCAAGGTAGCGTCCGAATCGCGGCTTCCCCCGGGACAAGCCCGCGGGAGAGCACGAGATTTGTGCAGGTCACATGTAGCCAACCAGTTGTGATCCCACTGGGGCAAGCCCAGTGGAAATCGGACTTGGGTGGTACAACGGGGGGCAAGCCCGGCGGAAATCGGAAAACACCGAAGCCATCTTTCCCTCATATCTTATGGTTCGCCAAACGTTAATCGCCAAAAAGGTCCGATAGCAGCTGCGTCCTATCCGATCGGGAGACGCGCCGCCAACTCACACCTGACGCGACGCGCTACGGCCAGAGAAAAATATGACGTGCCTGCCCAGCCGGCAAGAACGTCTGGTTACAATGGACCACACACCGCGCCGGTACCCACCTGATTCGCGCCTTCCGTTCGATCCTTGAGGAACAGTCAGTGAATACGCCATCGCTACTTCCCTTGACCGTAGTTGTTTTTCTCGCCGCGTCGGTTGGCACTACCGTTGTCGGGCGCGGGCAGGACGATGAAGGGACTTTGAAAGCCATCGTCATCCGCGAAGACGTTCATGTGCGGGAACCAACCGAGTGGCGTGGCGCTCACTACCAGATCCATGGCAACATCGTACTGCATGAAGGTGGCGAGTTGATCGTCGAGAATGCTGTGGTCAGTCTGATGTGTACTTACACACGCGAGTTCCGATGCCAGTGGGAGGGGGGCACGCTGCGGACGCGTAACGTTACCATCGGCGGTGCCACCAAGGAGAAAAAGGTCTATCAAACGTATTTCGAGATTCAACACGGAACCTGGGAGTCAGAAGATACGACCATCCGCTATTCGTCGGGTGTCACCATGGGGTGGACAGGTCAGCCGGTCAAATTTCATGCGACACGTTTACGGGCGGGACCGCACCCAGATTCGATCATCATGTCCGCCGGCGCGGCCGACGTTGTCCTCAAGGACAGCCAGTTCAATATATCGCTGGCTGTTTCTGCCGGCAGCGGCGGTGAAGGTCGTTTGGACCTGCCAACCAATGAACCCATCACTCGTGTCTTCGATGGCTCGAACGTTCCTGGAGTCAAGTATCGGTTAGAGCTGGTCAACACGCAGGTGGACCTGTGGTGGGTGTTCTTCAGCGGCATCCAACATGGCGGTCCACCCACGCAAGTCGTGCTGGGGCATTGCCCCCGTCTGATCCCGTCGATCATTGCCTACAACCTGCAAGGACCGCTCGAATTGCCGGCACCCTGGCCTGCGCACAAGGAGGACGTGACGCAACTGACCGTCGGCAACCTGACGCTCAAGACGATCGGCCAACCGGTTGGCACATGGTGTTGGGGGCTCTATTTGGCCGGCGAGATGACCGACACCAGGCTAACCGGGCAGACCAACATTTGTGAATTGTTTATCTCCGGCGGCAAGATGATATTGGAGGGCGATGCTGACAGTTACAGCGCCTGGAACGCTTGCACAACCGTGGAAGTGGGCCGCCGCAACGTGACGGATATTCAGCGCAGCAGAACGGAGCTCCTCGATGCGCCGTCCAATCCCGTGGAACTTGTCATGCGCAACGTTTCACTGGGACGGTTCAGGAAGGGGGACGTCATCGTGGGACAAATCACGGCTCACATGGACGGCCAGATCCGCGTCGAACACGCGCGCTGCGCGAATCTCAAGCTGCTGACTAAGGGCAACGGTACCATCACCTTGTCGGATATCAAACAGGAGGGCCGGTTGGAACGCATCGAGCAGGGTGCCGCCATCAAGATCGACCCCTGAAGGGGCAATCGACCAAGAAAGTTGCCGTCACGCATCTTGACGCGGCCGCGTCGTATCAGACGCCCGCGGGAACAGCCCAATGGTCTCGGTAGCTTCGGCGCACCATCTTGCCGGCTTCTTCATCACCCGTTACCTGCTCTGTCTGAGGGTCGAAATGCACGGTGCGGCCGACCAGTGTGGCGATATTCCCCAAGTGGCAGAGCGAGGCGGAGAGGTGGCCGATTTCAACATCCGCGTTGGGCTGTTGACCCTTGCGGATGCAGTCCAGGAAGTCTTGGTGATGGTGGGGCAGCGAAAATGTACCCTCCATACTCGGTCCCGGCTGGTTCCGTTCCAGTACCACTTTCCAACCCGACTTCTTGCCCAGGATCATCATCCCTTTGGTGCCGTAGAAGGCGTTACCGTTTTCGTGACCCTCCTGGAAATAGGGCGACCAGATGCGCTGTTCGAAAACCAGCTGCCGCGGACGCGGGAAGGAGTCATCGGCGGGATATTCAAATGTGACGTATTGCGTATCGGGCCACTGCTGATCGTCATCAAAGAAGTATTTTCCACCCTGTGCCGCGATGGTACTGGGGTGACAATGGACGCCCAGTCCCCAGCGCGCGATATCAATGTCGTGGACACCGTCGTTGCCGATATCACCCACGCCGAAAGCGTACCACCATCGCCAGACACTGTGCAGTAAGTTGGATTGGTAGGGATGATCTGGAGCGGGTCCTACCCACATATCAAAGTCGAGATGAGCCGGTGGATTACTCGGCTGCTGGTGACCGATGCTTCCCCGTCGCTGGCTGTTCCAGGCCTTCGATACGAGCACTTCCCCGATGACACCGTCACGCAGGGCCTCCATGGCCTTGATCACATGTTCCGTGCTGCGCGACTGCGTTCCGACCTGCACCACCCGGTTGTTGCGCCGCGCCGCTTCGATCATCAAACGTCCTTCGCGAATGTTGTGCGCACACGGCTTTTCCACATAGACATGTTTGCCGGCCTCACACGCCAGGATCGTTGCCGGTGCATGCCAATGATCTGGCGTAGCGATCCACACCGCGTTGACTGCTTTGTCGTCGAGGATCTTGCGCAGGTCTTTCTCGGCCTGCACGTTCTGGCCCGTTTTTTCTTGCACAACTTGCGCCGCCGCCGCCAATCGGTGCTCGTCCACATCGCACACGTGGCTCACCACCACGTCTTGACGGCCGACCAGCTCGCGTAGATGGGATGAACCCATGCCGCCAGGTCCGATCACACCGACCTGGACCCGTTCGTTCGGACCGGCCGCATGCACGGCTGACGTGCCAAGATGACAGGCGGTCACGGCGGCAAGCCCCAGACCCGCTTCCTGGAGAAATTCGCGACGATGATGCCGAGACATGATAGGCTCCATGTATTGTGAAATGCTGGCTCCCTGAAAGTCCGGATGACGAGACGCGCACCACGTGCGAATAATACGCCGCGTCACATGCTCAACAAGCGTAGTTGAAACCAAGCCCGCGCCGTGTTGACGACTCAAATCATGGTATCATATTCGGTCATCGGTTTCGAATACCAACCGTTCATCGAAAAGAGCATTGTTCGCGTCCTGTTATCTGTGTGGGGCCTGGGTATTTCGCGTTTTGGTGTTCGTGAGCCAAGCCGTGGGCCGGAAATGTCCCTATGGCAGCTTGGACTCACCTTACAGCAACCATGAAAGCATTGGGGAGTCTGCAATGTGTCGAGATTGTCGCTACACGCTGGTTCGAGTGATGGCTTGGCTGACGTTCCTGGCTTGGGTTTCAGCGTGCGAGGGGGCAGAGACGGCTTTGCTCTTTTCTTTCGAGAAGGGCGTTGAGGGTTGGCGACCACGAGTCGACTCCCTTACTGTCACCCATGTGGAAGCTCCAGGTGCCGTAGCCGGCAGCGAAGGACAACTGCAGATCAAGGGGCAGATCGCGGCCGACTGGAATTACGCCATGTCCAAGCATCTGGCCATCGAGCCGGCCGGCTCTATCGGTTGACCGCCTGGCTGCGAGTCGATCGGCTCGGAACCGGAACCCCTTCGCCCTATCTCAAGTGCGAATTCGTTGCGGACCATTCGCGGAGCACCGCCGGTCAAGTACACACCGACAGCTACGACCCAGAGCGGCTTGGCACGTGGCAGAAGCTTTGCGTTGAGTTCCAGGCGCCCGATAATGCGGCGGCCTTTTGGCTGGCACTGGAGAAGGGCACCAACGGGCCGGCAGAGATCGACGCGCGGCTGGACGAGATTTCGCTGAAGCCGATCGCGCGACTGAGCGTCATCGAGCAATATCGGCTGGACCCCCGACCCGCGGAGTTAGAGGCAGTGCGGGGCGTACATCCGCGGCTGTATCTCGACGCGAAACGCGTGGCGGAGCTTCGCACGGTCGTCCGAACGACGCACGCGCCGCTGTGGGAAGAACTGCGCGATCAGGCCGACCGGGCCGTGCGAAGTGGCCCGCCGGCCTACCGCGAGCAGGACGGCTACAGCGGCGACGAGCAACTGTGGCAACGCGAAGTCGGCAACGCCATGCCCGTGCTGGCGATGGCCTACGTCGTAACCGGCCAGCGGCAGTACCTGGAAAGCGCCCAAGCCTGGGCGCTGGCTTCGTGCGGCTACAAGACCTGGGGCGGCGGGCGGATCGACGGCATGGACCTGGCCGCCGGTCACCAGCTCTTCGGTCTGGGGATCGTCTACGACTGGTGCCAGGCCGATCTGGACGAGGCCACTCGCCGCACGATCCGCGAGACAATCGTCCGCCGTGGCTCGGCCATGTTCGAAGCCGCTGCCACGGGCAAGGTGTGGTGGGGGCGGTCGTACATGCAGAATCACCTGTGGGTCAACGCCTGCGGATTGTCGGTTGCCGGACTGGCCGTGTTCGACGAGGTCGAAGACGCCGATCTGTGGGTCGGCTTCGCCTTGGACAAGTTCCGGCGGAGTATCGATGCGCTGGGCCCGGACGGCGCCAGCCACGAAGGAGTCGGCTACTGGGAATACGGCGTCGAATATCTTCTCAAATTCATGCACGTGGCGCACGAGCTTCTGGGGCATGATCTGTACCAGCACGACTGGTGGCGACGCACGGCCCGCTATCCGCTCTATCTCGGCTTGCCGCGCGCTGCGTGGACGTCGCGCAGCTGCATCGTCGACATCGCCGACTGCCCGCGTGGGCATTGGTACGGCCCGGATTATCTGCTGCGCGGTCTTGCTCACGTATACCACGACCCGCACGCGCAGTGGCTGGCTCAGGAGATGGATGAGGCCGATGTGGCTGCACGCGGGGCGTCCTGGTTGAATCTGGTGTGGTACGATCCCAGCGTGCCGGCCGAGCCGCCCACTGCGCTGCCGACGCTCCATCACTTCGACGACATGGACATCGTCAGCGCTCGTAGCGATTGGTCCGGCAACGAGTCGTTGGTGGTCCTCAAGTGCGGACCGTTCCTTGGACACAAGGCCGTACAGGAGTTCTCTTACGATCCGGGCGGGGGCCACGTTCATCCCGACGCGAATCACTTCGTTCTGTTCGGTGCCGGCCAGTGGTTGGTGCGCGATGATGGCTATCGCGCGAAGTGGACCGGCCAGCACAACACACTGCTGATCGACGGTCGCGGTCAGCTCGGCGAGGGGCAGCAGTGGTTTGAGGGCAGCCAGCCACTGGCCGTGAAAGCGCGGCCGCGAGTCCTGCGGCACGGAGTCGACGCCTACCTTGGATCATGTGGTGAGCGACGCGACTGAAGCTTACCCAGCCGAGCTGGGCCTGGAACGATTCGAGCGGCACCTGTTGTTCGTGAAACCAGATGTTCTGCTCGTGGTCGACGAGATCCGGCTGAAGGAACCGCACGAGCTGGAGCTGCGAGTGCACCCCGAGCAGCAGGGCTGCGAACGCCTCGATGACGCCTACCTGTTTTCCGGCAAGTCCGCTCTGCTGCGTCTCGAACCGCTGACCTCGGAAGCAACGCGTATCGAGGCCGGGAAGCTGACTGCAGCGGGACGCCACGGCGAAGACAACGAATCGATGTTCGCCGTGCGGCTCAAGCGAACCGCCACCCATTGGCGCAACGCGATGGCCCTGTCCTGGGCACCGAGCCAGCAGCCAATAATCGACGTGGATCTCGAAGTCCGCGGCCAGCAGTGGGTTTTCCAGTGCGGCTCCCGGCAAGTTTCACTGGACTGGACCACCGGCCAGGCCTCCGAGTAAGGACCTCAGAAGGAGATGGCCGGGGTGCTTGGCGTGAAAGCTCGATAGCACGGATCTCCTCGAGCAGGGCAAATGCCCTTCCGTAGCAGCCTCTTCTCGTTTCCCAACACATGGTATCCTGGTCTGCCGGCGCTCGCAGCTATCCGCATGTCGAGCTGCCAGATACGATCGCTTCTCGCAACCGCGTCTTCCACCATCACGGCTGTCGTTGTTGCGACATCTTTATCGGGCGTATGTCCGACCAGTTCATTGCAGACTTGGACGGACCAGCTCGCCGCGGGCTTGAGCCCGTGGGTTCTCGTAGGCGCCGAAGAAGTCGGAATTTGCGTCCAACCAGACAATAATCCGCCGCAGTTCATCGGGCTCCAGGTTCACCTCATAATGTCCCTGGTCAAGCAGCGACAGCAACCTCGATGCCCGTGCGCCGAATTTCCCCGGCACGGTCCGCGCCGGCTGCCAGCGATCGTATTGGTGCTCTCGGCTGTCGTCGCGGGGGGCACCAAAGTGGAAAGTGTAAGGGCGGAGGTTCTGGTAGGAGTCGTACCAGAGGAAACTGTGTTGCTGCCAATTACCGCGTCGGAGATCCGGTGGCTCGTTGGCCTCCTGCCCGTGACACTGCACGCAGTGCTTTTCCAGCACAGGCTGGACCAACCGCGGGAAACTGATGGGATTACTTCCGGCAGCCTCCGGCCGGATCTCTGACGGACTGCGGCGGAACGCCAGAGGCGGGCCCTCACGGCCCGTCGGTCAGCTGCGTCAGACCGGTCCCATCCAAGTTTACGCGAAATACATGATATGACGTCTCCGACATCCAAGGGGGGCGCTCTTTCATCTCGACACTCCACAGCGGGTCGCTCAGACGCCCGTCGGCGGACAAACGCTTCGCGGCTGGATCACACTCCGCGTAGGCGAAAAGCACTGTATTCCCGTCATAGGACAGGGCTGGCTGGAGCAGCGAGCCTCCCTGCAAGTGCCTTCCTCGCAATCGTCCGTTTTCGACCTTCGAGCATTCGAGGATATTTCGCACGCAAGGGTCGGGCCCGAAGGGATTCTCGAGCACAAACAATCCTCCCCCGGCCCGCGCGAAGTTCCCGAAGTACTGATCACACATGTGATTGGCCACGTCTGCCACGTGTCGGCAGTCCGCTGCCCGTCGCTCTGCTGTTGGTCGGCCTTAACGTGGAAAAGAGGGATAAGCCCGCCGCTGCTCGCGAGCAATAAGCATGTGGTCCAGCATGATTGTCGCATACCTGGTCCTCCAGCTGCGTTGGCCCCTGGCTCGTCGGCATTGAAAGGTCTCTACGCCTCTGTGGGAGTCTACTGCCAGTGACGGATTTGGCTGCGGCCGAACGCAGCGCTAAGTTTTTCCCGTCCCATGGCATTCTGTATCGCACATAATCAAGAAACTGGCAACGAGTCGTCGTCGGGCCGAACGGGAGAAGTGACGTGGAATTGACTGTGGCTAATGAACCGAGGGGTACCTGAGCCAAGCTTGTGGTTGATGTTGATAGGCTGGTTATGGCCGAATAACGCTGCAGAGGCATGGAGGGCGGAACGTATGTTACGCTATGCGTAACCTGAATTAAGACCGGCGCTAATCGAACGGGCGGGAGTTTACTAAAAGGTGGAACCAGTTGCGATCTTACCGACGCTTTCGTGTGTGAGAAACGCTAAATCGAGTCTCATGATTCGTGGAAGTTTCGCAACCGCCAAATATGGCCGAAGGCCATCATCATCGTAGCCTGGGGTGCGACCCCAGGAAATCGTTGCCACCACACAGGTTTTGGCTGAAAGCCAAAATCAACGGACCTCCGTCAGCAATGTGAATATGGCCTTCGGCCAAATGGATCGATCGTGTCGGCAATCCCGGGGCGATGCCCTCGTTGTTTTACACATCTGCCGCTTACACTTCCGCTGGGCTGGTCCCAGTGGGAGTGACAACTGGCCAGCTACATTCGGCACCGTGAGCATCATTTCTAGCATCACTTTCTTCTGCTCTCCGCCGGGCTTGTCCCGGGGGAAGCGACGACTCTCACGCTACAGCACCGGCGACAGTCGTTACTCCCCCCGGGACAAGCCCGGCGGAGAGTACAGGAATTGTGTGGGGGACAGGTAGCCAACCAGTTGTGATCCCACTGGGACCAGCCCAGTGGAAATCTGACTTGTGTAAAACAACGAGGGGCGATGCCCCAGGCTACGATGACAACGGCCTTCGGCCAAAAATTCCACGAATCGTGAAAAGTGATTTAGACTTTTAATGGCCCGTTGGTTCCTGGCAAAGTCGAGAGATCAGCGCAAGGAACCTGCACTGCCAGGTAGCTGGCTCGCCTTGGGCCGGCGATTGTGCCGCGCGGTTACTACCGCGACCGGCGGGGAGAGATGAGCTGGCGTGCCCGTAGTAGCGGCAGGGTGTTCGTCGGCTGCTCGAGCGACCGGTCCATCGGTCATTTCGACCGCGAACCCGAGGATCAGCAAGAGGCACGGTACAACAGGCGTTCGCGGGCGGAATTTCGATGTTGGCATCGTGTCACTCCTGGCATGTCGATGGGGTAGGCAAAGTGACACGACTCGTCATGGCGGCACTCATGATGTATCCTGCAACATAGCCAAAGCGAAATGACCCTTCCACTCAACCGGGCCGGGGTATGAAGCCATGACTCACACGACGCGTAAAGGTCCGGTCGCCTATCGACTGATCGTCTTCGTCTTTAGCGTCTTGTTTGCGCTGCTGCTGTTCTGGTTGCTTGGTTTCGTAATCGATGACATTGGAACCTGGCCCGGTCCCGACCATGCGGAATTAGAGAAGCAACTCCTCGACCCGCAATTGGTTGAGGCGGCCGCGTCATTGTCTGGGCAAATTGAAGAGACCAACCGCAAGATAGGCGAACTTCAGAACCGACAGAAGCTACTCAAGGACAGCATTGACAACTCAAAGCGGACGATGGATCAATTGCTGGAGATCCAGCGGTTAAGTCTGGAAAAGAACTCCGAATTGTCTCCGGAAGAGCAATCGGAGATGTCGAAGAACATTCAGTTGTTCCTGTCGAATCAACAGCGGTATCAGACGTTCAACGAGGAAATCTCACAGCTCAACGAGCAGCTTATTGACCTGCAGCAACAGCAGCGCGAAAACAGTCAACGACTGGAGCTGGCACGCGAACCGATTTGGGCGAAGTATCACACGCAAATGGAGCGCCACAATCTGTGGCTGGCCGGTTTAAAGTTGGCCGTGTTGATTCCACTATTGCTGGTCGTGCTGGCGCTGTTTTTGAAGAAACGCAGCAGTATCTATACGCCGCTCATCTATGCCGCCGCTATTGCCGTTGCCGCCAAAGTCATGCTCGTCATGCACGAACACTTTCCCAGTCGGTACTTCAAGTACATTCTGATTGTCGTGTCGCTGGGCATCGTTACGTGGATTCTCGTGTACCTGCTGCGGATGATCGCATTTCCGAAGAAGGATTGGCTGCGGAAACAGTACAGCGATGCGTATGAAGCGTTCCTCTGCCCAATCTGTGGCTATCCGATTCGCCGCGGGCCACTCAAGTACATGTCCTGGACACGTCGCAGCATTCGAAAAGTTTCGATGCGGTTACCACCGACGGAGCCAGCTGGTCAAGAAGAAGCGTACACCTGCCCGACGTGCGGCACGCAACTGTTCGAGCAGTGTACGAGCTGCAAAGCCATTCGCCACTCTTTGCTACCAATGTGCGAAACATGCGGAGCGGAAAAGCCGCTGGTTCCTGAGCAGTCGGTTGACGCCAACGCGTGATTTGTTGCAGGGGGCGGTGCGAGTGGCGTGCTACTTCCGTGCGCATGAGTCTTGGTTACGGGGAGACCACACCTGTTGAATGCCGCTCTGCATGGCCTGTTCCAGAGCAGTTCAACATCATGTCATCAGAAAGCGGAGACTACTGAACATGTCTTATAGTTCACGATTGTTCGTTGTTGCCGTGGTCTGTTGGGCAATCCTGGCGTTGGACTCCAAGGCCAGCCCCCCGACTTGTACGGTCCACTTCTTTGACTGGTATGTCGTGTCGGATCAGTCCCCGCTGTCCGAAATCGAGAAAAGGTGGACGTACGATGTCGATTGGGAGAGCCTGGGGATTGCGCCCGCGGACATCGGCAACACCGTGCATTACTACGAAGTTCAATGCCGGAAGATTCGCGAGGCCGGGTTTGATGGTATCCATTACGAATGGCACGGTAACCCGGTGAAACCGCCGTTTCGCGAAGCATTGAGCAAGACTAATGTGCCGGTGGCCATGTTCTACGATATGGAGATCCCTTTTCCCGACCCTGACAGTCAGCCGCCGGGCGTCACTCTGCTACCGGGAGAAGTCGTCGAATTAATCCGATGAAGAACTACAAGTCGCCTTCCTCGAGCCAGGAATACGCGTCCCAGAGATCGGAAAGCGGTGGTTGCTCGACGGTAGCCAGAGTTCGTTCGACGATGTCACGAGCCACCAGGCTGATAGTGTCGCCAACAAAATCATTCTCCCTGGCCGACGGTACATGCGGCGCGGAAGTGGCGTCAGAAACAGGTTCGCCATCTTCAAGGGAATGTGTCTTCTGGGCAGGTTGCCATGTTTCCCACACACCACCGGGGCGTAGAATGCCGAGCAGGTCGGCACTTTCCCCTTCCGCGCCTCTGTCCCCGGCGGCTTGTGCATTGAGCCGATTGATTATCAGCAGCGCGTCACGGGGCGAAAGATAGCCGTCGTCGTTGACGTCCAGCAGGTAGCTCGGCCGGAAATGGATGATTCTCGAAACCTGGTCGGGTGCCAGTCGCCGCGCACCTCGCCGATTGAGATCGTTGACCAGAACCAAGGCGTCCCTGGGTGTGACCAAGAGATCGTCGTTAACATCGAGCGGCTGTGCGACGTTGTGCCACGCAACTTGCGGTGGCTCGAATTGAAACGACTCATCCACCAAGACGACGGTCTCGCTGCGATCTGCGTGGTAGAGGTATTTCCGGTCACCCACATCAAGAACCACGCGGAACCCAGGGATGGAATCGCCACGGGGGTCGTTCATGTCCGTTTCGATCGTCTCCGACCGCCAGTCGGCTGATTCCACGGTACTGCCGACGATCTGACTCGCACCCAGTCCCGTGACTTCCGCCAGATGTTCTTTTGCGCGACGGACGACGTCAACCACCGTTGCGTTCATCTCCTGCGTCGGCGAGTCGTCAGGGGGCGATCCCGGCGGACCGACTGGTTCATAACGAATCTCGGCGAACCGATGGCTCGTATCGTGAATATCAACTGCTATCGTCGAGCTGGCCGCCACTGAATAGAGCACATCCTCGATGAACGCGCTGCGGCGCACTGGCGAGTCATGTTCGATTTCACCCTGCAGCCGGATTGTAACATCTCCCGGCTGCGCCGCCGAAACATCGATCTGGAACAGAAACAGCGCATCCTCGGTCACCCACTCGCGCGATTCGCGGTAACCATCACCGTCAGCGTCCACGCGTTGCCAGTAGCTGCGGGCCGAGGGGACTGCCAGCATTTGATGCTCGGCAAACCAGCCGAAAGCATGATGGTCCGCCTCGGCTTCCGAGGTCGAGAACCGCGCAAATGTGTATTGATCCAGTAACCGAGGTTGACTCAGATCCTGTACATCGAACAGTGATACTTGTGCCGGGCCGCTAAGGCCCGTGGGAGTATTGCGACCCACCGCCAGGATGTGCTGGGCGTCGATCAGCTGCATGTAGCTGTTGAAACCAGGCATCGTGATGTGGCCGACCGCTATGGGACTTGCCGGCTCGGAGAGGTCCACCGCGAAGAGCGGATCGATCTCGCGGAACGTCGTCACAAACGCTCGCTCACCGAAAAATCGCACGGAACGAATGGTTTCATCCAGGGCCAGGTTCTTTAAGCCACCGACGAATTCCATGATTCCCGCATCGTCACGCAAGACGAACAACACGTTTTCGGATCGGCGCGAAAAATTCCCGGCACTCACGTTTCCGATGGTCGTGGCGATGCGCAAATATTCGTGGAACTCGTCAGCCGAAAACTGATTTAACAGCCGACCGGGCACGTGCCCCTTTGCGACAAAAACAACGTCGCCGGTCTCGCCGCTCCAACGGAACTTCAAGATCTGCGTGATCCTGCCATCTTCCGTCGAATGTTGATCATCGAAGATGTAAAGGTTGTTCAAAGACCCATAAATCTTGTCGGCTCCGCTGGTGAAGATGCCGGCTGAAGTGCTGATCCCGGGCTCGTCATTGCTGATGTTCACCGAGACCACCGAAACCAGGCTGTTTTCGGGATCGGGGGGTGGGCGGAACAAGTCTTCCGGCGCATGCAGCAGGCCAGCGCGGGCCAGTTCACCATCGGCCCCATAGCTGGTGAATTGAGGCAGTGTCGCTTCGACAAGGCTTCCCATCTGCGACCTCATGCGTTCCACATATTGCTCGCGCGACTCGTAGACAAATTCCCCGCTTGGCAGCCATGATTCGGGCGAGCTTTCCTCCGTCAGATCGATGTTCGCGACAGGAATCATGGCGGGCTGGGGCAATTGAATTCGATCGTTGCGCAGCACCAGAAACACGAAATCGTCGATGCGGCGCGATTCAACGTAGGTGCCGTCGAGCAAAGTTTTCTGGACGACTTGCGGGGCCTGCCGACTGGATATGTCGAAGACGGTCAGCCAGGTGTCGGTGCGTTGAGGTACCGGATACCAGGAATCCAAGAGCAGCGATGCGCTGACCCGCACGTCGGGCGCAATGGGCGACTGCTTCTGCGAGATGATCGCAAGCCGATTACCGGACAGGTATTCGGCAATCGCGTTGCCCTCGACAGGCGTTCGCGACAGGACAGACATTGCTTCAGCGGGCCACGCGTCGGCGATCACCAGCTCGCCGTTGGCCAGAATGTAGAGGGTGTCGCCATCGATCTCGATAATATCTCCCTCATCCACGCCTTCGACCTGGACATTCGTGTCGGAATGAGCGCGCGTGGCAGGCTGGCTGGGAACCGAACTGGTGAACGCGTTATAGGGTGTATCAGCGAGGAACCAATCGTATGCCGGCTGTCCGAACAAGTTCGCGTAACGAGCGATGGCGTCGTCCAGCAGGTACTCCTCGAAATCAGCGAGTGAAGAGAATCGAGGCCAGGTTTCGGTCGCCGATGCCGTGACAGACACGGTCACCTCTGCCTTCAAGGTCCCGTCGACCGTGTAAGTAAACGTATCCTGGCCTTCGAAATTCGCTGGCGGTGTGTAGACGATCGACTTGCCATTCTCGGCGATTGTCGCGGCGCCACCAGCTGCTGTTGCCGTGGCGTTCGTGATGACTCCCGCGCGAACATAGTCGGCACCAAGCAAGTCGTTCACGCGTACGGGAAACAGATTGTTGTTGCTGTTGACATCAACTCGGTATGCATCATCTCGCACGCGGCGAATGGTGTTGACCGTGACGGGCGCTTGCATAACACCGTCGACGCTGTAGGTAAACCGATCCTGGCCTACAAAGTCTTCGGGAGGGGTGTAGATCAACCGAGCGCCGTCCACGATGGTCACGGTACTCGCTTGTGCAGTGGGGCTGACCGAGGTGATTCGTCCGGGGCCCAGATATGGGCCACAGTGCCACTGCGTGCCATATGGACTGTCTGGGAAATCATTGTCCAGAGGCGTCAGGGACGTGTCTTGACTATTCTGGTCCACGATGAACTCGTCACCCACCAGGTAGGATCGAATGCTGGTGTAGACGGATGCCTCGTATGTGCCATCCACCACATACGTAAGCCTGTCGGGTGCGCCGTCACGCGGCACGTAGCGCAGCGATTTGCCATCCGGCATGATGGAAACGTGACCGCCGTGCTCGGCGGGATTGACATCGGTGATCAGGGCCGGACCGGGGTAATTGGCATTGAAGTGGTCGTTGCTCAGAACATCGATCCGGTAATCACCACTTGGCCATGCCGGACAGAAGGTGATGTGATCCGGCGTGACGAGAGGAGCGACGTCAACTCTTACTTCGGCCTGAAATGCTCCATCGACCGTATACGAAAACGAGTCGATTCCCCGGAAACCAACTGCCGGCGCGTAGGAGATTGAACGTCCGTTTTGGGCGAGGCGAACCGTCCCTCCCCCCGACGTCTCCGAGACCATCGTGATTAGCCCGGCCCCGTCGTACCCGTTGCCTTTGAAGTCATTCTGCAGAACGTCGAGCACATTCTCGATGGTGTCTTCGTACACCTTTTGCCAGAAGAAATCATCACGGATCGGGCGCGTTACGTGTACGGTGACGGTTGCCGGATGCTTGCCGTCAGCAACGTATTCAAAGGTCTCCTCGCCCTCGAAAACGGCCGGTGCTGAGTACAATACACCCTGGCCGTTGGGCATGATCGTGACACTCCCACCCTGCGACGGCTGGCTGACGGAAGTCACGCGGTCCACGACATCACGAGTAATCCAATAATTCTCATAATAGGAGTATGTGTCGTTATCGGTCAGCAACAACGGAAAGTTCGTGCTCTCCATGTCGATTTCAATGTCGTCGTCATTTACCGGTCGTTGAACTTGGATTCGAACCGTTGCTTCGTACAGGCCATCGACGACATATCGGAAGTCGTCCGAACCAGAGAAGCCGGCAGGTGGAGTGTACAGGATGCTCTGGCCATCTGCGGCAACGGCGGTCAACGCGCCGTGAGAAGTCTCGGTAACGAACGTGATTTCCCGTGCGCCGTCATAGCCGGGCCAGAAGCGATCGTTGGCCAGCACAAGCAACGGATTGTCTTCGCTGTTCTGAATGATTTCCAGATAACGATCGTCGTCGAGCGGATTAGTCACATGGATCTTGACGTCGGCCCCGTAGCGATCGTCCACGATATAGACAAACGCGTCGTCGCCGTAAGCGTGCTGTGGTGGCGTGTAATTGATCGACCGACCGTCGGCAGCAATCTCAACGTTTCCTCCCAACGCCGTCTCGCTGACAAACGTGATTGCTCGTGATCCCGCGTAGTCGGACCAGAATGGGTCGTTGGCCATTACGTCAAGCTCGTGCGCCTGGCCGTCGGGAAACAGAGTGAATGCGTCGTGGGCGAGCGGCGCGGTCACGCTGACCGTGACAGTTGCCGACAACTGCCCGTCCACGAAATAGACGAACTGTTCGGTCCCGGCATAATCGGCCGGTGGGGAATAGACCAGAGCCCGCTGCCCTTGAGCGATCTGAATTTGTCCCCCCTCGCTACCATAACTGACAGACGTTATCAATCGCTCGCCTGCGTAGCCTTCCTCGAAAATATCATTCGCCATCACCGGAAGCTCTTGCCATCCAGCATTCTGTCGGGCTTCGAAAGAGTCGTTGACCAGCGAAGCCGCATAAAGCAAGACGCGTTGTTCCAGAGACTCCAGAACGAGTCCTCTGGCGAGCAGCACGCCGGCCGCGCGGACGCTTTCTTCGTGAACCTGCCATCAGTTGGGACGCCTCATGCACCGGTCAAATTTGCCGCAAAATGCCGACTGCGAAGGCTCCATCGCGATGCAACGGAGACCCTCTTGCACTCATCATACCGAAGTGGCCCGTGGTGTCACGAATTATGCCTCCACCTGGTGGGGGTGAGGTGGAATCAGGTCCAGCAGGTTGCCGTATTTTCGAAAACGGCCGAGCACATGTCTTCACGTCAGACGCTCGGGCCTTGTCAACTTGAAATAACTGGTGTCACGCTGTCCTCAATGTTCCACCGGGATCGCGGACGTCGAGAATGGGCTGCCGCCGCAGTGTCGGACATTCGGCGCGGCCCAATCCTGGTTTTTGCCGGACGAGTCCGAGCACGAGGGGCTGCGACCCTCTGAAACGAACGTACGGTAACTTTCGTGCCGCCACCCTCTCGAGGGCTATGTCGCCGGGCTCTCGCGAAATTGTCATAACCACCCTCAAAACCCTTGAGTCTGTCACAATCCCGGCGTACCGGCCCGGTTCTGCCAGCGAATTGGCGGCGTGCAAAGGGGGGCAGGTACCACGGTGCTAGACTCGAATAAAGGTACAGACCTGAGAGTAGCCTGACAGTGGAGCTTGCGGGAAGACATTGAGTGCGAACCGGGGTTTCGCGTATGGAAGTCCCCCAACACATTCCGGTCGGCGACGATCGGCGCAAGTGCGTCCGATTAATCGCTCACAGCGACAATGACCAGGCCGTCCTGTCTGATGACAGCCGGCGTGTAAAGGTTTGTTGCGTCAACCGTTCGGCCGAAGGCTTTGGCGTCTCTTACGAAGCGAAAATTCCCTGGGATGTGGGCCAGAAACTGCTGCTGTACCGGCGCGAGGGATCGTACGAAGTGCAGGTCATGTACGTCCACATGCAGGATGGAAAAGAGCAGATTGGCTTGCAGCGGGTCGGAGACTTCGTGGAAGATCCTTATGCGTCAGAGCTGCGATTTCTGTGGCGTTGGATGCGGAGGCGGATGTTCTTTGGGGCCAGCAACGCAACGCAAAGTATCGGTCTCATTTTTGTGCTGCTGCTGGTGGCAGCCATTGTCGCGATGGTTCTTCGACCGACCAGCCCGCTGAAGAACAGCAAGTCGCGAGACTTCGATCGAGCATCCAACAGGAATGCCAGCCAATCGGCGTCAGGTTTCCAGCGCGCCGCTGGTATTGGGGGGTCGCGCGATGCGCGGTGCGCATCTTCCGGCAGTGCATGGAGCGATGTGGTGTCTGGAAGAAAGGAACTGACCTGGTCGGATATCGAGGGTCTGCTTAACCTGACAGAGGATCAGTCTGAGAAGTTGCTTGCGCGACTCAATGAGAAATTCAGCAAGGTGTCCAATGACGTGAAGAGTCCGCAAGCGACGGCGGCAGACCGCCAGCGAACGCTCACGACACTGCTTGAATCGCTCTCCGACAACACTCTGTCATTTCTGAGCGAAGACCAGCGGAGGCAACTGAAGTCGCTGCTGTTATTGCTGAGCCAGCAATAAACACGAGCAGTTGAACGCGTCATGCTTCGTGATCCGACAGCACTCGGCTGAACACGTCGTGATCGACATTGCCGCCACACAAAACGAGCCCAACTTTCTTTCCTTTCCGCTTTTCACGATCTTGCACAAGTGCTGCCAGTGGAGCGGCGCCGGCACCTTCAGCGACGTTGTGCGTGTCGATAAAATACGCGCGCATGGCGGCCTCCACCTCGGCGTCGGATACTTGTACGATGCGCTCAGCACCGGTCAGGATTGTTTTCAACGCGTCGGCATTTGGTTTTCGTACGGCCACTCCATCCGCGATGAGCGTGGAGGGAGCATGCTCCACCACATAGCCGGCTTCATGGGACAAGGCGTAAGCCGGCGCGGCGCTCGACACGACGCCCACGATGCGCGTCCTGAGGCCGAGCAGATCTCGGACGGCGATTCCAGCACAGATCCCCGATCCCAATCCGATGGGCACGTAAACGGTCTCCAGGTCGGGTACCGCCTCGAAAAACTCCAGCCAGTATGTGGCGACGCCGCGCACCAACAGTGGATCGAAAGAAGGGACAAAGTGCAGGCCGCGCTGCTGAGCCAGGCTGTGAGCGCAGTCCATGGCGTCGTTGAAGTCGTCACCATACTCGATGAGTTCCGCTCCCCAGGCTCTCATGGCCAGGTTCTTTTCCACACTGTTGCCGTGCGGCACGACCACCGAGCACGACAGTTTATAACGACGTGCCGCGAAGGCGATGCTCTGACCATGATTGCCCCGAGTTGCTGTGATCACGCCATGCACGCCAGGGGTGGAGCGCACAAGATCGTTCAACAACACGAGTCCGCCGCGCACTTTGAAAGCGCCGATCGGTTGATGATTCTCGTGCTTGACCCACACTTCGGCGCCCGTTCGCTCGCACAGCAACGGCCAACAGAATTGCGGAGTCGCAGGCAAGACAGCGTGGACCAGGTCGGCAGCACTTCGGATTTCGTCCAGCGACGGCAGCATGATGGGGCTCTCGAAAGAATGGTGCTCGTGGAACTGGGCCCTATTATAGTACGAGCAACTGCCTGGCCGTCGGCAGCCCGCCGCGCACCAAGGGCTCGTCCGGAAATAAGTTAACGGTTCCCGTTCCCTCTCCACCGGGATCGCGGAGCGGGAATAGCGGGGGAGAGGGTAGGGTGAGGGGCGAAAAATACGGTAACTTATTTCCGGACGAGTTCTAAGCGACTGGTCGCCCCCAGTGACAGGTGCCGTGGAAGCGGATCATTCTTCATCTCGCCACTGATCAAAAGCGTTCGCCATCATCTCTACGCGTTCTGGATACCGAGACGACAGATCCCGAAGTTCCGTACGGTCGGATGCCAGATCGTACAGCTCCCACGGTCCACCCCTGGCCGATACGAGCTTCCACGATCCGGTGCGGATGGCCCGGCAACCGGAAGTCGCCCAGCAGAGCGTCCTGAGTCCCTCAAGCTGTCCGCCGGCAAACAGGGGCAACAGGCTGCTGCCCGCCAGCGGCCGCACCTTTCGACCAGGCAGTTGTGCCGGGTACTGGACGTCCGCCGCGTCGAGGCACGTGGCCATGATGTCGGTGATGTGGGCCGGCTCGGGCGAAATGGCCCCGACTTGCTTGATCACGCCGGGCCACCAGGCGATGAAAGGGGTCGCGATACCTCCCTCGTGGTTCGACTGTTTGTGCCCTCGTAACGGCGCGTTGGAAACGTTAGACCATGGCGGGCCGCCGGTGACGAAAGTGTCCGGTCCACCGGGGGAAATCGTCGGCTTGTTGCCGGCTTGGGTGAGTGTGCCGTCGACGCGCCACGTCTGCCCCGGCTGGTCCACGGAGTTGACTGCCTGGTCCGAGGCGCCGTTGTCCGAGAGGAACATGACGAGCGTATTGTCATCGGCCTTGACCCGCTGCAAGGCGCCCATGATTCGTCCCACGCTCTGATCGAGCGAATCGACCTGTCCGGCATAGGCGGCCATGCGATCCGCTTCCCACTGCTTGTCAGGCGCATCTGGCCATGGTGGCACACGGGAATCTCGCGGCGACAATTGACTTTCGGCGCCGATCAATCCCAATTCGACGAGTCGCTGGTAGCGTCTCGACCTCGCATCATCCCAGCCGAGTTTCCGATACAGTTGGCGATACTTGTCCATGTCCTCGCTCTTGGCATGCAACGGCCAGTGCGGCGCGTAGTGCGCCATGTAGAGGAAGAATGGTTCTTCCTTTGTCACGGCCTCGGCAATGAATTCCGTCGCGAAGTCTGTGATCAGGTCTGTCTTGTACGTGCCTTCTGGTGGTAATACGAAGGGACGTCCGTCGCGGAAGAACTGCGTGTTATGTACATCCTTGAAATAGTTCCCTGGTCCCGTGTGTCCGGTACTGCCCAGGAAACGATCCGCGTAGCGCTGGATGTTGGCCGGATCATGCCAGTTCTCCGCCGTGACCATGTCGAGCCGTCCGACGGCACATGTCGTATAGCCGGCCCCCTTGAGCAACTCGAAGAGCGTCACGCAACGATTGTTCAGTAGCCCGGTCCAGCCGAATATGCCTGTCTGGTGCGGATGAAGTCCGGTCATCAGTGCCGCTCGCGACGGACCACACAGCGCGCAGTTGTAGAACTGCGAGAACCGCATTCCACCGGCGGCCAGTCGGTCCAGATTCGGCGTGCGGATCTCGCCACCGTAGCAGCCCAGATCGGAGTAGCCCAAATCATCCGCCATGATCACGATGATATTCGGACGCTCCGTCTCGGCAGCCCACAATGGCTGAGCGACGATAGCGAACAAGGCGAACAGGAAATGCGACCGATACATCAAGCAGCCCTCTGGTGATAAGTTCTCACGACCAAGAAACGAGAGTACGAAATCCCAATCTTACTCTTAATCCTAATCTTAATCCTAATCTTAATCTTACAGCATGTGCGACCTTTCCACTTCGTCGAGCACTGCCCGAGGAGGATTAAGATTGAACTAACCCGCTGCGCGGGAGAATGATTGCACTTCCAGCGTTTTAGGCCTGGTTTCTCCCTTGGAGGATCGGGTTTTGTTCGTTAGTAGGGGAGGCGATGGCGGCTCAAGAAGGGAAACTGAAAGTACCACGTTTCGGTCCCTTCTCTTTCACAGGAGCAACCATCATGACTCCCCTACGTCAACGTATGATTCGCGAACTGGAGCTGCAACGCAAGTCCCCCAAGACAATTGAAGCCTACGTTTTGGCGGTCGCCCAACTTGCACAGTATTTTGGCCGAAGCCCGGACTTGCTCGAAAGGGAGCAGGTGCGGGACTACGTTCATTACTTGGTCGTAACTCGCAAGCTCTCCTATAGCTCTTGTAACCAAAAGTTGTCCGCCATCCACTTTCTCTTTCGGTCAGTTCTTGGAATGAGGGATTTTGACTTGAAGGTTCCCAGTAAGCGGTCGGGACGTTTGCCGGAACCGCTTAGCCGGTCAGAGATCGCTCGTCTGCTGAATACTACGACAAATCGCAAACACCGTGTGTTGTTCATGACCTGCTATGGTGCGGGGCTGCGGGTTTCCGAATTGGTCCGGTTGACGCTCCAGGATATCCACTCGGATCGCATGTTGATCCGGGTTGATCAAGGCAAGGGAAAAAAGGACCGCTTTACTCTGCTGTCACCACGAATGTTGAACGAGCTTCGCGAGTACTGGCGGGAATATCGTCCGATAAAGTGGCTTTTCCCAAGAAAGGACAACTCCGGACCGTCGCCCATCGGTACGGCCCAGAAGACCTTTGTCGCTGCGAAGGTGCGAGCCGGTATCCAACACGGACATGGCATCCACTGTCTTCGCCATTCTTTTGCGACGCATCTGATGGAAGCCGGAGTCCCCTTACCGATCATTCAGAGTTTAATGGGACACAGCAGCCTTAACACGACGGCCAAATACTTACACGTTACCAGCAAACATATGGATGGCGTGCGAAGTCCTCTGGAGCTGATTCGTCTGCCGGATTCTGTCGACGTCCAGGAGTAACTCGCCATGTCCCTTGCCGCTCTTAATGCGGCACCGGATGCAAGTTCTGGCGTTTCCTGCGACTTGGCCGAAATATTCGAGCGTTACGGTCCCGACTACGCGCGGACACACCACCTCACGGCTAGTCGCCAAAAGGTGATGTACGCCATCGTCAACTGTCGGACCGCTGCGTTAGGCGGACATCGGGAGTGGTGTGACGCTTGCGGCTTCGAGCGGTATTTATACCATAGTTGCCGCAACCGACATTGTCCCAAATGCCAATCAACCACTACCGCGGCCTGGGTCGAGGCCCGACGTCGAGAACTGTTACCGGTACCCTACTTCCACCAGGTGTTCACTCTGCCACACGAGCTGAACCCGCTGATTCTATGGTCCGAATCGAACCAACGGGCGCTGCTCAAGCTGTTATTCGATGCAACGGCCCAGACGTTACTTACCTTCGGCCGTCAGGAACTTGGCGGGACGATCGGTGTGACACTTGTTTTGCACACCTGGGACCAGCAGTTGCGTCCCCACTTTCATCTCCATGCCGTGGTCCCTTCGGGAGCCTTGAGTCCAGACCATTGTCAATGGATCGCCGGAGGAAGCAAGTTCCTGTTTCCCGTACATGGACTCAGTAAGATGTTTCGGGCCAAGTATTTGGACGGCTTAGAGGAGCTGTTGCAGCAAGGCCTACTGGACTTGCCGCCACAACTGGTCGCTTTGCGTGAGAAAGAGGAACGCCAACGTCTCCTGCGACAATGGAGAAAGAAGGCATGGGTCGTCTATTCCAAGCCGCCATTCGCCGGCCCCCGGAAGCTGATCGATTACCTCAGCCGCTACACGCATCGTGTGGCCATCTCCAATGATCGTCTGCTACGATGTCAAGATGGGCAAGTGACCTTCAGCTATCGCGATCGGCGAGATGGCAACTGCCGCAAAACAACAGCCATTCCAGCTGACGAGTTTATCGAACGTTTCTTGAAGCACGTTCTCCCCGATCGTTTCATGAAGATTCGCCACTATGGTTTGTTGGCAAATCGAGGTAAGAGTGATCGCCTGACGCTGTGTCGCCGCCTTCTGGGATGTCCTGATCCTCTTGCACATGACGAACCTCCGCAGAGCGCGAGTGAGTGGATGTGGCATCTATTGGAAATTGACACAACTCGCTGTCCCTGCTGCGGTGACATCCTGCATCGTCAGTTGATTGAACCAGCTCTTCCGACGCGCAGTCCGCCTCACACGTTTACTTGGTCGCCAACTGTCTTCAAAACTCGCCCTCCATGAGAGCAAAGCGAACATGCATCATCAACGAAGCATCACAACACTCACCGGTTCGCGACGATTCTCGATCTCGGGCCCAGGTAACTGCGCGCTTGCGCACACATTTCCGTCCCGCCCAGTCCGACTCCTCGAAAAGCGAACCCCATTGGCACGCTATCAACCAGAATCAGGCTCTTACCGACGAGCGAACTCGCTCGACAACAAACCCAAAGCCGTCGCCTGATGATTCACCGGCTGATACAATCTACAAGAACGCCACCTAGCTCCAGGCTTCGCGGCTCAGTTCAATCGGTTTTATCCTCCATCGCTCCGAAGACTCCGCGACGAAGGATAAAACCCTACAGATTAAGAGTAGTCGTTTACGCCAACGGCCGTGAACGGTGGTACAATCTAACAGCATCTTTCCTTCACCAACAGCGAGTATCCATGATGACCACGAAAGCCACCAGACGAGAGTTCCTCGGCACGGCGGCGGCAACGGCAGCCGCGACCGTGGCAAGCAGTAGGGTTCAGGCCGCGATTTCCCCACAACAATCCAGCGCCAACAGTACGATCAACCTGGGCCTGATCGGTTGTGGTGGTGAAGGACGCTACGTGATGGCTGCGCACATGCGTTGTCCGGGCACACGCGTCGTGGCGGTCTGCGATTTGAATGAGCAACGGCTGAGTTTGGGTGTCAAGGCGACAGGCAACGAATCGGTGACCACCTATCGCGACTATCGAAAACTGCTGGAGAACAAGGACATCGACGCGGTGATTGTGGCGACCAACGACCACTGGCACTGCCTCTGCACGATCAATGCCTGCCAGGCCGGCAAGCACGTGTATGTCGAAAAGCCCTTGGGCACATCGATCGGTGAAGGGCGGGCCGCGGTCCAGGCTGCACGCAAGTACAACCGCGTGGTGCAGATTGGAACGCAGCAGCGAAGTTGGCCACACTATCAGCAGGCCGCCGAAGTGATTCAGTCCGGTCGTCTCGGTGAGATTTCAGAAGTCAAGGTCTGGGACTTCGATTACCTCTACCCGGGCTTCGGATCGCCACCCGACTCGGAACCGCCCCAGGAATTCGGCGAGCGGCATTGGGATTTCTGGCTCGGTCCATCACCCAAGCGACCGTACAATCCGAACCGCTTCTTGAATCACTATTGGTTCTTTGACTACGCTGGCGGTTGGCAAGTTGACTGGGCCGTGCACCACAATGACATCGTTCACATGTGCCTCGGTGTCACGGCCCCGACCACGGCAACCGCCTCCGGCGGATTCCTCTGTTTCGAGGATACGAACACCGAGTGGCCCGACACGTTCTCCGGTATCTGCGAGTATGGTCCAGGACCGGTGGCCAAGAAGGGCTTTCTGCTGCAATACACGTTTCGCGGCGGCTGTCGCCGTGAACAGCGTTCGCATGGCAAACTCTTCTGTGGGACCGAGGCTTCAATGATCCTCGACCGAAGTGGTTATACGATCACGCCTGATATTGGCAGGCCCGGCAAGGAAGAGACGGTCCGTAATGCCTTTCGCGATGACGTCCACCTCGAGAGCGTGGCAGCGCACGCTCAGGTTTTCCTGGACTGTATCCGCAACGACCGGCGGCCGCCGGCAGACGTCGAGCAAGGCCACTACGCCACCAACCCGGGCCATTTGATGAATATTGCCTGGAAGGTGGGCCGCAAAATTCGCTGGGACGCTGAGAAGGAGATGGTTCTCGACGATGCCGAGGCCAACGCTTTGGTCACCAAACAGTATCGGGCACCGTGGAGCCTGGAGATCTAAACCCTACAGCAAGGAGTAGGACGGACGTTGACGTCCGTCCTACGGAGCTCGAGATCAGTGTGCAACATGAGATCGATGTACGACATGCTGAGACTCTAGCGTGGTGTATTTGTCTGAGGCCAAATTGATTGGACCGTCTTCGGCAAGCAAAGGACATTCAACATGCGATACCCCGTTTCTGCACTGATTGCTGCCTTTGTGATGTCGGCCGCCGGCTGGCTCTCTGGCGAAGAACCGCTGCCGGTTGCACAGCAGGTGGCCAATGATGCCGCTCTGGTGGCGGCATTGCCATGGCAGCCAGCGACGCCGCGCTCGGAGATCTGCCCGGCGTTTTCGTTCGACCCCCAGGGTGGTCCCGCTGCGTGATGGAGCCTGGATCATCACGACCGATGATCGGCGTGGATTGCACGGTTGCTGGCGGCGCACGTTTGACGTGAAGGGCGGAGAGTACTATCGCTTCACATCGCTGCGGAAGACGCACAACGTACCGCTGCCACGGCGCAGCGCCAGTGTTCGCATCCTGTGGCAGGACGACAATGGCAACGCGGTGCCGCACGAAGGGCCGGTGGCGGAGGGCTATTTGATCGGTTGGAAGGCGATGGCCGAACCTGAATTTCCCGGCGACAAGCCACCGCGCGACGATGGTTGGACGGAGGTCTCCGGCGTGTACCGCGTACCGAGCCGAGCGACTCGGGCCGTCGTGGAGCTTTACCTGCAGTGGGCGACGCACAGCAAAGTCGAGTGGAGCAGCGTGTCGCTGACGCCGACTGAGGCTGCCCGAGGACGCAAGGTGCGGCTGGCCGCCGTGCATTACCGGCCCAGCGGAAAATCGCCGCCGAGAACTGCCACGAGTACGAACCACTGATCGCCGAAGCCGCCCGACAGAAGGCCGATCTGGTCGTGTTGGGTGAAACCATCACGCTTGTCGGTCCACATCGGCCGAAGATCGAGGACATCGCCGAACCGATTCCCGGTCCGTCAACGGAATACTTCGGCGCGCTGGCGAAACGTCACAACTTGCACATCGTCGTTGGTTTGTATGAGCGCGACGAGCACCTGATTTACAACGTTGCCGTGCTGTTGGGGCCGGATGGACGGCTGCTGGGCAAATATCGGAAAATCTGTTTGCCGCGCAATGAGGCGGCGGCCGGCGTCACGCCGGGTGACGATTATCCGGTCTTTGAAACCGTCTTCGGCAAAGTCGGCATGATGGTCTGCTACGATGGCTTTTTTCCCGAAGTGGCCCGGGAGCTGGCCAACAACGGCGCGGAGGTGATCGCCTGGCCCGTGTGGGGCTGTAATCCTGAACAAGCTTCCGCCCGTGCTTGCGAGAACCATGTCTACATCGTCAGCAGCACCTACGAAGACATCTCGCGAAACTGGATGCTCACGGCCATCTATGATCACGACGGCCGCACGCTGGCCAAGGCCGAAAAATGGGGAACGGTCGTGATGGCCGAAGTCGATCTCGACGCGCGGAAGCAATGGAATTGCCTGGGCGACTTCAAGGCACAAATCCCCCGACACCGACCGGTTGTCGCCGGCGAGAAATAGGAGATCTGACGATGAAATGCGACGTACGCCGCATGCGCGGTGTGATCTTGTGCGGAAGTGTCGTCGCGTGCGTCGGCACTCTGGATGATCTGTGGTCCGTGTCGTGGCGCAGGAGCCCGAGCGCGGCCCTGTCGCCTGGAAGGCGGGTGTTTCCCGCGCGGTGATTACCCCGGGCACTTCCATGTGGATGGCCGGTTACGCCGCTCGGAATAAGCCGTCTGAAGGCAAAATCCACGACCTGTGGGCCAAGGCACTGGCACTGCAGGATAGCCAGGGCCAACGATTGGTGATCGTCAGCATGGATCTGATCGGCGTGCCGCGCGAGCTTCGCGACGCCGTCGTGCAACAGGCGAGAACGCGATGGGATCTGCCGCCACAATGCTTGATGCTGTGCGTCTCCCACACCCATTGTGGTCCTGAGTTGCGCATGTCCAAGACCACTGGCTTGGACTTGGATCCGGAGCGAATTGCACAGACTCACACGTATTGTGAGGATCTCCAAGAGACCGTTCTTCAACTTATCGACGAGGCCATCGGGCGACTGGCTCCGGCCGGACTGCAATACACTCATGCCCGCGCCGGTTTCGCCATGAATCGCCGCCTGCCCACAGAGCGTGGTGTTCAAAACCGACCATTCCCGGACGGGCCGGTCGATCATGACGTCCCCGTGCTCAAAGTTGCGGACCCGACCGGCAAATTGGTGGCCGTGCTATTCGGTTACGCCTGCCACAATACGACGCTCAGTTTCTACAATTTCTGCGGCGACTACGCGGGATTTGCCCAGTCCTTTCTGGAAGAGGCTCATCCCGGTGTCACGGCCATGTTTGTCGCCGGCTGCGGGGCCGATCAGAACCCGCAGCCGCGGGGTACCGTAGAGCTCTGTGGTCAACATGGTCGAGCCTTGGCCAACGGTGTCGAAGCGGCGCTGATTTCCACTGCCCGTACGCTCGACGGACCGCTGCGGATGGCGATCACAGAGATCCCGTTGGAGTACGCCGCACCACCTGCTCGCAGTGACCTAAAGAAGTGGGCAGCCTCCGAAAACCAGTGGGATCGCCGCCGCGGTAAGGTCTTGCTGCAACAGCTCGAGTCAGAGGGCCAGCTCGATTCAAGCTATCCTTATTTGATCCAAGTGGTTCGCTTTGGCGAGGACCTGGCGTTTGTCGCGCTGGCCGGCGAGGTGGTTGTTGACTATGCGCTGCGTTTGAAACAGGAACTACATTTTCCGGCCGTCTGGGTGGCTGCCTATACGAACGACGTGTTCGGATACGTCCCAGCTGCTCGTATGCTGAAAGAAGGCGGCTACGAACCGGTCGAACGCCATTCGCTACAGTACGCACCCAGCTCCGTTCAAACCTCAGCTGGAGCAGGATATTGTGACAACAGTCCACGAACTCGCCGGAAAATAACTTGCTCGGGAATTCCGGTCAGAATCTATTGCGCAGTCGATTTCGGTCGGTCTATGACTAGTCTTTGTTGCCATCGAGCCCATTTCATGCAATCGCAGCGTGGTGTTCATCCGACTGGGCATGCCAGGGCATGCAATTCCACAGCCCCGGTCGCCGCGTCAGCGGGGGACCCGGGGTAGAGGGTCCGAGAATCACTGCACTCTGAAGGAGTGCCACAATCGGTGCGAATTGTTCGACCCATTCAGGGTCGTTGTTCTCCCTGCCTGTGGTACCCAGAGTGTCGCTTCCGATTGCTGCGCAAGCGTCGCTCCATGTCTGGGCTGCGGGAGTGGCATGCCCTTGGCATGCAAAACCAGTGCAAATTGTACCAGACACTCGAAATCTACCTGGCATGCAACGTGCGTGCATCTTGCACACCGAGACTCGGATGCCGTGAAACCTGCGTGACGACCATTTACAGAAGCCAACGGCAGCCAAGCCACAGATGAATAACAGCCAGGTCGCCGGCTCAGGGATCTCCGCGGGTGGGTTCTGCCCAAAGCGGATGTTGTCGATGCCAATGTTGTCCTGCTGGCTGCCGACGAGATTGCTGTAGTCGATGGTGATCAGCAGCTGGGGTGCAGTTAACGGAGTGGCAAAATCAAACGACGTGTGCTGATCGCCGGTGGCATTGCCCTCGACAAGCACGTTGTCTGACGAGAACAACGCTCTGCTCACCACTCAGAACCCGCACACCTGCGATTGTATAGTCGGCACGCAAATAGCCTGCCAGATCAAAGTGGTACAGTTGGACATCAAAGCCCGCTTCGGCAGTCAATTGTACGTTGAGCGAGATCGAGTTGTTGGCACCAAACACGACATTTTCGAGATCACCGTACCCGTCACTCCACAGCCCCACTCCCGGACTGTTGGGGATGGGCACTTCCCGCAAAGTAATCGACCACGACGTTGGGAGTGAAGCCCTCGCCACCGTTGCCATAGGTGAACTGTCCTCCCGGCACGTTCATCGGGGAACTGTGTACGCGATCTCCATAATCCTGCTCGACGTCATTTCCACTGATAGTCGGTACCACGCTGCCATCTGCAATCCGTATCTGGTCAAATTCCAGGATGGTCGCACGGCCCACATCAGCTAAGCCACTCAACACAATCGCCACAGTAATCATGCAAACACGACGCATGGCTTTCTCCCTATGTCTGCCAAAGAGCGCACCGCAGCCATATTCAAAAAAGCATCAGAAAAGAACCCGACGAACGTCCTGTCACGCAACAGCCACTCTGCTTTGAGGCCCTGCTAAGGAGGCCTGCAACCCCACTAGCTTGACCCAGCCTCCGACGCGGTGTCCATAAGATCTGATTGAGTGACACCTCCAAGTATAGAGATAATCCTCAAGAAAACCACCGATTTCTGATTGTAGGGCAAAACAGTCTGTAAGGTGCCGCAGGTTCGTCCTCGTCCGTTCAAGCAAACGGTACTCCGACTGCAGAGGTCGCTTGCACCGACGGCAGTTCGCACTGACAATCGTCGGCGTTGCCGGTTCCGACAGGGACGAGGATCTCACGTCGCCGTGGCGGGCTAACGCGATGCATCGTGACTCAGCCCAGCTTCCATAGGATCGCGGGAAAAATAACTTCGCTGTTTCTATTTGCCCCTCACCTCGATCCTCTCCCCCGCTATTCGCCTGCGCGGCGAGGGAGAGGAGGCAAATGCCGAAGTTATGTTTCCCGCGATCCATAGCGAGGCCGAGGTGCGAAACGTTCACCGAAGGAATGACATTAGGTCGCCAATCGTTCGAGCGGCCGCGTCGCAGCATCGCCAACCTCGTGCTGCATCTCAAACAGACGCTGCTTTAGCTCTCATTGACGCCGACGCCAGCCCTCCTCGGGAGTTCTCGTCAAGAGCGACTCAGTCGTCAATCGCTTGATACACAAGAATCAAAAAACGTTCGTTCCAGTCCACGTCTCCCGCTGGGTGTAATTGAGCCATGGTGATGGCGATCAGTTCCTCTTGGGGATCGATGATGAATCGTGTGTAAAAGAAGCCACCCCAACCGTAGGCACCAGGCGACCCGAGTTCATGTGCACTGCTCAGACGCCCCGTGACGCCCACGCCGAGTCCCATGCCGCCTTGATCGAGGCTCGTATCCGCCGCCATCGCGACATGCGGGGCGGTCATCAGCTCAATCGACTTGCGGCTCAACAGACGCTGTTCACCGACGCGACCGTTATTGAGTAACATCTGGCAGAACTTCAAGTAGTCGGCTGCCGTTGAGCACAGCCCGCCGCCACCCGAAAAATACCGCCTGGGGCCTTTGAATGGGTAGGTCGTCGAATAGCGAAAGTGCTTGCCTTCCAGGATGTCCTCTTCGGACTGGCGAATAATCTTTCCATCGGTGTCGATACGATAGACAGTTGCGAGTCGCGGCACCTTACTCTCTTCGAGAAAGAACCCCGTGTCGTCCATACCAAGTGGCTGAAGGAGACGCTCACGCAAGAACTCGTCCAACGTCTTGCCTGATATGACCTCCACAAGATAACCCAGTACATCGGTATTCAAGCCGTACGTGTATCGCTCGCCAGGCTGATGAATCAAGGGGACCTGCGACAGGACCTTGACGCTGTCGCCAATCGTGTCCGGATCCTGGATCAGGCCGTGCGTGATTCCCAAAGCGTCATATTGTTGTCCGACTTTCTCGTCCCACTGATACGTGAGCCCTGAGGAGTGAGTCAGCAGATGATGTATCGTCACCGGTCGGGCGGCGGGTACTGTCTGTTGTTTGCCGTCTTCTTCGTTGACCAGCACTCGCATGTCTTTCAGTTCCGGAATGAACTTGGCAACCGGATCATCCAGTTTGAAGTGTCCTTCCTCGTACAGCATCAGGACCGCTACGCTCGTGATTGGCTTCGACATGGAAGCGATGCGGAAGATGGTGTCCGGTTGCATCTTGATTTTCTGTTCCTTGTCTTGCCATCCAACGGCCTCGAATTGGGCGACGTTTCCTCGGCGAGCCACGAGTGTCACGGCGCCCGCCAGGCGATCTTGCTCGACCAGTTTCTGCGCGTTGTCGGATATCCGCTGCAGACGCGTTGATGACAGTCCCACACTCTCCGGACGAACGGCCAGTGGGTCTCGAGCTGACACCTGGCATGCTGCCACGAGCATGAGTAGGGCGAAGATACATTGTGAGAGGCGCGGGCGTTGCATCAGGTTAACTCCTTGACATGGGGACTCATTCCAGAGCATTTCATCACTTGAGCTGGTCGGTTCTGCGAGCCGTCATCTCTGGCCTTCATCGCGACTCGGAGACTTGTGCCAGCGTTTGGCAACCACGGTTGGGCAGCCACAGTTCGGTAATCATAGTCCGGCAACCAGCTCAAATATGACAGCGCCGCGAGGGGGTGGCAAACTGGCGTCGCAAGTATGAACCCTGGAGCTGCAGACTTCAAGGAGTCGTGCGGACGTCCACGCGATGTCCATCGTAGCGTCAAATCACGGCCTCATTGTGCGATGAACAAAAAACTTGTTCAATAGCAGGCCGACGGCGTGTCTGCTCACTTCCGTCCAGTGGCAGGGGAGACGGGATGATATCATGGAAAAGCTCAAGCTACATACGCCGGACTTCACGCAGGAGAATATCACTCGTCTGGCGGCACTGTTTCCGAGCTGCGTGACCGAAGTTGTTGATGAGGCGGGGAAGTTGAAGAGAGCGATCGACTTTGACCGGCTGCGACAGGAACTTTCGCCGTTCATTGTGGAAGGGCCACGCGAACGGTTTCAACTCAGCTGGCCTGGGAAACGCGCGGCACTTCTGGCTGCCAATGCTCCCATTGCCAAGACGTTGCGACCGCGGCGTGACGAGAGCGTCGCTTTTGACACCACGAAGAATATCTTCATTGAAGGCGATAACCTCGATGCCCTCAAGCTGCTGCAAGAGACGTATCTCAACAGGATCAAGTTCATCTATATCGATCCGCCCTACAACACGGGGAATGACTTCATCTACGATGATGACTTCTCACAGGATACGGCAACCTACTTGCGCCACTCCAACCAGAGTGATGAATCCGGCAATCGCATGGTCGCCAACGCGGAAACGAAGGGACGATTCCATTCGGATTGGCTCAGCATGATGTACTCCCGGCTGCGTTTGGCCAGGAATCTTCTCGATACGGACGGGGTGATATGCGTTTCCATCAGCGATATTGAACTGGGCCATATCAGATCGGTACTGAACGAGATTTTCGGTGAAGACAACTACGTCAACACGATCAGTGTCTTGGCGAAGGTCGCGGCCGGCGCCTCGGGGGGTGGAGAAGATAAACGATTAAAGAAGAACATCGAATACGTTTTGATCTATGCCAAACGCCTCACCGCATTCAATGCCTTGACGCACCTGTACACGGAACGTCCCCTTCTGGAAGTCATCAACCAGATGCGAGCAACCGGCGGCAGCTGGAAGTACACCAGCATCCTGGTCGATGCCAGTTCACGAGAGCATGTGATAACGATCAAGGATGGTGATGGGCTTCCAATCGAGATTCACAGACGCACCGGCGCGATCCGTACGACCATCAGTCAAGTCTGCCGCGACGAGAATATCGACGAGAAACGTGCTTACAAGAAGTATTTTGGCAGAGTGTTTGCCGATACCAATGCGCAGACCAGTATCAGAGCGCGCGTTATGGAGGCAGTCGGGAATCTCGCTGACAATGAAATCCTCGAAGTCGAATATGTGCCGCGGTCCGGTCGCGACAAGGGCCGGCGCGTGACTCACACGTACATCAGCAAGAGTGTGCGCCGAGTCATTTGGCTCTCGGAAGTGGCGGAAGAATCGCACGGGCAGATCATCAAGAAGGAAAGATTGGGAACTTTCTGGGATCATTGCGATTACAACAATGTGGGGCGAGAAGGTGAAGTGCCGTTTCCAGATGGAAAGAAACCGCTGGACCTGATCCGCACCTGCCTCCGACTGTACAATCATCACGACGGTGTGTTCCTGGATTTCTTCGCCGGTTCCGGCTCGCTGGCGCACGCCGTGATGCGCGAAAATGCCCAAGATCACGGGACACGTAGATTTATCGTCGTGCAATTGCCAGAGCCGATCAAAGAGACCGACAGAAAGTATGCAGCGGTGCGGCAATACTACGCGACGAATCGTATCCCACTCAATGTGGCCGAGATTGGCAAAGAACGTATCCGACGCGCCGGAAAACAGCTGAAGGCAGAATATGCGACCACCGCTCCCCAACTCGACACAGGATTCCGCGTTCTGAAAGTCGACACCTCCAACATGAAGGATGTTCACTATTCGCCCGACGTGGTCCAACAGAGTGACCTGCCCGATCAGGTGGAGAGGGTCAAAGAGGATCGGCACGACGAAGACCTGCTCTTCCAGGTGCTGCTGGATGGGGGAGCGACTTGTCGCTGCCGATTGCCAGGCAGAACATCGAGGGCAAGACGGTCTTTCTTGTCGATGAGAACGCGCTCATCGCCTGCTTCGCCGCGAGCGTCGACGAAAAACTTGCCGAAAAGATCGCCGCCTGCCAGCCGCTGCGCGTCGTGTTCCGGGACTCGGCATACGGCAGTGACAGCACGAAAATCCAGGTCCAACAAGTCTTCCGCCGCGTCTCACCCGGCACGGAAGTCAAGTCCATCTGAGAACGGCCAGCATGAAGATCAAGTTCAAAAAGCAAGCCTATCAGACCAGGGCAGTCCAGGCAGTGGCTGATTGCCTTGCCGGGCAGCCGAGATGCACGGGCACTCAGTATCGCAGGCAACCAGGACCAGCTTTCGCCGATGACCAGCAGGCCTGTCCGGAGTGGGATAAGCCGAGCGGCTTGGGGAATGCGGATATCGCCCTTTCACATGGCCAGGTGCTGGGCAACATTCAGTCTGTCCAGCGGCGCCAGAACCTCCCACTGTCGTCCTCGCTGAGCAGCACCCACGTCTGCCCGGTTAATCTGGACATCGAGATGGAAACCGGCACCGGCAAGACGTACTGCTACATCAAGACAATGTTTGAGCTGGACCGGCGGTATGGCTGGAAAAAGTTTGTGGTTGTCGTCCCGAGCATCGCCATCCGCGAAGGAGTCTATAAGTCGCTTGAGATCACGGCCGATCACTTTCTGGACGATTACGGTAAGCGTGTCCGGTTCTTCACTTACAGCTCGAACGATCCTCACGAACTGGAATGCTTCTCTTCCGATTCCGGTATCAACGTGATGATCATCAATATTCAGGCATTTAATGCCACGGGCAAGGATGCGCGACGCATCTATGAAGAACTGGATGACTTCCAATCACGCACACCGATCGACGTCATTCGAAGCAACAAGCCTATCTTGATCCTGGACGAACCGCAGAAGATGGAAGGGAAAAAGACCGTTGAGTCGCTGGGTCAATTCAATCCGCTGATGATCCTCCGTTACTCTGCGACGCACAGAACAGAGTACAACAAGATTCACCGCCTCGACGCCGTGGATGCCTACAATCAGAAACTGGTGAAGAAAATCGCCGTGCGAGGGATCTCCGTCATAGAACCTGGCGGCACCAACGCGTACCTTTATCTGGAATCGATCGACATCTCGACCAACAAGTCACCTGTCGCCTGCATGGAGATAGAGATCAAGCGGATCTCGGGCATCCAACGAGTCAGGCGAAAACTGCGACTAAACGACAATTTGTTCGAGCTCTCGGGAGGGCTCGATCAGTACAAGGGCTTTGTCGTCGCAGATGTTGATGCCCTGAAGGATACGGTCAGCTTCACAAACGGCAAAGAGCTGCGCGGCGGAACAGCAATGGGCGACGTTAGCGAACTGGCTGTGCGCCGCATTCAAATACGCGAGGCCATCCGGGCGCACCTGGAAAAAGAACAGACACTCTTCGCTCACGGTATCAAAGTCCTGACGCTCTTCTTTATTGACGAGGTGGCAAAGTATCGCCGCTATGATGATGGCGGCGAACAGCCGGGCGCCTATGCCCGGATCTTTGAAGAAGAATATCGCAGGCAGCGTGATGACAGCCTCGGTCGGTTCGGTGATGCTTACGATCGGTACCTGAAGGGGATCGACGTCGCGAAAACACATAACGGCTACTTCTCGATCGACAAAAGAACTCGACGTCTCGTTGACCCCCCGGTGAGGTCTCGCGGTGAACTGGCGGGTGAAAGCGATGATGTTGACGCCTACGACCTGATCCTGAAGGATCGGGAACGGCTGCTCTCGTTGGATGAACCGGTGCGTTTTATTTTCTCGCATTCGGCTTTGCGTGAAGGCTGGGATAATCCCAACGTCTTCGTCATTTGCACACTCAAGCAGAGCGACAGTACGGTTTCGCGGCGCCAGGAAGTCGGCCGCGGAATGCGGCTGTCGGTCAATCAGAGTGGCGACCGAATGGACGATCCGGCGACCGTGCACCAGATCAATGTGCTAACCGTCGTGGCCAGCGAGAGCTACCAGGAGTTTGTTTCGGCCCTGCAGCGCGACATTGGCCGCTCGCACGCCGCGCGATCTCGCGCTGCCGGCCCCGAGTGCTTCACCGACAAGTTGCGCAAAGCGGCCCAGGGTAGCGTCACCCTGACGCCGCAGCTGGCCAAACAGATGTCTGACTACCTGGCCCAGAACGATTACATCGACGACCTCGGCAATTTCACGTCGGCCTATCACGTCGCGCGGCAGGAAGAACAGCTCGTGCCGCTGCCGCCGAACCTGGTCCCACACGCTGAAGAATTCTATCAGCTGATTGACGGTCTTCCGAGTGGCCCCCGGTTACCGGAGATCGAAGACGATCGTCAGGCCCAGACGCGTCGTCGAGGCACGAATTCCGCAACGAAGGAGTCTCAGTCACTCCAAAGTCAGATTCGCCGAGTGGCTGCAGGCACGGTCCATTTCGATTCATCCCAACTGGTTGAGCAGTGTGTGAGCCGGATCGACAAGGATCTGCACGTCAACCTGCTCCGATTCAGCATTCAGGAAGGCACGCAGGTGAGTAAGACGAGCTATGAGTCGCTGCAAAAGGGCGAGGCATTCGATTCCAGCGGGACTTCGACCGAGTTGCTGGCGGCGTCCAACCATGCCGTCGTCACGTACGATCTGATCGGCAAGATCGTGGAGGAGACGCACCTGACGCGTAACACCATCGCCAGCATTCTGCAAGGCCTCAGCGCCGCGGCGTTCAGTCAATATCGCTCCAACCCCGAGGAATTCATTCGCATGACCGCACGACTGATAAACGAAGAGAAGGCTGTTTTGTGTATGGAGTCGTTTGGAACGCCCCTTCGCGGATACTGTCGCGAAGCGTACTAGCCCCGTGCGTTAGAGGCTGTCTGGCTGCTAGCGTTTTGGCAGCTCGCAGGGACGACGACGCTGTCTAGTTGTACAGCGTCATTTTGCAGCGATGGATGTGCGTAAACGCGTGTCTCCCTAACAGTCCCTCGCCACCGGGCTCGTCCCGGTGGTTCGACGTTTGGTGACTACTCTGGCAGCCGAAAAACGAACCTTCCTGCCGGCCCTCGCCGCCTCCGGCGGCGAGGGCCGGCAGGAAGGAAACTCCTGGGTGGCCAAGATCGACGGTAGTTGTCAAACGCTCTACCACCGGGACCAGCCCGGTGGCGATAGAGCCCGTGCAAACAAGGCTTCAAGAGGATCTAAAAAGTGAAAGTGGCGCTGTCCAACTAGATACGCGAAAAACCGGGGCGCACTGGTGCCGCGCGGTTTGAACAGCGACTAGCCCGACCCGCCCGAAGCCTCATGATCCTCGAACGCGAATTCAGTCATCGCACGAAAGTCAGCCAAACCGAGGGAAAACTGCGTGCGATCGCCTGGTAGCAGCCAGACAGCCTCTTTAGCACGGGGTCTGCGAGTTGGCTCGCGAGCGATAGTCCCGTTTCACGGGGCTTCTGGCTCACTTGGGCTTGAGCCATCCAGCGGTGGCTCACCAGGATTATTCACGTAGGGTGGGTCAAGCTCGCGAACGTGTTGGTGGGTCTTTACAAGCCGATCAGCTCCCCCGCAACATTCCGTGTTGGTGCGGGCAGAAAACGAGCGAGCGAAGACCCGCCAGCAGCATGGCTTGCTCGACCCACCCGACGAGTTTCGTGAATAATCCGAGCTAAAACACTCACATCGAGCACGCCCGTCAACGGGCTGTGGCAGCGAATAGGGTGTACTCAGCGGGCCCCAGACGTGAACGTCAGGGCCAGTACCGTTTTGCAGTGAATGATCGTAGACGGCCGTCAATGACGCCGCGCCTCCTGTTAGGAAGCTTCCTCAACCTACCGGCTCTGCCGTTCTTTCAGCCACCAGACGGTAGCCGCAGAGCCGCACGATCCAAAGCGAGCCCACGACGGAGAGCGTGAGGCAGATGGCGATTCCCTGCCATGTCACCACATGCTGCCATGTCAATTGCTGCCACCCAGTGTCTCCAAAGAAGTTGAGTGGGATCAAACCGAGTTGCGTGCTGAGAAACAGGACCATCAGCAGGCGTTGCGAGGTCTGGTGCCGTCCCAATCCTGCCCACACGGTCAGCAAGGCGAGCGCGGAAGTGCAGATACCGAACACCAGGCACCAGTTTGATGCCCAAATGACGTACCACAGCATACTGCTGGAATGGAGGACCTGCGATCGGAAGACTCGTCCCCACGCCAACAGTCCGGCGACGATCAGCATTGCCAGTAACAGATGACGCAGCGAGTATCGGAATGTCTCCAGATCACAATAGGCTGCGGGCTGAGGACGGTAGACGATGCGCGCGTAGAAACGGCGCACGAACAGGCAGACGCCAGTGACCATCAGTGTAGGAATGGCGATCAAGGTGATCAGTGGCACCAACTCCAAAATGTTTCGGACAGGATGGCCGGCGATCATGATAAACAGTAACAAACAGAGATACCAAACGCCGACGACAAGCCCGGCGGTCTTGGCCGGCCAACGTGTATCGGAGAATCCGGCCCAAATGCCCAAGAGCGTGATTTGTCCACCGACCAGGCCACCATAAGCGATGTGAAGAGCGACGTAGTGCGCGGAAGCCCAACGCATCAGCCATGCCTGCTCCCACCCCCACATCAACAGGACTCCCAGCGTCAGGTAGATGATGACAATTGCGCAACCTGCGAAGTGCGCTCTTGTCGCCGCGCGTGCCTCCGGTCCAAATAACGATCGCGTACTCACGGCCGTCTGCGCCGACATCGTCGTGGCGACGGCGGCAATGGAAAGCAGGCAGATGTAGTAGAAGATGTCACGTACGCCTGCCGTGTTTTGCTGCCACAGGCTCTGACCGGCGCCCAGGGTCAGCCAGCCGATGGCCAACGAGACGATAACGGCCAGCAGCGTGGCCAGCAGAATGGGCCATCGGAATCGACGCAGGCTGTGGGTCCGCGCGAGGATCGTGTTCGCATCTGACATTTATTTCTCCCCACGTGAAGCGGTCAAGGCGACTCGAGGACCAATGAGAGCCAAGAAGTGGCCATTGCCGTCACTGCATCTTCACTCCAGTTCAACCGTCCGCGCCGCGTTTTCGCCATCTTGCCATCTTGCCATCTCGGCATCAAACTCCTCCGAACGTGTCCGCCAGTCCCGTAGTGGCATTGATTTGTCCTCCAGCAGCCATCTAAGGCCGCTTGAGAGCATGGTATCACACGACTTCAGGATCAAAGCGGCTCGGGGATTCGGCGCTGCTTTTGGGGTATTCGGCGTCTCGAGACGGGAATCCGTAAGGAAGCGACGGGCCAGCAAACGCGATTGCCTCGTGCAGATTTATAGCTTCCGGGCAGATTTGTCCACTTCAGGAATTTTCCACGGTGACGCCGCGGACCACCGCCGAGTCACGTTAGATGGCCGAATGCCGGCGGATGGAAAGGAATTCCTTTGACGAGTGGCCAGGGCCAGATCGTGCACGCGAGAGGTACCGGCAGTTCCCTCGACGACCAAAGATTTTCCTTTCGGCTCCTGTACTGTGCGCATGGCCAAGAACGGGCCGTCTTTGGCGACTTCTGCCTGGCAAGGAGTTTCCTAAATTTCCCATTTTGTGTAAGGCATACATCGTACCCCTCTTGTGGTGTATGCCGCCGTTCGCGTTTTGGATGCTTTTCGGGGGGAGCGGGTTGTTTGGCTCGATGCTCAATATTAGTTTATGGAGCGGTGTAGTGAATGGAAGAATGGACGTCGGAACACCGCCACACAAGTTAAGCGACGTGACGTTGGATTGTCCGAAGTTAAGTTAGTCGTCTGGTATGTTCTCAACTGCTTCTTGCTGCAATTTGTATTCATCGTGATGGAGCCACCCCATGAGACTCACTGTTAAATTTGTGATCGTGCTTCTTCTGGCGATATGCACCGCCGCACCGGCAATGGCTGAGGTCCTGCAGATCTCGCTGGGTATTCGGGAAACGAACACCACTGGCCCAATTGGCGCGAACGGGGGCACGGCTAACGGAATCGAATGGGTCGATCTTGATGGTCAAACCCTAGTGGCGGACAACCAGTGGCACCAATACACGTTCACGCTATCCTCCGACACAGTTGACGGCATTCACGGGAAATGGCGTATTGGACGGTGATTTTCCGGGACCTTGGAGCACATTCGGTTTAGGAGCGTCGGTGACAATCGGACACCATGGACTATCTACATCGACGATATCTACAACAACGTCTCCAACGGATCCGTTCTGCTCACAGATTTCGAAGGTTATGACCTCGGTGCTGAGGTCATGTTCCAAGAACCTTCATTTTCAGGCTCCACAGTCGGGGAACATTGAGTCTGGTTCGTCGAGCGGAGTCACGGACGAGACGGCGCTCAGCGGTAGTCAGTCCTATCGTGTGGAGTTTCAGTTCAATGAAGCGTCCGATGGCGACGATTCCAACAATTGGTTGCGATTGACCACATTCTCGTTCGTCGGCGACTTTGCGCAATCCCACCGTGCAGTTCACTGAAACTGAGTTCGCGCCGACCGTCACGTTTTCGATGAAGGCAGTCCCCGAGCCATCGACGTTGGTGCTGGCGGGGCTGGCTGGTGTGGGCGCTCTGTTGCTCACATGGCGGAAGCGAAAACGTTTACGCTGACACGCTGCAGCGGCGTAACGCCCTCTGGGCAAATCATGGGCAGGGGTGTGGTTTTTCGCCCCGGACAGAACAGCTGGCTCTTTCCTCGTGCGCGGTTTCGCGCCGACGTGCTGCTATGGAATCCCAGTCCAGCTTCACGGGGTTTGTGCCAGCTGTACGGGCGGTATCTTTCGCGTTTGGCGGCAGCGCCGCAACCCAAGTGGCGGCGGCATCTTGCCACCGTGCTACGGCCGCGTGCCGCAGCCACAAACATGCGCGCATGTCGGCGCATGTTACCGGCTAAGACCAATACCGTTTAACGAATCGCAACCAGATAGGCTTGCGATACGAGTTGTTATGCCAGCATGGTCGTGCTGTCGCCATATCTGGTTTGCCGTTGGATGCTATCATGGCTTTATTCAACGGTATTGCGGCTAAGGCGGGCAAGCCAATGAAGAAAAGTTTCTTCCAAAGCGAGTTCTAACAGGGACAAGCACCATGCCACCGACTGACGCCCGTATCGCAGATGCCTACCTTGTGGAAGCCAGACATCAACTTGCTAAATCGAGCGATACCATACGGCACTGCATCCAACAGCTGACGGATGCTCAAGTATCGTGGCGTCCCGACGAGTCGATGAACAGCATCGGTAATCTCGTCCTGCACTTGTGTGGCAACGTCCGTCAATGGATCATCTCGGGTGTTGGCGGGATGTCCGATGTACGCGATCGTCCACGCGAGTTCGCCCAGCGAGGACCGTTTGGCAAGCAAGATGTGCTTCGCCAGCTTAGCGGAAGTGCTTGACAAGGCGGACGTCGTGCTCAAGAACGCCGCGCCATTAGAACTCTTGGAACCTCGCCGCATTCAGGGATTTGAAACTACCGGCCTGGCGGCGATTTTCGACAGCGTTGCTCACTTCAAAGGCCACACGCAGGAGATCGTCCACTTGACGCGCATGCAGTTGGGTGACCGCTATCGCTTCGAGTGGGTTCCCTCGACTCCGGAAGAAGGGGCCACGGGGGCCTGACGACCTGTATCTCGGCTGCCTCACGATTTTCGCGCCGTCTTCCTTGCAGCGGCCTTTATCGCGAGCCACCACTCCGACCCGCTGATGGCGACCAGCCCCAGGGCCACGGCCCACAGAAACAGTGCGCCCTCGCAGCGGAATCTCCAGTCGGCCGCTCAGCAGCCATCCCGCCACGAAGACGGCCCCCACACAGATTGATCGCAATCGCGCCGCTGAGCCCCAGTCCGGGTGCCTGGGCCGGTTTGCGGCCATACTCGATCAGCAGAGCAAACCCGATCCCCAGCAAGATCGCGCCCAGAACACTTGTGTAGAACCTGGTATCCGTCGTAGGCACGCCGAGAATCTGAACAAGGCTCGTGGGAAACGTTGCCAGCAAAAGTCCCAAAACAACGTTGATGAAGGCATCCAGCAGCAGCACTTTCGCCCGCGGGACCCGATCAACGTGATCTTCTACGAATTCAGTCATCGGATGCGAACCTCCAAGCTCTGTCAGGCCAGTAAGACGCTTGTGCCACAAGCCGTTTTACGACGTCCCTCCCTACATGGGCAGGGTATCTTTGAGAAGACGGCCGCATCGATACCTACTCATCCTCAGTCGCCAGTTCATAGAGTTGAGCGAGGATGATGGCTCGAGCGTTCGGGTCAGGCTTCCATTCTCCACCCCACAGGCAGTAATAGAATGCCGGGACGAGCCCCTGTCGGCGACACTCCGCGGACAAACTCCAGGCAGACATCCGTCGGCGTTATCGCTCGAAGCAACGTCGAACTCGGTGGTGGCGCTGTCCCAGAGCAGGAATCCGGAAGTATGCCGTGTGGTCAACACCGCGTACTTCATGCCTGCCGCCTTGAATGCCGCTACCCACCCGGCAACATCAAGTTGCTGCGGGTCGTAGAGTTGGGGATCGGATGCCTTGCAGATCTCAATCCCGCTGAACTGATTCGTGTTGAAACAGACGAAAGCTCCAAATCTATACGACTCCCACTTCTTCAACAGATCCGTTTTATCGGTCGCAGGAAAGTGCCGCTGGAAAAGTCGATCCGGTAAACCTGCTCGTCACTCCCCGCGGACGAGATGCGGATCACAGAGCGCACCGCCCTCACGGTTTTCCTTGACAACCCCAGCACTCAGTTGACAACACGACAACAAGGACACAACGATGAAACGACTTCTCACCGCACTCATCCCGATTCTAGCCATCGCCCAACTCGTATCTGCCGAGCAGCCGGTCCGAGAGCGGATCGAGTGGGCCGACATCTGGGTGACCGACGCCGACAAGGACGACTTGCCGACGGGTGCTGCTCATTGGCGACTCGATCACGAGGGGGTACTTTGGCGAGGTCGAGAAGCATCTTGGCCGGCAAGGCGTACTGCGCCCGGCTGACGACCTCGAAGTGTGTCTCCGATCCATTCTTTCCCGACGAAGTGCAACTCCTGCTCAAGCAGTACCGGTTTGCCGTCATCCACTTCAACAATGGCCTTGCACGGTTGGGGATACACGGAGGAGCAGTACCAGGATGGCCTGCTACGTTTGATGGAGACATTCAAGAAGCACGCTGGCGATGCGAAACTGATCTGGGCCACAACAACCCCGGTGCGTGAACGGGACAGACTTGTCGCAAATCAGCGAACGCACCGAACGGGTCAAAGCGAGAAATCAGATCGCCGCCAAAATCATGCAGGAACGTGGCATCCCGACCAACGACCTGTACGGCCTGGTGGAAGACCATCAAGAGGTCTTTTCAAACGATGGTGTCCACTTCAACAGCAAAGGCCGAGACGTGCAAGGCAAACAGGTGGCTAAGAGCGTGCTGGATTGCCTGCCGAAGGGGAATGTGAAATGAGGTTCGCCGAATCGACCATGGCTGCCGGTCTCTTCTTGCTCGCCATCGGGCTCACGTCGGTAGTTACAGCGGACGACATCGATTCCGGCGAGATTCGTCTCTGCATTCCCAGCCTGAGAACGGATAACAGAACGATTAACGACGCCTACCGCATCGCCATCGGCGATCTGGTTGGAAATGTGCAGCCATTCCAGAGCGGCTTGCTCGAACGCCCCGTCCCCGTGATCCTCGCTGGTCTCGACTACGGCAGGCCCTGGACCAGAGACGCGTCGATCAATGCCTGGAACGGCGCATCGCTGATCATGCCCCAAGTGGCCCGAGATACGCTGCTGTCCGTGCTGGACACGCACCGAGGGTCGGGTGCGCATTGGCGGGCAGTATTGGGACTGTATCGTGTGGGCCACCGGAGCCTGGCATCACTATCTGTACACGGGAGATCGGGAATTCCTGGCTCGGGCGTTCGAGGCGACGAAGAACTCACTGGCGTATTTGGAGAACACGGAATTCGACCGCGGAGACAACCTCTTTCGTGGCCCTGGATGGAGCGACGGCGTTGCCGGATATCCAATAGAATATGCCGACAGCGGCGGCTCGAGTGCGATCCTCGACTGGCCCAAGTGTAATCCGGACAAGGTGTCGAGGCCGGGATACGGCATTCCGATGAAGGCGCTTTCGACGAACTGCTTGTACTACAGCGCCTATGTCACGGTTGGCAAAATGGCGCAAGAGCTGGGTGTTGCTGACAAAGTGAGCTGGGCGAGCAAAGCCCAGGAGCTGAAGAAGTCCATCAACCGGCATTTCTGGAACCAGGAGCAGGGCTGCTATCGCTTCCTCGTGGGACCATTTGGGCCGTGCGATCACCAGGAAGGACTCGGGCACAGTTATGCTCTGCTACTGGGTGTTGCCGACCGCCAACAGTCCGAGATGATCTTCTCCAATTTGCACGTTACGCCCGCTGGTCTGCCGTGTGCGTGGCCGAGCTTCTCTCGTTACGACAACCAGGACGGGACGTCATTTGCGAGGCACGCCGGGACGGTCTGGCCACAGATCCAAGGGTTCTGGGCCGAGGCGGCAGCACGCGCGGGCAGACCGGACGTATTTGGACATGAGCTGTTCAATCTGGCCCAACACGCCAGACGGGACAGGCAGTTCGCGGAGATCTACCATCCGCTGACCGGCGAGATCTACGGCGGAATGCAGGAGGCTGGTGAGCAAGGCATCATCCTTTGGCAGGCGACCTCTCGGCAAACGTGGGCCGCGACGGCCTACCTGCGCATGATACTGTTGGGGCTTGCGGGCATGCGATTCGACACAGAGGGACTAGGATTTCAGCCGTGTGTTCCGTCGGGAATCTCGTTTGTTGAGATCCAGAATCTCAAGTATCGGAACATGGACCTGACCGTCACCATCCAAGGTAGTGGCACGAGTGTCAAGGAGTGTAAGATCAACGGACACGCTGCGGAGGTCCCATGGCTGAGCGTATCAGACGCCGGACTGCAGCACGTTGTGATTTCCCTGAGTTCCCACTAGCCTGGATGATTGATTAGTTGTACATCGCCGATTTGTAATAGCGGATGTGCGTAGCTGGTGTCTCTGCAACAGACACTCGCCACCGGGCTGGTCCCGGTGGTTCTACGTTTGCTGACTATTCTGGCAGCCGAAAAACCACCCTTCCCGCCGGCCATCGCCGCCTCCGGCGGCGATGGCCGCGGAAGGAAACTCATGGATGGCGGAGATCGACGGTAGTTGCCAAACGCTCTACCACCGGGACAAGCCCGGTGGCGATAAAGCTCGTACTAATACGTTCTTAAGATGATCGAAAAAACGGAATCAGCGCCGTGCAACTAGACTCGTCGAGTGAAACACGCAGCCTCTCCGAGGATCCAGCCAAGACACGGCTGCGGAAGACGAATAGCTGATATGGAAAGTAGCTCGACTGTTTGACTTTGACTCCCACCGCCCTGTGCGGTGGGTGAATCTGACTGGCAGGCTACCCGGACCGCCCCACAAGGCTCCCTTTCTCACCCACTTCGCCGCCTCCGTCGGCGAAGTGGGTGAGAAAGGGAAGAGGAAAAGGGGCTCATCGCTGTAGCTGATCAGTCAGATTCACCGTCCAGGCGGGCTGGACGGAGTCTTATTTGCGAAATCAAACAGTCGAGTAGTCAGTTTCGAGGAAAACTGGTCGATTAGCAGTCGATGTCAGGAGGCATCACGATGGCGAATTCAAATCAAACAACCGATTTCTTTGACACGCTTGCTAAAGTGTTGCTTCGATGCACCGTCCTTGGATTCCTGCTGCTCCTGTTCTGGTTTGGCGCCGTGATGCTGGCCGGTGATCTGGTTTACAGCGTGCATGGCAGCCTGTTCGATTTGTCGTATCACGAACTGGAAGTCATCCACTATTGTGGGATGGGGCTCACGAAGCTCGTTGTCGGCTGCTTCTTCCTGATCCCCTGGGTGGCGATCCGCCTGGTGCTCAGGAAACGGCCGGCCGAATAACTCGCGTGAGTCCCGGTCTGTTCGGCCCTCAACTTTGTGGCACAGTGACAAGTCGTCAATCCGGTCAGCACCGCACCAGCGAGACAACGGAAACGTGCAAGCGAACAGATGAGTTTTGAGTGTTTGTTTTATGCGGCGTGTAGTATGGAGCCGTTTCAAACGCGGAACGGCTCGCCACCGGCCTTGTGCCGGTAAGGCCCGTTTGAAAACTAGCCTGGCCGCCGTGAATCGTGGTCGGTCGTAGCGAGGGGTCGTTCAATCGGCAATCAGCCGAGATCAAACCCGCGACATGATTTGGCCCGGGAGAGGGACGGGTTGGAGAATTCTTGCTCCCGCAGATCGTAAATGTTTCACCTCGTAGGGTGTCGAACAAGCCGTGCTGCTGGTGGGTCTTCGCTCGCTCACTTTCGGTGTGCACGAACAAAGACTATTGCTGCTGAGTTGATCGGCTTGTGATGACCCACCAGCACCCTCATCATGCACACGGCAACTATGTTGAGTTGGGAGACGAAGGCGGCGTGAACCTGCAAACCACGTTATTTCACGCAGTGCTTGACATACTTGCCCGATTGTCCTCACACTCGGGGTGTCTCCACCGCGAACAGGGATGTTCCGGATGATCAGGCTCCCTATTCCTCACGGCTCGGCCGCTCCTTGCGGCTGCCCAGATATCTCATTGTTCCGCTCCCGGCGAGTGCGCGCGGATCTTCGCCGAGATTCCTTCGGCGTAGACCAATCGGCCGGTGTAGCCGTCGTGCCAGCGGACGACGACCTGAGGCGCATCGAACGCGACCCATTGATACCCGATGCCTTTCGGGCGTGGCGAAGGCGTAACATTGTTCACTTGAATCACCGCGATAATAGGGCTGTCGCAGACGCGAGTAGTTGACGTTGTCGGGGAACGTGCCGATCCATTTGATGCGCACGCCGCCGGCCCTGGCTTTCCCAGTCGCCACCCAAGCGGCATCGTTCCACCGCCACAGGTGCCCAGGGGATGGTTGGTCGACCCCATGGGGCCGCACATCATCTCCCACACATTGTCTGTGATCTGCACGCGATGCCGATGCGTGCACGTCGCCAGTGAAGACGAGCACCGGCTTGTCCAACTGGTCGAACTTCTCGATCAACTGCTCGCGCTGGTGCACGAACGACGAGAATCCGTCACCTTTGGGGACGCCGCCGCGCTGCGGATCGACGTGATACGCCGTGTGATAGATGACCAACGGGTCGGGGGAGATAACGAAGATGAAGTCGGCCGCCGAGTTGCCAATTCCTTCGAGCAGCCACGCCATTTGTGCTTCTCCTAGGATGAAACGCGTCGGATCGCGATAGTCGGCAAAGTTGGGCCGAGTCCGTTCGCCTCGCGTGTCCAGCGCGAAGAAGTGGCAGTTGCCAACCTGCCAGTCGTACCAGTGGTGCGTGCCGATCGAGTAGGTGGCTGTGCCGTCGGTCTTCAGCGGGCGATCCAGTTCCAAGCGTCTGTGCGTCGACAATTTCGGCAATCGGCGTAGACGCCGGCGTTCTTATGGAACTGCTTGACCGGCCTGTGGATCAGTTGCTCGCCTTCCATCGCTGGCGTATAGGGGTCGATGTGCAGGGTTGAAACGGTGGTCAGATCGAGCGTCGAGAAATCGGCCTGGGGATCGTGCAACCGCGGGCTGCCGGCCGCAAACTGTGCCTTGCCGAACCGCTCCTTGCCGCGATGTGTTTCGGGATACGACGACCAGCCGCAGTATTCGTTCCAGACGCTTGTGCCGAGGTCCCGGATCAGCCACTTTCCGGCACCCAGTCCCACTTCGCCGCAACCGTGGATGTCCCAGCCGATTTCATGATCGTCGTAGGTGAACAGCGTGGGCACATTGCGCAGCAATCGGGACCAGGAACGTCCGCGCTGCCAATACAGGCGATAGTTGGCCCGGATACCTTCTCGAGTGCCGTCGCGAAGTTCTTCGTAGATCGTGTCGCCGTTCATGATGTGAAAGGCGATTTCGTCCCCCGATTGCTGCAGCAGCGTGTCGAATGTTGGCGGGCTGGTGTATTGGCCGCCGCTGCGCAGCGGATCCTGCGACGCGCAGCAGCCCAGCGAGAATGCAAAATTGAACAACCCTCGCGGGTTGTTCAGCGGATCGCGACAAGCCGACCCGTCCGGCAGCGTGCGAAAACTGGGCCAGCGAGTCGTGGTAGTCCAGCCGCAGATCGGCCAGATGCTCGCCGATACGGACCGCGTAATAGTAACGAGTCCCGGGCTGCAGGCCGCCCAGTTGCACCACGCCGGTATTGTCGGCCACCGCTTCGGTCCGCCCGCTGACCTGGGGGCTGCTCGCTTCGAGCGGTAGTTGCGTGTCATACAGAACATCAAATTCGCTCGGCATTTTGGTCCGGATCCAGATTCGAACACCGGTCTCGGTGGGCGCCCGACGCACGGACCGTGCGTCATCCCGGACGTCTCGTAAGGCAGCACGTCATGTGCATTGGGATCGGGCCATGTTTGCCCCCCAGCAGGTGCAGCAACGGCCGAAACAAGTAACAACAGACTCGCGGTACGTGACATCTTTATTCTCTCGAGGGAAGTCGTACTCCACATCATATCGCCGCCTTCGGCTACAGCCAAAAGGAATTCGCGAGTTCATCATCCCAGGGCGTGCGGCGCAGTGGGTGTGCCTGCCTACGGACGAAACGTCAAATTCTAGCGCGGAACGAGAAACACGGCCATCTTGGGATTGGACCGACAAGAGCTTCCCATTGCAGTTCCGTGGCGATAACTTTGAACGCATTGTAGGGGGATGTGGAATTCCGTTCACAAATCCATCGACGGCAGGATTCAGTTCCGTGGTATCACCGTACGACGTGGCAGTCGTTAGTCCCATGAAAAACGCTAAGGACTCGTCTGGAAATAAGTTGCCGGTTCCCGTTCCCTCTCCACCGGGATCGCGGAGTGGGAATAGCGGGGAGAGGGTAGGGTGAGGGGCGATAAATACGGTAACCTATTTTCGGACGAGTTCTAACGAAAAGCATGCAGCGGCATTTCTGGCGAATGACATCTGGTAGTCTCCTTCGATGCGATGGAACAAGTGACTATACCGCGTATCGACGAACATGTTTTCGAATCATCCCTAACGGAACATCGCCACTTTGTACCTTATTGTGGGCTGATAGTTATTCGCTTCACTGAGGTTATGGCCACCGGGACCAGCCCTCGTTGTTGCACACAAGTCAATTTTCGACTGAGCTCGTCCCTCGTTGCACTACACAAGTCCGATTTCGATTGGGCTCGTCCCTCGTTGTACTACACAAGTCCGATTTCCACTGGCTCGTCCCAGCGGGATCACAACTGGTCTGCTACATGCCACCCGCGAATCTCCTACTCTCCACTGGGCATGTCCCAGTGGGAGTAACGACTTGTGCCGCTATCGTAGCGTGACAGCCGCCGCTTCCCCCGCACGCAATCCGGCGGACAGCAGATAAGAGTGAAGTTAGAGACGGTGGTCCGATTACGCTGACAGTGGCCCCGCCGTTTCAGGAGATTCACCCACGCTGGAACTCACCCGAGACGGTTGAACTGCGTTGACAAGAATGGTAATTATGGGGATTCTGGTCGCGGTCTCGGGGCGACAGCACTCGGTTGAGCTGAGCTGTTACGAGTTGGCCACGTCGCGCCCGGCACCGGAGCAGATACTTGTAGAGGAACGCGTTTTCGACTTTCGGAGTCTCACGCTATCCAAGTTGGTTTGCGCAGTCATTACTGTCCCTTGAGGGGCGATCGCGGATCTCCGTTGGATATCATGTGAATGATTCAAGTTTAAGATAAGCCATTGCTTGGTGAGATCATCCGGGGAGTGTCTTGCAGAGAGTAATTCATCATGAAGTGCTACAGGTTATCGTTGTTTGCTGCAGTTGTGATTCTGGTCTCCCTGCCGCAGTGCGCCCAGGCGGCGATGCAGTGGACTGAACAGGGAGATGCGGGAGCGTTTTTGAGCACGGCGAACGAGACGACGGGCCAGGGTGACCTGGAGGCGATCATCGGCATGCTGGTCGACGATGATTGGATCGACATGTTTGCGATCCAGATCGACGACATGTCATTGTTCCAAGCCTCGACAGACAACTTCCTCGAGCCCGACGGGACCAGACTATTTGACACGTGGTTGTACTTGTTCGACTCGACAGGCAAGGGCGTGGCCGCCAGTGGATCGACAGAGTCAAGCGACGGCCTTGGTACATCCGAACGCCACCATCACGCAAGGTTCGGTAAGTGGTGCTGCAGGGCTTTACTACCTGGCGATCACCAAGCTGGATGTGATACCGTTCAGTAATCCTGGCGAAGGGAGTCTGGAAATATTTCCATACCTGGTCTCATCTTCCCGAAATGGTGAAGTCGTCGGGCCGACTGGACCTGGCGGAGGGGCACCTTTGTCATCGTGGACGTGGGATACTGGTGTCGTCGAGTTCGAGCCCGATTATCGCATCGATCTTCTAGGTGCCACGTTCGCTCAGAGCGATGGGGGCGGTAACATGGTGCCTGAGCCAGCGGCTGTGCTGGTATGGACCCTTCTTGGCATGGCTGGTTTCGGTTTCATCCGCCAGCGTGTACGCGGTGGGGTAGCGAAGTAGACCGGTGAGCAACAGGCGGCCGAGAATTGCTGCTTCCACAGAAGCGGCCGCCCCGTGAGGCCGCGCCTATCCAGACGCAACAAAACGGCAAAACTGTAACGGTATATTCGTATGCCGCAATTCTGGCCCCCTCACCCCATCCCTCTCCCCCAAATTGTCCGCGATTCTATCAAGGAAATGGATCGTTTCTTGCGCGGACAATTTGGGGGAGAGGGGGCCAGAATTGCGGCATCCGGCCCAACCGTGAAAGACACCTCAGTTTCCTATGCTAAGCGTATGTCAAAGCCTTAGAGCGTGTCCTGAAATGCAGGAAGCCCTCACCCCAGCCCTCTCCCGCACGCGGGAGAGGGAGCCAATTGTGTCGCTTCGCGACCAGTGTGGCCATTTCAGGACACGCTCTTAGGGTGCTTCTGGAGACGATGCGGGTCCAGGCCCATTTTAAACCTTCTTTCGATATTGCGACCGCCAGATCAGGTAGTCGGTGTAGTCGCTGTCGCCGTCGCCGTCCAGGTCGAAGGCGAAGTCGTACGTGTCGTCGCTGGCCGTTTCGCCATAGTGAGCGAAGAACAGGTTGCGGTCCGTCAGATCGACTTCGGCATTGCCGCTAAAGTCACCCAACAATCGGTGGAAGTCGAATCGGCGGGTCGCATCTTCCAGACCGTCGTCGTCGACCAGCAGGCTGTCAACATTCTCCTTGGCCCAGATCAGCGAAGTATTGAACCGTAACTGGTAGCGGGCATCGGTCAGCATCGTCATGCGACTGCCATCAAACCCGTCGTCCGTCAGATCAATCGTCAGCGTGAGTGACTGTTCATCATACCGGAAGTTGGAAGCGGCCAAGGTCACCTGCGAATCGGCAAATAGCTGAACGGCATTTACAATGTCGCCGCTGTTGATCAACTGCTGCAGGTTCGTAACCTGGTTGAAACGAATCGAGATGGTCTCGATGTTCGACCGCTGGTCCGATCCGTCATTCACCAGTAATCTCTTCGATCACCAGCGAAGACTGGATCTCGATCGTGGTCGAGTACTCAGAGGAGTCGCCATCCTTGTCTTGCGATGCGGGCCGTCACGGTGCGACTGCCGGGACCGGTCAGATAACTGGCCGGCACCACTACCGAACTGTCGCTTGTGCCGACGATCTCGAACGTGCCGTCGCTATCGAAGTCGTAACTGTACGTGAAGCCGGCCGCCGTGTCCGCTGCTGAAGCATCGTACTGGTCACTGAATGTGACCAGGCCTTCCGAATTCGCTTGGACGGATCCCGCGTTGGTGAACGTCGCTGTGGGCGCCGTGTTGGTGACATCAATCGTGGTCGTATAGTCCGTGTAATCACCGTCCTTATCGATGATGCGCGCTTTGACTGTGCGAGATCCCGGTCCATCGTCGAGGAAGTTGGCGGGCACGGTGGCCGATGACTCTGTGCTATCAGCAATCTCGAATGAACCATCGTCGTCGAAATCGTAGCTGTACGTGAACCCGGCGTCGGTATCGGCGTCGGATGGGTCCAGCTGATCAGCGAAGCTGACCGTACCCTCCGATCCCTCGCTCACCCCGCCGCCATTGGAGAACGTGGCGGTGGGCGCTTTATTGAAGATCGTCACCGTCGTGTCGGCGTCCGTGTACGTCTCGTTGTCGGACACCCGTACGCTCAGCGTATATGAGCCGTCGTCGCTGATCGGCGGACTCAAATCCTGCAGCGCCGTCCAACTGATCGTCGGTGTCGAACCCACCGCGTCACCGAACGTGCCGTCTTGGTTGAAGTCCCAGGTGTACGTGAGCGAATCGCCGTCAGGGTCGAACGAGCCGGATGCGTCCAGCACCAAATCGTCGCCTTCGTAGATCGGCGACGGCTCACCAGCATCGGCCACGGGAGCTTGATTATCACCCGATGAAACGAGCAAACGGACGTCGTCAATGATCACCCAACTCTCTGTCGCCCCAAAGCCGAGCAGGTCGAAGAACAGGGTAACGGCCGTATCGGCTGGAACACCGGCAAGGTTGATTTCCACAACGATCGGTGTGTCCCACGAAAACGTGTCGCCGGACTGGCTCAAGCCCGGAACCGACACGGCAGGACCGACATACGTCGCACCGGAAGTCTGAATGTTTAACAACGCATCGCTGCCGGTCATTCCATCAACAGTGCCTAAGATCGCATCCATCGTCTCGAAGTCAAGCAAAGCGACTTCAAAGGCGTCTGGAGGAGCTGACGCGTCACTGACCAATGCCACTTGCTTAATGGTGAATTGCAGCCCGGTTGTATCGGGGGGAATCACAAACGATTGCGAAAAACGACTTCTAAACCGCGCATCCTCCGTCAACACACCGGCCTCATCGACTACCGCGGCGTCGCCAAGCGTATTCCAGCCGAAGTTATTGCTCGAAGGATCGTTGACGTCGAACGATCCATTCACGATCCGCTCAGGAAGATCTGCGTTTTGGGCGAAGATCACAAACGAATCATAATCGCCATGCGCATGTGCGGCCGAATTGGCGGCGGCAACCTCCCAGACAGGATCACCGGACGAAGGGATTCTTCGCACACCCGACGGCAGTGTGGCTGTCAGCAGGCTGACCGGATACTCACGTTCATCCAAATCTGGCAGGCCCAGAACATGCCCCAACTCGTGCGCCACGACGGTAAACAAATCGATCTGTCGCGCCGCGGATTCGCATCGGGCATCCGCATTTGCAGACCGGGAACGACCTGCTCGAACTCACTGTTGTCCAACGGCGTCGGATCGACGTACCAGTCGAAACCGGCCGCGTCCAAATCGAGCGAAATCTGGAAGGAACCATCCGTCTGCGGCGTTGCCAACGCCAACATCGCACCGGGCAGGTCAACGGCTTCGAAACGCACATTGGCCGGGCCCCCTTCAAGGTTCCGTTGCTCGATCACGTCCTGCCACTGCTGCGTGGCGGCGACGACGATTTCATCCCACGCCGATGACCACAGCGACTGAGGCAGGAGATGGAGCGGATCGGAAGTGGTGGCCGTTGACTGGCCGTCAACTTCGCCTGCTACGGCCTCGTCTAGCAACAGCGGCTGAGTGCCGATGCGATTGAATCCATCCGACCAGCCCCATGGGTCTAGCCAGCGTTTTCCGGCGCCAAAACCCGAGACTCTGGAAGACGAACCCCTGGGGTCCCGTATCGCCGAACGTCAACAGGCCACCAATGTCGGACCGCCCCCATTGTCCGGGGAACAGCAGCCAGTCGTTCAAGGTAAACGGGTTGGAATCGTCAATTGCAGGTCGCTCACCCAAGCGAGGTACGTACTGGGCGGCAGGGCTAAGAAATGAGCCAAATCCACGATGAAACTCATCATAGCGTTGAGGGATAATAGGTGAAGGGATATAGGCACTTTCTGTGCCGGTATCAAAGTAGCTGGCGTGCGCACCCAAGCTAACATACACCACGGGATGGAACCCGTCGGAGCTCGTCTGGAGCTGCGGCCAGTACACCGTCTCTCCACCGTCGTCAACCAAGCCGGCGAGGATCTGTGTGTGCTGTGCAAAAGCAACGCGGTCGGGTACGTAGCTGGAACCGGACCGCTTGAGGAAGACCGTTACGCCCTCGGTATCTCCCTCGTGCGTATTGTAACCACTCTGTTCACCCCAGTCACTGCGCGGGTAGAGGAACAAGTAGTTAATGGCGATCTCACTCCGGTCGGTCGATTCCAAAACCGAGGCGTAAACCCTGGCATCACTTTGGGGAAGATTCATCGTCGCAAAGGCGGACAGGTCGATCTCCGAGGTCGCGTCCCCCGTACGCAACATCGTTTTGCGAACCGAATCGGTCGGTACTTCGCCATAGAGGCTTTCCACGGAACTGGGGAAAAAGCGTTCGGCGGAAGAGTCGAGCGAGATCAAGGGTGCAAACAGGCTCACCAATTGGGCCGCCGAGAGACTCCCCGCGCCGGCCACGGTGTAGGACGCATTTTCAACTTCTTGATGATCGGCGACAAAGAACGTCTTCAGTTCCGCATCATGAGGCCCGGACAGTTGAAATTTGATCTCCGTGACTGTTGGATCATCCGGAACTTCCACCCCGTGGTAAGCGAACTGGTAGAGCCCTGTTTCCAAGGTGCCCAGACCGGCACCTCCCGTAAATCCGATGTCTCGAGCTCCGTATGAATGTCGGCCAACTTGTTGTATGGCGACCGTCCCCGAACTGAAATCCCAGCCCGAGAAGAATCCGTCCACGTCAACATCGATTTCATAGTCACCTTCTGCCGGAATGAACGTCGTCCAGGTCACGTCAATCGTGTCGTCCACATCAACGGTAGCCCACCAGCGATCCAGGCCAGGACTGACAAACGTCGTAGAGTCTCGTTTGTCTTCGAAGACGTCGGTCGTGCTGTTAGCAGTCGATGCCAGCAGAATCTGATTGCCCACTCCCTGGCTCATCACGTCGCTGCGCAGCGGATTGGTCAACAAGTCAAACGCAGCCAGGGAGGGCGACACTTTGAGGCGGTGCCGACCCTGATCCAGTACGCCTGACGAGCTGATCTCGTTACCGGCGTCATCGATCACACTGACCGAGGAATTGCCGGAGATACCGGCCGGTGAAACCTGGAAGGACCATTGCAGGGCATCGCCTTGCACGTCGAACATGGCATCGCTGGACTCAAAGACGCCGATCGTGAACGGTTCGTCCCGATCCTTTGCCAATTCGTAGGCGACGACAAATTCCGCCTCATCCGTTTCCAGCATCGAGAAATACTCGAACCGAAAGCCCTGAGCAAAGTCAACGTCGTCGATCCACACCTCGCTATCGACGAACACATTCACCAGACCGGGCGTTACCAGCCGCAGAGAGACCAGGCCCGTTTTTCCCCACGCCGCTTCGGGGATGGGGGCAAATTGTGTGACAAAGCCGTTGGTTTCCTCTGTCAGGGTAAGCGATTGCAGTTGGACTTCACCGTCACCACAATTGCCTTGATCGCCAAGCGTTACGCCGGGCACGACCAGGCAGGCAGCCAGCTGGTCGTTGCCACTGGGCTCCTGGATCCACGTGCTGAACTTTAAGAACTCCGTATCGGCCGGCACGTACACGCGATTGTGAGTCAGTTCCGAATTGGAACTGTCCAACTTCAGGGCGTGGTTGCCATTGATATCCACCAGGAAATCGGTGGGGCTAGAGAATAACGACGCGTCAACCTCGCCGCCGTGGAACGACCAGCCGGGAATCTCGTTGAGGACGGGAAATACGTTCGCCCGGATGCAGCGTGCCCGATTCAAAGTCGCCGTTAAAGACGCCCGGGACGGCGTCGGCGCACGGGCGTATTCACGTGATCATATTCGGTGTTATCTTCGGACACGTCAACCGAGGCTCCGCTGCCGGGAGCGTATCCACCACCCATCACCGACCAGTACCAGCCTTCCCCAATACCGTCCCAAATCGCCTCGTCGGCAGCGTAATCGGGCATCGGTTCGTTGGCTTCGTAAGCGACGTACCACGGCACGTCATTATATTCCAGCACGGGAATGCCCAGGATCTTCTTCACGTACTCTTGATCACTCAACGTTCGAAAAACGCGTTCGCCCCCGATTTCGGTCGCATTCAAGTCAACCGTACCTGCGTACCAATTCGTGACGCGACCGTGGGTGCCACCGACTCGGTCGTCAGACGTGAATCCGGCCCGCCCATCGAGCTGCCGATCGATGTCGGCGCCGTCAACCGAACGACCGTTGGGTGTAAACGTCAGGCCGGTGGGGTTAGCAACGGTCTGGTAATAGTTGTCGTAGAAGTCGATGTTATTCCATCGTGTCACATCGGGATCATGGAAGTCGGCGAAATGAAAGGTGTCGTAGCCGGTCAATGCCAGGGCCGCGGCGGCTGCTGCGCCGAGTACCGGATGTCCCGCGACGGTGGATGCCAGCGCCACAAAACCTGCGACGGGGACATCCAGCGATGGCTGATCGAAGTCATGCGGGTCGAGCGTCGTCATGTGAATATCGGTCACACCGGGGAAGTGCGTTCCCAGACGCTGGATGATTTCGCTGTTGACAACGGTGCCGCGGCTGTGACCGATGAAATGCAGAGGCGAATTGAACAGCGCTCCACCCACATCTTCGTTCAGCTGCACGATAGCTGAGAAGAACGCGTCGGCTGCCGCTTCCGAGAACCCCGAGTCGCTGATCGCAGACTCCTTCTTCCAATCCAGGACCAGGATCACTGGCTTATCGGCTTCGACGGCGGCGGCATCACGGGCGCCGCTATCGTCGTCTTCCCAGCCTCCGTTTTCACGGTCGTACTTCAGCACATGGCCGCCACCGCCGGCGTCCGCAATCATGTGGCCCAGGTCCAGAAATGACTGGGGCTGCTGGAACGGATCATCTCCAAAATAAATCGCCGGTTGAAAACCATGCGTCAAAATGGTCACGCTGGGGTACGTCGCGCCGGAGGGCGTATCCAATGGATCGACGTCAAACGATCCCGAAGCCCGGCCCGTCCAACCGCCGCCGCTGGCGATCACGCCCCAATAAAAAGTCTGACCGGGTGTGAGTTTGATGTCCCCGGGCAGCGTGTATTCGAAAGAGCCCGCCGCTTCGGCCGGCAGTTCGTGCGTCAAGATGCGATGCGGGTGACAATCATCCGATCCTGCGATAACCACGTCATCAGGAAACAGGCACTCGCCATCAGACAACACGCTGACGTACAGCGTATTGGTGATCTCCACGTTGCCCAACGAAGTGCGGTCCACATTCCAGCGGAAGGTGATGTTCGGTTGTAGGGCGTCCTCGGCCGGTATCGGCTGCAGCGGTTCCTGCAACAGAACGTTGGCAGAGGCCTGTGTCGAGAGGCCCTGCAACAGGCCTTTCACCGTCAAGCCGCCGATGTGAATGCCGGGATTGGCGATGTCGATCGGCGTACGCTCGGCCTCGCGCGGAGTGAAGCTCTCGGCCGTGGCAATCATGGATGCCGTGTCCATCCGAAGCACTTCATTGACGCCGGCGTAACTGGCGAACAATCGCGACCCATCTCCGTTGAGCGCCACGGAAGTGGTTAAGCCCCAATCGATCGGTGTGGTCGAGCCGAGATACGTCGGGTCGCCATGCAGGCCAAATGGATCGCGCACGACACCCACCTTGTCACCGCGTTGCCCGCCATAGCCGTAGACCAGGAACAGTTCCCAGTCGGCAATGAAGGCGTACGACAGATCGGGCATTACGGTCACGTCGCGCGGCGTGAGAATGTTGGTGTAGTAGCCGCTGTAATAATTGTTGACCAGGGAATTCAGGTTGCCCCCCTCGACCTTGGTCGTGACGCGACCAATCTGAGGAGCCCCGTCGCCGAGCGTGATGGTGCCCAAGGTCAACAGGTTCTTGGGTATCGGTCCATTGTTGCCACCCCAAGGACTAAACGACGCGACGCGATAGCGATAGGTAAACGTCGCGTAGTGCGGATCCGTGGTTGCCGCGATCGCCATGGGGATCCCATTGAGTGCCGTGTCGTAGAGCAGCTCTCCCCAACCTGCCGGTGCCGGTTCTTCCGCCGTCGGTTCATTCTGTGGATCGAGTTGAAAGACGGTCAGATATCCCTGCTGGATGTCGGTGCCGGTCCCGACCAGCAGTCGCGTGCCATCCGCATTCACGGCAATCCCGGAGATGCTGATACGCTCACGCGGAAGATCGATGTGCCGCAGGACCTGGTGGAATGTTGGCGAGTTGGGACGAATGTCGATGACCCACACGGTGTTTCGCCGGCCCGGCGGCAAACAAGAAGTGACCCAGCGGGTCCATGGTCACCTGGTGGATGAACCCGGTGCCCTGCGGCGTGATGTAATCCACTTCCGGCGTTTCTGGATTGATGTCAACCTGATCAAACGTAATCGTATCGATCACAGCGATCTTGTTGTAGGCTGAACCGTAGACGCGAGTCAGATCGGGCGTGAAAACCGTGTCAAAGCCTCCGGCAAGATCGTACTGGCGAATGACCGCGTTGTCGTTCGTCGTCGTGCTGAAGATCGTGATTCCCCTGCCGGTTTGAGCCACGGCGCCAGGTTGCCGCTGGCATTCAAGCGAGCCCGATTCGACTCGCCGTACTCGGCGTGCATCAGCAGGATGTCTGACACGCCGACGATCACACCCGCGGGAATAGCGACAATTGCCTCGGTGTCGCTCTGTGCTGCGGCACTCACGAAGTCGGTCGAGCCGATGCGGAAGACCACATTCGCGTCTTCGAAACGTTCGCCAGTGACACGAATTCTGGCCGGCGAAAGCGAGACGAGTTCCACATTGTGAATAATCGGTTTCAAATCGTCCGGATCGATTTCGGGCAGCGTCACTTCGGCGTTGTAGACGGTGCCCGGGGTCGGATTCTGAATCGAAACGACTTGCTGAGCCACAGGTATTTCGTTGGGGTGTCGAGAATAGGTCAACACCGTAATGCTGATCGATAGCGTCGGGAAGAACGGCATCAATCCAAAGCCGATTCCGATGCCTATTCCGAGGTTCCAGTCGACCCCGATACTGTAGCCAACGTGCGGTGGGGCCCCGGTTCCGATCTGCACGAGTTTGTTCGGTTCATCTGCTTTCGCCGCCAGGTACTGGCCACCGGCGCTGAAGCCAGGATAGGGCGGCGAAGCCGTCCGGCCGATCCCATCGCTGCCCACGTTGCCGGTATCAATCAACAACCAGATATCGTGGGCCACGCCGTCCTGGTCCGTCACCGATTGCTTCTGGAAGAAATAGACCGTGTCACCAGCTTGGAATTCTGGTCCCAGCGGAACGGCCAACTGGGCTGGTTCGGACAACTTGGCACCGCTCAAGTCAATTTCAAAAAGACTGCCCGCCGTGAATACTTCCGCGGCCGGCAATTCTTCCGCGGGAGGTAGTGGAAGCGATTCAAGCGAAACGGTCACGCCCTCGGGCAAGGCACCGGGCGGGATCTGCAGTATCGTGCCATCGGTCGACTGCACGATGCCACCTTCGGCATCGTTGTGGAGCCGACGTCTGGTTCGAGCACTTGTACTTTGACCAGCGTCTCGGCCGGGCCGTGGAGAATGGTCAGGGTGGTCTCACCCAATCCGACCGATTCGACGAAACCGTCGGAGGTCACTGAGATCACGGAACTGTCACCGATGACGTACAGCGTACCACTGGCGGCGGTAGACAAATCGTGTTGGTCCCCCTGGACCAGGAATTGGCGCTGGCCACCGCTGATCGGAAGAGTCAGCGCTGGTGGGTAGACGAACAATCCATCTCGTGAAAGGTTGAAAGTGTCTTCTGGCCCGCCAACCGTGACTGCCGTTGCCGCGGCCAGGTGCGCCGTGCCGTGACGGCGGCGTAGCCATCTTGCTGGCCGAAAAGGATTCCGCTCGCGTCGACGGTCAGCACGCTTTCAGCGCTGCTGGTGTACGTCAAATACGAGCCGATCAGCAGGACATCTTGCTGATCCTCAAAATCGCCGATGACTACGAGTCCCTGTCGCTCGCCCTTTTGCAACTGCGGTTGTCGTCCCGCAACTTCCATGCTCAAGAGCGGAGCATCGGAAACTTCAATACCGACGTATACCAGGTCGGAACTGTTGAAACCGTCGTCCGCCACCAGCGACACCGGCCCCCCCCACCAAACCCGCTTCCGGCCCCAACAAACACTTTCCCCCCGTCCGCACTCAGCGTCGCCGTGCCGTGTTCCACATCGACAATCCGATAGAAAACGTCATCGCCATCCGGATCCAGAACGATCGATTTCACGGGAATGTAGGCGGCCAGATTGGTGTGAGTCATTTCCAATGGCAGCGGTATGTTAGCTTGATGCGCCCCGGTAGCCGCGGAAGCCATAGTTGTTGGGGACCATCTCCGGGTCGCCGTGGCGGCCGATCCCGCTGCCGTCCAGGTCCGCTGCCAGATCGTACTCGACGTCGCCCACGCGCCCCCCCTTGGGGCCTCCCCTCCCTTTGGGCTCTCGCCCCTCTAACCCCCCCCCCCCCTTTCACCCCCCGGCCCGCGAAGATGTGCAGTCGATAGTCGCCGGAAGTGCCCGAACTGCCGGCCACCGCCAGTTGATAGAGTCCTTCACGCTCGATGGCGAACAATCTTTCGGCACGATCCGATCCGCGGAAAGTCGAGACTGGCAGAACGCCCATCAATTCGGGAGTCAAGGGTGCTAAATCGCCACCATCGCGCTCGACCACGATCCGCACGAACAACTTGCTGGTGCCAGCCGACAGGATTTCGCTCTCGCGAACGCTAAATGTGTAGCGATCCGTTTCACTGTCGGACAAACTGCCAACGGTGGCGACGCCCGCGAATGACGCCGCTGCTCCCAAATCAGCCAGCAGCGGTGCAGTGAGCGGTTGCTCGTTGTCCGAATACAGCACAGCGGTCCCGTTGCCGGCCACCGTTACGGTGGAGCGGAGCAGGTGCGGATCGAGAGCGTCGTAGCCGAATCGATCCGTCTGCCCTGTGGCAGGTTCCCGCACCGCGAGCAAGTTACCGGCGGCATCGTACTGGTAGATGACGGTCCGACCGTCCGGCGCGACCAGTCTCGCGACACGGCCCTGACCATCATAGACCAATTGGACCGACTGACCCGACGTGGCCGCGATGCCACTGTCGCCGATGTAGACGGTATTCCCATTTGTGTCGGTCTGGGAAATGATCCCCAATTGGGCATCGATCTCGTAACGTGTGCCGTCCGGAGCCGTCAAGACAAAGTCCGTGCCGGTAAAGAACGGACTGCTCGGGTTATACGGGCGACCCGTCTCGTGTTCGAAGAACATGTTGCCGCCGCGCATCAGCCGCAGATCTTCGGTGTGTAGTGTCCAGCCGGTGGCAACGGTCTCGAGGGGCTGCCAGAACGGTGTATAGAAGACCAGGCCTGGCTCGGTTTGACGCTGCGGTTGAAACTGGAAGGCAAGCTCCTGGTTGTCGGGTGTCGCCAGGTAAACGCGAGTCCCTTCACGATACGGCGCGTAGAGTCCCTGGTTTTCGTACCCCGTGGGTGGCACGCTGCTGCGCAGGTCCACCTCGCGATGCAGGAATCGCCAGCCGTAACCCAGATCTCCTTCGCGTTCGCGTCGGGATGAATCATATCCACGGGCCACGTTGACCACCACGTCGCCAACGGTCACGGTCAGATCGGATTGGATGGTCAGGAACGCACGCTTCTCGTCACTTCGCACTTCGATCACCGTCTCGGCACGCGACACGCGGCGCCCAATATCGCGTGCGGTGAGGCGAAGCTGGTAGAAGCCGTTGGGCATATCTTGGACGTCGAGCGTGGCCAACGCGGCATTATTGACCGTCGCGTCGCCGGTGGCCAGCACGTGATACTCCGCTTCGTCGAGCGCCGGATCTCCAAAGTCCAACTGTCCAGATTGTCGTCCAGTACCGAGCCCAGAATCACACCGTCAGGAATCTCGGGACCTTCGGTTGCCGCTGCCAGGGCGACTAGCGGCGGTTGCTGGTCGCTCGCGTCACGCACTTTCAGCATGGTCGTCACCGAGCCGACCAGGCCGTCGGCATCCGTGGCGGTGCCTTCGATCACGTATTTGCCGGGTAGGGGTGCCGAGATAAGTGCCCGCCCGTCGTCGTCCAGCGGCCAGCGGTGTGCCGTCGAATGTGACCACCAGGTCAACGATGTCGGCCAGGCTGTCGGCAATCGCGTGGACCAGTACGATGTCGCCTTCCAAGGCTGGAAAGCTGGGCGTCAGTTCGACCGTCACTGCCGGTGCCGGAAGTTCGATGTCCGCCAAAATCACGATGGCCTGCGAACTGGTTGTCACTGAGTCACTGACATGCAGTCCCACCGTGTAGATGCCCGCTTGCCCAGGACCCGGCGTCCAGACAAACTCGCCCGTGTCGGGATCGACAGTCGCTCCCTCAGGCAAGTCGCTGGCGGCAAAGGACAACGTGGTCCCTAGATCGGGGTCCGTAGCCTCGATCAGGAATCGCAGTTCATTGCCCAATTGGACAGCATGATAAGAGGTGTCAATAATCGGCGGTCGATTGACGTTGTTGACCGCAGCGTGACATCGGTCGAGTCCGACAATCCGTCAGGATCGGTGACGGTGAACGTCAGCTGATGGTCGCCCGCCTGTTCGTAGTCCGGCGTCCAAACCAGGATGCCCGTCGATTCGTTGAACAGAGCACCGCTGGGTAACCCTGCTACCGAGAACACCAGCGGGTCACCGTCCGCATCGCCGGCTTCAATATCGATGCTGAACTGCTGAGCCTCGCGCCAGAACAGCGGCGCCTGGGGCACGATCTGCGGTGCGCGATTGACATTGGCAACTTCGATGTTGAACCGATCGAACCGGCTCCGGTGGCCGTCGGTGACGAGCACCTCAATGTCCTCATACAAACCGGCTTGATGCATACCGGGTGTCCAGCTGAAGATCCCGGTAGCCGGATCGAGCGTGGCCCCGTCGGGCAGGTTTTCCGCTCGATAGGTGAGCGCGTCGCCGTCCGGATCGGTTGCGTTGAGAGAGAATTCCAGTAATTGAGCCTCATCCACCGTTTGATCCGGAACGAAAGGCAACACCGGGCTATTGTTACTGTTTCGTACAGCGATGACGATGCTCACCCAGTCGGATGCCGGCGTGTCGAGACCACCGTTACCACCATCCGTAACGGTGAACGTGACCGGATAGTCGCCCACAGCTTGTGGCGTCCACTGCAACAACAGCTTTGCCATAAACGGCCGACGCGGTAAGCGTGGCTTCCGGCTGGCAGTCCAGCCATCTGGTAAGTCAGCGGTTCCTGATCGGCATCATGGACGTGCAACTGCAGTTCAAACGGTTCGCCCACCACAGCCACCTGGTGACCGACGTAATCGAGTACCGGTGGTTCGTTCGCGGCTTGAACCGTCACCACAAACGTGTACGAGGCGGTCCGTTCCGCCCAGCGTCCCTCGCCATCTCCGTCATCCGTGGCCAGCAAGGTAAGGCTGTAATCACCCCGATCGCCCACTGTTGGTTGGACGCGAAACAGCCCGCTGCCGTCACCGTTGTCGATGAACGTCACGAAATCCGGAAGCGGGAATCCGGGCAGGGCGTTTTCCGCCTGCAAGCACTATCGGGTTGCCTTCGGGATCCGTGACCGTGACAGGGAGTTCCAGAACATCATCGCGCGCCACGGTAGTGTTTTCGATTGGGCGCGATGTCAGGTGTTCGATTCAGGTTTCATGACGATCACATCGATCGTCGTGCTGACGGCCAGCGGGAGGCCGGTCTCGTTGCCGTCGTCGGTGGCGGTGAAAGTCACCTGATAAGTGCCCGCCTGTTCAAAATCGGGCTCCCAATAGAACAGCGCGGTGTCGGGGTCAGAAACTCGGCACCCGCGGGCAAGCCGTCCACGGTATACGTCACCGTCGGCTCGAAAGCGGTCCGGGGGATCAGCTCGTCCGTTTCCGGATTGCGTATTGGTGTTTCAAAACCAGGGTTGTCCGGGTCGTAGGCGAAGGCGGAGATCGATAACGGCTGGCTCTCGAAAATCCGCCATCCGGCCAGATTGTCAAATACCGGCGCACCGTTCGCATTGATCACGGTCATGACGGCCGTGGTGCTGGCCTTGCCGCTATCGCCGTGCACCACAAACGGCACTTCGTATTGGCCGGCCATGTAGTGCGGGCGTCCAGTCGAAGAGTCCGGTATTCGGATCGAGGGTCGCGCCGGGCGGCAGCATGTGGCTGCTGAACGTAACGGGATCCCCGTCCGGGTCGAATCCCTGCAGGTAGAATCGCAGGCGATCACCTTCACGGATCGTGCGGTCCGCGGGTGGCACCAACTCGGGACCTCGGTCCGCCGGTGCGATCGCGAAGGTGACCCGCGCAAGACGTGATTGACCCCGTCGCTGAGATGGAACGTGACATCCTCATAGGTGCCGGCTGAATCGTAGTCTGGCGTCCAGCGGAAGGTGAGTGTCTCCGTATCCAACACAGCTCCCGGTGGAACGTGGTCGATCCAGGCGGCCAGGGTGTCGTCGTCCGGATCGATGACGGGTAACGGGAATTCGATCGCCTGTCCCTCGACACCTTCGATCAGCGCGGAAACCGTCCCAGAACGGGCGCCTGATTGCCTCCCTGGACATCGATCACAAACAATTGTTCCGAGCGACCGCCGCGCACGTCGTAGACGTGCAAGACGACCGGAGTGTGCGCTGCATCGTTGTCTGGGGAATCCAGGTCACGACGCCCGTGATGGCGTCGATCTGCATGCCATCCGGACCACTGGCCAGGAAGAAGAAAACCGAACCGCCGTCCGGATCGTGCGCATCGGCGTCATACGTGTAGAGCTCACCAACCACCGCATCGCGCACTGGCGGCGTGTCGAACACCGGCCGCTGATTGGGTGTAGGTCTGGCCCCAATGCCCGGATCGTAATCCACTTTGCGTTCGTTGCTATCATAGATCGTGATCGTTCGTCCCACGGTCGATTCACCAACCGCCAAACGCAGACCATCCGATACGCTCGCTGAAACGTTGACAAACCACCTGCCGTCCGGTGCCTGGCCCTGAGCGTTGACCGGCACGCCTGCATAATCGTCCACGGGATCCAGGATCAGCACCAGCGGCAGGAGCAGTTCATAGTCGCTGGTATTGGTGATCACAACGTCCCACGAGACGGTGTCGGTACTGCGGTCCGAGCGGGAATTGGTGAATTGCATGTTGACCAGCGCGAGAAATCAGACACGGCCGTGAACGTGGACGCGTAATTGGCCCGCATTGAGAGGCCCGTAATGCTTGCCACTTCCTCGGACACTTGCAGCCGGTAATCATCCGGCTCGAGCGTGCCCCACTGGCAGGTAGACGGTGTTCGACTCGCCATCATAAAATGCCGAATCCAAAGCGATTTCGCCGACCACGTTTTGGAACAATCGATAGTTGTCCAGGTTGATTACCGAAGCGGTTTCGCTGCCAAGTCCGACGAACATTGGCTGGTCGTAGCTGACCGTCAAGTACGACAGGGGCAGAGCTACCACCGACCCGGCAGGTGGATACGTGGCGACAACCAGTGGTGCTGCCGCCGGATTGAGCACGTTGACCTGGTGCGATTGGCTGACCAGCACCCGGCCATCACTGGTGGTGACAACCACATCGCCACGACTACCGCCGTCGGCCAGAGTTACCTGGCGGAGCGTGGCCAGATCGACCATGGTCAGCTCGCTGCCCGGATGGTCGTTGGCGCCCACATTGTGCGACACGAACATCAAGCCTTCCAGGTCTGTCCCTTCCTGGCCGAAGGCCAGGGAATCGACATCCGCTTCGAACTCAAACATCAATTCGCCGCGCCGCTGTTCGGTGAATCGCACCACTTGCTTGCGGTCTGGCCAGGTCGTTGCCCAGAGACTTCCATCGGGAGCGAAGTTCAACGAAGCCACGCGAAGGTTCAAGTCGCGGCTGAAGTGCGAGAAGGTTTCGGTGGCCGGATCGAAGATCTCTACACCCCCGCCCACACCAGCCACACCACCGGACCAAACGGCACCGGCGGCCACATAAATCCGATCGGTTCCCGGCTCGACCGCCAGCGCCATCGTAATGCCGTCACCATATTCGCCAACCACGCGACCCGTATCGGGATCCAGTTGCAGCAGCGGTCCACCTCCCGTCGTGGCCCACAGTCGCCCGGCGCCATCGAAAGCCAGATTGAACACCGGATAGGGGATTTCAGCCCATGGATTAGCGCTTCGCCCCCTTCGCGGTCAAATTTGTACAGGAAGTTCCGCGACGGACCACCGCTGACCAATATCTCGCCATCGGGAGATTCGGCGATCGCCATCGGTCCAATCTCAGCGTGACTCTGCTCAATACCCTGCACGAACGCGCTCGCCACGAAGGGACGCAGAACTTCATCGAACTCAGCCGCCGCGAAGGCGGTCGATGCAGCCGGAATCAGCCTTTCAGCCTCGGTGAACAAGGCACTCGTTGATGGTTCGGGACTTGGCTGCGGCGCAATTCCAAAATTGGGTGGCGTTGTCTCTGGCACGGTCTGCTGCGTACCCAGGTTCACGCTCGTACCATCGTCCTCGGCCGTAACCCCCACACCGGGCGATTGGCGATTGCCGGCCAGGTCACTGGCTAAGGCGAGGAATTCGTAGGTGTGGCCTGCCTGACCTTCGAACACCAACGTGCCGCTGGCTTCGGTCAACTGGCGTTGCCAGATGCGGTAATCGCCGCCATCAGTAGCCACGTACAACGTCACATGTTGGAATCCGGAACCTCCCACGTCGTCGGTGACCTGCCACTGAACCAGATAGTTGTTGCCGTTGGCCGAAACGCGATCCACGTCCAGCGCCGTGGTTGGCGCTACGGCATCCACCGGCTGGGAAAGAACGGGTGTGTCTTCTGGCGGCGCGTTGTTGAACAAGACGCGGGCCGAAGCCGTGATCTGGTTGCCCGTCTGTACCACATCCGCGTCGGGCAGCACGCTGAAGGTCACGAAGCCAGCGCCATGTCCCTGCGCATTGTTGGGGGGCAAGAGACCTTTGTTCCGATCCTGAACCAGCTCGCCGGTCAGCGGATCGATGGCCTGCAAGAGCCACGTCGCTTCGCGCAGAACTGATCGATGCCCCCGCTCACACGGAGGATGAATCCTTCCGTATCACTGAAATCGAATTCGCCCTGGAACAAAGCGCGGCCTTCGGGGACGTGCACACTGATCTTACCGACCTTGATGTCGCCCAGGCGGAACGACCAGATATCCAAATCTTCGTCCAGCTGCGTAACCACGCGGACTTCTGCCACGTGGTCGGTGGCGTCGTTGGCGTTGGCAAAGCTGACTGTGTAAGGCAATCGCTCAGCCAGCGGCAGCCATCCGCCGGTGTCCACGGTCTGAGGGCCGGTGATCGCCGCCAGACCGACTTCCGCGTCGTCCTGCAGATACTGTGTCAGGTCGAGCGGCTGGAAGTCTTCACCATCGACTGGTTGTGGACCGTTAATTTGATAATCGGGAGGCAGGCCGGCACCGCGGTCCTCGAAAGGCATCCACGGCACGTACACGCGAAACGCCTCGAAGTGCGTTGGCTGTGACAAGCCCAGACTGTAATCTTCGAACTGCGGCAAGGCCGGGACGGGAATTTCATCCGCATAGCACTTGCTTTGCCGCGGCTCCCAGTACTCGATTTCAGCCAATTGGTCCGGATCGTTTCCATACCATGTGCGAACCTGCTCGAAGAACTCCAGCAGATTGCCGGAGGTCTCGATTTCCGCGCCGGCCGGGCCGATCAGGATCCCGGAGGCGAGAGTCGCCATCAGGCTGACAATCTTCTCCTGCTCACGAATCGGGGGCAGATCATCCACGGCACGCAGCAACCCACCTTCCTCGAGTGAGGCCAGGAACAGATCACGCCACGTGTCGCGGTCGGCGGCCAGCGTTAACAAGGCCCCACTCGCCTGGTCGTCGTCCAAAATTGCCAGACGGAGTTTTTCGGCCTCGGATGTGGCATGGGCCACAAACTCGTCACGCGTCATGGCCGTGGCCGCGGCGACCAGATGGAAGCGGAACGGGATGAACGGAATGACGCATTCGTTCGGTACCGCCCCCAATGTGTTGTACAGCTCGGTCAGCCCCTCATGGATCTGGTCCAGGCCGGCCGGTCCATCGTCCAGCAGCCCTTTCTTCCTTGGCGTCGGGCATCGCCGCATAGACCTGGCTGACCAAATCGTCCCAGGCCCGGTCATGCAATTCCTCAAGGCCCGGGTAGGTCGAGACGTTGAATGAGAACCCGGTGAATCCATTAGCGTCCGTATCGAACAAGTAACCGGGCGCCCGGACCTGGCCTGCGTAGATGTCGTCCGAGTTGACCGACGAGTCGATCATGGCCCACGCGATATCATCGCGGACATCGGGAACGCCACGCACGTTCGAGTTAAAACGGACGAAGGGCAAGCTGTAGACGATGTCGTTGATCAGCAGTTCCGGGATGCCGACCTGAAAGTAGACATACGGCGTGTCCAGGTTGGAGACGCTCTGCAATGCCACACTGTAGGTGCCTACTTCGCCGGCCAGGATCGTCCGCGGACCACCCAGCCCGATGGTGACATCCGGTTCGATCGTGCGCTCGATCATGAAAACGATAGGGAACGATCGCCGCATCACCTCCAGGATTAATTACCTTCAAGTCGTACAGCCCGTGGGCGCATCGGTGAAGTCGAATGTCGCGATGATCTTCGTGGAATCGATAACTTCGTACACCACCGGCTCGTATTCCGCGAACCCCGGCCGGACGAGTTTCACGATCGCATCTTCATGGAAACGTGCGCCCCGGATCGTGGTGGTGACATATTTGGCATCGCCACCGACATCCGTGGCGATGCCTGTGATGGCCAGCGGCAGCAATTGGGCCAGCAGCGTGATTGGTGTATTTTCCGTTGGTTCGGAGTAGCCACGCACCAACACGTAGTACACGCCGGGTTCGGTCGAAGGGATCACGGCCTGCAATTGCGGCGCCAATCCACCTTCGTACGCCGCGTCGTAGTTTGCCACCGTCGGTGCGGCGCCATAACGGAGGAACAGCTCATTCGACGCGCCGTCGGCTTCGGTGGCGAGTAGGACTCGCAGTGTCTGGTCGTGAGGTACCGTCACCTGGAACAACCGCTTCTGCCCGGTCGATAAGGTCGTCGCGTAAGGCACGTCCAGTAACAGTTCATCCACCGTAACCGACATCGTCTCGGGCGAAGCCGTTTTGTTGTTAACGTCGAACTCGCGTTCATAAATCTGGTTGAAGATGTCGGTGCGCACGATCACGCGGTATTGACCCGGCGTGGCCGGCGGCATCAGCGTGTCGAGCGACAATGTGTAGCTCTCACCCGGATTCAGAGTCCCACTGTGGCTCAACCGGCCGATCGGCACGTCGTGAAGGTCCCAGGTGGCGTCGGTCGACAGATAGGCAGTGTCGGACCAGGTGCCAATGGCCGGCTGCGTCTGGCTGGCGTTGGACACCGTCCAGGAGATGGTGATCGGTTCACCCGACCTCGCCGTGGCCGGCACGACAATGTCGGTCACCTGCAAATCGGTGGGAGGCGGCAATTCGATAATCATCGGCACGTCTGAATGCCGGTCGTTGTTGGTTTCCTGGTCCAGCTCAAATACCTGGCCGATCGATGTATTGCGCGTCGGATCGGTTACGACGAACACGTAATACTCTTCCGACTCGTCATCCAGAACCGCTGGCGCTCGAAACGTCTTGGACAACGTGTAACTGCTGCCCGCCGCGAGCCCGCCAGTGTGACCGTTCAGGCCCAAATAACGGTCGGCGCGCAGGTCGAGGAATTCGTCGCGGGACAGATAAATCAAGTCGTCCCACTTGGGCTGCGTCGGCACGGTGTCGCCGCCCAGGTTCGTCACCGTGTACGTGATCTCGAAATCCTGTCCCATGCGAACGCGCTGGGCGCGATCAGTTCGGTGACCTGAAGATCTGGCGGAGTGGCTCGCGTAACATCGATCGCCTCCTCCCACGTGTTGTTGCCTTCCAGCTGGTACTCGGCCACTCGGCCCCGCGCCAATAATCGTTGGGTTTCCCAGATGCGGTCATGTTCCGGCAACCGAAACGGTTCTTCAAATGCCACGCCGGGATTGCCGAATCCGATATTACTGGCCACGGAGGTCCGAGAATAGGCTGGGGAATCGGTGATGGCCAGCACGTAGAACGGTCCGTCGATCCCGTCTGGCAGCCGGATTTGAGCCGTTTCGGTATAGGACTCGTTGACCGCCAAGACGCCTTGATGCGACACCTCCAGCAACAAGGTATCGTACCGGTCCAGGGAGGGATCCCGCGACAGGAAGAAGCGATCCGGCCAGGCTTTTTCACGCGTGTCTCGCGTTCCCTGGTTGGTCACTGTAAAGGTGATGTCAACGATATCGCCCGATTGTGCGGCGGGTGGCAATTGGAGATCGGTGATCACCAGGTCCGGCTCATTGTAGGCGATCGGTATCTCGGCGCGAAATACGTTGTTGGTGGGGTCTTCGTGCGCCCAATGTCCAAAGTGTTCCAGCCACTTGGCATTGTCGCCCGTCGCTGCCGGCCACCAGGCGGTTTGCACCGAGCGCAGCTGCTCGCTGCGGCTATCGTCGTGAGCGTCCGGATGAATGTAGACGAAGAAGTCGCCGCCAATGCCTTTGGGCAGACGAGCCGTGACCTCGGCCGTGTAGCTCTCGCCCGGCTGGAGCGGCTGGGCGTTGGGTCGAACCGATTTGCCAAAGTACGACGCGCGGCTCTTGATGAATGTCGCGTCGGCGCCGATCCAGACATAGTCGATCCAGTAGTCGGTTCCCAGCCACACCGGATGAGCACCCTGGTTTTCGACCGTGTAGACAATTGTCGTTTCTTCACCCGACTGCCCGTCGTTGGAGACCGTCACGTTGGTGACCAGAAGGTCAGCCGGAACCGGCGTTACTTGGGTGTCTGTACCACCACGGTTGTTGTCCTCATTCGTCTCGGATACCGCCTTCCGCCAATCCGTCTTGACAATCACATGTTGTCCGATGGCCGACGGGGATAGTGTCACGTCGAGTGTACTGGTGTAGAAATCTTTGGATGCGACATCGCTGTGAGCGACGCGGCCCAACAGCAGACTGTTGCTGGTAGTCGGGTTGACGTCGGCAGTGGGAGCCAGCCAGATCTCATCCTCCCAGGTGCCGCTGGCATCACCCTTTCCGTTGTTTGAGACGGTCCAAGTGACGCTGTACCCCGTTCCCCCCAAGGCTTCAGGGGTCACTTGTACGTCGGCGACCAGCAAGTCTGGCTTCGGCTTGGTCAGCGCGATAATGTCGATCGCGCGGGCCTTGTAATTGTTGTTGTCAATTTCGGTGGGATCATCCGGATTGACGTTGATCGCCAGTGTATCTTCCAGGACAGCGGCGTAGGGATCGGTCCAGGGCGTGATGTAATACGTGCCGGACACCAAACCCGTGGGTACAGTGACTGTCGTCTGCACATCATAACCGGCCCGGTTGTCGAGTCGGCCGGTGTGCGGAATGCTTTTCAGCAACACGTCACCCTGGCCGGGATGGGGCCGGTTCTTGTCGCGAGTCAGCCAGATTGTGTCGGTCCAATTCTCTACGGGAGTCCTTCCAGGCCCCAGATTGGTAACCGTATAGCGTACGTCGATAGTCGCCCCTTCAACAGCTTGGCTGGCAGTCACGACGTCGTGAACTACAAGGTCAGGCAGCGGTTGCGGCGTCACGTACAACTCGACAAAGACCGTGTTGTTTTGCTCGTTCGGCCACTCATCCATCGCCGAACCGGAATCCGTCTTCACGATCAGGTAGACCGTTCCCCGGTAGCGTTCCGGAATGATGGCGGTGTCGGTCGCGGATCGGTACGATTCACCAGGTTCCAGCGCCGATTGATTGGTGAGCGTTCCCAGATGGACGTCATCGCTGGTGATGATGGGATCGAGTGACAGGTAGATCGAGTCCTGCCAGGTGGGACGCGTTGTCGCGGCATTTCCCTGGTTGATGACGGTGAATTCAACTGCCACGGTCTGACCGGGATCCACCGCGGCGGGCGCCGTGATATCCAGAATCTGCAGATCGGGACGCGGCCGGATGGAGATCGGAATCGTGGTGTCATCCACGGCAGTATTGTTGTCGGTGGCGCCGTGTTCGTACAACCGGCCGTCGTAATTGGTGATGACCACGGTCTCGTAGACCCCATGCGTGCGGATCGGTAACCGTAGCTGTTCCCATCGCGTGTAGCTGGTGCCGGCCTGCAGCGGGCCATCATAGCGAAACGTTCCCAACGAAACGGTTGGTGCACTGGGATCGCCCACTTTCCTCAAGTAGACCCGGTCTTCCCAATAGCCACCGGCATCGCCGCTGCCCACGTTTTCCACCGTCCACTTGATGTCGATTGCCGTCCCTTCCTCGACAGGTTCGGTCGGTGAAATAATATCGGTCACGACCAGGTCGGCGGGTGGCGTTAATTGAACGTCAAAGGCATTCGAGACCGTGCCGTTGTTGTCCGTGTGGATGAACTCAAATACGCCACCGGTGGCTACCACCACATAATGTTCGCCCACCAATCCATCGGGCAACGTGACGGTTGCGGTGCGGTCGTAACCGTCGCCGACCGCCAGTTGGCCCAGGTGAAGAGAAGAACCGAGCAGCTTCGTGCGGTTGTTGCCATCGGGATCTGTGGCCAGCCAGATCGCGTCGTTCCAATTGCCCTTGTTGGTCAAGCCAATACCCTGGTTTTCGACTCGCCAGCTGACATCCAGCGTCTGACCGCTGAACGCCGGTCCCGGTACATTGACATCGACGACGACCAGGTCGGCGTAAGGAATCGGCATGACGTCGAAGAAGTCGGGCGAGCGATCGGAGTTGTTGGCTTCCCGGCCGTCCTCAAAGACCACATCTTCCACGTCCGCTCGGACGTAGAGGAAATAGCGGCCGTTGAACGCCGGTGGCAACAGAATCGTTTCGTTCCGATCGTAAGACTGTCCGGCAGGCAGGTCACTGGTCCGCTCAAATCGCGCCAATTCGCGATCGTCACCATCGCCGATCACCTGGTCGTTGGAGGCGACGATCACGTCGTACCATCCATCCGCCACTGCCGCGCCGATCCATCGTTGGTCACCGTCCACGAGACTGTGACTCGCGCCGGATCCCCAATGGTTTGCGCGGGACCCACGACTTCGGAAACAACCAGATCGGGATAAGGTGCCAGGGTTGTGCTGATCGTACCGGAGATCGAATTGTTGTTCTCGGCGTTGATGGCCGGATCGTGCTCGAAAATGGTATTGCCCGAATCAGTCGTGACCATGATCTCCAAAGTACCGACGCTGCCAGATCCGTCCGGAATCGTGACGATCAACTCGCGATCTCGCGTCTGGCCGACGGCAATGGTCCCCGTCTGGAAAACCTCGTACGGCAAGGATGTCGTCAACAACGTCGCACCCGTGGACTGATTGACAATGCGGACCTGTTCCACAAAATCGGTGTCCACCGCTTCGGAGCCCAAATTGACGACGGACCAGCGCACAGTGATGTCCTCGCCCGTCAACACTGTGCTGGGATCGAGACTCAGCTGGGTGACCGTCAGGTCCGGGTACGGGCGCAAACCGACCGCCACAGAAATCTCAGTCTCGTTGTTGTTCTCCGCGATGCCACCGGCGGGGCCTTCCACGATGTCGCGACTCGAGTCGGTCACGACCTGGATTCGATATTGGCCGCTCCCTGCGGGGCCGTCAGGTAACGTAATCGCATATTGACGTTCGACCGAAGCGCCGGCGCCAATGGGCCCAGCGGTGGCGAAATCGTAGTCCAGCAGGCTGTTGAGCAACGTCGCTCCTGTGGAGGTGTTCACCACAATCAGACGCTCGGAGAAATCTGCCGCGGCGACCGCGTTCCCGGCATTCCGAGTCTGCCAGCCAATGGTCAGCGCCTCGCCCGAGAGGGGCGCCGCCTCGACTACCGATAGTCCCGCGATCTGCAGATCAGGGAGATCTGGAAACGTGAGCGCCAGAGGACCGGCTGCGCCCAGGTTGTTGTCCTCCAACCATTCTGTCTGGCTTGCCGCGGCATCTGTCACGAACAGCAGATAGAAATTCCCTTCGATCAGCTCGGTATCCAGCGGAAGGGTCACGAGAAAGTCGTCCCGCACATATTCGGCACCGGCCGCCAGCGGCAAAGCCTGTGCATCAACCGTGGCCAATAAAGTGTCGTTCGCGTCCAGCACCGAGTCGGTTGACAGCCAAACTCGGTCCACGATGTTCTGAGTCGTCGGGCCATCTCCTGCGTTGACGACCGCGTAGTCCACGTTAATGGTGTCGCCGAAATTTGCGGCCAGAGTACTGAGCTGTGGCGCAATGGTCAGGTCCGGTGCCAGGAGTGTGATCGCGGCGCCCGTTGACACGTTATTCGATTCCGCATCTCCCGTTGCATTGTGTTCAAAGATCTCGTTCTGCGCATCGGTGGTGACGATTACTTCCAGCTGTCCGATCGCGGATGCCGCATCGGGTAGGGCGATGATCAAGTCCCGGTCGCGGAACTCGCCTGCAGCGATCTCACCATAGAAAAGAGATATGTACGTAATCTGTTCTTCAAAGATCGTCTGGCCGCTTGTCGTATTGACGATCTGGACCAATTCCTTGAACGAACCCTGCGTCGTGGCCTGCCCGACGTTCCTGATCTGCCAGTTGACCGTAAACTCGCCGCCCAGTCCGGCACTGGCAGGATCCAGGCTGATGTTGTCAACGATCAAGTCCGGATAGGCGTTGAGGCTGCTGGAAGCCGAGCCACTGGACGTATTGTTGTTCTCATGCAGGTCACCGACGAATCCTTCGAGTACTTCGTTATCCACGTCGGTCGTGATCGTGATGACAAGATTGCCGGTACCGGCTGGTCCATCCGGCAGCACGAACACGTAATCTCGATCGACGGATCCGTTCGCGGGCACAAAGCCTTCGACCGCCGGGCTGTAAGGTAGGACCGTGTCAAGGATCGTTTCTCCCGTCGTGTCGTTGACGACGACAATCCGGTCGTGGAACAGCCCTGTGGCGGTCTGCAAGCCTTGGTTTACAGCGCCAGGTGATCGTCATCGGCTGCCCGGATATCGGGTTGACCTCGGTGACACCGACATCGGCGACCTGCAGATCGGGCAAGTCCGGGAAGGCGAGTGTAATGGCCGAGGAAACCGCGGCGTTGTCACTCTCGTTGCTCTCGGCCTGTACGTCCTCGGCGTCGGTGGAAACGATCAAATAATAGTCACCTTCGGAGAGAGTTCCGTCGAGTGGCAGTGTGACGGCGTGGCCCACCTGGTCATAGAAGGCGCCGGCGGCCAGCGGACGGTCGACTGCCTGTGCCGTGCTTAACAGGATGTCGTCGTCGCTAAGAGCTTGGTCACTCGACATCCAAACCGAGTCGGCTGCGTGGGAACGCGCGGTGCCATCACCGATATTACTTACCGTCCAGCCCACGCTGATGGAGGCACCAAACAGCGCTGATGCGGTGGCGTTCACATTCTCTGCGACAAGATTGGGCAACAGCAGGCCCAGGGAACGGGCGCCGATTCATTGTTGGATTCGGCCGTATCCGCAGCATTGTGTTCGTAAACGTGATCCGCGAAATCCGTGTGGACCGTCACTTCCAGTTCGCCCAGAACATCGTGCGAATCGGGTATCGTGACCGTCAGCGCGCGCTCTTTGACAGTACCCGCTGCAATCGCGCCGTCGGTGACCGGATCGAAAGTTACGATTTGTTCAAGAATCGTCTGCCCGGTGGTCTTGTTGACCAGCTGAATTCGCTCGGTAAACGACGTTTCGACATCGGCCGTTCCGATGTTTTGGGTTTTCCAAGCGACCGTCACCTCGCCTCCCAGTTCGACACTCGAGGGCGAAAGCGTCGGGTCAACGACGATCAGGTCGGGGTACGGTCTGATTTCGGACCCAACGGAGAAGCTGGCTTCGTTATTGGTCTCAGGTAGATCGAGACCGTAGCTCTCGACGATCTGGCTGTTCACATCCGTGATGACCGTGATCAGCAACGTACCGGCGCCGGCCGGACCTTCGGGGAGCGTTATTGCATGCTCTCGTTCAGCGAAACCTCCGGCGGCGATCGAACCGCTGGTCGACGCGTCATAAGAAACGATGGTATTCAGAAGCGTGGCCCCCGTATCCGTATTTACCACCGTGACGCGCTCGTTAAACGATCCGACAGACGCGATCGGTCCGTTGTTCGCAGTCTGCCAGCGGATAGTCATCGGTGCGCCGGAGGTGGGAGGGGTCTCGACGACTGTCAGGCCGATCACCTGCAGATCGGGCAAGTCAGGATAGGCGAGGCGAATCGGGCCTGCGGTGAACGTGTTGTTGTCCTCATGACTCTCAGGTTGATTTCCCAAAGCGTCGGTCGAGGCAATGACGAAATAGTCTCCTTCCGGCAAGAGACCTGTCAGCGGCAAGGACACCGAGAACGGCAGACGCTGGTATTGCTGGCCTGGCTCCAGCGGAAGGGTGACCGCATCAACGGTCGCCAGCAGCGTATCTCCTCCCAGCGTGGCATTATCTAGAAAGCCAGACGCGATCCCGGAAAGACGCCGCTGCCGCGCCATCACCTTCATTGGCAATCGTCCAATCGAAGCTGATCGTATCGCCGAATTGGGCGTCTGTAGCCGTCAAGGAAACCTGCGTGACGAGGTCGGGCGCAACGATGTTCAGCGGTTGTCCGGGTGATACATTGTTCGTCTCGTAGACGAACTCGTAAACCTGACCATTCACATCGGATGCCACAAACAGGAACTTGCTCCCAATCGAACCGGACGGGAGTGTCACCGTGGCGTGAGCCGAGTAGCTGGTGCCGGGATCCAGGGCACCGTCGTGTCGCACCGTTGCCAAGGTCCGATCATCCGCGTTGCCGTAAGTCGTATCGGTGCTGAGGATAATGCGGTCATACCAAACACTGGCGGGCGTGAGCGACCAGGCGTCGGTCGTATTGGTCACTGTCCAATCAACTTGAATCTGCCCGGCGATGATCGACTCGCTCGGGGCGGCGTCAATCACCGCCGTGAGATCCCCATAGGATTCCGGCGCAATCAGCACGGTCCCGCTGGAAGATGCCAGATTGACTGCCGCATCGCCGAATTCGAAGACGGAGTCGCGATAATCTGCGAAGACATACACACGGTACGATCCAGATAGGCCCGCCGGTAAACTGCCGGTCCACGTTCCGCCATACGAATCGCCGGATGCCAACGCTCCGGTAATGGTCACCTCGGCGACTGTCACATCATCGGCATTGCCGAATACGGCGTCCTTCGACAGGACGACGCGGTCGATCCACTCGTCAACGGTACCGCCTGGTGTGCCGTCTCCCGTCGTTCCGGGCCCGGCATTCGTCACGTTCCAGTCGATCGTAAAGGACTCGCCCGACACGGATCGATCGGCCGAGACGGTAACACCATTCTGTCGAAGATCTCCGTACGGCGTGACGTCAATGTGGATCATCTCGTCGCTGCGGCGGACGTTATTTGCCTCCAGCGAAAACTCGAAGACGTCGGCGGCAGCATCGGTCTTGATCAGGATCCAGAAGTCGCCCTGCTCGCCAAGTGGCAGCTGAACGTCGACCACCGATGTGTAAGTGTCAAACGTGTACTCGCCGGGCGAGGTCTCGACAGGGGCTTCGAGTGCTCCAACGTGCAACTTGGCCGACACGATTGGAATGTCATCCGCGTCCCCGTAGACGGTGTTGCGTGAAAGAACCACTCGATCATACCAGGTATCGGTCGATGTGACCGCCGTGCCAAAATTGCCCACCGCCCACTCGATCGGTATCGTCATGCCCGTGGCCGCGGTGGTCGGCACGATCATTTGAGTAACGCTCAGATCCGCAAACTGGAATTCAGCGGTTGGAGCAATCGTGACATCCAGCAAGTACTGGCCCAGTGGTCCCTGCCCGTCGAATGCCACAATGACCGCGTAGTACGTCCCCGTTTGCTCAACGTCCATGCGCGCGTAGGAACCATCCGCTGGGTTCGGATTGATCGAACGAATTTGATTGTTCGCGTCCCGTATTTCAATGATCGGTTTAAGCGTGCTCGATTCCGGGAGCGTCAACTGGGCCAAGATCGTTTCGCCCCCTGAGATGGTACCCAGGCTGAAGTAGTCCTCGTCAACATTGCCGCCTGACGCCGCCATAATCGTGCCGGCAACGGTGCCAATGCGCTGAGTTCCCGATGGTTCCAGAGTCAGCGGGTCGGCACCGGCGACGCTGTCATTGGCATACTCTCGATCGCTCTCCAGCTGAATCCCACGGGCCAGTTCCACGCGTACTTCGTAACTTCCCGGTGTGGTGTTGTAGTAATAGTCGCCTACCCGCACGTAATAGGTGCCGTCGGCCGGGATGGTGTAGTAGCTGAGGTAGTCGTCCGAGTCGGGCCCGCCATTATTCTCGCTGGCCACGGTGCTGTCATTGGCGTCACGCAGCTCCAGGTAGGGATCCAAGCCGCTGGCCGGCGTGTCGACGGCGATGGCCACCTTGTCGCCCGCCAGGGCCTCGAACCGCCAATAGTCGGTGTCACTCCAGTAGTCGTAGTTGGACACCGGATACTGGCTGCCCAAGCCGCGGCCCACAAACAGTCCGCTGTCGAGCGGGTCTTCGGTCAGGACCAGTTCAGTCGCCGAAGCACGCGCCGCGTTCGAGCGACCCTCGAACGCGTACTGAGCGGGCAATGTTACATCAAAGAAATGATAGTATGGATCACCGCCTTGACTGTTACCGTCACCATCCAAAGCGAAGCCAACTCGATCAGTGATACTGCCCCCGACGGTCAATCGATAGTGGCCCGTTCCCAGTGGTCCATCCCGCAGGGCCAGGGAGACGCTGGTGCCGGACACGTAGGTGGCGGTCAGGTAGGGGGAATAGAGGACGTCGTCGGGCGTGTCGAATTGCCCGTCGGCGCCCGCTTCCCGCACGTCCCAGGCATTCAGCGGATCGCTCGGATAGACGTCGAACATATCGGGCACCTGATCGCCGTCGCTGTCGGCGAGCGGTCCCAAGTCGATCAGGCCGCGACGCGCGCTGTAGGAGCGATCGTCGTACCACAGACCATCGGTGCCCAGCAGCGCATAGTCGGCCCGCGAATCGGCATCGTTCGGTTCGCCCGGACCCCAGCGTGGGTATAGGTGACTTGCTGCGCCCGTCGGCCCACTGCCAATTGCCCTCGCTCTGCTGATCGGTCAAGCCGATCCAGGGGCTGTAGTGGGCGTACCACTGCTGCAGGTAGGCCTGCGTCGGGGCGTCGTGGATGGTGGCCAGGTGTGCGCGCCTGCGTCCAGACTCTGGGCATAGGCTTCCGCCTCGGTCCAGGTCATGGTGTCCGGCGTCACGGTGTAGAAGCGACCGTTGTGGTACCCCACCAGGGGATTCGATACGTTGACCGTGGCCGCCGCCAGATCCTCGTTGAAAGTGATCTGGAAGAAATCGACCGGCTGCGTGGCCGGATCTCCGCTGGGGGTCTGCGTGATCCCGGTCACCACCGGCGGCAACAGGTCCATCACGTAGACGTCCAGCACATACTGGGCAAATGTCGTAGTTGGACACCGGATACTGGCTACCCAAGCCGCGGCCCACAAACAGTCCGCTGCCGAGCGGGTCTTCGGTCAGGACCAGTTCGGCCGCCGAAGCTGCGCCGCGTTCGAGCGACCCTCGAACACGAAATCTCCCGAGAGCAACACCTCAAACTCGTAGTGATACGGCGTGCCGGCCGCCAGATCGCCATCGCCGTCCAAGGCGTTGCCCAGTCGGTCGGTGATCGTATCGCTCGACGGTCAATCGATAGTGGCCCGTTCCCAGTGGTCCATCCCGCAGCGCCAAGGAGACGCTGGTGCCGGACACGTAGGTGGCGGTCAGGTAGGGGGAATAGAGGACGTCGTCAGGTGTGTCGAATTGCCCGTCGGCGCCCGCTTCCCGCACGTCCCAGGCATTCAGCGGATCGCTCGGATAGACGTCGAACATATCGGGCACCTGGTCGCCGTCGCTGTCGGCGATCGGTCCCAAGTCAATCAGGCCGCGACGCGCGCTGTAGGAGCGATCGTCGTACCACAGACCATCGGTGCCCAGCAGCGCATAGTCGGCCCGCGAATCGGTATCGTTCGGTTCGCCCGGACCCCAGTGGGTATAGGTGACTTCCTGTGCGTTGGCCCACTGCCAGTTGCCTTCGCTCTGCTGATCGGTCAAGCCGATCCAGGGGCTGTAGTGGGCGTACCACTGCTGCAGGTAGGCCTGCGTCGGGGCGTCGTGGATGGTGGCCAGGTGCGCGCCCGCGTCCAGACTCTGGGCATAGGCTTCCGCCTCGGTCCAGGTCATGGTGTCCGGCGTCACGGTGTAGAAGCGACCGTTGTGGTACCCCACCAGGGGATTCGATACGTTGACCGTGGCCGCCGCCAGATCCTCGTTGAAAGTGATTTGGAAGAAATCGACCGGCTGCGTGGCCGGATCTCCGCTAGGGGTCTGCGTGATCTCGGTTACCACCGGCGGCAACAGGTCCATCACGTTGACGTCCAGCACATACTGGGCAAATGGTCCGGGACCACCCCCGTCGATCCCCGCCACGTCGAACTCCAGCACGGCCCGCAGCGTGGAGGTCACACTGTAGTCGCGCCAGCCACCCGCGCCGTTTTCCATGTACGCATAGTCGTAGCTGGTCGTGTTCGGCTCGCCCGAGATCCAGTTGGTGTAGGTCACCTCCTGGCCGCTGGCCCAGAGCCACGTCCCCTCGCTCGCCTCGTCCGTCAGGCCCAGCCAGAAGCTGCCGAACTGGTCGAACGTGTCGTCGACCCATTGCTGTTCCGCCGCGTCGTTGATCGTGACCAGGTTGCCGCCCAGTGAGACGGCCAGCGCCTGGGCCTGTGACCAGGTCATGGAATCGGTCACCAGGTAGCGATGATCCCCATAGGACCAGTACGAGCTGAGCTCGGCGTAATAGACGCCATCCTGACCGTCGGCAATGGTGCCCAGAAAATGTGCGTCCCACGGATCGCCGTCCTCGTCGGCCACCTCCGTGCCGTCGGCCTTCAACAACCGTACACGCGGTACCAGGCTGCTATCGGCCGGCAACTGCAGACTCAGTGCCACCTGGTTGCCGGCCGTGAGCGTTCCCAGCTGGTACCGATCTTGATCCCAGGTGGTGCTCTCGGGCGCCATCACCGTCCCGGCCACGGTGGCCAGCAAGTGTCCGGCATCGCCCTGTTGGAGCGTCAGCACATCGGCATTGGAAAACGAGTTGTTGTTGTAGTTGCGATCGCTCTCCAGCTGAATCCCGCGGGCCAGTTCCACGCGTACTTCGTAACTTCCCGGTGTGGTGTTGTAGTAATAGTCGCCCACCCGCACGTAATAGGTGCCGTCGGCCGGGATGCTGTAGTAGCTGAGGTAGTCGTCCGAGTCGGGCCCGCCATTATTCTCGCTGGCCACGGTGCTGTCATTGGCGTCACGCAGCTCCAGGTAGGGATCCAAGCCGCTGGCCGGCGTGTCGACGGCGATGGCCACCTTGTCGCCCGCCAGGGCCTCGAACCGCCAATAGTCGGTGTCACTCCAGTAGTCGTAGTTGGACACCGGATACTGGCTACCCAAGCCGCGGCCCACAAACAGTCCGCTGCCGAGCGGGTCTTCGGTCAGGACCAGTTCGGCCGCCGAAGCGCGCCGCGTTGGAGCGGCCCTCGAACACGAAATCTCCCGAGAGCAACACCTCAAACTCGTAGTGATACGGCGCGCCGGCCGCCAGATCGCCATCGCCGTCCAAGGCGTTGCCCAGTCGGTCGGTGATGGTATCGCTCACGGTCAATCGATAGTGGCCCGTTCCCAGTGGTCCATCCCGCAGGGCCAGGGAGACGCTGGTGCCGGACACGTAGGTGGCGGTCAGGTAGGGGGAATAGAGGACGTCGTCAGGTGTGTCGAATTGCCCGTCGGCGCCCGCTTCCCGCACGTCCCAGGCATTCAGCGGATCGCTCGGATAGACGTCGAACATATCGGGCACCTGGTCGCCGTCGCTGTCGGCGATCGGTCCCAAGTCGATCAGGCCGCGACGCGCGCTGTAGGAGCGATCGTCGTACCACAGACCATCGGTGCCCAGCAGCGCATAGTCGGCCCGCGAATCGGTATCGTTCGGTTCGCCCGGACCCCAGTGGGTATAGGTGACTTCCTGTGCGTCGGCCCACTGCCAGTTGCCTTCGCTCTGCTGATCGGTCAAGCCGATCCAGGGGCTGTAGTGGGCGTACCACTGCTGCAGGTAGGCCTGCGTCGGGGCGTCGTGGATGGTGGCCAGGTGCGCGCCGCGTCCAGACTCTGGGCATAGGCTTCCGCCTCGGTCCAGGTCATGGTGTCCGGCGTCACGGTGTAGAAGCGACCGTTGTGGTACCCCACCAGGGGATTCGATACGTTGACCGTGGCCGCCGCCAGATCCTCGTTGAAAGTGATTTGGAAGAAATCGATCGGCTGTCCCGTCGCCGACGGACGGCTCGATTGAGGTTACTGTGGGGGCGACGGTGTCCGTGACGTCGACGTTCAGCAGGTACTGGGCATACGGTCCGGGGCTGCCATCAGGCAGTCCCAGCCGCGTCGAACTCCAGCACGGCCCGCAGCGTGGCGGTGGCACTATTGTCGCGCCAGCCACCCGCGCCGTTTTCCATGTACGCATAGTCGTAGCTGGTCGTGTTCGGCTCGCCCGAGATCCAGTTGGTGTAGGTCACCTCCTGGCCGCTGGCCCAGAGCCACGTCCCCTCGCTCGCCTCGTCCGTCAGGCCCAGCCAGAAATTGCCGAACTGGTCGAACGTGTCGTCGACCCATTGCTGTTCCGCCGCGTTGTTGATCGTGACCAGGTTGCCATCGAGCGAGACGGCCAGCGCCTGGGCCTGCGACCAGGTCGTTGCGTCAGCGATTGTGTATCGGCTATCGTCGCGGATCCAGTCACCACTAACCTCGACGAAATACTGCCCGTCACCTCCGTCCGGAACGGTTCCTAGATAGTGACCATCGAGCGGATTTCCGTCATCATCCGAGACGTTTTCTCCGGACTCGTGAAACAGACGAAGTCGTGGCACTAAAGTGCTCGACGAGGGCAGGTCTAAATCCAGTTCAACTACGTTACCCGCATTCAAGGTCCCCAACGCATAGCGATCTAGATCCGATGTTGCACCGCTGGGTGACATGATTGTGCCAGCGACCGACGTAACCGTGTGGTCAGGTGGTCCCGGTTGAAGATTCAGTCGGTTGGCACCCGAGTTGCTATTGTTGGCGTATTCGCGATCTGATTCGATTTCGATACCACGGACACGATTCAGACGAGCAAGATAGGTTCCTGTCGTACTGCTTCTGCCGGAAACCCGAAAGTAGTACATGCCACTGGTTGGAATCGTGTAGTAGCTGATGTACGCATCGCTGTCAGGCCCGCCGTTCTGATCGCTGGCGATTACGGCGTCGCCCGAGTTCCGCAACTCGAGGTAGGGTAGCAATCCGCTGTCGGGCGTGTCGACGGACACGGCCACTTTGTCGCCGCCCAGAGCTTCAAATCGCCAGTAGTCCACATCCGACTGCGGGCTAATCGCTCCCAGGCCAAATCCGTACGCGTTGCCACTGCCGATCGGTTCTTCCACCAGATCGAAAAGCGTCGCCAACACACGCGTGTCGTTTTGGAGGCTCTCGATTGTCACGCCAGATGAGGAAGCGATCTGGAAGGTGAGTGTGTAGTCATCGCCACCCACTGCATTGCCATCGCCATCCAACAGATGCCCCGCCGGGTCAACGAGCGCGGCACTGGTTGCCTTGAATCGATAGGAGCCGAGCGGCAATGGACCATCGGAAATCACAAACGGGATGGTCGTTCCTGTCGCGTACGCCGGCGAAACTTGCAGTCCATAGATCACGTCGTCGCCAGTGGCAAAAGCGCCGTCTGACCCGGCGCCCCGCAATTCCCAGCTGTTCGCGTCGTTGACTCCCGCAGCCACAAGATCGCGGCTGGCCTCAATCGTAAATCGTTCCAGCAGTGCGGTCAGCGAACCACCGTCCTCGGGCAGTGGACTGCCGCCCATCAGCGTTGGGGGTCGTTCGTCGGCCGCATAGCGCGCGTGGTAGTGAGCCAAGACATCGCTGGCGGACAAGGCGGTGCCGAAAATCGCCAGTTCGTCCAGTGTGCCTTCGAGTGCCTGTGTCGCATCCAACGATCCGCCCACCGAATCTTGATCCTGGCCTACGAGCAACCCGCCGGTGTCAATGGTCAGCGGCGACAAGGTGGTTGGAACCACTCCCTGACTGACACCATCGAAAAAGAGTGAGGCTTCGTCGTTCGTGGCGTCTCGGACCACAGCCAGGTGGTGCCATAACCCGTCGTTGACCGCGGGGATTTGCCAGTCGATGTACGAATTGGAGCTCTCGCCCGTGTGCAGCCGCAAGCCAGTGCTGCCGGTCAAGAAAACCAGTATTTCGTTGTCGTTGCCGGCATTCGCACCGCTAAGAATGGCTTGATTCCGCCCGGACGTGGTCTGCATCCAAAACTCAACCGTGATGTCCGACAACCCATTCAAGACTGTGCTGGGTAAGGACACGTGGTCGTCGAGACCGTCGAATCGAGCGGCCGTATCAGGATCCTCGATCGGCGCTCCGGCGTGCCCGAGCGAGACTCCGTTAGCATACGCGCCGTCATTCACGTTTCCCGAAAAGTCCGTGGCGGTGGCACCACTGGCTTCGCCCAAACGGTAATACGCCACAGGGCCGCCAGTCAGAATCGCCGTGGAATATGGCGAACCGTCCAGCAGAATCCGCGGTTCGAGCGACTCGAACAGTAGCTGCTTGCTGCGCGATACTGCTGGAGTCGTCAGGAATGGACGACGTTTGCGGTTCGATATCTTGCCATGTCGGCGGTGTTTCATCTTAAGCTTGGAAGGCAAGGTGAATCCTCCGGTCAAGTGACTGACTCACGAGTTTGTACGCGCCGTGGCCCTGCCTTGCTCTGCGCGGGTATACAAGCAGGGCCCTGTCGCGCTTGTTCCTATTGCATCCGAACCTCGAACGTGCGATGGCGTGTTGACGGAGATGCAACGACTACGCAACGATGCACAATCGCTTCGGCAGCGACCGGCTCGGACGTATTCCCAAGGCGTCGAGAAACGCCTCACGACTTGCTACCCCAACGGACCAGAACATCCGCTATGATCGACACAGACTAGCACGCTGATGTTCTAACAGATTTCCCGCAGATCTCAAGTTAGCCGACCCGTCCGAAGCCGTTTCAGATGGGTCGGCTTCTCCAATTCGTCTGGCACATGCATGAAAAAGTGGGGGTGAAATTTGATGCATTTGGCTCATTGGTGGGGTGAAGTCGCTGAAAGGCGCATACTTTAACATCCCAGTGACGTGTCAACTCTTAAGGTTGGGGTTGGGCCAAGACGAATGTATGGTGGTCGTCCACGTCCGTCACGTCGCAAAGGCAGCCCATTTCGACACCGCGTGGACGCGGTGTCATACACCGTTGAGAAGAACGCCTCCCCCCAATTTTTGGAGTTGACAAAGCACTAAATGACCGTGCGTGATTCTGCGACAAAGCAACGAGGAAATTCGAAATCCGAACCACGAAATCCGAACCACAAATCCGAAACAAATCCGAAATCCGAAGGCCTCAAACGAAGAAACAAAGTCGTAGCCTTGCCGTGTACGACCATCTCGCGACCCCTGTTTAGGTGCGTGGCGTCCTTAGTTGTCAAACCCAGAATCACGGACGCGAGGTTAAGTGGGGTGATTAGCTGCAAAACCCGGAACTGCCCGCCACCGGCCTTGTGCCGGCGGAAGGCCCGTTTGAAAACTACCATGGCCCATTAGAACACCAGTCGGTCGAGCGGAGCTGATGAATTCAATCGGCACTCAGCCGAGACCGAAACAACCCGCGGTCTGATTCGGCCTCGGCGGCGTGCCGGTGAGTTGGAGACCTTTCTTGCTCGGCCGCAATTTCTAAACGTAGTGCCTGGTAGTTGTCAAACCCGAAACCACCGACACGAGGTCGGTGGCGTACTCAGTTGTCAAACGTTCCGCCACCGGGACAAGCCGGGTGGCGATAAAGCCCGTGCGACTAAAGCCTTAAGGTGATCGCAAAAGTGAAAGTGGCGAGGTGCAACCAGGCACGAGATCATTTGTCAGTCAACCTGCCCGATCCGGACGAGAACGCATCCGGTACTGAGTACGTCGGGGCGGTACCCAGGGCCGCCAGCGCCGACCGAAGGCATGGCGACGAGCGATCCCACCGGTAGTTCATCTTGAACGTTGGACATGGCCGACGGGATAGAAGCGGAGACGGTGTTGCCGGTATGCTGCATGCAGTTCCAAACTTTTGCCTCCTCTTGAGCATCACGAAGCTGTTGCTGGAAGCGAGACAAAATCAGACCGTTCGGTTGGTGCGGAACGATGTGGGAGACTTTTTCGTTCGTCAGACGGCCAAGACTCTTCGCATTCTCAACACTGTGGCTGATCGCGTCGGCCATGATCTGGGGGGCTCGTTTCACTAGCCAGAAGCCTCGCCTGCCCGGCATGCTGATGCAGGTCGTCGAGCCGAGGCAAACGTGGCCCCACGGATTCAGGGCGTTTTCGACCTCGGTCTTCTGAATCAACTGCTGCTCGTCAGGTACTTCGCCCTGCCAGGCATCGAGGATCTCGTGAGGACAGTCGATTCCGATCGGACCGACAAGGACCGCCGCCGCACCGTCGGCAAATAGTTTAGCGGCCTGCCCGCGGGCCCGCTTGTGATCGCTGAGGTCTCCGTTGGCCGGCTCCCAATTGATGTTGCGACTGACGATCTCGGCTGCAATCACCGCCACCTTCCGGCCACTTTCCTGGCAGAGCTGCGTGGCCAGTCGTGTCGCTGCGGGAAAGCCGCTGCACGCTCGCTCAATGCCCCGAGCGGGGCATGTCAAACCGAGTTGCTTCGCCACCGCCTGGGCGGCAGTGGTTGGGTCGGTTATACGGCTGGAAAGTAGAACAGCGCCAAGCTGCGACGGAGAAAAACGAGTCGTAACGCACAGCTTTCCCAGTACGGCGACTGCGAGATCGGAAACTTCAACGCCAGGTTTCGCGATCAATCGCGAGATCACACCGTATCGATCCCCTTCGACGGATAACTCGCGATTGGACATCCGCTCAAGCAGCGATGGTGCATCACCTTCTTGGAGCGTGACAAATCGACCAAAAGCAATCTGCTCTGTCATGGGCCGGTGGCTCTCTCCCGTGAGCGCTAAAAAGCGAGGGAAAAATATCTTCACCTTGCCCCCTCGCCCCAACGGGGAGAGGGTCAGAGAATCTGGAAGTTATTTTTTCCTCGCTCCTAAGGGCGTCAAACGCGACGAACAGGACCCTCACGATTCTAGTGGATTATCCGCACTAAATCACTTTTCACGATTCGTGGAATTGTTGGCCGAAGGCCGTTTTTCACCGTAGCCTGGGGCATCGCCCTCGTTGTTCTACACATCTGCTGTGCACGCTTCCGCTGGGCTTGTCCCAGTGGGAGCGACAACTGACGAGCTACACTCAATGCCATGAACTTCATCTCTATCTTCACGGTCTTCTGCTCTCCCCCGGGCTTGTCCCGGGGGAAGCCGCGATTCTGACGCTACCTTGGCAGCAAAAGTCGCCGCGTCCCCCGGGACAAGCCCGGGGGAGAGCACGAGATTTGTGCAGGTCACATGTAGCCAACCAGTTGTGATCTCGCTGGGACATGCCCAGTGGAAATCGGACTTGTGTAGAACAACGAGGGGCGATGCCCCAGGCTGCGATGACAATGGCCTTCGGCCATATTTGGCGGTTGCGAAACTTCCACGAATCATGAAACTCGATTTAGTTCTTCTTCACTCAACGTCGGGCTCAAGAGGCTGCGTCATGCTGACCGGTCGTTCCTGGAACTCAGCTCTCGGATAGCGCCCACAGTCGCCAAGCGGGCGAAGGAAAAGAGACAGGGTTGTCAGTAGCTACGTTTCCGCCCGCGATCAATGCGATGGCCGAATGTGCTCCGCGGTTAGAAGGGCAGTCCTACATGGATTCGAATGTACTGATGCTCTGCTGATTTACGCCTCCTGCGTCGTGTTCGGCCTCGATCAGTAGATCGAGCCTGATCAGTCATTTCCGCGAAAGGATCGAATGGCAGATGAGGGTAGTACCTGTGCTCAGCAGGGGGAGTAGAAACAGTCGCGCGTGTCGAATACCGAATAGTCCCAACAGCAGTCCTGAGTTCGATCCCGCGACGAGAATCGGCGTGCTCCGCACATGGAGTTCCAGCGCCAGATCCAACTCTGCCAGTTCTGTCCCCAGTCGCCGCAACGCCTTCGCTCGATGCCCATAAGGGAGTGAGTGACGGAGGAATATCCACGCTGTCCGCAAGTCTACTGCATCCACGACAATTCGGTTGCCCGTGGCGTGAAGTCGCGCAGAGCGGTTTCCAAACTCGATCTGGAGGTCTCCGTCCACGGACAACCGCTGCCGTCGCTCGACCATCCCGTTCACGCTGACACTCCATTGCGGGTCGTGATCTTCAGCGTCCCATTGAGTCGCCAAAGCGCATGGTCATTTTGGCCGTTTGTCGAACTTGGAACGCCCAATTCGAAGTTGTCGAAAGCGTACGCAATTTCAGCGTTTCGTTCGGTCAGCTTGTCGTAGAGGCCGATTGCCAACTCGGGCCAGGTGTGCGTCTCGTTCTGTGCGGGCATCTTTTTTTCTCCATTGGGATTTGCCAACGACGGGCACTCTGCCCGACGATCGCTGGTGTTGTAGGCTTGGCGTGCCCGCTGAACAGCCTTCAGAGCGTGGGAATTGGCGATCATGCTGAGCGCCGAAAAGAGGTAGAGAGGTGTTGTTGTTTGCCGCTTAGGAACCGGGGAAAAATAACTTCCAGATTTGCTAGTCCCTCACCGTACCCTCTCCCCAAAGGGGCGAGGGAACTAGGTGAAGTTATTTTTCCCCCGATCCTTAGTAACGGTTCCACAACAACTTCGGCGTTTCCTACAGCGGGTGCCACTGGCTGAGCGAGCGCACAAATCGTAACTATCACCACGAGTCGTCAATCGCGAGCGGAGCCAGTGCTGTCTGGGACTCGATGATGCTTCGAGCCGTCACGAGCACTGGCTCCGCTCGCGGTACGCGTTTCTCGTTGTTGGCAAAGTCTTCGGCGCTCGCTCAGGAAAGTGGCACCCATCCAATATGCGGAAGTTATCTTTGAGTCATCCCTTAGATTTGCTCACGCGAGTGCGGTCCGGTCTGCTACCGGGCCGAAAAGGCGAAACGGGGCGAGCAAATTGTCCTTCAGCGATGGGCCGCCGCCGGTCGCCTGACACAGCAAGACCGTGGTGTCATCTTGAATGAGATTGTTCGCGGACATCCCCGAAATTCGATCCAGAAACACGGGAATTAACTCGGCCGAGTTCTGGATGTCTAAGTCGCGAACCAATTGCAGCACACCCTCTCGTCCAAGTTGCCGACCGTCACCATCTTCCGATTCCGTCACCGCATCACTAAAGCTGAGCACCATATCACCAGTCTGCAGCCGCACTTCGAGTTGACAGTAGGAGGCTTCACCAGCTATTCCCAGCGGAGTGTCTGTCACGGTTTCTGGACGCTCAACGTAATTTGCGAGTTCCTCCCACTGCGAAGTGCTGCGGCGAAATACCAGCGGCGGCGGGTGCCCGGCGTTACAGAGCGCAAACGACTGGGTGGGAGCGAAAAACGTGCTTGCCAAGGCTGTGGCGAACCCACCTTGTTCGCTGAACTCGGAAAATTGCTGATTCATCGCTTTCACAAAGCGCGTTTGCTTGATGTAGTTCACGTTTAACCGCATCAAGTCGCGCAAGCCGACTGCTATCTGCGAAACCATTTCGCCGTGTCCGCTGACGTCGGCCAACAACATCCGGGTAATCCGCCCCGAGGCACACGACGAAAGATAGTAGACGTCACCGCCACCAACGGCTTGACCAAATGGCCGGCTGTAGACCCAGGTCTTCAACCCTGGTGTCTGGAAACTCCGATCGACGGATTGATTGCCTCCCCACACCTCCATGCACTCCATCCGCTCAGGGTCATTTCGGCTCATGGTCAGTACTATGGTGGTTGGTGGGATATGTGAGAAGCAAAACTGGGAAAAATCGGCGCCACGCCGGTCATCTTGGGTTGTCCAAAAATGTCTTGTCCCTGGCTACAGTTTACCATGGTCCGTCCGTCTTGTCCCGGCGGGAATTCCGCCGCACCGGCGACAAATGACCATCAACACTTGTGGCCGTCCTATCGCGTCCTCGGTCCGGCGGTCAGCACTCGAGACCTTCGTTCCGCATCAACAACTGCCTGCTCGAACTCGATGGCTGGGCGTTAGTTGCTCGGTAAAAACGCAAAAACGGCCTGTGGTCATGTTTACATCGGGACGAGCGCGATCATGGACGAATGCGTAGTAGCAACCCGTTGGCCTCAGGGTCAATTGAGTTTCAAAGGTAGTTTTGGCACGCGAGGGATTTTGACAAGTGTGGGCCATCGCCAGCCAGCTCATGAAGCCCGTACCTCCGCGCGGTGCTGGCGCAAGAACCTCGCAAGGTTATTGGGAGAAGTACTTTGTGTCGTGCTGCAACGCCGCGATTCGCCACACTCCGCGAACGCCAGCCGACAGCGAGCCGTCGCATGGATCCGCCAAACAGGCTGCTAGTTGTCTTCCGAGCACCCCACGTCCGGTACCGCACGACCGGCGGTCCGATTCACGATCTCGTGATTCAGGTGAAGATGGACCGTTGGATCAGTTGTATTAGCCTCGTTCTTTAACGCGAGGTTGCGGCGGCAGAGAGTGTTCGTGAAGAGTCCCGTTTGACGGGACTTCTCGCTGTGGGGCTTGAGCCATGCTGTACTGCGTGGAACGCGACACCGGTTTCGCCGTTCATGTCCCGATCAGGTTTCCCGTGAATCGGCCATTCACGTCAGTATTTCGCGAACGTAGCAGACCCCGTCGGTGGGTCGGTGGAAAGGGACAGTGGAAAGGCATCCTCGAGCGCAAATTACCTTCATGGACTGGCTCAAGCCATTTTAGCGAAAAGGCTCGTAAACGAGTCGGCCTGTGGTTGCGTTGGCTGCCGCTGCCGTGCGCGGCGTCAACGCACGGAGCTTATACCGCTGCGCAAAGATGGCTGCACGCCACGGCGCTGGGGATAGAGTTTTTTGGAGTTCGCCTTAAGTCGCCGCATGGCTTGGCCCTGCACGCCAGCGGTAGCTGACCGTGCGTGGGGTCCGTTTTTCAAAGCGATCCGAAACGTAAATCAAGAGCGGTACGGCGATGGACCAGAGCAGGGCGAGGATCGCATAGTGCGGCAGGCGCGGTGACAGGAACTCGATGGCCCCCAATCGCTCTCCCGCGAAAAATGCCAGCGGCGCTCCCATAAGTCCAAAGCAGGCGCTCAACGCGTAGCGACCACTCAGCCAGCGCATGCTATATTGCAGGGTCGTGGCAAATTGCATCCACAGCACGGACATCCAGGGCGGGGGGAGCCACTGGAAGACTACACCTTGAGGGAAGACGAAGACACCCGCCCACAGCTGCGCCGAATCGATTACCAGGCCGACCCCGGCAGCTACGAGCGCCAGTTTCAATTGAGTCGCACGATCCGTGGCCAGCCAAAAATGCACGAACAGAAGTGACAATGCGATCGACGTGCCGAACCACGGGAAGTGCCAGGCCGCTCCCAAAACGCAGAAGAACCAGCCAGTTTGGTACAGCAGGAAGTTGATGAATCGCACCATCTGGTTGGATACCAAATCACGGACTGAAGGAATGCTGGAGACTCGTTACACTAACATGCCTGTCGGTCAGGCGAATCGCGGGCCAGTTGCGCTGTGAGGTGGCGTGGCCCATGGGACGACGGTAAAACTGCGGCACCAAACGAACCTGCCCCCCGGATGAGTCGCGTTATCTTCGACGACTGGGAATGAGCGAGTCACACATGCACCTCACTCTAGGACCTGGTCGCGTGAATGCCAAGACTTCTGAAAGATCAGCGACCCGGCCGCAGATTTGTGACTTGCCGAGAGCGCATTTTGCGCTAGTCTGACTGACGAGAAGAAGTTTTCCGCAAGCGCCTGACGAGCTTTGTCGTAAGATCCCAGTCGGTCAAAAAAGTCGGTGCGGGATCCCTGACCCGGTCCCTCGCCACTGCGTGCACGCTGAGCGTGATCCCCGTCTTTCGTCCCTTGACAGCCAAAATGACCGTTACGTCTAACACTCTGTCGAATCATGCGGATTCGCAACCTGATCATTGTGCTTGGTGACCAACTCGACCGCGAGTCTGCAGCTTTCGACGGGTTTGACAAGAGCCGCGACCTGGTGTGGATGGCTGAAGTAGCGGAGGAAGCGAGGCAAGTCTGGTCGCAGAAGGCGCGAATCGCCACGTTTCTTTCGGCGATGCGTCACTTTCGCGAACAGTTGACTAAACGGAAAGTACGCGTCGATTATCGTCAGCTTGACGACCCCGGCAACGAAGGCAACTTCGCGCGTGAGTTGGCGGTGGCCGTGAAAAAACACCGCCCCCAGCGCCTGGTTCTAGTTGAGCCGGGCGAGTGGCGAGTGAAGAAGGTCTTCGAGCATGCCACAGCTCGGCTGGCAACCGAACTGGAGATGCGGCCAGACCGGCACTTTTTCGCCTCGCATGAGGAGTTCCAGCAACATGCCGCCGGCCGAAAGCAGCTTCGGCTCGAGTACTTTTACCGCGAGATGCGCCGGAAGACGGGCGTGCTGATGGAGGGAGACAAGCCGGTCGGCGGAAAGTGGAACTTCGACGCGGAAAATCGCGGCTCGTTCTCCAAGGCTGGGCCAGGAGCGGTGCGGGCACCCCGTCGTTTTCGCCCCGACACGACCACGAAAGAGGTTCTCGCCCTCGTCGAGCAGCGTTTTCCTGATCATCCGGGCAAGCTGGACCATTTCGACTGGCCGGTCACACCGAGACAAGCGAAGCAGGCACTCGACGACTTTGTGAAGCATCGATTGAAAGACTTCGGAGCCTATCAAGACGCGATGTGGAGCGACGAGCCTTATTTGTTTCACGCGCGGCTGTCGGCTGCGATGAACCTGAAACTGCTGAACCCGCGAGATGTCGTCCACTCGGCCGAGGCAGCATACCGCGCTGAATTGGCTCCGCTGAACGCCGTCGAAGGCTTCATTCGCCAGGTACTTGGCTGGCGAGAGTTCGTCCGCGGCGTCTATTGGCTCTACATGCCCGAATACCTGGACCGCAACGCCTTGGAAGCGGATCGGCCGCTGCCCGATTTCTACTGGACGGGCGACACGGAAATGAACTGTCTGCGGCAAGCCATTGGCCAAACGCTCGATTATGGTTACGCTCATCACATCCAGCGGTTGATGGTGACGGGTTTATTTGCGTTGCTGTTGGGCGTTGATCCGAAGGCAGTCCACGAGTGGTATCTGGCCGCGTACGTGGACGCGGTCGAGTGGGTCGAACTGCCGAACTCGTTGGGGATGTCCCAATTTGCCGACGGCGGCGTGATGGCGTCCAAGCCATACGCGGCCACCGGCAAGTACATCCAGCGTATGAGCAACTACTGCGGTGCATGCCGCTTCAATCCGGCCCACGCGACCGGTGAGGATGCCTGCCCATTCACGACACTCTACTGGGATTTCCTGATGCGTCACGAACGGTTGCTTGCGAAGAACCAACGAATGTCCTTGCAGGTGAAGAACATCAAACGCAAAAGTGCACAGGAGCGCCGCGAGATCAAGCGGCAGGCGAAGCGCATCCGCGAGGCATGTGCGATTAGTTAAGAGACGAGTCACCAAGCACAGGTGTGAGTATTCCATGTATTCGTATGACGCAGTGTTGATCGTCTCCTTCGGCGGGCCTGAAGGACGAGACGATGTTATGCCGTTTCTCGAAAATGTCCTTCGCGGCAAACCGGTACCACGAGCGCGGATGCTCGAAGTTGCCGAACACTACTACCATTTCGACGGCATCAGCCCCATCAACGCGCAGAATCGCGATCTGATCGCCGCGTTGGAGAAGGAGCTGGAAACGCACGGCCCGCGTTTACCAGTCTACTGGGGCAACCGAAATTGGGATCCGTTGCTTGCCGACACCTTGCGGCAGATGCGAGACGATGGTGTCCAGCGCACCATTGCGTTCTTCACGTCAGCTTACAGCTCGTATTCCGGCTGTCGCCAATACCGCGAAGATATTCAGCGGGCGCAGGAAGAAGTCGGCGAGGGTGTGCCGGCGGTGGACAAACTGCGCGTGTATTTCAATCATCCTGGTTTCATCGAAGCGATGGCCGATCGAGTGCGATCCGCACTGGGCGAGATTCCCGCCGACCGCCGCGACTTGGCACGCATCATCTTCACCGCCCACAGCATACCGCTTGCGATGGCCGCCGGCTGCAACTACGAAATGCAGCTTCGAGAAGCATCACGCCTGGTTAGCGAAGCGGTCGCACACGACGACTGGCACCTCGTCTATCAAAGCCGTAGCGGCCCGCCGACGCAGCCGTGGCTGGAACCGGACGTATGCGATTATTTGAGGGAACTTCACGCCACTGGCCAGATCCGTGACGTCGTCATTGCGCCGATCGGGTTTATCTCGGATCACATGGAAGTCCTCTTCGACTTGGACACCGAGGCGAGGGAGCTATGCGAAGAGCTGGGTCTGAATATGGTCCGCGCGAAGACGGCCGGCACCCACCCGCGTTTCATCACGATGATCCGCGAGCTGATTGAAGAGCGAATCAGCGGCGCGGCCGATCGGCCAGCTCTGGGCGAACTTGGAGCGAGCCATGATGTCTGTCCGGCCGATTGCTGTCTCGCGGGACGCCCCCGGCCGGCCCATCGCAACTGAACGGGATCGCGTCTGCCTCAGTTTGCCCGCGGGCTGGTCACGCGAGGATGTCGCCCGAATGCCCCAAACGCCAACAGTGTTTCACAAATACATTGATAGGCCGCCTTCTGTCGTACTCCGTTGGAGTACCGCTATACGCGACGCCGCGACCCCAGGGTACGGCAGCGGTCGCCAACGGCGACCGCTGCCGTACCCTGGGCTGCGGAATGCCACGCCGTCAGCGTGAAGAAGCCAAGAACGTCCGGTAGTCACGTCTCGACGCTCACCACCATGGCAGTAGCCCGGCGGCGATGTCTGCCGCTTGCCGAATCTCAGGGTACGTCCAACGTGCATCTGTAATTGCAGTGACATCAGATCCCGGACGGCGTCCTCTGTCTTCCGATCCGTGTGCGGAATGCGAAATCGATTCCGGTTGTCATCTGCGAAAGGTACTATTATGCGCCGTAAATTCACGCGTCGTCAGGCCATCAAGACATCGCTCGGCTTGATAGCCGCGCCGATGATCGTCAGCTCTGCTACGTTGGGGTTGGGTGGAGTGGCGTCGGCCAACAATCGTATTACGCTGGGATTCATCGGCACGGGTAAGATGGCAAACGACTACCATCTGTCAACACTCCCCCGCTATGGTGACATACATACTCTTGCAGTGTGCGACGTCAGCGAAGCCCGGCGAGCGCACGCCAAGCGGGTTGACGCTTACGAAAAACAGAAGAACTCCGCCTATGGTGGTTGCGACATGACCGATGATTTTCGTGAAATTATCGAGCGAGATGATATTGATGCAGTCTGCATTGCGACGCCTGAGCATTGGCACAGTATCCCGCTTATCGCCGCGTGTATCGCTGGGAAAGATGTCTATTGCGAAAAGCCGCTGACACTCACCATTCGCGAATCACAACTCTGCGTCGAAGCAGCTCGAAAATACAATCGCGTGATCCAAACCGGCAGTCAGCAGCGTTCCAGCGTCTTCGGACCGTTTCGTCTTGCATGTGAAGTGATCCGTAGCGGCCGCTTGGGGCGGATCACAAAAGTCACTGTCGGAGTGGGCACGTCGAGCGACTGGTGCGATTTGCCCGCGGAAGAGTTGGAACCCGGTCTGAACTGGGACATGTGGATTGGCCAGGCACCCATGCGTCCGTACCATTCGGCGTTGAGTCCCCGCGGAGTACACAATCACTTCCCCGCGTGGCGCAGCTATCGGGAATACGCCGGTGGCGGATTGGCCGATATGGGAGCACATCACTTCGACATAGCGCTGTGGGCGCTCGACATGGATCAGTCGGGGCCCGTGGAAGTCCATCCCCCCGAAGACTCCAAGGCGATGACCGGCGCGAAGGCGGTCTACGCCAACGGGGTCGAAATGTTCCACGGTGGCCCGAGCGGTTGTACGTTCACAGGGACCCAAGGAACGTTACATATCGACCGCGGCCAACTCACCAGTGATCCCAAAGAGATCACCGCCGAGCCGATCGCCGACAACGAGGTTCATCTTTTCGAATCTCGGGATCATCATCGCAATTGGGTTGATTGTATCAAGTCGCGTGAAAAGCCGGTTGCCGAGGTCGAAGTTGGAGCGCGCAGCGTTACGGTATGCCACCTGCTCAACTTGGCCTACTGGAACCGCAAGTCGTACAAGTACGATCCGAAAAACTGGTGTTTCGACAACGAGACCGACAATCAACAGCTGGACCGGCAACGCCGTGACCCGTGGCAATTGCCAGTCTTGTAGTTGGCTATGCAGGTGCGTCTTTCTGTCAAGCATCTGCCTGTCATAGAGATAGGACAATATGAACGACTTGTTCAGCGGCGCGGATCGAAAACGTGGAACACTGCTTGGGCTGGCCGTGGGTGATGCGCTGGGGGCGGCAGTCGAGTTTCAGCCGCCAGGGACGTTCGAGCCGGTCACCGGTTTCCGCGCGGGAGGTCCGCATGCCTTGCGCCTGGAGAATGGACGGATGACACCAGCATGGCGTTGGCGATGGCTGACAGCATCGCCCATGCGGGGTGGGACCTCAACGATCAAGCACGTCGTTACGTCCGCTGGTGGCGGGAAGGGGATTACTCGGTCACCGGCCGCTGTTTCGATATCGGCAATACCACCGCCGCCGCACTAACGCGATTCCGACGAAATCCGGATGCTCGCTTGTCAGGCGACCGATCCGAGCGGGCCAGCGGCAACGGGTCGACGACTGCGTCTGTCCAAATAACGAGCGCATCATTTCAGCGGCAAGAAGATCTCGGTACAGAGTTCGGCGGGCGGGGTCTGTTTCGGGTCGTTCCTGTAGATTTCAAACGCGCCGCAGTTGCTCTGCTTGAGCTTCTTGTAGCGGACAAACTGATTCGCCGCGCTCCACGCGTTGCCCAGGTGTTCGTAGCTCCCGAGGTGCTCCACGCGAAGAGCCTTCATCCACGGGAATCGACCAGTCCGACAAGTCCGCTGGCACCGAGTCAACTGACTCGGGGATCGCAAATCCGCTCGTGTAGTCAAATGTCTGCGCCTTCACTTCAAACTTGTGATAGACCGAGATCACGTCACCGTCGGTCGGTAGGTTATGCTGGGCCAGTTTCTGCGTCGCCTCGGCAAACGCCGCCTCCATGGAGGGACCGACTTCGCTGATGGAGCACGTCTTTCGGACCCCCGCCACTCGCAACGGCCCCACCGATTCCACACCGCGAATCGTCGTTTTGGTAACGAGCTGGCCCGTTTCAATCCACTCCTTCAGCATCTTCAGGCCTCGCTCGTAATCCATGCCGATGAACACTTCCATTTGCGAGCGCATCCAGAACAGGAACCAAGGCAACGACCGCGCATATGCCACGTGATCCTGGTTCCCTCGCCAGCAGGTTCCATTTCAAAGGCGACTTGCGACTGCGAACGAAATGGCTTGACAAAGCGAATCTCGTCCTCGATCAGGCGGCCTGGTTGGAGTTGGCGGTGTTCGATTTCCCCTTCGCCCACGATCTCGCCTTTCCAGGAGTAGACTGATCCCACGGACGAAGGATCTTCGCTCACGCAGACCTGTGCGGCTGAATCGGCACACAACCAAGGTGACCAGGTCGTCCACGTGCCGAAGTCCGCAACGCAGTCGAAAACCCGTTCGGGAGCGGCCTGGATGTGAATCGAACGCTGTACGTGAAAACGCGTCATGGGAGAATCCTCGATTGAGGTGGAGAGTAGGAAACGGCATTCCAGTGATTTTCAAGCTACAGCAACCAGTTCGCAGAAGCAAGCAAAGGGGACTGGGACATTTTCCCCGGCGGAGTAGACAGTCTGGGTAAAGTGCCTTCTTATGCAGCTTTCAGCGCGCACCGGGTGACGGTCGCAGGTCACCTTTTGATCTTGGTCGGCTGATCGTCGGGAGACCATTCTGCTGGTGGATCACCGTTGGCCGATGCCTCGTGGAAGATCGCGGAGTTCCGCTGGGTGCATGTCTTGTTGCGCTGCAACACCGCTGGCCATACCCTGGCGAGTGACTCGACCTATGCTTGTGCCATTGTCGATTTGAGGTGTCGCCATCAATCCAAAGCGTTGCACGAGGAATTTCCCGTCAATGGGCTGTCATGTCCAGATCATACTCGCCCAGCTCGAGCGGGTACCGGCCATACTCACGCACCAGACTTACGATGTAGTCATAAGTCTGCCCGGGACACTGCTCGAGACCGAGTGGTCGGATTGGAAGATCATGCCACCTCCCTTGGCGGCGTTGAGTTTCGTGAGAACTTCCTGGCGGATCTTCTGGCGGTCGCCCGTCTCCCATATTTGGATGTTGCTGTTTCCACAGACACCGAACTGGTGGCCATATTGTTTCCGGAGCTCGACGCAGTCCAAGCCCGCTTTCGCCTCGAGCGGGTTATAGCTGTCGATTCCCATCTCGATAAAGTCTTCGAAGATCAGTTTGACGTTGCCGCAGCCGTGGTAGATGACCGGCAGATCATGTGCGTGGCACTCGCGGACCATGGCGGCGACCCACGGCTTGAAATAGGTGCGCCAGTAGTCTGGTGAGAAGAACATGCTCTTCTTGTAGGCCACGTCGCCCCAGATCACCATGCCGTCCAACAGACCGTCTGCCGCCTCGATCTGGGCCTTCAGGCAATCGCAATAGAACTGACCGACGCGGTTGATCGCTTCCCCCATCCGCTGCGGGATACATGCCGATCCAGAGCATGGTGTTTTCCTGGCCGATCATGCGCGTCAGGCACTCCGAGCACTCAGCCATGCTGCCGTAGACGGGAAAGTCGCGGCGCAGACGCTTGACCGTTTCGATCCAGGGGGGCGAGTTGCGTTCGAATCCGTCACCGACACCGGCGATCTGATTATCGCCCGCTTCGAAAAAGCGTCGCCGATCGTCAGGCGCATCGAACTGAAACGTCTCGAGTTTCTCCAGCGAGTCGGTTTCCCAGGCGATGAACTCGGGCATGGGGAAGTCGAACTTCTTGCGAATGCTCGCGCCGAAACCTGTCTTCACGACAACCTCTTGATCGTTTTCGCGGATCGTCTCGAAGGAGCGGATCTGCGGGTCCATGTTCGGTACGGTGACGATCCAGTCGAGGTCGTAGTAGTAGTACGGATTGGCGTCCTCGGGCAGTTCCAGTTCCTCTCGCCAACGGCGAATGAACGCACCCCAAAAGAAGTCGCTGATCGGCACTCGGTCGGGTTCTTCGTGCCGCAGTGCCGCGTTCAATCGCCAGAGTTTTTTGAGCGTGTTCTCGCTTCGCACTTCATCAGCGTCGGCACGCCCGGTTGTGTCGAACATCCCCATGTCATTGTCTCCGATACCGTAAACTTGTAGAACATCTTCGCATGTCCGCTGACCTGGCCAGTAGCCCTGCGGCATTAGGATTCGCCCAAGGCAGCGGCTACGTCGGGTTCGATGGCCTCAGCCCAGCGGCGATAGCCTTCGACGCTGGGATGGAGCAGGTCGGGCATGACCTCTCGGGTGAGCTCGCCCTGCTGGTTCAAACACATTGCCGATGTCCTTGAAGGTGACGTAAGGTCGCTGTCCCAGCTTGCTGAGACGCCGGTTGGTTTCCTCCAGTTCGGGGTTCTTCCGGTTCTCGCCACGCGGGAAGATGGCCAGCAACAATATGCTGGCCTGCGGCTTCTGCCGGTGAATCTCATCGCACAGTCCGGCCACTCCGTCGGCGATCTCCTCGGGCGTATTGACCTCCAGGTTGTTGGTCCCGGCCATCAGAACCACGAGTTGGGGGTCGGCGTCTTCCAGTTCTCCGTGCTGCAGGCGCCAGAGCATGTTTTCCACGCGGTCCCAACCATAGCCGAGGCAGAGTGCCAGGCGATGACCATAGAACTTGTTCCAGACTTCTTCGCCCGTACGTGGAGTGCTGTCATGCGGCGGTGCTCCCCACCGGTGCGTAATCGAGTCGCCCAGCAGCACGAGGCGCACCTTGTGCCGAGCCGCGTATGCCAGCAAGTCGCGATGACGGTCCCGCCAGACATAACCTCCAATATTCCATTCTCGACTTTGGGGAACCGGCAGCAGCGTGGTCGGCACCAACGGGTTTTCCGCAGTGGCAACATCCAATTCGCCGACGACGAGGCCTGGTTCGGTGGATTTGGCGGACTCATGAAGCGACTCAGTGGTCAATCGCAGGTAGCGAGCTTGAACCGGTTGTTCCAACTTGACGATGGCGTGCGGGCTCATCTGGCTCCGGAACCGGAATTCTCCGTCCGCCGCTCGATTCCAAGCGGCACCGTCGGTGCTCAGTTCCAGCAGGTACTTTTTGGGCAGGCCTCCTTCACCGTGGGCGCGGGCCCGATACCGAACTTCGCTGACGGTGTGTGTCTCTTGGAAATCGATCGTCAGGACGTGAGGCGGTTCGGCGGGGGGCGTCTGCCTGGCGTCGTGCCATTGCGTGTGCCATTGGGTCTCCGGGGCGCCGTCGATCGCGCCGCGCACCTGTTCCCCGGTCAGGACGTTCTCGCTGCTGACATCCAGGATCCGCCAATGCGACGAGTCCAGTTGGGCAGACGAGACACGCGCCACTGCTAATGCCAGGCAGCTTAGAAGAAGGCCAACACAAGCTCTGTTTGCCACGTTTTGTGTCATCATTGTAGTCCGGGTTCTTGGAGGAGTCGTAAAATGCATGCGACGGGTCGGATCATGGGCCAGCGGTTCTGCGGATGCCACAACTGAGGCAGCCGACAGGAAATATTTTACTCGAAGTGCAAGCCTTCCCGTCCCTGCCCACGGATCCAACGCCGGGAAAGCCCGTGATTTCGCCCATCTGCACCGGATGTGAATTCCGAATCTATTGCGGTCACCGACTCGGTGCGGCCGTTTGAATCGATGCAAGTGCGGCGGCCCACCGGCTGTGGTCGCGTTTTTGCCACCCAGTTCTCAGTCGGCGGCGTTCTGGCACGATCGCAAAGTCGCGGTCGTCGTCGCGTCTCAGCCGAGCGTGTGTGACGTGCGGGTCGTGGTCGAAAAACGCCAGCCAATTATGTTCGGCGATCGTTGCCAAGAGTTCGGATTTCTTGCGGCGCAATTCGAGCACATTCAAGTCGAAAGATGTCCCCCATCGAACCGGTAAATGGCTGGTTGTTAAGCACAGATCGCCCAAGTAAACAGCCGCATCGTTTCCGCTTCCAACCTGAATCGCTTGATGCCCCGGCGTGTGCCCGCCGGTAGAGATCGATCGGACTCCTGGAACGATTTCGACGTTTCCATCGATCAGACGGAGGCAGCCCGCACTCTGCAGGGGCAGCAAGTTGTCCTGCGGGTACGACCCGCAGAGTTCCGGAAGATCGGCCGTGGCGATCATCCATTCGCAACGTTGCACCACATGCTGCGCGTTGGCAAAGGTGGGTCTTAATTGGCCGTCCGCGTCCAAACTCGTTGCACCACCAGCGTGATCAAAGTGGAGATGAGAGAAGACGACCGTGTCGATCTCCTCGGCGGCAACGCCAATCTGTTGCAGGCTTTCAGTCAGCGGAAATCCTTGCTGGGTTGCGAATATGCGGCGCTGCCTCTCCGTCAGTTTTCCGCCATAGCCGGTGTCGATCAAGATCTTGTTTCGGCCCGTATCGACGAACAGGCAATTTGTAGTCTGCTCAACGCGGTCTTCTTCATCGGGTTGCGCGCAACGGCTCCACAACGTTTTTGGCACCATCCCAAACACGTTACCGCCATCCATCTTGAATCGGCCGCCCGAGACAACTTCGATGCGGATATGACCCAGCTGCACGGACGTGGTCTTAGCAGGAGTATCTGTCACGACAAGTTCATTCCTAGCATGGCCGTCGGCCACAACGTGAGAGGAGTCGTGGCACCGATCGTGCCCCGTCCGTCGTACATCGGTAGTGAACAGGCTTCAACACGACTCGCGACATCTAAGATCCCTGGTCGGTCGCACCCACGTGGCGATTTTATTCGGCAGCCTGCTGAAACCGCAACCAGCCACGCATTTTTTCCATCTCGTCGCCAGTGCCGATGTGGTGGACCACCGTCTTTCAGCCTCGTGCCGGGGATCAACAACGGACCCTCTGCCGGCACACTGTCCATGAAAATGTCGGGCCAACGGTTCGCCGCGGCCTGCCTGAAGCTGGATTCTCGTGCGACGTGAGTCAAGTGACTTGTCCACATTCTTCCTGATGTCGATGCACCAGGACAACATGCTCATCGCCGGTAATGATCCTTGCGCTGCGGTTGAACGTCAGATAGTACCAGCTCCACTGCAACAGAATCAGCAGACGGTTCTGAAACTGCACGATCAGCATCAAATGAATCACCAGCCACAAAATCCAGGCAAAGAATCCGCAGACTTTGTGCTTGCCAATCTGGGCGACAGCAGCGGCTCGTCCGATGGTCGCCATCGTACCGCGATCACGATACTCAAACGGCCTCTTTGTCGCGCGGCCGTGAATGCTGGCCGCGATGAGGGAGGCCACGTATCTCCCTTGCTGGATGGCTACCGGTGCCAGACCCGGTAGCGGCTTGCCGACGCGTCCGGGCAGATTGCCAGATCGCCAATGACGAACACGTTGTCGTGCCCCGCCACGCTCAGCGACGCCGTGATGGGGACACGGCCGGCCCGATCGGTTTCCACGCCGCACGCCGTCGCCACTTTCTTGCCCAGCGGGCTGGCTTGAACTCCCGCCGCCCACAGCACCGTGCGTGTCGGCACGGTGGTTTCGCCCTCGGCCGTGGCCAGACGAACGTGGTCTTCCGTAATATCGATGACTTTCGTCCGCGTGTGCACTGTGATGCCGAGCGTGCGAATCTTTTCCTCCGCACGAAGGCAGAGGTCTTCCGGATAGTGCCCCAGAACATGCTCGGCGGCCTCAACGATCAGGATGCGAGCGTCTTCAGGATTGATGTGTCGAAAGTCGTACTTGAGCGTATGCCTGGCGATTTCCGACAGCGCTCCGGCTAATTCGACACCTGTCGGCCCACCGCCCACAATGACGAAGGTCATAAGTTGCTTGCGAATTTCAGCATCCGTTTGCGCTCGGCGGCCTCAAATGCCAGATAGATGCGACGTCGAATGTTCGACGCATCATTCATCGTCTTCAGTCCGGGTGCGAATGGCTCCCAATGATCATTGCCGAAGTAGCTGTGTGTCGCTCCGGCGGCAAGCACCAGGTAGTCGAATTCGATTTCGCCGTCCGCTAGTATCAGGCGCCGTCCGGCGATGTTGACATCGGTGACTTCGGCAAGCAGCACTTCGCAGTTGGCATGCCTTCGAAGGATTGCGCGGAGCGGCGCGGCGATGTTCGCCGGAGATAGCCCGCCAGTGGCGACCTGGTAAAGCAGCGGCTGGAATAGATGGTAGTTGTGTCGATCAATCAGCGTCACGTGCACCGCAGCTCGTCGCAGTCGCTTGGCGACTTCCAATCCAGCAAACCCACCGCCGACGATCACGACATGCGGTGGAACGTCCGAGGGTGTAGCTGCCACGCAAACGCTCCTATCTGTGTGAATTCGCGACCTGGCAATATCCGTCTGGTCGGGCGGATTGGCCCGCGTCGAGACCTGCGAGTCCCGGACCGAATCGCCTGTTTGAGTCCGTTGCCTGACCGAGCCGGGTCAAGTCGGCCCGACTGCATGATATGGGTTTGTCGTGGTTTTGAGTAGCCAATACATCTCTCTGAGGGGCCGATAGCCCAATTGTCGGAATGTGCGGGAACGCACGGCAGTCACGAACCGTCCATTCCCGGTACTCCATTTTCAGTGCATAATCAAGCGAAACAACGAGTGAGCAACTTGAGGAAGTTCGTGTTCGTGTTTTATTCCCCGGAGTCTATACGGCTGTCAGCGCAACCACGTCCCTTGTTGGAGGAGTGTCATGCCCGCGAAGGCAACGATAACTTTCAGCTGGCTGATGCTCGTCCTGCTTTGCGGGAGATCGTCCGACGGCACAGAAAGTGCCTTGCCGTTTCCAGCGGGAGTCCCCGTGCTCGCACAAGGCGACTTCATATTCTTCTCGAACGCCGTATTCTCGAAGCCCACCAACGAGGTGGAGACCCGGCGACGGGCCGAGCGATTGAACTGGATCAAGCGATTCCGGATCTGCCTGACTAACGGCTACCAGAACTTTGCGGGCAACGAACTCGACCAACTGCAGGCAGCCGGCTGCGAGTTGTTTATCTATCGCTGGTTCAACGGCTACTATGAGGAGGAATTAGCCGAGAGCGTCGCGGGCCAACCGCCGACCTCGTACGCTGCTCAGTTCCCCAAAATCGTCCGGCTGTTTCGTGAGATCCATGCGCATCCTGACTGGATCTTGAATCACGAGATGCCCATACAGGGTAATGGTGCGGTGCGCCCGGCGTACTTCTACGACTTCGGCGATCCTGGGTTCCGCCAGTTCTTCGCGGCTTCGATCCGGCGTGATCTGGACCGAGCCGGATACGACGGTGTGTTCTTCGACTACATCGGTGACTGGGCGTTGCCGGCAGAAGTGCACACGCTTTGGGAGAAGAAATACTCCGGACTGACATACAATGAAGCCGGCCTCCAGTTCCTGCGAGAGTTACGTGCCGTGATCGCTGATAAACGAATCTTCGGCAACCAGGCCTACCGGCTTGATGAAGGCTATTATGAGGTCCTTGACTACGACGCCAGCGAGAGCCTGGCCACCAGTTTTGCCTGGGGAAAGCAAACTCGTCATCTCACGGAAGACGGAGTGCAAGATGTGCGGGATACTTTCTATCGCCCTTGGGACGGCCCGAGCGGCTTCCTGAAAATCAGCCAGGCGCGCCGCATGCGCGCGGACAGACAGCCGCGTGTACGGGTCTGTGACATCAATTATCTGATGCCGTGGCGGGTTCCCACGGGCAGGTCGGCCGATCTCGACGGCCAGCCGATGCCTGTCTTTACGGTGCGGACCGACCGGCCCGCGATTTTCTACGGATACGCGATTTCCAAGCTGGTGGGCGGCTACGTATACGCCAGCGACTGGTACGCGGAAGGATACGGAGCGGATGATATCTACTTCCTGGACTTGGGCAAACCGCTTGACGAACGCTACGTGGAGACACCTGACGCTGTTGCGCGGTATTACGAGCACGGGTTTGTGGTTGCCACACGTTCCCACGACCGCGTGACGTTCAAGCCGGACGTGACCTTCTTTCCAGAGGATCTGATCGACCTATGGGACGTATTTGAGGGGACTCGTGTTTACAACTGGGCCAGCCGACGTGCGGTACCGATCTTCCCTTCCTATTACCCAGCCACCGACACCTACTACCCCAGCGGCCGTGTCTACATGTACCTTTTGGCCCCCAAAGGGTAGTCACAGGAAACGCGAATGAGCGACCAGAAATTACCACCGGGGTGGGACGGCAAACGAGTGAATCGCCTGCTATCACGACAACCTTTCGGAAGACGAGAAGGTTGCCGAAGACGAGCAGGCGGCCGCGGAACAAGCCGGACAGGCGGTCATCACTGTGCCTGACGCCTTGCTGCCCGCTATTCGGCAGCTACTGGCGAGCCATAGGACGGCCTAAGTTCGCCCCATTGTCTTCCTGTAGAATACGGCCAACCACACTGTCGGCTCACTCGGCGAAGTCCAGGCGACTCGGTGCCTGGTGTGAGCCGGGATGATTGTGTGGTCACCGGGATTCATCTGACGTGGCTGGTTGTCCCCCTCGAACAGCAACTCGGCTTTACCCCTCAAGACGACCACCCACTCGTCTTCTTGCTGGTCGTACCAGAAGCCGTCCGGACTGGTTTGGCCGGTGGAAACGATGCGCTCGATGCGGACATTCTGACTGTCAACCAGTACTTCGACGAGTTCTGTGGCAAGATCAGTCGGCAAGTCAGCAAACAGGTTGTTCATGTACTCCTCCGCACTTGGTCGGCGCCCGCGGGAAGTGCCAATGATGTCGGGCCGAGATTGAGCATGTCTCCGCGATCCAAGAACGATGCGATAGGCGGGGCGTTTGAGGGGTGCGTTGGGCAAATCGCCGCTCGCCACAGGCAGGCTTCATTATAGCCTGGTCCAGAGCGATGCGCAGCCTCACTCTGATGCGGCTGCGACAATGCTCTGCGCCCGCCGTTGTAGCGACTGGAATCGCGGCTGCCACTGACCCCTGGCAATCTGCTCGTAGAGGGCTCGCGCCTCGTCTGCGCGACCGGCTCGCTTAAGCAGTTGGGCTTGGTCCCACAGTATCTGGGCGTTTGTGGGCTCGGCATCATGCGCCGATGCGTAAGCGCGACTGGCAAGGTCATAGCTCTTTTCACTGCCGAGCTTTTGGGCCAGGTCGAGCCAGGCCGCTGCTTCATTGGGTTTCATCGCTAACGGCGTAGTGAGATAGTCCCAAGCCAGCTGGTCCAGTCCAAGACTTGCCAGGAGTCGGGACGCCTGTTGACAAGCCTGCGTCACGTCCAAATCCAGGACACGCCAGCGGTCGGCTGCTTGGATCGAACGGCTGATGAATTCTTCAGGTGCCGCTTCACCCGCAACGGTCGTCAATTTGGCCAGCTGCAGGTACCTATCGAACAGCTGCCCGTATCGCTCACGCAGCTCCTTCACACTGTAATGTTGCGGCAAGTTCTCGAACTCCAACTCCAGAGCCGTTTCCATGTAACGAATGGACTGTGCCAGTCGCTGGCCGTCTTCCGCGACGCGTGCGGCAAGCCGCCACAAGGAAGGATACTTCTCGTTCTCGGCACGCGTCAGCAGCGGGTCGATCGTCGTCAGCGCACGATCATAGTCCTTTACCAGCAACAAGTAATTGAGCGCCGCGAGTTGCGTGGCGAGTTGCTGCTCGTCGCTCTCCGCGGTGGCCTGGTCGAACAACCGGTTGGCCACGTGCGGCTGTCCCAGCTGCCGGCACTGCCAAGCCAGGGCGATCGCCGCGGGCTGCTGATGTCGTTGGCAGAGTCTGTCGCACACCGTGCGCATGAACCCAGGAAAGCCTTTCTCGGCAAGCCTGCTATTGCCAAATGGATTTGTATCACTCCCTTTCATCGCCTCAATGAACGTTTGATCAATCGGCGGCAAGATGCCGGCATCCAATGTTTGGCGATACAGGTTGACGAACAAGTCTGTTGCCTTCCTCTTCTGTCCTGTGGCTGCCAGCGATCGTGCAAGTTCGTATTTGACGACGTAGCTGGTCACGCCCTTATCTTCCAGCCGGATAATAGCCTGGGCAATTCGAGCATGCGGTTGGTCGTCGCCCAGCCGTCGCTGTACGCGACGCAGCAGCACGTAGGCACTTCGTGCGGAATCGCAACGAGCGATGAAGTCGAACAGCTGATCAAGGCTGGCGTTGACGAATCTCGACGTCGGACGAGAGTTCCCGCACAGAACTCCACTCGGCGTACAACGCTCGTAAATCCGACAGCTGATCGATGAACGAGTTCGAGTCCAAGGGCACCTGTCCGTGACTATCCGCCGGCTTCTTCTGGGCGGCTTCCAATTCTCGCTCGATGTACCGCGCCAGCCGCGAGTGGGGATGATCCTTGACAGGATTCATGCGTGTGGTGGTATTGTCCGAGAGTTGCACCGGCTGTTTCAAGCTCCACACTTCGCCACTGGACAGCAGCAGCGTGTAAAAACCAATGCGGCGGTCACCGCGTGCGAAGAAACGACGGCCAATAATACTGCGCAATTCGGCGGGATCCTGCCACAGGCAGGCAGCTGCCAAACGCAGTGCATCTTCCTCATGCCAATGAACGGGATCATCTCGTTCCATGCGCAGTTGATCATCGACGATCTTCTTGAGGGCATCACTTCCAATGGTCGAAGCGTTCGGCTCGGCACGCCGGTTGTGGACCGCGTCGAGGATATATTGGCGGTCGCGAATCGGCAGCGGCAAGATCACCAGTGCGTCGATCTCGGGAGCCAGGTCGGGCTCAGCACAAGATTCTGCCGTCATCGGGATTGCCTTGATGAGCGTGTTTTCTCCATCAAAGTACTGTAGTGATCGGTCCTGAGTGAAGACGATTCTGGCCTTGGTTGCACCCCCTGGCAGTTCGACCAGTCGCAGTTCGGCCAGCCGACCGTCAGAAGCAAAAAACAGGTGGACGCGCAAGTAAGGTTTGAACTGTCCCGGTGCGTCTTTGTCAGCATCGGCACCGTGCGGCGCGATGGCGATCGTCCTCGGACCGATCAATCGCAGATCCGCTCCCACGGCCAGATCTTCAGCCGGTGGCAGGAACCAGGGCACCAGTTGTGCCAGGCTCTGCCGGTGAAACCGGCTAGTCATTCTCGTGGTGCCGAGCCCCAGCTGCGGGTACAGGTGCCTTAGCGTAATGCCGTCACAAATGACTGTCTCGCTCAGCCCGTATTCGGTCTTGCGGTCAAGCCGAAACCGGCCTCGCCCGTCGAGTGTGATCTGAAAATCAGGAAGCGTGATCAATTGCCAGTCGGCGTCGCGAGCCGCGTCGATCAGCTCCCGCGCCCGCTTCTCGATCGAGCCGACCTGCGGGCGGTTCTTGAACTCGGCTTCCGAATCCAAGACGGCCAGGATGTCGGCCCGCGTGGTGGCGATGCCGGGAACAAAGGCGGTGAGATTCCGAAACGCGTGTGCGTCGCTGCTGGTGTGCAGCGTCGGGTAGAGCAGATTGGGGTCTGGCCGGTTCTGGGACGCACTTTCCAGCAGACGGCGTGACCACGTGTTAACGTATCGAGCTTGATCTGGAGCGGCAGTAGATCGCCATCGCTGATGACGCAACGTCCTGGTGCGGCTCGGATCGGAATTCGTCGGGTTGCCGAAGAGCAATAGTGTTTCGTCGAGCCAACGAGAACGCAATGCCAGATGCTGCTGCAAGTCACTGGGTGTCGTGATCTGCAGGGTTCCATCCTCCAAATAGTACGTCCATCCGAACTTGTCCAAGATCAATCTCAGTGCCGACCGAATGGAAACATTCCGGAGCGACAACGTCAGGCGTTTCATGTTGACGGCAGTGCTGCTCTGCTCGGGTACCTTGGTGCGCAGCGCGATGGGAATATTGAGTCGCGTGCGGAGATCATCGACAATCTCGTCCAGAGTGGCGTCGTGGTAGTTGAAGTCCGACCGCTCATCGAGCCTCGCGTTGACTTGATTGTCGGCTGTCACGGTCTGTCGGACCGTGTCCATGAGCGCGTAGCGAACGCGTCCGTTTGACAATCGTCCCCGGTACTCGGCATCAGGATATGAGAACGGAGGTTCCTCAGGAAACGGAATTCCGAGTCGGTCCACATCAAATATTCTGTGGTCGAACCTGTCATAACGCTCCAGAGCGAACGCATCGTTGGAAGGGGTGATGGGTGGAATCATTAGCCCCGATACCGGATAGACGCCCGTGAGCAGTTGCTCGCGTCCGTCCTGAACCGATTGTGTCTGGCTCATGATCAGGCTGAGGTTGCTGGGGAAACCCTTTATCGCTCCCGGGCCACCGACAGCACCCCAGGTTGAAGGTTGGATTGTTGAATGTATCAGGTCAGTCAGGCTGTCAAAGTCGGCATCTGCCGAGAAGACGGTTCCCCGCCTATTGGGGTCGAAACTTTCGAAATTGTCTCCATCAACGTCCTCGCCTACGCGGATCGCCGGTTCCTCTTCTTCCTGGATGATGATCCGTGGTGTGACCATCATCATCAAGCTCTCCGTTTCACGTCCGATATCGACGTTCGTGAACAGGTGGTTGAGGTACGACAGTCGGTCGAAGGTGGGAATTGCCTGCCGGCGGATGCCGCCGAACAACAGGGTGCCTGTGTCTGCGAAGTGGGCTCCACTGACCGTAGTGGCCGCAGTCGCGATTGGCATATTGCCACGTGGCAGACGCACCAGAAGTGTGCGCAGCACTTCGGCGGGCGATGGTTTGGCTGTGGGGGTATCCCTGTCCGGAGAGGCGCCCTGCTGTGGACCCTCAAGCGGTTCGTGGACCACGTCGACTGTTTCCGGGCAGGGGTAGAGCGCCCAGTGGTCTTTGCGACCGCGGTCCACGTGGTACTGATCGTACATGGCGTCATTCTCGAGTACCAACAGCGACGTGAAGGGCGACATCACGTACATCGACTTGCTCAGCTCAATGATCGCGGCTTTGTTGGCCTGGGCATCACGCATGACCATCTCGTCGATCGCCAGCTTGGCCCACATGCGCGGCAAGTAGGTGGCCTGTTGCTTGACATTCTCGACCCGGATGTCGCGGCGCAGTGTCTCAGAACCGAGTTGCCCGGTAATAGTGACGGCATCGACGGGCGGCTGGTCAGCCTCGAGACGAGCAAGGGCACACAACTCTTCCCCGTGCGCCACCGAGTCCTTTACCACCAGGAACTCGCATTGCTGTTTGTCGGCGGCAACCTGGATGTCCAGCAACCGGGGTGCATTGAGTGTCGAAAGGAGTTCCAGCGTACGCCAGGGGACGGATTCATCGGGATTGATCTGCGTAAAGAATCCACCACTGCGCTTGGCGGCCCCATTCATCAGGTGGCGATTCCAGCGTTTGCCGACCGCCACGCCAATATAGGGAACGTCCCGCGGTAACTCGTCCAGCAATTTGCCTGTGTTCCGTTGGCCGAGGATGGGGACTCCCGATCCGACATGGACCAGCGTGGGTGCCGAGGCAGCTTGAGTGAATCCGCGGGCGGCAACCAGCGCCTGCCGCAGATCGAGGGCTCCGACCAGGTGTGTGGTGTCGAGAAACTCAACCGCCGCCGCCAGGTTGCCGGGTGTTACTGGCTTCTGCTCGGAAGCGAAGGCCGAAATCCGGGTGCCGGCCGTGAGAACTGAGAACGTGTCGTCGTGTCCGGCGTTTTCCAGCAGCGTGCGGACAATGTCAACTTGCACCCTTGCCAGCAGCGGGTCGCGACTTCCATCGGTATCGAGGAGGAACACCCAGTCACGGCGTCGTTGCAGAGGCACTCTTGGGAGTTCGGGACGCCAGCGGAACATCAGGTATTGCCAGCCGTCATGTTGCGCCGAGGAGAAACGGGCCTGCGAGTCAACGCTCTCGGCACTGCTTCGTTCATCGCTCAAGCCGACCACGATGTCCCGATCGGGCGTGATGTTGGTTGCCGAACCAGTGAGAGTCAAATCCCCCTCCTGCGTTGTGGCAGCAAGGTCGTGCGACGAGCATTTCCACTTCAAGGCCGCGCCGTCGACCACATGCACCTTGACGGACCAATTGCGCACCGTGCCCATGTTGTGACCGGCCGGGAACCGGTATTGCATGTCCCCGTAGTGGCTGTCCAGCTTCTGTGCATAGCTGAGTATGATTCGTTTTTCTTGACGCCCTTCGAGTGGAAAGACACGCATTTTGAACGTGCTGCCGTCGATCCACTCCAACAGGGCCGGGTCGAGTGAGCGGTGCTTGATGGTTTCGAACACGTTACGAGCATGCTCGCGCTCTGCCATGCCTCCTTCCATCAGTCGCCCGCTGACGTACATCGCCAGACGTGAGATAGAAGCGTCGGCCGGCAACGGGAAATAAAAGGTACCCTCCAGGCGATCCGGCCGATGATTGAAGTAAGTCTGATCGATCGTCGTGCGGGCGAATCCATCTTCGATATGCACGTCAACTTGGTATTTGCGTAGCGAGAGCTTCATCTGCTGTCCGCTGGGGTCGATCGCTACCAAGGCGCCGCCGTCATACTCGCTTCGCGGGACCAGCGGCGACTGGGTCGCAACGATGAGATCGCGCATCCAACCCAAGACATGGTCTGCTCGTGGCAGCCCCGTGATGTTCGGCGCGTCGCCGCCATCCGCTGGATCGGGATGCAGTTGTTGGCCCGCCTGGATCATCGGTTCGATACCCGAGACCCGCACCTTTCCCTGCGTGACCACAACGCCGGTGCGACCGTCGGCGACGTTCACCGCGAACCTGGTTCCCCATGCCGTCACGTCACGGTCAGGGGTTTGGACGACAAATGTCGGTTGTCGGTCGCCGGAGTCCATCGGCGAGACAACCACGAAAACCTCGCCCCGGGGAACCGATATCTTGCGGTCGGCGACGATTTTCAATGACGCATTTTCATTGACGAAGAGCTGCGAGCCATCTGGCATCGTGACATGTCGTCGCTCGCCGGGCCCCGTCGCCATCGACTGGCCGACGACCAGTTGCCGTGGGGCGGCCGCGCGAGTTCGTTTGCGAGGTACCAGCCCCCGGGCATCAATCTGCGGCACGATATTGCGGTTGGCTACCGGCTTGAGCTGCGACTGGAAGGTCTGCCTTTGCCGGGTTCCAGTTGACTCAGCCTCACCGGAGCGCACAAATGGTTGCCCGTCGATCCAGACGTAGTCTCCGTCGCGATAGTATTCACCGTTCTCTGTCCGGGCACCACGGAGGGCCAGGTACGCGACGGCAACCAGCACGACCAGGGCGACTGTGGCAGCAATCGTCTGCCAACGCCGCTGCTGCCACAGCGCGCGAGGGCAGGTTCACGATCTCGCGGCCACCGGAATGGCGTTTCCGTTGCGCTTCGCTCTGAGCATGCTGCCGCACGCGCGCCGCAAACGCCGGGTCTAACGTCGCCGGCTGGTAGGCGTTGGATAGCAGACGCTCGACATTCTGATCGCCAACGGCATCGTGGTCTGGGCGAGTTGGGTCCGAGTGGTGGTTGGTACTCATGGTCAAGTCTCTATTTGCCCACGTCGGAGAACGTGATTAGTGGGATGTCCCATTGGACGACTGGCAGAGAGCTTCATCCCCGTGGCGGTGGCTTCCAGCCGCCGTTCTGCGGCAAACTGCCGCAGCTAACTGCAAAAGTTGCCGTCTGCTGGTCAACTTAATCGTATTCGTCGCGACAGTTTTCAAGACGGAAACACTTCCGTATTCAGACTCTGCGCCAAAGCCAGAAATGTCTTGCGAAAGGCTTGCCGTGCGCGAGTCAGTAGTGACTCGATGGCTTTGTCCGATGTCGCACTCTGGGTGGCGATTTCGCGTATGCTTTGGCGATGTACGTATTTCGCTTCCAACGCTTCACGATAGTGCAAAGGGAGCTGCGACATGGTGGCATTGACCATTTCTCGCGTCTCTTCACGTTCCAACACATCTTCCGTCAGCGGCTCGGACTCCAGTCGATGGAAGATGGCACGCAGTTGGTCGTCCATGCGAGTCCAGATGGCTTCCAGACTGGTGGTCGCTGACGTGCCTGAAAGCACGCGGCGGATTTCGTTGCGCGCCAGGCCCGTGAGCCACGGAAAGACCTGGTTGCTCGACCGGCTCGGATCATACCGCGGCAGTTCAGCAATGGCGCGCACCACCGTTTCCTGGACCACTTCCTCGCACAAGTGCCAATTCCGTCCCAGACGATAGAAACAGAATCGAAACAGCGGCTCGAGTGACGCCGTGACCAACAGATCGATGGCGTCCGCGTCGCCGCGTACCGCCCGCCGTTGCCATGCCGCGTCAAACATCGGTTGCTGTGCCACTGCCGGCTCCAAGAATTCTGCCGTCCCTTGCTCCTGGACGCGTGGAGGCAATCGTTCCCCTACCTGAGTATGTTAAGTCCTGGCACGGTTCCTTCGCGAGAAAACGGGCCTTTTTATGCCCCGGGACCTGTCGCGGCGATCGGGCAACTGCTCATCGTGGACCGCGATCTAGCGCCCGAGGGACGGACCAGGACGTTCTGGCGATGGTGCGACACTCCCACGCTGGCGCCCGGATGAACAGACTGGCTGCGTGAGCCATTTGTCGTGCTTCGCCAGCAGGACCAGCACTCATGGGTCGGCCAAGACATCGACGGTAGCTGTCAAATGCTCTACCACCGGGACCAGCCCGTGGCGATAAAGCCACTGCTAATAAGGCCTTGAGATGATCTCAAAAGCGAAAGCAGCGCTCCGACTAGTCAACGGTTTCTCTTCTTCGTCTTCGCGACATCGCGCTGTTTTCGGCGTTCCGTGCGTTTCTTCAGTCGCGCCTGCTCACGCTCAGTGACTAGTCTCGCGATTGGCTGGCTCTGCCTCCCAGCGCTTGCTGCCGCCCGTGATGGGATCGGCCATCGGTGCGATCCAGGCGTCGAAGGCGCTGCCGAGCGTATTGACGATCTCAGGTTGCTGGTCCGCGAGGTTGGTCCGCTCAGACGGATCTTCGGCGAGGTTGAACAGTTCCATTTGTCCTCTGACTGCCCGCAGTTTCCAATCGCCACGACGCACGGCCCATTCGCCGTCACCTCCCTTGCTCCAGAAAAGCGTGTCGTGATGCGTTTTCGACTGGCCGGTCAGCAGCGGCAACAGGCTCTTGCCGTCGAATGAAGTCTCTGCAGGCGGCTGGACACCGATCGCGTCGAGGGCAGTCGGCAGGATGTCCAGGGAGATGACGGGAGTGTCGATCGTTCGCTTTCCGGAGAATTTTGCCGGCCAGCTGACCATGAAGGGTGTTCGGATTCCGCCCTCCTCCAGGCTGCCTTTGAAGCCACGCAGCGGCGTGTTGTCCGCCTCCATGGCCTTTGCGCCACCGTTGTCGGTCAGAAAGAAGAGGAGCGTGTTGTCGAACAGATCCTCCCTCTTCAACTTGCCGACGACCTGGCCAACGCCGTCGTCCAGATGCTTCAGCATCGCCATCAAGATAACGCGCTGGCTGCTGATGTCGGGAAACCGCTGGCGATACTCGTCGATCGTCGCTTGCGGTGCTTCGGGAGGAGCATGCACCGCATTGTAGGCAAGGTAGAGAAAGAAGGGCCGTTGCTTGTTTCGATCGATAAACGCGACGGCTTCCTCGGTCAGCCGGTTCGTCAGATAGCCTTCGTCGTTGATCCGTTCCTTGTTGCGGTAGATCGGCCCGGCAAACTTCCCCTCGCTATCGCTGCGCAGGTCAAAGTAGCTGTGGCCGCCGCGGCCCATGAATTTGTAGCACTCATCGAAGCCGCGACTCATCGCGTGCCATTTCAGTTCCGGGTAATCGTCATCCAGACCAAGATGCCACTTGCCGATCGCCGTCGACACATAGTCATCGGGCAGAAACGATGGAAAGATCGGCAATGTCGGATCGAATCCGCGCCCGCCGTCACCGGCCGAGTAGACCCCGACGCGTTGCTGATAACGTCCCAACATCAACCCGGCTCGCGTCGGCGAGCAGACGTGCCCGCTGGTGTATCCCTGCGTGAAAACGACACCATCATTGGCCAAGGCATCCATGTTCGGTGTCGAGACTTCTTTGGGGTGATGTGGATTCAGGCTGATGTCCGCGTATCCCTGATCATCCGTCAGGATGACCACGATTTTGGGTTGACTGGCGATGGCGGCACCCGCGATCAGGGCGATGCCTGGAAGAACCGCCACCACAAGGAGTGTCTTAGTTGGGGTGATCTTCATTTTTTTTCCTTTTGCCAAACTGCCGCCAACGATTCGGCGAGATCTCTTTGGAACCGATGCCTGTCGGCGGCTTGCTGCTCGATCCAAAGCTGGTTCACTTCCAATTCGATGCCGGCGTACTTGTCGGGGAATCGACGTCGCAGGTAGGTTGTCAGGCCGTCCGCCTTGCCCAGGTAGGGATAGTTCCGGCGCATGCGGAGCTCGGGCCGTAAGTTCTTGAAAGCCTGGCACCAGCGGTTACACAGCGACTTTTCCTCCTCGCGACTCGGATCGTAAAGCAGACCCGCATCGGCATTGCGTGACTGACCGTTGAGTGTCGCGGCAAACGTGTGCAGCGACAGGTGAAGCACAGCGAGGCCATCCTCTTGTAATTGCTTGCCAATCCACGATTCGACACGGTTTCGATGCGGATAGTAATGCCGCTGAAGCAGTGTGTGCTTTGCCCGATCATTCAGGCCGGCAGTGAATTCGGAGAACAGACGCCTGTGTCCCAGGGAGCGATTGAGGTTGACCAACAATCGGGTCACGGTGCTGCAAAAGAGCGGTGCGGCGAACCGACGCTGGAACGCTTTGGCCATGGCCAGCGAGCCGGGGTCCCATCCGCGATGGCTGGTTAGGGCCTCGCCCGCAGCGCGAAACAGCGGCGCGTAGGACGCGGGTACGCGATTCCCGGCATGCTCGCAGGTGAGGATCAACCGATTCATGGTGTCACGATCGCGCCCATCGGATTCGCCATAGCGCGGTAAAATGTCGTCTACGGTTCAGAAAGTGAGCCTCTCCCTTGTGAACATGCGTCCTTGAGCCAGGCAGTCGCACAAGTCGCGGTAAACCGACTCCATGGGCGATCCGTCTTCTTGGATTGCTCGTTCGATGCGGGTCGCCAAGGGGCCTTCGCGCAAGATCGTTTCGAGCGCGTTGTGGGCAGGCCAGCCGCCAACCTGCTCCATGAGATACCGCCACAAGTCGTGCGCCGAAATGCGTGTTGCGCTGGCTCCGAATTGTGCGAGATAGAGCGGGTCGTCGATGATGGTTCGGTCGGCAGTGCGAATCGTCGCGTTGAGCAGTTTGGCCAGCGGCTCGACGGCCATCGATTGCTGTTGAGCCGCGCTGGTCCATCGTTCTTCGGCCAAGGCTTGGAGCACGGCCACGATCGCGGCACAAATCGCCAAGTCGGCCGCCGGGCATTCCTGCACATCGAGCACGCGGATTTCGATCGTGTTGCGGTCAAAGCGGGCGATGGCGCCGCGGGAATTGAGCCATTCGTGCCGTAGCACGCCCTGGGTGTCGAGCGGCGCGATGTCGCGATACATGGGTTGAAGGATCGTCTGCTCGTAGTCACCCCGGCTGTACACCGGTTCGGGAATCACATCAGCGGTGACGGAGGGGACGGGCCGCGAGTTGCTGCGGTAGACTTCCATGCGGTAGTCGGCCAGCCCGGTGAGTGCGCGATCCACGATGGGCGAGCTGGCGGCCAATGCGGGAAGGAGCGGCATCAACAGCCGTATTGCAGCGTGCAGCCGGCCGAATTCGTCGTCGTCGGCAAACGGGAGATTCAAGTGTGTGCTCTGCACATTCGCCCAACCGTGGCCGCGGCAGTCGAAGATGCCATTGTACGCTTCGTAGATCGGATTGTACTCGTGCGGCCAGAGCTTCAGTTCGCGGTCGGGGTCCATCCAGGGGTGCATCGCGGTCGGCAGTAGCTGAGCGCCCATGGGTTGAAGTATTGTGTTGAGACGACACACTTGCTCTTGAAACAGTTTCACCAACGGTTCTAGCCTGGACGCGGGACCGTTTGTCTTCAGCTCGATCACGTGCAAGGCCAGCTCATTGGACCACGAGATCTCTCCCATTTCGACTTCGGCGACATATTCGCCGGCGACTTCGTACAATACTTTGTCAGTGATGGGGCGGACATCGAGCGTTACGGCGTCGACGATCATGTACTCCAGCTCGACACCGAAGGCTTCCCAGAGATGGAGGGCTGGTTGGGTCATGATGCTTGTCATTTCCACTGGCACGCTCGGCTAAGGATCGGTCGAGAAATAACTGTCCGATATACCCTCGCCCCTCTGGGGAGAGGGCAGGGTGAGGGGTCAGAAAACATGTCAGTTATTTCTCGACCAATCCTAAGTGGCCGCCTTGCTTCTTTCGATTCGTTCCAGGAACACTTGCATGATGCGCCGATACAGCTCGTCCTTGAGAACGGCGTCCTCATACTTGGAATCAATGTTCGGGTTATCGTTGATTTCGATCACATAGAACTTGCCGCCCGACTCCTTCACATCCACGCCGTACAGACCGTCACCGATCAGATTAGCGGCTTTCAAAGCCGTCTGCACGGCGCGGCGGGGTGCCGAATCGATCGGTAGCGTTTCCGACTTACCGTATCGGCCGGGACCAACGCGGTCTGGGCGAATAATCTGCCAGTGCGTGCGAGCCATGTAATACTTGCATGCGTACAGCGGTTGGCGATTGAGAATTCCGATCCGCCAATCGAAAGTCGTCGGCAGGTATTCCTGCGCGACAATCAAATCTGACTCGGCAAAGAACTCGGCCAGTCGCTGGTCCAACTCCTCGTGATTTTGGACTTTCACGACGCCCCGGGAAAAGGAACTGTCGGGCTTCTTCAAGACGCAGGGGAAAGGGAATTGCTCGGCCAGAGTGGCTGTTTGATCACGGTGCACGATAAGGGTGCGTGGGGTCGGCACTTTGTAACGCGTTAACAGTTCGGCCAGATAGACTTTGTTGCTGCAGCGCAAGATCGACTGGGGGTCGTCGATGACGACCAATCCCTCGCTTGCGGCACGTCGCGAGAAGCGATAAGTGTAGTGTCCAACATTGGTCGTGTCGCGGATGAACAGCGCGTCGAATTCCGCAATTCGGCCATAGTCGTCGCGCGTCACCAACTCGGCTGCAATTCCCAGCGATGCGGCGGCTTTGATGAACTTGCGCAAAGCCTTGTCGTCCGAGGGGGGTTCGGGATCGCTCGGGGTGTACAGGATGGCCATGTCAAACCGCGCGTGGGATTGTTTGATGGCATAGTTGCGCCGGCGGCTAAAGTGTTCTGCCGCGGTCTCTACGACGAAGGGCCAATGCGATTCAGGGACTTCGTTTCCTGAGATGGCACTGATCCGTCGCAGTTGCCACCCGTTATCGGCTCGCGCGAAGTGAGCACGCAACAGGGGGGCCGGGAATTGGTTGAAGAGCCGTAAAGCAAGACGTTCGTATCGCTTAGCCAGGTTGCATCCGAAGTAAATACTCAACGCAAACGTGGTTGATTTGATGGGCGCCAGGCTTTTCGCAATCAGCTCGTTCAAGTCGTCCGAAACCATTCGAACGATGGCCTGCGTCTTGAGATCTTGAACGGTCGTGACACTTGGCAGCGGCGTATGGCCGCGTGCTTCGGCCAACAGCGAGACGTAATAGCCTGTCGTCTGATATCGGTAGGAACGGCACAAATTGAAAACCTTCGCGCCGCGCATCTCGCTGTATTTGGGATCGGTCAAATAGGCGCTCGGATCGACCACCTCCGCGTTATTCAACATGGTCGGCCAGTCCGTGCGGCAGTTCGTGACGATCAAGATCGACATCGTGATTCCTTCGTGTCACGCTACTTTGCTGGTTGCCGCATCACGGTGCCTCTCGCGGCGCGGTTCGATAACCAGCAGGTTGGCATCATAAGTCAGCACGCCCAGGAGGATCGCGCAGATCAGTCGGTCGAGTCCGACGTCGTAGTGATGCTGCTCGCCCAGCGGATTCGGCTGATAAGGATCGGCCAGGTGAACCATCTTTCGCTGCTTGTCGTAACCCGACAAGACCACGAAATGTCCGACCGAAAGTCCAGATATGTCGTCCGACGTTCCTTCCTGCAATTCGCGAGCGCACTGGTACAAGTACGTCGCACTCAGGCCGGTCAGGATCGGTATGGAACGTTTGAGAAAACGGCGGAGTAGTGCCGCGTTGAGAACCTGCATACGGAGCTTGCCACCGAGCTGCAGGAATTCGATGTACGCGCGCGAGGCAGCCTGTAATTTGGGCACCTGTTTCGCCGCACGCTGTGCTTCGAGTTTGTCGATCAAAGCGCGCCGCTTGAGAGCATCCCGTTTGGGTGTGGATTTGACGAATTCCCCCGCGAACCAGGTCGGATCAAAGACGTCCAGATTATAGGTGTAAATCGTCGCCCGGTAGCCTCGCCGCAACGCATGGCATCCCAACAGTACGGCCAGCGTTCCACCTTCCTCCAACGACGGCGTCTCGGCAACAACTTGGTCCAACGGCAAATCATCGTCAAAGTAGCGATAAACCGCGTGCAAGCAGGTTGGCCCGCAGGTCGATTCGTCGGGCTGCGTTTGGATATCAAGGTGAAGCTGCTCGTGCTCTGCCATATGGGTGTTGTCGGCCAATATCCTACTTGGACCGCGCCACTTTCACTTGTGAGATCATCTTAAGGCCCTCTTAGCACGGGCTTTATCGCCACCGGGCTTGTCCCGGTGGTAGAACGTTGGACAACTACCCTCGATCTCGGCCACCCATGAGATCCCTTCCCGGCGGCGAGGGCCGGCGGGAAGGGTCGTATTTCGGCTGCCAAAGTAGTCAGCAAACGTAGAACTACCGGGACGAGCCCGGCGGCGAGGGTCTGTTAAGGAGACACGAGTTACGCACATCCATCGCTCCAAAGTGGCGCTGTCCAACTACTTAGGGGTCAAAAGTCAATTGTCTCGAGTCAACATCCAGCGGCCAGCGCTCGGCGCGCCTGAATGTGCTCGAGCGGTGGCTCGGGATTGGTACGAGGTTCGCTGCTCCTTGAGGTAAAACCTATGCCGATGGCCCGAAGTTGCTGATGCGCCCGCCCATCCTGAAATCCCCGGCCAAACACGGAACCATGGGGTCCGACATGGGCAAGGAGGTCATCCCCCGAACCGTAATCGCCAAACTCTACATAGTTTTGGCCGCGAACGCAATCTTGCTAAATCCAAGGCAATCCACCAGCCGATCAGCTTCGCACACGGCAACGATCAATCCACGAGACGTTGCTCGATCACAGCGAAATTCGCACCGTTGGCTGCCACGGGGATCGTGACACGAACGCGACCCGAGCCGTCGGCCTGGAGTTGGGATCGGCGTGTGACGTGCAGTCCAGACAGTTCCTTTACCCGTGCGACTTGGATCGGATCAAAGCCCGGCTGGCGGCTGGTGATCCGTTTCCCCGCTTCTTCGATGGTCGCCCGAATCGTTTCGTCCTTGGTGATTCCGTACAGCTGAAACGCGGCTCCCAGAACCGGCTCCGGCAGTTCGTCGTAGGTGGCTGCCTTTGTCACCGCAGCCAGCTGCACGGCCGGATCCTGGTCGGCGAAACCAGCCAGCAACTCTGCCACCTGGTCCGCATCGGGACGAAGCACGTTGGGCGCACTGGGAGGCCGGTCACGCAATTCACGACCCAGACGAAAATATGAGTTATGGTCTTTGTCAAACTGATACTCCCGCATGCTCGCTTCGGTCCAGGTCACTCCTCTCAATTCCAGTTGGATGGCGAATTCGGCCCTCGAGCGAGCTTGAACATCCATGGGGTCGTGTGAGTACATCAGCAGGAACAGAGTGTTATCATCTTGAGAGGCGAATCCACAGACCACGTGGCCTCCGATCACTTGTTCGGGCAAGATCCAGTAGCGATCACTCATGCGCGCCAAGAGACCCAGGAAGCGCAAGATCGGCAGTGCCACGGTTTCGTCGCGGTCCTTGCGACCGTCGCCATCGTCGTCCACGCCAATGACCTGCGTCGCATTGTTGTGCCCGCGAAAATTGCTGTTGGGCCAAGGCCAGAACGTCAGAATCGTCTCGCCAAATCCATTGCGTGGATCCTCGGCGGCGGCCGCCAATCGTCGCCGAGTCACGTCGGCGCACCAGGTCGAAAAATACCCGCTGCCCAAATAGCTGTCGGCGGCGGCTGTATCGGGCGGCGGTGCCCAATCGGGGCACGATTCAAACGAGTTCACCCAAAGTCCGGCAAAGTACTCGGAGTCCACTTCCAAAGCCAGTTCCTTGGCGCGACGCAGCTTGGCCGCTGTCAGAGGAGCGGCATTGTACGAATGTACCGAGATAAAGTCGCACGGGCTGCCTTTGCCATCGTGAGCTCGGCACAACTCCTCAACTCGTCGCGACCTGCGACCATCCAGTTGCGGGTCGCCGAACGCGGCATTCAGTTCCAGCTCTCCCTCGCAGCGTGCCGTCGGCGAACAGTGGCAGAGAAACTTCTTGAGGATTGGGCCTTCAATGTGTGTGCCGAATATGGCACCGATCTCCAATCCGCCGATGAAGACAGACCGTGAGTCGTAGCCGTGATCCTCGAAACTTCGCAGGATGGCGTCTGTCGAGTAATCGTAGAACTTCTGCAACTCGATCCAGTCACCTCCGCGCCAGAATGCCACGGCCAGGTCGGGCTCATTGAAGATGCTCCACACAAAATCAAGACACGCGTCGCCATACCGCTCGATCAAATGAGACGTGTAGGCGTATACGACCTGGTGATGCTCGACGTAGTCCTTCGGGTACGTCCACTGACGACCGTCGATCGCAAGATCGCCCGGCGCGTCGGTGAAATTTACCACAATGCGGCGCCCGAACTGCCGCACCGCGATGTCCCACTCTTTATCCAGGCGGCCCCAATAGTAGTGTGGAGTACCAGCGGGGCGGTGCTTGCGCAGGTAGCATCCACCGGCGGGGAACAGGCCGGGAGCTTGTGGATCTTCTTTGGTCGGTAGTGGGCGAGCATATTCGGTTTTCCAGCCGTCCGCCGGCGTCTCGAACTTGCTGACTAACAGCGTCCGCAACTCGGGGGCGTCGGCTACGACGCGAACTACCGTGGCGCGGGCGTCGTGGATTCCATCGGCAATCAGGATCTCGTCGCCGGTCTGATAGTCGGCGGCGAGTGCCCGACCGGAGGCAATGCCATACTGCTCGTGACCGAAGAAGTCCTCGACACGCAGCAACACACCATTGTCCTGCGGCTCGATGGAGACGATGCGGCGTGTCTCGCGCTCGCGAACGACGTTGGGATGCGACCAGTTAAGAAACTCCGGCTGATGGCCCGTGCTGGTCGGGGAAAAGTCGCGCTGCAAACTCCATGCGCGCGGTGAGTCGCGTCGGATGTTCTGCATCAATTCATAACCGGCAATGCGATTCGATGCGCTCGTGCAGAAGCTTGGCTTACAGAAGCCGGTGAAAAAGCCGCCTTTCCAAATCACAGGTTCGTCGGACAGGTCGACAGCGAACTGCAATTCGTGCGACTTCTCGTTGTCGCCCGTTGTGAATTGCCACAATCCCTTGTCACCGGTCAGTACGGCACCGGATCGCGATCGCGCCTGTACCGAGACGGTGTAGGTCGTTCCCGGGCGCAACGGGCGGCCGCCATCGATGTTGATCGCCAAGGCCGATGCTGGTTTGCGGCTCGGTGTGATGCTGCCTTGGTAGCCGTCGGCAAAACGCTCACCACTGCTTAACAACTCCAACTCGTCCGAATCGGAGGAGCGAAGTCGTACCACAACGCTGTCGGCTAAGACGGCATCGGTGGTGTTCTGGTCTTGAAATCCGAGCTGTATGAAAAAGCTCGTGCTAACGGGAACATCGGTGGCCGCGGGTGCCGGGCGAGGGTATCCGTAGGGGTCCGGATTCCGCTTCAAGAGTTGCAGTTCATCACCGCTGGACGGGCACGCGACAAGCAACAGGATGAGGGCCCACAAATGGTTTTGTCTCATAGTCATCCTCAAGGCTAAGTTGTCAGCGGGAAGCCGTATTCCACGCATTTTACATTGCCGTGATGTGAAAAAGGGGGAGCCGTGCAGTCAAATGGCCACAAACATGCGCTCAGCAGGGAAGTGATAAAGCACTATTATGTTGCTACCAAGGGACGTTGGCCAGCGTCGATAAACCGGAATGGACTCTTCGTCAATCCATCGCGAAATCCTGGCGGACACGGGCCGACAATTCATCCAGCGTGCCTTCCAGAAACCAGAAGAATTGCCGTGTCGTGGTCTGCTGTGCGGACGGGACCTGGACGGTTGAGTCGGTGTGCAGACAAGTGAACAACGTGTTGGTTGCCACGGAGAATCCGCTGCCTTTGCCGGCCCGGCCGGTAGCGATGATCCAGCGGTCGTCGCGCGAGACCACAGCCAGAATGGCCCACTGCAGATTCTCGCCCAACTCCTGCGCCTGGGGCCGGTAATCCAGCGCACGCAATCACCGCCACGGGAAAGGCGGCGCATCGGCACCGGTTTGCCTTGCGCGTCCAACACGTACGTGCGGAGCTGCTCAAGGTCGTAGAACATCGGATGACTTTGCAGATTGAAGCAAGAGCTGGTGTGGAACCTGCCGGGCCGCTCGGTAAGGTTGACCGCCGTGAAACGCTGTTCGACGCAGTCATCGTGGGCAAGGAACTCGGCGACGACTCGCAACTCGTCGAACCGCATCTCATAGGCCGCCCGGCCTGTCGTTCGCTGTGTCCACGTCATGTCGGGTGTCTTGCGCCACGTCATCACGCCGGTGCCGTTCCACGTGATCGTTTCCGGTGCGGTCAGCCCAATGTTCTCCGCGCCGAATTTGGGCACGCGGATCGACACATGCCGAGAAGTTCCACTGCCGGCGACAAGTGTCGGCGGACCACCGTCGACGGCGGCCTCCAGTTGCTTCCGGGCGGCCGCCACCGAGATCACGGTGTCACTCTTCGATTCAGGTACACGCGGCGGTGTCTGGTTGCCGTCCAGCACGCAGCGAAAGCCGGTCAGTGCCGAGCGCCAACCTTCGTAGGCATACCATTGCGAAGCGATGCGAAAGTTCAGGGGATCCTCGTGGAACCAACTTGCGCCTTTCATCAACTGAAACTGAACGCCGTGATGAGGGACTGTGTCGGAGACCCACTCAAGAACCTGCCCGGCGAAATCCTCGATACCCCGGGCGCTGCTTCCGCAAGCTCCCGCGCCAACCGATTTCGTGCCCGGCAAGTCCCAGAAGACCCGGGACGGTTGCTGCAGCTTTAACGGACCAGGCCAGGTGTCGCCCCAGGCAAAAACCGTAGCCTTGGGGCTGCCGACGGCAGCTTCCCACTGCGCGGCGCTTGGCAACCGCTTTCCCACCCACTTCGCATAAGCTTGTGCATCTTGTCCACTGACGCCGACGACTGGATGGTCCGCATATTCAAGCGGGTACACTCCACCCCAACGGCTCCACCACGATGGCCGCGGATGTTGGGCTGCCTCCACGAATGCCATATATTGCGTGTTGGTGACTGGGTACTGGTCGATCCAGAAAGCCGCCAACGTGACTTCTTGCTTGGCCAGGTCGTCGCCCAACCACGTGGGATGGCAATCGAACCGCCTGGCCAACGCAACTCGCTCCGCGTCGCTGGTGCCCACGATGCTTCTGCCGGCAGGAACAAGAATCATCCCGTTCTGTTGCGCGGCGACCACGGACTGATCGAAACAGGCCACCCCTATCAATACGGCCAGTAGTCCTCGTGTTCGCGCGCGAAGCGTGCACGCCCGTTGCTGTGCCATGATCAAGCTCCTTCGTTAGAGAAATAGGGGAGTCGGCTGGGCTGCTTAAAATATCGCATTTCAAAGCCGAATTGTCCTCTGCCAACCTGTGTTTTCTGTTCCGCCCGTTCAACTCCCTCGAACATGCCGACCAGCGGGGCCGCGTTAATCCAGCCCAGGCCGCAGGCGGACGGAGGCCTGGCTCGGCGACGCCATGGACCTGGGAAGGCCTGAAGGGCCTCGCTACAGGGCATCGCGAGGCGGTAGGATGTGGAGTGGCCCGTTGTGCCTTGCCCATTTCTGGCAACCTAACCCAGGGCTGCTCCGGCTCTCGCGGTTGCCCAGGTCAAGAGGAGCATTGCTCATGATTCGTCCCGCCATCGCTATGCCATTGCTGCTCGCCTTGTTGGCTGGTCTGGCGACCGCCGACGATGGAAGTCGGATTAGCGAAAACGTCACCACGGTTCTCCGCAGGCCACTTCCGCCCGAGGACATTTCCCACACTGTTGGACCTCGGCATATCACCATTGAAGGACCCACATTTGCCTACCCGGTGAACAAGACCACTGGAGCGATCACCTCGCTTGAGGTCCGGCGGGAAGGGCCGGTAGTCGTCGAGTTGGAGAACGCCGCGGAGGCTCGCCTTCCAGGTGCAGGCCCCCCAGGGTTGCTGGATCAAGTTCTCATCAGCGTGGGGAATCATGGTGTCCGCGAGGTACATGTCAACAGTAAGCCGTCGGAGTTTCTTGTCGATCCCACTCGAAGACGGGTCCATGGTGGTGTCACCTATGCTGAGGAACCCGTCACCATCGAAGCCCTCCGCTCTGAGGATGTCGCAACCAGGCTACCAGTCAAGACCATTGTCGCCAATCGGTTGACCACGAATTTGCGTGGCCAAAGGGGTGCGCCACGCCAGCCCCAGTCCCCGTCCGCAACCAGCGACAGGAACGAGTCGCGACCGGTCCCTGGTTACGAATGGGCCAACGTGACTGGAAAAGCCGCATTCGCTGCGCGGGACGGTGCGGGCGCCCTCGTGTTCCAGGACAAGATGTGGCTGATTGGCGGCTGGAACCCGCCGGACAAGGTGCATTTTCCCAAACTCTGCAACAACGAGGTGTGGTCCTCGACGGACGGCCAGACGTGGTCGCTGGAGAAACCCAATACCTTCAAGCAACACGACTTCGACCCCGATCGTGACTGGGAAGGCAGACACACAGCCGGCTACGTCGTGCACCAAGAAAAAATGTGGATCGTCGGCGGAGATCCACTCCAGGGCCATTACCAGAACGATGTATGGAATTCGGCTGACGGCAGAACCTGGAAGTGCGTTAACCGAAACGTTCCTTGGTCCCCGAGAGTTCTACATTACACGGTGGCATTCAAGGACCGAATCTGGATCATGGGCGGCCAGACCACACCGCAATTCGCCCCGGCCGAAGATCGATTCTACAACGACATTTGGAACACTTCCGACGGCATAACCTGGACCCAGGTGACGCCGAACGCTCCCCACTGGACCGTGCGCGGCATGATTGGCGGCAGTGTTGTTTTTCAAGACAAGATGTGGATCCTGGGCGGCGGCACCTACGACACACCGAGGTTTCCCACACGAGAGTTCTACAACGACGTCTGGAGCTCGCCAGACGGCATGCACTGGACGCAACATCTGGAACACGCGCCGTGGCACCCGAGACAATATCATGAAGTCGCTGTCTTTGACGGTCACTTGTGGGTCTTGGAGGGATGGAACCAGACCAATCGAAACGACGTGTGGTATTCAGCGGATGGGACAACCTGGAAGCAATTGGCGGACACGCCATGGACACCCCGGCACGCCGCCAGCACATTCGTCTACGACAACGCGTTGTGGGTGGTGGCGGGAAACAACATGCAGTCCGATGTCTGGAAATTGCAGCGCAAGTGAACGGAAGAAACGGCGCCGCATGAGTGGTGGAACTTCTTCCACGCGGTCATGACTACGGTCCTTTCATGTGGCTGTAGATGTCCCAAGCTCGCCACGTGCAACTCGAGCGATTCGAATACCGGATCAAGGCGAGTCGCAGGCACACTAGATCAAAGCTTTGCACCACGAAGCGGTGACACTTCCGAGCACAGATGTCGCGGCGTGGCACCGATGTCTTCCGTTTAACCGCCACGACCGAAGGTCTGCGCGCTATGCCCTGGCCGTCCGAACAACACCCGTGGCCCGCATCGTGATCGATTCCGCACGACGAAGGGCCAAAATCAATCACGATACCTGGCAACTTTTGCTGCGCAGTCTGCCGCAAGAAGTGGCACGGCACCGACCTCGCAATTGCACGTGGATTGTTCGATGGCATGGGATCAGACGCCAAATCAGCAAGTGACAACAACAGGTCAAGTTCTGTGTGCCTCACCGCCATGATGACTGGGACTGCTTCTGGCTCACAAGTGTTGCCCCGCATGGCCCAAGCAGGTTCGCGACTTAAGTAGAGATCTGTAGATGTGTGGCATCTATTCCGTCGCCGACGCGAGCTCGATCAGCGTTTCACGCACGCGATTCAGGGATCCTCGGTGACCTGTCAAAGCTCGTTGGTTGGCATGGAACGTCAGCGGAGTATTTTGGATCACGTCAGTCACTAGCCATCAATTCACTGCAACGCGATACTCTGGAACTGGAAGCGGTACCAGGCAAGTTGCCCAGTTTGTCCATCTGACCGCGGCAAATGTCCCTGTCCCCATTTCCTCTCGACCCTACGAGTTCTTTTGCCACCATTGGTCGACCTCGTCGGCGATGTCACACAGGGCGTCCTCCAACTCATCTTCCAATGCCGCGTTTGACCGTTCTCGTTCCAGGTGGTGGAACTCACGTGCGGCCCGATGACGCTCGAAGTGTGACGCGGGTTCGGCAAAGAAGAGAGGCTGAGCGGCGACGGATGACGAATCGGGACGCCAACGCTGGTTGACTTTACGGGAATGTGGCTCGTGTAGACGTCGCTTCACCGGCGCGTGTTGTCGTGTCACCGGTCTCGAAGATTCGTCCCAGCGCGTTTCCAAGCTCGCTTCCAGGGCGATCGCCCGACCCGTGTCGCTTGGCAAGCCAGCTGATTCGCCTTCCGCGTCCCCGGAACTAAGCTGCCGATTCAGGTAGTTGATGACCAGCAGCGCATCCAACGGTGCGATATTGCCATCGCGATCGGCATCCAAGTGAGTCAGCTCGCCGGCTGGACCGCTCCCCTGACGGTTCAGATGATTGATGATCAGCAACGCGTCTACTGCCGTGACCAGGGTGTCGGCGTTGATGTCCAGGAAAGCCGCGCTAACGGGGTCTTCATCCTTGGTCACGACGATGTTCAGTCCCAATGGCGATTCGCCGGCGGCGTGCAACACGTAGATTTCGTCCTCACGGATCGGCGCACTCAGAGAGGTCATGCCTGGTCCGACCACAAGCGGTGTGAATTGGGCCGTGTACAACTCCAGCACGCTCTGGGTGGCAGCTCCCTCGAGTACGGCATTGAACGTGCCGCTTTGATTGGCGCGGAAACCGATCCATTGGTCACCATCGATCATCATGTCCTCGATCATTTCCAAACCTGGCGGCGAGGAGGCCAGGAACAGCAGCTTGCTGATCAGGTGAGCCTGCAATCCCAGCTCGCCGAAATGGCAGTGCATGTGCATGTCCGGTACGGCAGCCATGGCGTGGAAGTGATCGTTTTCGACCCAGCCTCCGTAGGCTTCTTCCGCCGTGTCGATTCCGTTCAACAAATGCCGTGGGCTGCGATTCGGTGAGGTGGTAGGTACCGGGAGGCAAGTTGTCGAACACAAACGATCCGTCTTCTTTAGTCAACGTGACACCATCCACTGTGCCCGTGAGTGCGATCGGCACATTAGGCAGGCCTAGTTCGGGCGGGTCTTTGGTGCCGTTGTTGTTGACGTCAGCGTAGACAAACCCCGAGATCATCGCGGTACCGCCCGTGATCTCGACGTAGGACGTCGTCATCTCGCTGGCCGCCAGCCCGTCATGCGCAACGATCTGAATCTCCCGGGACACGGGCGTCCGCTCCGAGCTGCTGTTCTGGTACCGCAGAGTGCGAAGCACGCGCGCGTAATCCTCCAGCGAATCCTCGCCGGAGAGCGCCAAGGTGTGGCTGGCCGCGTCGTAGCTGCTGGAGACGGCCGTATCCAGGAGATCGGCGGTCAGCCACTCCTGGTCTCCATCTAAAGGATTGCCGATGGTTGCCTTGAGCCAGCTCAACGTAAGGCTGTCTGGATCCGAGCAAGTGGCGGTGTCGGCTGCAACGGGAACGGATGTGGAGTTCCAGGACAGAACACTGGTGAAACTCGTGCCCAGTTGCGAGCCGTTCAAATCCACTTCGGGTGGCATGTTGGGCAGCGCGATCTCGACTATCGCTACGGCCATCAGGCTGTTCAATTCTCCGTCGTTGACCGTCACCTCAATGGTCCTGGGAGTGGTGTCCGGAATCTGCTCGGGTGGGACGGCCAGATGCTGATAGGTCAGCGTGCGCAGTACTTGCTGGTAGTGCTCCAGGCTATCCATGCCTGTTAAAGTCAGTATACCGGTGGCGCTGTCATACCCCGCCGTGATGCTGGTGTCGTCGGTGGAGACGTGCAAGAGTTCGTTGCCGGCGTCCAGCAAGTTCACCATGCGCACCGTGGCCGAATGCAATTGTGAGTTGTTGACATCGTGCACAGACAAGGCGCCGATGTCGACAATCGGCTCGACGGTTCCTGCCGCGTCGTAAACGATCGCGTAGTCGAGTCCGGAGACGTTGGGTCCGTTGAGGTCGAGCACCGGGACATCGTTGACTGTCACGACATTAACGATGCAGGTTGCGGCTTGGCTGACAGCCAGGCCGTCGCTGACAACGATCGTCACGCTGCGCGCTGAGTCCTGAGGGTTTTGTGAAGTGTTCTCGTAGACCAGCGAGCGCAGCACTTGCTGATAAGCCGCGAGAGAATCGTGTCCGGTCAGTTGCAGCACACCGGTCTCTGCTTCGTACGTGGCCTCTATCAAGGTGTCGGACGTATTCACGTGCAACGTTTCGAATGCGCCGTCCGGTAACGCGGACAGCGTTACGGTCGCCGAGACCAGCAGCGGACTGTCCTGATCAGTGATCGTCATACTATTCGCGCCCAAGTGGACCGGGCCTTCGTCCTCGACGAATGTCACGGCATAATCGATCCCGTCCTGGGGACCGTTCAGATCGACCTGCGGCGGCTGGTTCACCTGCGGTGGCAGGAACTGGAACGTTGTTTGCTGTTGGCTGTTAGGATTGGCGGCCAGATCGGCGATCTGCTCAGCCACCAGTGTGACGGTGACGAGTCCTTCGGGCAGTGTGCCAGAATAGTGGTAGCGATAGACGTCGTCACCCGTCGATTCAACGCTGCTGACGGTAACGCCTGTTATCGTGATATCGTTGGCATCGAAAAGCATTAGGTCGAGTCCCGCAAGGCCCTCATCCACCCAGCGCAGGTCGACATGGCCAGGGTCTTCTGCGATCACTGAATCAGGCTGGGGCGCCACCAGTTCCGCAACGGGTGGCAAGGCGTCAAGCGTTATCGCGCGGTCCACAATTGTGGACCCGTACTGGTTGGTTGCCCGCATGCGTACCACCTGTTCGCCAGCGATCAGGGGCACATCGCTGAAAGCGAAACCTCCTGAGTCGTCAGCCACGATGTTGCCGTCGTCGAATCCACCACCGTCGACATCGAGCTCGACGGTCAAGAGCGGATCGGTGCTGCCCGACAGGGCGACGAGCGACGCGTTGGTCAGATCGTCTCCTCGGGCTCCCGAATCGAATTCCGGATCGAGATGGAAGTCTAGCAACGGCAGCCGCTCGCTGGTCAGTTCCACGTTGTCGATGACGACCGAGCTGCCCAAGGCCCCGAAGCCGATCAATTCGAAATAGAGCGAAGCCTCGGTGCCGGCTGCGATACCTTGCAGATCGACCTGCACGGTCCAGGGCAGACTCGACCCGGCTACGTCGCCGGAGGTTTCCACACCCGGCACTGCCGTGCCGGCACCGAAATAAACCTGTCCGGTTGGCTGCAGATTCAAAAAGGCATCGGTTTCACTGAGTCCTTCGGCGATCGGCACCAGCGACTCGAGAGTCGTGCGATCGAGCAGTGCCACTTCAAGCAGATCGGGTGGATGCGCAGGATTGAAGTTTAGATTCTGGCTCAGGATGTCGAATCGCAAGTAGGTGGCGTTTTCGGGCACGACGAACGTTTGCCCAAACCCGCTCAGATACATTTCGTCTTCGCCAACTTGCCCGGTGCCCTCTGCGACGGTCGCGGCGCTGTAACAGGTCCAGCCGAAACCGGGATCTGCGGGATCGCTGATGTCGAAGCTGCCGTTCACGACGCCCAGTGGAAACGGCGGTGTTTCGTCGGTGAGCGGACCGGGCCCGAGTGTGGGGCCGACGCCGGCGGCGGCACCGGGAGTGAACAAGATTGTTCCGCCTGCCGGTGGCGGTTCGCTGGGAGGCTGCGACCCATCGCCATCGGAAGTGAACGCGCCCTCGTTCAGCGGTGTGGTGAAGTTGAAGAGCGGTACCGAGAAGTTAGGTATGGCCGGGTGGATGCCTTGGGCCAATGAGTGGAAGTCGTCGATTCCATCGCCGTTGGAATCCGTGTTGTCGCGGGCCGAGCCGATGGCGAACTCAATATCGTCCGGCACGCCGTCACCGTCGCTGTCCGAGTCGACGCTGGCCATGAAAAACGGCTTAGGCACGCGGGTCGATTCACCTCCCACACCATTTGTGTGCGATACCAAGCCGCTGTCCGGGTCAAAAATGATCACCTCAAATGGGCTTCCCGAAGGCACCTCGAGCGGAAAACTCCCCGACGCATCACTGACGTATCGCTTGACAACTGCCGATTTGCCCGCGTTATACCGCACAGCCACGTAGTCATCACCTCGCTGCGCGATCGCTCGGCCATCGGGTAGCCCGGTCCCGGTCACGTTCACGGTCGTCAGCGGTTGATCCGGATCGTCGCTGAAGATGTGGACCTGCCCGCGTCGCAAACCGAGTTGCCGGGCATCGAAAAAGACGTCGAACGTGAACGACTCGGTCGGCTGCAACACCAGCGGTTGTTCGAAACTCATGCCGCGCGGCAGACCACCGAGATAGAATTGTTCGCCACCTTCTCCCACCAGGATGCGGTGAATCGCCAGCCGATCGGCACCTTGATTGGTGAGTGTCACGAGGTCATCGGCCCACACTGGCAAGTCACCAAGCTGCAGGCCGCCGAAGTTGTGTTGGAGCGGTTCGACGGCAATATCACCCTGCGGGCTCATGCCGAAACCGGTGAGCAGGATTTGCGTGGGACCGGTGGGATCGTTGGTTTCGAGCACCAGCATGGCTTGTCGAGGTCCGGAGGCAAGTGGATCGAAAGTGATCGGTACGTCCAGATGTTGGCCGGGCTGAATCACCGTCTCGCTGGCGACGACATTGCCGGTGAATTCCCCGAACGGGTTGACCAGTTGCAGACGATGCAGGACCAGTGGCTCGTTACCTGCGTTGAGCAGTTTTAGCGTTTGGGCCCTGAGATCTCCCTGCTTCCCGTCTAACAGTACGTCACCGAAATCTATCGACTCGAAAACCAGTTGTTCATTCTCTCTCCGGGTAATCAGGCGGGGACCTTCGATTGTCGAGAATTCTCCAAAGTCGAAGGGGTTTACGGCGTTCCAGCCACTTCCTCCACCGTCGGCAAAGTGACTGATATAGTACGTGAAAGCCGAAAACACGTCGTCATCATCCCAGCTGGTCTTGAGCGCGATGTTCAGCGCTTCGGCGGTGAGCTCACTGCGAAATCGCTCGTCTCCCAGCACGTCCAGCGTCCCCTGAAGCATAATGTCCGTGCGACCTTGGATGCCGTTAATGTCGATTTCATGCGGGTACATGACAACGGACTCCCCGTTGAACTCGGGTTGGGCAATGATCGCGACATCGGGACCCCCCAATGCCTCGAGCAGCGGGGCGTCCGTATGTCCGAGGGTACCGGTGAACTCGATGGAATAGTATCGACCGTGTACGTCTTGTATCACATTCACATTGCCTGTACCGATCGAGGGGAGGGCTTCCAGTTCCGTGGCCACAACTTCTCGTGACGCATCGCGACGGATCTCGTTCGTCGTATGTCCTTGGAAGGTCAGCGTGAAACGGTCGGTAGGATAGCCATCGGCCAGATTGATGTCCTGGATTTCGTTGTTGGTGGGCGTACCAGGTTGGAGCGTTGCCACTTCCACTCGCAGTGATGGAGGTGCTGACAGATCGGGCACGTCCAATCCGGAGAAATGGCCGACAAACTCAACGCGGAAAGCCTCCGGAGTGGCGGCGTCGGTCACGTTGACGACACTTGCATCCAGATTCGAAAGATTGCGCAGAGCGTCTTGGATGTCGGCTGCCGAAGCACCGCTGGGAATCAGTTCGGTCGTCTGACCGTCAAACGTCAATGTGAACGAAGACTGTGCCGTACCGGGCACCAGGTTAATAAACTGTTCTTCCCCGATCAGATCGTCCGGTCGTGACTGTGCCGTGTGAACCAGACCAAGCGTATGTCCAGCCTCATGAATGGCCGTTGTCGCCAAAGCATTAACAAGCTGTTCGCTCGACATGCTCAGCGGGTGGCTGGGCGTGAATGTCCCGCCCGTGTCGCCCATCATATATTCCATATGATTGTCCACGTACACATCTACGCGGCTAAAGGTAGTGGCATTCAAGGCGTCGGCCAGCAGGAATTCCCGCTGTGTTTGATTGAGGTCACTACGCCGGTTATAGATTGTCTCCAGGCGTGTTCGGCTATCGATCCCGCCGCCCGGTGCCGAATCGCCAAATCCCCACCACCCGTGCGCGTCCGGAGCAACAAGCGTTTTCCATTCGATCAGGATCGTGTTATCAGCAATGGGGGTGGCCGGTTCGTCCACGATTTCCACGCCCTGAGCGAATCCCTGGATCAATACGCGCATCTGCTGCATGACTTGGATGGCTATGTCAGTGCTGTTCCCGCACATCCGCCGTTCGGTTTCGGTCAACAATAATGGGTTGATTTCGTTCGCCGACACAAGTGTCGCGAATGACGTGTCTTCGGCAATCGAGTTCAGGACGTCGATCAGACCCTGCTGATTAACGTTGATACGTGTTTTTCCGACGCCTCGTCCCTCGATCTCCAGCGTGCCGATTTCGCGTCCGGTGTCGGGCCGCTTGACCACCAGCAAGGAAGACAAATCACCCTCCGCATCCGGGTCGAATACGAATTGCTTATTCGGAGTCTCCACGAATTGAAAGTGTGTGGTGTCTTCTATTTCGAGTGTCGGCGCCACGGTGGTGTCGGATGAGATACCAAGTGGACGAACCCGCCTCACGGTACTCTCGCCGGTGCCATCATCCAGGGCGGCAATCATCGTGATTGTGCCGTCGCTGTGGATCGAATCAGCTGCATCCAAGAATCGGTAGACGTAGAACGACTCACCCAGCAGCAATGAGCCGGGCGTGGGCGATCCGGTTGTTTCCCAAGCCGACACGTGGAAGCGGGCGCTGTAGAGGTAATCGTGCAACTCGGATCGGATGGACGACAGCAAATCGGCCGACTGCACGCGGAAAGCATACTCCTCGCCCGGCGCCACTTCACGTTGATAAATGGGTCCTAGCGGAAAGCCCAAATCATCCACCAGGAAACGAGTGGCTTCCCCGGCCACCTCAATCCTGACCATCACGCTGCGATCGGTCGTCGAGCCATCAGCCGTGTTAGCGACGGTCAACGTAAACTCGTTGTCATCATGGAAAAACAACTGATCTTCATTACCCGACACCTCCACCGTCGGTGCTTCCCCAGCCAATGGCTGCAGTGATATTCCCCGCGGCGCGACGCCGAGCACCAGCGGCGCAATGTGAACGCTCTCGCTGGCCTGGTCGATCGGTGTGTCGATACGTTGCTGCGGGGTCATGCTCTCGCTGACCGTGATCATCTCTTCGGCATCCATCACCAGGATCTCATGCACGCCGTTGTAGCCGACAAAGAGACGGGAATCGTCGGGTGAAAGAACGATTTCGTCGGCGAATCCCCATTGGATGCCGGTTGTCGAACCAATGAAATCCGCCGGTCCGTCGATCGAGAATGGATCCCGGATGACACCGACCTTGGCAGATCGCTGAACCCGATAGTAGCCCTCTGGCAACGGCTGCCCAAAGTCGGTCACGAAGGCGTACTCCAGCGAGGACGTCACCGCGACGCCGCGCGGATTCTCAATCGCCCGCGCGATGATATTTGGATCCAAGCTGCCGTCAGACGGTCCCACTTGCGGGAGTGCCGCGTGAATGAGGCCGATCTCGTAATCTGTCGAAAACTCATCGGGCAGCGTAAACGTGAAAACGTACGGCTGACTGACTGTCAAGTACGGTCGCGGCGTAACCAGCAGTCTCGTTGCATCGACGGGAATGATTTCAGCCGGGTGCCAGGTCCTGTCCTGCATGGCCAAGTGAACATCTGCGATAACCGGTCGCGACGCGCTCTCCGGATCATCGGGATCGATGTTGATGACGACGACGTACCCGTTGACACGCTTGTGCTCATAAGTTGAAACATACAATCGGCGTCCGTCTGGACTGACCGCGATGCCGTCCGTAGGCATCCGATCGCTGGTCAACTCGATCACGTCAACGACCTCGTGAAAGTCGTTCGACTCGGGATCAATGTTGACGACCGAAACGTGGCGAGTTCCCCCCGCCACATAGAGGAACTTGTTATCCGGATCTGTAGCGAGCCGCCAGGGATTCATGTACAGCGGAATCTCGTCGACCTGTTTTGCCGTGAGTGTATCGACGACGAAGATCGCCCCGTGCCCGTCGCCCGATGAGGCATCGATCGCGGCCACGTAGACGCGCGCATTGTCGTCGGTCGCGAGCACATCGCGTACCAGCATGGAGGTTCCCGAGTCCGACGTCAGGACAATACTCCCTGGCGGCGTCTCGTCACTGACCAGCTGGTCAAAGACGGCCAAGTCAGTGCTCAGCCCGGAAAAGCCCAGTCCACCCGGTGGCGTGAGCCGCGCGATATTGCTGCTGCCCTGCAGCATATCGACCACCGACACATCGGTGATACCAAGAATGAACCCGTGGGGAACCGCGACGGCCAGTTCCGTGTCGCTCAGCGAGATAAACGCGTCGCTCGGCACTCGGACCCGTTGCTCTGCCATTTCAAACAGGACCTCCACGGCCCCACCGAAATGAAATCCCCCGAGCGTGACGCGCACCTCCTCGCCCGCCGCGTCTAAAGTGATCAAGTTGATTACAGGCTCCGCGCCTGCCGGTTGCGGAAAGGCAACCTCCACGGTGTAGTCTCGAACACCCTCCTGTAACTCCAAGTTAACTACTTCTTCCAGCGGAGGCGCGGCCAGGACGCGATAGTTCCAGATCTGTAGCGCGACCATTGTGGCATACGGAATAAGAACCGCAGGGGGAAACGAACTACCCAGCATGACACCGACACCGTAACTTGCTGCCACGGCCACGGTGGCACTCTCCTGATCGACGTACCCCGCGGTGTTTACCGATATATTCACAGGTGATTCAATCTCGTCATATCTCGCACAGAGAACTTGTCCGCGTTGACTGAAACCGGGATATGGCGGCGAGCTGGTGCGCGCCACGCCGTCGGAACCGACAAGGCCGGTGTCCATGTAAATCCACACAGGCTGCTGGCTGCCGTCGGGTGCCGTGAACACCTGGTGCTGCAGGAAGTACACCGTCTCGCCGGCCGGGATGCCGGCGCCCACGGGCACCGCCAGCTGGACCGGCTGGTTGAGAGTCGTGTCGCCAAGATCAAGTTCAAAAGCCGCGGCGTAGGCCAGGAAAGCAGGAACGGGCAAGGGTAAATTGGCCTCGGTCATCGGCTGCACAGAAATGGTCAACGCTTCTTCCAGTGCGCCGGGGCCGATTGCTACAAGCGTGCCATCGCTCCCCTGCACTACGCCCCCCTCTGCGTTTATCAGGGCCGGTCCAGCTTGTGGCGCTTGGACCCGCACGGGAATGACCGTCTCGGCACTGTCATGCAGGACTGTAACGGTCGCGTCACCTTCTCCCACCGCCGTCACCAGTCCGTCACTGCCTACGGACACCACGCTCGGATCACTCACCACGTAGATCGTGCCCGAAGCTGCAGATGACAGATCGGTGTCGCCAGGCTTCAGACCGACCAGCAATTGGCGTTGGCCGCCGGGCAAGGGCAGGGCAAGAGCCGCGGGATAAACCTCGATGCCCACCGTGTACACGTACAATCCTGCCGCGTCCTGAGGCCGGCCGACGCTCACCGCCGTCGCCGTCTTTAGCGAACCTCGCGCTACCGTTAACACTCCGCTTCCCCGACCGTGCCCCGCAACTCGGCCACTGTTGGAAACCGTGAACACAGATGGTGCCGAAGAGGTATAGGCAACATAATAGGGGTCCAGCTCGACGTCCTGTTGATCGGCAAAGTCGCCGAGCACCACAACGGACGCCACGCCGCCCGGTTCCACACGCGGCATGCGGTTCTGGATCTCCAGTGAAACCAGCGGTGCGCCGCTGATCGTGATGGGGATCGTGGCCTCCTGAGAGGCGTTGGCGCTGTCGTCGGCCACCACCGTAACCGCTGCATCCCCGATATATCCGGATTGCGGTGCGAACACGACAAACTGACCGTCCGTACTCAGCGCGGCCGAACCGTGAGTCACATCCGTGATGCGAAAGTACACTGCGTCGCCATCGGGATCCGCCGCGATCTGCTGCAGATTCACAGCCACTCGCAGATCGACATGGGTCAACACAGTGTCAGTCTGTGCGGCGACTACCGGAGCCTGGTTGGCCAGGAAGCCGAAGTTGGCGATCAAGATCTGCCGGTCCGTGACATCAATCACTCCGTTGCCGTCCAGGTCGGCGGCCAGATCATACTGGGTCTCGCCCGCCGTGCTGCCAAAGGCTTGCTCAAACGACGTACTGTCTACACCGTCTACCACGCCGTCGGCGTTGATGTCGCCGGCAACACTCACGTGCAGCCTGTATGAGCCCGCAGTAGCCGCATCCGTCCCCTCGACCAATAGCTCGTACAAACCTCCCCGCGGATGCGCGAACAGGGCCTCCACACGCGGGCCGTTGACAGACGTCGAGATCGGCTGCAGTCCTGCAATCTGAGGAGCCGCCAGCGACGGGCCGCCCGCATCGGGGACCATTGTCACCCGCACCAGCACCTGGCCCTGCGCTGTAGAAGCCAATTCGCTCCCTGGCAAAGAGAACGTAAACCGATCCACGGCAGCCGCGTCCAACTGGGCGATTGTCTCCTGACCGCCCAGCTGGCCAATGCCACCCAGATGCGCTTCGATCGGTACCGTAGTGGGAGTGCCGTTGTAGAGAATGGCCTCACTCGTTCCCGTCTCACTGACTGCCAGCATCAATCGGTGCGGATCTTCCGGGTCATAGCCGTATTGAACGGATTGGCCGCTGGTCAGGTCGCGCACCAGGACCAGATTGCCGCTGGAGTCGTATTGGTAGATGAGCGTCTCTCCGCCGGGAGCAATCACGCGAGTCAGGCGGCCCTGAGCATCCTGGACAAAACGTAGCGATTCGCCACCCAACGTGCTGACTCCACTGTCGGCATACAGCAACCGCTGTCCGCCTGGCTGACGCTGCTCGCAGATGCCCGAGCGCGAATCGATTAGATACCGCGTCCCGTCAGCACTGGTCAGTGTGTAGTTGACGCCCGACAAGAAAGGACTGGCCGGATGGTAGGGCTGGCCGGTCGCCTCGTCGAAGAACTGCCCGCCGGCCATCGTCAAGAACGTATCGACCGAACGTAGTTGCCAGCCCACGCCGGCATCCGCCACCCATGCCGGTCGGTAATATGTAGCCTCTCCAGCTGGAAACGCTTGCGGGACGAAATCGAATGCGACGCGCTGCCCTGTAGGCAACGTCAGATAAAGCCGCGTATCGAAGCCAAAGGCGTGGTACAATCCCAGGTGTTCCCGCCCGGTGGCCGGAACGTTGGTCTGCAGGTTGACCGTGCGAAAGTCCTGTCGCCAGCCGTGGCCCAGACGGCCTGCTGTATGGCGGAGCAACGAGTCGTAGGTGCGGGTCAGCTCAAAAGTGACACCGCTGGCTGTCCACGTGAGATCCGTCTCCGACCTTCGATAGGCACCTGGCTTGGTGGCCGTGTTCACCTCCAGGGCGGCCTCGGCCTGGGACGTCCGCCCGCTGATGTCGCGCGCGGTCAGCACCAGGCGATAGAATCCATTAGAGAACTGGTACGGATCGAGTTCCACCAACGACGCGTTATTCACAGTCGCATCACCCTGGGCCATCAATTGGAATTGATCGCTCCCCAGCGGGGCGATCTCCAGCTTCCACCAGTCAAGGTTCTGGTCTGCCACCGTGGCCAAAATCTCGGCGGGTCGTGTGGCTACCAGCATGGCGGTTCCCGTCGCAAAACGCACTTGCGGAGCGGTCTTATCCAGGGGGTCGCGGACTTTCAACACGGTCGTCGCCGCACCTGTGAGTCCATCCGCGTCGGTCGCTGTTGCTTCGACAAACATCTTACCCGGCTGTGAAGCGACAACGGTCGCTCGGCCCAGTGCGTCCAGGGCCAACGGCTGACCATCAACTTGAACAGTCAATTGGGAGATGCTGGCCATGCTGTCCGCACTGGCGTGGACCAGCACTTTTTGGCCGGGAATGGCGGGAAAGCTGGGTGTCAGTTCAATCCACACCTGTGGCAAGCGCGGTGCGATGGCGGCGGAGATGACGATCGATTTGGAAACGATCGCCTCGCCGTCGGACACGTGAACTGCCACTCCATATTCACCGGCTTGCCCCGGCCCGGGCGTCCAGACAAATGCGCCTGTTTGCGAGTCCAGTGTGGCACCTCCCGGCAAGTTCTCCGCCTCATACACCAGCGTCGTGCCCGCATCCGGATCACTCGCTGTGAAAAAGAACTGCAGCGTGCTGCCCAAAGCCACGCTGTGATCGTCTACCTGCAGCACGGGCGGACGATTGACGTTGGCGATGTGCAGTTGCACGTTCAGCGTATCGACCAGACCGCCGGCATCGGCAACAGCCAAGACGATCGGGTAATCACCCGCCTGGTCGTACTTGGGCGTCCAAGTGAATCGGCCGCTGTGCGGATCAAGCCTGGCACCCTGCGGTAATCCGGTGTCCACACGATAAACCAGCGCATCGTTGTCCGCATCGCCCGCGTGGACCACGAATTCCAGTTGCTGGTCCTCGCGACCATATTGCGACGTAGTCGGCAGAAAACGTGGAGCTTGATTCGTGTTCGTTACATGGATCGTGATGTTGGCGCCGCTGGTGGAATGTCCGTCGGTAGCGGTGAGCAAAATATTGGGGTAATCGCCCGCTTGGTCCAGGTGTGGTGTCCAGTGAAGGGTCCCCTGTCGCGCGTCCAATGTGGCGCCGAACGGAAGATTCTCGGCCTGATAGCTGGGCACATCGCCGTCGTCATCAGTAGCCGCCAGGACCAGAGAGAGCGTTTGGCCTTCCGCAACCGTTTGGTCGCTGACGGTCAGCAGAGGAGGCTGATTCGAGTTGCGAACCGTCAGCGTCATGTCCAGGGTGTCGCTCGCGACAAGTCCCGGGTTTCCATTGCCCTCATCGGTGACCTGCCACGACACGCTATAGGAGCCAAGATCCGCCGGGTCGGGAGTCCACTCCAGCACCGCCGTGCCGTAGACTGCCCCCGGCGTCAGCGTCGCGGCGGGCGGCAGTCCCGTCATGTCGAATACCAGCGGTTCGCCGTCCAGGTCCCGCGCGCGCACCGACAAGAGGAACGGCTCGCCGACCACGGCCACGGCATCGCTGACATAGTCGAAGCGCGGCGGCACGTTGTCGGTCTCCACCGAGATCACGAATGTTCGCGCGGTGCTCTGTTGTTCGACCCATCCACCTCCATCTCCATCGTCGATCGCTGTCAGAATGATCGCATAATCCCCTCTGTCCTCAGGCTGCGGCGCTATGTGAAACTCGCTCTGTCCATTACCCAGATCGGTAAAGGTCACGAATTCAGGCAGCGGATAACCGGGCAGCGCGCTGCTTGCCAGCAGCGTCAGCGCATTACCGTCGGGGTCAGACACGTTAATGGAAAGATCCTGCACATCGCCGCCAGCGACCGCCACATTGGCGATTTCCCGGATTTCTGGTGGTCGATTGACGTTCAAGACGGTGATGTGTACTGTCTGGCTTCCCACCAGCGGAACGCCTGTGCCGTGACCATCGTCGGTGGCAGTGAACGTGACGCTGTACTGTCCTGCGTCGTTGTAGTCCGGTAGCCAGGCAAACAGCGTGCTGTCACTGTCGAAAATGGCATCGGGCGGCAAGTTCGTCACCTCGTACACCAGCGGCGCGGCAAGACCGTCCAGCCAGAGCAGTGAGCCGTCGGGTGCTCGCTCGGGCGGAGCATACTCCGGATGGTCCGGATCCGTAGCGGTTGCCAGAAACACAATCGGCTGGTCTTCGTACACCAACCAGTCGTCCAGACCCTCCAAACGCGGCGCTGCATTTGCATTGAGCACTTCGAAAGTGGCTGTGACCGTCGTGTGCGATTGACCGTCGGTGATCGACAAGGGGACCTCGTAGATCCCCGCCTGGTAGTACGCCGGGGTCCACTGGAACAATCCCGTGTTGGGATCGAGTCGAGCGCGCTCCGGTAGGTCGTCGCTGAAGAAGCGGACCGGGTCGCCGTCAAGATCGCCACCTCGGAGATAGAAGCGAACGGTTTCCCCCTCGCGCAGCGTACGATCCACAATCGGGGCGAGATACGGTGCGCGAGCGCCTTGATGAACCAGCAGCGTCAAGCTGGTGGCGACCACGTTGATGCCGTCGGTGACGGTAAACGTCACGTCTTCGTACGTGCCCGCCGCATCGTAGTCGGGAGTCCAGAGAAACTGCTGTGCGGCGGCATCAAACGTTGCGCCGGCCGGTAGATTGTTGGCTGAGAGTGCCAGCGGATCTTCCTCCGGATCGGATACGCCAAGCGTGAATCCCAGCGGCAGACCTTCCATGCCTTCAATACTCTTGGGCAGCGTGCTGAGCACGGGAGCCCGGTTCCCGCCGTCCACCGCGATCTCAAAACTCTGTTTGCCGATGGCTCCGCGACTGTCAAACGCGGCCAAAATCACAGCCACCTCAGCCGGACTTTGTGCCGTCGGTTGCCAGGTTACGGCGCCGCTGACCGGATCCATGGTCATGCCTTCCGGCCCATCGTACAGCAGGTAGACAACACTCACACCATCGGGATCATGCGCCGAGGCTTGATAGGCGTAAGCCTCGCCGGCCAAGGCGTCGGTCACCGGCTGGCTGTCAAACACCGGCACCTGGTTAGCACCCTGCCGCGCGGAGAAGCCGGGCGAAAAATCGACACGCCGTGAATCGGGATTATCGATTGTTAACGTGCGGCCAACGGTGCGGGCACCAGGAGCCAAGATATCACCCGACGAGAGCGCATCGGACAGGTCAATCAACCACTGGCCCATCGGTGTCTGACCGGACGCGCTGCGCGGCACACCTTCGTAGCCTTCGGCGGGGTCCAACATCAAAACCAGTGGCAGCAACAACTCGCGATCGCTGACATTCGTAATCTCCACATCGTAAGACACGCTCTGGTCGCCGCGATCGGAACGGGCCAGTGAGAACTCAATATCTACCAATGCGGAAAAGTCCGACACAGCGTCGAACGTTGTCACGTAGGTGGCGGGAAGCGTCAGACCATCGATACTGGCAATGTTGCTGATCTGCAGTTCGTAGTGTCCGGGCTGCAAGGTCGGCGGAGTCAGGAACACCGTGCGCGTGTCCACCTGGTACAACGCCGACTTGATGGGGATCACTCCCAGGTCAGCGCTGACGAGCTGGTAGTTCTGCAGATTCAATACCGATGTGGCATGTTTCGCGTCGGTGTACAGCATGTCGTGGTCGAAGACGGCCGCCAGGTGCGACAAAGGCATTACGACGACGGTTTCATGCGGAGGGTTTGAGGCGATCACGGCCGGAGGCGTCAACAAGCTCAGTACATCAACCTGATGTGTCTGGCTCAGCAAGACGCGCCCATCGGACGTGGTCGTCAAGACGTCGCCCCGCGAGCCGCCCGCGGCCACCGGCACGCACCGCATGGTGGCCAGCTCGACCATGGTCAACTCGCTGCCGCCGGCAGTCCGTCCCAGGCGGGCGACGGGGCCCACGTTGTGGGAGACAAACAGTAACCCGTCCAATTCAGTTCCCGCCTGACCAAAGGCAATCGAGTCGATGTCTGCGTCGAACTCGAGCACGGTTTCGGCGCGTCGTCGCTCGTTGAACTGCACCACTTGCTGGCGGTCGGGCCACGTCGTTGCCCACAGGTTGCCCAGGGGATCAAAGGCCAGGCTGCCGACGCGCAGGTCCCGATCGCGGCTGAAATGTGTGAATGTCTGCGACGTGGGATCGAAGACTTCGACGCCGTTGTTGGAAGAGACGTAAATCAGATCGGTACCCGGCTCAATCGCCAACGCGATCGTCAATCCATCACCGAACTCGTTCAAGAGATCTCCCGTATCCGGATCGAGTTGCAGCAGTGGCCCACCCCCGGTTGTGGCCCACAATTGACCCTGTGCATCGAACGCGAGATTGAAGATCGGATCATCGAGTTCCGCCCAGGCAGCTTGCACTTCGCCACCGTTTTCCGTCAAGCGATAGATGTGGCTGCGCGCCGGGCCACCACTGATCAGAATCGAACCGTCATCCGCTTCGGCGATCGCCATCGGTCCGATGCCGGCATGGCTGAGCTCGATACCGGTGGCGAACGCATGCGCGACAAACGGCCGCAAAACGTGCTGGAATTCGGACGCGCGCTCGGCAACTGCCGGTGCAGGAATTCCCTGTTCGGCTTGCGCGAAGTGAGCGTTACTTGGCGGTTCGACGCTCGGCGTCGGGGGCATGCCGAAGTTCGGTGGTGTGGTGCTGGGAACCGTCGGCGGGGCGCCGAACTGAGCCTGGGAACCGTCGTCGGGGGCCGCTTTGCCAAACGGTGCCGCCGCGCGATTTCCGGCAATATCTGTGGCCAGAGCCAGGAACTCGTAGCTGTGCCCCGGCTCGCCCACAAACACGTCGGAACCGCTGGCCGTGGCGACCTGGCGTTGCCAAATCTTGAAATCACCCCCGTCGGCAGCCACGTACAGCGTGACGTGCCTCACACCCGATCCCCCTGCATCATCGCTGGCACTCCAATGCACCAGGTAGTTCGGGCTATTTTTGGCTCAGCGGCGTCGCCTCTAACGTGGTCGATGGCGGCACGGCGTCAATCACTTGCTCGATCGGCAGTGTGTCCTCGGGCGGTCCATTGTTCGTCAGCACTCTTGCCCGAGCAGAAATCGTTGCGCCGGTTTCCACGTCGTCTGTGGGCTCGATGGTGTAGGACACGAAACCCGCTCCGGAACCGAGCGCATTATTCGGAGGCAACAGCCCCCGGTGGGGATCTTGAATCACTTCTCCCGTATCCGGATCGATCGCTTGAATCAGCCAGGTGGCTTGGCGTGCCGGCACGTCGATGCCGGCGCTGATCCGCAAGACAAAGCCCTTGGCCTGGGTGAAGTCGAAGTCTCCTTGGAACAATGCGCGATTCCCCGGCACGTGGACATTAATGTCGCCAATCTTGATGTCGCCCAGCCGGAAGGTAAACGGCTCCAGATCCTCATCCAATTCGGTGACGACGCGGATCTCGCCGGGCTGTGTCTGCGCCGCCGGATCGTTTTGGAACTGGACCGTGTACGGCAATGACTGACCGACGGGCAGATAACCGCCCGTGTCCACGGTCAGTGGTCCGACCAACGAGGCCAGCGCATTGGTTCTGCCTTCTGCCTGAAAATATCCCGACAGGTCGAGCGGATGGAATTCATCACCGTCGACCGGCTCAAAGGGTCCGTTGATCTGGAACTCCGGCGGCAATCCCGCTGCTCGTTGATTCCACTCCAACCACGGAACGTACACGCGCAGCGTCTCAAAATGCGTGGGGCTGGACAGGCCGAGGTCGTAGTCCTCAAAAGAGGGTAGGGCAGGTACGGGCTGCAGGGAGGAGAAGAAACATCGCGGCTCGTACTTTTCGATCTCTGCCAGTTGCGGCTCGTGTCCATACCAGATACGCACCTGCTCGAAGAATTCCGTCAGGTTACCGGCGGCGCGGATCTCACTGCCCGCCGGACCGATCAAGATCCCACTGGCCAGTGTGGCCATCAAGCTCACTACCTGGTCTTGCTCGCGAATCGGCGGCAGTTCGGACTCCGGCCGCAGCAAACCGCCCTCCTCCAGCGAAGCCAGGTACAAATCCAACCACGTCGCTTCGTCCGCTGCGATAGTCAACAGGGCGGGCGAAGCCTCCGCGTCGGCCAGGATGGCATCACGCAGCTGAGACGCTTGTTCTGATACATACTCGATGAACTCTTCGCGCGTCATCGCCGTGGCCGCCGCCGTGATGTGGAAACGATACGGCGTCATGTCGATTCCGCAGCCGACCGGAAAGGGGAGTGTGGTGCTGTAAAACTCATATAGTCCCGGATAGAAGTTGTCCAGACTTTCGGGGCCTCCCTCCAATGCTCCGTCCTTTTGCAGCTGGGGAAAGGCCGCGTAAAGTTCCCCGCGCAATCGGTCCCAGTTGCGATCATTCAGCGCTTGCATACCCGGATAGGTTCCCAGATTCACGGTGAATTGCGTGAATCCCAGCGCATCCTGATCCAGCACAAAACCACCCGTGCGCAGATTGCCGTCGGTGTTGACTGCCGGGTCGAGCTCGGCCCACGGCACGTCGTCCAGCATGTCTGCCGGTCCTCCGCGCACGTTGGACGAGAACATCGCGTAGGGAATGTCGCACAGTTGGGGATTGGTCAACAGATCGGGGATGCCCACGTCAAAGTGGACGTAAGGGGCGTCCAGGTTGCCAAAGTTCTGCAGGACCACGGTGTAGGTGCCGACCTCGCCTGCCAGGACGGCCCGAGGTCCGCCCACGCCGATCGTCACATCGGGCTCAATTGCGCGCTCCACGAGATAGCGATAAGGCACCGCAGCCGACTCGCCATCGGGATTCACTACTTTCACGTCATACAGTCCATGGGGCGTGCCGGTGAGATCGAACGTGGCAATGATCTTGGTGCTATCCACTACGGCGTAATTGACCGGTTCGTATTCGGCCCATCCGGGGCGTACCAGTTTGACAATTGCATCTTCGTGAAAGCGAGCGCCGGTAATGGTCGTGGTGACGTACTTGCTGTCACCGCCCACGTCGGCGGTCACGTCGGTGATAGCCAATGGCAATAGTCTGGCCAGCACGGTGATGGGCGTGTCATCAGCCGGCTCGCGATAACCACGAATCAGTACGTAGTAGGTACCCGCTTCCGTGGCCGGAATGACGACCGTTTGTGTGGGGGCGAGTGCACCCTGGTAGGCAGCGTCGTAGTAAATTCCCGTCGGGACCTGGCCGTGCCGCAAAAAGATCTCATTGGCGGCCTGGTCGCCGGTACCGAAAAGAGTGACGCCGAGCGTCTTGTCGTCGGGAACCTGCAGAGCAAACACCCGCTCCTGTCCTGTGCTTAGTGTCGTGGCAAAAGGTACGCCGAGCACCAGTTCATCGATCGTTACGCTAAAGGTACTGTCCGACGCCGTGGAGTTGTTCAGCTCGCCCAGTTCTTCATACACCTGGTTGAAGATGTCGTTGCGGATGATGATCCGATAGTCACCGCGGGCCACGGCGGGAATGACCGTGTCAAGGGTCAAAGTGTACGCCTCATCGCTGGCAAGTTGTCCCTGCCACTCGACGCGACCCAGCACACGATCGGCTAAATCCCACACTCCGTCGTTCGAAAGGTAGACGGCATCGGACCACGTGCCGGATGCCAGTTCCGCGCTGGCATTGTGCACGGTCCATTGAATTTGCACGGCGTCCCCGGTACCGACCGGACCGGGAATCTCGATCTGCGTGACTTCCAGATCCGTCGGTGGCGGCAACTCGATCACCAGCGGCACGGCGCTGGGCCGGCTGTTGTTGAATTCATCCAGTTCCAGCACTTCTCCACTGACCGTGTAGCGCACCGGATCCGTCACCACAATTACGTAGTAAGGACCGCTTACATCTGGCGGCAACTTCAAGGTGCGCTGGATGTCGTAACTCTCATTGGCGATCAATCCTCCCGCATGATGGTGGTTGCCCAGATAACGGTCCACGCGAGTGTCCAGCAACTCGTCCCGCGACAGGTAGATAAGATCCGTCCAGCGACCCTGGTCCGAAATCGTGTCACCACCGACATTGCCGACGGTGTAGCTCACATCGATCGGCTGTCCCTTCATTGCGTGTTGCGGGGCGGACAGCGCGGTTACCTGCAAGTCTGGTGGGGTAGCCGCCTCGACGGTCAGCGGTAAGACCGCAATGTTGTCGCCTTCATCCTGGAATTCGGGCACGACCCCCCGCGACATCAATCGCCGTATGCGATCGACGTTATCCCAGACGTCCAGACCAAGGGGCTCTTCAAAGCGAATGCCCCGCAGCCCGGCGCGAATGGATCCTTGTCCGCTGATCGCGTCATGAGCGGCCGAATCGGCGTATGCAAGAATGTAGTATTCCCCCCCGATTCCCGGCGGCACACGCACCTCGACCGTTCGTGTGTATGACTCACCGGCCGGCAGCATCGCCACGTACTTGCTGCTGCCGAGGAGGTGATCTCCTGGGTCGAGCGTGGGATCCTCGGAGAGGAAGAATTTGTCCTGCCAGCCGGCGCGGCGCGTCTCGCGTGTGCCCTCGTTGGTCACGGTATAGGTCATCGGAACCACCGCTCCGGAAGTGGTTTCCGCCGGCAGAACCAGGTCACTGATGACCAGATTGGCCTCGCGATAAGTGACACTCAGAGGGACGCTTGCCAGGTTGTTCGACGGGTCCTCAAAGGCCCAGCGGTCAAAGTGCTTCTGCACCAGGATCCTATTATCTCGCCAGCCGTACCATGCTTCGTCCGTGACCCACCAGCCTTGCCCCAGGGGATCGAGAACTGGACGGTATTTCTCCGACGAGTGGGCGTCGAGGTGGACGTAGAAATAGTAGTCGCCATCCAGCCCCGTCGGCAGTTCCGTTTCGAACTGCACCTCGTAGCTGTCGCCCGGACCCAGTAACTGTTCGTGGCTGTGGACGACCGTGCCCAGGTACGTGGCTGCGCTCATAGATGAACTGCGAGTCGGCGGAGATCCAGATGTGATCCTTCCAGTACTTGGTGCCGGACCAGACGGGCAGACTGCCCACATTGGTCACGGTGTACTGCAGCGTAGTTGGCTCGCCCGAGTAATTGACCCCTTGAGCAGAGATTTCGGTGACCAGCAAGTCAGCCGGAACCGGCTGCACGTCGGTAGGAACGACCAGATTGTTGTTGCCCTCGTCCGTTTCCCGTACGACCCAACTTGGTGGCAGCGCGTATGTCACCGACGCATCGGTTGTGACAATAATATACTTACCAGCCGCTGAAGGACTCAACTGGTACAATCGGGACTTCGTATAACTCTCGCCCGGTCCCAGTGGCTGGTCGTGCTTCACAGTCCAGTCCAGAATATACACGTGCGAAGCGGATGTAGTCGCGTCGGCATCATTTGAGAGAAGAATGCGATCTGCCCAGCCACCACCCGGTTCCGCGATGCCCAGACCTGTGTTCCGGACCGTCCAGGTTACTTCGTAGGTCTCACCCCCGTAGGCTACAGGCGCGACTTCGACCGCCTCGACGACCAGGTCAGGCAAAGGAGCCGGTAGCGAGATCACGTCGATGGCCCGCGCTTTGTAGTTGTTGTTGTCGATCTCGTGTGGGTCGTCGGGATTCACATTCGAGGCTAAGGTGTCCTCCAATACCGCGCCATAGGGATCGGTCCACGGCGTAATGTACCAGGTTCCCGTCTCAAGATACTCGGGCAGCCGCACACTGACCTGCTGATCGTAGCCTCCGCCGACGTCGAGCACGCCTGTGTGTGTGACAGTCTTCAACAACAGGTCGCCTTCGCCCGGGTGCGGTCGGTTTTTGTCGCGCGTGAGCCAGATCGTATCCTGCCAGCGATCGGTATCGGTTTCTCCAGCTCCTAGATTGGTGACCGTGTAACGGACTTCAATCTCGGCTCCGGCCACAGCCTGTTGTGGTGCCACAACGTCGCTGGTGACCAGGTCTGCCAACGGAGTTAGATTGACGAAGATCGGAGTGACGGTATGGTTGTTGTCGTCGTTAGGCCACTCGTTGACCTGCGAGTACACGTCGGTGGCCACGATCACGTAGGCATCGCCCCGAAATCGCTTGGGCACCACCAGCGGATCGCTGGTGGCCTGATAACTTTCACCTCCCCGTAAGGCAGACTGATTGCCGAGTGTGCCGATCAGGACGTCGTCAGCATTCAGCTGGTTGTCCAGCGACAAATAGACGCGGTCAGTCCAGTTCGGGGTCGTGGTCGGCACCATGCTCTGGTTGGTGACGACATACTCCACTACGAGCGTGCCGCCGGGATCAACCGTGGTCGGTGCCGCGAGCGACGTGACTTGAAGATCGGGACGGGGTGTGAGCGTCACGCTCAGCACCGAGTCGTCCACGAGCTTATTATTGGCAGTAGCCCCGTGTTCATAGACTTCGTTGTCCAAGTCCGCAATCACGATGATACGGAAATCACCCATGATATGCTTGGGCAAGCGGACCACTTCCTGGCGTGTATACTGCGTGCTGGCCGGCATAGGTTGTTGGTATTTGAAATCTCCCAATCTGATGATGGGGGCCGAAGTGTCGTAGGCTTTCTGCAATGCCACACGATCGACCCAGGAACCGGCGGCGGTACTGGCGCCCTCGTTGGCCACCGTCCAGCTGATATCGATCAGCCCTCCTTCTTCAATGGACTGCGGGGTGACGATGTCCGTTAACACCAGGTCCGCGAAGGGGGACAGTTGCACTTCAATCGGCAGCAGCGCAGAGCGATTGTTGTCGCGAAACACAAATTCGAAGGGACCGTCTGCATGGGCCGCCGTGATCGCCAGGTAATAGGTGCCCTCCAGGCCTTCCGGTAGCGGAAACGAGTGCGTATGGGTGTAGCTTCCCCCTACCGGCACCTGCCCCAAGTGCGACAACCACTGGTCGGCTACATAATCCTTGCCATCGGGATCTGCGTACAGGTGGATGCTGTCTCTCCAGCTGCCACGATTGGTCAAGCCAAGGCCCTGGTTGCTGACCGTCCACGTGATTTCCAACGGCTGGCCGCTTTCCGCCTGGTCGGAAAACGTGATGGAGTCGATTTGCAGATCGGCATACGGAATCGGCATCACATCGAAGAACTCGGCGAACTCGACCAGGTTGTTGTCCAGCGGTTCGAAGGCGCTCAGCACACCGTTGACATCCGTGTGTACGAACAGGTGGTAACGGCCCGTGAACCCCGGCGGCAGGTCGATCGTTTCGCTGTGATCGTAACTCGCGCCGGGCACCAGGTGTCCTTGATGCGGAACGCGCATGAGTTCCATGTCGTTCCAGTCAAGCGTCTCGTCTTCCGAGATCACGACGATGTCCGTCCAAGTGTCATGAATCGTCGGTTTGGATCCGACGTTGGTCACCGTGAATCCGATGGTCACCTGGGCCGGGTCGGCAATGGTCTGCGGCGGTGCGGTGATTTCGGTCACCGCCAGGTCGAACAACAGATCGATCGAAAAGCTGCCTGTGTACACGTCGTCTGGATCCTCACCCGGCAGGCTATCGACGTCCAGGTCCAGCTCGTGGCCATCCAGGTCCTCGATGTGGGGGCCGACGTATATCCGGTACTCGCCTTCCTGAATCTGTGGCTCAAAGCCCACTCGCCAAACATTGTTGCCCAGTTGAATCGGTGGATCGACGATGCTCACCGGCTGCTGGTCGGGAGTGAGCAGCACAACATCTTCCGCCGTGAATGACGCCTCGCTCATCGGTTCGCTGAAGGTCATGTCGATGTGCGAGACGGGATCATTCTGTTGTCCCTGCGGCTCGTGATTGATCACCAGCGGCTTGTCGGGCGGGACAATGATCACTGCCTGCGGAAAATCGACGTAGTGAGCGCGGAACTCGGCGCCGTCGCCATCGTCCACCACGTTTTCAACCGCGCTAACTCTCACTGCCGCGAACTGGCTGCCGGCCGGCAGGACCATCCAGCCCGTGATCGGTTCCCAGGTCAGTTGATCGCTATCGCTCAACAGGACGCTGTCGGTGGATACTAACGCTCCGCTCTCAAGCTGATCGGGAAAGGTGTCCGGCTCGCCGCTGTACACAGCCACTTCCAGTTCGAATTGCGTGTCGTCCTCGGCATAGTCGTATCGACGATTGAACAGTGCCGAGGCCCACAAGACGGCCTGGCCGGCCGCGATGTCCGATTGGTACGGACCCAAGTCGATCAAGTACCACAGGTCCGACGAGATGGAACCGGCGACGGCGGCTGCATCGGGCGTGGTGTAGGCGAACCGTCTGACATATTCCCCTTGGGGTGCGACCATCGGAGAAGACGGCTTCACACTATACGTTCTGTCACCCGACCAACGTCCCGTTTGATTCGGGATGCCGAAAGAGCCTCCCATCTCAATACTGCCGCTGGTTTGCAGCAAATTGTCACCCAGTTTGTGGACCGGCAGACTGTAGTTATAGCCATCCTCAGGGATTTCGCCCCCCACACCATCTCCATCCTCGTCGAGCAGGTTGCCCGACAGGTCTGCCATGGTGGGGCTGACCAGTAGCTGATAGACGCCGTCGAGGTTCTGCAGGGGAAACCCAACGCGATAGGCATTGGCGCCCAGGTCCACGACCTCGGTAATCCCGACAGTGCCGCCAGTTGGTGAGAGTACCGTGGCACCCGTCAAGATGGTAGTGATGTCCATCGGCTCGCTGAACGTGAGATCAAAGTGGTCCAGCGTTGCGTGACCGATTCCGTACGGTTGAATGTCAAAGCAGAGAGGGGCTGATCGTATCAATGGTGGTGAAAAGAGTGCGAGTGTGGCGCGGACCAATGGTGGGCACAAAAGTCACCGTGGTTGTGTTTCCCTGGGAGTAGTTCGGTGCAATTTCGTGCGAGGTGAATTCGTACACCCCCGCTTCGGTGACCACGCGCTCTTCGACGGGCGTGTGACTCCTGCCGTCAAAATCGACGATAATGCGTCCTGCATCATTTACCGTGATGTCAAACGTGGGCGTCGTGTCGGTGGTCAAGTTGTCTTCGGACGACCAGCCAGTGTCGCTCTCTGCCTGCAGATCGACACTGACCGCCACTGATCCCCAATCGATCGTGGAGGTGACAACGAAATCGCCGCCGGCCTGACCGTTGTTGTCGCCGTCCAGCGCCGTGCCATCGAGTCCGCGCAGACCCGGATCTCCGCTCCGGGCGCGGAACTCATAGGTCCCGTCCGGCAGGTAATTGACGGGCACCGTGTGAGCATACCGGGCTTGCGGCACACCTAGATTCAGGAAGCCGACGGGGCCCGCTGGAAGCGGCTCGGGATCCTGCACGGTGGTCTGCCAGATGACGGCGCCATCGCTCGTCCGCTTGACGCTCAATTCGATCGTTCCGTCGCCGTGTTGCCACAGCGAAAATCCGTACTCAACGTGCGGTTCCCATCCCGTGTCGTCTCCCAGGTGTGTGTCGAGCACCGACATGCGGTCCGCCCACGTATAGTCGCCGTCCCAGAGCATTTGCAGTGCCCCACGAGCCTTGGAGCCGGCGAAGTTCTCAAACCGTAAGAGCTTCAGACCTTCTTCCGCCGTATAAACGTATCCGGGGGCAACCTCTTTGTCCTCCGTGGTTTGCTTCCAAGTCAGAACATAAAAGGTGTCGGGACCGTAATCGTACTCGTTCTCGGACCCATAGAAACGGTGCTGCAATCCGAAGATCAACCCGATCATGTCGTCACTGGTTTCCGACTCGACACGGACGCGCGTCTGGAATGGTTCGTCGATCAGATCGAAGTCGGTGACGAAGTAACTGGGATAGTCTGAGGGGGTGCTCACATGCACGACGCTGGCCACGTCGCTATCCAACTCCCACGTTCCGACCACCAGATTCAGTGAGCCGTCGTCGCGCAGATGCCCGTCCCTGTTCCAATTGCCCATGTCGATCGTGTACTCGGACTGTAGACCGAACTCGATCTGTGTCGAACCGTCCACGTAGAATGGTGACAGGCCGATTGCTCGGTCGTCCCCGCCACCCGGCGTCTGGTCGGCGCCGAGGTGGAGCAGTTGGTAGCTGCTGGCATCGCGTGCATCCGCGCCGACCACCGGTTCGGAGAGCGTCAGCGTGAGGTCCGTGATACGCTGCGTCGTGTAGTCGGCCAGATCATGCGCGGTAATACGTGGCAGGTCGCTCAGTAACAAGCGTGGTTCAAGCCGCTCGATGCTGATCTGTGCAAACAAGCCCTCAGTTCGGTGTCGTGCACGGCGACGTCGCCGATGCGACCGGCGACGGTAACGTACCGTATTCATGGCGAGCTACCTTTCCGTGCAACATGCACGTGGATGCGGAACGGAAAGACTCACGCCACAAGACACTGATGGCTCGCCGCGTCAGCTGTCGGAAAGGTTGCCCGAATCGAAGTGGCGCGAACTGCGAGGTCGACTCGGCAGCGTGAGCCCCCGTTATGAGTCTCCTGTTGTGGGCCAACTTCTCCGGTCCCGATACGTGCGATTCGCGAGCCCCGGAACAACCTGGAAAAACACGCGGTACGCAGCAGTCTGCGGGCGGCAAGCCAACAGGTGATTCGACTCTTTCTTACGGGCTGAAGGTCGGGCGAAAACCACTCGGCATCGCAAGCAAACAGGAGTCTGCAAATGGTGTACCAACGGGCGGCAGGCTATCCTTCTGGGGTGGGGCTGTCACAGCCACGCCGGAGCCTGCGGTCGGTGATGACGGGAATCTCACTCCGCCGACAAACACCCTGCCGAAAATAAAAAACACCCGCCCGGAAATAAGACCGTCAAATGGCGAGACGGTCCGCCACAGTGTGCGTTTTGGCACAATGCCGGTCATCGCCGCACATCACGAAAGGGAGCCGGTTTTCACGATGGTCCAGACATCAGTATGTTGCCCCGGGTCAGGATGCGGATCCGCACCACCGGTGTTTGACGATGCACCACATCTCCTCTCCCCGCTTGATGACAGGGACTTTCGTCGCATCCTCGTCTACTGCCCGTGCGGCCAGCATGGACCATTTTCTGAACACGACGGTCGACAGAATGGACGTTTTCAAGGCGTGTGTTTTCCTATTTCGAGTGACGTTCGTTTCCGGAGAGGACTTTCTGCTCAACGCATAGACCAACGCACGCTACGGCCTCGTGATGGCAGGTGCTGGGGCGACCCAGGAGTGCGTGTAGCGGATCACCTGGTCGACAGGCACATCCGTGAACTGCTCCTGGTGACCGTCTGGCCAGAGAATACGGATCTCGTCAACCGTCTCGGCCTCACCCAGGCCGAAATGCACATCGTTTGGCGGTTGAGACAGGTAGCTGCCTCCGGCGCCGACCTGAGCGTTTTGCGTGATGTCGCCGGTGCGCACTCGGACTCGAGCCCCGAGCGCCTGCGTGTTCCCCCCGTGCTGACGCAGTTGCACTCGAAGCCAATGGCCCGTATCGGGTGACGTGTTGTGCAGCAGGAGCACATCTGAGCCGTGAGCCAGCACGGCGAGATCCAGGCGGCCATCCCCATCAAAATCCGCATGCGCGCCACCTCGGCCAACCATGGCAGTCGTCAACCGCGGGCATACGTGGCGGCCCACTTCAAAAAAGCCGCGTGGCGGAATCTGCCGATAGACGTGCATGCGCTGCGGTTGCATGTGCTTGGGATCGTCTGGGAATTGCAGGGTGTTTCCGTTCACCACCCACAAGTCCAGATTCCCGTCGTTGTCAAAATCGACAAAGCTGGTCGCCCACCCCACGGCGTTCAAGGACACCTGTCCGACTCCATACTCTTCGGCGCTGTCGGTAAAGAACGTTGCCACGTCAGAGGTCTCCGTGAAACGGGAGACATCCGAGCGTTGGTTCAGGAACAACGCGTTTTCCTGAGCGACCCAATGCGTCACGAACAGATCCAAGTCATCGTCGAAATCAATGTCACCGACGGCCAAACCCATGGCACCGCGATAGTCGGCCGCCAGAGAACTCGCGCCGACATCCGCAAAGGTTCCGTTGCCCTGGTTCAAGAGAACAGCGTTGGCCGAAACATCGTTCGCGACATAGAGATCTACCTGTTGATCGTTGTTGAAGTCGAACCAAACGGCTCCCAACGACCGGCCCGTTGGGTCCGCGGCACCGGCAGATTCAGCCAGGTCCGAAAAGGTGCCGTTCCCGTTGTTGTGATACAGGCGATTCGTGTCGGGGGGATATGACGAGGGGTTAATCGTATGTGGATTCTGGACGCCCGCCTTTTGAACCGGAGGTTCACTCGACGTGTACCGAAAGTCGGTGTAGGTACAGACGTAGAGGTCGATATGACCATCTCGATCGTAGTCCCCCCACGCGCAGCCGGCGCTGAACCGCGCGTCGCCAACTTCCGCTTCGTCCGTGACATCGTCGAAACTGCCATCACCGTTATTGCGGAAGAGCAGATTGGGTCCGTAAGCGGTGACGTAGAGATCGAGATCCGAGTCGTTGTCATAGTCGCCCCACGCGGCGGCCATCCCAAAGAGTGCGATATCGAGCCCCGCCTGTGCGGAAACATTCAGGAACCGGCCATCTCCCTCATTGCGGTACAAGCGCACAGCGTCCCTCCGCCTCGGGCTCAGCCGGAATCGGATTCAAGATCGTCCCGTAGAAATTTACGACAAACAAATCGTGATCACCGTCATTGTCGTAATCCCCCCACGCCAGACCGGAACCCATGTCCTCGGGCAGCAGCGAATTACGTTGGCTGGGGAAATGCTGAAATCGAATCCCGGCCGCGTTGCTGACATCCTCAAACGACAGTCGCAACATGTCCGGCGAGACCTCGCGGTCCAAGACACTGGTCAGCCCGGTGACACTGCCGTCCGCATTCGCCGCTGCTGGGTCCACTCGCACGCTGGCCTGAAAAGCGAAATAACCGATCGCCCCAGTGGCGACCAGACAGGGAATTCCCCACCGCAACATCAGTCTGTATCGTTTACTTAATCGCCTCTGTGCCATCAGCGTCTAATCCTCATGCGGGCTGAGTGATAGCCAAAACTGGTTCCGCTTTCGGAGCGGGAATGACAAGCGTTCTTCAAGGCGTTTGCACATCGCGCGGCGAATATTCAATCCGGGTTGTGGCTCGCGTTAATTCGGTGATGGGTGAGCGAATTGTTGCCTCCGCGCCGTACACGCGGTCCAGGAACTCGGGATTCGCTTTGCGATACCACAGTATTGCGGTCACCGTCAGGTAGCCACTCTCGATATTCGGGATCGCCGGCAACGTGACGTTCTCCTGACGACGCCCTGGTGTCTGATCGTCGTCCGGCGCGACACGTCCGCGTGCCATGGATGGGCACTGGAATTGGACGGTCGCACTATCGGTCACGCCGGGGTAGAGGCTCCGTTTGTAGCTCGCACCGACCAGGTCCCAGAGATTGTGGCGATCGATCAGACCACCGCGTCGGTCGAATCCGTCTGCCTTGTACCAGATCTGCGAATCCGTGACTCGACCGTCATCGCCCAACTCGCCGCTGTGATAGAGCACCTCACCGGAATCGTCGGTCACTTTCAGTTCGATCCAGCTCTCAATCATATCCAACGGCCCAGTGGGGAAGTCATGTCCCGTCTTGTTATTTGTCAGCACGACCTGAAGCGACAGCTCTTGACCAGGCGTGGCTTTTTCAGACGCCACGATGTCCATGGTCACGACAGGGCCGGTGGCCCACTTATCGGCGATCTCCGGTATCTCGATCTGGCCCTGCAGCCATTTCTCGGTCAGAGCAACATGTTCCTGATAACCTTTTAACTTGTGCAAGGCAGGAATGTACTGATTGCCCGCCAGCGTGCGGTGACTACGATGCTTACCGTCAGCCAACGTCCGGTTGTAGTCCGTGGCGTCACCCCGCGCGGGATCTCGACTTTCCTGCAGCGGCATATGGCATTCGCGGCAACCGATGTTTCTTTCCGGAACCTCTGGATGATGCCAGCGACTGTTTTTCCAGCTGTCGTACTGGTTCTGTCCCTGGACTTTTCCTATGTCCGTGTTGACTTCCTTGTCCAGGTACTGCTTGTGGCAAGCGCCGCAGAATTCCGGAGTCTTGTACAAGGAACGCGAGTAGGAGGTGATATGCTGTGTCGGATACGTGCGAATCAGGAAATCGCTCAGCAGCTTGGCCAGTTTTCCTTCATGGGTCTCGTATACGTATCTTTGCGGGACGTCGATGGTGTAGTCTCCGTTTCCTTGCACATCTGTCTGGACGATGCAGTGGCAAACCAGGCAAGAAATCCCCTCATCGGCCCCGAGAGCACTCAAGGTGATATTGCCCGAATTCTTGGCTCCGCTGAACAGCGAGATCGGGTCGTGGCATCCGGCGCAGTAGCGAGTATGTTCGGGTGAGGTTTCCTGTGCCATCATCGTTTGGACACGCTGGAACATGTCGTCCATCGACGAGTAGCGGTGGGCGCTGGGAAGCCATTCTTCGTAGATCTGTGTGTGGCATCCGTTGGTACCGCAGCCTTCTGAACCCGCCAGTGCCCTCGCGGCGATGGCTCCGTCGTTCTGCACCGCCCGCGCCGCGTCCGCCAGGATCTCTTCGCAACGTTGCCTGCTGTTGTCCGCAACTCCGGCTTGGGACACGTAGGACCGGATGCGCGTGAGGAATCCGACCGGCTCGCTCGACTCCGCCTGGAGAGCTTCGGACAGTCCGGCGCGATGGTCCGCGCCCAGCAGGGCGGCCAGGTCGTCGAGAGTCCGCTGCGTCCGCTGTGAGTTGTCAACTCGTGCCAGGCTTGGCGCGAAGGGGCGGTCCTCGCCGAACTTCCAGTTGTATTGTGCGGGGAAGCTCACCCGCGTCTCGGGTTCGTGGTAGCTCCCGATCCAGACTCCGCCCAGGGCCAATAGAGCCAGACACCCTAGTCCGCTCCGCAGGTAGAACGCGCGGCGTGCCGAGCGATACCGACGAGCGTTTTCCGGACTATTCGTTTTCTTGACGATGACCGTGGCCAGATGTGCGATGACCAAGACCATCAGCGCGATACTGCTGACCAAATGGACGACATCCCAGATGTATTCCATCCGCGGCCCGGTCAAGCCCTGCCACGTCACAACAAAACCACTGATGGCACTGACGACCAGCAATCCCGCAGCCACATATCCGAGCAGCTGGAAATGGCTCAGATTGCCTTTTCGTCGCACCCACCAGTGACGCGCCAGATACCATCCGACGGGGATGCTCGCGAGGATGCCTATGACGGTATGCAAGAGAACGGAAAACTGAGTGAATGCGCTGAAAGGGAGCAAATAGATGGCCAGTCCCGTGAGGGCCTCGTAGAGCAGCAGCATTCCTGTAACGGCCGCCAGCCACGATCGCCATTCGATTTCCGCCAATGATTCGATGGATGGTTGTGAAGTGGATTTTGGGCTAGCCATGATGGACCTCGTGAGCCAAAAACAACCTGCTTGCGACAAGCGGCATTCGAGAGAAGTTGACACAAAAAACCAAGTGTTGAGACGCGGCGCGCGGGCGCCAACACAACAAGCCGCTCCGAAGCCTTGTATTCTCTTTGTTTGGACAATTACGGCACTTTAGCAGGTCTTTCGGAAGGGCCCGAGTTGCTGCCGTGCATGTCGCACCGCGTGCCGATCGCGATGGATCGAGACGGATCAGCACGCAAATCTATTCTTGTCTCCCAGGGGGCCCTTTTCCAGGCGGATGACGTCCTAGCTTGACGACCTTCGGATCGGCGCACAGGGGGCTGGAATCTCCGCAGTCGGACACGATTTCCGCCAAGGTTGTGGTGCGAAATGCCTCCTCGACATGTTCCAAAGCCTGATCGACCTTTCGATGCAAAGGACAGAGCGTGGCGTGGTTCTCGACCCCCAGTGGACACGCGGATATGCGTTGAAATGGTTCCACGGCATCCAGGATGTCCCAGATCGTAATTTGATCAGGCGGCCGGGCCAGAGAAAAACCGCCACCTCGGCCGCGCTGTGAATGGACAACGCCGGCTCGAACCAGTTGTTGCATGAGTTTGAGCAGATACGGAGTTGGCACGTGTGCCAGGTCGGCGATCTGTTCGCCAGTCAGGGGACTGCCGTGCCTGTACGCCAGAATTACGACCGCTCGCAACGCATATTCGACGGTGGTTGAGATCATTTCGTCATCATACTCGTAAGACCGTTCTGGGGGAAAGTCCGGATGATGTTCAAGTCTTCTCGTTGTGGGGAGATCTTCAATGTCTGACGCTCCTTTGCCCAGGTTGTCACTCGACATGATAGTGCAGACTCTCCGAGAGATACGGGTCCCGCAAAGGCACTGGTGTGGCTGCCGCGAATGAGCGGATAAACAGCAGACCTCCGACGCCAACGAGACAACTGATGGCAGCCACTTCCCAGATCCCAAACACCTTCATGTCAGTGACCGTGGAAGGTATCACCATCAGGTAGAGATCGACCCATCTGCCGATCAAGACCACGATCGCAATTCGCATCATCATGCGCCACTCCGTTTCGACGGCTTGGGAAGCAGTGCCAAGAACGGAACAACCCAGTTAAGAATTATGCAGACCACGACAATCGGACCCCAGGGCCCTTGTGTGCGCGTGATGAAATAGGACGTTTCTTCCGGAATATTTGTATACCAGATCAGCATGTATTGACTGAACCAGATGTACATCCAGAAACAGCTGAATCCGATCAGCAGCTTTCCAAGATCGTGCAGATGCTCGTCACTGAACACGCCATAGAGTGGACGGCCCGGCTGCCGCAAAAGCAATCCCAGCAAAATGACCATGGCCAATGCCGCCTGAATCATCCCGGCAAAGTTGTACACGCCCCACATGGTGCTGAACCAGAGCGGTTCGAGCGCCATGATCCAATCGACCGAGGCCAGTGAAAACGTGACGGCGTAGACGACCAGGACCAGAGCCGACAAGCGGATGTTGCCGATCGTCAACGCGGCGTCGCCCGTCTGATCCTGTTTTCGCGACCGCGAAATAAGCAGCGTGGCGAGAAGCATCCACACACCGACGTAGCAAACGGAGCGAAGCATCCAGAAGGAAGGCGTCAGCCACAGTTCCTTGAACCACATGGTGCCGGCGTCGCCGCCGTCGTGTGGATGCCACCCGTAGGCATTCGTGCGGACCAGTAGCACGGCCAGCATCGTGGCACCGGCAATCGGCAACAACGCTGCCATCGCCTCGGGAACCCGACGAAACGCCACTGGCCAGCCCGCTCCCGCAACGTACGTCAACGCGATGAACCAAACTCCGCCCAAGGCCATGGTCAGCAGATAGAACGCGACGACCAGCAGGTTGCTCCAGACGTGTATCGGCGTGAAGACCGCGCCGATCAGCATCACCACTGCACCGGCTATGGCCAGGGCGGTCAGGAATCGCACCTTGTCGCGTGGAAGGTTGAAATCGGTGGTCATGCGACGCGCACTCCAGGTAGGCTGTTGAGGGCGAGAAATGGTGGCCACTCCAGCATGCTATTCCTGTCGGTCAGTCATGCGCCGTTCGAGATCATCGAGCCTGGCGGAGATCTGTTGCAGGTAGTCAATGATCACGGCGTGCGTGTATTGCACATCAATCCCCACGGGTGAATCAGGCGAACTGAGTTGTGCCATCACGTCCCGAAATACTTCTCTTGGCTTGCCGAGTGGATCGTCAATAGGCATCGAAATCTCCTCTCATAATGAAATACATCAAGACATGTAAGCCGATGTCCGCAAGACGCACGATGTCGTTCAAACCTTTGTCTGCGCTGCCGCCCGCCAGACGCGAACATTACGAAGAATCATTTGCATCAGTTGCTTAGGGTTCGGTCTTGCTATCAGTTTTCGATAACGCACGTTTGTCGCCTGCTGGTTGTGCGGACGATCCGGCTTTGGGGTTCTGCTGCAACTCGTCGTCGGATAATGGCGCTTGGATCGTCTTTTCTTTGCTCGGCGTCACCTCGGGCCCGTTTTGTTCGTCAGGGACCGGCGTGGCGTCAGCCGCTTGGAGTGTTCGGACGTAGTTGATCACATCCCATCGGCTGTCGCGCGGCAGTTCCGCCGCAAACCGTGGCATGTTGTTTCGACCGTAGGTCAGGATGTGGAACAATTGCCCATCATTCCACTCGATCGACGTTCCGATCAGGTACGATGGCGGTGGTGGATAGCCTCGCTGGGCGACCATGCCGTCTCCCTTGCCTGCCGGTCCGTGGCAACACACACAGAACGACAGGTAGATGTCGTTGCCGCGGTCGATCGATGCTTGAAACAGGCGATGTGCCACGGTGCTGCGGCGACTCAGTCTTTTCGGCATCCGCCGGTTTGTTGTTGTCACCGAACGCCTGTCCGGCCGCATTTGAGTCCACCGAGATTGTCTCCGATGCCTTGCCTGCCGGCTGGGTCGATTCCGGAACTTCGGGATCAGTCTGATCCCCGCTTGAATCGCTCGGTTCCACGGCGTTCTTCTGAGTCTGTTCGTCCCGCTTGGCTTCCGCATGCGCTTGCTGCAGCAGCGCTGTGATGGAAAACGGATTCACCAGTTCCATACCGGGAACGGAATCCTTGGGAGCAACTTGCTGGGGATCGACTGCCTGGGGAAGGGGGGTGAAGTACAAAGGCATCTCGCCACGCGCTATGGTCCCGGGTATCGGCTCCTGCTGAGTCATTCCGTTGGCGAAGACCTGGCTAGACTCGTAGGGAGTCGAAGCAGGCGTATACTTCATTGACGAATTGGCCAGGACCTCCACGTTGGGTTTGGAGTAGTCGACTCCCGAGACAGTGGCCAACAGAACGACGGCCCCGAGCAGTACAGCCAGCGCGATGTTCGTTCGGCTGATCATTGTAGAGTGCCTCCGTCGGATATCAGCCGTTCCTTGATGTCCACCAGTTCGAATTGTTGCAGCAAGTGAGTGAGCGAAGCCAGGTTGAAACTGGCATCGGTTTCATCAATCACCAATACGAAGCGGTCGTCAGTCACGCGCGGATGGACAATCTGGGCGTGTTTTCCGGGGAACAGACGACTGACCGCGAACAACGCGAATACCGAGCCGAACCCCGCCAGGAGAACGGCCGATTCAAAGGCCACCGGCGCGTCGGATGGAAGTGAGTTCCACGGCTTGCCGCCGACGTTCAGTGGCCAACTGATCGCGGCCGTCCAATGTTGAAACCACAGCATGCCCAGCGCGCCGGTCATTCCGCAGATGAAACAGACCCATGTCAATCGGGATGGCCGCAACCCCATGGCCCGGTCGAGTCCGTGGACGGCGTAAGGCGTGAACGCATCCACGATCTTCAAGCCTTTCAGACGAACGGCAGTCGTGGCGGCCAGCAGGTCGTCTTCGTGTTCGAACGTAGCCACTATCACGCGCGTGCTCATGCGACACTCCTCTCGGGAACCGTGCGGTCGTGCTTGCTCCTCTTCAGATGTGCCGCTCCCTTGACTTCCGCGATGGAAATCACCGGGGCGAGTCGGCAGAAGATCAGGAAGCAGGTGAAGAACAGCCCAAAACTACCTATCAACGTGGCGACCTCGATGGATGTCGGCGTATAGTCCGCCCAACTCGACGGCAGGAAATCCCGATGCAGGCTCGTCACGATGATCACGAAGCGTTCGAACCACATCCCGACGTTCACCAGGATGGCAATGACGAATACGACCGGCAGGTAAGTGCGAGCCGCGCGGAACCAGAGCACTTGTGGGACCAGGACGTTGCACGTCACCATCGTCCAGTACGCCCACTTGAAAGGCCCCAAAGCCCGGTTCTTGAATACGAACTGTTCGTAACCGTTCCCACTGTAGGCGGCCATGAAGAACTCGGTGGCATAGGCCAGGCCGACGATGCAGCCCATCGACAGCATCAATTTGCACATCCGGTCAATGTGCGTGAGCGTGATGTATGCTTCCAGGTTCATCACCTTGCGGGCAATGATCATCAAGGTCAGCACCATCGCCAAACCGCTGAAAATCGCTCCCGCCACGAAATAGGGCGGGAAGATGGTCGTGTGCCATCCCGGAATGACCGCCGTGGCAAAGTCCATGCTGACGATCGTGTGCACGGAGAACACGAGCGGTGTCGCCAGTCCGGCCAGCAGCAGGTAAACCGTTTCGTAACGCAGCCACGTACGCGCCGATCCGTTCCAGCCCAGACACAAGAATCGAGGTGATCCGCCGACGCCAGCCAGGCCCGCTCCGGTCGCGGATCGATGCCAGATCGGGGAGCAGACCGACGTACCAGAAGACGGCGGAGATCAGCAAGTAGGTCGAGATGGCGAACACGTCCCACAACAGAGGCGACTTGAAGTTCACCCAAAGTGGACCGCGCGTGTTCGGATAGGGTACCATCCAGAAGGCCAACCAGGGTCGGCCCATGTGAATCAAGGGAAAGATGCCGGCACACATGACGGCGAACAGCGTCATGGCTTCCGCCGAACGGTTGACCGCCGTTCTCCACTTCTGCCGGAACAGAAACAGCACCGCGGAGATCAGAGTGCCCGCGTGCCCGATACCGACCCAGAACACGAAGTTCGTGATATCGAACGCCCAGCCAACCGTTTTGTTCAGACCCCACGTTCCGATGCCGGTGGCGATCTGATACGAAACGGCGATCGACACCCAACAGCAGCGCGGTGGACGCGACTCCGAATGCGCTCCACCACAACGCCGTCGGCTTGCGCTCCAGCGGCGCGCAGATGTCGCGCGTCACATCACTGATGGTCTTGTCACCGGTGACCAGCGGCGGCCTGGCAAGCGCGCTCACGTCAGACATGGTTGCCATCCTCCGCTTCCTCCGCAGCGCTGTTCCTCACCATCCGCAAGTATCCAACGGACGGCCGGAAGTTGAATTCTTCCAGCACCCGGTAACATCGAGGGTTTTGGGCCGCACGGTGCACCCGACTGGCCGGGTCGTTCAAGTCGCCAAACTCGATCGCTTGGGCCGGGCACGACTGCTGGCAGGCGGTCAATGCCTGGCCGTCGACCAGCGGCTTGTCACGCCGCCGAGCATCGATCTTGGCTTCCTCGATCCGCTGCACGCACATCGAACACTTTTCCATCACGCCGCGCGTACGAACGGTCACGTCCGGATTCAACGCCAGGTTCTGCACCGCGTCCTCATGCTGGTACTTGAACCAGTTGAATCGGCGCACCTTGTAGGGGCAGTTGTTGGCACAATATCGCGTTCCCACGCAACGGTTGTACGCCTGTTCGTTCAAGCCCTCCTCGCCGTGAACCGTGGCCAGTACCGGGCAGACCGTTTCGCACGGCGCGTTGTCACAGTGGTGGCACATCATCGGCTGATGGGAGACTTCCACGTCGTCACCGTCGCCCGAGTAGTAGCGATCAATGCGAATCCAATGCATTTCTCGTTGACGGCGTACCTCATCCTTGCCGACGACCGGAACGTTGTTTTCCGATTGGCACGCGATCAGGCAGGCCGAGCACCCCGAGCATTTGTTCAAGTCGATGACCATGCCCCAACTGGTGTCCGGGCTGTGGGTGATCTTCCGGCCACAGTTGCACGTCGGAGTGATGATGGAAATGGGGCGCACCCGCTTTCGGATCCTTGGCGAAAGCGGCAAGCGTTGTCTCCTGGATCGGTTCTCGCACTTCGGCGCCGTGGGGCGCGACTTCCACCGGCACGCTCAAGGACTGATACCGTTGGGTCGTTGCCAGGTCGTGGCGGCGCCCTGTCTTCTGTAGCGTGACATCGCCGCGCGAGTAATGCAGCGTGCCATCGCGCACTTCAAGGAAATGTGCTACGTTCTTGCCGACGGGTGTCCCTGCGATCGTGGTGGGTCGTGCGTCCAACCACTGAGGGCCGATATTGGCGAAGCGATCCGTTCCGCTCACGCCGTATGCCATTGCGACAGCCAATACGCGTTCGTGCTGCCCCGGTTGCACCAGCGCCGGCAGTTCCACGCCGCGGTGGCCATCAGCGGTCTTGAGCGAAACGACGTCGCCGTCGGAAATCTTCATTTCCCGAGCCACGGCATCTGGAATACAGACGTAGTTGTCCCAAGTAACCTTGCTGATCGGGTCCGGAAGCTCCTGCAGCCACGCATTGTGCGCGTGCTGGCCGTCGGGCAGGCCGACCTTGCAGTAGAGTGTGAGTGCAAGCCCGATGCCGGCCGGCCGGTCACCTGGCAGTCTCACCACTTCGCCTCGGAAGTCTCCCGCTTCGTCTTCGTCGATCGGCACCTCGACAAACCCGTCGTGCACGGCCCGATCCCAGAAGTTCTGGAACGTCCATGGTGTCTGAGATGGCTGTGCTTTGAGGCGTGGAAAGATCTGCTCCTTCCAGGTTTCCTGTACCATCTCCAAGGCCGAGAGATTTCTGTCGGACCAGCGCGCCAGGCTCTCCAGCATGGAACGCGTGTCTCCCAGCGGCCTCATCGTCGGTTGCGAGAGACTCACCGTCCCGCTCACCGGCTCGGCATCCATCCATGATTGCAGCGGATGAAGATCCGGGCAGACGAAGTGAGCCAGCGAGGCCAGATCGTCCATCCGCTCCGCAGAAGCTGACGACCAAGTGGCATCTTGCCGATCGCTTCGGACAGCGCTTCGCGGTCCGGCAAATTATGTGTCAGGTCGGTGCCGGCCACGAACAGTGCTGACACGCTTCCGCTCTTCAGTTCTTCGATCAACTCGAGCACTTCGGCGTCGTTGCTCTGCTTCTGCCGACTGGGCCGCGCGATATCGATCGTCTGGCCATAGTTGCCCAGATAGTGATTGATCGCGTTGACAAGTACTTGGACCTCCACGTCCTGACTGTCACACAAGACAAGGCTCTCACCGCGAGCACGCCACAATCGATCGGCGATTTCGGCGAGTTCAGCTTCGGGTATGGGCGAAGTGCCGACCGATCCCTCCGGCGCGGTTTTCCCGGCTCGCACAGCCAGGTCGTGCGCGAGATAGCTCAACGTGACGGCATATTCGTCCGGGGCCAAACGATACCTGTGATCGGCGTTGCTGCCCGTCAAGGACATTCGGCCCTCAAGTTGCACGTGGTACGACATGCGTGCGTGGCCTTCGACCGGCACGCGGTGCGTGCTCCAGGCGGCGGTGAATTCGACCGGAGAGATCCACGTTCCCAGGAAGTCGGCGCCGAACGAAACGATCACTTGCGCTCTTGTCGAGTTGGAAATGGGGCAGTACGCGTTTTCCATGCGTGTGCTCGTGCGCATCGAGAATGGCCGAGCAACTGACGGCGTCGAAGGTGATGTGGCGAGCATCGGTGAAGCGCTCCAGAAACCGGTCGATGGCTGCTCTGAGCGTCGGACTCGTCACGCTGGGCGTTACGAATCGAACCACCGCGTCGCTGCCGGCAAGTTCGTCCAGCTTGGCCATGATCGCTTCATCCACGTCGTTCCAAGCGGCTGGTTGGCCATGGCTCACCGGATGAGCGAGACGATGGCGATCGTACAGGCCGAGTGGAAGGGCTTGCCCGACGGCACATAAACCGCCACGCGAGAGCGGGTGATCGGGCATGCCTTCCATCTTCAACGGACGCCCGTCGCGCACCGTGACCAGCAATCCGCAGCCGGCAGTGCATCCGGCGCACGTCGAGGCGTAAGCACTGGCACGCCCGGCGACCCGTCCCACGGGTTGGGTGATGAAGGGACGGGCTGTTTCCTCACCTGCTCGGCGACAACCACTCAGGGCGGCCAGCGAAACCGAGAAGCCAGCCGCCTCCAGGAACCGGCGACGACTGATCGTGGCCCGATCGCCATGTCCCCATGAATGGTTCTGTCGCTCATCAACCAGCGAATTGGCCGGCGCGGGATCGATCGTGCTGTCGCGATCGGCTGGACTAATCCAATATGTCTTCTTGGGTCGGTTGGTCATGTGAGGGAGCTCAATAATGGCAAGCCGCACAATTGGTTGGGGCATTCACGGTGCGACCGTCGATGCCGTTTGTCGTGGATTCCCGATGGCAGTTGACACACCAACCCATCGAGAGACTTTCGAACTGCCGCACGCGCTCCATCGACTCCACGGGACCGTGGCATTGCTGGCAGGTCACGCCAACAGCCGTGTGGGCGCTGTGATCGAAGTAGACGTAGTCGGGAAGATTGTGGACACGCACCCATGGGATGGCGTAGGGCCTGGCACCGGCGATTGGTTGAGCGGCAGCATCCAGACCGAGCGAGTCGTAGAGCGGTAGCAGCTTGTTATCTTCCGTATCCACGCCCTGTGTCGTGTCGGCTACTGGTGCTTGTTCCACTTTCGCCACCTCTGCTTTCGCCTCCAACGCCGTTCCTGTTTCCGATTCCGCGTCGTCCGGAGGAGCCGGTTGTTGTGCCTGAAATTGGTCCCAGGGCATCGTCACGATGTTGTGGCACTTCATGCAGATGTCGGACGACGGGATTCCCGCATACCGACCGTAGTCCGACGCCCAATGACAGAACCGGCAATCGATGCCAAGTTCGCCCGCGTGCAAGTCGATGGGAATATTCGATTGGCTGCGCCGGCGCATATCCCTGTTCACGATCCGGCAGTCGCCATGACGTCATGCCGGACCCGAGCGAAAGCAGGCCGAAGAACAGGCCGATCAGCAGGATGATGGTGATGACGCGTTGTTGCATGATTGTCGTTTCAAGTCATCGCACACGAGGGTCCGATCCCAGACGATCCGAGATCAACACTTGATTTCCGCGTTCTTTCTGGCATAGAACCACCAGTTCACGGCCAGGCAACTGACGTAGTAGACGGCAAATCCGTACAGAGCGTATTCCGGAGTTCCCGCCTTGATCTGCGTGGCAAATACCTTGGGAATCAAGATAGGCGCCGTAGGCCGCGACGGCGGAAGTCCAACCCAGCACCGGTCCGGCCTGTTCCTTGGGGAAAATGATCGGAATCATCCGAAACGTCGATCCGTTTCCAATGCCGGTTGTGGCGAACAGAATGACGAACGTCACGAGGAACGGAATGAAGTACTTTTCGGGCGTCGGCGAAAGGCGAGCCAGATAGACGAAATAGCCTGCGAGAATCGTGGCGGCAACCATGACCCAGGTGTCCCACTGTGTCACCCGGGCCCCACCCAGCTTGTCCGAGAGCCAGCCTCCGACGGGCCGAATCAGCGCGCCGATGCCGGCGCCGATCCAGATGAAATTCGATGTGATCGGAGCATTGGCATTCGCGATCGGTGCGAGCAGTGGTGTTCCATCCGGCCCTACCGCCACTTGCCCGAAGACCACGTCGATCAGCACGGGAAAGGCGTTGGCATAGCCGATAAACGACCCGAACGTCATCGTGTAGAGCCAGGTCATGGCCCAGTTGTGCTTGTTGTTGAAGATGGCGAACTGGCTGTTGAAGATTCTTGACGCGTGTCGGTCGGCGTCAGGAAACGCATCAATGCCAGCGTGACCACGATGCTGACGACAAGCGTGATGAAGATCTTGAGCAGTTCCGGAAAACCGCCCCAGTCGCTGATCAGCAGCAATACGCCAACCGCTCCGCCAGTGAAGCCGAGCAGGGTTAACCAGAGGTATTTGCCGATCGCCACCGGGCGTTGGACCACACTGGTGCTGCGGCAGGTTGTTCATGAACAGCCAGGCGAGAATCGCCAGGAAGGTCATGATCGGCACCCAGACCAGGGCGGCGTTCTGGATCCACAATTGCTGTGCTGCACCGTCCTGCGGTGAATTGCTGTGGATCGCCTCCGAGACGCGCCGAACAGTCCCCTGGTGATGACCCAGGGGATCAAGAACTGCATGACGCTCACGCCCGCATTGCCGAGCCCGGCGTTCAGGCCCAACGCCAAGCCCTTGCACGCGTTTGGGGAAGAAGAACGAGATGTTCGACATCGAGGAAGCGAACGCCCCGCCCCCGACGCCCGACATGGCGGCCAACAGAATCAGCAGTGAGAACGGCGTGGCCGGGTTTTGCAGCGCGATCCCGGCTCCAATGGCCGGAAGAATCAAGAGGACCGTGGTCATGAACTTGACGTTACGCCCGCCGCAGATGGCGATCATGAACGAGTTGGGAATGCGCAGTGTCGCACCGACCAGACCCGCAACGGCCGGCAGCGTGAGCAGCAGAGCCGCGTATCCCGACACGTCGTCTCCGTAGGATTGGCCGTCGTTGCCAAACGTGAAGTCGAACAGCTCGGGATTGCCGAAATGGATCGCGTCGAATGATCTTGGCGATCATGCCCCAGTAGAGCCAAACCGAGAATCCGCAGAGCAAATTGGGGATCGACACCGCCAGATTGCGGTAGGCAATCGATCTTGCCGGTCGAATCCCAGAACTGGTTATCTTCGACGTCCCAGTGTTTCGGAGTGCGTGCCATATTGCATTACTCATTCTGTGACCGGTGCGAGCTGGCAGCGGAACCACGCTCGCGAACTCATCACTCACCGTTACTCGATCTCGTCGAGCGATCTCCGGTGCTTTGGTCCGCTGCATCCTCTGGATGACGATGTGCATCCAAGTCAGACAGACGGTGATCAAGACGGCGAAGAACATCCAGCAGGACGTCCAGAGACCTGTCGCTTGCAGCAGGTATCCGAAGATGACCGGACAGACGAACCCGCCGAGTCCGCCGAGCACACCCACGATGCCTCCCACGACGCCCACATCGGCCGGAAAATAGTCCGGGATGTGCTTGTAGACGGCCGCCTTGCCGATCCCCATGACGGCACCAAGAATCAGGCTCAGCGCGGTGAAGATCCAGATATTGGCCTGGAAGAAGATTTCGGTAACGCCGCGGGCGAGCAGCTGCTTTTTCTTGACTTCATCGCCCGGCTTCACGGTTGCCTCCTGCCATGACATGGAACGCGGCAGCACCAACACGCCCTTGGTGCGCTGCTCGTCGGCTGACTAACGTGCCGTCTTTCGGCTTGAGCTGATACGTGATTTGGCGTTTCTTCTCGACTCGACCACAATCTCGAGCCATTGACCGACTGAACCGTTCCCGCCGTGACGGCCATGACGCCGCTGCCGGGCGAACGAATGTCCATCTGTGGCACGATCAGCAGGAGGCAGCAGGCCAGCGATAGTCCCAACACCCAATACATCACCGTGCGGGCACCCAGGCGATCCGACAACCAGCCTCCAAAGGCGCGAATCACGCCGGACGGCAGACTGTTGCAGGCGGCCAGTGCGCCGGCCAACGCCACGCTCGTCGCGTAGGCGTTGACGTAATAGGGCACCAGCCACTGGGCCAGGGCCACGAACCCGCCAAAGACGAAGAAGTAGTACAGTCCGAACCGCCAGACGCGGATGTTCTTGAGGGGTTGGAGCCGCTGCACGAGGGTCTTGGCGGCACTGCCCGGCGGCAGACGGTTGGTCGTCGTCAGAAGAAATACCACTCCCGTCACGACCAGCAAAGCGGAATACATCTTGGGAAGTTGTCGCCAGCCCTCCAGGTTCTGGCCATTGTCCGTCAGCCAATTGAGAACATGGGGTGCACCCAGGCTCGTCAATGCCGCTCCCGCATTGCCCGCTCCAAAGATCCCCAGGGCCGTTCCCTGAAGATGTTTGGGGAACCAGACCGACGTGTAGGCGATCCCGATGGCGAAACTGGTGCCGCAGAAACCGAACCCCAGGCCGGCGACGAAGAACTGCCAGTACGTATTGCAGTAACTGACCAGGTACATGGGGATCGCGGCGAAGATCAGCAACAGCCCGTACACGATGCGTCCACCCCACTTGTCAGTTGCCACGCCCAGCGGCAAGCGAAACAGCGCGCCGGTGAGCACGGGAATGCCGATCAGCCAACCCATCTCGGAGGGCGTCCAGTCGTGGACGCCGTTGTCGACCAGGAACGTGATCAACACGCCGTTCATCATCCACGCAGCAAAGCAGACCGTGAACGCGAAGGTGTTCACCGCCAGGATCCACCAGGCTCGGCGTCGCTCCTCGGCAGTCAGGTCGTCGTTCATTCGTTCGGTCATGATGAACTGTCTGCTATCAATCAGTGGTGGCCCAGGTTCGGGCGCGGTCCACCGGGAGAACTTTCAGCGCCGCCCATACCAACGGACTACTTGCGGTTTTCGCCATAAGTAAGGATTGGGAACAACCAGCACGTGTACTAACCGTGTGAACGGGAAGAAGCCGATGGTCACGAACGCCAGCACAATGTGGAACTTGACCAGCAGCGGCATGGCGGTGACGTAGTTGACATCTGGCGAGAAGCAGAAAAATCGACCAGAGATAGGGGGCCAGATGCGAGGCGAACCAGGAAGATCCCCAGGGATAAAAGACCGCCACACAGACACCGCTGACCGCCTGCGTCACCAGCATCAGCAGCAGTATCCAGTCGGTGGGTGTCGTCACACGGCGGATCTTGTTGTCCGAGACCCGTCGGACCAGGATGCTGATGAGACCGATGACGGTGAGAAGTCCGAACGCCAGTGCCGAAATCTCCAGGATATAGAGCCTCAGCGGATGGCGATTCCAGGCCAAGATGCCACGAGGAATCAGGAAGGCGATCAAGTGACCCAGGGCGACTACCAGGATGCCATAATGAAACGGGACGACCGACCAGAAATGGTGCTCGTTCTCCAGAAACTGACTCGACAGACTGGAGTAAGAAAACGACTGCATACGGTACCGATACACGGTCATCAGGAAGAACGTGAACAGGCATACGTAGGGCAGCGCCACGAACAAAAACTGGTCGAAAAAGTTTTCGCTCACCGTTTCCTCGCTGGGGTTGGAGTAGGCGATTCTTCGGCGGTCAGTCGCCAAAGGTGACGGACTGGTCGGGTGCTCCCGAGCCGCGACGGCAACGGCCGAGTGGTCGGGCTCGCGGTAATCGTCACGGCCGCGGATGTCTGGAAATTCCGACTCTCGTGGAATGACATGTTGCGGAACCGCGTCGATCGACACGTGGGAACACGCTTCGCAGTCGCCGGCGACATCCGATATCGGAAACGCGCGCAGCGGATCCTCCTTGCCGAGGCGTGGCGTGGTGACTGTCTGGGAGGCCTTGCTGGCTGCCTCGAGAGCGGTGCCCCATTGGATGGTGAGTACCGATTCCAGACAGTGGAGGATGTGCCGGTAGGGCGTTTCCTTGTCAGCCAGCGCCTGGTTCATCTTCTTGACGGCGGGCAAGACGCAGGCACAGACGAATCGCGTGGCTTCGTCCGCCGGCATGGCTGCCGCCACACTCAGCACATGAGCGATGTGATCAGGCAACTCCACCGTTTCCGGCAGGTCGTACTTGCGCAGCTCTTCACGCATGCGCACCAGAAACAGTCCCCGAATGTACTCCTCGCCAAACAGATGCCACCCGACTTCCAGCGCACAGGCGGGATTGATATCGAACGATCGAGTGAAGACCTCTTCGATGTCGCGGCTATCGTGCTGCCGGGAAAATAAGAGAAATTCCCGGGCGCTGGGCGCTGCCAGCGACAGTTCATCCCGCAGTTCGGCGCACAAGCGTTCCGCCAGTTGGATCGTCCCTGGCTCGGGATAATTAAGCAACCGGCCAATCAAAAACAATACGTTTGGGAGATGCGCCATGTCTCTATTTGGGGTTGGAGATGGGATTACTTTGAGTCCAGTTCGGGCGACTATCGCTCGGCCGGTTGTCGGCGTTCGAGCGGCAGCTCGTGGTGGCTGGAGGTCCTAACTCATCAGAGTCCCCTCCGTGGACCGCCGACAAACCCGAATCCTGTTTCCGTGCGATGCTCGTGAGGTTCCTTCATCATTTCGATGGCCTGTTCTCGGTGCATGGGTGGGATCACGAAGCGATCGTCAAACGTACAGAGCGAAGTGAGGCGATAGATCTCGTCGGCCTCTTCCGCGGTGCAGTTGGCTTCGTGCAGCATTTTGTCGGCCGTGGCTCGGTCAACGTCGCCGACGGTAACCGCCCGACGGTGCCAACGAACCGCCTTTTGCTTGGCCAACGCGTAACGCACGACACCTTCATGGCCCGCACCAAACAGGTTGGCGAAGAACCGCATGGGCACCCGCGAGGCATCGATGTCGTGAAACAACGCGTCCGTTTCGTGATGGATTGTGTCATTCGTCTTGCTGGACAGCACCGGCGACATCGGTGGGACATAGAACAGCATGGGGAGCGTGCGGTACTCGATGTGGGGTGGCAACGCGATCTTCCATTGCTTGACAAAACGATAGACCGGCGAGCGTTGCGCCGAATCGATCACGTCGTCCCCAATGCCACATGCTCGGGCCTGAGCGATGATCGCTGGATCATGGGGATCCAAGATCATCGAGCGGTGTCCTTCGACGAGCTCTTCATCCGGCAATTTGGCCACTTCTTCCAGCCGATCGGCGTCGTAGAGCAACACGCCGAGGTAGCGAATGCGTCCCACGCAGGAATGAAAACAGGCGGGCGCCTGCCCTGTCTCCAGTCGAGGGAAACAGAGGATGCACTTCTCGGACTTGCCCGTGAACCAGTTGAAGTAGGTCTTCTTGTAGGGGCAGGCGGACACGCATGAACGCCAGGCTCGACATCTCTTCTGGTCGACCAGCACGATCCCGTCCTCACCCCGTTTGTACAACGCACCCGAGGGGCAGGAGGCCACACAGCAGGGATTCAAGCAGTGATTGCAGATGCGTGGCAGGTAGAAGAATACCAACCGCTCGACGGCGCTCAGCTGTGCCCGCTGCTGGTCGGTCAACCCAGCCAGGTTCGGGTCATTGGCGGCGTAGATCGGCGAACCGCCGAGGTCGTCGTCCCAGTTGGGGCCGGCCTGTACGTCAATCTTGTCGCCGGTTACCATCGAGATCGGTTCGGCCGTGGGCTGGTCGGTGCCTTCCGGTGCGGTAAACAGGTTCTGGTAGTCGTACGTCCAGGGCTCGTAATAGTCATCCATGCTGGGCATGTATGGATTGTGAAAGATGTTGGGAATGATCTTGGCCTTGCCGGTCGACTTGATGTGCAACTTGCCATTGCCATTGGATTCCCAACCCCCTTTGTATTTGCCCTGATCTTCCCACTCGGTGGGGTACCCCGTGCCAGGCTTGGTCTCCACGTTATTCCACCACATGTATTCCGCGCCTTTGCGGTCGGTCCAGACGTTCTTGCAGGCAACGCTGCAAGTGTGGCAACCGATGCACTTGTCCAGATGGAATACCATGGAGACTTGAGAACGGATATCCATGCGGCTATCTCCGAAGCGATCTTGGTTGGCCGGGCGCGGGAAATCGGCTTTCACTTATCATGACGTTTGTCTTCAGGGACGCTGTGAGAATGTCAATAAACCACGTCGCCGGGTAACTTCCGGACCAGCAAGTGCGTGTCGCGGTTGGCGCCGACGGGCCCCCAATAATTGAAGTGGTAACTGAATTGGCCGTACCCACCGACCATGAGATTGGGCTTCAGTCGAGTTCTCGTCAGGCTATTGTGCCCGCCCGCTCGGCGATTCTTCCGCAGCGGCGACTTCGGGATGCCGTGTGTTCGCTCGGGTGAGTGATACTGCATGCAGATTCCCGGCGGGATGCGTGCACTGACCACCGAACGCGTGACCACCACGCCGTGGTCATTAAACACCTCGATCCAGTCGTTGTCCTTGATCCCCAGCGAGGCGGCATCCTTGTCGTTCATCCAGAGGGGATAAATCCCGCGCGACAGCGTCGTCATCCGCTGATTGTCGCCGTAAGTTGAGTGGATATGCCACTTGCCGTGCGGTGTCAGGAAGTTGAGCGCGATCGTCCCGCCGACCTGCTCGCTGAATTGCATGTCGGCATATTGCGTCGGTAGCGGTTTCGGCTTGTACGTCGGCAGGTGTTCGCCGAAATCAAGGTAGACGGGATGATCCAGATAGAACGACTGCCGGCCGGTCAGCGTTCGCCACGGGACCAGTGCCTCGACGTTGTAGGTGAAAGGTGAATACGTGCGGCCGTCTTCGATCAACCCCGACCACATCGGGCTGTTGATGAACCGCCGCGGTTGGCTCTGAATATCCTTGTAGGACGTACGAAACCCTCGGTTTTTCTCCGCCAGGTGGACCAATGGCAGGCCGGTCCGCTGCTCCATTCCCTGGTACGATCTGTATGCCAGTTCGCCATTGGTCACCGACGCGAAGTGGAGAATGGCATTGCAGACATCTTCGTCTCGGTCCAGGGACGGGTAGGTCTTGCCATCCCAGGTAACCGTCGGATGGGTCTTGATGTACTCGTCGTATTCCTCCGTGATCGCGTACGAGGTGCCGTGGGCGCTGAGTCCATTCGCGCGAACTTGGGGGCCATACGAAATGAACTGGTGATAGACGTTTTTGTAATCACGCGAGACCACCTTGAACGCCGGCATCGTCTTGCCCGGGATCGCTTCCGTTTCACCGTGGATCCATTGCTTCATGTCGGGTTGAGCGATTTCGGCCGGCGTATCGTGAGCCAAGGGCGCCGCGACCACATCCTCGACCGGTTCCGGGAAGTGCTTTTCGGACAACTCCGAGAACTTTTTGGCCACGGCTTTGAAGCTGGCCCAATCGCTCTTCGACTCCCAGCAAGGCGGCACCGCGGGTGACAGCGGGTGAATGAAGCTGTGCATGTCGGTCGAGTTCAGGTCGGCTTTTTCGTACCAGGTGGCAGCGGGGAGAATGATGTCGCTGTAGAGCGCCGACGTGTCCATGCGAAAGTTGAGGTCGACGACCAGATCCATCTTGCCTTGCGGAGCGTGCTCGTGCCAGGCAACCTCCTTGACCGAACCGGCGGCCAGATCCTGGCTGACGGCGTTGTCGTGCGTACCGAGATAATGGCGGAGGAAGTACTCGTGGCCCTTGGCGCTGGCCATAATCGCGTTGCCGCGCCATATGAACCAGACGCGGGGCCAGTTTTCTTCCGCGTCAGGATCCTCCACCGAGAACTTCATCTCGCGGCTCTTCAGTCGCTCGGCGATCCAGGCCGCAATTTCCGCCGGCGATTCTGCGCCCGACTCGCGCGCTTGCCTGGTGACTTCGAGCGGATTCTGTGGGAATTGCGGATAGAAGGGGAGCCAGCCTTGTCGCACGGCACGCACTTGCATGTCCATGGTGTGCCCCTTGGCGGTCGTCTCCGCGGATGCGTTTTGAGGGACCGTGTGATAGTCCGTGAAATCCTTCTCGTACCGCCACTGATCGGTGTGCACGTAGTGCCAGCTCGGCGCGTTCTGCAGGCGCGAAGGTGGATACCAGTCCTTGGCCAGCGCGATGGATGCCCACGACTCGGCCGGCGCCAGTTTCTCCTGGCCCACATAGTGTGCCAGCCCTCCGCCGTTGACACCGATGCAGCCACAGAACATCAAGGCATGAATTCCGGCACGATACATCAGGTTGGCGTGGTACCAGTGATTGATGCCCGCTCCGATGATAATCGTGCACTTGCCCTGAGTGCGGAGGGCGGTCGTGCCCCATTCGCGCGCGAAACGAATCAGCACGTCGCGGCCAACTCCCGTGTACTTCTCGCTCCAGGCCGGAGTGTACGGCGCGTTGACGTCGTCGTAGTCCGCGGGGTATTGGCCGGCGAGTCCACGATTCACGCCATACTGACCCATCAGCAAGTCATAGGCCGTCGTGACCAGAACCACTTCGCCATCCTGGGTCACGATCTTCTTGACCGGAATGCCGCGCGTGCACACGCTGCCGGCGCCAAAGTCGTCGAACTCGACTTGCTCGATCGAGTCGTGTGTATCGCAGAAAACTCAGTTGGGGTCGAATCTCACTGCCGTCCTGGCCGTCTTTCAACAGCAGGTTCCAGTCTCCTTGCTTGGTGGCCCAACGAAACCCGCTGCTCCCCATCGGCATCTTGGGACCAGCGGACTTTTCGTCCCACATCAGGAATTTCCATTGGCCATGCTCCTGACCGGCGTATTTTTTGAGCCTTCCCGCACGCAACAACTGGCCGGGGCGCAGTACACCATCCTTGCCTGGCTGCAATTGCACCAGGAAAGGAGCATCGGTGTACTTGCGCGTGTAGTCGAGAAAATAGTCCGTCTGTTGCTGATGATGAAACTCCGTCAAAAGCACGTGATTGACAGCCATCCACCAGGCGCCGTCCTGCCCGGTGTTCACCCCCACCCACTCGTCAGCGTATTTCGCCACCATGTTGAAGTCGGGAGAAAAGACCCACAACTTCGTGCCGTTGTGCCGTGACTCGGCCAGAAAATGGCAATCGGGCGTGCGCGTCATGCCGACGTTGGAACCCATCGAGACCAGCATCTTGGCGTGGTACCAGTCGGCGCTCTCTTGCACGTCAGTCTGCTCGCCCCACGTCTCCGGTGACGCCGGTGGCAGATCGCAATACCAGTCGTAAAACGAGAGCGAGACGCCACCAATCAGCTGCATCAGTCGCGCGCCCGATGCGTAGCTGATCATCGACATGGCCGGAATCGGCGAAAAGCCGGCAATCCGGTCCGGGCCGATGTTTCTTGATGGTGTGCACCATCGAAGCGGCGATAATCTCCAAGACGGTATCCCAGTCGGTGCGTCGCAGACCGCCTTTGCCGCGCGCCTGCTGCCACCGCTGTCGCGTTTCGGGACTCTCCACCAGACTGGTCCAGGCATCGACCGGATCGTCGTGGTCAGCCCGTGCGCTGCGCCACAGGTCGATCAGTGCGCCGCGAATGTACGGGTACTTCACACGCAACGGGCTATAGAGATACCAACTGGCGGAGATGCCACGCTGACAGCCGCGTGGTTCGTAGGGCGGAATGCCCGATTGCAGGGAAGGATAGTCGAGCCCCTGCATCTCCCAGGTGACGATTCCGTCCTTGACATGGATGTTCCAGGTACACCCGCCCGTGCAGTTCACGCCGTGAGTGCTCCGCACGACCTTGTCGTGCTGCCATCGATTACGATAGAACTCTTCCCACTGACGACCCTGTGGGTTGATCTCGTCCCGAATCCAGGCGATCGCGTCCTGAGTGCTCATCAATGACCTCGTTACGCTGTGGTGTCTACCAAGGGACGGCGGACTCCGTGAAATCGGAACTTCCAAATCGCGTCGCAGGCGAAAACCAAGGCCGTGGCACCCGCGAGCCCCAGCAGCAAAAACCCGATCTGATTGGCTGTCGAAGTCGACTCATCCTCGGGAGGCGGACGGCGGCGAAATAGGCCACCAAGGCGTGGATCTCGTCGCTGGTCAGTGGGTGCTCCTTGAACAGAGGTCGCATCGTCTCGGTGGCTGGCATCACCAGCCAACCGCTCAGCGACTGCCGCCCATTAAGCCGCTCGAACACCTTGGTCAGCTCCGGTCCCAGCTGACCGCCTCCCAAGGCCGGCGCGCCGTGAATGCTGTGACACGAAAAACAGGATGGGGCACCACTTTCAAGTCGCTGGTACCCGAAGAAGTAGCTCCGTCCCAGCTCGCGATCCTGTGGCGTGAAAGGGGCGTTGGAGATCTGAAGACCCTTGAATTGAGACTCCTCGAGTAGCGACTCCGCCTCGATGAGATCGAGCAACCGTTCGGCGCTGCTGCCGCGTCATGCCGGGAATGGGTGTCATTCGCACCCCACGCGACTCTGTCAAGATCTTCTGAGCATAGGGGTCGCCGCTGTCGAGGACCACGTCCGGATTCAGGATGAAGTCGGCTAACCACTTGCGGTCCTGGCGCTGAGTGACGTTTTTCAGATCCGGACCGGTCAGGTGTCCGCCCCCGATCGTGTGACAACTGGTGCAGCGGTCACGAAAGAAGTCGGCCGTTTCCTGGGCCTGGGCCACGGGAAGGGCGGTCGAGAAAGCGAGCAGGAAGCCGCAGCACAGGACGGTCCAACGGTCCCGCCGAGCCCGGTGTCTGGTTCCCGGTCGGCATCGGGCTCCTGGCTGACAATGCTCGGCGGAAGATCGCGACCAACGGCAATCGCTTGCGTGACTCATAAACGACCTCGTTCCGTGGGGCAAAACCCGTGTTGGAGGCAGCTTCGGGCAGCCGGCGCCACCGCACTGGCGCGTCCCCCATGCAGGACTCGAACCAGCGCGACGATAAGGTAACCGACGCGCAACAGGATATCAAGACCTTTTTATCTTTTTTAAGAAAAAGGCAGGTTTTGAGGCAAGGGCGGCCGGTCGGCGGTCCTTTCCCCACAGCGTGTTGAACGGATTTCCCCGCGCGACGTGATACGTGTTGGTCGGGCTGGAAAACGGGTGAACGAAGACCTACCGTAAGAGTCTGGTGAATAATTGGCGGGCGAAAACAACGCTTTGGCCCGCCCATCGTGAGAACGCAAAGGCGAGACTTCGACGAGTAGGCAATCGACAATATCTCTCCATGAACAGGAGCCACCCATGACACAACTGAACCTCAGAGAGTCCGTCGGCAATTGGGTCGCGCGGCATCCACAAACATCACGCGTCTTCGAGTCTTTGCGGATCGACTATTGCTGCGGCGGTGGCAAATCGCTGGAACAAGCCTGCCGGGAGCATCAGCTGGATCCGCAACAAGTGGTCGCGGACCTTGAGCAGGTCATCAACGCGGGCGCCGATGAACCGACGGAAGACTGGTTCCATGCCTCACTTGTTGAGCTGTGCGATCACATCGAGCGGACGCATCATGAATACCTGCGCGGCGAACTGCCTCGGTTGACCGAAATGATCTCCCGGGTGGTCGATGCGCACGGCGACTCCCATCCGGAGCTGCCTGACCTCCAGCAAGTCGTTTCCGAATTGCGTGCCGAACTGGAACCGCACATGTTCAAGGAGGAGCAGATCCTATTTCCCGCCATTCGCCAACTGGCGCAATCCGATGCACGTCCATCGTTCGCATTCGGCACCCTCGCCAATCCCATTGGCGTCATGGAACAGGAGCACGAAAATGCCGGCAGCGCACTAAAGAAAATCCGCGAGATCACCCGCGACTTCGTGATTCCCGCGGACGCCTGCAACACGTACCGCGCTATGTTGGATGGACTCCACCAGCTGGAGACGGACACGCACCAGCACGTGCACAAGGAGAACAATATCCTGTTTCCCAGGACGCTCGAGTTGGAAGAGGCGCGAATTCGCGGCTAATGCCTTGTTGTACAGCGTCACTTTCACTTGTGAGATCATCTTAAGGCCCTATTAGCAAGGGCTTTATCGCCACCGGGACGAGCCCGGCGGCGAGGGTCTGTTACGGAGACACGCGTTGCGCATATTCATCGCTCCAAAAACGGCGTACGACACCGCGTCCACGCGGTGTCGAAATGAGCTACCTTTGAGCGCGTTGTCAAACGCGTGTCAGAATGCGCGGTTTGCTTGGGCGCGTCACGTACGACACATCACTCCGTTATGCCGCTGTAAACGGACTTGTCTGTAATCACACAGTCCATGGTGATGTCTCTGGCCGTCATCGGAACTTGATCGATCATCTGGCATTCGAACGCCAGTGCGATCTTAGGGACTTCCACGTGTGCGTCGGCCAGCAGCCGGTCGTAATAGCCTTTGCCGTACCCCAGTCGTCCGCCCGAGCGATCAAACGCCACGCCCGGCACCACGAAGAGATCGATCTGAGAAACATCGAGCCAGCGTTCCTCGTGCTGCCGCAGCTCGTTGCGCGGCTCGAGGATGCCCAGCGTGCGAGGGGCAAGCTCCTCCATCGACTGCAAGTGAAACAACCAGAGTCTATTTCCGATGCAGCAGGGGACCGCGACCGTCTTCTTGTCGCACCAGGCGGCCTCGATAAGCTCCAGGGTCTGGACCTCGTGGGGCATCGCGACGTACGTTGACAGCGTCTTGGCTTCCCGATACGCCGGCAGCGCTTTCAGCCGACTAACGATCTGACGGCTGTGGAGTTGCTTATCAACCTGTCGTCGGCGCTGTGCAAGTATTCCGCGCGGAGTTGGTGCTTGCCAGCCCGGATCTGGTCGTCATTTGCCGCGCGATGTTCCACGGTTACTCTTACCTCGCTTCTGTTGCCATACCAACCAACGGCTGGACGTCCCGCATGCTGTACCTGCGTGTCTCGACGCGTCGACTCTGCGCACAACATATACTGTAACGAGTAGATTGCGAGGAGTGGGACAATTTTCTCGGCAACGCAGCTGGGGCCCGGTTTCGACTGGCACGATGGCAGGGAAGGACGTGCCACTGCTCAATCCATGGATCCTCTAATCGACGAATCCTTGCGCGGCAAATCTGTCTGCTGGGACCGGAACACCCGACTTGAGCAGTGCGCAGCGGCGACACGGTTTCCACTGGCACGATGGCAGGGAGGACGTGCCACTGCTCAATTCATGGATCCTCTGATCGATGAATCCTTGCGCGGCAAATCTGTTTGCTGGGACCGGAACACCCGACTTGAGCAGTGCGCAGCGGCGACACGGTTTCCACTGGCACGATGGACGATCGGTACTCGCTCCACACTGCGTGCCTTATGCGGCGGCGAGTCAGCTGATTGTCGCGTTGTGAGCGGTTGTGTCTGAATTCAACACGCGCAGCCGCACGCAGTGGCACAAATCTGAGAAAGCAGACACCCAGCTCTCTTGTCCACCTTCTTCTGTCTTCTTCTCTTGCTTCTTTGATCGACGTGGGTTGACATCTCGGCATGGCGTTCGCTACGCCATTGTTCCAGTTCGCCGAATCCGGAGGGGTTTCGCCCGGCGGCCTCAGTGGTTTTCACGCTCGGCGCCGCTCTCTCGATCCGCTTGACCGGTGGACAGAATTGCGGCCACGCGGAAGCCCGTAAGGTGAATGTCGGTGCCATGCTGGGCTGTTAAAAATATTGCATTCCATCGCCATATTGCCCCCTGGCAAACAGGTTTTTTTTGTTCCGACCATGGAGCTCCCTCTGGCATCCGTCTCAACGGGGCCGCGGTAATCCAGCCGCAAATAACGGCAAGGACGGTAACGGTAGATTCGTCTGCAACCATTCTGGCGCCCCATTCGGGGCGGCCGGAGCACAAGAGAAGATGTGCGGCCGACCTGGAAAGTCCCTGCGAGGCAAGAGCAACAGACGCAGTGCGGCTCGGAACAAAAACCGGATCAGCGCCAGTTGTCCACAAGGCCGACTTTTTAACAGCCCAGCATGGCACCCATCGTGCTGCCGCGCCAAGAAGTGGCATGGCACCCATCGTGCTGATCCCCCGCCGTCGGTGTCCTTGTAACGAGCCAGGGACGTGAACTGGCTGATCGCGTTGTACGCCAGGTCCACCCGCTTCTCGGCCACGCTGTTGCCGCCGCTCTGGCCGATCTGATCCACGCGCGTCAGGCGATCCCCGATGCCGTTTCGGTGCTCAAACAGAAAAGTGGGCGAGCGGCGCGGCCCGTCTCCGGCAGAATGGCGCCTACTTAGTTGGACACCACGTTCGAGTGTCGCGGGCGGCTTAAGGTTGGTCCGCGGCACTGGCATAGTCGTTTGGCGCGTTCAAACGAACGCGGGCAAGCGAAAAGCCTGGTTGGTTTCCTCCCGGTAGCTTGTCGCTACGTGTCTTTTTCGACCCGCAGTGGATTCTTTTGCATGTCGTGCTAAGAATTCGTGCATCCTTTATCGTTGGGCAGCGGAGAGTCAACTTGGTCAAACGCCACCGACGCGGGCTTTCGTCCCGGCGCGAGCCGCCCGTGCACTGCGTTTTGAGATTTTGGAGAGCCGAATTTGCCTGTCAGCCGGCGCCGTGCTTTCGTCAGGTGACTTCTTTCCCGAGTGGCCTCCGACCTCGGCTCTTGTCGGGGACTTGTCGGGCGTTAACCGTGCTATCACCACGGATGCTGGGGTGCAGCAAAACCCGTCGATCACGGCCGACCCGACCAATCCGCAGCGCGTCGTCGCGGCCTACATGGATTACGCGCTTCGTGACACCGGCTACGCCGGCATCGGCGTGGCGGCTTCGGCGGACGGAGGCGACACGTGGCTGCTCAGCTCGATTCCATTGCCGGCGGGATTCGACCAAGAAGCCTCGGACCCCGTCGTCAAGTTTGACGGTCAGGGACGAGCTTTTGTCAGTTTCATGGCGGCATCGTTCCAGCAAGAAACGCCTGCCATCTTAAACCCCGCTGCCGGCTCGCCGCGAGCCATGGGCTTCAAGGCGAACAACGGAATCTTCGTGGCCCGCAGTGGCGACGGTGGCCAAACGTGGCAGCCGGCCGTGGCGGTGACCTCCCACCAGTTTGACGGCACGACACAAGTGCCGTTCGAGATCTACCCGGACATGGCCGTCGATTTGGTGAGGACGCTTCCCGAAGGACACCCCAATCCCAACTATGGGAACCTGTACGTCACTTGGGCTCGGTACTATCCGGCGGGCCAGTTTCCGGGTGAAGTCAACTCCGCCGGTGGAAGCGATGTGATGATCGCCGTGTCGCAGGATGGCGGTCTGACCTGGCAACTTCGCACTCGGCCAGCAGCAGGAACGGAGGTCGGCGAGACGGTTTTGCAGACACGTTTCAATACCGGCTCGGATCAACAACCTGGCCGCGGTTATCGGACGTGGCCGCGGGTCGCTGTGGGCGCCGAGGGGGACGTGTCGGTGGCCGACTATGCCGGAGCCTGGTTCTTCGTCAACCATTCCGACGATGCGGCTGCGAGTTTCTTCGTGTCCAGCCAGGAAGATTATGTCGGATTACCGTTTGGCCCGGGCGCAAAACTGCTGACAGCAGGCTTAACCAGCAACGCGTTTCGTACGGTTCCGACGCGGGCGATTGCAGCCGACCCCACGCGACCGGGGCACATTTATGTCGCTGAGCCCATGCCGGTCCTGGACGCTGTCGGCAATCCTTTGGACGCCGCGGACATTTTTTTCGCCCGCTCGGACGATTACGGACGCTCGTGGCAGACGACGATTCTGCAAGGCGGACTGAGCGCTCGGACGGTCAATGACGACAACGGCGGACAAATGGCCAGGGGATCCCCGGACGACGTCACGGCGGATGTGTCGATCTTGTTGGGGCGCGGCGATGGGACATTTCTGCCCCAAAGAATTCAAGAGTTGCCGAAGATTCTGTTCCTGGCCGTGACGGCCTTGGCTGATCTGAACCGCGATGGCGTTCTGGATCTGGTTGTTGGCGGAGGGATCACCGACGGGGTTGACGTCTTTCGGGGAGCTGGCGAAGGTACGTTTTTTTTCTCGGGGCATTTCCCGGGCAGTCGTCAGGCGACGGATATCGCGGTGGCGGATTTCGATGGCGACGGGGACCCGGACGTGGTATTGACTTCGTTGAGTGACTTGTGGGACGTGGATTTCTCGTTGCCGCACAGAGCGAACCAGGAATCACGGGACCAGCTGGGTGGCGAACCGCAGGCGGAGGTCGATGATCGCGTGGTGGGGCCCACGTTGGCGCAGCTTTACAACCTGATGTGGACCTCGGGTCCTGACGTTGGTGTACGCCGCGACCGTATTGAACATTGAATTCATAAAGTGGATGAACGTGTCGGCAGTGATCCGCACATCATGGATAACAAGATGCGAGAACCTATGACGAATTCACGTGAAAACCCTCTGCCGCTTGAGCAATGGCGGCCCTATTTGCGGATGTTGGCGCGGATGCAGATCGACACGCATCTTCAGGCCAAGATTGACGCATCAGACATCGTGCAACAAACGATGCTCGAAGCACATCTGGCCCGAGCGCAGTACACGGGAGCAAGCAGTGAGGAACTAGGCGGCTGGCTCCGCCGCATCATGGCAAGGAATCTCGCGGATGAAGTGAGGAAGTTTCGACGCGGTAAGCGAGATGCGGGTCTGGAACAGTCGCTGCAGGCTGCCTTGCCGGAGTCCTCGCTCTGCCTGGAACGGTGCCTGGCGGCCGACGATACACTGCCCGATCATCGCGCCATGCGTCGGGAGCAGTTGCGGTGCCTGGCGACGGCGATCGAGTCGTTACCGGAAGATCAACAGCAAGCTGTGATCTTGCATCATTTGCAGGGTCTCAAGTCCGCCGAAATTGCGCAAGATGGCGCGGACCGAGATCGCTGTGGCCGGGCTCTTGCGGCGTGGATTGAAGCGGTTGCGTGAGTTGATGCAGTCTACCGAGGCGGAATGAAACATGGCGACCGTAGATGATTGTGCCGCGGATCGTGAACGTCGGTTGGACGAAGCGGTGGCCGAGTACCTGGAAATGCAGGCGGCCGAGCAGTTGCTCGGCCGTCACCAATGGCTGGCACGGTAATCCGATCTAGCCGATGAACTTGCCGAGTTCCTGGATGACTTGGACCGCGTGAATTCCGCTGTCATCCCGGTGCGGGCGAAAGCTATCGACAAGCTCTCCGCCGAGACGCTACCGTCCCCTTCAGCCTCACGACAGCCGGGTGAGCAGCCGATCCAAGTCAACACGTCCATTCACATCCCCTGTGGAGGTCCAGCGATTCTTTATAGCCCTACTGGGTGGAAGTATCGGCTTTGTGTTCCACCCAAATGGGTCATGCAAAATCGATGGACCAGCACACCGCCGGTTGCCGCTTCACACTGCGTGGCCCATAGGGCGTCGAGTTGGCACGATTTCGCCTGGATCGTCCATGCTGTGAACGCTCGGTGATAGGCCCTCGCGCAGCCAGTTCCATGCGTCGTCGATCTTGGCGGTGTCAAAGTACCGGACATCGGCCATTGTGAATGGTTGGCAGACTTTGGCCATCCACTGTTCCCATGCCTTATCGCCGACCAACGCAATCCGGTCAAACTTCGTGCAATGGGTCACCGAGAACTTGATATCGTCCCACAGAGCGTTCGCATCCCAGCCGTGAAAATCGTGAAACTGGGCCAGTAACCGTACCTTGTCGTGTTGAGCCACGGCGGCGTCGATGGCGGCGACGTAGGTCTGATAGTCGGTGTCGTGCAGTTGGCCGGACAGCTTGAACGCCAGAATCTTGTCAGCATTGCTGGGAAGTTGTTCGATCACGTGGTTCTTTCTGTAATCGTGCCCGGTTGTGCAAACCAATTGGCATTTTGGGGAAATTCTGCCGCGCAGCCTATTCTAATAACTGCCCCTGTGATTGCGTAGATAGCGGCAGCGCGGATTGTATGCGACTGACCAGGTCAATCGAAGTGGTAGAGGCGGCGATCGCTACTTCGCAATGACCATGTTCAAGGGCGTCCAGGCCCAGCCTGAACTGGCGCATTGCCTGTCTGAAACCAGGAGGGATGCGCTGCGAGGAATGCGAATCCTGCGTCTCAAGCACCAGCACCGAGCACGCAACGTGTCGGTCCTTCATAACGACCGGATCGGGCAGGGTGATCGTCAGTCGAGTTTCGTCGGTGTGGGCTTCTGCATCTGCAGAACGGCTTCGGCAAACGCTTTTCCCATCAGGGCGAAGGTCTTGCCGCAGCCGAGGTAGTGATAGCCGGCATTAGAAGCGCCGCGCTGACGGAGGGCAACCTCTTCGGGAGTGACGAGTTCGGCCTCGAAACGCTTCAGATACTCACGCTGCTCTGCCTCGGTCATCGAACCGTCAGCATTAGCGTGGTTTTTGTTCTTCGTCCTCAGCAGGTACTCCATCTGCCGGACCTGTTCGTATTTCTCCTGAATGGCCGCCAGCGGTTCATCCCAGAAGGGCGAGGTTGGCACTGCGGTGACGTTGCCACGAAATTCGGCCAGCGAGGCAGGGGCGGCCATCGCTTCGCGGAACTTCAGGTTGTCGTCGTTCGCCGTGGCACCGCCGACCCCCATCACGCCGATGACAAAGGGCATGCGTGGTGCGTCAAGATCCTTGCGGACGTCACGGATGAAGTCAGCCATCCACTCGCTGTACTTGGCGAATCGATTCTCCGGGCTCCCTTTCGGGAGGATCGGGTAGACGTCCCGGTTGACCATGTCGTTGAAGCCCTGAAACCAAACGAACCCGGCGATCTCGTAGCCCCGCTTTGCATCGTACTCGGGACAGACTCGCTGGATGTCACCCAGCACGTGCTTCACGTGCTCGATCATCAGGCGGTAGTAGTGGCCGGAATCGCTCTCGGGGTTGCGGTCCTTCGCGATATCCTGTTCCGTTCGCGGATACACCCCTGCACTGGGAGGACGGATAGTCGTAGTACAGCGACTTGCCTCCCCAGGCTGTCTTGATGATGAGGACCGGCTCTTCGAACGCGTCATCCATGGTCAACCCGAAGGTGAACTCCGGCCCGATCTTGCCGCCGTCTTCAGCGGGATTCCGTCGCGAGCCGTAACCGGTCGTCAGCTTGCCGAAGCCCTCGCCAAGGTTGTCGCCCATGCCGGTGAGGTACGAAATCCAAACGCCATCACAAACACGCGGCTGACCGTCCGGCACCACGCATCTTCTTCAGCAGCGGAGCCGTCGCGGGATCATCGCCGATGTAGTCGAACGTCTCGACCTTCGCATGCCCTTCCATGTTGGACTGTCCCGCCAGGACGAAGACCTTGAGTGGCCGAGGGGCATCCGCAGCCTGAATAACCGCAACCGGACTGACCGACAGGAGGATCGTGATGAGCAGCTTCATAGTGACCTTCATTTTGGAAATAGGAACTGCTGCAATATGGAGTCTGCAGCGGTAGGGTTACCTCTGGGCGGACGAGGCTACGATGGGCCAATCATCGGTGCGAAAGGGGGATGCGGGGAGTCCGTGGCCGTTGAACAGGTTGCAGGTCGGGTTGGTTTCCCAGGCATACCGAACGGCGACGGGCTGTTTGACATCGGGATGCGACACGATGACCTGGTCGCCCTCGATGCGTGCCGTGGCGGGTTTCCATTGCCGATCCGCGCCGGCGATGACGAAACCTGTCAACTCGCCGCCCTTTGCCTGCAGGCCGCCGTCGCAATGGGTGAATGACAGAACAATGTCAGCACCGTGTACCTCATGTCCCGCAGGTAATGGGCCGCTGGTAGCTGTTTCTTTGTGCCCATACACGTCGCCGAGTGCCCATCGGGCCAGCCGCCGTCCGACATCCTGTTTGTTCTTCGGATGGATATCTTTGGACTCGCCAATGTCCACGGTAATGGCCATCCCCGTGCGCGGCAGACGCAGCGTCTTGAGCATGGCCTCGCGGACCAGCATCCAATCTTCGCCATCGCGTTGGTAGTTCGGCAGTTGCACCCAAGCGAAAGGAAGCTCTTCGCCCCACCGTTGCCGCCAGTCACTCACCAATAGCGGCAACTGATACCGGTAGAGATATCCCTTGCCGGGCTGCGAATTGGCCTCCCCTTGGTACCAGACGACGCCACGCATGGCGAACGGGATCAGCGGGGCGATCTTGCCAAGGAACAGGCCACCCGGGCCGCCACGGCGCTCGCGGCGCTGCACGGGATCGACAGGTCTCTTCGGGAGAGGTTGGCTGGCTGCCTTGGCTTTGGCAACTCGCTTCTTCCAACGCGCGAGCGCTTGTTCGTACTGCACTGCTGCGCCTTCTTTATCGAAATCGGCAGAAGCTTGGGCTGCCGCCTCGAAGGTCGCTTTGAGTTCCGGCGAGCGGGCCTGCGCTTCCGGTGCCATCCACGACTCGATCGGTGTCCCGCCGACAGACGAGTTGATCAATCCGACCGGCACATGCAGCGTGTTGTGCAATTCGCGGCCGAAGAAATAGAGTGTGGCGGAGAAGGAACCTACTGATTCGGGTGAGCAAATCACCCAGGTTCCCGTGGCATCCGGTCGCGGCGTCCTTGCGGCGCCCGAGTTTTCCATGAACATACGGATCAGCGGTAAACTCGCGGCGGCTTTCTCCGCGTCGAAATCACGCGCCCTGGCGACGGTCATGGCCATGTTCGACTGGCCGGAACCGAGCCAGACTTCGCCGACCAGGACGTCCGCCACCTCACTTCTGCGGTCGCGGCTTTCAGACTTGACCATCAGCGTCCGCGGTTCGGCACTGGATTGTATCGGATCGAGTTTCACCAGCCACTTGCCGTTGTCATCCGCGGTTGCGCTCCGATGCTGTGTCGCAAATTCGACAGTAATCCGCTCGCCCGGATCAGCCCACCCCCACACCGGCACCGGCTTGTCGCGCTGCAACACCATATGGTCAGAGAAGATTGTGGCAAATCTCAATTCCGCGGCGTGGAGACCGGTCAGCCGAGCCAGCAGCAGGGCGGTCAGGACTGGCGAAGAATATCGTGCGTTTCGTCATTTGATTCGTCTCCGGCAATTGGGAATAAGGATCGCTGTGAGTTTTGAGATGGCGAATGTCCGTGTGGTGCCGATCGCCTGCTAAATCACTTTTCACGATTCGTGGAGTTCTTGGCCGAAGGCCGTTGTCACGTAGCCTGGGCATCGCCCCAGGACTGCAAACACGATAGATCCATTTGGCCGAAGGCCATATTCACATTGCTAACGGAGGTCCGTTGATTTTGGCTTTCAGCCAAAACCTGTCGAGTGGCAACGATTTCCTGGCGTTGCACCCAGGCTTTGATGATCTGGCCGTATTGGCGATTGCGAAACTTCTCGAATCATAAACTCGATTTGTGAATCTTGTCCAAATTCTGCAGAGCGGTACGACACGGGTGGATTGGCTGCGACTCACACTCACGCGGGATTCGCCCGCAACCCAAGAGCTTGGATCCGCCTTCTTCGCCTTTCCACTTCGTCGAGCACCGCCCGAGGAGGATGAAGATTAAGATCAGGGGTAAGATTAAGAATTCCGATGCGGTACGGCGCGCGACTTGACCTAAGGAACGGCTCAGAAATAACTTCCGCAGTTCCCTCGCCCCCGTGGGGAGAGGGTAGGGTGAGGGGGAAAAAAGACACAGTAGTTATTCTTTGAGCCGTTCCTAAGACTCCAAAAGATTCCTCAGCGGCACGGTACCACTGCGACCGCGACGATCAGAGAGTGTTATGGAAACCGCCGCGAATATCGGTTGGCACGATGAATCGCTCGGATGGAAACGTTTGGGGGAATTGTACCAGTTACAGCTTCGGGAGGCGGCTCGATTTCAAGACACTGTCGCACGGCGGAACTGGCATCGCCTGGATAACGTGTCATTCGACTCCAGAAAATGGCCCGTCTTGGGCTGGCCTGAGCTAGAGTTGTGCGGGGAAAAATCGACGTTTATATGCCGCGACATAGGGAGGATAAAATGAAGACCGACGTCCCACTCCAAATGCACTACGGTGGTTTAGCACTAGTGATCCTAGGGCCGATCATGGTTCTGCTGGGCGGCACTTCCTTCCTGGCCGCGAGAAGCTGCGCAAAGCTGGCCGACCGTGAAAGCACGCGTCGTGCAATCGAAAATCGAAGTCTCCAAGAAGGTGTCAGGGCTGCGTCGCAGTCGCACGACATCGAGCGACTATTTCACCGCTGCTGTGAAGTACGAATACGTCGTCGATGGAAAGCAATACACCGGCGACCGCATCCATCGATCATGTAACCCCAGCGGTTTCGACCGTAGCGTGGCTCGGCAGTGGACCAGGAAATGTCCGCCGGGTGCGGAGATCACCGTCCACTATGCTCCCGGGAATCCAAGTCTCGCCGTGATCGATCCGACGGCCGACACTCTGGGATTGTCACTTATACTTGGTAGCGGGTTGATCATGATCCCTGTCGGGCTGCTGCTGCGTCGCATGGCCCGACAGCTCCAACCGCCCGTGCCAACACAAGCGGTGGTGCCAAGCCGACCGCCCGTGCCAAGCCAACCGGCGGTAACCAGCCCACGGGCAGTGCCCAGGCAAACGGCGTTTCCCAAACCAGCCGCCCCGGCTGCCACCGCACTGCCCCGACAAGCGGAGATCGCGGCGCCCGAGCCCAGGCAGACACACTTCTCGCTGCGGACCATGGCCGTAATGGGCGGCCTGGTCTTCTTCTTTCTGGGTGCCGTGGTATTTCCCGATAGTGTTGGCCGGTGTGTCCAGGCAATCAACGCACCACGCGCTGATGCCGCTGAGACCGTCGCGCGGTTTATCACCATGGCGATCATGGGAAGCTTCACGCTCCTGGGCGCCTACCTGATCTGCCGAGGCACGAAACGCACCAACGCCAGAACCTCGTGCCCCGTCAAGGTTTGACGGCCAAGACAGCGCAAAAAAACGCTTGCTTTGGAACGGATTTTCGGGTCCGGCACCACTTCCAGGCGGCATTGATCGCCGCCATGGTGGGTGTTGGCAACCCGGGCGACGTCAAGAATGGGGCGGCAGAAAACTCACGAGGCGACCCCGCTTTGCGGTGGGACGACTCCTGGGCTTTTTGGCTGCTGCTTCGCTTGCTCCACCCCGCTGCTGGTCGATAAAGAGATGGTGGCGGGGCGTGTCTGCGCCGGGGCGACGTAACCTGTTGGTGCTACGTGAGTGCGAAGGGTCAAAATCTGCCGATTTTTTCGGCCCTTGGCTCCCCGTCTGACCGGTCCCCCTATCGATCGATTTGCTGGCTGGAAACTTGAGCTCTTCACCCGAAACTCGACAAAGCCTGCTGGTACGTATCCGCGAGCCGGCTGATGCGGCTGCCTGGCGGCAGTTCGTGACCATTTATGCTCCGCTGATCCACGCTTACAGCATGCGTCGCGGGATGCAGGACGCGGACGCGGCCGATGTGACTCAGAGGGTCTTGCAGTCCGTGATGCAAGCGATCCCCGGCTTCGCATATGATCCGGCCAAGGGTTCCTTTCGCGGCTGGCTCTTCACGATCACGCGGAACGAGACGCGGAAGTTCTGGCAGCAGCACAAGAGTGTCCCTGCGGCTACCGGCGAAACGGCCTTTCAAAACGTGCTGGCTCAGCAGGAGGATCGCTCTGGTGACGAAGACTTGTGGAATCGGGAACACGAGCGGCGGCTGTTTCAGTGGGCCGTTGACCAGGTGCGGCCGGAATTCCGTGAGAACACCTGGCTGGCGTTCTGGGAAGTGGCGGCCGAATTGAACATGTCGTGCGGGGCCATCTACAGTTAGTCGAGCGCAACGTGTTTGACACCCACAGCGCACTAACGGTGATGCGCGGCAGCAATTTTGCCTTTCACAGGTCCTCTCTTAATATGCGACGCCGAATGCTCACCAACCGATTCGAGTGGACTGAATCGGCCAACGCCTTCCGCAGTGGGATACGCTATCTTTCCACAGAAATGCCGGGCGGCGATATGGGAATGAGCGCGCTGGGAGGGTCCGCCGCCGACTGGAATGCCCTGTGGAATCAAGTTGACACCGAATCGTTCGAGACGGCGTTGGAGGTATCCGCGGCCGTATCGCCAGAGTCGGCGTCTGGAAGGCCCGATCCCCTGGCCGGGATTCGTCGGCTGCCAGGTTCCGCACCCGGCGACATCGGGGCGAAGCTGGATCGGGTTGGACCACGCAGGGAAGGCCGGAAAAGTCTCCCCGCGCTGTGATCCGCACGAGAGTGGCGATGCGTACACAGTCCGACCGGCCCGAGCCGATTTAACTAATTGGACAGAGCCCCTTGTCACTTTTGAGATCATCTTCAGGGCTTATTAGCAGTGGCTTTATCGCCACCGGGCTGGTCCCGGTGGTAGAGCGTTTGACAACTACCGTCGCTCTTGGCCACCCATGAGTTTCCTCTGCCGGCCATCGCCGCCTCCGGCGGCGATGGCCGGCAGGAAGGTTCGTTTTTCGGCTGCCAGAGTAGTCACCAAACGTAGAACCACCGGGACGACCCCGTGGCGAGGGACCGTTACGGAGACGCGAGTTACGCACATCCATCGCTGCAAAATGGCGCCGTACAACTAAGCGATTGCGTACAGTACAATCAATGACAGTGTGCGGGAGGCTGGCGATTCATGGCAGCGCGAGGGGCGAGCGGAGGCTTGCCGTGCGGAGGCCAAGGCGATGAGGGTGCAATGCAATCTGTGCCCGAAGGGCTGTGTCATCGATCCGGGGCAGAGCGGTGAGTGTCGGATTCGGGTGAATGTGGACGGCAAATTGCTGGCCGTGACCTATGGCCGTCCCTGTGCCGTGCACGTCGATCCGGTGGAGAAGAAACCGTTGTTTCACTTCCTGCCCGCCACGGACATTCTCTCGATCGCCACCGTCGGCTGCAACCTGCACTGCAAGAACTGTCAGAACTGGGAGATTTCGCAGGCCAACCCGGAAGAGACGCCTGCGGCCGAGGTGTCTCCAGAACAGGTTGCGCCGTTGGCACGGCAGTACGGTTGCCGGTCCGTCGCCTACACGTACACCGATCCACTTGTCTTCTACGAGTACACACTCGATAGTTGTCGGCGCGTCCAGGAGACAGGTCTGCGCAACGTGCTGGTGACGGCAGGCTACATCAATGAGCAGCCCATGCGCCGACTCTGCCCCTACGTCGATGCGGCGAACATCGATCTGAAAGCTCTGTCCGACCCATTCTACCGCGATATTTGCCGGGCCACGCTCAAGCCGGTTCTTAACACATTGGTGCTCACCAAATCCCTGGGAGTCGAGGTGGAGGTGACGAACCTGGTGATTCCCAGACTCAACGACAGCGACAAATCGCTTCGCGACTTGTGTCGCTGGTTAGTCCAGAATCTGGGGCGTGAGACTCCACTGCATTTCTCGCGATTCTTTCCTCAGTTTCAGATGAAGAACTTACCGCCCACGCCTGCGGAGACGCTCGATCGAGCCAAGGAAATCGCCGAAAGCGAAGGGCTACATTACGTCTATATCGGCAACCTGACTCGCGTCGGGTGCCGAGGACACGTTCTGTCCCGGTTGCCAGAAGCGACTGGTGCACCGTCTGGGTTACCAGGTGCTGGAGAACCAGATCCAATCCGGCAGCTGCCCCGATTGCCATCAGGAGATCTACGGGATATGGGAATGATTCGTCGCCGATTTCTGGGACAAGTTGTGCGGATCGCCGCGGTGCTGGTGGTGCCGGTCTCAAGTTTGGCGAGGCGCGCTTTGCCGGCTCGGTACGTCGAGGCGATCCGCGGGCGTTTTCCCGCGATTCCTGTGAAGCGGCTGAGTCGCACCGACATTCGAAAGCCCGCGACGTTGGGGAGGATAGGATCATGAGTCGCCTGCGTCTGCCGTGTCGTAGCACCCTGATCTGCGAAATGCTCGGTCTCTGCGCGATCTTTCTTTTCGTTTCGTGCGATCGAAGCGATCCTCACGCGCCGCCAGCTGTGTCCGGTTCGGTTCGTTCGCGGCAACCGGAGGAATCGCCCCGCGTTTTCACCTCGCCACTGGCGGGCAGCTGGTACCCGGCGGACAAACAGGAGCTCACAGATCAGATCGATACCTATTTGTCGACCGGTGTCGGGCGAGCGATTGAAGGACGTGTGCGCACTGATTCTGCCACATGCCGGTTATCGATGGTCTGGCCCCACGGCGGCCCATGCGGTGGGACAACTGCAACCACAGTCGTTCCAACGCGTGCTGGTCATCGGCCCCAGTCACCGGGTCCCGATGCCGAATGTGGCTAGTGTGCCGGACTTCACGCATTACGCCACGCCGTTGGGCGCGTGCCGCTCGACCGACCCTTCATGGCCCAGCTGCGAAAACACCCTGAATTCCAGAATATCCCCTCGGCGCACGAGCGAGAACACAGCGTCCAGATTGAATTACCGATGCTGCAGCGCGTCTTGGGCGACTTTCTGTTCGTGCCGATCGTGGTGGGAGAACTTGACCTGCCAACGCTCCGCAGGATGGGCAGCATCCTGGGTGAACTTGTGGACTCGAAAACGCTTGTTGTTGCGAGCAGTGATTTCACTCACTATGGTGCGAACTTCCAATATGTCCCGTTCACCGATGATGTGCCAGACAAGTTGAAGAATCTCGACGACGGTGCCATCGAACTGCTGTGCAACAAGGATGTGGCGGGGTGGTTCGACTATATCAAGAAAACGGAAGCAACGATCTGTGGTCGGTATGCCATTGGAGTTCTGCTGTCGATGTTGCCGGCCGAGGCGAAAGTGCATCAGCTGCATTACGACACATCCGGCCGAATGCTGGGCGACTATTCCAGTTCGGTGAGTTACTCTGCCCTGGCGGTTACAGGCAAGTGGCCGAGATCCGAGTGGATTGCGCCGTGCCGAAGAAACTCCTCGGCTGAGTGCCGATGATCAACAACGGCTGCTCGGGCTGGCGCGCGGCACTTTGACTTACGCGCTGGAGCACCGGGAAATGCCTGCCGCCCAACAGTTGGGTGTCGACATCACGCCGGCCATGGAACAGATTGCGGGAGCGTTTGTAACGCTGGTCAAGCACGGTCAGCTGCGGGGTTGCGTGGGCCAGGTCATCCCCGACCAACCGCTGTACGAAACCGTGATGCGGCATGCCATCCATGCCGGCCTGAACGACCGCCGCTTCCCACCCGTTAAGGCCTCCGAACTGGACGACATTGAATTTGAAGTTTCCGTGTTGACCCCTCCCCGTCGCGTCGCGTCCTCTTCAGAGATCACGATTGGTGTACACGGTATCATCTTGAATAAGTCTGGTTGCAGTTCCTTGTTTTTGCCGCAGGTGGCCCCGCAGCAGGGTTGGGATTTGGAGACCACGCTGGCCCAACTTGTCACAGAAGGCAGGACTGCCACCCGACGCCTGGCGGAGCGGCAGCGTCGTTCGAAGTCTTTGAGGCAATCGTCTTTGGTGAACACAAGTAGGTCTCGCTCTGTCCGGGTGATTTTCGCCCGCAAGTCCACCGCCGGGAACAGACTCACGCCGAGGCGCAGAGTCCGCGAAGGTGCGAACGAGGGCTCTTCTCAGCGATCTCGGCGCCTCTGCGTGAGACTCGCATCGGCGCACGACGCGCACGTTGTGACCGTTTGCAGTACAAAGAGTGGTGTTCGACTGGTTCTTGCTCGGCACGTGAGATCGGCCTGGAGGTGGCGCCGCCGAATTGACCATGAAGCAGCTTCGATTCGTTCTCATCTTGGGTTTGGGGTTCTTTGCCCTGGTGGCGCAGACGCTGCTGTTTCGCGACTTCCTCGCCGCCTTCGAGGGGAGTGAGTTGGGGGTGGGCAGTTTCTTCGGCTCGTGGCTGTTGTGGGTTGGTCTCGGAGCGGTGGCAGGTCGGATCGTGTCGTACCGCTGGGTCGGCCTGACCAGGCGACTTCGAGCTGGCCGTGCTGCTCTACATCCCTGCGTTCCTGCTACAGCAGTTCCTGATCACGCAAGCTCGCAGTCTGGGCGGTGTGTCGGCTTATGAAGTCTATCCGTCTCGGCCGCATGTTTGCGGTCAGCATGATCGCCAACGCGCCGATCAGCTTCGTAACCGGTCTGCTGTTCACGCTGGCATGTCACTGGTGGCAGCGCGAGCAGGCACTGCCCCCTGCGCGGGTCTACATGCTGGAGGCGCTGGGTAGCTTCCTGGGTGGAATTACTGTGACCCTGCTGCTGGCCGCGGGTGTAATACCGGAAAGCGTCTTCTGTTACGCGGCGCTGCTGCTGACTGCCACATCGTCGATCAGTTGGATGGCCCGAGCACCATCGAGACGGTCGTACATCGGCGGCGGCATCCTGCTGATCCTGCTGGCGATCTTTCCGTTGCTCGTGCTGAGCGGTTTCTCGGATAGGTGGAGCCATCGGCACGACCGGCTGCAATGGAGCAGGCTCCTTTCACCGGAGGAGTTTCGTGGGAGTTTCACCACGGCACAAGCCAAATATTTGTACGGTCAGCGGGAAGGCCAGTTCGTGGTCATGTCTTGGGGCGGCGTGTCGGAAACGCTGCCGAATACCGAGTACGCATCGGAAGTGATTGCCGTGACCCTCTCCCAGCACCCGACGGCTCGAAACGTACTCGTGATCGGCACCGATTCGTTGGGTATTTGTCTGCGCTTGCGCAACCTACCGCAACTCGCGCGATGTGGTCTGGCTGCATCCCGATCCCCAGTACCCGGCGGCCTTGCTTGGTGTACTGCCTCCCGCATCCGCAGCGGCAGCCAGGCAGGTGCATGTCCCGGGCGTCGAAGTAGCGACGGTACTTGCGGTCCCACCACGGCCGGTTTGATCTGATTCTGCTCAATCTGCCCGATCCGACCACGTTAGTCTTGAACCGCTACTGGACGCGCGAATTTTTCGAAACCGTGAGGCAATCGCTGTCGGAGGGCGGAGTTGTCTGTACGCGGTTCACAGGCGCCGCCAATTACATGGGCGACGAGCGCGTGTACTTGGGTAGTTCGGCGCTTCTGACCCTGGAGTCCGTCTTTCGCCACGTGGTGCTGAAACCAGGTGACGAGAGCTGGCTGATCGGATCGGACGCGGACGGGCTGACTACCGCGCCGGCCGAGTTGCGCGACCGATTCAGCAAGGTTGAAGGTGGAGCGGACGTCTACCCGCCGGCGGGCTTGATGTCTCTTTACGTGCCGGACCGCACGGAGTTTCAATTGGACAAGTATCGCGAAGCCGCCGCCAACATGGATTCGGCGGTGCTGCTCAACCGCGATCAGCACCCCAGATCGCTTTTCTTCAGCTTGCTGCTGTCCCTGCGGCGCACGACGCTCCTTTCGTTGGCCCGTCACGTACCGATCCTGTGGCTCGGCGGGGTATGGATGGCCTTTTGTCCCATCGTGGTCTATGGACTGTTGCGGCTCGTTTATCGACGGGCGCCGCGCGGTGGCCGAGCAACACGCGCGTCGATGATCGCCGCCGCGGCCTTTGACGGTCGCGTTGTGGTCTTCGCGACCGGGATGGCCGGCATGTCGCTGAGCATCGTGTTGATGTTCCTCTATCAGTCGCGATTCGGCTCGCTGTTCCTGGACATCGGACTGATTTCCTCCCTATTCATGTTCGGATCCTTTGCGGGAAGCCTGTTGAGCGCGCGGCTGGTGGATCGCGGGCAGAGCGAACGACGGTACCTGTTGACCGCGTGTCTGTTGGGCAATCTGGTGTTTCTGGCGTCCGTGATGGGAATGCCCGAGTCTCTACCACGACTGGTTTACGCGCTGGTGTTTATCGGCTGCGGCGTGTTTGTCGGGCTGTACTTCCCGATCGGTGCTTTCCGCTTACGCGCCGCCGGCCAAACTGCGGCGTCTGCTGGTGCGAGTCTCGAATTGCTGGACCATTGGGGCGGGGCACTCGGGGCGTTGCTCTGCGGCTGGGTCTTGCTGCCACTGCTCGGCAGTTGGCTGACCCTGTGCGTGCTGACGATGTTGGTGGGCGTGAATCTCCTTCCGGGGATCGTCCCGGTCCGGGCCGCGCCTCTGCCACCTCATGCCGACTGGTTTGACCGCTCGGTCCGCCCGGCCGGCTACACGTTGCTGGGTGTGACCGTCTCGGTGTTGTTGATGTCGCACGTTGTCGCCGCGGTCCAAACTCGGCAAGAGGGGCAACGAGTGTACGAGGCGGCGCTGGTCATGAGCGGCCGCGATGTGCTGGAGTCGCAAACCGCGGCGCTGGAGAATGGCAACACGCTGCATTACTGGAACGTTTCTGAAGCGGCTGAAGGCCATGCCGGCTTCGTGTTCAGTACCGAGTCGCTGTGCAGAGGCGTCGACGGATATGGGGGACCGATTGTGATGGCGGTGTACGTGAGCCGTGACGGTACGCTGCTTGACTTGCGTATTTTGCGGTCGCGTGAAACGCCGGCGTATGTCACAAGTCTGCAGGGCTGGCTTCGCGACCTGGCGGGACACAACATCTTCCGGTCGGGCGGACTCGAGGAGATCGACGCGGTCAGCGGCGCGACGATGACGGCGGAGGCCGTCGTCAAGTCGCTTGAGCAGGCGGGGCCACGTTTTGCGGCTCAAGCGCTCGGGATCGAAGCACACGCGCCACCTCCTGCAACTCCGCAACCGCTGCACCCCCAGTTCGTCTGCCTGGCGGTGCTGTTGGGCCTGGCAGTGGCGTCGCGTGGCCGCCCACAGATTTGGCTGCGCCGTGGCATGCTGCTGGTCACACTCGTGCTGACCGGCTGCGTGTGGAACCTGCAATACTCCTCGCAGCAGGTGATAGGGATCTTGAGCTGGAGTGTACCGGGCAGCTGGCTCAGTGGCTCCTTCTTTCTGTTGCTGCTCGTCCCGCTGACGGTCATGCTGGTGGGCAACGTCTATTGCGGCTACGTCTGTCCCTTCGGGGCTCTGCAGGAGCTGGTCGGCGAACTGCGGCCGCGGAAGTTGTCTACCGATCCGCAGAAGAGCGTGTGGCGGTATGGCCGGGCTATCAAGTACTTGCTGCTGGCCCTGGTGGTCGCGTTATTCGCGCTCACGCGTGATTTCAGCATCCTTTCAGTGGACCCGCTACTGACCGTTTTCAGTCCGTTGCGCGACGATTGGGTGCGGGGCATGGCCCTGCTTGTGATCGCCTTATCGCTGGTCTTTCGCCGGTTCTGGTGCCGGAATCTGTGTCCTGCGGGTGCCTTTCTGGCTTTGCTGGGAGCGGCGCGGATTCTCCGGCGGCTGATACCGCCCAGCGGCCCGGCACGCTGTGATTTGGGCGTGCGGGCTGCCGGTGAACTGGATTGTCTTTTCTGTGATCGTTGCCGACATGCGCAAAACTGACATCGCTTTTCTCTGTTGTGTGTTGAGTGTCGCGGGGCTGTTTGCCGGGCGTTTGGTCACACTCTCCGTACCCTTGCTTCCCGGCGCGACAACGTCCGCCAATTCCGCCTTTGGCGTCGCCGGTCAAGCCCGCGACGTGGACATGAGCAAGCTTGAGCGACTGCTCGAACAACGCCAGTTGTCGGACCATGAAGCGGAATTCTACGAACCGCTCGACGCGCTGCGGTGAGGGGGTGATGGGGTGAGGGGGGTGATGGGGTGGGTGGGGTGGTGTGGCATTTGGCGTGTGTGGTGCGTGTCAGACGCGGCGTAGTTGGCTTCCGGTCAGCTGTTGCAGATGTTGCAGAAACTCGACGACGCGGTGCGGCACGGGCGGGTCCAAGGTGCGGAATTTGTAGTGAGCACTGACGAAAAACTCGATGCGCGGCAAATTGCTTTTGGGTCGCCAGTAGAGTGTCGCCACCCAGTGCAAGGAAGCAGGTGCCATGCCGTATTTCCGGCCGATCCGCCGAACTCTGTAGCAGATGTTCGCCAACTGATCGATCGGCCGCGTGACGACCAGTTCGCGCTGCAACCTTGGTCTGCGTATCGTCAGCTGTTTGCCTTCGCGTATGATCGAGATGCGATCGATCGGATAGCGAACCACCTCCAGCACACCACGGCTCACTCCCATCCAGCCAACCACGAGGATGCACAACGACACTAACGGCACTCCAATCCACCGCCAGATCTTGGTAATGCGGCTGCGTCTCTGACGTTCCGCTTGCAGACTCCGCTCTCGCTCCGCGATTCGCTCCTGGGCACGCTGTTCCACCAATTTCCGCTCTGCCGGGCTGAGGCGTCGTTCCAGTTCCTCTGCCATTCTTCGCAAGTCGTCTGCAGTAGGAGTGGCCTGGCGTGGAGCAACAGAAACACGTGACTTATACAGATCGTCTGTCGAGTCCCACGGCGCTAACGCCCGGTTCGAAGAGGGTGCCACCGAATCACTTACCGACCTATCACGGCCTGGCCGGTCATCAAGCCACACCGACGATATCAGCCAGGACGCCAGCCAAGCCGCGATCCCCAGGAAAAAGACCGCCGTGCAGACGCGCAAAAACAGGTCTACGGGTCGCGGACACGCGTCGATCCGGTCCTCTGCATACGCGAGGTTCCAATCTTGAATGTGAAATGTCAGCTCACTCCTGTTGCTCCACCCGTCCTTGTTCTCGATCCAAGCGGAATGTGATCGTACTCATGCAACGGGTCTCCCTCCGATCGCGATGCGAAATGCTGAGCCAGATTGGACTGGGCCTCACTTTGTCTCGTTGAGTTGCGAAACTACGTTCCCCGGAAATCCGTTCTTGCCAGTTGTCGTCGGTGGGCTATCATAAGCGAAAACATGGAGATTCCATGAGCGGTCGTCAACGAAGCTGTTCCGACTCACCCAAGCCTGGGGCCGTACGTCAGGCCAAGTATAAGGTGCTGCGTCGCCTTCGCGAGGAGTTGGGGGACGCGGAGTAAGTGCCTGGCTCACAGGCTCTTGCGAAGGGGCCGTTGCTTCTGCCGAAAAAAAAGGTGTGACGCCTCCGCGTTCCTCGTATTAGAGCCATTTGGCTCTCTGCCGGTTCCTTCCCCGGCTTCCTTTCGCCAGGAGCTTACGATGAGCGCCAGACCGTGTCCCGACAAGGAAAAACTGTTCGGCTACGTGACGGGGACGATTCCCCCGGAGGAGGCGGAGGAGGTCGCTGTTCATGTGGACACGTGCGGTGCCTGTGAACAGACGGTGGCGGCCCTGGAAGGCCTTTCGGACACCATGATCTCTGCCTTGCGGCAACCGGCCCCGGTAGATGCTTTTGCCGAGGAGCCACAATGCGCTGAAGTCCGCGAACAACTACGTTATCAAATGGAGCGTCCGACGACATCAGCCGACCTCCCCCAGCCCCCCTCTTCCGCCAAGCCAAGCCGCCGGCAGCATGAGTTGGGAGACTATGTGCTGTTGAAGAAGTTGGGCCAGGGCGGCATGGGTACCGTCTATCAGGCACGACACACGCATCTGAAGCGGGTCGTGGCCTTGAAAGTGCTGCCCAAGGAGTGCTTGGGAAATGAGCAGGCGGTGGCCCGTTTTCAACGGGAGATGGAGGCGGTCGGGCGGTTGGACCACCCGCACATCGTCCGTGCCATGGATGCCCGCGAAGTGGATGGCATTCGGTTCCTGGTAATGGAATACCTGGACGGTCTGGACCTGTCCGAGGTGGTGCAGCGGAGCGGAGCTTTACGGATCCCGGACGCCTGCGAGTCGATTCGTCAAGCCGCTATGGGTCTACAGTGTGCGCAAGAGCACGGTTTAGTGCATCGGGACATAAAACCGTCCAATCTGATGCTCACCATCGAGGGACAAGTCAAAGTGCTGGACCTGGGTCTGGCCCAGATTCAGGAAACGGCATCGCTCGATGGCAATCTGACGGGCGTGGGGCAAATCATGGGCACGCCGGACTACATTTCTCCGGAACAGGCATTGGAAAGCCACACGGTTGACATCCGCACGGATATCTACTCGCTCGGCTGCAGTCTTTACTATCTCCTGAGTGGTTATCCGCCGTTTCATGGTCCGCAGTACGACACACCCTTGAAGAAGGTAACGGGCCACATTCGCGACACGATTCGGCCGATCGAGCAACTGCGTACGGAAATTCCCAAACCGATCACAGCGTTGCTGCAGCGGATGTTGATGAAAGACCCTGAGCAGCGTGTGGCGGGACCATCTGAAGTGATCGATGCATTAGCGCCCTTCTGCCAGGGGAGCAAGCTGATCGGACTGCTGCGGGAAGCGCAGCGGCAGGCGAATCCAGACAAAGAGAAAGACTCGTACTTAGAAACGAACGAGTTGCAAGCGTCCTCGGTGGACACCAGTAGCGATGGCTTGGACTCGGGTCTGCCGCCGCAAGAACAGGGGGCAACTGCCGGGTTTGACCCTTACCATCGCTGGCTGGGCATTCCGCCCGCGAAGCAGCCACCCAATCACTACCGGCTGCTCGGTCTGGGGATGTTCGAATCCGATGCGGAAGTGATTCGCGATGCGGCAACCCGACAGATGGCACACGTGCGCAGCTACCATCTGGGGCAGCACGCCGAGTTGTCGCAGCAGCTATTAAACGAGCTTGGGGCGGCCAAGGCCTGTTTGCTTCACGCGCAGAAGAAGGCGGCTTACGACGCGGAGTTACGGAAACAATCATCACTTGCCGAGGAGGTGTTGCCGCCGCCGGTGGACGAGTTCCCGCAGTTAGAGGCTCCTCCGATCACGCCGATTGTGGATCGACACCATCTTCGGAAGGTCGCCAGTAAGGCCAATTTGAGGCCGGCTGGTACGTTCACTGCGAAGCTCCGATCGTGGCTGCGGACCCCTGTCGGAACTACGTCGCTGGCATGCGGATTGGTCACTGTGTTCCTGCTTGGTGTGCTGATCAGGATTCAAACGAACTACGGGACCGTGAAGATTGAGATCCCTGAAGGAGTCAGCGGAATCGAAGTAAAGGTCGATGGAGAATCGATCTCCATCGAGGGGCTTGACAGCCCGCTGCGTCTGCGCCCTGGCGATCACGAGCTGCTGGTTACCTCCGACGATTTCAAGATCATGACACGATCCTTCAGCGTGCAACGAGGAGACAAACGCCTGCTGAAAGTAACTCTCGCGCCGGTTGGAGCCGGCGCAACCGCCGCGTCAGATGATTCCGACGGCGAAAGGATGATGGGTCCTCCGATGGCTGACACGCCAGCAACCGAACCGTCCAATGCTGCAAATGAAGCTTCACCGCCTGACATCGCCTCTCTCCAGAGAAACACTCGCTCGCCAACAATACTCGAGAGTGCGATCGTCCACCTGACGTTTGACAAGGACTCTATAACCGACAACGGCGATTCACGATGGGCCCGAAACTGCTTGGCCGACAAAGACCATGCAATACTCATCGATGCGAAGCCCGTGGCTGGGAGAATGGGTGATGCCCTCGAGTTTGATGGAAAGAAAGCTCGAGCGGAGATCTTTCGTAATGATCGGTTCAAGGGGGGGGATTCTGCACGAATCACGACTGCCGCTTGGGTCTGCCTGGCTACCTCTTCTACGAAGGAATTTCAAGGGATCGTAGCAAACTTTGCGGACCACTTTTTCAAAGCGTGGGGATTTGGAGTAACAGATGGGCAATTGGTGTTCATGTGTCGAAACTTCCACGGTGGATCAAAGAAAGGGTACGAGTTTGTCGGCGGACGGATTCCCGAAGGTGAATGGCAGCATGTGGCGTTTGTGCTCGACCAGACAAAGAGGTCGATACGATTGTATCTTAATGGCCATCTGCTCGCAGAGGGTCATACACCTAACCACGCGAGTACCGACAGACAAGGGCTCGTATGTGTCGGAGCGCAGCATATGACGAGGTATAAGATTGCCACTCCGTATGAAAAACGGCGCCAGATAGTCATGAGTGGGATGCGCGGGTTGATTGATGAAGTGGTGATCTATGACCGCGCCCTTACGGACGAGGAAGTGATGCAACTATACATGGCCGTTGGTGGATTGGCAAGAAATGAATAGACGGTACCCGTTCATCCAAAGATATGCAGATTCTCCCTAACGTTCACGTAATCGACCGACTACCCTGGGGAACTGCTCCGATCGAATCGAAGGAAACCACATTGCGTTGGCTGAGCTACACTGACAACGGTTTCGCGGCGTCGCAATCTGAGGGTCCTTCGTGAAACCTCCTTATGGCAAAGAGAAGAAATTGCCGGGTCCCTGCCAACACTTGCCGTATTGCGTCAACAGCAAACTGCATAAGTTGATAACGCCCTCGCAGGTGGCCAAATGAGGTGCAATCGCTCCATCATGGCTGGAGCCAATCCGAGTCCGAAAAGTTGTTCTCAACTGCTGGCAAGGTGCCAGGTTCTCGACGGCCAACCTGGCTATGGAAACGAGTATCGCTCGTAGGAGCAGGACTCACTCCATGAGAACGCCCAGTCCTGTCCCCATTTCGCCAGGAAAAGTTGCCAGGAAAAGTTGGAAAAGGGCCACGCTCTTGCTGTGCCGCGCGTGGAAGATGGAGCGACATGAGGCCTGGCCAGCAAACGAGGACGAGACTTTCCGTGGGGACATGTATCGCGCTCCGCCCGCGATTTGCAGCTCTGTTTACCCGTTTCGGCGTTTCCGTGCCGCAGCATCCTGAGGCTTGCTTGATGGCCCCACCTCAGCAGGGTACATTATTGCCAGTAGAGGAATCTGAGAATCGATGTTCGTTGTGCCGTGCACCTACGGCATAGGGGTGAGCCGAAATGTCTGGTAACGCTTCGTCGCGACCCGATGCAGTCTCAACAGGCCTCATTCGGCGGTTGAAGATGCACGACGACGAGGCCTGGCAACGATTGCTCGACCTGTATGTACCGCTCGTTTTCTCCTGGTGCCGCCGAGCAGGATTGCAGTCAGAGGATGCAGCGGACGTCGTGCAGGAAGTCTTCCGTGCCGTGGCTCACGCAATCGCCGGATTCAAATACACGCGCACGACGGACACTTTCCGCGGATGGCTGCGGACCATCACGAAGAATAAGATCAACGATCATTTTCGGGGCCACGCGCGTTGACCTTTGGCAGTGGGAGGAACCGACGCGCAGCAGCAGTTCTTGGAGCTGGCGGAAAGTGACTTGGAGGGCCCTACGGATTCCGTGGCTGTCCCTGGAGTGATTCACCGAGCGACAGACCTCATTCGTGCGGAATTTGAGAACCACACTTGGAGGGCCTTCTGGCTTTGCGCCGTGGAACATCAGTCATCCGGTGAGGTCGCACGACAACTTGGCATGACGCCTGGGGCCGTACGTCAGGCCAAGTACAAGGTGCTGCGTCGCCTTCGCGAGGAATTGGGGGACGCGGAGTAAGTGCCTGGCTCACAGGCTCTTGCGAAGGGGCCGTTGCTTCTGCCGAAAAAAAAGGTGTGACGCCTCCGCGTTCCTCGTATTAGAGCAATTTGGCTCTCCGCCGGTCCCTTCCCCGGCTTCCTTTCGCCAGGAGCTTACGATGAGCGCCAGACCGTGTCCCGATAAGGAAAAACTGTTCGGCTACGTGACGGGGACGATTCCTCCGGAGGAGGCGGAGGAGGTGGCTGTTCATGTGGATTCGTGCGGTGCCTGTGAACAGACGGTGGCGGCCCTGGAAGGCCTTTCGGACACCATGATCTCTGCCTTGCGGCGGCCGGCCCCAGTAGATGCGTTTGCCGAGGAGCCACAATGCGCCGAAGTCCGCGAGCAACTACGTTATCAAATGGAGCGTCCGACGACATCAGCCGACGTCCCCCAACCCCCACCTTCCGCCACGCCAAGCCGCCGGCAGCATGAGTTGGGAGACTATGTGCTGTTGAAGAAGTTGGGTCAGGGCGGCATGGGTACCGTCTATCAGGCGCGGCATACGCATCTGAAGCGGATCGTGGCCTTGAAAGTACTGCCCAAGGAGTGCCTGGGAAATGAGCAGGCCGTGGCCCGTTTCCAGCGAGAGATGGAGGCGGTCGGGCGACTGGACCATCCGCACATCGTCCGTGCCATGGATGCTCGCGAAGTGGATGGCATTCGGTTCCTGGTAATGGAGTACCTGGATGGTCTGGACCTGTCCGAGGTGGTGCAGCGGAGCGGAGCGTTACGGATCCCGGACGCCTGCGAGTCGATTCGACAGGCCGCTGTCGGCCTGCAGTGTGCTCAGGAGCACGGTCTAGTGCATCGCGATATTAAACCCTCCAACCTGATGCTCACCACCGAGGGACAAGTCAAAGTGCTGGACCTGGGTCTGGCCCAGATCCAGGAAACCGCCTCGCTCGATGGCAATCTGACGGGTGTGGGGCAAATCATGGGCACGCCGGACTACATTTCTCCGGAGCAGGCATTGGAAAGCCACACGGTTGACATCCGCACGGATATCTACTCGCTCGGCTGCAGTCTTTACTATCTCCTGAGTGGTTATCCGCCGTTTCATGGTCCGCAGTACGACACACCCTTGAAGAAGGTAACGGGCCACATTCGCGACACGATTCGGCCGATCGAGCAACTGCGTACGGAAATTCCCAGACCGATCAGGGTGTTGCTGCAGCGGATGTTGATGAAAGACCCTGAGCAGCGTGTGGCGGGACCGTCTGAAGTGATCGATGCATTAGCGCCCTTCTGCCAGGGGAGCAAGCTGATCGGACTGCTGCGGGAAGCGCAGCGGCAGGCGAATCCAGACAAAGAGAAAGACTCGTACTTAGAAACGAACGAGCTGCAAGCATCCTCGGTGGACACCAGTAGCGATGGCTTGGACTCGGGACTGCCGCCGGAAGAACAGGCGGCAATTGCCGGGTTTGACCCTTACCATCGCTGGCTGGGCATTCCGCCCGCGGAGCAGCCACCGCACCACTACCGGCTGCTCGGTCTGGGGATGTTCGAATCCGATGCGGAAGTGATTCGCGATGCGGCCACACGTCAGATGGCGCACGTGCGCAGCTACCATCTGGGGCAGCACGCGCGAGTTGTCGCAACAGCTACTAAACGAGCTTGGGGCGGCCAAGGCCTGTTTGCTTAGCGCGCAGAAGAAGGCGGCCTACGACGCGGAGCTACGGAAACAATCATCCCTGGCCGACGAGGTGTTGCCGCCGCCGGTGGACGAGTTCCCGGAGTTAGAGGCTCCTCCGATCGCGCCGATTGTGGAGCGACACCATCTTCGGAAGGTCGCCAGCAAGGCCAATTTGAGGCCGGCTGGTACGTTCACTGCGAAGCTCCAATCGTGGCTGCGGACCCCTGTCGGAATTACGTCGCTGGCATGCGGATTGGTCACTGTGTTACTGCTTGGTGTGCTGATCAGGATTCAAACGAACTACGGGACTGTGAAGATTGAGATCCCTGAAGGAGTGAGCGGAATCGAAGTGAAGGTTGACGGAGAATCGATTTCCATCGAGGGGCTTGACAATCCGCTCCGTCTGCGGACCGGACCTCACGAGTTAGTGGTGACCGGGGAGGACTACCAGACGGTCTGCCAGCCGTTTGACGTCCGCCGTGGGAACAACTCAGCGCTCACCGTGACCTTGCTGCCGGCGCCGATTGTGAAGGCGCACCAAACGCCAGCACGGGAGCCCACGGGCAGTTCTAAGCCAGCCGATCTCAAACCAGAGGTGGCACTCTCGGGCAAGCCCTCGCCCGAATCAGCGCCCACGGATGGGAAGGGGCCGCCGTGAGCGATCGCCCCATCGTCTTTGCTTTATCGTCAGTTGCTTAGTAACGGAGATGCCGAAGCAGCGGCTACTTTCGGCGCGTATCCGGGCTGGGTGACTGTCTCGGGTGATTGGAATCCGCGAAGCCGTGATAGCGTGGTCGCAAATACGAAAGCACAAAATGGACAAGCGTTTTTCTTTCCAGGCATCTGCGCTGTTGGAGAGCTTCGGCAGATCGTTTCCGTCGAACCTCTGGCATTACTTATTGATCGCGGCGACCTTACTTGCAGTGTTTCCGCCTTTGTTCAGGTTTTTCGTCAAAGACCGCCAGACTCTGCTGAGCTCAAGATTGAGTATATTGACCAAGCCGGCACTGTTCTTAGTACATGGTCTTCTGGAAAAGTCGTTTGTATCGACCACTGGGAAAAGCAGGGGCATACTTGTGATATGCCCGTGCATACTCGTAGCGTGGTAGTCACACTCATCGCTCGCAGAACTGGTCCGAGAGGCTCAAAGGTCAACAATGTCTATTTTGACAACGTAAATTTGGTCATCACCAACACAAACGAATCACGTTCCACTTTCACGCCCAGCAGCGGGGAGACACTCGCTGCGGCCGACAGCAAGTCCGCAGTTCCCGGAACCTTGCCGCATTCGCCTGGACAAACGGTGGCGAGTGATCAACGGCCAGCCACTACGATTACTGGTCCTGACGGTGCTGGCGACTGGCAATCTCTATTCGACGGTAAGACGTTCAACGGCTGGCGTTCCACCGGCTCGGGCAAATGGAGCGTGGAAGACGGCGCCATTGTCGGGCGCAAAGCCGGATCAGAGCAGGGCCAGGGACAGCTGATTACCGACAGCGAGTTCAACGATTTCGCACTTCGGATGAAATTCAAGCTCCTTGGAGGGGACAGCGGCATCTATTTTCGCGGTAGAGAGGGGGGCCGACTCGGCTTCTTCGGCCCGCAGGTGCAGTTCCGCCTGCAAGATGACGTGGGAGGGCTAATTGAACTGCGACAGCAAGACGATCGTGCGATTACGCGGATTCCTGGTCCCGCCAATGCCAGCCAGCGATTCTTTCGGCCGAACGACTGGAACGATCTGGAGTTGAATGCCAAGGGGGCCCACGTATCCGTCCGCATCAATGGTGTGTCCACGGCAGAATTAGATGATGGGGTGGTCTTCTCTGGCGGCAAACTTGCGATCCAATTGTGGGGCGACAAGGATACGGAGGTGCTGGTTAAAGACATCTTGATTCGGCCAGAGCCACAAGTGCACGACATCCAGGTTCAAAGACCTGCGGAGCCGCAATCACCCGATCGGGCAGAGGCTGCAAGAAAGCCCAATTGGCTCACACTGGACGAACGCCGCGAGGGATGGAGGTTGCTTTTCGACGGCAAGACGCTCAAAGGCTGGCAGGGATCGCGTGCCCACTATTTCGTCGAAGACGGCATGCTGATTTCGAGCTTCGGTCCTGAGCCGTACAAAGACCAGCGAAATGGTCAGTTGTTCACTGAGAAGCAGTATGGCGACTTCGTTCTCCGATTCGAGTTCCGCTTCGAGGCGGGCGCTAATAGCGGTGTACTCGTGCGTTCACCACTAACCGGGCTTACATCGGAGGTGATGGAAATCCAGATCTTCGATGACTACTCGCCCCGCTTTGGGGACGTCAAGTCCCGCCCGTGGTACCGGACTGGCGCGATATGCGGATCGGTCGCGCCGAAGCTCGGTCACCTTCGGACTGCTGGAGAATGGAATGAAATGGAGATTACTTGCAGAGGGCGCCGATTGCAGGTTGCCCTGAACAAAACATTAATCCTAGATGCGGATCTCGATGAGGTCGCCAAGAAGCCCGCTTCCGGAAAAGTCCATCCAGGATTGCAGCGAAGCCTCGGGTATATCGGACTACTCGGCTATACTTCATGCGGCCGGGTCGAGTATCGCAATATTCGCATCAAGGAGATCAGACAATAGGAGCCTATCCTGAAAGTCGGCACATTCCCTGACCACTTCCCTTTCTCGCAAGTCAACGTGGCGGGATTGGGACAGGCCTCACAGATTGCTCGTAGATGGCGAGGTTGCCAAGCGTAAATCGAAGCGATTCCATTACGTTTTGTGTTGGGGAGTTGTTCCAGCGTACTGTATTTCACACACACACGCCGGGCCAGTCTGTGAAGCCGCGGGAGCACGCCGCAGACGTCGTTCAGGAAGTCTTCCGTGCCTTGGCTCACGCAACGCTGGATTCAAATACTCGCGCACGATGGACACTTTCCGGGGATGGCTGCGGACCGTCGCGAAGAACAAGATCAACGACCATTTTTGGGGCCACGCGGGTCGGCCTTTGGTCGTGGGAGGAACCAACGCGTAGCAGCCGTTCTTGGAACTGGTGGGAAATGACTTGGAGGGCCTTCTGGCTTTGCGCCGTGGAACACCAGTCATCCGGTGAGGTGGCACGACAACTTGGCATGACGCCCGGGGCCGTACGTCAGGCCAAGTACAAGGTGCTGCGTCACCTTCGCGAGGAGTTGGGGGACGCGGAGTAAGTGCTTAGCTCACAGGCTCTTAAGGACGACGGTTGCTTCTCGGCGAAAAAAGGTGTGACGCCTCCGCGTTCCTCGTACTAGAGCAGGCGCAGCAACAGAATCGTCAGCCAAACGAGAGTTAAGTCACGTATTGAGTTCCCAAGCGACTGAACTTCCAAAAAGCGAGGCTACTATGTGCACGTTCCAATTCCTGTTTCGCGTGACGCTCGCTATTCTCTTGCCGCTGGGCACGTCAGTGCTCGTGGCTCAGCTGTGCTGGGCACAAACCGGGTCCGTCCGAAGGCACATTCTCCTACCAGCGCCTGTGGCGGGCACCGCGCTATCCGCTCAGATTCAGGCGGAAGCGCAGTACCTGGCGGCGCGAGGAGATCTGGCCGAGTCGGTTGCCGTTGCTCGTCGGATTCATGCTGATGCGGTCGCCCAGGAGATCCAGAACTCCGTCGACTACGTCGATGCTTACTTCCGCCGGAAAGCGCTAAACCGTCAGTATCGAGCGCAAACCAACCCCAACCATCTGCAACGCGAACTGAAGCAGCAAAAGGTGCGCAACCTGCAGATTGAAGAACTTCCTGAAGAGTTTCTGAAGAGCGATGCGACCGGTAAGTTGAATTGGCTTCTGGCCGAGCTTTCCGGTCCGACACTGGCACTCCAGTATATTACCGGACAGGTCTCCGTTGTCGATTCGGCGTCGGGGCCGCAAGTGAGCGGCCAGTATCTTGCTGGCCAAATCCCACTCGACGATTCCGAGTCGGGACGCAAACTTTCTGCGGACGAGACGGCCTTAATTCAGTTCAGTGACGGTCACGTCAGTTTCTCTGCTGCCAATCCTCAGGTATTGGAAACGCAATGGCCTTGGGCTCTCCGGGCCCCCGAATTTGACCAGATTCGCGAACAGTTCCGCTCGGCGCCGAACAGGTGCTGAAAGACATTAGTTCAAACGGGCAACCAGAATTCCAAAACGGCGAACGGCTGATGAAGTCTGTGAACGATCTCTTGGTTGCATTGAAACGAGCCTACCCACGAGAGAGACTTCAGGAACGAGATGCGGTTCTACATTACAACACGGCAAAGCGATATCTTGCAGCGCTGACCGCCGAGGCCACAGCGACGCTGCAAGGCAAAGATCGGTCTCTTTTCGACAGCTCTCTCAGCTTCCAAAGCGGTACCGTCATAGAACTCATTCGTCACATGGATCGCAGAGGATTGGTGTTCGCTCCGGCGCCGACAGAGGGAGAACGTGTGTATCGCAGCCTGTTGAGTGCGATGCGAAACCTCTACCTGGCATTGGGTAACTGATCGCTGGCATCTTCCGGGAGTCGAGGCCTTACGTGGCCGCGAGTGGAATGAGTATTGAAATTCGTGTCCTATCTGGTGCCAGGAAAGGTGAACGCATCGTGCGAGATGCGTCCGAACTCCGACTAGGGGCCGATCCGCACTGCGATGTCTTCTTCGCCCCTCAATCCAACCCTTCCGCCGCTGGCCGCATGGTGGCGATCCGCGCGTCGCATGACGGGTGGCTGGTCAAATCCATTGGAGCCGGTGAAGTGCTGCTTAACCAGACACCGATTCTCCAGGAAATGGCCATCCGTTCAGGCGACGTTGTGCGTCTTTCGGAGCTCGGACCAGATTTCTCGTTTGCCATTACCACCGCCCCGGTAACGGGAGACATGCCTGTTTCAGCCACAAACGACGCGGCACCGCCCAAGGTGGACGGCGGCACGCGCGACGCCGAACGCATCAGTGAGGCCAACTCGCAGACCGCTCGGGAAGACGCTCCGCGGAGCGACTTTTCGCAGGGGAGATTCTCCGCTGGAGCAAGCTCTTGGAATTGGCCCATACGGACGGGGATCGCAACGGTGGTGATGATCCTGCTCGCAGCGGCGGCGTGGTATGTGCTTTCCAGCTCGGCTTCCAAGCCTGAAGCAAAAATGAAGCTTGAAGGCGTTGGCGACCAGGTAGTGGCAGAAGGGACGGAACTGAAGCTTCAGCTGCGTGTGACCGCGTCGGGACCACTTGACGGAGACCTGACTTTTGCATTTGTCGGTAATGCCGTGGAAGGAGCGGAGATCGACAATCGGTCAGGGGTCTTCAGGTGGAAGCCAGTGGAGACCCAGGGGCCGGGCCAATATGTGTTCCGCATTCGAGCTTCGGTTCGCGGTGTGGATCTGCCCATCGAGACCGAGTTTCGGGTCGACGTAAAGGAGGTCAACTCCACTCCTGCAATTAGCCCCGTTGAGGTGCAGGCTGTTGATGCCGGGCAGGAGCTTGTGTACCCCATCTCAGTGAACGACTATGACGAGCCGACGAACCGCTGCACTTTCCGCGTATTGAACGGTCCGGAATGGATTACTATCGATCCGCATTCTGGCGTCATGCGCTGCAGACCGCCGGAGACGATCCACGGCCGGTTCGAAGCAAAAGTCCATGTGAGCGACAACGGACAGCCCCCGCTGGAAGACGAAACACTCTTGGCCATCGACGTTCGTGGAACTCCATGGGCCCGCGTGGAGAGCGCACATCGAGAGGCAATATATCTGGTTCAGTTGGAGAAGGGGGGGCCAGAGCGTCAATTCTCTTGGCCATTCGCTACCAGTTGTGCCATCGGTGATCATACACTTCTCTCAAGTGGCCGCGAAGTGCTGGAGTTGGCCACCTTGCATCGTCAAGGCTATCGCGTTTCCGCATTCAATCCGGCAACTGGTCTCAAGACGTCGATTCGATCCTTCCGCGTCCTCAGGGAATTCGCTGGCTTGTGCGACACGCAGGTCGACTGGATCTACGTGAACCTGGGCCTCATGGAGACGGAACACGAGTTGGCTACGACGGTACCGCTAGCGTCGCAGGACGAGCTGCAACATCTGGAAGAAGGTCAACCAGTGGCGTGTTTTGGGTTCACCCACGATGGCGGCAAGATAACGCGATTCGACAAGTTCGACCCCATAGTAGCTCCGGGAGAGGTTTATCTGATTAGCAAGGCAAACGATATTGCCAAATCCCCGCGGTTGCTTGAAATCAAAGCAGATCTGCCACAGAATATCTTCGGCAGTCCAGTCTTCGTGCAGACTGGCGGACTGGTCGCGGTATTCGGAGAGTCAGCACCCATGCAGAATGTGGGAGTGAAAGACCTCCATTACGCCCCGGTTCTCGACCCACGACTGTTTCCATCTCAGCTTGCCGCAGCCCCGTCAGACGACTGGGTGACAGCTCCCGAGACCGCCTCCCCATCCGTTCCGCAACAATCATCTCACGAGCAGCTCGAGCGACCATGAATCCTGAACAGCCGGCAGTGGGTATTGACCTGGGTACAACCAATTCCGTTGTTGCTTACATCGACCAGTCTGGACGTCCGCTGACCATACCGAATGAGTCCGGCGAGTTGTTGACCCCAAGCGCCGTTTTCATTGACGATGACGAGATTATTGTCGGCAAGGAGGCGGTCAAGGCGTCGGTTGTTAGACCTGAGGCGTATGCCGAGTGCTTCAAGCGGGACATGGGAGCAGCAACTTTTCGTCGAAAAGTCTGTGGATTTAATGTGCCCCCGGAAACGTTAAGTGCGTTTGTGTTGGAGAAGCTCAAGCGGGATGCCGAGCGGCGCCTGGGTGTGTTTCAGAAGGCCGTTGTTACGGTACCGGCGTTCTTCGATGAGAACCGGCGAGCTATGACCTATGGTGCAGGTCGCCAGGCAGGGCTGGAGGTGATGGACATCATCAATGAACCGACGGCCGCCGCTGTTGCTTATGGCAGTGAACAGGGCTTCTTGACTCCCCCCGATCCATCCCATTCCACGAAGACTCGCACGTTATTGGTTTACGACTTGGGGGGCGGGACATTCGACGTGACCGTGTTGGAGGCCAATGGTACGCGATTCAAGACGCTGGCGACAGATGGCGATGTGCGGCTAGGAGGAAAGGATTTTGACAAGCGACTTGTTGATCATTTGGCTGAGCAGTTTCTTGCCGCGCATGGCGTGGATCCCCGCAGCGATCCGCAGGATGCCGCGCAGCTGTGGCTGGATGCCCAAGATGCAAAACACGCGCTCTCCGAAAGAAGCAAGACGACAGTCGTGTGTTTCCATGCAGGTATCCGCATGCGGATCGAGTTGGGACGCGGCGAAATGGAGGAGTTGACGGCCGATCTGGTGGAACGCACTGAGACTACAACATCTTTGGTGGTTCGCCAAGCAGGCCTGGAATGGCGACAAATCGATTGCGTGCTGTTGGTCGGAGGTACCACACGCATGCCAATGATCCGCCGCATGTTACGTGACGTGGCCGGCAAGGAACCAATCTGTTCCCAGTCGCCCGATGAGGTGGTCGCCCACGGCGCGGCTCTCTATGCCCGGGGATTATTAGCCAGCGAATCAAGTTCTGGCAAGTCGTCCTGCGAATTGATCAACGTCAATTCCCACAGCCTCGGTGTTGTCGGCGCGGAAGCGAAGACGCGGCGGAAGACCAATGTTGTCATTATTCCTAAGAACACGCACCTTCCGGCTCGAGCCTCGAGGATTTTCTCTACCGCCAAGGCGAATCAACGAAGCATCCGCGTGCCCATCGTGGAGGGCGAAAGCGAGCGACCTGAAGATTGCATAGCCTTGGGTGAATGCGTGGTTCGCAATCTGCCTGCTGGCCTGCAATCGCGCACGAAGATCATTGTGGAATACAGTTACGCCGCAAATGGACGGATTTCAGTGATCGCACGAATACCCAGCGTGCGGCACTCTGCACACGTGGAAATCGAACGCAACCAAGTACCGAATCAAGACGATCTCAAGACGTGGCGATCTCGACTGTTGGGCCAATCCGAAATGCAATCACCCCAATTCCCACAAACCACCGTTGATCTGACCAAGCGCGAGGACGTGCGAAAGCGTCTCGACTCGCTGCAGACAAGAGTGGGAAAAGCGGCGATGCACTGCTTGGTGCCAGAGTCTCTTTCGGCCAGCCAGCAGAGCGCTTTCTCAGCCGCTTCAGACGTCGAAAAGGCCTCGGCGGTCGTCGAGAGAGCGAAACGAGCCATGAATGCGACGCTGCACGACCCCGCCCTCCTGCAGCAAGGTGCGAGCGTCTCGCAGGCGAAAACGTCACTGCAGCAGTCGCAGGTTCGCGCCGACTTCACCTGTCTGGTGCTGGGACGCGAGTGCGTTGAAATTGGCCTTGTCCCGCCGGGTACCGACGCGGAGGTTCGTGAGATCCGCCAGATCCAACGACAATTACAACGATTGACACAGTCCTGAATCGTGGCGTCGAGATCTGCCCGGTCCAGAAGGTCAGCGGGATTCAGTGCCTTGATTACGATATCCTTCGCCAGCGAAATTTGAGTGAACGGTTGTCGATTGCGATTTGGATGCCGTCGATGGGGAGCTAGCCCGGATTATTCACGATGGGTTAAGTTCGCGCACGGTGTTGGTGGGTCTTAACGAGCCGATCAACTCCGCAACAACAGTCTGTGTCTGTACGGGCAGAAATCGAGCGAGCGAAGACCAACCAGGGACACGGTTTGCCCGACTCACCCTACGAGTGTTCTGGTTCATCCAGGTTGGAGCGACCATTGGACGTGGACTACATTCTCGTGCTGTCCGCTAAGAGCGGTAGTGCTGGTAAGTCTCCGGCTGATCTGCTGAGCCACACTTCCAAGAGCAAGACGAGAGCAACTTCACCTTTGCGATATCGAATGCGGAAGTGTGGAGCCAGACCACGAAAACGTTGCGGGTTAAGGTCCTTTCATCCCCAGTTTCTTGCGTAGACTCTTGACATGGGGAACCATGTGGTCACCCGGCAGGGACTGGGTGGCGATCATGCCGGACAAGGTGTGGTCTGCAAGTGGCCGCGGCAAGATGGTGAAAGATCTTGGCCCATCTGAGGCGACCTGCCGGAAACAGCTTGCACAGGTGGCTGTGGCATCCTGCCGCAGAACGGCGGCTGGAAGCCGCCGCCACGGGGAACGGCCTCTCTGCCGATCGCCTGAAACGTGACCAGTTCGCAGCCGAGTCACGAAATTTCCTGACGCCCCGCCGGTGGTTCAAGCCTGAGTTGCCCGTAATTTAGGCAAATACGGTTGCTCTTGCAGGTCGGGCGTTTTCACTTTCATTTGTCGCCCAGGTGCGTCCGATCTTTCAATCAAGGACTAATTCCCGTGGTCAATGGACCCGTGCGCAAGGAGTGCAAGCATGAACGCAAAAGCCTGCTGCGTTCGTTTAGTCGGCATCCTCTGCCTGCTTACTATCACGCCTGTAATCGGACTAGCTCAGGAACCAGCGACCTTGTGGTCCTTCCTGGGGATTCCCCAGGCGTACGACCACCTCCACGGGGCCCTGGCTAATCGGCGCGGCAACCATCCGGGGTTGGAAAAGAAACCGCCGCTGACCGGACTGGCCGATAAGGCCAACCTGGAATCCGACGTTCCGATTATCAAAAAGGCGGCGGAAATCAAGAAGGCTGAAGACCTGAAGAAGCAGAAGATCAAGGCCGTCAAATACCTGACCGAAATCGGCTGCGGATGTTACGACACGGATGGCAGCGTCACCGAGGCCCTCCTGGCGGCCAGCGACGATTGCACGGAAGAGGTGCGTCTGGCGACGGTGCAGTCGATCGCGGAAGCCGCGTCAGGGGCTTGCTGCGAGAACTGCGGTCAAACCTGCTGCTGCAACAAGAAGATGCTGACGCGCCTGGCTGAAATGGCCTACGAACGAGACGACAGTGGCTGCTTCAAGGAACCTTCGACTCGCGTCCGTGAGGCCGCTGCCGAAGCACTCAGTATTTGCTGTCCCGGGACGGGACCCGTCATCGTGGAGGAACCGAGCGGAGAGCCCAAGGTGGCACCTAAACGGGAGACCGTGGAGGAAGCGACCGACAGCGACGTCGATGCGCCCCCGTTACCGCCCGCGACGGACCCCAGCGCAGCGCGCAACCGAGGGGATCGTCTCTGTCCCAGTGGGTGTGGGTGTCGGATACCTCCGGAGATTCCATCACACAGCCCGCCGGCCACCGCACGACTTACCAAGGTGTCATCGTGCACGCCGATGCCGATCACCGCCTGGCGCACGTTCATTTAGAGCAGCCAGATACGAAGCTACCGGTGGGCACTCGCCTGTCGGTGTACCGGGAAATCCAAGGTGACAGTCAGTACCAGGGCGAACTTGTGGTCGTCCAGACATTTCCCGGGTCGGTGAATGTACGCCCCTCAAACAACGCCCGGATGACTCGCATCGAGCCGGGGTGTTTTGTCAAACTCGCCGACTCTGCGGTCGCTCGCCACTGAGACGCCACTGCCGCAAACTGCGTTTGATGGCCCGAGAACGCGAGACCCTACCCACTTAATGATCGCTGGGTAGGAACATCTCTTCGTGTACTCTCGATTGCGAGTTTTGGCCAGTCCAAAAATTAGAGTGAAGCCACGTTCTCAGCTGCGTACGACACCGCGTCCACGCGGTGTCGAAATGGGCTGCCTTTCCGGAGCGACGGTCGAGGACGTCCGTTGTCCATTCGTCTTGGCCCGACCCTAATTCTTGAGCGTGGCAAGGCACTTGGCGTTGTACGGGTCTCACGGCGAAGCGGTCGCATTGTGAAACGTCTTCAGCGTACGTGGAACTGGCGGGGTCTCGACCCAAGGATCATGGGAAGAATAATTTCGGCATCTGATGCTCGGAAAATTGCTTCCCGCCCGCCAGCCCGCTTCCGCAGGGCTTGTCCCGGTGGAGCGACAACTGATCTGCTACCGCATGACCTCTGCGCCCCCACTCTCCTTTCCACTCGCGAAGCGAGTGGAAAGGAGAGTGGGGGAGGGGATTTTCGCCGTCGCCGGTAGCTGGCCAGTTGTGATTCCGGCCGGGACAAGCCCGGCGGAAATCGGAATACACCGAAGTTATTCTTCCCTCAAACCTAAGTCTGTGGCGTGTAACCGCATCGGTTGAGGAAGCTGGGCGATAGACCCGCGCTTGAGACGAACCAGATGTCGTGGAGAATCCTTCACGGCGTCGGGGGGGCGTTGGTGCCTCATCCACAGCTCGACAGCCATTGGAATGCCGTCGGCATGACCCTGCCCGCGGCGGCACGGCTCGGCCTGTCGGTCAACACGTGCACTCAGCGACGAATGGGGGGAACAGGTAAACTGGTGGCAGACCTGAAATCGGAGATACCCCGGTTCGAGTTCCTGTGAGTGCTATCGCTGCTCGGTACTCCCCGCAAACGGAAGGGCCGCATCGGGGCGAATCTGCGCAATTCTGTTGTACTCGGCCGCAGGCGTTATAATTCGTGTGGCGGGGTCGAGAGCGGTTCGGGTTGTTCGTCGTGTGGCCGCTGGGCGGGATCGATAGATCAACGTGTCACGAGACGCGCGCTCCGCCTGGAACCTGTATAGCGAACGACTGCACAATCTCGCGAGTTGTGTCTTTGATCGGGAAAATCGAAGAGCCCTTCGCGGCGGAGTAGTGTCTGTGAATCGACCACCTGACAAAGGAAATCAGCCGCCGACGGGGGCTCCGCGCGGCGGCGGCGGCGAGCGGGCCGGTTGGCGGAAGGCTAAAAAGAAACGCGCGGTAGGCGCCGAACAGCATTGGAAGCGCACGAAGGACCAGACCATCACGCCGGCGGCGATCAAACGGATCAAGTTGCTGGTCTACGCCACCGCGCTGGTGACGATGTTGGTGGTCTTCGTCGCGTGGATGCTCTTCCGTCCCAGGCCCGTGCCTTTCATGGCTTTGACGGTGGTCGACTACGCGGCACCGTTGGATCCGAATGCTTACGCCATCGAGGATCTGCAACGATTCGAACGAGTTTTCCAGCAATACGGCAACGTGCGTTTCAACCAGAGGGTCGAAGGACCAGACGGCCATTGGAAAACGCTGCTGGACCGGCAGCTCGAGAAGTTCAGGTCCGGAGGTCCCGGCAACGGCAGGCTTTTCCCGGACAATGACGTCCTGATCCTTTTCGTCAGTGCGCACGGCGTGGTCGATCGGCAGGGCCGTCCAGCCTTGTTGATGAGCGACAGCGATCCACTGGATGATACCACCTGGGTCCCAGTCCTGGATTTGATTGCGCACATCAATCGTCACGAACAGGTCCAGCAGTGTCGAAAAGTATTGATTCTCGATGCGGGCCGAATCCGGGAGAATTGGTCGGCGGGCATTCTTTACAACGGCTTCGCTGACCTGCTTCAACAGACGTTGACAGAGGCCCGCATAACGCGACTCTACGTGCTCAACTCGACCCGCCACAACCAGCGCGGGTTCGCCGCTCCCGAGCTTGGCGGTTCGGTGTTCGCCTATTTTGTCGCGGCCGGTCTGCGTGGCGCGGCAGACACGAACGCTGACGGCCAGGTCCGGCTGCACGAGCTGTCCGATTACCTGCAAAACCACGTCGCGGCGTGGGTGAACCAATACCGGACGGCTCGGCAGCAACCACTGCTCATTCCGGAAGATGCGGAGGATTTCGGACTGGCCTACGCCACTCGTTACGAGCGACCGGAGATCACGCCGATCGAACCGGACAACCGGGACCGAGAGACCATCGACCAGCTTTGGGAGCGATACGTTCAGTTGGAGCAGGGGGGATTGGATCGCCGGGCGCCGCTGGAATGTGCCGAGTTGCAGAGTCGTCTGGCTCGTCTCGAAACCCTGTTTCTGGCCGGGGAAGCTTACGGCGAACAGCTGCGGGCAACGCTGTCGGCTGTCGGACGCTCCTTGTCGGAAGCCGAGGCCGATCCTACGTTGACGCGTCTGAATTTGACGGGGTCGAGCCTGACTTTGGCCCAAGGGCTCGGGCAATTACCACAGGTCGAGGTCGAGGCCGCAGCCAACACATTTGCGCAGTGGCTTCGATTGCGAGCTGACCCGCAGGCTGGCAAACAGCAAGAGCTGCCACCCGTCGGCTGCGAAGCCGGCTCGGCCGCAGTGTGGCAGGCATCGAACCAGAAGCCGTCCGACCCACAGGCGCAAATTGCCCAGGCCTTGGAATTCCTGGAATCGAGCCGGGATCGTCCGCCGTTACTGTACAAAGAGATCGCCTTGCTGAAGTTGCTGCACGAACAGCTGGACTGGGACGCCGCGGGTGCCTCTGCCGCCCGGGCGCTCGCTGGCCAGAACGCAGCGGAACGGGTGGCGGTGCCGGACGATGTACGCGCGCAGTACTGGATCCGTCCCCTGGCGGACAAGGCGGAGGACCAGGTCCGGCTGGCCCGCGACGAGCTGATTGTGGGCAGCGATGCGGCGTTGTCGGCCGCCGAACAGCGATGGTCGACTGTGGTGGGACAGGGAGACGGCGGTCAGTACTCTGAGATTCATCGCGTTTCACAGGTGATCTCCGAAGCGTATGCGACTCGCGACAAAGCCTGGGCCAAGACGCCGTATCTCGCGCAGTGGTTGTTGAGCTATCCGGATCTGCCGGACCGTCCGTTGCTGGTCAAAGATCTGCTCGACATGATTCGCCAGAATCGGGAACTGAGGCGCCACGCTGCAGTGGCGAACCATAGGTGCTGTCGCGACGTCCGATGCACAAGCCGTGGAGCAACAGGCGCGCGAAACAGCACGCCAGCTGGACAACCTGCTGGGGCGTTACCAGCAAGTCAGTGGCGAATTGTCGGTTGCCAAGGCGGGAAGCGTCGGAGCCACGCTCAACAAAATCATGGCCACGCTGGAAGTCCCTCTGGCAACTCAGCAGCGAGCCGACTTGCGCCGCAAGCTGTTTTCCAACCTGATTGCCAAAGGGGAAGTGCAGGACCGCGGGGCGAGTGCGCCAGCCGATGCGGATGGGGACGATACCGAGCAGCTGAAGTGGCTGACCGATCTGAGCACGCATCCCGCCCTGGCGCTGCTGGACCGCACAGGTTTGGCCCCCGGTGACGAAAACGTCCGGCCGGTACGGCCATTTGCCGCCATCGAGACGGGAGCGTTGACTGCCGAGCAGGAACGCCGGGCGCGGCTGCAACGTCTGGCCGAAATCGGTGGCGAGATTCGCGATGCTCTGGCCGAAATCGACAATGTCCAACGATACCTGGCCGCCACCACCCAGCAGGCCCTGGCGGCAGGCAGCGACCAACCACCCCAGCAGGTGCGCCAGGGGTTGAGCAAAGCGGACCACGTGGTGCGATGTGCCGCCGGCCTGCTGGGTCGCCGGCCGTGGCTCTCGGCGGCGGATGATCCCAGCCACCGGCTGCGGCAACTCGATTGGCACTTTTTGCTGCTGTGGCACGGCCAGCGTGTGCTGGACGATTTCTGGGGGCCCTGGGAGGCGGGCAGCCCGAGCTTCTTTGCCGACGCGGCTCGCCAACACCTGCTCGCCGCCACACAACTGTGTCGCGAGGCCCGCGCATACCAGCAACGGTTCGGCGACGACATCGCACGACTTGAAACGGCCGCCGCAAACTGGGCGCCGGTCGCGGCAGGGAATGTGGACGTTGTCGAGGGCCAGCGACTGGTGCGTCATCAGATCCAGTGGCGGCCGGATGCGGCCATTCCGCCGGGGCAAGCCGCCGTGTTCGTACGCTGGGCAGGCGGCGGCCTGGTCCCCTTGGCCGATGTGGCCACCCAAGGTCCGCTGCGGCGCCACGCGGCCGAAGTCAGCGGTCAAACAGCGGCGCGTCCACTGGAGTACCTGATCCGCAATGAAGGCGAGGGGGAATTGTCCGGCATGATGGAAGCGGTCGCTTTCTACCGCGGACACGCGCGAACCGCCGGCTTCTTCGTGGGTCGGGAGTCACCCGGCGCAACAGTCGCGTTTCAGAAACCGGAAATGGGCCCGCCCCGGATCCGCGTCAGGGGCGATTCGACGCAGGTGACACAAATCATTTTCATTCTCGATTGTTCAAGCAGCATGAAAGAAGAGCTAGAAATCGAGAATCAGCAGAAACTCACCCGCCTGCAAATCGCTCGCAGCCGGTTGCTCGAAGTGCTCGATTCGTTGGAGGAGGATTATTACCAGGTCGGTTTGGTGCTTTATGGGCACCGGGCAGGCTGGAAAACACTGGGATCGGAACGATACGAAATGGTGTGGCGCTCGGAAGAGGACCGGCAGCGGAAGTTGCATCCCGCGGAGGACGTGGAATTGGCAGTACCGGTACGGCCGATGAAATTCACCGATATTGGCGGTGAAGTCCGCGATGTGCGGCACGTGATTGCAACCAAGCTGGGCGATTTGCGACCCTACGGCGAAACACCTCTTTACTATGCATTGATCGAAGCGCTGCAGAGCTTCAATCGCGATCTGCCCGGCCCAAGGCACGTGGTGGTCGTCACGGACGGCGTGAACGAACAGACTGTTGAGGGGGCCCGCACCGATGTGTTGAAGCACCGCGATGACGTGCAACAGGCGTTAAAAGACCCTCAAACGCGGGCTCAGATTGACATCATCGGATTCGGCCTGAAGAGCCAATTTGCGAGCAATGCGGAACAGCAGAAGTGGCAGCGTGGCCAAACCGATCTGAAGACGATTGCGCGCGATCCGCTCTCCCAGGGTGAATTCCATGAAGCGCGCGATCCGAGCACCTTGCTGCAGAAGCTACGCGATTCGTTACGGCTGGTGAAATTCTACGTCCATCCGACCACGGGTCCGCGCCCCGATCCCGCGGAATTCCTCGATCTCAATCAGACTTGGACGGTCCGCAGCGTCGATCCTGGGGCGGAGTACGCGATTGAGTTGGCGGGCCACGGGTCGGAGGTGGCCGAAACGGTGCCGCTTGGAAGGGGGCGAATCGCTGCTGCTGGTGTTCAACCGGGCGGCGAATCGCTTGGAACACCTGCGATTCGACGACGAACTGCGCGCCTCGCAGGCGGACGTGCGCGACCCGCGGCAGTTGGATCGCCGGTTTTTCGTCGGCGCCCATTTGCCACAAAGGCAGGGTGGAGCCGAGGTCTGGTTTCGCCTTTCCGTACAGAACGCCACCGCGTATCGGTTCAGCCCCCGCCCCCGGCAGATCTGGGCCGAGATTCGCCCCCTGCCAGCGCGCGATCGCGTGTTCTACGTGAGCGATGCGGAGTTCGAACCGGATCAGCCGGTGCCCGTGCTCCGCCTGCGCGTCTCACCCTGGCCGTTGGAAGTCCCAGCGGGCCGAAATCCGGTTGTGGTTTACGATGAGTGCGGATTCGGGTGCCCGCAGCTTCGACCTGGACCTTGGCCGGCCGGCGACGATCGACCTGCCCGGGGCGAACCTGCAGGTCGAACCGCAGCCGGGCGACGAGGGAGGCCCGTATCGCGTGGTGGTCATCGAACAACATACGGACAACTCCGCCTCATACCCCTTCCGCTTACAAATGCGGCCGCCTCCCGTTTACATTACACATAGCTATTTTGAGGAGGCGGCCAAGGCCCGCCACGTGTTTGCGTACAACGACCGGGCTTTCTGGAAAACAGAGGATCCCAAGTTGCTGGTCACGCCCATCCGTCAACAAGGCGTGCTGGACGACTGGGTGTCGTCTGGCCCCATCGAGGTCGATCTGACTCGGCGGTAAGTTCCCGCACATACGGAGCGAACGCATAGATGCTCGAAAAAGGCGACGAACCAGTTCCGGGCTATCGTCTGGAAGAATTCCTGGGCCGCGGCCAGTTTGGCGAAGTGTGGCGAGCCACCTCGCCCGGTGGCGCCCGTGTGGCCCTGAAGTTCCTGAATCTGCACGAACGCGAGGGGCTGAAGGAGTTCCGGGCGATTCAACGGATCAAGACGATTCGCTACCCGCACTTGGCGACAGTCACGGCGCTCTGGCTGCTCGATGAAGATGGACATGTGCTGGACGACGACGCCGTGGGCACCTATGACTCGCCACCGTCGCCGTCGCGAGCAACCCTGGTGCCCAGCGGCACTGTCAAGTCGGACCGTGCGCCGCACCGTCTGGTAGTGGCCACGCTGCTGTGTGACAAGAACCTGATGGATCGGCTGACCGAATGCCAGGCGCTGGGGTCGCCCGGCATTCCCGTCGACGAACTGCTCCGCTACATGGAGGAGGCGGCCAAGGGAATCGACTTCCTGAACTCGCAACGCCACGATCTTGGCGAAGGACCGGTGGCCATACAGCACTGCGACATCAAGCCTGCCAACATCATGCTGACCGGCGATTCCGTGATGATCTGCGACTTTGGCGTGGCGACGTTTCTAAGCAATCCTCGCATCGTGGCCAAGGGTACCAGCATGGCGGGGTCGCCAGCCTACATGTCGCCCGAATGCACCCAATGCAGGCCCGGCCCTGCGTCGGACCAGTATTCGCTGGCAGTCACTTACGTGGAACTCCGTACGGGCCGACTGCCGTTTGAATGCGAATCGTGGATTGAAGTCATTGAAGCTCATCGTCGTGGGGATCTTGATCTTTCGGCGCTGCCGCCGCGCGAGCAAGCGGTCATCCGCAAGGCGACATCTGTCAATCCTGAAGACCGTTACACGAATGCCGTGGCGATGGTGCGAGCCTTGCGGCGGGCCGGCGAGTCAGCAGACCGGGAGGCGCCCCCGGCAAGGCCCCTGCGCACGCTCGCCAAAGTCGTCGTCGGTCTGGTGCTGATGGTCGCCCTTGGCTGGGGTGCGGGACAATTTATCCCCTGGCAGAAACACGACCAACCACCGCCTGATGGTGGTGGCCCGGTCACTCCCGAAGCGACAGTCAGCTTTCAGGTCGTGCCCGCCGAGGCGGAGGTTGTGGTCGACGGCCGTGCGGTTGAGCCGGACGCCGAAGGACGTGTCTCGTTGACCCGTGCGCGCGATGCGCGGGTGGACATCCAGGTGCGGAATCCGCCCGAATACCGCGCTGCGTTGCGGCAATTTGCCGTGGCCGAGCTGCAGGCCCAATCGCTCGTCATTCAGCTGGACCGCGACCCCGAATATGTGCGACAGCTGGCGCAAACGCACGCCAGCCGAGCTTTCGACATCGTCCGCGCGGACCAGCCGCAATTACCCGATCTCGACCGAGCCGCTCACGAGTACCGGCAGGCCTTGGAATTGGACAAGTCGCGTTATGCCATCGTGCCGCCGTTTGTGCGCAGTCTGCAGGAGGCGGAGCGGGAATACAGCTTCACGATCCGCTGCATGGCCATCCATCCCGAAAAGCCCTGGCTGGTGGCGCGGCTGAAAGGGACCAAAATAGCCCTCTGGAACCTGGCCGACTTGGACGCCCCGCAAACCGTTCTCCATGAACATACCAGTGACGTGTGCAACGTGCTGATGGCCGGTTCCTGCGTGGTGTCGGCCGATCTGGCCGGACAGATCAAGCTCACCCGACTCGACGAAAACGGGCGACCTCAGGAAACGCTGGAACCGCCCGAACTCAGCGGTTTGGAGCTGGCGATGACGCCCGACCTGCACTGGCTGATCGCCGGGCAGTACGAAGGTAATATTTGCGGTTGGAAGCTGAACGCCACCGTTGCCGGCAATGCGCCCGTACTGATCGGCCAGCACAAGCAGGGTGTGCGCGGGGTCGTCGTTACGCCTGACAGCCAGTGGGCCATCACGGCTGGCGAAGACGGAACTGTCTGCAAATGGAACCTGCAGGAGCCCAACCCCGCCGCCGAGGATGCCCAGCTGGGCTCTCAACCCGGCGACGTGTTTTCGCTGGCGATGTCCCCCACCGGGCGCTGGGTGGCTTTCGGCGGCGAGGCTCAAAGCGGTGCCGAATTTCCGATCTCCCGCATCGATCTTACGCAAAACACGATACTGGCACTTCCTCAGGGACACACGGCACCGATCTCGGCCCTGGCCTACGACCGGTTCGGTGATCTGCGACCCGAGCAAGCCGGCTCGGCTCTGTTGGCTCAGCGGCAGCGAGGACGGACAGATCCAGGTCTACGATGCGGACGCGCCGCAGTTGCTCAACAGCCACCACACCGCCGCCATTAAATCACTCACCTTCTGCCCCGCCCCCGGCTGGCTGGTCAGCGGCAGCGACGACGGCACGGTCGGTGTGTCGGACCTGCAACACGCCGAGCGGAAACCGCTGGTGCTTGCCGGCAACGCTGGCCGGGTCGTGCAGGTGCTGGTCACCCCGCAATGGCTGATCGTCGGCTACTACAACGGTGCCATTCTGTTGTGGGATCTCCGCCGCTGCATCCTGGTCAAGCGCGCCGCCGACGAACAAGGAATCGAGCTCCATAATGAATCGGGCGGCCCCGGCACAGTCAAGACGTGAGTGGTCTGTGGGTCATGTCCCATCTCCCACGCGATCGGCTTGACTTCAACGGGGTCTCGACCTAACCGATATTGCGGCCGTATGTCGCGACTTCAAACGCCACACCCTGTTCGTCGGCCTCCCCGACCCCGGCCTGGAAATTGCCCCAATGACAAAGTTCGTGGAGAATCGTCGTGCCAATAATGAAGACCTGCCGGCCAGTCGATGTCCGGTCGATGCTGCCCGGTCCGTACGGATTGTTTTCGAAATCGTTCGAAAGCGTCAGGTCGAGTTCGATTTGACTGGGTCTGGCATGGACAAAGCAACCGTTGGCCCACTGGACGCCGCACTGGAAATTCGACAGCTCCGTCACCACCACCAGCGGGTCGGTACCCCACTGCAAGGCGTGGCGGAATTGAGCTCGCGATAGATTGCCAAACCGTCGCGCGTTGTTGACGATCAACGGGACGTTCACGACTTCAGGCATCCGAAACTTAATGTAGCGCGTCAACACTGGGTAGTTACGCCGATCGTCGTCCGTCATTCGCATGGGAGAACCTTTCTTCTGAGTGATTTCCGTGACAATAAGACCCCGGCACTGCGAAACTCTACTTGCGACCCACGGGCCTAAGGAATCAGGGAAAAATAACTTCACCTTGTACCCTCGCCCCTGTGGGGAGAGGGTAGGGTGAGGGGTTAGAGAATCTGGAAGTTATTTTTCCCTGATTCCTAAGACCACTCATCTCCTGGCCGACGATATCCGGTCGTCGGGCCGGCAAATCTCACCTCCCAGGCGATGGAATCAGCGGTTTTCCGGTACCGACTGAGCTCTCGTTCTGCGACATTGCGGAGGAAAGGAATCGGTGCCCCACAGGCATTCCACTGAGTGGTGCTGGCTGTTTGTTATCGAGCGTAGTCCGATTCGGTTGCGTAGTTTTTTCGGCAGACGTTTGTTTCTGTCGGCTCGACAAGCAGGTCGGCCGACGTTGCCGCAAATTAGCTTGCCTCGCATCGTGTCGTTCGTAGAATTCCGGGTCGAGGTTTGGCGGGAGCCTGTCCGGAAAGGGACACAAGTATTTCACTGTCGCATAGTCACGCTCAGTGATTATGCAGACACCAGAAGACAATTACCCACCAGGATTCGCCGTCGCACCTAAATACGGTTGCCTGGCATCCGATAGGTGCCGACGGGGTAGGCTGTGATTAGGTCGCCGTTCAAGTCCACGATCAGGCACAGGTGGGCGAGGTCCTGCCGGCCCTCGCCTACGCGAGAAAAGCCTATGGGGTGAGCAACGCCGAACCAGGTCTGAATCACCACCGCCCAGTCGCCATCGTCCGACTTCGACAGCATCGGCTCGGTTCCAGGCCCGTTGATCGCCCGGAGGAGGAGCTTCGTCAATTGCGTTGGTTCCTGGTATTGGGGCAAGAACACACCGTGAGTAGGCTTGCCATTCTGCTCCCGAAAGTGCTCGCGGATGTGAGCGAACGCAGGATGGAACTGGAGGGGGAGCGACTGAAGATGGCGGCGGGCCGCGGCGGCCGCGCGCTTCGCCACTTCCGTCGATTGCCGCTCGCCGAACTGCTTTTCGGCCTGGTGCCGAAACGCCACAGTATAGAACTTCGACATGATCGAGTATCCTTTCCGTGTCATCCGAGCGTGCTATTCCGGTCTGTCGCATCGGCATGGGCTGTGGGAACACGTGGAGTTTCGGCCCTTACTCCGGACGACCGTGCGCTGCCAAAGGTCACGCATCCGCAGGTTTGCGGCGAGGACTTTCCGTTGGAGTCCCGTCCGGCCGCCGGTTTCAGTGCATCACGTGATTCGGTGGGCTTCGGCGGTTCGCGAGGTGCGCCTTGATCGTCACGCTCGTATGAACTAAACCGTTACTCTGGCAGAATTCGGACGCCTGTGAACCATGACGGGTCAAGAACCTCACTCATCGGCTACCGGGAGGCAGCTGTCTGTCACGCACTATTGAACAAGCGATCATCAGAAACGCGCGTACCGGCCGAGTTCGGCTGCTGGCGCTCGTCATTCACCGAGCACTGCTCCTGTCTGGACAACCGGCATTGCTCCTCCCACACTATGCCACACTCGGCACGGGTGTACTCCTTCGGCATGCGCTCGGAGTATTTGTGAAAGGAAAACTTGAACCTCTCGTGCGGGTCGAAAATCAACTCGTGAGAATCAGGAACCGCTGTTGTCAGTGCAGCTTGCTCGCGATTCTCGACCATGGTTTCCACATTCGGTCGCCATGGATCGCCAAGCTTGGCGTCCGTCATCACGCCTTCGACCCGTTTCAGCTTGCGATCGAGTCCCATCGCGCGGCACCTCCGGTAATTCCTCTACCCGTGCCAACCACCCATGCAAAGCGCATCTGGGCGTCACCGGCCGATCCCGACCCGTCATACTACCCGAAGTGAAAAACTCCCGTCAACGGGCACGATGTCAGCTCGGTGGCGAACTGCGGCTTCAAGGACGCGGTCGATATCCAACGCTGGCTGGAATCTACGATGAACGACTACGTGTATCCCCATTCGAGCCAATAGATCCGTGCCCAGTATCGGCTACCTGAGGCCGTTGGCACGAATTCGCGGAAACACAGAGAAACCGGTTCGCAGACTGCGAGAATGTGGCTTTGTCGCTGGTCGCAAGCGCAGCTGACACAGCGTGGCGCCAGTCGTTGTGCGATTGACGCGAAAAGTTTCAAGCGCCCGACAGCGGCCGACCGTTTCTCGCCCGACGACTACTCAGCGGTGTGAGTGATCCAACGGCGATAAACCGGGTTGTTTTCCTTGGCTCAGAAAGTCCACTCGACTCCGAAGTAGGGCGAGAAACCTGGGGAGAATACCCTCGTGTAGACAGAGCGAGGATCGGTTGCAGGCAAATTGGGCTGCGCTGGGAGTCGCAAGTCAAGATGCTCTATGTAACTCTTGTCGAAGACATTCTCAATACCTGCCACGAGATTGAGATTCTTGAACGTATTGTAGTAGCCGCGAATGTAGTACACCGTGAAACCGGGAGTCGGTAATTCCAGTACCTGTAGCCCAACGACCTCGGTCGAACCCTGACGCAGTCTTGCCACCTGCTCCTGGCCGTCCACGATCCGGGCTCCCAATTCCACACCCCAGTGATCGCCACCGCACGCATCCGTCAGTATCAAACCAACCCGCCCCTCCAACGGAACAATGCCGTAAAGCGATTGGTCGACGGGATCGGGCAAACCGACGATTTGGATATTACGATCGCGGCCTTCCAGGTAGCTGACAGCGCCAAAAACACTCCATCGCTCATTTAAGTCCAATTCGCCGGCAACGTTAAACCCAAAGAGAGTCACCAAGTCGGCATTTGTGGCTCGTAGCAATCGCGCGCCGAGCGGATCACTAAGAACTTCTCCTTGGTACAGGTTATAGTCGTCAATCCAGGCATAGAAGAAATTAGTCCGGATTCCGAGTCGCTCGTAGTTCGACTACCGCGCCAAGATCAACTTGCCACGCGCGTTCCTTTCTCAGCGTGGGCGTGCCGATCACGCGGTTGAAACCGCTCTGCATTATCCCGAGGAAGATACCGTCGCCATACCTATCAACAAGCGACGGGGGCCGCTCAGCGTAGCCTCCACCTGCGGTCATTGTCCATCCTTGCCCCACCTCCAGTTCGCTGGTCACATAGAATGCAGACAAGGTGTCATTCTTGTAGAGAGCTGCCGGTGCGCCGATTATCGATGTGTCCTGACGCAGATCGCTTGCATCCGCCCGCGTGTGTGCCCAGTCGAATCGAGCGCCTAAAGTGGTCGTCCAAAAAGAGGTCCAAGGGATCGCCAGTTCCGCAAACAACCCCGGGTCTACTAGTTCTGATCTTGGCAAGTTGGTGGAGAACGCGTTATCCGGCTGGAAATCGTCTGCGGGTGTCAGCACGAAATTCTCGCGAAGTTTCTGCGAAGTGTAACGAATGTCGGTGCCAAAACGCAGTTCAGTTGTGCCTTCCTCACCGTAGGTCTTGACAAGTCGTGCTCCTTGCGAAGATACGTCACCGTAGGTCTGCCCAAACAATCCGGCAGTCCCATAATCTAGTCCCCGATATTCATCCAAAGCATATTCGACTTTGTCGATAACCGGAAACGGAAGGAATTTTCCCGGTGAGGACGTATCGCCACTCATCCGCGTAAAGTTGAACCAGACATCAGCACGTAACTCGCTACAGCTGCAAGGATCTTCTGTAATGAGCGACACGACAAACGCGTCGGATCCTTGATAACTCACATCGAAGAACTGCGCGGCAAACTCCAAGTCCGTCGCATCAATTCGCTGGTAGCGAGCCTCGATTCGCGTTTCAGCCGACAAGTCCATTCCGAATTGGGCCAGGACGTTCTGGCTCGAATAGCCTGAGGGGATCTTGCTAAAAGGTGCGTCGTTTCCAGGACGATAATCGGAGGCCTTTCGGATGCCCCAGTTGACGATGAATCCCCAATCGCGGTTGCCGCCATAGGCGGTTTCACGTCCGTAGATGCCGCCGCCGTTGGTTCGCACGTCAAATCCCGTCCGATAATGGGATTCAAGACCGTTTTCATAACGTGGCGTCTGCGCTGTCAGGACCGTGATATAGGCGAACCCCGGTCCGTAACGCAGACCATACGGTCCCGGCTGCACGATGACATCTTCGATCAACGTAGGATCAATGGAACTGAGCATCGTGTCCAGGTCACGTCGCACAGGTGTCCAATAGGCACCATCGGCGTTGGCATAGATCTGTCCGTGACGGTAACCCCAGATATAGGGATCCATCGAGATCGGCGAACGTCGCTGGGACTTCACCGTCTGCACGGTATTCGATTCCTGCAGCAAGCCCGCCACGTTGGTCGGAGCATACAACTTGCTTTCCGTGACCGTCTCGGCCGCTCCAGCGCTGTCCAGCGCCGATTTGGCCGAAATCTGCTCGAAAACCTGCCTCCACGACTCGACGGACGGCGATTCTTGGAGTACGGAAAGAGGACTGTCCAGTGGCTGGAGCGGACCGGAAAATGGCGAGTCTAACGGTTGTAGCGGTGCTGCCGGCTCCTGTCCTCGGACGACAATCCGACTTTGCCAATCTTCGGCCAGCCAACTGTCCCACGATGACTGAACAGTTTCGTCGTCGCGTGTTTGTGCTGCGCACGTGCTTGTTAGGACCACTAGGGCGGCAAGGGACATCACCGCATAAGTTCTGGATAGCAGGAGCATCCCTTCCCCCTAGTGCGACTGAGAATCTGATTGAAAGCGAAGGTGAGACCGTTACCGTTATGCAAGCCTGCAAAGGCGAGTAGGATGGTGAGTCTGCTGAAGCTGGGGCCGGTTTCAGTGTTGGAGGATTGCCAATTCACCAGTAGTACAATTCCGCCCGAGCAGAATAACCACGTTCTTCAGAACAACCCGTAAATTAGACTTCGGCAGACAGGCGTGAGGATCTTTACTGCGTGTGGCGGACATCACAAATAAACGCCCGCCCGATCAATCACATTAGCCGTTGCCAGGCTGGTGCGAATCCGATCGACAACAACGGCCCGAACAAATGCGGGGTACTCGGGCGGTGGGAGTAGTCGAGCCCTTTGCACAGTTGCCGTTCCACAACGAGAGCGAGCATCAGACCCACAGGCTTTCCTCGAGACCGAAGATCATGTGGTCAGTCAGTTTCGCTGTCGGCTGTGCCAAGCTCGCGCGGTATCTTTCAAGAATGTAGATGACGTCGTCCGATGCATCGCTACCATCCACGGTTGCCCCGTTCGCGTCGACAGCTCCGATCGCGCGAAAAAAGGCCGCGCGGGCATTTTCACACCACACGCCGTACGCTCGTCGAACGGCGCCATGATCGATACCAACGTGCGCGACTTCTGGCCGGTCATTCACGGAAAGCAGGATACCACCGTAATTCAGTCCAACTCCCCTCTTCAGCACTCCAGCGGAGCGCTGAATCGGTTGCGTTTGTCGGATGACGCACTCGCATGCGCGATCAGCGCGCCACGCAGACAATGATCCTCGGCTCGACTATCAGTCGCATTAAAGACCTTGGGCAAGGAGTTCACTTTCCCGAACAACTCCTTCAACGCACGACGAATCCTGCATCCGTCAAGAAAAGGCGGCATCGGAACGCTCGTTGGGTCACTTCCGTCGATCAGAATCTGGCACGGCAGCACGTGTGCAGCATTCCGTCCTGCCGAGGCTTTGAAGGCCTGGTGGTGAGCGCGATCCCAATTCACCGACGCATGTTGACGAAGCGAGTTCGCATTTCGCAAGAGGCTGACGAAACACAACAACTCGGCAACTGCCTCGTTCCGGCCAGCGCTGTGGTTGCCGGCCTTGATGCGGTAGTCCGCATCGAACCGTCGAATCGTCTCTTGACGGAATCGCTCGGCCTGCGTCGTTTCGTGGCCGAGGCCGCGCCGTCTCAATCCTCTCGGAACTTGGGATATGTCGCAGTGGTTCATATCAGGACCCTCTACCATACGTCCAGAACGTGTCTCCGCTCGCGGGCCTTGCGGCGTCTTTGCCTGAGCTTCCTTTCGTCATGCACGACTCCAGACTGTTCCGCGTCACCAAGATGATCATGCAGACCTGAAATAATCCTGTTGACGTCGATAAAGACCCCCAAGATGGCGAAGACGTGGACGCGGTCCGCGTGGACTGTGAATGCGGGCACAAGAAGCGTTCGCAGTCTCGGTCACGGTTGCCAGCGGTTCGAAACGGCAACGCGGCGACGATATCGCCGAGGCCTCCCGCGGGTCGAGCGCGTGAAGTACTTCCCGCAACGGTGGACCTAACCCGGGTACGTGAGGCCCTTGATGCCACTGATCAGATTGCGAATGACTTGTCTCTGTTTGCTGTCAAGTTGGGCATTTCTGTAGAATTCCTCGAGCACTTTTTCGACCTCACCTTTGTGCGTTTCCCAGGCACGCTTGTTCTGCCCCTTGAGTTCAAGTGCACGCTTCTGAATGTCGGCGTTTAGGTCGTGAATTTGGGCGGCTCGGCCAATAACGAGTCCGCTTTCCTGAGGATTGGCCGTCAGTCTTGCCGCCACCAGCATTTGTCGCGCAGCGTTCATGAGGTCTGCATTCTGGCGGCTCTTGCCGTATTGCAGAAAAGCGATGACGCCAGCGGCAAAATTTGCCTCGACGACCAATTGAGGATCGTCGCCATCCTTGAGAAGGCCCAATGCCTTGACGGCAGACTCTTCGTAGACGTCGAGTTGCTGATTTGTTGTTTCAACTTTCCTGGCCTGGTTCGCAAAAAGCAACAGCCACCTGCAGCGCAGGCATCGTGTACTATCAATGTCTGGAATCTTATTCAGATATTCGTCTACTAGTTTTTTTTGTTTTTCACGCGGCGTCGCAACAAAAATCAAACTAAGTGCCTCGAATGCCCGATTCTCATCACCTGGCGTCTCTTCCACTAATTGTGTGGCACGTGCAATTGCGTCGTCTGTTCTGTTTCTGTGGTATGCATATTTTGCCCAGTCTAATTGGTATTGAGGCCACCGATAGCCGGTTTCCAAGTCAACCGCCCTTCCGAACGCCGCGTCAGCCTCCTTGATAAAGGCAATGTCATTCTCAAGTTCATAAAGGAGGTCATAAGTCCAGCCCAGAAAGTAGCTGGCTTCCGCTCTGTTAAAACTTTTTGTTGTGGCGTTTACAACGCTCTTCAATTCCACTATGGATCGGTTGATTTCGTTCCGCGAACCATCAATATCATCGGTGGCCTTGATTCCTTTGTGGATAATATCGTAAACGCGTCGATATCTGCATCTGCCCCGACAGAGTATGGCAAGGTGTGGATCCCTAGGTATCCTGAGAGAAGCTTTTTCGGCTTCGGCAAATTTCTCTATCGATGCCTTGTAGCTCGTTTCTGGATTCTTGGCGCAGTAGTGAGCCAGATCCTCGAGAGCGTTGCCCCAAGCGATCAACGCCTCATCAAGTTTGCGTAGGAACGTTCCGCTGCTGAGCCTCTCTCGCCCAGGATATGGCCCTTTCCAGATAGGGAACCATCTCCTGGTTTGGAGGGGTGCCTTTCAAGAGGTTGGCATATTCAACATTCGCAGAGCTGCCGAATGAGAGCAGATCCGAGCGCACATTTTGTCGTTGGCGTGACCTGAATTCAGCCGAGTCCGACATCTTCTGATACAAGTTGATGGCTTTCTGAAGCATAGCTTTGTTGCTGGGTCGCGCTCTCATATGCATCGACACGGCTTTCACTGCCGTTGCCAGGGAGTTGTCCGCATCAATCGCCAAAGCCTTGTCCGCCAGAGACTCCATTTCAGATAGGTGAACTTGCGATTCGCCATTCATCCAGAAATCCATCGTTGCCCAAGATTGACCTGCGAAGTACGCGGCGACTGTGTGATCAAGGGCCGCGGCAGCGCGAAAGTAGAGATATCGGTTCTTGATTGCGTCAGCTTCTTCGTGTTCACAAATCTGCTCCCACAACTCAGGGTTATGTTCGATCAGTTCGCCCACTCGGGCGTAAAGAACCGCGAGTGACCTGCGGATGCCCTCCGCGATTTTCGTCCGCATCTCAATCGGTCGTGAAATGTCGCGAAAGTTCTCAAAATGCGGTTCGTAGCGACGCTTCGCCACTTCCAAGCCGGGTGCAAGGATCTTCTCATAAAGCTTGCCGTCATCGGTATCGTTGCCGTAACTCGCCTGCCATTTCACAAAGTCCGCCAGGGCGATAATCGTGTCGTCGCTGCGTGCATTGGGCGTTTCTTCCAGGCTGTTCAAGCACGTGGCTCGAGCCAGTAAGAGATGCCCATCCGTCGTCTTCGTTGGATCGGGCCTAGACGACTCAAGCAACTGCAAACACTCGGACTCTTTCCCTTCGTTCGAATAAAAGAGTGCGAGGATCTGATGGGGCCGCGTCAATTCTGGTGGCGTGCCGAATTGGACGGCCAAAGTTAGGTAGCGAGCGGCCGTTCCCGCGTTTTCCTGACTATAGGCAGGACCGACCAACGGCAAAACTGACTTCTCCTTCAATTGCTGCGCGGCCTTCAGCAGCAGAAAGGCCAGAAACTCCTTTCGAGCTGGTTGTTGCACAAACGGTCTTGATGTGAGTGTCTCGAGGATGGGATCGGAAGAGTTCTCCGCCACCAATGTTGCGATGACTTTGCTCGCATTATCCTCTCCCACCCTAATAACAGAATCGCGAACCAACACGAACGCAACGTAGTCTCTGGTGAAGCCCGAGTTCTGGCTCTGGCTCGCTGACAGCTTGTTTGCCACATCATCCATCTCACGGTTAGGCGGTGCCGAACCGGTCTCGGCGCGAGGTGCAGCAAGTTTGCACTCGAGCCACATGCCATCGAGAAGAGCGGCAATTGGCGCCGGGAACACTACGCCGCGGGAACGCGATGATGCGCATTCGGACCGGGCAGCCTCGAAGTCAAAATTGCTGTCCCAGAGACGATGGACTGTCTTGACCGCACTGAATCGTTCTCGAAGTTGTATTTTCTGGCGATCCACTGTGTATTCATACCCACGCGTAATGTAACGGTGGGCTAAATCCATTGCGTTCAACGGCAGAGGTCCCTTTACCACCTCGGACTCAATTCGAGTCAACAGCCAAATGGTTAGCACATCCGCTTCGGTCGATCCTGGCGCAAGGTCGGTGGGTAGATTCGCGGCCTGTTCCAGCGGAATGCTCCAATCGCGAAACCCGAGCAGGCAGTTCAAGAAAACCAGCTGATTCTGCAGTCGTCCAAAGGCTGGACTGTCAGGAGGCAGCCCCTTGGCATCGTTCGCGATACTCTTGAGCGCCTCACCCAACGCCTTGTATTCGTCTGGTTTCAACGCCGATTCCGCTGTGAGTAACCTGCGAATCGGGATCAGCTGTAATCGCAACTGAAACGCTCCAGTAAAGATGCGTCCTAAGCGATCATCTTCATCTTCTACCCAACGATTTAATTCCGCATCATTAGGATGTTCTTCTAGGAATTGGACCACTGACTGCAGTAGCTGTCCCAATTCCTGATATTCCCAATCCTTGGGATTCTCAGCCCATTGCGAGACGTTGAGTCGGTCCAATTCATCAAGCGCCGAGTGGGTAAAGAACTTGCGCACATTCGGCTTCGCTTCTGCCAGCACCTCCAGCACAGCAGCGATCCGCGCGTCGGCACCTGATAAACACCCCATTTTTCCATTCAAATCGTTGAGATCATTGAGACGTTCTCGAACATCAGTCCATTGAGTCGAAGACTGGATGCGACCAGCAGCACGGGCCCGGCCTAGAAGCGCTCGATGACCCAAAACCGGTTTGTCTCCTTCATGCCAGTGGTCGATTACAATTTGGAGCAGCTTGTCCACCTCTCGCCCCACGTCGTCCGGCGGAGCTGCGTTCGAAGTATCATCGAGTTGCTCATTTGCGCTGTCGATTAACGCCCCAAGCAATTTGCGACGCTGTTCATGGATTCGGTCCTGTTCATCAAGGTAGATTGGCAAGAGACCTTCTAGTTCGGCAAGAGCCAATGGATAGTTGTGCTGGTCAAAAATCTCCCTCACGTGCTTGAGCTCTGCATCTAATGGCGAAACTCTCATGCTGGTTCTGCTTCCACGCTTCTCAAGTGGCTGCTTACCCACCATGATGTCCGCCTGCGCATCGGATGTCGTGGCTGACAAGTCACGGCCCTCCGCATCGGGCTCCACCATACGGCCGTCTACCTTCCCTTCCGCGACCTGAGGTGCGACTTGAGGAGTCTTTTTCGCCTCCGTGGCGTCCAAGCCACTCGCACTGGCCTGCGGTTGGTCGCGGTGCCCCCAAGGGATGAATTGGGCGGCGTTCCAGCCGACGGTGGCCAGCAGTGCGAGAATCGCAGCCACCATCGCGACCAGACGCAGGGGTTTGACCTGGTGCGCCTCTTGGTCCGGTGACTCGACTGCCCGCCGCAAGGCTCGTACCATTGCCACGGCCGACGAGTAACGGTCGTCAGGATTGACCGCTGTCGCTTTGCGGATTACCACCTGTTCGCGTGGCGGTAGCCGCGAAAGGTCCAGATTCCCGCGACGATGGGCATCGATGACCCCGATCCATGTAACGTCCCGAAACGGCAGTTTGCCTGTCCGGAGTTCCACATAGGTGAGCGCCAGCGAATACTGGTCCGACGCCGCTCCCGGTTTGCAGGCGGTGCACTCTGGTGACATGTAGGCCGGAGACCCGGCCATACTGGTCCCCGTGGCTGCGATACTGGGATTGCTGAGAAAGGCTGCTACGCCGAAGTCGCAGATCATGACCGCATCACCGGTCAGCATAATGTTGGCGGGCTTGATGTCACAATGTTGAATGGCCACCGGTCCTTCGCCGGAATGGTGGCGTTTCGAGTTCAGGAAGTCGATTCCCTTGGCCGCCTCTTCCATATAGCGGAGCAGTTCGTCGGTCGGGATACCCTCCGATCCCTGGGCTTGGCATTCCTTCAATCGATCCATGAGGTTCTCTGTCACACAGTTGCATGGCCACGACCAGCTGGTGTGGCGCCCGGTCCCCATCGATCGTCTTGGTGGGGACCAGAGTTTCTCTCGGCGACGGCTGCGGAGAGGTGTAGCTGCCCACGGCGTCGTCGTCCAGCACATTACCTTCTTTGTCCAGCAACCAGAGGGCAAAGATGGTGGCCAAGTGCGGATAGCGAATCGTCTTGATCCGTTGTATCGCCCGGAATTCCTTCAGCCCCTGCCGCTCGTCCAGGTTCAGGAATTTCAGGGCCACTTGGCCGCCACCGGGTGAGGTGGCTCGCCAGACTTCGCCAAACTGGCCGCGGCCCAGGAATTCTTCCAGACGATAGCCAGGAATCGGTTCATCGCCTCTTTCGAGCATTTGTGCGTTCGCTCCGTATATGCGGGAACCTGCCGCCGTGTCAGATCGATCTCAATCAGGACGGTTCGACAGCAAGTCGTCCAGCACGGCTTCGCGATGCATGACCGTGACCAGCGACTTGGGATCCTTCTTGTTTGCAGAAAGATTGGCGGTCGCACTCAAACACGCTATGGACCCTGGCCGCATTCCAAACACAACTTTGCGTGCACTGCAGGGAGCGGCCGCATCTGTAAACACAACGTCGCCTGAGGCGGAGCAGTCTGAAGCGTTTCTTGATGGCCACGATACCGTACGGGCCACCCTCGTCGGCGGGCTGAGATTCGACCTGCACCGAACCGATGACGAGCATCATATTCGTCGGCTCTGTGTGGCAGTGCCCGATGGCCATGAACTCGTTAGCCGTCTTGCGTTTTTCCCAATTTGTGATCGTCGATCCCCTTTACCGAGTTCTCCGCGTACTTCATCAACTCGTCGAGAGGGATACCGCCACCATGTTCATCATCATCCCACTCTTTGCGACATTTCTCCAAGCTCTTCTGACCAAGTTCCATGCCAACACGTGCCCGGCCGGTCGTATGTATTGGCATCAGTAAGTTCAATTCGCGCCGTGTCGGTCGCCTCCGAAGACGTAGTGTCCGATTGGGTGATCTCGTCCTTCGACAATTGTTTCCAGTTTTCGTCGCGCGTCCAGTGGCCCATGAACCGCATCACGTTGGCCTGCTGGAAATCTCTTGCACGCTGGAGACTGCGGTACTCTCTCAGTCCCTGGTTGCCAGTAACACCGATAAACCTGTCGGTCTTCTGACTCCGAAATTCTCTGATCGCTTCCCAAATCCTGCAAAATGTCCCGTTGCCAAGTCGCCCGTCAAGCCGGTATCCGCGAATTGGATCGCGACCCTCTCTTAGGAGTCAGGGAAGAATAACTTCACCTTGTTCCCTCGCCCCTTTGGGGAGAGGGTAGGGTGAGGGGTTAATAACTCTGGATATTATTTTTTCCTGATTCCTTAGTAACAGCTTAGGTGCTCATCCTGTTAGGCACGAGGTGCTCTGATGTCAGCCACACCTTTATTATGCCGGGCGAGCCGAACGGTTTGCAACCTTCGCCAGTTCTCGCACAAGGCTCTATGCGTTGGAACTCCTGCGTACCCAAGCTGCCGTTACAGTCTCCTGATTACGAAGAGACGTGTTCTCAGCGAATCCGGAACCGGTTGCGCAACGACTGCTTGCACATCCCGGGCAAATTGGTCACTACGTCGGTCGGAGGCTGTTTACCGCAGAGTCACGTGCACTGCGCTGTTTCATCACTCGAAAACGAGCCTCCAAGGGCCCAGTGAGTGTGGTGCGGCAATGTCAGGACGTGCGCTAAAGGGTCCAGCCGGCTTCTCCACAACATTACGCTTAACGGGCCAAACAAATGTACACCCGTACCCTTGCTCCCCTGAAGAGCCGGTATATGCCACAAAAAATATGTAAGATGGAGTTGCTAATTTAGCTACGCCAATCTATCACTGTCTCTTAGGTAGATCAGCTCGACTCTCTGTGGGGATAGAATGATGACGATCGCACCTAGGTCACTCTCCCGAAGCAGGTATAGAAAACGTCCAAGCGCCAAGCGGTGCTCTAACAAACCCCGGCGCGCTTTGCTCCTTGAGTCGTTGGAGGATCGCCGGCTGCTGGCTTTGACAGTTGTCTATGACCCTGCCACCGACGTCCTTAGTCTCACTGAAACCAGTCACGCAAGCGATACGGTCCAGATTTCGCAAACGCTGACAGCAGTTACCGTTAGCGTCGGAGCCGGGAACAGTTTTGCCGGCGGATCGACGGATGCCGCCCTTACATACAACGGCGCGACTCCCGAAACATCGGACTCTGTCTCAATCGACGTAAGTGATCTACGTGCCTTGTCGATCCAAACTGGCACCATGGGTGACTCCTTGACGATCAGCAGTCTGGATGCGTCATCTGTCGATGTTACGCTCGATGGAGAAAGTGACAGCGATACGATTGCCATCAATCCCGTAAACAATGCCGGTTCCCTGACTACCGGCAATGCAGCAATCTCACTCGTTGGGACCATCAACACTTCGGGAAGTCAGACTTACAACGACGCCGTGGAACTGGGCGCCGACACCACGCTCACTTCCAGCGGCGCGGGGACGATCCAATTCGCCTCCACCGTGGACGGGCCCCACAACCTGAGTGTCAATACTACCGGCACGACGCAGTTTGACGCTGCGGTGGGCGGCACCACGGCGCTGACCAGCTTGACCACCGATGCCGGTGGCACCACGCGGATCAACGGCGGCGCGGTCACCACCACGGGTGACCAGACCTATGACGATGCGGTGGTACTCGGGGCCACGACGACCTTGAGTGCCCACAACGTGACGTTCCACAGCACGGTCGATGCGGCCACGGCGGGTAGCCAGGGCTTGACGGTCAACAGCAGCGGTGGCGGCGTCACTACCTTGGGCGATGCGGCCGCGGATCGTGTCGGCGGCACCGCCGGTCTGGCCTTCCTGACTACCAACGCTGACGGCACGACACGGATCAACACCGACCAGATCAACACTTCGGGAAGTCAGACTTACAATGACGCCGTGGAACTGGGCGCCGACACCACGCTCACTTCCAGCGGCGCGGGAACGATCCAATTCGCCTCCACCGTGGACGGGCCCCACAACCTGAGTGTCAATACTACCGGCACGACGCAGTTTGACGCTGCGGTGGGCGGCACGACGGCACTGACCAGCTTGACCACCGATGCCGGTGGCACCACGCAGATCAACGCCGGCGCGGTCACCACCACGGGTGACCAGACCTATGACGATGCGGTGGTACTCGGAAATACGACGACCTTGAGTGCCCACAACGTGACGTTCCACAGCACGGTCGATGCGGCCACGGCGGGTAGCCAGGGATTGACGGTCAACAGCAGCGGTGGCGGCGTCACTACCTTGGGCGATGCGGCCGCGGATCGTGTCGGCGGCACCGCCGGTCTGGCCTTCCTGACTACCAACGCTGACGGCACGACACGGATCAACACCGACCAGATCAACACTTCGGGAAGTCAGACTTACAATGACGCCGTGGAACTGGGCGCCGACACCACGCTCACTTCCAGCGGCGCGGGAACGATCCAATTCGCCTCCACCGTGGACGGGCCCCACAACCTGAGTGTCAATACTACCGGCACGACGCAGTTTGACGCTGCGGTGGGCGGCACGACGGCACTGACCAGCTTGACCACCGATGCGGGTGGCACCACGCAGATCAACGCCGGCGCGGTCACCACCACGGGTGACCAGACCTATGGCGATGCGGTGGTACTCGGAAATACGACGACCTTGAGTGCCCACAACGTGACGTTCCACAGCACGGTCGATGCGGCCACGGCGGGTAGCCAGGGCTTGACGATCAACAGCAGCGGTGGCGGCGTCACCACCTTTGGCGATGCGGCCGCGGATCGTGTCGGCGGCACCGCCGGTCTGGCCTTCCTGACTACCAACGCTGACGGCACGACACGGATCAACACCGACCAGGTCAACACTTCGGGAAGTCAGACTTACAATGACGCCGTGGAACTGGGCGCCGACACCACGCTCTCTTCCAGCGGCGCGGGAACGATCCAATTCACTTCCACCGTGGACGGGGCCCACAACCTGAGTGTCAATACTACCGGCACGACGCAGTTTGACGCTGCGGTGGGCGGCACGACGGCACTGACCAGCTTGACCACCGATGCGGGTGGCACCACGCAGATCAACGCCGGCGCGGTCACCACCACGGGTGACCAGACCTATGGCGATGCGGTGGTACTCGGAAATACGACGACCTTGAGTGCCCACAACGTGACGTTCCACAGCACGGTCGATGCGGCCACGGCGGGTAGCCAGGGCTTGACGGTCAACAGCAGCGGTGGCGGCGTCACTACCTTGGGCGATGCGGCCGCGGATCGTGTCGGCGGCACCGCCGGTCTGGCCTTCCTGACTACCAACGCTGACGGCACGACACAGATCAACGCCGACCAGATCAACACTTCGGGAAGTCAGACTTACAATGACGCCGTGGAACTGGGCGCCGACACCACGCTCTCTTCCAGCGGCGCGGGAACGATCCAATTCACTTCCACCGTGGACGGGCCCCACAACCTGAGTGTCAATACTACCGGCACGACGCAGTTTGACGCTGCGGTGGGCGGCACGACGGCACTGACCAGCTTGACCACCGATGCGGGTGGCACCACGCAGATCAACGCCGGCGCGGTCACCACCACGGGTGACCAGACCTATGGCGATGCGGTGGTACTCGGAAATACGACGACCTTGAGTGCCCACAACGTGACGTTCCACAGCACGGTCGATGCGGCCACGGCGGGTAGCCAGGGATTGATGGTCAACAGCAGCGGTGGCGGCGTCATCACCTTGGGCGACGCGGCCGCGGATCGTGTCGGCGGCAGTGCCAGTTTAGCCTTCCTGACCACCAACGCTGACGGCACGACACGTGTCAATACCGACCGGGTCAACACTTCGGGAAATCAGACTTACGAGGACGCCGTGGAACTGGGTGCCGACACGACGCTCACTTCCAGCGGCGCGGGAACGATCCAATTCGCCTCGACCGTGGACGGGCCCCACAGTCTGAGTATCAACACCAGCGGCACGACCCAGTTTGACGCTGCGGTGGGCGGCACGACGGCGCTGACCAGCCTGACCACCGACGCCGGTGGCACGACGCAGGTCAATGGCGGCGCGGTCACCACCACGGCTGACCAGACCTATAACGATGCGGTGGTACTCGGGGCCACGACAACCTTGAGCGCCCACAACGTGACGTTCAACAGCACGGTCGATGCGGCCACGGCGGGTAGCCAGGGCTTGACGGTCAACAGCAGCGGTGGCGGCGTCACCACCTTGGGCGATGCGGCCGCGGATCGTGTCGGCGGCACCGCCGGTCTGGCCTTCCTGACTACCAACGCTGACGGCACGACACAGATCAACGCCGACCAGGTCAACACTTCGGGAAGTCAGACTTACAACGACGCCGTGGAACTGGGCGCTGACACCACGCTCACTTCCAGTGGCGCGGGAACGATCCAATTCGCCTTGACGCTGGACGGGCCCCACAACCTGAGTGTCAATACCAGCGGCACGACCCAGTTCGCCGCCGCGGTGGGCGGCAGCACGCCGCTGACCAGCCTGACCACTGATGCGGGTGGCACCACGCAGATCAATGGCGGCGCGGTCACCACCACGGGTGATCAGACCTATGGCGATGCGGTGGTACTGGGGGCTACGACGACCTTGAGTGCCCACAACGTGACGTTCCACAGCACGGTCGATGCGGCCACGGCGGATATCCAGGGCTTGACGGTCAACAGCAGCGGTGGCGGCGTCACTACCTTTGGGGATGCGGCCGCGGATCGTGTCGGCGGCACCGCCCGTCTGGCCTTCCTGATTACCAACGCTGACGGCACGACACAGATCAACACCGACCAGGTCAACACTGCGGGAAGTCAGACTTACAACGACGCCATGGAACTGGGCGGTGACACCACGCTCTCTTCCAGCGGCGCGGGAACGATCCAATTCGCCTTGACCGTGGACGGGGCCCACAATCTGAGTGTCAATACCAGCGGCACGACCCAGTTCGACGCCGCGGTGGGCGGCACCACGGCGCTGACCAGCTTGGCCACGGATGCGGGTGGCACGACGCAGATCAATGGCGGTGCGGTCACCACCACGGGTGACCAGACCTATGGCGATGCGGTGGTACTCGGGGCCACGACGACCTTGAGTGCCCACAACGTGACGTTCAACAACACGGTCGATGCAGCCATGGCAGGTAGCCAGGGCTTGACGATCAACACCACTGACATCGGCGCTGACGTGGGAACCGTGACGTTTGTGCAAGATGCGGGATCATCCCAGGCGTTGACATATCTCGCTGTTAACGCATCGGGGCCCTTTGTGTTTAGTGTGCGGTTGACAACAACGGAAGACATTTCAATCGTCGTACGGGAGAATGCCGATAGCGGAAATGACGATAGCATCACAATACAAGGGACGGCGACAATCACGAATCGTGCCAGCGATGTTGACGAAGTGGGCAACATCGTGCTGGACGCCGGCGACAATGTCACGATCGCGGACGGAGCCACTGTCATAGCGGCCGATTCGATGCGCATTGTCGGTGACCGTGCAAGCAACGACTTGTCCGGTACGACCATCGATATCCGAGGAGTGAATGGCGAAGTCACGGCTGGAGCGCGCGTGGATGTCGTTGGCGGTCCGGATAATGATGTATTCAATCTTCAGCTTGCTCGGCTGCCGGGCGTCAACTATTTCGTCGATGGAGCCGGTCACAGCGCCACTCGCGAGAACTCGGTACTTGTACCAGGCGTGGCTCCCGGACTGACATCTCCCGGTCCAACCTACAGTGTAGCGACGATGCCCGTAACTCCGACACCTTCTTTTGACAGCCCCACCGGTGACGTTCTGAACACCATTGACACAGACCAGACAACGTCCAATGACTACCTGATCGATGGGCGACTGGACAACACAGGCGTCATTCGCGATGGGGGTCCGGCAGTTTTCATCGTGAACGACGGCAGCGTCAGCAAGCTGAGTTCCATTGAAACATTAAATCTGAGTATTGGCGCCGACGCGGACAATATCGTGGTCGAGATGCCAGACGCCGGGTCAACGGATCTGCCCTCTTTCGTGAATCTCGACGGCGGCTCGAGTTCGGTCGTCGATCATCTATTTATTGTTGGCACTGATCGGACCGATCGAGGCGAGAACATTGTCATCAATGAAGTTCCTACCGCCAGCTTACCACTTGGTACTGGGCCAGCTGGTCAGGGCGGCGCGGGACCTATAGCCATAGCGAATATTGAGGCGCTCAACATCAATGCCGAGCAAGGTTCGGATGTCATCGCGAACTACACAGACGCGATTTCGCTGATTCGAACCATGGGCAGCGAGACAACGGGAGGCAATGATATTGTCGTGTCAAGTGCGACGCGAAACGCACTTGATGTTGTTTTCGCTGCAGGTGGTCTCGATGCCATTTTTGGCGGCGGAGGCAATGATTATCTGTTCGCCGATACGGAAGCCACTAATGTTCAACAGGGATCTGAATCCTTCCGAGTCTATATCCGTGGTGGCGAGCGCATTGACGGCGGCAGCGGTGTCAACGCGATCTCGGCTACGGGCACTTCAGTGGTAGACATTCCGACCAGCTTTCGTGTTCTTGCTGGCACGGCCGTAGAGTTGAGTGTACTGGACTGGCTCAGAGCCCAATTCCTGCCATCGGGAAGTCCCGAAGCGATCGCGCTGCCGGAAGAAGCACTCGACGCATACCGCGCCGCTGGTGGCAGTACGGAAGTCCCCACGATCCATGCCATGGGTTTGGCTGGCGGCGGCGGAGAAGCTTTCGCGTTACACAACGTGGCGAATCCGGTTGACGTAAATGCAGATGGCCGTATAAGTCCGCTTGATGCCTTGTTGGTCATTAACGAACTGAACTCCAACGGCGGTTATCAGGTTGGCGGCAATAGAAGTGTTGGCGAAGGCGAGGCGCATTCAAGGTATTATTTCGATACAAATTCGGATAACCTAGTCAGCCCTATCGACGCGCTATTGGTTATCACACATCTGAATCGAGGTGAGGGTGAAGCAGAAGGTGAACGACAAGGTCAGTTCTCACCGCTCGCATCTGGGGGCACCGTCACGTCCGGTTTTGTCACGCCCCATGCCGGGTCAGTTCTTCCGCCACCGAGCGCACCGCCCGTTGCTATTGATAACGAATCGGCCGCAATCGGTGGATACGCGGCAGAACAGGCCGTTGTTGCATCGTTGAAGGCCAAAAGTTACGAGGTGGGCAACTATTCGGCTCCGTGGATCCATCCGATGGATCTGCCCAGATTCACGCCATTCGACGTGGACGAGGTTGACGAGGCGATCGAACACATGTTCGACGACTCGGCGGATGATGAGCTGTTGGAGGAATTGGCGGAGCTGTGGGAGTGAACTCCGCGTCGCTCAAACTCTCATCGTCTCCGGTACAATTGGATCGTGCGCACAGCTAGTCGCAGCCACTTAATCTGTACAGGACGTCTCGAGCGACATGTCCCATGATCCGGGTCGGCACGGAAACAGCTGTGTGTCAGGTGGCCATCAAAGTGAGATTTCCCCGGTCCAAAGCGGTGCCCTGGGAATTGGGGAGGTTCCGCGCCGCTGGGAGGTGGGGGTAAAGGCAGCCATCTTCCGCGGAAATCCGCGCAGGGCGGCACGGCTTGTCCTGGCTGCCTTGAGACCGTACGCTCCTCCCGCCGTTGCGAGCGTCAGAATTCGACCCTGTTATTTGGCTTGCGAGACCGACGCTCCGTAGCAAGCGGCCCCATTCGCGGTAAAATGCCTGCTGGTGGCGATGGGAGTGCCAACGTTCCGTCGCGCGCTGGCTCTCGCGAGGTCACTCGCCGTGAGTGGCCACTTCCTTGTTGGCTGAGGAGCGTCGTTACTCTGCCCCTTGTTACGATTCTCAAAGCGGTGGTTTTCTTGTGGGCAAGACACACCTGGCACCATCTCCACCGCACGGTCCTGATGAACGCTGGGGAGAATTGCAGGTAAATCGTCAGGCTCACGGTTGCTGTTGCTTGGCAGGTCACCGAGCATAGTGGAGAAATCGGATATGACTGCAATCAAGTTTGAGACTATTTGGGACAACTATCCCCATGACACACCCTGTCGCAACAAAAACACGGGAGACGTACCCCCGGGTTACGAAAACCAATGTGCGATTAGAGTTGGGTATGCGCTCGAAAAGTCAGGCGTCTCATTCGCGTCCTTTCGAGGTAACCGCTGCCCTGGGGCCCCGAAGAACAGCGGAATGGTAGCTAGTGCTCAACAGTTAGCGAACTGGTTAGGCCCAAACCGCTTTTCCGGCTGCCCTAAAGCCGAACGCTATACGGGCAAAGACGCCTTCGACAAAATTGAGGATCGTACGGGAATCATCTTCTTGGCAGATTATTGGCAGAGGTCCACTGACAAAGGACTGGCGCGCACAGGGGATCACATAGATCTTTGGAACGGATCCAGAATGACATCCTTCTTCAGTTGGTTTCGTGTTCATTTCGGAATTTCATGGGATGGCCTCTGGTCGGATTACCGGCTGGCATCGGAGGTACTGTTCTGGCACATTCTATGAGAGACCTCATCTCCATTGCCGGTGTGGTGTCCTGGACCGGCCACATTGGAGTGAAAGTTCTCGATGCGATTTGGACAGACTTTTGCCGGATATGAACGCCGTCCACGAACGTTTCCAGGTTCGTCCGGTACGAAGTCGAACCGCTGCGCCTGGGCGACCCCCACAAAACCGATGGAGGCACCCGGTCAGTGCATCGAGTGAGTGCGGCCATGATCTGCTAACAGCGATTTTAACCAGCTCGCGTCGGCGACGCAGTTGGCGGTTGCCCATGGCTGGCATGATGATCGCTCTTGATTCTGGCGAGGCTTGCTCCGACGTGATCCACAAATCCCAGGTGGCTGACAAAGTGGCCCCAGTGTCCGCAGAGACCATTTTCCGCCCGAAAAAGAATTCCACGGCGAACGGTGCCGAGCCAGGAAACGCACCGTGAACCCAATGCTGAAAGGCCATGTACTCATTTTGGGAGTCAAATTGGCTCCCAAATCGACGCGGAGGGTGTGCAGAAAGACGAAACTCCTTGCGAGTTAACACAGAGACTACGAGCGAGTCGATCGGCACGTGGCCGCCGGCGTAAAGAGTGTACCCTGCGGGAATTGCACGGTCATCAAGGAGAGCCGAACGAAATCGACTGGTTTGTTCAAGAAATGGCAGAACGACTACACGGGCACGTGATCGATTATCCTGAGTATGTACGCGAATTGTCCCCAATCGTTCGGGCGGGCTAGGCTGCGAGCAATTCCTTCATCCGGCGGCAGTGAAATCTCGCGCACGGCCACTCGACGGCGCGGATGACGGCCGCGACCTAACCGGTATGGCGAGCGTAGTCCGATTCGGTTGCGTAGTTTTCTTCGGCGGGTGTTCGTTGGCGTTGCCCGTGATCACGTTGAGTCATCGTGCGTGGCCGGTTCCAGGATACCGACCTCGATCAGACGCCGCACGACATTCAGGAATTTGGCGGTCACGTGGGCCGGCCCCTGGCCGGAAGCGGCCGCCAGTCGCGTCACGTATTCTCCGACCGGCCGGTCACCGCGACACCAGGAAACGAACTCCACCACCTGTGGGTCGATGGACATCGGCGAGCGACCGGGGCCCACCTCCAGCCGCGACTCGACCAACGACCATCCGCTCTCGGCCGGTTCGTGCCGTTGCTGCCAGCGGAGCGGTTCGGTCCGGCTGAGCCTGGCACCCAACAGCGACTCGTCGAGCGCGTGACCCTGCAAGAAGTCGCGGCGAGCCAGTCGCCGACGGATCGTGTCGCCACGCAGCTGCTCGCCGGGCAGAAATTGCTGGCAGTCAAACCAGTTCGTTCCGCGCTGCCGGCGCCGCAGCGTCAGGAGGCCAAATCCGATGCCCTCGATCCGCTCGCTGTCAAAATAGGCCATCCACTGATCGAATTGCGACGCGCCGCGATCGGCACTGCCGGCCAATTCGTGGATCCGCTGCAGTGCGTACTCGGCGGCGTCCTGGACGTGCGAATACATCAGCAAGGCGTCGCAGCCGCTCTCCCGGCACCAGCCTGCCAGCCGATCGCGCCAATCCTGGCCGGCCACTTGAGCCCAGTTCAGCACCATCTGGAAATAACCGCCGTCGCGCAAGAACGCAGGTGCCGAACGTGTCAGAGTGTGGCACAGTTGGTCGGCCGGTTGGCCTCCGTGGGAATGGATCGCACCGACCTGGGGCCCGATCACAAACGGTGGGTTGCAGACGATCAAGTCGAAGGACTGTCCCCGGACGGATTCAAAGAAATCACCAATCGACCAAGTGATCTTCGACGATCGATTCAGTTGCGCGTTAAAGCGTGCGAAGTGAATGGCTCGAGGATTGCAGTCCACTGCCGCGACCTCGTCGCTCTGCCGAGCTGCCAGCAGCGCCAGGATCCCGCAGCCGGTCCCCAAGTCCAATGTCCGCCCGCTACTGGACCAGAGAGCCATTTGGGCCAACGTCCGTGACGAGGCGGCAATGCCCATCACCTGGGACCCGCCGGCGGCCGCGTTTTCCGGCCAATCGGCGGCGGCGACGCACCGCTCGTACGGCACCAATTCGACGAGCGATGTCACTGTGTCGCCTTGCACGCGTAACAGGCCCACATCGGCCCAATCCTCCAAGCTCATCGGCGCCACACAGCGACGGGCAGCGCCGAGCGAAACCGCTTGTCCGAGGTGAAACAGGCGAATCAGAATCGCGATGGGCGAATCGTCGCGCGTGCGGTGCCGAAACAGTGGCAGGGATTGCCGCCGCTGCGTTGCCGGCGGCAGTTCCGGCACGCCCAGCAACTGGCAGATCTGCGGCTGCGCATAGTTACCTTGCTCCAAAACGTCACGGATCTGCAGCACCTTGTTCGCAGCCGTCAGGGCGAGCGGGTAGTCGCTGGTAGGCATGTCTTCGTAACGCGCTGCAGCCGCCGTCAGGTACCGACGACACCCTTGGCGGCCGATTCGTTGACTCGCGGGAGGTACTCGAAACGGTTTTCCCCGGCACTGTCATCCCAGCGGAGGTTGTGGCGAATGAACTCGGCCTCACTGCTGTCGGGCCAGTGGGCCAGGATTTGGATCAGGTGGCCACGGGCTTCAGCTTCATCGATCAGGGGGCGTCCGGAGGGGACCTCGGCCACGCCCCAGTCCCCACTGTGGATGCCCGCCAGCATCCAATGGGCTCGCAGCGCGGTTTGCAGCGGCGTGTCGGGGGAGATCTTCGCCAGCTCTTCATAAAGCTTCACGGCGGCCGGGAAGTCCTTGCCAATCAGCAGCGTATAGTCGGCTTCGATTTCCAGGCGGAGGTAGTCGAACTTGGCCTCGCGACGGAAGCGATGGGCGACACTCAGTGCTTGCGAAAATGCCTTCAAGTGCTCGGCTGCCTCGGCCTCCTTACCTTGGCCCAACATCGCTTGCGCCTGATTGAAGCAACAGTTGGCCAACAGCAAATACGCGAGCGGGTTCTGCTGATCCTCGTCGCGGGCCTTCTCGAGCCTGTTTCTGGCCTCTGTCAGTAGAGGCTCCGCCTGATCGTCACCGGCCCCGTAGGCGAGCGCCTTCTCCAACAACTCGAAGCCAGCCAGCAGTTCCGTCCGGGCCGGCGCCGTCTGCGCCACGGGACTAATCAGACGCGTTTCGGCGGGTGAACCGGGGTTGACCTGACGGAAAGCGGCGGCCAGTCTGAGGTCAAGATTGCCTCCCACCACCTTGTCCTTCAAGTCGTTTGCCAGCCGCCCGGTAACTTCGGTCAAGGGAAGTTGTGGAGTGGTGCGAACGAGGTCGCTGACGATCTGGTTCCCCGTCACGCGATCGTAGATGGCCGACTCGATCTCCAGGTTGCCCTGCACGCGAGAGACAGTCCCCCAGACCACATAATCGACGTTCAAGGCGTTGGCTAAAGATTGCAGCAACTGCGTGCCACGGACGCCGCGCGCCTTCAGGATCGCCGCATGCCGCTCGACCGCTAACGGGCTTTTCACCTCCGTGCCGGGGATCGAGCGAAACCGGTGACGCAGTTCGGCCGACACCTGGACCGGTTCCAAGGAAGGATCGAACGACAGCTCGTCCAGCGGCATGTGGGGCAATATCGCCATTCGGCTCCGGCCGCTCGCGGCGAGCAGTGTCTTCTGCTGCTGAGCTCGCTGCCTTTCGCGGTCGATGTCCTCCCGCGTGACCTGCCCGATTTTCTGATAGCTCACGCGCTGGGCCTGCGCCGCCTTTTCTAAGGCGTTCCGGATGTCGGGGTAAGACAAGTCCAGCATCAGCCCGCCCGTCTCGGTCGTCAAACGGCTCATGAACTGCCGCGTCTTGGCCAACACTTCGTCATGGATGTCCCGGTCTTCCGAACGACTCGTGCACAGAACGCAGTTGATATTGACGGCCAGGCGGTTGGCGTTGGCGATCAACTGGGATGTGGCGAAACGGCGAGCCGCTTTCGTTTCTTTTTCCTCGAACCCCTCGTCAAACGGCGGTGCGTCGCCGAAGACGATCAGCCAGCGGGACGTGTCTTCGTCGCGCGACCATTCCAGTTTGGCCAACGCTTCGTAAATACCCAGATCGACCAGTTCGGGATAGTAAGGCGCGCCGGATTCGGCCTTGATCTGTTCGATAGCGGCGTGCAGCCGCGGGCCATCCGACGTGAACGCGTGGCCGGGCATCTCCAGCGGAAACGCTACCGTGCCCGAAGGTGATCCCTCATCGCGGAAGACCACCAGCTGGAACGACACTTGATCCTTGTATCGGTCCAGGTCTTCAACCATCTGGTTGAGCGAACGGCGGATACCGTCCAATTCCGCGCCCATACTCTCTGTTCCGTCGACGACCAACGCCACCTGGAGCCGCGCGCGGCTGACCTCCACCAGATCCAGGAAGTTCCGCTGGACTAACCCCATGGTCTTGGCCGTGGGTGCGCGGCGGGGGCTGAAGATGGTTGCCAGCGCCGATTCTGCGGATGACGGCGGCGATTGAGCGGCAGCGAAATCGGACAGTCCCCCTCCCAGCAGGAAGCATACGGCAGCTTGTAAGCAAATAAACCGGATCATGTCAGCAGCCTTTCTAACTCAAAGTGCAAGCCTTCCCGCCCCTGCCTCGTATCTGGTGTATCCCGCGTCACTGCGGCGGGTTTCGGTCAGCGCTCGCGTCAGGACCTGGTGATGTTATCGTGAAAAACCGCCATCGGTTGCCTGGAATCCGGATTCCCATGCCGCAACACTCGGTGAACAATTTCGATAACATGACAGTAGCGGCTGCTGCGAGATCCATTTTCGCAGGCAAACCGCAGCAATTTGGCACACAAACAGGTTGACACAGCATGATCCGCCCATCGATGACCAGTATTTGTATTGCCGTGGCAGGGGGATGTTTCGGATTCCCATCCGGCATTCTCGCCCAATTGCCGAGCGAGTCAATGTTGCCGGGCCAGCGGCCCTCAGTGGTGGCCTTACCGGACGAATCGAGACTGCCACCCGGATTTGCTGTGGCTCCAATCCCCATCGACGATCTCCCGCTGCCGGTCGTGGGGGGCGAATCGCCACCGCCGGCCGGCGAGCCGGCCATCGAGCCGGGCGGGCCGCCGCCGGTCCCGCCGCCACCGCTACCCAGCGAATCCACTCCCAGCGAATCCACTCCCAGTGAATCCACTCCGCAGTGAATCCCTTCCGGGCGAATCTTTGCCGGGCGAATCGCTGCTGCCTCCCGCAGCGCAGAAACCGGCTGTTCCGGAAGATGCGGAAGATGCTGGTGAGGAGCTCGGGCCCGCAGCGGCCGATGTCTTGAATCTGGCGCAAAGTGCCGATGCTATTGCGTGGTTACGGTTGGAAATGAAAGGGCACGTCGGCCCGCTTCGGGCGCTGGCCTTCACCGGCGATTCGGCACGGCTCTGCTCAGCCGGAGAAGACAAGGCGGTGCTTGTGTGGGCGCGAAGCGACCATCAAGGCGGCTGGCGGCATGAGCGTTCGATTTACTGGCAAGTACAACGCGGCAGCCGAGGTCGCATTTACGCGATCGCCTCGCACGACAACCTGATCGCCATTGGCGGTCATGGTGCGATGGGCGGACTGGGCGAGATTCTGCTCGTTGACTCGGCCACCGGCAATTTGCAGGCGGCGTTGTACGACGAAGTCATCGGCCACCGGCAAGTGATCGTATCGCTGGCATTTTCTCCCGACCCGCAGCGACCGGGGCTGGCCTCCATCGATCGAGCGGGGAAGGCTTTGTACTGGCAACCCGATCCCCAGACGGGTCTGTGGAAGCCGCGAGAAATCCAGCCAGCCGACACGGCGACACTACGGCGAGGCGATTGCCAGGCGGCTGTACCCCGTTCGCGGCGTCGCGCCGCTGGTAATGGTCGATGGCCAGCACGTGGTCTTGCCCGTTTACGCGGCCGATCCGCGCCGCCCGGACGCGCTTGCCTGGCAATTGCAGAAGATCGACGTCACGGCCGGCGCGAAAGAATTGTGGCCGGGTCAGCAGGGCGTTTACCACTTCCAGGTCGTGACCGCCCTGGCCGTCGCCGGGGATGGATCGCGGTTGGCGTCGGCCGACGCTGCGGGCCGTCTTTTTCTATGGGAGGCCGGCGGGAAATCGGCCACCGAACGACTCGACCGGGCTTGCGTTTCCTTGGCCTTCAGCGACGATGCCCGCACGCTGCTGGCAGGGACGGCGAAGAGTCCGTCGGGCCAGCCGGCGTTGGTGCAGCTCTGGGACGTGGCCGATCCGGCGCGTTGGCGAAAGCGGCAGGCCGACATCGCATCGACCAGTGATGTATACGCCTGCAGTCTGAGCCGCGATGGCGAGTATCTCGCTTACACCAGCGGTAACGATGTGGTGACGCGTCCGCTACGCGGCGGTAGCGAGCGCCGCCTGGACGCCGCGGTGCGCCCTCCGTTGCGAGTTGCTTTTGCCAAGAACCGGCCATTTTACCGGATCGCCTTGGGCACCCGGCCGCAGAACGGGCGAGTCACCCTGGAGCAGACGTTCGATACGGCGAACGTGCAGCTGGACACCGCCGCATCAGTGGATGACAGCAATTGGCTTGCCAGCACCTGGCACGCGTTGGGTTGGGAAGTCCAAACGCGGCGGGATCCGCAAACAGGTGCGGAAACGTATCGCCTGGTGCGGGGCGGAGAGCCGAAAGCGAGCATTCCGTTCGACCCCAGCCTTCACGGCGCGCCCAGTGCCTGGTGTTGGATTCCCACGCGCCAAGGAGAACCCTTCGCCGTCGCCATCGGGACCGGTGGAAACAACAACATCTACGTGTTTCGTCTGGCCGACCGCGGAACGTGCCCTGTCCTGCGCGTTTTCCGCGGTCATGGGGGAAGCGTCACTTCAGTGGGTGTGTCGCGGGACCTGCGGTATCTTGTTTCCGGCTCGCTGGACGCCACGATCCGGGTCTGGCCGTTGCAGGATCTGCAAGACGACGATCAGCTCGTTAACCGGTGGGGAGCTGGTTTCGAGATGGTCGAAGGCAAACTGCAAGTTGCCACGGTCCGCGAGGAAGGCCCGCTCTATTTCCGCGGAATGCGGCAAGGTGACGTCATGGAGCGGCTGCGGTGGGCTGAGACGGACCCGCAGGGCGCCATCCGACAAGCAGAGTCGGCTGATCCGGCCGCCATGTTGCGTACGCTGGGTGACCTGCCGTGGGACACGCTGGTGGCCTTTGAGTACACGCGGGGGCGGATGCCCGGGCGGTCCTTCCAAATGTTTCCCGCCTGGCAGCAGCTGGTTTCGCTGGTCGTGGCCGACAATCGGCAATGGGCCTACTGGTCGCCAACCGGCTACTACGACGCGTCGTTTGAGGGGCACAAGCTGTTCGGTTGGCAGGTGAATCGAGGATTGCAGGTACTGCCCGATTTTTTCCTGGCCGCGCAGTTGCGAACCACCTTGGAGCGGCCGGAGGCGATGTCCCGACTGCTCGACGCAGGGAGCATCGACGCCGCCTTTCGCCTGGGCCGAGCGGCAGTCCCCGCTAATCCCCAACGCGCGCTGGTGGACGCCTATAACCTGAAACCTCAAATCGAGATTCTGTCGCCCAGGGCGGGCGATATCGGACTCGTGGAGACGCTGCGTGTGAAGGCCGCCGTGTCGGTCCGCAACGGACAGCAACTTGTTCCTCCCAAGGTGTTTGCCAATGGTGTCGTCGGGGGCAACCGAAGGCTTTCCGCCGTAGAAACGATCCCCGGCGGGCGGCGGTTGATCTACGAGTGGGACGCTCCGTTGCCGTCGCAGCCACAGATTCTGTTGCAGGTGGTGGCCGCCACCGAGGCGGAAGTGGCAGCTACGCAAAGCGTGACGATCACCCGCGATGCTCTGCCTCCCCGGCGGGCCGCCCGGTTGTTTATCGCCACTGCTGGCGTCAACCAGTACCTGGATTCCCAGTTGCCGCGGCTGGACTTCGCGGTGCGTAACGCCAACCGAGTGGCCACGACGCTGAACGATCGGGCCTGCGCCGATTGTACGACACTCAGGCCATCTCGTTGTCGAATCAAAACGTGACGCGGAGCGGATGGAACGCGGCGCTGCAACAGTATACAGAGCAACTGCGGGCACACGTCGGCCCGGATGACCTGTTGGTGATCTTCCTTTCCGGTCACGGAGTGCGTGATCCGGTAGCGGACAAGTACTACTATCTCGCCGCCAACGCCCGTTATGCCGATGTCACGGGGCGGCGGTACGGAGACTGCCTGTCGCTGGAGGACTTCGTTGTCTTCGCGGATGTCCCTTGCCGCAAACTGGTCATTCTAGATACGTGCCACAGCGGCGCCTTGCAGCCCTTGCGGCAGCGGGAATTGAAGGCGGCGCTGCGGGCGTTGCAGGACGACGTCGTTTTCACGCTCACGGCTTCCGAAGGCGGTCAGGAGGCGGTGGAAGTGCGCGAGCGCAAGCTGGGCCGTTTTACCAGCCGGCTGTTGGAGGCGCTGCAAGGTGCCGCGGATCAGCAGGAGGGTGATGGCAACGGGATCGTCAGCTGGGGAGAAGTGGTGAACTATGTCCAACGCATGGTGACGGCGGACTCGGTGGGAGATGAATATCAGCAGTTCCCCACGGCCGGTCCCTTGGAACTGCTCGGTGTCGCCGACTTTCCGCTCACGACGGCCGGCCCGGTGTCCCAGGTCGGATACGCCCGGTCGGCAGCTCCATGACTGGTCCAGACAGGGCGAGAGTTACATTCACGCAAGGATTTGTTCCATCTATCTCGTGCGCAGGCTTGCGGCGAGCTGGCAACACCCACGTTGACGTTTTGCGCCAGGTGGTTAAGTCGTCTCAATAGCGGTGAACGATTTGCAGACCCAGTTCGTAGTCGAAGACCCGGTCTTCCAGCAGCGGGGCGACGGCGGCTGAGCTTGACGGAGGTGGATTCAAAGAGTTCCAAATACACGCCGGAAGTCAGATTCAACACGTCACGTCGGAGGTCTTCCACGAAGATGCCCCGTGATTGGCCTGTCACTACTCCCCCCGTGCCGAACGGACCGAGATCCAGGTTTTGAAGCGTCGAGGTGTAGTGCAGTTCCACCAGTGGGGCAACGCCGGTGAGGAAACATGCACAGCGATCACGGTACAACCAGTAACCGACCTGGTAATCGAGGTACAGCAACGTTTGGCTGTACAGCCGCGACACTTCGTCCTCGTCACTGTTGATGGATAAGGGCGAGTTTCCCGGGATAATCACGTCACTGCCGTTCACGTCGAATTCGACTTGGGCCAGGAATTGGTGAAACAACCGCTCCGTCGGTGCACTATAAATACCGATGAAGGGCTGTAAAAATACGGAGTTGTTCTCGAAAGTGATGAAGGTACGGCCAGGACTCGACACCACCGAATCGTCGCCGGTGGGGAAGACCATTCCCAATCCGGCAGCTACGGCAGTGCATTCGTTTTGGTACATCAGGCCCTTGATGGCCAGCGCCAGGTTGCCGAATTCGGTGGCCATGGCATTTTGGGGGTCGGCAGTCTGTTCGCTATTGAGTGCGGCGGCGAAGGGGATGCGGAACTCGACGGAGACGAGTTCGTCGAAGAACGTCTTCTCCAGACCGAACGTGAACCGGTTCACATCCCGCGATCGGCCCAAACTGTCCAGCAGAGGGTCTTCAAAAAAGTGGTAGTTGAAAAAGACACGATCGGTGGGGAAAGGATTGGTGTTCTCGGCATATTTGAACCGCCGATCGCCGCCCGCCGTTGCGACGGTCGTGCCGTTGGGATTGGTGAAGGCATACACATAGTTATTTCCGAAGAAGTCACCGATCATGCTGGGGACCGCCCCGGTCGCCCCTGCGGTGGCACCAAAGTTGCCTGCCAGCAGTGACGTATCGGAAAACGCCCCGGCTGTGGGCCCTTCGCCCGGCGCGAAGCCTTCCCCCGGTGCGAGCCCTTCCCCCATTGCGGAGGTGCCCCCCAAGGCGTCGAAATAGGCTTGGCAGCCCAGGCAGTCACAACCATATCCCGCCGAGTCACAGCCTTTGGGGCCTCCGCCATTGGCCGGATCCGGAATGAGGACAAAAGCCGCCAGCAGTGCAATCACCGGCAGAACGTAATAGCGGATTTGGAGGTGGGAATACACCACAATGTCCCTCCCGAATGTACGGAAACCAAAATGTTGAGACGCACTTGCGTGCGAGATGGCTTGACGCGGTCTGGTTGGTCATAATGGTTCTTCGGTGGTTTGGGAGGGTAATCTTTATTTCTCGTGGTCCGAAATATTACCGGCCTCAGTCGAATGGCCGGATTCCGTGCCCTTGTTGATGTGAAACGTCTCGATGTCCAAAATCCGACAGACAGAGTCGCAGTCCTCAGCCCGCACACGCCGCATAACGCCTGACGGGACCGAAGAGCTGGCGCCGGCCGGACGTCGAAACGCGGGCAGGGCCTGGAAGCGTCGTCTGGGGGCGATTTTGCTGTTGGTATGTATTTTGATATTGGGGGTGGCCTTCTGGCGCGTCGTCTTTGTCTCCACGACACCTTCGGCCGACGATGAATCGGCCGGCAGCACGGTGGGGGTGGGCGAGGAGGCACCACAGAAGGCTCTCAAGCTGCTTTCGGCCGCCTCACAGCTTCTTTCGGAAAAAACGCGGCGCGCTGTAGTGCGGGTCGAGGCCGCGGATATCCGCATCGACACGGCAGACGATGAAATCGCGCAGTTGTTCGGTGCGGCCCCTCCCACGTTCGGTCAGGGGTCGGGAGTGATTGTCGACGCCGATGGTTACCTGCTGACCAATTATCACGTCATCCGTGGTGCCAGAGAGATCTCCGTGGTGATCGACGGGACCAGGCGGTTTGCCGCCACGGTTGTCGGCCGTGACGCTTTGACGGATCTGGCTGTGCTGAAAATAGATGCCGACGGTCTGGATACTATCACTTGGGGGGACAGTGACGAGCTTCAGGTGGGCGCATTCGTCTGGGCTATCGGCTGCCCTTTCGGCCTCGAAGGCAGTGTCTCGTTCGGCATCGTCAGTGCCAAGAACCGCGACACCCTGGTGAATAGCCCGTTTCAAGCGTTTTTGCAGACCGACGCCGCGGTAAATCCGGGAAACAGCGGTGGTCCCTTGGTCGACGCGGACGGCCACGTCGTGGGAATTAATACGGCCATACTGGGCCGGGGTTTCCAGGGAATCAGCTTCGCGATCCCCAGCAACACAGCTCAGGAAATCCACCAGAGGCTGAAGCAATATGGCCGCGTGGCTCGCGGGTGGCTGGGCATTTCGTTGGACCCTCTGACCGACCAGCGGGCGGCTCAACTGACCATCGAGGCGGGACATGGCGTCTACGTTGTTTCCGTGGCCCGCGATGCCGCCCGCCCGTCGCCGGCCCGCCAGGCCGGCATACGTCCGGGCGACGTCCTAACCCATTGGAACGGACAGCCGGTTGACGATCCCATTCAGTTCAGCCGAATCGTGGCCCAATCACCGGTTGGTTCGAAAGCCGAAGTCACCGTGATCCGGGACGGACGCGAGATGAAGCTGCCGTTGGTGGTCGGCGAACGGCCTCACTAACTGGGAATATTCACAAAACTCGCTGGGTCGCGCGAGCCGTGCTGCTGGAGGGTCTTCGCTCGCTCGTTTTCCGGTTGCTCAGACACAAACGTTTTCTGCGGAGTTAACCGGCTTGTGAAGACGCACCATCACCTGGCGCGAGCTTGACCCACCCTACGTGAACATTCCCTGCTAGCGGGGTTGCGCAGGCCGTAAAGTTTTCGCCACCCGCACAGCCAACGCTTTTATCCAGGCCGCGTTTCTCTTGCGCAAGCGGAACGACAGGGTCGCGCATCACCTTCTGTACGCGGTTGGTCCGATGAAAGTCAATGATCAGGTGTGCGCTGCTGTTGTAGCAGTTCAGGCTGGTCCCAAGATCCAGTTTTTTGAGTCCGCTGAAAGGCACGAACGTGATCCTTATGAGTCAACCCTCGGCGCTCGGCGGGCTCACGGTGTTCGAGCGGTAGCTCGTCAGTGATTCGAGGTCCTGCCTCGTGAGAGAGTCGTTACGTGAGAAATTGATGTCCTCGAGCGCGCGTCTTGGACGTAGTGGGGTCGGGCGCGACCCGCACTAAGGACAAGGACATTACCATCGGGATCGCTGCGAAAGCAATATCCCCCGCGCGTCGGGCGATGCGGCCATCGTGCTGAAAGGAAAACGCCGATGTTCAAGTACAAGTACTTGTCACCATTCGTGCTTTGTGTGGCGACCGTGGTGATCGTTACCGGTGTTGCCAACGGCGAGGGAGGGCGGAAAATAGAGCGGCGAGGCCGCCAAGGTTCTTGCGAGAATTGTGGTATCGCCTGTTCTTCGTGCGATCTCTGCAAACACATCGTCATGGTACCCATGATGGTGACGGAAACACGCATGAAGACGTGCGTGGTGAAGAAACAGGTCGAGCGAGAAGAGACATACACGGTCTTTCAGCGCGTCCCCGTGAAGCGGACGTACACCAAAGAGAAATGTTACCTGAAGGACGAGGTACGCACCAAAACCATTACACAGGAAAAGTGCCATCGCGTCTCGAACGACATCGTTAGCGAGTTCCCCGTTCAAGTTCCCGTCACCGAGTTCCATCAGCAGATGGTCCAGCGAGAAGTTTGTACGGAAGACGGCGTAGTGATCGTTGAGGAGCCGCGCGAGTGCGCGACGACGGCATTGGTTGAAGAATGGCAATCGGCCAACTGCTGCAAAGAAGATGTCGTATTTGAGACGATCAAGCGCGACATCGATTACTGCGTGCGGGTCCCCAAGACGCACAAGTACGTCTGCGCCGAAGAGACGGAATACAAGCTCGTGCCGATCGAAAAGACACGCAAAGTGATGGCCTGTGTGCCCGAAATCGTCGAGGTGCCGGAGCAAGTCACTGTCTGCAAGCTGGTCCCTCAAAACAGACACTGCTGTCCAAAGTGCTGCGGGAAATAGCTGCCGCTCGAGGTGGGATTCTTAAGAAACCTGTGCCACTGCTCAATGCATGGCCTCGTTCCAACCCGAGGAATTCAACACAAACGACTCACTCGACTGAAACGAGACGACCCGATTTGAGCAGTGTGGGGCTGCGGCATGCGCTCCACTGCCGCGGTGGAAGGTTGGTACCCGCTCCACACTGCGTGCTTTGAGCGGCGGCGAGTCACGACGTGTACAGGTTGTGATGAGTTTTCCTCTGAATCAACACGCGTCTCCGCACACAGTGGCACGATCGGTAACTGAGACACCGACAATGCGGATTGCATGGTGGGGACATCCGGTCGCCGTGTGCCTCATACGCACCCTGCCCATCACGCTTCCCACGCCAACTCTGCCAGGATCCGGTCCAGCAGGGCGTTGGGCTTTTCCAGTTCGGTCAGCGAAGTGGTCAGCACGGCCATACCGATCCAATCGCCCTGCTGCACGCAAAGGTATCGCTGCCGCAGGGCCACGTCACCTCGCTGTGGATACTCGAGCAGGAATTGCCTTGCCTCTGCGGCTCCTTCGACTTCCGCCGCTGTCGCCCCGTCCGTCCGGCAACCGGGAAGCGCGTCAAGATACAGCTGGATCAGCGTGTCAACGTGCTCTTGAAGGCTGATGTTTTCGGTCGCGCCGTTTTCGGTAAACACCAGGCTTGTCGGAAACTCCTCCTGGGCCGTGTTGCGCATCCCCTTTTCCGGAACGATTTCCCAGCCTTCCGGCACGCCGCCGCACATCCAGTGACCTACGCGATGCCGCGATCCGGTGGTCGTGGCGACGACAAGCGCCACATCCGCACTGTCGGAAATGGTATCCCGCTCGGTGGGGTCCGGCGAAGCAGCCCCTTGAATGGAAACGCGAAAACATGTCTCGCCGGCTACGATGATGTCCCCGTCCGCGAGAACTGCTCGAGCGACCCTCCGGCCATTGACCGTCGTGCCGTTGCGGCTATCCAGGTCGCATAGCCGGCACTGCAGTGCGTCGCTTTCAATGCGGAAGTGGAGCGACGACATCCAATTGTCGTCGGGCACCGCAAACGCCGCGTGATCGCTGCGGCCCACATCGGCCGCTTGTCCCGCGCGCAACCAGAGTTTCTTTCCCGCAGCAGGCTCGGAGGTGATTTCGAGGACGAGGCGCATGGGATGAGGTTCAGGTTTCCGATTTACGGTTTTCGAATGTTCGTGGCTGCGGCATCGCCGCCGCCACGTGGGTTGCGGGAAAGGAATCAGGGAAAAATATCTTCCAGATTTACTAACCCTCACCCTACCCTCTCCCCAAAGGGGCGAGGGAACAAGGTGAAGTTATTTTTCCCTGATTCCTAACGCGGGATTCGGCCGCAACCCAAGAGCTTGGATCCGCCTTCTTCGTTCTTACTCCTAATCCTAATCCTAATCTTAATCTTGCAGCATGTGCGACCTTTCCACTTCGTCGAGCACCGCCCGAGGAGGATTAAGATTAGGATCAGGAGTAAGATTAAGAATTCTGAACATGCGCACGACGCGCGCATGTTACCGACTAAGGCTCTATCGCCCATCTTAAGATATCACGTATCTTACATCTGGTAGGGTTCGTAGCCAGTGGAGGTGGACCAGCCGAGGGCAAGCAGACTGGCCGAGCGGTAGACCGAAAGAGGACGGTCGATCAATCCGCCGACGTTCGGCCCACCGATACCCGGAAACGGGTCCATGGCGCCGACCGTCGCGCCCGACGTCCACCAATCGTCGATCTTGTAGACCACCACGGCGTGCGCTATCGGGTTCGGCAGCAGCTGGCCACCTGCGATCAGCATCCACAAATGCCCTTTATTCACCAGCAGCGAATGGACCTCCGACCCCGTCAGCAGCTTGCCGGGCTGGTACTTGCGAAACTTCAGATCGAGGAAGTCTGCCAGAGGCTCAAGGCCCTGTTGGAGATCGAGGGCTCCACCGCTGACCGTAAACGGCTTGAACAGCTCGACCAGATCGTTGGCTGTTTTGATCCCGAACTGTGCGAAGAACTCCTGGCGTCCTTTGGCGATCAGCCAGGACAGGGCCGCGGCGGCCCAGCAGGTGAGTCCGGGCTGGGTGACCACCGGGGGCACGGGGTTCACGCGGAACATATGCGCCATGGTCTGTTCTCCTACGCGACCGAATCGGTTTCAAGTTACATGCCACGGCAGTTTTCGACGCGGCAACCTGTCGGTCAGATTCACCCACCGCGCAAGGCGGTGGGAGTCAAAGTCAAACAGTCGATGTCGTCAGCAAACGTAGAACCACCGGGACGAGCCCAGTGGCGAGGGTCTGTTAGGGAGACACGAGCCACGCACATCGATCGCTGCAAAATGGCGCTGTACCTCCAAAGAGATCTTTCTCCAAAATGTCATCCAATTTGGACGGTTGGAAAGCCCATTGTGATCACGCCGCCGTGGGCTGTGAGATCGCCCTGCCGGGCAGCATCCTGACCGCCGATCTTGACGGTGAACGAACCGAGGACAATGCTGTCGGGCGGCCCGGCGCAGGTGGCCATGTCGCCGACGCGCGCCGCGGGTTGTCCGCCGATCAGTACCGTCGGGCAACACGGCGGCAGTATGGGCCCGCCGACGTGCGGCTTGGGACCATCGCTGACGGGACACGTGTGCAGATCGCCAAGCCGTGCTGCGGAGGGCATTGGAACTTCTCCTTCATCGTTTGAGCGCGTAGGAAATCGTCTTGGGCGTCGTTTCGGCGTTGACGTCGATCGACGGGTAGCCGCTCTTGGCCGTATCCAATTCGTCCGGTGCCTCAGGTGGATCCGGTTCGGCCTCCTTGGCTCCCTTGGCCTCCGCAGGGCTGGAGCCGGCGCCCGAGGTGGGTGATCCGCCGCTGTTGATCAGCACCTGCGGGCCTTGAATCGCGACGCCACCGCCATCGATGTGCACGAAGCTGCCACCTGATTTCAGGCTGATCAGAGGGGCCTCGATCACGACTTTGGTGCCTGCCTTCAAGTGGATCTCGCCGGTCGTTTCCAACGCGTGGCTGGCGGCCGTTTCTTGCTGGTCGCCGGTGATGATCAGGTTCTGGTTGCCGTCGATCTTCTCGAACCGAGTGCCCGACACGATCAAGTGCTGATCACCGCCAATCGACTCGTGCTTGTTACCGCACACCACGATATCCAGGTTGCCGCCGTCGGAGACCGGGGCGAAACGCGTCGGCGTATTCGGCGTCGGCGTACTGGTCTCGCGGGCCACCGATCATGATCTCGACGCTGCCGGCGATGTGCTCTCTGTCGTGCCGAAGGATGATCAGGTTCCGGTCCTGGGCCACGGCGTGGTACTGGTCGCCCTTCAGCTGACGTTCGCTCTTGTCGACGTGGCCCACGACCAGATGCTGATTGTAGGCGACCACCTCCCGCGAGTGATTCCAGACGACCGCATCCATATCCTTCTGGGCCTGGATAAACAACTGTTCTTCGTCCTTGGTGTCGTCGAACCGCAATTCGTTGAAACCTTCGCCGCCTTTGGTGGAGCACGTTTTGATTCCGCTGATGTTCGGATTGTGCGTATGTTCGCCGTCCGGGCCGTCGCCCAGGTAGTGCGGCATTTGATCGAAGTTGTAGACGCTGCCCACCACCAGCGGCCGGTTGGGGTCGCCTTCCAGGAACGCCACCACCACTTCCTGGCCGATGCGGGGCCAGAAGATAGCACCCCACCGTTTGCCCGCCCACGGCTGGGCCACGCGGATCAGGCAACTGGCGTGCTCGTGCCGTTTGTTGGCGTCCTGGTCCCACTCGCGGTCCCAGTGGAATTTGACGCGGATCCGGCCGTATTTGTCGACCCAGATCTCCTCGTCCTCCTTCCCATCAACCACTCCGGTCTGCAATCCTTTGACGACCGGCTTGGGCGTCTTACGAATGGGGCGATAGGGCCAGAACCGCGGGATGCACGCAAATCGGTTTCGGTACGGACCGCCGTTCTTATAAATTGCCTCATCATCTGCCCGACCAGTACTTCGACCCCTGCAGAATGTTGTGTTCAACCAACGTGATCAGGTACCGCCCGTTGACCGCCTCGTCGGGGTGCTTGGTCAGTTCGAAATGGTGCCCGGCAGTGAACGCCGATTCCCGCGAGATACCGCTGATGACCCAATGCGGCGTCTCTTCCTCTTCCATCCGCAGTTTGACCAGTTTCTTGCCCTCCTGTTCGACTTCGTCCAATCGCTCGCCCGTCTTGTTGAAGCGTTGCGCGTATTCGCCCGGGTAGTCGAACATCTCCAGCTTGTCGGTCGGGCCGACCGAGATATTTGTGACTTCGAGCACCTCCAGGTTCTTGTCGGGCAACTCGAAGTGATGATCGCGCAGGCAATATTTTCCCGGCCGGAGGTCCTGCAGCATGCGGAAGATCTTCACGCCCAGTTGCTTGGGGCGTTTCTCTTGGAGTTGGCTGATGATCAGTTCGAGGATCTTCGAGATCACAAACTGGATTCCGCCGAAGATGCCCCCCACGATCAACGACAGGAATCCATCGGCGATTTGGGACGTCACCTCGGTCTTCTTCTGATTGAACAGCCCGGTCCCCTCTCTTTGCAACGTCTCCAGGCCGGTGGTGACCAGCGAAATCAGCACGCTATCTTCCGGTTCGGCCCACACGTCGCCCTCGTCGTCCTGTTCGTACTGTACTTTATCGCGGACAGGGCAGGCCGGATTGTCCGTACTATCGGCGAAGACCAGCGTGTGCTTTTTGTCTTCATGGGTGTAGTAGTAATAAATCGCCTCGCGTTCCATCAGACGCGAAATGAAGTCGAAATCGGTCTCCCGGTATTGGACGCAGTAGTCTAACGGCCGATACTTCGACGCGTCGGTCTTGTCTTCATATGCCACCAGGTCGCCGTATTCACTCTTCCATTCGTCGAAGACCTGCTTGATGATTTCGGGGACCGTCTTATCTTGAAAGATGCGGCAGTCCGCGGTGTGGGTCAGCAGCTCGAACCACGGAACGACCTCCGCCCGGTAGAAGGCCACGTCATCATTCTGTTCCACTTTCCCAAAGGCGTGGACCATACCGTGGAAGAAACGGTGCCCGAGGACCTCATTATCCTCATTGTAGATCTCCAGCCGCACCGTCACGCCCTTGCCGATCAGGGCGCCGGGATCCACGGACTTGTTCGTCGAATCCATTTCCAGGCGGAACCGGAACGGTCCCGACATCGTCTCCGTCCCGGTCAGCCGGCGGATCAGAAGCACGTCTTTGCCGAGCGGCGTGTCCAACTTGAGAATTTGGTCTTTTTGTGTTGCTTCGGTCATCGTTTCCCCCGATTCTCCCCACTCTATTGTCGAATGCTCGCGTCAGAAGTTGCGTGGGACTTTGGCAACATTCCTGCTGCAGGCGGCAGGCATCGGGATCGTGATCCACGCCGGCGGCTGCGGGTCAAACGACATCAGGTGGGGCACCGTCGTTCGTGCCGACTCACTCGACCTCATAACGAAACGTTCCTTCCTCGGCGACTCCGACGTGGGCCCGCTTGATCGACTCGCCCTCGGCCATGCGCGCCAGGAATTCGGCCGACAGCTCGGGCAGCAGGGTCCGCGTCAGGATGTGATCGACGTTGCGGGCCCCGGTGTCGACTTCCGTGCAGCGTTGGGCGATCGTCTCGACCAGTTCGGGAGAATAGGAAAAGCCGGCCTTGTAGTGCTCCTGGATCCGCTGGCCGACCTTGCCCAGTTTCAGCTCGATGATCTTCTTCATCACGTCATCGCTAAGCGGATAGAAGGGGACGATGCCGAGGCGGCCCAGGAACGCCGGCTTGAAGGTCTTGAGCAGTTCTGGGAAGACGGCCTCGATGAAAGCGTCGGGGTCGGGCATCGTGTCGGGATCGGCGCAAAGGCTCTTGATGAAGTCGGTGCCGGCGTTGGTGGTCATCATGATCACGGTGTTCTTGAAGTCGATATCGCGACCTTCGCCGTCCTTCATCGTGCCCTTGTCGAACACCTGGTAGAAGATGTCCTGCACGCCGGGATGGGCCTTCTCCATTTCGTCCAGCAGCACCACGCTGTACGGTTTGCGCCGCACCGCCTCGGTCAGCACACCGCCTTCGCCGTAGCCGACGTAGCCGGGCGGCGAGCCCATCAGCAGCGAGACTTTGTGCTCTTCCTTGAACTCCGACATGTTGATCACGGTCATGTTCTGTTCGCCGCCGTAGAGCAATTGGGCCAGCGTGATGGCCGTTTCGGTCTTGCCCACGCCGCTGGTGCCGACAGAGCAGGAACACGCCGATCGGCGTGCGCGGATCGCGCAGGTTGGCCCGCGACGTGCGGATGCTCTGCGCGATCCGCTCCAGCGCGTGCGACTGGCCGATGATCGACTGTTCCATCAGTTCCTTCAGATTCAGGACGGTCTTGATTTCGTCGGCGACCATGCGCCCGACGGGGATGCCGGTCCAGGCGGCCACCGTTTCGGCGATGGCCTGCGAATTGACGCACGGGTGTACCAGCGGGTGCTCGCCCTGCAGTTGGGTCAACTGCGATTCGGTGGCCGCCAACTGCGTGCGCACTTGCGATCGCTCTTCTTCGGAGAGCGGCTTCGTTTCGGCAGTTGCCGCATCTTCGGGTGCGGTACGGTCCGCCGAAGCGTCTTTGGCGGACACGACTTTCGCCGGCGGTTCTTCATCTGCGACGGCCGCACCGTCTTCGCCCTGCAAACCGCTGCTCCCCTGCAAGGAGCTGTGCAAATCGTGGATCTTTACCACCAATTCCTTTTCCTGCTTCCAGCGTTCCTTCAGTCGTTCGAGCTCGGCCCCGGCCGCTTCCTTCTGCCGGCCCAACTCCTGCAGCTGCTCGCCGTGGTCCGCCCCCGCCTCTTGTTCGCGTTGAAGAATTCCGATGGCCACGTCCAACTGTTCGATGCGACGGCGGCAGTCCTCGACGGCCGGCGGGGTGGCGGTCTGGCTGAGCCCGATGCGGGCGCAGGTGGTGTCCAACAGGCTCACCGCCTTGTCGGGCAACTGCCGCCCGGAGATGTAACGGTTGGAGAGCTTCACCGCATCGACCACGGCTTCGTTCAAGATGCGGACCTTGTGGTGCTGCTCGAGCGTCTCGACCAGCCCGCGCATCATTTCCGTGGCGGGGCCCTCATCCGGTTCCTCGACCTTGACCACCTGGAACCGGCGGGCGAGGGCGGCGTCCTTCTCGAAGTACTTTTTGTACTCGGCCCAGGTCGTGGCGGCGATGGTCCGCAGTTCGCCGCGTGCCAGCGCCGGTTTGAGCAGGTTGGCGGCATCGCCCTGGCCGGCGCCGCCGCCGGCACCGATCATCTGGTGCGCTTCGTCGATGAACAGGATGATGGGGGAAGGCGACGCCTTGACTTCGTCGATCACCGATTTCAGCCGGTTTTCGAATTCCCCCTTGACGCCTGCGCCGGCCTGCAACAGCCCCAGGTCGAGGGTGCGAATCGACACGTTCTGCAGCGAGGGCGGGACGTCGCCCGAGGCGACGCGCAGGGCGAAACCTTCCACGACCGCCGTCTTGCCGACTCCCGCCTCGCCGGTCAGAATCGGATTGTTTTGGCGCCGACGGGTGAGAATATCGATCAATTGCCGGATCTCCGCGTCGCGGCCGAGCACCGGATCGATTTCGCCTTGGCGGGAACGCTCGGTGAGATCGATCGTGAATTGATTCAAGGCCACCGTTTTTCGCGGAACCCCGGGACCGGCCTGGGTCGCAGTCGCCATGGGATGCGATACGGGTGCATCCTCGCACGAACCGGCCACCAGGTCGCGGAAATCCTTCTGCAAGGCCTCCGCATCGATCTTGGCCAGCCCGGGAGCGCTCTCGCGGGCCAGCCGGGCCAGATTGGTGTTGCCCAGCAAGGCCAGCAGAAGATGTCCGCTGCGGACCGCCGGCGCGCCGAACTCGACCGACGCCAGTACCCACGCTTCGCGAACCAACTCAACGATCGTGGGTGAGAGCGCGGGGGGCCGGCTGTTGCCGGTTTTGAAACCATCGACCGCACCGGTCAAGTCCCGTTCCAGTCGTCCCGGGTCGATCTCGTAGTATCGCAGCACGCGGCTCAAGTCCGTGTCGTCAGCCTCAAGCATTTTGAGCAGCCAGTGTTCGACTTCGACGTTGTAGTTCGTCCGTGACAGACACAGCCCCGCGGCAGCCTTCCAAAGCGCGCCGCGCAGTGTCGTTGAGCTTTCCGATCAGCGATTTAAGATTGACGTCCACGGCCGGCACCTTTTGCTAGAGCAACAAAAATTGTCGAAAACGACCCCTGGCAATCCTACAATTCCACCTCGTCTGCATGCGATCCTTCCAGCGTCAGAATAGCGTCGTCGGCATCGCGAGCAAGGCCGCTGCAGCGGACCCAGGTGTTCCAGCCCAAACGGGGTCCGGCCGCGGGCGTTAGTTGGCACCAGGGGACTTCCTCGGCCTTCAATACGAGTTGCGTGTCGATGTCCATCACCAGCCCGGCGTAGAGTCGGGCCAAATCGCCCAGTTTGCGATAAGCGGTACCCGAGGGAAGGAAATCCTGAAACTGCGCGTAGGTCAGCGGACCGACGCGGATGCGAAACCTGCCTTGCACATCCCAGAACCGCTGTCCCGCCATGGCCGTCACACCCAGTTGTGTGTTGCCTCGCTCGACCATTTGCGTCTGGTTGGCCTCTTCCAGTAACAGCCACTGGCCCACAAACTGGATCACGTGCATCGGGACGTCGAAAAAATCCTGCAGGATGCCTTCCAGTCCGATGGCGGAGCGGTGTTGTTGGGCCAACAGCCCGGCGTAAAACCGCATGGTTAGATCGGCCACAGTGGTGCGGGGCCGAAGTTCGGTGCGTACCGACGAGCGGTATCGTAACGCCGGCGGGCCCATCCCCGACAGGTCCAGCAGACATTGGGAAAACAAGTCTCCACGAGGCCGGATTTCGGTGACGAACGCGCGGTACTGGGAAGGATCGTCCCGGTAGCTGCGCCCGGATCATGTCCGCGTGCTCATAACCGATCCAAAACCGGTTCTTTTGCCAGGCGCGGTAAAAGAGCGCAATCAATCGATGGTTGAACAGGTCGAGAAAGTCGCGCAGCGTGCGGTCCTTGTGCCGCAGCCGGTCAATCACGAGTTCGGTGTAATGTCGCGGCAGTGCCCCGGATGGGCCGGTCAGCCCCATGAACGCCACCGTCATGGAAAGCCGGCCGTCCGGTTGCTCGACGATGCCGTAAATCTCACTGGGGGGAAACAGCAAGGACTGGTGGGCTCGAAAACGAACGACTTCGTCTTCCGGATTCGCGTCGGTGCCGACCGAATGCTGAAACAGGCGTTCCAGAATCCGCACTGCCTGAAAGAACTCAAACCGGTAGGGCTCGGTGCGCAGGACGGCGTCGAGCGGTGGACCGGTACTCCAGGCATCGTCGGTGGCGGCAGGTTTGCTCATCTTCGAAACGTTATACGATTGTTCTGTCCCCTGAGCGGAACGGCCAGCGTTTGAGTTCCCCTTCCCGTTGACGCGTGCGGGCGACCAGACGCGTGGCCGAATTCAGCGAGGCGTACAGGCCCAGAAAGCGTTCCAGCACGGCGGCGAACAGGAACACGCCGCTGCCGGCGTATTTGTCTTCGTCGAATAGAATTGTGACCTCCAAGCCGCGACAGAATCCGTAACCGACACCGTCCCGGATGGGAGCCACGCTTCGCCGACTGTTCACGCTCAGGATGCCCGCAATATGCTGGCTGCTGACCTTCGTATGGGCGAAGTCGTACAGCTTGAGGATCTCCCGCAACGCTTCGGCGCCGTCGCCTTGGCCGACGATCGAGAGATGATTCAGGGCCAGGTGCGAAATCAGCCGCCAGCGGTTTTCCTCGTGCGGCAATCGGGCGGGCGAAGTGGGGACCACGACCGGCACGACTCTTCGCACCGGGGCCTGGCCCTCCAATTGGAACTGCCAGCTCGCGCCGCCCGCCGCCCGCAAGTAGCCCGGCAAATCACGATTGGAGCAGGTGGTTTCCAGCGTCAAAACCTCCGCTGCCGGCAACTGCGGCTGGAAGTTGGCGTCGGCCAGCGACAAGAACACATCGGTCCCTGGATCGCCTTTGCGCAACGAGGGGCGCCGGTGGGCGTGCCAGTACACGTAGTCCTGTTGGGCCTCGTGGGCGTGTCGAAAGGAATAGAACGGTTGGTATTCGATCGTTTCGCGCGTCTCCATGTTGGTGCTCTGGACGGCGTCGACCGAGTAGACTTCCATGGCTTGTGGGTGCCGCACATCGGGAATCACCCGGTATTCATATTTCGCTTGCGACAGCCGAATGGGATCGGCCTCCTGCGTGAACAGATTGATGATCGGGCAGCAACCCAACCGAAACATTTCGGTCTTGATACGCGTTTCCAATTCCGGCACGTTGCGGTCGAGAAACAGGCAGATTTCCAGCCGATCGCGGTACCGGTCCGAAGTGATCTTTTCCAATCCGCACACGTCCACGAACTGGAACTTGCTGGGGAACGTGAAATATTCGGTCAGCAGCCGATAGCCCAGGAACGAACGGTGACTGTAGGGCAACAGCCCTTCGTCCCGGCCGAAACCAACCGGTTGCAGGCAGCTGGCATCCTGCACGAAGGCCGCGGGGTCGTCCGGGGTTTCGCTGGCTCGGCACAAGACGTCCGTCACGTGGTTGAAGATCAGCTCATAAAGGGTGCGCACGGTCAGGTCGTCGCCGCTGAGAAACAGGCGCAGCCGGTCGAGTTGCAGTTGGGCCAGGGGCACGCTGCCGCGGCAGCGGAACTCCAGCCTCAACACCGCGGGGCAATCGGCTGACCGGGCCGGCGGCTTGACGATCTTGCCGAAGGGGGCCGTGTGGTAGCGGGCGGACATCAGTTCCAGCGGCCACAGCGTCACGTCATAGCAAGTCCGAAAACGGCACGGCACGCCGCTCACCTCGCGCGAGTAGAGCCGGCTGTGCCGAGGGATGGTGAACCCGGTGGTGAGCTGGCCTTGGGCAGGGTCCAGGTCGAACTGGACAATCGACATCGACGGCACCGGCGCCAGGTAGTGCGGGTACAGGGTGCCCAGCAGGGCATCGGTGATTTCGGGGAAGTCATCCTCGAGCTTGAGTCGAATCCGGGCGGTGAGAAAAGCAAAGGCCTCGATCATCCGTTCGACGTGCGGATCTTCCGACTCGCCCGTTTCGCGATCCAAATACAACCGGTCGGCGATTTTCGGCCGGTCGCGGGCAAACTCCAACGCCATCCGCCGGATGTAGTTCAGCTCGTTCTCGTAATGCGTTTCCAAGGCCTCGCGCACGGCTAAGTGGCCTCCACTTTACAGGTTCCCGACGATGGCTGAACGAGCGTGTCGAAGGTGATGGGTTCCGGATCGGGTTGGACCCACAGCAGGGCGTGGATCGTCATCCGCAACGTGCGGTCGAATTGGCTCTCCGGTGGATGGAGCGCGATGCGCACGTCGCGTAGCCGCGGTTCGAAACGACCGATGATCGTCTCCACCGCACGGCGCAGCGCTTCGCGTTGGCCGCGACTGCCGATTTCTACCGCCGTGAAATCGGGCAACCCGTAGGTGAGCACCGACTGGGCCGCCTCGCGGAACGCTTCCGGAAGATGATACCTGGTGGGTCGGGCGTTGAGCAGGCTCTCGACATCGCGCAGCACGCAGGACCGGAACTCGCTCAGATTCTGCGCCTGCCGCCACTGCGGTTCGGTGGTGACGTCCGGTTCCTGGTCGATCAAGCGATCCAAGATGGACGGCAGCAGCGGCTGCGTGGGGCTGACGCGCGACATACTCAGGTTCTCTTCTTCTGGAAAGGTGCAACTTCGAGCGTTGCCAACAGCAACTCGTAATAGCCGACTGCGATGAATGTGCCTGGCGGCATGTTCTTTCCTCGTCTCCCCGCGCGGCGGGTCCGTCAGGTGATCAGGAACGCGTGCGACAAGAGTCGTTGCAGGCTGACGTCGACATAACCTCCCAGGTCGTTGTCGCCCGCCGACCACGGCAGCTCCGGCGCGGCCTGTTGCAGCATTTCCGCGGTCAATGTGCCGTCCTCGACCAGCTGCCCGATCTCCTTCACCAGGTGCTGCCGGTTGTGGTCTCCGTCCAGTCGCACCAGGATCTGGCGGTCCAATTCGTTCAGTTCGAACTGCCGGTGCCACTGATTCGCGACGGCCGCACCGAGGCCGGCCTGGACGCGACAAAACGCCGAAGCGCAGGGCATGTCGGACAGTGCGCCGGCGAATCGGGGCGCATGGACGTGAAACATCAGGGAATTCGAAAGGAAACACCGGACCAGCAAACCGGCGAGATCCGCGTCACTGAGCGGCTGCAGGGTTCGCCTGGCGATCGAGTTTGGCAGCGGACTTCCGCCAGCAGATCGCCGACTGCGATGGTCTGCGGATAGATTTCCCACAATCGGGCAAACACCGCTTTGACGGCCGGGTGGTTGGTCGTGATGATCTGGTCGACAGCCGTGCGGAACCGCACGACGTCGGACGTCGGGGTCTTGATCGGCTTCCTCCAGCGGCCAGGCCATTGCGGAGACGGACATTCCCAGGATCTGTTCCATCGTGGGTGAGCGGCTGAGCGATATCGAATCGTGGCACAACAGCGTGCGACGAAACGTACGTTGCCGCAGGAAATCGAGGTATTGCTCGACATGAATCAGATCCGGCGAGATGTCCCGGATTGTTTGCTGCACTTGGGTCGGCAAGTCATCGAGTCGCGTGTGGTGCCACGCCTCGGCCAAAAACTGCAAGCTCTTTTCGGCAGCCGCCTCCGCGAACTGGTAAAAGTAGAACGGTTGGTTGACCTCGTCCAGGAACTCGTGAACGAGATAGTAGTCCGGTTCGCGTTGAAATCCTTCCGCTTCGCTGCGGATGACACGCGCGTAAGGAGTCTCGTTGTCGGGGATCGATTGCACCAGGAAGTTCAACAGACCCCGTGCTTCGGCCAGCCGCTGGTCCGGCTGGTCCAGGTGACGAGTGTGGAAATGAAGCATGTCCTTGGCGACGCCCCGGAAGTGCCAGCCGGGATAGGTGTTGTAGCTGACATACGCCACGCCGTGCGGCGCAAGACTGTCACGGCAGATGGACAAGATTTTGTCCCGGACCGCCGCGGGTACCCACGAGTAGACTCCGTGGCAGATGATGTAGTCGAACGTGCCAAGTTCTTCGCCCAGATCGAGCAAGTCGGCGGCGCGCAGTTCGACGTTTTCGAGTCCCGCTGCTCGTATCAATTCCTGGCCTTGACCGATCTGACGCGGCGACAGGTCGACTCCCAGAAATCGCGCTTCTGGCAGCCCGGCCGCCATCGGGATCAAGTTCCCGCCGTTGCCGCTACCGAGTTCGAGCACGCGCGCGGCGCCGACGTCCGCGGGACGCATCCCCATCAGGGTCGCAACCGTCGCGAGACAATCGGGGTGCGTGGGATAATGCGGTCCCGACTCATACGGCAGCTGTTCGTAGCTGCGGCAGACGTCATAGCTCGGAATGGTTGTCGGTGTTTCCACGATAATCCGCGCCTAGCGCCCCTCTCGCAAATACGCGACGTAGACCGGCGCGAGTGAGTCGAGTTCTGGGGCGCCCAGGGTCTCCATCGCTTCGATGGACTGTGCGAAACTCTTGGCATAGGTGGAATCACGATGCACGAGCGCCGGGTCGTTGCTACACAGCGTCCCGTGATGGTCGCCCTTCAGCACGCGCATGAGCGATCCAGCCGGAACCCTGCTGGCGACCCAGCAGGAGATGGACCTTGTGTGTGGAATCCGGGTTCCGTCGCCAGTCATGTTTTTTCTCCTGGCTCGGCCATGAGGACTGCGCGACGAATGTCCAACACCGAGCGTGCATCTTCACCTGCCAAAAACAAGCGCTGGCCGACGCCCCGGACAGGCCCCTCATCCGCCCCACGCCAGTCGGTCAGTCGTCCCAGCCTGAGCTGATCGTCGGCCTCTTCGTGCGAGCCGCAGTACAGCGTGGGGAGATAGCCTCGCCGCTGCGCTCCGTCACTCAACAGAATTCGGACCGGGGCCCAGATGAGATCCCGCGGACGCTCGGGCTCCGACAGCTCCAACTCACGAACCTGCTCCAAGGGAAGCCAGATATAATCGCGGAGAATGATCAGTTCGAGGATCGGCGCAAACAAGTCGTCACAATCGCGGAATTCATCCACAGCTTGCCCGTCGACTTCACCGGCAATGACCGGACGCTGCTGTTCGGAACGAGAAAGAAGTTCGGCCGCCTCCGCCACTTGACCCTCTCGAAGGCGATTGACGGCATCGAGATGAAGTTGCACATAGGCTGGCGGGTCCAGCAGGAACTCGGGTTTGATGCCGTCGCGGAACAGCCGGCGACGAAGGCGTTCGGCGGCCAGGATGTTCTGATAGATCTGCACCGCCCATTGGCTGTCGGCGTCTTGCCTGGCGACGACGTCCAACTGTTTTTCGGCGCGCTCCAGTTCGCCGGCGAAGCAAAGCAGTTCGAACAGCAGGGTCCGCCGCTCGGCACTGGTCGGATTTGCCTTGACCTGGGCCGTCACGGCCTCGATTGCCTCGTCCAGCTTTCCATCCCGGAACAGTTCGTCCGCCGTCATCAGGCAACCTCCGCACTGGACTAGTCATGGCGTGTGAATCAGCGTTCGGTCGAACGCCGGTCCACTGCGTGAGCGGACATCGTTCGGCCGCAAAACGAAGCTGGGACGCCCCTGCGGGCGTCCCGTCTGACTTCGCGTCGGATCAGACCTTCTTGTTCGCCTTCACGTCCCATCCGGCTTTGACGGCCGAGCCAAGTCCCCCCTTCGCATCCTGGGGTTTGTACTCGAATTCAACCTTCGAGAAGTTGAGGCTGACCTGATCGACGGGTATGATGTCGCCGCTGGATCCGCCCGTTTGATAGGAGGAGACCAACAGATCCGACATAGTGATCTTCATATACTCCTGCTGTTCGGTACCGGCTTTGCGACAGACCAGCACCGCTTTGGGAATGTGCGCTCCCGAGGCACAAGACAGCATCAACTTTGGTGTGGACTTGTTGGCCTGCATCACAAAGTTGAAGTCCTGCATCGACACCTTGCCGGCACCTCCGCCTCCGCGTCCGGCGTGGCTGCCGGCGTTTGTCTCTCCCCAGCTCCAGGACAAGACGTCGATTTCGTTCTTGTGCTTGTCATCCGTCGATTCGCCTTCAACGCCTTCGATCTTCAGAAAATAGTCAACCTGAGCCATGATAGCTCTCCTTAAATGAAAGTGATTCGGTCTTGCACGCCTTTCAGCTTTGCCCGTCGCTTGGACGACGTTTGTCTGATGGTATTGTCGCCCGCGAACTCCAAGAGTTGCTTGACTTTTCCCGATTTCTTTGCGTCCAGGCCCTCCACCGCCCGCCCCTGAGCCGAGCGAAGCGGCTGCGTTAGGGGCACGCGACCGGACCTCTCACACCAGACCGGCGCCCTCCAAAACAGGACCGGCTGCCGCACGCTATCCCTTGGACTGGGGCAACTCGGCGACCAACCGCAGCGAGACGCTCAGCTCATCCAATTGGTAGTGCGGCCGCAGGTGAGCCACCGCTTCGTAGCACCCGGGTTTGCCGGGCACGTCGCGCACGACGACGCGGGCCTCGCGCAGCGGGCTCTTCGCTTTCGCCTCCTGGCCGGCGTCTTCCGGATTGCCCAACACGTAGTTGCCGATCCACCGGTTGAGCCACCGTTCGCAGTCCTCCCGCTCCATGAAGGAGCCGACCTTGTCGCGGGCCATGGCCTTCAAGTAATGAGCGAACCGCGACGTGCACAGCAGGTACTGCAGCATGGTCGAAAGCCGCGCGTTGGCGTTCGCCTCGTCGGTGTCGTACAGCTTGGGTTTCTGGGCCGACTGCGCGCCAAAGAAGGCGGCAAAATCGGTGCCCTTGCAGTGGCACAACGGGATGAAACCCAGGTCGTTGAGTTCCTTTTCACGCCGGTCGGTAATGGCCAGTTCCGTGGGACACTTGAGGGCCACTTCGCCTTCGTCGGTCTTGAACGTGTGCGTCGGCAGACCCTCGACCAATCCACCCCCTTCCACGCCGCGGATGGTGGCCAACCAGCCGTATTTGGCGAAGGATTCCGTGATCCGGGTGCCCAAGGCATACGCGGCGTTGGTCCACAAGTACTTGCTGTGGTCCGTGCCGTCCACGTCTTCTTCGTAGTTGAACGCCTCGACCGGGCAGGTCTCCTGGCCGTAGGGGAGCCGGCCGAGAACGTGCGGCAATGTCAGGCCGACGAAGCGCGAGTCCTCGGAATCGCGGAACGATTTCCACTTGGTGTACTCCGCCGTATCGAAGACCTTGGCCATATCCCGCGGTCCTCCGAGTTCCGTGAAGCTGTCCATGTTGAACAGGTCGGGAGCGGCGGCGGAAACAAAGGGGGCGTGCGCAGCCGCGGCCACATTCGAGACGCGCTCCAAAAGAGCGATGTCCTGCGGGTGCTTGCCGAATTCGTAGTCCCCGATCAGCGTGCCGTAGGGGGCGCCGCCGAACGTGCCGTACTCGTCCTCGTAGACTTTCTTGAACAAGGCGCTCTGGTCAAACTCCGAGGCCCGTTCAAGGTCTTTCAAGAGGTCCTTCTTCGAGACGTTCAGCACTCGTATTTTGAGCGTCGTGCTGGTTTCCGTTTGATGCACCAGGTAATGCAAACCTTGCCACGAGGACTCCAGCTTCTGGAAATCGGTGTGGTGCATGATCTCGTTCAACTGGGTCGAGAGCAGCCGGTCGATCTCGGCGATCCGCAGGCTAATCGTCTTGGCCGTGTCTTTGGCCACGACCATCTTCGGGTCGAGCAGTTGCGAGACGAATTCCTTCAACAGGCCGCGTCCCCAATCGCGCGTATCTTCGTCGCGGGCCCGGATCCCTTTGCTCAGGATCGAGTCCAGCAAGGAAGGCTCCGAGGTGGTTTCCGCCGCGGCCGCTGGTTCGGCTTGGGGCTGTGCTTGTTCTTCATCAGTCATCGCAAAATCCTCCGCTAGGCTTATGGCTTGTGGAATTGCCGACGGCTACTTTTTCCAGGTCCGGCCGTCGCCAAGAAACGTCCAGCAGGATGACCCCTGCAGACGTTTCCAGGTGGCCGCGATCGAACCGCCGGCAGACGTCAGTCGGATCGTGGGCCTAAGATTCGACACCCAGGTCTTTGGAAAGTTTGTCTCGATGCTCGGTATTCTTGATGATGTCTTCGAGCATCTCTTCCAGCTTGTCGTTTCCTTCCATTTTATTGAGCAGGTTCTTCAGCTTGTCACGAGTTTCCAACAGCCGCCGCATCGGTTCGACTTGTTGGACCACGTTTTCGGGCGAGAAATCGTCCATGTTACCGAACCGCAATTCGACGTTCAGCTCCTGTCCTTCCTTGCCGCTGAGCTTGTCGTCCACCCGGAATGCCAGACGCGGGGCCATGCCGCTCAGCACTTTGTCGAAGTTGTCGCGGTCGATTTCCACGAACTTGCGGTCCTTCAGGGGCGGTAGCGGTTTGTCCGGCTTGCCCGAATAGTCCCCCATCACGCCCACGACGAACGGGAGCTCCTTCAACTGCATGGCCCCGTTGATCTCGACGTCGTACGTGATCTGGACTCGCGGCTTGCGGACTCGATCGAGTTTATGTTGAGTACTTTCTCTGGCCATGGCTGCAATCTCCCGTTACGTTAACGACTCAAATTGAATTCGACGCGGATGCCTTTTCGCGGAACGAAAAGAAACCATCTGCGACAGCTATTTCTTTTTCTTTCGCGATCCTACTTTGACAGCGCCACTTTGTGACCGTGAAAATGCGCAACGCGTTTCGCTAAAACGAATTTTCGCCACCGGGCTCGTCCCGGTGGTTCCACGTTTGCTGACTACTGCAGCAGCTGAAAACCCCGTCTTCCCGGTACGCCTTCGCCGCCTCTGGCGGCGAAGGCGTACCGGGAAGAAAATCCCTGTGTGGTCGAGTCCGTCAGTAGTTGTCAAACGCGTTTCCACCGGGACAAGCCCGGTGGCGGTTAAGCTCTTCATACCAGTGCCTTACGAGCATTCGGATTGTGAAAGTGGCGCTGTCCAACTACTGTTCAATATCTGTGGCTCTGATACCCAGCAGATCTCGCACCTGATCTTGAGACCCAGAGTCCTTGATCATTTCGCGCAGCAGTTGATCGAACGGCATGCGCCCCCAACTGATGGCGCGATCGATCAGAAGCGGCACAGGACTCTGTGGTTCCGCGTGTCGCAAGTAGGTGGCCACCTCGGCCAGCCGCCGAAAGGCGTCCTCCCGCGAGGTGATCGGTCCCGAGTTGGCGGCCGCGGGCCGGCCATCTTTTCCGCCATCCGCCAAGCCGGCGGCATCTTCCTCCACGGCTTGAGTCTCCTCTGCCAATCCGCCTTTGTCGCGAACAATGCGCCGCATCAGAACCTCGCACTCATCCAGGGCCTGGCGGAACGCGGTGACCCCGGGTGCCAGATCGCCGAACCGCTCGGTGACCAGCGTGTCCAAATCGCTCAACGCGGTCTTCGTCTCGCGAATTTCGTCGTAGACCGTGGTGACGTATTCCAGGCTCGCGCTCGACGACGCCTCTTCAAACCGCCGCTCCCGCTGCTCAGCCTCCGATTTCCGGCGGGCGAATACCTCGTCACTCTCGTCGTCGCCCTTGGGAGGCGTGTACCGCGATTTCCAATAAACCCACGAAAAACAGGTTTCTGAGTCCGGAAAGAAGGGGATCTCTCGCAACCGGTTCGGCAAGCGGGCTCCCCGATCCGCATCCATCAGCCACACGAGCGGGGCCACACGAGGTTCCAAATCCCCTTCGTCGGGCAGGGGAAATACGTCGTCCCAAAAATCTGTCAACAAGCCGTGAATCAAGTGAAGGCCGTCGCGAACTCCTGCAAATCCGTACAGCCCCAGCAGGGCTTCGGTCAGCCAGGCGGCGATCATCAGGTCCTTCGACTTTTCGCTCAACGCGCCGATCGCCAGCCGCGCGACCTCGCCCCAATTGACTTCCTCGGCGCCACCCGTCTCGCCGCCGAGGATGTCCTCCTCAAGTGTTCGCGCGTTCTTGATTTCGTCGTACAGCGGATCCCAGCGTAGCGAAACTCCGCACGGGCTGTCGCTAGAAATGCGGGTCAATAGCGTTTCTAGGTCGATCACGCGAGTGGAGGACATGAGGGCTCCTTAAGAAGCGAACCATGCATAAGTATACGATTGCAGCGGGCGATGAAAAGCGCCCGCTGCCATGAACGGTGACCCGGCCGTCCGGCAGGCCCCGACCGCACGTGCCAAATCTCTCGGTCGTCTCGTTCGCGGCAGACCATCCGGCTTCCCTGCCTCACGCATCGTCATCCACCCCCAATCGTCGCAACTCATCGGCCAACCGCTGGAGAATGCGGGAATGCAACCGGCTGGCCCACGATTTGCTAATACCCAACTCATGAGCCGCGTCCTGGAGCGTCGAACCCTCAAAATAGACCAACGTGACCAGCCGCCGCTCGGCGTCCGGCAGCCGACCAATCAACTCCTGCAGTTTTTGCCCGATTTCCTTCAACGCCACAATGTCCGAGGCCGGCGCCACGTCCGGGTCTTCCACGGTGGAGTCGCGTATGCCGCTGCCCTGTTGTTCTCCCCGCGTGACGAAATACACCACGGCCAGCTTGCCCGTGACGGCACCCATCCAGCCGGCGTTCCCGGCGAAGGATTGCGAGCCCGCGGCGGCGTTTTGCGGTTCGTCGGCCATGAGGGCCTCGTTGGCCATCTGTTCGCCACGCAGCCGTTGGTACTGAGAGCGGCTGGTCCACGACATTTTCGACAGGCCGTCGTAAATGGCACCTTGAATTCGATAGTAGGCAAACGTGGTAAAGCGGCACCCCTGGTCAGGATCGAAAGCGCGGGCCGCTTGAGCCAGTCCCAATTCACCATAGGCAACCAGATCGTCCAATTCCGCGGTACCGCCCACACGGCGGTGGATCTTCCCCGCCAACAAATGAACAAGCCCCTGGCCTTGTTCGATCAGTAATTGCTGTGGTGAGCCGGTCGTTTTCATGTGACAAGTTCGGACAATTGGTTCCAGAGACGGTTTAGCTTTTCCTGGGTGTCAGGAGCCTCGCAGAGCGTTGTGGCAATCTGTCGGGAAACCTGTTGCCAGAACGTCGCGGATGCCTGAATGCCTCTGAAGCGGGCCTTTAGCACGGATTCCACCAGCTCTGCCGCGATCGGATCCGCCACCAGCGAGGCCCCGGGGTATTTCTTGGCAACTTCGGCCAGCGCGCGGAGTTCGATTGGGTCGAGGTGCGAAACGGCGCCGTCGGACAGGGTTTCTTCCAAGACCCGTTCCAATAACTTCGGGTCCGGGGCAGCAGCGCGTCTCGGCTCGTCTCGGTCGGTCGGCTGGCCGCCGCCGCCAGGTGCGGATTCACCCAGAGGGGAACTCATCGCATGTACCGTTTGCCTTGCTGCGGGGACGGCGGACGACCGCGACCCCTAGATTTGGTCACCGGCACCAGCGTGCATCAACTGTGCTTCCATACCCAATGAGACAGCCGCCGGGCTACGACAAACTCGCTGTCCATATGCCGTTAAGGTCGCCGGGCTAAGCGAAAATAGAAACCCGGCTACGAATATCCGCGTTTTCAATGTTTTTCGCCGGCGCGATCGAGACGAGTCGCCGGCAGCCTTGATTGTAGCCAAGTGCATTTCCGAGGCAACATCGAGCGGTGATACAGCTGATTGCGAGCATCGTCGTCCTCGGAAAACGACCGAATTTCATTCCGTGCTTCGGATTTGCCTTCTTCGGGTACCCCAAGCTAGGGGAGTCGGGACACATGGGTTTGGCGTCCGAACTCACTGCATCAGCCGGTAAACCAGCATCCCGACCAGTGCCAGCAGCAGCAGGCCGTTGAACGCCAGCAGCGTGTGGGCCAGCCCTGCGCACCTCCGATCCGTTCGAATCGCCTCTTCCGTCCATTCCAGCTCGTCTTCCATCTGCTGCATTTTCTCGAAGACGCTCTTCACAAACGATTGCCGATCGGCGGAAACTCCGGTGGCCGCAAAATAGCAGCCGCCGAACAGCTGGTGCCGCCCGCTGCCGCGGCGTTCACCCACATCCGGTGCAATGCCGTTAACCAGGACGGTGGCCAGCTGTTGGTGAACGTGGCTGCGGACGCGGCACAGCAATTGATACAGTTTCGTGTTGCCGGCTTTGCCCAGCGCGTCTTGCTGTTGAAACAGGTCGTAGACCCAGTCCTCGAAGGCACCGCAGGCTTGAGACGTCAAGGCATCCAGGTTCTCGGCCGTCGGTGGGCTCCACTGGTCGAAACCGCGCCCGAAACGGTTGGCTTTTGCCCGTTCCACGCCGACGCGGCGGACCAGTTCCGCAAAACCGCCCTCGGCCTCCATTCCCGCGACTAAGACCGTAACCGGGCAGCAAAGCCGCGTGGCTTCGCGGACCGTGGCGAGGTCCCGGCGGACGGAGTCGGGAAGTTCCTTGCCGGACGTGGGACGCTGGATGCCGTCCCACGAGAGTAGTACTAACACGCCATTGACAGGACACAAGGGTTGCCGGGCTTTGGTTAGAAGCTGACAGACAAATTGCAGGCGTTCCGTCTGTTCCTCCATTTCACGCCGGGGAACGGCCGACGAACCTCCAGCCGCCTGCCCGGGTTGGGCGGCCGCGCCGGGCACCATACTGGCCCGCGCCGGGCATCAACGTGCCACGAAAACCGCCGGGCGAAGAAGCCGGTCCAGCCCCGAAGCTCCCTTTGGGGTCCATTGCCTCCGGGTCGGGCGAGCCGGAAGTCAACGTCCCCCTGACGCTCGGCCGTTCCAACGTCCCCCGGATATCACCCGCTGGCCCCACTGGGGCACCCGCTGCGGCCGGCGCCAAGCCGTTGATATGTGTTAAACAGCCCACTTCTGTGGCCACCAGGTAGATCCCGTTCTCATGGGCATACCACCGCAGCGGTGCGTGGCCTTCGGGCACGCCTTGAACGAGGAACTCCATCGCCGATGCTCCCATCAGACCGTCGGCCATACGCTGCGAGTTCGCTCCCAGCACGAGAAACAACGGCGTGTCGCTGACATCCACTCCCTTGCGTTGCAGTTCGCGAAGCCCCTCTTTCCACGCGCGGTCGATATCGGGAAAGCGAGATACGTCGGCTTCCAACCAGAGCTTCAACGTGAAGTACGTCAACACCGGAATCGCCACCAACAGGCCGACGATGACCAGGATGTGCCAGAGCTCGAACCAGACCTGCCACTGCGGCCGGTCGGGCGTTAACAGGTAGGCTACCAGGGCAGCGGTCGTGAACAGCAGCAGAAACACGGCCAGCAGCAGGGCCACGCGCGCCGGCAGGGACATACCCAGTAGCCGTTTGGGCGTGCCGAACAGACGCGACGGCGCATAGAGTAAAGCCTGCAGCGGGTAGGTCAACCGATACAGGATTTGGCGCAGATAATACACGTGGATAGCGTCCGTATAGTTTTCGTTTGTGAGTTACTTAGGATCGACGAAGCCATAACTGTCGTCTTGTCTCTTCTCCCCCGCCGCGAAGCGAATAGCGGGGGAGAGGATCAAGGTGAGGGGCAAAAAAAATCTGCCAGTTATTGCTTCGCCGATCCTTACGTGCTGAATCTTGTTTTCCGTGAGTCACTTATTCCGCTTTTTCAGTGGGAGGTCTCGGTTGACCGGAGAAATCGCTCTGAACCGGGGATTCCGTGAACTGAAACTCGAAGCCTGGATACTCCTGTCGGGCTGAGGCTCTGGCTCGCCAGAAGGCTGCAAAACGACTGATGTCATACGAAGAAGACATAATATCCTACGACGGCCACGCACAGGCACAGTACCACCCCAGCCAGCGAAGCCCCGACCAGCGTGAATTTTCCTTCCAGCGGAGGTGCTCCGGCGCCAGGCTGCGAGACGGCTTGGATGGGCGGACGCCCCTGTCCCAGTTCGATCGATTTGGCCGTCCGGCGGGCCCACGATTCCACATCGGGAGGCAATTCCAATTGGTCGGCCAGAAAGGCTGCTTCGCTCATGACATAGAGTCCGCGAAAACCGAGGATGACGCACACGTAGAACACCTCCAAGGCGTCGCGTCGTGTCAGTTGTGCCGCTTGCTTGGCCCGCTTGAAAAACTCGGTCGCCCGGTCACGCGTGTTGAAATAGGCGAATTCCAGCGAATTGTTTTCCCACCAATCGCTGCCCGGCCAGGGGGCATCGATCAACACGTCGTCGATCCAGGCGACCAACGCGTATTTCGCCATATCCCACCCTTCGCGGTGATGCTTTTCGCTCAGCACGGCATCGGCCTGGCGAAAGCGATTCTCGATCCGCTCGCGCGCTTCCTCGACCGGTATGGTCTCGTTCTGGCTGATCTGATCTAGCAGCCCGAGCACACAGAGAAATATGGGATCGACGGCGACGGCAAATTTTGGGGTCATTGTTTAGGTGTCGGTACCGCGAACAGGGCGAATTCCAGGACGGCGCGTCGGTCTCCCAGCAACACTTCCAGACGCCGCTGGCCCGGCAAGGAATCAAGGTTGCCGATCAGGTCGGTCTTGTATCGCAAGGCCAGCGTCTGCGTCGCCAGCACATCCTTCCAGGCAGCATTTTCCCGCTTCAATTCGTAATATACCCACCCGCGGCGGGAAGGAAGTGCCCGGGGAGCCTGCGCCAACTCGTCCTGCTCCACGCCCGGCATCCCGTGCTTGAAAATCAGGTCCACCTGCTGGCTGCTTCCCATCTTCCAGTCCAGCTTGCCGGGCCGCAGCAGGTCGCGGCATTCGTTCTCCGAAATATTGTGCGCGTTGACGCCCACAAACCAGTGCCAGCCCGAATGCAGCCATTCGGGCTTGATCGCCACTTGCATTCCCCGCTCGGTCCCCACGAAAAAACGCTGTTCGTAATCCAGTTTCTGAGACGTGCCGAGCAGCTTCTCGATGCGGGCCTTGATCCACTTGAAGATCCGAGCCAGATCGTCGTGGTCGTACTTGGGAATGTCGGCAATCCGCCGCGTGGCGTCGAAAATCGCCAGCATGCCCACCACCCGGCACAGCTCATAATAAGCCAAAAACGGGTGCACGCTATGTGCAAACGTCAGACAGTGCACCACCGCGTACGCCTGATTCAGCAGCGACAGCATCAAGAGATCGTCCAGGTCCCCGGGGTCCTGGCTCGTCAGGTTGATGCCTCGTTCGGCGACCCGCGCACTGAGCACTTCCATCTTGCGGCCGATAATATCGTAAATAGCCCGCACGATGTCCACACCCAACGGTGGCCAGGCGTCGATGGCCAGCACGGGCGGAATGTAATCGTCGTCCAACTCCGGAGTGGCTTCTTCCTGTCCCGCCCGCCGGATCCGGGCGATCGGTAACAACTCGAAACCCGTCGGGGCCTGGGTCGATAGCAGCAGCCTGACTGTGGCGTCGAGAAACTGGATCTCCTGGTCGTTTCCCCCCTGGCTTTCGTCCTGCACGGCCAGCGTCCGGGCAACATAACGGTGGCCTGCGGCCGCATCGGCGCCCACATTGGCCCTGCCCAGTGCCAACTTCGGCAGTGCCAGGTAAACCGTGACCTCCGATTCCCCGGCAAAACACTCTTTCAGATCAACGCGGTCCGGCGCCTGTCCAGGGGAAAAAGAGATTAACGTGCCGTCGCGCATCCGCGCGTCACAGGCGGTGACTTGCACCTGGTAGTTCGCCAGAGCGTCGCGGCTGAGTTCGATTGACCGCAGCCCGTAATGGTAGGCGTTGTCCCATTGCGATGAAGCCGCCACCCGCTCGTCCCAGTGCCGGTCCGCGGCCTGAAAGTGCTGCGGACGCAGAAACATGCCTTCATGCCAGTGAACCGGTCGGTTTCTCATCGGATGCGGCCGCCGTGGGTTGAGATCTTGAAGCCCTGCTATTCTATGTCGGTTATCAGGTACATGCCAGGGTCGCACCGTTCTTGCAACGGCTCTGCCGTTGCATAAGATTACCGAAAGACTGTGGACCTTTTCGAAAGCTCAGCATGGCGTCACCATCTTCTTCGCATCGGCAGCTTCATTCCTGGCGGGGCGCCAAGCAGACTCACGGTCGATCATCGTCCGCCAGGTGGATCGCCGCGCTGGTCGTTATGGCCCTGCTCGTGCTGCTGGGCTGGCTGCTGTGGCGGCTGTTACCGTCACGACTTCCAACAACCCACTTCGTGGCGATTGCCACCGGCGAAGCACATAAGTTCACCGTTCCCCCGATTGCGTTCGCCGATGAGGATCTGGCCAGACTCGCGGAAACCACAGCTTCGTCCTATCGTTTTTACGACTTTGACCGGTTCCAAGAGGCATCCAATATCCAAGACCTCGGCCAGTCGTTGCAGGCTCTGTCGATGGACCAGAAGGATGTGCTGGTCGTGTATGTCAGCGCTCACGGCGTGTGCGACGGCGGCACAGCTTACCTGCTTTGCCGTGATTACGACTTGCGCGACAAAGACGCGGGCCGATACGCGGTTTCCGAATTACTCGGCCAGCTCAAGCAGTCATCCGCCAGGACCAAGCTCCTGGTACTCGACGCTGGCTGGATTCTCTCGGATCCCCGCCTGGGAATGGTGGTGAATGAATTTCCGGTCTTGCTGGCCGACGACGTCGCCAGGCATGACGACCCAAGCCTGTGGGTGCTGCTGTCCAGTTCCCTGTTGCAGAGCCCGACCGTGATGTTGGTCGAGCAGCAAACCGTGTTTGGCCGAAGCTTTGCCGACGGGCTGTTGGGCGCCGCCGACCTTTGGGATCGGGGTGGCAACGAGAACGGCTTCGTGTCATTGGACGAACTGTTCACCTTTGTCGTCTCCGACTGCCGCCGAGAAGCGGGCGGCGGCCAGACGCCGTTGCTGCTGCACGCCGGTCAGCGGCTCGACCAGTTAACGCAAGTTCCTCCGGGCATCCAGCTTGCCCGCGCAGACCTGCTCAGCCCGTCGGAGGAGGAGGGGCAGGCGGAAGATAAAGAGGGATCTCCCGGGGAGGAAAAGCCGCAAGAGAAAAACGAGACGCCGGCTAAGAAGCCTAAGAAGCCGGAGGATCTGGCGGGCGTGGGTGACGGGGCGGTAGACGCCAAAAAAGAGCAGAAGCCAGCCGGAGAAGTCGTCGGAGAAAAGGGAGAATCCCAGGGTGCTTCCCCGGCGGGGGAGGCACCGGCCGATTCGAAAAACGCCCTCGTCGAGTCATCGGCCAAGGCCGTTACTGTGGGCCGTGCGGGAGCGAATCTTGACGAACCGAACAAAGACTTGTCGCTGCCAGCGCTCCTGCACCAGGCTTGGCAACTTCGCGACCGGCTGGAAACGCTGCCTGAAACGACCGGGCAATGGTCACCCATGGAATACGCGCCTATGCAGTGGCGCGAGCTCAATGCGCTGTTGCTGGACATCGATTTGAGATCGCGAGCGGGTGCGGCTTTCGATCAGAAGCGTTTGCGCGGACAGCTCGAGTCGCATCTCGACGGCTTGCATCGGCTCGAACAAGAAGATTGGAGCCGCACGCCCGCCATCGACCGCTCGCTGGTGGTCCATCGTCTGCTGATCTCGGCAAGCCGATTCGCGGATTCTTCCGAACGGGCGACGTTCGCTACCGAATCGCGAGAACTGAAGGAAGTGGGCGAAGCGGTGCGTTATGTTGAACGGTTAAGCTATCGGCTGCCCGATTTTCTGCACTGCCACGGAGAAATGGTGGTGCGTTGGGCAGACAACCCCGACCTGGCGGACGTGGCCGCACAGCTCGAACGGCTCGTCGAAGGCCTGCTCCGATTTCAGGAAGAACTCCGGGCTCGAGAAGGCCAACGGCTGGTCGTCTCGTCGGCCGACGATTCGCTTGTCGCACGGGCTCGCAGTCTCCGTGAAACGGAAGATAGTATCCGGAATTTGTGGCAGACGCAGATTGATTTCCTCGCCGCCAACGCCGATCAACCGGCCAATCGCGACCGCATTGTCGGACTGCTGCTGACGCGCGTTTGGAACGCGACCCAGCGGCAGCGATTGGTGGCGTGTCTCGACCGGCCGCTCAAACCGGCGCGGCAGGCACCGCCCGACACGGCGCCGTTGCCCCAGCGTTGGTCCGTTTCCACTCGTCAGTGGGAACGGGTCTTACAGCACGTTCGATTGCAGGCCCGGCTTTTCGAGCTGGCTGGGGTGTCCGAGGCGACGGCGATCGAGCCACAACTGGCGGCGTCCCTCGTCGCGATGCGATCGTCCAATGAAAACAACGGCGGACCGTGGCCAGAGGTGCGCAGCCTCGGGAAGTCTTTCGAGAGCTTCTACTTGTCGCTCCGCCAACAGGTTCAGCAGGGGGACCAGGCTGCGCCGGCCCGCTGGCTCGACGCCCGAGACGCGAGCTTGCTCGCGTCGTCCGAACAGCGGGATTTCTTTCCTCAACTGCGCCTGTTACCGCCCCGGCAACCCGATCGCCTCGATATCGTGCAGCGCCCCCCGGGCTCGCTCCGCATCGACAAAGACCAGGTCACCGTGGAAATCGAAGTACGTCCCAGCAATCCCGACGTACGTTCCGTTTCGATCGCGCCCGATTTCGACGAGAAGAAGCTCCGCGTCCAGCAGGCCGACGGCGGCCAACCGCTTCGCCCTGGCCGACCGGTGTCGTTACAGGTCGAGCCTGACCGAGTGGCTCGGCTGCGACTGCAGATCAATACCGCGGTGGGTCTGGCGGAAGAAGTTGAGGGGGGGCAGTACCCGATCGAGTTGCGGGTGCAGGGAGGTGCCCAAATGGTGCCATACACCATCCAGTGTGCGGTGCCAAAACCCAACGAGGTGGATCTTATCGTCGAACGAATTGAACCGCTCGAACGGGCCCGACGGTTCGGTCGCAACGGCACGGAACTGCGGCCGCTGGTCAACCGCAGCACCTACTTTCGCCTCTTGCTGGCAAATCTTTCCGGCCAAGACAAGCAGGTGGCCGTCGAGCTGTACCGGATTCCAAACTCGGATTGGGCCCCGGGCCGCCTGGTTGACGAGTACGGTGAACCGTTCGTCGATTTGCGCGGTTGGCTGTTTCAGACTGGTACGGACCGTCTGTTGCCCGGCGTTGAACCGGTAGCCAAGACGGCACAGCCGGTCAGTCTTCCGGCCGACGCGCGTCCGCGTGAAGTGGACCTGTCCCCCCCGCCTGCGCCGCCGCCCGAGGCGCCCGCGGGCACTCCGGCGCCCGCAGGCACGGCGGCGCCGGCCGAGTCAACGCCGTCCACAAAACCGGCGCGTGCCGAAATCACACACGGCTTGGCCTGCGTGATCACCAACGCCGGCAATCCGAGTGAGCGATGGGTGAAGTGGATCGAAATCAATCCACTCACACCCCGGGAGTACGTCGAGCCCCAGGTTGCCTATGACCCCGCGCTGGGACAAATCACGATCGAAGTCCGCGGGCTCGACGCCAATGGCGACGGTGCTCCGGACCGGTTTCCGAGTCTGGCTGCGTTGGCGAAACAGCCGATCGAGGTCTCGTGGGACACGGCTGGCGTCGTGGAGCCGGGTGCCGAGCGAAACGACCGCGCGTTGATCGACCGTCCCCAGGTCGTGGCCCGGCTCAACGTGCGCGTGCCCTCGCATCCCACGCGAACCGCCGTCATTCGCCTGAACGTGGACGGCTATCCGCGGGCCTTCGTGTACGAACTGGCGCTGAATCGCGCGAACAAAGGTCGTGACATCCGTCGCGACGAACGGTCGATTCGCATGACCTCGCTGCAAATGCGGAACGAGAACCGCGTGTTTCGCATGACGCGTGGGCGAGCCGAACCGGAAGACGAACCCGCCGACGCGACAACGGAGGTGCTGTACCTCCAGCCTGGCATGCCCGCCGCGTTCGCCGTGCCCGGCAAAGGCGACGCGATCCTGGTCGGATTCCAGGTGGATGCGCCGCTGGACGCTTTTTCGTTCCGTGATCGGAACGATGTGATCGAAATCGGGTTCACGCGAGCCGGCTTCCGACCCGCCAGGCTTTACTCCGATCGCCGCATGCAGGCCTGGTTGGAAGACGTGACCCCGGCCGGCATCGCCGTCTCGACGCAGGTTGGCGACTACGACGGCGAACATGCGGTGCCCTTGGACATTGCCGGGCTGAAGAATGCCCGAGTGAGAATCCAGGCCCGGCTGGAAGTCGATCAGGACGATCCTCCACCACACGAATTGGAAATCGTGCTCGACGGCGAAGCCCCGGTCCTGGCATCGCTTGCCGTGCCCGCTACCGTGCGGCAGAGCCAAGGCGTGCCAGTCTCGGTCGAAGTGACTGACCTCTCCGGCCCCGCCAAAGCGGAGTTTGCCCTGGTGGCCCGACGCAGCGACGAATTAAAAGAAGATCAAGCCGTCCTGCGCGACCGGTTTTCGACCACCGCCACCGCCGACCGCTGGCCCATTGCCGTCTCCTTGGACTCGGCCAAACTCGAACCCGGCGAGTATTTCGTCAAAGCACGCGTGACCGACCGGGTCGGCAAGCAGACGGAAGTGCTGGCGCCGGTGACCATCCTGGCGCCTCTGCCGCCCGAAAAAAAGAAGAACGAGCCACTGGTAGGAACCATTCACGGTGTGGTGCGGTTCGGACCTACGTTCACGCCTGACCGGATTACCGTCCGCATCAAAGGCAGTACGATCGAACCTGCGACGACCGCCAACGGCGGGCGATTCACCTTCAATAAGGTGCCGGCAGGCAGTTACACCCTGGAGGCCCGGGGACCCGTCAAGGGTTACATCAAACAAGGCAAGGCGGAGATCGAGTTGACGAAGAAAGACGACTACAAGCGTGAGATATCGATCGATCTGAGCGACCCGGAATAGGAATTCTGCACAGCGCCGACCTACCAGGCCCATGGCTTGCTCGATCCCGCAAGTTCTGTGAACCATCCGGGCTGGCGCGTCTGACAGGCATTCCATCGATTCAGCCTACCGAAGTCGGTAACCGCGACGCGAAAACCGGAACTTGATCAGGCACTCCATCTGGCGGATCGAGTTGCCTTGGCATCACGTTGTGAGTACAATAGGGGACGCGGACATCAATTGACGAGGGGAAGCAATTCCATGCCGACGACGAGTGGGAACAAGCCGACGCGGTTGAACATCCGGGTCAGCGAACACGAGAAAGAGGTCATCACGAGGGCGGCGGTCACGCTGAACACGACGGTCAGCAGTTTTGTGCTGCAAAAGGCCTATGCCGAAGCGCAGGCGGTTCTCGCTGACCAGAGTCAATTCCGGCTGTCGGACAAGAGGTGGCGGGAGTTCTGCAAAGCTCTCGACGCTCCGCCGAAAGATGTTCCCGCTTTGCGGAAACTGCTCACCCAGCCGGGAGCATTCGATGAGTAGTGCCGCGCTGGAATCGCCGGTTCCGCTCGGGCGCAGCCACAAGTGCGACGACTTCGACTGTGGTCGTCCGCCGTTGAACGATTACCTGGCACGTTTCGCGTGGGTCAACCAACAATCCGGAGCGGCGCGGACCTACGTCGCCTGTCGCGGCAAACGAGTCGTCGGTTACTACTCGCTGGCATTTGGCAGCATCGAGCATGAAGCTGCCTCACCACGAGTCCGCAAGGGGCTCGCCCGGCATCCGATCCCCATCATGCTCCTGGCGCGACTGGCCGTGGACGTCACCGAGCAGGGACACGGCATCGGCAAGGGACTATCTGAAAGACGCCCTGCTGCGGACCCTGCAAGCTGCTGACATTGGCGGACTGCGCGCCGTGATCGTCCATGTCAAGGACGCACAAGCGAAGGCCTTTTACGAAAAGTTCGGCTTCGAAGCCTCGCCCCTCGATCAGTCTCATCTGATGCTGCTGTTGAAAGACGTGCGAAAAACCGTGATGGGATCAGACTGATCGCATCTCGGAGTCTGGCCGCGGTCAGGGATCTTCGATCTCTTCAAGATGTCGTTCAGTCGATCGCCGTTACATAAAATCGATGTTCGAGGATTCACGCGGCAATTGTCACCGCCAATTCCCAGCGTTACGATGGTGTCGAACCAGATTCTGCGGCTTGATTAGTTTGGACAGCGTTACTTTCACTTTTGAGATTATCTTAAGGCCTTATTAACACGGGTGTTATCGCCACCGGGCTGGTCCCGGTGGTAGAGCGTTTGACAACTACCGTCGATCTCGGCCACCCATGAGTTTCCTTCCTGCCGGCCATCGCCGCCGGAGGCGGCGATGGCCGGCAGGAAGGTCCGGCTCTCGGCTGCGAGAGTAGTCAGCAAACGTAGAACCACCGGGACGAGCCCGGTGGCGAGGATCTGAAACGGAGACAGGAGTTACGCACATCCATCGCAGCGAAATGGCGCTGTTCAATTATTTGGGGAAGGAGTAACTGTGGAACTCTTGAAAGAAGCGGATGCGTCCCTGGAGCCGTTGGATGGCAAGACCGTGGCTGTTATTGGCTATGGCAATCAAGGCAGAGCCCAAGCGCTGAATCTGCGCGATAGTGGCGTGCGCGTGATCGTGGGAAATCGCGATGACGCATATCGTGAAGCGGCGGTTCACGACGACTTCGAGCCGTTGGAGATCGCTGCCGCGGCCGCGCAAGGGGACGTTCTGTTGATGCTCACCACGGACGAATCACAGCCCCACATTTGGAGCGAGCAAGTACTGCCGGGTGTCAAGCCTGGCAATACGCTTGTCTGGGCCAGCGGATACAACGTTGGCTACGGGCTCATAGCGCCTCCCGCCGAAACAGATGTCGTCATGGTCGCGCCGCGAATGACCGGCAACATGGTTCGCGAGCTGTACGAGCATGGCAAAGGCGCTGTAGCGCAGTTCGGAGTTCACCAGGATGCCACCGGCCAGGCGCGACAGATCACGCTGGCACTCTGCAAAGGTATCGGGCTGACACGGGGAGGAGTGTTTGAGTTGACATTCCGCCAGGAGGCCGAACTGGATCTCTTTGCCGAGCAGGTCGTATGGGCAGGGCTGACCGCCTGGTTCCTGGAGTGCTTTGAGATCGGTGTCGAGCATGGCTTCTCGCCGGAGCTTATGGTCCTGGAATTGTATGCTTCTGGAGAGACAGCCGAGATTATGCGGCATATGTCGGTCAACGGGTTCTTTCGGCAAATGACCAACCATTCCACGACCAGCCAATACGGAACTCTGTCGCGTGGACCGCGACTTCTTAACGCAGAGATCTGTCAAAAGGCACGGCAGTTTTTGCGGGAGGACATCAAACTGGGGAAGTTCGTGCAAGAGTGGAGTGATGAACAAGCGGCGGGGTCTGGCGTGCTGGAGCAACTGCGAGAACGAGCGTTGCAACACCCGATGAGCCGTTGTGAAAAAAGCGTCATCGACGCGGTTCAAGCGGCTCATTCGCTTCCCCCAGATGAGTAGGCCTTGGAAGAGATGCCCGCTGCGGCGCCGGTTGAAGCGGATGTTGTAGGTCGCCTGCAACCAGCCCGCCGTATCGGACAGGTTCGCTCGGAGCGATTGTGTTTTTGAGCGGAGGTTCCTGTGAGAAACGTATTGGCTTTGGGCATCATGCTGGTTCTGTTCGCCGCTCCCGCGTTCGCCGGGGTGCGTGGGGATCTGCCGGGAGAACTGAAGGTTGGATTTGGCCAGTCGGATATCACGCCGCCGGTCGGGGCCACAATGACCGGCGCGGGCCTCGTCCGCAGCGTAGGCACGGATGACCCCCTGCTGGCCAGGACTCTGGTGGCCCAGAGCGGCGACCGAACGATAGCCATCGTGGGGGTGGACCTCGTCAAGATTCGGTTCGATCTAGCCGATGCGGCCATCGCTCAGGCGTCTCAGCGGACGGGGATCGATCGTGACGCGGTGATGATCTGTTGCAGTCACAACCACAGTTCGCCATTTGTCCCGATGGGGGGACCAAACAACAAGGACTACCTTTCGACGTTGCCCGGGCTCATCGCCGATAGCATCGAGCAGGCGCACCGGGCGCTGCAGCCGGCCCGCATGCTCCTGGGACGCTCGCTGGTTTACGATGGACTTCATAACCGGCGGGTGGTGTCCAAGGCCGATGGATTGGTGCTGAATACCTGGTTGAAGAAGCTGAACGACCTGGAGCAGACTCCGCAGGTGTTGGGCACGGAGGGACCCATCGACCCTGAGCTGTGGGTGGCCCGGTTCGATGCGTTGGATGGACGAGTGCTGGGGACGCTGGTGAACTTTACCTGCCATCCAGCCCTGCATGAGCCGCATCGGTCTTAAGTGGTCGGCGGACTTTCCCGGCGTGATCGCGGAGCAGATGGCGCAGGCGTATGGGAAACAGGCGGTGTGCGTATTTACTCAGGGTGCCTCCGGCAACGTGAACCCCAACACGCAGGGTGCCCCCGACTGGCGGGAGAAAGCCGCGGTCTTTGCGAGGGCGGCGGTGGACGCGGCCAAGCGAGCGACTCCCATCGAGGGGCCGATCGCCGTGGGCTACGCTCGGCGCGATGTGCAGGTGCCACGCCGCGATCCCGCGGACCAGCGCGAAGGGGCCATTGCCCGGTTGGGCTGGCGGGATCCACGTGGCGCTGCACCCCGGAGGCGCGAAGTCCCGGTGAACGCCGCGCGAATCGGCCCGCTGGGCATCGCGACCAACGCCGGGGAGCTCTTTGTGGAGTGGGGGCTGTCCGTGAAGAAACGCTCGCCCTTTCCCCACACCATTGTGTGCGAGTTGACCAACGAGTGGGTCGGCTACGAGCCCACCGCGCAAGGCTTCCAGCAAGAGGGGTACGAGGCCCTGGTGGGCGTGAACTTCGTGTCGCTTGAGGGGATCCAGATGCTGGTGGATACGGCGGTGGAGTTGCTGCAGGGGTTGTGGGAAGCGGATGGCCCCTAATCGTCTAGGGGTCCTGGCGGGTGCGCAGACGCTGCTGCAGATCAGCCTGAAGCGCTGAGAGCTCGTCGAGGGAGCGTTGCCGCAGGTCTGTCGTCGTCCAAGGGTCTGCGCCCAGCAGCTGCTGCAGCAACTGGATCCTCCCCACCAGAGCGCCGATCTCCAGGCCTTCTTCGCGCCCCCGCAACAGTCCCTCTCCGTGTCCCTCCCTGAGCCCTTCCTTACGTCCCTCGTCACGGCCCAGTTCGCGCCCCTCTTCGCGCCCTTCTTCACGCCCTAGTTCACGACCCTCTTCTCGCGCACTCTCGAGCGCCCATTGGTGGTCACGCTGTGCTTTCTCGCGCTGGTCGTACATCCGTCGATCCTCCGTCTTGGCCGCGATCGTCTCGACAACCGTGATCGCTCGCTGAAACTCCGCCCCCGGCAATAATTTTCGCAATCGCGCCGCCTCATAGCGATCGGCCTGCAAAAAGAAAAATGCCCATTGCTCGATCGCCGTGGCCGCACGAATGGTCGCCTCTTGCAGATTATACTTGGTCAACTCCACGGTGTGAACTTCGATCGCGCTGGGGATCTCGCGGCGGTGCTCCGGGTCGATCAGCCGAAACCGGTGGTGAGGCGCAGGAGTATCCGGGAACAAGACCTGATTGAGCAAACAGATGGACATTGCCGGCTCGTGTGGGTGAGCGTGAGCCGGCGGCAGGAGCCGCTCACTTGCCAGTCATCCTACGGCCGCACCACAAAGTGCCAGCGATCGGGTATGACGACCATGGCGTAGATCCGCAGCGGGGCCAAACGCCAGGTTTCGTCGAGAGCCCGCTTTTCTCCCCCGCCTATTCTCCCTCGAATACCCTCACTCACCCCTCAAACCTTCGATCCACGTGAGCATTCTGTCTCGTCAAGATCCTCTTAGAGTTGGGTTCGGTGCTGCAGTGGGGGCTCGTGCTCATCGCGTAGGTCATTTTCGGTGACGGTCCTGGCTCGTTCCTCACCCGAAAGCGCCACACCTCGATAGCTTCCACTAATGTTGAGCCATTCATAGCGGTGCTTGCGATCGATGGTGCCCCAGAAATCCGCCGGGGAAACCGCACCACGAATGAGCTGATGGGCATGACACAGCTCGTGTCCCAGATAGATACAGGGGCAAGCCGGGGCAAACGAGAGTACCTGTCGAGAATTCCATTCCACGGTCGAGCCGCTCTTGTTGGCATGGCGGTACGTCGGCACGCAGGCGCTTTGCCCACTGGTTTCGACGATCGAAATCCGATAGCCACTGGTCATCAGCTCACGCAGCAGTTGCTGTGTTTTTAGCCGTCGCTGGGTCGTCTGCTCCGTCGGGTTGTAATTAACGCGCTCATTGTCGGGAGCAAGCAGCTCCAATCGAGCATCAAGACACTGCAAGGTGCGAAGCGCAAGAGCTTTGAAAGCATCCGATCCGTTGACGTGCAGTGACATGGCAGCCTCCTACTGATAGAGATTCTAGCGAGGCTTCGCCTCCAACCAATTGACGCATGAGCGGAATGTCGAGATCCTCTCGGGAAGATCGCGGCGTCGTGCCGCAAAGGTTTAGCGCAGGGTGCCTATCCCGGAGCTGTGAAGCAGAGCAGGGCCGGTACGCTACCGGCCCGAGCTCCGGTCTAGGCCCCTGGATCGGCGCTCGGGTTGCTCCTCAGCAGAGCCCTATCCTCCGTCCAGGCCGATCATGATTGTAGTGTTTTCAAGCCTGCTAGACAAAAGGCTCCGGGTTGCCGAAAACAGGTATTTCACCTGTGCATGAAACCGCGTTGCGGTTGGTGGTCCCGAGGGACCCGACACCCGGAGCCAATCATGAGTTTACCCCGTACTGTGGCCGATGTCATCGATCAGCACGTGACACTTGAACTCGAGTCGCTCGATCGGGTGTATCTGAACGTCTACCAGCCGAAATTGCAGACTCCTCGGTCGGTATTCTATTTCTTGCGAGAGTACCACGGAGAAGGTGCTGTTTCCTCCCGGAAAATGAAAGCCATTACAGACCGATTTCTGGGGAGCATCGACAACTATTGCCAGAAACATGACGTTCCCCTGATTCGTTTCGAGAAAGGCCAGCGGAAGGAGGACCTTGCCGCGGAATACTACGCTCGATTCGATCAGACCGAAGGTATTTTGTTCGTCGGGAAAGCCCAGGAGAAAGCTCGCACCTTCCGCACGGAAGGACGAGTCAACGCACGGGGAGAAACCTATCCCTGGATCGTGGACTCCACCGCCATGGTCAATCAGTATTACTTCTACGGCGTCGACGAGGACTTTGGACCTTTCTTTCTCAAGTACAGTTCCTACTTTCCCTACGGCGCGAAGCTCTGTTTTAACGGTCACGAGTACCTCAAACGCCAATTGGCCAAGGAAGGCATCGGCTATGAGGAGTTGGCCAACGGGATTCTGTACTGCGAGGACCCCCAACGAATGCAGCAACTGGCGGATCGCCTGAGCAGCCACCGGATCGAGAGATTCCTGCACAAGTGGCAACTGCGTCTGCCCTGTCCATTTCGCTTGGCAGAACAGCGTGACGGTTACCGTTACGAAGTTTCCATCACCCAGATCGAATTCGCGCTCACCCAGGTCTTTGATCGCCCGGTGCATGGCCGTATCTTCTTCGAGGAAATCATTCGTGAGAACCTTGATTTGGGGCGACCGGAAAGCATTCAGCTGATCTTCGATCGACGGGTGATCAAAACCACGCCCGGAGCCTTCCGAACTCGCGTGGTTCGCAAAGGTGTTATTCCTTCGCTGCGGATCGACTACAAATCCAACGGCATCAAACAGTACTTCAAGGAAGGTCGTGCCCTGCGGACGGAACTGACAGTCCACAATCCCTATGATTTCGGCGTGGGTCGCAAGCTGGAAAATCTTTCCGCCTTACGGAAGCATGGTTTTCAAACCAACCGACGTGTCCTGCACGTCCAAAAGACCAGCCAAGATTTCGCCATGTCCGAAACGATGTTCCGCGAAGTAACTGGCCCACAACGAGTGGGGAACCAGCGCGCTTCCGCCCTTAAATTTGGCGACCCTGAGGTGTTCGCCATGTTTTCCGTGCTGTTGCTGTTTCGTCTGCTGCCTTGTGGCTTTCGCAGCCGCGATTTTCGGGAACACCTTGCTTCCCTCCTGGGCCATCAACCCAGTCAATGGACCCAAGGCCGCCTGACCTATCAGCTACGCCGCCTGCGGCTTCACGGATTGATCGAGCGTCAGCAGCACAAGAGCTCCTACCTGGTGACCGAACGTGGATACCGCATCGCTTTGTGGTTCAGCAGATGCCATGCTCGCCTACTACGTCCTTCACTCGGACAAACGCTCTCTCCGGAATCTTGTGCTGACCAGACACTGGCACGAGCCATCGAGCGCTTCGACAAAGATCTCGACCGTTACCTACACAAACTCAAGTTCGCCACCGCAGCTTGACCCAAAAACTTGACTCAAATTCAGCGCCTTAGGCCACATAAGTGGCCTAATCCCGAACTGAGGGGCTGGTAGGGATGTTGACTGAGGGCCAGGGTAACTGTGGAAACCTGTCTGTCAAGCTCCCGGTTTCGATTTTTCCGCCGATGGCCCCGATCGGGCCACGACAGCCGATTTCGAGGGGTTGGTGACGGTGTTTGGCCTCGAAAAACCCGTCGAATTTGCCGGTACTCCAAAGAAGGTAGAACGGTTGATTCGCCGCGCCCGCGACGAGGATGAGCGAATAGAGCTGTGAATCAAATTGGTGGAACTCTGCCCCTCGGCCGCCTGCGCCGTTCGACTGGAGTGCCATGCCGATGGTGTGAGACAGCGCGACTGACGAACCAACACAGATGTCTGGGCTACTGATGCACGGCCTTCCAGGCCTAACAACGATGCGTCATCCGAGACGTGCCGCTGCAGGATAACAGAGGAAGCCATCGACGGTGCCCTTCCAGGTGCTCCCAGATGCCACCCGATCTCCAAACCCATACGTATTGTGGGAAGTGCGGTACTGGCCTAACGTCCGCGACTCATGTCTCTGCCGCGCACTTCCGGACCCGTCGTACAAGATTTGCAGACCCAAAGAACACGAACCATGCACCGTACCCATCCAGACACGAACCCAATACGGCTCCCGGCACGGAAACGCCGTGCGCGAGCATCATCAGCGTGACAGCAACGCCTGTCGCGACGCCGATTCCGAATAACAGAATCACACCAATCAGAGTCTTCATCGAGAATGGCGCCTCGTGGGACACAACAACCACTGCGATCTCGCTCGCGTTCTCATGGCGATATTTAGGGTGTCTGGTTTTGTCTGCTATCGATAAGATTCACAATGCCTCATTGCCTCGGCTACGTGAGACCGCAACCTCTGCTCAAGCAGAGTTGCGCCCCTCCCGACGTTGGTTCCCGCCTTGGCCCATGCGATATTGAACCATGGGTGCATGCTTCCGCAGATAACGCACAACGGAGCCAAAATTGCAGTCCTTTGGAGACACCATCGTACCAGCGCTGGGTCGTCCAACAGTGGTGCGGTGGCGACGGAGTCGCGGGCGAATTCTCCTCGCAGCCCGCGCAAAAAACGCGGCTGGCAGTTTTGAAGAAAGCCGTGGGTCGGCCGGAATCTCAAGCGGCCCGGATGTCAAATGCGGGTCGTAGAACCATTCGGTAATAAACGCCCTCGTCCTCAAAGGGCGATACGCCTTGCCTTCCTCGGATCGACACAGAATTGCAGTACAGCTAGGGTGCTTACTGGTGTAGTCAAAAGCGTATGCATACTATTGGCTCCCAGCTTCGTACAAAAAAACAAGTTCGAAACTCACTCTTGACTATCTCGTCATCAAGCGTTTAGCAACTTCTTTGAGTGAGCGACGAGGTATTCCAAAACTACGATGATACCGATTGAGCTTTGCGCTGCTCCGAACAACATTATTGTGCGAGAAGAACTCGGGCGAAGGCTCAATTTAGACACAAATGTCGAATTAGCCATTTCCTCGGCTCGTATTGACTTTTAGTGTGTGTGTGTGTGTGTGTGTGTGTGTGTGTGTGTGTGTGTGTGTGTGTGTGTGTGTGTGTGTGTGTGTGTGTGTGTGTGCGTGTGTGTGTGTGTGTGTGTGTGTGTGTGTGTGTGTGTGTGTGTGTGTGTGTGTGTGTGTGTGTGTGTGTGTGTGTGTGTGGTGTGTGTGTGTGTGTGTGTGTGTGTGTGTGGCTGTGTGTCGTGTGTGTGTGTGTGTTCAGAGTGTGAGAGAGAGCGTGAGAGAGAGAGAGAGAGAGAGAGAGAGAGAGAGAGAGAGAGAGAGAGAGAGAGAGAGAGAGAGAGAGAAGAGAGAGAAGAGAGAAAGAGAGAGAGAGAGAGAGAGAGAGAGAGAGAGAGGAGAGAGAGAGAGAGAGAAGAGAGAGAGAGAGAGAAGAGAGAGAGAGAGAGAGAGCAGAAGGGGGAGGGGAGGAGCGAGGAAAGGTGTGTGGGGAGGAGGGTTCGAGCTTCACATTCGTCAAGTTTGCGAGATGGTATGTGTGTTCAACCTCATGATTTAACCTCATTTAACTCATTTAACCTCATTTAACCTCATTTAACCTCATTTAACCTCATTTATTAACCTCATTTAACCTCAGTTTTTTTTTTCGGCCGCTTATTACACGTAGGGTTCGAGGTTCGTCCTCATACATGTGAGGCCGTGTTTAGTGCTCGTTGTGTTATTTATTGCTTAATTTCCCAGCTTGCTTTAATTGCGAAAAAAAAAAGAAGAAAAAAAAATGCTTAACCCCAAATTGGTCTTTTAAAAAAAAAAAAAAAAAAAAATCTTCGACGGCTCGTGGGCAAGTGTTTCTGCGTCGCTGGCAAGGAGGACATCACAACTTCGGTGTTGGCTATCCTCGCGGTGTCGAGGTCGTTGCCCACTCCCTTCGTGACGTGCTTGCTCGGCGCAGTGGCTCCAGGCTGGCTCTCCTGAAGATCGATTTGCGCAACACCTTCAACGAGATCAAGAGGGATCACTTCGTCAAGGCTGATCACACCATGTTTCGGTGGACTTCGTGGCTATGCAGGCTCCGTTCATGCTGCTCTACGACCACCAGTACGTTAGCGATGTGTGCGGTGTTCAGCAAGATGCCCGCTGGCTCCGTGCTTGTGGTATCATGGGCTTAGTGAACGAGATCAACCAGCTCGGCCCAGTCTACAACAAGTACATGGATGACGGTGGTAT
>CAVOYC010000037.1:0-265270 GCA_963700575.1 uncultured Planctomycetota bacterium | reverse complement strand
ACAGCAGCCACCCTGATTTCCCACCGCTGCCCGACCGGTCCCAAGAGCAGCCACCCTGGTTTCTTGCGGGGTCCCAATAGCAGCCACCCTGGTTTCTTGCGGGGTTTTTCGAGTGGGAATAGCAGCCACCCTGATTTCTGGCGGCGTTTAGGGCGGTTTCGCGGCCGTTGGCGGAGGTCGAAAAAGCGCACCGCGCGGCGGTGCGGTGGGCGGAGTCGAGGTGGTGGCCGAGGTGGAATCGGCGCCGCAAGGCGCGAGGAGCCGGGGAAAGGCCGGCCATGCCGCGCGGACCGCGAGCGCGGGTTGCCGGGAAGGCAACTTGAAAGCAAGGCGAGCACTACGCCTGAAGTGCGAGGGGGTGGGCGGCAGAAGCGGTCAGGCGAAGATCTGCCGGCGAGGCGGTCATGCCTTTGAGATGCCGCACCCCCATGCGCTCCGCCACTTTACGAATCTCCCGCCGGCGGCCCCACCACACGACAAAACGACTCGTTATAGCTGGCAATCGATTCACCCAGTCTTCCGGGTCGATCTTCAGTCGATCCAGAATCGCGTGCAGGTTTCGCGGGATCGTCGTCCGCTGACCCCCCTCGAGCACCGCCAGCGTCCACCGCAACAACAGCGAGGTAGCCAACGAGATCGGCAGGCAGCCCAGGTCCGATGCGCTTCCGTGCCGCGACTTGTGGCCCACGGCTCGTCCACCTTCCGCTCCGGCTGCAGCGTCAGCTCCGCCAGGTAGGCGTCGATGCGGTCCGGAGAAAACGGCTCCTGGTCGGCCGCCACATCAACCGCTGGAAGATCGAGGTCGATTCGGCCCGCTCCAGCGAGTCGGCCTCCTGCGCGGATCGTGTTCAGATCGATGTAGACACCACAGATCAACAGACCGGCCAGATCGGACACTTCCGGCATTTGAACGGGCCATCCCAGACGCGTCCCTGTGTGCCTTCCTCCTGATTGATCCGCCGCGATATTCTCCAGCAGCACGGCCATGTACCAGGAAATATCGCTCAGACGCTTGCGGCCACCTTCCCGCAATCGCTCGGGTTGCCCAGCAGCTCTGCGAGCTTCTCGGGGTTGACCTCCGGCAGCGAGTCGTCCATGCACTTGGCCAGCCGTGTGATGGTCAGCCAGCGGCGGGCCACGTCTTCCTGGGATAACCGCTGGGCCACATCCGGCCGGGTGCCGCACCGCCATGTGCAGATGATTACTTAGTTCCGCGCGAAACTGCACGTCGATCGTAAACAGTCCCGCCAGCTGCTCATGCCGCCGCAACAGCCACAGCTTGCGATGCGAGTAGTCTTTCCCGGTCACCCGATCCTTGCCGCACAGGTACGCCCGCCGCACACAGCGGGCCCTCAGGTGGTACATTGCCTTGCGCTCACGGCGCACCTGGCACCGTTAACTTCGAAGAAGCCATCACGCACATCCTTTCTTGCGTCATCGTGTCTGCCGCCGGGCCCACGTGTCGCGGGGAGCAGACGGGTCCACGGACTGGCACCGCCTGCAAAAAAGAAGGAATTTGCACAGTCGCAATATACAGATGTACAGTATTTGGTCGTTTCGGGCAACCCCTTGTATGAGAAAATTGGAGTTTGGAGTTGGGAGTAATGGCTTCGAGACGACAAATCGTGGACGCGAACGCGGCCGGCGTCGTTTGCTCCCCTACAGCCTAACGCCGCTGGCGTTTGTTGCGCCACCGTTTCTGCCACCTGCTCGCAAGCCAGGCCTCGCCGCAATGATGCCGCGTCGCACTTCGCGTGGTCGCATTGCGATCGTTGCTGTTGCGAATGCTCAATCTGGTGTTTACGAAACCCACTGACCTGATTATCTTCCGCATCTCGCCATTTTCTCTCTTCCAGCGAAACGCACTCGATCATGGCCAAAATCACATTCCACCTTTGCTCGCTGGTTGTGATTGCCTTGCCGTTGTTCCGGAAACTCGCTGCATCCGTGTGCACTCAGACCATCGTCGACCAGACCATCGTCGACTGGCCACCGATCTACTCATTGTCAGCCTACTCAGAACATAACTGGCTTGATCGCTCCACAAGCCCCGACTCTCCAAGCCCATTGGAACACCTTCAAGGGGACCTGCTGTTCGGCACGGCAGTTCATGATATCGCCAATTGGACATGTTCTGGATTCGGCCAACGTATTGCCCCCACAACCAACTAGATACGTCCGACAGCGGCGTGCACGATTGGGCACGATGCTGCCGCGTCTCGCATCGACATCTTCCTGCCGACCAAGATTTCGCTGACAGGGCCTTGGACCATGATGACAGGAGCTCATGGATCTGCCGAGTGACAGGGACGCATACACTTCTCGCTTCGATTCATCTGCTCAGGAAGGAACATACCAGCAACTGCTCACTCGCCAATTGCGTGGAATTGGAGATGATCACCAGCAGTTTTATCAATTCGATACCATGGCGTGTTTAGCGGGAGGCATTGCCGCCGCACTGATGGCCAACACTGGATTTGACGAACAGTTCGTCAGCGACAGCTATCTCGACAGCATCGTATCGCTCCGAGACCAGCTATACGAAGTCCTCCACGAACCCAAATTCCTGGGTGACGGATATTACACCATTCCGGTCTTCGCGGCCTTTGCATTAGCCGAGCCGATGATCGGGACTTGGCCGATGGGATCGGAAGCAACAGCCTGGGGACAGCGACATGCTGCGATCCATACTCGTCGGTGGCCCTCCTTTGCTGGTTCTGCAATGGGCAACCGGCGGCGCCCGTCCGACTGAAACCGATGAGTCCTCCGAATGGCGGCCCTTTCATGACAATAACGGCGTCAGCGGCCACAGCTTCATGGGAGCCATACCATTTCTGTCGGCCGCCAAGATGGCAGACAACATCTGGATCAAGGGGAGCTTCTATGCCGCTTCAACACTCCCTGGAATATCACGTGTCAACGACGACGCCCACTATTTTTCGCAGGCGTTTCTCGGTAAGTCCTTTGCCCTCTAGCAGAGAGTGCCGTGGACCACTCGTTCCACTCCAACCCTGACTATCACTGGCAGATCCTTCCCACTGCCAGCGGCACAGGCATCGCTGTAGCTATCGAGCGCTGACAACGACCCACAACAAGCTGCCGTAACGGCGGTTGCCGTCGCGAGTGGGTACGAAAAAGGACCTGCACGTCGTTTCCCGCATCAGCATGATAACGTCCTTTTCTTAGACACCGTCACTCAGGTCGCCGGCCATCCACGCCGCTCTCGAATCATGGGCCGCCACCGTCAAGTTCAACCTCACTCAATTCGCCGAACGATGATGCAGCGTGTTATCATGATGCAGGCACGAGCCTTGATTTTTGTTGCGACGAGGAGCTAGATGCGACAGTGTCTGGCAACGTCGAGACATCGCATATGGTCTTCGTATCAACGAAATCGGTCATATATCCGCCGGGCGGCTTTTACCACATTTCATACCACGGTGTAGCCATGCGAACACAACTAACGTTTCTAACCCTTGTCATGTTCTTTGGCCAACGCACTGGCTGGATCGCGCAGCAACCGAGACGCTGCACGTCTACCATATCGGTAACAGTCTGACACGCAGCATCACAATGGATCGCCTGCATTTACTGTTTGCCGAGGGTGGCATCGACTATCAATTCAGCACGCAACTCGCCGCCGGCTGCACTCTCAGTCGTCACTGGGCAGCAGAGAGAAAGGCCTGTCGACCCGCCAATGGGAAACGAACCAGCGTTCCGGCGAGTCCTGGGAACCTGGCGGCCCGACTGGATCAAACCCAAACGATTTGGCCCCTACTGGGAGGCGTTGGCCAACCACAAATGGGACGCGATTGTCCTTCAACCTTATCGCAGCCGCATGAAAGAAGATCTTCCGGCACTTCGCCACTTCCTGAAATTCGCCCTTGCCAATCAATCAGCCAAGCGTTTCTCTTGTTACCAAACATGGCCAAACCGACCAATCATCAATGCCCAAGAGAAGGACCGCGAAAAGCGATCCTATGCCAACATCGATTTTCCGGCGTTTGGGAACGCACATACCCCTATGACGAGCAGAGCGAAAAGCCGACTGGCGATGCATATCAGTCACATGACTACTTTCAACAACTGATTACGAAATTGAATGATGAGTTTCGTGAGAAGCTCACGAAACCCGTTGGCATGATACCAGTGGGGGACGTATGGGATGCTCAATAGCGCATCAAAGCGGGCGAGATTCTTGGACTCGAACAGCTCTATGCGAGAAATCCGAAACTCATCCCTGGCTGGGATCCAAAAACGGGCACCGATGCAGGCGTCAACATCTTTTATGCAGATGGCATTCACCCGAATCCGATTCCTCACCTGGAAGGAAATGTTGCCAACTATGTCAATGGCCTGACCATCTACAGTGTGCTCAGCGGTCAGACACCGGTTGGAATGTCCGGCACCAGGGCCGAATTACGGATTGGATGACCAACTTGAGCGCAAAGTATAATGAAGGCCTTGCAGCAGACCATTTGGCAAGTGGTGATCTCAAGCCCGCACACCGGAGTACAATAGGACGAATTAGTTCCACCACTAGGTTCCTTACACATCTCAGCTGTCTCGCACAAGTATTTTCGGCAAAACACGGTACTTCGTCGCGAGTTGAAACGACATACGGACAAACGTATTTGCCCGCCGAACATCGGAGCGATCAGACCAATGACTACTCACCGCAGACTGCTTACATGGGCCGCTTTACTTTGCCTGACAAATAGTCCCAGCAACGCGCAAGACATGCAACTCTGGTATGACAAGCCGGCGAGCCAATGGGTGGAAGCGATTCCGCTGGGCAACGGCCGATTGGGAGCCATGGTGTTTGGAGGTGTGCAACAGAAACGCCTGCAACTTAATGAAGAGAGCCTCTGGGCCGGTCAGCCCGTTGACTCCTATCCCGATGACTTCCAAGACAATCTGAAGATCCTGCAAGATCTCGTGCTTGCCGGAAAGACCGCTGAAGCCAGCGATTTTGGGCAGCAATACATGGTCAGAAGCCCACTTCGTTTCGCTCTCACGAACCGCTCGGTGACCTGTTGTCTCTTCATCCCAGCACGGCAGTGAAGCAAGCCACTATCGACGCGAGTTAGACCTGGCGAGCGGGATCGCGACCGTCAGTACCGAGTTAACGGCATCCGCTACCGCCGCAGGACGCTGATATCCGCAGTTGATGACGTCATTGCCGTTCACGTATCGGCCGAACCACCCGGAGCGATCAACATGACCGCGACGCTGATTCGAAAGAAGGACGCGCAGCTGACTGTCGCCAGCGATCATCAACTGAATCTGGATGGCCAAATCGTGGATCTCGAAGCACCCGAGGCCCGCGACGATAATCCGGGTGGTTCGGACCGGTGGGCATATGCAGTTATTCGCCGGTCGGCTGGCAGCTGTCACAACCGGGGGCGCGTGAACGGACGACACTACGCTGGTCGTCGAAGGAGCCGACGACGTTACACTGCTGTTCACAGCAGCCACTGACTACGATCTGGCCCGCATGACCTTTAACCGCTCGCTCGACCCCGGCAGAATCGCCGACGACCTGCTCCACGCTGCAGGGCGAAAGACCTGGGGCACTCTCCAGCGAGATCACGTGGCAGAGCATGAGGCGTTGATGAATCGTGTTGCGATTGACCTTCGGGACTTCGCCCAGCCTTAGCCTGCCGACCGACAAGAGTAACCTCGTTGCGAACCCGCGCAAGTGATGCCCGCTGGCGGCGTTTGCTTCAGTTTGGCCGCTATCTGCTGGCCAGCAGCTCGCCCTGGTCGGCTCCCAGCCAATCTGCAAGGTCTCTGGAACGAACATATGTGGCACATGTGGGAAGCGGACTACCACATGAATATCAATTTACAGATGAACTACTGGCCCGCAGACCTCTGCAACCTCTCTGAGACGCTCGATCCGTTTGTCGACTGGTTCACACTGACAGACAGAGGAAAAGCGACGGCCACACGGCTTTACGGTTCCGACGGCTGGGTGGCCTACACGGCCACCAATCCGTTCGGCCGCACCACTCCCAGCGGTTCGACGACCAACTCGCAGTTCATGAACGGCGTTCTTGATCCGCTCGCCGGAGCCTGGATGGCCATGACCCTTTGGCAACATACAATTCTCACAAGACGAAAAGTTCCTGCGAGACTCGGCCTATCCGATCCTCAAGGGAGCCACAACATTTTTGCTCGACACCATGCGAGAAGACAGCAACGGCCACTTGGTCGTCGCCGCTGCCATCAACGTCACCGGAAAACGAATACATCGATCCGCAGACACACAAGGGAATTCGAATTACTCGCGGTTCGAACGTATCACATGACGCTGGTGCGGGTCGTGCTGGACGCGACACGGCAGGGAGCGGAGATATTGAACGTGGATCGCGAACTGAACACACGAATTGCGACCTGCTGGCCAAGCTGCCCCCCTGGCCGTCAGCAAACATGGTGCGATCCAGGAGTCGATCGAGGACTACGATGAGCGTGATCCCCAACATCGCCACGTATCTCACCTGCTGGGCCTTCACCCGTTCGCTCTACTGACCCCAGAAACTCCGCAACTCTTTGCCGCGGCCAGTCGCACGCTGGAGCGACGAGGATCGGGGGTGATGTGGTTGGAGCAATGCCTGGAAGACAAATTTTTACGCACGGCTGCTGGACGGGGAAACGGCGCACGCTTATCTCAACCGCCTCATCGCGCAACCTTCCAAACCTGCTGGACGGCTGCTTACCGGGGCGTCTGTTCCAGATCGACGGCAACTTCGGCGGTACGGCGGATGCCAGAAATGTTGATTCGGAGCCACGGCCACGTCGTTCGTTTTCCTGCCAGCGATCCCCGCGGCATGGAACTCCGGTTCCCTTTCGAGGCCTACGGGCTCGCGGCCTCGAGATCGATTTGGAGTGGAAAGACAGAAAACCAATCGCCGCTCACATCCACTCCCTGGCCGGACAGGAGTTTCGTTTTGAAAAGCGAACGGGAGTGACCGTCCGTCAACTGGGAAACCCTATCTCCGTGACTGAGCACGCGAATGATGTTCTCTCATTCACCGCATACCGAACAGAGATTACGAAATTCACTTCGCAGATTGACGTTGGATTGCCGGTGCGCACCTCACTAGCCGCGGTGACCGATAATCCGGATTCGGCTCGGGCATTTCCGCTCCAACGCTTTGCCGCCACACATGGAGTTGCTCCCGCGGCGAGTATGCAGCCCGCTGAGGCTCGTGCACAGATCGCGTTGCTCACCGAGATCGGAACTGAGATGAACAACTGCATGTTGTATACGAAATACTCGATCAGCTTGTAATCTCCTGATCGAATGGCGCCGCAGGGACTCTGCATACCGTGATTACTGTAGTGCGGGAAATGCCAGTAGATGGCGTCTCGTTCCAGACTCTTCGCACCACGCAACAAGGGCGTCAAGCTTAACCCGTCACAATGCTGCTCGGGCCGCAGCGGAAAGTCTGCCATGTCCAGAATGGTCGGGTAGAAATCGGTGCTGACGACGGGCACATGGCATGTGACATTGGCCAGCCCCTGGCCAGGCCACTGATGATCAACGGCACTCGAATCCCTCCTTCATACAGCCAGCCCTTGGCACCGCGTAAAGGAAGATTGGACGTCGAATACGCCGATCCAACGCTGTCTTCTGGACGACGCGTTGCGGATTGCCAAAATTAGCAGCCGCCATCCCGCCGTTGTCGGAAAAGAAGATGATCACGGTCTTCTCCGACAATTGAAGTGCCTCAAGCTTGTTGAGCAACCGGCCTGACTCTGGTCCATCGCCTCAACCATGCCGGCGAATTCGACATTGTCCTGGTGCTGCTTGACCTTGACGGTCCGCCGGCGACACCGCGATAGCCGGCATACTCCGGGTCGCGAGCCAAGCCGCCAGCCTCCGGCGAGAGCGGATTCACATCGTCCGGGTTACCCTCCAGGATGAACGCAGGTCCTCCCTCACGAGGCCGCTGCGTCAAGCGGTCACGATCGCATCGACGAGGTCCCGACGTCCTTGAATCGGGTCGTGGACTGCAAAGTGAGCGAGATACAGGAAGAAGGGCTCCCCCTGGCTGGACTCGATCGACTGCTCCCGTCGTGAGGCGGTCCGTCAGGTGCTTCTCCCTCCGGCCCTTTCCAGACCCCTGCAGGCGGTACGGCACATAGTACGTTCCATTCGGTGCCCCGTTAGGCCAATCGTGCGGAACATGCTCGAAAAACCATGCGCCCTCCGGACTGGACGGAACACTCCCCGAGGTGCCATTTGCCGATGGCTCGGTCGGTGCCCCTGCCTCCTTCAACGCTTCGGCCAGCGTCGTTTCTTCGGTACGGCAGATGCTGGCGACTGCGAATGTTCGGTACAATCGCTGAAAGGAGAAGTCGCGGCGACCGGGCAGCCAATCAGTCAGTTTCAGCCGGGCAGGGTACTTGCCAGTCAGAATACTGGCTCGTGTAGGCGAACAGACGTGACAAGCGGCATAGGCATTTGTGAAACGCACACCTTGCTGTGCCAACCAGATCGACGTTGGGGGTCTCGTAGAAGGTACTCCCAAAGCACCCGACATCACGCCAACCCAAGTCATCAACCAGGAAAAACAAGACGTACGCGGGGTGATCCTCATTTGATGCGGCTACACAGGCAGTCGTCACCAGCACGATCCATGTGGCAAGCAGGCTCCACAATGTAGAACCTCGTAATACGATCATAGACCCACCACCAATCGACTTGGAATTCGTCATGTCTCGCTGCCCTTGTAAGCGAACATCCAGACGCTGACGCCCGCTTTCATGTGGATCAGCTTCTCTGCACAATCTGGATCATATTCCCTTCCGGGTCAACAAAGTTCGCAGGCCGCCCACCACCAACCGCTCCCATTTCACCTGCCGTCCAATCCACCCCTTTCCGGTCGAGTTCAGCCTGTGCTCGATCAAAATCACTGACGCGTATCGCCAGATGTGGCCCACCGGGAGACCACGTGGTTCGCTCAGGGCGTGGGAGTATCGTACGCGTGGCATGATCTCCAGTAGCGTGCCATCCGCAGCACGCAGAATCCACACCGGCTTTTCCTCGCGAAAGAAGCGCTGGTCACCGAGCGTTCCACATACCAATCGGCCAGCCGATCGACGTCCTCAGCCGCGACGGCCGGATGGTCGATACCCACAAACAGGTTCGTATTGCCTGCGCTATTCATGAGTGCTCCCTGTAACGGAAATGATGCCACCACCAACAGCGACTCTGTTGTTCGCTCTCAGGCTAGAGTATAGTCAATTTACCCGACTTCGTTGTGACGCCTTCAAGATCCACCTCTCTCACGGCCCGTTTGTTCCAATTCACACCGCCGCAGACGCCACCGGACCTTGAATTACACGCCTCGAGAAGAAATTGGTGGAGCATTCAGCGTTTACCCCAGCTATAATTCAAGGCACAGATTTCGAGGCACAGATCGGACACCTGCGGAGGATTCAGCAATGACCGACGTTTCTGTCATTCTGACCCAAATCCAACAGGGTGATTCCAGCGCAGCCAGCCAATAATGCCCCTTGTGTATGACGAGTTGCGGCGACTGGCTACGGCCCGCTTGGCTCACGAAAAGCCAGGACAGACACTACAAGCTTGCACCGCGCTGGTCCACGAAGCGTACCTGAGGTTGGTCGGCCAGAACACTCCTCGCAGTTGGGATGGTCGAGGACACTTCTTTGCCGCAGCGGCCGAAGCGATGCGCAAGGATCTCGTAGAGCAGACACGGCGCGAGAAACGACTCAAACAGGGAGGTAATCTGCGCCGAGTCGACTTGCCTGAAAGTGACCTGTCCATCAACGCAGCGGCAGAGGAAGTGCTGGCGATTGATGATGCTCTCGAGCGACTCGCCCAAAAGATCCAGATATCAGCTGAAGTGTTGAAGCTGAAATACTACGGTGGTTTGAACGTCGAAGATGCAGCTGAAACTCTGGAGATCTCGCGCAGAACCGCCTATCGACACTGGAGCTTTATGCGCGCACCTGAGCACTGCGCCGTGTTGGGTGAGGAAGATAACAGAAAAATACCTGAAGCGTGAGACAAAACCGCGATCGGCGGCGCGTCTACTTGGCACAATCCAACACGATTCCAAGGAGCGTCACATGAACGACGAGCTTTCAGGCAAAGTCAAAGAGATCTTTCTCGCCGCCATCGAACTCGACTCCGTTGACCACGTGAGGCGTTTCTGGCCCAGGTTTGCAAGAGTGATTCAGGCGCTGCGCAGACAGAATTGACGCCCTGATCCTGGCCCATGAGCGTCCGGAAAGTCTGCTCAATCAGCAGGCACCCCAACTGACTGCAGAAGCTCCTCTCTTATGGTGCCGATGAGAGTCTCCACAACCTATGACCGGTACTCACATTGGTCCATATAAATTGCTGCAGCAACTCGGTGAAGGAGGCATGAGGAATCGATCTATCTGGCCGAACGCCAAAATCCGATCAAACAGCGAGTTGCCTTGAAGATCATCAAGCCAGGCATGGACTCACGGAACTTCGTGGCACGGTTCGAAGTCGAACGTCAAGCACTGGCAATGATGGACCATCCCAATATTGCCAAGAGTCCTTGATGCTGGGTGCACCGCCGACGGGCGTCCCTATTTCGTGATGGAACTGGTCAAGGGCGTGTCGACATGATACATCCTTTCAAGAGTTTCTTGTGGGGAAAAGACTTAGCTGATTCGGATCTTGAGTTAGCGGACGATTGTGGGACGTTTTCAGGTCTTTGACCGCTTTCTGAACATCGGCCAGGTTCAAGTCCTTGCGTGAGATCACGGCCGGAAGTCCGGACAATGGCTGTTCTGCGGGTAAAATGCCTACATGATGCATCCTTTCAAGAGTTTCTTGTGGGGAAAAGACTTAGCTGATTCGGATCTTGAGTTAGCGGACGATTGTGGGACGTTTTCAGGTCCTTGACCGCTTTCTTGACATCGGCCAGATTCAAGTCGTCACGTGAGATCACGGCCGGCAGTCCCGGAAGTGGCTGTTCTGCGGGTAAAACGCCTGCTTGAACTAAGCCGCGTCACGCTCATGGCACTGATGCCGAGTGAGTTAGCGGCCTGAGCCCCTGTCAGCCATCCTTGCTGCTGCTGTTTCTTCTTGCTGAAGGCATCGATTCCGTGACGTCGTCGGAAGTCACGTACACGCTGGGCCGACCACGTGACGATCGACGCAGTGCGAATCTTCTCACGGTTCAACACAGCGGCGATCGATGTGTCGTCGAGCACTTTCCGCAGTGCATCGACGATCGGTTTAACGTCTTCGTTCTTCCGTCGGACCTTGCGGCGGTAACGAGGTTCGCGCAGCTCGGTATGGTGTCCTCCTGCCCAATGAATCCAAAGTTCAAGTTCATCGCGTTCTTCATTCAAGTCCACGACAATCTCTTCGATCACCGTACGCACAATCTGCTTCTTGAAGACCGTGCTCACTGCTGGGTGAAACCAAATGCGATGAACGTCTTCGCCTAAACGATCCAGTTGCTTGCGTTGTTCCGGAGTTGGCAACGTAGGCACGTCACGGTCGAACGCTGCCAATCGCGTCTGCTCTGCCTGCACTGTCGCAATCGCCTGCTCCCACTCTGACGCCAATCGTTGGCGAACAGCACCGTACGTTGAGTCCGTGCTCTTATACTCTCTTGCCGCGCGCGCTTCCGCTTCGCGGCAGGCTGCCAAACGATCGACGATCAGCTGCCGACGTTTTTCAAAATCAGCGGCCAATTGTTCCGTGGCTTGCACAGCAGCCGCAATCGCGGCGGGACGAACGGCTTCCAGAACTAACTCACTGATGCGTTCCTCGACACGCGCACCTGGAAAACTGAAGCACGTCTTCTTCGGTGTCTCGCGTTGCCGCGCCCCACCACGACATCGGTAATGGACGCCGCTACTGGGGTACTGAGTCTGCAACTTGTTGCCACAACGACGGCAACGCCACAAGCCGGCCAGCAACGCCGGACTGTCTTGAGGAGCACGTCGAGTGGCGCCACCACCGCGTGCATTGGAGGAGATCTTTTCCATGTTCTTCTCCCAACGAGGTGTATCAATGTATGCCTCGTGATGGTCTTCCAAGAACACTGCCCACTCGTCACGTGCGACACGCCGACGTTGCTTCTTGATATGCCCTTGGTCATCCAAAAGCGTAATGGTCTTCTTGCGGCCACGCACGTAAATCCCCGCATAAATCGGGTGTTTGAGCATGTCCAGCAACTGGTCGTAGCTCGGTGTGACCCACTCGACGTCGCGCCAGTCCCGACCGGCTGGTACCACCGGCAGCTCAAAGTTGTCGTGGAGCAGTTCGCGGTGTAGCTGCAAGACACTCACGCAGCGATCGAAATGATCGAAGACTCGCATCACGGCACGTTGCACACGGTCGTCCGGATGCTTCTCGCAAAGCGGCGCGACGCGACACACGTATCCCGGCGCGAAGCGGCCTTCGTACAATTCCCCACGTGCGGCCTTCTCTTGTTGGCTTACTTGCATGCGATCGATAATCAGAGAGATCTCAAACTCACTAAATGCACCGGCAATACCCAACACCACCCGATCCTGTGGGTCGCTTGCATCATAGAGCCGATGCTCGTCCATCAACAGTACATCTAAATGGCGCGACACGCGTATCAGGTGGTTCCAATCTTGGTTGTCACGTGCCAGGCGTGATAGTTCACGGGCGGCAATCAGGCCCGCCGTGCCCGAAAGGACTCCGTTCAACATCACTTGATAATCATCCCGACCGTGCAGACTGCTGCCGGACAACCCCGTGTCACCACCCAACAGCTCAATCTGCGTGGCAGGCCAGCCAAGTTCTTTGACGCGATCTACCATCCCGCGTTGGCGTCGTCCACTCTCCACATTTCGTTTGACTTGCGTCGGACTGCTTTGCCGCAAATAGACAAACGCTGTCTTCTCAAGATGATGAATCTTTATCATGCGATCGTGCATCGAATTGCTCCTGGTTGTTGTTTGACTGGATAACTTCAAGGCACATGTTCGCCAGCAGTTGCTCAACATGGTGGCGGACCTCTGTTGGCAGCTGCTGCCATGTGGGCCACTCCGCAAAGAGGGATCGCTGTACCGTGCTTTCCTTGCGTTGCATGAAAGACGTCCTCCGAAAGCAAATACGAGATTTGCTCGAAGGCTCACTTATCTGCCTCCAAATGACAACCAGAGGCACGGAGCAACGCGGCCAATTCCCAGAGAGCCGGCAAAGAACAACGTGGGTCAGCACCCACTGACAATTGCCGGCAACGGTCTTGGTTCGTCATCCAGAGTGGCAAGACCTGGCGCCGACGTGTCGTCTCAACTTCGACTTGCTCGACTCTTCCGTTGCCATATCGGCGAACAACGGAGAGCTCTCCCCCTCCGTGAAAGGGGTGTAAGGGGTAGTAGACGGTCAAACTGCCCGGATAGCGGGCATCAGTTTGGGACACCCAAGGGTGTTCCGATCACCGAGTACTGTGACGAACACAATCTGGCGACGAGAGAGCGTCTGGAACTGTTCATCCCCGTCTGCCAGGCGGTGCAGCACGCCCATCAGAAGGGGATCATCCATCGCGACCTCAAGCCATCCAACGTCCTGGTCGCCGAGTACGATGATCAGGCAGTGCCCAAGATCATCGACTTTGGTGTGGCCAAAGCAGTTGATCAGCAGCTGACCGAAAAGACGATGTTCACGCAGTTCGGCCAGGTCGTTGGCACGCCTGAGTACATGAGCCCGGAGCAGGCGAAATTGAACCAGCTGGACGTTCGACACGCGCAGCGACATCTATTCGCTGGGCGTGCTGCTGTACGAACTGCTGACCGGCGCGACGCCGTTTGACAAGCAGCGCCTCCGGTCAGCGGCCTTTGATGAGATGCTCCGGATCATTCGAGAGGAAGAACCGCCACGCCCCAGTGTGCGTCTGAGCACGGTCGCCGAATTGCCGACGGTGGCGACCAAACGCAAGTCAGAGCCCGGAAAACTAAGCGTTCTGTTGCGTGGGGAATTGGACTGGCTGGTGATGAAGGCTATGGATAAAGAGCGATGCCGTCGCTACGATTCTGCGAGTGCTTTCGCCGATGACGTCCAGCGATACTTGAGCGGTGATCCGGTAGTTGCCTGCCCACCTGCACGAGGATATCTGCTGCGGAAACTCGTTTACCGCCACAAGGCTGTGTTCGCAACGACTGCTCTCGTCGTGCTCACCTTGCTCTTGGGGATTTTCGCCACAAGCTGGGCGATGGTCAAAGCGCGTCAAGCCGAACGTCATGCTGAAACAGCACTGGCAAAAACTGCGTCAAAACACAGTCGAGTGCGCCTTCCTCACGGTTATCGTCGGTGATCTCGACAACACCAATGAGGCAATTGACGCTGCCGACGCCGTAGGTGCGCTTCCATCGACCCTGTACACACTGCGAGGACTGGCGGCCCTTTACAGGGGTGAATTAGAGGACGCCCTCTCACTCACCAAACAAGCCACGGAGATCGATCCGCAAGACTTCGCGGCGTGGACCGCGTAAGGTTAGTCTATAACAATACTGGCCAAGGACAGTTGGGTTACGCCACAAGCACGCAAATGAGAAGGCGAGGCCTCGACCCTCGTGAGGGATATCGAAACGACTACGAACGTTTGTTGAAACTGCAGGTGTTTGGTGAATCGTTAGACGAACTCGATGCGTTGATCGCCGATCGCCGCACTTGGGTAGTTGCCCGCCTTACCCGAGCCGACCGCCTGTTGTATCGAACAAAACTCACACGAGATCAGTTAGAAACAGCAGCACATGACGTTGCTCTGGCAAGAGAAATGTTTCCCTCGACGCCGGTTGTATTGACTACCGAGCTCGCGGTGCATAGCCGCATCATTGAGACGGCCAACGAACATGACATGGAACGGTCGCGTGAGATTGCCATGACCGCCGCCCAGGAGCTTGCCCGTTACCCAAGCTACCCGTGGGGGCGATTCGTACGAATGCAGTACTATCGAACCATTGGTCAAAGTGATCTTGCGGCTCAGGAATTGCGGGTGCTGAGGGAAATGGGGTTCGGCGGAAGGTACACGAAGGCCATTGAGTTGTATCGCGACAACGAGATTGGACATGCCATCGAGATACTGAGAAACGAACCCTACATGTTTGCACCCGTTTGGCTCGCCTTCGTGCAAGCCGAGGAAGACTGTGAGATCGCACTAAACACTTATCGTGAGTTTATAAGTCGGGAAGACATTTTTGACGTGCATCGCATGGCGGCTCTTGAGGTTTTAATGCTGGTTGGAAAAGACCCTGAGATGATTCTGCGCTGAATTGAGCAAAATTCCTTCAGGTGATGGTGACGAACCCTATCGTGACTTCTTGTTTGGAATAATGGACGAAAAGGAATATCTCGGCAAAACGGAAGGACTCTATTGGCAGCAAGTGGCCCATTATCGGATTGGCATGATGCATCTGAGCCAAGGGGATCGTGAGAATGCGATGAAACACTTCCGGCAAGCCTGCGCGGAGTTCTTACCCGGGAACTCAGCTTGCTACTGGTCTGAGGCATTTCTTAAACGAATGCAGGACGATTCAAATTGGCCCGCCCGGATTCAGAGTCCAGATCCGAAAGGCGCATGATCGCCTATGGAAAGCAAGGATGGGAGCTGAGTGAATGACCCGATTTCGGTCGCGAGTCAAGCGTTAGTCGGAGAAGGCTGATGGAATCGCAGCTCCGCCAGCGGTATCCTAATCTCCATGACCAACGTCACCCGCATCCTATCGCAGATCGAATCCGGCGACCCATCCGCGGCCGAGCAGCTACTGCCGCTGGTCTACGAGGAGCTGCGCAAACTGGCCGCCGCCAAGCTGGCGCACGAGAAGCCGGGCCAGACGCTCCAGGCCACGGCGCTGGTGCACGAGGCCTATATGCGGCTGGTGGATGTGGAGAAGGCCCAGCAGTGGGATAGCCGGGGCCACTTCTTCGCCGCGGCGGCGGAGGCGATGCGGCGGATCCTCGTGGAGAATGCACGGCGAAAAGGGACGAGCAAAGCGAGGGGCGAATGCGGCTCGCCACGACCTCCAGGACGTCGAAATCGAAGTGCCTGTCAAATCGGATGACATTCTCGCAATCGACGAAGCCCTCACCAAGCTGGAGTCAACCAACGAAGAGGCGGTGCGACTCGTAAAGCTTCGGTACTTCGCGGGTTTGACCATCAAGCAAGCGGCGGACTCGCTTGGCATCTCCTCCCGAAAGGCAAATCAGTTATGGGCTTACGCTCGGGCGTGGCTCCTGGCGGAAATGGGGGGGCAGTGACTGAGTACAACTCGCTCAAATTTCTTGGCAAATCCGCTTGAGAAAGAATGCGCAGCTCGCTGCCGGATGGCGCATTGATGAATAGAGAGGAATTCGTGAGGTTCAATCATGAACGAGCAGAGCATTTTCACAGCCGCAATGGAACGCCCGCCTGAGGAGCGATCTGCCTATCTCGACGCGGCCTGCGGAAGCGATAAGAAGCTGCGTGCAGCGCGTCGAACACCTGCTGCACTTGCATGACGAGGCCGGGAGTTTCCTCGAACCACCTGCAATCGAATCGTCCCCCACCCTCGACCGGCCCATCACCGAGAAACCTGGCACCCAGATCGGCCCCTACAAGCTGCTGCAACAGATCGGTGAAGGTGGCTTCGGCGCGGTCTTCATGGCCGAACAAACGGAACCTATTCGCCGCAAAGTGGCATTGAAAATCATTAAACCGGGCATGGACACTCGGCAGGTAATTGCCCGCTTCGAGGCCGAGCGCCAAGCCCTGGCGATGATGGACCACCCCAATATCGCGCGAGTGTTCGATGCTGGAACCACCGAGAAAGGCCGGCCCTTTTTTGTTATGGAGTTGGTGCGGGGGCTTCCGGTAACCAAGTTCTGCGACCAGCGACGTATGACGACGGAAGAGCGCCTAAGGCTGTTCGTCTTGGTCTGCCAAGCGGTACAGCATGCGCACCAGAAAGGCATCATCCACCGGGACTTGAAGCCGTCGAACGTGCTGGTGGCCCTCTACGACGACAAGCCGGTTCCGAAGGTGATTGACTTCGGAGTGGCCAAGGCCACCAGCCAGAAGCTGACCCAGCGGACGATGTTCACCCAGTTCGGCCAGATTCTGGGCACAGCCGAATACATGAGCCCCGAACAGGCCGTGATGAACCAGCTTGACATCGACACGCGCAGCGACGTCTACTCGCTCGGGGTATTGCTCTACGAACTGCTGACGGGCGAAACGCCCATTGATCGCAAGCGGCTGCGAACCGTTGCCTTTGACGAGATGATGCGGATCATCCGGGAAGAGGACCCGCCCCGCCCGAGCACACGACTGAGCGCGGTTGAGACGGCTTCGGCGGTCGCCGCCAATCACGGCACAGAGGCCAGGAGGCTCAGCGCTGCGGTTCGCGGCGAACTCGATTGGATCGTAATGAAGGCGTTGGAGAAGGAGCGTTCACGCCGTTACCAAACGGCGTCCGATCTGGCCAGAGACGTGGAGAATCACCTCAACGACGAGATCGTGCTGGCCCGGCCACCATCACCGGCGTATCGACTTCGCAAGTTCTCGCGACAGCACCGGGGCGGGCTGATCACGGCAACGCTGGTGGCGGTGTCGCTGCTGGTAGGGTTAGGTGTGGCCGTGCGGCAAGCGCAACTGGCTGTACAGGCCGCGACAAGGGAGGCCATCGCTCGCAGGGATGCTGAACATGAGCGTGATGATAAGGCAAAGATCCTCGATGAAAAGACAAAGATCCTCAAGGACTTGGGGACTACCCTCTTTCAACTCGGATTGACCCACATCCTCTCCGGCGAGGAGGCGTCGGCGAGAGAGATCGTCGCGCAGTTGCGGGAACAAGAAGATCAGGACCTAGCAGACAAGCTTGACGGGTTGGTTTTCGTTATGGCTGGCGGTGACGAGGATGCGGCCCTCGCGCTTTTCCAGGAAGTCAGCCGTCGGTATCCCAACGATCCCGGTTCCTTTGCGGCGCTGATGTTCATCTACTGCATCAGGGGGCGGTACAAAGAAATTTATGACAGCTACGGGAAACTTGAGCAACTGCTGACGGATGCCGATCCCCGTTTCCCTTCAGACGGGTTCTTCATTGCCAACATGCTCTTATACGATTCGAGACGCGGACTCAAGTATGCGGACGAGACGTTCAGCAAGACACGTTCCCCGATCACGCTGCTGTACCGCGGAGGGATGCGGGCAAGGTACGCCATGCACTCCGGGAGAGTAGAGGAAGTGGCCTCTGCCTTCCAGCAGGTTGAGGGGGCCCGGGTCATGCTAGGCGACACGGTGGCGGTACGGATCGAAGGTCTGATCGCCTACCTCAGAGGCGCCAACGCACTGAGGGCGAGCGGCCGCCACGACGAGTGGAAGAAGGCCCTGGATGATGCGAAGGCCTATGCAGACATGGATGTTATACATCGTGAATTGCTGCAATGGGAACGCTTCTGTCTTGCCGAATATTACTACGAGCAAGATCAGAAGGACAAAGCCAAGGCCATCCTTCAGGCCGACTATGCGACCGGCTGGGGCGATGTGCTATCCTATATCTTCCTTGCCCTTGCCTATGAGCTTGACACTGGTCAGACTGAGCTCGCCCGCGGTGATCAGGTCGGGCCGTTTTCCCAAGCGGCTATGGCCATGACGGCAGCCTTGCAGGGGCAGCGACACACAGCCCTGGAAAACGCGAGGCGGCTGCTCAAGGAGCATGATACTCCTGAGATCGTGACGCACGCGCTAGAAGCGGCGATCCTCGCCGGCATTCCAACCGAGGAGCTGGAGCGTCACGTCACAGAGAAGCGAGAAATCCTCGCGTCGAAGAAGCTGTCCACGTACAGCCGCCACATCGTCGACCAAATCCTCCCGATCTACGGCGGCGACCAAGAAGCCGAAGCCCTTGCCTGGGCAAAAGACTCTGAGTATCCCTGTCTCTGGCTGAGCCATGTCAATTGGGCCCTTGCCATGCGACGGCTGGCCGAGTCAGATTATCCGAACGCCCGGCGATATCTCGAGCAAGTGGTCGAGCAGAGAATCATCGATGACGAAGAATACCCTTGGGCCCGGGCGCTGCTTGCCCGATGGAACGATATGCCCGGGCGCTGATCTTGACAGGTGCAGCTGACTTGCGGATCTTTCGCATTCGGCCCGCCGGATTCGTCGTTCACTATCAATGTATCCTGCTTTCTCCTCTTCCTTCATTCGAGTATCCACTCACCGTCGACACGGAAGATCAGGCGCTCGCCAGTGGGCTGGAGTGACCGCGCCATCAAGAGTATCCTGACCTCTATGTCCGACGCCACACGCATCCTCCAAGCCTTCGAACACGGCGAACAGAATGCCCAGAATGCTAACACACTTTAAGAAGGGAAACGACCCGCCGCGGGGCGAGGGAGAGACGCTTGTCCGAATGACGAAAAGACCGGGCGGGAACGATCCAAAGGTGATTCGCGCGATGTTCTCGCCCTCAGGAGACGAAGAGTCCCATTGAATCTGCGGACAACTTGCACTCTCCGTCAGCAGCCAAGATTGCTCTGTGTCCGACGGAGGGCGGAGCTGTCTGGCACAACATTCTGGATTTTTCCGCGCGAGTTGTCGCCACGGTGGTTGCGCGGCCGTCAGCCAGGTCGTGAACCCTCAGAGGTAGCCCCTGCCAAAGAGTGCGGGGCAGGCCTTGCAACTCAAACATGTCGCCCCGACCTCGGAAGTTTTGGCAAAGTCAAGAAGTTCAGGTATTGCCCCCACCCAAACAATAGAAGGCGATCGGCCAACTGCGGCGGGTCACATCCACCTGGAGCAGTTGCGCTGCTTAGCCAAGCGCTCAGGTCGCGATCACCCAATGCGCGTAGCGAATCGCGCGTGAGTCATTATGACTGCGCGATCTTTGCCGATTTCGCCCGACTTCGTGAATCAAATTGATGGCGCACAGGTGTGGGCCACCTGTGCGCCTAACGGGTGACTTCGCACCGAAGCCTAACCGCCCTCCTGTCGGGGGAAATGAGGCGGCGCTGGGCGCGCCTCGTTCTTGCCCCACGTCGCCCAGTTGCGTACCACCGATCGGTGAGTCGCTTTGTCCTCGGACGCGTGCTACCATCTTGAGTATCTGGTGACGCGATCCTCCACGAGGCGGCGGCCATGTCCGACGTTACCCGCATCCTATCTGCAATCGAAGACGGCGATCCGGACGCCGCTGAGCAACTTCTCCCATTGATCTATGAGGAATTGCGAAAGCTGGCGGCTTCTAAGATGGCTCAGGAAAAGCCGGGCCAGACGCTCCAGCCGACGGCGCTCGTGCACGAGGCATATCTTCGACTGGTAGATGGCGAGAAGGCACGGCACTGGAATAGCCGGGGACATTTCTTTGGAGCGGCTGCCGAGGCGATGCGGCGGATTCTTGTGGATCAAGCCCGCCGGAAGCGTAGCCAGAAACGGGGAGCCGGACTGCAGCGACAGCCGATGGCAAATGTTGACATCGTGGCCCCGGAACCGCTGCCCGTTGACTTGTTGGCCGTCAACGAGGCGCTCGACCGGCTCGAACAATCGGACAAGGTAATGGCGACCTTGGTGAAGCTGCGTTATTTCACCGGTCTGACGGTGCCCCAGGCAGCAGAGGCCCTGAATATCTCATCCACAACTGCCGACCGTTACTGGGCTTACGCCCGCGCGTGGCTCCACACCGAGCTGAAGAAGAGTGATCTGAGCCCAGGCAGCTAAGAAATCTTCGGCCAAATCGCCAATTTTGCGGGGTGATTTGCCACGGGATTCCGCACTGTTGTATGAAGATACAAAGGAGTCCACCATGTCTGAACTTGCCCACACCGAAAGATCTATCTTCCTGGCCGCCCTGGAGCGAAGTACTGCACAGGAGCGCAAAGGGTTTATTGAAGACGCCTGCGCCGGTGACTCGGCTCTGTTGGAACGCGTCAAAAATCTGCTGGAGAGTCACGAGGAATCTATGGGGCCGCTCGACGCCCCACCTCCGGGCGTAGCTGCCACTGCTGATCGACCTGTATGCGAGTGTCCTGGCACCGTCATCGGCCCCTACAAGCTTCTCCAGCAAATCGGCGAAGGTGGCATGGGCGTCGTGTACATGGCGGAGCAGCAGGAGCCGGTCATGCGCCGGGTAGCACTGAAGATCATTAAGCCGGGAATGGACTCCAAGCAGGTCATTGCGAGATTTGAAGCCGAGGAACAGGCGTTGGCAATGATGGAGCATCCAAATATCGCCAAGGTCTTCGACGCAGGCACAACGGACGCTGGCGGCCCTTATTTTGTAATGGAGCTAGTAAGGGGAGTGCCAATCACGCGGTATTGCGATGAACGGCATCTGTCACTTCGAGAACGACTCGGACTATTCATTCCCGTTTGCCACGCAATACAACATGCGCATCACAAGGGTATCATTCACCGCGATCTAAAACCTTCCAACGTACTCGTGGCACTCGTGGATGGCCAACCGACGCCGAAGGTGATTGACTTCGGCGTTGCGAAAGCGACCCATCAGCGGCTCACTGACAAGACGGTGTTCACTGCGTTCGGCCAAATCGTGGGAACTTTGGAATACATGAGCCCCGAGCAAGCTAGGCAGGATCAACTTGACATAGACACGCGCAGTGACGTCTACTCACTCGGCGTGCTGCTATACGAGCTGCTTACCGGCTGCGCACCGTTCGACAGTAAGCGGCTCCGCCTTGCCGCACTTGACGAGTTGCTACGGATTATCCGGGAGGAAGAACCGCCACGTCCCAGTACGAGGCTCAGCAGCAGTGAGAATCTGCCGGCAGTTGCGGCCAACCGGGCGACAGAGCCCAAGAGGTTGCCTGCACTCGTCCGAGGAGAACTTGACTGGATCGTAATGAAGGCGATGGAAAAGGACCGTGATCGGCGTTACGAGTCAGCGAACGTCTTGGCGACAGATATCCGAAGCTACCTGAATCACGAGCCGGTTGTTGCGTGTCCACCTTCAGCTGTCTATCGGCTGCGCAAGTTCGCACGTCGCAATCGGGTGACACTGGCCATGGTTTCGGCAGGAATTCTAGTGGTTGCGTTCCTCGCGGCTGGATTGGCGATTGCGCATCGTGCAGAGCGAGAAAGGTGGGAAGAGGTAGATCGGCGGAAGATTGCAGAGCGGGAAGCAGACGAGGTGAGTAGGTTCCACGAAGACGTTATTCCCCGTCTCGACAAACTAGTGGCTGCCAAGAAATGGAGCGAGGCGTTTCGCCTTGTTGAAGAAGCAACAGTGGAATTCCCGAACGACCCGAAACTTCGCCAAATTAGGGAACAGATCTCTTGTATGTGGGTCGTGACAACAGAACCACCAGATGCCGAAGTCTTAGTGAAGCCGTATGATGTTGCTGATGACGTTGATTGGCAACAGATCGGCAAATCTCGTCTCACCCGAGACATGCCCCGCGGCTATTTTCGATGGAAAATCGCTAAGCCTGGCTATGTGGAAATCGAGGGCTGCGCAGGGCCTGATGACACACAGATTCACCGGATACTGGATGCTGAGGGTACCCTGCCTGACGGCATGGTGCGAGTGAGGACTACCTCCCTGCTCGAGCAGCAGGCAGACTTCTTCATTGACCGATATGAGGTAACGAATCGGCAATTCAAGGGATTCGTTGATGCACGAGGCTATGAGGAAGCCCAATATTGGCAATCCCTCATTGAAGTGATTGGGCCCGACGAGTGGACGACTGCCGTGAAACAGTTCGTCAACCAGACGGGAAAAGCGGGACCCGCCACGTGGAACGAGGGGACTTATCCAGAAGGAACGCAGGATTATCCTGTTCAGGGTGTCAGTTGGCACGAAGCTGCCGCGTTCGCGTCGTACGCTGGCAAGTCCTTGCCGACTTTGTACCACTGGAGGATCGCAAGTGGATTGAATCTAAGAACTTGTATTGCGCCAAACAGCAATTTTGGACGCGTTGGTCCGTCGTCCGTCGGCAAACTCAGAAGCGTTGGCCCGTACGGTACCTACGACATGGCAGGAAACGTGAAGGAATGGTGCTGGAATATGGGGACTAACGACCGGCGTTACATCACCGGTGGCGACTTGGGACGAAGATGAATACATGTTCGACATGGAGGAGCCTCGCCCGCCTCTCGAACGCGAGGCCGAGTACGGATTCAGATGTGTGAAATACGTTTCGGAAGTTCCGCGCGTGTTGTTCGAAACGGTGGTTCCCGAGCTCCGGGATAGCACTCTCGAGACTCCCATGTCCAATGAGCAATTCCAATTGGTTATGGGGTACTATGGCTATGAGAGAGGCCCGCTCAACGTACAAACAGTTCGTGTTGAAGAACATGAGAGCTGTAAATACGAGGTCGTCTCCTTTGACGCGGCCTATCGAAACGAACGCATTGTTGCTCATGTTTTCCTGCCCCACAGCGTCAAGCCTCCCTATCAAACCATTATCTACGCACCCGGTCGAGATGCCTTTGAACGAATTGATTTTCCATCGGAACCTTTTCGTTTGGGGATCATTCTGACCCTCACTGACAGTGGTCGCGCAGTAATCTGGCCTGTCTATCAGGACACATATGAGCGCGCGGCGACGGTGAGACACCGGAATGGACCAAACGATCATTTCGAAATCTTGTGATCGAGCAAGCCTTAGACGTGCGACGGGTCGTGGACTATCTGCAAGAGCGACCGGACGTGGATGCGCAGAAATTGGCCTTCCTCGGTGGGAGTTACAGTGGGGAAAGAGGTGTCGTCTTCTTGGGTGTTGAAGACCGGATTGCATTGGGGATCTTGATCGTTGGAGGGTTACCACCGGGGCTCAAATCGGGGTATGTTGAAATCGATCCAATTCACTTCGCTCCCCAGATCAAGGTGCCGGTACTGATGATCAATGGTGCGGACGACCCGATATTTCCGCTGGTGACTTCTCAGCGTCCGTTGTTCCAATGGTTAGGCAGTGGGGAGGCGAACAAGAGACATCGTGTTGTCGATGGAGGTCATTACGTACCTCCACAAATCCGGGATGAAGAGACCCTGGGATGGCTTGACAAATATTTTGGCAAAGTCAAATCAGATGAACCGAATAAAGCTCAAAGGTGACGAATCTGGTGGCCGTTCACGGATTCCATGAGCGTGCAGTGTCGGGAAGCTGAAATTCCGGGACGATACCACTCCGTCAGGCTGGGAGATAAATGGAAAGATATCGGTGACAGAAGATCGTTACCAAGAAATGGTGCCAACAGTGGTGACATGGCATTGGATTTTGGTGCCATTATTGGTGCCATACAGCTCGCATCGATCTGCATCGATTTGCATCGATCTGCACTCAAACCGGCCGCCAAGGGGCAGGGGAGGGCCGGGCAAGAAACGCAACAAGCTCCGAGGGTGTCGGAGCTTAGGGCTTGCTGCCGCAAGGACTTGTGTCGAGCTGGTGGAAAGTACCAGAGGAGGGACTCGAACCCTCACGTCCGTTAAGGACACTGGATTTTGAATCCAGCGCGTCTGCCAATTCCGCCACTCTGGCATGTGTTGCTGCGAAACAGTTTACGTCAAATCGGGGGGCGTCGCCAAGGGGACCAGACGCATTGCGTTCACAAGTCGCCGATTTCGCCCACCTGCGCCGTGTTGCTCAGGCCAGCCGCTGTCGGGAGGCTGTGCGACAACCGACTCACCATGATAATACGACTGGGCGTCGAAGTGTAGTCCTTGTGACGCCGCAGAAACCCCGAGCGTTCCGACGTCAGCCGTGGGGAGTTCGGCTCGGGAAAGGCCAGTCCACACATCGTGAAATCTGCCTGCGTGACACTGTATAGCGTCAATATGCCGATCCGCCCTGCCAACGGGGACGTGCGTTTCATACTCCTTCCGGATCTCCGCATTCCTGTCCCGCGAGGCCAAGTGCTTTTTCAGCTGTAGAAATCGGGGTGAAGCGTCGTTCTCAACGGTGTCGCAACGCAAAAGGAGCTCGCTTCGACACCGCGTGGACGCGGTGTCGTACATTCGTCCGGCCCAACCCTAATTCTTAGCGTCCTAAGGCACTAGGTTTACCTTTCCAGATAAGACAATTGGCCGGGAAATCCGTTCGCGCGTGGGACCGTCTACCACCACCGCTGGCCGAGTCCGCTGCACGTGGCAACCCTTCATCTCGCTGGCTCCCGGCAGAATGCAGCGGGGCAAGACCAATGAAGCAGCACGCGCGATCCGAGAAGTAATCTACCAGCACGACGGCGCGGGTAGCGTGCAATCGGCGGTTGTTGGCGACCTTTTTTGTGCGTCCATAGGATCTCGAATCGGCCGATCAACGGTTGGCCAGGGCCACAATGCAGAGATTGGCCAGGGCCACAATGCAGATCGACTCTCCCGGGGAAAACCTCATCCACGGTGGTGGCTGGAATAGGAAACTCGCCAAAAAAAACGCTCGTGCCACCGAGCACCGGTCGAATCAGCGCAGCGTTGAAAAGCATTCACAGTGAACTTGTGGCCGCCGCGGGTGTCCCATCATGACCTGCGAAACTCGCTGATTCCCGCCCCAGCCTTCGAACGATACAATCGCAGAAACCACGCCTTCAGAAACGACTCGCATTGAATCCTCTCAGGAGCAGCTCAAATGGAATCCGAGAAGCTGATTCAGCAGTACCTTGCCGGTCCGCGTTTGCTGCGAGAGGCGGTGGCCGGAATGACCTCCGAGCAACTCCACGCGCGGCCGGTGCCAGGCAAGTGGTCCACGCTGGAAGTGGTGTGCCACATCGCCGACTTTGAGCCCATTTACGGCGACCGCATGAAACGCGTGATTGCCGAGCAGCAGCCCACCCTGTTCGGTGGCGATCCCGATGTGTTTGCCGCTCGCCTGGCTTATGCCCAGCGTGATCTTGAGGAAGAACTGGCTGTTATCGACGTCACGCGCCGTCAGATGGCCCGTATCCTGCGAACGCTTCAGCCCACCGATTTCCAACGCCAGGGTATCCACTCCGTGGCCGGACCACTTACCCTGGCGGTGCTCTTGCAACGCATCACCGGGCATATTCCGCACCACATCCGGTTCATCCAGGAGAAGCGGGCGGCGATGAAGTAGATTGGGGCCTGCGCGATGGCATGCGCGACGGCTCGATACGGGACGACGAATCTGGGAGGGGGAGAAATGGAATATCTAGGATGGCTCTTGCTTGGCTTACTGATGGGAAGCGGACTCGCATGGGGCGCGCGTCGATGGCAGCAACGGTTCAGTCGCACGGCGGATGGCCACACGTCGGTGTCAAGGCTGCTGCACCGGCATTTTCAGCCGGTTGCCATCGCCGACATCACGATTTCTGAGCGACAGTTTCCGTACCGCGTTCGCGCCGATCTGCAGCGAGCCATTGATCGGCTGTTTGGTGAGGCGACCCGCGTCGTGCACTTCTGCGGCGTGCGCAAGGAATTCTCGCCCGACGGAGTCACGCTGTCGGGCTGTATTGTCGAGACCCAGCATTATCCCACGGTCTCGGTCCCCCCCGAATATGAAGACATTGATATTGGCGAGGAGCAACCTGTTCGCGTCTTGAAGAACGGTCTGTGGCTGCTGGAAAAGAGTGGTGTTTGCTTCGCCGTGCTGTTGACGCCGGCAGGCCATTACGGACGCGTTACCGGGATCCAATTTGACGTGGCAGCTCCCAACTCGGCCGACGGTACTCGCATCACTCAGGAGTTCTTTCGGCATCTGGAGGAATCGGTCCTGAAGGCCGAGTCGTACCGCGGCAAGGTTCTTTCGCTGGAGCAAGAGGAGCACTCGTATTCCGGGCAGTCGAGCGGCATCCGAGTGCATCGTCTGCGGACGGTAGAACGTGATCAGGTGATACTCCCGGAATCGACATTGACCCTGTTGGATCGCAACGTGATTCAGTTTGTCCGGCAGCGACAGCAACTGTCGCGATTTCAGCAGGCCACGAAGAAGGGGATTCTGTTCTACGGCCCGCCCGGTACTGGCAAAACGCATACCATCTATTATCTCGCCAGAGCGCTGCAAGGGCATACGACTCTGTTAATCTCTGCCGAACAAGTCGGCCTGTTGGGGGAATACATGACGCTCGCCCGACTGCTGCAACCGAGCATGGTGATCATTGAAGATGTCGATTTGATTGCCCGAGATCGAGCGACAATGGAGAGCGTGTGCGAGGAGGTGCTGCTCAATAAACTCTTGAACGAGATGGATGGCCTCCGGGAAGACGCCGACATTCTATTCATCCTGACCACCAACCGCCCGGAACAATTGGAGTGGGCCCTGGCTTCACGCCCCGGTCGCATTGATCAAGCCATCGAGTTCCCGCTGCCGGACGAAGAGGGCCGCCGGAAGCTCGTAGCACTCTATTCTCAGGGCAGTCCGCTCCCGCCATCGGTCGTAGAGGATTCGGTGCGGCGCTGCGAGGGGGTGAGTGCCGCCTTCATTAAAGAACTGATGCGCCGGACGATCCAGTTCCACATCGAACGAAACGGCACCGGTGAGGTCAGCCACGACGACGTTGACAATGCTCTTAACGAAATGCTGTTCAGCGGCGGCTCGCTGAACCTGAAGCTGTTGGGGGCTCAACTACCTGCTGGTAACGAGACAGGTGGTACGACGTAAAACGCGGGTTCGCCCTGTGACTCAACGACGACACGAGGTCGGTGCCAACTGACTCGCCACCGTCACTAGTGTGTAGTCGTGATTGCTGGACTGGTCGGTCTCGGCGACGTCGCCTGGGGCAAGCTGCGGCGTGATTCGGCCCCGTCAGTCCCCGATTCTGTGGATACGGTGATTCTCGGCCGGCCGTTGATGATCGTCTTGCCGTGCTAGTTGTCAAACCCGAAACCACCGAGACGAGCTCGGCGGGGAGGCGCCGTGGCGTTTGCGTGCTAGTTGTCAAACCCGGAACCACCGAGACGAGCTCGGCGGGGAGGCGCCGTGGCGTTTGCGTGCTAGTTGTCAAACCCGAAACCACCGAGACGAGCTCGGCGGGGAGGCGCCGTGGTGTTTGCGTGCTAGTTGTCAAACCCGGAACTCACACACCAAAACGCTGACAACCTGTGTGACCCTTGCCTACGTTCGCGTCCACGCCGCCGCGAGCTCGTCGGTCGAGACGACTTGTCCGTAGTGCTCACCGAACGTCTGCAGCACCCCGGCGTGGGCAGCCTCGTTGTCCGCGGCGAGGGCGTCGCGAGCAAACACCGGCGTGTAACCGAGCGCGAAACCGTGAGCTGCCGTATCGCGCACGCACACGTCGGAGTCGATTCCGACAAACACCAGCGTTTTGACACCAAGCTTCTTCAGGACGGAATCGAGCGGTGTGCCGACAAACCCGTCGTACGTGTACTTGGTGACGATGATCTCCTCGTCCAGCGGCTTGAGTTCGTCGATGAAGTCGGCTCCCCATGTCCCCTCAATCACACAACTTGGTGGTCCCCAGAAGTTCTGCCAGCTGACCGGATTCCGTGCCAGATCGTTGATGATCCGCAGATGAATGATCGCCACGTCCGCTTCGCGAGCCGACAAGAGTAAGGTGCGACAATGCGGGACGATCGGTTTGATCCAGCGATTGGTCTTCCCCCATTGCTTGACGAATATCCCGTCGTCGTGCACAAAATCGTTCTGCATGTTGACCATCACCAGGGCCGTATACCGCGGCGCGGCCTGATCTGCCAGTTCCGTTACACGATCCGGAATTCTGTCGTGCCATGTCATTTTATTGGACTCCAGGTTTAGTTCGAATGTCGCCTTACCATTATTCCTGATTAGGCTGACAACTGCACGCGACGCGAAGTCATTTGTGCGGTCACTCGTTTTGGATCGGAGTTGGAAGTGGTCGAAATGTGGATTGCCGCAGACCTCGCATTAGGTCAGCCGATGGTAGTTCGACATTTCTCGTTTAATGGTTCCGACCGGTCCGTTCCGTTTGGCAGGCGATTCGCCGGGGCGCGTTTCTTGCGGTTACGTCGGCCCGTTGGGCCTTGTTGATGCCGTCAACCCGGGGTTGCGCTCGCTCGCCTGGCGGCGACCTCGCTTCACCCCGGGCTTGTTTAGCGGCGCCCCCGTTGGGGCGATCGCGGGCGGCATGCTTTGCCGTCCGAGAATGCTACAATACGTGCGGCGGGGGAAAAAGGAGTGAAAATCTGCAAGAGAGAAGCAGCAATGAATGAGAAGACTACGCTCGTGAACTGCGCGACGGTTTGTGGCATCCTGGCGGCTCTTAGCCTGGTGGGGAGACCGTTGCCGGCAACGGCCCAGTCGCCACCTGAGCGGCCGAATGTGCTCTGGCTGACCTGCGAAGATATCAGCCCCAACCTGGGCTGCTACGGCGACGACTATGCCATCACGCCGACGCTGGACCAGCTGGCCCGGCAGGGCGTGCGTTACACGCATGCCGTCGGGATCTGCGGAGTCTGTGCCGTGAACCGCTCCTGCCTGATCACCGGCATGTATTCCTCGACCATCGGTTCGCAGGACATGCGCAGCCGCATCCGGTTACCCGACTCGATTCCCACCTACAGCGAATTGCTGCGCGCTGCGGGATACTACTGCACGAACAACTCCAAGACCGACTACAACTTCCCCACTCCGCCCGAAGCGTGGGACGAATGCTCCGGCAAAGCGCATTGGCGAAATCGCCAGCCAGGCCAACCGTTCTTTGCCGTCTTCAATTACACTGGCACGCATGAAAGCCAGATTTGGGAAATGAACCATCGCCGGCACGCAGCGACACTCGACAGCCATGAATTGCACGACCCCAACAGCGCCCCGGTACCACCTTTTCACCCGGACACACCCGAAGTCCGCCGTGACTGGGCCAACTACTACGACAACATCACGGCGCTGGACCATTGGATCGCCCAACGGCTGACCGAGTTGGAGGAAGCCGGCCTGGCAGACAACACGATCGTGTTCTTCTACTCCGACCACGGTGCCGGCATGCCGATGTGCAAGAAGTGGGTCTGGGAGTCGGGACTTCGCGTGCCGCTGATCATTCGTTTTCCGGAGCGATTCCAGCACCTGGCACCGGGCCAGCCCGGTTCCGACAACCGACCGGCTGGTCAGTTTCGTCGACTTCCCGCCCACCCTGCTGTCGCTGCTGAGCATGGATGTGCCGCGGCACATGCAGGGACAGGCCTTCCTGGGCTCGCAGATCGGGCCGCCCAGGCAGTATGCGTTTGCCATCCGCGATCGCATGGCGGAGTGGTACGACACGGTACGCGTCGTGCGTGATAATCGATATCAGTACCACCGCAATTTCCTGCCCCACCTGCCGTGGGCCCCGTTCTGCAGCTACACCCTGACGATGCCCACCGCGCAGGTCTGCACGCGGCTGCACGAACAGGGAAAGTTGAACCCGGTCCAGGATCGGTTCTTCCAGCCCAAACCGACCGAAGAACTGTACGACCTGCAAGCCGATCCGCACATGATCCACAATCTGGCAGATGATCCAGAATACGGCGACGTGCTTGGTCGTATGCGGCACGAGCTGCATCAGTGGCAGCTGCGCACGCGCGATCTGGGTCTGTTGAGCGAATATGAGATGCACCGTCGCGCCGCGAATTCCAGCCAGTATGAAGTTGGTCAGAGCGAAGCGAGTTATCCCTTGAAACGAATCCTGCCGGTCGCCGAACTGGCGAGCCAACGTAAGCTGGAACACTTGCCGCAGCTGCTCAAATTGCTCGGTGACGATGAGCCGGTCATCCGCTGGTGGGCCACGCTGGGACTGGTGATGTTGGGCGATGACGCTCGCAGCGCCGAGTCGACGCTGCAACAATGCCTGAAAGACGATTCACCGCTGGTTCGCGTGGCGGCTGCCGAAGGACTTTACCAGCTGGGTGAGGTGGATCAGGCACGCGCGGCGTTGGTCGAAGCCCTTGCACATGACACGCCCTTTGTCCGTTTGCGAGCCATGAATGTACTCTACCGGATGGGCGAAGATGCTCGTCCCGCCCTGCCCGCCATCAAGCAGGCGTCGATCAAGGGCATCTTTCCGGCCGAATATGTCAACCGCATGGTCGAGTACCTGCCGGAGGCGTGGCGGTGAGGGGGTGATGAGGTGATGGGGGTGATGAGGTGATGGGGGTGAGTTAGGTGAGGGGGTGAGTTAGGTGGAGAAGACGGCCATGTTATCGCGGTGGATCACTTCCTCGTAGGGGCGATGCCCGAGTACCTGGGCGATGCGGTCGCTTCGCAGGCCGCGAATTCGCTGCACTTCGTCCGCGTGATAGTTCGACAGTCCCCGCGCAATTTCGCGCCCGTCCTGGTCGCATAGCGTGACCAGATCACCTTTGCGAAACTGCCCCTCCACTTCCACAATCCCGATCGACAACAAGCTGCGTCCTTGTTGGACAATCGCCGCTCGCGCCCGGCGTTGACCTTGATGCGACCGCACGGCTGCGCCGAGAAGCCAATCCACCGCTTGCGCGGGCTGATCGATTTGCCCTGCGCCAAGAACAGCGTTCCGACTTCCTCGCCCCGCACAATCCGCGCCAGTACGCCCGGCTGACGACCACTGGCAATAATCACATTCTCGCCGGCCGTCGTGGCGATGCGAGCCGCACTGAGTTTACTGGCCATGCCCCCGGTGCCAAAAACTGATTGCTGATCCAGCACATACGACATGATCGATTCGTCCAATTCCCTGACCGTGGGAATGACGCGCGTTTGCTCATCCCGCGGATCCCCGTCATAGAGCCCCTCGACATCAGACAGAATGACCAACAGCGGAGCTCGCAACAGATTGGTCACCAACGCGGCCAGACGATCATTGTCGCCAAACCTGGCCACCAGTTCCTCGACCGCCACCGTGTCGTTTTCGTTAATGATCGGTACAGCCTGAAAATCGAGCAATGCCCGCAGCGTATTGCGAACGTTAAGATATCGCGTACGATCGTCCACATCGTCCGCCGTCAGGAGTACCTGGGCCGCCGTTCGACCGTGCCGGCGAAATGTGCGGTCGTAAGCTTCGATCAATCGTGCCTGGCCGACCGCTGCCACCGCCTGCAACCGGGCCACATCCAGCGGCCGTTTGTCCAGCCCCAGCTGGCTCATCCCCGCACCCACGGCACCCGAACTGACCAGTACCACGTGGCGCCCCGATTCAATCAACTGACAGACTTCTTCACCGAGCCGTGATATCTGGCCGTCGTCGAGCGTCCCGTCCTCATGGGTGAGTACTCGCGTCCCCACTTTAACGACGATGGTGTCGGCCGTGGCCGCAATTTCCTGACGCACCAGATCGTTCATCATGCTTGACTGCCGTCTTCCTGTTGGGGGTCTGAGTGGGTGCTTTAGGGTCCGGTGCACTACGGTTCAGGCACCTTCGACTCCGGCACGCTCACCAGGCCCCGTGTCGAGTGCCGAAGCCTGAATGTAGCTCGTAGACGAAAAACGGAGAAGATGTCGCGAGCCAACTTCTTGCTGCGTTTTTGATCGGCCTGCAGAGACTCACCGGCACCTTCCGTGCGCTCGACAACTGCTGCCGGAATCATCCCGGGTTAGGGACATCGCTTGTTTTACGAATGTGCCGTCCAGGCAAGGGTTTCCGGTGCCTCCTGGCCATTGGGCGCAACACCGGCCTTCGCCAACTCGGTTGTGGAATCGGTCATCGCCGCATAGAATGGCATCGTCGGAAGGTGGGGAGACGCCTTGGAGGCCAAAGCAGACTGGCCGCCGAGTGTGCTGGTGCCAGGCGCACCAACTGACCTGCGTTACACCAACCGCTGATCTCGCTTTCACGCGCGGCGTTGTAGCGAGGGAGACGGGAAGTTGAGCGATATGACGTCGCATGAGATAGGCTTTCATGAGCGAAATCCATGACGAGTGCGGCATCGCCGCGATCTACCACCTGCCCAGCACTGAAGTGAGTCCACTCTGCAGCGATTGCCTCCCCGGGGAGGTATCTCGGCTGCTGCCACGGATGTTGCTGGATATCCAGAATCGGGGCCAGCTGGCCGCGGGCATGACCTCTTTTCGACCCGACCGCCGGCAGCTGATCGATACGCACAAGGATATCGGCTCGGTCAGCGAGGTGTTTCGGCTGTCGCATAGCGGCAAGCGGGAAAGTCTGATGCAGGAGTATGCGGGCTGCGCCGCGATCGGACATGTTCGTTACGCCACCTGTGGTAAAGATGACCGCAGTTACGCGCAGCCGTTTGAGCGGTATCATCTGCAGAAATACAAGTGGTTCAGCTTCGCTTTTAACGGACAACTGGCGAACTACGGCGACTTGCGCGACCGCCTGTTGGACGGCAGCGACCACCACCTGACGCGGGAAACCGACACTGAGATCATCATGCATGAGATCAGTCGCGAATTGTCGGGTGACAAGAAGCCGGAGCTGTTGGACGTCATGCGGAACATCAGCCAGCGGTTCGACGGAGCTTACAGCCTGGTCTTGTTGAATGCCTGTGGCGACATGATAGTGGCTCGCGATCCACTGGGCATTAAGCCACTTTGCTATGCTAAGGAAGGGCCGTTGTTCGCCGCCGCCAGCGAGAGCGTGGCTCTGTTGAATCTGGGTTTTCAGCCCTCGAGTATCACGCCACTGCTGCCGGGGCAGGCGATTACGATTGTCGATGGTGAATTCCAAATCTGCCGATTCGCGGAATCACCGCGGCGGGCACACTGCTTCTTCGAGTGGATCTACTTTGCGAACGTGGCCAGCACGCTGGACAATCGCAGCGTCTATTTGTCCCGTACGGCTCTGGGAGAGGAACTGGCCCGGCTCGAAAAAGCCGACGGTCGCGTGGAACTCTACGATGGAAACACGATCATCGTGCCTGTTCCTGATACCAGCAAGGCGGCGGCCGACGCCATGGCATTTGAATTGGGGATCCCGTCGCGAGAAGGATTGATCCGGAATCGATACTCGGGGCGTACTTTCATCGAAGGTGGCAAGGATCGAGTCAGGAAGGCGGAAACCAAATACACACCGTTGCGGGAAGTGCTGGAAGGGAAACGGGTGTTTCTGGTCGAAGACTCGATCGTGCGGAGCACCACCATGAGAGTGCTGCTGCACCGCATTCGGGAAATTGGCCGAGCGCAGGAGGTACATGTGCGGGTGGCTTGCCCACCGATCGTCGCTCCCTGCTTCTACGGCATCGACATGTCCAAAGTCACGGAGTTGTTCGCGGCCCAGTTCCTGCATGATGCTTCGGGCTCGCTGGACCGTTCTCTGCCCGATTACCTGCTGACCGATGAAATCCAGGCCCAAATGGCTGTTGAGCTAGGTTGCGATTCGCTGCGGTACCTGCCTGTCGAAGCCGTGGCACGCGCTATCGGTTACGGTGCCGGTGAGCTGTGCCAGGCCTGCATCACCGGTCAGTATCCCACTCCCTGCGGCCAACGCCTCTATCAAATCGCCTTGGAACAAGCCGGTGAGGACCGGGATCGCGATCAGCGAACCTATGAGACGTCGCACGTGTAGGAATTCACGCGGCGAGGAATTCCGTGCAACCGTTTCCTGGGGCGTTGCCCTCGTTGTTCTACCCATCTGCTGCGCACGCTTCCGCTGGGCTTGTCCCAGTGGGAGCGACAACTGACGAGCTACACTCAATGCCATGAACTTCATCTCTATCTTCACGGTCTTCTGCTCTCTCCCGGGCTTGTCCCGGGGGAAGCGGCGACTTTCACGCTGCAGCACCGGCGACAGTCGTTACTCCCACCGGGACAGGCCCGGCGGAGAGTAGAAGATTTGTGCAGGCAGCATGTAGCGAACCAGTTGTGATCCCACTGGGACGAGCCCAGTGGAAATCAGACTTCTGTAGAACAACGAGGGCGTTGCCCCAGGCTCCGGTGAATATGGCCTTCAGCCAATTAATTGCGTTGAGACTTCCGGAACTCGGAACGGTAGATGGGGAGATCATGCAGGCGCATGCGACGCTCGAAATGCGTGCGGTATGGCTCCTCGTGCTGCGCCGCCTGCTGGGCCGGGACGGTGGGGCCTTGCAGGTCCGTGACGCGGCCGATCAGTTTGAGCGTGGTCTCATAATAATCCAGCACGTCAGTCCAGAAGTGCAAGGTGCCACCGGGCTGCAACACGCGTTGTACGTCGCGGAGAAATCCTTCGTTCATCACTCGGCGTTTGCGATGTCGCTGCTTCCACCACGGATCGGGAAAGTAGACGTGGACCGCCACTACCGAGTCGCCACGAATCCGCTCCCGGAAGAGGCGTACGCCATCTCCCTCAACTAGCCGACCGTTGGGACACTCGCGCCGGGCCAACCCCGCGGCGGCAAACCGGGCGTACTTGCGCGATCTCAATACCGAGGAAATCATGGTCGTGATAAGCCTGGGTCGCGTAAGCCAGGAACATGCCCTTTCCGCTACCCACTTCGATTTCCAGCGGCGCGGCGCGGCCGAACACAGACTCGTCCGGAATCCACTCCGGCAAGTCCTCTTCGGTCAGCAACCATCGACTCAGGTCGAGATGCGGGTCAATCTTTTTGAGCGCACGGCGGCCCATCGGATCCATTTCCGGTTCGTGTTGTCTGGCAATGCCAGGCAAAGTTTCGTCGCCGCGGGGCTGTCGTCAGCGCAGAGCTGAATGGATGTCGCGGGTTCTCGCGTTGGCATAGCCGCCAAATCGCGGCGAAAGGGAATCTACTGCTCGCCTGACAGCATATCCACAGGGATGGGAATCCCCTTCAAGATTCCATCGACGACAATTCGCTGGCCGACAACCCCCTGAAACTGGCACACGATCATGCGGCCACGCCGCGCCTTGAGCAGTCTGCTGATCAGGACCAATCGATCGCCAGGAATCACCGGATCGCGAAATCGCACCTCTTCCAGCCCGCCAAAACCAATCATCTTAGCGCCTAGACAGTCATACTTCTGCGCAAAATAAGCACTGATCTGCGCGGCGGCCTCCAACATCACCACGCCAGGCATCAAAGGCATCCTCGGCATGTGCCCCCTGACCCAAAACTCGGTCGTCGTGACGTCCTTATAGCCAATACAAACTTGCTCTTCCAGACTCTCGTAGACGACGGCCGTCAGCTGTTCCATCTCGTATCGCTGCGGATTGACTTTGCGAATCGCCTTGATATCCGCCACGACATTGTGGAAGTCGATCTTGGAAATGTCGTAGAGCAGTGGTTTAGACGACACGATGAATACCTCAACATCTTGTCGGAGATGCAGATTCTCTGAACCGCGTGCCCCGATTCACTCCGTATCTGTTCGAGTTCACCGCGATCCGGCGTCCAAGCCATCCGCTTCGCTCGGTGCCCGGTGCGGCCGCCCGCGCCGCAGGTCGATGGTCAACCGGCTGCCGGCACACACTGCCGCGCCGCAAAACCCGTAGCGGCACCTGACAGGGCTCAACGGTTTCCCCTGATAGTCTTACTCAATGGTCTGAAACCTGGCTGGCCTCAACTCACCGTAACGATGAAAGACAGGGCCAGCAAACGCGGCGGGACGAGCCACCGCATCTGGTCGAGGCGACAGCCGGACAAGTGTGTCGGTAGTATAACTGGGGGGGTGGCGTGTTACGTTCGAAGGTGCTTCCGCTTGGCTTTGCGGGCTTTCGCGTTAGCTGGGCGGCGGCCGTGATTCGCTTTCTTAATCTTGTGGTTCGGTTTCGACATTCGTTTGCGCTCCGCAGACAGACCGGTTTTTGAGAATTCGTCAAACTTATTAGATTAACAACAACGAATCTGTAAGAGAACCCCGGCCGGGCGTTCCCAAAAACCAGGCGTTGAGCCATACAATCGGATGTCTATTTCCAAATTGCGTATTGTGATGTTCCTTGGGGCGTCTGCATGGAGGGTGTTTGTTTGGCCGCAAGTGGGGTGCCGCTGGCGTGGGCAGCACGATCTGCGTGAAAATGCGGTTCGAGTCTTGTCACGATTGAGAATCAGGGTTGGGCCAAGACGAATGTACGACACCGCGTCCAAGCATTGTCACGCCGCAAGGGTTGCCCGTTTCGACACCGCGTGGACGCGGTGTCGTAGACCGTTGAGAACGACACTTCACACCAAATTCCAGAGTTGACAAGGCACTACCGCAATTCGGTACGGGCCGTGGATCTGGATTCCCGTCGGTGGGGCCGCCTGAGGCCTGAGGCGGAGCTGATCGCAACATCGGCACTGGCCGTCGCTCTCTGTCGGTGTCGGGCTATCAAAGCCAGAGCGGCGGGCAACATGATGAGGCTGGTCAGCAGGCAGCACAAGACTCCCAGCGTCAGCACCTGTCCCAGGCTTCTCAAGCCCTGATGGTGGGCGATCATCATGCTACCGAATCCGACCATCGTGGTAGCGGACGTCAACACGACCGCCGAAGCCGTCAACCGGCTCACCGCGTACCGCGTGTCGCGTCGCAAAAAATCGTGCACGATATGGACTCCGTCGTCGATGCCAATTCCCAGAATCAATGGCAGCACAATCAGGTTGGCAGGGTTCAGCGGAAGCCCCAACCATCCCAGTAGTCCGAACAACTGCAGCATGCCGCAGGCCATTGGCATAATGGCTAACAAGACCAGCCGTACGCTGCGAAGATCGAGCATCAGTACGATGGCCACGGCCAGTAGCGAATAGACGGCGGCATGGGCATAGCTCTGCTGCATTTGGCGTGACGAATAATAGGTCTGGATGGGGTGGCCGGTCACCTGCGGATCCACGCTCTCGACTTCCTGCACAAACCGCTCCAACGCCGCCATGTCCCAGATACTTCCCCGCGCGTAAATTCTCAGCAGATGACGTCCGCCGCGCCCCACAAAGCGGTCCAACAGGGCAGCGGGGAGGTCGCTCGCCGTGGGACCGTCGGGACTGGCCATGGCGCTGAGTTGCCGCAGTTGATCCAAGACTTCGCCAGCCAATCGCTGCTGAAAACGCGAGATTGCCTGCGAGCACACCGACCAATTGTCTTGCTGCAAGTGGCCGCCAACCTGCTGCACAAGAGACGGCAACGGTCCCCACGACCCGGAAGCGGATTGCACGATTGCATGGGTCTTGAGCAGTTGTTCCAGCAACACGCTCTTTGGTACGACCGGTAGCAGTGGCAGCTGGTCGGGCAAATCGCGCAGGTCGCGTTGAATCCGGCGAATCGCGGCCATCTTCTCCGAGTCAACTGGCGGCAGCAGCGACGTGATCTCGTCGATGCGTTGGACACACGCCAGCCTGGCGAACCGGGACTTTCGTTGCAGGAGTTCCTGCCGCGTATCGGCCACCGAAACGGCGAACCAGACTCCATGGTCACCCGAGTCGAGCAAGCGACGTTCCCATGTCACGCTGTCGAGCCCATCGGCTTGCAGGTGCAGCAGATTGTGGTCGAATGTCAGTCGCGTCACACCGAGTCCCAGTAAGACCGTGGCCGCCAGCGACAATGCGAGCCAGAACCGCGGTACCCAGAGCACGGGAGCACAAATCGCCGCGAACGGAAGCGGACGCGGCGGCAGATCCGACGACGCGCTGCCTTCGGCCAGGCGGATCATCACCGGCAAAACGGTCAACGCCGCGACGAGGCACAACAGTATTCCGCCGCCGGCAATCAAGCCCAATTCAGCCACGCCCGTGAACTGCGTCAGGGCGGCGGCAAAGAAAGCCAACGCCGTCGTGACTCCGCCCGTCAGAATTCCTGGCCCGACACTCGCTGACGTGCCCACCAAGGCGTTGTCCTGGGTGACACCTGTGGCCCGAAGCTGTGTGTAGCGGGCCACGTAGTGAATGCCAAAATCAATGCCCAGGCCGATCAAGATTACACCAAACGATATGCTCAATATGTTCAGATGCCCGACGGTCAGTGTCACGTATCCCAACGACCAGGCCATCGCCATCAGCAACGCGCAGACGGTCAAGACGCTCAGGCGTACACCGCCAAAACCGGCCACGAACAAACACGCGACGCCAGCCAACGAAAGGAGACTGGCCCAGAGCATGTCGTCCTGGCTGGTGCTCATTTCGTCGTATTCCAGAATCGGCAAACCGGTCAGGCCAATAGCCACGTCCGCGCTGCACGCCTGCTGGTCACGGATGATCTGGCGCAGCGCTGTGATGGCTTCGGACCCTTTGGCAAACTGTTCCGCATCAGGCCGGGCGAGTCGGACCAGCACCAGGCCGGTGCGCCCTGATCAAACAGGAGATGTCCGTCCGAGTCGCCTGACATCTGAGCCAGCGGGTGTTCGGGAGCATCCAGCAGCGAGGGGATCAGCCGTGGTGCCTGATCGAGCCGACCAGCCAAGGCCTCGTTGAGTCCGGACAGGACCTCCTCCAGCTGTCGGGAGAGCTGCCTGGTTTGACTTTCGGACTCGGAAGACCGTGGCATGTGGGCCAGCTGAGTGGCTTGAGCATTCCACTGGCGCAGGACGAACGACAGTTCCAGCTCGTGCCATTGTCCCTCGATCACCGGCGTCAGTCTAAGGATGGCTTGCTGTACCCGGCTCAGGTCTTGCGGAGACAAGTAGTGCAGTGCCTTGGAGCGCAGGGCGTGCGTATCAATTCTGCTGAGGATCGAGCGAAAATGCTGCGGTTGCTGCTCCAACGCGGTGGCCACGCGGTCGATCGTCTGGACGACCACATCACGATGCGTACCTTCAATCACCAGGACGGCGTCGTCCTCACGTCCGAATTCGTCCAGATATGCGAGCCAGCGTTGGTTGTAAGCGCTGTGGGGATTCAGCAAATCGAGACGGCTGGCGCGAAAGCCCAGCCCCAGCCCTGCCAGCACCAGCGAGACGACCGCCAGGCCCAGGCCCACCGCCAGTGCGCCGCGCGGGACGCGCAGCAGACCACGAGTCAGGTTGCTGAGCGTGCGAGCCATCCATGAATCTTCGTGCAATCGCGTCTCGGGAGACATACCTTACGCGGCAGGGCCGCAACCAAATAGGGAAAATGCCCGCATGCGGGCCCCTCCCGTTGTTCGCCACTAAAGATGAGCGTATGGTGAGCACACCGCACACGCCGCGACTCGGACCGGGGCCACCTCCATGCTCGTGGCACACCGGCTGTGGGGAGTCTATTCTCTGCCGCGCGACGAGGCAAGACGCAATTCCTCACACATTGCGCCGCCACAGCAGCAGGCCGAGGCCGCTGGCAACGGTGGCACAGAGGGCGAGAGTCACGTAAGTGGCCGAGTCGCTCTTGCTCAGCCCGTTGAAGGCGGCGCCGAAACTGCCGAGTCCCGCGCCGATCGCGAAGCTGAATCCGTAACACAGACTGCGGCGGCGGCGCGGTGTGTATTTGGCGATCAGGCTGTTGTAAAGCGGTTGATGCATGAAGTGCACCACGGCGAACAGCCCGGCCGACACGGTACGCAGTCCGCCGTCGGCAAAGCCCATGGCCAACAGAAATGGCACACTGGCAAAACTGACCCATGCCAGCTGCAATTCAAGAATTCGCGCTCGCGCGAACCTGCCCGCCAGGTATTGCCCCAGGCAACCGGCGAACAACACGACGCCGGTCAACAAGCTGCCGCGCGCCGCCTGGGACATCTGCCACGACTCAAATGTCCATTGACCGAGGAAACGGGGCAGAAAACTCAGCACGCCGGCATAGATAAATCCATGAGCCAGCGCCACCATGGTGAGCAACACGAAGCTGAACCAATCGGCAGCATCCTGCTCGGCCCGGGCACTGGTGCCGGACACATCGGTCGTGGCATCCTTCTTCCATGCGCGGCGGGCGAATACCAGGCCCAGAGCGATGCCGGCGGCGGCGAGTACCAGGTAGTATTGCTGCCAGGTAAACCCGATCGCCAGCAACATGGCCGCCAGCAATGGTGCCGCACCGATTCCAGCCGACCCGAAGATGCCGTGGATCCCCAGCGCTCGTGTACGGTTCTCTGGCGTCGTCGCATGCGAAATCAGCGACAACCCGGCAGGATGGTAAATGCTGGCACACGTTCCCATCAGAAACATGAGCACGAACAGCACGGGTAAGGGGAATGCCAGGCTGACCAGAATGGAGATGCCGCCGCAGCCCAGCAGGTAGATCGTCAGCATCCGCTCCGCACCAAAGCGATCGACCAGCCAGCCGGCTCCCAACGCTCCCAGGCCCCAGGGAAGTCGCCAGCACGTCGAGAGCAATCCCGTCATCGACTTTGTTGACGTCATAGAATTCGGCAATTCGCAGCTCGACGCTCGGTAACGACAGTTCAAAGGCATGCACCAGGGCGTGTGCGCACGACGTGATAAGAACCAGTCGCAGGGTGCGTTGACTCAGCATGCTCGACTGACCTCGGCAAGTCGTTCGAGCAGCCGCTGTGCCGCGCCGCTATCAATTGCCTCGGCAGCCAGTGCAGCTCCCTCTGCCACATCACCCGTTCGATGGGCGACCCACAAGGCGGCAGCGGAGTTCAGGACCACGATGTCACGCGGCGCTCCGCGTGTTCCACTGAGGATGTTCCGAATCATGGCGGCGCTCGCGTCAGGGTCGTCGACCAGCAGCGACTCGAGCGAAGTCACTTGGAGGCCGAACTGCGGCGGGGCCCAGGTGAAATCCTGTGTCGAGTCATCTTCGATCAGCGACACATTGGTGGGGCCGTTGAGCGTGACTTCGTCGAGCCCATCCGTGCCACATACGACGGCCGAACGCCGTGTGCCAAGTAATCGTAGCGCTGCCGACAAAGTTGCTCTCAGTTCCGCGCGGCCCACGCCCAGCAACTGGTAAGGTGCCGAAGCCGGATTGCAGAGTGGCCCGAGGAGATTGAAAATCGTCGGCGTGGCGAGTCGGCGCCGGACCTCCGCCACATGCTTCATGGAAGGGTGCATGAGTGGAGCGAAGCAGAAGCAGATCCCAAGCTCATCGAGACAGCGCTCGACGGTCGCAATCCCCGCTTCGATATTGACACCCAATGCCGCCAGTACATCGGCGGATCCGGACTTGCTGGTGATGCCCCGATTGCCATGTTTGGCCACCGGCACACCGGCCGCAGCCGTCACCAGCGCGGCGGCGGTGCTGATATTGAAGGTCCCCGATCGATCGCCGCCCGTGCCACAGGTGTCCAGCAGGTTCTCGCGGTGCGAACGAATGGGAGTCATATGGCGGCGAAGTGCCGCGGCTGCGCCGGCGATTTCCGGCACCGTCTCCCCTTTTTCGTGCAGGGCCACCAGCAACTCGGAGATCTGATCCGTACCGCACTTGCCTTGCATCACGGCGTCCAGGAGGTCCGACATTTCTTCCATCGATAGGTGTTCACCAGATTTAATACGGCGGATCGAATCTAACATCACGGCGAAAGGCCTCCTCGCTACCATGCGGCCAGGGAGCGGCTGGCGTCGATAACATATGACGAATAGGTCCAGTTTGCGGGCGTGACGTAGTGTAACTCGCCTCGGCGAGTCTGTTAGGCGACTGGCAGAAAATAACTGACCCAAGTGACTGCCGCATCCTGCCGCAGGAGGGCGGCTGGAAGCCGCCGCCACGGCAGGGGAGTGGCTTGTTGCGGCGTATTATCGACAGTACAATCCCGTTTTACGCGGCGAGAGTGGTGATCTAACCTGAAATCGGACAATTAGTTGCGGCGGGGCTGGAAAATGGCAAGGAAGGTGATCATCGACTGCGATCCGGGAATTGACGACGCCGTCGCCCTCTCGATGGCCCTGTTTGATCCTCGGCTGGAATTGGTGGCGGTTACCGCCACGGCGGGGAGTGTTTCTGCGGACCAGGCGAGTCGTAATGTGCAGGCGATTGTCGAGCAGCTTGACCCCTATCGATTTCCTCGCCTGGGCACTGCCAGCACACCCGAAGGTTGTGCCGGCACCGATTTGTTGTTCCTACATGGTGAGGATGGTTTGGGGAATGCCGGACTGGCCGTTTCCCGCTTGCATCATCGCCACCCCTCCGAGAAAGTCATCTGCGACGCCGTGCGCGGCGCACCACATCGCGTGACACTGATCTGCCTGGGGCCGCTAACCAACGTGGCGCGGGCTTTTCAGCGAGATCCGGAACTGCCGGCGCTGGTCGACCGGATCGTGATGACCGGTGGCGCCATTGATGGGGTGGGCGATGTGACCGCCGCCGCCGAATATCACATGCACTTCGACGCCAATAGCGCTCGGCTGGTCTTCCAATCGCCGGTCACCAAGGTCCTGATTCCGCTGGATGTCACGCGCCTGATCAAGTTTTCGCTGGATTTTGTCGATGCTCTGCCGGCCGAATCGACGCGTGTCGGCGGCTTTCTACGCCGCATTCTTCCGTTTATTTACCGTGCCTACCACCAGCAACTGGGGCAGGAGAGCGTTTTCCTGCACGATGTCGTGGCGCTGGTTTCCGTGCTCGAACCGGAGCTGTTCAAGTTCAGGGAGATGGCTGGCGACGTCGAAACGCGTGGCGAATTGACGCTCGGGGCCACCGTGTTTGACCGGCGGCTTCATCCCCGGTGGCGTCCCAACATGGACGTGGCCGTGCATATGGACTGTGCCAAAGTGATCGATTGCATCCGGCAGTCGCTGACGCTCGCTGGCGACGTCACGGACAAGCAGTGAAGCGGTTCGGGAGGCCGTTTGCCGGATCGAGGACCGTGACTTCAGTCCGGTTGGGCCGACAAGACCGCTTTGAATTCCACGGTCATCCCGTCCCGCAACACCATCACGGGTACAGATTTGCCAATGGGCGTCAGTTTGACCTGATTGACGAGATGGTCATCATCATCAATGCGGACCCCATCGAATGAGAGAATCACGTCACCCACCTGAATTCCAATCTCATCGGCGGCAGTATTGGGGGTCACGCGGTTGACTCGTGAACCGATGCGGCGCGGCAGCCCCAGTTTTCGAGCTACTGTGTCGTCGTATTGCGAATCGAGCGAGACCCCGAGAATCGCCCGCACGACATTTCCCTGATCGACCAATTGCTCGGCGACCGACATCGCGATATTGATCGGAATGGTAAAACCGATTCCCTCGTTACCCCCCGAACTGCTCGCGATTGCCGTGTTGATGCCGATGACTTCACCGCGCACATTCAGTAGCGGACCGCCACTATTGCCCGGGTTGATGGCCGCATCCGTCTGGAAGAAGTCCTGGTACCGTACGCCTTCCACTCCTAGCTGCAGGTCGCGCCGCCCCTTGGCACTAATGATGCCATAGGTGACGGAGTGACTGAGGCCAAAAGGACTGCCGACCGCCAGCACGAAGTCACCCATCTGCACCTTACTGCTGTCGGCCAGACGAGCAGGCACAAGTTCCGGAGCGTCCACGGCCATGACCGCGACGTCCGTTTCGACATCCGACCAGATACGCGTGGGTAAGATCACCTGACCATTGGCCAGTCCGACGTGGATGTTGTCGAGTGAGGCATGCTTGATCACGTGACGGTTCGTCAAGACATAGTATTTGTCGTTGTATTCAACAATCACACCCGAACCAGCTTCCTCGACCGACTTGCGGCCGAATCCATCCTGGGTTTTCTTGGCTTCAATGTGCACCACCGTCGGTTGCGCCAAGAGAATCACCTTCCTCAATACGTTGCCCTGGCGCTCCAGGACCGCGATCTCATCGGCTATCTCCTGGTACATTCGCTCGCGGTCGGCTTTGGAGGGTTGCGAGGTGAGTGAAAACTGGGCCTGGCCGCGGTCAACGACGGACAACAGCATGGCAGCAGCCACCAATACCGCAATGGCCTTCGAGGTGTCTTGTCGCAGCAGGGTCGTTCGAATTGGAGACGCTCTCATCCGCTTAATCCCTTCGTCGTGTATGACTCAAACGAGGTAGCACCTCAATCCGTTCACCAGCCACCACCCGGGTGCGAAAACTTGCTCACACTGGTCGCCGGTACTCGACTCACTTCACCCATGGACTCGCCTTCGAGAAAGCTCCTGCCGGCAGCAACATGGGAAAGGCATTCCGGGATTCTGCCCCCGCGGTACCTTGATCGAATCTCTCACGAGGCAGGAACTCAAACCAGTGACGAACCACCCCTCGGACGAACCACCGCTCGGCTCGGTCCAAGAGCATGGCAGCCGCTCGCACGCGACAGACAAATCGAGCAGATGACCCGTGATCAGCCGGGAGCGTTCGGTCTTCTACGAGTGCATACAATATTGTTTTCGTAAGATGCCCGCCACTGGCGCACTGCGGAACCAGGTCGCTCAGGCCGCGTACCGTCATGGTCTGGCTGTCACGATCATCCCGCCACTTCCCCACGAAAGGGGGAGCCGTGCTCAGGACACGTCCATTTCGAGGTCGTTGAGCAGCACTTCCTGGTCATTCGAACTCGGATCGATGAGCTGTCCCCAATTGGCGGTTTGCCCTCCGTTGGCTCCACGCTTTTCCGCTTCTCGCTGCGCCTCGATACACATGGTTGCGTAGGGCAGTGCCTGCAACCGGGCGAGGGGAATCGGCTTGCCCGTCACTTCACAGATACCGTAGGTACCGGAGCGCATGCGTTCCAGGGCATTTTCGATCTGTGACAATTCACGACTTTCGACTTCGGCGAGCTGCGAACTGATTTCATCCTGAGCCGAGTCGAGTGCCGCGTCCAGCATGTCCCCGGAACTCTGTTCACGAAGTTCCTTCAGCGAGCTCAAGTCACCGGCCAGTGCCTTGCGCAGAGCATCGCGGCGGTAAACCAGTACCTGCCGCAGCTTCAGAATAGCCTCTTTTCGTCCCATGTCTTTCACCGTCTTTCACCCTTGGGCCAGGTGTGCACCCGCAGTTGACGCTCCGGCACCAACTGTGGGTGTTCCCGAACCTTCCTCAAAGTGCCTCACTCTCTGCCACTCACCTGCCGCTATCAGCAACCGTTCGGCGCCGGCCAGAACTGTGTGCGATACCCAAACTATAGTACGCACCTCGCCTATGACCGGAACCGGTGGTGGTTTTTTTCCCCGATCACCGATCGAATATCTGCCCTCAAGGACTAAGTTATTCGAATCAAAACACTTAGGTATGGACAAACAGGTCTCCGCCGCCGAGTCGCCACCAGGAGAAAACGGAAGCAATTTCGACAGCGGACACTTTTGTCGCAATACCCTCACGGCGACTGCCAAGGCGGCGTGGGCCGCGCGTCACGGTTTGCTATCGGATAATCGTCAAATCCGGCAAAATGATGCAGCTGTTTTTTGACAATCCGGCAGGTTTTGCCGATTATCGGGCCCGCTCATTGCTTAGTCTATTGCCCCACCCAAACGGTGGAATTCCGTCTTTGACCCGTCTGGGACTGTAACCTACATGCCTATGGAGGTTTCTGCCTGCTGCGCGGAGCGTGTGCGCTTCACCTTACAGGGGCCAGTGCATCTTGAAGGGGCAAGTAGGCCGCGGCTGATACGTCAAGTGAGAAACAAACTTATGGTTACCGCCTCAGCTATCGCAGCCAGTTCAAGCCATTTGTTGGGTCGAGTCAACGGATTGCTGACGCTGCGAGTGCGTTCTCCCGAGCACCGTGGTCGCGTGGTGCGCATTCGTTCCCCCAAATGTGTGGTCGGATCACATCCCAGTTGCACACTCCGCCTGCGCGGTGCCGGCGTGCGTCCCTTTCACTGCCTGATCCTTCGCGGTGAAGCCGGCACGTTTATTCGTCGACTGTCCGCCGAGACGTGTCTCAACGGTGCCGGATTCGCCGACACGCGGCTCATTCCGGGCGATCGATTGGCAATCGGGCCGATTGAACTGGAGGTGCTCGAGTTGAACCGAAACCGAAGGTCGTGACTGGGCTATCGGCCCAGACATCGCTGCCGATGCGAATTCCGGCCTACGCTGCCCAGACCGCCCAGCGACCAAGGACCGCGAACTCTGCGGACCGTGCGAGTCGGAGCCAGCCGAGCAGCGGGACGAAGAACTTCCTCTGCAACAGGCTCGCGATCGCGAATTAATCGATGAACTGCGACAGGAACTTGCCACCGCCCAGCAGCGTCAAGAGGCAGATTCGGCCCAAAAGGAGCAGTTGACGCGCCACGCGGCGGATGCCGAAGAACGAGCCGGCGCTTTGGAAAGGCAACGCGCCACGATGCAACAAGAGCTGGATGAGCTGCGGGCTCAGTCGGAAGCCGCCAAGACTCTTGTGGCTTCGGAACTACAGCAATGCACTCGCCAACTGACCGAGGCTCGACGACAAGCGGAAGAGCAACAGAACCAGTGGCAACAACGCCGTCAAGAATGGGAGGCCACGCAAACGGACCTGCGTGATCAACTGGACCAGCACCGCAGCGAATTGGATGAGGCGACCCGGCAACTGGAAACCACTCGGCTCCGCGCGGGGGAGCTCGAGTCGCTGTTACGGGAAGCCGCAAAACAGGCGGCGGAGGCCACCAGTTCGGTCGGTCCGTCGTCCGACGAATGGCGGCGGCTCGAAGAAGAATCTAAAGCCATGCAACGCCAGCTGGACGAGCAACGGCGCGAGTTAGAGTCGCGTCAGAAAACGTGCGACCAGCAGCGACGGGCACTGGATGAGCAACGGCGCGAGCTGGAATCGCGACAGGGAACGTTCGACCAGCAGCGGCAAGAGTTGGACCAGCAGCGGCGGGCGCTGCAAGAGGGGCAGGGAACGTTCGACCAGCAGCGGCAAGAGTTGGACGAGCAGCGGCGGGCGCTGGACGATGAACGACGCGAGCTGGAATCGCGACAGGGAACGTTCGACCAGCAGCGGCAAGAGTTGGACCAGCAGCGGCGGGCTTGGGACGAAGAGCGGCGCGAGCTGAAAGAACAACTGCTTAAACAGGAAGAGCGGTGGCAAGAGTCGCAGCGGCAGCGTGAGCCGTGGGAGGAGACGGAAAGGCAACTGCGTGATCAATTGCAGGCCGCGAATGACCGTTGGCAGGAGACAATGAACAAGTGTGGCGCGGCACAGAGCAGATTGACGGAGCTAGAGGTGACGCTTGCCGAGGCTTCAGAGCAGCTCAAGAGTCATCGGCAGACGGGACGGAACACGCAGCGAGAGAGAGATGAGAGTGTTGCAGAACTCTCGAAGTGGAGAGATTCCGCGGATCGTCTGCGGCAGGAATTGGAGCAGGGGAGGGAGCAGCACCAGCTCGCACGCAATGAATGGCACGTCAACCGGGAGAGCCTGGAACGGGAGTTGGCGGAACGAACAGAGACGCTGAAGAACTTCCAAAAGATACACAACCAGGAAATGGAAGAAGCTGAGTATTTGATCCACTCCTTGCAGCAAGAGGGCAAACAGCTGCTGGCCCAATTGGACGAAGCCAAACAGGTCATCCGTCACGATATCGAAAGACGCAAGAACCGACCGCCGACAACGTCGGGCCAGCTGTCGCCGGGCGCCGCGGCAAGCTCTGTTACCCGAACCATGCCCATGGCGGGCCGCTTCCTCGGCAAGAACATGCCCGCCAAGCCTGCCGTGCGCGATGAGCCTGCCAACGGCCCTACAGGCCCGTCGGTGCCAGAGGTACCGCTCACGCACCAGCCTGAGCCCGTCTTGGAGCCCGAATCAGTTGCCGAGCCCGAATCAGTTGCCGAGCATCATGTGGAGCATCAGCTCGAACCGGCCGATGAGATTCAACCCACGGAGCAGCACGAAGCGCCAGAGTGTCCGTCGAGTGTGGCAGACGTCCACGAGTCCTCGGCCAGCCCGACGGTCATGATGCCGACACTCGAAGCGGTTGAGAAGGTGGAGACGCAGGAGTCCGCTGCTGCCGGCCGCCCCTCCGATATCTCCACGCCAGAACCAGTGCCCGTCGAGTCCCCCACGATGGTGCTGGATCCCAGCGTTCTACAGATCGCCATGGGTGGCACCGGGACAGGTCGAGTCAATCGAAGCTTTCGTGGGTGTCGAGCGGGGCCAAGGAGCTGATGGTGACACCGGTGCTGGGAAGATGGAAACCGAAGCGGCGGATGACGAAGGAGTGATTCAGCGTTACATGGAACGTTTGTTGAAACGGGTTGCTTCGCAAGGTAGAGATGGCGTTGACGAGGCTGGTGAGGCGAATAAACGACCGGTCGCAACGCCCCCAAAGGAATCGGTCGCGCTGGAGGCGAGCGATGCCGTTGCCGCGAAGCTTGTGGATGCGCAAGTGACAGCCGACAATGCTGACAATGCCGACAATCACCAGCCACCGACAGTGCAGGAGTGCGTGACGGCGGAGGCCGAAGACGTCAGAGTGGTGCGTTGGCAGGCACACGAAAAGGACGCTGATCTCTTGGCGATGCGTCGACTGGCTAACGATTCGGCACGCCAGGCGATCACGAGCAGTGATCGCCGGCGCATCATCACGCGCACGGCCGGCGAGCTGTTCGTCGCGTCCGTCTGCGCCGTCTGCGGCGGCTTAGTGATCCGATTGAGCTCCAAGACATTAAGCGTTCAAGGAGTCGGTGGCATCGTCGGATTGTACTTCGCGACCGTGATGCTGCTACGTGGTCTGAGAAAGTTGTGGGGTGTTCAGAGCATCGGGCGCATTCGGCCCGACGTGGGGGACCCAGTCCCTGCCGACCCCGCTGCGATTGGCGCGGGGCCGATCGACACGTTGCACGACCCGGCAGACCACGACGCAGCAGACCACGACCCGGCAGATTGCGACGTAGCAGAGCACGACGTAGCAGATCACGACGTAGCAGATCACGACGTAGCGCACACGCAGGGCCAATTGTAGTGGGCCGTGACGGGCATCGGCTTGCTGGACAGTGCTTTGTCACACCCGAAAATCGGTGTTGGGCCGCGACGAATGTGCGACACCGCAATGTTTCGAGTTGACAGAGCACTAGAACCCGCGCGCGGCCAGGATATCGTCGAAGTCCCGCAGGTGATAGTCGATGCCGATGTAATCCAGCGTACGGCAGAGACCACGCAGTGCGACGCCAAATCCGTCGGGGCCACTGAAGCCGCCGAACTGCCCGCCCCCTTTCACATGGGGTTCCAAGTCCAGGAACACGCCGGGAATCCCCCGCCGCTTTAGCCGCCGCTCCAGTGTCGAAATCGTGCCGGCAAAATCGCGCAGGATTGGCTCATGCCCGCTGTCTCCGATGTCGGCGGGCACAAAGTACTTGAGCGTTTCTTCGTCCACATGTCCGACACGCTGAGCGGGTTTGGGGTGCCGGTAGTCTTTGATATGCATCCAGCCCAGCCCTTTCTTCATGGCCAGGTACTGGTTGAAGACCTCGTCGGGGGAAAAGCCTTGCACGACGACGTTCGCGGCGTCGAATATCAACAGCATCGCCGGGTGATTTACCTGTCGATGAATTTCCTCCAGCAGTTGTCCGGTTTGCCCCACCAGGTTCGCTTCCAGTTCGAGTCCGAATGTCAAGTCGCTCCGATGACATGCTTCGGCAATCTGGCTCAATTGGTCAACCGCCTGCGGGACGTGTTCCCGTGGATCCGAGTCCTTGGGATGATAAAACGAGAATCCGCGAATCAACTTGGTCTCAAAAGCGTGGGCGATTTCACAGACCCGTTTCACGTTCTTTGCCAGGTATTGCTTGAAAGGGACAAAGCGGTTCTTCGTGCCATCCTCCACATCTAACAGCTTGACCTTGCCAATGGGTGAACCGATCGACGACACGTTGAGTCCGTATTCGCTGGCCGCGTGACGGAGTTTGCCGATTTCGGACTTACTTAAGTCCATGACGTTCTTGACGCCATTACCCGCATCGATGAAACGGACGGTGTAGTACTGGAGCCCCAGCGCGGCAAAGGCTGAGAATTGCTGTTCGGCGGTTTTCTGATTGGCGGCTTCGTCGGCAAAGCCACTGAGTATGACGCTCGGCTTGTCAGACATGGGAGGCTCCCAGTTGCTCGAGTTCAATGGACTTGACGCTGTTATTGTCAGAGCCGAGAGGTTGAGCCGCAAGGGGGCGTGAGGCCAGCGATCGCCCAGAGCGTGAGGGACATGCGGTGTGCAGGGCGCAGTCTCGCGCCCCACGCGCCGGCTGCCTGTCAGGGATGAACACGCTCGCCGGTGCAGATCCCTGGAAAACGCGAGTGGAATGCGTTATCCTCGTGGACATGAACGATCAAGGGACATCTTCGCCGTCACGCAGCGCAGCACGTTTGCGCGCCGCCATGGTGGGTATGGGCATGATCTTTGACGAGACGTATCGTCCGTTCTTCGAGACGGCTCATGGTCAGGATCTTTATGATCGCCGCTTTGGGGTGGTCGAGGTCGAGTTGGCGGCGGTGGCGAGCCGCACAGGACGTCGAGCGGAAGCGTATCGAAACAAGGCACCGCTGGGAATGCGCGGGTTTCGAGAGTTACACGCAGCCGGAGGCGATCGCTCAGTTGTTGCGATGCCCTGTCGACTTTGTATGCGTGGCCACTCCCGATGATCGCCATTTCCAGGCGGCGCAAGCCAGCTTGGAAGCGGGCAAGCATGTGTTGATCGAAAAGCCTGCCGTGTTGTCGCTCGAGGAACTCGATCAATTGCAGGTGTTGGCGCGGCGCCATGATGTCCTGGTCAAGGTCGTATATCACAAACTGTTCGATCCAGATCACAAGCGGTTGCGGACGCTGGTCGTGGAAGGAAAACTGCGACACGTCAACAATGGGTACTGTACCTTGCTCGAGCCGAAGCAGATCTCAGGGGAGCAGTTTGCGGAGTGGATCAAGGGCCGCAACCCGGGCACATACGTGGCTGTACACTACTTGAAGTTGATCGATTTTACCTTCGGCGGCGCTTTGCACAGTGTCAGCGCCACCGGGCAGCGCGGGATCGTCGATCGGCCTGATGGGACTACCTGGGACTCCGTGCAGATGCGGTTGGTGTATCAGTACGACGACGGCCGTGAGGCGGCATTTGATCTGCATACCAGCTGGGTAACCCCCGATAACTTTCCAGGGTATGTCGAACAAGAAGTCCAATTCCGATTCGACAATGGGGTCTGGAACGGTCACAGTCGCCGGCGAGGGGTCGAATGCACTATCGAAGGACAAACGCCCGGGCAACTGAAGATTTCACTCAACAACCATTACAACGGAGCGTTTGTCGAGCCCGATGGACGGCGCACGCAACGCGGTTACGGCTTGGAAGTACTCGAACGGTTTGTTCGTGAAGTGGCTTACGTCGAGTTCGGCAGGGAGCCCACGGATCGCGCGCAGCGGCTGGCCGAGATGCGGCAACTCGATTACAACGACCTGGCGGCTGACCGCCAGGTGATTGCCGCGGTGCAGGCACTGGAGGCCATTCTCCAACGGCACGCCCACGGCGAACCGAACTGCGTCGTGCGCGTGAACGATCCGCTGGGCGGACTCGTATTGTATCGTCCGGGATGCGGTGACGCTGAGGTCCTGTATCAGCCGAAGGTGTGAGCCACCGCGGGAGGCAGACTCGAGGACCGGTAGGGGCGCCAAATGACCGGGATGTATGTGGGGCACGCGCCGATCGCACGGGCCAGGCCAGTTGTTCGCGGAATCGTTCTTGCAGAGCGATGGACACGTATTCATGGGAGATTCAGTTGACATGGCAGCCGAGCAAACGGTAACCAAGGACATTCATGTCTATCCGCCAGCCCATGAGGGTGAACCCGCATCGAACCAGGTCCGTCGTCGATTGTGTGAATTGGAACCTCGGGGTCAGCGCACCTATACGCCGTCGCTGGCCGTTTTGGCCAAGAGCGCGGGATCTTATCACTGGACACCCGAAGGACGCAAGCTGGCCGATTTTACTTCGGGTGTGCTCGTGGCCAACCTGGGTCACAATCCGCTGCGCTGGTGGCGACGCGTGCTGGAATACTTGGACTTGCCCGAATTGACGGGCGATGACCAGTTTGCCTCGATGATACCATTAACCGCCTACAATGCGGTCACTGAACTGGAAGTGACGTGTTGCGAACGCCTGGTGGCCAACATGCGGAATCAACCGGGCGGGGACCGCATGCAACGCGTGCTCTGGGCTGCCAGCGGCAGCGAGGCTATCCAGAAATCGCTCTGGGCATCGATGCGCCGGCGGCCGGGACGTGACATGATTCTGTCAACCCGCCATGGGTTCCACGGCAAAAAGGGCTTGGCCGACTCGGTGACCGGCAGCGAGCGTGATCCCGACCGCGATTCCCGCGTTCGATTCATTACGTTCCCGGTGGAAGAATGTTGTGATGTGCAACGTCGTCGCAATCCGCTTGATCTGGTACCCTACCAGGCCGAACTGGATCGTCTGGCAAACGACCTGGGCGATCGTATCTGCTGTCTGATCACGGAACCCTATCTGGGCGGCGGAGGATCCTATCATCCGCAGCCCGAGTATCTGCAATTGTTGGCGCGTTTTTGCCACGATCGCGATATCGTGTTTATCCTCGACGAAATCCAGTCAAACTTCGGACGTACCGGGCCGATGTACGCCTATACTCGATACGGAGTCGAGCCGGATATCGTCTGCTTGGGCAAAGGCATGGGCAATGGCGTTCCCGTCAGCGCAGCCGTCGGACGCGCCGATGTCTTGGAATCACTCGGATACGGAGCTGGCTCGGACACGTGGAGTGCCAATCCGCTGGCGTGCGCAGCCGTACTGGCTACGCTCGACGAGTTCGAGACAACCGACGTCTTGGCGCAAGGCCAGGCTCTGGCGGAGGTCGTGGAATCGGGACTCGAGCGGCTGAAACAGACGGGGGTCGTGGCTAACATCCGAGGAGAAGGCTGTGTGTGGGGCATCGAATGCCAGGCAGTCGGCGACCAGTCTGCCAACAATGTGGCGAACGCCTGTGTCGAGACCTGTTATCGCGGAGATGACCAGGGCCGAGCGGTCCATCTGCTTGGCCCGCTCGCCGGAAAGGTCCTGCGAGTCAGCCCGCCCCTGGTGATGCCGGCCGACGAGGCAGGTGAGTATCTGGAAGCCATGTTCGGCATGTTTCAAAGCGTTTTCCGCGACCTGGCTTCCTAGGAATGTACAGCGCCATTTTGCAGCGATGGTTGTGCGTAAACGCGTGTCTCCATAAGAGACTTTCGCCACCGGGCTGGTCCCGGTGGTTGTACGTTTGCTGACTACTCTGGCAGCCGAAAAACGAACCTTGCTGCCGGCCATCGCCGCCTCCGGCGGCGATGGCCGGCAGCAAGGAAACTCACGGGTGGCCGAGATCAACGGTAGTTGCCAAACGCTCTTCCACCGGGACCAGCCCGGTGGCGGTAAAGCCCGTTCTAATAAAGCTTTGAGATGATCATAAAGGTGAAACTGGCGCTGTGCACAGCGTGAAGTTACGATGTCTCGCACACGGGGAAGAGACCGATGGATCGGGAAGAACTGATGCGGCAAGCGATCGAGATTGCCCGTGCGGGTATCGAGTTGGGCCAGAGCCCGTTTGGATGCGCGATTGCTCGGGACGATATCCTGTTGGCCTGCCGGCACAACACGGTCTTGGCGACGCCCGACAGCACAGCTCACGCCGAGATCAATGCCCTGCGCACGGCTTGTTTCGCTACGCACAACGTGCATCTGGCAGGAGCTATCGTCGCGACGACGTGTGAACCATGTCCCATGTGCACGGCGGCTCTGCATTGGGCGCGGGTGGATGTGGTGTACTACGGGGCCACGATCGCCGATGCGCGGAAAGCTGGCTTTAACGAGCTGCAACTGCCCGCCGCCGATCTGTTGAAACAGGGCCGCAGCCCCGTTCAGCTCGTGCCGGGCGTCTTGCGCAGCGAGTGTCAGGCGTTGTTTACCGAGTGGCTCCAACGGCCCGAACACCGGGGCTACTAGTCTACTTATGGGCAAGAAGGCGACTATTCTGAGTGGAGTTTGAGGACCAACGGGAGCGGGCTAACGCAGTTCGAGCGGTAGCTCGTAATTGGTACGAGGTCCTACCTCGTTAGTGTCTCCATAGGTGACCTACGCGCATCACGGATCGCGTGGTCTATCGATATAGTGGCCCGAGGCATGAGTTTGGATGTTGCGTGTTTTGAGGTTCGATGATGCTCCGCCGAAGGCGCACTTCATCCTAGCCTGGGGCATCGCCCTCGTTGTTCTACACAAGTCTGATTTCCACTGGGCTCGTCCCAGTGGGATCACAACTGGTTCGCTACATGCCTTCTGCACAAATCTTTTACTCTCCGCCGGGCCTGTCCCGGGGGAAGTAACGACTGTCGCCGGTGCTGTAGCGTGAAAGTCGCCGCTTCCCCCGGGACAAGCCCGGCGGAGAGCAGAAATAAGTGAGGTTAGAGATGATGCTCATGGCATTGAGTGTAGCTCGTCAGTTGTCGCTCCCACTGGGACAAGCCCAGCGGAAGCGTGCGCAGCAGATGTGTAGAACAACGGGGGCATCGCCCCAGGAACGTGTTGCGTTCAGTGTGTTCTTGGCCGAAGGCCATGTTCACATCGCCCCGAAAAATGGCTTGAATATGGCCTTTGGCCAAACAACTGGCTGCTGCGCTCTCGCTCCCGGGGGCGATGCCCCAGGCTACGGTGAACAAAGGCCTTCGGCCAATTCCTTGCCGCGCAACTCTCTTCACGTGGCTTCACCGCCACGCTTCTGGTGCTTCTGCCGATAGCGGGCGGTGACATTGGTGCGAATTCCGCCCCTCGGACTGAAGGCGGCCACCAGCGTCAATCGACGTGGTTGCAGCACGGCGACCAGGTCGTCCAAGATGCGGTTGGTGACGTTTTCGTAGAAAATCCCTTGGTCGCGAAACTGCTGCAGGTACAGCTTCAGGCTCTTCAGTTCCACACACAGCCGGTCCGGAGTATACGTAATGGTCAGCTCGCCAAAGTCAGGTTGACCTGTCTTGGGACAAACAGACGTGAATTCCGGGCAGAGAATCTCGATCTTGTAGTTGCGATCAGGATACTGGTTTTCGAAAGTTTCCAGAGTCTCGCGCAGCGAGTCGGACATGATCAGTTGGCTCCTGGCAATGGTGCAAAAGCTGTCAGGTCCCGCGAATCAGGCCAAACCATTCGACGTGCTTGCGCGGGCAGAATCGCAGACCATGACGTTGGCAATACGGCTCCAGCCAGGCTTGTGTTTTCGCCAGGGTCAGGAGATCCGTTCCCTGCGGCATCAGCATCACGCAATCCGCATCGATTTCCGGAATCTGCTGAAGGTACCGATCGATTTCCTCCAGATCATCCGGAGCATTCACGACGAATTTGACCTGATGAGCGTATTGTGCCACCAGCCGCCGTACGACATCCGGGGTGTGCCTGGTACGTTCATGACGGTGCCGCCATCGCCGAGTTTGATTATCCCGCGGCTTGGAGTTGGAGGTCTTGGGGCTGATCGACATCAGGTCGCAACGGACCGGCAAGTAGAGCGTGCCCGCCGTCTCCACGGTGATGTGGTAACCGCGATCACGTAACGCCTGCGACAGCGGAATCAGCTCGGCCCACAACATGGGCTCCCCACCTGTCAGCACCACGTGCTCCAGATGGCAGGCAGCGACTCTTCGGACGATCTCGTGCAGCGACATGTCATCCCCCACCGGCTCAGAGGATGCATGCGGTGTGTCACAGAACCCGCAGCGTAAGTTGCAGCCGCTGGTGCGCACAAACACGCTCTCCGTTCCCGTCAGGAATCCCTCGCCTTGAACTGAAGGATAGATCTCTGCAATGCGCATCAGGGGGTGTTTCGTTACCTGTTTCTGTTGGCTGCCGCAGATTCGCCGTTGGCCTGGCTCTCTGTCACTGCGTTGCCCTCTCGCTGGCGGCGATCACGGGAGGTTCTTCGGGCGTGGGATGACTTTGAACGGCTTTGGTGCCCGCGGCTTTCGCGCCTTTTGGAGCGTAAGTCAGCACGGTGGCGGTGCCGACGATGACCAGTATCAACCCCACGTAGAAGATCGGATTGATACCTTCCTTCCACGATTTCCCCCAATACATGGAAAGAAACGTGTTCACCACAGGGGCTCCTCCGAAGACGAGTGGCATCACGTAGATGGTCTTTCCCCCGGAGGTGAGTGCCAGGATGATCCCCATAGCGCCCATAGCGCCCGCCACTCCCGCCATCATGCTCCAGCGGATTCCGGCACCGGTCCAATCCCCCTTCAAGTCGCCCTGGTAAGCCAGCACGGCGATGGGTACCAGGATGGCCACGATGAAATAGGCCAATCCCACGCAGATGAGTGGTTTGAGTCGATTGTTGCCCAATCCGTGTTGGCCTTCGTGCAGTACCGGGCCGTAGATACCCCAGCAAGTCACGGTTAACGCGATTCCAGCCGCAATCAGCAGCATGCCCTTCATAGTCGAGTATCTCCCTAGCGAAAGATAAGGTGTTCTTGTATCGGAGCCAAGCTTCACACTGGTGAATCTTACGCACCTCTGGCCCTGAGGCCGAGAGTGTAGCACATCCAGGCCTCTGCTTGCAGTGGATTCCCCGCGGGCTCTCCCTTCAGCACTCGGCGACCGGCTCACCCCATTCGGCCATCAGTCGCGATTTGCAGTGCGGGCAGCGAACGCGCGAGCCAAGCTGATTGACGCGGACGCGGCCCGTTTTTCCGCAACTCTCGCAAGTGACGGCAAACCGAGTTTCGTCGTCGTCGAGCTGTTGCCAGATATCGGACGGAACCTTGTCCAAACAGATATCGTCGATGGTCAGGACCGTCAGCAACTCGCGGGTGATCGGGGCGATCGAGGCCACACGATTGGCCAGGTGGCGGACCGAGTTTTCGAAGGTATTTCGAACCAGGCGGCCGTTGCCGAAATGCTCGTCCCGGCAGCCGTAGAGCCAGTGGAATCCGAGCAGCAATTTCGCCCGGGCCGGAGCCGGCACCTGATAGTGATTAGCCTGGCACAGCCGGTGGTAAATGCGTCCCAGATCGACGGGCGTGTAGTCCTCGAACAGCATCTGCGTGTTGAAACGGGAGCTGAGGCCGGGGTTGCTGAGCAACAATTGCTCCATGGGGCCAGGGTATCCCGCCAGGATCACGACCAGGCGTTCGCGATCGTCTTCCAGGCGTTTGACGAGCGTCCCAATGGCCTCTTGCCCGTAGGCGTCTGTCTTGTCCGTCGCCACCAGGCTGTAGGCTTCGTCGATGAAGAGAATTCCGTCCAGCGCCTCGTCAATCTTGCGATTCGCTTTGGGCCCCGTTTGACCGGCATATTCCGCCACCAGCCCGGAGCGATCGGTCTCGACAAGATGCCCTTTCTTGAGCAGGCCCAATGCCTTGAAAATGCGCCCCACAATTCGGGCGACGGTTGTTTTCCCTGTTCCAGGATTACCCTTGAACACCATGTGCAGGCTGAGGGGATGTCGCGGCAGTCCGGCCGCCTCCCTGTGCTGTTGCAGATTCAGGTAATTGGTGAGTGTAACAACTTCCTTTTTCACATGGTCTAACCCGACCAGCAGATGGAGATCGTGCAATGCCTGTTCCAGCGAATCTTCGACCGCTTCGGCGTCGGGGGGTTGCGGCTGCTTCTGGCTGGTGCTGGATGTCTTCTTGCCGGCTTGCTTGCTGGCGGGTTGCTGAGCTGTTTGCAGGAGCGACGATTCCTGGTGGATGATTCGGCTGGCCTCTTCCGCCTCGGTATCAGGGCTCGAATTCGCATGGCCGTCGTCGAGTGAAAGGCGGCGGAGGTGGACTTCGACTTCTTGCTGGATCGCGCGGATGGCGTTGGTTTCTTGCGTGGTGACGGTGCCGTCGGCTTTGGCGACCAGATTGGCGATTCGCATCACGATGGTCTCCAGCTCCGCGGCCAGATTCCGAATGCGGATGACCTGATCAAACGGCCGCACCAGGCTGTACCAGTTCAACCTGCCGGCATCCTGGAACATGCGGCCAGCCACCTGCTTCAGTTCTTCCCCTGCCAGTCGCCGCTGCCAGACGTGATCGACTAATTCGCAGGCCAAGTCACGTTCCATCCGGCTCCAGCGCGAGTCGGCGGAAGCGACAGTCGAATAGATCTTGATCAACAGGCCTTTGTGCAGATCGACCATGCGGCGAACCAGATCGCGGCGTGTCGACTCGTCCGCATCGGGCTGATCCTCGAGACTGGCGTGAGCGGCATGGATATACAACTGCTTGCAACCCGCCAGAGCTTCGCGGAACTGTCGGAGAATTTCATCCGTGCTGGTATTCATTGATGGGGTCCTCGAGATTGGTCTTCGGCCTCTACAATGCGAGGCCTTAGAACGTCTCGCAGCGGGTCATCATCCGCGCGGCCAAAACCGAGATGCAAATGGCGCCGCCAACCTTCGGCATACGGGAAACGGCCCGACATGCGACCCACGGCGGCGTCCAGGTCTCGCAGCGCCTGCAGATACGAGTCAAGTCCCTGGCTTTCGTCCAACCATTGTTTCTGACTGACGTGCTTTTCCAGCATGGCGACTTTGTCATCTTCGCGGTCCGTGACATCGACATAGAAATCAGGCACCACCAGTTGTCGCAAGGGGTCGTAATTCGAATAGGGTTGAGCATGATAGACGGTGACAGGCTTCATCACGGTCGCCTGCGGGGGTGTGACGGGAAAGTTGGGCATACCGCGGGCGAAGGCGGCCGTGACAGCCAGGCGACACGTGTTGGTGTGGTCTTCCATGTAGTCGACGGGAGAATGAGTCAACAGGATATCGGGTGCGACGTCGCGCATCACCGACGCCAGCCTGGCCAATGTCGCCCGCTCATAGAAAATATCCAAATCCGCACAGACACTCTCGTGATATTCAGCGCCAATGCTCTCCGCTGCCGCCATCGCTTCCTTGCGGCGCATCGCGATGATCGTATTCGTATCGTAAACGGTGGTACCGAGCGAACCGTTAGCGAGGTTCATATAGTGCAGCTCAAAACCGGCTTCGCCCAGCAGCATCAAGGTTCCAGACATGAGGAACTCGATATCATCGGGATGAGCAGCCACGGCGAAAGCAACTTTGGTCATGATTGGTGCTTTGTCTACGGGAGGTTTTGGTTTCGAGTGACAACATTTCAAACGCGGCTGTTCAGCGCTCTTCACGCAGTGCCGCCAGAAGCGGCACTCGCAGCGTCGCGCGGGCGGCCAGCCAGCCGGCGGCGATCCCGACAAGCAACACCAGCGCGAACATGGAAGCCAGTTCGGTAAACGGGATCGCGGCGCCCCCTCCAAACATGTGCGGCAGCACGGCGATCACCGCGGCGACCACTCCCGCGGCAAGTCCGGCCAGCAGCAGCAAAACATTCTCGTACAGCACCATTTGCGCCAAGCGACGGCGGCGGAATCCCGCTGCGCGGAGCAAGGCCATTTCGCCGCGACGCTCCAACACGCTGCGCAATTGTACCGCTGCCAGTCCGAATGTGCCTAGCAGCAGGCCGAGTGCGCCAAGTGTCTGAAACGTGCGAAGGTACGTGTTTTGCAGCGCCATCAGTCCGCTCAACACACGTTCGGTCCGCTGGGCGTCAAATCCTTGATCGCTGAGCCGGTCTTCCAGCTCCTCCATCACTTGCAGTGTCCTGTCGCCGGGAGTGTTCAACAGCGCGAATCGGTAGCCGCTGACATTGGGAAAAAGTTGACGGAAATCGACTTCTGAGATCAACAGGTTGCCGTGCAAAATACTCAAAGACAGCAGCCCCGCCACGCGGAATGTAATGGGGCGCTGATCGTATGTAAAGGTAAACTCTTCGCCCACACCGCCGTAAAGCTGCAGGCTGTACATGGCCGTCTCTTTGTCGATCACGACCGGTATCGGGTCACCGTCCGGTGTCGGTAAGTGAGGCAGCACGTGCCACGGGTTGCGCCGCTCTTGATCCGTTTTCGTTGCCGAGGCCGCAAACTGAAAAGCGGGACCGTCTGCCTCATCAAAATGCTCCGTAAACGACGGCGGGACACCCAGGACGCGAGGTTGCTGAGCTTTATACAAGTTGCCGCAGCTGGCATCATCTCCCGGACGCACGCGAAATGCATAGACACGAGATCCACGGAGCGCGGCGGCCGTGTTTCCGAGCAGTTCGTCACGCCCCGTTTCACTGTTGAGATCGGCAAAGATCGGCTGCGACAATTCCGCCATCAAACGGAAACCGCCGGTCCCCGAGTCCGTGGGTGTTAAACGGAAGGCGCTCATCGCCACGATCAGAAAGCAGGCCGTGGCAATCAGACCGATCGTCAGCGTGCTGCGGGTCGGATTGCGTGCGGCACTGCGCAGGGCCAACATCAAGAGTGGCGCGCTGCCCGTGAGCGGTGCCAGTCGTTGGCCGCCGCGACGCAGCACGTTCCCGATCCCGAGCAGCAGGGCGACCAGAATCGCCGCTCCCGACCCGACGAACGCCCCCGCCTGCCCCTGACCACTCAAGCGCGTGGCGCCGATCGCCAAACCGACCGATACGACGACCAGCACCATGACAGCCCATCGCGACCACCGCGATGGAGCAGCGAACGTCGCTTCGGCCGCCGTGACATTGCCCACCAACAGCTGACGCGCGGCCACGCCGCGCGTCCGATAAACACTCCAGAAAATGGTCAGCACCGACACGAACACACCCGCCACGTAGCCCGTGATCAGGCTGGTTGTCGTGAAATGAAACTCGAGAAACGGAGTTGTGATCGCCCCCAGCCACCACGATCTGCTTTGCAGCGCGGCGATGATCATCGCGGCATAGCCCAAAGCAATGACGACGCCCAGGCCGCTCCCCACGATCGCCGCCCCCAAGCCTTCCATCACCAGCAGTCGCCGCACGCGACGCCGGTTCCATCCCGTCGCCAACAATAATCCGGCTTGGCCGGCACGCTGCTCAAAACCGAGGCGAAACAGCAGGGCGACCAGCAGCAGCGCGGCGGCAATAATGAAGAAACTCAGGAACAGGAACAACACGTCAAACGGCGTGTTCCCTTTCGAAGCGTCAAGTTGAAGTCGCTTGATAGGCTGAAATGCGAAACCGAGCGCGGATTTTTTCGCTGCCAGTGCCGCCAGCAGCTGTTGCTGCACTTCCTGTTGCGTGATTGATTCACCAGCCGGAATCCGGTACGACGTCGTGTCGCCGAAACGGCTGCCCCAGAGACGACGTCCGGTCGTCAACGAAACATAGGCTTTCGGAGTCGTCGCGTAGTCCTGCCAGTATAGATCGTCCTGAGACCGCAGCAGGCTGTTGTCGATCACGAAAGGTACTTCCCAATCGTCAATGGAACGCTGATCGGTGACACCTTCCACTTCGGGTGTCAGGGACGGATCATTGGCGACTGTCGGCCGCTGGGTGAATTGAAGTTGACGCGTCGGTAGATACGGCTCCGCGGGCGGTGTCAATGCCACGATCGCCTTCACTTTCAGTTCCGCAACCGCCTGTTCGGATGCGCCCTGTCGCGATTCGGGTTCGAAGTACGCAATCCGTACCCAGTCCCCGGGGCCAACCGCAAGGTCATTGGCAGCCCATGCGGTCAACGCGATTTCATCCGCTGCCAGTTCGCCGATCGGCTGGTGCTCGAGATCGCGAAGAACGAAATGGGGCGAAGAGCTAATGGCCGTGATCAGCGAATACGGGATGCGCGTCTGTGCGGGCCGCTCGCCCGGTGTAACAGGTTCAATCAGATTCGCCAGGTAGGTGAGTACCGGCTGACCACCTTGCGCTTCGAATGCCGAAGCGGCCGCTTGCTCCGCGGCCGGCGGCAAGATCATGCGATCACTGCTGATACTGTAGTAGTCATAAATCACCTCGCCCGGCTGCTCTTCGTTGCCGGCAAAGATCAGACGAGGGTGAGAGACTTTCAGGCCCAGATCATCGAGCGAAGGATGGAGAGCGGTTGCCAGAGCAGCACTCGCCTCTTCGCCTGGAGCCAGATCCGGTGTCGGCCCAGCGACTAAAATACTGTTGATGCGGTCCGACTGTCGCAGGGCACTTTGGAGCTGTTCCAAAGACACATACGCGTTGCTCGGCGCGGTTTGGCGGGGACGCAGACTCAAGCGGCCCAAGCCCCGATTCTCGATGATATCGATCACCTTCAGATCCGGCAGACTGCGAATAAGGTCGGTCTTTTCCCCCAGCGGGCTGTCGGCTGGAATGTTTTCGGGCTTGGGAAGACGCAGCGTCACCGTGTCACCGACCTGGACGTCAAGTTCGTCGGCGAGTTGGCGGTTCAGTACGATCTCGCCCGACTCGGGACGCCTGGAAGGTCCGTCGTCCGAGTTGCCCAAATCCCAAAACGACGCACTGCCCGCCGACGGCGAGGCGTCACTGCCAATGGCCAGCACATTGGAGGCTCGCGTTACCTTGGATTCGCTGCGCCGTTGGACGGTCGCCTGCGGAAACAGCATCACGCCCACCGCTCGCTGGTAAAACGTCTGAAAGCCCGGTTGCTGTGGCAGCTCACCGGCCAGGGAGGCCGCGAAGAAATGATCCGAGATCAGGACTTCATCGATGCTGCCGAGTCGGTCCAGTGTCATGTCGCGCAGGCTTTCGCGGACGCTGTCCCCGACCACCAACGCCCCAGTCAGGACGGCCGTGGCCGCGGCCACGCCGAGCGCGACCGTCGCGTTGATGCGCCAATGATAAAGGAGTCCGCGGATCGCCAGTTTCAGCAGTGACACGTCAAACTCATCCTCCGTTTCGGGGAGCTCGGTTGGATAGTTGTTTCTCCGTCCTCGCTGGTTCGGTCGTAACGGGTAGCGTCCGCGCTGAGCCGCACCGCCCACTTCTTTCGCTAGAGCGTGGTTTCCGATACCAGCAGTCCATCGTCCAAATGCTTCCGTTGCTGCAACAGACCGGCCAACTCGCTGCTGTGCGTGACCACGATCAACATCGTATTCTCTTCCTGTTGCAGTCTCAGCAGCAGTTGCGCCACAGCCAGGGCGTTGGTTCGATCAAGGTTGCCCGTCGGCTCGTCGGCCAACACCAACTGGGGGCCTGTAACGAGCGCCCGTGCAACGGCCACCCGCCCGCTCGCCTCCCGACAACTCGGCGGGTCGGTGCGCGAGACGATCCCGCAGTCCCACGCGCTCCAGCAAATCATGAGCACGCTCGCGCATCGGGTCCGATACCTTTCCCTCCGCCAAGGCCGGGATGAGCACGTTCTCCAGCACGGTGAGCTGCGGCAGCAAATGGTGATCCTGGAAAATGAATCCGATGTGCCGGTTGCGGAAACGGGCCAGGTCCGGTTCGGACAGCGTATAGGGATTCTGGGAGGCGATAGTTACCGCGCCAGCCGTCGGGGGGTCGAGCGTGCCGATCACGTACAACAGTGTGCTCTTGCCAGATCCGCTCGGTCCCAGAATCGCCAGATTCTGGCCGGCCGACAACTCCAGCGAGATATCGCGCAGCACCGTCAGCGGCGCCGACCGGGTCGGATATTGTTTGGCCACGTGGTCCACTATTAGCTCGGGCATCTCATCAGCTCGGTCTTCTCACAAGTGGCAGACGTTCGAAACAGAGTCCTCACCTTCACATGTTATCCGGTATCGGGGGGCCCTGTCATCCGGTGCGCTCCGGGAAGCGGAATCGGAAGGAGGTGACCATCGAACCTCCCGTGAGGGGACCGCCCGGATGGGGATGAGAATTCGAAGGTTGAGGCGGTATGGCGTCGGCGGGGAGAACGTGGTGCAACGTTCCACACGGTCTCGTCTCAATGCGCCTCACGAGAGCAAGGCCAGGCAGCCAAGGCCGTAGAACGTGTACTCCACGTCGCGGACTTCGTCCCATGCGGCGCACAGAAATCCACCCTCGGCTTGCTGCACCGATTGAACGAAGTTCAGGGCGTCGCTGGTATTGATCGCGTCCATCCGGTCCAGATCGGCGAGTGTCAGGATGCCGGTAAAGGTGCTCAGGATGTCGGCCAGCGGAATGCGCGAATTCGCCAACAGTCCGCCCTCGTCGTCCTGCATCTCGGCCAGAAAATCGGCGGTCGAGTGGCGAATATCTTCCTCCAGAGCGTCCACCATCCGCAGCACGCCGATCGCGGCCGCCGTCGGATTGGTGCCGGCACGCTTGGCGGCTCGAATTTCCCGAAATCCGCCCAGTTCGGCGCGTTGGGACATGATGAAGTCCACGATCCCCGAGTGGTCTTCGAGCTGCCGATCGATCAGTTCCAGGCACAGGAGAGCCAGAAAAGTCTGGTACGTGCTGCTGGCGGCTCCGCCGGCGCCCTTGGCAAATCCGCCATCTTTACGTCTCAGCTCCATCAGTTGCGCGACGAACGTGTCCTTCCAGTCGTCGCCCGCCGGACCATATACGTCGAGCCCTGCGGCAGCGTCGAGCAAAGCGGCACCGAAGACGAGCGACATCCGATCAATTAGTTTTTCGGGACGGTCCAAACGCGAACGCAGAAATAACATGGCCCGCTCGGCTGCAGGGCCATACAACTCACCCAGAATCGCCAGCGATCGCAGTGCGAAACTGGTGTAATAGAGATCGCTTTCGCCCATTCTGCCGGCGAATCCGCCGTCAGGCTGCTGGGCTGCGTGGAGAAAACGGGTGTGCTGCTCACGAATTGTGTCTGGTACCTGCTGCAAACCGATTGCCAGGCGGATGGTCAGCTGTGGAAGGTAACCGGGCTTCATGCTCATGACGTGACCAATTCGGAGAGTTGCCCACGAAGACTTCCCGGGATGGGCATCGACTGGGCGGCCTGGCCCGGGATGAATCGGCAGCAGACGCTGGTCAGTGATCCGGCGGCGATCTCCTGCTGGCCCACGCAGAAACGAAACCCGTAGGTGACGCTCGACTTGCCAAGATGCGTCACGCGAACTTCGATCTCCAGCTGGTCTTCGAAGCGTGCCGAGCCGCTATATTGGCACTGCGCTGCCACCCGGGGCCAGCCGATCGTGCCCCCGATCGGGACGTGATTCTCCTCTGATGTCTCGGCAACAGACGCCTCCAGCGGCAGATGGACGCTGGTACCCAACGACCGCAACAGCTCGTGTTCGGCCTCTTCCATGTACGTGAAGTAGGTCGAGAAATGCATGATTCCGGCGGCGTCCGTATCTCGGAATTCGACGCGGCGACAAGTGCGATAAGGTACCTGCATGTTTCACAGCCTTGAGCGAAGTCCGGGCTCCCCGGCCACGCCTGTCGTGCGGTCGTTGGTCCCCGACTGCGGGAAGAAAGTGTGCGAAAAAAGGGCGGGAAGAAAGTGATGCGCATAAAACAAGCCTGTGGCGGTCTCCCATCCTACAGGCTCGTCTGATTCGTACGGTCGTCGATTATTCGCCCGTGTAGGGCAACAGTGCCATATAACGCGCACGCTTGATAGCTCGTGTCACGGCATGCTGGCTGGCGGCCGAGCAACCCGTTTTGCGTCGTCCCACGATCCGGCCGTGTCGGTTGATCAGCTTCTTGAGCAGGTCCACGTCCTTGTAGTTGACATACATGGGCCGTGGGCGCTGGCCATCCACGAAAATCGGATCCTTTTTCTTGCCGCGAGCGCGAACTTTTGACCGTTTACGGGCCCTGGTTGTACGTTTCATGATCGCTCGTTAAATGGATGTAACTACTTGCGGTTTGCGGACTTGTTGGCGTCTGCCGGGGGAATTTGCCCACTGCGAATCGGTCATTTTACGCAATTCTCGCCAGAACGCAAGCCACCGCGTGCAGGCACGAGGTGCGTGTTAGTGTGCCACCGCCCAAGAATCGTCTGCTCGCGCGCGCATCCACGTTTCTACCGGGCTTGTCCCGGTAGGGCGTCAACTGGTCAGCTACCGCCGAGCTAGTGTTTGGCATTGGACCCACACTCGCTGGCGACTCCGACACTTTCTCAACCAAGGCAACTGGAAAGGGTCGCCCAGAAACCCGATTCGCGACAGATACTTTTTCTGCGCAGCAGCGCGAATGCTCATTGTCCGTCAAAGGGCCGCCTCCGTAGCGGGCCCGTTGTGGTCCCGACCGGGGCGAGCCCGGTGGAAACCGTGGTGCGAGTTGGCTGGAGTAGCGGGCCCGTTGTGGTCCCGACCGGGGCGAGCCCGGTGGAAACCGTGGTGCGAGTTGGCTGGAGTAGCGGGCCCGTTGTGGTCCCGACCGGGGCGAGCCCGGTGGAAACCAGTCCTGCCGTTAATGGCCACGTAGAAAATCGCTGCTTCCTCCTCGGGCGGTGAACCGCGGTGACGGGCACGCTGGGCACATCGCTACGGCTTGGCGGGTGGAAAGAACTTGGCCACGGTCGCGTCACTCGGGGGGCGAGTGAGGAGCGATACGACCACCAGCGAGACCAGGGAGCAGAGCAGGATCGTGGCCACGGGCATGGTTTGGTACGTCGCGTCACCGAGGGTGATGTCTACCGAGTAGTTGGGAATCAGGCCGAAATCAGATTTCCAGAACAAGTAGCACCAGCTGACAATGGCGGCGATCACACTGGCAAAGGCCCCGGCGGCGGTCAGTCGTTTCCAATACAAAGCGGCGATGATCAGGGGAAACAGTGCGGAGAAGCCACTGAAGCACCACACTCCCATTTGAAACACGCGCCGTGGCTCCGCCAGGCTGAAGAAATAGGTAATGGCCACAATGGCGATGATAAACAGGCGGGCGGTCAGAATCCGTTCTTTGTCCGAAATCGTTCGTTGGCTGTAGTGCAAGGCGATATCGTTCGTGAAGATCGTTCCCAAACACAGGAATTGGCTGTCGAGTGAGGACATAATGGCGGCCAGAATGCCGGCCGTAAGAAATCCGCCCAGGATGTTTCCCGCTTTGAGCCTCACCAGGACTGCCAGCACTTGATTGGGTTTCACTTCCGCGCTGAGTCCCGCACTGCTGCTCGTGGCCCAGACACCAATCAAGACGCACGGCACCCAGACGATCATGATGAACAGCGGATGCATGACGACGGGGAGTTTGAAGCTGTTGGCGCTCCTGGCTGTCAGCCAATGTTGGAACAGATGCGGGAACATGCCTACCGACAACGGTATCAGCATGTAAGTGAAAAACATCATCTTGGGAATGTGGCTGCGCGTCAGTTTATCTTCGGCGACCGCACCGCTGGCTATCTGGAGATTCTGCAGGAAACTATCCGTGCCGCCCAACTTCGTCGCGATGACGTAGAAGGTCACGACTCCCAGGATCATGAAGACCAATGTCTGAAACGTATTGGCCCAGGCCGTTCCTCGCATGCCCCCAAAGAAGACGTATGCCAGAACCACACCGCAAATGACCAGGGAAGCCAGCCATTTGGGCACGCCGCCATTGCCGCCAAACATGTCCGGGAACTCGCCGGCAGTGACACCATTGATCACCGCGCCCGCCGAAATCACGCCAATCAGCAGGTAGGGGATCACCAGTCCAATGAGGACCGGGAACAAGACGATGCCAATCGAGTCGTTTTCCAGGCGATCGCGGAAGAACTCGATCTGCGTGGTATACCCATAGCGCCGTCCCAGCGTCCAGAGTTTGACACCAATGATGAAGAAGCAGAGCGAGTGGATGATGCCGCTCGACGACGCCAACATCCCATAGACGCCCACACCTTCCCGATATGCTTCGCCCGTCGACCCCACCAAGGCGAATGCGGTCATGGTGGTTCCGAACAGAGACATCAACAACAGAAAGGGTCCGATGCTGTGGCTGGCCAGCATGTAATCTTCGCTTGTGCCGCGAAACAATCGGCTCGAAAAAAGCCCCAATCCCAGCAACAGCAGCAGATAGATGCCGATAATGATTAACTGGCTCATGCCCCGCCACCTCCTTGCTGCTCAGGTGTGGCAGCCGGGGGCTGGAGTGCCTCGTCGTCCAGCGGCCAGGCAAACCGGGTGGCCAGGAACCAGGTCACGGTGGCGGCCAGCGAAATGCACACCTGATAGAGCAACGTGATCGGCAGGAAACCGAACACGAGTTTGGGATTGTCCCAGAGCCAATTATCTTGATGCAGAATGATCAGCATCACGACCATCGCCCAAACAACATAGCACATCGGCCTGCGGTGTTTCATCGTGGCAGTGCACCTGCGTCAGAGGAGTGCGAAAACGGACTGTCGCGATTCGATCTGGCGCGCGCCTGGCCCGGATCATGCACCGGGGGCGGGTCAAGCTCGCGCAACGTGTTGGTCGGTCCTTACAAGCCGATCGACTCCGCCGCAACCGTCTGTGTCCGTGCGGGCGGAAATCGAGCGAGCGAAGACCCACTTGCGGCGCGGCCTGCTCGACCCACCCGACGAGTTTTGCGAACCACCCGGGCCAGCCCAGCCCCAAGTCAACCTCGCCCCAAGTCAGCCCAGATGGGTAGTGTAGTCGAATCCATCGGCCGAAACTACCGTGGTGCCGGGCAGCGTGAGATGCGCGATGAGGAGGTGCGGCGCGCGGCCGGCGACAGGTGATGCGGGGCGGATACCCGCTCGCCCTGGGTCAACGCGGCATCCATTTCCGAGAAGATATTAGATGCTCCATCGTAGAAGACTCGCCCGATCAGCAGATCCGTCAGATTGCAGCGGTCGGGGGAGCGACGATTTCCAGCAGCTCCACGGCCGGTTCGTTATCACAGTAAATCAGCGCCGTCCGGCCATAGGTGGTTGTTGGCTGTGCGAGACGGAAGGCCCGGCAGAGTTCCGGGCCGGTGATGATTCTCCACAAGGCGAACATCTGCACGCGGCGCAGCACGTTGTGGTGGATCAGAATGCGGCCGAGCGGGACCTGTTCGTTCTCGATTTCTTCGCGGACCGACACGTCCAAGTAGGCAAGTCTGAGTCGCACGACGCAGTACTGCAGGACCTGGCCGCCGCGCGTATCGCGCAGGAGGCTACGGCGTTCGTAGTGTTGTTTCGAGAGTCTGCGTTGCTTCACCTCAACTGCCACCGGATGCCCGTGAACGGCCTCCTGCGTAACCGTCATGTGATCGTGGTGATCGAGCAGGCGTCGAAACAAGGGCGGGAGTTCGGAAGCGGGGACTTCGTGGAAGATTCCAACCGACTCGACTGACGGACTAAACAGCGTTACCAGGCTGTTGAGGTCGGGAATGACAGGTTGATGCGTGCTCACGACGGTGGCCGAATCCTTTACTGCATCACGACAATTTCGGGTGACTCGATACCGACCTCGAAATCATCAGGGCGTTCGAGCACGGCTTCGATCAGGTAACGGAACAGTCGCTTCAGTTCAGCGGGTTGCAGTTCCTCCGCGATGGCTTCGGCACGTTGCTCATGTTTGTCGACCAGCCGGCGGGCTTTGTCGAAGACCCCTGCTTCGTGGTAGAGCTGTCGGACGCGGCTGATACGATGCTGCCGCGGCTGGCTGCTGTCCTCCATCAACGCGTGGAGCAAATCCTGCTGCTCGGCACCGAGTCCCTCCAGGGCCAGCGCCCACAGAACGGTTGGTCGACCGCCCAGGATATCGCCACCCTGAGAGAGTTTATTGTGCTGGTCCACGCGCCAGTCGTTCAGGTCATTCAGGATCTGGAACGCGACCCCCAAGTTGCGGGCGAATTGCTTCACCGGCGTCACGTAATCGTGGATTGGGCCGGCCAGTCGCACGCCGGCCAGAATGGCAGCCTCGAACGCGGGGGCGGTCTTCAGAGCGTAGATCTTCAAGGCATCGATTGGCTTGAGTCGTTTGTCGCGCGAATCGCGCCACACCAGTTCCGCGCCCTGGCCTTCGGACAGTTTTGTGTGTGCGTCGGCCAGACAATCGAGAATCTCGCTCACGGCTTCCGCACCCAACGTCCTGGACTCACGACTCACTAGACGATATCCCATGCCGATCAGATAATCCCCGACGTTGATGGCGGTGGGGATACCGTACAGGCGGTGGATGGTTTCGCTTCCGTAGCGGTAGGCATCGTTGTCCTCGATGTCGTCGTGGACCAGGGACGCTTTGTGAAATGTCTCGATCGACATTGCCGTCCGGTAAATGGAATCGGAGAGGCCGGTCACGTATTCGGCGCCGGAGGGGAGGGTGCCAAGCCCACCGGTCAGCGCGTCCAGTACGGCCAGCGTAATGAAGGGGCGCGAATGCTTGCCGCCTTTGGCCAGAAAGTCGTAAGCAATAGCTTCCGTCGCGGCGATCGGTTCCACGGCCGAAATCCCCTGGCCGTTCACGTCTGCCAGACGGGGGCCGCCGCGCAGGCGGGGCGCCAAGCGGTCAAGCTGTTCCGGTTCAAACATGCCCGACGCGGCCCGCATGAGGTGCACGTAGGTTGTCGTGGGATGAACTGGCTGGGAGTGTTGCAGCACCAGCATCTCCCGGACCTGGTCCTCATCGACCGAGGTCGCCTTGCAGTTACTCGACAACAAGGGCACCGCGATGCAGGGGATCCCCGCCAGAAGGACCTTGTCGATGGCCTTTTCCAGCACATTCAGACAGGCCACACCGACAATTGCGTCGATATAGCCGCTGAGGATAATCTTCATCACGATGGGCGAGCCTTCCGCCACCAGGACTCGATATCCCATGTCTTCTGCGACACCGCGAAAATCCCCAATGCTACAAGCTCCACATCGCCGGCAATCCAAGCCAAACTCGTTGTACTCGGCCGTGCACTGTTGCGTGTGTTTCAGGCAATGCGGCAGGAGAAACAGACGGCGCGACGGAGGGATGGCTGCCACCTGGTCGCGCCAGAATGCGGACGCCAGCGCGACCATGGTCCAGCCCAGATAGTTTTCGGCAAGCTGCAGATCGTCGAGTGTGGCGCGGGCGATCGTCTCCATCGTGTCTTTGGAGAGGGGATGGGATTTGTCGAGCCGCGCGGCCACCTCGTCACAACGCTGGCGAATTTGGTCGCGCAACTCCCTCGGTTCGGGAACCTGCTTCAGATGCGATGTCTTGCGCCGTGGGGCGGTCCGACCGGGTGGACGTGAAGCGGCGGCCGTCGCGCCATCGGCCGATGTAGAGGGCGTCACAGATGCACTAGCCAAGATAGAGTCCTCTGGAGATTGTGGGCAGAACCAATACTACGGTGGTGCGATGTCAGCGGTGCATTATCTTTGTAGGCCACTTAGGGGCAGGCACTCAATCACCGTCAGTCAACTCTCGGCCACCAACGCTTCGTGGCGACCGGCGTTTTTCCGCGACCGGCGGTCTGCGGTCTGAGCGCGTCGAGCGACAGTTCGTCACGGGTGCGAGTCGCTGCCTCGTTAGGCTTCTCGGGGCCGTTCTGTCTGGGGTGCATTATCGGCCTCGCCTTGCCGGGGCTGCCTCGCCCGAACGCCCAAGCGGCGAACCGCCCGTCCCAACGCGGCGACAACGAATACCAGGGGATAGAGCCTCTCATAATACCACAGCTTCGCGAAGTAGAAACCGATGGGCGCGTTTTCTCGGTGACGATTTGCCAAAACGGCATCGATCAGCCACTGAAGTCCTTGGGAGAGCGAGTTTTCCAGTGCAGACGCATCTCCTGGGCCGACACCCAGACCCAATAGCGCTTCGACCGCTAAGGCTGTCTCCTCGACGCTGCTGGTGAGTCGCAATCCTGCCACCCCCCCGGGCGCCACGCCGCCGCTCCAACCCCCATCCGCCTGTTGTACCGAGGCTAACCACGTAGAACCCCGCTGGGCCGCATCGGTTTCGCTCCGCTGCAGATCGCCGTAGGCCATCAACACCCGCGCCGTGCCGAAGACCGGGTTCTCCTCAAGTGGATGATCCTGGTGGCCAAACCACAGAGGGACCCAGCTGCCGTCTGCTCGCTGGTGCTGTTGCAGGTAGCGCCAACCTCGCTCTAAGGCGCGGTCAATGCGCGCCGGGCGGATGTCGCGCCAGCCATGCAGCGCACGCAGAGCATGAGCCGTGAGATCCGCACCGCTGCGATCAAAGGGCAACTTGCCCCAACCCCGACAGAAGGTCGGCCAGCCTCCGTTGCGGTTCTGGAGGTCGAGCAGCCACGTGACGGCTGAGGCGGCCGCCGCCTCCAGCCCCACCCCGGTTTCCGCTCCACACGACGGCGACCGGCTCCAATGTCGCAGTGCGAGCAATGCGGCAGCGGTGTCGTCGGCGTCGGGGACGGCACCCGAGAGATCTGTCCATCCCCAACCACCGGGCGCAGCGCCTGTGAACGGATGCGGCCGTACGTGCTGGCAGCCCAGCAGCCAGGCGAGGTCCGCGCAGGTCGCGATGTCCGGTTCGGCTGCCGCCAGCGCATTGATCGATAACGAAGTGATCCAGGTGGCGAGATTGGTGTCGATGGGCCAGCTGCCATCGGGGCGCACACTGTCGCGAATGAACGTTAAGCCGTGCCGTGCCACGCCGTGCTCGACCCTGCCCGTTCCCGCCAGACTCATCGTCACGAAACTGGTCAGCGGAACGGCCTCCAGATATCCACCGCTTTGCGGCTGCATTCGCTCCAACACCCGCAAGCTGCGGTCAATGGCCGCGCGACGCACCAACCTCGTGAGCGGAAATCGGGGCGGGCGGTGGAAAAATCGGGCCTGGCCGATCGCGACCAATGCCGGTACGGCGTAGCTGACGACCGGCATGCGTGTCCAACGATAGAATTGCTGAGGCACACAAGCCAACTCGAACGGCAACGGCGCCACCTCCGACCAGTCGACCAGACCAGCCAACGCATAGTTAGTCAGGATGGGAACCGCAAACGTCTTGTCTTTGCCGTATCGCTGGCGCAGTCCCGCAATACCGCCTCGCGATTCGATATACGTGGATGCTCGCGATAGCGTCTCCGCCAGCGACTCAGCTCGCCCCGCCAAATGTATCGCTGCCACCACCAACATGGTGGTAGCAACATTCGAATGGCTCTTGTCCGTATCCCCCCAGCCGCCGTCGCCGTTCTGGTGCTCCAAAATCCAGCGGATCCCACCGTCAATCAAGCCTCGATCGCCCGTGCCGCCACCGCTCGAGGCGGTCACCGACGTGGCGCGCGCAGCGATGGCCAACGTGCTGATGGCCGTGGCCGTGGACAACGCCGAAGCGGACAGTTCGCCCACCCAATGCCCCTTCTGTGACCGTTGTAACAGGAGATCCGTCTTGGCTTTTTCGTAAGCTGTGCTAAGTCGGTCCAGATCGAGCATCGCAGTTGCATGTCCCTCTGTCTTGTGGCGGCGGCCTCCAGCCGCCGATGAGGTTGTGGCAGCGGCTTCCAGCCGCGGCAGGTAATCTGTGCGGGATTTGCGGCCTGGTGATGCCAGTCTAGCTTGGCCGGCAGCGAATTGTCTAACCGGCAGCACGTTTTGCCGAGTCCGGTCGACCAGAACGCTCCGGTCCAGCGGAACCGAGATTGAGGCCGAAACAAGTAAAGTGAGGCCGACCATCAACCGATTCTCCGAAAAGAGATGCCGGCACGACGGGGAGAAAGCACACGTGCGCGTGTTGGGCAGTGGATGGAATGAGCGCGCGGCGTGGTTCGTATGGTGCTCGGTGCCGGTGACGCATCTCGAAATCGACTGGCTGATTCACTCAGTGAGGTGTCAACTCAGTGACGCGGCAGGCTGCCAGAGAGGAGCGATCTGCTCCTTGGAATTTGCTGGCCGGTTGCCGTGTGGCGTGCGCAGCATCTCACGAGAATCAAGCTCGCGCAAATGGCTGCAACAGTGCGCACCTTGATGGTGGCCGGTGCACTCGGGCGACGCTTCGGAACATGATGCAGGGCGTCGCGTGTGTGGACTAATGACATTCTGCAAAAGCCTTCAATTTGACACGTTTTTGATCTGGATGGTTTGCCGTTTGTAGATAGAATAGTCGCATGATTCGGCGCTGCAGCGCGATGATGTAGTAGGCTTGAAGATGGCAGACTGCTCAGTCGCCTCGTCGCTGCTGCGAGTGAGTTCAACATCGTAGGATTTTCTGGAAACGCATTAACGAACGAAGCACAATGAGAAAAAGTTGGAATCGACGCGGGGAACCCCCGTGGGCGCGACTGCCGGACGAAGAATTGTTGGATTGGCGGATTTCTGATCTTGGGGTGACTATCGACGGCAGTCCCCTGGAAGAACGCATCGAACGGCTGAACGAGGAGCTGGCGATGCGCAAAATCTCGTTCCGTCCGCATTGCTGGCTCTCCGATGACTGGTTTTCGCCCGAGGGCGTGCCGGGCGTGGCCATTCCCTTCTACATGGCACACGATCGACTGGCCCGCCTGGAACGTTCACAGATGCTGGAGGTGGAGGGAGGAACCAAGGAGTGGTGCATGCGGATCCTGCGGCACGAGGCGGGACATGCAATCGATACGGCGTACGGCCTGCATCGTCTACGTCGCTGGCAGGCCATTTTTGGGAAGTCGTCCCAGCCTTACCCGGAGGAATACCAGCCCAAGCCCTACAGCAAGAGCTTTGTCCGACATCTGGATAACTGGTACGCGCAAAGCCATCCGGACGAGGATTTCGCCGAGACGTTCGCCGTGTGGGTCAAGCCGCGCTCCAATTGGCGCACTCAATATGAGGGGTGGCCGGCCCTGAAAAAGTTGGAGTTCGTGGATCAGCTGCTGAGCGAAATACGCGAAAAACGGCCCCAAGTAACCTCTCGCGAACGGGTTGATCCGGTGCGGCGGATTCGCAAGACGCTGCGGAGCCATTATGCTGATAAGCGACAAAGGTACGGTCTGGACGCGAGTTATTCCTTTGACCGCGAGCTGCGTCGCTTGTTCTCGGATGCCCCGGAGTACGCGCGGCGCACTTCCGCTGCCGCTTTCCTGCGTCGCCACCGCAACGAATTGCTCCAGGTCGTGGCCGAATGGACAGGTCAATACAAATATACGATTGACCAGGTCTTGCGTGAGATGATCGAACGCTGCAGGGCCCTCAAGCTGCGAGTGCACCGGCCGGAACGAATCGCCAGGCGTGACGCACAGGTGATGCTGACTGTACAGACCATGAACTATCTGAACCGTGGGCACCACAAGATCGCGTTATGAAGAAGCTGCGCGTGATGGTCCTGATGGATGAGGAGCTTGTTCCGCCGGAGAGCATCGAGGGTGTCAGTGACGAGGAGATGCTCAACTGGAAAACGGAATACGACGTGCTGGTCACGCTCCGCGATCTGGGCCATCATGCGGAACCGCTGGGTGTGAGCGACGACCTGGGCGTGGTGCGTAAGGCGATCGACGGAGAAAAACCCGATATCGCCTTCAATCTGTTGGAAGAGTTCCACGGTATCGCCGTCTTTGACCAGCATATCGCCAGCTATCTGGAACTCATGAAGCTCCCCTACACGGGCTGCAACCCGCGCGGTCTGATGCTGGCACATGATAAGGCTCTGAGCAAGAAGATCCTCTCCTACCACCGGATTTCGACCCCCCATTTCGCGGTCTTTGAGCGGGGCAAGACGGTGAAGCTGCGCAAGCGCTATAACTATCCGTTGTTGGTGAAATCGGCGATCGAGGAAGCGTCTCTGGGAATCAGCCGCAAGTCGATCGTGCGGGATGCGGAACAGTTACGCGACCGCATCGACTATGTGCTCGAAGAACTGCAAACGGACGTATTGGTAGAGGAGTACATTGAGGGCCGCGAGCTCTATGTCGGCGTCATGGGGAACCGGCGTCTGCAGACGTTTCCCGTCTGGGAGATGATCTTCAAGCATCTCCCGGATGACGTTCCCAATATTGCCACGCGTCGTGTCAAATGGGACGCGGCGTACCAAAAACGGCTGGGCGTCGAGACCGAGGCGGCGCAGGGACTCTCCAAGTCCCAACAAGTCGCCATCTCCAAGCTCTGCAAACGAGTCTTTCGCGTGCTGTCGCTCAGCGGTTACGCGCGGATGGACCTGCGCATGACCGAAGAGGGACGGGTCTACGTGCTGGAGGCGAACCCGAATCCCAATCTCTCCTATGGCGAAGACTTCGCGGAATCGGCCGACAAGATCGGCATCTCCTACGAACGCCTGATCCATCGGATCCTGAATCTAGGTCTGAACTACAAGCCGGCCTGGTGATGGCGCGGATCGGCCCAGTCGGCGCGGCGGAAATGCTTGGCGTACGCGCCGTAGTCGTTGAACCAGAGTCGCTTGAAGAGGCGGTAGATCCAGTTTTTTTCCGGGATTTCGTTGCCCGGGTTGAATTGCGACGCGCGGGACTGCATGGTTTGCAGTTCCGCGAAGACCGTCTGCCGCACGGTGGTGTCCTTGGCGCCGTGCTTCTCGGCCAGTTCGAGCAGCAGGTCCGGACGTTCCAGGACAATACAGCCGCGGGTATAGGTGGCGGCCGTTTCGCGGAAATCCCGCAGGAACTCGGATTGCCCCAGCACCTGGCGAAGGGGCCGTTGGTCATAGATCGAGTCTTTGGCGATCTGGATTACGGGGCACGGTTCGATATCTCCCCAGGGGCTGACATGATGTGTAAAACCGGTGGCGGCGGGGCACAACGCGTAGCCGTCGCCGTCGTAGTAGGCATCGATAATCACAATCGGCTTCTTGCTGCGCATCTCCACGACGAAACGTCGCGCCTGCTTCTGCTGTTCGGGCGTCAGGCAGAGTTCGGCAGAGGCGTCGGCCCCGACCGGTCGATAGATGTGAAACCAGGTGTAAAGCACGCCCATCTCGATCAGTCTATCCAGCCATTGCTCCGACAGCAGATCCATGTTGGTTTGGCACAGGCTGGTGCAGACCCCGGCGATCACGTTTGCCTGGAGGCAATTCTGGAGGCCTTGCATGGTGCGGCTGAGAACCTGTTCTTTGCCTCGTCGCTGGTCACTGACGATTTCGTTCCCTTCGACGCTGATCAGTGGCGAGATGTTGCCCAACTGGCGCATGCGGTGGGCGATTTCAGGTGTGATGAAATGTCCGTTGCTAAAGACCTGGAAGTAACAGTCCGGATGTTCGGCCAGGATGTCCAACAGTTGGGGGTGCATAAAGGGTTCCCCCCCCACGATGCCGAAGAAGGCATTTCCCATCTCGCGGGACTCGTCGATCAGCCGGTGCATGGCAGCCGCCTCGATTTTCTCCTGCTTGGCTGACACATCGACCCAGCACCCCTGGCAGCGGAGGTTGCAGCTGTTGGTGATCGAGATGTAGAGAAACGGGGGATAGAACTCACCGTGTGCGAGCCGTTTCTTGTGCCGGCGGATGGAGCGGATGCCTTTGTAGCCCGCGTTCCACGCCAACTTCCAGAGCAGGCGTTTGTTGGTTTCAAATAGCAATCGCTTGGCCATGCGGAAGTACATGCAAAACCTCTTTCGGATAGATGGCCCGATCCCCGTGGCGGCGGCTTCCAGCCGCCGTGCTGCGGCAGGATGCCGCAGCCACCTGGACCCCGTCGCATCACAGATCCATTTGATCCAGTTCGTCAATCAGATCATCCAGTTCGTCTTTTTCGTCCGGGGTCGGCTTGCCGCGAGCCTGGGGGGCGGCCGGCACACCTACCGCTTCACGACCCGCCAAACGCAGCTGCTCATCACGTTCCCTGGCGGCCGTCTGCACGTTGTTTGGCTTGCCAAACAACTGGGACAGATCGATTTTCATCTCCCCGCCAATACTGGGATCACCGGCGATCACCGGCGTCTTGTGCTGCGGGAAGATGATGGCATTTTCGGGACAGACGCGGCTGCACGCGGGACAGCCTTTACGGCAGTTGTCCGGAAGCTCCACGAGGATCGTCTCCTGCTCATCGATCCCATACACGCCGAACAGACAGAAGTCGATGCATTCCATGCAATTGGTGCAACGGCTGAAGTCGATCACGGGGTACCAGCGTCGCCCCACCGGCTGCTCGCTGACTGTGGGTTGCGCAACGGTAGGCCGCGTCGTCATGGGGACCCCCTGAGAAGCGCCGTTGAGGCCTCCCTGCAAATTCACGACGTGCGTTGACTGTTCCGTCGCCATCCGATGGATCTCATCGATAAAGACTTGTGAATTGTCTTCCATCCGCAGGTCGAGATGGTAGATCGTACGATCGGGCAGGGGGCGGTTGTCAATGACCCGAGGCGTATCTTCGTCTGGACGATACTCTTTGGTCTGTTTCTCCCATTTCTTTTTCCGCTCGTCCCAAGGGGACTTGAGCGAGGTTTTCCCCAGCTGTCCGCGGATGTTGTGCCGATCCAAGGTCCAGTGGGCCGCCCGCGGGTAAAGCCATGAGAGAAGTACGAAATCGCCGCCGAGCCCTTGTAAGGCGATCAGGGCGGAACTGTCGCTGTCCAGATCATACAGATGAGGAATCACCAGCACGTCCATTCCACCGGCCAACATCAGTTCGGTCACGATGGTCTCTTCCAGCTTGCGCTTGGCTGGGTTATTGCTTTGGCCCTGGGAGAGAACGACGGAGATACGTTGTGCCATGAAAGGATGCTCGCAGGAGTCTTCGGTAAAAAAATCAGGGCTCGTCGGATGTCGGATCCGATCGGTTAGTTCAACTGTCCTTTAATGGTGCGTTGCGTGATTTCCCACACGTCATCCAGGTGGTTGAGATACGCTTGTGGCGACAGCAAGCCGTCGCTGTCGGTTTCCATCTCAAATAGCCACCCGCCCCCGTACTTGTCGACATTGATTGCGGACGGGTCGTCCATCAATGCTGCGTTGAATTGGACCAGTCGTCCCTCCACCGGCGCGTAGAGATCACTCTCCGCCTTCTTGCTCTCGATCGAACCGATTGTCTGTCGCTGGAGCAAGAAACTGTCGGCGTCGACGTTCCACTCCAGGAAGTAGACGTCTTGCAGCAACCGGACGGCGTAAGCCGTGAAGCCGAATCGACAGACGTCACCTCGTCGCAGTGCCCACATGTGATTCGCGCAGTATTGCCGATCGGTGGGAAAACGAGCCTCAAACTCGCCCATCATGAACACCAGGTCGCTCATGTGTAGCGGACTCCCTGATGCTCGGGCTCGAAAAACGCGGGAAGCAAACCGTCCGCTCGCAGTAGTCCTTCCCGTGAGAGCGTGATGCGATCCTCTTCCAGCGTGCACCAGCCCGCATCCACGTAATTCTGCCAGGCGTCACGCCACTGGGCCACAATATCAACGCCGAACTTGTGGCGGAAATAGGGGAGCTCCAGGCGGCCGTGCTTCAGTTGCAGGATCATCTCGCGAATCAGACGCTGGTGCGGAGTGGGGCGCAGCGCGCGACCAATCGGCAGCTCGTTTTCCTCCAGCAGCGCCGACACGTACTGATCCCAGTGCGGATGATTCTGATAATGGACGCCGGAAACATGGCCGAAACTGGCAATTCCCGTCGCCAACATGTCCGCACCACGCCACAAGTTGTCGCGATAACTGAAATTCACCTTGGCGGGATCCTTGACCAGCGTATAGGCGCTCGAGATGTGATAGCCGGCCGCCATCAGCTCGTCATAGGCATGACTGACCCAGGCCCGTTTCGTCGGCCAGTCGGCGACCGGCGTCTGCGTTCGGCTGCCGAGGATGTCCTGCGAATAAACGGTGTTGAAGGGTAACTCCATCTGGTAGATCGTGACACTGTCGGGTGAGAGTTCCATCGTGCGGCGAATGTTGTCCCGCCAATTCTCCCAGGTCTCACCGACCATCCCGGAGATCAAATCAATGTTCACATTCGGGAACTGAGCCGCTTGGATCCACTCCCATGCCCGATACACCTCGGCCGACAAGTGTGCTCGACCATTTTCATGGAGCACGTCATCGCTGAAGTTCTCCACTCCCAGGCTTAGCCGCGTGACCCCGAGTTGTTTGAGCGCATGGATTTTTGGCTCCGCCAACGTGCCCGGTTCGCATTCGAACGTAACTTCTTCGGCTTGCGACCAGTCAATATTGGCACGCAAGCGGTCGACCAGCGAGGTCAACTGGCGTACGCTCAGAAAAGAGGGCGTGCCGCCCCCAAAATAGACGAACCGGAAGGGACGCTCTCCCATCACGCTGAGGCGGCTGACCAGCTCAATCTCTCGCGCCAGCGCGGCCATGTACTGCTCAATATCGCCAGCCCGCTTGTCCGTAAAGACTTTGAAGTAGCAGAACTTGCACCGCTTGCGACAGAAAGGGATGTGCAAGTAGAGGCCTACCGGCACGTCGGCCGGTCGCTTATTCATGGCCTCCCGCACTTCAGGCACTAAGTCGAGCTGCCAACATGAAAATGGCGGGTAGTTGGAAATGAAATAATTGCCAACCTCGGTTTTGGTCGTTTCGGAAGTCATGGCCTGCCGTATCTTGTGATCGTTCTGCGTTGGCGTGACATCTCGTGTGCCGGGCATGCGGGCGCAGCCAATACGAGCGGAGCGACTGCTCGTCGAACGGATTCCGGTGCGCACCGTCGAGTCGGAACGTGTCCATTGCGGGTGGCCTGCGGAGAGCGCGGTCTCATCCATGCCGCACCCCGGGCCGTTCACAGGCCATCAGCCGGCGCGGCGCGTGACCGACGTTGGGCTGTTGGCGTTACGCCGACTTACTTCCAAAACAATAGACGACACCATCATCGCTGGCAATGATCAGCCGCTGGTCGGCGACCGCTGGCGAACCCGTAAACCCTCCCCCTGTCTCATGTTGCCATACTTCCTTGCCGGTCTGCAAGTCGATGGCGTAAAACCGCCCATCGGCGGCCGCGGCGAACACGCGGTCCCCGACGATTACCGGCGACGAATCGACTCGCTGACGCGTCGAAAACTCCCACATCAGCTGCCCGTCCCGGGTGTTGAGACAGTAAACCTTCTTGGCGCGTCCTCCAAACACGACGCGCTGACCCGACACCGCGGGCGAGCTGCGCAGCGGCTGCTGACGTTTGCTGTCCTCAAATGTCCAGGCGACGCGCGCCTGTTTCCAATCGACACAGAAGAACAGGCTTCCCTCCGTTCCGAAGAAGACGTACTCGCCTGCCGCCGCTGGCGTCACGCAGGTCGGCGCCTGGATGTCCACGCTCGCCTGTTCCGTACCCTTCGTCACGTCGATAATATGTAGCGCGCCATCACAGCCGGCCACGAAAGCTCGCCCCTGGACGATTGTCGGTGAGCAGCGGATCTGGTTATCAATCGAATACTTCCACACCAGCTGTCCGCTCTGGGCCTTCACGCAGTAGAGCGAACCATCCTGGGAGCCGAACAGGACATTGTCTTGAAAGAAATTCGCTCCGGCGCTGATTTCCGCTTCGGCCTCGAAAGTCCACTGGTTCTCGCCGTTCTGAGTATCCAGGCAGTGCAGGCGGCCGTCAATGTCGCCCAAGAACAGGCGTTTGTCGCGGACCGCCGCTGCCGAAGTAAAACCGGTCTCCAGTTTCTTCTGCCAGCGAGGCGTGCCGGTTTGCAGGTCAAGCGCCAAGATCGCACCGTCCAGGTCCCCGATGTAAACCACACCGTCAACGATGACAGGCGTGGCTTCAAAGGCGCCGTTCTTCACCTGGTGTTGCCACAGAACCTCCAGTTTCTGCGGCAGCGCTGACTGAGCCATACCCGTCGCCTGCGCATCGCCGCGAAAAACGGGCCAGTTGCTGGTGACGGGAGTTGCCGGTGCGTCGCCCGCATGCGTTACGGCTGGCATGCTGATGAGCAATAGCGTCCGAAACAACAGCAGCCCACGGAATCGAATTGATTGCATAACCGATGCTCCAAAGTTGTTCGACCAACCGAAGCCGAGACAGATCGTCACCACCGTGCCGCATTTTTCCGGTGCGATGCGGTACCACGTTGCCGCCGGCTGCCGTCACGGCAGTGAGTCGAAGACCTGGTGATGCTTCGACCCGGCGCGGCACCGCGAGCCTTCTATTGTATCAGAATGCCTGGCGGTACAAATCTAACAACGCTGCGGCGTCCGCGGGACGGGGGTTGAAGGAAGTGGTCCATTGGCGGGCGGCATCCGCCGCCAATTTCGGCAAGACTGAGGCGTCGACCCCGCATTGAGACAGTCGAAGTGCCAAACCGGCTTGGGCAGCCAGTTCGGTGACGAACCGGGCCAGACCTTCCGCTCCTTCCCGGGGCGCCGGGCTCTGGTCAGAGCCATTGTCTATTTCCAACAGCTGCATGTACGTTGCTTCTGCCTCCGCGGCGTTAAAGCGTATGACATGGGGCAACATCGAGCCCTACCGCCTGACCATGCACGATTCCATAATGAGTGGTCAAGGGGTTCGCCAGCCCGTGTGCCGCCCCCAGCATCGAATTTTCGATCGCCAGACCGGCAAAACACGCGCCCAACTGCATGTCGCCCCGAGCCTCCAAGTCGGTCGGGTCCTCCAGTACGCGACCGAAATTGCTCGACAGAAGGCGCCAGGCCTCGCGACTGAAAACACGCGAAATCGGCGTCCACTTGTTGGAAACCAGAGTTTCCAGCGCATGCGCCAACGCGTCGATGCCGGTCAAAGCGGTGACGCGTGGTGGCTGCGTCAGCGTCAGACGCGGATCCAGAATGGCGACACGGCAGGAGGCCTTTTTGTCTCCACAGGCCATCTTGACGTGCGTCTGAGCGTCGGAAATCAAGGCGAACGACTGTGCCTCGCTCCCCGTACCGGCAGTGGTTGGCACGGCAATCATGGGAAGCATCGGTTGTTGCGCCTTGCCGACCCCCCAGTAGTCCTTCATCTGGCCGCCGTTGGTGTAGAGGAAGTTGATTCCCTTGGCACAATCCATCGAGCTGCCGCCTCCCAGTCCCACCAGCAGGTCGGGCTGAAACTGGCGGGCCACTTCCACACCTGCCGCAATGTCCTCGGTGGACGGATTTTCGTGAACCTTGTCGAAACAGCAGGTCTCCAGGCCGACGGCCTGCAGCGATGTGATACCGCGCGCCGTGTGGCCCGCTTCCACCACACCTCGATCGCTGGCCACCAGCACGCGCCGCGCCGCCAGTTCGCGGGCGAATTGCCCCAGCCGATCGATGGCGTCGACACCGAAGACAATCCGCGTGGCCAGCTGAAAATCGAAAGCAGTGCTACTCATGAAACACCAGCGAACTGTTCGTCGGTGACCTGGTACGCTCGAGATCGAAACAGAAACTCAATGATGTTGCCTTCGTGTGGCTGCAGCCAGTTCAACTTGGTCGTGGGAATCGGACCGACGTTCAGCCGGTCGATGTGCACGGCGTTGTTCAGCTGCCGCACGAAGCTCTGATCACGCGTGATCGCCGTGCACACCAGCGTGGGGCCGATCTTGCCCAGCATCTGGTCCTGAGGGCACTGCACGACCGTGGAGAACGGGAACATGTACTCCCGTCCGGCGACCTCCGTGTCGGGCGACTCGCAATGGACGATCATCGGTCGCAGGTACGCACAACGCTCGAGTTGCACCAACCGCGGACCGTAAGGGGCCGTCACATCCGTGACTCCCTCCACCTTGAGGTCGGCCTCGATCATTTGCCACACGGCCTTGGCCATCCCCGGCACGGTGAAGGCGGCCAATCCGGCGCTGGCGTCCTCCGGCGGCAGCGCTTCGATCGGGCCCAGTCGCTCGGCCAACGCCTGCGCGATCTCCTGCGTGTGCCGCGACGCCCAGATGCCGGAACAATTGATGCAGCCGCGGCCGCTGTTGAGGTAGATGCTGTCCGCCATCAGGTCGATGTACTTTTCCCATTGATCGACCACATCGTCGCCCAGCAGAATCTTGGAGAAGCCGGGACCGTGCGCCTGGACACGCGGGTTGCCCTGGTACTGCTGGACGGTCGGCAGCCCGCCAAAGATCATGGCCCGTGGCGCGGCAGCCAACAACAGCCGCACCGGCGTCCGCACCGCCCGGGTAGAGCCCGAATACCTCCCGCGGAATGCCCGCCTCGATAAATGCCGCCACCATGCGATACGGAGTCCACGGTTCCTGCGGGCCCGGCTTGAGGACCAGTCCCAACTGCAGCGGAATGGCCGGCAACCACAGCGTATGGACGCCGGGCGAATTGGACGGCAAGCACGGCGCCCAGAACCGGAGACTGCGCCTGATAGCTGACCACCACGCCACGCTGCTCCATGCCGTAGCCGCGGGTCAGGATGTTCAGGTCCAAACCACGCGTCAGGCAATCCAGGATCTGGTCCATGTGCGTCAGCACGAACGAGTTCTTGCTCATGTTCGCCCGACACATGTGTTCGGGCAGACCGGTCGAAGCCGACTGCTGGTGGACAAAATCGGTCGGGTGACTGGGTGCCGTCGCCGATGGGGAGCGTGGCGTTCTCGTACAGGTCGGCCGCCTTCTTCACCCGCTCGATCAGCTCGCTGATCGGAATCTCGCACAGAATCTCCCGCGCCTGATGCGCCTTGCGCATGTCGCGCTGAATGATCCCGCCGTTGGCTTGGCTGACCTTCGCAATCGGTTCGCCCGTGCGAAAGTGCACGACCTCGTCCAGCTTCCAGCGACTCGTACGGCTTGCCCCACCGCAGGATCGGAATGGTAAGCACCGATGATGTTCTCCCATCTAGTTCAGGTTTCGCAGATCAGGTACGGATTCGCGATTCGACTCGCGTTCGTGGCTCGGGACGGCCGAGCTCTCGGCTTAGCATCGTTCGAGAAATAACTGTCCACTATCCCCTCGCCCCACTGGGGAGAGGGCAGGGTGAGGGGACGAAGAATACGTCAGTTATTTCTCAAACGATACTCAATAAACGCCGACCGTTGTCTGGGAAGCGATACCGTGGAAAGGTCGCACGCCACTGATACCGTCCCACGGGTATGTTTCGTAAGGTTCTTCCCGCTCGCCTTCGTCACGCTCCAGAAAGCCGGGCACGAAAAACTCTTTGGTCAACGTCGTGAGCTTGACACGTCCTGTCTCCCCGTAGCCCACGAGCTGGTTGGGATCGTCGAAATCGACGACTTCCACCACGGCCCGCGGTTGCGGAGCGTAGTACGTAATCTTGTACTGGTCGGCGGCGGTAACCGGCTTGCTGCAGGCCAGCCCCATCAACGTATTGCCGTAGGTGGGCGTCATGTACACGCCACCCTCCTCCGGTGGACCGCCCAGCAGCTCTTCCACGGCGTAACGCGTCCACTGCGGAGTGAACTCGGTGCCGCCGGAGAAGATTCCCGTGATGCCGACTTCCGGGATGCTCGTCCCGCGCTCCTCCAGCGCCATGGCCAGAGAATCGAGCAGCTTGGGTGTGGCGAACATGCATCGAATGTCGTGGCCGGCCGTCAGGATCGTGATGGCCTGATCGATGCAATGTTTCTTGTACGCCTCCAGATGCTCCATCCAACCCTTCTTGATCAGCTTGACGACCCACCGCGGATCGAGGTCGATGCAGAAGCAGATCCCACCGCGAAACTGAGCCAGATGCTCGACCGCCAGCCGCAGCCGTCGCGGTCCGGAGGGGCCCAGCATCAGCCAGTTGGCACCGCGTGGGAAATACTTGTCGGGCAGCGTCTCGCTGAACAGCTCGTAGTCGATGCGAAAGTCGTCGATCACCACGCGACTCTTCGGAATTCCCGTCGTGCCGCCGGTCTCGAACACGTAGATCGGCTTGTCGGCCAATGCCTTGGGCACCCAGCGCCGCACCGGGCCGCCGCGCAGCCACTCGTCTTCGAACAGCGGAAACTTCTTCAGGTCGTCAAAGCCCTGGACCTCGGTCAGTGGGTCGAAATTCAGTTCGGACTTCTTCTCCAGCCAGAACGGACAGCCCGTCGACTCGTGAAAATGCCACTGCACGGTCTCCACCACATGAGCATCCAATTGCGTGCGGGCCTCGGCTCGAGTAGCCAAACGCCCCGTTTCTTCACAGTCCGATGAACCCATTTCTATTCCCCAATCGAATATGTCCGGACACTGATGCTGCGAAACGCCTTGACGATACACAAGCCCGCGGCGGCATACAACCAAGGCGTGTTGCGAGGCGAGGGTTTTGAGACGTGCGCGATGGACAGTCAAATCCAGCCCCGCGTTGCTCTCTCTCACGTCTGTCCGATGGTTCCTCACCGTCCATCTGTCCCGGGGTTGCCGAGCCAGCGGAGGATCTGGTGGGCCAATTGTTCACGGCGACCGTCGTACAGGTGGTTGGCGTCCGCAATTGTTAGGCTTTCTAGCGGCTGGCCGTTGCTTGGCAAGTTCCTCAGCGATTCGGGAAGTCCCGTGAAGGCGGCACTTCCGCTCTCCAACTCCTGCTGGCCGAACGTGAACAGGGCAGGGCAGGGGAGCTGATTGGCGAAACGCAGCAGATTGTATTCTTCCGACGGGCCGTATTTTTCCACGTAGCCGGCAGCCGTGATCAGCAACGGAAATGGGTATTTGACGCGAATCAGCGTCTCCGGTTTTCCCTGCGTCAGGTACGACCGGGCGCGGGCCATCGTCCGCTCGAACAAGATCCGGCGCGGCCCGCTCCGAAACGCCTGGTAGGAGAGACGGGGTGGCGACAGCGCTACGACGACCGTCGTGGACGCGTGGGGATGCAACGCGGCCGAGTAAACCGCTTTCACGGCTCCCAGACTGTGCCCGACCACCGCAACGCGATGGGCCCCTCGCCGCACAAGGAAATCGTTCCAGGCGTTGACGTCTCGATGGCATTGGCCGACCGTTTCGTATGCCGCGCCTTGACGCTGGGGTCCGGCCGCCGTGCGCGCCAAACTGATAAAATCGTGCCCCCGCGTATTGACGCTCAGCGCACGCGCCCGTGTTCACAGAATCGCCGTGCCAGGTACGTGAGCAGTGTTGAACTGTAAAAATTACTTCCCACGCCGTGCAGCAGAAGTACGGCGTCAAAGGGTAACACTGGTGCCGTCCCGTCGGGCGGTTCGTAGCAGGCACCGTGCAGCGTCAGTCCGTCTCCGGTCGTCGTCTCAACCAGTTCGGTCAACATGGGCGAAAACCTTCCTCCAGACGATCTCCCATCAGGTCCCCATCGTTGAGCCCAACCTTAGTTCTCAGGCGTGACAACGCACTAGCGCCCTTTCACGGCCGGCAGGTAGGTTCGTTTTTCGGCTACCCGAGTAGTAGTCAGCAAACGACGAACCACCGGGGCGAGCCCGGTGGCGAAGGTCTGTTGATGATTGAACCATGACGATTGCTAATTTTCGAAGCCGGAGTCTTTCCTTCGCAAATCAACAATCAACAGTCAAAAATCGATACTTGCCGTTCATGTCGGCCAACCTGCGTTTAGCGGCGCAACAGCACCACGAAGCTCGCACGACAGAATTGACCCGCCGCGGTGGTGCCTTCTGCACTGGCCGGCGTTCGGTCGTTGGGCTGAGGGGGTGGCGTCAGGCAACCACTGCGCTTTGGGGGATTCGATACGCTCGCCGGTGCGCGACGCGAGCGCCCAATTCTGTAATCTGCGCCAGTGGGGAGGTTTGGCTATCGCGGTGAGTTTGGGGTGATGCTCAGCTGTGACAGCACCTGGAGCACGCCGTTCAAGTGCGCCAAACGGGGTCCGAAGCGATCCACGAATTCGTTCAGCATGAACTCGCCATCCATGAGGCAATCTTCATGCATTTCGATTTCTTCGGTCAGATTCTGTAGAAACTGGGTTTGCACGCGGCCCAGGGTTTCGGCGGCGCTGCGGCAGCATTGAGCCAATTCCGGATTGGCGTCCTTCCACTGGCACAGTTCCTGTGCTCGCTGGCGTTGTGCAGCACTCATCTGGTTATTCAATTCCCGGAGCAGTTGATTCTGCTGTTCCTGGTTCGAAATCAATTGCCGCATCAGTGCCACAATGAGATCGCCGGTGTCCATTTTGTCGTCCAAATGACTGGAGGATGCATCGGCCGATACATCGATGCGAAACATGGGCAAGTGCTGCGGATCCGGTGTCATTCGTTATTCTCCTGAACGTGTGAACCCTAAGTATAAACGATTTGGAGAAGATGTCGAGTCAGCGGTTGAGTCAGCGGTCTGGCCCGAGGCCTGGTGTCGGCACGCCAGAGCGCAATCCGGATGATCGTTAAAGTCGAGGGGGACCCTGGCCCGATTGAATCCCTGGCGAACGGCGCTGGTCGGCGGCGCTGGGTGTACGCCTGTCACTGGGGGGACAACGATGGTACATGGCCTAAACGAGCGACCACATGATCAAGACTAGCGGCCAGAAGTCATTGCCTGCTATTGGGTTCGTGACAATTACGCGGGACGCCGAGCACGGTTTATTTGGCGGTTACCTGGTACTCAACAAGGTGGGGCGTCCCTTGGAATTCCACTGCACGGCACCGGTGCGTCCCAATCGCGCACAGGAGATTCTTTACGGTCCGACGCTGGAACCGTACCTTTGTGGTGAGCGAATTGGCCCGGCGCTGCTAGGCAAATCAAAGTCGATGCCGGTCGTCGTGTTCACCGATGTCCAGTCGGCCATGGCTATGCGACAGTTCGTTTCGACACCCTTGATGCTGGTGTTAGCTGGACCTTCACTCGGTGGACCGGAGCAACCGTCGGTCGGAATTGAGACAGATTCGTCGGCCAGCTGGAGGGTCGATCGTCGACTGGACGCCGTCGCTTCGGTTCCACGTTCGGTCGGCAAAGGACTGCACTACCTGGAGCTCGGCGGATACCGTCTGGCATTCGCCGAGGATCATCCACACGATCGAGAAGCGGTTCGCGACCATTGGCCGCAGTTCGCGGACCAGATTGATCTGGAGGAGCCGTTTGGGCGCATTCGCGAAGCCATTGATGAAGCCCGTCAAAGCGCCAGGTAGGGTGAGGGGCGATAAATACGGTAACTTATTGCCGGACGAGTTCTTAGGGATGACTCAAAAACAACTTTCGTATATTGGATGGGTGCCACTTTCCTGAGCGAGCGCCGAGGACTTTGCCAACAACGAGAAACGCTTGCCGCGAGCGGAGCCAGAGCTCGTGACGGCTCGAAGCATCATCGAGTGCCAGCGAGTCCCAGACAGCACTGGCTCCGCTCGCGATTGACGACTCGTGGTGATCGTTACGATTTGTGCGCTCGCTCAGGAAAGTGGCACCCGCTGTAGGAAACGCCGAAGTTATTGTGGAACCGTTCCTTAGGTGGCCTCGAATCTGAACCGCTTCCACGTCACCACTGATTCTCACGAGCCCGGAAGACATAATTGATGCCTGCTGCACAGTGTTCCCCGCGCGACCGTGATTCGAGTGACCATTCTCCCGCTGGAGAATCAGCGCCCACGGAGATGACGCTGCCACCGATTCTCACTTTTACGCTGGATCTGTCGGTGGACGTGAGCTGCTTTGCGACCGGTTGGGCGACGGCGTTGCAGCGGGGCACAAAGGTCCCGGTGGACACCATTTCCTTGCAGGCGGAGACCCCGAAGGCGGTTTCCATTCGCATTGGTCCCGCGCCCGTTGCCGTGCGCAGCTACACGTTTCCCGAGCTACCGGGCTGGAGCGAATCGCCGCTGCCCAACCGCGTCGAGCGTGTGGCCGCGCCGGCCGATCTCCAGTCATCGCCGCCGCGCCGGCCTGCGGCACTCGGTTTCGCCCGCCCGGCGACATCATCAAGCTGCAGGACCGGCTGTACTATGTGTTGCAGCCACCGTTGGAGTCACTGGTCAACACGGGCCAGTTGAGTTTTCCGTGTCGGCCGTTTCCTTATCAATATCAAGGGGTGGCTTTCCTCTATCCTCGCTACGCGGCGATTCTGGCCGATGAAATGGGTTTGGGCAAGACCATGCAGGCCATCACCGCGGCGCGTCTGTTGTTACGCAGTGGCGAGGTCCGATCGGTATTGTTGATCTGTCCCAAACCGCTCGTCAGTAACTGGAAACGCGAGTTTGCGTTGTGGGCCCCCGAGTTGCCGGTCAGTGTGATCGAAGGTGATCAACAGCGTCGGCGGTGGCAGTGGGAGGAGACCAGTCTGCCGGTGAAAATTGCCAACTACGAACTGTTGCTGCGGGACGCAGATTTGTTCCGCGGCAAGCGACTGCGATTCGACCTGGTGGTGTTGGATGAGGCACAGCGTATCAAGAACCGATCCAGCACGACCAGCCAGGTCGTCCGATCGATCAGCCGCGGCCGCTCCTGGGCCTTGACCGGTACGCCGATCGAAAATAGTCCGGACGATCTGGTGGCCATCTTTGATTTTCTGCTGCCTGGTTACCTGAACAGCACCATGCGAGCGCGACGGATCGGGCAGGCCGCCAGCGACTATGTGCTGCGACGCACCAAGGACACGGTCCTGACCGACCTGCCTCCCAAGCTCTATCGCGACGCCCAGCTGGATCTGTCTTCCGCGCAATGGGATGCGTATCGTACGGCCGAGGATCAAGGGCTCGTGCGACTGTCGGGGATGGGTGAGGCGTTGACGATCCAGCATGTTTTCGAGCTGGTTCTGCGGCTGAAGCAGATCTGCAACTTCGACCCGGTCACGCTCAGCAGCAGCAAGTTGGAGCGTCTGGAGGCCGACTTGGAGGAAGTGGCGGCCAGCGGCCAGAAGGCGATCGTGTTCAGTCAATGGGTGAAGACGCTGGACGTGATTCGTGAGCGATTGAGGCGATTCGGGCCGCTGGAATACCACGGCAAGATTCCTTCGCGAAAACGTGATGCCGTGATCGAGCAATTTCGTCGGGATTCGTCACACCACGTGCTGTTGATGAGCTACGGGGCGGGGAGTGTCGGCTTGAACCTGCAATTCTGCGGCTATGTCTTCCTGTTCGATCGGTGGTGGAATCCGGCCGTGGAGGACCAGGCCATCAATCGGGCGCACCGCATCGGTGCGGACGGACCGGTGACGGTCACTCGCATGCTGACACTAGGCACGATCGAAGAGCGAATTCATCAAATACTGGAGGAAAAACGACAGTTGTTCGACACGGTATTCTCCGAGACAGAATGTCCGGCCAGTCTGGGTTTGACGCAGGAAGACATTTTTGGGCTGTTCAACCTGCAACTGCCGACATCCACAAAAAGGGTGGCGTAGCCGGTTTTGGCTCCGGGAATCGGATTCGCTGCTTCATTTTGCGGCCGTGTGCCGCTATGATTTGCTGCGTTTGCATGACGTGCGCAAAGAACTTGTGGCAGAGTCTGGAATGAGTGGCATCGAGTACCAATACGACGTGGTCGTGGTGGGGGCGGGGCATGCGGGGAGCGAGGCGGCGTTGGCTGCCGCCCGCATCGGCGCTCGCGTGGCGCTGCTCACGACCAATCTCGATACCGTGGCCCAGATGAGCTGCAACCCGGCCATCGGTGGCGTGGCGAAGGGGCAGATCGTCCGTGAAATCGACGCGTTGGGAGGTGCCATGGCACGCGCGATCGACAGCACGGGAATCCAGTTTCGGCTGCTCAATCGGCGCAAGGGGCCAGCCATGCACAGCCCCCGTGCTCAGGCGGACAAGCGAGCGTATCAACAAGCCATCAAGCAAGTCGTGGAGTTGCAGGAGGGGCTGACGCTGCGGCAGGAGACGGCCGAAGACCTGCTGGTCGAGCCGCTCCCTTCCACCAGGGCGGCGGGCGTGCCAGCCGCAGGTGTGTCGGTCGTCGGCGTCCGGGTTCGGGGAGGGGCGGTGTATCGCGCCGCGGCCGTGATCCTGACCACGGGCACATTCCTGCAAGCACTGATGCACACCGGCGAGGCCCAAACGGCAGGAGGTCGGGCCGGCGAGGGTACCACCACCGGTCTCAGCACCGCGCTGCAACGCCTGGGAGTGCAGGTGGAGCGTTTCAAGACCGGCACCCCAGCTCGTTTGAACGGCCGCACGATCGATTACACACAGGCCGAATATCAACCGGGCGACGAACCGCCGTCCCCTTTCTCGTTCCTGACCGACCAGCTGCACCTCCAGCAGGTTCCCTGTTGGATCACGCGCACCACGCCCGCCGTGCATGATTTGATCCGAACGAATTTGCACCGTGCGCCGATGTACAGCGGGCAGATTCAAACGAGTGGACCACGCTACTGCCCGTCGATTGAAGACAAAGTCGTGCGATTTGCCGATCGCGAGTCGCATCAGCTGTTTCTCGAGCCGGAGGGTCGTCAGACCGCCGAAGTCTACGTCAACGGCATCTCGACTAGCTTGCCTCGCGATGTGCAGGATGCCATGTTTCAGCTCATCCCCGGTCTGCAGCACGCGGAAATCATGCGTTACGGCTATGCGGTTGAGTATGACTATTGTCCCCCAGACCAGCTACAGCCGTCGCTGGAAAGCCAGATCGTGGCGGGTCTCTACTTCGCTGGGCAGATTAATGGTACCACCGGTTATGAAGAGGCCGCCGCCCAAGGGCTGGTGGCCGGTGCCAACGCGGCGCTGGCGGTCGCAGGCCGAGAGCCACTGGTGCTGAGTCGCGATCAGTCGTACATCGGGGTGATGATCGACGATCTGGTCACCAGGGGCGTTGACGAGCCGTATCGGATGTTCACCAGCCGCGCTGAGTACCGGCTGCTGCTGCGACAAGACAATGCTGACCGCCGTCTCACGCGGATCGGGCGACAAGTGAACCTCGTGGATGATCACCGTTGGCGCCGCTTGCTGGCTAAAGAGGCCGACATCGAGGCGGCCAAACATCAGTTGGATTCGCGTCGTGAAAATCAATTCACGCTGACCAAGATCCTGCGGCGTCCTGAAGTGGGTTGGCAGGACATCCTGCAAAGAGCTCCGGACCTGGCTCGGATCTCGGACGAAGTTGCCCAGCAGATCGAGTATGACGTCAAGTACTCGGGTTATATTGAACGACAGCTGCAACAGGTCGCGCGGCAACAGCGGCTGGCCCGCAAACGGATCCCGGCCGACTTCGACTATGCCAGTCTCATTCATTTGCGAACCGAAGCGCGGCAGAAACTGGCGAAGATTCGGCCCGCGAGCGTCGATCAGGCGAGTCGCATTAGCGGCATCACGCCCGCCGACGTGGCGCTGTTGCTGACTTATCTGGAAAGTCGAACCCGGGTATCCCCATGACGATAGGGTCGCCGTCGTGCTGCGACGTCGCACCCTGCCAGAGACCAACTTCCGGCTGTTGGCGCTCCAGAAACACCCCAGCTTCGCGCCGCCATAGGTCGCGTAGATCGAATTGGGAGGCATGGAGAGGGCATGCCCATGGCCCATTGTGTCGCACGATAAATTCGCTCGAAACCATGCATACTGCGGTAAGTTGTTTTGTAATATGGGTTTGCGATCTTCGTATCAATCTTGACTGTTCTTCCCAGAGTTGTATAATCTCTGCGGTTGGCAAATTCGGTAATTTTGGAAGAAACCGACAAGCTTGCCAAGACAACGCGGTTCAGGGAGGTGTGCTATTTACGTACACCGCGGAACTTAACTAACGAGGGAGCTAGGGGCTGAGCAGCGACGTGGCGTATCACGGAAGAACGGGGGTCCTGGTGAATCCGTGGATTACCAGCCATCAGGTGAGGACCCTTCGAGCACGCTAGTCCGGCCATCAACGAGGAGGGATGGTTATTCGCCATGTCTACGAAAACTGTCTTTACAACCGGTGAAGCGGCCAAAATTTGCAAGGTGAGCCAGCAGACGATCATTCGTTGTTTCGACAACGGGTCGTTGAAGGGATTTCGCGTCCCCGGCAGCCGATTCCGCAGGATTCCTCGTGATCAGCTGTTTTCGTTCATGCGGGACAACGGTATCCCCACCGACGCGCTGGAAAGCGGAAAACGCAAGGTTCTGATCGTCGACGACGACGAGGAGCTGGTGGAACTGTTGGCGGACGTCTTTGAGCGTGATGGCCGGTTCGACATCCGTTTGGCCAATAACGGATTCGACGCGGGCATGCTCGTCAAGGAGTTCCGACCCGACTTGGTCGTGTTGGACGTGATGCTGCCAGATATCAATGGCAAGGAGGTTTGCCAGCGAGTCCGGAGCGACAGCACGCTGGAAGCGGTGAAGATCATCTGCATATCTGGGATGGTCGAGCAGGGCAAGGTAGCTGATTTGAAAGCTGCCGGCGCGGATGATTTCATGCACAAGCCGTTCACCGTGGACCGTCTGTTGGATCGGGCTTGCGACCTGCTGGAAATGGAGCGGGCCTTAACCGGCTGAAGCTGTCGGGGCGACCTCCGGGAGATGACGGGTGAGCAAGTCGCCGGCAAGTCAGACCGCACGTTTGCCTCGCCTTGTTGTCGGGAGGTCGTCGTGGCTATTGCCATTGAACGACTATGCTTCGTTTGAGCTGGCGCGGATCTTGATTGTCGATGAACCGGCCGAGCGGCGGAGGCTTGTGGCCGAGTTGATGTCGGTCGATCCGTGTCTGGCTCTTTGGACCGCGTGCGCCGTTGCGCACGGCGGCACCAGCGCCCCTTGTCCCAGTCCTGCCGCGGGGCACTCGCTCGCGGATCAGGCCGTGGCGGCAGGGTCGGTACCCTGCTGCGTCATGGATTTGGCGCAGTGGTTTGTTCAGCAGAGCCCGCACGTCTTGCGATGGTCCGACAAGGATCTGGCCGAGGCGGCCCAGCCGCGCGAACTGCGGCCACGCTGGCGTGAGCTCGCTGCGGATGCGGTGGCGGTCGCCAGTCTAGCTGCGGATCAGGTTGCCGACGATCAAGTGGCGGCGGAAGCCTTTCTGTTTGGTTTGCTACACAATGCGGCGGACTGGCTGGGCAGCTGCGGACCACGAGTTTCCGTTTCCAAGCATCAGCTGGGCTGCCTGCCGGCGTGGCTGGTGACGTGGTTGCGCGAGCGGTCGCGCCCGCCGCGCAGCGAACCGGTGCGGCACGTGGCGCGGGCTGCCAAGTTGTGGCGCGAGTCGGGGCGACGTGCCCGCCAGGTGGCCGGGATCGACTTAACCGAGGCTTTGCTGGCGCGAGCGCTGGCACATCGCCGGCCAATCGGCAGATCCCAGCCGACATTTCCTGGCTCAACTGACGGAAAAACTTTGGCGACTGCAGCAGCTCGAGCACGATTTCGACCAGACGTTGGAGCGAGAGAAGCTTGAGTCGCTGGGAGAGTTGGCGTACGGGGCGAGTCACGAGATCAATAATCCGTTAGCCAATATTTCGACGCGTGCCCAGGCCTTGTTGTCGGGCGAATCGGATCCAGAGCGTCGCCGCATGCTGGCCATCATCAACACGCAGGCGTTTCGCGCTAATGAGATGATTGCCGACATGATGCTCTTTGCGCGGCCGCCGGATTTGGTGTGCCAGGAGATCGACCTGATCACGTTGGTCGATTCTGTCGTGAGTGAATTGTCGGATGAAGCGAGGCTTCAGGGGACGCGACTCGCGCCGGGGGCGGCGACGATGTGCTGGTGCTGTCGGCCGACGCTACGCAACTGGCCATGGCGGTGCGGGCGATTTGTGTCAATGCGCTCCAAGCACTCGGCGCCGAAGGGGAGATTGAACTGGCGGTGGAGCAGGTTGGTTCCTCGCGAGGCGCGTTGCAGCCCTCGGCGCGGATTATGATCCGTGACTCGGGCCCCGGAATTCCGCCGCACGTGCGGCGGCATCTCTTCGATCCGTTCTACTCGGGGCGGGAAGCTGGACGCGGGCTGGGACTGGGGCTGGCCAAGTGCTGGCGGGTGATCACGCTGCATGGTGGACGTATTGAAGTGAGCAGTCAGCCGCGTCAAGGCACGACGTTTGCCCTTTATCTTCCGGTTCCGGTCCGCGATGCGCAGCCTGAGCATGACTCGGCTCTCTCGAACCGTGTGTAAGCCAACAGACGCGGCTCGGTGCGCCAACGCCAGGTCACAAGCAGACGCGCAGGGTTGGCCGTTAAGTACTCGGCGTTTGCTTCGCGAGTTGCTCGCGGAGAGAACGTCTCGTGCGTCGCTGTCGGTGGGCCATGTTGCGCCTGGGACCCGCCGGGCCAGGTGAATGCCGGTGCCCGTGACAGGACCGAAAACGGACTGTACCAGGATCCCCCCAAGACCCGGTTTCGATCGCGCCGTGAGAAAGGGCTCAAAATGAACTACGGATGGTGGAGTCTGCTGCCGCCGATCGTGGCGATCGGCCTGGCGATTGCCACGCGACGCGTGGTCGCGTCGCTGCTGCTAGGTTCGGCAGTAGGCACGTTGATTTTGAAAGACTGGTCGGCTAACTGGAATCCTTTCACGGCGGTGGAGGACTTGTTGGAAACGCACCTCTGGACCAGTCTCTGCGCCGAGGACCATATTCGAGTATTTGCCTTTACGGCATGCATGGGCGCGATGATCGGCGTGATCCATCACATGGGTGGTATGCACGGCGTCGTGCGTTCACTCACTCCGCTGGCGCGCAGTCGTCGCGGCGGGCAGCTGCTGACCTGGGTGCTGGGATTGTTGATTTTTATTGATGACTACGCCAACACGCTTCTGTTGGGCAACACCATGCGCCCCTTGACCGATCGGCTGCAAATCTCGCGCGAAAAACTGGCCTACCTGGTCGACTCGACGGCCGCGCCGGTGGCTGGCCTGGCGGTCATTTCAACGTGGGTAGCGGGCGAGATCGGCTATATCGAGGCGGGATTCCAGGGCCTTGATTTGCCGCCCCCATCGGTCGACGGGTTCGAGGTTTTTGTCGCCACGATTCCGTACCGGTTCTACGTGCTGTGGGCACTCTTGTTTGTACCGCTGATTGCCTTGTGGGGACGTGATTTTGGCCCCATGCTGGAGGCTGAGCGAAGGGTGCTCCGTGCCGGGGGGCGTGTCTCGTCCACCGCGCGTGTGGAGGCCACGGATAGGCGTGAGGACGTGCCTCAGCGATGGTACAACGCGGTTGTGCCGATCCTGGTGACACTCGGTGTGACTGTGTGGTTGCTACTGATCACCGGCTCGCACGAAGTGGCTCCCGAAGCGTTGGAGAATTTCACCTGGCGGTCGCTGATTGAGGTGTTTGGCAAGGGGAATTCTTACCTCTCCTTGCTCTATGGCTCGTTGGCCGGACTGTTCGCCGCGATGCTGCTGGCCTGGTGGCAGGGGATAATGACGTTCGCTCAATCACGAGTGGCGGCGTTTGATGGTGCCAAGTTGGTGCTCCCGGCGTTGATAATCCTGTGGCTGGCCTGGGCTCTTTCGGGGATTACCAACAAAGAGAATCTGGGCACCGGCGAGTTTCTGGGAACTCTACTGCAACAGTCGCTGCATGTCCGCTGGATGCCGACCATCGTGTTTGTACTTTCGTCGTTCGTGGCATTTTCGACGGGGACCAGTTGGGGCACGATGGGTATTTTGATGCCCATTGTGGTGGGCGCGACGTTCAGCATGCTGCAGCAGCAGGTGGGAAGCTCCGATCCTCATGCCACGATTCTGACCGCGTCGATCGGCAGTGTGTTGGCCGGTGCGATTTTCGGCGACCACTGTTCTCCGATTTCTGATACGACGGTCCTCTCTTCGCAGGCCAGCGGCTGTAATCATGTGGCGCATGTCTGGACTCAATTGCCTTACGCGCTGGTCGTGGCGGTGGTGTCCATTCTGTTCGGCACGCTACCGGTTGGTTTCGGTATTTCCGTTTGGCCACTGTTGGCGATCGGGTCGGCCGCTCTGATCGTGATTGTGCGACTGTTCGGCCGACGCGTTGTCGAATCGAGTTGACCCTGGGTGGACATCGGGGGTGGTCTTCCCTGCAAGGTAATCCACCCGTCCCGCTGGTGAGAATCCACAGGGCTCTGCCGCCCGCCAGCGCGAATCATTCGGCGCGTCGTATGGAGTCGTTTCGAACACCCGCTGACGGATGCTGTCGCGAAGCGTATTCCTCCCGTGTTTCGGTGCCGTATTCGCCCCGTGCTTCAGAGGCTGTCTGGCTGCCAGCGTTTGCCAGCTAACAGGAACAACGACGCGGCACCAGGTACTTGAAAAACCGTGGCGGAGCGGAACTGCTCGCCACCGGCCTTGTCCCTATCACTCCGGTTTGCGCTTGGCTTGCCATTTGATTTCGCTTCTGCGCCTTATCTAGCAAGAGTTTACGGCAACAGGAAACGTGCGAATAGGTATACCGTACGTTATCGCCTGTCTCGTGTTGCGCGAAGTTTTTTCTTTCCGGGGGGGAATGTGGGGTATTTGTGGCTGGTGTGGCAAGCGATGATAATGTATAGTATTCCGTATATGGCAGGCGTTTCGTCTAGATGGAATACTATACAGTGTCAGGGATGTCATGCCCAAGTCTTCACCCAAACAAGAGTGCGTTCTGCACCAGCTGCGTCAACATCGAGTCCTCTCGATGGAGCAGTTGCTGCACCGATGTCAGTGCAGCCGCATGACGGTCTTTGGGGCTCTCAAAAAGTGCGGCTATTATTCCTCCTACAACTACAACGCCGGTTTCTATACGTTGGTCGATATTCCCTGCTTTGATCAGCACGGTCTGTGGGAATATGACGACAAACGGTTCTCGCGATTTCGGACGCTCAACGAAACACTCGTGCAACTTGTCGAAACCTCGCGAGCCGGATACACGGCGGGCGAACTCGACGAGTTGCTTGGGGTGGAGTGCCGACACTTCTTGCAGCGATTGGCTGACGAGCAGCGGATCGTGCGGGAGAAACAGGGACGCTTGTATCTCTACTACGGCAAGCAACCTGCCGCCCAATCGCGTCAGAAACAAGCTCGCGCCGTGGCGACGGTATCTCCTCCTGCCGCGGCCTCACCGCTGTTGCCGCCGGGATTGGCTGCCCGCACGGTGATTCGTACCTTGGTGGTCGCCATCGATCAACCGAAAGCGTCCCCTCGACAATTGGCGGCTCGTCTGAGGCGGGAGGCAACCCAGATCACGGCCGAACAAGTGCGCACTATCTTTGACTTTTATGACTTGAGCGAAAAAAAGGGCTTCTGATTTTTCACGAGCAAGTCCGGCACCTGCTGGATCAGCTGGGCCAAGAACTTCGAGAAGCCAGCTCGTTGCGCGGTATTCCCACCTTCGACTTTCCGGCCGAAGTGCCCTCGCAACTGCCCGCCGGAACGGTGCGACAACGCTACACGAAATGTCGTACGATCTATTGCCTGACTTACGGCGTCTTTCAAGCGCGGGAAAGAGTCGTGGAACATGTCCCTCATGATCCAGCACAACCCACGATCGTCTATCGGTCCACACGATTGGCGGAACTGGTGGCACCGCGCGACCGGTATACCTTTGGCTTGATGGTGTATGTAGGCTTGGAGTCGTTGCTTTCCTGTTGACGACTCAGCGAGGTGGCCCAAGACTTGGCGACTCGGTGCGAGGCGTTATCTTTGTCCGAACAGGCGCTGTGGCGTTTGCAACAGAAGTTCTTGAGCTATCTGGGGGTGTTTCATCAGGCCTCCCTACCCGCGCTATCCGAGTATTTCCAGGCGCATGGCGGCTATGTGCTTGTGATCGACAGCACCTGTGAGGACGGGCCGCCGGTCTTGTTGGTGGCGTTGGAACCGACCTCTGGTATCATTTTGGGTGCTTGGAAACTTTCGTCCGAAAACAAGGAAGAAACCGCCGATGTTTTGCAGGGAATCCAACAGCAACTGGGCGATCCCACCTACCTTCTGAGCGATCTGAGCCAAGCCCTTGGCGAAGCCAGCCGCGAGGTTTTTCCCAACGTTCAGCAAAAACGATGTCACTTCCATTTTCTCAGCGACGTGGGGGAAGACTTGTGCGGTCCGCCGCAGAAGAAACTGTGCAAAGCGATGCGGGCCCATAAACTCCAAAACCGCTTGAAGACGTTACGGGTAGATCTGCGGCGGCAACTTCTGAAAGGCTGCCGCCAGCGGCAAGAAAGTCCCAGACTCTACGAGTGTTTACAAGGTCATGTCCCCACGGATCTGAATCCTCGCGTCCTGCAGCAGCAAATGCTTCTGAATATTCACGAGTGGATTGCGGACTACGCCAGTGACGGCCATCGGGAAGGCTATCCGTTCGATCCCTTCTTCCTCTACTTCCATCGCCGCTTGCAAGAGGGCCATCACGTGCTGGAGGAAATCCTCAGTCAGGCCGACGTGAAATCCAACGACTTCCTAGCCCTGCGAAACTTGCACCAGCGATTAGAACACTATTTGAACGACTCCCAGGTCCAACAGGCAGCTCGTGAGTTTGAAGCAGCTCATGGCTATTTGCAACGTCTTCGCCAAGCCTTGCGCCTTCCGCCGGACGAGGAGAGTTCGACGCCACGGTCTGAGCCTTATGATCTGCCTGGGGGCCAAGCGGAAGTTATCGTTGATCGGATCGATGCATTGGCTGGAAAATTACGTGAGGAGCTCTCCGACGCCTTGCCATCTCAAAAGCGATGCATCCAGATCATTTTGCAGCACATAGAGAAATATGGAGAGCAACTGCAACTCGTGTCGCTCGACGAACACGACGAAGCGATAGGAATTCCTCGCACGACCAATGCTATCGAACACTTCTTTCGATTATTGAAACGGCTGCGCCGTCGCGTTCACGGACGCGGGAACCTTCGTCGTGACTTGCTTCATCTGCCGCCGGAGTTGCCGCTGATTGCCAATCTCACCAATCCCATCTATCTCCAACTGACCATCGGCACTCTCGAAGCGCTCCCCAAAGCGCTCTCCCAGCACGCAGAACAAACGAAGCGGCTGATTAAGGAGCAAAAAGTCGATTGCGGCGCGACTCACATCCGGCTCCCCAAAAGAATCCTCCGGAAACCCGATTTCCTGGATGAACTGCCACCCCTAACCACCCATGCGGCCACCAAGTAAACTCCCCTAGATTACCACGTCGAGACATCTAGCAAATCCCGCGCAAGCGCAAACCGGAGTGATAGGCCTTGTGCCGGTGGAAGGCCCGTTTGATAACTACCGGTACCCGTTAGAACGCTGATCGGTCGAGCGGAAGTGGAGAATTCAATCGGCACTCAGCCGAGACCGAAACAACCCGCGGTATGATTCGGCCTCGGTGACGTGGCGGCCGAGTCAGAGACGTTCTTGCTCGGCCGCGGTTCGTAAATGTAGTCGCCTGGTAGTTGTCAAACCCTTTAACCACCGACGCGAGGTCGGTGGGGTGCTTGTTTTCTGTCAAACCCCCTCATCACCGACGCGAGGTCGGTGGGGTGTTTAGTCCGCAAACGCCGAACGGCTCGCCCTGCGAGCAGCCAGACAACCTCTGCATGTCGGGGCTAGTAAAGCTTCGCGGAGAACGACCGTTCAACGGCCGTCAACGACGCCACGTTTCGACCTTGGAGACTTCCGCAAGGTGCGGGCGCTCGCCGGTCGTCCGTGATTGGCTACCAGGACAGGCCCGCGCCCATTTGGCGGATTGCTCAGTTGTAAATATTACAGGCGATATCGGTCGGGATCGTCTCCGGGGCGCGGACCGCGCAGGCGTGGCGGCGTAATTCGGGATGCCGGTCAGAAGGGTCGTGCTGTCAATGACTTAAGGCTGCAGGCGCGGCGCGACCGTGGGGCACTAGAGACCATTCTGTTTGCCATTAATCGGGCTTCGGCACGCCGCTTGCGTAGTGCAAGGCGGGCTGAATATTACGGAGATTTGCGGAAACGGGGAACAAGGATGATGGTTACCAGAATCGCTTTGGCTGGTGTGTGGGCGGCGGTGTACTTGGGTGCGGCGCGTGAGGCGGACGCTCAGTCTACAGGCCGCGTGCAACCGATCGTGTTGACAGCATCTCCGATTTGCTGTCAGAGTCCAGCGGATACCGCCAGCGAGCCGGTTTGTTTGCCGGCTGGAGATCGAACCTACCTGTTACCCCAGGATCAAGACCCGATCACATTGACTCCTTCCGCGTCGGTGTTGTTGCCGCTTCCTTCGCGTCAGGAGTGGCGTGGCTACGAATCGAATGCGACCACGGTGGTCGGATACTCCGAGCCCGTCACGGCGTGGCCGACTGCGCAGTCCGTGCGGGTGTTGCGACCGATTCCCATCGCACCGACGGCTCCCGCCGTTCCCGCTGGCTACACGGTGGGACGGGGATTGATTGGCCAGCCGAAACTCTACAAGCCCGGGCAGCCGGTTCGCAACTTTCTGCGTTATATCAGCCTTTGAGAGGCTGTCCGGGCCAAGCTCCATCGCCGGCTGCGGGTTACGGCGGTGTACGGGACCTACAGGAGGCTGCTGCCATAGTGGCGTCGCTGGCCAAATGGTAGGTCCCGCTTGCCGAGCGGGACCTTGCTTACCAGTGGTTCTCGACGCGACCAAGTCCCGTCGGGCAGCCGGCAGCTAATTTATCGGCGGCTTCTACAGTTGGTCGCGCAATTGACCGACGATACGGGCGACGATTTGGGCCACCTGTTCGGGATCGACGTCCGTGCTGACCGGGCAGCCGCCGACCGGTTCGTCGGTAAAGCCTTCGGCGGCCAGCAGGCACTGCAGTTGGCGAGCCAGCGAGTCGAGCTCGAGCTGTTGGCTGGGAGATTGCGGCTGGCGGCCGACGCCCGTGTGAATCCCGCGCAGCTGCAGCGCCGCGCGAAAGCCCTCGGGGAACTCGGCCGAGTAGAGCATGGCGTCGAACAGGTGCAGCAGGCGGTACTGCAGATCGCGAGCTTCGTCCAATTGCCGCGGCGATGGTCAGGTCGTACAGCTTGCGCGTGATCTCGGGCACGACGCCGCTGGTGGCGTTGGTGCCGCCGTCGCAGCCGATCAGCAGCATCGGCATCAGGGCCGCGTCCCAGCCGGTCAGGAAGCTGAAGTCGGGCCGCAGCGGGCGCACCGCGGCGATCATCCGCATCATGTGCGGCAGGTCGCCGGACGAGTCCTTGATCGCCGACGACGCGCGGGCATTCCTCCGCCAATCGCTGCACCGTGGCACGTCGATGGGCGAGGCGAACATGGGGATGTTGTAGAGCGTCACGTCGATCGGCGAGTGGTCGGCGATTTCCTTGAAGTAGGCGTAGACGCCGGCCGGACTGAGCTTGTAGTAGAACGGGCGACACGATGGCCACGGCGCGCACGCCCAGCGCGTGATAGTGCTCGCAGGCCCGAATCGTCTCGCGGGCGTTGGCTTCGGCCGCCCCGGCCAGAATCGGCACGCGGCCGGCGGTCTGGTCGGCGATGATCTCGATGATCCGCCGCCGCTCTTCGGCCGTGAACCGCGTGAACTCGCCGGTCGAGCCGTTGGGGTACAGGCCGTGCACGCCGCGCTCGATCAGCCAGTCGACGTAGCGCCGCAGTTCCGGCTCGTTGATCTCGCCCCGCTGATCGAGCGGCACGATGTTCGGCGTGAAGATGCCTTGCAGGCGTTGCTTGAGGTAGGGCATGAGGGAGAGTCTCTCCTCTGGCTACGATGATGACTCGACGGACGTGCTCTGTCCCCCCTTTGGTGGACGCCCTGGTTGGCGGGTACCTGGGACGGGTCCAATCCCCACGGCAAGCCCTCCTTGAATGCCGCGGTTATTCACTCAAAGTGCGAACCTTCCCGCCGTTGCCAACGGATCCCACGCCGGAAAAGCTTGTGATTTCGCGAATCCGCACCGCGGTGAGTTCTGAACCCTGACCGATGGGAAACGAGCCACACGAACGCGGCTTTACCGGCGAAATGGGCCGCGTGAGGTACAGTTTGAGTTATTAATCATAGCTTGGCGCAGGTCGCGGGGCACGTCTTGGGAAACAAACAACCGGCTCTCCGGAAAAAAAGGCGCGAAGTTGGCCAAAACTCGCAAAAAATCGCCGCCCGATCCTTCTCCAGCTGCATCGCCAAGCCGCTCGGCGCCCGAAACCGCAGACCGGGTAAACGGGGCCTGGGTGCTGCTGGTGACGGGGTTGTTTTTGGGGTGTTTCGCCGTCTACCTGGTCCTGTTCTATCGAGTCGAGTTCAGCCCCGGCCAGTACCGCTATCGGCCGCTGGGGTATGTGCTGATTCCGGACGAGCTGATTTCGCAGTGGTTCGGACGACCGTTGGGGAAGTTGGCTATCTTGGATCGTGTGAAGCCGTTTGTGGTGGCCGGAACGATTTGGGTCGGCGCTCTCTTGTTAGGGTGGCTGATCCTGCAGGGCCTCCGTATCAGGCGGCACTTGGATCGTCTGGAGTACTTCACGTTCGCCATGGGATTGGGGCTCAGCGGAGCGTCGCTGCTGACGCTCGCCATCGGATTGATGGGTGGTCTGCGCGGTCCGGTCTGTTTTGCGTTGAGCGCTTTGCTGTTGATGGCGATGGTCGTGTGGCGGGCCTGGCGCGGGCGAGTTTGGCTGCCGAGTCGTGGGGAGGCCGGGTCCCAGGATGGGCTTGGCGCGGCAGAGAAGCAGGAAACCTCAGACCAGGGGCACGTGCCAGATAAGGCGTGGTATCAGCCGCGTTGGTGGTGGTTGGTACTGCCGTTCGCGGCGGTGATTCTGGCGGGGGCCGTTCTGCCGCCATGGGAGTTCGATGTTCTGGAGTACCATCTGCAAGTTCCCAAGCAGTGGTATCAGCAGGGACAAGTGACGTTCCTCCCGCACAACGTGTACGGCAACATGCCTTTGGGCGCCGAAATGCTGGCCACGCTCGCCATGGTCCTGACACCCGGAGAACTGAACTGGTGGTGGGGAGCGCTGGCGGGCAAAGTGGTGATGGCCAGTTTCAGCATCCTGACAACGATGCTGGTATTCGCGGCAGGGCGACGCTATTTCTCGGCGACAGCTGGCATCGTTGCCTCCTTGGTGTTCATCTCGACGGCCTGGATCGCTTACGTCTCGATGAACGGATTAAATGAAGGAGTTGTCGCGTACTATTTGTTTGCGAGTTTCTTTGCCGGAAGGCTTTGGTGGGACGCGTCTAAGGCAGCCGATCGGCCAGTTTGGGGCCTGTTGATTCTGACCGGGTTGCTCTGCGGTTCTGCCGTGTCGTGCAAATATACGTCCGTGATCCTGATCGCAATTCCGCTGTTCGGTGTGGCGTTGCTGGCCAACCGCATTTCTCGCCTGCGCGTCGTGATCGTTTTCTTGCTTGCCGTCACGGCGGCCTGTGGCTTGTGGTTTGGCAAGAACTGGGTCTTAGCAGGAAATCCCACCTATCCGCTGCTCGTGGATGTATTTGGTGGTGAAACGCGAACTCCCGAGAAAGATACACAGTGGCGCAAGGCGCATCAGGTTCCTCGTGACGCCCAGGGCCATCGTTATTCGTGGCCACAAGCCTGGCAGGCGACGCTCGACTTGCTGGGACGCAGTCGCTGGCACAGTCCGCTGATAGCACCACTGGCAGTGCTGGTGTTGTTGCGGCGAGACAAATATGGCGCCGTGAAATATTGGGTGGCGTTGCTGGCGTTCGTGCTCGTCGCCTGGTGGCTGCTGACCCATCGGCTGGATCGTTTCTGGGTTCCGGCGGTGCCGCTGATGGCGTTATTGGCTGGCGTTGGTGCTACCTGGTCGGTGTCCCTTGTGTGGCGGCGGGTCTTGTGGATCGTCATGGCGTTGGGACTTGTCGCGAACTTCATGCTTATCGCGTTGACGGTCGGTGACAACCGTTATTTCGTTTCGCTGCCGCAATTGCGGGACGATCCGCGTATGACGATGATGCTGCAATCACATCGGGCCAACGCCTATGCGTTCTTGCGTGACCACGTGCCGTCCGGTTCGCGCGTATTGCTGGTCGGGGACGCGGCGGCGTTTGGACTGCAGGTCCCGGCACTTTACAACACTTGCTTCGACGCCTCTCTTTTCGAGCAGATATTTCGCGGTGCGGACCGGCGGGAGCGATGCGCACGCCTGGCCGCGCTGCGAATCTCGCACATTTACGTGGATTGGGCCGAAATTCGACGCTATCGTCAACCGGGTAACTATGGTTTTACCGACTACGTGACTCCGCAATTGATACATGATGAATTAGTGCGCGATCAGAAACTGTTGCGAAGGCTCGATGTCCCCGATATGGAGCCGGAACAAGGCGAGGTGTTTGAAGTGAACTGACCTGCTTGGGGCGCCCGCGGCGCAAATGATCTTGTACAGACGTCGCATATTCCGTAAGTTAAGCTCGCGATGTGAGGCGGCATGACCTCGTGGCCGGTCGCTCCACCTCGAAGTGCACTTCGGCAGGCATGGTCGAGGGCGTGCGTTGCGGTTTTAATCTCTGGCGGTTCAAATCTCTACGGTGCATGATCGCTGTGGGTGGCATTGGCGTCGCGTGGTCCGCGCACGCGAAGCACTTGTGGCGACGGTGCTTCTTGGGTAGGCGTTGTACGCGTGGAGTGGTGACCCGAGTCGTTTCTTGAGAATGGAGTTGAGAGGAATCTGGTGGAGTCATCGCACAATGAACGAGCGCCTTGGGCCGCATCCAGGCCGTCGACCAAGGGGCCGACTGTGGAGTCCCGCAGCGCGGTGCCGCCCGATCTGGATCTCGCCGTCGATCGTGCTCGGCAATATCTTCTGAGCCAGCAACAGGACCCCGGGTACTGGTGCGGCGAGTTGCAGGGCGACACGATACTCGAGAGCGAGTTTGTGCTGTTGTTGGCATGGCTCAACGAGCTGGATCGCCCCGTGGTCGCCAAGGCGGCGCGCTACCTTCTGGGGCAGCAGCTTGCTCAAGGCGGCTGGTCGCTGTATCCGGGGGGTGAACTCGACATTAACGTGAGTGTCAAAGCGTACTTCGCTTTGAAGCTGGCCGGGCACCAACCGCAGAGTGAGCCGATGAGATTAGCGCGCGAAGCCATTGTCGCTCATGGGGGTGCCGACGGCGTCAACAGCTTTACGCGTTTCTACCTGGCGTTGCTCGGTCAGATACCGTTTGATTGCTGTCCGGCGGTGATGCCAGAGGCCGTTTTGCTGCCCCGTTGGAGCCCGATCAACATCTATTGTGTCAGCGCCTGGTCGCGGACGATCTTGATCCCGCTGTCAATTGTCTGGGCTCATCGCCCCGTCCGCCAGCTGTCGCGCGAGTTTGGGATCGACGAATTGTTCGTGCGTCCCGTCGAGCGTTGGCCGGAGTTGCATTGTCCGGGTAACGCCAGATCAGGCCGGCTGGTCAGCTGGGATCGTTTCTTTCGGATCCTGGATCGTTCACTGAAGGTCATGGAGAGATTGCGAGTCCGTCCCTTGCGCAGATGCGCGCTGCACGCGGCGGAACGCTGGATGACCGATCGATTCGTCGATAGCGACGGGTTGGGTGCGATATTTCCGTCCGTGGTCTGGAGTGTCATCGCGCTAAAATGTCTCGGCTATTCCGACCGGAGTGCCGAAGTGCGATACTGCCACGAGCAATTAGAGGAGTTGATGATTGACGAGGGCGATACGGTGCGATTGCAGCCGTGCAAGTCGCCTGTGTGGGACACGGCACTCAGTTTGCGCGCGCTGGCGGCAGTCAGCGAACCAGGAGACGAACAGGCGGTCGCCGGCGCCACCGGCTGGCTGTTGTCTCGCGAAGTGACCAGGCCTGGGGATTGGTCCACGTATGTAGAAGCTGAGCCGAGTGGCTGGTACTTTGAATATCACAACGAATTTTACCCCGACCTCGATGACACGGCGATGGTGCTCGCGGCGTTGCGTGAGCAGTACCTGAGAGACTGTGATGTGGTCAACCACTGCATGGAGCGGGTGGCTGTCGAGTCGATTGCGCCGAACATGGATGAAGCTCGCGACCGCTCGCTGCTCCTGAGCCGCGTTGTGGATGCATGCCAGCGTGCTCGTCGTTGGACGCTGGCTATGCAGAATCGGGACGGCGGCTGGGGCGCGTTTGACAGGAACAATGACCGGGAGTTTCTCTGCCACGTGCCGTTTGCCGATCACAACGCGATGATTGATCCCAGTACACCCGATCTGACGGGGCGGGTGCTCGAGGCACTTGCCGGCTGGGGTGCTACGCTGGCCGATCCGGCGGTCCAAAGCGCGGTGAGCTATTTGCGCCGCACGCAAGAGCCCGACGGCAGTTGGTATGGCCGGTGGGGGGTGAATCACATCTACGGGACCTGGCAGAGCCTGGTCGGTTTGTCCGCCGCCGGCGTCGTTGTTGAGGACGAGTGCCTCCAGCGTGGCGCCACCTGGTTACTGGCTCATCAACAACCGACGGGCGGTTGGGGCGAGTCGCCTGAGAGTTATGCCGACGCGCGGCTGCGCGGGCAGGGGCCTGCCACGCCTTCGCAAACTGCCTGGGCTGTGTTGGGGCTGCTGGCGTGCGGCCTGCACGATCACGTGGCGGTGCGACGTGGCATCGAATTTCTGGTGGCGCGACAACGCCCCGATGGTAGCTGGCTGGAACCGGAATTCACCGGGACCGGGTTCCCGCGCGTTTTTTACTTGCGGTATCACCTCTATCCACTGTATTTCCCGCTCTTGGCGCTCGGCCGCTACCAACAGGCTCAACGCGGTGCCTGGCGTCATTAACGTAGCTCGGCTCACCTCGAGCCAAGAAGTCACGCAACACGGCTCTCCTGGCGACTCAAGCGATGTCAGTACCGATGTCTCAGATGGTAGCGGTGGCGCGGCACGTGTTGTGGAATAGCACGCGTGGTGTGCGACGCTATGCGTTGGTCCTGATGCTCGAACCGCTTTTTCGCTGTAACCTGGCCTGTGAGGGTTGCGGCAAGATCGAGCACCCCGCCGATGTGTTGCGCAAGCATCTGACTCCTTCGCAGTGCTTCGACGCCTCGGAGCAGTGTGCCGCGCCGATCGTGTCCATCCCGGGCGGGGAACCGTTGCTACACCCGCAGATCGATCATATTGTGGCGGGCCTGACAGGCGCAAGAGGTTTGTGTATCTCTGCACCAATGCGTTGCAGCTGGAAGCCGCGTTGCCAAAGTTCTGCCCCTCCAAACGCTTGGTTTTTTCCGTGCATTTGGATGGTCCTCGAGAAGTACATGACCGAGTGGTGGGACGCAGTGGCGTCTATGACACGGCGGTCGGCGCGATCCGAGCAGCGTTGGCCCAAGGTTTTCGAGTCACCACGAACACGACCCTTTTTCAAGGTGTTGATCCGCGGCAGATTCGAACCCATTTCGATGATCTGATGGCGATGGGTGTGGAAGCCATGACCATAGCGCCCGGTTATTCCTATCCGGATGCACAAGGGCAGGGACATTTTCTGGATCGTCAACAGGCGCAACAGCTGATGAGGAATATTCTGGGGCGACGGAAACGGAATTGGCGTTTCAACCAGACGCCCATCTATCTGGAGTTTCTGCAGGGCCATTTTGCGCTGCCGTGTACGCCATGGGGCAGTCCAACCTACAACGTGTTCGGCTGGCAGAGACCGTGTTATCTCGTGAGCGAAGGGTACTGCGAGACGTTTCAACAACTTGTGGAGACGACCGCCTGGCAAGAGTATGGCCAGGCCAGCGACAATCGCCACTGTCGCGATTGCATGATGCATTGCGGACATGAACCGAGTGCCGTGATGGAGACGCTCACTTCCCTACGTGGCCTGTCGACGACCTTGCGACGAACGCTCAGCCGCGACACGAAATCGCTCACCCGCGACGCGATCGCGCTCCGCGAGACGTAACGAGCCAACTATCTTGCACCCCTTACCTGAAAACGGCAGACTTGGTTCGCCGCACCCATTTCGAGCTGATTGCGATTGAGTTATGTTGGACTGCGGGGGCAATCTGAGCCGTGGGGCAGGATGAACCGTTCTCGGTGAGCGGATTTTGGACGTCTGCCCGACTCATTGGAGTCTATCGCTGTAGGATATTTCAAGCAATGTGGTTGCGTTGGGTTGTCAGCAATCTGCTGAATCAAGTGGCTGAGGACAAGCTGCAGCATGCGGTCGAGCGTGCCAAGCAGATCGTGCAGCCGTCCGTGCGCCCAGGACGGGCATCGGAAGGCACACCGCAGGACGACGATACTCCAGTGGCAGAGCCACCGTGTGAGATTGTTGTAGTGTCGGCGCTAGGCCTGGAATCAGGTGGTCTGGTGGACCGCATGACAGACGTGGTGACGACCCAGTGCGCGACATTCGTGGAGCGAGCCGGGTATCTTGATTCGCGGAGACTCGTTGTGTGCGAATCGGGAGTGGGTAGACAAGCAGCTGCGCAGGCGACAGAGGACGTGATCAAAGTCCATCACCCACAGTGGGTCGTGTCGGCCGGATTCGCGGGAGCGTTGGTGCCAGGTATGCGACGCGGGCATATCTTGATGGCCAGTTCGGTTGTGGATCAGCAGCAGCATCCTTTAGAGATTGGCTTCAAAATCGATCCCGGAGTGGTGGAGGGCACACGGTCGCTGCATGTGGGACGCCTGCTGACGATCGACAAGTTGATTCGGCATCGAGAAGAGAAAGAGAAACTGGCGGCGGACTACGACGCAGTGGCTTGCGACATGGAGACGATCGCCGTGGCGCAGGCGTGCCGACGCCGGCGGGTTCGCTTCTTGTCGGTGCGCATCATCAGCGACGGATTGGATGACCATCTGCCCGCGGAAGTGGAACATATGTTGGATCAGCACTCGATTGCCGGGAAATTGGGAGCTGCCACACGGGCCGTGTTTGGGCGTCCCAGCAGCCTGAAAGACATGTGGAATCTGCGCGAAACTGCCCTCCGCGCGTCGGATCGACTGGCCAAGTTCCTGATCGGTGTGGTCCCTCAGCTAGGGGAAGAGCCCGACGACGGCCCCTGACCGCTGAGAGGTTTCACGTGGCGATCAGGCATCGCCCTGCTGTGCCCGGTTAGGGATGACTCAACAATAACTTCCGCATATTGGATGGGTGCCACTTTCCTGGGCGAGCGCCGAAGACTTTGCCAACAACGAGAAACGCTTGCCGCGAGCGGAGCCAGTGCTCGTGACGGCTCGAAGCATCATCGAGTGCCAGCGAGTCCCAGACAGCACTGGCTCCGCTCGCGATTGACGGCTCGTGGTGATGGTTACGATTTGTGCGCTCGCTCAGGAAAGTGGCACCCGCTGTAGGAAACGCCGAAGTTATTGTTGAGCCGTTCCTTAGCTTAGGATCGGGGGAAAAATAACTTCACCTAGTTCCCTCGCCCCTTTGGGGAGAGGGTAGGGTGAGGGACTAGCAAATCTGGAAGTTATTTTTCCCCGGTTCCTTAGCGACCGAACAATCGGCGAAATAGCCAGCCGCTTGGCAGCTCGGACAAGATTACGCCAGGGGCCAACCCGTGTGATTGCAGCGCGGCATTGGCGGCCAGATAGCCACTTCGCACAGCACTCTCCATGGTGGCGGGCCAACCTGTGTCCGTCCAGTCGCCGGCCAGCAGCAGGCCATCGACAGGCGTGATTTGTGGGGGACGCAGCCGCCGCAGTCCTGGCACCACGGAGAAAACTGCCTCTCGCTGTTGGATCAATTGCGATCGAACCAGCCTGGCCGCCGCTGTGCTGGGCCACAGCTGAGTCAATTCGTGCACGACGCGATCCAACACTTCGCTCGGATCAAGATCGACCAGATGCCGCGAGGCGCTGATTACGACCTGATAGTAATACGTTGGCGCGAACGTTGGCGAAGCATGTGCGCCACGTTGGAACACCCACTGTGTCAGGCGATCGATCAGCACGGCATGAGGCAGATGCATGATCGGCCGGTCAAACCACAGATGCAACGACGTGATGGGTGCCGAGGCAAGTCGGTCGACTTGATCGAGTTGCGGTATTGCGCTGCGGAGATGCGGATCCAGGAGTCGGCCGATGTGGCGCCACGGTACTGACACGATCGTCGCATCAAACGTTCGAGTCACTCCCGAGACGGGGTGAACCAGCATCTTCCCGTCCGGGGACCTGCCGACTTGCTTGATAGGGGTGCCGCGGTGGATCGTCACACCGTGCTGAGTCAGGTGCGTGGCGAGGAATTGATCGTAGATCCGGGACAACGGCGCTTGGGGGATGAGCAGTTCGTACGCCCTTGGATGCTTCATAAACCCGTCAATGAAGACCTGATGCGCGGCAGTCAGCGACGCCCTGTCCAACGTTTCACTCAACGCGCTCACGAGTACCGGAGCCCAGAACCGATCCAGAGCACGCTTGGTCTGGCGGTGCTGCTGCAACCACTCGCCAATGGTTGCCTCGGGAGAGAGCTGTTGGGGCGCGGATCGCGCCAGGTTCCACAGGGCCGCGGCGACTCGCCAACGCTCGGCCCACGTGAGATACGTCAATCGCAACAGAAACGGGGCGAGGTGCAAGGGGGCAGGAAGCCAGCGCGCGCCGGTCAGGGGAACTTGCCGGCCTTCGAGATCGAAGAACTGGATTGTACGATCGCGGCGAAAAAATGTGTCGATTTGCGTGCGGTGAATGAAATCCACAAAGCACGTGCAACAGCCCATCGCGACGTGCTGGCAATGGTCGATCCACTGGTCCGTTTGCGGGTCGTGGTACGAACCGGCTCGTCCCCCCAGCCGGCTCCGTGTTTCGTACAAGTCCACGCGCCACCCGGCGTGGCCCAGCACGCTGGCCGCGGCCAGGCCGGCGAGACCACCGCCGATGATCGCTACGGAGGGTTGATCAGTCATCTCGTGTTGTCTCGAGTCGCCCCGACTTATCTTTCCTAACGACTTATTATCCTCCGGCCCGGATTCATCACAGTCTCCCGAGGCACCGTCGAGCGATTCTCGGGTGTTTCTCCGTCTATCAGTCACCTGCTTCACGTGCTGGCGGCCCGTGCGGCCTTCGTACTCGGCGATTGGCGGCGGGACTGAACCGAGTGTTATCACACCGCCGGTGACGACATTCACCCGGCGATTCTTCCGCTGTTCGGGCGTGAAGCTGAGGTACAGTCTCGCATCGGCCGTCTGAATGGCCCGGCCAGCCATCGGTAAGCCGTCCGCACGAGCAGTCAATTCTGCGAGCCCGTCCACGAGTCGCTCGGCGGAAAAAAACCTCCTTGTCCAGATCGCGCCGGTGATCACGTTCGGTGTTGAGCGCCCTAACCTCCTGCTGTAAGTCCGCCTTGTGCTGCTTCAGCTGGTTAAACACCGCTGATATCGCCTGATACTGCTCTGGGCCATCCGCCAAGGCCAGATTGCGGGAAACCTTCTCCAGGTCCGCCGTGACCCGCTCCAGTTCCAGCACTTTGCGCTCCAGTTCCCTGGGTCCTGCCGGCACGGCAGCCTGACGCCTGAGCCTGGGCCAGTTGGACCAACCGGGCCTTTCTTGATCGCCCAAGCCACATATTCGGCCGGCGTTGTTTCAGCTTTCCCACCACTATCGCGCGTGTAAAACAACGCGCGTCCACGTTGACTCCGCTTCATGATGGTTGTTTCTCCCCGAAAACGCAAAGGCGTTCGCGGTTCTCCCACAGAAATGCTGCCAGTGCTGCCGCTAATTCATCTTCATCACCTATTTGAATTGCCACGGTGCGTCCCAGAATCAAATCGGCCTCCCACGCGAAATATCGCCAGTAGATGTCGAGCATCTGCCTGTGTAGCTCGCTATTGCCAGGGCCACTGAATGCCAGTGGATCATGTTGGCTTCGGTGCAATAGATTCGCCACTGCCTGCTCGAACGAAGGCAGGCCTTGTTCGATATGCACACGGAATCCTTCCTGCTCCCAAACGCCCAAACGGATCACAGCTGCCAACTCGAGCAGGAACTTGCCCGGCAGCCTCAACCTTGTACCGTCTGCCTGCAGCGGACAGCTGCCGCTCATGTCTAGGAATGCGGCGACTGCCTCAGCATTCCGCTCGGCCAGGCGTACGATGCTGCGGACAAGCGAATCCGGCAGTTTCCCCGACACCTCTCTGTTGATATCGACCATCCTGGTCACCTCTCCAATTCGATAAGGAGTATTGAGTTACTAGTTCCCATTTACATCCATTTTCCCAGAAAGCAATAAATCACCGCAACTGTAGTTTGAGGTGACCAGGCAGTAGCGTCCGCGAGATTCCTCGAGTTTTCTGCCTATTCCAGGTTGGCGCCCGTGGGAGATGCGCGGTGGTGCGCGGGAGATCAGATAATCTTCCAGCAAATTCCTTCCGCACTGCCATCACGAGGCGATGAGGATTCCGAAAGGTACGAAAGCGACGGAAGGCAAGAATGATGAGTCAGGTCTGCGTATTCCGCACAACTCATGCGGCCTGAGTCGCGCGGAGGGAACGATAAAATTCTACTGCAAAGACCCAGCTGATTCACCGAACAATGTGGGCACCAAAGACCTCGAAGCCGCTGGTTGGAAGCCCTGGGCACGGTATAGGGGCAAGTGCTCCACGGCTACATCGGGGGGCTATATCTCTATTGACGGGAAGACGCGCATACGCCCGATTTCTGGACAGATCAACCCGTCGAGCGAAGTGCACGGAGAAGCGCCGGCGCGTCGTGGAAGTGTTGTGCCGGTGCGGGAGAATTCGTCGACGAACTCATATGGTGGGAACCTGGAACGCGGTCGGGTGCATAAGGCGATCCGAAACACTACGAGATTTGCTTGGGGCTTTGATTTGGGAAAGCTCCCGCATTTCTGGAATTCGGCTCGTACTGGAGGAATCGCCATGAGGCTTCGTCTTTTGTCAACTGAGTCGTTTTCTGACCATCTGCTTCCCACAGCGATTCTGACGATAGGACTTGTTTTTGCGAGCAGCCAACGCGCCCAATGTGGGCAACCTCCTGATGTAATTGCCTCATTTCTAGAAGCCCCAAGCTCTTCTATTGCCGCCACCTACGCGCGAGCCATCGTCGTCCAGGCAGAGGAACAAGGGTTCGCCCCCCTTGTGCGTTCTTCTCACGCAAGTGTGGCCCTGTTGGGCGCGTGGCACAAGGCTCTCAGTGAGATGAGTCCAAGGGCAGATTCTTCTGCGAAGAAGATTGCGATCGCTCGGTTTGCCGGGTTCGTTGAGGGGCGTGTAGGGGTGGCCCTCCCAACATGGTGGGTGGATACACTTTTAAACGGTCGCCTTGCTGAGGGCCCAGTATTGTACTGCCCAGCCAAACCACTTCAAACGCCGATCGCAGTTTTCAGATTCTCTGAGTCGGCTGTGGGGACGGGTCGGAGAGTGCGAGAGGATGAGATTGTCAGTGATTCTTCGTATGATATCTCACTCTATCCGCCACACGCGCGGCTCGGCCGTGATGAAGAAGGTTGGTCGATCATGGACGGAAAGTTGACTGTTCGCGTACCGAGTGATGCTATCAACAGGGATAAAGGGGGGCTGCGCGACATGTTGACCGTGAAAATTGGCAGAGCTATCTATCTTGGCGCAGGGTCTCATGTTCCGAGGCCGTATCGCCTGTATCGACTCGACGGGAAGACAGGACGTATTGACTGGCAAGCAGATGTATGGGCGGGCGGTGACCTGATCGAATACGCCAAGAACGGCTTTCACTGTGCAGCGATCTGTGACTCTGACGATCAAGTAGTAATCGCCGGAACTGGAGGGCTGGTGTTCTATTTGGAGGCGTTCGATGCGGAAACCGGAGCCTCTAGGTTTCGTTTCTCTTCTCTGTACGGCGTTGTGTCAAAATACTGAGGCGAGCAGGTCGGTCTGTGAAACCCGGTGAAGGAGTCCAAGTCTAAGCCCAAGTCTAAGCCCTGAAGTCTAAGCCCTGAGGACGAACGCGGCGTAGGAGTCCGGGACGAAAACGGTGGAATCGGCGCGGATCTTGCTATAGGGGATTAAAGGGCCGCCCGGCGCTGGTCAGCGAGCGCATGCGAAGGGTTGGAAGCGACCCTGTGACAGATGCGTGGCAGAGAGCGGCGATGGTTTTCGCGCTGGTTACTCTCGACGGCCGATAATCTGGGGAATTTGAGACGCGCGGCGGAACGCCATTTTCCGGCACCGGCGCGGAGCCCGAGTGCCGATGTGTTCGTGATCGTCTCCTGATGGGTCCGTTTGTCGTTCATCCGCTGTCGTGCTTCCTCACCAGAAGGGCAGCTTGGGTTGCCGCAGTTCGTCGCTGCTCATCCCCATGATCTCGCGCACCGTGGGGCGCGGGAACTGGCGCTCGAGCACCATCCGCCCCACCTGGCAACAGGGACACAGATCGCTGGGCACCTCCTCCTGCTCCTTGCGCGGCTCGTCGGCCCCGTGCGTCTTTTCGGGTTGGTCGTGCGTGGCGTCCATGCCCAACAGCTCGCGAATCAGTTTCAGCTTCTCGGTGCGCTGACCCGGCGAGAGAAAACCGAAGTTCCGCACGTGCCGTTTTCCGCGCGGCAACACGTGTTGGAGAAAACGGTCGATGAACTCCAGCGCGGGCACACGATCGATCTTCTGCCGGCCGCCGTCGCGCGTGTCCTTGTAGTAAAACGTTACGTATCCATCGTCCATGCTGATCAGCCGCACGTTGGAGATCGCCACCCGCCGCACGTAGCGGGCCAGGTAGGCCAGCGTCTGCTCGGCGGCCTCGCGCACCGTAAGGCCCTCGCGCCCTAGGCTCGCCGGTTTGGCGTGCAGGTTCCAGTAGGTCTTCTTCATGCGCTCGATCAGGGCCGCGAACGCGGCGCGGTAAACGGGTTCAGGGACTTTCGTCGTGGACACGCGTACAGGCGCATTGCGATGGACTGCCCCTAACGCCACAGAGCTGGCCAGTGTCTGGCCAGGCGGTTTCCGACTCATGACGTTCGAGTGCCGCTGGATCGATTCGGCGGTACCTGGGCCGAAGTTAAACAGTTAGAATACACGATGACTTCTCCTGGTTTGCCGGCGTCTGTTGTGGGCGTCCGACAGGTGAGGGTGCCGCATTCCTGCGTCAGTAACGGGAATGCGATTCGACCATGATTCCGGAGTTTCGTGATGATGGCTACCTGCCTGAAGGCGTACACACAGCCACCGAGGCCGAAATCACGTTCCGTTTCGGTACCGCTAGTGCGCAGCGGCGTCGTTTGGCAATGCGGCTAAGACGCTGGATCGAACTTTCGCGAAGTCTTGTCGCGATTCGCCTGTTCGTGAACGGCAGCTTCGTTACCGCAAAGCCTGATCCAACGATATCGACGCTGTTGTCTGGCTTGCCGACGATTTCGTTGACCGAGTGTCTCGTGGCGAAAGCGACGCTATCGAGCTGGAGACAATGCTCCTCACCCGACGTCCCGAGGAGATTTTTGCCGCGGAAGATCGCCGCGATTGGGACGATTGGGTAGAATTCTTCAGTCGAACTCGGGAAGTAGATGGCAGGCGAAAGGGCATTGTGGAGGTGGAACTTTGATTACATCGCCGACGGAGTATGAGAAGGCGCAGGCTGAGTTGCGAGATCTGGAGCAACGGCTTGCGGAGCTACAGCGCGACCATCCCATTGGTGAAAAAGGTTTCACCAAGGCCGGAATCCGCAAGCTGATTGCCAGGCTGAATGAAGAGCTTGCCGTGTTTGAGGGAAGCGAAGAAGCGAGATCGTCGCCATCCAGTTGAAATCGGTTGCCCGAGCCTGGCGGCCCGAGCTGACCGGCTGCCTCTCTATATTGCTTGAGGAACAGATCGCGAAACACGCGCCCCAGCTTCTCGGGTGACAACCACGCGTTACCCTCTGGCTGAATGGACCGCCCGCCCCCAAGCCACAGCCCGCCCCCCGACACGAGCGCGTGGCCGTGCACGTCATCATTCATCACCTGTTCCGTATGAACAGGAGGATAAGGAGTGCGGTTACTGGAAGTGCACGGACGAACACGAGCAGCATCACAAGAAACAGTTCGACGCGGTCTGTCCGGATATCTGCAAGGGAAAGGACTGTAGTGATACGATATGGTGGTGGCCATCTTTCGTCGGAAAACCAGGCACGAGGGGTACGGATGAGAAGTGCACGGAAGTAGCCGAATGCGGCGCGTACCTAGTCGGCGTGAACTGCTTGCTGAAGGTGTACAAGAAGCACAAGTCGAACCACAGCGAGAAGTGCATCCAATTGGGCGAAGCACATATTTTGGAGGAATTCGAGGGGGTGAAGAATAACTGCGGAAATAGTCTACGGCGTGATAGGGACAAGGGAGATCCCCGAGTGGCCGTTGTTGGGGGGAATAATAAGGAAATACCCTGGCCCCGGTGCGCCAGGAGTTGGGGACGATGATAATCCCTTCCTTCCACCAATACGACGATGAATGCCGGACGCTGGCCGCAGTCATTGTAGGGAACTAGTGCCACCTCAAAGTCTAAGAGCTGGGGCTGGTGGAAGCCAGCCGACAGGGGAAATTCCTGGCAACAACGAGGTGCCCCATGTATAAGAGGTGCATCGTTCGTCTGTCCGAGGACGAACGGCAAGTTTGCCAAGAGGTGATCAGGAAGTTGAGGGGATCCTGAGAGAAGCTACGCCGGTGGCAGGATGCCACGGAAAACGGTTTGTTACGCGGGCCGAAAGACCTCGAAAACTGCGGGAAACTGTGTGTGGATGTCCGGTGTGAACCGTTACGAAATCACCGCCGTTTTCGATCACGTCAGTTAGCCAGTGTTTCCATCTGCATCGCTTCCTTACTTTTGGCAGGTCATCGGCTTCCGTCTCCGTTACGGTCTTCTTCTGGCAGACATCGCGTGATTGATTCCGCGAGGAACTTCGCGATCGTTGTCATCCGGTTTCACCCCGCATGGTCAAAATACTCAAACGGTCTTTTCGGACTAGGAAACAGGAGCTATCGGCAGCAGAAGGCCACGGGATTTGGGTCGGCACGCAGCGATTGGACGCCCTGAATTCCGTGAAGATGCCCGTAAGTGACAAGAAAGGCGTGGCCGGCGCGCACTCTGACCGTGCATCATTGATTAAGAGCGACAAAGTCACGCTCCACGCTGCGTCACGGTAGTAGTAATGAAGTAGGCCACCCAGACGCTCTCGGCAATTGATCGCGCCTTCGACCCGGACACAGTGGGCGACATATTCCCGCAGGATAGCGATTACGACGGCGCTGGAAAGAAGCGTTGCGGCTTCATTTGACCGACTTCCTGGCAAGCTTCTTCCCGGCCGTGCACGCCGCGATTGACTGGAGTGGTCCGCTGGAGTGGTGCGATAAGGAGCTGAGTCAGATTTTCGGACAGGCGGGCAGCCGGAACAAGCGGGTGGATCTGCTGGCCAAAGTGTCTCTGCGTTCGGGCCAGCCCCAGTGGATTCTACTGCACCTGGAAATCCAATCGGCGTCGCAGCCCGAGTTCACGCGCCGGATCGCCCGGTACAACGGCGGCTTGTTTTGGACCTTCGACCAGCGGGTCGTCACGGTGGTGGTGCTGGCCGACTTGACCACCAATTGGCGTCCCCGAGAAGATCGGTTTGAGCTGGCCGACTTTGAAAGCCGCTTGAGATTTCCGATCTGTAAGCTGGTTGAACAAATTGGACCGGGAGTGGGTGGAGGATCACTCTCTGCCGGTGGAGGTGGCGCGTGCCCAGATCGCGGCGTTGCGGACGGCCGGTGATCCGGAGGGCCGTTTCCGCGCCAAGTGGCAATTGGTACGCAATCTGTACGGTGCGGGGTATAATGCAGAGCAGGTGCGGGAACTGTTTCGCCTGATCGACTGGATGATGCATCTGCGAGCTGACTGGGAACAGCGGTTTCGCGCGGACTTGGCGCAATTCGAGGAGCAAACACACATGCCATACATCACGTCTGTAGAGCGACTGGCCAAGGCCGAGGGCAAGGCTGAAGGCAGGGCTGAAGGTGGTGTGAGTATTCTGTTGAAAATATTGAGACGTGTTTGCGGCCCGCTGCCGGAAGACGTTGAGGCGCGGGTTCGTCGCCTATCGTATCCGGAGATCGAGGTGTTGAGCGAGGCCTTGCTTGCATTTCGCACGCTGGACGATCTGCGGACGTGGCTGGACGCCAACCTTGCGAAATCCACCGGCCAGTGAACCAATGTCGCTCAGCCAGGCCCCAGTTGCGGGGATTGCAACAGTCGCGGTAGGGTGTGCCAAGCTCGTCGGGCGTCTGCTTCGTTGGGACCGGCGCCCTGCTTCCTGTCACCGGAAAGATGCATCGCCAGTCCTCGCGATTAGAACTTGCCGCGTCGAATCGCACCCCACGGCAGCAAGGCCGAGTTGACGATCCGTGCGCGGTCCAGCAAGTCGAGTCGCATTCGTCTGCGAAAAACATCATCCGTGCGGTGGCCGATTTTCTGCAGCAACTGCCAGTAGGTGGCGGTCATCAGATGCAACACGCGTTTTCCGTCGGGATGCACGAACGAGGCCAGGTTCTTCGACTGGCGATAATAGGATTCCGCTCGATCGATCTCGAACTGCAGCAATGCGCGCACCCTCTGATTGGGCAGTTCGGTGGCCAGGTCGGCTTCGCTGCAGTCAAATCGCCGCAGATCTTCGCGCGGCAAATAGAGGCGGTGCTGGCCCACGTCTTCGCGAATGTCGCGAAGAATGTTCGTTAGCTGAAAGGCGATACCGCGGTCGATGGCCAGGGGCACGGCCTCCCTGTCCGCGAAGCCCCAGATGTGCAGGCAGGCGAGTCCGACCGCCGAGGCGACACGGTAACAATATTCCCGTAAGTCGTCGAACGTTTCGAAGCCCTGTGGTTGCACGTCCAATCGCACTCCATCAAGGATGTCAAACAGGTACTGCCGCGGGATGGTGAACCGGCCCACGGTATCGATAACGGCAGGGAGGATCCCTTCGGGGCATTCTCCGTCGAGGGCCTGCCCCAGTTGCTGACGCCACGACGCCAGGGCAGCATATTTTTGATCCGGGGGCTGGCACCCATCGGCCAGATCATCGGTGTATCGAGCGAAGGCGTAGAGCGCGCACATGGAGCGACGTTTGAGCGCCGGCAGGAGACGAAAACACCAACAGAAATTCGAGGCCGCGCGGTGGGCCTCCTGTTCGCATCGGAGGTAACTCAATTCCAGGTTCGTCATGATAGATGGCGTCCGTGCCAGGCTGCTCGCCAGAGCCTGGCGCACACGCTCAGCAGTAATCCCAGTTGACTGAACCGGCTGACTTTCGGTCGCCGGCGGAGTACGTCACAGTCAGCGCGGCGAATTGCCTGCAAGGTCGCCATGCCACCGCGCAGAAACAGGTGAACATCAACTCGCAGCCAAGTAGGAACGTATTGCACGAGGGATTCTCCGTCACGGAAATACTGCTCGGCTCCATCCACAAGATGGGCCACCAGTCGGCGGAATGCCGGACTGGCCGTCGGCTGCGCGACATCCCGTGCATCACACCCAAACAGCTCCATTGCTTCTCGGGGGATATAGATCCGTCCCCGCGCGTAATCCCGTTCGACATCTTGCCAGAAATTGGTGAGTTGCAGACCCGTGCAGATCTTGTCCGAAAGGGAAACACTTCGCCGGTCGTGACAACGGCCGATGAGAAGTATCAGCTCACCCACGGGATTGGCAGAGTCGTGACAGTAGCTTAGCAGATCTTCGAAGGTCTGGTATCGCGTGACACGTTGATCCTGGCGAAACGCGTTCAGCAGACGGCGCGGCAGGTCGATCGGAATGGAAAATTCGCGAATCGTCTCCGTCAGGGCCACAAATACCGGGTGTGTACTCTTGCCCTGGTAACAGTTTTCCAGCAACTGTTCCCACCAGTCGAGCAGACGAAGACTCTCCCGCGGGTCATCCAGCTCGTCAGCCAAATCGTCGGCCCAGCGGCAAAACGCATAGACGCTGTGGAAATGGGGCCGCACGGATGGCGGGAGAGCCAGGCTGGCCACGATAAAGTTCTCGGTGTGCTGGCGCGCCAGGCGACGGCAGTAAACGCGGGCCTGCGAAAGTGCTGGCGAGGGCGTCGCCGACCCCTCGGGCCCGTACAGCTGCAGCTGATTTGAGAACCACGTATCGGCCAAAAGGTTCGATTCCTGAGTCTTCGTTCTTGGTCCCCGCGGCGCGAGCCTTCAGATTCGAGCCATTGTTTCGTCAACCTTTGATCATACCATACCAACTCACTCAACCTCGCGACTCACCTCCCTGGGCGGTTTTGGGGATTAGTCGCTATGATACTATGGCTGGCCAGGGGGTCGAGCCAATCGCGAAAGGCAGAGCGAGTACCGTGTGCCTCGCCGGGCCGAAAGGCATGTCTGTCGTACAGGCGTAAGCGGCTCTACCGTAACAGATAACCGGGCGCGAGTGCATTTACAGTGGAGCATCGCTGATCATGCGAGTCATTCTTGCCAGTCCACGCGGGTTCTGTGCCGGCGTGAACATGGCTATTGAGAGCTTGGACTTGGCGCCTTGCGCTTTTGACGCGCCAGTATATGTGTTTCATGAGATCGTGCACAACACATACGTGGTGGACTCCTTTCGCGCAAAAGGCGCCGTCTTCGTGGGCGACTTGGATGAAGTTCCGGAAGGAGCCACATTGCTCTTCTCGGCTCACGGCGTGTCGCCCGAGGTGCGCGATCATGCTCGCCGGCGACGGATTCGGGCGATCGATGCCACCTGTCCGCTGGTGATTAAGGTACACTTGGAGGCCCGGCGTTTCTCGCGAGACGGCTACACGATCATCTTGATAGGGCATCAAGGACATGATGAAGTGATCGGGACCATGGGCGAAGCGCCGCAGGCCATTCGCTTGATCGAAACGGTTGATGACGTGGACCAGATAGATCTGCCCGCGGATGCCAAGGTTGCCTATTTGACCCAGACAACACTGAGCGTGGACGATGCGAATCGGATCATCGAACGTCTACGTCAACGGTTTCCCCAGTTGGTCGGCCCACCGCGAGACGACATTTGCTATGCCACGCAGAACCGCCAGCAGGCAGTGCGCGTATTGGCCCGCGACGCGGATATCGTGCTGGTGATCGGCAGTCAGAACAGCTCGAATAGTCGCCGGCTGCAAGAACTGGCAGTGGAATGCAATGTGAAAGCACATCTGATCGATGGGCCCGACGATATCGCTGTTGACTGGTTTATCGGCCAGGAGACCGTTTTGATAACGGCGGGGGCCAGCGCGCCGGAGGTGGTTGTCCAACAGTGTGTAGACCAGCTGTGCCAGCGATATGGGGCTAGCGTGGAAGTTCGCACCTTGTATGACGAAGAAGTCCATTTCCCGCTTCCCAAACCGCTGCGCTCCATCCAACTTGACGAACCGTTATGATTCGCATGAAACGGAGGGTGGGTCGGGCTGGCTCTGCTGTTGATGGGTCTTCGCGCACCTCTTTTCCGCCTGTGCATACACAGGTTGTTGCGACCACGTTGATCGCCTCTTGACCACCCACGTGCACCGTGCGCGAGTTCAGCCCGGGGGACGTGAATCGTCCTGGCCAGGCTGCGACATCTCAGGCTGCCTCGTGGGGGGTTGGATCTCAAGAGCGGAGCTTCTGGCCAGCGTGATCGTGCCTTGGAGTCCGTTTTTTCGCTTGATATCCCACCGTTTCGGCGTTGTCAGCTCTTTCCGCGGACTTTGCGCGACCGATACGGAAGTCATTGATTTCGGCAAAACCCGGTAAATTGAGCCCGACACGCCACCAATGGCTTGCATGGCCGGCTGGAACGAATAGAATTTTCAGGATACGATCTGTTCCTATTTCGTTGTGAGGGGACTGGAAAAACTCGCTCAGTTCGGCGACAGGCGATCGCCGCGACTGTGTCTCTTGTTGTGCAATTCCTGGTTTCGGCGTATTTCCTCTGCGCGTTCTTTACCCTTAGACATGTGCCACGTCAAGAAAGCTGACCTCGGCCGCGCCCATTGACGCGCTCAAGCGGTCAGCCTGCTCCATGAATACGATGGACCTTGGAAGAGGTCGGTTAGTCCTGGTTCGACGATTCTGCCCCTCGTCGGCCAAGCTGCCGGCCTCTTCCTTGTTTCGCGTCCCGACTCGACACATGCGCGACGCTGCCGCACAATAAGACCGGTTTCGATTCTGGTCTCTTATCAAGGAAGCATGCCGTGAGTTGTGGTATCCGATGGTGCGATGGTTGGCGCATTTGTGCTTTCTCTCTGCTGCTGCTGGCAGGGTGTCAGCAAGATTCTTCAACGGTCAAGAAAAGCTCCGCGGAGGGGTCCGCTCGACCGGCCTCCGAGGTGGTGGAAACGTCGGGGCAACCAGAGCAGCCGACGGAGCCCGTTCGGCTCACGCAACAGGAGTTGGCGGACGGCTGGATCTCCTTGTTTGATGGCCAGACACTCTTTGGCTGGAAGCACGAAAACAAGGCGGACTGGCGCGTGGAGCAGGGGGCTATTGTCGTGCAAGAGGGCGAGAAGGGCTTGCTGATCACCACGACGCAGTTTACAGACTACATCCTGAAGTTGCGGTTTCGCTGCGAGCCCGACACGAACAGCGGAATCTTTCTGGCTACGCAGATGGATCCGGGTGATGTCTCGACGGACTGTTACGAATTGAATGTTGCCGGCATGGACAACCCGTTTCCGACGGGCAGCCTCGTGAATCGACAGGCGGTCACCGAGGATCTGAATCGGTCCGATTGGCAGTCGTACGAAGTGCGTGTTGAGCGGGGACACATCGTTGTGCTGCTCGACGGCCAACAAGTACTGGACTATACCGACCCCATGCCGCTGCGACGAGGACATATCGGCCTGCAGTTGAATCAGGGGAAAATCGAGTTTGGCGACATCAAGTTGAAACCGCTGGGACTGCAAAGCATGTTTGATGGCAAGACTCTGGACGGATGGAAAACCTATCCGGAGATGCCCAGCAAGTTCACGGTCGACCCGGCACAGGGTGTGCTGAACGTGGAGGACGGTCGAGGCCAGCTGGAGACGCAACAGAGTTACGGCGATTTTGTCATGCAGTTGGAGTGCATCACACACGCGCCGGGATTAAATTCCGGCGTCTTCTTTCGCTGCATTCCGGGCGAGCAGATGAACGGTTACGAGTGCCAGATTCATAACGGGTTCAAGGATGAGGATCGCGGTCAACCGGTTGATTGTGGCACGGGAGGCATCTTCCGCCGACAAGACGCGCGGCAGGTTGTGGCGGACGACCTGAAGTGGTTCGCCATGACGCTCATTGCCGACGGTCCGCATATGGCCGCTTGGGTCGACGGTTTCCAAGTGAGCGATTGGATTGACACGCGCGCGGCTGATCCGAATCCCCGCAAGGGTCTTCGGCTGGAGCCCGGGACCATCATGCTCCAGGGCCACGACCCCACCACGAATCTGTCGCTGCGAAACCTGCGGATCGTGGAGATGAGCCGGTAGAACCTGGCAGAGGGTGTGAGTTTTCCGCTTTCATGCGACGTTGGACATCTTTACTGACGCAGATTCCTGAGGGTGACGCGCGTGCCGGGGAGATGCGATATATTGCGCGGCAGAGAGAACGTCGAACTTCGAACGTCCAACGTCGAATGAAAACCGAGAGCACTCTGAAAGGTCAGGTTGCACGGTAGCGCTGGCGGTCGCCGATTCTCAGAACGCAACTCACAACTCCCGACGCTGAATTCTGGTCCCCGGTTCCACTATCTTCTATTCGACGTTCGACTTCGAGCCAGCGCTGTCGGTGAAGATCTCCAGCCACACGTTACCGGCAGCCAGGACGTTGCGCGGGATGGCGTCGGGCAGGGCGGAATCAACGGCATCCAGTTCGATCACGATTTGGTTTCGCAGCGCCAGCGGCGAGGGCAGGGCGAAGTGCCATACTCCCGGCGACGCCTCGCAGCCGGGAATCGCCTGGCCGTTCAACAGCACTCGGCGAAGTCCCTCGAGTCGGGCCACCGCCAAAACGATACGGGTGCCCGCGTCCAACCCGGTCGGCCGATTGAACCAGCGGCGCAGGGTCACACGTGCCGAACCATCGAGAGGAGATGCGGCGACGGTCCCGGCGGATGACTCCCACGGATCGCGAAGCCGAATGATGTAAGGCTCAGACGCCACGCTTCACTCTGGCACGAAATCGGACGACACAGTTACTTGGCGCACTTGCCGCGAATCCGGGTCGATGATTCGCAAACGCACCTGGATACCGCGCAACGGAGCGGGGTACGGGGGGGATGTCTCGCGTTCCCCCGCATCGTCAACACCTGAGGCATTGTCATCATCGAAACCGTTTGTCCCCTGGTCGATGATCCCATTGCCATCCTGATCCACACCATCGTGCTCATAGAACATCGCCCATGTGTCATACACAGCCCCATGCGCGGCGGGGAAGGTATTGCCCCAATAGATGGGCGAGCTAGGAGGCAATTGTCGTAGACCCGACCTGGCAAGTGGCAGCCCGGCGAAAGTCGATGAGATGGAGGGGGGGATAGGCGAGGCTGACAATGCACCCGGCACATATCGTGCGTAGAACAGGTCTACATAGCCCCCTTGTCCCACCGCTGTGCCCGCCAACTGATAACCTGGATCACCGGGAAGCACGGACTGGGCAGTCGCGGCAGCCCCCTGGGGAGACAAGGCGAGTGCCTGTTGCACAGTCACCGTTGGATCGAACACTCTCACGTCGAACGCCAGCAATTGCGACAAGACGACATCGTTGCCGAAAGACTCGCCCAACGTGATGGCCCAGGGTGTGGCAAACACGGATTCGATCGGCTGCGCCAGATCGTCGGTCCCGAATTGTCCTGCTTCACCCAGATCATCCGCCACACCGCTTCCGTCGTCGTCAACGCCACTCACACCCCACGCTCCATCAGGTCCCACAGTCATTACCGTGCCTTGGGGGGTCAGCAGTGCTCGTGACAGGCGATAGGGAAACGATTGGTTGGCAAAGGCACCGGGCGCCACGGGAAACCCGCCTGCCACCTGGTGCCCGATGCGATTTTCACGCAATGTCAGCGTTTCCAGCGAGTTGGCGAATTTGACCCAGGTGCCGCTGCCGGGGGACGTTTCCTGGTAACGGATCGACACGTCAAATCCACTGTAGAACTGGCCTGGCGTGAGCGCCTGAATATCGGAGTCAGAAAGATCCAGTTGCGGCAGCACCAGGAACACACGGCGGTGCAGAGTCACTTCGCCGGGATCGGGTTGGGAATCACCATTCCAGTCATTAAAACGTGTGAACCAGGCAATCTCGGCCATGTTCGACTCAATTGTCGTGCGGATGGTGCTGCCGGGCACATAGTTCAGGACCAGACGAGGATAAGCCGGATTCAGCGCGTCGGGGACGACCGTCACGGTCCCGAGCACCTGGCCCACAAACGGAGTGCCCTCAGAGCGGCAGGTGAACAGCAGCACATCGTCAAAGTCCCCTACATCGGTCCCGGAAAACCACGGAATGGGCCGCGGATTCAGCGGGTCGGCGGGCGGATTGGGCGGCGCGACGGCTGCCACGGCACCCAGACCCAGATCCCAAAATGGACCTTCCACAATCTCCAGGTAACCGGTCCCGGACATCTCGTCGGCCCACGGAAGTGCCGGGACGGTAAGACCGTCGAGATCGCGCCGCAGTCGATCGGCCACGGTCCGCATCTGGCCCGACATTTCGGTTACGGCGCGACTGGCCATGACGTTGTCCCCGACAATGCGAAAGACTTGGGTCACGGCCAGGATGATGATCAGAGACAGCGCCATTGCGACCAGCATCTCGACCAGTGTCATACCGACGCGTTGCGCACAGGCCGGCGCGCACCGATGGACCATCCGCCTCGTGGAAGCATACCTCTGATTCATCGAACCTCTCCTCGCCCGTGCCTCGTATTGGGATGTCGTGGACGCGCAAGGCATAGCGCAACTGCGCCGGCAGATGAGAACTTGCCGACATACGCTCGGCGCGGGCTCCGCTGTGGAGCCCTCCCCAGCGTGCGCAAGTGAATTTTGGGCAACACCTTAATTCGACATTCCCCGGGCCAAGAAGTCAAGAAGATGGTCCATTGGTGGGGGGGGCAGCCAACTCCCGGATAATCGCGTCCAGGTCGTAGTCCGGTCGGACGTCGATGGTGGCCTGCAGCCGGGACAGATCCGGCACGCGGCGGCGGACGTCCTCAAAATCCCGGTCATAGGCCTCGGTGTAGCTCTGAAATTCGATGCGGGAGGTCGAACCCGCGATAGCGACTACGCGTTGCGCCAATTCCAGAATCGAAACCGGCTGATCGCTGCCAATATTGAAGACCCGGCCGACCGCCGCTGGCTCTGCCATCAGGCTCAGGACTGCCCGTACCACGTCCAGCACGTGCGCGAAACAGCGGACCTGGTGACCGTCGTCGTGGACCACTAACGGTCGCTGGGCACAGGCGGCTTGGACGAACCGGGGCAATACCATGCCGTACGCGCCAGATTGACGGGGTCCGACCACGTTGAAAAAGCGGCCGATGACCACAGGTACCTGTGATTGACGCCAACAGGCCAGCGCCAGGAACTCGTCAATCGCCTTCGAAGCGCCGTAGGACCAACGAGCTCGTGTGGTCGAGCCGAAGACCAGATCATCCTCTTCATCCCAGGTCGCTTTGGGGTTTTTGCCGTACACCTCGCTCGTGCTCGCCAAGAAGATCTTGACCGATTCACCCCCTTGGACCCTCTCGCAAATCTTGTCCAACAGCAGTTGCGTGGGATAGATGTTCCGCTCAATCGTCTCAATCGGTTGTCGCGCAATGAGTGCCACGCCGACGGCCGCCGCCAGATGGTAGACCTCATCCACCTCCGCCGCCACGCGGTCGACCAACGTCTTGTCACCGATCGAGGCCCGGATAAACGAGAATTGCGGGTGATCGTGCACGGCCGCCAGATTCTCGTAGCGACCGGTCGACTCGTCATCCACGACCAGGACTTCGTCGCCCCGCCGCAGCAGGGCTTCCGTCAAATGGGAGCCAATGAATCCGGCGCCGCCGGTAACCAAAATTCGTGCCACAGATTGTCGCCGTGTGCGAGTGCAGCGGGAACGGCCGAGCCGCACGGCCCGACTGGAGCGTCAGGATCGGATGCGAGCGTAAGGCTCAAGCCTAATTGGTTCAGCCTGTTCCGGCAACCAGTCGGTGGTTTCATCGATCGCCACGCGCCCGATGTACGAGCTCCCGATAGGTCTTTCGCAGCGATTTGTGCAGGAATCGCGCAAAAGCACTGTCCAGCCCCTTGATGGCGATCAGTTCCACCACGTCGGCAAAATCTTTATGTGTTCGCCGCAGGTTGCCCTCGCCGCAAGCGATTTTCACTTCGACGAGCTTCGCGAGGCTCAGGACCGGCAGGCCCTCGATCATCTCTACCACGTCGGCGTGGACCGGTTCCGGAAAACAGACCTCGGAGCCCTTTCCGGCCCGTTCTCCTGAAATGAGGATTTGGACGGGAACGCCGGATTGGGTTCTGAACTCTTTTCGGACCTCATCCCATTTCAGACCTGCTCCTTCGAGTGACCTCCTGGTCGCCTCGTTGTCTTCGCGACGAATCAGCAGATCGAGATCGACCGTGTTGCGCCGGTAACCATGCAGACACACGGCCACCCCACCGCACACCGCATGGGCCACGTTGGCGTCCTTCAAGACCTGATGGCAACGCTCAGCTGTCTGCCAAAGGCTGTCGTTTCCCAACATGGCGTAGGTCCTCTGGGCACTTGGCATCGTCCGTCTCCGGCGTCGATCCGTTCGTCCTATTCCACGGATCCATTCTACTGGGGCCGCCCGGAAGAGGCACTAGCCGTATTGCCGGCCGAGCCGAGTTGCCTGCCTTGCCGATCTGGCTTCTTAACCATAATGTGAATCGCAGGCGGGGTCAGTGGGCAAATCGTAAGGCAATGGATGGATGAGGAATTTGAAGATGATTCGTATTAACCGCTGGGCAACGGTGCGGGGACCGAGGCTGTTGCGGACGGCGCTGGTTCTTATGGGGCTGATGTGGCAGGTGCCGGGCGTGTGTCAGGAGGGGAAAGTGGCACCGGCGGCGGGCAAGTCATCGCCCGAGGCGTTGACGATGTACGCCGATGCCGCCAACTATCAGAACAACGGCGCCTACGAACTGGCGGCCGAGGAATGGTCACGGTTTGTCGCACGGTTCGGTGAGGATCCGCTCGCCGCGAAAGCGCAGCACTATCGTGGCGTCTGTCTGCAGCAGCTCAAGCAGTACGCCGAGGCGGCCAAGGCCTATACGCGCGGTGATTTCCAAGCATCCGGAGTTCGAGTTACGGGAGGATACTTATCTGAACCTTGGTTGGTGCCAGTACTCGCTGGCCGTGGCTGGCGAACGGGAGCAATACGCCCAGGCGGTCGAGACGTTCACCAAGTTGCAGTCGGCAAATCCGGATGGAAAGTACGTTGACCAGTCGCTGTTTTTTCAGGCGGAATCGCTCTATGCACTCGACAAGAAAAAGGAAGCCGCGCTGGCCTATGGCAAACTCGTGACGGCGCATCCCGAGTCCAAGTTGCGGTGCGATGCTTTGTATGCCGTGGGCGTGACGCTCGAAGAGATGGGGCAGTGGCAGCAAGCCGCCAAAGCGTACGACATGTTCTTGGCGGACTGTGCCAAGAGCGATTTGATGACGGAAGTGCGGATGCGCAAGGCGGAGACAATACTGCAGCAAGGTGACGCGAAGGCTGCGGAAGGGTTGTTCGCCGAGGTGTCGGCGACGGCTCATTTCGCAGCGGCCGATCATGCACTCTTGCGCCAGGGCATACTGCGCGGCGCAACAGGACAAGATGGCGGAGGCGGCGGGGCTTTACGCCTCCTTGCCCGCGCGGTTCCCCAACTCGCCGAATGCCCCCGAGGCGACGTTGTCTGCGGGCCGTTGTTTCTATCGGGCCGAGAAATTCAATGAAGCTGCCCAATGGCTCGACAAGGCAGTATCCGCAGGCGGTCCGGGCGCCATCGAAGCCGCGCATTGGCGCTGTCGAATCCACTTGCGCAGCCGGGAATTCGACAAGACGCTGCAGTTGGCGGACCAGAAGCTACCGGCCGTGGGAGAGGATCCATACGGACCCAACCTGCGACTTGACAGAGCCGATGCGCTGTACGCGACAGCGGATCGAAAAGCCGAAGCGTTCCAGGAATACTTGACCATCGCGCAGTCGCATCCGGACCATGAAGTCGCACCGGTAGCGCTCTACAACGCCGCTTTCGCAGCGCTCGATTTGAAACAGTACGATCAGGCAACTGATTTGGCGAGCAAGTTCTTGGCCTCGTATCCACAGCATCTACTGGTGCCTGATGTGCGGTACATTGTGGCGGAATGCCACCTGCAGGAAAAAGAATACGCCCAGGCCGAGGCGGCTTACCGCGAGTTGGTCGAGACGGCCGCAGATCACCCGGAAAACAATTTCTGGCGGCTGCGGCTCGGAGTGGTCGTCTACCTGCAGCAAAAATACCAGGAGGTGATGGACCTGCTGATCCCGCTGATCCCGCAGCTGTCCACTCCCGCCGTGAAGGCAGAAGCCCTGTTTCTGGTCGGCGTCAGCCGGTTCCAATTGAATGCATACGAGGCGGCGAGTGCGCGGTTGCGCGAATCGTTACTGGCCGACCCCCAATGGCGGCAAGCCGACGAAGCTCTGCTTTATCTGGCTCGATCGCAATACAAGCAGAGCCAATGGAATGAGGCCATCGCCACGTTAGGAAGCATGCTCAAGAGTTTTCCCGAGAGTGCATTGCTGGATGAGGCCCACTATCACTTGGCCGAGTCGTATTATGCCGCCGGGCAATTTGCCGATGCCATTGCGGCGTACGACGTGGTGTTACAGCAACATGCCACATCGTCTTACGTGCCCTATGCGCTGTATGGCAAAGGATGGTCGCTGATGAAGTCGGGACAATTCGACCTGGCCGCCACCGATTTCTCGGCCTTGATCGATCAACACGGTACCCATGCGCTGAAAGACGATGCCTTGTTCGCGCGGGAATGTGTTTTCGCCAGGCAAAAAAGTACGCCGAAGCGATCGCCAATATCGACCAGTACTTGAACGAGAATCCAGACGCGCCCCAGCGCGCCGATGCACTGTACGAACGGGGGTTGTCGGAAGCTCTGGCTGAGCAGTCCGAAAAGGCCGCCGACACGTTTTCAGAGTTGCTGAAACAGTTTCCTGACTATCCCAACGGGGATAAGGTGCTGTACGAGTTGGCGTGGGCGTACAAAGTGTTGTCTCGCGAAGCAGAGGCGAGCCAGACCTTCGCCAGCCTTGCGGAAAAGTTCCCCGCCAGTTCGTTAGCCGCGGAAGCGCATTTTCACGTGGGGGAAAATGACTATAACCAGAAGGATTACGCCAGCGCAGTCAAGGCGTACGAGCAAGCCGCCAAAGCGAATAACCCGGCGCTGAATGAAAAGGTGATCTACAAGCTGGGTTGGAGCCAGTACCAATTGGCACAACATCGCGAGGCGCTGGCGCGGTTCGAGGAATTGCTGAAATCGTACAGTGACGGCGAATTGGCTGCCGATGCCTGGTTCATGAAAGGGGAATGCCTGTTCCGGTTGAACGACTTTCAACTGGCCTTGCCGGCGTTCCAGGAAGCGATCCGGCGTGAGGCTTCGTCACCCCAGGTCGCCGTGTTGCGACAGTTGCACGCTGGTCAGGCGGCGGGGCAACTCGATAAGTGGCAGGAGAGCATGGGCTATTTGGATGCGCTGATCGAGCAGTATCCGGAAAGTTATTATGTCGCCGAGGCCTATTTCGAGCGAGGTCGAGCCAGGCAGAAACTCAACCAGTTGGACGAAGCCATCAAGGATTTTCAGACTGCCGCGGAGAAGTCACGAGCAACGGTCGGCATTCGGGCGCAGTTCATGGTGGGAGAAGTCGAATTCCAGCAGAAACGATATGACGCGGCCGTGAAGGACTTCCAACGCGCTATGTTCCGATACGGCGCCGAGGAGGCTTCTGCCGAAGTGCGCAATTGGCAGGCGAAGGCCGGGTATGAAGCGGGACGATGTTCGGAGGTCCAGATCCAGGAAGCCACGTCGCCGACCGCGCGGGCCCGGTACATCGCGGACGCCAAGAAGTTCTATCAATACGTCGTGGCATCCCATGCAGACAACGAATTGGCCGCGGAGGCCAAAAAGCGACTCGAGGCGCTCGCCAAATTGGCGCCGTAGGCAAAATGGCAGATCCCGTTGGCAGTCGCTTGTGTGGCCGGCAACAACCGAACGACCGCCACGCGGCGAACGGATGCGTGCGGAGCGGCAGTTTCTGTTTGGCCGGCGGCCCGGCCGACACGGAGATCGTGCTTTCTGACGGTCACGCAAGTGGCGACGTGACGGAAAGGATCCCGTTGCACGTTGAGCCGTGGCATCGCGTTGGCGACATCAGAAAATGAGGGAATCGTACATGCTCGAACCGCGTACCGAATACCGCAGGTGGCTGGCCTGCACGCTGCTAGGCTGGCTCTGTCTGGGGATGATGTGGTCGACTGTCAACTGGCCTGCCTCCCACGCGATGGCTCAAGAAGCAGATCCCGCGACAGAGGACCCGCTGGGCCCCTTCGTCGCCCCGGTGGATGAGGATGCCGTCGAGGAGGATGTGGATAACCTGCCTGCTCCCGATATCCGCATTAGTCAGGAGGAGGGGATCAACTTCTTCGCTCTGCTCGTCAAGGGGGGCTGGTTCATGATCCCGATTGGGATGCTGAGCGTTCTGGTCGTGACGATTGCCATTGAAAGGGCCATTGCCTTGCGCCGTCGCGTGTACTGCCTGACGTGCTGGTTCGGGAACTCGGCCGGCTGGCCGGAACACAAGGCACGTTTGATCCTCGCGAGGCGTATCGTATTTGTCAAAGCTATCCCTCGGCGGCGGCCCATGTGGTTCGCGCCATGTTGTTGAAGGTGGGGCGTCCGCACAGCGAAGTGGAGCACACGGTGGCGGAGGCAAGTGAGCGAGAGGCGGAACGGCTGTACGCAAACGTGCGCTGGCTGAACCTGGCTGCCGGAGTTGCTCCGCTGCTGGGACTGTTGGGGACTGTCTGGGGAATGATCGACGCCTTCCACCGGACGACCATGCTAGGGCCGGGGCAGAACAAAGCGGAGGAGCTGGCAACAGGAATTTACGTGGCGTTGGTGACCACTTTCGGCGGTCTCATGATTGCCATTCCGGCCGCCATTTTTGCCCACTTGTTCGAGGGTAGAATCCAGAAGCTGTTTCATCAGATTGACGAATTGCTATTCAGTCTCTTGCCCCAGATCGAGCGATTCGAAGGGCGCATGCGGTTTGGTCAACAGGTCGGAGATGGGCAGAAACCGACGGGACCTCCTGAGCCACCACAACTGGCTCCCACGCCCAGAGACAACTGAGGCACGACCGGCGTGTGGGGCACCAGCGGGCTGCAAATTGTGACAGGATAGGTAATCCTCATGGCCGTCAAAATCAAAAAGGGAAACGCTTTATCGGCGCTGAGTCTGACGCCCTTGATTGATGTCGTCTTCCTGCTGCTGGTGTTCTTCCTCGTCACCACGCGATTCGCCCAGGAAGACTATGAGCTAAGTGTCGTCCTCCCCTCGGCGAGCGAGGCTCAGCCGCTGATGGCCGAGCCGAAGGAGCTTTTTGTCAACATCGACGAACAGGGTGACTACTATGTAGACGGGCGTGTCATGACGCCGGATGAAGTGGAAGAAGTTTTGCGGCAGGCGGTCACGAACAATCCAGTGAACCAGTCGGTAGTGATCCGCGCGGACAAGCGCGTTCAATTTGACTTTGTCGTCACGATTATGAACCTATGTAATCGTACGGGAGTTCGGGATTACAGTGTGACCGCCCAACAAGATTGACGCGACGGATTCGAGCAGGAAGCTGGTGACGCCGGATCGCAGGCGACCTTGAGTAGCAACCTATGGCCCAGACCCGCCGAATAATTCGAAAAACGCATCCCGCCAGGTACCGCGGTGTCGACGACCAATTGTGGCCCTTGGCCATCGCTTTCTGCGTGTTGGGCGGCTTTTTGGCGGGCACGGTTTTGGCCTATCTTCGGCTGGACGACCCGCGCTGGTATGCCAACGCCTGGCCCTGGCTGATCGCGATTCCACTGGTGATATCTTCCTCGCTCGTCACGCTGGCGCTGACCGGCAATCGCTTCCTGCGGCGCACCATGCAGTTGGCCCTCGTGTTGTGTGTGATCTTTCACATCGTTTTGTTCATCATGGCGATCGAGACCAAGGTATTTCATCGGGTCTGGACGGAAGTCTTGGCCACGACCCAGCGGCAGCCCGAGAAGAAGGTCGTCAAGGTCCCTGACTATGCCTCGTGGCAACACGATGCGCGGCGGCGAGCCCGCCGTGATGTGGAACAGCCCGTCGAAACCGAGCTGCCCGACCCCGATGTCGAACCCACCCCGCGCGAGGAGGTGCAAGAGGAACCAACGGACGTCCAAGTTCAACCTCCTCGCGTGCCGCAGAAGCAACGCATCACGCGTCCGGATCTGGTCAAACGTGATCGGCCGAATGAATTGGTGCCGCGGCAGCGAGACCAAACGTCGAAACTCAGTCGCCGACCGGCGGTAGTCCCCCCCAATCCGACCCAGAGCGTGCGGATTCCCGATCAGACCCGAGCGCCGGAACGTCGTCCGAGCGTTGCCGAACCGGGGGCTTCGGGAGTTCGTGGTCCTCAACAGCAGTTCGAAGCGGACCGTCCGTCGCGCCCTGCGGCTACCCGGCCCGCCGAAGCGTCGCAGACGCCGCAGGTGGCGAAGAAGTCCGATCGCGGCGACGCGTCTCCCGAACTGGCTTCGGCCGCCAGCCTCCGCCGGAGTGAAACACGAAGGGGCATTACCCCACGCGCCGATGTGCAGGTTGGTGACCAGGCAGCCGTCGCGCGGCAGAGCCAGCCCGATGCTGTGCAGCCCAATAATACGGCTGCCGGAAAACAACAGACAAGGTCTCCGCTGGCGCGCGAGCAGGCGACTCTCCCGATCCAGGAAATGGCCCACGACGCGACCACCCGTCGCCGTTCGGGACAACAGCCGACACCTCCACAACCGACGTTGGCCCAAACGCCGCGGTCCGCCGCGAATCAACGGGTGCGGGTCACGTCGCGTCCCGATCTGGTGACCGTGGCCGATCTGCCTTCACGCGCCGCAGCCGCTGAGGCAGACGCCAAGCCGCTCGAACCCGCCGAACGCAGTCGTGTCGATCAGCGAATCGCAGAGCCAACCAGCCCCTCGTCAACGGCAAACACAACACCCGCGCAATCCGCCCCGCAGCGCACCCCGGCGCAGCATGCACGGCGCAAGAGCGTGGCCCCCAGCCAACCGGTGACCGATACGATGAGCGCCGCATTACCGGGGCGCCGCGCCACCTCCGCCACGGCGGTCGGCGCCGTGCCTCAACGCCTTAGTCCGATCGGTTTGGAAGCGACGTCCCGCAACCCCGCCCAGGCCGCGCCGAGCGGCCTCGCGGCGTCCGGTTCTGGCGTCCCAAAATCGGCCGCCGGTAACGCGGCCGTGGAGCGACGATTCCCCTCGACCGACAGCGTCGGTGCGGCGTCAAGATATCAGGCCGCCCAGCGACAGACCGCTCGCGCGTCGCAGGCCACACGACCCTCGCTCCACGCCCAGGCCGCTGCCGACCAGCCAGTACGCCGCGCGATGCGTGAGGCGGCGACGCCCTCGTCGCCGATCGCCGCCGAGAATCTCGTCCGTAGTGCGGCGTCGTCGGCGCCCCACACGGTTGAAGTCGCGGCGTCCTCGACGGCCTTGAACAAAGCACAAACGGGCACCGCCGGCCGCGGAGCGTCCTTGAACCTGGGCCTGGCCGACCCGTCCGCCGACAGTCCGGCCACGGTCGCCTCCGGCTCCGCGCAACGAGCCGAAGCAACCCAGAACATTCCCGCCGGTCCGGCGCTCACGCCCCAAGCCCCGGCACTGGTGCGCGATGGCCGTGCGGGTCAGGCCCAACCAAACGCTTTGCTGAAGGCCACGCCCTTGGCTCCGGCAACTCTGTCCGGCAGCCGAGATCCGGGAACCCTGAACGCGCATGCCAGCGCCGCATTGACTCAGGCGGCATCCGACGCGACGCGCGGGACCGTTACGGCCTCCAAAGGCACTCTGGAGGTCGATACGGGGCCCACGACGCGAATCGCTGAGTCGGGAATCGGTCGCAGCGCCGGTGGCGGTCAACCGCAGCGCTCCCCAGTCACACAGGCCCAGCCCTTGCCCCGCACGGCGCTCGGCCAGGCTCCCATCCCTTCCTTGGCAGTGGATGTGGTCCGTCCCGCGGCAGCAGCACCGGCCAGCGACGGTGGTGGCGTGACACGCTTTGCCGATGTGGACAGCAGTCCCAACGCCACGATCGATGCTCGGCCCGGGGCCCCGGATGCGCTCAGCGGAGGACCAGTGGCCGCTGGCGGCGGCACACTCGTCGCCCTCTCCCGTTCGCTGGCGCTATCGAATCGTCGGGACAGCCAGGCATCCGATGGGCCGGCCGCGGAGGTGACGTTGTCCCAAGTACCCTATGAGGGTCGAAAAGCCGCACGCGACCGGCAGCTTGAATTGGACACCAGTGTCGCCGATCTGAATGCCGGCAACGCTGCCGATCGCAACGAGCGAGAGATACCGGCGTTGACGCGGTTGGCCAACGTGGATGTTGGCGAGCTTGGCAAACAGGTTGCCAGTGATGCCGTGGTTGGCGGACCGACGAACTTGAGTGCTGAAGAGACGCTTGCGGCGGTCGAGCGCGACGAGGGCGATGGATTTAGGAGCGGCCGGCTCGCCGCGCCCGCCGAGACGGTTCAGGCAGCGACCGGGCCACCTCTGCCGGGAGGTGGGACGGATACTACCCCGCGTCTGGCACTGGGTCCGCAGTTGGTGGCGAACGTGCGTGCTGACTCGCTTGAGATGGCGGGAGCCGCATCGTCCACGGGCCGTCGGGAAGCAGAACCGCGTAGCACTCAGGGACAGATGATCACGCATCTGGCGACCGGCCTCGATGCTCAACGCAGCGATGCGCAAGCCGGAGCGTTGGCGGCGGAAATGGCCGTGGACGCATCGCAGGGCACCGTGCCTGCTGCCGGACCGGCGCTTCGTACCGAGGCAGGATTGGCCGTCGTCGGTCCAGACATGTCGCACGACGTGACGGCCAGTCCCCTCGAAAAACAGACTCCCGCCCTGCTATCGCCCATGTCGGACGTCACGGCGCAGGTGCCCGGCTCAGCGGAACGCAGTGAGTCGTCCGGCGACGAGCAGTTTGAGCCAAGTCCGATTGCCGACGCGCCGAGCGTGGGCTCGATGAGCCGCTTGGAGGGTGCCGCTTTGCCCGTGGAAATTGAAGCCGTCGAGGGCCCAGGCGGGCTGGCACGAGAAGTTACAGTAGAAGTTGGAATCGCCGACCGGCGCGCCTCGGAGGCCACGGATCAGGTTCAGCTCGAGGCCGCTCGATTCGTGCGCAAACGCGTCGGGGGAACACCCGAATTTAACACCACGGCTGCCATGCCCACCGAACCTTTTCGGCGCCGCACTCGGCGTGGCCAAGGTGTTGGCGACCCGGCTGTGGGGAGCGGACCGGAAACCGAAGCGGCCATTGAGTTGGGGCTGGTATTTTTGAGTCGCTCTCAGGCCTCAGATGGTCGCTGGACGCTGGACCGACACGCCGCTCGTGACGGTCTGCCGCAAATGGCCAGCGACTCGGCAGCCACGGGTCTGTCGCTACTCGCCTTTCAAGGTGCTGGCTATAACCACATGGAACACCGCTATGCCAGTGTGGTCGGACGTGGAATTGACTTCCTGGTGCAGAACCAGCAGGCTAGTGGCGATCTGTTCGTGCCCATGGATGCGGAATCCAATCGTGTGGTGGCCTTGTACAGCCACAGCATCGCCGCGCTGGCGCTCTGCGAAGCATATGGTATGACCCAAGACTCCGCCTTGCGGGAACCGGCGCAGAAAGCGCTCGACTTCATCGTCCAGTCGCAGAATCCACAACGCGGCGGCTGGCGCTATACGCCACGCGTGAGTTCGGATACGTCCGTTACCGGTTGGATGATGATGGCCCTCAAGAGCGGTGAGCTGGCCAATTTAAAGGTAGCTGATGACACGTACGCGAAGATTCGCGACTGGCTCGACCGTGCCCAGGCTGCGCCATCACAACCGCACTTGTACTGCTACAATCCGCTCGCACCCGACACGCCGGAGCAACGTGGAGGTCGGCGAGCCAGCCGAACGATGACGTCCGTCGGACTGCTCATGCGACTCTACTCAGGCTGGCGGCGCGACAATCCGAATATGGCGCGCGGCGCAATACCTGCTGGATTCGCCACCGGCAATCGGTACGATCTCCAGCCCGCAACGTGACACGTATTACTGGTATTATGCCACGCAGGTCATGTTTCATATGGGTGGTCAATACTGGGGCGACTGGAATCGTCATCTCCATCCGCTGTTAGTTGGCTCACAAATCCGAGAGGGGGACTTGGAGGGGAGTTGGGATCCTCGAAATCCCCTGCCTGACCGTTGGGCCCCCCTGGCTGGGCGACTGTACGTGACGACCATGAATCTGCTATCGCTGGAAGTCGCTTACCGTCATTTGCCTCTTTATGAAGACATGGCGCGATAAACAGCCAGAAACACGAGTGGATCTGGCCACGACGAAGAGCCGTCAACAGTTGGACTGATTCGACACGGCCTTGGAAGGCGTTGGGAGCGCCGGTCGCAGCGCGAATGCGCTGACGCGTGTGCCTGCCCCTCATATTGCCATCTTCGGAGTCCGAAAACAGCGTCCCGCGGCATGCTCATCGACGCCATGTGACAAGCACCGCCCCGTGCCCGCTAGCGCAGCGAGATGCTCCGCTTACGCCCTGTCTCGGCGATCTCGACTTTGCCTTCACGCGCAAGCCAGCCGATCGCTTGCATCACCACATCTCGTGGCGCATCAACATTTTTGGCGAGCTTCGTCAGCGTTGTCGGTCCGCCTTCGGCTAAGGTGTGCCAGACGGCCCCCGCGACTTCTCCGATTTGGCTGGTGCAAGATCCATTGGCAGTGGTCATGGATTTCCCTCCATTGGGGGTTTGAAACATCCGTTAAGTTGTTCCAAATATACCGAATTTGACGCCTCCTCGTCAGCCTCCCTAATCGATCACGAAAACGTAATCCGAAGCGCGAAACACCCAAGTCTAAAACAGACATGGAGATTGTGCAGTTCGAACTGCAGTCAAGAAAAAAAGGAAGGCCCGGTTGGCTGCGGGATTCCAACCAGGCCTTCGAACCGTGAAAAAATGCGTCTCCCACCTAGGGAATTTGGTGTCGCCATACCCCGGCGACTGGTTGCTGAGATTCACGGTGCATCCATGTATTCGCACATCGCGACTGCATCCACTGGATCAAAGCTACCACACAGATTGTGATGTGGCAGCTTTTCACCCGAGGGACACGGACATGAAAATCGGCCGCTTGTTGAAGCCGACTGGGTCGATTCCCCGTGCCGCCTTGCCAGAGGTTGTAGAGCAGGAATCGTGCCACTGTCGGCAAGAAACGGACGCGAGATGAAGAAAACGCGAGAATTCGAGCGAAAAATCGTTCAACTGTGGTCACTGTCAATCGGTCGCCGAACACGCCAGATTGTAATCTTTTCAAATGAATGCCGCTTTCCAACGACGATTCAACCGCCGTAATATCAGGCAGTTTCCTTCTTTGCCTCCTGGATCAAGCTGGTTGTAATTGCCTGAAATACGGGGGCAATCTTTTCAAATTCGGAATCCTCGGCCTGGAATAACAACACGCAGGCTCGGTCCGACAGCGAGAAACTGCGGACGTTGGAACTGACCACAAAATCGAGACAATAGAACTGCATGTCGTAGCCCACGGACCGAGTTCCCTCGATCTCCTCTTCAACGTTGACCACCTCGACTTCGCTGTAATCCTGCTGCACGGACTGCAGTGCCTCTGCCGCCAGGCGCACCGGTGATTCGTTCGACTGGAGTACCTGCAGCATCCAAAAACCGCTCCCCGGGCTCTGCAACGTCACGCAGTGCGTGTGCGGCTGCGGTTTCTCTTCCTGCACTTTCCAGTTGTCCGGGTACAAAAACCGGATCCCGTATCGGTTATATGTGGCTACCATGGTCGGCTCTCACGCTCAATCTAGTCCATCCAGAATGGCCGTTACGTGTCTGGCTCTGGACCGCATCCTAACGTTGCGCGTCACGACCGGCGAGGGGGGTGGGATGGCTGTAAGATTTGGCGACCAAGGGGCATTTAGCGGTCGCTTGCAGGAAGCCAATGTGCTGCCTTGGGCCGCCAAATGGCTGAGGAAAACGGCATTCGGCGGGCGAGAGCTTTCCTGCTCAGCGTGCCAAATGACCGTTGTCACGGTGCGGATCGTACTTGATCCTCTAGACAGCATTTGATACTGTTCGCGCTGCTGCCGTGGGTAGGGTTTCCGCATGATTGCTCAGGTCTTCACCAACTGATCAAAGGGTGAACAGAGCTTTGTCGGTAACCCGGGGGAAGTGCTTGTTCTGGTTTTTCTCTTCTTTGTGATCTGATCCGTCGCTCTTTGCTGGCAGGCCACGCATGGTTGATGATTGGTTGTCGTCGTACTGCCGGCAGGTGGAGGCGGCCACGAGTGCTCGCAGGGGAGTGCCTCGGCGCGGCAGCAAGCCTCCGTCGTGGCCGCTCAGCGGTCTGTTACTGCTGTTGGCTGTCCTCTTGGCGACCAGTGGCTGCAGTGGATTTGCTCGGCACTGGCAGCGAAGTGACGTGATTTCTGCGCGGCAGATTGCGCGACAGGGAATCGACGCGATGCATGCGGGAGACTGGGAACGCGCTGAGGAGTTTTTCGCGCAAGCGGTGGAGGTTTGTCCGTCGGACGAGCGAGTGCGATCTCGTTATGCGGAGACTCTCTGGAATCGGGGTTCGAAGGAATTGGCGATGGAGCACATGCAGGAAGCCGTCCGTCTGTCGGGGAGCGAACCAGATTTAGTGGTGCGGCTCGGTGAGATGTATCTTCAGCAGGGGGATGTACACCGGGCGAATCAACTGGCGCAACGGGTCATCCGCTCCGATCGGGAATCGGCGGCCGCGCATCGTCTGCGCGGAGACGTTTTGCGGCAGCAAGGTAGTTGGCGCGAGGCGTTAGCGGCATATCATCGGGCGTTGAGTATTCAGCCGCTCTATCCCGACGTGCAGATGGCGGTGGCGGAAGTCTACTATCGCCATGGGCGGCCGCAACGTGCCTTATCGACACTACGTTCTCTGGCTGATACGTACCCACCTGGAGAAGAGCCGGCCGACCTGCTCCACTGGCAAGGACTCGCTTTTGCTTCGCTGGGACGACATGAGCAAGCTGTCAAGTACCTGGCCCGTGCTCGTTCTGAGGGGCTCGAGTCGGCCGATCTGCTGTACAGTCTGGCCGAATCATATCAAGTTCTGGGTGATTTCTCGGCGGCCAGGGCCACTCTTCAGAGGGCGACGCAAGTTGCTCCGAACCACCCGCTGGCGGCGCCGCTGGGGGAGTTGATTGGCGGTGGGCGGCAAGTGGCGAGTTTACAGAATTGACCGATTACGCGATGTGCGGGTCCCGAGCCGACAGGAACGACTCGTGGGACCTCTACCGGCCGATGTGCGGGCGGGGAGGCCAAATGGCGATTCTGCGGCAAGTTTGCCGCTGGTTCGGTTCGCCCGGCAGGCGGTCTCCTCGCAGCTCGGAATATGGCTCGACTTCCCGGCTTCGCGTTTGACTCAGCCTCTTTTGCGATCTACGTTTTCTTGGCTCCAAGTGCACTCCATAGAGGCAGTGCGTCTTTTGGTGAGCCGCTCTTTGTCTCCCAAAGGTGTATGATGACGCAACTATCCACGCCCACTGCCGAGCCATTTGTTGATCGTCGCGACGCCGATGCGCCCGGCTTCGTACCAGGCATTGAACGGCGGCAATTCGCCAACAGTCACGCCGAGCTGTCGCCAGATGCACAGGATTTGGCTTTGGCAATCGACGAGTACAAATTGCACCATCGTCGGCGATTCATCACCTACGAGGAAATGCTCTTCGTCATTAAGTCTCTCGGATACCATCGTGGCTGATCACCGCATCCGAGTTCACGCATCCTGAAACAGTGGTTCGATTAACTGGCTGGCGTAGAGCAGTCCAATGGTATTGCCGGCGCGATCTTCCACGACCGCGACATCGGCTTTCTGTTCTTGCATTTGTACCAGTGCGTTCAAATGCGACTCGTGGCGAGAGAACCTCGGCAGCGTCCGCGGGTTGGGGATCGTTGGTGTATCGGCCAATTCCAGATCAATCACGTGGAGGTAGCCGACCCACTCCTTCCCTTTTGCCTGTCGGATCAGCAGAATTGGCGATTCGTGACGCCGGGCGACCTGCAGGGCCTGTTGCCTGGTCGTTCCCAAAGGGACCGACGCGGTGCGATTCAAGGGCGTACTGTATCGTGTAACGGCATTCGAAGCGTGGGCAAACAGCTTTTGCGCCAAGTCGCGTTGGGCCACGTGGAGAATACCGGCTTCTTGTCCTTCTTGAAGAACCTGTTGCAGTTCTTTGCGCACAGAGCCAGTTTGACGCGCAGCGGTGTCTGCCCAACCACGTGTTCGAGCAACCATCCCAGGACCCACAAGACGGCCGCCACGGGAGCGAACAGGACTGTGAAGAACAGCAACAAGGGGCCGCTTCTTCGCAACAGTCTGTTGGGCGAATAAAAGAAAAGCTGTTTGGGAAGCAACTCGCCGTAGACGAACACCAAGGGTGACAGTGCCAATGGCGCGACGGTTTCGGCAAGCTGCGAGTGGGCGAAGAGCAGATGTGCGGCGAGTACGATCCCGAGCGATGTCAGGTAATTGGCGACGTTATTGCCGATCAGTGTGGTGGCGACGAACAACGCCGGATGATTGGTCAGCCGCAGCAGCATCCGCGACACGAGATCACCGTCCAGCCCGTCGAGCAACAGTCGCACGCGGGTGACGCGATAAAAACCCGTTTCGCTACCGCTGAAAAACGCACTCAGGAACATGCCCAAAGCGAGCAGGAGGAGGACAATCCCGATCATTGCGGTTCCTCCACGCGGGGAAGGCGCCGCATTTCGATCAACAGCTGACTGCGTCGGGGGGCTTTGAGCACGCGAAAAGAAAACGGACCCCAGTTGACTTCGTCCCCTTTCTCGGCCATCCGTTGTAGCAGGTCCTGCATCACGCCGCCGATGGTAACATTGTTGGCGGCGGGCAACTTGACTTGAAAATACCGTTCCAGGCGTCGCACGCTGGTCATGCCGATCACATGCCAAACCCCCTCGGAAATCTGCTGGATGGGCTCCCGGTCCAACAGTCGATCGCTGCGACTGGGATTCGCGTGAAACAGCGTGGCCAGGATATCGGCGGAAGTCAGGATTCCAATGGTCTCGCCGAACTCGTTCACCACCACCGCCACCTCGTGACGCGATCGCTGCATCTGCTGCAACACGTCGGCGACCGTGGCACACCACGGGACATAGATCACCGGCTGGGCCTGCCGTTCGAGATGCGCGGCGGGCACCTCCGTCAAGGCCTTGAGATTCACCGCGCAAGCAACGTCCTCGCCTCCTTTTTCCGTAATCAACAGGTATCCACTGGGAGTTATTTTGCCTTTCATGTCGGAGAGCGAAACGGGCGGTTGAAAGGTCACGAACTGCGTCCGGGGACGCATCCATTCCTCCGCTCGAATGTCCGACAGCATGACAATATTGCGTAGCGTCGCCCGCTCTTGTTCGATCAACGGAGTGTCTGGACTGGAGAGCTCAATGGCCCGTTCCAGATCGCTGATCTCCAGGTAGGGTTCGGGTTCAAACTGCGGCCAGATGAGACGCCGTGACAGAAGGCTGACAACGCGCAACGTGGGCATCACGGGATCGAGGACGCGTACGCTCGTAGCCAGCGGTATGCCTACCAGGCCGGCAAATCGCCGTGCACTGAGCACCGCGACGCTCTTGGGAAGCATCTCGCTGAAGAAAATGATCACCAGCAGCGCGCCGCACGAGAAGAAGACCGCCTGGGAGCTGCCCACTTCGCGTTCCAATCGTAATGCCACGATCGACGAGATGCCGAAGTAGGTCATGTTGATGGCCAAATTCCAGAGCAACACGGCCGATAACAGCCGATCGGGGTTCTTGAGCAGATCGGAGGCGGCGCGGTGCGAAGCGCCTCCGGCGGCCAGCCAGCGCCGGTCCTCCCAGCGGAGATAGAACAGCGCGGCCTCACTGCCAGAGAAAAATGCCGAGCAAGCGATGAGTACCACCATGGCGATGAGCCAGAGTGACATGTCAATCAATACATGCAACGGACACCTATCCTCGACACGCGTTTGTCATCTTGTACCGTCCCCGCTCGTCCGCCGCACGCCCGAGCCCCAAGGGCCTTGACCCGCACGCCGTTGCCCTTGTCAGCCGTCTTGCGGCCACCATGATCATTCGTCCCCCGCCGCCTTGGTGCGGCCCATGGCAATGTCGAATTCGTACACGGCCGGTACCAGCATGGCAGCAGTGGCAAATCCATACGCCACGGCGACGACAAGAAACACCGTCATTTCCTGGTTCCGCAACAGGAAACTGGTGATCGCAAAGAACGTGGCAAAGGGGAGCGACAAGGAGGCTAGTGTAATGGCCGGGGAGGGATTGCGGATCCCCAGTGCCACGTAAAGTCCCACGCCTCCCCCCAGAATCGACGCCAGAAATGGAGGCAACTGATTGTGAAAACTGCTGCTGAACTTGACCATCATGATCATGCAGGCTGCCACACCCAGAAACAGAAAGAACACGGTGCCCAGGCTGACACCAATCGCGTTACGCGAGTTCGCGTAGGTCATGCCGCAATGGACGCCCAGCGAAGCCACGAAGATGTTCATCGTTGTCAGGCCACCCAACAGAAAGCAGAGGTTTTCGAGATGGACCACGCCGTACCACCAGAGGTAAAGACATAGCAGCATGGGAAGCACCACCATCTCTTTGGTGACCCATAAGACCCCTCCCAATTTGCCCAATACGAACTCCCGTGGAGATAGATCCGTGACCAACAACAGATCGAGGGCCTGACCATCGCGTTCGTTCGTGATCGATGTGACGGCTAGCGCATTGACGATCACCAGGCTCACCAGGCCAAAGAACGCCAACGGCATTGTCGCCGCTGGAAGAAAGGTCGCGAATTCATCACGGGGGCCCGCCGCCAGTTCGTTCTGGACGGCCCAATGCACGGCGACCCAGGCCATGGCAAACAACAACAAGTAAACCAGCCGTATGATCAGCACCTTGCGACCGTAGGCCCAGGTGCAGGTCTCACGCCACAAAACGGGATTGTCCCAGACCCGCCGACTGGCTCCCGTGTGCTGCCTGGTGCGCGCGTCTACGTGTCGATTGCGAGCCTGCTCGGCGGCCACGTTCGCGTCCTGGGACAAGTCGTGCTCGGCGCCCCAGATGGTCGCGTCTTCCTCCTGTTCGGCTTGTCCAGGACGCAGTTCACGCGACGGGTTCCAGACGCGAACACGCGCAATGGCCAGCAAGTTCAGCAGCAAGGTCGCGGACAACGCGTTGATCACGAATAACGTCACTTCGTCGGTCCATAGCTGGCGAAGAGTGCTGCTGTCCATGGCGGGATGAGCTGCCGCCAGAACCGCCCGAAACGGGCTGAACATGGTGGCCCACGACTGTCCGTCGAAGCCCCACTGTCGTATGTCTCCCAGGCCGACGCTCACGCCCTCCCAGATACCCAACCACATGACCAGGGCCAAGGCGGTCATCGACAGCGTTTGAAAAGTCTTCTCGCGCCACAACGCCAGTGTCGACCCGAGACTGCCCGCCACCAGCACACTGGCCAGCGTGACGCAGTAGACCCGAACCACCTGTACCACGGACACGCCGCCAAAGAGCGTAATCAACATGAAGACGGGGAGTGCCGCGGCGAGCATGACGAGTATGTTCAGCAAGCTGGCGCCCAACTTGCCCAGCACCAATTCTGTATTCGTCATGCGCGTGAGCAATAACAGAATCAACGTCCGCCGGTCCTTTTCCTGGCACACGTTGCTGGCCGCTCCCATCGCGGCGAAGAAGATCATCAACGCCAGTTGGAGCAAGGCCAGAATCTGGAACAGAATGGTCCCAAACCGAGCCATATCGCCAATATTGAGAATGATCTGCGTCCCGGTCACGCGCAGCCAGGCAGTGCACATCAATAGCAGCAGGCCGGTGACGTAAAGAGATCGGTACAGGAAGTGGCGAGGTCGCCGCGGCGTCGTGACCGCCTCGCGGGCGAATACTGGTCCAAACAAAACGGTTTCTCCGACCTGGTTTGCCGACGCTCCCTCCCGCCCAGGAAAATCCCGACCGAGCTTGGGGCGTCATAGCGGCAGTCGCAAAGCTGCCGCTCCGCCGCGGTACGCTGTTTCGCCCCTGGTGCCCGATCAGATGTGTGACCCGGCAAGCCGCGATCCGGGATGGGCTGGCAATGGCGACGAGCCATCGGGCCCCCCTTCTATAGCAGGCTCAGCGGCGAATGGTTCATTATAAATCACCATGATCACCCAGCCCAAGTAGGTACAGCGGCGGCGGTTGGGTGGCGACAAGACAACATCGGCCCACGGATTCGCTGAGTGACTCCATCGGCCGCTCGCTGGTGCGTGGTTCGTGCTTCTCGCGGAAAGCCTTCGGCCGCCCGCTGGCGACGTCCGTGCTGGACTCCACGGAGGCAAGACTGCTCTGGTCGGCACCATATTCGGGGTGGGTGCGCATTGATGCCCTCCCTTCCCGCCCCCCGTAATAGGGTTCTGGTCGCCGGGACACGAGATGCGTTCTTGGTCACGCCAATTCGTGGAGTTGGCAAGGCACTAGTTGTCGAGCGTCTGAATCCAGAGTCGAAAGAACCGGTCGGTAATGACAAAGGACGATTGTTCCCGATCGATAATGTCCTTCCGCAAGAGTGATTCGGCCGCACGCTGCGAATTGGATGCGGACCGCAGACCGTGGCGGCGAGTGAAATCAGAGGAAAATGGTTTTGGTGCCGGACCCGAATTTGCCAGACCGCGCAAGAGCCGTCGCTCGTTGTTCGTCAACGTTTCCCACAACGTCACGTATGCATGACTTTCTCGTCGCAGTAACTCAGACAACGCCCTCGATATGCCGAGCTCGTTCAACCACCGCGCCAGGTTCTGTCCTGGCCCAGAGAACGTGACACAAGTGCTGTGTGTAGAACGGATGCCCCTCGGTCTGCTCGCACAGGTTGGCAATCTGCCGCCTGCCGATTTTCTTCTTCGCCTTCCGAAACCGCGAGGCAATGAAGGGTTGCCACTGCTCAGTGGCAATCGGACCAAGTGGGTAGTGTGCGGCAGCGCGGTAGAGCGGACGCGACTGGCCGAGAAACATGTGTTGAAGTAGATTCTTGCGGCTGCCGAGAAACAGATAGGACACATTTTCTTGATGCTGAATGGAACTTCGAAGCTGTCGTTCCGTCAGATCGTCATCGTACTGGAGAATCTGCTGAAACTCATCAAAGACAACCACCACGGTCTTCTTGGTTTGCTTTGCCAGTATCTGTGGGGCTGCAAGGACTTCGACCAGGTCCGGTTTTTCGACGGTTCGTGTCTCCACTCCAAATTCAACGGTCGGTTGTCCGGTATCGTCTATGCTGACGCTCGGACGCAGTCTGCTGAACAGCATCTTCGCCAGCTCCAGCAATCGTCCCACTTTCGTCGCCGAAGCCAACGTGAGAGCGCGGGCCGTCGCGACCGCAAAAGAGGCCGATCCATCGGTGGGCCATAAATCGATGTACACCGGCAGGCACTTTTTCGGGGGCAAGGTCGCCAGCGCTCGCTGAATCAGCGATGTTTTTCCCATCCGCCGCTCGGCATAAACAAAGCAGCGACCGGCAGACAGCATCATCTCCTGAAGATCATCCAATTCCTGACGTCGATCGCAGAACGCACCGTCACCGACCACACCACCGTAGGAGAAAGGATTTTCCACGACGCACCTCGAAGGCCGTTCCATTACGCAACCTGCATTACGCATTATGCGTAATTCATGCCCAATGTCAACCGGGCAAACGCCGTCCCGGGAGTTGAAGCGAATGGAGTGTCTGCTTTCTCTGATCCGGAATAGAAATACCGATTCCCATGTTCGGGGGGGGCGTGGTGGGGGTGGGTGTGGTAATTTCGTTGCCTTGCATTGCAGTCTCTTACCGTCGGATATAATCAGCGTGCCGGGTACAACCATCCCCGGTCCCAGATCACACGTTCTGGCTTGGGACGCAGTTGTATTTTTTTTCCGTCTGCCGCAGTGATTCATGTGATTCGTCTGCGTATTGTATTTCCTCCCCGTAGTTTTAGAGGTGGCTTTGATGAAACAAGCTCTACGAATGGTGATGCTGCTGGTCTTGATCGCCGTAGTGGCGGCTCCTGTCGTGGCGCAGGAAAAGAAGAAGCGACGCAAACGCGATCCCGCCAATCAGGGTGTGAATGCGGCCATGAAGAAGAAGCTGGAGGAGCTCAATCTGACGGACGAGCAGCAGAAGAAGATCGAGAAAGTGCTGGCCAGTTACGAGCCCAAGTTGAAGGAAGTTGTACAAAAGCTGAAACTGTCGCCCGAACAGATGAAGGCCGCCGCCGAGGCGCGGAAAAAGGCGGCTGCCGAAGGAAAAAAGGGAAAGCAGTCGCGGGAGGCTGTCGATGCCGCGTTGAATTTGAGTGACGCACAGAAGGAGCTGCGCAAGAAACAACAACAGCTCACCCGCGAACTGCAGAAAGAGGTGACGGCACTCCTGACGCCTGAACAGTTGGAGAAGTTCCAGTCTGGGAACCGCAGGGCCAATCAAGACAAAGCGGGCAGGAAGTGCAAGCGCGACAAGTAATCGAGCGCGCTCGATCCGATGATTTGAACTTGATAAGACCACGGGACGCACGGCGCGCGGAGTGCGCCCCGTCGGTCGTTCTTGTCGCCGACGTGCGGAAGGACGCGGCATCAGGTTTCCAGCAGCCCGATCGCGCCTGAGGCCGGGCACGGCACGTAGCGCGGCGAGGTCCCGTTGTCAGGAAGGAAATAGTTGCGGGAGCAGCCGAGAGCCAAAGGAGTTCGAGAAGCCAAGATCGAAGCGCGCGACGGCGGAGCTGCCCGTTGGTTTGTTCCCAGCGCGGCGGACCCTACGCGGCTCGGGAGAGTCACGCAGCCGCTCTGTGAATGCCTTGGGCGCCTGGCGGCGCGGTTGCCCAAAGCGCAAGGCTCAGATTACGATGGATGTGGTGGTTATGGCGTCGTAGCCGCTGCGTGCATTTGCTGATCGGAACCGCCCATGAAGCCTCCTCGTACCACAACCGGCCTGTTGTTGGTCGTATGCATGGCTTTTGCGGGCTTCTTGCTGCTCTATCTTCCGCAGTGGTCGGTCGCCCAGTATCAACTGGTCAAGGACGCCGGCCGCGGCTGGGTGATTCTCTATTTCAGCGTGGTGGGGGTGGGGGCGGTCCTGCTGCTGGTGGCCACGGTGTGGATTCTCGGACGCTTACTCTGGCGATCGCGTCAGAAAGCCGCCCGGCGCAAGCGGCGCGACACGAATCCCAGCCAGCTTTCGAGCGAGGAGAAGCGGCGCGAGATTGACGAGAACCTGGCGTCGGTCGTGGACTTTCAGGACGATCTGGCGACGTCGGATGGGGTGCGTCGAGAGCTGGAACCGCTGGTTCGCGAACTGAACGAGAAACGGGAAGAGCAGACACTCGAGATCGTGGCGTTCGGGACCGTGTCGAGCGGCAAGTCCTCCCTGCTCAACGCGCTGGCGGGACGCGACGTGTTTGTTACCGATGCGCGGGGTGGCACCACGCTGCGCCGCAACGAAATTCCGTGGCCGGGCATCGATCGTGTGCTGTTGGTGGATACTCCCGGATTGGGAGAAGTGGAGGCGGCGGAGCATGCCGAGGTCTCCGCGGATGCGGCGCGGGATGCCGACCTGGTGTTGTTGGTTGTCGACGGGCCCCTGCGCGACTCCGAGTTTCAGTTGTTGCGCCGTCTGGCGGACATGGAGAAACGCGTTCTGTTGTGTCTGAACAAAGAAGACTGGTACGAAGCCGAAGAGAAGCAGGCGCTGTTGAGCCAACTGGTGCACCAGGTGAAAGGCATGATCGCGCCGCAGGACGTGGTGGCGGTCCGTTCCCTGCCGACCAGGCGACGGCGGATACGCCAGTTGCCAGACGGCAAGCAAGTCGAGGAACAGGTCGAGGTGGTTCCCGAAATTTCCGCGCTGGCCGATCGCATGATGGAAGTGATTCGCCGCGACGGGAGCGAGTTGTTGTTGGCGAACCTGTTGCTGCAGTCACGCGGACTGGTCGAAGCGGCGCGCTCACGGGTCGAAGCGGCCCTTGATAACCGAGCCTGGGAGCTCGTGGACCGGTATATGTGGGGTGCTGGAGGGGCGGCCGCGATCAGCCCGCTACCCCTGCTCGACTTGGCGGCCGGGAGCGCCGTGACGGTCAAAATGGTGGTCGATCTGGCCAAGGTCTATCATCAGGACGTCGACTTTCAGGTGGCCGTCAACTTGCTGGGGCAACTTGGCAAGAACCTGTTGGGGATCCTGGGGGTCAGTGCCGCCACGCCGGCAGTGACGGCCGGCGTGGCTTCCCTTCTGAAGACGGTGCCGGGTGCCGGAACGATCGCCGGGGGCGTACTGCAGGGGCTGGTTCAGGCTGTGATTACCCGATGGATCGGTGCGGTGTTCATCACCTACTTCAAACAGGAGATGCGGCAACCAGAAGGGGGCTTCGCGAGTCTGGCGCGGCGTGAATGGGAGAAGGTAACCACGGCCGCCGAACTCAAGAAATTGCTGCAGTCCGCGCGGCAGCACCTTGGGCGGAAGGCCGCCGATGAGGATTGACGGCCCACAACCACCATGCACGTAACAACAACCCACGTGGATTCACCCGTGAACGAACCAAGCGTCCCTCATGATGAACATTACAAGCATGCACTGGCGTCCGTAGAAAAAACGCTGGACAAACTGCGCCGCTGTTCGCCTGACGAAAAGCGGAAGTTGCACGGTGAGCTGAATCAGTTGCAGGAGATGCTCGTCAAGCTGACCAGTGGCCGCGTGGAGATCGCCGTTTTTGGCGAAATCAGCACCGGCAAGTCCGCCCTGATTAACGCCTTGGTGGGGCAGGCCGTGACCGAAGTCGACGTCCAGGGAGGATGGACCAAGGAGGTCTGGCACGTGTCGTGGCAAGGAGCCGGGTACTGCGTGCCGGGACTGGCCGATTCGCAGGTCGTCCTGGTCGATACGCCCGGCCTGAACGAGGTCGGCGGTAGGGACCGTACGACAATGGCCAACCAGGCTGCGCAACGTGCGGATTTGATTCTGTTCGTCACCGATTCCGACCTGAACGAAACGGAACATTCCGCCCTCATCGCGCTGGCGGCCGTACATAAACCGATGATCCTGGTCCTGAACAAAATGGACCTCTATGCGCCAGAACAGCGGCTGCGCCTGATGCAAGTACTCCGCCATGAACGTGTCGCGGAGCTGGTTTCCCCCGAAAACATCGTGACGACTACCGCGGATCCACGAGAGATTGAGTATGTGATTGAGTCGTCCGACGGGAGTCAACGCCGCGAATGGCGTAAGCCCCCTCCGGACGTGGAACATCTAAAGGCCCGAATCCTGGAGGTGCTGGTGGCGGACGGTAAGGAGCTTCTGACCCTGAATGCCGCTATGTATGCGGCCGACAAGACCGATCGCATCGCCGCAATTCGTGTGCAGATGCGTGATCGAAGGGCCCGCCAGGTTATCACCAGTTATGCCGGTCTGAAAGCGGTTGCCGTGGCGCTGAATCCGATAGCCGTGGCGGACGTGCTGGGTGGAAGCGCCGTGGACGTGACCATGGTGGTTACCCTGGCACACATCTACGGACTCGAACTCTCCACTAAACATGCTCGCGGGCTGATCACGTCGATTATCAAAGCCGCTGGTTGGGTCATGCTGGGAGAAGCCACGACGCACCTTCTGTCTTCCGCTTTCAAAGGTCTCACTCTTGGCTACGGGACCGTCTTGACCGCCGTGCCGCAGGGAGCTGCCGCCGGCTATGGTTCCTTCGTCGTGGGGCAAGCTGCCAAGTATTATTTTGAGCATGGCAGCTCTTGGGGTGGTGAGGCACCCAAAACGGTCGTCCGCCGCATTCTGCAAGAGACCGACAAGTCGTCAGTGCTGGACCAACTGAAGGACCAGATCAAGTCCAAGATGCATCTGAATCCGCACGCACGACGGGAGGAGAAAGGGGATGAGGAGGTGAGGAGGTGATGGGGTGAGAGATTCTTGCGACGTTCAGAATCATTGAAGTGGTGAGATGGTGGAGGAACGTCGAACGTCGATACTTCGAACGTCGAACTTCGAATGAAAGCGAAGGGTATCCGGATGTACTGAAGCACCAGGTGCGTAAACGAGAACTGATTCTCAATACGCATATCCATATTCCCGCTTCCGTCTCCTCCCCCCAGCAGCTCACCGATTCGACGTGGGCGGTTGCGGGGCCTGGCCCTGGGCCTGGCCATGATTGGGCAGGACCGCGGTGCCGCACCTCAACAAGTGGTCGGCGACATGGTCAGCCGAGCGTTGAGGGCTGATTCGTGACAGACATGCGATGTTTTTCACAGCTAGTAGTGCAATCCTGCGAGAAGCCTGCCCGCTACCGGGTACATCCTTGTCCCGGATCGATGATCGCGTCGCTGCAATAGGGTGACGCTATTGACGATTGGTCGAAGCGTCAGCTGGGAGCGATGGGCGCCTGGCAGCGGGTGAAATCAGAGCGTGCTGGACTTGGCAGGCGTCCTGCGGCGGCCGGTACAGCGCTCAAGATTTTCGATGCGCAGTGCCCACGCGATCGCACTACTGGCCGCTGGCGGCCCCATCCCCGGCAGATGAACTCTTGCGACGCGATCGCTGCTCGCTTTGGAGTTTGGCGATCTCCGTCCGCTGTTCGTCAGTGAGGACTTTTTCCACCTCCGAGTCCCGTTTGGAAGTCAGCGATTCCAATTCCTCTTTGAGCTTGGCAATCTGCTCGCCGTACTTCCCCTGGATCTCGTAGATTTCCTCCCGCTGCTTGTTGGTGACCACCCGGGCATAATAGGCGGGCAGCCGACCACGTGGCTTCTTCCGCTCCTTGGGAGCGGCGGCCGCCGGTTTGCCCGGTGGTTCGCCCCCCGCTTGCTCGGGCGGATTCTGAGCCGCTCCGGTGGTGGTCAGCAGAGCGACCAACAGTAGTACTACCCACGGACCCACAACCATCCTGCGCAATGACTCATGCCTCATTTCTTGTCTCCTTTCTGTAAGTGGAAAAGAAACAGAGTCATACAACGCGTTTCATTGTGCCGTGTTGGTGCCGCGTGCGCAAAGATGAAGCCACCGGCGGGCGGACAAGAAAGTCCAAGAAAGTGTTCTCACCACGGCAGTCGGTGACAGGCATATGTCACCGATATGGTGATTTTCGAAAAACGGGTCTTCGAAACAGGCGGTCTTCTGTCTGACTTGTGGAGTGCCAAGAACGAAAAAAAGGTCATGGTACGTCGCTCCGTCGCCATACCATGACCTCTATCCTGAAACGGGACGACCAGATGGTTATCCCGCCCTCCCGGTCTCTTGTACAAGTTGTATCGGCATTTCCGTGCCCATCGCTCAAGCCGATTTTTCGGCATTTTCTACGTTCGACAGCTGCGCCGGTCGGGCCAAAGCGTGTCAATTTTTGGCCTTGGCGGGTCGGGGCCGAGCCATTGGAGAGAGGCGCGCGCGAAAACGGGCGAGCTTACTGAAAAACTCGCCCGTATCCGGCCCCCCGGCGAGGTCTGAGCCATTCTCCCCATTCGGCCCGTATTCGCCGGAAAACGGTATTCTGGGTGGGGCCGGGTGCCCTATCCCTTGCCAGCAACCCGTAGCGGCTTTGCCAGCCTGGCACCCGGTTTTCCACCGCGTTTAGCGATTTGTCTGCCAGCCCACGTTGCGTTGGGTCATGGTCCGCTGGATCCACCCGCGGCGTGCCGAAGTCGTTTTTTCAGGGGGGGGGTCGTGGGAAGCATCAAGTTGGGGCGAGGCCGCTGGTTCGGCAGCCGGTGCGGCCTCGGTGGGTGACGGCGGGGTGCCGATTTCCAATGGTGCGTCCTCGGGCATTCCCACACCTGCGCTGGCACAGTCGCAGGTGACGTCTCCCTCGGCACAGTGATGGCGGGCTCGCATCCCTCGAAAATGCAGGACCGGCAATCGCACTTTGGTGGCACCGTTCCGGCAGCCGATCGCTGGGGGGCAAGCTGCGGCCGGTTCACAAGCCGTTTCGCACCCGCAACCGCGTTGTTTGTCGGCACAATACGACTCCCAGAGCGCCCCGAATCCACCGAAGTAGTCGCCGCAGCACGGTTCGTCCCGGTAGGACTGCCGTATCGCTCGGTAATAGGCACATTTCTCTTTCAAGCTGGGACGTTGGTAAACAGATCCGTAGGGCGCACAGCTGGTCGTGCTTTGGCAACCGCAGCTCTCATCGAACGAGAGTGCCTGATTCGAGGCCTGATCCACGGGTGTAGGTGCGGGCGACAACGCCGGTCCTGAAGGAGGGGAGTTGGCGTCACTCGCTTGCAGATCGGGATCTTGTCCGTACGCCCAAGCGCCGGTGGCACACAACAGCAGCAGAGCGTAAACGAGGTGTTTGTACATGGTCAACTCCTTTTCGATTCGGGGAGTTCCATCAAGAGGGAAGGGGTGGGGGAATATGGAGGGGACGGACGACCCGGTTGAAACCCAGGTTTGTGGAAACCTGATCCACTTGTGTCCACGCGCTACCATCTCTCGTGGCGGGTACCGGATCTCCGTCTCTGGAAACATGAACCATAGAATGCGTCCAGGCAAATGGCTGTGTTGCATTTTCTCCACATGGCTCCGAGGATCTGTCTCATCGATTCGTTGTATCTCTCTTGCAGTCAATGATTTACCACGCGGCTTGTGTCTCCCCTACGGACTGTGTCTGCCGTAGCACATGCGCAGATTGTGAGAATCAGGGGTGGTGAAAAAGCATCCAGACTATTCTCGATGTGGGTCGCGCCGGGCGATCGGGGGGCAAGAATGTGACATTTTGACGTGCCGCCACCGGCGGCCGGGAGACCGGTCCCGCGATCGTCCGACGATGGTTACGGCAGGGCGTGGATTGCCAAACTTTCACTTGATGCAGTAAACTTTTTTTTGAGTTTCTTAGCCGCTTCTGACCACCTGATGAAAGCTGAATTCCATGTGTAATTCGTTAGCATGGCGTCGATTTGTCGCCCGCTGGACTCATGTTGCCTGTTTCACCTTCCTGTTGACAGTCTGGGCCGCCACGGCCGGGGCTCAGAAAGAGAGCGTAAAGCCGGGTATTAACAAGTCGTTTGAAAACCCCAACGTGGGAGAATTTGTCGAGCGATTCGAGAAAGAAGGCCGCGAGGTCTATGACAAACGCGCAGGAGGTTGTGGCTGCCTGTCATGTGAAAGAGGGGATGTCTATTGCGGACGTGGGTGCCGGTACGGGGATGTACACTCGTTTGTTTGCCACCCAGGCGGGTCGCCAGGGACGCGTATACGCAGTCGATATCGCGGACAAATTTGTGGATCATGTGTTGAAGACAAGTCGTGAACAGGATCTGCACAATGTGGTTGGAGTCGTCTGCAAAGCGGATTCGGTGGAACTGTCTCCGGCGAGTGTAGACCTGGTTTTCATCTGTGACACGTATCACCACTTCGAATTTCCGCAGTCAACGCTGCAGTCGATTGCCACCGCGTTGCGTCCTGGTGGAATGGTCTGCCTCATCGACTTTGAACGGATCGAGGGGGTCAGTTCGGATTGGATCCTGGGCCACGTGCGAGCCGGAAAAGATGTCGTCCGCAAAGAAATCGAAGCGGCGGGATTCGAATTGGAGGATGAAGTGAAGTTGTTCCAGCAGAACTACTTCTTGAGATTTCGCAAGCGCTAGTTTGCTGAAAGCAGACTTGAAGTAGTCGAGTTTTTGCCCACCAGGGGACTGATGACAGACCAGTCGGAGCAGGAGTTGACAGCGGGTCGGAGGTCGGCGCCGCCGCGCCGTGTGTTGGCGCCGGGGTGATTGGAGTCCTGCTGGTGGCGGGCATGTTTTATGGCTGGTCGGCAATGAGTCGGCAGAGGGCCCGAAAACAGGCCGAAGCAATCGAGGCCCTGCGGCAGGCAGGAGGTCGCGTCTACCTCGACTATCAATGGCGCGACGGCCAGTTGATGGTGGACGCACGACCTCCACAAGCGGCCTGGCTGCGCCGACTGATGGGTCCGGAGATGTTGGACCGGGCGGTCGCCGTGGACTTGCGTGGCATCGAGCGTCCTGATGACCTGTTGCGGTCTCTGCTCTTGTTGCCATACCTGGCCGATCTCAACGCAAGTGACACGTCGATATCCGACGTGTCGCTGGAAACCATCCAGCGCCTGACGGGGCTCGCGCGTCTGGACCTCTCGGGCACTGCAGTCTCGGACAAAGGGCTCGGCCGTCTGGAGAGACTCCCGCGGCTCACGTCGCTCAAGCTGTCCAAAACGGGCCTCACCGACGCGGGCGTCGAAGCGCTCGGCAGACTGAAGAACCTGCGGCGACTCGAACTCGGCGAGACCGGGCTAAGTGACGAAGCCATAGTGCAACTGACCCAGTTGCTGCCGAAGTGCGAGATTCAGCAGTAGTGTGATGAATGATCCCGGCCCGGTGAGGTTCCAAGGCTGCCGAAAAAAGCAGTTCACTCGATGACCCAAACTGGTAGAATGAGAGCATGGCGTTCGTTCCGATAGGAGGTGTGCCGTGATCCTGGACATCGACGATGAGAAACGCCAGTTGCTGACCGATTTGGTGGCGAGTCGAATTGCGGAGTTGCATCCCACAATCCGACGCTGCCGGGTCTCGACCTGCACCGAAGAACTCAAACACGACCTTCAGGTGCTGGAAGGACTCCACAAGCAACTGGCCGAGTCCGTGACGCAGCCGACCAGCTAGAGCCGTTGTGGCTTGTCGAGCTTGCCGTTATGGAAGAATCGCGGGGCAAGGGGCCTTGGCCCGTCGTCCTAACAAGGAATCTCTTGTCTCGCCCGTGATGGAAATCCATGGAGCGTGGGACCGGCGTTCCCGTCTGCCACGACATCAGAGAGACTCCAGCACAAATCATTCCCTGAATTCATGTTCCGGCGAACGCACCGTCATCACCGGGCAAGGGCTGTGCCGCACGACGTGTTCCGCCACATTTCCCAGCAGCATGCTGGCCATGGCCCCGTGTCCGTGTGATCCCATCACAACGAGGTCCATCTGTTCGTCTTTTGCGAAATCGACGATTTCGGAGGCGGTACTTCCGCACTTCGACAGAAGTTCAACTTGTTTGACGTCGCCGACGCTACTGCGGACTAACTTCTCCAGCTTCTCATTCGAGGCGCTGATGGCTTTGGCTCGGTATTCATCCGATGTGGTAACCGCGAACAAGATAGGATCATCCGCCACGTGCAGCACATACAACTTCGCTTGGAACGTCTTGGCCATTTCCTTGCCGTAACGCAATGCCAATTCGGAAGCGGCACTGAAGTCGGTCGGCACAAGTACCTTCTTTAACTGGAGCATCTTGGTTTCCTTGAGGAGCGATCCGATCTACCTAAGCCGAAGCCATCCGAGCGTCGGCGCACGGTAGCAGACCGTCGCTGCGTGTTGGGGCGGACAGATGGGCCTGAACGAAGCAGACCATCTCGGCGCCGACCTCCGGTGCGGCTCCACGTCCCTCTATTATGCGCAAATAAGCGGTCTTCCAGACGCCGGGAGGCCTAACCCGGATTATGCACAAAACTGGTAGGGTGGGTCGAGCAAGCCGTGCTGCTGGTGGGTCTTCGCTCGCCCGTTTTCTGCCCGCACAAACACGGACTGTTGCTGGGGAGCTGATCGGCTTGTGACGACCCACCAACACTTTGTGCCAGCTCGACCTATCCTACGTGAATAATCCGGTCTGAGTGGTGCCTGGCGGCGCCGGATCAGTCCTCGGCAGAAAAGAGGCGGCAGGGATTGGACGACTGGTCAATGGCGCGGTTTCCTTACAGGCACAGCTCTTGCGCGACGTCCAAGGAGCCGGCGTTTTCCCACGGAAGAACCGTGTTGTGCGTCGTCCGGCTGAGTGGGCGCGGAAAGATCAGCGCGGAAAGATCGAAGCGGGGAGCGGAACCGCTGTGGGGACGGCCAGGCAGCACGAACGGCAAACCTGCTAAAACACCTGCAACACGAACTGCTGGAGCGCCAAGAAAGGGACCACCAACAGCGTCCACTGCGTGGATCGCGGAGACAAAAAGGAGTTGTAGCAGCTGGGGCAGATGGCGGCCGACGACGATTCCTCGATTTCGACGAGCAGTCCGCAATGGGGACAGGCAGTGGACTTCATGATCGGAGCCTTTCATCAAGGGTGCTTGTACGCTACCAAAACTATAGCATTTTATTTCGCAGGAGGCCCAAAAACTGAATCGGACCCCTGCGCCGGGTGCTCGCGCCTGCCCCGCGACGATGCGAAGCTCGATTTGGGAGGCGTTGCACCGGCACGACTCGACTTGTGAGCGGGGGCGTCCGAGCACCATGTGCCAGCGTGCTAGTCGAGGGGGAGGTCGCGGAGTGAATCTTCGTAACCGGGCCGCTCAAAATCATCCATGATCCGGTCCCACAAGTCGCAATTGAAAGACGTGTCTCGGGGGCGAGGTTCACCGGTGGTTGCATCATCGCGACATGTGGACTGACACAGCCGCTCGTCCTTTCCCAGCAGGCGGCAGAGACGCTGGCCCATCTCCAAACGAGACAGTCGGTCGCGCCCGCCTAGATGCAGGATACCCGACACGTCCGATGTGGCCGCGGCCAGCAAACCTTTGGCGGCCACACGCAGACTTAGCGGCGTGCGCCATTCGTCTTCAAACAGTCGGCAGGGTGTGCCGTCGCGCAGCGACTGGATCTGCTGTTGAAAGAAGGAAGGTCGTCCGTTAATGGAGGGGCCGAAGAGCAGGCTGATACGCAGGACCAGATGATGCGGATGCTCCAACACGGTACGTTCGGCACCGGCTTTGGTCTGGCCATAGACCGACAAGGGGGCAGGGCAATCTGTTTCTCGATACCATTGTTTCTTGCCATCAAACACCAGGTCGGTGGAAACGTAGATGAAGCGAGCAGGTTGGCGGTCGGTCAGTTCCGCCAGCAGGCGGGTAGCCGTGGCATTGGTTCTTCGGGCTTGTGTCGGATCGCGGAAACAGTCAGCCACGCCGCTCATCGCCGCCGTGTGGATGACGACGTCGGGTTGGGCTGAGCGAAAGGCCGCCACCACCTGGTCAACTTCGCACAGATCCACGCTCTGGCAACGATAGCCGAACAACTCGACGTTGGGCCGCCTGCTCCACGCGGTGGCCGATAGATCGTTGGCACGCAACTCGTGCAACAGGTAGCTCCCCAATTGCCCGGATGCTCCGGTTACCAGGATTCGGCCGAGCGTGTTGCGCATGAAATTGAGGCTCCCCAATCGAGACTTATTAACTCAAAGTGCCAGCCTTCCCGCCCCTGCCAACGGATCCCACGCCGGAAAAGCCTGTGACAGCGCCAATCTGCAACGAATGTGAATTCCGAACCGTTTGCGATCGGAAACGAGTCACAAAAATACGGCTTTACCGGCTACATGGACCGCGTGATCTCCAGTTTGACTTATTGACTCAAAGTGCCAGCCTTCCCGCCCCTGCCAGGCTGAAATTGTACCCGATCCAAGTCGGAATCACAGGGTGTCGTGCAGTCACAGATCCACCTTGCACACCTTTTCTGTCCGCATGAATAGCGCTGGTCGCGTCCGTGTTCGGTGCAGTTTGAAGCGTGGATGTTGCGTTATTGGCAAGCATGCAGGCCACCGGCAGAAAACGTCAACCTCGTGGCAGTGGCTTCCGGTCGCGGTTCTGCGGCAGGAGTCCACAGGTACCTGGGAAAGTGAATTTCTGCCGGTCGCCTTCGCGAAGTGAAGTGCCGCCAGGCGGAAGAACATCGAATGAGGGGGGTGAGAGGACGTGAGGTCGAGCCACATGTGATGCGGCAAGATGAAACGAGCAATTCAGTCTCAAGAAGCAACTCTCACTTCGGCTTGAGCAAACCGATTGATGAGAGCGACACAATCGGCAGAATCGGAATCGCATGGTGATGTGGTGTAAGCGCACCTCTCTCAGGAGCTAACTATGCGGGACGCGACAAAACCAACGCGAACCCCTCGGCGGTGGCGTATTGTTAAGCAACCGTGCGCTACGTGACGAAGTGGCCTCGGCTCCGGCCCGTTCGATGCCCGATGCGGGCGGAACATCGAATGTGGCGTAACCACTGCTTCGCCTATCCTGTGGGGATCACGTCCAGCTGATGCTTGCGATACTCGTTGTTATGCTCGTGGTTGTGTCCGTGTGGGGCATCGTCTTGTTTCGCCAGGTTGGACTGTTGGGCGGATGCCTTGCAGTGTTGCTGATCGGCAGTTGTTTCGGACACGCCTTTTTTCACACCGCGGTGGGTCCGTTCCCGGTCACGGCAGACCGTTTTCTTCTGGGCATTCTGTTGGCCGCGTATCTCCTCTATCGGTACTGGGGACGCGTCGATGCGAAGCCCGTGGACACCATCGACCTCTTGCTGATCGCCTTTATTGCGGCGATTGTCTTCAGCACGTTGACGCACGACTGGCGGGCGGATGGGCGCGTCCCATGGCCTCGATGATATTCTTTTACTTGATGCCGCTGGCAATCTATCTGGTTGCTCGTGAAGCCCCGCTCAGCGGGCGGGCAGTGCTGGGACTGTTTGCCGCGCTGGCGGCGTTTGGACTCTACCTGGCCGCCACGTCCGTGCTGGAGCAACAGCAGGTGTGGGCGTTGGTGTTTCCGAAGTACATCGCGTCGGATACGCATGCCGAGTTTCTGGGGCGCGGCAGGGGGCCTTTCTTGAACCCGGTGGGCAACGGCATATTTCTCTGTGTCGGGATGTTCAGCCTGTTGATGTTCTGGCCGCGCACCCATCGAATTGGAAAAGCGGTCTTGCTGCTTCTGACGCTCGTCTTCCTGGCAGGTATTTACTGTACGTTGACACGATGCGTCTGGCTCGCAGCCGGCGCGGGTTTGATGATCATGGTTGTGTCACGGTTGCCCCGACGAGGGACAATTGCTCTGGTGGTGGCTGTCGCACTTTCGGGAGTGCTCATGGTGGCTGCCCGATGGGACACCTTGAATTCATTCAAGCGAGATCGGGACGTGAGTGCTGCCGAGATGTCGCAATCAGCCAGTCTGCGGCCCATTCTGGCTTACATTGCCTGGCAGATGTTCCTCGATCGACCGCTAACCGGTTGTGGGTACCGGCATTACGAGCCATCGTCGGACTTGTACCTGGCAGACCGCAGCACGCCGCTGAAGCTGGAACGCGGACGCCGTTACGTGCAGCACAACGTGTTTCTTTCGCTGTTGGCCGAAACCGGCATGATCGGTGCGGGACTATTTGTGTTGTTGCTGGCGGCCCTGTGTCGAGCATCCTGGCGATTGCTCCGTGCACGCCACGTTCCACTGGCGTATCGCCAGCAGGGGTTGTTGATGTTCGTGATGTTGACGTCTTATCTGGCGATGGCCATGTTTCACGATCTCGCGCTGATACCGATGGTCCACATGCTGATATTCTTGCTGGCCGGTATCACTCGCGGCCTGCTGCCTGCGATCGGCCTGGCAGATACGGCCGCCGAACAGGCGCGGATTCGCTATGTGGTTCCGGTCCATCAATGTGCGTGCCCATCCGCTTCCGAGTCATGTTGATGCACATGCGGGTCAGAGCTGTCCAGCGGCGAACGCTCATGGGCGTGTTCGGGCTCAAATAGCCCGATCACGAACGCCAGCGCCACGCCGATCAGCAGGGCGCTGGTGAGGATCGCTCGATCGTGACGATGGAACTGGATTTCAGGAAGAATATCGGCCAGGGAGATGCAGAGAAACACTCCTGCCGAGAGGCCCAGAGCACATCCCACCGCCAGATGTTGCCAGGCACCCAGCCCCTGTACTCCGAAGTAAGTCAGTACCGCTCCCGCCGGGCAGATGAGGGAGAAGATCAAGTTGACCGTGATCTGTGATCGGGTCCCCCAATGTCCGACGGCCATGACCGAAATAATCGACAGTGAATCGAGCGGTTTGTGCATCCACACGGCCAGAAACGTACCGACGCCCAGCAGGCCCCAGGCGGCACCGTGCTGGACGGCGGCCACGACGCTCGCCCCCACGGCGACTCCGTCCAGCACGCTGTGGATGGCCAGGCCCACGAACAGCCCGATCCAGCTCAGTCGCCGCGGATCGACCTCCGCATGACTGGCCGGGTGTTCGCAATCGTGATGCGCGTGGCCACACTGGCCGTGATGTTCCTTCAAGGCTGGCGCATCGGGCGGGCCATGCTGGTGCACATGAAAGACGCGGATGGTGAGAAACATGACGAGCAGGCCCAACATGCACGACCAGACCGCGTAGTCCAATGAATTGGACTGCACCACGGCATGGGGCAAGAGGTGCAGCAAGGCGACGCCCAACATCAAGCCGCCCACCAGACTCATCATCAGCTGCATCCGGGTATGCGTCAGGTGCATCAAGGATGGGAGCCATCCGCCAGCCAAGGAAGCAACTATCAGCAGCGAACAGTAGATGATGATCAGAATCGTGGGCCACATGAATGTCGGTCGCCTCAAGGCAGTGCGCGTGCTTGCTCAGAATCCGCATTGTAATCGATCCCGACGCGGATGGAATCGGGAGACAGAGCGTGCTGCCCGGCGAAGTATCAAGTGATGCGCTCAACCCAGAACAGGTTTGAGCGCACGTTGGTATGCCTCGGCGTTGCGCATGAACCCGAGGTCGTTCGGGTGTGACCCGTCAGTAGCGCCCTCGCCGTCAGTGCCCAATAAGTTGTCACCCGGCAGATAGTACAGTTGTTTCACGCCGTCGGCCGTGAGTGTTTCATAGGCCTGCCGCAGAGCTCGATGATTCTCGGCGTGAAACTTCTGTTTCTCAGGAAAGAATCTGGCATTGGTGAACACTCGATCCTCGACCAGCAAGATGGGCGTATCAGGCCGCGCCTGGCGCAGGGTCCGCACGAGCGGCACCGCCCGTTGTCGGACCAGCTCGGGGTTCATATTCGGCAGGCAGTCGATGCAATAGACGGCCGGATCCAATTTCGCCAGCATGTCACCGACCTCGGGATCCATCCTGCCATTGCCGGAGAAGCCGAGATTGATTGTCGGCAGGTCAAACATGCGTCCCAGCAGCGCGGGGATGGCCATGCCAGGTCGCGAAGCGCAAGCTCCGTGCATGATCGATGTTCCGTAGAACACGAGCGGCTGCGCCGGTCGGGGTGCCAGCGGTTCGAATTCGCTGCCCTGGGGCACACCAATCTTCAACGTATTCACTCCGTTGTAGAGCGGCAAGTACATCCTATAAGTTCGCGTCGTGCGCTCCAGTCCCTGGACGATCTCACCTGACACGTGTTGTTGGGTGGGACGCGTTACCTGTACCCAGCGCAGAGCCCCGTCGGTATCCTCACCATAGAGGTCCAGACCGCTGACACCGGTCGCCGGCATATGGGGCATCGCAAGTGAACCGGAGAGGAGTTCATAGTCAACATGAATGGCGGGAGCATCCGTACGGAATCGGACGGCCATGCCGGCCGAATGGCGACTCAGACTCCAGACCGGCGGCCGCACGATGCTTTCGGCGGCGGCCGGCAGGCGGTCGAAGTAGCGTTGTCGCGGCTCGTCCTCCCAACCGCGTCCTTCCACGCCCCAGGTGGTGACGTCATGCCACGTCACATCGGATTCGGCACCTCGCAGTTTTGCAGCGCCGACCAGTGTGGTTGCGGCGGCCAGCGAGCCTTGCAGAAACGTGCGGCGGGTCAGTGTCATGGTGGGGTCCTTTCACGCGGTGTCAGTCAGCGGCACTTGCACTATCAGTGCTGAAGATACGCCGAGTCCCCGCGCCGTGCAACCAGCCAAACAAGGAGAAATGGTTGATGATCATCAAGCAGTTCCCGTCTGACTCAACGGAGCAATCGAACTTGCAAAGCCTCGCGGCCCGATATCTATGCGACGATGGGGTTCAGTTGGCGGTCGGGACCGGGCCGGCCAGCACTTCATATTCATCCAGCGGGCTGGTATCGCGCGACAGGATCTGCTCGCACTGCATCTTCAGCACGGGGAGACCGGACTGGATAAACCGTCGCGCCACACGCTGCTTGCGCTCGTTTTTCACCGCTTGTCCCAACAGCAGATGGCCGACAATCACGGTGATCGCGGCGTCGGTCAGGCGACGTCCGACGAGGTCCAGATACGAGCTGGGCTGTGTCTTGACGAATTCGATGGCTTTCACCAGCTCGGCCTTGCCTTCCATCAGCTTGGATTGCAGATTCTGCAGCAACTCCAGTTGATATTCGATTTCCTCGTATTCCTCCACCAGCTTCTCGAACGTGCCGGACGTGACGCCTCGTTCGGCCGCCACGATTTGCAGTTGGCTGGTGCCTTCGTAGATGGTCGTGATCCGGGCATCACGCATGTGACGTTCCGCCGCGTAGTCCTGCATATAGCCCGATCCTCCGAGCACCTGAATGGCGGTATCGGACACCCGGCAGCACATTTCGGACGCATAATATTTGCTCATCGGCGTGAGCATGCTGTTGAGTCGTTTCAGCGCGCGGGCTTCCTTCTTGTAACGCTTCAGTTCATCCGTCTCGAGTACCTCTCCGCATGTTTCGGCCAGCCGGAGGTAGTTGTTTTCCAGATCACACACGCGACTGGTCTCATAGGTTAGCGCTCGAGCGGCTTCGATTGACACATGCATGTCAGCCACCATTTCAGCGACCGGCGGAATGGCTTCGATAGCACGCCCGAACTGCTGCCGCGTATGGGCGTACGTTCGCGCGACTCGAAAGGCGGCTTCCGCAATCCCCAGCGATTGGGAGGCGATGCCGACCCGGGCGCCGTTCATCAGAGCCAGGACGTACGTAATCAATCCTCGCTGCCGTTCTCCGACCAGTCGCGCGGGAGCGTTGTCGTAGACCAGTTCGCAGGTCGGCGAACCGTGGATGCCAAGCTTCTTTTCCAGGTGCCGCACTTTGATATGTTCGGACCGTTCGGAGATGAACAGACTCAAACCGCGCCCGTCGCTGATCCGCGGTTCGCTGCGGGCCAGAGTCAGCAGGATCTCGCCACAGCCGTTGGTGATGAAGCGTTTCACGCCGTTGAGGTACCAGTTGCCGTTTTCGTCCTGATGCGCGCGAAGGCGAACGGCCTGCAAATCGCTCCCCGCGTCCGGTTCGGTGAGCACCATGGCGCCGGTCACCTCCCCCACCGCGAATCGTGGCAAGACTTCGTCCTTAATCTCTTGATTTCCAAACGCATTGACAGTCTCGGCGATGCCCTGGAGTCCGAACATGTTCATGAAGGAGGCATCTGCTCGCGAGACGATCTCGGTGGCCATCGTGTAGACCAGATTCGGGCAGTTCAAACCGCGATATTTGCGGGGCAAGGTGAAACCCATCAGGTCGGCCTGCGACATGCGGAACAGATTCTCGCGGACCTTCGGGTGCAGAGTGACTGTGCCGTCCTCATTCAAGGTGTTTCCTTCACGATCCACCTGCTCCGCATTGGGGGCAATGGTGTCGGCCGCCACGGCGCCCACGATTTCCAGCGTGCGGCGGTAGTTGTCCACCGCGTCTTCGGCGTCGCGCGGCGCGTAGTCCGCGTCGCCGTTCTCCGTGTGCAGTTCCTGCAGTTGAGCGATCTGATTCAAATCGATGTACTCGAACAGGAACTGAATATCCTGGTTGTCGAGGAAGTAGTTCCCCACGGTTCACTCCCGATCTTGTTCTGCGTTTCGAAACAGTAGTATGTCATCCATGGGGTCAAGTCCCGCCGGGCGTCGAAGGCGGCATGCCGCGTTTGCTTGACTGCCGGCAGACCTCCCCCAGCTGCGCGATTTCTAAGGGCCGGTCGTGCGTTCCCTCAGGGCCTTGATCATCATCGGAATTATTTTGTTCAGGTCACCCACGATACCGTAGTGTGCCACCGAGAAGATCGGCGCGTCCGCATCGCTATTGATGGCGATGATCTTGGCCGACTCCTCCATCCCCGCGCGATGCTGCACGGCACCGCTGATGCCGGCGGCAATGTAGAGTGCCGGACGCACGGTGGTACCCGTCTGACCAATCTGGTACTCCTTACCGATATAGCCGCCGTCAACGGCCGCGCGACTGGCTCCGACCGCACCACCGATGGCCCCCGCCAGTTCGTGGATCAGCTGGAAGTTGGCTTTGCTGCCGACACCGGCACCACCGGCGACGATCACACGGGCACCTTTCAGGTTGACCGTGCGTGGTGTGATGTGTTGTTCGATCAATTTGATGGCGAACAGGTCATCGCTCAAGGGGCAGTCGAGCTTTATCACCTGGCCGGTGCGGGAGGGATCAGGATCGCGCATCGGCATGACCCCTTCGCGCACGGTTGCCATTTGCGGCCACATATCATAATTGACGATCGTGGCGATGATGTTTCCGCCGAACGCGGGACGAATCTGCAACAGCAGCTTTTCATGTACTTCTTTGCTACGTGGCTCGGTCACATCCTGGATTTTCAGGTCCGTGCAGTCGGCTGTCATGCCGGCACGCATTTCCGAGGCCACGCGCGGCGCCAAGTCGCGGCCCACAGCCGTGGCTCCGTAGAGCACAATTTGCGGCTTGTGCGCTGCAATGGCCTGGCAGGTGATCCGAGCATAGGGGAGCGTCTGGTAATGCTCCAGCTTCGGATCCTCCAGGCAATAAACATGGTCAATGCCCTGCGCGATCAACTGCTCGGGAAGCTCGCTAACACGGGAGCCGATCAACACGGCGCCCGCGGGTACGTGGAGCTCATCGGCCAGCTCGCGAGCCTTGCCGCACAATTCGAGCGCGACTTCGCGCAGCACGCCGTCCTGCTGTTCGGCATAGACCCAGACCTCGCCGTCACGGTTCACTTCGATCATTTTCGTGTGGCATCCTCATTGCCGCTCGCACTGAAGATCAAGTCGCCAGCGGTGATGCTGACGCCGGCTCTCAAGCGGCAATAACATTCCGGTAAAAAAACGGGTATCTTCCTCAAAGAGATTCTCGAGCCATATTGTGGCAGACCCATGCCGCTAAGGAGGAGACGGCAGGCTCAGCCCAGACTTCGATCCACGACCAGCTCACGGATCATCTTGCGCACTCCCTCCTCCGTGGCCGGCACTTCAGTGAAACCTTCTTTGGTCAGCACGATCGACTGAACGCGAAACACTTTGGTGGGTGAGCCAGCCAGGCCGCACCGCGACAGGTCCGCTCCGATCTTGTCGAGATCCCACTGCTCGATCATCAAGTCTTGCTGCCGCAGGGCGCCGATGCGACGCGTCACTTCCGCTTCACGCACCTCGTCCGTCGCCGCGGGCATGGCCGCCTTCACTTCGTTCAACACCTCCGCGGGCACCTGCGCACGCTTGAACCTGTGCACGCGCCGCGCGGCGGCAGGGCGGGGGCTGTTCGCCGTCTCCATGACGGTCACCAGCACGGGCAGACGGGCGTCAATGATCTCCCATCCGTTGCCAATATTCCGCCGCACGCGGACCACGCGCTGCTGCGGATCGTCGCGCAGATCAAGCAGTGCTTCCAGGTACGTGATCTGGGCAATGCCCAGTTTTTCGGCACATTGCGGTCCGACTTGTGCCGTATCGCCATCGATGGCCTGGCGTCCGGCGAACACCAGGTCGTAGTCGCCCACTGTCTTGATGGCCTGTGACAGAATGTAGCTGGTGGCCAGCGTGTCGCTGGCCGCGGCCCGGCGATCGGTCAACAAGATGGCTCGATCCGCCCCACGAAAGAGGCTGGCACGCAGGATATCCGCCGCCTTGGGCGGTCCCATGGTCAGAACGGTCACCGTTCCCCCAAATCGGTCCCTGACCTCCAGCGCTGTCTCCAGAGCGTTGAGATCCTCAGGATTGAAAATGGCCGGCAGGGCGCGCCCGATTGACCGTGCCATCGGACTTCATGGCCTCGGCCGTGATATTGGCCGTGTCCGGGACCTGCTTGACCAAAACAATACTGTGATAAGGCAACGTAACCGCTCCCCACTTGTGGAAATCAAAGACGCCAGAAAACCGGCCTGATTATCGGGCCTTGTCGGGCGATGGGTCAAGGCCACAGAATGTGCGAAAATCTCGAGAAATCAGCCGAACGTGTGCGGTGCCAGAGCGCTGCGGCTGCCGTAATCGGTAGTTGGGTGCCGTGTCAGTGTCCGCAGCGGTGGCGTCATCGCTCGGCTGCAGCGTCCGAGCGTCCATGCGATTCACGACTACTCTGTGGACCTGTATAATGAGGCCGCAAGTCGGCCCAGGCAAGGCTCCCCCTCCAGTCCGCGGGTGGCTCCACTGATCGCTGGCCCAGACGGCAGCCCCAGCGAGTCATGAGCCCCGCCGCTTGTGAGCTTCGTTCTCGTCGATGATGGGCCTCGGCGCGTGGAGCAGGAAGCCCCGTTGGTGGAGCAGGGACAGCAAAGGAATTGACGACCATGACCACAGCCTCATCCCAGCGTAAATACGATGCCCCCCATTTGCCCGGGCTGCCCAGCGACGTGGTTCGGCAGTTGATGTGGCGGTTGGAAGATCGCGATGATCTTCAGACGTTGGTCCGGTCGGCGCAGAGGTGGCTCGATCGCTGGTGGCACGGCTGGTCGCCGAAGGCCAGCGTGATACGTACCAGTGGACGGCCGAGAAGAGTGAGTTGCTCGATGCGCTGGAAGCGGCCGGCGTGTCGGAGATTTTCGCCGACCCCGAATATGGTGGGATGCTCACCGGCCCGAAGAACCTGGCCACCGCCCTGGCAGCCTTCGAGTTGGCTTGGGTTGACGGTGGAGCAGCGACCTGTCTCGTGGCGCTGGGATTGGCTCTGCAGCCAATCATTGCCTTGGGGACTGACCAACAGCGGGCAGCGTATTTGAACGCTTCGGTGACATCATCGGGCGGACGGCATGCCAGACGCGGCGCGTTTTGTTTGACCGAGCCACTTCCCTACGTGGGAGTCGACACCGGCATGCTCTCGGGCAAAGTACGCGTGCATGAGTGGCAGGAGGGTGAAACGCCGTGGCTTCACGTGCACAAGCGAGGTCGCTTTACCAACAACATGGATTTCGCGAACTTCGTGGTGGCCGCCGTGGCCTCGGACGATCCGCGGATCAAAGGCACCTGCATGATCATCCTCGAGGAAGATGATGAAGGGACATTTGATCGCGGGGCGGTGACGCGGAAGCTGGTCCATCAACTCACCTCCACGCGCGATCCGGTCTTTGACCTGAAGGTGCCCGCCACGCGGATCGTGGGGGGTTATACGGTTCAGGACGGCACGATCGTACCCACCTACAGTCATGCGAAAGTCTTGGAAGCCGTTTTTTCGCGGACGCGCGTTCCGGCCGGAGTCATGACCGGTGCCAAGCTGTTGTCATCGATCGAACCCATTATCCGTTATCAACGCGAACGATTTCGCGGCGGCGAGGGGCAACCAGGTACGCCGCGGCATGAGCTGGGCTTGCAGACGAAGGAAGACGCAGTCCATCGGTTGGTGGATATTTGGGCGGCCGGCGAAGCCGCCTGTTCGCTGGGCTTTGCCGCCGCCAGGCATTTTGACTCGTTTGCTCAGCTGGAGAAGACCAAGAGCGAGATCTTTGCCGGCGAGGCAATGGAGTTGGGGACAGGCCCGCATCGCATTCCCCAAGAAGCGGAAGCTCTGGCCATGGAGTACCTCACGCTGTCGGTCGCTCCGGACGACGAACGAAATGATCGGCGTCTGGCGGAGTTGAGGACGAGTCGTGTGGTCGAATTCGTTTTGAAACGATCTGTCGGCAAAGTGCTGTCACCCGCCACGAAACTCTGGAACACGGGACAGGGTGCGACGCTGCTGCGCCAAGCCGTCAGCTTGATGGGAGGGTTTGGGATCACGCAGGATTGTCCAGGTTTCCTACCCCAGAAGTGGATGGATTCACAGCTCGAGGCAACGTACGAAGGACCCGAGTCAGTGCAGAGAAGACAGCTCATTGTCACCATGACCAGTGAGCTGTTCTTGGCTCAACTGCGCAAGTGGATGTCGGAGATGAGTCGGATCGCGTCCGACCGGCCTGGGACCGGGGCCTGCACGATCGCCGCCGCGATGGATTTGTGGCTCTGGTCACTCCACCACCTGCAGCATGCCACCGATGCGGATGGCGAACCTCTGTATCGCGATAAGCGCCAGGGTGCGACGTTCCCGATGGCCGATGCACTTTGCTGGTTGCTCGCATCGTACTTCCAGATCCTGGACGTCGTACACCTGGAAAAGCGGGAGGCCGAGGATGCTCGTCAGGATGCGTCGCTGGCGGGTTATGTCCAGTTCTTTACGGATCTGTGCCATGTGCAATCTGCTCGTGCGGCGGGCGAGGTCGCGCGCATCTGCTCGGAGTTGGTGTTCGGCTACAATCGCCATCCCAGTTGGGAACCTGATTGTGGATCGTGCATGGGAGCTGGGGAACTGGATGTGCTGGAGGGACTCATTCCCGGCATCTCGGTCGGCGTTCGCATGGCGGGGGATGTGATGGAAGAAGATGGCTCGCACATTCCTAAAGCCGGACCCTGTGTGCGATTTGAAGGGCTGCGAGCTTTCACCGATCGACGCAGCAAGCTGGATGGTTGTCTGACCGGCGCTCGACTGGCAAAGGACCGTGCCGGACAAGCCCTGTCACAAGTGCCGATTCCGGACAAGTTGGATTATCCGCGGTAGCGCTTGGCGGCCGGTCCGAAGGTTTCACTCCATTTCGTTTCACGAGGCAACGCCCCATGATCTGCAAGCGTGAAGGCGATGGCACACCGCGAGGAGCCTGGGCCGTCGCTCTTTCGGCCCTCGGACTCCTCTTCAACTCTTCCGGGTGCACCATTGCAGGTGGGATCGCCATTTTGGCTGCAGGTATTGGCCCGTGTAGTTTTGCCGCCGCGGATGTCCGCCTGTCGGCCGCAGTGGGTGACCTGCAATCTGAAGATCCGCGGGTGAGGCAGCAAGCCGCAGTTCGATTGGGGCGATTGGCCGACCGGGACGCCACGGCAGCTCTCGCGAGGGCCTTGTCGGACACGCATGGCTCGGTGCGGCGCGAGGCGGCGAAGGCATTAGGATTTATCAACGACCGGCGTGCTACTTTGCCATTGGCGGACGCACTCCGGGACGCTGATCAGAATGTGCGATTCTACGCAGCCTACGCCTTGGGTGAGATCAAAGACACGCGGGCGACTGAGTCTCTGCTCAAGGCGCTCGATGATCAAGAGTGGTCGGTTCGCGATCAGGCTGCTTGGGCCTTGCGCGAAATCGGTGATGAGCGACTGATCGGACGGTTGGTCGAGATGCTGGACCGGAAGGAAACCGATGTCGCCTGCGTGGTGTGGATTCTCCGACAGCTCGAACGCGCCGAGGTCGTGGCACGATTGTCGAGCGGATTGGAGTCGTCGTCGGCTCAAACTCGACAACGCGTGGTCCAGGCACTTGGTGCGTTACAGGATCCGCACGTGGTCACTCCGCTGTTGGCAGCGTTGCAGGACCGTGCACCGGACGTGCGGCGTCAGGCTATTGAAAGATTGGCCGAATTGCGCAACGCGCGCGCGGTGGAGCCGCTGATGAAGATGGCGGCGCAGGACCCCGACGCGACGGTCCGGCGCACTGCCGAGTTGAGCGTCGCACGGTTCTCGCGTGACGGGGATCTCATGGCGCACTGGGACTTTGAGGATGTGCGGTCCGCCGTGGCGATGGACCGGACCGGCAACGGAAACGATGGCCAGGTCATCGGCTGTGCGGCGGTGGAGGGACGATTGGGCCGCGCGCTGGAGTTTGGCCCGGGACGTTACGTGGAGATAGGAAAACCGGCCGACATTCCGATCGCGCTCGTTCCGTTTACGGTTTCGGCGTGGGTCAGGACGGCAGTCCAGGAAGGGGTGATCGTGGCGCGAGGCGGCGCGTTTTGCGGTTTTTCGCTCTATGTGAAAGATGGCGTTCCCAAATTTGGCATTCATCGGACCCAGGAGGGACCAGGTTTCATCGCCGAAGGCAGCGAGCAAATGAGCCGCGGTTGGACGCACGTACTAGGTGTCGTGGAGCAGGAGTGTATCGAGCTGTTTGTCAATGGTGAGCTTCGAGCAACCACTCCGACAACAGGGCTCATACCGAGTAATTGCGGGCAGGGCATGGAGATTGGTTTTGATGCGGGCGATCGCGCCGCCGAAATCGTGACTCCCTTCGAAGGAGTGATCGACGAGGTGAGGGTTTATCGAGTAGCGCTCTCCGCCGAAGAAGTCGCGCGCGAATACCGACGGGACTTGGACAAAGTCGGCGGCCAAAACACCTCAGAGAAATGATCCAGGCGGCCGTGGCGGCGGCAGCTTGCCGCCGTACTGCGGCCGGATGCCACAATCACGAAATTGCGCCTTAGAACGTGTTTTGAAATTGAAAAAACTGCTCGCGAAGCGAGGCTGCTGTTCCCTCTCCCGCCTGCGGGAGAGGGGTAGGGTGAGGGTATCGTGAATTTCAAAACACGTTCTTAGGTTTGGGGGAAAACTAACTTCGGCGGGTGGCACTTTCCTGAGCGAGCGTCTTGCGATTTTGCCCTCATCAAGCGGGTAATCGCGAGCGGAGCCAGTGGACGTACATGGTGACTACACGCGGGGGAGCCGTCCGCCACACTGGCTCCGCTCGCGATGGACCGCCTGCCATTTTTGCAGTTTTTGCCGCTCGCTCAGGAAAGTGCCACCCATGGACGGAAGATGCGAAGTTGTTTTTCCCCGGTTCCTTAGCTCACGCAATGAGAATTGGGGGTCCGCTTGAATGTCAACATGGACGCGAAGACGACAAGAGGAAGAAGATTGCGATTGAGATGAAGAGTAAGAGTCAGAGTCAGAGTAGAGTAAGAGTAAGAGTAAGAACGGTTACGAGCGCGTCTATTCACGACGGGACGAAACAATTCCATGAAGAACAAATCCACTGGCCACGTCCACCTGGTCTCTGCCGCTGCCGCCATGATGGCGACAATGTTGACGGCCTCATCCGTGCTCGGCGCCGCGGAGGATCAGGTTCTGGCAACCGCCGCGGGTCTCGTGGAATCGACTTCCTCCCCGGGTGGCGTGTGCGTTTTGGTGGAGCCTGCGGAGGCCGAATTGGCCGTGGCGATATCGAAGCAAGGCAGTTTCACGGTGCAGATGTTGGTGCGCGACGATCAGCATCGGGACACCGCGCAGCGTGCCATCCGAGCGGCTGGATTGTACGGCCAGGTGTCGGCGGGGAGATTCGATGGTCAGCGGTTGCCATATACCGATAACCTGGTGAATCTGCTGGTCGTGGATGCATTTCCGCAGCTTCAGAAAGACGGCCTGACGCCACTCGAAGTGATCCGCGTCCTGGCTCCCCTGGGAGTCGCCTGGTGCGGGGCGACGTCTTTGACCACTGCCGATGACGGCTGGCTCAGCAACCTGCAGGCGGTCGCACATGAGTCCGGATGCGACGCCGTCGTAACGACTGAGCTGACCGGTACGTGGCTGCGAATCGAAAAACGTTGGCCGAGTGACATTGACCAGTGGACTCACTTCCTGCATGGATCCGATGGGAATCCGGTGGCGGAAGATCGAGTTGTCGGGCCGCCTAAGCATTATCAGTGGACCGGTGGCCCCGTCTGGCTGCGCTCACATGAAACCGATTCCAGCATCAGTACGATGGTGACGGCCAAGGGGCGGCTGTTTGCCATCGTGGACGAAGCGCCGATCAGTGTCACCGGTGATCATCCTCTGCCCGACAAATGGTTCCTGGTGGCTCGTGATGCCTTCAACGGTGTCCCGCTCTGGAAGGTTCCCATTCGACGGTGGGGTTGGCGTGAGTGGAAATCCAGCTGGTTTGCGACACGGCCAGGTGACTATCCGTTTGACATCCGCAAGCGGCTGGTGGCGGTCGGTGACCGAGTCTACGTGACGCTGGGTTACCGTGCCCCGGTCAGTGAATTGGACGCGCGCAGTGGGGAGGTGCTCCGGACTTTTGCGGAGACGCAGAACGCGAGTGAACTGCTGTTGTGCGACGGCAAGCTTTACGTGTTGACACACGATACCGGGAAACTGCGGGTGATGGCCGTGGACCTGGAAAACGGCCAGTCCTTGTGGGTTACCGAGAAGAGCTATCTCGGCAGTACGATCGACTATTTGCGTTGGCGGTCGCAATATGGAAGTATCCGCGCACCGGAGCTGAGCCCCGCCGCGAATCTGGCAACGGACGGGCGGGTACTAGCGCTGATCGACGGGCCGCAGATCGTGGCACTCGACGCCCGGTCCGGTACGGAGAAATGGCGGAGTCCGTTTCCCGAGAATCAGGATGATCAATTCGCCGGCGGGATCCAGGCTAAAGGACAGCTGTGGAACGGCACGATGATCGTGCGTGACGGAGTGGTCATCCATGCCAGCCCAAACGCGTTGGGGACATTTTCGGCCGATACGGGAGATTTGCTGTGGGTGCAGCCCAAAAAGTACATTGGTCACTTGTGGTATGAGTGGAAAGATGTTTTTGTCATTGGGGATCTTGTCTGGACCTGGAGCGCCGAGTTTGACCAGGCGCTGATCGAAGTGGGAAGGCAGTCGAAACAGCGACAGCAATGGCCTCGGTCGGCCAACGGATACGACCTGCGTAGCGGAGAATTGAAGCAGCAGGTGCCGGTCGGAAACATCTTTCGCACGCATCATCATCATCGCTGTTATCGCAACAAAGCCACATTGCGTTACATTCTGGCCAGCCGCCGCGGAACGGAGTTTGTGGACCTGCAAAATGGCCACCACACGGTCGATAATTGGGTCCGCGGCACATGCCATGTGGGCATGATGCCAGCCAACGGGTTGCAGTATGTGCCGCCTCATCCTTGCCAGTGTTATATCGAAGAGAAATTGACCGGCATGAATGTGCTGGCGTCACGCTTGGCACGCGCAGACGCTCCGGTGCCTGACCAGCAACGACTTCAACGCGGGCCGGCGTATGGCGGTGCAATGGGGAGCGTTGAGGCGGACGAGAAATTGGCAGGCCAGCAGTGGCCCGCCTTCCGTCACGATGCAGCTCGCACGGGTGCTGTGGACACCCGAGTGGCTGACGATGCTGAACCGTTGTGGCAGGCCGAACTGGGCGGCAAGTTGTCGGCACCCACGGTGGCGGGCGGATCGTTGTTCGTGTCGCAGGTCGATCAACACCACGTCCTTTGTCTCGATGCTCAGGATGGCCGGAAGAGGTGGGAATTTGCGGCCGGAGCAAGGATCGATTCGCCCCCCACCTGGCATGCAGGTTGTGTGTTGTTTGGATCGCGCGACGGTTGGGTCTACTGCCTTCGCGCGGCCGACGGCGCGCTGGTATGGCGATTTCTGGCCGCGCCGTGCGCACGTTGGATCGGAGCGTTCGGGCAGCTGGAATCGGCGTGGCCGGTCCATGGAAGCGTGCTGGTGCAGGATGGTACTGTCTATTTTGCGGCGGGACGCTCCTCGCAATTGGACGGCGGCTTGTTTCTCTATGGCCTGGAGGTGGCCACCGGTAAACTGCTTTATGCCACCGTGCTCGATGGACCACACTACACCGTTGACAATGTGGAAGAAAATTACAGCCTGCCAACCGGATCGCTGCCCGACATTCTGGTGGGAGACGGGACCAAAATCTTCATGCGATCGACTGCCTTCGATTCGCGGCTGCAGCCGGTGCGCGGCCAACCGGCAATGCAGGTCGATGCGGGGTACCTGGAGGACAGCTACTTTAAGCGCACGCCCTGGAAGATGGGGGCGGGCAACTATGGGCGTGTGATCGTGCATGACAACCGGTCGGCCTACTACGTCAGGATGTTCGATTCGTTGCGAGGTCTCGATCCCAACGTCTTCTTCACACCTGGAAAGGAAGGGTATCTGCTGTTCGCCAGCAACCTCGGTGACAACCGTGACACCTGGCGGACACGCATTCCGGTGCGAATTCGAGCGATGGTGCTGGCCCAGGATCGTTTGTTCGTGGCCGGGCCGCCCGATGTGGTGGATCCCCAGGACCCCTTGGGCGACATTCGAAGGGCGGAAAGGCGGTCAGCTGTTCGCGTTTGACACGCGGTCGGGTGAGAAAGTCGTCATGCACGCGCTCGCGTCGCCACCCGTCTTCAACGGAGCGGCCGCTGCCAGCGAGCGACTCTATATCGTCGAACGAACAAGGGAAGGTCACGTGCTATGGCTCTTCGGCCAGCAGCTCTTCAATCCGCTGACGCATGATCTGCTCGCCGTTGTTGCCCTGCCAGTTCAACTCACCGTACCACCAATAGCGCACGCGTCCCTGTTTGTCGATCAGGTAGACACTGGGCCACATGCTGTTGCCCCACGTGTCCCAGATTTTCTTGTCGCCGTCGATCACGACGGGAAACGAGAAGTCCGCTTTCTCGACTTGTCCGCGCACACTGTCGGCGTTCGCTTCCGCCTCGGTTTCCGGAGTATGGACCCCAATGATGGTCAGGCCCTGGTCGCGAAACGATTCGTCCCAACCCCTGTACCAGGGGTAATTGCGGTGACAATTCACTCACCCATAGGCCCAGAAGTGCAACGCAATAACTTTGCTGCGCAGATCCGCCAGTCTGATCGGCGGTGCGTTGATCCAAGCCTTGGTCGAAGGGAGTTCGGGGGCGTGGAATCGAACCTGTCCCAGTTTGGCGAGGTCAAACGAGCGTCCGGCCAGCGCCACGAATTGCCGCTTCTGATCGGCCGACAAAATGGCAAGAAACTTCTTTTGCGCACGATCCTGAGACTCGCTGGCCTGCTGGTTCAGCCTGTCACGCGATTCCCCTTTCGCCGCACGTTCCTGCAATTCGCTGATTTCGTCTTGAAGCGTCTTAAATGTCGCTTCAATCTGTCCCGTCTGCGCATCCGTCAGGCGGAGTTGTCTGGCAACCGACGCATCCAGCAGCGAGCGATATCCCCGCACGCGGATCTTGATCTGCTCGATCCGTTCGATCTGTTTCCGGTCCAGGATTTTGCTGAGCTGCTGCCGTGTTTCTGCCAGCCACTTGGCAATCTGCGCACTCTGCTTCTCCGGTGGCGTATTGCGAGATGCCAGCAAGGGTCCGTCAAGCGCCTGATTCACGTCTTCCAGTTCTTGCCGTTGGCGTGCATTCAGTTGCAGGTCGTTCAGAACCGCCGGTTCTCGCAACAGCAACAAGTAGGGTTCGGGCATCGACCCATAGTTGGTGATGTTCTGTGCAGGCAGAAGCGAAGCGTGCCACGCACACAAGGCGGTCAACACGATACGCGAAAGGGTGCGCATCACGGTGTATATTCCTTCACTCGTACAGGGCGATTGTCGTAAATCATTTGCACGAACAGCACGGGCACTAGCGGGTCCAGCCCGCTGGCGATCACACCAGCCATGAGAATGACGAACAATCGTCAACACTCGAAGGGGCGGTGCCACGTCCAGGCGGCAGGGCCGCCAGGCGTTCCCATGCGAAACACGTGCTTCGCGCCGCCGGCATGTGCCGAACTGAGACTCCACAAGCAGATTAACAGATCCCAGCCGATTTGCCCCGCTTTCTTCATCACCGCGTGGGAATATCGGATCTTCCATACCCCTCGCCAGTCGGGGCGGAGCATGCCGGAAGGCGAAAATGATCAAGATACGCATCAGTCATTGTCGATATGTCTGCTAGTGTGCCAGACTTACGTGCATCCCGCAAAGCCGCGTGGTTCCCCAATCGCCACGCGGCTCTTGCCACGCCCAGGGAGTGGGGCGTCGGTGTCGGTCGAGTCGGACATCCTGGGCCAAGAGCCCTTGTTCAGCTGAAGAACAGCGAGTTGAAGGTCACCCAGCGGAACGTCAGCACGGTGCAGGCCATGCACATCCACCAGGAGGCGACTAACGCACTCGATAGCGGCGCAGGGACACCAGAATCAAACAGGCGATCAGCAGACTTGTCATCTTGAAGGATGCCAGCAGCAGCGGGTTCGACACCAGCTCGGACCCCAACGGGTTCAGCTCGAGTAGCGTCCCTGCCTGTTGCGCTGCCAACGTGAGCAGCAAGTCGAATCCGCCCAGCAAAGCCAACAAAATGACGATTCGCACCACGCTGGGACTGTCCTGATCGGCAACATAGATTTCGCTCCAGCGGCCTCGGCCCTGGGGACGGTGCAGCAGCAGATTGCCGAGGGCAACGACCGCCAGCATCATGGCCATCACCGTCACTCCATACTTCATCGGCTTGGAAGCCAGCCGTCCATACCATTGAACCCGTTCATGCGAGGCGTCGTTTGCCTCCCCGGTCTGGTGGTATTCGTTGAGCAAGGGAGCCACGCGTTGCCGCAATTCCGCAGTTGGTCGAAAATTCGCCACGATCTGTTCCCACTGGGAGGAACTGAACACGCGAAGCGATTGCTGTTGCGTCAGAAATGCCAGCTTGTCTTGCTGCAGGCGCATCCGAGAGCAGTGAGTCCAAGACTTGCGAAGCACTGTTACTGCGCAGAATGTCGGCATGCTGTGTGCCGCAGGAAATCAACAACGCGTTGGCCTGCAATTGTCGCTCGACACTCTGCTGTAGACGGGCGAACGCAGTGTCAGGAGGTGGTTCTCTGTTGCCGCGGCGACCACCGTTGGGTTTCTCTCGCGCCCCGTTTTTCCCAGGACGCATTCGAGCAAAACTACCACGTCGTCCACTCATGCCGTCGCGCGGTCCACGGAAACTTCCCCGCTGAGCGCCCACACCATCGGTCAATTGCCATGCGGCTACGTCGATCGGAACAAAGTAATCATTCACATACAAACCGTCGTCACGCGGCTGTACGACGTACGGCGGCGGCACGTAGTTGCCATCGACGATCAAAAAGCCCCTGGAAATCAGCGTTGGCGGTTGCGCAGGCAGACCGCTGGATCGGTAGATTCGCGTTCTTCCCCGGCGCGGGTGCTCTGAACGGACACCAATAGAGGTATACAAAGCAGGAGGCCGCAAACTCGGACGGTCCTCGGCAGAGACGACGGAACGTCAACTTTTCCGAAGTGCAGGCGCATAGATTTCCCTGTCCCGTGTAAGCCACCGGTAGGACAAAACCGCAACATGGATCGATAATGATGCCCCCTTGGAGAGTTAAACACCCGGGATTTTCGAAAAGACCGCAAGCGATTCGAAAATCCGTGTGGGCCGGACGAGCGAAGGCGTTGGGGGCCGGCGTGCCGTATCGTCCGCGGCGGGTTGCCGTAGCCCGCCGGCCTGATCCGGTGCGATTCAGCCTGTCCTTGAATCACCTCAGGTGACATCCGTCGTTGACGCTGTTGGGTGCAGCAGGCGGGTTGGCGAAAGCCAAGGCATATGGGAACATCAAGTCTACCGCAGCATAAGTGCGATTCGTTTCAATCGACAATCAGGAGACCCATCATGGTAATAATCCCTTCGGATTTCTTATTGCTCCTTTGCTCACTTGCCGTCCTCACACCGGCCTCTGATGCCAACTCGGGCGATTTCTTCGAGGTGCTACGCGTCACGCCTTCACGCAAAATCGATCACGAGGTCGATTTGAAAGGACCGTTTGACAGCGAAATTACTGAAACGTTTCTGTCCGGGCCCGAGCTGTTCTCCCAGGCTATCGGGTACGGAGAAAAAAACCCGGTACAGCCGCGGGCGTATCTAAACTGGTACAGCATTGAGAGACCAACGGATGCGTCCGACCAGGTACTTTCCGTGCGCGATACGTTGCAGGGCACCAACACATACTCGATTACTATCGGAAAGCCAGCGTTATTGTTATCGCCGGCCCAACGCCTTGCGACCGGGTCTCCGAGTGAAATACCCGAGGGGTTGAATTACTTCAAAGCCTACGAAATTGTCAAAGGTTCCCCTGAAGGCAAAGAAGTGAAGCTTAGCGATACGTTCGGATCGAGAAACCGCAAAGTATTGAAAGCTGCCTACTTTTGTGTTCCCGTGGAACATTGGCACCATGATCAGCACTCTGCCGTGAAGAGCAAAGAGAACTGCCTCGTGGTTTATGAGTTGCAACCGCAGGATGTGACTAAAAGCGTCACAACGCTTGATCCGTTCGGACTGAATACGCTCAAGACCAGTTCCAGCAAGTGGCTTTGTGTGCCAGCCCAGATAATCCGCACCGTTGCCACAGCTAGAGAATGATGAGCCCGTTTTGTGCCCATCGCGGTGCTTGGACAATGGCCGCAAACGGATGAATGTCGCTTCGATTAGCAAGCACATGAAAAGAGCCAGCCGTGTTCGCCTTGAACGCGGCTGGCTTCAGTCTGCCACCTGAATAATGCTTACGGCTGGCTAGTCTTCTTTGGGAGAATCACAGCGTCGATGACATGAATCACACCGTTCTTGCACGCGATGTCTGCCTTGACAACTTTCGCGTCGTCGATCGAAACAACACCGTCCTTCACGCTGATCTTCACTTTTGAACCCTGTACGGTCTTCGCCTCTGTCAATTTCACGACGTCCTTTGCCATGACCTTACCCGAAACCACGTGGTAGGTGAGAATTGCCGCCAGCTTCTTCTTGTTCTCCGGCTTCAACAATTCTTCGACCGTCCCCTTCGGCAGCTTCGCAAAAGCTTCATTGGTGGGAGCGAAAACGGTGAAGGGACCGTCACCCGACAGCGTTTTGACGAGATCGGCCGCCTTGACCGCTGCTACAAGAGTCTTGAAATCATCATTCGCGACGGCATTCTCCACCACGGTCTTATCGCAGGTACCACAGCCTGCGAGAGCCGCCTTCGAAGCTACCGAGCATACCAAAACTGCCAACACCAAACCGACCATTCTCATTTTCATACCGACTCCCATTCGTGTTTAAAGTTCGACTGTACGATGCACCCTACGCCATTAAATGGTGCTGAGGTTACATCACACCGTTACATCACATCTTCACGTCCGCAGATAGGTATCTCTAGTGTGGCGAAGTGATTTGTCAACCCTCACTGGCGAGGCAAATAGACCTCGCTATTGCGGGTCCTGCCTGATATGACTCGTTCCCGGTGACCTTTCTACATGAAACCCCGGACGGTCACTTCAAACCGATCGCTTGGGAAAACAGCGTGTATCAGCTCAAATGCCAGGGTTTCGTGCAGTAACTAGTTGCACTATTCGACGCATGCCCTACCGGTGTGCATTTTTATTGAAAAAACTGCAATGATTGTTCGCATTCGTTGTGTGCGACGCTGGCGGTAATCTGCACATCAGCATCCACCTGCGACGACAACCAGCTCACCGGTCGCCGGCTCGGCACTCCAGCGGCGGCCCATCCCGAGCAGTTCGCTGGTGTTGGCTTCCTGCGCTTGACACCCTGAGCAACGATGCTGTCGCACAGGATAATGGCAGTGCTTTTGCCGCTCGTGCTGGAGCGAATAGGAATTACCATTTGTGCGCTGGGACGCACCCTGCCTCGTCGTGAATCACTTCTCCACCCCGAACGACGCCCGCCGGCTCTCATATGACGGAGCATAGGCCTGCGACGCGTGCCTGTAGTTGCAGTTGCACCCGCCGAGGATATGGCGTTGGTTTGCTGCGTGTGAGGGAGAAGTTTCTCTGCAGGGCAAACCGCGACGCGGAGGCGCTCACTGACCGCCGCGGCGAAGCGGCGAGTTGTTTGGTGCGTCGATGACGGTCCGTTGCACTCCAACTTTCTGCTGCATCTGAGCGCAGAATGCCGAAATGCGATCCTCACGCCGAAACGCGGACAAGAGAGAGTTCGAGAGCTCTGCTTCGTAGAGTTCACGGCGTGCCAAAACCTCACTTGGCCTTAGCCACCGTTGCCAGCCAATTCGATCCGCGAGCTCGCGCACGGGACGCATTTCTCGCACCGCCAGCGCGCGGTTTCCAACGTACAAGCCGCGCGGGCGCCCACCTCACGGGACGATGTGCAATTCGCCAACTCCACCAGGACACATCGACCTGGCGCACGAAACGGTTAGAGAGCCCCCAGACCTCCGTCTTGACCATGACGGCGCGCCAAGAAAATTTACTGACAGACTGGAAAGTGTCGGAACCTACTTCGGTTGACAACACTGCCGGCAATTTACTTCAACGTCAACTTGCGGCGGTTGGACAAGCCGACGCGAGTTCGGAAGTCGGGCTAACTTCAGAGGTGTGCCCGCGGAGATCCGACCGCCTGCAGTTAGCGAAAATTCTTGGCCGCAGCGGACGATGCAACCGCTCGCACGAAGCGAATCGGCTATATGCCGGCGGTGTGCCTTCTCACCGCTGAACTTAGGATCGGCGAAGCAATAACTGGCAGATTCCTTCTTGCCCCTCACCTTTATCCTCTCCCCCGCTATTCGCTTCGCGGCGGGGGAGAAGAAACAATACAACAGTTATTGCTTCGTCGATCCTTAGCCGTTTTCCTGCGGTTGACCTTACCGCCGGCCGGCTCCTTGCCAGGGGCATATCTCCACCTTAGAGTGTGCAGTTCTCCGCTGCTTCACAGTCTCCCTGTTTCCCCTAATTTAAGGCTCGGAGGAATGTCGTGAAATACAGAAGATCGCAGTTCGCTTTAACGGTGCTTGTTGTCTCTGCATTCGCCTCGGCAGTGGCCACGAACCATGTTAAGGCTGCAGACAAGCCAAGTATCGTCATTATTTGGGGCGATGATATCGGACAGTCAAATATCAGCGCTTACACTCGTGGCATGATGGGCTATCGAACGCCAGATATTGACCGTGTTGCTCGCGAGGGCATGCTCTTCACGGATTACTATGCCAAACAAAGCTGTACTGCGGGCCGGGCGTCGTTCATCACTGGGCAGCACGGGATGCGAACCGGCTTGACCAAGGTTGGTCTGCCGGGAGCTACGTTGGGGCTGCGATAGGAAGACCCGACAATTGGTTTTTCTCCACAGCCCACCGTCCCGAGAACGAAAGGCAACGTAATTAATGCCGACGCCAACCGTCTCATTCTCGTTCGACTTCTCTTCGTGTAGGTCAGCAATTGCGCCTTGTCCACTTTCAGCCGACGAATCCGGAGGTCGCCGTGCTCAATCTGATAAGCGAATAGCGGAATGTCGGCTCGTTGGTTTCAGGAAAGGAGATACATGAAAGAACAAAAGGTAGATTTCGAATCACTGGAGTGGCAGACCCCACTGCCCGGAGCAAGGTTCAAAGTCTTCCAACAGGGTGACCGGAGGCTGCGCCTGGTGGAATTCACGAAAGGATTTGTCGAGCCGGACTGGTGCACGAAGGGGCATATTGGCTATGTTCTCGAGGGCGAAATGGATGTCGATTTCGACGGGAGCATCATCCGATATTCTGCCGGCAACGGTCTTTTCATCCCGTGTGGTCTGAAGAGCAGACACAACGCATCCGTCCGGACCGACGTTGTGAGGTTAATTCTTGTGGAGGATGCCGAATTTCCGGCTACATTGCCTTCGTGAAAGTGAATACAGCGAAAGAGGGGGACAGTCACGTGACGGTCCCGTGTTTCCGATTCGCAGACTTCGCCGAGAGGACGAAGACCATGCAGATCGCATTCAGGGCACCCACTTTGGGCGAGCCACGTCGCTGGAGAGGGCTGGATGGCAAGCCTTCGCCGAGGACTCCTGCCGGCGTCCGATTCGGCTGGGCGGCACCGGCGCCATGCCGCTACATCGACCTGAGCCCATGCAAGATGCAATGGAGTACCGAAAATGGCCAAACTCCGGCACTTCGAGTGAAGACGGCAAAGGGGCACGGAGCTGCCAGGAGCCGGGCAAAAATCCGCCTGCCAAGCGATAGGTGGCGTGGATGGAACGTATGTCGGGATTCGATGTTTGGGCGGCTACTCGAACCTGGTACCATAGTAGGGCGTCCCCTCGGAGTATGTTGGTGGGTCGAGTCAAATCGCAGGGAGGTGAAGATGTTCCGTTATTGCATGATTCTTGCTTTTGCCACGTTGGTGTGCGGGGGGTGTGGTAGCACGCACTTTACCGACCTGGGTAATGGCGTTGCCGTCCCGTCCGACACCATTGGGGCTCTGGCCGAAACGAACGGACTCACTGATGCCCAAGCGCGAGCTCAACTTCGCGCAGAATCGGAGCAACGACGGGTTGCTGAGCACGCCAAGACTTATGGGATTTCTCTCGATGAATCGCGAGAACAGTTGGAACACGCGCGGCAGTCCCTGGGGCAGGCACCGCAGCAGTCGCAGTGATCAGTTCCCGAATGATCCAATGAAGACCTAAGGTCGTTGCCTTGGTGGCCCTGCCCAGTACTCGTCTGACCGAAGACCTTCGCCAGGCTCCACCGAAAGCTGACAACCGTCGATCGGCATCTTGAGAAACGACCGATTTCTGCAATCGTCTCATGCCCCAGCGGAGAAGCTCCGCAGGGTACTTCTCTTGGTGGCAGTGCCAGGTGGGCTGCTGGGGCTCAAGACGCGGCATAGTGCTGTGCCACTTTCTTGATGGCCCCTGCCACCGAGGCAATGTAGTCTGGCGTCATGGCTTGATGGATCGAGATGCGGACCCCGGTTTTCAAGATAGCCTCGGCTTCCGGGCACTGGACTTTCGAATAGTCCATGGTGGTCAGGCCCAACTCGCGCACCGGCCACCGCCCGGCAAAGAAGCTGTGCTGTTGAAACAAGGGTTCGCGATACAGCGGCAACGGGATATAGCCTCCCATGGCACCCACTCCTTCGTGCACCAGTGCCCGCACAAACTCGGCGCGGTCGCAGCGGAAGGCCTCAGGTTGCAGCCGGAACATGTAGAAGTAGTAGACACAGCGGTCCTCTGGATGGACTTCGTGCGGCAGAATGCCGGGAATACCGGCAATTCCTTCGCTGAGCAGATTACCGAGTTTTGATCGCGTTTGAGCGATGGCCTCGAGACGTCCCAGCTGCGCAGTGGCCACGGCCGCTTGCGGTTCGCTCATCCGATAGTTGGTGGCAAACATTTGCTGGCCGCTGCGATTGACCCGGTCGTATCCTTTATCGCCGCACCTCTGCAGCAAGGGTCCAAAGCGTTCATCATTCGAGCCGACGACGCCGCCGTCGCCGCAGGTCACCTGTTTCGAATCTTGGAGTGAAAAGCAAGCGTAATGGCCGAGCGTGCCAATGGGTTGGCCGCGATAGCGAGCCCCCCAGGCTTGAGCACAGTCTTCGATCAAGATCAACTTGTGACGGTCCGCCAGGGCTCGCAATGCCTGGAGGTCGCAGGGATTGCCGGTCAGATGAACCGGCATGATGGCTTTGGTCTTGGAGGTGATTCGGCGCTCCACGTCGGCCACGTCCAGGTTATAGGTGCTGGCTCCCAGGTCAGCGAAAACGGGAACCGCTTGCTGGTAGAGTATACCGATCACGGTTCCCATGTCGGTAATCGGCGACGTGATGACCTCGTCGCCCGGGCCGATTCCGCTCGCGTTCACCGCGATGTGCAAGGCGGCGGTGCCGGAGGAACAAGTCTGGACGTATTGCATCGGACAGAATTCCCGAAATCGCTCGATCAGCTGCGCGGTTTGAGGACCCTGCCAGTAGAAAAGCGAGTTTTGATTGAGCATGGCGGTCAGTTGTTCCCGTTCCGGCGACTCCCCAGCGGACCAGATGTGGCGCGGGCTGGTCAACCGCCTTCTCACCTCCGTGCAGGGCCAGTTTGGCCGGAGACGCCGGCGCGTCGGATGCCTGGACCGCTCCCGACGCAGCCCCTGCCACGAGCAGGCTGGAGGTGCCCGCAACGAACCTGCGTCGCGAGATCGAGTTGTTTGTGTGCATGACCAGTCCCTCTCCTAACGGTGATTACGCGTGCAGATGTCAATATGTACGATCCGCCATTCCCAGGCCGGAGGCTAATGTCCGGCCGCAGCGGAGTTCAGGTTGCGGGCAGCATGAAGTCGCCTCGATGCGGCGGACAATATCCCCCCTAACAACTTACACCTGAAGACGGCCTGAGTGCAAACAGGGGGTGAAGCGTTCTGGTAATATAGAAGTCCGAACTGGTTATGATATGCGACGGTCGACCTGACGAGGAGTTGGGGAAATGAATTCACGTAGAGGCAGAATCTCGCGACGAGCCGTGCTGGTGGGGGCCGCTCAGGCCGCGGTGGCAGGCACCGTGATTTCCCGCGGCGGTGCGTGTGTGGCGGCTGACGAGTCGCTCAGCCGACACACCGTTCTGGAGCCCACCCAAATACATCGTCTGGGATGCACACGGACATTTGAATTGGCCCGGCGACACACCCCAAGAGCAGGTGGCGAATCTTCTGAGGTTGGCCGATCGTATGGGGATTGAGCGAGTCATTTTGTTCATGGGCTATCCGTTTTCCGAAGATCCCTCGCCCGATGAACTGCGTCGGCAGAACGATCAAGTTTTGCAGGCCCTCGAGCTGTCCGGGGGGCGAGCGTTCGGGTTCGTCTACCTGAACCCGAATCACACGCAGGTGAGCTTGCAGGAACTGGACCGTTGTGTTCGTGACGGCCCGATGATCGGCGTCAAGCTGTGGGTCGCCTTGCGCTGCCACGACGAGCGTCTCGATCCTCTCGTACAACGCGCCAGCGAATTGAAGGCTCCCATCCTGCAGCACACCTGGTACAAGATCACGGGAAACCTGCCGGGAGAATCGACCGCGGCAGATCTTGCCGCGTTGGCTCTTCGCCATCCACAGGCGTCTTTCATTGCCGCGCATACTGGCGGAGATTGGGAGACAGGTATCCGGGCGATTCGCGCTACAAAGAACGTCACGGCTGAAGTCTGTGGAGGAGATCCAACCGCAGGTTTCGTGGACATGGCCGTCCGCGAGCTCGGCGCGCCGCGAGTGATATTTGGCAGCGACCATAAGGGCCGCAGCTTCGCTTCCCAATTGGCAAAAGTCTATGGAGCGAACATACCGGAGGAATCAAAGCGCCTGATTCTGGCCGGCAATATCAAAAGGATGCTCACACCAATCTGCGCTGCCAAGGGGATCAAGCTATGATCATCGACACGAACGTCAGTCTCTCACGATGGCCCTTCCGCCGGTTGTCGGGTGACGAATTGCCGCAATTGGTGGAGAAGCTGCGAGTGTGCGGTGTGACGCAGGCTTGGGCCGGCAGTTTCGATGGTCTGTTGCACAAAGATATTGACGGAGTCAACACCCGGCTGGCCGACGATTGTCGCCAGGGCCCGGCGGGCCTGTTGCGTCCGTTCGGGACGGTCAATCCGATGCTTCCCGATTGGCGTGAAGATCTGCGTCGCTGCCACGAAGTCCACCGTATGCCGGGTATTCGTCTCCATCCAAACTACCATGGCTATAAGCTCGATAACCCGGTCTTTGCGGAACTGTTGACGCTGGCCGCCCAGCGCAAACTGATTGTCCAGCTGGTCGTCCGCATGGAAGACCTGCGGATGCAGCATCCGATGGTGCGCGTGCCGGACGTCGAACACCGCCCCGCTGCCCGAGCTTGTCGCCGCGACACCAGGGTTGCAGCTGATGCTCCTGAACGCGCTACAGATTCTCCGAGGTAATGCACTCGCGGCGCTTGCCGAGACGGGTCGCGTCTGCTTTGAGATCGCGACGTTGGAAGGAGTCGCTGGTATCTCCAGCCTGCTGACACGCGTTCCGGTCGAGAAGGTTTTGTTCGGGTCACATTTTCCGTTCTTCATCCTCGAGTCGGCCGTGTTGAAACTCCACGAGTCGGAGCTTTCCAGCGCTCAAATGGATGCGATCACGCACGAGAACGCCCAGCGGCTGCTTCGTGTGAGTTAGTCCGCCCGGGACGCGACTGCGAAGGCCTCGTGCGGAGCGGTAGAATGGACACTGGTCTACCACCTGTCACTCTGGGATCTCATGAAAGTGGAGTCGTAAAATGACACGCACCCGCATGAAGGCCATTATCCTGGCGGCTATCCCATGCTTGATACTCGCCGCGCACACTGCGATCGCTGCCACGGAAGATCTTGGCCATGGTTTTCTGCATCACGGCGTCGCGACACCAGTGAGCAACCATCGTGGGACGGTGGCCACGGTCGACGGCGAAGGACGGAACGTGGTGCTGGTGTGGCTGTTCGATCATCGTGGAGGATACGCCCTGCTGATGATCGACGCCCAGACGGGTCGCAGCCGGCAGATCCCGACGCCTTTTCCTCCTGGTGGCGATTGCCCTTACTCGTCGATCCTCTCCAGCTCCAATCGGTACTACACGCATTTCAACAGCCACTTCGCCGAGTTTGACCCGGCGGCGGGTGAGTTCACGTTCTTTCGCAAGACCGCTCCGCAGATGGCGATGAGCATGACCGAGGACGACCAAGGAATAATCTGGTCGGTCACGTACCCGCACAGCGGCCTCGTGTCGTACGATCCCGCGACGGGCACGCTGAACGATTATGGCCACCTGCACAGTGAGAACTGGCTCCAGTACCCACGCCACATCGCGGTCGATGATTCTGGCTGGGTCTATTTCGGAATCGGCAGTACGAACAGCCACATTCTGGCCTTCGATCGCACGGCCGGCAAGGCGAAGGAACTGCTGCCCGCTGACGAACGTGCTCAGGGGACCGGGTACGTTTATCGCGATGTGGACGGGAACGTCTACGGTCATCATCCTGGCGAGAACAACTGGTATCGTTTCCACGCGGGAACTGCCGTCAAGATTGGAACGCTTCAGCAGATCCACGCAAAACCGATCATCAGCAGCAGTCAGGGGCTGTTTCATCGCGACTTTCCCGACGGGAGTCACGTGGTCGAGTGCGACCTGGTCGAACGGGTGTTGATGGTGAAGGATGCCCAGACTGGCCAGTCCAGACAGGTACGGTTTGAGTACACCAGTGAAGGGGCGCATATCATGGGTTTAGCTGCCGCGCCGGATGGTACGATTTGCGGCGGCACGGCTTTTCCGATGCGGTTCTTCAGTTACCACCCGAATACGGATCAGTGGGTCAATCGAGCCAGTTACAGTCAGTGGAATACCGTCGCGCGACAGGGAGATCACTTTTTCGTGGGCGGCTATCCGGGAGGATTCCTGTTAGACTGGGATCCCTCGCGGAATTGGATCCCCACCGAGGCAGGCAAGCCAGACTGCAATCCTCAGTTTCTGACCCAGTGTGCGCCGGCAATCTATCGCCCGCACGAGCTGTTGGCACATCCGGATGGAAAAACCGTGGTCCTGGCCGGCACGCCCGGATATGGCTACACCGGTGGTGGGCTGCTGTTCTGGGATCGGGAGACCGCCAGAGAGACATTGCTGGAGCACAATGATCTCATCCCTCAGCATTCCACATCGGCTCTGGTCGCCGTGGCGGGCGACAAACTGCTCGGTGGCACCACCACGGCTCCCGGCACGGGCGGGGAGAGAAAGGCTGAGCAGGCCGAGCTATACATACTGGACCTGAAGACCAAGCAACTCGAGTGGCACGAGGTCGTATTTCCGGGCGCTCAGCAATACACCGATTTGTGCGCTGGCCCGAATGCTCTGGTCTATGGCATCGTGGACCGCTCCCGGCTGTTCGTCTTCGACGCGGCCGCGCGCCAGGTCGTACACGAGCAAAACACCAGCGCCAATTTGGCGCAACAAATTCCCAACAAGGGCCCCGCGTGTTCATCAAGGACGGTGACGGCACGGTCTACATCCTGTTTGTGAAAGGCATCGGGCGGATCGACCCGGAAACGCACAAGGTCACGTTGCTGGCCGTGTCCCCCGTCCCCATCGGTCCCGGCGGTGACATGCTGAACGGACGCATCTACTTTGGCAGCGGCTCGCACGTCTACAGTTACGCGGTGCCGGATCAATAGCGCAGGTACAGCGGGGATTGTTCACGAAACTTGCAGGTTGGGTCGAGCGAGTCGTGCTGCGGACGGGACGTGGCGCCTTTGAGCGCGCAGGCCGTCGCTGCTAAGGACTCGTCCGGAAATAAGTTACCGGTTCCGCTTCCCTCTCCACCGCCCCGCGGAGCGGGAATAGCGGGGGAGAGGGTAGGGTGAGGGGCGATAAATACGGTAACTTATTTCCGGACGAGTTCTAACGCAGCTTTGGCCGCAGCCGTAAAACGGACGCGGCAATTCCTTTGCGATCACTGGTACAGCAGATACGGTGCGACTTCCTGATACCAGGCCGCCTCGTCCAACGCCGTCAGGTCGTCCGCCGTGCGCGCGGTGAGACCTTGATCCAGACCTTCTCTAAGTTTCGATCCGCCACTGAGGATGTCGATGGGCATCTTCTCTTCTTCATATTCGTACGGCGGCAAAAGCCACCGGAATTGCGTCGGATACAACTGTTGGACGCAACCCAATAGGGCCACGGCCGTACGATAGGGCCGATACGATCCCACGTCCAACACGTGGAAGTAAACACCGCCACAGGCTTGATCCTGCCATTTTTGGAATGTTGGTTTGAATGCCAGTGGCCGATATGCGATTCCGGGCAGCTGCCAGTCGTCCAACGCGTCAGCCAACAGGTAGGGATCGATAAAGGGGGCTCCGACGACCTCGAACGGTGTTGTCGTGCCCCGTCCCTCCGACAGATTCGTGCCTTCCAGCAGCACCATGCCGGGATAGAGCAATACCCCTTCGATACGCGGAAGATTGGGCGACGTGGCGGTCCATTGCCTGCCTGTTTCCCGGTAGGTCATGTCGCGCCGCCAGCCGCGAAGTGGCACTACTTCCACGGTCGCGTTGATCTTCATGGCGACGTTCAGGTAGCGTGCCATTTCTCCGATTGTCAGACCGTGAGCCATCGGAATCGATGCCCGACCGACGAAACTGGTGTACTGGAGATCGAGACGAGGGCCTTCGACCAGGCGGCCGCCGAGCGGGTTGGGCCTGTCGAGCACCACGACAGGAATTCCCTGTTCGGCGCATGCTTCCAAGCAGTAGGTGAGCGTCCACACGTAGGTGTACACGCGCGTCCCCACGTCCTGCAGATCGACCACCAGGCAGTCAAGTCCCCCCAACGACTGCGCCGATGGCTTGCGGCTTGCGGCATATAAGCTGTGGATCGGCACGCGCAGCCGCGGATGGTGTCCGTGCGGTGTCTCCACCATGTTGTCCTGGTCCTCGCTCCACATGCCGTGTTGAGGCGAGAACAGAGCGGCCAGTTGGCCGGGAAACGCACGGCTTAGCAGGTCATGCCCGTAACGAAAACGGTAGTCCACCGACGACTGGTTGACCAGCAGCCCAAAGCGGCGCTCCGCCAGCATTTCCCGCGACGAAGCGAGGCAGTTTTCCAGCCCGAGAACTACGGGGAGATCCGGTGGCGAGTACGCTGTGTCCATGGCAGCCATCCATCTGCAATGTGTTGTCTGCCCAATATACACGCAATCGACTCGGGTGGGAGAGGCAGATACTCCAGATGATGCCGTCATGCCGCACATGAACTCCGACAAGAGAGCATACGCGTCAACAGCCTAAGTCCACGCTCATCAATCAGCCATGCGGACGATTTGCCGCTTCGCACCGCAATTGGTGCATGGTACATTGGTGATCGCGGTTCGATCTTCCTGAGGTTTGAGGGAAAAACGACTTCGGTGTTTTCCGATTTCCGCCGGGCTTGCCCCGGTCGGAATCACAACTGGCCAGCTACCGGAGAGTGGGGAAGCAGAGGTCATGCGGTGGCAGATCAGTTGTCGCTCCGCCGGGACAAGACCAGCGGAAGCGGGCGGGCGGGAAGGAATTTTTCGAACGTCAAATACCGAGACTATTCTTCCCATGATCCCAAGGCGCCACTCCTGGCAAGGCGGTAATTTCACGATGAATACAATTCGTTCCTTATTCGTTTTGGTGTTGGTACTACCGACCACCCTGTCCGCGCTCGGCCCAACTTTGTCGGCTTCTGACGCGGCGCCCGCCGGCTGGAGCACATTTGCCCCACGCGAGGAGATCCGGCCGGAATTCCTCTATGATGCGGACGGCGGTGCGGACGGCAACGGAAGTTTCATTATTCGCGCTGACGGCCGCCAAGGCTTGATGGGATGGTGGACCAAGACAGTGGAGGTTCAAGGCGGTGCATCGTACTTGTTTCGGGCCTTACGACGCTGCGAAAATGTGGCGACCCCACGCCGCAGTGTGCTGGCGCACGTGATATGGCTGGACGCTAGCGGCAACCGCGCCATGCGCGATGCACCGGAGGCTGAGACATTGCGTCCCGGACAGCCACCACAGAGCGAGCCCGAGTATCCGCTTGACCGAGACACGGATGCCCGAGGTTGGACAGAAGTCTCGGACACGTACCAGGCCCCGTCGCGTGCGACGCACGCTGTGGTGGAGCTCTGTTTTCGATGGGCAGCTCAGGCACAAGTCGAGTGGGGCCAGGTATCATTTGACAAGACGACCCCGCTGCCGCCGCGCACCGTGCGACTGGCCACCGCACACTTCTTCCCGCGCGGAGACAAGACACCCGCAGGCCACCGCAGATTATTTCAGCCGTTGATCGAAGAAGCCGCCCGCCAAAGGGCCGATCTGGTTGTCCTTGGTGAGACACTCACGTACGCAGGAACCGGACTTTCCTTCGAACAAGTTGCCGAACCGATTCCGGGCCCATCGACCGAATACTTTGGCGACTTGGCGAAAAGGCACGACCTGTATATCGTTGTCCCGATAGTCGAGCGTGATGGTCACTTGATCTACAACACAGCCGCGCTCGTCGGCCCGGAAGGTCAGCTGATCGGCAAGTATCGCAAAGTGACGCTGCCACGTGGTGAGTGTGATCAGGGCATTCAACCGGGCACAGAATATCCGGTGTTTCAGACGCGTTTCGGTACATTGGGAATCATAATTTGCTACGACGGATTCTTCCCGGAACCGGCGCGGCAGTTAAGTCTGAATGGGGCCGAAGTCATCGCCTTCCCGGTCTGGGGCTGCAATCCCCGGCTGGCCGCCGCCCGGGCCTGCGAAAACCATGTCTACATTGTCAGCAGTACCTATTGTGACGTGGACACGAACTGGATGATCTCCGGTATCTTCGACCACGAAGGTCGCGTGATCACCCAGGCCCGTGAGTTCGGGTCGGTGGTCGTGGCTGAAGTCGATCTCAATAAGAGGCTTCATTGGTCGAGCCTGGGCGATTTCAAAGCCGAGTGGCTGCGACACTGTCCAGCTGACATTGCTGAGTGACAACGGAGGGCACGCCGCCGCGCTCGAAACAACCCGCGGTGTGATTCGGCCTCGGCGGCGTGGCGTCGAGTTGGAAACGTTCTTGCTCGGCCGCAGTCTGTAGACGTAGTGCCTTGTAGTTGTCAGACCCCAAAACCACCGACGCGAGGTCGGTGGGGTGCTTCGTTGGCAAATCCGGAACTCTCCGCCACCGGCCTTGTGCCGGTGGAAGGCCCGTTTGAAAACTACCGGGACCGACTAGAACACTGTTCGGTCGAGCGTGGTGGTCAGTTCAATCGGTACGCGGGTTGGCAACTTCAGACCAGTTCACGGATGACTTCCGCGGGGACAGGACGTTGTGGGCGGCCGGCCTGGTCTGTAATGGGCGTGGAATTCGGATCGATCCCAATATTGTGGTAGAGCGTGGCGATGATCTCCTGGAAGTGGACCGGGCGCTGTTCGGCAAACTCCCCAAGTCGATTTGTCGCGCCGATGACCTGGCCCGTCTGCATACCGCCTCCGGCGAGGATCGCGCAGCTCACCTTGGGCCAGTGATCACGGCCGGCGTCCTTGTTGATCGTCGGTGTTCTTCCAAACTCTCCCCAGGCGATCACCGTCACGTCGTCCAACATGCCACGTGCCTCAAGATCTTCAATCAATGCGCTGAGCGACTGGTCGAGCTTCGAGCCATGGTCCCGCACCAGGTCGAAGTTCTTTCCGTGGCTGTCCCAGCGTCCAAAAGACAACGTCACGCAGCGGACGCCGGCTTCCACCAGTCGCCGAGCCAGCAGCAACTGGGTGTTGTCGGTTGGTGCACCGTCATATTGGAACTGGTACGGTTTACCGTCTCCGTAACGCTCCAGCAGACGCGGGTCTTCCCGGGAGAGATCCAGAGCTTCGAGCAGTTTGCTGCTGGTCAGGACGTTGAAGGCTTGTTGAGTGAATGTATCGACCCCTTCCATCAGTCCACTGGTGTCAAGATCTCGCCTCAGTCGGTCGACACTCTGAAGCAACTGTCGTCGGTCCTCCAGGCGTTCGAGTGAGATCCCATTGAGTTTCATGTTGGCCATGCCTGTTCCGTCCGGCTTGAAGGCTCCATAAGCGGGGCCGAGGAAACCTGGTTGGCCCGGATCGGACCAGGGCACATGCTGCGTTCTGGCGGCGAGTCCGACAAAGGGTGGCACGGACGGGTCAACCGGGCCCAACACTTTGGCCGCCACCGCTCCGATGCTGGGATGCCCTCCGAGAAACGCCAAATCACGTTCCGGCCAACCAGTCATGCACTGCCAGGCATCGTGCGCTCCGACGGCTCCCACCACGGAACGGATGATAGCGCATTTGTCCATCACGGCGGCAATCTTGGGAAACACCTCGCAGATCTGAATCCCTGCCACGTTGGTGGGAATTGGTTTGAACTCACCGCGAATCTCCACCGGAGCGTCGGTCTTGATGTCCCACATGTCCTGGTGGGGTGGACCGCCACCCAGAAAGATGTTGATCACAGCCTTGTGGGACTGCGGGGAATCGGCCTGGGCCTCGCAGCGGAAAACGTCGGCCAGAGTCAACGCGCCAGCGCCGAATCCGAGCCCGCCGATCTTGAGGAATCCGCGTCTAGAAATGCCATCGCAAAACCGGGTCTTCCGGCCTCCAAAGATCGTCAGCATCGGTATGATTCCTTGTGCTTTGAGTCCGGGTGACCGCCAGCTGCGTGGCGACTAGTGCTTTATAGTAGCTGGGGCCGGTCCGTCCAAGAAAAAGTCCTCTGGATCCCGTAGCCAGGGACTCGGTATTTGCCGCTACCCACAAGTCCGCCGGCGGGCCCGATCGTACCCTTTTCACCTGGGGGCCCTGCGGCCCCAGGCAAAGAGCACGCCCGAAGTCCGGGCTGCCCGCCACCGGCCTTGTGCCGGTGGAAGGCCCGTTTGAAAACTACCAGGCCCCACGGGAACACTGGTCGGTCGAGCGGAGGTGGTGAATTCAATCGGCACTGAGCCGAGACCGAAACAACCCGCGGTGTGATTCGGCCTCGGTGGCGTGGCGTCGAGTTGGAAACGCTCTTGCTCGGCCGCAGTCTGTAAACGAAGTGCCTTGTAGTTGTCAAACCTGAAACCACTGACGCGAGGTCAGTGGGGTGCCTTGTAGTTGTCAAACCTGAAACCACTGACGCGAGGTCAGTGGGGTGATTGGTGGTCAATTACCAAGCGTGTACTCGCGCGTTCCTCGCTCCAAAAGATGCTGCGCGGCGCGCGCATTATGCCGGTCGATTCAGAGGCCCGGTGGGTCGAGCGTCTTCCACACGCTGGCGTCTTTCCCGTGCCAAACACGCAGTACACCGTCTTCACCACCGGCGACGACAATCGCCAGATCAGGCGACGCCGCGGCGGAGTACATGTAATCCGTGCCGCCACCAAAGTTGCGGTAGTTGCTGCCGTTCGAGGCGGTATGAAATCGCACGGACCTGTCGCCACTGCAGCTCACGATGTCGTCGCCCGTTCCGGGGAACTGAACCGACGTGACTTGTTTCGCAAAGCCGCCGATCGTCTGAATTTGCTGGCCGGTGTCAATATTCCAGTACTTGATCACATTATCGGCTCCGGCCGATACGACCGTGTTACCATCAGCTTTCCAGCTGACGTCCAACACGTGGTGTGTATGCCCCTCGAACGCACGCACTTCCTGTCCGGTTTCCACATGGAAGATCTTCACGAACTTGTCGGCGGCACCCGACAACAAGTAGGCGTTATCACGAGAAAACTCAACTCCGAAGACCGTATCGCTGTGAGCATCGACGATTTCTCGCAGGCGGGAGCGTGATGCGACGTCCCACACCATCAATTCGCCTGACCGTGAAGGTTCTCCTCCACCGGTCGCCAGCAATCTTCCGTCATGGCTGAAGTCCAGAGCGAGAACTCGACCGGCAAACGGCGACGTGCTTGTATCGAGTGGGTTGTCGGGCGCGACGCCCAACTGACCCACCAGTTGCCAGGATGGATGGAGATCCCAAATAATCATGCGCTGATCGGCCGCCCCTGTCACGATGGCATTGTCACGGCTGAACGCCACCGCCGTGACCGGTCCTTCGTGACCGGCGAACAACTCGACGGGTTCTCCACTGGCCGTGTCAAACAGGTGGACCGAAATGGTCCGTCCCGGCGACGGCGAGCTGCGAACCGTCGGGCGAGAAAGCGATGGCCAAAGGCCCAGCGTTCGTCTTGGCGTCGTCACGCCATAGCGGCCTGCAGCTGATCCTCGGTGATTTTTTTCTGCTGCTCCAGACTCGACAGGCGTGCGCGTGGCGAGCTGCAGGGCTTGCTGGACTTTTTGTGCTGAGTCTTCGGCAATGTCAACGGCCTGTTTCGTTGCCTGAAGTGCGACGCTCGGCCGCTTCGACAGCGGCGGCTAGTTTTTTCACTTCGGCTTCCGCGTCCGCGACCTTCTTCTGCACGCCAGGATCCGTTTCGTTCTGGGCGAACTCCTCCTTGGCCGACGTCAGCACATCGGCTGCCCCCTGAGCCTTGGTTTTGGTCTCGTCCAACACAGTGCCGGCCTTGTCCCTGTCGTCGCGGACTTTCTTGAGCACGTTTTCAATCGCATCAAACTCAGCCTTGACCGAATTGAGTGCGTTGCTGGCATGATCGACACGTTGGCCGGCCACAACTTGTTCTTCCCGCATTCGCGTGACGCTGCCGTCGGCCGCTGAGTGTACCGCGGAATTCCGCTACCTGTTTGCCACTGCCATCCCACATCCTGGCCACGTTGTCGGGGCCGGCAGCAGCGATCGCTTGATTGTCCCCGCGCACGGCCACGGTGCGGACTGGACCTCCGTGATCGATACTCAGCAACTGTTGGCCATTGTTCATGTCCCAGACGCGGACCGTCGCGTCGTCACTTCCCGAAACGATCCGCATGCTGTCTTGCAGCAGCAACGACAACGAAGTGACCGGTTGTGTGTGCCCGCGATTTCCAGCAGAGGTTTCGGCAATGCCTCGTTGCTCTCGTTCTGGGCCGGCGCAGCCGTGGACCCAACCAGCGACACATCCCAGACGCGAATCCGATTGTCGGCGTGAGCCGATACAAGTCGATCGGCATCCTTGTTGATGGCCAGCGCGTTTATCGGTGAGTCCGTTTGGATTTGTCCCAGAAACTCGCCGCTGGGAGATTTCCAGGATCGTATCGTGTGGTCTAGAGAGCACGAGTAAAGTCGCTCGCCGCTGGACGTGAACTGCAGAGCCGACACGGCTGCCGTGTGACCCGAAAGCGTGGCAACCGGTTTGCCGGACCGGATGTCCCACAACTCAATCAGGTTGTGGGAAGTCCCGATGGCCAGCCACTGGCCATCGCCACTCACAGCCAGCGCGGTAACGCCGGCTGGCAGCGATATTTCCGATCTGCGAGCGTTGGGGGGACGCTGCCAGAACTTGACGACGCGATAGCCGCCGGAGGCAAGCAGCGTGCCGTCCGGGCTCACCGCGAGCGAATGAACGAGATCGCGATGAGCGGCGCCGTCTGGATACATGGGCCCGCCCGCGTGTGGGATGGCCGCCAGGTTGGGGTCGACCAATCGCTGAGGTTCCCGGCCGGTGAGCAGGTCGTAGACGTAGATCTGGTTTGCACGTCCCCAAATGACAAACCGATTCCAGGGCGAGAGAGCGACGCATTGGATCGATCTGATGTCAGATGGTATGGGCTGCCAAACGGGTGCCGGTCTTTGTGTCTCGTGACCGCTTGGACCCCCTCCAAGATCCACTGCCGAAGCAATCCCACTTCCTGCGCTGTCAAGGCTCGTGCCCCGACCTGATTCGGCACGGGGGGCATGTGCGGTTCCTCCGCCCGCGTCGCGTACAGATAAAGAAGGCTCTCTTCGGGTTTCTCCGCGACTACCGCCGGCCCGCTGTCACCTCCAGTCAGTAGGCTCTTGACATTCTCGGCCACAAAATCGCCTTCTTTTGGCCGACACGTTGTGACACGCGACGCAATTTTTCTCCAGGAAAGGGTAAATGTCACGCGTGAAGTCCACTGGGCGACCGAGTTGGATGGTGGCAGGTTCGATCGCACTGCTCTACATCGCTTCCCTGTGGTTGATCACCGCGGGCAGTTGGCATGACGACGATCGACAGGCACATGAATGCCAGACAATGTGCCGCGAGTTTCCACGTGTTTGTGCTCATGGTCTATGGCACCGTCGATGGCACCACCTTTAACGAAATAGGCTGATCAACGGCGGCATCGCCATGGAATTGCATGTTGGCCCGGACGACCATGTTGGCCAACGGGCCTTCGGTGGCATCTTCTGCCGCGGAGATTTTCAGAACTCCTTCCTTCTGATCGGCCGCAATGGTGACCGGCTGCGCGACCAGTCCTTTCACATTGGGCGGCAGAGGAAGCGTCAAGGTGACGGGGCCCAGGAAACCGTTCACTCGATTCACCGTGACGGGGACTTCGATGCCATTGCCTCGCTTGATCGACCCGTCGCCGGGTACGGAAACGGCGAGTGTTGCCGGATGCTCTTTGATGCACAATACGATCGCGTCGGAAGGGGGAAAGACGTTGAGATTCTGCGGCTTGTTCGCCTTTGCCGCGTCAGCGGTCTGCTGGTCCACGGCGGAAGGACGAGTGTAAGAGACTTGGCGCTTGACCTCGCATCAGAAGCGTGTAAGTTCCCAACGGCGCGCGTGGGTGATACAAAAATCCGCTGCCAGCTGTTCCGTCGTCCCCTTAGGGATCGGCTTGGTATCGATTTGTACATTTGGTGGCTGACCTTGAAAGGTCAGCTTGACGTCGCTGTCAAAGCCGTTCCGCTTGATCAGTTTCACTGGTATGAGAATCTGCCGATTTCGATTCACCTCAGCTCGAACAACGTTGGTCGTGACTTGCAGTGGAGCGAGTTCATCCATCACGCAGAGTCCCAGTCCGCGGGAAAGACGCGCGGATGCCGGTTGCTGCTGGTCGCCGTCCCACACGATCGTGCCAGTTCGAGCCACGTGCACGACTTCATTCGTGTCCACCTCACGCACCACCGCCGCGTCGGTTCCGGAATCGACGCCCGCATCGATCTGGGCCCTCCCCGTCACTCGTACATTGGCAAGAACAGGACTGGCTTCTTCAGTGGAGGTGAATACCAGCATGGTTTGTGTCTGTCCCGGTTCCAGGCTGGCGGTTTGACAGGAAACGCCAGGAGGCAGTCCGTTGACGTCGATCGTGATCCGACCATTGAAACCATCGCGGCGGAAGGCCAAAACCCGGACGGCGAAACTGTCACCTCGGCGAAGTCCAATCGGCCAGGCGGCGGCGGTGTTATTGTTCTGGCCGTCCAGCGGTGCAAACGGTACGACAACCAATCGAAAGTCGGGGTGCTCTCTGCGAAGGGAAAGCCGGTACACCAGTCGCGGATCGCCCCGGGACTCAAAATATCGATCGCGCAGCGAGATTCGGTAACTGCCGTCGGCCGGGACGGTGAATTGGTAACGGACGTCGTCGCTGCGTGTGCCGAAATGTTCGGGAAACAGATCCGTTGTGATGTCATCCTGTGCAGTGATCTGCCTGGCACCCGACTCGTGTCCGTTCTGATTCAGGATAATCTGTTGCAGGATCAAGTACGGATCCGCGCCATGCCCATCTCGATGACCGAACACTTCGATCCAGAGGACTTCCTGCGCCTTGGCGGTAAACTGCAGGAAGTCGATGTCGCCAGGCGATTGGAACTGACCGGCGAGTTCCACGGGTACATCCACCTGTTGTGCCTCGGCGGGTTCGTTGTTCGGTTCGGTCTCGAGAACAACGGGTCCTCGCGCGAAGTAAATGGGCACCAGGTTCGATCGCCTGGAGTCGGACTCGAGCGCATAGTCGATCTGGTCGTTGTCGGCCTGAAAAGGGTACGCATTCTCACCCAACTGCAGCAGTGAGTCATCCTCGGGCAAGTTGATTTGCACGTCGAGTTTTTCCAGGAGGCAGCCATCCGATTCCACGCCGGAAGGCGACTCCGCCGGGAAGATTTCGACCGAACAAGGTGTAAACTCCGGCACTGCCGGCCAGTCCACCGGGGGGCATCACGAAGTCGATATGCGGATCGGTGTGAAGATGGATACGATAGAAGTATTCGTGGCCACCTCGGTAGGTGGCATCGAAGACTCGCAAATAGTATTCACCATCTTCGGGCAGTGTCAGATCCAGGATGGCGTCCACGCCCGCGGTACCGCGTTCGAATGTGGTGCCTTCGTCCGGGCGCGAGTCGGCGGCCGTGTGCGTCGTAGGCCTCCAGTATCGCCGAGCAAGCGGGAATCGAGCCTGGCCGCACGGCAATCGACAAGCACGCGCTGGTTCCTCCTGCCCTGGAACCGGTACATGTCAACGTCGGCTGACGTGTTCATGCGACCGTTCACCACGCAATTGAGTGCGATCGGTGTGGCGTTGTCGAGCGTGTCGTTCGGCTCGGCCTCCAATACCTCTTGTCGCGCTGTGACCTCGAAACTGCGAGGGTTACTGACGCCGAATCGACCGGCGACGCGAACGTCGCAGACGCCTGGTTGCACGTCGCTGGGGATCGTGACTGTGAATGTATTCGCGACCGCCGTCTTCTCTCCGTTTTGCTCACTCATCTTCGGGGTCGCGATGATTTTCGGATTACTCAACAGCAGCGCGTGGATGTCATCGAGGTCGGCTCCGCCAGTTACCACCACGTCGACAGATGTACCAGTCTGTCCGCCGGCCGGAAAAATGCTGTGCAGTCGAATCTGCGGCAACTGAGCGCGGACGCTCGCCGATGAGGCTATTAACATCCCGGTCAATGAGCAACAGCAGGCGATGCAGGAGTCTGGTGCAGACGAGTCACCGCCAGGACAGTGCGAGAATCTGGTTGGCATGATGATCCCTTGCGTGCTTGGCCACCTATCTGCACAGGTGCGAGGACGGGTACCCTTGCTTAGCGGGTATCCATAACTTCATTTGATGCCGGAATTGCCTCCCGGCCGTTCCTACGGCTCCGCGGCGACCAACTGCGACCCAACCTCGTCCCGCCCTTCGTCGCGCCAGCCTGATGGCGGACTCATGGTTCCAACCCAAGGCATCCACCGTCCGTTCCACTTAATTGTTGAACAGGAACTCTCGCGTATTGAGCAACGCCCACAGCAGGTCTTCATAGGCGATTTGAGGGGAAGTTTCATGGCGGGCAAGGTGTGCCAGAGCGATTCGAGCTTCTTCCGTATCAGGCTCGCGCGCGTAGGCCCACCGATACAATTCGCGCACTCGCTGTTCAGGTGCAAGATCCGTGGCGGTTGCCAGCGTCGCCGCACGTCCCGACTGCGCTGGAGACTTTCTCCTGGACTTCCGTACTGTTGAGCAGATGCAGGCTCTGGGCGAGGTTGGCATTCTGCATCCGTTCACATTCGCAGGCAGTGGTTGCCTGGGGTTGTCCGAACACGGTCAGGAAATAGGGAGCCGCGTCGGTGTCCGCCAACTGCGTGGCTTTCGTCCCGGCGGGCCAGCCGTTGAAAGTGGGCGTGGTGCCCGTGACCTGGTGGAAAGCGTCGTAAAGTACTTCGGCGGTCAACCGCCGGGGATAGTGCCGTGAAAAACTCTGCTTGTCCTTCGCGTTGAAGTCGTTGGGAATCGCACTGAGCTGGTAGGTCTGCGACTGGCAGATTGTCCGCACCAGGTCTTTCAGGTCCAATCCATTGGCGACAAAATGGTCGGCCAGTTGATCGAGCAGTTGCGGGTTGGACGGCGGATTGGTGGCTCGCATATCGTCCTCCGGCTCGACGATCCCACGACCGAAGAAGTGTTTCCAATATCGATTGACCAGCGCTCGCGCGAAGAAGGGATTTTCGGGGTCGATTAACCAGTCGGCCAGATAGACGCGCGGGTCTCGATCGGCAGGAATCTCCTTCGCGATTCGGTACCCAATCCGCTCGGTTTCAAATTCGCTCCAGTCCGTGGATTCCGCGCTAACGGCCAGCCCGTCGTTGTGAAACACGCGGCGATCGCGAACGGGTCGCGGCGCATCCGAGATGTTCTTCTTCCCGACGCGACTGAAGAACGCAGCCAGGCTGATAGTAATCGTTCTGACTCCACTTCTCGTACGGATGGTGGTGACAGCGTGCACATTGGATCCGCAACCCGAGAAACAGCTGAGCGACATCCTCCACCTGCTCGTTTGTCTCGTCCACTTCGCGATACCAGGTGACGGCCGGATTCGTGCCGACGTCTCCCGCCGCCGTGAGAATCTCACGTACGAACTGGTCGTAGGGCTTGTTGTCATACAGGCTGGCCCAGATCCAACGATAGAAGGCCAGGCTTCCCTGCAACTCGGCGTCGTTCCGCTTCTTGTTTCGGAGCACCATGTTCCATTTGTTGGCAAACAAGTCGGCGTAGGCCGTCGTGTCGAGCAACTGGTCGATCAATCGATCTCGTTTGGACGGGGTTGTGTCCTCCAGAAAAGTGGTGACTTCCGACGCCGTGGGAAGCGTTCCCGTGATGTCGATGTAAACGCGTCGCAGAAAAGTCGCATCGTCGCATCTGTCGGATGCCGGAATACCCAACTTCCTCAGCTTGCCGAAGACCGCGTCGTCAATCAAGTTGCGTGGTGGCGGTAGGCCAGACGTGTCGGCGCCCAACGGAATCGTCGCGCGAAATGTCGAGACCTGGCCCTGGTAACGCGCCATGACCGTCACCTCACCAAACAGATCTCGAGTCGTCAATCACTCCATCTGTTCGACACCTCCGCCATCTCCGAATCGTTGGCTTCGTACATCGCCATGCGAGTCACGTCTTCGGTACTGCCATCGCTGTAAACGGCCATCGTGGTGATCTGCTGCCTGGCTTGTCGATCCATCACTCGAGCTTCAGGCAGACATTGGATCGCCACGATCGTGGGGTCGCTCTCGCTGCCGTAAGGCATCGATTGCTGCATCCACTGGTAGATCAGTCGGTACTCGTAGCTGTCCGGCTCCATACGTTTTCCACCGCCATGCATCTGTCCGAGTGCTTTCTGCAGGATGAGACTTTCACCGGGGGATGCCGGAAACAAACGTCGCCCGCGACTCTCTTTGACCAGGAATTCGTAATCATCGTCTGGATAGAAACCCAGCAGCGAGAGTCTGAAACCGTTCTGGCCACTTGCCTTTCCATGACAGCCGCCGCCGGAACATCCGAGCTTCGTGAAGATCGGCACGACCTGGTTCTTGAAGTTGATCGGCAGAGGGTGAACAAAGCCCTCGACGCGCACTTGAATTTCCGCCACCAGGTTCCCCGGACCGATGGCCCGCACCAGTGCCTCGCCATCGTCAAGCGGAGTGATCAAGCCCGTTTCATCCACCGAGACGATGTGGGAGGGATTGGTCACGTACGTGACCTGATGAGTCAGATCTCGCAACTGGCCGCTCGAGTGGACACCTGTGACAATCAGCTGCTGTCGGGCATGACGACCGCGAATCGTGATACTACCGGTTCCCAGATCCGGTCCGATCGTGAGCGACTCGAGCGTGCCGGGATCCCCGATCCGCAGGGGTCTTTCGGTACTTCGGCGAGTCCCCCCGTGGCGGTGGTGGCCAGCATGATGAAGGTCAGAATCATCCGTGTCAGCCGTCGTGGTCGGACGCACATGAAAGGCTCCCGTCGTCGAGTGAATCGATCGCGGATTCAGCGCAGCAGTGGTGAAGCCAGCGTTCATCGCTCCTGATTTAAAAACTCAAACTGTAAAACACGCGGCCCATGTAGCCGGTAAAGCCGCATTCTTGTGGCTCGTTTCCCATCGGGAAGGGTCGGGGTTCACATCTGGTGTGGACTGGCAAAACGATAGGCTTTTCCGGCGTTGAATCCGTTAGCATGGGCCGGAAGGTTTGCACTTTGAGTAAAAAAGAACGTCACCCCGCAAGGCAAACGCCCTGAGGCCGATATCCAGTGAGAAGTTGGGATGATATTCACGTTATCATTTCTGGGGGGTGATCTGCTGGGTGTGACGCCCCTCGGGGCTCGGTTTTGGGGGTCTTTGAAGCTGGTTCTCGCCGATGCCAGATTCTCCACAATACGCTCGGACCCGGGGATCGCAGGACGCCATGATCCGCCTCGCCAATTGCCCTGGCGACCGGCGATCATTCTGAGCCAAACTCCAGCGACCAGCGCTCGGTGAGTTGACCGGGCCGAGCGGTAACTCTTCGTTCATTCGAGACCCGGCCGGGGCAGACTCCAACTCCAATGCAAACATATCAACGCACGTTTGTTTGTCAACGGTTTTTTGCCGCCACCCACCAGGTCCACCGTCGGGCTGGTTCCGATGGAGGCATGACTTCCGGCTACCTATGGTATGAGGGAAGAATAACTTCGGTGCTTTCCGATTTCCGCCGGGCTTGCCCCGGTCAGAATCACAACTGGCCCGCTACCGGCGAGGACGAAAATCCCGTCCCCCACGCTCCTTCCCACTCGCGAAGCGAGTGGGAAGGAGGCGGGGGAGCAGAGGTCATGCGTTCTGCGGTGCAGATCAGTTGTCGCTCCGCCGGGGCAAGCCCAGCGGAAGCGCGCGAGAGGCAATGTTCCGATTATCAGATACCGAATTACTCTTCCCATGATCCTATGTGCCACCGCGCACGCTCGAAGGCGTGGATCGCTATAGCTAGCTGGTCAGTCGTTTTCCCACCGGGACAAGCCCGCCGGAGAATGCCGAGATCTGGGTAAGGACAAGCTTTTAAGACCAACGCTCAACGGCGATGCGTTTCGCCATATCGTGTGCGCCTCTCGGTCTCCGACCAGCACGGTCGCCGTCCGACAATCCAACGCGGTCGAACGCTCGGCACGCATACAACGGCGACGCAAATCATCACACAACGATTACACATCTGTTACGCCTCAATTACCCATGCGTGGCCCCCCAAACTGTAAGCTACTAGAACAGCCTCGGAACGATCCTTCCATGTTGACTTTCTTGTGTGTGCCGTTAGGAGTCACATCATGAACGTTCTGCTCGTTAGTCCACCGACGCCCGACACGTTCTGGAGCTTCAAGCATGTGCTCCCATTTGTTTCGAAACGCGCCGCCTTTCCGCCGTTGGGCCTGTTGACCGTGGCTGCCACGTTGCCCGCCGATTGGCAACTCAAGCTGATCGATCTGAATGTGGACCGGCTGACCGACAGGGACTTGCTATGGGCAGACTACGTGATGCTCAGCGCCATGATCGTGCACAAAGCATCGGTCACCGATATCGTGGAACGATGCCACGGCTTGGGCAAGCCGATCATTGCCGGGGGGCCGCTCTTCACGACTGGCCATGCAGCCTTTCCGCACATCGATCATTTCGTGTTGGGAGAGGCCGAGGAACTCATGCCGCAGGTCGTCGAGGACATGCGCCGCGGGACACTCCGCCACAGCTACGTCGCGTTGACTCGACCGGATATCACGCGTGTGCCGGTGCCCCGCTGGGATCTGATCAACCCGCGCCACTACGTCACAATGTCGGTGCAATTCTCCCGAGGTTGTCCGTTCGACTGCGAGTTCTGCGATATTATCGTCATGAATGGCCGTGTTCCCCGTACCAAGTCTCCAGCCCAGTTGGTCGGCGAACTTGAGCAACTGCGCCGGCAGGGATGGCAGGACAAGGTGTTCATCGTGGATGACAACTTCATTGGCAACAAGCAACAAGCCAAGGCCTTGCTTCGAGAAATCATCCGCTGGCGGGCTCGCACGCGGACGAAGATGGGGTTTCTGACTGAGGCTTCGGCCGACCTGGCCGAAGACTCGGAACTCTGCGAACTTATGGTGCGAGCGGGTTTCAAGAAAGTTTTCGTGGGGTTCGAGACGCCGGCGACCAAGAGTCTGCAGGAATGCGGAAAGCTGCAGAACTGCCGCCGCGATCTGGGGGAATCGGTAAAGATTCTGCAACGGGCCGGCCTGGAGGTCATGGGTGGATTCATTGTGGGGTTCGACAGTGACCCCGTTCGACATCTTCAAACGCCAGTTTGATTTCATTCAACGCTCGGGCGTCGTCACGGCCATGGTGGGACTCCTGACCGCCCTGCCGGAGACGCGGCTCTACCGGCGGCTGATGCAGGAGGGGCGGCTGGAGGTGGAAAGCACCGGCAACAACACCGAGGCGGCGCTCAATTTCCGTCCGATGTTAGACAAAGTGTTCCTCACCAGCGGATACCGTGAACTCATGCGAAAGCTCTATGAACCGGGCAACTACTACCGGCGGATTCGCACGTTCCTGCAGTACAACCGTCCCGGCGGCCCGCGTCTCAGGCTCTCAGGGTCCGATATCCAGGCCTTCGTCAAGTCGTGGTGGCTGCTCGGTGTCTGGCACCGCGGGCGTCTCGCCTATTGGCGGTTCTTTCTCACGACGTTGTTCGGTCGGCCGCGCCAATTCCCTCAGGCCATCGAACTTGCCATTATCGGCCATCACTTCCGTCGCGTGGCGCGGTTATTGTAACGTCCTGAGTCGTAGTAAAGTGGAAGGGCGTGCCGAGCTCGCTGGTAACCATTCTGTCCTGCCAAACCACATGCCGGCGAGCGCTGGCACACCATGATCCCTGATCTTTTTCCAGCTCTTAAGGACCGACGAAGCAATAACTGTCGTAGGTCTCTTCTCCCCCGCCGCGCAGCGAATAGCGGGGGAGAGGATAAAGGTGAGGGGCAAGAAAAAATCTGCCAGTTATTGTTTCGCCGATCCTCAGCTTATCTGGAGATAGTCACTTCACTCAAAGGATACCAACCGTCGCGCGCACGGCCCTTGATGCCGAGTCGCACGACGGGGGTCTGGCCATCCTCGCCCACGATTCCGATGGACAGCGTGTAGCAGCCGGAGGCCAAATTGTCGGGTAACCGAATCGAATCTTCAACAGCGACCACTTCGCCAGAGGGCAGGTCGGTCGGCTGTTTGAAAAACTCCTCGGTGAACAGCTCAATGGAGCCGGGCAGCCATTTATCTATCGTGACATTACCGACGAACGTTTGTTGATTGCCGTCAGCATCCGTTAACCGATAAGCCAGGCGGTAGGGCCGGTAACACGGTGCCGATCCCACGTTTTGCCATTTCATGGACAGTGTGAGCTTTTCGCCGGGTTTCGTTTGTCGCGGGTGTCTCATTTCTTTCAGCACCAGCCGATAACCAAGTCGACGCAAAAACCGCTCGATCTCCGAACGCACCTGTGGGGTGTCGGGGAGCGGTGCGGATTTGTTGTTGATCACCGAGCCGTGCAACGCCAAGGCGTAGTTGAAAATGAATCGCAGCGAGAATCCGAAGAACACCCATTGCCGCATGTCTCCGCCGGTTTCCCATGCCACGGGGCCTTGTTTCCAGGCGTCCAAGGCGTTGGCCTCGGCAAGCCACGTCGGATAGCCGTTCCGCATGTGGGACCACCTCCTCCAGAACACGCCCATGTCGCCCAGCGAATCCGCTCGCCAGCCGGTGCCCTTGTGCGTGGCATAGTCGAGCATCTCGCCGCCGCCGACCAACATCAGCAGGGGCGTTTTCTGAAACGCCGCGAGATAAGCATCGACGATCTTCTTCTGGGTTTCGAGTGTCGGCATCGGTGCATTGGACGACTGACTCATGTGCCACTCACCCCACCAACCGACGGTGCCGAGATCTATATGGTCGATGTCCGGGTGGCCATCGTAGCTCGCTGCCAGTCGTTGAATGAAGTCGAGGTGGGCTGCCAAAACTTGCGGATCATCGAGCACCGGAACCTCAAGCTCGGGGCCGCCGCCGTAGCGAGTCGTGACGACATTTCCACCGATGTCTCGCAGCCATCGGGGATGGTATGGCTGTCGTGGATACGTGGAACAGCACATCACCCGGAAGGCAAGTTTCTGGCCGGCTTGCCGAGTCTCTTTCAGTACGTCATCGAGCAAGTCATTGTCGATCCGGCCTCTTTCTGGCTCCAGCTCGCCCCATCCCCAACGGATGTAATGAATGGTGGATGGAATCCACGCCGGAAGGTTCTTGTCATGGTCCGATGCCCGGTGGAACGTTTCCCAGCCGACGCCAGGATTTGCCAGTATCTCGTCCGTCTCCTCGGGAGTGATTCGCACGAATGCCGTGTCATCAGCCGGAGCCGTGTGCAGCGAGTAGCTGTGAAGAACAGCGGACGCCATTAACAACGTTAAGCAAAACCGGGAGTCGAACATTTTTCCGCGCCATGGGTGATCCGGCTGGGGTGTCTTCCTGTTGTGACATATCATAGCCGCTGTTGAGCGCTTATCTACAGATGGGGGAATATCCTTTCTGGCTACGGCTGAGTGCCACTGGCTCCGCCAGTGCAGGGGCCGACAACGGTGTCGTACACATGGCGACTCTTGGCCGTTAACGTTCCTCGCTACTTGCCTGCACTTGCCACCGGTCTTGCTCTTCCAGCACCGAGCGAGCGCCCGGTCCGTGAAGCCATTGGCGCGCGGCGGGATCGTCGCGCAGGTGCGTGTCCCAAAAGGCGGTCGAAAGGGCCAGGATCGCACGATGATGGTTGGGGTTGCGTCGCTGCTTGTCTCCCGGCAGAGCGCGATCGGTGAACGCCGAATGCTCGGCGTTATAGAGCACCAATTCGTACTTGTCGATATTCGAGGGCAGATGCGGATAGACGTTCAATCGCGAAGCCACATCGGCATCCCCGATGGGCGCCGTGTCTTGTGTGCCGGTCATCAGCATCCAGGGGATTTTGACTGAGCCAAAAACGGTGGCCGGATCACCGCGACGTGGGCTGCTGGGGCTGAAGGCTATCGCCGCGCGAATGCGCTGGTCCGTGAACCTTGGGCCAATGAATCTCGCCGCTTCTCCGCTCACGGCTTGCGTCGTCACCGCGCCGAACGAATGCCCCGACATGCCGACCCGCTTGAGATCCAGCCGCCCGTGAAGCACATGCGCCTCGTGCTCGTTCCACTTGCCCAGTTGATCGAGCACGGCAGGGACATCCTTCACTCGGAGCATGAAGTTCTTGCCCGAGGCGGCCTGCTGCATCGCGTCCATACGCTTGGCTCGCGGCCGATCCTTCCAGACCGAGTCGTCACTGCCCGGGTGCTGCAAAAAAACCGCCACGAATCCGCGGGCAGACCAATGCTGGCCCAGATAGACGCATCTTTCGCGTGTGCCTCCCAGCCCGTGGCTGAATAATATGACAGGGACAGGGGCCGCGACGCTCGCCGTTGGCAGGTAGACCTTCAGTGGAATGTCACGACTGCGTGCTTCGTCGTGTACCGCCAGATCGACCGTTTTCAGCTGCCCGCTCCGCGGCAAGGACAGGGGATCGTACTGCCCGGCAATCAGCCACCGAGCGTTCAACAACCAGAAAAGAGTCAGGATCGACGATGTGAAAAGCGTAATCTTGCGGATCATAGGAGTTTACCGGAAGCCGAACCGAAAAACATGGTGTTTACCGCCAATACAACAGTCGTAACCGTCCACGGGTCCGATAAACGCTGATCTTAATCTTAATCTTAATCTTAATCGATGTCGGGCGTCACCTTCCGGGACAATTCCTTTGGTTCGACGGATATGCGCGAGGCGGGATGTCACCCTACTTGAGATATTCACCATGCCAACGAAGGCCAGCGGAGGATTGAGATTACGAGTAAGATTATGATTAAGAACACTCGTTCACCGCCAGAAGCCGTGAACGGTCAGCGACAGTCTACCCCGTAAGTCTGGCGCGAGTTTCGCCACTCGAGTTATCTGGGTTTTCGGACGCCGGACTTACGCCGACACGCTGAAATGCAAGGTTTCCCAGTTGATCCGCTTGTGAAGGCCCATCCTTCGTGAATAATTCCGGATAGGAAACGGAAACAAGTCATGGACTACCTGCTGATATTTCTGAATCACGTCTGGACAATCTGGCAAGAGGTCGCGATTTGGCTTCTCATGGGGCTGGTCATCGCTGGTTCGATCCAAGCCTTCTTTCCGACTGGCGTTCTAAATCGCTGGCTGGGCGGAACTGGAATTGGCCCCGTGTTAAAGGCTGCCATCATCGGCACTCCGCTTCCCCTCTGTTCGTGCAGCGTGCTTCCGACGGCCATCCAACTTCACCGTGCGGGGGCTTCCACAGGAGCGACCACCTCGTTCCTCGTTGCCACTCCTGAAAACGGCGCTGACTCGATTGCGTTATCCTACGTGCTGCTTGGTCCCATCATGACCGTCCTCCGTCCGGTGGCGGCAATTGTAAGTGCAGTTGCGACGGGATTGCTTGCCGAATTCGTGTCAGGATCTCCACGTGCCAGCGATAGTCCGTTATCGGACTTGAGCACGAGTTCCTCCTGTTGTTGTGATGGCGACTGCGGCGACACAGCGCAAGACGCAACAACTGAAAAGAGTGACGGCCAACGAGGCCGTGCAGCCGTTGTCGGGCGAGCGGCCATCGATCTGCTCGACGATATCGCCGGTTGGCTATTCTTGGGGATCGTTCTGGCAGCGGCGCTGGAAACGCTCGTACCACCCAATGCCATGGCCGGCTTCGGATCGGGTCTGCTTGCCATGCTGGTTATTTCGATCATCAGCATTCCCATGTACATTTGCGCCACGGCTTCCACACCGGTTGCCGCCTCGATGTTGATAGCGGGGATCAGTCCCGGCACGGTGCTCGTTTTTCTGCTGGCCGGACCAGCGACGAATCTGGCGTCGGTGGGGATTCTGCGGCGAGAACTTGGCGGCCGAGTGACCGCCGCATACTTGGCTGGCGTCGTTGGCAGCGCGATCGCGATGGGATTGCTCGTCGATGCGATGCTGCGGGGATTGGACATTCAAGTGGCGACGCGGCCTGGTTCCGCGGTGGAGGTCATTCCGACATCGGTATCTCTGATGGCGGCGATTCTCCTCGGCCTGCTGGCGATCAAGCCGCTGCGTTCGTTCGCGTGGAGGCTGTGCCTATCGCGATGGTCAGGCCCTTGAACCAGCAGGGAAGGGCCTCTCGGACGACTTTCCTCCTCAGCTTACAGCGTTTACCGGCTCTGCAGGATGGCAGCCGCCAGGTAGACTTTTCTTGTTTCGTCGGCGATCCCGGTCTTCATCCGTCTCTAACCCGGTGCAGCCTATTGAAGAAATCCCCAGCCGAAAATCAGAAATGCGGAAGCGGCCGTGAAGACAAGCAGGGAAGGGACACGACTGGCGTGTGTTTGCGGGTCTGCCAGACGGCTCTCACGCAGGCTGAAGTAGGCCATCATGGCGAGCAGCATCAAGCTCACGACCGACACGGCCGAAAGCGAGATGAACGCACCGGGTTTGGCCATGGTTCCAGCGGCGATGGCCAGCGCCGTGTCCGTGCTGGCCACGCCTACGGGAGCAAACAGTCCCCAACCGACGATCGCTAACCAGACAAACGGGATGAGAATTAAGGCTTGCGCCACATAGGGGAAGGCGGGCGAAAGATAGATTGCTCGAAGCGGGCGGAGCCGCAATAAATTGAACCCGGGCGATACAGATGGACCTTGCGACTTGACAGAGGTGGCCATGTGTCTTCCTGCTGCACTATGAGATCGACGGTTTCTGAAGCGCGACGGCCGGCGCCGTGCCGGGTGGCAGGCGAGCGGTTACCCGGGTCACACGTTCGACCGTCAGTCAAGAATATACTCGATGTGACTGTCGTGGTTGATTGACAGCCTATTGCGGGTGCGATATGAATGTCAAGTAACTTTTCTGCAAATGCTCCGCGATGTCGGCGAATGGCGAGTGTAACGCGGCGGAAGCAGTCGTCGCGCCGTCGGCAAATCTGTGCGTCGAGATCGAGAAGACGAGTGTGAAATGTGGTTCCCATGCAACGAATCGGCTGCGCCGTGCCCGTGGCACACAGCCCCGTTGTATCTCGTCTTGCGTACGCCACGACATACACCGGGAAGGTTGCTATGTGTCTTCATGTGTTTCGTTCGTGGTCTTTCTTGGGCCGCTTGTGGGGCGCCTTGTTGCTGGCTCTCGCCACGATGAGTTCTGGAAAAGCAGCAGATGACAGTGGCTGGCTCAAGCCGAAGCCTCTCCGCCCTGGCGACACGATCATGTTCGTCGCTCCATCGGGTGTTGTCGATCGGCAACTGGTGGACGCCGCGGCCCGCAGATGCGAGAAGCTCGGGTTCCGCGTGATAGCTGACGAGAGCCTGTTTCGGCGCCACGGATATTTGGCTGGTACGGACCAGGAGCGGGCCGCCGAACTGAATCGAGCATTTCGCGATCCCCACGTGCGCGCCATTTTTCCCTGCCGCGGGGGTTACGGCGTGACGAGAATTCTCGACAAGCTGGATTTTGACGCCTTACGCAAGGATCCCAAGATCATCATCGGCTTTTCCGATATTACGGCGCTGCATTTGGCTATCGCCAAGACCGCCAGGGTGATTACATTTCACTCACCCATGCCGCAAGCTTATCTCTGGAGTGAATCGCAAGAATATCACGTTTCCTGTGAGCGGTTCTGGAACATGCTGGGTGCTGAGTTCTACGACCTGCAGACACCGCCTGACATGGTTACAGCCCATCCGGGCGACAGTGCCGCTGCCGGAAGGCAAACGAAGTTGACCTGTCTTGTTCCGGGCCGGGCAAGAGGGCGACTTGTGGGGGGAAACCTGAGTTTGATTTGCGCCACACTTGGCACACCGTATGCCATTGAGGCCCAAGGCAGATTACTGTTTCTGGAAGACGTCAGCGAGAAACCGTATCGCATTGACCGCATGCTCTGTCAACTTCGATTAGCCGGCGTGTTGGAGGCGGTTTCCGGGGTGATTCTGGGGGACTTCACCGACACCGACGAAGCGGTCGCCGACAAGATTCTGGACGAGTATTTTGGGTGCCTGCAGGTCCCTGTGATCAAGGGATTCCCCATGGGTCATGCCTCATTGAACCTGACCCTGCCGCACGGCGCGATGGCGGAACTGGACGCGACCGAGGCTGCGCCTGAAAATCGTCGAGTCGCCCGTGGCATCCGGCAACGAGTGAGCCGGTAAGGCTTGCACTTCGAGTTATCTGACACTAGCTACCCGGCAACATGCCTCGGCTCTCGTAGTCCAACTCCACAGCTCGCAAAGCCATGCCGACAACGTCTTCTGCAGTGTCGTAGAATCGGCTGTTCAATTCTACAAAGGCATCATCAGCAAGTTTCGCTAATGCCTCCCATCGTTCTGCCCTGTGTACCTTGAACTCGCCAATACTCGTCAGCAGTTCAATTGCATCCGAGTGGATCTCCAGCACGTCGGTGGAGCCGATGGAATGCAAGGCCGCTGCCGTTTCATGAGCGTGATCACCAGATGAATTGTGGAAATATGTGGCAAAGCCTCCGTTTTGCACCTCCGCTCGCAATGCCCAAACACGGACGTAGTTCTGTTCCGAGGGCAGTAAATCGTCGAAGTCAAGTTCTTGCCAGCGTTCGTGTAACAGCTTGTACGAAGGCGGAGGTTCAGGAGGTGTGTAGTCTTTGAGTGTTTCGGCCGCGATTTCTCTAGCAGCGGCCTGTTGGCTCGCGTCCTCAAGTTCGGACACAAGATCAGATTTGTTACCCGAACGTGGTTTCCAATACGGCGACGGAGCACCCGGCTTGGGTGGAGGGACATTGTTGATCGCGATGGAGTACGAAATGTGCAGGGCTTCAAGCTCTTCCAGAAGCTCGAGAAGTCGGGTCAGCAGTGAAGTGCGATCTGGTCGATCGATATGGATGTGCAGCGGCTGCTCGGACCGCAGTAGTTCAAGCGTGGGCCCCATGAGGGCATTTTCGTCGAACCGCTTGATTGCGCGGAATACGCTCACGAGGTGTGAATCGGCGGCAATTGTAAGTTCGATGCTGTACACGCTCAGCGCCAGATTTCGATTAGCATACTATCCCGACTGGGAGCGAAGCGGGACCGGATGGATCGTCTGTACGTTGAACGGAGACGTTTGACTCGAACACGCCTTTTGCAGATTCGAATGAGCGCTGCGTTCTGAAGCTGCTAGTTTAATGCCGCCAGCCAGTGACCGGCAAGCAGATTGAGTCGCGAATGAGAGAAGCTGACGGGTAGTCTGGCGACGATGGAATTGATTGGGCAGTGAGAGAATTGAGCGCAGATCCGCAGCGATCGGCCACCGTTGGGAACGTTTTGTTCTTTGGCGTTTGGCTGGGAAAAGGTCACGCCTGTCGGATAACTTGCCACTCGGGCGTGTCAACAACGCTCATCATATCAGTAGATCAGTGTCCATCATTTTCTGGGCTCGGAGTGTAGCGTCAATTCCGCGATGGAACCGTCGGCCCGGTCGGGGGCGTTCTGACGCCGCGATTCAGCTTCCAGGCTTTGGAAGACAGACGTGTAGCGCGCTGTCTCCGGGCTGTAGAGTTTCGGGGCCCGAATCGGAATCAGGTCCACATCGATCTCGCACAGCAGCATATGCTCTTGCCAATCTTCGCAGTTGGATGGTAGACGACGCCCTCGTAGACTTGCACTTGATCCCGACTTGGAATCAAATGGCAGAAGTGAATGACGCCGTGACTGAGCTGCTGAATCCATCCTTGCGGCCGCTGCAGGATTTTGACGAAACGTGCAGGCCTTCCCGCCCTTGCCTACGGATCCAAAACCGGAAAAGCGAGTAAATTCGCCCATCTGCACCGGATGTGAATTCCAAACCCTATCGGATGGGGAACGAGCCACAAAAATGCAGTTTTACCGGTTTCATGGACCGCGTGATTTGCAGTTTGAGATTCCAGTTTTATTGTCACAAACCTCGATGAGGAGCCCGACAGATGCGGACGATACGTGGCCCACGAGAGGCGGTTTCTGGCAGTTCCGGGCGACGGTGGTGGGCAGGTCTGTGTGCGACGCTGCTGCTGGCGTGTTCCGGTACGCTGCGTGGTGAGAGTCCGACAGGGACGGATGAGCACTCAGCACAGCAGGGTGGTGAGGAAACACATTTCTCGGCCGTGCAGCAGGATTGGTTGCGTCAGGCCGAGGCACTCGACGCGCTGCGGCGCGGCCTGCCACGCGGGTCGGCAGTTACGACCCAAAGCGACGCGGCCGGTGCGGTCGACGGCGTCAAGGACGGCAAGTACGCGTTCCACACCAACCAGCAACCTCGGCCCTGGTGGCAGGTCGACTTGGGCCGGGTCGAGGCGTTGGCACGTGTCGTCGTCTACAACCGTCTCGACTATGCACCGGGATTGCACAACGCCGACACACTGATTCTGCTGACCTCGGAAGATGGCCGCACTTGGACCCCGCGTTACGACAATCTAGGTCAGCATTTCGGCGGCATCTCCGGCGCGCCGCCCTTGGAGATCGCATTTGCCCCCGGAGAACTCGCGGCGCGTTTCGTGCGGTTACAGATTCCCAGCCCACAACCGATCTTTCTGCACCTGGACGAAGTGGAGATCTATGGCCAGGCCGACCCGACTCGAAACCTGGCGCTCCGCAAGCCCGCGGACCAGAGCAGCATCAGTATCTGGTCGACCTCGAAGCTCATACCGCCAGAGTCAGATGATCCGCTCCCTTTGCCCACAGGGGAAGTACTGGAGCGAGGCCGGCGACTAGCTACCGATCTGAACCAGATGGGACTCGACACCGCACCTTTTGAAGCCGATATCAACGCGTTGGGCACGCAACTGGCGCAGTTGCCTGAGCAAGCCTCTCAGGAGACGCATCGCGAGCTCTACTTCGCTGCTCGGCGAGCCGTGCGCAAGCTGGCCTTTGCCAACCCTCTGCTGCGGTTCGATCAGCTGCTGTTCGTCAAGCGATTCACGCAACAAACGTATCCGGACATCTGCCTGAACCACATGCCCTGGGTTTCGCGTCCCGGGGGCGACCTGTGCGTGTTGGATAACCCGTTTGCGGAAGGCGCGACCGAGTCGCCGGCTGCGCAACATTCTGGCGGGCCAGCTGGGACCGGGCCACGTGCACGGGATGGATCTGTGGTGGGACGCCGATCGGATCGTGTTTGGATATGCCCGCAAGAAGTCTTTCGACCCGCCCATGCAGCCTTGGCCGCCGGTCCCGGTGACCTGTCGTAACAACGTTCACGAAGGCCTACGCAAGACCATCGAGCCAACGCACATCTTCGAGATCCGCGTGGACGGCACGCGTCTGCGCCAGCTGACTGACCATCACTACTGGAGCGACCTGGACCCGACCTACTTGCCGAACGGCGACGTGGCGTTTGTGTCGGAACGTTGCGGCTACAGCTTGCAGTGCAACCACGACCCGCGGCTGGACGAGACATCCTGCAACCTCTACGTGATGCGCGGGGACGGCTCGGGAATCCGCCGTCTTAGCGTCAACAAGGACGGCGACTACCTTCCCCATTGCCTCGACGACGGCACGATCGGGTACACGCGTTGGGAATATCACGAGCGAAATCTGACGCAGATCCAGTCACTGTGGACCGTGCGGCCCGACGGAACCTGGGCGGATGCGTTGTTCAAGCAACACCTGAACGATCCCTGGGCACTGGAGGACGTCCGCTCGATTCCCGGCTCGCAGCAGCGGAAGTACGTGGCGATTGCCGCCGGTCATCACACGCTGGCGGCCGGGCCCATTGTCGTCGTGACGGCGGCAATGGGCTTGAATAACCCGGCCGGCATCCGGATCGTCACGCCTGACGTGACTCCGCCGGAAGGCGGGATGTCCGGTACGCCAGTGGACGAAGGTGGCGTGCGCGACCATGGCGGCCATTACATGAGCCCGTGGCCGCTCTCGGAGAAATATTTTCTCGCGTCCTATAGTTACTCCAACGAGTGGCCGCAAGGAGCGCCTGAATACTACCGAGGCATGGATGAAACAGGTTATGCGCTCTACCTGATCGACGTCTTCGGCAACAAGGAGCTGATCTACCGCGACCCGAAGATCTCCTGTTTCACGCCTGTCCCCCTACGGGAGCGACCCCGTCCTCCGGTTCTTCCGGACACGACCGATAAGAACACGCCCTATGCCACCTGCACCCTGAGTGATGCCGCGTTTGGATGCGAAGGGATCGATCCGCAGCGCGTGCGATACGTGCGGATCTCGCATCCTGTGGCTTGGCCTTATGACGAGCAGGATGGTGGCCTGCGCTACGAGACCGTTGCGTTGAGCGAAGGCTTGAATTGGACGCCCGTCGAGGTACTGGGCACGGTTCCAGTGGAAACCGACGGTAGCGCCCATTTCCGCGTTCCCGCGGACAAGGCCGTCTATTTCCAGCTGCTGGACGAAAACTTCATGGAGCTGCGCCGCATGCGGTCGTTCATCAGCTTCCAGCCGGGTGAAGCGCGCGGGTGCGTGGGTTGCCACGAGTCGAAAGAGGTCGCTCCCACTTCGACACCGGATCTGCTGGCGCTGATGCGCGAACCGTCAGTTCCCACGCCTCCGCCCTGGGGCGTGCGGCCTTTGAACTTCCTGCGCGATGTCCAGCCGGTGTTCGACCGCCACTGCGTCGGCTGCCACGGCGGGCTCAATCCCGCCGCTGAGCTGGACTTCTCCGGTGGACTCACCACGGGCCTCCGATTCCAGACCATGGATGGCCGCGACCTGGGCCTGGATGGTCACAACACGGCCTACCGCACACTGATCACTCAGGGGTTGGTCGCCTACAGCAACAAATCGGATCCGGCTGACAAGCTCTCGCAGCCTCTGGCCTTCGGATCGCATCGCAGCCGGCTCATTGCGGCACTCCGCGACGGGCCGTGCGGAGCGCGCGTCCGGCTGGAACCGGACGATTGGCTGCGGCTGGTCACGTGGGTCGATGCAAATGCTCCCTACCACAGCCACTTCATCAATACGCGTGCCACGCAGAAGCCGTACGACTTGCCCGCCGACAAGCAGTTGATGGGCGCGATCGCGAACATTCATGCGCGGCGTTGCACTCCCTGCCACACGGCTCAGGAGGTGACCCGCGCCGACTGGATTGACCTGCAGAAGCCCGAGCGCAGCCGGTTCCTGACGGTCCCCTCGGCCGCGGTGGATTCGGGTAGCAAGTGCTCGACACCGCCCTATGCCGACGCGCTCGATCCGGACTATCTGGCCGTCAAGAAACTGGTTGAAGATGCCGTCCAGAAGGCTTGGTCCGCGCCGCGCCGCGATCTGCTCGGCGTGCTCTCCGATTTGCGTTAACTGCCGCACCAGGCAGGAAAGTGGCACGGCGCTCCTTCCGTTCTTCGCCCTTTCCAACATTGTGCCACGTATGCGTCAGTCCGCTCCCAGCCACCTCAACTCCCGCGAATCAGCCGCTTACCCATTTCGCCGGTGTTGCCGAGAAAAATGTCCCTGTCCCCTGGTTCCTTCAATATCGCAGCACGAAACAAGAAGTAGACAACCAACTAGGGGACAGCGTCATGGAGGATTTGAGAGTCCAGTCCCGCAGCCGTCTCCCCACTGCAGTATAACTCTCTCCACGGCTTATGCGTTGGCTGGCCATGTTTCCTTCGTGCAGGATAGGGCAGACGCAGGCGTGTTTCCTCACTTGCCAGCGGTGATTCTGAACGGGATATTGTATGTTATGCACCTCACTCGGTGCGCGGACGAATGTGCCAAGAGCGATTGATCTCTCGCGAGATAGGCGTCCCATGGTCAAATCAGCCCTGTTATGGGTGGTACCCTGGCTGGCCCTCGGTTCATCGGGTCCAGCCGGCGGTGCGAACCCTGACGAGATGTACGCCGCACGACGCTGGGTAGCGGCCCGATTCCAGGGCGTAGAGGAAGCTCTACCGCAAGAGATGGCCGTGATCGTGTTGGCGAATCACGGGCCCGTGCAGCAGAATAGCCGCGGCAACAGGACGCTGCGGATCGGCAGCGTTCCTTACGCACGCGGACTATATTGTCACGCGGAGAGCACGCTGTCGGTGCGACTACCAGGTCCGGCCACGACTCTGAGCGCGGTCATTGGCGTGGATTCCAACGAACAGACGCGCGGTGGCCGAGGCAGTGTCGTGTTCTCGGTGCGGGTCGGCGATCAGGACGTGTTTCGCTCCGAATTGATGCGGGAATCCACGGCCGGTGCGCCGATCGAGGTAGAGCTGCGGGGATCGCGAGAGTTTGAGCTGCGGGTGGAGGACGGGGGTGACGGTATTAGCTGCGACCAGGCTGATTGGGCCGATGCGCGGGTAACGCTGGCCGATGGCCACGTGGTCTGGCTGGGCGATCTGCTGTTGGTCGATGACAGTACGGCGCCACTGGCGTGCGAACCACCATTTTCCTTCAGTTACGGTGGGATCGCTTCGACGGAGTTCCTCGGCAACTGGCATCTACGTCGCGTTAGTCGCCCGCTCGATGATGCGCGGGTCGAGCATCTGGTGACCTATACCGATGCTGAGACAGGGCTAGTGGCCCGCTGCGTGGCTATCGAGTACCGCGACTTTCCCACCGTAGAGTGGGTGTTGTACCTGGAGAATACTGGCCGTGCCGACACGCCAGTGCTGGCCGATATTCAGCCATTGGACGTGACGTGGCGGCGTTGACCGGGTAGTGAGTTCACTCTCTATCATCAGCGGGGAGATTCGTGCACGCCCGATAGTTATGAACCGCTGATTACGGTGCTCCATCCCCACACTCAAGAACGATTCGCACCGGTCGGTGGTCGACCGACCAACGGTGCGTGGCCTTACTGGAATATTCAATGGGACCGCGGTGGTGTGTTGGCCGCGCTCGGCTGGCCGGGCCAGTGGGCGGCAAGTTTTGTGCGTGATGGAGGCGACGCGTTGCGTGTTCGTGGCGGGCAGGAGCAGACACACTTCACACTGCGGCCTGGCGAGCAGGTACGCACGCCGCTGGTCGTGCTCCAGTTCTATCGCCAAGACCGCATCCGTGCCCAGAATACCTGGCGCCGATGGATGCTCGCCCACAACCTCCCGCACACGGGCGGACAGTTTCCACAGCCCATGTTGACCTCTTGCAGCGGTGGATTCTTCGCGGGTTTGAAGTGTAACGAAGCCGACGAGCTGAAGTTCATCGAGGCCTTCCAGCACCAAGGAATCGGCTTGGACTACTGGTGGATGGACGCCGGCTGGTACCCCTGCGATCAGTGGCCTCAGGTAGGGACGTGGCAAGTGGATCGGAGCCGTTTTCCCCGCGGTTTGAAAGCGATCAGTGATTACGTTCACGCCCGGGACATGCAGTTGATTCTGTGGTTCGAGCCGGAACGCGTCGCGCCGCGAACGTGGCTCTGTGACCAGCGTCCCGAATGGCTGCTGGGCCCGGATGGTGGTCAGAAACTGCTGGACCTTGGAAATGCGTCGGCCCGTGCGTGGCTTGTCGAACACGTGGACCGATTGATTTCCCAGGAGGGGATTGATCTGTATCGCCAGGACTTCAACATGGACCCGCTGCCGTACTGGCGCGCCGCGGACGCCCCGAATCGCCAGGGCATGACGGAGATCCGCCACGTCGAAGGATATTTGGCCTACTGGGATGAGTTGCGCCGCCGCCATCCCGGTATGCTTATCGACTCGTGCGCCTCCGGTGGACGGCGTAACGATCTGGAGACGCTTCGCCGAGCTGTGCCTTTGCTGCGCAGTGACTACCAATCTTTCGCCGGTGATCCGCAGTATGCGTTGGGCAACCAATGCCACACGTACGCACTGTCTTTGTGGCTCCCCTATCACGGGCAAGGGGTCTATTACAGTGACGACGAGCTGGTATACGCCGTGCGCAGTCACTTCTGTCCGGCGTTGGGCTTCTGCACGGATGTGCGCCGGAATGATACGGACTGGACGGCGGTGCGGCGGCTGGTTGAACGATTGGCGCAAACTGGCCGCCGGTTTCCTGGGCGACTACTATCCTCTGACTCCTTACAGCCTGGGGGACGACGTATGGATGGCGTGGCAGTTTGATCGCCCGGAACACGGCGATGGTTTCGTCCAGGCGTTTCGCCGACCGGGGAGTGTTTACACGGCAGCGCGCTTTCGGCTGCAGGGACTCGATCCCGAAGCGTCCTACGTGCTCATGAACGCCGATAGTCCGGAGACTACGGTCACCACAGGCCGCGAACTTTCCACGACTGGCTTGCCTGTGCTAATTGACAGGCGGCCCGGTGCCGTCATCATCACGTATCGTCGAGAACCTGCGTTGAAATGACGGCAGAGGGGATGGATTCGCTTGACAGTAGTTTTTGCCTCGCCGGCAATTCCACCATTCCCGTCAGCTTGGTACTCGGCATGTCGGCCAGAGCCGTTTGTGTCGATTGTTGGACGAAAAGTGAGTTTGCCAGAAGGACAAGTCCCCATGCCATCGCACTGACGGCGTTATTCGTGTTCGTCGTCTCGTTTCCCTGCTGTATCCGGCGAATGAGCAGGTCGCTGGTCAACGGCCGGAAGGCGCGCCATGCACCGTCGTCAATTGCCTCCAGCAAACGGACATCACCATTCGGCTTTCCATCCAACACAATCTCGATCTCGATTTGGTAGGCCGTACCAGAGGGATCAGTCACTTCCGCGACTTCCTCATTGCCAAACCTGGCTGTTCCTTCATCAGAAAGCTCCGAGTAACCAACAAAACACCACCCAGACAACACAGATAATGATGGCTACGGCAAGAAATGTCAGCATTCTTCGCCGCCGCATCTTCACAAACGATTGTGCCGCATTCTCGTCCATGTAGTAGCGGTCATCGCCGGTTTCCATGAATACGCCGTTGGCAACCATTCGCCGAAAGATCCACGAATTCCGGCAACCCATGTCGGCAAGCGTTTTGGCAGACTTCGCATCCGTCGCATGGGCATCCTGAAATCGCCGCATGAGTCGGTTTTGGTGCATGACGACGGCACCGCTCATCGCTGATCCCTCTCGTTCTTCACTCTGACCCAGCGGATTACATTGAACCACGAAGACGTACACTCAGCGTACCGCGTCCGCTCTCCCGATACCACGGGTACCCCGCCTCCGGACGAATTGCCTCATGCTCTCTTTACGAATGGTCGATTTCAAAGCGACAATGGCGAAACCTGCGGTGACCGAGATTCGATTCCAGCAAGCCAATTCTGGTAGGTCCGCGACATGGCCCTAAAATGTCCACAGTGCGGGGCGGAATATGACGTGACTCTCTTCACGTTTGGCCGAAGGATTCGGTGCGATTGAGGCGCATGGGTCGATTTGCAGGTAGGGCATCAGCAGTCAGCCGAAGACAGCGAACAGGCATCGCAGCGGCCCATGCGGTCTGGTTCGACAGACCAAGGACACGGGAGCAAGCACATGAAAGTAGGAGACTGGGTGTTTTTCAAAACCCACAATTGGCCGAAGGACGTGAGGCACACAGCGACCGACCTGGCTACAGGCGAGACCAAGAACATTACTGGTCAGGGGCTCTATGAGGGGCGAGGCAAGATCATCGGTGTGGCTGGCGACAATTACACGGTGCGTGAAGAAAAGTCGAACCGGCTCGTGGAGGTGGGGCCAAATCCCGGAGATGTGATCCGTCCCCTCGGTTTCGAGTATGCCACACTGACCTTGGGCGATCTGCGAGAGTTCTTGGAGCGTTACAGCGATGCGCCCGATGACATCCCAGTCACGCTGAGCCCTGCCGCTGGGTTTCTTCAGTGATGAGGACGACCTCCCACCGGATCACCCGGAGTATCGAGCCGTGAGTGCCTTTCATTCGGTCAGTGCCACGGGCATCGCGTTCATGGCTTACTCTGACAGCGGTGAGATGACAGAGGGCTACATTCCGCCTGAAGACCGCGAGGGCGAAGAGTGGGATTTCTCCGTCGAGATCATGCCCAACGATGAGCAGTGTTTCGAAGCAATGCGTGAACGTGAGGATCAGTGATATCAGTCGCCTCCACGGAGGGACAAATTGTGATCGTACACGAGGCAACTTGCCGCTCGGTCACAGTTCAATGTCTGTGACAAGGAGAAAAAGACATCGGCCAATACGCAGAACAACTTCATCGGAAATTGGCATCAAAGGCCCACAATCTTCCCACGAAGGAGCCAAAGCAGCGTCAATTTGCTCAAATTCGGACTGGAGTCGAACTCCAACGACTGGTTCTTGTTGCCCTCTTCTTGATTGCCGGCGCCTCTGGAGACCAGGAGGTCAAGACGATCGGCTTTTGATCGGTTGGCCCGCGAGGGTGTGCTGTTCCAGCATGCGTACGTTTCTTCGTCCATTGGCCGAGCGCTTCGAGGATAGTTTGGCTTTGCGACCATCGAACGCCAGCCAATTGCACGCGGAATAGGTATGAGTACGACCGGAAAATGTGACGACCGGAAAACTGCCCATCACAACCCCCATCAGTAACTCAATCTTCCGGTCATAGAATCTTCTGGTCGAATGGGACAGCTTGAGAGTTTCCAGTTACGAGAATATGCAAACTCGCTGCAATGACTTCGGGTACCTCGATCCGCCCTGCAAACAGAAGCAGCAAGCCACGTACAATGGCGGTATCGACTTCGACCGTTTGTTCCGTACCAGACAAGTGGCCGAAGCGGGACTCGAACCCGCACGGGGGATTACCCCCACGGGATTTTAAGTCCCGTGCGTCTGCCAATTCCGCCATTCGGCCTAAGACGAGAAGTATACCCGTCTTGCGTCCCTCCCACAATTCTACTGGCCAATGCTCGCGGACCCGCTGCATGTCGTAGCGCATGCCAGCTCATCAAGCCCGCACACACCGTGCTCCCCTGCCAACAAGACACACCCGCGAGCCCTCGGTTCGTTCTCCCATCTCTGTGGCGAGCGTAGACCCGACAGACGCGGTACACAAGCCAAGCCAGCGGAAGGCCCAAGAAGCCGCAGGGAGACAAGCGAGGTTCGTCCGACCCGCCACGCACACGAGGCCAAAGGAAAGCAAACGGGAGGCCACGGCGCGGGTCCTCTTCCGACGCACACACGCCGTGGCCCCGCGAGAATGAGGGCTCAAGTGTGGGGCGGCGAGAATGCAGAGGGACGATGAGAAGCGCGAGCCGCTGAGCGCACGTATGTCTCCGCGTCGTACGTCGCCGCAGGGCAGTTCGTTGCGGAACTGCGCGAGATGTCGGCCGGTGACACATCGGCACGACTACTCATTCTCGCGTGATCGCAGACGCTGCTGCAGATCTTCCAGAAGCGTAGAGAGCAGGTCCGCGGGTCGTTCCAGGAGACTTGCTGACGAGAACGGGGCCTCGCCTAGCAGTTGCTGCAGCAGCTGAAAAGTTATTGTCAATAGTTGTGGATCAGTTTTTTGAAATGGCGACGCTTTTGGGCACATCAAGTACCGGTGCCTCTTCTCTGTTCCGTGTTTGCAGTGGTGGTTTACCATCGCTTGATCCATGGCACCTCGCGGCCTAGCGCGTGACACAAATCGACCGCGGCTTGGTAGACCGTGGTGTTGTGCACGGCAGCCTAGAGTTCGAGTTGGTTGCCATGTGATTTGCATTGGTGACAGTAGTAGCGATCCGTGCGGAGGTTCACCGAAAACGCACGGCTGTTCTCTGGATGTGGAGCCGTGTACGGGACAGGGTCCACGGAGCTGGTCACCATCGCGGTGAGTCGCCTGGAATCCGATTTCGTCGAGAACCTGTGGCATCGTGATCTCTCTGCGGAGCACGTCGAAGTCAACGCCTGGCATGATCATCTCCTTCGTTGGACGCTGGTCTCTTCCCTTAGGTAACAGAGAAGAGGCACCGGTACTTCCGAGCGATCAGGCGGCGGCTTGTGTTGGGCGTACGCCGTTGACGAAGCGAACTCCTTGAATGACATCTGGGATCAGTTCTGAACCGTTCAATAATCTCCATTTCTTCTCGGCGGCCTGCACCAACTTGAAGACCATCGCGAGGCAAGCTTTCCGCGAGCCATTTCCTTTCGTGCGGCGATGCCGTAGGCGTACGGTGGCAAAGGTCGATTCGATGGGGTTGGTCGTTCTCAGGTGAATCCAATGTTCGGCTGGGAAGTCATAGAACGCCAGCAACACTTCGCGATCCTTGGCCAGGCAGTCGGTGGCGTGCGGGTACTTGGCCTGGTACGTATCCAGGAACAGATCAAAGGCCTTGTTCGCGTTCTCCCGCGTATCCGCTTGCCAGATGTCGTGCAGCTTGGCTTTGGCCGCCGGTTGCAGGCGTTTAGGCAATTTATCCAGCACATTGGCGGTCTTATGGACGGTACAACGTTGCTCCCGCGTCGCAGGGTAAACTTGTCTCACCGCCTTCCAGAATCCCAGGGCGCCGTCACCGGTGGCCAACTTAGGATCCACCGTCAGACCTCGCGATCGGCAGTCCAACAGCAACTCTTTCCAAGACTGCTCGGATTCGCGATGGCCGTCATGAACGGCGATCAGTTCCTTTTTGCCATCTGGCGTAGCTCCCATCAGCACCAAAATGCACTGCCGATCTTCCTCCAGTCGAATGTTAAAGTGGATGCCATCGGCCCACACGTAGACGTACTGTTTTCCTTCCAGGCGACGTTTGCTCCAGTCGCCATATTCGTCTTCCCAACAAGCTTTCAGACGTGTCACGGTCGTGGCACTCAACCCCGCGGCGTCCGGCCCCAACAGCGATGCCAGTGCTTGGGGAAAGTCACCCGTGCTGATGCCCTTGAGGTACAGCCAAGGAATCAGGTCCTCGAGGCTCTTGGTCTTCCGCAAATAGGGTGGCAAAATCTTCGACGTGAACTTCTCCTTTTCTCCCTCTGGTCGCCGATCGTGGACGCGAGGTTGCCGCACGGGCACATCTCCCAGCCCCGTCGTAATGTTTCGCTCCGGCAGGTAGCCGTTCCGCACGACCTGGCGGTGCCCGTTGTCATCCTTGACATGGGTCCGGTTCTCGATCCACTCGGCCACTTCCGACTCGACGGCCTTCGCCAGCATCCGTTGAGCCCCCTCTCGCAAGAGATCGGTCAACACGTCCTTGGACGTCATGGATGGAAACGTAACGCTCGCTGTGGTAACTTCCTCCCGTGGTGGCGTACTCCTTGGGTTAGTTGAAATTGACAAACAAATTCACCCAAAGTACGCCGCCTTTTTCAAGCCCTCATCCACAACTTTCGGTTATATCTCCCCGCAGCGTCGTCGTCACTGACAACCGCACCGAGAATCCCCTGCGTTGAGTTCTTGAGTTTTCCATTGCTGGATGCAAAGAGTGTGCTCTTTGTGTAGCTGTCGGCCAAATCGTAGAGCCGGTAACTCCGATTCTCACTGTATCGGACGAGATACGGGATACTGTCTAAGTTGTACACGAAGTCGTTGGAGTTATTGGTTCTGAATCCACTGTGGGGATACTCGAACGATGCATTCGTTGACTCACGCACCGTCAAGGTGGGTTCGTCCGGTGAGTACAGTTTGACAGACTGGATTGTTCCGTCGTCAGTCCCGTATCCGAATGCCCCGTTATCATTGATGTTGACGATCGAATATACAGGGTCGGCGACGGTGTCGAGTAGTGTGTACGATAGCACACCATCGCTGAACTGAAATTCGTAGAGTTCTATGAGATTCCATACGGAGACGCTGAATGTATTGCTTCCGATGCCGTTTGGGAACGGGGCCGGTCCTACGCACTCGATGTCATGAATTGTGCCAGGATTAGTCGGAGTCCAGAGGAAGATCTTGCCGGGAATCTCACTCATAGGGACGCTGATCAGCCCCTGAACCTCCCCGTTTTCATTCATCTGGAGGCCTGAGTACTCCGCTTCGTCGTAGGGTGATTCCGTCAATCTCGGTAACAAAAGGAACCCCGCAAGCGGGTCGTACACACAGGCCCGCTTGTCCCATCTGATAACATCCCGTGCACTTCCAGCGATTTGGCCTGCCTCATTGATGTCACGAGCTCCTGATAAGATCCAGCCATCGACAAATTCATTGCTCTCAAGGTCGAACCAGGAAGCATCCAAGGAGCTAATATCCTCCAGCCCTGTTTCCAAAGTCCATCGTACGCCTTGGAAGTTCCCACTGTTTCCCACCGCCGTCCCGGAATTGTCGATGGCGTATAGCCGCGATGCGCGTTGCTCGTAAGGAGGATGTTATGACTGACAAATGGGAAGGCTATTTGGAGCGGATGCCGGACTCGAACTATCGCGCCGGTAGCTGATCAGTCAGATTCACCGTCCAGGCGAGCTGGGCGGGGTCTTGTTTGCGAAATCAAACAGTCAAACTACGCGTCTTGTGAATTATCCAGGAAAATGGAAATGCGATACCACAATGCGGGCACGACAGCACTGAGCAACTATCGAGTTGACTGCTTTCGAATCGTCTCCATCATGTGGCGGTATTCGGTGTGTTGGGGATCCAGCTTGACCGCCTGTTCGATGGCGGTCAGCGCAGCGGGCAAATCACCGATACCGTGACAAGCCGCGGCCAACAACGCGTAGTTCGCCGCTGTCGGTTCCAGTTCCACCGCCTTGCGGGCAAGGACAGCTGCCTGAGGAAGTTCGCGGTGAGTCCTTAAGAAGAAACCGGCCAGCGCGGCGTTGCATCGGGCACTGTCGGGAGCGATCGTACACGCTTCACGAAAGGCGTTTTCGCTCGCTTCCAGTTGGCCCAGATTCGCTTGGACTTCCCCGATTTGGATCGCACTTCGGCACTGTCGGGGAGGATTTTCGCCAGTTGCTCAAGTCGCAGAAGCGCTTCTTTCGGCTTGCCCGTCGCGTAATAGTACCGTGCCAATTCAATGCGGGATTCCGTATCGACAGAACTTAAGGCCTCGGCGCGGAGCCACTGCTGTTGGGCCTCCGCCGTGCGGCCCTGGGACACCCAGATCCGTCCAGCGTGTGTGTAGAATTGGGCCGCTGTTTCGAACATGGTATCCAGATCCGTACGCTTGTTCTTCTGCAGCCTTCCGGTGGCTGGCCGTGCTGCCAGCAGCATCTCCCGGTAACGGCGTCGAAACTCCTTCACCTTGTCCTGTTGGCCCAACCGCGCGTAGACCAGGGCTTTTCCGTTGCAGGCCAATGCAGCATTGGAATTTGCCTGCAGCGCCGCATCGTACTTCTCCAGAGCTTCGTCAAGTTGTCCGAGTTGCAGATGGGCCTCGCCCAGCAGGCAAAGGGCTTGTCCGTTCGTGCCTGGCAGAGAACCGCTCTGAAGCAACGCGATCACCTCTTCCGGCTGCCCCAAGCGAAGCAGGGCCGTCGCCGCCGTGATGCGGGCGGCCACGTAGTTCGGATCGATCTCTATCGCTTTGCGTGCCAGGTCCGCCGCCTTCTGACTGTCACCTTCCGTTACCGCCGCTTCGGCCATCCCCAGATACGCATAGGCATAGTCTGGCGCTAATTCCAGGCACTGGGCGCGAATTGCCAGAGCGCCCTGGGAATCTCCCAGCCAATCGCTCACGCGGGCCTTCATCTCCAGGCAATCCGGGTTGTCGGGGAAGGCGGCGACCAGGTCCTCGACCATACCATAAACCTCGTCGGTCAGTTGGTGGGCCGTCGCAGGAAGCGGGGAGTCCGAGCGGGGCGCCTGCGGTGACGCGGCGGGAGCTGGCTTCGATCCGGGTGGAACCGTGGTGGACGTTTCCAGAGTCGCGTGTAGCTCGCGGGAGTCGGCGGTTTCCGCCGGAAGGCGAGTCGGCCACGAAAGCCAGGCCCAAGCGATGCCAACCCCCCCCGCCGACAACAGAAATACCACGAGCCAGATCGCTGGTCGACGATTGCCCTGGGACCCTCGGGTGCCCGACTGGGACATCGCCGTCGTGTCCTGAGGAGCTGAATCGTCAGGTTTCGTTGCGTTCACTTCCCTTCCCCCAGGGGTGATCAGCGGATTGCTCGCGTAAGTTCCTTTTGAGGCACGTCGCCTTGCGACTGCGTACCGTGTTCGACAATGGTTACCACCCGGTTGACGTCGATGTCACGCAACACGTTGACACCGCCGCCGATCCATTGAACTTCGATGCGGTCGACACGATGATGCTTACCCAATCCGAAGTGCAAACGTGTTCCGTAATGGCTCTGATACCCGTGTCCGCTGTGGACTTCATCCAGTTGGACGAGGTCACCGGCGGTGACCGTGACACGGGCACCAATTCCTTGCCGACTACTAGTGACCGCGTGAAGGTGGACTTGGACCCAGTGATTGATAGGGGGGGACTCGTTGCGAAGAATCGTGGCTAACCGCCGCGAGTTGAGAATGACGACGTCGATCCGGCCGTCATTATCCAGATCATCAAACGCCGCACCGCGGCCCACCGACTCGAATCGGGCCAGGTCACCGCATCGGTCAGTCATATTAAGAAACTCTCCGTCGCCGGTATTCCTCAAGAGCACAGGGCAAGCGAGGTAGGAGGTAGTGCTATCATATCGCTCGACGTTGTCGAGCAGGTGGCCGCGGGCAAAGAAAACGTCTCGGTGTCCGTCGTTGTCGAAGTCGATGAGCCCGTTACCCCAGGTGACGTGATTATGCGACATTTGACCGGCGCCGGTTCGCAGGGTCACGTCGTCGAACAGGCCCCCTGGCAGGCTTTCGAAGAGCGTTGTCAATTCCCCCTGGTAGTTGGAGACAAGAAAATCAAGTCGCAGATCGTTGTTATAATCGCCACAGGCGACGCCCATGCTGCCAGGCGCCACGCCGGAAGCCTGGAAAGCGATCCCTTTGAACCAACCGACGTCTTCGAAGATTCCCGTACCATCGTTTTGAAACAGGAAGTTGCCTGGCCGTCCGTCGTTTCCCACCACGATGTCGGTATCCCCATCACCGTCGTAGTCGGCGCAGACCGTGCCCATGCCTTTTCCCCACGGCGGATTGATCTGCAAACGGTCGCTCACGTCGGCAAAGGTGCCGTCGCCGCTGTTTTGGAAGAGCCTTGCGGGCAAGGGATCGAAGTTCTCGGGCCCGGCGTAGACGGGAAAGCCGTGGAAGAAGTTGGTGACGTGGTCGTCATAGGTAAATTTCAGGTAGTTCGACACAAACAGGTCCAGATCCCCGTCGGCGTCCATATCGAGGAAGTTTGTCCCCGCACCCACCTTGGAATCGTCGTCGGCGCTGGTGCCGACCCGCTTCGCCATCTCCTGGAAGGTTCCGTCGCCGTTGTTCCGATACATCACGTTCGGGCCGAAATTACTCAAATAGATGTCCGGATATCCATCGTTATCATAGTCCCCGACCGCCACGCCCAGTCCATACCCCGTGTCGCCGACACCGGCTTTTTCCGTGACGTCAGCAAAACGAAAACCGCCCAGGTTGCGGTAGAGACGGTTGGTCGGTGCGGAACTCGCCTGAGTGCCTCGCAGCGGAGCGCCGTTGAGGAAATAGACGTCGATCAGGCCGTCGCCGTCATAGTCGAAAGTCGCTACGCCGGAGGCGACCGTCTCGACGACGTATCGTTGGCCACCGCTGCCGTCGGTGTGTCGAAAGTCAATGCCTGATTCCGGGGGCACGTGTGTTAAGACGATCGGGTCCTGACCCAACGCCAAGTCGAGAAAGGGCACCATAACGATCAGGGCAGCACACAACCAGGGGAATTCTGGCCTGCTGGAAAGGGGTTGCTGTTTCATCCTGTTTTTATGCACCGGTTGGAACGACGAAGAGGCCCGAGAGAAGACAAGGAGGGTGCGTTGACCAATAGTAGGACAGCGCCACTTCGTGCCCGTGAATTACCGTAACTTGCTTTAAAGTAACGAATTTTCGCCACCGGGCTTGTCCCGGTGGTTCCCTGTTTGACGACTACACGGCCGCTTATTATCCCGTCTTCCCTGCCCGCCCCCGCCGCCTCCGGCGGCGGGGGCGGGCAGGGAAGAAACACTCGACTGCGCGAGGCCGTTCTTAGATCTCAAACGCGTTTCCACCGGGGCAAGCCCGGTGGCGGTAAAGCAATTTGAATCAAAAACTTGCGGTTCCCGACATACTCAAAGTGGCGCTGTCCAAATAGTTAGACTAGCTTCCCCAGGTGCGGACGGCAAGCCATTCCAGGCCGTGAAGTTCAGGGTCGAGAATCCGCGGCGCTGCGACCGGCCGGTCGCATCCGTCCGCGGAACAATGTCACATTTCACGCAGCGCAGCATGGCTCAAGGCCCACGGCGAGAAGTTCCGTCAAACGAGACTCTTCGCGAGTAGCCTCGGCAACGGCAACCTCGCGCTGAAGCACGAGGCTAATACAACTGATCCAACCACGCTCGTCCCCCCTGGGCAATAACCTCTCTTGTCTTTCAGACGGCCGTTTGTGCGCCAGAATCTGCTAAAGTCCAGACTATCGAGTGCCCCCGGACCGAGATGACGACAGTCGGGAACGGACACCACCCTTCAGAAACCGTGTACGCGGTGTGGGGGCGAGGATCGGGGCTGGCGAATTTCGAGCAGCGCGTGGAGAATAGGGGATTCTGCGAACGGTTCCGAAGGGCCTGCGTGTCCATCGTTTGTGGAAATGGCGGACCGGTGAGTCCGCAAACCCGCAGGATCGCACGGCGCGTAACTTCCCGCTCCGCGGCACGCGAGCCGGTCTGCGTTTGTCTGGCTGTGTCGCCCGACGCGAGAGTCCACGATTTCACATTCTGGAGGTCTGAGCCGATGTACCGACGTGATTTTCGCACTCCCACACTGGCGCTACTCACCGCGCTCTCCTGCCTGGCCCTTGTGGGCGGCTGGTCCGCGCCGCCGCTGGCGGCGGAAGAGTTCGATCAGAAGTCGGTCGAGCTACTGGACAAGTACGTCGAAGCAACGGGCGGCCAAGAAGCGTATGACGCGATCAAGAACCGTGTCATCCGGGCCGAACTCTCCCTGCCGTCGGTCGGTCCCATCGGCACCATGACGGCCTATTCCGCTCAGCCCGATCAGTTCTACGCGGTGATCGAAACCGGTTCAGGAGAAAACAAACAAAAATTGCAGCGAGGGTGGAACGGTAAGACGGCCTGGATGATCGAACCCGCTTTCGGAGCGCGCATTTTGGAAGGACTCGAAAAAGCCGCAGTGATTCGCGACAGCACCCAAGACCGTTTCGCTCAGTGGCGTGAACTGTTTGAGAAGGCTGAGTATGCCGGTCAGGTGGAGTTGGATGGCAAAAAGATGGACAAGGTTGTCTTGACCTTCAAGCCCCTCGAGCCCAATCTCAAAGAATCGCCCGTGACCGTCCTGTTCGATCCTGCCACGGGCTTGATCAAACAATACAATACCGAATTGATCGGTCCACAGAGCCTGGTGGAAGTCACCGTTGTGCTGGACGATTACAAGAAGGCCGATGGCGTTCTGCTGGCACACAAGATGGTGCTCAACGTCGAGGGACGCGACCGCGTGATTCAGGTCGTCAGCGTCGAAAGCAACACGCAGATTCCACCCGACACTTTCATCCTGCCGCGGCCAATCCAGGAGCTGTTGGTCAAGTAGCGATTTCCAGTGGCGACGCGCAGCGGCGTGGGCCGCCGCCGGCGGTTGCCACGAGCATGGCCTTTCTGAAGCCCCAATCTCTCAAGGGCCAGGCGTATAACGAGGCGAGTCCGGCGGCAAGATAATTATCTTCACCGCCGGACTCGGAGGAGCTGAATCGTCTGCTGAAAATCGAGCCGTGTCTGTGCGGGAAGTCAGCCCCGCACGCATATCACGATCACTTCTCCACTTTCAGCACCACGTACCGCGTGTACTCGCCGTCCTGGACCAGCAGCAGGTGGGAGGTAGTATCCTTGCTGCCTTTGAGCAGGTCCGTGAATTGGCTCGCGTTCTTGACCGGCTCCTTGTCCACCTGCTTGATCACCATGCCGGGGCGGAGGCCCTGGCTGTCGGCGACCGAACCAGGCACGACCTGCGTGATCACCACGCCGCTGGCGGCATCGACTCCCAGCTTGTCGGCCAGCTGCTCGGTCAGCGTCTGAACGCTCAACCCCAGCGACTGGACGGAACCTTCCGCATGCGCGGTGGCCACTTCCTGGTCAGGCAATGTACCGACCTTGACCACGACTTCTTCCTGCTTGCCGTTTCGCATGACTGCCAGGTTGGCGTCGGTACCCGGTTTGATGAGTGCCACGTGATTACGGAAGGAAGTGATGTCCTCGACTGGTTTTCCATCGAGCTGCACTACCACGTCACCACGCTGCAAGCCTGCTTTGGCGGCCGGGCCATCGGGCGTGACGTCGCCGATCAAGACACCCTGGGTGTCCGAAACCTGGAACGACTGCGCCAATTCGGTAGTCAGCGGTTGGATCATCACACCCAGGTAACCACGAACCACCGATCCGTTCTCGATTAGCTGGTCGCAGATGTCTTTGGCCATATTCATCGGAATGGCAAACCCAATCCCGTTGTAGCCACCGCTGCGGCTCATGATGGCGGTGTTGATTCCAATCGCCTCCCCCTGAAGGTTGACCAGCGGACCCCCGGAGTTACCCGGGTTGATCGCGGCATCGGTCTGGAGGAAGTCCTCGTAATCGGTAATTCCCATGCTGTTACGGCCCTTGGCACTCACGATCCCCGAGGTGACGGTTCCCGAGAGCCCGAAGGGGCTGCCGATGGCCAATACCCACTCGCCGACTTCGATTTTGTCGGAGTCGCCCATGGGCAGCATGGGCAGGTTGTCGGCGTCGACCTTGATGATGGCCACATCCGTTCGCGCATCGGTGCCAATCAGTTTGGCACTCAGCACGCGTCCATCACTGAGGGTCACTTCCAATTTGCTGGCCTCGCCGGCCACATGGTTGTTGGTCAGAATGTAACCGTCCTTGGAAATGATGAAGCCGGATCCCTGTCCCACCATCGGTTGAGGCTGGCGGGGCATCTGCATCTGCGGCAGGGAGTCGCCAAAGAAACGCTTCAACATTTCTTCCGGAAATTGGCCTTGCAGATCGCCGAATTGCTGCATATTTCCGGTCATAACCTGCTGTTTGGTGGCTTTGATAAAAACCACTGCCGGAGTCACTTCCTTGGTAACTGCCGTGAACGCCTTGCTGGTCTGCTGGGCGCTGGCAATCGCCTGATCACGGTTGGCGGAAGCCGTGCTGGCGGCAATCACGACGCTTTGCATGACGAGTCCTGCCGTGACCGCCAAGGCCAGAACCAGCAGTCCCGCGGCGAACAGATTCCGCCTGGTGCAACTCACTTTCACTCTTTCAATGACGTCGTTCATCGATACGTCTCCTTTCACAAGTATGTTTCGTAATTCTGCATGTCCGTTTGTGTGCCCGCCGGTCGCCGTTGTCCGGCCGGCGGCAAATACTCTGGCCTCTTCATTTGCAACTGGCGTGCCAATCCGTCAGTAGAATTGTGCGTGCGTGGGGACTTGCCCCGATTTCTGCTGATGCGCCTTCGAATGGCAATCGGAAAAGTACGCTGGGAGGGGCCCGTGAGTGTGGCATTCTGCCTCACTGGGGCAGTACGCCGCGCGGCACGCACCGGCCGACAGGATCGGTCACGGACGGCGGGCCTTGTCGGGCGCCTGTGTCAGATCGACCAGTTCCAGGAGCGGTTCGAATTCTGGTTTCTGGCGAATCGCGCAAAACGCTCGCTTTTCAATCTGTCGAATACTCTCCCGTGACAGTTCCATCAGTTCACCGACTTCGACCAACGATCGGCTACAGCCATCGAGCAAGCCGTATCGCAACTCAAGAACTTTTCGTTCGCGCTGTTCGAGGCTTTCGAGGAGGGCGGCGACCTCTTCCTTTAACGCCTTTCGACCGAGTTGCAGCAGCGGATCCTCCTGCCGCGGATCGGCGAGCACTTCACGCAGGCTGTTGTCGGCGTTTTCCGTCGGCTGGTCGAGTGACAGGGGCGAGTAGCTCAAACGAATCAGGCAGTGCGACTCAGTGACGGTCAGATTGGCAAGTTGGGCCAGCTCTTCGGGGGACGGTTCACGCCCATGGGTCACGAGGTGCTGAAGCACGGCGTTTTGAACACGCCTGAGCGGCCCGTGTAAATGGAACGGCAAGCGTATCGTCCGGCCTTGTTCCGCCAAAGTGCGCGTCACAGATTGCCGAATCCACCAGATGGCGTAGGTCGAGAACCGGTGTCCCCGCCCGTGGTCAAATTTATCAACCGCCCGCAGGAGTCCGACGTTTCCTTCTTGTATCAGGTCCTGGAACGTCAAGCCCCAGCGCCGATAGTGTTTGGCGATGGAGACGACCAGCCGCAGGTTACTGACCGCCAAGAACTGGCGTGCGGCCAGGTATTGGCGTCGCGCGACCAGGGTCCGGCGGACATGTCGCGCCAGCGTTTTGGGGCTTTCGCGAGTGCAGGCCATGAGCCGGAACAGTTGGGTTCGGCGTTGCAGGTCCCGCTCGGGGGCACCGGAGCCATCGAACACATCAACGTCGTCCTTCATGGCGAGCATTTCGCGGCAAAGATCGACCAGGCGGATCAACAGCGGGTCGAAGCACTGCAGTCGCAGGTCCAGCTGCGCGACCAATCGTGCCGCGTCGGCGCGGCGGGCGACGATACCCCGCCAGGCTGCCTGACGCTGTTCGGTCGGAAGACGCTTGCTGACCACCGCGCGGAAATCCGCTCCATTTCGTGCCAGTGTCTCGTGGAGCGATTGAATACTCGGACCCAGCTGCCGTTTTGCGTTCCGTTTTTTCTCTTCATCCGCGACCCACAGATTGACGGTGCGATCCAGCCGCAGGTGGCTACTGGCAACCAGCGAGAGGATGTTTGCGGTCCCGCGTAAGACAACATCGGATTGCAGCAGAGTTCTGAGATAACGGGCGCGCGTGGCGGCCAGTCGACGCGTGGCGATCTTCTCCTGTCTGTCGTCCAGCAGAGGGAGTTTTCCCACGTCCGTCAGATAGAGTCGCAGCGAATCACGCACCAGCGCACCGCCGCGGAGCTCTGCAGGCGAATCGCGGCGTGGCCGAGTCTCTGGTGGTGGAATTGTGGGCGTATGATGGATCGCCACCAGCGAACCATCATGAGACGCGTGCACGGTGGTGGAAACTGGCTCGCATTCGTCTTCCCGCGACAGCGTGCCGGTCGGACTGTTGTTCCCGGATGCGCGCAGCGGCTCACCGCGGCGCGGCATGTTGTCGCCTCGTGAAGTGCCCCAATCGTCTGCCGGACAGGTCACTTTTTTGGTCTTGTTCGTGGTTTCCAGAGGCTCTGCTCCGGTGTTGTCAGAGTAATATTCCACGCTTCTAGCTCCTCTGTCGTGAGACTTCCGTGTACGGGTTCGTGCCTCGCCGGCGGCAGACGCTTTGACTGGCCCCGGCGTTGCGGGCCTGCGTCGTCACGGCGCGGTGCACGTGTTGTCGTTTGACCAGTTGTTTGACCGCCATCAGACTCGCTCGGCGGTGATCGCTTGTGCGCCAGACTTGGAGCAGTGCGCGGAGCAAGCGCAAGGGCGAAACTGGTGATGGAATGGGGGCGATGTGATCAGCGGGCATGCTTAGAGCGATGGCCGCTGGCGACCCTGAGCAAGTTGAGGCCTAGTTGGCGGCCGCCGCGTGGCTGACGCCGACTACTACGCTGGTCGCATCATCACGTGTGCCGCGTGACACGGCGGCACGCACCAGTGCTTCCGCTGCATCACGCCCCGCTGGGTGTGAGTTCAAGACGGTCACCATTTCTCGGCGTGTCAGGACTTCGGTAACGCCGTCCGTGACCAACACAACGCGATCTCCAGGTTCCAGGCGAATGACGGCCACGTCCGGTCCTTCCTTCAGATCCGCGGATCCGAGATACTTGCACAGCATGTGGCGCCACCGGTGGGTGCGAGCGTCTTCGCGCGAGATGGCGCCCATGTTTACTAGGATCTGGGCCATGTTGTGATCGACCGTGTACAAGTGCAAATCGCCATCGCGAAACAGGTAAGCTCGGCTGTCACCCAGACTGGCCACATACAGACGGTCTCTGACTGCCAGCGCCAGCACAGCCGTGGTGCCCATGCCGTACGACTGGGAGTCGAGGTTGCCAGCCATGGTGATTTCCCGGTTCACATCGAGGAAAGCTTGGGCTATCTCTCTGCGAATCGATTGGTTGTCAAAGTGTTCGCATCCGATCAGGGCAGGGTGGTAGGGTAGCAGTTCAATCGCCATCTGCGCGGCTCGGTCGCCGGCGCGATTTCCCCCCATACCGTCAGCTACCATGAACACGCGTCGCCGCGGATCCACCAGGCAGCGATCCTGATTGACCAGATGACGCGTACCGATGACGGAGAACCCGCCGCCGGTGATGTGCAGGCAGGGCGGTGTGGCACTGCCATAGGCCGGGGCGGAGGTGGGGCTGGCGGCGGGGACGTAGCGCCGCTTCGAACCCGGCCGTTCCGCGGACAGCGGATTGATGTCGGGCGAAAACGACTTCTCGAAATAGTGAAACAGATGGCTCATTACAGTTAGCTCCTCGTGTAACCACAGTCCTGTCGCGGTGATCATCGCCTGTCGCCGCGGTCTTGTAGGCAGCTAAAGGCAAACGGAGTGCCAAGCGGCAGAAAAGGGTCTGCGACTGCGGGAGTGGAGGCGGGTAACAGGTGCAGAACCGTCTTGGATGAGCCCGGAAACGGGCATTTTGCACAGCCTGGCCGCGAAGCAACAAACTGAAAAGTCGTTACCGCCCGACCACCTGCAGGGGAAGCTCGTGCGGGGCAATCTGCCCCGGCCGGGGAGAAATGCCGCGCGGCACAACGGCGCCGCGATCAACTGTCGGCCATCAAACCTGGAGAGGGGCTCATCGCAGTAGCTGATCAGTCAGATTCACCGTTCAGGCGAGCTGGACGGGGTCTTGTTTGCGAAATCCAACAGTCGTATTAGTCAGCAAACGGAAAACCACCAGGAAAAACCTGGTGGCGATGGTTTGCTATGGAGAGAGGAGTGATGCACAACCACTGTTACAAATTGGCGATATACCACTACGCTTCGTCATCAAACTGCCGCAGTTTGCGGTAGAGCGTCTTGCGATCCAGACCCAGGACGCGGGCGGCGTTCGTCTTGTTGCCGCCGACGGCATTCAGCACATGCTGGATGTAGCGTCGTTCGACATCTTCCAGGGATGTCAAGTCCGTAGGGTCGTTGCCACCGATGACCATGTGTGAACTGCGGTAATCGCGGATCTTCTCGGGCAGATCGTCCACTGCCAGGTTTTCGAATCGTGTCAGTGCGACGGCTCGTTCGATCACGTTGCGCAGCTCGCGCACGTTGCCGGGCCAGGCGTAGGCCAGCAGTTTTTCCGCCACGGCATCGGAGAGTCCCAGCACCTGCTTTCCGGACCGGCCGGCGAACAGCTGGACGAAATGCTGGGCCAACAGCAGGATGTCGGTGCCGCGCGCGCGCAGAGGCGGGACGTCGACCTGGATGACGTTGATGCGGAAGTAGAGATCTTCGCGGAAGCGGTCCTTCTTCCACGGCCGATTCGAGATCGCGATTCGTGGCGCTCAAGGATCCGCACATCGAACGACTTGCTCGCGGTCGCCTCCGACCGGTCGCACTTTCTGTTCCTCCAAGGCACGCAGCAGCTTGGCTTGCGTGGTCAGCGGAAAATCGCCGATCTCGTCCAGGAACAGCGTTCCCGATTCGGCCTGCAGGAACAGGCCTTTGCGAGCAGCGTGGGCGTCGGTGAACGCGCCCTTGGCGTGTCCGAACAGTTCGCTTTCCAGCAACGTGTCGGGCAGCGCGGCACAATTGACGGCGACGAACGGACTGTCGCTGCGGCGGCTCCGCCGATGAATCGCCCGGGCCACCAGCTCCTTGCCCGTGCCACTCTCGCCGGTGATCAGCACCGAGGCTTCCGAGTCGGCGATGCGCGACAGCTGATCGAACAGCTCCTGCATCGGAGGGCTCGTGCCGAGCATCTCGTCGAACCGCTTCAAGCACTCGACTTCCTCGCTCAACACCTTGACCTTTTCCTGCAAGCGATGGTGTCGCACGGCCCGCTCGAGGGTGAGTGCCAGCATATCGAGTTCGATCGGCTTGGTGACGAAGTCGTAGGCGCCGGCTCGAATGGCCGCGACGGCCGTTTCCAGGCTGCCGAACGCGGTCATCACGACCACCGGCACGTCGGGTCGGTTGGCCGACGATCCGCTCGCACAACTCCGTGCCGCTCATGCCCGGCATCTTCAGATCGGTCAAGACGACCTGGTAACGACTCGTGTCTTGAGCCAGCTGCAGTGCCTCTTGGGGCGTCGGTCGTCCACGTGCACTCGAAGTCACGCAACTGCAGATCGGCTTCGAGCATCTCGCACATGCTGCGATCGTCGTCGACAATCAAGACTCGTCCTTGCATGCGGCAACCTCCAGTGGCAGGATAGACGGAGAAGCAACTTCCGTGGCCCAGTTCGCTCGACACATCGATCCAGCCACCGTGTTCCTGCACGATGCCGTAGGCGATCGACAAGTCCGAGCCCGGTCCCTTCTCCGACGTCCTTGGTGGTGAAGAACGGCTCGAATATCTGCTCCATGATCTCCGGCGGAAATGCCCTCACCGTGATCGCAGCACGGCGATCCGAGCATACGTCTCCCGGCTGGCCGTCGCGATCGCTCCGGCGGTGTCGGCTGTGACCTGCGCAATGGTCAACCTCGACCTGGCCGCCATGCGGCATCGACTCGACGGCGTTGACGATCAGATTGGTCAGCACCTGCTGGATCTGGCCGGAATCGACTTTCAGCAGCAGCGACTCGGGGGCCTCCACGATCTCCACGAGCTGTTGCCGTTTCTCGGCGATGGGTGCCAGCAGTTGGATCGTCTGCTGGACTGAGCTTCGGCAAATCGACCGACTTGCGCTGCGGTGTGTTGCGGCGGGCGAAATCAAGCAGTTGGCGGATGATCGTGGCGATCCGGTCTGCCTCGCTCTTGATGATCGTCGCGCTCTTGCGCACGTCGTCATCGGTCAGGCGGCCTGAGCCGATCAGCGCCGCGCGGCCGCTGACGACATTCAGCGGTGTTCCCAATTCGTGAGCGATGCCGGCCGCCAGCCGTCCGACGGTCCGCAGGCGGTCGGCGTGTCGCAGCTGATCCAGTGCGGCAATACGGGCGGTGGCCTCGGCCTCGATCTTTCCCTGAGCCGCCCGTAACTGGTCGCACATCGAATTGATCGCTACGGCCAACTCACCGAACTCGTCGTTCCGCCGCAATTCCAGCGGGCCCGTCAAGTCACCTTCTCCGATCCGCCGCGTCTTTTCGATCAGGCTGCGCAGCGGGCGGCCAACCCATGCTCCGCCAATGGCCACGACAATGACCGCTCCCAACAGTGTCGTAGCTCCCATGAGAATCATCGCATGCAGTACGAAGTAAGTCGAATTCTTCTGAGGGTGTTCGATGGGCTCGGATAACTCGATCGCTGCCGGTCGCGCCTCAAAGGTCAAACGTGAGTAAGTGCAGAGGTGCTCCAGCCCGTTGCCGTCTCGAAAATGCGCCGACCGGACTTCGTTGAGCGCCGTGTAGGCAATCTCCGGATCCGTCGGTGCGTCAACGTCTCCTCGTTGGACATCGAAGAAAACGATGCGGATCCTGGGCGTGTTGGGCAGTTGGTTGATCTCGTCGACGGTTCTGCGTGCCGTCGATTGCCCGCTACTCTCCCAGAGTCGGTCCACAATGCGGGAAATTGTTGTGCCGAGCTTGAGGGCGTCGACGCGCATATCCCGTTCCATTTCCTCATTCTCCCGCTGCAGCAGGACAAATTGGGCGATGAATATGAGGATGAGAACGCCGGCCACCAATACCGTCGTAATCCTGGCTGCTAGTCGCATGGATTGCCTCGCCGCAAGAATCTCTGGGAAGGACAAAGTCTGAGCAAACGGGCTCATCACGTGCCGTGGATGCGAGACGCATCAGCGATCGGCCCACTCTACTGTTGAGTGTACCGCCGAATCGAGCAAATGTCCTGCCGGGGCAGGTCCCCCAGTTGGAGACCTCGGAAAAAGCAGGTCCCGGCTGCCGGACGGGACCTCGAAGCGGCACATCATCTGCCACTTCCTCCCCGTCTCATCGGCGACAAGGTGGATTACCATGGGTGGCTAGAAACGCCGCGCCACTGTTACTTCTGACATCATTTTAGCTCAAAGTGCAAGCCTTCCTGCCCCTGCCAACGGATCCGACGCCGGAAAAGCCTGTCATTTTGCCAGTTCACACCGGATGTGAATTCCAGACCCTTTCCGATGGGAAACGAGCCACAAAAATGCGGCTTTACCGGCTACATGGACCGCGTGACTTACAGTTTGAGATTTTAAGGCCTTGAGAACGGGGGCTTGATCCCCATCGGGAAAAGCCCGGTGGCGAGGGTCTGTTGCGGAGACACGAGTTACGCACATTCATCGCTGCAAAATGGCGCTGTAAAACCAGTCAGTCGTCTACTGGCTGGCTTTCGTCGCTGACCGAGCGGGTCACGACAATCCGGTTCACGGCATTGAGCAATGCCTTGATGGTCGCTTCCACCGTGTCGGTCGAGACTCCTAATCCGCGATAGGATCGTCCGTTGTGTTCGATTTCCAGGGAAGCTTCTCCCTGGGCGTCGCGGCCGATCGTAGCGCTGCGCACTTGATAATCCTTACAGGCCAGTTCGAGTCCCGTGATCTGTTCCACGGCCCGGAAAGCGGCATCGACGGGACCGTCGCCGGAGGTGATTTCCTGGGTCACCGCCGCGCCGCCATTCTGCAGCGTCAGCTTCACGTGCGGTACGTCGCCGGTACGGGATATGATTTCGAACTCCACCAGTTTCCAGTGTTCATGCACCACGCCATGTAATTGCTGTTCGATCAGCGCCACGATATCACCGTCGTAGATTTCCTTTTTCTTGTCCGCCAGTTGCTTGAACTCTTCGAAGATCTGCTGTAGCTGCTCACCCGTGAGCCGGAACCCGAGCGTCTTGGCTCGATCGGCCAGCGCGGCTCGACCACTGTGTTTTCCCAAGACCAGATCGGTCTTGGAGAACCCCACATCTTCGGGGTGCATGATCTCGTACGTGGTGCGTTCTTTGAGCATACCGTCCTGGTGGATACCTGCCTCGTGAGCGAAGGCGTTGCGTCCGACGATGGCCTTGTTGCGCTGGACGTGCAGTCCGGTAATGCCGGAAACCAGTCGGCTGGCAGGTACCAGGCGGTGCGTGTTGATTCCGGTTTCGTACGGATAGCAGTCATGGCGAGTCTTCATGGCCATCACGACCTCTTCCAGCGAACAGTTGCCCGCCCGTTCGCCAATTCCGTTGATCGTGCATTCGATCTGCCCGGCGCCATTTTCCACGGCAGCGAGGCTGTTGGCGACGGCCAATCCCAAGTCGTTGTGGCAATGGATGCTGATCACCGCCTGGTCAATATTGGGGACGCGGTTGACCAGCATGCCGATTGTCTTGCCCATTTGAGCCGGGGTTGCGTAACCGACCGTGTCGGGAATATTGACGGTCGTTGCTCCGGCATCAATCGCGGCTTCCACCACCTGGCACAGAAAATCATGCTCGGTGCGCACGGCGTCCTCGGGTGAGAACTCGATATCATCACAATAACCGGCCGCGCGCTTCACGCCCTCCACGGCCCGTGCCACGATCTCCTCGCAGGTCATTTTCAGCTTGAATTCTCGATGAATGGCACTGGTGGCCAGAAACACGTGAATCCGCGGGTTCTCCGCGATCTTCAGTGCCTCCCAGGCGCGATCGATGTCCGGGGAACTGCAGCGAGCCAAACCGCACACGGTAGTGTTGCGGATGGTCCCGGCAATCTGCCGGACCGCTTCAAAGTCGCCTGGCGAGGCGATCGGAAAACCGGCTTCCAGCACGTCCACACCAAGATCCTGCAGCGACTGGGCGATCTCGAGCTTCTCGGTCAGGTTCATGCTGCCGCCTGGGGACTGTTCGCCATCGCGCAGCGTGGTATCAAAGATGATGATGCGGCGTCGTTCGGTCATGGGAATGAGCCTCGTAACAAAGTAACCACACAAAAAAAAGCCCCGAGGCACTTTACAGGCCTCGGGGCTTCGGGTTTGTAGCGTCTGACAACGACGAGAAACCTCCCCTATGGCCTGCCCGCGGCAAGCAGCAGCAGCAAGGGTAGGAGGTAAAGGCTCGTCATGGCATCAATTCCGGGAGCTAGAAAATCTTCTTCAGTCGGCCGGCCAAAGTCGCAATCGCACCGACCATGCTATGTTCAGACTCTAGTGTACGAACTCCGGCACGTCAAGGCTGGCGGTGAGGCGTAAAATGAAGTGGCGCACCTCGAAATACCCGACGATGAAGAGAAGTCCGACGCTCGAAATACCCAGGCACGAAAGAAGTCCGGAGGAGGAACGTGTGAGTGCCGAAGCCCCTTCGGACTTGCGTATTTCGGATGTCGAGCTTGCTGGCCGTCGCCTCCTACTCTTGGGACTCGATACAGTAGAGATGCTGATACGTGCGAGCGAAGATCTGCCCGTTCGAAAAAGCCAGCGAGGCCCGCATCCGTTCTCCAATCGGGTTCTTGGCAAGCAGATTGCACTCGGCATCCGCAGGTTCCAGCACGTACGTGGTACCGTTCATGTCGTTCACATAAATCCGTCCGTCGGCATAACACATCGAACTCCACGAGGAAGTCTCACTTAAGCGATGCTTCCACAAGACTTCGCCCGTCAGCAGCTCCATGCACCAGGCGATTCCGGGTTCATTCAAGATGTACAGATAACCGTTGACGATGATGCCCGATCCGATTCGCTGCGGCGGCTTCTCGTCATGATTCCATAATCGATGTGTGCTCGTGACGTTACCCTGGCCGCCAGGTCGGACCGCAATCGCCGCTCCCTGGTACCCCGACATCGCAACGACTGCCTCGTCGGAAACTAAGGGACTGGTGTAAACAAGTTTCCCAAGTCCCTCGCAACTCCAGATGTCCGTGCCCCGTAGCGGATCAATCGCATAGAGCCGCCGGGGAAGACTGATGAGCAATGTTCCCTGCCCCTCGTACGTGGCGATAACGGGAGTGCTCCAGGATCCAACAAAATCATCAATCTTCGTGGAAGCCATGCCAGGAAACTCGCGTCGCCACTGCTGCTGGCCCGTCCGTTTGTCCACGGCCAACAGAAAGCAATTCAGGCCCGGACCGCAATTCACGATCACCAGGTCTTGGTAAATGATCGGACTTGCCGCATTACCCCAGATGTGCTCGAACCGTCCAAGATCTTTGCTCCACAACAACGAACCGTCGATATCGTAAGCATGCAGCCCGGCGGAACCGTGCCACACGACAACTCGTTGACCGTCCGTCACAGGTGAAGCAGAACAATATGGGTTCGAGGTATGGGATGGTTCCTCGGGCTCGTAGTCAACCTGCTGTTGCCACAGCGTATCGCCATTGTCGCGATCCAGACAAATCAGGCCGCGGCGATGACCCTCGCGGCTGGCGCAACTCACGAACACGCGGCGACCGGTGACGATCGGCGTGGAATTGCCCCCTCCCGGCAGTTTCGACTTCCATTTCACGTTCTCGGTGGCTGACCAGGTGAGCGGAAATCCTTGGTCGTGGCTGACGCCGTTTCCTTGCGGGCCGCGCCAGGAGGGCCAATCCTCACCGTAAAGGGGGGGCGCTGCTCAGCAGCATCAACATGGCGACAGACGCATAGCGAAGCATGAGAGGTTACTCGTTGGGAGGCGGGCGGGCGCGTGGGATTCAAACCATAAAGTTTTGGCAACAAGCAGTTTCCGATGTCCGACGAAGAGTTGCGACCGCGCCCAATCACTGCCGGATGCCACCGTCCCGCAGGTGCGGAAAACCGTCAGCCTGGCAAAATCATCTAGTCAAGACCTTCGTTTCATTGTACACAGGTTGACAGGGTCGCCAAAGACATTCGAGCTTCCGCGTGGCTTCGTTGCTCGAGGACCGTGGACGCGGCGCTCGCTACAGCGGGGGTCGCTTGTCGTGGGGTGCGATCGTGACTCCAACTTGCCCGATCAGCGCCGCACGCGCTCCATAGCCACCGTCTTCGGCGGGTAATTCTCCATGTTTTGGAATCATGGATCATGGTAGGCGAACAGTTTGACTTCCACAGCGAACCGCCCCAATCGACCGGGGGAACGACACCCGGTTCCCACTCATTTTTGGGTGTGCATTTTGCCTGTTGTGGCGTCTACGCAAGGGTTTACGTCAATCGTGCCGGGACTCACTACGTGGGCTATTGCCCGCGATGCGCTCGCCGGGTGGCGCTGCGCATTGGTCCGGATGGCAGTGCTCATCGCTTTTTCACTGCGTATTGAGCGAAACGGCGATTTCACGTACCATTCGCCGTCCCGTCGCCGGCCGGAGCCGGTCTTTCGGCCTCGCCGGGACCCGTGCCGTCGTCAGCACCCGGTGACGATGGCGCGCAAACCCAGGGGTGCTAGTATTGGATATCTGGGCGGGCGAGGACGCCTGCCCCACAGTGAGCGTTAAGAAAACTGATCGGCACACCAACGGATCGGTACGAAGAACCTTTCACGGCGATGAGGCCCCATGCTTGATTTTGAAGTGCAACGATTCACGCGCCGCTGTTGCGAAACGGAGCAATTGTTTGAGCCTGGCGATATCGTCTATTCGGCCCTGATCGCTGACGGTGGCAGTGTGAAGAGAAGGGACTATGGCGAGAAGGCCTGGGCAGGTCCTCCCGAGGGGACGATCGGATGGTGGAAGTCCCAGATACCGGACGTGCACGCCACCAAAATGCATTGGGCTCCCAACGACGTGATTTTGCACTATTTCGAACAGTTGGAGGGACGAGCGGCGCAAGCGGACATGCGTTTTGTGCTTGCCTTGCTGATGATTCGGCGACGCATCGTACGGCTGGAAGAGACCGCAGTAGACGATCAGCAGCGCGAAGTGTTTGTATTATATTGTCCACGCAACGAACGCGAGTACCGCGTGTCGGTAGTGGTCCCGCCTGAGCCACGCATCGGCGAGATACAGAGCGAGTTGGCGGAGTTGCTGTTTGCTGGGAAAAACTAGTGCTGCATCCGTCCCGATTTGGTGGGCGACGGTGCAGCCGCATTCGTGGTGCGCATTCGTCCCGCGCGGTCGGCGGGTCGTACAGAGCTCGTGAGAGCAAGGATGCTACATTGAGCCGTCGTCAGAGAGTCCTGCTGCTGTGTCTGCTTCTGCCGCTGGTGGCGGGTGGTTGTCACTCGCTTCCCCGTTGGTTGCGCAAGGATCGGGTAGAGCTTCCTCCCGAGGCATTCACCGACACGCCGGATTTGGAGGATGTGATATATGTGGTGAATGCGAACACGCAGCGCGTGCGACAGCTGCAGACGGAAAACGCCACGTTGCGCGTGGAGGGCATCCCGGCGTTGCGTGCCAATCTGGCCTACGAGCAGCCGCGCAATTTTCGACTGCGAGCGCAGTTGTCGCAGTTCACAGGTCGCGAACTGGACATGGGCAGCAACCAGGATCTGTTCTGGTTCTGGGTCCGCCGCGACGAGCAGCCGAGTGTTTACTATGCGCGGCACAATGAGTTCGCCACGAGTCCGGCGCGTGACTTGGTGCCCATCGAGCCGAATCGTCTGATCGACACCCTCGGACTGATTTATCTCGATCCTCAGGGGCGGCATCAAGGACCGTCGCTGCGTGAACCGAATCTGCTGGAGATCCGCTCGCGTATTCCTTCGCCGCGGGGTGACATGACGCGTGTCCTGGTGTTGGATGCCCGGTATGGGTGGATGGTCGAGCAGCATTTTTACGACGCCAGTGGCCAGCTGCTGCTGTCGGCACGCGCCAGCCGGCAGCAGTACTATCCGGATGATGCCGTGACGATGCCACATCATATTGAGGTGAGTTTGTTGCCGGGGCAGCCAGCACAGATGGCATTCGACGTGGACGTGAGTCGCTACATTTTCAACCGGCTGTCCGGCGAACCGGAGGAGTTGTGGACGTTGCCGGTGATCGATGGATATCCTGCCGTGGACATTGCGGATCCCCAGTTTCGTCCACCGGTGGCCGCCACTCCACGCGACCCGCCCGGAGGGCCCTCGCAGTACGGTCGGGCGATCCCGCGCGATCCGATCGGGCTTTACGGTCCAACCACTCCCGGCGGAGATCCCAGCTCGGTGTACGGGCTTCCGCGCAGCGCCCAGCTTCCTGCCTACCGCGGCTACAACAACGCGCTCCGATAGGTGGGACTAATCGGGCATGCCCGTCTGACGCATTTTCTCACGGGCTCGACTGAGTGTGGGGCCCACGCTGTTTTCGGGCATCCCGACCTGCGAGCTGATTTCGCGATAGGATTTGCCTTCCAGGTGATAGAGCCGCACGACATCCGCGTCGGGCGAATCGAGACTCTGGAGCAGTCGTTCCACTTCATCCCGGTTGCTGATGCGTTCTTCGAACGTTTGCCGATCGTCCGCTCGATGACGTTCGTGGTCCGTCACGCTCCACAAACTGGCGGCGCTGCGGCGTTTAAGCAACTCTCGGACCACGATGCGACGGGCCACGACAGTCAAGTAAGTTGCCAGGCTACTCTCGCCGCGAAAATGCCTGAGTGTGGCGAAGTCGTCGCTGATGATCGCCAGAAAAACGTCGCTTGCCAGATCTTCGACGTCGGCCGGAGTAGGGAGGATGGACCGAGACTGAGCCGTATGGTTAATGACATGCACGACCAGCCCCAGGAAGCGGTCCACAAAATCTTCCCAGGCACCCGGTTGGCGTTCCAAACAGCGCTGCAAGAGCTTGCGATCGATGTCAGAAAGTCCCACAGGCGGCTACCTTTGCGGTCAACGGTGATGCGGCGTCTGGGCTGCAATCGCGGGCTGCACGCACTTACGTGCGGATGCAGAAACCCATATCAGCCTTCATTTTATGGAGGCACGCGGTCGCGAAGCAAGCGCGATTCGGCGGACTTCGGTCTCCCGGACGCGAGGTGAACGCGAGCTCCCTCTTCCATGCTCCACCGAGAGCCGGTAGAATCTCGAAAAGTCGTTTTCTGGCAAGTACTTGTTGATCGCTTGGTTGGCTCGGTGCCGTGTTCGGCTCAGGGCCGCCCTGCCAGCGTGGCTTAAGCGGTGCGGAACCTCTACGCCGGGTCGAGTGCCACGCGCAGGGCCTCGCCGCGTCGCAGGTACTTTTCGTGATACGCCATGGTATTTTCGGATACGCATGGTTGGGATGTGGAGCGCGAAGCGAATTCGCACGACTCGACAAGGAGAGCTACTTCCATGACTCATGTCGTTGCAAAGCCATGCTTTGCCTGCAAGTACACAGATTGTGTGGTCGTCTGTCCGGTAGAGTGCTTCTATGAAGGCGAGCAAATGCTCTACATTCATCCGGACGAATGTATTGACTGCGAGGCATGTGTCCCCGAATGCCCGGTCGATGCGATTTTCCACGAAGATAATCTGCCGGAAGAGTGGGCCGAGTTCACTCAGCTGAACGCGGAGATGGCCACGCAGTGTCCCGTCATTACCGAAAAGAAAGAACCGCTCGCCGAATAGTGCGCGTCACGCGACCGGCTGGGGGCTAGTCGGGGGGCCCACTTATATGGTCGATTGACCGTTGGGATGCCATGGCATGTTCTTGAACCACGCTATGGAAACGCTTGCGTGATGACACGAGTTGAATGAAAGCCGGCAGGCAACAGGATCTTGGTTCGCTCTGCCTGGCGGGGTGCGGGCTTCGTCATCTTATGAGGGGGACCTCGGGCGCGGGTGATGTCGATTCTTGTCCAAAGTTGGACGCGTTTTTCACCGGTCGCCTCCAGCGTTTTCTGTTCTTGACTCAAAGTGCAAACCATCCCGCCCCTGCCAACGGATCCAACGCCGGAAAAGCCTGTGATTTCGCCAATCTGCACCGGATGTGAATTCCGAGCCCTTCCGTATGGCGAACGAGTCACAATATGCGGCTTTACCGGCGACATGGGTCGCGTGATTTGCAGTTCTCGACCTGGGTTTTTTCCGCAGCTTCGTGGGCCCACAGGTGCGTTCGGCGATAGGCGTGCCGTGGATCCTGTCGAAGTGACGTTGACGCTCTGCCGCCACACTCCTATTATCCCCCCCGTCTCATGCCAGGAGGCTTCCCGAGGAAAGGCTGGTAAACTTTCCGGATTATATGGATTGAAGGGGTGCCGCTGGCCGACAAAGAGAGGTAAGGCGTAGGCCACGGGCAAAACCTGCTGCGGGGTCGTCGCGCCAGCACAAAAAAACTCGTCGTATCCACGGTTCTCTGACATGGGGAACGCCAGCCGGTTCGCCGGGCAATTCTGCCACGCCGGCCCATGCAATTCCTCGTTACAACGTAAGGTCTCGATAGCCATGCGCAATTCAATCTGGCATTGCACACTCGTCGTGATGGCCACACTGAGTGTGGCGTTCTTCAGCACAGGATGTCGAAGTGGCGGATGGGGCATGCCCGGTTCGAGTTGGGTCAGTTGGGGCAAGAAGAAGCCCCCCACATCATCCATCGCCGGCACGCGCGAGATGCCCCAGCCCCCCTCGATAAGTGTCCCGCCATTTAAGCCGAGCGATTCGGCGGTGACCGCATCGGTGGCCAGCAATTCGAACGGCTATCCCTCCGCCAGTGCCACGGGGTCCGCGTCGAGTCCGTATGCAACGCCGAGGAGTCCGGCTGAGCGGATATGGCGTACAGCAGACGGCCGGTACGCAAGGCTATGTAACAGGCCCATACAACACGGGCAGTGGATCGACAGCTGCCACGTCTTCCACGCAGCAAGGATTCTACTCGCCGTCCTATCCGTCGGCGGGAGGGCCCGCGGCGGCGACGGCTGACGTTCGTGCGGGATCGTATCCCGGCAGCAGTGCACCCTACGGTTCGGCTTCGTCCGCCGGAGGCTATTCGAGTCCATCGAGTTACGGCGGCGCACCCACTTACGGTGGCGCCAGTCTTACACCACTGATCCGACAGCGGGCTACGGAACTTCCTCAGGCAGCGATTATGGTGCACCGAGTACGGGCTACCCGGCAACTCCGTCCGCCAACGCATACCCGTCGAACAATTACCCGTCGAATTCCACGCCGAGTGGGTATCCCTCAACGTCTTCCAATACGCCGCTTAATCCGTCTCCCGAGACGGTAGCTCCCGTGACTGCGAGCAATCTACCGGATGGCTACAGTCCCAATGGCTACGCGCCCAACGGCTACAGTCGCGACGCCTACAACAACACGCCTCTCCCCTCCGGCTACGGCTCTTCGCCGACCGGCTATCCAGCACCGAGCGGCTATGCCACCGGTGCCATGCCGTACGGCGCGGCGCCTTCGGCGGGAACGGCAAGCGGCTCGGACAGTTCTTATCCGACGTCATCGGGCAGCAGCTACACGACTGGCCAGCAGGGCTACTATCCAGGCAGCACTGGTCGCAACGGTGAGATGCTGGGACCCAACAGTGGCACGGCGGCGCCCGCCGGCAGCGCTTACCCAAGCACCTACGCCCGCTGAGCCTCTTCGTGGCTCGGTGGCCCGAGAAATGGTGGACGCGACACGTTTTCCCATCCTGCTCGATCGCGGCGGATCGAACAGGATGGTTTTTTGCGCGGGACGCCAGTATTCACCAGCCCATCACCATGTTTGACTCGATCACTTTCCGGGCACTTTCAAGATCGGAACCTGTTTCATGCATGTAGAGCCGGATGGCGTGCACCTTGTCGCCGGCAGCTTTGGCCAGGCAATCTCGAGCGACGTTGCAGGGGTCGCTATTGTGACCGGTTGTTAAGCCGAGGGCGCCTTTCGAAATCACCCAAGTGTCGCGAGGTCGCTTGGTCATGCGGATTACCTTGTCTCGAGGATAGGCGTCCGCCAGCACGACGCCGGCTGCTGCCTCGTCGTCTGCCCAAGTGATTATGATGTGTGCGTCGGTTTCGACCTCGAACAGCGGCATGTCGGTCTCCTCCTGTTTTCAGAAACGGGTCGGAAAGAAGTAGCGTGATCGGGCGCGAGACACGGAGTATGCGGAGAAAGCCCGCAGCCAGGGGAGCCCGATGCGCTTAGCATGCCCCACGATACCCATAATTTCAAGTGCACCCCCTTGCGGTACCAGACCCGGCGGGGGGCTCCGGCAATCGCGCGGTTCCTATCTTCCTTCTCGCCTGCCAGGTGACTTCGTACGCGAACTGCCGATCGCCAGCCGCCGCGTGTCGTCTGTTTGCCGCTACCGGACTCGACGCGCGTCCTGTTCAGGCTATGATTTGGCTGTGTCGGGCAGGTCCGTGGCAGGCTCGAATGTGGGCGTTTTCGCAGTTTGGTCGTGGCCCAGCCACACGAGGGTCGGCGTAGACCCTTTGTCAATCGCCTGCTGGGCACGATTCCCCCCAAGCGAAGCTGCGATCGCGAGTCGACGATCGCCATTCTCGGAGGTTGGTTGCTGATGGTGAGTGTTGGATCACGACCGAGGCAGACTCGCGGCGAAGGGTGGCGCGGGTGGACTCGGAGCACGCGTCTGGTCGCCGCGCGACGCGGCCGCTCAACGGTGCGAATGCTGGTAGTGTTGGCCACCATTTCCGCTGGTCTTGATTCCGATCATCCTGGCGGAATTCCCTCGCGAGGTGGGCCGCTGGTTGGCCGCTTCGGCCCAGGAATCGGCGTTGAACGAGGACTACGTGACGGCCGTCGCGCAGATGGATCGGGCGATTGCCTGGAGTGGCGACGAAGTGTTTCTTTACCTGCAACGTGCCGACTACAAGTTGCACACCCAACAATGGGCAAGCGGGCTGGAGGACTGTGATCGAGCTCGCCAGTTGGCCCCGGAGGATGACTCCATCGGCGACATCCGAAGCCGCTTCCTGCAGCACTTGGGGCGTCATGACGCGGCCATTGCGGAGTTGAAGGAACTGCTGCGCGTCGAGTCTAATCCGGGCCATCGAGCCGACAGGCTCAACGCGCTGGCCTACGCTCGCGCTGTCGGAAATCGTGAACTGGCTCCAGGTTTGGAGGCGGCCGATGAGTCACTTCAGATACTCGGCTCGCGTCCCGCCATTCTCGATCCAGCAGGGTATCTCCATTACGCGCGCGGCTTTACGGCCACGCAACAAGGTGATTTGTCGCTGGCGCTGGAGAATCTGAATAAGGCTCACCAACTTGCTGAGGCCAAGTATCAACGGGCCCTCGCCCGACTGCAGTCGCTCAAACAAGCTCCTCGCGGCGCGGAGGAATATGCCGAACGTGTACGCGTGCTCAGGTCGCAGCTGGCGGGAGTTCTTACGCTTCGCGCTTCGGTGTTGGACGACTTGCAGCGGCCGGAAGATGCGGAGGTCGATCGCCAGCAGATCGAGTCGCTGTCGCCCAGCGGAAATATTGCGATTGCTAAACCGCTTCGACTTGAGGAGGCACTGCAACGTGTCGCCGCCTCAGGTCAAGTGCTCGATACGCGCGGTTTTTTGTACTACAGGTTGGGCGACTTCGACGCCGCACGGCGCGACATGCAGTACGCCGTCGAGACCATGCAGTGGGCCTGCGAGGCCATGAAGTGGATCATCGAGGCCGAGAAATACGTGCGCCCGGACTTGCGACCGCTGCAGGAGAGTTATCGCGGCATGCAGCACTCCCTGGCTGTTGTGTCTTACCATCGCATGTTGGTGCACGAAGCGCTGGGCAAGGATACCGAGGCGGCAAAGGATCGCGCGCATGTGATCGAGTTGGGTTATGAGCCGAACGATCAGCTGTTCTGAGGATCGGTGTCAGACCCGCGGGGCCTGGGCACGAATTCCAGGCGAACGGATCTCGTTGTGGCGACGAAAGGGAGCCGGCTTTATCAGCGGCATGCGCGGCCGCCAGTGTGGCGACGAGCGTGGTGCTGGTGGCGGGAAGCTGTGCCCTGATGGCATGGCCTGGGGCGTTGGCCTGTCTACCACGCGCGCAGTCGTTCCAGTTCCTGTGACTTCTGACGCAGTTCGTCGTAGGCGAGGGCTATGTCGTCGGTCAGCCGCCGTGTCGGGTCCAGCACTTCCTGCAAGTGCATGTGGTGAGTGGGATCCGTTTCGTGCGAATGCAGTTGGCTGAGCACTTGGATCTGATCGCGGCACCGTGTCACGGTACAATGGTGAGTCGCCATGCTACGACGAAGTTGGTTTGAAATGGACTCGACCTTGGCGATCAACTCTCGGCGCGCTCCAGCTTGCGATGGATGACTTCCAACTGCGAGTTGTCCTGAGCGGCTCGCTGTCGCTGGTAATAGCCGACGACATACCCGATCAAGGCCACCGCCGCCAATGCCACGGGGGCTGCTAGTCCAGTCGTTAGAATTTGCATGGCGATACCAGGACTGTGGAAGGTAGGATGTTTTGGGCGGATGTTTCTGAGGGATGCAATGAGCGGCGGGGCGAGCAGTCGTCGAGTCAGTGGTAGCGCGTATTCCGCTACGCAACGCCTGCTCAGTACTTGGCACGTGAGCCGAAACCGCGCATGCAGAAATAACCAACTGCCAAGACGATGACAAACACAACGATCCATTCCTCGCGGTTCAGGCTCTGAAAGAGCTTGAAGAGCGGGCGGCATAGACTATCGATCTTGTTCCACATGCGAAACCCCCTGATCGTGGGCTGGACGACAGATTTCCTCCCAAATGTACGTTACAGGTTAGAAAACGAACCGGAATTTCCGGCGGTTTCCGGTTCCGGTCAAGCCGCTCAGGCCGGTTTTTCCGGCAGCCGGGTGGGCTTGCGGACCGTTCGTGCCGATGTATAATTTTGAGCTCTCGCGAGGACCGCTCCTCGCGCCTGGGGCCGTAGCTCAATTGGTTAGAGTACCGGACTGTCGATCCGGTGGTTGGGGGTTCGAGTCCCCTCGGCCTCGCCTTGAAGAGACAACGACTTACGTCAAATCGCGTGAGTCGTTTTTTTGTGCGCCAAACTGGCACCATACCAAGTTCATCGCTGGCCTTTCTTCAAAACGTCCGGCACAAACATCTGATCCGCGTAGCCGTCCAGCAATCGCTGCTGGTTGACGTAGTATTTGTCCGTGGTGGCACTGGACCTACGCCGCATAAATGCGTTCAGGACCCGCTTGCTCATCTTGGCCGCATTCAAGGTCCCGCAAGCCCGCTTGAGATCGTGAAACCCGAAGAGGTGGCAGGTGGCCGTATGCTGGTGATTCTCCCGGCAGGGTAGTTCGACCCCGCCTCTTGCTGGATCCGGTGAAACTCATCGTATAGCGCGGTAGTCCCGAAGGGCCAATCGAATACCAGTACCCCGAGGTCCTGGATCCGCCGCAGGTGTTCCACCACGATCGGGTGCAGGGGGATCCGTTCATCTCGACGCCCCTTGGTCCCGTCGGCCCACAGCTGAACGTAGCTCTCGTCCAGGTAGCAATCGTCCCACTTGAGCAACAGCATTTCGTCGCGTCGCATGCCGCTCATGAATCCCAGCACCATCAGGGCCCGCCACCAATCGGCCAATGGGTACAGCTCCCGGTCGATCTTGTCATGTTCGGTTTGGGCGACCGGATCGAGCGCCGGCTTGGAGATGTCGGCCCGATGAGTATCGTCAGCGGCCAGAAGTGCCAGGACGGACGAGATGACGATAACGTGTGCCAAGCGTCTCATGGCTTGACCCTTTCGTGCGGATGGGGGCTCACTCTGTTTCGCCAGTCTCTCAGGAACTCCAGCAGCTCCACCTTGGCCTCCAGGTCGTATCCGTACAGGATCTCAAGGTGCTCGGTCTTGAACACAGTGTCGGCATCGGGCGCCATGGCCGCCTGGCCCTCCGGCGACTCCGCGTAGTCCTTGAACCACGTCATGAGTTCACGGAGATTGTTGTTGAGTTCTTCGCCCATCCGAATGTCAAGAACTTGATCCCGATCCGGACGAACTGGCCGAGACAGTACGGAGTTCCCGCACCACAGGCCCAAGAGAAAACACCCCACACCCACCAGACCGACAAACGCGACCCGTCCCCACATATCACCACCCCACTGTGCGAAACCAGAACCAACCTCCATTGAGGCTACAACACCGTTAAGGGGCATGCAAACAATCACGGGCCATGCCTCAACGTGGCCGCGAAAGCCGCACTATAAGCCTGAGACAACTCCCGGCATTCCACCTGGCCGGCCACGATGCGCCACTCCCCCTCGGCCACTGCTTGGCCTAGCTCCATGTCGTCAACGTTTGGGGGAAGCTGGTGGCCGCTCACGGAGAATGCAGTCACGCGGCACAGAGGCGGGGATTGGCGCAGGCTTCGGTGTTGGCGGCATATCGCAGACGACTGATGCACGGGCGCGGCGATCAGTAGAACATCACCTCTTCCAGAAACGGCATCTCTTCGCAGAGCTGGAATCGTATGCTGACCGGCACATGCTCGACCAGAGCGTGCTGCAAGTAGTCGAACCAAGCTGGGTTTTCCCAGGCATAGAGGACCGGCCTGTCACTCTGCCAACGGCTGAAGATCCGCGACAGTCGCCACGCATACAGATCGCGTGCCCTAATCCGCTTTTCGTACGGCATGTCCGCCAGCCGCTTTTTGCCTTCTGCACGCTGGGCGAGGTACTCGGTCCTGCTAAGTTCACTCTGCTTGCGCATGCGCGTGAGCATGCCGGAATCGCGATACTCAGCGTACTGACGGCCCATCGACCGCGCCGCATGCAGCGCCTGGCGCACGGCTGGTGGCAGATCCCGGAACGGAAGCGAGTTCACCGAGAAGATGTTGGCACAGAGGGTCACAAAGACCAAGCCGACGTGATGAAAAGACATTTGCGTGTCGTCCTAAAATAGGAGCCTACCCGGGTGCGGAGCCCGAGGCAATCAATGGTAGTGTGGTATCGTGGCCCGTATCGCCAGGTGATGGCCCCGCTATCACTCTCTCCCGGTTAACGCACGTTCCCAAGTGCAGACGGTTGTCGTTCTCAGCATCTGACCGCGGCGGCCTGCACGCTCAGGACACGCCCTGGCGCGCTGGTTTGCTGCCGTTTCCAGCTTCGGTCGCGATCACCGAATGCTCGTAGCGAATCGCGAGTGAGTCGTTGTGACTGCCGGGGGGAGTGAGTCTTGAGCACCGCGCTATTCAGAATGATTACAGGCACTTACTACACGAGGTGTGTCGGACCGACGCGCGCATCCAGCCGAGGGCGTCGAGAGTAGTCAGACTCTTACCATACTTCTTGACAAGTGTGTGCACGTCGTGGAGATACGCTGCCCTGTGCCCGTCCACGCGCTCGCGATACACTGCCGGTCTTTGGGTCTTGCAAAGGTACGCGCGTTCTACGTGTTCTGCAACAGTGGAGAAAGAGATTTCGTCCGGCAACGAAACGTCGGTTTCAAGCAGTTCTCCTGGCTCAAAAAAACCTGGTACCAAATTCTTCAATACAGGTAGTGGCCTTCGGACTGCCCTTCTGAAGTCTCGCAAGAGGAGGACACCGAAGTCCGGAAGTCGTATGCCGGGTTCAATTCTGCGAAGCTCCGCTTGGATTTCGTGCAGGAAAACAAACGAGTCCTTCTCGATTTCATATTGGAGTCGTGCGGAGTCCACCACCTCCGCGATTTCCTTCGCCGATTTGATAGTCGCTTTTCCATCCACCCAGTCCAGAGGAGCCGCCGGGTTGAAGACGATGCCGAAAAGCCCTTCCTGCAAATGCTTGTCGATCAATGAGTACGCGTTTGTGGATACGGACTTTCGGGCCTTTGTGGTTTCGATTAGGTGGTTTGTATCCAGGTATATTTTGGGGGGCAGCAGAATGCCCATATCGCCCTCCTTCTCGGCTCGCTGCCGGTCAGTCACCGCTGGTGCATTCGTCGCCAAACCCGTGAGCCAACCTCCGCGATTCCGCAATCTAGCTGCAGAGAAGGTTGACGGAAATGCGTGCGGTCAGGGGATCTCCAGCACCCCGACATTTGTGACAACCGAAGGGGCGATGAGGTTCACGCTCCGGCAACAGCCTATACATCTTACCGGACGGGCCCTCAAGACGGGACTCCAAAGCGTCGGCCTCGTGCTCTCGGTGTGTCGGGCCGAAGCGCCGAAGCCGAACTGCAGGAGTGACTTCGCTGTGCGCCATCGCGGTTCTTATGTCCGGCAAAGTCTGGCCGATTTGGGCAACCGACGAGACGCTCGCAAAACGACTTACGGCGAGTTTGCAGTTCAGATGGCACATTATGTCATGTGAAGCGGCAGGTAGCTCTGTGGCGGGGCCTGTGGTTGTGTCAAAAACCTCTGCTCCCACGAGTTGATGGCACTTTGATTGATGAGATGGCAAAATGGGACTTGGCCGTCAGAAGTTAGGACCGTTGGCGAGTGCGACGAGCCGCGTGGCGGCAAAGGAACGGTTTTGACACGGCCCGTCCGTCCAGTTTCGCAACGGTTGGCGATGTGACCCCGCTGGTTGAGCCACTTCTCGTAACCCGCGTCGGACGATGAAGCCGAAGCAGTTTCGGACGGATATCAAACTGCACTATCACGGTTTGCCTGGCCGGCCGGAGGATTCGGCCGTTACTAGCTCAGGAGTTGTCGTCAGGAGTCAGTAACTGCCCACCGTAACTCCCCTGATCGGCTCCGCCTTTCGCCATCATTTTGACGCAGCGACCGCCGGATCGACCAGTTCGAAACTGCTCGGCGCGGACCTCGAACCCGATCATGTCACGGTCGATATGGTGAAAACGCAAAGGCTCACCATGTTGCCTGGGCCGACTGAGTGTCAAGCACAGGCTTGGCCAGAGAAGTGGATTCCGGCGGCGTTGCAACTCACCTGGAGAGAAGCTCTTACGGTTCGGCCGAGTTTCTTGACCGGACGGGGTTCGACGAAATGGAGCCAGAATCCGGCTACGGTTGGAAAGACACGCCGGAAGAGCCCTTCGAGGTACGTGATCGCCGGAAGGCACCTCATCCGCCCGTCGCTGACACCACTTCGATGCGGTATTGGCCTCCCGAGTCAATGATCTGAGCGCCGACGATTGGCCGAAGATCGTTGGGGAACCTCTCCAGTTTCTTCTCGATCAGCCTCTCCATGTAGTCCCGTACGCCCTCGAGCTCCTCCTGGTCCGCATCACGGTTGTACCGCCTGTACTCCTTCAGGTATTTGTCCAGGTGTTGTTGTCGGACTTCGGACGAATTGCTGGCGATGTTCCAAGCGCGACAGGCTGCGTTAAGAAGACTCTGCCGCTCGTCAAGCGTGTCCCCCATCCGAATGAAGTCGCCAGCAAACTCCCAAACCATTTCGGACATTTTTCGCTTACCTTGAACGGCAGTGCGGCGGCGTCTTTTCTTCTTCGTTCGACCCATGCCGGTATCCCGTGTCGCATCTGGGGGCCACGAATTATTGAGGACTGACAACAGAATAGGGCTGCTCGCAAAGACCGTCAACCGAGGCATGTAGGGCCGAATAAGTCAGGGAAAATCAAGCAAGCTCTGTCCGCAATTTGCGGGCGGGGCTTGAATCACGATATGCCTCGTGAAGATGATCGAGGGGCAGCGGCTATGGGCATATCTACCTGTTGTTGACATGTGCCACGAACGGCTTCGGCCTTCGTGCGTCAGGACACGCCCACCTTGTGCACTGCGGGGCTGGCAGAGCAGGGAGTGAATGCCATCATTTCGACGACGCTTTTGGCCCCCGTACGCCGTGGGCTTCGCGTGAGGTCGAATCTGCGTAGGCGTGTCGGACACCTGGAGCTGTTGTGCGATCAAGAATCTCAGAGGCGTGCGCCGCCGACCCAGGTTTGCACTATGCCGTTGTCTGCAGAGGTGTTGCTCACCTTGGTGCGCACCGGCCATATTCTCGACTGCGGCGGTCGATGCAACCGCCATCACGTAGCGGATCGCGAAACTCGCATCGGTCTTTTACCCAGCCGCAACTCAGCGAATTGCCTTTTCTACCATCGGACGTCACCGCCGCACCCTAGCCACAGCGTTTACCGAGAGCGGAGGGACCGACCCAAGTATCCGTCTTCCTGCTGGCGGATGCCGCGCGCACGGTTCTGCAGTGGGGTGAAGCCGGTGACTTTCGGGCAAGTGACTATGTATGACGCGGCGGCGCCGGCATTTCGCGCTGGCCGCCGATCTGACTGAAGAGCGGATTCGCTGCCGGCCATTGGCCGTTGTTGAGTCGTTGCTTTCCACATCGGCTGGTTGATACCGTTGGGCAAGGACATCTGTAATTCAGCGACAGCGACGGAATGAGCACAGCGTTTGGTAATTTGGCCCCCATGCGATTCGGGCGATGTGACTGACGCGCCTTACGACGGTATGTTTCACTGCTTCCCTGCGAGCACGCTCTCATATCGAACCGCGAGTGGGTGCGTCAACGCTCGGCGGGCCACTATCATTCTGAGCGCCGCGCGAACCCAACGAGCCCGGCCGTGTCTTAAACACAGGAACCGTAATGAGCGCGAGGTTTTTGTTCGTTGGCGTCCTCTTGCACTACGGATGCCGAAGCCGAAGCGATCTCCTCCAACTCCACGCCTCTTCTCAAGCCTTGACAAACTGCCCACGATAACAAATTCCTATTGGATCAAGCTAAAAAAAGAACTTGGGGAACTCTGAAACAACGCTGGTTCCCAGACGACACACGCGATGAGGTCGTGGACTTCGTCGCCTATTGCAGCCAACGGACCGAAATGGCCGTGAAGGTGTTGATATTGGTGTTGTGGCTCGGCCTGTCGCTGAGCAAGTTCTAGAGCTCAGCGGGCCCAAGCTGAACGATGAGTCTTCCGGCTGTGCTCAAGGTGAGCAAGGGAGAAACTCAATGTCGAAGAGACACTGTCTGACCGCAGAGCAGAAGGTAGCAGTCATCCGTCGCCATCTACTTGAGAACGTGACGGTATCCGATCTGTGCGACGAGCTTGGGATACACGCAACTCAATACTACAATTGGCAGAAGCAGCTCTTCGAGAGCGGTGCGTCGGCCCTGGAGCGTCGCACTAACGCCGCGAACAAACTGCGAAAGGAGGATGCGAACGTCAAGAAGATCGCCGAGTTGCAGGCAAAACTGAAGAAGAAGAACGAAGTTGTCGCGACGGGAAAGTCAACGAGCACCATGCCCAGGTGCCGCGCGATCGCTGCGGAGAAGCGTGAAGCGGTGTCCGTGCTGTACCAAGAAGGGATGAAAAAGCGGGAAATCGCCCGCCTTCTTCGCATCACCCCTCACACCGTGCGGAGGATCATTAAACAAAAAGGGGTGATGCCCCGCTCTGTGCGCGGTGACAAGATACAGCTCGCCCCGGACTTCTACGACGAACTTCACAAGCAGTGCAATGGGCAGGCACCGCTTGTGCATAAGATACTGACTGAAAAACACGGCATCCAAGTTGGTTACTCAACTTTGACACGCAGCTTGCGCAGACTCGGTCTCCGCGGAGGCCACTCAACGGAGAAAAAAAAGGCCGACGACGAGAGGTGGCTCACGGAGATCATTCGTAAATCTCCGTCGTTCGAGACAATCGAAGCTGATCTCGATAACTCAGACGACCTTGCTGAGTTGCTCCACTACGCCCAAAACGGCCGGCCCCGTCAGAGGAAGAAGGCCATTGTCGTCCTTGCCAGGAAGCGTGGAATTTCAATTCGCACTATAGCAAGTGTCCGCGTATCGTCACGCAACACGATACGAAAATACCTTAAGATCTACCGAGACAACGGTGTATCGGCCCTCTTCGCCCCGAGTTCACCTCGCTCTGAAGTTCGAATCGGTGACGCCGAAAAGACACCTCGAATTCTCGAACTTCTGCACCACAAGCCCATGGCCTTCGGCATAAATCGCACAAGCTGGACGCACGCGACTCTCATAAGGGCCTATGAGACCGAATACCAACAAAAACTGTCTAGAGGCGTCCTGTGTCGTGTGATCAAGAAGGCCGGCTACCGATGGAGGAAGGCGCGTCGAGTTCTCACAAGCCCGGATCCGGATTATCGGGAGAAAGTCGAGCGTGTCCTCCGAATACTCCTGTCCCTGGACAAAGAAGAGATGTTCTTCTTCCTTGATGAATGGGGGCCCGTCCAGGTGAGAAAGCGTGGCGGCAAGGCATTCCGTAGCATTACGGATGCTACGACAATACCGCGGAGACAGAAGCCAAAGGGGACGGTTACCGTTGTTGCAGCATTGAGCGCTACCACGAACCAAATAACGTGGCTATTCGAGACTTCTAAGGACAGTCGCTCTATGATCAACCTTCTGGAACTCCTTTTCAATCAGTACCACGAGAATTCGAGACTCTATATTACGTGGGACGCTGTTGCATGGCACAGCTCAATTGAGTTGACGGAATGGCTAGATCACTTCAACGGTGCAGGCAGGACAGGGCCTGTTGTCGAATTAGTGCCTCTTCCGACGTCTGCGCAGTTTCTGAACGTCATCGAAGGTGTTTTCACCGGGATGACGAAGGCGGTAATCCACAACTCCGACTATCCGTCTGGTAGGGCGATGAAATCAGCGATCTCACAACACTTCCGGGAGAGAAACGCTTTCTTCAGCGTCAATCCCAGGCGCGCCGGAAAGAGAGATGTGGGACGTAGACTTCTTCAACGACTTCAGACGCATGCGAGCGGGTAATTATCGCGAATGGTGAACAAAGTCACTCTAGTGATGGCCACAAATTCGCAACGATCAAATGCTGGTCTCTGGGGGCGTTTTCGTTTCTCTGTGGTGGGGCCGCTTCTAAGCTCGCCCCCTGCGCACGGAGAGTTGAAACCGGCCATCCGGTCCCTTGCCGCCAAGACCTGGACACATCCCGTCAATGGGAAAGACGTCCAGTTTTCAGTGGGCACCATCGAGCGTTGGTATTACAGGGCAAGAAATGACCGAGAGGACCCCGTCGGCGTCTTGCGACAAGCCGTGCGAAAAGACTGCGGCAAGGTGTCCATCACGCCTGCCCTCATCGAGTGTCTTGCCAACCAGTACCGCGACTGTGCCGCAATGGACCTATCAACTGCACTACGACAACTTGAGGGCGATGGTGAAGGCCGATGAAAAACTCGGTCCACTCCCGTCCTACTCCACGGTGCGGCGGTACATGGTGGCTCAGGGCATGATACGCAAGCCGCGACTTCAGCCAAAGGCCTCGCGACGAGAGATCGAACGACTCGAATTAAAGGCTTGGCTGCTCGATATCATCCTATCGAGAACCACTCCTGAAAACTGTGCGAAACGAGCTAACAGATCGAGAATCTGGACCGCATTTCCGAAGTCGCGAGAAACGGTGCCGTTGACCTTCGAAAGCGAGCATTGGCCGTACTTGCGCGTTCGAAGGGGGTCTCTGAAGCTCTAGTGGCCGAGTGTCTCAACATCGGTCCCGCCACTGTATCCCGAGCCTGCGGCGAGTTTCGTCATAGTGATGACCCTCTACAGGCGCTGAGGAGACGCCCTCGAAAGAAAGACGATGAGGGCCGTAGGCGCATGATCAATTCGCTACTTGAAATCCTGCATCACAAGCCCACCGCCTACGGCGTCAATCGAAGCAACTGGACCTGCCAGAGCCTTGCTGACGTCTACGAACAACAGCACAAACACAGGATATCAGGGAGTACGGTTGGTAGGTGTCTAAAGGAGGCAGGTTACCGCCGAAAGAAGTCGCGACAGGTCTTGACGAGCCCTGATCCCGAATACCGAGAAAAGGTCGAACTCGTGTTGGCGACGCTCCATTCGCTGAGAGCTGATGAAATGTTCTTCTTTGTTGACGAACTCGGCCCACTGCAGGTGAAGCGGTACGGAGGCCGCTGTTACACCCCAAAGAACAAGACACCAACACATCCGCAGAGTCAGCATTCCAAAGGGTCGATCATTTTCCACGCTGCATTGAGTGCCACGACAAACCAGGTGACCTGGGTGTACGACAACGCGAAAGATACCTCTGGGATGATTGACTTGGTTGAGCTGCTTGTCAATCAGCACCACGACAAGTCGAGACTTTACATCACGTGGGATGCGGCCTCCTGGCACTCCTCGAATCAGTTGATGGAGTGGGTGGACGAACTCAACGCAGTCAGCTGCGCACGGAGAGATGGTCCAATAATCGAGTTTGTTCCGCTGCCCACACGCTCGCAGTTTCTGAATGTCATTGAAACGGTATTCGGCACCATGAAGAAGACCGTGATTCATGGTTCCAACTACCAATCCGAAGAGGAAATGAAGACCGCGATATCCAGGCATTTCCGGGAAAGGAATGAGTTTTTCAAACAGAACCCCAGACGCGCTGGCAAGAAAATCTGGGAAATCGACTTCTTTGAGGACCCCAACAACATCAGGGGCGGAAATTATCGCGAATGGTGACATCAGACACAGATTCCTGATCGACAGTCTCTACGAGAGGCGGAGGATAGTCGTGTCATTTTGTACGGGACGCAGGGAATTGACTGCCACCACAGCTGCGTATCTGCGCCGAAAACCGTGATCGATGACCGCTCCTGGCGACTGGGCTTCTGCGGACGACCGAGACTTGTTGACTCTCCAAATTGAGGTGAGAAAGAGCGCCAGCCATGCCGGATCAAGACGAACGATGGATCGTGTTCTGGTGTTCGCTCTTGGGCCCCATCCTGCTGGAACAAGTTCCGGCAGGAGAACGGAGACGGTTTCTCAAGGAGTTGAGTCAGAAGGAGATCTTGCTGCCCAACGGGACGCGGAAGCGAATCTCGCTGTCCACACTGAGACGCAAGGTGCGACGTTTCCGCCTCATGGCATCGACGGGCTGCGGAGGCAGTCTCGCACGGACCATGGCCGGGCGCAAGAACCGCGAAGTCATAGTTGCACGGGCCATAGAACTGAAAAGGGAGCAACCGTTCCGTTCCCCGGCCGCCATCAATGAGTTCCTCAAGCAGGAATTCGGCCGTACGATTCCCCGATCCACGATGATGCGTCATCTGCGCCAAGCGGGTGCCACACGCCGGAACCTGAGGGTATCCCCTGCAAAGAAGACGCTCAGATCGAAAATCGAGAGCATACCAGCTGCGGACAGACAGCAACTTCAGCAGTGGCGCGATTCAAGCAACAAGAGGCTCTGGGAAAAGGCCGTCACCATTCTGAACAGTTGTGACTCAACGCTTGAAGAGATCTGTGCAAAAACTGAGCGGTCGCGGGCTTCCATATACAGGTGGATCCGACTCTACAACAAGTACGGTGTTGAAGGACTCAAGCGGAAGAGTAGGGATCGGTCGAAATCTAACGAGAAGCTCCAAGTGAAGACACGACGAGTCCTTGAACTGCTCCATGACCGACCGGAGTCGTATGGGATTAACAGGAGCAACTGGACTCTCAGAAGCCTGGCCATGGCATATGAAGAGCGGCACGGAGTGGAGATGAACAGAAGTACGGTTGACTGGGACTTCTTCAACCTCGGATTCCTGGCGGAAAAACTGCTTGGAAAGCGGATCAAGCGCTATAACGACATCGTGCGAAAGGACCAGACGTTCTTGGACCTTCCGTTCAAAGAGATGAAGGACCATGGATGTCAAGACGCGGATTTCGCTTTGCAGCTCTACGAGCATCTCGACAAACGAGCTGAGAAAAAGGGAGATCCGTGAGCAATACGCCGACACGACGATGAAGCTGGCACAGAAGCTCGCTCGATTACGAGTTTCAGGGAGTTCATGTCGATCTGAACAAACTTGACAAACTGCGTGACGGGCTGCTTGACGGAGTCGCGGTCGTGAAAGAACGCATATGGGAAAGGTTCGGAAAGAAGATGGACCTGGACTCTTCGAAGGAACTCACGGCGGCGCTCAAGGACCACCTGGACCTCGCCGCGGCAATCGGGGCGAAGTCACTATCGTTGCGTCTCTTGGAGGAGCTTGCGATTCCGCACCGGGATGTCCGACACATCGTCGAGTACAAGCGAATGCGCAAACAGCTGAAACGCATTGAATCCATCGCGGCAGCTGCGAAAGGCAAACAAGGTGTATCCGTTGTTCAACCAGGTACGATCATCATCCGGTCGTCTTTCCTCATCGGACCCGAGTCTGTTTGAGGAGGATGGGCTGGACTTAGTGAGACCCTGTCGTCGGCACGGCGTTGCGGGAGTTCTTTCCCAACCGGCGAAAAGCGTTCGATTGCCTCGAAGCCGAGAGCAAGGACAGACATCTCAAGTCAGACCGAAGCGAACAACGCCGCGGCAACAAGTTCATGGCGAAACACGCCACGATGAAAGAACTGGATCACGACGAGTTTCTGTTGTCCGTTATCTGCGGGGAATCGGGACCAGCGATGTCACGGCGGTTCACGCTTGAGCGGATGGAGGTTGATTCAGCCTGCCACGATGTGAAGGTGCGGTACAACAGGCTGTTTGAATGGCTCTCGAGATTTCGCGAAGACGCAGCAAAACGTGGGTATGTCACAGGGCCCAGGGGACGCAAGTACCTTGCCGGACTCAAGAGTTCGAGCATCGAGAAGCGGAAGAAAGCCGCAGATGCATGTGTGCGTTGGCT
>CAVOYC010000036.1:0-87632 GCA_963700575.1 uncultured Planctomycetota bacterium | reverse complement strand
ACGCCTGCACACCACTAATGGGGTGATTCGGTGCGCGATGGGGGCCTCTCGACCATCCCATTGAGAGTGGTCGTAGTAGCGGAAGGCAACCATGAACGCCGCAGTCGGATCGATGCTTGTTGTGCCGCATGGTCGTGCTGTCGCCATAGCGGGTTGCCGTTGGATGCGATCATGGCTTGATTCCACGGTATTGCCGCTAACCCCGGCGAGACAGCTGAAGGGCGAACAGACTCTGACCGCCGCGACTCAGGCGGCATGCAGGCGTCACAGGCTGGTGGGAAATCCCAAGGCTGAACGACTGGTCGATGCAGAAGGACAAGCCCCAGGAAACTCCCGGTCGTCGACGATGATAGGGCACCGAACGATATCGGTGTGGGTACCGACCTGGCCCCCAGTACGGCGGCACCACGTACGACTCTTCAATAATCACCGGTGGACCAGCGACGACCGGCGGGGAGACAACCCGGCGAGAAGCCTCCTGTTGCATCGCATTGATCACCTTCTCGCTCACGCCATTCTCGTGCAGCTGAATGATATCACCCGGTGTCAATTGGACCGCGACACCATTGGCGCGAATATGATTGACGATCACGTCATCGCTCAGTCCTGATGCCGTCATCGTCGTGACATCCGTTGACGTGACGGCATTCGCCATGCGCTGCCCGGTGCGTGCTTCGATCAACGCCTGGCGACGTTCTACTTCAGCATCCATCGAGTCGCCCACTGCGGCGCCCGTCAGTGCCCCGACAGCTCCGCCGATCAAGGCGCCCCCGGCGGCGTTGCCGTGATGGTCCCCAATCGCAGCGCCGGTCAAACCTCCAGCCAATCCGCCCAGCGCGGCTCCCCTGTCGGCGTAATAGGGAGATCGACAGCCTGAGAGACTCAGTAGCACAAAGACCCAGATGTTGAACCAGACAGTGATCACCTGCTTCATTTTCCCTGACTCCGCGTAACACAGTGCCCTGATCCAGCGTGCAAGAGCTCAGCCCTTGAAATGGCAAGCAACTCAAGTCCAAAGCATCCCAGGCAATGGAACGTGCGACAAACCTGAAAATCGCCACACGAGGAACACAAACGTGTGCCTGCGTTCGGTTGGCGACCTGGATCGCCCCAAGAAAAGCAGCAGATGGTCCCAAGAACGACAGCCACGGTCAACCCCAAATCAACCCCTTCGCCCTGGGGGATTCGAGGTGATGGTCCCTCCTGCGACAGGCCCTGTGCCGGCACTTGCTTGCCCCGGCCAGACGAACCGACCACAATGGACGATCGGCGGATCGGTCCCGTAGAGAAGGTGAGAAGGCTGCGGCCTCGAGCCAGTTGCGAGCTACCGCGGGAGTGCATCCCCACACCGGGGTTTTGGGGGTAGGAGTCATACGCTTTGAACTTGTCGACTGCACCAGAGCGTTCAGAGCGCGTCGTCGATGCCACGAAACTGACTCGCTTTTATGGCCGGCGGATGGGAGTCGAAAAGGTTGATTTCGAAATTCCGCCGGGCCAGATCTTCGGGTTTCTGGGTCCCAACGGAGCTGGCAAGACGACGACCATTCGCTTGCTTCTCGGCTTTCTGCGACCGAGCAATGGGAGTGCCCGCATTTTGGGACGGGACTGCTGGCGGCATCGCGCCCTGATCAATCGAGACGTTGGCTACCTGCCGGGAGATCTCCGACTCTACTCCTGGCTGACGCTGCGCAAAGGACTCCAGATCAGCAGTTTGATTCGCCATGTCGATCTCAGCGCGGCGGGCAAAGAAATGAGCCAGCGATTTCGGCTCGAACCTGACCTTCCCGTCCGAAAAATGTCTCGCGGCATGCGTCAGAAACTGGGGCTTATTCTGGCCCTGGCGCACAAGCCAAAACTACTGGTGCTTGACGAGCCGACAAGTGGCCTCGATCCACTGATCCAGGATGAATTGGTGCACCTTCTGCGGCACTGGGCTCACGATGGCCACACCGTGTTTTTCTCGAGTCACACCCTGAGCGAGGTGGAGCGGCTGTGCGACCACGTGGCCATTGTGCAGGGAGGCCATATCGTCGCGAATGACTCGCTCGACTCACTGCGCCGCCGTGCTGGCCGCGCGGTGACACTGGTGTTCGAGGATGTCGCGGATGCCGATCGTACTGAACCACCGGATTTTCTTCGAGTCGAGTCACATCTGGCACGGCAATGGGATTGTGAACTGATTGGGCCCACACCACCACTGCTGCAGTGGGCTGCTGCTCAGCCACTTTCCGATATCACCATCGGTCCACCCAATTTGGAAACGCTTTTCCGCAGGTACTATCGTGCGCCTCAGGAGATAGCATGATGCGGGGACTGCTGTACAAATCACTCCATGAGGTCTGGCTGACGACGCTCCTGTGCGGGTTCGGGCTGCTCACAATCATCGCCATACTCACTTTCATTCTGCCACAGATTGTTGAGGGGATGAGTGAGATGTTCGAACAGATGCCTTTCGTAAAGTCGCTGGTCACTGCCTTGCTGGGGACCGAGGTTGGCGAGCAGATTACGGCGCCACGATGCAAGCGTTTCTGTGGGTGCATCCCGTGGTGCTCGCGCTGGTCTGGGGCCACGAAATCACGCTCTGCACACGAGTTCCGGCGGGAGAAATTGATCGTGGGACCATCGATGTGCTGCTCAGCTGGCCGGTCTCAAGACGAAAGGTTTACTGGGTGGAGACAATTGTCTGGCTCGCGACAGGAGTGCTCGTGATCGGCATGGGATTGATCGGACACCGTTTGACTGTTCCTTCCATGCCGGCGGACATGCGACCGGAATTCCGAGGCGTGGCCATGGTCATGACGAATCTCTTCGGCGTGTATCTGGCAGTCGGTGGCAGTTCCCTGCTCATCTCGTCTTTGAGCGACCGGCGACGGAACGCGCCGTGGCGGTCATCTTCGGCCTGCTGCTGGCTTCGTTTCTCCTGAACTTCGTCGCTCAATACTGGCCTCCCGCTAAGCCGTTTGCGGTTCTCAGTGTGATGAACTACTATCAGCCGGCGCAGATCCTGCAAAAGGGTATCTTTCCAGCCCACGACATGGCCCTGTTACTGAGCGTCGCCGGTATCACCTGGATTCTGGGCGGGGAAATCATGGCGCGTCGCAGCATCTGCCCCGTGTAGTTCTGGGGTGCCGTATTGCGATCGCGAGTGTACGAAGGACGTCCTCGTCCGTCGCTCCGGACAGGCAGCCCATTTCGACACCGCGTGGACGCGGTGTCGTACGCCGCTGAGAACGTGGCTTCACTCTGATTCTTATGTGGCCAAGGCACTAGCCCAGATGATTCACGTTGGATGGGTCAAGCTCGCGCAAAGTGTTGGTGGGTCTTCACAAGCCGATCAGCTCCCCAGCAACAGTCCGTGTTGGTGCGGGTAGAAAGCCAGCGAGCAAAGACCCAACAGCAGCACGGCTTGAGAGACCCACCCTACGAGTTTTGCGAATCATCCGGACTAGCGTGCCGGTTTCCAGAACGGCTCCAACATCTCTCCATTCATTCTGTTCCAGATTGCCACCAGTTCGGCAAGCTTAGCACGCTGCGATTCGGCCAGGTCGCGTGATTCGCCGATGTCTTCCGACAGGTTGTAGAGTTGCCAATCCGCGTTCCGTTTGCCAGCACCGGGCTGGCACACCAGTTTCCAGTCGCGGGCTCGAAGGGCCGTGCGACCGCGCATTCTCCAGAACAGAATCTCGTGAGGAATCGCGCCGTCGCTGGCGGAAAGAAATGGCACCAAATCGACTCCGTCACAAGGAGGACGTTCTGCCGGGGGCAAACTGGCGGCGGCGCGTGGCGAATATGTCCAAAGAAACCACCGGTTCCGCGAAGACTCCGGATGCTGGAATCACGCTCTTCCACTGCACGAGAAACGGTACACGGAGGCCTCCTTCATAAACATCCCCCTTCCCGCCGCGTAGCGGTTCGTTGCTGGATGTCAGCTCGCGCGTCGGGCCTCCGTTATCACTGATGAAAAACACCAGTGTGTTTCTTTCCAGATCTCTCTCGCCCAACTTGGCCAGCACAGCACCAACACTGTCATCCAGATTGCTCAGCATCCCCGCGAAGATGCGGCGATGAATATCTTCAATCTGCTGGAACCGCCGCATGTACCGATCGGATGCCTGCAGGGGACTGTGCACGGCATTGTAAGCGAGATAGAGAAAAAATGGCCGGCGCTCGTTGCGCTCAATGAAGTCCACCGCTTCGCGTGTCAAGGCGTCCGTCAAGTACGTTCAACTCCGAGACCGGTTGCCCGCCGCGCACGATCGGATTGTTTGCATCGTATGCCGGTTCGTCCTGCCCCATATGGGTCGAGAGCACGGTCGCGCCATCGATCCAGCGACCCTCCCCGCCCGTCGGCAATGTCCGGCGACGGAGCATGGTCGTAACGCCCCGATAGGGCGGCGGAACATAGAAGTGTCCCTCGTGCAGAAAGCCAAAGAATTCGTCGAATCCGTTTCGCAAGGGATGGTAAGTGGCTGTCCCACCCAGGTGCCACTTGCCAATCAGCGCTGTGGCATACCCCGCACGGTGTAGATGCTCGGCCAGCGTCACTTCTGACGAAGGAAGGCCAACATGGGGATCATCGTTTTGGGCGCCAATCGGATTGAACTCATATCCAAATCGCGTTTGGTATCGTCCCGTCATCAGCCCTGCACGCGAGGCGCTGCAATACGATGCGGTAACGTACCCGCTCGTGAATCGGACTCCACTCTGTGCGATCGAATCGATATGGGGCGTCGGTATCTGCGGATTCCCCTGGCATCCAAGCTCTCCATACCCAAGGTCGTCGGCGACCAGCAAGACGATATTGGGGCGCGGCGCAGTCTGTTCTTGCGCTGACAGTGACAGAGGCTGAAGTGCAAGCCATAAGGGGATGAGGCACCATAACATCTGCGATCGTAAGAGCGCATGCACACTGCGTGGTGGTCTACTCATAAGTAATCTCCCAGGCGCCGACATTAAGGTCTCACTTTGTGGTCAATCGAGAAGGTGAGGGCGTATCGGAGTGCGTAATGCGAAACGGTCTCTGCAGGTCACCCCAATAACCACTCCGTTGTGCGCGACGTGAATTCCCCATTACCCGCATGGAATGTCCAGGAAACAAAGGTGCTCAACCAGCCTCCATCCAACCCACCAACCTCATCACCCCCTCACTTCATCACCCCCTCACCTCATCACTTCCTCGCCGTGCGGCGGCGTCGCCTGCTGGCGTCCCACGCCCAAGCCAATCGCGGGGACCGCCGATTCGATCGATTCTGAGTCCAGGTTGAAGATGGTGAAACCCGGTGCCCGAGCTGTCGGGCACAATGGATCTGACCCACCGTTCGATCAGCATTCAGGCGCCATTGCCCGATGCCCGGATATACGGGAATCTTTCCATTGACTAGTCGCAGTTGATTGGTGACCAGGTCGATGAAGACTTGATCGTTCTGGGTGTAGTCCATGGGACAGACAAAGTCCAGCAACCCGGCTTGGATCCAGGTGGGCCAATCCTGTGCGACCGATTCTCGGCAACTCGGGTAGGCTCCGAACACCGCCGCGGAGATTTTGATTTCCCCGCGCAGTCGCTTGGCCTCGTCATGCACGGCTTTGACCAGTCGCGTAATCTGATCACAGCGCCACGAAGCGTACGGGTCGCGTAACGGCCCGGAATAACAATCTTGGGGCCAGTCTGCCACTTGCTTGCCGAGCTGTGTCTCGAAACGAGTACGACATCCTTCGCAGTAGCACTTGTCTCGATCGGGATAGCGAATGTAGTCGAAATGCAAGCCATCGACCGGGTACTTCCGAGCAACTTCCAACATGCTGTCGAGTTCCAGTTGAAAATTCTTCGGATGCGATGGGCAGAGCCAGTCGTGAGCCGTCCCATCGACTGACACTTGATTACGTTTTTCCAGGTGAATTTGGGCCACGAACTCACGGGGAGCTCCTGACAGGTTCCAATTCACTTTCCAGACGTGCACCTCCAAGCCGTATTTCTTGGCAGCAGCCGTACATTGGGCAATCTGATCACCAAGTTTCGAATAGGTTTGGCTACGTGGCAGCACATCACTTGCGTAATGAGCACGTCCGCCCCAGAGCATATTCGGCATGATCATGTTGAAGCCGGCTTTGCTCAGCTCTCGGGCTGTTCGCTCCCAATCTCCGTCGTAGGCGCCGGTGCCCGAATGGTTCCAGAACGCACGCCCCTCGACGGTCTTGCTCGGCTGCGCTGCCAGGTACGATTGCTCCAATTCACGGCGCGCATGACTTGCCAACTTCACGACTTCAGTGAGTTCACCTTGAGCATACTTCCGCCGGGCTTCCTGAAGCAGTCGCTCTCCCGCCGACAGATGGTGCGCGGCGTCAACGTTGTCAGAGGAATGAAGGAACTCAGCGAGCGCCGAATAATCACTCAGATGCCCTACGTGACCGGTCCCTTCGAGTGCGTTGTCGGCCATCTGCTGCCACAACGGTGGGGCCAAATGCCCTAAGATCGCGGCCAGCATCTGCTTCTTCCGTTGGCGGTCGTCACGCAGAATGATGTGGGAAAAAAACGCACCTCGATCACTCAGCAGCATCGCCCCCTGGCCTGCCGGTTGCCCTTGTTCGTCGAACCACTGCCCAATCACACGGGCGTTGAACCCAGCGGGTTCGACCGTCGTGATGTTCCAGGAGGACTGCCGCATTGCTTGCGGTAACCCATCGACCCCTGTTGCATCAAAGCGGATCTCGGCAAACTTGCCCGAGTTCTCGGGGCGTACGTAGCGAGGATTGGCAAATCCGAGCGTGTCGCCAAGAGTCTGTGGAAGCTGGTAACAGACCAGTGCCTTGCCACCATCTTCAATGAACTTCGCGATGGCAGCAACGCAGTCAGCCGGCAGCCCCGGATTATATGCCAGGATGACCACTTGGCGCCGCCCCAGAGCGCCGTGCACGATAGCCGTGTCTTCCACCGCATCGCTGCCCAGCCCCAGTTCGGATAGCATCTGACCGACGTCTTGCGACGTCTGCAACGCCGTGCGGATCTCACTTCTTGAGCCGGCCGATGGAATAACCAAGGCAACGTCATGCCGTGCAGTCCGCAGTTGTCGGACATGGACCGCGTGATCGACTGGCTGCCCACGCCAGACGGCGATGCGAATTGTATCGATTTTATGCCACCCCGCAGGTTCTCCTTCAATTGTAAAATCCGCCTTCGAGAAACGGAGCGTCTGCCAATCATCACCTGCCAGCCCGGTGCCTGCGGCATACCAACCCTGCCCGCTGTGAAAATAGAGTGACACGCGACTTCCCGCATTCGCTACGCTGCTGCGCATCTCCAGTTTCAGCTCTCCGACCGCCGCCAGATTAAGCTCGATTCTTCGGTCCATATACACTCGGCCTGGTCTTGGACGCGAAGCGAATGGCGCCGGTAGCTCCAATACATTTCGCCCCTGGTCCCTTACCACACCAATCTGAATTGCCTCATCGCGCTCGGCAACTGCAAGCCACTGCCGGTGCGCCGCGAGAGCATCGCTGTAGTCAAAGGCATCAATAATTTGTTCCTGTCCCGCCAAACCGAGTCCCAACAAGAGACATGCAAGCGTGGAAAAAGCCATGAGATCGTTCTCCTCGGAAGATCAGTACAGCGAATCGATGCGTGTGCCGTGAGCTCCTCTCGCATCGCATCAGTTTAGCAGATTCGCAGTGGCGGTGGTGACATTGGAATGGATTGACCGTGAGCAGTGACCGTGACCGGTCAAGGAGTCACCGTCATTCCAGACGCGTCTGCTCCAAACAGCAAATCTCCCATGGCTTAAGCTCAATCGAGACCTGCGCGAGTAGATCAATCGACTTGTGCCGCAACCGCCGCCCATCGGCGGTGATTTGCGGTACGCGTGCTTGACGTGCAATCACGCCATGACGTAGGGCTTGCAACTGTACGGTGCCTGTCGCTTCTGAAAGATTGACCAACGCATAGCACACGTATCCCTTGTCAGAAGACCAGGCTGCCGCCTGTACAATGGGCGAGTCAACTTGGCCGCGCCATAACCGAGTGGTTTATGCCAGGCAAATCGGCCCGCTGAATTGACGTCCGTCCCGCAAACTCTCATATTAGTTGGACAGCGCCACTTTCACACTTTCACTTTTGTGAACATCTTAAGGCCTTGTTAGCACGGGCTTTATCGCTACCGGGCTGGTCCCGGTGGTAGAGCGTTTGACAACTACCGCCGATCCTAAGGAATCAGGGAAAAATAACTTCACCTTGGACCCTCGCCCCTGTGGGGAGAGGGTAGGGTGAGGGGTTAGAGAATCTGGAAGTTATTTTTCCCTGATTCCTAAGGGTAACAGCCGCATTACGAGGAGAAGACAATGGGATGGGGACGCACTCTGCTGCTGGGCGACATCGGGAATCGTCTGGACATTGACGATGTCGAACGAGACCTTTCCAACATCCGCAAGGAAATCGAAACGAAATTTCGCGCCGACATGTCTCAGGATGAGTCGATTCGGGCACTCATCGAAGAGAATGGACAGCTGAAACTCTATCTCGCTTCGCTCATCCGTCTGCTGTTGCAGAAAGGATCCATTACGAAGCAAGAATTGACGAGCATGATTACGGCCATCGACGCCGAAGATGGACGCCCAGACGGCAAGTACACTGGACGTATCACCTAAAGCGAACGGGCCGCCTACCCCGCAATTCCGAGACTTTCTTATGTGAGCACCATCATGACACGAACATTCACACTTCAATGGCTGATGGCCATATGGACCTTGTACTTTCTATTGAGCTGCACGCCCCCTGCCAAAGTCCATGCTGCCGATCTGTGGGAGCTGGCGCGAAAAACAGTCAGTGCACCGTTTCTCGACGTTGTTTACGGCCCAGAACGTACGTGACCATCTTTCTACTGATTCGGGCATCGACGACGCCATCGCGTGGTGCAAGAAGACGGGTGTCACCAAGGTGTACATCGAGACGTTTCGCAGCAACTACACCGCACCTGCCGACGCACTGACGCACGCTCGCGATCGATTTCGCGAGGCCGGGTTTGACGTATCGGGATGCGTTACCACGACGATTGTTGGCAAACGTTCTACCGGCTGGAACCTGATCTCCTGCTATACCGATCCGCCCACGCAAATGAAGTTGCAGAAGATCTTCGAATACACTGCCAGCCTGTTCGATGAAACGATGATCGACGACTTCTGGTTTACCGACTGCGAATGCGAAGAATGTGATCGGGCTCGTCGAGCCAAGACGGTCGTGATCGACGGCGAAACGTACCCCGTTTCCGGCGACAGTTGGGAAGATTATCGCTGCGAACTGATGGTGCAGCTGTCGCGCAAAAAGGTCCTGCAGGCAGCCAAGCGAGCGAATCCGCGCGCTACACTGATCAACAAGTTTCCCCAGTGGTATGACAATTTCCACGTGCGAGGCTACGAGGTTGTCCGCGAAACAGCGGATTTTGACCGCATCTGGGTCGGTACCGAAACGCGGGACTACGATGACGAACGGTGGGGCGGAACGCCGCAATACGAAGCCTACTTCATCATGCGCTGGCTTGGCGGCATTGGTGGCCCGAAGTGCGGAGGGGGTTGGTACGACCCCTACGGCACAACGGAGAACACGTATGTGGAGCAAGCGCGTCAGACCGTATTGGCAGGCGCTCGCGAGTCGATGCTTTTCTGCTACGGCTCGCTCCAGGAAAATACCGGCCCGAAAAACGTCGAGACGCTGCGCACGCACATCCCCGAGTTGATCGATATTGCCGGACAAATTGCCCAACGCCAGGTTGTCGGAGTCGCGGCCTATAAGCCCCCGAACAGCCATCCGGAAAACGAGCCGCGGGTTTTCGACTTTGTCGGCATGATGGGCGTGCCGTTGGTACCCTGCCACGAGTTTCCGACCGACGCCCAAGCGGCATTTTTCTCGCTTCACGCGTGGAAAGACCCTGGCCTGATCGCCAAATTGGCCACCTTCGTGGCAGCTGGAAAACCAACGCTCGTGACCGACGGCCTGGCTGCCAGACTGAAGGACAAAATTGACTTGACGGCCGCGAATGTTCAGGTGCTCGCGGTGAACGGTCAGCCGAAATCGTTGCTGGAATTACCACCGCAGCAAGTGAACCAGATCCGCCAGCCGTTGCTGCAAGCGGTGGGGCACCGCTTGGAAGCTCCAAACAGAGTGTCCTTTTACCTCTTTTCCGACGGGAGTTGGGTCGTGGAAAACTTCAACGACCACTCCGTTTCCGTGCAGGTTGACGGTGAAAAACTGGAAATCGACGCCCGCGGCTGGAAATATCGCTGGAAATGAGTGCCCTGGGGAAACCGTCGAGACACCACCGATTGCCACCGGTTTGTCTCGGTTTTCCTTGCCGAAACGGCGGCCATTGTGTTTACTTACCCTACAGTGTTAGGCTGATTGAGTGCTTGAGCCAGATGGTCGCTCGGCTCCAGCCCGGAACGCGGCCCGGCGCGGAGGTCGGAACGAGCAAACCGAATCGCTGCCGGATCCACGGTTGATGGGCATCGATCAAACAGAGCATGGTGCGTCCGCCTGACGTCGTGTTGCAGGCGGTAATCCGGGGCGGTCTGCGCAGGGGCGACAGAGCGGTTGGCAGTTCCCGCGAACCAGCACGGCACGGTGTGATCTCACAGACACGGTTTCCCTCCATTTTGACACCGCATCCCCTGCAGTGGTTCCTCACCAGAACAACCGGACATTCTCATGAAGCATCTGATGACTCTGACAGTGACTTCGATTTTGCTTCTGCTTACCGCAGTTGGTGCCGGTCAAGAGCAAGCGGGGTCTCGTCAGGCCCAAGAACGTTTCTTCACCGACCAGGTTCGTACGCTGCTGGAAAAGCGCTGCTGGGAATGCCACGCAGAAGAAGTTCAAGAGAGCGGCTTACGGCTCGATTCGCTCGAGAACCTGAGGGCTGGTGGCAGCAGTGGCAAAACGCTTGCCGCCGCGGGCAAGCCAGCTGAAAGCTACTTGATTGAGGTGTTGCGGTACGAAGGCGACGTGGCGATGCCTCCCGACGAAAAGCTCCCGGAAGAGGAGATCGCGGTGCTGACTCGCTGGGTCAACATGGGACTTCCCTGGCCCGTCGAAGGATCAAGGACGGAGGTCCCGCTTACCCAGGAAGAGAAATACTCGCGACAGCTCGAGCAACATTGGGCCTTTCAACCACTCGTGGCCCCGCCTTTACCGGCCGTCACTCGAGAGTCGTGGATCGCTGAGCCACTGGATTGCTTTGTCCTGGCGCGTCTTGAAAGCAAGGGCCTCACGCCGTCTCCGCGAGCGGATCGTTACACGCTGATCCGCCGGCTCAAGTTCGACCTGTCAGGTCTGCCTCCGACTCATGACGAAGTACAGGCGTTTGTCAATGATGCCGCGCCGGACGCCTATAAAAAGATCGTGGAGCGTTTTCTGAACTCGCCCCAATACGGCGAACGCTGGGGGCGACATTGGCTGGACGTGGCACGGTACGCGGACACGCGTGGCTATGCTTTCACTCGGGAGAGACGCTATCCCTTCGCCTACACTTACCGCGACTATGTGATCGAAGCGTTTAACAGAGACTTGCCGTACGATCAGTTCATACTTGAGCAACTGGCGGCCGACTTGATGGGCCTGGAATCGAATCATCCTGCGTTGGCCGCCTTGGGCCTGCTCACGGTCGGCCGCAAATTCAACAATCGTCATCTGGATATCGACGATCAGATTGATGTCGTCGGACGTGGTTTGCTTGGTCTGACCGTGGCGTGCGCCCGTTGTCACGATCACAAGTACGATCCCATTCCCACTGAAGATTACTATTCACTCTACGGCGTGTTCGCAAGTTCGCAAGAACCTGACGAGTTACCGATTATTGGCGACCCGAAACAGACTCCCGGCTATGCCGAGTTCAAGCAGGAGTTGGATCGCCGGCAAGCCGAATTGGACGCCTTCAAACAGAAGAAATGCGACGAGATCTCCGAAGCAGCTCGACGGCATGCTACCGATTACCTGGTCCGAGCCATCACGGGTGAGAAGGAGGAATCACTCCAGGACCTGCCCTATGTTGCACTCACGGGAGAAGAGTTCAAGCCAAGACTTGTGCAACGATGGAGAGAGATCCTGGCACGCACGGCCAAAGCGGATCATCCGGTGCTCGGTCCGCTCTTTCAACTCGCCCAACTCCCGGACCGGGAGTATTCGGAAAAAGCCGCGTCGGTGCTCGAGCACTGGCGGAGCGTACCGGGGGGCCTGCAGACCGGTCAGTTGAATCCGATCGTGAAAGCGGCCCTGGACAAAGAGCCGCCGCTGACAAAGCTGGATTTAGCCCGCGTCTACGGTCAACTGTTTTCATCAGTCTACGCGCGACAGCAAGAGGGTGCGGCCAACCTGGCGTCCACGTCGCAAGCGTTACAGAAAGATGCGCCAGAGAAACCGGTTCCGGAAGAATCAGCATTGCCGGAGGCCGCACCAGAGAACCTTGAAACAGCAATGCAGAGCCCCGAGACCGAGGCCGCTGCGGATCCGGCATCGAAGCAGATTCTGGACATCCTTGCAGGTCCGGGATCGCTGACAGACGTGACGATAGCCGAGGTATCGAAACTGTTGACACGTGCCGAGGGGAATACGTATCGCGACCTGGAACGGAAAGTCGAGTCGTTTCAGGTCGATTCGCCTGGTTCACCTCCACGCGCCATGGTGGTACGTGAAAGCAATACGTTGTATCAACCTCGGGTCTTCATTCGCGGCAATCATGCGCGTCTGGGAAAAGAGGTTCCGCGACAGTTTCTATTGGCCATCGCGGGGTTCGACCGCCATCCTTTTGACAATGGCAGTGGTCGTCTCGAATTGGCTCAAGCCATCGTGTCGCCAGACAACCCACTGACGGCGCGCGTCCTGGTCAATCGAGTCTGGCTCCACCACTTCGGCGCGGCTCTAGTCAACACGCCTAGCGATTTTGGCACTCGCAGCGACCCTCCCGTGCAGGCCGATACGCTTGACCACCTCGCGTCGCAATTCATCGCGAACGACTGGTCACTCAAAAACCTTCATCGCAGCATCGTCCTGTCCAACACGTACCAGCAGGCAAGTGATCGCCGAGCCGAATGCGAAGCGATCGACCCGGAGAACATGCTGTATTGGCGCGTGAACCGCCGGCGTCTGGAGTTTGAAGCGATGCGCGACGCGATGCTGGCCGTGGCATCGGAGCTGGACCTGACGATGGGGGGACGCCCCGAGGAATTGACCAAGGAACCATTTTCGCTGCGTCGGGCGGTTTACGGCTACCTTGACCGCCAGGACCTTCCAGGTCTGTTTCGCGTGTTTGATTTGGCGAGTCCCGATCAGAGCTGCCCCGCTCGACCGCGCACGACAGTACCGCAGCAAGCCCTGTTCATTATGAACTCGCCTTTTGTTATCGAACGAGCCAAACACATCGTGGCTCTGTCCACGGTTATGTCGGCCGAGGGGGTTCCGCAGCGAATTGAGGCGCTCTACCGGACTGTGTTGGCAAGGCCTCCCCTGAAAGCGGAATTGGAAATCGGACAACGGTTTATCGAAGTGGCCGGCCAGGCACCTGCGGACAAAGGAAAACCGGACGTCTGGCAACAGTATGCTCAGGTATTGCTGATGAGCAATGCGTTTATGTTTGTAGACTGAAATGAGCGACCTGGTGAGAAACCGGTTGAGCAGCGAAATGAGGACACACGCATGGCACGCACGTGGTCAGAACTACCGTTAACGCGCCGCGAGCTACTGCGTCGCACGGGCACGGGCCTGGGTATGCTGGGCATTGCCGGCCTGTTGGCGGACTCGGGGAGTGTGATTTCCCGTGCCGCAGCTGACGAGGGCTATCGCAACCCGCTCGCCCCGCGCAACCCCACTTTCCCGTGAAAGCCAAGCACATCATTCATTTGTTTATGAATGGCGGCCCGTCGCACGTGGACACGTTTGACCCCAAACCGGCGTTGGCGAAGTATGCCGGCCAGACGTTGCCGATGGAGAACTTGCGCACGGAGCGCAAGACAGGGGCGGCATTCCCTTGTCCGTACAAGTTTGAGAAGTACGGTGAGAGTGGGATCGAGGTAAGTGAGATTTTTCAGCACACGGCACAGCACATCGATGACATCGCCGTGATTCGTTCCATGCATGCCGACGTCCCGAATCACGAGCCGTCATTACTGTTGATGAACTGTGGCGATTCGGTGCAAGTGCGGCCCAGCCTGGGTTCCTGGATGACCTATGGATTGGGGACGGACAACCAGAATTTGCCAGGATTCATTGCCATGTGCCCGAGCGGATACCCGATTCAGGAAACGCAGAACTGGCAATCGGCGTTCTTGCCCGGCGTATATCAGGGCACGTACATCGACACCAAGCATACAGCCGTCGACAAACTAGTCGAAAACATCAAGAATCCGGCTCTCTCTCTCGATCAACAACGCCGCCAGCTGGATGCCTTGGCGGCGCTGAACCAGCTGCACGACGAACAGCGAGGACACGACCCCGCGCTGGAAGCTCGCATTCACTCTTTCGAGTTGGCCTACAGAATGCAGATGGAAGCGACGGACGCGTTTGATGTCAGCCATGAATCGCAAGAGGTCCTGGATGCGTATGGCCCAGGGGTCCAGGTGCGCCAGATTCTCATCGCGCAGACTTGTCGAGCGGGGCGTGCGTTTCGTCCAGCTGTGGCACGGAGCTGGTCAACCATGGGACAATCACGATGACCTGGAAGTCAATCATCGCAAGCTCGCCGGCCAGTGTGACCAGGCTATTGGCGCGTTGCTGAGCGATCTGAAGCGGCTCGGTCTGTTGGAGGAAACGTTGATCCTGTGGGGAGGCGAATTTGGCCGGACTCCCACGGTGGAGCTGCCCCAGGCCGGCGCGAATGCCGGAAAGATCAATGGCCGCGATCACAATCACTGGGGCTTCACCGTATGGATGGCCGGTGGAGGTGTAAAAGGCGGCCAGGTTTACGGCGCCACCGATGAGTTTGGTTTCAAGGCGGTGGAGAACCCGGTCCATGTTCACGATCTGCACGCCACCATTTTGAAGCTGATGGGTTTCGATCACACGCGACTGACATACCGTTTCGCGGGGCGCGATTTTCGCTTGACGGACGTACACGGCAATGTGATCGGTCAATTGATCTCATGAGGTAGTTCATGAAGAAGATCCGATGGGGAATCCTCAGCACCGCGAAAATCGGCACGGAGAAAGTGATTCCCGCGATGCAGCGAGGCACGCTTTGCGAGGTCACTGCGATTGCATCGCGCGATCTGCAGCGCTCGAGAAGTGGCCCGTCGGCTGAAGATCTCCAAGGCTTACGGCTCGTACGAGCAGTTGTTGGCGGATGGAGATGTGGATGCCGTCTATAATCCGCTTCCCAATCATTTGCATGTGCCGTTGTCGATTCAGGCGATGCGGGCGGGTAAGCACGTGCTGTGCGAGAAACCGATTGCCTTGTCTGTTCCAGAAGCCCGGGAACTGGTGGCGGCGGCGGAAATGTTTCCGGCACTGAAAGTGATGGAAGCTTTCATGTACCGCCATCATCCTCAATGGAAGAAGGCACGAGCCCTGGTTGCCGAGGGAGAGATTGGCGAGTTGCGGACGATCCAGTCCTTCTTCTCCTATTTCAATGATGACCCGGACAACATCCGCAACAACGCCGACATGGGCGGTGGGAGTTTGATGGACATCGGCTGCTATCCAATATCCCTGTCACGCTTCATTTTCGCTGGCGAACCCAAACGCGTGATGGGGATCGTTGAGTATGATCCGCGATTCAGGACCGATCGACTGGCCTGCGGCATCCTCGACTTCGGCACGGGAACATCGACATTCACCAGCGGCACGCAACTGGCACCCTATCAACGCGTCAACATCTTCGGCACAACAGGGCGCGTGGAGATCGAGATCCCCTTCAACGCGCCGCCCGACCAGCCGTGTAGAATGTGGCACCAGCACGACTCGCGGACCGAAACGATTGAGTTGGAGATTTGTGATCAATATTCCATCCAGGGTGATCTCTTTTCACGGGCCATCCTGGAGGATTCCCCGGTCCCCACTCCACTTGAAGATGCCGTCTCGAACATGCGTGTGATTGAAGCGCTTGTGTGCAGCGGTCGGGACGGATGCTGGGTCCAAGTATAAACCGGACGAGGAGCGTTGGACGATAAGGCGGGTGGCGGATCGTCATGTGGCAGACGCGTCGTGCTGGCCGGAATGTGGGGCGTGCGCGTGGTTTCTGGTTAAGCCGTGTCCGCAGTGCGTGCAGGCTCAAACAACACGGCACTGGCGGTAAAGCCGTGCACGAAATTCTTGCCGCCAATCGGACCGACTTCACCTGCGGCAAAGAAACCTGCCAGAGGGATCTCGCCCAAGAACTGCTGGATCAAACCGGCGTCGTGATGTGGCTGGGGGAACAGTCGTGAGCCACGTCCGTTGCAGGTAAACAGCAGGCCTCCACGCGGACTGCTACTCGGATCATCTCGCACGCCCGCGAGCAACTGTCGCATTTCTTCATCGGCGGTCTGCTGATCTCTGACGTGGAATTGAACGGTCTGGCCCGGACGAAAGAAATCACCGACGGCAATGGTTCCCGTGTTCGGGTCAACACCCATCACGTTACGTACCAGGAAGTCCCCCTGCTCGAAGCGATCCTGGTACTCATTGACGACACGTCCCAAATGGAGTCCTTTCTGGACCATCTGTTGTTCGCTCGTGGGGAGCGTATCGAAAATCTCTTTCAGCCGCAGCAAGGCCGGTTTGCCGCCAAGTTCCTGGATCAGGTTCCCTTCGGTCTTGGTGACGATCAGGTGGCGTCCGATGGGACGGCATCCTTGCGAAACCACGGCGGTTGCGCGTAGTGGGCCATCGAGCAGGACGGCCACGGCGCCGCTTGTCTGCAATTCCTGCCCGAAGAAGAGCCGGCTTTCACCCGGCGCCGAGGCTCCGCTAGTCATCCCTCCGATCACGCGCAGATCGGGATGATCTTCATTGAGTCGCTCCAGCATCACATCTGCCGGAAAACTAAAGGGATCGCCCACGATCAACATCATGGCACCGCTCGGCCAATTCTCAGCAAGCTGATCAGGCCAACCCACGATACTGGCGCCTTCGGCGGTTCGTTCCAGTTGCAGGTGCATAGGAGTCACGTTCACTCCGTCCATCCGTGCCAACCAGAGCGTGACGGCAGGCTCCTGCTCCACTTCACGCCCAACGCCCACGATGGCCTCGCCAGTTCCACCGATGAGCACTGTCGGGCCAAGCAGATCACCGAGCTGGGTGGCTACGGTCTGATCAATATCGGCGTACTGCGACGAGACGAACAACACGGCAAGCTGCGGGGATGCCTTGAGTTGGTCCAGGGCATTACGGCAGACGTCGTTGATCGCCTGACGCAGATTGGATTGAGTGGAGAGTGCCGAAGCGAAACACATGGAAAAGTCAGAGGGCATTGTGAAATCTCACGGGTTTGAGCGGTTGAATCCGACAAGGTAGGATCTCGAACCAGTCACGCGCTGGAACTCGGGTGCGATGCCCGGCGGAGCGTCGGTCGGAGGGATTGGACTTGTATTCATTGAGTCCTGCGAACACGTAGACGAAATCGCAGATCAGGGCATCTTGGAGTTTGATATCGTCAGATGACGGCCAGAGCAATGATCCGGCCTCCGCACTCATCATAGGGTTCACACGTGCGAATGATCAAGCGTGCGACAGGCTGCGAGAGAATTGCCTGACAGTGCCCACCAGGCCCGGTGCAAGAGTTGAGCGGTGGCAGTCACGTATCACGGTCCGAGAGACGCGAAGCACCGCTGAGCTTCCCATCCTCAGGGGTTAGCGACGCAGAAAAGAGAGCAGTTCCAATGTCCGAGTTATCAACAAACCACGGCGTCCAGACGATCATTACGGGCTCGACCGAGATATCGGACTTGCGTGGGCGGATCTCCAACCGCTCGAGATCGATTCGGTTCGACTGATACTTTGCTTCGATTCTGGCCACATCCGCAGCAATCTTGTCGTCCAACTCCATTCGCTGTTGCAGCAGCACGTCCAGACTATCCTTGGCTCGCTGAACATCTTGCTTTTCACGAGCCACACGGCCGGCCTTCCGGGCAGAACTGGAGGCTCGATCGACATTCGTGCGGCTCAGTTTCTTACGGCTGAACAGTGCGCCAAAAATCGATCTTCCGATCGAGATGGCGGTGTCCACCGATTCCTGGCGGAACTCCGACTCGGCCTGGCTGAGTTCGCCCTGCGCGCGGCGAATACGTTCTTCGAGCGCCGCATTCTGGCAGCAAAGCGGTCACGCAATTGTTTCACTTTCTCGTCACGTTCTTCATGAAGACGATGCGTCAGTCGGATCCGGAAATCATCTTCCCGTTCGTTGGCCTCGGAATATTCCTTCAGTTCCGCACACTTGAAGATCTCGAGTATTTGCGTGCGATAGAGGACATCTTTCAGCTTCCGCTGCCACGTGTCGTAGTTTCTGGCCACCGTCAAAGCTTCCACGACTGGCGCAACCTCTGCATTCACGGCGGCAGAATCGTGCAGGTTCAGCGGCATCGAAAATACTTCCGCCGATTCCCACACGCCGCTTTCCAGATCGCTCTTCGCCAAGTGCATTAACCAACGTTGCTCCCAGTGATCCACCTGGTACGAGGCTCGCACAAAATGCAGGCGGCCGTGAGCCAGCAATGCAGGATAATAAACCAGGCGAGCGGTTTCAGGTTTTTCACGTCGCACTTCCAGATAGCGTTGCGGCACATCTACGGGAATCTTACCCGTTTGTAGCGCGGATACGGCGGGAGCAGCAACGGCTTCGACCTGCTCCATCTCGATCTCAGGCCTCGTTGGATCCCTGTCCGACGCCAATGTCGAACCAGAATCCACATTCGCGGATCGTTCCGCCGTCAAGGTCCGAATCTGATCGCGTGTGAGTGGCCCGCGGCAAATAGGACATTGCCCATCGCGTGTGAAATACGACTGGTTCTTCCTCGTGAACATTGTTCATCAGAAACATGCGACCACTCAATCCCGACAAGATCGTATCCATCTGCCGGCGATCAAATTGGTCGCCTGCCTGAGATGACGCTCCCTCCAGCCCATCCAGAACACGTGCCTTGTCGCGTTCGGTTTGAAGGCGTCCCAGGAACCACGTGCCACAGTTGGACAAACCCTTGTAATCGAGATCGACCGGGTTTTGCGTAGCCAACACCATGCCCACCCCGAAGGCACGAGCTTGCTTGAGCAGCGTGAGCATCGGTGTCTTGGAGGGCGGGTTGGCAACCGGCGGAAAATAGCCGAAAACCTCATCCATGTAGAACAGGGCGCGCAAACTGGGCGTTCCTGATTGACTGCGAACCCACGCCAGAAGTTCGTTGAGCAGAATCGTGACAAAGAACATTCGCTCAGCGTCGGACAGATGGGCGATAGAAAGTATCGAAATCCGTGGCTTACCTTGCGGTGTGTAGAGCAGCCGCTTGATGTCTAGCGGCTCCCCTTCCAGCCAGCCGGAAAAAGATGGGGATGCCAATAGGCTGTTCAGCGCCATTGACAGTTCCACGCGGTCCTTTTTCGGATAGAACGTGTTGATGTCCATCACTCCAATTTTTTGGAATGGTGGAGTTTGGATTTCTTGGATCAAGCTCGCAATGTCCAGATCGCGGCCTTTGCGCCACGCCTGATCTAACAGACTTGAGACCAGGATGAATTCGCGACTGCGCACCGGATCGATGTCGATCCCCAACAGGGCCAGCAGTCCTGCCGCAGCCGATGCGACTCGATCCCGAAAAGCGTCAACATCTTCGATAATCGTTGGTGACGGAGCGACGAAGGACCGCAGCACGGTCAGTGGCAGTCCGGCAGAACTGCCGGGAGTATAGATGGCCAGATCCACTGCGGATCGAAACCTTTCGATCCGCGCTCCGTCTTGATCCCAGTCGGCCAGCCCTTGGCGCCATCGATGCGCGGTCACTTCAGCAAATTCGTCGGGTGATTGTCCTTGTCGTGCCGCTTCGGATTCGTCGATCCAGGGGCGAAAGTCAACGGGTCGCAGCTGGGGAAAGGTGAGCAGCAGATTGCCGATATCCCCCTTGGGATCGACAACAATGGCCGGGATCCCGTCAATTCCCGCTTCTTCCAACAACGACACGCAAAGCCCCGTCTTGCCACTGCCCGTCATCCCCACACAGAGGGCATGGGTTGTCAGATCTTTGGCGTCATACAGCAGGTATTCAGACGTTGTCTTGCCCGCCTCCAGATCCTGAACGCGGCCCAGGTAGAACGCTCCCAATTTCTCAAACGGCTGCTCCACGACACTCTCCTCAGTTGTCACGTGCACGTAATCCCACGACGCCGCAGCCCGCGGCTGACATGCTGCCATCTTACGGTTCTCAGCAACCACGCGATAGCAATGGATTAGCGGCCGCGCGCGGGTGCTCGGTCCACACGGAGCCCAGAACCAGCGCGAGCGTTCGGAAAGAGCAGGGAACAGGCCGGGAAATCTGCAGATTTGACGTGGGTTATGTCACCCAGCTGAGCGTTCGAGTGGCTCTCGCCAGCGCACTGTTGAAAAGTCGCCATGAGGACCGTGCGACGTTGCCCGGAAGATCTGGCCTCGACCGCCTTCTGGGAATATGCTGGAAAGAAGGGTCTTGGCTATATTATTGTCAACGGGAAATGGTCTCTCACCAGCGAGGTAGAATCTCCAAGCGGGATTCACATGAATAGGCCTCGATGACATGCCCCCTGACGGAATCTCTCTTGACCACGCGAACCCGAAGTACCGGCAGTTCAAGGATGGGGACAACCTCCTTGAGTACACGCTGGATGGTGCGGAGATTACCGTGGATTGGGTTAGCGGAAAAAACGCATGCTCCATGATGAAGTCGATTCTGGAGGCCGAGGAACCTGGAATAACAAGGATTTCAGGCTACGTCACCGACAAACTCGGTGCTGCATCGGATGCTGTCCTACAACGACTGGGCAATGTAATGGCTGGTCAATTGAGTGGAGGCTGGAAAGCAGCCATGGAGACCATTGAAGGACGCAGGTACCTCGTATTTACGAAGTGACAACAGATATGAATACCATACGACTTTCTCCGGGTTGCAGTCGTTGGCAGATTGGCGACCCAACAAAACACCCACCAGTCGATGCTGAACTACTAGGCTCATTAGCGAGCGCGGGATTTCTTACATTTACGGGGCCAAGTGGACTCTGCGGAGGTAAATCGGAAACGCGTACAGTGGTTGTCGTTCATCGAGGGCGTGGAATCAGGTGGGAGATCGTTTTTCGAGAGAATGAAACTGACATGGTGACGACGACAACGACGAACTTGACGGCAGCAACTGAGTTTGTATTGGCGTGGCTGCGAGGTGAAGCGCTTTCCGTAGCCGAGGACTCTTTGCACGCCGTAGCGCGTTGATGCGCGGAACAAGAGACTGGTTGTTGCGTTGGATGAGGTCTTTGAGCAGGCTGTGCGTCGTTTCGGGAGATACGATCTTAAGGGCAAGAAGACGGGGGCCTCGTTGAGCAGTTGGTGGCTGAGCGGAATGGTGATATTGCCGCCAGGCTTCAGCGCCACGGACCGCGCTGCTATCCGCGCAATTCGTAATTGATGGGCCCGCTCTTGACATTCATCTTGACCCCACCAAATTCCTCGGCCGTGTAAGTCTTGGCTTTCTTGGGCACACGCGTGGTCGAGGACCTGGCCTCTTCCCGTGGGCAGACTTTGAGTACTTCCGCCACGATCAGGTCGTGAATCCAGGGAGAAGCATCGATATTGAAGTGATTGATGCTGCCTGCCTCGCCGCGTGTCTTCAACCTACCAATATCCGTGTTGATCATTTGCGTTCGCTTGCTTTCAGCGCGGCTGGAACACCATGCAGAATTCCCAGCATATTCGTGTGATAGAGGTTGACACAGCGCTGGACGTTCGACGGGATCGACGTCTGGTGAACGGCATCCACCATCACAATCAACTTTACCGGAATGCGGTGCTTCTGCAGCAGGCGGGCCTCCCTCGGACCCAGCTCGGCGCCCCGACTGTGCCCGATAAACACGATCGGTCCCATGTTCCGATTGCGCCGATATTCGGTAACCAGATCCGCCGCGGCTCTGCCGGCCAGAATGTCGGGCACGACTTCCACGTCCAACCCGTACTCGGCTAGTTCTTCTCCCAGATCATTGAGCCCCAGCGAGAAGACCGTGAAGGCGCCGCGAATCACAATCACTCGACCTCGGTATTGAGGCGTGCTGGTACCGGCGGAGGCGCTGCTGCAGAGCCACAACGCTGCCGCTGCAAAGAGCAACGCCTTCACGCTTCTCGGTGACATGTCCGCCATTTACCTATCCTTCGCAAACCTATCTGGCGAAGCACGCGTTTCACGCGGGCCGCCTTCGCCATGCGTCACCGCCGGAGTCGTCTTCGCGCTCGGCCACGGCGCTGAACTCGGCCCGCCGCGCCAAAGCTGTTCGGTCCAGTTTCAGGGACGCATTAAGCGGAGCTCGCGTCAGCAGTTCAATGTGCTGCGGAACCTTGTGACGCGGCAAATCACGCAGGCACGTACGTCGAATCCGATCAACCAACCCTAACTCGAAAGCGCTGGTGATGGCGTACAGCGCCAGCCGTGTGACACCCCGTTCTTGATACGGCACCACAATGATCCGCAAGGCCGGAAAGTGGCGTGAGATCGCATCCTCCACTTCGCGCGGGTGCACGCGAAATCCCTGCAACTTCACCAGATCATTTTTCCGCGCACGGACATAGAAGTATCCTTCACCATCACGGCTGGCCAAATCACCGGTTCGCAACCAACCATCCCGAATCGCCTCGTGCGTCGCTCGTGCGTCGTTCCAATATCCCAGCATCAGGTTGTTGCCCCGCGCGCACAACTCTCCTGTTTCATGGATGCCGGCTTCGCGACCGTTCTTGCGAAAGACACGCAATTCCACATCTGGAATCGCCCGACCGATCGAATCGGGACGCGCTCGTGCCTGATCGGCGGGCAAATAGGCTAAGCGGGCGGTGGCTTCCGTCTGGCCATACATGACGTAGAATTCCGCCGGCGCAATGCGTTCCGCCACGTCCACCACGGCATCTGGCTTTAAGGCACCGCCAGCGACACTCATGTAACGCAAGTCGGGCAGGCTCCTTTGCCCCAGTTCAGAAAACATCAACAGCGAGTAATATCCTTCCGGCACCGCCGAGAAACTCGTGGCTTTGTGACGCTGCAACGCCTCCAGGATCGAATTGGGAAACGTCATGTTGCCGTCACACACCAGCGTGGCGCCAACCAACAGATGAGTCTGCAGAATGGAATGCCCAAACGCGTGATAGAACGGCAACAAGGCTAACGCTCGATCATCTTCCTTGATCGGCAGATAACTCAGAATCGACCGCGTGTTGGACAGGATATTCGCGTCGCTCAGCATGACACCCTTCGGCTCGCCTGAAGAACCGGATGTAAACATGATCATCGCCAGCGACTGATTGCGGACCAACAAAGGCTGCACTGGCGGCAAGGTTGGCCGGCTCTTCAGGTTCAAGTCGAACGGGCCGGCAATCCTCCGCGTCCAGTTCCGGTCGCCGGACCACGATCGGTACGCTACTGAGTATCCGTGTTACACCGCAGAGTTGTACGATCCGTTCCAATCGGTTCCATTCAATGTTGGGAGGCAAGGGCACAACAACCCCCCCCGCCGCCAACACGCCAAAGTAGGCTGCGATAAACTCCGGACCATTGTCCAGCATCAAGGCAATTCGGTCGCCGGGCCGGTGCACGGAATCTTGCAGGAGATCGTGCGCCACGCGCAGACACCATTGACCCAATTCAGCGTAACTGATGCACGCCTCACCTATCACCAGTGCCGGGCGATCGGGAAAACGCTGCACCACCGAAGAAAAGGCGTCCCACAGCCGAGCGTGGGAAGTTACGGTACGAAAATCGCCGCGCACTTCGACTTCGCCCCTCGATGCGGTTGGCGGATGCAATAAACGAGCGGTGGCGGTATGGAGCGTTACGAAACGTCGCCGTAGGTCAGCACAGCCGCAACATGGTCCCGGGGAGCTGGACCCGGACACTTCAGATTCGCCCTGTGATGAGTTCATGGCAATTGCTTCTGGTGTACAAGATGCACAACGGCTTCTTCATCCCATCGTTCGGTTGCCTGTTACCACTTGAAGGAATGCTGGCGTTTTCAGCACAGCCTGGCGAGAACGTGCAAGCTGCAGGCGGTGCTCAGCATGTTGAATTGGGCAATTTCAGCGGTCTTGGGAGACTGGCGATTGCCGTGAGCTTGGCAGTCCGATTCATGCGTGCAGCACCGCGTGGCGTGCCGGTGCGCCAGACTTGTCCGCCAAGTGCTGTCAGCGAGGGTCTCTGGCACAAATGACCTTGTCACTCTGTTGGATCCGTGCTAGAAGTCGCCTCCATTCTGGGAATTGTCCGGGTGCCGGTAGGCATGGCAGGAAGCTCAACTGGGGCGAAAGCCTGCGGTACTTCACGCATCTCGTCCATCGCAACCAGGAGGGCCCAGGGTCCATGAATATTCCGCAGCGGCGTCTGATCACACAACAGCTGATGGACTACCTGCGTCAACATGCCGACGTGTACGAAGAGTTTGATGAGGCGACGGACCTGATCGAACACGGCATTCTTGACTCTCTCTTAGTGACGGATCTGGTCCTCTTTGCGCAAACGGCATTTTCAGTCGAGCTGACCGCACGCGACATATCGCCTGAGAATCTGAGTAGCGTGCAGCGGATAACAGAACTGATCCGCGAGAAGCTGGCCAGGCTGGATCGAGCTGCCTGATCGACGGTGTGCCGAACGGATCGTTTATGGGACTACCGCGTACGACTCTCCTGAGGAACAGAACCTTATGCAATGGCCTCTCGCTCGACGGCCGATTCCTGCCGGTCAGGTTCCGTTTTACAACCTGCACTACTTGTATGGATGTCGTCGTCCGGGTGACCCAACCATGGTCTGGGGGACGGAAGTTGCGGCCGAGCAATTGGTCGAACATGTACGGTCACGCAACCGTTGCAGCAAGACCTTGATCTCTGTCGCTCATGTGCTGGCGCAGGCCGTAGGTCGCACCCTGGTCCGTCATCCGGAGCTGAACCGGCGCATCGTCGGTCGCCGGATCTACGATTTCCGCGATGTCAATGTCCGGATGATGACGTTCAATCGCAAACTTGGCGAAGTCGAAGTCCTGTTGATACGCCACGTTGATACCCTGTCGCTGGAGCGCATTGCGCGGATCCTCTGGAAGAACCAGCATCGCGCGGCCAGCGGGGACACGATGGACCATGAAGACAAGACGTGGCTGCGACGCCGATTCCCTGGCCCCTTGTTGGGATGGGTCGTGCGCACTTACCTGTATCTGGACAGCCGATTCAATTTACCTAAAGTAGATCGGATCGACCGCATCGCCTGTTCACCCGTGCTGGTGAATTATCTTGCCTTTTCAGGTGCGCCCCCCATGCGTGCCTACAAACCGTCAAATTATCCTCACGAGAGCTCAACGCTTAGCGTGACGATGGGCCGCGTGGAACCGAAACCGGTGATCCGCGACGGCCAGGTGGTCGTGGGCCAGGTAGCTCCGTTGTTCGTACGTGCCGACCATCGCATAGCAAGTGCTTACCACTTGGCCCAATTCACCGGGACGCTAAGGCGCTTACTCACGGACCCGGCACAAATGGAGCGAACCGGCACCGATCAAGATGAGGCAGGAGGCGCGGCACAGGCAGCGTAGAGTCAGTGGCTAACGCGCTGCCGACTTGTCGCTGTGAGACCCTATTTGAATCCGCTTAGAATCGGGGGAAAAATAGCTTCACCTAGTTCCCTCGCCCCTTTGGGGAGAGGGTAGGGTGAGGGACTAGCAAATCTGGAAGTTATTTTTCCCCGGAGCCTTAGAACGAGAGGCAATTCACCATGTCACTGTTTGGCGACCTTCCCCAGACCGTTGTTACTTTAACGGTCTGGACGTACTGGTTCTGCGTCGGCGCACTGGTGGTCCGCAGTCATTTGCGATTCCGCACATCAGCAGGTGGACTGCCCCGTACGTCGCGCGAACGATGGATGTGGGGGCTGTGGGTACCGGCCATCTTGCTGTGGCAGATCTTGCCGGCCGTGGCGAGCATTTCAGCCAACGGATTGTTCGCCACGCCGCAAGCGGCATGGAGCCACCCGCTGCTGTTAACGCTCCGTTTTGCGGCGGCCGGGCTTGCCCTGCTGGCCTTCGCCCTGACGGTTCCCTGCTGGCTGGGGATGGGCAGCAACTGGAGTATGGCGATCGTACCTGGGAAGCGCTGCCAGCTGATTACCAGTGGCATGTTCTCGTATGTGCGCCATCCGATCTACGCTCTGAGCATACTGCTGATGTTGGCTACGATGCTGGTGACGCTCGCGCCGTTGATGACGCTCGTGGGAGTCATTCACATTACGATGCTGTACCTGAAGACCGTGAGCGAAGAGCGCTATTTACGGCAGGTGCACGGACGCGACTACGCCGAATACTGTCGCCAGACCGGTCGTTTCGTGCCTCGAATTCTTCGGGTGACCGACCGTTTGCACGATCACGATAGGCGTAAAGCCGCCTGAGAGGAACTTGATGCCTGCGAGCTCCACTGTGACACCAAAATCCCGACGATGCGGTTCCAAAACGATGCCGTGGGTGCCACGTCTGTGGCACGGTATGACGTTATCCGCATGGATCTCGATGCTTCGCCAGAACCGCTTCGATGTGACACCGGTGCGACTGCCATTGGCGGCGAGTGTGTCGATGGCGAGCGTCGTGAACTCGCTGCTGGCCGGCACGCAAACTCTGTTCTGGAAGAGTCGCATTGACAAAACGCCATTACCCGACGATCCGATATTTGTGGTGGGCCATTGGCGATCTGGCACCACGCTGCTGCACGAACTCCTCACACTCGATCCTCGGCATACGTACGCCGACACATACGCCTGCCTTGCGCCAGCCATTTCTTGATTTCCCGATACCTGGTACCGTGGTGGCTCCGAATCCTGATGCCTAAACGTCGCCCCATGGACAACGTGCGGGTAGGATGGAAGCAGCCGCAGGAAGACGAATGGGCTCTCTGCCTGTTGGGACTGCCGTCGATGTATCGAACGGTCGCCTTTCCGCGCCGACTTCCGCAGTGCCCAGAATATCTCGATCTGCAGGGTCTCTCTGCTCCGGCACAGCAAGGCTGGGATGAGCGGCTGATTCGGTTCCTGAAGAGCGTGATGCTTGGCCAACCTGAGTCGCGGCTGGTCCTGAAGTCCCCAACTCACACCGCTCGCATCGGTCATTTGCAGGCGATTTTTCCTCGTGCCCGCTTCGTGCACGTGGTCCGCGATCCTCTGACCGTGTTCCCCTCTACGATTCGGCTCTGGATGCGATTGGCCACCGACCATGGACTGCAGCTACCGGATGAGTCACAGGTCGAGGAGTTTGTACTCGACAGCTTCGTTCAGATGTACGACTCGTTTGAATCCGATCGAGACAGCATCCCACAGAATCAAATGTGTGACGTCCGCTACGAACAACTCGTAGCCGATCCGGTCGGCCAGCTCCAACGCGTCTATGAACAGCTTGATCTGGGCGACTTCGATATCGCTCGGCCGCACGTCGAGCAACATGCGATCGGCATGCGAGACTTTCAAGTCAACCAGTACGAACTGACCGACCAACAGCGAGACCGCATTCTGGTGCGGTGGGAAGACTTTTGCTGCCGCTACGGCTATTGGGCCGAGCGCAGCCGCATTCGCCCCACCGCGCGACTGCAGCAAAAAATGGCCGGGTGACGGGGTAGTCGGTCGCCAATGACTCAGTACCGCGACGAACCGATCGAGGGGTACGATCTGGAAGATGCGCTTCGGGGGCGTCTCGCGGCAGCTTGAGGCTCGTAACGGCGCGGTGGCGTGCCGTGGGTCGTGCCGGCCTGCCGGAATGGATTCGCCGCGGAAGGCCGTTCGTCAGGTATCCGCCGCGAGAGTTCGCGCTGCTGGGCCTTTGCGGAGCCATATTCCAGATCCGTCGCATCATGTGAACTAAGCGACCGTTCGACTTCGCGTACCACCATAGCTTGGATCCAGTCGGAATCGTCGATGTTCAAATGATCCACGGCGGGCACCCCCGGCGGGCGATGAATTTTCGTCACATCCACATTCACCAGCTCCGCTCGTGGGTTCACTGACCACACGGCTCGACCGTGGAAGACGCCCAGATCATTGGTCACATACAGGTTCACGCAGCGCTCGACATTGTCGGCCACCGCGGTTCCCGGGTTGCTGTCTAGAATCACCACCAACTTGACCGGAATGTGTTTTTCCCGCCATCCCCAGGGGATGCTGCAACATTGTCTGCCGCCCAGACTGTGACCAATGATCACCAAGGGTCCGATGGACGGGTCTCGCAAGTAATCACGCTCAATTTCTTCTGCCAGAACCGGCGCCAACGAAGGTGGTGTCACATCGACGCGATATCCACGCTGCGTGAGTGTGCAGGCCAGTTTATCCATGCCGAAGGAGAAGACATTGAAGATGCCGCGAATAATCAAGATCCTGCCCGGTCGCTGAGTGCGTGGCGCACTGGCGGAGGCAGCGCGCGTGGTGGCGGTGGCCACCACGAGTGCCCAGAACGCGATGCCGATCAGCATCGGTCGCATGCGCTTTATTAGTCCATTCACAACGATCCGTCGATCTCACAAAGGGAAACGAGGCACGCTGGACAAGGTGACCATCGATGGCTGGATGTCCACGGCGGCTCCTTCGGCGACGAGGAAGTATCGGGTCTTGAGCCGCGCAGATCTACCGATTGCGCAAGAGTTGAGGCCGAACAGCCGAAACTAGTCATCGGCAGGCGATCGTCCTCGCTTGAGCATAAGTGGGCTGATGCCGGAGTCCAACTCACCACTGCTCAGCAATCCGTTCCTGCACCGGGGGCGTTCTGGCCTCGTTGTTCTACACATCTGCCGCGTACACTTCCGCTGCGCTCGTCCCCGTGGGCGTGACAACTGGCCAGCTACATTCGGCACCGCGCGCATCATCTCGAGCATCACTTTCTTCTGCTCTCCGCCGGGCCTGCGAACGGGGGAAGCGGCGACTCCCACGCTACAGCACCCGCGCCAAGACAGCCCGGCACGAAGTCGATTTCGACTCTTTTCGCCGGCGGCTGGCCACTGAATTGCTGGATTTGCCGGAGTCAGAGCACAAGAAGACCAACCGTGAAAGGGCTTTTGGCTGCCCGACTGCGTTGTGGTACAATCTCTTTTTGCGGCGGTCACCCGGCACTCAACGGACGCTGTTCTGCAATTCGTGACGACCGCTCCAGCGGGAAGGAGGCTTTCGTTGTCGAATGATTATGATGACCTGATTCGTGTCCGCGAGCAGCACTATGAACGCCACTTCGGACCGCTCTCCGAGCCGGTAATGCATTCCACGGACATCAAGGTGCCGCACATTGACATCTATCAGTATGCTCCTACCGATGACCGATCCTACTGGACGCTGATCACGGGTGGCATGAGTGATTATCGTCAGCCGGGGATTCCCGAGGGCCTTTCTCCTCGTGCGGAAATTCTGACCTATGCCGAGAAGCCTCAGAACTGGATGTTCAGTGTCCTCAAGGGCCTGGCGGAAATGCCGTTCGACAACGAGACGTTTTTGCACTGGTGGCACACGGTCCCCAATGGCATGCCGATGACAGCCGAGCCATCTGAGTTGACGAACTTTTTCTTTCTGCCGCCCTATTTCGAGGGTCCGGAGTTCGACGCGCTGAAAATCGACGGCGACGACGTTGACATCCTCTGGATGATCCCTATCACGGACAAGGAACTGGCTTTCAAACTGGAACACGGGGCTCAAGCGTTGGAAGAGCTGTTCGAACGATATACGCTCGGCCCCGTGATCAATGAATCACGCCAGTCGATGGTTTAAGCGCTCTCCACTGGAGCGCACTGAAATACTAGTGCTTCGTTACAGCCAAGAATTAGGGTGCCACTGGCTTTGCCAGTGCTCCTCCGGCTATCCGGCAAGGCTACACTGGCAGAGCCAGTGCCACCCAACCCGAAAGTGAAGCTGTAACAGAGCACTAACATGATTCGCCAGCAAGTAGGTCTCGCTTGCCAAGCGGGACCTGGCAACGGTTGTCGGCGATTGCGACGGGGAGGAAGTGGCAGTTGAATTGCCGTTTCGAGGTCCCGTCCGGCAGCCGGGACCTACTCTTTCAGAGGTCTCCACTGGGTGTTGCTTGTCAATTGAGTTCCTTGATAAGGATATTGGCGAACTCAATCGGGTCGCCGTGATGCTGCAGAGCAATGGGGCCCCGCGCGGCAACGCCCGGAAGCTGAGCATTCTCCAGGACCGTTTGGCCGTTCAGGTCTACCGTCAACCGATCGGAGCGCATGGTGATAACGAAGCGGTTCCATTGGCCGATCGGTCGGTCGGCTCTAACACGAGGCGTCACGCCGGCGCGAACCTCGGAGGACATCTGCGGATCCGTACGGTAACCATACACCTCGCCCGAGCCGACCGGCCAGCACCACATATTGACCTGACTCTTACTGCTACCACGCAAATAGATACCGCTGTCCCCGGCGTTCGGAACCGTCTCCTGCTGGAGCGTACCGTCAGCACTGGTCGCCTGTTCGCCTGAGGGGAGAATGACGGGAAGTACCGCCGGCTCGGGCTTGCGAGTCCAACGCCAATCGCAGACGAGCACCAAGTCGCCATACTCCTTTTCGGTCCACAAATTCGGATCGGCCGCGGAACTCTTTCCGTCGTAAGCCAGAATCCAGTCTTTGGATTGCCAGTGGTTCTCATGTCCGGCCTCCATCTTCCAGCCGCTCAGATCGACACCGTTGTACAGCGGCACGAATCCTTCAGCCGGATCGGCAATTTCATCCGGACTCGGATTCGTGGACGGCAGCTCATGTATTCGAATGTTTCGAAATTGGCACTCGGATCCCTCAGACTCCAAACAAAGGTATCCTTTGCGCGGCGAGCAGTCTTTTCCGACCGACACTTCCTTGCCGTTGACGCTCAGCTTCAGCACTCCGTTGTTCCCTTCCACGCGATAGTGATTCCACTCGGGCGAACTCTTCGACCGCTCTTCAGTCGGAAAACTCCGTTGGCCGGTACTCGAGATGCGCCCGGTGGGAGTCATTTTGGCACCTTGCACGGGAAACACATCGCCGTGAGTCGTGTACCACTCGTTTCTTGCCTTTTGCGTTGAAGCCGTTGTCCAGAATCTGCACTTCCATGCCACGGGCAAATGGGGTACCGACTGCCGGAAGACCGTCTCCCCACACAAACAGTCCCGCATTTCCACCCGGTTTCATATGACGCCATTCCAATTCGATGACGAAATTCTCGTATGGCCTCGCCGTTCGCAGTAACCCGGTCGGGAACCCGCTGGAAACGATGACTCCGTCGCGCACGCGGAACGTGCTGGGAGCCACGTCGATCGGCACCCAACCAGACAAGTCCTTACCGTTGAACAGCGACACCCATGGCGTGTCTGAGTCATCCGCCGCCAGCGCAACAGAGATGATCGATGTGAATATCACGCTAGCGAGAATGAGGACCCGCTTCTGTAATCTGCGGAGCATAGTGCACCTTCCGGTTTATTTGGGAGAAAACGGTAAATCCTCGCCGACTTAACAGGGGCGATTTCTACCACCCCGTCCTCGGAAATTCCAATTGTCTCGGATCTCAGCCCGAGAAGCAATCTTGGGACTGCGATGGTGGGGTGGGCGTCCTCGCCCGCCTGTGTTCGTAGTGGGGTGGGCGTCCCCGCCCGCCGGGAACGCCCTCTGGCGCCGGGGACGAACTTCGAACCTCGAACGTCGAACTTCTGGACTTTCGCAGGTTTTAGCACGCAGATGCGCGTTCGGAGGACGCCGGATGAATTGCCCGGTGAAGAGAGCGTCGAACTTTGAACGTCGAATGAGTGGGCTGTTCAGGTGAGGATACGAGGGCGGGAACGGAGAGAGGCGTTTTGAGAATCGGTTCTCGTTTACACACCTGGTGCGGCGTCACCACGCATCCAGGCGGTTCAGGATTCCCCTAGGATCGGGGGAAAAATAACTTCACCTAGTTCCCTCGCCCCTTTGGGGAGAGGGTAGGGTGAGGGACTAGCAAATCTGGAAGTTATTTTTCCCCGGTTCCCTAGCTTTCATTCGACGTGGGACGTTCGAAGTTCGACGTTCGCCTCACCGCACAGTACATCTCCCATTCTCCGAACACGGATCCCGACCAAAAATCTGCGAAATTCCCGACGGTTGTCGGGCCAGGTACTCTCCTACCAACCGGCCGCTGGTGATGGCCCAGGCGATGTGCAGGCCGTGCCCCCAGAGGATCTGGCCCCCCATGCCGTTGCTGCCAACGGCATACAGACCGGGAATCGGTTGGCCCTGCTCATCCAGGGCCTCCATCTGCTGGTTGATCGCCACACCACCTTCGGTGGTCGTAAAATAGGCTTTGGCCGGCCCCAGCAACACCCAGCAGTCTCCCCGCAATGGATAGAGGTCCCCCTGCCGCCCAAATGCATCGACCCTGTTTTCCAACACGGTCCGATTGAACTGCTCTACGGCGGCGCGCAGATTTTCGGCTGGGATTGTTCGCCGGGCGGCCAGTTCTTCCAGGTTCGTAGCCTGGACTGCCACATCGCTCCGTAGCTTGAGATAGTCGTCGACGTAGGCATAGGCGATTTCCGGTGCCGTCGATATGAAGTGAGGCCACTTGCTGTAATGCTCCACAAGCCGCTGGTCGAGCAAGATGTACGCAATCTTATTGGGCTGGTTGGCGATGGCGATTTCGCGCTCCGGCCAGACTTTTTCGTTGCAAAAACGGTGACCATCGGCGTTGACCAGCACGGCACCCGCGTCGAACAAGCTGTTTTCGGGATGCTGCCAGGTCAGCAACAATCGCTTGATTCGCCACCGGATCACGAACTGGGGCACGAACGGCAGCAGTCGTCCCATCAGTCGGGCAGCGAACCCCTGGGACGGCAGCAGCTGTTCGAAAGTCTTTCCGGGCGGAGCAATGAAGCGCAACTCGGGACCATAGGTGATGTCCATGTTCAGCAGCCGGGCACCTGCCCCTTCCGCCAACGTGTGTCCGTCGCCACAAGCGTAAGGATTGATTCCCTCAATGGCCGTAAACCTGTTGCCTTTGAATCGTCCGATGATCGCGGGGGCATTCGAGTAGTCCCCCGCCGCCAGTACGATACCACGTCGGGCCATGTACTGACGCGGCACACCGTTGACCGATGCTTTCACTCCCACCACGCGGCTCTCGACTCGAATCAGCTCATTCACCGACGCGTTGCAGAGAATCTCTCCACCAACTCGTAACAGCCGCGACTGGAACGTCGCGATGTAGGCCTTGGCGTTGGGAATGACGTTGTGCATCCGCGCCACGCGATTTGGCGGTTCGGGGTTGGGACCGTGGAATACTAATCCCATGTCTATGAGCCAGTCCAAAGTTCGAGCGGACTGGCCTAAGAAGAACCTTCGCAAGACCCGATTGCAGTGCGATTCGATTTCCGCGGGAGCAAACCGGCTCGCATCTTCTTCATGATCATCCGGCTGGTCTTGGATCCCGGCAGATCGCTGCAGAGCCGTGCTGTTGGCCGTGAACGAACCGATGGCAATTCCGGTGGTGCCACCCAGCAGCGGCTGCTTCTCCAGCAGTAACACGCGTGCCCCATATTCGGCGGCGCTCGACGCTGCGGCTAGTCCGCTGCCACCGCCTCCAACTACAATCACGTCGAATCCCCTCGGCACGCATGGTCCTCCAGCTGTTGTGAGATACTGATGGTGGACTCTCGGTCCACCTGGCCCCGATTTAACGATCGTGAAAGCGGCTCGCTACGCCGGCCAGTCGAGCGTGGTCGCCGGATGCTGGAGCGAACCAACCGCCTTCTCATCCGTTCACGGATCAATGTAGCACAGACGTGCCCTGAATTGTCGTGACGGCAGGAATTGCGGCACCGGCACCGGCACCGGCTGACGAACAATAGTGCACGCTGATCGGTTGGACCGCGCGACACGCAAGCTGCGCGCGCACCGGTACAACTCATATAATGCCGTGGTTCGTACCGACCTTCTTCTGTGAAATGTTTCACACCCAGGAAGGGCAACCGAGAAGTCAAGCAGGTAACGCCGGACCAGCGCGGGGTGATCGCCGAATCAGCAGACATCATTTAGAGAAAACGCTTCAAGACGATGTTGGGCATCCGATACAGCAAGGTCCCGCCCGTCGAGCTCTCCTGGGAAGATCGCCGCCTGGTCTGGGTGGGGCGCGAGCCGTTTCAAAGCCGGCATTCCGGTGCGGACATGGTCACAGGTGTTCTGCAGGAGGGAGCCGAGCTGGTCATTGGATCGCAGATGCCGCTCAACGGTGTCATTTTTTCTGACGGAATTGAGTCGGACTATCTTGAGTTCAACGCGGGTTCCATCGCGCGTTTCACCGTCTCGTCGCAACGTGCCCGGTTGGTGGTTCCGTAAGTCGCGCAGGTGAGAAGCTGCGTGGCCTGATGCTTCCGCCTGGCGGCGCACGAGCTTCCACAGCTCCTTGCCGATCACGGTCAAGGCAATACCCGTGCCGATCAACGGTCCGTTTCCCAACAGTCCAATACGCCGTTCGACATCTCCTCGGCGACACGCGCGAGGGCTGGCTGACGCCGACACTGTCCGGATCGGCCAAACCTGCGGCCCTACTTGCCATCGCGCACAGATGCGGCGATAGTGGTGAGGCACCATGCCCGTGGTCGCTCGTTCCCCTTCAGCCGTGAAGGAGAGGACGACGCGCGTGATCCGTGTTCGCCAGGTCATCTATTTCTTTCGCGAGTGTTGACAATGAAATCTCTCGGGCTGCTACTTGGAATTGCTGCAACGTTTCTGCCGGACTGTGGTATCTGCGGCGCGGGCGAATTGCCCACGCAAGTTTCCTCCGCTGTCTGCCGGCACGCACCGACTATCGATGGCCTCATCGGCACTGAGGAATGGATCGACGCGCCGCCAATCGAGTTTGAGATGAAGCTGATCGAGCCCGCCACACAGGCGGTCACAAGTCGTGTCTGCCAGTTCCGCGCGATGAACTCGGCCAACGGCCTTTACATCGCCATTCGAGTTCCCGACGCGACGGTCAACAACAGTCTGGCGCCGATCAACGTCGATTTCGCGTTGCTGGCCTTCTGCCGGGGAGAGGAACTCGGCCCCGGCGATGATCGCAAGGCGGTCGTGCCGGGTGCTTACGTGGACAAGCATTTCACCGCGCCCGGGAAAGACGCGGATGACAGCCAACAGGATGGACGCGGCGTGATGGCTCATGACAAGGGCGTCTGTTCGGTCGAGTGGGCCATCCCGCTCGATTCCGGCGACGCGAATGATATTCGGGTCAAACCGGGCGACACTCTGCGCCTCAACCTGGCCTATTTCGATGCGTTTCAACAGGATTTGCACGGAACAAAAATGGGGGTCGCGTGGGGCAGCGATCTTGACCACGCGACCGATTGGGGGCAACTGCGACTAGCCACCGACGTACAGGACGATGGTGGTCGGGCGTGGAAAGGCCCGTCCTGGATCGAAACGCTCTGGCAGACATCCGCGAGGGGACCGGCCAGCCGGCTGCAGCTGACCGATTCCTCCCTGGCGCGAGGAGCACCGCGGCCGATTGCGAAGGCCCTTGTGGAATACATGTATCTCGATACGCAAGGCCGGGAGACCGTGGGCAAGGCCAAGCTCTACGTGCCCTCAGACGTACAGGACGGTACCAAGCGAGTTCCCCTCTACTACTCGGCCGGTTACGAGTTGGATGATCGATCGGCGCTCATCCACGCGGGGCGCGGCTATGCCGTCGTCACACCGCGTGATCTGAAAGCCAACCCACTGGTCCAGACGCCCAACCCGGATATCGCCCTGTTGCACATCGCCCGATCCCTGCCGTTTGTGGACGACACGCGAGTGGTTATCGGAGGGGGCAGCGCGGGCGGATACTTGACACTGATGCTGGCCGCCGAAACTTTTCCCTTGGCCGGCGCCGCCGCCGATGTGCCGCCCGTGAACTGGGGCTATAACGCCGCCTATTTCCTGCAACAGAAAAACTGGCCCGAGCATGCGGCTCCCGACGCGAAAACAGCTGCGCTACCCGTGTTTCATGCCGTCGCGTCAATCGCCGAGGCGGCACTTGCCGTTTATGGCACCCACACGGACGAACCGATCTGGTTCCGCCACTCGCCACTGAGCCAACTCGATACGATCACCTGCCCGGTAATCGTCTACTGGTCGACGGCGGACATGCTGGTACCGATCGATCAGATCGGCAAGGACTGGGTGCGCCCGTTTGACCCTCGGGCATTTCCGGTGGGCTTCACGATGGACCCGGACAAGCTCTGTTCCACACCGCAAGGCCGCCTGCGCGCACTTGATGCCCTGCCCGCGGAAGACTACGAGCTGTTTGTCCTGTCCGAGGAACAGGTCAAGGGTCACCTGACCGCGGGCGATGCCCTGGGAAAACCAGCCGAGTTGCCTGTCAGCAGCGCCAAGCGGTGGTCGATTACGATCCTGGACGAAGGGGCCCCCGAACCGCAGTTGGGACATGTCAAACACACGGTCCCCTGGTCGCGCAACAACTTCATCGTTCAGTTTGCCACAGGTAAGATCCCCGCCGCGCAACTCACGCTGGTGAAGCTGCAGCGGCTGATGGACCGCTACGCCGGCAAGGAATGGCTGCCGACGCGTTTAAAGCATCTGGATCTTCCCGATAGCGAACGAGCGGACGTGATCCGTGGTCTGAAGCTCTACGTCGCTGCCGACGCGGCTAACGCTGCCCGGTTCACCGAATTATACGAAGAACTCTCCGCCGATCGAAAAGTGCTCGAGCCCGATGTGCTGAGCGACATTTTGATAGAAAAGTGAAGCAGAAACAGGTCGTTGCTCCGCGTCTTGGCCTGGGGACGGTGCGGAAACGCGCGCGGTAAGCGCCGATCGCCGGCGTCCATCTCCATAGCGACCGGTTGCACCGCGAACAGCCGTTCCGATTCAATCGTTACTTTCATCCAGCACACCGTAAATGTTCTGGGCAATCGGATCGGGCAGGATGAACATGCCACCGTAATTGCCGCTCGTGGAATTGTGTGTGTCGGGATAGCACATGTCGAACTGACCTTCTCGATAGGCCTCGAGCGTCTCGGGAATGTTGTGCGGACGCCAGTCGTCACGGCGATGATCGCTCAGCCAGCGAATGGCCGCCACGGTGATGCCAAGGTGAAATCGCCGCCAGTCAATCTCCGGGTCTACCTCGTACCACTTGATGCCTTCGGCTGTCGAGTCATTGAAAACCGACAGAACCTCCCATTGCACGTGGTCGCGAACCCAATTGGCGAAGTACCAGTCGCTGGAACAGAGACACGGCTTGGTGTTGTACATCATCGGCACGCTTTCCGGGTGCCAGAGATGAGTGAAGGGTAGAACGCTCCGTATCCAATACACGGATTTCTGTTTGTATCGCTCGTCTCCGAACAACTGATACCCTTTGTAAAACGCCACGGCGGCATGTCCGGCGGCCAGCAGATTGGGGGCGTGCAGCGGGGTTTCCCAAAAGTCGCCCGCTTCCGGGCGTTGGAGAGCCATACAGTGTTCGAGCGCTTTGCGAGCACCTTCGCGGAGCGCCTCATCGCCCGTTTGCTGAGCGAGGCTCAGCAACTGCCGGGCGGGAACAACGGTTATGTCCAGCGCTGTGTCGCCACCGAGTCCCATCGGTTCGATGAATGAACGAGCCACCACGAAATCATCCTTGCGATAGTGTCGTCCATCCGGGTCGAACGTGAACGAGCCGTCCTCTTGCTGAATCTCGAGCAACTGACGGCCCTGGCGGATGAGCGTTTCACGCGCAGGTGCTTCACCGCCTGCCTGAGGTTGCTGGGCCCGACACCAATCGACTTTCGCCTGCAACTGCTGCGCCAGCTCGGTCCCCACGTTTTCCGCCAGATAGCGGCCGAGAAACGCCGGTGGATGGGGCCCGATCTGATTCCTTTGAGCAATGCCGAAACCTCGGCCGTCATGCCACAGATTTGTATTGTAGGCCTGAGCGATCTTGTGGAGCGTTTCCTCCAACGGCCAGCGGGGTTCGGGGGGCTGCGGCAAACCATGACGCTTGATGTAATCGACCACCACCTGCAGGCTGTTCCCCTCGCTCAACCAGATCTCGGCGTCGAACTCCACGCGCTGGTCATTCTTCAACTCGAGCGGCGGATCGGCATAGACCTGGTTCTCATGCGACTCGATCGTCGCGTCAGGGATCATGAGCCCCATCAGGTTGTTATTCATGCGATCGATGAAATTCGGGCAAGCGAACACGGGCTGAGGCACGTGGCCGCGATAGTTGAACCACCGCGTCGCGACCTGCGTCGGATTCCAGGACAAGCCGATGCCGACCCCCTCGTGGCTCAACGCCATCAGCGGGATTGCGACCTTGTTCGGATGGGGCACCGCACGCAATGCCCACGGATCTTTGAACCAGTCCGTACCGCTCGACCATTCGTCACCAACCACCCATTCGACACCCGGAAAGATCGCATCGTCTTTCTTCCCACCAAACGATCCTTCGCCAACGCGGAGCCATGGGCCGCGGACGTACCGCGCATAAAAGTTGCCTGTTGCTTTGAGCCGGTACTTGAGATAGATGAGGGGTTTGTCCGGCGAAACGGTCAGGATCACTTGCCCCACCAGACAAGGATGATCGAGTGGATAGAGCATCCACTCTTCAAATGATGTCCCTTTGAGCTTCTCTCGGACGATCGCGGACTTGACATCAAAGACCAAGCGTTCGCCCTGCCCTGTCGATTCCCTGCGGAAACTCTCCGCCTCCAAACGCATGGGGATATCTTGATCTCGCAGCATGACTTCCCCCAAATGGTCGAGCACCGCCACGTGAACTCCCCGGGATGTGCGTATCTCCCCCCACCCCCAACCGCTCAAACGCTTGAACAATGAAAGCTGAATACACCCATTTTTCAAGACTTCCGATTCGTGTGCAAAACTCGTGCGCGTATAGCGAGGTTGTGCAGCAGCATCCTCTTCACTCCCCGATTGCGCGACAAGCGCTGCGGTCTGCGCCGACACAGATCCACCCGATATGACGCACATTCCGACGACCACGATCCTGGTCCATCTCAAGTAATTCATCGATACGCTCCTGGTTGTGCGTGCGAATATTCATCTCGCGACGGCCTCCCCTGGTCATAAAGTGAGGCGCGTCGTAACGCATAGCTACAGGCACGGTGCGGGCGTGTTGCAGTTTCGGAACGTGCGAGCGACCAAATCACTCGCGCCCGCCGTCCCCAGCGACGGTGGTTGCAGCCCCACCGCGCAAGGGCAGGCTCGTGCCCGAAAAACGATGTTACGCTTCTCGCTGAGTGCTGCATACCAGGCGCCGCCGTTGGCACTCAAGAACACTCGCTGTTCAACGTAACATAAACCGCAGCGTATTGGCACCATTACCCTTCGTCGCCCGCTGGATTGTCTGCCAGGCAGGCTCTTTCTCGCTGTCCAGCTGAGATATAATGACAACGCGTGCACGCAAGGAATGAGGGGCTACCCATTCGGTGCACGTGCAAGGAGACCGGCGCGCTAATGGGTTCGACGATAAGCAACACAGCTAGTATGTCCGATAACCCGCACGCGAGCGTCGTCTTGCCTCGGCGGCCTGTGGAGTGGTTGATGGTCTTTGGCCCGGGAGCCATTATCGCGTCGTTGACGATCGGGACGGGCGAGCTGATCTTCTCGAGCCGTGGCGGAGCGCTGTTTGGCTACCGCATCCTGTTCCTGTTTGTCATCATCTCACTGCTCAAGTGGGGACTGGTGCTGGCCTCGTCGCGTCACATGGTCCTGACCGGCGTGCATCCCTACCAACGGATGTCCGATCTGCCGGGGCCCCGCAACTGGATGCCATTGACCCTGTTTCTATTGGCCACGGTTTGCATCCCCATCTGGATTAGTTTCCACAGTGGTGTATTGGGGAATCTGATCGGCTGGATAACCGGTACGGGCCAGTGGCTCCAGGGCGGAATTGATTACATCTGGGGCGCTCTGGTCCTGGCCATTGTGTTGGCGATCGCTGCCGCACAAGGTTACTCGACATTGGAGCGGATTCAACTCCTGATCGTCACGGCAATGATCCTCGGCGCCGGTGTCACGCTGGTGCTCTACCATCCCGATTGGCTGGCGTTGTTGAAAGGTGCCTTCGTTCCGCAGCCGCTTGCTTATCCGCCGTGGCTGAAAACCGCCTATCCGGACCTTGCGGCGCAGCCCGTATGGGTCGAAACCACGCGTTATGTGGGCGTTATCGGCGGAAGCGGTTTCGACTATATGGCCTACACATCGTTCGTGCGCCAACGGGCGTGGGGTCAGGCAGGCCAGGGACCCGTTTCCGCAGCGCAGCTTGCAGAGATCGCTCGCGATCCGATGCATCCGGTGCGCCGCTGGGTACGAGCTCCACTGATCGATTGCTCGCTGAGCTTCCTGGTAATCGTTGTCTTCACCGCCGTCTTCGTTGCTTCGGGAACGATCATTCTGGGTCCGCATCACAAGATTCCCGATGAGAACAATCTGCTGGGCCTGCAGTCGGCGTTCGTGACGAGCATTCACCCCTGGCTGTTCCCTCTGTACGTGGCGGGAGCGTTTCTGGCGATGTTCGGTACGCTCTACGGTACGCTGGAAGTCGGTTGCGCCATCGTCGCCGAGATGGCTCACTGTGTCAGTCGCGAATTTGCGTTGCGCAGTGCGCGCCGCATCCGGCGTTTGACGATCCTCTGGTGCGCGATTGGCGCCAATGCGATCCTGCTGTGGTTGTGCGTATACCATGGGACCGGCGTTTCAGGAAAGCCTCGCCTCTTGCTGGCCATCCTGACTCCGGCAAATCTGTTTACGGGCGTGTTGGGTTGCGGACTGTTCTGTCTGCTGAACTTATGGATGGACCGCCGATTCCTTCCCCAAACGCTGCGGCTGCCCGCCTGGCTCTGGATGTTGAATGCCCTCGCCGCGGTGATTTTTGTGAGCCTGGGACTCAAAGGCTATTGGGACGATCCGAGTCGCTGGTACGCGGTCGCCGCGCTGTGTGGCTTGCTGCTACTGGGAGTTGCCATCGCATCCCTGGTCGGCCGGTGGCTTACCGTGTCGCACTGAGGCGCATTTGCGGGGCAAGCCTGCTCGCCTGCCAGACGCGGTGGGTCAAGCCGCATCGAGTACATCCAACGTAGATCGTCTGAAATTCGGGAGACTCTTGGGCAAAAAAGCTGACTCGGGGAGGCAGGACGTGTTGCCCCAAGAGGGAACGTCGAACGTCGAACTTCCAACGTCGAATGAAAGAAACTGGAGGCTGCCAGACGCGGTGAGTCAAGCCGCATCGGGTACATCCAACGCAGAGCGTCTGAAATTCGGGAGACTCTTGGGCAAAAAAGCTGACTCGGGGAGGCAGGACGTGTTGCCCCAAGAGGGAACGTCGAACTTCCAACGTCGAACGTCGAATGAAATAAACTGGAGGCTGCCAGACGCGGTGAGTCAAGCCGCATCTGGTACACCATTTCGAATGGACCCTCAACTCTCAACTCTCAACTCTCAACTCTCAACTCTCAACTCTCAACTCTCAACTCTCAACTCTCAACCCCCACCTGGCAGAACGCCAAAATGTGCCAGGACGTTGCGAATGAGCGTCTGGAATTTCGGGTCGACCGAGAGTCCCCAGCCGGAGCCCAGCGAGCCGGTGTGGAAAACTCGTCCTCCTTCAGGCCGCTGCCAATAGATCACGTTGGCCACCACCGCGTTCTCCAAAGCGATGGGGCGCGTGAAGTAATCGAGACCCGCGTAGCGTGGCAATGTACCGTTGGCCAGTGTCACGATGCCGGCTGGTTCCTCGGGCAGGGTGGCCCCTGCGGGAACCTCCGTCCCCAAGGCATGAAACAGGCTCAGCCGCACGTCACATTCGTGTCCGACCGCGCGGGGCAAACCGCCATCGGTTCTGCCACCGAATGTTTCGCCCCGCTTGAGGCCCACTTCTTCGGGGTGATGAAACAGGAAGTGGTCCGGTTGCTCGACATGGTAGAGCCCGAAATCATTGGGGCCGATTCCCGCCCAGCCGAGCATTTCCAGACCGATCACTTTCCACGCAGGCAAACCGCACTCGCGCATCAGGCTGCCGCGCCGACCGTCGTGGCTGTGCCACAACTCGCCGATCGTACAGCCCTGTCGGCCACCCAGAGCGGGATCAAATTTGCGGCACTCCATGACCGACTCGTCGTCGTTGAAGCTGACGCGCCACACCATCACGTTACCCGAGAGGACCAGCACATTGCCGCCTTGGCGAAGGTACCGATCAAGTCCATCAAAGGCTTGGGCCGACCAATACTCGCCGTGGCCATTGATAACGACAACCTTGTAATCCGAAAGCAGCTCGGGATTGCGGTGCACATCCAGATCTCCGACCATATCGTACGTGTAGCCGCTCTGCTCGAGCCAAACGAGCGCGAATCGCTCGGCACGCGTCAAGTGGCTGTAGCCGGATCCTCCCTGAGCATACAGGACGTAGGGACCCGCGTTGGGCCACGGTGTATTGACACCTACCTTGTAGGCGGGAAGCCCGGCCGCATGGTTTCTATACATGCAGTAGGCTGGTGGTTCGCCCTCGCTGTTGCTAATCCCACCCGTACCCCAGTGGTAGAGCAGGCCGGGTGGTGTGACGGCGAACGGAGTCGCCTTGTAGGCCAACCATGAGTTGGTCGAAGCGATCATCAGGATCGGCGCCTTGGGCGCCTGCTGGGGCCGTTTCACCACGAACGTCATGTGGTACATCCGCTCAACGCCATCGATCTGGAAACGGAACCGCCCCACATAGAGGCCCGGCAGGGCATTCTCGGGAATGCGATACTCGTGGGTCACTTGCCAGCGGCAGTCGTACAGATCATCGCCGGCAAACCGCAATCCGTGTCCTCGTTTGGGATCAGTGGCTGGATCGTAGTCGCCATAGCGCGGAACTGCAGCGCCATCGAAACTGGGACCTCCAATCATCCAGGTGGCATCGTTGATGATTTGACCAGCACGTCCGGCTGCCGACACATCGGCTATCCTCCCGCCCCGTTCCTCGGAAAGTGGCCAACAAGCCAGCACGTGGTCGCCATCGGCCGGCCGCAGCCCCTGCTGTTCGTAACGATCGCTAATCTCTTCTGCCGACAGCGCCCGACCGTAGATGACCGGCATCGCCAGGTCGCCGTTGAGCACATTCACCACTTGACCGTCATAGCCGCAGGCGGCCAACCGCAGTGGCGAACTGCCGGGCCGGGCCGGGCCGTTGAAAGCTCGCTCGGCGACTCGCTGACCATCGACCCAGAGCGAGGTTGTCTGTCCATCCCAGACACCGATCACATGTTGCCATCGACGGTTTTCCAGCACGGGTCCGATCAGAGCCCACTCACTGCGATACTTCCCGCCATCGCCCAGGTAGAATTGCACGCGTCCGTTGCCATCGAGAAACAAACCATAGCCACAATGGTTCGGATAGTCGTGCTGTGAGATCAATGTTTGCCAACCTTGGGGCTGCCAAGGCCGCACCCAGCATTCCAGCGTCAGCGCATGGATAACGCGATCAGCAGGCAGGCGCTGCTCCACGTGCACGAATGACCCCGGATGGATCGGCTGCGAGGCGGGAGGTGATTCGGGGAAACTCAGCAAGACCTCGTCGCCGGCCGGATTGTCAACCTGCCAACCCAACCTGCAGATCGACAGTTCATACGGCACGGTGCTCGAAACGCGAATGTGGATCGGCTCGCCGGCGGTGACAATCTTCTCGGCGTAGGCGTGCAGGCCGTCCAACTGCATCGGGCGCGGAAGTGGGACGGACTCCGCGGCCGATGCGGCGACCACCACGACCAGCCCCAACGGGATCGAACTCATGAGCGGTCTCATCGACAACACCTCCTCATTTTCGTCAACAGTGCACGACTGCCATCAGTGGTCCAGCGACACTCAACCTAGTGCGCTTGACCGCCCGAAGCAAGATGCATATGAGGTAGCGCCTCGCTTGCTGCTGCTGAAGCGTGAGAGTCACCGCTTCCCCCGCTCGCAAGCCCGGCGGAGAGCAGAGAATAGTGAAAATAGAAATGATGTTCGTGGTCATGGATGTAGCTTGTCAGTTGTCGCTCCCACTGGGACAAGCCCAGCGGAAGCGTGCGGAGCAGATGTATGGTACAATCAGGTCTTGTTCCGGTGGAAGACACGTTTGTCAGCTGCCTCCAATTTGCGACGTTCTGTTCAGTCGAGTGGCCGTGGCAAATTTCATCGGCACTCAGACCGAAACAGGCCGCGCTGGTGGCGGTCGTGCGACCCTTCTTTGGCAGATGCAGCTAACGCAAGTCGTCTCGGCCCCCCGGTTGCTGGATGGGCCTACTCCGTCTCCCGTGCCACACGGGCTGGACACGCCCTCCAACGTGACGGATGATAAAACGAACGTGATCGAGCATACACGGGTTTCGGCACTCCGACTAGGTGAAGAACATGCTGCACTCATGCCCAACACGGATCAAAGAGAGGCGTTTCTTGAGCGCGCTTGTGGAAACCTGTCGGTGCAGGTTGGTGTGGTGCCTGGTCCTGCTTATGTGCCTGGTTGGCGTGGCACAAGCGGATGAAACGTCGCCGCATCGATTTTTGTGGAGCGGTGAGGCGAAAGAGACCGAACGCGATTATTACGTCGCATTCCGCGGTACGCTTGCGTTGACCGCGGACGCCACGGTCAATCTGAAGTTGCTCGGCGCATCGTGGTACGTCATGTGGCTCGACGGTGATTTTCTGACGGAAGGCCCACCACGCTTCCCACGGGCGCACCCGGAGTATCAGACTCGGACGATACAGCTGACAGCAGGCAGGCACGTGATCGCCATTGTGGTGCACCAGATTGGCGAGACCACGCGACTGCTGGACAATCCACCTCCCTTTCTGTTTTGCACAGCCGAATCTGCGGGAAGTGAATTGCCAATTTCTTGGCGCTGTGCACGCTTGGCAGGTTACGCCTCGGAGGTGAGACGTATCAATCCCCAATTGGGATTCATCGAATGGTGTGACACTCGAAGCGTGCCGGTCTGGCAAATCCCGGGTTTCGACGATACGGCGTGGTCTGTGCCGGTAGAAGTTGATCCCCACCTTGGACCACTCAAGCCGCTCTCCACAGCCGACACGCGGGTGTTGATTTCCCAACCGAAATTGATCGGTTCGGGCAGCCTGGTAGAATCGTTCGGTTACGAAAAGGACAACCCGGCGGCGCGGTTCTTCCTTCGTGACCTGTCTCCAACCGAGCTCCCGGCCCAGGGAAAGTGGCGGCGCTACGACCTGCGTCGCGTGCGTCTTGCTCGCCCCCGGTTCACGCTCGATCTGCCGGCCGGCGCCGTAGTTGAATTTGCGTACAGCGAGGCGCTGAGCCAGGGGCGCGTACCACCCTGGATTACGCTTTCGGCTGGTGATTCCTGCAACCTGGATCATTACGTCGCGCGTGGGGGCCCGCAACAGTTCTTTCCGCTCACTCCCAAAGGCGGCCGTTTTCTCGAGGTTCATATTCTTGCACCCCCGAGTCAAATCCGGTTCCTCCGAGAAGAGATTGTAGAACGTTGCTACTACGGCCAAGCGGAAGGCAGTTTTACCAGCGACGATGAAATGCTCAATCGTATCTGGCAGGCGGGAGTGGCCACACACCTGGCCTGCAGCGAAGACAGTCTGGTGGATAACCCGACGCGTGAGCGAGGTCAATGGGCCGGCGACGTAGTGGGTGTGGGCATGGATGTGGCCGCCGTGGCGTTTTCCGATCTGCGTCTGTTCCGTCGCGGGCTGCTGCAATGCGCTCAGTGCGCTCGTGAAGATGGTATGGTGGCAGGCTTCTGCCCGGGAAACATAGGGTATTTGTCCACGTACGCCGCCCAATGGGTCTCGGCTGCGGTGCACTACTGGGAGCTGACCGGCGATCGCGCGGCGTTGGAAGAACTGTTTCCGTACGCGGAGCGAAACATCGACGCTTTCGAAAAACAGAAGACCGCAGACGGATTGCTGGACGCGCTCGGCTGGGGATTTATGGACTGGGGCTATGTGCGCAATCCCGGTCCATCGGACATGGGTGTCAACCTGCACTACCTGGCCGCTTTGCGAGACATGGTTCGCTGGTGCGAGGCGCTCGAGAAGCAAGATCGGGCAGCGTACTACAGTGGCCTGGCGGACGACATGGTCGGCATCATTGGGCGCTACTACGATGGCGAATCGCAATGCGGGTGGTGACATCTGGCAACGTATTGGATATCATCGCGCCGCCTTGGGACTGCGACTTGGGTTCTTTGCCGGAGACCAGGAAACCGAATGTGTAGCGGCAATCAAGGCGCACATGCTGAAGTGTTTTCCCAATAACGTGGCGGCGCCGCGATTGAGCGATCCCGGAGTGAGCAATGATCAACTCATTACGCCCTACTTTGGCCACTTCGTGATGCCCGCATTGATCGAGCGTGGCGAGATGAACTTTGTGCTCGACCAATATCGCACTTGCTGGGGCTGGTCATTGGGTGACGGGCGCACCACGTGGCTGGAGGTATTCGACACGCGTTGGAGTCATTGTCACCAGTGGTCCGGGTGTCCGACATGGCAGTTGTCCCGCTATCTGCTGGGGTTGCAGCCGCGCTACGACCTCGGCGCGAGCCACTACAGGCTCGCTTTGGCTCCCGGATCGGTTTCTCATGCTGAAGGCAAGATTCCCATGCCCGATGGCGATGGGATGATCCACGTGCAGTGGACCAAGGAATCCGATGGCCTTCATTATCAACTGGAAACATCCACCCCACTACATCTGCACCTGGACGGTAAGCTGACGGGCGAACAAGACCGAGTAGTTCGAATTGAAAAGGACTACGCGATAACGTTGAAGAACTAATTGTGCAGCTTCAGTTTGCAGCAGTGGATATGCGTAACTCGTGTTCTCCGAAACAGACTCTCGCCACCGGGCTCGTCCCGGTGGGTTTACGTTTGCTGACTACTCGGGCAGCCGAAACGCGCCCCTTCCCGCCGGCCATCGCCGCCGGAGGCGGCGATGGCCGGCGGGAAGGAAATTCATGGGTGGCTGAGATCGACGGTAGTTGTCAAACGATCTACCACCGGGACAAGCCTGGTGGCGGTAAAACTCGTGCTAATACGGCCTTAAGATGATCGGAAAAGTGAATGTAGCGCTGTCCAACTAACGAGGCTCAATTTCGTTAGCCTTTGATTGGGCGAGGCGTTCGGATGATGTTCACGTCTTGTAGTGGTACGGCCCACGGATCTTTTTCCAAGTAACCGTTCAAAGGTTTGCGTGACGTCGTTTCATAATTCTAGGACCAGCGTTTGCCGGACAGTGAACGGATCCTTTTCCAAAAGCATTTCCCCCGAGGACAACATGTCACACTTCGAGTGTCGTTCTTTATGGCTTCGTCTCATTGATCGTCATGGTTTCTGTCTGTGGGTTGGCGAGCTCTCACGCCGCGGGGGCGGAAGGCAAACCGCCGAATATCATCTTCCTGATGAGTGATCAACAGCGTTGGGATTGCATTGGCAGCCTGAATCCACTGGTGAAGACGCCGGCATTGGACAAGATCGCCGCCGAGGGGATCGTCTTCGATCAGGCTGTCTGTCAAGGACCGATGTGTGTACCTAGCCGTTATTCGATGATGCTGGGACTCTATCCGTCTCAGGTGGGTGTACTGCGAAACAGCCACCAGTTGTCCGATGCACAACTGCCCTGCGATCCATTGCCGGAGATTTTGCGCCAGGCAGGTTATCAGACGGCTGGGTTTGGAAAAACGCACTGGGGAGGTGGCGGCCGCGGTACGCGCAGGCTTCACGACGCGATTCATCGGTCAGCCGTCGAAGGTGCTCTACGAAGAAGGGGCCGTCATGATGGGCGATCGCAATCTCGCGGGACTCGCTCGCTATGTAGAGGAAACCAGGCGATACGGACCTGGCGAGGAGAATATCGCCGGCTACATTGGCGAAACCAGCCAGGTGGCTGAAGAGGATCACCGCGACGGTTGGGTGTTCAACCAGTGCCTCGAGTTTCTTGAGAGTGGAGTGGATCCTGACAAGCCGCTGTTCCTGTATCTGTCTTTTCTGAAACCGCACGCGGGGCACAACGTGCCGCCAGGTTTCGAGCAACTGTACAACATCGACCAGATACCAATTCCCGAACAACCGCCGTTGGAACTGGCTGAACCATGCCACGCAACGGGAACCAATCGAGAACCGATGTACCGCGAGTTCTGGAGCAACGCCACCAAGCAGCAATGGCGTGAGATGCGGCTTCGCTACTATGCCAACTGCTCGTGGATCGACAGCATGTTCGGCCGGGTCGTTGACAAGCTGCGTCAGAAGGGCTTGCTCGACAACTGCCTGATCGTGTATGCCTCGGACCATGGCGAAATGCTCGGCGAGCGTTACTATCGATTCAACAAATACTGTCTTTTCGATTCCAGCGTCCGCGTGCCCATCATACTGAGCGGCACGGTGATTCCCGCCGGAGACCGAGGAAAGATTGACCATCGTCCGGCGGAACTGGTGGACCTGCTCCCAACGTTGGTGAATGTTGCGGGACGGGATGTCGATGCCGGCAAGCCGGGACGTGATCTGCTGGGACCCGCCACCAAGAGTGCCACGTTTTGCGAACTGCACGAACATCCTCAGACGCCGTCGTACATGTGGCGTCAGCGAGAGCACAAATTGATAGTGACCATGGGCAGGCCGGTGCCGCCGGGAGGCTATCAAGCAGATGACATTGTCGCCGGCGAACTGTACGATCTCGAGCACGACCCCAGGGAATGGAAGAACCTGTACGACGATGAAGAGTTTACGACTGTCCGCCGGGACATGTGCGATGCCCTGTTAACGCACATGCAGCGTTACATCAGGCGGTGATCGCGGTATTAGCCCCGGGCATTCATGCCGGGGCAGAAGCGGCAACCAACTCAACGTAGGGAGGCTCGTTTACGAGCCTTCTTGCTGTCGTCTGCCACGGCAACCTCGCTCTTAAGCACGAGGCTAATACGCCTGATCAGACAACGCCCACTCCGCCTGTGAAAAAACTCTCCTGATCTTCCGAGCGCCACTCGCGCACCAAAATTGGCGAAATTCCAGACGTTGGATGTTCGATGTTCGCCCGCCAACTGTCGGGTACCGAGAGTTAAGAGTAGAATGTTGCTTCCCAAAAACGCACGCCATGCGGCATAATCTTGTATCCTCCGGTTACCAGCGTTCTTCTTTCAATTTGCTTCCACCTTCCTACTATTCCAACGGCATAGGAATCAGGGAAAAATAACTTCCAGATTCTCCCACCCCTCACCCTGCCCTCTCCCCAAAGGGGCGAGGGAACAAGGTGAAGCTATTTTTCCCTGACCCTTTAACCGTCACCGATTATCCGTCATGTCCAGCGATCCCTACCTGCAACTATCGCGTGTCGGCCACTGCCAGATCCTTGCTCGACTTGGTGAAGGCGGGATGGGGGTTGTCTACAAGGGGCACCATCAGGACCTGGATCTGGATGTCGCGATCAAATTTCTTCATCCGCATCTGGTTCAAAGATCGAGCAGTGCTGAGCGGTTCTTGCGCGAGGCTCGATTGGCAGCGAGATTGAATCATCCCTCGATCGTGCGCGTGTTCGACTGTGGAGAGGTAGGCGGGCAGTATTATATTGTCATGGAATATATTGATGGCCAGAGCCTTGACGCACTGATCCAGGCAAATGGGCCCCTGGCGCTGGCCCAAGCGTTGCAGGTCGCAGAGACGATCGCGCTCGCTTTAGGCCAGGCGATCGATCAGGTGGGTGTTATTCATCGTGACATTAAGCCGGCGAACATCCTGCTGGCGTCAAGTGGGCAAGTGAAGCTGGCCGATCTGGGACTGGCGAAAATGGTTGCCGCGCACAAAGGCTCGTCTGCCCAAACGGCGGCAGGGGTCGCCTTAGGCACGCCCAACTACATGTCGCCCGAGCAATTTGCGGACGCCAGTCATGTTGATCATCGGGCCGACATTTTCTCGCTTGGCGCCACCTTGCATCACATGCTGTCCGGCGAGGCACCGTTCAAAGGCGACTCATTCTTCAGCATTCTCAAACAGGTTAACGAAGCCGATCCAGACCCGCTCCCGAGCCATGTTCCTGCGCAAGTCGAACAGCTCGTGCTGCGGATGATGGAAAAACTGCCCGAGAGCAGATTCCAGACCTACGGCGAACTGATCGACGCGTTACAGCAGGCTCGGCGGTTTGTGGAGGAGACGCGGGAATACCTGGCCGAAACGACTGAATTGCCAACGGGCCCCTCGGTCATCCCCGCCGTCAGGATTGCCGGACACGCCCTCCGCCCTGCTGCGCCACGGGAGAACCGAGTGCTGTTGGTGGTCGACATCCAAAACGACTTCTGTCCGCAGGGTGCGTTGGCCGTCCCTGAGGGTGATCAGATCGTACCGATCATCAACCGGCTGTCACGGCGTTTTGCTCACGTTATTCTCACGCAGGACTGGCACTGTGAAGATCATCTGTCGTTTGCCTCATCTCACCCGGGAAAGCAGCCACTCGAGCGGATTGAGCTCTCGTACGGCTCGCAAATCCTCTGGCCCGACCATTGTGTTCAAGGTACGCTCGGCGCCCAGTTCCATGCCGATCTCGACGTAGCGAATTGCGAGCTGATCATTCGCAAGGGTTACCACCGCGAAATTGATTCGTACTCCGCGTTTTTCGAAAACGACCGGCAGACGCCGACCGGGCTGGCCGGTTATCTCCGCGAACGAGGATTGACTCGCATCTTCCTCGTCGGTCTGGCTACCGACTTCTGCGTGGCCTATTCGGCACTCGATGCCTGTCGGTTGGGCTTTGACGTCACCGTCATTGAAGGCGCTTGCCGCGGCATCGATGTGGATGGTTCTCTCGCCGCCGCCTGGCAGCAGATGCAGCACGCGGGTGTGTCTCGCGCTCAAGCGCCGAGTCACCGCGCGGAAAAAGGGGGCGTAGTACATTTTGGCCGCAAACGGTGTAAGGTAGATATGTTTTCGTTTCGGAGCCAAACCGCAACGGCGGCAGCCTTCAGAGGGAACGGGCGCAAATGTGCGTGGAATCACATGCCTGTACGAAGCACCTGAAACGCGTGACGAACGATGCAGCGTCGCTCCTCTAACCCTTCTGCAGTGTTCCGGAAACCCCTGCTGACTCCGACTGTTCATTCAGAGGGCCACCTTTGTTAATTGACGAGGCGCACCGCGACCATTATGCCACCATCCTCCCGCCGAGACACTTACCCTGTCTATCTGCTTTGCCCGGACAAATGCACCACTCCCCTGGTTTTGCTGTTGGCTCTAATGGTTCCGGAGGGATCCGGCGGCGAGACCGCGTCCAGAATGTCCCCAGCCCGGCAGATTTGCGGCACCTGGGTGCTTCAACAGGTGTCGAGCCGGGCGAACTGGATCGACTCGTTCCCGCGACCATCTCGCCGGCACTCAAGACACCCCATGTCCGAGGTTTCAGTATGCGCGTTCCCTGGAAGGCTGTTGACCAAGACTTCTCGCTGCTGGAGGCTGGACGCGAGATTGCTCGGCGGCATGGCGTTGACTTTAGCGTCCGTTTCATGGCGGGGCGGCACACGCCCCAGCGCGTGTTCGACCAGGGGGCACGGTTCTATCTGGTGTCTCCTGAGCCGCCTGCGGGCGCGGCTGCTGCGGAAAAAGTGCCCGCTCCGTTTCTGGCGAACGGGTCTCCCAATACGGTGTTCGAAACAGAATACGATCAGTTTGTACGGCGTCTCGCCGCGTGGTGTCGAGAAAACGACGTGCACCTGCTGCATCTTGCCTGGTACGGCCAGAATTGGGCCGAATTGAATCACGGGAAGGAGATCCGCTCGCTCGAGGGATACTCTTTTGATAACTGGCTGCGTGCACACCTCCGTTTGCTCGATATTGGACTCGCATACGCGGGGAATGATTTGGCTGTCGAGTTGCCGTTTTCCGGGTACGGACCATTGACCGAGGCCGCATCTCAATTTGCCGATCACGTCGTCACAAAGCTCGGTCCCCATAACCAGAATTTCTACTGCCAGGCAAACGGATGGGGACCCAACGGGGATTGGGGAGCGCCACGGCGGAAACCGAAGCGGCATTTGACAAGGTCTGGCAGAAGCCGATCTGTCGAGGCCAACAAGCGATCCAGCCGTCCGACTTCGTGTGGTCTACACTCTACGAGAAGCTCTATCAGAACCAGGCGACTTACTGCGAAGTCTACGCACCGAGTTTCCTGGGGAAACACCGTGACGAGCTGGCTCAAGAAATCCGCCATTTTGCGGTACACTGTCGGGAAAAGGGATCTCCGAACCCGACCCACTCAGACAGGTCAGACTCTCCATGAACGCCCTGACCCCGCGACTTATACCCCGCTGATGGCGATAACCCGAACTGCTCGCGCAGGATATGTCAGGCTCGCGCAAGGCGTTGGTGGGTCGTCACAGGCCGGTCAATTCAGTAGCAACAGTGTGTGACGTGCGGGCGGAAAACAAGCCGGTGGAGACCCAACAGCAGCACGGCTTGCTCGACCCACCCTACCTACTATCGACAAGACGGCGTTCTCTTGCGATTCAAAGAGCCAACTGCAGGGGGGTGGATGGGGTAGGGACAAAAGGAACGACAAAAGGAACGACAAAAGGCGACAAAAGGAGAACAAAAGGAACAAAAGGCAGACACTCTGCCTTGTGACAGGTCGTCGGGGCTGCTTCGAGGAGAAGAAAATGGAGACACTGCCGCTCAACGGGTTCAAGGATCGGTCCCCTGATCTGATGAAGGAGGTTGTAGCCATCGGCCAGGACAAGGAGAGCAGAATGTACGTTGTGACAAGGGTGATTTTGCTAATCGCCACAGTGTGCGTCAGCACCGCAGTCGTCGGGGATGCGCAAGAGGCTGGGCCGCAGATGCCACCGGCCGGAAAGCAGTATCCGGAAAGTAGGCTGCTCAACAAGTGGTGGGTTGAAGGGAGCGCGGCGGGCAACGTGGGCGACTGGTACGACAACCGCGATCGCGGGCATTCCATGCTGCGAATCGACACGTTCCATCCCCAGATGCAGCAGGTGTGCTACAGCAAACAGGAACTGGACCGCCGCGCAGACTGGGCTTTACAACGCAGACTCTTGCCCTTTGTGACCCTGGGCAACTCCTCCACGTCGGCCACGCCACAGCGGGGCGGGAGCAATCCACGGCAATACTACGTCTCGACGGAGGGAATCAGCTTCTTGCACGCACAGTACCGCGGCAACAACCTTTACGTTTATCCCGAACACCGCGACCATGACCCAGGTCATAACCAGCGGCCGGGCTACGGAGACCTCTATCCCACCAACACACCTTACCTGGTGATTTCCCAAGGGTCCTCCGGATCGGATCAGTCGTTCCTTCGGGCCCTGGCGTATACTCTGGCGGCCTTTCAACCTGAGGTCAAGAGAAAGCTGATCGAGGAAGGGCTTCTTATGCCCACACTGCAGTTCATTATGCGCAGCTGTTCCAAGGGCCTCGAGACACCGGAAGACTACCTGACCGGCAAGGCACACCCTACCGTGTTTCGCGGCGCGGACCTGGACCGGATGAAGATGGTCAACGCCGCCCACAACATGACGATCGATACGGTGCCTCCCCTGATCCATCTGGAAGTTCTTGAAGAGGACTTCGTCGCGGCTGATGGCGAGCAGCGGTCGGAGAAGCTGGCAGACACTCCAGCGGTCGTGGCTCGCATTCACCGAGATCCTGTTTATAGGAAGCGGATTGTGATCAGCGCGAAAAAGAGTTCTGATGTTGGTGGCAAGGCGCTCGCGTATCGCTGGATCGTCCTGCGTGGCGAAGCGCAGCGCATCGAGATGCGGCTTTCTGACGGCGGTGGTGTCGCCGAGCTGATCATCCCCTATCATGACCGCCGTCCAATCTCTCGCAACTCGGCGATGGATTCCAACCGCGTCGATATCGGTGTCTTTGCTCACAACGGAAGCAGCTACTCGACTCCCGGATTCGTGACTGTTTTCTACCTGGACAACGAGCTCCGCACCTACAACCGGGACGGGCAACTGCTCGACATTTACCGGGCCGCGGGGGACACTCGGATCGGCTATCCTACCACCTTGGCTTCGCAGTTGCTCGGCAGCAACTACGACATCTTCGACTGGTCGGCCCTGTTTGAAGTTCTCGGAAATCAAAATCCAGACTTCGCTTCGAAGCTGCTCAGAGAGCAATTAACGCCCGAGCAGCTGACGGCCATCACCGAGATCGCTCCGCTGCTCCGGTCCGATGACGTAGCCGAGCTTCGAACTGCCGGCAAACTCACGAGCGACCAGCGGGCCGAGCAACGTAAACTTCAGGACAGACTGGCGAAGGCCCTGATGGCCGAGGATCCAACCATTAATTCTTCGGTGAAAGAGGTCCTGGAAAAGGCCTTGAACTCTATCCGCAGCGACCTCAACCTCTACTTTCGCAATGCCCAGGACATCGATGCGCTGGGCGCGGACAATGCTCACGAAAAGGGCACGTCCGCATTCCTCTTGGCGAAGAAGAAGCTGGCTGCCATCGGCCTGGTCCACGGCGGTAAGCTTCAGTCAACTGTCCCAGGCGCCGAGTCATTAACCAAATACGAGATCTACCAAGTGGAGCTCTTCAACCTGGCCATCATGCAACACTTGCTCTTTGCAGCCTTCTTGAAACGGACGGAGGTAAAGAACTATGTCGATCCTCGTCTGGCCGAACCGGCTCCCTGGCACGATGTATACCGCTGTGACGACGCCGGGGACATTCTCAGCCGGACTCGATATGACGACGGCCAGCCAGGCCAGTACATCCTCAAGTAACAAATGGTCAGCCAGCGGCGAGCCACTTCGCGGGGCCGCAACCGCGCGGCGATCTCGGGCCGGGTACGGAGCACGACATGCAGATGGTTAGATAATTCCGCGCGGAATTCCACTTCAATGGTGAACAGCTGTGCCAGCTGCTTTTCCCGGTTGACGATCCAGTCGCGGCGGTGTGAATAATCTTCTCCACTGGTGGGATCGAGGCCACAGAGAAAGGCACGGCGGACACAGCGTGCGGTGCAGTGGAAGACAGCCTTGCGGGCACGGCCCAAGAGTTTACGGCGAGCAGAAGCGACCATCGGACAATTTCTCCTTGCATGGGCAGTATGGAGCCGCCACAGCCCGGCCGCTCGTGAGCGGCACGCCGCGTCGTCCCATGCTGCACGGAAGTCATTGCCCGCCTTTCCGTCGCCAGACGGCTGATATCCTACCACAGTGAGTCGTTGATGCAAACCGGACACGAATTACAGTGACATATGCATGTCACTATGTGCCCCGCACGGGGGTGGCCGCCACCCCACGCCGTGGCTCCGGCCACCCTGCTCAGCCGAGGGCTCGGCAAAACTCCGGCCGAAAATCAGGGTGTCTGCTACCGTGTCTGCTACCGTGTCTGCTACCGTGTCTGCTACCGTGAAAATCAGGGTGTCTGCTACCGTGTCCTCGTGCTCCGATTGTCCAGCAGCTCTCACGGGATTCACCACCCACGAAAGAGACGTCGCTTCTTTCGAATGGTCAACTCGCGCCGTGGACCGTCGATTACAGTCTCGAACTTGTTCTGTACCATTGCCCTGAGTCCTAGCAGAGGGAGGCGGGGTCCCAGCGGGTTTCCGCGCGGGTAGATGACGATGCCTTCGCAGAGGGACAGTTGGTAGGGCTCAGCACCACGAAAAACATCCCGCTGGCCCGGCACATTCGAATGAATAGCGATGTCCGCCCGATAGAGACGCAAGTCCTGTTGGTTGATTCGCGACCGACCGATGACGCGAAAGGCGTCGGGTGAAAGACCGGTCCAAGTACGCAAGTGCTCCTCTTGGATAGCGAAGTTCAACGAGAAGCCGGTGTCCAGAATCGCTGGGAAACGGAGAGACGGACGACCGCGGGCTTGGATGCTTACCCAGACAATCAATTGAAACGGCCGCACGAGGATAGGCACCTCCCCGACGTCCACATGGGTGGGCACGTCGAAGAACGGGCTCCGGCAAACGACGGACGTCATGTCTTCTCGTGGAGTTCGAGTTCCTCGACTTCGTAAAGCGAAGGGTCGATTTCTTCAACATCCAGCAGTCGCCGCATCGCTTGATAGTGCTCTTGCTTGACAAGCACGTAGACTTCGTGCGTCTCCGGATCCGTCAGTTCAACGGTTTCCCCTTTGCCGAGTGCGCGCCGCATTTCTTCCGTCAGGTTCATTGGTTCCGCCCTCACTACCATTCTATTGTATACCGGACGAGCCTGGGCTTACCAGAGCTTGGGCTCCCACGGCGACAGATTCGAACTGTTTGCGGAAAACCTGGTTTTGGAGGCCAAAGACCAGAAACACCCTCAGGGAGTCAAGCGGTTCCGCAATACGCAACCGCCGTGACGACGAACTGAATTGTCTCAAATCCCAGTCCTTTGCGGGGAGTGCCCGGGGACCTTAATAGTCGCAGTTCGGCGTTCTTTCGGGGCATGAGGGCGACCTCGAGCATCCAGGGTTTGAGTACGGGTGCGTATCATGGAAAAGAGGCAGACACTCTGCCTTTTGGCTGTAACGACAATTATCCAGACCGCCTGAGCCATCCCGGCCCCAAATGTTGTTAACAGAAGTAGCGACCAAAGCCCCACCCAAAGCGACCACAAATCCATGCCCTGATCACTGTGGTTCAAGAACTGTGCGTTGGTTGGCACACAGAAAATGTGACACAGTCCGTAGACTATGCATCCAAGACTCGCGGCAAGAAGAACGCGAATGCTACCTATACACGGTTCGATTAGCCATCCGCTTACAGAGAGCGGTATCGAATACCGCAACCAATGCCACAAATCAGCATGCGGCAAAGCGTAGAGCACAAGACGCAATGGGTCTTCCCGAACATTTGATTTGGACAGTCCAAGCCAGTCTTGGAAAGTGTCGAACATCAACGACGAAATTAATCCAACGGTCGTCAACGCGACGAGTGCGAGTGTAACGGGTCGGAATCGCAACGAGCGATTGTCTGACACTTCAGCTTTGGGCCGAGGGGGGGATGTTTGTTCTGCCTTCTGAAGTATCCATTGACGCTCTCACAAACGACCTATCTCCGACGGCAACTACCGACAAGTCGAGCAAGCCCATGTTGATAATGGGGCGTAACACTGTCCAGGCAGTGACCCTTCGTTTCCTGACGACGACAGGCAAACCCGCCGCCACGCAGGATCTACATGCCAGACTACCTCCCAGAACAACCTTCTTCCACAACCTGCGTCGTCGGCGCCGGGCATCAAACGGGACTGACACGAAGAACAAGCGGCGAGTTCATCGACGGACCACAGTGTTCGGAAGTAGCGACATCCGGGCTCTCTGGCCAGCTTGGCATCGTCGACGATCGAGCGCGTGGAGCACGTGCTCAGATATCCAGGTTGTGATTGGATCGGGTCAGTCCCACCAGAGATACACCTGGTCGGCCTCGCGGTCCTCAGCGGGGTCGAATCCTTCGCCGCGGATTTCTCGCTCGCAGATGGCGCGGACGCGCTGCCGCTGCTGCGGGTCGGTTGGCATGATCACGACGAGCGAGTCGCAATAGACCTCGACGCCGTCGTCCTCGATGGCGTCTTCCGGAACGACCACTCGCTTTGCACCGGCTCTGTATAGCTCGCTAACAAATCGCAACGCTGCGTCGGTGGATCCAAAACGGTTGGCTGCCAAAGGTGCTTCATTCTTTTTTGACCGCAGCCATTTGCGAGCCTCGGGGCTTCCCGAGAAATCTTCAGTTGGCTGGGCATCACTCTTCATCACACCGGTAGGCGACAGTTCACTGTCGAACAGAAGAAAGCCGAATCCAAGGACGCTGACGCACAATACGGCTACGATACGATTCATGTGGAGTTCTCCCAGACACCATGCAAGTGGTTCAGTCTCCTGCGAACGGGCACTACAGTGTGACTGCGATTCAACATTCTGGCTGACGGGTTCAGGTGAACGAAGCCCACGCCACAACCAGCATGAGTAAGGAGCCGATCGATAATGTGACTTGGGCCGGAAACAGATATCCTGGGCGGGCTTCCTCAGATTGCATCAAGTACCATAGGCCTGCAATAACCGACGTGAGCAATGCTGCGCCGAGCGTCGTTATCAGGGTCGCAACAAGGCACGCGCTAAGTGGCAAGGCACAGCCGACCCAGGCGCCGAAAACGGCTTGAGCTTTGACGCAGCCGGCCCCCAGAATTCGATATGCGTAGAACGGAAGCAAGGCTCCGCCGCCAATCGCAAGACCCACTGCGCTGGAAGCGATGCCGCCCCGTAGAGAGGGCAGCAATCCGGCCGAAGTGCAGCCTGCAGTACACAAGGCACCCAGGAGAAATAGTCCGACAAGCGAGTTTGGAACCCGTTGCGTGGTCCACTGTCTCCACGCTGCCAATAGCAGAAGGCAAGCTCCGGCTCCAATTGGAATAATCATCTCGACCATGTGCTGCTCCAAGAAACAAGAACACTCGGTTACCCGTGACTCACTTTGACCGTCCCAGCAGCGCGGGGCTCGACAAATGAAAACAGTCTCCGAACGCCTCGAGGGGAAAGCAGAGTGAGCCGTAGCAAGCATAGCTCACGATGAACCACCCTTAAGCCAATCTGTTGACACCGCCCGAGACTCCCGTCTACTGGAAGTCACCAAGCGTGGCAAAAAACGGGATGCTCTGCTGGCGACTTCCGTGGAGAGCGGCGGATACGCTTCTTCGGCGCGGTCGTCTGCGGAACGACCGGCTTGCCGTATGGCACCGACGAGTGCCGGAATCTGCGTGCTGTTCCGGTTCTGTCGAAAACGAGGATGCTACGAAACGGATCAACCATACCAGTCTGGCGGTGCCACGCGCCGCGGCTCCCTGGGTCGCACGGGCTGCAGGTCGATTCAAAAGGGAGCAGCATCTTCGGCGGCATCTGCGGCAGCGTCATTCTTCGCCAGTTTCCGGGCCTTCCGAGCCGCCTGTTTCTGCTTATTGTCCTTAACGATCTGCTCGATCGACCGGACATTGTCGGGCCGAATTTTGCCGAACCGCTTCTCATAGCATTGCTCGATGAACGCAGGAAGCGGGACTTTCCACGGCTGCTGGTCGTGATTCGCCTTGCTCCCAAGTCTCTTCGGGTTCATCCCCAGCTCTCTGGCCATTTGAATCTGGGCGTGGGAAAGGTGGAACTGTTTGCGAGCATTAACCCAGACCTGGTACTTTGGCGGGAGTGCCTTCTCGGCCATTTTGTTTCATCTTCCGGAATACGACTACAGGTACTGTGGCAACGGCTGCGAGGCGAAGAGCATTGACGCAGATCCCCCTCCCACGTTATGAACCATATGCTGCCCGGCGTACCGCTGCCACCCGTCGGTGGCGACGATTCGGGTCATGGGTTCGCAGACCCTGCTGCAGGAGCGATGGCGGCAGGCCCCGTCGTTTTCGGCAATCGGCATTGATATCCTTCGGCCGATACAGAGACGTGGGACTGACGATGCGTCAAGCGCGAAAGAACTGAAACAGGAGCGTACATTGTCAGAACATAAGAGTGAATTCGGACAGCGTCGCTGGGGCACTATAGGAGGCTTCGTCGCGATCATTTTATGGAGCACGACCGTGGCGTTTGCGCGGAGTCTTTCCGAGCAGCTAGGTCCCGTGACGGCGGGCGCAGCGGTCTACGGCGTTAGTGGCACGATCGCGATAATTCGCTGGCTGTGGGCCAGTGGCAGTGGCTGGCCAGCGAATGCGAACGCTTCCGCTTCGGTACGTTGCTGGTTGCGGGGTCCTTTTCGTGGCCTATTCGCTGCTCTTGTTTCTTGCTCTCGGCCTAGCCGAGAGCCGAAAGCAAGTGTTGGAGGTGGGTCTATTGAACTATCTCTGGCCGTGCGCTCACGATTCTGCTCTCCGTGGTGCTGCTGAAAAAGAGGGCCAGCCTGCTGCTGTTTCCGGCGACGCTGCTGGCCCTGTCCGGTGTGTTCCTCGTGCTGACGCAGGGAGCGCAAGTCTCCTGGCAGTCATTCGCTCGAAACCTTGCTGGCAACCCCATCGCCTACTCGCTGGGACTGGGCGCCGCGGTGTCCTGGGCTTTCTACAGCGTATTCGCTCGGCGGTGGGCAGGCGGCGAGAGGAAGGGCGCGGTGGATCTATTCCTGCCCGCCACGGGTGGCGTCTTGCTGCTGGTCTGCTTCTTCGTGGACGAACCGCGCGCGTGGGGCCCTGGCTCGCTTACGGAAGCCGTCGTGTTGGGAGTGGTAACCTACCTGGCGTACGGGCTGTGGGACACTGCGATGAGAACCGGAAACATCGTGCTGGTCGCCGCTGGTTCCTACTTGACACCCTTCTTCTCCACCGTCGCAAGCTGCGTGTACCTGACCATCCCGACACAGCCGCGGCTGTGGGTAGGATGTGGCATGCTTGTGATTGGGTCGCTGCTTAGCTGGCTGTCCGTTTCCGAGGCTCCGCGTGTGGACGTCTCACAATCGGACGATCTGGTGGAGGACTGATCTGATCCGTTCGGTACGGCGAAATAGCATTATTGCTGGTCACCACATGAGCCGCCTCTGCGACGTTTCCATAGTTGCGATACTTTCAGAAACCCGACAAGGTAGCTGAGCCGTTCATGCCACCAAGTTGGACCGCCACTTCTCCATGCGACGGATGACTTCGGCAAAGACGAATTCTCGCTCCGCGAGTCGCAACGGGGACGGATCGGTTATAGTATAGTGGACGGGAGGCCAACTCTCTGTTCAAGCCACGAAGACCATCTCTCGCACACTCATTCCACTGGCTCCAAGCGTCCCATTGACCATACAGACTGTGTTTTGCCATGACTCTACTCGACCGTTCCCGGCGTTCGTTTCTAAAGACTTCTGTCGCACTGGCGGGGACAACCCCGCTCATCGCCGGTTTGCTCCAAGCGCAATCGAATGAAGCCAGTGGGCCACTCATTGCCTATGTCGGCACCTTCAGTTCTCCGCTTCGCGATGTGTTGCCAACGCAGGTGGATCTGCCGCCCGGCAATGGTCGCGGCATACACCTTTTCCAGGTGAATCGCGCCACCGGGGCGATGACGCCCGCCGGCATTCACGAGATGGGAACAAGCCCCAGCTGCCTGGCTTTGAATGCGACCGGAACCCGACTGTATTCCGCCAATGAGACGGATCGCGTGGGGGAAGACAAGGAAGGCACGGTCAGCGCCTTCTCCATCGATCGGGCAGACGGGCATTTGACGTTGCTCAACACCGTTCGCTCCGGCGGCGCCGGTCCGACCTATGTGAGCATCCATCCGTCAGGACGGTTCCTGTTGGTGGCCAACTATTTTGGCGGCTCCGTGGCGGTGCTGCCGATTCTGCCCGACGGTCGGTTGGGCAACGCCACGGACATCAAGAACGATGCCGGCAAGATTGGCCCCACCAAGGCGACCAATGCTCCACCGGGCAGCTTTGCCTTCAGCGGACATGATCGGACTCACGCGCACATGATTCAGGCCGATCCCTCAGGGCGCTTCGTGCTGCATGTTGACTTGGGCTTGGATCAAATCTTCGTCTGGAAGTTCGACGAGCAGAAGGGCGTGCTGACTCCGAATGAACCGCCCGCGGTCTCGCTGCCAGCCGGAGACGGGCCGCGGCATTTCCATTTTCATCCCAATGGTCGTTGGTTCTACTCCATTCAGGAAGAAGGCTCGACAATCGTTTTGTTTGACTACGATGCCCGAGCGGGGCGGTTGGCCGCACGCCAAACGGTCTCGACTCTGCCGCCCGGGTTTGCCGGCAGTAATTTCTGCTCCGAGATCCTGGTTTCAGCCGATGGGCAATTTGTCTATGCGGGCAACCGGCTGCACGACAGCATCGGGATCTTTTCCGTTGGCCCAAACGGCGACCTCACGTTCATAGGGGAAGAATGGACAAGAGGGAATTATCCGCGCAGCTTCAACTTCGACCCCACTGGCCAGTTCCTCTATTGCTGCAATCAGCGCGGCGACAACATCGCCGTCTTCCAGGTGAATCGCAAGACCGGCGGCCTCAAATTCACCGGCCATTACACCCCGGTTGGCAATCCTTCGATCATCGTCTTCCTCGATCTCGCCAAGGTGGATTGAAGTCACGTGATTCGAACGCGGAGGCGGGAGGAAGAACGCTTTTCAATTCACAATTCCAACGTGAATGATCCAACTCCGCAGACAATATGTGCACCCCATCACGCGGCATGGCACGCACAAGTTCACACCGCCGATCTTCCGCCTTTCACGTCACTCTTGCGCAACATAGCGCGTCGCAAACAGCGCGCAATCATTCTGGTGTGCCGGTTCGTCGCCAAACCTCGATGCCGCTGAAGTTGGCGGCACCCCGCTCAGAAACGATCGTGATGTTTCCGCGATCGACATCGGTGATCCACGGGCCCAGACGGCGCCAGCGGCCTGCCAGTCCAGTGTAGTAGTCGCGCTCGACTTGCCGCCCGTTCAGCCGAATGCGGATCGTCTCCGGATCGGTTTCCTCCCAGACGTAGGCATAGACAGCGTAAGTTCCACGGGGCACGCGCAACAGCTGAAGCTGGAACTCACGGCCCCAGCGAAACGAATGGATCATCCCCGCTCGCACCTCGTCGGTAGGCGGAATAAGGGCGATTTGGGGGCTGTTGAGCGGATTGTTTTCGCAAACGAAGTGCGGAGTGTCATCTCCATCCCAACGATTGCCGTCGATTTCGATGGACGGCCCATTGATATTGACGCCGCGCCAGAACGTCCACGTCCCGGTCGTGGCCGAGGGGGCTTCGAACCTGGTAATGGGCTCGGTCAGGTCCTCCTCGACTCCGAGCGTACCGGCCGGCGGCTCGACCGGCATGCCGCTGACCTTAAGTACCACGCGGCGATAGGCCACCAGCGGGGGCTGGCCCGTATCAGTGACTTCGAGGATGACATGAATGGTCCTACCGGAAGCCTCCTTCGGGACCGTGAGCACGGCTGATGCCTTGCCGGCGTCCTGAATGGGCACGTCCGCCCAATAGGTACCCGCCTCACGATAGACCCACCAGCGGTACTCGAACGCGTCCCCGTCGGGGTCGCTCGACCCAACAGCACTAACGTTCACCAGGGCGCCGGGCTTCGTCTCGATCTCCAGCACGTCTCGAGTCCGATCCCCGTTGCAGATGGCAGTCGGTTCGTGGTTGGCTTGCACGTACGGCTGGACACACCAGTCCATGCGAGCTTCAAACGCGTTCTGATAGGCCGTGCGCCAGCGATGGATGGTATAGAGCAAGTTGGGGGTGCCGTCCATGATATCCTCGGCGGGAATGAATTCGTTCGCATAACCGCTGGATCGAAAGCGCCCTCCCCAATTGCCCCAGTCTGGATGCTCGGGATCGCTCAGCCCATTGGATAACACATACAGGAAGGATGGCGTGTCGCCTTCCTTCACTCCCTCCTTCCCGGACGCTATGGGCGGATAAAGAGGGCCAAGGGGACCATGTCCCACCAGGACGTTTTCCTTGAGCCAGGCGGGCGAGACAAGTGCCTGGTCGCCCTCGTTCCAGATACCACGGAACAGTTTGGCCGAGTAGATCCAAAACACATCTGAATGGTTTTTCTTGATCCAACCCGCAGTGCGGTCCTGATCCGCAATCGAGTGCACGCGAATCTTGCTCTTGAATCTGGACAGTGCTTCGGGCGATCGCGTCTGCGAGACTTTCCAGATGGCCTGCGCCAATTCGCGGGGACCACCCCAGATCGTGAACCATACCGGACGCGGGTCATCGCGATCCACGACTTGAATGATCCAGTTGGACGCTTCCGAGTCCCTGCCAGGGCCGACACTGTGCGGGTCGCCGTTATCACCGTCCTTGATCAGGCTGATCAGGTGCGCCGCATCCGGGTAATCGGGATGATGTTTGCGAAGATTCGGCAGTACTTTGCCGTACGCGTCCACCGCATTTCGAATCAGTTCGGGGTGCGTATTTTCGTAGTGACCGTGGCCGAAACCAGTGCAGAGTCCCTCCACGTCAAAATCGCAGGCGCAGACCAGGAAACGGACCATCGACTGCTGGTCGTCGGGATCGCCGCCGATGTCGGTCATAACAACAACCCGCGGCTTCATGTTCGCCGGCGCCATCCTGGACGTCTCTGCGTCAACGTCTGCGACCGCCAGTGAGACCAGAAACAATGCCGACGACGGTAGGACAACCGACAGGAATGACTTCATCTGGAAGCGCTCCAAGAATCGGGGTAGTGACTTGTCAACTCCAGGAATTCGTATGAACGGTTAGTATGATTCTACCGTGAACAGACCGCGCTGCTTCACGACGTTGTCGAATTCTGCGAGGAAAAACCGTCGGTCAGTGGAAGGGCCTCGCGCGTGCTGGGCACCAACCTTGCCCCAGACAGGCAACGGTCGAACGTCCGGCAACGCGAGCAGGCTTTGCCAACGAACAAGAACCGAAGCCCGAATTCGCGGCCAGGCTACGACTGCCGAGCACGCCGACAGAGGTGAACAGGCGTCTACCGCCAGCCAGACGTTCGCAAAGTTCTATCCAGCGAATGGTTGATGACACGGCACAGCGAAATGCTGCAGCTGCAACCGGATTGGTGTAACATAATCTCGTGTTTCGAAAACATTCGTAACGACAACGTCGATCTGCCCATCGAACCAGCCGGAAACAACTGCGGTGTTGGGAAAGCATGGAACGACGCGTGTACTTTGAGGACACGAGAATGAGCGAAAGCATCCGCCTCATCTCGGCGGCCATCGTGGCCCGCGTGATCATGGTCACGGCGACGGGACTCTGTGTTGTGCCCGCGGTCGGCCAGACGGTTTCTCAAGTGGCGTCCAAACGTCCTCAAGACACGGGCGCGCCGAAAGCCAGCGACGTCTGTTTTTCGGACCGGTTGCGCGGCGCATTTGACATGATGAAGGCTTTTCACGCCACGCGGCTCGAGTGGATCTATACGCGACGCAGCAAGCAGTATATCGCCGACGCCCGTGCGCACGGCTTCGGTTTCCTGTCGGCCAGTATTTTTCCACCGGCACTGGCCGACACGCCCGGCTCAACAACCTACGAAGTGGGGCGGGCGATAACACTCGACGGGAGCATGTTCACCTGGCCGGGCCGCATCGAAAACCACGGGTGCTACAATAACCCCGCCTATCGCCGGATTTGGCTCAAGTACGCTCGGGTGGAAGTGGATGCCGGGGCCGATGCCATCCAAGTAGACAGTTGCGGCTATGGCGATTATTTGCTTCAACGTGGTGGCTGCTATTGCCCGTTCTGCGTCGCTCGATTCCGAGATCATCTCCGCCAGCACACATCCGCGGCCGAGCGAGCGGCGTTGGAGATCGAGGACTTGAGTCATTTCGATTACGCCGACTATCTGCGGCAGAAGAACGAATCGGAGCGACTGGCGGCCATGTTTCGTGACTTCCAGCGAGAATCGAGTCTTGAGTTCCTCCGCGACGTCCAGCAGCAGATCGATGCCTATGCCGGCCGCAGAATCCGCCATTCGATGAATCCCGTTGGCCCACTGCTCGAATTCTTTTATCCCGTGCACGACTATGGCGTTTGCGAAGCCTACGCGAGGACCGAGGCCGTCCCTAAGTATTTCTATTACGAACGTATGCGACCGGCGTTGGAGATAGGAAAGCCCATCGTGTGGACGCTGGCGGCGAAAGACTTGTCGCTCAACCGCCGATTTCTGGCCATGTGCTATGCGCTCGGTTCCCACATGATCGTGCCATGGGATGTGTATCTGCCTTCCGACAGCCGCCGCCACTATGGGAAGCCGGAGGAGTATGCAGATCTGTATGGCTTCGTACGAGCTATCGCCAAGTACCTGGAGGGTTACGAAGAAGCGGCTGTCGCCGGCCCAGGGCTGTATGAGGATCGCTACGGCGACGCACCGCCATTACGAATTGAAGCGGGACACGACGTATACGCTGTGGTACGCGCGATACCCGACCAGCCAGACGCACCGGTCGTCGTCCACCTGGTTGATCATTCGGATGAGCCAGAATCGTTCACCGTCATATTGGACCCCACGCGGCTTTTCGGAAACCGGCCGATGAAGCTGCGTCTGTTGACCCCGTCGGACTACGAGAAAGGCGCTCACGAGGCGGCAGAAGCCTCGCAGGATTTCTCAAGCCTCTCGCAATGTCTCGATCTGCCGGGCGGCTGCTTGACCATGGTGCGGATCCCGGTGCTCGAACCGTGGGGCACACTGGTGCTCGAGCCCGACGAAGTGACGCGGCCCGCTGCATGGCAGCCGATGATCTGGACCGACGAGAGCGATCATTACACGGATCAGTTGAGGGTCAGAATCCGTTCCGCTACGCCGGGCGCGACCATCCGCTACACGACGGACGGTAGCCAGCCGACCAATTCGGCGGCGGTCTACACCGACGCGATAGTGCTCCAACGTGCCGCGGTCGTTCGCGCGGTCCTTTGCGAAAGATGTCCTCCCGAGTGAAATCGCCACGGCCTCCTATCGGATGGCGGATGATCTACCTGCCCCGTTGGCCGCCGATTCGGACCTTCTGAAGGCGAATCTGCGCCTTTGGCTGCATGCCGACCGGCTCAACGCGGCATCCAACGGAGAAGAAGTCCTGCGAGACGGCGACACTGTGCAAGAATGGTTTGCGGCTGCCGGGCCTGATGCCGAGGCAGAACCGAAAGAACTTCCCGATGGTCGCACGGCAACGCTTCCCACGTTCCGCGAAAACGTCATCAACGGGTTGCCAGCGATCCATTTCGACGGTGAGTGCAACCAGATGTCGATCAACGGTTTTGCTAATCGGTTCCTGGCGAGCCGACCGTTCACGATTCTGATGGTGACGAAGTCCGCCGACGCTTACTTTGGACTGGGCGGCAATCAGGCTAACGGTGGCGCCGGGATCCCGCGTCTCTATCTGCTCCGTGAGATTTTTCACTACAACGTGTTGTCGCCGTTTCTCGGGGGTGTTGCAGATACGCAAGCCGCGAGCATTGCCACATTCCTCCATCACGGACAGGAAACGGCCTCTGCCTTCGTTAACGGTGTCCCGATGATGACTCAAAGTGGCGAACGAACGATGAATGTGCCGGTCGTGAAACAATTTGCAGGCGGCCATCTGGCATTTCCGCTCTGGGCGCGCAACGAGAATCACTCCGGCGACGTCGCCGAGATCATCATCTACGACCGTGCCCTCAGCGATGACGAGAGACAGGGCGTCGAGGCATACCTCGCGAAGAAATACAGCATCCACACGCCGCCGAGACGCTGGCGATAGGCTCTGGGACTGCGGCAACCGCAGTCTGGCCGGAGAACGAATGTCTTGAACGTCCCATGAATGGACTTAAGAAGGCTGTCTCAGAAGCTTCGCTATGGCCCCAGGCACACCACACGTCCATCGGCGAGCGAAAGAAAGAGCATGCCGTTGGCGGCCGCGAGACCGTCCCGGACGAGGACGCTGCCGCAAATCGGCCACGCCGACTCTGGCTGACCATAGGCACAGATCAGCCGCCGACTGCACGGAGCGAAATCAAGAATGTATCACCTTGACTGCGCTCGGCGAATGGATCCTGGGGCATTGAAAATCAGAATGACGATACGCATTTGCTGCGCGAGGTGTGCCAATCCTCTGTAATTTTCGCGCAGTCTAAAACTCCGGAGGTCGATTTCACCGACGCGAGTAACACTCGAACGCAAATTGCCGAAGTCGATGCGACCTCGATCAATCTGAACGCACTCGAACTGCATTCGGTGTGTCGGACCGACGCGCCCAAGCCGAACTGCAGAAGTGACTTCGCTGTGCGCCATCGCGGTTCTTATGTCCGGCAAAGTCTGGCCGATTTGGGCAACCGACGAGACGTTCGCAAAACGACTTACGGCGAGTTTGCAGGTCAGAAGGTACATTATGTCATGTGAAGAGGTAGGCAACTCCATGGCGGGGTCCGTGGTTGTGTCAGAAACATCTGCTCCCACGAGTTGATGGCAATTTGATTTGAGATGGCAACATGGGACTTACGCATCGGGAGTAAGTGTTGAATGCCACTCCCGGAGTAACTGACACGTTAAGGGAAGGTTGGTCGAACTTTCTGCTGACGTGCGTCGTCCAAGCATCTGGCGTGCTCCTGGCCGTGCGAAGACCTGGGCGAATTCAACGATCATTGCAGGCTGTTCTGTCCTTTTCCTCGAGTGAATATGGCGTGAGCTGTGGCAGTGTTACTACTGGCGTTCGTTGCTCCGGTGTTATCTGCCATCAGTTCGTCGTAATCTGGAGAACTCTCATGCGCTGTCATCCGACGCTCTTTATTGCCGCGTTGAGCGTAATTGTCGCCGTAGTAGCTCCGTGTCACGCAGATGAACCTGTGCGTCTTATGCCGTTGATTGCGGAATGGCAGTACCCTGGTTCAAAGATCAATGGCGCGTCGATGGAAGACGCCGCAACGGTGAACCGGAGCGGCGTGCGAACAGTCCCGTCGATACTGTGCAAGACCGTGCTCACCACGCAAGATCCGGTGGCCAAGGTGATGGAATACTACGAGACCAAATTGAAACAGCGGGGGAAGTTGGAGGCTGCAGAACCAGAAGGGAAATCTAGGACCGAGCCTGGCGAATCGGTCATGTTCCACGACGATTCACAGGGGCGGCCACTAGCCGTTCGCATCATTATTGTGAATACGTCAGAGTCGTCGACAACGCTCGTCATCAGCCGCGGGGACACGGAGTCCGAGACACATATCGCGTGGACACATTACATGCGGTTTTGAGATCCGCATGACGATTGGTGCCAGCGTCAACAAAACCGAGGAGCGGAACGCGGGAGGTCGCGAGAGAGTGAGTTGTGAGCCTTGTCGGGTGAGAACAGTCGATAACTGGTTCATCTCCCTTCTGCGAATCGAGCAGTTCACGGATGTACTTGCCGGGAACGGCGACTGAGCGGCCGGCTGTTTCATGCACTTTGGCGACGAAGATCCCGATCAATTCGCCACGCAGATTTGCCAGCGGAGCACCGGCGCTCATAGGGCCGATTTGCACGTCCGTCTCAAGTAGCTCGACAGGTAACGCGCCTCCCTAAGGAACCGGGGAAAAATAACTTCCAGATTTGCTAGTCCCTCACCCTACCCTCTCCCCAAAGGGGCGAGGGGACTAGGTGAAGTTATTTTTCCCCCGATCCTAAGAGTCGTCTATTACTGTGATGATCCCGGTTTCCGCCGCGCGGCGCTCACGTCGGTACACATGACCGTCGCCACCTGTTCGCCAAGCAGGATGTCGCCCGCCGACAACTCGACCATGGATAGGTCACTGACATTGACTTTCAAGAGCTGCAAGCCAGAACGACGGTCGACGGCAACTAGCTTCGCTGGTAGTTCCTCGCCGTCGTTCAAGGTGACCTTGAGCGTACCTCGATCTGATCCGAGCATCGTGACAATCAGTCCGTCAGCCGAAACGACGGTACCGGTTGCGTCGCGAACCGCGTTCGACGAGTTTAACTTCCGGTTCAGGTGGTTGCTGGCCGATACGATGACATTGGGGCTAAGGAATCAGGGAAAAATAACTTCCAGATTCTCTAACCCCTCACCCTACCCTCTCCCCACAGGGGCGAGGGTACAAGGTGAAGTTATTTTTCCCTGATTCCTAAGCGGACGGTAGCCATTCGTTGGAAGCGAAGCTCGCCTTTTTCAATTCCCCGGTCTCGGGGGAAAAGTGGAACATCGGTGCATCGCACCCGTACTCTCGTTTTGTTACCGGATCCCGTTGGTGACACCGTTCGAGTACTTTTCGCTCCACGGGACTTTAGAGCAGCTTCAATTCGCGGCCTTCCCCATCGCGGCAGTCCAAGTCCAGGTGTTCGGGGTACAATGACTCGCTCCCCAGGATCTGGACAGTCATGCCGCCTTCTTCTTCGAGTCGCGTGATTTCTTTTCGCTTCTTGTTGTTCAGGTAGGAGGCGACCAGATCGTTCACGCGTACAGTTACGCGAGCGATACTAGGCTGCTGGCTGGCGAGCATCAGCATGCGAACGACTTCGATCGACATGCTCTCGTCCGTTTTCACGGCGCCGCGTCCGTTGCAGCAGGGGCAATCGGCGTAGACGCTTCTTTTCAGGCTGGGGCGGATCCGCTGCCGAGTCATTTCGATGAGTCCGAAGGGGCTGGTCCGCAGTATTTTCGTTCGAGCGCGATCGCGTTTGAGTGCATCGCGCAGGGCTCGTTCAAGTCCGCGACGGTGTTTCTCTTTGCGCATATCGATGAAATCATTGACGATCACGCCACCGAGGTCACGCAATCGCAATTGGCGGGCAATTTCTTTGGCCGCCTGAAGATTCATCTGGAACGCGGTTTCTTCCGCCGAATCGTCGGCGCGGAAGCTGCCGCTATTGACGTCAATGGCCACCAGGGCTTCCGTGGGATCGATGACGATCGAGCCGCCTGCTTCCAAGGGGACTTCCCGCTTGTGGATCCGCGCGATTTCCGACTCCAACTTGTATTTGTGAAACAGGGGTTCCTTGCCGGAATAGAGCCGCAATCGGCTGACGTATCGCGGCATGACCAGCTGCAGAAACTCTTTCGCCCGTTCGAAAGCCGATTCTGCGTCGACATAGATCGCGTCGACATCGTTCGAGAAGATGTCGCGAATGGTGCGGATGATCATGTCGCTTTCTTCGTAAATATCGACCGGTGCCGAGTGTTTTCGGATGCGGCGGACGATGACTTTCCAGAGCCGCAGCAAGTAGGCCAGATCGCGGGAGAGTTCTTTCTTGGTGCGGTCCTGACCGGCCGTGCGGACGATAAATCCCAGCCCGCGAGGCGGATTCAACTCGAGCATCGTATCGCGCAGTTTGCGGCGTTCCTCATCGTCTTCGATTTTGCGAGACACGCCGACGCGTCCCAAGGCCGGCATCAAAACGAGATAGCGACCGGGAATGCTGATGTAGGTCGAGAGCGTGGGGCCCTTGGTGCCGATGCCTTCCTTGATCACCTGCACCAGGACTTCATCACCGCGCCGGAAGATCTCCTGGATGGGGGGTTTCACGCGGGGGCGGCTTCCCGGACGGCGGCGGTTGCGCTGCCGGTCAGGGCGTTTCTCCTGATCCCCCCGGCCGGCAGTTTCCTCGCGTGCTTCACGCTCCGACGCGATGATTTGTTGCGGGTCGTAGCCCCCCTGCCGGAAATACTGCGGCTCGACGTCACTGATGTGTAAAAAGCCGTTGCGGCCCACGCCGAAGTCGACAAAGGCGGCCTGGATGCTTGGCTCCAGGTTCACGACGCGCCCCTTGTAGATGTTGCCGACGTAATTGTCCTGGCTGGCTCGTTCGATATAGAGTTCTTCCAATAGAGCGTCTTCAACGATGGCGATCCGGCACTCTTCCGGCTGCGACACGTTGATCAAGATTTCCTTTTTCATAAAGCGGGTTCTGCCTTGTGTTGGTCGGGGCTGTGCAGGCGCGGCGACCGAATTGCCGGTCGTCAGGCTGGTACCCAGCCGGTTGAATCAGGGAGCCATGCGACGGTGGCACCGTGCCTGGCCGTTGTTCCAGTTGAGCCATCCTCACGTTCATGTTTCCAACTCGACTTCGAATCGTGAGAGGAAGTGGCCTTGTTGTTCGAGGTCGGTCAATCCCAGGGCCTGCAGCACATCACGAGGGCGAGCCGAAGCCTGGTCGCTGGCCCGCAGACGGAAGCAGACCATCGCGTCACGCCACTCCACGGCCATGAGATCGGCCATCATGTCGACCGGTTGTGGCCGGCCAGCACGTTCCACCAGCCAGGACGAGGATCCCATCAGTCTTTCGATGGCTTGCTCAACCCGCTGGCGACGTTCGTTCGGGACGGGAAACTGGTACCACATGGCACGCACGCGAGCCTTGCTGCGGCTTGTCGCAACAGCACCTGTTGCCACCTCGCCCCCGGCGACGACTGCGATCTGCGTGATGGTGAGCCCGGCCGGGGCCAGCGAGTTGAGTCGCTGCCGAATCGCTTCCGCGTGCACCGGTCGAACCAGTTCCAACTCCATTACTTCATTCAGGCCTTCAATGCCGAGGGCCAATGCGGACGGAAAACTCAATTTCGGTTTGGGGTGAAATCCCTCGCTCATGCGTAACGCCAAGTCGGCCCGCCGACACAGACGCTCCATGGCCCGCACCAGATCACGATGGCTGATCCAGCGGAGATCGCCATGCTTGCGAAATCGTATGCGTAGTCGCTGGTAATCAGCTATCGAAGGAGAGGGCGCCGTGGACACGTCAGTTCCTGTCTCTTGTATTGGTCTGGGGATTTCAGTAGGTAGTGGCTCATCGCCGACTCTGATTCGGCTCGCGGCACAGGGAGCACGAATCCGCGGGGAGATCGGCCCATCCGGGCGCCGGTGTTGAGCTTGAACCTGGGTGACTCGCACTTCCGGACCTTTGCACTCTGGTGTCGTCTCGTCAACCGACGGGGACCAAGACACCGGCTGGACAATGCACGAGAGCCGCCGGTGCGGTGCCTCAAGGCTTGCTACGAGAGCGAGTACGGTACGAGTTTCTTGAATTCCTCCTTCAGGTAAGAGTCAATCTCTTGAGCCGTTTGCATTTGCATCGCCGTCTGCGCAACGTCGAGACACTGCTGGAACGTCACGCTGCGAAACACACGCTTGATTTCCAGAATTGCGCTGGAGGGGAGACTGAACTCGGTCAGCCCCATCCCCAGCAACAAAATGGCGTAATGGGGAATGCCGCTCATCTGTCCACAGATGCTGGCCGGCACGCCCGCCGCACGAGCCGCCTTCAACGTCATGGCAATCAGGTGCAGCACGGCGGGATCACAGGCCTGGTAGAGGTCGGCCACCTCCTTATTGCTGCGATCGACGGCCAATGTGTACTGAGCCAGATCATTCGTGCCAATACTGATGAAGTCGACCTCCTTCAGGAAGTGTTCGATCATCATGACGGCGGCTGGCACCTCGACCATCATACCGACAGGAATATGCCGATTGAACGCGAGTCCGGCCTCTTCCAAATCCTCCATCGTCTCTCGCAGAAACAGTTTGGCTTGCCGCAGTTCGCGCAGCGTAGTGACCAAGGGGAACAGGATCTTCACCTGGCCCAAGACGCTCGCTCGCAGAATGGCCCGCAACTGGATGCGAAACAGATCGACATTCCGCAGCGACAGGCGGATGCTGCGCAATCCCAGAAACGGATTATGTTCGTCCTCCGTACGCGGCAAATGCCCCATTTTGTCGGCACCCAAGTCGAGTGTGCGAATGACTACCGGCCGACTCCCCATCGCCGAGATGACTTCGCGGTAGGCTCGGAAATGATCTTCTTCGGTCGGTTCGACCTGAGCACCAAGATACAGAAACTCGGTACGATACAGTCCGATGCCTCCTGCATTGCGCCGCTGACACGCGGCGATTTCGTGCGGAAACTCAATGTTGGCCTGCAGTAACACGGCGGTGCCGTCGCGCGTCTCGGGGGGCAGGTCACGCAGAGAGGCCAGCTCGGCGATGCGAGTCGAACGCCGCTGCACCTGCTCGCGGTAACGCGCTATATGTGCTTCGTCAGGAGTGATGATGACCTTGCCCTGGTCGCCGTCGACAATCACCAGGTCCCCGCTGGTGACGTTCAGCAAGAGGGGGCCGGTACCAACTACGGCCGGCAGTTCCAACCCCTTGGCCAAGATGGCCGTGTGTCCTCCTTCTCCTCCCGCCTCGGTCACAAATCCGAGTACCCACTTGCGATCCAACCGCGCTGTCTCGCTCGGCGTCAGGTCATGAGCCAGGACGATGGTCGGCGCGCTCAACTCGACCTGATTTTCCTGGCGACGGTCCAGCAAATGGTCCAGCAAACGCTCTTCCAGGTCGAACAGATCGTGGGCCCGCTCAGCCAGATAGGTGTTCTTCATATCCTGAAAAACACGCGCGTAACGCCGTAGTGTCCGATGAACCGCCAGCTCGGGTGACAACTGTTGCCGGATGAGCTGCTCCAGCTCCTCATGCAAATGAGTGTCTTCCAGCATCTGCCGATGCGCCGAGAAAATGGCGCCGTATTGCTGACCGAGTCGAGCGGTAATCGCCTCTCCGTCACGGTCGATCTCGATCGACACGGCCCCGATCGCGCTATCGAGACGCGCGAGCTCGGCATCCACCGCTTCGCGGTCGATGGTTCGGCGAGAGATGACCAATCCCTCGTTGTCAATGGCCAGCGCTTCGCCCATGGCAATGCCGGCCGACACCGCAATTCCCTGCAATACCTGCATTGTTCACATCGGCGGATTGCGCTTCAGCGGGTTCGCCTGCCGGACTCACGCAAGAGCTCGACGCGATCAACCGCTGATGGATAACGCAACCGTAGCGCCGATACCATTGTTCTCATGTTAAAAAGACAGGAATCGTGTGGGCCTGCACTACCGCAGTGAGCCTGTAACAACAGTCGCACGCGGGATCTTCTTCGGCTGCCCACCTACCCGTCCGATGATTTATCCTTGGCGGGTTCATTCAAGCCCATCTCGTCGAAACCCCGCCTAAACAGCTCCGCCAATGCCGCCAACGCCTCGTCCGCGTCCGGGCCGATTGCCTGGAGCAACAACTGTGTTCCCTGTTCTGCGGCCAGTGTCATCAACGACAAAATACTCTTCCCGTCGAAACGGTCACCGTCCCGCACGATCTCGATGGTCGACTCGAATTGCATGGCCAGACGGACAAACATGTCCGCGGGCCGCGCATGGAGCCCTTGCGGGTTCGTGACAGTGACTAAACGGTTTGATCGACAACCGGCCATGTACTTCTGCTATACATCTATTGTGTCCAGCACCGATTGTGCCACGCACAAAGTACCTCGGGAAGGGGGTCTGTGTGCCGTGGCAGCCGGGTTTGGGACCGCCCCAATAACTCGATGAATCGTCCGCGCGGTTTCCGTTAAGAAACGAACTGGTTGTTGTCCGCCTCTTCCAGTAACTGCTGCACGTCCTGGGAAGTCTTCGCTTGCTTGAGAAAACGGCAGAACGTGTCGTCGCGCAGCTGTCGAGAAATATTCTCTAACGCGCGCAAATGGTCACCCGGACGATCGGGAGGCGAGATCAATAGAAAGAAGAGCTGAACCTTATCGCCGTCCAGGCTGTTGAAGTCAACGCCCTCTGCGCTGACTCCAACCGTACCGATCAACCGGTCGACGCTGGGGTGCTTGGTGTGTGGCACCGCCACCCCGCGGCCAATGCCCGTGCTCCCCAGCTCCTCCCGTTTCATGATCGCCTTGATAATGCTCTCTTGCTCGTCCTCGGAGATATCCTTTGATTCCACAAGCCCTGCTACCAACTCCGTAATCGCAGCTTCCTTGTCATCCGCGGCAAGGTCGGCTTTGATCGCCTGCACTCGAATAAAATCCGCAAACTTCATTTCTTCTTATTCCTTTCACCCGTTGAACGACCGAAATCTGCCGCCAACCCGGTCGTCGCATTGCTACAGCGGACGAGCTACCCAGCTATCTCATTCGGCTTCCGGCTCACTCTCCACCGGGACTTCCAAATGCTTGAGCGGCGGTTTGCGACGCTCGGTCCGCTTGTCTTTGTGTCGGCGAATCTGATGTTCTATTTTGTGCAACGCCCCGTCGAGCGCGCTCATCACGTCCACGGATTGATCGGCTGCCACCAACGCCTCGGAGTGCTCCACCGATACCCTCAGTTCCACCGTCGGGTTCTCACGGTGCTCCAGGTCCACCGTCACTTGGATCGCAGTCAAGCGGTCGAAATACCGGTTCAGTTTCTCCACTTTCTCAGTGATGCGCTGCTGCGTACTCGTACTGAGGTGACCGTGCCTGGCCGATATGTTGGTCTGCACCGACAGTTCTCCTTACTATGTAAATCCAGAACTGGTCTGATTTTGCCGCCGAGTTACCGGCTATTGAAACATAGTATTCTAATGGTCGTTCCGATAGCCGACAAATCCAAATCCCATCCCCGGATTACATGACGTACTCGCTGTAAACTGCTTAAACGTGGCAGCTCTCCATACATGCGCACTTGCACCAAGTGGACAAGGCTGCTGCAGAGACCTCTCAGTAGTCCACCAATAAGGGACCTCGCCAAAACCAGATTCTACACACTAAGTGTAAACTCAGGAACTGGTTATGATGCACGCTTCACGGTGCCAGCGGGACAAAAGGGCCCGATAATTTGACTATTCTGGCAGCTCAATAGGGGGGGTCTTGTAGACGATTTCACCTTGTTTCAAGTCTCGCTCCCAGTTCAGAATTGCCCGCCTCTGCCGCCCAGGATCAAATTCGGGATGGTACGAGTTTGTCTTTCCCACGATACGATTCAGGTTCTCATACGTCAAAACCCGAATGTCCATCGCCGGATCGCTGAGCATCGCCACTAATTTGGTGGCGTCACCCTCGGCCAGTTGCTGCGGGCTATACCCCCACAGCAGGCGATACAACTGGCTGCCGTCCTCGCCACGCAACCGCTCCAGCGTCGTACGGACGGCCTGCGCCGTGTCTGGGCTTTGGGCGACGTGCGCCTGCAGCGTCTCAAACAGATCCGGCCAAAACGTCCTGAGTTCTTTGGCATTAAAAGCACTCACGAACGGATCGTAGATATCGAGCAGGCACAGACTGCGAATCGCCACGGCCCGCACTTCGACCAGGCGGTTACCTACCTGCTCGAGGAGCGACGTTGTCAACGGCCGGTTGTGTTCCAGCAACGGCTGTAACTGGCGCGACGCGTCGCGATCGATGGGACGCAGGCTACCGGCGTCAAGCCAGTCGGGCTGGGTTGAGGTTGTGGTTACTCGTGGGGGCTCCTTGCCGATGATCGTGGCCAGCTGACCAGTATCGAGGATGGTGGCGTCGGCCGCGCCCACGTCCAACCAGGCCAGACGCCCGGCAGCGGCCAGCGCCCCGGCCATCCAAGAGGAAGTGATCTCCTGGGGATCGGCACCTGGTGGAAGGTAGCGGCGGACTTCCAGCGCCAACGTCGCATCCAAATCCCGGAACGAGACTCGAGTCGTCCGATCGCCGATGCGCATATTCACCGCGGCGTCTGGTTTGCCGTCGGCGACCGCGATAACGCGTCCTGAATGAAGCGTGATGCCCGCGACTCCTTCCGCGTCGGGATCCATCAAGCTGACGATCGCGGGGCCGACCAGGGTCAGTCGCACACCAGTACTGAGGGCAATCTGCGGACGATAGGTCGGAAATGCGATCAGTCGCTGATCGGCCGCAATCGGATCATTAGTCGCCAGTCGCAGCCACGTCTCTGTCGCTGGATCGAAGTGCGCGAGGATGTGCAGGTCGGAGGTATAGCGTGCCAGTGGCTCGGGTTCCACGGCCGTCTCGGCAACCTTTTCACTCGAGCCGGTCGGGTCACTCTTGGCCGTCATCGCGACCGAAGAGGTTCCCGGTACACTCTCAGTATCGGCGGGCGCTGGTGCGTCGGGGGCCACGGGCGGTACGGCGGGTCCGGCGTCCGCGGCGGGCGGTGGGAATGCTTCGGCATCAACTGTATTCGTCTTGGCCGCGTCAGACGGCAGCTTGGCGTCACTGCTTGGTTGCGTGCCTGTCCCCGTCGCGACGGGCGGGCGGTCTTTGTCGCGCGTTTCCACCGTGGTTGCTGGCGACAGCGCGGGTGTATCTCGCTGTTGGCCGTTCTGGGCAGGGGCAGCGTCTGCTTGGCTGTCCAGGACCTCAGGCTGCTGGTCAAAGTCACCCGGTGGGCTCGCGTTGGGTGAGGCGTCCGCCAGGAAACGTCCCAATATCGGATGATCGCTGTCTAAGGGCCCCATCGCTACCAAGGCGACCAGGGCGAGCAAGAACACGACCACCAGGGTCCCCGCCACCGGCAGCAGGCGGACGGATGTCCCACCGCTTGTCGGCTGTGTTGGGGTGGGTGCGATCAGCGGCATATCGGGTTCTTGATCCCATTCCGCCTGCCGGCGATCCACTGGCGGCGGTGTGGGAGTCGCCACCGGCAGATGTTCGTCAAGGGTTTCCGGTTGTTCCCCCGCCACCGCGGCGATGCGCGCCTGCAGGTCCCTGATGCGCTCGCGCAGCGCCGGGTCGACGTCGGCAGGCTCCCCCAACACGAGCGTGAGAATCTGGTGGCAGGACGCCACTTCGGCTAAGTGCACATCCGATTCCAGGCAGACTTTCTCGAAGTCGGGAACGCGATCCTGCGGCAGCGTGTTGTCCAGGTATTCCGCCACGGTGTTCGCATCGAGCCCCATGCCTTTGCCCGCCAGTTTGGGGGCGCCGAGACGCAGTTTGCGAGTGACGCTGCGAATCCTATGGACCAGCCCGCTGGCGAACTCGCTTTCCTCAATTTTCTGCCCCAACTCGCGGGCATCTGCCGGTTCCAGAATGTCATCCAGATAGGCCAATAACGTGCGAAGCGTGAGACGCATGATTCCAGTCCTTACCCATGGCCGTTTGCCAATTCACTCGAAACACCAGAGCCCTGCACATTACGAGCTCACACGACCCGCCCCTCGCGCGGACGCGCTGCGCGGTGGAAGGCCTATCTAAATAGTGTGAACCTGTCTGCCAGACCGTACAAAAATCGCCGGCTTTTTCGTCCAAAAAGCCGACTGGCGTCTCGGCCGCAAGCTGGCACTGCTGGCAATCCGCGGGAATCGGCGTTACGTTGTCGGTCAAGACGGCCGAACATGATGCTTGGTGTTGTGCCTGGGGTCTGGATCGCGGATGTGACCCGCGTGCAGCGATGCCGCCAGCCGTTCGTAAGGTGATCGGCTTGCGAAGACCCACGTGCACCTGGCCCCAGCGTGAACCATCCTCCGCGAATCATGCCGATCGGCGAGACAAGGGCAGTACGAAACAAGCGATGAGTAACGATCCACAGGAGAAACGGCAACTGGGCGATCGGGTGGCTCAATCCCTGGATAATCCCTGGATTGTGCTGGTGCTACTGTTCTTTGTTCTTGCCGCTTTCGGTATTCCGCTGATCTGGCTCAGTCGAGCGTTTCCGACATGGGGCAAGATCGTGCTGTCGATTGTCGTGACGCTCTACACGATACTGATTCTCTGGGTCTTCTGCATCATTATGCTCTGGTGCTACCATCGCATCGTTCAACGCGCTGTGAGTGCTGACAGCCGAAGGCTTGGGACGTTGACGGTTGCGAACCGTGCGTTGTCGCCTCGGGTATGACCACCGGTGAGCTTCGTGGCCGAGCGCGCCACCGCAACTCTTGCGGCTTTCCCCCACGGGCGCGTGAGTAAACGGACTCAGAAATCGATCTCCATCCGGTCGGTGCCGATGTCGGTGCAGGGAAAAACCGCCCGCGCGGTCCCCAGGCCGATCTCGTCATCACTCTTGGCCAGGGGGTTGATGTGAACCAGAATCATGCGGCCCACTCCCGCCGCACGTGCCACGCGGGCCACTGGCGAAATACAACTGTGTCCGGTCAGCTCCGCCTTCTCTTCCCATCCATCCGGGAAATAGCATTCGTGGATCAGGAGATCCACGCCGCGGATCTTTTCGATGTAGTCGGCGTCGTCACGTGCCGTCGTATCGGTCACGTAAGCCATGCTGCGATCACGCCAGTCCAATCGGTAGCCGACCGCGCCACCAGGATGCTGCAGCGGGAAATGGGTCAGAGTGGTCTTATTGGGCAGGTTTTCGGGACCCGACCGGAGCGGTTGCCATCGGATGGGAGGCAAGGCCGGAAACAGAGCTTCACTGAACAAATGCTCTTGCAGAGCCGCCAGCTTGTCCGCCGCACCGTGCACGCGTGCATGCTCGACGGGCTTCTCATGCAAGATGTCGAACAGGAAAGTAAGTCCGATGACGTGATCCAGATGAGTGTGTGTGAGGAAGATATCCAACGTCTGTGTGGTGATGTGATCCCGCACTCGGTACATGGCAGTGCCGGCATCCAGAATCACACCGCACTCGGGCAGCATCAGGCAAGCGGTCTGCCGTTGGTCCGAGGGGTGATAACCGGTCGTACCGAGCAATAGAATCTTCATGGAAGAGGATCTCAACGATAAGGGATTGGCAGATGGCAGGACCGGAGCAAGATCGGCAAACTCGCGACCCTGCCCGGCACAGCATGGATTGCCTTCCGGGCCACGCCCAGTTCTCTCCCATTATAGCCACGTTTGTTACGCCATTTGAACAGGCGTGCGGTGGTTCGCCGTGACGCTGCGGTGGCACTCTTCCGAAAATGCTCAGCCATGGCTCGAGCGACCTCCCTGCCCAGCCGCAATGATGCACTAAACGCCTGGGCAAGGGCTTCTCTTGCTCGTTTCCCCCCTCGCGCCCACAGAGACGGTCGCTGCGGAGGTGATCGGCTGGTGAAGTCCCATCAGCACCTTGGGCGAGTCTGCCCCCTGAGTGAATCACGGGGTCTAGCGAACGGGGCCGAACAACTGGTTCAGGCCTTTATTCAGCTCATTTTCCAGCAACCGTCCCGTGGTCTTGCGCAAGGCGTCGGTCGCCAGCCGCTCAAGTGCTCGGCGGTCAAGTCGGGGGTTGTCAAAAGTCCCCGTGATCGGGATCTCGACCGAGTAACCTCTGAGTACTTCTAACCGCCGGTCACCGGCAATCCACTCGTCACGAATGGGAATCTGAGCCAGGAGTGCCAGCGATTGATCGAATCCGACACTGCCGCGGGTGTAGACCGCCACGTTGCCGATTTCAAACATCATCTGATCGTGGTGCACGCGTTGATCCGCGAGCTGGAACTGAGTGTTCTGTTGTGGAATTCGCACCCAAGGGTTCTGTCCCAGGGAAGTCGTGTTGGGCAATCGCAGCTGTAATATCGTCTTGATGCTGTCGACAGCCAGAAACAGTTGTTGTGCCAGCGGGCCCGGTCCGATGTGAGCGGATTGGACCGACAGCGTGCCCTGAGCCCGAGTTTCGCCTGGCTGCTGGATGGGAACCGTCGCTTGTCGCAGTGACAGCGAAAATTGTCCTTGAGCCCGCGTCGCTCCAGCGGCGACTGGCGCTACGTACTTGAGCCAGTTTTCACACATGCTCGTCGTAATCTGTACGTCCGACAGGCTGCTTCCCGAAGCGACCGAAAGGGCGGGCGGCTGAGCGTTGAGTCGCAGGGTCGACTGCAGACGCATGGTTCCGCCGCTCAAGGGGATTTCAATGACGCCAAAGTCCACTGTCCCGGCATCCAGTTTGGCCTGGACTGTTCCTGGGCCGGCGGCGATCCCCAACAGGTCGGCCGATTGCCACCGCACGGCCGCTTGTCCAAACAGTTCGTTGGGGACCAAACCACGCGGTGGTGCCGAGGCATCCGAGCCGATTGGCACCAGCGAGCCGGGGCGATCTATCGCCGCGTGCTCGGCCGGTACATTAAATAATGGGCCGCGCAGGGCGAATTGCTGCGTGTCTTGGCCGGTTATCCGCACGCGCGAATTCCACTGCGGTGCCACCTGTTGCAGCAACTTGGCCAGGTCGTAGGTCACCTGGCCCTGGATGTCGAGGTGGCACGCTCCGATCGGCTCCACGAGACTGCCTTGAACCGACAAGCTCAGTTTGTCAGCCGACGTCAGATCAAATCGGTCCAGCGAGAGGGTCTGCGAGGCGGTGTTGTACTCCCCTGATCCGACCAGTTTCAAGGTGGGTTCACGCCACAAGGTCGCCCATGCAGGCACATTGGTGGTTGGGATGACATTGTTGGTCTTGGCGACCGGAACGCGATGGGTCAACTCTGCACCGACGATATCCACCGACCACCGCGCTCGGGTTGTGTGGTCGAGCTGCGCCAGGGAAACCTGACCCTGCGTGGAACCGACGACGCGCCAGTCTTGTTGCTTGGCCGGTATCCGCCAATGGGCGTAGAGACTCGCCAGGTCCGCACGGAAGGCGAGATCCCCCGTCACTCGCGGAGTGGCGTCTGAGGGATCGAGGCGGAAGTCGCTCAGCCGAAAGGCCAGCGCCGCTGACTGAAAGGTCGCTTCGGGCACGCTCCACCGTCCTGGGCCCGTATCCCAACGGCCCTTGAGTTCGACGGCCACGACCTGTTCGTCGATGCTGATTCGCGACGAGCTGAATCGGAAGGGTTCGCTCCGCAGAGTGCCCTTCTGTATTTCCACACCTTGCCGGCACAGCTGGGCCGTTACCTGCAGGTCGAGGGGACCCTGAATCGTCGAGGGACTGTCTGCCAGTGAAAGGTTTTCGGGCAAAAGCGGTTGCAAGCGCGGAAACCAACTGGACCACTGGCCGGAGACGTTGCAACCGACGGTCCAAACCGCGTCGGGACTCGGCGATTCCACCGGTTCGAGCAACTGCAGATCCAGGTGATCCGTGCCGCAGTCCAGCTGCAGACGACCGGTCAGCATGCGCGTCGCTTGCTCCGCGTCCCTCTCTCCTTCCATGCTCAACGCGACGCTAAGTCGCGGTTCGTGCCAGTGGATGGTGGAACCGTTTGACAGATCCAGGTTCTCCAACAAACTTGTTGCGCCGATGGTGACGCGCTGACCCGTGTTGCGCTGCCAGTCCAATTGAGCGGTCATGCTCCCGGCCGCACGCAGGGAACCGAATTCGATGAATTGATTCAATTCACTGACCAGTCGCTCCAGATCGCAATGCAGCGCGAACGAGCCGGCCGCGGGTGTGCCATCGCCCGAGATGGTCAGAAAGGACGAGTTGCAGGTGAACTTCTCAACCCGCCAATCTGCGGCGTCCTGCTGGGCCAAGAGCGTGATTTGGAACGGCGAGCTCCATGTGAAGCGCTCGCCGTCACGGCGTGCTGCCAGCTGGGACGTGAGAATTTGAGCGGTCCAGCGATGATGCTCTTGTTGATGTTGGCCGCTGAGTTCAAAGCGGACGGTCCCGGATTCGATCACGGCGCCTTCTCGGATGCATAAGGTGCCTGGCAGCGACGCTGCTAGTTGGGCCAAGTCCACCTGTCCCTGCATCTGGACACCAGCCGTTGCCGCGGTGGCCAGAAGTTGCTGCCAGAGGCTTGCGGTGGGCTGGTTGGGCCAGGTGAATTCGCCACACAAAGTGGCATGTCCCGCGTCGCAATCGATTTCGGCGTCGGCCACGCGCCACGTGTCGCCTGTCCGAACATAGTTGCCACGCGCTGCGCACCGCTGGAATGCGAGTTGGTCTTGCCCCAGCCACTGCGGGGCAGCCAGACGCAGTGCGGCTGCTTCGGCTTGCTTGACGTCGATGGTCAGGCGACGCAGATCGCTTTGCCACGTGACCTCCGCGTCCAGTGCGAGACTGCCCTCTACGTCGATTGTCGCATCCAGGCGCCGGGCCAACGGCTGAAACAGAGCAAGGTCAAGTGACGTGGTTCTGGCGGCGATCGACCAATCCGTCGATTCGGTCCCCTGCCGCCAGGTGGCACGTGCTGCCAATGAGCCTTGCCGAGTGCGGGTGCGGACGCGACAGTCCTTCAGCTCCACGCTCCCGGCGTTATCGGCAAGCGTGATCGCGGCCTGCAGAGAATCCACTCGTCCCAGCAATACGCCCCGCGCATCGGACACCTCTACGGCTGCGTTCACGATCTCGATTCGCCCGTGCGAACTGCGTGAAGATCCCGAACGCGCCAGATACCTCGCGAGGAGATCTTCCACGTTGCTGCCCTCGGCGTGCAAACGAAGTGACACCTCGGGACGCTCGATAGTGACGATTCCAAAGTCGCCGCCACCGAACAATAACGACAGGAGCGTGGCTTCGGTCCGCACGGCATCAATCGTCATCACACGATTCCCCTCCGGTTGTGCGATGACAATGTCGTGCACCACCACGGGTGCCAGCCAGCGGAGCGTGACAGATCGCGTGCTGAGGGTCGCCCCCAGATCGCTGGTCAACGAGGCCACCACGCGCGGCCAAAGAAAACGACTCCCCACCACTGCCGGTGCAAACCACAACGCCACCAGAGTCGCCGCGATGCTGACGGTCAGGATCGTCGCCCATCGGGAGATGCGGCGGCTGCGAAAACGAAAGACGCGCAAGATCATAGAGCAGTCATACCCCCGCCGAATTGTTTGTGTAAACGAAGCAGGAAAAACGCCCGGTCTTGGACAAGCAAAATTCGGGCGGCGAGATTCTACGGTGGAACCGCCATGGGATCTAGATTGATTGGGTTGTCTGCGCAGACTGGGAAGACGCCTTCCCGGCAATGGACGGCATGCCCTTGAACGGCCCGACTTTCGCAGATTTTGGGATGTGATGCGGCTTCGCGGGACGTCACATGTACTACTGGCGGTCGAAACCGCGTACCCGCAGTGCCCTCCAACACTGGGGCGACCATCGCACATCGATTCGCGATCCAATATCGCGCATTCATGGTCGAACGAGTACAATCTCACGAGAACGATGACCAAGCTGGAAACTCTCTTTCCGGAATCCATCTACGGCAACAGGTGAGCCAAGCCGGCTCTCCGCTCATCCCGGGCCGTGCATGGGATCCCGGCCTCTTCTGTGCTAATGTGCTGGCAGGCTGTGCAGCTCGTTCTCGGATTTCCCGGAGTAAGTTGCCCGGAGTAAGTTGATTGTCTGGCAAAGTGAGAGGACCGTGAATTCATCCTTGTTTGACGATCTCGAAGCGAACAACCTTCAGTGCGCCCAGCCGCTGGCGGCCCGGATGCGACCCCGGCTGCTGGACGAGTTTGTCGGTCAGCAACACTTTGTGGGGCCGGGCAAGCTGCTCCGCCGGTTGCTCAAGGCCGACCGACTCGGTTCCGTTGTCTTCTATGGGCCGCCGGGCACGGGGAAGACGACCTTGGCACGGCTGTTGGCTCGGGAGAGCAGCAGTCAGTTTCGACAGTTGAGTGCCGTGACCAGTGGTGTCAAGGACCTGCGGGAGGTACTGCAATTGGCCCGCGATCGTCTGGCCACGGGGGCTGGAAAGACGTTGCTGTTCATTGACGAGATCCACCGCTTCAATAAGGCCCAACAGGACGCCCTGCTTCCCGACGTGGAAGAGGGGATTGTGACGCTGGTGGGGGCGACCACATCCAATCCGTTTTTTTCCCTGACCAGCGCACTGGTAAGCCGCAGTCAGGTGTTTCAGTTCGAACCGCTCTCGGTGGACGATATCAAGTTATTGCTGCGGCGCGCGTTGCAGGACCCGCAGCGCGGGTTGGGGCGGCAGGATGTCCGGATCAGCGACGACGCGCTGCAGTTCCTGGCTGAAGTCTGTGACGGAGATGCGCGCCGCGCACTCTCCGCACTAGAGATCGGTGTCATGTCGAGCGCCGCGCGGCCGCTCGAGTTCACACGCGACCTGGCCGAACAGTCTGTCCAGCGGAAGGCCGTCTGCTATGACGCGGCCGGCGATGCACACTACGACTCGGCCAGTGCGCTGATCAAGAGCATTCGGGGCAGTGATCCTGATGCGGCTCTTTACTGGTTGGCCCGTATGCTGGAAGGGGGCGAAGACGTCCGATTCCTCTGTCGACGGTTGATTATCCTGGCCAGCGAAGACGTGGGGAACGCCGACCCGCAAGCCCTGCCGCTGGCGGTAGCTGCCATGCAGGCATGCGAGTTCGTAGGGTTGCCGGAATGTCAACTGACGTTGGCCCAGGCCGTGACGTACCTGGCCTGTGCTCCGAAATCAAACGCTTCGACACGGGCCATCGGCCAGGCACGCCACGACGTGCGCGAGAACCGGTTGTTACCCGTGCCGGTCCATCTGCGCGACGCACACTACCCAGGCGCCCAGCAGCTGGGGCATGGTGAGGGATACCAGTACGCGCACGACGCCCAGGACGGCGTGGCTGCGCAAGATTATCTGGGGGTCGATCGCGTCTATTACCAACCCGTGGAGCGGGGTTTTGAAGTCGAGCTGGCCCAGCGGCTGGAGACCCTCCGAGCGCGGCTCAAGGGCCGCTAGTGCGACAAACCATAATGGATGGCCATCGAGGCGAAGCCTAACCCACTTCGTGATCACGAGGTGGCAATAACTCCCGGTGTTCCCTCGATTATAAGTGCTGGCACCAGCACCCCGACCGAATCTGGCCCGAGTTCTTTGACGCCAAGTGCCAATCCGATTGCCGTTGTTACAAGCGACAGTGAGATGCCACCAGCGAGGCTGTCTGGCGACGGCTTCTCGGCTTCGGAGAGTTCGTTGAAGGAATGCATCATTAGGGCGATTGTGCCGATCGTCAGTCCGAGTTTGAGGCTGCGTGTGCTGACGATGGCAGCTCCGAGAATCGCACCCCAGATTGCAGCGACTCCCGCGTGAGCTGTCATAAGAATCGCAGCAAGAGCCATGTGAGGAGTCACGGCCAGAAACACGCCAAGCAGCACGCAAATTGCCGTCATCACGACGAACATCCTGCGGACACTGACGCGAAATCGACGCTTGGTTTGAGGTTGTGTCACAACCCTTTCTCTCGGTATGCCGTTATCCTACGCACACTGCGGCAGCAGGATGCCGACATACCTTCCTTGGTTGCAGGGCTCGGACGCCCCCCATTCTACTTCCCCAGTGTCCCGGCAGCACCATCGACTCCTCGGCCCCTCTGCCGGGTCATGGCAAGTTTCCTATTTCGGTCGATTGTTGGGACGCTGCCGCCGAACATCATTCTTGCGTCCCGAAGGGACAACCCTATCAAAGCCCAGGGCGCAGGCAAGGCGAGTTTCACGAGCCTTGGCGTAGCCCTGGGTTGCCAAGCCCTCCCCATTTCCCCCATTCTTTTTGTTTCCGTCGGTTTGAGTCCCAACGGGACGGCCCTAATCCCAGACGTATCGTTCGTCTCATTCCAGATCATGACGCCGACAAAGCTCGCGAAACTCGTCCTGGAACGTCATTCGTTGGTGATGTAGCGGCTGGTTACGGATGTACTTCCTCACTTCCTCGACCAAAGACGCGTTGACCGAGAACGCTCCGTAGCCTGCCTGCCAGGCGAAATCGTCGCCGGCTGAGCAGTGACGTTTCAGCCATTTGCTGGTTTCAGTCTTACTCTTTTGAACCACCTTCATGACGGCAAAACGTCGGCTGAGTCGAACCAGCGCATGAACGTGATCTTCGACTCCGTTAAATATTCAGCGCCAGTGAACCGACGCTATCGCGCAAATGACTCAAAGTGCCATCAACTCGTGGGGCGCAGAGTTTCCGCAAATTCGTAAATTGGCCCCACATTGATCTTTTTGGACTTGACGAGTTCGCGTATGATTCGGCTCGCGCGAATTGTGCCACGGGCCGTCAGAAGCCAAGAACTAGGGCCGCGGCAAGTGCCATGACGCCGAGCAACCCGAGGGCGATCCACCAGATTGGTTTGCCCGACCAGAAGCGGGTCTCCGTGGTCATGTACCTGCCGCAAACAGGGCACCGGTCGGCCTCCTCGTACACGTCCGTGCCGCACTCGGGGCATATGACCGTTTCGACGCTGTCCTCGTCCCAGGGGTCAGCATCGGGATACTCGCGATCGTCCAAATCATCGGGCGCGTCGTCCCAGTAAGCGGCGGGCATAATTCTGGCAACGTCCAAAAAAAAGAACCCTGAGGCACGAACAAGCAGGCAGTCCGGGCTGGAACATCACAGCGACACACTTTGTCGACGATCAGTTCGATCGTAGGATGCGAAATTCGTTTGGCCGTTTGAGCATCGATCCCAAGCGGGCAAGCAAGGAGAAACGTGGGTAGTATAGCAGGCGGCATGAGGGCATGAAGCCGATGCATGTCTGATCGGGTTTTCGTCAAGGAGGGCGAAAGT
>CAVOYC010000035.1:0-44511 GCA_963700575.1 uncultured Planctomycetota bacterium | reverse complement strand
TCCCGCCCAGCCGCTCCGTTTCATCGATACCACAACCGCCGCCCCGTGGCGGGAATGCTATCACCCCGAACACCCGATGACACGCACCGATTGCCGCCAGTCTCGCATGCAGTTGCTTTCCTACATGAGCCAGACCAACGGATTGGTCACCGGCAGCGAAACGGGGCACGATGCCGCCGTGCCTCACGTGCACTATTTCGAAGGCATGTTGAGCCTGGGGCCCTATCGCGTTCCCGACGCGGGCGCGACATGGCCAGAATCCTCGACGAAGTGCCGCCCCGAGTCGCCAAGTTCCAGACCGGCCACTTCTATCGTCTGCCGCTGTGGGAATTGGTCTATCACGATTGTGTGGTCGCCCAATGGTACTGGGGCGACTACAACAACAAGCTCCCCGCTCTCTGGGATCGACGTGATTTGTGCAACGCGCTTACGGCACGCCACCGATGTTCATGTTCAACCGCAGTATCTGGCACCAGAACCGCGATCGCTTTGTGCAGAGCTATCAGACCGCAACACCAGTGCGCTCGCGCAACCGGTACAGCGAGATGGTCAGCCATCGCTGGCTCACCGACGACCACGCCGTGCAACAAACTGAATTCGCCAACGGAATCGTGGTTACGGTCAACTTCGGTGACCAGCCGTACTACACCTGCCGGACGGGACGCGTCTGCAGCCGATGAGCCAAGCACGTGACGGGAATGGAGTGAGGTTTGGCGGACCCGCGCCGTAGCTGAGCCCGGCAGCGCTCAGACGATGCGCCATACGTTACCCACTTCCTCGGAGGCCTGGCGGCTTCCGCTTCGTTATTTTTCGGAAACCGGTTTCGAGATGTCACCCGAAGGCGGCTGGTCGGGTTCCTGAGGCTCCGCCGGCGGCGGCTCGAACTTGGGAGCCGTTGCCTCGTCGTAGTCGTCAAAGTCGCCGTAGTTCGATTCGCTGTACGAGGTGCTCGCTTGGCAGAAGATGAATAGCGAGGACGACGAGGTGTCGTTGAAATCGATCTGCGATTGCAGATCGGACAATCCCTTGCGGAACTCGCGATAACTCGACCCCAGTGATTTGGCAACCTCAGGCAACTTGCGGCCGAACAACAGCACCGCGATGATGCCGATGATCACCAATTCCTGCATGCCCATTCCAAACATGGCTTTGCCTCTCGCACAACTGAAGTTCAATCGTTTCGATAACGGTGGCCAGCCGACACTGGCATCGACCGTCGCCAAGTCCGCCTGCAGCAGGTATGTGGCCACGCGATCCGGGCTCGCAGCGTGCCGCCACGTCCAGCACAGCGACTGCGGCAAACCACCGCGTCCGCTACCGAGCACCGTCGGTGCCGATCAGTCGGCGCTGATCTTTTCTTCTTGCTCGACTTGGAGGCAACTCGTCTCGTCGTCGTCGTCGTCATCGCCGGCCACGCCGTGCAAGCCCGCCTTGAATTCGACCACGCCGCGTCCCAGCGAACGCATCAGGCTGGGCAGTCGGTTGCCGAACAACAGCAGAATGATGAACGCAACGATCAGCAACTCGAAATGCCCGGGCATCCCAAACAAACCTAACATAGCAACGCTCTCGCACATCATAGAGGGAGGGACTTGAAGTTTGAGTAGGGGAGGGTGCGCAAATAGGCGGCGAAAGCGGGTGGGCGGCCCGGAAGGGCGTCACCTGGACCAACCGTTGCACTTCGATGAGATCTTTCCCCAACAACTCAATTCTACTGACGGCCTGCCGCCTGTCAAACGGGCGCGCCGGCTCGGGACGCGGCCCCGGCCCTCTGGGATCCGAGCACGGGAAGTTCCGGTGCCAGATGACGCACCCAGACCGGCGGCCGCATCTGGCGACGCACTAGCGGCGGCTGGAACGCTCGTACGCGCCAGCGGGGCGAGAACTCACGTCACTGGCTCGGGCCGGCACTGCTGCAGGGCGGTCAGCGGCAGGTACCGGTAGTAGACTTCCAAGCAGAGCGTGGCCATCGCCGTGCTGTAGACGCGGCCGCCGTAGGACCCCCACACCGTATCGGGATCCCAGCTGCCGGCCAAATGGCCGTCGGTCCGCTGCAGCCGCAGCAACTGTCGCTGCATGGCGGCATTCCACTGCGTGCCACGCCGTCCCCTGCACCTGGAACAGGGCCACGGTACCGTAATACCAGTAGTACAGGTTCGGCTGGCCCGGCTGCGGCAATTCGCCCATCAGGAAGTCAGTGGCTTCGTCGACCAGATCGTCATTCGGGAGCCAGATCGAGGAAATAGCGGCAGACCAGCGCCTCGGCGGTCATCGAGCGCGAAGCGGGCGTTCCGGGCCGATATCCGGACAGAGCCCGCCATGCCGTCCCTGTTCGCATCGTTGCAGAAAGTGCAACATACCCTCGCGCGTCTTCTGTGGGATCGTGGATGCCCGCCAGCGCGGCGCTCTTGAGCGCCATCACTTGCCAGCCAAACTGGCTCATATCACCCTGGTCCCCCGGCTGATACCGCCAGCCACCGGTCGTCGGATGCTGGGCATTAACGGTGTACTCCACGGCCCGTTCGACATAGGGTCGAATCCGCACGTCGCCGGTCATGCGCCAGCGCTTCGCTCAGCGCCAGGGACGCCATGCCGTGACAATACATGCGGGCGTAGAGTCGTGCGGACCCCGCCAGATTGCCATCGCTGGCTCTGGCTGCGCAGCAGAAATTCCAGACCGCGCTGCACGTTCTTGCGATACTTGCCTTCCAAATGGGTCTGGCCGTTGGCCAGAAATGCCAGCACCGCCAAACCGGTGATCCCGGTGTCGGCCTCCGTGCCGCACCTTCGCGATCGTGTCCGGCCACTTTGTGTTCGATCCCGGCAGCCCCATCGTCTGGCATCCCAGCGTCCATCCGGTTCCTGCTGTGCGGCCAGCCAGGCCAGTGCCGCTTCGACGGCCGCGGCCGCCTTGGCGCTGCCGCCAAGTTCAACGCGAGCTCCTGACGCTGGGGAATACTTCGAAGCCGATACGGTTCGGGCAACGGTTGACCATCGCCCAAACGCCGTGGTGCGTGCGCCATCACTTGTTCAATGACGACCGGCGCCGCGGCGACCAGTCCCGCCGCCGCGCTGCTACGCGCGGCAAAGCCACCAGACCCTGCCAGCCGCATCGTCGGCTGCGTGCGCGCAGATTCTGGACCATGCCCGTACTGTCGATGTTCGACGAACCTCGATTCTCGGACTGCGCGAGCTGATCCGTCTTGCCGACCAGGCATCGGCCGTTTCCGCGCGGGCGTTGACGTCGGCCAGCTGCTGCATCCTGGACCCCATCGCGAAGATCTCCGTGGGAAGTTGCACCTCACTCTGCTGATCCGCTCCGGCGCACGACCGGCGTCGTCTCGATGCGATCCGGACCACTCGCCTCGGGGACCGCCGGCGTGGCATGCACGCGGCGCAGGGTACTCGGCAATTCGATCGCGGCGGCCTGCACGAGTGACTGGGCTCGGACGTTGTGGCGTCGGAATCTGATGTTCTGCAATCGGGCGTGCCGGCTCGACCGCCGGTACCGCAGCCTGCGGCACCGGATCGGTTCCCATGGCCCAGGCGTCCACTTGAGCACTGCGCGGTCACGCTTTCTCCTTCCACCTCCAGCCGCTGGGACTCGGACGCGTCCGGTTCGGTCGTCTCTCCGGGCAGGAACTCCTCCCACGGCTGTTCCTCCGCCAATCTCTTCCCCTTCGCGGGAGGTCGATCCGTGGTCACGAACGCCAGCTGAATCGCATCGTCACCGCCGGCCGGCGTGTCGACTTCCAGCAGGCGCGTTCCGTAGGCGAACAGAGAACAACAGAATGTGCGCGAACACGGACAGCACGACGCACTTCGACAGCGGCTGAACCTGCCCCCATCGCGTACGCATCAGGATCAGCAAGGCGACGGTCAGGATCGCCACGCCGACCCAAATCGCGATGCCCAGCGCCCGGTTCGCCAGCAGCGCCGCGTCAGTCGAATTGTTGGCCAGCAGCCAGGCGTGCAGGTTCATGAATTACCTGTTTCTTTGCGCAGACGCACCGAGATTCCCATATCGGTGATTCCCGCCTCGCGACACGCTCCCAGCACCGTGGCCACGTTCTGAAACGCTCCTTCGGCGTCGCCGCGCACCACGACTCCCAGTCCACTGTACTGCTGTCTGACCGCGCTGAGCCGCGCGGTGAGCTCCTCGATCGTCAGGAAATCACGGTCCAGCGAGATCCGACCGTCACGATAGACATTAATGACCCGTTTCTCGGGAGCCGGTGCCAGGGCACCGGTCTCTTTGACTTGAGGCACCTTCAGCGCCAGCTTGTTTTCCCACTCAGCGAACTTGGTACCCACCATGAAGAAGATGATGAGCAGGAACACGATGTCGATCATCGGCGTCAAGTTCAGCGTGGGCTGTTCGTCTTGGTGTGTTTTGAGTGGCATATGGCTCAACTCTCTGCTGGGTGCGGGATAGCCCGGACTGTCCGGGTGCGACACGGCCAGGCAACACAACGCGTTTGCGCTGCACAGGGGCGGCATGCGGCCCTGGAGCGTCACGTTACGCTGCCCGGCGTCCGCCTTTGCGATTTGCCTGGGCTTCGGCCGAAATCAAGTCGACCACCTGCTGTCCCAGCGAATCGATGGTGATGATCAACCGATCCACTCGGCTGATGAAATACAGGTAAGCGATCAGGGCCGGAATGGCGACCGTCAATCCGGCGGCCGTGGTCGAGCAGGGCCTGACTGATCCCGCCTGCCAGCAGTTCGGGCCGTCCCATCGCACCGGCGGTCACAATGGCGTTGAAGGCGCGAATCATGCCGAGCACGGTTCCCAACAGGCCCAGCAGCGGGCTGATCGTCGAGACGCCGTTGAACAGTCGCAGATAACGCCGCAGCCCGTTCGTCACGCGTTCGCCCGCGTCGATGATGGCCTGTTCCACTTCCACCGACGGCCGTCCCCACTTGCGTACGGCCGCGGCAAACACCTCGGCCACGGGACTCCTGTTTTCCTCACACAGCTTCAGTGCTTCATCACGCGACAACTGCCCTTCGCGCAGCTGCTCCAGGAACCGCCGCACGAACGGACGCGGAATGACTCGGCCGCGGCGCAGGCTGATGGCCCGCTCAAACACGAACACCAGCAGGACGAACGAGCAGATGCCGATCGGAATCATCAACAGGCCGCCATCGCGGAGCACCCCAAGCAGGCTCTTGGTGGGAATCGACGCGTCGCTCCGCTCGTTGTCCACCGTGGTGGCGGCGGCGGCCGACATATCCGGGGGCATCGCGGGCTGGGCATGAGCCCGCTTGACTCCCGCCCAGAATAGCACTCCCAGAACCGCGGCGATCAAGACCGTCCGCGACCATTTCCCGCTGCAGCAATGCATAGCAGTTATCCCAATCAGATAGGGTGTTCGATCCATTACCTGCCCCGATTCAACGCGTGCTCATCAAGTCCGCTCGTTGCTGTGCGACTTTCAGTCGCCTGGCAGCCTTGGTCGGAAAATCGTGTTTCTGAATAGTCTTTGACGATCTCCGCGTACAACTCAGTCGCTTCCGTCCAGCGTCCCACCATTTCGTGGCACTTGCCGGCCTGCAGCAAAGCAGCTGCTTTCCAGCGGGGGTAGTCGTACAGACCCTCCACGCGGTGGTAGGCTCGAATCGCCTGGTTGTAATGTTTCTGCATGAAGTACGTTTCGCCGATCATCCACTGTGCAACGGCTGCCGTCTCCGTAACTCGACCGGTCTCCGATCGAATCACTTTTTCGTACGCTTCTCGTGCCTGTTCGAACTCGGCACGACTGGCATAATACCGACCTATCAGGTAGTCAACTTCGTGTTGCTGAGCGAACTCCGGAAAACGTGTTTCAATCTGCGAGGGCGATTTCGTAGGCTTCTTGCCACTCGCGCCGATGGGCCCTGACTTGTGCCCGCCGCAGGGGGATCATCGCCACCCAAGCGTCGCTGCGACCCTGCGTCTGCTGATCGAGTTTTTCGAATAGCTCGCCGGCCCGATCGTATTGCCGCAGCCGGTAATGGGCCTCCGCCAGCCAGTATTCTGCCGCGAGATGCTGTGAGTTTTCCGGATCCTCGTCAACCAACCGCTGCATGCAGTTCGCGACGTCATCCCACCGCTGAGTGGCCGCGGCAAGTTGCCCGCGCAAGTACAACGCGTAGCCCACCATTTGCGGCTCGTGGGCACCTTGCACGATCTCTGCGGCCAACGCGTCAGCCCGCTCGTAGTCTTTCGCACGAGCGGCCCGTTCGGCCAGCCGATAGGTCGCGTCAGACCAATATCGACTGGACCCATGGTGGTGGTGAATCTCCTCAAAGACGGCGTCCGCATCACTCTCCCGAGCCAGATCAACCAGTACCCATGCCAATTGATAGAGCGCTGCGGGCCGCTGGTCGGAGATCGGATGGTCTTCCAACCACCGTCGCAGCAGCGGTTCCGCCTCACGGTCCTGCTCCAGCACGTCATGGATCCGCGCGGCGGCCAACGTCGCACTGCTGGCGTAGGGCGATTGCGCGTATCGCTGCAGTACCAGCCGGTACATGGCCAACGCCCCTTCCGGGACGCCCGCTTTCTCGAGCGACTGGCCGCGCATCATGGCTGCCTCGGCTGCCAACGGGCTGTTGGGAAATCGCTTGAGCAACCGCTCGAACGTGGCGGCGGATCGCGCGGCCCCGTTCTCCCGGCTCCAATCCAACCAGGCCAGTCCAGAGAGGCCTTGGGCTACATATTTTTCTGGATTGTCATCCCGCGCGAGTTCGCGGAACAGTCGTTCGGCGAGCTCGTGCTGCGCGTGACTGTAGGCGGCCTCCGAGAGGTATTCGAGCGTCGAAAGGTAGAGTGTCTGATCTTCATACCTCTGATCTTCATACCCGCGCTGGATCTGCGCAAAAACGCGCTCGACTTCGTTCCAGCGCCCGAGTCGCGCACAGGTAACGACCAATTGCGCTCGACACTTTTCCGCATCCGCGCCCTCAGGGTTCGACGTCAGATAGACATGCAGTGACTCGATCGCCTCCTCGTGTCTTTCCAGCCCCAACAAGGCAGATGCGCGCGCCACTCGGATTCCGTCCACTAGCTCGGGCGGCTCCAGCACGTCGGAGAGCGATTCCAGCAGTTCGACTGCACGTTGATGTTGTTGAGTGCCCAGAAATGCCAGCGCCAGATAATAACGCGTGGCATCGGCGGTGGCCGTCGCCGGAGCTTCGTTGGGCGGCGCCGCCTCCAGCACCGACTCGTCAGCACCGGGCATCGACGCCCTGTCCCGCGTCGAATCCAGCATCGGCTCGAGCAACGTGATGACTCGATCGTATTCTCCCTCCTTGAGCATCGCGCGGGCCGAAGTCAGCCGTACCAGCGGCAAGAGCGGACTGGCAGGAAAGGCGTCTGCAAACCGGTCAGCCCGTTTCTGGACCTGTTGGTTGTCGTTCTGTTGCCATGCCAGCTGGACCATGGTCTGCAAGCTGTCATCGGCCCAAGAACTGTCGGAGTGTCGGGCCACAACGAGCTCGTAGTACCGCTCGGCCGCGGCAAAATCGCCGGACCGGCGATACGCTTCACCTGCAGCAAACGCCATGGCCGCCGCCAGTTCGTGCTCGGAATACTCCTGGGCCGCTTGCGAAAGCGTGCCCGCTGCCTCGCTATATTGGCCGGTCGCAGTGAGACTGAGTCCCAACCAGTAGGCAGCGTGTACTGCCAATTTGCTGCCCGGAAATTGCTGCTGGTGCTGCCGAGTCGCGGCAATCGCTTCGTCATATTTGCCTTGCTGATAGAACAGTGTGGCCATCTGCAGCTGAGCATCATCGCTCATCGCAGTCCGAGGCTGGCTGTCTGCGAGAAAACGATAGAACCGGATCGCCGCATCCGGCTGGCCCAGACCTTCTAGGGCCCGCGCAAACCGAACCGACACTCGTTCGAGAGCGGTCCGTCGGGAAACAGCTTCAACCCTTCAGCAAAATGAGCTCGGGCCTCCTCCAGCTGGTCCGTCGCCAGGGCGATTTCGCCCAGATAGGGATAAACGTACGCGCAGAGCGGATCGTCACCGTGCGCGGTTCGGAAATCCTCCAGTTGAACTCGCGCCTCTTCATGCCGGTCCGCCAGGTAGAGCGTCTCGCCGACCCGAAACCGGCTCTGCAACGCATACTTGCCGTCCGGACTCCGCGCGTAAATACTCCACAAACCGGTCGTGCGCCGGCTCTGACTTCCCCAATTGAACCAGGGACTCGGCCAAAAAGAAGAGAACCGTTTCGGCGCGCTCATGATCCGGATACTTCTGCAAGAACTCCGTGAATTCCTCCACCGCAAACTCCCAGCGGGAGTTTGTGTAATGGTGGGCTGCGATCGCATACTGATCCTCGGCCAGCCCGGCCAGCGTCGGTCGAGCGAGCCCCAGTATCAGCAGGGCCATGATCGCCTGTGTTCGCAGTTTCCAGTACATCCTGTACTCGCCGTGCGCCTTCCCGAGCGTGTGCGACTGATCCGTGCGTGCAAATGGTCGGCTAATGTAGTCGTTTCCTGTTCCGTCCGTAAACCCCGAAGCGAAACCCCGAAGCGAAACCCCAAAGCGTACTCCCCCCCGAGCGAAACGGCGCTCAGTCCAACCTCTCATCCCGTAATACGGAGCCGCCCGCAGTAGACCAGGTAAGCTGGGTAAAGGAATATGGCGTGTGCCGGTAGGACTTCAAGGTGAGAATACTATCGGTAGGCAGTCTATTCATCGGGTCCCAAATGATGACGGATTCATTCCACGTTTCAGAATTCACACGATCCACACAATACGACTCCACGCACTTTGCCTAACCATCCCAGGATTCCCCTGAAGTTACCAGGCTGAGCCGGCAGAGCGGCGCGGCGAAGCACGTTTGCTCACGGACCAATGGGCCAGCAGCGACCATGGTTCCAGATGACTTGCGAAATGGCTCCCTCGTAGAGCCGCCCCAAAAGTGGGCCGCTCAGCAACTGCTGCGTGGGGCCGGTGCAGAAGGCTTGTCCATTGTCGAGCACCAGCAGGTGCGAAAAGGCGGGCATGATTTCTTCCACGTGATGCGTCACCAGGACGAGACTGGGGGCGGCTTCGGAATCGGCCAATCGCTGCACGGCGGCCAGGAATAGCTCGCGCGATGACGGGTCGAGTCCCGCACAAGGTTCGTCCAGAATCATGAGCATGGGTTTCGCCATGCAGGCCCGCGCCAGCAATGTCTTCTGCTGTTCACCCTGCGACAGCACGCCGAAAGGGCGCTCGGCCAATTGCTCGATGCCCATTCGCTGCAGCAACGCGTGGGCATCCTGGAAATCATCGTCACCAGGGCGTTCCCAACCGAGACGTCGCAGTCCCAGACAATCGAAGCGTCCGGAGACGACGGTATCGAGAGCCGGTTCGTTGCGAGGAACCTGCGGTGCCAGTGTGGAAGTAACCCACCCGATACTGCGGCGCAGCTCGTGTAGATCGGTCAATTGGCGACCGTTTCGCAGTACGTTTCCGCCCGCATTGGGCCACAGGTAACCGCAGGCGATACGCAGCAACGTGGTCTTGCCTGCTCCGTTACGGCCCAGCAATGCCCAGTGCTGACCATGTTCGATCCGCCACGAGACGTCATCGAGAACACGTTTTTCGCCAATCGCGTAGCTGACTTGGGAGAGTTCCAGGATTGGTGGTGCGGGCATTGAGGAATCTAGTTGTTGCGCCGGCTGAGTTCGGCAACGACACGTTCGGTGATCAGCTGAATCAGAGCTTCCTGATCCCCACTGGCGGACTGCGCTGTGTGGGCCTTGGAGCCCATGGCGGGCGCGGGCTCAAAGGCCCGCGGTGCCACGCCGCTTTCCTGCCAGCTGCTACGAAAGATATCGTTGGCGCAAATATCGCAGTCTTTGTATTCGCTGGTGTTGCGTGGGTCCTGGTAGCCCCACTGTTGTTTCAGATTCAACAGTTCGCGTTCCTGATTTTCAGTGAAGCGTGAGACGTTCCCGAGACTGCGGGAAAGTAGCAGGATGCGGCAGTAGGCATCCAAGATCTCCGTCCACCAGTAGGCGCGCTCGACATCCTCACCAAAACTGACAGTACCGTGATTGGCCAGCAGAATGATATTGGTCTTCTTGACGAACGGTATGATGGTATCGGCAAACTCTTGCCCGCCGGGAGTCTCGTACTTGGTGATCGGCACATCACCCAGAAACACTTCCACTTCCGGCAATACGCATTGCGGAATCGGTTCGCGGGCGACGGCAAAGGCCGTGGCATGAGGTGGGTGGCAGTGGACCACGCTCTTGACGTCCTGACGGTTCTTGTAGATTTCCAGATGTAGCAGCGCCTCGCTGGATCGCTTCTTCGTGCCGGCGATCTGCTTGCCGGTCATGTCGATCGTGGCGATATCCTCTGGTTTGAGGAATCCTTTGGACTGCAACGTGGGTGTGCAGAGCACCTGGTTTTCGCTGATGCGAACGCTGATGTTCCCATCGTTCGCTGCAGCAAAGCCTTTGTCATAGATGCGGCGACCGATGTCGCAGATATCCTGCTTGATTTTGTGTGCATTTACCATGATTTACTTCCGCGAGACGGCTTCTTTCTAATTGCCAGGTTGCGTGAAACCACGGGCACGTCGGCCCGCGTAGCCCCAGACGCGCCACGGACGGCGTCTGGGACGAATCACAGCTGCCAGTTACTCGAGCATGTTGCGCACGAGTGTTTCGTCCACATTCAGTTCGTCCAGAATCGCGGCCGCATATGCGTCAACTGGTTTGATCTCGGGGCGAAACGGTTGAGCGGCTTCGGGCCCCTCGCTCAAGGCAATATGACTGCCGACGCCAGCCCCCAACTGATCCCAGGCCACCAGCGTCTCCGCCGAGGGGGGATCGTCTTGGACCAGGTCCTCCGACATCAAGGGGATCACCAGTTTCAGGTTTGCCCCCCGAAAACTGGGATGGCATCGATTGAGTGTCACTTTGCCAACGACTTCTGCAATGCGCATGACTCACGAATCCAGACAATGCTCCAGAGAGCGTTTCAAAACTCCTGTTGGACGACTCTTCGAGTCAACATTTCCGACCAACTTCACGACTCGGCGAGTCGTGCCAGGGTGCTTTACGCAGATCCACACTGCAGCGTGGGCGGACACGCACGCGGCAGGTTACTGCGAAATTCCTGTATCATCACGTTCCACTGATTGGCGGTCACGTCACGTGGATCGACAATCAGCACATTGGCGCCGATCGCCGATATCGCTTGACGCACGTCGTCCGCCATGCGCACCGCCGCCGCTCGCACGTGCGACGATCGATTCAGCAAGCAAAGGGCCGCCAACGACTCGTCTGTCAACAGCACCGCGACGTGCCCGCTATCGACCACCGACCCGGCACAGCATTGAACCGCCGGGGCCAGTTCGCCATGCACGCGTTCCGCCGCACCGGACGGCAACGGCAGCGTCGCGGCGGCGCGGGTCGCCTCGGGCAATCGCAGGTACCGGACGACCCTCAAATTCGCGGCGGCCGAGTTGCCAACGTGCGCCTCGCGATACTCCAAACGAATGCCGCGTTTGCGCAACTCGTCTTTCACCGAAGGCGTAACGACCGCCCGCTGGTCCACAAGCACGCTGCGAATACCCTGTAACCGTCCGTGCGTGGTGGCCGTCGTAATGACCCGCGCGTCAAGCACTAACTCGTGCGCCGCGGCCGTCACCGGCTCGGCCATCTGCGGCTTCGCGTCCGTCGCCGCGGGCGTGGACGTCACGGTCAGCTCGGTGATCCGTTTCACCACTTCCGCCACAATCTGTTCGATGTTTGGCAGTTCGCCGGTCATTCGTCTTGGATTCCTATTGTGGTCCATCGCACCGGCGTGACATCTGTTCCCAACAACTCGCGAGCGCCGCGGCCGTCGCTGGTGATCAGCACCGTTTCGCCCAGTCCCGCCCCCATCGCATCGACAACCAGCAGCGGGTATCCGTCCGGCGAGCGTGCATCGGCCATCAGCGGCTGGACGATCAGCAGCTTGTGGCCGCGCAGCGACGCGTGCTTGATCGTCGCCGTCGCTCTTCCGATTACCAGTGCCGTCTGCATCGTGTTAACTCGCTTGCTCCGCATCTCCCTCGTGCACCAGGTGAAATAACGTAGCGCAAAAACCGCCACCCTCTCACCCTCTCACCCCATCACCCCCCACCCCCGGCTTGCCGAGGATCCGCAGATCGTCAATCATCGAACAGCGTCGTTCGCGAGTGAACGTCATGGGGGTCGTCACGCCTTCTCCGGTCGGTCCGGCGATGGAAAACGAGATGTATCCTTCGCCACCCAATCCCAACGAGGCCATGCAGGGTCCATTCTTCACAAACAGCGTCGTATCCATGATGCGCCCCATGCGGGTCATGTTTCGCACGCTATTGGAGTGAATAATACTGGTATGGCGGAAGCCATGTTCCCAATGACGCGCCTTGTCGATCGCCTCGTCCACGTTGCGACATCGCACGAAGGGGAGGAAGGGCATCATTTGCTCGACGGAGACGAACGGGTTACTTTCATCGGTCTCGCCAAACAGCAACTCGGTATCGCTCGACACCGGATGCCCCGCCGCTTGGGCCAGGACGGAGGCGTCTTTGCCAAGGAAGTTCTTGCACGGCACATCGTGCCGCTGTTCACCTTCACCGGCCTGGACAATAGCGGTGGCCGTCAGCGCGGCGACCTGCTTGTTGTCAAGTCGTACGGCACCCGCTCGCTGCATGGCCTGCATCATGCGGTCAAATACTTGATCGACGACGAAGACCTCTTTTTCGGCAATACAGAGCAGGTTGTTGTCGTACGCGCCCCCCTGGATGATGCAGCGAGCCGCACGATCAAGGTCGGCCGTTTCGTCGACCACCACCGGTGGATTGCCGGGACCTGCCACAATGGCCCTTTTGCCACTATTGAGCGCCGCCCGGGCCACGGCCGGACCTCCCGTGACACAGATCAAAGCGACGTCGCGGTGCTTGAAGATCACGTCGGCCGTTTCCAGCGTCGGCTCGGCCATCACACAGATCAAGTTATCGATGCCCAGGTCCTTGTGAATTGCTTCATTGAACCGGCGCACGCCCTCGGCGGCCACGCGTTTGCCGCTGGGGTGCGGGTTCACCACCACCGTGTTGCCGGCCGCGATCATGCTGACGGAATTCCCGGTGATCGTGGGCAGCGAGTGCGTGACCGGCGTGATCGCTCCGACCACGCCGAACGGCGCGTGTTCGATCACGGCTAACCCGTGGTCGCCGCTGAACACTTCGCTCCGCATGAACTCGACACCCGGCGATTTCTCACCCAGCGTTTTGAGTTTCTCGATCTTGTGCTCGAGCCGTCCAATCTGGGTTTCTTCCATCTCCATCGTCCCAAGTTCCACGCACTGGTCGATCGAGATCCGGCGGATGTGCCCGATGATACGAGCACGTTGTTCCATCCCCAGTTCCGACAATCGCTCAAAGGCCTCTCGCGCGGCAGCCACGGCTTCGTGCGCGTCGTAGAACACGCCATGGCGGCCCGTGAAACTCGAGCTGAGCTACCTGTGGCGCTCGCCCCACTTCCGCTAATACTTGGGCCACGACATCGCGTATGAGATCTTCGTTGATTTGCATAGGACACGTATTCTTTGTTTAAAGTCGTTGTCGTTTGAAGGTCGTCCACGGAGGACAGGCTCGCACTGGACTCGGCCTGTCATCCACCCGGCGGATTTGATCACCCATCACCTTCACGTCGGTAAACGGCCGTATTGGCCACATGCACCTGGTCGACCAGGCCAATCACCAGCGTGTCGATCGGCATGTTCTTGGTTTCCGGTGTCAGGCGCGCACTGGAACCTTGTGCGATCAGCACAAAGTCACCTTCACCGGCGCCCAGCGTATCGACGGCCACGAACGTGCGACCCGTGGTCACCAGCGACTTCCGCTCTTTGGCGTCGAGCCGAAACGGTTCCACGAGCAGCAACTTGTAGCCGACCATCGAGTCGATTTTCTGGGTCGAAACCAGCGACCCGGTGACTTTGGCAATAAACATGCCGTTATCCTTCTAACAATTGCCGCGTCTGTCGAGCGACGATGAGTTCCTCGTTGGTGGGCACGATCCAGATCTCCACTTCGCTGTCGGAACTGCCGATACAACATTCGCCAGACGCACGGGCATTGGCCCCTGGATCCAACACGATGCCAAGACCGCCCAGATGAGCACACACTCCCGAGCGAATGGTCACGCTGTTCTCGCCGATTCCTCCGGTGAAGACCAGGGCGTCCAGCCCCCCCAGTTCGACCAGCAGCCCACCCAGGTGCCGGCGGATTTCGCTGACGAATACGTCCAGCGCCAGCTGGGCGCGGGCATTTCCTTGCGCAGCGGCCTCTTCCAGGTCCCGCACATCACCACTCAATCCGCTCAAACCCAGCAGTCCACATTCGTTGGCCAACGTGTCTAGTAACTGTTCAAGTGTCTTGCCCGTGGCACGCATGATGATCGGCAGCGCGAACGGGTCGAAGTCGCCAATCCGATTGTTGTGCGGCAACCCAGACTGCGGACTCATCCCCATCGATGTGCCAACGCTCTCACGTCCGCGGATGGCACACAGGCTGTTCGAACCACCCAAGTGGCACGAGATCACGCGCACGTCGTCACGCCTGAGCAACTGCGCGGTACGTCCTGCGATGTAGCGGTGGCTGGCTCCGTGAAAGCCCCAGCGTTTGATGTGCAACTGGTCACCCCACTCGATGGGCGCGGGATAGTACTTCATTCGATCGGGGACCGTGGCGTGGAAACCGGTCTCGAAAGCCGCCACCAGCGGGATACCGGGTAACTTCTGCGACAGCAATCGCATGGCCTGAATGTAGGGCGGGTTGTGCGCCGGCGCCACGTCATTCATCTCTTCCATGGCCGACAGCACCTCGCTCGTCACCCGCTGCACGCCGCTGATGCGTCCGCCATGCACGGCCTTGAAACCGATGGCTGCCACTTCCGCGGCGTCGTGCAAACATCCGCCATCCGGATCGGTCAGTTGCTCCAAACATTGCCGCACGGCGACCGCGTGGTCGGGTACCTGTGCCGTAATTTCTTTCCGCCGCCCCTCGACCTCGACAAAGCAAAGACTTTCCTCGGCACCGATCCGCTCCACGCCGCCGCGCGCCAGCTGACGCTCGTCGAACATGTCGAACAACCGGTACTTGAAACTCGTCGAGCCAAGGTTGGCGACCAGGATCTTCATGATCTCAGCTCCTTTTCCTTCCCCCCTCACCAGACACTTCACAGGAGCCTGACCAGGTGGGACCTCGAAGTCATCGAGGGCTTGCCCATAAGTGCACGAAACGTGTGACAGGCGCTCACCACCTGCCGATGTTCCAGCGGCAAACCGACGCTCAGCGGACCCCACGCGGGAACGCTCCCGCAGCGGTCGCGGCAGCGCCGGCTTACGACAGGAACGCCTCGACCAACCCCTCGGCCGGGCGCGGAATGACATGGCTGCTCATCAGCTCGCCCACCTGCGTGGCCGCGTTCGCACCGGCTTCCACCGCCGCGCGCACGCTTCCGACGTCACCCGTCACAACGGTGGTCACCAATCCGCCGCCGATCCCCACGCGCTTCATGATCTGCACGTTCGCCGCTTTGGCCATGGCATCGGTCGCTTCGACCAACCCAATCAATCCTCGTGTTTCAATCAACCCAATCGCGTTATGCATGGTCTTCGTTTCCTTGTTGCGTAGTGGCCTTGGTGTCTGGTACCTGGCACCTCGTTGCCGATCCCCCACGTGCGGCTCGACGAACCACAAAGGGCGCGGGGATGATGGCCCGAGGTCACCGTCAGGAAGCCTTTGCGGTGGACTTCTTCAGCGGAACGGGCAACACGATGCCCAGGTCCTCGTGGGGACGCGGGATCACCTGCACGCTGACGACTTCGCCGATCCGCGCGGCGGCCGTGGCACCGGCGTCGGTCGCCGCCTTGACCGCGGCCACATCGCCCGTAACAAACGCTGAAACCATCCCGCTGCCTACCTTGTCCCAGCCCATGAACTGGACGTTCGCGGCTTTCATCATTGCATCGGCAGCTTCGAGAAGAGCCACAAAGCCCTTCGTCTCAATCATGCCTAACGCTTCCATTTGTTTTGCCATCTGAGCAAATCTCCCGTTTGAAGTAATTAGGTAGCGTCTCTTTCGTTAGCGCGACCCAGCACGCCGGATCACCCGCGGCCGGATGCGTTCAAAAGTCATCCTCTGTCTGCCTCTTAGGAACGGCTCAAAAATAACTACTGTGTCTACCCTCTCCCCGCGGGGGCGAGGGAACTGAGGAAGTTATTTCTGAGCCGTTCCTTAGGGCCAAGGCTTCCTGCCACACTTCCAGTGAAAACCGCCTGTTCTCACCGGGCGCCGCGCGAAGCAGCGTCTGCTGCGGCATCACGACTACCGCGAACAACCGCAACGCTCGTCCATCGGCAGCAGTTCGACTTTCGTCGCCGCGTCCAGAAAGGAGGCGTTGCCTTCGTCGGTGTCGAGATGAACCTCCAACTTGCTCGTCTGGTCCGCACGCACCAGAATGTCTTCGAACACGGTGGTGCAAGCCGGCGATTCGATCCGCAACTTCATCGAGTCGCCGTTCTTGACTCCCAGTCGAGCTGCATCACCGCCATTCATGTGCACGTGACGCGCGGCGCGAATCACCCCCTCTTTCAACTCGACCACTCCCTGTGGCCCCACCAGCACGCAGCCCGGCGTGCCGTCGATCCGGCCGCTGTGCCGCACCGGTGCCTCGATCCCCAGCGAGATGGAATCGGTGAAGGCCAACTCCACCTGGCTGAATTTCCGAGTCGGCCCCAGAATCCGCACCGTCGGTAACATCCGACGTCGTGGCCCGACCACCATGACAGTCTCTTCGGCAGCATAAAAACCGTCCTGGTAGAGCGGTTTCATCGGCGTGAGTGTACGCCCCGCACCAAACAGAATCTCCACATGCTCGTCCGTCAAATGCACATGACGAGCCGATATGCTCACCACCAGCTCCGGCTTGGCAGAAGATGCCTGGCCGTTGCTCGCTGCGCTGATTGGCTGCTGAAGCACGATCTGACGCACGATGCGCTCGATCGTCGCCCGGTCAATAGATGGAGCGGATGCCATGAGGATGTGTCGATCTTTCAAGAGTGATTAAATTTGCGTCTTCTGCGGACAAGCATTCAGCTGAGCCGACGTTAAACCATAGCAGCCACCGGGAGCGGGTGGGCCGCGTGCGCACACAGGCGTGAAATCACCACAAATATACGTTCCTCTCGCGCGTCACGCGGCATCACTTGGACCCGCGATGATCAACCGCACGCCGGCGTTATTGAGCCGGGTCTGCCAGGCCGCACCGATGCCACCGTCAACCACCAGCATGTCTATCTCGGATAACCCGCACAGGTGCGCCAGACTGCTGTGTCCAAACTTGGAGCTGTCGGCCACCACGATCACTTCGTCGGCCGCCTCCATCATCGCCTGTTCCGTGCCGACCAGAAGCAGGTTGCTATTGTAATAACCTTTTTCGTTGATCCCCGAAACGCTCAACACCGCGCGGCGCACATTCAGGTCGGCCAACATCCCGTTCGCGTACGGCCCTAAACAAACGCCGGTCCGAGTGTGTACGTAACCGCCAATCACAATCAGATCCGCCCGTTCGCTGGCCGTAAACAAATTCGCCACCGGCAGCGAATTCGTGACCACCTGCAACGCGCGATCGACCAGCAGCCGAGCCAGCTCGTAGGTGGTACTGCCACCATCCAACAAAACCGTGTCGCCCTCGTCGATCAGCCCGCACGCGGCCTGCGCAATGCGCCGCTTCTGCTCGAGCTGCGCCGCCTGGCGGCGTTCAAAATGCGGCAACTGCGGTGAAGGTCCCGTGTAAAATACGCCGCCGTGCGTCCGCTTGGCCGAACCACTCTCCTCCAACACGTCCAGGTCCCGCCGAATGGTCGATTCGGATACCCCCAGCTCGTCGGCCAGGTCGGGCAACGACGCAAATCCCCGTTGCCGAACCAATTCCAGCAGCCGCCCGCGCCGCGATTCGGCCAAGGTTTGCGATGCCATTAGAATAGTTTCCCTAACCTCCTACAACTACCAGTCCCTCTCATTTGCCGATTATCGCTCACAAGTGAGCACATTTCAATCATATTAGTGCTAGAATTCTATCATATTTTGACAAAAAACGTGAGAGGGAGGGGGGATGGGGGGGTGAGGGGATGTGAGGAGCGGGTCGGCATCCTCGGGCAAGAAAAGCGTCTTTCGGGGCCGGAGGGAACGTCGAACGTCGAACGTCCAATGAAGAAGCCTGGCGGATGAAGTCGAAAGCCAGTGGGACGCGAGATGCGCGTGCCGTAGTGCCGCGTCGCCTGACGCAACCCGGTTCTCCCCGCTCTCATTCGACGTTCGACGCGACGTCTGAAAACCATCGGGGTGCTTACTGCGGGTTGGCCACGTCGGGTTCGGGGTCGACACGGCTCACACCCGGACCCGTACACGGCGGCCTTCGACCTGAAGGCGGCCTTCGGCGATCCACTGCAAGACCTGAGGATAGGCCTCACATTCGGCTTCGAACACGCGGGCTGCCAGACCGTGTGGTGTGTCATCATCGTGCACCGGCACAACACGCTGCAGAATGATGGGCCCGTGATCGTATTGGTCGTCCACGAAGTGGACCGTGCAACCGCTCACCTTGACCCCGTATTCAAGAGCGCACTGGTGAACCCGCAAGCCGTAAAACCCTTGGCCGCAAAAGGCCGGGATCAATCCGGGATGAATGTTGACCACGCGATTTTCAAAATCGGGCGGAATCAAGATGTGTTTAAGAAACCCTCCGAGCACCACGAGTTCTACGCCGGCTTCCCGACAGGCCTGGAAAATCGCCTCACTAAACGCATCGGAGGAGGGCATGTCGCGGAGCCGAATCACGCGGGAACGGATGCCGGCATCCGCCGCGAACTGGAGCCCCTTGGCCTGTGAGCTGCTGGACACGACCAGCCGCACGTCAACGTCAAGTCGCCCCTCCTCAATCCGCTGAAGCAGATTACGCAACGTTGTTCCGCCACCGGAAATCAGTACCGCGACGGGCAGCTTCTTGTCACTCACCTCATCACCCCCTCACCTCATCACCCCCTCACCCTGCGACCTGCACATAGATCGTGACCACCGTGCCCGCCACTTCGCGATCGGTCGGCTCGACACCACGCAGTGTACCGCGGCGGATCTCGCGAGACAAAGTCTCGTTCTGGAGGAACTCCAGGTTTTCCTGCACTGCGGTCCAGACCTCGTCCGACTCGGTGTCGAGGGCCACCAGGATACGATCCGTATATTCGCATCCCAACCCTTTACGGCGATCCTGAATGAGACGTTTCAAGTCCTGTGCAAAACCTTCTCGGATTAGTTTCGGCGTCAAATCCGTGGCCAGCACGACGACCACGTGGGACCCTTGCGCGGCCGTCCAGCCTTCTTTGGCCTGCAGGCGGACCTCGATGTCTTCGTGGTCCAATTCCAGGGCTTCGCCATCCAACTGCAGCACGACCTTGCCCTGTTGTTTCAGTTGCGCCAGCAGCTCGGCGCCATCGGCGCTGACCAGGGCCTTTTTGACTGCCGGCATGAGTCGTCCAACGCGTGGGCCGAGCCGTTTAAAATTTGGTTGGACAAGATAGGAAATATACTTCTCCCCTTCTTCGGTGTAGGCGACTCGTTTGACATTCAGTTCCTCGCACAGCAACTCATTGTGGCTTTCGAGCCACGCTTGGTGCCTTTCGTCAGCCAAAATGACTTCCACCAGTGCCAAGGGCTGGCGGACTTTCAATTTCGCATACATGCGGGCCGAGCGTCCCAGCGAGGCAATCTCACGCAGCAGTTGCATGCGTTCAGACAGCGGCTGATCAATCAACGCCGCATCGGGCTGCGGATAATCGCACAGGTGTACACTCTCCACGGCGCGGCCGCCAAACACACCGGCCAGATTGCGCCACATGGCATCGGCCAGAAACGGCACAAAAGGAGCGATCAACTTGCTGACCGTGAGCAGGCATTCGTAGAGCGTCCAGTACGCATCGACTTTGTCGTCAGATTGCGGATCGCCACTCCAGAAACGGTCACGATTGCGGCGCACGTACCAGTTGCTGAGTCCGTCGACGAACGCGCTGAGCTTCGTGCAAGCTCCGTAGTTGTCGTAGGCATCCATGCGTTGCACTACTGCGGCCACCGTCTCATGCAATTCGCTCATAACCCACTGGTCGATTTCCGCTCGCTTGCCGACGGGCCGATAATTGGCGGCCCGCCTGAGCGCATCAACGTCCAGCTGCTTGGCGGCCCCGGGAATCAATTGCCCCGGATCAAAGCCATCGATGTTGGCATAGATCACAAAGAAGCTGTACACATTCCACAGTCGCAAGAGGAATTCCGGAATGCTCTCCTTGATGGCCCGCTCGCTGTAGATGATGGAATTCCAGGGAGCCTGATTGGCGAAAAAGTACCAGCGCAGAGCGTCGGCGCCATGCACGTCAAAAATCTCCTGCGGGCTGCGATAGTTTCGCAGTTGCTTGGACATCTTGCCGACTTTCTGCACGTACTTCTGGCCGCACTGAGCCCGTGCTTCGGACTCCGACAGAAAACGCTCCTTGCCATCCGCGCTTTCCCACCATTCGGCCAGCATCAGCCCCAACACAATGCAGGTGCGGTAAGGATGTGGAAAGGGATACGGAAGCGCGTCCTGGTCCTCGGCCTCCGTGTCACCGAACAGCAACGTGCTGATGGCCAGCAAGCTGTAGAACCAACCCCGGGTCTGATCGAGTGCCTCGCTGATGAAGTCGGCGGGAAACTGCTGCTCAAAGCGATCGCGATTGGAGTGCGGATAACCCCATTGCGCGAAAGGCATGGCACCGGAATCGTACCAGCAGTCAATGACTTCGGTGACGCGCCGCATACGCGCCCGCGGCGCAAACGGCGATTGGTAGGTGACCGCATCGATATACGGCTTATGGACCCGCAGATCGTCGGCCAGCGCCGGATTCTGCCGCTTGGCCCGCTCCCAGACTTCGAACCCGGCGACATCCGGTTTCTGTTTCAGTTCCTCGTAGCTGGCCACGGCTTCCATCTTGCCGGTCTTCTCACAAACCCAGATCGGCAAGGGCGTCCCCCAGTACCGCTCGCGGGACAGCGCCCAGTCGACATTCGTCTCCAGGAAATTGCCGAAGCGGCCGTCACGGATATGTTCGGGCAGCCAGTTGATCGTGCTGTTGTTGTCAAGCATCCGCTGCTGAAACTGCGTCGTGCGAATGAACCAGCTGCGACGCGGGTACTGAATCAGTGGATCGTCTTCCGCACGCCAACAGAACGGATATTCGTGCACGTACTGTTCGCGCATCAGCAGCAATCCGGCGCGGCGCAACTGCTGAATGATATCCTGGTCGGCGTCCTTCACCCAGCGCCCCTCGTACTCCGGCGTTTCGCTGGTGAACTGTCCGTTCGGCGCAACGCTGCAGATGAGTGTGGGACCCTGTCCCTCCGCGAATCGAGCCTGCTGTTCGAGCAATACGTCATAATCCACCTCGCCGAAGGCCGGCGCCTGGTGGACCACGCCCGTGCCGCTGTCAACCGTGACGAAATCAGCAGCCACGACGCGCCAGGCGAGATGGTCCTGCCCCCCGTCGCGCAGCCGTCCCTGCCGCTGACCATCACGCAAGTAATAAAAGTCGAAGGGAGGGCGATAGCGCAAGCCAACTAACTCGCTGCCATGAACCGTCCGTTCGACCAGGAATCTCCGTTTGGACTTCTCGGCAATCGGGTCGCAGAGCGCCGCGGCCAGGATCAGCTTTTCGCCAGACTGTTCGTCGCGCACCACGACATACTCCAGGTCGGAATGCACGGCCGCAAATTGATTGCTGGGAAGGGTCCAGGGAGTGGTCGTCCAGACCAACAAAGAGGTGTTCGGTTCATCCACCAACGGAAAACAGACATACACGCTCGGATCGGCCACGTCACGATAGCCCTGGCCAACCTCGCCGCTGCTGAGCGCCGTACCGCCTTGCGCCCACCACCAGACGATCTTGTGCCCCTGGTAGAGCAGCCCACGGTCAAATAATTGCTTGAGTGACCACCAGACGCTCTCGACGTAGCTTTGATGGTACGTCACATACGCTTCGTCCAGGTGAATCCAGAATCCCAACCGTTCGGTCAGTCGCTCCCACTCGCGCATGTACTGCCAGACACTCTCCTGACACTTGTGGATGAAGGGTTCCACTCCGTACTGCTCGATCTCTTCCTTCGAGTGGATCCCCAACGCCTTGCAGACTTCCACTTCCACGGGAAGTCCGTGCGTATCCCAGCCGGCCTTGCGTTCGCACAAGTAGCCGCGCATGGTGCGGTAGCGAGGGAAAAGATCTTTGATGGCACGCGTCAGGCAATGCCCCGGGTGCGGCAGACCGTTGGCCGTCGGTGGTCCCTCGTAGAAAATGAACTTGGGCGCCCCGGCCCGTCGGGTGAGCGTCTGTTCGTAGATCTCGTGCTGTTTCCAGAATGCCAGCACCTCTTCTTCCAAGTCGGAAAACCTGACGTTGTTGGGCACCGGTGTAAACATGACCTTGCGTTCCCATCTACCATCTACTGGAGTGAGCGTTGGAACCAGGAAGTGTGGCGGGCGAGCGGCAGGGGAGAAGGACTTGCTCAATGCACCTAAGAACTCGTCCGGAAATAAGTTACCGTATTTATCGCCCCTCACCCTACCCTCTCCCCCGCTATTCCCGCTCCGCGGGGCGGTGGAGAGGGAAGCGGAACCGGTAACTTATTTCCGGACGAGTCCTAAGGCATCACGTTGTGCCGAACCGTTGCACCGAACAGCCAAATCCAGAAGATTTGAGTGCGGATCATCACAAAATCCCCAACATTCGGTCGCCGACGCCGATTCTGGCATCGTCTTGACGCACCGCGCGCGAACATCAGCAACAGGCGAGTCGCATCGGCGTGGCCTGGCGCCCGATGTTGGGTCTCATGAGTGCTGGCCAACGGATCATCAACGCCCGAACACCCTGACGATCACGGCGACCGTCATTCCCCCGTCACCCTTTCAGCCACGCCCGCATCAGAGTTCTCGCCTGCGATCGATTGCCAGGAGACACGCGGCAGTGCCGCCCCAAGCTCGGCCATGGAGTGCCAATGCGACGTCACGCCGATTCACATCACGCCTCCTCAAACTCCACGTCGTCGTCGTCATCGTCGTCAGCCGACTCCTCTTCGTCGTCTCCATCTTCGGACTCTTCTTCATCTTCATCGAAGTCGTCGGCTAACTCGTCCTCATCCAAATCCTCGTCAAAATCGACGTCGCCAAACTCATCATCGTTGAGGTCCGAGTCGTCCTCGTCCGATTCTTCTTCGAAATCATCGTCGAAGTCATCGTCGAAATCACTCTCGTCAAAATCGTCAAAGTCATCGTCGTCGCCAAACTCAGCCATCTCGGCCCAGATCGCCGCCGCGTCTCCCGTTGGCTCGCGCGACGGCAGCAGAGACTGGTCGTTCCACGATTCGCTGTCGAGATCCCAAATACGATCCATGGCCCACAACCTCAACGAATAAACCCACGAACGAGGGGCACGTGACTTGCAGTTGCGGCACGATTGCCTGCTAACATGCCCACAGACGACGGCAAAAGGATTGTAAGTAGCCGACGTGGCTGTTTTTGTCAAGCAGCGGCCGATCCCACGGATGCTGTGCAGCCCCGAAACGAAGTCCTGGATGCCCGGGCGTTGCCGGGCGTTACGTTTGGGTACCGTCAATCGGGCGACGGTTGGGGCAGGTAGACCGGGTTATTCACAGAACTCGTAGGGTGGGTCGAGCAAGCCGTGCTGCTGATGGGTCTTCACTCGCTCGTTTTCTGCCCGCACCAACGCGGACTGTTGCTGGGGATCTGATCGGCGTGTGAAGACCCACCAACTCTTTGCGCGAGCTTGACCCACCCTACGTGAATCATCCGGGCTGGAGCCAGGCTGTTGTTGGTCAGCGGTGCGTTTGGGTTGTGGTGAGGACCGCCTCAGCCGTCCCTAACGCGGCTTTCGGCCGTCGGCACTTTCGTCGCCGGGAATGGTCTCACGCAGTGGCGCAGAGTTCGCGGAGCAATGGAAGCCGGCCATTCTCAAGGGTGTCTGCCCATCGGCCAGGCACTCGAATTCGCTCCCATCCGCGTCTTTCCAAAAAAATAGGGCAGGGCCGCCGCAACACGACGCGCCCTGCCCAAACACGGGGGTGAGAAAGCCTGTCGAAAGGAGTCAACCAGTCACAGGGAACAGCCGACTCCAAATCAACCATAATCCGATTCGCCCCCGATTCAAACTGAAAACCTTAGAAAAAACAGGGATCTTGCATGATTTTGTCTGGCGAGCATTACTTTGGAGCGATTATGCGGGGCGCGAGCACGATGCCCGCAACGAACACCGGCCGCAGAAGGGCGGCTGGAAGCCACTGCCACGGGATTCACGCTCTCTACCGTTCGCCTGGCCGGGATGAATCAAGTAGGGTGGGTCAAGCTCGCGCAAGGTATTGTTGGGTCTTCACAAGCCGATCCACGCTGCAGCAACAGGTTGCGGCTGTGCGGGCGGAAAACGAGCGAGCGAAGCCGCTCCCGCAATACGAGTTGTTGTGCCAGCATGGTCGTGCTGTCGCCATATCTGGTTTGCCGTTGGATACTATCCTGGCTTTATTCAACGGTATTGGGGCTAGGTGTGGTAATCGGCGTTAAGTTTGACGTAATCGACCGTCAGGTCACTGGTCCAGAACCGCGCGGCGGCTGGACCTTCGTTGAGTCGCAGTTCGATGCGCGTCTCACGATTTTCGGCATGGACCGGGAGACCCGCTGTTTGTCGAACGCCATTGGTTCACCCTGTTGAAACAGGACGCTTCCATTGACTCGCAATTCCAGCCCGCGCGGATCAAACGGTACCTGGGCATAACCGACGGCCGAGACGATGCGGCCCCAATTCGGATCGGCGCCGGCCACAGCCGTTTTCACGAGGGCGCTGTTCGCCACGTTCTGTGCAATTTGCCGGGCGTCGCGGCGTGACGCGCAGCCCACCACGTCGATCGAAATCAAGTGGGACGCTCCTTCACCGTCGTCGGGTATCATGCGCGCCAGCTCGACACACACTTCTTTCAAAGCTTCCCCGAGCGTATCGAGTTGCGATCCGGCGAGCGGTTTCCCGCCCGCTTTTCCACTGGCCAGCAGCAGCACCGTATCGTTGGTGCTCATGTGGCCTTCTACGCTGATGCAATTGAAACTGTCGTCAACAGCCGCTTGCAGCAGTTGCTGTGCGTTGTCGGGCGACAGCGGAGCGTCGGTCAGGACGACACCTAGCAGGGTGGCCATATTCGGCCCGATCATCCCTGCACCTTTGGCCATACCTGAAATCACCACCGTCCGCCCATCCAATTCAATCGATCGCGCCGCAATTTTGTGTTGCCGGTCGGTGGTCAGGATCCCGCGCGCCGCGTCAAGCATTGACGAAGCGTCACCACCCAGTTGGCGTGACGCCGCGTGGATTCCGGCGACAATCTTCTCCATGGGCAGAAATTCGCCAATGATTCCCGTCGATAGGACCAGCGCCTGTTCGCCCGAGCAGTCGCAAGTTTGGGCAGCGACGCGGGCCATTTCCAGCGCATCCTTCATGCCCCGCTCGCCGGTACAGGCATTGGCATTTCCTGAATTGGCGACCAGCACTCGCATGTTGTGCGACGGGGTGCGTGCGCGATCCACCGCCACCGGTGCCGCGAAAATCCGATTCTGTGTATAGACGCCGGCCGCCACAAAGGGATCATCACCGACGATCAGAGTCAAATCCAGTTTGCCTGGATTGCTCTTGATCCCACAATGCACGCCGGCGGCGCGAAATCCTGGCGGTACACACGGACTCATGGAATGGTCTCCTGGCAATCAGGGCAACTCAACGTGGCGACGGCATCTGGCCGCCCTACAGCGGACGCGTGCCGCAGCCACAAACGTGCGCACTTGTCTCACGCCAAAAACTATCGTGTCGGCCCATCCTTGGGAATCAGGGAAAAATAACTTCACCCTGTTCCCTCGCCCCTTTGGGGAGAGGGTAGGGTGAGGGGTCAGTAAATCGGGAAGTTATTTTTCCCTGATTTCTCAGAAGGACGTCGTTTCGGGGTAACCGTACATCAAATTGAAGTTCTGCACCGCCGCCCCAGAGGCTCCTTTGACCAGGTTGTCAATGCAGCTGATCATCAGCACACGACCGCGCACGATGCGGACTGTCACGTCGCAGAAATTCGATCCCATCACATCCTTCGTGGCCGGAAGGTGCTCGACGACGCGAATGAAGGGCTGGCCGTCGTAAAATTGTCGCAACGTGTCGAGCAGGTCGGATTCCGTTACCTCGCGTGCCGGCTCCGCATAAGCCGTGGTCAGTATTCCCCGGTCCATCGGGACGAGGTGGGGTGTGAAAACGACCTGCACCTCGCGGTCGCTGACCGACGACAAAATTTGATCTATCTCCGGCGTATGCCGATGTCGCCCTACGTTGTAAGCCACAATGCTCTCGTTACACTCGGGATAGTGCGTGGTCAGCTTTGGCGTTCGGCCGGCACCGCTCACTCCGCTCTTGGAATCGACGATGATCCCGCTGGGCTTGATAGCGTTGGCCTGCAGCAGCGGGGCGATGGCAAGTATCGCCGAGGTGGGGTAACAACCGGGATTCGCAATCAACGGTGCAGCCGCGATCTGATTGCCGTAAATTTCCGGCAGCCCGTAGACAGCGTGTCCGATGCGATCGGGATCCGCATGTTTCTGGCCGTACCAGTCGGCGTACACGCCCGCATCGGTCAACCGGTAATCCGCACTGAAGTCGACGACCCGCTTGCCGGCATCGAGCAACTGACGGACCACTGTTGCAGACGCCCCATGAGGCAGACAACTGAATATGCAGTCACAGCGAGCGGCAACCTGGCTCGGCTCAAGGTCTTCCAGCTGCATGTCGAGACGACCGGCCAACTGTGGGTGGATGGCCGCAACATGCGGATTCCCCTCCTGACGACTTGTGAGCGCGACAATCTCGACCTCGTCGTGATGAAGCAGAATCTTAATCAACTCGAGCGCCGTGTAACCGGTCGCTCCAAGAATGCCAACACGTACCATAGCCGTCAGTCCTGTTAGAGGCAAAACAGTCGATTATAGTGAGTCGCGTTGCCGCGACCAGCGTTCAGAGGGCGAACGTGTTCGCGCGGTTGCTCGCAGCGAGTTCGGGGCCCCACCCTGTGCGGCGACCGGCAGAGAGCTTGATCCCCGTAGCATTGCCCTCCAGGGCGACGCCCCTGGTTTGTTTCCCGGTCGGTTCAAGTCGGCGGCGATTCGTCTCGCAACCTCTGCCCGCTAGACCACGCAGCCGTCAGTTTGGTTCACCGAGCCTTCAGCGCCGCACGATGATCGGTCAGTATACTGAACCTGGGGAATTGTCCAAGCGTGGGGGTTCGTCAAGCGTGGCGGATGGCTGGTTCAAGCTGAACGAGGGCGTGGGGGCCTGTCCCCGGGATCCCCGGGGAAGTCGGCGTCCAGTGACTCCGCAATCACCCGCGCGGTTTCGGCCAGGATCATCGCCGTCGCGCCCCAGATACGGTCGTCGCCACACCTGATGTTACGCGTGGCAAAGCGATACCCGCGCCGCTCAATAACGTGAGTGGACCGGCGCCGCGGGTCGATGAGCAGAGCGACAGCCAGTTCCAATACACGCGCTACTTCGTGAGGATTCGGATCGAACTTGGGGGTCCGCGGTGCGATCGCCACGCATGGAGTGACATGGAAATTGCTGGCAAACACATATATCGAAGTGAGTCGCCCTAAGACGATCAGCTGCTCAGTGTCGGCTCCCAGTTCCTCCTGGTACTCCCGCAACGCACACTGCTCGGCCGTCTCACACGCTTCGTTGGTCCCTCCAGGTAGACTCACCTGTCCGGCGTGGTCCAGCATATGTGTCGGCCGCATCGTCAAGGGGATATACCACTGGCCGGCCTGTGGATAGAGGCAGACGAGTACGGAGGCCGGCCGGGCGTCGGACGCGGGTGGGCCAAAGTGTCGCCCATAGGCCAGTTCGGCAGCCAGCTGTCGGTGCGCATCGCGTCCCGGCAAGGGCTGCGCGAGTCGCCAGGCGAGACGCGCCGGTAATTGGTCGTCCAGCGGATCGATCATGTTTGCCATAAGTCTCGGTGCCCCGTCATCCTGTCACCCCATCACCTGCTCACCCCATCACCCACTCGGTACAACTCAAAGTGCGGATTCGACACGGCAGCAGTCGGGTAGACACGGTGCAAACCGAGTCGCCGCCGAGTCCTGGAGCGATCGACCAGGATGAAATCCGCTTGTTCGCGTTGAGCGATCTCGTAAAGTTGCTGATCAGTCCACGCTCCCAGTCCATTTTCGATCACCTCCGGCGGGTAGATTTCGCCCATCAAATGCCACCACTTTACGACGCTCGCCGCATCTTGCGGAATGTCCTTCCAGCAAACCACTTCCGCACGGCCAGCGTACCACTTGAACGTCTGCTGGTTGCGCGGTGTCAGGAATCGGCTGTGGGGCGGTGTCTGGCGGGCGATCCAGGCACAGGCATTGCGCCAGGCACGGTAACGATCGTCCATGCGTCGTGCACCGTGACGGCCAACGGGTCGCGACTGAATGATCGCTGGCGGCCGAAAATCGATCTGCGACTGAACATATTTCCAGCCGAGCGACACTCCGCACGCGACCACCGTCACGGTCCAGGCCCAGCGTGCCAGCTGGGTACGGGAATCTGATGCGCGGCAGTCTGAGGCGTGAGGTTCTGACAGTCTACGAATTACCACCGGAACCGCCAGAGCCACGGCCACGGGCAGCGCGACATCGGATAACCGAAACCAATAGAACTTCAGCAAACGGGCGGCCAGCTGTGGATGGTTGAGCAATGCGAAATCCAGTATCACACCGACGCACGAGATCATCAACGAGGCGCAGGCGAACCGATTCAGGCGGTTCCAAGTAGGGGATTTCCGGGCGACGGACCAGAGGGCGATCCAAATGATTAACAGCAGGCCAAACGACAACATGCGCTGCCAGGCAAATCGGTGGAACACTAAATGGTGTGCCAGTCGGCCGAACACGTAAATCTGATTCGCCTCATTGGCGGTGCGTGGATCGACATTTATGGATAGCAACAGCGCGGGTATCAGGCCGGCGAGGGATATCGACGCGCCGAGCACCAGGCTCCCCCACATGTCGCGGAGCGGCGGGCGCGCCGAGCCGCTGGACGACCAGCAGATGGCAGCCGCCAGAACACTCCAACCACCCACCAACACGTGCACGGCGGATGCGGCCCCCAGCCACAACCAGACCGCCCGCCAGTGCCCGCGAATGACGCAACAGAGTGCGAAGAACACCAGCGCATAAGCAATTCCCTTAGCCTCCAATCCGCCTACGAACCATTCGCCAGCCAGGTGACAGCGGTCTGCGAATACCAGTAACAGGGCGGCCGTGAGCACGCTGACGTAGCGCTGCGGACAAACGGCCCAGCTAAGTCGCTGCCAGCCAATCGCTCAGCAGGGTCCAGGTGAAGGTTCGCCCTATCCAGGCGACGGTCCCCAGCGAGCCCCACAACGTCATCCAGCCGAACATCCAGTAGAAAACCGTGTGCGGGTCCGCCGAATCGAGAAACACGTCCGGGCCACACCAGTCCGGGTTCCAGTAGTGCTTGGCTTTGGGCAGATAGTGTGTCTCGTTTACGTCGGGCGGAGGACCACTGGTGTAAAGAAAGAACAGACTGAAAATCAGCAGAGCCTCAAACCATCTGCTGCGTGGCGCGACAGCGCGACCGGCATGACTATCGTCAATGGATCGCGACTCGGCGCTCAGTGCATTACTTGTCATACCTGGTCGAATTCCTCGCAAGGCGGCCGGCAGAAAGGTTGATCCCCGTAGCGGTAACCTCTGGCCCGCGTTCTGCAACACAAAGCCGCGGCTTCCTGCCAGAGTTACATTCTGCCGGTCACCTACCCGGCAAAATGGCCGTCGTGGGGAACAGAAGTCGTTGCGTACGGACTCGAGGACCCGCTCATAAAGATACCCGATTCCGGCCCACATGCGGCCTGGAGTTCTATCGTACCGGGTCCGCGTCAGCTGGCGGAATACCAGCCAGTGCTCCGCCCTGAAAATGGGTAGTCGTTAAGGCCCCAGTCCGAAAGAGATCGCAATGGGCCACCAGAACCCTCATCGTTGACCGTGCGGTGCACGATGTGCGAGGGGCTGGCTTCGGGGGCGCAGGCCGAGGGGAATTCTCGGCGGGGTCCTCGCTCGAGAGTGGTCGTTGCACCCGCTTCATTGAGCGACCGAATCATGCGACAATGCACGAGAGCTTCGCTTTTTCCGTCTCACGTTGGCCCGTTGCAGGAGTGGCTGATGCAACTTTTCGTGTTTTCACCCTTTTCACCCGTGTTGCGACGTTCCGTGTGGTTGTTTCTGGCTGGGCTCAGCTGCCTGGCGGTGGTCGGGTGTGAGAAGGCGACTGAGCCGGATGCGAACACCGACAAGTCGCAGTCCAAGCTCTACCCGATGCGCGTCATCGTCGTGGACGATGCGCCTTTCGCCACCGTCTTGGAACGTCAATGGAAAGCCCGAATAGAAAGCAGTTTGGAGCTGCAGCAGATGTCCAGCGAGCAGCTGGAAACCGTCCGGCAGTTGGTGGCCGACGTGATCATTTATCCCTCGGCCTGCCTGGGGACGCTGGCCCATCGTAAGCTGATCGCCGCTCCCTCAGAAGCCGTTTTCGCAGATCAGCAATATTCTCTGCGCGATGTGTTTGAATTGCAGCGCGGCGCGGAAGTCCGCTGGGGCGAGCAGTCCTATGCGTTCACCTTTGGGTCGCCACAGCTGGTGCTCGCATATCGGGCGGACCTGCTGCGCGATCGCCAACTTCAGCCGCCCCTCACGTGGGAGCAGTATCAGCAGCTGGCCGAGCGTCTCACGCGATCCGAGCTGGGTGATTCGGGCCCCGCCGAAAGCGTCCCCTGGTCGGCCGTCTGCGAGCCGTTGCGGGCCCCCTGGGCGGCCCAGGTCCTCTTGGCGCGGGCGGCGTCGTACGCTTCGCACCCCAGCCAGTTTTCCGTGTTTTTTGACTACCTCACAATGGAGCCCCTGATCGCGGGACCTCCTTTTGTCCGGGCGTTGGAGGAGTTGGTGACCGCCGCGAAACTGGGAGTGGCGGCGCCCGATCAGATGACACCGGAAGCAGCGCGTCGCACGATCATGGCGGGCCGGGCAGCCATGGCGCTGTGCTGGCCCAGCCATAGTACGTCGGACGGTCAGCCGCTGGAGCTGGCCGAAGGCGTCGAGATCGGGTTTACGCAACTGCCGGGCGCGACCGAGGCGTATAACTTCGGCGAACAGACTTGGACGCCACACGAAGAACAACGGACGGTATACGTCCCGTTGCTGGCCGTGGCGGGTAAGCTTGGCTCGGTCGTCAGCAATGCACGCCGGCCTCGCGAGTCGGCCGGCATTCTGGCGCTGCTGACCGGCCGGGAATGGAGCGGGCTCCTATCACCGGAAAGTCCAAGCACGACACTCTTCCGGCAGTCGCAGGTCAATGCACCGCAGGTCTGGACCGACGAAGCACTGACGCTCGAATCAAGCCGTCAATACACCGAGCTGGTGGCCACGACCCAATCCCAGCCTCGCCGCTTGTCCTCGATTCGCATTCCCGGTTGGCAACGTTATATGGCAGCCCTGGATCAGGCCGTTCATGCGGCGCACACCGGCACCCAAACACCCCAGCAGGCGTTGACGGAAACAGCCGAGGCCTGGTCGGCGATCACCGAAGAACTGGGGCTCGACTCACAGCGGGAAGCCTACACGCGCAGCTTGGGCCTGGAGCCGTAGGGGAGTGGGGGCAGGCGTTGCGGAAAGGCAGGCGCTGCACTAAAATGCGGCGCTTTGCCAAGTCATCCGCCGGCGGCGGACCCAATTCGGGGCGGTAGCTCAGCTGGGAGAGCGCGGCGTTCGCAATGCCGAGGTCGGGAGTTCGATCCTCCTCCGCTCCACTTTCGATAAGTTTCGCCGAATCAAGTATTTACGATACCTGCCGACGGTCGGCAGTGCGGCCCAAGATTACCCGAGAATCCGGTAGACTACCGGATTCGGCGTGATTGGAGGTTGCACAGATGCCGAAAAAACTGTCTCCCCGCGTCCCTTCCTACCGTCGTCACAAGCCCACGAATCAGGCGGTCGTCACGATTGACGGCCGGGACTTCTATCTGGGCAAGTGGAACTCCGCGGCCAGCACGGCCGAATATGACCGTCTGATTTCCGAGTGGACCGCCAACGGTCGGCGTCTGCCATCGAATGATGACGTTACGGTGGTCGAGGTCATCGACGCCTACATCAAATTCGCCGAGGGGTACTATCGAAAAAACGGGACGGTCACCCGCGAGTACGGGCACGTCGTGGAAGTGCTGCGAATGCTCGACGAACTGTACGGTCGGACAATGCCAACGAATTCGGCCCGCTGGCACTGAAGGCGATCCGGCAGCGGATGATCGACAAGGGATTGTCCCGCGGCTACATCAATGAGTCGCATCGGTCGGATTCGCCGATGCTTCAAATGGGCGGTAGAGAATGAACTGGTTCATCCCGGATGTGTACCACGGGCTGATGGCCGTTTCTGGCTTCGGAAGGGTCGCTCAGAGGCCCGTGAACCGGCCCCGGTGCTCCCCGTGGACGATGCGACCGTACAGGCCACACTGCCCCACTGACGGCCGTCGTGGCCGATATGGTCCGCCTGCAGCGGCTTACGGGCTGTCGTCCGCAGGACGTCTGCCAATCTCCGCCCATGCGACGTGGACATGTCGCGGCGATGTCTGGCTGTACCGGCCGGACACGTCACAAGACCGAACATCACGACCGGGAGCGAATTCATCCCCATCGGGCCGAAGGGGCAGGACATCTTGCGGCCGTACCTGTTGCGTGAGAAGGAATCGTCTTGCTTCCGTCCCGTCGACAGCGAGAAAAGAAACGACGCGCGGCACAACATGAAAACCGCAAGACGCCGTTGTCGTGCGGCAACCGTCCGGGCACAAACCGGAGGCGGAAGCCGAAGCGAACTGCGGGCGAGCAGTACACCACCAGACAGCTACCGCCGAGCAATCCACCGGGCCTGCGACAAGGCCGGCGTTCGCCCGGTGGTCACCGAACCGCCTACGCCACTCCGCCGGAACGGAGATTCGCAAACGGTACGGGCTGGAAGCCGCCCAAGTCATCCTGGGGCACGCATCGGCCGACGTCACCCAAGTCTATGCCGAACGGGATCTGCAAAAGGCGGTGGAGATTATGCGGGAGGTGGGCTGACACGAAAAAGCGACGTTGGCTCGTGCATATCTCAGCATAAAATAGAGCGATGCGGCCACGCGGAGAGGCCACACAATGAGACACAGACGCGAGGGGTAAGTAATGGACGGATCAGGCACGGCGGATCGAGTTGACCGGGCGGCGCTGTCTCGCCAGTGGCGCCAGGAGGGTCGCTACGAGGAGATTGCGGAATTTCGCCAGCAGGTGAAGGAAGCCACGAAGAAGGCATGGAGATCCGCGGGCCGTCAATGGGACCGCGACGAGCTCAACGAGGTGGCGTGGCAGGAAGCGGCCCGCGCATTCCCACCGCTGGACACCGAGGGGATGCCGGCCACCGATTCCCAGTCAGAATCCGCCCATCGTGGCCGCGTCCAGGGCCTCGGCGATATTCCCGGCTTCGTGGCCGCAGCTGCCCGACAACGCTTCGCCAGCAGGCTGAGTTGAGCTGGTGCCAGGCGAATCGGCTGTCGAGTCGTGGAAGAGACGGCCAGTGGGGCGATTCGGGTTCACCTGGACCGGGCTCGCACACCGCGCCCTCGCTGGCTGCCCTGGGGTGGCTGGAGACCAGTCATCCGCTCCTACGCCAAGTATGTCGACGTCGTGGCCAGGTCGCTGGCTGTGGTGCAGGACGAGCAGGAGAACGTGCGCAGGGAGCGTATGGACATCGAGGAGATTGACGAGCTGCTGCGCGGAGATGGATGAGAGGATGTGATCGTGACTCGGTCCGCCGGAAATCGATCCAGACCCCCGGCCGGCCGACGGGTCCCACTCACGTTAAGTATGTCCTCGCAGAAAGTCGCTGACAATCAGGTCACAATAGGCAAGGAGCGACTATCGGGACTGCATGGTCGCAAGGGAGCGCACTACGGGGGTCCAGTGAGGGAATGAGCCCTGCGGTTCCTGCTTTTGCCTCACGCCGAATTGGCTTATCCACTGGGCAGCACTCGTGTCATGAGCATACCGCCGAGGGTATCATGATTGCATCGAATGCGACAAGTTATCGAATTGGTCGGCTCGCAGATGGACCACGCCGCGTTGCAGGTGAAACAGTCGTCAACGCGGACCGTGCACAACCGGCACCGACCACACTTCCACCTTTTCGCCAGCAGTCTCACTGTCCGTTGAACAGGTGCGAAATAAGCGGGGGACACGCAACCAAGGAGCTGCAAAAACGCATCCCACCCCACATACAAGCGATAGCAACAGACCGTTGGCGTCACGACTCTTTCGCCATTTGTGAAATTCACCGCCGGCAACGCTGCCGCAAAAAACGGCCAAGACTGCGTACTTGCCCATTTCAGCGAGCAATACGGGGCTAATCAACCAGATCCCGAAGTAAACTCCCGCCCCCACAAGGCAAAAGATCGCGACTTCAGCCCAGGTGGTGACTTTGGTAAGGCCCCGTATTGCCAAGCCCCCTGTGGCAAAAAGCACAATTGCTATGGCCCCGATCATTTTGAATACGATGATGGTGCTCTCCCCGGCTTGGTTTCACTGCCGATACTATTACTCCCCATCGCCGGGGGAATCAAGCATCGCGCCGCATTTCGAACCTCAAACGGGATGGTCAGAAGTTGTCGCAATTGTTGTTGCCAAGTGCTCGCCGAGGAAATTGAAGAGAAGGTCCGGCGGGGCGAGATCAAGCATACGGAAGGTTTCCACCGTCGCCGTCATCCCCCCACAGAACCCAAACGACATGGTCGTCATCTGATGTGCCTTCTCGCCGCTTGCCAACGTAACGAAGGACACTGCGGCAAGACCAACATTTGGCAGCTGCAATGAACTCTGACACGATCCTTCGCAGAGTCGAAATCGCGCGGGAACTTCACTGCCCACACTGTGGTTACAGGCTCTTCTCCTGCTAACGCGTGACGCATCGCCTCGCGAGCGCCGGGCCCCGTCAGCGATAATCGAGCCATCGAAGCGCGGTAACGCGATACAGGCGAATCTGAAGCGATTGAGGCAGAAGAGGGGCCACCAGGTGACGCAGAACGCGTCTTAGGCGGCGAAAGGGAAACTGCTGCACCGCTCCAGTGGTTTTCTACACTGCCCCCGTCTGGCTGCGAGCTGGGCGTGGGTTTTTGTTTGAAGTCTTTGGGAGGCTTGTTGCTTGCCCGATTTCTCCGTGGGACAATTGGTACGTCAAGTTTCAGCGCGCATATTCCGTGTAATTACGACTGGATGTTCCAATGGTGAAGATATTTCCGCTGCTTTTCGTTTTGGCCGTTACGGCAGCTGCGCTTACTGGCTTACGCCGATCGGCCCGCAAAGGACGATGTGCCAAAGAAAGGGAAGCTCGCCATGGAGTGGTTGAAGTCCATGGAAGGAGAATGGGAGGTTAAGTGGTGGGTTTTGTCTCTCGATACCCGGACCAATAAGCAACGTCCTTTTGACGGTTCGTTTCCGAGGCGCAAACGCTGTAATGCGACAATGGTTGGCAAGTACCTTGTTCTTAACGAACGACACATCCAAGAGGGCCGTAAGTGGCAGGGCAATGACCAAGTGTCCGTGCTCTATTGGAGCGAGGAACTGCATTCACTCATGGAGCACTCGCCGATTTATGCCGCAAGACGCAGAGAGGAGATATTGCGTTACGTAGATGATCGCGAGAATCCCCTCAAACAGAGTGTGCAACGGTTGGAGAGCCTGTTGAAAGACCTTTCTGCGCAGTCGGACTACACACCGCCGAGCGAATACACGACGCTGACGACGGAAAAAATCACAGGACTCCCGCAGGGTAAGCCAGTGTTCATAATGGGAGGTTGGCCCAAAGACATAGACAGGCTAGTTATTCGAAAAACAGAAACGGGATTCTGCCGCGAAGAAACACATCAGCTCTTTGACGCACTCTTTCTCACATATAGAACGGAATATCGAAGGGCCGCACGGAAGAAGGATGCGGAAAATCAGTAGGCGACTTTCCCGCAGGCGTAAGCAGTTATTGTACCCCGATTCTCCTGCCGATATGGCTATCGCTCCACACTATCTCGGTAGAGCCCCACACTATCTCGGCAGGCTAGTGCGGTCCCTCGACGCGCTAATGTTTGTCGAGTGTCTGTCCGCCAATGTACCGCCAATAGAATGGAAAAGGTGGAAAAACCGCATAGGGCTGGATTTGCAGAGGCAAGACAAAAGGTCGACCACGAATGCAGAAGGGGTGCAACTGCTACGATAATCGACCTAAGAGAGATTTGCCGCAAGAAGGTTGCCAGGTCAGCAGAAACAACTACGCGAGGCCGCTCTCTATCACAAGTCTAGCACGGTATTCACTACGGCTGCTGCCACGCCCCAACCCGCTTGTCGCCCAACTCGCTCGGGACGTGGGTCGCCGTTGTCACCGAGTGGTGTCGCACTCACAAGCGGCGTTTGAAAGCGGAGGAACGCCAGAGTCTTGAGGCGGGTATTGGCGAACTGGTCGGCTGTTATCGCGAATGACGCTCAGTCGATGGGCTCAGTCCTGGAGACTACTGGCCGTCGCTCGGGGCGTTGCTTGCTGGATTGGCTGACGGACTTGCGGCCACGCGAAAGCCCAGGGAGAAGATGCGAAACCTCGTCTCGCACGCGCCGCGGCTGACCGACCGGCAGTTCGTCGCAGGGCTGGTCCAACTACCGCCTCGGGACACTTTGAATGGGCCCTTGAGAGGTCCGTCAGGGCCGTACACCGGTGATTTGGCTTCGTACCAGTCACTGCACCATTCCGCCACGTTGCCATGCATATCGTACAAACCATAGGGGTTGGACTTCTTCTGCCCCACTTTTTGCGAGTATCCGCGATGTAGATCCGAGCAGTTTTCTTTGAACCAAGCGTATGCGCTCAGCCGCGAAGCGTCGTCACCGAAATGAAAAGGCGAGGTCGTACCTCCACGACACGCATATTCCCACTCTGCTTCTGTGGGAAGACGATAAAGCCGCCCCTCCTTCTCGCTCAATCGCTTGCAACACTCTGCCGCATTGTGCCAATTCACATACGTCGCCGCGTAGTCGTTGCCTTCCATCACTAAGGGGCCCCTGGTCCAAGGACGCGCATTCATCAGCGCCGCGTATTGACCTTGAGTCACTTCGCACTCGCCTAAGTAAAAAGGTTTTGGGATTCGCACTTTTTGCTGCGTGTGGGCGAGGGCGCCGTCCGAATCCGGCGAACCCATCATAAACTCGCCCGCCGGGATCAATACTAGCTTCATCCCGATCGAGTTGGTAATCGTTACTGGCACACCCATTTTCTTGGCCGCACCCAGTTGCTCGGGAGCGAACTTTGTTGATGCGGCTGTCGATTTCTCAGGGGCACTTGGCTCCTGCACATAAGACATGCTGAAATAGCCAGCGAGCACCAGCATCACCACCACGAGACACCACATCAGGGGTTTCTTCATCGCATTCTCCTTGCCATTCGATCGGAGTTGCGGCAACTCAGCTCACGCTGCACCCCAATCTATCGCGGCGGACCTCACGCATCAATCATCGTGCCGCCCGCGACTTGCCGAGGCAGTATAGACTACCAAGACTGCCGCTGCGTGCTACACTCGGACGTCGTATCAAGGTAGACTGGTTCCTGTGGGTGTCTGCCGCATTGGCCAATGCGACGGGCTGAAATCGGGGTGAGGGGCAGTTGCGATTCTCTACCTGCCACTTGCGCAATTGCCGCTCTCCCCGCCCCCGTGAAAGGTAGGTGAGCGGCATGGCTCTCCACTTCTTCTGACCGACACACCATGGTGGTACCGCGCATCCATGTTGCAATTACGCACAGCGAACCACGACCCCCAGGCGAAAACTCTCACATGGCAAAAAAGAAGTCTGCGATACGGAAGTCGAGCGACAGTGCCGCCAACCTGGGCTTCGAGGCCAAGCTGTGGCTGGCAGCGGACAAGATGCGCAATAACATGGATGCGGCCGAGTCGCACGGGCGATTCTTCAATCGGCACATTCGCGGCGCTGGGTATCGATACACGAGGACTGACCGTTGAAAGCGTGACCGCCCTGCGGAGGATATTAATTGACGGTAAGCTGCCACGGGATATCCCATTTCCGCCGCTAGGACTCGGTTCGGTTTCAGACGCGGGCGCGGCTTCCACTTGCCTCGCACAAGGTGCAACTGTCGTTCACAAACACTAGGGCAAGATGCGAGGCGATGCGGACGACGGATCGGCAGATGCCGCATTGACCCCCTGGGGCCCCTCACCGGCTCAGAATCTTGCCCCGACTCCCCGGCCGATTGTCCGGGAGCTGAGGCAGTAAGCTCGCCTTCGCATCGCGTCTACCGCCGGCATAGAGACACACTTCTGCCATCGCAGAACGCTTCGGTTGTCCTGGGCGACCAGAAAATCGCCCAAGGGCGTTCGGACGAAAAAATCGCGTCGCAAAACAACGTCTGTGCACGGCTAACGATGCGCGTCAATCGCGACGTTGACGCGAACTGACTATCGCGTAAACTTGAAACGGTCATCCTTCAGACGAAGGACCATTCATTCTCCTACCCACGCCTCCGCGTGGTGCGTCCCATCAGATGACCGTGACCGAGCGACGGTTGCGGCTTCGCTTCTTCGAGGACGCGCAATATGCCCACTGACGATCGGACTTGCGGTGCCCCGTGTCTGCACCGGGCGGACTTGGGATGCACTACACGCTCCCAGCCAGCGCACAAAAAACACAGGCTCGTCCCCACCGCGCTGGAAATCGATCCAGACCGGGGGGGCTTGGAGCCTCATACACGAGGATGTCCGTTTTCGCAGAAATGCGCCACAGCCTGGCAAGATGGGCAAGGCGCCGCTGGGGGGCAATCGCCTTCCGTCGTTCACGGGCTGCATGTGGGGTTGGCCGACGGAGTTCCCTTAGCCGCTTCCCGTCGCATGAGCCCACCGCCGGGGATATACGGCCTTATCTGGCCCGTAACTTGGGCGGCGATCATCGTGGGCTCCGGCACTGTGTTGCTCCTGTGTTGTGGGCCCTGGTGTTCCGTGGCGGCAGCGAGCCGCAGCAACAGGCGGAGAAGGATCAACCGCTCTTGGCTGCTGCACAATCGGCCGAGTCAAGAGTCTTCTGCGCCCTGCCGCCGGCAGCACCACAACCGACCAAGACTGCGCACCCGCAACCCCAACAGCGGAACCGAAGTCGGTTCCGGAATGGCAACCGCCAGACGATGCCGTGGCCGTGGACGCAGCCCCGGCAGCGGAATCGAAGTCGGTTCCGGTCGTTCGGGACCACTGTTCTCCACGTATCGGAATATTTGTATGATTATGATGTCGCCCCTGGATTTCACTTGTGGTCAGTGGTCCTTCCAATCCAGGTCAATGATCTGCTTATTGCCTTCTTTTCCGAAGTGCGGCTGCCATCTCCTGAACTCAACAACAGTGTGATCTGGAAAACGTAGAAAGTAGAGATTGTCGATGCCAAGGCAACGTTCCTCAAGTCGTCGTACGCACATCAAATCCGGCCCTCGTTTCAAGAGACGCCGTTACACACGAAAGCTGCGGCACACGCTGACCCCCTACGCACGACGGATGCTGTTTGAGCCGCTGGAGGATCGTCTCCTGTTGACGGGTGATGAGACGCTCTTTGTGGACGCCGACGCGACCGGCAGTCAGTCGGGACTGGATTGGACAAATGCCTTCCGTGCGCGTTCAGGACGCGTTGGATGAAGCGGAAGCACTCAATGCCGATACGGAAGTGGAAAACGACATCTCAGCGATCTGGATCGCTGAAGGGGTGTATATGCCGACCAAGAAATCAGTTGCCGAGACGGCGCGTACAGAGACATTTGCCCTGGTTGATGGCGTTTCGTTATACGGAGCATTTGGTGGGGACGAGGGTTCTGTGGACGAACGTGAACGCGATGCCGAGGGGAACTGGGCACATGAGACTGTTCTTTCGGGGGACCTGTTGGGAAACGACGACCCGGGCGATCAAGCGACACTTGAAGACAACGCCTTTACGGTGGTTCTCGGCCTCGAGCTTACCGAGGGTGTGGCACTCAACGGGCTGACGATCACAGCTGGACGGGCGAATGGTCCGCATGACTGGCAGCATCGGGAATGGCAATCCGGTGGCGGCGTCTTCCACATGGGAGGTGCGCTGTCGTTGATTCTCACGAATCTCTGCAGCAACTCCGCCTTTTACGATGGTGCTGGAATCTCCAGTGACGGCTTGTTGATAGTGACGGGTTGCTACTTTTGGGGGAACACAGCGTCCGGTTATGGCGGCGGTATTTTCACCAGTCAATCAGACAATCTGTCGTTGACAAATTGCGCTCTTGTTGGGAATTCCGCGTATCGTGGCGGTGGGGTCTTTACGGACATAGGTTCGTTAACAATGACGAACAGCACGCTCGTGGGGAACACCGCCGATCGTGGCGGTGGAGCCTGGAGCTATCACCTGGTAACGGTGAGAAACTCGATCATTGCGATGAACGAAGCACCGTCAGATCCGAATATTTTTGGAAGACTTGCCGATGGCAGCAGCCACAACCTCATGAATGTCGATCCAGCTTTTGTCCGTAATCCAAGTGACGGTGGTGACGGATGGGGTGACAACCCAGACACGCCCGCGGTGAACGAGTCGGCCAATGACGATTATGGCGATTTACACTTGACCGCTCACAGCGCTGCGATCGACTTTGGTGACACTAGCTTGCTGCCGTCGGATATGGTTGACCTTGATGATGACGGCGACACGAGCGAGCGACTACCTACTGATGTGGATGGGAATCTGCGAGTGTACGGAACTTCCGTCGATTGTGGAGCGTACGAATTTCAGAGCGGAAATGGCCGTCGGTCGTGAAACACCGTCGATGACAGTGACAACACAACAGGACACGTTTGACCTTTATGATCAGCGAGTTTCGCTTCGCGAGGCAATCTGGCACGCTCACGCGGGCACGGAAGGTACAAGGATCACTTTCGACGTGGCATTGAACGGAGCAACTGTTCGGCTGCAGGGGCAATCGTTGTGGATTGACACGTCACTGACGATTGATGCCTCAACACTCGGTTCGCTGACGATCGATGCAGCGGGGCGCAGTCGGGTGTTCACGATCAACACTTCCAACGACCAGTACGTGGACCTCGCGGGGCTGACGATCACTGGCGGGTCGGACGCTGGTTACGGTGGTGGGATTTACAAGTTTAACGGCTCGTTGACGGTGACCGACAGTACTCTCGCGGGGAACTCCGCTGGTTACGGCGGTGGGATTTACAGTGACTGGGGTGCGCTAACGGTATTTAACGGCACCTTCGCGGCCAACTCTGCTTCCGGTAATGGCGGTGGAATTTACAAAGACGCTGGCACGCTAACGGTGACGAGCAGCACCCTCATCGGGAACTCAGCTGATGTCTGGGGTGGTGGAATCAGCGATGTAGATGGCACGCTAACTGTGATCGACAGCACGTTAGAAGGCAACTCTGCTGCTGATGACGGCGGCGGAATTTACAAGGCATACAACACTCTAGATGTGATCAATAGTACCTTCGGAGGCAACTCTGCTGGTGGTCGTGGCGGTGGGGTATACAGCCAACAATGCCGGACAGCAGTGACCAATGGCACTTTTGAGGGCAACTCTGCTGCTGATGACGGCGGCGGGATCTACAAATTGGCGGGCACGCTGATCGTGACCAATAGCATTCTCGCGGGCAACTCTGCTGATAACGGCGGCGGGATCAGCGGAGATGGAGGCAGGTACGAGGACGTGCTGACTGTGATTAACAGCACGCTCGTGGGGAACACTGCCGATCGCGGCGGTGGGATCGATGGTCTCGGCTACGTAACAGTGAGAAACTCGATCATTGCGATGAACGAAGCATCGTCAGATCCGAATATTTTTGGAGAACTTACCGATGGCAGCAGCCACAACTTAATTAATGTCGATCCAGGTCTTGTCCGCAGTCCAAATGACGGTGGCGACAGATGGGGCGACAACCCAGCCACGCCCGCGGTGGATGAATCGGCCAATGACGATTACGGCGATTTACACTTGACCGCTTACAGCACCATGCGATCAACTGCGGCGACACGAGCTTGCTACCAAATGACAGGTTCGACATTGATAATGATGGCGACACGAGCGAATCACTTCCTTCGGATGTCGATGGGAACGCTCGCATCATCGGTGCGTCGGTCGATTGTGGAGCGTTCGAATTCCAGAGCGATATAGCGGTCGGTCGTGAGACAGCATCCGCGAGGGTGACAACGCGCGACGACACGTTTGACCTTTATGATCAGCGGGTTTCGCTACGCGAGGCAATCTGGTACGCCGACCCAGGCTCAGTGGGCACAACGATCACATTCGATGCGGCATTGGATGGCAAAACAATTGACCTACAGAAGCAATCGCTTTGGCTCGACGAGTCTCTAACAATTGACGCCTCGTCATTACACTCACTGGCGATACGTGCTGGGGAACCCAATCGGGTTTTCACGATCGCCACTTCTGAGAACGAGAATGTAGAACTGACGGGGTTGACGATTACCGGCGGTTCGGTCGTCGGCGCCGGTGGTGGGATTTACAAATACAACGGCACGTTGAGGGTTACGGATCGCGCTCTTGCAGGCAATTCTGCTCATGATGGTGGCGGTATCTACAATGACAGGGGCACGCTGACGTTAACGAGCAGCAGGGTTGAGGGAAACTCGGCTAGAGGTTACGGCGGAGGTATTTTCAACCACTTTGGTGTCGTTTCGGTGGTTAACAGCACTTTCACGAGCAACTCGGCCGGTATCCACGGCGGTGGAATCAGAAATTCGATAGGAAGGCTGACGCTAGTCAACAGTACAATGGTCGGCAATTCCGCTGCTGGCTCCGGCGGCGGCGTTGACAGCGGAGGCACGCTATCGGTGACTAACAGTTCCCTAGTGGGCAACTTCGCCAGCCACGGAGGTGGTCTTTACAACGACGGCTCAGCCGAAATCTACAATTCCGTCATCGCTGGCAATACTGCGGCTTTTTCTGGACCAGACATTCGCCACAGTTATTACGGTGATGATTTGTTGGTCGGAAGTTTCAATCTCATAGGAAATGGCTCCGACCAACCTTTCACTGACGGCGTCGATGGCAACCTGATCGGGAGCGCCGAGGAACCGCTTGATCCGATGCTGAGTCCGTGGATGTCACTTCCCAATGGCCAGTTCGGCTATTTCGTCCTGGCTAACAGCCCAGTGATCGATGCGGGCAATGATGCATTGGCTGTACTCCCGGACGGGAGTCCGATTGAAACGGACATCTACGGATTTGCTCGCGTCGCCAATTTAGGTGTCAACATCGGGGCCGTTGAGTATCGCGGCTCGGGATTGGACTTCTTTGTTGCCGACGTCACACCAAAAACGATCAATCCGGATAACAATGGCGAAATCGTCGTCACCTTTTCGGACAGCTTCCGGAGACAATCTCCTTGGATGCCTTCAGCCTGCGAGGAACCACGGGCGAAGTGGAGTTATTGGACTTAGTCTTGCGGGAAGATGGCAGATCGGTCGCACTTTATTTCGAACCGCTCACACGATCAGGAGAATACCTGCTGGAGGAGGATTCGTCGGTTGTTGACGGCACGGGAGCGGCACTCAATCAAGATTGGGATATCACGCCGGGCGAGCTGGACGCGGATAAACACACAACCTTGCTGTTTGCTGACATCTCAAGCTTTACCTCGTGGCACAGCTTACCCTATCAGGCAACGTCAGCACCCTTGGAGATGTGGGAGTTCCATTTCAACAAGGAAGTCAAAGCCACCACGGTGACGCGGAATTCGGTCCTCGAATTCACGGGACCTGGCGGTATCGACCTGTTGCCCCAAATCAAGTCTGTGTCGGTTTCTGGTAAGACAGTTACTGTGAAAGTAACGCCACAATACGGCAGCGGTGAATATTCAATTCGTCTCAGCGATACGATTGCGAGCACCACGGGAGTGGAAGTGGAGGATGAGATCACTGCGAGCCTCCAACTGACGTCGAGCGATCTCGAGGTCTCAGGAGTTAATGCTCCGACGGCTGCGCAAGTTGGTGATATTGTCGTCGTCGAATGGACGGTCACGAACGTAGGTGAAGATGCAACGATCGGTAATTGGACCGATTACGTATACCTGTCAACCGATGCGATGTGGGACATTGACGATATCATCATCGGCAGTCGCCAATATGACGAGGCGATTGAGGGATCACTTGCCCATGAAGCCGAGTACAGGGCGTCCTTGACTGCATCTCTTCCGGCCAGGTTACCGGGAGA
>CAVOYC010000034.1:0-117494 GCA_963700575.1 uncultured Planctomycetota bacterium | reverse complement strand
CGTTGAACAACGAGCTAATTTGCGGAGCAGGAAGTCGGCTGCAACGCAGGGAACATCCAATGTCGTGAGCGTCTCGGAGGTCAGCTCCGCTACTACTACCGCGACGCTGCGTGACCGTACTGTTACTCAGACTCACTCTATCGGGCCAAAAGTGTGCGCTCACCATCAAATAACGGCCCACTTGGTCCGTTGCCTCGGCCGAGCCCCCAGCCATATCCGCCGACAGTTGGCCGAGATAAGCCATTCACAACCAATTCCTCAATGAACTTGCGTATCGTTTCCGTATTTTGACTGCACGAGTTTCGAGAATGTCTCGCTGGATTCCAAGTCTTGACGCACTCTCGAAAGGCCCGTATTCTCAATAGAGCAACCTGTTCAGGTGGCAGGGTGAGACCGAAAGCGTAAGGACCGCGAGGCAATGTAAGAGGGGGAGGACGCGGTTGATGGAAAAGCGTTATGTCGAACAGCGGGATGGAGGGTATTGGGTCAGCAGCAGTCGAGTCTCGGTCGACTCTGTCGTTCTGGCATTTCTGGACGGACTATCGCCGGAGAGCATCGCCACGGAGTGTTTTCCTAGCTTGTCATTAGAGCAGGTCTACGGCGTCATCACTTATTACTTGGCGCATCGTGCCGAGATCGATGCCTACTTGAAAAAGGCCGGAGCGGAGTTTGACGCGTTGCGCGAGCGTACGCGGAATGTGGATCCGGAGTTCTCCCGCAAACTCGCCGAAGCACGTCGGCAAACATCGACCTTGCGCTCATGAAAGTACGTTTTCAGGCCGATGCCGATCTGAATGAAATCATTGTGAAGGCCGCGATTCGACGTGAGCCCGGTATCGATTTTCAGACCGCGCACGCCGCAGGCTTGGCTGGATTGAATGATCAAAATGTGTTGACGATGGCAGCCCAAGCAGGACGCCTCCTTGCGACCCACGACCGTAAGACAATGCCCCGTCATTTCGCCACGTTTGTTGCGTCTCAAACCAGCGCGGGACTGTTAGTGCTTCCGCAGAGTCTTCCATCGTGGAAGTTGTCGATGATTTGATACTGATTTGGGCCGCCAGTGAAGCGGAAGAGTGGATCAACCGAATTCACCTGCTGCCACTGTAGGCCCGGTAGCCCTACTGCTCTCCAACACCGCCGAGGTGCCCGACAGTGAACTGGCCAATCGCTGCCTGACGGTCTCGCTCTGTGAACAGCCGGAACAGTCGGCCACCATTCACGCGCAGCAGCGCAGTGCCTATCTGCCAGCAGCTAATCACGCCACCGACCAGGCGCAGCGACGAGCGATCCAGCTGCGCCCGCTGGGGGAAAAAACCGGTTCTCCCGGCGGCCCTTTCTCTTCCCAGCTCCCCAGCCACTGCGGTACAATCAACTACGGATCTTTGACAAGTCAACCGCCTCGCGTGCGCGAAAGAGACACAAGACGTGGCCTTGCCGCTGCCATGTGCACGATACCGCGAGAACAGACACAGCTCTCGCGCCACCAGTGACGAATGCTCGTCAAGTACTTGCTATGGCATCGTCACTCGGAAGTGCATGATCAGAGTCGTGCCACTGCGTGCGGAGACGCGTGTCAAATACATGCATAGACGATCGCCTGCCGAAATCGTGCCAACTCGACGCCGTATGGGGCACGCAGTGTGGAGCGGCAACCAGCAGCTGCATCGCGGCAGTGGAAAGCGTGTCCGCGCCGCGCACTGCTCAAGTCGAGCGGTCTGGTTCCAGTGGACCAGGATTCTCGATGTCGAGATTGCTGGATTGGAAACTCGGTGGTTTGAGCTGAGCTGGCACCGTCATTGGAGCTTCGCTACGCGTCGGCTGACACCGGCACGGCGGCGGATGAAGCCCCCGTGATTGGCTGCCGGACACTTATGCGGTACCATGGTTCGGCTGGGAGCCGCCCCGGCTCGTTCTGGTAGAGACCGTATGCCTCGTAGAGGAAGGGAAAACGCCGATGTCGAACCGTAGCGCTAACCACCGCATGTTTATCACGGCGTGTGCCCTGAGTCTGATCGCCGTTGCCGAGTTTCGAGAAACTGCGGGGACAGGAAGAGAATCGGCAGCCGCGAGCTTTTCGCCTTCTGCTTTGATACTCACGATGCACTGAAGCGAGATTACGCGCAGCAGGCAGCGATGTTGAGACGATTGGGATTCGATGGCGCCGGACACGTCGAGCTGACGGACATCCGTCAGCGGGTCAACACTCTTGATGAAGCCAATTTGAGATTGTTTCTGGCTGGACTGACCATTAACCTGGGCGGGGACACGGCCCCACAATGGCAGTCTCTGGAAACCGCCTTTACCTTCCTGAAAAACCGGGACGTAGTGCTCTATGTGGTGCTCCGCGGCCTGCCCGCCGGAGATCCCAAAGGCATGCAGCCTGCCGTCTCAACGCTGCAGAAATTGAGTGACCTTGCGGCACCGTACGGCGTGCGCATTGGCATTTATCCGCACACCAACGACTGGGTCACGACGGTACCGCAGGCGGTCAACGTGGCCCAACGCGTTGATCGATCCAATTGCGGTGTGATTTTCAATCTGTGTCACTTTCTGCGCAACGAACCGCTGGGCAGCCTGGACAGCGTGTTGAAGCAAGCACGCCCCTACCTGTTTGCCGTGACCCTCAACGGCGCCGACTTGGAGGGCACCGGCGACCAGGACTGGAAAAGGTTGATCCAACCGCTCGATTGTGGATCATTCGACGTCAGGGAGCTGCTGAACAAGCTTGACAGACTGGACTATTCGGGCCCGATCGGCCTGATGTGCTACGGGATCGATGGCGATGCAGACGACGCATTTGTCACGATCGATGGCCGCTTGTGCAAGCTGCATAACGAGTGACCGCCTCTCGCTCGGGTTCCGCCAGTGCTGTGGGCTTTCTGCAACGGCTGGCAGGGAGTGGTTCGTGAACGACCTCGATCAATTGACCACATTTCGCAAGGGTAATCCAGACAACGCACGGCGGCACGCTTCAGCTGTCTTGCGACGGATATCCATCATGCCCTGTTCGGAATAGAAGGCGGCGTGTGGGTTCACAATCAGTCGATCATGGGCCGGATGGTTGGGGTCCCGCCAGGCCACAAGCAGTGGATCGTCGGCGGCGGGAGGTTCGCGTTTGAGCACATCGATTCCGACACCAGCCAAATGCCCACAAGCGATGGCAGGGGGAATCGCTGCCGTATCCACAATTTCGCCGCGCGCCGTGTTGACCAGATAGCTGCCGCGCTGCATCAGTGAAATCGTGTCGTCACGCATCATGTGCCGGGTCTCGTCGGTCAGCGGACAGTGCAGGCTGACTACCAGTGACGTGCTCAGCAATTCCTCGAGAGTCTCGCAACGCCGAATTCCGAGCGCCTTGTCGTATCCATCGGGCTTGTACGGGTCATAGAACCGCACGTCCATCCCGACCCCCTTGGCACGCAACGCCAGCGCGGTACCAATACGTCCTAAACCGACAATTCCCAATCCGCTCCCACGCAAACGAATTAAAGGAGCGGCCACCTGGGGCACCCAACGCCCACGCCCGGCACGCATTCGCGAGTTCAGGAAATGCACGCCACGCGCAAGGGCGAGTGTCATGGCCAGAGCCGAGTCGGCAACTTCTTCCGAACCGTAGTCCGGAACGTTGGCGACCGGAATGCCTCTTTCTCGCGCGAAGTGCAAATCGACGTTATCCACGCCTACGCCGCCGCGCACGATTAAGCGGCAGTGTTCAAGTCGTTCAATCGTCAATCGGGATAGACTGATTTCATGATACAGGATCACGGCATCGGCAGGCTCGATGCGTCCCGCAAGCTGCCGCTCGTCACTAGCCGCCAGCGAAATAACATCGGCGCACGAGTCGAGTATCTCGCGTTCGGGTTCAAGCTCATCATCCAGATAGTCGGTGATAACGACAAGAAAACGCTGATTCATGTCTTGTTCTGGGAAACCTGATGTTGCGTGACTCACCCAACTCGTGGTCTGTGGTAGTCGGCGCCATGACCCGGAGGCGGGTTCAAACAAACACCTCACCGTCCGAATCCATGACTTGACAGCACCCCAGACCGCCACCTGCAAAATGGCGGTGTCTGGACGACGCCATCCCCTTGTTAATCGGCCTGTGCGTCCACCGCGGCAGCTGGTGAACGCTGACTCAATTGCTGATCGATCATTAGCAGCCCCATCGGGTTGTCGCGAATCCGCTGCAGCTTGCCGACAATCGACTGCACAGTGGCCTCTTCCTCCACCTGTTCACTGACAAACCATTGCAGGAATGTGTTGGCGGCGTGATCGTTCTCCTTGATGGCCATATCGACCAAGACATTGATTTTCGCGCTGATCAGCTGCTCGTGCTCGTAGGCTTCCTCGAAGGCCTCCAGCGGGCTTGACCAGTCGGTTTTCGGCTGCTCGATCTTGTCCAGCACCACACGACCGCCGCGATCATTTATGTATGCGACAAACTTCATCGCATGCATGCGTTCCTCATCCGTCTGGACGAGCATCCAGTTTGCCATACCCTCGAGATTCTCTGCCGCAAAGTAGTTCGCCATCGACAGGTAAAGATACGATGAGAAGAACTCCGCATTCAGATGTTCGTTGAACGCCTTTTCAATTTTCTTGTCCATCCTTATACCCTTGCGTCTCATCACCATGTTACGGAAATATCAATGCCGGCAACCCGTGGACCGGCGCCAGTTAGACCCGCGTCAGTTCGCAGCTCGGCCCCATCCGGCGGAATGATCGAGTTGGTCTGTACCGCTCCCGAGTCACGCCGGAACGGGTATTTTAGAGCAGGAGACGTTTTCGGATAGCCCCGCCGCGCTTGATTGCGACTTTTTCACGCCACGGGTCTCCCGACGGGTGCGGCACGCCGCCGGTGATTCCTGCCCGTCAGAGGCCGGCTGACGTGGTCGCCGTGCCACGAAGAGTGCACTTTTCTGCATCTCAAAGAGGAAGTCACGCTCCGACGCGCCGGGCAAGCCGACCGACGGCACGACGGGTCGCAAGGTCGTCGGCAAACAGCGCTGGCCGCTCCGGCACAAAGGGCGGTAGACAAGTAAGGGCTATCCATCGAGAATAGTCCACCAGGCCGAGTCGCTCGGCCCGGCATGGTGCTCGGTGGCTCGTTGAGCGTGGTACGAGTTCGATGGTTCTTGCGACGAGGTGCTGACGCAGCAGATGCGCACTATTTGGGGACTGCTGGGTCAGCTGCAATACGCTCTGGGCCTGACGATCAAGGGGTTCACGCTTGCTGCGCTGCTGTTGGCTGGCGGAGCCGCCTTTCTCGTGGGCTTCTCCAAAACGGGTATCCCCGGCGCGGGCATGCCTGCCATAGCGTTGATGGCGGATGTGTTCAGCGACGAAACCCGCCTGTCGGTGGGGGCCATGGTACCACTGCTGATCCTGGGCGACATTTTCGCGGTCTACCATTACCGCCGTCACGCGCACTGGAATCGGTTACTGGAACTCTTTCCGTACGTGATGATCGGCATGATCCCCGGCTACTTTGTGCTGCGTTTGCTCGAGAGTGATTCGCTCCGCACGCTGATCGGGGTCATTATCTTGGCTCTGTTGGGGCTGCACTTCGCGCGACAGCGGTTTGGCTGGGAAAAAATGCCCGATCAATGGTGGTTCGTGGCCTTGATGGGGTGCCTGGCAGGATTCTGCACCGTGGTCGGAAATGCCGCCGGCCCGGCCATGGCTGTCTACTTGTTAAGCAAGAAACTAGACAAACACGAATTTATCGGGACGTCGGCGTGGTTCTTTTTCTTCGTGAATGTGAGCAAGGTGCCGATTCAATGGAAATTGGGTGTCATCACGCCCGCCACCCTGCAGCTTGATCTTCTCGTGGCTCCGGTGCTGATCGTCGGCGCATTGATTGGGGTGATGGTACATAAGCGCATATCGCAATCCGCCTTCAACGCCATGGTTCTTTTCCTGGCGGGCGTCTTTGCCCTGCGTCTCGTCATCTCCTAACGCGGCCTTCGGAAGAAACCAAATGTGGCTGCGGCGTCTCGCCGCAGCCACAAACATGCGCGCGCCGTGCGCTCATGCTGCCGAGTAACACTTCAATCCGGTGGCGGCCGGAACGCCTGGCCGCCGGCCTGGCTGGAGTTTCGCGGCAACGGATTCGAGCCTTGCTTTGGATAGGAATTTGGCCACTCCCGTTCGGACCCGCGACAGGGAAAAATGGGAATTTTGTGGGCACGGAACACGCCACACGTATTTTGACAGTCCCTTTTCTCGATTTATTGAGGAACTGCGCGGCGATATCCGCGTTCAAGATCGAATTACCTTTCGACAACCCTTGCAGCCAGCCAAATTAGGCATTATCAAAGTGCATCAGGACCATCATTTGCCGCCTGTACAAGAAACAAAGTGGAACCAGTATGAGCATTGAGTTCACATGCTCGAGTTGCGGGCAACAGCTGCGCGTTTCAGACGATGCTGCGGGAAAACGAGCCAAGTGCCCTAAATGCAGCCAGATTAATTTCATCCCTACGCCGGCTCCTGAAACGGAATCAGACCCGGACGAGTTGCGTATGGCACCGGAGGAACCTCGATATGACCGCAGCGATTCGCCGTTCTCACAATCGCCGCCGAATCCCTATTCCGCTCCACAGACAGGTGCCGGCCCGGCTGGGATAGCCGCCACCAGTTCGCCGTTTGCCGGCGGCAAGATTTGCAACGTGCCGACCGACATCGGCAGTATTCTCAATTATGCATTTGCCGTCTGGCAACAGAATCTGGGACTGTTGGTGGGTGCTACAGTGGTCGTGGGCGTGATCAGCGTGGGAATATCGTGGGGTATCAGTGGGGCGGCCGCCGTTTTGCAGCATCTCCGGCAGGACGAGTTGGCGCTAGTACTGAACGTGTTGGGCTACGCGGTGAGTTGGATGGTCCAGACATTCTTGGGAATCGGCATGACTCAGCTGACGTTGAAATTGGCACGGCAGCAACCCGTCGAATTTGGCGAGCTGTTTAGCGGGGGGCCGCGTTTTCTGCCCGTGCTGGGTGTGTCTATTCTATTCGGCCTGGCAGTTGCCGGAGGCTTTATCATGCTGATCATTCCCGGGATTATCGTCTTGCTGATGTGGTGGCCCTGCTATTACCTGGTTGTCGAGGACAAGGCTACGGTAACGGAGTCGTTCGGTGTAGCGCGCAGCATCACGGAATACAACATGGGAACGACGTTCTTGTGTTGGATCGTTGGCTTCGGCATCTCGATGCTGGGCTGCTGCGCGTGTTACGTCGGCCTGCTATTTGCGGCACCTTTGGTGAACATGATGATGACGACGGCGTACCTGATGATGTCCGGGCAACTGCCGCTACAGCCAAGCACGGCCACGGGCAAGCAGCTCGCATAACAAGGACCTCGTGTGGTCAAAGTCTGGGCAACCGCGCAACTGCTCGTCCTAAACCCGGATGATTCACAAAACTCGTAGGGTGGGCCGAGCAAGCCGTGCTGCTGGTGGGTCTTGGCTCGCTCGTTTCTTGCCCGCACAAACACCGGCTGTTGTTGGGGAGCTGATTGGCTTGTGAAGACCCACCAACACGTTGCGCGAGCTTGCCCCACCCTACCCTGGGGATGCAGCGTTTCACGCACCATGCAACCTCCGCACGTGGGTTGGCTCCGCGGTGCGCCCGGGGGGCTCTGGAATACCATCACTTCGCGGTGAGAACCATATCAGTACTCGCGGTCTTTGATGATGCCCGGCATGGGAACGGGATAGTTTCCTTCGTTGTTGGGCATGATCGGAGCCGGACCGTCGGCCGTCAGTTGGTCCACGTGCGGAGCAAATTCATGAGTCGAATTGAGGATCTGATCGTATTGGATGATTTGACCGGTATGCGCGGCCATGCGCCCCATTGAAGTCACCAGGCTGGCCCGCGCCCCCCGTTTGACCTCATTGTACGGTTTGTCGTCGCGAATCGCTTCGACAAGATCTTCCCATTCCAATTGGTAAGGTGACTCTTCGGGTTGTGGGTAGGCCCAGATCATGTCTTCCTTGGCAAAACTCTGGCCGTCGAAGGTTCGCACCTTGCCCGGAGTGTGAGAGGACATCGAAATGATACCGCACCCCTTCGAGCCGTGAGCATAGCTGGCGAACTCATCGTGGCAACCGGTCATATTCCGGCCGTAGTAGAACAGTTTTGCGCCGTCGGGATAGGTGTACTCGACCGAGTAAGTGTCGAGATTCTGATCAACTTCACCGTCCCGATAATGTCGTCCGCCAAGCGCGGCCGCCTTAGATGGGCCAGGCCCCCTTCATCCACGAACACTCGTCGATCTGGTGAATATAGTAATCGCTGAACACGCCGCCGCTGGCCCACAGGAAGCTGTGGAATCGCCTGATTTGATACTCGACGTCAGACTGTTTGCCGTTATTGGGCGGGCAATAGGCGTTTGCTGACCGCCCGGACATACGATAGGCGCGCAGCGCAATGATGTCGCCGATTTCCCCGGACTTGATCCGGTCCAACAGTTCCTGCCGGCCTCGGCAATGGCGGACCATCAGCCCCACGCCAACCTTCATGTTCTTCTTGTCCGCTTCATCAGCCAGTTTCAGCATCCGCCGCGTCGTGGGACCATCGACCGTGACCGGTTTCTCCATGAACACGTTGATTCCCTTTTCGACCGCGTAGGTGAAATGTACCCAGCGGAATGCGGGGGGCGTGGCCAGGATGGCGACATCGCCAGGCTTCAGACAATCCATGGCCCTCTTGTAGGCCTCAAAACCGACGAATTTCTGATCTTCCGGTACTGCGAAACGCTCGCCCGCACGAGTGAGACTGTTGACGCTGCTTTTGAGCCGGTCCTCGAAAACATCCGCCATCGCGACCAGCTGAATCGGACCGCGTTTAACGGCCAGCGCGTTGGCGGCAGCCCCCGTTCCTCGACCACCGCACCCGATCAAAGCCACCTGAATCGTGTTGTCTTCCGCGGCATAGACGTGAGGTATCACGGTGGCCGCCAGCAAGGAAGCTCCCGCGATCTGGCCACTCTGCTTCAAAAACTCACGCCGCGTTCTCTTGTTTTCCAACGAGTTGCTCATCACTAATCTCCAGTGGATTCACGTGGCCCAATTGGCACCTCAACAACGAGCCAGGACGCGCGTCCTGGAAAACGGCGGGAACGATGCATGATCGCCGTGATCTCACGGCGCCTGCACCGTCTGTCGGAGTCCTTACCACGAGCGATCTGACAATGCATGGACCGTCTATCGGCCCACGAAGAAATCGCAGCTGTTTCGCTCACGTCGTTGGCGTCTCAGCTGCTGCAACGGGCAGGAGCTTCGACCGGCGTCATCAGACTATTCTCTGCCGAATCTGGGCCGAACGCAACTGCCACAAATTCGGCCTATCAGCACTCCAATAGATCGGCCAGATCCTCGCCGCAAGGTGCAACCGGTCGCCGTCGGCCAGCCACAACACGACCACCTCCCCTTGTTCGGGTGGCTTGGTGTGCTGTGACCCATGCGGCTTGCTGCAGCGGCGCACGCAACGCCTTGAATTTGGATCGCCACCGCTGGAGTTGGCTTGACGCGATCACGGATTCGGTGAGCGTGCCACTCGATGCCTCGGCGTCGGCGGCGTTGCCCGAACACCAGAACTTGATACCATAACACGAAAGTAAGCCGGGCGTCAGCTTCAGGGAGACGATTGACAATGACTCCGAGAAAGAAGAAGAAAGCGGCGTCTCAAGCGCCGAGTGCGCACGAGGACTTCGCAAAGAGCGTCATTGACCATCTCTATCACACACATGGTCAAGCACTGCAATCGGCCAGCATGCATGATGTGTACATGGCACTTTCTTATGCGGTGCGGGACAAACTGATTGAACGTTGGCGCAAGACGGCCGATGCTCAGTTTGCGGCGAATCCAAAGTTCGTCTACTACTTGTCCGCGGAATATCTGCCGGGCAAGCAGTTGAGCCAGAACATGCTGTACACCAATATGTGGCAAATGGTCGAAAGAACGCTCTACGAGCACGATCTGAAACTGGAAGATTTCTTGGACCTCGACCTTGAGCCGGGCTTGGGCAATGGAGGGCTTGGCCGCCTGGCTGCCTGCTTCATCGACTCACTGGCCACGCTGGACATCCCGGCCGTCGGGTACGGTATCCGTTATGAATTCGGCATCTTTCAACAGACGTTTCAGAACGGCTGGCAGGTCGAGAAACCAGACACCTGGTTGCAGTACGGCAATCCTTGGGAATTCCCGCAATCGGACGACATGGTCACGGTCGGTTTCTGGGGACGAACGGAGACGTATACGGATCAGCAGGGTCATCGGCGCGTCAAGTGGGTGCCGGGACGGGAAGTGCGGGGAGAACCTTTCACGACGCTGGTACCCGGCTATGGCACGACGACCGTAAATATTCTACGGTTGTGGCGAGCTTGTGCCACGAACGATTTTGATTTCCAGTTGTTTGACATCGGTGACTACGCGCGCGCGGTCGATGAGAAAATCAGATCCGAAACCATCAGCAAGGTCCTCTATCCGAACGACTCCACGCCGCAGGGGAAGCAACTCCGACTCAAGCAGCAGTATTTCTTTGTCGCCTGTTCACTGCACGACATTCTGCGGCGTTTTCGTCTCAAGAATGATGACTGGAACCAGCTGCCGGAGAAAGTCGCGATTCAGCTCAATGACACGCACCCGGTTGTGGCCATACCGGAATTGATGCGGGTGCTGATGGACATTCACGCACTTGAATGGGATCAGGCCTGGAGCATTACTCAGGGGTGCTTTGCCTATACCTGCCATACGCTTCTGCCGGAAGCTCTGGAAAAATGGCCGGTGGACCTGTTTGGCAGTCTCTTACCTCGTCACCTCGAAATCATCTATGAGATCAATCGCCGCTTTCTCGAGGATGTCCGTGCGTCATTCCCGGGTGATGAAGCACGAACTTCCAGGATGTCGATCGTTGAAGAGCAGCCTCAGCGACAGATTCGGATGGCTCATCTGGCGACCATCGGCAGCTTTGCCGTCAACGGCGTGGCAGAATTGCAGTCCTACCTGCTGCGGAAGCGGACGCTGGCAGACTTCGCCGAGCTGTGGCCTCAACGATTTCAGAACAAGACGAACGGTGTGACTCCACGGCGTTTCATGCGTCTGGCCAATCCACGCCTGTCGGCACTGATCAGCTCGAAAATCGGCGATACCTGGCTGAAAGATCTTGCCCAACTTGAGCGTTTGGAGGAGTTTGTCGAGGATCTGGATTTTTGTCATGCCTGGCGCGATATCAAGCAACGCAATAAGTTCGACCTGGTGCAGTTGCTGCGGACCACTACGGGAGAAGAAACTCAAGTTGATTCGCTTTTTGACGTAATGGTAAAGCGGCTACATGAGTACAAGCGACAATTGCTTCGAGCCTTGCACATCATCTGGTTGTACCACCGCGTGAAAAGCAACCCGCAGCTGGACTTCGTTCCCCGCACGTTCGTTTTCGGAGCCAAGGCGGCGCCCGGCTATTACATGGCCAAGATGATCATCAAACTGATCCACAATGTCGCCCATGTGATCAATCGCGATCCAGACCTCGACGGTCGTTTGAAGATCGCTTTTCCTGCTAACTTCTGTGTGTCGATGGCTGAGAAGATTTACCCTGCCGCCAATGTTTCGCAGCAGATTTCTTTGGCGGGTAAAGAAGCTTCCGGCACCGGAAACATGAAATTTGCGCTCAATGGGGCCCTGACCGTCGGCACGCTGGACGGAGCCAACATCGAAATCCGCGAACACGTCGGAGCCGAACACTTCTTCTTGTTTGGCTTGACCGCCGACGAGGTTTTGCAGGTCAAGCAGCAGGGGTACAATCCCCGAGCAATCTACGAGCAAGACATCGAGTTGAAGGCGGTTGTCGATGCCATCGCCATGGGGCAGTTTTCCGACGGCGACCGCGAGTTGTTCAAGCCGATCGTCAACTCACTGCTCAGCCGCGACGAATACCTGCTGTTGGCCGATTTTCGATCGTATGTTGGCGCTTGTGAGACTGCTGCCAAGGCGTATGAGGACCAGCAGCAATGGACTCGAAGTTCGATTCTGAACACCGCGCGCTGCGGTTTCTTTTCGTCAGACCGTACCATTCGCGAGTATTGTGACAAGATCTGGCGAGTCAAACCGCTGGCCGTGTCGCCGTCGAAGACGCCCAGGCCGTAGCACAGACCGTACCGTCCCTGGCAGGTGCCAAGATCTTGCGGATGGCTGCTCGCACGAACTCATTCTTCCATGGGGCGACGACTGGCCCCCGACTGCCGCGTGAAAGTGACTTAGCATGGTTCGAGAAATAACTGTCCACTATCCCCTCGCCCCACTGGGCAACGCTGTGAAGCATTTTGAGCCCATAAGAAAAGAGGTTTGCGAGATAGGCTGACAGAATTCACCCTCCCTTCGGGAGGGTCGGGCCCTAAGGCCCGGGGAGGGCGGATTCGGTGATCATCATCTGAAACCGCTCGAATATGGGTCAACCCTCCCGCTCGTTCCTCGCGACCCTCCCAGGGGGAGGGTGAAAAAATGCTTCACATCGTTGCCCACTGGGGAGAGGGCAGGGTGAGGGGAACAAGAATACGTCAGTTATTTCTCGAACGATGCTCACACAACGCCTTGAGCTCAATCTTGAACAGCTTCAGCGTCTGCTTTGGCGACCCAGTCGCGCAGAGAGTCGTTGACAGATTCACGCGGGCCGATCTCCGAATCCTGCTTGCGCTGGCTGGCCAGTCGGACGGCTTCGGCCGCCCCCGCCTCGAGTAGACTTGGTTTGTCCTGCAGTGCGTGGTTCATCAACAGCAGAAATCGCCGTACGCTGGCCTGATCGCGCCTTGCCCCCGCCGAATCCAGTTGCTCGAGGATTCGCACATAACGTCCCAGCCCCGTGCGAGCGGCTTCACCGCTCGCTGTCGGATCCCCAGCGAGAAACCTCAAAACAAAGTCCGTCGGAAAGAGTTCGTCGTCCGGTAGTACTCCCAAGTCGATGACGCTCACAATCTTCTCGTGGATCGAACGGATCGGATGGTACGCGCGACTGTTCGGCGCCACCAGCGCAGCCAGGCACAGTCGCTTTGCCAAACGTTGGCCAAGTCCTTCCTGAATGTCCAGCTTGTGTCGCTCCAGTTCGGCGCACCCCTCGACCGCGTCGAGCAATGCCAGGGCTTTTGGTTTATCACCGGAGGAGACCGTCGTCACAATGCAGTCGATGACATTGCGCACCATCGCATCATCCATCGCGGCGGGCCATTTGTCCAAAGCTTCCAACAGCATGTCGGCAATGTGCACTTTGCCCACACAACGGTAGCATTCCTTGGCTTCACGTTCCGCCAAACCGCGAAAGAACTCATGTTGCACTAAACTCGGCGACACATCCAATTCTTCCTTCAAGATCTGGTGTTCTCGGCTCTCATCATCCAATAACCTCACCAGGAAACCCGTGGCGCCATCGCTCATGTTCGCTCGATCGGCGATTTCTTTACGGACGGCAGATCGGGCCAGATTATCGGCCTGCAAGCTGGCGGCCAATACTTCAAACGACTCAACATAAGCACCTGCAAACGCGATCTTCTTCTGATTGCCCTCCAGCAGGCCTTGCGCCAGCGTTTCGGCGACCACATGCCCGGGGCTGTGGCGGTGATCGAACGGCAGTGCAAGGGCTTCGAGCCTCGTCAGCATGCTGTCGAATTGCCGAGCTTTATCGCGTAATCCAATCAGCGGTCCGACAACCAGAGCAATTTGATCGCGTCCTTCCGCTTCCACCAGATCAAACAAGACGCATTTGCGCAAGGTTTCGAGGTCGGTACCCCAAAACGCGAACAGCGTCTTGGTGTTCTCCATCTCTCCCGCCTCCGCCACCTGCATGAGAGCTCGATCGCGAAGAATCAGCCGTACCTCCGGCCCGTATGGTTTCCCAACCGCATCCACTAAATTCGGAGCGATCTCGTCGAACGGGAAACAGTGACGCAGAAGCTCCGCCACGCGGAAACGCGTCTCACGGGAATTCTCTCCCAGCGACGCAACCAACAGCGGAATACATTTCGAACCCCGAGCGACAAGCTGACGCGTCGCTTCGTTGCGCTGGCTGAACTGCTCGGCATCCAACTGCGTGATCAGTTCACTTACGTCGGCAGCGTGGCCCTCCATGTCAACCAAGATGTCGGCCGCGGTAGGTTCATCACGGCCGCGCGGTTCCTGAGCGCACACCTGGACACCGGCAATGTACAGCCCGCACCAACTGATCAGACACAGCCAGCTCACAATGGGAACCCAGTAGCCCCGGGACGGGGCGTGTCTGGCCGTCGGTTTGCGCATGTGCTGCGGGGCGCACACAACAACGTAGAGGTTTCGAGATTTGCAGCGTTCTTGCACTTTTCGCCTCGTGCAGACTGTCATTCGTTTGCTCGGCGATCGAGAGCGGAAACCGTCAGGAATTCAGACATCCCCTCCCAGACGCTCCCGCCCCGCCCAATCTTGGCCAGCCCGGATACGCCAGATACGCTGGCTAATCGTCATCCGTGGCAGCGAAAAAAGGGAACAGCTTCTTAATTTCTTCGGTGGACGGTTGTCGCCCGTACTCGCAGATTTCAAAAGCCTCAGCGTATTTTACCTGCTTGCCACGCTTTTCGCCGTACCATTTAATCAGCGTTCCACGGAATCGATTGGCTTCGCCCGCCTGTCGCTGGCTCCACCGCTCGCGGACCCAATCCATGCGCTTTTCCGGCTCCGTCACCGGCGGCACGCTCGCCAGTCGTTCGGCGCTGCCATTTGCCCCTCCCTCGTGCAATTGCGACACCAATTTGCTGACGGCAATCAACTTCTGCTCGAACACGTCGCCAATGTCCACCGCAATATCGGCCTGGAACGCGTACGGTTTCTGAAATCGGTCGCTCGAGTAGAGGAACACCGGGTTCGATTTCAAAGGGGGGGTGTCGGGGCAGAAGAAAGGTACGGTGACCATATACGCCGCGTCCTGCACCAGAACGCCAACGTAGCGGTGGTCCGGATGATAATCCCAAGGTCGATGCGAGATCACGATGTCGGCCTTCCACTCCCGAATCAATTGGACAATCGTCTTGCGGTTCTCAAGAGTTGGCAGTAGCTCGCCGTCGTGAATATCCAGCACCTGCGCCGTCGTGCCCAAGACCGTCAACGCTTCCACGACTTCCTGCGTACGGCGCTGCGCTAACGCGCCGCCCGCCATCTGCCAGTGACCAATGTCCCCGTTCGTGACGGATACCAGTTTCACATGATGCCCTAAATGAGCCCATTTGGCGGCCGTACCTCCATCCTTGAACTCCACGTCGTCGGGGTGCGCCCAAAACAGATAATCCGCAGCTTGCCATCATCTTCCACCTCATCACTTCGCGCCGCGTCCACCAAGGACACACACGTCAGCAACAAGACGAAACCACGCACGAGAACTTGTATCGCGTTCATTCCAGGACCTCCCAGTAGCAGTAAATGGCCATGTCTGTTTACTCGCCCTCCATTCTGGCACGAACCCCATCCGCTTTCCCAGCCCCCCAATTGTCCCGGGCGGGCGGCCATCATGCAAGCATCGAATATTGAGCTTGTGGACCGTGCGAGGTATTCGGTGCCACCGGCCCAGCCGGGCTTGCGGATGCCTGCCTGGTGATGAGTCGGCAATGATTACGGGTCGTGGTAATCCACGTCAGATATGGACCACAATGGGCAGACGCTATTAGACAGTCCTGCTTACCTGGCTGGCTGGTTCTGCCCGGCCGGCTGCTACCGGGCTCGCAAGACAAGGGACATCGCATGATGACGCTTCCGGTTTCCGCCCTGTGGAAGGTCGTGCCCCTGTCGATCCTGATCGCCAACAGTCTGTTGGCCCAAGAGGACATCGCACGAGATGTTTGGCGGGATCTCCAGCACGTGCCACGCGATAGCGTGACGGCAGGCGACCACCCCGGAAATGTGTTTTTGAGTGGCGAGCGGGTTACGATCCAGGTGCCAGAACGCACTGCGTGCCCTTTTCGGTGGCGTGCGATGGATGATGATGGAACCGAAGTTGCCCGCGGCGAAGTCACCAAATCAGAACAAAGAACAATCGAGTTGGGCATGTTGGGAATTGGCTGGTACCGCATCGAATGGTTCGATTCATCGGGCGAGGAACTGGGTTGGACTACCGCCGCCGTGCTCGCTCGGCTGGCGGTGCCGACGCCTCAAGACTCACCGATCTGCGTCGACAGCGCTACGGCCTGGTTCGCTCGGGACGATGCACAACGTCAGGACCAATTCAGCCGGCTGGCCGCGTTGGCAGGGGTGAATTGGATTCGAGACCGAATGCGTTGGCGTGATATTCAAAAGGCTCGTGACCTGTGGGTCGCAGAAACAACCTATGACAGTGCTGCCAATATCCAACATCGCTACGGACTGAAGATCCTGCAAGTGTTCCACGATACGCCGAAATGGGCTGTCCCCCTGCCGGGAGCGACCGGCCGTTTTCCTTCCGATCTTCGAGATGTTTATCACTTTGCCAAGGCCATGAGTACAAGATTTCAGGGCAGAGTGCAGGCATGGGAACCGTGGAACGAGGCTAACGTGACCACGTTCGGCGGCCACACGATCGATGAGCTCTGCTCGTACCAGAAAGCGGCCTACTTGGGATTCAAGGCAGGAGACTCGGACGTCACCGTCTGCTGGAATGCCACCACCGGCGCACCGACCGAGCGTCAAACGGATGGCGTCCTCTTGAACGAGGTCTGGAATTACTTTGACACCTACAACATCCACACTTACGACTGGTCGCATGATTATGAACGCCTCTGGAGGCCGGCGCGGCGAGCCGCCTGTGGCAAACCTCTCTGGATCACCGAAAGCGACCGCGGGATGACTTATGAACCATCTTCTGCGACGCACGATCTTTCGCGAGAGAATGAACGGCTCAAAGCTCAATACGTGGCTCAGTCATACGCGACCAGTCTCTCTGTCGGCGCGAATCGCCATTTCCATTTCATCTTGGGCCAATACGATGAAGGAAGCACTCAATTCGGATTGCTCCGCCACGACTTGACGCCGCGATCAGGTTACGTGGCGCTGGCAGCGCTTGGGCGATTGCTGGCGGGTGCCAGGTCTCTGGGGCGCTACGAGCTGACAGACCGCCCTGATGTGCACATTTATGCTTTTCGCGGCCACCCCGACGGCCACCCGCGCGACGTGCTGGTTGCCTGGACCGAACAGCGCGTCGATTGGTCCGCGCAGGCACAGCCTCGGTTCAGTGGGAGCTCCCGCAGGGAATTACGCCGCTAGAGTGTTATGACTATTTGGGGCGATTCTTACCGCACGATTATTCCGGCACGCTGACTTCTGCGCCGATCTATTTTGTCCTGCCTTCCTCACAGTGTGATCAACTGACACTCACCAGGCCACAATTGGCCGAAAGACAAGACCAGTCGATCACACCAGTGGTGCTTCAGTGTCTCATGCCCAAGGAATCGTCCAGAAAAATCGATCGGATTGCCTGGGCCTGGGAAATCGAACATACGGCGAGGCCGGGTTCGGAGTTTAACGTGTCGTTGGTCGTGTATAATTTCGCCGACCACCGCGTGCGAGGCAAAGTGAACGTTGAGAATTTGCCCGCCGGTTGTCAAATCCACCCGTCCTCGTGGGAGCTTGAACTGACGCCATTGCAGCGTCTCGAACTGCCGGTCAAATGTACCATCTCGCCCGAAATGACCGGCCAGGCCGATGACAACTGGATTACGTTACGGGGCGATTTCGGAACCGACGGGCGTCCGGTATTAGCCTTGCGAATCATTGCCGCCGAGAGCACAGAACGCCCCTAGGAACGCTTCCCCGTTGTGACGTGAGACTTTCATCGACAGGAAAGTCAGAAACTCCGATTCTGGGTCTGATCATGAAACGTTTTGGTAGTCTCGTGATACTGTTGAGCGCTGCGGTCCTGGTTGCAGCTGTGCTGCCGCTTGGCGTGTCGGCCGCAAGTCCTCCCAGCGGCAGTGTGCTGATCGAAACGGAACGCTTCGCCGAGTACGGTGGCTGGGTCAACGATTCGCAGTTTATGGATCAAATGGGGTCCTCCTTTTTGTTAGCGCACGGTCTGGGGACCCCCGTGGCAGATGCTTCTACGACGGTAAAACTAACGCGCCCCGGTCGCTATCGGGTATGGGTCCGCACCCGGGACTGGGTGGCACCGTGGAACGCCCCCGGAGCACCGGGCCGTTTTCAAGTTCTTATTGACGACGTTCCTGTTGGTACAGTCTTTGGAACGCAGGGTGCCGACTGGCAGTGGCAGGACGGCGGCGTCATAAGGCTCGACACGGTATTACGGCTGGCCCTGCATGACTTAACCGGTTTCGACGGGCGCTGTGACGCCCTACTCTTTGTGCCCGAGAACGGCTCTGGCTACGTGCCTCCTAATGACCCTCCAATGTTGGCGGCACTGCGGACAAATCTGTCTGATCTCCCTCGCATACCAGTCGACGCAGGCCATTTCGATTTGGTCGTCGTCGGAGGGGGTATCGCGGGGACTTGTGCCGCCGTTTCTGCCGCGCGTCACGGTCTGAGCGTCGCGTTGATACAGGATCGTCCCGTGCTGGGTGGAAACAACAGCTCTGAAGTACGCGTCTGGCTTCAAGGGTCGCGCAACCTGCCCCCGTTCCGCCATGTGGGAGACATTGTTGCGCAGCTGGAGCAACAACATCGCGCATTATGGGCCCGCCAATAAAGCCGAGCTTTACGAAGACGAAAAGAAACTCGAGGTCGTGCGTGCGGAAAAAAACATTCATCTGCATTTGTTGCATCGTGCCAACGGTGTGGAGTTGAACGGCGATCTTGTCAAGGCCGTCATTGCCGAGCACACGCGCACCGGGATCAGGTATCGCTTCCGAGCCTCGTGGTTTGCGGACTGCACCGGGGACGGGTGCGTTGGATTCATGGCCGGCGCGGATCATGAAATTGACGGTTCCCCGGACATATGGGCCGATGCAATCTTTGGCATGCAGTCGAAACGGACTCTCCCCAGCCGTTTCCAGAATGCCCCTGGGCGCTGCAACTGGCTGACAAGCCCTTCCCTGGTCGTTCACCGTTGCGACTCGAGTCATTGGGAGGTTGGTATTGGGAGAGTGGATTCGATCATGATCCTTTTGAAAAATCGGAGTACATCCGGGACTGGAATCTCCGCGCGGCGTATGGCGCTGGGACGCCCTGAAGAATACCGACCGCGTTTACCCAAACCATAAACTGAATTGGATCGCACATGTCAGTGGTAAACGGGAATCACGTCGTTTGCTCGGCGACGTCATACTCACCAAGGAAGACCTACTGACCAGCCGAAAATATGATGACGGTTGCGTTCCCACCGGCTGGAAGATCGATGTGCACATCCCTGACCGACGCTATGACGCGGCGTTCCGAGGCGATGCCTTCATTGCGGAAGCCTTGTTCACCGACTACCCAAAACCGTTCTGGATCCCCTACCGTTGTCTTTATTCCCGCAATATCGAGAATCTCTTCATGGCTGGACGTGATATTAGTGTGACCCACGACGCGCTCGGGGCCACACGTGTCATGCGGACCGGAGGTTGTATGGGGGAGGTTGTCGGCATGGCCGCCTCCATATGTAAAAAATATGGTACCACGCCCCGCAAAGTATGGACTGATCACGCCAAAGAGTTTCTGGCTCTGTTGCGCAGGCCCGCCTACGCCGTTCGCCGTGACCGACTCCCCCAAGAATTGGACGGCAAAGTGGGCCCAAACCTCGCGCCCAACGCCACGGTCAGCGTTTCGGGGACCTACCGCGAGGAGTATGCTTCGAGCTTCATCAATGACGCAGACGCCCCACAACACGATAACGCAGCTCGCTGGATCAGCGCGGCGGCGCCGGAGTCGTGGATTCAGTTCGACTTTCCTGCGCAACGCAGGTAGCGGCAATCTGGATCGCTACCGGCTACGTCAGTGCAGGGACGGTTACCGCTCCCATCGAGGATTTCGTACTCCAATACCAGGACGATTCGATGTGGAAGAATATTGTGAGTACCCAGACCGCGAACGGCAGGCAAACGAGCGTTGTCCGCGTGTTTTCGCCTGTCCGGGCCACGCGATTCCGCCTGTTGATCACAAAATCACCAGATGGCATGGCGCGCATATGCGAAACCCACTTTTTGCCCCTCCATGACAGATCGTGTCACCCGAGACATGCCACAGGAGATCACCATGAGTTCGCTGCGTATCGCCACCTGGACTATCCGCCTGACCCTTTTGGCAACGACACTGCTGGCAACGCGATTGCTGGCCCAGGATCTCCCCGCCCCGGGCATGGCGCGACTTCACCGGTTGGATCTGCTGCCGCGCTTCAAGGATTCCGTTTTCGTCGGGTCCGTGTCGAGTTACGACAGGACGGGTGGTAACGATGATGGATTTTCCGGCAAGTACTCGTATGTGGCCAAAGAAGGTGACGATCTTGTCGTGGCCGACTTGCAGGGGCCGGGTGTCATCCACCGGATATGGACTCCCACACCATCGGAAGACCTGTTCGACTTCTACTTTGACGGCGAGAGCGAGCCGCGTATCAGTGTCAAGTTTCGCGATATCTTCACGGGCACGCAGCCCCCGTTTGTTTCGCCCCTGGTAGGTTATGGCGCCGGCGGTTTCTACAGCTACGTTCCACTGCCATTCCAGAAATCCTGCAAGATCGTGGCCCGTGCGAAGCGGGTCCAGTTTTATCAGATCAATTACTCCCGATACGCGTCAAATACGGCTGTCACCACGTGGTCGCCCACGTCGTCCGCCGACGACCTGGAAGACCAGCGGAAAGCCGCGGCGCTGTTCGCCTCAAGCGGATCGGACATCAGTCCCTATGTTGTGCCGCCTGGAAGTACCGCCCGGGTAGAAGAAAAGAGCATTTCCTTGGCTCCCGGCGCGACCGCCGCGGTCTTTGAGTCCAATGCGGCCGGCCGCGTCGTCGGACTTCGTTTCACGCCCGCCGCAGTGCTGCAAGGGAAAGATCGCGGAGTGATACTACGGATCACCTGGGATGACTCGCCACAGCCGGCCGTTGAATGTCCGGCAGGCGATTTCTTCGGCTACGCCTTTGGGCGTCCGGCCATGAAGTCGTTACTCGTGGGAACTTCCGGCAACACCAGCTACTGTTATTATCCGATGCCCTTTGATCGCAGCGCTAAGATTGAATTGGTTTCGCAGTGCACGGAAGGTCCTCCCGTGGAACTGTGCGCTGCAGTGCTCTACGTGCCGGAGGCGCGGCGAAGTGATGAGGGGAAATTCTATGCTATCTGGCGGCGCGAGAACCCAACAGAAAAGGGGACTCCCTTCACATTTGTGCACACGGAAGGACGCGGTCACCTCGTAGGGTGCATTCTGCAGGCCCAGGGCATGGAGTCGGGAAACACCTATTTCTTCGAGGGAGATGACCAGACAACCATTGATGGCCAGTTGACTGTGCATGGCACGGGGTCCGAGGATTTTTTCAATGGCGGCTGGTACGATGTGCCCGACCGGTGGGAAAAGCAGCTCTCTTTTCCTCTAAGCGGATGCCTTGGGTATCAAAAACACCTCGGCAGAACTGGTGGATATCGACTGATGCTGGGGGATGCCTACGCATTTCGGGAGACCGTTCGGCAGACAATTGAACACGCTCCAACCGGCAACGATCTGCGCACCGACTATGCTGCTGTGACATACGTGTACTTGCAAGACCCTCCCAAGTGCGACATGAAGCTTCCTCCAGCCGCGGCAAGAAAGGTGGTCGATCCGACCGAGATCGTATTCACGCCCGCCTGGTCCGTTCCGATCAAAGCCTTTACTTTCCGCGGTGCGACGATCACCAAATTGGATGAGGAACTCGAGGGTCAGAAGTCGAGTTTCCTGCGCATGATCGCCACCGAGAATGATTGGTTCGGCGCACCATTCCTGGCGCTCGAATGCGAGTTTCCCGCAGCCGGCACCTATCGAGTGTTGATTGAAGCCATGAAGGGCCCTCAACAGGCACAAGTCCAGTTGTTTCGCAATGAAGTGCCGGTGAGTGTACCGGTAGACTTCTACGACGCGCGGCGCTCGCGCAGCGATCCGACGGACATGGGGACGCTGGAGGTCGAAGAAGGCCCCGCCACGCTGATGTTCAAACTGGTCGGCAAGAATCCGTCGGCGGCGGGATGGGGGCTCGATCTCGTCACGATCCAGTGCAGCAAGGTCGAGTGACGGCGGTCCGACCACCACCGCTCAGCGACTGCCCTTGGGCATGTAGTGCGCACTCTGACCGTGATAAACTTCTGCCGACTCCATGACGGTTTCCGAGAGCGTGGGATGGGCGTGGATCGTCATTTTGAGATCCGTAATCGTGCAGCCCATTTCGATGGCTAACGCACCTTCCGCTATCAACTCACCAGCTCCGACACCGACGATTCCGACACCCAGAATCACTTCGCTGTTGGGATCGACAATCATCTTGGTGAGACCGTCATTACGATCCAGCGACGTCGCGCGACCGGCCGCGCCCCAGGGAAAAGCGGCAATCCTGTAGGGGATGTTCTTGTTACGGGCTTCCGTTTCCGTATGCCCGACCCAGGCCAATTCTGGATCGGTGAAGACGACAGCCGGAATACATTTGGGGTCGTACGCGGCGGCCTTGCCGGCCAGCACTTCAGCGGCGACGCGTCCCTCATAACTCGCCTTGTGCGCCAGCATCGGTTCGCCGGCGACATCGCCAATCGCAAAAATGTGAGGCTCCGCCGTGCGGCGCTGATGGTCCGTTTTGATGAATCCCTTCTGATCGACTTCGATCGAGGTGTTCTCAAGCCCGATATGTCCGGAGTTGGGACGACGCCCGACACTGACCAGTACCTTGTCGTATACACGCTGTGGCTCGTCGAGGTCGATCCCCAGCAACTTCACGTGCATGCCGTCGCTCTTTTCCACGACCTCGGTCACCTTGGTGTTTATCAGCACCTCCTCGAACCGCTTCTTGGCACCGGCCAGCACGGGGGCCACCAGATCGGGATCCGCGGCGGCGATGATCGATCCCAAGGCTTCGACCACGGTCACCTTGGAACCGAGGGCCGCGTACACGGTTCCCAGCTCCATGCCGATATAGCCTCCGCCGATGACCAGTAAACGACGCGGGATTTCCTTCAGCTCCAACGCATCGGCAGAGTCCCATACGTGCTGAGAATCGTGATCGACAAAGGGGAGCTGGATCGGCGAGGACCCCGTGGCAATAATCATGCTCTCAAACTCAATCGTCTCTTTACCGCCGTCATGGAGATCGATGACGATAGTGCGGGGAGACGTGATCAGACCATGACCTCGAACGAAATTCACTTTCCGCTTGTTCTCGAGAACCCCGAGCCCGCCGGTCAGCTTCCCTACCACCCCGTTTTTGAATTCCCGGAGTTTATCTAGATCCAGTTCAGGGGGCTGGAAAGTCAGTCCCATGTGCCCGGCATCTTTCAAGTCGTTTATCAACTTGGCAGCGTGGAGGAGCGTTTTGGAGGGGATGCAACCCTCGTAGAGGCAGATCCCACCAGGGTTTGGCTTGGCGTTGACCAGCGTGACTCTCAATCCCAAATCAGCCGCCAGAAAGGCGGCAGGATATCCGCCGGGGCCGCCCCCCAAAACAAGCAGTTGCGTTTTAGTCTGTGAATCTGTCATTGCGTTGCGTACGTTCTCAGCCTTCCATTGCAAGTAACAGCGGTTGTTCAGTTGCCTGCACGATCCACCGCAGGAAACGGGCCCCGTCGGCCCCGTTGACAATGCGATGGTCAAACGACAGACTCAGTGGCATCATGAGGCGCGGTTGAAATTGTCCGTTGACGTACACCGGGTCGTATTTGCTTCTGCCGGCACCCAGTATAGCAACTTCAGGATCGTTGATGATGGGGGTGAAATGGCCGATGCCAATCCCACCCAGGTTGGTAATCGTGAAGCTGCCGCCCGACATCTCTTCCAGCGAGAGCTTTCCCGCCCGGGCACGCTCCGCCATTTCGGTCAGCTCCACCGACAGTTCCGTCACCGTCTTCCGATCGGCATTCAGGATCACCGGGACGACGAGTCCGCGCGGCGTATCTGCGGCAACGCCAACATTCACATATTGCTTGTAAATGATTTCACCCTGGGTCATGTCGATGCTGCAGTTGAGTTGTGGAAACTTCCGCAATGCGGCTGCGACAACGCGTAACAGCATCGCGGTGACCGTCAGTTTTCCCCCCGCCCGCTCGACGGTCGCCTTGAATTGTTGGCGGAACTGTTCGAAACCCGTCACGTCGGCTTGGTCGTGTAATGTGACGTGCGGCGCGGTCCACCCGGTTTCCATCTGCAGCGCGGTCTTCTTGCGAACGTTCGACATCGGCTTCCGTTCGATGTCGCCCCACTTTCGAAAATCAGGCAGCGCCTTGCGCACAGGGCCTCGAGAGCCGCCCCCAGGCATCCGTCGCGCGTGCGACTTGACATCCTCCACGCTGATGCGCCCTGCCGGGCCCGACCCGGTGACGTGACTGACGTTGACGCCGATTTCTCGCGCAAATTTCCGGACCGACGGGGATGCCTGGATCGGTCGCTCGTCCGACACCGTGGGGACTTCCACTTGCTCCGAAGTGGCCCCAGAGGCTGGCGGTGGGGTCGGCTCGGCCGCGCGAGCCTCGGGCTCCGGTTTCGCCGCCGCCGCCGGCTCGTCTTTGTGGGCGGCGGCGACAGAGCCGCCTGCCGATTCTTCGATCGTGGCGATGATATCGCCGACGGCCAGCTTGTCGCCTACGGCCACGGCCAGATCGACCAATTTTCCGCCAATCGGCGCCGGCACATCGGTAACGGCCTTGTCGGTTTCCACCTCAATGATGGTCTGCTCCGCTTCGATCATATCGCCCACGGCCGCGGCCACGGAAACGACCTCCGCCGATTCGATGTTTTCGCCCAGGTCAGGCAGCTTAAAGACTACCGCCATCGTTCACATTCCTCGTTTTCTCACACGTACCACGGGTTGTTCTTCTCAGGGTCGATGTTCAGATCCTGGATGGCCTTGATCGGCAACTCAGCCGCGATTTGCTGCTTCTGCGCCATCGCATGCAGAGTCGCCAGAACAATGTGTTTGGCATCCACTTCAAAAAAGTCGCGCAGGCTGGGACGCGTGTCGCTGCGCCCCAGTCCATCAGTGCCGAGCGCATACAATTCATCACCCAGCCATTGGCCAAGCACCGCGGGCAGAGCTTTCATGTAGTCGGAGGCGGCCACAATCACGCGTCCGTCGCGGGGCAGAACTTCGTTGACGTACGCGACTCGTGGTTTTTGGTCCGGGTGCAATATGTTGTACCGCTGCGTATCGATCGCGTCACGATGCAGCTGCTTATAGCTCGTCACACTGTAAACATCCGCCGCAATGCCATACTGGTCGCTCAGGATCTGTTGAGCTTCTAATACCTGATTCAGGATCGAACCACTGCCCAACAGTCGGGGCGGAGTTTTCGCGCTCGTCTTCTTGCCACGTCGCTGCCCCTGCTTGAAGAGATAAAGGCCCTTCAGAATGCCCTCTTCAGCGCCCTCGGGCATCGCCGCCTGCACGTAGTTCTCATTTCCCACCGTCAGGTAATAGAAAATGTCCTCCTTCTCGACGTACATGCGTCGCAGGCCCTCGCGGACGATCGCGGCAATTTCGTAGGCGAATGCGGGATCGTAGGCCTGAAGGTTCGGTACACTCATGGCCAGCAGATGAGAATGTCCATCCTGATGTTGCAAGCCCTCGCCGTTGAGTGTTGTGCGACCGGCGGTCCCCCCCACAAGAAATCCACGGCATCGCAAATCGGCTGCGGCCCAGATCAAGTCGCCGACGCGCTGAAAACCGAACATGGAATAATAAATGTAAAAGGGGATCGTGAATACGCCCTGGTTGGCATACGCCGTACCGGCCGCCAGGAACGAACTCATCGCCCCCGCCTCGTTGATGCCCTCCTCCAGGATTTGACCGTCACGGGCCTCCTTGTAATACATCAGCTGATCCGCGTCGACCGGTTCGTAAAGCTGGCCTACATGCGAGTAGATGCCGCACTGTCGAAACAAGGCTTCCATACCAAACGTTCTTGCTTCGTCTGGCACAATCGGCACAATGTGTGGGCCAATACTCTTGTCTTTGAGTAGTTTCGTCAGCACGCGCACGAAAGCCATGGTCGTCGACACCGCGCATCACCGCTGCCTTGCGTGAACTCGTCAAACAGGGATAGATCCGGGAGCGGGACCGCAGGCGCCCGGTTCTGACGCTGAGGCAGGTACCCGCCCAGGAGCCGTCGCCGGTCGTGGATGTAGGCCAGTTCGGGACTGTCGTCGGGAGGTCGATAAAATGGCGTCTGACTGACCGCCTCATCGCTGAGCGGAATGCGAAACCGATCGCGGAAGTGCAGCATCTCCGCCTCGTTCAACTTCTTCTGCTGATGCGTGATGTTCTTGCCTTCCCCGGCTTCTCCCAACCCATAACCTTTGATGGTTCGCGCGAGAATCACCGTGGGGCGACCGATCGACTCGACGGCCGCCTTATAGGCCGCGTAAACCTTCTCGGGATCGTGACCGCCAAGGTTCATGCGCCACAGCTGATCATCCGACATGTGTCGCACCATGTTGGCCAGCTTCGGGTCCGCTTCCCAAAAGTGCTTGCGAATGTAGGCGCCGCCTTCCACCGCGTACTTCTGATACTCGCCGTCGACCACTTCGCTCATGCGGCGAGCCAGACGGCCGTCTTCATCTCGAGCCAGCAGGTCATCCCAATCACTCCCCCACAAAACCTTGATGACGTTCCAGCCCACACCGCGGAACACCGCCTCCAGTTCCTGGACAATGCTGCCGTTGCCGCGCACCGGGCCGTCGAGTCGTTGCAGGTTACAGTTGACCACGAAAATCAGATTGTCCAGGCGCTCCCGACTGGCCAGGCTAATCGCCCCAAGCGTCTCCGGTTCGTCCGTTTCCCCGTCGCCCAGGAAGGCCCAGACTTTCTGACCGTGATAGGGACGCAATCCGCGGTCGTCCAAGTAGCGAATATATCGCGCTTGGTAAATGGCCATGAGGGGACCAAGTCCCATGGACACCGTGGGAAACTGCCAGAAATCGGGCATCAACCATGGATGCGGATAGGACGTTACCCCCCCCCCGGCAGCGAGATCGCGGCGGAAGTTGTGCAGCTGTGTTTCGCTCAGACGTCCTTCCAGAAATGCTCGGGAATACACACCCGGGGAAGCGTGACCCTGAAAAAAGATCAGGTCGCCACCGCAAGGGTGATCCGGCCCACGAAAGAAGTGATTCAACCCAACTTCGTACAGAGTAGCGCAGGAAGCGTAAGAGGAAATGTGGCCGCCAATTCCCTCGTTTTCCCGGTTGGCCTTGACGACCATGGCCATCGCATTCCAGCGAATAATGCTCTTGATCCGGCGTTCGAGCTCGCGATTGCCCGGAAATGGCGGCTGTTGTTCAGGAGGAATCGTGTTCACATACGGTGTCCGGCTGGTAACCGGCAGGGATACACCCCGCTTCTGCGCGTGGATCTGCAATTCGGTGAGGATCTCACGCACTCGCCGGTGCCCGCGTGTGTGCAGCAGGTCCTCGAGCGACTCAAGCCAGTCGCGAGTCTCGGCCGCGTCCATGGCCAACGCGTCGGGGTTGGGGCGGCCGACCACTGCTGATGGCTGATCTAATTGTTGAGGACCCATAGGGGAATAAATCTCGCAGCGATATTCCTAAATTCTCAAAAAAGGCCCAATAAACGTCTATTTCTAAAGGTTTTTTAGGGGCACGCAGCCTTTCTGGCTAGATGCCCGGCCCCCGTCTCAAAGGGAATTATACCGGCACCAGCCCCACTACGCCCAAGCGGTACCTGCGACCTAACCCAATAGGTCTTCGTATTCTTCGCCTCTTTCACGCTCCGAATTCACCGACTCACTTGGCCGGTGGCACCAATTCAGATTCTCGCGCCGCAAATCCCTAAGAACCAGCCTAGCGTGCACCCGCCACCCAAGCCACGGGGCCACCAGCCGCGGGGCCACACACCTCCACCAGCTGCCACACCAGCTGTGGTGCCAGCCGCGGGGCCACACACCTCCACCAGCTGCGGGGCCACACACCTCCAGCCGCTGGGGCCACACACCTACCTCGGAACCAGCGGCAACCTGCCAGCCGCCGCACGGCACTTCAGCCGCGGGGCCACACACCTCGGAACCAGCGGCAAACCAGTTGCCACACACTTGGAGCTCGCCGCACAAGCACTTCAGGGAGAGGGCGCCGACAGTTCCCCTATAAGAGCTATATTTGAGTCTCGGTTCCGTTGTCGCGTTTTTTCGCATCGAAACAAGCCCACGGTTAACCGCTTTCGCCGCTCAGCGGGCGTCTGTCGCCAACAGACAACCGATGGGGGCAATGCGAGCGATTATCTGCCCTGACCGGCTGCACTACTTCTCCCCTGACAGAGGCATTCGACAACTTCTTCCGTGGAGCTTCGGTGAGCCAAGCGAGCATTACATCGCGGTAACCGTATGCACGCAACCGCACTCGTCGTGCGTCTACAGCCAGGAAAAAGGAGGCGGCCACAAGTTAATTAGCATGTTGGATGACATACGTATGTCACCTGCGGTACGCGTGAGGCAGAAATCTTGAACTTTATCTGAGAATATCAGCGGCCACTGACTTTCAAATTCACCGGACACTCCAGAAAATTGAATCATGGCGAGCGCAGACGTGGGCATTCTTCAACTTGCGCAGGAGATCTGCCCATGGCACGGCCGAACAGAAAGGACATCGTTGACCCGGACCAACCTGGTTTCTACCACTGCTACTCTCGCTGCGTCAGGCGCGCGTTTCTGTGCGGATTTGACAACGAGACGGGAGAGTGTTTCGATCATCGCAAGGACTGGATTGAGGAACGCCAGGAGTTTCTTGAGCAGATCTTTGCGATCGAATTGACTGGCTATGGAATCATGGATAACCACATGCATCACATCCTCTACACCCGTCCTGATTTAGCGCAGGAATGGACGGACAGAGAGGTTGTTGAGCGATGGTGGAGGCTCCATCCTCAGAAGAAAACGAAAGATGGTTTACCTGCGGAACTAACTGATGAGAAGCTGCTAGAATTGCTAGCTGACCGTGAAAGAGTCGCGAAGTGGCGAGCCAGACTTTCGAGTCTTTCGTGGTATATGAAGGAACTGAAAGAAGACATTGCCCGGCGAGCCAACGCCGAAGATGACACGCGTGGCCACTTCTGGGAAGCCCGATTCAAGAGCCCACAACTCTTGGATATCGTCACTTTGCTCATTTGCCTCCTTTATGTGGACCTAAACCCGATTCGTGCCGGCAAGGCGACCAACGCAGAGAATGCTTTTCATACGTCTGCTCATCGTCGGTTCCGCGCCCGTGAATTACGCGCCAGAAGAGTGGTAGTTGTAATCCTTTGGCACGGTTGGCGCCCGATGCTGCTCTTAAACCGATTTGCGATCGCGGTGAGAAACATAATCGATCTGCACCAACGACGCGTCCGTCAGATGATGGCTTCCTGCCGATGACCTGCGACGAGTATCTGGAGCTTGTCGATTGGGTGGCCCGCGGACTGCTCAAACACCCTCAGGCTTCCCTTTCCGACAGTCTCCAAGCCGCACTTGAACGAGTGGGGGATCCACCTGATGGGTGTGATGATTGGTGCCATGCTGTCGCTGATTATGCTCGAATTTGATGGACGGAGAGCGACGAGTCGATACACCGGGTGACATTCACCGAGCGGAGTCCCTTCAGTCTTGTCGGGTATATTGAATCTTCCAGCTCAGAAGTTCCAGTCTGTCAAGCCAGCTAATCCATTGGCCAACGCGCGTCTGTGAAACCTGGGATGGTGCAACCCGGCAAAGATTTGCGAAGAGCGTTCTTAGTTCGCGTTCGGCAATTTTTTCGTTGATCTGGCTTGTCCCTCAAACCGAGGCCTTCCCGGCGGTTGAAATGCTAACCGCCAGCGGGCGGCGAAAATAGAACGGCCGTTCGGCGACGTATAACGGATCGGTTGCGCGTAATCATTTGTGCGCGATCGGCGGTCTGATCAAAGCGAAACGCTACAGGTTTCACCTCGAAGCCGACGAGACGCTGCGAGCCGTATTTGGCCCGGCCCTTGGCCCCGGCCGTTGTCGTGTGTGGCCCCGGCCGTTGGTGTGTGGCCCCGGCCGTTGGTTGTGGCCCCGGCCGTTGGTTGTGTGTGGCCCCGGCCGTTGTTGGTGTGTGGCCCCGGCCGTTCGCCCTGGTGTGTGGCCCCGGCCGTTGCTGGTGTGTGGCCCCGGCCGTTGGTTGGCCCCGGCCGTTGGTTGGCCCCGGCCGTTGGTTGCCCCGGCCGTTGGTTGGCCCCGGCCGTTGGTTGGCCCCGGCCGTTGCCGGCCGTTGGGCGTTGCGGTATTTGGCCCCGGCGTTGGCCTTGGCCGCCCCGGCGTTGGCTCGCGAACCGGCGGTGGGATAGCCGTGTGTGGCCAACGCGAGTACTGGTGACCCTCATTGCGACCGGTGGTGCGCGCAGGTGGGCGATTGCCTTATGAGAGGGGAATCGGTGGCAGCTTGAAAGTCACTTAAAACGCGCGTGAACAGGCCCCGCGGAGAAGACGCCCCTGCTATTGAGAATGCGATTCGGTGCTGCGCCGCACCCACTGGACCGCGTCCACGGCCACGTAGCCGTCAGCGTCGCGATTGGAAATGGTCACAGCCGCCAGTTTCGCGCCATCAAAATCAAATTCACCGAGCGACAGAAACAGACCGTTGTCCGCCGGCCTGCGCCGCTGATTGACTCGAATCGTTTTTTCCCCCGAGGCATGACGGACCGTTACGGACACGTTGTCGGCCCGGTTGGCGTGGCGCAGAAAATGCGATCCGCACTTCATAACGCCCCGCGCTCGGTAAACGCGTCTCAAACCGAGCCATCGCCTGGCCATCGCGAGCTGCACCGTCGTGTAAATAGCCGGCGCCGACCCACCCTCCCACCGCTTTACTCGGCAGCCACACTCCCTGGCACACTGCCTGGGCATCGTCCACCACGATCCCCTCCAGATCCTGAACACGTACTCCCCCGCGTGGCGCCGACAGGGACTCCAGGACCTGATGGTCCTTCATCAAGCGACTACGGAGTCGGGCATAGGAAACATCTTGCACGGCCATCCCCTCGTCAATCGCCATGGCGGCCACGGTGGCGGCGGACTGACCCAGGATCATAAATACCGGTTCCATGCGTATCGATCCAAACGCAATGTGCGTGCTCGACACGCAGACCGGAACAAGCAGATTCGTGCATTGCTCCTTCCTGGGTTGGATCGCCCCTAGAGCGATCTGGTAGGGACCGTTCGTGCCCACGCCGATATCGCCTTCGTTCTGAACGTGTCCATCTTTCGTCACGTATCGTTGAACATTGTGCGAGTCCATCCCGTACGACCCCATCCCAATCGATTCGGGTGTAATTTTCCTCTTCAACAGTTCATTCTCGGTCATGACATAGCGACCGATCATGCGCCGTGCCTCGCGAACATACAACTGGTGCGGCCAATGGCCGTTATCCAGGAATTCGTCACCAGCCAACCCCCACTGGCTCATGGATTGTCGCACCTCCTCTGGCACTCGCTGATCGTTGGCCAGGAAATACATCAAACCCTGTTGATACCTTTTGTGCTCACGAATGATTTCGCCGCTCCGCATAATCCGCCTCTGGATAATCGTAATTGAACCCGATGTTGTCCGTACTCATCGGACCATGGTTGTTCGTATCCGTCTTGTGGTTTGGAATCGGATCAAATTTAGCAAATGTCTCACGCCAGCCGGCATCGAAGACGCGAGCCAGCAACTCGTACTGACTCGCTTCGTAGCTTTCCGGCCTGGCAAACGGGACGCGATTCTCGGCATGATTGGTGAGGCACATACGAAAGCAATAGGCCTGAATCTTCCTGTCTCCTTCGCCATACTCCCCGGGCGAGTCAGCGCTGATTCGCGGCAACAAGCCACTCTCTTCAACACCGGGTAGACGGTACGGATCGATGGGCGTCTTGAGCACGCCAAAATGGTGCCGGTGGTGCAACACGCCCGTCTGCACACCGTTCCACTGCTCGTCGTACTCCACACGCGCTTCGCGCCCGACATGGTATTCCACGCCCGCTTCCGCCATCAGGTCGCCTTCATAGGTGGCGTCAACAAAAACCTTGGCAGCATACTTTCTGCCGCTGAGCATTTTGATCGAAAGAATTCGTTGACCTCTCTTTTCCACGCCGCTGGCGCGGTCGAGCCACTGATCGCGATGCACCGGAAAACCAGCTTCCCGCACGAAATCCTCAAACACTTGCTCCGCGACATGAGGCTCGAAGATCCACATCGTCCGCGCTTCACCATCCATAGCTGCCGTCCCTTGCCCTCGATTTCCGTACTCTTCGGGTCGCTGCCATTTCCAGGTGGCCGGGTCTTGATACGATTTCCAGATTCGGTGATAGAATTCGCGCACAATTCCACCAATCACCGACTTGTCGCCAGTATCGGTCCAGCCCAACCCGCCACTGGTCAACCCGCCCAGGTGCTTGTCGGGACAGACGATGATTACCGACTTGCCCATACGATGTGCCTGCACGGCCGACACCACCCCAGCCGACGTCCCTCCATAGATCACCACTTCGGCGGAATAGGTACCGGCCGGATCGTCGTCCGAAGCCCAGACTTTCGGAGCAGCCCACAGACACAACACGCAAACGCACACGCGAACAAATCCGCACCCAGCCATTTGAGCTTCGCCTTTCTCGGCAAGAGACGCATGATCACCAGTCGTCAATGCCTCCGCGGCACGGCACAGGGGAAGGTTCCCCTTAGACTGACAGAATACATGCGCGCGGGACCTGTTCACAACCTCGCGTCAACGTCTCAACCGCAGATTGCGCCTAGGAAGACGTAATATCGAAGGATGAGGGACGAATAACCATAACGGCAGAACGAGTCGTCAACTTGCGAGGAGGGAAATGATGAAACACGATAAGTGGAGTTGCCCGAAATGTGGCAACATCGATTACGAGACCGATGAATTCCGTGCCGCCGGTGGCTTTTTGGCCAAGGTGTTTGACGTGCAAAACAAGCGGTTTTCCACCGTCTCGTGCAGCCAGTGCCACTACACAGAGATTTACAGAACGACTTCCTCGACGCTCGGCAGCGTGTTCGATTTCTTCACGAACTGATGAGCGTGTAACGCAGGTGCGCGGCAGCGTCAACGAGTTCGGGCGAATGGAACTGCTACTCCGAGCCACCGCGGCCGACAGCTGACAGGTGTGCCAACAGCCTAGGAGTCTGTGATGCGAACGCGAAGCAGGCAGCCTCGTGCACATCGTTCAGTGCCACCGGTAAATCCGCGAAAGGTTCGCGCCCCTTTTGAAATTCGCGGCAAATACGTCGCGGTGCCACTTGATTTCCGCATCCTGCCGAAGAACCACCGTCGGCATCACGCGGCGGACAGTCCGGTCCGTCTGTCGGTCATCGTGCAGGCGGCTATTCTCGTCCTGTCTCCGGTAACTGATCCAGAAACGCATCAGCAAAACGGTCAACGGCCGTCCACTCGGTGTACTCATGGTTCCGCGACGTATCCGTGTCACGTCCCATTTTCCGGGAGATCTTTTTCATCATGAATCGCTTCAGGAAGCCGTATTTCCGATACATCAGTCCGCCACCGATGGTGGCAGTAGATTGCGGCTTCCAACCGGTTTCGTCGAGCAGGTGATTGACGTAGTCGTTTGCCTCTTCCCGCTCTTTGTCCGTGCCACTGGCCGACAGGCTGACCGAGAAGAACGCAACGGGCAATCCATCGAGCCAGAGTTGTCGGTTGTCCACGAAATCGACAAACCGTTTGGAGTGAGCGCCCAAGTGGATCGAGGCGCCGATAATTGCACCGTCAAAGCCCTCTGGAACAGTGACTTGGGACAGTGCATTGATATCGAGCGCACGCACTTCATGCCCGCGATCAACAACCCGCGCCGCGATATACTCGGCGATCTTGCGCGTTTGACCTTCAATCGTGTCAAATGCAACGAGGATTCGAGCCATGCATCTCTCCTTCGGCGAGCAACCGTGTGCATGTGTGACGGAACAATCACGTCCATGGCGACCGGCCCAGAAGCTTCGCGCAGACGCTCTCGGACCAGACCATGTCAAATGCCGCCGATGAAAACGGCGGATCAGACCTGGCGCCCTACTTGTGGCATCGGCAGAAGCCGTGAGCCGGAGTCAACTTGCCGTCAATGTAGTGTTGCACAGCTTCCCGAGGAGAAAGTTCACCCTGAATCACCATCGGGTTGATGCCGGTGCGCACCAACTCTTCTGCCGCACGCCATCCCATGCCGTGACAGAGAACCACCTGGCAACCTTCCAGTGCCGCCACCATGTCGGCGTGGTCGACCGTGCTGCCGTTGTTGTGCATGCCTCGTTCTGCCTCGCATTCACCTTCGGCGTGCCCTTCAAATGCATCCGAAATCACGTGCTCATCGCATATCTTTCCCCCCTCAACGTCAAAAACCAGGAAGCACGAAGAACGTCCGAAATGTGCGGAAATCGATACTCCATCTTGAGAAGCTACAGCCACTTTCATGCGACGACCCCTCCGCTTCAGTGCCGCTGTCCAGGAACACACGATTCGCCCGCACCAACCTGCTCTCCCCATTCTGCCATCGCATCAACGTCCAAAGAACCACAACTCGTCGAAAAACCATCTTTTTCCTGCCACCACGTGATGGGAGCAGTTCTCTGCCACCGAGCGAGGGGCAGTCCGCCGAATGTGATTTCCCTTCTTGTGTCGGTTGAGCCAAACCAAGTTGGTATCGGGATTTACGCTACCATCGGCGAATTCGCAGCGAGGTGCACACGCGTCCTTTCGCACGAAGATGGCTAGATCGATCTTCCAGTAGTTCGACTGTTTGACTTCGCAAACAAGACCCCGTCCAGCTCGCCTGCCAGTCAGATTCACTCACCGCACAGGGCGGTGGGAGTCAAAGTCAAACAGTCGTGGCAGGAACTTTCGGGACAACGTCCGTGTCTGTCAACAGCGGTCAACTAAAAGTTCAGCCACCAGATCGTGACGTTCAACAAAGCCGCAAAACTGACCCACATCAAATAAGGTATCAGCAGCAGCCCTGCCCACGGCACACGTCGCCCAAAAACCAGCGTTGTGGCCAAGATCAGGCTCCATAACACTACAATCTCCACGGCCGCTAGGCCAGGCCGGTGGCAGCCGAAGAAGAGTATCGACCACAGGCTGTTCAAGAGCAACTGCACCGCGAACAGACGCAGCGGGCCTCGGTTGGGCGGATAGCCCCCGGTTCGCCATACGAGCCACGCTGACACAGCCATCATCAGATAGAGCAGCGTCCAGACGGGTCCGAACAGCCAGTCCGGCGGCGTCCAGCTCGGCTTCGCCAATTGCGCGTACCAGTTCGGGATCTCGGGAGTTGTGACCAGCCCTCCCACCCCGGCGGCCGCAAAACAGACGAGCACGCACACTACGAATCCAGCGATCTGGCGACCGGTACTGATTCGAGAATCAACTGGCAACGGGCTTTCCTGTTTCGTCATTCGAGTTTCCGTCTGTAATCATCGCACTGGCGCCGCAACCGCGCCACAATTTTGTCATGCGCCGCATCCTCCGTCAGATTGTGTTGCTCGTGAGCGTCACGATCCAAATCGAAGAGCTGTTCATAGGGTGGCTCGATTTCGGGGTAACGAGTGCATTTCCAGCGCTGGGTGCGGACACCCTCGCACTTGACAATCGGGCGGCGTGACGGTTGAGTGCTGTATGTGTGTTCGTAGTACCAATCGTCGCGCAGGGGATCTCCTGACCGCGGAAAAGTGGTGTCAGGTCGCGGCCTTGCATCGAATCCGGGATAGGTACTCCGGCCGAACTGAGCATCGTCGGGGCCAGGTCGATATTCAGGACCATCTCTTCACAGCGTCGGCCTCGCCGGGTCGAAGGAAGTCGAGGATCGCGAATAATCATTGGGATACGAATCGACTCTTGATACATCAACCACTTTCCAGATAACCCGTGGGCTCCCTGCATCTCGCCATGGTCTGAGGTGTAAATGATGATCGTGTTTCCGTCGAGTCCCGTTTCTTTCAGCGCCGCCATGATTCTTCCCACCGCGAGATCCGCGCACGTAATCAGCCGATACAAGGTCCGAGTTCGCTCCTGGTACGCCGGCGGTCACGAAAACTCTGAGAATCATCCACATTTGCCTGCTTTCCCCCTGGTGGCTCAACTGGAAACTCGTCCTTTCGTCGCTTGGCGTTGGGTATCGTTATACGCCCTGCGTGCTCGCCATCAGCATACCAATGACCGGAGGGGAGTCGTATGGGCCGAGAAAAAAATCCGTTCGTGGAACAAGTTTCCCCCATTTCATCCTTGTGGTTTCGCGGTAAACTCGTGCAAGTGGGGATTGGGCGCAGCGCCACGAAATCAGCAGCAGGTACTTGAATCCCAGCCACCACGGCATACAAAAGGCAGCTTATGGACACGAAATCCTCCCCCTCGTCGGTTGACAAGTCGCCCGCACTTCTTCCGCCTGGCATGCTCCTGCCATTTATTCTGGTAACCACGCTCTTCGCGCTGTGGGGCTTTGCCAACGACGTCACGAATCCGCTGGTAAGGGCCTTCAAGGAGATCTTCCTGATCAGTAATCGGGAAAGCAGCCTGGTCCAGACGGCCTTTTACGGTGGATACGCCACGATGGCTTTGCCGGCCGCCATTTTCATTCGCAGGTTTTCTTACAAATCGGGAATTCTTGTCGGCCTGGCCCTCTATGCCACGGGAGCCTTGTTGTTCATCCCTGCCAGTATGTCGATGCAGTTCTGGCTGTTCCTGCTGGCCTTGTACATTCTGACCTTCGGGTTGGCGTTTCTGGAAACGACTGCCAATCCGTACATTTTGTCGATGGGCGACGAACGGACGGCGACCCGCCGACTCAATTTTGCCCAGGCCTTCAATCCGATTGGCTCACTGATCGGGATGGTAGTGGCCAGCAATCTGATTCTGGCGAGTCTTGGAGTCAGTCACTTCCGCGACGCGGAAATGGAGCGGCATCCCGAGTACGCGCAGATGTTGCCCGGTGAAGTCGATGCCAAAGTGAACGAGGCGCTGAAGGAGTTTGCCAGCAGCGAACCCGCCGAGCACCAGGAGATGCAGGCCAAGGACCTGGGGATCATTCGGCGTCCCTATGTGGCGATCGCCATTGTCGTCATCGCATTGCTGCTGGTATTCGGCCTTACCCGCCTACCGCAGGGGGCACATAGCCAGGAGTTGCACCTGGGCGCTACCTTCGCGCGGCTGCTGAAAAACAAGCGTTACGTCGAGGGCGTCATTGCCCAGACATTCTATGTCGGTGCGCAGATCATGTGCTGGACGTTTATCATCCATTACGCCATGACCAACTTGAAGATGAGTGCCTCGCAGGCTCAGAATTGGAACATTGTCGCCATGAGTATCTTCTGTGCCAGCAGGTTCATCTGCACGTATTTGCTGAAATTCTTCAGTCCGGGGCGACTTCTGATGGGGCTCGCTCTGGGAGGCATGATCTTGACGCTCGGCACGATTCTGATTGAGGGAATGCTGGGCCTTTATTGCCTGGTCGGCATTTCGGCCTGCATGTCCCTGATGTTCCCGACCATTTACGGTATCGCGCTCGACAATCTGGGGGAGGACGCAAAACTGGGATCTGCGGGATTGATCTTTGCCATCGTCGGTGGTGCGTTGATGCCGTATTTGCAGGGCAGTATTATCGATTTGCCGGATATTAACCTGGGCTTCATGACCTTGGCTTCCGTTCGCGCTTCGTTTGTGCTGCCACTGATCTGCTTCGTCGTCATCGCCATTTTTGGCTTCCGCACATTTTCCATCCACCACGCTAAATCGGAAGAGGCAGTGATCTAGATCGACAGCGCCTCTTTGTCTGTTACCGCGACGGCAAGTTTATGACGTCGCCGATGTGATCGCACCTGGCTCGTCCTGTTGGGAATTCGTTTGAAGACTCGGCAAGCACCCAATAGATCTCACGTGGAACATCAACAACATGACTCATGCGACGCGTTGCATTGCCGCCTTGTCCGTTCTGTTGCTCGCAACCGCTTCTATCAACGCCGAGCAGTTCGAATGTATTTCCCCCCATGGTGACATTGGCTTGAAAGTCGTCGTTGACAAGGCGGTGACCTGGTCTGTCGGCTACCAGAATGCTCCGGTAATCGACGCCAGCGAACTGGGACTCACTGTCAACGACCACCCCTTGCAGATGCTTTCCGACACGCCTTGCAGTTATTTGCGCGAGCCTGAATGCACCAGTTTCATCGCCCGTATTCCAACCACCTGGGAGGAATCAAAAGTGCTGGCAGCTGCAGTGGGTGAGTACATCGTGATGGCTCGCCGCCACGGGGATCGCTGGTATGTTGGGGCGATGACGAACGCCGAGCCGCGTGAGATCTCGATCACGTTGCCGTTTCTGGCGGCTGGAAGCTGGAAACTTGAGTACTTGAAAGATGGCATGAATGCCCACCGCTGCGCGACGGACTACAAGCGCGGAGCGATGCAAGTCACCAACGAGAGCTCCTTGACGATCTCGCTGGCCCCCGGCGGTGGTTGGGCCGGGGTCCTGGAACAATAGCCCGCGTGGGATAACCCGGCCTGCAAAACGATCCAATCCGGGATGCACGAAGCAAGGCATTCAATCCACGGTAATCCGCCAGCTCGGCCGATAGTACCTGACTTCCGCCCCCACGCTCGTGGCCACACGAGCTTCGTGACTCGCGCCGGCTACCGCGTAACCGTGGTGATTAGATGTACAGCGCCATTTCCCAGCGATGGATGTGCGTAAACGCGTGTCTCCGTAACGAACTCTCGCCACCAGGCGAGTCCGCGGTTCACGTTTGCTGACTACCGCGGCTGTTTGACTTCGCAAACAAGACCCCGTCCAGCCCGCCTCACGCGGTGATTCTGACTGATCAGCTATCGCCATGAGTCCCTCTCCCCTTCCCTTTCTCCCCCACTTCGTTGCCGCCGGCGGCGAAGTGGGGGAAAAGGGAACCTTGGGGGGCGGTTCGGGTAGCCTGCCAGTCAGATTCACCCACCGCACAGGGCGGTGGGAGTCCAAGTCAAACAGTCGAACTACTGGCAGCCGAAAATCGAACTTTCCTGCCGGCCATCGCCGCCGGAGGCGACGAAGAAGCCCGCGTGATAAGGTCTCGAGATGATCTAAGAAAGTGAAAGTGGCACTGTCCAATTAAACGTCGCAGATGTGAATGCACTTTTCGAGCGACGCCAGCGGATCATCCCAGGTGGGTACAAACTCTTGCCCCACGAAGCCCTGATACCCCGTTTCCACAATCGCCTTCATCACGGCGGGGTAGTAAATCTCCTGGGTCTCGTCAATTTCGTGCCGACCTGGATTGCCACCGGTGTGATAGTGACCGATATATTCCGCATTGTCCCGGATCGTCCGGATCAAGTCACCTTCCATGATTTGCATGTGGTAGATGTCATAGAGCAGCTTGAAACGAGGAGACCCGACCTTCTTGCACAGATCGACACCCCAACTGGTGTGGTCACACATGTAGTCCGCATGATCCACTTTGCTATTGAGCAGCTCCATGCACAAATTCACCTTGTGTTTTTCGAATAATCCCACGATTCGCTTCAGGCCAACTGCGCAGTTATTCAGACCCTCATCGTCATCCATTCCCTTGCGATTACCAGACATGCAAATGATGTTTGGCATTTCGGCTTCGGCCGCCTGCGGCACGATTTCCTCCAGGTTGGCCACCAACCGATCGTGATTTTCAAGGCGATTGAAACCGTCGGCGATGCCAAGTCCCGCGGAGGTCATGGCGCACGTCAGACCATATTTCTTCACCACGAGCCAGTCGGAGGGCTTCAGCAATTCTACAGACTTGATGCCCATTTTCTGGCACGCCTGGCAGAGCTTGTCCAAGGGGATCTTACCGTAACACCAGCGACTTACCGAATGGTTGATATTTCCTTTGAGTGGTGGACTCGGTCCTTCTGCCATGGTTCTACCTTGGAGTGATAGGGTTGCTGCGACGGCAGCGCCACCGGCACATCCGAGCAGCGCTTCACGGCGGGTAAACTGGTTGGGCATCGTTTCGATCCTGATGTAAGGGGAGTTCGGCAAAATCACGTCGAGTCGGCCTTCCGGCCACCACTTTGTTAAATCTCTTTCGCGAGGCGTGGTTATCAACCGTCAACGAGGGCGGTGGCGAGCAGTTGCACGCGACGGTTCGACACCCTACCTCGCCAGGCCGTCATCGTGTCGCGCGTAGGAATGCATTATTGCCCGCGGAGAATCCAAAGTGCTACTTTTATACCACGGCCCGGGTAGACATGCGCGTGGGGAGCCTCGACTGGTAGGGATTACGGGAGGAGTGATCGGCGAAAGGGTAGATCACCAGGGGTGGCTCAGCCAGTCGTATTGCCGCCGGGAAAAGCCTGCCGGACATCGTTATGGTGGGGCAGGGCCAGGTTCAAGGCACAACGGAGTCTGGCTTTCGAGTCAACGAATCGCGACAGCCACGCGTCATGGGGAAGGCGTCACACATGTTGCCCGATCGCCGAGTGGGAAGGACTCTCACGTACGGCGGTGGATCGATCCCGCCGACGGCCACGCATCCACTTTCCCAGGCACGCACAAAAGGCCATCAGCGTTTCTTCATCTCCGCCACCAGGCCCGCGATTTTCTTTCCCGGTACCGCGTACGTGGCCACGCGCAGCGCACGCGCAATATTCACTCCGACAACGTTCCCTTCCGTGTCAATAAGCGGGCCTCCGCACTGATTGGGGGGCACGACTGCGTCGTGTGTAATCACTTCGGGAAAATCATCGCGTCGCTCGCTGAAAGGCCCCCCTCCCCACTGATCTTGTGGGTCCGCTTGATCGGGCTTGCCGAGCGTGGCGGAGAGCTCCAGATCTTCGCCACCCCGTGTGACTTGCAGCGAGATTGTGTCGCCCGGCGAGTGGCCGCCAATGGTACGAACGATCTGTTCCATGGACTTCATCTCCACTCCATCGATGCTGAGAACCAGATCCCCAGCCCGCAGTCCGGCGCGACTCGCAGCACTGCGACTTATGACCGACGTGATACCCCTTCCTGCTTCACCATCCCCGAGTGTGACGCCGAGCCAACCGCGGCGGGGATTCGGCCGCCGCACACCCGGCACCGAACGCAGCTCGGTGCTGATTACGCCGAGGCCGATGACGTCCCCGTCCGGGTCAATCGCAGCCACAAATGTCCCGGGCGTGGCCGGTGCTTCCCGCCAACTGGGCGGAGTTAACGACTGGCCTTCCGCTTTCAACAGCGCCAGATCGTAGTTCTCATTAATGCTGACGAGTGTCACGTCCATCTCATCACCTGCCGCGAGCCGACAGGTCAGCTTATCCGCGTTCTCAATGAGACTGGCTTTGGTCACCAGGTAGCCTTCCGCGTCCACGACTGTGGCCAAAGCCACCGCCTTGCCATCCGCTTGAACACGGCACGTTGCCTGGGAGGCCGACTGGGCGGGAATTTTATAGGCCAATTTGACGCTTGCATCGTTCTTTTGGTTTTCAGTGGAACCGCCCCACCAACGTCCCCCGAACCGACGCCGTCCCGAACGCTCTTGTGGAGTCCCTCGCTGCGTCATAAGGTCCCACGGCGCCGCGGCACTCTCCACATGCACATCCTGCTCGGGTACCTGTGACGCCTCCACCACCGCATCCGCCACAGCGCTGCCGCACGAACCTGCTAGAAGTACGCCAAACAATATTCCTGCCAACAGGGCACTACAACGATCAGACTTCATCATGCTTCATGGACTCCGCATAGAATCAGGTCGATTCGACACTCGCGCCAACCGATTCGTCAGTCTCCCCGCGAGCCTAACCTGGCTTTGAGCTTCAGCAATTCATCTCCACGCTGAATCTCGATTTCCACTTCGTCTCCGGGCTTGCGTTTAAGAATCAACGGCGGCAGATCGCGATAACGTGCGAGTTCCTGTCCGTCAAATTTCAAGATTACGTCACCCACCTTCAGGCCGGCCTTGGCCGCACCGCTCCCGTCGAAAACCTCACCAATGCGTGCATTCTCGGCAGCCTCGTCAGGTCCCACTCCCAGAAACACGTCAAAGCTGTTGAAGTCGTCTCCCTTCACCAATCGGTCCCACTGCTGCTCGTAGCGGTGGACGGGGACATGGATGTTAATCGTCAGACGATTGTCACAGCGACTACTCACTCCAATCACATTCCCGTCCAGATCAAAGAGTGGACCGCCCGAATCGCCACCCATGATTGTGCAATCGGTAACAACGCTGGTGCCGCGATTTGCCAATACGCGTCCGATTCGCACGGCTGGTGCTTTGCCACGTTCGAAGGAAACAGGGTACCCCAATGCCAGGCACCATTGCCCGATTTCCAACTCCTCGGAATCGCCCATCTTGGCGTAAGGGAAAGGACCATTACCATCAAGTTTAAGGAGCCCCGCATCCACCCCGGCATCGTTTCCGAGGGTCCGGCCCCAAAATCTTCGCCCATCCGGAAAGGTAACCCGGATCCGACGGCCAGCTCGCATTCCGACGTGTGCCACCGTCAGCACATAACCATCTTCGCTCACCACCACACCGCTGCCACCCGACACTGCAACGACCGCGGGAAGCACTTTGGCCAGGGCTTTCTTTGTCTGCTGCTCCAGCGATTTCAGGTCCAGTCCCGTCGGCCTGGCTGTCGCTGTTTCGCTCGATGTCGCTCGTTGCGTACTGGTCTCGCCGGATCCGATGTCCGTCGTCGTTTCTTGGCCCATCGCAGCTGATGGCGCCAGCATCCCCATCGAGACCATCGTGAGGACGAAGGCTAGAAACACCGCCAAGCGAAGTCGCTCGCGCGCGATAAGAGACCTCGTATCAATCGCCAGACAACGTGCCATTTCCGACTCCTATTCGTTCCCGTTCGTGCGCAATTCGACCCGCTCCGACGCCTCATAGTACCAAACTCGAGGCTCGCCAGCCGCCCTCGCTGAAAGAGCCATTCGCACCGGACCGGTGGCGCCTGGAGACGGTCAGCCGATTAGAGCTCCGAGTTGCCCGAGAACTGGGCAATAAACACCAGATGCCGCGCCGGACCGAATCCCAGAACCTCGTTAACCCCGCGCAACGCCGGAAGTTTCGTGAGATGTGGACACTTGGTCCCTCCGGGTGTCTCAATGCCGAGGCGGAGCAGGAAAGTCATTGCAGCGCAGGGGGCGGAACCGCATCGCCACCACGTTGCCGCGACTGATCCTCGCCGCGATACGTTCCATAAAAGGGCGCATTGGCATCGAGCCAGATCACGAGACGCTGGAGCTCTTCGGCAGCCAGACGCACGTGAGGTTCATGGTTCTGGTCGTCGAGCACCTGCAGCAAGGTGCTTTCGTCCGCGCCACAATGGCCGGGCACCGTTACCGTTTGCCTAATGCTGTTATCTCCCCACTCGTACCAGCGTACAAAGGGTCTGAGGCTGTTGTACGAAACGGTAAACGGACCGGCCAACTCGCCTGTAAGTGTAGGTGGATACGACGGCTGGTTTACACCGCCACTGTGGCAGCGCACGCAATGACGATCCAATACACTTTGTACCAGCCTGGTGTAGCTTAAGGGACGCGTGCCGTCAGGTCCGGGTTCGATCTGGGAGGGGCCGCGCGCCAGTGCCAGCAAGGGGCGGTTGGGGGGCACAGAACTCGGCGATTCGTGGCATCCCACGCAACTGCGCCGCTCACCCGGCTGCAGGTACGTGATACTCCGCATCGTCTGCACGGCTCGCCCCGCAGCATCCACGGCCTGAAAGTAGAGCGGTTTTCCCGCCGGCGCTCGAAAGTACGCGGAGCCATCCGGCTCCACGGGAACGGTCCCCAGCAGCATCCGAGCAGACTCGGCGTTGGCAATACCGATTCGTGGCTGATTGGCAATGTGCGTTGTCTCCTTGGGCAGTATCTGGAACACCCTCAACTGACATACGGGGCGCGCGGAAGGCATGGGCAACAGGCTCCAGTTCACATCGGCTAGAACGTACTCCCCCTCCTCGTCAATCGTCTCCCGCACCGTGTCTGGCAATGCCGGGGGAGCAGCGCGCGAGGCCAAAGGAATCGGGCCGACGCAGCAGATCCCCGGCTGGCGATAGAGCAGCTCCAGGTTCCCAAAGCGATCAAAATAGTAGATACCTGTTTCGGAATCCTGGCGCATCCCCGATCCCATCCCCGGCAATCGGTCGAAGCTATACGCGACGAGATAGTGATCTTCGGACAACGGCCAGGGGCTGTGGTAAAAACTGTCGGGCCAACCCTCGGAGGTCTCCGGGAAACAGACTTCGGGAGTCAGACGGTCCAGCGATTCGAATCGATCCTGCCCGGACTTCTGATCGAGAGCGATCTTGGCCGGGTCGAGCAACACCAGTGATCCACCGACGTTGGCGTGATGAGCTCCGGCGACGAACACAATCTTGTTCGAATTCGGAACAGACCGCGGCTGAAAACAAGCGCTCAGTTCCTTTGTGTAGTTGCCAAACAGAATTCTCGGGTTGGCTCCATCGGGATTACTCACCCACAAACCATGAAAATGTGCCGCCGATCGGTCAACATAGTCCCACCGACAATAGACGATGCGACCATCCGCAAGGAGGGAGGGATGCCATTCGTTTGTTTCATGCCAGGAGAGGGTCTCGACATGGCCATCTATGGGGTCCAGCCGGTGCAGCGTATGAGTTGGAATTGGCTCGAACGGATTGTCGCAGCGACAGAATCCGCCACGTCGCGAAGACATGAACGCCAGCCGTCCATCAGGTAACGGACAGGGATCGAAGTCGTCCTCACAGCCGAACGTGAGCTGGCGCAGGTTCTCGCCTTCCGCAGTTACGGCAAACAAATGAAATGACGATCGGGTGGGCGAGAAATAGTTGAGTTCAAAGGGCACCTGGTCGGCCGCCGGAAGGATCGTCCAGTCGATACCCGTACGGTGCGGACGGTCACCGGGCGATACCGGTGCGAATGCGAAGTAGACCGTTTGGCCATCGTAGGATAGTGCCGGAGTGGCGAATGCTCCCCGTGGCAACTGCCCGCTGACTAAGTCTCGTGTCTTGAACGACCGAAAGGGTTCATCCAGCACAAACACGCCGCCGCCGGCCAGGTTGGCATAGTTATAATAGTAGCCGATGTACTCGTGCAGCATTTGACAAATAAAACGTCGCCGCTGCATGAACAGGATCGGCTTTCCGGCCAGCAGTGGGTTCTTCGTGGCCAGCCGGCGTCCGACCCAACGTACCCGATGGTAGAGGTCTGTACGCGCGTCGGCATCGAGGCGACTTGCCGTCGCGACTTGCTGGCCTAGTTCATTCAACTCCTTGCGTTCGCCGCTCACATCCACCGCGGCAGGCATGGACGCCAGATTCTGCAACAGCGATGCAGCACGCTCGAGGGCCATCTGCAGCGTTTCCACACTGCCGATTTCCCGCCCAGCGCGTCGTTCCTGAGTTGCCCAATCAGCTTGGATCGCAGCTACATAATCGGCTTGAGCGTTGTCCGCCAACGCTCTAGTGATGGTCGGCAAGATCGCGAAAGTCACGACGGCAGCCATGAACACCGTGCGCGTTCGACCTGTTGCTCGCTGCCATCTGTGCCGGGTGTCTGACCATGGATTTGGCGAACATAGATATAGTGGACCTCAGCGAATGGACCGGGTGATGACCTGCCGCGGTGACGAACGCCGCCGCACCAGCTAAGGATCGGCGAAACAATAACTGGCAGATTTTTCCTTGCCCCTCACCTTGATCCTCTCCCCCGCTATTCGCTTCGTGGCGGGGGAGATAGAGACAATACGACAGTTATTGCTTCGTCGATCCTAAGCCTATCAGCACCACGGGCGCCGGTCCAGGACCGAAAATGGCGCGGTGCCTCGCGGCACGCTCGAGTCTCCCCCATCCCCATTTTGCAGTGTTACTTGCCCCCCTATCTTGCCAGGCGTAGAATTGGCGTGCTCAATTCGTTCAACGCCTCGTTGGGGATAGTGACAGGCGACTGTTGTTTTTCGTGGTTCAAGTTGTCTTGACCACTCGTGCCCTGTTGCGAATCACTGCGTCACGTCCGCGGCTTGATTTCAGGATTGCTATGCAAGGACCATGCGATGATTCTGCCTGAAGCTGAGCCGCGTCCTGGCGTGAAGAGTGCGGGTGTCATCGTTTTGGCGAATTCACGTTTTCGGCAGTTGGAAATCTCGGGAAGGCTTCGTCATCATGTCCCGTATGCATGAACCGGAAGAAACATCAGAATTATTGCCCGGACCGGACACCGCGGAGTCCCACTTCCTGATCCCGGCCACCGACAGCGCTCTGGTGCAATATGGGGCGGCAACACATCAGGGCAAGGTGCGCACCCGGAACGAGGACCATTATGCCGTCGTCCGGCGCAAGCGATCACGGGACATTCTGGCGACGAACGTGGACCTGGACGAAATGGAGCTGCCCCAAGACGAGGCATACTCGCTGATCGTTGCGGATGGAGCGGGCGGCGAGGGATTTGGCCATTTGGCTTCCCAGCTTGCCGTGCGTACTGTCTGGGAGACGGCCGGCCGAGCGGCCAGCTGGCTCGATGAAACTCTCGGACGCCGATGCCGACGAGATTACCGACCGTGTGACAGGATACGCCAAACTGATTCAGCAAGCCTTTTTGGCTCACATTAAGAACGATCCGCGCCTGGCCGGCATGGCGACCACGTGGACCTGTGCCTATGTTACGGACTGGGACGCCATTGTGGCGCATGTCGGCGATTCCCGTGCTTATCACGGTCGCGACCAGACGTTAAGACAGATCACGCACGATCATACCCTCGCGGAAGAACTGCTCAAGAAAGGCGCGTCACCGAGGACGTGGCCCGTTTCCGCAACGTACTGACGCGGGCGTTCGGCGGCGACGGCGAAGAGGTAGTTCCCGACGTGCACCAGATTCGCCTGCTCGACGGCGACGCCATTCTGCTCTGCAGCGACGGCCTGACGGCGGTCGTGCAGGATCACGAGATCGCTGCGATCGCACTCGGCCCCGCCGTCCCACAGGCTGCATGTGACGCGCTCATCCAATTGGCTCTCGAGCGCGGTCGCTCCAGACAACGTCACTGTCGTGATAGCGCGCGTTTTCGCGTAAAAGCCGTAGCTCGCCCGAGTCACAAGTGATGCCGTCCGTATCACGGCCATCCCTATTCACTGGTGATGGGGCGAAGTCTCGTAGTGTTTCCGGAGCAGATCTTCGCCAAAATCTCCGTCAAAGGTGCGCCAGACGGTGTGGATGTGATTGGCATCGTTCTGCGTGTTGTCGTATTCAAACAGAAAGTGGGGAGTCTGGATTCGATAGTAATGTCCGTCACCCGGCTGCGACCCGCCAGCCCAGGCAAATGTCATCCCCGCGCCATCGATGGCCGCCGTACGCTCAGCAATCTGGTCCAGGATCGGTTGGCGATACTTGGCCGTAAACTCTTGTACCACTCGCAACAACTTCGCTTGCTGCTGGCTGTCCAATTGATCAAACGGGATCCCTTGCGGCGGTTCGAATTTTCCTTTCTCGACCTTCCGCTCGGCGGCAGTGATAATTTCACGAGGCGCGGTGGTCGCAATGACGGCTGAGCTCTCTCTGTTCGGCCGTGAACGACTCGATCAGTTCCCGAGCCAGCTGTTGCTCGGCTGCCAGGGCATCGAGTCCCTGCAGCGGCCCCGCCTTCACGATGGCCGGATTGCTGCCCCAGAATGATGGGGTCACGCTGAACCGCCGCCCATCGATCAACATGAGGTTGACCGACAAGTGATGGCCTTCAACACTCCAACCCCAGGTCTTGTCGAGGGACGGCTGGCCATACACGGCCACATGGTACATCTCCGGATCCCGCCGCGGATTGCCGTTCTCGAGGTCCCGCAGTATGGATTCCAACGCCATAATGGTGACGGCTTGAAACTGCCCGCGATGACTTAATGCCGTATTGAGCAATCCGAGTGCCAGGAGGCGTTGCTGCGGCGACATTTTTTTCATTTCTAATCCGCGCCGACCACCATGAGCGTCCATCATCGAGCTGGGTATGTAGTGCCAGGCGTGGCGTCTGTCACTGTCAAACGGGATCAGCACCACGTTGCTTTGCTGCGGTTCCAGCGATTTCAGCAATCGCTCGGCAGCCTGCTGCATCTCGGCCGGAACGTCATGCGCCAGGCTGGCGGCGGGAAGACTGGCCCCCAGTAGCAAAACAGACAGTATCGCGATCCTGAACGCACCGCAATAAGACACGAATCGTATAGGCATTGCTGGCTCGGCGCTCCTGCGTCAGTTGGAAACAGTCTCTGAGACAAGCCGGTTGCCGCGAGCCGATCGCATCTACAACGCAATGTGCGCCCGACCCGACACTCGGCGACACGCATGTTTGTTGCCACCAGTTCACGAAATGCAAGCCCGAAAGTGGCGGAAACGGGTTCCTTTGGCCTGTGTTGTGACTCGTGTCCTCGTTCTCGGCATGGTCGCGTATTCGTTACACCCTCCTCGTCCGGCACGGCCAGGTGCCGCGAGATGGGGCAAATCGCGGTACCGTGATGGGGACGACCAGCCCTATCGCCCCTGGCCGCATTTCGCTATTCTCGCGTCTCGGTCCGGCCAGCGTTTTCTGGGTCAGTTACCGTGGCTGGCATATAGGGGCGGACTTCTGAGTGGAAGTGCTGCGTTCCCAGACTTGCTGACTGTTCACACCTGCCAGCCGGCCAGCAGATCGCTGAGGGGGGATCTGCCATCAGCCCCCAATTTCCTTGAGTAAAGACCTGACGGTCTTCTGACCTGGTTTGTGAAGCCCCCTGATTTCACCGCCGGTTTTGTACGCAGGAACACGATGGAATTGCCTCAGCGAGCTAGTGGAATCTTGCTGCACCCCACCTCGCTGCCTGGCCCGCATGGGATCGGCAGCTTAGGTCAGCATGCCTTCCGCTTCATCGATTTCCTGGTGGACGCGGGGCAGTCTTTGTGGCAGATTCTCCCCCTGGGTCCGGTCGGATTTGGCGCGTCCCCCTACTCGTCTTTCTGTTCGGTGGCGGGCAACCCATTGCTGATCAGCGTGGACCAGTTGGCCCAAGCCGGTGACTTGCCTTCCGTCGCTTTGGGCTCGAAGTTTGCCGCCGCGGGTAATCGCATCGATTACACGGAACTTTGCGCGTGGAAGTTTCCGCGGTTGGAAGAGGCGGCCAGCAGCTTTCTGCGGTCGGCCTCACCAGGGCGTCGCCGCGCTTACGAGGAATTCTGTGCCCAGCATGCCGCCTGGATTCACGCCTACGCCCTATTCATGGCTTTAAAAGAACATTTCGACCGCCAGGCGGCGGTCGAGGGATATTGGGGCGCCACCTGGAATACATTCTGGGACAAGGATCTCGCGCTGCGCGAGCCGTCGGCCTTGGAACGATGGAGGGGGAGACTGGCGGGTCGCATGGATATTCACCGCGTGTGGCAGTTCTTTTTCTTCGAACAGTGGTCAGCATTACGACAATATGCCAACCAACGGGGAATTGCCATTGTGGGCGACATGCCCATTTTCGTGGCGCTCGATAGTGTCGACGTGTGGGTTGCTCCCGAGCTCTTTCAGTTGGACGCGCAGCGTCAGGAGAAGCTGGTCGCCGGTGTGCCGCCCGACTATTTCAGTGCCACCGGCCAGCGGTGGGGCAATCCGCTCTACAACTGGGGCGCCATGATGGAGAATGACTTCGCATGGTGGGTGATTCGATTCCGCTGTCTGTTGGAGCTTGTGGATATCATCCGGATCGACCACTTTCGCGGATTTTCGGCCTGCTGGACCATCCCTGCCGAGGAGCAGACGGCGGTAAACGGTCGGTGGGTCAAAGTGCCGGGACACACGCTCTTTGAAACACTCAAACAGCGACTTGGCAGGCTCCCCTTTCTGGCCGAAGACCTGGGCGTCATCACACCCGATGTCGAAGAGTTGCGTGACCATTTCGCATTTCCCGGCATGCGGGTCCTGCAGGTCGGGTTCGAGAATATCGAGATCGGGAATATCCACCTTCCCGAATACCACGTGGAGAACTCGGTGGTGTATACCGGCACGCACGACAACGACACGACCGTCGGTTGGTTCGGGAAACTCGCCGAACACAAGCGGCGAGCCATCGCCGATTACCTTGGTGGCGAGATTCGGGATCCCGCCTGGGATTTCATGCGCGTGGCCATGGCATCGCTGGCTCGTACGGCCATTTTCCCCATCCAGGACGTGCTCCGCCTCGACAGTTCCGCGCGCATGAACACGCCCGGCACGATGGGTGGGAATTGGCTCTGGCGCATGCCGCCCCATTATGCTCAGGGCCGGCTGGCGCGACGAGCTAGCCCATTTGACCGCCGAACACAATCGAGCGTCACGCCGCTAGGCGGACATTCACAGGTATCCGTGCGTCGGCAGCAACTGCTGCTGCGCCAGGATCTGCCAGGCTTGCTGCACGAACTCGATGGGCAGCTGCGCGCCACCGCACAAGTAGGGGGGTGGCTGGTGTAATGCGTCGCTGCCGAATGCCATTACCTGATCCAGAATCTTATTCGCGTTTGTAAAGGGATTCGCCCGGGGAAAACCATCCACCACCTGAAAACAGCCGTCAATCGAGTTTTCAATGCGTTGGGAAAGGCGTGCCGCGTCATCAGCACGCCCGGAAACCGCCAATTCCAGGACTTCGCCCAGCTGTTGGGCAAAGCAGTTTGCTGAACTTAGCAGAAAACCGTCGTAAGGGCCCCCTCCGGCACGGCACCAGCGATGATATTCGCCTTCGGCACCGCGCACCACGAACAGACCTTGCAGATCCAGCCCCGAGCGAACGACGTGATCGGAACCGCTGGTGTCTTTGAATAAATAGAAATTCGGATAATCGGCCGCCAAGTTCGCCACGCATTCCGGACTCATCTCGTTCAGCGTCACTTGAGGCAACTGATAGAGTGCCGTCGGATGTCCAAGCTCCAGCACTGCGCTGAGGGCATTGGCCAGCTGCTCTTGCGAGAGCGCGGCTCCCTTGGGCGGACAAACCGTAAAACCAGCCACGTTGGATGCCATCAGCGCTGCCAAGCCTGAGGCCTGCCCGGTTTCGTCACACAGCCAACTGACGGTTCCCTCAATCACCGCCAACATCCTGTCCAACTCTTGGCGCAGAACGCCGACTAACACACGCAAGTCCAACTGACGTGCCACGTCGAGTACAACCAACAACAGCTCTCGGACGAGGCGATCATCCATGTCCCAGCCTTCACCGGTCGATCCTGGGACCAGGATGCCTTTGGCATACGGGGCGAGTCCTTCCAGATGGCGTCGGACACGTTGCGCATCGACCGATCCATCCGCGTGAAAATGAGTCAAGGCAGGACACCAAAGTCGAGGAATGCCGGCAGGAAACAAGGTTTCCACAAGAGACTGGCGTTGCGAGTTGGGAGCCATGGATTCATCGATCTGAGAGAGCTGAACAAGACTGGAAAATGCGGCATATGGCACACAAAATGACGTCACCCAGCGCAGGCAGAATACCGCCGCGCGAGCCGCCGTGACCATACTATACCCTGTTGGTTGCATAAAGGAACGTAGGACCAGCAGCACGGCTTGCTCGACCCAGCCTACGAGTCTTGTGAGTAATCCGGGCTAGTGAGCATTCGTCCAGTCGCCACACGGAGCGTACAGAGTGCACGATGCGCGCCCGCAGCGGCAACAAAGCGACTAAGGGCCTAAAACAACGGCGGCGGTTCTTCTATAATCGAACCTTTCAACTAGTTACCACGAACACAGACACCACTGGAGTGGGGCGAGTAACTCATGGTTTCGCAGCAGTTAGATGACCAGATTACGCAACATGCACAAATTTGCAGCAATTTGAAAGATGAAGTGGGACGCGTGCTCGTGGGCCAGGATCACATGGTATCCCGCCTGCTGATCGGCCTGCTTACCGGCGGACACGTGTTGTTGGAAGGACTTCCAGGTCTGGCCAAGACACTGACGATCCGCAGTCTGGCGACCGCGATTGACACAGGCTTTTCGCGCATTCAGTTCACGCCCGACATGCTTCCGGCGGACGTGATCGGCACGGAGATTTTCAATCCGCGAGAATCGACCTACATGGTTCGTAAGGGCCCGATTTTCTCGAATCTGATCCTGGCCGATGAAATCAACCGTGCTCCGGCCAAAGTCCAGGCAGCGCTGTTGGAAGCGATGCAGGAACGCCAGGGCACCATCGGGTTGGAGAGTTTTCCGCTGGAGGAACCTTTCCTGGTCCTCGCGACGCAGAATCCGATCGAGCAGGAAGGTACCTATCCGCTGCCCGAAGCCCAGGTTGACCGTTTCATGCTGAAGGTGGTGATCCCCTATCCCACCAAGGAGGAGGAACGAAAGATTGTCGATCGAATGGGTAGCGGCCAGCCGATTCCGGAAATCCGCAAGGTTGCCTCACCGGACGACATCCTGGAGGCACGGCAGACGGTCGACAAAGTCTGGATCGATGAGAAAGTGCGCGACTATCTGGTCGACGTCGTGAGGGCTACGCGAAGCCCGACGGAAAGCGGTATTTCCAGTCTGGAAGGCATGATTGAAACGGGGGCCAGTCCGCGTGCTTCTATCGGATTGATGAAGGCTGCCAAGGCACACGCCTTCCTGCACGGCCGCGGGTACGTCACTCCACACGATGTCAAAAGCGTCGCCATGGAGATCCTTCGTCACCGCGTCATCTTGACGTATGAAGCGGAAGCGGAAGGGAAGTCGAACGACGACGTGGTTCAAAAGATCCTGGACAACGTGCCGGTACCTTGAGGGGACGGCCGAGCCTTGAGTAGTTCGCCCTCTTGGCTTCTTCCCAGATTGCAGGTCTCAAACGTCACCGGCCTGGTCGATACGTTAACGCAAGTCGGATCCTATAAACTGAAGTCCTCATGCTGGCAAGAGAAGTTATCCAACGAGTCCGCGAGATTCAGGTACGCACGGGCCGCCAGGTCGCCGACGTGTTGGCCGGACAGTATGTCTCGGTTTTCAAGGGGCGTGGCATCGAGTTCGATGAGGTGCGGCCTTACGTACCGGGTGACGAGATTCGCACGATCGACTGGAAGGTCACAGCGCGATTGGGCTCGCCGTACGTGAAGCGATTCGTCGAAGAGCGTCAGTTGACGTTGATGTTGATGGCCGACATCTCTGCTTCGCAAGACTTTGGGTCGGCATGGCGTTCCAAGCGTGAAGCGGCGGCGGAGATTTGCGCGCTGCTGGCCTTCTCGGCCACTTTCAACGATGACAAAGTGGGGCTGACGTTGTTCCATGGTGGCATTGAGCAATACATACCTGCGCGGAAAGGCCAGAAACATGCACTCCGCGTGGTCCGAGAGGTGCTGACCCACGAAGCGAAACTGGCGGCGAAATCGCCGCGGCCCGGACCCCCTGGACGGCGAAAGGTCCGCTGGTTGCCGTTCGGCCGCCGCCGGTCGTGGTGGCGGACCGGTCGTCAATCGACGAATATTACCGGTGCGATGGAATTCCTGCTGTCGGTCACGAAGCGCAAATCGGTCTGTTTCGTGGTCAGTGATTTTTTTGACCAGGGCTACGTCCGTGCCATGCAGATGGCAAATCGCAAGCACGACGTGATCGCCGTTCTGATCACCGATCCGCGTGAATTGGCGTTGCCCCAGGTCGGCTTGGTCGAGCTGCTCGACCCCGAGTCAGGCCGGACCCTGGAGTGCGATACCAGCTCGCGGGCATTCCGCGAATCGTACCAACGCCGGGCTCAGCAGCGTGTCGAACAGCTCGAATATTCCTTTCGCAGCGCGAAGATCGATTTCATTCAGATCGATTCGTCGGGGTCCGTGGTAGATCCGTTGGCTCGTTTCTTCCGTATGCGCGAGAAGAGGAGACAACGATGATTTACTGGATCCTCTGTGCCGCCTCGGTCCTGGCGACCGGGGAAGGTCTTTCGCAGGTCAGGGAACTGGGACCGGTGCGGGTTACGACCACTCTTGCGCCGCGAGCCCCGACGATCGGCGACGAAGTGACTTTGGAGATTCGCGTGGAATCCGCCGAAGGTGTGGACGTATTGATGCCGGAGTTTGGAGAGGCGCTCAGCCGCTACACCATTTTGGATTTCGTCCCGAAGAAAGACATCGCCGACAACGGAAACAGCGTGGCGATCCAGCGTTACACGCTGCAACCCTATTTGTCCGGTCCAGCAGTCCATCCCGCCGATCCTGATCGAGTTTGTTGACAACCGGCCGGGGCAGAAACCGACTCCCGACGATCTCGACGCGTACGAGATACTGACTGATCGCATCGACTTCCAGGTGCAATCGGTGCTCCCCGAGAATGCGTCGGGCGACTTGAACCCTCCGCTGGGAGAACTGGAGCTGATCAGCGAGCAGACGCCGATCTTAAAGGCCTGGTGGCTGGCCGGTTCGCTGGCAGCCCTGTTGGGATTGGCCGCACTCGTGGTCTTGTGGCAGCGGCGCCATCGCCGCGTCCAGCGTCGCAATGCCTACGAAATCGCGCGCGCGCGACTCGACAGGCTCTTGTCGCGCGGCACGCCGCAGGACGAACAGGCAAGGGAGAAGTTTTTCGTCGAGATCTCGGCCATCATTCGTCGCTATCTGGAAGACCGATTCGATCTGCGGGCACCCGAGCTGACGACCGAGGAGTTCCTGGCGCTGGCGGGCACATCGGGCGTGCTGTCAGCCGAACACCAGGGATTGCTGCGCGACTTTTTGCGGCAAGCGGACCTGATCAAGTTCGCCGGGGTCCATGCGAGCGAAGGAGAAATTCGATCTTCCACGGATTTGGCCATTCGCTTTCTGGAGGAAACACGCGAGAACGCTCCTCTCGTCGAATTGTCGCAGACCACGGAGGAAGAGGTCGGATCTGCGGATCTGGCGGCGCTGCCACATCGCGACCCGACACGTACACGCCCCCAGGAGAAGGCGGATGTTTGACTGGGAATTTGGCAACAAGTGGTTTCTCGCCCTACTTGTTTTCGCGCCGTTGGTGTACTGGACCGCCTCAAGGCCAACGTCGCTCTTGGGTTTTTCTTCGGTCGAGCTGTTTGCGCAGACCTCACGTTCCTGGCGCCAGCGTCTGTCGTTGCTGCCGGCTCTGCTGCTCACCTGCGCATTTGTCGCGCTGGTCGTATCCCTGGCGCGGCCCCGGACACCCCAGCGAGAGACGAAGATCAGTCGCGACGGAATCGCCATCATGATGGTCGTTGACCTCTCCTCGTCAATGGATGCGCGGGACATGGTTGTAGAGGACCGATCGATCAACCGTTTGGCGGTGGTCAAGGACGTGTTCGTCGACTTCGTGTTCGGTACCGATCGCACCGCCGGGCGGGGAAGGCCGGACGATCTGATGGGCATGGTCACGTTTGCCCGTTACGGCGACAGCATCTGCCCACTGACGCTCGACCACGGCAATCTGGTCAACATGGTGAAGGACCTGGAAATTGTCTCGCAACGGCAAGAAGATGGAACCGCCTTGGGGGACGGTCTGGGACTTGCCGTGGAACGATTGCGTCGCAGCAAGGCCAAGTCGCGCATCGCGATTCTCTTGACCGACGGAGTGGCCAATGCCGGTGTGATTGATCCAGCCAAGGCTGCCGACTTGGCTGCCGAAAACGATATCAAGGTCTACTGCATTGGCGTCGGGACGCAAGGGATGGCGCCAGTCCCCTACGTCGACCTGTTCGGTCGTACGCGGCTAACGGCTCAGCCGGTGGAAATTGACGAAAAGGCGTTGAAACAGATCGCCGAGAAGACTGCCGGCAAGTACTTTCGTGCCGTGGACAAAGATGCGTTGGCAGCCATTTATCGTGAAATCGACACCTTGGAACGAACCAAGGTGACAGAGGTGAAGTATTTACAATACACCGAACATTTTCGCTATTTCGTCACGTCCGGCCTGGTTTTGATCGCCACGGCACTGGTTCTGAACGGCTCCCTATTGCGCAGATTGCCATGAGTGAATTCCGATTTGCCACCTACAGCTGGATCCACCTGATCTGGATCGTCCTGGCGGTTGCCGTGCTGCTGATCGTCTTGGAACTGCGCGGCCGGTCGGTGCTCGATCAGCTCGTCTCCCGCTTGATGCAATTGCGTTTGGTGCATCGCACGTCGCTTTTCCGGCGGATGGCGGCGATTGGCCTGGCGACGATTGCCATGATCCTGCTGGTCTTTGCCCTCATGCGTCCCCAGTGGGGTATGGCGATGCAGCAGGCGATACGTGTCGATTCGCAGATCATGATCTGCCTGGATGTCAGCAAGTCGATGTTGGCCGAGGATGTCGCACCCAACCGCCTGGAACGGGCCAAGGTGGAACTTGATTCGATGTTAGGGCTGATGCGCGATGACCAGCAGGTGGGCTTGATTGCCTTCGCTGGAAAAGCCGCCGTCCTGTGCCCCATGACAACAGATTTCGGCTTCCTCCGCCTGGTTCTCAATGAAGCCGAACCGGAAAGCGTGGGGTTGGGAGGCACGAAAATCGGCGAGGCCATCCAGAAGGCAAACGACGGATTCCGCGAATCGGGCGACATCAACCGGCTGATTCTCTTGATTACGGACGGCGAAGACCACGATTCCTTCCCACTGGAGGCTGCTAAGCGTGCCAGGGAAAAGGGCGTGAAGATTGTCTGCATTGGATTTGGTGACGAAGCAGGGAGCAAGATTGAAATCACCGACCCCAGGACCGGCGTCCGCGCGCTACTCAAAGACCGTGAAGGAAAGGATGTGGTCAGCCGCCTGGACGGGGAGACGCTGCGGGACATCGCCCTGGAGACCGAAGGCGCCTATATCCCCGCCGGCACCGGAGCCCTGGATCTTGAATCGATCTACCGCGCGCACATCGCAACACTTCTCAAAGGTGCCATGGATTCGCAACAACGGATCATTCGCAATGAAGCCTACCAGTGGTTTGTCATCGCGAGTGCAGTCTTCTTGATCGCGTCCATCCTGAGCGCCACGCCGTGGAATCTGAAAATGCGAGCCGTGATCGCGTCGCAGCAGATGGCATTGAGTTCACCCGGTCAGGTGATTGCCATGCTGTTAGCTGTTTCGAGCCTGCTGGCAACCTATCCCGCCAGGGCACAACAAACACCACCCGCAGCGCCGGCCGCTAAGGTTTCCGCTGAGAAATCGGAGCCTGAACAGCAGGGCCAACCGCCAACAACCGCCGTGACAGACACGCGGCAGGAAGCCGCACGGTCCGATGCGGAGAGCGAAAATCAAGACCCCTCGATGGACACGACACTCGCACCGCGTGCCATCTACAATCAGGCGCTCGCCTTCGTGAAAAGCGACCCGGATCAAGCCGAACGCTACTTGAATCAGGCGCGAAGAGAAGCGGGGAGCGATGGTGAGTTGCGTTACTGTACGTTATACAACCTGGGTTGGGTCGAAGTGAATCGCGCGGACGCTGCGCTGCAGGCGGATCCCCAGCAGGCTCTGCGGCACTTGCATCAGTCCGCGAACCGTTTTCGCGAATCGATCCGCGTACGTCCCGACAGCGAAGAGGCCCGTCAGAACCTCGAGATCATCTCGCAGCGCATCCTGGAATTGACCGATTCGCTGGAAGAGAAAGATCCTCGCGAGCTGGCCGCGAGGCTCGACGAAATGATCGCTCGCATGCGAGAGCACCAGACCGAGCTGCAGGTTCTCCTGCAAGAAGTCAGCGGCAACAAAATCAACTCCGGCGTCGACAATTATCGCGACGATTATCGCCGGCTGGCGGTGACGCAGCGCGAACTCATCTCCGAGATACAGTTGCTGACTGACGATGCTCGCACGCAGTTGGATGCGGCCGAGAAGAAGCCCGAAGAGGAGCAGACTCCGGAGCAGAAGATGCGATCCGTGCAGCTCGGTAATATGCTCGGTTTCATCGAGAGCGGAACGCAGCGGATGAACAAGTCGCGCAGCCTGACTCGCCGCCTGCAGGGCAAGGAAGCCTTTCGCCGATGGTCGTCCGCTTTGGCAGACATGAAACGCGCGCGTGATCAGCTGCGCAACCCCGTGGAAGTCCTGGGGCGGATTATTGCCGACGCCACGCAGCTGGCTGACCTGACACAGAGCCTGGCAGCAGGCAAATTGCGGTTACCAGACGATCCGCAGCAAGTCGAGGTGCCGGCATGGCTGAGTGTCGAATATCTGCAAGATCTGCAATCCGTTACCAGTGAGCGGACGGCCGAACTGGAGCAACTTTTTTCGCACATCTCGGTTGCCCGAGAGACAGAGGCGAAGACACCCGCAAACGCTGCGCAGGCCGAGCCAACCGATCCACGCACGCAGCTTCTGCTGCAGAACATCCAAGAGGCCCTACCCTTTGTCCATCAGGCAAACGAACTGTTCGAGCATAGCGCGCAAGAACTGGAATCCGGCGCGCTGGACAACGCTCACCAAGAACAGACTGCCGGCATCGCGGCTCTGACCAGCGCCTGGGAATTGTTCCTCGATATTCGCCGGCTGATCGAGCTCATCTATCGCCAGCAGCAGCTCGCGCAGCGAGTGATCGAGCAGACGGACGACAAGCCACAGCTGGCGGCACAGTTGATCGGTCCCCTGGACAACACTCAACAGGACGGTTTGACGCGTTGCGAGCGGCTGGGAAAGTTGCTGGAAACTGAAAAGGATCAACTGCCAGAAGCTGAATCGCCCGACACCGTAACGCCAAACTCCAACAATTCGACGCAGAATGGGCCGAATCCGGACGACGAGGGCCAGCAGCAGCAGTTGGCCATGCGTCGCCAACAGCTCGAGGTGGCGGAGCAACTTCTCGAACAGGTCGTCGCCGACGTCAAGCAGGTGCGAGAATTATTGAGAGCTGCCGCAGCCATCCATCCACCCGACAAAGCCGTCCTCGAGGCGGAAGCCGAACCAGCCGCTAAGTCGGAGACTCCACCGGCCGGGCCGGCACTGGAAAAAGCAGATCCAAGCGCGGCACAAGCAGAACTCGGCACGCAGGCTCCGCCGCCCACTCCTCAGGACGACCAGCAGATGCCCGCCGGACCCTTGCGTGAAGTGGGAGTTGCGGTCGATCGCTCGATCAAGACCTTGGAGGAATTGCGGCGTCTGTTCTTCTCCCTGGTCGAACACTTGCGCGATACCGCTGAGCAACAAGCCAATGTGAACGACGCGACCACCCAACTCGCTGCGGATCCTGCCACGGCCCAGCAGCCCGAAAAAAGTGGTCCCTTGGCGCATCGCCAGCAACAGCTGCAGAGCCTCGCCCAGCAGATCGCCGAAGCGCTGCCGCGCAGGGTGAGCAGGCCGCCGCGGCAGCGGATCAGCAAGCGCCGGCGACGCCCGCTCAGGGGGGAAACCAACAGCAGAACTCGGCGCAAACCGCCGAGAAGCTGCAGCAGGCATCGCAGTTCGTAGACACTGCCCAGCAGGCAATGCAGACCGCCGCGGAAGAGCTGCAGAAACTGTCCCAAGGTCAGGCCGATCAGGAGAAACCACTCGCTGCCGCACAAGAACAGCAAGCCACTTCGCTCGACAATTTGCTGCAAGCGCTGGCACTGCTGGACGAGAACCAGCCACAGAATCAACAAAGCCAGGGGCAGGATCAACAACAACAGCAGCAACAGCAGGATCAGCAGGATCAGCAGCAGCAGCAACAACAGCAAATGAACGCAAACCAGCTCCTGCAATTGATTCGCGACCGGGAAGCGCAGCGGCGCCAGGACAAAAAGCAACGCGCGCCCGTGTCGGGCGGTACAGTTGACAAGGATTGGTAGGAGTGGTTGGGTCGGGCCGCTAGGTGGGGCCGGACAAACGCGTTCAGTACCTCTCGGCGGGTGACTGCCGCGAAGTTCTTTCGGCCAGTGTGAGCAAGAACATGAACCAACGCAACACAACACCAACACTTCTGTGTGCCGCCGCCCTAATACTGCTGCTTGGCGACACAGTCGGGGCGCAGAAGATTCAGTTTGCCGCGCAACGCGGTCCCTATTATGTCGGGGAACCGGTCGTGGTACAGGTGGTCGTATCGGGCGTCGATTCGAGCGTTGATCTGACCTGCAAGCTGAAGGAAGATGCACCTGACGCGCTGACCGTCCAAGGCCCCCAGGTCAACCGTTCGGTAAGCAGTTTCACGCAAATTATCAATGGCCGGATGTCCAGTCGCGAGACGGTCGAATACCAGTTTGGCTTTGTCGTCACGGCTAATCGGAAAGGAGCATTTCAGGTAGGCCCGTTCGAAATCACGTACAACGGAAAACCCCAGGAAGTTGCGGGAGACACGTTTCAGTTTGGCGAGCTGGAGAATGACCCGGACATGCAGATCGAAGTCTCCATTGGACAGACTCCCATCTACGTGGGACAGGAAGTTCCGGTCAAGATCCGATGGTCCTTCGCCGGTGACATCAACGCGGTGCGACATGCATTCGCGAACTTGCAGATTCGATCGCCACTGTTCGATCAGTTTTCCTTTAGGGACGTCGCGTCTCGTTCACGCACAACGCTTTCGATTGCCACGGCGAAAGGTGGACTGGAGGTCGACGCGGAAGTGACGACAGAGCAAAGTGACGGACGCGAATTCCTGGTCGTCACCGGTACCCGCTTGATGGTGCCCGATACTCCCGGTCAGTATTCGTCGATCCCCGTAACATGCCGTACGCAGAAGGTCACTCAATGGGGACGCAGTCTGTTCGGAGACTTGGTAGCGCCGCCAACGAGCACCGGCCTTGGCCGCCGGCAGGCCATTGAGTTTCGATGTGAAGCCGATTCCAATGAGCGGTCGCCCGGCCAGTTTTGCCGGCGCCGTCGGTAGAGGTTTCTCGCTGGAAGTGTCCGCAAATCGTTCGGTGGTTCGGCTGGGTGATCCCATCTCGCTGACGATCACGATTCACGGAGACGGAAACCTGGAAAGCGTGTCACTCCCACCGCTTGGTTTGCAGGAGAGTCTTCCCGACCAGTTGTTTCAGGTGCCCGCCGAGCAAGCCACCGGAATCCTTGACGGCAATCAAAAGCAGTTTCACGTGAATGTGCGCGTCAAGAACCCTTCGGTGACGCAGATTCCGGCCCTGGCCTTCTCGTGGTTTGACCCATACCAGGAACGTTTCGTCACGACCACTTCGAAACCGATCGCGTTGCAGGTTATGGAGACTCAGGTCATCTCCGCTGCGGATGTGGTTTCTTCCGGCAAGAACAGTGAATCGCCGGGAGCTAACGGTTCGAATCAAGCGACGAGTGTGTCGGGCAGTGACCCAGGTTCCTCAGCGATTTCTTTTGTCGGTGCGAATTTGGCCATTGTTCAAGACCCGCTGCAGCTGCTTGCACAACGTTCCTCCTTGGCCACTGGGAAAACGATCGTTGCGGCCTGTTACCTGCTGGCGCTGGCGATCGTCGCGGTCTGTGTGGTGGGACGTCGGCGCGCGACGATGGACAAGGCCGCGGCTACGAAAAAGAAACGGCTTAAGGCACTTTGGATGCAGGTGGAGACGGCCCCCCAATTGCCGGCCAAAGAGGCCGCTGAACAGCTGGCCCGGGCCCTGCGCGATTTATTGGCCGAGTTCTCGCCACCAGACCGGTCTTCAATCGACCGACTTGTCGCACGCTGTGACAACATTATTTATGCCACCGGCGCGGTTTCGGATGTCGGCATCTCAGAAATCGTGTCGGAGTCGAAACTCGTTCTCCGGGAAGTCACAGGCGAATGAGGAACGGATGACAGCCATTACACGGGTCCCACGACACGTCGCGAACGTTCAGTTCGACCGCTTCCCCCGGCGGTCGTGTCGCCGCGTCTGTATCACGGGGCACGTGTTGGAGCACGGTCGTGTTGATGGTCGCTTCCCTTTTTGGGCCGTGTCGCGTGATCATGGCCGCAGAGTTTGACTTGGCACGTGTGCAGAACGCGGTCGACCAATACGCGGTGGCCATGGAATCTACGGATCGCGCCCAACGACTTCGCGCATTCGAGCGAGCGGAACAGATGTTTCGCCAAATCGTCGAAGGGGATGAAGATCATGCCGGTATTCAAAACGCCGATCTGTATGCAAATCTTGGCAACGCCGCGCTGCAGGCCGAAAGAATCGGCCCCGCCGTAGTCGCCTATCGACGTGCTCTCGAAATGGTACCGCAACATGCACAGGCACGGCAGAACTTGGCATACGCGCGATCACTCTTACCAGAGTGGATTCGACGTGATGAAACGCATGGTCTGTTCAATTCGCTGTTCTTCTGGCGATCTCTGTTGACCGTGGGACAAATGCACGTTTGGGGAGCTGTTTGTTTTCTGTGCGCGGCGATCCTGGTAGGTGTCGGAATCCTGAAGAGCCAACCACTGTTGCGGAATCTGGCCGTGGTCCCGCTGCTTGGCTGGGGGATCATCATGGTCTCGTTGCTCCTCGATCCAGCTGAATCGTCGGCACACAACGTTGTGGTGGTCCAGGAGTCCGCCGTCTATTCCGCTGATTCGGAGAATTCGCCCCCCCGCCTGTCGAAACCACTTCCGAGCGGGGCCGAGCTGAGTTTGGTCCAGTTTCGCGAGCGATGGTCCGAAGTGGAACTTCCCGACGGTCGCACCGGTTGGGTCTTATCCTCGAGCATCGAACGTCCGGAGAATTCCGAGAATTAGCCTCCGAACAGGTGGGCTTTTGTCCCGCAAACGCCTGGCCGCACGGCGAACAGGCCGCCAGCCTGCGGCTGTGCGACCAGCTGTGTGGCGTCCAAGCCATGCCGAGCCGTCGTGATGAACAGAGTATCGAGGTGCGCTCCGCCGAATGCGAAGATGTCACGCGATCAGCGGGAATCGCTACCGTGGCAAGCAACCGGCCGTCCAATGGATTCCACCTCGTTACCCGACCGCCGTCCCAGTGGGCGACCCACAGCATGCCTTCTGCATCGACCGTCATGCCATCAGGTCGACCGACACCCTCGGGGACCTGCACGACAATCCGCTCACCGGAGATCGATCCCTCGTCGGCGTCGTAGTCGAAGGCCCGCACCATCATCGTGGGCGTATCAATATAGTACATGGTCGATAGGTCGAGGCTCCAATCCAGCCCGTTGGACGTCGTCACATTGCCAAATAACCGGCGCACACGGTGATCCGTTTCCAGCACATACAGGCTTCCCGCTTTCGCTTCTCGCACCATACTCATCGTGCCGGCCCAAAATCGTCCTCGGACGTCGCATTTACCGTCGTTGAAGCGATTGTTCTTCAAATCGCTTTCGGGATCGACAAGCGTCGTTCGCGTCTGGGTGTCAAAGTCAAATGTTTCAAAACCGTTCTGGGTCGCCAGAATCATTCCGCCCTCTTGGCGCGGCACGGCTGCCCCCACCTTGCAGCCGACGTCGTAAATCCGGTCCAACACACCGCCCGGCTCATGGACGTGCAGTTGACACTCTTCGATGTCAACCCAATACAGTTTCTGTGAATTACGATCCCAAACCGGTCCTTCTCCCAAATTCGCTCGCGCGTCAACGACCAATTCAGCTTGCATTCTCTCTACACTCCTTTCAATTGCGATTGGGCGTATTTGATGCGGAAGAGGATCGAGTCAGAAAATTCGTAACCGTTCACGGATTTGCGTGACGTCGGTTCTTGATCCTAATCCTACCTCGACTGTTTGACCTTGACTCCCACCGCCTTGTGCGGTGGGTGAATCTGACTGTCAGGCTACGCGAACCGCCCCACAAGGCTCCCTTTCTGACCCACTTCGCCGCCTCCGGCGGCGAAGTGGGTCAGAAAGGGAAAAGGAGCTCATGGCTATAGCTGATCAGTCAGATTCACTGTCCAGACGGGGTCTTGTTTGCGAAATCAAACAGTCGAACTAATCCAATCCTAATCTAATCCGCGTTAATTGTTGAGCAGGCTTCGTGCGGGTTGGTTTTCTAGTTGGGAGGTGATGGGGGGGGAAAGAAACGAGAAGCAATTGTGGTTTTGCTTTTTGCAGGAGTCAATGGCGGTCCACATCCGTTCGTGGTAACGCCTGCCGACGTCCCCGCGCGTGCCTTGCGTGATGCGGCGGTCGATTGCGCAGTGGCGAAGTTGTTGCTCGTGATGATTGTTCGTCGGCCAAAAGCCCGCGGCAAACATCAACCGAAAATAGTTGTCTGACAAGTCGTACGTTTGCAGCTCATCGGAGTCTCCCGGCGGGTTCTCCACTATCGCGAACCGCGCAGCAAAATTCGCTGCCTCGTGAGACGCGGGCGACTGGCGAACCAACTCCCAATAGCGGTTGCGGTGTGTAGGCATCGAGCGGTGAAAGCCTTCGGCCGTCTTCTCGTCGCGGCGGTGCCAGGCTGAAAGCAGCTGCCGTGTGGCGCGTGATTCCTACGTTTTGCGCCAGTGACCACTGTCCGATCCAGTAGGCGGCGACACGACGCGACGACAGGAGGCGCACCGCGGACCGATTCTGGCGCCCAGATCATTGTCGTTTTCGCTTTTCCGATCTATAAAGATGGTATCCGCAGGTCTCCCCAGAGCCACTCGTTGTGAGCGCAAGCGACGAATGAGCACCGAGATACCGTTACCACTGCTGTGCGTCTGTGTCAACAAGCTGTCGCGACTCATCAGACTCGCGAACAATGTGAGCGAACCGAAAGGCGCCGCAGCGGGGGTCATGGGCAAAAGGAAACGCCATCTGAAGAAGATGCGCTGCAAAGTCAGATTTGGGGATGACTCAAGAATAACTTCCGTATAATGGATGGGTGCCACTTTCCTGAGCGAGCGCCGAAGATTTTGCCAACAACGAGAGACGCTTACCGCGAGCGGAGCCAGTGCTCGTGACGGCTCGAAGCATCGTCGAGTGCCAGCGAGTCCCAGACAGCACTGGCTCCGCTGCGATTGACGACTCGTGGTGACGGTTGCGATTTGTGCGCTCGCTCAGCCAGTGGCACCCGCTGCAGGAAACGCCAAAGTTATTGTTGCTTAGCTGGAGTGTTGAAGCGTTATCATGGTCATGAAGCAACGGATATTCCCGAGAATCGTTCTGCTCTTAGGCCTGTTGGCACTTTGCGCCGATATAGTCGCGCAGACCGCACTGACCGCCAGCAAGCCGATTCCGGCTGGCAACGTGGCGAAGCTGCGCGAGAACGTCGGACAGGAAGTGACGGTTCAAGGACGAATCGGTTCCACAGGCCGATCCAAGAGCGGTAACCAGTTCTTGAACTTCGCGAACAGTGAGTTAACGGCCGTCTGCTTTTCGGAGCACGTCACGAAATTTCGCGACGGAAAGCCGGCGGACGTGTACCGGGGCAAGGAAGTGGAGTTGACAGGGAAGGTTGAGCTCTTCAGGGACGAAGTACAGATTCGACTGACCGATCCCTCTCAAATTCGAATCGTCGCCGCCGCCGAGGTGCCCGAGCCGAAGGGCATCGAGCTCAAGCAGATTGGCGAAGAAACCTGGCTCAGTCCGGCTGGGCTCCGATATCACGGCCGTGATCCCGAAGGCCGGACCCGGGTGGAACATGTTTGCCGGCACCTGGCAGACATGCCGCGCCGCGAAGGCTCACACGGAGTGTTCGACGGTGGGCGGAGCGTAGCTCTGGCGGTGATCGATGAAGCCTGGCAGCTTGCTCGTACACGCCACTTGCGACCACAACGGGAGGGTGACCGCAGTTCATACACGGTCGATATGGGCCGGCGAATTGGCTTCCTGGGAGGACGCACGGGTGCGTCAAAGCGCCATCCTCCGCTGCAGCGCGTGTTCATTGTTTTCATCACTGGCACAAATGATGTCATCACTGCTTTCCCAAAATAGGTGGCTATGACGCAACAAGAATCGCCGTACATCGCTCAGTGTTCGTTTTGCAGGGAGGGTCTGTTGCGTTTCATGCGCTGCCGGCAGTGTGACGCGGTAGTGGCGATCTGCGACCAATGCGAGCTGATCTGGCGCAATATTGCCGCCGTGCACACCAATACCCGCTGCCCCTCCTCCGGCAGTTTTCCCGCTTGCCCGGTGTGCGGCACGGTTGATGCCGGCTGGTCCCGGTTAAACCGCCACAACGTCATCGAGGCAAGTCTCAGCCAGTATATCGCCGGCGAGTCAGTTTAGCTCGCGGTTCTGCGGGCCTGGCCGGGTGAACTTCGCGGCGCGAAAAATCCGCCAGATGTGTAGACAATGTGGAAGCGGTTAAGCCACAATATTGGTCTCGATGCATGCAGGACCGACCACAGCTTGTTGGTCCGCATCCCGGGAAAAATTTGAAATCGTCATAAGGAGCCCATTCGATGCCATCCGAGAAACGAAGTTCGCGGCGCCAGTTCCTCCAGACGGCAGCGGCCACGGGTGCCGCGTTGAGCGTCAGTCTCGATCTCGCTCGCTCAGCCCACGCGCAGGGGAGCGACCTGTTGAAGCTGGGTTTGATCGGCTGTGGTGGTCGCGGCACGGGAGCTGCCGATAACGCACTCAACGCCCGCCAGGACGTCAAGCTGGTGGCGCTCGGCGATCTATTCCCCGAACGCACTCAGAAAACGGTCGAAAATTTGAAACCGCGGCACGGCGAACGGGTGGACGTGGCCGATGACATGATGTTTTCGGGGTTTGAGGCTTACAAACAGGTGATTGCCAGCGGTGTGGACATCGTGATGTTGGCCACGCCGCCCGGCTTTCGGCCAACTCAGTACGCGGCTGCCATCGCCGCTGGAAAACACGTGTTCATGGAAAAGCCGCTGTGCGTCGACGCTCCTGGCTACCGGCAGTTGATGGAAACTAACCAGGTGGCAGACGATCGAGGTTTGAAGGTCGTGGTTGGACTGCAGCGACGACATAGCGAGCGATACACGCAGGAGGTGCCAAAGCTGCATGATGGCGAACTTGGCGATCTGATTCTGTTGCGCTGTTATTGGAACGGTGCGCACGCGGCCGGAGGATACGGTGGCGAACCTCCCAAAGACGGTGAACTCGAATGGCAAATTCGCAACTGGAACCACTTCTGCTGGCTCTCAGGAGATCACATCGTGGAGCAGCACGTTCACAATATCGATGTGTGCAACTGGGTCATGAAGGACGAACACCCGGTGCAGGCCAATGGCATGGGTGGGCGGCAGGTTCGCGAGAAATCGAATATGTACGATCATCATTTCGTCGAGTACACCTACCCCGACGGCACCAAGATGTACAGCCAGTGCCGACAGATCGCCGGCTGCTGGAATCCGGTGACCGAGTATGCGCACGGCACGAAAGGGATCAGGGAACTGGGAAGCAACGGCAGCGACGGATACGTTACAGAACATGCTGACCTGGTCACTGCCATTAAGAGCGGCGCCAAATTGAACGACGGTTGGCATGGAGCCAATAGCACGATGACGGCCATTTTGGGGCGGATGGCAACTCACTCGGGAATGATTGTCGAGTGGGATCAGGCCGTCAAGAGCGATGAGACGCTTGGACTTAAAGTCTTGGCGTTGGACGCCAAACCGCCGATTACAGTCGGTGAGAACGGACTTTATCCCGTTGACATTCCAGGCATTTATCGGCCGTACGAAGGCGTCGAAAGCGCCGCAAGAAACGCCCTCGCACACGATCTCGCAAAAAGAAGCAATAACACTTTGCATGCGGGTTAATCGAACTCGGCGTTGCCTCGTTCCGGCGCGGAACCGAAACCACGAGCGTTATCGCCACCGGGCTTGTCCCGGTGGTAGAGCGTTTGACAACTACCGTCGATCTCGGCCACCTGGACGGTGAATCTGACTGATCAGCTACAGCCATGAGCCCCTCTTCCCTTTCTCACCCACTTCGCCGGAGGCGGCGAAATGGGTGAGAAAGGGAGCCTTGGGGGGCGTTTCGGGTAGCCTGTCAGTCAGATTCACCCACCGCACAAGGCGGTGGGAGTCAAAGTCAAACAGTCGAGCTCTAACGTTGCAGGAAAAACGTCGGGTACGGGCACCTTCTCGACGCGCGCGATCAACAGCGCTAGCTCCAGCAGATGGTAGTCGCCCCACATTGATGATTCCCCTTGGGCTACGCTTCGGCCAGGGGGGACATAGTCCCAGCGATTCGGCCAGTGATAGACGCTGTGCAGCAACAGTCCTTGGTGGTCCTTCTTGACCGAAAGATAAGGTTCCTCCAGCAGGGTCCGAGCGATGGAGAGCCCGGCCTGCCAGTACCGCGTCCCCTTGTTCGGACCAAGATATTTGCCAAGCCGTAGCAGTCCCTGGGCAGCGATGGCCGAGGCTGACGAGTCTACCGGCTCAAAATCATTCATGGGGTCCGCCGCCCGAGATTTCCAGTCTCCCAATCTATGGAGCTGGGGCGCACCATCGTCCCAGTACGTAATTCCGTCGGCTGCCGAGACGTCATCGATGTAATGATCGCTGGTATCGATTGCCGACTGCAAATACGCGTTGATGACCTGCTGCTTTGTAAACTCAGTCTGGGTAAAATCTGCCGGTTCAAGACTGTCGAGGAATTCGAGCTGCTCGGCATAACCCAATATGGCCCAGGCCAGGCCACGCGTCCAGGTAGAGAAGGGCGAATAGCCCTGCTGCGTGGATCGGGCACGAAAGTTCCCGTCATGGCGATTGAAAGTCCCCTCGTGCGCCGTACGACCTCGCACATCATAGGTGTGTGACGAAGTGCCATGAAACACGATGTATTTGTCAGTTGTCAGGGCGTGCTGGATAGAGCGTGCCAGCAGATTGATATCCACGTCGTTCTCACCCCGCAGCGAATGACCCAGTTGGTAGGCCACTCCCAGGACGCGAATGGTCCGCATCGTGTCAATGAACAGCGAATGGGGACCATTGAACGAGTAGATGTAGCCTAGCCCGCAACTGGTGGGCGCCCACCTTGCGGCCTGTACGGCGCCCGAGGCGGCAACCGCATATTCGTATGTCGTGCGCTGCCACGGATCGTCCTCCAAACGGCCTTCGTCGAACAGTCGCAGCAGGTGACCATAGGTAGACAGGTTGTTAAAGCCGTGGTCGTGAACGCCCGTATGCGTGACGTGCGGCAACATCCATTGCACGGTTCGCTTCCGCCCCAAGTCGATCAGTTCCGGGTCGTCCAGCGCGTCGCCCGCCAAGATCAGGCAACCGTACTGAAAACCCTGTGTCCACTGCGTCCAGCCGCGCGTGGTGTATACTCCGGCCACCGTGAAAACAGGTGCTCCCTGTGCTCGGTCCCAGCTTTGATCGAGCCGCCGTGTCTTGTCCGCCGCCACTCGAAAAACGTGCTCCGCAGCGGATCGCAGATCGTCTACATGTAGGGAGGTATCAATGATCATGGCTATTACTTACAAATGCAATGTGCTTGCTGTCAGGAGACCAGGAAGGAACATTAATCGTACCTTGCCCTCCGTACACGTATGCAATCACCTTGGGCTCTCCTCCCTCAGCTGACATCATCCGCAAGTACACTTGCTTGTAAAACGGATGGTCATCGGAATCGATCTCTTTGTTGAACGAAAGAAACACGATCCAACGGCCATCGGGTGAAATGTGCGGAAACCAATTGTTGAAGTCGTCGTGGGTGATCTGTTCCTGCTGACCGCCGTCTGGCCGCATCCGCCAGACCTGCATCACGCCCGTCCGATTGGAGCAGAAATAAATGAACCGTCCGTCGGGCGAGTATTCCGAGCCGTCATCGAGTCCCGGGGCGCTGGTTAGTTGTTCCTCTACACCTCCTGACGCGTCGATCCGGTAGATATCAAATTCGCCGTTCCTTTCGCCGGTATACAGAAGATGCTTGCCATCGGGTGACCAACCGTGTAGATAGGATGGCCCCGCCCTGGTCACACGTTGCGGCGTGCCGCCGCCGGCGGGCAGCGTATAGATAATCGACTTCCCGCCGTCGTCATCGTTATGGTGGCTGATGCCGATCTGTGTGCCATCGAAGGAAAGCACATGATCATTGTTGTTTCTCGTGGCAAACCCTGTATCCAGCGTGTCGATGTGCCGGGATGCCAGGTCAAACCGATGCAGGCGGCCGTCACCGTTGTAGATCAGGGCTGTGCCGTCGGGCGTCCAATTGGTGCACTGAATTGACCCCGGCCAGAAGCCGAGCATTTTTCGCTCGCCCGTCTCAATGTTGAGCGTTTCCAGACGACTTCCGATGTAATCTCGATACGGTACGAAATCGCGTTTGGCTGGCTTGATGATCCGTACGTTGCGGAATCGGGCTTTCTCCAGCACGTCAGCGTTATGAGAACAGACGAACAGCCCCACGATCAGCTCGTCATCCAGATCGAGATCCGAAACGTGCACGCTCGTCAACGGTTGGCCAAAACGTGCCACCGACATCGTGTACCGACTTCCTTGTCGCTCCAGCTGGATCACGTCGGCTCCGGACAGAGCCGATTTTACTTCTTCGGTGTCGGATCCCTGACTGCGCCGAAACTGCAATGAAGTCAAACCATCTCCATGCACCACCGCGGTGACATGCGGGGAATCGGCGGCGGTCGTCGCGCGGGCCATCCATCCCAACTTGCGATGCGCTTCCACGCCCTCGCCGAGGAACTGAGCATCGGTTCGCAGGATAAAATCTCCGCGCACTCGCTTCCACACCCAATGATACTCGTCCTTGCCAAACCACATGTTGCTACCCGCGCCGGCAATCGTATAGGTTTGTTGGCGACTGTCATAGGTTGCTTCACCGGTTCGTTTTACCTCACCCACGTCAGCGTGCCCCTCAAACGGTCCCATCGTCGGCTCCCCCGCGGCCCATGCTGCAAGTGATCCGACCTGGGCGAGCAGAACCACCGCGGCCGCTCCGTACAGACAAGCCAGGGCGCAACTTGGCATGCGTAGGGCGACCGTCAATTTCGTTCCACGCACAAAGCAGCTATTTCCCATCTAACTGTTTCCTTTCGGAGTAACCGTTCACAACACCATCTTGCGTTTCAAGTAATGTGCGTCAACCTAATTGTACAACGCCGTTTTACAGCGATGAATGTGCGTAACTCGTATCTCCGTAACAGATCCCTCGCCACCGGGCTGGTCCCGGTGGTTCTACGTTTGCCGACTACTCCGGTAGCCCAAAATAGAACCTCCCCGCCGGCCATCGCCGCCTCCGGTGGCGATGGCCGGCGGGAAGCAAACTCATCACTGGCCGAGATCGACGTTAGTTGTCAAACGCTCTACCACCGGAACAAGCCCGGTGGCGACAAAGCCCGTGTTAGCAAGGCCTTAGAATGATCGTAAAAGTGAAAGGGACGCTGTCCAACTAACACACGGCATTTTACGGTCACATGGTAGCCTTACCCTCCCCATCAGTCTGGTGTATCTTTTCCCGCGTTCCCTGCCACCGACCCGGCCGCTCCGATCCAGCCCCTGCGGTGGAAGAACACCAACATGCCCACCACGATGGCCAGCATCATGGCCAGAACCAGCACGTAGCCGTACGGCCAGTTCAGCTCGGGCATGTTACCGGCCAGCTGTGTGTTGAAGTTCATGCCGTACAGGCTGGCGATAAAGCTCAGCGGGATGAAGATCGTGGCCATCGTGGTCAACACGGTCATGATCTCGTTCATGCGATTGCTGACCGTCAACAGGTAGTAGTCGCGAAGATCGGCGCAGCTCTCGCGGTAGACTTCCAGCAAGTCAACCAATTGTATAACATGGTCATAGCAGTCTCGCAGGAACACGCGAGTCTCGTCGCTCACCAGCGGATGGGCATCCCGTACCAGCTCGTTAATCGCCTCCCGATGCGGCCGGACGGATCGCCGCAAGATTAATAAATCGTTGCGGATGACGTGTAACCGCTGAGTCAGTGACGCCCGAGGATGGCTGACCACCTCATCTTCCAGGTCATCCAGCTGATCGGCGAACTGGTCGACGACGGGGAAATACGAGTCAACCACCGCATCCACGATTGCATACGCCAGGAAATCGGTTCCGGCCGTGCGGATCCGCCCTCCATTCTTTCGAAGCCGCTCGCGCACCGGCTCGAGACATTTGTCGGGACCCTGGTGAAACGTCAGCACAAAGTCCTTCCCCAGGAAGATGGTTATCTGCTCGCTTTCGACCTGGGCCACATTCGGATCGGCCGACAGTGCGACAGACCGCACCACAAGAAACAAATGGTCGGCATAAGGTTCGACTTTTGCCCGCTGATGTGCGTTGACGACATCCTCCAGCGCCAGCTCATGCAAATCGAAAACCGTGCCCAGCTTGCGAATCGTGTCCGCATCCCCCAGGCCTTCGACCGCGATCCAAATCACGGGATACTTGCCTCTCCAGTCTCCCAATCCATCGACCTTTTCCACCTTTTGCTCGACGAATTGCTCGGGTCCGTATGCCAGCACTCTCACGGTGGGAGATAATGCGTCGGGGTGGACCTGCAGCGTCCCGGGTGCAGTTCCGGGCGGAGTGCGGCGGTTTATCCGCGGTTTTTTGCGACCGCGGCCGTGGTGTCGTCGTCGCTTCATGGTCATGTCCGTCAAGAAGAACATTGAAAACAGGGCAGCGGTTGGTGGCAAGCGGTCTGTTGCGCAATGTCGTGAGGAACACCTGCGTCTTAGGCCGCGCCAACTCCACCTGCAATACCTGCCATTGTATCCGCATCGCCACCTGGCAATATACCGCCGCGAACCGGCGCGAGAGTTCCCCGAGCCAAATTGTGGTATCATGGGGGCGGCTCGGAGCGAATTACCACGCCCGATACTCGCCAAATGAACCGTTGTTTCGTCGAGGTGGCGACTTATGAATGCTCTCAACCGGTGTTGCTCGATCCTGATTCTCGCGTTCCTCTGCCAGGCGGCGGTAGCTCAACAGCGTCCTAACGTGATCTACATCATGGCGGATGAACTCGGCTACTATGAACTCTCCTGTTTGGGAAATCCCCACATTCAGACCCCCAACCTCGATCAAATGGCGCGGCAAGGCATTCGCTTCACGCAGGCGTTGGCCGGTTCTTCTGTCTGCGCCCGACTCGCTGTTGCCTGATGACCGGCAAGCATAGCGGACACACTTCAGTGCGCTCGAACGGCGGCGGTACTCCGCTGCGGGCCGGCGAAGAGACCGTCGCGTCAATACTCAAAGATGTGGGGTACGCCACCGGTGGTTTCGGCAAATGGGGCTGCGGAGGTCGAGGTTCAACAGGCGTCCCGGAAAAACACGGCTTTGACGTCTTTCTCGGTTACTACGATCAGGTGCACGCCCACAGCTATTATCCGCCATACATTGTCCGCAACAGTCAGGAAGTGCCCTTGACGGGAAATCGCGGTGGCAGTGATGGAGAGACGTATTCGCACTACGTGATCTATGAAGCGGCCAAAGAGTTTATTCAGGCCAATAAAGACAGGCCATTTTTCTGCTATCTGCCAGTCACGCCCCCGCACGGTATTTTTGACATCCCCGACACCGATCCGGCCTGGCAATTGTACAAGGAGCGGATGTGGCCGGAAGAAGCCAAGCGGTTCGCGGCCATGGTCACCATGGTCGATCGACAGGTGGGGGAAGTCTTTGATCTGCTGCGAGAACTCGGTCTGGACGAGAAGACGATCGTCTTCTTTTGCGGTGACAACGGCGGCAATGATTATTTCAGGGATGCGGAACATCCGCGTGGATTTCACGGAGCTAACGTCGATCCGAAAACGGGCATCGAGTATCGCGGCAAGAAGGGAACTCTCTATGAGGGTGGGTTGAGAATCCCGATGCTGGCCCGCTGGCCAGGGCATATCAAGCCGGGTCGTGTGAGTGACCTGCTCTGGTATTTCCCCGACGTCTTACCGACGGTCGCGGAACTGACCGGTGCCAAAGTTCCACCAGACATCGACGGCATGTCGATCGTCCCGGAACTTCTCGGTGAGGATGTGGCCGGCCGCAAGCAACCGCAACATGAATATCTCTATTGGGAACTGTCGGGGCAAGTGGCAGTTCGCATGCAAAACTGGAAAGCTGTTCAACCACGTTCCAATCGCGCCTGGGAACTGTATGATCTGCGGCAGGATATCAGCGAGCAGACCAATGTGGCCGGGCAACACCCCGATGTGTTGGATAAACTGAAAGCCGTGGCCCAACAGGCTCATGAGCCTGTCGAAGAAGGCGTCTTCTTCGACCGCGACATCCACGAGCGCGACCGGCAGGCAAAATTCGGCTTCCAAGCGGCAAAGAAAGTATCTGCGCGAACCAACCAGTTGGATCCGAAAGGGCTGCTCCCCAGCAGCGGGTGGAAAGTCGCTCGCGTCAGCAGCGAGTCCACGGGCAATGGCAAACTGGCAGCCAATGCCATCGATGGTGACTCGTCCACCCATTGGCACACGGCGTTTGGCAAGAAACTGGCCAAACACCCGCACGAATTGATCATTGATCTTGGTTCCGACGCCACGATTCGCGGGTTCCGCTATCTCGCCCGTCAGGACGTTGGCTGGAATGGTGCTGTGGCTCAATGCGAATTCTCCGTCGGCAGCACGCCGGACCAGTTCGCCTCACCAGTTGCCACAACCACTTTTAAGAAAGTGAAGACCTCGCAGGAAGTAACGTGCGATCCGGTGAAATCGCGTTACGTGCGTGTGCGAGTTCTCTCAGAAATCAACGGTGGTCCGTGGGCGTCCGTCGCCGAATTGGGGATCATCGGTGAGCGGTAAGCGGTTATCACCTTGTCGCCACCGGGTTTGCCCCTCGTTGTTACACACAAGTCTGATTTCCACTGGGCTCGTCCCAGTGGGACCACAACTGGTTGGCTACCTGTCACCCACACAATTCCCGTGCTCTCCGCCGGGCTTGCCCCGGGGGAAGCGGCGACTCTCGCGCTACAGCACCGGCGACAGTCGTTACTCCCCCCGGGACAAGCCCGGCGGAGAGCCGAAACAAGTGATGCGAGAAATGATGTTCACGGTGCCGAATGTAGCTGGCCAGTTGTCACTCCCACTGGGACGAGCCCAGCGGAAGCGTGCACAGCAGATGTGTGGTACAGCGAGGGTTTGCCCCGGTGGAATTATGCTTGACGACTAGGAGCGTCTCTCTCGCACCCCGACAATGTTTTCTGCGCCCGGTTGCGCTGCCATTGCGTGTTGGCTAATTCAGAAGGAGAAAGTGATGAACTGGCGGTCCAAGTTGCATATTGTTGCTCTGAGTTGCTCAGTATTGGCTGGCAGTGCGTGTTGGGTCTTGTCGGCAGAAGGTGACGTGGAGCCCCCAGCCGGCGGCAGCCAGACAGCGTATATTCCCGCACCCCAGCCGGTGCGCACGCCGATCTTGATCGGTGCGCACTCACTGCCCGCTGTGGGAAGCCGACAAGCCGCAAATGTGGGACAACGTAGTGAAACATCCTGAGCGTACGCCGGTTCTGGGGTTCTATTCACAAGAGAATCCCGAGATCGCAGACTGGGAGACCAAATGGGCGGTTGAGCACGGTGTCTCTTTCTTCATCTATTGCTGGTACCGAACCAGCCAGGGAGAGCCGGTGAAGATGCGATTTGGCACGGCCATCCATGACGCTCTGCTGAAATCCAAGTTCGTCGACAAGATGAAATTCACCATCATGTGGGAGAATCAAAGTCGCGGCACATCGGGTGTGGCGGATGAACGCGACTTGATGGAAAACCTGTTACCATTCTGGATCGAGAATTACTTTCGGCATCCGAGTTATCTGAAGGTCAACAACAAACCGCTTCTGTTCATTTACCGACCCGAGTTTCTGGTCCAGGATTTGGGGAGTGCGGAGAATGTGGCTCGGGCGCTGGACCGCATGCGCGAGGCCTGTCGTCAGAAGGTTTCGACGGGCTATATTTGTTGGGCGAATACCGGGGCCTGGATGCAAATCATCTCCAGTTGATGAAGAAGCTGGGGCTCGACTATACCTTTGCCTACTGTTGGCACGTGCAAAACAACCCCTCCCCCGAGCAGGCGATTGAGGCCCAATTACAGTCCATCCGCAAGACGCAGCAGTTGGGGATTCTGCCGCAAGTCGTCACGGTTTCTCAAGGCTGGAGCGGCTGGCGCGACGAAGGGAGTATCTGGAAGATCCCGCCCAAAGAGTACGAAGCGTTGTTGCATCAGGCCAAGGATTTCGTCGGCACTTTGCCAAAAGATCAGCTGGGCGGCCGGATGTTGCTGCTGGACAACTGGAACGAGTGGGGGGAGGGCCACTACATCGCTCCTCATCGTGAATTCGGATTTGGTTACCTCGATGCCGTCCGCAATGTCTTCGCTCCCACTGCGGGTCCCCACCGAGACCTGGTGCCGGCCGACATCGGCTTCGGGCCGTACGATACGGCCTACCGAGCGCAGCGCGGAACGCTAGTATTTTGTCGCGATGGAGAATGTGGATTGAGCCAAAACGAGTGTACGACGGACGTCCTCGTCCGTCCTGGCGTTAAGGTGGCCCATTTCGACACCGCTTGGACGTCCGTCCTACTCTTTGAAACTTGCTGCTGTAGGGTCATGCTGTCTTTCCCGAGCCCCAAGCCAGACCGTTGCCATAGAAAGGTAGCCAGTTGAATGCTGTTGGGACCTGGTCTTCACGAGCGGGGAGTGGACGGGAAGAACGATCGCCGAGTTTACCTGGCGCATGTACCGCAATCATGCGATCCGGAGACACGATTTCCTGTGGTGGTGGTGCTGCACGGCGGTGGAGGCTCGGCGGCCTTTGCCTCGCGCGTTTACGGATGGCGCGAGTTGTCGCACCGCGAAGGTTGTCTGATCGTGTTTCCCGAAGCGATGTGCGAAGATCCCGCGATCCTGCCGCGATTCGCGAAAATCCTCGGATTTGGAACGACGGCAGCACGCGCAGCGCCGTGGCACGTCGTAATGTCGATGACATCGGATATCTGCAACGAGTGTTAGGCGATGTGCAAGCGAACTTTCCGGTCGACGATCAGCGCTTTTCGTGACTGGATTTTCCAACGGAGCTTCCATGACGTTTCGGGTGGGCGTCGAGCTCTCCGACCGCGTGGCAGCCATCGCCCCGGTTTCCGGGCACCTTTGCTTGCGAGATCCTCAGCCGACTCGCGCCCTTTCGATGCTGTACATCATCGGTATGGAAGATCCACTCAATCCGGTCGCCGGCGGTGCCACAATCTCTCCCTGGGGAAAACTCCGCCAGAGGCCACCGGTCCTCGATTCGATACTCACCTGGGTGCGTCTGATCGAGGCACCGGAGCATCCCGAAATTGTGCGCGACAGTGACGACGTAAAAGTGCTTCACTATGGCCCCGGAAAGGGCGGCCAGGAAGTACAATTCTGCACCATTGCCGGACAGGGCCACGAATGGCCCGGCGCTCGCCGCACGCTGCCCCGCAGTATCAGCGGCCCGCAAACCGACAAGCTCAACACCACACAGGCCGTGTGGGACTTCTTTGCGACGGCGGCCATGCCGACGCGACGCCAGGATGGCAGCGCAAGGCAAGCATGACGACTGACAGGTGGAACTGCTGTGCCACGGCTCGAGCAATTGACCGTACGAGCATTCTTTATCTTGGTACTCGCGGAGCACAACCTGTTTAACCGCTATCCCGGAGCACCGATCGGGAGAACGCTGTGAATGTGCCGAAGACCTGACCACCGATCGGAACGCAGGGATGCGCGTCGGGCGAGGGGTACCCGAAGCACCCAGTTTCAAGGCTACTCTTTGTTGTACAGTGTTCCGCGGACCCAACTGCGACAGACTATGATGAAGGAATCGCTATACGTCATGGCTTCGATAGCTGTGTTCGCAGTTATCGGGATGCTGACCGGCTATCTTCACGGGCACGGTGAAATTGCCGGCACTGTTTGCGGCGGTCTAAGTGGACTTATACTGGCCATCATTGTGCCAGCGATCCACGGTAATTCCTTCATGAGCAAGCATCGGTACCTCCAGTTTCTCATTGCTGCGCTTGCACTGATACCTTTCTTCGTAATCATTTGCTGGATGTATGACGTCATGGGTATTCCATCGTTACTTATGCGCATAATGTCTCTCGAAAGATAACATTTGGCGGCGATCGAGCCGCGTCGGTAAATGGAGCAAACGATGAGATGTGGCCCCGCAATCGCCTTGACTTGGATCCTGCTACTCGGCGGGCATCGCAGAGGGGGGCGAATCGTGAGTAATCAGACGTTCCACTTGGTTGACATCATGCCCACTCTTTGTGAGCTGGCCGAAACGCCCTATCCGGTTGAGTTCCAAGGACGCCGCATCACTCGCACGCCCGGAATCAGCATGGTGCCGTATTGGAAAGGTGCGGTTGACCAGCCAGAGGACAGGACGCTCTATTGGCAGCATCTGAACCATTCGGCTGTGCGCCAGCGGAACTGGAAACTCGTGACGCTCAACGACCGCGATACGGCCGTTTGGGAGTTGTACGATCTCACGGAGCATCGTAGCGAAACTGACAACGTCGTCGCCGATGACTCCGCTTTGGCTCAGGAATTGCGGGCCAAGTGGCACGCCTGGGCCAAGAACGCCAATGCGGTTCCGTTTCCCGAATTCAGACCGGCCCCAAAGTCGAATCGTCCCCCGGTGGTCGTGCCCGAATGAACGTAAAACGCGCTTTGCCTCTCATGGAGGATTGAAATGCAACGATGTGTCTTCTTGGTTCCGCTTCTGTTTGTTGGATGCAGCAATGTCCCGTCTTCGTTAGTTCCACTTCAATCTGACGCTGAGTTGGTGCTCTAAGCATCGCATTGCAGGCAAGTGGGAACTGACATACGCAAGACCCGAATCTGACCGTCGGTCTTCTATCTGTGCTTCGGTCGCGATCCGCATGGACGAAGCGAATCGCAGTTGTATCATTTTGACGCGCGGTCCAGACAGATTTCGCCCAACCTACCTGATCAAATTGATGGCGCAGAGGTGTGGGCCACCGACGCAGGTTGGAGGCATCGCTAGTCTTCTCCGGTGGGCGTCACGAATGTCGCTAGTTTAAGGCGGAAACCATTCATTCAAAAGGGCTTAGTGACGCTATCACAGCAGTGCTATCAGTCAACGCAGGACAGCCCAGTTTATCGGGTCGACTATGTATCGTTCCAGGGCCACTGACCAATGTCACTAGCTTAAGCCGCAGGAGGTAGACCTCGCGGTGATCATTTGACTAAGTCACCGATCTTCACGCGCAGGGTTTGAGCCACAGTGCAGCACTGTGGAAATGCGTGGGTCAGACGTCCGGTGCAAAAGGAACCAGGCACGTTTCCTCGCGGTGGGGCCTTCATAGCCCAAGCCTTCACCGAGTTGATCGAGAGTCAGTCCCGATCGCTCAAACGCGGTTCGAATATTGTCCATTACGCTGTCGGCGTCCATGTTTTTGGGCTTTTCTTGAGGTCCTGTGGCCTGATTCTTCAATGTCTACGCAGCGCATAGACGATACATGGTTGTGGCGACCGGCAAAAGCAATCCTCTGTCGAAGCAGGGATTTCGGCAAGGAATTGATCATCGCACTTCAGCAATTCTGCTTACAAGTGCGATCCGACGCATTCTTATCAAACGGCCGGGATCGCCGTCAACTTGAAAGCGATCCGATGACGAGCCTGGAAGTGGTGCGCGCTCGCTTTGCGCACAATGAGGGACTTCCGTTTGCGGATATCTTGACGGAGGCCAGCATTCGTGAAGTGCTTGACGACCACAACGTCACGTTATCGGGACCGAGTGTTCAACCCGGTTACGACCATCTGGGGATTTCTGAGTCAGGTACTTAGCGAAGACCACAGTTGCCGCGATGCCGTCTCGCGAATCATCGCGCACCGCGTGGCTCGTGGTGATGACGGCTTGCTCACCATGTACCGCCAGCTACTGCAATGCGCGGAGTCGTATTGTGACCGGCGTCCTTTCTACATTGGCAAAGCGAACGGCGGAAGAATTGCACGCGAGTGTCGGCGACAAGTGGAGATGGAACGGTCGCTCCGTGTTCATCTTCGATGGTTCAACCGTCTCGATGCCAGACACTCCCGAGAATCAACAAATGTATCCGCAACCGCCAACGCAAGCGGAGGGTCTCGGTTTCCCTCTCGCGCGGATCGGGGTGTTGCTATCGCTCGCAACCGGCGGTTGCCATGATCTGACCATCGCGTCGTACCAAGGCAAGGGCACTGGCGAAACCAATCTCTTTCGACAAATGTACGACACGCTCAAGCCCGGCGATGTGATACTTGCCGACGCTTTGTTCGACGACTATTTCATCGCGTGCGAATTGTGCCATCGAGGCATCGACATCGTGGCTCACGCTCAGTACGAGCGGACCGGTAGTTGGACCGTAGAAAGCAGACCCGATGGAGACCTCCTTGTTTGGCAACGTCCCAACAAACCACGCGGAATGACGGGAGAGCAATACCGGAGCTACCCCAAGCAGCTCGTGATGCGGCAGGTGACGGTTGACGCTCGCGACAAAAACAACCGCCCCAAACAATTCAAAGTCGTTACCACGATTCTCGCCCAGTCGATCGATGGCAAGCAGATCGGAGACTTATACGAACGCCGATGGGAGGGAGAAGTCGATATAAGATCGATCAAATGCACGATGCAGATGGACATCCTGCGCTGCAAAACACCTGAGATGGTTCACAAAGAGATTTGGACTCACTTGCTGGCGTACAACTTACTCCGCACGGTGATAGCCGTCGCGGCTAACGAGGAGGACATTGAGCCTCGCAAGGTCAGTTTCAAAGGAGCTAAGCAAGCCTTAACTGCGTTCGCTCCAAAGATCGAAGCTGCCCGGCCAGAGGACCGCGCAGCGTTGATTGACGCGATGATCACAACCATCGCGTACCACCGCGTCGGCAACCGTCCTGGACGATGGGAACCGCGGGCACGAAAGCGACGGCCGAAGAAGGCAACACGACTCATGCAGCCTCGACGCATCGCCAAACGACCAGAGAACCGTGAAAGGTGGTTTTGAGTCGCTACGAAATCACAACCACTCACTTGGGCATATTCTTCTCTTGCTGCGCACTAGCCGCATCGCGATGGCCAAATGAACCATCGCCTTGCCGCTTTGACATCAAATGCTATCCGCCTTGAAGTCGGATGCGCGAGCAGAGAAGACGTTAACCGGAAGACGGTGCGCGACCAGCTCTCGCGACTGCCCCGCCATCAGGGGTTCTACAACCTTAAACTAGCGACATTCGTGGGCGCCACCGGTGCGCGCAAAGACCGGCGGACCAAGCCCCTTTGCAGCCCCTCCCATGGGGTGCCCGACACGCCATACGCACAACTTGCTGAGGTGATTCTGACCGACGGAACTTCGCCAAGTGGCTTCGACGCAGAGGTCGATGCAACCGCTGTCTCGAAGAAATCCGGCTATCTGCTGGCGGTGTGCGCGACCGCTGAGCTCAGACGGATCGCTGCGGCACCGGATCAACCTGCACGTCAGCCTGTCGGTGGGGCCAGCTCGTTGTCTCACGAAGGGCCGTTTTTCAATGAGTGCACGCCCCAGAGAAAAGGGAATTCTGCCGACCATCACCACGAAAAGAGCCCTCGCAGTCCCTTCTTACTGGAGGCCCTGTCGATGCGATAACGAACGGCCATGATTTGCGGATCGTCTTCGTCCGCGATCTCGCAGAGCATGTCAAACGCTCGCTCGGCGGCGTCGATATCGTTTTCTTCGAGAGCGATCTGAGCTTGAGCGGCAAACAACGCGGTTGCTTCGGAAGTGTGCAACTGCGTCACCTTGAAGCACGGGGCGAGTAAATCTCGTGCTCGCTGAAACTCGCCGTCCCCAGCCGCAAACTGGGCGAGCGCAATCGCGGCAAAAGTGTAATCGGGATGTTCTCTGTGCAGTTGTTCCAAGCGTGGAATCGCCCGGCGTTCCCCTTCCTCACCGTCACGTCGCATCCATACTGCGCACAGATTGTAAGCCGCCGAGCAGTTGTCGGGTTCTTCGACGAGCGCCTCCGAGAATGCCGCCTCTGCCGTCTCGAAGTCATTCTCGCGCATGGCGTAGAAGCCGTCCTCCAGCAACTCCAGCACGCGCGCCGACGAACTTGAAGGCCGCGGCTCGTCGGTAATCTCGGCCGCGAGCAGTTGAATGTCCGTCCACTCGCCGCGGCTGTAGATGTGGTGAGGCCCGGCGTCGATGACTTTTCGCTCGCGCAGGAACTGCAAAGTCTCGAACCGCAGCGCATCGGGACCACGCGATCCGAAAGCAAAGTCTTTCAGCGCGTCGAGCATCGGCGGCGACTGGTCGGCCATTGCCAATCGCATGGCGGCTTCGCGTCCCAGCGGGTCGCCGCGATCCAACAGTGCCGGGATCAGTGAAGCGATGCCTGGATAACGAGCGAGCACGAGGCTTTTCCCGCCTCGCATGCTGTCGATGACTTCGTCCATCGTCTCTCTCGGAACCCACTTGCCAAAGGAAGCTCCCCACGGAGCATGCCCTTCGCCGACCTCCAAGTCGTCGAGGTTCTCGCGGGCTTCCGTAAGTCGCTTGAACAACTTCAAGCACTGCTTCCACGACGCCGTCGCCGCTTTCTTGTCGCCGAGCCGGCATTTGGCATAAGCCAAGTAGTGCAGCCGGATCGCTTCGCTTTGTTCATCCAAGAGTTCTTCGTCCGCAGTCGCTTCCGCCAGATGAACCACATCTTCATCGCGTCCCAGGAAAGCCAACACCTCCAGAGCCGTGACGATCGAATCTTGTTGGGTCGGTGGATTGTCGACGATTTGATCGGCGAGTTGATGAGCGTCGTCGCCGCGTCCTGTGAGGAAATACAGCTTCGCCAACGTGGCTTCGGCGAAGCGGTTATCGGGAAGCATTCGCCGCGTCTCTTCAACAGCAGCGATGGCTTCCTTCGCGTGGCCGCCTTGGAAGAAAGCAATCGCCATGTTGTTGCGAGCCGATGCGAAGTTGGGCGCCTTGGCGAGCAAGTCCTTGCACTTGGCAACGCAATCCGCGTATTTCCCGTGCTGCAACAGAGCCAGAGATTCCTCGTGCAGGCAGCACCATTGTAAAGCGTTTTCCGGCGGGAACGACGATTCCTTCATCCTCCGCTCCGTTTCCGGAACGAGAATCTCGATGGCTTGCTTGGCCTTGGAGACGTGAGGATGATCGGGCCAGCGTTCGATGAACTCTTGATAATTCAGCCAAAGCGATCGACGCCCGGCCGCAGTACATCGATTCCTGAGCGTACATGATGCGGGCCTCGGCGTCGCGCGGGCATAGCTTCGTCAGCCGCTCGGCCGCCTCGCAACAGTTCTCGCGGTCGCCCGTCGTCTGATAGAGGAACATCAACGCTTCGACGACTTCGGGGTAGGAAGTGCCACGTCGATCGAGCTTTTGGAGCAACTCTTCGGCTTCGTCGTAGTCGCCGCAGCGAATCAAATCGTAAGCGTCATCCAGGCGTTCGGTCAGCTTGCGCGAAAGCTTTGCCGGTGCTAGTTGGCGGCTCTGCCGTTCTCGCTGCTTTCGCCGGAGATGCTTCTTTTGCTTGTTCCGTGCAACACGTTGCTTCTTGCGGCTCATCCATGCGTTCCTTCCGTGGCGTTATGACCTCCGTTATCGCCCGACAGTTTACTTTGGCGGTACAAAGCTTGCTAGTTGAGTAAGCTTCCAGCTTGCCAGAGCATGAAGAGGACCTCGCAAAAAGACGATCTCGGCATGCAAGTGCCTCGGGAATTGGAATTCCGACCGCCAAGTGCTAGCGAGTTCTAAGCCCAGCGCACGACAGTCATCATCAGATGACGGAGAGGGCCCCGTACCTCAACTGGGGCCGGGCTTATCCGGTCACGTAACTTGCTCCGGAGGGCGTACCGAGGCAGGTTGAACTAACGGTACACTCACGATTGTGACGGTACATCCTAAAATACTGTTGTCGCTTAACACATTCTCGTTTGCTTCGCAAAGGCAGCTCACCTACCGCAGGATGCTATTGGCCAAGCACCTGATCAAACGGCTCGTTGCCCGTGTACTTGGGCTTGCGGTCGCTGAGCCTCTGGAGCTTGATATTCCTAAACCAAACGGTTGGGCCATAGTTCTGTAATCCGATGAACCCTTCGCGAATGTAGGCAAATGTGTTCGGCTTGCCGGCCGAATTCTGACCGACCTTAGCCCACTTGCTGAACTTGCTGAGATCGGCTCGCACGACTTCGATGTCGTTCATTTCGACGGTGACCTTGCTGCCGTTGACCTCGATGCGGTAGTGGTTCCACTCACCGACCGGCTTGTTGGCGTCGACCGTCGGATGGACCAACCCGTACAATGCCCCGCAAGCGTTCGAGGCCGAAAATGGGACGCCGTACTCGGCATGATCAAGGATTTGGACCTCCATGCCAGTGTTCACCTCGTCCCCCTTATCGTGGACACGCAGGAAGACGCCACTGTTGGCCTTCGCGTTCGTTTTCATGCGAAAATCCAATTCCAACACGAAATCTGTATATCGCTGCTTTGTGTAGATCGTCGGGCTGCCACCGGGGGCGTGCAACTCGCCCTTGTCGGTGATGACCCAGGCGTCCTTCAGGCCCGTCAAGTCGAACGCGTCCAGGTTCTTTCCATTAAATAGGATTTCCCACGCGACTTTCTTGTTGTCGGCCTTGTCGTCAGCCAGTGCGATGGCTGGGACCAGAACAAGGCAAGCGAAACCCGAGAGGCATGGTCGCTTCATCGCTAATTCCTAAGAGAGGCTTCCGCTGACAAATCTCAGAAACATCCTGAGAACTGAACAACTGGGGGATGCTGGTTGGGGCAGGTTCGCTTGTTCGTTTGTTGCCGCCGCTTGGTTGAAACACCCGCTCTCCGCAGTCAGTTTCTCTTGCAGTGCTACATCATCCAACCCTCGCGGTATTCCCGGCGGATATACTTATCAGCTTCAGGGCAGTTGGCGGCCTTCATGGCCTGGGCGTCCCATTGCAGTTTCTGGCCGGTCCGATAGGCAACGTTGCCCAAGAGCACGGCCTCGGTCAATGCAGCGGAGTAGTCGAAGTTGCAGGTAGTGGGGCCGCCGTCCTTGCAGGCCTGAATCCATTCCTTCCAATGACCGATGGAAGGCGGAATGGTCCGTGGCGGGGCTTTGAAATCCTTGAATTTTTCTTCGGGATAGAGTTTGTAGCCGTTGTAATCGGCGAATATCTGGCCCTTCTCGCCAATGAACATCACGCCCATTCCTGGGACCGAGTGGTCGGCCACCTGACGGGGCGCTTTGTTCCCGTCGTGCCAAGTGAGCCTCACCCCGGGCTTGCCTGCGATGGCCGGAAACTCGTATCGCACCGTCATGCCGGTGGGGGCGGTTTCCGCATCGACCACCGGCCCTTCTGCTTCAGCGCTGGTCGGAGAACGCAATCCCAAAGCCCAAAACGGCAGGTCCATCAAGTGACACGCCATGTCGCCCAGCGTGCCGGTGCCGAAGTCCCACCAGCTGCGCCAGCCGAAGGGATGATAGCCGGGGGCGTAAGGACGTTTCGGCGCTGGTCCGAGCCATAGGTCCCAATGCAGATTCTTAGGAATGGCGAACGTGCCTTGAGGACGCCTCGTGCCGCCCAAAGTTTGGTTGAACCAAACAACCACTTCATGGACGAGGCCGATGGCGTCTGCCTGAACGATCTCGACCACCCGGCGGTAGTTGTCGGAAGCATGGACATTGGTGCCCATTTGCGTGGTCAGCCTCTTTTCAGCCGCGATCTTGGCCATCGTACGCACTTCATAGATTTCATGAGCGAGCGGCTTTTGGCAGAAGCAGTGTTTACCCATCTTCATGGCCATGACGCTGCTGGGAGCGTGACTATGGTCGGGCGTCGACACAACAACGGCGTCAAAGTTCTTGTCTTCTTCCTCAAACATACGTCGGTAGTCGACATACTTCTTCGCTTGCTTGAAGCGGCCGCCAGCCTCAGCGAGCGTTTTTTCGTCGACGTCGCAAAGGGCCACAATGTTCTCGCCGGACACTTGTTTCAGATCCTCCGCGCCCATGCCGCCAACGCCGACGGAAACGATATTCAGTTTTTCGTTCGGGGACTTCGATTCGGCAACGCATTGTTCGCTCCAGACGCCGAAAGAAATGGCCGCAGATGTGGCAGTCGTCGTCTTCAGGAAATCGCGACGGTGAATTCGATTCGACACAGTGAAGTCCCTCAGTTGGTACTTTTGAAGTTGCGATTTTCGACACGAGCCTGACGCTGCGGCTCTGGTGCGCGGTTTCCTCCTAGAACTCTGCCAGTCGCCGGAAGCGTTTTTCGCACCGCGAGTCATGTTGCCGTTCCCAGCGTCAGCAGGAAAAGACCGGCCGGCTCTGAGACGGCCGGGGCCTCGAGGCAAGCCCGCAGATCCGCTGAAAAGCCCTTATCTCCTGGGATTTTCGTGCATTCTATCGCGTCTTGCCCCCTTTGCAAGCGTTTGTGAATGATTGCGGTTTTTCTCGAGGAATAGCGGTAGTCGGTGACGACAATCCGGTAGTCTACGGGATTTGGTTCTTACCCGTCGCCGTGCGAAATCTTAGCCAGGACCCCAGCCCACCATGGGACTCCGGTTGACGCATCTATGACGGTGTGCATCATCGCGTGGCAGAGATGCGGGACGGATAACGCCCGGTGAGCAGGGCCGAACTCGCTGGGCCGCAAACGGGCTGGGAGTACAAGGACGAGAAGCGAGTTCCTTGCGCGGCCATGCGATCAAGATTCGGAGTCTCTGCAGTAGTGAGACCGTAGCACCCGAGATCACCGTAGCCCTGGTCGTCGGTGAAGATGATGACGATGTTGGGGCGCGGCGGTTCGCCGGCCGCGAGGACCGTGCACGAAAACGGGAAGCCAAAAAGGGAGGCAATGAGGATCAAAAGAGTGCTCCTCATGGCAGTGGGTTGATCCGTTTCAGGTTCCAGGCGGCGAAGGATTTGACAGTGGCAGTTCCGCCGATGCGGGTCAGCGAGACTCGATCGCCGCCAATGTTTTCCGCTTTGATCTTGCGGGAGACGGTGTGGCGGCCGTCGTTGACAAACACCTCGACGTAAGAACGATCAATGAAAACGTGGAGTTTCACGGAATTGCCTTCACGCCACTCTGGAAGCGGCACCTTGATCCCGTCGACGTCAATCCACTCGCCGCACCACATAATCGGGCAACCGCTCTTGCCCTCGTGGTTGGCGAGAACGTTGAGGCCGCAGAAGGCGGAGTTGCCGAGTTTAAGTTCGATGACGATTTCCAACTGAGGCCCGCCCACATCTTTGAGAACGTCGTAGTTCACAAGAATATTCTTCACCGGCAGATCGCGGGGGCTGTCCCAACGCACCGCGTTCTCGCGCAAGTCCTTCATCGCCGCGACCGGTGTCTGAATAAGCCGGTGTTCCTCGTCGAGCGTCACGCGGTGCGGCAGGGTGAAGCATCCGTTCCACCAAATGCCGGTGTTCTTGCGCAGGTCTTCGCGGAAGTTGGACATCCACTCCCGATCCCAACCGGGAAACCAGCCGATCACGTAAAGCTCGTCCGGATTCACGCCGGGAATGGTCTGCTGAGCATAGAAATGGCTACTGTGGTCGAGAATCCCTTCGCGAATCGGGGTGAACCGGAGCTCTTCCGCATCAAAGTCGCCGACATAGTAACGCGTTCCGTCGATGTGGGCTCCGCAGGAGAACAGCAGAACCCACTTGTCACCGAGGCAGTGGAAGTCGGGAACCTCCAGGTTGCGCACTTTGCGTTTCTTTTCGCTAAAGAGTATGCCTTGGTATTCCCATTCGCCGAGCGCGTCATCCTTGGCCGCGAAAATCGGCAGGTGGACCACGTCCTCTTCGATCCGTTCGGCAAAGAGAATCATGAAAGTGCGTCCTTCGTGCCGGAAAAGAAATGGATCACGCCAACTGGTGTGAAACTCGGGCGTTCCCTGGTGGTCGAGTGTCAGGACCGGATTCGGTGCGTCGTGCGACCACCGAGTGAGATTTTCGTTTCCAATCGCTCGCCATTGCTTAACCTGCCCCTGGTGCCCGGCTGAGTAGAAGACCATGGGCCGGCCATCGGGTGCGACGATGCTGCCGCCCGACATCATGCTGCCAACGCCGAGTTCCCGCGGTGGAACGAGATTGGGGGGAAGGTGTTCCCAGTGGACCAAGTCCCGGCTCCGCACATGCCCCCAATACCATGGTCCGGTTTCGCCACTGAACGGCTGATGCATGTAGAACAAGTGATGCCAACCCTGGTAGTAGATGCCTGCGTCCGGATCCCCCAGGTACCCGGCTTTCGGGACCAAGTGATAACCCGGCCGAAAGGAATCCGCGGCCGCATTTTTCGGAGTTTCTTCCAACGCGGCGGCGATGTTTTCCGGAGTCAACGCCGGCAGCGGCTCACCGGCAGAAACCGTGACGACGCGCGCTGAGTCACAAATAGAGCGCAAACGGCAAATAATGCAGAATTATTCTTTATCTTCGATTTCATAAATGGCTTTCTCCTCTGGCCAGCCGAAACTCTCGGCGAGTTTCGCTACGACAATAATTCCTCGAACGTTGTTTTACGCCTCAGTCCTGTTGCTTACTATTTGCAGCACAACTCACGAATCGCTAATCGTGTGCGTCTTCTCCGGCTAAGCCGATTCTGCTATGGAATTAAACCTCTTTAACTGGGAACAAGGTAAAGCGAACAAGTAATGAGTAAAACGCAGCGGAAAGAGTTGGGCCGCTTGGCACGTGACCAGATCGACTTCAGTTCGTGCGCCCTCAGCGTGGTAAAGGGGACCGGGCCGCCGATGGCCTCGACGCTGACGCTTTTCGACGTCGGCGTGATCATCTTCGGCGAGTAATACACGCCGTGCTCGCCGAAGAAGACGTCGAGCGAGGTGTTGTCGACGATCAGGCGCAACGACAGCTTGCGCGTGCCGGGGATCTTCATTCCGCCCAGCTTGAGCCCGTCGGCGGAGGCCTCAACGGTCAGCTTCACGCCGCGGATATCCAGCACGAGCCGGTCGGCCTGCGAGAGGTCGGCTTCGAGTTCGATGTCGTAGAGTCCGCCTTCGAGAGCGGCCAGCGGGTTGGCGTCACCGGGGATGAGCTTGGTGCCGTCGAGCGTCACGGTGCGGGTGCGAAGCTTGGCGATTTCGCGGACCGGTTGTTTGCACACGCGCAGGCCGAGCGGCGTGGTGCGCAGCGTCAGCTCGGTGGGGGTCGAGAGCTGGCCGAGTCGTCCGCCCTGCCAACCGATCTGGATCCGCCGCGGCTGACCGCCGAAGCCCGGCTCGGTGTTGTTGAAGGTCTGGGCGGCGTAGCAGCGGCCGTCGTGGTACATCGGAATCTTCTCTCGCGTCTCCGGTGTGAAGGTCTTTCCGTCGAAGGCGCCGATGTGGTAGGCGCCGCTGCCGCCGTACATGATCCAGCGGACGTTGTCCGGATCGCCGTCGACGGCCAGCGGGAACAGCTCGGGGCATTCGTGGAACCCGTCGATGTGGCCGTGCTTTTCCCAGTCGCGCAGGTTGTCGGAGGTATAGATGTTGAGCGACTTGCCCTCGAACAGGACCATCACCCAGTGTCCGTCCCTGGCGTGTGGGTCGCGGCCCTTGGTGGGTGAAAACCAGAAGAGCTTCGGGTCGCGGGCGTTGTCGGAACCTTTGGCCAGCACCTGCGACTCGCCGAGCACCGGGTTGTCCTCGTACTTCGTGAACGTCCGGGCGCCGTCGGTGCTGTAGGCGATGCACTGCATCTGGATCTTGTCGTTGCCGCCCATGCCGCGCGAGGCGGTGTAGGCCGCGATCACCGGCGGTGTGTCGCCGGTCTGCCAACCGGAGGTGTTGAGCACGTCGACCGCCGCCGAACCGGAGTGCATCGAGCCCATCACGTCGTGCCACAGCCCAACCGGGCGTTCCTCCCAATGCACGAGATCGGTGCTGGCATAGTGTGCCCACGAGCGGCGGTGATGTTGTAGTTGTACTGGTGGAAGACGTGGTAGACGCCGTCGACATAGACCAGACCGTTGGGGTCGTTGAGCATGCCGATGCGGTTGTGAATGTGGAAGGCCGGCCTGTCGCCCGCAGCCACGCGCCCGGGCATCTCGCGCTGGATCAGCGGTTTGATCGAGGGTTGCGCCGGATCGTAGCCCATGTAGCTGTGAAACGATACCTTCAACGACTTCCCCTGGTGACCGGTAAGATCGTAAACGGGCAGGTAGCCGACCACGGGTATCGAGCCGAAGGCCAGCGGCAGGTCGACTTTCGAGCACCTCCCGGCCGTCGATCTCGACCGTGACGGCCTGCAGCGGTGTACCGGCGAGTGCGCCCACGGGCAGCAGCAGGAAATCGCCGTCGATCGTCGCTTCATGGTCGATCCGGCAACCAGCGCACCGCCTTGGTCACGACCTTGGCGTCGGCCGGCGGTTGTCGGTCGGTGGCCACGATCTTCACCATCGAGAAGTAGCCGTTTCGATGCTCGTCGCGGACCTCGATCGTCGCCCGCTTCCCCTGCAGCGGCCGCAGGTCGAACCAGTATTCCGCTGGAACAGGAGGCTGGAACAACTTCACGGGCGCCGGCAGCGAGCCGGGGCTCGCGTCGAACCCAAGAAAGCCGCAGCCCGGCTCGGGAGAACACGACCGCACATCCTTACCATCCACCACCAGCACCACCGCGCAGTGGGTGGGATGGAAGACGCCCGAGCAGACGACCTGCAGGTAGTCGTCGTCGATAACGAACTCCGGCGAGATCATCCTGCCGGTCTGGTATTGCCGTTGGTTCCGCGACGCCACGGCTGCCCGCTGACGATACTCCGATACCGGGTCGTGGGTGCCGAATGCATAGCCCTCGACCGTCAAGTTCGCCGGAGGCGCATGTTTTCCGTCGAACTCCAGTAACACGCGGTCCTCGGCCCGGGCGGCGCACGCCCAGACGGCAAGCCAACTGAGTATCAGGTGAAATTTCATTTTGCTCAGTCCAGTGCTACTACTTCGGATCGCACTCCGTAAATGGTCTTCATATTCCAGGCGGCAACCTTCTTCACCCGCACATCACCGCCCTTGCTGAACAGGCACACTTGCAGGTGCGCGGGATCGTACTCATGCCAGGCGACGGCAGCCTGACGGTCGTTGGCGAAAACCTCGATCATGCTCTTGATCGATGAAAATACGGAGCGTAAGGTCTTCACCCTCTTGTAAGTGAAATGGGGGCTCGACGTAATCCACGGTCAGGTTCTTGCGATTGGCGCCGTAGGCGATCGGGAATCCGGCATCTCCGTTTTCCCCGCAAAGCACCTTCACCCCGAACTCCTCGCTCGCCGGCGCGGCGAAGACCAACTCCAGCTCCATCGTGTCACCCGTGATTCCTTTCAACAGGTAAGGCGTGTCGCTTTTCACCATGATGTCCTTCTCCTCCCTGGGATTCGCGCACAGTCTCTCCAGCTCGCGCAGCGGTTTGATCCGCAAGGTGTCGTCGTCGGCTAGACTCAGCTCGCGAGGAAGCGACTGGATGCCCGGTTGAATGCGGCCCTCCATCAGCGCATCGAAGTCTTTCGTGCGACCAGTCTTCTGCATGCCGTTCACCCACGGCGTGCACCATGCCCACATCACGCGACGGCCATCCGGTGTCAGCAGCGACTCGGGCGCGAAGAAATCCCACCTGGCCCAGTTCATCATGGCATGCTGCTCCGGCAGAAACTTCCCGTCGTTGAAATCGCCCAGGTAGTACCGGCAACCCAACGCGTGGCTGATGCAGAGCAGCATCCACTTGTCGCCGATCGGGAACATGTTCGCGCAAGAGACGTCCTCGCCTTTCGCCACGCCCAGGTTCGCGGGGAAATCGGGATGGAAGAGTTCGCCCAGGTATTCCCAGTTCCGGAGGTCTTGCGATTTCGAAACCGTTGGATTCGAACCGCCCGAGAGCGCGTAGTAGGTGTCGCCCATCAGCCAGCAGTCGGGATCCCAGTGGCGCATGTTCGGTGCCTTGCCGTCTGCGGTCCGCGGCTCCACGGCGATGGGTTCGGACCATTTCTCCAGGGCGTCATCTTCGGCGATCGCGATCTGGTTACGTTCCGATCCCTGCCCGTGATAGATAATCGCGGGTTTGCCCTCCTTCGTCAGGAACGCGGTGCCGCTGAACATGCCGTGCCCGACTACCGGCGGCGTGAGGGTCGTGGTGTGCCATTTCCAATGCACCATGTCGGTGCTCGATACGTGCGCGAAGGAATGCCCCCGGTTCTGGAAGATGTAATGGAGGTGATACCGTCCCTGGTAATGGATGGCGCAGTTCGGGTCCGCCGGTATCGCCTTGTCCGGCCCGGGGTGAGCAAGGTGGTAGGTCAGCCAGGTTGTCCGGCACAGGCTCCGGCATCTTGGGGGTAAACGGCACATGGGGCTCTGTCGCCCGCAGTTCCTTCCGCGCGGAAACAAACACTGCACCCCGTTTGAGCACGAGCTTTCCGTTTTCCAGTTTCGCCCCGTTCTCAAGATTGTTGAACGTGTACCGCCCAATGCACTCCGCGGGTTTGTCGCCTTCGAAATCCCACCACGCCCATGGTTTGATCGCCGATGCCCTATTCGGCTCCAAGGCCTTGATCTCCTGCTGGCTAAGCGCCCGATCGTAAATGCGGGCATCCTCGATGGCACCGGAGATGCTCCCGTTGCCGCCGATATGCCGCAGGCCGAAAATCGCATAATTCTCCTCGTTGTTCAGCAGGTCGATGTTCTTCGCCGGATACGAAGTATAAACCTCCCCGTTACGATAAATGGTGATGGTGTCGTCCCGATACACGATGGCCAGTTGGACCGTCGTTTCCGCATCTGCCTGCTCCACGCGGTTGTGCTGTTGCTCCTTCTCGGTACGGTGAAAAGCGTTGCTTCCGGCCATCCACTTTCCGGGCTCGCACTCCGCCCAGATGATCCCATCGAACCAGGGGCCTCGTTGAATCGTCAGGATGGAGCCGGAACGCGTGTTTGTATCGGTCAACGTCACCCAGGACACCAGTGTCTTGTCTGTATCCGCGGCAGAAGCCGTGCAGGCCATCATCAGAAAGGTTGCGGTGATAATCGTGTTTTTCATTTCTATTATGTCTCCAAGTTTGCTCTATCGGTCAGACTGTGACTGTTTTGATTCAATTGACGCCGAGCTTCTTCTGCACGCCTTCGAGAGACACGCCCTTCGTTTCGAGCAGGACTTTCCAGACGAATACGGCCTGAGCGATCATGCAGACGGCGAACAACAGGAAGCTGCTGCCGGAGCCGATCGATTTGGCGGCGGCTGGGAGTTGCTTCAGCGCCACTTTGCGACGCGGCGACTTATGGTACGCCTCATGGAAATTGGCCGTACCGCCTCGGCCAATTCCCCGAATGATCTCGTCGCCATCCAGCGATGGCAAAAAATGGCTTTGTGGAATGCGAGACGATGCCCCCGTCTTGGATGGGCGTTCTTGAATCGACAATCGTGCATCAGCGTCATCCATCGGCCAGCCTGACAATCTATGACGGTATTGCCCAACCACGAATTCTACCACGCTGCCCATACATTTTGTCCTATGAATCGGCGAAGGGCGACAATGATTTAGACACCGACAATTCGCAAAGGCAGCCGGCGGAGGGATGCCAATGTAAGGGCTTTGCCACTGCTCCAGCGAGCGTCGAAGGCGCACGCCGAAGTCAGTTTACCGGACTTGCCAACTGCGGCAGGTCACATCGACCTGATGCAGTTTCCAGCCGGCTGATGCTGCGCGCGTGAATCAAAATGATGGCGCGGCGGGCTCCTGAAGAAACGCGTTTCTTCATTGGCCAAGCTGCACCAGGTGTGGGCCACCGACGCAGTTTGGAGGCATCTCCAACCTGCTCCGGAGGGCGTCGCCGAGGCGCGTCGCGACAATTGGGTGCAGGCCTGGCCCCGTTCAGTGGTCGCGGACGGTCCTGAGAATGGATGGTTTCGCGAGGCGCGCGCCGAGGAAACTCTTGAAGCACATCGGTAAAATGCCGAAGGGGTTTACCGGCTGATCTTGCAGTTGGGCAATGCCTGCTGAAGCCGCAGGATGCCGTCAATGCTAACTCTTGTGCCTCGAAGGTCCAACGACTTGAGGTTGGTCAGTCCTTCTAAGTGTGGTAAACCAGCATCCCTGATATGGGTCTGGTAAAGACAAAGGGTCTGGAGTTTGGTCAAGTCTGCGAGCTGTTTCAGCGTGTAATTCATCGGAACTTCGCTTTTGCACAAATGCAGCGTATGGAGGCTCCTCAACTCTCTCAGGTACGCCAAATCGGGACTGGGGTGGTGGATTTGCAAATACACAGCTACCACCGGCCTGTCCGGAATAGTCTCGTCAATTTCGACAAGTCCTCCCATGTGTCTGATTTCGGCCACGGCGCGTGCTTCGGATGCGTTCGGCGTCGGCTGTGCAAAGAAGTATATCGTTCCCAATATCCGGGCGTGCCTTTCGAAAGTTGCTGAGGCCCTTTTCCGTAACCATGGTGTGTTGAAGATTCAGAGTTTTCAGATTAGTGAGCCCCTTCAAGTGTTCAAGCCCCGCGTCGGTCACTAATGTGAAATTGAGTTCAAGTGTTTCCAGTCTCTTTAGACATTTAAGATGGACCAGTCCAGCGTCGGTGACATAGGTGTTAAAGAGACTGAGGTAGCGGAGATTCGAAATTTGCTCAAGTTGTTCAAGACGAGTGTTAGTCACTGAGCAGCATCTAAGTGATAATTCTTCGAGCTTGGGTGTTTTTCTAAGGCATTCGAAATCAGCGTCGGTCACACTCTGACGGTTGAGGTGCAAAGGAGGAATTATTACAGACTTCAGAATCAGGTCCAGATACGAGATGTAATTAGAACGCCGAATGCCAAACAGACTGGGCGGTTCACGACCCAATTGTACTTCCCAGCCGCGTGCTTCGAATTCACCTTTCAGCCTCTCGATGTACGCGTCTTCTGCTTGAACACGCAAGTCTGCCTGTTGGATTGCCACGATTGGCCCGCCAACGCCGAGGGTCAATAGTCGGCGCCCCCACAAACTCGCTATCGCTGGTTTTCGCTTGCACCACCGCCACGTGCGTGCGGGAGCGCTGATCGGTCGGCGCCTGAATCGGTTCGCCGTCGAGAAATCGTCCGAGTTCTTCCGCCAATTGTGCGGTCGCGTACCGCTGATGTTGGTTCTTCTCCAGACACTTCAGACAGATCGTCTCCAGGTCGTGCGGAATCTTGGCATTGAGCGCCGCGGGGTGACCGGCTCCTGCTCCAGCACCTGCAGCAGCGTGTCCAGTGGATTGTCCGCCTGGAACGGTGGCCGGCCGGTCAGCAGGCAGTACAGGATCGCTCCCAGGGCGTAGACATCCGCCGTCTCCTTGATCTCGTCCGATCTTGCCCGACGCCTGCTCCGGCGGCATGTAGCTGGGCGTACCCAGGATCTGGCCGGTGCGCGTCAGGTCACTGTCGCCTTCGACCCGCTTGGCCAGGCCGAAGTCGGTCACCCGCGGTTGGCCATGCTCGTCCAGCAGCACATTGGCCGGTTTCAGGTCGCGGTGGATCACGCCGTGCTCGTGGGCATAGGCGACGGCCTCGGCGACCTTCTTGGTCAGCTCGGCCGCTTCGCGCGGTGGCAGCGGACCGTCCACGATCCTGTCAGCCAGAGCTCTCCCCTCCACGAAGCCCATCGAGAAGTAATGCTGGCCTTCGTGCTCGCCCACTTCGTAGATCGGCACGATGCCCGGATGGTCGAGGTTGGCCGCCGCCTCGGCCTCGGCATGGAACCGCTGCACGTCCTCTTCGCTGGCCAATTGCCCGGCCAGGATCATCTTCAGCGCCACGATCCGGTTCAGGCTGACCTGCCGCGCCTTGTAGACCACGCCCATGCCGCCGCGGGCGATCTCTTCCAGCAGTTCGTAGTCGCCGAAGTAGCGGACCCGGGTGCCGACCTCCAAGAGTGTCGGTTCGCGTTGCGGCGCAAGCGTGGCTTCCTCTGGAGTCTGCTGGAGCTGGCGGGATAGTCACGTCGTCGCGATGCACCGTGGTCGGTCACGGCACGCTGCATCGAATCGTGCTGAGTGAAGAACTCCTTCAACTGCTCGGCCAGTTCCGGATACTCGGCCAGCAACTGTTCCCGGCTCGGTGCGTTCCCGGCTTCCACGGCCTGCAGATACGCGGCGATGATCTGGTCGAGTTGCTGGCTGTGCGGATCCTGGTCACCGGTCATGACTACGATCCTCAGGTGGTTGTTGGCTCTAAGCTAACCGCTTATGGATCCAGAGCCTAATGGGCCAAGAGGGGGGCGCAGAATCAAGCGCGGTGAGCTCCGAGGATCCCTATTCTAACCCCGCAAATCGGGGAGTACACGTTCGCATCGCCAGTCGCGTCGCAGACGGCTTCGGTAGCGAGGATCTATTGCACCTGACGCCCCAAGGGAGGTGCAGCACGGGGAGCTCGGTTCGCCAGTCCTTGCGCACCCGGCGGCGCCACGGGGTCAGTTTACCGGACTTGCCAACTGCGTTCGGTCACATCGACCGAATGCAGTTTCCAGCCGGCTGATGCTGCGCGCGTGAATCAAAATGATGGCGCGGCGGGCTCCTGGAGAAACGCGTTTCTTCATTGGCCAAGCTGCACCAGGTGTGGGCCACCGAAGCAGGTTGGGAATTAGGGAAAATGCGATCGGTGAGTCGGACAAAGCAGTTTGCATGGTCAGCTCCATGCCTATGATCCCTACTCGCTCGCTGAGCCACTGCCGGACAAGTACGACCTACTGATCTACGCCAAGAACGGTCACCGTCCGATGCTGCTCGAGCATTTGGCCGAGGTGCTTTCCACGGCACATTCAGATTCACTACGGCCAGTATCAGCGTGAGGAGTTGTTCGAGGCCGCCCGTCGCTCACGGGCGTGTGCCTACCTGGCCGACGACGACCACGGTCCGCTGGCGCTGCAGGAGATCCTGCTGGCCGGGTGTCCGACTGTGGGCGTACGGACCGGAGCCTCGTTCGTGAAGACCGGTGAAACGGGAGTGGTGGTGGACCGGTTGCCGCCAGGACGGCAGTGCGTGGAAACGGACGACGACGTGCGGGCGCTGGCGGTCTTCATGGAGGCCATTGAGCAAGCCCAGTCGATGGATCGCCAGACTGTGCGGGATCGGGCCGCTGAGCAATTCGACACCGACCGGATCATTGACGACGTCATCACCGCTCTGAATACCGCCCGTTTGGGAGGAGAGCATCGAGACGACGGCAAGCGTATAATCACGGTCATGGCAAGCATTTATGAAAGTCACAGACCATGACCGACGTTACGCAGATACTCTCACAGATTGAGCAGGGTGATCCCAGCGCGGCCGAGCAGCTGCTTGCCGCTGGTGTACGACGAACTGCGGAAACTGGCGGCCGCCAAGCTGGCCAACGAGAAGCCGGGCCAGACGCTGCAAGCGACGGCGCTGGTGCATGACGCCTACATCCGGCTGGTGGATGTCGAGAAGGCTCAGCACTGGGACAGCCGCCGGCACTTCTTCGCAGCCGCCGCCGAAGCGATGCGGCGGATTCTGGTTGAGAATGCTCGGCGGAAGATGAGTGCCAAGCGAGGCGGGGGGTTGGTGCGCGAGGAACTCGACGACTTGGTGCTGGCGCTGCCGGAGCCCAATCAAGATCTCTGTGAATTGGATGACGCATTGAACCGGCTGAGAGAAGTGGATTCAGAGGCCGCCGAAATAGTCAATCTAAGGTATTTCGCGGGTCTGACATCCAAGCAGGCGGCGGAAGTCGTGGGCGTCTCGCCAAGGACGGCTGACCGTCTCTGGGGCTATGCTCGGGCTTGGCTATCCAAGGACATGCGAAGCCCGTAGCTGAGCGGGGAAAAACGCCAGGTTTACGGTCTCTCGGCTTCTCGCTTCTGCTGGGCAGCCAAGTTTTCTTGAAAGATCTTTGGCGAATTCGTGCCTGCGGATTTCGCATAGTATTTGGGAAGCAGATGTGGGCTTCCTGAGTGAAGGGAACTGTCGTGAAAGAACGCGAAATATTTGACAAAGCGCTGGCCATTGCTGCCCCCGCGGAGCGATCGCAATACCTCGACGAGGTGTGTGGCGACAACGAGCGGCTTCGTGGGCATATCGAGGGCCTACTATTGGCCCACGAGGATTTGGGCAGTTTCCTACAGTCTCCGCCCGTAGGTGCGGGTTCTCCCACGATCGACCAGCCCATCACCGAAAAGCCCGGCACCCAGATCGGCCCCTACAAGCTGCTGCAGCAACTCGGCGAAGGCGGCATGGGCGTCGTCTACATGGCCGAGCAGAAGGAGCCGGTCAAACGCCGCGTCGCGCTGAAGATCATCAAGCCGGGGATGGACACGCGGCAGGTGATCGCCCGGTTCGAGGCCGAGCGGCAGGCGCTGGCGATGATGGACCATCCGAACATCGCCAAGGTGCTGGATGCGGGGGCCACGGAGAGCGGGCGACCGTACTTCGTGATGGAGTTGGTCAACGGCATCCCGATCACCGAGTACTGCGACGAGCAGCATCTGACGCCCAAGGAGCGGCTGCGAGCTGTTCGTCCACGTCTGCCAGGCCGTCCAGCACGCTCATCAGAAGGGAATCATCCACCGCGATCTCAAGCCGTCCAACGTGCTGGTCGACGCTCTACGACGGCGAGCCGGTGCCCAAGGTCATCGACTTTGGTGTCGCCAAGGCCACTGGAGCCAGACGCTGACCGAAAAGACCATGTTCACGCAGCTCGGCCAGATCGTTGGGCACGCTGGAGTACATGAGTCCGGAACAGGCCGAGCTGAATCAGCTGGACATCGACACACGCAGCGACATCTATTCGCTGGGCGTGATGCTGTACGAATTGCTGACCGGTGAGACGCCGTTTGATCGAGAGCGTCTGCGATCCGCGGCGTTCGACGAGATGTATGCGGATCATCCGCGAGGAAGAACCGCCGAGGCCGAGCACCAAGGCTCAGCAGCAGCGACGCCCTGCCCTCGATCGCGGCCAATCGGCGGATCGAGCCACACCGCCTGAATGCTTTACTGCATGGGGAACTCGACTGGATCGTCATGAAGGCGATGGACAAGGATCGAACGCGCCGTTACGAAACAGCCGTGGGGCTCAGCCTTGATATCGCACGATACCTCCGTAGCGAACCGGTGGAAGCTCGACCGGCAACGACTCTCTATCGCTTTCGAAAACTTGTGGGACGCAACAAAACGGCTTTTTCGCTCTGGGCGCTCGTCGGCGTGACGCTGCTGGCGGGGACCGGCATTGCCACATGGCAGGCGGTGCGTGCCTCACACGCACGTGATCGGGCTATCCATGCCGAGCAACTTGCGCACCAGCGTCTGGAACAAACCCAGGCGGCGGAATGGGCCGTTCGGCAAGAGGCGGAGAAGGTGCAAACCGAGGCATCGATCTCCGCAGCGGTCATTCGATTCATCAACGATGATCTATTTGGTGCGGCCAACCCGAGCACCGAGCCCAATCGGGACCTTAGGGTGCGCGAAGTGCTGGATCGAGCCGCGGTACGCATCCGAAATCGTTTCGCCAAACAACCGCTCGTACAGGCGGCGATCCACCACACCCTAGGAAATACCTATAAGTCGCTCGGCGCGTTTGATCAGGCGGAAGTGCATTTGAAGCAAGCCCACCGAATTCGCTCTGAACAGTTGGGGCCGGATAACGCATCGACGCTGCAAACCAGCCAACAATTAGCGGACTTGAGCTTGTGGCAGGGCCGCTATGCAGAGGCGGAACAACTTGCCAGCGACACTCTGGCTGCCCAACGCAGTCAACTTGGGGCCTCACATCCCGATGCACTGGTTACCAAGAGGCTGGTCGCAAACTGCTATCGAGCTCGGGGAAAGTTGACCGAGGCCGGGCAAATGCAGTCCGAGGTGTTGCGGGAGCAGCAACAGATACTAGGCGAGGATGATCAGCAGACGCTGGCCACCGCGCTGTTGCTGGCATCTTGCTACCGAGATGAAGGGCGGTACGAGGAGGCAGAGCCGCTGTTCGCCCACCTCGTGGAAGTCTGGCAACGTGACCAGGGACTTACCTATCCCGGCACACTGGCCGGCATGCACGGTCTGGCCGAGTGCTATGTGGCGGATGGCCGACTCCGGGACGCTGAACGATTGCTTTCCGAGGTGTGGGAAACACGCAAGCAGACACTCGGGGAGGAACACTACGATACCACTGCCACACTCAGCGTTCTGGCAGATTGTCATTATCGTCAAGGTCAGGTTGACATGGCGCGACAACTCTTCACGAACGCTCTGGAAGTACAGCGCCGAGTGTTGGGAGTCGAGCATCCCATGACGCTCAAAACCTTGCGGGGTCTGGCCAACTGTCTCCTCAATTCGGCCGCGTATGTCGAGGCAGAAGAGCTTTTGAACGAAGCGTTGGCGGCGCAGCGAAAAACGATGGGCGACGAACATCCCGCAACGGCGGAAACCATGAACAGTCTGGCCATCAGCTACCGTAAACTGGGTCGCCGAAAAGAGGCCAAGGACCTGCACGCGAAAACATTAGAGATCCAGCGCCGCACGCTCGGCCCAGAACACCCGAACACCCTGACCAGCATGCTCAATCTGGCCACATGCTACGGCGAACTCGGAGAAGAAGGGAAGGCCGCAGAACTGCAGGCCGCGACATTGGAAATCCTTCGGCGAAAAATGGGTCCGGAAAATCCGCAGACGCTGGCTGCCATGAGCAATCTTGCCGACAGTTACACGGTTCTGGACCGAGTGGACGAGGCCGCCGCACTCTGTTTGCAGGTCCGCAACGTGGCCCTCAAGAAATGGGCGCAGAGCATCCGCTGGCGCTCGTGAGCACAAACAATCTGGCACGCTGTTATGACAAAATAGGACGCTCTGAAGAAGCCGAGACACTCTACCGTGAGTTGCTGGAGCGAGTCCGCTTATCACGGGGTTCGGACCATCCGAATACACTCCGGACCGCGAGTAACTTGGGCAGCTGTCTGAAGAAGCTGGGCCGCTACTCGGAGGCAGAGCAATTGCTGACGCGGACTCGGGAGGACCTGATTCGCGTACTAGGTCGGGAGGATCCAGCAACGCTCACGGTGGCCAATAATCTGGCGGGATGCTACGTGGAGCAACAGCGTTATGCCGAAGGTGAGAAGCTGTACACCGAGGTCCTGGAACAACGCCGACGAATCTTGGGACCGGACCATCCGGCCACTCAAAGAAGCGTGGAAGCGTTAATGCAGTGTTGCGCAAAGTGGGCCCGGTCATTGCTTCTCGATGCATTGCCGGGGAGCGGGCAACTTGCGGAGGCGGCCCAGTTGGCGAAACGGTCTGTCGAGCTGGCGCCCGACTCCGTGCTCGGCTGGAGCGCGTAGGTGAAGCCACGTTCATATCGGGTGACTGGCAGGCCAGTGTGGAAGCGTTGGGGAAAGCTGCTTCACTGCAAAGCGACAAGATTGATGGTGGACGGTGCTTCCAGCTCGCCATAGCCTGCTGGCATCTGGGCAAGATAAACGAGGCAAACGCCCATTTCGATAGAGGGGTCGACCGACTCCGTGAAGTTGCATCCGCGCCGCAGGCCTGGCAGCAACTCCACAACCAGGCACAGGAGCTGATCGAGTCGGGGCGCGGCCCTCCGCGCAAACAGGCAGAGCAATCCAAGGCAGGCGAAGATAGTGGTTAAATCTCCGGTAACGGAGAGTCGACACTCCATCCCGAAACGGATTGGCGAATAAATAAGCGGCCGGTGAGTACCCCGCGACCAACGAGAACACTCACCGGCCCAGACATCCCCCGGGCGGCAGGTCTGCGCGCCCAGGGTGATGACCCTTTCATTATAACGCGGACCGTTTTACAGCACAGGAGATCGTGAAATGAGTACGACTTGGCGCAAATGGTTTGTAGCGACGAAAGCAAATGAAACCGTGAAGCAGATTGGCTGTGTGATCGTGATTGCGTTTGCCCTCTTCTTCGGCCGCACGGCTCTGTCACAGGACGGTGTCGTGATTACCGACGTTTTCGCCCTCAGAGACGATGCCTTTCGCGGCGACATACTTCCGGACGGCAGTCTCGTCAACGGTGGAACAGGAGATATCGGCTACTTCTGCGCCACCAAGCACCGCCCCGACGGAACGCTGGATACCTCCTGGGGTGAGGGAGGCTTCGTTTCCTATTTCCTGGGCGCCGACAGCATTACCCGAGGTAGTGCTGGAGCCACCGCCCAACCCGATGGCAAGGTCATCCTCGCCGGCTACTACCATGTGAACACCAATAAGGGTCCCAAAGGATACTTTGCTCTCATCCGCTATACTGCTTCCGGCAAGATCGATAAAACCTTTAACAAGGGAAAACTCGTCAAGACCTACTTTGGCGACGGCAAGAACGACCTGGCAGGAGCCAACAAAGTCATCATCCTGCCTGACAATAAGATCCTTGCCCTCGGCTGGTTCTTTGATTTTGCCACCCCTTATAAGATCGCCATGGCACGCTATCTCCCCAATGGCGCCCTTGACTCTTCCTTTGGTGACGGCGGCATGGCCATTTCTCCCCGCGACCTCTCCCAGCCGCTTATCCATTCCTTTGCTCTTCAGGGCGACAAGATCCTCGTCGCGGGCGGTGCCAGGTTCTCACCCAGTTGGCACCCTTACGCTTACGACTATTACTACATGATTACCCGCTTCAATGCCGATGGTTCGCCTGACTCCTCCTTCGGAGATGATGGACAGACGATTATCGACAACTATGTCGACGGCGATGCGTACGAGGTTGTCACGGGTATGTCTGTCCGGCCGGACAACAAGATCGTCCTGGCAGGTTATGTCACTCCCGTGGGTTACCCGGTAGTCGAGGACACGGGCAGCCCCATCGTTCGCTTGAATGCCGACGGCTCGTTGGATTCCTCCTTCGGAGACAATGGTATCACCTACCAGAACCTTTTCCCTGTCGTGGGTGAAGGCGAACAAGTGGAAGCCAGCGGACTACTGCCAGATGGCAGAATCGTGGCAGCCCTAACTCATGAATATTTGGATGGAACGAAAAATGCCGGGCTGGCCATCTACAGCCCCGATGGAATGTTCGAAGGATACACTGAGGGCCCCAATGGCAATCCTAGCGATCTCAAGATTGACGGTCAGGGAAGAATCGTGCTCTTCGGTGACGTCGGTGACGTCGATGTGCCCTACGGCTCGGATTACATGCTGATGCGATTCCTGTACGATCCAGAACTCGCCTCAGACCCAATTCTCGACTTGACCTTCGGCTTGAACTCGGACCTTTGATCACGGAGGTCGGCGGTGTCGGTTGGTGGCGGAAACGGGGACACTACTACACAAGCTACACAAGTGAAGTGCATCATGCAGCGGATGATTTCGAGTATTGTGGTTGTGGCGTTGCTGTTTGGCACGGTATCCCAAGCTGATACTATCACTCACGGCACGACTACCATCAACATGGATTTCGTGACCGTGAGCAATCCCGGCAACTCGGGTGACACGACCGGTAACCCGTACCCGTGCGGGGCTGTGAACCACACGTACAACATCTGCAAGTACGAAGTCAGCGAAAACCAGTGGGACGCAGTGGTCGCTGCCGACACGAATGACCTACTAACGCACCTGGAGCCAGTCATATGAAATATCGAATAGCGATAATCGCAACAGTTCTATTCGTGGGCACAATTGGTCACGCACAGGCGGAACTTGTGTACGAGTTTACGGGAGTTATTCCGTGGAACGCTCGCATTGCAGCCGGATTCAACTTATTCGGGGTCGGTGATAGTTGGACCGCGATATTCACAATTAACGAGGCGGTTTTTGACAGTGATAGTCGTTCGACTGTTGGCGAATACGCAGACGCTGCCACACACGTGAAATTGACTGTTTCAAACGGGTTCACCACAGAGTTTTCCCATGACCCCGCCCACTTCGGGGAGGTCAATGTGTTTAATGATCTCAGTGGTGTTCTGTGCCCCACCGACCGCGTTTCAGCGGGAGTTAAATCGATATCCAACCAGGAGTCGTTGAGCTGTCTGGTATCGACCGACGATACGTCCACGCTTCCCTCTGACGTCCTGCCACGCTATCCAACTGCCTTCAGCCAGAATGTTGCCCATGAGGTTCTGAATTTCCGATACGGGAGGAATGGCCTTAACGAGATTGACTACTACTCAAACACTATTGGGACATTTGAGGTTGTCCCCGAACCCTCCACCATCGCCCTGTTCTCGATCTTCGGATTGGTCGGCGGTTTCATCGCTTGGCGACGACGCAGGAGGGCATAGCCCCACCGACACAGCTTGAAACACCAAGACCGGCGGGCGATTGCTTGCCGGTCTCTATTTTGGTTGTTGGCGGCACGGATCTCGATCAGGAACTGCGTAGGCTTAGGCTCGGGAGCCACGACCGTGGGTGCCTGAGAAGAAAAGCAGGCCAGCGGCGGAGCGATGGAGACCGTGCGACCGCTCCATTTCAAGAACAGGTCGTGGCACAGGGAGCGGCCTCCGCCACGAACCTGCCCGCTCCGGGGCGGAGGCGACCACGGGAGCGGTGTGCGTGGCCATCTCTCCGTTTCGGTTTCTCAAAAAAGGTGGAGTGCCGCCGGTGACGACGCTCATCGGAGAACCGGCAGCACCCCACCGAGGAAAACGATCTCCAACGTCAGACGAACGACTGCCAGGTAGCGGGGAGCCGACGACGGCCGTGTCGCCAAGTCGGCCTTCTTGCCCCAGAGTGACAAACACTCAACCCATTGGAGGCATGGGCAACTCAAACTCTGTCTTCTCTTCGGTCGGCACAGGTTGGTTGTCACCGTCTCGCGGCAGCGGCAACCTCTACGCCCAACTGCTGGCGGACGACATCGACGGAGACGGCATCCTCGACTCGAACCGCCCGACCACAGCCATTTCGCTGACCGGCGAAACGACCGACGGCAAGGAAATCGTCGGCAGGGACGAAGTGGACCTATTCTTCGCCGGCAAAGCCCTTCGCGACCTGCTCGATGAATTGGCACCGGCGGAGGTACTGTAGAACAGCGATTTGGCAGACCTACCAGCCGCGGATGAGGGGAGGCGTCCCGACCGGTGCGATTTGTTGCCGATCAGGCCGACCGATCGCCTGCTCGGACGCCTCCGCCGACGGGTGGAAGCCCAAGTTGCTAACTGCTTTCGGTCACATCGACCGAATGCAGTTTCCAGCCGTCTGATGCTGCGCGCGCCTGAATCAAATTGATGGCTCGGCGGGCTCCTGGAGAAACGCGTTTCTTCATTGGCCAAGCTGCACCAGGTGTGGGCCCCCTGTGCGCGTTACGGGGCGGGCTTTTTGCCAGCCTTTATGCCCCTCCAGGTAGTGGGCGAAGGCCTCTTCGCGAGCGCTGGGGCCAGGTCCATATCACTCGGTTGCGTAGCCCGTGGGCCGCCGTGGCCGCCTTTGGACCCCTTTCCCCGTTGATTCATCAGTTACTGCTCGTAGAATCAGTTCTGTCAACGGAAATCAGATATCCCATCCTTCACCGCGACGTGCGTCGCCGCCACAACCTGGTCCTTGCTCGCTCCGAAAGTGCAGGTCGATGAAGCTGCTCTTCTTTCCATTTCTCTGGTTCAGTCGTTCCAAACTGCAGCGACGCCTGGCCGGGAAGACCGTGCTGATAACGGGAGCGAGTTATGGTATTGGTGCGAGTCTGGCAGAAAGTCTGGCAGAAACGAAATGTCACCTGCTACTGGTGGCACGAACGGCTGAGAAACTGATTGAGGTGAGAGACAAGGTCGAAGCCAAAGGAGGTCGAGCCGACGTGTTTCCCTGCGATCTGACAAATACTGCAGAGGTGGACAAGCTCCTGGAATCAATTCACCAGTTGGGTGGGATCGACGTTTTCGTCAACAATGCAGGTAAGTCGATCCGCCGCTCCATATTCGACGCACTCGATCGCCTGCATGACTTCAGTCGAACCATGAATCTGAATTACTTCGGTCCTGTACAGCTGATGCTTTCCCTCATTCCAGTGTTGGTCGAGCGACAGGCGCAAGTAATCAATGTCTCGGCGGTCAATGTGCTCCTCATACCCGTACCGAAGTGGGGAGCTTACCAGGCGTCGAAGACGGCTTTCGATCAGTGGTTCCGATGTGTTGCACCCGAACTCAGCGCGCGTGGCGTCTGTATGACTTCGATCTACCTCCCATTGGTCCGAACCAGAATGATCGCACCAACAGAGGCATACAGGAAGATGCCCGCAATGCAGCCTGAAGATGTCGCTGCACTCATTTGCAGAGCAATCAATTCGCGCCGCCGCACTTATGCGCCGTGGTGGCTGATGTTGGGTCAGCTGGGGTCCGTGCTGCTGCGTTGGCCCTGGGAAGCAATCGTGGGCAGGCGTCGGCCACGAATTGGATAGGCATTTCATGTTCAAGCTGTTCGCGGAACTTCGTCGTACCGGATTGTTGACTCCTACCGGGTTGCTACGCCTGCTCGAAGCGGTCGCAACTACGGGTGCCAATCCGATGGCCTTGTTGCGTATCGCTGCCAAGTTGAATCCCCAGCGTATTGCCGTGTCTGATGACCGGCAACGGTTGAGTTACCTTGAGCTTTGGCAGCAGGCCGAATCTGTGGCGATTGGGTTGCACTCTGACTATGGGGTCCGGGGCGGGCGGAAAGTGGCAATCGCCTGCCGTGATCATTCGGCTGCCATCAAGTCAATCTTTGCCGCCTCACGATTGGGGGCCTACGTCTTCATGGTCAATCCGGGGATGAGTCCCGACCAGTTAATGGCACTTCACCAGCGGATGCAGTTTGACTTCTGGGTATATGACGACCAACTCGACGCGGTGTTTTCAGAACCATCGATGAGGAAAAAGTCGCTCCCAGCATATCATCCGACTGACGAATCGATCGACCGGATATCGTCGTCCCCACGACGTGAAGAAGCACGACTCAAGAAAGCTGTTGCGGGAAGTATCGTCGTTATGACGGGGGGGACGACAGGTCAGCCCAAATCTGCGAGCCGCAAACCTTCCTTTTTCACGTTTCTCCCACCGTTCTGTGCCTTACTCACTCAGGTGCAACTCGCCAGGTATCGGTCCGTCTATATTGCGACTCCCATCTATCATGGTTTTGGCTTGGCGTCGCTGTTCATGGGAGTCGGTCTTCGAGTGACAATGTATGTCTCAAGCCGTTTTGATGCTGAACGAGCCTGTTCACTCATCGAACAAGACAAGGTCGACGTGGTTACGCTGGTTCCATTGATGTTGCAGCGTATGCTTCAGCATGACAGTGCTTCTCTGTCCTCTTTGAAGTGCATTGTTTCCGGCGGCGCGGCGCTCAGCCCAGCCTTGGCGCAGGAAACGCTCGAGCGGATCGGACCGAATCTGTTCAACATGTACGGCACCTCGGAAGCTGGGGTGGGTATCATAGCGACTCCAGAGATGTTAAGACGGAAACCGGAGTCCATTGGGCGGCCCATCGCCGGTGTCCGAGTCAGGATCTCCGACGCTTCTGATCAAGTCGTTGGCGAGGGAGAAACTGGTCGCCTATGCATTCGCAGCGCTTGGACAACCAGTCGGAAGAGTTGGATTGTGACGGGCGACCTCGCGTATTGCGATGCAGACGGTGATCTGTTTCTGCGTGGTCGAGTCGATGAGATGATCGTCTCCGGAGGGGAGAACGTCTACCCGATCGAGCTTGAGAATGTTCTCGCTCAACATCCCGATATCGACTCGTGTAGTGTTGTGGGCATCGCCGACAGTGAATTCGGGCAGCGGCTGAAAGCCGTCGTTACAGTGAATAGCGGAATATCGATCGACGAATCAACCCTGCGTGAATGGCTGAAGCCGCGGCTCGCTCGCCATCAGATGCCGGCCGTAATCGAGTTTCGCGATGAACTGCCCTACACCGCACTAGGCAAGCTCGACAAGAAAGCCCTCAAGGAATAAGGGGCCTCGGGCGTCGATCAGACGGGCAAGGCGACGCTTCAACTGCAGGATCGATTCTGCCAAATGCGTTGTGTCGTACTGTTCACTCGGCGGCGGGTGGACGACAGTCCGGCTTGGAGCGCCACGCCGGCGCAACCGCCGATGTCGGCCAGACAGACTATAGGTGGAAAGTCGATCTTCCGAGTTGCGAGTCTTAATAGGTCCCCTTGAACCAGTTTCCAGAGTATCCGTTGTGCGCAGCACCCGCCTCCGCTGAAGAGTGGAGAGCCAAATTGCTAACTACTCCAGGTCGCCCCGACCCAAGCGTCCAAACGCATCTGGCTTGCGTACACAGGGCACATCGACCTGGTGCGAAACTCGCATGTGAGCATCGCCGCCGGTGTCACCAGAATGATGACGCACGGCCGCCCGTAGAAACTCAAGCGACACTACCGATTTTGACTGCTTCGGTGTGGGCCACCTGTGCAGGTTGGCGCGCGGTTGGAAACTGCGGTCGATGTCGGACCGAAGTGCCCAAGCAGAACCGCAGAAGTGATACCCGTGCGCCACCGCGGTTCTTATGTCCGCCAAAGTCTGGCCGATTTGGGGAACCGACGGGATGGTCGCAAAACGACTTACGGCGAGTTCGCAGGTCAGAAGGTACATTATGTCATGTGAACCAGGCAGGTAGCTCTGCAGCGGGGTCGGGGGTTGTGTCATAAACCTCTGCGCCACGACTTCTTGGTACTTTGAATAATGAGACGGCAATTTGAGACAAACGGGCCAAGTTGTTATTCCACCTAGAGATGCGGTGCGGTCGGAGCAAAGAGGCTGCGGTCGCACACATCCGCAGAGGGGTGGTAAATTGGCCACGACACGGTTCAGCAAGATCGGGTAGCATAGAACTGGTCAAGTGAGGCAAGTAACGACCCTTTGAGACACAGCCCATGACCCGGCAGAGGGGCGAATGGGGGACGTGGATACGACAGTCGCCGAGATGGGCTAAAAGGGACCGCATCGAGTGCGTTAAGAAACGAACCGTCTTTTGAAACTGCCTTGCGGCTCAAAGAAACATCAGGCGAGAGCAAAACAGATCCGTCGGTGCTTGGCCACTAGTGGATTGTCGGCGTGACAGGCGTTGTTAAAGGAGTTCCTTTCTTAATGTGTTCGAAAGTTCACCAGTTGGCCCTTTTCGTTTTCTTCTGGCTGCTTTTCGCCCCCGGTGCGGAATCTCAAACAATCGCGGACACAAAGGAGATCGTTGATCTGATTTCCTTGATCGATACGTCCCGTGATGCTGTCACCGGCGATTGGAGCAGAGACCGCTCAGCGATCGAATCCACCGGTGGGCGTGCGATCCTGGCGATCCCGGTCGAGCCACCACGTGACTATCGTTGGACAGTGGTCATCGAGCGCAAAATCGGAAACGGTTCAATCAACTTGGTCATTCCAGTAGGTGACCGACAAACCATGATCGTTCTCGAGGGATTTCGCCAAAAAGTCAGTGGGCTGAACCTCATTTCTGGCCGGTCTGCAGACCGCAACGAAACGACATCTCACACAACCGTGTTTAAGAATGGTGAACCCACAACAATTGTTTGCACCGTCCATGGAATGACCGTGAGCGTGACATGCAATGGGAAACGCATTATTAACTGGCAAGGCTCTCCTGCCCAACTCTCCTTGGACCGTCGCCACTGGAGTAATGTACCTCCCAAGCGATTGGCAGTGGCAATCTACGATAATGACGTCCTTTGGAGACTGTCCAAGATGCAACTTGAGCCAACCGGAGGCGGCACGATCGGCATAACTTCGGACGTCGCTCGATCGGGCGACGGCCAATCAGAGGACGTTTCCCTGGCCAACTCGTCGGCAAACCATGGACATGCTTCCGGAGAGTCCGAAATGGCCACGGGGAATTCGAATTCATCGCAATCTCGCCAGGGCTCCAGTTTGGAGCCTGGAATTCCAGAATCCATCAGCCGTTGCAAAGAGTCTGTCGCACTTCTTGAACACCCCTCGGGATCCGGCACTGGGTTTGTGATCGGTGAAAACCTCCTGATCACTAACGCCCATGTTGTTGAGGACAGCTTCGTTGATGATATCCAAGTACACTTCGCCTCGGCTGGTGTGCAACGCCTGCGTCCGAAGAGAGTTGTGTACAAAAATGAAACATGCGATTTGTGCATTCTGGAAATCGACCATGATCGGCCAATCATCCCACTTCAGCCAGAACACGTATTCCGGCCGGGCGAGCAAGCAGCCATCATTGGCAATCCATCTCTCAAGAACGGTATGCTGCTGCGCAACGCCATCAACATGGGGACCATCACAGCGTTGATGCGCATTGATTCTTATGACTTCTATCAGATCCGAGCAAACGTTAACCCGGGAAGTAGCGGTGGCCCGGTGCTGAACTCGGAGGGTAAGCTGATTGCAGTCGTTGCGATGAAAGCGACCGATGAGGGTGAAACGGAGATCCGGGAAGCACTGAAGCAACTTGATGACGCTTTTGCCGCACAATTCAAGCAGTCGGGGCGAAAAGGCATCGTCTTTGGAGTACCGGTTAGCGCGGTGAGCTACGCGCTGAAGCAGGCGCAGAAGCAGACTGAAGCTCAAGCGAATCAAGTAAATGCTCGCCATCTAACTCGAACGATCTTTACACGCCTGACTTTGATAGCGGGGTACCACCTGCTCAAGTTGCAGGCAAATGTCCCAGCAACCGTTCGGCAACAGGCCCGACAGATCCAGATGCGTGGATTGCCCGCGCGAACGATGCGTTTCGGCAGAAACAAGCTGACTTTCGTTGCGCTCATGCCACCCGAAGTGGCCGCAAGTGTGATGCGTGCATTGGAGCATCCACAGGTCCGTGAACAGATTCGCGTTTTCTCTGATGGACTGGACACTCGCATCGATCAGTTATCCAAACATGGAAATGCCGAGGATGCCAATGTCCGCAGGATTCGTGAGTTGCAGGCATTGGTCAACCAAGTGACGAGAGCAGGCAAACACCCTCCAACTGACTATCAGAATTACGGCCAAACGCTGACTAGCCTCAACGAAGAACTAACAGGCGTCATCGAACGGCTTGCGGAAACCACAAATTGAGCGTCAACGGCCAGCCACGCTTCACGGCCACCAACGGCACATCTTGGTGACTGATTGGATCTGCAGCGACACATATTCGTGGAGGGGACACCGAGGGATTTAGATTTGCAATTCAACCTTGGATGGCAGGGATGGTGAATCAACAAACCACCCTTTCTCGAAACGAAGAAGGGGGCAATGTGCCGCGACCACGCCTGAAACGCCTGCTCCGCATGAGCCTCCGCACGATGCTTCTCGTTGTGGGGGTCCTATGTGTGGTGCTGGCACTGAAGGTACGGCAAGCGGAGCGGCAGAAGGAGGCCGTTGCGTGGGTGATTGAGAACGGAGGAGGTTATGGGTATGGCTATGAGTTCGATGAGGATTACCGTGATGGGGACAAGTGGAACCCACGGCCAGCGAAGGACGAAATACAGCCTCCCGGGCCTGAATGGCTGCGCAACTTGATCGGAGTCGATTACTTTGCGACCGGGGTGCGAGTATTGTTTCCGGAAACCCCAAAATCCAGCGACCTGTCACCACTGGCCAAGCTTCCGGAATTGAGAACGCTGTACTTGGCAGGTACGAATGTGAACGACCTATCACCTTTGGCCGACCTGCCTAGACTGGAGTATTTGAGATTGTCTAACACACCAGTTAGCGATTTGTCGCCACTGACAGGTGCTGCAAAACTGGAAATCCTCCACGTGGATGGTACTCAAGTTGTCGAACCTCTCGCCGCTGGCGAATCTAGGCAGTTTGAGGACGCTCGACATCACAGACACCAAGGTTACGGATCTATCGCCTTTAGCCTATCTAACCAAACTGGAGTGGCTATCTATTGACAAAACGCCTGTTACCGACCTGTCCCCTTTGATGCATTTGACAAACCTTGAAACTCTGGCCGTCGGCAGTGATGTTTCCGATGAAGAACTTGCCCGCTTCAAGCAGGCGTTGCCGAAATGCTATATCTCGCCGCCCGCCGATAGTGGGTGGGAGTATTGATCTGTGTCAACAATCCACCGATAAACGAATTGACCAGGCCTAACCCTGTAGAGGTATCTGCCGGTCGATATGGAGCGACTGGGCAAAAAACGGTTAAGATGGGGTTGTTGGAAGCCTGCGGAAATCGAAGGGTACTTGGAACGCATCCATCGAAGTCTGTCTTGAGCCAAGAGGCGGCTCTTATCGTTTTGTCCTGTGTGGCAGTCCGTTAGAATGGGATATAGCCCGGTCGTATTGCCATCCCGGTACGGCACGGCGAGTTGTTTTCTCGATTTGGAGTATTGGCTTGTGAGCGTTGATATTGGGGACCTCCGCAGCCTGCCGATCGCCGACAAACTGCGAATTGTCACGCAATTGTGGGACGACATTGCTGCATCGACCGAACCCGTTTCTGTTCCACAGGATGTCCTTAGGGAGGTGGAACGGCGTTCGGCCGAATTGAAAGCCGATCCATCCATCGCTATTGATGATGACGAGCTTTGGCGACGGGTCGATGGCTAGAACGCGGCGCTACCACCCGCTCGTTGCGCAAGACTTGGCAGATGCAGTGGCGTATTACGATGGCGTTTCCGCTGATCTAGGTAATCGTTTCCGCGAGTCAGTGCGCGATCGTATTGGGACGATCACCGATCGGCCCGATTCCTTTGGTCGCATACGGGACCATTATCGGGCAGCTCTGCTTGACCGATTTCCCTATGTGATTGTGTACGAACAGGAGAAGGAAACTGTGTCAATACTGGGCATCTACCATGCCGCGTCCGATCGCGAAAGCTGGTTCGAGCGATCTGTGTAGACGTGCCTATTGGATGTCACGGCAAACGACCGAATAACGGGAGTCAAAAGATTGCCTCTGCAGAGGGACCACAAAAGCAGTAGGAGCCTGGGCAGCTGGATAGACTGAGCTGAGGGGGCGATCGGCCTTTCGAGAAACGAAGTTACGATTGGAACATAATTTAGCGATCAAGGACAAATGGTTGACGCTGAACAAGGTGGCATTGAGACTATTTCAGATGGACTGATGTCGCACATTTTTCGGCTGCGACGTGGCGGCGTACGTGTAAATTTACTCGTGTGCCTTCTGGTGGCCACCATCGCGTTCTCGCTGGGTATTCCCGCCATACAAAATGCGCGTGAAACTGCCCGCCGTATACAATGCCGCAATAATTTGAAATTGTTTGGCATCGGGCTCTCGAACTACCACGACGTTTCCCATGCATTTCCGTACGGTTGTGTCGGGAATTCCGATTTGCCGCCATCAAGACGTTGGAGCTGGTACCTCTTCATTGGAAACTACATGGCACACTATGGAACACCGATCATCGATACAGATAAGCCATGGGATGCGGAAGAACTCCGACCTCTTATGCTCCACACGTGGAGTAATGGTTCGCCACCGGCCTCGGGACCTTACATTGACATGGGAGGTTATTACGAATACGACGTACCTCTACAACCATTTGCGGGATTTCGATGCCCAAATGCACCAGATGAGGCACATGTCAACGGTCAGCCATTCGCAACCTATATCGGAATGGCGGGATTAGGCTCGGATGCCCCGTTAGTTCAATTGGACCACCCGCCGGAGTGTGGGGCTACGAGCGACAGACAAGGGTGCGTGACGTAACTGATGGAAGCTCCAATACGTTGCTTTTGCTTGAGACGGCAAGGCAAAACGGCTGTTGGCTTGCTGGAGGCACGGCCACGGTGCGAGGCACCGACACGGACAGCAGTTTGCCGTTCATAGCGGGTCAGCCCGAATTCGGACAATTCGGCGGCTACCATCCGAATGGTGCCGTTACCCTATTTGTGGACGGAGGGGTTCGGTTCTTGACATCTACGATCGACGCGACCGTGTTTGAGGCATACTGTACAGCCTCAGAGAAGAACGCGAGTTCGACGCTTCGTTAAAAGACCCTTTTGTGCGTACATGCCCATCGCTTGAGCCGGTAAGAGTTGAAAACCGATGAACGGTGAACGCACAATGTCCGAAAGCAAAGAGAAGTCGATCCAGGATCTACCTGCCAATGGCGGATCTCCCAGGCTGCGATTCAGCCTGCGTTCTGTGTTTGTCCTTGTCTTGGTCAGTTGCGTGTTGCTGGCTCTACTGGTGCCCGTAATTCGTCAGATGCGACGAGCTGCTCAGCGAATGCAATGTCAGAACAATCTGAAGCAGATTGGGCTCGCTCTCCACAACTACCTTGACACACACAAGGTGTTTCCCCCGGCCATTGCGTACGACCCTGACGGCACGCCCATGCATAGTTGGCGCGTCGCAATCGCGCCGTATCTCGTACAAAATGCATTCTATGACGAATACAATTTCCAACAGACGTGGAATGGCCCGAGTAACATACGGCTGACGGATGAAGTGCCTGAAGTGCCTGAAGTGCCTGAAGTGCCGAAGTCCTCGGTCCGCAGAATGTATGCCGGCGTTGTATTCGATGCCGCCTACATGGCCTATCGCTGCCCGAGCACACGAGTTCACAGAACCGCATGTGCACCAACTATGTCATGCTGATCGACGACCGGCCCGGCAAGCCCAATGGTCCTCCCAACCGACCGGGTAGTGTTCCGCCCAGCCTCAACCCCAAGTCAGCCGTGATTGTCATCGAGATCGCCGACAGTGATATTTATTGGATGGAACCGCGAGACGTGCTGCTCAGCGAGTTAAGCATGAAGGTCAATGACCGCTCCAAACGCAGCCCGTCCAGTTACCACGGCGGTGCATGCATCGCACATGCGGACGGCTCGGTAGAATGGCTGGATGATGCAACGACGGAGGAGCGGCTGAGGGAGCTGCTGGCCCAATAGTCTGGAAGTCACCGAGAACTCATACCATTGTTGGAACGTGCGTTTAACCACCGATTGATGAAACAGCCTCGACTCGGCAGCGAGAGTCAGAGGTGGCGGTTAACCAGGACGACTGAATACACGGAGTTGAGTGGCGACAGCGCGTCCCGGGGGAAATGTAGGTTTCTAAACGGGAGGGAGACATGAAGGAAGACAGGTACTCGCGAGTCTTTGCCGTAGGATATCTGATAGCTGCGGTTCTTGGCCAAGCAATGGTACAACGCGGCTTCGCCGCAGAGGAGGCTGCCGTCCTCACGGGTACTGTAACCGGCGTATCTGGTCGGATCATCAACGGCGTAGTAGCTGGGCCGGACGACGGCAAGCCGCTGATGGGGGCCGTGGTTCGTGGAGTTATTGTCAATAGTTGTGGATCAGTTTTTTGAAATGGCGACGCTTTTGGGCACTTCACGACACCGCTCAGAAAACTGACCCGTTCTTTACTCAGATAACTGAGCCACTACTTGGAAGAGAAGGAATGTCTTCTTCCAAGTAGTCTTTTGGTCGAGGCTGCCGAGTGGGCTGCTCTGGCAGTTTAGGTGCTTCGCAATGATCGTTTCGATCGTCGTGATTCTGGACGGGTCTTTTTGGTAATTTCGCAGAAAAAGACCTCGTGCTGCCTCTCGATGCTTTCGCGTCGATGAAGTAGCACGAGGTGTGTGTTAATACGATTTGAGATTGTAACCGAGTCCCTCGCTTTTTTGTCATCGCCATCGGTGAATTCTTTGCGTTTCGCGAGGATTGGCATCTGGACGAGCGTGTTAATCCGCTTGTCCGGCAATATCAGAACACGCTGGACTCGATTCTGACGTCCTATCCCGCTCTGAAACGAGGTTGTGTCACTCATTGCGTGCATTGCGGCATTCGATTTCTCACAGACCCCCGCAATGCTGGGCGACGAAACTTGCGTTGTCCCTTCGGCTGTCGTCAGCATCATCGCAAGCAACGTTCGACCAACGTAGCACCGCCTACTACCAGACCGCTGAAGGCAAAGTCAGAAAAGGAGATTCAAAACGCCAAACGCAAGAAGGAAGTGGCCGGCGCAACGCACCGCCCACCAGCCAATGAGCCCACGGAATCCAGCAGCAGAGTCGTTGTCCGCAGGAGGACAAGCCGCAGCCATCTCCAGTACTGCTGACCGACATACAACTGGTGCTGGACGAAGTCGTACTCACTCCCGACATCGTCATCGTCTCCCACGCTGCCTTATCTGACAACGGTCATCCGCCTGATCGAGGGTAGACCGCTGCGCCGGAGCGATCTGGTTGCGCACCTGCTCGAGGCACTGAGACAACACAGCATGGCCTTACTCGCGCAAGAAGTACGTTCTTCGTTTTCTTCATCAACACCCTCCTTAGGAGACGCACTGTGCCTGAAAACATCGAACTGAACACCCTCGATCTGCGGTATCAGGACTATCGACTGCGAGACGACGCTCGCGAAGCGCGCTTGCTGGCCGCATCGCACAGCGCGGTATCGAAGAACCCTTGAAGGTGTCGACACTCCCGCGGGCTCGGGTGCTGCTCAATGGCTTCAAACGCTTCCGCTGTGCGCAGAAACTGCATCTCGGTGCGTTCCCTACGTTTCGCTCGGAGACGAGGAAGCAGAGGGATTCTGAACTGATGCAACGGACGGACACAGGGACTGGGTATTCTCGAACAAGCCAAATTCGTCGTCGACTTGCTTACCATCCACGGCATGGGACCGGCCGACGTTGCCGAAACGCTCGGCGCCAGCAAAGGCTGGGTCAGCATGCGGAGCGCGCTGCTGAATGAAATGAGCGAGGAAATCCAGAAGATCCTCTTCGCAGGCAAGTTCCCCGTCTACTGCTACATGTACACGCTGCGTCCGTTCAGGCGCATGAACGGGTGAGCCAGCGAGAAATCGAAGCCTTCGTCCACGCGGTCGCCGGCAAGGGTTGAGCGTGCGGGAGATCGATCTGTTGGCCGACGCGTTCTTTCGCGGCCGCGATTCGCTGCGGCACGGGATCGAAGCAGGAAAGCTCGACTGGACGCTGGAGTATCTCCAAAACGTTCCCGACGACCAACAAGGCTGCAACGACATCGAGCGGCTGCTGCTCAAAGATCTGCAAGGCGTGCAGAAACTCATGCAGCGGTTCATGGCCAAGTGTCATCACCGCAATCTGAAAAGCCACGCGTTCTTTGCGCAAGCCAACCTGCTCGCAGGCAGCGTACTCACGCAACTGGGACCTTTTGGCGAAAGCATGAGGGAATTCCATGATCGATCCGGACACATATAAAGCGATTTACAAGCTACACGAACAAGGAATGTCCGTCCGGCAAATCAGCCGGAGCTTGCATCTGAGCCGCAACACCATTCGCAAGATCCTCCGGCAGAAGAGACAACCGCCAACGGCCCGATGCGATAAGATCGAACTTGATCTCGAACTGCTCCGACGTCTCTACCGCGAATGTGACGGGTGGATCGAACGCGTCCATGAAAAGCTGCGGGAAGAAGAGAAGATCGAAGTTGGCTATTCCACACTCACGCGCATGCCTGCGTGAACAGGGAGATCAGCAAGCCTGCGAAGACTCGCTGCGACCGTGTTCCCCGACCAGCCGGGTGCCGAAATGCAGCACGACACATCTCCCTACCGGTTGAAGCTGGCCGGTGTCTTGACGCCGGTGATCGCGAGTCTGCTGTACTTACGCTACTCGAAGCGGAAGTACTCGGAACGTCTACCGGGTGTTCAACCGCTTCGCGATGAAGTGCTTCCTCCACGAGGCGTTGATGTTCTGGGGATATTCGGCCCCGAACAACGTGATTGACAACACCAACTTGGCCCGCCTACGAGGGACCGGCAAACACGCGATCATCGCTCCTGAAATGGAAGCGTTTGCACGGCGATACGGCTTCCAATTCGTCTGCCACGAGCTTGGTCATTCCAATCGAAAAGCTGGCGAGGAACGCGGATTCTGGACCACCGTGACCAACTTCTTCCCCGGGCGCAGCTTCGACAGCCTGGAAGACTTTGAACGCCCAGGCTTTCCAATGGGCCACCCTGCGGATGGAACACCGCCCGAACAAGCGAACGGGCC
>CAVOYC010000033.1:0-629836 GCA_963700575.1 uncultured Planctomycetota bacterium | reverse complement strand
AACTGTACAGTATCGCCCCAAAGACTCGAATGGATCTGACGGTCCAATGCTCGCCGACCGCCAAGCCTCAAGAGACCGCGCGTAGGTCGAGTTCGTCAATGCCCTAATCGGAATGCCTTGGCCAGAATGATACTGGATCTTCCCATCAAGGAATTCAATCACAGTACATCGTCCATGATGGTCACTGACTAGATAATGATCACGTGTCTCAACGGCAAATCGCTCGCCGACCCTTATGACTTCATCAACATCCGCGCAGGTGTCGAGCAAAAACTGCAACCAAGACGATCCGTCGAGGACAGGCCGACCGGATGGGTCTGGCGTACTCGTTTCTTTAAGGAACATCGTGCTTACCGTCAGGCCTCGTTCGTTCATTCCCGCCCAGACAAGCTGGTATCCAGCAAGGTTGAAAGTCAGGCTTCCATATTTGGAGGTCCATTTGGCAGACTCTGAGGTCGTGTTGGGTTTCCATCCATTAGGAATATTGAACGTCCAGCCCCGCTTTGTGACGCTCCGCTTGTTTACAAACACGAGACCCTCTTGGATTCCCTGCGTCAGGGAAGTCATAATTCGTGGCGAAGAACGGCTTGCCTTGCAGTGTGAAGCAAAGCTGAAGTGCAATCAGCAAAAAGATTGTCTGGTGACAGGAGGCTGGTCACACAGACGACGAGTAGGCTGATCGTGCGGCGGATGAGGTGATGCATCGGCGTTGACCCAGTGAAAAATGTGCCTTCTGTGGATTTCAGGCCGTAAATGGACGGGCAAGTCGCGTAGGCGATGTGGCACCGTGAGGTGAATGCTACATACTATTTCATCGTATGTCACGGCAATTCGGCGAGCGAGTCTCCCCTTACGATATCGCACGTTCGACCGTGTGTCGGGGTTCGTTCGGCCAATTCTGAGCGACGTCTCGATCATCCGACGCCGACACTGAGCTGGATCCCGCACTACCATTTCCGCGACTGCTTGGCTGCAATACGCGAGAAATGCCGCGATGACGTACAGTTTGGCCCGTGTCGCGGCCAATCCCTCGATTCAATGGTGTGGTCACCATCAGCCACGTCGCAACGAGGGGGCACTTCTGCCACCTGCCCCGTTGGCATTGGGTCCGATGATGAAATTTCGAATAGCGCCCACCGGAAACGGGACTTACGTACGCAAAACGGCATAGACATGCGGTATCTATCGCAACGGCTGAGCTGCGTCAGCGGCTAGCTAACGAGCGAAACGGGCACCGGACGACTCAGATGTCATGACACGCACAACATGCGTCAGGAGCGATTCTGGGGCCTCTGGTGAGCTAGCCACCCATTCGGGCTAGCCTGACGGTTCTCCGAGGTGTCCGTTGCCGCGCCACGTGGCACTATGATAGAACACTCGCAGGGCATGTCATTCGTGGCATGCCACAGGTGCGCCGTCGGCCTCTGCCCCGGTCGGTGGCGCACCGCACATTTCTCGTGCCGCCTATAGCAACACCCCGTCCGTTCTGGCACAGCTGAAACTTGCCCCGACGTGGTGGCGGGTGCTTGCGGCGGCGGGGAAGTGGATGGGCAAAAGGTCGGAGTAGAGGGCGGCCGCAGGTCCTCCCGCTCGGCAGCCTGTGCAACGCTTGCATGGGCCATCTGCGCAACCTGAGATCGTCCCCAGGCGATGGCCCGGTTCTGGCAACTCAACCTGGGAGGAGAGCGATACGATGAATCACCTACGAGCCCAAATCGCTGTAATGCTCGCGTTGGGACTCGCTGTTGCCCAGGTCATTGCGGAAGAGATAAAGCTGCCTGGGGAACGGGTTGAGAACGGGCGAGTGGTGCGAGTAAATGACATGGACATGTACTACGAAGTCCATGGCGAAGGACCACCACTGGTGCTGCTGCACGGGTATCTCGGGACCGGATATTTTCAATGGAAGGCTTACGTCGCGGAGTTTGGCAAGGAATACCAGCTGATCTTGCCGGATCTGCGCGGGCACGGACGCACCAACGACCCCTCCGGCAAGTTCACGCATCGACAGGCGGCCCTGGACGTACTCGCTCTCCTGGATGCAATGAACACCAAGAAGTTTCGAGGCATGGGAGTGAGTTCAGGATCGCATGTCTTATTACACATGGCCACGCAGCAGCCGGACCGAGTCGAAGCGGCCGTGTTTGCTGGCGGTGCAAGCTATTTGCCTGCAGAGGCTCGCGCCGTCTTTTCGGCAATCACATATGACGGACTGCCTGGGATCGATAAGGAACTGTGGGAGTCGTTGCGGCGTCTGCATGGTGAAGACAAGTTGCGGTCTCTGGTTGACAACTTTCGCAACTTGAAAGACAACTATGATGACGTGAACTTCACACCACCCTTTCTCGCGACCATCCGGGCGAGATCGCTCATCTTCCATGGCGATCGGGACATAAGTTTCCCCGTTGCGATACCGGTCGAGATGTATCGCAGTATTCCCAATTCATACCTCTGGATCGTGCCCAATGGTGGGCACGTTCCGTGCTTTGGCCCAAGCTCTGAGTTGGACGAAGAAAAAGCATACTTTGCGAAGAAAGTACTTGAGTTCCTGCGCGGCGACTGGGAGAAGAACAACAAGCCACGGTGAAATGTGGCACAAATCCGCATGCCTATCATGTTCATCCGTCGAGCGGCGAGCGAACCGCGGCGATCGAGGAGCGTCCAGGACCTGCAGGTCATCTACGTTGAGGACAACCGAGCCGATGACTGACTCTCCCGCACTGCCAGCGGATCTCCAGCAACTCCAGACTCGTGCTGTTGACGGGGAGCAGTTCGAGTTTCTCTCCTTCTGGGGTCAACAGGTACCCAAGGACGGGACCATCACCAAGAGCTGTCTCAGCCAGTGGTATCCGTGCCATTCACAGTTGATGGGCTGAACGGTAGAGGATCATGTTGTTCATCTGCCGCCACCAGCAATACGAAGGCACAAACTTGATCGTGCGACGGGTCGTCGAAGGCCAATCAAGAAAGGCCTTATCTGGCACTTCCAAGGTTCCGGCAAATCGCTGTTGATGGTCTTCACCGCTCAGAAGCTCCGGCTGCATCCAGAACTCGGCAATCCGACCGTGCTGATCATCGTTGACCGCATCGACCCCAACACTCAGATCACGGCGACCTTCAACGCCGCCGACGTTCCAAACATGGTCAAGGCAGAAAGCCGCGACGCCTTGCACATGGTGCTTGGTCAAGATGCTCGTAAGATCATCATTACGACGATCCACAAGTTCGGCGAGGCGGATGGCGAACTGAATCCCCGTAAGAATATCATTGCACTCGTCGATGAAGCGCATCGCACGCAGGAAGGCGAACGCCGCCGCCTGGAACGCTGTACGGTGCGCGGTCGCTTTGCCGGTTTCCCCGACTGCATCGCACGCAACGCCGATTATCGGACCGTTCGATTTGCTATGCAGCAGATTCTGATCGCGAATGGGACTCGCACGTCCACCGCAGGGCTACCGAAAGTCGCTGGGCCATTACACCCGCGACCAATGTCAACTCCGCGCGAAAACCGGCGTGCCGAGCGGTACCCAAACCGCGCCACCACAGATCGGACTGGTCACGCTACACGAAAACGCGGGCGGCAAAACCGTTGAAAACGCGGGCGATTCTCCCGGCGGTACCAAAACACGGCACGAGCCAGTTATTCAATGGCAGTCATCTACTTGACTCGACGGTACTTGTATTCCTCATCGGGTTGTTTCTTGCCGTCGATGGTCATCTCTACGTACCTGCAAGTCATCGTGTCGCCATCGAAGGTGTGCAAATACTTCATGGTCACGTCCTTGCCTTCGTCGGTGACACCTTGAGTGTCACAAATGACGGTCTTGCCATCGCGTGTCCACACGTTGTGCTCCACAGCCCCCAGCGAACCGAACCCTTGGCTAACCAATTTCTCCTGCTTCGCATCCCAGCCGATTAATTCCACAAAATGAACCGGTTTCTTCTTCGCCGCTTTGCCGACCCAACGAATTTGAAGGGCATTCTTATTGATGGCCCATGTGTATGTGACGAAGGAAGTAATCTCGGTGCCTTTTGGTCCAAACGCAGGTGAATCACTTTGGGTAGGTCCAACGCACACCCATTCGCCAACCAATGGCTGGAGGATCTTCAAGTGGTCAGATGGACTCTCTGCTTGCCCCGCCGTAAGCGCAACTAGCAACGCTAATGTCCCCAGATTAGTCATGATGTACTTGTCCTTTGATGAGAGAATAAAGAACTGACCCTGAGTAGCTTGATTTCCGCTGATCGAGTTGCGAAACCTGCAAGATCTGGCAAACCCGATTAAGAAATGGTGTCTGTCTGGCACAAGGAGGCTATTTACTTTGCCTTGCGGATCGCTTTCGCTCTGGCTGCCGTTCGACGGTCCATTTCTGATCAGGAAGTGCCTTGCCATCTTCACTGCGTTTCGTCGAAAGCAGCGATAATCGGTTTTGGCTGTACTCAGCACAACTCAGATCGGAAGTGATAGTCGTTGTCGAACCATCGGGCAAGAACCGCTTCATCTCGCTCTTCCCTATTAGACCTTCGGCAAGCCGTTTCCCCTTTTTCATATCGAGGACTGCGGTAGTTGCTATCGAGAATTCACCGTCGGCATCAAAGGCAGCCACGGTCCACTTCTTCGTTACGGGATCGAACCCATCAATGGTCTGAACCGGTGGGAAACCGCCACCCTCACCATAGGTCGTGTAACACGTCTTCGTTCGGGAAAGTCGTGCTATCCATGTGCCGGGCACAGATTCTTCGTCCGATTCGGTTGACGTGTTCCATGAACCCTTGAACGTTTGCCAATACTCAACGTAATCGTGGGCCGTGGGGTAATCACCGGGGATTGCAGGTAGATCAAGAGCCACCCGCGAACCTCTCTGTGTTTGCTGTTGTCGCTCCGATGTCATGGTCACGTCGGGGACACTCTTGCCGTTCTCTGTGCGCTCGGACCAAAGGATCACGATCTTATCCTTAGTGCATTCAAGACAAGTCAGTTTGGTGGTCTCAATTGTCGTCGTCCCGTCGCTCTTATTGACCTTTGTTTCGCCTGTTCCCGTCGTGCCTTTACCGAATTGCTTGCCCTTGGTTATGTTATCGAATTCTATCTTCGACAACGAGTAACCTCCGCTGGCGTCGAAGGCCGCCACAGTCCACTTTTTCGACACCGGGTCGTAGCCATCGATGGTTTGTGCTGGCGCGAGATCACCGGTACCAAAAGTGGTCAGGCAAGTGCCTGTGCGGGACTCTCGCGCCATCCATGTGCCTTCTGCGATTTTCCCGTCCGACTCCACAGTGGTCTTCCACGAGCCAACGAACGGCTTCACGAACTCGATGTAGTCTTTTGCGGTCAATTCGTCGCCTTGTGCAAACGAGGTCACAGAAAGAACCATCCAACTGAACAGACAAAGAGCGATGCGTTTCATGTCAAAAATCTCCGAATGAACAACGTGGTGAACTGAGGAGTGTATTTCGATGATCTACCGCGAGTTGATGAGGCAAATGCTTACTTCAATTTCTTCCAGACGCCGCTATAGGTGGTCTTATTCCCATCGGGGAGATCACCGGAAGCCTCATACTGAAGACCGTCCGCATTCTTTGTCATCTTGCCCTTGAATTCGAGCAAGCCAGCCTCCGGTGACATGGCTTTACCTGCAATGTCTTGGCCCTCGTTAGAGATGGTGTACTTGCCGACCGTACCCGTGCTTTCGAATTCCCATCCCGTCGTCCTGCCCGTCGCGGGATCGATTCCCATGACGGCGCGATATCGAGTTGATTTCAGATCAGAATCGACCGAGGCAATGTCGTATTGCAGAAAATTCCCATCCAACACCCATCCGCAGGTGGAGAAGCCAGCCGATGCCTTTTTCGTGAAGGCATCTGAGCCGTTGAACGCGTAGTCGCCGGTCCACCATGTAACGCCTTTCAACTGCTCAGTCAGCCCATCAGGAGCATTGTGTTGACGTTCTGGCCACTCCATCCTCTTTGGCCGCACGCCGAAATATCGCTTCTGACCTATCGCCGCCAGCGATGGCAAGCATCCATCTGTAGCTGTTCTTGTCCTGCAATTCGAACTCATTGGCTTTAGACTTTTCCATCGTGCCATCCGCATTCGAGAACGTTGTGGACCAGTTGCTTCTGTTTCCGTCCCAACCTGTCAACTCCATCGCCATGAAGCCTCCTCGATTGTCAAACCCCCAACCGTGAACCTTGCCGTCCGCTGGATCGCGTCCAAATAACGCAAGTCCACGGAAATCTTCGTTGTCCACTCCCAGCTTGAACACATATCTATGTTCAATGAACTTGCCATCAAGAACCGGCTTCCATGAAACAAGTACGTCTCCGACTCCTTCCAACGCCTGAACATCTTTCGCTTCCCACGTTCCGATGAACCCTCGAAGCTTTTTGAAGTCGTCTGTCTGGTTTTGTTGGTCAGCCTGTCCGAGAGTCAACGAAGCGACCAAAACCACTGAGGCGTAGCTCAACATAGGTGCGTCTCCTGTGAGCAGTGATGAGATGATGAGAAAAGACTGTCGCCATTGTGCCCTTCAGAATTCCCGCCTGCAACAAGCCAGATGATTTAGGCGGAGAACTCTTCACACGAAGCTAACACGCTGTCTGCACGACAAGACCAAATGCTGTCGTGCAGCGGAGATCGCTGTGCAACGTGATCGCGTTTGTGTTCAGCTTCATCCACATGCACAAGTCGATTCCGTGGCCGTAGATGGCGGCAGTAATTTTGGGCGCAATTGAGGACGCACAAGAGGCACGCTGACGGCCCACGTTAGTGGGTTGCTAACCACCCACCAGTGACTTTTGACAATCGCAGTTGCCAAATACTGCGCATCAAGTCCTGCTGCCGTCTGACTGATTGACACTCTGATACGGGCGTGTTAACAAAGTCTCGAAGCACATCGCTTCGAAGCTCACATCGAGATGTCAGACGACTTATCACGTTTCCATTTGTCCTTGGAGATTTCATCATGTCGAAGTCTGTACCTGCGTTTCTCGCAATCCTTTTATTGGCCCTCCCCATTTCTTCGCTGGCCTAAGAGAACGAAATCAGAGCCAGCTTTGAGGATTTCCAAGAATGGGGTAATCGCCTTGAGGGACGGTGGGTCGCAGAGATCAAGCTTGTTGCCGACTGGCCGGGACTTGGCAAGAAACAGGGTGACGTGGTAACAGGCCACGTAACGTATAGATGGTTTGCCGACAAGAATGCCATTGAAGAGACTCGACTTATCGCCGAAGGAGAAGCGAAGGTCATTCATTACTGGGACGCTGGTACCTAGCAAATCAAGCTCTTGTGCGTTACGTCGGGAGGAGACCACTGGACCGCGTGTATCGGAAGAGACGGCGACAAGTGGCCATGGACCGTCGAGGGAACCCACAAGGATGGGACCAAGATGACCGGCAGTGGCGTCGATGTCCTGAAGAATGACGGCAATTTCATTGTTGACGGCGATTGTGCGCTCGACGGCAAGAAACTGCCGCATTTCCGCGATGTGTACAAGAAGGTGAGCAAGTGATCGTTTTGAACGTTCGCGTTGTGCTCTTTTGACTTCCACAACTAAAGGTACTCAAATGAACCGCTTCGCTCTTGTTAACATCATGGCTGTCGTTGTGGGCCTCGCCACAGTCTGCTCCGCACAGGAAGACAAACCGGCAACGCCCAAATCACTTGCAGATGACTATATCATCGGCAATTGGACCATGGATGGGACAATCGGCGACAAGAACGTCAAGGGACGAATGCGTGCGAGGACTGGTGCCGGTGATACATGCGTAGTCTTTAGCTGGACAACTCGCATCCCCGGAATAGAACCCCTTCGCGGATCTGCCATCGGTGGAGTCGATCCTAACACCAAAGAGTGGGTTGAAGTTTGCTTCGAGTCCGATGGGTCACATTACACGGCTCGTTACGAACCAGACAACGATGGGGCTGACGTAGGTATCGGTGCTGGCAAGATGGCTGGCATGTACCTTGGAAAGCCCATCACGGGAAAGATCACCGTTGAGCGAAAGGGCAGCGACCATTTCATCTACACCGTGGACGTTGAGGGTGGAGACGATTGGAAATTGAATCACCGCCGAGTGAAAGGCGAGCAAGCCAAATCAAAGAAGAAATGACCCGATATTCGCCTCAGAGCTTCCGTGTTTCTCCTATTCTCAGAGGAATATTTCCATGCGACAGATCACCACATTGTTGTTTCTGATCGTTGTAGCATTGACGTGCTGCACAGCAAGCGTGCTTGCACAAGAATCGTTGATGAACGAATACATCAACACATTCGAAGGCCGTTGGGTATGTGATGCGACTGCGGCACAGGATATTGATGGGTACTGGAAGAAGGGCGCGGCCATTCAAAATGAGCTGACATATACTGCTCATCCAGACCGCAGTGGAATGAGCTACAAACTTAACTTCACGAAGGACGGAAAGGCACTAAGTGGTGTTAAAGGTATTTGTACTTGGGATGCTGCGAAAAAGGCAATCAAGAATTACGGCGTTGCACCTCCCGGCTTTCACATCGAATTGAACGTCACCAAGGATGAAGAACAATGGATCAGCAAGGCGATCCTGACTCATCCCGATGGAGCAGTGTCACATTCAACGGTGGCTATCAGCATATCCGACGACGGCAAGACACAACAAGCGGTCTTACTGGAAGGTGTGGACAAGAATGGTGAGAAGCTCGAAGAATACACGCGAGTTTGGAAGAAGATCAGCAAAAATCAGGAGGTACTGCAAAAGGAACTCGGTTGGATCATTGGCTTGTGGGAGTGCGAAGTTGAGGTGCCGGGGCAGGGAACGCTTCCGATAGAAACCAAATACAAATGGGTTGCCGACAAACACATCATTCAACTGGATATGAATTTTGGAGATTGGAAGGGTTTGAGCATGATCTTCTACGACCCTTCCGATGAGAAGATCAAAATGTGGGGAGCCAATTCAGGTGGTGGCAATGGGCAAGCAGTGCTTGCGATCAATGCTGACGAGTTGGTGTGGACCAATACCGTGTTCGAAGGCGATGGCCGAAAACTCGTAAGCGATTTCACTTACGTCAAGAACTCTGATCCCAACACTTTTGTTGTGAAGTTTCGTGATGTGGTAGATGATACGCAGAAGCAGGTGACTGTTACAAAACGCAACTGACAGTCAGACGTTGCCGTAGAGTTGGCGGAGATGGTCCCCCTCATGCTGGACCGTCTTGATTGATGCGTTCAAGCGATACGTGCTGTCCTGGTCCAGCGAATCCTTCGTGAACACTTGTTGACGCCGTTGGGCGGGCATTCCGAGCCAGCGGACGTCTTTGCGAAGCGTCATGGTGACTGAAGTGGTGGCGCCATTGGCTTGTTTGTCGACCTGAAGAGACGTCTCTCTGAGACGCGGCCGTTCACACTGTTGACGGCCCAACTCGGCGAGTAGACGGCGGCGTACTGGGCCAGGGAAATGACATGCAGCACAGCCGAACGAACATGCCTGGTCCAGCCCTTTGGAAGAGGGATTCGGGGCGATTGTCGGCTCAGCATCGCGGTCTCCGTTTCGTTCCGATCGATCTGGAAAACAACACGATAACATCAATTACAGCAACATGTTTGGTGCGCGAAGGCTCGCGCAAGAATCGCTGGACCAGCACACCAGGTCCCCGTCGCGTCGCCATATTCGGCCCGGGTGCCTACCGGGCGTTCTGGGTATAGTGACGTGCCAGCCCGGCACGGGACAACACTCGACGGCCAACCCGCGGACGACGCGGATCTGTGGCGGTACTCGGGAGGCTCGAATGCGAGCCGCCGCAGGTCGAAAAAGGAAGCAGCTGGAGTCGAGCGTACGAGCAGAAGTAAACGCGAATCACCCGAAGTTAAGAGCTTGCTGATACAGCCGCTCGCACGCTGTCGTCACTTCCCCTTGCACACGAAAAGGGTGCTCGCGCATTTCTTGGTCAAGTCGTTCACTGACTTCGTCCGTTGGGCCAATGGTAGTCCATGTGTACTCTTCTCCTGTGTCTTCGTCGATACCGACCTCACGTGATAACTCAACGTAATCCTCGGCCGCGCACGTTGGCTCTTCGGGACACTCATGAGTATCCCAGTAAGCCGGCCTTGGTTCACGTCGTTGCGGAGAGTCAGATACATCCTCGCCACAAGGATGGCGAAGTGGTGCGGGCCCACAAATCAACGATTAACCTTGAAGTCAAAAATGGCATAGGAATGTTAACGTGGTCTGACATGGAAGGCACGGAAGGCCCACAGAAAGGACAGAGATTTCCATTCAGCATGACCTATATCTATAAAATCGATGGCGACACGTTCTATGAAGTGAACAACATCAACGGCTTGCGTGGCGGCGAACCGAACGTGGTGCCCTGGAAACGCGTGAAGGAGTAGCGTGAGGGCCTGTGTCATCAATTCGTCGGAACGGATTCTGTTTCTTGCGACAAGTCAACAATCGACCGAAATTTAACGCAGAGTTGACGGGTCGTCAGAATGGCGTTGTTGGATGCGTCATCAAACAAAGGTATTTCCGGACTCCCGGTGAACCCCTCACGGAATAGGGCGGTGGGGGAGCTGTGGTTGATCGCAGTGCGGTTCTGATGGGTGTACAATCGTTTCCCATGATCAACTGCCCAACATGCTCCGCAGAGATACCGGAAACGGCGAAGTTCTGTCCCGAGTGTGGGGCAGTGCTGAAGCCGGAGTTTTTGCCGACCAAGGCACACAACGCGGAAGTGGCACCGGACGAAGATAGCGAGACGTCCCAATCAGACTCTTCTCACCATGGTCGCTTCCTGCCGGGTACGAAAGTCGCGGGCCGCTACCGCATTGTCTCGCTCCTGGGCAAAGGCGGGATGGGCGAAGTCTACAGGGCCGACGACCTGAGGCTCGGGCACACGGTGGCGCTGAAGTTCCTGCCAAGGCATGTCGCCAAAGATCCGAAGCGGCTGGAGTATTTTCACAGCGAAGTGAGGCTCTCCCGTCAGATCTCGCATCCCAACGTGTGCCGTGTTTATGATATCGGCGACGTAGACGACCAGCATTTCCTATCGATGGAGTACATCGACGGCGAGGACCTCCGTAGTCTTCTTCGCCGTATCGGGCGTATCCAGAAGGATAAGGGGATACAGCTCGCTCGCCAGCTTTGTGCGGGCTTGGCCGCAGCTCATGAGAAGGGAGTGCTGCACCGCGATCTTAAGCCCGCCAACATCATGATTGACGGTCGTGGCCAGGTCCGAATTACCGATTTTGGCTTGGCGCAACTGGCTTCTGAGAGCGAGCGAGAGATCGCCGGAACGCCCGCCTATATGGCCCCGGAGCAGATCACTCGTGGAGAAACATCCATCCAAAGTGATCTCTACTCGCTGGGCCTGATCCTCTACGAGGTGTTTACGGGCAAACGCGTCCAGAAATCAGACTCGGTTGCCGAACTGCGCCAGCTACACGCCGAGTCGTCATCGACCAAACTGCCCTCCCAAATCGTCGACGATATGGAGCCGGCAGTAGAACGGGTGATCCTGCGATGCTTGGAGCGAGAGCCGCGGGATCGGCCGAAGTCGGTTGCCATTGCCGCGGCCTCCCTGCCGGGTGGTGACCCGCTGGCGGCAGCGATTGCGGCGGGCGAGACACCGTCGCCGGCGTTGGTCGCGGCGTCGGGAGAGACGGGGCGGCTTTCTCCACTGGTCGCCGGCTTATGCCTGGCAGGAGTGGCCGCCGGGCTGCTCGTGGGCATGTTTGCCCAAAACAACAGCTTTCCGCTGGAACGGGCTCCGGCGGTCCTGGAGGACGAGGCAAAAGAGATCATCCGGCATTTGGGATATGTTGACCCGCCCACAGATACAGCCTTTGGCTTCATGCAACTCAACGGGGAACTCGATTACGTCGAACGGCGGATGGAACAGAAGGTCACCCTGGACGGTTGGGAAGTGCTCAAGTCCGGCCCGTGGCCGGGAGTTAGGTTCTGGTATCGCCAGCACACTCAGGAAATGTTCCCAAACATCTTCTGGGATGGTACGAAAAGGGGCAGGTCAAGGGTCACCCCCACTACCGACCCACCGTTCATGTGGTCGGGAATGGTTGGCGTAAGGCTCCACCCGCGGGGACAACTGAGGTGGTTCCGGGCGGTTCCTCCCAGAACAACGGTCCCAGAGAGCGACGCGACACACTCGGAGCCGAGATGGTCTGAGTGGTTCGCCGAGAGATATCTTGGCTTCTCGCTCGATGACCTATCACCGACTGCCTGGCGCCGGACGCCACCGGGCGTATACGATTCGGTTCAGGCCTGGGAGGGAATCTGGCCTGGCACAAGTGATCCACTCTACGTGGTGGCCGCTGCGTACCGAGGGCGACCCGTTTATTTTGAGGTCTTGCGGCCGCCTCGCAAAAAGCAGAAGGCAGCCGCGCCCGCCCAAAATTCCAAGCAAGGCCTGGACGGAATGACCGTGATAGTCTGGATGCTGATGGTCGCCCAAGCCGGAGCAGTCATCTTGGCATGGAGGAATCTGCGGCTAGGACGAGGCAACCGACGCGGCGCCTTGAGAATCGCTGCGTATTTCCTGCTTGTCGAAATGCTCGGCTGGCTCTTGCAGGCCAGTCACTGTAGCGGGACGAGCGGAATACGCAATATTTCAGGTTGGCTTCGCTTCCGCTTGCGCTTCAGCAGCCTTTATCTGGGTGTTCTACATCGCTGTGGAGCCGTACGTCCGTCGTCTTTGGCCCGAAGTGCTGGTTTCATGGACGCGTTTGCTCGACGGTCGATTTCGCGACCCCCGTGTGGGTCGAGACTTGTTGGTTGGCGCTCTCGTCGGCACTCTCGGTCCGAAATTGATGACCGGAACCTCTTGGTTCTTCTCTTTCGGACGTCCATCGATCCTGGCTCCGGATTGTCTGATGGGGCCAGCGGTGTTGGTCGGCGATATACTCGACGTACATCTCTCAGCGACCATGCTGAGCTTGGCCGGCCTCGTGGTGCTGCTACTCTTGCGGATTCTCTTTCGCTCAAAACGTCTCGCTGCTTTGTGCATGGTTATCGTATACATGGCCATCTGTACCAATGGGGGATCCATGCTGGCCACGGACAGAGCGTCTCGCATCATCTTCCTGTCGTTCTGTCTTTCTGTTGTGGCGGTCTTCGTCTTCGTATTGATTCGCTTCGGCTTGCTGTCATTGGTTGCGGCGTATTCCGCCTCGAATATCCTCACTATACGTGCCCATCACAACCGATACATCCGCCTTCTACTTTGGCAATGGTCTGTTCGGCATCGCGGTCGTCGCCGCGGTCGCGCTGTACGGCTATTACACATCACTTGGCGGAAAGTCGGCGTTTGGGGAGGTCGTGCTTGATAGGAATCGATAGCTCTGTGATGTGCGGCAGATCCCGGCTCGCTGGCGGTGTTATTCGCAAACAGCCAGTGAATAGTGCGCCCTGCAACGATCCCCGAAAGAGCAGGCCCCATCGCAATGAAAGATCGGGGAACGGTTGTGTCGCACTTAACGACCGTTTGAGACACAGTACCCCGGCCCGACAGAGGGGCGAATTGGGAAGTGAATGTGGCGGTCGCCGAGATCGGCTGAAATAGGGCTGTTCGAGTGCGTCATCTAACGAAGGTATGGTGGCAGACGTGATTAGCCGGAGGGACGTGACGCATTTCTCACGCAGGCAACTCGCATGAAGTCACCTTCGGCGATCAGTGAACTCTGGCTCGTTGTGCTTTCACTTTGTTGTGCAGCACCGCAAGCGGTGATCGCCAGCCTATCTGGTCCTCCTCCTTCGTTTACCATACCGACAGCAGACGGTGAGCACATTTTCGTGATGCTGTCGTTCGTTCCGATCGCTGAAGATCAAGGCAATGACTGTACCCTACCGGATGGAGCTGAGGTCAAACTCCGTGACAGGTACGCCTCAAGCGGGCTGTATCCATTAGACTCATTCGTCCCGCTCTGGACCGTCAACTGGTATGGCGAGGAAGGTATGGTGCATCTTTCCGATGATGGCCGCTACACTGTTCGCGTGAACCGATTTGGTGGCGGTGGATACGGTGAGGGAATCTCACTGAAATGGGGAGTCAAGTTCTATGATTCGGGACGTGAGATCGCCACCCATCATGTGAGAGACCTCGTCGACTATCCATCGCTGATGCCCTACACGAGCAAAGATTGGCACTGTTTGTGGATAGATTACAGTGTATATGACACCGAGATTAAGCGGCGGACGTTTGAGTTGCGGACTACGACTCACGAGTGGTATCGATTTGACGTTGGCACGGGCGAGATATTAGAACAGCGCAGGTTGTGGAAGAAAGTTCGCCTGGGAGTCGGTTTGGTGTGTATAGCCTGCGTGGGAGCGGGTTTCCTGGTCGTGACCAGACGACGACGGTGTCAACTCCAAGGAGAATACGACCCTTCGCCCGAACCGGAACGCAACAAACCGCTCACGTTCAGTTGCCATTTCCTGTTGACCGGAGTGACCGCCGTAGCCGTTGTTTGTGGGTTGGTCCGATTTGTCCCGCATTGGGCAGTTTTTTTCATAGGTTTATCCCTGACAGTATTCTCGACGCGCTCCTTTCTCCAAAGAAAACGAACCTATAATTCAACGTCCAGAACCCTAGGGGCGTTTTGCAGAGCAGGCATCTGGACCTGGGTACTCACAACATGGCTTCTGCTTTATGGCCTCAGCGCTGGTCCCGTGCTTGGTACCATCTATCGGCTTGACTGGCCACATGATTGTCGCGTGTTTGTTGTGTCGACGATGTATGCCCCGCTTTGGTGGCTCAGCCAACACACGCCGATGTTTGAATCAAAACTGATCAGATGGTACTTTGATGCTTGGCAGTGATTCCGCCGACTATTGTGGCTCGGCTTTCCCAGCTCAGCCACGTTGTTGTGTCATTTATCGACCTTTAATGAAACGGTCCCGCAGCCCGGCGGAGGGGCTGATCAGCGAACCGAAACAGCCGGTTTCGGATCGAGTAGAATAGGGGCGTCAAGAGCGCCCCGAGAAACGAAGGTATTCTGAAGCACTATTTGCTGCCTGCAGAGCCAAGGCCGAATGATAATCTGCACTTGCCCCGTCTTGCTCATTCGAAGCATAACTACGGTATGGCTTTTTGGACTCAGTAGTCTCGTCACAAATAGAGTCAGCTGAATGAGAACACGCAAAACGTGCAACGTCATAGCCATTTTGTTGATTGGCTGTCTCATTAGCGAAGCGTTTAGCCAGTCACCCGGAAAGGCTGAGATTCTTGACGGCGCACGTCAGCAAATTGAAAAACTGAAAACGGTCGCCTTCGCGATGAAGGTGAGTGCTTACCCGGACTCGCCGCCTTTGCGGTTCTGGGCGGGCGGTGCAAAGACACGTTTTGAGTGCAGCCTCCCCACCGGACCCGACAGAAGGGTCATACCTGGACACAAGACAGTATACGCGTTCGACGGTTCATATTATCGAGAGATGGATAATCTGGCCCCATACCTTTCCACATGGGGCACACCACAGTCGGCCATGTTTGGTCCGTGCTGGACTCCGATAGAGGAAAGCTATCGATGGCTTCAAATCGGAACGAAGGACGGCGGTTTCTGCTGGAGGACAATGAATAATCCAGCAAACTGGGCTGGACTCGACGCCGTCGGTGACGTGATTCGCGATGACCGCGATCGACGAGAGCTATATCGCATCGAGTTCCGCAGCCATCGGAATACTGTAACGATGAAGGTCTGGTTTGACCCTGATTTCGACTACTATCCGGTCGCGTGGGATATGATTTCAAGAAAAGGGGGGTTGGCAGAACGATGTCAAGTTCTGGAACTCGCGTCGCGACGTGTGGGCGGTCACAAAGTGTGGTTTCCCGTAAAAGTCCAACACTCCAGGTTCGCAATTCATCCGAATTCACGAGCTTCAAGTATCGAATATTGTGTTGACCGTGAGTCGCTCCAAATCAACAAACCGATTGACGACGAGCTGTTCACGTTAAGTCTTGACGACGAGCTGCCTCAGGCACCGAGGTAGACGCCGCTCAGTGCCCAATTGGCGCGTTGTGAACGAGATTTGGAAATGCTCCTAATTGGCCATTCGAGTGTGTCAAGTAACGACCGTATTACGAACAGACCTGGCCCAACCCGGCAGAGGCATACCAAGGCCGGTGTAGTGTGGCCGGGCGGCGGCGGGTAGAATTGGGTTTTTGGCGTGCCGCAACAATGGAAGGATTGGTGGCGACACTTTGGCTGTGCAATTATTGCCGGGCCGGTGTGCCGCTGACAACCGACGGAACGGCGGGAAGCTCGACACTCGCTCCGGCTTCTGTTTCGCGAACGTACACATCGGCACACCCGAGACAGTGATATCTCCACAGTCCAGGTCCGTATTGATACTGGGCGCACGGCAGTAGCCAAATACTCCTAGCGGTTCGGAGTTTATTCACGTGCAAAGAAAGGGACTTGGAGGTCAAAGAGGTTGTTTTCGCTCTCAGGCGCTATAACTTGAGCGGAGAGGAAGCATCTTCGATCAAAGCAAACTTCGATCAACGACGCGGGCACAGTGGTCTTCAACTCGACACTAGATGCGGGCGGTTCGGGCATCTTCATCGGCTCCGGCGGCGCGATCTCGACCGTTGTCGATAGCAGCGGCCCCTTCCAGAATTTCAACCTTCCATCGATCAACAACGCCGGCGCAATCGCGTTCGCAGCCGATCTCGATGCGGGTGGCGTCGGTCTCTTCATTAGCTCCGGCGGCACTCTCACCACTATCGCAGACAGCAACGACGGATTCTTCTTTTTCGACAATCCCTCGATCAATAACGTAGGTTCGGTGGCCTTTCTGGCCCTTCACAATACGGGGTTGGGTATTTTCACGGGCAGTGATCCAGTGAACGATCTTGTCATAAAAGCCGGTGATTCGCTTTTTGGTTCGACCGTAACATCTCTTGCGCATCTTCGCGGCTTCAACGACCTTGGCCAGATCGCTTTTCTTGCAGATCTCGCCGATGGCCGGCAGGTGGTCGTTCGCGCCACGCCGATGGGCACTCAGCCCCCAGCCGTCGTCCCCGAGCCTTCTACCATCGTAGTCTGGTCCATGCTCGGAATGATGTTTGCGGGGATATGCAGGTGGCGACACAAGTCGTAAGAACGAAACGGCCATTCGGTTAGCTTTCCCACGGCTGGCGTTGTCCAATCTACTGATGTGTCTGTGACGCCCCTTGAAAAACCACCCTTTTCTCGGAGTCATCTTTTGACTGTACTTGCCATGGCAGCCACGCTACCTCCGTTCCAGTCTTCTCGCAAAGCTCCAAGCTGGCGTCACAAACCGACAAGCCCGTGATGGCCACATACAGGTCAACATCAAGAACCAGGGTCGGGCCAGGACGCATGTACGACGGACGTCCACGTCCATTGCGCCGCACAATGAGCCCATGTTGACACTGCGTGGACACGCGTCGTACGCCGTTGCGAATGACGCGTCACCCCAATTCTTAGCGTTGACAAAGCACGAAGTTGTGTCCTGCCGCCGATTTCCAGTGCGGATCCCGGCGGCTGAGCTTTTGGCCTTGTTCTTGCCCCAGAAGTTGAGCCACCGCCCCTTGCCGTCGCCCTCCGCTGTTTCGCCGGAGGACTTGTCGTGGCCAGAGAGCTCTTCCGCCAGGGTGACGATCGACTGGGTGATTCCGGCCCGCGGTGCCTGTTCGATCAGCGGTACGCCGTTGTTGCGCATCTCGACCATCACGCGGTAGTCGTTAGGCAGACGCCAGAAGATGTCCCGTCCGATCGTCTCCTTGGCCTTTTTGAGGCTGATGTGGCCGTTGTCCAGTCCCACGCGATTGACCACCACGTGGACCTTTTCTTTCAGTCCTTCCACGGCTTCGAAAGACATCATCAGCCGCACAACGTTGCGGAGGCACGGGAGATCGAGTTGGGTCACCAGCAACACCTGGTTGGCCGACTCCAAGGCCGCCATGTCGATGCGATTGTAGGCCTTGGACAGATCGATCAACACATGAGAGAAGGTGGCCTTCAGCAGCCCGAACACTCGCTGCAGAGCGTCTGGAGTGACTAAGGGGATGTCCTGCAATTGAACCGGTCTAGGCAAGAGATACAACCCCGACGAGTGCTTGGTCATCGACCGCTTGAGCAGCTGAAAGTCGAGGCGGGCGATGTTTTGCACCACATCGACCAGCGTGTAATCGGGAATGGTGTCCAGAAACACGTCGGCATCACCCAGCGACAGATCGAGGTCGATCAGCGCCACGGTGTTCGCGTCATTGGACGCGAGAATGCAGCCCAAGTTCACCGCCAGACTGGTCGATCCCACCCCTCCAGTCGCGCCGGCCACGGCCAACACCGTGCAGCCGCGGGACTTTCCGGCCGTACCGCCGTGGCGGACCGCCCCAATCCGCTCCAGCGCCAGCACCAGCTCTTCGATCCCCACGGGCTGCGTCAGGAACTCCTTGGCGCCGGCGCGCATCGCTTTCAGAATCAGCTGCCCGTCGCTGCTGCTGCTGACCACCAGAATACTGCATTCCGGCGCCGATTCGCGCAGGTTCTCGATCAGAACCAGCGCCTTCTCCGGATCGGCATCAATGCCAATCACGCCGATATCAGGACTCGTTTGGCCCACGATGTTGACGAAGAACTCGTAGCGTGAGGATTCGGCCTCCAGCCAACACATGTCCATCCCCAGGAGCATCCTCTTCAGGGACTCCCGGGTACTGTCGTTCGGATCGACGATGGCCAGGCGAAGAACATTCGTCATGGTGGCATGGCTTTCTGCGGATCAGATGCTCTCTACGACGAAGGCACGGACGAAGGCGACCACTACTTCAGAGCATCGTATCCCACCGGGCCGATCAAGGTGGGCTTTTTGGATACGACGCCTGTCTCCCCCCGCACCGGTTTGGTGTTGCGCTGTGCCGACTTCGTGGGGGACTTGTGCGGACGTTGTGCATTCTGTTCGAACAGCACATCATCGACTGTTGGAACACCGGGTGGGAATGCCGGCTCGGGAACCATCATTTCGGTCGGCCCCGTCTGCCCCTGGCAGTTCGGGCAGCTACCGTCTTCGCAGCACGTGGGAACTTCAATGTATCCGCGATAGTAGAACTCGACGTCGTTGGGAGAAGTGGTTGTCTGACCAGGTCCGCACGGCGGTACTTCTTCCGGATCGCTCGCCTCGATGAATTCAGGCGTCACCATGATCAACAATTCCACTTCGTTGGTTGTTTCCTGGACACGACGGAAGGGAACGCCAAACCAGGGCACATCGGCCAACCAGGGTATGCCACGATTCTGAGATTCCGTGCGTTGTTGGATCAACCCCGCCAAGGCGAGCGTCTGGCCGGCTTTCATTTCCACGGCGGTATCGACCCACCGCGTGCGAAGCGCCGGGACGCTAATGCTGTTGATCACCACGCTCCGCGACGGATCGATTTCGCTCACTTGCGGTCGGACTTCCAGTCGCAGGTTGCCATTGCCCAGCACGATCGGCACGAAGTCCACGCGGGTGCCGTATTGGCGATATTCGATCGAGACGGTTCCCAGACTCTGCGGCACAATGATCGGGAACTCGCCGCCCGAATTGAAGCTGGCAGGACGTCCACTGACGGTCACCATCTGCGGTTCGGCCAACACCTTGATCAGGTCGTTTTGCCGCAGTGCATCGATGAATCCGTAGAAGGCCCGGTTGCCATCCACGATTCCGAAACGCACCGTATCTCCGCCCGTGGCCAGCGCGGCGCCGGGGCCGGTGCCGCCCGCCAGAAGCCCGCTGACCGTCTGAAACACGAAGTCCTGTCCGTCGAGATAGGCCCAGTCGAAACCGGCCTGGCGGAGCTTGGTCCGTGAGACTTCCATGACTTTCGTCTTCAAGAGAATCTGCTGGACTCCACCAATGGTCAGATTGTTGACAACGTTGGGATAGTAGTCTTCCGCAATCCGCACGATGCTGTGCACGATCGACGGGCTCGGTACGTAACCCGACAGGTAGACGCTGTTGGCCAGGGGTCGGACACGCACGTTGGCGTCGGGAAATTCGGATTTGATCAACATCTGAAGTTGACGGCCGTCGGGAGTGACCACCACATCCACGGTGTAGAGATTCTTGTTTTCGTCCCACACGTTCAGTTGCGTGACCCCGGGATGCAGGGCGGATACCTGAACCTGATTGGGAGAGATCGGGGTGGCCCGTACAATCTCGGGATTGTTCACCAGTAACCGCGGGATTTTGTATTCCAGCGTGAGAATGCGACTGGTGGCAACGACCATCTCTAAACGCTGCGCGGGTCCGTCAATACTGAACGTGACCGGCTGCGCGGGGAGGTCTTGCACCGCCATGGGCGGTTCTTGCCCCATTGCCGTCGAAGGAGAACAAACGAGGAGGGCCCATGCGGAAACGAGGCCGACGATGGCGGACGCTGCCGCCCAGCGTTGTTTGGACATCCGTGTACTTCCTTGCGTCGTCTACAAAACGCTCTAAGGTCATCCGTAAAGCGGGTACCCATTCCCGCCGCACCGAAACCGCGTCACCCGAGGTCTGCCCCCGTGGCTCGTGCGATTTTACAACCGTTGAACCACAGACTACCGTGGCGTTGTGCCCGTGAGACTCAGTCGAGACCAGCGTATTACCGCGTTGTGATACGCCAGCGTCGCCCCTCTGAATCACCCGAACCGTTGGCACCCTGTTAGTCGTCGTCCGACAACTGATTGTTTTCTTCCTCTTGTTGTGTCTGGTCGTCTTCTTTGATTTCATCCGCTGGCACGTCTACTGCCGGTGCTCCGGTGCTGATCGCACTTCCGGTGGAATCTCGCAATCCACTCAGTGGAGGAAGCGATAAAGCGGGCGGACCTTGCGGCGGCATCGACATGGTGGCCGGCGTGCCCTGCTGCGGCAGTCCGTTTTCACTTTCCCACGTGAAGTGCGTGCCACCGTCGGGAGTCAGGACTACCATCTCCCAACTCGGACCGCTGGGCGCAAAACCGGCCGTGGGCAGGGATGCCACCGAAGCGACCGCCGTATTGCTGCTTTTCAATCCGGCCAGGAATTTGGCGAAACCGCCGGCCGCCGAAGCCAACTGCGTCCCCGGCTGCGAACCCGCGGACGGATTGTCGGGATCAGCCGACTCGGGACGCGTGCCGAATAAAGTGTCGGCCGTGGCATTCTCGCCGCTGCTCGACTCTTCGGATTCGTTGGGACGCCTCAATGCCAGACGCAGAGTTCCCAGCTCTGTCGCCAGCATGAGCTTCGCCACTTGCTTTTGTTCCACGAGCACGGAAACCGTTTTGGCCGCAATCTGCCGCCCATCGGGATCCGTCTCCTGCTCCGTTTCGGAGTTCACCGCAAAGACCCGCACGTTGCGCAGGATCTCGCGGGTTCCCGTTTTCGGCACTTCCGCGCTCTTGCGAAAGTATCCGTAGATGTCGACCCGGTCGCCAGGATTGACGAGTCCCGACACGGCCGTGTCCATCTGCACTTTCAAACTGCAGACGCGAAATCCGTCCGGGATCTTGATGGCGGGACCCTCGAGCTCATTGGCCAATTTCGCCTGCAAAATCGGTTCTCCCTCGTAGAACCGGACGCGGGCAAATCGCTCCGCCACTTGCTCGAAATCGAGAATGGCTCCCTCCGGAACCTTCGACTTCGGCCAGTCCTCTACTCGCACGTTCTCGGCGCTCAGCTGGTCGTTGGCGTCGATGTCCGTGGTCGCGACATAGATCTGAACCGTTTCCAGAGCTGCGTTGCCAGAGTTGGCACCTCGCTCCATCACTTGGCTGATGGCGATCGACGCAACCAGGCCACAGCCCAGCGCGATCAGAATCAGGACCATTGATTTCGCACGCATTGTGTTTCCTCTGCCCAATCGCTTTGCTCGTGAATCCGCTTGCCTATTTACGACTGCCTTCGTCGCAGTGAGTCGGGCTACTGTACGCTCTCGCGTCGCATCACAGTCGTCGCGGTCAGCGTCTTGCCCCCCAGGTACATCGGCGATGGCAACCAGCTCACCTGACTAAAAGGGATATCGACCGTTACGCTCACGGGATCTCCAAACTGTGCGTCCTCCGGATTCGTCGGAACAACCGTTATGGTCGCGCCCTGAATGGAGCCGCTGGTGAGGTATTGGGTCACGACATCCACCACATCCTGGTGGCTCGATCCGTCCAGCACGCCACTGCGAGCTCCTTCTCGCGACGCGTTGGTGATCACCTGCTGGACCATCACCATCCGCCCGTATTCGATCATTCCAAAGACAAGCAGGAGGAAGACGGGGGCGACTACCGCGAACTCGACCGCCGCCGCGCCTCGTCGTTTCTTTCGGTACGATCGGCACACTTTGTCCAATTTCCGCGCGGGCATCGTTAATCTCGTTTCAATTTTTCTGTTTTCGCTACCATGCGCATTACAGCTAATTTCTCTATTTACACGTTGCTTGGCGGTCATATCAGCATCCCCATCCAGGCAAAATAGGCAATCGAACCGATGGCAATCGGAATCCCATAGGGCAATAACAGCATCTTGCTCTTGCGCTGGGCCGCAATTTCCGACAGCTGATTTGGGTCGCGAATCGTGAGGATCTCGCCCAGAATCATCCAGAATTGGTTGGCATGTTTCCGCCAGGCCCGCCGGAACAAGACCATGGCAATCGCCAGAATCGCTCCCACGATGGCCGTGGCGCAGAACGCATAAAAAGTATGCGTGGCGTGCACCCAGGCGCCCACTCCCGCCAACAGCTTGACGTCTCCCGCACCCATCCCGCCGATCGCATACATGGGCAGCAGCAGCAGCAGTCCCACGGCCATCCCCACCAGGCTCCAGCCGAGCCCGACGTACCAGGGATCGCCCACCCAGACACTGTAGATCCAGCCGGTGATGATCATGGGAAATGTCAGCCAGTTGGGCACCTTCAACTCGAACCCGTCGATAACGGCTGCCAGAATCAGGAACAGGGTGACTGTCCAGACCGGCCAATTCTCAATGACTGCTGCGGCAAATGCTTGAAGCGTATCCATCGTGTCTCATCCTCCGCGTGTACTCGTATGCCTGCTTGCCAGGGTGATTGCAGTCACCCGGCATGCAGGGTCCCTGGATTATTTGCCCCCAGGTCCTAAAAGCGCAAACTCAGCAGGCAACTGATCACGGCTGCCACTACCGTGAAACAGTAGCACACCATTTCCAGCGCACCGGCCATTGCGTCACCAGGAAGCATGGAGTACATCGCAAAGCTCCTCTTACTGCCAGTTTGCTTTCTCACACTCTCTCTATTCGCAAAACCCCCATCGGCGCTTCCGGGAAGCACCGCGGGGGATTCACGTGATCATTACATCAAGTTGGAGCGGGGTAACCGCAGCAACTAGCTGGTGCCACCCAGTTGGCCCGCAACGTTGTCAAACGTCGCATTGGCATTGGTACCAATCTGTGAAATCGCGGTGAGGCACACGATAATAATCAGTGCCAGCATCACGGCGTACTCAACTGCTGTGGGGCCGTCTTCCGATACGAGGAAACGTTGCACCTTCTTAGCAAGACTCTTCATTACTTCCTCCAGATTCTGGATGTCCGTCAGCGTGTCAATGGTGACGTTATGTGCTGCGGACAGGACCAATTATGAAAAGGTACGTTACGAATTCTGCTCCACGCGATTTTCAATTCAATGAAGTCTCGTCGTTGCGTTTTGCTCGAATTCGCGACAAACACGTCGTTGCCTCTTCCTCTTCACCCGATCTGGTGTCAAGCCGTTTACCATGCTTCGCAAGGTGTAACGATCGGCACCCATTCGGCAGCTCGACTGTCGCCCCGCCAGGCGAAGCGACCCGCAGCTTTGCGTTGCCGACCTTGCGGCCGGATTGCCTTTATCGAGGATGTGAGGCTACACATTCGTGAACAACCATCCTGTGGGTGACGCGGAGAACTCCGCACTAAAAATTGTCCCACCTGCAGTAGGCTGTCCTCTCGGCTCGGTAATCAAGTGATTGATTTCCTGCCGCACTTGAAACCTATGTCACAACCAGAGCGTGTCAAATTGTGAGCTTTAGAAAATCTGGAAAACTTCGGAAGATTCTTTCCGAAGTCCCTTGGCCGCCGCGAGAAGCGTGCGTTTCGCCAGGCAAGAAGAAGTTCCCACGACACCCGCGACCGTGTCACGGGTGGCCGCGGGGAGCGAAGACGGCTGCGGCCGGATGGACGATCAAGAGACCGGCCTGAGTGCGGGTGAGAGGAGTTGAACCTCCACGCCCTTAACGGGCACAGGAACCTGAATCCTGCGCGTCTGCCAATTCCGCCACACCCGCATGTGTTGCGTAGCAACAGGTTACGTCGTGTCCAGCGTTGCGCCAAGGGGCCTAACCTTCAAGAAGCCCTCAATTCTTGCGCTGGGCTCGCATTTCATTATTCTATCGCTTCCGACCATGCCGCCGGTGCGGGTCTTGCGGATATTTCGGGCACCTCCGTCCGCTAACAGCCACCAACGCCGTTGCGAGTCATGGTGACCCCCGTCCAGCTTGGCAAGCACACAGGCATCGCCCACAGTAGGGCAGAAGCCCTCCCGATGTCGCCTTGAGCCTCACTTGCCACGGGTCCATCTGGGCCTTGTATTGAAGGAGTTCCTCGGCGGACGGTTCTTCATCAGGCATCGCGATGTCGGTGTAGCCGCCTGCGGACTCCAACATCCCACTACACCCCCAGCGGCACTTCCACCCAACGATCTTGGCGTACTGGACAGGCTTGCCTCGTATCGCGATCGTCGTCTTTTCCTGAGGATCGACCGGAATCGCTGCGGTGGGACACGCACGGGCACATTGGAAACAGTGATTACAAAGCCGGTGTTCGCAGATCGGATCGGGCTCGAGCAGCGCGTTGGTGATGATCGTCGTCAGCTTCTGTCGAGTGCCGAACTGCGGCGTGATCAGGAGGTTGTGCCAGCCGATCTGCCCCAAGCCGCAGGCCACCGCCACGTGCCTGTGCGAAATATCGCCCGGGCCCCCGGGATACTCGGCCGATGGTTTCGAGATATGCGGCATGTTGGCCGGGAAGGGATAGGCCCGGTATCCCTGCTTTTCCAGGAACCTGGCCCCCTGAAAGGCGATCGTGTCGAGTTGCGGATTGACAATCGCAAGCGTGAACAACTGATACGAGTGGTACGACGCCGGCAGTTCGCCGTCGTGGACGCTCCGTTCGATCAGATCGCAACTCGCCTCGTTGATGTGCAGGCCGATGGCGATCATCGAATGCGCATCCGGCAGGTAGCGACGGGGTTGCATGATCTCCGGGGCTCCCGCCATGTGCGAGACCAAACCGAACCCCACCAAGTCCGCCCCTTGGGCCAGCAGGTAGTCTCTGAACTCGTCGTTCAGCCGGCCATTGGTGTCGGGATCGGTCTCGGCGCGGGTTGCTGCATCGCGAATCGTCATTCTGCTCCCTCCCTTTGAAGTTGGCAATTTGGAGGCGCAGTCCGTCAGCATTCGACGGTTTGTTTCAAATACTCTTTCAACATGCGGAACTGCCCATGCACTAGGTCCGATTCTCTGTGCGTCCGGGAGAGCATAATCGCGCCTTCGATTACGGTCACGATGTAGCGAGCCAACTGCCAGGTATCCACTCTTTGCGCAGGAGGATGTGCTTTCACGGCCGCGTCGAGACGCGGTTCGAATTCGAAGGCCATCTCATCGAAACACTCCGCCAGCCGTTTGCGAAACGCGGGATGCGTATCACTCAATGCCGTGCTGAGATTCCCGATGATGCAGCCCCCCTTTCTCGGGCGGCGGCCGGCGACCATCTCACAGACGGCATCCAGACGCCGAAAGACGCGGTGGAGTGGATCGTCGTTGCCGATGGCGGGCAGACGCTTCTCGATCCGGTCCAACTTCTGCTGACGCTCCTCCATGTGGCGGTCGATCACGGCGAAGCCTAGATCTTCCTTGCCTGGAAAGTGATGGAAAAACGCGCCGCTGGTCACCTCCGCGGCCTTGATGATGTCGTCCACCTTGGTGTCGTGAAAGCCTTTGATCGCAAAGAGTCGCGCCGCTTCGCGTAGAATCCGGTCACGTGTCTCGATCGCGCGCGGCTGCTTAAGCGTTCTCACGAGACTCTCCAGAAAAAAACAGAGCACTTGGTATGTTTTGTTGTAGCCAAGCGTACCCGGTGCTGCAAGCGGCGTGCACCATAAAGTTTACCATGTCGCGTCCTTTATCGGTTTCCCCCGGGCTTGCGGATGGGTCAGGAGCGTAGATCCGGCATCCGCATGCGGTATTGCACCGCGCACAAGCTGCTCGGGTGGTATGGTCTATTGCGACCGATGAGCTTCGCATTGATAATGGCAGACCGCCAATTTCCTCCTGTCTAACGCTTTCCACGTCGACGCTGATGATGCCGCTGCAAACCGCAACTGGAACAGGGGGCAACCGAAGGTGGCGGCTGTACGGGCTTGTGGTGTTCGGGATGATGCTCCTCATCGCAGGCCTCATCTACCGCCACTACGCTCTGGCGCGGCCCGTGGGCGAAGGGCCAGCTGGTCCAACGGTGCCTGGAGAACGGTTTCGAAGCGTCTGGACCGACCGGCGCGTGCTCCTGCTGGGGATCGGCGACAGCGTAACGGCCGGATTCGGCGCCAGTCGTCCGGAGTTGTCCTACTTCTCGCGACTGGTTGAGAACCCAGAAGATGAGTACCCGGAGATGCGCAGGGCGGTGTTTGTCCGCGGTGCTCGAGGATTTAGCAACGGAGAACTTGGCTGTCTCGGGAAGTAACTCGATCCAACACCTGCAGAGTATCGAGCAATTGCCCGCGCAAGACCCCGATTGCATGGGCATTGTTGTCATGACGACAGGCGGCAATGACCTCATTCACTGGTATGGTCGCAGCTCGCCTCGCGAGGGGGCCATGTACGGAGCGACCTGGCAGCAGGCTCAGCCATGGATCGCCTCCTTCGAGGAACGGCTCCAAAAGATGATCGATCTGTTGGAAGGGAAGTTTGCCGGAGGTTGCCACATTTTCTTGGGAGACATCTATGACCCGACAGATGGAGTTGGAGACGCGCTGAGCGTGTTCCTTCCGAGCTGGCCTGACGGACTTAAGATTCACGCTGCCTACAATCGCGTGATCCATCGTTGTGCTCAGAAACGGGGATCGGTGCATCTGGTTCCCATCCACGCGACGTTTCTGGGCCACGGCAGCCACTGCACCCAGTTTTGGCGGGCTCATTATCGGCAGGACGACCCACACTATTGGTACGCCGGCAACGTCGAAGATCCCAATGATCGCGGATATGACGCCTTGCGTCGAGTGTTTCTGTTGGAAATCGTGCGCGTGCTATCCGTTGAAGCGGAAACTGAATCCAGCGAAACGGAACATGCCAACTGAGTGATCCTAATTGCCTGCCGACCCATTGCCAACTTTTTTGCTGCAACTCACGGCATAACAAAAAAATCTTTTGGCCCGGATGATTCACGGAGGGTGGTTCAAGCTCGCGCAAAGTGTTGGTGGCTCATCACAAGCCGATCAGCTCCCCGGCACTAGTCCGTGTTTGTGCCGGCAGAAGACGAGCGAGCGAAGACCGATCCGCATCTCGGCTTGCTCGAGCTATCGGGTTTTGTGAATCACCCGGATGAGCGGCGTCTTCAGGGGGATTCAGATCCAGGGGATTCCCTACCGATTTCGATCGGTAGCCTACCCCCGCTTTGCGACTGGGACATGCACTCTATTTGTGATAGTCTTGCCGGTTGTTTGCTCCGAATATCCAGCCAGGCGGCGTTTTTCAAACGAGGCCCAGCAGCCGTGCTGGACACCACCCATCGAGGCGTGAGGTTTTGCGGTCATGCTGGCGTATTTGGCCCGCCGCCGCCCGTACTTAGCCTTCAAGATCAGCCATGTCCAATCAAGTTACTCCTGAGAACGCCCGGCAATTCGCCTTGTGGGTCGTCCAGAAGCTGCGTGACGCCGGCCACGAGGCACTGTGGGCTGGCGGGTGTGTTCGGGATGAGTTGCTGGGCCAGCATCCGAGCGACTACGACGTCGCCACTAGCGCCACTCCGCAGGAGGTGCGGCTCTGTTTCGGGTACCGTCGCACGCTGGCCATCGGAGCTGCGTTTGGGGTCATCACCGTCGTCGGCCGGCGTGAGCAAGGGCAGATCGAGGTGGCCACATTCCGCTGCGATGCAGCCTATTCGGACGGGAGACATCCGGACCACGTTTCGTTCAGTACCGCTCGTGAAGATGCACTGCGACGAGACTTCACTATAAACGGACTGTTCTTTGACCCGATCGCTCAGAAAATAATCGATTACGTGGACGGCCGCCAGGACCTGGAAGCGGGGATCGTGCGCGCCATCGGCGACCCTTACCAGCGATTTGCCGAAGACAAATTGCGAATGCTGCGAGCGGTACGGTTTGCCGCCACGTTCGGTTTTGCCATCGAAGCGGACACGCTGGCCGCCGTGCAGAGGGAGGCGGGGCAAATCAGGGTGGTAAGTGCGGAGCGGATTGCGGCGGAATTGCGGAAAATGCTGGCACACCCCCCTCTTGTGGTGGCCGTGCAGCTGTTGCTGGAAACACGGTTGCTCGCCGCCATCCTGCCCGAGTCGTGCGTATTGTTTGACTCACCTGTTGCGGATGAGCCGGAAGTCGACCGTGCCAGATGGAGAGATACGATTGGAATCTTGCAGCGGTTGCGAGAACCAACATTCCGCGTCGCGCTCAGCAGGATTTCTGTGGGGCATCCACGGTGATGCGCCACGGGGACGACGAGCGGTGGAACGTATCTGCGAACGTTGGAAACTGTCGAATCACGAAAAGAAAGGTACGCTCTGGTTACTGGCGAACGAGCGTGCGATTCGCCGCGCGCCGGCTGTTCCCTGGCCGACGCTCCAACGCCTGCTCGTCCAACCGGCAATCGACGAGTTGTTGGTGTTGGCCGATGCGGTTGCCCGGCAGGTAGACGAAGACGGATCCTCCATCGAGTACTGCCGCCGCAAATTGGCGATGCCTGCGGCGGAGCTTAATCCCGCCCCGCTCATCACCGGAGATGATTTGCGCGAAGCGGGTCTGCAGGCGGGACCTTTATTTCGTCGCATTCTGGAGACGGTGCGCGACGCGCAGTTGGAGCGGCAGATCGCCACACGCGGCGATGCTCTGGCATTGGCCCGCACGATGCAACAGCGGGATTCCGCCGAAAGTTGACTGTCAGAGATCGAGTCACGTCGGTCCGATGCAAGGTGCCCGGCACGACATGTCTGCGGCCAGCAGGTGATTCGCAATACAGCATGAAACGAATCCGCGGTCCGCCATCTTGAATCACGCTCGGATAGGGGATCAAACCGCCTCGCATGCTTCTCGACGCGCAGCGTGAAGGAGACCTCGGCTGGGCCTTGCCGCCCTCGGAGTTGTTGCTGCAAACGGTGGTTCCACCTCCAAGCGTAGATTCTGATAGGATAAGATGCACCGTGGTGCACGATACGCTTGCGAGTTTTGCGGCCAGTTAGTGTGTCGTGTCTCTTCCAACAAGAACAGGAACCGTATGGACAAGAAAATCAAGAAAAAACTCGATGTCATTCGGCAGCGGCTTCAGGTGTTGCGTCAACAATTGTCTGGTGCCAAGAAACAGAATGATGAGCCGGGTGAAGTGGAACGCCTGGAAGCGGAGATTGACAAATTGCAGACCGAGGCGGAGCAGTTAAAGAACAGCTAGTTCAACCGGCATCGCGATAGACGGCCGGGTCATCCTGCCCGTCGCCATCCCAGTCTCCCACCACCGGTTTGCTGTCCGCGTCTCCCATGCGGAACACCTGGTCGTGTGCATCGAGTTCGCGGTTACCATTGGTGTCAAGCATCCACGTGCCGTACCGGTAGATCCCCAGCTCGTCGATGCCGTCACCATTAAAGTCACCCACCACGGGTAGATCACCCTCCTCACCAAGTGACACCACCACATCGCGTTCGGTTTGCTGTCCATCACCGTTGACGTCCAGATACCACGTTCCACTGCGAAACACGCCGACCGAGCGGATCCCATCACCGTTCCAGTCGCCGGCCACCGGCAGATCCTTGGAGATGCCGAAGCGAAACACGTGATCAATGACATCTAACCGAGGATGACCCGTGGCCGTACGTTTCAGCACGCGGTGCCCGTCAGTCGCTTCGGCCGGTTCGGGCGGCAGGTTTTTGGGAGTGCTCTCCTGCTGTTGCAGCGAGCGGCGGAACATGTTCTGCGGATCGGGCAGCCCCGGCTCCGCCTTCAACGCCCGTTCATCTCCCTGCCATTCGGGCCCGAAAATCCCGATATCGTCCTTGCCATCTCCATCCCAATCGCCGACGACAGGAAGATCTTCGACCGTTCCCAGCTTGGCCCACAGGTCCTCTTCGTCCCAGCGTCCATTTCCATTGATGTCAATGAACCAGTGACCTTCGTAGTAAAGCCCGAACTCGGAGATGCCGTCTCCATTAAAATCACCGCTGATCGGAGTCGCGCCGGAGATCCCGAACGCGATGCCATCTGGCGACTGGCCGTCCGCATGCATCGCCGTTGGCGGCAAGGTCCAATAACCATGATTCATGGCCACGGAGATCCACTGCGTGTGATCCAGCAGCGAGACCGTCCGCCACACGCCTTCCATCATGTTCGCGTCCGAGTCACCGCCGCGTGGCATGCCACCGTCTACCACACTCAGGTGCCAGGTCATCTTCAGTTCGCTGGCGGATCCATACAACGGCATCACGGGAATCGCGCGAGGCATATCCTGCGGCGCCAGTGGAAAGGGAACGTTGGGCGGCGAGACGAGCAAGACCGGGTCGAACTCGGGCGGCGCAACCGGTGGCGGGAGTGTCGGCACGGGAGTGCGTGTCACGAGGACTTCACTGAAGTTGTTTTCGATCGACGACTGACCAGCCATCAGCGGAATCCGCACAATCGCGTCATCGGCCGGATCCTTGGCCAGATTCAAAATAATGTCGTCCAGGACGATGGTGAACGTTCCCGCGCGGAAATGATGCCGGTTGAAAGGCAGTCCATTCGTCGATCCGGGTGTATCGATGCCGTCGATATACTGGTCTGGTTGGATCTGGTAGACCGCGTAGCTGCCCGGCCGCAGCCCCTGGAATTCGTAATGCCCTTGGGCATCGGTCCAGGCGACGATGGGGCCGTCCGCGTAAACTCCCTCCAACGCCTGATCAGCCATGATGGGCAGGCCGGTCAGCCCATTACGCAGTTCCATCATCACTCCGGCAATCGGCTTGTCATCAGGAGTACGGAGTCCGTCGCGGATGTCGCCGAGGTTTTCCGGCGCGTCTCCGTTGAGAGTCTGAATGGCGGGACCGTCCTGAAACACATAACCAGAGAGCGATGCGGGCAGAACTTCGTAGAAGTCGTAGCGCATCAGGTCCTGTCCCGCCCCGATCGCGATTTCCGTGAGCAGGTCTTCCTGCAGGGCATTGCCGCCACCGGTGCCCGCACATTGTCCTCCCTGAAAATAGCCCTTCGGCTGTGTCTCTCGTACCGAATACTCCCCCGGTCTCAAGCCGTCAAAAAGATAATGACCGTGGGTGTCGGTGTGCGTTGCACCGACGACCACACCGTCACCATCGAGCAGTTCGATCGTGACCCCACTGATTGGCGTATCGGGAGCGATGCTGCACGTGCCGCTGGCCGAGACATAGACGGTACCCTGAATGCTACTGGGCGGAAGCTCCGAAAAGTTGTACTCGATCAAGTGCTCTCCGGCGCCGATCGCGATGTGTGTGATCAGGTCAATTGAGGAATCATCGCCGCCGTGAGAACCGGCTTGCTGGCCGCCATGGAAGTACCTCTCGGGCTGGAATTCATGTACGCCATAAGTACCCGGACGCAAGTTCACAAACTCGTAGTATCCGACGTCGTTCGTGTCGGTTGTGGCAACGACCTTGCCCGTCGCGTCGAGCAGCTGCACCCTGACGGCATCGAGTAACTTCTCCCCGGTGTCAAACGTCTGGTTCTGGTTTGGATCGACGTAGACAATACCCGATATGCTCCCCGGTACGACCTCGCAAAAATCATAATGCACAAGATGTTGCCCGGATCCCACCGGAATCCGAGAGATCAAGTCTTCGACCGAGTCGTCGCCGCCATGGGATCCCGCCGTCTGACTGCCGTGGAAAAACCCTCCAGGCTGCGTTTCTCGCACAGCATAGAGTCCCGGAGTGAGACCCTGAAACAAGTACTCACCATGGTTGTCAGTATAGGTGGTCGCCAGGACCGCGCCGCCCGCACCAAGCAACTCGATCTTCACGCCCGAGATCGGATGTTCCGTTGGATCGAAGACGCAGTCACGATCCAAATCGGCATGCACGATCCCCTGAATCGTACCGGGCAGGAGTTCGCCGAAGTTATACTCGATGCCGGTGGAACCCCATAACAGAGTGGCGCCGCTGATCGTGTCGTTGGCGGAAACAGTTCCAGATTCCAGGCCATCGACGCGACCGGCGGCATCTTTGCCGTCCAGCCAATCACTCGGTTGGCTTTCCACGAGGCGGTAGGTACCCGCTGACAATCCCGCGAACTCGTAATAGCCAATCGCGTCCGTCTGGGTTGTCCCCATCTGGTTGCCGTCTTGATCGACCAACGTGATCTGTGCGCCGGCAATCGCTTCCTCGCCTGCCTCACGCAGCCCGTTATCATTGCGATCGTGGTATACATACCCCGAGATGGCGGAGGGGAGATGTTCACAGAAATTGTATTCGCGGCCGTGGTCGCCGGGATTCAAGGTAATAGCGACGATGGTATTCGGGTCGATGACCTCGCCGCGGACCGCCTGTCCCACCATGCCGGCCTGCGCAGAAGCGTCGATCAGCCCGTCTGGCGTGAATTCGATCACGCTGTACGTGCCAGGCGTTAGGCCCGCAAACTTGTAGTCACCCTCGGTGAGCGTGATTGTCTCAGCGACCACGTTTCCCGCTTCGTCCAGCAAGTGAATGGTGATGCCAGAAAGCGGTTCACAAACGACGCCACTGCCGTAACAGTTCCCTTCGTTATCCGAAAGGTGCACTCTTCCTTCGATTGAGGCCGGGAGAATCTCGCCAAAATTGTACTCAATGCCGTGCGTGCCACCGGCCAGGAAAATGCTCTCGATGTTGTCGCCCGGATTCACCGCGGCTCCACGCGCCATACCGTTGACGGTGCCGGCACTATCGAGACCGTCCAAGTAACCCGCCGGCTGCATTGTCTCGACGACTCGATACGTGCCTGGCGACAGGTTGTTTGCCTCGTAATATCCGTTTACATCGGTGGTCACGGTGACCGTCTGTTGAGGCTCGATCGTATCGATCGGGATGACCTGGACGGTCACTCCCGACAGACCTGGTTCACCGGAGTCGCGCGCACCGTCGTTGCTGTCGTCGGCATACACGTAACCGCTGATCGACGCCGGATCAACCTCCTGTTGCACGTCGATGAATGCGCCGGTCGTGCGGTCACGTTTGCCGCCGATGTTGTCTTCGGGCAGGTCGAGTCCGCTGGCGTTGAGCGCATCGTCATAGCGATTCCAGAAAATACTGTTCCCCTCGGCCGCCTTATAGTGCGGGGCGGCGAAGTAGGCGGTCATCTGAGATCCCTGAAACTCGACGCCAGACGTGATGGGGTCGAAGCCTTCATTGATGAACTCCAGGTTCGTCTCCGCAGGATCGAAATATTCGACTTCATCGACGTCAATGGAAAATTCTAGTTTGTCGCCGGCGTGAAACCCGTGGAAGTCCAGGATCAACTCGGACTGCCCGTCCACAACGTGCGCTTCCACGCGAGCGTTGGGATCCTGGGAAATCAGCTGCTCGATCTGGAAACCTGCCGAGTTGTCGGCGCCCAGTCCGGTCGGCTCGGTATCGAAAAATACGTCACCCACGCCAAAACCAGGCGTATTTTGATCGCCTCTGATGACCAATCGCGTCAGTTGCGTGTCGGCGGATCCGCCCGTGAAGGTCAGTTCGAACCTATCGCCGTGCATGTCGGACCCGAGATCTTCTTCGATGTAGACGGCTCCCAGCACGATCGGGTTGGCCGACAGCATCCGGCGCGGTTCCATTGTTTCAAACGTGCATCGCCGCTGCACATTGGCCCCGCTTAAGGTGCGCAACTGCGCGGCTGATCTGCGACGTGCTTGACGAGATAGGAGTTTTGAAAACAATCCCACGATAAGCCTCCGTGATGCACTACACGACAATCCGTTTCTACTGCCGACTTGGCCGCCAACTACTGCACGCGCTGGGCGGACCGCACTCCGACCTCGACCTGGGTCGGTACGTTCCAGATCCGCAACTGCGTGTCAAATCCACCTGAGACAAGGACTCCGTCCTGGTACGCCAACGCGGCCACGGATCCAGTGTGTCCGGTCAGTTGGCCCAACTGCTCCCGAGTCGCCATATTCCAGAGACGAATCGTGTTGTCACTTCCCGCCGTGGCCAGGATCTGCGGACCACACGTGACCAGGGACATGACCTTCGCTCTCAGACGCGGCAATTTGAAGACTTGATCGTCCGTGTTCCAGTTCCAGATGCGCACCAACCGATCCTCACCACCCGAGATCAGCTGCGCAGCTTCCTGCGAGAAGGTGATCGAGCGAATTCGCTGCTCATGTGCTTGGGCCTGGCGAATCAGTTGATCCGTCTGGAGATCCCAGACGCGGATCACACCGTCCCGGCCGCCGGCAGCGACGTACCGATCGTCGTCAGAAATGGCAATGGCCCGGATGTCGCTACAGACGCATTCGAACTCCCGTCGCTCTGCCTGGCCAGTTGTGTCAATGATACACAGCCTGTTTTCGAATCCGGCCGTGGCTACCCATCGGCCCGAATGACTGAAAGTCACCACGTCCACGGCGTGATCGTGAACGGCCAGTGTCTTCAATCGCTGGCCGGTCGCCACGTCCCACAGATAGACGTGGCGATCGTTGCCAGACGAGACAAGCGTTTTGCCGTCCGGCGAAAAACCGACGGCGCGAATCCAATCCCGGTGGCCAACCAGACGCAACTCCAACGATCCGTCTTGCAGACTCCATAACCGGATTACGTGGTCATCGCCGGCCGCCGCCACCAGTTTCCCCCGCGGTTGAATGCTGATCGCCGTGATCACCGCCGCATGCGTGCGCGGACCGTCTGCGGGTATCTGGATCGTGCGTTCCGCACTGACCGTGAACGTCGTGTCGGCGTGCACCTGACCCGTCCAGACCGGCGCTGAAAGCGCGGCTATTACGAGGGGTCCGAACCATCCGCTTTCTGCTGTCATGTTTTTCATCACCATGAACTCATCCGTTGATTGCCGCGAATCCAAGTCTGTTCAGGACGGACTATGACGTACCGCATTGGTTATCGGACGGTTGCTCACCCCGTCCCCAGACGAACCGGCGCGATTATTCGCATTAGTCAAATTGGGTAAATGGTGAGGTTCGCGAGGCGTGTTCTGCGTGCTCCGCGAAGTTTGGCGAGGCCGAAACAGATCGGCAGCGCCAAGGGACATCTTCTCTCTGCTTGGCAAAACGGACAGCTATGGTTGGCCCACGGATGGCACAGCGGGCACACGGATGGCAGAGCGATTCACGGAAAGACCTATGCGATTTCACGCATATTTGGCCCAGCGACAATGGGCTTCCAAGCGTCAATTGTCTGTGCAGACCAGGGGACGGTATGTCGCCAGCGATCCCCCCATGAGGAGAGGCAATCTCGATCCGGCCGTCGCGTCTTGTCACGGGTGAGGCGGACTTGACGGGAACGGTGCATTTGGAATCCGATGCCCGAACTAACCAAATCCGGCGCAGATCGCGAGCGTGAACGGAATTCAGGCCTTCCCACCATTAGCGGTCAAAATGGCTGTTAACCTGGAAGAGGAAAAAAATGGGCGAGTCTGACAGATACCAACTATTATGGACCTTTGGGGAGTCCGGCTCCCGCGTTGGGAGGTTCTCGGACGGTCCCCAAGCGCGCCTTCGTCGTCGCTCTGTTACGGCTTATCCTGGCAGCCGGTGTGGATTATCCGGAGGGTGTGCGATCCCGATCTGCCGTGGGTATCGGTCGCGACCCGCGGGAAAGGCTCGCAACGTTCCGGGGCAGCTGCGTTGGAAATGGAAATACGAAATAGTCGGAAATACGAATTAGTCATTATCTAGAAGGCCGCCTCGAAGCGTGTTCGATCGGTCTCTGATGCGGCCCATCGAGGCTGCATTGCAGTGTCGTACTGGCCTGCGCGTTGAGGCTCGAGACCGCCATGAGTGGGAATGAAGAGTTCATTCAAGAGTTCCTCGTCGAGTGCGCCGAGAACCTGGATCAGCTTGATCAGGATTTCGTGGCCGTGGAAGAGGATCCGCGCGACAGCGATCGACTGGCCAGCATTTTTCGCACCATCCACACGATCAAGGGTACGAGTGGTTTTTTTGGATTTGCCAAACTCGGAGCGGTCACACACGCGGGTGAGAATCTGCTGGGCCGACTTCGCGATGGACAATTGATTCTGGATGCCGAAATAACGAACAGCCTGCTCCAGGTAGTTGACGCCGTGCGGGAAATCCTGGCGGCCATTGAGAGCACGGGCAAAGAAGGGGCGGGTGACTACAGTGCGATTGTGACTCGGCTAGAAGTGCTCGCCGCCCGACCTTCACAGTCCATCGCGGCCCTGCCGAGTGAACCGGCTGCCGAAATAACGCCAGTCATGTCTGAGCAGAAGAGCGACCCTGCGCAGCGCGAGCCGCTCGAGAATGAGGCAGCTTCCACGGAAATTGACATACTTCCGCCGAATCAGATGACACCTGATCCGGTAGCGGCGCCACGGCCATTGATGTCCGACGCGTCTCCGCACGGCGTCGCGCCAGATACGGCGGACGATGGGTCGGCTGAGCAAGATCGTTTCGCGGCAGCGACCGCCGATTCGCTGTCGGGAGATGTTCTTGCGAACGTGGCAGAGAGCGATTCGAGAACGCACGACGAGCGTGAGGAACAACCAACAGAGTCGGGCCAGACAGAAGGTCGCGTTGACAACATACCGCCTCCCGAGTCGCCCGCACCTTCCGCCCTGGGATCGGTCCGCGTCGATGTGGCGTTGCTCAACGAACTCATGAATCAGGTCGGAGAACTGGTTCTGGCGCGGAACCAGATACGACCCTTCGCGGACGCCGTACAAGCTCGTGTATTCAGTAACGCCATCCAGCAGTTGGACCTGATCACGACGGATCTGCAGGAAGGCATCATGAAGACGCGAATGCAGCCGATCGGCAAGCTCTGGTCGCGGCTTCCACGTATCGTTCGAGATCTGGCTCGTGGCCAAAACAAGCAAGTTCAGTTGGAGATGCATGGACGCGAAACGGAGCTCGATCGCACCTTGATTGAGGCGATCAAGGATCCCTTGACTCACCTGGTGCGTAATGCCGTAGATCACGGGATCGAGACTCCTGCCCAGCGTTTGCGGAAAGGCAAACCGGAGACCGGCAACGTGGTGCTGCGGGCGTTTCACGAAGGAGGTTTGGTCAACATTGAGATTTCGGACGACGGAGCGGGGATAGACCCTGAGCGGGTACGGGAGAAGGCCTTGCGACAGGGACTGATATCTCGCGAACAGGCTCGGGGTATGTCCGACCACCAGGTGACGCAACTGATTTTTCTCCCTGGCTTGTCCACGGCCGAACGCGTCACCGACATTTCGGGACGCGGTGTCGGGATGGATGTGGTCAAGACGAATATTGAGCGGATTGGCGGTTCGGTCACGATTACCAGTCAGGTGGGACGTGGAACGAGCTTACGCGTTAAGATTCCGCTCACCCTGGCCATCATTCCGGCCTTGATGGTTTCAGCGCGCGGCCAACGGTTTGCCATCCCGCAAGTCAGTCTGCGCGAGATCGTGACGCTCTACGACGGAAAATCGTCGCCCGGTATCGAGCACATTGGTGAGCACCTGGTCTATCGGCTGCGTGGTGAGTTGCTGCCGCTAATCAGGTTGTCCGAGTTGCTACGTTTGCCGGAACCGCCGGCATCACGAGAGCACGATTTTGCGTTTGTCGTGGTGCTGCAGGCCATCGGTCAACGGTTCGGACTGATTGTGGACGAGGTCAAGAGAACGGAGGAGATTGTTGTCAAGCCGCTTCACAAGACGCTGGCCCGAATCCCGGTTTTTTCTGGGGCCACGGTGATGGGCGACGGCTGCGTGGCCTTGATTTTGGACGTGGTCGGCTTGGCGCGAACCGCCGGGGTCACCCAACAGGAAGAAGTGCCCGTGAGCCAGGAGGAAGATCTTGATGAGAGCTGGGATGACGAGCCAAGCGTGCATGGAGACTATCTGGTGTGCGAGGCGGCTCCCAACCGTTTCGTTGCCATTCCGTTGCTTGACGTGACGCGACTCGAAGAGTTTTCTGCCTCCGTAATCGAGAGTGCGAGTGGCCAGGTGCTGGTCCCCTACGGCGATCACATCTTGCCCCTGCTGCAGCTTGACGGTTTCAGCAAGCCACTCGATCAAAGCGAGACACGTGTGTCTGTCGTGGTGCATGGGATGGGCGACCGGCACGTTGGCCTGATGGTTCAGCGGATCCTTGATGTATCCGAAGCCGCCCAACCACTTGATACCAGCCAGAGACGTCCCGGGCTGCTTGGTCGATCTTTGATTGGCGGACACGTGCTCGACGTGATGGACATCAAAGGCTTAGTCCGCTCGGCGGGCATTGTTTTTCCAGACAGTGTACAGAAGGTGTCATGATGAGCGCAGCAGGACAATTCAGCACCTTTTTTGCGGCTTCGTTCCACTTTGCCATCGCGGTCGATCACGTTCAGGAAGTGCTGCAGCCGATACCCGCGACACCAGTTCCGCTGACAACTGATGTGGTCGACGGCCTGGTGAACCTGCGCGGGCAGATCATCACGGCGATGGATCTGCGTGCGCGCCTCGAGCTGGCTCGTCGTCCCCAAGGCAGCCCTTCGGTGAGCCTGATCGTACGCACACGCAGTGGCCTGATCAGCTTGCGGGCGGATCGTTTAGGCGACGTGCTCGATTTCGACGCGTTGGGGCTTGAAGGGGGGACGCCTGAACGAGCGACGCTGATTCCCGACGAGGGGGATGGAGCAGGAGAGGGCGAAGGGCCGATTCTCGAGCCGTTGCCCGATACGGTTCGCGGACCGGTTCGCGATGTCGCATGCGGGATCATACAACTCGATGGATCGCTGCTGCTAGTGCTCGACCCGGAATTGCTATTGCCCGTTGGCGCATGTCTGCAATTGGTAGGGGACGGCGAGTGAACTCATGGCGTATTGCAGGGAGGTCTTCCGACAACCGGCAATTGATCACCCCCGTGTTTCTGAGATGTACCAACTATGACTGACACAAGATCTCCACGACAATTCCGCATCCTGCAGTTTCTTCGCGGCACGTTTTCCAACCGATTGCTGCTTGCCTTACTCGGTGTCTCGCTGATCCCCCTGGCTGTACTTGGCATCACGATGTATGTCGTGGCATCGCAAGCCCTGATGCGCAGCGAAGAAGCCAAATTGGAGGCTGTGCGGACCCTCAAGGCACGGCATCTGGAGGACTACTTCCGTATCGTACGCGATGATCTCCTGACGCTTGCGGAAAGTCGACTGGCCAGTCAGGCGATACGGGATTTTCGCCAGGCCCTTGCCGAATTGCCGCTGCCGCCAGGTTCGTCCCTGCCGGACGAGGGTGACGCGGATCCGCGGTCGGCGGAACTTCCCACGTTGGACGAGATGCGTACACAAGTGCGAGCTTACTATCTGCGCAGCAATCTTGGGGACCTGGAGAGGCTGTTTGACCCGCTGGACGAGATATCCATTTATCTGCAGTACTGGTACATCGTCGAGAACTCGAATGAAGTTGGACAGAAGGATCTGTTAGACAAGGCTGCTGACGGGTCACGTTACAGCGACGTACACGTGCAGGCCAACCCTCCGATACGAAACTTCCAAGCGCGCTATGGCTTTGACGACGTAGTCCTTGCCGACGTCGACTCGGGCAGGATTGTCTATTCGACGGCGAAGGAGGTCGATTTTGGCACGTCACTCAAAGATGGCCCATACGCCATGACCAGCATCGGGCACGTGTTTCAACAAGCCGCTCGCGCGACGTGGAAAGGCTACTATGCTTTCGTGGACTACTCGCCTTATCTACCCTCGCGCGAGGCGCCAGCCAGTTTCATTGCCGCACCCATTTTTGACAACGACAAGAAGATCGGCGTGGCGATTCTCCAAATGTCTATTCAGTGGATCGACTCGATCATGACCGAAAACGCCGGTCTGGGAATGACCGGGGAGGCATACCTCGTGGGCCGGGACAGACTGTTTCGCAGCAACTCGCGATTCCTGGCAGAATTGGGCGTGGCGACGACGATCATCAATCCGGAAATTGTTGTGGACACGCAGGCCACTCGCGGGGAATTGCAGGGGCAAGCCGCCGACACACGTGTGATTAACGACTATCGTGGAAAACGAGTGTTGAGTTCCTGGATGCCGATCCGTGTATACGAACCGATGTATCAGGGCGAGATGCCGGTCACTTGGACGTTGATTGCCGAGATTGACCTGAGTGAGGTGCGCGGCCCGGTCCGCGCGGTGGCCACCTTCGCCGTCGTTGTCTGCGCTCTTTCCGCGCTACTCGTCCTCTGGATCTCGTATCTCATTTCGGCACGCTTTACGCGTGAATCGCGACGACAGGCTGGTCTGGTGTCGGGGATCGGTGACAGTACCGGCTCGCTGGCCAGTGCCTCGGAAGAGCTCTCCTCGGTCAGCCAGTTGTTGAGCGCCAATGCGGAAGAGACCACGGCTCAAGCCAACGTTGTCTCGTCGTCGGCCGAACAGGTGAGTGCGAGTGCTCAGTCCCTGGCGACCGGTGTGGATAATCTGAGTGCGAGCGTGCGCGAGATCGCGGAAAGCGCAAAGAGGCGGCACGCGTGGCCAGCCTCTCCGTCCAAACGGTCTTGGGGGCGAGCGATCGAATTAACCAGCTGGGGCAGAGCAGTGTGGAGATTGGCGAGGTTGTGAAAGTGATCACGCAAATCGCCGAACAGACAAATCTGCTGGCCTTGAACGCCACGATCGAAGCCGCCCGCGCGGGCAAGAGTGGCAAGGGATTTGCCGTGGTGGCCAATGAGGTGAAAGAGCTGGCTCGCGAAACCGCCAAGGCGACCGAAAACATCAGCCAGAAAATCGACGTCATTCAGAACGACACGAAGAAGGCGATTGAAGCGATTGGCGAAATCAGTTCCGTGATTCACAAAATCAGCGATCTGCAGAACACCATCGCCAGCGCGGTGGAAGAGCAGACGTCAACGACTGCCGAGATCAGTCGCACGGTGAGTGAAGCAGCCGCCGGCAGCGCCGAGATAGCTCAGAACATCACGCAAGTGGCCGAAGCCGCTCAGAGTACGGCGGAGGGGGCGGGGAATACGCAGATCTCCGCCCACGAACTGGCCCGTATGGCCGCCGATCTGCAGCAGCTGGTGGATCAGTACAGGCAGCAGTAGCGGATTCGCGTCGATCTGCTATCCTGGGTGCTAAGAATTGTATAGCGCCATTTTGCAGCGATGGTTGTGCGTAAATCGTGTCTCCATAACAGACCTTCGCCACCGGGCTCGTCCCGGTGGTTCTATGTTTGCTGACTACTCTGGCAGCCGAAAAACGGACCTTCCTGCCGGCCAACGCCGCTTCCGGCGGCGTTGGCCGGCAGAGGAAGGAAACACATGGGTGGCCGAGATCGACGGAGGTTGTCAAACGCTCTACCACCGGGACCAGCCCGGTGGCGATAAAGCCCGTGATAATAAGGCCTTAAGGATGATCATAAGAGTGAAAGTGGCGCTGTCCCCATAATCTCCAACGGGAAATCACGCGGTCCGTGTAGCCGGTAGAGCCGCGTTCTTGTGCCTCGTTTCCCATCGGAAAGGGTTCGGAATGCGCATCCGGTGCAGATTGGCGTAATCGCAGGCTCTTCCGGCGTTGGATCCGTGGGCAGGGGCGGGAAGGCTTGCACTTGGAGTGAAGATCCAGTCTCAAGGAGTCTCCGGTGCGTGCCCTGGTCATTGATGATTCGAAACCGGTACGCAGCATATTGGAACGTATGTTTCGCGAATGCGGTTTCGATGTCACGTTGGCCAGCGATGGTTGCGAGGCCCTTGAGCGGCTGGCAGACGGCGAGTTGCCCGATGTGGTGACCGTGAACTGGAACATGCCTGTGCTGGACGGAGTCGATTTCCTGCACGCCGTTCGCGACGACGCACGCTACCGGCACTTGCGCGTGATCATGGTCTCCGTGGAATCGAATCCGCGGAAAATCTCCGAGGCCATGCGGTCGGGAGCCGACGACTACCTGATCAAACCGCTTACGAAGGAAATACTTCTGGAGTCACTGAAAAAACTTGGTGTGCCGTTGGCGGGCAACCCGGCCACACCGCGGACGGCGGCGGTACGGAAGATCGCTCCGACGCCCCGGCAGACCCGCCGCAGGTGGCGCGTGCTGGTCGTAGATGATTCGGTGGTGATCCGCCGCACGCTCACCAAGGTCCTGGACGACGATCCTGAAATCGAAGTGGTCGGGACCGCGGCGGATGGTCGAATTGCCTTGGACAAATTGCCCCAGGTCACTCCTGATCTCGTCTTACTGGACGTGGAAATGCCCAACATGGATGGTCTTCAGATGCTGGCCCAGTTGCGTAACTCACATCCGCAGCTGCCGGTGATCATGTTCAGTTCGTTGACCGAGCGAGGGGCGGCCGCGACTTTGGACGCCTTGATGCTTGGTGCCAACGACTATGTTCCGAAACCGACCAATGTGAACAGCTTCGAGGTGGCGAAACAGTGTATTCGTGACGAACTGATTCCTCGGATCAAGCAGTTCGCCGGCTTGGGGCGGCCGGTCGCTGAGCGATTCACGCCAATTTCGCCCGAGACACGGGTGTCGGATGTGGCGCGGCGCACCGCGCGGGTGGAGATCATCGTCGTTGGTGTTTCGACGGGTGGCCCGGTAGCTTTGTCCCAGTTGCTTCCCGCCATTGTACCAGGCTGCCCAGTTCCGATCGTGGTTGTTCAGCACATGCCTCCGGTGTTTACGCGCCATCTGGCGGATCGGCTCGCACAGGGCGGGCGCCTTCGCGTGACGGAAGGGCACGACGAGCAACCGTTGCGACCGGGGGAGGTCGTCATAGCACCGGGTGGGAGCCACGTGGTGCTGACTCGCCACGGCCACGGCTTGAAGATTAAGCTGACGGGCGATCCTCCGGAGAACTCCTGCCGGCCGGCGGCCGACGTTTTGTTTCGTTCAGCGGCGGCCGTCTGCGGTTCCGCGGTGCTGGCCGTGGTGCTGACCGGCATGGGGAAAGACGGCCTCCGAGGGTGTCAATCCATCGTTCGGGCGGGGGGGGGCGTGCTGGCGCAAGATCAGGCGAGCAGTGTCGTGTGGGGGATGCCCGGTCAGGTCGTGCAGGCCGGTCTGGCTGACGAAGTGCTCCCCTTGGACCGACTGGCGGCATCGATCGTCAGACGCGTCGCAGTCGAGCGGGGGGCACGACACGAGCTCCCGTGATCAGTTGAACGAACGGCCGACCACAACCTTTTCCCCTGGCGAGCAGGGCCATCACGCAGGACAAGTCGATGAATAGCGGGAGTTTTGAATACATTCGCGGGCTCTTGCTGCGTCGGGCTGGCATTGCTTTGGAGGCCAACAAAGAGTACCTCGTGCAGGCCCGCCTTGCTCCCCTGGCGAAGCGTCGTGGATTACATTCGATCGATCAGCTCGTGGGGGAACTCCAGCTACCTCACAACGCCTCCTTGATGGATGACGTGGTCGACGCCATGACGACCAACGAGACGTACTTTTTTCGGGACACGGTACCGTTCGAGGCGTTGCGTCGAGTCGTGTTTCCCGAACTCTTTCGCCGCCGCGCGCCGATGCGACGTGTGACGATTTGGAGTGCGGCCTGTTCGACGGGGCAGGAACCGTACAGTATCGCCATGTTGTTACGGGAGCATTTCCCGGATTACCTCCACTGGAACATTTGCCTGTTGGGGACCGACCTTTCCCGGGCGGCGCTGGGGCAGGCGCAGAGGGGCGTTACAAAGACCTGGAGATGGCCCGCGGATTGCCGGCCAGCCTGCAGTCGAAATATTTTCGCCGTGTGGGAAAGGACTGGCTGATTTCAGACGAAATCCGATCGATGGTGGAGTTTCGTCCTCTGAACCTTTCGGCACAGTGGCCGGATCTGGTCAAGATGGACGTGATCCTGTTGCGCAACGTGATGGTTTACTTTGAAACGGCGACCAAGAGATGGATCTTGGATCGCGTACGCCGCCAGATGTGGCCGGACGGATATCTTTTTTTGGGAGGCGCCGAGACAACGCTGCACTTGGACAACGCTTTCGCTCGTGTCACTTTGGGTAACGTCAGTTTTTTTCAATTGCGCGACGGTCTAGCGGACAGTGACGCTTCCCCTTTGGTCACTTGAGAGGGGAGGAGACGCAGATGGCCATCTCGCGCCAGTGTGCGCCGCTTCCCGCTTGCTTGGAGGAATACGTGTACGGGGAAATCAACGAAAACGCTTTGAGTCAGACCGACTCGGCAATTTCTAACGCCAGGATCGAAACGTCGTCCCTGGGGCCCGAACGTCCGCACCATTTCTGCACCGAAGTCAGCAGACTGCCGACGGCGTCGTCGAGTGACCTGTTGCGGCCGGCATCAATGACTTGCAGCATCCGGTCATCGCCGTACTCGTCCAGGTCAGCATTCATGGCTTCGGGGACTCCATCCGAATACATGAACACGCGATCGCCGACCTCGAGTTCGATAAGGAGTTCTTCGAAATCGACATCCTCCATCCAGCCGATCGACATGCCATCGGCGTCGACGCTACGCATGCCCCCGTTCTTATCGACGACCACTAAAGGGGTGTGTCCGCCGGACGCGTAATGCAGCTGGCGGGTGGCCAGGTCGAGAACGCTGTAAGCGATCGTGAAATAGAGCCCTCCCTGATCTTCCATGGGAAATCGTCGATTCAATTCAGCCACGACCTCTGACGGTGGGACAATGACGCGTTCACCGTCGCCAGATCCTTGCCGCACCAGGAGCGAGGAAGACGAAGCATGTGGTGTGAGCAGGCGACCGATGGTCACCGACAGCAGTGATGAGGCGACGCCATGCCCGCTTACGTCCACGACATACATGGCAATGTGCCGCTCATCGAGATGAAAGTAGTTCAGGAAGTCCCCAGCCAACTCGTCGCACGGGATGAACTGCCAGGCGAATTCGGCGTTGGGAATGGGGTTGGCATGGACGGCGCCCGGCAGAAGTGACTGCTGGATCTTGGCGGCGGCCTCCAGGTCTCGCGACATGCGTGTGTTGGCGGTTTCGAGCTTGTCGTTGAGTTGTGTCAACTCATCGTTCCAACGCGTCAATTGATCTCGCGCAACGGTCAGCTCCTGGTTCACGCGAATCAGCTCATTGTTCTTTTCAACGGCATTCTCGAATGTGGAGATGAGCAGATTGAGTACTTGCTGGCGGCCGGACTGTACGGTGTATGTTTTGCCCGCCAGCTTGACTTCCAGAGATGGCGAATCCTCGTCTATCTCTTCCAAGGGAGTATTCAACAGCGAATCCACGCGCGATAGAAGATACTCTGCCTGGTACGGTTTGGTGACGTAGTTGTCCGCTCCCGCATGCAGACCTTCGATGATGTCTTCTGGTGCCGATAGAGTGGATAAGAGGATCAGGGGGATTCGTCGCAGCACAGGGTCGCTCTTTGCGCGACGACAGAGTTCGTAACCGTTCATTTCGGGCATTTCGATGTCCGAGATGATCACCGTGGGAGGGTCTTGCTGAATCAAATCCCAGGCCTTCGCTCCGTCCGGTGCCACGCGGACCTCGAAACCTGCCTCATGCAAATGCTTCTGCAGGATTTTCGCCTGAATGCGGCTATCTTCAGCGATCACGACACGCACGGGACCTGTTTGACGAGATGAATCTTGCACCAGATGCGCTCCTGGATGATGAGCAGTGGCCTGTTTCGGGGCGAACGCGGCGCCGCGCACGTTCGTCGCTGCGGCGTCCTGCCGCAGCACGACCGCAAGCTGCGCCGCCTCGAGGGTTGCAGGCAAAGCCTGCATTAAGATGGTACCAGAAGTCGCGTGACATGCGAATCGGCCGGAGCACGATCGTGCCTGCCGGCGAGGGGCTGGTTCAGACCATGTCGCCGTAGGATTTAGCGAGGATTTGTGCTGGAGCGATGGCGAATTGATCGCACAGCCAGACCAGCTGGGCATGGCCCTGGGCCAGGTCTTGATGGGGGGCCATAACCGCTTCAAACTCGAGGAAGCCCCCGAGGTCTCTCACGTCGTCCAGGTGAATGCGTACGTTGGCGTGCAGAAAGATCTCACGTTGCTTCACCACGGTCTGCCGAATCCCCAAGGCGTTCGTCAGCACCTGTCTGGCCAGCGCCGGTTCGGCGACCGTCAACAGATAGTACTCGCTCTTCCTGGCGTGCGCCTCATCCGACCTGTTGTACCAGATCAATTGCGCGGACTGGCCGTCGATTTCGCGCAGTTTGAGCCGCCCGTGAGGACAGCGGAAATACGTGTCTGTCTGGTGCTGAATGCCGAGATATTCGGTTGCCAGAGCACGAGCCACCTCACGCGCGGCACTCAGTGACGGGAGTTGTGCCTTCAGTTCCACGTTGCGACGAAGGTCCGAAGATGCGACGTCCGACGGGTTCGCGGGATCAGGAGACGGCATAAGGCGTTAAGGGAGGCGAGAAGGATCATTCAAACGGTGATGGACGAGACGCTGTCTGCACTTCAAGCTCATCAAAAATCGTCCAGACGTACGTATCTTTGCGGAGCCCGTCGAGGTAGTCACGCACCTGCCGTTTGCGATCTTCCTCTTGAAGCTTGTTGCGGATCTCCTGCTGGGCATCGAGGAACTCAATCCGTCCCGCCTCTTGTCGCTCCGTCACACGCACAATATGGAAGCCGCGATCATCTTCCAGTTTTGGACTGAGCCGGTGCAATGGCAACGTGAAGATGGCCTGATCAATCACTTCGGACACGAGACTACCTTTTGTCGTCCAGTCGTGGTATCCACCATTCGTGGCGTTCGTACCCTGCGAGAGCTTGCGTGCGACAGCGGCGAATTCGGCACCACGCAACACCTGATTGCCCATCTCGACGATGGCCCGATCGGCCGCCGCTTTGTCCGGGTACTTGTCAAAACGGGCGGTCAGTTTTTCCCAGCGGGCTCGTGCCGGAATGTCATATTCGGAACTGTGTTCTCGGTAGTATTCCAGCAACTGTTCATGCGTAATTTCGGGGGTGCGGTTGATCTTGTCGCCGATGATGGTGCGCGCCATCATCTGCTCGCGAAACTCGGACTTCTGGGTTCCGATGCTCGTACCGAAAGAACGCAGCTTGGCGTCCAGCTGGGTCAGTGATTCGACTTCCAGTTGCTCCATCAAGACGGGGACCTGGGCATCAAAAAACTGCTTTTCCACCTGCTTGTCGATATTCCCCAACACCTCATTCCGTTTGTCGGCCGGAATCGTGCGGTAGAAATCGAGCATGACCAGCTTGACCTCGATCTTTCTGGGAAGCAACTGCTGCACAAATAGGGCCCGTTGTTGATCCAGCTGGCCCGCCGGGATCTTGCTTGCCGCATCCTTGAGCATCTGGTCGATCGAGGGGAGTACGTCTCCGGCCAGGATCATCTGGTCTCCCACCGTGGCGACCAGCTCGGTCGGTGTGACCACCCGTTGTACCAATACCGTTGGCAACGGCGCGACGGCGCGCGAATCGTCACCGTCGGCATCTGTCAGGGTGGCGACGAGTATCCCTAGCAGGCCGGCGAGACCGACACATAATCGAGTGAGAGGGCTGGCCACGAGACACCTTTCTCGGACGAGGCAAAGGAGACCGCTGCAAGTCTTTCCGGATATGACACGCCGCGCTATCGCCAACGCAGCGCGGGATTATAGACAGCTTATGGGACGGGTCGCAACACCGATTTTGCCAAGGCCAGGATCGCCCCGGGGTCGGTAACTTCTTGTTCAGCAGGCAGATAGGCGCTGGAATTGTCAACGATCCTGAGCCGCCCGCCACGCAAACGAGCGAGCTGTTGAATGCGCCGGCGGTCGCCGAAGCGGAAAACGAGGTACTCCTCCTCCACGTACACTGCCGAGATTTGCCAGACTGCCGCATCAATGCGGAGCTCGGCAAGTTCCAAGAGTCGCTGCACCGGCGGTGGTGGAGGCCCGAACCGGTCCACAAGTTCTGTGCGGAATTCCTCGAGTTGATCGATTCCCGCGACCCGCACCAGGCGGCGATAGAGGTCGATTTTGAACCGCAGGTCCTCCACGTAATGTGAGGGAAAGTAGGCCGTGCCGGGCAGGTTCACATTCACGTCAATCGAAACGGCGGGGGGCAGTTGTTTTAGGCGACGTACGGCCGACTCCAGGAGCTGACAATACAATTCGTAGCCGACCGCCGAGATGTGTCCGCTTTGCTGCGTCCCCAGCAGGTTTCCGGCGCCTCGAATTTCCAGATCGCGCATGGCGATCGCGAAACCCGCTCCCATGTCACTGAACTCTTCGATGGCCCGCAATCGGCGGGCCGCGTTGGGAGTGATACTGGCTCCAGGATCGACCAGCAGGTAGCAGTAGGCACGGTGTTTGTATCGTCCGACACGTCCCCGCAATTGGTGCAGGTCGGCGAGCCCATAGCGATTGGCTTCGTCGACGAAGATCGTATTGGCGTTGGGGATATCGAGGCCGCTTTCGACGATCGTTGTGGCCAGCAAGATGTCAAATTGGTGGTCGACAAAATCGACCATCACGCGTTCCAGTTCGGATTCGGCCATTTGGCCGTGTCCGATACGAATGGTTGCCTCGGGCACGATGAACTTCAGTCGCTGCGCGACTTGCTCGATGTCGTGTACGCGATTGTGGACGAAGTAAATCTGGCCCCCGCGATTCAGTTCTCGCAGGACGGCGTGGCGAATAATCTGCGGATCGAACCGAGTAACTCGAGTCTCGATTGCCAGCCGATCCTCGGGAGGCGTTTCCAGATTCGAGATATCGCGCACGCCCACCAGCGACATGTGTAACGTACGGGGAATCGGCGTGGCAGTCATGGTCAGCACGTCGACAGTACTGCGAAGTCTTTTCAAGCGTTCCTTGACTTCCACGCCGAACCGCTGTTCTTCGTCGATGATGACAAGTCCGAGGTTATAGAACTCCACGTCCGAGGAGGCCAGTCGGTGCGTGCCGATGACGATGTCGACGCGTCCCGCCGCGAGTCCGTCGACAATCTGCCGTTGTTCTTGATTGGAGCAGAAGCGACTGAGCCGGGCGATGTCGAAGGGGAATTCGGCCATGCGTTGCTGAAACGTGCGATAGTGCTGTTCAGCGAGAATGGTTGTCGGCACGAGGACGGCGACCTGATAGCCGTTATCGACCGTTTTGAAGGCCGCGCGCATCGCCACTTCCGTCTTTCCGAAACCGACATCACCGCACAGCAAGCGATCCATCGGTCGGGCTTGGCGCATGTCACATTTGATGGCTTCAATGGAGGTCAGTTGATCGTCTGTTTCCTCGTACGGAAATGATGTATCGAATTCTTGTTGCCATTCCGAGTCGTCGGCGAACGAGATCCCGGGCCGCATACGGCGCTGGGCCTGCATCTCCAGCATCTCGGACGGCCAGGTCGGTCACGGCTGCTTCGGCGGCCGCTTTCTGACGGATCCAGGTCTTGCCGCCGATGTGCGCCAGTCGGGGCCGGCGCTTCGTGCCGCCCACGTACTTCTGGACCAAACCGATGCGCTGGCCGGTACGTAGATCTTGGCTCCCCCGTGGAACTCGATCTGCAGATGTTCTTCCGCGCGCCCGTCTTCGTCGATCAGCTGGATGCCGCGATAGCGGCCGATCCCGTGGGCCAGATGCACGACCAGATCACCTTCGCGCAGATCGAGAAAGCTGTCGATCACCTTGCCCAGCCGGCGGCGCGGCGTGCGGCGCAGTTCGTCGCGCTGGAACAGTTCCGCTCCGCTGATCAAGATGACCCGCTCGCGCGACCAGTCGGAATCCCTTGCTGAGCTTTCCGACCATCAGCTGCAAATGGCCTGCTTGCATGAGTCGTGGCCGGAGCAAATATTTCGCCCAGTCGCTGTCGCTCAGCGTCCGTGTGGGCCAGCAAATAGACGTCGTGCTCGCTGTCCGGCTCGATCCAATTCGTCACGTACCTTGGCGATCTCGCCGCTGAATCGCTCGACCGACTCAACTTGCAGACGGCAGACAGGCCCAAGTGCGGATAGAGTGATCGCCGCCACCAGTGGCCAACGGGAATTGCATCCAAGCACGATTCACCGCCCGCTGATCGAGATGGCCCTGTGGCGACTCCAGACGTTCGTAGTACCGCTCCGCCTCCGCGTCGATTTGCTGTGGTTCCATCAGCACGAACCAACTGTTCTGGGGAACGTGATGCGGTGAATGGAGAGTTGCCTTCCGACTCCGGTCGCAGCACCGTGATTTCGATCTGGCCGAGCGTCTCCATGCTGCGTTGCGTGGAAATGTCGAACTGCCGGATCGATTCAATCTCGTCTCCAAACAGCTCGATGCGGACGGGTGGTCCCAGTCGGCGGCGAACAGATCGAGGATACCGCCGCGGGCTGAAAACTCGCCCGGCAACTCCACCGCCGAGGTGCTATGGAACCGGTTGCTGTACGAGCCACTTCCTCAATTGCTCGAGTCGAGTTGGTCGCCGACGGCCAGGTGCCGCGTGCTGTTCGTGGATGACGTTCCGATGCCGGTGCCGGTTGCATCAGGCTCTGCATACTGGTCACCACCACGCGTTCCAGGGGCTCGATCGGCGGCCGGCTGGTGCAGAGCCGTGTGGTCGTACCAGGTATGAAGTCGTTTGAGGGTGCGGAGCCGATCGCCGTAGATCGCATCGTGAACACTCCATTCGTCGGTCGTGGATTCCCAGGCGGGGAAACGCAGGGGTAGACCGGGAGCAAAGAGCTGCAAGTCGTCAGCCAGCATGTCGGCAGCGTCTTCGGAGTGACAGACGACGACCAACGGAGCGGGCGCGTCGCGTACCAGGCTGGCCGCCGACCAGTGCGCACGACGAACCCACGACTCCATCAAATGTGGCCTGGCGGCCTGCTTGCAGCTGGGCCAGCGCGCTCAGAGAAGCCGGCATGTTGTTCCACACTCCGCGCCAGATCATGCAGTGGCAACGGTGTTGTTGATTGTGACGAACCTCCTCTCATTTCGACTACCAGCCACTGCAAACCATGGGTGGTTGCAGGCTCTGCCCTCTTCTTGCTCTCTTGCCGCGTTTCAGCTCGTCGGCTTCCGGCAAGGCTTTGTAGTACGCGTCCAACGGGTAGCAACCCGACACCAGCCCATGGCGGGGCGCCGTCGTGCAGTCGCTGAACGTACGGCAGACCTTTTTCCGCTGCAACGCCCCCCGATCGAGACAGTCTCGTGGCAGCTCCGGATACGAGAGGGCCATCCGACCGATTCCAACCACGTCGATCCATCCCTCTCGCACGACCGCCTGGGCGACATGAGGCAGATAGTCTTGCAGGTACGTGTAGCCGGTTCCCACGAGCGGCAGTCCGGGCACCTCTTCCTTACATTGTCGGGCGGCGTGGATCAGGCGATGGACTCCCCGCAATGGGTCTTCCGGCGGCGGATATCCGTCGCTAGGCGGGAAAATCGCCGGTCGCTGAATGTGCGGATTGTAATATGGACTGCCACACGTGACGTTCACCATGGCGACCCCCATGTCACGTAATTCCCGTAACAACACGATGGGCTCGGACAGATCGATTTCGAGCGGATCTGACGGGGCGACGCCAAATCCACACTCGTACGGCAGCAGGTCGGCGTAGGGCATCGGCCGGCCGGACGCTCCCTCTTTCTGGTAAGGAAGCGTGTCGTAGATGCTCAGGCGAACGCCCAGCGACAAGTCGGGAAACTCGCCGCGAGTGCGTTCGATGATCGTCCTCAACAAACGCGTGCGCCCCGCCAGATCGCCTCCAAACGGCCCGGTTCGTTGTCGAGCGCTGAGGAACTCGTGCAAGAGGTAGCCGTGACAAGACTTGATGTCCACGAACTGAAAGCCGACATCACGCGCGACGCCGGCGGCGATCACGTAGTTGTCAATCAGCCGCTCCAGTTCGCCGTCGGTCCAGACCAGGCTCGCGTCGTCGCCGCGTATGCCGAATTTCGGGTCCAGGAGAGGATGGTGGTAGGCAATACGCGGTTCGAGTCGTTTGCCGTGCGGACGGCTGAAGCGACCCGAGTGCGTGAGCTGCAGCCCCACCAGCAGATCATCAGTCGTGCCGCAGTGTTCGCGATGAGCGTTCCGCAAACGATCCAGCAGTTGCGCCAGACCTTGGCGGTTGGCAGGTGTGGCCAGCGTTTGGCGCGGGTTGGCGCGGCCATCCGGTTGCACTGCCGCCGCTTCCCCACCCCAAATTAACTTGCGCCGCTCCGCCCAAAGTTTTCCCAGCGCCGCAGCGTCAGTTCGGACGGCGATCCGTCGCCATGTGCATCCCAGCCTTCCATGGGATGAATACACCATCGATTGCCGATTCTCCCGGCAGCGATATCGAGTGGCCGACCCAACGGCGAACCGCCACTGGTCGTTAGGATCTCATCGTCCACCGGTAGCGGAATGTCCAAATGCTGCAAGTGAGCGCGCAACGCCTGCGGTGTCTTCAACTGGCTAATTTTCAGGTAGGTGTCACTCATGAGAGGTTATCATTCGCGGATTTCGGGGGCGTCAGAGTCTCTCTCCTCACACATCTGCGGTTGGATCACTTACCGACCGGCCGCAAAGGGCTGAAGGCCAATCGAAATTTTCGGATGCCCGTGTCATCTCCGAACTGAACCGTGGCAGATCGTTTGGCACCGGTGCCACCCAAGGCGATGATCTTGCCCAATCCGTAATCGGGATGGATGACCACCATTCCTTGTCGAAAATCCTCGGGAGAGCAGCGGGGCATGTCGTCCGCCGAGCCAGCCATGTCGGCGGCGGTGGTGAACCGGCTGCCGGGTGAGGACTTTTCTCGTGAGGTGACGCCGTCAGCGCGCTCTTGCGCGACTTGGATCGGAGGTTGCGTAGGACACGCTGCCGCGACTCCTCGTCGAAGTCCACGTCAAACTCGGCGGCGGGGAAGCTTGTCGCGCTGTCCGCGTCCCAATCGCCTGCTTCCCCACAGGTATCGTTCCCTGGTTCCGAGAAGTCGTGTGCGTAATCGGTGCCGGCGTATCCAAGTTGCCCAATGACTTCCATTTCCTCACGCGGCAACTCCATCAAGAACTGGCTGGTCGCCACGCTGTCCTCTTTTCCGCGTATGGTGCGCCGTTGGGCCGCGCTCAAGTGCAGTTCCTCCTCGGCTCGTGTCATCCCGACAAATAGCAGGCGGCGTTCTTCCTCCATCTTGTCGGGATCGTCCTCACTGCGTGCATGCGGGAGTGTTTTTGCCTCGACGGCGACAATGAAGACGACGGGAAATTCGAGTCCTTTGGACGCGTGCAGCGTCATCATCGTGACGCAGATCGGTTTCGGCTTCCCAAGCATCCACGTCCGCCACCAGCGACGCCTGCTCCAGAAATGCCTCGAGGCCTCCGTCTTCGGGATGCGCTTCGTCGAACTCGCGCACGTCCGTCACCAGTTCGTCGATGTTCTCCAGACGCTGTTGATCTTCTTCGGTGTTTGAAATCGTCAGCCAGTTGCGATAGTCAGTGAAGTGAAGGACCTTGCCCAACACCTCTTCCACCGTTTCGTCGCCGACCAGCTTCATCTGATCCATCATGGCCACGAATCGTGCCACCTGCACCGCCGTACGTGGGGACAGGGCATCCACGAGTCCCGCCTGACGTGCTGCTTCAAAGAGTGGCAAGCCATTTTGCCGTGCATATTCAGTAAGACGACGAAGCGTGGTCTTGCCGATCTTGCGTGGTGGCGTGTTGATGATCCGACGCAGCGCGATGTCGCTGGCAGGATTGTTCAGCAAATGCAGGTACGCCAGGATGTCCTTGATTTCCTTGCGCTGATAGAATTCCAGCCCGCGCACGATCTGATACGGCAAGCCCACCGACCGCAAGGCACGTTCGAGCGTTCGCGACAGCGCGTTGGTGCGGTAGAAGATAGCAAAGTGCTTGGGCCGCCGCTGGCCCGCCGATACTTCGTTCGCAATCCGTGCCGCAATCGCCTCAGCCTCGGCACGGCCCGTTGGATAAACCACCATGCGCACCGGTTTGCCTTCCGGATTCGCCGTGTAGAGCGTCTTTTCTTTTCGCTGGAAGTTGTTCGCAATCAGTTGGTCCGCCGCCCGAAGAATGGTCTTCGTGCTGCGGAAATTCTCTTCCAGTCGAACGACTTGAACATGGGGGAAATCGCGCTCGAATTCGAGGATGTTGCGAATCGTGGCGCCCCGCCATCCATAGATCGACTGGTCCGGATCGCCCGTTACCGAGAGATTGGGAAAATCAATCGATAAGGCACGCACGATCGCGTACTGCGCCAGGTTCGTGTCCTGGTATTCGTCCACCATGATGTAACGAAATCGCTCGTCCAGCACTCGCCGTAGCTCCGCGTTTTCGCGCAACATCAACGCCATATACATCAACAGGTCGTCGAAGTCGACGGCGTTGGCCGCCAGCAGCCTTCTCTGATAATGGGGATAGACGCGGGCCACGATAGCCCCCACCGGATTGCCCGGCGAAGCGCGATACTGCTGAGCGGTAATTAAGTCGGTCTTGGCCCAGCCGATGGCTGATGCAATGCGACCGGGCGTCTCGTGAATCAGCTCCACGTCGGCGTCATCGATCGCCTCGCGCAGCAATTTCACGCTGTCATCCGCGTCGTAGATCGAGAAATTCTCCTGCAGGCCCACGAGCGGTGCGTAGCGGCGAAGCTGTTGAGCACAAAAGCGATGAAAGGTACCCATCCAGACCCGCCGGCCCGGTCACCAATCGCTCGACCCGCCGACGCATCTCGTCGGCAGCTTTGTTCGTGAACGTCAAGGCCAAAATGTTGTGATCGAGAACTCCCTGCTCAAGCATATATGCGACGCGATGAGTCACGACACGCGTCTTGCCGCTCCCCGGACCGGCCAGGATCAGCTGCGGGCCTTCCATATGGCACACCGCTGCTTGTTGCGAGGCCGTCAACGACGACAAAAGTCTGCTCCTGTCCGTGCCAACTTGTCGATCAGCGCCGAGTCGATGGGTCCCCATGGATCTCCGTACCAGATAGTTGCTGCGTGAATGCACCTGCCAGATCGGCTTCTTCCAAGCCGGCATGTGGTCCTCAGCCGGCACCGCTAAGCGGTCCTGCTGAGTCAACGGATTCGTGCCGCGGACTCGAACCCGGCCAGGCCGATTGGCGGTTCCAGTGCTGTGGTTCCCGTACTGTGCTTCCGGTGCTGCTGAGTTAGCGAACCGCGCCAAGAGCGAATTCACAGCTCCCGTCGCGGCGTAGCCTCTACTGGCAGATCACCAAGCAAACTCACAAACCGCCATTATAGGTCATCTGACGCGTGCCTCGGCAGCCCCCATCCGCCGGTGTAGTCGTGCTCAGCAGATGATGCGGATGTGCTCAGCAGATGGCAGGTCATTTTTTCGGAAATTGACCTCCAAAATGGCTGCGCGGGCGCCGTCCCTGGTTATACTGTGGGCCATCGCCCGGACGGCCTTCTCGCCATGACCGCCGGGGGTGATCGTTTGGATGATCGGACGAAACGGTTTTCTTTTAGGGAAAGGGATGACCCATGGGAACCCGCATTCCATTGAGTAGGGCTGCAGAAGAGTCGCGTCAACTTCATCAGCGGCTGGAAATGAGCACGGCGGAGATTGGCCTCAGCGTAAGGACGACCAATTGTTTGGAAGAACGAGGTATCTTTACGGTCAACGATCTCCTGCATTGTACGCGAGCCGACTTGTTGGGCATTTCCAATTTCGGGGAAAAAACGCTCGACGAAGTCTACGCTTCGCTTGAGAAGATCGGTTTCCTTCGCGAAAGTTGCCAGACCGCTTGACAACTAGGCTGGCAGGAAAGACCGTGCGCACACCCGGCCGATCGGTCAGGGCCGGGTGTCGAACGAGGATATCCTCCGCTTGTCTCGGCCTGTCCCTGCTCCGCACCGCTCGAGTCACGAACGACAGGCGTGAGGGCAGATTCCTGGCCGCGAGCGGTCTCCGCTGGGAGGATCCAACGAACTCGAAGCTTGGGGAGCACTGTGTGTTGGGTGACTCTTGACGCGCTCGTTTTCCGGCGGAACGGTCACAGAGCAAGGTGACGGCGTTGATCGGCATGTTAACGTACCAGCACTGTACGTGAGTTTGACGACGTTGGGGCGGGACGAACGGCGCATGGCTCTTCCCTTGGGGCACTTCCCTTGCTCACACGCGCGTTTTCAAGGCGATTCTGGCCAAATTCCATGCAGGCTGCTACAGTTCTGCGGCTCGGCCATTAGAATAAGGCGAACTTGGGCGTTTTGGGTGCACTTCCTGTTCTGCACCCATTTCACCGGAGCTTGTTTATCTGGCAACAAAGGAGTGCCCCGTGATGGGCCGGCCGATGCCCACCGAACGGTAGCTCGAGTTTGAGTAGCGGCCCTGCCGCCCCGTGAAAGACGGGGGGTGCAGGGATGTCATGACTGCATGGATCCGGCTGAAGGGCGGCGAAAGATCGGCTGGGAGTTCCTGTTGCGGGCGGTCTTTAGAACTACTGCTTTGGGAAGGCAGCCACAGTGGCCCGGATTTTTCGGTTGTGGGAGAAAAAGCGAGGAGATCGGCGTACCGGCTCGCAGCTGGTCGGTGGTCTAGGGGAGGCTCTGTTCTTTGGCATCTTGTTCCTGCTGGGTGCCATGTCACTGGCTTATCTGGTTGTTTCCCGCGTTGTCTCCTCCACCCCGCAACTTTATCAGCCAGGGTTCGGCTTCTGGTTGATGGTTTTGGTCATGGTCTCCTTTACGCTCATCGGAGGGAGCGGCGTCATTCTGACGGTGCTGCAGGTGGGCACATCGGTGGAGCGTCGGTCGGCGATGGCTCGGCGGGCCGAGGGCATTGACTTGATCAGTGAGGCACTCCCCTCCCAGCGTGCGTTTCCCAACGTTCCACGTGATGCCAATTTGACGAACAGCCCGGGAATTCGACTTGCCTATCGACTGCCGGTAACTCATTCAGGGCCCTGGATCTTGTTTGCAGCCACCGCCTTTTTCTTGGTTTGGAACGGCATTACCGCCGTACTGGCCATGGTGGCGGCCAAGAGTCACGTCGCGGAGCGCCCCGATTGGTTTCTGACCATCGTGGTGTTGCCCTTTGTGGTGATTGGCATCTGGGCCACTTATTACTTTGTCCAACAGATGATGCTGCACACAGGTATGGGGCCAACGACGGTCGAGATTTCGGATCACCCTTTGGTGCCTGGTAGAACGTATCAGCTGTTTCTCTCGCAGGCGGGGCGTCTGCGCGTGCGGTCGTTGGAGTTGTTCCTGGTGTGCGAGGAAGAAACCACGTTTCGCCAGGGAACGGATATCAGGACCGAGCGATGTCGCGTGCTCTGCGAGTCGATTCTCTTGCGGGAGGACTTCAAGATCGAGCCAAGCAAAGCGTTCGAGTGCGAGTGCAAACTGCCGGTTCCCAAAGGTGTCATGCATTCGTTTCGTGCGAAACACAACGCGGTACACTGGATGCTGTTGGCGCGCGGGCAAGCAAAGTCATGGCCGGCGTTTGAGCGAAGTTTTCCGGTGGTCGTGTATCCCACGGATTGCCCGCGGGAGATCCGCTAATGGAACCACTGATCAGCATTCGCATTCGAGATCAGCGGCGTCCGTTTCGGCCGGGGGAGCAATTGGAGTGGGAGTGTCAAATGGACGCCGTTGAAGCCAGGGAAGTCCAGGCGCTCGAAACCTCGGTATTGTGGCACACGGAGGGAAAAGGGGATGAGGACCTTGCCGTACATTTCTTCGAACGGCTTCTCCCTGCCGATGTGGAAGACCGCGATTTGCGCACGCTGCGGCGACTCAGTACGCCGCTTCCCAACAGTCCTTTAACGTATGACGGTATCACGGTGAAGATCAGGTGGTGCGTGCGCGTGCGGGCATTCCTGCGGCGGGGCAAGGAAGTGTTTTTCGAACAGACGTTCGTCCTGGGGGACGTACCGTCCGCGCGCTGTGACAGAGCCCGCGTTAGATCCGCGGGAGGGACCGGACGAGGCTGAATGACTCACACTGCAAAACACGCGGTCCATGTAGCCGGTAAAGCCGCATTTTGGTGGCTCGTTTCCCCTCGGAAAGGGTTCGGAATCCACATCTGGTGGAGATTGGCGAAATCACGGGCTATTGCGGCGTTGGATCCGTTGGCAGGGGCAGGAAGGCTTGCACTTAGGTGAAAAACCGGATGGAATTACCCGTGCCGCAAGGCAATCCATTTTCCACACGTTTCGTGCGTCCCGGAGCACTGGAGTTTCTGTTCCCTCCGGGAGAGGATGTCGGGCAGCTCGTCGAGCGATTGCGGCAGCAAGGCTGGTGGGGCGCCCTGACGGGACCGCATGGGGCAGGGAAGACAACGCTGTTGCACACCATCATCCCTCATCTGCAACGTGCCGGGAAGCAAGTTTCCTGCTGCACCTTGAAGGCCGGACAGCGACGATTGCCAGACTCGCTCATGCAAAGCCGCGGAGGTTGGGACGCGCGAAGCATCGTGATTGTGGATGGTTACGAGCAGCTTGGCTTCTGGGCACGCATCAGGCTCAAGTTCTTCTGCCGCCGCTCGGGGACCGGGTTGCTGGTAACAAGTCATGCCCGCGCCGGACTGCCTGTGCTCTACGCTGTACGTACTTCCCTGGAGACGGTGGACTGCCTGGTGGAGCTGCTTCTGCACCAGCATCCTGGCAAACTCAACCAACCCAGCATGCTCAACGGCGACGATGTTGCCCGCGGTTACCAGCGGTGGAGCGGAAACGTCCGAGAGGTCTTTTTCGGGTTGTATGATGTGTATGAGATACGCCGTCATAACCGTCAAAGAACCGGCGGATCGTCGCCATCGACACGCTGAACGTGGTGGCGGGGCGACATGGTCAGGCTGATCAGTTAACTTTACCGAATTCGCCAGCTTTGTGTCTGTAGCCAATACGCTGTAAACGACACGTTGGAGCGGACCTGGGCCAAGTTTTCTCGAATCCCGCCGCTTTCTGTTAACTTTGCCACAGGTGTGACCTACCATTCAGCAGACCCACTGTGCGCTCGCGTCGCCGCGTCGGTACGGACTTGGAGTCCGACGGACGTTATGTGCGATGGGTCGTTTTCTGAGGTGTGAACCAGTTAGTTCGCGTCGTTGGTTCGAGGCTTGGCCGTAATCGTCTCGAGCTGCATGCCGAGTCGATCGTGCGAGTGCGATCGCGAAAATGAGTTGCTGCTCAAAGTCCGTTCCGGACGACTGAGGGTCTTCCTGAACTGCGTGAAGCGGAGCGAGAACATGTTTCGGTGGATATGGTTTACGACGCTTGTGATCCTGTTGGTGTGGACGCAGGAGGCCGTGCTCGTAGATTCAGCACGGGGCGGCACCATTCTTGACACGTTGTTCGGTCCGCGGTTAACGCCCAGCGGTCCGGTCGTGGCGTATTACCCGCCGACCTATGCACCTACAACCGTTCTTTACGGCGGATCGCCGACGGTCGCGTACCAGGCGTTTGACGCCGGCACATCGACTACGGGTTATTCGTCTTCGTCGTGCTGTCAGCCCACGATGGCGTATCAGATGCCGTCCTCCAACTGCTGTGCACCGACCATCGTCTACCAGGTTCCGCAGGACATCTGCGATCCCGCACCGGTCGCCTGCGAGCCGCCAGCGCCGAGCTGTTGGAACCGCTTCAAATCGTGTTTTTCCGCCAGCTCGGCTCCACCAACGCGGCCTGCGGTGATCACCACCAGTTAACAGGCCTATTATCGGACATCGTGGCAACGTGTGCCGGTAACGCGTTATCGCCCCGTGACTTCGGCGGACCCCATTACCGGCGGTCCGGTGACCGTCATGAAGGCTTGCACGACGTACGCTTACCAGCCCGAACGGCGACGATGCAGTTGCCTGGATCGACTGTTGGGTCGCTGCGATCCCGGGCCAGTGGCAACCACCATCTGCTCACCCGACCCATGCGTGTCGGCGCAATGCGTGGTGACGCCGGATTGTTGCGGCACGTTTGCGCCGAGCAGCGGATTGTCTTCGCCTGCGCCGACACCCGCTCCGTACTATGCACCAGGGCCGGCCACCATGGTGCCTGGATCGTCCGTGCCTTCCGCGTCCTCCCCGGCTCCCACGCTCTCGCCGCAGAACATGCCGTCGTCCGGCCAGCCTGCTGGCGGTCCCGAGCCAGCTGACGCGCGTCCCCGCCTGCAGCCAGGGGAGGGCTCACTCCAGGGTGGAATCGCGCCGCCCCAGCCACTGTCATCTTCCACATGGAACTCGGGCGTCCCCGGCACAAGTGCGCTTCGTCCTGGTGCGACACAGTCCGATATTGCGCATCCGGAGGCCGCCACGCGATCGCCCGTGACGCTTGGCAGACCGGTGCCATTACCCACCTTCAGCAGCCCGGCCGCGCCGCCCAACAAGCAAAAACTGAGCCCCGTTCCCGATCCCGATGCGATTCCCACTCAAGTTGAGGAAGAGCCGAACGCACCTCAGCTGCACGACCCGCGGGATCAGGTGGCGTTGCAGCATGCCGGCCAGGCCTGGGCTTACACGACCATCACCTGGCCCAAAACATCGAAAATTCGGAGTCGGCAGGCTGTGCAAACGACAACTGCCAGGCCGGTACGGGGCAATACCGTATTGGACGAAGGAGGTTGGCGTTCCATCGCCCAGTAGTCACGCCGCTGGCACCGCGATCTTCGGTCTGGCCCTTCGACGCCTGCTCGGCTGAGCCAACTACTCGCACGAGGCGATTCGATCACGTTATGGTACTAGTTGCACGGCGCCGTTTTGGAGCGGGAGAAGTGCGTAACTCTTGTCTCCGTAACAGACCCTCGCCGCCGGGCTCGTCCCGGTGGTTCTACGTTTGCTGACTACTTATGGCAGCCGAAATACGACCCTTCCCGCCGGCCCTCGCCGCCGGAGGTGGCGAGGGCCGGCGGGAAGGGATCTCACGGGTGGCCGAGATCGAGGGTAGTTGTCAAACCCTCTCCCCACAGGGGCGAGGGTACAAGGTGAAGTTATTTTTCCCTGATTCCTAAGATGATCTCAAGAGTGAAAGCGGCGCTGTCCAACTAGGCAAGGCTCCAAATCGCTTTACACTCAGTGGGAGTGAAGGAAAACTCTACGTGGTGACGGAGCCTGGTTTTCCACCAAAGTAAGTTGGACGACCCCCTGTTCGTGCCTGGTCGCTCCCATGCCTGCCAATCTCACGGCTCAATACCTGAAGGCTGAAGCCGCTTATCGTCGCGCCGGGTCTCCCGAAGAGGAGCTTGAGTGTCTTCAGGAGATGCTGCGCGAATTGCCCAAACACAAGGGGACTGACAAACTTCAGGCTGAGCTGAAACAGAAGATCAGCAAAGTCAAGAAGGAGTTGCAGCAGGGCAAGGCTGCGGGGGGCAAACGGGGTGGATTTCGAATTCCGCGGCAGGGAGCCGGGCGGGTAGTGATCATCGGAGCTCCGAATACCGGGAAAAGCCAACTGCTGGCCAGTCTCTCGCGGGCGACGCCTGAAGTGGCTCCCTATCCGTTTTCGACTCGTGAACCGATCCCGGGCATGATGCCATGGGAAGATGTGATGGTGCAACTGATCGATACGCCACCTATCACGCCCGATGTGCTGGATCCGGCCACGGTGGGATTGATTCGAGGTGCCGACCTGGTGTTGTTGTTGGTGGACTTGGGGAGCGACGACGGAATCGAGGAAGTGCAGGCAGTGGTCGACAAGTTGAACGAAACCAGGACTCGCCTGGCGAAGATAACCTATCTTGACGAGAACGACGTCGGGCTGGCCTACACCAGGGCTTTTCTGGTGCCGAACAAGATCGATGCTCCAGAAGCTCAAGACCGGCTTGAGCTCTTGCATGAGTTCTGTGATTTTGGCTTTCACGAACACGTGATTTCGGCACAGCATGGAACCGGACTGGAGGAGTTGCGTAATCTGGTGTATCACACGTTAGATGTGGTTCGAGTCTATACGAAGATGCCGAACCAGAAGCAGCCGGACTATGATCGCCCTTACACGATTCATCAAGGGGGTACTCTGCTGGAAGTGGCCGAGATGGTCCATAAAGACTTTGCCACGAACCTCAAAAACGCACGCGTGTGGGGAAGTCACGTCCATGACGGGACTTATGTCAAAGGAGACTACGTGCTCCACGACAAAGATGTGATCGAGTTGCACCTTTGACTTGTGCCAAGCCCGCTGCGGCGCGATGGTGGCGGGTTTGGGCTGCTCTCGAACTCGACCCATCAGATACTGATGCTGTCGTTGGCTCGCGCCGTTTCACGGATTGACGTGTGGAAAAAACGAGTCACAACATGAGGACCCCGTCATGTCAAGCAACGCTCAGATCGCCGCGACGCTGGATCAGCTGGCCGACCTGCTTGAGTTTCAGGGGGCCAACGCGTTTCGGATTCGAGCGTACCGCAATGGAGCACGGGCGATCCGCAACTTGCCGCAATCGGTGTCGCAGTTGGTCCGCCAAAACCCCCAGGAGCTGACCAGCATCGATGGAATTGGCAAGGCGGTGGCGGAAAAATGCATCACCTTGGTGCAAACCGGCTCACTTCCTCAGTTGCAGACTTTGTTGGAGGAAATCCCTGAGAGTGTTTTGACGCTGCTGCGGATTCCGGGCCTCGGTCCCGAGAAGGCGGCACTGCTCTACAAGGAATTGGGGATCGTCACCTTGGAACAGCTCAAGCACGCCTGCGAAACAGAGCAGGTGCGAGGGCTGAAGGGATTTGGGGCCAAAACGGAAGAGGCGATATTGAAGGGCATGCACGTGGCGGAAGCCGCTGGTACCCGAATCTACTGGTCGGAGGCCAATAAGATTGTGACGGCCCTGGAAGCGCATCTGCAGTCCTGCCCGGCCGTGGAACAACTCGAATTCGCAGGGAGCTACCGGCGTGGCAAAGAGACGATCGGCGACCTCGATGCCCTGGTCGTATCTTCTGACCACCACGAGGTTATGGATTGCCTGGGACGATTTGAGGGTGTCGCCGAGACCATCGTACGCGGCGACACCAAAATGTCGGTGCGGTTGTCGAGTGGATTGCAGATCGACTTGCGCGTCGTGCCACGAGAATCGTTTGGCGCCGCGCTACAGTATTTTACGGGTTCCAAAGAACACAATGTCGTGCTGCGTGGTCGCGCCAAACAACAGGGTCTGAAGATCAACGAATACGGTGTGTATCGACTCGATGGAGAAGCGGAGCGGCCTGTCGCGGGCGCGGTGGAAGAGGACGTTTACGCCGCGTTGGGACTGCCCTTGATCGCGCCTGAACTCCGCGAGGCCCGCCACGAGTTTCAATGGGCTGATGCGGGGGAAATGCCAGCTTTGGTCCGCGCCGATGATGTGCAAGGCGACCTGCACATGCATACGACCGAAACTGATGGTTTGGCATCGCTGGAGGAAATGGTTGCCGGGGCACGCGCACGAGGTCTTAGATACATTGCTATCACGGATCATTCGCAGCGCGTGACTATGGCTCGTGGACTTGATCCGCAACGATTGCTACGGCAGTGGTCGCAAATCGATGAAATGAATCGATGTTCGGACGGTCAATTCACGATTCTCAAAGGTATCGAAGTCGATATTCTGGAAAAGGGAGGGCTTGACATTCCCGATGAGGTTCTGGCGCAAGCTGACTGGGTTGTGGCGAGTGTGCATTATGGGCAAAGACAATCGCGAGAACAGATTACCAGGCGGATTGTGGGAGCGATTGAAAACCCCTATGTCTGCGCGATCGCACACCCGACGGGGAGATTGATCAATCGTCGCGATCCGTACGAGGTCGATATAGAGAGCGTGCTCCAGGCGGCGCGGGAACACGGAAAGATGATGGAATTGAATGCTCATCCCGCGCCTGGATCTGGATGACGTTCATTGTGCGGCGGCCAGGCAAATCGGGGTACCGATCGTGATCAGTACTGACGCGCACAGCGTCGAACGGTCTGGATATGCTGCGCTATGGTATCTTGCAGGCCCGCCGCGGCGGGCTCACGCGACATGACGTGGCCAACACGCGACCCTGGAGCGACATGAATAACCTGCTGCGCAAGTAGTCCGAAGTGGCGCTAAATGACAGACTGGCGGTTGGCAAAACAGTAAGGATCGACGAAGCCATAACTGCCGTATTGTCTCTTCTCCCCCGCCGCGCAGCGAATAGCGGGGGAGAGGATAAAGGTGAGGGCAATAAAGAATCTGCCAGTTATTGTTTCGCCGATCCCAAGTGGGGAAAAATCAGCGGTCCCCACGCCTCAATTCGTGCAGGCGATCTCTGACTTCGCTTAGCACTGGTCCGCAGGCGAGGATGGCTGCGCCGGGGATTCCGCGGGAACCGGTAAGTAACCTGCGTAACGCTTGAGCCATTCTGGATCCACAAACGCAAGGCTGGCCACGAGCATCATGGCGCACCAGGCAACTAGACCAGTGATCAACGCCAGGGAGACCCAGGTGACGACTCCCAGGCACAGCAAAAGAGGGCGGGCCAGCCGGTTCCATACCAGCAGTCCAAAAGCCAGTTGGTAGGCAACCACGCCATGCGTCCATAGTTCGACCAGCATGAAAGCGCGTGAAAGTCCGGTGACGTCGATCAAACGTGATTCGCTGCGTGCTATCAGCCACCACACCGCTTCACCGGACCACCAAACCTCACCGGCCAGCATGTTCAAACCGATCATCATGCATAATCCGGACAGGTGAAGTTGGATCAGGCGTGAGGCGATGTTCGCTGCGATCGACGTTCCGGCGCTGCTGCCTCCAGAAGCAAGTTGACCAACGGGGGGGCTTCCACGCTGAGCCAACCATGCGTCCGCGGACAGGTATCGACCGGTCGGGGCCAGGCAAAGGTACGCCAGCACCATTGTCAGGACGGGTTCGAATTGGGCGGTCAACATCGGACCGCGATGAATGTACGACAGAACCACGATCATCGCACCGATATTCGTGACGCGTGACCACAGACCGAGTGTGTATGCCAGCAGTATGAAGAGTCCGGCAACGTGCAGAATCCAAAGTGAGAGAGACGTTTCGGCTAAGTAGAGATAAGAAAATCGAAACGAATAGGTCAGCTGGTCGCTGCCCGTAAGTCGCCTGGTTGTGTCTGCGTTGAGCAAGCCGTCGGGGCCGAACCAGCGAATTAGATCCGCGGAATGAGACGTGACGAAATAGAGAGCCAGGACTCCTGTGAAAATGCGCAGCACGCAAAGCGTAAAGGCATCTGTGGGGGTGAACCAGAAGCGATTCCATGCATTGCCGCATCCGGCAAAAAGCCGTTCAATGTATTCTCGGAGCGCATTCATGCTGTGGCGTTACTGGTGACAGGAACCTGGTGTGAAGGATGGTATGGGAAGCAAGCACCTGGTATTTGCGGTTGGAAATTCAGGACGCTCACGACGCGTCCGGGTTGCCTGTAAAGATGAGCCAATCATCTCCCGAACGAGCCGCTTCCGATTCCTGCTCGGAAGGGGAAGATCTACGGATTGTTTTCACGAATCGACTCCGGGAACAGTACGGCGTGGGGAATCCTTTCCAGGCTGCATCGAGCCGTCAGCACGTCGATTCGGTGCCGCCTCCAAGGCAGCCTCGGCCCGTTTGAGGATCCGAATCTGATCGTTCGAGGTGGTCAGTACGTTGGCGCGATAGATGACGGCAAAGTAAACCGGATTCTGCGGGTCATTCTGCTCCGGAATCGGACTGTCCAACGCCTCCCACGACTGCAATGTATGTTGTCAACATCGCAGCTGCCCCACGGTCGTTGCCTGCTGCGACGCATAACAGTGGGCGACGGCTTCTGCAATCAGCGCCGTTGTCGCTTCGTCTTCCTGAAAGAACGCCATGGTGTCCGCGAGGCGCTGATAGCGATGGTATCGCTCACTCCCTTGCAGGCCACGCGAAATCGTTTGCCAGCTGTTATCAGACGAGTCAGACTCTGAATTGGGGAGGATTTCAATGCGGTGATCGACGTCGCGAATGGTGGCGTGTGTCAAAAAATACCGCGTGCCGTCTAATTCGAAGTTCAGCAACTGCGTGTACGGTTGGAAAAATCGCAGCAGGCGTTGTTGTGCCGTGGAAGGGGCAAAATTCGCGGACAGGCAGACGAAAACGACAAATAATTGTATGAACAGAAAGATTGAGATGACCGACCGTGCTGTATCCATCTGCGGCTTGGAGGCGAGGGCATCGGGATCGTTCTGGCGACGGAGTTTTCTGGCTGCCTTGTTCATGGTGTGCCTGAAATCGGTACGCGGAACAAACTGAAATGGCTCTAACCGCAAAGCATCTGGAAAACCCACTGCGTCACTATGATCTCACCAGATATGCTTGGATAGCCAGAGACTCCCACAGGCGATAGATCCCAAGTCCTCTCGCGGCACCATAGTGGTGAGGCCGAAGCCGTCCTTTGTGACCGTGCGACGTGGCCTTGTCCGCCGTCCGCCGCTCTCTGGGCATAAGAAAAGACCGGGCATCGCGAGAGGCCCGGTCTCTAGTTTACGCTCGCTGACAAGCAGGTGCCAACAGGGATGCGGCCAACTCGTCGGCAAGAAGAACGGTTGTCGGACGGCCATCGACCGCGGAACGGTCGAGACACGTCCCGAATTACTTCGGTCACTCAGCGGCAGGGGCTGCGCCACCAGGTTCTTCCGTGGGTGGAGCTTCGTGAGCATGTGCCTCTGTCGGGGTGCCCACGGCCGCCGCCGCCGTGCCACAGCAATCCACGGGCTGCACGCCACAGCAGTCGGTCGCTTGGCCAGCGCAACGACGCCGACCAAACATACGACGACCCTCGCAACCGCCGCAACGCGCACGGGCGTGGTGGCGCGCACGGCCGAAACAACGACCCTGGCAGGCCACAGCCGCACAACCAGCGCCGGCCCCATCACAGGCCACCGCACCGTGACAGCCGTTGCAGCCGTGTCCGGCCACAGCCGTCTTTTCACCGCCCAACAGGGCGATGCCGACGATCGCGAAAAACAACGCGACGCCGTAAACAAACACTCGATTCATACCAAACCCTCCAAACATAGTACCGAACAGGAAACTGATGTTGCCAACCGGTCAGCACGCTCCACAATCGGGCGTCAAAACGCCTCGCTGTGCGGCAGCGCCTGCCCATCCCCTCGGTGCCTCGACACTTCCCATAAACCTCGTTTCCCCCCAAAAAAATGAAACTTTGCGGCTTACGGAAAATACGCGAGTCATGGGGACTAGGCCGATAGGGTAACATGACCTAGTCGCTTGTCAACCATACCGCCGCTTAATCGGAGCAATATTGACAGAATTTGCGGCTTCTGGGTCGCGCCTGAACGAGAGACGCACTTTCTTGTGGGTGGTGATAAATTACTCCATCGTGCCTAATTGCAGTGCTTGGCAATTCTCCCACGTCTGGGCAGGTCGTGGTGGACGAACAGCGCGACTCAAAGCTCGCAGTTCGGTGGGCCGGACAACGCGGACTATTGGGGCCCAGCAGCCCCAATCGCCCATCTTCCCGGTTCCGAGGTTGAGGCTGTAAATCTCGGCGCAGCAATGCTTTGTGCTGTTCACGCACGGCATTCTGTTGCCGTTGCATGCCCAAAGGCAACCCTGGCATGACCGCCGACAAAGGGTCAAGGTCAGATGGCGCAATGGATCGCACGCTGGCTGCCGAAAGGGTGCTGCGGCAAGGCTGCCATAACTCACTGTGAAAGGGTGCCAGCCAGGGTCCCGTGCCCAACGTAATCGCATGATCTTGCTAGAGCATCCATGGTGGCACGGCACGTCTGCGCGGGTGCTGAGGTTGGTGCCAGAGGAGGTTGGGGGAGGTTGGTGCCAGGGAGGTGTGCAGGGAGGTTGGTGCCAGGGAGGTTGGTGCCAGGCACGTGTGCGAGCGGGAGGTTGGTGCCAGGCACGTGTGCGAGCGAGGTTGGTGCCAGGCACGTGTGCGAGCAAGGCACGTGTGCGAGGAGGTTGGAGCCGAGAGGTTGGAGCCAGAGGTTGGAAGAGGTTGGTGCCAGGGAAGAGGTTGGTGCCAGGCACGTGTGCGGAGGTTTTCCCTGCGGAGGTTGGTGCCAGGCACGTGTGCGAGCACGTGTGCGAGGGAGGTTGGAGCCAGAGGTTGGTGCCACAGAGGTTGGTGCCAGGCACGTCTGGGAGTGCCGTCTGCGGTGGTGCCAGGCACGCTTGAACTGTCTGCGGTGGTGCCAGGCACGCTTGAACTGCCCAGGCACGCTTGAACTGCGGTGGTGCCAGGCACGCTTGGGCTCGGCGCAAGCGGCAGGTTGATTCCGCGGCAACAACGCCAGCCCACGCTTGTTGCCACGCACACCCGAGATGCCTCTGGCCGCCGTCACGGGGCGAAAATGCGCGGGCTGTGGTGCAAGGGTGCTGAGCATTGCTTCTTATGGTGTCAGGCACTCTTCGGTGTGAAGGGCATGTTCTTCCGCACTGCCGAATCGTGGAGGCTAAAGACAGGTGTGAATGAGGCAGAGGGACGGGGTCGAACACCGCCGGTTGCTCGACCCCTGTTTCGCCTTCCGCGGCTGGCATCAGACGACGGAGTGGATTTATCGGAGCGTTGAGCTGCCCGATTCCGGGGCTGGAGGCGTGTTCCCAGGTCGATTGGCGACTTCCGCCTCTCGCACGGCGTTTTCGAGCTCCGAAAGGTCCTCGAAGTTCAAGAACACCGGGTCCTGCGAATCAGTCAATTGAGTGGCCATGCCGGCGATCCGCCAGCCAGTGGTTTCCTTCCGAAGAATCCACACGACTTCGTACGAATCTTCCACCTGCCCTTCTTTCTCGGACCAGACGCTGCTCACATACGCCGCATCCGCTTGCCCATCGGGGTGTTGAACGCGACCGACTGAATAGGACGCATTCGGTGCTCCAGGCGGCTCGACGACCATGTCATGGGCGGCTGTTTCTTCACGCGCTCGCGTTGTCAGCAACGCTTCAGCCGTTTTCTCGTTGCCGCTGCGCAGGGCGTCAAGGAATTCGGTTACGGCTTCCTCCGGGGTGGAAGACTTGAATGAGACGTGCTGTGTTTTTGCCTCGGTTGCAGCAGGGCTATTTCCCGCGGCTGAGGTAGCGTTCGAGCTCTTTTCTTTGGCTCCGCAGCCGAGGATTGATCCTGCAATCAGCGTGGCTGCCATAATCCAAACTGTGCGTTTCATTTGTGGCGAGTCCCTTCTCGTTGCTGAGCAAATTTGACCGATGGGCCAGTGGCCTGTTTTCGCTGGGCGGCGGAGTTTCCCATGAAGAGTCTGAGCTGTCAAGGCGAATGGATCGCATTGCAGGACGCGATTCTTAGGGCCATAGATGGGCGTTCGGTCACATTCCCACTGCTGCGACAAGTCGCATCGCGGCGCGGTCTGGGAAAATACGCAGACTTTGCAGGTTATGATGGTGGGCTGCAATGAGTATCCAACGGTAAAACCCATTTTTGAGGAGCGGTTGAAACGTCGATTCCGATAGAACGGGATGTGACGAATAGTTGACAACGGCGTTGTCGGCTTTTGGCTCATCGGAAGAACACGTGATTGTGTTTTTCGAGTGACAGGTGGCGACGAAGATTGCAGCACGGCTGGGCAGCAGGTCGTCTCAACGACAGACTGGGCGTGAAGCGGAGTATTTTGCACGACGATCAAACCCCTCATGGGAACGTCCAATCGGATGTGCTAATGCAAGGAAGCTCAATATGATCAGATTACTCGTTCGCAGCGCGACGGCGATTTCGGTAGCCGCGACGCTTGTTTTGACGCTCCATCCGGCTCAGGCCGATCTGCCGGTGGAGTTGGCTAAGTCCAATTCGTATAGCGTATTGCTGGACCCGGCGTTCCGAACCGCCGAAGCTCCGGCGGCCATGGACCTGTGGACCCAGCCGGTTCCCTCAGAAGCTGCCCACCAAGACGCGGCCGTGACGACATGTTGCGATGCGTGCGGCGGTGCCTGCAGCAACTGGTGCTCACCGCGCTGGTATGGCCAGGCGGATTTTCTGATCTGGTGGGCGAAAGGGAATAATGTTCCGGCATTGGTTACGACCAGCCCCGATTCGACCGGACAATCGGCTGCGGGAGTGCTGGGCCAACCTGGTACGCAAGTCCTGCATGGCGACAGTGGCATCGACGGCAACTATCGCCCGGGCGTGCGTTTTATGCTCGGCTACTGGCTTGATGAGTGCCAGACGGCCGGCTTGGATGTAACCTGGTTCTCACTCGGTGACGGTGCCGCTACTGGCAACTTCTATGCTCAGTCCGTGGGCACGCCACTCAGCCCGATATTGGCCCGTCCCTTCTTCAATGTGCTGTCGGGTCAACAAGATTCACAGCTTGTTGCGTTCCCCGGTATTTTGGAAGGAGACGTCCAGGTGGCGACGAGCAGCGAGATGCACTCTTTGGCGCTGCTGCTGCGTCGCAACGTCTGGCAGGAATGTCGCAATCGTGTGGACCTCGTCGGGGGCTATCGGTATTTCCGCTATCGTGAAGGGCTGACAGTACAAGAGCATCTTAACGTGACCGAAAGCGGAGGCCCGGTGGCGACAGGTACCACGTTCGATATCCTCGACGCGTTTGCCACCGAAAACGATTTTCACGGCGGAGAATTTGGCCTGTCAGCGGTGGTCGACCGCGGCAGTTGGTCACTCGATGTGCTCACGAAGATCGCCCTCGGTAACATGCACCAGAACGTCAATATTAACGGTAGCAATGTAGTCACTGTTCCGAGTCAGGCCCCGTTGGCAGGTAGTGGCGGGTTGCTGGCACTTTCCACCAACATGGGTGGCTACAATCGCAACGAATTTGCCGTACTTCCCGAACTGAACACGAACTTGCGGTACTCTTACAGCCAGCGTCTGTCTTTCTCACTGGGCTATTCTCTACTGTGGGTCACCGACGTCATGCGATCGGGCGACCAGATTGATTTTGGGATCAACGTATCTCAGTTGCCCGCCAACGGTGCCAACCTGATTGGTGAGCCACGTCCGACTCCTCAACTAGTCGATACGTCCATGTGGGTCCAGGGGATCAACTTCGGAGTGGTCTGGGAATTCTGATCCGACAGTCCGCAGAAGAACGCACATTGAATACGTCCCGGCCGGGATCACCACCGGCCGGTTTTTTTGTGCGTCGGGAAAGATTGGAGAGCGGCGAGCGGGCCTCCCCTGCCCAGCGGATTACGGCGTAGGTCAGATACCGACATCGTCGCGACGATCGTCAGCTCCGCGACGGTGCAGGTACATTTTTATCGGAACTTCGCCAAAACTCAGCTGATCACGCAGGACGCTGAGCAAGTACCGTCGATAGTCAGCAGCGAAGGCCTGAGGCATGTTGCACATCGTGATGATCGTGGGAGGCTGTGTGCCTACCTGTGTCGCATAGTAGATTTTTGGCCGCCGGTTCTTGTGCAACGGTGGAGCATGGTACTCGATGGCGCGGCGCACCAGTCGATTCAATTCGCCGGTACTGACGCGTTGACGAGCCTGTTTGAAGAGCATTTGTGTGTGGTTCAACAAGGCCTTCATATTCTTTCCCGCCTGCCCGGTGATGAAGGCAATCGGGACGTACTGCATCGTCCGAAAATGGTCTCGCAGATAATCCACCCACCGTTCGGTTGGCATATGTCCCACCATCAAGTCCCATTTGTTGACGACGAACACGCACGGCTTGTATTGTTCGGCGATATACTGGCACAGTTGCTTGTCCACCTTGCTGATCCGCTGCGACGCATCAAACAGCATCAGGACAACGTCCGCTCGTCGAATGCTGCGCTGAGCCCGCTGCAAACCATAATAATCAATGTCGGTACGAATGCTCTTGGCTTTTCGCAGGCCTGGTGTGTCGATGGCGAGAAATGACTTGCCGTCCAGTTGAAACCGCACGTCCACGCTGTCGCGAGTGGTTCCCGGCACTTCACTGACGATCATCCGTTCGGTCTTGGTCAGCGTATTGATGAACGTACTCTTGCCGACGTTGCGACGGCCAACCAGCGCGACCTTCATTTCTGGTTCGGTGGCGATCGAATCGGCCGTCGATTCTGGTAGCCGTTCCAGGATGAGCCTCATCAGCGCATCCCTGTTCCGGCCCTGGTGCACGCTGATCTTCAGCAACTTGCCACGTCCAAGCCGATAGAACTCATCCGCCTCCGGTTCCAGTTTGACATCGTCGGTTTTGTTTGCCAGACAGAGGATCGGCCGTTCTACGCTCCGCAACCTCTCGGCCACCAATTCGTCCAGCGGTGTGATCCCGCTGCGCGTATCCACAACAAACAGGATCACGTCGGCCGAGTCGATGGCCATGGAAATCTGTTCCTCGATTTCCCGGGTCAAGTTGTCAACGTCCTCGATGCCAATTCCACCTGTATCCACAACTTCAAAATACCGATCTTCGAATTCGACTAACTGGCAAAGACGATCGCGGGTAACGCCCGCGACGTCATCGACAATTGCGATGCGCCGCCCCGCCAACCAGTTGAAAACACTGGATTTGCCAACATTGGGACGACCGATAATCGCAACCTGAGGAACAGCCATAGTGTCTTCATGATAGTCGAGCCACATCCCATGCGACAGATCCGGTCGCCAGACGGTCGGCAAACGACTATACTCACCCCCGGGGCGTCAGGGCCGCGGGCCATCAAGGAAATTGCCCGTTTTGACACGCAGGTCGCTGGCCGCCAAGAGCTCATTCGAAATGGTCACGTTGCTGCCCGAAGGCGGACCGAGATCCCGGACTCGCGTGAGAAGAGAATTTGTTCGCAACTGTTGATTTGATGAACCGTGACTCATCACGGATTAGCCACCTGTCGTCTCCCGGACCAGCCATCCTGACCGGACGCAAACCTGGCAGGATGAAGAACCTGTAGAACAACAGGGATGGCCTGGAGTTTCGTCAACATGCTTAGGTCCGACCAAGATCTGCTTCGTCGACTTGTGCTGCAACGTTTGCAGAGCCTCGGGCATGCAGGTGTCTTGGACTTGCCCAGCGTTTCGCGTTCGAGCCGTTTGGCTGCCGAAACAACGAGTCTGACGTCAGATAGCGATCGGACGTCTCCATCGTCCGTGGCGCCGCTGCCGTCCGGGACCAAGGAGGAAACCGTGCCCCGGAAACAGTCATTACGGCAAGTCAAGTCAACCGCTGATGAATCTGCGGATGTGCTACCGCTGCCGACCCTTTCGCGCGACCAGCGCGCTGCGGCGCTGGATCGCGTGTGCGGCGAAGTTGCCACATGCAGGCTCTGCGAGGAGCTAGTTGGAACACGCACGCAGACCGTTTTTGGTGTCGGAGATCCGATGGCTCGGCTTGTGTTCCTCGGCGAGGCACCTGGCGCCGACGAAGATCGCCAGGGGGAACCCTTCGTGGGACGAGCCGGCCAATTGCTCACGAAAATCATCGAAGCCTGTTCCTTGCGGCGTGAACAGGTTTACATCTTGAATATCCTGAAGTGTCGGCCGCCAGGAAATCGCAATCCTCTACCACACGAGGCGGCCAATTGCCGTGATTTCCTGCTGCGACAATTGAGGATTATTCAGCCTGAGTTTCTCTGCTGTCTGGGGGCCGTGGCCGCGCAAAACCTGCTCGAGACAGGCACTCCGATCGGGCAATTGCGAGGGAAAATTCACCGGTTCGAGAGCATGAAGGTTGTCGCGACCTATCACCCAGCTTATTTGCTGAGGAATCCGGCCGCCAAACGGGCGACATGGGACGACATGAAGATGTTGATGCGGGAAATGGGCATCGAGATCGCAGAGCGGTGACTGACATCCGAACACGGCAAGATGCAAACGTGGGTTTCAGGCTGAGTGCCTGCCGAGGCGGTCATCTGCTGCGCGTCGGTGTCGCGCGCACCGCAGCGCAACACCAAGCACCAGCTGCGTCTCACCTCCTGGTCGTGGACAACACACCAGTGGAAATCGACGAGACCGAGCACTGGGCTACGCTCTCCGACACGCATGTCCTACCCGGCCCCATTCGCCGGCCGGCGAAACGTCCGGGGTCCTTGGCGTATGCTACAATTGACCAGCCACGTCGGCACTGTGTCGATCAGCTTTACTCATCTGCCAGGCCAGCCACTAGCACTATGTTTTTCCGACTATTGCCGTTCCTGAGCACCCAAACACGGCCCTGGTGCCTCGGGCTGGCGGTGGTCGGATTACTGGCGATTTGCGTGTCCGCCTGCAGTCAACATTCGGTTCCCGCGGCCAAGGGCCCTGCCGCGTCCGGCGGTAATCTGGTCCCCCCCGGCCCGGAACTGGCTGAATTGCAGGCCGCCATTGACAGCTCGGCGCGATATCTTGCCGGGCTGTGCGACGATCAAGGGAAGTTTGCGTATCTGTTCCAGCTGGAGCCAGAGGTCGAAGTGGGATCGCAGTATAACGTGCTGCGTCACGCAGGCGCGGTCTATTCCCTGGCTCAGTACTGTCAGCGCACACCGGATCATGAAGTCCACCAGGCTATGCTGCGCGGTGCGGAATTTTTGCGCCGGAAGTGCATGGCCCCGGTTGCTGACAACCCCAATCTATTGGCAGTGTGGTCGGAACCGGAACTCACGGGCAGAGACCAGCCGAGGGAGGCCAAGTTAGGGGGGGCCGGGCTTGCGCTGGTCGCCTTGATTTCCGTCGAACGGGCAGAACCAGGTTTTGTTTCCGTCAACGAATTGCGGGGACTTGGGCGGTTCCTGGTGTTTATGCAGAAAAGCGATGGCAGCTTTTACTCAAAATTCTTCCCTGGTCGTGGCCGCAGCGATGTCTGGCAGTCCATGTACTATCCGGGAGAAGCCGCGCTGGGGCTGCTCATGTTGTACGAGATGGACCCGGCCCCGCAATGGTTACACACAGCCCGCAAAGCGCTTGTCGACCTCTCACGCAAAGGGGAACTGCAACACCCTATCCTGCCCGACCAATGGTTTTTGTTGTCTGGCCAACGCTGGTTCGCGATGCATCATGATCCGCCTGATCCCGAGTCGGGAGAGGCCATTTTGGGGCACACGCGACAGTTGTGCCGGGAGATGCTTGCCGAGCAGCGAGTACATCTCGGTGATTCGCGATTGCATGGGTGTTATACGCCAGAAGCACGTAGCTGCCCCTCGGCGACGCGACTGGAAGGACTCCTCGCGGCACTCACCTATCTGACCGGTGAAGAGGATGCCTTGAGGCAGGAGATCCGCAAGTCCGTGCAGATTGGCATGGAGTTCCTGTTGCGTTGCCAGATCGTCGAGGGGCCGCATGCCGGCGCACTGACTCGATTCCTGCCAGGTGCAACACCCGTCAATGTGACGGAATCGGAAAAGAAACGGGCAAACGAAGTACGAATCGACTACATCCAGCACGCGCTCTCCGCGATGATCGCCTATGAACGCGAGTTGTGTTCGGACAAGTGAGACCGTGCACGACTACCAAGTAGGTCCCACCCGCCGCGCGAGTCTCTCCATCGATCGGGACGATGTAGCTGGCAGGCCGTGTCTTCTTGCCGCGACGTGACAAGCATCGCGGACTATTTCTGCGGAGCGTCTTCTTGGATTTCCACGTCGCGAGTGGGCGTGGGAAGGCCGGCTGCCCAGTAGATGCCATTTCTCAGCAGCCGCACAAAGTCCGGCAGCGAAAAATCCTGCGGATGCCCGAGCGACATATAGAACACGCGACCTCCGGTCTGGGGAATATTGGTCCAAGCGACTGGTTCATGTGGTGTGATGTCTTCGGCGCGTCCCATCATCAAGATGGTGGCTGAATCCGCCACGGGCAGGCTTTGGTAGAGGGATCCAAACACCCGAAACTCACCCGAGCTGACACCGCGGAGAATCGGATGCTCGGTCAGCTTGTCAATAGCATATACATAAGTCTTCACACTGTTGCCATGATGGTTGTGGTAATGGCAGCCAAGGATCTGTTGATCAAAATCAGGCCACTCGGCAAGACCCGCAGGAGGTGGTTGGTTTCTCAGGCAAAAAGCATGACTTGACGTGCGCATGGCAACCAGCGGTTTCCCCTGTTCGATGTAGGCGCGGATGGTGGCCAGTTGGTTCGGTGGCAACGGGCGACGTCGAACTGAAAGCAGAACAACGTCGGCTGTCTTGATCGCCTCCAGTCCAGGTACAGCATTTGGGTTGTCCTCGCTTGCGAAGAGCAGCGTCACGCGAAAATCTGGCTGTAAATTGGACTTGGCAAAGGGGGGCAAGGTTCGATCTGTCTTGTACTCCCCTTCGGCCATCACGATCACCAGGTGGGGTTTGGATTGTTCGGCCTCCTGAAGTCCGGCAGCTGAAACGACGTGGGGCAGCAGCGCACAAGTGATGGCCAGCAGGGAATGAAAACAGCGATTCATCGGCTTCTCCGCGTCAACAGTCTTGTGGGTCGTTCTCGATGACGTCGGCCTACCTCCAACGGCATGCCGGTTCGCCATTATAACGCAGAGAGTCCGCGATGGGGGCTCAAGTGGCACTGCCAAGCAGCGTCCTTTCGAGATTGAGTCTACTTGTGCGTCGGCAACGTCGCCTTGCGATTCTGGAGCGATGAGCCGACACGGACCAAGACCGTAATCGACGATGACATCAGTCCGACGGCAGGAGTGATTTGACGCCTACTGATCGCCCAGACTCGCCTGTCGCCCATACGACGGTAACGACTCGGCGAAATTCTTGGCGGCGACCAGTTCCATTTGCGTAACGCGGTGCCCCCGATTGCGCGGCGAGCGAGGAAACTGAACCTTGGTGAGCATGTGCCAGGGAACATCGTTGGCAACGTGCCACGCAGCCAGCTGAGCCACATACTGATTCAGACCTTGCCTGGCGAACTCTTCAAGCAGTTCCGATACCGCGGGTTTGTTGTTGAGTTCCTTGAGGGGGCGGAGTGTATAGGGTATACGGCTATTGGGATCCGGTTTGCCAAATTCCAGGCAGAAGCAGGGAACCTGCGTCTGCCAAAGTCTGCCGGGAGCGAGAATCCAATAGCGGGGACCTTCCTGAGCGGCTTCCCCCTCACCCTTTGCATTACCTTCCTGCGTCAATGACCTTCCCGACCAGGGACCACTTAGGAAACCACCTAGGCCTTGCGAGCCGCCTTGGTCCTGGCCATAGCCGTAGCCGTTTGCCAGGCTCATCACGGCTCCGCGGTTCTGCATCGCCTGCGGAGTCTGCAATCTTGCTGTCGGGACCGCCGCAAACACTTCCGGCAGTTTGATTTTCAGCGGCTCACGCGTCTTGTTGCGCACTCGTAGCGTCAACGACGCGTAACTCTGGGGTACGACAGCCACGTCAATCTGCCCGTCACTGATGGCCGCAAACAACTCCACTTCTTTCGCTTCGCGCTGATCCGATTCGCGTTTGCCCTCACCGCCGAATCCAGTCACCGCGGTAGCTACAAAAACCGCACATGTTACCCAACTCAATATCCGTTTCTCGTTCATCGTTCACACCTCTCGTGGTCACATCTGTGCCAAAATCAGGACTCCAACCGAAGCGAAATGTTGCTCATATGCGACAAAACGCTACCGTTGGTCCCCGAGACTATTTTTCACACTAATCAAGTTTCTACACCCCGAGCGGGCTGAGAGCTTCTTGTCAAGTGTATGCCGACATGCCCTTGGGAGGGCATCAACATGCCGCGCAGTTGTCCGACACTGATCAGTGGTTGCCGATTCGGCATTCCCGTGTCCGAGTGTTTTCGGCACATTCTCCAATCCTGTCTGAAACCCTCTTTGGGGGGCGAATTGAAGAAATCTATCTTGCGCCGCGCTCAAGTCTCGGTCCATGACCGCACCGTGGTTGGCCAGCGAGTATATCTAACTGCGGTGGCCGTCGAAATTCGTACGGGCCATGCCGACGAGCGACGCCAACGGGAACAAACCGGGCAAATTCCGCGTCTCAGACCCCTGGTAACTCACTTTGCCCATAATTTTTGGCAGTTTTGGGCTCGCTGAGAAGGGCATTTCTTGGGGGGATCCCAAAATCCGTATCGAATCGTCAGCACGGTCGAGATAGTCCTCCACGTCTTAAATAGACGTTTCCGGCCCAGCAACCGAATGAGTGGTACGCCGTGGATGTCAGCCCTATCTGACCACTTCAGGTACGCCAACCAGCCAAACCATCGCAAGCTAATTGGTTGTGGACGGCCGAGTTGGATTCACCGGTGGAGCCAAAATCCGCGAAGGATATTGGAAACATCAGTTCCGTTCGTCTTTCCGACTCACCACGGTCAACGGCGTTTTCGCCTTCCCTGTTTGGATGGACCATCAACCGAGATACTCTGAAGAAGCTATAGTTGGGCGTAAGGCATAGAAAACGTATCGCCTTTTTCAATGTCTCCGGTGCGTAGCCCTTCGAAGAACCAGCGTGCTCGTTGCTCCGACGTGCCGTGTGTGAACGAATCGGGCACGACGTATCCCTGTGACTGCTTTTGCAGGCGATCGTCACCAATGGCGTTGGCGGCATTGAGTGCCTCCTTGACGTCACCCGATTCCAGAATTTGCCAATTCTGTTGAGCGTGATGGGCCCAGACTCCGGCGAAAAAGTCAGCCTGCAGTTCGAGCCGCACGGAAAGCTCATTGGCTTGTTCCTTGCTGGCCCGTTGCTGCAAGGACTGCACCTTTTCGCTGATCCCCATGAGGTTTTGAACGTGATGGCCAATCTCATGGGCGATCACGTAAGCCTGGGCGAAGTCTCCCGGAGCGCCGAGCGTGTTTTTCATTTCATCATAGAAGGACAAGTCGATATAGACTTTTTGATCGAGCGGACAGTAGAACGGACCGACTGCGGCACTCTGAAATCCGCAGGCCGACTGAACACGATCGCGGAACATCACCAGCGTCGGCTCTTTGTAGGCTCGCCCCGTCTCCTGAAACAACTGCTTCCAGACGTCTTCCGTGTCGGCCAAAACGACCTTCACGAATTCCTCCAACTCAGCTTCTTCTTGGCTAATGGCTTCGCCGGCTCCCGCGCCCGGACCCGCCACGGGGTCGCCCTGTTGGGGCAGGGCCTGGAACAGCGCCCGTGGATCCGCCCCCATACACAAGGCCAGGATCAGGATCAGCAGCGCTCCCGCTCCGCCGATCCCGCCAACGGCCATCGCCGGCCGCATGCCACGCCGATCTTCCACGTTCTCGCTTTGCCGACGGCCTTTCCATCGCATATTGTTTCCCCCGAATTGACAGCTATTTGTCGTGCGGATTAACGGTCTTAAACACAATAGCCGCAGCTGCGCCGCCTGCAAAGTTGGCCACCAGGAAAATCCAAATGTAGACAATCTTCGACAGCCCCATTGCCGTTATGCCAACGGCCACGGCGGGATTGAAGGCACCACCAGAATATCCGCCCACGGCGAAGGCACCGACGAGCACCGTAAATCCAATCGCCAGCCCAAAATAAGAGTTGCCTGCCGTGGCTTTGGCCGTGGCGACGTTGAGCACCACATAGCACAGTGCAAACGTGAACAAAATTTCGGCGATCAAAGCTCGCACGATGTCCAGATCAGGCGCGTTGACCTTGGCACCTGCCTTCATAAACAGTACGAGACCAGCAGCAATCAGCGCTCCGGCGATCTGAGCAATCATGTAGCCCGGTACATCTTTTGTGTCGCACCGGCCTCGCATCCACACGGCCAGCGTGACCGCGGGGTTGAAGTGGCCTCCTGAAATGTGGCCGCCAGCGTAGATCATCACCATCAGCATGGATCCGATTGCCAGCGGAGCGATGGTGCCTGCGGCCGGATCAATGACGGTGAACCCAACCGTGGCTACCAGGAAGAACGTTCCAATCAACTCAACGAGATACTTCAACATTCACGTGTTCCTTATTGACGTTTCTAAATCACTAGATACGCGCCCGCAGCGATTCAAAGCACTCGTGCTGTCGCCGTACCAACATCCGCGGCAGATTGGGCGTGCAAATTTCCATGTGTATCGGGGGATTGCTCCGGATAATCCGTTCTCGCCAAGCACGCCGCACTCGGAGTGCGGTCATCAGGATTGCCGTACCATTCCTTCAGATGGTTTTCTTGCTGCTGAGCAGGCATGTTGGACATGGGCGAGCGCAATCGACCTGCCCTGTAATCGTTCAATGTAAAGTGCCCCGCTGCCGGGGCAACAAGCCCCGGTCACTGCCAGACGCCATCGCGAATCGTTTTCGAAAAGTACGGCGCACACCCAGTAGCAGGAATTGCTACGACGGGACACCACATTGTAGAAGACCAGGATAAGGTCTCGGAATAACACGACTTTATTGTGCGGCCGAAGGCAGATGTCCAGGAGCAAAACTACTTAAAGTGGCAGAAAATCATCGGGGGGGCAATTTACATGCGGTTCGAGTTTCCCCGAATGGGCCTTGCGGCGGGGGTGCGGGAGACAGGCGGTACTGCGGAGTTATGGGTGCCCCGCCAATGTCTAGTTCCACACGCCCGGCTGCTCCGCTGCCGAGGCGGTGACGAACGCTGGCGAACGTGGCTGTCGCGGTGAACTGGAATCGGGAATCTGGTGGCTCGCGGCGATCGGTTCATGGGCGTTGAGCGACGAAAGACCTTCAATCGGATTCAGGCTGGGCAATCGGACTGGGCACCGATACCTCGAGGCGGTACCTGGACCGTGCATATTCCGGTACGGTGGACTGCAGCATGCCGGTTATGCCGGACATGCGGAATCGAGCGGTCGTGCCAATCGAATCAGCAAATTACAGATAGTAGTTGTTAACCGTCGTCATCGCCGATGCTGTCTTTGATGGACTACTCTCAAGAGTGCCCTTCCGTCGCTACAGGATGCTCAGATGCACGGATGCAACGCAATTCGGACCGCGGCGTGTGCCTTGGTCGTACTATGTACCTCGCTCGATGCAGCGGCCCAGCCATGGTGTTATCGAGACGCCAGTCCTTCGGCGAGCCAACCACGGATCAAGTTTCTGGATGACCTGCTATCTTTGGGACGGGTGGAATCGGTCCGCAATCCATGGGAGGAGCGGATTGAAACGGATCGACACGATTTCACTCAGTCCGCCACGACGGTGGGACGCGGCGTCTCCCAAGTGGAGATGGGTTACACTTATTTCTACCGTGACGAAGACGAGGAAATTGAGCAGTCCCACGTGGCTCCGGAACTTATGCTGCGTGTCGGCCTGACGGACGATTTCGAGTTTCGCGTTCGGTGGACCTATGCCTGGGCGTTCGCAGACGTAGGAGAGAGCGTAAATTCGGCGGAAGATCTGCGCTGGGCATTCAAGCTGGGTGTGACCGACCAGGAAGCCTGGATACCAGAAAGTGCGCTGGAGGTTCGTTTTACGGCACCGACGGGCGGAGTCGCGTTTTCGACGGAACGAGTTGAGTTTGGTCTCGACTATATCTACGACTGGAAGCTGTCCGAAGAGTGCCGATTCTACGGTTCGTCCGGGTGTTCCACCAATGCGTTGGCGGATTTCGGGTTGGTGCCTGAGGAGCCGGCGGCCGAACGGTTTATGCTTTGGACTCAATCCTTTGCCGTGGGACTCGAACTAGCCGAGCGGGTGACGATGTACAACGAGTTCTACGGCTTGTTCTCGCACGCCTTGATCGATGATTATACGATCGTCATCTACAACGTCGGTGTCGACTACTTTGTCACCGACGACTTTCTGCTCGACGTCCGAGTCGGGATGGGGCTCACCCCTGACTCCGACGATTTCTTCAGCGGCGTCGGGGGCGGTTTTCGGTTTTGAGCATCGCTGAGGTTAGGTAGCTCCGTAACGCGACCGGCCGAATGCGTTATCCCCTTGGCGGCGACTCACCGCCGCCGTTCTGCCGCAGGATGCCGCCATCGTCCTCGAGGTTGGTGGCAACCACGTTTCCCGCCGGACCGCGTGCCACGAGCCCTACGGAATTGGTGAACACCCGGTTAGAAGGGACGCTGCGCATTTTCCTGGCGGGTGAGGACCTCAAGCCGGTTACCTCGCGCATTGTCCAAACGACGTACGACGGACGTCCACGTCCTTCGAAATGGCTGCCTCTGCGGTACGACGGATGTGAACGTCCGTCGTACATTCGTCTCGGCCCAACCCTAATTCTCAAGCGTGACAAAGCACTAGGTGTGCCACTGACTGTAATCCGCTGGCAGCGTGCCGGGGCGGATCCGCGAGAAAAAGACTGCGCGGCCGAATTGGCGTTTCCGGTAGCCGCCTTCATAATGGGCTTGGTTTATAGTCTTTTGAGCAAGGCAGACAGCTTGAGAAACGCATGCGTTTGGCCTGCAACAGCAATAAACGCGGCCACGGGGGATACCGTGGCCGCGCTGGGTCAGTAGACCTTGGAAAGACCTGATGGACTAATCAAACCAGATTGATTTAGCGCCGTCTCCTCAGGCAGAAGAGCCCTAGGCCTAGTCCGGCCATTCCCAGCAGTGCCAGCGTGCTCGGTTCGGGGACCACGTTTACGCTGAACATTCCGCTCGTTCCTAAGGCATCCTCTATACTCCCCCCTCCCCCTGCAAGGTACCAAGTGAGGTCATACTTACCGAGGACAGCACTCGGACCGATCACGAGATCGAGCGAGTATGGTCCGGTGCCAATACCCTGATCCGATTTAGTCATGGTCGCCAGCGTCCAGTTATCACCGCCAGAGCCGATCGACGCGTCCAGACTCGCTAGAGTCAGGTCCGTTATCGCAATCATGTTATTGCCATCTGGTACTGGCAGAGACGAAACGTCAAAAGAAATCAAACCGCTTCCGCCAATGGCAATGTCGATCGGATTAGGCGAGGGCGTCAGGTCACCCGAGCCATCGTCGTGGCAGTTAGTGCACGCATTACCTTGACCTGGAAAGGCGCTCGCCACCTGGCACATCGCCACCACCAGAGCACACACAACCAACGGAGCGGAAATCTTCATAAGTCTCTTCAACATGATAGTTACCCTCGTTGTGGAAAATTGACTCACCGTGGGAGATCACCGGAACATAGGCCCGGCCAGCAAACAGACGAGCTTCGACCGTAGCCCTTGCATCACGCGCTGCCATTTCCAGTTAACAAACTCAATGAATAAGAAAGCGCACGTGATACACAATCAAACGACTAATTCACAGGGATCCCGCACCGCCCAAATACTGAAGCTCTTGAACAGAGCGCAACAATTGACTCCTTTTTCCAATACCAAGAATCGCACCAACAATTAGATCGCACCCATTTTTCGGCCGTTGTTCCGCAGCATGCGAAAGATCACGCGATACGCTGCGGCAATTTGATTTCGTCAAGCGGGCGCCGCACAAGAATCGGTGAACACCCGCTAACCTGCCCAAACGGCACAACGTGAATGTGTCAAAGATCCCGAGAATTGCAAACGACTTCGTACCCCCTCCCAAAAAAAAATTGTGGATTGTTGGGGATCGAGCTGAACACTCTCTCCTAGTAATGGGTGTTAGCCTTTGATTCGCAGTGGGGGTTTGCGAGAGTAAGATTCGCCTTTCAAGCAGTCGCCCCTTCGGCTTCGACGGGCAGCGAAGCAGGTGTATCGGCATAGCCGATTTGATAGACGAGCTGCCATAGCTAACAGACAGTCAACACATTGCTGATGGCTGATGATAGCTAAGGTGCCGTTACAACAGCCATTGGAGGAGCCATTGGTGCAAGGCGCTACGAGTGTTGGGAGCGGCCAACGTTGTGTTGAGAGTCAAGGATAAACGACGACCGATGCGAAGTCGTGGCTGAAAGGTTTTTGAAGGGTGCAGGATCTCCAACAAGGTGCGCAAGGCGCAACGGTGCGGCGCAAAGGCGCCAGGCGCAAAGGCACACGCAAAGGCACGCAAAGGCACGCAAAGGCACGCAAAGGTGCCAGGCGCAAAGGTGCCAGGCACGCAAAGGTGCCACGCAAAGGTGCCAGGCACGTCTCGCCGTTTAAGGCAACGCTGTGAAGCATTTTGAGCCTGGAAAAATTGGGGTTCCGTAAAATTGGAGGACATGAAAAAAGGGCCAGATTCCCCAACACATTGACTAACTGAAAACACTTCAGTCAGAAAGGAATCTGGCCCATGAGTCGCAGGAAGCAGTCGAATCGACCATCACGCAGACGCAAACGTGAGATTCAGGTAACTCGCCGCAAGAACAAAACGCTCTTTCTCGAAGTGCTCCGATGGTTTGCGCCGGAAGGTGAATTATTTACCAAACAAGAACCAAAGGTGCAACCAAAGGTGCCAGGCACGTCTCGCCCCAGGCACGTCTCGCCTCGCCTCGCCGTTTAAGTGCCACCGTCAGAGGTGCCAGGCACGCCTGTGAGCGGCCATCGGTTTTCAGCCAATCTGGCGACGTTGGCTGGAGGAAACCAAAGGAACCAAAGGTGCCAAACCAAAGGAACCAAAGGTGCCAGGCCAACGTCTCGCCTCGCCTCGCCGTTTAAGCACGCCAGAGGTGCCGCCAGAGGAACCAAAGGTGCCAGGCACGTCTCGCCTCAGGCACGTCTCGCCAGGCACTTGACTCTGTGCGGCATGGGCGCGTGAGCCTAGACAGGACAACCAAAGGTGCCATGGGCACGTCTCGCCCCAGGCACGTCTCGCCTCGCCTCGCCGTTTAAGCACGACAGAGGTGCCACGCCAGAGGTGCCACGCCAGAGGTGCCACACGCCAGAGGTGCCGCCAGAGGTGCCAGGCACCGCCAGAGGTGCCAGGCACGTCTCGCCTCCCAAGACGGGAACCAAAGGTGCCAGGCACGTCTCGCCTCAGTCACGTCTCGCCAGGCACTTGACTCTGTGCGGCATGGGCGCGTGAGCCTAGACAGGACAGTTGCCAAACAGACAGTGGGGCTGGCGACCGCCAGGACTATTTGGAGAGCGGAAGTCTGAGCGGTGGATCAACGGACGATGGGTAATGCGGTGGCGGCTAGATTTAGGATTCGATCGCTTCCGTTTGAGGCATGTGTGAGATGACTGAGTGCCGGCTCACCGACGGACGCATCAAATCATAGTCTGCTGACTACTGCGGCAGGCACTTTTCTGACGACTCTTTTCGCCGGCCTTCAGTGTTATTGCCGCGCACAGCCAGATAGGGACAACCATCCGTCACGGAACATACTCAGCACGACCAATGGCCACTCTTCGCAGCCGGACTACCTTCATGCTTGGGAAGGTTCGGCAGTCAATTGGCGGTGGTTTCGACGACACGTATATTATCGGGCAATTGGACTTGCGCCCCGCGCGACGGAGGCTTTGCTCATACGTCGTAGCTGCGTTTGACAGCAGGTCGCAATTGCATCCCAAGCGTTCCATGATCGGCGCCAATTGTCGCGGAATCGCTCCACGTTTGTCACTGCGCTCTTCCCGCCCCACCCAGTCAACGAGTTCCAAATATTGCTCACCTGTCATGGGCAAAATGCCTTTATCAGATGGTCGATGTATCGGCGCTGTTTGGTTTGCCGGTTCGCCCATTTCGCAAATGGGTTGCAGGACCGCATCGGGCGGCCGTTGCTCGGGGGCATCACTTGTAGAGGCTGTTCGTTGACGTATTTGGTGGCCGCGAGTTCGACGATGGAAAGAGCAATGTGGGTAACTTTCGGGCCTGTCAACGATTGCTGCCCGTACGGCGTTCAGGTCCACGTACAACATGCAGATGAGCAATGTCACGAGGTCGGCAATTCGCGGACTGTTGAATCTCGCGTCGAAGAAATGACCGCTCTTGCCCGACTCGCGATTCGCTCGTTTCGCGATGTCTTCTTTCAGGTCCTTCATGTACCAGGACAGGCTTGCCAGTCGCCGCCTCCATTCGGCTACTCTTGCGGTATCCTTGAGTAATTCTCGAATACGATCGTCTGAGAGTTCGATGACTTCACCCCGTTCATTCTTCTGCGGATGTAATCGATACCAGCGCCGAATCACTTCTTCGTCACTCCAGAGCTCAGCCAGGTCTGGGCGGGTACGGATGACATGGTGCATGTGGTTGTCAAGAATCGCGTAGCCCAGCAGTTCCAAGGCGTAGACACTTGCTGGCAATTCTTGACGGTCTTCAATCCATACTTTTCGGTGATCGTAGTTCGTGTTCGTCTCCGCGTCGAATCCGCAGAGATATGCCCCCTGAACACAGCGGGAATAGCAGTGATAAATACCCACCTCGGTGGGGTCAACAATGTCTTTTCGATTTGGACGCGGCACGACAGGTCCTCCCTTTACGGATGAATGGGCCTGCCCGTGGCCCCGCGTCACTAGCAGAATACGACATATGCAGGGAGGCGTGGAAGAAGAAACTCGAGGTTGCGGGCGAGTTTTGCGCCGAATACTTCGAGGAATCTGGTTCACCGTGACATACGTATGTCATAGTGCAAGCACTTCTCGCCCCTTTCTGGTCCACGATCTCTGTTGACAAGTCAGTCCACGCACCAACATGCGTCAGGGGCGGTGCGGTCGAACTAAGCGAGTAAACATGCATCAGATCGTCGAGAGGAGTCGGCTTGCAGCGGTCGGACTGAACCGCTTGCGTCCGCACTTTCTAGGAGGAGATGTCTGGGCAACCCACACGTCGCGGTGCTGGTGAGAGAGCGGAAGCTTCGGGGCTACCACCGGATGTCAGAACGAGGCGTGTGTGGCACCTGCGGCGAGAACGAGGCGTGTGTGGCACCTGCGGCGGCACCTGCGGCGGCACCTGCGGCGGCACCTGCGGCGGCACCTGCGGCGCTGCACCTGCCGCGGCACCTGCTGCGGCACCTGCTGCGGCAGCACCTGCTGTGACGGTAACGGTGTCCAGAGGTGCCTGGCCCCTCTGAATTCTGGCCCCTCTGAATTCCTGGCCCCTCTGAATTCCTGGCCCCTCTGAATTCCCTCTGAATTGGCTTTGCGTGCCGCGTGGCCTTGAGCGTGGACGGGGGGCGGGTAGTCCAGTGGCGCGGTGGGAAGGTCCGTCGAGCGCTCCGTATCGGTCCTACTCTCATCAGGCCAGTTCCTACCACGCGAGTGTGTAGGGTTGGGATGACGATGGCTCGTCTAAATCGTCAAGCAGGCCGAGTTGCTCGAAAAAGGCTTCGAGGGTGGAAAGGTCATCCTCCGCATCGTTCTCTCGATCACGGTCCAAAGCCGCGCGCCGTCCGATCGGATCCTTCTGGCCTGACGAGAAATCTGCGATCGTCCACTCTGAATCGTCTCGAAAGACCCGTTGAGGACGATTGGCATGATTCACGCGGTCGGCGAACCGGCCGCTGTGACCCGTGAAACCGAGTGATTCCGACAACGGCATGGGACCAGCCAACTCGGTCGAAGCCTCTCCCTCTCCCGTTGCGCGTCTATTGAGGTGATTGACGATCAGCAGCGCGTCGATCGGACTGACGTTGCCGTCGCCGCTGGGATCCAGATAGGGCGGAGCTGTGTTTCCCGGCGACGCGACCAGAACGCGGCTGCCACGAGCGTTGATCTCGTTGACAATAATTAAGACGTCCAAGGGTGCAACGATACCATCACCATTAACGTCCAGCTGCTCAGCGGGATTCTGCCAGAGCACTTGCCTGCTAAGAAAGTCCAATTCGGTCACTTCCTGACCACGCACGAGAAACAGCCGATGGTTCACCGTGGGAGGGAGCGTGTTTCTGAGGACGTACACTTGATCCGCGACTCCCACCAGCAGATCGACGTCGCCGTCACCATCGATATCACCAGCATCCAGATGCCGTGGTTGTCCTGGCGCGGCCAGTGTGCTTGCCGAGCTGAAATCGCCACGGCCGTTGTTGGCGAGTACCACCACGGCGTTGGTTTGACTGTCGTAGGATGAGAAAGCCAAATCCACATCGCCGTCACGGTTCAGGTCTGCCGCCACCAGTCGTGCGGTCCCGCCTTTCGCGACTATCGGTCGGTAGGAATCCCACGTTCTCTGGCCGCCATTAAAATAGAGATCGGGTCCCTGTGAAGTTGCCACGGCAAGATCCAACCGACTATCGCCATCGAGGTCGGCGGCGACCACGTTTCCGCCGACGCCGCGAGTGGCGAGTTCTACGGGATTGGCGAATGACCGGTTTCCCGCATTCCACAGGATAGTAACTCTTGGATCGTTTGTGACGCGACGAGTCGTCACAACCACGTCCGGACGCTGGTCTCCATCCAAGTCAGCGATCGCAAGGGCGCTGAATCCACGAACCGAGTTGATGTTCACAGGTTCCGCAAACCGGCCATCCCGCAGATTCCATAACAGTACGAGCTGGTCGGGATCCGACAGGCCTGGCCCGTCCATCGCAATCAGGAGATCCTTCAGTCCGTCTCCGTCGAAATCCGCGGCGGCGGCCTGCAAGGGACTGCCGGACAGCGGAATACGCTGCTCCTGGGAAAATGCTCGCCCAGGACCGCCCCACACGATGCTGACATGACGCTGATACAAAGATGCCGCCAGCAAGTCTGTATGGCCGTCCTCGTCAATGTCAACGGCAACCAGCGACGCCAATTCAGCGAGTTGCGGCACGGTACGCTCGTCAAGAATAATTCCATCACCACGATTGAACACGACTTTGTGTGGGCTCGCGAATCTTCCGCCACCTACGGCATCTAAGTCTCCATCGCCGTCCAGATCGGCGATGTCAAATATTTTTCCATCAGCGAGAAGAAGGCTCCAGGCGACATCAAAATGTCCCAATTGCTTGTTCAGGAGCACCTGCAGCGAAGATCCCCTGCTGCGGGCCAGATCACCTTGACCATCCTTGTCGAAATCAGCGACAACGATTGACGAGGCGGACCCGAAATCGGGAGAACTTCGCGGGAAATTGGATATCGACGTGAACCCTAGTTGCCCGTCGTTAACCAGCGTTTCGCCATCCAGCACCAGATCCAGATCATCGTCGTTGTCAATGTCCAAAACGGCTGAGCGATCGATGCTGATGCTTGGTCGCCAGCAATGGTCCTAGGACAAATGCGTCATCGCCGGCGCCATGCAATATCTGCACGTGAGACGAAGACTGGTTCAGTGCCAGATCGAGGTTACCATCACCATCAAAATCGCCGGAAACGAGCGTACTGGTCCAGTCGCCGGCGGCGAGTTCGTGCGTTGTTGCGAAATCACCGAAGCCGTCGTTTTGCAGTAACAGCGTCTTGCCGCTATACGACGTGACCGCAATGAGATCGAGGTGCGTGTCGCCGTTCAGGTCTACCAGCATGACTGGTCCAAACGACTCGCCGGTCAGAAGCGTACGTGGCGCGCCATAAGTACCGTTGGATAGTCGCTGCAACAGTACCAGATCGGACAGCGTGGAAACCAGCAGGTCCGGACGCCCGTCTCCAGTTACGTCACCGGCCGCCACGCGGTTGGGGATGTCTGAGAGCGGCAGCACGATAGGATCGGAGAACTGCAACGGTCCCTGGTTCAGTACGATGACCACCGCGAATTCGGGTGGATCGACTTCCCAATTCTTGCGCAGTCCGACGAAGTCCGGGGCGTGATCCCCATCCACATCGGTGCTCACCCAGTTGTCCACATACCCACCGGTAAAGAATTCGAACGTCGTGGCGAACCGGCCCTGCCCGTTGTTGAGCAGTATCGTGGCATACTCGTCCCAGGTGGGTGCCGCCACATCGAGGTCTCCATCTCGATCAAAGTCACCGGCGAGCGGGGCACCCAGCGTGCGTTGAGCGAGGTAAGCCGGTGGACCGGGAAACGTGTCCAGCGAAACTCCGCCGGGCCACGTCTGACCCCATCCCGATGGGGTCAGTTCCGAGATCCTGTAGGGGCCCGATTCGATGCCTCGGAATGCGTAACGACCCTGATCATTGGTCATGGTGCGCGGTTCGTTCGCGTCCAACTGACCATTGTCGTTCAGGTCGATGTAAACCGTCCGACCGGGCAGCGCAGGTTCACCCGCGTCGAGCCGCCCGTTTCCGTTTTTGTCGTGCCACGTCCGCCCAGAAAGGTCACCAACGGTCAACACGCCACCGAAGTCAACGCCGTCAAAATGCTGATTCTTGCTCAACGGGATCCGGTGTTGATATGGTGGAGCTAGTCCGAGGTTGGTGATCGAACTGATTGTTTGGTCGTTTATGACGAGCATGTTGACCGTCTCGTCAGAATTGAAGAACGCGGGTAGAACGGCGTAAAAATCGGTTTGAGCAAGCCGGTAGATAACGGGATTCCGAAACCCGCCCTGGCCGTCGTTGGCAACCACCGCAAACGCGTCTCCTTGACGATGGCTCAATAACCAGTCGAGGTTGCCATCGCCATCCAGATCGGTTGGCATGATGGTGTCGTAGTAACTGCCAGCTGCGAAGCTCCCGACGGTCTCGAATCGCCACTGCCCTTTGTTGGTCAGCAGTTTCAACCCACCGCTTTCGTCGGGCGCGGCAACGTCCAAGTCGCCGTCGCTATCGAAATCGGCAACCGCCAGGGGAGCTGGTCGAGGATTGTTAACGTCCGTTCGAGAACTCACGAGTGCGTCCAGGTAATGAATGCCATGGAATGTCCCGTTGCCACGGTTGGTCAGCAGGCTTACCTCGCGAGTGTTTACTTGAGGTACCAAGATATCAATGTTCAGATCATCATTGAAATCATGCAGCAGCAGGCCAACACCGAAACTGCCGACAGCATAGTTATTACTTACCGAGAGGATGCCATTCCCGGCGTTGGAGAACACTGTCACAGCGGCATCATTGCTGGCTCCAAATCGTCCCCCCACGGCTATCAAGTCAAGTCGGTGATCGGCATCGACGTCGGCAACTTTCATGTTGTCAACGATTGTCGCAGATTGAATAATCCGCGGTGCACTGAAGCCGCTACCGCCCAGGTTCACGAATTGCTTCAAGGTGCGGTTGGTACGGTCGTTCGCTATCAGGTCGGCGGTACCGTTGCCGTCAAAGTCACCTGCCACGACACGGGTCGGCCGTCCTCCAGTCGAAAGTCGCATGGCGGCGGCGAAAGCATTTCCACCCGTGTGCACGAATACGGAGAGCGTTCCACTCTCCTCGTTGGTAACCACGATGTCGAGTCGGGCATCGCCGTTCACGTCCGCCAACACCAGGCCGTGAGTGCCGCTGTCTGCGGCAAGTTTCAAAGGTGACGAGAAAGTCGCATTGCCCAGGTTGAAGAACACGGACACATCGTGATTCGCGTCGTAGTTGCCGTCGGCAAAATCGATCCGGTTGTAGTTGGTGACCACGATATCGGGTTTCGCGTCACCGTTCAAATCGCCGCTGGCAATGCGCATTGGGTCGTCGCCGGCCAAGAGCGTCAACGGCGCGGCGAAAGATGTGCCACCGCCATTGTGCAAGACATAGACCGATTCGCCCGTTGCTACCACGGCCAGATCAGGGCGCCCATCGCCGTTGAAATCGTCAGCTATCAGATCCAGCGGAGCCTGCGGGACATTTACAAACACGGGAGGATCCAGTCCACCACTGCCGTTGCCTGCGAGAATCCCAATCTTGGGAACGTCTGCATAAGGCATTGCCAACGCGACGTCGTCCCTGCCATCGCCGTTGAAGTCGGCCCGCGCCATCGATACCGCGATACCACCAGCGGCGAATCGCTGAGGTTCCACAAACTGCCCGTCGCCGCTATTCTCGAGGATCCAGACGGCTCCCTCGTCGCGAACCAGCAGCAGGTCGATGTCTCCGTCGCCATCCATGTCCGCGGGTACCGTCGACTCCAGTCGCCCCTCTGTCTCGGCAGACTCGAACACGCTGCGCGGACTGAACACACCGGTCCCGTCGTTGAGCAGCAGGACGATCGAATCACGTGCGACGACCAGAGAGCTATCCTGACTGATCTCTCGCGTCACCACCAGGTCCACGTCCCCGTCCCGATCCAAGTCGCTCGGTGCCACGTGCATGGCGATGGTCCTGAAATTCTCCAGGGCTGGAAGTTTGACAATCTCTTCGGCCTCGTGGAATCGACCATCGCCGCGGTTCCACAGCACACTGAGGCGATCCCCGACACGGTCGTAGTAATCGGAATGCACGATCAACAGGTCCAGTGCTCCGTCTCCATTCAGATCGGCGGGCGCCGCGATCGACGGTGGCGGCCATCCGCCGATCGCCACACGCTGCACCGGTTCGATGGCCGAGTCTGGCTTGGTGTGCAACACGAGTACGTCCAGACGGAAGCTATCCCAAACGACGGCCGCGATATCGGTGTCCCCATCGGCATCGAAATCGCCCACGGCACGCCCAAAAACACTAAGCACTGACCCCTCTGGGGCGACGTATTGTGTCAACAGCTCAGAGTAGTTGCCAAACGCCTTGGGCTCAGCGCCGGGAAACACTTGTTGCCAACCCGCCGGCGAGACCTCACCGATCAAATGAGCGCCAGACTCCAAGTGTACAAAGGCGTAGCTCCCGTCCTCGCCGGTGACCGTGGTCGGCTCTTGCGCGTCATGTTGACCATTGCCGTTCACGTCGAGGTAGAGCAGGCGGTTGGCCACGGCTGGTTCGGCCGGATCACGCCGACCGTTTTCGTTGATGTCGTGCCAGTACACACCATGGATCTCGCCCTCCGGAAGGTTGGAGAGCCGGATGTTGTCCAGCTGAATGACCGCGCCGTCACCTGCCGCCAGAGAGAAGACGAGCATTCCATCCTGATTGGCGAACTCGTTGACACTCAGCACGTAAGACTGGTTCGTCCCCGCCACGAGCGGAATGGATTCGAGGTATTGACCGTTGAAGTAGACTTGCAGCTGGTCCAGGTCACTGGCATTCGACACAGTCATGTCGAACTTCAGCGTTCTGTTCTCGTGGCTGACGGCAACCCACTGCCCCAGCGATGTGGGTGCATCGGATTGGCGCAGCTCGGCGGCCGTATTCTCGCTCTGCTGAACCAGTTGGACATCACCCGCAAACGTCCAAATTGTCTCCAGGATATTCGCCGGATTGCGCAGGATCTGCTGCCACAGATCGAGTATTTCAATTCCGGTCCCCGCCGGTTCGAGTGCGGCAACATCGCTCATTAGACGTCCCAACTGCTCGAAGCTGCCGTCTACCACGCCCCTTACATCCGTGGTTCCGCCGCCCTCTTCCGGTTCTGGCGGGTCGTTGCGATGTCGGCCTTCGAAGTTATCCAGGATGTAATCACGTGGCGGCGGATTTGTGGCTGAATTCGCGTAGGTCTCGGTGGCGTCCACGTGGTGCGTTAGATTAGGGGCCTGGGACTTAGCTTGGCAAGTGAAAATCGCGTCGTGCGACAGGCACTTGTCTTCGAATCCGTAATCGGATCGGTTGGGTGCCCGCAGGTCAAACAGCCGCATCCTGTCGCGCGTCTGCGGATCGAGTAAGAGATTGACTGCCCCGTAGGCAAGTCCTGCTTTCAAGGCGGTCACGGCATTGAGTGAGGCGATCAAGTCATCGGTATCCGGGATGATCCCTTCCAACAAGTTGACGACAAAATTGGCCAGGTCTTTTTCGACTCGATAGTTGACTTTGCGCTCCGCCGTCGCCACGTTGACGATACTGATATCCCCAATCAAAGCACCGTCGTCGGGCCAGTCGGTGGAGAACCCGTCGAGCACCGTCAACTGGTCCACGGTGTATCCGTGCTGCGACAAGACCTGGGAAATGCCCGCACTCACGGCCGCTCCGCGACTATGCCCGATCAGGTGGATTTGAGGCTGGGGAACTGAGGTGTCAGCGGGATCGGGCAGATAGCTTGCTTCCAAGTCTTGCACGATATCGGAAACGGCCTGTTCGGCGAGTTTGGCAGAGGACCTGGAGGAAAGGAATGCGTAAGCCTGCAGCACCGTTGCCCAGGGGTCATTATCCGAGGCCTGGGCGATCTTGGAGATCAGCAGCGCGGTGAATGCCGGCAGGAAGTAAGTGGACGAGTCCCATTGCGACACGTAGGTTTCCACGCGCCCGTCCAGCAAAGATCCATCCGCCGGCAGTTCGTTCAAGGTGCGGGCCATCAGATGCCACGGTTGTCGAAAATTCTCCCACGAACCGATCACCGGCAATTCGGACGGAGTCGGATTGAAACCGTGCGTGACCACGTTGACGACCAAAGGGGGCTGGGGGACAGCCTGTATCGCTGCCGTCTGGCCATTGGTGAAACGGGCCCAGAAGGCAATGCCGTGCCGGTTGTTGACCGGGTCGTAGATCTCGAGATCCGAAAATACTGCTGATGCACCGGAGCCCAACGTGAGCTGGTCTCCGACGCGCGCCATGCGTTGCGGAGTATCCAGCCCCACGATCTCGTACGCACCCAGAAGCAACGGGACTTGCGGCGGCACGGTACGCAGGCGGATATCAACGGCCCACAGTGCCTCTGCGCCGGTTTCCGGATCGTTCGCCAGGAACGTTACGGTCAGCCGAGAGACGCTATCGGGCGCGTCGTTGAGTTCCCCTCCTACGCCCACTCGTGAATGACTTCCGAATTGGGTGAGCATCTGCCCCGGCCTCAGTTCGTCGATCAATCCGGCAATCTTCAACAACTGCCGATCGGCAAAGGCCGACGAATTGAGGGCTCGTTTGTTCGGATCGCCAGCGGGCCGCAATACGCTGATCCAGATGGCAGGTCCATCCACGTTCTCGGCAAAAAAAGCCACCGTCCGCCCGTCGTCGCTGATGCCGGGGCTGCGACCGATCTTGTCCGGGTGGTTGGGGTCGGGGTCATCGTTGGGTGCATCGATCGAGAATCCCTCGGCTGGGCCCGCGATGCGCCGAAAAGAGCACGACAACCCGATCTGACAGGTTCCCGACTTGAGAATGGACTTGCCCGAATCCGAACGGAACACGACTTCCGTCGTATTGCTGATTTGGGGACGCAGTCCGCTCGTCGTACTCCAGTCACCCAAATCGATCGTCCAACTCTGACCGCTCAACGGGAAGTTGTTTTGATACAGGCTGTCGCGGATCCGCAATTTGTGGACCGTCGGACCAGGATCGGTCTCGAGGCCTACAAACACCACCTGGTTCAGGTCGTTGATGTTAACGAAACTGGTGAATCCCTCAAAGTCATCAGCATCAGGAAGAGGCTGGACATTGCCGAACGTGTTCGCGATCGTCACGTAGCTCGGTTCACCGGTCCCGTCGTCATGCCAGCGGCGGACTAACGCTTCCACGCCGATGCGGTCGATCGCCGCCACCTGGGCCGTCGCGTTTTGGGACGAGACATTGTTGACGGCTGCCGCGCGACCGTAATCGCGGTCGGCAGCCGGGTTGAAACTCAACCGGACCGGGGAATTCTTGCCGCCGAGATAAACTCCCGAACCAGCCGCGGTCTCCGCCACAAAACCTATCTGACCAGCGTCATTGATGGAGAGTAAATCGCGAATAGCGTCATACTCGACTCCCGACTCTACGATCACTTCCAAGCTGTAGCCTGTCAGACAAAGCCTTTGCTCCAGTCGCTCGGGGGGATGTAGCCGTCTCCGCATACGCACCGATGACCTTTCTCGCTGAAAAGCACGGCCAGATACAGTCTGGTTTAGCCCGTCGCACGTGACATGTTTAAGACAGTCAGCGGCCCGTCTAAGGTCCCCACCGGGCGTCGCGACCTGGGAACCGTCCGCGGCCGTTTGCATCAACGCGCACAATGGCGAGTCAAAATATATGGTCTTCAGAGCGAAGAAAGCAATTGGGTCAGGCAGGCGATCGAGGCCTGGACGGACAAAGCCTTTCTGCCGCGCGTGTCGGAAGAAACTGGGGAGGAGCATCGCGGGTCAGGATTGAGCCAAAATCTGGCCCGAGTTTGCGAAAGTTGTCTGCGAGCGGAGCGTGATCCGAGGAACAACCTTGGCGGCCGTGGACAGCAGCTGAACGGTTTGAACGAGCTGGACACTTGGCGGGTGCGAGAGAACATGGTGAGATGCCAAAGGAAGCCACGCGATGTTGAAGCGGCGCCACCTGTAGCCAGCCAGTTGTGATCCCACCTGCGTTTCTCACGGCTATCTGCACAACTGGTTCCGCCCACCACAGATACAAAGTCTTGGGGGGGAACGCCACAAATCCGGTCCGCCGATTCGCTGCAATTTATCGAACTGGTCGGAGTCTGTCGCGCGGGCCTCTCTCACTGGCTGTCGCGGCCAGATTTTGCGGACGAATCGTGACGCTCGCCTTGATTGAGCGGCGGATAGGGGCGCCCTGCCACCAACTGACGTCCATCTGAAAATCCCTCGGGGCGGGAAGCCAGGCGATCGATGAGTAGCGATCGCCACTCTTGCATCTCGCTGACGTGCGCTGCATCTCGGGACAAGTCGTGTTCTTCCCGCGGATCGGTCTCCAAGTTGAACAATTGTTCGGCGCCCTCGTGAGGCCGCCAGATGTACTTCCACCGGCCATCGGTCAGTGCGTGAAAGGCCTGACTCTTGCTGTAGCACGTGGCATGCTCGAAATGAAGCCATTTGCGGATCACAACGTCTTGGCCCTGGAGTACCGGCACCAGACTGACACCGTTGACGTCGGGGCACTGAGCTCCTGCCACTTGAAGCATCGTGGGCAAAAGATCCTCCAGGCACACCGGCTGCAAACAGCGTTGCCCACTGCGAAATCCCAAGTCAGCTGAACCGGCAACTATCAGTGGGATGTTGGCTGATCCTTCGTAAGGTTCGCACTTGCGGAAGTAACCGTGGTCTCCCAGCATCTCACCGTGGTCGGTCGTCACGGCCACCAGCCAGGGCCGTCCGTTCTTCTCACTCCGCGCCTTGAACTCGGCAACCAAGGGCGCGATCTCATGATCCAAGTGCTCGATCAATCCGAAGTAACCAGCCTGGGCCCGCTTCAGTGCGTCACCCTCAAGCAAGACCCGATGCCCTCCGTCGGCACCCTGCGGAGTAAGTTCCTGCCAGTCAACCCAGTCGCCGTGGGCCGCCGGTGGAAGACTGCCTTGCAGACAACGATCATAGTACTCTTGTGGCGGAAACAGCGGAGGATGAGGCGCATAGAAAGAGACGGTCAAAAACACGCATTGCGCGGTGTCGCTCTTGGCGAGCAGTTCGCGCGCTTGAGCAACGATCCACGCGGTGGGATGCCACTTCTCTGGCAGTGGCCAGGGGCGGGCCTGCCAATGATTGTATGTCAGTCCGAGTTGTCCTACCCACTGTCGCAGGTCTGTGATCTCCGGAAACGCCTGCCGCAGTTCTCGGGCGTATTGGTCGTCAGAAACGTACGTCGAGCCCCCCACGTTGTGCTGGTAACCGAGTTCCTCGGCGCCGGCGTTTTGATGCATCTCGCGGCCCACGAGTGCTGTGACGTATCCACTGTCGCGAAGCAATTGCGGCAACGTGGGGTTCGTGATCGGCTTCTGCCTGAAACCAACTACGCCGCTGGTCTGTGGAAACAGACCGGTCAACAAGGCAAACCGCGCCGGGATACACGAAGGAACTGTGCTGTACGCTCGACGGAACAGCGTTCCTTCCTCTGCCAATTGATCCAGAGTCGGCGTGCGGACCGCCGGGTGGGCGAGCACCGACAGGCAGTCACCGCGCATCTGATCAGGCATGATCAGCAGGATATTGGGCCTCGCTGCGGTCTCCTCCGCGACCGATTCCCCGCCCGGCAGCCCGCCAAGAAATCCCAACACGACACAGTGAGCGAAGTATATACACATTTCTTGCCGATGGCGCCTCTCAACGCAACGGTTTCAGGTGCGTGAACGGTTCTTGATCCGGCAGTTGGTCCCAGGCCAACGATTCGTCTGCGGCCGGTACGTATCGTGGCTCGACGCCCAGCTCCTGGAGAATCGTGTTCCGCGCTATCGGGATCGCCACCGTCTTGTAAAACGCCACATGGCGATTGAAGCCCTGGCGACCGAACCCGCAGTCGGTCGACAACACCAGCTTGTCGGCTGGAATGTGTTTCAGGCAGCGTCGGATGCGTTCGGCCACCACATCGGGAAAGTCAGCCTGCAGCGTCCGGTGACTCACGACACCCACGGCGACTTTCTTCTTGAGCCGATCCTTGTACGCGTCAAACAGCGGCAGTTCCTTGAGGTTATTCTCAGTCGCCTCAATCGTCCACACGTCGCCTTTGAGACGTTCCAAATAGATTTCCAGCGAATTAGCGTATGACTCGTCGCTGAACACCTTTTGCATGTTCGGATTGCCCCAGCAGGTGTGGATCCAGACCTCGACATCATCCAACCCATCCACCTCGCGGTTGAACGCGTCGACCAGGAAGTCGATAAACTCTTTTTGCTCGGGATTGTACCGGGCCATGAAGTGGAGCGTGGGTTCCTCGACCTGGATCACCCTGCAGCCGGAGGCAGCCAGTTGACGCAGCTCCTTGTTCATGGCCTCCGCCATGTCCCAAATCAGCTGCTTCTTGTCATCCAGATTGTACTGCGGCGTGTGACTGTCCAGGAAAAAGGCGAGCACCTGAGCCGAACAGGTGCCGAATTTAACGGGCTTGCCGGCGGCCGCCGCAGCCTGCTGGGCGATGCGCCAGATCTTGGCGTACTCCAACGGGTTCTTCGGGTCATGTTCGACTTTGTCAACCACACGCGGCCAGCGCCACGCTTTGTAAATCGAGTCGAGCATGGTACCGACCGGATAGGAGAGCAGCGGTGAGCGAGTCTTCTCGGTCTGCAGCTCTTCGTGTTCCAGTCCCTTCCAACGTTGAAGTGGATAGTGATGCCAGGAACGCCCCGCCACATCCTCGTCGAGGTGATAGTCGCCAGTGGTGACGATATCGAGACCCGCGCGCGCCTGGTCCGCCACGACGACTTCGTGCGCGTCCGCGAATTGCTCGCGGAACCACGGATCCATCATCGCGGTATCGAGCGGACGGCCCAACATGTTCGCCGTGTACCAGCGCGGTCGAGGCCAGGATCCCGTTACGGTCGCAGGTAACAACAGATCTTTCGTAGCCGTGAAGGCCATCGCATGTACTCCCTATGTGAAGCGCCAGCCAGAAGCGGTGAAGCGATTTGAGCACACCGTCAATCGCACCGCCACTAGCGTAACAAACCCAACTTGCGGCAGGCAAGGGTCCGGCGGCGAGTAACGACTGTCACCGCGGCGGCAGCGTCAGAGTCGCCGCTTCCCCGGGGACAAGACCGACGGAAAGTCGATCGCCAAGGCGCCGCCACACCTCACGACATCCTCTCCCAACTGACGCCACGCCAACGGGAAGTGCTGCAATTGTTTACCGGGGGCCGCATCGCCAAAGAGGTGGCTGCCATTGTGAACATCTCCCACCGCACCGCCGAATTCCACAAGACTCGGGTCAGGACGAGCTCGCTAACGCGCTACATGTGAGCTAAATTCGCCAATGGCGGGCGCTTGCGGCGTGGCGCAAGTAAATCCGCGGGCGGTCGGAACCAGATTCCAGACGCATCGTCAGTCCCAATACGTCGCTGCTAATCCAATTCTCGTCACATACGAGACTGGTCGAAGCCAAGAGCAGCGCATTGCCGTCGCGGCGATAAAGCTCTAATCGCCACGGATCACGATCAACCACCAGCAACTCGCGTGTTCCGACGGCGCCGTAGAAATGCAGTTTCTCTCGAGTCTGATCGTGGGGACTGACAACTTCCACAACGAAGTCGGGACCACCGTACCAAAACTGATCATGGTTGACCGCCCGCGTAGTTTTCAGGAAAACGGCAACATCCGGGACGCGGTAGTTCGATTCCCAGCCGGTGACGCGATCACTGACATTGACGCCGGGGACGACATCGCCCGACTCCGCGTCTGTGACGACTTCGTCAAGCACTCGCGTGAATCGCCCCACCAGCAACTGATGTTCGTGATTCGGCATCGGCGCCATCATGTAGACGTCCTCCCACACCTCGTCATAACGGTCAGCGCCGGATGCGGCCCGTTCCGCTTGTAGCCGCTCTTCAACAAAAGTGTCATGGATTATTGTGGTCATGCCTTCCCTATCCTTACTCATGCCGGCAATGCCAAATTGTACCACGAGCTGCCGGTCCAGCGGAACACGCAGAAAGGGGGCAAATTGGAGGGCGATTTCGGCGACGGGACCTGTTTATCCGCGATTCCGCAGCCGCGTCTGGCCACGAACGTGCCAGATCGCGCGTCTCACTACCAGACGCGGCGGAGGGTTGCGCGCCCCACGAAGCGGCCATGTGCAGCGCGGTGTCGCTCGGTCCAGACGAGACGAGCGCATCCGCCCGCGAACGTCTACGGATGCTTCCGGCGGGCGCGCCGAGCGCGCATCCCTGCGTACCGATCGGGATCGGCAGTGTCAACGGATCGACGGTGTGCGCTCGATCGGTGCTCCGGGAATTGCGGTTGAACAGGCCAGCGCACCGTGCGCGTCGCCCACGGCGATCGTATGGTCAAGTCGCACTGCCAAGCCATTAGTGTTGCCGTCGAGAGGCCGATCACGGGTCATCGCCCGCGTCCGGGCTGGGAGACTCCTGTTCGACGGCCTCGCGGTTTTGCGATATACTTGGTAGGCACAGCTCGACGCCGCCGGTAATCCGGACGCCGCGTGATGGAAGTGGGGAACCGCATGTCTGACCTTACCACGCCGATGACCGAAGACGAACTACTGAAGCGTATCACCGTGGATCCAGCCATCTTTGGCGGCAAGCCGACCATCCGCGGCTTGCGTATCGCTGTCGAGCACGTGCTCGGCATGCTGGCGGCTGGCGAAACGTCGGACAATCTGCTCGCGGAATATCCCTGCTTGGAGCCGGCAGATATCCAGGCCTGCATGGTATACGCCCACCGCTCGCTCGCGGGCGAACAGATCCATGAACGGATTGCGAGGTCTCGGGCGTCGTGAAGTTTCTGCTGGATGTCTTGCGTCTCGTCTCGTTCGCTCACTACCTCTCTCATCGCCCAAGGGCATGACGTGCTGTCGGCGGTCGATGTGGACCCGCGCCAGCGATGAGCGAATCATGGACATCGCCCGACAGGAAGACCGTGTGCTCACACGCAGGACAAGGACTTCGGCGAGCTCGTGTTTGTTCAAAACCGTCAACACGGACCGCTGATTCGCGTGGTGGAGCTTTCCGCCGACGAGCAGGTGCACGCTGTCGGCGAACTTGTCGAACAACACAAATACGAACTGACGGGACAAGTGATTGTGACCATCACCCGTGGCCGTATCCGCATTCGTCGGCGAACGAGTTGAGCAGGTTTCCGTTTGACGCTTTTCGCCCCCCGGGGCAGCAGAGAGGACAGAGTAGAATTGAGAACACAAGCGAAAGCCGCCAGCGAAGAGCGAATCCTGCTACGCCCCACTCACGGCTTTCTCTCCTCTGCTGCTCGATATGCGGCCGCTCTGTGGCCACAAAGTCGGGGCGAGAGGATTCGAACCTCCGACCCCCTGCTCCCAAAGCAGGTGCGCTGAGCCAGGCTGCGCTACGCCCCGAACACGTTCTCTCTCGCACGGATAGGGCTGCGAGAAGGCCCTTATGCTAACGACGAGCGTGACAATTGACAATGCCTCGCCTGGTGTGCGCGTGTTCACCCGCCCTGCCAGCTCAGCCGATCTGCCTTTGCGGCGCTGCCGGCGCGTCAGTCAGCAAGACCCGTAATCGTTCGAACTCCTCGTGACTGGTGAACTGGATCACGATTCTGCCGCGTCCCTTGGCGTTCTGGCGAATCTCCACCTTGGTGCCCAGGGCACTGCGGAACGCCTGTTCCAAAGACGCGACCTGGTCGTTGCGGGTTCGCGCGCGGGTGGTCGATTCCGTGCCACTGACCACCTTCAGGGGCTCGTCATCCTCTTGGGCAATGCGATCCGAAACCTGTCTTTCGGTTTCGCGGACACTCCAGCCCTGCTCGAGTATCTGCTCCGAAAAGACGATCTGGAGCCGATCGTCGCCCAGCGGCAACAGGGCTCGCGCATGTCCCGCAGTCAACTGCCCACGGCGAACGGACTCGGTGATCGCACTGGGAAGCTCCAGCAGACGCAATAGATTCGCGATGGTCGAGCGGTCAATCTTCAGGCGATTCGCCAACTCCTCCTGGGCACATTCGTGTTGTTCGAGATACCGTTTGAAGGAGAGTGCTTTTTCGATCGGATTGAGATCCTTCCGTTGCAGGTTCTCCACGATCGCCAACTCGGCCACCAATCGATCGTCCGCCTCGCGGACCCGCGCCGGGATCGTCGACCAGCCGGCCTGGATGGCCGCCCGTAGACGCCGCTCGCCAGAGATGAGCTGAAACCGATCACCCACCCGCCGCACGAGGACCGGCTGGAGCATATCGTGTTCTTTCAGACTCTCCGAGAGCGACGCGATCTCCGCGTCGCCAAAATCGCGCCGGGGCTGAAAGGGATTGTCGTCGATCTCGTACACGTTGAGCTTGAGCAGACCGTCTTCGGCAGATGGTGTTGGATCTGCTTGCAGCGACACCCCGGCGGAGGGGGGGTCGGCTGACTCAAACACTTGATCTACGGGATGTCTCTCTGCGGCATCCAAGTCCGCATTACCTTCTTCCGCGGTGCCCAGCAAGGCAGCCAAGCCGCGTCCCAAGCGACGATCTTTACTCACGTTCCAGGACCTCCATGCAGAGTTCAATGTACGCGCGAGCTCCCCGAGCTCGCGGCGCGTAATCGATCACAGATTTTCCATGACTCGGCGCCTCGGAAACGGCCGTGTCGCGGGGGATGACCGTGTCGAACACGATGTCACCAAAAAAGTCACGCACTTCTGAATCGACCTCATGGGTCAGTTCCAAAGTATCGTCGTACATGGTCAGCAGAATCCCGCCAAACTCGAGGCGGCCAGGTCGAGTCTGCATGACCTCACGAATGACGTGTATCATCTGTGTCAGCCCTTCCATCGCGAAGTACTCGCATTGGATAGGCATCAGGACTTCGGTCGAGGAGGAAAGTGCGGCGCGGGTGAGATGTCCCAATGACGGCGGGCAATCGATCAGCACGAAATCGAATGCGGACATGCCGTTGGCCAGGTGCTGTTCCAGCATGGATGCCTCTTCTTCGTTGCCTGCCAATTGCGATACATCCTGAAAGCTGCGACATCCGGGCAGAAGTTGTAGATTTGGCGTGTCCGTTTCGCTCAACGACTCGCGCAGCGGACGCCGTTGCACCAGACTGTGACGCTCGGTCGGCTGCCGCCCCAGTCCCGAAGTAGCGTTGCACTGTGGGTCCAGATCCACCAACAACGTGCGGCAATCGGCTTTGGCCAGGGCGGATGCCAAATTCAGCGCAGTGGTCGTTTTGCCCACGCCTCCCTTCTGATTGGCGACGCACAGAACCCGGGCCATCCGATGGCCTCCCATAACGAACTCATTCGAGCTTCCGCCGGTACCAGCGGACGATAAATCCCAACATGGTCGGTGACCACAGCCACGAACATACGACGGCAGCGGCACGCCAGCGCTGGCTCGCACGACCCGCCGATCGTTCGTCGCTCAAAGCTGACTCAAGGTAGTCACATTTTTGCCGATCGATAGTCTAACCTCACGTAGCCCACTCAGGAAACGGCAGTTTATCGTTCCGACCAGTGGACCGATGAGGGCGAGTTGGCGTGCCTCAACGCAACATGGTTGATCGTCACCGCGCGGGTGAGGACTGAACCGGGTAGCAGGACATTGGCGATGCCTCGGACGGCTCCGATTCCGAGCCAATCCGCAAATTGTTTCACGTGAAACATTGCGGATCGGACAGAATGGAGTGTTTCACGTGAAACATGCGGGTGCCGCCGCTCAGCGGCATGAGTGCCGGCCCTCGGTCCCACGTCCGGCAGTTCCACGGCTTGGGTCACGCTTTTTCGGTGCTGCTGTGGGACATGCCGAACGAGTTGTTTCACGTGAAACATTGCGGATCGGACAGAATGGGGTGTTTCACGTGAAACACTCGGGTGCTGCCGCTCAGCACCATGAATGCTGGCTGTAGGTCCGGCGTCCGGCAGTTCCACGGCTTGGGTTACGCTTTTTCGGTACTGTTTTGGGGCATGCCGAACAAATTGTTTCACGTGAAACATTGAGGGTCAGACAGAATGGAGTGTTTCACGTGAAACATTCGAGTGCCGCCGCTAACAGCATGAATGCCGGCCCCGGTCCCACGTCCGGCAGTCCCACGGCTTGGGTCACGCTTTTTCGGTGCCGTTGTGGGACATGCCGAACAAATTGTTTCACGTGAAACAGTGCCGGTCGGGCGAGCTGATTGTTTCACGTGAAACACTGGCGATTATTCCAAAGGATTGATCACCAGGCCGCTGAGGAGTTTGGGATAAAAATACGTGCTCTTGGCCGGCATTCGCTCCGCGTGCTCGCTGATCGTCTGAATGTGCTCCAGCGTGGCAGGCATCACCAGGGCCGCCAAAGGATACGGTTCACCCCCCTCGTCGCCTTTCTCCAAGCCGGTGATCACCTCATCCACCAGGTGCACGTATTGCGGCTTCGGCAAGTCTGCTGCTCCCAGCAAGGTGTCGATCACCAGTCGGTGCAGGATGGCTACTCCCAGCCCCTGCCAGTCCTCACTATGTTCGGCCGCCAGTTCTGCCATCCGTTGTCGTCCTTGCTGCGTGATGCGAGCGATCAGCCACCGGCGGTCGGCAGTCGCGAACAGTCCGATCGTGCCTTGACTTGCCTCCAGCTCGATGGTGTCCCAGGCCAAACGGGTCATCTCGGATCCCGCGGACAATAGCTGCGTAGTAAAGCAGTCACCGAGTCGTTCCACCAACTGCGCGGCGGTCATGGTTGGCAGCCCGCGAAACAGCCGGTGCGTGGGAAGTACAATCATCCCCGCATCGCTCATACTGACGAACATCATCAGCACGAAGTTCACCGGGTCAGCGCGAATCCAACGTCCTGACGAGGGCCTGTTCCTCGCGGTAGTTACATGCCGTTTCGTAGCGGTGGTGGCCGTCGGCCACGAAGATCGGTTTCGGTCCCATGACGGCAGCCACCTCAGCGATCACTTTCACATCGCTGACCGGCCAAAGGCGGTGAACGACGCCCAGATGATCGGTCGCCTGCAGGGGTGTTGCGCCTTGAATGGCCGCGTCCAGAATGGCTTGGGCCTGATTCGTGGTGTCGGGAAATATGCCAAAGATCTGACTCAGGTTGGCGCGGCAGGCTCGGGTCAGTTTCAGGCGGTCCGCCTTGGCGGCGGCGTGTGTCTCTTCGTGGGGATAGATCTTCCCTTCACCGAATCGCTCCAATCGCACGCGTCCCATGAATCCGCGGCGGGTGAATGGGGTGCCGCCAAATTCGAATGACTGGTGATACACGTAGAGAGCCGGATCAGGCTCCACACGCAAGAGACCTTCACGCAGCCAGTTCTTTAGAAACCGAGCAGCTCGCGCATAGCGGGCGTCAGGGTCCACATCTCCTGGTTCATCGCGATTCAGAATCAAGCGAACGACATTCGCCGGATGCCTTTCATACAACGCCCGCTGCAGGTCCGGATCGATCACGTCGTAAGGCGGAGCCACCACGTCACTGAGCGCCCCAACGTGTCCCAGATCATATCTCAAGCCGCGGAAGGCGTGCAGTTCGGGCATGATAGTGAAGAATCGCGCGAGTTGAAAAAGTGGTGACAATGGGTGTTGTCTGGAGGCCGCGAAGGTTTCCCTCGAATGTGGATTGACCGATACTTCAACCGCAGTCCGAGCCCCGGCGGGCCGAGGCTTCGGGCCGGGCAATCCTTGCTACCGCTCAGTAACGGTAGTAGTCCGGCTTGTAAGGACCTTCGACCGGCACTCCAATATACTCAGCCTGCTGCGGCGTCAACCTGGTGAGCTTCACGCCGATCTGCTCCAGGTGCAGTCGCGCGACTTCCTCATCCAGCTTCTTGGGCAGCACGTGAACGCCAAGCGCGAATTTTTCTTGCTCGTTCCAGAGCGCCATCTGGGCCAACACCTGATTGGTGAAAGAATTGGACATGACAAAAGATGGATGGCCCGTGGCGCATCCCAGATTGACGAGCCGTCCTTCGGCCAACAAGATGATCGAATGGCCGTCCGGGAAAGTGAATCGATCTACCTGCGGCTTGATCTCTTCACGCTCGATGTCCTGGCGATCAACAAGCCAGGCGACATCAATCTCCAGGTCGAAGTGACCGATATTGCAGACGATCGCATCGTTGGGCATCTGCTCCATGTGCCGTCCCAAAATCACATCGCGATTCCCCGTCGCCGTGACGAAGATGTTGCCTAGCGGTGCCGCGTCGTCCATGCGTCATCACCTGGAAACCCTCCATTGCCGCCTGCAAGGCATTAATGGGATCAATTTCCGTGACGATCACTCGCGCTCCGTATCGTTGCAACGAATGGGCACACCCCTTTCCGACGTCCCCGTAACCGCAGACGACTGCGACCTTGCCCGCAATCATCACGTCGGTCGCACGCTTGATGCCGTCGGCCAGCGACTCACGACAACCGTAAAGATTGTCAAACTTGCTCTTGGTCACCGAATCGTTGACGTTGATGGCCGGGACCTTCAGGTCGCCGCGCTCGTGCATCTGGTACAAACGGTGCACACCAGTCGTCGTCTCCTCCGACAGCCCGCGGATGCCCGTGAGCAATTCAGGAAAGCGATCGTGTACCATCGCCGTGAGGTCTCCGCCGTCGTCCAGGATCAGATCCAGCGGCTTGCCATCCGGAAAGATGAGCGTCTGCTCAATGCACCAATCGAAATCCTGATTGTTCATGCCTTTCCAGGCGTAAACAGGCACGCCCGTCGCCGCGATCGCCGCCGCCGCATGGTCTTGGGTAGAGAAAATATTGCAGCTGCTCCACTGCACCAGCGCCCCAAGTTCGATCAGCGTCTCGATCAGTACCGCTGTCTGGATCGTCATGTGCAGACAACCTGCCACGTGAGCTCCCTGGAGCGGCTTGCTGGCACCGTACTTTTTCCGCGAGCGCCATCAGGCCGGGCATTTCGTTCTCGGCCAACTTGATTTCGCGGCGACCCCAATCCGCCAACGAAAGGTCCTTTACCTTGTAAGGCAACTTCTTCGTGTCTGCGTGAGCCACAGTACTCTCCCCTCCCAATAACACTTCGCTTAGCTGATGACTGATGTTCTTGCGGCCGAGAGCCCACAGGTATCTGTCCTGCTCAGGTTCGCACCCCATCCCATCGACCCAGTATGACAGTGTGCCAGACCCTGTATGGTCTGAGATCCCGTCCTCCTGCCGAAGGTCGTATCATATGGCGCGAGGCCAACTCGAGGCAACCGGCAGCCACCGCCCCGACGCCACCCAATCCGGCGCGCCAAGACGTCGCAGACTCCATCCAGTCCAATGCTGCCGCTGAAGATTGCTTATGTTCAACTCGATCTGCTCAAACGCCTCACGAGCCGCTCGTACAAAAATCCTCATCTTCTGGTAGTCCTTTTTCCCCGGACTGATCTCTACTCCACTAGCGACATCCACACCGTCGCAATGGGCTGTGAGGATCGCCCGCCGCACGTTTTTCGGGTCCAGCCCACCTGCCAAAATGACCTTCACCTCGCCTGCTATATTGCATATTTTAGGCATTTGACTCAAATCTACCAGATTTCCTGTTCCGCCGTATTTTCCAGATTGGTAAGCATCGACCAGGATCGCTGATAGCGGTACGCCCAGTTGTTCACAATGCGTGACATATTCGGCCAATTGTTGCTCACCCCCCTCGCGAAGCCGAAAGGCTCGCATTACCCTCCGCGGCGACAGAGCCAGCACGCGGTCGGTCGGCTCATCACCATGCAGCTGAATGATGTCAAGTGGGAGACGGTCGGCCAGGTCAACCATCTGGTCGAGCGACGAGTTGACGAAAACGCCGACCACTTGTGTGTGACCTGCGACGGCATCAGCAATCTGGCGGGCGGTGTCGCGGTCGACGTACCGCGGGCTCTGGGCGAAAAAATTCAGTCCAATTGCATCGGCGCCGGCATCGGCGGCACGACGCGCGTCGTCAACCGATGTGATGCCACAAATCTTGACCCGAAACACTACTCGTTTCTCCGATGACGCGATTGGCCGGGATGATTCACCAAACTCTGCAGGGCGTATCGGGGTACCCTGCCCCAGGTGGGACTTCACTCGCTCATTTGCCTCTCACGCAGACATGAGCCGTTTTGACGGAACTGACTGGCTGGTGAATGACGTGTTGTCGCATGGTGCGGTTCTATTCCACCCCATGCGAATAGTACCGGTTAGCACCCGGCAGCGACACGGCGGGTACTCGGTGAGCTGCGAGCAAATTGGTGGCGGCGCACGCCGTTAAGAACGACGTTCCGGCGGCAGATACAGTGTGTGGTACAACCGCTACAACCGTCAGATTTTACTTCACGCTGACGACTCGTCGAAGACGATGATGATAGTCGTCGGGATGCGCGGCTGCCTGTCGTGGTCGAGTGCCCAAGCTCATCAGGATTACCGATCCGTACAACTTTGCGCTCACTTCGCTCGGAATCCGCCAAATCGACTCATTGAGAACCTGGCGCCGTCATGCTGAGAGCATTTCTTTCCCGGTCAGTCGCTAGTCCCACTTCGAGTGGGCTGTTAAGTCCTTTGCCTGCAAGGTTTTACGCGTCTTCCGTGTTTGCGCTGACGGTGTTCTTTGTCGGACTGACGATCTGGCGAGTCCCCGTCGAAGGCTATGTCGTGACTTCGGAAGTAGGTGTGGCCGATGCCCATGATCCGCCCTGGCAGCAGTTGGCCGAGGGCGGATGGCGTGAGCGAGGAGGATTTAACGCGATCAGTCAGCAGCAGGTGGCGGATGCCATTCGCGCGGCGGATAAACAAGTCCTTGGCGACAGCGATGCTGATCTTATCAAGCAGGTCACTCCTGATCGAATTCTTGAAGTGCGTCAGCGACTCGAGCTGAAGGCAGTAGCCAAGCCGGGTCGAGAGACGAGGATCCAGATCTTCTTCCGAGGTACCGAGCCGCGATGGGCGATTGCTTTTGTGGACCACCTGGCGCGAAATCCTATCAGAACAGACACCTGCTTTGGCGTCGTGCGCCACGGCCGCGCGTGAGATTCGCGACAGCCAATGGCGAGTTGAGCGGCTTCGGCATTACGAGCGGAAGGCTCGGTTCGACCTCGAGGGAGCATTGCACACGCACTTCGAGCAGTTGTCCCAGAGCTCGCAGTCCGATCCGGTCCAGAGCGTCGAGACGCGAAATTCGGTCGGCACACAGATGGTCTCCGCCGCGATCCCGAATGAGCGCGGAATAAATCCGCAATGGGAGATTTTGCAGGATGAGATGCTGCATTTGGCCGAGGAGCTGAACGGTCTGCTCAAAACGGTAACGCCCAATCATCCTCGTGTGCGGGATGTGACTCTGCAGTTGAAACAACTCCAGCGGCAGTCCGATACTACGCCAAAATTCGTTGCAGATCCAACGCACAACACTCGAGCGTCTGCCACCGAACGCTTTCCCAACGAAGTCGAAATCGACGGCGCCGTGTCGAATTCCGCGAGCGCCGCATACACCGCACGAGAGACTCCCTTTAGGGGAGACGACGGTGCTGTTCCTGCAGTTGATTTGGAGCGATTTCGGGCGCTGACCGAGCAACACGATCGGGCGATCGCCCAGCGCGAGGCTGCTGAGCGTGAGCTCTTGGCGCTGATGTTGCGCCAGCGAGGGGACGTGAGACGGCCGTTTGCAGCCGATCGAAGAGTTATCTCGCCGGCAGCCTTGGTCCGTCAAATAGGCGGTCAACCTTCGACGAGTTCGGTCGCATGGATAGGTCTCGTCTCCCTCATCTCTGGCGTTGGCATGGCGTGGCGAATGACGACGTTGGGTGGGCTACGACGCATCATTACGCTGGAAGACCTCAAGCGAACGCTGGCGGTGCCCATCGTGGGGCAAGTGTCGATCGACCCCGTATCGCCCAGTGTGAAACGGCTTGTTCAGTGGGGTCAGGTGGTCCGCTGGTGCACGCACATTTGTGAATTGGTTTTGGGCGTGATGGTCATCCTGTTTCTCGTGTCGTTGATCAGTGGCAGTCCGGCGGTAGGAGAACTGGCCCGGAATCCCTTGGGAACATTGGTCAACCGAGTGGCCGACTCCTTGAATTGGTTGCTCTGAAAGTTTGCATGGAGCAGGTGTGCAGGGAGTGGCGGCACGGCGGGTGGAACTCGCGGCCACGGGGGTCCAACGGCGAGTGTGAAGAACCCTCGCGACAGGCTCACTGCGGAGTCGGTTTGCGTGACGTTGGCTTTCGTGCCAGCGGGATTGAAGGCTGCGAAGCGGAAATGCCGATGTAAACGGAGTGCGTAGCGATTACGACGAATCTAGCGGATGAACCTTTTTGGGGGCCTTGGGTAATGTACGAGTCGTTTTTCCAGTTGGAAGCCCGACCATTTATCGCAACTCCGGTCGCCGACCGATATTATCCAGCGTCTTCGGCTGAGCACGCACGCGAGACAGTTGTGCGTTGTGTGGAGCGTGCCCAAGGTCCGGCCGTGATACTCGGTCCTGCTGGAACCGGCAAATCGACGCTTTGTCAAGTGTTGGCCGAGCAGCTACGGAGCCAGTTTCACGTTGCCACGTTGGCCAGTGCCCGTTTGTGCACGCGCCGCGCGCTGCTGCAGAACATCCTTTTTGAACTGAAGCGGCCCTATCGCGATCGCGAAGAGGGGGAGTTGCGACTGTCGTTAATCGACCATTTGGAGCCGAGTGAAGACTGTCCCAACGGCATGCTGCTATTGGTCGATGAAGCGCACATGTTGCCCTTGCGTCTGCTGGAGGAGATTCGCATGCTGACGAATCTCGTTCGTGACGGTCAGCCACGGGTCCGTCTGGTATTGGCTGCGAGCCTGATTTTGGACGAGCGACTGGCGAGTCCACGTCTGGAGTCGTTCAACCAGCGGATTGCGGCCCGCTGCTATCTGCAGTCGATGAATCGAGACGAGACACTGGGATACGTTTGCGCCCAGATTAGTGCCGTGGGGGGGACGCCCGGGAAAGTGTTTACCGACGAAGGCCTGCATGCGATCTACAACGCCACGGACGGGATCCCACGCCTGGTCAACCAGGTGTGCGACCACGTGCTGATCATGGCGGCGATTGGGCGCAAGAGTCCCATCGACGCGATGGGTGTTGAGGAGGCTTGGGCCGATCTGCAGCAACTCCCTTCGCCTTGGGCTCCTAGTGACGTGCCGAGCGATTCTGGGGAAGGGGACAGTATTCTCGAATTCGGCGAGTTGGACGAAACCACGTCTGGCGAGCTTGGTGATGACAAGGAAGTCGTGACGGACACTGGCTCCACACGCACCCCGGTGGCGACTCAAATAGCTGCCCGGCTGGAGGAGATCGAGTCGGGGATTGCGGCGGTGTCCGACGACGAGGCGACTGCCGAAATTGCCGCCACGTTGGAAGACGAGGGGCAGCAGTTCCGTCCGCCCAGCGAACGCTCGCCGGAAATCGAAATCGTCTTCCACCACGCGCACGATCCGTTTGGCGAGCGATTCGACGAAGAGGAAGTGATTGTCGACCCTTTCGCTTCGCTCGAGACACTCGCCGGATCGCCCGAAATTGTTCCGGCGGAAGAACGGAGCAGACCTACGATTCCGTTTTGCTCGGCCGACGTTTCCCAAGAAGGGAAATCTGGCTTGACGGAACCGAGGTTCGCGGGCCGGCCCGATCCGGCGCAAACCGTGGCCGAGGAGATAAAGGAATCGTTGGTGGCATCGATGTACGAGGCGGCGGATTCCATGGAGCCCTTACCGGGTGACGATCGCGATCTGCTCGATATCCAAGACGATATCGACAACGTCGATCAGGCCTATGCGCGGGCCATGGCCGCTCAACAGCCTCGCCGCCGAGAGTATCGTCAGCTGTTCGCGACACTTCGTCGCAGATGAACCGTTGGCAGGGGTGCGACAGCAGCACAGCGGCGTCGATTCGGCGGCACCTGAGACTCGGCGAACCATCGGAGGGCGGCGACGACTCGTCATCTGGTATGCCACTGGACGCCTCGAAAGAGATCGAACATGATTTTCCCAGAACCGCTCACGGCAACGTCCACATTCTTGGCCAGCAACGCTCCCACGAGCTACGAACGGTCTTTGGCCGAAGGTCTGCACGATGTGCGTCTAAAACGCCAGTTTCGTCGCCTGGCCGAGAACGTATGGAAGGACTTTCCGTCGGCGACGGGAGGAACACTTCTGTATGCCGGTGTCGGCTCGAGCAGCCATATTGCCGACGTGGCCGGTCAGGTGGCCCGCCAGCTGTCGCTGCCAGGCGACGGAGATATTCTGCTGGTTGACGCTGATTCGACGTTGCGGGTGCTGAGTCAGCGCTTCGCGGCCACCAGCAATAGCGGGTTGGCCGAGGTCTTGCAGCAGAAGCGATCAGCGACGACGTTAGTCCTCCCAACGGCTGTCACCAACTTGTGGTTTCTACCGTTCGGGCAGCGGCTCAATGAGCGCATCCCCACCGCCTCGGCACAGGTCAAGTTGTTGCTCACGGAACTGAGGCACACCTATCGTTACGTCGTGGTGGCGGCCGGCACGGGGGGCAGCTTGTTGCACTCGCTCGTGAGCCGCCACTGTGATGGTACGTATCTCGTAGTGCAATTGGGAACTGCCGATCGCCAGGAAACGGCCGACCTGGCCAGCCACCTGACCGCTGCCGGTGCTCGTTTGCTCGGCTGCGTTGCGACCAGCGTCGTCTGACGTCACGAAAGTCGCGGTGCTGGAAAATCGAATCAGGCACCCTCGGGGCGCCGCGGCAGCAAGTGCGGTGCAACGTGCCATGCCGCAACTGGAGGTCGGCATCGGCTGCTCGTCGAGCGGGCATCCGGCAGAAGACAATTTCCCCAAGTGGCTGCGGCATCCTGCCGCAGAACGGTGGCTGGAAGCCACAGCCACCGAGGCAAGGCTTTCTGCCGGCAGCCCCATAGCCCGCTCGCAGGCGAGGCCGAGACCGGAAAATCTCTGCCCCGGAAGCAGCGAAAAACACGCGGAAACGCGCTCCAAGGCTCATCGGCCAGGCCACGACCGCTTGATGGCCATCGTGGCGGCAAGCAAGATGTTGATCTAGACTACGCGACGAGCCCGATAACTGGTAGCTTGGCGAATACGATCGAGCCGGAGCGCTGGGCGGCCTGTGTCGCCCTGTTCGTGGAAACCTGTTCGGTGAACCCGGTTTCGGCTAAGCTCTGCGGGTCAAGCCGGGCGAACCTGACGAGCTTCATCGGACACTTAGGCGGGCAACGACCCGCCCAGCCAAACCATCTCGGTGAAAGCGGCGCACGGGCGTCACGAAACACGCTTAAGATCCCAGCCAGCACCCCTTTGCTTTTCCTTCCTCCATGGCCAACATGAATTCATCAACGCCCGGCGCTCTAACCAGCACAACCAGAGCATTGACCCAAACAGATGGTCCACCTCCTTATGGTTCCCGTTGTATGACTGATTGCGAGAGAATCCTGGTGACGATTGCCACCTTTAATGAAATGGAAAACCTGCCTGACCTGGTAGGAGCAGTGCAGGGTGTGTTACCTGAAGCGGACCTGTTGATTGTGGACGACAATTCGCCGGACGGAACGGGCCGCTGGGCCGCTGAGCGGGCTCAAGGTGATCATCGCATCCGCTGTTTGCATCGCCCGCGGAAGATGGGTCTCGGAAGTGCTACCGTGGCCGGGTTGCGGTACGCGGTGGAAAACGCGTACACGTACGTCGTGGCGCTCGACGCGGACGGCAGCCACGATCCGAAGTACATTCCCAGGATGTTGAGCAAGATGCGCAGCGTGCAAGGACCCCCGCTCGACATCGTGATAGGATCCCGTTATGTCCCTGGTGGGGGAACTTCCGGCTGGCCTCTTTATCGTCGCTGGATGAGCCGCGCTGTAAACGGATTTGCTCGGTTGATGCTCGGACTGCCCGTGCGCGATTGTAGCGGGGCTTTCCGTTGCACACGCGTTGCTGTACTGGACCGCGTTGATCTCGAATCGTTCCGTTCTCAGGGCTACTCGTTGTTTGAAGAGTTGCTGTGGCGATTCAAGCAGGCTTCGGCGCGGTTTGAAGAGATTCCGATCGTATTCGCGAATCGGACTCGCGGCACATCGAAAATCAACGCGCGCGAATCGATATCCGCCCTCTGGATGCTCGTGCGGCTAGGTCTGCGGAACTGGTTGCGGTTTGGTTGATCCGAGAATGCTCTCGCGCGCCGATCTGAGCGACGAATCTTCAGAGCCACTCATTGTCCAGCGGCGACGGCCAGTCGGCGAACAGGTCATCACGTTCGTTCGGTCGAAGCGCGGGCCATCTCAGCCGTGGCCCCAATCGGCCTGACTCGACGGTTGATTGAGCGCTGAGCATGGAGGTGCGGGACGCGTCCGCGTTGTGGACGCTGGTGGGGCCGACGGCTGGCAGCAGCCGACTGCCTCGCCAAGATTCTTGTTCGTCGCTATGCCCCGACCATGCGGCAGGATCCGCCGCCGTCAAGAAAACCTGACGAGTGTAAGTCGATTTCGCATCAAGAACCTTGGACTTGTGGCCCCCTGCCGGTCCTTCGCCGACACTTGCAGGCGAGGCGTTTGACGGTGAGGAACTCGTGCCAAGGTTGTCGTTCAGGTATATCTGCCACGCCAAAGCGACAGGTGCTCGAAGTTCCCAACGCAATTCATCAGCCGCAGTGACGTACTCTTGGTTGCCATTTCCATGCCGCTCCCCCTCTCCTTCGTCGATGCCACTTTCACTGATTTGGTTGATGACCAGCAGGGCATCGCGTGGTGACAGCAGATTGTCTCGCGAAACATCCAGCAATGGCGGCGGAAGCATGTCGCCTTCTGGCGGGACGCTCAGCCCGCGCACTCCTCCAGCGTTCAGTTCATTCACAATCAGTAACGCGTCCACCGCCGAGACAACGTCGTCAACATTGGTGTCCGACGGATGCCAGGGGTTGTGCCACGGGTGATCAAGGAAATCAAGCACGATGATGCGGGCCCGGGCGCGATTCGACCACAGCCCGTTACTGTCCATCACTCGGTAGATCAGATCGTCGATGCCTTGGAATCCACTGTGTGGTAAATACGAAATCATGCCGCTGCCATCGGCTGCGATCGACAGGCTGCCGTATTCGGGTCCCACGAGGATGGACAGGCTGCCGGCATCGATCGTGGCCGATGTTGCAGCGTCGTTGGCGGTAACATCCAGGACCGTGCCGGTGCCAAGATGCGTCGCGACAATGTCGTCATGGGCCACGGGCAGTGTCGCCTGATCGGCCGGGAATTTGAAGTCGATGGCAACATTCTCGGTGCCGATGACGAACTCGCGGCTGACCAACAGACCCGTCAGACCGCCACCCGACGCGACGCCCCGATACGTCCCTGGCGGCAGCTGAACCTGATATCCTCCAGCTGACATAGAGGTTGCTTCAAACGTTCCACCCGAACCCTCAAACACAACGCTGACGTGGCCCAAGCCGCTGCCGTCCTGGTACCACGGGGATCCGTTCACCTGATGGAACACGGCGCCCACCACATAGGGATCTTGGGCCACACGCGGCTTGGCCAGATCCTGCGTGACCACCAGCGGCCCAACTCGCGTCGCCGGATTGACGCCCACGTTCGTGATGGCCACGCCCATGTGTTGCAGTGAGGGGTCCATTAAGCGCAGGCGGTGATCGGGGGGATCACGCATGCCGTAGGGTCCGGGACCCCACTCGATCAAAAAGCCACCGTGGGCCTCGAGATTGGAGCGTGGGTAGGCGTAAATGTTCTCCCCCCACCGTGACCAATCATAGCCGGCATTGCGCATCCGTTGGCCGGGATCGGGCGCTCCCGGAAATCGATGTTGTTGATCGTCGTGCTGGATCATGGCCTGGTTGTGGCTCTCGGCAGCGCGATAAAGGGCTTCACTCCAGGCGAGCGGCGGGACCGGACTCAGGCTCGTCCACTGCTGTGCCAAGACGTTTCCGTTCACACCCCAGTACTGCAGTTCCTCCATGATGTAGGGTTCGGGTGAGGCGATGGGGTTCACGCGACTGATCAATCGCGCGAACTCCCCCTGCGGGTCGGTACGAAAGCGATTGACGAACTGAAACATCTCTTGTTCCAAGCCAGTGGGATTAAAAGATAAGACAATGCGCGGCTCGAGTTGCTCCAGCTTGAGATGCCGAATGCAAACGGCCGTGACTTCGCGAGCACGTTAACGTTTTCGCAGCCTCGGCGCCGGCCGGCGCTGACGCACAACTACAAACGTATCTCGATCTCGTCGCGGCACGGGAATCCCTCGCTAGACCAGCCGCCTTGTCGGGCTCGGACTGTGCCGATGAAACGTCGTGTGTGGGGCGGAGGTCGCTGAGCTGAACGGAGGTCGCTGATTGACAAGACCGGCGAGTTTACTCAGATCTTCAGAGGGCGCCCAGTAGGGTAATTGCGTGGTTCTGGAGTTTTGGGTGGATGCTTCAAAGTTGACGGCCGCGTGAGGTGAAAGGGAAGTGTGCTGGTGGTAATTGTCAGGGTGGATCCAAAGCGGCGCGGCAGATCTTTTCCCGTTCCATCTTGGAGGACTAAATCGGTGGCGGACAGAGCACTCTCCAGGCCCCCCCGCTTCTCGACTGACGCGGCTCGCAGTGTTAGCCCCAATACGGTTGAACTAAGCATCGTTCGAGAAATAACTGTCCACTACCCCCTCGCCCCACTGGGGAGAGGGCAGGGTGAGGGGACCAAGAATACGTCAGTTATTTATTGATCGATGCTAAGCCATAATAGCATCCGACGGCACACCAGAAATGGCGACGGCACGACCATGCTGGCTCGACAACTCGTATCGCAAACCTATTTGGCAGCACTTCGTTGAACGGTATTGGTACTAGCCCTGTGCTTCGGAGGCTGTCTGGCTGCTAGCGTCTGGCAGTTCGCAGGGACGACGACGCTGTCTGGTTGTACAGCGCCATTTTGCAGCGATGGATGTGCGTAAACGCGTGTCTCTGTAACAGTCCCTCGCCACCGGGCTCGTCCCGGTGGTTCTACGTTTGGTGACTACTCTGGCGGCCGAAAGGAAGGGAACTCATGAGTGGCCAAGATCGACGATAGTTGTCAAACGCTCTACCACCGGGACCAACCCGGTGGCGATAAAGCCACTGCTGATAAGCCCTTAAGATGATCTAAAAAGTGAAAGTGGCGCTGTCCAACGAGATACTCGAAAAACCCGGGCGCCCTATTGTGCGCACGGCTCGAAAAGCGACTAGCTCGACCCACCCTGCGTGAATAATCCGGGTTAGTTTTCCTGGAGATAGTCTGCTAATTCCGCCCGTTGCCAACTCCGCACAGTTGGCGGATCGTGTCGTCACGTCTATAGAGATGCAAGGCATGCAGGCAGCGTCTGGGGTCGCGGCGTTGCCGAGCGGAAAGAGGCCACTGGGGTGGGCGACCGAATCGCCTCGGAGCGGGAGCGAATAAGACACGCCGGTGATTGAAGCGTTGTTTCGGTCTATGACCGCGCCGCGTTAGGCATGCGTCGCCCCCCAATCGTGGCTGTAGTGTTATGAGCTACCCTGCCGCAAAGTGCGCTGCGGGACACCCGGAAAGTGATCACGCTCTGTTTTTATTGTCGTTTCGAAACATCAGGGGTTTGCTAAGGTTCAATGCGGCGGTGCGGGTACGTGGCTCGCTGTAAGATTAATTCCCAATTCAAGGAGTCGTGAAAATGGGTAGGTTGAAGTTGTGTGTGGTGGTGGGGTTGATTCTGGTTTGGAGCGCGTCATCTGCGGTGATGGCAGCAGAAGAATCGAAGACGTTGGATGTTGGTGACAAGGCTCCCAACTTCAAGGCTGAATCGATTGATGGCAAGATGATCACGTTGGGCGACACCAAGGGAGCCAAGGCGGTTGTGGTTTGTTTCACCTGCAACAACTGCCCGATTGCAAAGGCCTATGAGGATCGGTTTGTCGAGTTCAACAAGAAGTACGCCGAGAAGGGTGTCAAATTCGTCGCCATAAACGTGAACAAGGGCGAAACCCTCGAGGACATGAAGCGGCGCGCGGAGGAGAAGAACTTCAATTTCCCGTACGCGTATGACAGCAGTGGACAGTCGGCAGCCGATTTCGGTGCCCGCGTCACACCGCACCTATTTATTGCCGACGCGGATGGCGTGGTGGCTTACATTGGCGCTTTCGATGACAATATGAATCCGGACAGCGTCAAAGAAACTTACGTCGGCGACGCGGTCGACGCATTGTTAAAGGGCGAAGAGCCGAAAACGCGGAAAACCAAAGCCGTTGGCTGTGGCATCAAGCGCTGAGCTTGACGACTCTTAGGTGAAAACTCCAACAGGTCCAGATTCGTTATCTGGGCCTGTTGCTTTCTATGCTGGTCAAGATGTAGGAATTGAAATGGGGCGGCATCAGACGGTTCGATTGTCGGCCGTCCGCCTATGGTTGATGTCGTCATCATGATGGTTGCCTGCTGACTCACACCTGGTTTCGCTGTTTGAATGAATACCATGAGCATTTCGTCGTACTGTTCTCATCGTTTCTTGCTCTCGGCTTGGTGTGTGCTTGCGACAATGGCCGGGTGCTCGCCTTCCTCAAATCCTGGCAGTAGAGCGGAGACTTCGGCCGCCAAGGAGGCGACGGGTGGGCGTGTCGCACCGCGGTCGGATGCGGCCAGGCCCAGGCCGTCGGTCGATGCGCCGGGTTCCGCAATCGCGTTACGCGAGGCTGATGAAGAGGTGTATCGTCAGGTCCTTGACGCGCAGCGGGGTCAAGTCGTCCTGGTTGACTTTTGGGCGACCTGGTGCCTTCCGTGCAAGAAGAACTTCCCCAAGATCGTCTCGTACGGCCAGAAATATGGCGATCAGGGCCTGGCCCTTGTATCGCTCAGCATCGACGATGCGACGGCGCGCGAGGATGCACTCGATTTCCTCAAGTCCGTGAAAGCGACGGGCACGCACATGATCAGTAAGTCGGGCGCGGGAACGGAATCGGCCGAACGCTTTGATTTCAGTGGCGAAGTGCCTTTTTACAGACTGTACGATCGCGGCGGGAAGTTGCGTTACCAGTTTTGTGCCAATGCGGAGACGATCGAACGAGTTGAACCGTGGGAGCAGATCGAGCCGCGGATCAAAGAACTGCTCAGCGAAGGCGCAACGCAGTGAGGGTTGCACGCCTTCAAAATGCGTTTTCCCAGCCGCCGAAAGCATTGATCGTCTGGTCGATTTGAGCCATGATTCTCAGGGTCTCGGCAACCGAGGCGAGGATCCGGCAGTAGTGCTGTAAATCATCCGGTGTCAGCTCGCGGTCGTGTCGGTCCTTGAGCCATTTTCGACAGACCTGATAAGTGCCCACGCGGAACTCCCAAACCTCCTTGGCGACCGGATGGAGCGACGTGGCGCGGTCGAGCCACACCGCGGCATCACGGTACTGGGGAAACCCTTTCGGGAGTTTCACGGCGTTATCCGGTATCTGCCTGATCGCGCCGGGACTGGCGTGACGGAGCAGATGCGCGTCAACCAGCATTGCGCCCAGTCGGGCCATGGCTCGAAACAGCTGGCCGTGGATCGGAATGAAGACGCGCGGGAAATCGACGCTCAACCATTGGGCGAATCGGCTTCTATAAATGGGGGCGTGGAAGAGCGCGTAGACGTAGTTAAATAAATCCTCTGATGTGAAAGTGATCAGGTCGGACGCGGCGGAATCCAACGCCCAGCATAGCTCCAGTCGCGTTTCGCAATACGCCACGAAATCAGCATCAAAGTTCGCGCGCCGAGGCGAGCGGGTTCGTCTTCCCGGCGCCACGAGCTCGTATGCTGTGGTTGAATCGGGCGGCAGACCATCTGAAAGGTAAAGAGGAAAAACGGATTCGCTGCCACGATTATCCGAGCGAATCAAGCCATCCATGGCGATTGTATCGGTGACCCAAAAAAAGTTGCAGGCGCCCGAGGGTGGTGATTGGCGACGGCAGACGAGCGCCATGTTATCGCCATCAAGAAGGTGGTTCATCACGCCGCTGCGCGGCCAGTCGATCATCCACGAGGCCCAAAAAACCTGTCGTTGGTCAAACGGCCGATAGAGGCAAGAACGGATGTAACGCTGCCAGTTCGGTTCCTCGCCGAGACGTCGCCGAGCCTCGGCAAGTTTCCAGCCACGCGTGTCGCCCGGCGGATAGTTGTGGGACCGAGTGTTACAGAAGTAACGTGCACGAATCGTGTCGTCCGCGATTTGTCGATCACGAAACTCGAGCAAGCGGTCGCGCAGCTCGTCGGCATGGAAAGCGACTACGAATCCATCACGAGCGGTCACGGCCGCTGTGCTGCTGACCGGCATGATGTCGCACAGCCGGTGTCCTCGTTCATAATCTTCCAGGTACTGGTCACTTTTGGGAACGAGAAAGAAGTGAGGCATCTGGGGTCGCAGCTTCGTGAGGTCGAGCGAGCTGGCCGTCTGCTGCTGAAGCGTGGCGAGTTTCCCGGCACGTGGACCCCGCAGGTCGGTGTGTTGAATTAACGCAGTGATGGACGGATCGAGTGGCCGACGCAGTAGGCTGACGGCAACTCCCTGCCCAATCTCGAACACGCTCTCGTCGTGTTCCCCAGTGGGCCCTCTGATGGCGTTATGCTTATTCCCCTGTAGATCGACGACGGTGATACGCGGAAACGTACTGATCAATTGCTCCCGCATTCCGCGAAAGGTCGAATTGTCCAAATAGCCATGGTTCGTAACCAGCGCCACGATCCCCGCCCCGGCCGCTTCGATCTGCCAGTGTGCGAACCGCATGAATTTGACGTAGTCATCTTGCAGCCAGTGCTTGCGCTCTCCAAGTGGCTCCCCTCCGGCTTGGAAGTAGTTGGCTACCGTTCGGTCTTCATCGGGCGAGCGTCCACGCAGCAAGGCCTGGATCCAGCCGTGACGGTTCTCGGAGATTCCCGAAAACGGCGGATTTCCGACAACCACCGTGAACACGTCTTGATGACCTCTCTGTGACGCGTCGCCAATATGTGATTGCCGCATCGTGTTGGCAAGATACAGATGCAACTTGCCCGGTCGCCGGAAAAAAAAACCGGTTGCCGCGAGTCGTGACGCCATGACGATTTGAGCAAGAACCAGTGGCGGCAACATCAGCTCTTGCCCCCAGACGCGCGGCAGCAGTTTCTGCGTTACGTACTGATCCCAGAGTTCCGAGGCGATGTGCGCAGCGATCGAATCTCGCGTCATCCGTTGGTCAAAACGCCGCCTGGCCGTGGCGACCACCTCCAACAGGAACGCGCCGGTGCCCATGGCCGGATCCAATATCCGCACAAACGGTGGACCAGAACGGGGCGGTTCGCTTCCATCCGAGCAACAAGCCGGTGCATGGAGATCGTGCCACGTTGCGTCGTCTGCAATGCCGTCGCTCAATGAGAACTCGTCGTGGAGCAGATCGTCAACGCTGCGCACCACAAAAGAGACCAGGGCGTGAGGCGTGTAGAATACACCTTGCCGCCGCCGCGTCTGGCGGTCGTACGCCTGCAAAAATGGCTCGTAGAAATAGACCGGGGCGTCCAAGGTCCGAGTTGTATCCGGCAGTGTTCCTCGAATCGCCTCAACCTGTTCGGGGCCGAGAAACCGAGTGATCTCGTTTGAGGCACCGACCACGGCGGGCGAGTGGTGGCGTGAATCGGCCCTTGCGCTGCACAACCGCAAGATGTCCTGTACGAGTGGGTCGGCCTGATCGATCAGCCAATCCGTGGCTTGGGCCGGGAGCCCTTCAGCGCGGGAATTCTGCAGGCCGAAGCAACCACACGTGACCGCTTGCGCCACCGAGTCGGCAAATGGCCGATTGCCGCTGATGCCGGTTTGCCGACTGAATCGTTCCTGGTGCGCACGCCATGTGGCGTCGGTCCCAGTAGAGCGTTGATGGGCGGCCATCTCCGCTAACAGAACGTCACGCAGCCGCCGCGTGAGCGCGGCAAGATGAGCCAAGGTATCGTGCGGCATCCGTTTGGCCGTTCGTTATGTAGGCGATCTTGGGCAGTAACCATTAGGCAGTCGGGACGGCCGCACCCTGGCTGCGGCCGTGCGTCATCAAATCGCCCCAACTCCCCTTCACTTACGGCACCACCACGATCTTGCCTGCCAGGGTACCGGCCTTGGCCAGTGTGTTTTCTTCCTGCAACTGGTGCGCGGCCGACGCTTCGCTTAGCGGAAAGACGTGGGAGATATTTGCCTTCAGTCGGCCTTCGGCCATCCACCGATTCATGTCTTCCGCACACGTTCGAAGTTCATCGGGAGGAGCCTTGAACATGACGAATCCGTGCAGCGAACAACCTTTGACGTAGAAGGGACCGACAGGAAAGCTGGGGCGGGCGTCGCGTCCCGCCATCACAATGATGCGACCTCGTTCGGCCAGGTAACCCACGATCTCATCGAAGTCCGGTTCGCGCAGGGTTTCCCAGAACAGATTCACGCCGGCGGGAGCAAAGTCGGCTACGGCGGCAGCCACGTCCTGGCTCTTGTAATTCACGGCCACTTCAGCGCCGAGATCCAAACAATGTGACACTTTTTCGTCACTTCCTCCGGTGGCCAGTACCCGCGCACGGCCGCCCGAGCCATCTGCACCACCATCGAACCGACACCTCCCGTGCCGCCCCGCACGAACACGGTTTGCCCGGCTCAGCAACTGGCCTTCGCGAAACAACCCCAAGTGCGCCGTGATGCCAACCAACGCGGCCGCGGCCGCCGACTGGTCGTCTACGCCATCCGGTGTCGGGTAGAGCCAGCACTCGTCCACCGCCGCATACTCGGCAAACGTCCCCTGACGCCCCACCAGACCCTGGTTGGTGCCCCAAACTCGATCCCCCACACGCAAGCGACTGGCCTCGGGACCCAGCGCCTCGACCACCCCCGCCAGATCGCAACCGATGATGAAAGGCCTCGGCAGTTCCCAATAATCGGCGCCGTTGCGGATATAGGTGTCGATCGGGTTCACCGCGGCCGCTTGGACACGCACCAGAACCTGGCTGCCGACGGGCTGCGGGCACGGTAACTCACCATAAAGGATGCAATTGGGTGGGCCTGTCTTCTCGATATACGCTGCCTTCATACCCTGAGGCTCCCGTCTCAATAGAACCTGTCCAAGTGCCAATCAAGACGCACACTCGGCACCCGCCAATAAACTCCTGCTCGCGAGTTTACCGTGCCGACCGCGGCAGGGGAACAGGCGGCCTAGGCGCGGCGAGAGATCGGGCCACGCCACTTCTTGCGGCAAGCTGGGTGGCTGTTCAGAAGCGGAGAGTCCGCTTACTCCGCTACTTTCTCCGATTGGTGCCGCTGCGTGCGGCTGGGCGTATTGATTCCAGACACAACCGTTCACTGCGCGACGATCAACTAATTCGCCGCCACGCAAGGCACGCAGTGTGGAGCGGGTACCCGGGTCCCCGCTGCGCACTGCTCAAGTCGGGTGTTCCGGTTCCAGAAGACCTATTCGCCGCGCCGGTATTCATCGATTGGAGGATCGATCGATTGAAAGTGGCACTTCCTCCCTTCCGAGCGTCGCCCTTTCCGACATTGGCACGTACGCGCCATTCCGCTCCCAACAAACTCAACTCCCCCGACTCAGAGCCTTGAGCCGCGCGTGGTGCTCAACGACGCGCCGTTGGCCGTGGCGGATCCGTAGTACAGCACGCCGTTGAATACGGCCCTGAGTGTGACCAGCCAGACGGATCGTGGCGGCGCCCAGACGTCGTTCACCTACAACGCTGTCAACCTGCTGGTGCAAGAGACCGACGCGCTGGGTCAAGCGACCGACTACACGTATAACAGCCGGGGCTGGCTGACCGACAAGGATCTACCCGATCCCGACGGCGCGGGACCCTTGGGACGTCCGTCCTCCACGTACGGATACGACTATGCTGGCAATCTCACCTCGGAAGGGCAGCCGAACTACGAGGGCGTGCCGCTGCAATACACGTATGATGCGGCCGGGCGACGCACGCAGAGGAAACACCAGGGGGATACATTTTCCACCACCTACACCTACGACAATCTGAACCGGCTGATCAAAGAAGTGGACCCGCTGCTGTGCAGCACGTCCTACACGTATAACTGGCGCGTACGATTATTTCCATCGACTCACCCAGGTGTCGCAGCCGGGTGGCGGGTCTCTTTACTACAGTTACGATGCCGCCGGGAAGCTGCTGAGTCTGAAGGACCCGGTGGGCAATGAGACGACCTATGCCTACGACGGTCGGGGGCGTTTGAGCATCGAAACCAACGAGTCCGGCGATTGGCGGTCCTACGACTATGACCCGGCGGGGAACTTGTCGCGGGTGCGGGATCGCATCGGCCGCGTGCAGCGATTCTACTACGACGATCTGGATCGGATGACGAGCGAGCAATGGCGCAGCAACGCTGATCCGGGGCCGGAGTTGAGTATCGCGACCGTCACGTAGGGAGGCGCTCGGGACGAAGTGCAGCGCGTGGGCTACACCGGCACCTTCATTTACGGCGGCGGCACGCACGAGGTGGCGACCTCCGCCTATACCTATGATTCGCTGGGTCGCCTCACCGCCCTGGCGTACACCCAGGGGGGCAACAATCTGTTTACGCCCTACAGCTGGACGTACGACAGTCTGTCCAGCGCCGCAGCGGGATTTGGTGGGACGCTCAGCCGATGCACGCGTCGCGGCCACGGCTGCTTCAGCAGTCTATGCTGCTGCGGGCCGCATCACGCAGATGGTCAGCCAGGATGGCACCAGCAGCTACGGTTACGACTCGAAGAGCCAGCTCACGTCGGCCACGCACACCTACCAGACGAACGAAAGCTACTCGTACGACAACAACGGTAACCGCACGATGACCGGTTACCAGACCGGCGCGGACAACCGGCTGACCAACGACGGCACCTACACGTACCAGTACGACAAGGAAGGCAACCGTACCCGCCGCACAAAGACGGCCACGGGCGAGGTGACCGAGTACGAGTGGGACTATCGCCACCGGCTGGTGAAGGTGACGGACAAGAACTCACAAGGCACGACCACGCAGGTGGTGGAGTACACCTATGACGTGTTTGATCGCCGGATCGCCAAGGAGGTGGATACCAGTTCGCCCTTTGACATGGCGGATGCGGCCATCGAGCGGTACGTGTACGACGACATCCACACGCACCTGGCCTCGCTCGACGGCGGCAACGTGGTGCTGGACTTCGTGGATCCCGACGGCAGCGGTGCCCAGGCCATGGCCCTGGCCAAGCGGTATCTCCACGGCGAGGCGGTGGATCAGATCCTGGCCCAGGAGGACGTCAGCAAGGCGCTGGGCGACACGCAGCGCACCCTTTGGCCGCTGGTGGACCATCTGGGCACGGTCCGCGACCTGGCCAAGCAGGATGGCACGATCGCGGTGCACTTCAAGTACGATTCGTACGGCAACGTCACGTCCGGCGACACCTCCAAGACCCGCTACCTGTTCACCGGCCGCGAGCTGGACACGGCCACCGAACTCCAATACAACCGCGCCCGCTGGTACGATGCAGAGGTAGGCCGCTGGATCAGCGAGGACCCGCTGGGGTTTGCGGCCGGGGATGCGAATGTCGGGAGGTATGTGGGGAATGGTCCTCTCGATTTCCTCGATCCCTCGGGGCTGTTGCAGGACCAAGACCGGCCGGATGATACTCTGTACCCGCCCGAAATACGCGAACGACTGCGGCGTCTCAGAGAATTGGCGGAAAAATGGGTGCCCTTTTCAACGCCCGGCGACTCGCCCGTACGAGAGGATCGCTACAAAGCAGTTGTCACAATTCACCTTCCGCCACCCTGGCAGGCACCTGCGGACTGGCTGGACCCTGAGACTCGCCCCCCGACGTTCCAAGACATGCTCAAGGACATTGCGCCCAAGATCGCAATAGAGTATGGAAAACAAACGGACCTCTATGTTGACGTCATGAATATGGTCGAAGAGCTAGAAAAATGGGCGACGGAGCATCCGATACTCGCCGCCGGTGCCGTTGCGGGCATTGCCGTCGGTACTGTCGCCGCAGCCCCTGGGGTCGTGGATGAGATGAATCGGCTGTTGCCAAAGCTAGAACTACCTGCCATCGAGAAGTTCAGCACGCCAACTCTGCATATTCCCTTGGAATTCATCCGCCCAGGCGTTCAATTCCAACTTAAGGCAACCTGGGAGCCGCGACCTGTGAACGACAAATTCAAGAATGACAAGTACAGAGTTGACTTTGAAATTATCTGGCCTTACTAACGAGTAACAAGACGAATTGCTCGGACCACGTGTCGCAGGCAGGATTGCCCGGGCGCGGAATCAAGAACAGGAAGGAAGAAACCATGCGAGTCATTCAAGGAACCCTGCTTTTGCTGATGTGCATAGCGACGGGATATGTGATGGAATCGGACCATAACTCGCATTCCGATCGCGACGGCGATTGGGAGAGTTTTCCAATTGCACGCGGAGGTGGCGCGATTCTGCTGCCTGTGGAGGTCGCCGGGGAAGTGTATCCGTTCCTGCTCGACAGTGGGTCCTCTCACCATAGTCTCGACATCACACTGCGCAAGCATCTCGGCATACCTCTCGGATCAGGAATCGCTTACGGTAGTGGTGCGTCGGAAATGCACGTTGAAACATTCAATACTCCTCCTATGCGCGTCGGTACTTTTCAGATGCCGCCCCCGACAAACGGCACCAGCCCTGTTTTTGATTTCGCTCGTGTTCGACAAGCCTTGGAGCAGGACGTTCGCGGCGCACTAGGCGCGCCGTTTTTCCGCGAGAAGCTTGTTCAAATTGACTTTGATCAAGGTATTCTCCGTATTGCAGACTGCAACAACGAACGCGGTGACCTCGGGAAACCACTTCCTTTGAGACTTGACAAGAGTGGGGTTCCCTGGCTGGACAACGTGCGGATCGGCAGCCGGACTGAGTCGTTTGAAATTGCGACTGGAAAGGAATTCCGTGTCGAATTGCACAAATGGCTTTTCAATGCCCTTCTCGCCGACGGACAACTGAGAATTGAAAAGGTGTCAAGCACATCGGAGACGTACGCGGGCCCTCGCACGTTACGTCGAGGACGGTTAGCCACCTTCTTCTGCGGCGGATACCGCCACGACGATGTTCTGGTCCATGAAGGAGACGAAAACGCACTTGGATTGGGGTACATGGCGCGTTATGTCCTAACGCTTGACGTAACGGGCGGCCGCATGTATCTGCGGCCTGGGAAGAGGTTCAATCAACGCGACAACGTAGACCGGTCGGGACTTACGATGGACAAGAGCGATGACGTGTTGACCGTTGTGGCAGTGAGTGCGGGTACTCCGGCGGACTTGGCTGGGGTCTTACTGGGGGACAAGATCTCGGCCATCGACGGTGATTCGTGTCAGGGTATGCGCCTCCACGAATTCAAGCAGCGGATGCGTGACAGTGTGGGAAAGCAACTGACCATCAAGGTTGATCGCCACGGAAGGCAAATCGAGGTGACCATGAACCTAAACGCGAATGCCCAACCGGCGAATTGACTGCTGGTCAGAAAGAGAAGGAGGGAGACACTCAGCCTTTTCACATGCCGAACGCATCTACGTGGGCCGGAACGTCACCTCGAACCGATGTGCGGATAGTGCAATCCCCCCCGGCTAGGCAGGCAGGCTGGCTGGCTGGGGAGTTGCCGCGACCAGTATCAGCAGGTACGAGCGCTTACGGAGACGCTCGCACGTCCATGTCACTGGCCATAGGCAGCGAGCAAGTTGGCTGGATCGAGGCAGCGCGACATCGTTTGTTGCAGTTTGCAGTGAATGACACGGGCCACCTCGGGCGTGAAGCCCAACACATGAGCTGAAGATGGATCAACGTGTTTGGCATGGCGAACAAGCACTTTGGGAAGGAGCCAATCGCTGACCTATTGCAGAAACCGTATCCGAAAAGTGGCCAAGTTGCTCACTTTGGCTCTCTTGCGTGGCCCAGCCTCTGTACAAAAATTGAGTGGCTGCTTTCTCCGATTTGTGCCACTGCGTGCAGCTGCGCGTATTGATTCCAGGCACAACCGTTCACTACGCGACTATCGACTAATTCGCCGCCGCGCAAGGCACGCAGTGTGGAGCGGGTACCGATCGTCCATCGTGCCAGTGGAAACCGGGTCGCCGCTGCGCACTGCTCAAGTCGGGTGTTTTCGTTTCAGTGAACCCCTCGGTTGCGCCAGCATTCATCGATTAGAGGATCCATCGATCGAGTGCCACTGCGTGCGGCTGCGCGTATTGATTCCAGACACAACCGTTCACTACGCGACTATCGACTAATTCGCCGCCGCGCAAGGCACGCAGTGTGGAGTGGGTACCGATCGTCCATCGTGCCAGTGGAAACCGGGTCGCCGCTGCACACTGCTCGAGTCGGGTGTTTTCGTTTCAGTGAACCCCTCGGTTGCGCCAGCATTCATCGATTAGAGGATCCATCGATTGAGTGCCACTGCGTGCGGCTGCGCGTATTGATTCCAGACACAACCGTTCGCTACGCGACTATCGACTAATTCGCCGCCGCGCAAGGCACGCAGTGTGGAGCGGGTACCGATCGTCCATCGTGCCAGTGGAAACCGGGTCGCCGCTGCGCACTGCTCAAGCCGAGTGTTCCGGTTCCAACAGACCTATTCGCCGCGCCAGCATTCATCGATGGGAGGATCCATGGATTGAGCAGTGGCACTTCCTTTCGTCCATCGTGCCGGTGAGAACCGTATCGCCGCTGCGCACTGCTCAAGTCGTGTGTTCCGGTTCCAGCAGACCTATTCGCGGCGCCAGGATTCATCGATTCGAGGATCGATGGATTGAGCAGTGGCACTTCCTTCCGTGCTTTCGCCCTTTCCGACATGGTGACACGTGCGCAGAGAGCTTCGGTGCCGATTTTCGCCATCCTGCCATCAGCATGGTTATGGACGTTTCGGCGCTGCACTGCAGTCGGAGTTGAACAGGCCGTCAGGCGACGCGGCGCAGGCGAGGTCCGTGGTCCGACTTCGAGGTGTCGATATTGATCAGCTCGCGGATGGCATAATGCTGTTTGTTCTGGCTGCCATAGTAGATCCGCGCACTGACCTCGCCCAGCAAACCCAGGCTCAGGAATTGAATCGAAGCCAGCATCGCGAAGGCAGCCAGCAGCAACAGCGGATTTCCGGTCATGTCGACGTTCCCCCACCATTTCATGGCCAATGTGCCACATAACGCGAGGGCTGCCGCCATGGAAGAAGCGATGCCGATCGAGCCGAACAGTTTCATCGGGCTGGCAAAGTAAGAGAGTATGTACTTGACCGTAATCAAGTCGAGGATCACACGCAGCGTGCGCGAGATGCCGTATTTCGTTACCCCATGCTGCCGAGCGTGATGCCGGGTCACGACCTCCAGACAATTCGCGCCCGGGCGTGAGCCAGAATCGGAATGAACCGATGCATCTCGCCGTAGAGTTCCAGGTCGCAGGCGATTTCGCGACGGATCGCCTTGAGCGTGCAGCCCAGGTCGTGAATGGGGAAGCCCGTCACGCGCGAAATCAATCGATTGGCAATCTGCGAGGGAAGCCGGCGGTTAAGCCATGCATCTTGGCGGTTCTTGCGCCAACCGTGGACGAGATCGTAACCCTGATCGATTTTCGCGAGCAGCAGCGCGATGTCGGATGGATCGTTCTGAAGATCTCCGTCCATCGTCACAATCACGTCACCGGTGGCCCCTTGAATACCGGCCTGCATGGCGGCTGTCTGGCCGTAGTTCCTGCGAAAACGGATCACCTTGACGTGTTCGTCTTGCTGGGCGAGTCGTGCAAGTTGCTCGAAGCTGCCATCGCGCGAGCCATCATCGATGAACACGACTTCATAGGTCCGCCCCAATTGGCTCAAAGTCGGATGAAGTTGATCGTAAAGGAGCGGAATGTTTTCTCGCTCGTTGTAAATCGGAATGACGATGGAAACATCCACGGTGGAAGCTCACGGTCCGGTTCGGAATGTAAGGACGACTCAATGACGAAAATGAAGATGCACGCGGTGTTCCGCAGCGGTGCGCGGGGATCTCCTGCTCGATGCCGTCGCCGCGCAACAGACGCGACCCACGCGCCGCCTGAGTGTAGGAGAACCAGGAAGTCGGGACAACAGCATTTCGGCCGTCCCGAAAAGAGTCGTCACTCTCGCCCTGCCAGATGAGCCGACCACGGGCTTGCTCTTGGTGCCTGTGCCGCAATTCTTTACAATCGTGCGGTTTTTCGTTTTTCCGCTTGGAGGGAGCCCTGTCATGACGCTCAGTCACGGACGATCATTTGGTCCAAGTCTGCTAGCACTGCTGACAACAGTGATCACTTGGCCGGCCGCCGGTCCGGTTGCCGCGGAACTCCCGTCGGGCAACGTGGAGTATTCGACGTCCCAGATGTTGGATGATGCCGAGTTGACGGACGTTTTCTTCCTCGATCCAGATCAGGGTTGGGCCGTTGGGGATCGGGGGGCGATCTTACGCACGGAAGATGGTGGCCGCCACTGGCAAGTACAGCGTGTCGGGGCGCCTGCAGATTCGAGTCGGTCCACTTCATTGACGGCAACATTGGCTGGGTCGTTGGGGGATGGATTCACCCCTACACGCATCGCACCAGCTGCGTCGTTTTCCGCACGCAGGACGGGGGACGCAATTGGGCCTGCGTGCCGGGTCTGACTTTACCTGCCTTGAAGAAGGTGCGGTTTCTCAATGCGCAGCAAGGCTGGGCGGTGGGCAACGGGTCGGCACTCTATCCCACAGGGATTTTCCGCTCGGGAGATGGCGGCCGCAGCTGGGTGCCACTTCCGGCAGGCGAGTCTGGGCCATGGATTACTGCGGATTTCCGCGACGACGGGCACGGAGTGGCCGCGGGGCACGATGGTTGACTGGCCGTTGTTTCGGCTCCCAATGTCGTCCGATCGAAAACCCCTGAGCTGGGACAGCGGCCGTTGCGAGCGATGCGATTACCGGATGGCCGCCAGGGATGGCTGGTTGGCGACGGTGGTCTGGTCATGCAGACAGCGGACGCGGGTCTCTCGTGGCAGAGTCCTGAGACGCCATTGCCCCCGGGTGTGAGTGACTTGTTTGACTTTCGCGCGTTATCCATCGTGGGAAGCCGGATCTGGATCGCGGGCACACCCGGGTCGGTCATGCTCCATTCGGCGGATTCCGGCCGCACGTGGGAGTTGTTGCGGACCGATCAGCGTTTGCCTATTCACGCCGTGACATTTATCGATCTCCAGCGGGGCTGGGCGGTGGGTGCGTTGGGGACGATATTGGCCACGCGCGATGGAGGCCGCACGTGGCGTCGGCAGCGGAGCGGCGGAACACGCATGGCCTTGTTTGGGGTCTTCAGCGAAGCCGAGCAGATTCCGCTGGAACTATTCGCGTTGCAGTCTGGGGACGAAGGCTATCTGGGGTTCGTCCAGATACTGAATCGGCGCGATATTGAAGTCCCTTCTCGGGACGACGCGCCGCTGGAAGATGAGTCGCAGGCGGCCATGTCGGCGGTGGGGGCCTGCGGTGCGGACCAGGCCTGGAGATTTCCTCTGCGACAGAACGGACTGCAGCTCAGCTCGCACGATTTAACCGCGATTTGGGACCGCGTGAATGATGGTCATGGCGTCGACCTGATGGAGGAACTGATCGTTCGCAAGATCCGCCAGTGGCGACCCGAAGTGATCATTACGGAAGCCGCCAGCCCACGTGGCATTCGCCCCTTATCCCATGTGGTGAACCAGATCGTCCTTTCCGCGGTCCGCAACGCCGCGGATGCAACCTCGCATCCCGATCACGCCACGATTGCCGGCCTGGAACCGTGGGCAGTGAAGAAGGTGTTCTGCGTGGCGGGTGAGGATGATCATGCCACCGTCACACTCACGACCGCTCAGCTTGCCACGCGATTGGGGCGATCTGTGGCCGAGCACGCGGCCGACGGGTATGCGCTGGTCCGCTCCCGGTACGAAGCGAGTCCGGTAACGGTCGGGTTCCGGTTGCTGCAGGATGGCTTGCCGCAGTCGGTGGGAAGAAAGGACATTTTCAGCGGGATTTACTTGCAGCCGGGTGGGGAGGCCAGGCGGCAGGCGAGTCAACCGGCGGCACAGAATCTGCAATCGCTCGCGCGAGCGGCCCAAAAACGTCGCAACATCGAGCAGCTCTTCGAAAAGACATCGGGAGGCTCCTCCAGTGCCGCAGCCTGGTTAGGGCAAGTGCAGGACCTGACCAGTTCGCTGCCGGCGTCGAGCGCGGGTCAGCTGCTCTTTCAACTCGGTCAGCGTTATCGTGATGCCGGACGTCTCGAACTTGCCGCCCAGTCATGGGAACAACTTGTGGAGCGTTACCCGCACCACGCCCTCTCTGAAAGCGCACTGGTGTGGCTGGTCCAGTACTATACGAGCAGCGAAATCGGCTGGCAGCTGCAACGGCAGACACGATTCAGTACGCAGGTTTCCGCCGCCTCCGTGATCCACGCAGGCGTGGCCAGCAGTGTGCAACAGGCGGACTACGAACAGCCGGCACGGGAGTCCGCGCCGGGGGGCGCAACCGGCGGGGCCACTTCAGTCGGAACTGTGTCGGCGGGGTTACAGTCGGCCGGCGGTCGCACGACGGCGGGTGTGGGAATCGCCACGTCGGATCGTGCGGCTCGAGCTCTCGAATTCGCGAAAATGATCCAAACCGGTCGCCCCGAACTGTTCGCCGAACCCTGGGTGCAATTCCCCTTGGCCGTTGCGTACCGCGACCTGGGGATGCCTCGCGATGCCGAGAGGTTTTACCACCGCCTGTCATCCTCGCCCATCCCCGACGATTGGGAACGATGCGGGCAATCCGAGCTGTGGTTGGCCCACGGGCGTGGTGTCCCCCCCAAAACAACTTATGTTTGCAAACAGGGAACGGCGCGGCCTCGTCTGGACGGCCAGCTTGACGACCATATCTGGCAAAACGCCGAACGACTGGAACTAACCAGCGCTCAGCACGACGATGGTACCTGGCCGGCGGCCGCCATGCTGGCCCGTGATCAGCAGTTCCTGTTCCTGGCCGTGAGCTGCCGCAAAGTCCCGGGACGCGCGTACGCCGCCTCGTCGAGTCCGCGGCCACGCGACGGAGACGTGACGGATCACGATCGCGTGGATCTGTTCATCGATCTCGACCGCGACTACACGTCCTTTTACCGCTTGACCGTGGACCAGCGCGGATGGACGGGTGATTCCTGCATGGGTGATGTCCATTGGAATCCGACCTGGTATGTGGCCAGTCACACCACCGACGAGGACTGGACCATTGAGGCGGCCATTGCGCTCGACGAGTTGACCGCCTCCGCCCCGGGCAAAGAGGATGTATGGGCTATCGGTCTGCAACGGATTGTACCGGGGATCGGGATTCAGTCCTTTTCCAAGCCGGCTGCCGTTGAGCCGCAGGCCGAGGGATTCTCGTTGATGATGTTTCAGTAAGCCACCGGCGCAGCGCGGGCGGGACACGCAGAAAACAAGGCGACCAGCGGCAGGCGTTGGCGGACATTGCTCCAATAACGCAGGCAGTCCGAGCTACTTCCAACGCGATGGCTGACTTGGCCGAGCCTACCGAGCCTGCCGGCCAAAACGTGCCGCGTCTGACCCGCGGAGCTGTGGTTGTGGATGCCATGTGGGACGTTTCTCCGGATTCATGTTGCGCACGCCGAGCGTGCTTGCCGTCTCACCACTTGGTGACGCTCGGACCGCGGATACAATGAGTCGTGCCATGGAAAGCCCGGTTCCTGATCATGCTCGGGAATCGGTCCACGGGCAGCACAGTCGCGCGACTCGAGTACGAGTGTCTCTATCGTCACTGCCGTCATGCCATATGTTGTGGGAACCGATGAAGCGGGATACGGGCCGAACTTGGGGCCACTGGTGATTGGCGCGACTTTGTGGCGTGTTCCCGACGGGGTGGATGGCGAAGATTTCTACGGCCGAATGCCCGGCATACGCTCTCGTGGGGCGCGAACGGCTGAGAACGCACCGCACCTCGTGATCGGCGACTCCAAGTCGCTCTACAATTCCGGCCAGGGATTAGCCGATCTGGAGCGTGGCGTACTAGCGGCACTGGCTGTAAGCGGCTCGGAGGCCGAACCGTCTGGCTCGACGCCAACCTGGCGCGGGCTGCTGGCGCGGTGCGACGCGGCGTGTGTGGGGCCACTCAGCTCGATTCCGTGGTACGCGTCGTTTGATCGTGCGCTGCCCCTTTCAAGCTCGTCAGCCGACATACTGGCGGCAAGTTCGCTTTTCGATGGGGCTTTGAGCGAGGCGGGGATCGAGCTGGTCGCGATGCAAGCGCGGTTGCTGTTTCCCGAACAATTTAATCAGCGTGTGGAGTCGTGCGGCAGCAAGGGGAGTGCGTTGACGTTGTGGACCTTGGAGCTTATCGAGCAAATCATGGCTCCGCTCGGGGATACCGGGATCTTGATGCAGTGTGACAAACATGGTGCTCGGAACCACTATGCGCCGCTCCTGCAGCACGTTTTTCCAGAGTATTTGATCGAAGTCCGCGAGGAAGCCCAGCTGCGCAGTATTTACCGTTGGGGTCCCGCCGCACGCCGGGTCGAGGCGAGGTTCGCCGCGAAAGGCGAACGGTTCATGCCGTGTGCATTGGCGTCCATGATGGCCAAATACTTGCGGGAACTGGCGATGTTGGCATTCAACGAATTCTGGCAGTCCCATCTATCCGGTCTCCGGCCAACGGCTGGTTATCCGGTCGACGCGAGGCGTTTTTGCAGTGAGATTCAAGCCACGCAGCGGCAACTCGGCATCGGCGACCAGATATTGTGGCGCACGCGGTAGCTCGTCTTGGGCAGCGGCGCTACGTCCCTGTGCGCGTTTGGGCCCTGTGCGCGTTTGGCTCGGTGCGGCCGGTTGTCCGACAGCATTGTCGTTCGTACACTTAGGTCGTACCCCCGCAAGAATGGTACGGACGGTCAGGGGATGCGTACCCTCACCATTCTCCCAGCGGCGTGCTACTTGCCGCAGCGAACGGCCTTCAGACTTTTTCAGCCAGAACATTTCAGCCCCAACGCCACACGAGCATGGTAACTGACGACGAACAACAGATCTATCAGGAACATGTCCTCGACCACTACGAGGATCCTTATCATCGTGGACAGTGCGATCAGGCGACGCACACGCACGAAGATGATAATCCGCTGTGTGGAGACGTCATCCGTGTTGAGTTGCAGATTGATGAGGAGGGACGAATCCGATCGGCTTGGTTTGACGGTGACGGTTGCTGCATCAGTCAGGCGTCGGCTTCGATGTTGATGGAGCAGATCGAAGGCAAGACAGTGGACGAAGTGAAGCAGTTCAGTGCGACGGACATGCTGGGACTGTTCGGCGCCCGGCTGACCCCCAATCGGCAGAAATGCTGCCTGTTATCCTGGCGAGTGGTTCAGACCGCAATGCACGCGCCGATTTCACAACAGGGTGATGCGGGTTCGAAACAGGCTTAGCATCGCTCGAGAAATAACTGACGTATTCTTGGTCCCCTCACCCTGCCCTCTCCCCAGTGGGGCGAGGGGACAATGGACAGTTATTTCTCGAAGGATGCTTAGTTACGAGGCTCAGTTACACGAGCAGAGTACTGCTGGAGAGGAATCACGGTGGCGACAACCGAAACTCTACCGCTTGATCCGGAGGCGTTGCGAGCGGACTTTCCCATCCTGTCCACCTTCGTGCATGGCGACAAGCCGCTGGTATACTTCGACAATGCTGCCACCACACAGCGTCCTCGCCAGGTCATTGACACACTGGTGGAGGCGTACGAGCAACATTACTCCAACGTACATCGCGGCATCCACTGGTTAAGTGAACAGAGTACCGATCTGTACGAGGAGTCGCGCGAGTCGGTGCGAGGGTTTATCAATGCCAGGCATCGCCACGAGGTGATCTTCACGACGGGGGCCACTGCCGCGATCAATCTTGTGGCTCGCAGTTGGGGTGACGCGAATGTCGGTTCGGCGGATGAGATATTGGTTTCCGAAATGGAGCACCATTCGAACATCGTTCCCTGGCAGCAGTTGGCCGAGCGCACTGGGTGCCGCGTACGATTCGCTCCCATTACGGACGAGGGGTGTCTGGATCTGGAAGCTTTGCAGCAACTGGTGCATGAACGCACACGTTTGTTGGCGATCACCGCCGTCTCGAATGTGCTTGGTACCGTGAATCCCGTGCGAAGACTGGTCGAGATTGCACACGCCGCCGGTGCCTTGGCCCTGGTCGACGCGGCTCAAAGCGTGCCGCACGGTCCGTCGGATGTCCAAGCTTGGGACGCGGATTTCGTCGCCTTTAGCGGTCACAAAATGCTCGGGCCGTCGGGCGTCGGAGTGCTCTATGGTCGTGAGAACCTGTTGGACGCGATGCCCCCATTCCTAGGCGGTGGCAGTATGATCCGTCGCGTCACCTTGGACGGATTTGAACCGGCCGAACTGCCGGCAAAATTCGAGGCGGGGACCCCGCCCATTGTGCCGGCGCTGGGATTGACCAGCGCTATCGATTATCTCGACGCCATCGGAATGGACCAGATCGAGACATATGAGGCGGTGGTCACGGCACGAGCACATGATGTTCTGCGATCGGTGGGTGATGTCCGTCTGTTAGGTCCGTCACCTGACAAGACGGCGGGCATCATCAGTTTTGTGGTGGACGGAATCCATGCGCACGACGTCGCCCAAATCATGGACCAGCATGGAGTCGCTATTCGAGCCGGGCATCATTGCGCCATGCCGCTGCACAAGCGGTTGGGAGTGACTGCCAGCAACCGAGCAAGCTTTTATTTCTACAATACGCTTCACGAAGTGGATCAGCTGGCAACGGCCCTGGAAGCCGCGAAGCGTATCTTTCGCCGAACACGCAAACGCGACCCCGGTTGATTCCCGTTTGGGTCGAGTTGGCGGAACATGGCGGTGGGTCCTCACCAGCCGATCCACTCCGCGGCGACAGTCTGACACTGCGTGGGCGGACCACAAGCGAGCGAGGACCCGCCTGACTTCTCCCTGAGGCGGCTCTCAACGCGATGTCCGTGCCGGGTTGTGGTCTGTTTCGGACCGGGCTCTTTGGCACGTCGGACTGCGTCTTCAGTGTGCATTTTCCGGAGGTGCAACCCTGGCCTCGGATCCTTCGCAGTGCTTGCTCCAGAATTGCTGGACCACGGCTCGTTGTGCCAGTCGCGGGTTCGCATGGGGGCGATGCTCGAGAATCTGTTGTTGTGCCTGCTGCGGTGAGAGTCCTTTGGCGGCGATCAGATAGCACAGGACCACGGTTCCGCTGCGAGCCCGCCCCGCTTTGCAGTGAACGTAGACTTTGTGGCCGTTGGCTACTTGCTGACGCATGAACATCACTCCTTTCTCGACATTGTCGAGTGATGGGGGAGTGAAGTCGATGGTCGGGATTCGCAGTTGCTCAATGCCCGCCTGGCGGTACGCGGCCACTGGGCCCTGGTATTCGTCGCAGGTGTTGACCACGGCCCCGATCCCTTCGCGCTGCATGGCGGATACGTCGAACGAAAATGGCAGCGCGCCCATATAGACCTGCTCATCAATGCGGTCCCACCACCTCCTGACGTGAAGTACGCGGGCCAGGAACAAGTTCCACATCAGCGTCGGAATAAAGAGTCCTCGAGCGATCAGTCGTCGTAACCAGGTGCCCGAGGTTGATGTGGAAGAGTCGGTCATGCCATCGCCCTGATTTGAATATTGCCCAGGTGCCAAGATTTTGTCGGTTGTTGTGTTCGCCGGGTCGTTTCAGTCGTAAAACGTCTTGCCTGTCCGGGCGTACGAGAGCAACAGTTCGGTTGGCTGCATCCGTTTCCCTAGTGACTCGAAACGACGCAACATGGTCACGATGGTCGCGACTCCGATTTGGTCGGCCCACGAGAGGAGACCACCGCGAGATTTGGGAAATCCCAGGCCGAAAAGCAAGCCGATATCCACATCTCGCACATCTGTAATCACTCGTTCTTCGATCGCTCGTGTGGCTTCAATCAACATAGGTAGAAACAGGCGCTGCGTGATTTCGGAGGTGGAAAAATCGCGTGGGCGGCGCACGTAGGGGGCCAGGATGGGCCTCAAATCAGGATCCCGTTTTCCAGCACCGTTGGGAGACGTATAGCGATAGAAACCGCAACCTGTTTTTTGACCGAGGCGCCCGCGTTTCACCAAGGCTGGCAAGACGGGGGTTAACGCGATGCGATCGGGATAGGCTTCCCACAGTGTGCGCCCCGCCCACATGGCGGTATCGGTGCCGATCAAATCAAGCAACTCGATGGGACCCATCGCCATGCCGAATTGGCGCGCCACTCGGTCGATCTGTTGCAGGTCCACGCCCCGGCACACCAATTCCAAGGCCTCGTTCAGATAGGGGAGTAACAAACGGTTGATCAGGAATCCAGGGCTGTCGCGCACGACGATCGGCAGCTTCCCAATCCGCACGGCGTAGGCCAGCATCTTAGCGAGCGTCTCGTCACTGGTGGATTGACCTCGGACAATCTCGACGAGAGGGCGTTGTGACACGGGATTGCAGAAATGGAGTCCGCAGAATCGGCCGGGGTGGTGCAGAGCGTTGCCCAGCTCGCTGACTCCAAGGGTCGATGTATTCGTGGCGAGGATCGCATCGGGAGCGAGCCGGCGGGCCAGTTGCTCCAGGATGCGCTGTTTCAGTTCCCGATTCTCGACCACCGATTCAATCACCAGGTCGCATCCGGCGAGATCATCCTGCTGGGAACAGATGTGCAGGAGGGAGCGGGCGGGGGGGTGTGGATCAATATTGGCAGCAACCGCGGCGATTTCTTCCCTCACGGCCTGCACAGCGCGATCGATCGCCGAGTGTGAGGCATCGTAGAGCTGGACCGGTATGGCGTGGCGCACGTTGGCTGCGGCGATCGCCGCGCCCATAATTCCCGCGCCGCAAATCCCCACGCTCTGGATGGCCGCGTGATCTACCCGTGCTGGTTGTCCCGATCGGCGGCGCGCTACATCGGCGAGACGCTCGGCATTCAGCCGTCCGGCCACCTCCGCGGCCGAGTCCCACTCGAGGAATTCGTGGGCCGAAAAACGTTCAGATTCGGGCATTTCCCGGCATACTCCGTCTGCGGGACATCACGCGCTGCATGAAACAACGAGTCTCTTGTGGCACGCATCGTATGGTGCCGGACCGCTGCGGCATCCCGAGCGCCCTCCCAAACGGAGTGCCGCCAAGACGTGGCGTGCCTCACGCGGCGTCTGGCCCGCAATGGTTCCGACGACGCATGCTAACGCGGTTCTTTGGCCGGGAAAAGCCCGCCGGATGCGAAGTGACCGTTGGGCATGTATACTGCTCGGGTGTGCTTCCCCGGTAACGAGGCCAAGCCTGATTCGCGGCGTCGTCAAGGCGAAGATCCGGCTTCCTTCCGCTCGACTGGCTGGCAATGAACCACGCAGACGGAGATACGTCCAACATGAACCGAAGCGCAATGAGCAGACGCGTTTGTATCATAACGATCGTATTGATTGGTGCTTTTGCTGGCGGCCATCTGGGTGCGGACGATGCTCAGCCCACCAGGAAATTGGTCCGATTAGTCGTCGATTACGGAGACGGCGTGCAGAAACACTTCACCGAATTGGCTTGGCGAGAGGAGATGACCGTGTTGGACGCGATGACCGCGGCGGGAAAGCATCCGCGCGGGATCCAGTTCAAATATCGAGGGCGGGGGGCGACGACGTTTCTGACCGCGATCGATGATTTGGAGAACGAGGGACGCGGTCGCAACTGGATTTTCAGCGTCAATGAGAAAATGGCGGAACGAAGTTTTGCGGTGGTTTCCTTGAAACCGGGGGATACCATCTTGTGGAAATTCGGCGAATACCGATAGAATTGGGGCGTTTGACCCCCCTTTCTGGTTTAGGATCGACAAGGCTCATTTAACGACAATGGGACAATGCACATGACACACAAACGCATTCTTCAGAAGATGTGGACACCAACCTGTGGTGCTGAGGTTGTGCCGGAATCCGCGGCTCCCAATCGGACTTGGCTGTACGAGGTTTCCGCGTTTGTGATCTTGGTGGGCAGCGGTGTTGCGTTTCGGCTGGCTTGCCATGACCTCCCGAACTTCGCCCCTGTCGCGGCGCTGGCTCTGTTCGCCGGGTATTTTTTCCGGTCGGCATTTGTGGCGCTGCTCGTGCCACTGACGGTAATGGCCATGAGCGATTGGTTCCTGGGTGGATACGACTGGGCGATGATGACGTTGGTTTACGCCATGCTGGCCTTGCCCGTCGCCTTTCGCGGCTGGCTGCGAAACGCGTTTTCGTTGCGGTGTGCACGCATGTCCGAGACGATGGCTCCTTTGGCAGGCCTCTTCTCTTGTGGCCTGGTCTCGTCGCTGATGTTTTTCGTCGTCACCAATTTTGGCGTCTGGCTCTGGTTCGGTTCATACGATCGGAGTCTGGCAGGTTTAGGGCAATGCTATCTGGCTGCCGTTCCATTCTTCCGTTACACGTTGGCCGGCGACCTGTTCTTCTCGGTCGTGCTGTTTGGCAGCTACGCTCTGGCACTCTTTGCCGTGCCGAAGAGTCTGCCACAACACGCGGAATTGTAAACCGAGAACGCGTCGGGGTGACCATCGGACTAACTGCTTGGAGTTGGTCCAACGGTATTGGTTTTGGCCCCGGGCATTCAGAGGCTGTCTGGCTGCCAGCGTTTGGCAGCTGAGCAGGGATGACGACGCTGTCTAGTTGTACAGCGCCATTTTGCAGCGATGGATGTGCGTAACTCGTGTCTCCCTAACAGTCCCTCGCCACCGGGCTCGTCCCGGTGGTTCGACGTTTGGTGACTACTCTGGCAGCCGAAAAACGAACCTTCCTGCCGGCCCTCGCCGCCAGAGGCGGCGAGGGCCGGCAGGAAGGAAACTCCTGGGTGGCCAAGATCGACGGTAGTTGTCAAACGCTCTACCACCGGGACCAGCCCGGTGGCGATAGAGCCCGTGCAAACAAGGCTTCAAGAGGATCTAAAAGGTGAAAGTGGCGCTGTCCAACTAGATACGCGAAAAACCGGGGCGCACTGGTGCGCGCGCGGTTTGAACAGCGACTAGCCCGACCCGCCCGAAGCCTCATGATCCTCGAACGCGAATTCAGTCATCGCACGAAAGTCAGCCAAAACGAGGGAAAACTGCGTGCGATCGCCTGCTGAGCAGCCAGACAGCCTCTTCAGCACGGGGTTGCAGTGGTGCGACCGACCTGATGAGCTCCGTCTTGCGGGGCTTCTCCCTGCAGGGCTTGAGCCACCAATCACCGAGTGGCTAAACGCCTCAATCTGTTCACAACCGACGTGAAGATTACACGAAATGAGCCGTACACGATCGGTTGAAACGAAGCATCCAGGGCCAACCGTCGGCGTCACATGGCTCCAGCCACTTCAGCGAGAAGGCTCATAAACGAGCCTGCCCAGTTGGCGTTTCGCGCCGCGACCGCCCCGGCATGAATGCCCGGGGCTATTACTCCCAGGCTGCCACGACTGGTGACCATGCTGGCACAACAACTCGTATGCGCCTCGGCATGAGTGGTTCACTCTGACGTCAGCTCTTCTTGGCGGGCTGGGCCGCAGCTTCCTCTCCCCCCGGCAGGTCGCCACCAGGAAGGTCGCCACCAGGAAGGTCGCCACCAGGAAGGTCGCTTTCGACCGCCGCGCCTTTCGGCGTGGCGGGCTTGGGCAGAATGGTCTCCAGGGCGCACGTACTGGTGCGAACTTGCTCCATCATTTCGTCGAGACCTTCTTCAATCGCATCCGTCGCCACAATCAACTCATCGAGAGCTTCAACGACCTTCTGAATTTCGGCCTTCTGGGCATCATCGGTCGCGAGTTGAGCAAAGGAACTGAATCCCGGAGGAGTGTTGGCCGACGCGCCGATGGCCGACCTTGCCGGTTCGCCCCGGATTCCCAGCAGTACACAGTGAATCGGCAGTTTGAGGCGGCGCCGCGCGTCCTCCATCAACTCGTCGAGCTCCTCACTTTGGACTCTTTTCCTCGCCGACCCCATTCCCGGGTATCCACCCATGCCGGGATAGCCCATTTCCGCGCCCGGGTACCCCATGTCGCTCATTTCGTCACCCATGCCGGGATAGCCACCGCTCATACCAGAGTAGCCGCTCATTCCGCCGTAGCCTCCCATGCCGCCGCGCTCCCGCTTCTTTTTCTCTTCGAGCTCCTTCTGAGCGTCCTTGACCCGAGAGTCTTCGTTGCGGCACGCATAGGCTGCCAGAGCGCCCAATTTCTGGGTGGTGGCCACCGCATCAATGCCCGTAACATCGGTGTAATTCAGTTGGCTCAGCGCCCGAGCGGCAGTGCAGCGCAGCGACAAGGGCTCGGATGAATCACCGACGATATTCACCAACCCGCTAAAGATGGACTGGGCGTCCCCCACCTGACCCAACGCTGCCAGCACGTCCACGGCACCGCGACGCAGCCAGATGTGACCATCCGACGAACGTGTTGCGGGCGGCGTTTTTTCCTCAGCCAAGGTCTTCATCAGGGCAGCGACTTCCGCTTTTCGCCCGTCCGCTATCGGCTGGTCCTGCGGACGTTGGCGGACCAATCGAAGATGACGCTCAACTCCCAACATGGCTGCCACGCGAACAACATCGACCTGGTCCGGCTTCTTCAATTCGTCAACCATAAAGTCAAAAGCCTTCGGCAGACGGATGGCTGGCAGTCTTTCGGTCATCCGAGATTCAACCTGATTCAGGCTGCCGATCATCAGCATCGCGTTGAAACGCACTGCCGGATGATAATTGCCTGTGGCAAGTTTCGTGGCTTCCGCATAAGCCAAATCGACCAGAAACTGATGAGTCGCCTGATCGGTGCGACCAGCAGCTTCCAGGTCCTTGTTCAACGACTCGCGATTGTCGTACAGGTCACCCAGTCGGTCCACTGAGGCCATGGCAGGAAACAAATACTTGCGATACCAACTCTCAACCGCCGCTCGGTTGCTGCCGAAGCTTGACCGCCCAAGCAGCACTTGATCCTTCAGTACCTTCTGCGTCGAAACAGCCCGTTGATCGGAGTAGGCCGCGTCGACATTCTCCCAGGTGTAGTCAACGGCGTGAGCGATCTGACAGCAGCTGAGGGCCACAAGCACGGCAGTCGCCATGCTACGGGCCCATCGAGAAGCCTGATGGCAGCGGAACACAATACGATTGCTCGACATGAAACACGCCTCCCTCTTATCGCCCTCAAGCACGGTCCCTGTACGCGGGATCGCAGCGTGGTGCCGACGGAGTTGACACGAAGACCACAGAATCGAATCCTCTTGGCTTAAGGTGCAAAACCTGTAGCCCTTGCCAGCGGATCCAACGCCGGCAAAGCCTGCGATTTCGCCACTATGCACCGCAGTGAGTTCGGAACCCGTCCCGATCGGAAACGAGCCACAAAAATGCGGCTTTACCGGCTACATGGGCCGAGTGTTTTACAATTTGCGCTCTGTCGATCAGAGCGGACCGCCGGGGAAAGGAAAATCGCGGCAAACGACAAGCCAGTATGCGCCTCGATCCCAACGCTAAGTGCCGGACCGATCTGCCTTTCGCGGTCCCCCTTATGCTTCTCTTCTCTAGACTACTCGTGAGCCACCGCAATTGTCAACTTAACCGGGATTATTCACCGGGGCTCCTCTTGCGACTCGACACCTCGCGGACGTCCGTCGTACACCTCTTAGAACGACTCTTTACGCCAATTTTTGAGTTGACGAGGCACTAGCTGAATAATCGGATTATGGCTCCGTCTCAGGCCCCCCGCGAAAACCGTCGTCTCCGTGTTCGAATCTGGTAAGCGTCGAGTCGTGGGTACCCGCTCTCAAAACCCGACTGGCGAGGGGTGTCTGGTTTGGCCTGGTCTGCCCCTCGGTCCATAGGTTACGCCGTCGAGCAGGTGCTGGGGGTAAGGCGCAACTTTGCCGCAGGTAGATGGTTGGGAGTGCTGGCCCGAACGGATTGCTGTCGCTTCGGCTGATTTGACAGGTGCCGGCCGGATCCCTATGCTCACTGGCGGTTGCCCGCGACTTGGTCGCTGCCGGTGTCTTGGCGTCCGAAGCATCCTGGATGTTGGCTCTGGCTACCGGTCCGTTTAACCCGGCGCGTCCTGACCGGAGGTCTCGGCGCTGGAGTCGGGTCCTGCAGTATGTCACGCCGACGCCAGAAAAAAGGTACCGAGTGGCAAGTATGACGTTTCTTTACGACCACCCCATTTTCCTCCAACACGATACAGGACCTCACCCGGAATGTGCGGCTCGAGTCGCGGCGATTTCGAATTGGCTTGCCGAAAACGGACTGGCACGACGGTGCGCGCGCCCCGACTGGGATCTGGTGACACGTGAGGCGCTGGGACGGGTCCACAACCTGAGCTACGTCGACAGCGTGGAGCGGTTTGCGGATCGTGGTGGCGGGTACATCGAGACCGACACCTCGGTCTGTCCGCAGTCCTATGAGGTGGCGAGATCCGCGGCGGGAGCGGTAGTCGACGCGGTCACACGCGTCGTGGCTGGCGAAGATCGACAGGCCCTCTGCCTGGTTCGACCTCCCGGGCATCACGCGGTGGAAATGTCTGCGATGGGCTTCTGCCTGTTCAACAACGTGGCCATAGCCGCGCGGGTGGCGACGCGAGACCTGGCGATCGACCGCGTACTGATCGTCGACTGGGACGTGCATCATGGAAACGGGACGCAGGCAACGTTCTGGGAAGACGAGCAGGTCGGTGTACTTTCCATCCACCGCAGTCCATTTTTCCCCGGCACTGGCTACGAAGACGAGACCGGCGGCGGCAAGGGATTAGGAACGACCTGCAACGTGCCGATTACGTTTGGCACTTCGCCGGATGAATACATGGCGAGATTCCGCACAGCTTTAGAGCGTCTGGCTGACAAGCTGCGGCCTCAACTCGTGATGATCAGCGCCGGTTTCGACTCGCACGTGCTCGATCCCGTCGGATCGCTCGGATTGGAGGACGAAGATTTCGTGGCGTTGACGAATCTCGTATTGAATATCGCCGAGTCGCATGCGGGAGGTCGGGTGGTCAGTGTACTGGAAGGTGGCTACAACCTGCATGTGCTGCCTGGTTCGGTTGGGGTACACCTTCAGACGATGCTGGATCGGCAGGCGAGGTGGGGCCGTCAGGCAAAACCATGAGCCAAGGATCGACCAGTCGATTACTGTCGCACTTGGCATGACAAAGTGACTGGGGCATCCTGCCCCAGTGCCGCGGCTGGAAGCCCCAGCCACGACAGTAATTGCCTGGTGGATCCCAAGCGGCCTTGGTCGCGCGCAAGCGTGATGCTTCCAAGTGCCCGCAGGCAAGCTCGGCCGGTGGCCGGGCGGGGCCGAGTCATTTCGTGGCGATCGGTATAACCCCGTCCCAATCGACCGGGGGCATGCGGTTGTGTTGGGCGATGAAGACGGTCAAGTAATCCTTGACGCGATCATCTGCCGGAACTTTGTGGAGCCACTGGAAAGCGGTTTCCCAGTCTCGATCCTGCAGGGCGTCGAGTGCGTGTTCGTATGCGGCGATATGTTCGTCGGTCAATTGTGGGAACTGCGCGGCTGGGGGCAGCAATTCGCTCACCTCGACGGAGACTTCCATCCCGTAGGGACGGACTCGCGCCACGCGCCGCACGCGGGCCACGTCCGGCGAAACGCTTGTACCCACCCTCCGGGCAGTTTCTTCATCAATCAGCACGGGGGCGCGCAGTACTTTGGTCATGGTTTCCAGGCGGGAGGCCAGGTTCACGACGGGTCCGAAAACCGTGACTTTCACCTGGTCGACCGTTCCGATCTTCCCCGCCACGGCCGGCCCCGTCGCTAATCCGATTCCCGCGCGAAAATCGCTTAACGGATGATCGTCGCGCTGAGCGGCGGCTGTAAACTCCTCACGAATCATCAGTGCCGCTCGGCAAGCGCGTTCAATGTAATTGGGTTGTTCGATCGGCCAGCCCCAGAATCCCATCGCCGCATCGCCATGAAAATCTCCTACCACCCCTCCCTCTTCCAGGATGTAGTGAGTCATAACACCCAACGCGCGACTGACCCGGTTCAACAGGCCGAGCAAATCGTCTGCGTCGCGTTCCGAGCGCCGGGAGAACCCGCGGAGATCGCAGAAGAGCACGGAGACCTCTGCTTCGCGCGGCGCCAAGACTTGCTCCGGGTCCTGCCCCGCCAGAGCGTCCAGGACGATCGGCGAGAAGAACTGCCGCAACGAAGATTGCTGGCGTTCGAGCATCCTCACGTCGCGCAAATTATGCAGCGTGGTGGCCGCCAACTCAGCAAACTTCAGCTCGTCCTGCAGTTCCTCCGGATTGCGTTGTGGTGGGCCCGGGCGGAGTTGTGTTTCGAAGCGACCCGTGACATAGATCGCCCAACCCGGACAGGCCCGCCCCAGAACGGGTGTACAGAACGCCCAATCCACGTCGTCCCGATCTCCGAACGTTGCGGAGATGGATCGCCGATCCCGGCTCCAAATGCTCACCACGCTCTTGGCACTGCTGACGGCGTTCTGGATCAGTCGCCCGCTGGGGGCAAATTCACCGCCTTCCTCGTCGCGACGATCCCAGTGGAGCAGGCGGACCTCGGCCGCCTCCCCTTCGCTGACCGCCACAATGGCCGCCGCGGTCGCACGTGGAATGCCGGTCAGGATCAAGCTGATCAACCGCACCGACAGCTCGTCGTCGGTCGCGGCGCCGAGGATCACGTCGGGGAGTCTGCTGAGTACCTCGATCCGCTGGTCCGCATCCCGGAAGCTCAGGCTCTGCAGGAAGGAGGGGCTGTACGCCTGCTCGTTCGCTCCCGGAGGGGAATCGATCGTGATGTTCACCCGTTCATCCGACAAAGTGAACGTCGTCCCTCCGATCACGAAATGCTCGCCCGTGCGGAGGGCGAATGACTGCTCCTGTTTGCCGTGGAAGTAGATTGGGTTGCGGCCGCTCTCGAGTTTGGCGATCTGCAACGCGTCATGGTTCCAGATGAGTTGTGCGTGCCGGCGTGAGATTTGCGAATCCCAGGGAACGTCCCAACCACCACAGACGCGACCGAGCACCATCGGAATGTGGGCGATCAGCGTCCGTCTCCAACGATGGCGCGGATCCGCGCCTGGGCAATCAAGTCGGGCATTTTCTCCGCCGCTCATTCTGTACTGCTCGGGGTAAAGAAACTCGTATCGTGCCAAGAAGCAGGCGCCTTATGCCAAGAAGTAGACATCAACGTGCGTGGGCCGACGCCACTTGAACCGCCACTGCTTCGTGGTCGCGCACCACGACGCTCGCGAACATTAAGTGTGTCGCCCCAATCGATCGCGATACCGGGCGCTGACCCGTTCCAACAACTGCCGCTGCTCAGGCGTCAAACTGTCCATGCCGTGCGCATGCAGACGCGAGAGAATCAAGTCTACCTGTCGTTCCTCCTCCGCCTCGATTTCCTCCCCAGCTGGTTCGTCGTCAAGGGCGACCTGGTCGGGTTCCCATGGGTCAACCAATGCGGGCTCGTCTAATTCGCCGCCGTGCTCGGCGCTGACCGGCCATGGGTCCGCAAGTTCGGTGCCATAGACTTCCTCCGCGACTACTTCCTCGACCTTCTCCGCGTCACGTCGGGCACTAACCAAAAGCACGACGGCCACCAGCAGTAAGGCGAATGACACCGGGTACAAGGAGTCGGTTTCGTTCTTCCACAGGAACAACGCCGTCAACGCGATCACGCCCGTCAGCGCCAGGGCGATCCAAAAAATGGACTCCGTGCAGCGCTTCTCAGTCCATTGAGGACGCGCCCAGGATATAACACACCGCAGCAACCGACCTCCGTCAAACGGAAAGGCGGGCAGAAGATTGAACAGGAACAGCAACCAGTTAATCCAGAGTGTGAGCCCCAGGCCTTGTTCCACCCCAGATGCGTGAGGCAGGGTCCAGACCGGTTCGAGCGGATTGAAAAGTCGTGCCAGTTCGATGTGGGGCGTGACCACCAGGAGTACCATCACACAGACAAGACAAATCAACAGGTTGGCGGCCGGACCGGCCAACAGGCAGGCGAACTCACATCGTGGTGTGGTAAACCTTCCCCACTGAGACAACCCACCGAGCGGTCCAATCACCAGAGTATCGGGATCCGTGCCACAACGCCGCGCCACCAACCAGTGGCTCCACTCATGAGCCAGCACGCTTACCAGCAGCACGCCAATCGCGGCCGCCGCTATGCCAACCAGATCACCTGCGGCCTTCGTCGTCGAACTGGGCCAGCCGAGATAGAACGTGGCAACTGCAAACACCAGGAACAATACGTGAACGCGCACCGTGGGAATGCCCCAGCGGCCGAGACTGATGCTCATTTGGAAAGGGTCACGCATGATGTCGGCCCCCACCCAATACGCTGCCGTCGGAACAGCAACGCCGATGCTCGTCACATGACTTGGCGGCCAGCGGAAACGAGTCCGCTGTGGCCCAGCGGTAGGCCGCGAGTGGTGCGCGTCCTAACCGCCAGTCATGCCCATTTAGCGGTTGGGAACGCACCCCGTATTTCACTGTAAACCGCACCATCGTTATTTTCGCACTGGACCTCTCACGGTCGGCTTCTCAATTCTACCTGGAAAAGTCATTCAACGCTTTTCGACGGGCGTCATCTCGTCAAAGACGTTCTCGGACTGGATCACTTGCAACGTCGGACCCCGGCATGCACACCGGCACACTCTCCGATTTACCGTCACCGTGAGGGAGAGGGTCGGAATTGGGCCCCGTGTCTAAACTCCACCCTCTAATACGGTGGGCTCCTTGGAGGGTTCACGCGGCCGCCAACCCCGAGTGCCGACCATGCAAACACCCTTTGATTCAAGATACAAAACCCACTGACGCCGAGCAATCATGGATCCGGGTGTTGGGTCCGCCAGCCAGGCACGAGCGTCCGACTGGTTGGCCGAGGAGCGGCCAGCGATAGTCGCTCATTTGTTGACCGAGTCACGCGTGCATGCGAATTCGGAACCCACCGCGTGCGAAATTCACGTGCTTACCCGTTCCGAGCGGGATTGCGGTAGAGGATCTCGGCCAGCAGATCGGGACACCCCGTGTCACCTCGCGGACGTTCACGATGCCAATCGCGGTGTGTCGGCACCCAGGAGTCATCAATAGGCCACGGATCGAATGGGTTGTATCCCAAAGTGGTGATCAATTTGCTGGAATCCATGGTCACGTCACCAGCTCGCGGCGGCATCGGCCCTGCCTCGTGACGTAGACATCCCATCAAGTGCCGAGGATCATAGCCACCCACGCGGTTTACAATTTGAGCGATCTCAAAGAGGCTCAATCTCCGCGGACCGCCGGCGTGATAGAGACCGCGCAACGAACTGGCAAGTACCGCTTCACAGGCCAAATTCAGGCAGTCGGTGTATTTGGGCGTGCGCACTTCATCGTAATAGAGGGTCGCCGGTTTCTGTTTTTGGAACCGAGACTGGATCCAGTCGATAGCGCCGGCGTGGCCGTTAAAACTGATTCCCATTGGGAGCGATATGCGCAGAATACATGCGTCGGGGCACTCGCAAAGGATCAGGCGTTCAGCGTCCCACATCGTCTGGCCATAGACGGTCACAGGGTCGGGGGGATCCTCTTCGACGTGTTGCCCCCCGGCAGTGCCCGAGAAGACCAGGTTGACCGATAAATGCACCAGGCGAGTACCTGTGCCCCCCATCAAACGCAACAGATTCCGTACACTCTGCACATTTACTCGCCTGGCCAGCGGCGGATTGAGTTCGCATGATTTGAGTTTGCACGTTCCCTCACAATTCAAGACCGCGGCAAACTGGTACCGGTCAAACAAGGCCGCCAGACTCGCATAGTGGTGAAGGTCGCAGGGCTCGATTCCCTCCCCGCCCAACGGCCAGTTGTTCGCTCGACGTGCGCCGATGACCTGACCTGGGTACCTCTGTCGGAAATAGTGGAACGCATTGTAGCCAGCGACACCGGCGATGCCGGTAATCAGCAACGGTAGGGGTGGAGATTGATCGGAAACCATGGCATGACTGCGAGACAGAACATCTCTTGAGACCACGAAATTGTCAGGGAACAGGTGATTCTGTGAGAAAGGGCCCGGGGAGCTGGCCCGCGGTCCCTCGACCCCAAATCAACTGAACCTTAGCGGAAAAAGGGTGACTGCGCGAAGGCCACCTCCCATCCGGGGTACGCCACCTGGCTTGTTCGGCTTCGGCGTTAGTAGCCTCGCCTGCCACGCCCGTCGCATTTCGCCGCCAAGATGCTCGTGCCAGCTCGACGCACAGTCCAGCGTCGCGGCGAACTCGTTTCAACCACGGATGGCGGAGAGGACCTGCGGTTGCCCCTCCAAAAGCTACGTATCCGCGGGGCTGACGATCCGCCCAAAAGAGCATCTGGGCGCCGTGCAACATCTGTTGCTGGCGTGGCCAAAGCATTCGCCTGTTGCCCTGGTGGCCCGCTGGCAGCACTCGTCATCGAGTCGCGACTGGCGAAACGTGGGGCGTTCGCGTCGTCCTGATTGACCGACCCACTGGTTCTGGTATCCTGCATTCACGCGTACTTGCGTTGCGATCATGGGGTAGCCTGTCCGAGCTAACTTAGCATGTCTGCAATGCCTCCCGACGAGCCGATTCCGCGGCGCGAAGATCCCTTCGCACCTCCTGGCGAAGTCGGCTACGATGTGCGGACCAATGTTTCGGGTGACCAGACGGGCGGCTTGATTCCTTACAGAAACCCCGCCGCACTTATCGGCTACTATTTGGGGGTTTTCTCGCTGATCCCCTGCCTCGGGTTCTTCCTGGCGGTTCCCGCGCTGGTCCTCGGTCTGGTCGGGCTGCAAGCCTATTCCCAGAATCCAGCCGCTCGAGGACGCGTGCACGCTTGGGTGGCGGTGACCTTGGGAGCCATTTTCACGCTAATTTGGGGCGCCGTCTGGCTGATCATGCTGTTCGGAATCGCGATGGGAGCTCAGTACGTGGCGTAGACAATTCCGAAACAACTGCTCGCGAAGCCAAATGGCCCTTGCGATCATTCACCGGACTGCGGAGATGATTTGATCAGGGCGATTTGACTTTCGAATCTGCCTCAGTAGCCCCCCGGCGGTTGAAGAGTCCCCGGGGCCTCGGCCGTATCGACAGGCGAGTGGATCTGTGCCGCTGCGACGCCTTCACACAAGTCGAGCCCCATGGTGCTGCGCAAAAAGTAGGTCCCGCCCGCCGGACGGTGACCTTGGCCTGTCAAGATACCCCTGGTATGCGAGGGCTCGATCGGCAAGCGGGACCTACTATCTGGCCATCGACGCGAGCATCGCTAGCAGCCTCCAATAGCACTGTTTACCAGCGTTGGGACGAGGCAACTGTGGCTCAAATCGGGCCGTCGCGGAGTATAGGACGGCAGGTCGCCCAACTCCGTGGGGTTCTACCGTGGGGGTAGACCCGGCGTTCGAAGAAGAAAACGTCTCCGAGCCGCTCTTATGAGGGGTTTGCCGAGAACTGGTACGGCGCTTGCTACGTAAGGGGACCGAGCACGTGGTTTTCGAAATAAGTGCTGGGAAAGCAGTGGATTAACTGGATTCGGAGACTGGGGCGTTTCGCCAAAACATCGTTGTGAAGTGAAAAGCCAACAAGGGTGCCGCAGGAAAGTCTGCCGGCGTGCTGGTAAGGCCGATTTGCGGATTATGCCATGCACGACGTTCATGCCGGCGGGCAGATGGACCCCGAGGCCGGGAAACGAACCAATTTGCTGACACTTTTTGCCTTTCCGTTTATTCTAAACAGTTGAATCTCATCTAAAGGCGAGTCATTTATCTTCCCGGACTACCGCGGAAGGGTCTGGCAGAAGTAGAGTTGAGCGTGCGCTTGTCGGTTTGCCTCACCGCGAATGCGGTAGCCCGTTGACCTTTGCATTGGGACAGAACTCTCGTGAAGAAGCATTCGAATTACCGTAACAGTCGTCGATACGTGCGTGGTTTGCGGGATTTGTTCTTGGGCGCTCGCACCACGGTGCGCGGCACTCGCCGAAGCAGTTCGATTCGCCTGGAATCGCTCGAGGGGCGGTTGATGCTGGCCAGCGACCTGGGATTGGATCTGTCGTTGCCCGGCGACACGTCGGACGCGCCGGTCGGGGACGGTGTGGGGGTCGTGATGTCGGTCGCCACGGCGGGAACGCTGAACGAATCGCCGGCCGAAGGCGAGAACACGCCGGCGGTGGACTTAGTGGCGTTTGCCAAGGCACTGGCCGCGAAGCCCGGAGTGGCGCTCTACGGTGCGGCCTGGTGTCCGACATGCACGGTACAAAAGGAACTGTTTGAGGACGGTGCCGATTTTCTGCCGTTCATTGAAGTCACCAATCCAGATGGATCCCCCAATCCAGACTTCGCTGGAGAGAACATTCCCGGTTACCCGACATGGAAATTCCCGGACGATACGACCGAGCCCCAAGCCGGGTTCTTGTCGCTGGAGGCAATTTCGGCCCGCGCGGGCATTGCGATTCCGACTTCCGTGAATCCGTTTGTGGCGCCGATCGCGGATCTGGTGGCAGCCGATCCGACGGCCCCGGCAGGTTCCCCGGAGCGTATCGGTAACCCGCTGTATATCGGTTCCCCGATGCATATCGCTCTGGACGGATACGACCCAAATGGCGGTCCGCTGACGTACAGCGTAGTCAGCAGCAATCCATCGATCGTGCAGCCCACCCTGTTGTCGGAGAATCCGAGTGTCCGGGTCAGTGTTGCGGGATGGGGCGACATGGTCTTCCAGTTGTTCCAAGGGCGTGTTCCCAACGCGACCCAAAGGTTTATTAGCTTGGTCGAGAGCGGATTCTACAACGCTGCCAACAATGATCCCGACATAACACTCCATCGTGTCATCGACAACTTCATGCTGCAATTCGGGATTCCAAACCCCATTGGCGGTGCCTCGAGTCCGGAGACCTTCGACGACGAATTCCATCCGGACCTTCAGCACAACACGAAGGGCGCTCTGTCGTGGGCCAAGACGACCCAGGACGACTCGGCTACTTCCCAGGTGTTCGTGACGGATGCGCCCACACGTCATCTGGACTTCAACCACCCCTATTTCGGTCAGCTGACCGAGGGTGACAAAGTTCGTGACGCGATTACGATGGTTGCCACGGACGGCGACGATGTGCCGGTATTTCCGATCAGGATTTCGTCGGTGAGCATGATTGAAGACACCGAGAACGCCGTCGTTATGCTCAAGGCCATGGAAGGGGCCACCGGAAGTGCGGACATCACGGTAACGGTCACAGACGAGGACGGCAACAGTTATGTCGAAACGTTCAACGTCGCCGTGGCGGCGGATCCCTTTAATGGTGGCCCCTTCCTAGGAGTCATCCCCACCGTACAGACCACGATGGACACGGCGGCGACCTTCCAGCTGTCGGCGATCGATGTTGAGGGAGATGCGGTTCTGTATCGGTGGTGTCCAAGACGGGCACGGTGAATTACACCGTTTCAGTCGACGGCCCGTCGGGTAATGTTGTCGTCACACCTCCCAGCGGTTACATCGGCACGATGGAAGTGCTCGTTTATGTTCGCCCTCACCCGGAGGGTGAGTCGGACACTTTTGATGTGTTCGACACGCAGTTGGTCAACATTGTTGTCACGCCTGACGTACCGCTGGGTGTCAACCTGCTGGCGACCAGCGATTCGGGCGTTTCTGACTCCGATAACCTGACCAACGCGACGGCCCTGCAGTTTGAGGTGACGGGGGTCACGGATGGGGCGTTGGTACGATTGCACAACGGAAGCTCGGTCATTGGTCAGGACACGGCCAGCGGGACGAGTGTCACGATTACGACGTCCAATTTAGACGCACTCGGCGATGGCACGTACAGCCTGTTTGCGACGCAGATCATTGACAACGTCGAAAGCCCCGCCTCGGCGACGTTGGATGTGACGATGGATACGGCGCCGCCACCGGCCTTCACGTCGACGCCTCCCACGATCGTCACGGTGAACACTCTGCTGAGCTACAACGCGGAGAATCCCCAAGAGGGGAGTGCGGGAACCACGTACTCGCTCGTGGGAGCGCCGGCAGGCGTGACGATTAACGCAACTAGCGGAGTGTTGTCCTGGACGCCGGGCACCAACCAGGTCGGAACGCATCAGTTTGCGGTAGCGATTGTTGACGCGGCCGGAAACAGCCGTACTCAAGATCTTGATATTCTGGTCGCCACCGACGCGCTGGTGGGGTTCCGGATCGAGTTGACCGACAGGAGCTTCAATCCCATTTCGTCTATCGATGTGGGTGGCGAATTTGAGTTGCGCGTCTTCGTGGCGGATATCAGCGCGGATCCGCGCGGCGTATTCGCCGCGTACCTCGATGTGCTGTACGATCAGCAGTTGGTGGTAGCGGATGGTCCGCTCAGCTGGGGCCCCTCCTACCCGAACAGTCACGTGGGCAGTCTCGCCTCTCCCGGGATCATTGACGAAGCCGGAGCATTTGGCGGTTTCAGCGAACTCGGAGGTGCCGAATATCTGTTTCTAAGTTTGCCCATGAAGGCGATTTTCGCTGGCGACGCGCTATTTCAGACCGACGCGGCTGATAATCTGCCGACCAATGAACTGCTGCGCTACGGCGACGATTTCGAAGTCGAACCGGACGAAGTTGTCTATGGCTCGACGGTCCTGACTGTCAATCCGGCGTTCGAAGCGAATGACGATGTTTTCCGCGGCGTGGACGCTGTGGCCGAGGACAGTGTCGGATCGTCGCTCGACCCACTGGCCAATGATGAAGTCTTCGCGGGGTCCCCTGGCGAATTGACGATCATCGGTGTGGGAACCACGGATCACGGTGGATTGGTTGAAATCGCGACGGATGGCAAGAGCCTGATCTATACCCCGCTCGCGAACTTCTTTGGCGACGAGACATTCACCTACACCGTCAGCGATACGGCCGGAACACGAACTGCGTCGATCACCGTGGAAGTCACGCCGAAGAACGACGATCCGACGGCGACCGACGATGATGATCTTGAGGTCATGGAGGACGCGCGTTGATTTCGTTCTCGACGTGCTGGCGAATGACCTGATCACACCCGACACGGGCGAGACGCTGAAGATTACCGGTTTCGCAGGATTGTCGGCCGGCGGTTCGCTCACCATTAACGCGGCGCAAGATCGACTGCTCTATACCCCGGCGGCCAATTTCTTCGGCACCGAGACGTTCACGTACACCATCAGTGACGGCAATGGCGGGACCGACCAGGCGACCGTGACGATCACGGTGATGGAAGCCAACGATCCGCCGGTAGCGACGAATGACGTGTTCGCGGCCGTGGAAGATAGCTTCGACGTCGACAATGTGATCTTCGTCCTGGCGAATGATTCCACCGCGGGAGACCCTGATGAAACGCTGTTGATCGTAGACGTCTCGACACCAGATCAAGGCGGAACGGTTACGATCGCGACCGATAAACGGTCTTTGCTCTACGCTCCCGCGACCAATTTCTTCGGGACGGAACGCTTCACATACCAGATCACGGACGGTAATGGCGGTCTTGCCGAAGCAACGGTCACCGTGACCGTGCAGGCAACTAATGATCCACCGACGGCCGTGAATGACTCGGCGTCGGTCGTGAAGGGCTCGAGCGGCAACATGCTGGATGTGTTGGCCAACGACAGCTCGGCACCGGACCCGACCGAAGAACTGAAAGTGATTAGTGCCTGGCGGCATCGGTCGGCGCGACGGTATCGATCGCGGCGGACGGCTTCAGCATCCTCTACACGCCGGCTGCTGACTTCACCGGCGAAGACACGATCACTTACACGATCGAAGATCCGGACGAGGCCACGGCCACCGCGACCGTCACGGTGACGGTCCTGGAGTACATTCCCAGCAAACTCTCCGGCTATGTCTATCTGGATGTGAACAACAGCGGTCAAAAGGACGTCGGCGAAACACCTTTGGGCGGTGTCATCGTGACGCTCAGCGGCACCGACATGTTTGGTGATTCCGTGGAGTTGCAGCAGCGCACCGACGCGCTGGGGTTCTACCAGTTCGTCGATCTCGCCCCCGGCAGCTATCAGGTGGTCGAAACGCATCCACAGCTCCTGATTGACGGGATGGATCGAGCCGGTGATGTGGTCTTCGCAGCAGGCACGGACGAGTTGCCGATCGTCTTGGAGCAGGACTCGGACATCACGGGCTTCAATTTTGGCGAGTGTGGCCGCGCGGCAACGCATATTTCCGTGTTGGATTTCTTCGCCTCCACGCCGCGGGAATCCGTGTTGATGGCAGCCAACTCGAATGGCGGTGGACAGTGGTATGCCGTGGAAGGTGGCTGGTCGCACGCGGAAATCGATGATCTTAGCCCTGGAATCGGACATGTCCTCAGCTCAGCTGAACGTGACAAGCACCGAATCCCAGGAGTTCTCCACGACACTCAATCTGCTCGCCCCGCGACACGTGCAGCGTTTAGCCACGGTGGGCAGCGATCATTTGCTGCGCGTCGTGGGCTCGCCACAGATTCTCTTCCCGGGTGCCGACTGCCCGTGTGCCCCGCTTGGTGACGGTGAAGGAGAGGTCTCGTCGGTCTTCATCGCCGCGGACGACGCAGAGGGAGAGGCGCTGTTGGCGGATGGCACGACCAATGCAGCGGCGCAGCTGGGTTTTGCGACGGCGGTTGTTCAATCTGCCTTGGATCCCCTGACCCCTGACTCGATCAACTCGCGCGTCCCATCCTTCGCCGACGATGGAGAGGGAGAAGCCACTCGGTTATTGGCAACGCCCGCCGATGCTTATTTGGCAACCGATCTGCTCATGGCCGAACCGACCCTGGTCGCGTCGGCCCACGACGTGATCAAGCGGCCCACGTCCGCGGCGGATGAGGACGCGCATTCGTGTGGGCCGTGGACCAGATTATGGCGGAGCTGTTGAGTGACTAACGCTTCACGCGGCTGATCAAGCCGTCGCCGGCGGTGTCGATTCCCTTGAGTCGTGACCGGAGCGCCTCGCGGTTCGGTGCATAATTGAACGCCACTTCCCGCGTTACCCATTCCTTCTGGACCAATTCGTACAGCGATTGTGTGAAGTCGCGCATGCCTTCATCACGGCAGGCGTGGAGGATGGCCGGAATGTCACCGTCCTCTTCATGCAGGATCTTTTCCTCCACGATCGAGTTGTTGATCAATACCTCGGTCGCAGGATAACGCTTGCCTTCTTCGATGCCGGGCAGCAGACGTTGAACCATGATGGCTTTCAGGCTATTGGCCAGCGACGAGCGGATAAAGGCGTGATCTTCCCGCGGGAAGAACTCCAAAATGCGGGAAAATGTCTGTTCGGCATCGTTGCAGTGGACGGAACCCATGACGAGATGCCCCGTTTCCGCGGCCTGAAGGGCTGCCAGCATGGTATCCTTGTCCCGCAATTCGCCAATCATGATACAGTCGGGATCCTGGCGCACCACAAAACGGAGTGCCGTGGCGAAGTCGGCCACATCGATGCCGATCTCACGTTGGGAGATAATACATTTCTGCGGCTGGAACGCGTACTCGATCGGGTCTTCAATGGTGATCACGTGCAGCGTCCGATTCGCATTGATGTACTTGAGCATGGCGGCGAGTGTGGAGCTTTTCCCACAGCCGGTAACGCCGCTGACCAGGACCAAGCCTTCATGGCAGGTCATGATCGTCTTTTCGTAGATGGGCGGCAGATTGAGTTCTTCAAAGTTGGGGATGCGGCTTTGTACGCGTCGCAGTGCGGCATGCATCTCGCCCTCCGAACGGAATGCATTGATGCGATAGCGATCGCCGCTGGCCGTTCGCGCCGCGAAGTCGACGCCCCCGTTTGCATCGTACATTTCACGCTTGCCAGGCGGCATCAAATCCGCCATCATTTCCTCGACATAGGCGGAATCGGGAAGTTCTGGCGAATCGATGCGCCGCAGGTGCCCGCCCATGCGCACCGCGGGTGGATAACCGACTTTGAGATGCAAATCAGACGCTTCATTGGCACTCACAAACGCCAGGAGCTTCCGGATCTCCTCGCGCGGTGGCAGTAACTCTTGCATAAACCAACTCCCGTTCGTTTCCTTCGGTCTCGCAAAACACGTGCCCCAATCCCAACGCCAGAGGAGACCACTGAAAAAGTGGGTTCCGGCTGCCGGACGGGACCTTCATGCGGCGAAGCATCTGCCAGTTCTCCCCGTCGCGATCGCCGCCAACCGTTGCCAGATCCCGCTCGGCAAGCGGGACCGACTGTCTGGCGAATCATGCGCACATTTCAGCACGCTCCCGAGGGCATCAATAATACCAGGGCCAACACCGCCTGAAAGGACGCACGGCAACGCTAAGGATCGGCGAAACAATAACTGGCAGTCTTTTTCTTGCCCCTCACCTTTGTCCTCTCCCCCGCTATTCGCTTCGCGGCGGGGGAAGAGAGACAATACGACAGTTATTGCTTCGTCGATCCTCAGAGCGCCACAGAACGCATTGTACCACCAGTCGTCCCCCGAACGCGATACAGCTGGCAAAAGGTCGCGGAGATCGGAAGCGGTCCCTGAGCAACAGGCTCCCAAGCAACGGAAGTGGGAAGGTGGCGGGCATGCGTCAGGCCCTACGAAAGGTGGAGATCCTCAGGAACTGGGCCGTGGTCTCCAGGGGAATTGTCCGCCCGGTTCGCCCGTGGACAACGGCAAGACGGCGCAAAACGGACATCCGACGCGGTCGCAACGTGCTCGGTCGAACGACCTCGCAATCGCCCGGAAAAGCATGCGCGTCCTCAGTCAATCGTCGCGACCTACCAGATCCACTGCACACCGAAATTCAACCCGTGGACATAGTATTCACCGTCTCGGCCGGGGAATTCGGGACGCGCGACGCCCGTTAACGTACCGCCGATCTGACTGGTGTTAATCCCCAAGTCAATCTGATCACCTGGTTGCGCGACGTGGTTCCAATAGATGAAGGAATAGCCGCACGTTAAGTCGATGCATTCGTTGAGGTGGTAAGCCAGGTTGAGACCGATTTCAGGTGAGACAGTGAATACGTTCCGCTCGTGAGTCCCACTGTTCGTTCCGAGAGCCAAAAGCCCCTGATCGGCAATCGACTGCGGCAGACCTGGCACGGACGTGACGGTGCGTCCGCGGATCTCGGTACGCTGGTTCATTTTACCCAGTCCCACCTTGGCCAGCACGCTCCAAGTTATCGCACCACGATCATATTCTCCCCACAAACCAATTTCCCCAGCGTTGTAGCGGTTTTCGGTGTCGAAGACGTCCGATGTCGCAAGGACCGTGCCGACCGGAATCGAACCTTCCTGCCGGATGCTTGTACGCGTCGCGGCAAGCATCAAATCGGTGTCGATCCTGGCGAATTGATACCCGGCAATCAGGTCTACGCGGCGACAGGTATCTTGAAAGAACAAATGACGGTAGAAAACGTCGCCACCACCCACACGTGAGGTGTTTCGAATCGAGACGTCACCGGTAACGAAATCCGGATAGGCGATCAATGCCGCGTCCTGCTGGTCGAGCACCAGGTTGTAAAAGGGGCGGGCCAGCACCGGGACAACGTCGTCGCTCATGTCATAGTGCGCAGTGCTCTCTCCCAGCATAAAGAGCCGTGCGCCGGCGCCCGAGAACTGACAAGCGTCGAACCATACGCCGAAAGTCAGCCGGCCGCCCGGTCGTGCATCGCCACCTTGCGTTTCGGTCGCGTAGAGGATCTGCGTGTCGGGATACCCCAGCACACCCGCGTTTTCCGGCGCGGTGGTTGAACGGGCTGGAAGTTACCAGCGGCGGCAGAACCTGACCCTTGCGCCACCACAAGAGGAACTCAAACGAACCCCAATAGGTCCAATTCGGACCGCAGGCTGCGTACCCGCCGGTTCCGCACTCCCCGTCCCAGCACGGGGCGCCGCAGTCGGCCGAGAGGCCGGTAATCAACGGCTCGCCAGGCACATCTAGCGGTACCATTCCTTCCAGCGTCTCCTGGTAGGCCGCCGGTCTGACCAACGAATTGCCTCGTACCGAGGTCCGAAATTCCGCAGCTGATGCGATCACAGCAAGGATAGTTAGCATCAGCAACAAAGTCCCAGCAACGGCCAATTGATGTGTGTTTTGCAACATAAATCTCGAACCCTGCGGAAGAGTGGGCCTTTGCGTTGGTGGTTGCAGCTTAGTTGCTCGCACGACCCGCCACGGAAGGGGGATGCTGAGAGCCCGCGTGCCACTGCGGCGGGACCGAAAAATAAGCCTACTCTTTATGTCGGCTGTAGCGGTCGTAACGATTAAGGAATCTCGGAGAAGCCGGTTGACTTTAACGATTGCAATGGTCGTGATTGTTGCTCCTCAGGTTGACGGCATGTTAAAATGTGTAAAGTTGCGTCGGGTCCACCCTTTCATCGTGGCGCTCTCGAGATCGCAGAGATCCGGCATGGCGCCGGCTGACGCTGGACAACCCCCTTTTTCCAACCCCCCCCTACATGCCCTTATTCCGTGCCCTGGTGCCGGATGAACCACAAACAATCCCGCCGAATTTCCGCTACGAGGAGAACCTGTCATGTTGAAGATCCATTTGTTGATCATTGGTGTTCTGTTGTCGCTGCTGGCCGCAGACACGGTTAACGCGGGCCTTTTCGGTTTTGGCCGTCGCCGCTGGGAGCAGCGCAAGGCCGAACTTCGAGCAGAGCTGGTGTATGATCTGTCGCACAAGCTGGACCAGGATCTGGCGCAAAGTGGACGAGGTGACGGCCGAACTGACCGCCACCGCGCAGGATCAGGTCAAGCGAGAGGCAGAGAAACTAGAACAGCAGGTAGAGCAAGCCCTGGTCCAGTTGCGAGAGGAGGCCGCGAAGCTCGTTGCTGGCGAAGCCGATCGTTTGGACAAGCAGATCATGCAGCAGATCGACCAGCTGAAGGAGCAATCGCGGGATCTGGTGACGTCTGAAGCCGCCACATTGAAAGAACAGGTGGAGAAGGAAATCGGGCAGTTGAATGCCAGATATGTTGAGCAATCGCAGGCACTCAAGAGCACGGTGGACCAGGAAATTGCCAAATTGCCCGGCTTGATCTCCCAGCAGGTCGACAAATCGCTCCAACAACGGGAAGCCAAGAAGGCGCCGTCGGACGCCCCCGCAAAACCGAATCCGGAGCCAAAACAGAAGGTGGGAGTGAACCCACCCAGCGCGTTGCCGGGTAGAGAAGTCGAGCTGGCCGGAACGACCGGAGAGGAAGCGGCTCGATAGCCTTTTCGCGCATTGCGCGGCTTGAACTGGGGACGTGACCAGCTCGCATCCCATTTGTGTGAACGCTCGCTCGCGGCTTTGCGCAGCGCGTGAAAACGGGCTGGTTTCAAGGAGCTGCGGCTGGGTATTCGTGCCAGTGGTTCCCGTTAGGATCGACGAAGCAATCACTGTCGTCTTGTCTTTTCTTCCCCGCCGCGAGCCGAATAGCGGGGGAGAAGATCAAGGTGAGGGGCAACAAAAAATCTGCCAGTTATTGTTTCGCCGATCCTTAGCTCACGGACAGAGTGAAGCAGACGCGTCACAGAGTTGGACTATTTCTTACCTGATCGCCGTTGCTGCTCGAAGAACTCGGTGAGGATCTGTCCGCACGGTCTGGCCAGTACGCCTCGCACCACTTCGCAGCGGTGGTTCAGGCGTTCATCGTTCAGCAGGTGATAAAGCGAATCGACGGCACCTGCCTTGGCGTCGCTCGCGCCGTAAACAACCAGCGGGATTCGGGCCTGTAGGATGGCACCCGCGCACATGGGACACGGTTCCAGCGTGGCGTAGAGGGTGCAACCCTCCAGACGCCAATCTTGGAGTGCCTCGGCCGCCTGCGTGATGGCAATCATTTCCGCGTGCGCGGTTGGATCACGCAGTTGCTCTCGCTGGTTGTGGGCTGCCGCAACAACGCGCTGCCCGTGGACAATGATCACGCCCACGGGGACCTCGTTCTCGGCCATCGCCGCGCTCGCCTCGCGGAGGGCCAATTGCATGAATTGTTCATGCAGACTCACGCCCAACCGCGACAAATCTTCAGAGATCATATCGCTCATATCCCGGGTTCTATCTTTTCGCAGGCAGCGTCTTGGGCTTGGTGGCAGGAGCTGTTTTTTCGGGAGTCGTTTTGTTGGGCGGAGTCGTTTCGGCGCCGCTGAGCTCAGGTGACAACTCACGCAATTCGATCTTGCGAATCCCGGCGCGAGTTTCCCAGCAGGCTATTCCAAACGGTTCGGAGAGGGAAACTTCCGGCGCGTTGACAGCTGGCGATCCTTGAGATCGAGATCGACGACTTGCTTGTCGTCAATCCAGGCCCGCAGGCGATCTTCACCGACCTGCAGCCGAATGTGATACCACTTTTTCGCATCGAATTTCATGTAACTCGTGGTTTCGTTCTCCGAGGCATCCGCCCGGTTGATGCAGGAAATTCCCACGACCGCACCGGCCCAGCCACCGACGACCAGGCTGCAAAAAGAGTCCTTCACAGGGAACGTGATCGTGCTGAAGAAGTCGATACCGTCGATTCGCATGGCTTCCACGCGTACCTCGTAATTGCACTTGGGGATCCTGCCGGCGTAGGTAATGCCGGTCAGCGAACTGCCCATTCCCATATCGATGACCCCGTCCTCGACCAGCACTTCTCCCTCGCCGCCGAAGTTGGTGATTTTCCAGCCCTGCAGCGATTTTCCGTCGAAAAGTGGTTTCCAGGCGGTCTGCGTGGCAACGACTTTCGGGGCTGGTTTCCCGGCCTGAGCATGCGATCGGGGAGCGCCGGTGAGCAACGCGAGCGCAAGCATCCCGTATGCCAGTTGCCACGGACCCGGCCGCCCCAACCTCGTCCATACGTGGGTGTGATCCGCGCTAGGCGGTTCCTGTGGCGGGGTCGCGAAATGTGACGGTTGTTTCCGGTCGGGTGGGGGGCACGACATCATGGGGCAGGTACTCCAGGGTGGCACGTTGCGGGTCGTCTAAACAACCGAGATATCACTCGGCACGTTGGTCTGGAGAGCAACGTAAACTATTCTAACGAGGCGGGGTCTGGAACCAAATACGAGACACCGCTCGGCTCGGGCGATCCGCCGCACGTAGGACGGGAATTGCGGACTCGAACGGATCGAGTTCTCGTTGCAGCTGGAACAGGTCCGCAAACCCCGTACACCCAGATACTGGCAGTGCCTGTGGCCACACACCATTGCGACCGCGTGCATCGCTCCGCCGCGGCGAGAACGGCGACGCGGTGACCGAGTCGATCTGTAACGTCTCACCTCTTGTTGTTCCCTACCATGAAACGTCTTTCCAATCCCTCAAATCCCTCAAATCCCTCGGGCCCGGCACGGAGTCACGGCGCTGCTGACCCTCTATTGGATCGCCTTGATGGCGGGGACTCACACGCCAAATCTCTCGATCGGAACCCCGCAATACAACGACAAGACGGCGCACTATGTGGCCTTTGCTGGACTGGCTTTCCTGCTCAGCTGGACCTGGACTACTCGGCGCCCCTTTGTTCCCCGGGGCATCTTGTTTGCCTTGTGCGTCGCAGCGCTCTATGGTGCTCTTGACGAATACACCCAACTGTTTGTTCCCGGGCGGTTTGGTGACGTTGCGGATTGGGTCGCCGACGCACTGGGGGCCGTATCGGGCGTGTGCACTTTCTGGCTGCTCGATTTGCTCTGGCGGCGCTTCGTCAAACGGTATTGGTATTAGCCCCGTGCTGAAGAGGCTGTCTGGCTGCTCAGCAGGCGATCGCACGCAGTTTTCCCTCGGTTTGGCTGACTTTCGTGCGATGACTGAATTCGCGTTCGAGGATCACGAGGCTTCGGGCGGGTCGGGCTAGTCGCTGTTCAAACCGCGCGCGCACCAGCGCGTCCCGGTTTTTCGCGTATCTAGTTGGACAGCGCCACTTTCACCTTTTAGATCCTCTGGAAGCCTTGTTTGCACGGGCTCTATCGCCACCGGGCTGGTCCCGGTGGTAGAGCGTTTGACAACTACCGTCGATCTTGGCCACCCAGGAAGGTTCGTTTTTCGGCTGCCAGAGTAGTCACCAAACGTCGAACCACCGGGACGAGCCCGGTGGCGAGGGACTTTTACGGAGACACGCGTTTACGCACATCCATCGCTGCAAAATGGCGCTGTACAACCAGGCAGCGTCGTCGTCCCTGCTCGCTGACAGACGCTGGCAGTCAGACAGCCTCTGAACGTCGGGGCTAATACCAATACCGTTGAACAAAGCCATGATCGCATCCAACGGCAAACCAGAAACGGCGACAGCACGACCATGCTGGCATAACAACTCGTATCGCAAACCTATCTGGAGGCGCTTCGTCAAACGGTATTGGCCTTATGCCAGCTTTCGGTGCGTGGTCAGTAGTTGGGCGTCGGCGGACGATAGTGATCAATGTCGATCTTCTCGAACCACGCGATGGTATTTTTCAGCCCCTCACTCAGTGGCACCGTCGGTTTCCAGCCCAGGTGTTTTTCGGCCAGCGATATGTCGGGGCGGCGGCGAGTCGGATCATCCGTTGGGAGCGGTTCATAGATGATTTTACTGCGGCTGCCGGTCAGTGTCAGAACCATGTCCGCCAACTGAGCAATCGTGAACTCCACCGGGTTGCCCAGGTTAACTGGTCCGATCGTGTCTGTCTGATTCATCATCCGGATCAGACCTTCCACCAGATCATCTCGATAGCAAAAAGACCGAGTCTGGTTGCCATCACCAAAAATGGTGATGTCTTCGCCTGCCAACGCCTGGCGAATGAAGTTGGAGACGACGCGCCCGTCGAACGGATGCATGCGTGGGCCGTATGTGTTGAAAATGCGCGCGATTCGCACGTCAACGCCGTTCATGCGATGGTAATCCATGAACAACGTTTCGGCAGCCCGTTTTCCCTCGTCGTAACAGGCGCGTGGACCAATGGGATTCACATTGCCACGATAGTCCTCTCGCTGCGGATGCACTTCCGGATCACCGTAGACCTCGCTCGTCAACGCCTGGAGCACACGTGCGCGGCACCGTTTGGCCATGCCCAGACTATTGATCGCTCCGAGGACGGAGGTTTTGACCGTCTTGATTGGATTGAACTGGTAATGCCCGGGTGCTGCCGGGCAGGCCAGATTGTAGATTTGGTCTACCTCCAGCCAGAGGGGCATCGTGATGTCGTGTCGGATGAGTTCGAAATTCGGCGATTCCAGCAGGTGCGCGACGTTGCTCTTCTGGCTGGTGAAGAAGTTGTCGAGGCAGATTACATCGTGGCCTGCCTGGACCATCCGCTCACACAGATGCGAGCCCAAAAAACCGGCCCCGCCGGTAACCAGGATACGGTGGATTTTTGACACGTTGCGAGCCTTATAGGATGACGGAGAAGTCGGCTGGTTTCCATTGGCCGGGTGACAGGATACGCTTCCGCCTCGAACGCGGCAACCGAAGATCCGTCCGGTGGACGAACGAATCGTGGCTGCCCGTGGAGCCGGTTTGACGCTCTGGGTGCCCCCCTGTTGTGGTGAATTCGCCGGTGGGGCCTGGGGTTGGTTGCACCGCTGCTGCCGTGCGATGGGATTGCGATGGACACAAACTGTCGATTTCCGCTATTCTGCTCCGGTCAAGGCGGCGTTCTGGAAATTCTTTGGTACTCGTTTTCCGGCAAGGAAGCTCGTCATGCGACTCGCGACGTTTGCTTTTCTGGCAGTGGCCATCCTGGGACCAGGCTGCATCACGACGGCCGGCATGGCACAGGAATTCCGCATTGACACGGACGTCTTCGTGGGTGATCAGAAGGAACCGGTCGTCGAGACGCTGACCATTTTCACGCAGGGAATCGTCTATGATTTTCTGCTCACGGGGGTGGAAGAGATTACGCTGTTTGATCGCGATCGGAACCGCCTGGTGCTCATGGATACACAGCGGAAAGTCCAGACCGAACTGACGATGGACAGCATACTTTCCTACGTCGCCCAACTGAAAGCCCAGTTGAATGATGCCCAGCGCGAGTTTCTATTGAGTGAGAATAGTGATGCGGCGAGCGAGGATGAGGGTTGGGTGACGCTGTCCAATGAGCGGGTGACTTATCGGGCTGAGGGGATCAAACCCAAAGAGAACTCAGCGGTCCTCGAGTACCAGCAGTTTGCGGATTGGTACGCGCGACTCAATGCCATGCGTCCGGGCAATCTACCACCTTTTCTCCGCATACAACTTAATAGCGAGATGGCCAAACGCGGGTTGATTCCCAAGACGGTCGAGCGCACGATCACGACCACGCGTGGTCTGAAGGAAAACAAGCAGACGCTTCGTAGCCAACATCTGGCCAACTGGCGGTTGTCCAACACGGACCGCAGGTCGATCGATCGCGCGGGAACGTATCTGGCGACCTACCCCACCGTGACATTTCGCGAGTACTTTCAGTTACCCGATATGGCCGCGGACAGTGCCCACGACCGGCGCTAGCCGAAGCGATGCGAGAACGGCTGGTTCGCAGCGTTGCGGGGCGAATGCGACATTCGCCAGCTCCCGGGCGCATATGCTCGTCAGCGGGCATTTCTTAGGGTTCCCAGCCCCTCCAAAACCGGTTCTCTCGCGGCCACCACGTGCCCGAAGGACACTTGGTTGAGGTGCCCAGTCGCGGTACGATGAGGAAGTCTTAGATCCAATGAGGTCGTGATGTTGTGCCGTTGCGCGCCACGAACTGCTTGATCAAATTCGTCTGCCCCGTGATACACTCCTGAGAGGAACCTTGCCGATGAATCAATACCTTGTTGCCGCTGCGATTCTGCTGAGCTTCACCGGTGCTCCATCACACGCCGCCCAATTCACGCTCGAGAAAGATGACTCAGGGGTCACGGTCAAGTGTGACGGAAAGTTCTTCACCCGCTACATCCTCAAGTCGGGGGCCAAACCCATTCTCTGGCCCATTGTCGGACCGACCGGCAAGGAAATGACGCGCGGCTACCCGATGCGCGACGTTTCGCGTGACGAGAAAAAGGATCATATCCACCATCGATCGTTGTGGTTTGACCATGGGGATGTGAATGGGACGAGCTTCTGGGCCGAACAAGGATCGCATGGCACAATCGAACATCGCGAGTTTCTCCAGCTGGAAGAGGGCGAGCAGGCGGTGATTCAAACGAAGAACGACTGGATGACGCCGCAAGGCGAAGTTGTCTGCCAGGACATTCGAACAATGGTCTTCGGTGCGGATGAGAGTACGCGATGGATCGATTTCCAGGTGCAGGTAATGCCCGCTGCCGAGGCCGTTGTTTTCGGCGATACCAAAGAAGGTAGTTTTGGGGTGCGGGTGGCCGGTTCCATGCGGGTGGAACTCAACAAAGGGGGGAAGATCGTCAACAGCGAGGGTCAAACTGATGGTGATGCTTGGGGCAAGCGAGCGGCCTGGGTGGACTATTCCGGACCGGTGGATGGCGAGAGGGTGGGGATCGCCATTCTGAATCACCCGCGCAGTTTCCGGTATCCAACTTATTGGCACGTGCGGACGTACGGATTGTTCGCGGCCAATCCGTTCGGGTTGCACGATTTCCTCAATTCGAAGGACGCCGATGGATCGCTCACGCTGGAGCCTGGAGAGAAATTTGCGCTCTACTACCGGGTCATCCTGCATGCGGGCGATGAACAACAGGGGAAAATCGCGGAAGCATTTGCACGTTACGCCCAAGAGCCCGCGGGTGAATGAGGGGGCGTCGTCTCGGCCCGACAACTGTTCTCGGCCATGCGACATCCCCAGGCACCGATTTCCGAATTGATGGACCGTGAGGTGGTGACAGTACGTGCAACGGATGATCAGGAGCTTGTCGCACAGCGCGTAGCACGTTTTGACTTCTTGGCGATTCCCGTGGTCGATGAAGAACACCGCATCGTGGGGATCATCACGCACGATGACGTGATTGACGTGATGGTGGAAGAGGCCACGGAAGATGCACACCGCATGGGTGGCGTGGCCCCCATTTCCGAGGATTTCCTTCAAGCTCGTTTTGTCGTGATCTGGCGCAAGCGAGCCATCTGGCTATCACTCCTGTTCGTGGCGGAGCTATTTACGTTTACGGCCCTGGCTTATTTCGAGGATGCCATTGCCGCCGTCGTCGCCCTCAGCCTGTTCGTGCCCCTCTGTATTTCCACCGGCGGCAATTCGGGCTCCCAGGCCGCGACGCTGATCACGCGTGCACTCGCCCTGGGGCAGGTCACGACCCGCGATTGGTGGCGGGTCATGTGGCACGAGATCTGGATGGGGTTGGCCCTCGGTGGGACGTTGGGGGGCATCGGATTCTTCCGTGCCGCGCTGACGCCGGAAAGCGTGCTGGGCTCAGCCAATCGCTGGGCGCTGGCCATGGTGATTGGGCAAGCAGTGGCCCTGATCTGCCTCTGGGGAACACTGGTGGGCGCCATGTTGCCGTTGCTGTTCAAACGCCTGGGAGTTGATCCCGGATACGCCTCCAGTCCGTTTGTCGCCACGTTTGTTGACGTCACCGGAATCGTGGTGTATTTCTCAATTGCTCACGTCTATCTGCTCTAGCCGGGATCTCTTGCCGTTGGCGGGTCAATCTCGCGCCAGGTGCCGGTGTAGCTGCACAAGCCGGTCGGCTCCGTGAACAGTTTGTGCCGTTCTCAGACCGAAAGACCGAAAACAAGCGGGTGCAGACCCTCTTTGCCACACTCGTCCGGTGAAGTCCCCGAAACGCTTAGGCACGCCCAATCGACACAGCCATCAGACCCAACGTCATTTCGTTTAACTTAGGCAATATCGCAACAAACTATTCCACCTATATTGCCGATAGTATTTTCTGCTGACAGTTTGTCTACTTTGACTGGCTTCACCCCACGAAGCCAGATCTTTGCATAGTCCCATGCCAACAAGGAGCCACCACCCACCATGTTGGATGATTCCCCACGAATCAACGACCTGCATGATCTGCGAACTTACATCCACAAAACGATCTGCGAGAGCAATGAGTTAGAAATTAACGCGTTTTCGATGACCGAGCGGATACTGGTTCGCAGCGGCAAGCCGTGCGGACTCTATTTCTGCTTACACGGCCCGAGGGCCGTCAAGTTCACCGCGATTTGGGAAACGGACCGCAATTCGGTCTTGTTTTACAGCGCCACGGGCCAGCGTGTCCACAAAGCGCAATTGACCCATGCGCCAAGCCTGGTGCCTGTGTCCGTGTAAATGAGGCGACGTAACAGGGCCACGTCGTCGCGAAAGGATCGGGTATTGTCCGCTCCGTTCGCCATGCCAGGAGCCGTTTTTTTCTTCGCAGCGGCACGATTCCAAGGGCTATTGCCGTCCAATTTTGCTTCGCGATGCAACCGACTGCGACGAAAGCAGCGCCTGGACCATGCCAGAACCGGGCACCGGACCAACGAGCGACCTGCCGCATCGCGAGGCAGGCCGAGAGAGATTTGATCAGATTGGAACGACCGTCTCGCCAAACCGCTCAGCGTCGAGCGGCTTGCCGCGATTCACAAGAGCCTCGGATGCCCCCGGTGGCCTGATACCTGCCGCCACCGCTCTCGTGAAATGGTCTTGACATGCCATGATGGCATGTACATAATGCCACTAGTATTCAAAAGAACACCGTCAGGGAGGTCTGCAGTATGCTCGTTTTATCACGGAGGGAAAGCGAACGTATCCGGTTGGGCGATTCGATTGTGGTCACAGTGGTTCGTGTCTCCGGTGACAAAGTGCGGTTGGGCATTGAAGCTCCTCGAGACTTGCTCGTGTTGCGGGAGGAGCTGGAGCCGCACCCGCCGTCAGGTCCCATGCCGGCGGCACTACCCGAGGTGGCACTACCCGAGGTGGCACTACCCGAGGTGGCACTACCTTAGCCCGGATACCGTTTAACGAAACGCTGCCAGATGGGTTTGCGATACGAGTTGTTATGCCAGCATGTTCGTGCTGTCGCCATATCTGGTTTGCCGTTGGATGCTATCATGCCTTGATTCAACGGAATTGGTTTTAGCCCCGACGTTCACGTCGGGGGCCCGCGGAGAACCACCTATCCGGAGCCAAAGCCCGTTGACGGGCTTTCTCGATGTGAGGGCTTGAGCCGCCACGCCGTGGCTCAAGCCACGGCGGCGAGCAGCCCCCTGCAACGGGACTACCGGTACAAGCCAGCTCGCAGTCCCCGCGCTGAAGCACGGGTCTAATACCAATACCGTTAATTGATTTCCCGCCCGAATCGGCCTTGCTGCAGCCTTCGACAACGCTCTTGCGGGCCTGCGTTCTCTGGACCATTGCGGCGCATGATGTTCACTGGCACGCTGCCAAGCCCTTTTTTCCCTTCCCTTCCACGTCACGTCCCTACCATCGAATATGGTCCTGCCGGCGAACGTGATGATCCCTTTCAATTTGCGTGATGTGGGCGCTGACTGCAGCCAAGGCTCCGTCAATCGCGATCATGTGCTGTAACGTGACTTCCACTTACCACCACTTTGAGACTGGAATTGACGAAAAAATCGGCTGTGAACGGATGCGTTCTCAAAGTGTTTGGAGAACACGCATTGACAACGGCGAGCGGACTGCCGGTCGTCGGGCCTTCCGGTCCGACGCCGGTCATGGCGAGTAGCGAATGGCCAAGACGCGGAGCTTCGCCAGGGTGGCGGATCGTGGTGTCGTGGCCGGTCGTTAAACGGTTCAGGCCACCGAGGCGCTCCACTCGGCTACCAGCGTGGGGGGAAGCGACTTTTTTGCAAGTTGCGCACGGCGCTCTTGACAAATACCTCGGCGCGACAATGAATTCTTTGACAATCAGGCGCCGCGCCGTTATTCTCAGTCGTGGAGCTTCAGAGTCGCCCAATAGCGCGATTCGACGCCTTTGTCCCCAAACAATGATGGTTCACCCGCCGTTATTCCCACCTACCCCAAGATGCAACGCGGATGTACTTCGGCGTTTTCCTGACGATTTTCGCAAGCGCTCGTTGGTATCAGCTGTGATGATGCGGCCAGTGGCACGATAATGCGTGATAATTTCTAGTTCATTGGAGTGGCACGCACTTCCCGGCAGATGCCGCGAGAGGCCCGCCAATGGGGAACGATGTGTCGAGTTCCGGGTGCGAGAAAGAGCAGCTCGACGTTTGTAGAGGGGGGGGAGAAAAACCGATGACTTGCAAGGGTAATCCACTTAGTCGCCGCAATTTTCTGACGATTGGTGCGGTTGGCGGGTTGGGGCTGACGTTGGCCGACTTTCTGACCATGCAGCAGGTAATGGCGGAACAGAAGCAATACGATTTTCTGGAGGCCAAAGCGAAGAGTGTAATCCACGTTTTTCTGCCGGGCGGGATTGCGCACCAGGAGTCGTTTGATCCTAAACCCTATTCGCCGATCGAGTATCGGGGCGAATTGGGGAGCGTGAAAACGAACACGGGTGAGGTACTCAGCCAGACGCTCCCCCAGCTGGCACAAATTGCCGACAAGTACGCGATCATTCGTTCGGTGACCCATGGCGAAGCGGCGCATGAGCGGGGCACGCACAACATGTTCACCGGCTATAAGCCGAGCCCGGCGCTGCAGTATCCGTGCTTAGGGAGCGTGGTGAGTCACGAGTACGGGCCGCGCAACAATTTGCCGCCGTATGTCTGCATCCCCAACCAGCCCAATGAGTTTGCCAGCAGCGGATATCTGAGTTCCAGTTTTGCGCCGTTCAGCCTGGGGGCGGACCCCGCATCGGGCGGTTTCAAAGTCCGCGATCTCAATCTGCCCACGGGTGTGGATGACGCTCGTTTCGCGCGCCGGCGTTCCGCCTTGGAGGCGGTGAACGATTACTTCGTGTCCAAGGACAAGTCAGACAACGTGAAAGCGATGAGCACGTTTTACGAACGTGCTTACAGCCTTGTCAGTGCGCCGGCTGCTCGCGAGGCGTTCGACCTGGACAAGGAAGACCCGAAGCTGCGTGATCAGTACGGCCGCAATGCGGCTGGGCAGCGCATGCTGATGGCGCGACGGCTGGTGGCCGCTGGCGTGCGGATGGTCACACTCACCTACGGTGGCTGGGACATGCACAACCAGATCACGCGTGGCATGCGTAGTCAGATGCCGGCCTTTGACCAGGCTCTGACCATGTTGCTGCGGGACCTGGACCAGCGCGGCTTGCTGCAAAGCACGTTGGTGATGGTCTCCAGCGAATTCGGGCGGACCGCGAAGATCAATCAGACCGCGGGGCGAGACCACTGGCCGAAGGTCTTCAGTGTGCTGCTGGCCGGCGGAGGAGTGAAGGGGGGCATGGTCTATGGAGCGTCCAATGCCACGGCATCTGAGCCGGACTCAGATCCGGTCAGTCCGGCCGACCTGGCAACCACCGTATATCACCAAATGGGGATTGTGGCGGACAAGGAGCTGATGGCACCCGGCGATCGTCCAATTGAGATTGTAGACGGTGGCAAGGTAATCAATCCGCTGCTTGTTTGACCCACGCCGCTCCACCCGGCCAAGGATTCAGGTTCGATATTCCGAGCGGTTTGGAGCTGGATTTTCGGGGCTGGGGCTTGATGTCCTCTGCTGATCTTTGGCAGCCAACGCCCGCGGCGGCTGCCGGCGCCTTGCACGTGGTCTTGTTTGAAAGCCAGTTTTTTGGTCCGCAACAGTGAGGTTCCCATGCGTTGCCGCGTTCTTGCCTGCCTGCCGGATGTGCTGCCGTTATCGGTGCTGACTTATCTCGCCTTGAGTCTTGCGTCACCGAGTGCCCTGGCTGCGGATCCTGTGTTGACGACCATGCAGCCAAACGGCCATCAGCGGGGGACGGAAGTGGTCGCTCATTTCGGCGGTGCTCGACTGGGCGATGCGGAAGGGATTCTCCTGTATCGTGAAGGCGTGGAAGTCAAGGAGGTAAAGCCGACGGGGGACAATCAGGTCGAGGTGAAGTTGGCCATCGCCGCCAACTGTCCGTTGGGATTTCATGGCGTACGCGTCCGGACAGCCACCGGAATCAGCAATTTGCAGACGTTCAGCATCGGTGCTTTACCCGAAATCGAAGAGAAAGAGCCCAACAACGACTTCGGCAATCCTCAGCCGATCGAGCTGGGGTGCACGGTCAATGGCATCATCACCAACGAGGATGTCGACTATTTTGTGGTCCAGGCCGGGAAGGGCCAGCGCATCACCGTGGAGCTGGAAGGTGTTCGGCTGGGCATGCCGCCCGGCAACGGCACGTTCTTCGATCCTTTCGTGGCGATTCTGGATGCGAAGCGATTTGAGTTGGCGCGTTGTGACGACATCGCGGCATTGCAGCAGGATTGCTTATGCCAGATCGTTGCCATGGAAGACGGAGAGTTCGTGATTGAAGTACGAGAGAGTTCGTACGGTGGCAACGATCAGTGCAAGTATCGCTTGCACGTCGGTGAATTTCCGCGACCGACAGCGGTGCTTCCTTGTGGCGGACGAGCGGGGGAAACGTTGGCGGTGAGATGGATAGGGGATGCCCTGGGTGAATGGACTTCGTCGGTCACCATTCCGACGGGCGCCGAGTCGGAGCACGAATTTTTTGCGCAAGATGACCGTGGTATGACGCCCGCGCCGATTCGAATTCGCGTCAATGATCTGGCCAACGTGATGGAAGTCGAACCCAACGACGGGGCAGACGCAGCCACCACTTTTACGGCCCCTGCAGCCCTCAACGGTGCGATTGGGCAACCTGGCGACGTCGACGTTTTCAAGTTCGCCGCCAAGAAGGGGGAAACTTACGATGTGCGCGTGTTTGCCCGCCAGACGCTCCGTTCTCCGCTGGACGCGGTGCTTGCTATCACGCGGTCCAATGGCGCCGGGGTCGGAGGCAATGATGATAGCGGTGGTCCGGATAGCTATCTTCGTTTTCAAGCTCCAGAGGATGACGAGTATCGCGTGATCATTCGGGACCAGCTTGCGGGCGGCGCACCCAATTTCGTGTATCGCGCGGAAATAGCTCCGGTCACCGCATCGCTGACGCTCAGTCTTCCCGAAAGAATCCAGTACGATCCGGTGACCGTCAGCGTTCCGAGGAACAACCGCATGGCGGTCATGTTGAATGCGGCCCGTGCCAATTTTGGTGGTGACCTGAACATGACCCTGGAGGGTCTTCCGCCTGGTATCACTGCGGGGCCGGTCGTCATGGCGGCGAACTTGAGCAGTATGCCGGTTTTGTTCACGGCCGCCGCGGACGCTACAAACGCGGGAGCACTGACCGACGTGATTGGCCGTCCGGTCGACCAGAACGTCCATGTGGTGGGACATTTGCAGCAGCGAACGATGCTCGTGCGGGGACAGAACAACCGTGACGTGTGGGGCCATGATGCACAGCGGATGGCCGTTGCGGTTACGAATGAGGCGCCCTTCAGCATTGACATCGTGCAGCCGCAGGTACCGATTGTTCGTAACGGATCGATGCAGCTGAAAATCGTGGCCACGCGCAATGAGGGATTTAACGAGGCGATCGCCGTTTACATGCTCTACAATCCCCCAGGAATCGGTTCCTCCGGTTCGATCACGATTCCGGCTGGTCAGAGCGAGATCACCATCCCGCTGACGGCCAACGGCAGCGCGGCGATTGGGACGTGGCCCATCATTGTGCTGGGCCGGGCTCAAGTCGGAAACGGCAATATCGATGTTGCATCCCAGGTCGCCAATCTGGAGATCGCCGACGTTTTCTTCAATTTCACGATCGAGAAATCGGCGGCCGAGTTAGGGCAGGAGACCGACGTGTTGGTGCATGTGGAGAAGAAGCAAGATTTCGCCGTCGTGGCGACGGCCGAGTTGCTGGGGCTGCCCGCCAAAACGGCGTTGGTCGATCCGAAGCCGCTGGAGTTTAGCCAAGACCAGGAAGAACTGGTGTTCAAAATCAAGGTTGAACCCGACGCGCGGCCAGGCAAGTACCAGACGCTGGTGTGCCGAGCCGTCTTGACCATCAATGGTGAGCCCATTGTGCATACTTTGGGATCGGGAGAATTGCGAGTCGAACGCGCCGTTGCCGCCAAAGGTTGATGCTCCTGCTCCGCAACCGAAGCCGGAACCGAAGCCGGCTGCGGAAGAGCCGCCCCAGAAGCGTCTCAGTCGGCTGGAGCAGTTGAGGCTCGATCGGCAGAAGAATACAGAAGACAAAAACTAGTCACACGAGGACATGACGAGGGTGTTGCGTGATAGGTTGGCATGGCTTCGGGGGCTTGCTGGCCAGCTCTCGAAGGCCCGCGCAGGCGTCCCCATTTTGCTCCGCGAAGGAGAATTTTGTGAGTGAATCAAATCGAATTCGACACGCCACACGGGCGATTGCCATCATTTTTTCGAGCGCGCTTCCGCTCTGCGCAGAAGCGCCGGTCACCAGCCTGGCTGTCTATCCCCCCGACATCCACTTGACGAGCCAGCAGGATCGGCAGCAGTTCGTGGTGGTGGCCACACGCCAGGATGGCGTGACGGTGGACGTGACGAAGACGGCCCATATCGTACTGAAAGACCCGAATGTTGCGGTTGTTGAGGGAGACGTTTTGCGACCGAAGGTGGATGGTACGACAACGCTGGAGGTCTCCGTCGCCGGCGCGACCGCCTCGTCAACCGTCGAAGTCCAGAACGCTTCCACGGCGCGTGCGGTCAGTTTCCAGTTGGATGTGATGCCGGTTTTCTTGCGTGCCGGCTGCAACACGGGGAGTTGTCATGGATCGGCTCGCGGCAAGGACGGGTTTCGTCTCTCCCTGTTTGGCTTCGATCCGAAGGGGGATTACTTCCGCCTGACACGCGAGATCGGCGCTCGGCGTATCAACCTGGCACTACTTGATCACAGCTTGCTGATCGAGAAGGCGACGGGGAGTGTGCCGCATACGGGAGGCAAATTGTTCGAAAAAGAGAGCACCTACTGCCAGACGCTGCTCGATTGGCTGCAGGCCGGCGCGCCTGCCGACACGGGTGAGACTCCGGCCGTGTTGGGAGTGGATCTGTATCCTCCGGCGGCTGTGATCGAGGGGGAGAAGTCGACGCAACAGTTTATCGCGCGGGCCCGTTATAGCGATGGAACGGATCGCGATGTCACTGCGCTGGCCGTGTTTGACTCGAACAACAGCAATTCGGCGTCCATCTCGAAAGATGGTCTGGTCGAGGTGGCGGCGCGGGGCGAAGCGTTTGTGACGGCTCGCTTCGAGACCGTCACGGTTGGCAGCCAGGTGTTGGTCTTGCCGAAGGACCTGCAGTACGTTCCCCCCGCCATTAGCGGCAACTACATTGACGCCCTGGTCGGCGCGAAACTGCAGCGGCTGCGAATCCTTCCCAGCGAGATCTGCAGCGACGAGGAATTTCTGCGCCGCGTGACAATCGACATTGCCGGAATGTTGCCGAGCGAAGAACAGTATCAGGCCTTCATGGCGGATGCGGATCAAGACAAACGTGCCAGGTTGATTGACACGTTGCTAGAGAGAAAGGAATTCGCCGAAATCTGGGCCATGAAGTGGGCCGAGCTGTTGATGGTCAAATCGAGCAACGAAGTCAGCTACAAGGCCATGTTTCTGTACAGCAACTGGCTGACCAACAAGATTGCCAGCGGTGTTCCGCTCGACCAAATGGTGCGTGAGTTGTTGAGTGCCACCGGGGGAACGTTCACCGAGGCGTTGACCAACTTCTATCAAATCGAACGTGACACACTCAAGACCGCCGAGAATGTGGCACAAGTGTTCATGGGTATCAAGACTCAATGCGCCCAATGCCACAATCACCCGTTCGATCGCTGGACAATGGACGACTACTACAGCTTTGCCGCCTTCTTCAGCCAAATCGGTCGCAAGCAGGCGGAAGACTATCGCGAAACGATTGTCTTCAATAGCGGAGGCGGTGAAGTATCGCATCCGGTGACCAAACAGGTCATGCCGCCGAAGTATCTGGGCGGCGCGGTTCCCGATACCGGCGGTAAAGATCGCCGCGCGGTGATGGTCGAATGGTTGACGTCGGCAGACAATCCCTTCTTCTCGACCAGCGTGGCGAACCGAATCTGGGAACATTTTTTCGGCATCGGCATCGTGCATCCGGTGGACGATATCCGCATCAGCAACCCCGCCAGCAATCCGGAGTTGTTTGCCGAGCTCGGGCGTAAGCTGATCGAGTACAAATACGATTTCAAGCAACTGGTCCGCGACATTTGTAACTCACATGCGTACCAGCGCAGCGTGGTACGGAACGAAACGAACGAGCAGGATGAGCGGAACTACGCACATGCCAACCCACGCCGCATCCGCGCGGAAATGCTGCTGGACTGTATCAGCCAGGTGACACAGACGCAGGACAAGTTTCGTGGGCTGCCGCTGGGAGCACGCGCTGTTCAAATCGCGGATGGCCGGACCAGCAATTACTTTCTTACCTCTTTCGGACGTGCGCCACGCGATACTTGCAGCGTTGCGGAAGTGAGTATCGCGCCCAGCCTCTCCCAAGCTCTGCATATGCTCAACGGCCCCACGATTCACGGGAAGATCAGCCAAGGCGGGTTGGTGAAACAGTGGCTGAGCGCGGGGAAGACCCCTGAACAAGTGATCGAAACGATCTATATTCGCTGCTTGACGCGAAAACCGACGCCCAGTGAACTGGAAACGTTGCTCAAGATCGTGCAGGAATCGGGCGATCCCCAGGTGGGACTGGAAGATGTATTCTGGTCCGTGCTGAATTGCCGCGAATGTGTCTTTAACCACTAATGAACGGTCGTCACGGACAGGTTGGTTTCCGCGCCGGGCGGAAACCCGTATGTCGCATGGACTGCCGTGTTGATTGGCGAGCGTCTGGCCTTGACGGATGACAAGTTGTTGGTGCCAATGAGAGTGGCCGACAGCAGAGTCGCTGCCGCGTTTGCAGTATCCGGTGACGCGACGCCTTACGCACCTTTTGTTGACTCGTGTGAGAAGACGGGAAGCCATGATGAATCCTCGCGTAATATCGCTGATTGTTCTTGCTTGCGGACTGTGGGGCATGCTGCCAATCGTGGTGTCGGCCGATGAATCGACTGACAAAACGGAGCCCAAGATCACCTACGACGATCACGTCCGACCGATCCTGCGGGAACACTGTTTTTCGTGCCACAACCAGAACGGAGCGAAAAGCGGATTGGCCCTGGATAGCTACGCCAAGCTGATCGAAGGAGGCAGCAGCGGTGAAGTGGTTATCGAACAGGAACTCGACAGCTCGCGATTGTGGGCCCTGGTGGCTCACGAGGAGCAGCCGTTCATGCCTCCTGGACAGGACAAGTTGCCGGACGCGAAGCTGGCCGTGATCAGCAAATGGATCGAGACGGGGTTGTTGGAGAATGCGGGAGCTACGGCGACCACCAAGAAAAAAAAGACTCTGCAACTGGCCGTGACTTCTTCCACCGGCAAGCCAGAAGGGCCGGCCGCGATGCCGGAGGGGCTGAGTCGTGAGCCTGCCATCTATACTCCCCGTGCGGCTGCGATTTCGGCACTGGCCTCCAGTCCCTGGGCGCCGCTGGTCGCGCTTGCCGGACAGCAGCAGATCCTGCTGTACAACTCGGACAACGGCCAGCTGCTGGGCGTCTTGCCGTTCCCGGAAGGAGTTGCCTACTCGCTGCGATTCAGTCGCGACGGTTCCACGCTGTTGGCCGGTGGTGGACGTGGAGGCTACGCGGGCTGCGCCGTCTTGTATGACGTGCGTACCGGGCAGCGCCTGGTCAAAGTCGGTGATGAACTGGATGCCGTATTGACCGCAGACGTCAACAACGATCTCACACGTATTGCCCTGGGGGGGCCGGGACGGATTGTCCGGATTTTTTCCAGCGAAACGGGCGAACTTCTGCACGAGATCCGCAAGCACACGGATTGGATTTACGCCGTTCGGTTCAGTCCCGATGGAGTGCTGCTGGCCACTGCCGATCGCTCGAACGGACTCTTCGTGTGGGAAGCGGAAACGGCCCGTGAGTATCTTGATCTGCGCGGACACACGGACGCGGTAACGGACTTGGCGTGGCGTGCGGACTCGAACGTCTTGGCCAGCGCTTCGCTGGATACGACCGCGCGGCTCTGGGAAATGAACGATGGCAAGCAGATTGCCCGTGCCACCGCGCATGGTGGCGGAGTGAACGCCATCGGCTATACGCATGACGCGCGACTTGTGAGCGCGGGACAAGACCGCACGGCCAAGATCTGGGACCCAAGCCTCAAGCCACTCAAGACGTTTCCTGCGTTCGCCGAGCCCGCGCTGTGTGCCACCTTTACGCACGATGGAAAACGAGTGGTCGCCGGCGACTGGGCTGGTCAAGTCAAAATGTGGAACGTCGAGGACGCCACCGAGGTCGCTCTGCTGCTCGCCAACCCCCCCACGATCGCGATGCGAATCAGCGCCCATGAACAACAATTGGCTGCCGCTCGTGACGAAGTCGCCAAAGCGATGGCGGAACTCAGTGCGGTGCAGCAGCAGGTGTCCGACGTAACCAACAAGAACACTACGTCGATTCAGGCGGCGGAGACGGCAGTGGCACAGGTCGCGCAGGCGGCCGAGAAAGCGAAGGCGGATCTGGCTGCCCAGGCGTCCCAAGTCGCTTCGGCAAACTCGCAGTTCGAGCAGGCGGGGCAGATGGTGGAAGAGGCCAAAAAGGCGCTGGAGGCCGCGACCGCGAGGTTCAATCAGACGCAGACCTTGCTGGCTCAATCGCGGGAACGTGAACAGGCTCTGCAAAAGATGGTTCCCGAAGCCGAGGCGGCGTTGCAGAAGAGCCAGGCCGATGTCGCTGCCTTGAAGGACGCTGCTCAAAAAGAGGTGAATGAAGTTTCCAAGGAGTTGGCTCCCAAGAGTGCGGCGGCAGACGCCGCACAGGCGAAGTTGACACAGCTGAAGACGCTCATCGATCAACTGCTGAGCTGAAAAAGCCGCGATGGAACAAGCCGCTGAGACAGCGTCGCAGGCGAAAGACGATTGACATCAAGCAGGGAAAATCTGCCCAGCAAGCCCGAAACGTTGTCACGCTGACCAAGAACTTCACGGCGAGTTCACGCGACATGATGTCGGGTGAGTGTGGGGCCTTCCAACAGACTGCCGATGGCCTGAATCGGGGCCAAAAAAAACGAGCCCGGCATTGCTGCCGGGCTCAGTTCGTTACTACCACCAGTCAGCAGTCTTTGTGAGGGGGCATTCCCCGCCCTCCCTGGACAAGGTATGCCAGGGCGGCGACTCACTGAATGCCGCGGGCGACTCAGTCGCGCGGACGCACGGCGCCCGTCAAGCCGCTGTAATCATGCCGATCATTTTCGTGCCAAAGAGGCAAACCGAGTTCGACGCGGCGACGCAGCTCGTCAATCTTTGCTTGCGAGCCGGCTGGCGCATCGGTGGGACGGAAAGCAACGGACTCCGCCGCCGGGGCGAAGTCCTCATCGTGGCCGTACTTGAGAATCGCCTCAAACACATTATTCACTTTTTGCATCGAAACTAACCCTCCGAAAAATCCAAATTACCAGCCGACCGCCTAACGCTTAGCAACGCACTGCGGGTGTACAACTGCCGCAAGCAAAACAGCGGCCAGGGCTCACCTGCTAGAAGTTCGGCTGAACCAATGATGTCAAAACGGAAGCGTGCGAAAAGTCGCTGCAAGCCGCTCGGTGAGAGGAAGCAGTAAGCGACGATCGAGAATCGCTCCGAACTCAAAACATGTGATTATTCACGAGTGAAAACGAATGTCAAGCTTTTCTTGGCCTCGTTTTCGTGCCCCCATCGGTCTCCGTAAATACTGCGAAGCACGTCAGTTCAGTCAGGAAAACTGGATCAGTTGGAAAAGCCCTACCGATAAGGTAGTTGATCACCCGGTTGCAAGCTGGGATCATCCTGAACGCTTCCGTTGGCGTGGAATTCGACTGTTGAGAAATCGTCACCACTGGTCGGCCATAAGGGAACCTCATCTTGCCTTGCGCCGGGAGGGGACGGTTGGAAGTCGTCGCCGGCGACGTGTGTGAGGTCGGGCAACAGCATCAGTGGCATCGGTCATGTGCCGCCACGCGGCGTGACCGCCCCCAAGGTGTGACATGCTGGCGTTACTCGAAACACGTTGTTCTGGGGCACGGAAAAGGCCAATTTGGACACTTTGCAAAAGAGGAAAATTCCGGATTTGGTGAGCCAGAACGGGCCGAGACCCACCTGGGCCAAGCCTGTTGCGACCCACTCGACCATCCTGGGAAAGACTTGCTGCCGGCGGACCTGCCATCAGTGGGCAGGGGCCGTCCAGGGCAGTCTGTCCAAGGGCATGCCGCTGGAGTTGCTCCGGGTGGTTGTTGGTGGCTGGCTCATATTAAGGGTTTTTCCTGGCAAGCAGGGTGTGTTGCGTACTGGAGCATTGTGCGAGGAAACTTACCGATGATTTGGATTCAAAACCTGTTACGACTGCCGGCCCAGCGACGGGGCTTGCACTTGATCTCGCGACACGTGGTCGACGCGCTTCCTGAGTTAACGTCGGTACGAATCGGGTTGCTGCACGTGTTCCTTCAACATACTTCTGCCTCACTGACACTTAACGAGAACGCAGATCCCGACGTGCGCGTTGATCTGGAATTCTGGCTCAACGAAGTGGCACCAGAATCGTTGGATTATCGTCACACGCTGGAAGGGCGAGACGACATGCCGGCGCATATCAAGTCGTCACTCTTGGGTAACTCGGTAACGGTCCCCGTGCGTGACGGGCGTCTGGCCTTGGGGACGTGGCAAGGCATCTATCTTTGTGAGCACCGCGCCCATGCGACGCCGCGGCATCTCGTGCTGACACTTCAAGGTCAGGGAGTGTCGTCTTCTTGAGAGGCAAGAAACCGAACATTCCGCGTCTGACTTTGGCACTCCAAGGAACCGGGGAAAAATAACTTCCAGATTTGCTAGTCCCTCACCCTACCCTCTCCCCAAAGGGGCGAGGGAACTAGGTGAAGTTATTTTTCCCCCGATCCCAAGTGCGGCGGCCCGCCTGAGGGCGACCTCCGTGCAGCGTGGCGGTGCCGCTGTCTCAGGCAGATGCTCCCTGGCGGTCGCGCGTGGCGCGCACCGTGGTCTGGGCGAGGTCGTCCAACCAGCAGGAGATCAAGGTTTGCAGATTTGCGTTGGCATCGATCTGCGTCAGCGCGTCGAGACAACGGTCGAGGCACACGGCAACATCGGGGGCGTTTCGATTCCAGTGGTGGCAGGCCTTGGAGGCAAGCTCATCTGTCCGCGCGTCCCCGCTCGGTCCGGCACCGGCGGCTTGACGCATCACGTGGCGGTAGAACTCGGCAGCCGCTCGAACAACGTGCCGCAGTCTCGCGCGACGAGGGGGCGATTCCTTCCCGGCCGCCTCCACAAAGCTGACGATTTCCTTAGCCAGCGCGACCGCATCGAAATCCGTCTGGCTCAGTTGCTCCAGCAAGGCAAGCCGCGTTTCCTCCAGTTCGGTGTCGGCCAACTCGAGGGCGCGGCTGAGACTGCCGCCGGCTCGTTGCGCGGCCGCGTTGATCAGCGCCGGTTCGAGTGCCGCCTGACCCGGCAACAGTTCCGCCACCTGTGCGTTCGACAAGGGAGCGAACCGGACGATCTGGCAACGCGACCGGATCGTTGGCAATTGTCGCTGCTGGCTGGTGCCGATCAGAATAATGACCGACTTTTCGGGCGGTTCCTCCAGCGTCTTGAGCAGGCAGTTTGCACCCTCCTGGTTCAGGTAATCAGCATCGTCGATGATGGCGATTTTGCGACCGCCACGAAACGGCTTGAGCGCGATGTCGTGACAGAGCCCTTCACGCATCCGGTGTTCTCGGTCACCGATAAAGGACTCCACCGGAATGAAATTCTTGTCTTCCGCTTTGCGAATCAGGATCAGATCGGGATGTGATGACGCGGCCACTTGCTGGCAGCCCGGGCAGGTCTTGCAGCACGCCAGCTGATCAGCGGGGGTCGTTTCGCAGAGCAGGCATTGGGCGACATGCAAAGCGGTTGTGTGCTTCCCGATCCCGGGTGGACCCAGGAAGAGAAAGGTGCTGGCCAGACGGCCGTGTTGGAGGTTTCGGCGAAATCGCTCCAGCACTCGATCGTGCCCGATAATCTCTGGCAACAGCATGGCAATACCCCGTTCGACGGTCAGCCTCTCTCCATCCAACCGGCAGCCACAGCTTGGATGTCCGCTTGAACCGCATCAACTTGCTGGTCTGCATTGATCACGACGATGTTTTCATGATCGAGTTCCGATTCTCGCAGGTAGCCCTGCCGGACGCGCTGCAAATATTCCAGGCCCTGAGCTTCCATGCGGTCGGGCACGCGGTTCATGCGCCGCTGCGCTGCGGGCACATCCATGTCCAAGACAAAGGTCAGATCGGGATGGAGCCCACCCGTGGCCACTTCGCCTACCTGCCACAGGGCGTCGACGTTCAGACCTCCGGCGTAGCCCTGATACACCACGTTGGCCAATAGGTAGCGATCCGATACCACGACGCTTCCCGCAGCCAGTGCGGGCCGCACCACTTGTGCGACCAGCTGCGCACGGGAAGCCATATAGAGCAGCATTTCGCTGGTTCGGTGGATGGGAGTCTCAAATGCCTGGAGCACGATTTCCCGCAGTGCTTCCCCCAACTCCGTGCTGCCCGGATCGCGACATGTCACAACGACGTGCCCCCGGTGCTCCAGCCATCGGCAGAATCGCTCGATCTGCGTCGACTTGCCGACGCCGTCCACGCCGTCAAAACTGAGAAACATAGGTCCTCCGGTCGATTGCGAATCGAGTGCCTCACCAATCCGTGCAGGCGTCACTTCTCGTAGCACCCGATTCGAGCTCTATCTTAAGACACATTGGTTGCGGGAGGTAAGCCGGTAGCTCCCCGCTTACCCAAAGCAGGGTGATTCACCGCCCGCAGGTAGGGACTTGCGGTCCGAGGTGCCTCCGTTGAACGGATCGCGCTCAGGTGAGCGTGCCGGCGAGTGGCTCGTGCCTCGCCATTCTGAAGAATGAGGCTCGCGCCGAGACGTTTCACTCCAATTTCGGGAGTTAACGAGGTGGACAGCGCCGCTTTCACTCTTGAGATCATCTTAAGGCCCTATTAGCACGCGCTTTATCGCCACCGGGATGAGCCCGGCGCCGAGGGTCTGTTACGGAGACACGAGTTACGCACATCCATCGCTTCAAAACGACGCTGTACAACGAGGTACGGGGGTGAAATTAGGGGGGAAACTGGCATGCTGCGCCCAAGGGTACTAGACTTAAGGATTGGTTTTTTTCCGTCCCTCCGGGGGAACGGTGATTTGGCAGCCGTTTGCCTGGGCTGGGAAATGGGTTGCGTGGAAACTGGGTTAAGTCGTAGCCAGCGGGTGGCTTTTTCGTCCCGGGCGACAATAAATATAGACAAGAGAAAATAGACAACAGATCTTTGGGGATATCATAGGAGATTCGATGATGAGAGTCCTATCGGTTCTCGCTGTACTCGGCGCGTTGGTGACGGTTTCCCCCCTATATGGCCAGTGGGGGGGTGGGTATTACGGCGGCTATCATTCGTCAACTGCCGGCGAGGGTTATCAACGCGGTTTTGCCGACGTGGTGCGGTCGGCGGGTGCGGCCAACTACATGAATTCGGAGGCGGCCAAGAACGTTGAGCAAGCGCGATCTCAGAACATTGACAACCGACTGAAGGCGACCAAGACCTACTTCGAGATGAAACGCTACAACAAGGAGTACCGGGACGCGAATGATAAGCCGCGACCCACATCCGAACAGCTGTTCCGGTTGGCCAAGGAGGCGACGCCCGATAAGTTGAGTCCTGCGGACTTGGACCCGGTCACGGGAAAAATCAACTGGCCCGCGGCACTTCGAACGGACATCTACGCGACATATCGTGAAACCCTCGACGCTCTGTATGCCGACCGTGCGAATGCCTCGGGTAAGATCGACATTGAGCATTACCAGGAGATTCGCAAGAACATTCGCGACATGCAGGCTGAACTGAAGGGGCACATTAACGATATCCCTCCCCAGGTCTTTTCATCCTCAAATGCCTTCTTGAAACAACTTGAGCACGCGGCGAGCGTGGCCGGGTAACGGGGACAGATGTTTCACTAATTGCTGTCACAGCAAATCACGTTGCGCTCCTAGACTGACCTATCCGAGGAAAGACAGATGCGAATGTTCAAATTTCTAGCCGTGTTGATGAGCGGGCTTCTGGTGGCTTCCACGGCTGTTGCAGAAGATGATGCGGTGGCCGACTTGGCCAAGGCTTTGAAATCTCCTGATATCCAGGCACAGATCACTGCGTGCCACAAACTCAGCCAACTGGGGCCGAGCGCGCGTGAGACGGTTCCCCGATTGATCGATGTACTCAAGGCGACCGACGATGCCGAGCTGCAGCGCTGTGCCGTGCTGACTCTGGCGGCGATTGGCGAGGGCGCTCAGGCAGCGGTTCCTGTCCTGGTCGACGTGCTTGGGTCCAACAACGCCAAAATTCGAGCGTATGCGGCCTACGCCTTGGGCCAGATCGGTCCTGGGGCGCGTGATGCGGCCACCAAGCTGCTCGGCTTGATCACGGACAAAGACCCGGCCGTACGGAGTGCGGCCCGCGATGCGCTGCGCAAGATCGACGCTCCCGAAGGAGGTCATCTTGCCGCAGATGGCGAAGATTCTTAGCACGGCCGACCCGGAGGACGCGGCGGCGGCGGTGATGACGTTTGCAGAGTTGGGTGCCGACGCGGTACCCGGTCTGTGTGAAGCCTTGAAGAACAAAGAGACCTGCTACTGGGCCGCGATGGCTCTGGCGGAGATTGGCAAGGACGCTCAGGCCGCAGTTCCGGCCTTGGGAGCGTTGCTCGAGAGTCCGGATCCGGAAATGCGCATGGAAGTGCTGGTGGCGTTGGGCGAGATTGGGCCAGCGGCCAAGCCACAGGTCGGCGCGATTAACGAAATACTCGCGACCGATGAGGTGGCCGGTGTGCGTTATGCGGCGGCTTACGCGCTGGGGATGATCGGTGACCAACAGGCGGCGGGCGAGGTGCTCGTCAAGTCGCTTGACAGCGAAGATCCGTTTCTGCGCGTGGCAGGTGCCTGGGCATTGCTGCGCGTGTCGAAGGGAAAAACACCCTTGCTGGGCAAGGCGGTCCAGGAAATTATGGATGGCCTGACCAGCGATAATGCGGACGTTCGAGGTGCGGCTGCGCGGGCGATTGCCGACTCCGAGATTCCCGACAACATGATGGGCCCGGCCTTGCGCATGGAAATCGAGGCGCTGCAGGCGGATGATCCGGCCAAGGTCACTCCCATTATCGACGCACTTGCGGCCCTGGGATCGAAAGTTGTTCCGGCCTGTATTCGCTCGCTCAGTGAAAAACGCCCGCTGCGGTTTCAGGCTTTGCAGGTGTTGATTGGCGTCGGTCCGGCGGCTGCGCCGGCGGTGCCGTCGTTGATGGCAACGTTGGGTGATGAGGATCCCCTGCTGCGCCGAGAATCGCTGTTTGCCTTGGGAGCGATCGGGCCGGCTGCCGCGAAAGCCACGCAGACGATTGCCGAGAAGTTGACCGACGCGGACCCGGACGTGAAACACGCTGCTTGCTATGCACTGGGGAAAATCGGGCCTGCCGCGCAAGCTGCTCTACCAGCTCTGGCCAAGCAGATGAACAGCGATGATGAATTTCTGCAAATCGCCAGTGTTTGGGCTTCATTGAGGATCTCGCCCGATGATCCCGAGCTGAAGGAGAAGGCTGTGCCATTCCTCGTCAAAGCGCTCGTCGATGTACGGGAGCACGTGCGAATTGAAGCGGCATACATGTTGGGCGAGATGGGGGATATCGCCAAGGGAGCGGTTCCCGCGTTGAAACGAGCGGCTGACGATAAGAGCCCCGCGGTACGCGCGGCGGCTGCCTCCGCCCTGGAACAGCTGCAGTAGTCGCTCATACCCATCAGGCAGTTCAGCCCCGCGTCGGCGCGCACGCCGGCGCGGGGCTTTTTCTTCTTCCCGCTGCCCGCCGCGTCCGGCGACGATTTCCTTACCGTCGTATCGCCTGCTGGTGATCTGCCTGACGGACGCGGTCGCCGACCAGCGCATGCGATGGCTGGCGATCACCGGGCTCTTGCACCAGTCGCGGTGGCGCGTCGTCATCCAATCCTAAAGTTGGCCCGTCGAAAATAGACCCTTGCGGCGAAGAAGTTGTCGGTCCAAGATCCATGGGAACCATGTCCATCGGGTCCATGTCCATCGACTCGCTGTCCAGAGGCGGCATATTCATCGGTTCGCCCAGTGGCGTATCGGCCGGTTCGGCTGCCGGTGTCGGGATTTGCTCGATGTTCATGTCCATGATTCCCGGATCGTATTGCTCGATCAGTCCAGTGGTGCCGCCTTGATCGACGGGTCCCTGGCTCACGACACGTGGACGCGTCGAACCATAGTCCAGATAGTAGCTGGCGTCCCGTTCGCGGGCCCTGCCCAAAGCGTCCCAATAGGCTTTTTTGGGCCACGGGCCTTCGGCCAACGTGATGTTGTTGTATTCCAGCAGCGAACCTTTGCGGAAATGAACATTCGCGATCGCCTTGTTGTATTCCACAATCGATCGATAGAAATCGGCCTGAGCATTGGCGCGGCGACGTTGGCCGTCCAACACCAGGTCGACCGTTGCTTTGCCACCCTTGACCAGAGCCGTGAGTGCCTCGACTTCCTTTTCTGCCGCCACCCAGCGATTGAAGTGGGTTTGCGCATTGAGGTAGTTGTAGTCGAGGTTCTGGATGGCCGTGGTCAACAGGTGCGATACATTGAGTTCCATGTCCTCGAGCCGGGCTTTTTCCCGTGCCAGAGCCAACTCGGAGTTTCGCACACCCGCCAGTTCGCGACGGGCGCCAATCCGAGGTGGCGTGAACTGCAGGCCCATTCGAAATTCCTGGAAGTCGCCTTCGGTCAGCTCGTCCCAGGCGGTGGAGCCCTTCGTTGGCAGGCCGGTGTCATTGTCGATGAAGTTCAATCCGCGGCGCGGTGTTACGATCAGGTCGTCACCGATCCCCAGCCAACGATAACGCGCCACGATATCGAGTTGTGGCAATAACTGGTTGCGGGCGACGATCATCTCGGTTTCCCGTTGTTTGACGGCCCACCGCTGGCGTCGCAGTTCGGCACTGCGCACGATCGATTCCGAATGCACTGCTTGCCAGTCGAATTCCACGCGGGCCAGCGTTGGACGATCGATCGGTCGCAGCAGTTCGCCGTCCGTCGGCGAGATGCCCATCAACCAACGCAGTCGGTTTTCGGCCGCGAGCAGATCGCGTAAGGCCGTCTCCATTTGGGCACGGAAGAAGAAATACTGTTCGCGAGATTGAGCCTCTTGCTGCGCCGTGCCAGCTCCGCCCTCCTGGAGCTCGTATTGATTGCGCCACGTGACCAGGGCGCTGTCGCGGCCGATCTTGGCGGTCTCCAGGAAACGATAGGCGAAGTGCAGATCCCAATAGGAGTTCTCGAGATCCTGCACCATGTTGCGAACCGCAGCCTCAAATTCAGCCAACGCAATGTCGACGCGCGTGCGCGCCAGGATCACCGGCGCTCGATTCACCTGCGCGCCACGGTTTTGCAGAATCGGCTGCGTGACTTCCACATCGAAAGCCGTGTACCAGTCGCTCGGAATCCCGCGACTGCCGTTGTTGTTGTCATCGTAGATCGTCTGGTTGCGCACCGCGAACGAGGTCCCGGTCGCCGAGCGTTTGGTGACGCCCGCGTCGAACTGACCGTAGTCCCGCTTGAACAGATTGCTGAAGAATCCCGGGAACGACGAGTTCTGCGGCCGATCCGTTTTCTCCCAGAACACGTTGGTGGTGAACTGAGCGTCGAATTCGGACAAGGCCGCTTCGACACCAAACTGCGGATCGGTTTCGAATACCGCAGGATCGTAGACCGTAATCGAACCGGCGGTCCGACCAACTAGTCCGTCGGCGATCGTGAACTGTGTCAGAGAACCGAGATTGCGAATGATTTTGCTGTTCTGCAAAGCGACGGTGACACACTCCTCCAAAGTTACGTCTCGCAAATGGCTGAATTCGGTGTCGCTCAGAGTCAGCGGAGCGCCGGCTTGCGTGACTTCGGCCAGGGCGATCTCCTCCACATCCGGATTTTCGATCTCCGTGGCCGTGGCCAGATAATGCGAGAGATCGCCGTCTTCGTGCAGATAAAACGGCTGCGTAGGATGACACCCGGTCACTGTTACGAGCATCGTCAGTAGCAGAGTAACCAGGCGATTGGATGGCCGGTTCATCGATGGACGTTCCCTAACAAGGTCTGGTTCGCCACGGCAAACGCAAACAGTCAGAAGAGCAATGAGCCAACGCACGCCACGACCCTGTGGGGCGGTGGAGTGAGTCATACAACGTTTGTTCCCCCCTGACCGAGCGCCGCCTTGTGCAAAGATCTCACGAGCGCAAACCCTGCAGTGGCGCAATCGGTACCGTTTCTATCGTCGACCGTACCGGCAAACTTTGGCGAATCCATTTAATCGGAAAAGTTTATGTCAATCATGCAAGCAGAAAACCGCGCTCAAACTCGTCAGCTCAGCCTATATTGCCACTTTTTACTCTTGGCGGGTCAGAGGGGGTTCAACCAGCCGGGTTTCTGCCAGAGACGAGAGCCGGGGCAAGAATCGTTTGAGCAAGTCTACCCGCGAGCCATGTGACTATAAGAACATTCCCAGGAAGCCGTTCTGATCGTCACTAGCTGCCCGGATTTGCTCGATCCGCTGCTGCGTGAGCGCCAGGTCTCCGGCAGCAATGTACCGGTCGAACTCTGTTTCCACCGCACGCGTAACGGTCTCGCAAAACCACTGCACCACGGGTTCGGTCAGCCAGGGGCAGGTTTCACGAGCCAGCTTGACTTCCAAGTCGCTGCCTCTAGTACGCCGATCCTCTGAATCGGTCAAGATGACTCCCCGGAATCGAAAATCGAGCATTCCCACTTCGGCGTTATTGGTGAGCCGATAGAGGCAGTGGGCATTATGGAGAAAATAGGAATTGTGCAGGCCGTGTTTGTCCGCCGCCTGTCTCAGTTGGGCCAGAAATTGAACATACTTGGGGGATGCGTCGAGGGGAGCGTCCCAACGCGAAACGCTTCTTAGCGGCAGGCAGTCAAATTCGATCTCCACCCATCTTTCCATGGTCTCGGCTTTCGTTTTTGTGGCATGGCGGTCGACAGGCCCGCAGGCAATACCAGGAGCGTGTCCCCGTCACCGAGAAAGGCCCGGCTCGGCGACTTCGGAAATTTTCCCAGAATTGGGCGACCTCGGCCACCCGTGAAGATCCGCCAACACTTTGCGCGAGCTTGACCCACCGAATGTGAATCATCCAGACTCGTGTTTTGTCAGGCTTAAGAATTAGGGTTGGGCCGAGACGCACGTACGACACCGCGTCCTCGTCCGTCGCTCCGGAAAGGCAGCCCATGTCAACACCGCGTGGGCGCGGTGTCGAACGCAGCTGAGGACGTGGCTGCACCTAATTATCAGTGTGGCCAAAGCACTAGCGGGCCGCCACCGCGGTGGCGGCGGCAGCAGCGTCCGCAGTCGCGTCGGCCTGGAGCCAGGCGAGACTCAGCCAACCTCTGTCGGCCACCATTTGCTCCAGGTGCAGCAGCCCGCCATCGGCCCATCGCCCGGGCAGTTGGATTCCCGTGGTCTCAAATTCGGGGGCAAAGAGTGCCTCGAATTTCTGTCGCATGACGGTCCGGATAATGATCATTTCGGGGGGCAACTGCTGTCGGCGTTCACCAATATATTCGACCGACACGTCGCCTTGCCGAGTCAGATCAGCGCCTTCTGGAGTTTTCTCCAGCTTGTACACGGCGGACATCTCGAGCGTGTTTCGCACGACACGTTCACCCAATTCAAATTGGCGACCGCGGATGGCGAAGCGAATCGTATTGTCCGAGAAGGTGGCACTGACCGGGTCCGTGGAAGAGAACGTAATGGCCCAAGGTTCCTTGTCATCGGACGGCTGAACTGCCTCAGGCACTTCAAGTTTGTTTTTTTTCAGTATTTCGGCGAGTCGCTGGTCGGTCAGCCTGACGCCTCCGATCATGGCCCGCGAGAAATTGCTGACAAAAGATTCGTGGAGCCGGACGGCCACGTCGTTTTCGCCTGCGATGGCGGGCGGCGTGTCGGGGGCCGCTCAGCTGAGTGGCATTGGCTTGCCGCCAGATGACTTCCAGCAGTCCCTTGGCGGTGCGGAACTTCATCTCCTGCGGAAATTCATCGCGGCGCAGCAAGGGCTGGCGGAATTTGTCCTGGTATTCCTTACGGGCCTTGTTCAAGAGTTCCGCAGCCTGTTGATCCATTCGATCCGCGACTTGGTCTTCCGCGTGCCGGGAGCCAATCCGCTCTGCCGTACTCTTGCTGCGTGCAGCGCGCTTCCATGCGATCCGTTCAACCAGGCACGATTTGGCTACAATCGCATTGATTTTGCTGTCCGTGTCGCACTGCGCTTGCGAGCGATCCGCGGCGATGCCGCGAGCATCGATATAGATTGGCTTCGTGGCCATTACCTGCGTGACTCCCTGGCTGAAAATCTTCACTCCGCGATTGAATCCAACGTTGTCCGAAAGCACGGTTCCGCTGAGCAGTAATTCGATGTTACCTTTATCGGGATGATCAATCAGCCGCGCCTCGGTGCGCCCCTGAATGCTCGCCGTGCCAACCAGGCTCGTTCCCAGAATGCAGTCTCGTACCTCAGTCGTCTCCGTCACTTCATCGCCGATCCCGGCACTCACCATCCGCTCCGACACAGCCGCATACAGGTTGGGTTGCCAATAGCGAGCGCGGACTGCCGCAACGAGAGCTTTCGCTTGTCCCGCACTTTCCAACCACCCCACCAGGCGTCCAATCTGCTGGTTCAGTTCCATCGTTGGCTGCTGGGAATACAGATCCAAAGCGCTGGCTAAATCAGCCAGTCTCGTCACATACTTTTCTTCGAGCTGTGCATCCGCAGCCAGGACTTCGGCAGTGCGATAGTCCAGCAATGCGGCACGCACCGCAGCAAACCGAGGATGCTCCAGACTGCGGTAGTTTCGATAGTAGGTGGACGCAATTTGTCCCAATTTAGCCAAGTCAGGTCCTGCCGGCTTGTCCAACTCAGCCTGCATCTCATCCCATTGCAGGTATTCTTTCCAACGCTGCGCATTCTCAACTCCGGCCGTGGTCAGGAAGGTAGCCAATCGCCTGCTGACCTGACGGAGTCGCGTTTTGGCCGTCGCGACCTGGTCTGGGGGGAGAGGGCGGAACTGCGATTTCGCGCTCTGAACCATCGCTACCAGGTCCGCCGATGAAGGCTGTTGGGCCATGCTCGCGGCGGAAAGAACCCACAGCGGCACCAAAAGGATCACTGTCGCGAGGTGACGGGCTGGGTAACACCGCATGTCGGATCTCCTCAGACATCAAGTACCTGGTTGGGTCTGTTGCATTTCGGTCCGTTGCCACGCGGAAATCGCCACTGGTGTCTGCCCCATGGCTGCGTGTCCCACGCTGTGCAGGCGATCCCCGATACGGGCGGCGTCGAACTGCAAACCAATGCGTTTGTGGGTAGGGTTTCATACCCCTCATCGGGTTGCTGCCGATTTACCTATCTTCTACTGATTGAACGATACGTGCAAGGTGCGTAGCCGGCACTGATTGCGTGATTCATAAAGATTGTTGAAATGCCCCGTCTTGACAATCCCCCGACGCACGGATGAACTTATGGGTCTGGAGATTCTGGGCCTGGAAGGCAGGGACGCACTGCATCGGGCAGTCGCGTCTGTCAGCATCATCACCCGTTCTGACGGTAACTGCTTTCCGATCTCTTGCCCTTCTAGCTCAAGTCGCGTTATCGGTTTTCGCGGACCCCGGGTGACGAATCGGTGCGGCACAGAAAGGCAGAACCGGGTGGTTTTGCCACAGTACTCGCGGTGCGTTGTGAGGGTGGCTAACAGTGTGAAGTTTCCGCAGTGGTTTTGTGTGGGCATCGCCTGCCCTTGACTGCGGCTGAGTACGTGTCTGTGGATGGCGGAGATGCAAAAGGAGCATGCATAATGACGAACGCTATGGCAACAACTTGTTTTTGGTTCTGTTTGCAGGCGAGTCAAATGGCGCCGGTGGACACCCAGCCGCAGTGGTTGGATGACTACAGTCAGGGCATGGCACAGGCCAGACAGAGCAATCGTATGATGTTGGTGTACTTTCATCGCGACAAGTTGACGAAAGAGAAGGACCGGCTTTTTCAGAAGCTCAGCACGGATGCCAAATTGCGTCCGCTGATTGAGAGCGCACGTCCCGGTGCGCATTCCGATCTCGCAACAGGCGCGCGTGGGCGGAGCGGACTTGCAGCTAATTCGCCACCGTTCCTTTGCGGAATTGCAGGGACAGGCGGGAGTTGCCATCATTGACTTCACAAATCCCCAGAGCAAGTTTTTTGGGCATGTGGTGAGCATCTATCCGCTCAGTCTGCCTGGAGCGCTGACGACCGAGGACCTCACGGCTTTGTTGACGCTTCCCACGGGTTCTCTCACGCAACGGACCCTCATCCTGGCGGTCCGGATTCACCCCGAGAGGCCGGGGAGCACTAGTGGCACGCTGTTAACGACTTTGGCGAAGGAATCCGAGAGTCACTCGCTGCATCAAGCTCGGATTAACAACCAGGGCCATCACAACTGGGAGTCTCGGTTTCACCGGATATCGGGTCGTCTGCCCGGTGGTCACTTGGCGCAGGAGGTGTGTGCCGAGAGTTGGCCCGGCAAGGGGCTGATTGCCGCTGCGCTGGATGTTGTCGATAGCTGGCGACACTCGTCGGGACATTGGCGTGCCGTGCGGGGGCGCCACAGCTATTATGGATATGACATGAAGCGTGGCAGCAACGGTATCTGGTATGCCACGGGAATTTTTTCCACTCGATAGCGACTTTGGTTTGTGGGAGTCGCGGACAGGATCGGGGATATCTTCCCCGCACTCCCCTCCCCCTCTCACCCCATCCGCCAGGCTTCTTCATTGGAAGTTTGACGTTCGATGTTCGACGTTCCCTCCGGCCCCGAAAGACGCTTTCCTTGCGCGAGGATACCGGCCCGCTCCTCACACCCTCTCACCGTCACACCCCCGCACCTCCACACCCCCGCACCTCCTCGCGTGTTGCGCAAACGGTACGATCGTCACAATCGCGAGCGTTAACCGAGATTCGTTGTGTTTTCACATCGCGCAAGGATGCAAAAACGCCACATGTTGCCGTAGAGCGTGGTACGTTTGCGGGGGAGATTGTGGATTCACGATGGATGGATGAAAGCGGCGGACGATCATGGGTGAACTACAGAAAACATCACGTATCGGGGCGGGGATACTGATCCCGGCGCTGCTGCTAATCGCTGGATGTCAGCAACTTCAGGTCCCGGCGATCGATCCCACGGGACAGTGTATTCTTTCGTCATCCGAGGCGATGCGACTGGCCGCGCCGAGTGACTCGCGTTGTCGGACGGGCAGTTGCCTGTTTCCCAAGCCGGCTTGGGAGCCGCCAATTACTCCCGAGCCTTGTCCGGAACCGCCGCCGTGTCCACCGCCGGGTGCCGCTGTGCCAGCTGCTGCACCAACGACCGTCAAGCCGCGCATCAGAGACGGGAGTGCCCGGAACGATCAGGCTCAACCCGACGCGTATGATCGCTCCGGTAGGAAGCGAAGTGGTGCTTGTTGGGGGACTCTGTGGCGAGGACGGATATCTCATCACCCAACAGCCGTTGGAATGGACGTTGTCGCAGGACAGTGTGGGCCAATTTGTGGAAGTGAGTGACCAGGATGGACTCTGGCACCGTTCCAAGAAGATGAGTGCCGACTACGCCATCGCACGCACCTCGACGCGCAGTCAAGTGGTGACGCGGGGTACACCCAGCGTGACCGACGATGTGGTGCAGCGAAAGGGAGAATGTTGGGTCTCTCTGACGTCGGCCAGCGAGGGGACCAGCTACGTGACGGCGGTGGCCTCCAAGGGGGCGACGTGGCCGCAGCGGAGAAAATCTGCCACGATCTACTGGGTTGATGCGCAATGGGCGTTCCCCGAGCCGGTGGCGGTACCCGCTGGCCAGCCCTTCACATTATCGACCTCCGTCAAACGCACTGCCACCGGTGCGCCGGTAGTGGGATTCATTGTCCGGTACGAGATTGTGGACGGCACGCCGGCGGTTTTTGGACCTGGCGGCGCGACGGCCATCGAGGTGCGGACGGACGAAGAGGGACTGGCAAATGTCGCTCTGCAACCGACCGCGAATCTGCCCGGCGTGACACAGGTGCGGATCCAGGTGATTCGCCCACCTGATCCGAATAGCGATGCGCCGCGGACTCAACTCGGCGATGGCTACACCTCGATTACCTGGAGTGCGCCCGGGCTCGCCTTGCGTGCCACGGGGCCGCCGTCCGCGACCGTCGACTCCGCACTCGTTTATCGTCTGGAGATACAGAATCCCGGCGATATCTTGGCCCGCAACGTGGTGGTCCACGACGTACTGCCGCCGGCACTCAAATTCGTCAGCAGCAACCCTCCCGCACAACTGTTCGGAGATCGCGCTGAATGGCGGCTGGGAGATTTATCGGCCAAGACAACGCAGGTCATCGAAGTCAATGTCCGCGCGGATGCCGGCGGCGCCGTGCGATACGCATTCCAGGCGGCGAGCGCCGAAGGGCTGCAGGCGGAAGCGTTTGTCGATACGCAGATTACACGCCCATCCTTGTCGCTCAGTGTGGACGGTCCCCAGACCGCCAAGGTCGGCGAGCGCATTCAATTTCGGATCGAAGTCACAAATCAGGGCCAACAGCGTCTGGATAGCGTGACGATTACCGATCGCTTCGATGCGAGTCTGGAACAGGTCGACGGTTTGGCGAGTCCCATCCAGAAACTGATAGGGCCGCTCGAACCTGGCCAGATCGAATTGTTTGCGGTCGCTTTCTTTGTGCGGCGTGCCGGACAAATCTGCCACGTACTCGAGGTCACCGCACCGGGCGGGCAATACACACAGCGACAGGTCTGCCTGGCTGCCGTGCAACCTGAAGTCGCTCCGCAACCCAGCCTGCAAGTCCTCAAGAATGCTCCTCGTGAAAGCCGCGTGGGGCAGGAAATCCAGTTTTCCACAAGCGTGACCAATACCGGCAACGTTCCACTCACGAACGTGCGCATCACCGATTCCTTCGACCCAGAACTCGAACCCAAGGAATCTACGCAAGGTTGGGATCCCGCGGCTCTGGCCGCTGGCCAGCTGATGTGGATTTTGCCACAGCTGATGCCTGGCGAAACGACTTTGCGGGAAGTGCTTTGTGTGTGCCGCCAACCGGGCGAAGTCGTGACCAGTCGCGTGACCGTCACGACTGACGAGAATCTATCTGAGGTGGCACAGGCTGAGCGTTCGCATCTTGCCGGCAGTCGGACCACCACCGGGCACATCCGCAGTGCCTGAGGCTCGACCGGCATCCGGTCGGCTGAGCGTCAACATCTCTGAATACGGGGATCCGATCAAGATCGGCGAGGGAACGGCTTACGTGATCACCCTGAAAAACAACCGTCCCACACCCGATCAGGATGTTGTCGTGACGATCGAGATGCCGACTGGTTTGGTGTTCAAAACTTTGAGTGGTCCCGCCAACCTGCGCAATACCAGTTCGGACGGTAGGACGATTCAGGTGAACCCCATACGCGAAGTGCGGGCCAACGAGACGTTGCCCCCGTTTCGTCTGGAGGCAACTGGCCGGCAGGCGGGGGAACAGCACCTCAAAGTAACGGTTACCAGCCGATTGTCGCCGCAAGGCGTCACGGCGGAGGAGACGACAACCGTGTTCGATGAGTGACGCGGGGCTCATTCAATCTCGAGTCGTCGTCCAACATCGGTTCGAGATCCATCCGTGCCATGTGACCGGCAGAAAGATGACGTGTCTGGTAGCCTCCGTAGAACGGCGTCTGGAAGCGACCACCACGCGGACCATGCTTTCTGCGGGTCGCCTGAGAGGTTCACGGCCCTATGCCCCGTTACGTCATTCTGAGACACGAGACTCCGCCCGCTTCGTCGCGGCCCTCCCACTGGGATTTCATGTTCGAATGTGGTGACGTGCTACGCACCTGGGCACTGCTCGAATTGCCAACTCAGAATGTTGTCGTTGAGGCTGAGCGGCTGGCCGACCATCGTCGGGCCTATCTGCAATACGAAGGCCCCCTATCGGCGAATCGCGGGAGCGTATCCCGATGGGACGAAGGTGAATTCTCGATCACGTGCGATCGCCCCCTGGAGTGGAAGGTTCAGATGTCTGGTAGGCGGCTTGTGGGGCAGCTGTCCCTGACCGCTGCTGATGAACGAACGGGAAACTGGGTCGCCCGATTCACCGTTGATTGATCCGGGAGAGAGCAAATGCGTGCGTGTGCGGGGCGCGGGTAGCTGTACGGCGCCAGTTGGCAGCAGTAGATATACGTAACTCGTGTCTCAGCAACAGACTCTCGCCACCGGGCTGGCCCCGGTGGGAAGGAAATCCATGGGTGGCTGAGAGCGCCGGTAGTTGTCAAACGCGCTACCACCGGGACAAGCCCGGTGGCGGCAAAGCTCGCGCTCACGCGGCCTTAAGACGATGGGAAAAGTGAAACTGGTGCTGTCCAGGTAGGTTCCATCAGGATTCCCATCAGGGTCAGCGTGCTGGCGATGCCATCGCTCGCGTTGACGATTTGCAGTGGCGAAACGCGTCCCATGGCGCCGTCCGTTCAGAATTGACCTGGTGGCGTCTTACCGGCACCCCGACTACGGGCTGCGGTGGCGTCTGTGTGCCCTCCCAGCACGAGTTCATCTTCGCGAATCTCGATCACGTCGAGGATAAATTGTTTGCCGTCGTTGAGGTCGGTCTCACTGGGGATTGTGATCAAGGCTACAGGATCCCCCTCGCGGCGTGCCCAGCGTAGCATGACGTTGGATCGCTGAGCCGCCTGGCTAATCTGATCCAGGAAGTCCTTCAACGGAATCGGCACCCAACCCGCCTGCGCCTGGCAGATGCGGATGGCCAGAGTGTTTGGTTCCTCGGCCAGCTCGACCTCCACGCAGAGACTGATTACGGCCGAGAGCTGTTCCCCTTCAAAGCGAAAGGCAACGCGGAGCTGTTGTGGCACGAGCGCGATACGCGGATCCCGGACCGTGGAGGGCAGGAGACTTGGGAATTTCCGGGGCAGGTCAACCGCCAACCAGCCGTTGATCTGATCGGCCGAGAAGACGTGTTGCCACTGGCCGCCTTGGACGATGTCATTATGCAAGGCTAGCACGGTGCGTTCGAATTGGTGGCCCGCTTCTTGTTGTTGGGCGACGGGTATCGCCACGGCGGTCTGGTAGAAATCGGGAGCGCGTTGGAGGGCGTGATGGACTGCGTAAAGAATGCCACCGACGATCCCCATGCTTGTCAAGACCACTACGGCTGCGATTCGCGTTCGCCTTCCCACGCCTGAGTCCACTCACATTTATGCGGAAGTTGGGGGACATGTACCGCAGCAGTCTGTCGGCCAGGGGATCCTATTCAGATAACCACGGAGGGTCAACCGGAGTCAATCCGTGAACTTCAGCAGGGCGTAACGCTTCTTGCCCCGGCGCAACACGGCCACGGACTCACCCGCCAGGTCCGATGCCGACAAGCAGTCCGCGAGGTTGGTACGTCGCCGATTATTCACGTAAGCTCCGCCCTGTTCGATCGCACGGCGTGCTTCGCCGTTGCTCTTGGCCAGGCCGGACAGGACAAACGCCTCGACGAGCCCCAGGCCGTCCCCCGACAATTTCTGCTTCGAAATCTCCTGGCTGGGCACGTCTGCGAAGATTTCCATCAGTTCTCGATCGCTCAAGTCCTCAATTTCGGCGCCGAAAAACACCTGGGTGGCCTGCTCCGCATTTTGCAGGCCGGCGTCGCCATGAATCAACTGAGTGAGTGCCTGAGCCAGACGCTGTTGGCTGCACCGCAAGTGGGGTTCCTGTTGGCGCGATCGGTCGAGAGCTTCGATCTCTTCTCGGTTCAGCTCTGTCAACAAACGGAGGCATCGTCCGGCATCTTCGTCGGAGACGTTAATCCAATACTGGTAGAACGCGTAGGGGCTGGTTTTCTCCGGCGACAACCAGACAGCCCCCATTTCGGTTTTCCCCATTTTGGTTCCATCCGACTTGGTCAACAGTGGCAGTGTCAGGCCGTACAATTGCACGCCGTACATGCGCCGGGCCAGATCAATACCCGAGGTGATGTTTCCCCACTGGTCACTGCCGCCTATCTGCAGTTCGCAACCGAACTGTTGACTGAGCTGAACAAAATCAAAGGCTTGCAGCAGCATGTAGCTAAATTCGGTGTAACTCAGTCCCGCATCCGTACGTTCCAGGCGACTCTTGACCGATTCCTTGGCCAGCATCACATTCACGGGGAAATTCTTGCCGATATCGCGCAGGAATTCGAGGTAGCCAAACTGGGCCATCCAGTCGAAGTTGTTGACCAGCGTCGCCGAGTGATCGCCAGCTTCAAAGTCGAGCAACTGGCGCATTTGCTGCTGCATCGACGCCACGTTGCTTCGCAATACATCGACCGACAGCAAATTGCGTTCTTCGTTCTTCCCGCTGGGATCTCCGATCATACCCGTCGCTCCGCCAACCAGTGCGATAGGGCGATGCCCGGCACGTTGGAATCGACGCAGTGTCATGAGCGGCAGGAAGTGTCCCACGTGAAGGCTATCGGCGGTTGGATCGAAACCGGCGTAAACGACTCGATGGCCGCGAGCTAACCATCCGGGCAGGTGAGCTTCGTCGGTTACCTGGTGTATCAGTCCCCGCCAGGCGAGATCCTCGTAGATGTTGTGCAGAGGGTTCGTCATACGGAATTTCCTGACCAGGGTGGTCGCCTACCGCCACAGATCGTCGTCAGCGAAGGGATGAGCTGGTCCGAGTATTCTCGGTTTGGGAAGCGCTTTCAATGCATGCGCCGCCAGACGCAGATCCTCTCGCGTGGTGATCTTCATGTTGATCGGCGAACCAGGGACAACGGTCACGCTGTGCCCCAGACGTTCCACAAGTTGCGCATCATCAGTGGCGGCGAAGTCACCTCGCCGGGCATAGGCATCCAGAAGCAGCGAGCGGCGAAAAACTTGGGGCGTCTGGGCCTCCCAGAGCTCCGAGCGGGGCACCGTCTCCGTGATCTGGTGACCTTTTCCAACGCGTTTTAGCGTGCCCGTCACGGGAATGGCCAGGATGGCGGCCCCCGACTGCTGCGCCGCCGCGAACACCGAGTCGATCCACTCATTGGCCAGGCAGGGACGAGCCGCATCGTGGATCGCCACGAAATCGACGTCCGAGCGCACCAGTGCCAGTGCATTCGCAATCGAATCGCACCGCTCGACGCCCCCCTGCACCACCTCGATCCCCAGGATCGCCACGTTGGCGGCAAATTTGGCGTCAAATGCCTCACGGTCCTCAGGGCTGATGATCAGGATCAACTGCGTCACGTCGTCCCGGTTCAGGAATTTCTCGGCGGAATGCAACCAGACCGCCCGGTCCGCCAAGGGCGCGAACGGCTTCTTGTAATGTTGGTCACGAAAGCGGCTGCTCTTGCCGGCCGCCGCCAGAATCACACTCCACGTGGCCACAATCCGCCTCCTCGAGTTCGCACTCCAGACGCTTCAGGATGTTCCATTGTCGGGTTTCGCCCGGCGACGTCAAGAAGACGCGAATGCCGATGTGCGACACGACGTCGCGGGAGGTGGTTCACCCGAACATGCGATCCAAGGCCGTGAAGGCGATGTCCCACCGCGGGCGAGCTTCCACGTACGTTCCCCACCAACGCCAGAGAATATCGACCGGATCGGTGTCGGGGGGCGTTACCACGTGCCATGACTTGAGGGCCAGGTCCAGGGTTTCCGGGTCGAGTTGCAGCAGGCCCCATTCCTCCGCCGCCTTTAAGGTCACCGCGAGCATGGCGAGTTCCGCCACGTGGGGCAAACGTTTGCCATGAATGCCTTCACAGAAGATGGGAAGATCGAGATTCAGCTGTGCCAGCAACCAACCGAGTCGCAACCACTCGGGCAGTTCTGGAACGGGATTGGTGAGGACGCCCTCGATCAACACATTGTTGTAGAAAAGATGAGCGGAACCGCCACCGCCAAGGGAGGGGTGCACGAGGATCACTTGTGCTTTCGGTACCAGTACTTGAGGATCGGTCCATCGAGCCATCGTCCGCAGCAGCCCTTGGCCATGCACTTCCCATTGTTCGCGTAACGGTCGAACTCGCAGTGCCAGGTCGTCCAAGAGGGTGGGAAGCGCGCTGCGCACTGCCGCTTCCACGGCGGCGACCGCCGCCGCGATCTCGCTTGCCATCGACTCGGAACGTGAGGCGCCGACGGTCTTCGTGAGGGCTCGTTCAGCCAGTTGAGTGCTGCCGTCGGTGACGATCGAGAGTCCCAGTAAATTGCGCCAGAAGGTCGTCCGTGGAAGTCCTGCGGCAACAATCGTCTGCCGAAGCAGCTGAGCCGGCTCGGAGATCGCTTCGGCCATCCGCGCGTCGGCAATCAGCTGTCCGTGCGCCATGGCTTCGGCGGCGTGCAAGCAACTGGCTGGAAAGCTGACCATCCAACGCAGGTCCATCGTGGAGCTGAGTTGTGTATTCAAGGCACTAGTACCTCACATCTACGGCACATTAACATTCGTTCGTCTCGGTCGGTGCTCGATCGGTGCCAAGCACATGTTCGGCTGCTGGGCAGCTGATGTTCGGCACTCGGACGCGTCCTTCCTCGACGGGGGTTGGCATGCGGCCTCTGGCCCATGGCATCAGCCTAAGCGTCACGGATGTCGCGCAACCGCCCGCTTTCGGGGACAACACGACGGTCCCCCAGATAGGAGGGGTCTACTGGGCTAGTCCTGCGTTGTTCGGTGACGCTCCACTTCAGTTACTCTACTGCATCGATCGTGGTTCGGCTTCCCGGCCTGTGGCCGATTTCCGACGCGCGACGTATTGTAATCGCCGAGTGTCAAGTATTATTGGTGTTCGATCGATCCTGAGGCTGGAGTGGATGCCCGCGAACGGGTCGTGTCTTGAGCGAGTTTTCGCCTATCTTCTGGAGGTTCGGTCACGATGCTCAACGAGTTGGTGGATCGTTGGACAACGGATGACTCAAGTGAGCTGTATGATGTTGCGCTGGGGCAACGGATATTTCAGCGTCCAAGCCGACGGCCATTTGCTGGTGCATCCCAACCGTGATCCCCAGTTGTTCATTGACCTGAAAGAGTTGGCCGACCGATTGCAGATGCGCGGCATCAATCTGCCGATTTTGGTTCGATTCAGTGGGATTCTCAAGGATCGGATCGAAGAGATTCACAATGCCTTCGCGCGGGCCATTCAGGAGTACGATTACCGGGGTGGCTACTCGTTTGTGTATCCGGTGAAGGTGAATCCCCAGCGACAGGTGGTCGAGGAGATCGTGAAGTATGGCAGTCCGCATGGTTTCGGATTGGAGGCCGGCAGCAAACCGGAACTGCTGGCCGCGGTGGCGATGACGGACGCGGATGCCCCGATCATCTGCAACGGCTTCAAAGATAGTGACTTTGTTGAGATGGCCATGTTAGCTCAGAAAATGGGTCGCTTGGTGATCCCGGTGATCGAGAAGTACACGGATCTCGAATTGATCCTGCATCATGCCCGCCAAGTGGGCGTCAGGCCGCGCATCGGGGTACGTGCCAAACTGGCCGCCCGAGGGTCGGGGCGCTGGCAGATGTCGGGAGGCTATCGCTCCAAGTTTGGGCTGACCGCCAACGAGATTCTTTCCATTCTGGAGGTTCTTCAAGAACAGCAGATGGCAGACTGTCTCAATCTGCTCCATTTTCACCTGGGTAGCCAGATTACCAATATTCGCCACGTCAAGACGGCGCTGATGGAGGCCACCCGCATTTACGCGAATCTAGTGCACTGCGGTGCCGGCTTGAAATATCTGGATGTAGGAGGTGGTTTGGGGATTGACTACGATGGCTCGCAAACGGATTTTGCGTCCAGCGTCAACTACACACTGCAGGAGTATGGCAACGACGTTGTCTACCACATTCAGACGGTATGTGATGATGCCGGGGTACCACATCCACACATCATTTCGGAGAGCGGGCGTGCGGTGGTGGCGTACCACAGCGCGCTGTTGTTCAACGTGCTGGGAGTCATCCGCCACGACGGCAGCGAGACAGAAGAACCACTGATATCGGACGCTTCGCCACAGACGATTCGCGATCTACAGCACACGCTTGATGAACTCAACCCGCGCAACGTGCTGGAATCGTTTCATGATGCCCAACAGTGGCTGGACACTGCCATCACGTTGTTCAGCACGGGGCACCTGTCACTGGAGCAACGCGGTGCGGCGGAGAACCTGTTCGGGGCGATTTGCCGCCGGATTCGCCACATGATCGACGGTATGGAGTATATCCCTGAAGAACTCGGTCAATTGGATCGCTTGCTCTGCGACACGTACTTCTGCAATTTCTCCCTGTTTCAATCTTTACCCGACAGTTGGGCGATCAAGCAATTGTTTCCGGTGTTGCCGATTCATCGATTGAGCGAGAAACCGACACGGTCGGCGGTGCTGGCCGACATCACCTGCGATAGCGATGGCAAGATGGATCAGTTCATTGATCGCCGTGACATAAAACGCACGCTGCCCCTTCACGCACTAGGGGACGAGCCTTACGTGATGGGGGTGTTTCTCATTGGAGCCTATCAGGAGATCCTGGGCGACTTGCACAATCTATTTGGCGACACCAATGCCGTCCATGTCCAACTTGCTGAGAACGGCGAGGTGGTGATGGATTCGATGATCAAGGGAGATACGGTGACCGAGGTGCTGGATTATGTTCAATTCCACCGGGAGGAATTGATGACCCGTCTGCAGACGGCGGTGGAACGTGCGGTGCACCAGGGACATCTCGACTATTCGGAGGCAGGCCAATGCATGAAGTTTTACGAGAACGCGCTGAATAGTTACACGTACCTGGAAGAACGGAAACTGCCCGATGTGTGAGGTGATGGCATGATCATTATCGGTAGCACACAATTGACTTTCACCAAGTCCAGCGGATCGTTTCATTGCCCGAACTGCGATCAACTCAGAGAGTACCGACATCGGACTAAACGCGAATTCCTGACCATTTATTTTATTCCGCTGATTCCCTTGCAGTCTGTTGGTGAATTCGTGGAATGTTCGACGTGTCGCGGGACCTTCGAGCCTGATGTGGCGCGCATGACTGCCGAGCAGATTCGGGCGTCGCATCGGTACGCCGCCTTGGAGATGATCCGGTGCGCACTGGTGATCATCGTGGCTGCTGACGATGACGTCAGCGACGAGGAACTCGCGGCTGTCCGGGATTTCGCCCGGCAACACGAACTGCCCGATGTCACGATCGCACAGATTTTGCGGGAAGCCGCCGCCGTGCAGCAATCGAATATGGATTTGCTGCAGTACATCAGCCATGTCGCTCAACAATTATCCGAAGAGGACAAGGAACTGCTGGTCCATCATGCCTTTCTCGCCGCCACGGCCGCCGGCGAACTGAGTGAACCTCGTGGTGAACTGCTCAAAGACCTGCCGGAGGCCATCGGTATCCACGAAACCCGTTTTCGGGAAATCGTGGCGGCCGCCATCGAACGCACCTGAATCCATCACCGATCGCGCGTTTCTTGTGATCGGCGTGTGCCCCCACCGAGCCCTTCAGGGCTCGCGTTGCGGCACCTCGGCGGCTTCGACCGCTTCGACATGCTGAGCACCTTGCCCCGCCAAGATCGCGCCTTGTGCCGCACTCTCGATCTGTTTGCGGCTGACTGTTTCGTGCTTCGGACGTCCACAGGGCACGGCCTTAGGCCAGTCCAACGCACAGCCCTAACCAGGATTATTCACCCTACGTGAATCATCGGGGCTCACGCGCACTCTCTGAGCGGGCAAAAATCCGGGCTAGGGTCAGTCGGCGCTTCCTGCTAGAATCCGCCCCGATTTCTGGCAGCACGAGCGGAAGTCTGCGCGGTTTCAGCCGATCCGTATGCCCGCGAACCGGATTACGAAGGACACACGATGAATTCGAAGAAGCCTTTGCTGATCGTCATCAGCAAACTCGCCCAAATCCAAGTTGCCTCAGCCAGCTTCGCTCTTTGCTGCCTGGTTGCGGCGCTCCAGCTCCAGGCCCAGCAGCCGGCAAATCGTGTGGGTGGTGCCAACCAGACGGTGGGCCAGGTGGCGGCGCACGGCACCACGCCGGTTGCCGGTGTTGCCTTGCAGCAGGTGGCGCCGTTGATGTCTCCGTCCTGGATTCCGTTAAGCGCGAAACATCAGCAGTATCTGGATCAAGTGCTCCAGTACTGGGAATACAAGAGTAGCCAGGTGAAACGTTACCGCTGTTCCTTTCGGCGATGGGAGTATGATCCCATCTTCGGCCCTAAGGACACCTTCAAAACATTCAGCGAAGGGGTCATCAAGTACTCGGCACCGGATAAGGGGCTATTTCGTGTCGAGAAGTTGATGCAATATCAACCGCCCCGCCAGCAAGGTGGACAGCCGACGTTTGCGCCCGCGGCAGAGGAACGGTTTGAGCACTGGATCTGTGACGGCCAATGGGTATACCAGTTCGATCAGCGGTTGAAGAAACTGGTTCAGACCCAGCTGCCACCGGAAATGCGCGGTCAGGCGATTGGAAACGGGCCCTTGCCGTTCCTCTTCAATGCCAAGGCGGACGATATCAAACGCCGCTTCTGGGTTCGGATCGTGACTCCACCAGACACGAAGAAGGAGTACTGGTTGGAGGCCGTCCCGCGCACGCAGGACGACGCTGCCAATTTCAAAATGATCCACGTCATCATCGACGAGACCGATTATTTGCCGAAGGCCATGGTGGTGTTCGACCGCAACAACGCGCCGGGTAAAACCGCATCGCGAACGACGTTCGAGTTCACCCAGCGCGAGGTCAATTTCAGCATTCTGGCCGAGCAGATCAACATCTTTCATCGCGAATTCTTTGAGCCAGCGGTTCCGGCTGGTTGGGCCAAGGACGTGCGCAAGTGGAACCAGCCCGTGGCCCCACCCACGGCGGCCCGTTCTCCCGCGGACGGGGCCTCCGCAAACCGGTAAAGCACTGGCAGAGCCTCGGGGGCCGGTCGAAAACGCGCCGGGCAAATTCCCCTCGCGCACGCCTACTGAGATGCCATCTGGCTGCAGGCGATAGTCGCGGCTTTCCCGCCTCTTTTCCGGGGTCTATAATGCTGGAGCAGGGATAATTCGCGTCAGGCGGGTCCAGTTCGTGAAAGGCACCGGCCGAGCTTTACAAGCTCGTCAACTCCCCACGAAGCAATCGGTGTCGGCGCGAGGGGTGCGAGCGGTCGCGTGAATATCCTGCCGGGACACGGCTTCCTCGACCCACCCTGCTAGTTGGGCGAATTATTCCAGCGAGGGGCTGTTCGGCGGTTCCAGGGGCGGGAAGTCTGCCGGAATAATCGGCGGAAACTCCAACATCAGTTGACGACAGCAGAATCACTATTACGTGGCAACAAAGATGGCTTTTCGCTGCGTGCTCGCGGCCAGATCGGTTCAGCAGCAAAGTGGTTGTCTGGCGCATGGACCGTGGCGTGGGCACGCATGAAGCACGCGTAATAGGAACTTCCGAGCCAGCTAACCATGGCCAGCTGTGCTTGGCAGGCCGCATGAATTGATGGGGCGAATCAATGAAGCCTTCACGCATAATCGCGCTCTATTTCTCGGGTACGGCCGCGTTGTTGGTGGCGGCTCAAAACGTCCCACAGGTGAACCAGCAGCCGCAAGCGAAACCAGCCGCCCCCCCAGCGGTATTGATCTCGGTGCCGTTGCCGTTAACAGGCGACATCGACCAGCAAATCATGGTTTCGGCGGACAAGACGCTGAAGTCGCTGCCGCAGAGCGACCGGCGTCCGATTGTGGTCTTTGAGTTTCGTTATCGCGACGAGCAGGCGAAGGGCCGAACCGATTTCGAACGGGCATTGAGCCTGGCGCGGTATTTGGCCAGTGATCGATTTAGTCGTGTGCGGACGGTCGCCTACGTGCCCTTATCGTTGGAGGGGCATGCCGTGCTTCCCGTCCTGGCGTGCGAAGAGATCGTGATCAACCCGGATGCGGAATTTGGCGCTGCGGGTCGTGACGAGTCTGCCATCGACGCCACCATGCGTGCGGCATATCGAGAGATGGCTGAGCGGCGGCGGACCGTTCCCACGCCTATCGTGTTGGGCATGCTCGACCGGAACCTGTCGGTGTCGGAAGTCCAATTAGTGGGTGGCGGGACACGATACGTGCTGCAGGACGAGTTGGAAGCTCTGCGTGCCGAAGGCAAGGTCGGCAAGGAGAACGCGATTGTACCGGTGGGCGATCTGGCGTTGATTTCCGGCCGCGAGATGCGACTGAAATATGGTGCCGCCAGCCATTTAGCCGTTGACCGCAAGGAACTGGCCCAAGCCCTGCAAATCTCGCCCGACGACCTCCGCGAGGATGTCGTCGCCGAACAGACGTGGAGAGCCCTGCGGATCGATCTTCGTGGGCACATTAACTCGCGCACTGCCGACGACCTGACGCGCACGGTACGGGAGGCTCAGCAGAAAGAGACCGCCAACCTGATTTGTCTGTGGATCGATAGCCCTGGCGGGCCAGCATCACCAGCCTTGCGTTTGATGAATCTTCTGTCCGGGCTCGACGCCCGGCAGCTCCGCACGATGGCTTATGTCGAGAGTGAGGCACGTTCGATGGCCGCACTGGTTGCCTTTGCCGCCGACGAGACTTATGTGCGTGAGGATGCGATTCTGGGTGGTCCGGGCGATACGTTCTTCGGTCCGGGCGAGCTGGATGATTTGCGCCAGGCGGTCAAGGAGTTGGCACGCGTGAAAATGCGCGACTGGTCGTTACTGATGGCCATGATCGACCCCCAGTTGAAAGTCTATCGGTGTCGCCTCGACGGAGCGGGGGCCGTGCGCTACTTGTGTGACGAGGAAATTGCTGAGCAACAGAATCCGGATCAATGGAAACGCGATGGCGAGCTGAAGCTGGATGAGGGCATCACCGGCTTGCAGGCCCAGGAATTCGGATTGGTGGTGGAGACAGTCAGCAATTTTGAAGCGGTGCTGCAGAAGTTCAACATTGACGAGGATCTCGCGGTTGCGGAGCAGAATCCGGTTGTGAGTGCGATCGAGCGATTGGCGGCCGAACCGTGGCTGGCCCGCACTTTGTTGTTTGTCGCTTTTTTCGCCTTGATCAGTGAGGCTTCGGCACCTGGGATTGGCGTGGCAGGCTTCCTTTCGGGCGTCTGCTTTCTGCTGTTTTTCTGGTGCCAGTTTCTCAATGGTGCGGCCGGCTGGCTCGAGCTGCTCTTGTTCGCGGGGGGAATTGCCTGCATCGCGCTGGAGGTTTTCGTGTTGCCGGGGTTCGGCGTGTTCGGAATCGGTGGCGGGGTGATGGTCTTGCTGTCGATCGTGTTGGCCAGCCAGACGTTTATTTTTCCGCGTAACGCCTATCAGCTGGAGCAGGTCCCCGGATCGCTCTTCAGTATGGTCGCGGCCTGTAGTGGCGTGCTGGCCGCGCTTTGGTTCATGCGCCGTTTTCTGGCCGAGTCCCGGATCTTTGGTCAACTGATGCTCACTCCTCCCTCCGAAGAGGCCGACCTCGATCATCTCGAGGCCATGGTGGACTGGGGATACTTGCTGGGCAAGCGTGGCACCACGACTACCCAACTGACTCCCTCGGGAAAAGCTCAGTTTGGTGATGACGTCGTCAATGTGATCAGCGACGGACTCGTCGTGCCGAAGGACACTGCGGTACAGGTGGTGCAGGTTCGCGGCAATAATGTGATGGTGGAGCCTTTGGACGAAAGCTGAACGAACCATGGAAATGTTCATTTGGCCAACGCTCTTGCTGCTGCTGGGTGTGGCTGTGATCTTCCTCGAGATTTTCATCCCTTCCGGCGGAATCCTCAGCGTGCTGGCGGCCTGTGCGATTATCGCGTCGATCGTCGTCGCTTTTTCGGAAGGGTTCCTGGTGGGCACACTGATGTTGTTGGTGGCCACCGTCTTGGTGCCGGTTGTGATCGCCTTGGCGATCAGATCGTGGCCACACACTCCTTTGGGAAGACTGATTCTGATCAAGCGCCCCGAGAGCGAGTCGGAGGTGCTGCCCGATACGGAAGAGTATCATTTGCGCAACGCAAATGATTGGCAAGCAGGGTGTGGCCAAGACCGACCTGTTACCGAGCGGCGACGTCCGTATTGAGGGCCGCGTGTATGACGCGGTCAGCCGCGGCATGGCGATTGACAGGGGACAAGCGGTGATCGTCGTGGAAGTGGACACGCAGCGTCTGATTGTGCGTCCGCTGAGCGAGAAGGAAGTAGCGGCGCAGGAAAGCGTTAACGACGTGCTCTCGACCCCCATTGATTCGCTGGGAATTGAGCCATTCGAGGACCCGTTGGCTTGACAACACTTCGCTGCCGGGTTACAGAAACGGCTGACATTTTGAACGTTCTACCGTCTGCAAGTGCCCCCGGGGCGCAGGGAGTCGCAAGATGACGCTGCTGGCTCAAAACACTTTGACGACAGTGCTGATTCTGGCTGGTTTGGTCGCGGGCGTGGTCATTCTGGTCGTTTTTGGTGTGTTTGCCGCCTACTTCCGTTTGTGGATTCAGTCGTTTTTGACGCGAGCGGGCATTGGTTTTGGTGATCTGTTGGGCATGTCTTTCCGGAAGGTCAGCACAAAGTGATCGTGCGGAGCAAGATCATGGCGGTCCAAGCCGGACTTGATGATGATGAGGGGATCACCAGCAAAGCGCTCGAGGCGCATTATTTGGCGGGCGGAAACGTTCCACTGGTGATTCGCGCGTTAATCGCGGCCCGCAAGGCAAAGACCATCCAGCTGACGTTCCGGGAAGCCACGGCAATTGACCTGGCTGGCCGCAATGTGCTGGAATCGGTCCAGACCAGCGTCTATCCCAAAGTAATCGACTGCCCCGCAAAAGGCTCGGCCAAAGACTCCTTGGACGCGGTGGCCAAGAACGGTATTCAGCTGAAAGTCAAAGCACGGGTGACCGTGCGGGCGAACTTGCAGCAGTTGATCGGCGGGGCGACCGAAGAGACGATCATTGCTCGTGTGGGCGAGGGGATTGTCAGCGCGATTGGATCGGCTGCCACGCATGCGGCAGTACTCGAGAACCCCGACCTGATCTCGAAGGCGGTATTGGCCAAGCGACTGGATTCTCAGACCGCATTTGAGATCGTTTCGATCGACATTGCCGATATTGATGTGGGCGAGAATATTGGCGCTCGTCTGCAGGCAGACCAGGCGGAAGCGGATACCCGTGTCGCACGGGCCAAAGCAGAGGGGCGGCGAGCGATGGCGGCGGCCGCGGAGCAAGAAAAAATCGCGGAAATCGAAGAAAGCCGGGCCCGGCTCGTGGATGCCGAGGCCGAGGTTCCCAAGGCCATGGCAGACGCATTCCGAACCGGCAGGCTGGGCGTCATGGACTATTACAAGCTTCGCAATGTTCAGGCCGATACCGATATGCGTAAGTCCATCGCGGGTGCCGGTACCACGCGATCGAAGGCGCCCGCGTAGCGTTTTGTCGCGTGGCTCACTCGCCGTGGGCGCATGGTCGTGGCTGCGGCAGGATGCTGCGGCGACTTGAGTTTTGCGGGTAGAAACCGCATGCGAATAGAAGGTGGAGCCGTTATCAGCACACGGCATGGCTTTTCGATGTCGTGGATTTCGCACGTGCGACCGACGCGTCAAGCTACAATGGCATGCAGGCTTTTTGCCTCTGCCAACTCGACAAGCCGAGCCCAAGCGTTTTGTGAAGGTGTTACCATGGCCGATGACCTTGAAGCTTTCTTGCGACAGGCAGCACAACGACGCGCACAGCGTCAGAAACCGGCTGCGCCCAAACCTGCTGCCCCGCGGCCATCGCGTCAGCCTCCGCGTGCCGCCTCCGCTGCCCCACGTGCGCCGCAGGTGGTGGAAGCCGTCGTTATTCCTGAAATGCCCCCCAGACGCCTGGAAACACATGTCGATACGTCGCAATTTCAGGAACGGGCTGGACATCTTGGCGAGGAAGTGGGGTTGGCTGATGAAGCCATGGAGATGCACCTCCACGATAAATTCGACCATCAAGTCGGAACGCTCTCGGACGGCGAGTTGGGCTCGCTGGAATTAGGCAGTCTGGATCTCCCGACGCGAGACATCCCCGACGTGGCTGCCGAGATCAGCGCGCTGCTGGCTGATCCCGGATCGATTCGAAAAGCAATCATATTGAGCGAGGTGCTTAATCCTCCTGATTTTCGCTGGTAAGGATCGGCGAAGCAATAACTGGCAGATTTTTTTTGCCCCTCACCCTAGCCTCTCCCCACAGGGGCGAGGGTACAAGGTGAAGTTATTTTTCCCTGATTCCTAAGCGTCTCCAGCTAACCACCGACTTCACTTGTTGATTGTCCTCCTGCTTCGGACACCATGATGGCAGATATCCTCATTGCGCCAGGGAAAACAAGACTCGGTTGGATCGGCACCGGTGTGATGGGCGCGAGCATGTGCGGGCATTTGATGGAACGTGGTTTTGCGATGAGTATCTTCTCGCGCACACACGCGAAGGCCGAGTCGTTGCTCGAACAGGGTGCGCAATGGGCAGACAGTCCGCGGGCCGTGGCCCAGCAGAGCGATGTGGTGTTCTCGATTGTCGGTTTTCCGTGCGATGTGAGACGTGTTGTCCTGGGTGCCGACGGCGCTCTGGCAGGGTGCACGACGGGTAACATCCTGGTGGATATGACGACCAGTGAGCCGTCGTTGGCGATCGAGATTGCCGAGGCGGCGGGCCAGAGGGGAGTTTACAGTGTCGATGCGCCGGTATCGGGAGGCGACGTAGGTGCTCGTGAAGCTCGGCTGTCGATCATGATCGGTGGCGACAAGTCGGTGGTCGCCGCCCTGCAAACATGTTGGGAGGCAATGGGAAAGACGATCGTCTACCAGGGGGGGCCTGGCGCTGGACAGCACACCAAGATGGTCAACCAGACCTTGATCGCCACCAACATGATCGGTGTTTGTGAATCGCTCCTGTATGCTTACCGAGCCGGGCTTGATTTAAAGACCGTGCTGCAGAGTGTTGGTTCCGGTGCGGCGGGTAGCTGGTCGTTATCCAATTTGGGACCACGCATCATCGACAACCATTTCGATCCTGGGTTTTTTGTCGAGCATTTCATCAAAGACATGGGCATCGCACTGGATGAAGCAAATCGCATGGGATTGTCTCTGCCTGGTTTGGCACTGGCGAAGCAACTCTATCTCGCCTTGGCCGCGCAAGGGCACGCCCGCGATGGCACACACGCGCTGCAGTTGGCATTGGCCGCGCTCTCGGGCATCGACTGGAAAACACGCTAGCCCGGATGATTCACGTCGGGTGAGTCAAGCTCGCGCAAGGTGTTGTTGGGTCTTCACAAGCCGATCCACGCTGCATCAACAGTCTGCGGCTGTGCGGGCGGAAAATGAGCGAGCGAAGACCCACCAGCGACGCGGTTAGGATCGACGAAGCAATAACTGTCGTCTTGTCTCTTCTCCCCCGCCGCGCAGCGAATAGCGGGGGAGAGGATCAAGGTGAGGGGCAAGAAAAAATCTGCCAGTTATTGCTTCGCCGATCCTTAGTTCGACCCACCCTGCGAGTTTGGTGAATAACCGCGGATGGACTTCCGCGCAGCAGCGAAGTTGAGCACACTCTCGGCATGCCAAAGAGAGAGGGCAAGCGCACGGACCCGGAATCAGGTTACTTCTTACGGTGTCGGATCTTGTCGCGCATGCGACGTTTCTTCCGTCCGATTTTGCGCCGACCCTTACCAGTCTTCTTCGTACCCACTCCGGGTCTCCACTTCTGAGGCGTGTTTAGATACTGCCGTGCCGCGACACGCGGCAAACGGTTAGTCTAACACGATTGCCAGCCCAGCGACAAGGGCGTGGTAATGATCTTTTGCCGCGTGGCTGCGAGCGGGGCAGGGGGCAGAATTGGACATGGCGGACCGGACGATTTGAGAGGAGGGATTCCATGGGGCGCGGATAGTGCCCTTTGCTCCCTCCAAGGCGTCAGGTCCTACGCGTACCAATCGTCCAGGCCGCGCTGTAACGCATGTTGAATCAACGTCAGCAACACGTTCGGATCGTAGGGCTTGCGGACAAAGAACTCGCAGCCTGCGGCGCGCGACGACCGGACGATATCGGTCCGATCCGAACCGCTGACGATGATAATCGGAATATCGCACGTTTCCGGCGCATTGACCAGCTGCTCACAAACAATGAATCCATCCACGTCTGGCAGGTGCACGTCCAGCAAGACCAGATCGGGACGACATTCCCGGGCCTTGCGGACACCGGCGCGCCCTTCATACGCCAAAAAAGTGGAAAAACCCTGCTTCTGCAACCGGTGGGATAAGGCTTCCACTTGCGCTTGATCGTCATCTACGATCAGAATCGACTGCCGCCGGTCCACTGCTGATTCCGCAGGCTGAAGCTGCGCCATTGCGTCTTGGATCATGGCCGGACCTGTTGAAAGCTCAAAAGAATCGAATGGTTCGGCGGGTGGCGCGCGTTTGCCTACCGCCGGCCATACGGAACAAACCTAGGTTTGCCCCGTGGCATTGTCAAACAAAATCCACCGAATCTTGTCCAATTCGCCCGGCTTGAAAGGCCTGAGTTATCTTGCACCGGAAAGGCACCGCGGGGAACGCAACGGACATGGATGGACTTGCATGCGGTGATGTTCGGCGGGCGGACGACGGTTTATGAGCTACGCTTTTGCGTATCATCACACTGCTGAGTTTTTGCTCCACTGTACCCCCTGTAGGAAGGGATCTTTCGCCCATGGCCGTGCAGGCAATCCGCAGCAACGTCCTGCAGCAGTTCGTCCAGCGCGCACATTCCCTGTATTCGCTTCCCGCTGTGGCGATGGAGGTTTTGGAGCTGACCGGGCAGCCGAACGTCGATACAGCGGCACTTCGCGAGTGCGTCGAGCGCGACCCGGCACTCACTGGCAAGCTGCTGCGCGTCGTGAACAGCTCGATGTTCGGTTTGAGTCGCGAGGTTTCCGATCTGACGCAGGCGTTGGCGTTACTGGGCGTTAAACCGTTGAAACTACTCGTGTTGGGTTTCAGTCTGCCCAAGGAACTCTACACCGGCGTCGAAGCCGAAACTTTGCAGCGGTTCTGGCAATTCACTCTAGTCAAAGCAGTGGCTGCTCGCGAGTTGTCGAAGGCTTTTTGGCGCAGGTCGGGTGATGATGCCTTCATTGCCGCTTTGCTGCAAGAGATCGGCATCCTGGTTTTGGTTAACGAATTGGGTGACTCGTACGTTAAATTTCTGAGCAGCGTCCACGAGCAGGGGGCCGATCTTGCGGCGCTTGAGACCGCTACGCTCGGATTCGACCACGCGATCCTCAGTGCCCGACTCCTCGATCACTGGAGTCTTCCTGAGCCGATCGTCCAGGCGGTTGCGGTCTCTCAGGACAAGGAGCGGATTGATGCGCTCGAGCAGCGGGAAGCGGAGTTACCACAGATTCTGCATCTGGCGACCTTGATTGCGTCTATCATTATTCATGGACGTCACGCGCCGATGTCCGAATTGCTTGACGCGGCGACTCGCTATCGCGGCATCCAGGTCGAGCAGATTGAGAATTTGCTGGACAGGCTGCAGGAGCAGGTCGAAATGATGGCGAACATGTTCTCCGTGCGAGTGGACCAGCAACAGTCGTTTCGCGACATCATGTCGCGTGCGCATCAGCAGATGGCCGAAACCGCCTTCGATGCGTTGCCCGACATGGTCGGAACGAGCCACGCCAGCGTGGTCAGTCGTGAGCAAGAGGCACTGCACAATGCGCTGGACCAGTATGCCCAAAGTTATCTGGACATGACTCCGCCGGCGACGCCCGGCGTGACTGCGACCCCCACAGTTATCGACGCGATGAACACGAGAGATAAAACGGTTTCACACGTGCAACCGCGCGACAAGAGCTCCGCTGACCCTGGTCTCCGGGGACGCATCACCGCGGCGATCTCGTCATGTCGCTCCAGGCAGCGTGAGTTGAGTCTGATGCTGGTGGAGATCGACGACTACGACCACCTGTTGATCAGGCAGGGTCCCGAGCGGACGTTTCGGATCATCGCGGTAATGCAGCGAGCTATCGAATCACTCTCCGATTCACCGTGCGAGTGCCAACTGGTGAGTGATTCTCGGTGCGCCGTGTTACTGCCCGACTGTGATCGCCGGCAAGCCGTGACGTTGGCCCGAACGCTTCTGGACGCGGTGCCGGCATGGGTCGTTGAACGAATAAAGGCGGATACGCGGATCTCATGCAGTGCGGGAGTCGCCACGTTGACCGCTCCGTCGCGTTCTTCGCAACCGGATGAACTTACGGACGCGGCGGACCGTTGCTTGTTCGCTGCCAGACGATCGGGCGGCTCGGTTGTCAAGAGCATCGACGTGATGTGATACGGCCTGTTTTGCCCCGACCCCCGCGTCCGTTGCCAACTGAGCCGCACTCGGATCCTGCTTTCACCGCGTGTCGACTTTGGAGAGATCAGGTCGGCTGTGCGCTCAGCATTGTCGCGCCGCCGGCCACGTTGTCGCTGCGTTAGTTCCCGCGATTCAGCTCCATGGGTGGGGCGGCCTTGCGGGGCCCTGCAAGAGGCGGAACCGCCTCATCCAGCTCTGGAGACGGCATGATCCGTGGCAACTCGTGCGCGGGCTTCTCAATGAAATTCGGCAGCACGCCGGGGTAGGGTCGCTGCAGCGGTGCGACAAGGATCTCAAGTCGGGGGACATCCGGCAGATCCAACGCAGTGGCTGGACTGGAAGATGGTTGAGGCCCCAGGCCGCGAATCGCGGGGCCGAGTGTGACATTCAGACTGACGGCCACCATGACGACTGCGGTGTAAACAAGAACCATATTGTTTCTCTCGGGTGGACGTGCGGAAAAGGTTGCTTCAAGATGAGAGGATCGTCGGCAAATGCGTCTGAGAGATAATCAAGCGTAGTGCGCTCTAGGGAACCGGGGAAAAATTACTTCGCTTTTTCCGTCCATGGGTGGCACTTTCCTGAGCGAGCGGCCTGCTATTTTGCCATCATCACGCGGTCAATCGCGAGCGGAGCCGTTGCCACCTGTTGCTTCGCATCCACAACCGCGGAGCCAAATGCGAACGCCGATACCTCGCCGATTGCTGATGAGCGTTGTGTTTTTCATACCGATCGTACCGTTTGTGGCATATTGCGAGCAGCTTACCGAGGACGTTAGGCGTGTGCGTCGCGTGGCCATCTGAGGGGACTTCCATGGCCCGCCGCTGGCTCTCTGCGGAACCCGGTTCTGGGGGGAGTACGGAGAAGACGGCCAAGAAGCTCGAGAAACACGGACGGTGGAAGGACGAAATGGGGGACCAAAGTCATGAGCGAGGGTCACACACCCACGAAGCTGTTGGACGAACTGTTGGATTGTGGCGACGCCGTGCATTTGGACGTGCAGACGGTGGCGGAAGGTCCGCTCGGCGCCTTGCCCCTGTCGGACGAAATGCTTCGATCGTGGCCCAGTGGCGACCTGTTTGGGCTGACCCAGGGCGCAGCGATGGGGTGGTCGCCCGCTGATTTGTTGGCTCCGCAATATCTGATTCTGAGCACGCAAGGAGGGGTTCGCCGGCCCGATGGCCAGCCGACAGCCCTGGGGTACCATACGGGACACTGGGAAGTGGGCTTGCTGGTGGAGGCGGCCGCCGAACGGATCAAGCAGCTGGGAGGATTGCCATTTGCCGCTTATTGCTCCGATCCTTGTGACGGTCGCACGCAGGGGACCACCGGCATGTTTGACAGCCTGCCCTATCGAAACGATGCGGCAATGGTTCTGCGGCGTCTGATTCGCTCCTTACCGATGCGGCAAGGCGTGTTGGGTGTGGCCACCTGTGACAAGGGGCTGCCCGCCATGATGATGGCGCTCTGCGGGATGCGGCACCTACCTGGAGTCCTGGTCCCCGGCGGCGTCACTTTGCCGCCTCGAGTCGGGGAAGACGCGGGCAAGGTCCAGACGATCGGCGCTCGATACGCGCGTGGTGAAATCACGCTGGAAGAAGCGGCCCGCGTTGGTTGCTCAGCCTGCGCTTCGCCCGGAGGTGGATGTCAGTTCATGGGGACGGCAGCCACCTCCCAAGTCGTCGCCGAGGCACTTGGATTGGCGCTGCCCCATTCGGCGCTGGCACCCAGCGGCCAACCGATCTGGCTGGAACTGGCGCGGCAAAGCGCGACGGCACTGCTGCACTTGCAGCAACGCGGGATCACGGTAGGGGATATCCTGACCCCGGCCTCGCTGCATAACGCCATGGTCGTCCATGCGGCAGTGGGCGGCTCCACCAATTTGCTGTTGCACATTCCGGCAATCGCCTATGCGGGGGGACTGCCTCGGCCTTCAGTCAACGATTGGATCAAAGTGAATCGCAGCGTTCCGCGATTGGTGGACGTGCTTCCCAACGGACCGACAAACCACCCCACCGTTCGCGTTTTTCTGGCTGGCGGGGTGCCGGAGATCATGCTGCACCTGCGTCAACTTGGCCTGCTCCATTTGGACGTCCTGACAGCCAGCGGTCAGACACTGCGTGACGTCCTGGAGTGGTGGGAGGGAAGTCAGCGTCGCAAAGTGCTCCGACGGGTCCTGCAGGAGCGTGATGCGGTCCGCGCCGATGACGTGATCATGGATCCGGAGGCCGCACGCCATAAAGGACTGACCAGTACCGTCTGCTTCCCCCTGGGCAACATCTGCCCGCAGGGATCCGTGATCAAGGCGACAGCTATCGACCCTGCTGTGGTGGATGCCGACGGGGTGTATCGCAAAATCGGTCCGGCACGCGTCTTCACCAGCGAACGCGATGCCATCGCCGCCATCAAGGGACAGTCCGATCATGCACTGCAGGCAGGTGATGTGCTGGTCCTGATCGGACGAGGACCGCTGGGATCCGGCATGGAAGAAACCTACCAACTCACATCCGCGTTGAAGTACCTCGATTGGGGACGTGAGGTGGCGGTGGTGACCGATGCGCGGTTCTCCGGTGTCAGTACCGGAGCGTGTGTGGGTCACGTCGGCCCGGAAGCGCTCGACGGGGGGCCCATCGCCAAGGTACGTGACGGCGATCGAATTCGCATCGAGGTCGATCGCCATCGTCTCGTCGGCAGTGTGGACATGGTCGGGGATGCCGAAACGGAAATGTCTCCCGACCAGGGCGCTCTTGTGCTGCAGCAACGTCGTCCGCACGCCGGCCTTCGTCCTGATCCGGCTCTGCACGATGACACGCGACTGTGGGCCGCTTTGCAGCGACTCGGCGGCGGTACTTGGGGCGGCTGTGTCTACGATGTCGAGCGGATCATCGAGGCACTGATGGGGTGAGGGGGTGAGAGGGTGACAACGAGGCGCGTTACAGGTAGACGCGGCGGTTGTAGACATACCATTCCGCGCCCAGAATGATCAGCCCCAGCAGCAGAATCCATTTCCAGAGTTCGCGGCGGGTCACTTGCAACTGAGGGGAAGCCACGACCGTCTCGTGTCCCAGTTCCACTTTTTGCCGCGCGTGGATATTGCTTTCGCGCGTGTCGAACAAGTTCACGACGAACCGCTGCGCAAAATCACTCTCGTCGTGACGCACGTCGTAAACGCCAACTGACTGCGTGTCGGTGAACACGAACGTGTTCTGGCCACCCCGTCGCAAATGGGTCCGCCGGCCGGAGGGTGAAATCACGGAGATTTCCTCGGCGCCGGTCGGCACACGGAGTGTCACCGCTTCGCCAGGTTTGTAGTTCGTGACGCTGGATGACCCGCGGTTGCCTCCCAGGTAACGCACGGCGTTGTAGATGAACACGGGGAAGCTCGGCCGGAGCGGCCAGGTAGTATTGGGGACCGTTTCTCCGCTATCGGTGGTCAACAGCGGAAATCCCAGCACGGCGTCCTCGAATCCTTCTCGCGGGCCGATGGCGAACAAGGGTCCAATCACCGAATCGAAGAGAACCGTACTGCCCAGCGGCGGCGTGAGTTTGCGGCCTTCGGCAATTTTGACATAGTTCATGTCGACAAACTGTGTCAACGGATGGACGCGATCGATATCGATGATTGTCGGAGGCCCATCCGTCTCTCCCCAGCTCCATTTCTCCCCCGGGGGCAAAGCATCGATAAACAAGGTATTGGATTGCGGTGACTGTGGTGGCTGGCAACGGTCAAAAATCACCAAATCGTACGCACCGGTGGCGAGCAGGTTTTGATGTGCCGGGTCCTCCAGCAGGGAGGGAGAAACGCTCGATAACATCGGCGAGTTCTCGAATCTCTTTTGTTTTCAACGCGAGACGAAGCGTGTCATCGCCGGGTGTCACGAGCAGCACACGCGACAACCGTGGCCGATTGACCGCTGAATATGCCGTGTTATCGATCTGCAATGCGTCGTCATGTTGCATCACCAGCTTCAACACGGCTTCGTCCAAGTCGGGCAGGTCGAAATGCCAGCCCTTCTCCTCGCCCCCCCCGATCGTTAGTTCCACCAGATCGACCGAGGTGTCGTTGACGAACAACTCCAGCCGGACTGTGGCCGACTGGGGGCCGTAATTGGCCACACTGGTAAACGCCTGCATGCGGTCAGGGTTCTCTGGATTGCGATCGGTGGAGAAGGCGACGATCCCCACGTTCACGGCCTCCACGCGTCCGACCGGCACGAAGACGGGATCCAGATTGCCTAGCGAGAAGCCGGTGACCGACGAAAACCCGCCGTCACTGAAGATGTATAAGGTAGCGGGAAGCGATTCATCCACGGCTTGATTGTCTTCCAGACGCGTGAGTCCCGGATTGGCCAGACCAGCGGCCGCGCGCAACGCATCCGTCAGATCAGTGCTCCGCGCCGTGGGTGAAATCTTGTCGATCTGGCGGCGCAGTGCCCGACGGCTTTCGGTATATGTTTGCACGACCTGTGCCGTGTCGGAGAAGGAAATCACCATCGCCGAATGCCCGGCCTTCATCTGGTCCACGATTTCCAACGCCCGCTGCTTGGCGCTCTCGAGTCGGGTTGGTTGCTCGTCCGTGGCGGTCATACTGGCCGAATTGTCGATCAGAACGATGAGTCGCTCGTCGGTCAATTCGGTGCCTCGCCAGCCGGGGCGGAGCAAGGAAAACATGAGCAGTAGAATCAGGAGGATCTGCAGGAACAACAGGATGTTTCGTCGCAACCGTTGCCAAATCGAGTTGACATGGAGATCCTCGATCGTGCGGCTCCAGAGGTAGGTGCTGGGGACCTCCAAGGGCTGGCGTTTCAGTTTCAAGAAGTAGAGCAGCAGAATGGCGAACGGGATCGCCCCCAGCAAGGCCCATTGCCAGAATTGGAGTGTGTTGAGAAAGCTCATCGCACCAACCCCCGCTGCCGCAGGTACTTGGTGACCATCTCCTCCACGCCCACCGAGGTACTGGCCATCATGTAGGTGATGCCGCGGCGGGTGCAATACACCCGCGCACCGTCGATAAACGAAGCCAAGGTCCGCCTGTAGCGATCCAGAAGGGGGCGGCTGACGGTGATTTCCGCCTCGTCAGCGTCTTCCGAGTCGATCAGTCGCAGGTCACCCTTGATGTCGGGATCAAGCTCTTCGGGCGAGAGAATGTGGATCACATAGACATCCATCTGCTGAGCCAGCAGCAGTCGCAACGCCTGCTCGTAGCCGCTCTTTTCCATCAGGTCGGTCAGCAGGACGAGAATCCCCTTGCCACTGCTGCGGAGGCAGAAGTTCTTCACCCCTTCGGCCAGCGACACGTTGTTCCCCGCCTGAATACCCTCCAAATATTCCATCATCCGCCACAGACTCCGCCGCCCGCGAAGCACCGGGCCGTTGCCGACGCGCGATGACGATATCGCTTCGACTTTCACTCGGTCGGCGCGTACCAGACCGATGAATCCCAGCGCGGCAGCCAGTTGCTTGGCGTATTGGAGTTTGGTCGGATTGCCGAAATCCATCGACTGGCTGGCGTCCACGAGCGCGAAGAAATGCAGATCTTCTTCTTCCAGGAATAACTTCAAAAACAATTTGTCGAGTCGCGCATACAGATTCCAGTCCATGAATCGCAGGTCGTCACCCGGTACGTAGTTGCGAAAATCCGCAAACTCAACGCTCTGTCCCTTGCGGCGACTGCGACGCTCGCCTTTCAGTCGACCGCGGAAAATCTTGCGGCTGACTAACTCCAGGCGTTCCAGCCTTGCCAGCAGTTCGGGAGTCAATAAATTGGACGATGGAGAAGCAGAATTCATAAAGCTTGTACTATCGGTGACGCCTTCACGAGGATGTTTCCGCTCAACAAGTAACCGGCTGCGTCAGGCTTGGGGCAACTCCCTCGACACGGAGGTCTTCGCCACAGATGACGTCGCGGCAAAGGATCACCCGACCTCGCAGGCGCGCGGCTCACGCGTGGTCCGCCGCGCCGGCCACGCTGCTCACAAGTCGCGCGTCGTCGGCCTTTTCGGATACCTGTTCCAGGATCTCGAGCAGGATCTGGTCGCTGGCCACGCCCTCCGCCTCGGCCTCGAAATTCAGAATCACACGGTGCCGCATGGCCGGCAGATAAACACGGCGAATGTCTTCAAAGCTCACGTTGTAGCGGCCTTCCAGCAACGCCCGGGCTTTGGCGGCCAGAGCGAGCGTCTGAGCACCACGCGGGCTGCTCCCCCATCGCAAGTATTGATTGGTGATGGGCAACGCAAACTCCCCCCCGGGATGGGTCGCCAGGCAGAGTCGGACAACATAGTCCTGGACGTGAGGGGCCAGGATGACGTCCCGGATCAGCCGTTGCCATTGCTGAATTTCGGAGCCGTCCATGACCTTTTCCGGCTGTACGCGGATCCCTTTCGTGGTCCGGTCGACGATGGTGGCCAACTCCGTGCGATTCGAATACCCGACAAGCAGCTTGAAGAAGAAACGATCGACCTGCGCTTCGGGAAGCGGATACGTGCCTTCCTGTTCGATCGGGTTCTGCGTCGCCATGACAAAAAACGGTTGCTGCAACTCGTAACGCGTTCCCCCGATCGTGACCGTCCCTTCCTGCATCGTCTCGAGCAGTGCGGACTGGGTCTTGGGAGTGGCGCGGTTAATCTCGTCGGCCAGACAAATCTGAGTGAAGATGGGACCTTGTTGGAACTCGAAGGCCCGGCGGCCTTCCGCCGTCTCCATGACCATGTTGGTCCCCAGAATGTCGGCTGGCATCAGGTCGGGAGTGAACTGAACGCGATTGAACTTCAGATCGAGGGTTTGTGCCAAGGTGCGCACCAGGAGCGTTTTGCCCAGGCCCGGCACGCCTTCCAACAGACAGTGGCCGCCGACAAACAGGCATGTCAGCACCCCGTGAATAATCTCGTCGTGTCCCACGATCACGCGACTGATCTGTTCGTGAACCGCCTGGTACCGAGTTCGAAACCGCTCGGCTTGCTTCTGCAACGATTCGCCAACGCTCATGAATGCTCCTCGGGGGTGATGAGAAATGAACAGAAGGACGTGACGACGGCGGGCTCACCAGACGCGTCGCCTCACTCCTCTCTCTTGTGTTTCCTCTCTTGTTCCTGGCGTGCTTTCCGTTTGGCCTCCAGCAGGCGCGCCGTGTACGAGTCCGATTCGGACTGATCGGCGGGCTTCTGGGGGGGCGTCATCTGGGGCGATCTCGAGGCGATGGGACTCGACGTGACATCGTTCAGGATCTCGTCCAAGTCGCGCGACGGTTGATCCAACGGTGGCTCATCTACCTGCGGATCAAAACGTGTCGCGGCTCGCCGCTGGTCAATACTCTGAGCCAGTTCTGCCTTCTTGCTTTGCAGCCGCTGGAGACGTCGCTCAACACCTTGGTCTGGCGGAGCCTGACGCAGCTTCTGCCGCACCCAGTCGATGGCCGGCAGAATCCAGTCGCTGGTGACCGTCACGCGTCGTACAAATACATCGGCCAGAAAAACCACCGCGGACAACAGTAACAACAATGGCCAGATGTCCCGAATACTCACCGCCTTGGGCAAGTCGGGACGAAACGTGTCAGTGGCAATCAGTTGTGCGAGATTCGCGGGATCGAGGTCGGCCTTTGCCAGGACCCCCGGCGCGCCCCTGCGGGACGCAGTGCCACGAGGTTCTCCAACAGACCGATATTGGTGTCGCGATCACTGAATTCAGCTGAATAAGGCACGTTCACGCCGCTCAGCAGGGGCGCTTCACCAGGGTGCGGGACGACCGTCAAATGGTAGCTGCCGGCTCGGTCTACATCGAACTGACCTACGTAGCGTCCCGCAGCCAGCTGACGAATCTTGAAATCGAACGGCTTCAGATCGGGCCCCACGGCAAAGCCCCTTATGTCCAGAAAATTGCGGAACTCATCGTTCGTATCCAGCGCCGTAATCACCACGCGAACCTTGCCATCGCGCACGTCGGTAGCCACGCTGTATTTGCCGCGATCACTCGACGGTCGCATCGCCCAGCGGATCAACTGGCTGTAAAACTTGTCATAGTTTTCCCACTCTGTCCAGGTGGACGCCCAGCGATATCCGGCGTCGGTTGTCACGACGGCGGCGCGGCCCAGTCCGTACGTCCAGGCTGCCAGGATCGTCGAACTTCGGGGGTCGTCCGGGATTGGGGAGCGGATGGCCACTTCCACCAGGGGGTTGTCCTTGACCGTCGTCAGCACCATACCCCGGAGGGGCGGCAACGAGCCCTCGACTCCCTCCAGAATCTCGTGCGGGTAGACAATGCGCGGAGCGACGTTGTCGAGATCTTTGACCAGCGGTCGTGCCACGCGGCGCGCTTCACGCTGATAGATCTTGGGCAAGACCCGGGGATCCTTGACCACGTAGTATTGTCCCCCGGTGGCGCTCGCCAACGACTGCAGAGGGGTGCTACCGGCGGGCCCATGCGTCCCCACGGCGACCGTGGTGATTTTGACACCGGCTTGCTTGTACCGGTTGATGGTGGACGGAAAAGGGGGACTGGGGTCACCGTCACTGATGATGATCATGTGCTTAATGGCTGCGGGGACACTGTTAAAGGCGGCCAGTGCCATCTTCATCCCCGGTTCAAAATCGGGCATGTCGCCGGGTGCCATGCGATCGAGCAAGGCCAGCATCTGTTTGCGTTGACCCGAGATACGCACCAATCCCTGCTTGCCGCCCCACAGCCAGGAGTCCTGTCCGAAGTTGTCCCAGTGAATCAAGCCGCAATAGTCCATCGGCCCCAACGCCTTGAGCGCTTCTTGAGCCACAACTTTCTGGTGGTGGTTGCCGGCGGCCATTTCCGACGCGTGCATCATCAAGACCAGCGCTCCGACGGCCTGAATTTCGGCGTTCTTAATCTGGAAGTCGACCGGCATGGCCGACTCCAATTCGGTATTGGCCCAGCCTCCGGCCCCAAAACTATTCGGTCCACCCAGCATGACCAGTCCGGCCCCCATCTGCTGCGTGTTGCGGACCAGCATCGCAATTTGCTCGTCACGAAAACTGGTCACCGTGTTGCTCTCTTCGCCGCTGGTGCGGGGAACATTGGCCAGGATTACGCAGTCGTAACCCTGCAGCTCGTTCAGACTGCCGAACAACTGATCACTCGCCTGCAGGTCGATTTCGAGGTTCATCACCCGGAGTCGTTCGACCAGATAGCTGAATTCGCCACGATGATCACAGTCCTCGATCAACAGGATTCGACCTTTCCCCCGGACATAAGTGAAAGCCGAGGCCTGGTTGTTTTGCGGCATCAAGTCGTCTTGTGCGTCTTCGGGAACAAACACGGCGTTATAGGTGTACATCGCCGGTTGGTCGACAGTGTGGCGAAAACCGATCACCGTCTTTCCCGGTGGCAATTCCACTTCATCCTCACCGATAAGTTCGTCCCGTCCGCCGAAACTACGCGTAAGTCGCAGCTTGCCGCGCACGGTCCTCGTCTCGCCCTCCGGCGCGGGTTCCATGTAGTTGTTCAACACGGTGCGCACTTCGAATGGTGTGCCACGACGTATGTCCGCGGGTATCGTGACCTTCTCGACGGCCACTTCGGCGCGCGTGGTCAGTTTCACGGGTACCACGTCGATGCCAATGCCGTTACTGGCCAACGTGGGAGCCACCGAAGCAGCGTTGCCCACGTTTTCATTTCCGTCGGTCACGATCACGATGCGTTTGGCCGTGTCCTCCGGAAACGAGGCCTGCGCCAATTTCAAGGCGCTCTCGAGATTTGTGGCGTCGCGACGGTCCAGGAAAGATTCAAAAGCGCCGGTGTCCGGCACGTTATCATCAAACGGTGGAACTTCAATCGCCGCTTCCCGACCAAACACGATCACGCCCGCCCGATCTTCTCGGCGCGCGTCGCGGTGCGCTCGCACGTCCTCCACCACGTACTTCCGCATGAGTTCCCGTTTAGCCCGTGGGATGCTCTCGGATTGATCAAGCAAATAGATGACGGTGACTTTTTCGCTAATCCGTTGGAACTGCATTTCGGCCAAGGCGCACACAAACAGCAGCACGACTATCGTTCGCAGGCCGATCGCCAGCAGCCGCCGCGCGTTGCCCAACGATGCCAGCGATTGGTAACTAAATGCCCAGAATACGGGTACCAGCAGCAACAGCCACAAGAATTCGGGACGGTCAAAACCTAGTTCCAGATTCGCCATACCACGTTTTCTCCTCCCGCCGAAATGGTTGCCGGCAAGTGGACCCAGTGTACCGCAGGGGCCGCAGAATGCCCATCCGATCTGACCGGTCCTTTCTGACTGAATCGGAACTGACTGGGGGCAGGCAGTGCCACACGGGGCCTCTACAGACGCAGTCGTTGGACACGATGGTTGTACGTATCGAGAACGTGAACGCATGGCTGGTCGTCCAACACCAACGCCCATGGGTTGCTCAACTCGCCGACCTGCTTGCCGCTCGTGCCCCAACAACCGAGCGACTTACCTTCGAGCGTGAATTTCTGTACCCGGTGATTGCCGAATTCGCACAAGTAGACATGACCTTTACCATCCAGGCACAGATCGTAGGGATAACTGAGCTGACCCGGCGCCGCGCCCTGCTGGCCCCAGATTCGCACGAGCCGGACTTCGTCGCCCGTGGCATCGAAGACCTGGACTCGGTGGTTGCAGGCATCCACGACCCAGATCTGATCCTCCGCGTCGACCGCCAGGTTCTGCGGCCGACTGAATTGGCCGGGATCGCGTCCACGTCCACCCCACTCCAGCAGATACTCGCCCTCGCGTGTGAATTTCTGGATGCGGTCGTACTCGCCATATTCGGCGACGTAATAGCATCCTTGCGAATCTTGCACGGCATCGGTCACAAAATTGAACTCGCCAGGACCGTGTCCGGCCTGGCCGCCAAGCGTACGATCCGCGAGCAATTTGCCCTCGGGCGTGTACATCAGCACACGGTGGTAGTGCGTATCTGCCACCAGTAGATTCCCCTCCAGATCAAAGCTCAGTCCGGACGGTTTTCCCTGGGCGATCTCCGGCGTCCGCCAGCCGCGCAGATACGTGCCGTCACGCGTGAAGACTTGTATACGGCCGGTCATGTCGACGATGTAGAGTTGGTTCTCGGAGTCGATGGCCATGGCCCGAGGCTTCTGCAACCGACCGTCCGAAATGCCACGCCGTCCCCACATCAGCTCTGGCTTGCCCGGAGGTGATGCGGATGTCATGCATCCGGTGAAAGTCAAAAGCCACACCGCCAACCATCGGCTGATTCGATGCGGACGCCGGCGGGTAACAGAATTAGCGCCACCGGCAACTGGGAATTCCATGTTGTGACGATTCGGCCCCATGAAAACGGCAAGAAGGTGGAATACCTGATTGTATGGTCCTGGATCGACCGCAAGTAGGTGCGGTCGTCTGCCTGACGGGGGCATTTTCGGCAACTGGGCTGTCCGACACGTTCTGACGGGGCTCGGTGACGAGGCAGATAGAGATCCCCCCAAGCTGGCGATGCACCTCTTGACCGCGTGGCGTAACGGCCTTTATAGTAATGGATTACGTCAACATGTCGGGGGAGCACTTGCCTTGCCGGCGGGGCTCCATGATCACTGGCCGATCGGCTGCTTGTCTGCGATCGGTTTGATTTGAATGCCATGGCCCGTTTGCTTGGTCTGCCGAGCTGGGGGGATTCTTGTTCTGCCGCCGCGAGCCGGCTGCAATACCGCGTTAGATAGGCTGTAGTTTCATGTCCGCCGTCGTGATCGACCTGGCCAACGTGGAGGATCAGCGCGATGTGGTCCATCGTGCAGTCGAAGCGTTGGCGGATGGACAGCTGGTCGTGTTTCCGACCGAGACGGTGTATGGAGTGGCGGCGAGCGCATTGAATGAAGAGGCGGTGAGAAGGTTGTTGGAGGTCAAGGGCCGGGGGCCGAACCATCCTCTGACGCTGGCCATCAAAAGCGCCGAGGATGCACTCGATTATGTGCCGGAAATTTCGCCTTTGGGCCAACGTTTGGCTCGGCGGTGCTGGCCTGGGCCGATCACGTTAGTGCTCGATGACCGGCATCCCGACAGTGCCACGCGGCAGCTGCCGCCTGCGGTGCGCGACGCGGTCGCGCCGTCGGGAACGGTCGGATTGCGTGTGCCGGCGCACCCGATCATCCTTTCGGTGCTGCGGTTGTCGGCCGGACCGCTGGCCTTGTCGAGCGCGAATCGATCGGGCGAGTCCGATTGCTTGACGGCCGCGCAGGTTGTTGATTCATTGGGCGACGAAGTCGCATTGATTCTGGATGACGGCCAATGCAAATTCGCCCAGCCCTCATCCGTCGTGCGCGTTGACGGCAACAAATGGGAGCTGTTGCGGGTGGGCGTCTTGAGCGAGATGACGCTCAAGCGCCTCTCCAGTTTCATGGTGCTGTTCGTCTGCACGGGCAACACGTGCCGCAGTCCCATGGCAACGCGACTGATGCAGCACCGGTTGTCCGCCAAGCTCGGCGTGGCGGTCGATGAATTGGAGGAATGCGGCCTGCTGGTCATGTCGGCTGGTATTGCCGCCATGTCCGGGGGGCGTGCCAGTCAGGAAGCGGTTCGCGTCATGCAGCAGCGGGGTTTGGACTTGAGTCGGCATGAGAGTCAGCCCTTGAGCGACCGCCTGGTCCGATTTGCGGATGTGATTTTCACGATGACAGCGGGGCATCGCGAAGCGATTTTGGTGCACTGGCCCGGCGCCGCGCCGCGTACGTTCGTGTTGGGTGGCGCCGAAGGAGATGTTTCGGATCCGATTGGAGCAACGGCAGACGTGTATCGCACGTGCGCGGAGCAGATTGAAAGGTTTTTGGAACTGCGTATCGGGGAGCTGGATTTGAACAGCATACTCGCCACGGGTGGTTCGGGAGGATGAAGCGACATGCGGATATCGGTGGGGAGCGACCATCGTGGTTTGGAGGTCAAGAAGCAATTGTTGGAGCTGTTGGCGCGGCTGGGACATGAGGTCGTCGATGAAGGAACCAACACCGACCAGAGCGTTGACTATCCTGACGTGGCGGCGGTCGTGGCAGGGAAAGTAGCGCACGGTGAAGTGAATCGCGGCATTCTCGTCTGCGGCACTGGTATCGGCATGTCGATTACGGCCAACAAATTTGTGGGGGTCCGCGCTGCCACCTGCAATGACGCGGTGACTGCGGAAATCAGTCGCCGGCATAATGACGTCAATGTGCTTTGCCTGGCGGGTGACCTGTTGGGCCAGCGAAACATTGATCGATTGATCGAAATCTGGTTGACGACTCAATTCGAAGGCGGCCGTCACGCTCGGCGCTTGGAAAAAATCGTACGGATCGAGCAGAACGGATGCGGCAAATAGGCCTGCCGGGCGGCTGAGTGTGGAAATCGCATCCACCGCGAAGCTGCGCCGGTGCGCTTTGGGGTATGGCAATCGGCAGCTGCTCGTCGTCCGGTGCCAACTTGCCCCATGCGTCAAGGTCTGTTCGCGCGGGCTCGTAAGAGACTCCCTGGACCCGCGCGAGGAGGCTTGTCGGGTCGTTCTTTTCGTTTCATGGGCTTCGCTCCGCGTCCTTTGAGCCATGGGAAAGTCTGCTGAATTTCCCGGTTTTCGAGCATTTCGTGGAATCCACTTTGGCGGTCGTAGCGATAGTGTCGAGGACCGTCGGGCGAACTTGCCGCAAGGGCCCCCTTTCGGGTCGACGAACTCTTGCGACAAGATGAATTGCTGGTACAGTCAAGTTTTAAGTGAACCCGACGCGTCTCGGTCAGATTACCCGTGCGATCCGCATGCAGATACAGGTGTGTGAACGATGTCGGAAGATCATCGTGCGACATCCGAAGATGTCGATCAATTGATGTTGAACGCCCGCTTGCGTGACGAGCTCGAGCCGTTTCTCGATGAGTCGATTGATGTGCTCAACATGCGTCACATGAGCACTCCGACCGAGAACGAATATCTGGCCTCCATACTCGCCTGGGAACGGGCTCCCGTCCTCTCTATCAGCCGGTGGTTTGAGCCCGAACTGGTGCTGCCTCACCCCGATACACTGAACGATGTGCAATTGCACGCACGGTTGTGGGAGACGATTGATCAACTGTATGACAAGCGAGTGGTGCTGGACTTTACCGACCATCTATCTGATCGCGAATTGTATTGTCTGTTGATTCGCGACATCCTACCCTCGCCCGAAAAGAAAATCGACGTGCCCAGGAACTACTTGCACTGGCATTGCCTGGACGCGGACGACGAACCGGAGATCTGGTTACGCTATTACGCTTCCCGCGAAGAACGTGAGGCCTGGGCCGACGAGACAGGTCAGGAGCTGCCACCGGCCGAGATCCCACCTTTTCCGCGAGTCATGCCTCGTCGCGTCTGACCATTGCCAACTCGCCTTGCCCGCCGTCGGCTGTTTCTGATATAAGACGCCACGCGACTCTTCAAGCCACGCTCGCATCGAACGGACCGGTTCCGGCCCGACACGTCCGAGGAGAAAGGCGGTTCGCGATTTCGCCGTGCGCTGCGCGGGAGCCCGGCAGACTATTTGGTCAGGACATGGTGCCAGTCCGCGCTCCATGGCCGCAGCCAAGGGAAATGAAGTTCATGTCACCGGTGACGATTCGAGTCCTCCTGTGTGTCGCACTCCTTTGTCCTTCGGCCGTGCGCGGCGAGGGGCATCCCGACCTGCGCTTGCTGCCTCCCATCGACGATCCGGCTGCCCTCCCAACAAAGAGTGATCTGGGCGCAATCGCCGGCTCCCCCGACGCGTCTGGCGACACGCCTGTCGAGGTCCAGGCGGTATCGGATCCGTTGCCGGTTGTCGAGGATGTCGCAAGTTGGTACGACTGGGTCGTGCCCTCCTCGTGGCGTTTGCCAGAAGTGTGGGAAAGTAGTTTTGAGCTGGGTGTCGATGGCTCCGAAGGTAACTCGACCACGTTGACGTTTCGCACGGGCGCGAATTTGCACCGCAAGGTCGATTGGAGCGAACTGAAAATTGCGTTGAATTACGTCAAATCGACGGCGGAATATGTAGAGACGAAACACAACGCTCAGTTGAGTGTCAATCATGATTGGCTACTTGGCCAATCTCCCTGGTCGTTATTCGGCAAGGGAATTCTGGTCTATGACGAGTTTCGCCCGTTCGACTTGGAACTGACGCTCAACACCGGCGTGGGTTATCGTTTCGTCAAAAACGAGACGACGACGTTCAAGGGACGGTTTGGCTCGGGTGCCACGCGGCAATGGGCCGGACCAGATGAAAATTGGCGACCGGAAGCCATGCTGGGCGTCGATTTCGAGCACAAGTTTTCGGACCGTCAGAAACTCCGTGCGACTTCTGAATATTTTCCTCAGTGGGATGATTTCGAAGCCTACCGCATTCGGACCGATGTCGGCTGGGAACTGTTGCTGGATGAGGCCACCAATATGAGCCTGAAGCTGGGTCTCATCGATCGATATGACAGCCAGGCTGGCGGCTTGAAGCCAAACGCCCTGGACTACTCATTGCTGTTGCTGTGGAAGCTCTGACGCGGCTTCGCCGGCCGAAGGCCGTTTCCCGAAGAACATCATGTGCTGCCAGGGGAGTTTGTCGAACTGTTTCACCAGGCGAAAACCGTTGGCTGAAAACTCCTTCATGATTTGCGCTTTGCTCATCTTATGCAACGGTTTGATGGGCACAGCAGCGTCTTCCTCGCGGTATTCGAGCAGTACGATGCGCCCCTCCGGCTTGAGTGCCCGGTGCATGGCGGCCAGCATCTGCTCGGGATGCGAGAACTCATGATAAACGTCGACTAAGAGAATCAAATCAACACTCTTGTCGGGCAGGCGTGGATTGTGCAGCGAGCTGAGGATCGGTGTGATGTTCTCGATCCCCTCTTTCTCCGCGCGATCTCGCAGCATGGCGAGCATTTCGGGTTGAATGTCAACGGCCAGGACGCGACCTTGCGGCCCCACGAATCGGGCCAACGGCAAACTGTAATAGCCGTTGCCGCAGCCGATATCGCAAATTGTCATTCCCGGTTCCATTCCCAGATTGGCCAGCACGCGTGAGCAGCGTTCCTCGCGTTCTCGCACGTCTCGTATCAGCCATTCGGCACCCGTATAGTGCATCGTCTGGGCTATCTGACGCCCCATATACGTTTGCAGGCCGGGGGGGATCGGAGTGGTTGCCCCTGCCGGATCCTGCTGTTCCTGTATCGCGGGCAGTGCGCCGGCCAGTAAGCAAATCACCAGCAGAGCCGCCAGAGGGCGGGAGAAGTTCAGCAAACTCGGACGTATCATCAGTGGCCCCCCAAGGGTCAGCAGAACGGATTACCGATCGGCGCGGACAGCTACCGACAGTGGCAACCGCCTCATTCCTTTGTAGACCCCGGAGGCGAAATCGCGAGGTCTTGTGGTGAGGAAATTGAGATCCAGCAGGGACCTCGGGTCAACTGTCGCGGACCAGTTTCCGGAAACGCGTGAGTAAATCGGCGGTGACCGGTCCCGGTTTTCCCTTGCCGATCAGGCGATCATCCACTTTCACCACCGGGATCAATTCGGCGGCGCTACCGGTCAAGAAACACTCATCGGCCACATACACGTCGTGTCGGGTGAGCGGAATTTCGCGTACCGAGAGACCGGCGTCGGCGGCCAGTTCGATGACCGTGGCGCGCGTGATACCTTCCAGGATCCCGGCATCCGTGGGAGGCGTCAGCAGCTGGCCCCGGGAGACGAGGAAGATGTTATCGCCCGTGCATTCGGCGACTTCTCCTTTGTGGTTCAGCATCAAAGCTTCGACACAGCCCGCCTTCCAACCCTTCGATTTTGGCCAGGATGTTATTCAAGTAGTTCAACGACTTGATACGCGGGTTCATGGCGGCGGGATGATTGCGCAAGGTACTGGCAGTGACAATCTCCAGACCCTTCTCGTAGTGTTCCTCGGGGTACAAAGCTACATGGTCGGTGATGATGATGACTTGGGGGTCGCGGCAGAGGTCGGCGTCGAGGCCAAGGGTTCCCTGTCCCCGCGTGACGATCAGACGGACATACCCGTCCTTGATACCGTTAAGTGCCAGCGTATCGTTGACCGCTTGGGTCATTTCGTCGACGCTGATCGGGATTTCCAGCCAGATCGATTTGGCAGAATCCCACAGGCGTTTGAGGTGTTCACCCAGGCGAAAGACCTTGCCATCATAGCTCCGCATGCCCTCGAAGACGCCGTCACCATAAAGCAGTCCGTGGTCGAAAACGCTAATACTGGCCTTTTCCTTGTCGATCAGTTGGCCATTGATGTAGACCTTCAGGGACATATTGCGGGACTTCCTGCATGAGCGCGCGTGAGGGTCACGCTACCTGGACCTGGCCTTCCACCAACCGCACAGTGCGATCGGCCTGATCTGCAATCGCCAGATCGTGTGTCACCATGACTATAGTGAGGTTTTCTTCCCGGTTCAAGGTTCGCAGGATCTCCAAAATTTCCCGCCCGTTTTGCCGATCCAGGTTCCCCGTCGGCTCGTCGGCCAGCAGTAGCTTGGGGGAGGCAATCAGCGAGCGAGCGATGGCTGCTCGCTGCATCTCGCCGCCTGACAGCTCGCGTGGCTTGTGGCTCAGACGGTGTGACAGTCCGACCATGTCCAGCAGTTTCGTGGCACGCTGAGTGTAAGCGCGCTTGCTGCGCCAATAGCGCCAAATCCCTTCCGAGATCATGATCGGTGTCAGGACATTTTCGAGTGTCGTGAGTTCGGGCAGCAAGTGGTAGAACTGGAAAATCATGCCCAGACTTCGGTTGCGAACTCGGTCGCGCTTGGTGGGCGGCAGGCTATCGATCCGCCGCCCTTCAAAGTGCACCTCACCTTGATCCGGAGCGTCCAGCGTCGCCAATAGATGCAAGAGTGTGCTCTTGCCCGAGCCACTTTGCCCCACGATCGCCGTGAACTCGCCCTTGCGGGCGGCGAAGTCAACGCCCTTCAAGACGGGGATCGTCAACTTGCCCTTGCGATAGCTCTTGTAGAGTTTTCGCGCCGCCAGTTGCTGGGGACCGTGCTGGTGCCCGCCCAGCCCCGTCGGCTTGTCCTGCAGGGGCAATACGTGGGGCGCTGGCTGGCCGGTCTTGCGAACCGCAACCGGGCTGGAGGAGATGGCAGGCGAATTACTCATAACGCAAAGCCTCCACTGGATGAAGTCGCGCGGCACGACGGGCCGGCAAAACGCTTGCCAACACGGCGATCATGACGGCACCACACAGGACCCCAAGGATCGTGTGAAGCTCGACAATCGTGGGAATTTCCCGGAAGTAGTAGACTGTGGGATCAAAGATGGGACGGCCGGTCACCCATTCCAGACCCGTGGCAATTTCATTGATGTAGTGGACGAAGATCAGCCCCAGCCCCAGTCCCACGCCGGAGCCGACCAGCCCCAGCGAAAAACCGTATCCCAGAAAAATGCTCATCACGCCCTGACTCGGCGCTCCCAATGCTTTCAGGATTCCCACATCGCGAGTCTTCTCGACCACAATCATGTAGAAGGTGGCCAGGATCCCGAATCCGGCCACGGCGATGATCAAAAACAAAAGGATGTTCAGGATCGTCGTCTCCAATTGAACAGCCGCCAGCAGCGGACCCTGCATGTCGCGCCACGTCTGAATCCGATACGGATACTCCTGGATCGGAAATCGGCTCTGCAATCGGTCCCGAGCGGCATTCAGATCGGCTCCCGGCTTCAGCTTGATCTGGATGGAGGTCACGTAACGCGTGTTGGAGTTGGCATCGAACATGCCGCGCAGGTCCTGGAGTTTTTCGAGCGGCATGAAGGCCAGCGTCGCATCGTATTCGCTCATCTTACTTTCGTACAAATCGACCAGCGTCACGACGTCATTCACGGCACTCGGCGGACTCCCTGCCGTGGGGATGGTGATCTTCACGTCATCGCCAGGTCGGCAGAAGAAGAAATCACGTACCTCACCGTCCTTGTCCTTCATGCGTTGGCTGCAGACCGCGACACCCAGGATGATGCCGGTCGAGTGATGCGTCAGGGGATCCAGCTCGGCAACCGCTTCGAGTGGCTGAGCTCCGTAGGGGTCGACGGGCAGTGCCGAATCGTACTTGTCCGGCGCGACGTCGCTGGTGGCCCTGCCTTCCGTGGCCGGGCCATCAGTGGCCGGGCCTTCCGTGGCCCTCGGACGAGTCAGCGACGGTGGAGCTGGAATCCCGGCCTCCCATTGCGCCTTGGCACGCTCCAGGGCCAGCTGTTCCTCCAGCGCACGCTCATAGCGAATCCGTTGCCGGCGGTAGTTCCATCCAGAGACGGGGAACTTGGGACGCTCGGGTGCGTAACCCTCCTGGCGCAATTCGAAACTTAATTGCCGGCGGTTTTCGGGATGCAATAGATACTGCCCGAAATCACCCACCTCGGCGTAGGTTTCCTTGTCGACTCCGATCAGGTTCACCTGGCGTGTCAGGTACTGGCCGTCGGTCACCGGGATACTCAGCATCGCCGGCACGTGGACTGTGGCGGTCATGCCGGCCAGAGCATCTCCGAGGATCTTGCGAATCTCCTCCTTGTGCCACTGGGGGTTGGGAAACCCATTCAGGCTGTGGCTCTCAAAGACAATGTCTGAGAGGATCCCGTTGAGACGCTTGTTGGCCTCTTGCGTGAAACCGGCCATCACCGCGTTTACGATGATCAGTGTTGCGACTCCCAGCGTCACGCTGACGATGGAGGCCAAGGCAATGTAGCGAGTGCGGAGATACCGCCAGGAGAGGAGCAGTTTGTACATGGCCAATCCTTTGGCTTCGTGCCAATCCTTGGATGTCGAATTGCTGCGCGGGTGTCTGCCTCCGCGATCAGCCTGGTGCTCTGTCAAAGCTTGATTATTGGCTTGTGTGCCACCTTCGTCCGCCCGTGTTCGACAGCCAGGCCGTCAGCTGAGCAAGCATGGGCAAAGTCAGTGGCGCTCTCAGTCTTGGCCTCGACAAAGCACAAGACAGGAACTGCCAGTACGCATTGCATCCATGCGCCGACGCTGTGCGTCTTGGCGACCGATGCGGTCACACGCCTAATCCGTGGGACGCAGCAGCGGAAACAAAATCACTTCTCGAATTGACTGTGCATCGGTTAACAACATGACCAGTCGATCAATACCTACGCCCAAGCCGCCTGCCGGAGGCATGCCGTGTCGTAACGCCCGGATGAAGTCGTGATCCATTTTGGCCATCGAATCCTCTTCCGGTAATCCTGCCAGTTGGGTCTTGAACAACTGCTCCTGCAAGTCGGGGTCGTTCAATTCCGTATACGCGTTCGCAATCTCCATTCCCTGGATGAATAACTCAAATCGTTCGGCAACATCCGGATTGGCACGGTTACGTTTTGTCAGTGGGCAGATGCTGGCCGGGTAGTCTACGACAAAAACGGGACCGGTCAGGGCATCTTCGACTTTTTCTTCGAATACGAAATTCTTCACCACGTCCGGATGCTTACCCGCGACTTGGAAGCCAGTCTCTTCGGCGATTTTTCTGAGTCCCTCCACGTCGTCGGCCGCCACACCCGCGTGCTCCCACAACAGGTCATGGTACGCGCGCCGTGCGAAGGGTGGCGTGAAATCGATCATCGACTCGCCCCAGCGACGCCGGTATTGGCCACCGATCGCGTCAATCGCCTGGCTGATCATCCGTTCGGTCAGATCCATCATTGACTCGTAGTTGCCAAACGCCTGGTAGACCTCCAGCATCGTGAACTCAGGATTGTGACGGGGGCTGATACCTTCGTTGCGATAGACGCGCCCCAGTTCGTAGACACGCTCCATCCCCCCCACCATCAGTCGTTTCAGGTGCAGCTCTAAGGCGATCCGCATGTAGAGATCGATATCCAACGCATTGTGGTGAGTGACGAACGGTCGTGCCGCCGCGCCGCCAGCAATGGAATGTAGCGTGGGACCTTCAACCTCCACGAAATCGTCTGCGGCAAGCGTGTGGCGAATGGAATGGACGATCTTGGTGCGGTTCAGAAAACGCTCCAGCACGCCATCCGAGTAAACCAGGTCCAGGTAACGCATCCGCTGACGCAGTTCCGGATCCTTCAAGCCTTTGTGTTTCTCCGGCGGCGGTTCGATCGATTTGCAGAGGAAATGAAGTCGCTTGGCGAAGATCGTTAACTCGCCCGTGTTCGTGCGAGCCAATTGGCCGTCGACCCCGATGATGTCGCCCAGATCGAATTGGCCGGCCAGCGCGAAATCCTCCTCCCCCACCTGCTTCTTGCCGACAAATAACTGAATGTCGCCGGTCCAGTCGCGGATGTTGATGAAAATCAGCTTGCCGGTCGGACGCTGCAGCACGATCCTGCCTGCCGCACGTACCTTGGGACCGATCAACTCGCCACGCCCCTGCTCGGACTTCCACTGTCGAAAGTCAAATCCCTCGACCTGCATGTCGGGCAGCGACAGCGCTTCGCCCGACTCGAGACAGTACTTCACCTCGTCACCGCGAGCACGCAGGTCGCCAATCCAATCTCGATCGTCAAAGCGGCCGCCCCAAGGGTCGATGCCCATCTCGGCGATCTTGCGGAGCTTCTCGCGGCGCGCAGCCTCGTGCATCCCTTCTTCGGCGGCGGACGTGAGACGGTCTGGACCGTCCTCGGGTAGCGTACTCATGGTGTGCCGTGAGGTCCTCTATGTACCTGCATACGCAGAGGTTCTGCCTAAAAGGAAACGAGCAGCGCAAAACGCCGGCAGGCGTGCCAAGAACCGCCGCATTGTAGTGAAAGGTGGGGCAGGGTCAACGTCAGTCTAGGCGAAATAGAGAAGAAAGTGATGCTGGAGATGAGGCTCACGGTGCCGGATGCAGGGTGCCATATCAATAACACCGGAAGAGCGTGTTCGCGGGCGCCGGAGAGAACGTCGAACTTTGAACGTCGAACTTTGAACGTCGAATGAAAACGAGGGGAACCCTGAAGCGTCAGAATGCGTGGTGACGCCGCACCAGGTGTGCAAACGAAAACCGATTCTCAACAGGCATCTCTCCGTTCCCACTCCCGTATCTACACCTGAGCAGCCCACCCATTCGACGTTGGAAGTTCGACGTTCTCTTTGCTGAGCAATTCATCCCGCGTCCTGGGAACGCGCACCTAGGTGCTAGAACCTCTGAAAGCCCAGAAGTTCGAGGTTCTTTCGCCCCCTTCCGCCTTTCCGCCGCGCGCGGCGCGGTTCATTTGCAACAGACGCGCCGATTTTTCCCGGAACTTGTGTCGGGCCAGAAGGATATAATCCGTTGCTGTGGGGATGCTCTGGTGGAGAAAAGGGGCGGGTGCGGACCGTCTGTGATAAATCATGTCTTGGTGGCGGGGAGTTCTACCATGTTCAAGCACGTCTGGATATTGTCGCTTCTGTTGGTTGTGATGTGGGGAAATCACGCTGCGGCAGAGGACGTTTACTGCCATTTAGACCTGGGCGATCTGGAGTTGACCGAGGGCAGGCTCCCGATCACTGACGAAGCCAATTGGAGTACCTGGTGGTGCGCTCGTAACCGGCCGGCTTATGCAGTGTTGGACGGTGACGGCGAGGTGTACGTGACGTATCTCTTCAATACCCGCAACGCCGGGCAGCGGAGCGAGGCGGGCGTGGAACGCCAGATTGCGATTCGCGTGTCCAAACCGCGAGACGTCACGGGTCAGCTCTATCTGCCGGACTGGGACCAAAAAGGAATGGAGGTCGCCCGCTTCAAGGTTCCGGCCAGCCGGTTCCAATTGGATGAGCGAAGTAAGTACTTCGAGCTGAAACTGGCTCACTATGAAGACTTATTGAGTCGCAACGTGCCGGGTGCGGCCTGGTTTCGTCACGAGGCGCGGCAGGCCCGGGCGGCATTGGGCAAGAAAGCGACTGATTTGCTCGAGGGGCAGCAATTCAACGTCAGGCGGCGGACCGACGATCTGACCGACACCTGTGCGATGTTTACCGGCGGCCGCGCCATGAGCGAGAATCTGCAGCTGGATCGCGTGTTGCGTCCGGCCCAGGAAGGCGAGGAAACCGTTGAAGTGGACTCGATCGAGGGCATCACCGTGCGCGAGATCGATTGGCGGCCCCTGGTCAAAGATCTCCAGCCCGAACTCGATCCACTCGCCCACAAGATCCCGGCGGACCAGCACGCCGTCTTCTTTCCTTCCTTCAATGCGGCCGTGGCCATGTCCGACGAAATGGCTGAGCAAGGGACGCCGATCCTGCAGTTGGCCGAGCCCCGCTCAACGAGTGCCCGCACGTTTGAGCGCTATCAACGCCAGATGTGCCTGACGATCACGCAGATCGCGCGGTTGCTGGGTCCCGCCGTCGCGCAAAGTGTGGCGGTGACCGGTTCCGATCCGTATTTTCGCACGGGAACGGATATGGCGGTGCTGTTCGAGGCGGCTGAACCTGCGGTCCTGGAGAATTTGTTGCTGGCTCAGGTGAGTCTGGCTGCCGCCGAGAACCCGGATGCCCAGCCGATGAAAGGCGAGGTGCACGGACTGGCCTATCGTGGTGCGCGGTCGGAAGACCGGAGCATCTGCTGTTACATCGCCAAAACCGACGGGCTTGTGATCGTCACCAACTCGCCGATTCAATTGGAAAGGTTGGCTGACGTCATCGCCGGTAAGTCAAATTCGATCGCCTCGTTGGACGAATATGTCTTCTTTCGTGATCGTTATCGACGCGGCGACGAGGGCGAAACGGCCTTTTTGTTTCTCAGTGACGCTACGATCCGTCGCTGGTGTGATCCGCGGTGGCGGATTGCCACGTCTCGCAGAGTCCGTGACGCCGCCGTGCTGGCCGAAATCCAAGCCAGCCAGTTGGATCGACTGGTGCAAGGTAACGTCCAAACGGGCCCCATCTACACCGATCTGACCGTTGTAGGAGATGGCCAGCTGACGCTGCAAAGCGATGGTGTGCGTTGTACGACGACCGGTTCTCTGGCCTTCATGACACCGATTTCCGAGATGGAAATGAATCGGGTTACCAAAGCCGAAGCCGACGCGTATCGGCAATGGCGTGATCGGTACCAGAGCAATTGGCGCTGGGCGTTTGACCCGATCGGGTTGCGGGTGGGGATCAGCGATCAACAGCTGTCGGCCGATCTCACGGTCATGCCGCTGATCTGGGCCAGTGACTATCGCACGATGATTTCCTATTCGCGGGGCGCGGAGTTCCCGCCCGATTCAGGCGATCAGCACGACACCCTGGCACACTTGAATATGGCGATCAACACCAAGTCGGAATCGTTGCGGCAACAGACGAGTATCTTCCGCACGATGACCGGCAACGTGCAGCTCGATCCGCTCTCCTGGCTCGGTGACAGTGTCGGTTTCTATGTCGACGAGGATGATTTCTGGAAGGAAATCGCCCAGGTCTCCGCCGACGATTTGGAGGATTTCATGGAGAAGGAAGGTTGGCGGATCCCGCTTGCCGTGCGCGCCGACGTTTCGAGCGGACTGAAGTTGACAGCCTTCCTGGCGGGCGTCCGGGGCTTTATCGAACAAGCCTCTCCGGGCATGCTGAATTGGGAGCCGTCGACCTACAAAGACCAACCCTACGTGAAAGTCACGCCGACCGAGCGGGCCATTGGACGCACGGAACAGATCCGCAACCTGGCAGTCTATTACTGCGCTTCAGGAACATCGCTCACACTGACTCTGAACGAAGACGTGTTGAAGCGGGCGATCGACCGCGAAGTGGTGCGCAGCAAGGCCAAAAAGGAAGGCAAGGAAAAGCCCGTTCCCGCCCATCCGTGGATCGGCTCGAATCTGGCGCTGCAAGTCGAGCAAAGGATACTTCACGTGCTCGCTGTTTTAGGCCGCGACCGATACCAGACTGCCATGCAAACACTGGCGTGGGGAAACCTGCCGATTCTGAATGAATGGAAGCAACGCTATCCGGATCAGAATCCGGTGTCGCTGCATGAGAAGTTCTGGCAGGACCGCTTACTCTGCCCGGGCGGCGGCGAGTTTGTGTGGAACGAGCAATGGCAGACCATGGAGTCGACCGTCTACGGTTGCCCCGGCGCGCCCAAGATGGACCCCCGGCCCCTCCCTTGCTCAACGATGTGCGACACGCCGACTTCGGACTCACGTTTGAGGACCAGGGGCTCAGAGCCCGCGTCTTGCTGGATCGGTGAGATATTGCACACGAACTCTTCGGCATTTGGGGGCCCACGCCCAGGCTGGTCCTGGACGTCTGTCGTACAATCGTCTCGGCCCAACCCAAATGTTTCGGCGTGACAAAGCACTAGAAGCAATATCGAAGTTCATTCGGTCACGGAATCAGAATCGTGTTTTCTTGATGTTGCGATTAGTCTTACTTGTACAGCGCCCTTTTGCAGCCATGGTTGTGCGTAACTAGTGTCTGCATAACAGACTTTCGCCACCGGGCTCGTCCCGGTGGTTCTACGTTTGCTGACTACTCTGGCAGCCGAAAACGAACCTTCCTGCCGGCCATCGCCGCCGGAGGCGGCGATGGCCGGCAGGAAGGAAACTCATGGGTGGCCGAGATCGACGTAGTTGTCAAACGCTCTACCACCGGGACAAGTCCGGTGGCGATAGAGACCGTGCTAATAAGGCCTTGAGATGATCATATAAGTGAAAGTGGCGCTGTCCATTTACTCTCAGGAATCAGGGAAAAATAACTTCCAGATTCTCTAACCCCTCACCCTGCCCTCTCCCCAGTGGGGCGAGGGGATAGTGGACAGTTATTTCTCGAACAATGCTTAGTCCCCCCGCCTGTGATCAGCGGACGCTGTCGGCGCCAAGTGTACTATAGACGTCCAGGTCCATCGCACGTGGACGTCCATGCCACTTGTTTAGCTGTGGCCGCGTGCATGCACGACGCTGCCAGCCGATATCAACATATCATTTTTGTCGATTCTGTTGGCGCTGCGCGAGCGGATTGCCGCGAATTCGTCGCGCCACGCTGCGCAGTACCCCCCTTTTGTGATACGATAGCGCTATGAGCTGGGACTATACGGAACTTCAATCTGGCGACGACGAACAGCAGGCGCGGGAGCTGAGTTTGCGGCATACGCGACCTCCGACGCAGGTGCCGGGTTACGATCTGACGCGGTTCCTCGGTTCGGGGGCGTATGGCGAGGTCTGGATCGGATTGGACCGCAACACGGGACGGCAGATCGCCGTCAAGTTTTACCAGCATCGAGGCGGGGTGGACTGGTCGTTGCTGTCGCGTGAAGTCGAGAAGTTAGTGCTGCTGTCGACCGACCGGTACATCGTGCAGTTGCTGGACGTCGGTTGGCAAGCGGATCCCCCCTATTACGTGATGGAGTTCATTGAGAACGGTTCGCTCGAGCAGCTGATTCAGCGCGACCAGCCGCGATCGGTGGAGCAGGTCGTAGAGTTGTTTAAAGACATCGCGACTGGATTGAATCACGCGCATGCCAAGGGGATCCTGCACTGCGACTTGAAGCCGGCAAACGTGTTGCTGGACCAGGATGCGCGGCCTCGGCTGGCTGATTTTGGCCAGTCGCGTCTGACGAATGAGCAGACTCCTTCGCTGGGGACGCTCTTTTACATGGCTCCCGAGCAGGCCGATCTGAAAGCCGTTCCCGACGCGCGGTGGGACGTGTATGCATTGGGTGCGATTCTCTACTGCCTGCTGGTCGGCAAGCCGCCGCACTATCACGAGGAACTGCTCAAACAGATTGAAGCCGCCACGGATTTGCCAGGTCGGCTGCGCTGCTATCGCTACTGGATCATGTCCAAGAAGCCGCCGGACGAGCACCGCAAGTTGCCGGGGGTCGATCGGGCGCTCTGGGGGATTGTCGATCGATGCCTCTCGCCCCGGCATTCGAAACGGTTTCCCAACGTGCAATCGGTGTTGGATGCTTTGCGAGCGCGGGAGCAGGCGCGGGCACGCAGGCCTTTGTTGCTGTTGGGCGTGTTGGGGCCGTTGCTGTTGTTGGCGGTCATGTCGCTTGTCGGAGTGAATGTGTACCGAAGTGCCTTGGACAAGTCCGACGAAGCGGTCACCGCCAAGGTGTGGGACAGCAATCTCTTTGCGGCAAAGTTCGTGTCCGCCAGCGTGGCCACGGAGATGGAACGTTACTACCGCAGCATAGAACGTGCGGCAAGCGATGCCGAGTTGGAGACCCAAAGTACGCAGGTCGTGGATCAGTTGGACCCGTTGCTGGCCGCATTGGCGAATCCCGAGCTGTCGGAGGAGGATTTGGAGGCGGCGAAGCAGCGTTTCGAAGGAGAACCGATTCGCAGCGCGCTGCAGTCCAGAATCGATGCGCTCATGTCCGACGAGAGCTACCCGAAAGTGGCCAGCTGGTTTGTCTGCGGACCGCGTGGGACACATCTGGCCGGGGCCTTCAATCATCCGGTCACGTCAACGATCGGCAACAACTTCGCTTATCGAACCTATTGTTATGGCGGCCTGAAGGATCTTGAGGATCCCAAGGCCAGGCCCATGCCTGAGCAGCATGTGCAGTGTACATCGCTTTCGGCCCCCTTGTTCAGTAAGTCCACCAATCGCTGGAAGATCGCGGTCTCGACCCCCATGTATCGGCGTGACGATCCGACCCAATTGCTGGCGGTCCTGGTGCTGACGGTGGATGTGGGCGACTTTATGACTTTTCCGGTCACGGAATCACAATTCGCCGTGCTAGTAGACGGTCGCGACAACGGCTATCGCGGGATGGTTCTCGAGCATCCGCTGTACAACGAGCTGTACCAGCCGGGCACAGGATTGGCCAGCGAGTTCAGCAAATGTCGTGTGGCATTGGACGGCCAGTCCGCTCGGAAATTCGTGTATGAGGATCCGTTGGGAAAATTCCCCGGCGGCGAAGCGTACGATCGAGACTGGATTGCTGCTTCGTGGTCGGTGCAAGTCCGGCAGGGAGCAGGTAGCGGTCAAGCCTCCATGAGCGACACGGGGTTGATTATCTTTGTGCAGGAGGATAAGCAGGCGGCCACGACTCCAGTGCGTGAATTGGGGCGGCAGCTGGCGAGCACCGGGGTGCGCGCTCTGGCCGGATTTCTGCTCGTGGTCGGTCTGCTCTGGTATTTCGTGCTGCACGTGCAAAAGGGCACGCGCTGGTGGAAGCAGCCTCCCTTTGCGCCTAGCTCGTCGATTGCCACTCCCACGCCAGCCCATTCACGTTCTACCGCGGCGGACCGTACGCCCAAACAGTCGTAGTCGTCCGGGGGTGGGTCGAGCAAGCCGCGCTGCTGGTGGGTGTTAGCTCGCTGGCCGCCCGCCGGCATGAGTCATTCGGCGTGTAGTATGGAGTCTTTTCGAACGCCGGCTGACGGATGCTGTCGCGAAGCGTATTGGCCCCGTGCTTCAGCACGGGGTCTGCGAGTTGACTCGTAACGGTAGTCCCGTTCTACGGGGCTTCTCGCTCACTTGGGCCTGAGCCATCGAGCGGTGGCTAAAGCCTTCACATCGAGAACGCCCGTAAACGGGCTTTGGCCCGGAATAAGCGATACTCAGCGGTCCCCCGACGTGAACGTCGGGGCTAATACGGCCGCAAGTTGATATTGAAAGTGAAAGTGGCGCCAGCACACTCGTGCTTTGTTACAGCTAGGAATTAGGGTCGCCGCATCGATGGGTCCGACGAATCACGGAACCAATCGCGTCGCTCATCCTAAAATTGAGCTGTAACAAAGCACTAGTCTCCTGGCCGCAGGGCCACGCGATGGGCGTTGGACAGCAGGATGCAGGAGTCGCACTGGCGACTCAGACGTCCAATGTGCTCGGGGGCATCGATGTAGCCGATGCCGATCGCTTCGACGGTTGCCACATCCAGGCCGCTGAGCAGATAGACATGTGCACTGTCACGCGATTCGAGCAGCAGGGAGGCGGGCAAAGCGTCTCTGGAGCGATCTCGACGGACTCGCTTGATCAGCTTCTCATTTTCTTCAAAGCTGGCCAGCCTCTTTAACGATGGACCTGGTCTGCAAGTCATTTCGGTGCACAAGACAATGGTCCCCTTTTCAGCGCAGACTTGCTGAGCGGCGTGCAACGCGCGGCCAAAATTCTCCCAGGTCTGATCGTCTCGCCCGCCTTCAATCGTGGCGACGACGAATTGCGCCTTGGTCGGTACGCGATGCGACCAGGCAGCTTCGACCAACGCCCGCCCCTGGCGATACACGTCATCGACCTGGCCGGCCAACACGTGGAGCACCGTGTCTCCAGGTCCGGCGATGATCTGCAACGTCAACTGGATACCCAGCAGCCACGCGACTTCGTCAGCTTCGGCCCGTCGCCGCTGTTTTTTACGTTCTTGAATGGCTGACTGCGGTGCCCGAAAGCGCTCTTGTGTTGCCGCGTCGCAAAACGTCGGACAGAGACCGCCATGGGCGCCCATGAATCCGATCGATCCTTCCGGGCGCAGCAAGTTTACCGGGATCACAAAATCCGCGTCGCAGAGCACGCGGTTGAGCATGATCGGTACCGCTTCCTGGGATGCTGCCAGATAGGCCAGTTGCGACGGATCTTGCGGGTCGTGAACGACCACCTGCAATTGCTCAGCTTCGGGCGGAAGCTGGGTGAAGAACTTCTTGCCACCGGAACCTCCTGGGGCCTGCAAGATCGTGATATGGTCGGCGCTGACCTCCGCGTCGAACAGTGCATGCACGATTCCCGCCGTCAATTCGGCGGCACACGGCACGTCCGGGTCGAGGGCGACGACGACACGATCTCCCGGCACCACGGCCCGAGTGAGCGGTGGATATCCAAGCGGATCGACCAACGCGGCGGCCACGGCGGCCGCGAGATCGTCGATCACTCTGCCAGGGACCTGCGTACAATCGGCAACCAGCGCATGCGGAGCCACTTCCATGTCCAAAATCGACGATTTTCCGTAGCGCAATTGGTGCATCATGCTGGTACGACCATGTTTCACGAGGCGATAGTCCGTTCGGGGTGTTCGTGGCTGCGGCCACCGGCCGCGTTCGGGGCTGGAAAGCTCGAATTCCGTTTACGCTTTCGATCGGATCCGGTTTGTTGAAGATTCGTTTGGGTTCGGCCGAATCAGTCAATGATAACGATCCGTTTGCGCGGCGGTCAAGTTGCGGGGTCTGGGCGATTCGGCGGTTCTTGGGCGTCTTGAAAGACACTCGCGCGGCCACCTCTGGCGAGACGCCCCACTGCAAGAGCGAGCCTTCACTGAGGGAGATCTCATCGTGATGTCCAATCCATGTGCTCGAACAGGCTCTTTGAGTGGGGATCTCTGGATGGGCGGCCTGACGGTCGCGGTGGCGCTATTGGCCGGCTGCAATCGCGACCCTGGCGTTCCCGCAGTGCGACCCGAGTTGACGGCAGACCAGGTCCTTCATCGCCTGATAAGGCTCTACGATGATGCCACTGCTTACCAGGACAATGCGGTCGTGCGACTTCAGTATCGGCGAGGCGGCAAGAGTTATGAGGACGAGGCGCGGGCGAGCGTTCATTGGCAGGCACCGAATCGCATCCGCGTCGAAGCGTACCAGGTGGAAGCGGTCTGTGATGGCAAGCAACTCTCTGCCCGCATCAAGGACGAGCCAACGAACAATTTTGATGGGCAGGTTGTGGTGCGTGACGCCCCGCCCAAGCTCACACTGAGCGAGCTGTGGGAGGAGGACGAGATCTTGAGCCTGGCTTTCCGGCAGGGATTGGCGGGATATCCGCTGCAACTGGATCTTCTGCTCTCGGACACACCCCTCGTTGCCCTACTGGACGAAGGGGTCGAACGCACGCTGCTCGAATCGGCCAAACTGGATGGGCACACGTGTCACCGACTCCGGGTGGATACGGCCGATGGTACATTTGTGCTCTGGGTGGACCAACAACAAGGGGTGCTGCGACGCGTCGAGTATCCAGCGGCAACATTCGCCGCGGAGATCGCCGAAGACAAAGCGGTGGAGGATCTGCAACTGACCGTCGAGTTTCGTGCGGCCGAACTGGGCACCGTGCCACCCGAGGAAACGTTTGCACTGCGAGTCCCCGCGGACGCCAAACGCGTGAAACGATTCATTCCACCTCCTCGCGAGCTACCGTCCGATTTGTTCGGCAAGACGACGACACCCTATGTCTTTACGGATCTGTCAGGGGAAAGCGTTACCAATCAGATGCTGGCCGATCGGATCAAGGTATTCGTGTGGTTCAACAATCACCCCGCCTGTCAAGCGACGATTCAGCAACTCAGTCAGGTCTATCAACAGTACAAGCTCCAGGACCGCGTCGCGATTCGAGCGGTGTGCGCCGAGCCGTCCAGTTTCACGAGCCAACAGGTGCAGGCCTTGACGGCCTCGTGGCAAATCGACCTGCCGATAGTCCGCGATCTGCAGGCGCTGGGGCGCGACTTGTTCCAGATTCCGTGGGCGCCGACTTTGATCGTCTTGGATGGCAATAACGTGGTGCAGATTTTCGAGGTTGGTGCCAATCCGAATCTGGTGGCTGAGTTGCCCCAGGTTTTGGAGCAGTTGCTGGCGGGAGAGGATTTGGCGGGCACGATTCTGGATCAATTTCGTCGCGAACAGACGCAGTACGAACGGGCGCTGGCACGTGGCGAGCCGGATGTGCCGGTGAATTTGACGGAGGGGACGTCGGTGGCCTCGGTGTCCGGGCCCCAGTTGCTGCAGTTGCGGCCTCTCTGGGAAAATGTTCAGCTACAAGCGACCGGCAACGTGGTGGCCCTGGAGGATAATCAGCAGGGTCTGCGGTTTCTGGTTCACGAAGGCTGGCGCACCATCACGGAAGTGGGCGGTCAAGGGAATCTGATTACACGCCACGAACTCGATTTGCCACCTCTGGCTGCCGTCAGCCAGCTTCTGTCCGCCGTCGATTCTAAGGGAGAACGATACTTTGTCGCCTGGTCGCTGCGCAGTCCGCAGGCACATGTATTCGATGCTCAGTGGCGACGCGTCCTCAGCTATCCGCCCTCGTCGCTCCAGCACGACGGGGTCCAGGACGCACTGCTGACCGATTTGGACGGAGACGGAAACCTCGAATTGGAGGTCGGATTTTGGGGGGCGGCTGGCGTGCACTCCGTTTCCTTGAGCGGCACGACGCTCTGGACCAGTGGCGAGATCTCCCATGTGCTGTCGATGCTCGCCACCCCTCCGGTCGATGGTCGGCGCACACTTTGGGTGGCGTCGGCCAGTGGCGCCGTGACACGCTGTGACCAGCATGGGCGTGGCAGCCAGGTCGGACACAACTCGGGGATGTTGATCCACCATCTCTTCGGCGGCTCCGACCAGGCAGATGTGCCGATTCCGTACTGTGGGATTTCCTATGGCTTGGAAGGACGGCGTTTGGCTCTCGGCCTGACCCCCGAGCCGAAGTCGCAGTGGCGGTACAATTTGCCGGGCGGGGCGTTCGATACCCAGATCCGTTTCGTTGCTTCGGCACGCCTCTTGGATCGACCGCGATCGCCATTGGTTGATCGCCGGCGCCGACGGAAGCGTGCATATCATCAGTCAGGACGGCCGGTTTACCGATTTCTTCCAGACCGGTAGAAAACTCGCTGGCCTGGCAGGCGGTCGCCACGCGACGATTGGCGTCCTGGTGACCAGCAGCGAGGATGGATTGCACGCCTGGCAGGTCTCTCCGCCAGCTACCGCCGCGCACCCCTAATTCGCCCTTCGAAATGACCCTCGCAAGGTTTTTGGCGCGCAAGTTGCACTATTGGCTATCGTCAGCCAACGCTGACCGTGTCGGTCGGGGTCGGAACAGAGAAGAGGCAATTGCCCTGGGGCCGGCTTCAGAGAGGCAACCGAGCACGGCGGTTTTCAGCGGTTTTCTGGCAACGTTTGCGAATTTCCATCTCGGAACAGCTGGAATGAGGCAACGAAAAACAGTAGAAGAGGCAAGCTGAGAGGTCGCCGGAACCGCTTTCCGTGCACATGCAGGCGAGATGGGAACGCGATCGCAACCAAGTTCCCATCCCGCCTGCTTTATTTGCGCGTATTATTATGCAACATCTGTTGCATAATAATACACAGCGTATCCACTAATGGAGGGGGTTGGGGTTCGTTCCACGACGCTTTGGTCCGATTCAATTTCCTCCGGCAAGCTGGATGATTGAGCTTCCTTCAGGTCACGGTGCGGTGACATGAGGAGTTTTGTAGCTCGGGTCGGGCGCGGACCTGTCTCAAGAATTGCACTGGGTCGGAAAAGCTTTCATAACAAGTAGTGCTTGAGACGTGAGCGCGACGGTTTTGCCACACTTGCTGCTGGTAGAGGGTTGAGACGTTGGACCCTGGATCGGCAGTCCTTTTCGAGTGGCGATGCGCCTGGTCATATTGCTTGGGCCGTCCAATAATTCTCGGGAGCAGGTTGCGTGTGTCGGCCCGGCGAGCGGTATCGCAGTGTGCGGTGGCCAGTCGAATACCGGGAATGTTTGTCGGCGGAGGGGGGCCACTGTGCGATTTCGCGAAACGCCCCTCGTACCGGGATTCTTTGCGCGGCTGTCGATCCGTACCGGGCGTGGGCACTTGGTAGTTCGGGCAGGAGCGGTTCCTGTTTTTCACCTGGCTGTGGCTGCCGATGGAGAAGGGTTGCGTTTTGTGACAAGAGGATGCCCTATGCAATTCGTGTTTCGTGGACGCTCGCTCCCTGGCGTGGTGCTCGCCGTGGTCGGCATCCTGGGGGGGCTGTTGAGTCTCCTGTCGGCCTCAGCGACCGCCTTTGCCCGTGCACCGCGTGGCGCAGGAGAAAGATTTCGGATTCCCGCAAGTCAAACTGATCAACGAACAGATCCAGCGTGGTTGGAGCGACCACGCTTTGAAGCCGTCCGTTTTCGCCACCGATGGGGAATGGTGCCGGCGACTGTTCTTGGATGTCCTGGGGCGTGTCCCGTCGGTGGACGAATTGCGGGCTTTCACCACCAGCCGTGAATCAGGCAAGCGGCGGAAATTGGTGGACTCGTTGTTGGAGGACGAGCGGTATACCAACGAGTTTGCTCGCCGCTGGAGCACGATCTGGACCAACATCTTGATCGGTCGCAGTGGTGGAATTGAGCGGAACAGTCTGACCAGCCGTGAAGGCCTGCAGAAATATCTTCGGGACTCCTTTGCACGCGGCAAACCGTATGATCGCATGGTCTATGAATTGGTTTCCGCCACGGGAACCACCGAGCCTGGCAGCGAACGTTTTAACGGGGCCACGAATTTCCTGGTAGAGAAGGTAAACGACGACAAGGCGGTGCAAGCGGCTGCCATGACCGCGAAGATTTTTCTGGGGATGCAGGTGCAATGTACCCAGTGCCACAATCACCCCTTTAATGACTGGAAACAGCGCAAATTCTGGGAATTGAATGCGTTCTTTCGACAGACTCGCGCGGCTCCGGAGAAATCAGCCTGGTACGCCACGTCCGGCGGCTGTGGAACTTGTCGATCGCGACTTTGCCGGAGAGGGAAACACGCCGCAAGAAGCGGAAATCTACTATGAGTTGCGCAATGCAGAACTCGAGGTGGCGTATCCGGTGTTTGTGGACGGGACGACCGTCGAGCGGAGCGGCTTGGTGGAAGAGGTCAGGCGACGGGAGGAACTCGGTAAACTGATCGTCAATTCGGAGATGCTCGAAAAAGCCATTGTCAATCGCATGTGGAGCCATTTTCTGGGTTACGGATTCACCAAACCCATTGACGATCTCGGACCTCACAACCCCCCCTCTCATCCCGAGTTGCTTGATCAGTTGGCTGCGGAATTTCGCCAAGCGAGCTTTGATTTCAAGGCCCTGATTCGTTGGATCACACTCAGCCAGCCATATTGGCTGTCAAGCCGCGCGAACAGCACGAATGCCGAGGCGGATGATCCGTCGCTGGGGGAACCTCCCCAATTCAGTCGGTTCTATCTGCGACAGATGCAGGCAGAAGAACTCTACGAGTCGTTGTTGATTGCCACCGAAGCGCACAAATCGCGCGGCGACTACGCGGCTCAAGAGCAAGCCAGGAATGAGTGGCTGCGGCAATTCACGGTCACCTTCGGCAACGACGAAGCCGGCGAAACAACGACCTTCAACGGGACCATTCCGCAGGCGTTGATGATGTTCAATGGTGACTTTATCCGCAAAGCGGTGGCACTCGAGCCCGGGAACCTCCTCCGTTCGGTCGCCGATGGCGAGATGAAGCCGCTCGACAAGATGAACTATTTGTTCGAAGCCGGTTTGGCTCGGAAGGCGACCCGCGACGAGGTGGCCGTCGCCAATCAGCTGTTGGTCGCCCGCCAGGGGAATATGGCCGAAGCCATGCAGGACCTCTGGTGGGCGATTCTCAACAGCAATGAGTTTATCCTGAATCACTGACGCGATCGCAGCGTCGCATGGTTTCGCTGACACGACCACAACGGGAGGCCGCTGGACGATGAGAAACATGGTTCCTCAGGGGATGACCCGTCGTCACTTCATGTCACATCTTGCAGGGGCATCCGCTCTGACCGCGCCCGCGCTGATGTTTGGCAGCGCTCTGCGAGCCAATGCGGACGATCTCAAGCGACGTGGTAAATCGGCCATCATGTTGTGGATGGGGGGCGGGCCATCGACGATCGACTTGTGGGACCTGAAGCCGGGAGCCGCCACGGGCGGTCCCTTTCAGCCGATCCGTACGAGCGGTGATGTGCAGATCTGCGAACACTTGCCAATGGTGGCAGCCCAGATGCGTCACTTGTCAGTCGTACGATCGATGAGCACGCGCGAGGCGGATCATGCTCGCGGCACCTACTACATGCACACGGGATACGTTCCGAATCCGAACATTGAACATCCGAGTTACGGTTCTGTACTGGCACATGAGCTGATCGACCAGCGCGAGAACCTCGACATTCCCCCCTTTGTGGCTGTCGGAGGAAGCAGCGTGGGGCCCGGTTTTCTCGGTATGGCCTGGTCCCCGTTTACGGTCAGCAGTACGGGACAAGTGCGCAATCTTCCGCATGGGACCCGATGACGATCGGGTGCTGTACCGCATGGCGGCGCTCGACGTGATCGAGAAACAGTTCATTGCGCAGAAACGCGGATCGGTGGCCGAGGATCATCAGAAAATACTCCAGAAGACCCTCTATCTGATGACCAGTAAACAGATGGACGCATTCAAAGTCAGCCAGGAGCCGGCCGCTGCGCACGAACGGTACGGCGAAAACGACTTCGGGCGCGGCTGCTTGATGGCTCGGCGACTCGTGGAACAAGGAGTGCCGTTTGTGGAAGTGGACTTCGGTGGCTGGGACAATCACCAGAACATTTTTCCCACGCTGAAGGACAATAAACTTCCCGCCATGGACCGGGCCATGAGCGCGTTGATCGAAGATCTTGAGCAGCGTGGATTGCTCCAGGACACGGCGATCATCTGGATGGGTGAGTTTGGGCGAACTCCCCGCATCAACGGCAACGCGGGGCGCGATCATTGGGCCCGTGCTTGGAGTGTCGTGTTGGGTGGCGCGGGCCTCAAGGGCGGTTTGGCGGTAGGAGAGACCAATAAAGATGGCACACGTGTCTTGACGGAGCCCTACACTTCGGAGGATGTCCTGGCCACCGTCTGCAAGGCGCTAGGGATCTCGCTGCGAGACGACCTTTACCAGTCGTAGCGGGCGCCCGATGAAAATCGCCAACGGCGGCAAACTGATTCGAGAACTCTGCTGACCAGATTGCCTGACATGTCGCGGCCCAACTCCTTCCGCGCTGCGGATTGCCCATTGTTGACCTTCCGCGTTTGGCAGACGATACTGAGGTCTCCGGCAGGGTGGTGCCTTGTCATTCTGCCCGCGGGAATAAGGACGCCAAGTGCGGTGGCGTTGAGAATGTTGCCAGGGCAGGCGGGAACACTTGCCTCAAATTGTCGGTCCCGCATGCCGAGGCTCCCTGCCGCACCGGGGAGCTTCTCCGGGTCGTGCCTGCCCGATGATGGACGTCGCTCCCACGGACCTTCTGGCAACACTCTTGATTCGTCTGATTCGTCGTGAGCTGATCCGATGCCAGGTTTGTGAGCTCTAGGGGACGACCGGTCAGCCAACTGAAAGTAGCCTGCCTTGCGCGCACCCCTGACCACCGCATCCGGCACCTTGCGGCCCATGCTTCGTCTTGCCTGGCCGGTGCTTGTCGAGCAGTTGCTGGTGATGATGGTCGGCTTGGTCAACCTGTGGCTGACAGGCAATTACCTCGAGCAACGGCACTTGGCTGCCATCGGTCTGATGTCGTACGTCCTGTGGTTGATCCCCTCCATCTTCGGAATCGTGGCCATCGGGGGCACCGCGCTGACGGCACGATTTGTGGGGGCCCGCGATTACGAGTCGGCGAATCGTGTCACGAACCAGGCGTTTATCGCTGGGGGCGTTCTGGCTCTGCTCGTGACCGCAGCGGTCGTGGCTTTCCGCAGCCAGTTCGTGGCCCTCACGCGACTGGAACCCGAACCGGCACGACTGGCTGTCCAATACATGGGTATCATTGCTTTCGTGATTCCCGCCATCATGATCGAGGTGATCGGAATTGCATGCTTGCGGGGAGCCGGGGATACGCTGAGCGGCTTTCTGGCGATGGCGGTCGTGAATCTGGTAAACATCGCCGTGGGGGCCTCGCTTGTTATCGGGATCGGGCCATTTCCGCGGATGGGCTGGTCCGGGTTGGCAATCGGTACCGCCTGCGGTTACGTGACCGGGGGGATGATTATCTTGGGAGTGCTTGTCGCGGGACGCTACTCATTGCGTTTGAGATGGGACCTGCTGCGCGTGGACTTGGAATGGATTCGTCGTCTGCTGCGTGTCGGATTACCCGCCGGATTCGATCAGACGTCCGTTGTCTTCTGTCACTTGTGGTTCTTGTCGATTATCAATTCGCTCGGGACGCTCTCGGCTGCGGCGCACGGTCTCGGCGTGCGCATCGAATCCTTGGCCTATTTGCCGGGCACCGCTTTCCAGGTCGCGGCAGCCACGATGGCGGGGCAGTATCTGGGAGCTGGCGATTCCCGACGAGCCTCGCGAAGTGTGCTCATGGCAGTGCTCGTGGGCGGGGGCTTGATGACGGCCGCCGGGGTCTTGTTCTTCTTCGGCGGCCGATGGCTCACAGGGCTGTTTCTGGGCCAGCAGACAGAGGCGACCGCAGACGTCACCGTACGCCTGCTGAAGATCGTGGCCCTGGCCATGCCCCCATTCGCTCTGAGCACGATCTTGATCGGTGGTTTGCGCGGCGCGGGTGACACGCGCTGGCCGCTGCTGTTCACCTTTGTCGGTTTCTTACTGGTTCGCATCCCGCTGGCGTATTATCTGGCGTGGGACGAAATCACGGTGCCGTTTTTCGGATGGAAGTTGGCGGGAGTGGGACTCGGTGTTGTGGGGGCCTGGTACGCCATGCTGGTCAACTGCCTGGTACGCAGCATTCTGGTGGGCTGGCGATTTGCGCACGGCGGCTGGCAACGAGTCCGCGTGTGATGGACGTGGGGCCGGCAATCGATGGAAGCACACACTCTGCGACCCATCCACAAATCTACATTCTTTGAAATTACGCCGACCAGGCCTTGACTCCGTTGCCTGATTTGCCTGTTTTGTCGGTTATTGGCCCTGCTGGCTAGGGAACTCGCGTTCTGCCGACAAGCGGTTTCTGCTATGCTCCCCCCTCACACGTGACGTTGGGTCGCACCATTCCTACATCCCACCAGTGTTCCAAAACCATGTTCAGGATTCGCCGTACATTGTTTGGAGTCCTCCTTTTGGGCTGCCTGACTGCCGGGTGTGGAACCACCAAGTCGCGTTTGGCGACCGAACAGTTGCTGATGTCCGACGCGGTGGACCGATCGATTGCCAGCATTGATTTTCGACCGTTGTCCGGGCGGAGTGTCTATTTGGACACGCAGTATGTGAAGAACATCAAGGGGAACGCTTTCGTCAACGCGGATTACATTATCAGCTCTCTACGTCAGCAGATGTTGGCGGCGCACTGCTATTTGGAAGAGAACGCCCAAGACGCGGATTACATTGCGGAAGTACGTGTGGGGGCGTTGGGCACAGACGCCCACGATGTGACATACGGGATTCCGGCCAGCAACGCACTCAGTAGTGCGGCGTCACTGGTACCCAACGCGCCGGCCATTCCACTGGTTCCGGAGATCTCGCTGGCCAGAAGAACGATGAAGAGGCTGCCGCTAAGATTGCGGTTTTTGCCTACCATCGAGAAACGCGGCAAGCGGTCTGGCAATCGGGGATTGCTCAAGCGCGCAGTTCGGCCAAGGACACGTGGCTGTTTGGAGCGGGTCCGTTTCAAAGTGGTACGATCCACGACAAGACGCGATTTGCCGGCGAGGCACTCGCCATTCCCGACATTCCGTTACTGCCATCGGACGATGACGACGGGGGAATGGATCCCCTGACGTTGTATGAGAGCAAATTCAGTTTTGTGCAGCCCCCGCCGCCACGCAGGACGCTCGAGGAGAGTCCGGCTGCCGCAGTGCGACCGGCAAGTCACGAAGCCGAAGAGAGCGACGAGCAGACACCCAAAGCAGAGGCTCCCGCCGCCGCCCCGCCGCCGGCGGAAAAATAGACGGGAGCACCAGATCCGGGAAAAATCGGCTGAGTGACTCAGCCATTACGATGCGAGAGGATGCAGACGCAGGGAAGCGATCGAAGTCCAAGTCACACAGCGGACAGCTGGCTGAACGTGACGCTGTCCATCGACTGCGATGTCCCGCCGCGTCTGGGAGGCACAATCATGGACGATGCCGACCGCGCACCGCGGATCTTGATCACGCGACTCAGTGCCATCGGGGATTGTATTCTGACATTGCCACTCGCCTGCGCCTTACGCGAGCACTGGCCGGATGCAAAGCTGCGCATGGGCTGTCGAGCCCTTGGCGGCGTCGTTGATTGAGCATCATCAGGCGATCGACGACATCATCGTCATTCCCAAACGGTGGCTGACATCACACCGGAGGGTGAGGGTGTTACGCCAACGTTTGCGGGCCCTGCGATTCGACTGGGCCTTAGATCCACAGAGCCTGACCAAGAGCAGCCTGTTGGGATGGCTGAGCGGAGCGCCGCGTCGTATCGGCTTTGCGTCGCCACAGGGGCGTGAGATCGCGCTTGGCTGAACAATGAACGGGTTGTTCGCGGCGCGACCCATATTGTCGATGCCACGCTGAAGCTGTTGCAGCCGCTGGGGATTGAGCCAGCGGGGGTGCGTTTCGATGTACCGGCGCATCGCCTGGCGGAAACGAGCATCGAGCAATTTGTGCGTGACGCTCATTTGGCCCAGGGGTTCGCCGTGGTCAACAGCGCGGCGAGTTGGCCTTCCAAGCAATGGCCGGCGTCTCGCTTTGGTCGTGTGGCACGGTATTTGGGCGAGCAGCAGGATCTGCCATCCGTGATCACTTGGGCCGGTTCGCGGGAAGCAGAGCTGGCGCAACGAATCATTGCCAAATCAGGTGGACACGCGATTGCCGCTCCTGCCACCACCCTGCTGGAATTGGCGTCGTTGTTGCGTCGTGCGCACCTGGTATTGGGGTCCGATACGGGACCGCTTCATTTGGCGGCCGCCGTCGGTGCTCGCTGTCTGGGGCTGTACGGTCCCACGCGCGTGGAGAAGTCAGGGCCCTACGGCGGTCGGCACGCGGTGCTGCAGGTCAACTGTCCGCCGATTCGCAATCGACGCAGGCGTCAAAATGATGATTCGGCGATGCGCCGCATCACGGTGGAACAGGTGTGCGCAGGCCTGTGATGAACTGTTGCATCGTCCGCCGCAAACGCGATCGCAATCCCAGGCGGCCTGACACGTCGGCGGGTTAGAGGCCGCACCCGGACGCGTTTTCATGGCGGTCCTTTCTTCAGGATGGGGATCGCTGGTGTCTCGTTGTGCCACCGCGGCGCCATCGGGTACAGTACAGGTGAGTGTCAACATCTCCCCTCACAGGTTGCCCCGGCATGTTCTCCGCCGACCAATATCAGCTGATCGACTTTGGAGACGGCCGTCGGTTGGAGCGGTTTGGCCCGCAGGTGATTGATCGGCCGTCCCCGGTGGTGGTCAACGCGGTGCGTCTCGAGCCTGCGCAATGGAAAACGGCCCACGCGCGGTTCGAGCGTCAATCGGCGTCGCGCGGCACGTGGGTCACGGCCCGTGCGGCGGGTTCTTCCTGGCGTATCACCCATGGCGACTTGGTGTTTGAGTTGAAATGCACCGCATCGGGAGCTGTTGGGGTTTATCCCGAGCAGGCGGAGAATTGGGACTGGATCGAAAAGCAGGTCCGGCGCGCCTGCCAGCGACTGAAAGTCCTTCATCTGTTCGCCTATACCGGTGGAAGCACCTTGGCGGCCGCGTCGGCCGGTGCCGAGGTGGTTCACGTCGATGCGGCTCGCAGCGCGGTCCATTGGGCGCACCGTAACGCCCGACACTCAGGGCTCCAGGACGCTGCCATTCGCTGGATCGTGGAGGACGCGCGGCAGTTCGTGCGGCGTGAAATACAGCGAGGGCACCAGTATGACGCTGTGATTCTCGATCCGCCCACCTATGGCCACGGTCCGAAGGCGCAGCCATGGCTATTGGATCAGCATCTAGGCGAGTTGTTACGCTCGATCGGCCAGTTGACGCGGCAGCGACGCGCGTTCATCCTGTTGACGTGCCACGCTCCAGGCATGGGGCCGGCGGCTCTGGCAGCCATGTTGTCGGCAACGCTGTTTGGACAGGCTCGAAGTGGCGTCTCCTCCAAGCGTCTGTTTTTGAGGCGACAGGATGGAAAACGCCTTGCCAGTGGTGTTGTTGCGAGATGGCCGGCAGGCGGCTGAACAGTAAGGGAGATGAAGGCCAGTCGTCAGGCCGACGGGGAGGGCGGTGTCGCGCCACTCTGCCCTCGGGCGATCCGACTTGCGGAGCGCTAGTGGCCCACAAGCAGGCACGATCAGGACCGTTTTTCGAGTGGGCGAGCACGTCGCTGTCTACGGTTGAGGGTTCATGTCAACTTACATTCGCAGTCTCCACAATCCACGTATCAAGCAGGCAGCACACCTCCGCGATCGGCGTGGGCGACGGCGACTGGGTCGCATCATCGTCAACGGTGTGCGGGAGGTGAGTCGCGCACTGGAATCAGGCATCGAGCCGCTCGAAGTGTTTCTTTGTGATTCGCAACTGGAGGAACCGGCGTTATGTGACCTGGTGGAGCGGCTTCGCGGAAAGGACATCGCGTCAACCCTGGTCACCGCGCAGGTGTTTGAGAAAATCGCCTTTGGCCATCGCTCCGCGGGCGTTGTCATGATCGCCGCCGAACCCCTCAAACAACTGGAGCAAATTGACCTGCCATCGAATGCCTTGGTTTGCGTGCTGGAGCACGTCGAAAAGCCGGGGAATCTTGGCGCCATTGTGCGCACGGCCGATGCCGCCGGTGTGGCTGCTGTGATTGCGGCCGATGGCGGCACGGACCTGTATAACCCCAATGCGATCCGAGCCAGCCTGGGAGCGGTGTTTCGCGTGCCCGTCTGTGCCGCTAGCGCCGGTGATGTGCGGCGCTGGTTGTCGGCGCATCAGGTGGCTGTCTTTGCCGCTCGAATCGATGGGGCGGTCCCCTTTGCGAGTGCCGACTACCGTGGCAGATCGGCCTTTGTCTTGGGGAGCGAAGCGGAGGGTCTGTCCACCACGTGGTGTGATGACGATATTACTTCCGTCGCCCTTCCCATGCTCGGTAGCGTGGACAGCTTGAATGTTTCAGCGACCGCCGCGGTCTTGTTTTACGAGGCGCTGCGTCAAAGGCAATCGTCGTGAGCTCTCGGCGACGCGCCCCTGACCGTACGCCAAACACCGTTTCGACAGACTGGCCTGGTGTTCGGCCATAACGGGCAACTCGGGCGAATCCGGCGGGGTATGCGGAGGGAGTGTGCCGGGGCGGCTCGTCGATGCGGTTAAAGCTCCCCTACTTTCTCTAAGTTGATTCAAGTCGCCAGATATCTCGGCTTTTTGGAGAAAATCGCATTAGACGCACGGTCCGATTTCCGCTAACGTAACGGATGTGCGGTGTTCGCAGGCAGCGTAAACGTTGAGGAAAAAGCGATTGGTGATGCGCGGTGTCTCGGATTGTTGAGTTAACCTCGTGTCTCGGTTTGGGTGTCCGTGTTGCGTTTTCGCGTGTTGCAGCTGGGGACACATCCAAGCATCACGTCCATGTATGGCGGAATGCTCAGGCCGTTAGTCGCAAGAAGACAAGTTGCTGCGAATTTGTTGCACAGGGACTTGGCGCAGAGCGAGACTCGGCGCGGGGACTTGGAAACACTTTTCCAGAACGGCAGGTCCATATGAGTGAGCCCTTGCATTTCGAGAATCTTGCGGTGGGCGATTGCTGGAAGAGTCTTGGGCGAACCGTCACCGAGTCGGATGTGGTCAACTTTGCCGGGATGACCGGTGACTACGATCCGCTGCACGTGGACCACGAGTTTGCCGCGCCAAACTCCCTTTGGCAAACCGATCGCGCACGGGCTTTTGGGGCTGTCTCTGGTGGCAGGGCTGGGCAGTCACTGTCCCTGCGTGCGTACCATTGCATTTCTGAAAATCGAAAATTGGGAGTTTCTCAAGCCCATCTACATCGGTGACACAGTTCACGCCGAGACGGAAGTGATTGCCAAGAGAACCAATGGGCGGCGAACGGGATACGTTACGTGGCGCCGCCGGTTGGTGAATCAGACCGGAGATGTCGTGCAAGCGGGCGTGTTCGAGACGTTGGTGTCGGTGGCGCAAGCGGTTCGCAATCACCGCGAAGTGGCCACTCCGCCCGCTGCCGCTCCGACGACTCACGCGGCGGTAAAACGTGCCGCCGGCTAGGCGGGCACGTGATGACTACTGGGCAAGACGGGCTGCTGACAGCGTGTTTTGCAGCAGCATGGAGATGGTCATGGGACCCACACCGCCAGGAACCGGCGTGACGTGCCCGGCAATCTCACAGACGGCTTCGAAGTCCACGTCGCCAACCAGCCCGTCATCGGTTCGATTGATTCCCACGTCGACGACGGCCGCTCCCGGTCGTACCATATCGCGTTTCACGAAACGTGGCACGCCGATCGCAGCGACCAGAATATCCGCCTGACGTGTGATGTCGGCCAGATTTGCCGTGCGACTATGGCAAACGGTCACTGTCGCGTTGGCCGCCGCGGGTCCCAGCGGCGAGTTGCGTTGCATCAACATCAATGCCAGTGGTTTGCCGACGATGTCACTGCGGCCCACTACGACCACATGTTTGCCACTCATCTCAATCCCGTGCCGGTGAAGAATTTGCTGAATGCCATACGGGGTACAGGGCAGGAAACGCGGGCGACCCTGAGCAATTCGGCCCACGTTTTCTGGGTGAAAGGCATCCACGTCCTTCCAAGGGGCAATGGCGTCGAGCACTCGTGTCGCATCGATGGAAGAGGGCAGGGGAAGTTGTACCAGGATGCCGTGCACAAGCCGTTGCCCGTTGAGTTGCTCAATCAACTCCAGTAAGGAGGCTTCCGTTGTGTTCGAACGCAGTCTGTGAAGCTGACTCGTCAGGCCCGCCCGTTCGCAGGCACGTTGCTTGTTTCGCACATAGACCTGGCTGGCCGGATCCTCACCGACCAGCACCGCGGCCAGACAAGGTGTGATTCCGGTTTGGCTGGAAAACGTGGCAACGTCCGCCGCAATTTCCGTTTGAATTTGCCTGGCTAACGCCTTACCGTCAAGCAATTGTGCCGCCACAACGCACCCCCATCGGAATCGGAAGTTCATCAACAGTAGATCACGAACCGGCCATTCTATCGCATAACGGCGACGATCGTCAGGGACGCGGGAGTCTCCATGCGTAACGTGCACGCCCAATCGGCGCTCCGATGCGCAGGGGACCAGACACAGCCCGCCACTTCCCTCCGCGCTTCGGCACCATACGTTGTGGCGGCAAGAAGGATCGACGAAGCAATAACTGTCGTATTGTCTTCTCTCCCCCGCCGCGAAGCGCATAGCGGGGGAGAGGACAAAGGTGAGGGGCAAAAAAATCTGCCAGTTATTGTTTCGCCGATCCTAATTGGACAGCGCCACTTTCACTTTTGTGACCATCTTAAGGCCTTATTAGCACGGGCTTTGTCGCCAACGGGCTCGTCCCGGTGGTAGAGCGTTTGACAACTACCGTCGATCTCGGCCACCCATGCGTTTCTTTCCTGCCGGCCATCGCCGCCGGAGGCGGCGATGGCCGGCAGGAAGGTTCGTTTTTCGGCTGCCAAAGTAGTCAGCAAACGTAGAACCACCGGGACGAGCCCGGGGGCGAAGGTCTGTTATGGAGACACGGGTCACGCACAACCATCGCTGCAAAATGGCGCTGTACAACTAAGCTTGGGGCGACTTGCCAGTTGGAAGTCTCGCTGCTGCCTGTCGCCAAAGTGCCCTGCATCAGCTCGCCACTACACCCCCATGGTGGGCCAGCTTGCACCCAGGCATCAGGCCGTCTGGCGGATAATCATAATTTTTATTATCAATATAGTAATGTAAGCCTGATTTCGCGGGCTCTTGATACCGATTGAAGCCCCGTAGGCGATCTGGCCTGACAAATGGTCTGGCGGTCCGAGTTACTCGGCCGATACAGATCTGTCGGTCTGGAGATGCCGGAGCAGGCGGCGGTAGGCTGACCGGGAAACACGTTTGCCCTCTGGGGCAAATCAGTTAGTGAGCCGGGTCCTTGGGTACGACGGAATCAGGCAAGATCTGGAAATGAAATGACCACCGGTGACATGTCTGCAGCGGGCAGGCAACAGGGTCCGGGCTGTCGCTAACGATAAGGCGAGTAGCGTGATGACAAGCGAAAAGAAACGAAGTCTGGTGGAAAAAATCAAGGAGTCGAGCCATCTGCTTCGCGGCGAGATTGCTGCCGAGCTGCGGAACGGGACGGATCATTTTGGCGGTGACAGTGTGCAGTTATTGAAGCACCACGGCACGTACCAGCAGGATAACCGGGATGAGCGCACGGCGGCCCGCGCGGCGGGCGATCAAAGCAAGCATCACAGTTTCCTGTTGCGCACTCGCGTGCCGGGCGGGAAGCTGACATCCGGTCAGCTGCTCGCCGAACTACAGCTGGCCGAAGAACTTGCCAACGGGACATTGCGCATCACGAGCCGGCAAGGACTGCAACTGCATGGCGTCCTGAAGACTCATCTTCAAGAGGTGATTCAGCGCATCAACGCGGTGCATCTCACCACACTGGGGGCCTGCGGTGACGTCAACCGCAATGTCATGTGTTGTCCCGTTCCTTATGCATCGCCGGTCCACGATCAGTTGCAGAGCTTGGCCTTGGAACTTGCCAGGCACTTTGCACCGCGCACGGGCGCCTATCACGACATCTGGTTGTGTGATGCGCAAACGGGCGAGAAACAGCTCGTCGACGGTGGTTCCAGCGAGCCGGAGCAGGAACCGCTGTACGGAGAGGTATACCTGCCGCGCAAATTCAAAATGGGTCTTGCCCTGCCGCATGACAACTGCATCGACATTTACACGAATGATCTTGGTCTGCTGGCGATTGTCGAGGCGGATGGGATTATCGGTTACAACATCTTGGTCGGTGGCGGCATGGGGGTCACGCCGAGTAACAAGAAGACGTATCCTGCGTTGGCCAAGAAGCTGGCCTTTGTCGCGCCCGATCAAGTGATTGCGGTGTGTGAAGCGGTGGTCAAGGTGCAGCGCGACCACGGCAATCGTGCCGATCGCAAGATCGCGCGAATGAAGTACCTGGTGGACCGTCTGGGGATCGACGTGTTTCGAGCGCGGGTGGAAGAGTACTTTGGCGGGCCGATTGCGGATCCACACCCGGTGGACGTTTACGACACGACAGACCACCTCGGTTGGGAGGCTCAGGGGGACGGCCGTTGGTATTACGGATTGAACATCGAGAATGGACGGATTGCGGACACGCCGTCACAGCAGCTGAAAACGGCGCTCAGGGAAATTTGTCGAGAAACTCGCGCCCGGCATTCGTCTCACGGCGCACCAGAGCATTCTGTTCACCGACATCGCGGAACAGGATCGAGCCAGGTTGGAGCACATACTTGGCCGCCATCGTGTAGTGCTGAGTGACGAGATTTCTGCCGCTCGGCGATGGTCGATGGCCTGTGTCGCCTGGCCCACCTGTGGACTGGCGATCACCGAGAGCGAACGCGTATTGCCTGGTGTTCTGGATCAGATGGAGTTGGTGCTCCGCAAGCACGGCATGGATCAGGAGGCTTTCACGATCCGCATGACCGGATGTCCCAACGGCTGCGTTCGGCCGTACAACTCCGACGTCGGTCTCGTCGGCAAGGCAAGAGGACGCTACAGCGTGTTTCTGGGCGGGACGCGCCTGGGAACCCGACTCAATTTCCTCTTCCGGGACCTGGTACCGCTCGAAGAGATCGTCCCCATGCTGGAACCCCTGTTTGCCTATTTCCGACAGGAGGGGGACGAGGGTGAGTCGTTTGGCGACTTCTGCCAGCGCAAAGGAAAGGACGATTTGTTGGCCTGGTCGCAGCGCCACAGCCATGCTTGAGGCACCATTTCCGGCTGCGTGGTCATGGTGTGTGAGGGGATCCGTCACCTGAATTGGGTGATGTGTGCGGCGTCCTCTGCGCTTCCCCTCGCCGCGACACCCCCTTTCCGTGGCCGAGGTTTCGTTCGACAATTGGCGTGAGAGCGGAAAGGCAACCGGAAATGGGGGCCCCTTGCCGGTTTGGGGTGGGCACATGAAGCGTGCGTGCTCCTCCGGCCGTGCGCCGCCGCGGCTCGATGGTCGTCGTGCTCTGTCGCTCGTACCGGCTGCCACCGCTGATGGTCGAGGGGAGAATAGGCCCGGTGCGCGAATTGCGTGGCAGGGGGCACCGTTTGCGATCCGTGTGGGAGTCCAACAGGCATGAAACTCGCAAAATACCGCCACCCAAACGGAACCAGTGGAGTGGGAGTCATTCACGACTTCACGCTCACGCCGTTGAACCTGGCCGGCGGGCAGTACAGCAGTCTGGCCGACGTGTTCGAGGCCGACAACCCTGCCGAAGTGGCCGATTTTCTGGCCGACACGTCCGCCCGCATCTCTCTGGGTAAAGTTGCCTTGTTGCCCCCCATTGATGAGCAGGAGGTGTGGGCGGCTGGCGTAACATATCGTCGCAGCCAGGCAGCACGCATGGAAGAATCGTCGGTCGCCAGTTCGTGTTATGACCAGGTCTATCGTTCGCCGCGGCCGGAGATATTTTTCAAAGCGACGCCACACCGAGTGGTGGGGCCCAACCAGGCCATTCGCGTCCGCAGGGACTCCCAATGGAGTGTGCCCGAACCGGAGCTGACGTTGATGCTGAACTCGCATCTCCAGCTTGTCGGCTTCACCATCGGCAACGATGTGAGTTCTCGCGACATCGAAGGTGAAAACCCGCTCTACTTGCCGCAGGCCAAGATCTACGATGCCTGTTGCAGCTTGGGCCCCTGTGTAACGCTTCCCATCGCCATGCCACCGGAAGAGGAAATCGACATTGAGATGCACATTCAACGTGGCGAAGCAGTCGTCTTCGAAGGCAAGACGACGGTGGGCCAGATGGCGCGCAGTTTCGACAACCTGATCTCCTGGCTGGGGCGAGAATGTTCGTTTCCCAACGGTGTGTTCCTGATGACCGGGACCGGCATCGTCCCGGACAGCGAGTTTACCTTGCAGCCGCGCGATGTGGTGGAAATTACGATTTCTGGTGTTGGCACGTTGATCAATCCGGTGGCGCAGGGATGAATCGTGAGTGTGAGGAGTCAAGTTGTCGCAGCACGCATCATCGAGAAGGGAGTGGCTTTACGATGGTCCAGCAAGTTCTGATTGGGGGCGTTTGGCGCGAGGCGAAGTACTCTTCGACGTTTCAAGCCTACAATCCTGAGACGGGAGAGGCTTTGTCGGAACGCTATCCGGTCAGCGTGTGGGAGGACTGCGAAGAGGCGATCGTCGCGGCGACCTGTGCGGCCGCGGGCATGTGTCAGATGCCGGGTTCGCAACTGGCCGACTTTCTCCATCGCTACGCCGACCGAATTGAGCAGCGTCGGAGCGAACTGGTCGAACGGGCGCGGCTCGAAACCGGCTTACCGGCGGTACCCCGGTTGAACGACGTGGAGTTGCCGCGCACGGTGGGACAACTGCGTGAAGCGGCGGCGGCGGCGGCGACCGCTTCCTGGTCCCTGGCGACGATTGACACGGCGGCCAATATTCGTTCTCATCTGGCTCCCATCGGCCCGGTCGTCGTGTTTGGGCCGAACAATTTTCCCTTTGCGTTCGGTAGCGCCTCGGGCGGCGATTTCGCTGCCGCCATTGCGGCCGGGAACCCGGTGATAGCCAAAGCCAATTCGTCCCATCCCGGCACAACCCGGTTGTTTGCCGAAGAGGCTGAGGCGGCCGCGCGTCAGGCCGGGATGCCTGCCGGCACCGTGCAGTTGATGTACCGCCTTTCCCATGACGATGGCGAGCGACTGGTGGCCGATCACCGCATCGGCGCCACGGGGTACACGGGGAGTCGCCTGGCTGGTTTGAAGTTGAAAGCGGCTGCCGACGCGGCCGGCAATCCCATCTATTTGGAGTTGTCGAGCGTCAATCCGGTGATCATCCTTCCGGCATCGCTGGCGAGTCGTTTCGAGACGCTCGTCACCGAATTCACGTCGAGTTGCCTGATGGGGACGGGGCAATTCTGTACGAATCCAGGGCTGGTCCTGCTGCTGCGCGGCGATTTGAGCGAGAAGTTCATGCAGTCCATTGCCCACCACTTTGCGACCGCGCCGGTGGGCACGCTCTTGTCGCAGGCCGTCGAGCAGTCGCTGCGGCAGAGTATCCGCTCGCTCGTGCAGGCGGGAGCCGAGCTGCTGGTCGGTGGCGAGAAGCCGGAGCGCGGAGGCTACTGTTGTGCCAACACCTTGCTAAGGGCGACGGCCGCCCAATTCCTGAGCGCCCCGGAACGATTCCAGATAGAAGCGTTTGGTAACGCCTCGTTGTTCGTGTTGGCCGACGACGTGGATCAGCTCTGCGACGTGCTCCGGCAATTGGAGGGGAATCTGACGGGCTGCATTTATTCGGATCCGGCGGGCGGCGACGACCAGGCGTACGACCAGCTGGCTCCCGTGTTGCGTCAGAAGGTGGGGCGTCTGTTGAACGACAAGATGCCCACTGGCGTGGCGGTGAGTCCGGCGATGAACCATGGCGGGCCGTATCCCGCCACCGGCCACAGCGGCTTCACCGCCGTGGGGATTCCGGCATCGTTGCGGCGCTTTGCAATGCTACAATGCTATGATGGCGTACGTCCTCATCGCTTGCCCATCGGGTTGCGGGACCAGAATCCGGACCACGCGATGTGGCGCTTTGTTGATGGCCGCTGGACCCAGGATGACATTGAGATCTGAGTGGTGCGACAGCTTTCTCCGCCCAGGGGAAGGGAAATTCAAGATGACAAAACGACGTGGACTGATTCCGAAGGTGTTTGTGTTGGGACTGCTGCTTGCCATGCCAGGTTGGGCGGCGGAAGACGGTCAGCAAGATCTGGACAAAGCGACGGACTTGAAGTTGAAGGCCGCGACGATCGAGGATCTGGGGGAAGTCGCCAGGCTGTGTGAAGAGGCCATGGCCAAGGGACTCAATCCCGACGACGAGGCCTTTGCCAAGAAGCTCTTGACCGGGTCGCTCTATCAACGCGTTCGTCCGCAGTGCGAGCTGATTGTGCAGGCACGGCGGCTTTCCCGGGAACTGCAACAGCGCCGCGCCGAGTTGTTGGCCGACGTACGGAAGATCATTAAGTACGATGACAAGTTCGGGCAAGCATATCTCATGCTGGCTCAACTCGAAGGACTCGAAGGCGGCGACCGCAACGAGGCTCGCAAGGCCATCGATCGCGCGGTGGAGTTACTGACCGAAGACAACACGGCGCTGGTCAATGCCATCCTGATTCGAGGGCAGTTGCAGGAGTCAGAGGAAGCTCGTGTGGCTGATTTTGACCGCGCGGTCGAGTTGGACCCCGAGAACCCGACCGTGTGGCAGACGCGGGCACTCTACTTTCTGGCGAAAGGAGACCTGAAAAAGGCGATTGCTGATTTCAATTCGTTGCTCGCCAAAGATGGTGACAATATGTTGGCGCGTCTGGCGGTTGCGCAAGCTCTCATAAACGTGGACGAATTCGAAGAAGCAATGAAAAATGTGAACCACGTCATCGAAAAGCAGCCCAATGTGATCGCACTCACCTTGCGCTCAACTCTGGACGCGGGAGGACAGACTCGACAAGGCCTTGGAAGATGTGGAACAGGCGCTGTCGCTGGCGCCGCGTGATCTTGGACTACTGCTCATGCGGGCTCGCCTGTACCATGCGGACGATCGTAATGCGCTGGCCAAAGCGGACGTGGATCAGGTACTTCAATCGCAACCCGACTATCCGCCCGCTATCGAGTTGAGAAGCTCCGTGGCGGCCGCGCTGGGTGAGTTCCAGCAGGCGGTCAACGATGTTTCCGCGCTGCTGAAGCGGGACCCCGAGAATAGCTTGCTCAAGCTTCAGCTGGCCATTTACCTCAATGCGGCCGGCGAGTCACGCAGATCGATCGAGGTCTTTGGCGACGTGCTGCAAGCGGATCCTGGAAACGGGGTTGCCTATCGCGGGCGGGCCGACGCCTATTTGAATCTTGGTGCGCACAAGGAAGCCGTCGCGGACTACGAAATCGCATTGAAGTCGGCACCGGAGGACTCCGGGATCCTAAATAACTTTGCCTGGGTCTTGGCCACCTCGCCGGATGAGACGTTGCGAGATGGAAAGCGTGCCATTGACTTGGGAACCAAAGCCTGTGAGCTTACCGAGTTCAAACAGGCTCACATCATCAGCACACTGGCCGCTGCCTATGCCGAAACGGGTGATTTCGCCAACGCACGAAAATGGTCGCAGAAGGCGGTCGAAATAAGCGACGAGAGTGTGCAGGAACAATTGCTGCAAGAGTTGGAGAGTTACAAGCAGGACAAACCGTGGCGTGAGCGAAAAGCGGAGGAGAATTCCAAACAGAAGCCGACTCCGAAAGCAGAGTCTGCCAATGAAGACAAGGAGTCAACGGATGCGGCGGGTACACCTCCGACACGCTGACGCTCCTCTGCGTGACTCGGCAGTCTGGGCGGCCGGCGGCCGTGACGCGAATAGTGAGGAAAGATGACACGCGAAGAGGCTATCGAATTACTTTGTCAGTATACCCAGAGTGAAAGTCTGCGGCGGCACATGCTGGCCGTCGAAGCAGCGATGCGGGTTTACGCCACGAGGTTTGGCGAAGATGTCGAGAAATGGGGGATTGTCGGGTTGCTGCATGATTTCGATTATGAACGTTGGCCAGAGGCTCCCGATCATCCGCTGCAGGGCGCGGCGATTTTGAAAGAGCGCGGCTATCCGGATGACGTCGTCTATGCCATAAAGTCCCATGCCGACTACCTTGACGATTGTCCTCGCCTTTCCCTGCTCGACAAGACCCTCTACGCCTGCGATGAACTGGCCGGTTTCGTATCGGCATGCGCCATGGTGCGTCCACAGAGGATTGTCGGCATGCAGGCCAAGAGCGTGCGGAAGAAAATGAAGCAGAAGAGTTTCGCGGCCGCTGTCAATCGGGAAGATATCGTTCGTGGCGCGGAAGATCTGGGGGTCGAGTTGAACCAACACATTCAGTTGGTGATTGACGCGATGAGCGAACGCGCCGAGGAACTGGGGCTGGCGCCTGTGGGCGAGTAGTCATTTCGGGAGTCTGGGAGGTGATGCGAGTTTTTGGCCATTCACGTCCGTGTTTCGCGAAAGTAGCGCTCCCCAATCGGTGGAGTAACCGCTCACGACCAGTGTGGTAGGTCGGTCCAAATCCAAGGTAATCCAGCAGTTCCACTGGTGTAAATCCACAAGGCCCTGCCGCCCGCCTGCGTGCATCATTCGGTGTGCAGTACGGAGTCGTTTCGAACATCCGCTGACGGATGCTGTCGCGAAGCGTATTAGCCCTGTGCTTTAGAGGCTGTCTGGCTGCTAGCAGGCAATCGCACGCAGTTTTTCTCGGTTTGGCTGACTTTGGTGCGATTACTGGATTCGCGTTCGAGGATCATGCGGCTTTGGGCCGGCCAGGCTAGTTCCAGTTCAATCCGCGCGCGCACCAGTCCGCCCCGGTTTTTCGAGTATCTAGACCGCGTCGTGGTGCCTGCTAGCTGCCAAACGCTGAGCAGCCAGACAGCTTCTAAACGCACGGCGCCAATACCAAGACCGTTTAAAAAGCGCCGCCCGATAGTTTGCGATACAAGTTGTTGTGCCAGCCCGGTTATGTTGTCGCAATCTCTGGTTTGCCGTTGGATGCGGTCATTACCTAATTTAGCGGTACTGGGGCTAATATCGCGGCACGTGCAAGGGTCTTCCTCGTTCAATCACGCTTCTTACGACCTTGTCCGAGTGCCGATTTCTTGCGCAGCATGTGGTGATAGTGTTGCGCGAAACGATGGGCTTCGTCGCGCACGTATTGAAGCAGCCTCAACGCGTATGCATGCCGGCTGAGCCGCAGCGGCTCGGCAACTTCTGGAAGAAAAATCTCTTCGTTCCGCTTGGCCAACGACAGCAGTGTGGGAGGGGTGATCGACTGCTCGCGAAACGCAGCCAAGGCGGCTTTTAGCTGCCCTTTGCCGCCGTCAATCAGAATCACATCGGGAAACATCTCCGACTGATCGAACAGGCGCCGGTAACGCCGCGCGACAACTTCGTGAATACTGCGAAAATCGTCGATACCATTGACGGCCCGGATCTTGTAACGACGGTACCCGGGCTTGAATGGCAGTCCGTCAATGAACTGCACGAGACTGGCAACCGTCTGGCTCCCTTGCAGATGAGCGATATCGATCCCTTCGATGGTCCGCGGTGTGCGGCTCAGCTTGAGCACCTTGCGGAGCCCCATCAGTCCTTTCTTAGGGTCGATGAAAAACACCTCTGGTTGGGCGTGCGCTTCGAGTTCACCACGCTCATCCAGCGTCTCGAGCATCTGGATTTCATCTCGCAATCGCGCGGCACGTTCGAATTGCAGCTGCTGGGAAGCGGCTGCCATTTCCGCCTGCATCTGCCGCAGCAGTGACGTTTTGTGGCCGTCGAGAAACATCTGCAAGCGGCGGATGTCCCGCCGATAGTCCTCCTTGCTGATGCGCAAGTTGCACGGCGCGGTGCACTGATTAATGCTGGCCAGGAGACAGGGCCGAAACCATTTCCAGCGGTCATCGCCGTCGTCAATGTCGAGACTGCAGGTGCGGAACTTAAAGATCCGCTGCAGCACCTGCACGGCGCCGCGCAGCGAGCCGGCACTGGTAAAAGGGCCATACAGCTTGACGCCCCGATCCTTGGGTTCGCGAGTCACCTCGACGCGTGGGAAGTCCTCACGCGTGGTAATCATCAAATACGGGAAGGTTCGATCGTCCTTCTGTTCCTTGTTCCGCTTGGGTTGGATGTCCTTGATCAGTCGTGACTCGACCAGCAATGCGTCGACTTCGCTGTCGCACTCGATGAAATCCGCGTCGCAGATGTCGCCGATCCAGGGACCGGTGCGGGGGTCTTCGGCCGCGGCCTTGAGGAAATAGCTGCCCGCACGCGAGCGGAGGTTTGTCGCCTTGCCCACGTAGATCACAATACCGGCCGCGTCCTTGAATAGATAGACACCTGGCACGCGCGGGAATTGTCGTACACGAGCCAGAGCTTTCTGTTGACCGAAAGCCAGTTCGGCCTCAGCCAGTTCCTCCGACCTGTCCGCTTCGTCGTTCTCGTTCGCCTCGTCTGTCACCGATTCCGTCTCCCTATCGGTTGCCCCGTGACAACGCAAGATCTGGTCGTCGGACATCTCCCTTGCCGAATACCGCGTGATGTCCCGTTTGACTATTCTACGGCATCGCAGAATGCCCGGATGTCCTTTTCGAATTGGTCCAGCCGCGCGACCAACTCGGCCTTGTCCGTCTCCAGGTTGGCCAACTGTTCGGCCGGAGTGAACGTGAACATGTAGAACTTGGCTTTGGGTTCCGTTCCGGACGGGCGGACCGCAATCGAATTGCCTTCCGCCGTCACATCCAGGATGACCATGTCCCCCCGCGGACCGTCCAATGGGCGGCTCACGCCTTCTCGCGTGACCGTCTGATGCAAATAGTCGCGCACCGCACTGACCGCGATCCCGCCCAGTTGCGACGGCGGTCGGGTGCGAAACAGGCTCATCAGCCGCTGCATCTTGGCCATCCCTTCCGAGCCCTCCATCTGCAGTGTGATCAGCCGTTCCAAATGGACGCCGTGTTGCCAGAACAGATCGTCCAGCTTTTCGTGGACGGTCTTGCCTTCTGCTTTGAGTTGGGCAGCGAGTTCGGACATCAGCAGGCAGGCAACTACCGCGTCTTTGTCGCGCGCATATTGCCCCACCAGGTATCCGTGCGACTCCTCGCTTCCTATCAGAAACAAGTCGGGACCCTCCTCATCAAGGACCCCGCCGATCCACTTGAACCCGACCAGCAGATTGCCGCACGTGCGGACTCCATAGCTGTCACCGATGCGACGGATCATTTCCGTCGTGACGAGTGTCTTGACCAGATAATGCTCCGCCGTCAAGGTCCCCTCTTCACTTCGGCGCTGAAGAACGTAGTCGGTCAGCAGAGCGCCGATTTGGTTGCCCGTTAACGTGCCCCACGGTGCGGCGGGTCGAAGCGTGAGCGGCGCCGCGCAGCCCATTCGATCGCAGTCGGGATCGGTCGCCAGGATCAGATCCCTTCCCGTTTGGCGGGCCTGAGAGATAATGGCGTCAAAGACCCGTGGATTCTCCGGATTCGATACGTGGCCCGGGACATTTGGAAAATCTCCGTTGGGCTCCGCATGAGGCTGGTAAACTTCCACGTCCTTGAAACCGGACTGTTCCAGAACCGGGCAGACGGCGGAGGCCCCTACGCCGTGCAGGGGCGAGTAGAGAATCTTCACCTCGCGCGGGCCGGCAAAACTCTGTCGCCGCAATTCGGCAAAGAATGCCTTGTCGATGTCTTCTTGGCACAGGATCACCTTCCCCTCGTGCACTGCGGTCTGAAAATCGCTTTGCGCAATTTCGGCGGTGCTCATGACGCAATCGATGATGCCCGCGTCGTGAGGTGGCAACACTTGTCCCCCCGTGGACCAGTAGACCTTGACCGCGTTGTCACTGGGTGGATTGTGGCTGGCCGTCACCATGATGCCGCAGAGACACTTTTTGTACCGCACCAGGAATGACAATTCGGGCGTGCTTCGATACCCGTCCAGAAAGTAGACCCGAAAACCGGCTGCTACCATGATGGATGCACAAAGTTCGGCAAAGTGACGGGAGAGATGACGCGTGTCGTAGGCAATCGCGCACGAAAGCGGCGCGTCCTCGGGGGCTTGTCGCCGGACGTAGTGGGCCAGGCCTTGCGCACTCTCACCGATGGTTCGATCATTGATGGCGTTCGAGCCGATCGGGTACATGCGTCCGCGGCGTCCACCCGTGCCGAATGGAATGACGGTCCAGAAGACGTCATCCAGCTCCCGCCATTTCCCTGCGGCAATGTGCTCGATGACTTGTGAAGCGTACGGAACATAACGCGCCTCGGTCAGCCATCGGCGTATATTTTCGACGGCGCCCAACGAGAGGTCTTCGGCTGTTGCCGCCTCCTGGAGTTGAGTCAGGGCCTGCTGAAGATCCATGAAATACACCTCATCGTTCATGAGTCGAGTATCATCGGCGGGGGGCCTCCCGCTGTGGCGATTGTAGGACTTGGGGTGACCGTCGATCAACTGGGCCAGGAACCTCATCGTCACCGCCGGCTCGACCATCGGTTGGCAACGATCTTCCCGATCATCGGTTCACCCGGTGAACCCGTCCAGCGACTTGCGTCGTGAACAGCCGTACACGGAAATCGCGCTGAACGGCGGGACAGCCGACGGTGTGCCTCGTGACTTGATGTTCACCGCCGAACGGCGGCCATCCATCAGCGCATGATTTCTTCCACGGTTAGAATTGTCGTTGCAAATGGCTCAGATGTTCCATCGAGGCGTTCTTTCAAGCGAACGGCCTCTGTAGAAGTGCCTTTTTGGTACTCGACGATGTGATCCGTATCAAGGACAAGCATTACCTGTCCTCGCCGTTGGCCTGCCGCCGGTACTCGCGGCCAAGACGGACAATTTCCTCAAATTCCGGATCGTCCTCGATTGATCCAGAAGTTGCCTCCACATTCTGCGGAATTACCACCGGTTCCAGGCGGCCTCGAAGTTCGGCCACCTGTTTTATGCCTGCCGCAGCTTCATCAAAAACATTGCTTTCTTCAGAGAGCGGCAAGGCACCTGATTGTGTCAAGATGGCAAGATGGAAGCCATGGGATTGTGCCTCATCATTGCAGACAACCGTGCAGCGCAATAAACGTTGACAATTCGGCAAAGTAACAGGAGGCTCAATGATGATTGCAGAGTCCGAACCAGCTGCACACTGGAGGGTGCCACTGGCTGAGCGAGCCGAGCAAGCGTCACCACACTGACAGGAAGGTTCGCGGCGAGCGGAGCCAGTGCGAGGCGGCATTGCCACGTTGCCTCGTCAGCCGTTCGGCGTTATGCCACGATGGCTCAGATTGCCGCGGACCAAAGGCCTGTCAGCAGGAAGGCTTGGTTGGCCGTAACCAGCTGCACACTGGCTCCGCTCGCCGCAATGCGTATTGTTATTGGCCGAGCTCATCGGGCTCGCTCAGCCAGTGCCACCCGCCGCTGCCCTTCTCTCGAGACCGGGCAGAGGAGACCAGGAGCCAACTTAACTCCTTGCTGACCTCCGGCTACTTGTGACGTGAGCGATCCCAAGTGCATCACACACGAAAGAATCCGTTGAATTTTCAAGCAGCGTCACGCCAGCCGCGCTCGCTCTGTGCGCGTTATTCGTCTGGCTTGCCACGACGTGCCATGTACGTGTCACTTCAATTACCGCACCTCTCCTGCCTTGCCATGAATCTGATTGCCGTGCTCGTTCTTCGCGAGCACACCCACCTGATGCGACCCACCGACACCTCAGTGGCACCTTCGGTCAGGTCGCTATAAATTCATAATATATTGTCTCGCCGCTCCACCACCCGTAACCCGGCTCGCGCCCCGTGTCTCCTCGCACCGTCAGTCGCCACGCTGCTCGGCCGTGCAACCCTTATTGTTTGGAACCCTTATTCTTGGGGACAGGCGGCAGAGCCTTAAGTCCACGCCATTCCCCCCAGGGCCTGCGGCGCATTCGACGGGTTCACCTCGCAGAGCTTCAGAAACGCATTTACCAGTTACCAACTTGAACGTACAATCGGTCGGTATTCGGTTGCTCCCAAATGCTCCAATATTCCTCTTGATCTTCATCGTATCGGCCAAATTTCCGAGTAGCCGAAGGCCAATTGAACGGCCACCATTTGGGGTGATCGTCTCCTGCAAACGAAACGGGATCTTCAACACTACCCGTTAGGTCTCGCAGGTTCCATTTCTTCACCAGCGCGTCGCGCAACGCTGTGTCGGAAACAGAGAACACAAATAGATGAGCCTCATCGAAACCATGTCGCATTACTTCATGCTCTAAGAGTTGTGCCGAGTTCGGTAAGCGACCTACAATCACAACGTCGGACGTTTGTTCGGACCGTACTGCGAGAGCCACTACAACCGCTGCGCACGCAAGACAAACTGACCCAACAAGTGCGAAAAGCAATGGCGAGAACTGTCTCGTGACGCCTGATTTCAGTGTTGCAGTTTCTGGTTCTCCGGACATGGGTTGTATTCTTCGCTCCAAGTGTAGACGTGAAACCAAGATGCGACGAGACGGTACATCGTCGCGCCGGGCCAGTCTTTTCTGCCAAATGGACCGCCCCAGTCTAACGGATTCTGAAACTTGTCTCGAACACTGAAATCAAGGTCACAGTGCCCTGACGAGGCACTTATCTTAAGGGATCCATCGCAACACAACTGGCAGTCCACCTTGATGGAGCACGTGCCTCGCACTTTGACTTGAGAATGCCCCATGACGGTCAGGGGATCAGTAATTCCGCCTCCCGCAGTAACCGGTATGGTGAAAGGAGTTACGTCCAATTGGGCAGCGGTCTTTCCTGACACACAATCCAACCGCGATTCCAAATTGGGCAGCAACTTCAATTTCAGTGCAAGGTAGATTTGCGGCTTGATATGATTCCACCACGGTATGAGAAGCCCGACTTCGCCTAAAGGCACGTCCTGACCAAACCCAAAGTAGTACCACCAGAAGAAATCCGGTACCTCCCATTTTTGTCCAAGGGGCTTCAAGCCCATGCTGTCCGCAAATGCCAGCGGATTATCATCGACATACTGTTGAAGACTTGATTGACTTCCCTTGTACCCCAGCGGATCCCTACTGGCGAACCTTCCCAGTTGGGAGTGATACATGCGATGCCATTGCTACTAACTGACGGACTTTTGTCACCCACATCGCTCGCGCCTGGGTTTCTCGCAGGTCTTGCACCTGGCACCGGCAACTCGACTCTTCTCATCTCTTTCGCGCCGCACGAAGCTGTTGTCATGTCAAAGATCTATGAGTGATTGTAACCGCTCTGCGGGCTGCTTGTGAAGAGAAAGACGGCCGCCTGAGCCGAATTTGTAAGGCGGCGCGGGGTTCAATGGCGGGAGATGAAGCACGCAGAGGATCTAGGCTTCGGTGGCGGGGCTGGAGCGACGTCTTACGCAGACCAATCTTCAATTGCGAGTGAGGGTACGTCTCGAAAATCTCGCAAGTTACGTGTGACCAGAGTGCCGCCATGCTCCAAAGTGATGGCGGCGATGCGCAGGTCCATGTGCCTGACATTCAGTTTCAAGTTCTTCAGCTGTTCGAAGCGAGCGATCGCCCCTTCGGTGAAGGACAATACGGAGAATCGCCCCAACATCTGCGTGGTGTCCGCCAAGCGACGGTAGGCGCGGGCCAATTGTGGAGCGTCCTTCGCTCTCCGCACAAGGGTATACCAACCGGAAAGCTGCTCCTCGACAGAGATGACGGTAATCGCCAGCTCTTCGATCGGCTTGGATAAGAGCTGGCGGCACACGGCCTCCTGGCCAACTTGAAACAGGACAAGCGTGTCCGTGTCCAGAATATACAGGCTCATGGGGTCTCCCTGATCCTGTCGTTCTGGTCTCGGTATTCTGCCATCGCTTGCTTCCACGGTTCGACCAGGGGGTCATTTCGCAGGAGTCCGGCGAATGACGCGAGTGGGTGTGCTTCAGTGCGGATCGGCAAGTCAATGACTTCCGCCCCTGCGGCGATGCGGCTGTCGATCAACCGACGAAGCTTCTCGATCGCCTCGCTGCGGGTCGACGCCTCGACTTCCAGTCGCAGCGGCTCGCCGGTGGCAGCACGAAAATGATTCGCGGAGATCGCTTCCACCAAAACTGGTATTACCATTGGCTGTCCCATGGAAAATGAACCCGGCGGCGGTACACCGCCAAACATCTCCAGAATATCACGATCATCGTTCGCCGGCTAGTTCGGCACCGGCTGCCTTGTAAGTTTTCGCACTCAACCCCTTGCTCGCTGAAAGCGAGCTACACCATAGCCTGGGGTTGGCCGACCGCAGGGAGGCCTACCCCAGGTAGACCACCAACACAACCCATCGGTCGAGCCAAAGACAGGCCATCACACCGGGACGCCGCCGAGACCGAAACAGACCCGGCGTTTGTTTCACGCATCGCCGGACGGCACGAGCCCATCGTCGGGTTGATACGGCCTCGGCATACCGCCGCTTGAATGGTGACGTGCCCGCTCGGCCGCCGTGCGTATTTCTTTCGGTACCCAGGGTGGCGCTCCGCGGCGTTGCCGCCGAGCTGACCCTGGGCTGCAGAGTGCCACGCCCGTGGCGTGAAGACGTCCTCCCTGGACGGCCTGGATGATACGTCTCGGTGAATTTTGGTCGCCAGGCAAGAGCGGCTCACCGAGACCCAAACACAACCGCGATCCGCTTAGCGTGCTGTCGCCCGTATGCCCCCTGCGCCCCGTGTCCGCCTGCACCTCTGTCGGCTACCTTGCTCGGTTAGTCACCTTTCTTCTTGGCCAGGGCACTCGCAGCCCGGTCGCTATTAATTCAGAGTATATTGTCTCGCCGCTCCATCCTCGGCTCCCGCCCCCTGTCTCCTCGCACCTTCGTGGCTACCGTTCTTGGTTAGTCACCCTTTCTTGGTCACCCTTATTCTGGGAACCCTTATTCTTGGGAACGTTAAGACAGCCAATCCTCCATTACCAAGCCGGGAACGCGTTCAAAATCACTACTGTTCCTACTGAGAAGCTTCCCTCCTCTGGCCAGAACAACACTGGCAATCTTCAAATCCATCGTCCCCACTTGCGTTTTCATCAGCCGCAAACGTTGAAACTCATCTGCCGCGGCTTCATCCCAGTCAAGCACGTTCCAGACCGCAAAAAAACGAAAAAGCTGTCGCAACTTCCTATAGGAATTGATTTGGCGGTGCGGGTCGTTCGTCCGCCGAACGGCGGCCATCCACCCGCGCATGATTTCTTCCACGGTTACAATTGTCGTCGCATAGGGCTCAGATGCTCCATCAAGACGTTCTTTCAAGCGAACGGCCTCTGCAGAAGAGCCTTTTTGGTACTCGACGATATGATCCGTATCAAGGACAAGCATTAGCTGTCCTCGCCGTTAGCCTGCCGCCGGTATTCGCGGCCGAGACGGACAATTTCCTCAAATTCCGGATCATCATCGATTGATCCAAAAGTCGCCTCGACATTCAGCGGAATCGCCACTGGTTCCAGGCGGCATCGCAGTTCGGCAAGCTGCTTTTCCAGATCAACCACCCTCTTCTCCAATTGTTCCAACGTCATATACACCTCCACGCAACTAGCCCGACGGCGCGGTATCGACAACCAGGTCATACCTGAGACTCTATTCTAACAAACCACTCCCATGATTTGATAGTCACGTCGCGTGGCGCCGAGGTGACTTTGCCAATTAACCCGTCCCGGCCGATGCGACACATCCGCCGCTCCGGCTTTCGCGGTTCTCGGACGTCTATCCACAAACTGAAACAGATCCGTCCCTTGCAGGCCGTCAAGCCACCAGAGCCAAGCGACGAAACGATGCCGACACCGGAGACAGCCAACCGGAGGAACCGCTGGATCTGGATTTGCTGCGTTTGGAGGCCGCTCGACGAACGAGAACGCACGCAGACTTGCCGGTTCTGTAGCGGCCCGATGCAGCTGACCGGCAGCACGCTCCGCCCGCGAGTCAGTGAAGTGATGGAGATGCCCCTTGCGAGCTTTCGCCAGGCCCAAGCCGGAGCCATGATCACGCTCGGGGAAAAGCTCCCGCAGATCGAGGCAGAACGAAGTGGCAACGAGTCGCCGCCTTCCATTCGACGCAGAGCAGAGGAGATCAAGAGGCAATACGACGCCTTGTTGACCTCCGGCTACTTGTGACGTGAGGTGACTGACATGCATCACAGAGGAAAGAATCGGACCGTGTTTCAAGCGATTTCACGACCGCCGCGCTCGCGACATGCGTGCTGCTCGTGTCACTTGCCGATACATGACACGCATCTGGCACTGCAGCTACCGCACACTTCCTGTCTTGTCACAGACGCGACCGACAGGTTGATTCTCCGTGAGCACTCACACCCAACGCGACCCACTGCCACTTCCTTGGCACTCTCGGACAGGTCGCTATAAATTCATAATATATTGTCTCAGCGCTCCACCACCCGTAACCCGGCTCGCGCCCCGCGTCTCCTCACACCGTCAGTCGCCACCCTGCTCGGCCGTGGATACCTTATTGTTTGTAAACGAGGCCCGCTACTCTTTGCCACACATCTGTCACAGGGTCACCTGCGATCCTCCAATGCGTTTGCTGACCAGCACCGTGACCGTGCTTCAATCCCCCACAGAAAGATCCGCGCCAATCCGCCCGTTTCCGTCCAGGATTCGTGCTCAGGGCTTAGATTTCCGGAGACTCAAAAGAACCCGCACAAAATCAGTTATGGTTGCATTATCGATATCAAGACGCGATTGCACGTTGATTATTGAAATGTGAATTCCGTCGATCTTGCAGACCTCGTGCGAGAAACGACTGAAAGGCAGGTCAGCCTCACATGGTCCATGAAAGACCGCAGCAAGCCTATCGTCAGGCATGATCTTGCCCGAGGCAACTCGCTACAAGATTCCATCAACTCAACTATCCTTTCAGCGAACTCAACGTCAATGTCTCGCTCCCACGCTCTCACTTTCACGTCGGCACGTGATAGGAGAGTCTTCACGAACTCCTGTCGAATGTTCGAAGTTCGAAACATACTCTCCCAACGATGCAGCACTTTTGTCATTGGGAAGTCGATTGCCGTAGAGTACAGGTCGTGGAGCAAATGAGAGAGAAGGCTGCCTCAGTGACAACGATTCCACTGACTATTCGACCCGGTGCAGTCCTGATCGGTCTATTGCTGACACGTGTTGCTTTCCTATGCATGGCATCAGCGATTCTTTCGCACCCCAGTTTCCTGAGCCTCTCCGCAATAATCCGGTTCATTGTCGTGATCGGCCCAGTTCCCGGCCAACGCAAGTCAGGTGGCTTTGGGAACCCAGCATGATATCCGATGAACTGCTCCGGGCGATCCGCAACGATCTTCCGATGAAAGTGACGATACTTCGACTGGGCCGACAGGGTCCGCCCTCCAAGCATTTTGCAGGCTACTTTCGCTTCCTCTGCCCGGCGTGCGGCGAACTACGAGCGACCGTGAACCCCAGCAATAACCTGGCTCACTGCTTCTCTTGTGATCAGAATTTCAACAATATCGACTTGCTGATCGCCCTCGGCTATGACTTCCTCGCTGCTGTCGAACTTCTTGAGCAGTGGTTACGAAAGCACTGCGAGCGTCACACGGCGCCGAACACTTGATTCGCCAGTTCACGTGCGACTAAATGCCCGGCCTCTCACACCGATCGTCTTCCAACGATCGGTGTGACGTCGGTTACTGCGCTGATCGTCAACCACGATCCGATGGGCCTATCGGCCTCAGCTTCTCCAAAATTCTCAACAATTCGGCCAACCTGCCAAATAGGAGGTCAAATCTCTACAGTCTTAATTCGGCCAAAAGTACGACGATAATTCGGCCCGTAACATTTAAGCAGCTGTTACGACCAATCACCGTCCCCGAAGAGCAGTCCGAGTTTGAGCAGGAGGCCAGCCTGATCGTCGACTGGTACAACGAACACCGCCCTCACGAGACGCTGGGCGGAAAGACACCCAACGAAGTCTACTTCTCACGCAGTGCGGCCAACGAGCAGCCACGCCTTGAACCACGCACTCGCTGGCCGCGCAGTTCCCCCTGTGCCAGGCCACAAGTGGACATCGACGGTCAGCCGGGTGCTCCGATCATTCTTGAGATCGATTGCCTGGCGCATCGCACGTATCTCCCGATCATCCGTGCACGGCATGCAGCGTAATGCGGCTTTATGTCACACGCGCGCTGCGATGCCATTGCGCCCAAAGGTCGTTCTTCGCGTCTCTTCCACCCTCATTCTCAAAGAGCGCACTGCGTCGCGCGGTGTCTTGCGAGTGCCCGAGGGCACGGCTATCTGCGAATTCCGTGTACGCGTGTCCACGACGAAAGTCGCTGGACCCCTTCACCTAATGTCCTTTTCGATTTTGTCCCGCTTCAACGGCTCGAGGTCGCCAATCCAGGCGCGTGGAAGCGAGTCGCGAAGCTTCTTCATCGCGGTCTCCGACACATTAGTGGCGCGGAGGCGCACCGACCTCAAATTCTTCAGGGTAGCGACTTCCATGATTCCGTCGTCTGTTACAAGTGTCCAGTTGAGGCTTAGCATCTCAAGCGTGCGGACTTGGGCCACATACTGAAGCCCGTCGTCGGACACAGGACTGCCGCTCAAGTTTAGCCATCTCAACGTTGGCAGCCCGGCCACATACTCAATCGCCTCGTTAAAGGAGTCAACGGTGCTCTGGCCAAATACTGGTGGATGCTTACGCTGCAATACCCAGTAGCCCGGCACGCCAACTTCCAGGTATTCGAGGTTGCGCAGTCCACGGACATGCTGAAGACCACGACCGTTGATCATCGGACTTCGAATACATAGATGCTTTAGAAGTCGGAGATTTTCAATTGCTGAAAGACCATCATCCGTTACCACGGTCTTTTCAAGGGACAACCAAGCAAGGTTTGATAGATCTCGAAAATACGACAGCCCGATATCGTCTATTGGAGTCGAAGTGTAGTGATATCTAACATCGCATCGTTCCAAACTCGATAAGTTCTTCATCTCTTTGTATCCATCACGAGTGACTCGAGGATCGTTGAGATCTATTCGCTTGAGATTTCGACAGAGGGATATAGCTTTCATATCATCATCAGTTGCCTGAAAAAGCCGGATCGTCCCAACGTGCCTGAGATAAGATGGATCACGGGTCGGAAAGGCATCGGGCTCCGATTTGACGACGACGACATTTCTGCTGTTCTCCGTGTACCACCACGCGTTGCCCCCCTTGTCAACGAAGAAGGATCCTCCCGTGCACGGAACTCGCACGGTACAGTTGTCAGGCACAGAGTCTTTGCTAGGCCGAGAATCATCCGGATCTTCCGTCTGGCGATCGACGGCGGCGGGACGGCTTGCGTTACCCATCTCTGACGTCAAGTCGAACTTCAGCATATTTCGCCGTATTGCTTGCCTACCGATAGCTCCTGATGCACAACGCTGATGGAAGTAGAAGGGAGCGTCTTTGATACCTGCACTAAGGGGGCTAGTGAATTCACTGACGATGGACATCATTGAGTTGGGTTTGTCATCGCGCAATGCAAGCGCTGTCGTGCCCACTTGAAGCAAGTATCTCCCGATCGCGTGGACCGTGTGAGCTGCACACGCTGAAAGCATGCAGGTGCGGCCTGAGGCCAAACGAGAGTCCATGTCAATAGAGTCACACGCGGCGGGAACGAAGGCAAGAACTATGAGTGCCAAAAAACTCGAAACGTGGATTCGCAAATGCATCACGGGAGGAATCCTATACGAACACCGGCAAGACTACACATGACACTTGACCATCATCACTACCTGATCACCCATCATTCATGCCATATTGTGATTTCGGCCATATTGTGATTTCATACGAATCTCAATATTTGTTTGGGCATGGTGGGTCAGCTGGACGATCGATCTCATCGATGCCCACCTTTGGTCTTCCTGGAGGCCCCTGTCCACCCGGTCCAGGAGCCGTCTGACCTAGCTCAATGTGAGTCTGACACCCGACTGTCGTGCAGCATTTGTCTGTGAAACTCACTTTCCATTGCACTACGAGTGTTTCGAAGACGTCACCCACGGTGTTAGGCGCAATCGAGGCGCTTCCGGACGAATCCTCACAGACTTTTCCCTTATTGTCCGGTGACCGCGCGCAATCCGTCGCGCAAGTAATTGTCCAGTTGACTTCCGGATGGTCTTTGTAGCCAACCTTCACTTCGCCACCTTTGACCACGCATCCCGTAGGAAGTGAATAAGTCCAACCTTTGAACTTAGTTTTCATCTCTTCAATTGCGGTCGGGTCCGGCTCGTTTCGAATGGGATCGTACGTGCTGTATCGAATACTGATTTCAATAAGCTCGCCGGGACACGTTCCGGGAATGACGAGAATAGAGGCACAGACAGTTCCTTCCGAGTAAGGAGCGGAAATATCCTGCGGGCCGCCATGGACGAAAAAGATCGCATCCAAGCTTGTACATGCTGGTGAAAGGCCGCTCGGATCCTTATGACGTAGGGGCGAATCACTGCAATATGAGTATAAAAAGTTACCACCGGCATACCCCACCGGATCCCTACTACAAAACCGTCCCAGCTGCGCCGCGTATGTGCGATGCCGGTAGTAGTACAGCTCGGTCTCACCATCCAATCGCCTTACTGTGTAAGTATGTCTGCTCTGTGCGCTCCCGCTCGGCTGGAAGTCCTCCACATTGATCTTCGTTATTCGACGCATCCGAACAGCCCCATTTTGCCGGATCGTCAGCAGTGTGTCAAAAAGGGTCTTTTGTTGGAACTTCGTCCGCTCACTTCGGATCATCTCTCAGTTCGGCGAAGCAGTTCTTCCAGAATCTGATTAGTCTGCCTCTGCATATTGGTCAGAACTGCCAATCGATGGCTAAAGCTCCACGCAAATATCATCACCAGGAAACCCAAGAGGAATATCGTCCCGATGACAACAACCGCAGGCGGGTAGTCATGCTGCACGCCGAGTGCAACCAGGACGAAACCTGTCGCACTCCCCGCAAAGCCGAGGACAAGAAAGGTGAAATCCATCAGGTGGACAAGCCATCTGCCAACGGTCGCAGCTGTGATTCTCCTCGGCTGGCTCGGTTTACACATTGCCGCCCCTCCCAGATACGGTGGTATTCTAAACTGGGTATGCTCTGCGCTCTTTGGTGAGTCACTGTGATTCTGATTCAAACACTTCCGCAAGTTGTTCGGCAAGCCATCGGTAGTCCTCGATCAATGGCCCGGCCATGCAAAGCCCCCCAGGTGTGAACTTTTCGCATGAGCCCCGCGACAGGTCTTCAATTCGTGCCGTCCGATTACCTCTGCTATTGGCGTTGCGGCGATCGAACGACAACCAACGCCGACGTGTAATGGAATGGGATAGGTGTAGAGTCGAACAGAACCATTCACAACAAAATACTCCCGGATTCTCCTACCGGCATCTGTCGCTCACTTCTGAGGTGCAATAGCTGCACTGGTCCTTTTCTTCCCATAGGTTACTGAAACTGCTTCATTACCAGATCTATGGCTTTTTCGCCTACTTCGACTGTGGGGCAGCACGAATCAACAACAATCTCGTCGCACCTATTCTTCAATTGTTTCAACACCAGGACGGCCGCCTGATTAGCGTGTTTATCAGTATTCCCGGGAGACCAGGCCGCTGTTTCTTCGGAGCGGGTAGAGCGTCAGCGAGCAGCAACTTCGCAATTTGCCTGGAGATGCTATATTACTCCAAGTGCAAGCCTGCCTGCCCCTGCCAACGGGTCCAACGCCGGAAAAGCCTGTGATTTCGCCCCGCTGCGCCGGATGTGAATTCCGGACGCATCGAGATGGGAAACGAGCCACAAGAATGCGACTTTACCGGCTACATGGACCGCGTGATTTGCAGATTGGGTATATCAGTGCCCGTGTCGCCGAAGGAAGTGGCGAAAAGGCGCGAGAAGAAAACAAGGTCGCACGCCCAACATCGAACAGGGAGCAGATCATGGCGGAATTAATCATCAGCGTTTCAGGCCTGCGAGGCGTGATTGGCGAGAACTTGACACCGGAGTTAGCGGCGCGGTTTGCCTGCGCTTATGTGGCAGGTCTGGCCGCCGGCCCGATCGTTTTGGCTCGCGACGGCCGCAGCACGGGGCGGATGCTCGTCAACGCGATTCGCGGTAATCTCTTGGCTGTTGGCCGCACGGTGCTCGATGCCGATGTCGCCGCGACACCCACCGTGGGTGTGTTGGTTCGCCAGCACCACGCCGCCGGCGCGATTCAGGTGTCGGCCAGTCACAATCCGCCTGAATACAACGGCATCAAGCTCTTCTCTCAGACCGGGCAGGTTCTCTCGGCGGAAGACGGGCAACAGGTTGTCGAGCGGTATCACGCGGGCTCGGTCGATTGGGTGACCTATCAGCGGGTGGGGCAGGCGCACTCGTTGGAAGATACGTTGAGTCAACATGCCGAGTTGGTCCTGGCTTGCATCGATCCGGCGGCGATCCGGCAGCGTGCCTTTCGGGTGCTACTCGACTCGAATCACGGTGCCGGCAGTCGCATGGGGGAGCGAATTCTCAGCGACTTGGGCTGTCAGTTTACGATACTCGGCGGCGACGCTGACGGCTATTTTGCGCATCCGCCTGAGCCGACGGCGGTAAATCTGGCCAGCGTCTCGCAAGAAGTGGTCGCCGCCGGGGCGGACGTCGGATTCTGCCAGGATCCCGATGCCGATCGCCTGGCGGTCATTGACGAGAAGGGACGATATATCGGCGAAGAGTACACGGTCGCCCTCTGCCTGCAGCAAGTTTTGCGAGAGCGATCGGGTGCGGTGGTGACGAACTGCTCCACCAGTCGGATGTCCCAGGATTTGGCGACAAAATACGGCGTCCCCTTTTTCCGGTCGCCAGTCGGTGAGGCGAATGTGGTGGCCACCATGAGGCAGCAGCAGGCCGTCTTCGGTGGTGAAGGTAATGGAGGACCGATTGATCCAGAAGTCGGTTACATTCGCGACAGCTTCGTGGGTATGGCATGGATCCTGCACGCCATGGCGACGCGTGGCGCGCCTGTGAGCCAACTGGCCGATGAGCTACCTCGCTACGAGATCTGCAAGACCAAGCAGACGCTGGCGCGGGAGGCCATCCCGGCCGCACTGGACGCTCTGGAAAGACACTTCTCGGATGCGCGGGGCGACCGCATGGATGGCCTGCGTCTGGACTGGCCTGGCAAATGGTTATTGATTCGAGCCAGCAACACGGAGCCCATTGTCCGGATCGTCGCCGAGGCGGCGACAGTTGTCGAGTCGCAGTCGTTGTGCGACGAAGCGGCGAAAACGATTGCGGCGAGCTAATCGCGTGCATCGCCCGCGTGACGCTTGTTTTCCGATAACGCTCTCCCGCTACGATCGGGGCCCAATGCGATCGGTACCGACAGCGGATTGGAGGACTTGCGGGATAAGGACCGAGCCGTCGGCCTGTTGGTAATTTTCCAGAATGGCCACCAAAGCTCGACTGACGGCGATAGCCGTACCATTGAGCGTATGCGCCAAGTGCGTCCCTTTCTGGCCCCGATGTTTGAATCGAATATTCAGCCGACGGGCCTGGTAGTCCGTGCAGTTGGACGTGCTGGTGACCTCGCCCCACTCACCTCCCTCGCCGCGGCCGGGCATCCATGCCTCCAAGTCGAATTTCCGGTAGGCGGGACCTCCCAGATCTCCGGTGGCCGTATCGACGACGCGATAGGGAATCCCCAGCTCATCGAACAGACGGCATTCCAGATCGCAGATGTGGTCGAGCATCGCGTCGCTCTGCTCGGGAAGTGTGAAGGCGAACATTTCCACCTTGGTGAACTGATGCACTCGATAGAGTCCGCGCAAGGCGCGTCCGGCAGCGCCGGCCTCGGTCCGGAAGCAGTGGCTGATGCCGCATAATTTGACCGGTAGCGTCTCGGCATCCAGAATCTCACCGGCCATGAGACCCCCCAGCGTAATCTCCGCGGTGGCGACCAGGTTCAGGTTGGAATTCTCGATGCTGTAGATCTGGGTTTCCGGGCCACGCGGAATATAGCCGGTTCCTTGCAGAATCTCGCTATAGGCCAGATCAGGTGTGATGACAGGCGTGAAGCCCTCCGTGACGAGCATCTGCGTGGCGAACTGCTGCAGTGCCAGCTCCAGCAGTACCGCTTCGTTGCGCAGGAAGTAAAAACCGTGCCCGGCGATCTTGGCGCCACCTTCGAAGTCGATCAAGTCCAGGCTTTCACCAAGTTCGACATGATCACGGATCGGAAAGTCGAATTGTCGCGGCTTGTGCCGCCCTGTGCGCAACTCCCGATTCGATTGATCATCGGCTCCGACCGGGGCATCCCTGTGCGACATGTTTGGGATGCCCGACTGGAGCAATTGGACCTCTTGTTCCAACCGATCGACTTCGGATTGGACTTGATCTTTCTGCTCACGCAATCGGCGTCCTTCCGCCTTCCGCGCTTCGCGCGTATCAGGATCTTGGGCCTTGCCGATGGACTTGGATACCTCGTTGGCCCGTCGATTCAGCTCTTCCACTTCCTTCTGTTTGTCACGTCGCAGCAGTTCCCATTCCACCAGCCGATCAACTTCGGCACGGACTCCGCGATGCGTGCAGTTGCGTTTCACGTCGTCCGCATTCTCGACGATGAACTTTCGATCCAGCATGACGTATTCCCATTCCTGGTTTTATCGAGTTGAACGTGGCTGCCGGTCACGGAAGGGCTGCCATGTGCGCGTTGGCAAATCGAGTCAAGGTCACAGGCGCGAACGGGAGTCTGGCGATTCTGGCCTCCGTTAGTTGCTCGCCGCCCCAGACGCAGCTCTACTGAGTTGCCACGTCGATTTTACTCATCGTACTCCACAATCGGGCACTCGTTTTGATGCCTCGATGAAAGTCGGCAAGACTGAATTTCTCGTTGGGGCTGTGCGTGTTGTCATCGTCCTGTCCCCAGCCTAACAGCAGCGTGTCGATTCCCAGTTTTTCATGGAAGACCGTGACGATGGGAATCGAGCCGCCTTCCCGGATGAAAACCGGCGGTCGACCAAAGCCGTGTTCAATAGCGGCTGCCGCCGCTCCCATGAAGGGGCTGTCCAACGGTACGACGACTCCCGTTGCCGAGTGCATGTCCACCAGCTGCATGTCGATTCCCGGAGGACAAAGCGACTCGAGTTGCGATCGCAACGATTGTTGGATCTTCGCCGGGTCCTGATTGGGGACCAGCCGAAAACTGAACTTCACACCTGCCTTGGAGGGCAAAATAGTCTTCGAGCCCTCCCCCTGGTACCCGCCCCAGATGCCGTTGATGTCGAAAGTAGGCCGCGCCCAACGGCGTTCCAGCGTTGTGTAGCCCACTTCGCCTGTGACACCGCGTACGCCAATTTTCTGCATGAAGGCAGATTCGTCGAACGGGAGCGAGGCAAATTGCTCGCGCTCTCGATCTCCAAGTGGAAGCACGTCATCGTAGAATCCCGGAATCTGCACCCGCCCTTTCTCATTGATCAAGCCGGCCATCATCTGCGTGAGGCAATTGACAGGATTCGTCACGGCTCCGCCAAACGTCCCCGAGTGCAGATCCTGTTTGGGACCGGTCAGTCGCAGCTCGAAATAGGCGATTCCTTTGAGTCCGTAGGTCACCGCCGGCTGGCCCGGACCGAACTGCGACGAATCACTGACCACGGCGACATCGCACGCCAGGCGTTCCCTTTCACGCTCAATCAGGTCCACCAGGCCCTCACTTCCTGACTCTTCCTCGCCCTCAATCAAAAACTTCAGTTGGAGAGGTAGCTTTCCGGCCACCTGCATCCACGCCTCGGTGCTCTTGAGGTGCGTGAACAATTGGCCCTTGTCGTCCGTCGCACCGCGGGCGTACAGATTGCCATTGCGGCGTGTGGGTTCAAATGGGGGGGATTGCCATTCATCCAAGGGGTCGGGAGGTTGCACATCATAATGGCCGTAAATCAATACCACGGGCGCACCCGGTACCGGTGGTGACTCGGCGTACACCACGGGATTCCCGATGGTCTCGATCAATTCGACCACCAGTCCCATTTGGCGGAACTGTTCGGCGACCCACTGGCTCGCCTGGCGAATTTCTGTCTGATGAAGCCCATCCGTGCTAACGCTGGGAATTCTCAGCAGATCGCACAGTTCGCCTTCGAATCGGTCACGATTCTCCACCAGATACTGGTCCAAGTCCGCCATTGTGCCATCTACTCCTTGTGCAGGTGGATCGTCAGAAAGATGAGAAAAAGCCTTTTCTATCGTCAATTCGGTACAATATAATGACGTGACTCGGGCGAGACTATTCGGGGTGATGCGAATCACCGTCCCGCATAAGGGGGGGCGATCGGGCGGGGGCCCTTCGGCAGTCGTCGGCATTGCTCTCATTGTCTGCGACGGTGGGGCGGAGGCCAAGGTGTGCTGGCGCCGATGGGGATGGGACCCTTGGCGGTCGAATCACTTGATCGAGTACTGCTGCGTAGGGATTTCTGTCCCAGGCTGTGAGAGAGGATCTGATTTGGACGGTCACGAACAGACGACGGCCGTTGACGAACCGATCGTGGAAACGATTCGTCGCCGCCGCAAGCAAGAGCAGAAGCCGAAACAACAGCCTCGCTATCATGTCATTTTGTGGGATGATGATGATCACTCCTACGAATACGTCATCGCCATGATGCAGACTGTGTTTGGGCACGGTATGGAAAGAGGGTACAAGATCGCCAAGGAAGTCGATTCCCAGGGGCGCGCTATCTGTCTCACCACGACGAAGGAGCATGCGGAACTGAAACGAGACCAAATCCATGCCTACGGCAAAGATTCGCTCATTGCGCGCTGTGCCGGTTCCATGACTGCGTCGATTGAGCCGGAGCCGCAGTAGAGGGAGACGCTGGCCCGCAGGATGCGGTACCGGTGGTCGGGTTGAGCAGAGCGTCCCGGTCCCTGCGCTCGGCTCACAGTTCATCTCCATTGCCAACCTGTTTGCAGCGGAACTGGATCTCGTCGAGCCATCTTGATGACCGGCACTTTGGCCAGTTGCCAATCTGTCACGCCATCGCTTCGCATGCATCACTTTCACTCACTCCGCCTTATCCGCCATGGCCCCCAAGCTCAAAACCATCACACTCGGCTGTAAAGTGAACCAGTACGAGACCGAGTACGTGCGGCAGGGACTGATCGGGATCGGTTACGAGAACGCCGCTCTGAATGAAGTGGCGGATTTGTGTGTCGTGAATACTTGCACGGTGACGAATGAAGGTGATTCGAAGAGTCGCCAGATCATCCGGCGTCTGGCCCGCGACAACCCTGGCACGCGAATTCTGGTGATGGGATGTTATGCGACGCGGGCGCCGCAAGAAGTGGCGGTTCTGCCCGGCGTGATGGAAGTCGTGACGGACAAACGCGAGTTGCCCGATCTGTTGGGTCGCTTCGGTGTTGTCGATATACCGACGGGGATTTCCCACTTTGGCACTCGGCATCGTGCCTATCTGAAGGTGCAGGATGGCTGTCTGTTGCGATGCAGCTATTGCATTATTCCGCAGGTACGGCCTGATGTGTCAAGCCGACCGGTGGCGGAGGTTCTGAATGAAGCTCGTCGTCTGCTCGACAACGGATATCGAGAACTTGTGTTGACGGGCGTGCATTTAGGGCATTATGGGGTGGAACAGAATCGGCACAAACCGAAGTCGCAATGGTTACGTTTGTCGCACCTTGTGCGTCAACTGGCGCAGCTGGCGGGAGACTTCCGGATTCGTCTTTCGAGCATGGAAGCCACCGAAGTGACTCGTGAGCTGATTGACACCGTGGCGGAGTTTCCCGATAGGGTGTGCCCTCATCTGCACCTCTGTCTGCAGAGCGGGTCGGATCGGATCTTGCGCGGAATGCGGCGCCGCTGGTCAACAAAGATGTTCCAGGAGCGCTGCGAATTGATACGCCGTCGCCTGACGCTGCCCGCCTTGACCACCGATGTGATCGTCGGGTTTCCGGGCGAAACGGAGGAAGATTTTCAGGCGACCTGCCGAGTGGCGCGGGAGGTCGGTTTCTCGAAAATCCACGTGTTTCCGTTCAGCCCCCGTCGAGGAACTTCCGCGATGGGCCTGCCTGATCACATACCCAAAAGCATCAAAGCGGAGCGTGGTCGTCGGCTGGCGGAATTGGAACAGGAACTGCGAGGTGACTATTTTCGGCGTTTGTTGGGCCGGGAGATCCGTCTGCTGGTGGAATCGGAGTCGCAGCAGATCGCCGGCCATCTGGTCGGCACATCTTGCCGCTACGCGCCCGTTGCGATCGCCGGAAGCCAACGTTTGTGCGGGCAGTTAGTTGACTGCGTGGCGCATGCGTACGACGGTCTGCAGTTGCGGGGGACACGGCTGGCTTAGGCGACTTACCGTTGAAATATTCCGTGATCGCATCCAACGGCAAACCCGATATGGCGACAGCACGACCAGGCTGGCGCAACAGTTCGTATCGCAAACCTATCTTGCAGCGATTCGTTAAACGGTCTTGAGCTTGGGCGACTTCCAGGCGGAGAGTCCATCCCTTCGAGTCGCGTTTGATTGACTCATGCGCGGTGGTCTGACCGACTCTGGCCGCCGCTCGTCAACGGGTGCGACGCCCTACCTTGCCAGCGCATCCAAGTTGACACCTGCCGGGAGGTACTCCGACAGCGCGGAGACGCTTTCTGCGAGGAACACCCCGAGCGAGAAGGCTAATACCGCAAGGATCACCCCGCCCATGACACGACGTTTGGCTGGGCGCGGAGAGGGTTCGGGCGATGCGGTCGTCGTTTCGGAAAGCTGCCTGGCGAATACGGTCCCTTTGCGGTTCATCCACTGACAGCCGATGCGGTGCTCGCCGTCGTTTTCAGACTGCCACATAATGCGTCCCTCGATCTCATCGTCGGGATCTGCATCCAGGGCCAGGCGAACGCGTGAGCCGATCATTCCGGTGGTCGGCGACAGGAAACAGAACCCCCCGGTCCCCACGTTGTAGAGAGATATCGTGGTCCACTCAGACTCCCCCTCGAATTTTATCGACGCGGGTAACGAAACTTCGTGACGATCCGTTTCACGACGCTCCAGCAGACCGTTGTCCACGTAGTCTTCCAGGAGTGCTGTTTCGAGCTGGGATCCAAAAAGACATCTCACGATCCACTCGTCTTCCAGGTCCCCTTCGCGGATCCATTGCACGTCACACCCGATTCGAATATCGAGCCCGGTGGCTTTGGGGGCCAAATGCAAGACGAGCTTCTCGCCGAATTTGAAGGGCATGTTCGAAACGACTCGGGCACTGGACGCAGAGATGTTGACCAGATTTCCAGAAGCCGGTTTCTGCCCCTCGTCAAGTCGTTGGATCGCGACGGGTATTGCCTCGTTGTCGACGGCCCGATAACGATTGCGTGAGCAAGCGTCGGATGCTGAATTGGATGTCATGTAGTCTCTCGCTATTACGGTCAGCTGGCCAAGCTACCCTTCCAAACATAGCTCGACTTGGAGCATGCGCTGGGGCCACGGGGCCAGTCGTTCCAAAAGACATGTGCGCGGTCCTGCGGGTCGTGACACATGGCGCGAATGTGTGACGGTCAGCGCCCGGGGTGGCTTCACATGCCCAGCAACGACCGGAGATGCGTCGTGGCCTGATTGGGCCCTGCGGATGGGGAACTTTTCTCGACTGAGACACCTCCCGGATGGCAGATCCCTTCTGGTGGGTGGTTAGTGAGGGCGAGCAATTCGATCTGGTTCCATTTTGTGGGATCTGATACGCTCCGGCCAAGTTGCAGCGATATGTGCCGTTGGGGATCGGTTCGGGTGAGCGTGGTCAGGTCGTTCAAGGAGGAAGACATGAAAACGCGTTGGGGACGCAAGTACTGGATGATCGGGGTCGGCGTCGTGACGATCTGTGTGGCAGCGAGTATGGCTTTGGCCACGCCCCCCTGGAAGAAGCTGATTCCATTCAAGTCGGTGCAGGCCGATCCGAAACAGTCGTATTGGCTGACTGAGGACCATGGGCCCTGGATGGTCTTTGCGACCTCGTTTGCAGGGCCTGGTGCTGAAGAGCAAGCGCACGAGTTAGTACTGGAATTGCGCAAGCGTTACCGGATGGAAGCGTTCATGCACAAGCGGCATTTTGACTTCACCGAACCGGTCTACGGTCGAGGGGTGAATCGTTTTGGCGGCCCCAAGAAGATGAGGTATCAGAATGCGGCGAGTTTCGACGAAATTGCCGTGTTGGTTGGCAATTACGCGAGCCACGATGCCCCGGGTGCGGAAGAGGATCTGGAGGAGATCAAGACGGCCAAGCCCGAGTGTCTGGATGTGACGGCCGGAAAAGGCAGGCGAACGACGCAGAGATTCGTTGGACTGAGAGAATTGCAGCGTCTGGTCAATCTTGACCCGGAGAAGCAGCAGGCCGGCCCGATGCGCCGTGCATTTGTGGTGCGCAATCCCATGCTGCCCAAAGAGTTCTTTGTGGGAGCCGGACTGGATCCGTTTGTGTTGAATATGAACAAGGGTGTCAAGCACAGCCTGCTGGATTGTCCTGGTGCCTACACGGTTCGCGTCGCGACATTCCGCGGTGACTCGCACTTTCTGGGTGAAGGGACCAATCGGGAAGTGGAGGGTGGAACATCCCTATTGGGGCTACCGACACGCAGCAAGCCGAGCAAGCTGGAGATTGCGGCTGACCACGCGCACCGTTTGACGGAGATGCTGCGAAAGAAGGGCATCGACGCGTACGAGTTTCACGATCGCTTCGAGAGCATCGTGACGATCGGCAGTTTCGACACGGTCGGTAATGAGCTTCCGAACGGTCGGATCGATCTGCAGCCCCAAATTCACCAGATCATGCAAACTTACGGAGCGGAACGCAGCGCACTTCCGAATCAGGGTGAAGGGGTGCGTCCTCGATCGCTCGACGGGATATCATTCGACATACAACCACTGCCGGTGATCGTGCCGCGCCGCTCGATTTCCTCCGACTACGCGGCCGGTAATCAAACCCTTCGATGAGACACCCCCCTTTGGCTTCTGATGTTGCTCGGACACGGCCCGCGTTGACAATGCGGGCCGTGTTGTTTGGCCCGTGATGGGAACTCCCTGTCAGCTCCACTGGCCCTCGCGCACGAGGCGAGCGATCTGCGGCAGGATTTTGCGTGCGGCCCGACCACGATGACTGAGCATCGATTTGACGGCATCTCCCAGCTGGCCGAACGTACGGTGGTATTCGATAATTTCGAAGAGCGGATCGTAGCCAAATCCGGACGTGCCTCGGGGTGCTTCCGCGATTCGTCCGTGGCAACATGCTTCGGCATCAGCACGAACAGATCCCTCGGGATCCGCGAGGGTGATGTGGCAAACATAATGCGCCGTTCGTCCAACGGAGGGCACCTCACGCAGTGCTTGCAGCAAGTGTTCATTGTTGGATGCATCGGTCGCATCTGGCCCTGAGCAGCGCGCCGAATAGACTCCGGGTTGGCCGTTCAGAGCGTCCACGGCCAGGCCACTGTCCTCGCCCAAGACCCATCGCCGCAAGTGAGATGCCTGGCGGCAGGCCTTGAGTTCCGCGTTTTGGGCGAACGCCTCCCCGTCTTCCACGACCTGCAGGGGATTTTCCACGTCTGAGAGCGTCAGCAGTTCCAATCCGAACGGGGACAGCAACTGGGCTAGTTCCAGGCCCTTCTTGCGATTGTGTGTACCGAGCACAATGACACGTCGCGGGTGGGCCATGTTCTTGCTGATCCGTGAAAATTAAGTCGGGGAATTGAGTAGAGGATCCGTGTTCCCGGAACGGTTCCATCACGGGACGGCCAAGTTGTACAGTGCCGTTTTGCAGCGATGGATGCGCGTAACTCGTGTCTCCGTAACAGACCCTCGCCACCGGGCTGGTCCCGGTGGTTCTACGTTTGCTGACTACCCTGAGAGCCGAAAAACGAACCTTCCCGCCGCCCATCGCCGCCGGAGGCGGCGATGGGCGGCGGGAAGGAAACTAATGGGTGGCCGAGATCGACGGTGGTTGTCAAACGCTCTACCACCGGGACCAGCCCGGTGGCAAAAAAGTCCGTGCTAATAAGGCCTTAAGATGATCTCGAAAGTGTAAGTGGCGCTGTCCAACTTGTCATCGGCGGTTATCAAGATATCGAGAAACCGGATCGCATTCCAGCAGCGGATGCGACGTTCGTGGCGGTTTACCCTCGAAGACCCACCAGGCAGATGGCTTGTTCGCCGCGACCGTATGCGTGAATCGTCCCGGCGATGGCGACGTGAGTGACTTCTGCGGAAAGTGTCCGAATCGAGTGCGATCGAAAGAGGTGGGGCCTATAATGGAGTCATTGCTTCCGCAGCGTTGCGTCGCGGCGTGGGAGACTGATTGTTGCGCGGGTGTCCCGCCGACGGGAAAGGTGCATCAGTATGAGTAGTGTCAGGGCGACCATGGCAACTCGGCGCGAGTCGAAGCGACCAGGGGGGCTGCGGGCGGTGAATTGGCCGCTTCGCGATTACCCCCTTTACGCAATCGTCACGCTAGCCCTCTGCTGTCTGGTGGCTGTCGGGGCCGGTTGGCTGAGTCAGAGCGTGCACATGGGCGCGTTATCCGGATTGGCACTGGCATCCAGCATGTGGCAATTGTGGGTACCCATGACCACCGAATTTGGACCTCGTGGAATCACGCTCTCCTTCCTGCGTATTCGCCGTAGAATCGCATGGCGCGATATCGGTCACTTAGAGCTGTGCGGTAGGGGGATGCTTGTTGGTTCGCGGCCCGCGCACTTGAATCGTGGCGCCGGGCGCAAACTGTTTTTGCCTTGGGGAAAGGATCGCGAGGCGATTTCGGCGTTTTGTGACGAGTACCGAACGGCGAGTCTGCAATAAGGAATCAGCACCGGGCATGATGTGGCGCGGGCCGCTCGCTGGTTGACTCTCTTCGAATGTCCGAGGAGGGCTGATCGAGTGCTCTCTCCAGCTTTCCTGCGTGGAGCAAGGCGGCACGTTGGCAGCACGGCTCTCTCCGTCAGAGTTCGGGAAACTTGCCTTCACTGATAGCGCGAAGTTGTCCTCGGTCGAGCAGTTCAACGCGGTTCTTATCGAGTTCGACGACGAGCCCCGCTTCGATCAGGCGGCTTAACGTACGCGACAGCGTCTCGCTCGTCAGGTTCAAATGACTCGCCACGTGACGCTTCAGACTTGGCAGCCTGACGGTGCCGTCCGCCGCGACATCCGATTCGAGCAGGAATCGCGCCGTACGTCCCAAGGCATCGCGGAGGACGAGGTCTTCCATCAGGGAAATGAGCCGTCGGACCCAAAACGACAGCCCGGCCATCATTTCGAGGCAGAGCTGATGGTCTTGTGCCATCGCATCGCGAAATCGATCCATGGGGATCAGCACGCACGAAGTCCGCACAACTGCTTCGGCATACGCGGGGCAGTCGAAATTCCCAATCGCGGCGACTTCGGCGAACGTCTGTCCAGGGCCGACCATGTGCAACACGTGCTCCTTGCCAGTGGTGGCCGTCTTGAAGACGCGGACCATCCCGCTATCCACAACATAGACACCCGGGCAGGCCTGGCCCTGTCGAAAAATCATTTGCTGTTTGCTGAATTGGCAGGCCATCGACATGTCGGCCAGCCTCTGCCGGCGCTGGGCGTCTACTTCCGCAAACAGCTGGCAGCGACTCAAGATCTCTTCGATCGTGCGGCCCATTGCAGATCATCTCCAGGGTGTTGGGAGTTCACACTTCGCGGGATACCGGGGTCAAATTTGTGCCCCGAACGCTCCCTCAGTCCGATTATGGCGAGGCTGATGTAGCGAAAAACCACGAGGTCTCGGGCACCAGTCACCATTCCGGGGACCGGGGCAACCACAAGAGCAGGGCACGGTGGGGGTGTCAACCGGTTAACTTGACTCAGATCATGCGGCAGATACGCACGATCGTCCGATCAAAGGGACTCGCTTCCGCGCGGACTATGCAGCGGTGGCGACGAGTAATCTGTGTTTTTGACCTACATCAATGCTGACGGACGGCATTGCCGCTATTGTATGGTTCAAGATGGTGGCCAACCAGGGCCGCGGGGCCGGTGGCCAGCGCCGGCCGCGGGTGGCGAGGTGTTTTGGGCCTTCGCTGTGCGGTGTTCGTCGCGGCCGTGGCGGGAAGATCGCTCAAATTGGCGCGACCCACCAGGCAGGCGGTCCTCGCGACACCTAAGATTCCCTACTGAAACTGAACTGGCCCGAAAGAAGTCTCTTGGCGGATCGCACGCTGACAACGGTTTGGGTGGTCTAGGCGGTCGCTGTTTGACTCAGGCTGCGTGAAACCAACACTCTCGTGGTGTTTTCCATGATCCTTGAAAGGAACCTATCTGATGTTTTGTAACCAGTGCGAACAGACAGCGCATGGCAGTGGATGCGTGCTCAGCCCCGGAGTATGCGGCAAGAACGAAGACGTGCAATCATTGCAGGAAATGCTGCTGTACGGGCTCAAAGGCATGGCCGCTTATGCCAACCACGCTCGACGATTGGGTAAGTCAGACGAGACGGTGAGTGCATTTATTGAAGAAGCTTTGTTTGCCACCATGACCAATGTGAACTTCGACATCGATTCGTTGCTGGAAATGAATATGGAGTGCGGACGCCAGAATATGCGCGTCATGCAGCTGCTGGACGAGGGGCACGTAGAACAGTTCGGAGCGCCGTCGCCAGGAACGGTCAGCGAAGGGACACAGGCGGGGCCCGGTATCCTGATGACCGGTCACGACCTGCTGGATCTGCACAATTTGTTGAAGCAATGCGAGAAAACGGACGTCCAGGTATACACACATGGCGAAATGCTGCCGGCACACATGTACCCCGTGTTGCGTGAGCATCCCAATCTGGCGGGACACTTCGGTGGTGCCTGGCAGAAACAGAAGACCGAGTTTGAGCAGTTTTCGGGGCCGACGGTCGCCACGACCAACTGCGTGTTGATTCCTCGTGAGTCGTACCGGGATCGTCTGTTTACCACACGTTGCACGGCAGTACCCGGTGCCGTACGAATCACCGACGATGATTTCTCGCCCGTCATCGCCAAGGCGCGGGCGTGTCCGCCGTTGACGGCATCGAAAATCAAACAGTCGACGACCGGGTTCCACCACAGCGTCGTACTAGGACTGGCTGAAACCATTGTCGATGCCGTGAAGCAAGGTCAGATCAGTCACTTCTTCCTCATCGGCGGTTGCGACGGTGCTGAGCCAGGGCGCAACTACTTCAGTGATTACGCACAGGCCACGCCCTCGAATTCTTTCATTTTGACCCTGGGCTGCGGCAAGTTCCGTATTCGCGACAATGAGTACGGAGAACTGCTCGGGCTCCCACGATTGTTGGATATGGGACAGTGTAACAACGCCTATTCGGCCATCATGGTCGCGTCGGCGCTGGCCGAGGCTTTCCAGTGTACGGTCAACGACTTGCCACTGACACTCGTTGTGTCATGGTTCGAGCAGAAAGCGGTGGCCGTGCTGCTCACGTTACTGGCGTTGGGAGTGAAAGGAATCACGATTGGGCCGAATCCGCCCGGCTTTGTCACGCCCAATATCTTCAAGGTCTTGCAGGAGAAGTTTGACCTGCGCCTGACCGGACAGAATGCCGCGCAGGATCTGGCCATGGCGATGGCGAATTGAGTTTGCTTGTGTCAGGTGTCAGGTGTCAGGACACGCTCTTGGCACCGCTGCGGGCCACCTGGTGGCCAGTGGACCGGCGTTGGGGGTGGAATGCGGGGCAGGCTGCGCGTTTGGAAACAGACCCCAGCATCTCCGCATTCCGCACTTCACCCCCGCTTGCCCCCTGAGCCCGATTAATCCATGCCCCAGTGCGCCGTTTCATGGCCAAATCCTTTGGGAGAAGCGATTTCCCGAAAGCCCTTCCTTTCTCAAGGCGCTTATGACGCCCTGACTCTAGCTTATCCGGGAGCGGCCATCTCGGCCCACGGTTCAGTCCCTCCGGCGGGGCATGGCCCGTGTCCCAAACAGTAGTGTTTTGATTCAGACCCGTAAGGGGAATTGCGATTTTCCCGGTCATGCGTTCCTACCTGTCGATTTGGATCTCACAAGACGGCAAGGCCTTTTCGTCCGACAAACTTGGCAAGGAAGATTCTGACCGACTCCGCAAGACGATTGAACAGGCTCGAGAGGAAGGGAAGTGACATGACTTTGGCCCACTACTCTAGCCAGCTCAGTTGCGTTGATTTCCTCCACGTGGGAGTTGATGTGGCCACGAAAGCAACGATCCTCTTCGTTGTTGCGATTGCGATAGCACAGATACTTGTCAAGGCGTCGGCCGCGATGCACCATCGGATTTGGTGCCTAGCGTTTAGCGGAGTCTTACTTGTTCCTGCCCTGTCCGTCGTGGTTCCAAAATGGAGAATCCCGATTCTCCCAGCAGATCGGGAAACAGTCGTCGGTCTCACGCACGGATCTCCCGTACCGATGCATGCCGACGCCAGTCAATTGGGTTGGCGAAATGCAGGTAAGAATCTTGCCGGTGACGAGGCAACTCTTGTTGCCGCCGGACACGGTTCTCTCGCCAATCGCAAGTCTGCTCGCGCAGCCGACAACCATTCGAACCTCGTCACACAATCGGGATTCTGGATATGGGTCGCGGGGACGGTTCTACTTGTGCTGACATTGTTCGTGGGAAGCACTCATGCTGCGTTGCCGCGTCGCGGCTCGTTGCAGGTGTTGCGATGGCGCGGTCGTCGAAGCTGGAAGGCCGAGTCAGAGCCATCTTCGACCAGACTCGATCGCACTCCCCATTAGACCGGCATACGAGTCGGTGCATGCTGGCCCTCGTCCTCACACTGGCGGCAGCGGTTGCCGCCGTGCGGCCGGGCGGCAGCGGTTAGAATTGGGTTTTGGCGTGTGTTCAACAAAGGAACCTATTTATTTCAGCGTCCGCTCGATTGACAGGGAAACGGCCCAACGCCACGGTTCTGAATTGACAACCTGCACCCGAAACAGGTCGAATGTCGAGCAGTTCGACCTACCGCGATCGAAATCTCTGATTCTTGGCCTGCGCGAGGCGGAGTGAATCAGGAAGCCAGTCGAAAGCCGCTGGCCAGAGCTGATGGAGGAGAGAAATCGTGCGACAGATAGTGCACTGGTTTGCCTCATGGGACGATCGCCGTTGTCCCTGGCCCAGCTTCCGGTGCAGATGAATCGGATGCGTTACCCGAATGGTTGCCCGCGTGAATATCTTCCGTCAGCCGACAAGTCGGATCGCCTATATCCCGACGGCATGTGGCAACAGATCGTTTATCCGACAAGGGATCTGCGGAAGAACCGGCCGCCGTACCTTCGCCAACTGAATCGCAGAGTTCCAGGCAAGCACGGTTCACCGAGTGGGTCCGGTATGAAGACGAGTTCGTGTCGTGCGGCCCTTCCAAAGGAGACGAATCCATTGGAGATTAAGTCGCCGGGGGATCCGATTCCCTTGTCTGGCTCGTCGGTCCAGTTCGTCGGGAACAATTGCTCTCGCTGCTACGAGTCACGTTTAACCGAGCCACGTATTGTCTGCTCCTGCTCGATCGCACGAACGACTTCGACGATGGTGTGTGTTTTTGCGGCCATGTGGCGGCGGAGAAGTACTTGGAGCACCACGGATCGCTCTACCGCGTCTCGCGTTCGGCAACAGCATGGTCAGAAGATCCAGATGCTTGGGGACGAACTGCGGCTGGTGCTTTTCGAGTGGACTCACATGCCCATCTCGCAACAGGTCTACGCGCAGATTGCATGGAGTGTTCGGTTTCGCCAGCCGCCGCGTAATCTACAAGCGCTGACTGACCGTATCAAACAAGTTTACGGGATAGCCGGGTTTCTCGAGACAGGCATGAACCGCTCAGAAGTGCTGGCGCTGCTTGGACCGCCGACAAGCGAGGAACAAGGAGTTCTGCGCTACGTGTTTCAGCGTCAGCTGACCGCTCGCCCGGATCCGACATCGAGGAAATCACTTGGACCATTCCGCTCGAAGACGACGTGTTCGTCGGCCTGTCACCTGAGTGGGAGCAAGAGCGAGATCTGCCGCCGGAGCCCAATTCGGTGCAATGGATTCTGGCGAAACTAGAGGTGCCGCTCGAGGAAAACGGTGAAGCATTGAAAGATCAGGAGGACGCGAGTGACGTAGTTGTGCGAGCTGGCGACGATGAACTGCAGCCTCTCCTGGTGGGCGTCATCGAATTGCTGCCTGAGGCGAGTGACGAGCATTGGTGGATGCTCTGCGAAGCGGCACGACTGCTGGCCGATCGCAGCGTGAAGGATCCGCGCGTCCTGCAGATTGTCTCGCGCCGGTATCTTGATCCACAACTGAATGCGAATACCGCGACCTTCGTCCTCCAGCAATACGATCCAGAGGGCACTGCAGACCTCATCGCACAACGCCTTCGGCTGGAAATGGGTGTGGCCAGAGAACCGAAGGCTTTGAAGGAGCCTATTCTCGAGGGTTTCTTCCCGTGGGCGGAACTTGATCAGCTACTTCCGCCAACCTACGCGGTGCGCCAGGAACTGATCCTCCAGGCGATGAATCATCCCCATGCCGACGTGCGAGCGACCGGCTATCGCTCCTGGAGGGGACTCCCCAAGCCGGTGGCCCGGACAATACTGGTAAAGGGACTGGCCGATCTGTCGCCGCACATCCGATGTGAGTGCATACAAACACTCGCCGACTATTTCGCTACCGTTGAAGATCTGCGGCGTTGCGCCAGCATCGTGCGAGAGAAACCGACCGAAGGGTTTTGGAGGTTCTGGACCGCGTTCTTGGAAGAGACTAGCGGGAGAACCTGGAAGACCATCCGACAGGAAGATATTCTCCAACTCCGCGTGGCCGGTCGCGATGAAGGGTTCACCTTTTGAGTGTAGACGGCGTGTGGTTTCCCGAGCACGGCCCGCACCAGTTACGCGCGTTGGTCCGTTTGCATGGCGCGTGCTATGATGACCGCTGATCGCCGCGTTTAGGAAACAGACGCAGTAACTCAGACGTTTTCTGATTTGAGCAACATACCACCGATTGTGACACAGCCCGTCACCCGGCAGAGGGGCGGTGAGATTGGCCGATACGGCCGCTCCCGAACCGGGTAGAATCAGGGACGTCGGGAGCACCTCGAAAAAGGAACCTATTGCGGCACGACGGCTCCGAGCCGTTATACCGTCTCGGCGCTGGACCAGAGAACACGCCTATGATGCGTGACTCCTAGTGGGCGTAGTTCCGCAGAAGGACCGACCGATTTTCAGGATGAGGTTATACGGAGCATAATGCAGTGCTCCGTTGACCTGGTCGAGAATCAGTCGTAGTCTTCTCACTGTTGAGCGGTCAGCCGATTAAGGAGGGGCGTGAGCAACGACGGATTCCTCAAACCTGGCTGCGTACGAGGGCTACTTGCCATGAAATCGCTTCATGCCGTGGTGACGCACCCGCTCTTCTGGAGCCTAGTCGTGCCGGTCGCTGCTTTCGGTCTCGCGAAGGTTGCCTTTGCGCCAATCTATGGAATTGGCATCCTCACATACGCCCTCGGGTTGACGATTCCCGGTTTCATGGCTGGTTGCCTTCTTCCCCTCCCAGCTTCCGGATGGCGGACGTTGTTGTTGTTGATCTTGCCGATTGCCGGTTTGGACCTTGCCTACCGGTTTTGCTGAGGCCATTCCGTCGAAATGCTCGGTCCGGGCATGTTTTCATTCAGCACTGCACTTGGGGTTGTAATTGCCTTTCGGTCATCTAGGCGAGTGTCTCCCCGAATTCCTGCTCTGTTTGTCTTGCTGGCTCTGGCCATACCATTGGTGTACTACGGTTGGGCTGCCGCCTACTCCGTTCTGATCCGGCATGCAAACAGTCGCTTCAAACCGGTGACAATTGCTGGTGAAATCGTTGACCAATCTGGAACGCCTGTCGAAGGGTATGACGTTGCATATTCTTGGTCTGCCAATGGCGTCATTTGGGATCGGTACGGCAACTACGTTTCTGTTGATCCAAGTGCATGGACCAACGAGGGAGAAATGGAACCACATCCGACAGCCACGGCATTGTCCCTGCCGCAAGGGTGCTTTCGTCTTCAGTTCCCCGGTGAACCCGGCAACATTTCGCTTCTAGCAAAGTCAAAGAACAGTAATTCAGGAGGAATGGTTCTGGTTGGCAAAGAGGTGGCCAGAACCCCTGTCGTTATTCCCGTTTACCCTCTCGTGAATTTGCATGGCTCCGTTGTCTGCCGAGAGAATTCCGTGGTTCCAAAACTCACTGATGTCTATCTGTATCCCTCAAGTGACGAAGGGAAGTACGCTCCAGTCGCCCATTGTCGTTCAGTCAGAGGCTTTTTCTCCTTTTGGTTGCCGCCTGGCTCCTACGAGTTGAATATCCGAACCTCCCAACCGACTGCCAGGATACCTGGGTCGCGTGAAGACCAAGAGGCACCGGAAGGGATACGCCTGGCCACCGGTCGCCTCCGAGTTACGATAGATGGATCGGAAAGCCAACTCGACCTCGGACAACTGCACCTTCATATTGAGTCGGGCGAATAGGCAGTACCACAGTGGGCACCGAGGATATGTAGTTCCCTGCCATCCTGAAAACCCACCGATTGTTGCTGAGCCGGAGCGCATGCCTCCCCAGAGGCATAGGAAGGCCGATGTGGAGTGGCCGAGTGGCAGCGACCAAAATCGCGTTTTAGCGGGGGCCAGTAAGAGCACCGTTGTGGGATTGTGGGTCATGGTGAACCGGAGTTGTGCTGACTGGCACGAGATTTCGCCTGGAGATTCCGCCATCTTTGGCAACGCTCCGACTGTGCAATATCCAATTGTAGAAATCAAACACTCGGGAGTTCATTGGATGGAGCCCAGCGATCTGTCACGCGAAGAATTAGTAAAAGGCCTGGTTTCGCGAAGTCCACACGACGAGCGTACCCATTTCGTAACTTCCGGTTCGAATTGGCACGTTCTGGAACGCTGGCGTATCACACTCAGCGGCGAGGAGACTGATTGGCTTCGCGAATGGCCAGTACAATGGGTGCCGGACAGAAGGGGGCGGAGCAGTCCCAACTAACCACCGTATTTCGAACAGACACGATCTAGCCCGGCAGAGGCAGACGAAGGCCGATGGACGGTGGCGGGGCGGGAACCGTCAAGACGAGGCCGCCAGAGCCGTGCGAGAATCTTCGCTGCGATGAGAATGCTCAAGTACCTCGTTCCGCAAATTGCGTTGGGCGACCTGCCGCCCCTGTGCGGAGTGGCGTTGATAGGCGCCGTGATCGCAGGTGCATACGGAGTGCTTCACGATCAGATAACTTACGCAATATCACCGGAATACTTCACACACATGAAATTCAAGCAGTTTCATTATGCTGATGTGGGGCTCGGTGATCGGGTGTTCGTTGCCACAATTGGATTCCTCGCGGCATCCTGCGTCGGCTTGATCGTTGCATGGTTCCTTGCCCGTCGGTTGATCCCTCACCAGCCGCGATCGTGTGCATATCGTCAGGTGGGCCTGGGATTCGCCTGTGTGTTCGCCTGCGGCGTGTTTTCCTGGCTGCTCGGGTTCGCGTACGGGCTATGGCGCGGACCGGATGCGGATTACTCGTCTTGGGCATGGGCTTTCCGACGATTCGACATCACGGATACTTGGTCATTTGTGCGTGTGGCCTACATCCATTATGCCAGCTATCTGGGAGGAGCAATCGGATTGATTTTTGCATTGGCAACCATTCGCCCACGTCGCAAGGAACTTACGGACGTGGACCGCCAATAGGCAAGACGAGGACACGGGCCGGAATCACCGGGGCTTTCCACGCGATTGTGCATGCTCGTCCGAAGTGAGTGATTCGCTGCGGGAGGAACACGTCCCGGCAAACGACCGATGGATGCGGACACAATCCCACGACCCGGCAGAGGGGCTGCGAAATTGGCCGATACGGCCGCTCTCGAATCGGGTAGAACTAGGGGCGTCGAAGCGCCCCGAGAAACGCAGGTAATTTGAAACGGGTATCCGGGCCACGCGGCCTCTGGCCATGCATCCATGCTTGGAAAAAAGTGTGGCGTGGATTGAGCAGGCCTTCGAGGCGACTGGCGTACGTGTGAGGGACCGATGGCGAAGAAAATGGCGATTGCTGCTGTCGCGATCGTATCGCTCGCGGGCGGGTTGTACGCCTTGTATCGCTACTACTATCCCCTGCACATCGCATCTTGTTCCTGCCTAAGTGGGGGGGTGTGTCTGGGGTTGTTTGCACGCGATCGGCAGAATCGCTCTTATTAGCTATCCTCGGCAGCCTGCGGCGGGCAGCTAAACCAGTGCTCGGGCATCGAGCTTTCTGTTGATCGCCACAGGGCCGGTGATAATGCTATCATCCACGTGAATTTTCTGCCAAATCTCCAGCCGTACTATTTCCAAACTGCGGGCAATGGGTTTAGAATGACGGCAGTATGAGCACCGCTAGGGGGCGGGATAGTATGGGAGTGGCCCTTCGACGCCAGCTCTTTCCCTCGGCGGAGATCATGATTCACTCGTCTATTTACTGATTCCAGTAGTCTCTTGGTTCTGACAATCTGTTGTGAAGCAGATTTACCGTGGTGCGTATCTCCCGAGAGTGGATGTTGCGCGGGTACGCGTTGCGGCTAACTGGGGAGGCGAATTCAGGCCGATCGAAGGGCAGATCAAGGCGGATCCATGGCCACGATTCTTTCAAGAACAGATACGTCAAGTAAGAACTCCGGCGGTTATCCGGTGCAATCAGACTCTTCCTCCAACGCCGATGCGGCTTTGCCAGAGAACGTAGCCAAAGAGCTGGTACGTTGGTTCAAGTTGTTGGCGGACGAAACTCGCCTGCGAATTCTGTTCTTTCTGCTGGAGCAGCGTGAACTGAACGTGCGGACTTTGTGCGAGATGTTGGAGTTAAGTCAGCCGGCAGTCAGTCACCATTTAGCGCTGCTCCGCGTGGATGGACTGATTGAATGTCGGCGCGAAGGAAAACACAATTATTATCGCCTCTTGCCGCAGCGATTTGGCGACCTGATGAGCAAGGTTCTTGCCGCGGTACCGGGGGACCGTCCGCAACTGCGACTGGGCAATGTCCTGCTATCAACAGCCCGTACCGAAGATGGGTGAGTTCGCCCACCAGCGCCACAAGCCACCTCAGCCGTTGCCGGCCGACTGCGATCTGCTTTTGGCCTGCCCGCCGCTGCGCAGCAACGTGAACTTGTCGCGAATCCTGCGCGTGGCCAGCTGTTGCGGCGTACAACGCGTGATTGCCTGCGGCCGGCCGAAAGTGGACCGCAAGATCGCCCGCGACGGTGCGGATCGCGTGCGGCTGGAGTCGCATCGTTCGCTGGCCCCCGTGCTCAAGCAGCTCAAGCGCGACGGCTATCAACTGGTAGGGCTCGAGCAGACTAGCAACGCGGTCTGCCTGTATGAGTTCTGTTTCCAGCCCAAAACGGTTCTTGTCATTGGTCACGAAAGGCAGGGTTTGGCCCAGGAGACTTTGGCGTTGTTGGATCAGGTAGTGGAAATTCCCGTGTTTGGCTTACCTTACAGTTACAATGTGGCCACCGCCACCGCCATGGCGCTGTACGAATACTGCCGCCAGATGACGCTGCGCGGAACCTCTCCGCGATTGGAACCCGGCCAGGCCTGATCGGAATCGCTGCGTGGCCAACACGGGTTCCTCGTGATGTCCAGTTCCTCCAGATGGCTGCGGCCTGCCGTGCGGGCAGTGAGGCTGACGCAGACGCTCTGAAGCCCCAATTCCGTGGGGCCACGGCAAGCACCGCCCTGGGCCACCTGGCGGTGTCCCCGTAGTTGACCTTTCACAGCCTCCAGGCATAGACTGACGCGTTTGGGCTAAAGCGAGGTGGTGACACCCGTGTGCGGCGCTCGGATTTGTTTTGCCGCACGGCCCCTCGCCCGGCCGGGGGATCGTCTGCGCGGACCGTCGCATCCCTGATTTTGCTTCCCACGCGCGGAGGGGAAAACTCGTCACGTTAAGTGCAAGCCTTCCCACCCCCGCCAGGAGGTCCAACGCCGGAAAAGCCCGTGATTTCGCCCAGAGGCACCAGATGGGAATTCCGCACCCTCTCCGATAGGAAACGAGCCGCAAGAAAACGGCTTGACCGGCTCCATCGACCGCGTGATTTGCAGTTTGAATTCTTTAGCTGGAGGCAACAACTGTGTCCGGTACCAGTGTGATTGGTTTGCAGTGGGGCGACGAAGCTAAGGGTAAGGTAGTCGACCTGCTGGCAGAGCGGCTGGGCGCCGATATCGTCGTGCGTTACCAGGGTGGAGCGAACGCCGGTCACACGGTGGTGATTGGCGCGGAGACCTACAAACTGCATCAGATACCCAGCGGGATCCTGACCGAAGGGGTCATGAATCTGATTACCCCCGGGGTGGTGCTGAACCCCCAGATTATCCTGCAGGAAATCGACGCTCTGGCATCGCGTGGCATTCCGGTAGCGGATCGATTGATGATCAGCCAGCGCGCACACGTGGTGTTTCCCTGGCATGTAGCGGAGGATCGAGCACAGAATGCGGACCAGATCAGCGGCGAGAGTATTGGCACCACGTTGAGAGGCATTGGCCCTTGCTATCGGGACAAGTACGGCCGCATGTCAGCCATTCGGATGGGCGATCTGGTTGGCGGTGAGTTTCGGCAGAGGGTTATCGAGGTAGTGGACATGAAGCGGCGCTTGTTGGCCGCTTTTGGCGATCTGATCCACGAGGACGAGCTGGACGCGGACCTGATCTACGATCAGTATCGCGGTTATGCCGATCGACTGGATCCCATGATCGGTGACACCACCAATTACTTGCTGGATGCCGTCGCGGCCGGCCGCAACGTGCTCTATGAAGGAGCTCAGGGTGCCATGCTGGATATCGATCATGGCACGTTCCCCTTTGTGACCAGCAGCAATAGTTCGGGCGTTGGAGTGTCCTCCGGCTCTGGCGTTCCGGGCCGGTGGATCGACAAGGTGTATGGCGTGGCCAAGGCCTATTCGACGCGCGTGGGGGGCGGTCCGTTCCCGACGGAGCAGGACAATGAAATCGGCCAGACGATTCGAGACCTTGGCAACGAATATGGCACGACCACGGGGCGGCCGCGCCGCTGCGGTTGGTTTGATAGCGTCGCGGTTCGCTATGCGGCACGACTGAGCGGCGTCAACGCGATTGCACTGATGATGATGGATGTCGTGAGCCAGCTGCCGGAGATCAAGGTCTGTGTGGCTTACGAATTGGATGGAAGACGGATTGACTATGTGCCGAGTCAAACGGAGCATCTGCGCCGAGTGCAGCCGATCTATGAAACGCTGCCCGGCTGGCAGACAGATGTCTCGCAGGCGAAAACGATGGCGGAGCTTCCTGACGGGGCGCACCGGTTTCTGGAACGCATCAGCCAGCTCGTGCACTGCCCTATCGAGTTGGTTTCGGTCGGACCGGCTCGTGCACAAACGCTGTTTAGTGTCGAGTGACGTCCCAGGCAAAAAAAGGGCAAGTTGCGCTTCAAGTGGTGGAATCTGCCCGTTTTTGCCCAGGGCACGTGAATTCGTGTTGAACGTTCCGCGTCAATCATTCATTTCCGCATCCGCGTCACATGTCCTCGCACCACTCTGACTCATCTCCGGCTGCCGGCGATCCGCTGCGCGACATTCCGCGCGAGCAGTTGCCACGACATATTGCCGTGATCATGGACGGCAACGGACGCTGGGCCCAGCGCCGTAATCTGCCGCGCGTCGAGGGGCATCGCCGCGGGGTGGCCAGCGTACGGCGGACCGTCGAAGAATGTACGCGGCTGGCGGTCGAGCAGCTGACGCTCTACTGCTTGTCCAGTGAAAACTGGAAACGTCCCGCCCATGAGCTGGATTTTCTCATGCATTTGCTGGAACAATACATGATCGAAGAACGCAGCACGATCATGCGAGCAGAACATTGCGGTGGAGATCATTGGCCGCCGTACCGGAATACCGCAGCGCGTGTTGGAGGAGATGGATCGTACGATCGAAATGAGTGCCTCCAATTCGGGGACGCGACTGTGTCTGGCCATCAACTATGGGGGCCGTGCCGAAGTTGTGGATGCCGTTCGTGATATTGCCCGCAAAGTCCAGCAAACCGAATTGTTGCCGGAGGACATCACCGAAGAGACAATCGCCGCGCATCTCTATACGGCAGGACGCCCCGATCCAGACCTGTTGATCCGAACGGCGGGTGAAATGCGAGTCAGCAATTTCCTGTTGTGGCAGATCAGTTACGCGGAATTGTGGGTCACCTCCCGGTGTTGGCCCGAGTTCCGTACGGCAGATCTGCTCGAAGCCATTGCGGGCGTACATGTCAACGAGATCGCCGTTTCGGCGGACTTCGTAACTCGTGACCCGTCGTAGACGAGGAGTTTCCAGCCTTGCTCAAATGGCGACTGATATCCGCGGCCGTGATCATTGCCGGCCTGCTGGGGCTGCTTGTACCTCGATTTCCATTATCCACTCGGGACCACCGGAGTCTGGCTGCTGCCGCTGGCACTCGCTGTGTCGGTGATGATGGTCCACGAACTGCTGGACCTGTGGAGCGCACGGCCCGATCTACCGAGCCGCTGGCCGGTCTACGTCGGAGCCCCGTTGACCGTCCTGGCGGCCGGGCGTGCCGCTGCTATGGCCGTTGCGGGGATTGACGTACCCAGTCAGATTGTCCAGTCGGAGTGCTTGGATGGCCTTTGCTGGCCTTGGCAGCAGGTCTGTTTCTGGCTTTTGTTGGCGAGATGATAAGGTACACCCGTCCAGGGTACTCGACCGGCAGCATCGCGCTTTCCGTGCTGGCCATCGTCTACGCGGGCTTGCTGCTCAGTTTCCTGGTGAACCTGCGTTTGCTCAACGGAAACCGATGGGGCATGGCGGCGCTGCTTTCACTGATTGTCATCGTCAAGCTCTCCGATACCGGCGCGTATTTCGTCGGGCGCCGATTCGGCACACACAAACTGGCACCGCGATTGAGCCCAGGCAAGACGATCGAGGGGACGGCTGGTGGTTTAGCGACCGCTTGTGGGGGGGCTTGGGTCTGTCTATGCCTGGATGGTGCCATCGCTCGTGGGCCAGGACGTCGCAGCGGGGCCCCTCTGGGCCTGGTTGCTCTACGGCCTGGTGATCACGCTCTGTGGCATGCTGGGGGACCTGGCCGAATCCTTGCTCAAACGGGACGCTCAGCGCAAGGACTCCAGCCGATGGCTACCCGGCCTGGGAGGAGTCCTCGATGTCCTGGATTCCATTGTTTTCGCAGCCGTTCCGGCATACGTTTTTTTCGCGTGGGGGCTGATCGGGCCACACTGGATGACGAGACACATGTGCGCCTGAGGTGATCGGCAGCAAGGGGGACAGCCATGTTGCTGCGGGTCCTTTGTTCGACCCACGAGGAATTCCCCGTCGAGCACTGGCTCACTCACGGGCGGAAAAGAAACGCGGCGTGTACCGAGACTTCGTGCGGAGACCCGCCTGTTTGTACCTCTGCAGGGGTGTTCTCGTCGTTCCATACGGCACATTTCCTTGGGGCGGCACGTGGCGGCGAGCGAACATCTGGTATTTCTGCTGGGCGATTCGCTATAGTTGAGTAGTCTTTGTGGTATCGAAGGAACAGGGTGGCGGGCTGAAGAGCCGCCAGCTATTGGATGAGTGAAGCCACGTTATCGATTGCCGAGCCCGATCTGGTCCTCTCCTTGTTTGGGGCTCGCGATCAGCACCTCCGAGCGATTCGCACTTGTCTGGGCGTGATCGATCACGCATCGTGACGGAGAGATTCACGTATCGGGAGAGGATCGTGCGGTGGCGCAAGCGACGCGCGTCTTGGAGGAGCTGAAGCACTTGGTTGAGCGTCGCGGCTCGGTGGCTTCGGAGGAGGTGAACCGGGTCTTGGCTCGCGCGACGGGGAACGGTCCGTCGGGGCCGATTCCGCCGATCGATGTCCCGGATGCTTCGCGGCAGATTCGGCCGCGGACGGAGGGACAGGCGCGTTACGTCGCGGCGATCCGCAACAGCGAGCTGGTGTTTGCGGTCGGGCCTGCCGGGACGGGCAAGACGTATTTGGCGGTGGCGATGGCGGTTGAGGCACTTAAGCGTCGTGAGATGCGCCGTATTGTGTTGGTACGTCCGGCAGTGGAGGCAGGCGAGAGCCTGGGTTTCTTGCCGGGTGATTTGCAGGCCAAGATCAATCCGTACCTGCGTCCATTGCTCGATGCCCTGCACGAGATGATGGATTACGAGTTGATCAAGAGCCACATGGAACGAGATGTGATCGAGGTGGTGCCGTTGGCCTACATGCGTGGGCGTACCTTGAACGAGGCATTCGTCATACTGGACGAGGCGCAGAACACGAGCGTCGCGCAGATGAAGATGTTTCTGACTCGCATGGGAGAGGGCTCCAAGTTAGTTGTCTCGGGTGACGTCACTCAGATCGACTTGCCGGCGAGTTCTCGCAGCGGGCTGGTTGACGCGTTAACACGTCTGAGGAAGATTCGCGGCGTGGCGACGATCGAATTGCATGAAGCGGACATTGTCCGCCATCGTTTAGTGCAGGACATCGTGCGGGCTTATGAGGAAAAGAGCGATCATCGCGACAAGAGGAAAGGCCGCCGTTGAGTCGGGCCGGCTGGCCACTCGGGAGTGTCCGCGCGGTTGCCATCCGGGGGCCGGTGCTGATCGAGTGCGTCGCGGATCAAGATCAGATACCGTCACCATGGGGAATTGAAGTACCTGTATGTCGAGCAATCAGAGAATCACACGATCTGACCACGTGGCATCCTTGACGTTGCCCCCCGGGCGTATCGCGCAGGTGCTGGGAAACCTGCACCGCAGCGACGTGCTGATTCGGATCGGGATCTGCCTGGCGGCGGCCGTGCTCATGTGGACGATCACGGCGGGCTGGGCACCTCCCTTCGGATATCGCACCGGCTACACACCGCTGCGCGACATTGACGCGCGGGTGGCATTCAGCATACCGGATCCAGAGGGAACGAGGCAGCTGCGAGATCAGAAGCGGGGGGAGGTCATGTGTGTGTATGCGCACGATGACCAGGCCTTGCGCGAGCTGCGATCGGGGCTCAAGAGTGCCGTGTTCCAAGTTCTGGCGGCCAAGTCGTATGACGAGTTAGATGCGGAGATCTGGAAGCGGTTCCTGCTAGGTGAGGATCAGGTGCCCGACTTGGATGACAAGGCCCTGTTTGCCCGCTTTCGTGCGGCGCTGGCCGAAGATGCGGATCTGACGCGTTTCGCCAGAGCCGTTGAGGGAGGATTTCAACAGTTTGAAGAAACGGGTTTGATCGAGAAACTGGAGCATCTGTCGGAGGATGGTAGTCAGATCTCGATCAAGGTGCATCCGGTGGGGAAGCCGAACGCGGTGGAGCGAGTCGATGTCAAGAATGTCCGGATCGCCGAAGTGAGTTCTGACTTGAAGGAGCGTTTGGCCGACGAGTTCAGGCAGACGGGATTCGCGTCGGAGCACGTCGAGGATCTGGCCCAATTGGCCCATAACTGGTGCACCAATCAGGGGCTTCCCTCTACCTTGAAACTGGACCGCGATGCGACATTGGCGGAATACGAGGAGGTATTGAGCCAGGTAGAGGTGCGCAACGATTACGCACCTGGAGACAGGTTGGTAGTGCGAGGCACATCCATCACGCCGGAGAAACTGGAGATCTTGCGTTACGAACATGCGGCCATCGTCCAGAACATGACACCTTTGGACAAGCTGGGGCACAGCGTGTCAAGTTTGGGAATGTACCTGGCGCTGTATGTCTTGTGCGGCGTTTTCATTTATCACCATCGTCCGCGGATCATTGCGGACCTTCGACGCCTGACGACGCTCCTGGCCACCCTGGTCATGGCAGTGGCGTTGGGACGCCTCTGCACCGGCGAACTGTGGCAGGCGGAGGTGGTTCCCATCGTGCTGTTTGGCATGACCTTGACGATTGCCTATTCCAGGGATCTGGCACTGATCGTATCCGCGGCGGTCTCCTTGGTCCTTTGCATTTCGCTTGGCATGGGGCTGGCTGAGCTCATGTTGATGGTGGCCACCGGATCGGCGGCGATCCTGCTGCTGAATCGTGTTCGCAGCCGAACGAAGCTGATCTACGTCGGGCTTGGCGCCGCGTCGGTGGCGATCGTCACGACGATCGGAATCGGCACGCTGGTAGGCGAGCCATTGGGATCTTGGGGGGGCACGGGCTTCCCCAATTTCGCAGGCTGGCAGAATCCCAAGACCTCGTTTCTGGTGCACCTGACGGCGGGCGCCGTGTGGCACGGATTCTGTACGCTCCTGGCGGCGCTGATCATGACCGGTCTGCTGCCGTTTATCGAGCGGTTGTTCGACGTGCAGACCGACATCAGTCTGTTGGAATTGGGGGATGCGGCTCACCCCCTGCTTCAGGAACTGGCACGCCGCGCTCCGGGAACGTACAACCATTCGATCAACGTGGCGTCGCTGGCCGAGGCGGCTGCCGAGTCGATAGGTGCCAACGGGTTGCTGGTTCGTGTGGGAGCGTACTTTCACGACATTGGCAAGATGTTCAAGCCGGGGTACTTCATCGAAAACCAGGGACGCGACGCGAACCGTCACGAATCGCTCCTGCCGGCGATGAGCACGCTGGTCATCATCGCGCACGTCAAGGACGGCGCGGACCTGGCACGACAGAACCGCCTGCCTCAATCGATTATCGATTTCATTGAACAGCATCATGGTACGACGCTGGTCGAGTATTTCTACCGTCAGGCGGCGAAGCAGTCGGCGGCCGATCCAGACAAGGAGAGCGTGGAGGAGTCGAGTTATCGTTATCCCGGGCCCAGGCCTCAGACGCGTGAAGCGGGTGTGCTGATGTTGGCCGACGCGGTCGAGAGTGCCAGTCGCACCTTGGTCGACCCGACCCCGGCCCGGATCGAGAGTCTGGTGGAAGACATCGCCATGAAAAAACTGCTGGATGGACAGTATGACGAGTGTGGAATCACATTGCTCGAACTCAGCTGTATCCGCGACAGCCTTGTCAAGTCGTTGACCGCCGTCTACCACGCCCGCGTCAAGTATCCCGACCACCAGACCGCCTGACGGTCAGGAGCATCGCACTGTTGAGTGGACTTGGATGTGGCGCACCGCATGATCCAGATCGAGATCACCGACCAGCAAGCCGCGTTGCCGGTGGAAACCGATCGGCTCAGACGAGCGGCCCGTGCGATTCTCGAAGATCACGGCCCGGATGTGGCGGAGTTGAGCATTGCGATCGTCGATGATTCCACCATCCACGTGCTGAATCGGCAATACTTGCAGCACGATTACCCCACGGACGTGTTGAGTTTCGTCTTGGGGCAACAGCCGGGAAAGTTGGAAGGGGAAGTGATCGTCAGCGCTGATACGGCCGTCGCTCAGTCGCGTCAATACGCTGTCAGCCCGGCAAATGAGTTGCTCCTCTATGTGATTCACGGTGTACTCCACCTGGTTGGATTCGACGACAAGACTCCCGCATTGAGCCAGCAAATGCGAGGGGCCGAACAAACCTATCTGAAACAGTTTGGCGTGGAGACGGACGTGTGAATTGCGGCGCACTTCATAGCACGGTCACGACCAGTCTGGGTGAGTGTCAACGAGGCGGCGAACTCGCTGTGGTCGAAAGAGTGGACCGCAGATGCGATAACCCAAGTCATGATGGGAATGGCAGCGTTGCTGGGCGAACCTCTTCTGTTGGCGAAGGGATATCGGCTTGATCCGTATGTTGCCGGGAGGCGTGGGAAAGTGAACTCCGATCTGCTGCTGTGGATGGCCCTCGTCGGTATGATGATTACCGGTGTGGCGGCCACCGGAACGAAAGTCCTGAACGAATTCTCCAGGCACGACCTCGAGCTCTATTGCCGCCGCCGAGATAAACGCCAGCTGTTCGATGCCATCCTGGATCGGCATGAAGATTTCGCCATCGCGGCCGAAACACTGCAGGTGGTGGGGTGCGTGGTCCTGGTCTTGTGCGTTGGCCAGTGGTTTTTCCCCGCCGGTGCCGCCATCCTCTCGGATGCCAAGCATCTGGCGGTCGTGGCTGGTGCTTCCATCGTGATTCTGCTGGTCATCACGACTTGGATTCCGTGGGCCATTGTCCACGTCTGGTCCGCGCCGTTTCTGTTCCATACATGGGGGTTCTGGACCGCAGTCGCCCGACTGCTGTGGCCGCTGACGCTGGGAGTGAAGTTGATGGATATTGTCGTCCATCGTCTCGCTGGCCAACAGGAAACGGAAGAGGATGAAGAGGAAGCGTTCGAAGACGAGATCCGCACGATTGTCACGGCGGGACTGCGGGACGGCCTGTTGGAGGCCGATGCCCGTGAAATGATTGAGGGTATCATGGAACTGGGAGACGTCGATGTCTCGGAGATCATGACACCGCGAAGCGAAGTGGACGCGCTGGACGTGGAACTGAGCTGGCCTGAAATCCTTGGTTTCGTGACGAAGGTCGGTAGAACACGTATTCCGGTCTACGAAGGAACACTGGATCATGTGATCGGCATTCTCTTCGTCAAAGATCTGCTGGCGGAGCTTTCGCGAGACCGCCAGACACCTCGTTCCACCCTGCGCGATCTGCTACGCAAACCCTGGTACGTACCCGAGTCGAAAGCGGTCAACGATCTTTTGCGTGAATTCAGACGCACACGCAGCCACATGGCCATCGTGGTCAACGAATATCGGGCCGTGGCGGGCGTCGTGACGATCGAAGATGCCCTGGAGGAAATCGTGGGAGAAATCGCCGACGAGTCGGACACCGAAGAAGAGATTGAATTGACGCGTGTGGACGAAACGACATTCGAGGTGGATGGAAGGGTTCATGTCGGCGAACTGAATGAGCAATTCGGCCTGATGCTGTCAGAGCCCGAGGAGTTTGATACGATCGCTGGCCTGGTCGTCAACGCGGTGGGCAAGATACCACAAGCGGGGGAGGTGGTCTGCCAGGACGGAGTGCGATTGACGGTCCTCAAAGCGACTCCCCGCCGTGTGGAGCGAATTCGTCTGGAACTGCTGGAAGAACCTGAGACGACGTGAGTCGCGAATGTCGAGCGAAAAGACGCTGGCCATAGTGGTTCGGGTAGTCGAGTTCAGCGAATCGAGCTGCGTCGTGACGCTCTTTACGCGCGACTTCGGCAAAATAGGCGCCTTGGCCAAAGGGGCGAGACGTCCCAAGGGTTCGTTTGAGTCTGCTATTGACCTCCTAGCCGTCTGTCGCATAGTGTTCCTCCACAAATCGTCCGAAGCGCTCGATCTATTGACGGAAGCCAAGTTGGAACGCCGCTTTCGCGCGGCGAGCCGGGACCTTGCTCGTCTTTACGGAGGTTACTACGTCGCCGAGTTGTTACGCGATCTGACGGATACCGCAGATCCTCATCCAGATTTATATGATGCCGCCGACGAGGCTTTGCTGCAGCTGGAAGGGAATCTGGACGTCCTGCGCGTGGTGCTTCGGTTTGAAATGACGGCGCTGCGACTGTTGGGGCACCTTCCCGCGCTTCACGGTTGTGCCGCCTGCGGTCGGTCCCTGCAGATGTCGGGACGAGTGCTATTTGGGCAGTTGGCTGGCGGTTTGCTGTGTGATCATTGTCGGACAGGGCAACGCGAGGTAGCCAGTGTGTCGGGCGGAGCGGTGGAAACACTGCGGCAATTCGCCTCGCCTGCGACCGACCGGTGGCGCGAGTGGGAGATGGACGCGAGGACCCGCGGGGAGGTTCGGGGCATCGTAAACCGGTACATTTGCAACTTGTTGGATCACCGACCGCGGATGCACGAGTATCTGGGATCGCTCGCGGGCGGATCGGGGAGATAACCATTGCGGACAAGGACGTCCCCTATGCGAAGGTTACGACGAGCTCTGGTGATTCTGCTGGGGACCGCTTTGGGTGCGGCGATGCCCGGCTGCGCCATCTTCAGCGATCGATCGGCCGAGCCGGCGGATCGACTTTCTCAATCGACCACGCGGCGCAACGTTGCGCTGGCATCGTACGAGGAGCCCGTGGACGAGGAAATGAAGCCCGCGCCACTGAAGACCGAGGATTTCTATCCAGCCAATATCGGGACCACGGTCAAGAGACTGTCCGGCCGCGGGCCGAACCATCACCTGGCGCGCGAATTGTACGGCGAGGGTGAGGAGTTATATCGCCAGGCGGTCGAAACGCGTGCGCAAAACACGGCAGCCGACGTGGAGCGATTATTTTTCGAGGCCAGCGAGAAGTTTGCCGGTGCCGCCGACCGGTGGCCTGAATCTGCCCTGGAGGAAGACGCGCTTTTCCGTGCGGGGGAGAGCCAGTTCTTTGCCGACCGGTATGTCAAGGCCAACGAGTATTTCGAGAAACTGCTCAAGAAGTATCCTAACTCGCGGTACCTCGACCTGGTCGGTGCGCGGCGATTCCGGATTGCCCAGTACTGGCTGGAGTTGAATAACCAGGGGTCGTCACTCCCACTCGGGTTGAACGTGACCGACAAACAACGACCGTGGTCGGATGCCTTTGGACACGCGGTCCGCATTTATGATCGCATGCGAATCGATGACCCGACGGGAAAACTGGCCGACGATGCGACGATTGCTGCTGCGAACGCACACTTCTTGAAAGGAGATTTTCTCAAAGCTGATCAGTACTATACCGATCTGCGCACCCATTTCCCCAGCAGCGAACATCAATTCATGGCACATTACCTGGGGCTGCAGGCCAAGCTGCGTGGCTATCGTGGACCAGATTTCACGGGTGACGCGCTGGAACAAGCGGAGAAGTTGGTCAAACAGGTCCGGCGTCAGTTCCCCAGTGAATACCGGCAGCATGAAGACGAAATCGAGAAGGCCTATCGCGAGATCCGCTATCGTAAAGCAGAACGCGAATGGAACATGGCCAAATACTACAACCGGCGACACGAATACGGTGCCGCACGCTTTTACTATGATCTCATCCTGAAGGACTACGACGATACGCCGTTTGCCGATCAGGTGCGCGAGCAGATCGGCGAGATTGCCGGAAAGCCGTTCGCACCGCCGCAGCGGCTGAGTTGGCTGGTCAACCTGTTCCCCGACAAAGAAATACCGCAGCCTCTGATCGTGACTTCTCCCGGTGAGACGAAACTTCGATAAGGCCTAACCTGGGAAGGCGTTCGACGTGCGCGCGCAACCGGCTCCTCCCCTGCCATCTCATGGGCCGATTGACAAATCCCGCGTCGATGTCGTGAAAGCACCGGAATATGAGCTTTCTTAATCGCTATCAGCGTCCTGCCTCGGCGAGCTCCTCGACAAATCGCCGAGGTACGCATCGTTGGATTTTCCCGTTTGCGATGCTGCTGGCGGTCTTCCTGACCGGTTGTGCCGGATATCAAATCGGTAACAGCACGCTGTACCGCACCGACCTCAAAACGATTCATGTTCCCATGTTCAAATCCAACAGCCTGCGTCTCGATCTGGGGGAATGGCTGACCGAGGCAGTGATTAAGGAAATCGAATTGCGCACCCCCTACAAGGTCGTCAGCAATCCGCTGGCCGACAGTGTCTTGACCGGAACTCTCCTGTGGGACAACAAGCGCGTTCTTTCCGAAAACGTGAACGACGAGCCGCGTAACCTGATCTTCAACGCTGCGGTGCACATCACGTGGATCGACAACAGTGGTCGGATTCTCGAGCAAAGCGTGATCAGTCTGGGATCCGACTTCGTGCCCGAGGCCGGCCAGTCGGTGGCCACAGCCGAGAAGGCTGTCATCACCAAAGTGGCGCAGCAGATCGTCTCCGAGATGGAGGCGTTGAACTGGTAGTCCGCTCAACAGGGCCGAGGGAACTTTCCTACCCGTGCCGGTCTGTTCGCGGACGTCCGTCTTACGCGGTTCGGTCCATTACCCGGTGTCACCCGATTGGGCCCGGAATTTTGCTGTGTTCCTCGTTACTATATGGTTGACGGCTCCATGCCAGTCGTGGCGACGACCCGTTTAGCACGGCCTGCGGCACCTCGGCGTTCCGTGGTGACCGGCGCCGTCTCGTAATTATCAGCAGTGCAGCAGGGGACGCCATGGCCGATAGCCCATTCTCCACACCGCCCCGGTACTGGCAACTGCGGACGCGCAGACTGGATTTTTCCACAATCCCCTTATTGATGGGGATTGTGAACATTACGCCCGACAGTTTCTCGGACGGCGGACGGTTCCTGACCACGTCGCGGGCCGTGGAACATGCCTTGAAGCTGGTCGAGCAGGGTGCTGACGTGCTCGATATTGGCGGTGAAAGCACGCGTCCCTATGCACCGCCGGTGGACGGCGAGGAAGAACTGCGACGGATCGTCCCGGTGGTGAGAGAAGTCTGTCGGCAGACGCGGGTGCCGGTATCGATCGATACCTCCAAAGCCCGCGTCGCGCGCGAGGCGATCGATCTGGGTGCGGAGATAATCAACGATGTGACGGGTCTCGAGGGGGATCGCGAGATGTTGCCGCTCGCCACGTCCGCGGCAGTTGCCGTTTGCGCCATGCATATGCAAGGGACCCCGTTGACGATGCAGGATCACCCGACTTACGGCGATGTGGTGGCGGAAATCCACCAATACCTGAGGGCACGTCGAGAGGCCTTGTGGCGGGGGGGAGTGACCCCCGATCGGATTTGTTTGGATCCGGGCATCGGATTTGGCAAGACGCACCGGCATAACCTGGACTTGCTGTCGCACTGCGATCGTTTCCGCGAACTCGGATGCCCCTTGCTGGTAGGGCATTCGCGGAAAGGTTTTATTGCTCACGTGATCCAAGACAAGCAGACGGATCGCACTCCGGGGACGATCGGAGTGGCTTTGTCGCTGGCGCTTCAGGGCGTGCACATCCTGCGTGTGCATGACATCTCTGCAGTGCGGCAGGCGTTGCGGCTGTTCGCGGCCACGGGGGGCCTCGCCCCGCGACCGCCATTGACTTAGGTAGGGGATTGCACGATACTCCGCCACGTCCGATCGACCCTTGCGCTCGGACTTCATCGAAGCAGAGCGCAAGCTGCGCATGTGCACGGTATTGGTTGGCTGGAGGCCGCAGGGCGCGAGAACCCTCGATCGGGACACCGCGAGAGCGGCCGGCGATTGAGGCCCATTAAGCATGCAGGACCACAAGACGATGGAAGAATACTGCCTCGACGTGGCGCGCCGTGGCGCGGCCGTGGCGGGGCGTTTGGCGGTTTTGAGCGGCGACATGAAGAACCAGTGGCTGGTTCAGTCCGCGGCTGCGCTGCGCACGTGCGGATCAGATCCTGCAGGCCAATCAGCGAGATATCCAGGCAGCGCCGGGATACGGACTGACTGAGGCTCAGGTCGATCGGCTGAAACTGACCGCCGATCGTATCGACGGGATCGCTCAAGGTCTGAGCGAAATCGCGGCGTTGCCCGATCCAATCGGTGAGACGATGGAGTCGACGGTGAGGCCGAACGGATTGGAGATCGCCAAACGTCGTGTTCCTTTGGGAGTCGTGTTCTTCATATATGAGTCGCGGCCCAATGTCACGGCGGACGCGGCGGCCATCTGCATCAAGAGCGGTAACGCGGTCATTCTGCGCGGTGGCAAAGAGGCTCGCCATTCAAGCCAGGCGATTGTGGACGTGCTGCGCGATGTGGCCAGCCAGGTGGGAGTTCCTGCCGACGCGATTCAACTTGTGTCCACGACCGATCGAGCGGCCGTGGGCCACTTTCTTCAACTCTCGCAGTACATCGACGTGGCCATTCCGCGGGGAGGCGAAGGTCTAATTCGTCGCGTGGCCGAAGAAGCGAAGATGCCCGTCATCAAGCATTACGACGGCAACTGCCACGTCTACGTCGATGACTCTGCGGACCTGGAAATGGCCGTGGCCATCACGGAGAACGCCAAGTGTCAGCGAATGGGGGTCTGCAACGCATGTGAGTCGTTATTGGTGCACGTGCATGCCGCCCGGGAATTTCTGCCCCTGGTCGATGCCGTTTTGCAGCGGCACGGTGTCGAGATTCGCGGGGACGCAGCGACGCGCGACGTGATCAAACGGGCCGTCGAAGCGACCGATCAGGATTATTTCACGGAGTACCTGGGTCCGACGATCTCCGTCCGAGTTGTCAGCTCGCTGGACGAGGCCATCGCACATATCAACCACTATGGCTCGCACCACACCGACGCCATTGTGACGCGTGACCTGGCAGCCGCGCGCCGTTTCGTTTCCGCCGTGGACAGTTCGGCGGTCATGGTCAATACCAGCACGCGATTCAACGACGGTGGGCAATTCGGGTTGGGAGCCGAAATCGGTATCAGTACGGACAAATTCCATGCGCGGGGCCCCTGCGGATTGAAGGAACTGACCAGCTACAAGTACGTTGTCTACGGTGACGGACAAGTGAGGCAGTGAGGTCGTTGGAGGCTCCAGAGCCACGCAGGGACCGGCCGGAAGCGTGGTACGTGAGGGCTCGGCCTCGACCCGCTTTCTCACGCTTCGAACTTCTGGGATCAAGATTGCTGTCGATGGAGTGACAGATGTCCGACGAAGTGCTCAGCCAGGCGGAAGTGGAGAGTCTGCTCAACGCGATGGAGACCAAGGGACCTCCCGCGACGTCCAAGGCGACCGGACCTGACGGGGGACGTGGGGTCCGTCCACGCGAGAAGATCACTCCCTACGATTTCAAACGCCCTGAACGAGTGGGCAAGGAACAGATGCGCGCCCTGCAGTCGCTGCATGAAGGGTTTGGACGTAATTTCGGAGCCGCTCTCTCGGCTCTGCTGCGAAGTATCGTCGAGGTCAAGCTGACCAGCGTGGATCAGCTCACCTACAGTGAGTTCGTCTTCAGTCTCGAGAACCCGACCTGCTTCAATCTCCTGACCGCCAGACCGTTGGAAGGCAATCTGATTCTGGACATCAATCCGTCGATTCTCTACCCAATTATTAATCGTCTGCTGGGTGGGGGAAAAGAGACAGGCATCGTGGCGCGCCGAGCGCTCACGGAAATCGAGTTACGGTTGGTTCGCCGGATTACCGATTTGTTCTTGCATGACTTGAAACGTGCCTGGGCCAATATCCTTCCACTGGATATCGAAGTCGATCGCGTGGAGAGCAATCCGCAGTTAGTGCAAATCGTGCCTCCCAACGAAGTCGTCGTCTTGATCAGCTTCGAGCTGACGTTGGGTGACGTGCGGGGCATGATGAACTTGTGCATCCCCTTTAATGCGATCGAACGTATCGGCAACAAGCTGACGTCAAACAACTGGGTGAGCTATGCGCACGCGACGCCTACGGAAGACTCGATACAGAAGGTCGGCGGTCGGCTGGGTGGCTCGCTGGTTGAGGTGGTCGCGACGTTGGCCAGTTCTCGCATTACGACGGCCGATCTCATTTCGCTTTGTGTGGGAGATATCGTGACCACCGAAAAAGATATCCACAGCTCTCTGGATGTGTCGATCGAAGGGGTGGCCAAATTCCGCGCGATTCCGGGCGCCATCAAAGGCCAAAAGGCCGTGCAGATCGAAGGTCGTTCGGATAACTGATCCCTGGGCAACGGCAGCCGGAATCGGTACGCCATCGTGATCGTCCGCGTCAGACGAGCTAACTCAAAGTGCAAACCTTCTCACTCCTGCCAACCAGCTCTGTCGTCACACGAGCCTGAGATTTCGCCAATCTGTATCGGAGGCGCACTCCGAACCCTGGGCGAGGGAAAAAGAGCCACAAAAATGCGACTTGACCCGCTCCATGGACCGCGCGATTCACGGTTTGAGTATCTAACAGGAGCGACTACCTTCGGCCACGGCCTTACTGACCGGTGATTGGCTTATCCGCGTGGCGAGCGGTGGCAGAGCTTCCTCTAACACGCCTCGGGTCTGACGCCAGATCATCAATCCTTCCGCGACGATCCAGATCTGCACGCTCAACACGGTGATGCCAATACCGAGCAACAGAAAATTTCCTTGCCCCCACCAGCCGAACTGCGGGTGGAACATCTGCCAGGTCAGACCCCAAATGGGTAACACAAGCATGATGATGGCGGGAACGACAATGAACCAAACCGGTTTGTTGCGTCGCCAAAGGTAGAACAGCGTGACCAGAAAGGCGAGTCCGGCGAGCATTTGGTTGGTGGCGCCAAAAAGAGGCCAGAGGATCAAACCACCGGTCCCATAGGAGGCTCCCGCTTTGGAGGGGAGCATGGCCAGCGCCCCACCGAGGACGACGGCCAATGCCGTGGCGGCATATTTGTTGGTCAACGGCCCAATACGGAGTGTTGACGCCAACTCCTGGATCACGTATCGCTGCAGCCGCGTCGCGGTGTCGAGCGTCGTCGCCGCAAAGCAAGCCACCAACACCGCGATCATGGCAATGCCTAACTTCAAGGGCAACCCGATCGTCGTCAAAAAGTTGCCGCCACCTTCGACAAACGCTCCGACGGTTTCCTTGAGCCCGAAGTTGACCCAGCGCGTGTTTGGCTTGTAATGCTGTTTCCAGGCGGCATACGGTACGCCCGCTTCGGCCGCCACGGCTGCATAATCCCCGGCCTCGTTCTTTTCGTATTTGCCCATCCCCACGCCCGCACAGCATGACAGGATGACAACCACCGCCAATGCGCCCTCCAGCAACATGGCTCCGTAGCCCACGTACTGAGCATCCGTCTCACACGCCACCTGCTTGCTGCTGGTGCCGCTGCTGACCAGACAATGGAATCCGCTGACCGCTCCACAGGCAATGGTGATGAAGAGGAAGGGGTAGATCGGCAAAGCGCCGATCGGCAAGGAATCTTGCGAGGCGATCATGGGAGCAGCCTCGACCATACTGGCCCGGCCCGAAACTCCCGCAATCAAGATCCCCACCACCAATAACAGCAATGCCACTACCAACTGGTGACTGTTGATAAAATCGCGCGGCTGCAGCAGCATCCAAACGGGAAGGACGGATGCAAAAAAACAGTAGATCATCAATAGAACGGTCCAGGTGACGATGGCGCTGTCGCCGGCAAGGCAATCGGCAGGTAATAAGCGCCGACAAACACCGCCAAGTACAGCACGACGATCCCGAACAACGAAGGATAGAACAGTGAGCCCCCCCAACGGTAGACCCAGAAGCCGATCAACACCGCCAGTGGCATCGCGACCCAGACCGACAACACGCTCTCCGGATAGAGTTTAAAAATGGTGGCAATGACGAGTCCGAAGATGGCCAACACGACGGTCAGACAAAAGAACAGAATCAGCAGAAACAACACGCGAGCGCGGGGCGCGATCATGCGACCGGCAATTTCCCCCACCGTTTGACCACGGTTCCGTAACGACACAACCAGGGCGCCAAAATCGTGTACCGCTCCAATGAAAATGCAGCCCAGCAATACCCACAACAGAGCCGGAAGCCACCCCCAGAACACGGCGATCGCCGGTCCCACGATGGGCCCGGTCCCCGCAATGCTGGTGAAGTGATGACCGAAGATGACCTCCTTTTTGGTCGGCACAAAGTCCACGTCATCGCGCAGCTGGCGGCTGGGGACCGGAGCATCTGGATCCAGGCGGAAGACCTTGCGGGCCAGCCACCGCCCATAGGTGTGATAGGCCACAAAGAATCCACCAAACGCGACGATTGCGATGAGCAACGTGCTCATAAAGGCCTTTCAAAATTGCCGAGCGCTCCACGACTGAGTCCCGGTTTCGGAAGCCTGCTGCCAGGATCGGGTCGCGGCCTGCTCAACAACGCGTCTCTGCGGCAGCCCCACCGCGCCTGGCGGGGACCGTTTTCCTGCCGGCCGGTATGTACGGCTTTTCGTGCATCACGAACGTCACCATGATATATCATTCCGGTGCGAACTGCGCAACGGGGCCTAGATTTTGTGCCTGTGCCTCCCGACCCTTCCAGGCCGCGGGCGGTCCTTGCCGGGAAGGCTATCCTCGCCTGCCTGCCACGACACGGAAGCAACAGCACCCAAGACAGTCGGGAATCCTCGACCAGGCACTCGCCAAGGGGTGGACTGTCGATCTGAGTTCGCACGGTACCCCGCCGCAATAGACTCTTTATAATCTCAAAGCGTAAGTCACGCGGTCCATGAAGCCGGTAAAGCCGCGTTTCTGTGGCTCGTTTCCGCTCGGAAAGGGTTCGGAATTCACATCCGGTGTGGACTGGCAAAACGACAGGCTTTTCCGGCGTCGGATCCGTTGGCAGGGGCGGGAGGGCTTGCACTTTGAGTTATAATGTCCGCCAATGGACCGCTTCTGAATTACCCTTCGTGGAAACATGACTGAAAGGACATCGACACGTGGCTGAAAAAGTTGTCATTATCGGAAGTGGACCGGCCGGCTGGTCGGCGGCCATCTATGCCTCCCGCGCGAATCTGGCTCCCCTGGTGTTTGAGGGGGCGATCACGGAAGAGAACCGCGTGAACGGCACGTTGCCGTTGGGTCAATTAGCGCTCACGACCGAGGTCGAGAATTACGCGGGGTTTCCGGCCGGGCGACTCGACGGGTTCCTGCAGTCGGCTCTGGATGAGAAGCGACAAGCGGGCCTGCCTCCGATCAGTGAGGAGAACCACGCGGTCACCGGGCCCGAACTGATGGAGTTGATGCGGCAGCAGGCGGCGAATTTCGGAAGCCGCATTGTGACCGACGACGTCGTAACTGTCGATCTTGACAGCCAGCCCTACAAAGTGACGTCACGCGAGGGGGAGGTGATCGAGACGGCCACGGTGATCGTCGCTACAGGGGCTCGTGCCAACTACCTGGGGCTACCGTCCGAGGAAGCCTTCAAGAACCGCGGTGTCAGTGCCTGCGCGGTGTGCGATGGAGCCCTGCCTCGCTTTCGAAATCGCCCGCTCGTGGTCGTCGGTGGTGGTGATTCGGCGATCGAAGAAGCGACTTACTTGACCAAGTACGCCTCCGTGGTGCACATCATCCATCGCCGCGATGAATTGCGTGCTTCGCAGATCATGCGACAGCGAGCCTTCGACAACGCGAAGATCGATATTGTCTGGAGCCAGGTGATCGACGAAGTCCTTGGCACGGACGAGGACGGTGTTACCGGAGTGCGTCTCGAAGAGTACCAAGGATGGCTCGCTGCGCGAGCTCGAGTGTGGTGGCATGTTCCTGGGCATTGGTCACACGCCTAACACGGACTTCCTGAAAGGGAAACTCGAAATGACTGACAAGGGCTATATCAAGTGGCAGCAGTCGTTTCGTACGCTCACCAGTGTTGAGGGTGTGTTCGCCGCCGGCGATGTGGCCGATGACTACTATCGGCAGGCCATTACTTCGGCCGGAACCGGCTGTATGGCCGCCTTGGATGCGGAACGGTACCTGGCCGAACACGGCGCTTGACCAATGCACGGTGAGCACAGGCGTTGGTGGCCGCGCCAAGAGTGTCTAACTTGTGCCCTGAGGAATAAGCTCATAGCCATGGAAAACGTAAGTGTTTGGCGGGCGCGTCAGCCCCAGGAAATCGGACAGCGGGTACGGGTCAGCGGTTGGGTGCGAACCCGGCGCGATTCGAAGGCGGGATTCAGCTTCCTGGAGATCAATGACGGTTCGTGCATGTCGAACTTGCAGGTAATCGCCGAAAAAGCCCTTGGCAACTACGAGTCGGACGTCAAGCGACTGACAGCCGGTTGCAGTGTTACGATCGAGGGCGACCTGAGAGAATCGATGGGCAAAGGGCAGGCCACCGAACTGCATGCCGAGCAAGTGCTGGTGCATGGTTGGGCCGATCCGGAAGGCTATCCCTTGCAGAAGAAGCGGCACTCGTTCGAGAGACTTCGAGAATGGGCGCATCTGCGCCGCGCACCAACACGTTTGGAGCGGTGGCACGCCTGCGTAATCAGGTCTCGATGTCCATTCACGCGTTCTTCCAGGAAGAAGGCTTCCTGTACGTGCACACGCCAATCATCACGGCGAGCGATTGTGAAGGAGCGGGGGAACTGTTTCGCGTCACTACGCTGGACCTGGACGACCTGCCGCGCAAGGACGGCGTGATTGACTTTTCGCGCGATTTCTTTGATCGTCCGAGCTTTCTTACCGTGAGTGGCCAGCTGGAAGCCGAGATTTTTGCCACCGCCCTGGGGAAGGTCTACACATTTGGCCCTACCTTTCGCGCAGAGAACTCCAATACCTCCAGGCACCTGGCCGAATTCTGGATGGTGGAGCCGGAGATGGCTTTCTACGATCTGTTCGACAATATGGATCTGGCGGAGCGATTTCTCAAACGCATCATCCGCGACGTGCTGGAACATTGTCTGGAGGATATGGCCTTCTTCAATCAGCGGATCGACAACACGGTGATCGAAACGTTGCAGAAAATCACCCGGAGCGATTTCGTGCGGGTGACCTATACCGAAGCCGTGGAGATGCTGCAGCAAAGCGGTGTCGCGTTCGAATTTCCCCTCTCCTGGGGCAGTGATCTGCAGTCGGAGCACGAGCGTTATCTGACGGAGAAGAAATTTGATGGACCCGTGATCCTGTATGATTACCCGGCTGCGATCAAACCCTTCTACATGCGCGTGAATGATGACCAGCGGACGGTGCGTGCCATGGATGTCCTGGTTCCCAAGGTCGGTGAGATCATTGGCGGCAGCCAGCGCGAAGAACGGCTGGACGTGTTGACCGCCAGGATGCGAGCAGCAAGAATTGAGTCCGGAGGACTACTGGTGGTACGTCGACCTGCGCAAGTACGGCACCGTGCCACACGCCGGTTTCGGACTGGGGTTGGAACGGATTGTGCAGTTTGTCACTGGTATGGCCAACATCCGCGACGTCATCCCTTTTCCCCGCACGCCGGGAAACGCCGAGTTCTAAGGCGATCTACGACAAGCGACCTCGCGAGCAGTAGCTCGCGAGGTCGCTGTTTGTTTCGCCGATGTCGCGACGTCGATCAGGCACCATACGTGTGTACGATCACGGTGTTGCTGCGTGTCAGGACAATCCTGACGCGGAATCCGCAGCACCATGAGTACTCGGTGATCGTACGGCCGAACAGCCCACGGCTGGAGGTCACGCAAGGGGCATCGGTGCAGCAGCCGGGCACGCAGACAGGTATTTCTATCGGGCAGCAAGTGCACGGATCCTGAATCTGCAGCATCATCTGCATCGGTCCGTTACAGCAGCCACAACAAACACTACGGCGAGCGTGGTGTTTGCGATACACGATACAATACTTCGGTGCACAGCAATCGGTGCAACCGGTTGTCACGACCGGCACCGGCACGGCATGCGCCTCGGCGGCGGGCGCTGGCGCCTGTTCCTGGGCTCGAAATAGCCGGGCTTCCGCGCCGCCCACGGTCACGAAGGCCGCGACGAGCAACGCCAGTGCGGCAATCAGTCTCGTGTTCCATCGCATCATTTTAGATCCCCCTTCTTCGCTATAAGCTTCCAGCGTCAAACAGTTATTCTCGAAGCGTCCCCCCTTCGAAAAACGCCAATCCGCGTCACATGGGACACAAAATCCGGTTCGTACGTGTGGTATCCACTCCCGTCAGGCACCTTCTCGTTGGCGCAGACCTACAAATACCACCTCGCAGCAGGCGTGGAATTGACCCGAGCGAGCGTGGTCGAGGCACGCGGCCGGCACACCAAAACCCCCCACTGTACGACGGCAGTAAAGTCTATGTTATCTGCAAAGTCACGCTAGACCCTCTATTGTGGGGGCCATTGGAAGCCCAAGTGGGCGTTGCCTTTACGCATCAATGGGCAGAGCGTGCGGAGAATCCTCACCGTGGCTTGGACCGACTTCGGTACCAAGTGAGAGTTGGTGGCGGCAAGCAGCCCCCGGCGGGCGGGAAAGACCGTGCCGATGTTTGCCCCAGCGCCGGATCTGACCTAGAGTTCTCATGGCGGCTTCCATTCCCTTCGTACGGGTCGCTGAGCGGTCGCATTTCACACGCGCGATATGACTTCAACAAGATTGCGGCTGGGACTGTGTCTTTGATTTCAGCAACCAACACACCGATTTCCGCCTGGGAACCTATCCAGGATGCGACGCAGGAACTCCGCGAAGGCTGCGCCGCACTGGAGCAATCCTTGCAGGAGATTTTCCAGGAAGTGGACCAGATGCGCGTGGAGCTGGTCAATCGATTGCAGGAGGTGGAGCAGCAGCGAGTCCGACTGGACGACCGCCAAGAGGAGCTAGGCCATCAGAATGACGAGGTCCGACGGCTGGCAGAGGAGCTGCAGCAGCGCGACGCCGATTTGGCCGAGACGCGCGAGGAACTACAGCGACTGCGGAAAGAGCTGGAAGAGGAACAGGGACGCCACCAGGCAGCCGCCGAGCACGAAGCGGACGATCTGAAGACACGCGACGAATGGAACTCACTGCAGGAATCGATGACTGCCCTGAGGCAGGAGCTCGACGACGTGGCTCGACAGCGTGATGAGCTGAAGCATCAGGTTCAGAACGACGCGGCCGAGCAGACGCGCTCGGTGCAACTCGAGACGCAGCTTGCCGAGGCTCGCAAACAATTGAAAGCGGCGCAGTCGGAGGTGCGAAAGGCTGAACGGAAAACGGGTCAAACGGCCGCTGACGACTGTGCGATGACGATGAGTGCAGAGCAGTTGACGGCGCTGGAAGAGGAACGCGAGGCCCTGGAAGCGGAATTGGAACTTGTGCGGGGACGGGCCGCTGAACTGAACGAAACGGTGGCCGAGCAACAGCGGGAGATCGCGGAACAGAAAACCGAATTGAGCAGCGAGCTGCAACAGCTGCGCCGACTCGTGGAGAAACAGGCGGATCTGATCGCCGATCGAGTGACGCACGATGAGCCAGTCTCGTCACCACCTGTCGGGCCCACGCCGGACCAGACTCAGTTGAACGACCCGGTTGTGAATTCAGTCATGGCTCAATTCGCCAAATTGCAGAAAGATGTGGCCCAACGGCGTCGCCACAGGCAGTAGAGGACGGCCGCCCGAGGTGTGACCGAGGCCGTGGCGTGAAGAATGGACCGAAGTGGACGTGGGTGACCGAGTTTGATGAGTAACAGCGCGATGAAAAAGACATTGAAGTACCTGAGCACGTGGGGAATGTCCGGGGTCACCGTGGCCGTCACACTGTGGGCCAGTCTGGTGACAGGCAATTGGCTGATTTTCGGCCTGGCCACCGTGGCCGTCATCCCCTTCCCGTTGCTGCGTCTGATCCGCGACAGGAAGAGGCGTTCGCAGGCCGCGCAGCCGCAGGAGAAGCCCCGCGTGAGACGTGAGCCGCGTCCCAAGCCGGAGCGGCCGATTTCGCCGATTTACGACACCAACGATCCTGCCTACCTGGCGCAACGAATGCTGGAGCAGGACCGTTATGCGCTGTTGCTGCGACCTCAGATCGCGGCCAATCTGAGGAGGGAACAGCTGCAGGCTGCCATTTCCTCGCTCGATGAATCGATGGGCATTGTGCCCGAGGGAGATGTGTTGCTGCAGTCGTGGCGCCATAACGTGCATGCGGATGATGGCCATGGTCAGCAGGAACGGCTGGTACATGTGGAGGCCATCTATCTGGATCGGCATCCGGTGACCAATCAGCAGTTCCAGCAATTTGTCGAGGATGGGGGCTACGAGAACATGTCGCTCTGGGACGCGACGATCTGGCCGGCGGTCCTTGACTTCGTTGACCGCACCGGGCATTCCGGACCGCGTTTTTGGCACGAGGGTCACTTTGCGGACGGTCTCGAAGATCATCCCGTCGTGGGTGTCAGTTGGTACGAAGGTGCGGCCTTCGCCCGCTGGGCTGGAAAGCGTTTGCCTTCGGATCCTGAATGGGTCAAAGCTGGCTGTTGGCCGGTCTTGACTCAGGGCACGCGCCCGATGCAACGGCGTTACCCTTGGGGGGACACGATGGATCGCGAAGTGGCCCATTTGTGGGGCAGCGGCGTGAATAGTACCGTTTCCGTTTATGAGCTGCCGGGCGGAGTGAACGTGGGCGGTGTCTATCATCTGATCGGCAACGTGTGGGAATGGACGACCAGCAATTTTGGAGTTTGGGATACATCGGCCCGCAAGCTGGAAACCTCGACCCCGATGAAGAGCATCCGCGGGGGCGCTTTTGACACGTACTTCGATACGCAAGCAACATGTCAATTTCAGAGTGGCGAGAGCCCGATCAACCGAAAACACAACATCGGTTTTCGCTGCGCGCTGGCCATGTGTGACGCGATCTCCACCGCCGTGAGCAATGCGGAGGATGGCGGTGAGGAACTGGTTGCCTGCGGTGCGGGCGAAGAGGAGACAATGTAATGAGTGGCAAGGGTGTTTTGGCCATGGACTCCTACCGCCTGGCCCAATATTCGGTCCAGGTGCCCTGTTTCATCTGCGAAGGTGGAAACAGTTTTGATGCCGAGGTCTGCCGCCACTGCCAGGCGCCGATGGCACTCGCGCACCAGGCGAATTTGCGGAAGATACCACCGCAGTTGGTGGCTACGATCGGTTCGGCCGACGCGGGAAAGACCGTCTATCTGGGCATGCTGACAGATATGTTGTCGCGCGGCAACAGTGAGCTGCAGCTGTTGGCTCGAGGCGCGTTCTCCGTGTCGCTGCAGCAACTGACCATCTCGGCTCTGGCCAACTGCGAATTCCCCGACAAGACTCCCAATGAACCAGACCGCTGGAACTGGATCCACTGCCAGGTCCGCTCATCCGCAAAACGTCATCCGACCGAACTGATCATGCCCGATCTGTCCGGAGAAGCGATTCTCGAGGAAGTCGATCATCCGCACACCTATCCGGTGATCCGCGCTTTCCTTTCCAAGTGCGCCGGCATCCTGATCTTGATTGATGCCGTGCGCTTGATGGAAGGAGAAAAAGATCAGGACTTCTTGGTCATGAAGATGCTGAGTTATCTGTGCGAGATGGACGACAATCCGAAAAGCGGATGGCCCAGTCGCCCCGTCAGTCTGATCTTCACGAAGGCCGACCAGTGCGAGACCTGTTTTGATGATCCGAGTGAATTTGCCCGCAAGCATTCGCCCGGTCTGTGGCAACACTGCCAACAGCGGTTCACACGTTCGCGATTCTTTGCCTCCGGTGTGGCCGGGGCGTGTGGTTATCAGATGGAGCTAGGTGGGTTGACACAGGTCCCGTTGCGCGTCGAACCGCGGGGAATCATTGAGCCGTTTCATTGGTTGGTCGATGAAATCGGACAATAACCTGTTGCGAGCAACTTGACGCCGTTGGGCGGAAGGGGGACGTGTGCTCGTTCAGCAAGCCATCTTCACATCCGTGCGCAGTGGCCGCAACGAAGGGTACCAGATCGCGGCCAGTAGTCCCGGTATTTCCGCCGCCGAGTTGCGGGAACTGGCGCACTGGGGACCCAGCCATGACTCGCTCTACACCTCGATTCCCGCCGTCGAGAGCGTGAATTTCCAGCGGATGGAAAACGGCCGATACTGCGTGTCTCAAACGGTGCTGGCGGGACGCGAATACAGCGGTCGGGGTGGCGAGCGTGTCTACACGCAATTGTTTCTGGTTCCAGAAGAGCTGATGAGACGTTTCTCCAACAGTCCTTTTCGGGTCATGGAAGCCTTGGAGGCCAGCGGCCGTTTCACGGTGTGGAAAAACGTGCCACGCCGACTCGATCCCCTTCCTCTGGTGGGCCGAGCGTCATTTGCCAATGTGGCCAATCTGGAGTACGTGAATCGGAAACTGGGCCCACACAAGCTCGCATCGCTCGTGTGTGCTGCCGAGAAAACACCCTTTCTGGGTGTCAGCTCGACCGTGATCGGACGCCGGTTGTTCAGCGCCCTGCTCGATCTCCTGCCGCCTCCCAACCGGCTTGATTTCTCTCTGGCGACGGGGCTCAAGGTCACGGCCTCCAGACCCTATCGGCTGTCGATTCTGCCCCCGGATCGCGAGGAATATCGACGAGCCATTCGTCAGGTCCGATTGACCGTGCTGGATCTCACCAAAGATACTCCGTCCACGTTTGCGCCGCACAGCGGATGGCCGCTGTTGGTGCATCAATTGTTGAGAGCACAGCAGTATGAGACGCTGGCCCGTGTGGTCGAGTCGACCGCCAACAGCTTCGAACAAGACTTTGACCTGCTGGCGGAGCAATGGCGTGAAAAGCTGGACAAGGATGCCGAGCAATCGGCAGTGCTCACGCCGTTTTCCGCATGAGATCACGAAACTGCAGGAACAAGTAGCGACTATCGTGCGGTCCCGCCGATGCTTCCGGATGGTACTGGACGCTGAATGCCCTGGCATCTCGATGACGCAACCCGGCAATTGTCTGATCGTTCAGATTGCGATGCGTCACGATCAGTTCAGCGGGGAGCGTTTCGTCTTGCACCGCGAACCCGTGATTCTGAGCGGTAATCTCCACGCTTCCCGTTTCCAGATTCAGAACCGGTTGATTCGCTCCCCGATGCCCGAATTTCAGCTTGAACGTCTTGGCACCACTGGCCAGCGCCAACAGTTGGTGCCCCAAGCAAATCCCGAAAATCGGAACTCTTCCCATGAGTTCCGCAATTGTTCGGATGGCATAGTCAACCGGCTCTGGATCCCCCGGACCGTTTGACAGAAAGACACCGTCAGGGTCCAACGCCAGAACCTCTTGTGACGTGGCAGTGCCTGGAACGATGGTGACGCGACAGCCCAGATCAATCAAGTGGCGGGCAATGTTCCATTTCATACCGAAATCCATAGCCACCACATGCAGTTGACGGCCCGACGACGGCGGCGGCTCGGTTTCGCAGATCGAACAGGCCCATGGGTTCAATCCTTGCTGCCAGCAGGTCGAGTTCTCGGGAAGGACCTCCCGCACCAGGTCTCGTCCGACCAACCCGGGACTTGATCGCGCCTTTTGCACCAGACTAGCGTCGTCCAAATCGACCGAGGAAAGAATTCCTTTCATGGCTCCCAGGTTGCGGATTCGCCGCACCAGAGATCGCGTGTCGATTTCCGCCAGTCCCACGATGCCGTGTCCTGCCAGGTACTCATGCAGCGATCCGGTGGCGCGAAAATTACTTGCCACACGACTCGGCTCACGCACAATGAAGCCAGAAAGATGTGGGCGTTGGCTCTCCACATCCTCCCCGTTGACCCCGTAGTTGCCAATCTGCGTATAGGTCATCGTGACGATTTGGCCACGATAACTTGGATCGGTCAATATCTCCTGATAACCCGTCATGGAAGTGTTAAAGACGACTTCGCCTTCCACCTCACCAAGAGCACCAAAAGAGGTACCCGTAAATACAGTTCCGTCCTCTAAGGCAAGCTTTGCTGGTTGCGTCATCATCACTTGTCACACAAGCAGATTCGAATTTGTCGTTCGTCCGAGACAGACGAGTGATCTAAAGTCTTGCTAGCTTTTGTCCCGATACCCAACATACGGCTGTGGGTCTCCGGAGGTTGGAGTAACTTTCAATTTCCGGGCAGCCTGAAACCGGAGGACTCTTGTTGCGGCGAACAAGAGTCCTCTTTTTGTTTCTCCGACTCTTCCTGCAGACCAGGCACACGCCGATCCGGAATCCCTTGGCTGCAGAAATGGCAGATTGTGCCCAGAAGACTCGCTGTTCGCTTCGGTGCTCGAAGGATTATACCGACTGCGCTAAACAGCTGATAGGACCCCCCAAGGGCTGGCGAGCATTCAATCACCTTGTGGCGGACTCTTTCCCACCCCATACTCTGTGGGATCGGCCTGCAAACACCGTCCGATCTGCCGCACCGCCTGGCGCAATCGGTTCTCGTTTTCCACCAATGCCATGCGCACGTAACCCTCGCCGGTGGGCCCAAAACCGCTCCCCGGGCTGACCGCCACGTCCGCGTGCTCCAACAGCATCATGGCAAAGTCCATGGTGCTCATTGCCTGGCACCACGGACCGGGTACTCCTGCCCACACGAACATGCCCGCTTTGGGTGGCTCGACGGACCAGCCAATGCGTCTGAGCCCCTCGACCAGCACATCACGCCGGCTCTGGTACTTCTCGGATTGCGCTTCCACCGCCGCGTCGGTGTGCCGCAACGCGACAATGGCAGCGACCTGGATTGCCTGGAACATCCCATAGTCATAATACCCTTTGATCACGCCCAGCCCGCGGATCATCTCGGCATTGCCGCAGCAGTAGCCGACCCGCCAGCCGGCCATGTTGTACCCCTTACTCATCGTGGTGAATTCCACTCCCACGTCGATCGCTCCCCGGGCGGCCAGGAAACTGGGAGGTCGATAACCATCAAAAGCCACATCCGCATAGGCAAAGTCGCTGATGACCATAAAGCCGTACCGTTTCGCCAAGGCAACCACTTCCGCGAAGAACTCCGGCTCGACCGTGACGGTCGAGGGATTATGTGGATAATTCAGGATAAGCAGTTTGGGTCGCGGATAGAGATGTTGACAGGTGTAGGCGATATTCGCCAAGAATTTCTCGCTGTCGCGAACTTCCAGGGCAATCACATTTCCGGCGGCCAACGCCACCGCATACATGTGCACCGGGAAGTAGGGAGCTGGGATGATGGCCGTATCTCCCGCTCCCATCAAGGCCAGACACATGTGGCTGAAGCCCTCTTTCGAACCCAAGCACACCATGACCTCGGTCGCCGGGTCGAGGCGAACTCCAAATCGTTTCAAATACTTGCTGGCCATCTCGCGACGCAGATTCAGTATCCCATTGGATTTGCTGTAACCGTGGTTGCGCGGATCGCGAGCTGCCTCAGCCAACTTGCTGATAACCTGCGGTTCGGGGGGATCCGATGGATTGCCCATTCCCAGGTCAATCACGTCCTTGCCTTGCCGACGTTTTTCATATAACAGATTGTTGATCCGTCCGAACATGTAAGGCGGAAGACGGTTCACGCGTGATGCCATCCGCACGCAGAACGACGCGGATGGATCGGTTTCCGGAGGCTGATTCTCTTCTCTCATACGTTCAACGCTTCAAACGAGTGGGCTCAGTTTTGCGGGGTAACAGGGTCGAGGTTCCCGGGAGCAGGAGGACTTTTTGCCAAACGCTATTCTCGCGACTGCTGGTCTTTATGGCGAGATGCCTACGGGGCAACTCGTGCGTGCCCGACCGATTTGAATTGTTGAGCACCTCCGCGCCGGCCGTCGCACGGCCGGCTGAGGGGCCGCGCCGACCTTGCCACCCCATCGAGAATAGGCTGGTTTCTAATGGGAGTGGCCCTGGCCGCCTCGGGTCAACTCGCGCATCCACTGCACATAATGCGCCGCGTAGGAGTCCAGGTTTTCGAGTTCCCCCCCGCCGCGAACAGGCGAGCACATTTCGTAGTTCGCGATCCCGTCAAAACCACCATCCAACAGTCCTCGAAAAAAGGCCTGGTAGTCGATAAAACCCTCACCAAATCTCACGGTGCGCACCAGATCCGGCACGGCCTGAACATAATTGACCATGTCCGGTGCGTATCGAAAGCGGGGTAGCTTCACGTAGTCGGCGTTCGTGGTGATCACCACGTGCGGAGCAGTGCGCAGTGCCGCATCGTACAAATCCTCGCCACGCAAAGCGGGAGACCAGGCGTCGAACGCCAGGCGGCAGTTGGGGCGGTCCACGTCTCCCAGCAACTCGAGCATCGCATCTGTATGGACACCAATGTCATACGATGGTTCTGGAGGGCGATGGTCACGCCGTGGACTGCGGCTCGATCGCAGATCTCCTGGAGCGCGGTGGCGACCGTCTTCCAGATTTGATATGGCCCATGACCATCGACTTCGTAAGCAGTGAACACTCTCACGATCGAACAGTCGAGAGCAGCTGCGATGTGCGACAAGGCTTCGACGTAGGCGATCTGCATTTCCAAGTAGGGTACCTCGACCGCAGCCGTCAGAGACAAGTCGGTATATCCTGCCACCACGCCACACTTGACGCCGTTTGCCACCAGAGCACCCTGCAGGGACGCGATCTGATCCTCGTTCATGTCCAGCGGTGAGACATGCGGTCGCTTGCCGGCCAGCATTACCGTATCGAAGCCGAGGCTGGCGGCTTTCACCACGAAATCGGCTACAGGGAGCTTTTGCTGGCCCCAATAGCCGGCGTAGCTCACAGAAAAGAGGCCAAGTTGCATCGGGCACACATCCAGTAACGGGGTCTGTTTGGGTCACGCTCTGAAGTAGTACTGATCAGCCAGCTGTTTTGTCACGGTTAAGATTTAGGGTCGAGCCAAGACGAATGTACGACACCGCGTCCACGAGGGTGTCGTGCGCCGCTTCACCCCAACTGTTAAGGTTGACAAAGCACTGCCATTCTACCACCTCTGCTGAGTGCGTGTTGCGGTTGTCTCGCAAGGAATTTACAGGCTCGCGGTGCACGCTGAAATACCAGCCTGATTCGCCAGAAAGTAGATCCCGCTTGCCAAGGATCGACGAAGCAATAACTGTCGTATTGTCTCCTCTCCCCCGCCGCGAAGCGAATCGCGGGGGAGAGGATAAAGGTGAGGGGCAAGAAAAAATCTGCCAGTTATTGCTTCGCCGATCCCGAGCAGGACCTGGCAACGGTGGTCGGCGATCGCGACGGGCAGGAAGTGGCAGATGATTTGGCGCTTCGAGGTCCCGTCCGGCAGCCGGGACCTACATTTTCAGCGGTCTCCAAAAGGCCGCTCTACATTCGACCGCCTCGCGACGCCATGTAACCCTGGAATCAAACTTTGACCACGCGCCCGCTGCGAAAAAAACGGCCGCCCTGTCGCTGTACAGCGACAGAGCGGCCGCAGGGCTGTTCGTAGCCGGGTGGGGAGTGGATTCGACCTGCGCCCATCCCTACCGGACAGCCGCAGCAGACGTGGGACGAGACGCTGTCTGCCGTGTCGCGTCCGGTTTCGTAGCCGATTGAAAGGTTCCGGCCAAGTAGTTTTCGATAGTGGCCGACTCCTGCAGCCGATCGAACTCGACGGCCATCGCCAGTCGCACCTTCTTTTCACGAATGTCCTTGTTCAGTTCCTGACGGACCTCCGCATCAAGGGACCGGACTACGGGTGTCGTATAGCCCGCGCATCGCAGGATCACGTAGTTATCATCCGAAGCGATGATGCCTGACAATTCGCCCGGTTTGAGCGCGAACGCTTCCTTTTCCAGCTCGGGCCGACCGCCATACTGCCGGACCGGGGGTACACGGCCAAAATTCTCGCGTGACACCGAGTCAACGGAGTACTGGTGTGCCAAATCACCGAAGAACGCGTCGGTCGGATTGTCGCGGGCCATCTCCCAGACTTTTTGGGCCTGACGATGGCTATTCAATACCATCGCCAACACTTCCACTCGCGGACCGTAGTTGGAAACGAATCCTTTTTGGATATCATCCTCGGTCACCTGTACCCGGTTGTTGACCAGTTTCTTCAAGGCCACGGTGGGCCAGACCGCGTCTCGTACGTACAACTCGACAGTGGCTTGCTCTTCTTTGGTGACTTCCGCCAGCCACTTTTCGATGTCGGGAGTCCCATCTTTTTTCACAAATCCGTACGCGTCCGCCGCACGGGCAATTTCCAGGTCGAGGTCCTGTTCGGTGACCTGTTGGCTCTTGCGTTTCAACGCCTGGAGCAAGATCTTTCGGTTGATCTCGCCTTCCAACACGTCGCGGCCATGCCGCGCGATGCACTCTTCCGCGAGCTGTCCGACGGAGATCTTCTGGCCGTTGATGGTCGCTGCCACGCCCGGCATCTGCTTGCTCAGGTTGATGTTGTTCATCACATTAACGACCTGAGCTTCTTGCTGCAGTTGCTGGAACAGAGAAGCGGCCGCGCCCGCAGCTTCTGGTCTTGCACGCGATCGCGGATACGCGCCTCGGCGTCTTTGCGGAACCGCTCTGCGATGTAAGTTTCCGGAAGGTGCTGTTCGCACTTCAGGATCACATATTGATTGGCCACCTGGATGATGGGCGAAATCTCCCCTTCCTGCAGGCCAAACGCCGTCCGCTCAATGTTCTCGTCACCCATGTGCATGCGGATGGGGGGAATTAAGCCATGCACGCTGGCACTCTGGTCTTCCGAATGCTGTTTGGCGAGGCTTTCGAATTCGTCCGGGTTGGCCACCGCCGCGGCACGCACTTGCTCGGCACGTTGACGGGAGCTCAAGGTTATTGCCCGCACCTTGACACGCGGACCATATTCCGCCTCAAACGCCTGGTTCAGTTCTTCCTGCGAGACGACTAACTGCTTCGATGCCAAGGCGCGTAGCGCGAATGTGGGCCACACGATTTCGCGCCGATATTGTTCCGGCGATAAGTCGCGTTCCTGCTGGAGCATGGCCAGCCAACGGCCGGCCGACAGACCGAATTTGCTGGCCAGGCGCGCGATCTCCGCTTCCACATCCTGGTCCGAGATGTTGATGCCTTTCGACTGGCATTCCTGCCAGATCAGGTGCTTGTTGACAATCCCCTCCAGCACCTCGTCGCCGTAACGAAGCAGGCATTCGTCAGCCAGGTCCTGGCGTGTAATCTGCTCCCCGTTAACGGCCGCGACGATTTTTAACGGTTGCGGAGCTGCGTTGACAGCCGATGGCGCGGTCGCGGTGGTGGCCGAGCTGCGAAGGGCCGTAGCACGGCTCTCTTCACGAGGCGCTTGAGCACTCGCGTCCTGGGGACCGGAGAACTGACGTAACCCCAAGCAGACACTCAAAATCGCCACACCGCTGATCGCTAACGCGATGCGACCTTTCCAGTTCGTCCCGCGCGGCGTGACGCCGCGAGCTTCCGTGCGGACCATTTCGGTTCCTCCCTTAACCAGGCTTTTCGGGTCATGTCCGGCTTTTCGGAGCCGGCAAGTGGTGGGGTTTCGCCGGGCGTCGACTTCCAGCGCGATTCTGGGCACGCTAGACAGTTCGGCGTCCGAACGCTTGTGGGGTGGCGGAGTATAGAGCTATTGCCGAGCAGACGTCAAGAGAAATCGATGCTTGGCCGGCGATGCGCATGGCATCACATTGTGAAATCGGGGGTGAGATCGTGAGCAGGTGACAATGTGATGGGGGCTGCAGCGGCCTGTGCCGAGCCCTCCGCAGGCGGATGGCGGCCTGCACGCTCGAAGTGGGCACTGTGCAGCGACGGCCGCACCTGCCAACTGTCCGGCACGTGTAGAAGTGAGTGGACCGGTAATTTCAGCGGCGGTGGTACACTTGTGTTGGTAAGTGGCGCAAATCAGGCGAGTTTCCGACGATGAGCAAGTAGCCCGCAGGAGCAAATCAGCTTACCATTGGCAGAGCCGGTGGTCTTGGGAAGCCCACCAAAAGAGGCCGAAGTTTCGTCCCACGACCCCAAGGGGGTCCACACACCAAAGCCCATCAGGGTCAATGAAGCAGCGTAGCCGCGGAACGCCATCTTGCGCCTTTTTCCTCTTCTCCCTGTGGGGGAGAAGGTGGCCGAAGGCCGGATGAGGGGGTTCGATCATTCGATCAGAACCCCAATATGGGAGCAGAATACGTCGCCACACTCAAAGACACATCGGTCCCAAAAAGCCGACTTCTCAACAGCCCCTACGGCACCGCGCCACTTGGGCTCTTTCCCATGTCCAGTGACACAGGCCACCACAAACCACCACGCCCGCGAGGAACGCGGCAAGAATGATTGTCTTCCAGCTCACGCTGCACCTCGTTTCAGCCGGTTTCCGCAGGGTTTTTCGGTAACTTCAACGACGCTCACGTACATCCGCGACTCGGCCACTGCCGACGATCGTCCCTCGCCGAGCTACCTGGCGATGCGGTAGAGGTGCGACTTGGTGCGGATCAAGAGCGATTCACCCACGACCGCCGGGGAGGCCATGCAGCCATCGTCAAGCCGATTGGTGGCCACAAGCTGGAATTCGCGTCCCGGTTTGATCACGGTCGTCTCCCCTTCTTCGTTCAGAAAGTAAATATGGCCGTTGGCATCAACGGGCGAGGCAGAGAAGTTGCCGCCCAGCCGCTTCTGCCACCACCGCTTGCCGGTGGTCGCTTCCAGGCAAGTGGCTGTCCCCTGGTCATGGACGAGATAGAGCAGATCATCGATCAGCAGGGGAGACGGCTTCGATCCGATGCTCCGTTCCTCGGTCCAGGCCACATTCGTGTCGGTCACGTCTCCCCGGCCGTTGGGGCGGACCGCGAACAACTGCGCTTTGCTAAACCCACTATTGATGAAAACCAAACCGTGCCCATACAGGGGGCGGGCGGTGGCCGAGTGGTTGCGATAGTGGATTCGCCAGATTTCTTCACCGTTACGCGGATTGTAGGCGATGGCGGCACGCGCCGCGGGGCTGACCAGCTGTGCCTCGCCGTCAACGGTGATGACGGTGGGTGTGCAGAACGCTTTCTTGAGGTCTCCGTCATCCGTCTGGTAGTCGATATTTCGCTCAACCTTCCACCTTGTACGGCCGGTCTGTTTGTCCAATGCCACGACATACTGGTGATCGTATCCATCAAAGTGAACGATCAGCAGATCCTCGAAAAGAATGGGGGATGATCCCGGGCCGCGCCAGTGGTTGCAGGGCAAGTCGCGTCGCTGCCAGATGACGTGTCCGCCGTCTGTTTCCAGGCACGCGGTGCCGTAGCTGCCGAAGTGGACGTACACGTGTCCTTCTTCGATCACGGGTGTAGGTGACGCGTGGCTGTTCGTCAGGTGAATGTCTTGTGGTTGAGCGACATCGAACAGTTTGTCGTCTCGCAACACCTTGCCTGACTGCAGGTCCAGGCACATCGCGTAGAGTTGCGTGCCGCCTTCATGGGCGGTTGTCAGCCAGATTTGCTGGTCCCACACGACAGGCGAGGACCATCCGCGACCATGGATGGGCGTCTTCCACACGATATGCTCTGTCTCGCTCCAGCGGATCGGCGTGCCGGTTGCCTCGGCGTGTCCGTTACCCGCCGGACCACGAAACTGCGGCCAGTTTTCCCCGGCCCCAACCGTCTGGATCATCAGGATCAGCATGAAGCCGGCGGAACGTGCAACGATGTTCATGGTGCCTCGTCTTCGGCGCCCAGCGGCGCAGGATGTTGTGAAGTCAGTCATGCCAGATTGTGGAGTACCATAGCGGTGCCCAGAGACAACTCCGCGGTTCGCACAACACGATCAGGAAAAATCCGCAGCTTCCACGCTGCCCGCTCAACACGCAACATTGGATTCCGTTTAGTCTCCGCGTCGGCCCTCGCCAGGTGTCGTCTGCGGCTCAGTTTCGTCTTTCTTCTGCAGGTGACGGACGTGGCAGGCCCAGGCGAGGCGTCCCAACAGCCGAAAGTACATGAAGCTGGCGAAGACCCAGAAGATCCCCACCACGATCAGCAACAGCATGGGGGTTTCAGGACGCAACGCTGTGAGCGTGATCGCGACCAGCAGGCCGATGGCAAAGGTGATCATGTAGAACGTGAACCACAGCAGTGACTCGTTGCGCAGTGAATTGAGAATGAGCTGTGAGACGGGAGTGGTCAGTGAGGATGATTCGAGGATCGACAGTTGCACGATGGGGAAGAACATGTACAAGCTGATTCCGACGAACAGCCAGCAGGTGCTCAACGGCATTCCAGTCCAGTTCGAAGTCCAGAGCACCGGCATGCCGGGCGTGATACTGAAGAACACCGCCATCAAGACGGCCAAGGACTCCGCCAGCCATTCGACCAGGCTGCTCTCGGGCCAAGACTCAATGCGATCGTTTCCGGCGGCTGTTTCCTGAAGAATGGTCAGGCAGCTGATGGCGATGTAGGCGAAACAAATGACCGTCAGCAGCAAAGAAATGATCGATAACGCCACGCCGCCGAACTGTGCCACGGGGCTCTTGCTGTGCGCCAGCTCCACGACGGAAAATCCCATCCACAACACGATGCCGACCAAAGCGCCGGCGATGACAAGTCGAGTGATGACAGACGGATCCGGGAGGAAGTGAAACACGCCGGTCCAGAGCGGGGCGCCTGGCAAACCCGCCTCGCCGTGCTCACGTTCCGCCAGTTCCCGTTCCGCATCGCGCAGAGCCTGCTCGCCGACCGTTCTGGTCAGGCCGTCGCGCCCGGTTGGCAGGTACACGTCAAGTGGGGCGGGAGCGCCTAACTCGAATGGCTCATCATCGGCATAGTCTGCGTCGTCAACTTCATTCACGCGCCGCGGCTTGGGCCGGGGAGGCGTGATGTCGATGTTCGAGAAACAGTCGGGACAAGTCTTCCGCTGGCCAATTTCCTTCTCCGTTACGTAGACGAGGGTGTCACAAACCGGACATTTCACCGCGAACTCGTGCGGTGGCTGTGGATCTGCCGCCGTCGGGGGTTCGATCCTTGCGGGGAGCGGCAGTTTGTCCTTCGCGCCTGGCGACACATGCCGGTCGAGTAATTCCGACAGCTCCCTGGAAACCGTTCGGTGATGAGGTAATTCAACCGGATCGCTCAAGCGCAGATCGTCCTCGTCTCCCGCGTGGGCGTCCCGTGCGGAGGATGGTGGCGAGGTGGAGTCGGGAGGCGGAGATGGGAGGGTGGACGAGGCAGTCGAGGACGCTTTGGGTGTTCGCTGGGGAGGAGCCTGATCAGGAATGACTACCGATTCAAGGCAATCGGGGCAGACCATCGTCTGCCCCATTTGCTGCCTGGTGGCGTACATCCTCGTGCCGCACAAAGGGCAGATCACCGGTACGTTGGCGATCCCGCGGCCGGGTGCCGAGGCGGCATCCGACTCACTGGGACGTGCCGGGTCCGCGCGATTACGCGGGACCACTCGCGATGTGCCTGGCACCTTCACCAGCTTGCCACACTGCGGACATTCACGACGTTGCCCGGCATCTTCAACGTGGGCAGTGAGTTTGGCCTGGCAGCGCGGGCAAAGATACGAAACCGACGAATCGCTGGAGGAATTCATTTCGGCGGCCTCACAGGTAGCAACGAGCAGTGCGCGGGCCGATCGTACAAAAAGCTCTGACTTGTTGATCGCGGTCCGCCCTCTCGGCATCTGGCAAGCTGACATCCACTTGATCACTCCGATACCGCGAACAGAGCGATGTTGCAGTCGGTGCGTGCAAGCTGCGTGGCGCTCGTGATCCCGCAGTCCCCCGACACCCAGGCGGGGTGTCAACTGCCGTGCGTCCACGACACGCGAAATCGATCATTCCATCACATCGACTTCGCGCCGCTTGGCAACCTCCGTAGCCTGTCCTTCGTATTTCTTGGTTGCTTCTTGGATCTCATCTTTCCTCGTATCCCGCTCGTCCTCGCTGATTTCCTTGCTCTTCTCGGCTTGATCGAGCGCTTTGTTCGCGTCGCGGCGGATGTTGCGGATCGCCACCTTTGCCTCTTCCGTCAGCTCTTTGATACGCGCGACCATCTTCTTACGCTGCTCATTCGAAAGGGGCGGAATGTTGATGCGGATCAAGCGTCCATCGTTCTGGGGATTAAAGCCCAGATCGCTGGCAATAATGGCCTTCTCGATGTCCTTGAGGGTTCCCGGATCGTAGGGCCGGATCACGATCTGAGTCGGTTCGGGGGCCCCGACCGTCGCGAGCTGCTTGATGGGGGTCGCCGCACCATACGCCTCGACTCGCAAAGAGTCCACCAGACCCGGATTGGCGCGACCCGTTCGAATCCCACCAAGGCTGTGTTTCAGCACCTGGATGGCCTTTTCCATACGTGCTTCGGCATCGAAAACGATTTCATCCGCTGACATGGCTCACACCAGATATGGAGGCACACTCGAACCACAAATTCGCTTGCCGCGAGACGGTCATCCTCGCCAGCTTCACCCTTCCCAAAACGCTCGTGTCACCTGCGCGGTCGAGCAATTTACCACGGCCGCACCGGCGGCTCTCTGAAACCGCCCTCAACCATCACGGCGTTCCGACTGGGACAGAGACACTCGCTCCAGACTTCAGTCTAGCCCACGTTTGCAGGCCCGCCAACCAAACCGCCGTAAACTTGGCACCGCCGGTGCTCGTAAAGGTCACCGCTCACGGGTCCGGTAAACGCTGGTCATATCTCTCTCTCGCCAAGTCTCTATGCCGCGGCGAAACCGGGCGTGCCGGCCGGCGGGAATCAGCCCTGCCCCGGTATGGGCCATTGTTGGGGACCGACCATGGTGCCCACCTTGTCACCTCGCACGGCGCGTTGGATGTTCCCGTCCTTCTCGTAGTTGAACACCAGGATGGGCATCGAGTGCTCCATGCAGTGGGCGATCGCGGTACTGTCCATGAATCGAAGATTCTGCTCGCGCACGGTGCTGTAATCAAGCTGTTGATAGAGGACCGCGTGGGGGTTCTTTTCCGGATCGTCGCTATAGACCCCGTCAACGCGCGTGGCTTTGAACAGGATATCGGCCTCCAATTCCAGGGCCCGCAGGGCCGCGGCGGTGTCGGTGGTTACGAACGGGCCGCCGGTGCCGGCGGCAAGAATTACCGTCCGCTTCTTGCGCAAGTGTGAGCGAGCGCGGCGTCGAATGTAAGGTTCCGCCACCCCGTCCATGCGAATGGCGGTCATCAGACGTGTCTCGCAGCCAAATGACTCCAACGCGTCCTGTAAGGCCAATCCATTGATCACGGTGGCGAGCATTCCCATGTAGTGTGCCGTGGCCTCGTGGATCCCTGCGTTGCGGTCGGTGAAATGCGCTCCCCGGAGAATGTTGCCACCGCCGATGACCACCGCCAACTCGCATCCCATCTGTTGGGCCTGGTGGACCTGCCGCGCGATGTCAACCACTTCTTCCATCGAGATCCCACGCTCCCCGGCATGGGTAAAACTCTCGCCCGACAATTTCAAGACAACACGCTTGTAGTGGGCGGTCGATTCTGAATGGTCCTCTTGCGTCATCAGCCAATCACTCCTTGGTCGGCGCAGTGAATCGAGTGACTCACCCGCCAGATTCCGAGCCAGTGCGAAAAAAAAGCCCCGATCCAAAACGGGGCTCGCGACTACACCGAGCGAGCTAGTCCTTGCCCAGTTCCCAATGCACAAACTGCTTGATTTTCATGCCATGCTGATCCGCGTGCTTACCGACCGTGATTTTGTCATCTTTCACAAACGGTTGCTCGCATAACACGCGCTCCGCGTAAAAGTTCTGCAGCCGGCCCTCGACCATCTTGTCCACGATCTTCTCCGGCTTGCCTTCTTTCAAGGCCGCCTCACGCAGGATCTCGCGTTCCTTTTTCACTTCCGAGGCCTCCAGGTCATCCACGCCCAACGCCTGCGGTCGCATGGCGGCAATGTGCATGCTGATGTCCTTGGCAACGTCATCGTTGCCCCCGTCAACGGCCAGCAGCACGCCCGCCACGGTCGCGGCATTGTGACTGTAACCGCCGCACGCACTTTCCACACGAATCATGCGGCCCACATTGAAGACTTCGCGAATGCGATTGAACAAGTCCGCTTTTTGATCACCCAAAGTGATTCCCGGTTTGCTGGGGGAGGGCTGGGCCATCAGCTCCTCGGCCGTCGCGGCGCCGGGTCCCAAGGCCAGTTGCGTCGCCAGATCCTGGGCCAACTGAATGAACTCCTCATTCTGCGTGACCGGAGCACTCTCACACTTCAGTTCCACCATCGCGCCGACGTTCTTGTCAAGTCCGCAATAGATGCCAAACCGGCCAAAGTCGGTCTCACGACCGGCGCACTTGAGCTCCAGTTTCTCGCCCGCTTTGCGGAGCGTTTCAATGGCCTTCTCCTCGTCGCCGTCGGCTTCTGCCAACGCCCGTTTGCAGTCCATCAGGGGCAAACCGGTTCGTTCCCGAAAAGCCTTCACGGCGGCGGCTGTAATCTCACCCATTAATCGTTCTCCTAGGTGGTGTTGCGCTTAGCTTTCTATCTGGTCGTCGTTCCGGCTCGATACACGTCCGGCGATCGTCGCCACTTGCCCCCTCGCAGGCCCCCACCGGACCGCTGACTCAGCAACGCCCAGATGGATCGCCAGCCGAAAGGAATCACTGTGGATGTACCGGTACGCGCCTGCAACCTGCCCGTTGGTGACGTGGATCAACCGGCGTTCTCCGTGGAGCTGTCCGGAGACGGATCCGCGAGTGTCTCACCCTCCACCGGTGGTGGTGCCTCGCCCGAGGCCGGCATGTCCTGTTTCTGCTGGACCGCCGCGTTCTCCCGACCGGCTCGGACCGCATCCGACAAGCTCTTGAGCACCAGCTCGATCGATCGAATTCCATCGTCATTGCCAGGGATCGGCAGATCCACAAGGTCCGGGTCACAGTCCGTATCGATCAACGCGATCGTGGTAATGCCCAGCCGGCGCAGCTTCCCGCACCGCGTTCTTCTCTTTTCGCGGGTCCACCACGACCACGCATTCAGGCACGCGGTTCATCGACCGCAAACCGTTCAAGTTGCGGTACATCTTGCGATATTCCCGCGCTAACGCAGATTGCATCTTCTTGGAGTACTCCGACAACCGGTCGCTGCTACGCAACTCCTCCAGTTCCTCCAAGCGGCCCAGCCGACTGCGAACCGTCCGGAAGTTGGTCAGCGCGCCACCTAACCACCTTTCGGCGACAAAGGGCATGTTACAGCGTGACGCTTCACGCTCCACCGCGCCGGCCGCCTGACGTTTGGTACCCACAAACAACACCAGGCTGCCGCCCGAGGTGACTTGGGTCAGGTATTTCTGTGCTCGCAACAACCCGCGTAACGTTTCGCGGATGTCAATGATGTGAATCTGGTTCTTCCGCGCGTAAATGTACGGTGCCATCTTGGGATTCCACAAGCTGGCACGATGCCCAAAATGCACTCCCGCCGAGACCAATTCCTGCACTAACGTTTCCGACACGTAGAATCTCCTGCTCGTTATGGAACTTGCCGGTCATGGCCTGGAGAGAGACTGGGTTTCCCACTCCCCTTTCTCCGAGATCGCCATCTCCCGAAGATTACCGCCTCGTGAGACAGGTCCCCATGAGCCACAGGTCGTCTACCTTCGCCGTTGCAAGCTCCAAAAAATGGGAATTGCGGATCGCACGCCCCCCAGCCGACGATAGCCCAAGACGGCGATAAACCCTGTAGGTTACCAGTGTTTCGGAAAACGGTCAATCGGCTGCGGCCAAATCAAGAGTGCGCTGTGTGCGAGGCAGGGGAGCAGGTGCGTCGCCGCTGGCAGAGCGAGGTCGCGGCTCGGGCCGCCTGGGACGATCCAGCCGCACGCAGCCGGCCAAACCGCAAAGATATTTCAGTTTTCCATGGCAGACGTAACCCAGCGCTGCGCTCATGCTGGAGCGGCTTGACGATGATGTGTCCCCCGATCTGGTACGTGACACGCTGTGGGCATACGACCATCTGGAGCACAGTGGCGTGAAGCCCGACTCCGCTCCCTCACGCGATGCTTGGTTGCTGCTGAAGTGGGCGCGGGAGTATCGCTCCCGCTTCTTCGAGAGCTTCCTGCCCAAGGCGAAGGCCGCCAAGGGGAAGGACGTTGTCGAGGAAGAGCAGATCATGCATAAAAAAAGCATCGAGCAGATTCGGGGCGTGTTGGCGAAGTTGGTGGAAGCGTCCAAGCCCTCGGATCTGAACGAGGCGGCGTCCGATTTCGTCAGGCAGTGGTTCCGCACACACGGGGGACGGCTGAGCGCCGAGGCGCGCCGGGACCTGGAAGCGGGCATCGGCAGACTGGTGGTCAGCTATCGCGAGTGATGCTTCGTCGGTGGTCGCGCCGTCAGACTTCGCCAGCTGTGTGGGATGGGCTTCGCAACCCAGGGTTGCGCCAAGGCTCGTGAGACTCGCCTTGTCTCCACCCCGGGCTGTGATAGGGTTGTCCCTTCGGGACGGAAGAATGATGTTCGGCGTCAGCGCGCCAAATATCGACCCCTTTCTCAGAATGAGACTGGTCGTTCGCAGGCGTGGTCCTGGCCCCCCGGCACCACCCCTCGGCGACGCTCCAACAAAGCCGACTTCTTAACGGCCCAGCGCCTGACGTCCAAGCCGGGGGCCAGGTACGGGTGAGAAACGGGGCTCGCTCGAGTTCGGCAGATAGGGCGCGCGACGGACGGGAAACTACCCGGCAAGGACTCGAACCTTGAATGAGGGAACCAAAATCCCTAGTGTTACCATTACACCACCGGGTAAGACGCGACATGTGAATGTTGCCTGCATATCTTAGGATCTCGAGGCCCGATTAACAACTGCGAATGCCAGCTGCTCCAGTTCAATCGCCAAATCAACTCCCGCCACGGCCACATGACTGGGAAGCGACAGCGTGACAGGGGCAAAATTCAAGATCCCCACGACTCCCGCACTCGCGAGCAACTCGGCCACTTCCTGAGCCGCTTCGGCCGGGACGGTCAGGATCGCCAGGCGAACGCCTAACGGCTGTACCACGTCGGCAAACCGCTCAAGAGGGTGGATCTCGATGCTTTCGATGCGCTGCCCCACTTGCTGCGCGTCAACATCGAAGGCCGCGTCGATGCGGAAGCCCTGTTTGGCAAATCCTCGGTATCGCAACAACGCGTGTCCCAAGTTTCCCACGCCGACGAGGGCCACAGACCAGGATTGCGTGGTCCCCAGAATCCGGCGAATTTGTTCCACCAGCTCGCTGCAACGATAGCCAATTCCCGGATATCCAAATTGGCCGAAATAGGCCAAATCCTTCCGCACTTGGGCGTCCGTGACGCCAAGCCGTTTTCCGAGCCGGCTGGAGTTGGTGGTTTCCTGTCCCGCATGCAGCAAATGTTGGAGCTCACGAGAGTAGAGGCTCAAACGCGCCACGACAGCCTTAGGCACCGCGACCTCTCCCCCTCCGCTCGGTTGATCCGACGACGCATCTCGGTCAGGTGTTTGGTTCATGGTGAGCACCACCCATGTGTTCTGCCAAGCCGGGAAATCGAATTCCCACGGCACGATCGGGCCATGAACGGCGGCACAATCAGGGCTGAAAGCCGCCGCACGGCCGCCGGTCCGCGGTCCCCTTGCGCGACGCCGCAACAGGGGCCCGGCAGCGATCGCGTCGCCCATCACTTCGATCGCTGCCACGCACAACGTCAGTGCGGCGCCAACACGACCACTTTATCGTGGTCGCGCGGCCGCCACAAGAATACACCCCGCAACGCGGGTGGGCGCGCTGGGCCGTGCGATGCGGGGCCGGGTGACCGTCGGTACCAACACCTTGTTGCCTGTTCGACGCCGCCCTGTCGCACGTCCGGCGTGCCTGCCATGCGGGGGGCGATTGCCCCGACGGCGCAGAGCCCAAGAACAGCGGCCCCAGCAGCTCTGGCGTCGGCCGGTTGAGGCCTGCGCATCTTATTTATTCGATACAAGCTGCGCGACTATGCGCAGCCGATCGTCTTGGATAAATGCTGTGGTCAGCATAGACACTCTGTCCGAATCAATATACGTACCCCTGCGGTATCGCCCAGATTTGTCGTCCTATCTAGTTACTCCACTTCAAGCAAGCAACCTAGATTGACGATGAAGAAGGATAATCGGCCATTGTAGTGCCAATTTGGGTCGTGCGCGATGAGTAGGAAAGTCCGGCGATCCTTTTGGACTGGGATGACTGGCAACTGCAGAGGGAACGGATTGGCCGCGAGATTCGAGGCGAATGTGTGTTCGCCCAACCAGACTACACTTCCTTGTTGAAGAGTCAGCGAAGGAGGAGAACGGAAGATGAGAGCTCTATTGAGTGTGCCGATTTGCGCAGTGCTGCTGACTGCCGCGTCGGTTAACACTGCCTGGGCCGCATATTGTGGTGCGGTCAGCTATCGCAACGCCGGCTGTTGCGATCGAGTAGACTACTGCGATGCCAAAGAGCAGTGCTACACGGTCATGAAGACATGCCGCAAAGCGGTGTACGAACAGCAGCAGTACACCTGTTACAAGACGGTCTACGAGACGGTCTGCGAGGACAAGACGATTAACTGCGTCAAGTATGTCCCCGAGACCCGCTATCGTGACTGCGTGTACACCGTCTGCAAACCGGTGTACGAAACAAAGTACCGGACATGCAACTACACGGTCTGCAAGCCGGTCTGGGAAACCAAGACCAAGGACATCTGCTACACGGTCTGCAAGCCGGTCTGGGAAACCAAGACCAAGGACATTTGCTACACGGTGTGCAAGCCGGTCTGGGAAACCAAGACCAAGCAGATTTGCTACACGGTCTGCAAGCCGGTCTGGGAAACCAAGACCAAGGACATCTGCTACACGGTCTGCAAGCCGGTCTGGGAAACCAAGACCAAGGACATCTGCTACACGGTCTGCAAGCCGGTCTGGGAAACCAAGACCAAGCAGATCCACTACACGGTGTGCAAGCCGGTCTGGGAAACCAAGACCAAGGACATTTGCTACACGGTGTGCAAGCCGGTCTGGGAAACCAAGACCAAGGACATTTGCTACACGGTGTGCAAGCCGGTCTGGGAAACCAAGACCAAGGACATCTGCTACACGGTGTGCAAGCCGGTCTGGGAAACCAAGACCAAGGACATCTGCTACACGGTCTGCAAGCCGGTCTGGGAAACCAAGACCAAGCAGATTTGCTACACGGTCTGCAAGCCGGTCTGGGAAACGAAGACCAAGGACATCTGCTACACGGTCTGCAAGCCGGTCTGGGAAACGAAGACCAAGGACATCTGCTACACGGTGTGCAAGCCGGTCTGGGAAACCAAGACCAAGGACATCTGCTACACGGTGTGCAAGCCGGTCTGGGAAACCAAGACCAAGGACATTTGCTACACGGTCTGCAAGCCGGTCTGGGAAACGAAGACCAAGGACATCTGCTACACGGTGTGCAAGCCGGTCTGGGAAACGAAGACCAAGACCATTTGCTATACGGTCTGCAAACCGGTCTACGAGACTTGCGAAAAAGAAGTGTGCTACACGGTCTGCAAGCCTGTCCACTACACGAAGACGGTCAAAGTCTGTGGTGGCCACTGGGAAACGCAAGTCACCGAATGCCCCGGTCCTGTCGTGAAGAAGTGCGTGCAGGAACCTGGCTGTTGGACGTGGGATCCATGTTGCTGCCGGTGTGTATATGTACCCGGCGAATGCAAGGTGGTCGAAGTTCAGTGCCCGCCGCGCAAAGTCTGCAAAAAGGTCTGGGTACCTGAAGTGACCGAGAAGACGATCAACTGCGTGCGTTACGAACGTGAAGTATGCAAGAAGGTCGTTCCCTATAAAGTCTGTCGGATGGTGAGCGAGCAGCGTCAGAAAGAGTGCACCTACAAGGTTTGCCGCATGGTTCCCGAACAGCGCGTCAAGACCTGCACCTATCGCGTCTGCCGCATGGTGAAAGAAAACTGTGTGAAGACCTGCACCTACAAGGTCTGCCGCATGGTTCCCGAACAGCGCGTCAAGACCTGCACCTACAAGGTCTGCCGCATGGTTCCCGAACAGCGCGTCAAGACCTGCACCTACAAGGTCTGTCGCATGGTGCCAGAGCAGCGGGTCAAGACGTGCACCTATCGCGTCTGCCGCATGGTGAAAGAAGACTGCGTGAAGGAATGCACCTACAAGGTGTGCCGCATGGTTCCCGAACAGCGCGTCAAGACCTGCACGTACAAGGTCTGCCGCATGGTTCCCGAACAGCGAGTCAAAACCTGCACGTACAAAGTTTGCCGCATGGTACCCGAACAGCGGGTGAAGACCTGCACGTATAAAGTCTGCCGCATGGTTCCCGAACAGCGCGTCAAGACCTGCACCTACAAGGTCTGCCGCATGGTGAAAGAGGACTGTGTCAAGGAATGCACGTACAAGGTCTGCCGGATGGTACCCGAACAGCGGGTGAAGACCTGCACCTACCGTGTCTGCCGCATGGTCCCCGAGCAATGTGTGAAGACCTGCACCTACAAGGTCTGCCACATGGTGAAAGAGGACTGTGTCAAGGAATGCACGTACAAGGTCTGCCGGATGGTACCCGAACAGCGGGTGAAGACCTGCACGTACAAGGTCTGCCGTATGGTTCCTGAGCAGCGCGTCAAAACCTGCACCTATCGTGTCTGCCACGTCGTGAAGGAATGCAAGACCAAGCAAGTGCCTTACACGGAGTGCCGTTACGAGAAGGAACAGCACTGCAAGCGTGTGGCGTATACGGTCTGCAAGCCAGTGTGCTACACGAAGACCGTCCAGGTCAAACGATGCGTGCCGAAGAAGGTTGCCTATACGGCGACTCGTTGTGTACCGCGCGTGGTCTGCGAGCAGGTTCCTGTAACCGTTTGCTGCCCACCACCCTGCTGTTGCAAGACTCGTTGCCGCTGCCGCAAAAGCAGCTGCTGCGATTAGGAATGACAGGATCTTCCTCTCCCCGGAAGAAGAACTAGTCTGGTGATCTCACGGCGGCTCGTGCCGATTTTGGTCGAGCCGCCGTTTTTTCATGCGCGTCCGGGGGAAGCACCTTGGCCGTCTCCCTTGTCCTGATGTACCAGGTAGAGAAGGGCCAGAAAATCGTACAAGGCGTGGGTGACGATCGGTGCCAGCAGGTTGCCGGTCACCAGGAACAGCATCCCCAGCACCAATCCCATAAAGGTGGCCAAGAGGGCGTACGCGCGGCACAGCCAGTGGCAGATCCCAAACAAGACGGAGGCGGTCAGGACCGCCAGCCATGTCCCAGAGCCAGGCCCCCACCAATCGGTCAGTGCGGCCTGACAATAGCCGCGAAACAGCAGCTCCTCACCCAGTCCGGCGGCCAAGGAAATCAGCAGCAGTCCACCGACACTTGACTGGCGAAACAGCGGCACCACATGGTGCCGCACGATGCGCTGCAGGTCGGCCAACCATGGCAGCGGCTTGCGTTCGACCAGCACAATTCCCGCGAACAAGGGGAGCGCCACGGCGCCCCCCATCAAAATAGCGGCCACGTGACCGGTGCGTGGCGACGGGAACAGACTTTCCCACGGCCAGGGGCCGGTAAGCCATCCGAACACGACCGCCAGGGCGCCGAGCGAGAGCTCAAAGCAAACGGCAAGAACCGTGAACCGACTCGCACGAATCGCGTCGATTTGGTCACTCAAAACCGCCTCTCTTCCTGTTTGCTGCCCGCCGCCAGATTAATCTGGATAAAGTCGACCCGTTTCCGCAGCACTACCACAACCTGGCCGACAGTGACGTGCTGGCCCTGCCACAAGGCGATACTCCTTGGAGCCCCGTCGGTATCGCGGCGCACCCAACAGGCCTCGGCGTCGGTACTCACGTTCCCGTGCGGTTGGATCGCGGTGCGTTGCCGCTGGTACCCAGGTTGTTGGCCTGGTGCATTGGCTGGATCGGCCGCCAGGAACAGGTCACGCTGCCCAGTAGCCAACGTGATCTCGAGGGCCACGTTCGGATCCGGGAGGCTTTCCCTCTGATCTGTCTGTAGCGGCAGGCGCCGAATGGCGGTCAGCTGAGCGTCGCCATCGTGCGGCTCGATAACGCTCACGAAATTCGATGCCAGTGGTATCTGTCCCCCCCGTCGCCGGATCATGAGGCATGGTAACCGGGCCTCTTCGTTGCCTGAATAGCCTCCCGTTGACACCCATGATTCGGCCATGTAGGTCTCCGCGCCGGCCGCGCCAAACACGAATTGCCGAGTGGTCATTGCGTGATCTCTCCCGTACGAGTTCGCCAGTCTCGGAGTGGACTTCGAGTTCCGAAGCTCCCAGAAGAATAAAGATGTCAGGACAGTTTATCAAAAATAGTCTTGACACCTGCATCCGTATATCGACCAGTAGCGCCAGAGCCACAACTGGTCTATTATAGCGGTCCCAGATGCAGCAACTAGAGAGACACATCCGTTAGGCAAAGCCCGATTGGCTTAGGCTATCCTGTCCCGCGTCATGCCAGAATGGCCTGCGTTGCCAGCCTCGATCGGCTCTCGGTTGACAACGAATGGAGCATCCTGGGTGCGTCAACTTATGGAGCGAACTGTGATTACTTTGAGTCAAATTCTCGCCACCAGCGCTGGAAGGGCTAAATGTCATTGGCAGAGACATCCCGCACGATTGAACGACTCATTTTCGGCGCTTTGCTCGGAACCTTGGGTGGCGTGCTGGCCTGCCGCCTGGTGCTGATCGGCGTGGAGCGGGTGTGATCGAAGGGATGACGGCCTACTGCCCCCGGTGCGGCAAGAGGCAAGGCATGCTGTTGGAAGCTGCTAACTGCGTCAGATACGGGTTGCTGGTCCACATCCAGGATACGAACGCGAGCAGTCCGTTTGATGAAACCAAACCCGCATCCCACACCGGCGTGCTGCCACCACCGACGTAGGACTCACCTGTTGAGTGGGACGTTAGCCGGATGGATTTCAGCGTGACCCTCACGGCGATTTCCGGCGGGCAGCTTCGATCTGGCCGGGCGCCGGCGTCAAGTTTAGTGACATGGGAAGACCCGCGGACGGTTTGCCATAGAAATAGCCTTGTCCCAGCTCGAAGCCGACGTCGCAACAACATGCGTGCTCCGATTCACTCTCGACGCCCATCGCCACGGGGATGATTCCCAGATCGCGAACCATCTGCACGAAATTCGCCAGCAGAGCTTGCTGTGACGTTGGAGCGAGATGGATTTCCCTGATCAAGTGCATGTCAAATTTCACGTAGTCGGGTCGCACCGTGGCCAGCTCCGACCGACGTGTCTGGCCCATCCCGAATTGATCATAGGCGAGCCTCATGTTCAGGCTCGTCAGAATCTGCCGGAACCGGTAAACAAGGTCCGTGTCACGCGCGGCGGGCTCGTGGAGTTCAAGTGTAATGGGGAGATCTCGATTGATCTCGCGAATTCTGCGTAACGATTCAAACAGGTCAAACGTGGCGAGTTCGTCCGCGTGCGTATTGATAAAGAGGCAAGGTGTCTGACACAACATTGTCCCTTTTTCGAAACCAACGAGCCGCAAAGTGCGGCTCAGTTCCGCTTCCAGATTCAGTCGCGCGGCAGCCAGAAACATCTCGTTGGGCGTCTGAAGGTTCTCGATGCGACTGCGCGCCAGCACCTCGCACCCCACAATCATCCGGTCTTTCAAGGAGATGATCGGCTGAAAATGTGGAACCATCGTCCGCATCCGCAGAAACCGATCGAAGTCGGAAAGTGTCAGCTCTGTGTGCGCAGGTGAGGGCGTCTCCACTTGGGGTGCGTGGGATGGCATGGCGGCTTGGACTGGTGTCCGGTTAACTCGTAGCGGAACATCCGCAAGCTTGAGCTGATCACCTTCTTTGAGCAGTTCCGTTTTGGAGATCCGCGTGCCGTTCTTGAACGTACCGTTGGTGCTGTCGAGGTCCCTGATCAGCAACGCATCGTGCTCGATGAGGATTTCGGCATGCAGATAGGAGACAGCCAGACTCGGCAGTGTCAGCGACAACCCCGCCTTGCGGCCGATCTGGAATGGCGAGCAGTTGATATCGATGACCTGGACGGAATCAAAATCCGTCAATTGGCCAGTCAGAAACCAATGAGAGGAGGATTCTCCCATTGGGGACCTCATTACCAGACTGCTCTGCTCAATGTCCATCGATTTGTGCTCCGACCGCACTCATGCTTTCCCCACTTCGGCACCAGTCCACACGAACACGCTACGCGTTCATGAGGCTTCGTGTTGACAAGTTCGGTTCGAGGTCTGCTGGAAATCCATTCGTCATTCAGGCAGGCTCGGGAAATCACCGATCACAGCGTGCGTGAAACCTGGCGGCCCCTGCTACTGGCGCGATCCGCGCAATCCGACCTCGGTTCGTTGGAAGCCGAATTCGCCATTTCGAGATGGTCAACAACTTCTACCAGCTTGTTTCGCCTTGAGGGCCCGGAAAAGCTCTTTTCAAACCGGACCTGCCAACATCGAAAGTGTAGTTTAGAGTTTTGCCGCGCACCAATTGGGAGCTACATTTATTCAGCGTTGTTGCCCGCCGAAACCGTTCACGTGTTTGTTGGCAGCTTTAGTGTCGACAGGGGAAAGGGAAGAGCCGATGAGTGGATCCTCGTCAGAATTGGATGCTGCCAGAAGGCATCGTGGCCGTGATCAGGCCTCGCAGGCCGACGGTCGGCCGCCAAACGATCAGACGCTCGTGCTGGATGTTCCGGAAGATCCGAAGGTGCCGGGCACGACGGGCAATGACCCGCCGCCGCACCCGACGTTGTTGCTCGAGGACGCGCCGTCTTCCCGCAACGCCGTATCCGACAATGCCGAAACCGAGCCGGCTGAGACGTTGGCCCCGACATCGGAGCATGAGGGTCCTTCGACACAGCACAACCGGGGCGGGCAAGCGCACGCATTACTCGACAAAGCCATCGCTGCCGCGCAGAGCGGTAACAAGATGCTGGCACGCTTGCACCTCGAGCAGGCCGTCGAAGCAAATCCCGATCATCCGGTCGGCTGGCTCTGGCTCGCCTGGGTCGCCGATTCGCCGGCCGCCGCTATCTCGGCGCTGGAGCAAGCACGGCTTAACTTCCCGCATCCGTCACTGCTCGAACACGGTCTGGCTTGGGCGCGAGGCATGCAGGCGTTCAAGCTTGACCTGTCGCACTTCGAGCAACGGTCCGAAGATTGTGACGGCCAAGTATCGACCACGAAGTGCTTGAGTTCCGATCCGCCAAGTGAAGCACGTGCCGCGGACGAGCCTGCTGGGACCGCAAGTGTGAAGCACGCCACGCAGTTGCTGGAAATGGTGGAGGAATCAGGGCCAGCGTCGTGTTCTCACCAGCCCACCCACGGTACGCAGCCTGTGGCTGAGTGCATGCGGGAAGAACGTGGGAGGGGGCAGACCTTGCCACTGGAGCACGAAGCGCCGCTGGAGCCAGTCGAGAAAATGGGCGGCACCGTGCCGGCCCAGAGTGACGAAAGCTCAGGCCACGATTCCAGCGCGGACGCCAATCACCAGGTGTCGGCCGAGTCGTCGGTCCATGAAGTTGGTGCGACGCTCGCGTTCGGTGGGAGCGAATTAGCCGAATTCCTCTCGCGCATGAATCCCGCGACGGGCCCGAGTGGTCCCGGCGCCGGCAATAGCCAGACCTCCGAAGATCAGCCTGGCGATGGAGTCGCCGACAAACCCGCTTCAGATGACCATCCCAGTATGGAGGATGTGTCATCATCGTCCATGGATCTGGCCTCACCTTGCGACCAGCCGATGATTCTGGCGATTGACGACAGTCCCACGGTGCGCAGCCTTGTTTCGATCACGCTGCAAAAGTGCGGCTACCAGGTGGTCACGGCAACCGACGGAGTGGATGCACTGGACCGTATGAAGTCGTGCAAGCCTGCGCTGATTTTGATGGACGTCAATATGCCGCGGCTCAACGGTTATCAACTGTGCAAGCTGGTGAAAAAACACAAAGAACTGCGCAAGATTCCGGTGATCATGCTGTCCGGCAAGGACGGCGTGTTTGACAAACTCCGTGGCAACATGTGTGGATGCGACGATTACATTACCAAACCCTTTGAGTCGGCCGACCTCGTGCGAAAGGTGTCTGCCTTTCTGACCGGAGTGGAAGCGCACGCCTGATGCGCCCCTCCCCCCGGGAAACTCAAACAGGCCGCTGAACGAGAAAAATGTCATGTCCGAAACACCAACCGTGACTGGCGTGCACGAAGTGCCGGCGCTACCAACTCTGAAGCCGGCGGCAGATTCGAAGACGAGTGCATCGATCTGTTATGCAAGCAAGAGAACACGCTTTCCCTGCTGGGCGAAGCAAGCAGGAAGCGACGCGCCTTGGATTCGCTCGATCTGGCCAAGAAGACCCTCCTGCAATTCCTCGATTTTGCCGAGTCGCATTTCGACAAGACGCAGCTCCGATGCGTCGGGCAACGGCTGTATATCGTCAATCAGCGAACTCGTGACTACGAAAAAATGCTGGTTGCGACTTCGTTTAAGCTCATAAGGCGCATGGTGCGCATGAACGTGCCAACCGACGAGGCCCTACGCGACATGCACGAGCAGCTTCGTAGCGACTACATGGATTTGTACAACGAATTTTTCCTGAACTGTGCCAAACGGTTTCCGGAAGACTCGGCGATTCGAGGACAATTCCTGGAAAGCGTTGCGACCTTTCTCAGTGAATTCGATGAGAGATGGTAGCCGGCCCAGGAAGGACGGCTCGCCTGGGCACGGAATCAGCGATGCATAACTCTTGGAACACCGCCAACCGTGGATGAGATGATGCAGGATGATCGGGACGTAAAAAATGCCGTGGAGGCCGCCTTCGGACCTGGGGCGTTCGAGCTGATCGCCGACATGGAAGCCGCGGACCTGGCCGCGCTCGATGCAAGTGGGGCGGGCCCCTACGATGCGGCAACCGTCGCACCGGGTGCCGCCGTGACAGTGGCGTTTCCAGGGCCACTTGCCGCGCGTCAAGGCGGGGGGGTGGGAAAGCAAGTTCCCGCGCCACCAGGACCAGCGCCCTCAAGACCCGCGCCGTCAAAACAAGCCCAGCAGCAGCGCCCGCAGCAGCAAGCTTTGTTGTTGTTCGAATTGGCGGACACGCGTTTTGGCGTTTCGGTTGCCAACGTGGTAGAGATCCAACAGGTGCCCCGCATCACGCGCATCATGCGCGGCCCGCGGTGGCTCCGAGGCCTGGCTAATCTGCGTGGCACCATCATCTCCGTTGTCGATCTGCGGCTCTTGTTGGGCACGGCGCCGGGACCTGGTCAGAATGAAGGGCGTCTGATCGTCGTGCGGTCGCTCCAACATGCTCACCTGACTGGTTTGATGGTGGACAGAGTGTTGAGTCTTCGCGGCGCCACCTCGGACGCCATGAAGAAACCGGTGTTGACGACCAGTCCGGTAAACCGTTTTGTCCGTGGAATGCTCGAATGCGAAGGCCAGTCGGTCACGGTACTCGATCTGGAACGACTCTTGGATTCGGGCGAGATGCAATAATTTCAAACCGTGTAGCTGCAAGTGAGGTTTCGTAGATCATGATCTCCCATTCAACACCGTCACGCAGAGTGTCCACATCGAACCCCATCGCCAGCGGCTCGCGGATCCAAAACAAGCTGGTTTTCGCCATGCTTCTCGTGGTGCTCGTCGCGATCTTTCTGCTTGAGGCGGTACATCGTTTGGAAGTCAACCAGGCGGATCAGTGGCAATTGGCCCTCCGTATGTTCATCACCTCGGCTACGATCACGGCCTTGGCACTCGCGCTCGCCCTCTACATTGCCCGCGGATGGGTGAAGCAGGTAGCCTCCATTAAGAGGACGCTCGAGGCGCTGGCCGAGGGAGATCCGAGTGTCCGCGCGGAAGTCCTCAGTGACGATGAACTGGGGGCCATTGCCGTGGCCCTGAACCGTTGGCATGACGAAGCAGCCGAAAAAGTGACATCGCTGGGGCCGAGCCTCCATGTCAACGGCTCGCCGGGAGAACTGATCGAGTCGGCGGTGCGTCTGAGCACGTCGGTGAGCGAGCTCCAGGTGAGCACCGACAAGCTGTCGCAGGAAAGCGAGGCTGATTTGGCGCAGATCAACGACACGTCGTCGGCCGTGGACGAAATCGTGGAATCCATCCGTCAGGTCGCAGAGAACACCTCCACGTCGGCCAAGGTGGCGGCCGAAGCTCGCGAGACGGCCATTGTCGGTTCGCAAGCCGTGTCGAATACGATCAAGGGTATGCAGCGCATCAGGAACCAGGTTCAGTCAACTTCCAAACGGATCAAACAATTGGGGGAAAGCGCTCAGCAAATCGGCGAAATCGTCCAACTGATCAGCGATGTTGCCGATCGAACGAGCCTCCTGGCGTTGAACGCCTCCATTCAGGCCGCCATGGCCGGCGAGGCCGGGCAAGGATTCGGCGTCGTCGCGGAAGAAGTGGAACGCCTCTCGCAACGCTGCAACGAGGCAACGAAACAGATGGCCAAGCTCGTCAAGAGCGTCCAGTCGGAAACGTCGGAGGCGATCGCCGGGATGGAGGAGAGTATCGCGGAAGTTGTCGAAGGATCGAAGCTGGCGAGCCAGGCGGGCGAGGCGCTGGCGGACATCGATGCCGTCTCGGATCGGTTGGCCGAGTTGATTAATGCGATCTCCAATGCGGCGAAGCAGCAGGTTCGCGGCGGACTGCTCGCCTCCAGGTCGATGAATGAAATATCCGCGGTCATCCACGACAAGGCCCTCGGCACAAGACAAGCGGCGCAATCGGTGACCCAATTAGCCTCCCTGGCGAGCAGGATGCTCGTCACGGTCCAGCGGCTACAAGTCGTCCATAGCTTGCAGCCACAGCCCCTCGACTCGGCCGAAGCGGGGATATCGACTCCGGAGAAGAGCGACGCAGGCATGCCTGGAGTTCCGCCAGCGCAGCCAGGCGTCGAATGGTCGTCGCCGGTCGCCACCGGATCAGCGACCAGGTAAGTGCGTCAGCAGCGCTGCCGGGCGGGTGTTGTTCCGATCGAGAGTCGGTCAGCGACGTGGGATGTCGCGCCAACGATGCGAGCCGAAGGGACGCCCGACGCAGTTTGAGTCGATCGGTGACCGTTGAAGAAGATAGCATGTCGGGATCGTGTGCTCCGGATGAGCCCCGGGCCTCCGAGCCGACGCACGGCATACAGCAACACACCACGAGAGCCCAGATCATGTGGAACTCGCGAAATCGGACGGCGACGTTGATCGTGTTCAGCTCGCTCCGCAAGTACACCGGCGCGATTAGGGCCGATATCCGGAACTTTCATCTTGACGCCGAGCGATCGGAAGAGCTTGACGAGGCCATCCGTCTGACGCGGACCATGCGCTCAGCCACATCGCTGATCGGTTCCTATGAGCTCAATCGCGTGGCCTCCTTGCTGGAGCAGACTCTGGAATCGATCGCCCACCAGGAATCCTGCCTCGACGATGTCGCATTGTCGGTGCTGCTGACGATCTTGGAATCCATCGATGCGTACACGCTTCGTATCGAGTCCCGCATCCAGCAGTCGTCCCGGGTGATGGCCGACGACCGACAGGAACTGATTGCCGCCGTCAAAACCTTCCGTCGCTTTCACGATTTTCCGGAGGAGGGTGACCATCAGGCAATCTCCAGTCTGTTCGCGACTTCCCCGGCGTTTACGGATGGCGACGGGGCTCGATTTCCCGCCGCAGCGCGAGAGAACGAGTTGCCGGGCGAAAGTACGTCCCCCGGCGCCGTGGCTGTTGCCGGCGATGCGGGCCAGGCGAACGCACCCGACGCGTTGGCGGCGGACTTCTTTCGCCAGCACGAGATATCTCCCGAACTGTGGGAAGTGTTTCAGGAGGAGGCAAACGACCATGTCGATCGAATTTATGCAGCCCTCAGACAGCTGGAAAAGAACCATGGCGATCGAGAACGGATCCAAGAAGTGCGCCGTTCGGCACACACGCTCAAAGGGGCCGCGGGAGCGGTAGGATTGCGCGGTGTCACGCAACTGGCCCATCGCATGGAAGATCTGCTCGACGCGCTTTATGAAGGGGCCATGCCACTCGACTCCGAGCTGCTCAGCCTGCTGGCTGCCACGACCGACGCGCTCCACGATCTCTTCGCCGGCAATGACGTCTCAGAGAGTGACGTTTCAGAGAGTGACGACGAGGCGCCTTATCGGAAACTGCGCGAACTCTACGCTGCGTACGACGCGCATTGCGGCAGGGCGACCGAAGAGCACGCTGCCAAGGAGCTGGCGGGCAACGCCGAGCTACCCGGCCGGGAATCACTCTCCTCGGATATGGAGCATGCGACACAGCCAGCACCGGGGCCGCAACGATCCAGTGGTGCGGTTGCCACGAATTTGAATTTGCGGCAACCGACTTTCGTGCGTGTGCCCACGAGCCGGCTGGACGGCCTGCGCCGCGTCGTGAGCGAGTTGGTTGTGAATCGAACTTCCACTCAACAGGGAATCGCTCGCTTTGGTCGCTGCGTCGGCGAGTTGCAGCCCGTCCTCGATATGCTCCGCGACGTCTGCCGCGACATGGAGAGCTTGCGTGAGGCGGGTGGTTTGCGCGACGCGTGGCGATCCTCTGGCGAACAGAGGATCCTCGACGGCCCACTGCTGGCCAGCTGCAAGAGAGACAGTACCGAGTTCGATGAGTTGGAATTTGACCGCTACACCAACTTTGATCTGTGGTCTCAGTCACTCACCGAAGCCGCTACCGTGATCGGTACGGTGCGGCATGATTTGAGATCGCTGGTTGACGAGTGCGATTCGCTGCTCGCCCAGCAAAGCCGCTTGACTCTGGAGACGCAGGATCGCTTGTTTCGAATCCAGATGGTCGCGTTAAGCACGATTTTGCCGCGTCTGGACCGCGCCTTACGGGAAGTCGCGACTCGCGAAGGCAAGGCGGTCGAATTGGTCGTCGAGGGAGACGATGTCGAACTTGACAAGACAGTCTTGGAGGAAATGGCGGAACCGCTGCTCCACCTCATACGCAACGCCGTCGATCATGGCATCGAGCCGGCGGAGCAACGTGCGGCGAAAGGCAAACCGGCCGTCGCCTGCGTGCACATCAGCCTCTCGAATGTGGGCACGCAAGTGGTCCTCCGAGTGCGCGATGATGGCCGAGGACTCGACGCGGCAAAGATTCGCGCCGCGGCCGTCAAGCGAGGCCATGTCAGTCAGGCGGAGGCGGATTCGCTGACGCCTCAAGCACTCTATCGCCACATCTTTCTGCCCGGATTCAGTACGGCCTCGTCCATCAGCGAAATCTCCGGTCGCGGGGTTGGCATGGACGTGGTGCATAGCAAGATCGAAGAACTTGAGGGGAGGATCGACGTCGAGTCGGTTGCGGATCGCGGTACCTGCTTCACGATCCGACTGCCGGTCAGGCTGGCTGTCGCACAGGCGCTGATGCTGACGGTCGATGATCAGCTGTATGCCCTTCCACAGAAAGCGGTCAACGCGATCATCCGAGTGGCGAAAGGGGATGTGCAGGAGAGTCACGAGACATCACAGATCTGTATCGACGGCACCACGCTTCCCCTGATCCACCTGCGCGACTACTTGGGACTCGAGACGCCAGGTGATCGGTTATCTGACACGTTGCTGGTCGCAATTCTCGGCACAGGTGCACAGCAAATTGCGCTGCACGTGGACGGAATTCTACCGGGACGTGATATCGTGGTAAAACCTGTGGAAAAACAGCTCGCCACCGCGTCGGGGTTGCTGGGCGCCACGATCCTCGGCGACGGGACCGTCGTGCCAATTCTTGATCCCATGGATCTACTTGCCTCGGCCGATACAGAAACATTCGCGATGACCGCCATTGCGGAGGATCGATCCGGCGATGCTCCAAAGACGTCCGTCATGATCGTTGATGACTCCGTCAGTGTCCGACGCGTACTGCAGAATGTTGTCGAGCATGCCGGCTGGTCGTCGATCGCGGCCCGCGACGGCATGGATGCACTAAAGGTACTCTCCACGCTGCGGCGCCCCCCGACGTGTTTCTGCTGGATGTCGAGATGCCGCGCATGGACGGCTTCGAATTGTTGCGCCTCCTGCGCGAAGAGGAGATGTTTGCGGATACGCCCATCATCATGATTACGTCTCGCTCGGGTGACAAGCACCGGCAACAGGCTTTCGGCTTCGGCGCTTCGGCGTACGTCACCAAGCCGTTCCAGGACGAGGCTCTGATCGAAACCATTCGACAGCAACTGGCCTGAAAGCAGCCGAATCGACATCAGATCTGCCGCGTCACGCCGTCGATCTGATGACATCGATACATTCTTCTACGCGGCCGCTGCGCGCTGCGGAAACCGGCTTCAACGGTTCGCGCGATGCCACTGACTCGCTTTGGGTGGCCGAAGAACACACCCAACGATAATCGTCCCGGAAAACGAAGGGATTTTGGGACGGCGAATGACATCGCTCGTATCCGCAAGTCGGCCAGCTCCGCCTTGACATGCCTAGAGGTGATAGGTAAGATTACCTAGAACACTTAGGTATTAACTCGGAGACTTGTCATGATTCCTAAGGAATTGGCGGCTGCATCGTCACGGCCAATCGTGTTGTCGATCCTGGCAAAAGGGGACGACTACGGATACTCGATCATTCATCGCGTACGGGAAGCATCCGGCGGCGAGATCGAATGGAGTGAGGGAATGCTATACCCGGTTCTGCACCGTCTAGAGGACGAGGGGCTCATTCGGTCGATCTGGAGGAAGACTGACAGCGGCAGGCGTCGCAAGTATTACCGGCTCAACGCTGCTGGTAAACGGTCCTTGGCCGTTCATCGCAAGCAGTGGAACTCCGTCCACGAAACACTGGCACAACTATGGGGAGCGGAACCATGTTTCAGCTAGAGCACGAACTACGAAAGTGGACAAGTCGGATCGACCGACTAGAGTCCATGCGTGACTGCGACATCGAGGAGTTAGAACAGCACGTACGCGATTCGATCACCGAATTGACGCCGAAGGGACTCACCGAGGAAGAGGCGTTCCTGGTTGCTACACACCGAGTTGGTGAGCCGATCGCAGTTGGGCGGGAATTCGGCAAGGTGAATGGTGATCACGCCTGGGCTCGGCGCGTCTTTTGGATGCTTGCAGGGTTTCTGTTTTTTGAGGTCTGCCAAATGGCGATTACTGCCGTTGCTGGATTTGGCCAAGTCTTGGCGGCGTTAGTCGGCGGTGACGGAACCGTAATGGGGTATGTGTCTGTTGGAATCACGGCTCTCTGCTGGCTTGGACTCGCGATCGGATTCTACCGCCGCACGGCAACTCAGAATGATGGGTATTTTGTCGGTCGGTTTCTTTCGCAAGCTCCAGGACCAGTGCTCGGAATTGGAGTTGTGCTCATTGTTGTTTTAACCACCCTAACGAAATTAGGAAGCCAGATTACTGTCACCAGCATGACACCAATCGGTGAAATCGGGGAAGCTGCGTTGATTGCCGCCTGGGCGCACACACTATTCACCCTGTTGATTCCCTTGACATTCCTAGGGGTCATGATGTCGATTCGAGTGAGCATGCGAGACGCGGTCGCTGCCGAACATTGACTTTTCGTCGGGAATCCTCCACCGTTGACGGTAGTACGCTATCGACCGTCGGACCGTCCCAAATATGGACCGTTAATTGACGCCGAGTTGACGAGCCGTGAGGATGAGGCTGGGAACCGATGCGGACGAACAGACGGAACCTGACGCTTGCTGGTTTGGGCGGTTGCGTGACCGCTTCGCTCGTGGGGCTCCTGCTGGCGTTCAAGTATGGTTCGCCAACTCCGGCTCGTGTGGCCGCGACCATCCTACCTGCTTTCGCTTGCTATATTGGCGGCCCACGGGTTCACCTTTTTGGGAAGGGGTAGTAGGCAACTTGCGCTGCCTCAAAAGGTGCCTTTGGGTAGGGGATTCCCCCCTTCACGTGCCGGCGCGGAACGGAACGGGGCCCGGCGGTAAGGTCCCCTTTATTGACGCATCGAGGGGGCAGTGCTAGAGTTGCGGGTTTATCCGGCATCACGGATCGGCCCGGTAGCCGATCCATTCGGAAAGCGTTCACACGAAGGAAGCTGCCCCGCAAAGAACCTTATCAGGTGCCAAGCCGACTGCAGACGCGCGGTGGGGAGACTAACGACGTGACGTGCGTCGAGGTGCCCCCTTCAGCTCTCTGGCAAGTCGGGTGCGAAAGAATACGTATCGTTTCGCCGACGTTGCCCGCCTGGCGGTCTCGCACGAGACACGAAGTTGGATCTTCGCGCCGCGGGTATGTCGCTCGACACTTCCACGATCGAACTGGGGGAACGCGGCCTGGTTGCGTCGCGGGAGTGAGCCTACTGGTTGCTCTTACCATACCTCAACATAGAAAGTAGATGAAAAAAATGGCCAAGACAAAGATGACCTACTATTTCGGCAAGACACGCACCGACGGCGACGGCAGGCAGAAAGAGCTGCTGGGTGGCAAGGGTGCCAATCTTGCCGAGATGACGGGGATTGGACTTCCCGTGCCGCCCGGGTTCACGATCACGACCGAGTGTTGTGCGGCCTATTACAAAGCGGGCCGCCAACTGCCTCCGGGCCTGAAGGAGCAAGTCGCCGCCGAGATAAAGACGCTGGAGAAGGAACTAGGCAAAAAGTTCGGTGACGAGAAGAATCCCTTGTTAGTCTCGGTCCGCAGTGGCGCCGCCGCCTCCATGCCCGGCATGATGAATACGATTTTGAATCTTGGATTGACTGACAAATCGGTGGTTGGTCAAGCGGAAGCGACCGGCAACGAGCGATTTGCCTATGACTCGTATCGCCGCTTGATCAACATGTTCGGTGACGTCGTCATGGGTGTGGAGCACGAATACTTTGAGGAAGCGTTCAGCAAGATCAAGGCCAAGTACGGGGTCGATCTCGATACGGACGTGCCGGCAGAAGGTTTGAAGGAACTTTGCGACACCTACAAGAAGGTTTTCAAAAAGCACTGCCAACAGGATTTTCCTCAGGACCCTGTGCAACAGTTGACGTTGGCGATCGAAGCCGTCTTTGCCAGTTGGAATACGGCGCGCGCCGTCCGCTATCGTGAAGTCGAGAATATTCGCGGTCTGTTGGGGACGGCGGTCAATGTTCAGTCGATGGTTTACGGCAACATGGGCGAAGATTCGGGTACGGGCGTCGGATTCACGCGAAATCCGTTGACCGGCGAGAACAAGTTCTACGGCGAATTCCTCATTAACGCACAGGGCGAAGACGTGGTGGCCGGAATCCGCACTCCGCAGCCGGTTGCCGAGATGACGAAATGGAATCGTGCCGTCTACAAGCAACTGCTGGAAATCAAGACGGTGCTGGAGAAGCACTACCGCGACATGCAGGACATTGAGTTCACCATCGAACGGGGTGTGCTGTTCATGCTGCAAACGCGCAACGGCAAACGAACCGGCGCGGCGGCGGTGAATACCGCCTGTGACATGGTGAAAGAAAAGCTGATCGACGAGAAAACTGCCGTGCTGCGAATCCCGGCCAACGACTTGACTCAGCTGCTTCTCCCCAGTTTCGATCCAAAGGCCAAAGCCAAAGCTCACGTCTTGGCGACCGGCCTGCCGGCGTCGCCGGGCGCCGCGGTCGGCAAGTTGGCATTCACCGCCGAAGAGACGGTACAGCGCGCGGAGGCGGGTGAAGCCGTCCTGTTGGTCCGCAAGGAAACCAGTCCGGAAGACGTGGACGGCATGCATCGTGCCGCCGGCATCTTGACCAGCACCGGCGGTATGACCAGTCATGCGGCTGTGGTCGCGCGCGGTTGGGGCCGCTGTTGCGTCGCCGGAGCTGGCGAGATTCAGATCAATGAAAAGGCTCGCAAGATTGTGGTGGCTGGCAAGACGTTCACCTACAACGACGTGATTTCGATCGACGGTTCGACCGGTGAGGTGATGGCGGGTGAAGTGGCCACGTCGGCTCCCAAGCTGTCTGGCAACTTTGCGACGGTCATGAAGTGGGCCGACAAATACCGCAAGTTGAACATCCGCACGAATGCGGATACGCCTGAGGATGCCAAGCGTGCAAGAGACTTCGGCGCCGAGGGCATCGGGCTCTGCCGCACTGAGCATATGTTCTTCCAGGAAGATCGTATTGCTGCCATGCGTGAAATGATTCTGGCCGAAACGCAGGAAGCGCGGAAAGCCGCTCTATCCAAATTGCTTCCATTCCAGCGGAAGGACTTCGTCGGTATCTTCACGGCGATGAAGGGCTTGCCCGTGACCGTGCGACTGCTCGATCCGCCGCTGCATGAGTTCCTCCCGCACGATACCAAGAACCAGGCCGAAATGGCCGAGCGGCTGGGAGTCAAGGCGGCGGCCGTCAAGGCTCGTGTTTCCCAACTGCACGAAGCAAACCCGATGCTGGGACATCGCGGTTGCCGCCTGAGTGTGACCTATCCCGAAATCCTCGAGATGCAGGTGCAGGCCATCGTGGAAGCGGCCATCACCTGCAAGTCCAAACAAGTCGATGCTCAAGCTGAGATCATGATTCCGCTTGTTGGCACCGCCGCCGAGTTGAAACTGCTGCGGGGACTGGCCGAAGAGACTATCGAGCGTGTGAAGACCGCCAAGAAGTACACCGGCAAGTTGGATATTTTGATCGGTACCATGATCGAAATTCCGCGAGCTGCGTTGACCGCTGACGAGGTGGCCGAGTACGCCGATTTCTTCAGCTTCGGTACCAACGACTTGACCCAGATGACTTTCGGTTACAGTCGCGATGATGTAAATTCCTTCCTCCCCGATTACCTGAAACAGGAGCTCCTGCCGGTCGATCCGTTCCAGTCGCTCGATACTACCGGCGTTGGACAACTGGTCGAGATGGGCGTCAACAAGGGCCGCAGTGTCAAGCCGAAATTGAAAGTCGGTATTTGCGGCGAGCACGGTGGTGATCCGGCATCGATCGCCTTCTGTAACAAGGTCGGACTAAATTACGTCAGTTGCTCGCCGTTCCGGGTTCCGATTGCCCGTCTGGCAGCTGCGCAAGCCACACTCAAGAAATAAGAGACTCAAACTGCCAATCACGCGGTCCAGTTAGCCGGTAACGTCGCATGTCTGTGGCTCGTTTCCCATCGCAAAGGGTTTGGGATTCAATTCATGGTAACCCGCCAGCTCCGCGGGTGAGAGAATGCACGAGGCTTTGCGGCCCGCCTGCGTGAGTCATTGGGCGTGTAGTTTGGAGTCTTTTCGAACGCCCGCTGCGAATGCTGTCGCGAAACGTATGAGCCCCGTGCTTCAGCACGGGGCTTCTCGCTCACTTGAGCTTGAGCCATCCACCAGTGGCTGAAGCTCTTATATCGAGAAGGCCCGTAGACGGGGTTTGGATTCGAATAGACGGCACCGCTCCGGCTCCCGACGTGAACGTCGGGGCTATTACCGCGTGGCGGAAAACGACCCGTCGCCGGCCGTCAACGGCGCAAAGGTAGCCCAATTCGACACCGCGAGGACATCCGTCGTACGCCCACCAGCAGCACGGCTTGCTCGACCCACCCCACGAGTGTCGTGAATAGTCCCGACTAGCCAATCTTCCTCAGAGGAACATGATCCTCTTGGGAAGGGTCTGTCAGCGGCAGAGTGGCGCCGCGAGGCGTGCGGCGCTCGAGCGCGAAGCCGCGTTTGCTCGCCGCGAAGAACGTCAGGAAAGCTGTGGCGGGGCCCGTTCGGAATTCACGAGTCAGAGTCTGCAGCACTTCGTGCCAGGTCAATCCCTGTCGGAAAATGATCCGATACGCCGCCTTCAATTGGCTAATCTCGTCGGACGTGAAGCCGCGGCGTTTGAGTCCGATGATATTCAGACCGACCACGCGCGTTGTCTGCCCGTTGACGGTCACATAAGGCGGAATGTCCTTTTTCACGTGTGCCTGTCCCCCCACCATGGCGTGTGCGCCGATCCGACAGAATTGATGGACCCCCACCGCTCCAGACAAGTACGCGTAGTCGGCCACCAGCACATGACCGGCCAACATGACATTGTTGGCCAGGATCGTGTGATGGCCGATCTGGCAGTCGTGGGCTATGTGAGCATTCACCATGATCAGGTTGTGGTTACCAACCGTGGTGGAGTCGGTGGCGCCCAGAGCTGTGTGAATCGTCACGTTTTCCCGAATCGTGTTGCCACTACCGATTTCCAGGCACCCTGGCTCCGTGTGTTGGGCCAGATGCTGAGGTCGCCCTCCCAAAATCACTCCATCCTCCACAATGTTGTGTTCTCCCAGTCGGGTCTGGCCCTTAATCGTCACGTGGCTTGTCGAGCTGGCAATCGTCCCCGATGGCAACACCCGCTTCAACAACCGAGAAGGGGCCAATGGAGACGCGGTTCCCGAGTCGGGCGGTCGGGTCAATGACGGCAGTGGGATGTATCTTGTTCACCATGGCGCTCAATATTGCTGAAGTGAATCGAGTGCAGATCAATTTGGCGTTTGGGCCGAGTGTGCGCGATGTCTCGCTGCCGGGCGACGCTTTCGCGTCCAGGGTCTAAGGAATCAGGGAAAAATAACTTCCAGATTCTCTAACCCCTCACCCTACCCTCTCCCCACAGGGGCGAGGGTACAAGGTGAAGTTATTTTTCCCTGATTCCTAAGGGCTTGCTGCCCAGCGAGTGGATTTCGACGACCAGCCTGGTATGTGACAGCCTAGTGCCTTGTCAACTCGAAAAATTAGGGTGAAGCGTTGGTCTCAAAGGCGTCCGTCGTACAATCGTCTCGGCCCAACCCTAATTCTTAGGCGTGAGAAGGCACTGGTCGCCGTGTGAATGTCGTGGCTGGCCGCTCCACCGGCGTTCTTGATTCCCTTGTCTGGGGGGCATCAATCTGCTGAGCCGTTTCCAATGGCTCAACTCGTTTGGCGAACGTCCAACCTCATCTTTTTTATCGGTCGCAACGAATGTGCGGATCAAGGGGAATTTTCCGATGCGAGGGGGGTGTCTTACCAAGTCCGGGTCCGACGGTGTACTATGGGTGATAGCAGTCGTGGATTTCGTGACGCGTCGAACCTCGTGGCTCCCGGTCCGCGGTTGATAACGCTGGTGGAGGTGGGAAATCCCAGCGGGTCATAAGCGAGACGCGGTTGCTCCCACGCCGGGCGAATAGGTTGCGGATGGGTATGTTCGGCTGCGACGTCGGAGCGTTCGTCTGACGCTGCGGTGTGCAGCATGTTCGCTGTGCAGCCATTTCGCTGTGCTGCCATGGACACGGTCGCGCGACAACCTCCAATCCCATGGAAGATTTGGGGCCACCAACCCCTGGAATTGAGAGCCCCGAGACTCAAAACTCTCAGGAAACAAAACTCCCAGGAAGCACAACTCTCAGTACGGAGCGATCGACGACATGGCAGATCTCACGGCAATGTACGATGAAGCAGATCGGCTGAAAGACGAAGGCAAGTACGACGAAGCCATCAAAAAGCTGAACGGGGTGCTGGCTGAAGACGAGCATTACACGCTGGCACATCTTGCCCTGGCCGTGCTATTTGGAAGAGTCGGCAAGCACGAGGATGCGGTGCAACATGCCCAGAAGGCTTGTGAATTGGAGCCGGAAGAGCCGTTCAACTTTACCGCGGCGAGCGTCACATATCAGCGCGCCTTTGCCGGCACTCAAAACCACGACTACATCCGCCTGGCGGAAGATGCCATGGCCAAAGCCAACGCGCTCCAGTATCGTCAGCACAAGTGATCCGGCCTGCGCACAGTCGGTCGCCATCAGGCCAGTGCCTCCCAGGCTCCGATCAGCAAATTAGCCGCCCGATCGACGTCATCTTCGGACGTGAACCAGCCGACGCTCAATCGTACCGTGCCTTGAGCCATTTTGGGATGAAGGCCGATCGCGCGGAGCGTGTCTGACATGGAGCTGCCGTGGCTGTGACAGGCGGCACCTGTGGAAGCGCAGAGTTCGGGAATCCGTGCCAGCAGTTCGCTGCCCGTCACACCAGGGAAATTCACGCTGAGTGTGTTGGGGAGCCTCGGCCCCTGAGTGCCGTTCAGGGTGAGCGAGGGCCCGATCGCGTCACAAAGTTGCTGACACAATCGATCACGCAACAGAATCATTCGCGCACTGTTCCTCTCCAGATCGTGGGCGGCCAGCAGCGCGGCCGTGCCCAGTCCCACGATGAACGGGACGTTTTCGGTCCCAGGTCGAAGTCCCTTTTCGTGACCTGCCCCGTGCAGGATCGGTTGGAGATCGACGGTCTGTCGAACAAACAGCACCCCGATGCCCTTGGGAGCGTATAGCTTGTGACCGGCGATCGATAACAAGTCAACTCCCAATTCATCAACTTTGGTGCGAATTTTCCCCAATGACTGCGCGGCGTCGGTGTGAATCGGGACGCCATGTTCATGGCAGATCGTGCTGATCTCTCGAATAGGCTGGACCGAGCCGATTTCATTGTTGGCGTGCATGATGCTCACCAACCGAGTATCCGCGCGAAGAGCTTTGCGAATGTCGTCCGGATCGACGATTCCATTTCTGTCGCAACCGACGACCGTAATAGCGTACCCCAGGCCACTGAGATATTCGGCTGGTTGAGCGACCGCAGGATGTTCTATGGCGGAGATGACCAGGTGTCCGTCAGCCGACGGTCCGTTCTGTAGCAGGATACCTTTCAGGGCCAGGTTGTTGCTCTCCGTGCCACCCGACGTGAAAATCACTTCGTCACGATCAGCCCCGATCAAGGCGGCGATGTGGCCCCGCGCGTCTTCGATTGCCTCTCGGCATACGCGGCCGATGGAATGACCGCTCGACGGATTCCCGAAGTACTCTCTCAAGAACGGTTCCATCGATTCCCGAACTCGGGGAGAAACCGGGGTCGTAGCATTGTAGTCCAGGTAAATCTGCCGCATCCGCACCCTCCGGGAGTTAGAACTCGCCCCTCACCCTACCCTCTCCCCCGCTATTCCCGCTCCGCGGGGCGGTGGAGAGGGAAGCGGAACCGATAACTTATTCCGGACGAGTCCTTCGTTGCGTCGCACTCCGAGAACTCAACCATCATAGGTGTCGCTGCTGACTCGTTCCACCCATCGGCGGTTCTCCAAGCCCCACGGTCGGACGGCCGTCGATGGCCAGCGCGACAAAACCGTTATGAACCGTTTCATAAAGAGAATCAGAGCGACCGATATAAACCCTACTGCTTGTGCCGCGTCTCACGGGCATCTGCCCGCAAACTCGACGCAGCCCGCCAGAACCAGTTCCAGTCCTCGTGCTGCCTGCCTGGATGTGAAAGCTTGACTGTGACGGCCCTGTAACGTGTGCGCACGTTGCGTAAGCGACCAGCAGTCGCGGCCCCCGAATGGTCGTGCCCCCTGCGTGGTTGGCGGTTCTGCCGCTCTGGGATCGTCGTGCCGAGCGATCCTGAGGCCAATGACCACGGCAGCGATCGGCCGATGGACTGGTAATGACCCGCAATCAACCCTTGTTTTCGGTCTTCAGGGAAGTGGAGTGAAAAGCTCCCGCCGTTCCCGCGACTGTAAGAGTGACGAACGCCGAATCTGCCACTGGACGCGCTCAGCGCATCAGCTTGCCCCCCATACTTGTTTTCAACGCACACCTGTCACCAGGCAGCAGACACGAGGTGGCGTTTGAAGCCAACCGTTGAGGCTGGTGGGTTGTCCGGGAAGGCCGGTTAGTAGAACGACCTCGAGCCAGGATATCTGGAACGAAAACGACATAGCACCAACTTCCTCGGGAAAAGGAAAGGGAAACTCGCATGTCGATCCGCATCCTTGGGCTGACTCTGTCCGCGCCAATACTGCTGTTCTGGCAGGCAATTTCACCAATGACGAACGGCGCTTTGGCCCAGCAGCCGGTGTCGCCGAGGACGCCGGTGACATATCCAAGCGTGGTGTATACGTTGCAGGATAAAGACGACGACGAGCCGCCGGCTCCGTTGCCGGAGTTGCCGGAAACCGTGGTTCGCGGTCGACCGGATCCGTTTCCTGCCAACGCCTTGGAGGGTGACACGGTGGTGACGCCAACCCGCACGGAGGTTTCGGCGGGCGAGGTGGGGAGTTCATTTTCGGTGATCTCGCAGGAACAGATACGAGCGTCAGGCCGAGTGAACGTGGGGGAAGTATTACGTGACGTGGTCGGCGTTGACGTGGTCCGCCAAGGTGGTCCCGGAAGCCTCCAATCGGTCTTTATTCGCGGCGCCAATTCTCAGCACACGAAAGTGCTGCTGGACGGAGTCCCCATTAACGACCCGAGTAATGCCACGCGTGGATTTGATTTTTCGACGCTTGATATCGAGAACGTTGAGCGTATTGAAGTGTTGCGTGGCCCCCAAAGCTTGCTCTATGGTAGTGACGCGATTGGTGGAGTGATCAACATCATCACGCAACGTGGCGCTGGGCCGCTCTCGTTGCGTGCTTCGGGGCGCGGTGGAACCTTCGGCACCGCTCGCCAAACCCTGTCGGTCAGCGGAGGCAATGACACGACCTATTATTCGTTTGGCGGAGCGTTTACGGACACGGCCGGCATCTCCCAAGCGGCCCGCCGTTTCGACAATACGGAGCGAGACGGCTACAGCAATGGAACGCTCTCCGGACGATTCGGTTGGACTCCGAGCGAACTGCTGAATGTGGATTACGTATTTCGCTGGGCCGATGTCGACGCGCAGGTGGATAGCTACGATTTCTCCTTGAGTCGTCCCGTGGACGATCTGATTCGTCGGAACCTGTCCCGCACGTTTTATAATCGAGTCCAGGCACAATCGCTGATGTTTGATGGTGCTCTGGAGCAGATCGTCGGATTCAACCTGACTCAATACCGCCGCGACGACACGCACCCAGAGCCCTTCGTGCCGATGGAATATCGTGGACAGACTCGGCGAGTTGACTGGCAGGCGAACCTGCTACTGGCACAAGGCAACACGTTTTCCGTCGGGTTCAACTACCTGCAGGAGGATGCCGATACGACGTACAATCCTTTCGCTTCGCAAAACAATAGCGGATTGTTCCTGATGGATCAGTTCAGTCTCTCCGATCTGTGGTTCGTGACCATTGGCACGCGATGGGACGACTGGAACACCGCCGGGACGGCCAACACGTACCGCTGGACCAACTTGATTCGCGTAGGCGACACCGGAGCCGCCGTGCACGGCAGCATCGGGACTGGATTCCGCGCTCCCGCGCTGGCCGAGAATCTATTTGCCTTCGGCAATCCTGGCCTGCGCCCGGAGCGGAGCAAAGGTTGGGACCTCGGGTTGCGTCAGGAGGCCTGGGACGGGCACCTGGTCCTCGACTGCACCTATTTCCGTAACGATCTTATTGATTTGATCGTGTTCGATTTCGATACGTTTCGGCTCGAGAACGTTGGCCAGGCACGCACCACGGGAGTGGAGCTGTCGGCGGTCTGGCGGACGGGAAACGGGCATTCCATCCGAGCGGAATACACCTATACCGACACTACAAATCTCGATACTCAGAGACTCCTCTTTCGCCGTCCTCGAAACAAAGCCAGCCTGCAGATGGGCCGTCGCGTGTTGCACGACCGCGGCCAGCTCAATCTGGAACTACTCTACGTCGGCAATCGCCTCGACAGCAATCTGGAGGTGTTGAGTCAGTACTTTTTGTTGAACCTCACGGGAACGTATACGCTCAACGACCACTGGGCGCTTTTCGTGCGCGGAGCCAATCTGCTGGACGACAGGTATGAAGAGGTATACGGCTACGGCACGGAAGGTGTCGCTGCCTACGGTGGACTCGATTTTGTCTGGTGAGTGCACGCGTGAATTATTCGGGCTACTAGTACCGACTCAAAAGCCCGTCGGAATATGCCCAATGGCAGGAAGGTTCGTTTTTCGGCTACCAGAGTAGTCAGCCAACGTAGAACCACCGGGACGAGCCCGGTGGCGAAGGTCTGCTATGGAGACACGAGTTACGCACAACCATCGCCGCAAAATGGTGCGGCACAACAAGGCAGTCGGGGCCACGGCACGAGGCACGCGCCTACGACGGAGGAATGAACCGGATGGGGACGACCAGCTCACGCACCGTGCGACGGCTGGATGACGAAGGTTCGAAACGCCATTGCCAGACGGCTTGAAGTGCGGCCTGATCGAGTGCTTTGACGCCGCTGGCCTGATAGATCGAAGCTGCCTCAACGCGTCCGTGTCCGTCGAGTCGAATGCGGATTCTGACGCGACCGCCCATGCCCGCGGCATACTCCGCGGCCGGGTATTCCGGTTCGGGGCTAAATACCTTGTGGGGCAGCGCTTCTGTCTCCGCGCCATGACTTTCCTGGGCGGCGATGCTGGCGACCGACGTGATCGTCTGGACGGCCACACCGCGGCCTCGTTTCGGGACCTGGGCTGCCGGAGGCATCTCCGAAGCATCCCGGTCCACGGCGCGTTGGCGCACACGTTGGCTGGGAGAAAAATTCTCCGCCTCCCGGTGGTCGGAAATGGTTTCCGGCAGCTCGGATGCGTGGCGTTGTGCCAGCAACGGCCGGACCTCTTCGCTCTGCTGGATCAGCATCTCGGCCGCATCGGTGGGCGGTTCCGCCGGGGGCAGGCTGGCGGGTTGAGTTTGCATGACCACCGTCGCGGTCTCACGCTCGATCGGTTCGCTGAAAGTGGCCTCGAGCACAATGGTCTGGGATGCCACCTGCGGTCGGGAGCGGACTCCGGACTGGGGCGGCATCCACTGCGGAAGATTGGCGCTAGAGAGCCACGACGCGCACCAAAGATAGAGCGAATATCCGCCGACCACGAAAATGTGGGTTGCCAGGCTGGCGCCAATTCCGTGGCCCAAAAAATTCGGCGTGGCATGAGCGCGAAAAGCTACCTGCTCAAGCAGCGATGGCAGGGAATCACTCGACCGCAACATTCTTGGTCCATCCACCACATACCGGAAACGCATTCGTTCCCCACGGTGATCCGCGTAAGACGGTCCGTACAGGGGAGAGCTCGAACCACTACTGTATCCCACTGAGTGCGGCTGTCCCACCCCCCAGGGCTTGATTCCGCATCAGCTTGCCGAAGACGTTTCCCTCGGGTTCGAGCATCAGGTTCCTCGACATGGCCTGCCGCCACCGCCAAGGTGCGGGGGAAGTCAGGGCTGCCCGCCAGCGGCCTTGTGCCGGCGGAAGCCGCATTTTTCCACTACCTGCCGTGAACGGAAAGTTGTTCGTTCAGTCGTGGCTGGTGAATTCAGCCAGCACTGCGCTGAGAATGAAACAGACTACCCGGGTAGTCCTAACGAATTGTATCACGTGGCATTTCCGCGCCGGTCTTGCCGGGTCGTTGTCGCAACGCCATCGCCAGCGACATTCCGGGTCGGCGATTGACCCGTGGCTGTCAAGCTTGCGTGGAAGGCGGGTGTGAGGTGCAAGGACAGGGAATGCGGAGCGCGCAACGCGGAACTCGGAACAAAAAGGTGAAGACAAACAGCGTACGATTCTAGCCCGGATGATTCACAGAACTCGAGTCTCACGCCGAGACGCGGCGACCAACGAGCATCGCCCTGCAATTGGTGGTATGATGCGTCGGTGTGAGAAACTCTAATTTCCTGGGATGGTCGGCAAACGATATCCCGACCTCCGCGCTCTAACATCGACTCGCGTGCGATTTCGAGAACGAACCTATGAAGAACATTTTTTTGACCCTCTGGCTGCTGGCACTGAGTAGTTGCTTGCCGTTATCTGTTGCGGTGTGCGCGTCGGAACTTGATGTCCTGGCCAAAGAGTTCGCGGATCCACCGCGTACTGCCCGTCCCTGGGTGTATTGGTTCATCATGGACGGCAATCTGAGTCGCGAAGGGATCACCGCCGATCTGGAAGCCATGGAGGCAGCAGGTATTGGCGGCGTGATCATTATGGAAGTCAATGTGGGCATTCCCCGCGGTAAGGTCGAGTTCATGAGCGATGCCTGGTGTGCTCTGTTCAAGCATGCCGTGCAAGAGGCAGAACGTCTGGGCCTGGAGATAACGCTCAACGCCGGTCCTGGTTGGACCGGCAGTGGTGGTCCCTGGGTGAAGGCCGAGCAGTCGATGCAGCACCTGGTGGCCAGCAGCACCGACCTCACGGGGCCATTGGATTTCGACGCGGTACTGCCGCAGCCGGCGCCTCGCGAGCCTTACTTTGGGAGTGCCGGACTGCCAGTGCCGTTGCTCCAGGCTCGCCGTGATTTCTATCGTGATGTGGCCGTGTTGGCGGTGCCCTACACGGATGAAAACGTGCGTGTGGAGGATGTTGACGAGAAGGCGCTTTACCTGCGCGAGCCTTATACCTCCAAACCGGGAGTCAAACCGTACCTTCCGGCGCTCGCAACGTATGAGCGGCTGCCACGCGAAGCGTCAATACCAGCCGACAAGGTTATCGATCTGACAGATCGCCTGCAAGCAGATGGGCGGCTGGCTTGGAGTGTCCCGGCAGGGCGCTGGACGATTCTCCGGTTCGGACGTTGTAATACGGGTGCCAACACGCGGCCCGCACCCCTGCCTGGGCTCGGCTTTGAATGTGACAAGTTTGATCGTGCGGCGCTCGATGCTCACTACGACGCATTTGTGGGCAAATTGCTTCGTACCATCGGACCACGACCGGGTGATCGGTCGAGCGGTTGGACGATGCTGCACATTGACAGCTGGGAAATGGGCTCGCAGAATTGGACGGCTCACTTCCGCGATGAGTTTCAGCGACGACGTGGCTACGATCTGCTGCGGTACCTGCCGGTCATGACGGGGCGAATCGTTGACAGTCGGGAGGTTTCTGAGAGATTCCTGTGGGATCTGCGGCTCACCGCACAGGACCTGGTGATTGATAACCACGCGCAATATCTGAAGGAGCTGGGACATCGTGACGGTTTTGGTCTGTCCATCGAACCGTACGATATGAATCCCACGTCGGATATGACCTTGGGCGGCGTGGCCGATGTACCCATGTGCGAGTTCTGGTCGCACGGATTCGGATTCGATGCGACTTTCAGTTGTATCGAGGCAACGTCGATAGCGCACACGCGCGGTCGTAAGATTGTGGCGGCCGAAGCGTTTACCGCCACGTCGCGTGAAGCGTGGCAGTTGTTCCCGGGACGCATGAAAGACCAGGGCGATTGGGCATTCTGTACGGGCATCAATCGGCTGGCATTTCATCGTTTTGCGCACCAACCGTGGCTCGACCGGCGGCCTGGAATGACGATGGGGCCCTACGGTGTGCACTGGGATCGCACACAAACCTGGTGGCCGCTGGTGTCCGCCTATCACCAGTACGTGGCGCGTTGCCAGCACCTGCTGCGCCAAGGGGTCAACGTGGCGGACATTTGCTATCTGATCCCGGAAGGTGCGCCGCATGTGTTCCGTCCTCCCGCTTCCGCGTTGGAAGGTGAACTGGGAGACAGACGCGGTTACAACTTCGACGGCTGTGCCCCAGAGACTTTGTGCGCCGAGGCCGCCGTGAAAGATGGACGTATTGTATTCCCCAGTGGAGCTTCCTACCGCTTGCTGATGCTGCCGGCCTTCGAGACGATGACGCCAGAACTGTTGGCAACCGTCAAGCGGTTGGCTCTGTCAGGCGCGACAGTCGTCGGGCCCCGTCCGCGGAAGTCGCCGAGTCTGACCAACTACCCGCAGTGTGATCGAGAAGTCGAATTGCTGGCTGAATCGCTGTGGGGGGCGAGCGCAGACACCTCTTGCCCGATACGTCGAGAAGTCGGACGAGGTGAAGTCGTTTGGGGTGGTGATCTGCGGACCTCCCAGGGCGACCCGTCGTTGCCGACGCCGATTGAGCAGGCGCGGTGGATTTGGTTTCCTGAGGGCAATCCGGCGGTATCGGCTGAGCCAAGTATTTGTCACTTTCGACACACGTTCGAGTTAGCCCCGGGCAAACGCGTGCAATCGGCACGGATCCAAATTACCGCCGACAACAGCTTTGAACTCTGGGTGAACGGTCAGGTGGCTGGGGGTGGAGACAATTTTCACGAGGTTTTCAACTTCGACGTTACGAAGTTGCTTCGGCCCGGCCAGAATTTGCTGGCGGTCTCCGCGACCAACGGCGGGGACGATCCGAACCCCGCCGGAGTTATCGCCGCACTCGATGTGCGGTACCAGGATGGCCACACGTTGACCCTCCCGACCAACGGGCAGTGGCGTGCCGCCAGGCACCCTCAGGCGCGATGGCAACAGCAGCTGGGACCTCCCGATTCGCGGTGGCTGCCCGCCGAGGAACTGGGATCAAGCGAGATGGCACCCTGGCACCTGAAAGCCACCACCGACCCCTGTCCGGTTCCGTATCCGGACTACGAGGCCACGGTGGACCTGCTGCAGCAGCTGGGCCTGCCAGCCGATTTCGAGGCGGACGGTCCCATCCGCTACACTCATCGTCGAAGCGCGCAATGGGATCTCTACTTCGTGGCCAACCGGACGGCAGAGCAGCTCAGCGCGATGTGTCGGTTCCGTGTCACGGGGCGGGAGCCTGAGTTGTGGGATCCGGTGAGAGGTACGACTGGCCGGCGGACCGAGTTTTCACAACACGCCGGGCAGACTTCCGTCTCGCTCCATTTCCACCCTTACCAGAGTTTCTTTGTGTTGTTTCGTGCGCGCGGGGGAGCAGAACTTGAGAATCGCCGAACAGCAAGACGTGGGTGAGACCGAGTCGATAGCGTCGCTCACCGGACCATGGAAAGTCTCCTTTGATCCGCAGGCGGGCGGACCCGGAAATGTCATGTTCACTTCGTTGGACGATTGGACCCAACGCGATGAGCCAGGTGTACGATACTATTCTGGCATCGCCACCTATCGTACCGAGTTTGACGTTCCCGCGCCGCTCGATCCCGCGCCGATCAAATCTCGTTGGAACTGGGCACCGTCCACAATCTGGCTCGGGTGCGACTCAACGGCCAGGTGCTGGCGACTCTCTGGTGCGCACCATGGCGCGTCGATATAACACGGGCCTTGCGGGCCACTGGAAATCAACTGGAAATTGAGGTGGCCAATCTGTGGCCCAACCGCTTGATAGGAGATGCGGGCTTGCCAGACGAACAACGCGTTACATGGACCACTTGGAGTCCCTATCGGACCGATTCTCCCCTGCTGCCCTCCGGGCTGTTGGGACCCGTACAGCTAACACGCTCCGCACGCCGCGCGGGACACGAATCACCATAAGGCGATCGACAGAAAGTTTGAGAGAAGGTGATCGTTCACTCCGAGGTGAAAATGAGGATTTTCGAGCCGATCAAAGCCGCGAAGCGACCGCGCATTGGCCTGTATGCTGTTGGTCACGCTCATTACTGGGAGCAGTTCGGAGGACTTCTCAACCGTCTGTTGGGTTATGGTCGGTTTATCGAGCAGCGTATTTCGGCGTGGGGGGACGTGGAGAACGTTGGCATGATTGACGGTGAAGCGGTTGCCCGTAGCGCCGCGGAACGTTTCCATGCGGCGAACGTCGATCTAATTTTCTGTCACGCCGCGACATATGCGATGAGCGCTTCGCACATTCATATCGCTCAACAATGTCGGCGCCCGGTCGTCGTATTGAATCTGCAGCCGACTGCCGCCATGGACTATGAGCGGACCAGCACGGGCGAATGGCTGGCTCATTGTGTCGGTTGCTGTGTGCCGGAGATCGCCAATGCGATGAATCGCTGCCACATCGACTTTCATGTCGTGAGCGGTCTGTTGGGCCTGGACCACACACCAGAAATCTCGCTGGCGGACGAGAATACGGCGGGACATCCCGAGGCTGTCTCGGCGTGGCAGGAAATCGAACAGTGGGTCACAGCCGCCGGGGTGGCGCGAACCCTGCGCGAAGGTCGCATGGGATTTCTCGGGCACACGTATCCCGGCATGCTGGATATGTACAGCGATTTTACGATGATCACAGCCCAGACCGGTCTGCACGTGGAGGTGCTGGAGATGTGTGACCTGGCACAGGTCGCCGATTCGGTTACGGCGACCGAGCAGAACGCGAAACGAGACCAGGTCCGCGAGATGTTCGTCATCAGCGAGGACTCCCCGTCCGACCCGCTGGCTCGAAAACCGCGTCCCGAGCAACTTGCCGTGGCCTGCCGCGTGGCTGTGGCCCTGGAGAAGCTGGTGCGAGAATTCGATCTCGACGCGCTGACGTACTACTATCGCGGTCGCCGCGGCAACCAGTACGAGCAGCTGCAGGAGGCCTTCATTCTGGGCCATTCGCTGCTGACCGCACAGGGTATCCCCTGCAGTGGCGAAGGGGACATGAAGACCGCAATTGCCATGAAAGTCTGTGACATTCTGGATGTGGGAGGCAGTTATAGCGAGATCGTGGCCGCCGACTATGAACAGGGAACCGTGATCCTGGGCCACGACGGTCCTTTCCACATCGCCATCGCGGGCGACAAGCCGATCTTGCGCGGCATGGGGCTCTACCATGGCAAATGGGGCACCGGTGTGTCGGTCGAAGCGACGGTTCGCAAAGGTCCCGTTACCTTGCTGAATGTGACGCAGACTGGAGATGGGCGACTGCGAGCGATTGTCAATCAGGGCGAAGCTGTCGAAGCGCCGATTTTGAAGATTGGCAATACGATGACTCACGTCTGTTTCGGGATGAGCCCCACACGATTCATGAACCGTTGGTTCGCTCTCGCGCCCACGCACCATTGCGCGATGAGCGTCGGACACAATGCCGCCGTGTTCCGCAAAGTCGCCCAGCTTATGGAATGGCCTTGCAACAGCGCCGACGCGTCGGGTGACGCGCGTCAAGCGATAGTGGAGGATGGGGACGGGTGACCGGGAAAACCTCCGGTTCGCAATCAGTTCTTCTTCCGTCCTCGGACAAGTCGTGACAAGTCGTAGCCCACCATGGCCCATAGCGCGAGCCAGGGGGCACCGTGCAGGACGAGATCAAACCAGTCGAGGGGGCGCAGGACCGGTGTTCCTTGAGCGAGCCACCGGATCTTTTCGACCAGGTGTGGTTCGGGTACAAAGGGTGCTAGTCCCAATGTAAGGCAGACGGCGAGACCAATCAGGTAGCGGCTGAGCAATTGCGGAGCCTCTCATCGAGATGGAGTAATTGGATTCGAGGGAAAACCGGGGCGTCAGGCACTCGGGTGAGCGGCGCTGGCGTGAAAATCGTCTCGTGTTCCCGCGCCGTGCCAGCCTCCCGCGAGGTGGCCATTATAGGGGCTGCGGTCGGATGAAATCTGGTTTGGCGCGGGTTTCGCGAAAACGGGGCGCCGATTACCCAACGAATAGGGCGTCTGCAGATTCCCCAAAACGATGAAACGGCGTTGAGTCCGGGCCGGTCAAAAAACGCCAAGTTGATATTTGAACGAAAGTTACAACGAAAACTGCTGGACTTGAGTTGCCAATTGTGTGACAATAAGGGCATTCCAAGTCAAGCTTCTCGTCTTTGATATTCCGGAATTCCGGGGAGAGCAATCATGGTCCGAAAACGACGTAGCGGGTTCACACTCGTCGAAATGTTGGTGGTGATCGCCATCATTGGGACTCTAGTGGGGCTACTTCTGCCGGCCGTGCAGATGGCCCGGGAGGCTGGTCGGCGTGCCGCCTGCCTCAATAAACTGAAACAACTGGCATTGGCAGCGACGAACTTCGAGAGTCGCAGGAATCACTTTCCCGGGTATCAGGAACTGCTGTTGCCGCAACCTACGGCAACGGTCGGTCCGTCGAGTTCCTACAACAAGCCGGCCAGCTGGGCCGTCATGTTGCTTCCCGATATGGAACGCACCGATATTTTCGAGCGTTGGGATTCGGCCCAGGTGCAGCTGGATAACCCGGTATTGACTCCGGTACTAGGTTTTATGCTCTGCGACAGTCGACCGACGTCCGAAGGTGGTATCCCCTTCACTTCCTATGTGGCCAATGCTGGGTTTTGCCCACGCGCCGACGTGGATCCTTCGCCGTTGAGTGACATTGGCGCCGCACCCTACACTTCGGCATCCTCGCTCAGGGCTGCGCAAATATCCGCCAATGGAGTCTTCCATGACCGAATCACCTATCCCAACGTCAAGGTGGGTGCTTCGGAAATGCGAGATGGAAACTCCAACACGTTGCTGTTTACCGAAAACCTGATGGCCAGCCTCTGGTCGTCGGTTGGATCGCCCAATGTCATGGATGGTGCCGTCGCGATTCCGCCGACATACAGCGCACTAGCTATGCCCAATTTGGGCAACAATCGCTTTGGAGCCACCTTCGTCTGGTGCTATGCCAGCGAAGCTGGCGTTTCAGTTGATGCGACGCCTGTCTTTGGTGCACCTGAGGTGCCGCCGCAGGCGATTATGAAGATTAATGGCGAATTGGTATCCAGCCCGATCGGGGTTGGGCCGCCACATGCGAACGGAGCGCGACCGTCGTCGTACCATCCCAACGGTGTGAATGTCGCCTTCGCGGATGGGAGCGCGAGTTTCATCGGAAACACTCTGCCGTACTATGTGTATCAGCAGCTCATGACGCCGCACGGCACACAGTCCTTCTCGCCAACCCGTATTAACTACGTCCTGAAAGATGAGGACTATCAGTAACCGAGGTTAGCCTGCAATTGCTCCTACATGGCTCCCCCTTGCGGGGAGCCTTTTTCTTTCTTGCCCGTGCTTCGTCGTAACCGTTCACAGGTCTGGTGAATGCTGGTCAATCTTACTCCTAATCTTACTCTTACTTCCTTGCAGTTGTGGAGGTTCAGAAACTGATAGAGCGGCGTGAGAGGCTCTTTGCCACGTCGCTGAGAGACGCTGACGACGAGTTGACGCAACAAGCCACGGCGCACCAAGAACAATTTGGCAGCGACGAGACGAGCATCAACGGCTACGACTTGTTTTCGCGGGACCATGCGAAGCTGGGTCGAAACAGCTCTTCGTGGACCCTCGATTGTAAGTCTTGGCACACGACCCCCGAACCAAGCCTCACCAGGGCACCACGCCGTGGCACCGGGCTGTGATGTCGCGCCATGATTTCGTGGCAGTTTGCCTCACTGGTGCATTCTGCCCCACTGTTGCGCCGCGCCGGACGCAGATGGGCCCACTGGAGCCGAGCGCCAAGAGCGCGTGCGGAAAACAGGGTGAAAGGTCAAACGCTGGGCCCCCAAAACAGAGACTTCGCCGTGCACCTCCTGCGACCGACGACCGCGCAGGCAGAAAACCGCGCGAATCGTTGTAACTGGCACGACAGTTGCGGTATGAGAGGTATCCGCTGCAGCGGCGTAGACGCCGGCTTGCCCCTCAGTTTTGTTTTCTGGGGCCCGTCGCAGCGCGGCTGAGAGGTTGGGAAGGAAAGGGGATCGGAGATGATATGTGTAGATAACAGACACGGCGTGGCGGGACGAGAGCGACCTGGTGAAGCGAGCGATGAGACGCTATTGCTCGAGTATGTCGCCACACGCGATGCACGACTATTCGCCGAGCTAGTGCAGCGATACGAGGGCGAGCTCTATGAATATCTGCAGCGATACGTGGGTGACGCCGAATTGGCCCAGGACGCCCTGCAAAGCACGTGGCTCCAACTGCACCTCAAAGGCGACCTGTTTGAGCCGGGACGGACACTGCGCCCTGGCTGTACACGATGGCCGTTCATCAGGCCATCGATATTGCTCGTTCGCGGCGCCGGCATCGCATGCTGAGTCTGGACCAGCCGCATGTCACCAGGCGCGCGAATCATGTTCGGCTGGGGGATCTCTTGCCGAGTTCGGAAGGTACTTCGGCAGAGGTGGCCGAGCGGCAAGAGATGCGGGCCCATGTGCGGGGGGCGGTGAACCGATTGCCGGCCCATTTGAGGGAGCTCGTCGGACTGGTCTTCTTCAGGGGGCTGAAGTATCGCGAGGCAGCTCAGGAGCTGGCCATCCCCGAAGGCACGGCGAAAAGCCGCATGCATGCGGCTTTCGGACGACTACGGCTCGGATTGGATCATCCCGCAGCATAGTGCCTTGTCACGCTTAAGACCTAGGGAACGGACTACATGATTCAATCATCTACATATCCCGTGAAACAGACGAGTCGTGTTATTGGCGGTACGGATCGGGCCGGGTCTTCGGGTCCTGCTCACACCCGGCCTCGGGCTGAAGGTTCGAAACGCTTTGACGGGGCCGACCCTGAAATGGCATTCCAGTACATGCAAGAGTTGTCGCGTCTGCCTCTCCTTAGTCGTGACAAGGAGTACGAACTGGGGCGCCGCATTGCCCACTCACGTCGGTGCTGGTACCGCGCCAGTTTGACCAACGATTTCGTGTTGCAGGGAGTGGTCGCGCAGCTGAAGCGGGTCGCGTTGCGCGAGCGCCGGCTGGACCGAACATTGGAGGTCGCGGCGGCCGATTCGCAGGCCAAGCGGCGGCTTTCCCGCATGTTGTCGATGAACGTCAGTACCCTGGAGCACCTGTTGGCCGACAACCGGCGAGATTTCCTGATCGCAGCCTCCCGCACCACAGCGCTCGACCGGCGACAGGCAGCCTGGAAGCGAATCAAGAGGCGACGCCGCAAAGGAGTGCTTCTGGTGGAGGAACTTGGCGTGCGAACGTCGGTGCTGGAACCTCGGGTACGGGAACTGACCGAAATCGGGTCGCTCATGTCGCGGCTGAAGTCGTCCCTCGAGAAAGCTCAGAAGCGTCACGGACCGCGTGAGGCCGCACCGCCGGGCGAGTTGACGGACTTGCGACGCCAACTTCACCGGCTGATGCGACGGGCGGGTGAAAGTTGTACCACATTGTCCCGTCGGGTCGAACGCTTGAGAGCCTGGAAGAGCCGGCATGACGAGGCGCAACGAGAGTTGTGTGAAGGGAATCTCCGACTGGTGGTGTCCATCGTCAAGCGTTATGCCCGACGAGGTGTTCCCTTTCTTGATCTGATCCAGGAAGGCAATACCGGTTTGATTCACGCGGCAGAAAAGTTTGACTATCTGCGTGGATTCAAGTTCTCCACCTATGCGACGTGGTGGATTCGCCAGGCCATCACGCGCGCCATTTCGGACAAAGCACGGATCGTTCGCCTGCCGGCCAATTACCTGCCGAATCTGCGGAGTTTTGAGAATGCTTCGGCGCAGCTAGCGCAGAAGCTCGCCAGGCGACCTTCGTTGGATGATGTCGCACAGCATTTGGACCTGTCGCTTCACGATGTGCACCGGCTCCAGGCGATGGTCCAACCCCCCCTTTCGCTGGATGAACCGAAAGGAATGGATAACTGCAACCTGTCCGACATCGTGATGGACCCCACCGCCGAGAACCAGTCCAGTCAGGTCATCCGAGCCGCCCTGCGCAAACGGCTGGTCCGAGCGATGCGCTCACTGACGGCCCGCGAACGCGATGTGCTGCGACTGCGATTCGGACTGCAGGATGGCCATAGTCGTTCGCTGGCACAGCTTGGCGAGGTCTTCTCCGTCAGTCGTGAACGGATCCGGCAAATCGAGCAGACTGCACTGGCCAAGATTCGACGCGGAAGTCAGGCCGAACCGTTGTCCACGTTCGTGGAGTAGCCGGGGGGAAGGTGTCTGGCAGCCTCGCACAGCCCGGAAGACCCACCAACAGCACTGATCACGCATCAGGCACGCCTTGCGACAAAGCCTGATTCACGCGCTCGACGTTTGCCGCAAGTTGCTCGATTAAGGGACCGGCATTCTCCAGCGATCCTGCTTTGCCCAGCAGTTCGAGCTGCCAGGCCAGATCTGCCGCCCGTTGGGCACCGAAAAAGCCGAGGGATCCTTTCAGTGTGTGGCTGGCGCGATGCAGGCTTGCCGCATCGTGCTGCTCCGTCGCTTGATGTATTTGAGCCAGCAACCGAGGCGCTTCTTCCAGATACGCATCGACCACGGTCTGCAGGGTGGCGCGATCCCCATCGACGGCATCCAGCGCATCGGGCCAGTCGACCGGGACGGAATCCCGCTCGTCCGTCGAGTTCGACCGTTGCGGCCGATCAACGGAGCTGTTGCCGACGCCGACGCCACCCATGGCCCCACTTCCCAGTGCAGTCGCCATAGCTTCGAACAATTGATGTGCTCGCAACGGCTTCGAAACGTACTGATCCATGCCGGCTTCCAGGCAGCGTTCGCGATCGCCTTTCATGGCATGCGCGGTCATGGCGACAATGGGAACGTGACGCCCTGTTTCCTGCTCCAGAAGGCGGATTTCTCGGGTGGCCTGGAGGCCGTCCATGCCGGGCATTTGGACGTCCATCAAGATCATGTCGGGGGGCTCGCCGGTAGACATAGCGACGGCATCTTGGCCGTTGGCCACGATCGTCACGCGATGCCCATGTTTTTGCAGCAGTTGCCGCACGAATTTCTGATTGACGTGCCCGTCTTCGGCGACAAGTACATAAAGTGGAGGGAGTTGGCCGACAGCGGATCGCCTCGTCAGGTCATCGACTCGATCCACCGTATCGCCACCGAGCGCCTCCGTCCAGGAACTGAAGGAGTCGCGACTGTCGCACGGGTTTGAGCAAATGGGCGGCGATTCCCAACGCCTGGACGCGATCAGAGTCTTCCGGCTTCATGCCGGACGTGAGCATCAGCACGATGGTGTGCTTGAGTTCAGGATGGGCCCGCAACTTTTCGACGAACGTGAATCCGTCCATTTCGGGCATCTGACAGTCGGTCAGCACGATGGGAAAGGGGTGAGGCTGTCGCAGGGCTGATTCGAGCAGTTCAAGGGCCTCGGCCGCGCTGGAAACGGATGTCGGCACCATTCCCCAGGACTCGAGCATTTCGTGAAGTATCCGCAAATTCGTCTGGTTGTCGTCGACAATCAGAACTTTTGTATCGCGTACGCGGTGAGGCGCGACGGCAGCGCACTCGGGCGTCTGTGGTTCCTTCCAGCCGAATTCGGCGGTAAACAGGAACGTCGTCCCACTCCCCTCCTCACTCTCGACCCAGATTCTGCCGTTCATGTGTTGGACGAGGTAAGCAGATATCGTCAATCCCAGGCCGGTGCCACCGAACTTGCGCGTGGTGGAGGCATCGGCCTGAGTGAAGGCCTCGAAGATGGCCTCTTGTTTGTCGCGAGGGATGCCAATGCCCGTGTCACGTACTTCGACCAACAGTGTGACTCGATCGCCCAGCCATTGACTTACGGTGGCTCGTACCACGACTTCACCTTGCTCGGTGAACTTGATCGCGTTGCCGATCAGGTTGGTGATGATCTGACGCAGTCGAACGGGATCTCCGATCAGGCAACCAGGTACATCCGAGGCCACAAAATAGGCTAATTCCAATCCCTTCTTATGGGCTCGCAAAGCGAGCGCGTGCAGAGTGTTGTCGAGCGTATCGAGCAGCAGAAACTCCGTCAACTCCAATTCCAGCTTGCCGGCTTCGATCTTAGAAAAATCGAGGATGTCATTGACGATCAGCAGCAGCGACTCGGCCGACTGCACCACGGTTTCCAGATAGTCACGCTGCTCCGACGTGAGGTTGGTATCGAGTGCCAACTCGGTCATGCCGATGATGCCGTTGAGGGGCGTACGAATCTCGTGACTCATATTCGCCACGAATTCGCTCTTGGCCCGATTTGCCGCGTCGGCCACCTCTTTCGCTTCTCGCAGCGCAATCTCCGCGCGACGTCGTTGGGTGATATCGCGCGAAATACCAAATGTGCCTATTAAGGACCCTTTGTCATTCCGCAACGGCATCTTTGTCGTCGCCACCCAGGTAGCGTGGCCGTCCGGCCATGTTTCCTTTTCCTCCACTTCCAGAATCGGCGCGCCCGTTTCCATCAACGCCTCTTCATCCTGGCGCGCCTGTTCCGCGTGCGGTTGAGTGAAAAAGTCTCGATCTGTCTTCCCGATTGCCTCAGTCGGATCGCTCAGACCAAACCGCTCCGCCATGGCTCGGCCGATACGAATGAACCGGCTGTCACGATCCTTGAAGTAGATGTTGTCAGGGAGCGTTTCGAGCAAGGTCTGCAGCAGGAAACGTTCCTGCTCGAGCGCCTCCTCGGTCACCCGACGGATCTCCGCCTCCTGCGTCAGTTTCTTGTTTGCCGTGATCAGCTGAGATGCACGCCGTTCCACACGCTGCTCAAGGGTCGCGTACGATTGCTGCAGCTCTGCAGCCATATGATTAAGCGATCGAGCAAGAATTCCAATTTCGTTGTGACTGTCGATCGGGCACCGCTGCTGGAACTCTCCCCGGGCGACATTGCTGGAAAAGCGGACCAATTGCATGAGAGGGCGTGTCATTCGAAAGGTAAAAACGTAGGAGAGCAATACACCAAAGAGCAATGTGCCGGCCGCCAGCCCAAACAACACCAGTCTCAGATTCCCCAACGGTTCATACGCTTCATCCTTGTCGATTTTGGCCGCCAATGCCCAACGATCGAAATCAAGCGGCAGGCTGGCCACCAGGATGTCACGCCCTCGCCGATCAATGCCGGCGCCATATTCCATATTCCCCGTCAATGCCGCCGCCAAATAGGAAAGCTGCCCGACCCGACGATCCTTGAGTTGCTGATCCTGATGTGGGTTCATCAGCTGCAGCGTATCGTTGATCACGCGTCCCACGACAATTTCACCCGTCTCCCCCACGGCGTTCGTGTCGGTCAGCAGGAACATCAGCGGTTGGGCGTCGGCCTCGATCATTGCCACGTATTGGCGTTGCGCTGGCGTCACGACCGGCGCCGCGATGAAGACGCGGTAGGTGTCGTCGCTGACCGCCGGCGGGCCCAAGACAAATTGGCTCCGCCCCAACTCGTATTCCAGGATTCCCTCGAACGGGCCCGGGTTGATCGAGTCACCAACTTCCAGCACCGCGTTTGCTTCAGAGTCAATCAACTTGATCGCGAGATATCGACCGCCATCGCGGGCCAGATCGGTGCTGGCGGGGGTCGTGGCATGCAGAAATTCCTCCAGAGTGTCCCGGCCGCCTTGCTGCAACTCCTCATCACTGATCAGCCCCTCGCCATGACCATCGAGCAGTTCCAGCAACCTGCTGTGGTGGCTCAACAGTTGGGTGCGTTCTTGCTGGCGGCCGACGTACGCCAGCAGGGACGTCTGCCGTTCGATCGCTTCGGCAGTAAGCCGTTTGCGGATTTGATCTGTGATGGTTGCACGGGCGAATCCGTACCCGGCGACGGTCAGTCCTCCGCCAGTCAACAGAATCATCACGGTCACGAAGGCAGCTTGACGTGTAAACAGCGATGAATACCGCGACGCCACCTGCTCGGCAGGGGGCGTCGAGCAAGCCTCCAAGGTCGGTTGTTCACTCATCCCAATCTGCCTTTCACGCGAGGCTGCGAGTTACGTCAGAGTGAGTTGATTGCTTCCCGGCCACCATCTTCAGCGTCCGTCACGCCGCAAAGGGTGCCCATTTCGACACCGCGTGGACGCGGTGTCGTACACCGTGGAGAACAACGCTACCCCCCAATTCTTAGAGTTGACACGGCACTAGATGCATGCTGCGTTGTACCACACATCTCCTGGGCACGCTTCCGCTGGGCTGGTCCCCGTGGGAGCGACAACTGGCCCGTTACACCCGGTGCCATGAACTCCGTCTCAATCGTCGCCATTTTCTGCTCTCCGTCGGGCTTGCTTCGGGGGAAGCGGCGATGATCACGCACGGAAGCCGCAAAAGTCGTTGCTCCCACTGCGACGAGCCCCGTGGAGAGCAGGAGGTGTGCGCGGGTCACAGGTAGCCGACCAGTCGTGATCCCACCGGGACGAGCCCCGTGGGAATCGGACTGGGGTGTGACAACGAGGGTATGTCCCCTGTTTCCCGAAATCTGTAGCGTCTTGCCTCACCCCCCAGAGAAGTCTGGTGGCAGCCCTCCGCCCCAAGGTGACCGAACTCGTTGTTATTGTATCCAAGGCTGAAATCACCACAACAACGTGATTCAGCTGGCGTCATCCGCCTCTGGTGGGGCGTGCGACCACTCGCGATCCGAGCCCGGATGCCGATGGTGCCGAATTCTGTGGCTGCACAAACGTTATGATCGCCGTGACCGTCAGAACCGTTAAAGTCGGATCACTTCCCAGGTCGATGAACGAGGTGACGTATGGCTGATGCCAGGGCGCGCGCGCCGTTTGTCGTGCCACGTGCGATGGGCATTCGATTTGCCGCGAGTCGTCGTGGCGGCAGGTTCATTCGTGCGCCTCGGCCGCGCCATCCTGGTGCAGAACGCCCATCGTGGGCTTCGGTCAAAACGCCGTCATAGGTGACGCAGACATTCCAGAATATGGACATGAAAGAATGACATACGGGCCGCATTTGCAGGTGCGTCATGCGCGGGAAATCGTGATGCTGCTGAGCAGCAATGCTGGCCTTTTCGGGCTGCACACGGACGATGTATCGACGGCAGGCGGATCGCGAAGCGAATTACCTTGTACGCGAGAAATCGGTCGGGACACCCTGGCAGGTCCCCGAGTACTACACGATTCAGCCCGATCCACGGTCGCGGTTCTTCGATCCCACCGATCCCGACTTTCCCACGTTGCCGCCGGCGGGTCCTCACCTGTATCAGTATCAACTGCCGGAGTTCAATGGGCGCGAGGCTTGGCAACCGGAGCCCTTGCCGCCCACGATGCCCGGCGATGCAGCGCCCAGGGGAGAGCGGCCCGAGTTGCCATCGATTCCTGCGCCTCCCATCCCTGGCGGGCCCATTCCTGCAGGGCCGCTGCCGGGGGGACCTTCCACGCCGTTGACACCGCCGGGTGACCTGCCACAGGTTCCGCCATTGGGTGCTCAGCAACGCGTCCCGGCCTCGCGAGGGATCCAGCTGGCGTCCTTCTCGCAGCCCGAGCCGTGCGCGCTGCAGGAGCTTCCGCCCCTGGTTCAGAACGATCCGTTTCTGGCCTTCGTCGAAGACCTCGACCAATCGGGACCGAAGGTGAAGGAGCTGGAAGCCAAACCGGTGGGCGAACAGTACTGGATTGACATTCCGCCCAACTGTCTGGTGCGCATGCTGGACTTCACCAGTGTGAAGGCGGATTATGTCAAGACCTACGAGCAGCAGCCGTCCGAGGAGTTGCTGGATAGCTCGCCGCGCGTCGGGCTGCGAGAGCTATTTGAACTGGCATTGATCAACAGCCGTGAATATCAGCGCCAGAAGGAAGTCCTGTATGAACAGGCTCTGAACGTGTCACTGGAACGGTTCGCCTACGCCACGAAGTTCTCGGTGCGTGGCACCACAGTGGATACGACGTACACTCACTCCCGCGTGCGAGGAACAACGGTCAACTCGCTGACGGTTCCCAGCACCTTTTCGGGTGACAAAGTGCTGGCGACTTCCGGCACGCTGGTCGGCCAATTCGCCAATGACATTCTGCTGACATTCAACGGTCCCACAGGATTTGCGGCCGATGTCAGTTCCGAATTGTTGCTGGATCTCACTCAGCGGGTCTTCCAGCGTGACATTCTTTTGGAGCCGTTGATTCAATCGGAACGCAATCTTGTCTATGCCGCTCGTACCTTCGCCCGTTTTCGCAAGATATTCTTCCTGGACGTGGCTTCGGACTACTACGGAATCCTGCGCAACTATCGTGGTATTGAAATCGATGCCCAGAACTACTTTGCGCAGGCGCAACCTGCAGCAGGCCCTGGAGGAAGTGAAGTCGGGGATTTCTTCCGCACCAAATATCGTCTTCTTGAATCAGTTCGAGCAGAACGTCTTGTCCGCTCGCAGGAGACTGATTAGCTCCTGCAACGCGTTGGAGCAATCGCTCGACAACATGAAGATCACCATCGGGCTGCCGACGGAGACGTTGATCAACTTGAACCTCGATGAGTTGGACCGTCTGACGTTGCGCGACATGATTGAGGTCAATCGCCAGCAGGCATCGCGTTGGCTGTTTCGTCTCAAGTCACTCCGCGAAACGCCTTCGGAAGCTAATCAAGGCGACATACTTACGGCCGATTACTCCCTCGCGGAACGGCTTATCCGATGGCTCTGGGAACGAGGGAAAATCGTCAAGAACTCTGTGGATCCCCGCGAAGTGTTCAGGGAACGGGCGGTCTTCCGGCTCGATGCGGCTCGACTGGACGCGATCAAAGAACGTGAAATGTTGCAGCTAGCCCTGACGGCTACGCCACCGAAACAACGAATTCTCGTGTTCCAGCGTCAGGTGGAAGTGATCGAAGCTGAGTTGAAACTGATCAGCCGGCAGCTTGAGTACGCAGATGCGCTCTACTTGAACAACGAAACACTGATTGCCGCCAGAGCGGAACGCCAGGCCCTGGAGGCGGCATTCGACAATTTGCTGACGGAGCTCAACAGAAAGCTTGGAAGTAATGAAGACGATTCGACCGATGACGCTCGCATTGATCAGCCCATGGAGCTGCTGAACGACCAGGTTATGATCGCCCTGCTGGACGATGCCACAAGAATACTGGCCGAATCCCAGACGCTGGGCCAAAATTTGGATGACCTGCTCTTCGGCCGTCAGATTGAGTCGGTCAAACTGGAGACAACGCTGCAGCGTACCGACACGTTGATCGAATTCACGGACCGCCTGTTCAACGAATCGGGCGGCGGGCTGCCGCCGATTGATATCAGTGTCGACGAGGCGATGATCACGGCACTTGTCCAACGGCTGGATTTGATGAACGAACGTGGGTTGCTGGCCGACGATTGGCGGGCGATCAAGGTGGCCGCCGATGAGCTCCGCTCGCGAATGGACTTGGGTGTCAGTCAACGTATTGGAACCGATCGGAATCGTCCCTTTAGTTTCTCAATGGACGATTCGAATACGCGTCTGCGCATGTCGCTGGACCTGCCCTTAAATCGCAAACGGGACCGCAATCTATATCGCCGGTCGCTGATCAACTACAACGTGGGTCTTCGTGGTCTGATGCGTTTTGAGGACGATATCAAACTCAATATCCGCCGCGAAATGCGCGCCTTGGCACAGGCCCGCGACCAATTCCCCATCGCCGTAGCCAGTGCGGCATTGGCCGAAGAACAAGTCTTGAGTACCCGCCTGCAGCTGGTGCTTGGCATGCAGGGGGTCCGTGCAAACGACCTCGTGCAAGCTTTTAATGATTCGCGTGAAGCGCTGGGAGCCATGGTCAACCTGCGGATCGACTATATCCTCGACCGCGCCCAATTGCGCTCGAGTTGGAAGCGATGATGCTCGACGATACCGGGTATTGGCCGCAGATCAATGATCCCGCGTACCAACCGGAACCCAATGGAGCCTATCCCTGGAACGCCGGCTCGGCCTACGGCGATTTCCCCTCCTACCTGCGGCGTTTCGCATGAGTTCCGTCGCATGCTGAATTACCCGCCACCAGGTGCGAATCCGAGTAATCTGCAGCCCGAGGCGAGCCAGTAGTGTGGAGTTGAGAGGGTGATGGGGTGTGGGGTGATGGGGTGTACCCCGATGGTTTTCAGACGTCGCGTCGAGCGTCGAATGAGAGCGGGGAGAACCGGGTTGCGTCAGGCGACGCGGCATCACGGTACGCAGACTGGCGCCGATTCTCCACGCGACAGAGGAAACTTCGAACGTCGAATGAGAGCGGGGAGAACCGGGTTGCGTCAGGCGACGCGGCACCACGGTACGCAGACTGGCGCCGATTCTCGACGTTCCCTCCGGCCCCGAAAGACGCTTTCCTTGCGCGAGGATCCGGCCCGCTCCTCACGTTCCCTCCCCGTCACACCCCCACACCTCCACACCCCACACCTGCCCTACCGCCGGGAGCTGCCAATGCTGCAGAAGCCGCCCACGCCTAAGGCAAATGCCGCGACGAAAAGTGCGCCGATGACCCCCCGCCGCACCCAAATGCGCTGCTGAAGATCTCGTTCCAGAACCTCCTCGAAAGCTTCGTTGCCCGTCACGCGAGCCTCATGCAACTGGATGTTCGGTTCCGGTGCGTCAACGGCCAACAAGGCGAACGCCGTGACCAGCAGGGCGAGGCATAAGACCAGGCAAAATGGGGCGACGAGGAAGTGGTACATGCCCTGGGACTCGCTATTCGTGACGTAGGGCTTCGATCGGATCCATCAGGGCGGCACGCCGCGCCGGATACATGCCAAACATGATACCTGTGGCGACGGAAATCCCGAACGCCAGCAGGACCGCCCACCAGCTGAGGACGGTCTCAATCTCGGACGCTCTGGTAACGACCATCGGAATGACGATCCCGACCACGATTCCCAGCAGTCCCCCGGTCGATGAGAGGACGGTGGTCTCCACCAGGAACTGCGAAGTGATGTCGCGCGCGGCGCACCGAGGGCGCGTCGGATACCGATTTCTCGCGTGCGTTCGGTGACTGTTGCCAGCATAATGTTCATGATGCCAATCCCGCCCACGAGCAGCGCGATACCGGCGATGGAACCGAGCACCAGATTCCAGATCCGCTTCTCCTGTTCAGCCTGCCGCAGCAATTCCAAAGGTACCTGCACCTCGAAGTCGTTACCACGTGTATGCGATGTTTCCAGAATGGCGCGCGCCATCGCCGCGGTTTGGCTGACCAGTTTTTCGCTCTCCACGGTCAACGTGATTTCGCTCAGCTGCGTCCGTTCGAATTCCATCGATCCCGCGCGGACGATCATCTGTAGTTCACCGAATCGGCGCCGAGCGGCGGTGATCGGAATGTAGATGTCGTTGTTGAAATTGGCGTGTCCTGTCCCCCCTGGCCGTTCACTGCCGCTCGATTGCTGCTGTAACACACCCACCACGCGGTAGGCACTCGCGCCGAGCAACAGGTCTTTGTTCAGGGGGTCCTCGTAGCCGAACAACCGTTGGGCCGCACCCGCCGCCAGCACGCAAACATTGGCCGTTTTCTTCAGGTCGGTGTCGGTCAGAAAACGACCTCGGTGCAGGACCAGGTTCTTCACCTTGGGGATTTGCGGTGTCGTGCCGAGGATCCGCGCGTTGGAGATCCGTCGGCGACCGTGTTGAGCATCTTTTCGCAACAGCGAGATGGGCAGCGAACGGATGACGGTCGGCAAAGTGTCCCGCAGTCGCTCGAAGTCCCGATATTTCAGACCGTACTCCAAGACGCGACTGGTCTGCTGCTGCGTCGCGCCGCTGCTGGATTCCTCACCTTCGTTGTCCGGCTCCGGTTTGACGCTGCGGATGATTACGTTGGTAGCACCCAATTGACGAATCTGTTCGACCGCCTTGCGTTTCGAGCCTTCGCCGATCGCCAGCATCGCGATCACCGAGCCCACACCGAGGATCGTGCCCAGCATGGTCAGAAAGCTGCGCAGCTTGTGCAGCAACAAGTTGCGAACACCAAGTTGAAGAGTGATCCACCACATGTGTGTATCTGAGTCAGTCTGTCGATAGGGCCGTCGGAAGAAGTGTCGTTGGTGACTACTGAGCTGGAGGTTTCCCCCCGCGAGGTCGGCCGGGTGCGCTGCCAGGGGTAGGGAACTCATCCTGCTGGATCGCACCATCACCGTTCTTGTCAAACGTGTCGATCATCTGTTGCATCCGCTCAGGCAATTCCTCCTTGGTCACCTGGCCGTCGCCGTCTTTGTCGAGCGCGGCGAAGTTAAACATGCCACGCCCGCCCCCAGGGCCCTTCTTGCCGAATCCTCGACCTCCCGCACCAGGCCCCGCTTCCTTTTCGGAGGTCGCTTCTGCTCCGGCTGCTGGACTGGTTGCCGGAGCGTCAACGCCACCATCGACCGGCGCGTCTGGGGCCGTTTCACTATCCGGCGTCTCCTGGTCCGCCGCTTCGCCCTCCTTGCCGGCGGTTGCCTCCTTCTTGCGCTCTTCAGCAGTCTCTTCGTCTACCAGATTCATTGGGTTCAGCACCACCACGTCGCCTTCGACCAGGCCCTCCTTGATCTCGACGAACTTGTCGTTCGTCTTTCCCAAGGTCACCTCGCGCTTCTGCACGTCTCCCGCAACGTTCACGTAGCACCAGTTCTTGGAGCCGCGCTGCACGATCGCCTGGATCGGTACGCTGATCACATCTCGCAATCGTTCGATATCGATTTCCACCACGGCCGTCATGCCCGGTTTCAGTTGAGTCACGTCTTCGTCGATGGTCACGGTCGTCTTGTAGACCTTCGTGTCAGAAGACATCCATCCACCCTGGTCGGGAAGCACCGCCACGGATTTTACCGTGCCCTGATAACTGCGGTCCGAAAAGGCGTCGACTCGAATGACGGACTTCAAGCCCGGGCGAACCTGATCCAGCACCGATTCGTGGACCGCCGTGCTGACCTGCATGCGAGTCAGATCCGGGAGAGTCAGGATTTGCTGACGCTGGCGGATGAAGGCTCCTTCTTCAATGCTCGAACCGCGACCGCCTCGACCACCCTCGATGGCATAAGCCACCATTCCGTCCGACGGTGCGTAGATCTTGCATTTGTCCAACTGCTCTTTGTAGCGTTCGTAACGCTCCTTCTCCTTCTCGTATGCGCGATCAGCACTGTCACGAGCCGCTTCCGCCTGGGCCAATTCCGACTCATTGTTCCGTTTGATTTGAGTCAGATTCCGGCCTGCGGTGTCGAACCTTCCCTTGCGATCCAGTTTCTCCATCTGGTAAGTGTACTTCTGCAACTGCTTGGCCCGCGCTAATTGGCTTGCCAGACTCGAGTTGGCCTTAAGAAATGCCAGGCGTGCCGCCTGCAAATCGCCCTTGCTCTTGTAGCCCAGCTTATGGAGTTCTTCGATCGCATCCTTATCCGCAATGCTGATCACTTGCTGGGCACGGGCGGTCTGGATTTCCATTTCAATGTTCTGCAACTCGATCTGAAACGTTCCGCCCGTCTCGTCTTCATACGAATTCATGTCGATTTCGGCCAGCTTCAACTTCAACTCGGCTTCGGCGACATTCGTCTCGTTCTGCGTCACCTGATTGTCGTACTTCGAATTCGCCTGGATCTTCTCGGCTTCGGCTCGCTGTAACGACAGGAACTGACTGTCCAGCCGTTCCTGCAAGGGAGCCGAATCGAGTTCCACCAGCAGGTCTCCCTTCTTGACCGAACTACCGTTGGGAACCACGTACAGAATCTGCGTGCCTGTCATCCCCGACCGGTCGCCGCCAAAATTCTCGACCTCGCAGATGATCTCTTCAGTCTTCTGGCTCTCAAGGTTTCCTCGTTCGGTTACCGTGATGGGCAGTGTGCCACGCTTGATGGTATAGAGGACGAGCGTATCGGTCACCTTCGTGGATTCGTTCAACAACATCTTGACGCCGATGCCCAACGGCACCACCGCCGCCAGCAAGATGACGGGGAGCACCCAGCGCCGCCGCTGCTGCATCGCCCAGTTCGGGGGCATCGGTTCCGGCGAAGTCGCGTCGTGAGGTGGATGCGATGCGTGAACCGCTCTCTTCGCTCGTCCCGGTTGCGTGATGCTCATTTTCCAGCTGCTCCTGTGATTGCTACAAACCCACGGGTCTGACGCACACTTGCGCCCCGGTTTCGCCTGGCGATCGGGCTAACGTATCTTTCCGGTCAGCCAGTTTCGGTGATTGCGTGGTTTCAGGGCAGCGGATGCCCAAAAGCCCTGTCCGCACCATGACCAAGCGTCCTCTCGGGTCGCCGCGGAAGCGACGGGGGATGTCCGGTGTGTTCCCATCCAGATTAGACCAAATCTCCACAACTTGCCACCGGATAAATCGCGCTGCGCTTGCAGCCACGAGCTGGGTCGCTCGGCGCTCGCAACGATCCCCAATAGAGATCTCCCAAGAGTTCTCCGCCCAAGACGGAACAACTCTCCCGCCACACCCGGACGCCGCGGCCACGGACGGCCCCGGCGGGAATCCGTCAGCACAGCACCTTGTTCCGCGACCATCGGGGTTCCGCGACCATCGGGGTTCCGCGACCATCGGGCCGGACGACCTGCTGGCCGGCGCGGTCGTCCATCTGACTATCTGAGCCCAATACCCTCTGGCGGCGACCGAAACTCCCGTCCCATGTAACCCCGCCAGCGGTGATTGGTTTCGCCACGAGCTGCAAACTTGGCGTTCAAGGGGGCCCGTCTGCTGGCTCAGACTGACCGTGGCCAGCGAGAGACGTCGAACTGTTACGTGCGATCCTCGTGCCAGTTGTCTTGTTTTACCCACTTTACCTTGAAACGCAGGCCTGTTTTACCCTACAATCCGCACCCCGCGAACGGTCTGCTCGGGGCCGCAGATTCGCAGGGGCGGTCATTCTTGGCATCCTCTGGGCCACCTGCGCTCGGCGAACCATTATCGGCCGGGTGGTGGCTCGTGTTTGATTGGCGGGCCTGCCGCCCTGTGCTCTCTCAATGCCCGAGGACGGGCCGGTGGTGAGATATGCTGATCGACGTGAATGAAATCGCTGCCATGCAGCAGGCAGCAGTCGCTCGTTGGCATCTGCAGGGCCTGGATAATCCGTACGTCGGGTTCTTGGGCCTGGCATGCCACCAATGTTCGCTAAATTACCTGCTCTGGCATGAGGAAGACGCGGCCCGTAGTCCACATGCGGATCACAACGAGATCGCTCTGGTCAAACGTACTATAGACCAGCTTAACCAGCAGCGTAATGATCACATTGAGCTGATGGACGGTTGGATCAGTGCCCAACTAGAGGAACGGCAGGTCGAAGCGGGTACCGATGTCCCATTGAACACGGAAACGCCGGGAAGCGTGATTGATCGGCTGGCCATTCTCGCGCTGCGTATCTTTCATTTGGACGAGCAATTGGGACGTGACGATGTTGACGTGCGGCACCGTCGATCAGTGGAGACCAAGATGGCGATTTGCCTGGCGCAGTGCGCGGACCTGGTGACCAGTCTCTACCAGTTGGTCCGCGATATTTCTCTGGGGCGGAAACGTCACAAAATATATCGCCAGATGAAGATGTATAACGATCCGGTGCTGAATCCGTACCTCTACCGTTCACCGCAGCTGTCAAACGTCTCGAGTGATCAGCCCGCATCCGCATGACGCCGCGGCGTTGCTTCCGCCAAGAAAGGGCTGCGACCCAAAGCGGGCGAAATAGATGCGGTTGATTTGCCGTAACTCCCTTGTTTACATAGGATTGTGACGGTCTCGAATGTCGAAGAAGCCCCCCAGGCTGGCCTGCGTCCAGAGGAATGCATGGTGTGCTTCTTGCGAGCCACGTCCTTTAGGTTTTCATACCTCATTTATCGTTGCAGACACTGCGGTGGGGGCGAGTGAGAAATCGAGGCACCGCGACCAGCACAAGGCACGGTTCATCTGCTTGGGAGCAGAAACTTGCCTGGGCGCAGAAACGGGGCCATTTCGAGGTAACTTGGGATGAGGACGACAGCGCGCTACAATAACTTACGATGATGGCAAGACGCAAACCGGTGCGGGTGAATGTGATGTCATGCAGACACAGTGAGCGACCGAAAGATGCCCGAGCTGCGGCGAACCAGAGACGGGTCGTGCGCGGCTCGGCGAATTATCTGACTTTCCAGAGAGCTTTTGCGAGTTCCTTGCCGTGTCTGGCTTTCGTTCTCGCGCTGAGTTCGGTGTGTTGGAGCCAGGACGTGGCGGACACACCCATGGTAGGGGGGAAGGCCCCGTCGGCGGAGCAGATTGAGGCCTGGGTGAAAGAGCTGGACGACGATCGCTTTGTGGCACGCCGTAACGCCACGGACCGGCTGATCCTGGCTGGTGTAGGCGCTATTGAACCGGTCGCCAAAGCTGTGCAGAGCGGCAATCTCGAAGTGTCCACGCGCGGAATCCACGTTCTCCGGGAGCTGGCACTTAGCATGGACATTGCTGCCCAGGAAACGGCCTTGGAAGCATTGCAGCAACTGGCGGAATCACCCCGCCGGTCGGCCGCACGGTCGGCCCAAAAGGCGATCGTGGCGATGGGGGACGTTCGGCAGGAGCGGGCCATCAAGCAGATGGAACAATTGGGGGCCAAGATTACCACGATGGATCGTTCCAATGGCTTTCAACGGGTCCGGCATCTGGTGGTGGAAATTGGGCCAACCTGGGAGGGTACGTTGGCGGACCTGCAGCGGTTAAAGTGGCTCCGCGACGTCAAGGAAATCGCAATTGTTGGAGAACGCTTTACCGATGCCTGGATCGAACCGGTGACCAACCTCGCCCGCGTCGATCACGTCGTGATCAAGTATGCCAACATCAGCGATAGTTCGCTGCGGATTCTGAGCCAGTTGAAGAATGTCACTCAAGTCGATTTGATGTACACACCGGTTACGGATGCCGGTTTGGAGCACTTGAAAAAACTGAAGAGTGTCAGGCTGATTCGCTGCTACGGTACGCGTATTACCAAGTTGGCAGTGGATCGATTTCAGAACGAAGTTGCCAACGTGGAAGTGGATCACAAGTTGGGAGCATTCCTGGGTGTTGTCTGCCAACAGGCTCCGTGGCCGTGCGTCGTGATGCAGGTCAAGCCGGACAGTGCCGCTCTGCGTGGCGGACTGCGAATGCATGATATTATTGTGCGTTACGATGGTCAGCCGGTGACCAATTTCGACGCACTGCGGCAGCTGATCGGCCGCAATAAGGTTGGAGAGAGTGTCGTGATCCAAGTTGTGCGCGGGGGTCAACCGATCAGCGGCCAGATTCCTCGCCAGTCAGGGCAAGCACTGGGATTGGAAGGCGAATCGACGTCGTACGGCTGCCGAGTCAAGAAGGTGGAATCCAACTCAGTGGCGGCCAAGGCGGGTCTTCGTGCCGGTGATTTGATCGTCGGGATGGACGACGAACGCGTATCGAGTTTCGATCAGTTGCAGAAGCTCTACGCGAAGGATGACGAGCGGAAAATTGCAGAAGTGCAAGTACTGCGCGACGTGAAAATCCACGACGCGAAGGTCACTTTTGGAGAGTGGAACGAGCAATAGACTCCGCGATGCGCAACGATCGCAGGCTGCCAGGCAGAGCCCAGCGGGCCTGGGAGAAAGCGTTCTGCAGCCAGCCTCCCCCAGGTGTCTTGTGAATCATCCGGGCTAGCGTTGCGTGGCAGCCAACACCATCACCTCTCGTTCGCACAGCGACACGATGCGAAAATGCAGCTGCAGCAAGTGGTCCTCGGCACGGGCCAGCGCGTCGAGCTGCTGGTAGTAGTCCACGACGCTTGCCAGCTCTTCTTCCTGCTGCTGAATGATGCTCTTGCTCAACCGTTGTTGCCTGAAGTGCTTCGCCCACAGAAGGTCTCGGGAAAGATTGCGGCGGGACCACTTCTCTTCGGTTTGGCGAGGTGAACGATAAGACAGTTCGTATTGGATACGGAGTGCGCGAGCACCGGCGCGGGGGGCCTCGAACGACAGATGAATTTGCAGCGGATATCCCCGTTCGCTCGCACCCGCATCGACGGCGATTTCTTCCCCGACCTTCGCGATCTGGTTCTGAAATGCGTGGCAAACGACGGCCGGCCAGCGGTATGTGTTAATTCCAATCGCACCTGAGCCACATTGGGGAGTGATTCGATATCGACTGCACATCGTCCGAAACCTGTCGCGCCTCCCAGCAGCATCGGTTGTACGACCTTTGGAGACCGCAATGCCGCGATCGTGCGCGATCCGCCGGCGACAATTTCCAGCAGACAATTGCGCAGCTGATCGACATGTGGAATCCCGCCGTCAGGATGCCACCGAAACTGCAGTGAATTGTCAGCTGTCCCGAACTCCGCGACGACCGTTCGTTGCTGAGAGCGGTCCACATGATGCACGACCCAACCGGCCTGGAAACCGTCGATGTGATGAATGGTCAATTGAAATGCGATCGCGTTGACGATCGTTTCGCCACCGATTAACTGCAAATCGAACGGTGTGTGTGGAACATCGGACAGGATGACGATCCAGTTCGACGCCGCTTGCTTGTCGAACGCCGGGATGTCCAAGTACCTGGGGAGCGTTGGCGGTGCGTGGTCCGAAGCGGTGCCAGGAGGCCTGTCAGATGGAATGACGCCACCGGCGCGCCCGCCGGAGTCGGTAGAAAGTGTTTCATCTGGTCCCATCGCGGGGCCCAACTTCACGTCACCTAATTTCACGTCACTCAGTCGAGCGCTGTCGCGTTGAGCGTTATCCGCTTTGAACCGCGACCTGTCGGTGTCGGATGGCAGTTCCGGTTTTTCCTGGCGGGGTTGCTGTGACGCGAGCGACGCGGCACTCGCGCTCGGTTCCCAAACGGGGCTATATCGCACTCTCTCGCCACGCGCCACGACGCACTCCCACAAGATCTCCACGTAACCTGACCGCGTGATGTGCACTTGCAGCGGGCCCGCGCCAATGGACCACTCCATGACTGTGCCGGTGGGGATCTCGTGCCTGACACCATTAATTTCCAATGTGGCGTCCGCCCGTTCCGAGGGTGGCCAGTCGAGCTCCAACATCGCTTTCTGGCTTCGCATGTTCGGCATCGCGGGTGCGACGGGACCGCTTGCCGACTGGACCGCGAAATCATCCGGCTGGACATAACGCATTAAGAGGGTGACAACGCCAATGACGCACAGGCCGGCTATGGCGCTCCACGCCACGCCGAGCAGGTACGGGTGCCGTCGGGCGGTGAAGCGAGAGTGACTCTCTGTGACAAGGGACTCAGTGAGGTCGAGATCACGATCCTGCCGGGAAGAGCGTGCCCGTTGTTGTGGAGTATCCAATCTGCCTGACTCGACCGTGCCGGAGGGTGGCGCGGCGCAGTTTGCCTGAAGAGCCATTTTCAGATGCGCATCGTATTGAGCTTTCCGCGGCTTGCTGAGCAGACAGATACGGGCAGCCGAGATTTCGTTCAACAACTTCTGGGACTGGCCCGATTCATCACCGCTGGCAATTTCGTGCAGGTAGGCCATCAACCGATTGGCCGCCGCCTCAATGACTTCCGCATCGGTTTCCAACAACTCAATTCCCAGCAAGCGGTAGTGGTGCGGAGGTTGATCTTTGGGGGGAATGCCGAGCCATTTATGGTAAGGATCAAACGGGGCCGTCATTGTGCACGCCACTCTTCCATCGTCTTATCACTTCGCGACGCTACTGCTGCTGCCGTCACCCGCCAAACTGCTTGAGAAAATCACCCAGTGCGTCATCGTCACTGCCGTGGGACGAAGATTCGTCCAGTCTCGCGTCGGAAGAGAGGAGCTCTTCGCTCTCATCCAACAGCGATTCCACGACCTCCGGTTCCGGGACTGAGCCGCAGCTCTCTTCGTCTTGGCCGGCTGTCTGAGGGAGCGGTTCACGCGGTTTGTCGCAGCCAAAACTCTCGTTGGGCCGCGGAGTTGGCGGAGGAGGAGCAGGAGGAGCAGGAGGTCGTTCCTCCAGAGTAGGTTCCAGCTGCAGACCATCTGCAATGCGCTGCTCCCAGAGCCGCAACGCCGTCTCCGACATCCCCGCAGCCCGCTGAATGACCATGTGCGCTTGACGTTTCACGCTGGGCAGCCAGGCCTTGACGGACAATCGACCGTCGGGCGCATAACGAAACACCACTTCCACCGGCGTTTTGGCCGGCAGTTCCGGCGGCAATTCTCGCACCACACACTTGCCGATGGCCGTGGCGTGTCTGCCGCTCGCGTCACCTCCTTCCACGACTCGGACCGACACGGTTGCCTGGTTTTCTTTGGCCGTCACGAATTTGCCCACGCCCTGGGCCGGAAGAGCGGTGTTGCGCGGTATGAGTACCTGTGTTCGCGCGCGGCCCGTGGCTTTTTCCAACCCCAGCACACCCAGGTTGTGGGAATTGACGTTCGTGACTTGGATCTGCGGTCGTTCAGCATCGGAGGCATGTTGCAGCAGATCGGCGTAAACCGCCGCGCCGTGTGCCACCGCTTCGTCGGGCGATAAAGATCGGTCGAGCGACATTCCCGATTCGCGTGCGAGCATGTCCTGAATCATCGGCATGCGCGTTGACCCGCCCACCAGAAGGATCCGTGTCACGTCACCCCAGGTGACAGATGAATCGCGCAATAACTTGTTGACAGTAAACCTCGTGCGCTGGACCAACTCCTCTGTCATGTGTTCGAAAATCTCACGGGTGACCCGAACCGCTAATCGATGCCGCTCAAACGCCAGGTGGATGATGACTTCATCACGAGTGGTGAGCGCTCGCTTGGCGTCCTCGGCCTCGGCCAATAAACTCTGCGCGGCAACCGGATCGATCCGCAGGTCGACGTTGTGTGTTTCGTGAAAAGTCCTGGCCAAATAGTCGGCCAGTCGCTGATTCCAGTCGATGCCGCCAAGCCGCACGTCGCCGGCCGTAGCGACGGTGCGGAAACTCCGTCCCTTCAGCTCCATCAGCGTGGCATCGAAAGTCCCGCCTCCCAGGTCGTAGACGAGGATCAGTTCGCGATATCGCGCCACACCCTTCTCAGACAGGAATCCTTCCTGCACGCCAAATGCCATGGCTGCTGCCGTCGGCTCGTTAATGATGTCAATCACTTCCAACCCGGCCAGTCGCCCAGCGTCCTGCGTCGCCTTGCGACGAGGTTCGTTGAAGTAGGCGGGCACGGTCACGACGACCTGACGAAAGTCGCCCATACGCAGCCGGGCGTCGCAGGCGAGCTTTCGCAGAACCATGGCCTGGATGACCTCCGGCGGCAGACGTTGTCCGCAGATGGGGCGGTGGTACAAAGTATGGCCCATGTCCCGTTTGGCGAACTGCGCCACACGCTGCGGTTCGAACAAGGCCATTTTGGCCGCTTCCTTGCCGACGACCACGGCCGAACGATGGAAATAGACGACGCTTGGTGTGGTCAGATCGCCTTCCGCATTGAGTATCGTCAGCGGTCTGCCCTGTTCGTCGCGAAAGGCAATGACAGAATAAGTGGTTCCCAGGTCAATGCCGATTGATGGCGTACCCGTCTTCTTCACCTGTCGCTCCCACCGCACTGGGCTACAAATTCCCCAAGGCTCATCTCGCTGGCAACAAACGAGCGTGCGACGGGCCCATGCCAACCGAGCGAGAGCTCATGTCTGGCTGGCGGCCCTGCCGCCTCGTGGCATACTATGGAGAAAAGCTACAGAAAGACCACGTCCTGCCGCATGTTCCAGTGTAAATCAGGCCCGCTGTGGAAACCAGTCGTTGGCGAGCGAGACGTGGCCGCCGGCCCTCGTCTCGATCCCCAGGCGAGCACCGGACGTTACGCACTGATCTTATCAGCGAGGTTGATCGGCCGATGACACATGAAATGGCCTTGCACTGTGCGCGATGCCTGCGAACGCTGGTGCCCGGCGACGGCAATTTCTGGTTCGTCGAGATCGAGGCGGTGGCCGACCCGTATCCGCCCGAATTCACCGAAGAAGACCTGCAACGCGACGCGCGGCGTGAAATCTCCAAACTGGTACGGGACATGGAGGACTTGTCGCCCCAAGAGGCGATGGACCAGGTGCATCGCCACACCGTGGTTCACCTCTGCAACCGCTGCTTCGAGGCTTGGATTGAAGATCCGGCACGTTAAAAAGGGCAGGTCGCGCGCGTGGAATCAGTCACGCTCCAATTCCACCCCCAAGTCCCTCAATCGCTGCACTGCCTCCTGCCGAGCTTTCTGCAACACTGGCTGCAGAGCCACGGTGGCACCAGCCTGGGCTTTGCTCACATCCGCAGCAGTCATAAAGGCGTAGATTTGGAGCGTTTCTTCACTCGATACAGGTGCGATGCCGGTGCGAAAAAACCTGGCAATCTCGATCACCAGCGGTCGGTACCCCGCGTAGTCGCCGACATCCAGGACTGCTTTCGCCCCAAAGGCTCGGCCACCATAGCCACTCTTGCCGGATCGCAGTCCACGAAATGTTCCGATACGTCCTCCTTGCCAGAGGCCGACAACCACATCCGTGTCGGGTGTGGAAATGCGGCGAACATTTTGACAACCCGTTTGCATGACCGTAAAGAGCGTTTCGACACCGTGAATCCCGTACCAGTACAGGTCCGGGTGCGTCGGCTCGATGGGACTTGGACTGTAAGCATCGCAGCCGAGAATGTCTCCTGCCTCACCCTGGCGTGCTTTCTGAGCCCCCGAGACATAGCGCAAGGAGGAAGACGAGAACACAGGCGTCTTGAATTTTTCGGCGGCCAGAAATATCGCCCACGCATCACTGAGCGATCCCGCGACCGGCTTGTCAATGAAGACCGGCTTGCTGGCTTGCAGCACGGGCAACGCTTGTTCCAGATGCGGGCGCCCATCATTTGATTCCAGTAGTATCCCGTCGACGAGGGGGAGTAATTGTTCGATCGAATCGACGATCATCACATCCATGTCACGAATCGTCTTGGTGTATCCCGGAACGCGCGTCACGCTCGATTCAATATCCCGACTGCCCTGAGGAAAGGCCGCGACCACGCGCATTCCTTCCAGCTCTTTGTCGGGTGCCGCGCTGTTGAATTCCTTCGTAAAGGCAATCGCGTGGCTGGTATCCAGGCCAATAATCCCAATGCGGAAGGTCTTCGTGGTGTCAGCCGGACGATCGTCGGTCGGCTGGCTGAGACCCGCCGCGGGAAACCAGGCGAGCAGGGACCAGGTGAGGCACAATGTCAGCTGTTTCGTCGTCATGGTGATTCCTCTTTGCCGATGACAGGATGTTGATTGGACGGTTGGGGTTTTCTGGGAGCTGGAAACGAGTACGAAACTTAAACTCTTGGCTGCCAACCCGCCGCGTACTCTCGCCCCCACAGTTCGGCTGCTGGACGATCGGCCAGAATATGCCCGTTACGGGGATCGATGTTCAACGCGTGCCCGGTGCGCTGAGCGATATTGCCAAGGTGACAGAGCAGGGTGCTTTTGTGACCTTCTTCGATGTCGGCTGTTGGTCGTCCCCCATCACGAATACAGCGCAGGAAATCGTCAAAATGTTCGATGTCACTGCCCGGGCCGTTGAACTTGGCCACTTCTTTGGGTTGCATGTCGTAAATGCGATATTCGCCGTCGAATAATTCCATCGTTCCTTTGTCACCATGAAAGCTGACGCCAAACGCCGAGCCGCCGGGACCTCTGGGGTTGCAGCTGAGTCCTTCCCACACGATGGCTCGTTTCCCAAATTCCAGGGTCACGACTTGCGTGTCAGGAGTCTCCTGGTCGTCCTCGAAACGATATCGACCTCCGGCCGACGTGACGCGCGTGGGAAACTCGGCTTGCATTCCCCAACGTGCCAGATCGAGGGCGTGAATGCCGTTGTTGCCCAACTCGCCGTTTCCCCAGTGCCAGTGCCAATGCCAATTGTAGTGCAGCAGGTTGTCCTTGTATGGACGATGTGGCGCAGGGCCCTGCCAGAGCTCGTAGTTCAGCCACGGCGGGACGGCAACCTCCGATCCACGTCCGATCGTGGGGCGTCGATTGGTGTACCAGCAGTGCGCGTATCGGATCGGTCCGATTTCGCCCTGATGCAGTTTCTCCATCGCTTGAATCACAAAGGTGCGACTACGTCGCTGCGTGCCGATCGTCACGACGCGGTCATTCTTTCTGGCTGCCTGAACCGCCCATTCACCTTCCTGGGCCGTGTAGCTGCACGGTTTCTCGACGTACACGTGCTTCCGGGCGGCACAGGCCAAAATGGTGGCCGGCGCGTGCCAATGATTCGGTGTCGCCACAGCCAGGACGTCAACGCTCTTGTCGTCGAGGATCCGGCGAAAATCCTCAACACCGGTCGGAACCGTCGGTTGCACGTCCTTGAGAGCCCCAATAGCCCCCTGCACGGCCCGCGAGTTGACATCGCAGACGTATCCCACCTGGACCCCCGGTCGGCCGGCAAATCCACGCGCCAGGTCTCGTCCGCGACCGTTCACCCCCATCACCCCCACCACGATGGTGTCGTTGGCGCCGGGTACCTGCTGAGCGGAAGAAACCGCGGCGCAGGCGGCCAGGCCGGTCCCAGCGCTGAGTTCCAGGAAGCGACGTCGATTCACGGAATCGGTCATGGTAATGTCTCCATTTGGCACAGGTGGGAATGGCGGTAGCAACTCTGCGGATGGCCAGAACCAGTATACTGTTTTCTCTTGGTGAGGGCTTGAGCCACCACGGGATGGCTCAAGCCAGAGCAGCGAGAAGCCCCGTGGAACGGGGCTACCGGTGCAAGCCAGCTCGCAGACCCCGTGCTGAAGCACGGAGCTAATACCAATATCGTTTAACGAAGCGCTGCCAGAACTGCCTGATAGGAATGGACCGGTGAGGTGTTTCCAGAACGGGCAGAGAGAGCCGCTTTCTGGACCGCTATTTTCTCCGCTGCGTTTTGTCTCGAGCCGGGTATACTCAGGAAATTGAGTTTAACCCGTTGCCACGATAGAACCCACTCGCCGTGTGGGTCGAGGTGGGCGAAAAAAGCAACCTGCGGCACGCAAGTTGTTCTCTCTGTCCGTCCACTTGAGGAATCGGCCGAGATGCTATCTTTCGAGCTGAACGTTGCCATACAGACCGTGTTGCACGTGGCCGAGCATTTTGATCGGCTCAAACAACAGGCGAGTCTGTTGTTACAGGAATTCAACGCCAGTGAGCGAGGATTCTTCACGCCCACGGAAGACGAACAGGTACGGCAACTACTGGTTTCCTATTGGTCTTCACGTAATGCGCTGTTCGAGTTGGTCCTGGAAAATCGCAGTTACAGCCTGGCCGCATCCGAGAGTGAGAAAAACGTTCGCTTTCTGATCGCGTTTGGCGGAGCATTGGTCCTGATCGACGCGGCGCGATTCTTGCGAGACCGCGTCCACGACCGTCCCCTTGTCCGCAACAAATTGAATGAAGCGGAACCTTCCTTCAATATTCCCACTGGCGTGTATGATCGAATCCAGAAATCGCTCACCAGTACCACACATGCCTGGCACTTGTACTATGCCTTGCGTTATCTGAAGGAGAACCAACGAAGTCTGCACGATACGGCCGCGGCACACACGTTGATCGGCGCGTTGTGGGAGCTGGTCAAAAAACTCAGGCATGGCCTGGATCTTCGGCTGGAAGATTTGGTCACAGCCCGCCTCCGAACACGTGCCGTGGAAGTGAGTACACTGCTGCGCAGAGATTTACTGTTTCGAGCGATGTACGGACTGCAGAAAGTCTTTTCCCAGCTTCTCTCGGAAAAATACCTCCAGCTCGGTCACCGGCCGCAGTTGCCTCCCGGCATCGTCGAGCAACTTCGGGCCGAATTGGCTCCCGGCGATGTGCTCGTCACGCGCAAGGAGTTCGCTCTGACCAACTATTTTCTGCCGGGATTCTGGCCACACGCAGCGTTATACGTCGGGCATGAAACGGATTTGACGGACCTCCAGCTGGCTGAGCGTGCGATCCCTCCGCCGTGGCTGCCGGTGTTTCGCCAGTGTGGACCGATCGATGAAGGTCGCGTCTTGGAGGCCTTGAAGGACGGTGTGCGACTGCGCTGCGTGTCAACACCACTCTCCTGTGATGCGATTGCCGTAGTCCGTCCCCGGCTGACGAAACAGGAGATTGGCAGCGCTTTGGCACGTGGGTTTCATTATGTTGGCAGGCCATACGATTTCGATTTCGATTTCAGTCAATCCGAACGGCTCGTCTGCACCGAGGTTGTCTATCGATCGTTCGAAGGGGTGGGCGGCCTGGGATTCGCGTTGATTCGCCGCGCCGGGCGGTTGACGTTGTCGGCTGAAGATCTGCTGCTGATGGCACTCAAGGAGCAGGGGTTCCAAGTGGTCGGTGCCTACGCTCCCGGGTTCGCCACGCAGTTTCAACGGGCGCGGGATGCCGTGAAGGTGTTGAAAGAGACGATGCGCATGCCGCGTTAGAGTGTTAGTCGATAACATGTGCGCACGCGGTGCGCCTGTTCGTGGCTGCGGCATCCTGCCGCCGCAGCCATGGCGATACGCCGCAGCCACGTTTGGCAGTGGCCACGTCAGGGGGGCTGCTGACCGACCATTCTTCGACCGTGGTCTCGTGTTTATTTCTCGATCCGATCGTCAATGGACTGGAAAAACTGCTCGTCCCGATCGTACTCGCTGGAGACGGGCAGCGACACGACCTGGCCATCCTTCAGGTAGAGCGTGATGATGCTGTCCTCGAAGAACGATTCGTTGCGCAGTAACTCCGCCTCGTCAATTTCGCCGAACGGGATGACTCTCAGTGGCTCCTCGCCCATCTCCTGTGAGTAGATTACTACCTTCTTGTTGCTGACGAAATAGAATCCGTCGCGGATGTCGGTAAGTGCATCGGAGTAGAAGAAGAGAATCGTTTCGTCATCATCCAACGCATCGACGCTCTTGACGGTTTCCAGGAAACGAGCTGGCACGCGGTTGCCGGTATAGACCGACGTGTCGGGGGCATACATGCCCAGAAACGCAATCGCCGTCAAGATGCCCCCGCAACCGAGCACGGCGACGACGCCACACCCGCCCAGCAGCCACAGCAGGCCGCGCGACTGGCGACGTGGCGGGGCTGGAACCTGGCCAAATTGCGGTCTATCGGTGAAATCCTGCATGGCAAGTCATCCGCTTTCAAAACACTGCTCTGGCCCGCCACTCCGACGGCGGATGGCCAGCTGCTGACACGGTTGCTGGCGTCGCGTGGATCATCAGGCCGTCCCTCGCCCTCGACACGCCGAAAGTTAGACCTGTCGCTGCGAGGCTACCACGATCGACGCGTCTCTTCCAGGCCTCAGCCGAACCGTCGGTTACCCACCAGGGGGGGCGAAGGGCGCCAGAAGAAACCACATGATTACTGCCAGTGCAACCCCTGCGGGTGCCAACTGCCGCCGCAGGTTGCAGACCTGTCTGCTGGTGCTTGCTTGCTTCACTTCACCGGTGCCAGGCACAGTGGCGGTGCCAGGCACAGTGGCGGTGCGCCCGGAAGTTGGGCGTGCCTTGGCAAGATATCCAAATGGGCCTTGTTGCGCTCGTCCACTTCGCAGATTGACGATTGATCAGTGGCGATTGTTGATTGTCGAAGTAGGAGTCTTTCCTTCGCAAATCGACAATCGACAATCAACAATCGCCGTTCATTGCGGCCAACCTGCGTTTATCGGCGGAAAAGGGCAACAAAGCTCAGCACGACGAAATTGACCCGCCCACCTGCCGTCTCCACAACTGGCACAACTGCCATAACTGGTGCCACCACAACTGGACAACTGGGCAGGACAACTGGTGCCGACAACTGGTGCCAGGCACCCGGCACATCTGGCACGCGCCGCAATGGTGCCAGGCACTCGCTTAGCATCAGCCGCCCAGCAGCGTGCAGGCCAACGCTGCGCTGCCACCCGTTGGCAGGTGCCAGGCACCGGTTTGCCAGGCACCGGTTTGGGTGAGGCACCGGTTCCGGTTTGGGTGCCAGGCACCCGGCACAAGGCAGGCACGCCGCAATGGTGCCACGCCGCAATGGTGCCAGGCACCGGTTTGATGCAAGGCAGGCACGCCGCAATGGTGCCAGGCACCGGTTTGAGGCATCGGTTTGGGTGCCAGGCACCGGTTTGATGCGCCGGCTGGGGGCAATAAGGGTGGTTCCATGTGGCTCGCAAGAGGGTGGGTCGCCGGCCAGTAGAAAACGCCGCAATGGTGCCAGGCACCGGTTTGATGCAAGGCAGACACGCCGCAATGGTGCCAGGCACCGGTTTGAGGCATCGGTTTGGGTGCCAGGCACCGGTTTGATGCGCCGGCTGGGGGCAATAAGGGTGGTTCCATGTGGCTCGCAAGAGGGTGGGTCGCCGGCCAGTAGAATACTTCAGTAGTCGCGTCCACATGTCGATGGATTCAATTGGGCGTGAGTATACTTGACTGACTTTATAATGATAGTTATGTTTGAGGGTCGGCGACGACGGTTTGGTCGTATCGTGCGCACAACACGGGTCTGCCCAGCGGCCGGTCACGGATTGAGGGATATGGGAGATGTCGCAAGCAACAGAACATCAACACGACGCGGCCCTTCGGTCTCAGCCGCCAGCGGGCATGTCACTGCGTGTTGTCACCATTCCGGAGTGGGACGTGAATAATCGGGAAACGCGGGATCCGAGTGCTGTCACGTTGGCCCCGGCTACCACATCGGAGCCGTCGGGTCAAATGCTTGAGCAGTGGGCCCGGGAGAGTGCGCAGCTGGAAACGGCCACACCGCAGGAGATCCTGCAGTGGGCCGTCCGACGGTATGCACCGCGTTTTACGATGGCCACCGCCTTTGGACCGGAAGGCATGACCCTCATTCACATGCTGGCCGAAATTGCCCCCGACACACCCATTTTCAATCTGGACACCGGCTATCAGTTTCCTGAGACGCTGGAACTTCGCGAACGTGTCAAGCAGCGATACGGAATGGAAGTGGAGATGAAGCAGCCGGAGTTGACGGTCGAACAATACGAGGCTCAAAACGGCGGTCCTGTCTACAAGACGGATCCCCATCGGTGCTGCATGGATCGCAAGATCCGAATCCTGTACGAATCGGTGGTGGGTATGGAAGCCTGGGCCAGCGCCATTCGTCGGAACCAGAGCGCGGACCGAGCACGGGCTCCGATCGTCGGCTGGGACAAGAAGTTCCAATTGGTCAAAGTCAGTCCGCTGGCCAATTGGACGAAGAAAGACGTGTGGGACATGATTCTGAAATACGATATTCCGTACAATCCGCTTCACGATCAGGGCTATCCGAGCGTGGGCTGCTGGCCGTGCACGCGATCGGTCTTGTTGGGCGAGGACGAACGTGCTGGGCGATGGAGCGGATTTTGCAAGACGGAGTGTGGCCTCCATTCGCTGGACGATTGATCTGTTGCCGGGAGAGGACGATCGGTGCACGTATCCGCCAAAACGGAATATGCTTGTTTGGCGGTCATGGAGTTGGCCGCCAGTTACGGTTCGGGAGAACCAGTGCGTGTTCGCTCGATTGCTCAACTACACGGTATTCCGTCGCGTTTTCTGGTGCAAATCCTGCTGCAGCTCAAAGGAGCCGGCCTGGTGGCCAGCACACGGGGCGCGGCCGGAGGTTACCAGCTGATCAAGGATCCCGCTCACATCACACTGGCCGAAGTCATGGGGGTCATCGAGGGGGGAAGCGACGCCATCACGCAGAGCGCCGGCAGCCAGACGGCCCATTCGCGTGTACTCATGTCGGTCTGGAACGACGTCTCACGCGTCGAACGTGACATGCTGGTCAGTATCACATTCGCCGACCTCAACGAGCGTGCGCAGAGCGAATCCGAGTACATGTATTACATTTAGTGGAGGGTCCGGCGTTGACAACACTGCTTCACCCAAGTTTTGGAGTTCACAAGGGGCTAGTGCAGAATCCCCTTGTCAGCCAGCAGTTTCATGAGCTGATCGACGCACTGATCGACCGTTGACAGGTCGCCGCGAAGGACGAGATCGGGGGATGAGGGTTCTTCATAGAGTGCCGAGACGCCGGGGAAGTTGGCGATCTCACCCGAATCGGCTTTCTGGTAAGCCCCTTCCTGATCGCGCTTTCGGCACGCTGCCAGGGGTGTGGCCACGTGGACGGTCATAAACCGTTCGCGTCCCACCACGTCCCGAGCTTTTTGTCGCACCTCTTCGCTAGGCGCCACGAAGGCGGCCACACAAATCAGTCCGGCATCGTTGATCAACCTGGCGACTTCGCTACTGCGACGCAGGTTTTCGGAACGTTCTTCCGCCGTGAATCCCAGGTCGCGACTGATCCCCATTCGCATGTTACGTCCATCCAGCACCGTGCAGGCTCGACCCACGTCAAACAGTCGCCGTTCCAAGGCATAGGCGATGGTCGACTTACCCGAGGCGGTCAAGCCTGTCAGCAGGATGGTGGCCGGTTGTTGTCCGTAGCGTGTGGCCCGCTCCTGGCCACTGACATGGCTGGTTTCACCCCGCTGAATGTCACTCACCGACTCGTCTTCCCAGTGGTCCACCCGATCGTCGCGCGTGAACCGATCGAGGATCATCCCGGCTGCCACGGTCCGATTGGTGATACGATCGATCACGATGAACGCGCCGGTGGACCGGTTGCGCCGATAGGTGTCGTAGGCAATGGGTTGGCTGAGCGTGACGGCGCAGCGGCCGATTTCATTCAGACGGAGGGTGTCGCTTTCCAGCCGGTGCAGGGTGTTCACATCGACCTGGTACCGGAGCGCACTGATGGCGCCGGTCACCATTTTCGTGGTCTGTTTGAACAAGTACGGCTTGCCGACCGTCATCGGTTCTTCGGCCATCCAGACCACCATCGAATCGAAACGGGGTTCGAGGCGGGGGACATTCCCTGGCCGGACCAGCATATCTCCACGGCTCACGTCGATTTCATCTTCCAGGGTCACGGTCACGGCCGCCGGGGCAAAAGCCTCGTCCAGTTCACCGTCGAAGGTCACCAGCGACTTGACGCGGCTGGTCTTGCGCGACGGCAACGCCATCACTTCGTCTCCTTGGCGTAAGATTCCTGAGGCGATGGTGCCGCAGAATCCGCGAAAATCGAGGTGGGGACGGTTGACATACTGCACGGGGAAGCGAAGGTCCTCCAGATTGCGGTCCGAACCGATATAAACCGATTCCAGAAAATTCATCAGCGTACTGCCCTGGTACCACGGCATGTTGGCACTCGGGTCCACAACGTTGTCCCCGAGGAGTGCCGAGAGGGGTATGAAGTGCAGGTCCGGCAGATCGAGTCGCGCCGCGAAATTTCGGTACTCTTGCCGGATCTGGTCAAAGACTTGCTGGCTGTAATCCACCAGGTCCATTTTGTTCACGGCGATCAGAACGTGTTTGATGCCCAGCAGCGACGTGATAAACGAATGCCGTTTGGTCTGCGTGAGGACACCGTGCCGCGCGTCGATCAGGATAATCGCCAGATCCGCGGTCGAAGCTCCGGTGGCCATGTTGCGCGTATACTGCTCGTGTCCGGGTGTATCCGCGATGATAAACTTCCGCTTGGCGGTCGAGAAATACCGATACGCCACGTCAATCGTGATTCCCTGTTCACGTTCAGCCTTCAGGCCGTCGGTCAGCAGCGCCGGGTCAAAGTTTCCGCCGGTCGTGCCGTGGATCTTTGAGTCGCGTTCGATCGCTGCCAGCTGATCCTCGTAGATCATTTTCGCGTCGTACAGCAGCCGGCCAATCAACGTGCTCTTGCCGTCGTCCACACTGCCGCACGTCAGGAATCGCAGCAATTCCTTGTTCTCGTGTTGCTTCAGGTAAGCATGGATATCGGTGGCGATGAGGTCCGATTGATGCGACATGGTTCGTCTTGGTTTCCCGGCCCAGCAGCCGAATTGCTCGTGCGTCTTAATTGCCTGGCACGGATTTCGCGCAGGAAATCCGATATTTCACCTCACGAATTCGAAATATCCAACTCCAGAACGAATGCAGCGCGCCGGCGAAAAGCGTGGTCGTGTTCCAGTCAAGGTCCCTGCCCCACGCGCTGGCGAACAGGGTATTTTCTGCCTGGGCTGTGAGCACTTCGCGGTCAGAAGTACCCTCGTTTCTTCTTCTCCTCCATGCCGGCTCCCCCTTCGTCCTGATCGATCACTCGGCCCTGCCGTTCCGAAGTCTTCGTCAGGAGCATTTCCTGGATGATCTCCGGCAACGTCACGGCATTCGACTCGACGGCTCCCGTCAGCGGGTAGCAGCCCAGCGTGCGAAATCGAACGCACTTCATTTGCGGCTCCTCGCCGGGAAGCAGTTGAAGGCGATCGTCGTCAACCAGGATCATGACGCCGTCGCGAACCACCACTGGCCGCTGCTTGGCGAAATAGAGCGGGACGATGGGTATCTTTTCCAGGTGGATGTACTGCCACACATCCAGCTCGGTCCAGTTGGAGAGCGGAAACACGCGGATGCTCTCGCCCTTGTTGACCTTCGAGTTATACAGGTTCCACAACTCCGGCCGCTGGTTCTTCGGATCCCACGTGTGGTTCCGATCGCGAAAAGAATACACGCGTTCCTTGGCTCGCGATTTCTCTTCGTCGCGTCTGGCGCCACCAAACGCCGCATCAAACTGATATTTGCCAAGCGCCTGTTTCAACGAGTCTGTCTTCATGATCTCCGTATGTTTTTCACTGTCGTCCAGCGGGTGGATTCCCAGCTGGCGGCCTTCCTCATTGATATGCACGATCAAGTCCAGGCCGAGTTCCTTGCGGGCATAGTTCTCTCGAAACTCGAGCATCTCACGGAACTTCCAGGTCGAGTCGATGTGCATCATGGGAAAAGGGGGCTTCGCCGGATAGAACGCCTTGAGTGCCAACTGCACCATGACCGACGAGTCTTTACCGATCGAATACAGCATCACCGGGTTGCTGAATTCGGCCGCCACCTCGCGAATGATGTGAATGCTTTCCGCTTCCAATTGTTTCAGATGAGTCAGACTGTAACTGGACATCGTGCGAGTTCGCTTTTCCGAATAAGGGCGCCCCCGCCCGGGTGCGCACCGAGTAATACCCGACGAACCAAACTTGAGAACATCGTGCCCACTGGGGGCACCAGACGGACCAGCGCCCGCGTCACGCCAGGAGATTCTTCCGACCCATGACCCCCCGATGCTGGGAGTATAGGGAAAGCCCCCATCGGGCTCAACCGGAACGCTACCGGCGGCGCGCCAGCTGCAGGATCACGCTCTCCGAAGACGTGCCGGCCATCGGATAATGGGCGACCCGGCGAAGCTCGAGCGCCTGTAACAGTCCGCGTTCACGAGCGGCCGCTCGTTCCTCCGGCCATCGCGGGCCCTTGATCAACAGCAACCGCCCCACGGAGTTCCAGTGGGGTTGGAACCACGTGCAGATCTTCCACAAAGGTCCGATTGCTCGCGCCACAACGGTGTCGAAACGAAAATCTTCCAGCAGACTCTCGGCGCGGCTGTGTTGGATTGCCGCCGGAAGTTTCAGCTCACTGACGATCGATACCAGCACGCGAGCCTTTTTCTGGATCGATTCGCAAAGGGTCATGTCCAGGTCGGGTCGCACGATGGCGAGCATCACACCCGGCACGCCGCCGCCGCTGCCCACGTCGAGCACTTCTTCACGTGGGGCCAGCAGTTGGGCCAGCTGCAGGCTGTCGACCAAGTCCCGGCTGACGAAAGCATCAAAGTCGGTGTGCCGCGTCAAGTTAATCTTTTGGTTCCATTGCCACAGTAACTGTCGAAACTGATCGACGCGTCCCAGCTGCTCGTCCGGCAGCTGAATGTCATACTTCTGCATCGCCTCCTGAAGAGACGACGACGCGGGCGGGTGCATGATGGGCAATCCTGCCTGGGGTGTAGGTGCGTTACCGAGTCCGGTGCGGCTTCGGCCACGAGCAGATTGTGTGACAAGATAGGTAAAACTCGCCCTTTTGGATAGGCGGTCTCCGGTGAGAAAGTTTAACGATCGTGCCGATTTTCTTGATTCTGCCGGTTATTCCGTCGATATCTAATGCGGGTTCTCGTACCCGCACTGCGCCGCGCGTGGCACGAGACAACCGCTGCGGATGGATTGCCTGCACGTGATTCGAAGAGGAACTTCCAGCATGAGATACCACGAAGCAATGCTCATGGTGCCTGTCATGGTGTGTCTGGCCATGATCGGCTGCGCATCGCCCTCTGCCTACTACTGCGACGATGGCTGCGGACCGCAGACGCTATCCGGGCGTTGTGCGACCGATTGCGGCGCGACGCCTTGCGCTCCGTGCGAAGGGACCGATGCGGACCCGTTTTGTGGTTACACGGTGACCGGTCTGTTGCGCTCCATGGTGACCTGCAACGCAGGCTGCGGCGAGATCTATTGGGGCGAATGGAGCTATGATCCGCCGGACGCGTGTGATCCGTGCAATAACCACGGCGACTGGACGGGGCCCGGTTGCTGCCCACCAAGCTGCTGGAGCCGAATCTGGAATGGCCTGCAAGGGGCCCGGTTTTGCGGGGTGCGCTCCTGCGACATCGCTTGCGAACCGACTTGCGGCGGGGTGGAGCCGAATTGCGGATGCGACGATTGCGCCGCGCGAGGTGAGACCATCTATGACGACCAGCCGTATGAGGCTCTGGAAGAACAGTATGAGCTGCAGGGAGAGCAAGAACAACTCGAACCGATACCGGCTCCACAGCCGCAGGCTCGGAGTGTATTGCGGCGCGGCGCCGCGCCTATTACAGTCGTCATCCCAGGGCGGCAGGGTCGCGAACCCAATAGAGTCTTTGCTCAAAGTGCAAGCCCTCCCGCCCTTACCAACGGATCCGACGCCGGAAAAGCCTGTGATTTCGCCAATTTGCACGGCAGCGAGATCCGAACCCTTTCCGAAGGGAAAGGAGCCCCACGAACGCGACTTTAGCGGCTACATGGGCCGCGTGATTTACAGTTTGAGGTCTCTAGGAATCATGTCTGTCCTGGCGCGCGATTTCTACAGCCGCGAGACGACGCTCGTTGCCAGAGATCTACTTGGCAAGCTGCTGCTGCGTCGCGCACGTGATGGAGTGACGGTGGGCCGAATCGTGGAGGTAGAAGCGTATTTGCACGTCGACGATGCCGCCTGCCACGCCGTGCGTGGCCGCACCACCAGTAACCAGGCCATGTTCGGACCACCGGGACGGGCGTACGTGTATCCGATTCATGCGCGCTATTGCTTCAATACCGTGACGCGACAACGTGGAGTGCCCAGCGCGATCCTGGTTCGCGCCGTGGAACCGCTCAGCGGAATCCGACTGATGGAGCAGCGGCGTGGCTGCCAGGTGATACGAGATCTGGCTCGCGGCCCAGCGCGGCTCTGCCAGGCCTTCGCCATTGACCGGCACTTGGATCACTGGGATCTGACGCAAGGCCGCCGACTGTGGCTGGAAGAGGAACGCCAAATTCAACCTCCATTTTCCATCGGCAGATCGGTGCGGATCGGAGTGACCGCGGCACACGACCTGCCACTACGTTTCTTTGCCGTCGGAAACGCGTTCGTTAGTGGGCCCCGTAAACTGAAAGCCAGCCCGACAAAATGAGTGCGCCGTCTGGATGGACGCCGTTTGCCCCCTCGGCTCAGCCCACCGCAGCCTCCTCATACAGGGCCGCAAACGGCTCGTCAGTTGGTGCCGGGGGGAGCTCGTTATGCAAGAAGGAAACCTGGCGATGAACATTGCTTCCATGCTCGCTCCTGTTGTGTCCGCCACGCTTGGTTCCGCTGCCCAACAGGTCTCGCAGGCCGTGCAGTCGGGTGTCTCGTTCGCGAGCGCGTTGCGGGACGCGGCGATGGAAACGGACAGTTCCCAGACAGGCGATCCGGATCAGACCGCATCAGGGCAGGGTCCCGCACAGACCGAGTTGAGCCAACAAGTGCAATGGGACGCGATTCGCCAGAACCTCGAGTCGCTGCGCCAGTCGGTACAAGCCAAGCTGCACGCACGCTTCGCTCAGCATGAGATCGATCTGTCCGAACCGGCGATTCTGGTGGCGGACCAGCACGGACGCGTTCTGGAGGCTGGCAGGCACTGGGATCGGGCCAAGATCGAAGAACTACTGGCCACCGATTCCGAACTCCGCCAGCAAGTCTCGCTATTGCTGCAGCACGCCGCAAGTCTGTACCAAGACAGTGGCAGTCAAGCCGCCGGCATGGACGCGCAGGGCCCAGCCGACAGTCAGCTTCGCCTGGTGGTCGCCGCCAACGACGTATTTTTCCAAGTCGTTTAAGGCCAATCGTTTAGGGTTCTCTTAGCGGATTTCCGTGTGGGAGAGGCTTGCAAAGCGATCATGGTTTGTTACACTTCGACTGCTGTGGGAAACATTCCCATAAAATGCTTATTCAGCAATAGTTCTGTGGGGAAATAGCCCACAAAATGCGTCGCCAGGGATTAGCATGATGCACGGACGTGCGGCTGGGCGTGACAACGGCTTGATTGACTCGCGCGAGATCCGTGACCACTTTGTTTCTGCTTGGCGAATACCGCCGCACATTGGACGATCGATACCGGCTGTCGATTCCTGTCGAGCTTGCCCAGCCGCTTATGGAAGCGGGGGGCGAGTGCATTTTGATCAAGGAACGACCCGGCTCGCTCAGTCTTTGGGATGCAGCGCGGTGGCAGCAGCGGCTGGACCGAGGGGTGCAACTGATCCAGAGCAAGCTGGAAGCCGGTCGGCTGGAGGGGCGCATCGATCAGGTGCAGCGTCTTGGGCGTTTGCTTTCGACGCGACACCGACCTGTGGCGCTGGCCGGTCGCGGTCGGCTGGTGCTGCCCGAGGGTTTTCGCGAATTCCTGGGTGTGGAACCGGGTGCCGAAATGATCGTCGTCGGAGCGGCCCTGTGCATCGAGATGTGGCAGCCAGCCGCGTGGCTCATCTATCTCGAACAAACCATGCCCGAGTTTCATCGCCTGTTCGACGAGCTCTCTGCCTGAGGCGGTGGGCCTTTGATCCGTGGGCCAGTTCACACTGTTTTCGGATTGGTCCGCACCGCAAGGATCGGTGCGCGAATTTCCCAGTCAAACATTCCCGGCAGGGTGAAGACGCTTCCGTACTATGCCTGTGTGTTCCGTGATGGGTTGCAAGCCACCAGGACGTGGAACCTACGCGTTTTCGCCCGCCGGGTCTTTTTTTGACCTAGCCCGGATTATTCATAAAACTCGTGGGGTGGGTCGAGCAAGCCGTGCTGCTGGAGGGTCTTCGCACGCTCGTTTCCTGCCCGCACAAACACGGACTGTTGCTGGGGAGCTGATCGGCTTGTGAAGACCCTCCAACACGTTGGTCGTGCCTGACCCACCCTACGTGAATAATCCCGGCTAGTGCCTGGAAGGTCGTTGTTTACGCGCGTTAGGCAGTCAGCGTCTCAGGGAATCTCGAGGGAGCCTTTTTCTTCCTGCGGCTGACGTTGCTGCTTCACCTGTGTCTGCACGGCGACGAAGAGCATGCGGAGTTGATAGAGATACTCGTTCAGCAGACCGGACTCTTCCGGGGTCAGATTCCCCTTGGTCTTTTCCTCCAGGACCGCCAACGTGTCGATGATGTGCTTGGCCATGTCGAGATCCACCGGCACGTCTTGCCCCTCAGGTGCACCGGCTTGGCCGAGCGCGTAGGTCGCCTGGGTAACCAGGGTCATGGCTAACGTGGAAAACGACGCCTCGGGGATGGGCAGTTGCTCACCCGGTTGCCTGGCAGTCGTTTCCTGCGCGCTGCCTGCCTGGCGGAGGTTTTCCTTTTCGGCCTGAACCTGGCCCTTCCAATCCTCGTCGACGATGATTTTCGGTTTGTCAGCAGATGAGTCGTTCATATTCAAAGGGTCTCGATTTCCTGTTGCCTTTCCGCTCGTGACACATGTCGCTCGATCGCCGCGCTGACGAAGCCGGCGAAGAGCGGGTGAGCGGCGGTCGGTTTTGACTTAAACTCGGGATGGAACTGGACGGCCACGAACCACGGGTGGGCAGGCAATTCCATGATCTCTACCAGGGTGCCATCGGGGCTGGTTCCGGTGAATTGCACACCGTGAGCCATGAATTGCTGTCGGTAAAGATTGTTGAACTCGTACCGGTGCCGATGGCGTTCGGAGATGACCGCCGTGCCGTACGATTCAAAGGACTTGCTCTCCTGCACGAGGGCGGCTGTTTGGGCACCCAGCCGCATCGTGCCCCCCTTGTCGGTGACGTTTCTCTGTTCATCCAAGAGGCAGATCACCGGATGGGGTGTATCTTTGTTGAATTCGGTGGAGTGGGCGTTCTCGAGTCCCACCACGCTCCGACCAAACTCGATGGCCGCGCATTGCATACCGAGGCAAATGCCGAAGAAGGGTATGTTTCTTTCCCGCGCGAAGCGGATCGCGTTGACCTTCCCTTCGATCCCCCGCTCGCCAAATCCACCCGGGACCAGAATGCCGTCGTAACCGGCCAGCAACCGTTCGGGGCCTTCCCCTTCAATGGCTTCGCTCAACACGCGTCCAATACGCACTTGCGCCCGATTGTGAATCCCGGCGTGATCGAGCGATTCGTATATGGACTTATAGGCATCAAAGTGTGCCGCATACTTCCCCACCACGGCGATACTGATCTCACATTCCGGATTACGCAGGCGATGTAACAGTTCGCGCCAATTTTCGAGGTCTGGTTTTCCCGAGGAAAGCTGCAGTCGGTTCACGATCAGTTCGTCCAGATCGTTTTCCACCAGGCTCAACGGCACTTCGTAGATCGAGAAATCCTTGTCCTTCTCTTCGATCACCGCCTTGAGCGGTACGTTGCAGAACAACGCAATCTTCTCGCGGTCATCGCGAGAAATGGACCGTTCCGTGCGGCAGATCAGGATATCGGGCTGAATACCGATTTCGCGCAGCCGACCCACCGAATGCTGCGTCGGCTTGGTCTTCAACTCACCGGCCGCTTTCAGATACGGCACCAATGTCAAGTGAATGTACAGACAGTTCTCCTTGCCAATGTCGAGCGATAACTGCCGGATGGCTTCCAGGAACGGGAGACTCTCAATGTCACCGACGGTGCCGCCAATTTCGGTAATCACAACATCCACGTCGTCCCCGGCCAGCTTGAGCACAACGTTCTTGATCTCGTTGGTAATGTGTGGAATGACTTGCACCGTCTTCCCCAAAAACTCGCCCCGTCGCTCTTTCTCGATCACGGAGAGATAAATCTGGCCTGTGGTGTAATTGGCGTCACGTGTCAAGGGGCCGTTTGTGAAACGCTCGTAATGACCCAGGTCCAGATCCGTTTCGCTACCGTCGTCCAACACGTAGACTTCCCCGTGTTGGTAAGGGCTCATCGTCCCCGGATCGACGTTGATATACGGATCCAGCTTCTGCATCCGTACTTTCAAGCCGCGCTGTTCCAGCAGCATGCCGATCGAAGCACTGGTGAGGCCTTTTCCGAGCGAACTTACCACGCCGCCGGTGACAAAGATGTGCTTGGTCATAACCATCCGAACCTTCCTGGTCGCAAAGTGCTGGGCACGCAATAGGCTGCAAACCACGACATAGCTGCCGGGCGCAGCGGGGACGCGGCAAAGTCAACGGGGGGCTGAAAGACACACCTCAGAGCGGGCGGTCAGGCGAGCTCCAGGGCGATCAACCCTGGGACTGTATCTTAGCGACTCATCGCCCGGCTGACAAACGCCCGATAGTCCTCCCGCGTGTCGATCCCGATTGACGGCTCATCCACCACCGAGACCAGGATCGTGTGGCCCGCTGCCAGGGCTCGCAACTGCTCGAGTTTCTCGATTTGCTCGAGCGGCGAGGGAGGGAGGCTGGCCAGTTCCAGCAAGAACGAGCGGCGATAGGCGTACAGGCCCACGTGCTGAAGGAAACAGGGTGGATCCGCTAACAGCCATCGATCATCCCATGCGCGTGGATGCGGGATGACGCTGCGGCTGAAGTACAAGGCCGCCCCCTGGCAATTGCACACGACCTTGACGCACGAGGGGTCCTCGAGTTGCCGCCGATCGCGAATGGGTGTGGCCAGCGTCGACATCACGGCATCTGGATTCCGCTCTAACATGTCGATGGCCAAGTCGATCGCAGGACCAGCAATCTCGGGCTCGTCGCCCTGGACGTTGACAAAAATATCGATGTTTGGCATGGCCCGCGCCACTTCCGCCACACGGTCCGTGCCGCTGGCCGCCCGCGGGTCGGTCATGAGTACCTGGCCGCCGAAATCGCGAACCCGCGCAGCCAGTTCTCCGTGGTCAGCCGCCACACACACACCCAGCGGCCGGGTGGCGCGGAGGGCCGACTCGTACGTGTGCTGGATCAACGGTTTGCCGGTTTCGCTCAGCAGCAGCTTGCGCGGTAAACGTGTCGAGGCGAGGCGGGCGGGAATGACGATGTAACTGCGGTATCGAACTCGCAAACTCGCTGCCTTGCCGTCCATGGCCGTCTCCTTGGTACTCGTCCACTCGACTCAAATCGTGACCCGCATGCGCTGCACTCGGAGGCGAATGCTCTCTTCTCCCCCCACGCGCGTTCGCCACGCTCCATCGCCGCCTGGCGACAGGCTTCCAGGGACGTGCGGCGGAGCAAGTCGTTGCCAGCGCGTGTTGGCTGGCCCCTCAACCGCCTCGGGGGCCCCGCATTCTCTACATATCTGAATCCACACACGTCGCCTAGTCCGGATTTTTCCCAAAACTGGCAAGGTCGGTCGGGCAAGTCGTATGCCTGGTGGGCATCCGCGTCGCGACGGAGCTGCCATGAACCACTCTGTAGTGGGGTGTGGCCAGGAGTGGCGTCCTCCGCGGGCCGACTGCCCACAGAGTGTCTACCCGGAGGACCGTCTGCAGGTGGGGGAAATACCCTCTCGCGATGGTCATAAGCGGCATTTCTGCTACGATTCGCTCAGCTTTTGAGAACGCCAGTAACTCCTGCTGGGAGTCGGACGCAGTGAGGCCTTTTTCGCTGTGGCATGTCCCACACTTGAGAGTCTGCTTCGAGCAAGAAACTTTCGAGCAAGAAACGGCTGTTTCTGGATGGGTTTCACGGTAAGGGGAAGTCTCGGTCAGGGTGGGCGAACCGACACGAGGGTTTCACGCGAACAGAGACGTACCGAGGCATTGGATTTTTTCCTGAAAAGGCGACAGCATGTGTGGAATCGTGGGGTATATCGGCAAGGGCGGCGCAACGGAGTTTCTGGTCGAGGGTCTGCGGCGTCTCGAGTATCGCGGTTACGACAGTGCCGGCGTCGGCACGATTACGGCCACCGGGGAGTTTGCGATTACCAAGACACCGGGCCGGATTGAGGTGCTGGCCAAGGCTCTGGGACGGGACATACCGGACGCGGCGATTGGTATCGGGCACACGCGCTGGGCCACGCACGGTCCGGCGACCCAAGAGAACGCGCATCCGCATTTAGATGACACGCAGCGCATCGCGGTGGTCCACAACGGTGTCATCGAGAACTTCCGGCAGCTGCGGGAACGTCTGGAGCGATTGGGGCACACTTTTCTCTCGGCGACCGACAGTGAAGTGATTGCGCATTTGATCAGCCGTTATCTGAAGGAGGCAAGCAAAGCGCGGGAGCCGAGCGACGCGCCCGTGAACCGGCACAATCTGCTGTTGGAAGCGGTCCTGGAAACGTTGCGCCAGTTGCAGGGAACCTACGGGCTCGTGGTCCTGTTTCGTGATCACCCGGACGTGATGATTGCCGCGCGGCTGGGAAGTCCGTTGGTAGTGGGCATCGGACAGAACGCACACTTTGTGGCCAGTGATGCTTCGCCGTTGGCCGGGTACGCCGACAAGATTGTCTACCTGGCGGATCATCAGGTCGCGCTGCTCACGCCCCACAATGTGCGCGTCATGCACCGCGAGCAAGGGCACGTGCAGCCGACGATTGAACCGCTGAAGATGGACGCCAGCAAGGTCGAGTTAGACGGATACCCGCACTACATGCTCAAGGAGATTTTCGAGCAGCCTGAGGCGTTGGAGAACGCCATGCGAGGTCGCTTGAGCGATGAAGACGCCACCGCGGTCTTTGGGGGCTTGAATTTGTCCACGCAGGAATTGCGGCGTGTCAACCGTATCTTGTTGACCGCTTGTGGAACCAGTTGGCACTCGTCGCTGGTAGGCGAATACACGATTGAAGAACTATCACGACTGCCCGTCGAAGTGGAATATGCCAGTGAACTGCGGTATCGCAATCCGCCCGTCGATCACGGCACGTTACTGTTCGCGATCACGCAGAGTGGCGAGACGGCCGACACCTTGGCCGCGCTGCGCGAGATGAAACGCAAAGGGCACCCGACGTTGGCCATCTGCAATGTTGTGGGAAGCACTATCGCCCAAGCAGCGAACGGCGGCATTTACCTTCACGCGGGTCCTGAAATCGGCGTCGCGTCGACCAAAGCTTACACGTCGCAGTGCCTGGCGCTCACGCTGTTGGGGCTCTACTTTGGTCGCCTGCACCACCTCAGCTACGCCGCCGGATGCCGGATCATCAAGTCGCTGCGTGGACTGCCCGACAAGGTTCGCGAAGCCCTGCAAACCAACGACCATGTGCGTCAGATTGCGGGGAAGTACTGCCACTTCGAGAATTTCCTCTACCTGGGGCGACAATACAATTTCCCGACCGCGTTGGAGGGGCGCTGAAACTGAAAGAAATCAGCTACATTCATGCCGAAGGTTATCCGGCCGCCGAAATGAAGCACGGACCGATTGCGTTGGTGGATGAACAGACGCCGAGTGTGTTCATCATGCCCCAGGACTTCGTCTACGACAAAGTCATGGCCAATCTGGAGGAAGTTAAAGCGCGGGGTGGCCCCGTCATCGCCGTGGCCGCCGAAGGCGACACCCGTGTCGACACGCTGGCCGACGATGTCATCCGCATTCCGCACGTGGAAGAATACTTGCAGCCGATGGTGGCGATCATACCGCTGCAGCTGCTGTCCTATCACATCGCCGTGCTCCGCGGCTGCGACGTCGATAAGCCTCGGAACCTGGCCAAAAGTGTCACCGTCGAGTGAGTGGCGGCGGCATCTTGCCGCCGTACTGTCGTCCGGCCGCGGCTCAGTGACTCAGCCACAAACATCGGCGCCGCCCCCACCGCTCAGATCGAGAACCTGGCGACGCGGCCGGACATGAACCAGCGCGGATGGTGCTGGCCCATCTGGCTGCCGATCAAGGTCCGCTCAATTCTTGGCCCGCCACCCTGGACTTCCCGGCAGGCGTTGTTCCCCTCTGGTTGTAGCCAAAGGCAAACCGAGGACAATAAGACTTAGGCTTTCGCAACAAGGCGTTCTCACCAACCGGGCGTGATCACCCGCGCCGAACGGTGGCGGGAACATGACGTCAGGAGATCGACTTTTCGCCCAATGCTTTGTAGGACAGCGCCACATTCATTGTTAAGATCATCTTGAGCCCTTATTAACACGGGCTTTATCGCCACCGGGCTCGTCCCGGTGGTAGAGCGTTTGACAACTACCGTCGATCTCGGCCACCCATGAGTTTCCTTCCTGCCGGCCCTCGCCGCCGGAGGCGGCGAGGGCCGGCAGGAAGATTCGTTTTTCGGCTGCCAGAGTAGTCAGCAAACGTAGAACCACCGGGGCGAGCCCGGTGGCGATGGTCTGTTACGGAGACACGAGTTACGCACATCCAGGGCTGCAAAGTGACGCTGTTCGATTTGGCAACACTGAGAATTAGGGGGACGCGCCGTTGAAACCCACGCTTCGCCCCAATTTTTGAGTTGACCAGGCACCAGCTCCCCGGAAGAGAAGGACGCATAAAATGGCTCACCGTCAAAAGATTAGTGCAAGTTGTTGCCTGGGATCCGCGTGGCGATCTCGCTTGGCCTTCTGCTTCTCTGTGCTGGTTTGTTTAGCGCTGGGGCAGGTCGTCTCGGTCACCCGGGCCGATGAAAGTCCCAAGCTAACATTTTTTGCCTGGTCGGATCAGCACGTCCAGACCAATGGTGATGGCAAGCACCTGGAGCCGGCGATTGATGCGATGAACCAGCTGCCGGGGACGGCGTTCCCCACCCAGGTTGGCGGGCATGTTGGGAAGCCGGCCTTCGTGTTCGGTTGCGGTGACATCACGCAGTGGCCGACGAATGCGGCAAAGAGTACCTACGAGAAGTTGATCACCAGCCGGCTGAAGTTCCCGGCGTATGACGTCATCGGCAACCACGATGAGGGTGGCAATGCACCGAGCGAGACGATCAAGCGATGGCTGATCAGCCGACACGGAGCGCTGAGCTATTCGTTCGAGTCGGGTGGAGTGCGGTTCATCGCGCTGTACTCCAAGTACGATGAGAGCCTCAACAGTCCGGCACAACCGCTCACGACGGAATCGCTTGCAGAACTTCGTAACTTGCTGCAGAAGGCACCCAAAGAACAGCCAACCGTTGTCGCCACACACCTCTGCTTCGACGCTCTGACGAACAAGGATGCTCTGCTGGACGTTCTGAAGCCCTACAACATTCTGGCAATTCTCGGTGGCCACTACCACAAAGCGAAGGTGGATCATTATCGTAGCCGCGTGTTTGTGCAGGTCCCCTCGCCTGCGCCCGGCAGTGCGAGCGAGTTTCTGGTGGTGCGGATCACGCCGAAGCGAATTGTGGCTGTGCCCTACGATTATCAAAAACGCGTTTGGTCGATGCAGGCGGGCAAGGTGCTGGACGCGGCGCTGGAGGTGCCAGTGGCTGCCGGTGCTGACGTTCCCGAAAAGCTCGACGCCGGTGTTGACAGGCAATCAACCCGCTGAGAGGAGTATTTATGAACAGTCGTATCCTGCTCGTGGCAATCTGTGCGGCTGCCTTATCCCTATCCCTATCGGTACCCTTGCCGTCTGCGTGGTCCGCAGATGGCACCGTCACGAAGCGTGTCATCCGGGTCGAGAGCGCCGGTGAAAACCTGCTGCATGGAGATGCCTGGGGTCCATGGCGCGAGGGGTTTGAGCGTCGCAGCGGGGAATGGGTGTGCGACAACGGTTCCGACGCGCAAGTGCAGCGCGGTGCCAGCCAGAGCGTGGTGTTGAATCAAGAACGCCCCGAGCCGATTATTGCGTCTGCGTCCAGCCGGTCCGAGGAAGTCTCCGGTTCGCCGGACAGCAATTACTCGTTGTATCTCGATCTGATTTACATGGACGGCTCGCATCTGTGGGGGCAGCATGCGCCCTTTGACACCGGTACGCACGACTGGCAGAAACGACAGGTTGTCGTGTTTCCCGAGAAGCCGGTTCGCCAGGTATCGATGCACCTGTTGTTGCGTGGGCATAGTGGCAAGGCCTGGTTTCAGAAGCCTGAATTGCGGCAGTTGCGTACGCCTCCCGGCGCGGCCCGGTTCGACGGTGTGCCAGTGACCGTGCAGGAAGAGGTGCCTGACGGGTTTCAGTTGCGCGATGTGGCTGCTGACAGTGACTACGTGCAGCTCCAGGAGAGTGTCTTGGGGGTGAAGCTGAAATGTGACGAGACCGGTGGAGATCGGGGGACATTTTTCGACGTGACGTTGTCCGACATGACCGGCAAGGATCGAGCGGTCACGCTACTATACGCAGTACGTGTCCCCCCGCAAGGACTCCAGTGGTTGGAGGACCCTCGCCGCAGTGAAGCGGTTCTGCCGGGAAACGAATACGTGAATGCAACACGTTTCATGCGAGTCGGTTCGAATGGTCGGCTTTCGCGCTACCCATTTGGAGCCGTGACGAACGGTCAGCAGGCCGTGGCGTTGGGAATCGACATGCTGCAGCCAGCCTTCTATCGTGTCTGCTACAACGCCTCGACCAGTGAACTGTATCTGGCGCTGGACATCGGGTTGACACCCGAGAAGCCCACGGCCCACGTACGGCTCTGCCGGTTCGGTTTTGAACCCCGGACCGGCTTTCGTGGTGCGTTGGACAGGTACTACGCTCTGTTTCCGCAAGCGTTTCGCTGCCGCACTCCCGAGCAGGGTTTGTGGATGCCCTTCGCCAAAATCAGCGAGGTTGAAGGGTTCGAAGACTTTGGGTTCAAGTTCAAAGAGGGAGACAACGAAACGGCGTGGGACGACGACCACGGGATGATCACATTCCGTTACACCGAGCCCCTGACCTGGTGGATGCGAATGCCTCCGGATGTGCCGCGGACGCAGGAATCGGCGACCCAGTTTGCTCGGCGCCTGGCCGACGAGCAAGATGATCCGCGCGCGAAGGCGCTGTTTACCAGTGGCTATCGGGACGCCGAAGGGCGACTAGTCGCACGTATGCTCGACACGCCGTGGTGCAACGGTGCTGTATGGAGCATGAATTCGATGCCCGACCTTCCAGGCGTGCCGACCGATTTCCAGCTGAAGTGGAATGCGGAGCTGAAGAAGCGACTCTACGGTCCCGATCGAAAAGCCGAACTGGATGGAGAATATATTGATTCCAGCGAAGGCTATGTGACCGACGAGCTGGATTTCTGCCGGGCCCATTTTGGGCACGCACGGGCACCGCTGAGTTTTTCTATGACGACGCACAGCCCAGCAATATTTCGCGGGCTCATCGCGCTGGAATACGCACGGCGTATTGCCGAGGACATCCACGGCATGGATCGGTTGATGATGGCCAATTCGACGCCGATCCGGCTCAGCTGGCTCGCGCCGCAGCTGGATGTGCTCGGCACGGAAACCGATTGGAACCCAGGCGGGCGCTGGCAACCGATGCCAGACGCGGATCTGTTGTATCGCCGTGCGCTCTGCAAGGCAAAGCCGTTTTGCTTCTTGATGAACACGCAGTTTGAGCAGTTTTCTTTCGAGCTGGTCGAGAAGTACATGAAACGTTCGCTCGCCTATGGTATGTTTCCGGGCTTCTTCAGCCACAACGCGTCGCAAGGTCAATACTTCACGCGTCCGGATCTCTACAATCGCGATCGTCCGCTGTTCAAACAATACGTTCCACTCTGCCGCCTGGTAGCCGAGGCTGGCTGGGAGCCGATCACGAAGGCCGTATCGAGTCACGCGCATGTGTATGTCGAACGTTTTGGCGAGCACTACTTCACGGTCTTCAACGACAGCGACCAGCAGCGCGAGGTCACGATCCGTTTTTCGGACTCGACGGTCGCTGCCTGCCACGAGTTGGTGCGGGATCGTGAATTGACCTGTCCGGGCGGTAGCGTCAGGCTGACCCTGGAATCGGAAGATGTCGCCTTGCTGCAATTGCCGCCAGAATAATGGTGCGTCACAGCGTGGCGTGATCGGATGTTGAGGCCCAGTGGCGGCCGGCTTAGGATCGACGAAGCAATCACTGTCGTATGGTCTCTTCTCCCCCGCCGCGCAGCGAATAGCGGAGGAGAGGATAAAGGTGAGGGGCAAGAAAAAATCACCCCAGCGAGTTTTGTGAACAGACCAAGCTATTGCCGCGGATGGCGCAGGATCTTGAGCGAACGCGGCGGGAGGCTCCATTGAGTTGCCGGAGCGTTGCCGGGCGCGTCAATGGGGACGCAGGCGTCGGCGGTCACGACTAACGCCGCCGATCGGCCGTAGTTGGCCAAGACCAGGTACAACTCGCGATTGGCGAAAGCCGAGGCCACCACGCCGTGTGGAAGCGCAGAAGTGAACAACTGCGAGTCGCCGATCTCCAGCCAGGCCCAAGTCCCCTCTTCCACCAGGGGTAAATACTGGGAAAGCCAACGCGCGTGCGTGGGCCGAGTCTCGGCCCGACCCGGGAAAGCGTCCCAGACGCCGTAGCTGTGCGGCCCGTCCGGGTGCTCCTGGTAAGACTTCCACGCCTCGCGGCAGCGCCGCATCCAGAAATCCTCGCCCGAGTACTCGACGCCCGGGATCAGGCCCCGCTGACCCGTGAACGGTCGGCCCGCCTGGAGCACGGGAAACTGCATGTAGGGAATGGCGTGTAAGTACGGTTCGTCCTCGTCGGTCACTTGAGCAAAGCACTGGTCGATGCAGGGGACCACGTACGGCGGGTGGTTCTTGACCGCTTCCCGTAACGCGTCGACCTGTCCCACCCCCTCGCCGACCCAGAGGTAGTCATAGACTTTCAGGCCGCCGCTGAGCGGTTGCTCGGCGGCGTTGACATGGAGTTTCAGGATCCCACCTCGCCGCTTGACCTCCGCGTAGATCACCGCGAGTAGATCGGTAAACGCGCCATCGTACTCGGGCGTTTCTTCGAAGGCCGCTACTTCGTCGTCGGCTGGAGTATGAAGTGTCTTCGCGGTGTTGGCAACGTAGCCGCCGTCGATGTAGAGGCCGTCTGGACCGTACTGGTCCAAGATGTTGACCAGCCGAGGGAGCAGGTACGCTCGCCAACCGGGGCTGGCCGGCGAGCAACGCGCCATGTTCCAGTAGCCGACCACGCAGTTGTCCCCCTCACGTGCCCACTCCCGCTGGAAATCGGGGTCCGTCCGCTGCAGGAAGCAGGTGGAGGCGTAGATAAGAAGTTTCATGCCGCGACGATGGACCATCTCAATGAAGCGGCGGAACCCGGCCGGGTTGAGGGCGGTGTACTTGTCGCCCTCGAAGAGCCGTAGCGAGTCGTTCCAGTCGTCGAAGAGCTGAATCAACTGGATGCCGTGGTCTTTGAGCCGATCGAGTTCTTGCTCGTCGTAAGGGCCCGGATTCCAAGGTGTGAGGCAGGGGTATTCTCCCAGGTTGTAGCAGCACTGGGCGGGCAGGTAGTCGGTCACCAGGTGCTTCCGCAGGCAGGAGCCGATGGCCCGGTGGCAAAAGCCGACGTTCTCCAGCCGCCGCCGGTGTTCCGCCGCCGAGTAGCTGCGCCAGATCGAGGACGTGGGAGCCTCAAGAGCGATCTCGTCCGCCGTGCTCGGGGACCTGGACAGGGAAATCGCGGCGCCGGCCACGGCTGCCTGAGCGTTCGTCTTGAGAAAGTCGCGTCGATGCATCGCGGAGCCTCTTGGAGTTTGCGGCCGTTTACTGAAAACCAATACTTCCCACCTGGGACGCGTCTCAGGACGATCCAGGCTGGCAACCGTGACTATCGTAACATCCCGCCCCATTCTTGCCTAACACGGGAGGGGGGGTATTGTATCCGAGCGGTAGCTCGCAGTGGTTTCGAGATGCCACGTCCTTGGGAAATGCCGGTTCCCAGCACGTGGCCCTGGCGAGCCGAGCTACTTCACCGGCTTTCGGCATACACCGACTGTAGTTGGTGATTAAACTGGGAGGGATTCGAACCATGTAAAGCCGAGGGGCCTCCTGGGCGTCAGGATTTTGCACGACCATGCCTGAAGAATCTTCCCTATTCACGATCGTCCTGGCCGCCGGCAAGGGCCGACGGATGCGTAACCGGTACATGCACAAGGTCTGTTTCGATATTGCCGGTGTACCGACCATCGTACGAGCGTTGGACACGTATAACCGTTTGGGAGTGCTGCAGAATGTCGTGGTTGTGGGCGAGATGGCCGGACAGGTCGTCGAGACGGTAGGCGAGCGTTTCTCGAACGTCCTGTTTGCCTATCAGCCGAACGCCTTGGGTACTGGCGATGCGGCACGTTGCGGTTTACAGGCGTTGGCGGCCATCGACGACCGAGCGCGTGTGCTGGTGAGTGCGGGGGACAAGATTATCAGCAGTGCTGCCTTGGCGCATCTGGTCGAGCAATTTGATACCTGCGGTTCGGATCTGGAAATCCTGGTCTCGCCGGCCGAGCTGGGAGGAGCATCTGCCGGCAGAATCCTGCTCGACAAATCAGGCCGCCCCGCCGGGATTGCCGAGATGTCGGACATCCGACTGCGCGCGTGCCGAGCGGCCTTGCGCGAGCATCTGGAGGCACTTGACCAGGATCCGACATGCGAAACGCTGCAGAGTTTGATTGTCCAGGGGGCTGGCAAGACACTGTCACTGGCGCTCGTGTTTGGTGACAATATGGGCCTGGACCTGGAGCACCTGCGGGCAGTTGACACGGTGGACCGACGGCAGCTGCTCGCGGCACTGGAAGACGTCCCGACGTCGTTTCCGCTAGAAATGAGTCACGAGGAGATATCGGCGATCGATGCGTTGAACGCGCCGCTGCGCAACGAGTCGGTCTATCTGGTTCGCAAAGGAGTCCTGGCGTACGGATTGCAGCGCATGGCCACTGACAATGCGCAAGGCGAACAGTACCTGACCGACGCGATTGGGTCGATTTTGTCGGCCCGCAATGACGACGGGCTCAGGTTTCAGGCGGGCTACGTGGCTACAGCAACTCCTCACGACGTGATGTCATACAACAACCCGGAAGAACTGTTGCGGATTACCGACTACTTTTACGGTCAGAGCCAACAGTCGCTCAGCCAGCTCCAGCAGCGGTTGGGGGAGGCCACGTGCCGCCGCGCGAGCCAGTGGCTTGAGTTGTTTCCCGCAGACGATCAGCCCCTGGCAGAAACCGATCAGGCGCTCGCCGAGAATTATGGGAGTGATCCGGATCTGCTGCGCGAGCGGCGCCAGGCTTATCGGGCCGTACTACTGCGGTTTGCCGCCGAGTTCGGTGAAGATCGATATGCCATCATTGTCCGATCCCCCGGTCGCATCAACGTGATGGGACGGCATATCGATTATCAAGGGGGATGCTGCAACTTGATGGCCGTGAACCAGGAGGTGATCATGGTCGTCTCACCACGCGATGACGATCAGATCGAGGTTCGTAACGTGCAACCCGAACTGTTTCCGGACGCTTCCATTTCGGTCGGTCGGTTAGTGAGCCAATTGAATTGGGACGATTGGCTGAGCTGTATTAACTGCGACGAGTTGGAGCGACACTTGCGGCAGTCGGCGGGGCGCTGGAGCATCTACATTGAGGCGGCCATGCTGCGCGTGCAGATGGCTTTTCGCGATCGATTGTTGCAGGGCATGGATCTGGTGGTTCATGGCAACATCCCCGTGGCGGCGGGCATGAGTTCTTCGTCGGCACTGGTTGTCTCGACGGCCGAGGCGGCAACGGCCCTGCACGATCTGGAAGTGACGCCCAGCCAGTTCGTCAACTTCTGTGGCGAAGGCGAGTGGTTTGTCGGCACTCGGGGCGGCAGTGCTGACCATGCTGCCATGAAGTACGGAGCCAAGGGAACGATTAACCACGTCAAATTTCACGACTTTGAATTGCTCGAACAGATCCAGTTTCCCGACCTGCATCGCATGGTCGTATGTAACTCGTTCATGCAGGCCAAGAAGGCGGCGGGTGCCAAGGTCGCGTTCAATTCGCGAGTCGCCTCGTATCTGCTGGGCGTGGAACTGGTCCGGGCCCATTTCCCGCACTACGCGCCGCTGATCCGATATGTCCGCGATATTGAACCGGATGTCTTGAAAGTGCCACCAGAGCGGATCTACGAGATATTGCTCTGCTTACCGGAATCGATGACGGCCGAACAAGTGCGCCGGAAGTTCGCCGCACATGAGGCATGGGAATCGCTCCGGCCATACTTCGATCGAGTGGAGGGCGACCGCGTCTACAGCGTGCGCGGCGTGATGTGGTTCGGGATTGCCGAGTGTGCACGGGCTCGCGAAGCGGCCATCTGTCTGAAAAACGAAGACATGTACGGCTTGGGGCAACTGATGAAGATTTCCCATGACGGTGAACGCTGCTATCATGTCGATGACAGTCTACAGGCCGAGCCGTTTTGCACGGACATCTCGGACGACCGATTACACGCGCTGATCGATGACCTGATTAGCTGGGACCGTCAACGCGCCGCGGCGGCGCAATTGCATCGTCAGCCTGGCGCCTACCGGTGCAGCATTCGTGAAATCGACGCGCTGGTGGATATCGCGTGTCGGACGCCAGGGGTCCTGGGTGCTCAGATTGCCGGTGCCGGGCTCGGCGGATGCGCCATGGTGCTGGCTGAGTCCGAAGCGGTGTCGCCTTTGACGCACCGGCTCAACCGGCTGTTCTATGAACGCTTGGGGCTTCCTTCGGGTGTGACAGTCTGCACTCCCACAGCCGGCAGCAGTCTGCTGCGAATTGCCGCGGCAGACCACCCGCCCGGTTGCTGAAATCGGAAGTACGAGGGTCACCATGAAACCGACGGGCGACGGATCGAACGATCAGAAGCGGCCGAAGATCCCCTATGCCCGCGCCTGGAACATCGCCGTTCGCACGGCACACATCGCCGTCTCCGGCGTGTTGGTGGGAGGCCATGTTTTCGACGTGTCCCGCACGCAGCTGGTGCCCTGGCTATACGCCACAATCATCACGGGCGCGCTGCTGACGATGATCGAGGCCTTTCCAGACTGGTGCTGGTTTTATCAAGGAAGAGGCCTTTTTGTGGCCACCAAACTGGGTCTGTTGGCACTGATTCCCTGGGCCTGGAATTTCCGCGTGCCCATTCTGTTTGCGGTAGTCGTGATCGCCTCGGTTGGTTCCCATATGCCCGGCCGTTTTCGATACTATTCGATGATCCACCGGCGGGTGCTGGAGTGAGAGGGTGTGGGGTGTGTGACGGTTTTTCTGGCGACTGTCCCGGTACGGACAGTAAGGACAAGAAGAAGCACAACGAGATGGAAGAACTGAAAGCTTTGGCAGCTGCGTTGACCAAACGGGTTGCAGAGTTGGAACAGGAAAAATGACATGAAACGGCTACCGAAAGTTGGGGATCACGGCAGCGCGACGTTCACGGTCGAGCGCAGTCATACGATTGACATTGCGAACGACGCGGACCTGGTCGTGCTCAGCACACCTGCCTTAATCTGGTTTCTCGAACACGCGGCGCGCGATGCGCTCGGTTCACTTTTGGAGCCGGGTGAAACATCGGTCGGCACGTCCGTTGACGTGCAGCATCTGGCCGCCACGCCCTTGGGGCACAAAGTGAATTGCCATGCCCGCGTGGTCCATGTGGATGGGAAATCGATTTCGTTTCAGGTCACGGCTGAGGATCGACACGAGTCGATCGCCCGGGGCGTGCACAAGCGGCGCGTCGTCCGCAGCGAGCGCTTCAATGACCACGTGCGCAAGAAGTTGATTTAGCGAGAGGGAGAGATGACGAGATGGGGGATCGGTAGTGAAAAGTGACTGGTATGGAGTGGCGGGTAGCTTCTTGATGTGATAGAACCATGAGGCTTGTGGGGACAAGTGTGACGTTTTCCGGGGCACAGCAGGGACGTTATTGCCCGACGCGAAAAGGAGCCAGTTGGCCATGGTGAAGCCGCAGAAAGGTTTGTCGGTCGGTAGCAACAGGTCATCCATTCCTTTGTTGAGCCGGCTCTCGACCATGATGTTCCTGCAGTATTTCGTGCAGGGAGCTTATCTGCCGATTGCCTCGGTGTACGTGGAACGGACGCTTGGTTTTACGAGTATGCAGGTCGGTGTTTTTGTTTCGGCACTGGCGGTCGGACCGATCTTGGCGCCGTTCATTGTGGGGCAATTGGTCGATCGGCTATTCGCCACCGAACGGGTGATGGCGGCCTGCCACGTGATTGGTGGCGTCTTGATGCTGCTGCTCGCCGTGCAGACGCAAGTCTGGCCGGTCATCGTTTTGGGAACGGTGTATTCGATTCTCTATGTGCCGACGATGATGTTAACCAATTCGTTGGCTTTCCAGCACTTGAAAGACAGTGAATTGGAGTTTCCCTGGATCCGATTGTTTGGGACTCTGGGTTTCATTGTCCCGGCGTACATCATCGAGTTTTGGTGGTTACGTGGCTTGGCTGGTCCCGAGCTGGATCAAGCCCGCGCCGTGGCCTTTGTGCTCTCCGGCCTTGTGGGCATCGCGATGGGGGCGTATTGCTTGAGTTTGCCGCACACGCCGCCGCAGCGCAAGGAGCAGAATTATGCTCCCGGGGTTGTGATCGCGATGCTGCGAAACCGGGATTTTCTGGTGCTGGTGGTGGTCAGTTTTCTGATCGCGATTGCTCATCAATTTGTGGTCGTTTGGTACAGCCCATTTATGCGTGACATTCTCGACACGGGTGGCTGGGGGGCGTACGAACAGAGTATCAGCTCGATCGGTCAGATCTGCGAACTGGTGGTGCTGGCGACGCTGGGACTGATGATCAAAGCTCTCGGTTTCAAACGGACCATGCTGCTCGGTACGTGTGCCTATCTGCTCCGCTGCCTGCTGTTCGCCCTGGTGTTTTACCTGGACCCGCCGGCGGCCGGGAAGGTGGTGCTGGCAGCGGTCGGGCAGGGTCTGCACGGCTTCTGTTTCGGCTGTTTCATGGCGGTTGGATACATGTACGTGGACCGGATCGCACCGGTGGACGTGCGAGGCAGCATGCAGACGCTCTACGGCGTGTTCGTTCTATCGCTGGGGTTCTTCGTGGGTGGATTTTTGGGTGGAATGATTGGCGACACATTCACAACCGTACAGGGTGACGTTTCCGTGAGGGATTGGACGAGCATTTGGCTTAGTTGCGCCGGCCTCTGTGCCGCCTGTGTGGTGATCTTCGCGTTGTTCTTCCCAAATCAGCAGCCCCTGCGAGAGGGGGACGCCGACAAGCCAGCAGTTGACACGGGGGACTAGTCACATGGCATCGGCGTTAGAGCGCGAAGCGGCACGCCTGGCGCAACGGCTGAGCACGGCAGGCCAGCGGATCGTGTTCGCCGAGAGTTGCACGGGGGGACTGGCTTCCGCCAAGCTGGCCGAAGTGGCTGGCATTTCTCAATGGCATTGCGGCAGTGCCGTCACGTACCGAGAGCAGACGAAAATCGACTGGCTGGGTGTGTCGCGGGCCGACTTGGAACGTACGGGGGTGGTCAGCGACACGCTGGCGCGGCACATGGCGGTGGGTGTCCTGGTACGCACGGCCGAGGCGGATATTTCCGCCGCGGTAACTGGGCACCTGGGACCTGCAGCGCCGCCTGAATTGGACGGTGTGGTGTATGTGGCTGTGGCGCGGAGGAGCCGCGATGGTGTCGAGTGCCAGGAGTCCTGGCGGCACACGCTGCATGCGACACGACGCACCGAGCGACAGGCGGAGGCGGCAACCTTGTTGTTGCAGCACGTTCGCTCAGCGATGAGCGGATCAGCGACCCCGCCAGAGTAAACGCGGCCGGTACCGCGACCGGGCACGGTTGCCGTGACGTTCTCTTGCCATGACCATCTTGCTTGCCAAGTCGGGCTGGCGCATGCACGATCACACCCGTTCGGCCGCCGACCGTGACACTCCTGCTATTCGAAGATGCCTGCGCCGAACTGACCGTTTTTGCGAGGTGGTGTCCGTTTGGCCGGCGTTTGTGACGGCGGCCGATGCGGCGGACGAGGTTCCACGTCGGCCGGTTCAATATGCGCGTGCTCCTTGATGATCCGCTTGGCCGGTTCTGCCATCGGCTGGGAAACCAGCTCCAGGTCGGAACCGTCTGGCAAGTCATCATAGTCGTCGTCGTAGCGTGATACATAATCGGGCTGTGCGGCACGCTGAAATTCGGCACGAAACTCTTCAATCACATGCGTTTGAATCATTTCGCGGCACTGCGAATTGATCGGATGAGCAATGTCGGCGTAGAGCTTGGCACGCCCATCCTGATCACGTATCGTGCGGTCCTCCTTGAGACGACCGCCACACTGGTTGCAGTACTGACTGCGAAGATGATTCTTGGTCCCACATTGGGGACAGTGCGATGTCAGTTTGCGACTTGGCATGGCCACAAACGGACCAGTAGATCCTTCAATGATCTTCAAATCGCGAATCACGAAGCAATCATCGATGGTGATCGAGCAGAAGGCCTGCAATCGATCATCTGAGTCTTCCATGAGCTTGATGCGAACCTCGGTGATTTCCATGCGGTCCTCCTTACGATTCGCTCGCCGTGACGGGGGTTTACGGAGGTGTCGAGAGGGTAGTGGCGACGCTGACGTATCCGAGCTCTTCACCCCGCAAGCGAGCCGCCACACGTCTTGCATGGCGGGCATGACGACAAATGCCGAAATAACTAGTTCCGCTCCCGCTCATTTGGTGTCCCAAGCAATCGAGGCGGTCAAACACATTACGTAATCGAGCAATCCAAGGTGTCAAGTTTGCGGCCGCAGGCTCCAGTCGATTCAGCAGATGCCGTGCAATCCCGCTGCTGTCGCCCCGCTGCAATGCCGCCACCAGCGGCTCCACAGCAACCCGCTGTCGAGCGGGCAGACAATGCCTGTATACCAACGCCGTCGAAAGTCCTTCTGGAGGTCGAACCACGACCACGTGCAGCGAGGCAGGAACGGAAAGCGGCTCGATCCGCTCCCCGCGACCGCGACAAATCGCGGCTCCGTGGCCGAAGAAGAACGGAATATCGCTGCCCAAATCAGCTGATAGACGGGCGAGCTCGGCAGGCGGCCACCCCAGCTGCCACGCTTCGTTGGCGGCCCGAAGCGCCGAAGCCGCGTCGCTCGATGCTCCACCCAGTCCGGCTGCTGACGGAATACGTTTGATCAGATGAATCGCTGCCCCTGCCGTCACACCAGCCGCTTCTCGCAGCCGCTGGACAGCACGCACGACCAAGTTCTTCCCGCTCTCCGGTACGTCACCCAGAAGATTCGCCCCGTTGCCCATGGCGACCTCGCGGGCGCGTCCGCCAGGAGGCGTACTGCACGTCAGTCGTACTTGATCCTCAACCGTGGTCGAAAAAACAATCGTGTCGAATATGGTTATGGCCACCATGAGCGTTTCCAGCTCGTGGTAGCCGTCAGTACGCCGACCAAGAATCTCGAGAAACAGATTCAGCTTCGCCGGAGCCAGGGCGATCACACGGTCTGAAAGACACGTCAGAATCATGTTTCTTATCGTGTGCTGGCATCAACGATCGCTCCTGCTTGCACGTCCACCCACAGGGGAAATCACCCTCCGTTTGCGCCGGGCCGAGCGACGTATTTGCCCGTTGCGCTTGACTTTAAGCCAACTAGGATTGTATCGGCGGGGCGGGGACCGTCAACACGAATCTGAAAAACCCGATCCCATGGGCTACCTTTTAACTATATTCGACTCCACCGGGTGTGCGAATTGAGGCAGAGTGGGAAGAGCTTAATGGCTGGAAGCAGTCGGTAACAGCTAGTATTCAGCTTGGTTTATTACCTATTTCGAGTAAACTGCTCGTCTTGTGAGCCCGCCGGGGGGTCTGTTTCGGATGTTCTGCGTCGCCCGTTCGGCCTCTCCGGGGGGAGTGGTTCGACGTGAGAAAAGCTCGGGCGTTCTGAGGGGACATAGAGGGAGCAACATGCGGCAAGTATTCCAGCTGATCAGCCGGCACGGTCGCGATTTCGGCCGTGGAGTCTTAATGGGAGGTGCCGACATCGTGCCCGGTGTTTCGGGCGGCACGGTAGCTCTGATTCTCGGCATCTACGAACGGCTCGTGACAGCCATCAGTCACTTTGACTTGCGGCTTCTACAGATGCTGCGCCAGCGGCAATGGCGCCAAGCCGCCGCGCATGTCGACTTGCCGCTGCTCATTCCCCTGGGGATGGGGATCCTGATCGGATTTGTGATCATGACGATCCTGATGCACTTTCTGTTGAGCACCGAAGCGACTCGCTGCCTGACGATGGCCATGTTCTTTGGACTGATCTTCGCGTCAGGGGTGCTGGTGGCCTTGATGATCCATACGCGTTCGCGGGGTGAGACGGTGCGGTGTGTGGCGATTTTCCTCGTGGGCGTGGCGTTCGCCTGGTGGCTGGCGGGACTCAACGCCCTGGGCGCCACCAATCCGCATCTGGCATTCGTCTTCCTGTCCGGTGCCATCGCGATATGCGCGATGATTCTACCCGGTATCAGTGGAGCCATGGTTTTGCTGATACTCGGCGTGTACATTCACTTGACGGAGATCCCGGGCAACCTGTTGCGCGGGCAGGACATGATGAACGGCGTGGTGACCGTCCTGGTCTTCGCCACCGGCTGTGCGATCGGACTCGTCACGTTCAGTAAGGTCCTGCACTGGTTGCTCGACCGGCATCACGCGGTCACGATGTCCCTGCTTTGCGGTTTCATGTTCGGCTCGCTGCGCAAGCTGTGGCCCTTCCAGAAGGATCTGACTCCGGAAATCGAGAAAATCAAATTCAAGACTTTCGAGCCGATTTTGCCCGACGGTCTGGGTGGACAGGAGATGGCCGTGTTAGCAGTTTTTTTGATCGCCGCGGCAGCGGTATTTCTCGTTGACTTGTTCACACACGGTCACCTCCGACGCCTTTTCTGGGCGACGGGCAGACAATAAAGTACCCAGGTGTCTGCGGCATTTTGCCGCAGAAGGGCGTCTGGAAGTCGCCGCGACGGGGACGGAGCTTTGTGCCGGTCGCCCCGGCCGAGTTGCCGGCTAGTGTGCGTCGGCATCGTCGTCTTGACCGCTATCGTCATGGATTCCATCGTCGTCCATCTCGTCCTGCAAGTCAGGGAAAGCATCCGAGATCATGGCCTGATCTGAATCATCGTGATGCTTGTGTTCCATCTTGACTTGCCCGCTGCGGCGATAATCGAGCATCGAGTCGATCGCTTTACCCAATCCCAGCGACGCTCCCGGTACGTTCTTAAAGCGTTTGAATCCATTCTTAGTGCGGTGCTGAATGTCACCGGCTCCGAGAATCAACAGCTCGAGCAAGTCCTTTGTTTCTCGTTTCAAACCCCGAGCGAAAATCGGCTCGCGCGACGTTCCCTGCAGAAAACGATGTTCGTAAACATACGACTCGTCAAGTTCCACGCGGTTGAACAGCCACGCCCAAATCACCTCGGCGCTGATCAGGAAAGCGAAAATCCAGGCCGAGGCAATGTAGAATCCCTCCGACACTCGGACATCCAGGTGAGTGACATAATCTTGGACCCACCTGAGCGGGTTCCATTCCCATTCGCTATTGCTGACGTATGCCAATCCGAAGACGGCGATAAGGCAAATTCCCAGCACGCTGGTCTTGAAAATGTCGAAGTTGTAGATCACCGTCAGGAAACAGATACCGAGCAGAATGAACCAGATCAACACGGGCCACCCATCGCCCACCACGCCGCTCTTCTGTACAAAAAACAGTACGAGGCTGCCCCAAATCATCGGGTGCAGGTAGACCGAATCACCGTACCAGATGAACTTGATGCTGTAGATCCGGTTCTCGTCCCGCAGCACGCGACCGAACAGGTACGAGAGCCAGTTGTTGTAGAGAACGTTCCAGACGAGAGCGAAGGGCCAGATCAGGATCTTCAGCGGTAGCGGTAACCCGGTCCGTTTCGCTTGGGAAGTACGGGCAGCCGCTTCTTTGGGTTCTTTACTCATCGGTGTCTCCTGTCCTCATGGCTCATGAGCGTAACTCGCTATACGACTTTTCGCACGACAAACCGCGCTGAAAGGGGCGGGCTAGTCTTTTGCCAGGCTCGCGCAAACCAGCTCTTTGTCATTGCGAGCAAATACGTGCCGATTCGCAAACGCAGGATGGGACCAGCACACTCCCCCGCGCTGATCCAATTGGGCCGTTGTCGGTTCGATCAGTTTTGCCCGGCTGATTTCCTGGAACCCCTCGGGTGAGAGCCTGGCGATCACCAGTTCGCCGCGTTCATTAAACATCCAGACGCGATCCGCCTGCGTTACCATGTGAATGTTGCTCCACCGCGCTCGCGGCGTTGCCGTTTGATCTTCCCAGATGCGCTGGCCGGTTTCCGCCGCCAGGCACCGCAATTCACCATAACTGTCCACACCATAGATGTAGCCGTCACGCATCAGTGGTGTGCTGATCATGCAGTGCAGGGCCTGCGTGTTTCGTTCGCTGCGTCCCATCGCCGCCCAAAGTTTTCGAGCCGATACCGGAGAATCGCTCAGCTGTGCCATCAAGGACCCGTCGTAGAACGAAGAAACAAACAGGCGACCGTTGTCCAGAATCGGAGTGGGTACGCCAATCGGCATCTTGCTCGGTGGAAACGGGATCCGCCAATACACCTCGCCGCTGGTCGGTGACAGACCGACCATCGCGTCGCCGTTCCAGACCACGAACACGGACACCTCGCCCTGTTGAATCACGATCGGGGAGCTGTAAGAAGCCCGGTCGTCAAGAGCCCGCCAACGCTCAGTCCCGGTCAGTTTGTCGAGTGCCACGACGCAGGCGCCATCACGACCGCCAAGGTGCATTATCACCAGATCCGAATAGACCAACGGTGCCGCTGAAATACCCCAGGTCGGCATGCGAATCCGGTAGTCACGATTCAGGTCCCGTTTCCAATTGACTGCCCCTGACGAAACGTCCAGGCAGTGCAGGTGCCCCATGGTGCCCAAGGCATAGGCTCGGCCCTCGTCAACGGTGACACTGGCACGCGGTCCGGCTGTATAGGAGACTCCGTCATAGAGGCACGGATAGGGTTGGACCCACAACTGCTTGCCCGTCTGCTCTTCAAAACACAGAATCCGTTCCACTTCACTCGGTTCCAACTGCCGGTCCATGACGAACACCCGACCCGCGGCGACCGTCGGGCCGCAATAGCCTGTGCCCAACGGCACGCTCCACTTCCAAGTGAGCGTGTCGGTGCGGAATTCGTCCAGCAGGCCCGTTTCATTCCAGACGCCGTCGCGGTTGGGGCCGCGCCACTGAGGCCAGTCTTCGGCCCTCGAAGTCGCGGCCGACCCGAGAAAAACCAGGACCGCCAAGTGCCAAGGGACAGGACCGCTGCCAAAAAAAGAAAACGCCCGCATCGGAATCGCTCCCGTTCGTCGCCGAAAATAGATTCGAAGTATTGGAGTTGGCACCCCGTAAGAGATGAAAGGTATGCCATACGCCAACTGGCATACCTGCTGAGCGACGCAAGAGTATTCGCGTCTTTCGCGGGTTTCTTTGCCGCCCGTCAGGGTGATCCACCCGTACAGCTGTACATCGTCCCGCGATTCTACCCTACGCGCTCGCAAGATGCGCTATGGCCTCCGCCGTGGGGAACCAAAAATCCGTGGGATCGTGGGCAGGTCAGCGGGTGAGTGCTATTTCACCACCAAGCATCTTACTCCACACCCCATCACCCCCTCACTCCCTCGCGCACGTCGCTCAAGTAGGCGACCACGCGCTGGGCCGTCTGTTCACCTGTATGAACGCAAAAGGGGATTCCGACGCCCTGGTAGGCATTGCCGGTCAAGAACAGGCCGGGGGCGGCCGCGGCGCGCTGCTGTATCGCTGCCATGCGTTCACGATGGCCCACATAGTACTGGGGCATGGAGGCCGGTAGACGTGCCACACGCGCCAGCAGCGGCTCACCTCGGATCCCCATCAACTCAGCCAGTTCGCTCGTCGCGATTTCTGTCAGAGCTTCATCGGACAAATCCAACAGTTCGGACTGCAGAGCACCGCCGATGAAGACGCGAATCAGCACTTTCCCGTCGGGCGCACGCCCCGGATACTTGACGCTGGAAAAACTTCCCGAGATGATCTTGCGCCGCTCGACCGAAGGGACAACGAAGCCGAATCCGTCCATCGGATGCGCGATGTGGGGGCGTTGGTAGGCCAGGGTAACGATCGCACATCCTGAGTGGTGGATGTCTGTCAGGTCCTGAGACAAAGATGCATCCGTTGCATGGACGAGTTCGGCAGCCGCTTTGGCCTGCGTGGCCACAATCACCGCGTCGAACGGATCGCTCTTGAAATCTGGATCCTCCGCGGTCACGATCCAGCTTCCATCGGACTGACGATTGAGTGCCGAAATCGCGGCCCGCAATTGGATCGTACCGGCCGGGAGGCGGTCCGCCACGGCTTGCACCAGGCTGGCAATGCCTTCCTTGGGCGCCACAAACATGCTGTAGCGACCGCCACTGGAATTGCGATCGGCCTTAGGTTGTTTCTTGGCCTGACGCATCACGGCCCGAATCAGGCTGCCGTGTCCTTTTTCCATCTCCCGGAAACGGGGCATCGTGGCCTGGAGACTCAATCGGGCGGGGTCGCCTGTGTAAATACCGCCAATTAATGGTTGTACCAGCCGCTCATAGGTCTGGCGACCGAACCGCCGGACGACGAAGGAGGCCAGGCTCTCGTCCGCCTCTTCTTTACGCCGCGGTACGAAGAATTCGGCCGCCATCCGGATTTTTCCCAGCGGACCGAGAATCGGGGTCGTCACGACGGGCCACACACGGCTGGGAGCCATGATAATGAACCCCTGCGGAATCCGGTGCAGCCGCCCTTTGCGAACGACAAAAGCGCCCCGATGTTGTTCGTCGGTTTCCAACAACTGATCCTCAAACCCGATCCGCCGGCACAGATCAAGGGCCCACGGTACGTTCGTAATAAAGTTGTCGGCCCCCCATTCAAACAAAAAACCGTCTTGACGCTTTGTCTGCAAGACTCCACCAATACTGTCCGCTCGTTCGAACAGGCTAACGGCAATGTTTGGATCGAGTTCCATCACATGATGAGCCGTCGCGAGTCCGGATATTCCGCCCCCGATCACAGCCACTCGCTTGCGTGATGCTGCCATGTCATGCATCGTGTTTGTTCTGTCGCCTCCTGTTTCAGCCGCTTGCGTAATCCTGAGCTCGAACACTCAGTGAGCGCGGTGTGACTCAGTAATCGCGTATCCTACCAATGGGGAGCCAGCGATCCCCTGCAAAGGAGCATTTTGGCAGACCGCCTGCCAGCTTTCAAAAAACATGATTCCGGGTCGTAGTCTAACAAAAACCCCTTCCGCCGCGTCAGATGACTACATGAACAATGCCATTTTGCGATTCGAGACGTTCACGTCATTCACCTCACCGATGTGATCACCGCCGAGCTGGTTTGCGGTGGGAATACGTGTGAATACTACCCGAGCCCACAAACACCGGTGTCTTCACGTTCCGCCCCTCGCAGCGCGGGTGGGCGAGATCACGAGCTGCCATTGTAGTAGTTGTCAAACCCAAGACCGCCGAGACGACCGCAGTGGCGTAAGTGATTTACCTCAAAGCAAGTTACGCAAATCCACCGTCACCAAGCGACGCTGCCTAACCACTGCTCCGACGGCGGTCGGAGATCACCCGCGGCACAAAGCATTGTTTTGCGCTGCACGTGTTCTGGAAAGGGCATGTAGTGCTTTGTCACGCCCAACCCTAATTCTGAAGCCTGACAAGACACGAGTGCCGCCGGGGCCTGGGAAGGACATCTCCGGACGGTGTTACTCAAGGCGTCAGTTTTCGGCGTCGATCTGAAGGAAACGAGCGTTTAACGCAGCTCGACCCACTTCTGATAAGCCAGCTCGATTTCGGATTTCCCGATCTTTCCGTCCCAGATGGCGATGCCGTATCGCGCCGTGAGTGGTTCGCTGCGAGCAACCCTCAGCGGTTGTTCGTGCAAATTGAGGGTCGCCGCCAGATAGGCAAAAGGTACGTTCATGGTGAACCAGGTGGCCGGATGACGTGGATTGGCTGGAGCGTCAAACATGGCCACGGTCACCGGTTTATCACCTGCCTTGCCATACAGAGCACACCAGTTGGCACGCGTCAATTTTTCTGCGCCCCGCACGGCAACTCCCTCCGCATTGCCCGCCGTGACAAACTCGCTCCCCTCGTCCATCGATTCGACGAACCGCATGCCGAGTCCGAAATGGTGGCGCCCCCACAATTGGATGGATTCCTGGCCTTCCGCAGGCCCCAGCGAGAACTGCCAGGACATTAGGGATGCGCCGGGAATAACTCCCATGTGCGTTGTTATCTCGCGTTTCTCGCGCGCAGAGTTTCGTGTTTCGCCGTCTGCCACTCGATATCCTGCCGGATGGTCGTGCTGGCCTGCCCATTACGAGAAGACGACTCGGTGCTGATCGCTGACGAAACCTGCCGCCCATACTGTTCCGGTGGCACCTCCGACCAGAAATCGACGTCGTTGATACCGATGGCGTACATCAGCGCGTGATGATGTACATGGTCGTGCGGCGAGTCCCGCAGCACCTGCACGCCCTGGGGAGTGTACCAGCGCGAGACATAGATCTTGGTTGGATGGGGCTGGGCCCGATATTCGAGCACCAGCCGACTGTTCAACGTGACGGTCGTGATACCGTTCGTGCTGTTGACTGTCAGTTCCTCGGCTGAAGCACTCGCCGCCCAAGACGCCAATAGCAGCGCCACACAGCAGGCGACCTTGGATTGCACAACGTTGGACCCAGATAGCAGTTGCAGGATCATCAAAGTAGTCTCCCCGGCAATGAACCCGAAAAAAGGAAGAAATTCCCGCACGGTGCGCCCGCTGCAGCACGACGACCACCAACTCGCGTTCATCGTTGGGGTTGAGGGCAAAGTCCCAAGCCGTACTGACTTCATGCATGTGACCATTCTACCCAAAAACGCGCACCGGGGCGTGGCGTCGTTGACGGCCGTCTACGATCGTTCTCCGCGAAGCGGTAGTGGCCCCGACGTCCACGTCGGGGACCCGCTGAGTACTAACGTTTCCCTCGCATGATGGTAGTTGCGTTTGCATGGTGAGTTCCGTACGATCGACCAACGCAGTTGTCGGAGCCACTCATGGCGAAGTCCCCACCGGTTTCTTTGAGCGTCTGATTTCCTCCCCCATCCATTTGATCAGGATATCGAGGTTTCCGTCTGTCTACCACTGGAGCGAATTGGGCCATGAATCGATTGCAGCGCACGGTTCTTTGTTTGTTGTCAGCACTCGTCGTCCTGTTAGCGCGGCCCCCTTTGGGGAGGGCTGAGCAGAATGTGTTGCGTGATCTGGCGCACCGACTCGCCCCGGACGGACAAGGCGATCCGCGTCAGCTGACGCACTATCTGCGCTCGTTTCAGGATTCGGTTCTGCAGGATCACCGCATCTGTGCTTTTCACGTGAACGCGTGCGCCGTGAGTGACGGCTCCGTGGTCCTTACCGGCTACGCGGAATTTGTGGAGATGCGCGATGCGCTGATCGAGTTTCTTCGATGTCTCGGGTTTGAGTCGATCACGAACAACGTCGAACTGTTCCCGTCTCGGGGGTTGGGCGAGCTTCGGTTTGGCCTGGTCAGGTCTGCCCACAGTCTGGTGCTTACGAAACCTTCCGGAGACTCCACGACGGCCACCGATGTGATGTTGGGGGAGCCACTATTTCTGTTGCACGACGTGGCGCCAGAATTCGTGCTCTGTCACACTGGCGAAGGTTACGTCGGATTTGTTCGCCAGTCGGATATTCTGCGAATTGACGCCGATCATTTCGACCGATGGCTGAAGGGGCGTCAGGTGTACGTTACCGAGCAGTGGATCAGCGATCGTGACGCCACGATCCCGGTTGGCGCGCGTCTGCGCTGGGTGGCTCAGGACTTGGAGCACGTGACGGCCGAATCACCAGATGGAAAAACGTGGCAGGTGCCGAAATCCATCTGCGATGTGCGGGGGCATGTCGCACCCCGCGAACTGGATCGGGTCCTTGCGACGGCGCGTCAATTCCTCGGGACCAAGTATGTCTGGGGCGGCAAGACGCGTTCCGGCGTCGATTGCTCGGGGCTCGTTCAAACCGCGTTTGCGTCGAGCGGTCTTCATTTGCCGCGCGATTCGAACCAGCAGGTGTTTCCGGGGCGGTTGGTTGCCACACGCTGGTACCGCCGTGACCTGCGCTGCGGCGACACGCTCTATTTTCTCGGCCGGCTTGGAAAAATCACGCACACGGGGCTCTACCTGGGCGACGGTCAATACATCGAAGCCGTGACGCCCGCCGTGCGCATCAGTAGCTTGCGCCAGGCTGACGAAAACTACAGCCAGCGCGGTGACACGACCTTGGCGTTTGGCAAGCGATTACTGGAGTGAATCATCCGTCTCAGTTTGCCTTCAAAGTCAAAACGACGTACCGTAATTCCATCACCTGACTACCAGGAATTTCCAGCGCTTTGAGTGTCAATAGCCCGCGCCCCTTGGACAGCTGCATGGTGCCGACATCCAAGGGTTTGAAATTCTTGATGAACCCTTCGCTGCGCGGGACTCGATCGTGTTGCGGACCGATCAACGGCGGGTCGTGCGCTTCGGTGATTGTGCCTTGGAGTCGACTACCGAGAAACTCCAGTTCGAAGATACTGCCAACGTCTTCCGCGGGACAGGCGTAATGGAACGTCACGTCGTATTGACCCGTTGTAACCACTTCGATGTCCCACGTCATCGAGTCGTCGATGCTGGTCCAATCGAGGAAATACGTACTGTTGGGGAAACGGCCGCTGCGTCGGACGTGGCCGGTCGGCACACCATCACGGGCCGGCAGTAGCGTTGTCGGAAATGGTGGATACCCGACCGGAAAAGGCCGGTCGTCGTCTCGCAGGCCCGGGAGCAGCTCTCCCTTCCATTGCTCCACCGCCAAGGATAACGTCTGCACCAACTCGGGATGCTGCTGGGAGACGTTGCGACGCTGACCGGGATCGGCAGCCAGGTCGAACAGTTTCCCTTGCTGGTCCAGGCGGAACCGTTGGGTCCGTACACTTACTCGCTGGTTCCAGTGCGAGAAAATCATGCGATCAGGCCAATCGTTTGCCGTGCCGAGCAGCAGCGGCTTGAGACTCTTTCCATCCAGCGGCTTGGTGCTGACGATGGGAATCTCCGCCAGATCGGCTAGGGTCGGCAGCAGGTCAATGGCTCCGGCAATTTGCGGAATCTTCCTGCCAGCAGGGACATGTCCCGGCCAGCGTACCAGGCACGGAGAGCGTACGCCCCCCTCGTCAGTCGAGCCTTTGCGACCTTTCATCTCCCCGTTCCATCGCCAACTGTTGGGCCCGTTATCGGCGAAGTAAATGACGATCGTATTGTCGGAGATCTGAAGATCGTCCAATTTCTTCAGAACGCGACCGACATTCCAGTCAATGTTCTCGCACATCGCCAGAGCCGCTCGCGTCATCAACATGTCTTCTTTCTCAGGGTCGCGGTTTCGCATCTCGACATCCACATTGTCAAACCGTTCGTAGAAACGGTCGGGCACCTGCATGGGTGAATGAGGCGTATTGAATGGGATATAGCAGAAGAAAGGCCGCTGACGATTCGCCTCCATGAACTCCACGGCGTGGTTTGTCAGATCGTCGGTGAGGTACCCTTTTCCCTGTACGAGTCTGCCGTTCTGCTCCAACTGGGAACTGAAATAATCCGCCCAATGCCCGGAGCAAAAACCATAGAACTGGTCGAAGCCCCGCGCACAGGGATGGTAAGGATACTGAGTACCATTGTGCCACTTGCCGAAGGCTCCCGTAGCGTAGCCAGCGGCCTGGAACGACTCAGCCACCGTTTTCTCGTCCAGGTCCAAGCGTTCGCCTCCGGTTGACGTGCTGTATACGCCGCCGCGAGGATGGTAGCGTCCCGTCAGAAATTCCGCACGCGTGGGTGAACAGACGGGGCAGACGAAGAAGCGATCGAACAACGCCCCGTCACGAGCCAAGGAATCGATATGAGGAGTCGATAGATTGGTGTTGCCGTGTACACTCAGATCTCCCCAACCCTGGTCATCCGAGAGGATAACTACCACATTTGGCTGGGTCGCTGGTTCTGCCAAGCCAACGGTACACGTTGCCCAAACAACAACGCTCATCGACACTAAGGTCAGCCAGTGTGAAATGGCGACTGATCGTCGCCCAACACCACCCTGTGCGGCAGCGCCGTGAAAGGAAACGATTGGTAATTCGAACATATCGAGCACCTCATGGTAGCGTTTAGGGGCCGTCGGAAGGTGTCGTCTCGAAGACGGATCGTTCCTCATCATAACCCTAAACGCAAGGGAATCCACCGGCTCCGCCAGTGAGAATCCACAAGGCTCTGCCGCCCGCCTGCGTGGTTCCTTCGGCGTGTAAAATGGAGTCGTTTCGAACAGCGGCTAACGGATGCTGTTGCGAAGCGTATTAGCCCCGTGCTTCAGCACGGGGTGTGCGAGTTGGTTGGTACCGGTAGTCCCGTTCCACGGGGCTTCTCGCTGCCAGAGCTTGAGCCATATAGAGGTGGCTAAGGATCGGCGAAGCAATAACTGGCAGATCTTCTTTTGCCCCTCACCTTTATCCTCTCCCCCGCTAATCGCTGCGCGGCGGGGGAGAAGAGGCAATACGACAGTTATTGCTTCGTCGATCCTCAAGCCCTCACATGGAAAAGGCCCGTAAACGGGCTTTGGTTCCGAATAGGTGGTACTCAACGGGCCGCCGACGTGAACGCCGGGACCATGACCGCTTCGCCGAGAACGATCGCAGACGGCCGTCAACGACGCCACGCCTCCTTTTCGGAGGCTTCCTCAAGCGACCGGCTCGGCCGGTAGTGCGTGAATCTGCCGCAGTACCGCGGCAAGACGCCGCCGCCACTTCAGTCGCGGCCAACGGCCGCGTTCAGAACAAGATTAAGATTAGGATTAGGATTAGGATTACGATTAAGATTAAGATTAAGATTTTGAAATTGGACCAATACGTTTGTTGATGCCGTAAAGAGTTGCCTGGGTAGGAGACCATGCCGCAACGACACCGCCGATCATCTTTGTTCCTCACTCGACTGGTTGGACTGTTGCTCGCGCCCGTCGCCCAGGGTAGCGAATTCACGGTCCGCGATCTGGTGCCGGTCACTTCCCAACGAGGCATAGTCGTCTCCGTCTCCGCCCCGGCCAGTGAGGTGGGAGCGGCCATCATGCAGGGAGGTGGCAATGCGGTTGATGCCGCGGTGGCCACGGCATTTGCCTTGGCGGTTACGTATCCGCCAGCCGGCAATATCGGTGGCGGAGGGTTCATGATGGTCTTGCCGGGCCTGGGCGACGAACCGGTCTGCATCGACTACCGCGAGACAGCTCCCGCCGCGGCGACAGCCACGTTGTTTGCGCTGGACGAGAGTCGATTGGGCGCCAAAACGGTTGGTGTACCTGGAACGGTCCGCGGACTGGAATTGGCGCACAGGTTGTATGGCAAGCTGCCCTGGTCTGATGTTGTGGCGCCTGCCATTCGCCTGGCTCGCGACGGATGCAGAATCGACCAGGCACTCGCCAAATCGGTCAATGAAATCCTGCAAGACAAAGACTCCACGCCTTTCTCGGAAATGCTGCGTGTGTTCCATCCTCCCAATCCCGCCAGTTGGCAGGCAGAGGATCGACTCGTGCAGCCTGAACTGGCTGGGACTCTCGAGCGAATCGCGCGCGAGGGAGCCGAGGGCTTCTATCGCGGCCCGGTGGCGGACGCCATTGTTCACGAAATGCACACCGGTGGCGGGCTGATCACCCTTGCGGACCTGGCAGACTATCGTGCCAAGGTGCGCCGACCTATCCATGGGACTTTTCGTGGCTTCGACGTCTACGCTCCGCCTCCGCCCAGCAGTGGTGGCATCGTGTTAGTGCAAATGTTGAATGTGCTGGAAACGTTCAATTTGCGCAGCAAAGGTTTCGCGGCCCCCGAAGTCAAACACCTGATGATCGAAGTCATGCGACGTGGTTTCCTCGACCGGGCGCGCTATCTCGGAGACCAGGATCTTGTTTCCATCCCGGCACATCTTACGTCCAAGCAGTACGCCGCCGAGCTCGCCGCGCAAATCGATCCGGACCATGCTACGGCCAGCGAAATACTCGCTCCGGACATCCCGCTCGTTCCCGAAACCCCCCACACGACACATTTCTCGATTGTGGACTCCCGCGGCATGGCCGTCGCCAACACCTACACACTCGAACAGAGCTACGGATCACGCATCATGGTGCGGGGGCACGGATTTCTGCTGAACAACGAAATGGGGGATTTCAATTGGGTGCCGGGCCACACCGATCGCCAAGGCAGAATCGGCACCGAGCCGAATCAGATTGCCCCTGCCAAACGTATGCTGAGCTCGCAGACCCCGGTGCTGGTTCTGAGGGACGGCAAACCTTACCTCGTTACCGGCAGCCCGGGCGGTCGGACAATTATTAATACGGTTCTGTGCGTCGTGCTCAATGTGCTCGAGTTCCAGATGGACCTGGCATCGGCGATCGCCGCGCCGCGCTGGCATCATCAATGGTTACCAGACCAGGTGCGATTTGAGGCCTTGAACGAGCCCGTACACCTGCCGGTGATCCAACGACTCCGCAGCCTGGGTCACGTCTTCGAGGCCCAACCAACGGCGCAAGGTGACGCCCATTCGATCATGATCGATTCCGTCAGCGGAACGATGACCGGCGTGGCCGATTCCCGGATCAGCGGCAAGGCGGTCGCCGTTGCCGCACCCTAGTTGTACAGCGCCATTTTGCAGCGATGGATGTGCGTAACTCGTGTCTCCGTAACAGTCCCTCGCCACCGGGCTCGTCCCGGCGGAGAGCAGGAAATCATGTAGACGGAGATGATGTTCATGACCACGGATGTAGCTTGCCAGTTGTCACTCCCACTGGGACATGCCCAGCGGCAGCGTGCGCCGCAGCTGTGACGTGCGCGCATGGTCGTGGCTGCGGCACGCGGCCGCAGCGCGGCGGCAAGATGCCGCCACCACGTTGCTTGTGGCCGAAGGCTGCCTCAAGGAATGCGCACGGGCGTTCCATCGGCCGGTTGAATCAGCAGTCTCAACGTCTGGGCATCGAGGCTGTCCGAAAGGAACCTGACACTTCCGTCGGCAAACGCCACGTTAGCGCCACCCGGATGAAAGCTGCCAATCGAGTTGGGCCCGCTGTTTAGCTGGAGACTGAGCTGATCAAAGTCGAGATCCGCGTCGGGCTTTGTCCAAGGCACCGGATCGCGGACTTCGACCACCAGCAGCGTGTTACTCGTGCCGTCTCTGATCTTCGCCAAACTGGTCCAGCTGTTCGGACCGAAGATACTGTCAGGCGGGCTTCCCGGATTCGGGGTATCACAAAGCACGACGACATAGTTGGTCAGATTCGAACCGGGCAGAGAATTGGGGGCCGATGGGCACTTCAACATCTCAGGCATCTGCTGAGCAACCATCTGGTTGTTGGGGCTGTCCCAAGGTTCGTCGAAATTGTACTGCTCGTAAAGAGGTTGCTGCTCCATGAACGGAAGAAGAGCCACGCGCAGCTGTGCAGTGGCTTGCCATTCTCATCCGCGACATAGCCGGCCGGAAACGACTTATAAACGTCGTGGTAGTTGTGCATCGCCAGCGCGATTTGCTTTAAATTGTTCGTACACTGCATCCGCCGCGCTGCTTCGCGAGCGGCCTGCACTGCGGGCAACAGCAGAGCGACCAGAATCGGACTGCCGCACAGACACATCACTCCCAACACGATGGCGACAATCATCAAAGGACTCGTCCTCGATTGCGGTCTCGGCGCTGCTCCCGGCACATCGGCAAAGGAGGGTTTCGCAGGCGCGGCTGCCTCTCCCCCAGGGATGGTGATGGTCCGCCCACAGCCGGCACATGGTCCCGATTGGCCCGCGTATTGATCGGCGACTTCGGTATATCGACCACAATGAGGGCAACTGAAAGAAATAGGCATGACCCGCAACCCCTGTCGCATGGAATGGAAATGCCAGAGCGTTTCTCGACAGCCCGCGGCGGATGGTCTCAGCCATGAATCGCCAGGCCTTGGCCGACGCGACGAGCACGGTCCACTCTCGCACGGCCGCGTGGGGTCAAGATGCGCGTCTACGCGCCCGGACACCAACAATAAGCATAGGCCCTTCGACACAAGAACTCAACAGTTCCGCGCAATGAGTTGGGCGCGAGAATCGGACACAGAAAGTGATGCGTCGTTCGGCTGGCCGAAGCAAATATCGGTTCGCCGCAGAGGCTTCGCTGTTCCAGGGCAGGTGCCGGCCCAGGAGCACACCACGCTTTGCTCAATCCAAGGAACCTTCGTCGATCCGTTCCTTGTCCGAAGCGATTTCCCGCTCTTGGGCCGGGGCGTCCTCCAGAATGGCGGACGGATTTAGAACCACCTCGTCGCCGGCTACCAGTCCGTCGCAGATTTCGACAAATTTATCGTTGGTCTTTCCCACCACGACCGGCCGTTTTTGCACCTGCCCGTTGAGTGACACGTAACACCAGTTGTCGTTGCCGCGTTGGACAATGGCCTGCAGGGGAACGCAGAGCACATCGTGAAGATAGTCAATGTCGATTTCCGCGACGGCGGTCATACCCGGTTTGATTTGTTCGACTTCGCCCTCAATCTTGACGATCGTGTTGTAGACCTTCGTGTCGGAACTGAGCCAGCCGCCCGGGTCGGGCAGGACGGCCACGGACTGCACGATTCCGTCGTAATGCCGATCCGGGAACGCGTCGATGCGGATTGTCGCCTTCATTCCGGCCTTGACGCGATCCACCACCGATTCGTGCACCGACGTTTTGACCTGCATGTGCTGCAAATCGGGAATAGACAGAATGTTCTGGCGTTCACGTACTGCCACTCCTTCGGCGATCGTTGACGACTGTCCCCAACGACTCGCCTCGACGTGATAAGCGACCATTCCCGACTGCGGCGCGTAGATCTTGCACTTCTCGAGTTGCTCGCGATACCGATCCAGTCGTTCTTTCTCCCTTGTCAGCGAGAGTTCCTCTGATTCTTTCCATGCTTTGGCCTGTGCCAGAAGCGCCGCGTTATCGCGTTCGACCTGAATCAAAGCGCGTTCTGCCGTCTGCAAACCGCCGGTTAACTGCAACTTAGAGCGGGCGTAACTGTAGTCCACAAGTTCCCGCCGCTTGGCTTCTTCACGTTTCATTGACGACTGTGCCCGAAAGCCCTGCAACCGTGCTTGAGCCAAATCCCCTTTGCTCTTGTAACCCAATTCAAACAGATGCCTGGTGCCGTCCAAATTGCGGTCGTCGATCTCCTCCCGAGCTTCACTCTGCTGAATGGCCAGTTCGACGTCCTGTAATTCAATCTGGAAAGTTCCACCTTGCTCGTCTTCATACTGATGCAAGCCGAGTCGAGCCAATTCCACATCCAGTTCGGCTTGGGCCTTGGTGGTCTCGTTTCTCGTCAGTCGATTCTCGTAGTGGAGTCTCGCCTGTGTATATTCGGCTTGGGCCTGTTCGGTCGCGATGATCTGCTGGTCCAGGCGTTCCAGGTGGGTTGCCGAATCGAGTTCCACGATCAAATCGCCTTTCTTGACCGAGGAGCCGTTTTCCACAATCCACAGAATCGGTGTGCCGTAGATCCCGTCGCCGTGAATATCATCCACTTCGCAGATGACCTCGACATTCTTCTGGCTCTCCAAAGTGCCTCGCTCGGTCACCACAATGGGGAGATCCGTTTTCCTGACGGTGAAATAGATCAGCGACTGATCTTTTTGGGTCGTGCCGCTCGTGAAACTCGCCAATGAGGCAATCAGGCCAATCACGGCCAACATGCCGGCAGCGGCAACTGCCATCCGCTTTCGGGCGGCGTGTTTCAATTCGGCTGGAATGCGCATTTCCTTGCGGGGGCCAGCATCTGCCGGTTCAACCTGCGAGATGACTGACTTCAACGAAACACGACTTACCGTATGTGTTGTCGTCATAGGAGTTTGGTCCGGCCGCCTGCCGCTTTTCGAGTTCCAGAGCGTGGGGTGTGAGTGCAACGCCAACGCCGCGTTGCGGACGTGTATCGCTCTTCCAGGGTAGGTTCACTCTTATATGGTACTCGCCTGACAACCCTCAAGCAACATGGTTCGGCCGCGAGCGACCCCATCCACAGCCCTAACGTGAGGACTTTGTCGGTCGAGTCGGACAGTATCGATTGCGCGGCTCCTCACTCACGTGGTGATGCGAAAGGCCAGCACGAAGGACCGTTGCCCCGCCGCAAATCGTCTCCAGAGCAACACTTAGCCGATGGCGACCAGTTCCCCGGCCCCAGAGCATCGGATGGTGCTTGCCCGTACTGTTTTGGGGGTCTTGCGCTGGTGGCAAAGTGTCCCTGATGGGGTTGGCTCGCTCGTTTTCCGCGTAGGCCAGCACAAAGTGTTATTGTGAAGTAGATCGTCCTATGACGACCTACCAGTACCTCGCGCGAGCTTGCCCCCCCGGAGTGTGAATCATCCGGGACGTGGCCTCAACCACGCTTGGCCCACGCTGCTCACCGACCCTCGTTCGCGTGAATCCCGCCAAGCATGCCAATCGCACTCCCATTCGGATAATGATCAGGATTAAGATTAGGATTAGGATTAGGATTAGGAACGAGCCATCCAGCTGGTCGCGAACGGCTCAATGTTAGTTGCCAAACGTGCCTTCCACCGACACAGGGCCGCTGGCGGGCAGTCCTGGCTTGGGGCATGCGTGTCGGTTTTGGTCGCAGGCTACTTAAGGAGATCATCGGATGAACTTGGCCATCAACAAGCCGCACGCGCGCTCGTATGTGCCAGACCTGGTGGGACGCAACTTGTTCCGCATCGGACTGATCGTTGCGGTGTTGCACGTTCACTTGGCGGTGGGCGACGAGGCGGAGTATCCGCCACCAGTCATTCACGTCAATTCGTGTTCGGATTTCGACGTCACAGGACAAGGCGATGCCGCATCATGGAAACGCGCCAGCTGGGTACAACTCAACCGGCACCCCGGCGGCCAGCATGAATATGAAGCGCGATTCAAAATGCTGTATTCCCCGAAGGGCATTTACGTACTGTTCGACGCTACCGATGCGCTTCTGACGGCGACGATGACGAAAGATTTTCTCGACCTGTGGAATGAAGACGTCTTCGAGTGTTTTTTCTGGACCGACCAACGGCATCCCCTCTACTTGGAATATGAGATTTCGCCGCTCGGCTACGAACTGCCTATCTTGATCCCGAATCTGGACGGCAAATTTCTCGGCTGGCGACCGTGGCATTACGAAGGGGAAAGAAAGACCCGCAAAGCGGTGGTGGCGATCAACGGTGAGCGGAAACCGGGGGCCAAGGTGGCCGGTTGGCGGGCGGAAATTTTCTTTCCCTACGACCTGTTCCAGCCGTTGGGAAATGTGCCTCCCGAACCGGGATCGCGTTGGCGGGCGAACTTCTATCGCGTGGATTACGATGGCGGGAACATGACCGCCTGGGACTGGGCCCGTGTCGGTCCGAGCTTCCACGAATTTCGGGGCTTTGGCACCATCATCTTCGATTAGGGCGACCGGCCGAAGACCGACTTCCGCACCGCATTGTGGCTGCGGCTTCCAGCCGCAGTCCGGCGGCAAGATGCCACCGCCACGCCATGGTTGCCGGTCTCTGCGTGACGGAAGATCGATCGCAATTCCCCTTTCCGCTCCCACCGAGCGCGACGGGTGCGCGGCATCGTTTACGATAAGACGCTATGGACTTCTTTCCCGCTTTGCAGCAACTTGACGCGCGGCGGCTTGTGCCGCCGACAGGGAAACAGAACCATGGCAGACGTGAAGCAGACAGACTTGCAGCAGACATTCGAGCAGTGGAAGGCGTTGGCCGAATTGCAATTGAAGTTCATCCAGACGTTGGGACAATACAAGGCGGAAGTGGCCAAATCGGAGTTGGTGCTCGCGGTGGCGGCGGAAGAGTGGGCCCTGGCACGCATGAAGGCGACCGTGGCACTCGAGCTTGAATCGTCACTCAAGCGGCTGCACCGCTTTCAAAGTCAGACGCGGCGGCATGTGGAAAAGCTGGATCGCCATGCGCGTGCCGCGGCGAAGATACGTAGCGGAGAGGACTTGCCGGCAAGCCAGGTCAGCTTGATGTGGGGCGCGTATACGGTCTTTGAGCGTATGGCACCGGATACCGTGATCCAAGATTTGACGTCCGAGACGCTGCACGAGACCGCTCGGCGAGGCGTCAGCTTTGCCGACCCGCGCCACGGCGAACAGCCCTGCCCGGATCCGCCAGACACGATCGAGAATGTTCATGCGCTACTCGGCTGGCTCAAACGCCGTCGCTTCGTGCCCCGTCGCGGCACCCACGCCTACCAGCAAGTGGTCGCGGCGTTCGCCAAGATCGCCTCGGTCGCTGACGCGCAGATCCAATCGCTCCAGGCCGCACTGCTGGAAATGCAGCAAGGAACCTATGAGACGTGGCAGCCTGTCGTAATCGCTGCCCTGCCCGACAGCGTTGACGCCAAGAAAATTATTCGACTCGGATCAAAGTAGCGATCCGCGCTGCCTTGCGCCGCTTGGTGTCTCGCCCAGACGTTCGATGGCGACCCCATGGGACTGCTGTAGTCAATCGCCCACGGATTGCCTTATGATGCGACCTCATACATTTCCCTCGTCCACCGGAGGTCAGCGCGTCATGAACACACTCAAGTCCGTCGGGAACCGTCTGATCCGTTACTTTCTGGCAGGTGCCTTCGCCGTTTTGCCGTTGGTCGTGACCATTGCCATCGTGATCTGGATGGCCGGATTCCTGCAGCGGTTCGTCGGTCCAGAAACACCCGTTGGCAGGGGGGTGCGCAACCTGGGCTGGCAATTTTCCACTGACGACAAGACGCTGGCGTACATTGTTGGTTGGGCGGTCGTGCTGGGAATTGTGTTCTTGTTAGGTGTGGCAGTGGAAACTGGGGCTCGACGATTGATTCTGGCCTTGACCGATGCGATGTTGAATCGCGTACCTGTGGTGGGTAGCATCTACAACACCTCGAAGCAACTGGTCTCCATGCTCGATCGCCAGGACGAGGCTGACTTGAAAGGCATGAGCGTCGTTTACTGCCTATTCGGCGGCGATCATGGAGCTGGCTTCCTGGCCCTGTTGGTTTCGCCGGAAACCTATCACCTCTCCGGGCGCGACTACAAAATCGTGATTATCCCCACGGCACCCGTCCCGTTCGGCGGCGCCCTCTTGTTTGTTCCCGCAGACTGTGTCCACACTGCCAACATGACGGTTGATGGGCTGATGAGCATCTACGTATCGATGGGCGTCACGGCTCCTCAGTACATGAAGCCGTCGCGAGTTGGCCCGGGCGAGGAGCCTAGCGGTCAAACCACTTCCTGAAAGAGTGCCGGGTGGCGGCGCGCCCTGCTCGAGCAATCGACGTTGTCAGCGGGATCTCCTTCGGACAGACCGCCACACAGTTCTGAGCGTTGCCACAGATTTGAATGCCTCCTTCCGCCGTCAGCGCATTCAAGCGATCCTCGGCGTTGTGCTTGCCAGTGGGATGCGAGTTGAACAGCATGGCCTGACTAATGGCATGTGCTCCCAGGAAGGCTCGATCATATGCCTCGGCCTTCCGCCGTGCATATTGTTCATCCGATTCGTCCTCTTGTCGCGTGACGTCGATCTGTGTGTACTGGGGACAAGCCTCCAGACAACAGCCACAACTCATGCATTGGCTTAACGGATAAAGCTGTTCCTGATCGGTTTGCGATTGCAGCGGCCCGGGACCCATGTCGTAATAGCCGTCTACGTTGACCCAGGAGCGTGTCTTCTTGAGTGCCTGGAACAGTCGGCTGCGATCGACCATCAGGTCCCGAATCACCGGGAATTTGGTTGCCGGCCGCAGCTCAATCTCGCCGGGACGCTCTTCCAGCAGGCGATCCACCAAGGCCGAGCAAGCTTGCCGCACGCGTCCGTTGACGAGCATGGTGCAGGCACCGCAGACTTCTTCCAAACAGTTGCAGTCCCAGACCACGGGCGCCACCGACTTGCCTTGGGCCGTTTCCGCATGCGCAGCGATCTTTTGCAGAGCGCTGATCACGTTCATGTCCGATTCATAGGCGACGCGATGACGTTCCCAATAGCTTGATTTTCCGGGTCCATCTTGGCGTAGGATGCGAACCACAAAAGATTCGGGAGCCTGGCGTCCGTTTTGGGTAGCGGCCATAGGTGTTTCGTGCCTCTTGAGTATGAATCAAGCCAGTGGCTATTGAGTAACGATTGTGTTTCAGACACGCATTCTCATCGCACTGGAGTCTTATGCCGTCGCCGTCTGACCTGCCTGCCGGGCGGCAGTCCTTTCCTTCCACACTTCTTCAATGACTTCCGCGCCCGCCAGTCCGTACAAACGGGGACGAGGGGGAATGGACGTGGTATTCACCTCCTCGTACGAGAGTTTCACCTCGTTTTCAGCCCACATGGCAATGGTCGACTTGAGCCACGTGCGATTGTTTTCTTCGAATCGATCGCACCACTGCTCGGCTTGGGCGCACGCGCGCCCGGCTCCTCCTCGGTCAGGCTGGGCATGGCAAAGTCAGGTTTGAAGTGAGCGCCCGGCATTCATCCCGCTGCAAAGCGCCCTTCACAATTGTCTTGGCCACCGGGAACATGTCGATCAAAGCCTTGGTGAACACGACGTTCTGATTCGTCCACTGCCCGGTATCCGAGAGCGAGCAATGGGCGGCGCGTTCTGCCAACTCTTCCACGTTGCTCAAGGCCTCCTGCAGTTGGTCGTTGCGGCGAACCACGGTCGCCGCTTTCGTCATCACGTCACCCAGCTGTTGGTGGATCAAATACGGGTTCTCGCCGCCCGTCGGTCGCTCCAGCAGCTGGTCATGCACGGTCTGTTTCTGTTTCACCGCATTCTCATACAACGACGTCGGCTGGTCCGCGGCGCTGGCGGTGAGCGACTGCAGCATGTTTTCGATACCGGGAGCCACGATCAGCCCGTCAAAGATGCAGCTGAGCAACGAGTTGGCGCCCAACCGATTGGCCCCGTGATACTGATAGTTGCACTCGCCAATCGCGTAAAGTCCCGGGATGTTGGTCACCATGTTGGTGGGCGAGCCGACATTCAATCCGCCGTTGGCGGAAGCTTCGTAGTCGGCCCACAATCCGCCCATCGAATAATGTACAGCGGGAAAAATCTTCATCGGCATGACGCGCGGATCGACGCCCTGGAACTTCTCGTAGATTTCCAGAATACCCCCTAACTTACGATCCAGTTCGTGAGCCGGAATGTGGGTCAAGTCCAGATAGACACACTGCCGGTCTGACTCGACACTCAACCTTTCGTTCACACAGATATCAAAGATCTCACGCGTCGCGATGTCGCGTGGGACCAGGTTGCCGTAGGCCGGATAGCGATCTTCCAGAAAGTAGAAACGCTCGCCGTCGGGAATGTCACGCGGGTTGCGCGGATCTTGCGGACTGCGGGGTACCCAGACTCGTCCCCCTTCGCCCCGCGCCGATTCGCTCATCAATCGCAGCTTGTCCGCGCCCGGGATCGCGGTCGGGTGCACTTGAATGAATTCGCCGTTGGCGTACTTCACCCCTTGCTGAAAACAGCGGCTGACCGCACTCCCCGTGCAGACCATCGACATCGTGGAACGCCCGTAAATCAAACCGCAGCCGCCCGTGCCGACCACCACGGCATCCGCCGGAAACGCCCGGATCTGCATCGACACCAGGTCTTGACCCACGCAGCCGCGGCAGACGCCGTGCGGATCGAGAACCGGTCCCAAGAAGTCCCAGAACTCGTACTTCGTGACCAGCCCCTCCACTTCCCACCTGCGAACTTGTTCATCCAACGCGTAAAGCAGCTGCTGACCGGTTGTGGCACCCGCGAACGCCGTGCGTTTGTACAGCGTTCCGCCAAACCGGCGGCGGTCCAGATATCCCTCGGACGTGCGATTAAAGGTGACGCCCAGGCGGTCCATCAGATCGATGATCTTGGGCGCCCAGTAAGCCATTTCCTTCACCGGTGGCTGGTGTTGCAGAAAGTCACCCCCGTAGACCGTGTCGTCAAAATGCTTCCACTCGGAATCGCCCAACTGGCGTGTCTGATCGTTGCACGAATTGATTCCGCCCTGAGCACATACGCTGTGCGATCGTTTGACCGGCGTCAAACTCATCAGATCAACCTGGATCCCTAGTTCGGCCAGTCTCATCGTGGCGGCCAATCCCGCCAATCCGCCGCCAACCACCATGACTCGTTGCTTTGCCATTTGCTAACCTTCTGTCTGCACGTGTCTGCGGGCCGCCTGTCGGCCAGGCCCCGCCTCATGCGAATCGGGAATCGTCTTCTACCGCGGCATTGCAGAGGGCGGCGATGCGCGTTCTTGGCGACTGGGAGGCAGCTTTTCTGGTTTCAAAAAGCGCTCTCAGTGCGCCGCCGGTGGACTGCCGCTCACGTCCGAATCGCCCTCCTCACTCATCGCGTCCACACCACGCGCCCGCTTGTGCTCGTTCGGCATGATTTCGCCCGAGGCCACCTTGGCCTCGTACATCTTGACCTCGATTTCGACCGCCCTGACCGGGTCCACGGTCACCGCCCCGTACAGGGCCGACATGCCGATCACGGCCAGCACGACACCGGCCAGACTGCAGACCCAGGTGGCACGTCGCTGTGCGGCTGGACTTGTCCAAACACCCCAGGTGATGCCCATCGTCCACAGGCCATTGGCCAAGTGGAACACACTCGACAAGACTCCTAGCGCGTAAAGCATGGGGATAATCATCGAGGCCGTCATCGCCTCGCCCAGCGTCGATGAGGCACTGTAGGCGCGGAACTGATGTCCCCCCAGGGGTGTCGCCACGTTCTTGAGCCACGCCTCCGCATGAAACCAGCCATGCATGTGAAACACATGCCACATGATGAATACGAAGGCAATCACCCCCGTGATGCGCTGCAACGTGTAGCGTGTATTGTTCGCGTAACGATAGGTACTCGTGTTCATCTTGCCGCTGAAGACAATCACGAGCCCAAGGATCGCATGAAACAGGATCGGCAGGAAAATGAATCCCCATTCCACGATCGGCAGCAATTTACCGAGAGAATGAATCTGGTACACGGTCCGCTGGAAAGCGCCGGGACTCTCCAACACGCTGGCGTTAGCCAGCAAGTGGACCGTCATGAAGGCACCGACCGGTATCAAACCACTTAATGAATGTAGTCGTCGAAGCAGAAACTCATGCCGAGCCAGGAAGGGCCGAGGGGTGAGTGTCGTAGCCACCGGATTCCTTTCAATCCCACCGACGCTGGGATGAAACGAGACAAACATGGGCCAAGCAAGAGAAAGGAGCCACAAACATCGCTCCAGCCATCGCACCAGGGCGAGTTCAGCCGCTGAACATCTGCTTTAGTATACGGCGGTCATCCACGGTAGCAACGGGGTTGCCAGACTCAGCTCCGGCGCTACGGCCTGACAGAATCAGCAGAATTCTGGCGGTCGCGCATGGGCCGGGAAGACGCGTGCGCGGCGTGTCCCAGGGGTCCATTGGGATGAGGTACAAACCGTGTGACTTGATTCGAGCGAACCGCCCTTCGGCTCGGTCTTCGCGCGCCCGTTTTCCCCTCTGCTCGGACACAGACTATTGCGGCGGAGTTGATCGGCGTGTGAAGACCCATCGACACGTTGCGCGAGCTTGACCCGCCCCACGTGAATCATCCGGGCCAGGTCTCAAGCAGTGGCGAGGAATCAGGAGCGGTTCAAACCACAGGCGAGTTGATTCCCGGCAGGCCGAAGTTCGCGCATCGAGCGCCGAACCGTCGTGCTGTCGTTTTGGCAGCGAAACCGGTCTTGCGGGTCGGATCAACGGCTCGAATAAGGCCCCAAATACTTGACAAGCACCATTCTCCGGATTTTGATGAAGATATTACGATTAAAGGGTTTACGGAAAAGGCGATGGCCCCAAATCGCGGATCGATCGCTGAGTTGGCATCGGAAATGCTAGAACGAAGGTGTGCGGGTGCGGATTTGCCGACTGCGAAAATTGTCGTAGCTTTGGAAGCGGCCGGTCGGTTACTCTAACGCCGATAGTTGGCTGGGCAGGGTTTTCCTGATCTGCAAGAGACTGTCTTGACCAGAGGGCTTCTCGTGTTCGTTTCTCCTCCCATCATGCTCATCACTGACGACGATGGTGCGTTTCGCGAAACGCTACGCAGTGCCTTCGCGCCGCATGGATTCCACACCTTGACCGCCGGTGACGGGGACGAAGCGCTGGAGATCGTTCGTCGTGAGTCGGTCCATCTGCTGTTGACCGACATGCACATGCCGCGTATGAGCGGTCTGGAGATCATTCGCCAGATACGCCGTTCGCGGCTCGTCATTCCTTGTATACTGATCTCCGGGGGCGTCGATGACGGATTGGTCGAAGAAGCCCGGGACGTTGACGCGTTTTCCATTCTCCGCAAGCCGGTTCGTTTTCCCGACGTCATAAGTGTCGTTCGACGGGCAATGGAAGTGACCTATGGCTGGACGACGGGGGACAAGGAAGCCGCAGGTTGAGTTGAAGCCGGAAGCGAGTTTGCATGTCTGATACCGACTCTCCTGTTCCAGACGAACACCGCCCTCCAATCGTAGCGTCATCGCGGGACATGTTGCGCGCGGCGGGGTGTGATGACGGTCGAGAGCCGCTGATTGTGGCGGAGATGGTCGATGTTCCACCACCGCTTTGGCCAGCGCTGGCCGTCGGCATCTGCGCCATCTGTGCGGCCGTGGTTCTCTCGGGGATCGTGATTCTCGTAGCCGCTGTCACCACGCATGGTATGGAATCGCTGCGCGGTCCGCAGGCATTTCAGGACTGGTTGGCGGAATTCGTCAATACCAGGCTGGGCCTGGCACTACTCGTTTTGCCGGGGCAACTGTCGTTTGCCGCGGCGGCTTTTGGTGCGGCGGCCTTCTCCCGTGAAGGGTGGCTGGATCGGCTGGGATTTCGTGCCGGCCGCATATCGCCATGGACCTGGTGGCTTTTTCTTCTTGGAACTCCGGTCGTCGGCATCCTTTCCTCTCAGCTCATGACCATGTTTTCCGCCGAGCCAAGTGAACAGTTGAAGATGTTCGACCAATTGTTTCGGCATCATTCGGCCAGTTCCCTGGCGTTGCTGTTACTGCTGATCAGCGTGATTCCCGGCGTGGTGGAAGAGGTTCTTTTTCGCGGCTACATGCAGCGACGATTATTGAAACGGCTCCCCGCGGCCGCCTCCATCGGAATCTGTTCGGTTTTCTTCGCCGCCGCCCATATGGATCCGGTACATGCCGTGGGCGTCTTGCCGCTGGGCGTCTGGTTGGGCGTGCTGGCCTGGCGTGCCGACTCGATCTGGCCGGCGATTCTCGGGCACATTGGCAACAACGCCTTCGCCGTCATGATGCCACTGTTGGTAGGGCAGAATGGCAGCCTGGAGGAGATTGACCCGCAGACGATCTCACCAGCAGTTTGGGCTGTGCTAGGAGTCACGTTGATGTCGTTCGTCGCGTCGATTTTTGTCTTGATCGCAGCCGTCCGCGAGCCAACTCGCCTGGCGGAAGATGCGGAGCGGACAGCGGTCGTGCGGGTCGTGAGTGGTAGGCGATGAGAAACCGGGAATGCGGAAGTCAAGGTGCCGCGTTGCAGTTGGCGGCACTAGCTCGCAATACGATCGATCAGACGCTGCTGGACGACGCGCAAGATCATATCGGCCACATGTTGTTTGGAGCCATCGAGTGCTTTGATGATGCGGCCTTCCCGATCCATCAACTCGACATGGCTCGAATGTGCGTCGATCGCTTGGGGACCGTTGAGCACCATCAAGTCGCAGCTCTTTTTCTCGAGTTTTACCATCGCGCGAATGTGCCGGTCATTGGTTTCCAAGGCGAAACCGACAAGCCATTGGCTGGGCCGCTTTCGGGCACCGAGCGCGGCGACGATGTCCGGGGTTTCGATCAGCTGCAACAACAGCGGCTGGCCGGTCTTGGCGATTTTTTCCGTGGCGATCTGTTGAGGGCGGTAGTCACAGGGGGCTGCCGCCGCAATCAGGCCGTCGCAGGAGCGGAATTCTTCGCAGCAGGCCGCCAGCATCTCCTCCGTGCTGACCACGTCCACCAGTCGCGCCGTGGACGGGTAGGGCACGTGCACCGGCCCGCTGACAATGACCACCTCGTGTCCCAGCGCCGTGGCCGCCATGGCCAGGGCGCAGCCCATGCGGCCGCTGGAGGCGTTGGTCAGATAGCGAACGGGGTCCAGGTACTGGCGAGTGGGGCCGGAGGTAATCAGGATACGGGCCATGGCGCGGATTGACGTTGGGGGCCGTGGGCGGCGAGCTTCACATCGACTCAAACGCGGCTTCGATTTGCGAGTTGAATCCGATCCGGTTCGGCCATGCGTCCAGGCCCGCTGCGACGGCAACTGAGCCACCCGTCATCGGGCATAATGACGGTCGCCCCGTCCTGGGACAACTGCTGCACGTTGCGCTGCACGGCGGGCTTGGCCCACATATCGGGGTTCATGGCCGGGGCAATCAGCACGGGTCCGGCGAAGCACAGGTAGAGTGTGGACACCAGATCGTCGGCAAGCCCGTGAGCCGCTTTGGCCAGAAAATTGGCCGTGGCTGGAGCGATACAGAACAAATCAGCCCGCTGAGCCAGCTCGATATGTGGGCCGAGCGGGAACAGAGCGGGATCGAACACTTTGGTGGCGACCGGCCGGCCGGTCAGCGCCGCGAGCGTCGCGACGCCCACGAACTGGCGGGCCGCGTCGCGTCATGGCGACGCTCACCCGCGCACCCCCCTGCACCAGCTGGCTGACCAACGCCGCCGTCTTGTAGGCCGCGATGCCACCGGTGATTCCGATCAGGACTTCGCGGTCGATCATGGCGCGGCTGGCTTCTCAGATGTCCATCGGATTGAATTCGGGGCCACCGTCGCTTTCGGGCAGTTCCCCGGTGATCTTCACTTCGTTGGAAGTGTCGAGGTAGATCTTGTCCTGCATGATCTCCTGCAGCACGATCGACATCTTGTCGCCGGTATCCATGTCGACCAGCGCTCGGCTGCCGGCGTTGAGCTGTACGAGCCGTTTCTGGATCAACGTCGACAGCTTGAATCGGCCCCCGACCTTGTTGACGATTTCTTCTTCTTTCAGTTCTTCGAGCATGCCGTCATTCTCCAGCTTCGTTTCAGGATTTCGCAGATTTCCGTCACGGCCCGCTCGACCGTGTCGTTGATCACTTCGTACTGGTATTTGTCCGACTGCAGGCCATTTCCTGGCGAGCGACTTCCAGACGGCGCGCCAGCGACTTCGGCGTCTTCGGTACCGCGCACGCGAAGCCGCTTTTCCAGTTCGGCCAGCGAACCGGGGTGAATAAAGATCGTGATCGCATCGGGGACCTGCTGCAGCACGGCCAGAGCACCGGCCACGTCAATCTCTAACAGTACCCACTTCCCTTCGGCATGGCCAGTAGTCACTTCGCTGCGCAGCGTGCCGTACCAGTCGCCGCGCCCGAAGACCTCTTTGCACTCCAGAAACTCACCCTCTTCGCGCCGGCGTGGAATTCCTCCGCGCGACAGGAAATGATAATCCCGCCCGTCCTGTTCCCCCTGCCGCGGCGCGCGGGTCGTGGCCGAGACGCTCAGCTGCAGCGGCACCGGGCAGACGGCCAGCAACTGCTGGACCACGCGTCGATTTCCCCGCGCCGGAGGGCCCGGAGAGGATCACCAGTTTGCCCACGTTGTCCGCTCATTCGATGTTCTGAATCATTTCCCGCATGCGTTCGATCATCGCCTTGACCTCCACCACATGACCGGCAATGACCGCATCGTTGGCCTTCGAACCGATCGTGTTGGCCTCGCGAAACATCTCCTGCGTCAGGAAGTCCAGCTTCCGGCCGCTGCTTTCCGGCAGACTGCGTAATCGCTCGAAACTGGTCAATGTGGCTCCGCAGACGCACGAGTTCTTCCGAAATGTCGCTCCGTTCGGCAAAGATTCCGACTTCGCGAACCACGTCGCGCCGGCTCGAATCTGCGTCCTCGTACTCCCCCAGGATCTTGTTGAGACGTTCGGTCAGCCGCGTGCGGTAGGCCTCCGCCACCAGCGGTGCGCGACTGGCAATCTGCTCCAATTGCTCCAGAATCGTCTGGCAGTTGGCATCCAGATCGTCTGCCATCGCCAGCCCTTCGTCGCGCCGCATCTGGTCCAGATTCTCCAGCGCCTGGCCAGCGCCTGCTCGATCACTGGCCAATCCGCTTCCGATGCAGCCACCTTCGGCAGCCTGCTCTTCAACGACGCCGGGCAAGCCCAACAGGGCCTCCAGATGCAGTCGACTCGCCGACGTGCAACTTGTCGCAGAACGCTTCCAACTGCTGTCGATAGCCTTGCAGGATCGCGACATTGAGGCGGTATCGATCAGGTGTCAGCTCGCGATCGATCCGCGAGTGAAATCTGCACCGTGCCGCGCCGCACGTGCTGGCGGACCACCGCTCTCGATCCGCGGTTCCAGCGACAAGAAACACTCGCCGGCACGTACCGTCAGCTTGAAGTAACGGCTGTTGAGCGTGCGCACTTCGACGGCAACGGAGACACCGTCTCGTTGTACGTGCGCCTCACCATGGCCGGTCATGCTGAGGAGCAAAGCAAAGCACTCCCATCGAGTTCAGTAGCCGAGAGCAGGTCCGTGTAGTTCACCGCGGGTGGAATTCGTGACGGGTCGGGTCGCCGGCATGCCCACTGCACGCAGCGCCCGGATCCTATTCGGGAATCGTCCGAGCGCACCGGGCGCATCGCTGCCCGGCTGCGCCTCCGCCGCACCGGCACCGGTCGCTGCGTCGGCTTTCGTTTCGGCCTGCTTGTCGGCCTTCGGTTCACCACCGCGCGACTCGAGAACCGGCGTCGTATATTCCACACCTTCGCCACCGGCCCGTGGCGAGTCCCGTGCTCTGACGATTCAAGATCAGAATCGCGGCAATACAGAGCAGAATCCAGAACGTGGCCACGACGATCGTAATCCGCGTGAACAGGTCCCCGGCCTTGGTCCCAAAGGCACTCTGGCCGCCCATCCCGCCCAAAGCTCCCGACAGACCGCCGCCCCGACCGCGCTGCACCAACACCAGCAGGATCAAGAACAAGGAGGTGGCGAACATCAAAATGCCAAAGAGAATTGACAGAGCGGTCATCGCACTGAGCTTCCTTCACGCGAAACGATTGGTTCTTCTATTTCTCAAGCCGGCTTAGGCGGAAGGTGCGGCGGTTACGCACCCGAAGCCCCGGCGATGATTCCGAAAAAGCTGTCGGCTTTCAGCGAGGCACCACCTACCAGCGCCCCATCAATATTCTTCTGCGACAGCAGCGTCGCAGCATTCTCCGGCTTCACGCTTCCGCCGTATTGAATCCGAACCGCCTCTGCCGCCGCCGCATTGTAACTGCTTTCCAGCAATCTGCGAAGGTCGGCATGGACCTCCTCGGCCTGCTCGGGCGTGGCCACCTTGCCGGTGCCGATCGCCCACACCGGCTCGTAGGCGATGACCACCTGCTGGACCTGCTCGGCTGACAGGCCGGCCAACGAACCGGAAAACTGCCCGCCGACCACCTCCTTTGTCTTCCCCGCTTCCCGCTCGGCCAGCGTTTCACCGACGCAGACGATCGGCGTCAGGCCGGATGCCAAGGCCACCTTGACCTTTCGATTCACGTCCTCATCCGTTTCACCCAGGATGTGCCGCCGCTCGCTGTGACCCAGAATGACATACTTGCACTGTAGATCACAAAGCATCGAGCCACTGATCTCGCCCGTAAACGCCCCATTCGCTTCGAAGTACATGTTCTGAGCGCCCAGGCCGACCGCAGTGCCCTGAATGGCGGTGCCGACGGCATCCAAATAGACGCTCGGCGGACAGATCGCCACGTCCACCTGCCCCGCGGCACCCGCCCGGCTGGCGATCTCGCCGGCCAGTGCGACCGCTTCGGGTCGCGTCAGGTTCATCTTCCAGTTACCGGCGATAAATGGGCGTCTCACGTCGTTGCTCCCTGATCTGGTGCAAGTGTTAGGTTCAAGAGTTGGGCCAATTGCCGAATCTGGACCACGAGCTCCGCGTAACGCTCCGGTAACAACGCCTGATCACCGTCGGATTTGGCCTCTTCCGGTCGGTCGTGGACCTCGATGTGCACGCCATCGGCACCGGCGGCCACCCCGGCCAACGCACAGGGAGGAATCAACGCCGGTTGCCCCGTCGCGTGACTGGGATCCACAATGATGGGCAAGTGCGAAAGCTGCTTGACCGCTGCCACCGCCGCCACGTCAAACAAGTTGCGAGTAACTTTCGGGTCAAAGCCGCGCACGCCCCGCTCGCACAAGACCACTCGAGAATTGCCCTGCGACAAAACGTACTCGGCGCTCATCAAGAGATCCGCAATCGTGGCGCTCATGCCCCGTTTGAGCAGCACCGGTTTATTCGTCTTGCCGACTTCCGTCAGCAACACGAAGTTCTGCATATTGCGAGCACCAATCTGCAGCATGTCCGCGTATTCATCGACCAGTTCCACGCACCGCGGGTCCATCACCTCGGTGACCACCGGCATCTGGAACTCATCTCCCACGTCGCGGAGGATTTTCAGCCCTTCCTCGCCCAATCCCTGAAATGAATAGGGGCTGGTCCGCGGCTTGAATGCGCCACCCCGGAGAATGTGGGCCCCCGCCTGCTTGACAGCGCAGCCGATACGCTGCATCTGCTCATGTCCCTCCACGGCACATGGTCCCGCAATCAGACCCAGATGGCCGCCACCGATCTTGACTCCGGATACGTCGATCACGCTTGGACGCGGGTGTGCTTCGCGGCTGGCCAGCTTGTAAGGTGGCAGGACCGGTATGACGTCGTGAACACCCGGCAACGCGTGGAGCGGCTCGCTCCGTAGCTGCTCTTCGTCCCCAATCACCCCGATGATCGTGCGATACGTACCGCGGCTCAGATGCGCTTTGAAACCGAGTGTTTCCACACGGTTCAACACGCGTTGCACCTGTTGGTCGGTGACGTCAGATTTTAGAATGATGATCACGGGGCCACACAGCAGTGATTCGCAACGGACGGGCTAAGGCGACCAGCAGCAAACAATTTACGCAGGTGGCTGCGGCAACCTGCCGCACAACGCTGCCGCACAAGGGCGGCTGGAAGCCACCGCCACGCGGATGAGCCATCCAGCTGGTCGCCTGACATCTCCCACGGTTGGCACATACGAATCCGGCAGTTTAGCAGTCGCTTGTCACGGCGTCGAGGGTCCGGTCCTCTCACTAGGCGACTGGCTCCGTGGCGGGGTAGGACCCGAGGATTTCCAGCCGCACCGTCTTCTTGGCCAATGCCCCCAACGCGCGCTTTGCGCGGGCATCCTCCGGATGCCCTTGAAACTCGACGAAAAATAAGTATTCGTTGGGGGTTCCCACCATCGGAAACGATTCGATCCACGTCAGATTCAGGCGATTGCGTTTGAAGATCGACATGGCGTCGGCCAGAGCTCCCGGCTGATGGGGAAGTTCGAACATCAGCGAGGTCTTGTCGTTGCCGGTGCGCTTGGGCGAGGAATCGCCAATCACGGCAAAACGCGTGACGTTGTGTCGGTTGTCCTCAATCTTCTCGGCCAGAAAATCCAGCCCGTAATTGATGCCGGCCTGCCGACTGGCGATCGCCGCGGTCCGCGGCTTTTCCAACGCCAGGCGGGCAGCGGCCGTCGTGCTGGCCATCTCCACCGTCCGAGCGTCGGGCAGATGACACGCCAGCCACGTTCGGCACTGCGACAGCGCCTGCGGCTTGCTGTACACCTCCCGCACCTCGGACCGCCGGCACTTGCCCAGCAAGTAGTGATGGATCCGCAATTGAACTTCCCCGCAGATTTGCACCGGCAATCGGGCAAACATGTCCAGCGTATCCGCGACGCGGCCGTCGGTCGAGTTCTCAATCGGAACAAGTCCGAAATCCGCCTGGTGGCGATTCAAAGCGTCAAACACCCCCGCAATCGTCGCCACCGGAATCAGTTCGGCACTCGTACCAAATTGCTCCACCGCCGCCAGATGACTGTAGCTGAACTCGGGCCCCAGATAGGCAACCTGCAGCCCGCGCAGCAAGACGCGTGTGCCACTGAGAAGTTCGCGAAACACGCCACGAATCGCCTGTTCCTGCAACGGTCCCTTATTGGCCTGCACCACGTCCGCCAGGCATTGCTGGTCATTCACAAAATCGGGCACCGCCAATGCTGTGTTGTCCGATGCTCTGTTTTGGGACGTATTCTCGGAGGCAGTGTTCTCCGACGTCGTGTCACCCGGCTGCGGGGCCTGACACAACTGTCGCAACCGTTGAGTTGCGGTAGCCCGCTCATTGAGCAATCGGACCAGCTCGCGATCGAGCCGCGCAATCTGTTTTTTCTGCTGAGCCGCCGTCAACGGGCGGGACGACGAGAGACGCGGTGATTTCTTTTTGGGCATGAGTCGCTGCCGCACCCTGTCGGTACGGTGAGGTGTCAATTCAAATTGCGCACGACAATGTGACTGCCTTCGTTGGGGGACGATCGGCTGTGCACTTCTACCGCCGCCAGCGACGCCTGTCAAGCAACACAGATCACGGCCCTACTCGGGGCGCAATCACGCCGGCTCGCCCTCTGTCAAAATGGCAGAATTTCAGACGTGCTTGTGGCGCCGGTCCACAGCCGCGTGCAAAGATCTCTTTGTAAGTCTTTTAACATAAGTACTTTACGAAGCGCAGTCAGCCATCGGCGCTCAATGGCACGCCCTTTGCGTTCCCCTGGTACCCAGTTCGTGGCGCTATGCCATGCGCAGCCACGGAGCGGGCTTGCACCTGGATCGTTAACATGCCTGCCTAGCTCAGGTTGGGGCACATGGGCCTGGGCATCGAATATGCTTCGAAGAAAGACTCAGGTAAGGCAGCTACCCAACACGCCCGGAGGCCTGGGGCCCGTGGCGCGATTCTGCTTGGTTCGAACAGTTGATTCTGACCGTTCGCTGAACGTGGACGCGAAGAAATCGAGTTATTCACTCACGCAACGACCAAAGATTCTCACGAGGACAACCTGATGGTGGAAGGCGAGAAAATCATCGGTATCGACCTGGGTACGACCAACTCGGTAGTGGCCGTCATGGAGGGGCACGACCCGAAAGTCGTACCCAACGCGGAAGGCAATCGCCTGACCCCCAGCGTCGTGGCATTCACCGAGAAGGGAGAAGTGCTGGTGGGTGAACCGGCTCGTCGTCAAGCGGTTACCAATCCAACGCGCACGATCTACTCGGTCAAGCGGTTCATGGGGCGGCGGCACAACGAGGTGCAGAGTGAAGAGAAGATGGTCCCCTACAAGGTCGTGGGTGGACCGAGCGACTACGTGAAGATTGACGTTGGGGAAAACGAGTACACGCCGCAGGAGATCTCGGCCAAGACGCTGCGGAAATTGAAGGAGGCCGCCGAATCGTACCTGGGACACAAGGTCAACAAGGCGGTGATTACGGTCCCGGCCTACTTCAACGACGCCCAACGCCAAGCCACGAAGGACGCTGGTCAGATCGCGGGCCTGGAAGTGGCTCGGATCATCAACGAACCGACAGCGGCAGCCTTGGCGTACGGCCTGGACCGCAAGAAGGACGAGAAAATTGTCGTCTTCGACCTGGGGGGCGGTACGTTTGACGTGTCGGTTCTGGAAGTCGCCGATGCGGGCGATGATGAGACGCAGAGCAAGGTGTTCCAGGTCATCAGCACCAGCGGCGACACGCACCTGGGTGGCGACGACTTTGACGAAGAGCTGATCCACTACGTGGCAGACGAGTTCAAGCACGATCATGGGATTGATCTGCGGCAGGACACGATGGCGCTGCAGCGCCTGCAGGAAGCCTGTGAAAAGGCCAAGAAAGAACTGAGCTCGGTGCCGCAGACCGACATCAACCTGCCCTTTATCACCGCCGACGCCACGGGTCCCAAGCACCTTCAAATGACGATTTCGCGGTCCAAGTTCGAAGAACTGATCGACCATCTGGTCGAGCGGTGCCGCAAGCCGGTGATGCAGGCCTTGCAGGACGCCAAGCTATCGCCCAAGGACATCGATGAGATCGTGCTCGTTGGTGGTTCGACCCGCGTCCCCAAGGTGCGTGAGATGGTCAAGGAGATCTTCGGCAAGGAACCGCACCAGGGAGTGAATCCGGACGAAGTCGTCGCGGTGGGCGCCGCCATTCAGGGCAGCGTGCTGGCCGGCGACCGCAAGGACGTGCTGCTGCTGGACGTCACCCCGCTGACGCTCGGCATCGAGACCGAGGGGGGCATCATGACGCCGTTGGTCGAACGCAACACGACGATCCCGGTGGAGAAGAAGAACATTTTCAGCACGGCGGCCGACTCGCAAACGGCCGTGACGGTCAGCGTGTTCCAGGGCGAACGAAAAATGGCCGCTCACAACCGGCTGCTGGGCGAATTCAACCTGGAGGGCATTCCACCGGCCCCCGCGGTGTTCCGCAGATCGAAGTCAAATTCGACATTGACCAGAACGGTATCCTGAACGTGTCGGCGCGTGACCTGGCAACATCCAAGGAAGCCACGATCCGCATCGAACAGTCGTCCGGCCTGTCGGACGACGAGATCGAGCAGATGCGTAAGGACGCCGAACAGCACGCCGAAGAAGACCGTCGCCAATTCGAACTGGTCGAAGCCGAAATCGCGCCGAACAAATGTGCTACCAGCTGGAAAAGCTGATGAAGGAGAACGCCGAGCAAGTTGGGCGATGACGATCGAGCGCCGTTGCGAAAAGGCCATCGAGAAAACACGCGAGGTGGCCAAAGGCGAAGACACGCCAGGCGATCAAGTCGGCGATCAGCGAACTGGAACAGGCGTCACACGCGTTCAGCAAAACGCTCTACGAGAAAGCTCAGGCGGCCCCGGCGGCCGATCAAGGTCCGGCCGCCGCGGACGAGGCGCGGTTCGTCGGGAGACGACGATGCCATTGACGCCGAATTCGAGGTCAAAGACTGAATCATAAGATAATCGACCGGCGCGGCTGGTGAGCATCCACAAGGCTCTGCCGCCCGCCCGCGTGAATCATTCGGCGTGTAGTCGGGAGTTTGCTGCGAACGCCCGCTGACGGATGCTGTCGCGAAGCGCATTCGTCCCGTGCTTCAGCACGGTGTTTGCCGGCTTTCTCGTACCTTATTAGCCCCGTGCTTCAGCACGGGGTCTGCGGGTTGTTTTGTGCTGGTAGTCCCGTTCCACGGGGCTTCTCGCTCGAGGGCTTGAGCATCGAGAAAGCCCGTAAACGGGCTTGGGCTCCGGATAGATGGTTCTCCACGGGCCCCCGACGTGAACGTCGGGGCTAATACCAATACCGTTGAATCAAGCCATGATCGCATCCAACGGGAAACCAGATAGGGCGACAGCACGACCATGCTGGCAACACAACTCGTATCGCAAACCTATCTGGCAAGCGCTTCGTTAAACGGTATTGGGGCTATCGCTCTTCCAGTCCCATCACGGCGATGATCTCTTCACCGCCGGGGGTCAGTTTGCGGATTTTCTCCGCAATCACATTTTTCTCTGAAACGCTGGCGGTGGCTGCTCTTCGCTTCAATTGGTCGATTTTCACCCGTCGATGACGTCGCCGACGGAGTTCTCGCTGTCGTTCACTGCTTCCCACGGCACGCATTCCTTCGTTGGGCTGGGGCACCATACTCGGCACCCTGAAAGGGAATTGAGCTACAACGCCCCGAAGTGAGGGGCGTTTCCAGATTCGATCTGTGTAGCACGATCGGCGGCACAGGTCAACGACCGATTACGGAATGCGGAGTTGTCCCCGGTTTCGTCATCTGATAAAGTTACGGGCTTCGAAAAAGGCCTTCTCCGAGGCCCGCCAGGGTGGCGGCCGGGCCCGTTCGACCATCTTTTTTTGTCCCTTGTCCAGTGAGAGTCCGGAAGTGGTGGCGTCCACGCGTTCGGGAGTCTCGCGACATCATTGGGTTCGCCGCCGCCGGGCAGTGAACGGTAATTGAGTGTGTTATGGTAAATCGAAATCTCATTCGTAGTTTAGAAAATGACCCGGAACTGAAAGCGGTGTTTCAGGCGGCCTTGGAGCAGGCCACCGACACGATCGTGGAAGAAATCGAGACCGAAGGTGACTTCGACGTGAACAAAATCGTCGAAGGCCGCATCGTCCGCGTGGAAGGCGATTCGATCTTGGTGGACGTCGGCTACAAGAGCGAGGGAACCATCTCCCGCGACGAATGGGATGACCATGACGAGCCGCCGAAGGTGGGTGAGACGATTCAGGTCCTGATCGAAGAGATGGAGGACGAACTAGGGCTGGCCGACGACCCTCACGGCATGGTTCGACTCAGCAAACGCAAGGCTGAGAAGATCCTGCAGTGGGAAACGATGATGAAGACCGTGCAGGAAGGCCAGGTGGTGACCGGCACGGTCACACGCAAGATCAAAGGTGGTCTGTTGGTCGATATCGGCGTCAACGTGTTCTTGCCGGCCAGCCAGGTGGATATCCGTCGTCCGGGCGACATTGGCGACTACATCGGTCGCGTGGTGCAGTGTGAAGTGCTCAAGATCGACGAGGCGCGGCGCAACATCGTCGTCAGCCGGCGTTCGCTGATCGAAAAGCAGCGGGAAGAGGACCGCGAACACTTGCTCGGAGAACTGGAAGTCGGCCAGTTGCGCAAGGGCGTGGTGAAGAACATTGCCGACTTTGGAGCTTTCGTCGATCTGGGCGGTATTGACGGACTGCTGCACATCACCGACATGAGTTGGGAACGGATCGGCCACCCTTCGGAGATGGTATCCATTGATCAGGAAATCGAGGTCATGATCCTGCACATCGATCGCGAGAAGCAGAAAATCGCCCTCGGCTTGAAGCAGAAGCAGTCGAATCCGTGGGACAACGTTGCCGAGAAGTACCCGGTCCACACGAAGGTGCGTGGAAGTGTGGTGAACGTGATGAGCTACGGTGCGTTCGTCAAACTGGAGCCCGGCATCGAAGGTCTAGTGCATATCAGCGAAATGTCGTGGACCAAACGGATCAATCACCCCAGCGAGCTGGTGCAGATTGGCGACGAGATCGACGTCGTGATTCTGGCGGTGGATCGCGACGGTCAACAACTGTCGCTGGGCATGAAGCAGACCCAGGAGAACCCGTGGGAGACGGTTTCTGATCGGTATCCGATTGACAGTGTGGTCCAGGGAAAAGTACGCAACCTGACCAACTACGGCGCTTTCATCGAGCTGGAGGAGGGGATTGACGGTCTGCTGCACGTTTCTGACATGTCGTGGACGCGGAAAATCAGTCATCCCAGCGAAATGCTGGAAAAGAGCCAGGAAGTCAAATGCAAGGTGCTATCGGTCGATCAGGATCGCCGTCGCATCGCCTTGGGCTTGAAGCAACTTGACCAGGATCCCTGGGCTCACGACATTCCGAACAAGTACCAGCCCAGCCAGGTGGTCAAGGGTACGGTCACCAAGATCACCAATTTTGGTGTCTTTGTGGGACTCGAAGACGGCCTGGAGGGTCTGCTGCACATTTCCGAACTGGCCGACCACAAGGTCGAAAACCCGGAAGAGATCGTCAAGGTGGGCGAAGAGATCGAGGTCAAGATCCTGCGTGTGGACACGGAAGATCGCAAGATCGGCCTGTCGCGCAAACGCGTGGAGTGGGCCGAGGAGGAGGAGACCGCCGCGGGGCCGGCCCAGCAGGCCGCTGGCCAGCAGAAACCGCGGCAGGAACTGAAAGGGGGATTGGGTGACGCCGGTCCCTTGATCAAACCGATCGAGCCGGAGGTGGAGAGTACGGACGAGTCGGATAATGACGGCGGTGCGGAAAACGCCGCGGAGGGTGGTGAGACGGAGGGGGGCACGGACGCCGAGACCGCTACCGACGATAACAAGGCCGTGGAGGATGCCAGCTGAACGCCCTTGTGGCGAGCGATTTCACTTCACCACGCCAACCACCAGCGACCCCGTCGGTCACAATCGATGGGGTCGTTTTTTTCGCTACCTTCCGAACCGCAGGCACAGCTAGTGCACTCTGTTGACAGAGCGGTAACCTGCAGTGGCTGGACGGCATACGTCGATAGTCATTGCTGTTGGAATCTCTACACAGCCGAACTCGAAACAGACAGCCGAACTCGTAAAGCGACAACTATGCCCGTGAACCAGCCAGACGACTTCAACGAAGACGACCACGAGCCGATCAAGCCGTCGCGGCGTGGGCGACGTACAGCAAGTAATTTGCAGACGCCTCTGGAAACCTACTTGCGCGAGATCAACGAAACCTCGCTGCTCTCCGCCCAAGACGAACAAGATCTGGCCGAGCAGATCGCCGACGGAGATGTGCGCGCCCGTGACCGCATGGTCCGCGCCAATCTGCGCCTGGTGGTCAATATCGCTCGCGGCTACACCGGCAAGGGATTGAGCCTGCAGGATCTGATTGAGGAAGGGAACTTGGGCCTGCTGCGGGCCGTGGAAGGCTTCGATCCCTCCGTCGGCACGCGATTCAGCACCTACGCCAGCTACTGGATCAAGCAGTCGATCAAGCGGGCGCTGATCAACTCCGCCAAGACGATTCGCATCCCCGCGTACATGGTCGAACTGCTCTCCAAGTGGCGGCGTGCCAACGCGCGTCTGACCGAGGAACTGGGTCGCACGCCGACGCCGGAAGAAATCGCTCGAGTGCTCGGCCTGCCCCGCAAGAAGCTGCCGATCATCAAGAAGGCCATTCGCATCTACAACTCGACACCGCAAACCGATCAAGCCGAAGCGGGATGGTCGTTGGGCGAGATGATCATGGACGAACGGATGAAGAGTCCGGAAGATGAACTGGTTGAGCACGATGTGCTGAAACACGTGCTGGAAATGATCGAGACGATGGATCCCCGCGAAGCCACCGTGCTGCGCATGCGGTTCGGACTCAATGATACCGAACCGCACACGCTGAAAGAAATCGGACAGCGTCTGGGACTGACCCGCGAACGCGTTCGACAAATCGAAACCGAAGCCCTGGGCAAACTGGCCGATAGTCTGAAAGATCCTCGCGAACGGCAAAGCACGCTCGAGAAACTGGCCTTGCGGTGAATCGAATGTGGGCTTTCGTTGTGGCGTGAACTGCTTGCCCCCACGGATCCTCATTCCAAGACAGTCGATTCCCGCCAGTCCCCCTTTCCATTCATGCTGACCGAGATATGCTGAGGGCAGCGGCGGGTCCCCCCTTGCCATCGGTGATTGCGGTGTTTTCTCGCGGGGCTCAGGGTGCACCCAGCTGCCGCGTGATGCTGTCCCCCAGCCGACAATCGCGAGAGTGTTGTTATGAGCCATGCGAACGAACTCGATTTGAGTCAGTTCATCCGCGATATTCCCGATTTTCCCAAGCCGGGTATCCTCTTTCGCGACATCACTCCGTTGCTCATGTCCCCCGATGCGTTCGGGGAATGTGTCAGCCGGATGGCCGCGCACTATCGGGACTGCCAAGTGGACGTGGTCGTGGCAGCTGAGGCGCGCGGGTTTATCTTCGCCGCACCGTTGGCCTTGCAACTACAGGCCGCGTTTGTGCCAATCCGCAAACCGGGCAAACTCCCGTTCGATACCCATGCTTTTCATTATGAGCTGGAATATGGCACCGATACGCTGGAAATGCATGTTGACGGAGTTGCACGTGGTCAGAATGTCCTGGTCGTCGATGACTTGCTGGCCACCGGGGGCACGGTAGACGCCTGCTGTCAACTCCTGGCCCAGTGCGGTGCGCGAATCGTGGGATGCGCTTTCGCGATCGAACTGCTGGCCCTCAACGGTGCTCGGCGATTCGCCGATTACGAGACCTTCAGCATCATCCAGTACCCCTGACGTCGCCTGCCGTGGTACTTCCGTCAGACCGACGCCGAAAGCAGGCCGCGCTGTTTCGTCTGTTGTTGGTGTCGATTCTCGTGACAGATGAATCGATTAATTGGCCGAAGGCCTTTTTTTCACCTGAGCCTGGGGCATCGCCCTCGTTGTGGCACACATCTGCTGCGCACGCTTCCGCTGGGCTTGTCCCAGTGGGAGCGACAACTGACCCGCTACACTCGTACCATGAGCATCATCTCCAACATCACTCATTTCGGCTCTCCGCCGGGCCTGCGAGCGGGGGAAGTAACGACTGTCGCCGGTGCTGTAGCGTGAAAGTCGCCGCTTCCCCCGCTCGCAGGCCCGGCGGAGAGTAGAAGATTTGTGCAGGCGGCATGTAGCGAACCAGTTGTGATCCCACTGGGACGAGCCCAGTGGAAATCAGACTTGTCTAGAACAACGAGGGCATTGCTCCGGGCTATGATGAAGTTCGCCTTCGGCGAGGCCGTTTGGAGCCGAGAATGTCAAGCTTTGCCGGTTAGGAAAGCCCTACTGCCTGTGTGGGTTATTACGAAATTCCGGCCTCAGTCCCTGCCGATCTTTACTGACCAGGGCACTTCATCGATAGGGACCGGAGCCAGGTGCGTGTTCTCGCATCTCTTCCGCGATCCAGAAAACAGGGGGTCAAGGATGACACATCGCTACTCTCGGCACATCGCCATCCTCGTTGGGGCAGCACTGGTTGCCGCGATGAGTTTGGGAGCAAGTCAAAGTCTGTGGGGGGGAGAACGGGAAGTCGGCTTAGGGGCGGGCTCTGCCTCCAGAAGCCTATCGGACGCATCCCGCTCAGCCGCACCGTCACCAGCAGCAACCGGCGGTTTCCCCATGACGGGAGTTTCGCTCACGGCCGCGCTCCCCAGGGTGCCCAGCGGGGGGCTTCAGCAACTCAGTGATGCCACGATCCCCGTCGCGCCGGCCGACGCCGATCCGAAAGTCCTGCGAGCGCTGCCCCCGATTGCGCCCGAGTCGTCACCGGCCGTGCTGGAGCCGGATCGCAACTTGACGCCGTCGTCCGGCAAAATGGCGCCTGCCAGCGGCGTTGGGGCCGCGTCACACAATACGGGCGCCAGCCACGACGCGTGTGGTCCTTGCGGCGGTGGCGGCGGGTTGGCCTGTGAGTGCCGCCTGCGGCCCGTCCACGAGGGGTGGCTTGACAATACACTGGTCTTCATTGCCGGAGACGGTTGGAAAAACATCTTCGATGACGATGACAATAACAACTTCGGATTTCGAAGCGGCTTCAATATGGGCGTTCGCTTGCCGGGCGGACGTGCGGTGCGCGGGCAAATTGGGATGAGCTACGGGGCTTACGATTTCCATGGTCGTGAAGAGCTGCTCTCACGAGATGATCCGATCGAACAACAGATATTCGCAACGGCCGGGATGTATAAACGAAGCAGCGTCACGTGTGGAGACAAACTGGCGTGGGGAGCAGTGTACGACCTGCTGGTAGCTGATGAAGCGGGTGAACGGGCCGATCAGCTCCGCCTGGCACAACTCCGCGCTTACGTCGGCTATGCCCTCGGCGAGGGTGATGAAATTGGTGTCTGGACCGCGACGCGGCTGCTAAACGATTACGCTCCGGCGCAGCGAGTAAAAGTCAATGTCACCGACCAGGCCAACCTGTTCTGGCACCATACGTGGAAACTGGGTGGCGACACCAGCGCCTATGTCGGCTGGGCCGACGACCCAGGCAGCGTGGTGGTCGGGCTCAATGGACGTGTGCCTCTCAACCACCGAGTGGCCTTGTTTGGAAACGTGCACTACATCATTCCCGGTACCACTGGCGGCGACCTTCATCCGACACTGCCGATCGACGATGTCTTCGCCCAGGAGGCCTGGAACGTGTCGTTTGGAATCTCGTTCTACCGCGGCGGCAAGGCCGTTTCGCCCAACGTATCGGGAGTCTTTGGGTTGCCTCTGCTGAGCGTGGCCGATAATGGGAGTTTCTCCTACCAGGCCAGAATGTTCTGACGTCGTTTTCGGCGAGGCAAGAGCAACAGACACCGCGCGGCCCGGAACAAAAACCGGATCAGCGCCAGTTGTCCACAAGGCCGACTTCTTAACAGCCCAGCCCGCCCCCTCCGGCCTCTTCCATTGGAAGTTCGACGTTGGAAGTTCGACGTTCCCCAGCGGCGCGTTGTGTGTTCCATTTCTGAGTCAGCTTTTCCCTCCAGAATCCACCATCTATCGTGACAGCGTGAGCCCGCCTTGGACGACGGTGATGACCCGATCCGCGGCGACGTCTGTGAGCACGTCGCGGCCTCCGCCGGGCCATTGGATCTCGACGCGGTCGACTTGGTCGGCGTCGGCCAATCCAAAATAGAGCCGCGATCCATAGGAGCTTTGATAGCCGCGTCCCGCTTGAACTTCGGCGATCTGGAACCGATTACCGACCATCACACGAACCCGAGCGCCGATCGCATCGCGGTTGGCGCGGACGCCGTGCAGCTGGACTTGCAGCCAGTGATTCGCGGCCGATTCATTCCGCAGGATGGTGGCGTCTCTCCGTGAGTTCAGGATCACGACATCCACGTCTCCATCGCCATCCAGATCATCAAAACCGGTGCCACGGCTTGACCGCACGACCCGCATGCCGTCGCCGGCTTCGCCGCTCACATCGGTGAAACGCCCTCGTCCGTCATTCATCAGCAGCAGGTTGGCGACTTCGTAAGCTGTGGTGTCGTCGAACTTTTCGACCAGATCCATCAGATGCCCGAGGGCGACAAACAGGTCCCTGTCTCCGTCATTGTCGAAGTCCACGAAGTCGGCACCCCAGGTGACGTGAGGATAGGTGCCGCTCCCCGCGCCGCTGGTTCGCGTTACATCTTGGAAGAGTCCACCACCGAGGTTCCGATACAGCGTCGCCAACTGGCGTTGGTAACTGGTCACGTAGAGATCGAGCCAGCCGTCATTGTCATAATCCGCTGCCGTCACACCCATGCTGCCCATCGAGCTGCCATCGCTGGTGAAACTGGTGCCGGACAGGATGCCGACTTCTTGAAATCTGCCGTGGCCGTCGTTTTGGAACAAGAAGTCCCTGGTAGAGTCGTTGTTCACGAAGATATCGACATCGCCGTCGTTGTCGTAATCGGCGCAGGCCATGCCCATGCCACGCCCCGCGTCGCTGAGGATTCCGGCTTCCTGGCTGACGTCGGTAAAGGTGCCGTCCCCGTTGTTGCGAAAGAACACGTCCGGATCGGCGGGGAACTGTTCCGGCACGGGTAAACGGGCACGCCGCGCCACTGTGTGGGGCCGACCGCGTCGTACGAAAACCGAAGATACTTGGCGACATACAGGTCCAGGTCGCCATCGTTATCCGCGTCCAGGAATGCCGCTCCTGCTCCGACATGGTCGCCCACGATCGTCCCCGTTTGCCGGCTGATATCGGAGAACGTGCCGTCCCCATTGTTACGGTAAAAAACGTTGGGGCCAAAGTTGTTCAGATAAAGATCCCCGTCTCCATCGTTATCAAAGTCGCCGACCGCAACCCCCAAGCCGTAGCCGATGTCTCCCACGCCAGCTTGCTCGGTCACGTCGATGAAGCGGAAGTTTCCAACGTTCCGGTACAGCGCATTACGTGGGGGCGTCTGGAGTGGTGTCTGGGCCGAGTCTGTTTGCGGCAGGGGAGCTCCATTGAGGAAGTACACGTCGATCAAGCCGTCCCCGTCGTAGTCGAACAACGCCAAACCGGCGCTCACCGATTCGACGATGTACCTCCGCCCGCTGCCGCCATCGGTGTGGACGAAGTCAATTCCTGTTTCTCTCGTGACATCGTCCAATCGGAGGGGAAAGTCAGCCCGAACAAGCTGCGTCGTGCACAGCAGCAAGGCTGCCGTGGCAGTGGCGCACCATTTTTCAAGCAGGCGTCTGGGGACAGCAGAGACCATATTAATTTTGCTCCTGAAGGAGCTGGTAAGCTTCGCGATATTGCCGGTTGTCGGGGTCCCGTTCGATCGCTTGGCGCAGTGCTTCGAGCGCCGCGTCAAACTGGCCAAGGCGAGCACACAGGACTCCGAAATTCATCACATAGTCGGTGTTCTCCGGGTCCAGCGTGCGAAGCTGTTCGCACACGGCCAGAGCCTGGTGGTAGTCGTTAGACTGTTCATACAAAGTCATCAGTTCGAGCCGTGATTCGGCATCTGCGGGCGACAAGGCGGCAGCCTCGCGCAACAGGGAGACCGCCTGCTCGAAGCCGCGATGGCGGCGGTAGCAGCGTGCTGCCCCCAGCAACGTCCGGTGAGCGATATCACGAGCCGAAGCCTGATCGTCGAACGTCCGCAGCCCCTCGACCCGACCCTCTAGCTCGGCGCTCTCGAGCTCGCGAAATTGTTGCATGTAATTGGCTGCCTGCTCTTGTTGCCCCAGTCGCATGGACGCCATCACGGCCCCGTAACAGGCCGCCTTGTCCTTGGGGTCGAGGTCCAGCGCCACCTTAAATGCGGTCATCGCCTGCTCGCAGCGGCCCAGCTGAAGGTGTCCTTGCCCCAGCGTGGTCATGGCAGCCGCCGGCAGGGCTTGACGCCTGATCCCGTCCTCCAGCAGTGCGACGGCCTCGTCCACCTGGCCCAGTTCCATGAGGCTGTCGGCCAGTTGCACCAGCACGCGCGGATCTTGTGAGCCGGCATCGCGTGCCTCGCGCAGCGCGCTTCGCGGCTTCTTGGTAATCGCCACGGGTGATCGCGGCAAATCCGAGGGTCGCGCGATACTGTGCGGCGTTTTGCGGATCCAACGCCACGCATTTTTCCCAGCCGGCGCGCGCCGCTGCATGTTGTCCCAAACTGTATTGCACCTGTGCCTGGACATCCAGTGCGCCGACATCCGTGGGGAACTCGGCCGCCACTTCGTCCGCAACCTGGCTGGCCACTGACCGCAGTGTCTCGACCGACGCGTCAGCTGTCAGCGTCGGTTCGCGAAGCTTCAGAGGGTCCAGCGTCGAAACTGCCGATTGCTCAGGCCGTGAAGAACGCCAATGGCGAACCACGGCCCACAACGCGACTAACGCCACGAGGGTCACCATCAACCACAGCGTCCTTTTGCGCGGCGCGGACATGCGTCTCGGCCCAACCCTGATTCCTAGGCGCGACAAGGCACTAGTTGTACAACGCCATTTTTGGGTAGCGCTGGATGTGCGTAACTCGTGTCTCCGTGACAGACCCTCGCCACCGGGCTTGTGCCGGTGGTGCTACGTTTGCTGACTACCCTGGCAGCTGAAAAACGAACCTTCCCGCCGGAGGCGGCGAGGGCCGGCGGGAAGGAAACTCATGGGTGGCCAAGATCGACGGTAGTTGTCAAACGCTCTACCACCGGGACAAGCCCGGCGGCGATAGAGCCCGCGCTGATAAGGCCCTAAGATCGATCTTAAATGTGAAAGTGGCGCTGTCCAACCAGGCTGGCTTGGTTTCACCCCACCCTAGACGAATCATCCAGCCTGAAGGCCCGCGTCCAAAGACTTGGGGGCCATCACTTGCCGGTCAAGGCAAAGTCGAATGTGTTCTTTCCTTTGGCGACGCTCGCCGTCAGGCCCGACTGGACGACGTTGCCGTAATTAGCAGGAATCAGATTCACTACTTGGTCCGCTTGCCGACTGCCCTGCTTCTTGTAGGCGTCGCTGGAATAATACTCTTCTGCAGCTTTCTCGAGCGCTTCCTCTTCACTGAGCCCGGAGAGGTCGACATCCGAGGTATTTTCCGCCTTGGCCTTGGTGATCATGACCTTATAGCTGCCGGCCATCGCGCCGTCTTTGGGATTGAACGTGGTGAGCTCGTACCTGCCGTTTTCGTCCGTGACTCCCGAGGCCGGTTTGCCGTTCTTGGCGTCCGGCAAGAAGACCACATTCGCCTGAGGAACTGGCGTGCCGTCAAGCGTAACCACGCCCGAGACCGGTTCCGTGGCCGGACCGGAAAGTTTATCTCCACAGCCCACCAAACAAGTACTGAGCGACAAAAGACATACCGCCATGAAAAGCAACTTAACTCTGAATGTCACCATGTGTTTCATCTCCGAATTGTGGAATTGAGTATGACAGGATCCAGTCATCTCGGTCGCGTCCCGACGCGATCCGGTTGGTGATAGATTACGTAACGCATAGCAACATTGTAGGCCTAGCGTTTGCTGATTGCAAAAGGATAGCTCCCACCGGGCCCTGTGCCAGCTCCGCGTTGCCTGGAAAACTGTGCTTGGCGAACGTACGTTTTCAACAACGGTGCGTATTTTGGTACATTCTCTCCGGTACGTCAATTCGCCGCGACGCCGGGGTACTGCGGCTGCCGCCACTGGGCTTTAGGGATAGATAGATAGTATGATTGGTATTGGTTGTCAGGTTCAGGTCCGTCGAGGTGCTACCTCACTCGTATCGCCGGAGTCGCGAAGGTATGGTTTTTCCAGGTAAGGCCCAGTCCGAACAGGGGGGTGGCGACTGCCGTCGGCAAAGGCGCTGGTGGTTGCTGGGGGCGGTGGCGCTGGTGACAATTGTCGGCGGGGGCTTTCTCACTTTTTTCATGGCGATTGCGGCCAGACAGACCTTTGCCGCCAGAGAGTGAAGAACTTGGGCAGCGCATTGGAACGGGTGCCGCAGTCTTGCCCTCGGTCGGTGGGACGCCGTCAGTCACCGCCGCGCCGTCAGTCACCGTGGCGCCGAACGCAGCAAGGGCCCCCTTGGTCGCCAAGACCAAGCCGCGTCCCCCTTTTTTCGGACCCCGCGACGCCCCCTGCGGCAGCCGCCGAATTGATTCAGGAAGCCGATCGGGTGTTGGCCCGGATGATCGAGGAGTTTCCGGATGTGGCCGACAGTTTTGAACTCAGGGCGAGGTTCCTGAAATGGCGCGGCAATTCGGCAGAAGCGGTGAAGAATTGGCAACACTGTCTCGAGCTGGATCCCCGCTACGCCCATGCCTACCTGGGGCTCGGCCGGGTCTCGGCCGCGCAGGGGAGATACATCGAAAGCGCGGAGTATTATCAGAAAGTTCTGGAGATAAGTGCCGGCTTTCCGGAAGCCCAAACGGAACTCGCTCGGGTCTTGATCGATTTGGGTCGAATTGACGAAGCTGTCGAGTTGCTCGAGGGGCCTAACAAGTTGTCGGACGGGCAAAGTGGCGTACGGTCTCCGGAGAGCCATTTCCTGCTGGGACAAGCGTACGCTCGGCAGCAGGACTACGCGACAGCCTGCCAGCACTATCAGACCACGACGCGTTTGCAGCCCGATTATGCCGATGCGTATTACGGGTGGGCAACGGCACTTGCGCGACTCGGCCGAAAAGACGAAGCCCGCGAAGCGATGGCTCGATTTCGCGAGTTGGACCAACAAGATCTGCAGGGCACCCGAGCCGAGCGTCAAGAATTCGACGACCTGGTGGCAGTCGGTGAAGATGTTGCCGTGACATATGCCAACATGGGCAAGCTCTATTTGACCCGCGGGCAGGCCGACGTGGCGGAAGAATTGTGGCGGCGGGCCGCTCGAATTGCACCGCGAGATGTCGATTGTCGCCAAGGGCTGGCGTTCATGTACCGGCAGTCCGGGAGGATTCAGGAGGCCATCAGTGTGTTGCGAGAATTGGCGGAGGTGACTCCTGCACCGCTGATGTATTGGCTGGAAATCGGTCGCCTGCACTCCGAAGGTGGCAATGTGGACGCTGCCGAACACGCCTTTCGAGAGGCCTGCTCGGTAGATCCCGATGCAGCTGAGGGATACGCGTCGCTCGCGCAACTCTATCTGCAGACGAATCGGAAACTGGAGGAAGCGGCTGAGTTGGCCGAACAAGCCGTCCAGCGAAGTGATGCCGCCGAAGTCCATATTTTGACCGCTGCCATTCTGGAGAGACAGGGTGACCTGCCCGCGGCGTGGCGAGCCCTTGAAGAAGCGCTGCAACGCGATCCGGACAATCCGGCTTACTTGCAGATGCAGGAGAAATTCTCCGCTGCCGGCGTGCCGCCCGCGCGGAGACGCCGTGCCTGAGTCCTCCGTGCCGCGAAGCGGAAATGAGCGTTAGTTCGACTGTTTGATTTCGCAAACAAGACCCCGTCCAGCCCGCCTGGACGGTGAATCTGACTGATTAGCTACAGCCATGAGCCCTTCTCCCCCTTGCCTTTTTCGCCCACTTCGCCGCCGGAGGCGGCGAAGTGGGCGAAAAAGGGGGCCTTGTGGGGCGGTTCGGGTAGCCCGTCAGTCAGATTCACCCACCGCACAAGGCGGTGGGAGTCAAAGTCAAACCGTCGAGCGAGTACTGGCGAAAATACTGATGAAGAAATTGGATCCCTTGATGGCCACCGTCACGCGAAGTGCAAATCGGAAATATCGGAAATATACGTATCGGAAATATACGCATTTGTGGAGGCCTCTGCGGCAAGCGAATGCTTCGCGGAATCCCAAAGAGCATGAGTTTCCGGGTACCACTGGCTCAGCCATTGGCTGCCGGTGCCAGGCAGTAGCGTCACTGGCCGAGCCCGTGGCCCCCGAGCGCAAACAGGCGACGCCGCGTGACCACTCTTGGAACCCTTTTCCCATGCCCGTTCTGGCGACTCTCCTGCTGTTGGCCGTGGCGGCCACCGCCGGCGCCGAATCGCCGATCCGACTGATCGATCTCACCCAGCAGACGGGCATCGACTTCGTGCACTGCGACGGATCGACAGGGCAGCGTTACATCGTTGAACCGATGAGCGCGGGGCTGGCCATTTTCGACTACGATGGCGATGGCGACCAGGATCTGTACTTTCTGAGCGGTAGCGCGCAGCCACCTTCCGCCGCACCGGCAACCACCGTGCCACCGAGCAACCGACTCTACCGTAACGACGGTGATTTCCGCTTCACCGACGTGACGCACCAAGCCGGAGTCGGTGACGTTGGACACGGCATGGGGGTCGCGGTGGGCGACATCGATAACGATGGCGATTTGGATGTGTACGTCAATAACTTCGGCCCAAACGTGCTGTACGTCAACAACGGGGACGGGACGTTCCGTGACGCAACCGCGGCCGCGGGCGTGGCCAACGGAAACAAAGTGGGTGCCGGTTGCTGTTTCTTCGACAAAGAGGGGGACGGTGATCTGGATCTGTATGTCGCCAACTATGTCCGTTTTTCGTTTGAGACGCACGTGCCGAAATTCCTGCTGGGCCAACCGGTGTACCCAAGTCCGCTGCAGTACACCGGTGATCCGGACGTGTTGTACGAGAACCTGGGCGACGGGCGCTTCGCCGACGTGAGTCAGGCGACAGGGATATCGCAAGTGCCGGGCACGGGAATGGGGATGATTTGCGGCGATTACGACAACGATGGGGATACCGATATTTTCGTCTGCAACGACGTGATGGGGAATTTTCTCTGGGAGAATGATTCGACGGGCGAGTTCACGGAGGTCGGTGTGTTGAGCGGTGCCGCCTACGATGGTTTTGGGCACCCTCAGGGTAGTATGGGGGCGGATTTCGCCGATTATGACAATGACGGCTGGCTCGACTTGCTGGTCACGTCGTATGGAGGCGAGATGACCCTGCTTTATCAAAATCTCGGGGGTGGGATGTTCAGCGAAGTCGCCAGTCCATCCGGAGTCGGAACGGTGACTTTGCCGCACGTGGCGTTCGGAGATGGTTTCGCGGACTTCGACAATGACGGCTTCCGCGACATCTTCATCGCCTTAGGCGACTTAGACGAAACCGTCGCCAAGCGGAATGACGTCACCAGGTACGAACTGCCAAACCTGTTGCTGCGAAATACGGGCCAAGGAAAATTTGTTGACGTCTCGAAGGAAAGCGGCGAGGGGATGCAGGTGGCACGTTGCAGCCGCGGATTGGCCCTGGACGATTTGGATGGCGATGGCCGGATCGACGTGGTTGTGCTGAACTCCCGGCGGGAACCGACGGTCCTTCGCAACGAGTCTTCGCTGCCTCACCACTGGCTCGACGTGCGGTTGCTCGGTACGACATCCAACCGCGACGGCGTGGGAGCTCGCGTCAAGGTTGTATCGGGCAGTCAACAGTGGATCGCGGAAGTCCACAGTGGCCGTGGCTATCAAAGCCATTTCGGCATGCAACTGCACTTCGGGCTGGCAAGAAATGAGGGATCGGGGGAAAGCGACCGCGTCGATCGGGTCGAAGTGCACTGGCTCGGGGGCGGCGTGGATGTGGCCGAGAATGTACCGGTCGACCGCGTGATTCTCGTGCGACAGGGTGTGGGGCGGATCATGCCAGACGCGGACGTGAGGCACTGAGAGCCCCAATTTTGGCAAAATGGCGCCGTCACCCGTTGACTTGAGCAGTTCGTTGCATATAGAATGGAGGGTCAGGATCTTCGACTAAGGATCGACGAAGCAATAACTGTCGTATTGTCTCTTTTCCCCTGCCGCGAAGCCAATGGCCGGGGAGAGCTTAAGGGTGAGGGGCAAGAAGAAATCTGCCAGTTATTGCTTCGCCGATCCTAATCGCTGTGGACGGTGGCGCGGGGTCCGTGGGAGTTTTTCTTCCGCTTCCCGCGGGCAATTGCTCGGCTGGGATGGAGACATGAACCATTCCTCTGAGGGGTTTGTTCGGCTTGAGGTTTGCACAGATTGTCAAAATTGAGAAATTTTGTTTGAGTCTCAGGGTATGTTTGTGTATAAAGTTGCATAAGTGCAACGATGTGCGGGGATCGTTTCCCCAACCGATAGGTCTTCATTTTCATACCTGGTTTTAAGGTGATCATGGGTCGGCAAATGGCAATTCGTGCCAGTTACCACACATGATCCGAGGAGGCGCCGCTATGGTAAAGTTGGTTCGACGGAAGGCGCCAGCGTTCACGCTTGTGGAATTGCTGGTGGTGATTGCAATCATTGGTATTTTGGTCGCGCTGTTACTGCCGGCTGTGCAAGCTGCGCGGGAAGCGGCTCGCCGCATGTCGTGTGTGAACAATATGAAGCAACTTGCTTTAGCGTGTCACACGTACCACGACGTACACAAGTTTTTCCCCCCAGGGCAGATGGGAGCGTACCAGCCGGGTGGTTGGGGACAGCCCCTCAACAGCCCCAACGGTGCGTTGAGTCCTATCTATCACATGCTGCCCTTCATCGAGCAGAGCCCGTTGTTTGACATTATCAATGCGCCGGTCACCAACGGCAGCGAGGTGTTCGCGGCGGGTGGTGCGTTTTCCTTCTGGGGGAGTTATCCGCCGTGGCAGGTGAAAATTCCCACCGTTCTTTGCCCGTCCGACAATACCGGTTGGGCCAGAAGTGACGGTCAACTTCAATTTACGAACTACTGTTTCAGTCGCGGCGACAAGATCAACAACTGGGTGTCGTCAAACGCCGCGGATACCGGTTACGACTCACCGCGCGGTTTGTTCCAGGGCTCGTTCTATTGGCCAAACAGAGACCCGTATGATCCGAAAGCCTATCACGCCAACGGTGTGTCTCTGGCTGCAGTCACGGATGGAACGAGTAACACGGCGGCCGTGAGTGAGCTGGTGCTCTACAACGGAAACCAGACTTCGATCAAGGGCTCTTACTGCATGAACGTGGCGGGATTGAACAACAGCCCGATTATTTGCATGGCCTTTAAGGGTGCGAACGGCGAGCTGTATGGCTGTACACCGACGGATAGCCATCGGCATCGTGGGTATGGTTGGGCTGCTGGCTATCCCATGCACACCGGATTCAATACCGTGCTTCCTCCAAACTCTCCGATGTGCTCGTCGGCGAAGGGTGAATGGGGCATGGCAGTTCTGGCGCCGCAGAGTAATCATCCAACGGGTGTTAATCTGTGCTGGCCGATGGTTCCGTTCGGTTTGTGACGGAGAACATCGACACCGGTAACTTGGCGTTACCTGAGCCGAACCCACGCGCTGGCTCTTCGCCCTACCGAAACAGCCCTTATGGTGTTTGGGGCGCTTTGGGAAGCATCAACGGTGGCGAGGCGGCACGCGAGCTTCCGTAAGATCCTGTACTTGGATCTTGATAAAACCTGAATTTAGAACGCGGCGGTGGGAGTTAACTCCCATCGCCGTTTTTTATTTCGATTAACGGGCCAACAGCCACATATCACCGCAGCCTGGGCCATCGCCGGCCAGAGTTTTGGGACGACCAATGGGCCGAAGGCCATTTACCACCGTAGCCTGGGGCAACGCCCTCGTTGTTACACACAAGTCAGATTTCCACTGGGCTGGTCCCAGTGGGATCACAACTGGTTGGCTACCTGTCCCCCACACAATTCCTGTACTCTCCGCCGGGCTTGTCCCGGGGGGAGTAACGACTGTCGCCGGTGCTGGAGCGTGAGAGTCGCCGCTTCCCCCGGGACAAGCCCGGCGGAGAGCAGAAGAAAGTGATGCTAGAAATGATGCTCACGGTGCCGAATGTAGCTGGCCAGTTGTCACTCCCACTGGGACCAGCCCAGCGGAAGTGTAAGCGGCAGATGTGTAGAACAACTAGGGCAACGCCCCAGGAAGATGGCAACCAATTGTTTGGCCGAAGGCCATATTCAAGCCGGACGATTTGAACATGGCCTTCGGCCAAGATACGCGGAGCACAACGTGTCCCTGGGGCGTTGCCCCAGGCTACGGTGCGGTTCGCCGTTGGCGAACCACGGCTGCATACGCCTGCCGTTCCAATCCGTCGTCCGCACCGCATCACGCGGATTCCGACGGTGACGCGGCCGCCGGGGCCGCACGCTTTTGGCGTTTGCTTCCTGCCATCGGCAGGATCAGTCCGAGAAACAACGCGGTCAGCATGACCCACAGCAATTGAGCGTTTGCATTGTTGGTGATCACACCCTCCGTAATGATCGTGGGAAGAGCGGCTGCAAGGGTGATCGGAAAGACAAGACCCGCCGCCGCACCGGCCAAGAGTCCGAAGAGCGTACTCTCGATGGTGGGCTGGGTCGAACGCAGCGCGATACCGGTTCCTAATCCAATCCCCATACCGGCCAATCCGAGCGCGATGACTTGGACAATGCTTGTCCCCTTCAATGAAATCGGCTCGAACGGCGGTTTGATCGAGACGTAGGTCAGATGGGAAGCAAAGCCTCCTAACGCGCCTCCCAAGCCACCCAGTATGGCCCCCAGAATGGCCGCGATCACGATCAATTTGAGAGATCGTTGAAGCAGGCCGCCGGCCGCGCCCAACGCAATCCCCATGAGAATCCCCAACGTGGCAAGGGTCAGGATCGCATTTCGCTGGCTGGTTTCGGCTTCCACCCGCGCTGCGGCGGCCACCGTCTCGGCGTTTGCATAAGGGCTCACGTTCAGGAATTCCGGCGGGAGGCGGAAAACTGGATGGTAGGCCCGCATCAGGAGCCAGAAGGCCATTGCGGCGGCAACTGCCAACACGATGCTGACCAGCGAAGCGACTGGTGACCACGTCTTCCCGGTTGACAAGGTGCCACCGCTTGCCGAACTCGATTCCTGTTGATGTGCGTTGTCGGTGTCCATGGTTGTTCTCACTACAGCAGTAATAAAACGGCCACGTAAAGAACCTGATCGTAACAAAGCTTCTGGCGTCGTTCAAATACATTAGGTTCGGGCAGTCTGGTGGCTGCGGCATCCTGCCGCAGTAGGGCGGCTGGAAGCCGCCGCCACGGTCGCTCGATCATCTGTCTTGACCCTTGGGCGGGTCTCTGCTATTTAACCCCACCTTTTGCCAGATCCGGCTCTTATCGTCTCAGCGACTCTACTGGCTTGAACTCGTCGTGGAAAATCTCACCAAATCATCGAAGCCTGCAATCGTGCTGACCGCGATACTGCTGGCTGCACCCGCTTGGGCTCAGCCGACTGTGCAATTTCCCCAAACGAGTACAACCGCGTTTCAATCGGGAGCCTATGCGCCCCAGGGCAGTGGGATTGCCGCTCCGCCCGGTACGGTGCCAGGTGCCGCTCCGCTCGGTGCGCCCGGGGCTTCGTCATTGGGGCAACCGACATTTGATCCCTATTCCATGAATCCTGGTGCGGCATCCATGCCTCCTACCCTGAGCCAGACGCCGTCTCCCTACGGTAGCACCATGCCCCCAACCACCTCGCCGCCGCCAGGCACGATGCCCTCTTACCCTGGCGCGACGAGCAACGCTTTCGGCAGTTCACCGACGATGTCGCCTTATGGTCAGCCGTATGGAGCGTATCCGCCGGGCGCCGCGCCAGGCACGACTCCCCCCTCGCTCTATCCAAGCGGTTTGAACACCGGCAGTTGGGGCTTGCCCTCCACTCGGTTCCTGACGCCTCGTGTGCGTTACACGTACGTCGATGGAGGCAACGCGGCGGACGACCTGGGAATCAACGACTTTGATTTCTCCGTGGCCGCGGCCTTTCCCAACTTCCTTTACAGCACACAGCCGCTGTACGTGGTCCCGTCGTTCTCGCTGCACCTGTGGGATGGCCCCAGCCCTCCGAATGGCGATCTACCGCCGAATGCGTATAGTGCTTTCCTCGATTTTGGCTGGTCCACCGACCCTGCCAAGCCCGTGGGAGGTGAAATCGGCGTTCGCTTAGGAGTCTTCACGGACTTCAATACGTTCAACAAAGACAGCGGACGGATCATGGGACAAGGATTGCTGCGACTGCAGACGACACCCACGACCACGCTGCGTGGTGGTGTGATCTATCTGGACCGCAATAAGTTGAAGCTTCTGCCGGCCTTTGGCCTGCTTTGGACCCCCAACTCACAGACCCGTTTTGACATTTTTTTCCCGCGCCCCAAGTTGTCCCAGCAACTCACGACGATGGGTAGTCGTGACGTCTGGTGGTATGTGGGGGGTGAATACGGCGGCGGGGCATGGACAATTCAACGTGAGGACGATTTTAGCGACCGCATTGACATCAACGACATCCGGTTGTTTTTGGGTCTGGAATGGGGACAGTCCGCGTTGCTGCAACAAGGTTGACGTACCGGTTTCTTCGAGGCGGGATGGGTTACCGATCGTGAGGTTGTATATGTCGTCACGCCGTCGGAAACGTCTTCAATACGCGATTCATTTATGCTCCGTATCGGATGGAACTATTAGATCGCGTTCCAGTGGCGCAGCGCCGCCGTTGACCGGACCATGGGTGATGTGCTCCGCAACGCGACCATCCTGGCGTTGCTGTTAATGTCGGCCAGCGCGGTGTATGCGCAGTTGTCGTTGTCGCCTCGCCCGAATGTCTCGGAGGCTTCGCTGTCCGCGTCGTCAGACCCCACGTTCGCGCCCGCCGATCCATTGCGAGTGCAATTGCCTCAGGACGACTGGCACTTGGAACCATCCCACCCCATGTTGCCTCCGCCCCCAGGCTGGGTCGCGGCCGAATTCGCGCAGCTCGGCTCGACGATGGGGAGTTCGCCTGAATCGGAACCTTTGTTGCCGGGCGACGAGCTAACCATGGACACGGGTCGGCTCGCGTCGCACAAGGAGGGCTTCTTCCAGAAATTCTCGCTCACCAGCGGGTGGTTCAACCGCGGCGGGGCAGGAAATCTGGGCCTGGTGGAGACCGAAGTCTTCCTGACGGTCGCCGTGCCTCTGCCATCGCGTGACTTTCCGCTGTTGATCACCCCCGGATTCGACATCACATCCCTCGACGGACCCAGCACACCCGATCTTCCCGCACAACTCTATGACACTTACATCGACTTCATGTGGCTCCCCAAACTGTCGGAACGTTGGCTCGGTATCCTCTCCCTCGCGCCGGGAATCTACAGCGACTTCGACAGCATGCAGAATGACGCCTTCCGCTTGAAGGCGAAAGCGTTGGCTCGGTACGACGTGGTTCCGCAACGCGTGCAGTTGATGTTCGGGATCCTGTACCTGAACCGCAATGACGTGAATTGGCTCCCTGCGGGCGGAGTGATCTGGAATCCCAGCGACGATTGGAATCTGGAGATCGTTTTTCCGCGTCCCAAAATCGGCTACCGATTCACGGCCTCGGGACTGTTCGAAGACTGGATCTACCTGGCGGGAGAATTCGGCGGCGACACGTGGTCGATTCGCCGTGGCCCCGAGTTCTTCGACATGATCACTTACGTCGACTGGCGGATTTACTTGGGGGTAGAACGAAGACGCCCCGGCGGTGCGGCATACCGGCTTGAAGTCGGTTATGTCTTCAGCCGCCAGGTGCAATTCGATTCACCCACTCCAGATTACGATTCGGCCGACACGGTGATGCTTCGCGCCGGTCTGGATTTCTGAGAGGGTGCAGGGTGATGGGGTGTGGAGTGTGGGGTGTGGAGTGTGGAGCAAGATGCTTGGTGGTGAGATACCTCTCACCCTACACCGTCTCACCCTACACCCACTCACCCTACACCCCACATCCCTTCATCCTCTCACCGAGACAGCCCGCTGCACGGCCTGGGCCATGTCCGCGGGGCTATCGGCCACTTCGATTCCGGCATCGCGCAACGCGGCGATTTTTTCGTCCGCCGTTCCTTTGCCTCCAGAGATGATGGCACCGGCGTGTCCCATCCGTTTGCCGGGCGGGGCGGTACGGCCGGCAATGAAAGCAGCGACCGGTTTGGTGACGTGCTGGCTCACGAAGGCGGCGGCCTCTTCTTCGGCCGAGCCGCCGATTTCGCCGATCATCAGGATCGACTCGGTCTGATCATCATCCTGGAACAGTCGCAACAGATCGACGAACGAGGTGCCGACGATCGGATCGCCGCCCAGGCCAACGCAAGTCGACTGCCCCAAACCGGCATTGGTCGTCTGCCAGACCGCCTCGTAGGTCAGCGTCCCGCTGCGGCTGATGACCCCGACAGATCCTGGCTGGTGAATGTAGCCCGGCATGATTCCGATCTTGCATTGACCGGGAGTGATGATGCCGGGGCAATTGGGTCCGATCAGCGTGGATGGACTGCGGCGGACGGCATCATAGACGCCCACCATATCGAGTGCCGGAACACCTTCGGTAATGGCCGCGATAACACGGATTCCCGCGTCGAGCGCTTCATAGATCGCGTCGGCGGTAAAGGGTGCGGGAACGAAGATCATCGTGGCATCCGCACCCGTTTCTGCAACCGCCTGCTCAACCGTGTCAAACACGGGCAGTCCTGCGACGGTTTGTCCCCCCTTGCCGGGCGTCACACCGCCGACCATTTTCGTTCCGTACTCCAGGCAACCCTTGGTATGGAACGTGCCGGCCGACCCGGTGATGCCCTGACAGATCACACGTGTTTCTTTGTTGACCAGGATACTCATCGAAGAACGGTCCCTTCTGATTCACTCGACCACGGCCCGGATGGCGCTTGATACGGGCGTGTTTCAGCTTGTCTGTATCGCGGCAACGACCTTCTTGGCGGCGTCGGTCAGGCTATCGGCCGTGATAATATCCAACCCGCTGTCCGCCAGAATTTGTCGCCCTTCTTCCACTTCTGTTCCTTCCAGTCGCACGACCAGCGGCACGTTGAAGCCGACCTGCCGGGACGCTTCGAGCAACGCGCTGGCGATGGTCGTGCAGCGCGCGATGCCGCCAAAAATATTGACCAGCACGGCTTTCACATGCGGATCTTCCAGCAGGATCCGAAATGCCTCCGTGACCTGCTCGGTATCGGCGCCACCTCCGACATCCAGGAAATTGGCCGGTTCACCTCCATGCAGCTTGATCAAATCCATCGTGCTCATGGCCAGTCCCGCACCATTGACCAGGCAGCCAATGTTCCCGTCCAGTTTGACGTAGCTCAGTCCCGCGTTGGCCGCCCGCACTTCGGCCGGCTCTTCTTCCGCCAGGTCGCGCAGCTCGGCAATGTCTGGATGTCGAAACAAAGCGTTGTCGTCGAAAGTCATTTTCGCATCGAGTGCGACGATCTCTCCGCCGCCGGTCACCACCAGCGGATTGATCTCGGCCAGGCTGCAATCGCACTGCACGAAAACGCGGCAGAGCGCGCTTCATGAATTTCTCGGCCGAGCGGACCGAAGGCCCGTTGAGCCCCAGTTTGGCGCACAGCTTGCGGACCTGATAACTCCGCAATCCAGCGTCCGGATCGAAGTGTTCCTTAAAGATCAGCTCGGGCGTTTCTGCCGCCACCTTCTCGATCTCGACGCCCCCTTCGCTCGACACCATCAGCACCGGCCGTGCCGCGGCACGATCGAGCACGATTCCCAAGTACAGTTCGCGCGCGATGTCGCACCCCTGTTCGACCAGCACCTGTCGCACTCGTTTGGCCCTCGGGGCCCGTTTGAATGGTGACCAGCTTCTGCCCCAGCAATTTACCGGCCACCTCCGCTGCCTGTTCGGCGCTGCGGACCAGCTGCACGCCGTGCTGATCCGGATCGCTCAACACCGTACCTTTTCCGCGGCCGCCTGCATGGATCTGCGCCTTGACGACCACGATTTCACTACTCAGTGCTCGGTAGGCCTCCGCCGCTTCCTCGGCACTGCGGGCCACGTGGCTCGCCAGCACGGCGACACCGGCATCACGGAGGATTTGTTTGGCCTGAAATTCGTGGATCTTCATCGATGGCACCCTCAAGTGGCCGGGTTGCAGTCGGACCGGAAGCGGGACTCAACTCGCGCTCCGCACCTGCACGAGGCTGGCGGAAAACACGTGCACGAGGCACGCATCTCACAACGCGTGATCGAGAACCGCGACGCGGAAGTCATAAGGATGCGATTCTAGGTCGCGCAGTGACGCCTGGCAAGCGGCGGCTCGCGCTGCGGTACCGAGCCTCGTCCTGACCCCAGTCCTGGTTGCCTAGAAGCTGGCCATTTACGAAGCGTTCGGAAGTCGCGTCCCGCGCCCGCCGGTCAGAATGCCATGTCAGCGGGCGATTCGAGTCCCAGACGCTTCATCTTTTTGTAGAGGGTCGTACGGTTGATCCCCAGCGTCTCGGCGGTCAGATTGCGGTTCCAGTTGTTGGCCCGCAGCACGCCCAAAATGATCTGTCGCTCGGGGCCGGCCAAGGCCTCCTTGAGCGTCTGTCCAGTGGTGGGAGCGGAGGTCATGGCAGCTCCAGCGGTCACCTGGTCAGGCAGATCTGCCACGGTGATGATGGGGCCTTTGCCGAGCAGCACCGCCCGCTCGACCACGTTCTGCAGTTCCCGTACGTTGCCGGGCCACGAGTAGTGCTGCAACGCCGACATCGCCTCGTCACTGAATCCACTGACTTGCTTGTTCGCGTCGGCCCGGACTTCACACAGGAAATGCTCGGCCAGTAGTGGAATGTCGGCAACGCGACCGCGTAGCGAGGGCAGCTCAATGTTGATCACGTTAATGCGGTAATAGAGATCTTGCCGAAACCGCCCCTCGGCCACGGCCTGCGCCAGGTTCTCGTTGGTGGCCAGAATGACGCGCGTGTCGATGTGGAACGTTTTGGTCCCCCCCACCTGCTCGAATTCGAGGTCCTGCAGGACGCGCAGCAGCTTGACCTGCATGCCGGGTGTCGCCGTCGCGACTTCATCCAGGAAAATCGTGCCGCCATCGGCCTGCTTGAATTTTCCCATCTTGTCTCCCGACGCTCCGGTGAACGCCCCCGCGACATGCCCGAACAACTCGCTCTCCAACAACGACTCGGGCAGCGCTCCGCAGGCCACTTCCACGAACGGCTTGTCGTGGCGTCCGCTGCGGCGATGAATGGCTCGAGCGATCAACGATTTGCCCGTCCCACTTTCGCCTGTCACCAAAATCGTGGCCTTGGTATCCGCCACGCTATCGATCATGTCGAAAATCCGCTGCATGCGGCGATCATGGCCGATGACATTCTCCATTCCGTAGCGCAAATCAAGCTGCTCACGCAGCTGCTTGTTCTCTTCCACGACCTTGCTCTGGGACAGAGCGCGGTCAATCGCCAGCTCCAGCTCCTGATCGATTAACGGCTTGGTCAACAGATCAAAGGCCCCGGCACGGATCGCTTCCACCCCCGTCTCGATCGTGCCGTAACCGGTCAAGAGTATCACCGGAATATGCGGGTACTTCTGGCGGCTATAGGCCAGCAAATCGAATCCGTCGCCGTCCTGCAATCGCACATCCGCCAGCAGCAGTTCCGGGGGCTGCGCGTCGAGCTGTTCGACGGCGCCCCGATAGGTGGCCGCCGGCATCACCTCGTAGCCTTGCTGGCGTAACCAACCGGCCATGGAATCGAGCAGATAGCGATCATCGTCGACGAGCAGAAGAGAGCCTTTGGTCATCGTGCTGGGCCTCAGTGTCGGAAAATTGCAGTGTCGGAAAATTGCGGTGCGCGTCAGTGAGTGTGTGTGGCGAACAGGTCCGGGTGACAGGCTTCTCACGTTTCGCGATCACCGATCACCCTGGGCACCGCTGACAGAAGGCCTTTCGCGGTCCACCGCATGGCGAGCTGGCAAACTCTGCCGGGTGTCTCTGATGCAGCTGTAAGTGCCTAAATTTCAGCAAGTTGCGATGCCAGCCATGGCCGGGACTTGTTGCGTTTTCTCACTCAAACGTAGCTTAAAATTAGCGGCGTTTGGTTTCCGCGACACAAAAATGACACCCTGCGTAATACGCAAGACAAGGGATTTGACTCCCTGGCGCAGCGGCGGCTTTCAGCCGCCGCCTCTGCGTAAGTCATGTTCTGCCGGCCGCCGCAGTGCCCATCTAACTGGCCGGGCCGGTTGTATCGGTTTGGCTCGATGAGGTGGTTTTGACGATTCGTAATGCTCCTGCGCACTCCAATCGACAACTCGGGGCGCAGAAGTCGCCCCGCGGCGAGGCGCGATTCTGACGACAGGCGCACGGATGGCAAGGCGGACCCACGGATGTTGCGGGACGATCCACTCGGGCCACGACGCATCACATGTCGGCGAGCATCCTGTGCGGTGCTGCCTGACAACAGGCATTCTCCGCACCACCGGATTGTGTTGCGCAACCGGACGGGGAAGACCGGGAGCCGTGAATTGCACATACCCCTCATTTGGACCCAAACCCGGGGCAGGTCGCCTCAAAATTGCGATAACGTGGTGCCCGGGTCTAGCCAGCGTTTTTGAGCCAGTTAGACTTAACAGGGTACGGTCAGAGATTTGCTCACTACCAGTGAACCTTGTCTTGCGGAAAATTCTGCCCTTCGTGGCCCGCGTTTCGATAGCGCCTTGAGTTGCCGGGCGTCTGCTGAACAAGTTCGTGTGCTTTGGCGGCGGAAAGCTGACGCGGCGGGAGAATTTCGCACTTCCATTTGTGTGAGAAGGAGTGTTTTATGGGCATTACAGTGCTCGTGGCGGACGATCACGAAGTTGTGCGAACCGGGCTGGCACGACTGCTGGAGGATTCGGACATCACCATTGTTGGTGAGGCCGAGAATGGTGAGCAAGCGGTAGAGCAAACGCTCAAACACAATCCGGACGTGGTTTTGATGGATATCCGCATGCCGGAAGGGGACGGATTGGTGGCCTTGGAGAAGATCCGCAAAGCCAAACCCGACGTGCGCATTGTGATGTTGTTGACGTACGACAATCCGACCTACGTGGCACGCAGTGTGGCCTTAGGGGCCGCCGACTACGTGCTGAAAGATTCGGGACGCGACGAGTTGATCGCGGCCATCACACGCGCGGCCGCTGGCGAGTCTCCTTCGGAGGATAGTATTCTGCATCGTATCAAAGATACGATGAGTCGCCGGCGCGAACGGTTGGACCGCAACGAGATCCCGTTGACCAATCGCGAATTGCAGGTGCTGCGGCACGTGGCGTTGGGTTTGAGCAACCGTGAAATCGGCCGCTCGTTGGGCATCAGCATCGAGACCGTGAAAGAACACGTGCAGAATATCTTGCGTAAGATCGATGCCGCCGACCGAACGCAGGCGGCAGTATGGGCCATCAAGAAGGGCCTGGTGTAGGACGGCAGCCGAACGTCACGCATCAGGCGGTACGCGTGCGGTGGAATATCACCCGCGATGAATGTCCATCGCCCCCTGGCTCAAGCCGCTACGTCGAGAAGGCTCGTCAACGAGCCTGCTGTTGTTGGTTTTGGCTGCCGCGACTGCTCCAGCGTGCATGGCCTCGTTGTTCTACACATCTGCTGCGCGCTTCCGCTGGGCTTGTCCCAGTGGGAGCGACAACTGACGAGCTACATTCGGTGTCATGAGCATCATCTCTAGCATCGCTTTCTTCTGCTCTCCGCCGGGCCTGCGAGCGGGGGAAGCGGCGACTTTCACGCTACAGCACCGGCGACGGTCGTTACTCCCACCGGGACAGGCCCGGCGGAGAGTAAAAGATTTGTGCAGGTGGCATGTAGCGAACCAGTTGTGATCCCACTGGGACGAGCCCAGCGGAAATCAGACTTGTGTAGAACAACGAGCGTGCATGCCCGGGGCCAATATTGCTGCGTGTTTGACTTGCATCAATTTCCGATTCGGGTATTTCGGACTTCGGATGTCAAGCGCGGGGGTGTGCCTTTTCATACGCTTCTCGCAAGCCGGCTGTGCTCACGTGTGTGTAGATCTGCGTCGTGACCAGACTTTTGTGTCCTAACAGTTCCTGCACGCTTCGGATGTCCGCTCCACGATCCAGCAGATGCGTGGCAAAGCTGTGTCGCAGCGTGTGGGGCGAAGTGCGGGTGTCCAGTGCCGTTTGCTGCAGGTATTTTTCGAGCATTCGTGCCACGCTACGGGTCGTCAGGCGATTGCCAAAGCGATTCAGAAACAGGGGGCGTTCGGGAGCCGCCTGCCGGGACGACTTTTTCGGGACGTTTTCTTCCGGGACTTTTTCTCCGCGGGCAGCTGGACAGGAGTGGCCGGTCGCTTGGTGGGCCGGACGCCTTGCCACCGCTCGATAGCCGCTATGGCATAGCTGCCCAGCGGCGCCAGCCGTTCGCGGCGTCCTTTGCCACGCACACGCACGAGCCCCGCTTCCAGATCGAGATCATCGTCGTTGATGGCCACAAGTTCGCTCACTCGCAGCCCAGCCGAGTACATGGTCTCGAGCATGGCCAGATCGCGGAGTCCCAGGGGCTCATCACGCGGCGGGGCGTTGAGCAACTTGGCGATCTCCTCGGTGCTGAGAAAATGTGGCAGCTTGCGATCCGGCCGTGGATTACGCAGTGGTTTGGCAGGGTTCTGGTCCGCCAGTCCTTCCCGCTGGGCAAAGCGAAAGAAACTGCGCAGCGAGGCGAGGTGGCGGGCAACGGAAGTCTTTGCATACCCGGCTTCATGCAGCGCCGACACGTATTGCCGCAGATCCAATGGTGTGATCTCAGCCGGTGCGGGAACGGGGCCCGTGTCTCCGGCAAGAAACTCGATCAAGGCCGTCAGGTCCTCGCGATACGATTTGATCGTGAGATCGGACGCGTTGCGTTCGACCTGAAGGTATCGCAGAAATCGTGCCGTCGCAGATTGCATGACCAGCGCTCTACGGGCTCGCAAACATCGACTTTGATGCCGATCGGGATGCGGCGCCCGGTGGAAGATCACAACGGCCTACGACAACGCGTCCACGCGGTGTCGTACAGCATTGAGAACAACGCGACACGCCAATTTCCTGGAGCTGACAAGACACTAACCGTTGTCGTCGCCGTGGAGATTATCCGTGGTGTGCGGCAATTCAAAACGGGGTGACGTGGTGGGTCTTTTTGGAGGTGGAACCGTCTGCCGAATCTTTTGGCTTAGCACCGCCGCGTCGTACCACGTGAAGCTCAGTTCCTGGTTCGAGGCATAACGGCCTAAGGTGGCGCAGTGCTTCCGAGCGATTGTCATCGTCAAACAGAAAAATATAGCGCTCTTTGCCCTTCACCAGTGCTAAGACGTTTATGTCCTTGGTCACCTCGAGTGATCTCCTTCGGGCGATAGCGGGAAACTGTCGGAATGGGCAAGACCGGAACAACTATCGCCTCCCGGTCCCTACGTCATATCGGCCAATCGGCCACCGCCACACCACTCGCGTTTTACTGGTCCCCCCGCGCGCGGCGAGAGTCTCGGTAATGTGGAGATAACAGCAGAATCGGATAAAGTCGTCGCTGCGCAAGAGATAGCCTTGCCAGCCCCCGTACCGAGCGTCGTCGCGGAAGTAGAAATAATCTTCCAACCGACTTGTCAGCCGGTCGTCGTCGCCATGGTAGATGCGCGTGTGGGTAATAACCGGCTCGTATTGCGGACGATAGGGAGGCCGTATCGGGGAGGGTGGATGAGGGATGAAACCTCGCGGGTCCGGCCAGTCGGGGGGAAGATCCGGCAGATCGGCCCCTGGAAGCTCCTCGACTTCGCCCAACGCCTCTTCCGGGGTCGGCATCGCCTCCGGTTCCTGAAGCGAGCCGGCTGGTGACACGCTGCTGCTGATCCGATCTTGTTCGTGCATGTCGGGCGTCTGCGTCTTGAGCTGTTCGCGCGCGAGGGCGAATTCAGCTTCAAAAACCAACGCGTCCGGTATGTACTCCTCCTCCGGCCGGCCCCATGGTAGTCCATATCCAGGTGGAATCGGGTGGAACGTCGAGTTCGCGGCGTACCAGTCAACCGCCAAGCCGATGCGTGGCGGATAATAGGGCGAATAATCCGTCACCGCGCCACGGATCAGCACATCCACGCCGATCCGGCGTGCCAGCAATTGGAAATCGGTCGAGCCGTCGATACTTACCCGGTTGGCCACCAGCCACTTTTTCACGACACCCGGCGGCATCACTTCGAAACCGGGAATCGCCTGCAGCTCGTTGTAATAGGCCTCGGCGACCACGTCCTGGTTGACCGTGGGATCCGACGACAAATTGAAAAACGGAAGAATCGCCACCCGGTGTAGCTGGGGAAAAGGATTGTGAAACCGCGGCTGATGTTTCACCTCGGGTATGGCTGCACATCCACCGCAAAAGAGAGCGGTGCCAGCCAGGCTGAACAGGAAAATGGTAATTCGTGCATACATAGGGAAGCTGGGCTTCGACGAGTGCGGTGAACCCCCCTTCACCATGGCATGCGGACGCGTCACAGGCGCGGCACCACATTACCATCCACGCTGTCGGTGTCCGCATTATCGGCAGACTCCGCCACGTTTCTTTATCTTCTCTGACCGGAAAAACCGATGTGCCAATCGCTTTTGACACCTTTTTCAGGGGCTATGGTGGTTATGGCCTTCGGCCAAAAACACGCGGCGTGCAACGTGTTGCGGGGCCGTCGGCCCAGGCTGCCAGGGGGGAACGAACGAGTGAGGAGCCAGCTGCGAGCGCGCGAAACAGTTCGGCCCAGGTTCTCACCCTACAGCAGTCCTCCAAGGCCACCCAATCCGAGGGGTTCGCGACTGGCAAAAGGTTCGCCGAATCGGACTCCGATCTGTTGACCCCAATAGGCAGCATCCAACTCAAACTGCTCCAGCAAAGTCGGGTGGTTCGCAGGTCGTCCCGTGACGAACTGGCTTTGGTAGCAGGCGATCGCCGCTCGTTTCTGGCCCCAGCATTCGCTGATATCGAGTATGAAAGCCGGCTGCAGCGCCATTTTCAGGTGCACGCAATAGTAGTAGTAAATGCGCGCAGGATAGTGTGGCTGGCCCGGCATGTCTGTCTTGGAAAGCTTGGCCCAGAAGCGAGCCGCTTCAATCAGTTCGGTGGCTGCCACATGGTCTGGATGTGCGTCAACCCAATACGGAGCCAGCAGCCAACGCGGTTTCAGTTGCCGTATGACCGAAGCGAGTTGGTGCCGCGCTTCGAGCGTCGACTCGAGACTGCGGTTAGCCAACGCCAGATTGTCGCGCCAGTCGAGCTGCAGGATTGCCGTGGCGCGTGCGGTTTCCTCCCGACGCAGCTCCGGCGTGCCGTGGGGCGTTGGTTCGCCGCTCGTCAGATCCAGCACACCGACCCGGCGTCCTTCGGATTTGAGTTTCAGGATCAACCCGGCAGCACCCAGTTCGGCGTCGTCTGGATGTGGTGCAATGACTAGGCAGTCCACCATGTGTGCATCTCGCTTTCCTACAAATTGATCTGGACGTGTGCGATCCAATCTGGGACGATTCCGCCGCATCTAACCGGTCCACTTACGTGAGTCCACCGGTTGACGAGGACGCGGTCATTACTAAACAGGGTCGAGTGCCTAATTCGACTGTTTGATTTCGCAAACAAGACCCCGTCCAGCCCGCCTGGACGGTGAATCTGACTGATCAGCTACAGCCAAGACCCCTCTCCCCTTCTCTCACCCACTTCGCCGCCTCCGGCGGCGAAGTGGGTGAGAAAGGGAGCTTGGGGGGCGGTTCGGGTAGCCTGTCAGTCAGATTCACCCACCGCACAAGGCGGTGGGAGTCAAAGTCAAACAGTCGAGCTAAGAGCCGGGAAAACAACTTCGCATTTTCCGTTGCAGCATTTGCCGAAGTTATTTTCCCTCCGATCCTAAGGAGCGTCGGTTATCACTGCCGGGACGGTAGCTCGGATTTCGGTTCGAGGCTCCCCCCTGGCACGTGTCTGGCGATACTTGCATGCGATACGTCAAAGCCAAATGGGTTTCTGCGATTGTATTGACCGTCGGCCTCTTGACTACCGGCTGCGCGGATTTGCACACGAATCGCCAGCAACTCTCCGAAACCGAAGCACCCGCAAAAGCCGAATCGGTCTGGGGAAATGCCCTTCGTGCGCCGGGCAAGAAAAAAGACTCCCTCTTCTTCAACGAGAAATCGCGCGAGATCGAGGAGAGCCTGGGGCTTTAGTCGATGCGGCGGAGAAAGGAACATGTTTGCACGCAGCAGTATTAGCTCCGGGCATTCATGCCGGGGCGGCAGCGGCAAACATCTCAACAGAGGGAGGCTCGTTGACGAGCCTTCTCGCTGCTGTGGCTTGAGCCTCTCGACGAGGGCCGTTCGCGCTGGATGATGACTCTCCACCAACTTGGTGTGGTTCTTTCGTTTTTGGCACCTGGCGCGGCGTAACCATGTATCCTGACGCTTCAGGATTCCCCTCGCTTTCATTCGACGTTCGCTTCACCGCCAAGTCTCACTAGGCATGGTCCTCCGGCGGCTGGTAAACTAGGACATCAGAACGACGGCATCTGAGCGCTAGAAGGGCGTCGGATCGAGATGGGGCCTCGTTCGTATCGGGTAAACGGAGGCGATTATGACCGTGGCATCGTGTCCTTCCTGCCGAGAGCGCGTCACGGTACCGGTTGACGCTACCCCGCAGTGCATCGTGCGATGTCCGCTCTGCCATGAAGAATTCGAGTTGGCGGCATTTCTTGCGCAGCTTCCCCCCTTGCTGATCGTGTTGCGCGACGAATCGCGGCCCACTGATACTCAATCAATGGGGGGGCACATGTTCACCGATTCGGGCATCTATGCCAGCGAATCGTCCAGCCGTGTTCTGGAATCGCTCGACGTGACCGGCAAGCTTTCTGTGGACCACGATTGCGTGCCAGCCTTTGACTTCACGCCCGGGTCCGTGGACGAGGGTGAAGGAGCAACCGCAGTCGCGACGCCGCGCCGCGTGGCGCGACGGCAGAAGAATGCGGCTTGGGAAGTGATCAAGATCGTGGCGGGAGCGCTGTTGGCCGTACCTGCTGCGCAGATCATCTTGTGGTGGCTGGTTCCGGGTGACTGGAAGCGCGACCTGTTGGGGATTGGCCCCTCGGTCAGCCGAGTCGTGCCGTGGGTTGTTCCCGCGAAATTCCGTGCTGGCGGAGATGAATTTGCCGACCAGCAGTCATTCGGACCGGGGACCGAGGGCAACGACCCCACGGCGGAACAACGCCGAGCCCGGCCGCGCATCAGCAACGGCTCGGCCATGCCACGGCCAGATTCGAATCTGCTGGCCGATAGTCGGGGAAAACCGAGTGACGGGCGGCTTACTGACGAAACGGGGCTGGGCCAAACCCCACCAAACATGCCGCCGACAACGAGTCAAACGGCAGCAGATGATGTCAGAACATCACAGCGAGATGTTCTCACCCCGCCTGCGTCGGTTCCCGAGATATCGGCGGCCGATCCGCACGGCACGACGACAGAGACGGAGATTGTCAATGGCGTGCGCGGTGCGCCAGAGTATCAAACTGCGGATTTTCGTGCGGCGTTGGAAGCGGCATTGCAGATCAGTATCGCCTGGGACACAAATCCGGATCAGACCGAGCAACATCGCAATCAACTAACCAAGGCGTTTTATGACACCTTCTCACAACTCGGTGAAACCGTGACCTACGTGATTCCGGGCGATCCCGCGGCACGTGATCTGGTCAGCGATTTGCATGGCCTGTTGCGTACCTTTTCGCATCAGCCCAAGAAGCTCGCGATGATCGGCAACCAGGCAAACCAGTGGTTGCAGCGAACCGACCGCCCCAACCAAGGCATCTTCTTGTTCGGGACCGTCGCGCAAATTCGTGCTACTGGTCAGGTGTTTGCCACGGAATTGGAGCTTGCTTCACTCAAGAAGCGTACCGTCACTATCATCAGTCGCATGGATCCCAGCGGTTTCTATAAGCCGAACGATCGCATCCTGATGCTCGGCGCGATCGTGAGCGATCCGGCGACGAACCTGGTGGGCTACGACGCGGGTGAGTCGATGGTGATCATGGGCGGTTTCCCCGTGCTTCTTGATCCGTGAGCATCGGCATCGTTGTTCGACACAGGTTCGATTTCCACTGGGCTCGTCCCAGTGGGATCACAACTGGTCCGCTACATGGCACCTGCGCCAATCTCCTGCTCTCCGCCGGGCTTGTCCCGGCGAAAGCGGCGACTCTCACGCTACAGCAGCAGCAAAAATCGTTCCTCCCACCGGGACAGGCCCGGCGGAGAGCAGGAAATCGTGAAGATAGAGATGATGTTCATGGTCATGGACGTAGCTTGTCAGTTGTCGCTCCCACTGGGACCAGCCCAGCGGAAGCGTAAGCAGCAGATGTGTGGTGCAACTTCGGCTGAAGATGATCGAAGGGGAAACACTCGCAACTACAGAACTCACGTTGCGGGCTACGATCCACGCCGCTATTTCGCAGGAATCGATTAGCTCGACAGCCCGCCAGTTCCGTCGCCAGCCTTGTCGGTACGGACAGGCTCGCGAGAAGCGAGCTACCAGTGCTGGTTACTGGCTGCCGTCGTTAGTCGGTTCGTTGTCGGAAGAATCGGCCGCCTCGTCCGTGATGGTCGCGGACGCCACGCACGTGGTGGTCGCGCCGAGATCGGTCTTGATTTCGATACTCTGAGAGATCTTGCCTGGCGTGTCACTGGCGGTGAAGGTGATCGGGATCAAATGAGCGGTCATTGTTTTTTCGGTGGTGCCAAATTGGAAACAGCCACCCGGGCATTCGATGCTGGTGATCTTGAACGGCTTGGTCCCCTTCACAAACAACCGTTTTTCCACCGTCTGACCCGGCCTGAGAACGCCCAGGAATAAAGATGCGGGACTGACGGTCAAGGGCGACACCACACGACCTTCCACAGGCAGTTCCATCGATCCGTTGTACGAGTCATTGGTGACGATGGTCAGCTGGTCCTGGATGTAGCCGACAGGAGAATCATCTTTGAGCCGAATTTTCATCTGATAGGTGACGTGCCCGAAATCGTATTGCCGATCACTCAATTCCACTTCGAAATGCGGGTTCGCGCTGCGCACGTCCTCGATGTCCCAGCTGGAACGTCCAGCATAGCTAATGGTCACTGCCCGCTCCGCGGCCTGGCCCGATTCCACTTCGCCAAACGACACGCTACCGGGTGTGAAAAGCACGTCGCCGCGGATGTACCCACGGACCGATAATTGAACTTCGCCGTAATACGGACGATCGATGATGACCGTCAACGTCGCACTGCGGCTGCCAATGAACGATTTGGTGTTGAATACCGCGCGAATCGCACTCTTCTCCCATGTCTTCAACGACTGCTTGGTGACGTGCGGCTCCGTGCAGCCGCAGCTGCTGCGCACACCTGCCACGTGGATATCCTCGACGTACCGATTCTCGAATTCAAAGTCGAATTCTGCCTTCGATCCCTTGGCAACGACGCCAAAGTCGTGGCTGGTCACCTCGAACATCTTCCGCGCCGATTCCTGCGCCGTGGCAAGGGGCGCAAGAGTGATCACGAGCGTTAATGACAAGACAAGCGTGCGGAACACCGGAAGTCTCCCTATCTTCGTCCCCAAGACTACCAACCCAGATGCTGCCTTCGTGATCTCACTCTCAAAACAACTCGCAGTTCAGCCTGCCAGAAGCGAAGCGGGTAGACACACAGCGAAGCAGAGCCCAGTCCCTACTGAAACACTACCCATTGTGTGAGGCACGTGCGGTTGTCGAGCGGTCTCTGGCAAATGTAGGTTTCGGTCCCAAACCTGTCAAATATGACGCACATGCCCGGCGAGGGGCCACTTTTTCGATTATTCGGCCCGTCCCACTTGAGTCCACTATCTTTTTTTACCACATCCGCTGGTTTACGCACAATTCCAGGCAAACGCCGCACCGTGAACGACTTAGCAGTGCCGCTTCACTCTGGATACCGCCGCCTGAGCTCAGAATACTGACGTCGGGTGGGGCGAGCTGGCGTCTAGCCGGGATTATTGACACAACTGGTAGGCTGGGTCGAGCAGGCCGTGCTGCTGGTGGGTCTTCGCTCGTTCGTTTTCTGCCCTCACAAACAGGGACTGCTGCTGGGGAGCTGATCGGCTTATGACGACCCACGAACACGTTCACGTTGCGCGAGCTTAACCCACCCACGTGAATAGTCCGGTTGGGCGGGGGCGGGAAGGCTTGCAGTGCGAGTAACAACCACCGCCCCAGACGCACTGGGCAAGCGGGATAAATCGCGTGGACAGGTCAAGTTGACTCGGGGTGCAACCGGCACTTTTCTCCCACGTGGCGAGTGGCGCCGTCTGCCGCAAGCAGCTGGCGCGGGCGACCGTTGACCCCCCACTACTTCCTTGGTAGTGTTTAAAGACTCCTTTGGTGGCGTCCAACTTCGACGGCGGTCAGCGGCCGCACCCAACATAGGTGGGGACCGCGTGCGCGGCGGTCGGGACGCAGTCGCAACCTATATGATGTGCGCTTTCCTGGACTCTCACCGTCCGTGCCTCACCCGCGAGTAGTTTTCACCGCCCATGGCGCGGTCCGTGACTGGAAGGCGATTCGATATGCGCGGCCACCGCAATTACAAATTGGCACTCGTCGGAGTCGTTCTGCTGATGGTGCTGGCAGGTGGCGTGGCGTGGTTGATGCGGCGCGACCGCGGTCCCGCGGCTCGGATTCGCCAGGTCGTCTTGATCAGCATCGACACCTGTCGCAGCGACCACCTCGGCTGCTACACCGTGGACCGCCAAACGACGCCCCACATCGACGAGGTGGCACAACACGCAACGTTGTTCCAGAACGTAATTTCGCCGGTGCCCCTGACGCTGCCGGCTCATAGTTCGATGCTGACCGGCACCAATCCGACGTACCACGATGTGCATGACAACTTCTATCAGCAGCTTGCTCCGGCCAATCTCACGTTGGCCGAAGTGCTCCACGGCAACGGGTTCGTGACGGGCGCGATCGTCAGCGCCTCGGTGCTGGATTCCCGATTCGGACTCGATCAGGGGTTTGATGAGTATCTCGATCGCATGAGTGTCCAGGAAGCTGACGACAGCTCGGCCGAGCGCCCCGGCGGCCAGACGACCGCGCTGGCCGTGCAGTGGTTGGAACAGCACCAGAGCGACCCGTTTTTCCTGTTTCTCCACTACTTCGACCCACATCATCCTTATCAGCCGCCGGAGCCGTTCGCGTCGCGTTTCGCCGCGGAGCCGTATGCCGGAGAAATCGCGTACACCGACAACTGTATCGGGCAAGTGATTGAAAAGCTCAAGGAATTGGGGCTCTACGATTCGACGCTGCTGATCATCGCCGGCGACCACGGAGAGATGCTGGGCGAACACGGCGAGGGATTTCATGGCTTCTTCATCTATCAGAGCGCGCTACGAGTTCCATTGGTGATGCGCCTGCCCGGCCAGAAGGCCGGTCGTCGGGTCAGCGATCTGGTGGGGCTGGTTGACATTGTGCCCACCGTGTGCAGCCTGTTGGACGTTCAACATGCCGCCCATTCTGTCCGGCAAAGATCTGTCGCCGGCTCTGCTGGGCGGTACGCTCGAGTTTCCGCCGCGAGCTCTCTACTGCGAGAGCTTCAGCGCCACACGCTACGGCGCGAACTCGTTACTCGGGCTCGTGACCGAGCAGTGGAAATACATCCAAACGACCCGGCCCGAGCTGTACGAACTTCCACTGGATCCGCAGGAAGCGGAGAACCTGGCTGATCGCCGTGACGGGCTGGTCCAATCGCTGCGCCGCAAATTGCAGCAGACGGTGCAGCAAGAAAGCCGGAGTCTAGCCGACAGCAGCCTGCAATTGGATGAGCAGACAAGGCGGCGTCTGGAGTCATTAGGGTACGTTGGTGGTCGCGGCGACGCGGCGATCGTCCGGGCCGATTACGACCAGGACCCCACCAGTGACGATCCGAAAGATGTGCTCCCTTTCTACGATGCGCACATCGCGCGTGGTGAAGCTGGTGCGAATCCACGATTATGCCGCGGCGCGGGCCGTCTGCCAACAGATGATCGCGGAGCGCCCGGAGTCCTGGACCGCCTACTTGCAACTGGCAGAAATGGCCATGAATGAAGGCGACTTGGCGGAGGCCCAGAAGAACTTGCGTGAGGTGCTCGCTCGCTGCCAGGATCACGTAGGTGCGCTTGCCAACGCACAAAATCAGTTGGGTATCGTGCTGCAGTCGCAAGGCCAGCTGGATGAGGCCATATCGCATTTTCGCAAAGCGGTGGAATTGCGACCGGCGTTCGCGGGAGCGCATTACAGTCTGGGCAATGCTCTGAGTGCTCAAGGGGACTGGGACGGAGCGATTGGCGCGTATCGTCAGGCCCTCGCGGTCGAAGACGACTATACCGAAGCGCACCTCAAACTGGCGGAAGCCTTGGCGTCAGAGAACAGGGTCGATGAAGCGATTCAACACTTTCGGCAAGCCATCCGTATCGATCCTTCGGTGCGTGAGGCCCACTTTAACCTGGGGGTCTTGCTGTTGCGTGTCGGTCAAGTCGACGAGGCCTTACGGGAGTTCCGCGAGGTCGTACGTCTGGACCCGCAGTGGCCCCTGGCATTCGGACAATTGGCGTGGGTTCTGGCGACGTATCCGGAAGAACGTCTGCGTGATTCCGGCGAGGCTATCAGCTTGGCCGAACGGGCCGCCCGGCTGACGGGAAACCGCGACCCGCTGATGCTGGACATCCTGGCAGCGACATACGCGGCCGCCGGCCGGTTCGACGAGGCGGTGGCCACTGCGCGGACCGCGATCAAACTGGCCACCGCGGCAGGGGCTCAGGATTTGGCCGCGAAGTGCCGGCAGCGTCTGGAACTTTATCAGCAACGTCAACCCTATCGCGAGTCACGCTGACTACGGATCGACCGCGTCACTTCGAAGAGGATGAGACTGCAGGTAGAGCTGCCGTCGCTGCTGGAGAATGCCCACCAGCGCATCGTCACGGCGGGCCTCGGCCACGCGACGGGCGTCCTGCACGAACCGCACGGCTTCAAAGAAATGCCCCAACTCGGCATGCGCCGCCGCCAACACGTCCAAGGCGCGGGGGTCCCGGTACTGCGTCCGTTCGCAGGCTTTCGTGGCAAGTGCCAGTGCTCGGGCTCCGTCGCGAAGTGCAGGCCGCGGGCTGGTAGCTCGGATCGACGCCAGCCCCAACAGCGCAGGAAAGAATTCGCCGTCCTGGCGCAAGGCCTGCTCGTAGTGCAGCACAGCCTGCTCCGGTTGGTCCTGCTCCCGCAGCAGATCGGCGTAGCGGCAATTCGCCACGGCATCCTGAGGGTCAATCCGAAGGGCCTCGGCAAGATGCCTTTCGCCTTCCTCGACCTCCTTCAGCTCCAGCAACGCAGCCCCCAACGTACAATGCGCAAATGCGTAGCTCGGCTCCAACCGCAGCGCCTCGCGGCTGTGTCGCACCGCCTCGTTGAAGTTGCCCGCCTGGCCTTGCAGCACGCCCAGGTTCGCATGCGCCTTGGCCATCACAGCGGGGAGCATCCCCGGCTTCACATCGCTCGTATCGGGATCGTCGACGGCCCGAGTCAGGAGGGTTTTGGCCTCTTCGATTTGTCCCCGATCCAGCGAGTAGACTCCGACTTCCAACAGCGCTTGCAAATTGCGTGGATTGATCGCCAGCGCTTTGCGATACTGCCGCACCGCTCCCTCTCGATCGTTGTTTGCCAGATACGGACTGGCGGCGCGACAGTACGACATGTCATCGACAAAATCCTCCTGGATCCTGGCGATCGCCGTCGGGTCGGCGTTCACGAATTCCGGAATGTTGGCCGCTCGTTGCTCCTGCGTAAAACGCGACAGGACCACGGGCGGACTGCTCTCGCCCTGTTCGTCAATGTGCGTCAGAAAGAGCTGCGTGTAGGGCGAATTGGCTTTGGAGGAAAAGACCAGCCAACGGCTGTTGGGCGACCAGCTGTGCCAGGAGTTCATGCGACCGGTGTTGCAGCGCAGCCGCCGCGCCTCGCCTCCTTCGGCCGGGATGATGTACAGCTCACTGTCGGGCTGCAGCAGCATGAAACTCTTGGCCTTGCAGAACACGATCCACTTGCCGTCGGGCGAGTACTTGGCGAAGTAGTTGCTCATGCCGTTGTTCGAGGCACCCGGTATCGGCTCGGCCTTGCCACCCTGGCCGTCGTTGAAGGGGATGCGGTACAGGTCGTACAGGAACTTCCTGCCTCCCGACAGGAATTCTCGGGCGATTTCCTCCGGTACAAGCACGCTATCCAATCGGTGCAATTCGGGCGGATCGTAGATTCCATCACGACTGCGGGCGAAGACGATGTACTTGCCGTCGGGGCTCCACGTGGCGTTGGTCTGCACGACTTCTGGATCGTCGGCACCCGGCAGCGCGGCAAAAGTGTCTCCCCTGCCGATCATAAATGGCCAGGATGCCCTTGACGATGAAAAAAAGCTGCGAAAAAGCCAGTTGCGGCTGATTCACCGCCAACGCTCGGTCCTTGACCGTGCCGACCACGTAGCGGCCGTCCGGGAGAGACCTGGCAGAGCAACCCAAATGTCGGATCACCGTCTTGTCGTCGGTAGTCGGCCCACGTGATGACCTTGGTGGGGTCAAGCACCATCTCCTCCGCGACTGGAGCAACCGTGTAGGAGCCCTTGTCATTGCCCGAGTCGACCTCCATGGCGAACGTGGACCCGTCGGTCGAAAAAGAGTGACAGTTGCCGCAGACGGGCAACTTGTCCAACACGATCGGCGGCGGCTCCTTCGAGGAGATCGGACCGAATCGCCAGCGAATGTGCTTCGCCGGATCCCTCACCGCCTCGACGAAAGGTAGATTCACTTCGCGAAAGAACAGCGGTGCCCCCACCTCGTCCGGCGAAGTGCCGATCTCGATATCGGCGCCGGACAAGATCCTCGACGGATCGGCACGGTCCACTCCCAGAATGGCCACTTTGGCCATCCGACCCCAGGAACGTTGCTTGATGACTTCCCAGTCGTCATCAGCAGGCGTCCACTCTGGCATCTCGCTCGGGAACCCCATGGGGATGCTGCCATCCTGAAAGTCAAAGGCCACCAGCCACGCATTCGTCTGGGTGTGATCGTCCCGCCAGAGAAATGTGGGGGCCACAATATCCGGAGGGAAAAGGGCCTCGTCCAACGGATAACGAATGGTCAGACGACCGGGAGGTGCCAGATCTTGAAAGGCCCCGAGAACCTGTGTCGCGAACGCTGGCGTCAGTCCGCCCTGTAACGGGCCGTGCGGCGAGTGTTCGATGTGCGTGCCACCCTTCGCGGGCGAGAGAGGTAACTCCGGGTACGTCTCCAACACGTCCCGATGTGCCACCCAAGTTCCCACCCAGAAAGTGCTCGCCACCACTGCGGTTGCCAGGACGCAGTAGATGAGCCGCCGGCGCGACGGCGATGTTCCGTCGTCCAACGGCCTCGGGTGACTGCCGGCGGATGTATTGCCAGAGCGCGGCTTGCTCTTAGACCGTTCTTTCCTCTTAGGTCGCTTTTTGATATTCACTTCACGTACTCTTCGAGTCGATTGGCTATGCGCACGATCATGGCGATGCGATGGAGGGCTTCGCCGGACGCCGTTGTGCTTATGTGATCTTTGCTCGTTACTTCGGTTTGGCCCCGAAAAATTGAGAGCCGCAACTACTCATGCTCACCCACGCAGTTTCGCAAACACGTTCCCAGGTAGCTGCAGCATCTTGCCACACTACGGCGGCTGCAAGCCACCGCTTGGGAGATAACCCTCCAGTTGCAGACTCCAACGAGTAGGACGGACGTCCACGCGGTGTGCATAGTAGCGCGCAAACCACGTTCCACCGGTCATTTGCAGACCTCACGTAACGTGCGTTGTGCGCACAACGGGAAACGGGTCACAAAAGACGGACATCGACGGACTTGGAAGTCGGTCGTACAACTCGTGTATGCAACGTTACGGATAAGTCGTTCTGCCGGTCGGTTTCCATCAGGAACCGCGACCTTACTGGACAATCGAAGTATCTTTTGGCGGAAAAGAAAAGGGCACTTCCGCCGGCATGCCCAATATACCTCCCACCGCAGATGGATTGGAAGAGAGAAAGCGGCGAATCGGTCCCGAATCCGCAAGACAGGTCCCGCCCAGGCGGGAGCTACACGGTAAAGATCAGCGTCTCGGTCCGTGACGTGCGTTCACGGTGTGCGTATCTTCGTGGCTGCGGCATCCTGCCCAGCCGCAGCCACATTTGTTTGTGGCCGCAGGCCACGTGAGGAAAATGCCCGTTCACGGGAAACGGCCGGCTCAGCCCTACGTGCCAGTCACGCTGACTACTGGGCACCCACGTCACTTCGAAGAGGCTGAGACTGCAGGTAGAGCTGCTGGTGCTGTTGGAGCCTGTTCGCCAACGCATTGTCGCCGTGTGCCTTGGCCAGGCGGTGGGCGTCCTCCACAAACCGCAAGGCTTCGGAGAAATTCCCCAACTCTGCATGCGCCGCCGCCAAGAGGTCCACGGCGTGGACGTCCTGATACTGTGTCCGTTCGCAAGCTTTCGTGGCAAGTGCCAAGGCGACGGCTCCGTCGCGAAGTGCAGCTTGAGGGTTGGTGGCTCGGATCGACGCCAGCCCCAACAGCGCAGGAAGGGACTCCGAGTCCTGTTGCAGGGCCTGCTCATAGTGCAGCACGGCTTGCTCCGACTGGTCTTCCTCGCGTAGCAGATCGGCGTACCGGCAATTCGCCACGGCATCCTGGGGGTCGATCCGAAGCGACTCGACAAGGTGCTGCTTGCCCTCCTCGACCTGCTTCAGCTCCAGCAAGGCGGCCGCCAAGGTACAATGCGCAAAGGCATAGTCTGGTTCCAGCCGCAGCGCCTCGCGGCTGTGCCGTACCGCCTCATTGAAGTTGCCCGCCTTGCCGTGAAGCACCCCCAGGTTCGCGTGAACCTTGGCCATCGCCGCGGATGCATGCCCGGCTTCAGATCGCTGGTATCCGGGTCTTCGGCCGCCCGAGTCAGGAGCTTTGTAGCTTCGTCGAGTTGGCCCTGGTCCAACAGGTAGATGCCCACTTCCAATAACGCTTGCAGGTTGCGCGGATTGATGGCCAGCGCTTTGCGATACTGCCGTACGGCTCCCTCTCGATCGTTGTTCGCCAGATACGGACCGGCGGCCCGACAGAACGACAGGTCGTCGACAAACTCCGCACTGATCTTGGTGATCGCCGTCGGGTCGGCATTCACGAATTCCGGGATGTTGGCGGCTCGTCGCTCCTGTGTAAAACGAGACAGGACCACCGGCGGACTGCTTTCACCCTGCTGGTCAATGTGCGTCAGAAAGAGCTGCGTGTAGGGCGAGTTGGCCTTGGAGGAGAAGACCAGCCACCGGCTATTGGGGGACCAGCTGTGCCACGAGTTCATCAGTCGCGTGTTGCATCGCAGCCGCCGCGCCTCACCCCCTTCGGCCGGGATGATGTACAGCTGACTGTCCGGCTGCAGCAGCATAAAGCTCTTCGCCTTACAGAACACGATCCACTTGCCGTCGGGCGAGTATTTGGCAAAATAGTTACTCATCCCGTTGTTCGAGGCACCCGATATCGGCTCGGCCTGGCCACCCTGGCCGTTATTGAAGGGGACGCGGTACAGGTCGTAGAGGAACTTCCGGCCTCCCGACACAAATTCGCGGGCGGCTTTCGGCGGAACCGACACCGTGTCCAGGCCCTGCAGTTCGGGTGGATTGAAGATGCCGCTGCGACTGCGAGCGAAAACGATATACTTGCCATCGGGGCTCCACGTGGAGTTAGTCTGTACGACTTCTGGATCGTCGGCACCCGGCAGCGCGGAAAAAGTGTCCTGCTGGCGATCATAGATCGCCAGGATGCCTTTGACGGTGAAGAATAGCTGCGAAAAGGCCAGCTGCGGTTGATTCACCGCCAGCACTCGATCCTTGACCGTACCGACTACGTAGCGGCCATCCGGGGAGACTTGGCAGAGCATTCCAAATGTCGGTTCACCGTCTTCTCGTCGGTAGTCGGCCCAAGTGATGATCTTGGCGGGATCGAGCACGATTTCCTTCTCGATCGAGGCAACCGTGTAGGAACCCTTGTCATTACCTGCATCGACTTCCATGGCGAAAGTCGAACCGTCGGTGGAAAATGAGTGACAATTGCCACAGACCGGCAGTTTCTCCAGCACGATCGGTGGTGGCTGCTTCGAGGAGATCGGACCGAATCGCCAGCGAATGTGCTTTGCCGGATCCTTCACCGCCTCGCCGAAAGGAAGATTCACTTCGCGAAAAAACAGCGGTGCCCCCACTTCGTCCAGCGAAGTGCTGAACTCGATCTCCGCCCCCGACAGAATCTGAGATGGATCCCCGCGGTCGACCCCCAGAACCGTAACTTTGGCCAGCCGATCCTGGGACCGTTGCTTGATGACCTCCCACTCTTCGTCCGAGGGTGTCCACTCTTGCGTCATGCATGGGTAAGTCGCCGGCGAGCCGCCATCACGGAAGTCGATTGCCACCAACCATGCGTTTGTCTGCGTGTGGTAGTCCTGCCAGTCAAAAGCAGGAGCCACAATGTCCGGCGGGAAGATGGCCTGATCGAGCGGATATCGAATGGTCAGCCGACCGGGAGGTGACAGATCCTGGCAGGCGGCCAGCACCTGTGTCGCGAAATCCCGCGACAGTTGCCCACGCAGAATGCCGGTCTGTGGCGGCTCGGTTCGCATCGCCGTCTCGGAAGACGACGTCATTACCAGCGGATCCGTGCCCCACCCATTGAAGTGGGCCACCCACGTTCCTGCCCACAAGCCGCTCGCCACGGCCGCGGTGAAAACGACGCAGTATGATAACCAGCCGGCGGATGTGCGAAAAACCCATATCCATCAGCCTTTCGTGACTGTGTGTGGATGGAATGCCTCGACCACTCAAGTATTTGTCAACGGAACAAAAAGAGACACCCCCCCCGCGGAGACGGTACGGTGCCCGTGCTGCTGGGCGGTCGGGAAAAGTCGCTCTCATTGGGAATCGCGCTGAGCAGTCTAACCTCGTTGTTGGCAGATCGATCGTTCGGTGATTCTCGACGGCTTTCCGAACATTCTGTTAAGGTCAAACGTTGATCTATGCTAGCCCGGCTTGTTCCAGTGAGGCGGGTCGAGCTCGCACCAGGTGCGGGTGGGTCTTCACAGGCGGATCAACTCTCAGGCAGCCATCTGCGCCCGTGCGGGTGGGAAACGAGCGAGTGAAGACCCGCCAGCAGCACGGCTCGCTCGATCCCCCCACGAGTTCTGTCGATAATCGGGCTCGTGCTTGGGCGGACGTTGACTGTGGTTTGTGGTTCGTGAGTTGAGGCACTGCATATGAGCGGTCGCAAGGGCTACCGTTTTCTCATCACCGGGTTTGTATTGCTGTTTGGCCTCGCCGCTGGTTTGGCTTGGTTCCTGCAACGTGCCCCCCGTCCGGCCTCTCGGATTCGCCATGTCATTCTCATCAGCATTGACACCTGCCGCAGTGACTACCTCAGTTCATATGGTGCGCCGTGGCCGACGACACCCCACATCGACGAACTGGTGCGCCAGGCCACGCTTTTCGAAAACGTGGTCGCACCAGCGCCGAAGACACTTCCTGCGCACTGCAGCATGTTGACCGGTACGAATCCTCCCTACCACGATGTCCATGACAACCTGGGTTACCAGCTTGCGCCGGCCAATCTCACTTTGTCAGAAGTGTTGCATGGCAATGGCTTCGTGACCGGCGCGATTGTCAGCTCTTCCGTTCTCGACACCCAAATGGGGCTCAATCAGGGGTTTGACGAATACTACGACGAGATGGGCGATAACGTCGTATGGGATGCGGAAAATGAGCGTTTGGGTGGCCCAACAACGCAATTGGCGCTTGAGTGGCTGGATCGGCATCAGGCGGACCGTGGCTTTCTTGTTCCTGCACTACTATGATCCGCACGAGCCTTACGTCTCCCCCGAGCCTTTCGCTTCGCGGTTTGCCGAGCAGCCCTATGCCGGAGAGGTGGCGTATGTTGACGACTGCATCGGACAGGTAATTGGCAAGCTCAAGGATCTGGGCCTCTACGATTCGACGCTGCTGATTATTACGGGTGACCATGGAGAGATGCTCGGCGAGCACTTCGAGACCTATCACGGTTACTTTATTTACCAAAGCGCGATCCGCGTACCGCTGATCATCCGCATGCCGGACCAGCAATTAGGCAAGAGAGTAAGTGACCTGGTCGGACTGGTGGACATCACGCCTACCGTCTGCAGCTTGCTGGAGGTGGATAGGCCTCCTGTCGTGCATGGCGAGGACTTGTCGCCGCTTCTGCTGGGCGAGACGCCGTCTGCGCCAGATCGGAGCATCTACTGCGAGAGTTTCGCTCCCACGATGTTCGACGCCAACCCTTTGCTGGGGCTGGTGACGGAGCAGTGGAAGTTCATCCAGACAACGCGGCCAGAGCTCTATGACCTGCCAACGGATCCAGGGGAAACCAAGAACCTGGCCGATCGCCAGCCGGGGCAGGTCGAGTCGCTGGGTCGGGAGCTGCAGCAGACGCTGCTTCAGCAGAGCCGGCAGTTGGCCGAAAGCAACCTGCAACTGGACGAAAAGACCAGGCGACGTCTGGAATCACTCGGATACGTCGGCGGTGCCACGAAAACGAAGGCCAGCCGTGTCGACTACGTGCAGGACCCAAACAGGGACGATCCGAAGGACCTGATCGGCTATTACAACGATTATTTGTGGCTTTCGTTGTTCCAGCGCAAAGGCGACTTTGCCAAGGCGCGTGAAACCTGCCAGCAAATGATTGCCCAGCGTCCCCAATCCTGGATCGCATACTCCCACCTGGCTGACATGGCCATGGCGGAGAAGGATTTTGCGGAGGCCGAGGCGAATCTGGACGAAATCCTGGCACGCAAGAACGACATGCATGCTGACGCGCATGTGCGGCTGGGGTTGGTCATGCAGCTGCAAGGCAAATCGAATGAAGCGATGGCGCATTTCCAGCAGGCAACTGAGTTGCGACCGGACTATGCGGACGGACACTTCCAGCTGGGAAATGCGCTGCTTGCCGCCGGGAATCTGGAAGGTGCCATGGATGCTTTCCGACGGGCTCTGGAGGCCAATCCGAAACTCGTCGCTGCGCACCTGCGACTAGTCGAAGCGCTGCGTGCACAGGGCCGGATCGAAGATGCTATACGGCAATGCCGTCAAGCGGTCTGGGCTGACCCCCGAGCGCGCGAAGCACGCTTTAATCTGGGAATGATGTTACTGGAGACAGACCAAGTTGAACGAGGGACTGAGGGAGTTACGCGAGGCGATGCGATTGTCGCCGCAGTGGCCGCTGGCGATGGGGACCGTGGCCTGGGTCCTGGCGACCTCTCCCGAGGCACGCTTGCGTAACGCGGGCGAGGCAACCGAGTTGGCAGAGCAGGCAGCCGTGCTGACGGATCACCGTGACCCCCTGATTCTGGACGTGTTGGCGGCGTCCTACGCAGCTTCGGGCCGTTTCGAAGAGGCGGTGGCCACGGCGCGGGCTGCGATCGATCGAGCAGCGGCCGCGGGAGCGCAACGATTGGCCGACGGTTTTCGCCAGCGACTGCAACTCTATCAGCAGGGGCGGCCCTATCGTGAACCGGCGCCGACGCGGTGCGACGCGCTGAATCCGCCTGGCCGGGATACCGTTGAATTAAGCCAGGATCGCATCCAACGGCAAACCACATACTGCGACAGCACGACCGCGCTGACACAACAACTCGTATCGCAAACCTATCTGGCAGTGCTTCGTTAAACGGTTTTGGTATTCGCCCCGTGCTTCAGCACGGGGTCTGGGAAGCGAAGGTCGAGCTCGCGAAAAGTGCGGGTGGATCTCGAAAGGCCGATCAAATTAGCCGCAACAGTTCGCGTCTGCGCTGACGGAAAATGAGCGAGTGACAACCCACGATCAGCACGCGCAGCCGGTCAATCAGCGTCGCTATCCGCGGCGTTCTCCCGCTCACGGCCCGGGTCCTTCCTGGTCCGGTACAGCGACAGATCGACCGCTTGTGTCATGCTCTCCACATCCAACCGGCTGCCCAGGAAATCGCTCACCCGTTTCGCTTCCCTGTCGGGCTGTTGCAGCAGCCGGTTGTAGCTGACGCGCAGGACCGCCATGTAGCCTTGCTGCCCGAGCCACTCGCGCAGCCTGTCAAGGTGCAATCCGTAGGACCGTCTCATCGCCTCACGCGGCGCCGCGGCCCGGCCCAATCGCTCGAGCATCCGCTCCTGCGAAGCCAACATCTCGTCCAGGTCTCGTTCCATGAAGATGACCCGGTAACGTTGCGTTGGCGGCAGGTCGTACAACAGCTGGGACACCATCTTGAAGACCTTGCCACGCACGTCGGGCAGCCACGAAGCGTCGGCCTTGACCCGCTTCACCTTCTCGAGTTCGTAGTAGCCCCGGGGATTGTCCACGTCGGCAGTCCTGACGTTGTCCGTCACAACCTCCAGGCCGCCGCTGCTGAGCATCTGCATCATGAGTGACGTACCGCTGCGCGGCAAACCGGATACGATGACAATTTCGGAATCCATACGCAGCTTCGTCGCCACCTCGGGGGGATTGAGTCGTTTGGGTGTTGCTGTTCAAGTGGTGTCGTTCAGATACTGACATTCAGGAAAGGACGGAAACAGAGGGCGGCGACCATGGATACGACCAGCCAATAGACGACCCACCAGTCGGTACCGCTCGTCCACGAAAGGCGATCAGGGTAGTCCACTTCGATCGACTCCAGGGGAGCTCCCGGTTCGAAGGGCGGCTCGCTCGGATGCAGTAGAATATCTTCCCAATACCAGCCCGGGCGTGCCGCACTCAGACGCATGAACGCGTCACCAATGGCCAATTCTTTTTCGAAAGTACGCCCATCCACGTGCAGCAGGAGGCGGTGATAACCGTTTTCGCGGGCCTTGATCTTCCACCACACTTCGCGTTGGCTGACAACGCGCACGGGGCCCATCACCACCTCGACGGCCGAGGGCGGCTCGATCGATACCTCGCGTCCGGTCACGTCGCCCTCTCCGCTCAGCTTGGCGGTGACCAGTGTCTCCTCACCTCGTTTCATTGGCTGCGCCTGATACCAGAGTGCCAATTGGACCAGAAGCAAAGACACCGGCACCAACATGACCAGCATCGGCACCACGGAAAAAAGGACCAGGAAGAACGCGCCGCGAAAAACCCGCCCTTGCGCCTGAAGGATCACCGATGCGCTGTCCTTGAACAACTTCAGGGCCAGCAGATGGGCGTTGATGTCGTCCCGGACGCGCTGGATCGCCCGCTGGTTGGAGGTGTATTTGTAAACCCCCAGCAGCAGCCCGCCGGTGATGACCGACACGATCGTCACCGAGAGCCAGCCCGGCACCAAGCCGATCGGCGCCAGCAGAAATCGGCCCAAGGCGTTGGCCGGGACATTGAGCCAAGTCGCAATGCGTGCCACAACATCCATTACTCGACGTATCCCAGCCCCCGAAGTTGATCGGTCACCTGTTTCTCAGCCTCTTCGGCCTCATATTTTTGCAGCTGGGTTTCGATGCTGTGCGCGACAAACTCGTCGACACTACTGTAACCGGCGACTTCCGCGGCACGCTTCGCGCGATCGAAAAGACTCGAGTCGATTTTAACCTTGGCCATCGATGCTATCTCCTGTTCACTTGCAGGCCGCCAACTATCCTCTCCCCCGCTATTCGCTGCGCGGCGGGAGGGAAGAGACAATACGACAGTTGTTGCTTCGTCGATCCTTATTGCGTGAAAATGTTCCGCCCCTCCATCGACTGGGGAGTCGGCAACCCGAACTCGGTCAGTATCGACGGGGCCAGATCGATCAGCGATGGAGACGGTGTGTCCACGCCGCGATTGCAGAAGAGGACGCCGGGCACTTCCGCGGCATCGGCGCAATGGTCGGCACTCCAAGCCGAATCGTTGTCGAAGAGTATCTCATCGGTCAGATCGCCCAGACAAGTCCCCCAGGACGCCCGGTAGCCACGGCAATATCCGACGATCAGGTCGGGTGCCAAAGCGGTGGCGTCGCCCGAGTAGATCTGGTCCGTGCGGTGCACGCACCGGATGACTCGACTCCCATCCACGTCCCGAACTTCCTCCAGTCCCCGGGCCAATTCGCCCAACAGCCGCTCTCGTTGCTCGCCAGGTTCGATCACGCCTTCGCGTTCGCGCCCCTTCAGATTCAAATAGAGGCCGTTGATCCCCATTCCGTACGCTGTCGTCAGAGACCAGTCCACGTCGTGCAACAGCGACGTGCAATCGGGGGGGCCAAGATAGGCATGTTTCCGCAACCAGGAATTGAGATTGAATTGCCGCCCGAAGTTGGCGAAGCCATGATCGCTCAGCACGACGACAGCCGCTCGATCGCCATACCGCGCCACAATGTCGCCGACCACAGCGTCAAGCTTTGTGTAGAGTCGTCGCACGTGCCCGAAGTACTTTTGCGCCTCGGCGGCCGAGCGTGTGGGATGCTTGGCGTCGGAGTCCCACCAGAGCATGTGCGACTGGAGATCGCTGCTCGAGAAATAAAAGAACAACAGTCCGTCATCGTAATTCTCTATGGCGTAATCGAGTAACTCGAGTCGCTCGTCGAGAACCATATCTGCCTGCCTGACGAAATCGTCATCGGAAAACACGCCGTTCGACAGCGCTTTGTGATCCTCCTGGAACCCCGTGGTGTAAAACAGTCCCAGATCGCGGGAGACATCTTGAACGAAGGTGTCCGGCTCAGCCATCCGTACCGCGGGATCCGAAGGATCAATGTTCAGAGGGGTCACGTAGAGCCGGAAATTGGGCGTGACTTCCTGTAGAAAGAAGCGGCAGATGCCGCTGACGTTCTTGTTCGGCACGAAGGCCGGCGTGGTGAGCTCAAAGTTCAGTTTGATCCACTCACTCCACTGGCCTTCCTGCAAGAGAATCTTACGATCCTGGACCTCGATCGCCGCCGCCTTCGCGGCGCGATCGCGATGGACCAGGAATTCGACGCTCACCGGCCGGGGCTCCTTCAGGAAGCTGTTCTCCGGCCCTACGACGCGTGCCCTTGCCGTCTCCTGTTGAAAGGAGAGCATGGAACGCTTTCCACCACCCTCGTCCAACGTGTCCCAGGGGCCATCCTCGGCAAAGTGCTGGTAGGTTCCGTAGGTTCCCAGCAGGTCGGGTGTGCCCATGCCGGAGATGCACCGATGATTGCCGTAATGCGAAGGGCTGGGCGGGTAATTGGAAGGCAAGTCGAAAAACGTGGACGGGATCCCCGCCTGGTCCAGGTAGTCCCAAAAGGGCACTCCCTGGCGTTGCAGCTCGGTGGAAGGCGGTTGATGGTTAAAGGGCCAGAAATCGAGCTGCATGCGGTGGTCGCCGACTTCCCAATACCCTTCACCCGGCACCGTTTCCGCGGCGGAAAAGAAAGGTGCGCACTGCTGTTGCGGATGTCGATGAATGAAGTCGAAAATTCCGTGCGAGCCTGGCCCGGCCCCGTTGATGAAACTGGCCCAGGCCACCGGGCTCTGCGGTGGCGTACTGCTGCCCAGCCGGCGGTATCCTCCGCGGGCACGAAGTCGGCCGAGATTGGGGAGCAGGCCGGCATCGATCAGGCTCTCCGACAGACGAGGATCCATCCCGTCGAAACCGATCACGATTACCTTTTTTCCGCCACGCGTCGCAATCCGTTTTCTTCCGCCCAGCCAGATTGCGCCGGCACCCAATCCTGCGGCACAGGCGCCGGCAGCGACGACCGACTTTTTCAACATGGCTCTGCGATTGTATCGGTGCGCAGAGCCTCTCGCGAACATACCGCCTGTCATGATCGGTTCCCCTGTTGGCTCGGATCTCCGTCGGCAGCGTCGATGACGTCAAGTGGTTTCCCGTCCATGTGTCTTGGGACCGCGACGCCGAACATGTCCAGCACCGTGGGGCCAATGTCCATCAACCGCGGGCTTTCTGTCTCCACGGGGTAATTACAGAACAGGACGCCGGGAACGAGCACTGGATCGATGCAATGGTCACCGCTCCAGGCCTTCGTGTTGGGGTGGAAGATCTCCTCGGTGGTCCGTCCGATGGCCGTCTCCCATGATACGCGATAGCCGCGCTGATAACCTACGATCAGATCGGGAGCGGCGTCCTTATACGGCCCCTGATAGATTTTCGAGGCGTGATAAATCCTGCTGACGGCGCTCGCCCCGCACTGCGGGTCGACGAGTTTGGCGAGACGCTCGGCAATCTCCTGGCAAAGCTGGTTGGCTTCGCCATCCGGATCGACAATCCCTTGCGCATACTTTCCTTTGGTGTTGATGAAGATGCCGGCCAGTCCGACCGCAAAAGCGCGCGTGCCAGACCAATCGATCCCGGTCAGGTGCTTTTCGTCGCGGCGGCCTTCTTGGATTTTCAAATAGCCGTTTTCTTCCAGCCAACGATTCAAGTCCACCCCCTGGCGAAAGGAGCTGAATCCATGGTCGGAAATGATCATCAGCATCGTGTCCTCCGGCGGACATTGGGCCACCGTCTTGCCGACCAGGTCGTCCATGCGCCGATAGAGGTCTTCAATCACGTGGCGATGTTTGGAATCCTCCTCTTCTCGCCGGGCGGGATGCTGCTGGTCGATATCCCGCCAAAAGGTGTGCTGAAGCCGATCGGTGCCGTCGAAGACGCACACGCAAAGACCGCGTTTGACTTTGTCCAGGGCGTCAAAAAACATCGCCTCACGCTCCCGGTCCATGTCCATACTCTGCTGAATGAAATGCTCGTCGCGAAGCACGTGTTCATTCAGAGCCCAGGTGTCTTCGGCCAACCCGAGTGTGGCGAACGGCCCCTGCCGCTTGGCCAGGTAGACGGAATACACGGAGGGATAGCTGACAGGCAATGCCGGCTTCTCTGGATCAATGTTCATGGGGGTCACATACAACCCAAACTCGGGTTGAGTGCTGAGAAGAAGGAACTTGCACAGGCCCCGCACCTTGATGCCTGGTGCGGCCCGTAACGCGAACTTGATCCAATCGCTGTACTCGTCCTTGCGAAGCTCGTGCCGGGCGCCGCCGATCTTGAGAAGGGCCGATTCGTGGTCCCTGATCATGATCTCAAACGGCAGTTTCAGGATGTGACCGTCCGTGCGGAGCGGATTCTCCGGTCCGATAAGTTCTGCGCGGATGAATTTGCCGTCGCGGGTCACGGTCTGGACTTCGCCACCCGTCTGTTCCCCAGCAACATCTTTCTTCGTGGTGTAAAACGAGAACATTCCCTGCGTGCCGCGGAGGTCGGGGACGCACATCGCCGACAGTTGCACGCCGCGTAATTTCTCAGGTGGAAAAGTGATCGGCACGCGGATCACACAATTGAATATCCCCTGATCGCTCAGAATACTCCAAAATGGTTTGCTCTTGCGAAGTAACTGCACGTTGGCTTTGCCCAGAGGCAATTGGTACTTTCCCAAGCGGAAATATCTCCGCGGCGGGCGGATTTCGACCGAACTGAGAGTCGGCTGATACGTGTGTTTGTCCGGCGCTAGGAAATCGAAGATGTTGTGCTTGCCAGGATTGACTCCCGTCTGGAACGAGGACCACGCCACCGGCGAAATGGGCGGTACCGTGGTGGCCAATGGCTTGAAACAACCCTGCTCGCGCAGCGCCGCCATGTGGGGCAATTTGCCCTCCGCCAACAGCTTTTCAGTCAAGCGGTAGTCGAGGCCGTCCAGCCCAAGGACCACAACCCGCTTGACTCGGGCGTGTGCCAACGCCCGTTGTCCACGCAGCGCTCGCGCAACGAGTCGTACGGGCCAGGTCAGCAGCAGTAAGATGGACGAGAAGACAGCCGCGAACACCGCCAGGAAGGAACCCGCCAGTGCGAACCCGGCTCCTGGCCCGATATAGGCGTGCGCCTGGCTCGGCATCAGCAACACGCATAAGACAGCCAGAAACAGCAGCCTACCGGTGTTGCCCATCTTGCTCCCCTAAGTGCCGCAGCAGGCCAAGAAATGGCGCCAAATCTTGGAAGGTCGCACGGGAAGCTGTCTGGCGCACCTCTTCAGGTCCCCCCGGCCTCTGGAACTCCCCCCGTCGGTCCGCTCTGCGAGGGGGTATGCCACCGGAGAGGCCCGGAAACAAACACACTCAAGAATTCCCAGTATCACGCACCCTCATCCCGAACCACAGCGGGATCACCGTCACCAAACTGAAGTATACGCGCATCTGCACAAGGTGAAAAGGCATTGCGGCCAAGGGGTAAAGGACGTTGGAGAAAGAACGTTCGTCTGGCAGACTGCTCCGGTTTGAACAGCGGATTATTGTCGCCCCGTCGTGCGAGAAGCGGGGAGTTCAGGGTGCCGTCGCGCCGCGTTTCGGCCCCGATCGGCGATGGGCTTGGCCCCGCTGATCCAGCCGGAGGTGCGCACCCCGAGGCGTGGGTGACATCGAGTGGCCAATTCCTATTTCCGACTCGGATATACCACTGCGGTCCGATTAGTGCCGGGCGGCCAGTCAACGTGCCGGCCAGCGTGCCGGTTCGTCTCGTGGCGGACCCTCTCGCCCGAGTTCGAAACGGAATCGCGGACCCGAAAAATCTCCCGGGTGAATTCGTGAATTGCTGTGGACCGCACATTTACAAGAGCCGGGTCGTTTCGCTAAAATACGGGTTTCTCCACGCACGCCCCCTATCTGGGGGCAGGTGTTGGACCGGTTCCGTCCGACAACTTCCCGAGACTCCTGGCCTGAGTGCCTGCACAACTGCATCGCCATGTTCGAATCCCTCCAAGAAGGCCTGCAATCGGCGCTGAAATCCCTCCGTGGTAAGGGAAAGCTGACCGAGGGGAATATGCGCGACGGCCTGAAGCTGGTCGAGCAGTCGTTGATCGAGGCGGACGTCAGCTACACGGTGGTCCAGGATTTTATGGGTCGCGTGACCGAGCGGGCAATGGGTCAGCGGGTCCTCTTGTCGCTCGACCCGACGCAGCAACTGGTGGGAATTGTCTACGAGGAGCTAGTCCAGCTGCTGGGGCCCGTCAACCCGTCGTTGCACTTGCGCTCCGAAGTCACGGTCATCATGCTCTGTGGACTTCAAGGGTCTGGCAAGACGACGACGTGCGGCAAGCTGACGCAGTTGCTGTTGGAGAGCAATACGAAGCCCATGTTGGTGGCTGCCGACCTGCAACGGCCGGCGGCCATCGAGCAGCTGCATGTATTGGGTGAGCAACTGGGTGTGCGGGTCTATTCCGACAAGACTGCCAAGGACCCGGTCAAGCTGTGCCAGCAGGCGGTCAAACAAGCGAAGCAGGAAGAGATCCGGGTGGTGATTCTGGACACCGCCGGCCGCCTGGCCATCGACCAGGAGCTGATGGAGGAATTGACGCGGATCGACAACCGCGTGCATCCGGACCAGGTCTATCTGGTGGTAGACGGCATGACGGGCCAGGACGCGGTCAACAGCGCCCAGTCGTTCAACGACGCGTTGGAGCTGGATGGCGTAATTATGACCAAGCTGGACGGCGACGCGCGTGGCGGTGCGTTGCTGTCCGTCAAGCACGTCACAGGAGTGCCGGTCAAGTTCATCGGAACGGGTGAACACCTGGATGCTTTGGAGCCGTTTCATGCTGACGGTATGGCCGGCCGCATCCTGGGTCTGGGTGACATGCGGCAGCTGTTCACCGAGGCGCGGCGTGTTGTTGACGAGAAAGAGCAGGAGGAACTCGAGCGCAAGATGCTCGAGGGCGATTTCACGCTGGACGACTTCAAGAACCAGCTGGAGAAGATGGCCAAGCCGGGGCTGATGCAGAAGATGCTGGGCCTCATGCCGGGCATGGGCGAAGCCAAAAAGATGCTGGAAGGCGAAGATGCCGAGGGTGGGATTCGGCAAGCATCCGGGATCATCAATTCGATGACGCCGGCCGAACGCCGGAATCCGAAGATCATCGATCCCAGTCGACGCCGGCGGATCGCGGAAGGGGCCGGCGTCCAGACGCAGGAAGTCACACAGCTGGTCAAGCAGTTCGACGTGATGGCACCGATCATGAAGACGATCGCCGGCAAGGGGCCTGGGGGGCGGATGCAGGCCATCCGCGAATTGCAGGAGAGCGGATTGTTGGATCCGGGCAGCAAGGGACCGCGGAGTAAGAAAGGGACCGGCCGCCGGCTGACGACAAAAGAACGAGCGAAACTGAAGAAGCAGCGGGACAAGGAAATACGACGGCGGCGACGCGAAGGTCGCTCAGCTGCAAACCAGACCATTTCCTGGCCACCGAAAGTAGATTCCACAAAACACGTTCGAACGAGACAGAATGAGAAGGAGACTTGCGTGGCAGTTCGTATTCGGATGAAGAGGTTGGGAAGACGGCATCGGCCATTCTATCGAATTTGTGCCATGGATGCCCGCTCCCCGCGCGATGGGAAAGCCATTGAAGAGCTGGGCTATTACGATCCGATGGTCAGGGACGTTGACGCGCGGGCCGTGCTGAAGAGTGAACGCATCGACTACTGGCTTGGCGTCGGCGCTCAGGCCAGCGAGAAGGTCAGGGTACTGATCGAGAAGTACGGGTCGCAGGGGACTCATGTAGAACAACAGAAAGCGGCCTTGGAACGCTTGAAGTCGACCAAGCCAATCGCGCCGCCTCCGATGGTTGTGCCACGTCGCAAAGAGGCGGAAGCTGCACCTCCGGAAGGCGAAGCGGCGGACACCGGTAGCAGCGAAACGGCTGCCGATGCCGATCGCCCTGAAGAGTCGAGTGGCGAGTGATACGCAATGCAGTTTGATGTTTTGACCTTGTTCCCCGAGATCTTCACCGGGTATCTGGGTCAAAGCCTGTTGAAGAAGGCCCTCGATGCCGGCCTGGTGAGCGTGCAACTGTTCAATCTGCGCGATTGGACCACGGACAAACACCACCAGATTGATGATCGTCCTTTCGGCGGTGGACCGGGGATGGTGATCAAGGTTCAGCCGGTGGTGGAGGCCGTCGAGCAGGTTCGGGCTGGCGGGCCCACGGCGGCGCGTGTGGTACTGCTGACCCCCCAGGGACGAACCTTGACGCAGCCGGTGGTCGAACAGCTAAGTTCTGAGCACCGACTGATCTTGTTGTGTGGGCGATATGAAGGATTCGACCAACGGATCATGGATATTCTGCATCCGGATGAGATCTCGATCGGCGATTTTGTGGTCAACGGCGGTGAGGTGGCGGCCATGGTCCTGATCGATGCCCTGATTCGGCTGGTACCCGGCGTGCTGGGAGACGAGCAAAGTTCGGTGGATGACTCGTTCTCGTCCGGTAACCGGTTGTTGGAGTGTGCCCAGTACACGCGGCCGCGCGAATACCGGGGCCACGCGGTTCCCGAGATCCTGTTGAGTGGTGATCATGAAGCCATCGCGCGGTGGAGAAAGGAACAGAGTTATGCACGAACACAACAGCGTCGTGCGGATCTGCTGGAACGCGCCGGCAACTTGGCAGCCGCGGGCCCGGACGCGAAAAATCAGACGGATCGAGACAACCGATCAGAACAATGAGTCTGTAGGCAATATGAACTGAGTCGCTACTGCTCCGAATACAAGGAACGAGCCAATGAGCCAAGAATTGATGAACCTGGTCGAGCAGGCCAGCATGAAGAAAGAGGTGCCCCACTTCGAAATCGGCGATACGGTGGACGTGCACACGAAGATCCTGGAAGGCGAGAAAGAACGTACTCAGGTTTTCACCGGCACCGTGATCGCGCGCAGTGGCGGTGGGACTCGCGAGATGTTCATCGTTCGACGGATCGTCGCCGGGGAAGGAGTCGAACGCAAGTTCCCCCTCCACTCGCCACGCATCAGCAATATTGTGGTCAAGCGATCGAGTGTCGTGAGGCGAGCAAAATTGTACTTCCTACGCGATCGTGTGGGAAAAGCCGTCCGACTGAAGGAACGTCGCACGTAGCTCGGGCATTCGCGAGTTCGTGCTGACCCATAGGCCCACCATTGGGCTTGTCCCAATGGCGAGAGTCTGTCACGGAGACACGAGTTGCGTTCTAATGAATGGAACGCTCTTGGTAGCTGGTCAGTCGCATTCCCGCCGGAGCCAGCCTGCCGGAGAATACCAAAATAGTAGTCGTGTTGAGCGCTGCCAAGCACGAGCAACATGAGACGATGTCTGCCACTCAAAACGCGGGCCCCAGGGAGTGGAGATGTTTGCCCGCATTTTTGACTGGATGCGTCCCGCCACACAAGACTCGCTGGGAGAACGCGGCGAGCGCGCGGCGGCTCGATTTCTGCGACGAAAAGGCTACCGCATCATCGCGCGGCGGCAGCGGGACGCGAGGGGCGAAATCGACCTGATCGCGGTCGATCAGAGAACGCTCGTCTTCGTCGAAGTCAAAACACGCCGCTCCCAAGAGTTCGAGCACCCGGCCGAAGCGGTCAACCTGGAAAAACAGCGGCGTCTGTCCCGCGCGGCACTGGCGTTTATGAAGCAGCATCGATTGTTCGATCACCCTGCCCGTTTTGACATTGTCGCGATCACCTGGCCCGCCGGTGCCCGCAAACCAATCATCGAGCATTTTCCGGCCGCCTTTGAACCACCCCTGGATGCTTGAGCCATCCGGCAGTGGCTAAAGCCCTCACATCGAACAGGCCCGTAAACGGGCTTTGGCTCCGAATAGATGGTACTCAGCGGCCCCCGACGTTCAGAGGCTGTCTGGCTGCCAGCGAGCAGCCAGACAGCCTCTTCACGTCGGGGCTGATACCGCTTCGCGGAGAACAAGCGTCGACCAGGCGGGTCACGACAGACCTGAAATTTCCGCGTCCCTGTTCAGCATCCGGGACATGCACTACCATGCGCCGTGATGAATACCAGGAAAATCGCGGTCGTATTGCTGAGCGGCGGACTCGATTCCACGACCACGCTGGCCATTGCCCGCAGCGAGGGCTTCGAGCCTTACGCCATGACGTTTCGCTACGGCCAGCGGCACGCGGCGGAAGTGGAAGCGGCGCGTCAGATTGCCCAGCACATGCAGGTGCCGCGGCATGTGATGTGCGATATCAACCTGCGGCAATTCGGCGGCTCGGCCCTGACCGATGAGTGGGATGTGCCGACAGCCGACTCGGTGGACGATATCGGCGCGGAAATCCCGATCACATACGTTCCCGCACGCAATACGATCTTTCTCTCGTTCGCCTTGGCCTGGGCCGAAACACTCGGTACGGGTGATATTTTCATCGGCGTGAATGCACTCGATTATAGCGGATATCCGGATTGCCGGCCGGAGTACATTGAGGCCTATCAACGGATGGCGAATCTGGCAACCAGGGGGGGCGTGCAGCGGTCCTGTCCTGTGACCATCCACACTCCGTTGATCGATCTGAAGAAAGCACAGATCATCCAACGCGGCTTGGCGCTGGGCGTCGACTATGCACTGACGACCAGTTGCTATGCGCCGCGACCGGACGGCGCGGCTTGTGGGCGCTGTGACGCCTGTCTGCTACGCCGACGCGGGTTTTCCGAAAACGGTGTGGCGGATCCGATACGATATGCTGCCGGGGCATGAGAGGTGCCGCCATGGCGCACAACGAACAACTGATCCGCCAGCACAAGATCTTGCAGATTCTCGAAGACTATCGCTTCGGCCGCACGCTCGTCGAACTGCGCGACGAGTTGGTGCAGGATCTGGGGCTCACGTCGTTGCACACACGCAGCGTGCGACGCGACCTCGAGGCCTTACAGGCTGCGGGCGTTGATGTCGATGTGCACGCCACCCAACGCGGAAAAGTCTGGAAGCTGGGACCCCGCGCACGCAGTTCTCACAAAATCATGGCCACTGCCACCGAATTGATGGCCCTGTCACTGGGCCGCGACCTGCTCTATCCATTGGCGGGGACTCCGTTCTGGCTGGGCATCGAATCGTTTTGGAACAAGCTTTACGATCAGCTCCCTTCCAGCGTGGCGGCTCACTATGAAAAGTACCGGCGAGTGCTTTATGTGTTGGGAATGCCGGCCAAGTCGTATGCCGCGAAGCAAGGCATTCTCAAGACACTCAATCGGGCCATCCTGGAACATCGCGTGGTGGAAGTCGAATACCAGCCTCCGGCTCGTCCGGCCGCCGTGCGTTGCATCGAACCATATGCGATCGTGTTCTATCAGTCGAGCCTCTACATTATCGCGGCGGCACACGAAATACCGATGGACCAGCAGCGGCTGAGACATTGGAAGTTGGACCGGTTCCTGCGCACCACGATACTCGACAAATGGTTCAAGCCGGCCGCAGACTTCAACCTGGAGAGCTATCTGGGCCACAGCCTGGGTATTTTCTCCCAGGGCAAACCACAGGACTTTCGCATCTGGATCAGCGCCCGCGCGGCCCCCTGGGTGCTGGAAGACCCCTGGCACCCCAATCAACAGGTCAAACGACGTCGGGACGGAAACATCGAGTTGACGGTCCAGGCCACACACGATCTGGAAATAATTCCACGCGTCCTGGCCTTGGGGAGCGAGGCGGAAGTGCTCGCTCCCGCCTCCTGCCGCAAAGCGATTTCCGAATTAATCACGCAAATGGCCGCACGTTATGCCAAGTGAGACGCCCCAGAACAAGAGGCTCCCCTTGGCGCGATAAGAACCTGGTCTGGTGGGGATCTCGGCGTGATCCGGTTTCTATGCCTCCCGTAGTCGGTCCGCCGCCGTTCTTCACGCTTCCAGCGTGATCGGCTCGAGCTGCGGTAGCAGCGATGCCACCAGATCGACCGTGTTGCGATGGCAGGTTAGCAGGATGATCTGGACATCCTGACTGATTCCCAGCAGTGTCTGGAGTGTCTCGGCGGCGCGAGAATCATCGAAATTCACTAGCACGTCGTCCATCACGATGGGCAGCGGTTCAGCCTCGCGGCAGTAGTGCAGCACGTAGGCCAATCGAATCGCCAGGTAGAGCTGTTCCCGCGTTCCGGTACTTAACTGATGCGGTTCTTTCAGTTGCCCATCCATCTGCCGCACCTGCAGTGAGCCTTGTTCGTCAAGTTTGCGCGATATTTCGATGTAGCGTCCCAGAGTCATGGCCCGCAGCAGCCGCGCAACGTCGATCAACATCTGCGGCTGATGTTCCCGCTCGAATCGTTCCATCGCCTGACGCATGAATGTACGGGCCAGAACCAAGGGGACCCAACGATCGACGGTGTCTCGTAATTGGCTCCGCGTGCTCTCGAGGTCCTGGGCAATCGCCGCCGCCTGGCTGGCTTGATCCAGTTCCCGCAGTCGCTCGGCAGCCACTCCGTTGGCCTGCAATGCTTCGTTGAACTGCAGATCGACACGTTCGAGTTCCGCACGAAGCAGGCGCTGCCGGGATTCGAGTTCTGTCGGATCTGTCTCCACCAATGCCGCTTCAAATTCGGCGGGTTCCTCATTGCCGCGCAAGGCGCAGTTGGTGCTCGATCGCTTCCAGATTTTCGCGCAATTCAAACCAGCGTCTGACGCGCCGGCCGGTTTGCAGGATCTCCTGTTCCGAGGCCGCGCCGGCCGCGTCGAGCAATCGCTGAAGCGTTTGTTCGACGCGTTGCAGCTGCTTGCGTTTGGCAGCACATCGCGTTTCCAACTTCACACGCTGCTGTTGTAGCGACTGCTGATCACGCGTTTGCTGGCTGGCCTGATCCAGTAATTGGCCGAGTTCTTCCACCGCGTTCTCGGCGGGGAACTCCACGAGCTCGGGAGCCAGTTCCTGGCACAATGATGTGACATCCTGCTCGAACTTCTCCAAGCCCTGTTGCATATCTTGGACGCGTTGGTCCAACGACTCGGCCTCTCTCTGTTGTGTGCGAGCTTCGCTGAGACCGTTGAGGACTTTTGTCGCGGTGTAAATATCCCAAGAGGTGGGAAACCCAAACTCCTCCATCAGCGGCCGCCATCTCTGCTGCCACAGCTCACGTTGTTTCTTCCACGCGGCCAACTCCTGCTGCACCGTTGCCAGCTGGTGTTGCTTGCGCAGGCAATTGCACCGCGTACGACTTGCGTTCCGCCAACGCCTCGCGGGCTCGCTGCAATCGGCGACGAGCCTCGGCCAGACGACCGGCAGGTGGACCGACGAAATCATCCAAGGCCGCCTCCAGTTCCGATTCGTATTGACTGATCGCATCTTGCTCTGCCGCCACATGTCCCTGCAGCGCGTCGTGCTGCGCGACGGCGTCAATCAGCTCGGCGTGCAGCCGCAACCAGTCCAGCATGGCATCTGGACTGTCCGGTTCGATTTTGCCTGGACTCCACAAGCTCTTCCAATTCTGCTCCCATCTCTCTTGGGCCTGCCGACTTGCGGCGCAGGCCTGTTCGTCTTGCTCCACGATCCGTTGGCAGTTGAGAATCTCGCCTGCCAGCTGATCCTGTCTGGCGACAACCTCGGCCTGCTGTTGCCGTTGGTCCGCAACGTGGTCCGCATGCCGCACACTCGCCTCATATGCCTGTGGCAACGAACTGGCATCGTCCGTTGTCCAAGCATCAATCTCATCGGCCGGCACGTCCGTACTCTCGACGAACTTGCGTTGCACCAGATCCCAGCCCCGATCTCGGCGCGAGCGCACGTCAAAGAGTTGCTGCCGGTCGGGGACGTCTTCTTGGGCCTGCAGCATGGCCAGTTCGTTTCGTCGTTGCTCAAGATCCGCTTGAGCCCGTTCAAGGCTGATCACGCACCGCTGCAGATGCTGATTCAACTCATTGCCACGCTGTCGAAATTCGGCGACGGCGGCCGCCATCGGGACCGGCAGCAGATGCAGGTCACTCAGCTGATACGAAAACGGGGCGTTCAGCTTGCGCTGCAGCGACTCCCTCCGCGCCGTGCAGTCTCGCAGTTGCTGCTGGTATTGTTGCCGTTTTTCTTGATGCCCCTGGTAGTCGCCCGCCGACTCGACCAGATCTGCGAGCGGCGACGTCGCGTTTTCGTCGGACAAAGCGGCCAGCTGCTGCGTCATCGTCGCAATGTCGGCTTCCAAGGCTGGACAGCGCGACTGCAGGTCGCGCCGTTGCCGCTCCAAGTCGTCCAACTCGTCCTGCATTGCCTCGATGGAAGCGCGACGAGCAACACTGGTTTGGAAGCGTTGCAGGTGTTCCAACTCCCAGGTAGGATCGAGCTCGCGCAGCCGGGCCTTCACCGCGGCCTGGACCATCTGGGATTCCTGTTGGCGCAGACCAATATCACGGCGGAACCCGCGAATCTTGTCCAGTTGCTGAGCCAATCGTTGCGTTTCGCCCGCCCGGGCCAACAATTCTGTTCGAGGCGTCAGGTTCCCGAGCTGTGCCGAAACATCGTTCAGCTCCTGCTGGAAATCATCCAGCTCCGCCGCGATCTGATCGTGCTCAGCTTGATGCTGCTGGTACTGCTGATCTCCCTCGCGCGGAAAATCGCGCGGTACATCGAGCGTCGCCAATTCAGCGATCAGACTTTGACGCTGCTGCCACAGACCGATAGCCCGCGCCAGCTGCCCACAACGACTCTGCTGACGCTGCAGGTCATCGCGTCGCGTCCGCAACTGCTCGACCTGCGCTTTCAGGTCTCGGAACTCCTGCGCCAGCTGTTCATAGTCGCGCGGACGTACCTGAGCGGCCCGCAGTTCCTTGCCCTGCCGGCGAATATCGGCCAACAGCTGGTTGACCGGACGCTTTGTCGCCGCCGGTGAGAAGAGTTTCTCGTGCTCCTTTTCCAGGTCGTCGAGTACCTGGCGGAAGCCGGCCAATCCACCTAAGGCGCCCCCATAGAGGGCCTCGCTCAGCCTCGCATGCTGCAGACTCTGTTCGCCGGCAGACAGTTCCGCCAGCGAGAAGCCAAACACATTCTGGAACAGCTCGACGCTGGCCCCACCCAGCAGTCGTGACAAATCGGCGGCATCTATCGGCCGGCCATCATCCTGTCGACCGCCCTCCAGGATCTCACCCACCACCGCCTTGACACGACCCTTGCGACGGCGGAAGCGAGCCGTGGTGCCATCTGCCATCTCGATCGTCGCCACCGCGGCCATTTCGCCCACGTGCTCGGCAAACGAGTATGGATTACGCAGAGGAAAGCCAAACAATACTTCGCGAATCAGCTGCAGCAATGTTGATTTGCCGGCTTCGTTAGGCCCGTATATCAATTGCAGCCCGTGATTCGAGAAGTCAAAATCACGGCCCGAAAACAGCCCAAAATGCTCGATCTCCAAGCTGCGCAATCTCATCGATCGAACTCCGTCAATCGAGCCACCAGCAGCGTTTCGGCATGACGCAGCCAGTGAGCAAGCTGCTGAGGGTCTTCGCAGTCCATATCCGCTTCGCGCAACTCCAACGCAGCCTTGTCAAACAGCGGTTTCAGGTGTTGGGCCATACGGCCAATAGCCTCTCCATCCTCGGCGGCGCGGCGCATGGATCTCAGCAGTTCCCCCACCAGATCCTGTCCCTCGACGAGCGCTTCCATGTCAACAGGAGCACTCGTTTCGAACGCGATTTTCTCGATCCAGATATCGTCCGCCAGATCATTGGCCGCGTTGCGAATCTCGGCGATAATTTCCGCTCGCTGCGCTTCACGCGCGATCTCGTGATGCACCTCGCACGACCCGCGGATTATTAATCGCACCGCCACAAGTCGCCCCTGGGCTTCGTCACGCGTTGCCATCAGCTGCTGCGGCACGGCAGCCATTAATTGGCTGCGGGAGTCGCCCGGTCGCAGTGCGATTTCCACCATCTGCCAGCGCAGCGCGTCATTGGCCACAAACTCCACTTGCAGCAATTCTCCCTCTTCCACCGACACGAGAAGACACCCTTTGGCGCCGGGCTCCTTGATGTGCCGCCCCTGTAAGTTGCCGCAGTAAGCGATGTAGGGATTCTCGTGAATCGGTGGAGAGCTGCGCCATGGATGTGGCCAAGCGCCCAATAGTCGTAGCCGCGACCAAGCAACGTGTCGAGAGTCGTCGGCGCATAGGTATCGTGCTCCGGGCTCCCCGTCAGGCTGGTATGAAGCACTCCAATGTTGAAATGGCCGGAAACGGGCTCCGGGTACTTAGCGGCCAGATCGGTTGTCGTTTTTTCACGTGCGAATCCTTGACCATGCAGGGCCACGCGCAGGTCGCTGAGCGTGAACGTTTGAGGCTTCTTGACGGAAAACACTTGCACGTTGGCCGGCCAGGCAATCGCGTGGGGTACCTTGCTGGCGGCATCATGATTTCCCTGCAAGATGAAGACCGGAATGCTCGCGCGATCCAACTCGCGAAATTGAGCGGCCGTCCAGAGTCCCGTCCGCATGTCTTGCCACTTGCCGTCAAATAAGTCACCTGCCACGATCATGAAATCGACGGCTTGTTCCAACGCCAGGTGAATGAGATTCTGGAACGCCAGACGCGTGGCACCCCGCAGTTGATCCAGCGGAGCTCCATCGTACGCTTCGAGCCCGCGCAATGGGCTGTCAATGTGTAGGTCTGCGGCGTGGATGAACTTCACAAGAGATTCCCGGCCCGTCTCCCAGGGGAGATACGCTTTGGCACATTTTCACCTGGCGAGTCGCACGCCCACCAGATAATGTTGGCAACCCAGGTCGCCCGACCCTAGGGGACTTGCGAGCACAGGCGCAGCCGACCGCCAAACTACGGCGATATCTTGGTAATCTTGCCGTCGGAATCAATCTGGAACAGGGCCTTGGCCCGCGGGTCGGTGACGATCAGTTTGTCACCCAGCCGCGTGATGCCAACCGGACTGATCAGCGGATCACCCGTGACGAACTTCTCGGGTGCCTTACCTTCGGCGATTTTCCAGATCGTCTTGGCATAGTTGTCCGCGACAAACACATTCTTGGCATCGTCAACCGTGACGTCTTGCGGAAACTCCAACGGACCGTCCGACACGATGTTCTCGATTTTTCCATCCGTACTCACGCGGCGCAAGTCATGTTTCGGAGACGACGTAATCCACAACTGATCCTCTTTGTCCGCGCATAACGCGATGATTCCCGGCACTTCCACGAAAAGGACGGGATCGCCACCCGCCGCCGGTACTTTCCAGATGCAATGCAGTTCCTGATCGGATACCATCAAATCGCCGTTTTGCAGCACGGCAATTGCACGTGGAATGCCAATCCCCCCCTTGGTCAGTGGGACCGGCTGGGCGGAATCGTCGAAGCGATACACTTCGCGCATGGCGCTGTCACCCGCCAGCAGCTTGCCGTCACGGTCGATCGCCAGACTTCGAACTCGATTCAGTGGTGTGCGGTACTTCTTCGATCCCTCGAAGTACTTCTCGATCTTGCCGTCTTTGATTTTCCAGATGGCCGGAACGTCTATGTCAGCAACATAGATCGCCCCGTCTTCGGTCGCGGCAGCCGCAATCGGATACTCCATCTCCTGAGCGCTCAGAGAGTGTAACACCGTTGCAAACACGGTCAAAAACATACACGCAATCATCACCACATAGCGAATTTGACAGCTCATAGCTTGATCCAGAATGAAATCGCGGGGTCAGTTCGTGGTTCACGAAAGAGATATCGCCATCAGCACTTGCCGCCGAACTCCCGTACGGGACAGGCTTGAAACGCCTCGGACACGCCGCCGGGGCGACCCGGCGCGTCCCGTTACCAGTGGCCTGCGATAGCTTATCATAGCGTAATCGAAATCAGGCCAAATTCCGAGGGGCGAGCGGGCGAGCAGTCTGCCATGCCGGCGGCCACGCGGCAGTGCGTCTCAGTACCGGCCCCAATGGGACGGCTTCTGGCCGCCGCCCTCTGGGCACACGGGGCCGCGGCGATGTCGTCCTGCGCAATCCTTGCACGCTTTTGACAGCCCGATCTTGCAGCAATTGCAGGGCTCTTTTCCCTGGGGTCCCCCGTGCGACCGCGCCCGCAGCGTGATTTCAACGGTCTCAAACGCCCAACCGCGACCGCCGCGCCGAATTACTGCTTTCTGGTACGGCGGTTGCTTCATGGGGAGACCAACACGCGTCAGCCCGGTGCTGGTACGTGGGATCGCGGGGATGGCGACGCTGCTGAGCGTATCCGGTCCTGAATTCGCTGACGGAACCTGCCTTCACCGTGGTCTTGTGACATCTTCAGAAATTGACCGTAAAACCTGAAAGGAGAAGAAGATGAAAGCATTGGCACGTGCCCTCAGTGGTTTGGCAGTCGCCCTCGTGACCTCGCTATGCCTTTTGGCACAGGATTCGGTGCCGGTGGGGACAAAACCGCCGACCGGCACGACTACGAACGAGACGACCCCAAAGACCGCCAAGCTCCAGGCACAACTGCATCGTGCGACGGCAGAACTGATTGTCGCTCGCAGCGCCGATCAACCTGATCAGGCCAGGCTGGATAAGCTCGGTAAAAAGATCCAGTCCCTACGGCAGCAGCTACAGCCTTTGGACGCGGCGCCGCAGGACAATCCCGGTCCGCGCGCGGCAGGAGGCGGCAAGTGCCCGAATCCGCAGTGCCCGATGAGGGCTGGCCCGCAGGCGGGTCTGGGACGCGGGGCTGGAAACTGCCCGTTCGGCAATACGCCCCAGGGGAGTGCTCAGGCCAGGGGACAGGGACGCGGGCAGGGCTGGGGCGGTGGGCAGGGACGAGGACGCGGGCAGGGCTGGGGCGGTGGGCAGGGAAGAGGACGCGGGCAGGGCTGGGGCGGTGGGCAGGGAAGAGGACGCGGGCAGGGCGGCAACGGTTGGGGGCCGGGATGGGGTCAAGGTGCCGGTCGGGCGGCACCGGGTGTTGGGGACGTGCGGTATATTTCTCGGTGACGAGAACTTCGACGTTCTGTTCCGCAACGGAGAGGATTCCGCGGCAGGAAGCAGGGTCGATCCACCATGCGGCTGTTGACACGGTCGGGCCCAGCACATTTGAATTAGTCCCATGCGATACTCGCGGATCACCATCTACGCGGCACTCTTGCTGGCCTGGGTTGCCTTTGCGCTGTGGCAGTATCGCGGTTCCCTCGAGCAGACGCGCTTGATCGAAGAATCGCTGCACCAGCAATCGCGTTCGATTATGACCGCGTTGCTGGGCGGAATGCGCTCACACCGTCGATTGGGCCGGTTCTTTGAAGAACAGTCACAGGGGATGCTCGACGAGCTCGTGAAATCTGAGGACGTGATATCGGTTGCCATCAGCTCCTCGGACGGTCACGTGGTCATGTCGGCCGCCGACGGTATCGCCTCAACTCCACCGGCCAGCGACATGGCTGCGACGAAGACGGGATCGGCGAAACGTTCCTCCCAGTACTCGGCGGTGCCGTTCCGATTAATCGAATCATTCGAACTGAGTCCGGCTGCGGTGGGCCCGCAGGGCGGGATGGAAGGTGGCCGAGGAGGTGGGCTGGGCACCGGTCGCGGCAGGGGTTTTGGCGGCCGGCGGTGGGAAACCGAAGAGATGGAACCAGCTGAAGGGGAATTCAACGCGGGTGGTCAGTTCACGGCAGAGCTTGTGCTGGATCGCAGTCGTGCCGACGTCGTCATGCGTCGCATGTCATGGACTTATGCCGTGGCGGTTCTGGCTGCCGGGTTGGTTGCGCTGTCGTTCGCTCTTGTCTGGCGCGCGACCATGAATTTGGCAGAAGCCAGGGGCCAGACTCGTGTGAACGAGGCGCAGATGCGACATCTGCGCGAGTTAAGTCAAGCGGCGGCGGGACTTGCCCATGAGACCAGAAATCCATTGGGCTTGATTCGCGGATGGACTCAGCGGCTGGCGCAAGCCGCGATGCCCGAAGCCGAGCGGCAGAAGCATACGAGTGCACTTATTGAAGAGTGCGACCGAGTCACGGCTCGGATCAATCAGTTTCTGGCCTTTGCCCGGCCGCGTGATCCGGAAATCGAGTCTATCGACATCCGAAACATGGTCGAGGAGATGGCCATGATCATGCAGCCCGATCTGGAATCCCGTCAACTCCAGCTGGTGGGCCATGTCGCCCCTTCGGCTGGTGGCTTGAAAGCCGATCGCGAGCTACTGCGACAGCTGATCTTCAACCTGTTGCAGAACGCCGTGCAGTTCGCACCTGCGGGATCCACGATCGATCTGACCGTCGAATTCAAGAGCGATCGCCTCGCAGGCCTGCGGGTGGCGGACCGCGGTCCCGGAGTCGCTGTCGATGCGATAGAATCGCTATTCACGCCCTACTTCACAACTCGACCGAACGGAACTGGGCTGGGGTTGGCCATCGTACGTCACATTGCCACCCTCCATAACTGGAAAATCACCTATCATCCACGCGACGGCGGCGGGGCCATATTTGAAGTCAGCAACATTCATGTCGGGCAGTAAGCAAACCATCCTGATCGTGGACGACGAACCGAAACAGCGGGAGCTGTTGACCGGGATCGTCGAATCACTGGGCTGTGCCGCGTTGCCAGTCGAATCGGGCGAGGAGGTGCTTGCGCGACTGGGGGACCGGCAGATCGACATGGTGTTGTTGGACGTCCGCCTGCCTGGCATGAGTGGCCTGGAGACTCTGGACGAGATCCGCAAGCGTGCTCGTGCTTTGCCCGTCCTGCTGTTGACCGCGTACGCCGACCTCCGCCAGGCCGTCGTGGCCATGAAAAGTGGCGCGGACGATTATCTGGCCAAGCCGGTTGATCTGGAGGAACTGCAGACCGCCATTTGCGACGCGCTCTCTCTGACGGGCAGCGGCGGAGCTCAGTCCGGTGTGGCTCATCCGCCACTTCCCGCGGGAATGATCTTTGAGAGCCCCGCTGGCAAGCGTCTGCTGGGCCAGGCCGCGGTCGTGGCGCCATCCGACGCTCCCGTGTTGATTCGAGGTGAAACCGGAACCGGCAAGGAGATCGTGGCTCGATTGATTCACGAGTGGAGTCATCGACGAGAAGGGCCCCTGGTAGCCACGAATTGCGCTTCCTTGCCCGATTCGCTGATCGAGAGCGAACTGTTTGGGCACGTGAAGGGTGCGTTCACCGGCGCCGCGGAATCACGGACCGGGGCATTTCGAACTGCCAGCGGAGGTACACTGCTGCTGGACGAGATTGGTGAGCTTCCCTTGGCGTTGCAGCCGAAGCTGTTGCGCGCCTTGGAAACCAGCCTGATTACGCCCGTGGGAAGCGACGCGCCGGTCCGCGTGGACACACGTCTGGTTGTGGCCACCAATCGCAATCTGGAAGATGAGATCCGCGAAAGGCGATTTCGCGAAGATCTCTTCTACCGCATTAACGTTGTCGAGTTGGTGTTGGAGCCACTGCGCCGACGCTGTGAAGACATTGTGCCGCTGGCCAGGTATTATGCCCAGCATTTTGCGGGTGGTCCGGTGCGTCTTTCCCCCCAAGCATCGCAATGCCTGGTTGTGTATCGCTGGCCCGGCAATGTTCGAGAGCTGCGCAACGCCATCCAGCGCGCTGGCTTGCTGTGCCGTGGCGATGTCATCCTGCCCGAGCATCTGCCACCGAAAATTGCCGGCGCCGCGGCCGCTCCAGGCGACGCTGAACAACCCGACGGACGGCTGTCGCAAGTGGAACGTGCGACCATTCTCGCCACGCTCGAAGAGTGCAACCACAACAAAACGCAGGCTGCCAAAAAGCTGGGAATCAGCCGCCGTGCGCTGATCTACAAGTTGCACGACATCGAAACGGACTCCACCTGACTCGTCTCCGGCTTCCTCACCGCGGAGCCACTTTGGCGACGAACACCCGCCACCTCGACAGGTCGTGGCGATCATGTCGATTGTTCCCTTGGACAGCGCCACTTTACAGCGATGGGTGTGCGTAACTCGTGTCTGCGTAACGGACCCTCGCCACCGGGCTGGCGAGCGGTGGTTCTACGTTTGCTGACTACTCTGGCAGCCGAAAAACGAACTTTCCCACCGGCCATCGCCGCCGGAGGCGGCGATGGCCGGTGGGAAGGAAACTCATGGGTGGCCGAGATCGACAGTATAGTTGTCAAACGCTCTACCACCGGGACCAGCCCGGTGGCGATAAAGCCCTTGTTGATAAGGGCTTAAGATGATCTAGAAAGCGAAAGTAGCGCCGCCCAATTACGCGTCCGCGTCAGAGCCTTGACCGGCTTGTCGAGGCTGCCAGAACATGGGCTATCCTTTAGGGGATGATGCCAAGGACCATCCCCTTTCATCCTTCACGCCGGACACCCGAGCGTCCGGATTTCACTTTGCCGCCACGATCGCGCCTGCCGGGCGAGGGGTCACCATGCTGGGAAGCAATCGGAGCATTTATCCCAGTCACTCGCTGGTTGACGCCGTGTTCCGCGCGGTTGATGCCGCCTGCATCTTTACCGCCCTGCTGATTTCCATCCATTCCGTCAGCGCGTTGCACGAAGAGCTGTTCTGGCTAGTCGGCGCGATGGCCACCGTCCTGTTCTACGTGATCGGTGCGTTTTGCGGCATGTATCGCAACTGGCGTGGGGCGTCGGTCGAACGAGAGATCATGTGCGGCATGATCAGTTGGCTCTGCACCTTCGTGGCGTTGCTGACCATCGGTTACATCACGGCGTTACCCGAGAACGTCTCGCGCGCGACCACCGTCGTCTGGTTCTTTGCCACGGCGTCACTGATCGCGGGCAATCGAGTGGTCATCCGAACTGCACAGCGAGCCTTACGGGCCAACGGTATGAATGCCCGCAGATACGCCATCGTGGGCGTCAACAGGCTCGCTTTCCAACTTGCGGAAAACATCGACCGGAGCCCGGAACTCGGGCTGAAGCTGCAAGGTTTCTATGACGACCGGCCGCGCCTCCGAACCGGCGAGGTTCCCACAGGGATGGGAGAGTGCATCGGGAACCTCGACCAGTTGATTCAGGCCGCCCGCGATCGGGAAGTGGACCTGATTTACATTACCTTTCCGATGCGCGCCGAACAACGTATCCGAGATGTGTTGAGTCGCCTGGCTGACTCGACAGCGACGGTGTATATCGTTCCCGATTTCTTTGTCTTCGAGTTGCTCCATTCGCGGTGGACCAACATCGGCGGACTGCCGGCCGTCAGTATTTTCGAGCAACCGTTCTACGGCGTTGACGGGATGGTGAAACGCATACTCGATCTGCTGTTGACCATCGTCGCTTTGATCCTGCTGGCCCTGCCGATGGCCATTATTGCGCTATTGATACGCATTTCCTCTCCTGGCCCTGTCTTTTTCCGGCAACGCCGCTACGGATTGGACGGTCGCGAAATCCTGGTCTGGAAATTCCGTACCATGAGCGTCTGCGAGGATGGCGCCCAGATCACCCAGGCGAGGCAAAATGACTCGCGCGTCACGCGCGTCGGAGCGATTTTGCGACGGACTTCCCTGGACGAGATTCCTCAGCTGTTGAATGTCCTGAGAGGCAACATGTCGCTGGTCGGGCCGCGTCCGCATGCCACCGCTCACAACGAACACTATCGCACTATGATCCAAGGCTACATGCTCCGCCACAAAGTGCGGCCGGGCATTACCGGGCTGGCCCAAGTCAGCGGCTGCCGCGGTGAAACGAACAGCTTAGACCAGATGCAGCAACGTATTGAGTTCGACCACCGGTATATTCGTGAATGGTCTCTTTGGCTGGACCTGAAAATTCTCGTCCAGACCGTCTTCGTCGTGCTCTCTCGGCAGAATGCGTACTGAGCTCATGCAGCAGGGCTGTCAGGCAGCCGGCTCATAGACAACCACGATCAGGATGTCGGATGCCGAGAAACCGTGCCCCGCGGTGCCCCCCGACTGGGGCGCGATATTGCCCGTCACAGACACCACCTGCGAGCCCGATTCCTCAAGCCAGGTGTTGATCTCCTTTTCCATCGTCCACAGTTCGCTTTCAATACTCTTAAAAATCTTGACGCGCCGCATTGGTCAACACCCTTTCTCAATAGATGTCACAGAGCCGCTCTCACTGCTCGCTATCACGATCACTCGAGCGGTGAATGCCGTCTTGGACCAGTTTCATGCAAATGTGTTGCGTCGGCGGCGTATCCGATTGGCAACGACAGTACTGCAGCGTGGTCGACCCGTCTGTCCGCTCGCGATGTTTGCAGATCGGGCACTCCCAGACGCGCTGCAATACATATTTCAACCGCTCGTATGGCCCTTTCATGATCGTATCCCACAGCACTTCAGGACCGAACTCACCGATCCACCAACTTCTGCATTTGCCAGCCCGGTTGCTCGCGCCCCTCAAGATTTCATCGCACGGGCAGGTTTCTGGCAACGCCACCGGTTTTCGACGCCTGCCAGCCGCCACAAACCATGCGGCGACCGAATCACTTCACGCAAGCGTTGCCACGCCCGTAGTATACGATGGGCAAAACACGTTTGGACAGCCCCAGGACTCGCCGCGTCGGACGCCGAGCCTGCCGTTTCAGGCCAGCAAGTGCCTCGTGAGATCGTATCCGATCAAGAAGATTGCCGCATCAATCAGCAGATGGCTCAGCCAGGGCCCCAGCAGCGAACGACTCCAGCCATAGAGCCAGGCCCAGACGGTGCCGCCAATCGCCACCCCGAGCGAGAAGAGATAGGTCATCGGGGAACTCCAGCCGAAGAAAGTGGCCAGCAGGATCACGTGATGTGTTATGAAACCGAGACTGGAAATCAGGATGGCCGCGCTGGTCCCGGTGCGCGGCTGCAGTTGCCCGTAGACGAACCAGCGCCAGTAGTATTCCTCCAAAAGTGAATGTGCCAGTGCATAAAAAACACCGGTCGCCGCATACTTCCAAACGCTGTCAATTCCCAGGTCCTTGACCTTCTGGATGACCTGCTCGTCGAGTCCTGACAGGTATCCCGCCGGTTGCAGCCAGTCAGAATACAACAACAGCATGGCGACCAGCACGAAGCCGCCGAAGCCGAGCCCCACGCCCACCCCTTTCGTACCCGGTAACCGCCAGGTGGGCTTGACGCGAAACAGCACGAAGACCCAGACTACCGGAAAGCTGAACTGGATCAACTTGCCAACGGAGTAAACCGCTTGCTGCACACCGGCCGGCCACCCCGCCAAGAGCACGAAGTAGGCCCACGTCAAGAGAGTCGGAAATAGCAGGGCGAACCCCAGTCCGGACCAGATCATGTAAGGTCGCTTTGCGGGCGTCTGCAAGTGGTTTTCAGTCATATTGCTCTGGATCGTCGCGCGTTTCGCCAGGGTGTTGGTCGTGCCGTGTTGCGGCGTTGCCCCTGTAGCTCCCGCAGCGTCACCATCTGCAAAGACGGGCGGGTGCGTAGCCGATCGCATTCGAGTACAATCGTGCCACGGCATCAAGGCCTCTACAGATGCTCGTCATGGTGCTGACATGGACGGGTTCCGGTCGGGCGACGCGAGCCTTTCAATGACACGGGTGGCATCGTAAGAACTCGTCCGGCAATACGTTACCGTATTTATCGCCCCTCACCCTACCCTCTCCCCCGCTATTCCCGCTCCGCCGGGCGGTGGAGAGGGAAGCGGAACCGGTAACTTATTTCCGGACGAGTCGTAATCTTCACGTCAACGCAAAACCTGTGCGATAACCGTCAGGGAGTCGGCCGCCTGTGAACACCGATGATCAGTTTTGGCGGTTTTCCGCGGAAGATACGCGCCATGTGATACGTTCAACCTTTGTCCAGCACGTCGAGCATCACACTACTTTGCCCTCTACCAACAGCCGCGCGCTGGTCATGGCCACCGATCCGACGCTCGTGGTCCCGGCCCTTGTGTTGAGTGATCAGCAGACGGCCGGCAGAGGTCGCGGCGTGAATCGCTGGTGGTCCGAGCGAGGTTCGCTGACCTTTTCGATCATCCTCGATTTTCCTGGCTTGGACAAGAAGTCCCTTTGGCCACGCGTCTCGCTGACGGCCGGAATTGCTGTTTGCGAGGCCCTCCATCAACTCTGCCCAGGTCTGGACGCGGCCATCAAATGGCCCAACGACGTCTACGTCAGGACACGCAAGATCAGTGGCATCCTGGTCGAAGTCCCCGCGCAAAACTGCCAGCGGATGGTGATTGGAATCGGAGCCAACGTCAACAACGCGTTTGTGCAGGCACCGGAATCGATTCGCGCTACCGGCACGTCGTTGGTCGATGTCACGGGCTATTGCTTCAGCCTGACGTCGGTGCTGGTCGCGATCCTGAACCAACTATCGTCACGTCTGACATTACTCCAGTGCCATGGCGACCAGTTGCAGCAGCAATGGCAGGCGTTTTGCATGCTCACCGGCAGGCGGGTGCAGGTCGATGTTGGTGCACGACGTACGGTCGGCATCTGTCGGGGCATCAACTCCCACGGCGCTCTGCTCCTCGACACCGCCAACGCCACTCAGGAATGCCCGAGCGGCGTGGTGACGGTGATTGAGTAGCTGAGAGTCATTCGTCAGCCGGTTCAACATGCACGTGCAGTCGGCCCACGGCTTTGAAGCCGGACGCATTGGTCGTTTCCACGCTGACCAGGTAATCCCCGGACTCGACAAATCGATGCTCTGTGATGGCATAGCCATCTTTGGCCAAAGGGGTCACATTTCCATCGGATCGGACCGCCACTTTGCCGGTCCCATCGCCAAAGTCCCAGGTTTCTGTCGGCGTGGTACCCGCGCGAAACGAGCGGACTTGGAAGGTGACCCGATCTCCAGCGCGAAGCTCGGTTGTCGGCCAGTAGACGGGGTGAATGGTGGGAGGCAACAGGTCAGGACGAGCCGGATCAACGACTTGGACTTCGGCAAAATCGAACGCCAGATGGCCCGCCGAATCGCGGACACGAAGGATTTCGCTGTAGGTGCCGGGAGTGTCATAGGTTCTTTTCAGCCGCGCTCCGGCCACCCGTTTCTCGCCAAACAGCCATGAGTAACTGGTGATGTTACCGGACGAGCACCACGACAATCCGCCATCGAGGGTCACTTCTTCTCCCACGGCCACGAAGTGATGCGGCCGCGCGACGGCAATGATCTGCGGCGATACTGCTGCAGATATGCCTGCCACAAAAATGCGTACCCGTCGGCAACTCCCCACTTCCCGGAAGGTTGGCGACAGTCGATCTCGAAATGGAGATGGGACCAACCGCCACTCGCTCCTTCCTTGCCCAGTATTCCGACGGGGTCGCCCATCCTGATTTCCTTGCCGATCTGAACCGCGTCGTCAATAGTATGGAGATGGCTGTAGCGGTAGTACCATCCTCGGCGATCCAGCAGGTAAACGACGTCGCTACGAGGCTTGACCGGCGTCTCCTCGTCATAGCCTGCCAGCACTTCGCCGCGCGCCGATACGACCAGCGCGTCGGTGGCAGACACGACGGGGACCAGTCCCTCAGCGCCGCCGATGTCGAGGCCGTAATGGTAGTAGATCCGTTCGCTCGACGGCTGCTCACCGCCATCCACATATACCGGTTCATTGGCCATCTGCGTTTGTGTGGCAAACCAACGTTGCCGAGCCGGATAGCGAAACGTGTCGTTCCGAATCCAGGAGGACCCCGCCGGCCAGAGACGAAAACGTGCCGTTTTCTCCAACCCCCACACGTTGTCGTTCGAGGAGCCTTCCACATATCCGCTCGTGACGGGACAATCGATCTGTACACCTGCCACCTCCCGCGGCAAGTGATACGTCGCCGACACCAGACGAACCGTTTTCCCGTTCACGTTCACGGTCGCCACCGCTTCGCGCACTGCATTGCGCGACGCCATCGCGACGTTCATCAACCGAAATCAACTCGATGCTGGCCGAGCGGCCGTTGCTCATTGGAATCGACACCCGCTCGCCCCTATCCAAATCGACCACGTGAACCAGAGGCTCAATCGTTGCTTCATACTCGACGGCGGGTATCCGTGCGGCGCCGCTCAGCCATGCCAGAACCAAGGCACAAATTACGTTTCGCGAGAGCTTCATGTCACTGCTCCAAAGAGACACCAGGCAAGGGCTAGACGCCCTGGAAAGCTGAACACATAATCGCACGAACACCGTGACACTGCAAACGTGGTGTCACCACGATCAAGCGGAAATGGGAACCGAGCCGAAGTTTTGACCTAATGCGGCGGTCCGCCACAAGTTTGTCTGTCCGATGTGTGGCGCCCCTCCACTGGGCGGTATGCCGTGCCCGACCAACGTAAACATCGCGGTCCTCATCCAGAAGATGGACGATTGTTCGACCGTTCGCGCTGGCCCGACCTCCAGTCCGCGGCGTCTCACTTGTCGTGGCTGTTGTCACGCCGGTATGTCGTTGACTCGTCACTCAAGTTAGTTGGCGATCGTTTTCGACTCGACGCCCGGCAACGGCTGGCGGTCCGTCGCTCGGCCTGCTCGGACAACGCGCGCGACATGCGGGCAAGCCGAAAACTGAATGCTGAGTCACTTATCGGGCAAGTGCTCGATATCGATGGCTTTAACCTGTTGACCAGCATTGAAGCGGCGCTGGCAGGGGGCGTGTTGCTGCGCGGCCGTGATGGCTGCCTTCGCGACATGGCCAGCATGCATGGCAGTTACCGCACCGTCGAAGAAACGCTGCCCGCCTTGCAGGCGATCGGTCAGGTCCTGGCATCACTCAGGCCAGTTTGCGTCGCCTGGTGGTGGGACCGCCCCGTTTCGAACAGTGGAAGGGTCAGTCGGATCATTGCCGACCTGGCCACCCAGCGCGACTGGCCGTGGCAGACTCATCTCGTCGCGGACCCCGACCGAGTGCTGCGGAGCACCACGAACGTGGTCGTTTCATCCGACAGCGTGATTCTTGACCACTGCTCCCGCTGGACCAATCTTGCCGCGACCGTCGTCGAGCGCACCGTTCGTCATGCGTGGATCGTTCCATTCGACGGTTGAGCTGCCGCGTTAACCTTGGCGTTCGCTTGACGCGTCGCCTGATTTGTTCGACGACTCGGTACTGCTGGCGGCACGGCGAGGCTCGGTCGTACCGGGGACCACCAGCGGTCCGGGAGAACTCTCTTCGATGATTCGCCGTAGCTCCTTGGCATCGACCGATTCGACTTCGATCAGACGCCTGGTCAGTGCCTCCAGGGCCGGTCGGCGAGTCTCCACGATATGACGCACTTTTTCGATCGCTTCATCGATGATCCGTCGCACTTCTTCGTCGATCTCGCGTGCCGTACGTTCGCTGTATCCGCGCGAACCTTCATCGGCCCCCGGCACGGAGAGAAAAGTCGGGCGGGTCGCTCCGCGATAGTTGATGCGTCCCAAGCGGCTCATTCCGTACTCCATCACCATGCTGCGGGCGATCAAGGTGGCCCGCTCCAGATCATTCTGTGCCCCGGTCGAGATATCGGTGTAGACCATTTCCTCGGCGATCGTCCCGGCCATCAGGACCTGAATGTGGCTTTCCAGTTCGCTCTGTGTCATCAGGAAACGATCCCCTTCGGGTCGCTGCATGGTGTAGCCCAAGGCGGCGAATCCGCGCGGGATGATCGAGACTTTGTGCACGGGGTCGGTGTTGGGCAAGCTGTAGGCGACCAGCGCATGGCCGCTTTCGTGATAGGCAACCCGTTGCTTCTCGTCGTCATTCATCACGCGCTGTTTTTTCTCCAGGCCGGCCGTCACGCGTTCCACGCCTTCGTTGAACTCCTCCATGCCAACGGCTGCCTTGTCGTGCCGAGCCGCCAGTAAGGCGGCTTCATTGACCAGGTTTGCCAGATCCGCCCCCGCGAATCCGGAACTGATCGAAGCGACGTTCTTGAGATCCACCGCGTCGTCCAGTTTGACGTTCTTGACGTGGACCTTCAGAATCTCTTCACGCCCCCGGATGTCGGGGCGATCGACCAGGATCTGGCGGTCGAATCGTCCGGGACGCAGCAGTGCTTGATCGAGTGTTTCCGGCCGATTCGTGGCGGCCATCACAATGACCCCGGAGTTGGAATCGAATCCGTCCATTTCGACCAGCAGTGCGTTGAGCGTCTGCTCACGCTCATCGTGCCCACCGACGATACTGGTACCGCGAGTTTTTCCCAACGCATCCAACTCGTCGATGAAAATGATGCAGGGTGCTTTGGCCTCCGCTTGCTGGAACATATCCCGCACTCGAGCCGCTCCGACGCCGACGAACATCTCCACAAAGTCGCTGCCCGAAAGACTGAAGAACGGGACGCCGGCTTCGCCGGCGATCGCTTTGGCCAGCAGTGTCTTACCCGTTCCGGGCGGGCCCACCAGCAGCACTCCTTTGGGGATGCGGCCGCCCAGACGCTGGTATTTCTCTGGTGATCGCAGAAAATCCACCACTTCACGCACTTCCTCCACGGCCTCATCGATCCCCGCCACGTCGTCGAACGTGACACCGAGATCTTCCAGGGCATACAGCTTGCCACGGCTACGGCCGAACTGCATCGGCGAACCGGCGCCGCCAAGTCGCCGCATCATGATCACGAAAAACAAAATCAAGACGCCGGTGAAAACAAGCATCGGCAAGTAAGCACGCCACGGACTTGGCTCAGGATCGTTGGCCCAGTCGAGCGTGCTCGACTGCAACTTGGCGACCAGCTGCGCTTCGATCGTATCCGAGTCGGTCTTGAAAGTCTGAAAGGGAACACCAGGCTGCGGATTCGTTCTCGACTTGGGCTCGCCGAGCTTCTCGATATCGATCGTTCCCCGCACCACGCGATCGCCTATTTTCACCTCGCGCAGATTGCTCAGGCGGATCCGCTCGACTTTGTCGTCCCGTCGCTGATCGAACTCGATGGCTCCCGGTTGATTCTGTTCCCCGGACGCCAGGGTGCCTTTTTGGTTCGCCTCGATCAACTCCAGCAAATGCTGGTAGGTGACCACCTGCGACGTATTCTTGACGAACAGCATCACCAGCAACGTGGCACCAATGGCTCCTGCCACGATATAAAGCAGCACACTTTGCCCGCCCGACTTACTGTCCTGCTGTTTGCGACCGTTGCCATCTTCCTGATTCATGCTGGGGAATCTCCCCCCCGGGGTGCTCCTGGAAGCGTGCGAAAATGCGGTAGGTTAGGACGTGACGTAGAATTATACAATGCCCTAAGGGCAGGTGAGACCACCTGACGTGCGGGATCAGGGTTGTCGCATTGCTGCCGCAACCCTAGAATGCGAAACAGGTTAAGCTCAGCCAGTCTTCCCCATAACTCGCTGTCGAGGTGTCTCGTCGAGCCGTAGCTGCAGGCATTGTTTCCCGACCTTCGATTTCTGGCAAGCGAACCAAACGCTGCCAATAATTCTGGTTGTAGCGTCCAACCCAGATGCCCGAACACCCCTCGAACGTCGCGATTCTCGGATCCACCGGCAGTATCGGCTGCAGTACGCTGGATGTGATTCGGGCCAGCCACGGTCGATTCCGGGTGGTGGCTCTGACGGCTCATCATCGCTTGCGGCAGTTGTGCGAGCAGGCGTCCGAGCATGCTCCACGGTGGGTCGTAGCCACCGATCCGCAGCTCGGCGGTCGACTTCGATTGGCGGGGTTTGCCGGACCAGACGGAGGTGCGACTGGGGCCGGACCAGCTGTGCGAGATTGTGCGGGCAGGACGACGTAGACGTGGTTGTGGCGGCGATCGTCGGTAGTGCCGGACTGACCGGCACGTGGGCGGCGGTCGACGCCGGCAAGACCGTCGCGCTGGCCAACAAAGAGACGCTGGTGGTGGCCGGCCCCCTGGTAATGGACTTGGCGAAGCGGACAGGGTCGACGATCCTGCCGATCGACAGTGAACATAGTGCCGTATTTCAGTGTCTGCACGCCGGACGCCGAGAGGATGTCAAGCGGATCATCCTGACGGCCAGTGGCGGGCCGTTTCGTGAACATCTCGCTGGAACAACTGACGCACGTAACGGTCGAGCAGGCTCTGGAGCATCCGACCTGGGATATGGGGCCCAAGATCACGGTCGATTCGGCGACCATGATGAACAAGGCGTTTGAGATCGTCGAGGCAAGGTGGCTGTTCGACTTCGACCCGGACCAGATTGATGTGGTCGTGCATCCGCAATCGATCGTCCATTCGATGGTCGAGTTTCGGGATGGCTCGGTGATCGCTCAACTTGGCCCGCCCGACATGCGACTACCGATCCAATTTGCATTGAGTTATCCGGCTCGATGGGATGGCTCAGCATCGCGCATTCGATTTGACGAAAGCGATGAAACTGGAATTCAGCCCCGCGGATGAGGAGCGATTTCCGGCCTTGCGTTTAGGGCACGAAGTGGCCCGCATGGGCGGCACGACGGGCGCAGTACTGAACGCCGCCAATGAAGCGGCCGTGGCACGATTCCTGAATCGACAGCTCGGTTTCACCGACATTGTGCCGGCGTGCCAGGCGATTTTGAAGCATCATCATTACGACCCGACACCTACGCTCGACGAATTGTTAAGACTCGACAGGTGGGCGCGGGAGGAGGTAACGCGGTGGAATTGTTCTTGATTGCCGACACGAGCTTCGGTGTGGAGCTCGACGTTCGGCTACATCTGGGTGACGCTCAAAGTGCTGGTCGGCCTGGGGCTGGTCATTTTCGTTCACGAACTGGGCCATTTCCTGGTCGCCAAGGCGTGCGGCGTGAAATGCGAGAAATTCTACCTCGGCTTCGATGTGCCCATACGTCTGGGGCCGCTCCGCTTGCCGCGCACCCTGGGCAAATTCCAGTGGGGCGAAACGGAGTACGGCATCGGCATCATTCCGCTGGGCGGCTACGTCAAGATGCTCGGTCAGGATGACAATCCCGCCAACGCTCAACAGGAGGCCGAACGGATTCGGGTTCAGAAGGCATCGGTCCCCGCCGAACCGGTCAACCACGAACTGGTCGACCACGAGCCGGTCGAGCCGAGCAGCGACGCGGGCGAAGTCGAGTACGAACTGGATCCGCGCAGTTTTCCCGCCAAATCGGTGCCGCAGCGGATGGCGATCATTTCGGCCGGCGTCATCATGAACCTGATTTTCGCCGTCATTTTTGGCGCCATTGCCTATCGCATGGGAGTCAAAGTCCTGAGCCGTGCGAAATTGGGGGCACGTCACCCGGCTCGCCAGCCTGGGTCGACGATTTTCCCATCGGCGCGTCAGATCGTCCAACTGGGCAAAATGGGGATCGAAAGCGATTACCTGCGGTTCGATTGGGATCTGAGGCAGTTCGTGGCGCATGCCGGGATGGGTGAAGAGCCCCAGGCGATCGACGTAAAGCTCAAGACCGTGGATGGGCAGCAAGAGTGGGCGAGCCTGGTACCCGATACACGTCTCGTGCGGCTGGGGGAGGACAATTTCGCCACGATCGGCATCCGTTCGACCGGTTCGACCACATTGTCGAGTCAATTGCCGGTCGTCCCCAGCATGTCGGCCGCCGAAGCCAGCCCGCCGTTTGCCCCCGGTGATCAGATCGTCGGCGTGGATGGTCAACGATTCAGAACGGACCGTGCCAACGAACTTGGAGAAATTCCCAGCTACGAGCTGGAGGCGGCGCTGGCTGCGCATCTTGACGAGCCCATGACATTCCAGGTGCAGCGAACGGAAGAGTCGGCTGCGGGCCAATCGTCTCAGCAGACGCTCGACATCACGGTGCCCCCCAATCCACTCAAACGAATTGGCATCGTGCTGCAGATCGGCCGCATTCTGGCCGTGCGCGAGATGAGTCCCGCTGCGGCCGCCGGATTCGAGGTGGGCGATCTGATTACCCACGTACATGGGGAAGAGGTGGGGGATCCGTTAATCCTGTCGCAACGCCTGCGCAAGTGGATCGGACAAGATGTACCGGTCGTTGTGGACCGCATGTCAGGCGGGAGCCGCAAGAGCGTGGAATTGACAGTGCGGCCGGTGCCCCGTTTTCAGCTGACAACCATGATGGTGCCCGGTTCCTTGGTCGGCATCGAACCGATCGGAGTAGCGTTTGCCGTGGAAAATACCGTGATCGGCGTCGAACCGGGAAGCTCGGCAGCTGACGCCGGGCTGCAATCGGGTGACGTTCTCAAGACCGCTCAGTTCGTGGCTACCACGGACGATGCCGAGAAGTTGGCCCAAGAGATTTTTTTGCGCGGGGTCGATGATGAGATCCACTTCGACGACAAGAAGCTCAATTGGCCCTTCGTCTGGTATCTGATGCAGAACATGCCACAGGACGTCGATCTGAAACTCTCCTGTACCCGAGGCGGCGACGAAATGTCCGCCACGCTCAAGGCCAGGAAATCGGACCAATGGTACTTTGCCGATCGCGGCATCCAATTGCGGAGCCTGCAGCGTGTGCACACAGCGGCATCCTGGTCGGAAGCGTGGGGGTTGGGGTACCGCGAGACGAAGGAGCAGTTTTATCGCGTGCTGGATGTGCTGGGCAAGCTCGTCACCATGCAGTTGTCACCCAAGAACCTGGGCGGACCGCTGATGATCGCAGCTGTCGCTGGCTCGGAGGCGTCGCAGGGTATTCCACGCCTGCTGATCTTTCTGACGTTTCTCAGCGCCAACCTGGCCATATTGAATTTCCTGCCCATTCCCGCTTTGGACGGCGGACACATGGTGTTCTTGACGGCTGAGGCGGTCACTGGTAAGCCGGTTGACGAACGGCTACAGGGCACATTGACGCTGATCGGAGTCGTCTGCCTGTTGGGGTTGATGATTTTCGTGTTTGCCAACGATATTGGCCGCCTATTTCTGTGATGCTGTGATGGGATCGCGCGGCGAGGGGCTCGCGGCGCCGTCGGGCAGGTAGGGTGGAAAACGAGGAAAATGAGGTTGCCATCTTCCCTAAATTCACCTTGCCGCCCGCACCGCTCTTCGAGTACCATTTGGGCCGTCCCCCCCACGGGGCGCGACTGCATGTCATGGAGACATTGCGAGGGCAGCTGTGCCTGAGAGCGGTTTGACGCGAGCCGTTTCAATATGCTCGACCTTGTTAGCGCAACCTTGTTAGCACAAGGTGTTGAGCGAATCGATAGGATTGGCGAGTTGTCCCCGATCACAAGGAAGGACCCGATTTGTGCCAGCGACGACTCTAGCGACTCTTGCGGCGATGGTAGGCGGCGAGGTGGAAGGTGACGGTCAGGTCACGATTAGCGGAGCCGCAAGCATCGGGCGTGCGCAGAAGGGCGACATCACGCTGGCAGATGCGCCGCGGCTCGTCGTTCAGGTGAACGATTGCTGTGCTGCGGCGGTCGTCGTGGCACCAGGATCTCCGCCCACTGCTCGACCCAGAATCGTTGTGGCCGACGTGCACACCGCTTTTGCGATAATCAGTTCGCATTTCCGACCGCAATACGCCTCAACGTGTGGCGGAATCAGTACCGCGGCGCACATGGCGCCCCTCGGCCGTACTCGCCGACGATGTGTCGGTTCACCCATTCGCAACGATTGGCGAGCAAGCGACGGTGGCCTCCGGTGCCGTCATTCATTCTGGTGCGCATGTGATGGCCGGCTGCCGCATCGGCGAAGGGGTGATATTGTTCCCAAACGTTGTGCTCTATCCCGGTACGGTCGTCGGGGCACGCTGCACCATTCATGCCGGGGCCATCATAGGTGGCTACGGTTTCGGCTATCAAACTGTCGAAGGTGCTCATCGGCGCGGAGCTCAATTGGGAAACGTCGAAATCGGCTGCGACGTGGAAATCGGGGCGGGAACGACTATCGATCGCGGGACCTATGATGCGACGACTATCGGTGACGGAACGAAGATCGACAATCAGGTTATGATTGCCCACAACTGCCAGATTGGCAAACACAACCTGATTTGCTCTCAAGTCGGTATCGCCGGCAGCTGCAAGACGGGTGATTACGTCGTCATGGCGGGCCAGGTCGGGTTGTCGGATCACTTGAACATTGGACACCGGGCGATTCTGGGTGCCAAAGCCGGCCTGATGAACGATGTGCCCGACGATGCTGTGTTCATTGGAATACCGGCCACTCCGGAACGGGATCAATGGCGGATGTGGGGACACGTCAGGCAGTTGCCCAACCTGCGTCGCCAACTCAAGAAGTTGCAGCAGCAGCTCGAAGAGGCTACCCGTGCCGGCTCTACCGTTAGTCAGCAGGACGCCGCTTAACCCGGTGACTTTCGCTCTCTCTGGCGAGATGACTCGACCCTGGCGGAGGCCGATTGGACCACCCGATCCGGAAGCACAAGCGTAATGAACAACGGGCGCAGAATGGGATTGATGGCCGGCTGGGGGAATTTCCCCTTGGCCGTGGCCCGCGCGCTCAAGCGGCAGGGCTACGAGGTCTACTGCCTCGGTATTCGGGATCATGCCGATCAGGAACTGGCCCGGATCTGCGACGACTTCCGCCTGGTGGGGATCGCCAAGCTCGGGAGCCACATCCGGTACTTCAAGCGCCGGGGGGTACGCCGGGCAACGATGGCCGGCAAGATCTTCAAGGCCAGAATGATGTTCAATCGCTGGGGTTGGGTGCGTCACCTGCCCGACTGGCGATGCTGCCGCACGTTCTATCCCCATTTCGTTACACGCTCGCAGGACCGAAAAGACGACACGCTGTTGACCGCTCTCGTCGACGCCTACGCGGCAGACGGGATCGTCTTCGCGCCTGCCACCGATTTCGCTCCGGAGCTGCTCGTGAAATACGGACCTCTGACCGGCCGCAAACCGACTGGCGCCCAAATGAAAGATATTGAGTTCGGCTGGCAGTTGGCCAAAGAGCTAGGACGCGTCGACGTGGGCCAGACCGTGGCCGTCAAAGGGCTGGCCGTGATCGCTGTGGAGGCCCTGGAAGGAACCGACCAGTGCATTCGTCGCGCCGGCCTGCTCTGTCCCCAAGGGGGTTTCACGGTCGTGAAAGTCGCCAAGCCGCAGCAAGACATGCGCTTCGACGTGCCAACGATCGGTTTGGGCACCGTCAGAACGCTGGTTGAAGCGGGCGGCAAAGTCCTGGCCGTGGAAGCGGGCAAGACCATTATCGTGGACGAACCCGAGGTCATCCAATTTGCCCGCCGCCATCGCTTGACCTTGGTGGCCGTCGCCACACCCGAGGTCGCCCGACAAAATCAAGCCGCCTAACACCGCCCCCACACCTCCTCACGGTTCATACACGCAGTCGGGTTCGGAAGCGAGCGGATCGCCGTAGACGGCGAATGCGCGAGCGCGGCTGCCGCCGCACGGTTCCCGGAATTCGCACACGGCGCACTTGCCATGGAACTGTTCCGGATCTCGCAACGAGTTGAATGTGGGGTGGTTCTGATAGGTGGCGACGACCGAGCTATCAGGAAAGCGACCGCAGAGCAACGGCAAGAATCCGGACGGATAGATTTCGCCGCGGTGGCTGACGAACATGACTCCTTTTCCATCGCCGACCCCCAGGGGTGCACGATGTCCGCGATGGCGCCCGTCATCTGCTTTTCCGTGGGGGCCGGCCAACGGATCGCCACCTTGTTGCATGACGAAGCGGCGATAGTGGGGGGCCTCTGTTGTCTTGACGCTGTAGGGCTGCACCTGGGCATGATGCCAGAGTTGGGCAAACACCCGCTCCATTTCTTCGGCCGACACCCGCTGTTCTTCCACGCCGCGCCCGACTGGGATCAGGAAGAATGCGGCCCACATGGCGATTCCCTTTTCTGCCAGGAGCTGAGCCATAGCATCGATTTGCTGGTAGTTGCGTCGCGTGATGGTTGTGTTGACCTGGACCGCCATCTCCAGCTCGCGCGCATTCTGCAACATGACCATGGTCCGCTCAAAACTCCCTTCCCATCCGCGAAACGCATCGTGCGTTTTGGCGTCGGCTCCGTCCAGGCTGATACCTAATCGCTTCACTCCGGCGTCACGAGCCGCCTCGAACGCCTCGCGAGTTGCCAAGGGAGTGGCGGACGGCGTTAAAGCGACCTGCAAGCCAGCGCTAACCGCATAGCGAATCAAGTCAAACAGATCAGGACGTTTCAACGGATCACCACCGGTCATGACCAAAATAGGTGGTCGGGGAAAGGTCGTGATCTGATCGATGAGAGCCTTCGACTGGTCGCCGGTCAGCTCGCCCGGATCTGGATCGGCCTGGGCCGATGCGCGACAGTGTTTGCAGATCAGGTCACACGCCTGCGTGACCTCGTAGTAAAACATCAACGGGGCATGATTGAAATCGTCTGCCGTATAGTGCATGGCGGTTCTTTCTGAGGCCTGGGATGGATGGGTGAGGCGCGGACACTTGTCTAAACGTTCAAGCCTCGCGTATCACGATTCAGCAGATACGCGGCATTTGCTCACCTGCGGGAAGGTCCAGCAAACGCCCGCTGCCAAATGCGTTCCGCAATTCCACCTCACACGGATGTTTCTCCGTCACTTCGCCAATGATCGCGGGTGCCGGGGCACCGGGATGCGCCGACATGATCTGCAGCGTATCCTCCGCAGCGTCGGCCGCCACGATCGCGATCAATCGTCCTTCGTTGGCTACATACAGTGGATCGAGTCCCAACAGCTCGCAGGCCCCCCTGACCTGGTGCACGATCGGGATGCTTGTCTCCACCAGGTTCATTCCCACTCGGGCATGGTCGGCCAGCTCGATTAACGCTGCCGCGAGACCACCTCGCGTCAAATCACGAAGGCAATGCAGCGCCGTGCCGACTTGTGTCATTTCGCTGACCAGGGCGCTGAGCGGAGCGCAATCGCTCTGGGGTGCCGCCGTCAAATCGCAGCCCCTCCCGCTCCGACATGATCGCGATTCCGTGCCGCCCCACGTCACCGCTCAACAAGATCTTGTCCCCCGGCGCGATGCGGGACGGACGGACATCGATCCCCGGGGGTATCGCACCGACCCCGGCCGTATTGATGAAGATCCCGTCCGCTTTTCCCCGATCCACGACTTTCGTGTCGCCGGTCACGATCCGCACGCCCGCTGTCGTTGCCGCTCGCTGCATCGATCGGACCACACGCTCTAGCATATCGAGCGAAATGCCTTCCTCCAAGATCAATCCACAGCTCAGGTACAACGGACGAGCTCCGGCCATGGCTAGATCGTTGACCGTGCCGTAGACGGCCAGCTGGCCAATGTCTCCACCGGGGAAAAACAACGGACTCACCACGTAAGAGTCGGTGGTAAACGCCACACGCAGACCGTTGATTTCCAGCACGGCGCTGTCGTGCGGAGCCTGGGCCATGCCGTCGTCGTTAAACCCCTCTTGGAAGCTGGGCAACAGCAACCCTTCGATTAGGTTCCGCATCAGGCGGCCACCACCTCCGTGGGCCAGCTGTACTGTATCATGCTGGCTCCACGGTGCCGGGCAGCTCATTTGGTGGGGATCGGGTTTCGCGTTCATAGCAGCCATGAGGCCGGAGCGGCCAGTGCCTCGTTCACTCGAAAAACTGGGGGTGAAGCGTTGTTCTCGGCCCAACCCTGATTCGTGAGCGTGACAAAGAACCAGGGCGGGGATACTTCTCGGAATTTTCTCTCGCTGTTACAGTGTCGCTCTTCGTGAACGCGGGGCGGGCCCCGCCACAACAAAACGGGTGAGCCCGAGCTATCTGCGGCGGCGATAGCGGTAGTACGCCGCACACGCCCCCTCGGCGGAAACCATCGGGGCTCCCAGAGGCGTGTCCGGCGTACAGCGTGTGCCGAACACGGGGCACTCGTGCGGTTTTCGGTGACCTTGCAGCACTTCTCCGGCCAGGCATTCCGGGGGCTCATCTGCCGTGACTGCCTGGACTTGAAATCGGAGGTCGGCATCGAATCTCGCGTACTCGTCTCGCAGGGCCCAGCCACTTTCGGCGATCTCGCCGATCCCGCGCCATTTGCGCGGGACGGTGCGGAACACCTGTCGCACTTGGGCCACCGCCGCTGGATTTCCCTCCGCACGCACGATGCGCGCATACTGGTTTTCCAATTCCGCGCGTCCTTGTTCCAGTTGGCAGACGCACAGGTAGACGCCTTGCAAAATGTCGAGCGGCTCGAAACCGGTGACGACGATGGGCGTGGCATACTCCCGGGCCAGTGGCAAGTACTGGGACGTGCCCATGACCGCGCAAACGTGGCCGGCGGCCAGGAAACCCTGCACCAAATTGCGCGGCGAATCCAATACGGCTCGCATCGCTGGCGGTACCAGAACATGGGACACCAGAACGGAAAAATTGTCCATTTTCAGACGTTCAGCTTGCACCACCGCCATCACGTTGGCTGGTGCTGTCGTTTCAAATCCGATCGCAAAGAAGACCACCTGGCGACCGGGATGCTCCCGGGCCACCTTCACCGCATCGATGGGGGAATAGACGATTCGCACGTCACCGCCTCGTGATTTCACGCTCAGCAGATCTGTTTCCGATCCCGGAACTCGGAGCATGTCTCCGTACGAGCAGAAGATGACGTCGTCACGCGACGCGATGGCGATCGCCTTGTCAATCATCTCGATCGGCGTGACACAGACGGGACACCCAGGACCATGTATCAACCTGATCTCTGGCGGCAACATCTCGTCCAGCCCGAACCGGACAATGGCGTGTGTTTGGCCGCCGCAGACTTCCATCAGATTCCAGGGACGTGTGACGAGACGGTGGATCGCGTCGGCGCAGCGCAGGGTCGCGTCCGCATCACGGTACTCGTCGAGGTACTTCACGGTCGCTCCTCTGGCGTGCCGTCCGCACGCGCGTTGCCACTGGTAGAAGCGCCTGCGTCGAAGGGATCGCTCATGTCGGACAACTCCCCGATCTGCTCGATATAAGAGAAGATTTCCTCCGCTTCCTGCTCATCGATTTTGCTGATCGCGAATCCGACGTGCACGAGCACATAGTCACCAACCTGGATCTCCGGCAGGTAGGCGAGGCAGATATCCTTGGTGATGCCGCCGAATTCCACGCGGCCCATCGGCATTCCAGCATCATGTTCCAAAATTTCGAGCACTTTCCCGGGAATGCCAAGGCACATTTTTCAGACTCCAACCTGCCACATCGCACCGAGGATTTGTCCCAGCGAGATGCCTCCATCGCCGGGGGGAACAACTCTTTGAGTGTACACATGAAACCCATTTTCCGACAGGGTCGCTCGTACCCGCCGGGTCAACAGGCTGTTTTGAAAACAGCCTCCGGTGAGCACTATCTGGCGGGCAGCGGCGCGTTGAGCAATGTCCAACGCGAGTGACGCCAAGGAGTTATGGAATCGGGCCGCGATGTTGGCGATCGGCACCCCCGCCGTCCGATCCTCCATGACGCGCTGCAATAGCGGCTGCCAGTCGGCCACCGCCGGGAACTGGTCATTGATGGGACAATCGTAACGCGAGGCATCATTCGGGTCGGCGACGAACTCCAGATGCATAGCCGCCTGGCCCTCAAAACTGACTCGTTCCGGCAGACCGCACAGAGCGGCCACCGCGTCGAACAGACGTCCCATGCTGCTGGCGCGGGGGAACAATCTTGGCGCTGCAGCGCTGCCACGAGCAAGGTCATCTCGGATGCGGAGAACCAGCCCTCGACCATGCGCAGACGCTCGCTGCCCCATCCCTCGTGCAACAGACCCAAGGCGGCTCGTCGCGGCTCGCGGGCGGCGCGGTCACCTCCGGGAAGCGGAAACGTGCGTAGGTGAGCCACACGCGTCCACCGCGGCCCGTCCACCAGGATAGCTTCCCCTCCCCAAATCGTCCCGTCCGAACCGTATCCGGTGCCGTCCCAGGCCAGTCCCAGTACCGGACCGTCCAGGTGGTGCTCGGCCACCGCCGACAACACGTGTGCATGATGGTGCTGAATTCTCACGAGTGGCACCTGCCACTGTTGCGCCAGCGTTTCGGCATGCTGTGTCGAGCCATAATCGGGATGTAGGTCGCATGCCACGACAGAGGGTATCACGTCAAAAAACGTAACCAGATCGGTAATGGCCTGGCGGTACACCTGCATACTGAGCGTATTATCAAGATCGCCCACATGTGATCCCACCACAACATCTTGACCAATGCGTAAAGAGATCGTGTTCTTCAGATGGCCGCCCATAGCCAGAATGCATGGATCGGAGTCCGCCGCCGCGGAACCACTTGCTGCTGGAAGCTTGAGCGCAAGGGGAACCGGAGCGAAGCCGCGGGCTCGGCGCAGCAGCTGCAATGCGCCGTCGTCTTCTCGGGCAACGGAGTCGTCAACGGGTCTCACGATAGGGCGGTCGTGAGTCAGTACCAGATCCGCGATATCGCCCAGACGCTCCAATGCCTCGGCAGTTTCGATTGCCATCGGTTCTTCCGCCCGGTTGCCACTTGTACAGACTATCGGGCGTTGCACCGCAGCGACCAGTAACGAGTGCAACGGCGTGTTGGGAAGCATCACTCCCAGGTACGGGTTTCGAGGAGCCACTGCTTCGGCGATATAGACACGAGGCGTGGTAAGCGCGTGGCGTCGCAGGAGCAGAATGGGAGCTTGAGGAGACTGCAACTGTTCCCGTTCGAAAGTCGACGACTCACAGCACAGACGTACCGCCTGGCAGTTCTCAAACATCACCGCGAAAGGTTTGTCGGGACGCCGCTTCCGTTGGCGAAGACGTTCCACGGCACGCTGGCTCGTCGCGTCCGCGATGAGCTGAAACCCCCCCAATCCTTTGATGGCGGCCACGGCGCCCGCCCGCACCGCCGCGGCGGCATCCTGCAGCGCTTGACGTCCTCGTGACAGCTCCGCGCCGCCGGGGTCCAGCAATTGCAGCGAGGGTCCGCAGTCAGGGCAGGCGATCGGCTGGGCATGAAATCGCCGATCGGCGGGATTGGCATACTCCTCGGCACATGCAGCACACATGGTGAACTGCCGCATGCAAGTGAGTGGTCGATCGTAGGGCAACCCGGTAATAATCGTCCATCGCGGACCACAGTTCGTGCAGTTGGTGAAGGCATAATGGTTCCGGCGCTCGGAAGGGTCCATGATCTCCCGGCGACATTGGCTGCACGTGGCCAGGTCAGGTGGAATGGTCGGGCGTCGCGTCGCCGAGACCGAACTGGGCCGGATTTCGAATGTTGCGGCAGAACTTGTTGCAGTCTTCACGCACGTCACGGGCCGGACATCCAATCGGTCAATTCTGGCTTGTGGCGGACAGTGGTTGCGGAGCGTATTGAGGAACCGGTCCAACGCGTCGTGGGGTCCCTCGACTTCCATCCGCACCGCGTCCGGTTCGTTGATGACCCACCCGCTAAGATGCTCAGAAATCGCGGTGTTGTACACAAAAGGGCGAAAACCGACCCCTTGCACAATACCCTGGACCGTAATTGCCAATCGTCGAACCAAGGATCGGTCTCTTTCTGCGTGGGTCTGAGCAGGGGAGGACAGGGAACCGCTCCGGAACCGTTGCCAAAACCTTTGTCCATCATAGGCCCAGAGCCTGCCGCTCCAGCAGCCATTGGGCCAAGGCGGGCATTCCATCTCCCTTGGTGGCGGACACTTCGAACACGTGAGCCTCGGGTGCCAGGCGTTTCATGTCGGCCCTTGCCCGCTGCAGATCAAAGTTCAGATAGGGTAAGAGGTCGGTTTTCGTGATGATTAGCGCGTCGCTGCGCTGAAAGATCGCGGGATACTTGACGATCTTGTCGTCACCCTCCGACGTGCTGAGGGCCACGAGTCGCAAGTGCTCGCCAAGATCATAGCTGGCGGTGCAAACAAGATTGCCAACGTTCTCGATCCATAACACGTCGGTGTGATCGAGTTCCAGTCCTTGCGTGGCGGCGGCGATCATGCTGGCCTCCAGATGACACATTCCGTCGGTGTTGATCTGCACCACCGGTACACCGAGTTTCTCCATCCGCTCCGCATCTACCTGGCCCGCGATATCACCCTCAATCACCGACGGAGCGATGTCTGAGCCAAGCTGTGCAAACAGGGCTTCAAGAAGTGTGGTCTTGCCGCAGCCCGGAGATCCGACGAGGTTGATGCAGAAGACGCCCTTGCGGCTCAGGGCGGCGCGGTTTTCGCTGGCCAACTGATCGTTGGCTTTCAGGATTTTCTTGGCAGCAACGATTTTCACGATCCAACTCCATGACGAGAGGGCATTTCGGAACCACCGCGGGGCGACTTTTCGCGTCGTCTTTTCCTGACTTCATCACGGCTTGGAGAGCCGCGCCACACTATGGCTGTCGGCTACGGTGAGAACTCTTGGCCTGAGCAACAGGCAGCCGAGGACACGCGACAACGCACCAAGCATCGTCCACACACGCAGATGTTCACTCAGGCCATCGCCTGCCGCCTGAAAGAATTGTGGGGAGCGGCCAGTGACCGGGCAAGGGGGGGCTAGTTAGGAGTGCCAGGGAGGGGCGTTGCGCAGGAGTGGGGGTGGTCGCCAGTTAGTCTTCCAGCTCGATGGACTGCAGCAACAATTCCTGACCACCACGGATCGTCACGTTGTTTCCGCCACACGCCGGGCAGTTGGCGATCAATTCTTCGGTCGCGCGACACACGCCGCAACTCTCGCAACACACCTGGGCTTTCGGCTCGTCGATCAGCAACTCCGCGCCACTGGCGATCGAATCGGGAGCGAGCAACTCGAAGGCGAAGCGAATGGAATCGACATGGACTCCCGACAGCCGTCCGATCACCAGGTGGAGGCTCTGTACAGACCCCGAAAAGCCCGATTTTTCAATTTCTGCCTGGACCTGTTCGAGCAACGCCAGAACGATCGACATTTCGTGCAAGATAGTGCTCCTCGTGGCGGCGGCTTCCAGCCGCCGTTCTGCGGCAGGATGCCGCAGAAGCTGCTGCCAAAGTAGGTCCCGGCTGCCCACGCGGGACCTGGTCGCGTCGAGACCCACTGGCATGCGAGATCCCGCTCGGCAAGCGGGACCTACTTTCTGGCCATCGACGCGAGTAATTCAGCAGCCTGCGCAGCCACCCGGTTACGTTGTTTTTTTGTTGGCTGCCCGACATTTCTTCCCCAAACCAAAGGGCTCGCGGTTGGGCCGCGAGCCCTGCGGGAAGTGTCACAGGCAGCATGGTGCGGAGGCTGCCGCGTGTTAGTCGTTTGTCGCGAGCTGAATGCGAGCGCCCTCGAGACGCGTGGCCAACAGCTTGGTGAGGTGTAGTAGCACGTCGTTGGCGACTTCGCGATCGCTGGCGCAGAACTCGCGGAGCTTTTCCGCGTTCATGGCAATCGCCTTGGTGTCTTGGCGCGTGGTAACCACGGCCGTCGATTTATACGGTGGGACCAGTGAAGACCACATCAGCAACTCGCCTGGCACAATCGTATCGACGGTTCGCAACTCGCCTGACCCCAAGGTGTATTGAATGTTGACTTCGCCTTCCACCAGGATGAAGAGCTTGTCGGCTACGTCACCTTCTCGGTACATCACGGTACCGGCGGCAATCAATTCTTCCTCGCACAGCATGGCGAGATCGCGAAGTCCTTCATCTTTGGCGGCTCCGAAATACGGATAGCGTCGCAGGATTTCGGGTGAGATCATAACGGCTGTTCTCCTAGCATTGTCTCGAGTAATCCGACCACTGCGTCGGCAGCCGGCTCGATAGCCGCTGCGACGGCTGGCGTACATTGATCGCCAAAGTTAATGACATCCTGGGCTTCGATGCCGACTAGTCGCACGTCGTCATCCGAAGGCAGGTGAGCCCCGGCCTGACGTCCGAACGTCAGAGCCGTCGGCAGATTAACATCATGTGCCGAAGCACTTTTCTGCGTCGCCACCATGTTGACTGTCAAATGGTGAATGGTGCCCGGTGCGGCTCCGGTGCAGATGGCATCGACCACGATGGCCCGATCATATCCGATCATGCGTTCCATCAATCGAAGCCCGCCCCAATAGTCCTGCGTGACTTCCACGTCGTGGCGTCCTGCTAATCGGCTCTTGAGGCGGTCCGCGACTCGAAGGCCCACGCTGTCGTCCGTGATCAGTGGGTTGCCCAAGCCGATAACGAGCGTCTTGCCAGAGGTCACAGGCGACTCCTCGGAGGCACGCCGCGGCAGGTCACATGTCGCAGGGCATGTGTTGTGTGAGCCATTCTTGTCCACCGCGCCGGCAGGCACTTTCGCTCTCCTATCACCTGAGCCGAGTGGCGTGGGCGTCATGGAACAGGAGCGTCGTGAAGCGTTGCCGGAGCGGTCTTGCCACCGTCTCGCAATTCCCGCGCTCCATCCGCTTCGCTCACGCCGCTTGTCCGCCGCACCAGCATCGCATCAGGCGAGGTACTGCGTCAACCTTTTTACCAGATTTCCTTCCGGATCGCGCAAGCGAACCTCCAAAGGCATCTGGCCCGGCAGGCTATGGGTGGCACAGCCAAAACAGGGATCGTAGGCCCGGAATGCCATCTCCACCATGTTCAGCAGACCCTCCGAGACCTGACCCTTCTTGATCAGTCCCTGCGCGGCCTTCTTGACCGACATGCAAATCGGGCGCGTTATTGTTGGTCGTCCCCACGATCAAGTTGACCTTGGTCACGATGCCCCGCTCATCGGTCACGTAGTGGTGGGTCAAGGTGCCGCGAGGAGCCTCGACGCAGCCCACGCCTTCGGTAGGCGTCTGGGTGGGCAGCACGCGGTACTCGCTGCTGGTAATGTCGGGTTCGGTCGCCAGACGGACCCAGTTCTCGGTGGCGTAGAGCAGTTCGATCAGTCGCGCCCAGTGGGTGGCCAGGGTCGGTTGCACCGGTTTGCCTCCCAAGGTGTCGTAAAATCGCTCGTACTGCTCCTGGGCCAGCGGAGTGGCCATGCCGTCGGCGGCGTTGAGTCGCGAGAGTGGGGTGGCGCGATAAACACCCGACTCGACACCGTCGACGAAGCCCTTCCAGCCCACCTGTTTCAGGTAGGGGAATTTCAGATACGACCACGGCTCGACCCGTTCCGCCACGTAGTCGCGGTAATCGTTGGCGTCGTATTTGAATTTCTCGGTGCCGTCGGGTCCCACGACGCGGATCTTGCCGTCGTAGAAATTGACGTGGTTGTTCTTGTCAACCGTGCCCATGTTGTAAGTCTGATGCGTGTAGGCGTCGCTCTTGATCAGATCCACATATTCGGAGTTGGCGAGCACTACGTCATCAAAAATTTTGAGGGAGAACTTGGCAAACTCGATTGCGTCGTGCCCGAGCTTCTCGATTTCGTCCCGTTTCTCATCATTGAGCCCACAGCTGACGCCGCCGGGAAGTCCCCAGTTCGGATGCACGGCTCGTCCGCCCATCAGCTTGATCAGGTGGTGGCCGTCGCGGCGCATCTTGAGCACCTTGCCGGCAATGTCCATGCCGACTTTGGCGATCACGCCCAGAATGTTCCGCTGGGCGGGTGGCGCCTGCGGGCCGACCACGAAGTCCGGGCCACCCAGCGCGTAGAAGTGGGTCGTATGATCGGTGGCGAAGAAGATGCTGTAGAACAACTCCCTCAGCTTCTTGGCGACCGGTGGCGGGTCGACGTGAAACACGTTGTCCAGCGCCTTGGTACCCGCCATGTGGTGTGCTTCAGGGCAGACGCCGCAGATGCGTTCGGTGAGATTCGGCATCTCCTCCACCGGACGCCCCTCACAAAACTTCTCAAAACCGCGCAATTCGGGGATCTGCAGGTAGCAGTTCGCGACGTCTCCCTGCTCGTTCAGGAAGATGTCGATTTTACCGTGCCCTTCCAGACGCGTGATGGGATCGATGGAAATACGTTTCATGGTTCGTCCCTTCCTTATGACGCCTCGGCAGTTGCCGCCTTGTGACCGTTGCCATTGCCAGCCTCAGGACGCTTTCCGCGACGCATAAGACTTCCCGCCAAACTAAATCGATAGAAAGTTCCCACCGGGTCGGGAATACCGCTGCGGATAATCTGGTTAATCTCCTCGGGATCGTCTGAATCGATCACCGAAGCCAAGGCGCTCATCAGTCGAGCACCATAATCTTCCGCGTCGCCATTGGGTCCGTAGCAGCCGATGCAGGGCGAGTTGACCTGCGGACACAGGCAGCCACAGCCGGCCCGCGTGGCGATACCACAACAGATGATACCTTGCTCCAGCAGGCAGATATCGGGATCGGGGATGATCTCCCACGTCCGCTTGAACTGCTTGATCTTCTTTTCCGTTCGGGTGCGATTGCAGAAGTCACACACGGTCGTGTTCGAACCGATGACCGATCCGGCCGGCGGAAGGTTGCCGGTCACAATCGCCTCGATGGCCTCCCAAATGCGTTCCGCTTCGGGGGGGCAACCGGGCAGGTAGTAATCGACTTTGACCGTCTGATCGAGCGTTTTCAGGGTATCGTAGAAGACTGGTAAGTGCAGTATGCCCTCATCGACTTCCGTTTCCGGCTGCGGCCGGATACCCTGCGGGTTTTCCGTCGAAAACGTTTCCTGGTAAGTATTGTCGAAGATCGTCTTCTTGGAATGCAAGTTGGCCAAGCCGGGAATACAGCCTTCGCTGGCACAGGAACCGAACGCGACCAGCACTTTCGACTTCTTGCGCAGCAGTTGGGCCATGTATTCCTGTTCACTGGTCCGCACGCCGCCGTTAAAGAGGCAGACGTCGATTTCGCCATCCGCCATCTTTTCGATGTCTCGGACCTTGCCGTCTGCGATACAGGGGCAGAAGACGATGTCAAACGCCGCGGCCACGTCCAGAATCTTGGTGTCGATGCCGAGGATGGAGATTTCACAGCCGCCGCAGGAGGCTGCCCAGTAGATCGCGAGTTTGCCCTTAGCGGGGGCATCCTGTGGCGCCGAGTCGGCCGTATTGGTTGTGGTGCTCATTGGGGTACCTCCATCGCCTCATTGTGTTCGTTGACGATGTCCTGCAGCGCTTTGATTCGCTCACCATTCTCGTCCCAATTGCGGGACCAGCCGAGCGGGCCCAGCTCCTTAATGTCGGCCACCAGTTTGTCGATGGCCTCCGCCAGTTGCTGGCCTTCGGCCGCCGAGGCCCAGACCAGCTGCACGCGCTGCTCTTCGACACCCATGGCCTGCAAGGTGTGTTGCAGCATGTTGAAACGCCGCATCGCCTTGTAGTTCTGCTCAAGGTAGTGGCATTCGCCGGGATGGCAGCCGGCGATCATCACCCCGTCGGCGCCCAGCGAGAGGGCTTTGAGCACGAACGTGGGATCGACGCGACCACTGCACATGACGCGAATGATACGGACGTTGGGGGCGTAAGCGATACGTGCCGTGCCGGCCAGATCAGCGGCGCGATACGAACACCAGTTACAGAGGAACCCAACGATTTTCGGTTCGAATTTGTCGTCGCTCATGGACTTGAATTGCTCCTTACGAAGCGGACACCTCCGCGGTCTCCGAATCTGCCGGGGCCGTGGCAAGCTCCATCGCATCCCACAGCACACCCTTGATTTCTGCAAAGATTTGGTCGTTACTGAAGTGCGCGCCGCTGATCACCTCGGCCGGACACGCCGACACGCAGGTTCCGCAGCCTTTGCACAGAGCCGTGATGATATGGCTCACACCACGTTCCGCGTCGTACTCGATGGCGTTGTACGGACAAAGGTTGTTGCAGATCCGGCAGCCGGAGCAATGTTCCTCATCGATCTTGGCCACCACCGGCTCGATCATCACCTTCCCCTTCGTGATCATGCCGGCCACGCGCGCCGCGGCTGCCGCGCCCTGGACCACGGACGCGGGAATGTCCTTGGGACCCTGGCAGGTACCCGCCACGAACACGCCATCGGTCATCGTGGCGACCGGGTCGAGCTTGGGATGGCGTTCGGTGTAGAAGCCAGCCATGCTACAGGAGATGCCGCAGGTCAGCCCCAATTCGCGGGCGTCGGCCTGAGGTTCGAGCGCGCCCATCAGGATCACCATGTCGACCGGATATCGCTGCTGGCGACCGATCAGCGTGTCCTCACATTGCACGATCAATTTGCCCCGCTCGTTTTCCGAGCGCGCCGCGTCGGTGACTTCCGAAACCTTGCCCCGCACAAAATGCACACCCTCTGCCAGCAGCCGCTGGTAAAACTCCTCGTAGTCCTTCTGGTTCGTGCGCATGTCGATGTAGAAGGAACGGACTTCGGCACCCGTCTTCTCGATGACCAGGTGAGCGAACTTGAGTGAGGCCATGCAGCAGACGCTCGAGCAGTGTGGATTGTGATTCAGGTCTCGACTGCCGACACAATGGACAATCGCTACCGACTTGGGGACCGTTTTGCCATCACGCAAGACGATCTTGCCCGAGGTCGGGCCGGCGGCATTACAGAGTCGTTCGAACTCCAGGCTGGTGTAGACGTTTGCCAGACGACCATAACCGAATTGCGGGATTTTACGGCAATCGAAAGGTTTCCAGCCCGTGGCAATGATGATGTTGCCCACGTTCAACTCGAAAATCTCGTCCTCTTGTTCAAAATTGATCGCATCGGTGGGACACAGCTTCTGGCACGCACCGCAGCGTTGCCGTTCGAACCAGATACACGATTCGGTGTCGAGCACCGGAACGCGAGGTACGGCCTGCGGGAAAGGCATGTAAATCGCCTTTCGCATACCCATCCCCGCCTCAAACTCCGTGTCCAACACTTTTCGCGGACACTTCTCCACACAGACGCCACAGCCGGTACACAGGTCAAAGTCGACTTTGCGCGCTTTCTGGCGGATCTTCACTTTGAAGTTGCCCACCGAGCCGCTGACTTCTTCCAACTCGGAATAGGCGTGCAACGTCACGTTCTCATGCTGTCCCGCTTCCGACATCTTGGGGGTCAGGATGCAGGCCGAGCAGTCGAGCGTGGGAAAGGTCTTGTCGAATTGAGCCATGTGGCCGCCAATCGACGGTTGCCGTTCCACCAGGTGGACCGGGTAACCGGCGTCGGCCAGTTCCAGCGTGGCCTGCAGGCCCGCGATACCGCCGCCGACGACCAGGGTGGTCGGATTCACGTCGACATAGGTCGGCTCGAGCGGCTCCTGAAACCTCACACGCTCGGCCGCGGCCGAGACCAGCGATTTGGCCTTCGTGGTCGCCGCTACCGTGTCCTTATGGACCCACGAACAATGTTCGCGAATGTTGGTCATCTCGAGCAGATACGGGTTCAGACCGCCGTTCTGCAGGCCCGGCGAAACGTCTTCTCGTGCAGGTGAGGGCTGCAGGCGGCTACGACGACGCGCGTCAACCCTTCCTTCCTGATATCGTCTTCGACCAGTTTCTGGCCGAGATCCGAACACATGAATTTATAGTCTCGTGCAACAACCACACCTTTCACGTGCTCGCCGGCCCACTTGGCGACTTCTTCCACGTCGACCTTGCCCGCGATGTTGCTGCCACAGTGGCATACGTAGACGCCGATTTTCTCGGCCATCGTGATCCTCCCTTTCGCAACCGTAAGGACTCGTTGTGCCTCACCCGTGTTGCCGTGACCCTGGTGCAAAATGGTGCAAGAACCTCTCCTGCCAACCGTGCCTAGCCATTCGCCGCCGCCCCTTGCGAAGCGAGTTTCGCCTCGATCACTGGACCGGCTGCCACAATCTCTTTACCGATTGCCAGCTTTGCGAAGTCAATCCCCAAGGCGACACCGAGCAACTGCGTGAAAAAAATGATCGGCAGATGGAAGTCCTTGTTGAAATGATTCGCGACACGACCCTGGTACGCGTCGAGATTCAATTGGCACATGGGGCACATGCAGAGAATTAAATCCGCCTGGTATTCGACCGCACTGTCCAGCAGGCGGCGAATCAATTCGAAGGCCGCGTCCTCACTGATCTGCGTCATGTGACCGCCGCAGCAGTGGCTCTTGACCGGATAATCCACCACCTCCGCACCCAGCCAGGTAAACAGTTCGTCCATCTTCATGGGATACTCGGTGTCGTCGAACCCGTTCATCGGGCGCACGACCTGGCATCCGTAGTACGGGGCCACGCGAAGCCCTTTCAAGGACCTCACCACCTTCTGGCGAATCTTCGCCTCGCCAATGTCCGTGTAAATCAAATCCAACAGATGGCGTACTTGCACCCGACCCGGGTCGTAGTGCAGACCACCTGCCGCCAACGCCTCGTTGACGTGGCAGTTCATCTGCGGATGCTCCGCCATCAGATGATCGGTCTTCTTGAGATTCAAGAAACAGGCCGCACAAGGTGCCACCAACTGAGTCTGGTCCGGCCGACACAGCGCCAGGTTTCTGGCAATCACGCTCGTGGCCACCAATTCATTCTGCGTGAAGTACTCGGTCGCCCCGCAGCAGTTCCAGTCGTCCAGTTCCTGCAATTCAAACTCCAGAACTTTGGCCACAGCACGTACCGATACGTCATAGGCCGCACTGCCTGATTCCAACGAACAACCGGGATAGTACGCGTATTTCACTGCGCACCTCCAATCTCTTTGGCCTTCTTGATGATCGCCTGCAACTGATCGACCCGGCGGATCTTGTTCGGCTTCAGATGCATGCGGCCGCGAGCCAGCATCGATAGTCCCATCGGGACTAATTTGAACATGCTCAAAGGCTTGTTGAAGAAGTAGTAACGGCTCGCCAATCCAAACTCAAAACTGCGCCCATAGTCTTCCACGAAGCCGGTAAATGTCTTGGCCAGCGCCGGTGCGTCCGTCTCGTTCGCGAAGCCCTCGACAATCGCCTTGCGTTTCAAGGCGTACATGAGCTCCGTGATCGGGATTTGCTGGGGACACCGCGTGGTGCAGAAGTAGCATGACACGCAACACCACATCGTATTGGCCGACAACACGTCCTCTCGACGATTCGCATTGATCATCGCGAAGATCGTTCGCGGCGTGTATTGCATGTCCGCGCCGTTCGGGACACGAACCGCCACAACTGCCGCACTGAAGACAGTGCGCCAACTGCTCGCCTCCCGGTGTGTCGGCGATCACCTCGTGGAAAAAGGCGGATCGATGACTGTCATCTGAGTGCGTGATCATCCGGTTCCTCCGACATGGTTGGACCTGCCAACCGGTGCAACAAAACTCGAGTACGCCCGTGTGCGAATTAGAGGAAGGGAAACAGCTGCGCCTGCCGGACCTCATGTCTGGATGCTGTCATCCCTCTAAGGGCTGGCGCCCGCCGCGTCGTTCCAGGTCCAGGCCGCAATACGCTCCACCACGACGCGGAGAGCGTGACTGTAGTTGTACAGATGTCTGCTCTTTGAGCAATTCGCATGCCAGCATGCGGATTTCAGGCGTCGTCAGCGTACTTGCCGAGAAAACGGCGGTTCTTGACGCCCCACAGTCTGATGCCCGTGCTCTCAGTAGGGCTCCTGCCACGGATTTCCGTGATCCGTGCCACGGGTTTCCGTGGGGCCGTAGGGGTGGTGGTGCGGGTGGGAGGGGGTGTGGAGTGAGGGGTGTGGGTTGTGACGGTGAGGAGGTGTACCCCGATTGTTCTCAGACGTCGCGTCGAACGTCGAATAAGAGCGGGGAGAACCGGGTCGCGTCAGGCGACGCGGCACCACGGTATGCAGACTGGCGTGCGTCGCTTGGTGCGACCCGGCGGTCCCAGCCTGCTGATGCCGAGGCCTAATGCAGGCCGTGTTTGGAGAGCTTGTCGCGGAAGGTGGAGGGTTTCATGCCCAGCGCCTGCGCGGCGGCGGTTTTGTTGCCACCGCTGTGGCTTAACGCTTCGACCAGCAATTGCTTTTCCGCGAAATCCATGGCCGCCTTGAAGCCACTTTGGCCCCGGCCGTTGCTGCGGCGGAGGGGCGCGGGCTGAGGCAGGTCGTTCGCTGGCTGGAGGCGGGCTAGATCCAGGTCGGCGTGCAGCGAGTCGGCGGTGATCCGTCGCCCCCCCACCAGCCAGGCGCGTTCCAGGGCGTGGTACAGCTCACGGACATTCCCCGGCCAGCTATGGCGACACAGCACGTCCACCGCATCATCGTCGATCGCGCGCGAATGGTCACCGGCGATACGCTGCAAGAGATGTTCGGTCAGCGCCGGTATATCCCCCAACCGGTTGCGAAGTGGTGGAATGCGAAGCCGCAGTACGTCCAATCGATAGTACAAGTCTTGACGGAACGTCCCGTCGCCAACCTTGTCGAGCAGGTTCAACTTGGTGGATGCCAGAATCCGCACGTTGGCCTTGATCAGCTTCGTACCGCCGACACGCTCGAAAACCTTTTCTTCGATCACACGCAGTAATTTGGCCTGTTGTTCGAGCGAAATGTCGTCTACGTCGTCCAGATAAATGGTACCCCCCTCGGCCATCTCGAAACGTCCCGACCGATGCTGATCCGCGCCGGTGAAAGATCCCTCCTCGTGGCCGTAGAGCTCGCTTTCGATCAAGGAGGGAGGAAGCACCGTGCAGCCGACTTTGATGTAGGGGGATCTCTGCCGATGGGACAGACGGTGGATGACGGACGCCACCAGGTCTTTTCCGACGCCCGTCTCGCCATGAATCAGCACGTTGGCATCCGTTTTCGACGCGATCCGAATCATGCGTTTCACGCGTTCAATGGCGGAGGAACTCCCCACGATTTCACGGTCCACGTGAGACCGATGCGCCGCCGCCGTTGGCTGGGGCGGCAATTTCATGTCCGCTCGCTCCCGACCGATGACGCTCAACAACTGCTGCAGTTTCTCGGCCGGAATCGGCTTCTTGAGAAAGTCGAAGGCCCCCATCTTGATCGACTGCACGGCGATCGGGATCGATCCGTTGGCACTCATCATCACGACGTGCGTGCCCGCCTGCGAGCTGTGTTTGATCCATCGCAGTAGTTCGATGCCGTCGACTTTCGGCACATCGGGGTCGGCGAACACGAGGTCAAACGGTTCGGCACGCAGCAATTCCATCGCCTGCTGCCCGTCGGCGGCCAGCGCTGCCTGCTGGCCGCGCAGCAAGTTTGTCGGCCAAATTGGCTCGATGCACTTTCTGGTTATCAACAACAAGGATCTTCATGCGGCTTGGGCGCCCCAATGACCATTTTAGCCGCACGACCGGTTTTGTCGCCAGGGAGTCCCTCTGTTTTGGCGCTGTGTGGGTGCGTTGAAGGGGGGCCTAAATGGAAAACTCGCGGCAAATAGGTAGCTTATACGGGCTGCCAATGCTTGGGCGGTCGCGTCGTGGCGGTACCCGCCGACTTCGACTCGTTTCGCCGGGCGTTTCGGGTGTTCGGCCACGCCTGCCATGGCCTCGCCGCCGGACGAGGTTGCTCGATCTGTTCCCCAAGTCATCTTGCGCCGCGTGTCGGAACACTGCTGCGACGCGCGAATCCGGGGAAAAATGGAGGTCATTGGTTGCAATACCAACCTGGAAGAGGGTATCAATTGCGGGAGCGTTCTTGCTCACGAAATCCAGGAGATGATCTGATGGCCACCGCAGAACAAGCGTCCAGTGCAGCTAATATGGAAGCCCGCTATGCGCAACGAATGAACCGCTACGTCACCGCCATGCGGAATGAGAAGCCGGATATGATCCCGATTCGACCCTTCGTGGCCGAGTTCACGGGCACGTATGCTGGTTACTCCTGCCAGGAACTGGCACACGACTATACCAAGGCGTTTGATGCCGCCTGCAAGTGTGCGGCCGACTTCGACTGGGATGCCGTCGTGGCCAATATGGTTTACGTCTGGACGGGGCTGACCCAGGGAGTCGATCTGCGGTACTACGGTGTTCCGGGGATTGACGTGCCAGCCAATATGGGCTTCCAGTACCTGGAGCCGCCCGAAGACAACGCGTTCATGAAGTCGAACGAATACGATCAGCTGATCGAGGATCCGACGGGATTCCTCTACCATGTCTGGTTGCCGCGCGTCGCCAAACCGGTCGGCCGGTTGGGCGAGCGGATCACGGAGGAGCACAATCTATCGTTCCTCAAGGGCGGCATGGCGATGATGCAGTACTTCATGTCATTTCCTGGTCAGGTAGAACGCTTGCGGCGCGAATCAGGCACGGCCTCAGCTATCGCCGGCATTTTCAAAGCGCCGATGGACATCATTGCCGACAAGTTGCGCGGTTATCTGGGGTTAGTGGACGATTTAATGTCGCAACCCGACAAAGTCCTGGCGGCTTGTGAAGCGCTGATGCCCTACCTGCACCATGTGGCCAGCGTTACGGCCGATCCCGACAAAAATGTACCGATCGGTTACTGGATGCATCGCGGCTGTGTGCCGTTTGTCACCCCCGATCAATTCAACAATATTTACTGGCCTACCGTCAAACCGATCATTGAAGAGTTGTGGGCTAACGGTCACCAGACGCTGTTCTATGCGGAAGGCAATTGGGACCACCACTTGGAGTCCTTCGCCCAGTTGCCCGACTTGAGCATCGTGTATCACGTAGATCAGGGAGATATTTTCAAGGCCCACAAAGTGCTGGGGCACAAGTTCTGCCTTAGCGGTGGGATTCCCAACTTCCTGTTGGCATTCCGGCCTCCCCAAGAAGTGCGAAACCACTGCAAGAAGGTAATCGACGGCGTGGCACGTGACGGTGGATACATCCTGGATGCAAGCGCCATTGTCCAGAATGACGCCACGGTCGAGAACATGAAGGCCATGACAGACTTCGCGCGTGAATATGGGGTCTACAGCGACGGGCATAGTTCGGGCGAGGCGCCCTGCGCCAAGTCGAACTACGAGGAACGGCATGAGTCTGGCATGCCGGCCCCCGGCCCGGGAGCCCGCCCGCCCGGCACCGTGGTTCCGTGGGAAAGAAAGCGGCGAACAATTGGGTGAGCTGAGCGGGAGCGTGCCGCTGTTGCAGAACATCTGGGAAGGCGTGGACGGGCTGGCCTGTTCCTATATCTGGCAACTTCTGCTGTCGTTCTAAAGAGACGGTCCGCGGACAATGCCCTGGTTTGCTGCCGCGCCACAAGTGGCGGATACGGCCTTGATACCATTGTGAAGCTGTTGTTGCAGGCGATACTTTTGGACCTTTTGGGGAATGACCACCAGCGCGGTGTAGGCTCCGATAAGAAGCAACAGCAGAAATCCGATACCGGCCAGCACATTGGTCGAGCGACGGTTGCAGAGATCGCCCATGATGTCGCGGCGGGAAGTGAGCCACCAGAGTGAACCCGCCACCAAAGGGGCGGCAATTACGGTAACCGCCTGGGCGGCGATGATGGCCGGCAAAGGGTCCCAGCCGGTCAGAATGATATAGAGCGCCACGAACATGCCGGTCAGCAGAACGACGACCGTGAAAACACGCGGCCACAGGTCGGTTGGCCGGCTCCCCAGTCCCAGCCCATCTGAGAGGATGAAACCACCGATCATGGAGTTGATCAAGAACGAGGAATAGGCGGCGGAAAACAGTCCCAGGCAGAACAGAGCTTGGCCTTTCTCGCCGAACAACGGCCGAAGCTGCTGGGCCACGTCGCCGACGCTCTGCAACGTCTGGCCGCGCAACACCGTGGCCGCGGTGCCCATAATCATCAACGTGATCAAGGACATGATGATGGAGCCCACGCGTGCGTCCAGCATGCCGTCCCGCAACTGCCCGACGTCCCAGCCTTTCTGTTGCACCAGGTAGGACTGGAAATAGGCGGCGGATATCACGAACGTCGTGCCAACCAATCCCAATACAGACAAGTCCGACAGCGCGCCGGGGCTGGGCACAAAACCGGCCAACAGCTCCCCCACTCGCGGCGGTGACGTCCACAGGGCAAGTATCAGGTTCAAGGCGAACGATACCAACATGAGTCCGACAAACAGCGTCATTAACCGTTCCAGGGCCTTGTAGAGATCTTTGAAGCCGAAGAGGAAAGCGATCGACAAGGCATTGAAGAGAATCACGACGTACTTGAAACTCACGTACGTCTGAAAGGCCGAATGAACCCCCAGGTTGTTGCCGAATTGGAATGCGGCCGAAATAAAGAAAACGCTCAACCCGATCAACACTGCCAGAGAACGCCCTGCGCGTTGAGCGACCAGGCCGCCGACCGACTGACGCGAGACCGCGCAAGTTTGGCTCCCAGGCTCATATAGACCAGCATGAATATGACTGACGTGACAACCACCCAGAACATACTGTAGCCGTTGTGGGCACCCACGTTCGAACTGGTCAAGATGCTCCCCGGGCCAATCACCACGCAGGCGGTGATCAAACCGGGACCGAGGCGTTGATACCAGCGACGCGTCGGTGCTCCGACAAGCGTTGTCTTGGCGGATGCTCTCATTGAATCGGTGTGCGGTTCGCCCATCATTCTTTCCTGCCGCGACCGAAGTCCTTACCGCGAACCGCGCACGTTCACGCGGGCTTCAGAGCCCTTGTAGATATACGGCCGATATGCCGGAAACCACATCGACCGCTCAATCAACGGTTCAATCGCGTCATCATGCATCATGCGGCCCACGCCGTCGAGACGAGCTTGACGCATGACGGCCGCCGCAATCCGGGCGCTGACATATCGCAATTTGGACTGGCAGGGATACACAGCACCAGCCGCTAGTCGCTCCTGGTCAACACAGTCAACCAGGGTCTTGGCTGCCACCAGAAACATCTTGTCGGTCACTTGATGGGCTTGCGAGAGAATGCAACCGAGTCCGACGCCGGGGAAAACAAACACGTTATTTGCCTGCCCGCAAATATGCAGCTTGCCATCGTGGTCCACCGGCGCAAACGGGCTGCCCGTCGCCACAATCGCGCGGCCGTCCGTCCACTCGATCGCCTCGTTCGGAGTGCATTCGGCTTTCGAAGTCGGATTGCTCAACGGCATGATGATCGGACGCTCGACGTGCTGGGCCATTTCCCGCACAATGGGCTCGGTGAAGTACCCGGCCTGAGCGGTAGTACCGATCAAGACCGTCGGTTTCACGTGCTGGATGATATCGAGTAATTTGTAGCTGGTACCCGAGAAACCGTATTTCTGGCAGCCTTGTTCGTTGAGCGCGAACTCGATCTTGTGCGGGTCCTTGATGGAGCGGCCGTGGTAGAGCAAGCCGTGTCGGTCCGCGAATACCTGGTTTTCCAGCATCTGTTGTTCGTCGTCGCACTCTTCACGCATGGCGGCCCGCACGAGCCGAGCGATACCGACGCCGGCGGCACCTGCACCCGCATAGACAATTCTCTGCTCCGCAATCTTCTGCCCCGTGATACGGATCCCGCCCAGCACCCCCGCCAGGGCCACGGCGGCGGTTCCCTGAATGTCGTCGTTGAAGCTGGGTAAGCGTTGGCGATAGCGGTCCAGTACCGAAAACGCCAGGTTCTTATGGAAGTCCTCCCATTGCAGCAAGGCGCGCGGGAAGACACGCTTCACTCCCTCTACGAAGGCTTCGATGAACTCATCATAGGCCGGGCCTCGCAAACGCCGGTGACGCCAGCCGATGTAGAAGGGGTCATTCAACAGCTCGACGTTGTCGGTACCCACGTCCAGACTGACGGGCAGACAATGGGACGGGTGAATGCCTGCCGCGGCGCTGTAAAGGGCCAGCTTTCCGATCGGGATGCCCATCCCCCCAGCACCCTGGTCTCCCAACCCCAAGATCCGCTCATTGTCGGTTGCCACAATCAAGCGAATATTGTCTTGCGGCACGTTTTCCAACACGTCGGGGATCAGATCAATGTCCTCGGGAGTAATCCATACGCCCCGCGGCCGACGAAAGATGTGACTGAATTCCTGGCAGGCACGTCCCACGGTCGGCGTATAAACGATCGGCAACAACTCACTCACATGTTCGACCAGCAGTCGATAGAAGAGTGTCTGGTTGCGATCTTCCAGCGCCGCCAAGCCAATGTACTTTTCCAGGTCATCGTTCTTCGCGCCAAGTGCTCCAGCTCCAACGCCATCTGTTCATCAATCGTCATTTCGCGTGGCGGCAGCAACCCGCGCAGTCCCAAGCGTTTGCGTTCCTCAAGGGAGAATGCGGCATCCTTATTATAGATCGGGTTCTGAATCAACGGCGCACCCGCAAAGGCACTTCCAGAGGTTCTTCTCGATCGTGGGAGACGGACATGCTGGTAATCCTCCGTAATAAGCGCACCGGGGAGATCGTGGCCGGCGCATCCCGCGTAAGCCATGGCCAACGTGGTGGCGGTCGAGGCGGCCCCCTGCACGGCGATCGGTCTACTGGTGCGTCAAGGTAAGACTAAGCGTCAATGTAAGTTACTCCGGCCAGATGGAAAACAGGCAGTCACGTCATGTTTTTGCGGATTCATCAACCCGCCACGCGCATCGACCTGCCGGAAGGGCGCGCGAGTCGCAGGTTTACGCGGCAGGGCCGCGCACCAACTGCCAGCCACCACCCTGCTGGGCCAACCCGCCGCGTATGCGCACGTGAAGAAATCGTAACTGGTATCTTGCTTGCCCGGCTGGCATCACTGCCCCTTAAGCGGCACCCACTGTTTGCACGTCGCCAGCATCTCGGGCTGGTTGTTCGTGGCTTGGAAAATCGCGCGAAACACTCTTACATCGGGTGTGTCGAATTGAAATAGCTCGTCGGCATACCGCGCGCTGACAACCTGATAGTGAAGCCACGCCTGAACGGAGAACGGACCCTTTTGCGTGACAGGAACTTCGTAGACCAGCGTGTCTTGACCCCCGACGAAGTCGTCATCTTGCTGCGTTCCCACCGGAGCCACGGATGGTGCGTCGGGGTGATCCGGTTGCCAGCCGCGCGGCAGCAGGCGATTGTCTTTCACATAGGATGCACCGCGAGAGCAGCGTAAAGGTGGGGCGACCATCTGAATCGGCCATGATGGACTGATACACCTGGACCTCCTTGCTTGAGCTAATCCGACGATAGTGCGGCAGGGTCGGGCCGCCCGTCAACTCGGATGCTAATGGCTGACCGTCCGCATCCGTCAATCTCCCCCGGCTGTCGTATCGACCGGATTCGAAAATCAGCTGATCGCTGGCGTCGCGTACTTCGACATGGATCCACACACGCCGGCTCGGATAGGCGGTCGGGAGCTTGTGTCCGGCAAGATTCTTGACCGCCACCGGGATCTGCAGACGCTGGCCCAGGTGCTGGATGCGGCCGATCGTCAGTTCAGCCGCGCTATTTCGCAGAAAAGCCTGCGTGGCATCGATCCGTTCAGTCAATGCGGAGCGCGGTGCCTTCATGTCTAACACCTCATCATTCTCCCGGAGCAGACGTGCCAGAAAAGTATTCCCGCCGTAGAACGTGTGGCGACCAAACGGTACGCGTGGTCGCAGAAACGGGAAATCACGGCCTCCGGGATTGTGGGCGATGCGGGTCCGGATGGGATTCCCATCCACGTCGGTGGTCGGCATGTGGCACGCCTGGCAGCTCTTGGAGTCCGGACCGACCCGCCCGCCCTCATCGTTGTAGTTCGACACAAGCCATTCTCGATAGGGACTTTGTTCGTGCAGTCGATGCCCGGTGGCCGTGCCGTCTTGGTTCAGGGCCGCCGTATCGAGCGTGTGGCAGGTGGCGCACAAGGCCGAGCGAAGCACGTGTTTTCCCAGCGTGGGAGTATAGCCCGTGTGGCGCTGCATGGGCATCGCAAAGGGATCGGCATGGGGCCCAAAAATCGGCCCTTGGGCTCCAATCTTGAAATGGCCCGTAAAAGACGCCTCCGTCCCCAGCCCTGCCTCCTGAATTTGATGACACACAGTACAGGAGACGCCGTCCAAACCGAGCCACGAACGTTCGTCGTCGTCGTTCAAGTACGCCAGCACTTGCCCCGCTGGACTTTGAGGAGCCGGACCGGCCATCGGCGCGTGGCATCGTGTGCATTTTTCCTCGATCAGCGCCTTCTGGGATGGGGTTGACGCCACTTCGGACGACAACACGGCGCGCCAAAAAGGGTCGCGCGAAGCATTCGCCATCGAAGTGCCACACCACAGATCGTATGGAGCGATGCCGCGGTCCCTCCCATCGCGCATGGCCGATGCCCGCGACGAATTAGCGTGGCAAACCGTGCAGTAAACGGACTCCAAAAAGGAGGGTGCTGCCGTGTTCGGTTCGCCTTCTGCCTCGGCGCGTGCCGATTCGAACGAGCCGGGACCGACCACAATCAGCAGGGTCAGCGCAGGGAGGGAAAAACGGCCAGCGCCGTACCAGCGGTTTCGGCTTCGGGACCATGGGCTCAGGTCAGACATGAACGGGCTCCCAGGAGTGCGAATGCGAGTCCTCTCCAGTCTATCATACGGCCAGTCCGGAAACAGCATCACATCCGATCAACAGACGTTGTGTCATCGCATCTTCGACGTCACTGCCGACACTTTTCAACTTGACGCGGCCTCCGGCCGCAGCCAAACTCGCTTTGATTGCTTGCGGCGCAACGAGCCTGCACCACGGCACGCTGCGAACGGGAAAGGGACGCCGGGTTCTTTTGAACGAACGCTGGGGGACGCCGCCTGCTCACTTAGATCGCCCAGCCTTAGATCAGATGGCTGGTGTACGACACGACAGCTTTCATGTAGTTGCTGCGATGATATAGGCTGGGGTCGCTGTAGTTCTGCAGGCTCATGCTTCCCTTGAGCTGTTCCACGCTGGAATACTCCTTGCTCTCCAGCCACCGAGTGAACTCGGCCAACAGCGTTTCCAGCAAAGTGGGGCCATAGCGCAGCACCGCGGCCGCCAACATGGCGACGTCGGCGCCGGCCAGCAGCGTTTTCACCACGTCCTCCGAAAAGTGAATGCCACTGGTCGCCGCCAACGAGATGTTGAGCTGGTCACGCAGCGTGGCGATCCAGCGTAACGATAGCCGCAGTTCGTGGCGGTCACTCAACACCAGGCTCGGCGAGATCTGTAACGCCTCGGTATCAATGTCCGGATCCAGGTAGCGGTTGAAGAGTACGAGTCCTTGCACTCCGCTTTCTACCAGACGCGCGGCCAGGTTCGGGAGACTGCTGAAATAGGGGCCAATCTTCACCGCCAACGGGATAGAGATGTTCCCCCGCACCACTGCGACCAGATCGGCATAGCGTTTTTCAATGTCCTCGGATGTCTCCTCCGAACTGGTGGGTACAAAATAGATGTTCAATTCCAGAGCATCTGCCCCGGCATCCTCGATCAGCTTCGCGTACCTTGTCCACGAGCCCTCACTCGAGCCATTCAGACTGCCAATCACGGGTATCGACAAGGACCGTTTGCACTGGTCAACATGTTTCAGGTAGGGGTCAGGGCCGGTGTGCCACTGAGACATTTGCGGAAAATAACTCGTCGACTCGGCGAACGATTCCGACTGGTGTTCGTACAGGCTGGCCACATCTTGTTCGTCGTGCTCGATCTGCTCAGCGAACAAGGACGGCAATACCACGGCCGCCGCACCGCTGTGTTCCAACTGCCCGAGCGTGTCCAGCGAACCGGTCAGCGGACAGGCGCCAACCACCACTGGGTTCCGCAGCTCCAGCCCTAAATACTTCGTCCGCAGATCGGCTCCCATACTCAAAACTCCTCTCCCGTTCGCCGCATGTCTACTGCCGGGCCATCGGTGGGCCGTCACGCGAAATGTTCCAACCGGTCACCGTGCAAATTCCAGCAGTTGGCATTGTCCGAAGAAAGACGCGGCAAGGCAACCGTGTTGAGCATACGTCTCAGGCGACTGGCAGAAAAGGAACACCGCTGCACGCGGTATGCGGCAGGTGCGGGTGGTGGGTAAAGAGACATACCGGGTGTAACACGCCCCCGAGTTTTTGTGCCGAGAGTCTCCGCGAAACGGTCTTGCGGTGGTCTCGTTCATGGAAATCAAGACGCCCGCCTGCACCGCTGGCACGCGAGCGGAATCACACATCAGCACTCGTCGATGGATGGCAGCAGGGGAATGGTCCGATTACCAGGCCGTTCCCCGCAGGGGACGCGTGCCGTAGATGGAGGGAATGTCATCGAAGTACCGAGCGTGGAAGGCACCCGTGTATTTGGGGTAGTAGTACGACGGAGGCGACGCGTAGCGATACCTGGGCTTCGCGTAAACCGGCGTGCGCCCCGAGCGTTGGGCAATGGGAGGAGGTGTGAAGGTCCGCGCGCGCGGACGCGCCACCGACGTGACTGGCCGTGAGCGTGATCGGCAATCGCTAAAAAGACGCTGCCCCATACGACCAACACAATTGCCCCATGTAACTTGTTCATTACAGACTACCTCCTGGTGAAACGATGTGGAATTCCTGCATCATGCGTATAGCTCGCAGATGCCCCGGGTGCCAGGAAAGTACGGGGGAGTCTGATCGGAATCGGGGCCACGCCGCGGAATCGGGGCCATGCCACTTCTTGTGGTAAGGCGGGCAAATGAGACAAGCCCCGTTTTCTTCTTCCAAAGCAGCTCGAGAGTTGGCTCTTGAGACGCGCTCAAGGAGCGGAGTTGGACACCCATTGCCACATGCAAGAAACAAAACCGCTATTGCTTCTCGTTTCTTTTGGCCTCCATCACCGCCCAACCAAGAAACCAACCCGCACGAAGCCTCCTCACCAACTAATGCGGATCAGATTAAGATTAACGATTACGATTACGATTACGATTAAGAACCGACGTCACGCAAATCCGTGAACGGTTACATATGTTCTCGCCATAGAGGTTCCCACATGAGTCATTTGCTGCAGATAACTAGCGGCGCCCTGCTCCTGGCTGCGTTTGGCGGATTGGTTGCTGCCGACGATCCTGTGAAGATCGAGGGGCGATGGAAGGTCGTCTCCGTCGATTGGGCCGGCATGCCGGTTCCAGGACTCGAAAATGCTGAACTTGTGCTCGCCGATGGCAAAAAGGTCTTCACGCTGTCGGACGGACGGGTCGAGAAGGGAACCTATCGGCTCAACGCCGCCGGGCAACCTGGCGAGATTGATGCGACGACGGAGGGAAAAGATGGAACCGAGCGAGGCATCTATGCCTTTGATGGGGACACGTTGAGACTCTGCCTGGCCACGAGCGGGGGGGAGCGACCCCGGGAGTTTGCCACGCGCACAGGCTCTGACCAGATCTTGATCGTCTTGCGCCGCGCCGTAGAGAAACCGGCCGACGACAAACCGGCCGACGACAAACCGGCCCGGAAGCCCACGGGTCAAAGGCGTTTCCGCATGGGGTTCACCGGCTTCGTTTACGATATCACCTTGGAAGCTGTGACAGCCTCACGCAAGTTTGTACGCCAGAACGGTGACATCCTGGCCCATCATATTGAAGGCGTGCCGTGGACCGAGGCCCTCAGCGGCCGACCGTTCCCCAAGGCGATGCTCGACGAGTGGGAGGGCGAGAAGTCGGCAACGCCGCCGCAAGGGCAAGTCTACCTCGCTATTTCGCCCGGCCGGGGCGACCTCAAGGTGGCGGAAAAAGCGGGGCCGGTCCCGCAGGAGTTGACCGGCAAGGCCTACGACGACCCGCTGGTAATAAAGGCCTATCTGAACTACTGCCGCCGGGCGATCGAGTTCTTCCATCCGGACTACCTCGCCATTGGCATCGAGGTCAACGAGATCCATGACGCCGGCGCCAGGGAGTGGCAAGCTTATGTGGCCCTGCACAAGTACGTCTATGGAGAACTCAAGAAAGATCACAAGAATTTGCCGATCTTCGCATCGTGGACCTTGCACAACATGTTCAAGAGGCGCGGTCAAATGCTCGCGGAGTTTCAGAAGCTGATGCCGTACAACGATCTGGTGGCGGTCAGTTATTACCCGTTCTTCATGCAGGACGGAGACCGTCTCGCAGCGCTGGACTGGATGACCGCGCAGTTCGACTCGTTCCAAAAACCGTATGCGATGGTGGAGACTAACGACGCGGCCGAGCCGTTGCCATTGCCCAAGGCGAAGGTCGTTATCGCGGGCACCCCTGGGAAGCAGTTGGCCTATTACCGGAAACTGTTGGCGCTGGCCCAGGAGCGTGATTTTGCTTTCGTCATTAGCTTCGTTCATCAGGATTACGACGCCCTGTGGGAAAAGATCAAAGATTTCTCCCCAGAGTTGTTCATCGCCTGGCGCGACTGCGGCTTGCTTGACGAGAAAGGCCAGGCCCGGCCTGCCTACCACGTCTGGAAGGACTTCTTCGACTTGCCCCTGCAGAAGTGAAGAAGCATGGAGGGCAAGACCGGCGGACACCAGACCGAGCGATCCGGGTGTTGCGATTGCCGTTACTCCATCGAGCGTTCTCCCACCGTTCAGTTAAGCGTTGAACGTGGTTAGCCAAGTAGTTACCTTGAATACATGCAATAGCGGTGGTCATTTGGACGGGGAGCAGAGTCGGTGGAAATCTCGGATGTGGGGATCGTCGGTGGAGGAATCGTGGGGCTGGCGACGGCATACCAGATCACGCAGCGTCTGGCCGGTCGCAGTGTGCAGCTGTTCGAGAAGGAAAAGGAAGTTGGCCAGCATCAAAGTGGACACAATTCGGGCGTGCTGCATTCGGGAATCTACTACGCGCCCGGTTCCTTGAAAGCGACCAATTGCCGCCGCGGCAAACTGGCGATGGAGGCCTTTTGCCGCGAGCAGGGAATCGCCTTCGAGACATGTGGAAAAGTCATTGTCGCCGTGGACGACAGTGAGTTGTCGGCGCTGGAACGCATTTACGAACGCGGTGTCGCCAACTCCGTGCGCTGCGAGCGTATCTCGAAAGAGCGATTACGTGAATTGGAGCCTCACGCTGCCGGAGTGGCGGCGATTCATGTGCCGGAAACGGGCATTGTGGACTTCGCTCAGATCTGTCAGCGGCTGGCTGTCCTCATCGAAAAAGCAGGAGGGCAGGTGCGCACCGAGACACGTGTCGAGCGGATTCATCGCGAGGCAAACGAGTTCGTCATGGAAACGACGGCGGGCCGCTTCCGGGCACGTTCACTAATCAACTGTGCGGGGCTGTATAGCGATCGCGTGACGGCGATGAGTGGAGAAGAGCCGGCGGTTCGCATCGTGCCGTTTCGCGGCGAGTACTTTGAGTTGAAGCCGGCCGCACACCAGCTCTGCCGGAACTTGATCTATCCGGTACCCGATCCGAAGTTCCCCTTCCTGGGAGTCCACTTCACGCGGATGATCTCTGGAGGCGTGGAATGTGGCCCTAACGCCGTCCTGGCATTCGCGCGGGAAGGATACCGCAAGACCGACTTGAGTCTGCGGGATGCGTGGGACGCGCTCAGTTACTCAGGCTTCTTGAAACTGGCGGCACGCTACTGGCGCGTCGGCGTCGGCGAAATGCGCCGATCGGTCAGCAAATCGGCATTCGTCACCGCTTTGCAGCGACTCGTGCCGGAAATTCGCCGGGAACATCTCGACGTGGAACGAGCTGGCGTGCGCGCACAGGCCATCGCTCCCGATGGAACTATGGTGGATGACTTCCTGATTCAAGAAAACGGGCCGTTGATCAATGTCGCGAATACCCCTTCGCCGGCCGCCACCTCGGCCCTCAACATCGGTCTCATGATCGTCGACAAACTCGCGGCTGAGATGAGGTAGGCGGTTGCTTGCGGAGCGGGATATGGGTTCCCCCGGGGTACCGGTTCTTGTTGGGTGCGTTCTTCTGCGCGAGTTTTGCTCACCTTCGCCTCGCCATGCGCTCGGTTGGGAGAGGCGGACTTAACGAGAGGGAATTTTCGCGGCGCGCCGCCTCCGGGCGTGGCAGTTGAACGGTCGTTCACTTGTGGTCGCCGAGTTGGAACTGCGGGCGCCCTGTTTTCAGGCCACTCGCTGCTCGAGTGTGGCGATTTCGAGATCCACCAGACGCTGGACGAGTTCTTCCGCGCAGGGACGGCGCAGGGGTTCCTTGGCCAGCATATCCTGCAGCAACTGCCAAATATCGCGATGGAGGGTCGGCAGCACGTGGCGAGGGTTGGGGACCGGCCGCTGCAGGTGCGACAACATCAGCGAACCGGGCTCGGCGTCGGCGAACGGCGGCCGGCCGATCAGGAGTTCGTAAAGACTGATCCCCAAGCTGTAAATATCACAGTGTGCGCTGCTCGGTACTGCGGAACTGATCATCTCAGGAGCTGTGTATGTCAACGTGCCGCGCAACGAGCTGCCGGCGGCGCACTCGGGACTATCCAGTTTCAGCGCGAATCCCAGGTCGATCAGCGTGGCGTGTCCCGTGCGCGTGAGGCAAATGTTACTCGGCTTGACGTCGGCGTGCATCCAGCCTGCACGATGCAGAGCTGCCAGTGCCTCGGCAACCTGCCGCACGATCCACAAAGCGTGCGGCACGGCAAAACGACCGCACTGCAACAGCGCGGCGTCGAGCGTCGCACCCTGCATCAACGGCATGACGATGTACGCGGGTGACGAGCCGGTGTGGGTGGACAGAACCGCCATCAGGTGCGGGTGTGTTACGGTACGGCCGATCAGCGCCTCGCGCGCGAACAATTGCTCCGCCTGACGCTGCTTGCCGCCGTCGAGTCGCGCCACTTTGATCGCGTAGTCCAAGGGTTGGTCATCCTCGCAGTCACGCGGCCGACCTGCATGGACCGTTGCCCACTCCCCCTCACCGAGCACACGCACTAGTTCCCACCCGCCCAGGTACGATCGCCCCTGCGCGGCGCGTGAAGGCGTCTTCGGCAAGGCTGCTTCAGGTTGCGGCGCGCGGTATTCCGGCGCACTGTGGCCCGGCGCACTGTGGCGATGTGCCGTCGCGTGGCGGGATACGTCGATCTGGAGGCGGTTTGCAGAATCCATGGGCGCAATGCGAAGAGATGGTGTCCCAACATCTTCGATCGGCTTTACGACACGGCAAATTGAGAAAAAGACTCCGCCACCTGCGCCCGGGGGCTCTTGTTCGCGCACCATCAAGCGATTACACTCGTAACTCGTGTTTCCATAACTTGTTAGAGGAGGTCCTCATGTCCGTTCGAAAGATGCTTTTGGTTGGTGTGATTGCCCTGGCCGTGTTTCTCCCCTTGGTGGGCTGTAAGGACAAATCTGGCGGTGGCGGCTCGACCGGTGGCGGCGGCGGCGGTTCCAACACCACCAGTGCCGAATAATTCTTCACGCACCCTGACTCGGAGCGTTCACTCAGGCTCTCTCCCTCTCCGCCTAGGATCGGCGAAGCAATAACGGGCAGATTTTGTCTTGCCCCTCACCTTGATCCTCTCCCCCGCTATTCGCTGCGCGGCGGGGGAGAAGAGACCATACGACAGTGATTGCTTCGTCGATCCTTATCTGGCCGGTGAATCGATCTCGTGTCGGTTCCCGCGAGCGCGGGCAGGGAGGGAGTTTTTTTGGGGGGGGGCGCTACGAGCCGAGCGAATTTTCACGCGCCAATGTAGCGTGCATACAGCGTCTTCGCCTCGGAAATGTCTTCCGTCCCATTGACGATGGCGCGTCCGTCGGGAAACACGGTCAGCGTAAACGCATCCACCTTGAGTCGCAGCAAGTAGTTGTTGCGCGTCACTTGCCCGATTCCCTTCAATTTGTTTTCCAGTGATTCCAGCGACAGGCTGACTTGGTCGGGGAAACTGAGCTGCACTGCGTTGCGCCCGCACAAGACGGCGGTGTGGCTTCCTCGCTCGCCCGATAGCCATAGGTACTGTTGACCTGCGCAGACCGGGCAGGTGCCTGCTTCCCGCAGCGCGTCGAGTTTGATCTGACGCACCCGATTGTCCCACATCTCGAATACCAGTAGCTCGCGACTGACCGCCTGGCGATTTCCAGTCAAAATCTTGATGGCTTCACAAGCCTGAATGGAGGCGATCACGTTGATGATCGGTCCCAGGATACCGGCCGAGTCGCACGTGTCGGCCGTTCCGGGCGGCGGCGGTTCTGGATGCAGACAGGCGAAACAGGGGGTCTCGCCAGGCAGAATCGTCATCGACTGCCCGACCGCCCCGATACATCCTCCGTAGATCCACGGTATCTGGTGGCGAATCGAAGCGTCGTTCAGCAAATAACGTATCTCGAAGTTGTCCGTGCCATCGAGAATCAGATGGATGTCCTGGACCAGTCGGCCAATGTTCGTGTGATCGACATCGGCAACAATGGCTTCGATCTCGATTTGGGAATTGACCTGCTGCAACCGCCGCTGGGCGGCGATGGCTTTGGGAATTCCCGACTTCACGTCCTGTTCGTCGTAAAGAACTTGACGTTGCAGGTTGTTGAGTTCCAGGAAATCGCGGTCAACGAGGCGCAGATAGCCTACACCGGCGCGCGCCAGAGTATTGGCCAAAACGGATCCCAGCGCACCGCACCCGCAAATCAACACACGCGCGGCCAGCAGACGGCGCTGTCCGTCCAGACCGATGGGAGCATAGCGTATCTGGCGCCCGTATCGTTCAAGTTCCGGGGGGAGTGATGTGGAGTCGGTCATGGCGAGTCTCCCGTTCGGTTCCCGCGAATGCTGTTCGCCATCATACCAGGCAGCCCGCCACGCACTCGATGGCCGACAGTTCAGCACCGAGTCGTCCGCATAAATCCGTCGCCTGATCGATGGAAAGGATACCGTCACTTACCCGCTGGACGAGTACGGCCTGACGAGGATCTTTCAGCCTTGCCAGGGCTGGCAGCTGGTCTACGTCGCAAATCAGCAGATCGGCCCAGGCGGCTGCCGCCTTCCCCTCGCCGCTTGCAAGACGCTGTGCCAGGAGCAGATTGGGGGCCATGCTGCGCAATTGGCTGGTCATGTCCGCCACTTCCACCACTTGCTCGCTAATTGCCACGATGGCGACCGAAGCGTGCCGACTGAGCCTGCGAACTTCCCGCAACACGGCGTCGGACTTGCTGACTGTCGATCCGGATTCCTCCATCGCTGGCGGGTCGAGTTCGGCAATCAGCATCACGCCTTCGCGGGACGCCCGCGCCATAAGTCCTCGGTCGGATTGCGCACCAGCCTGACCAGCGAGGCCTCACGCCACGCTGACAGATCGCTGTTCTTCACCCGTTGCTCCGCGGCTCCCAAAAGTGTCCAACGTCGTGCCTCCATTAACAGCTGGCCGGCCTGCACGCCACACATCCGCATTCCGAATACAAAGGACGCCTCTGCCACGACGTCGTGGTGGATGACAAGTTGCGCCTGAACGTCGTACAGATAGGGTTCGCCGGGGCGCCAACAACAGGGGTCAGGTACGATGCTGCCGGCCAGCAGACTGGGGCCCGGCCCCCGATCGTGAAAGGGAATGGTGGCCGGAAGAGTACGAGTCAGGAGGTTCAGTGGACCGTGGATGTGGCCGCGCAGACGCGGTGCACCCACTGGCTCGCCGACGTCGAGTCGCAGGTAGACGTGGGCTTCATGGGCATTCAGTTCACCGTGAAACAGTACCAGCTGGTCGAGATTCGGACGCGGCGTGGCGTGAGCCATGTTCAGTTCCTCAGGCACGTTGACGAGTTGGTTTGAGGCCAAATTCACCCGCCAAAAACGATCCTGTCGCCGAGTTTTCGTGGCGTGCCACCTCCTCAGGCGTGCCGGCCACGACCACTTCGCCTCCCTCGCCGGCTGCACCAGGACCCAAATCGATCAAGAAGTCCGCCGCCTTCATCATCTGCAGGTTGTGCTCGACCACAATCAAGGAATGCCCAACACTCAGTAACGTGTCGAAGCAATCGAGCAATCGTACCACATCCGAGAAGTGCAAGCCGGTTGTCGGCTCGTCCAGGATGAACAGGGTCCGGTTTCGCTTGGTGCCAGACATGTAACTGGCCAGCTTCAATCGTTGCGCTTCACCGGTCGAAAGCGTGTTGGCCGGTTGTCCAAGTCGCAAGTAATCGAGCCCCACATCCATCAGCCGTTTCAGTTTCGCCTGGACCTTCGTTTGCCCGCGAAAAAATGAAAACGCTTCCCGCACCGTCATCTCCAAGATGTCCGCAATATTTCGGCCACGATAGGTAATGTCGAGAATTTCTTGGCGATAGCGCGTTCCATCGCATTGCTCACATTTCATGAACACGTCCGCCAGGAACTGCATATCGATCTCTTTGTATCCGTCTCCGTGACAGGCGGTGCAACGGCCGCCGTCGACGTTAAAACTGAAGTGACCGGCCCCGTAATTGTGCGTGCGCGCCTCGATGGTCGAGGCAAAAACCTCGCGGATCTGATCGAACGCCTTGATGTAGGTGACCGGGTTCGAGCGCGGTGACCGTCCGATGGGAGTCTGATCGACCAGCACGACATCGTCGATCTGCCCGTCGCCAAAGATGTCATCGTACGGAGAGGGCTTGGGGCCATTCTTGTGTTTGCGTTGACAGAGAGCTCCGTAGAGCGTGTTTTGAACCAGCGTGCTCTTGCCCGATCCGCTGACACCCGTGACCAGGCAGAGCACGCCCAGCGGGAATTCGACCGACAGGTTTTTCAAGTTGTTGCCGCGGGCTCCGCGCAACGAAAGCCGCCCGCGATTGGTCGGTCGCCGTTCGCTCGGTCCAGAGACACCGAGTCGCCCCGAGAGATAGTCGCCCGTCAGACTATCCGGCGACTCTAACATCTCGCGGACCGTGCCCTGAAATACGACCTTACCCCCCCGTTCACCGGCGGCCGGGCCGATCTCGATCAGTTGATCGGCAGCCCGCAGCAGGGCCTCCTCGTGCTCGACCACCACCACCGTGTTGTGACGATCCCTCAGTCCTTCGACCACACCGATCAAGCGGCCTACGTCGCGTGGGTGCAGCCCGACGGACGGTTCGTCGAGAACGTAGAGCATGTTGACGAGGCTCGATCCCAGTGCGGACGTGAGCGCCACCCGCTGCGCTTCTCCGCCGCTGAGCGTCCGCGTTGTGCGATCGAGTGTCAGGTAGTCCAGGCCCACTGCCTCCAGGTACCCCAGGCGGGCATCGATTTGCTGCAAGATGATCCCGGCGATCTCTCGTTGCCAGGCATCGAGGGACAGGTTCTGGAAAAACCGCCGCGCCGCGCGAACCTCCAGCCGCGATATGTGGGCAATGTTGCTGCCCCCGATTTCCACGCACAATGCCTCGCGCCGCAGGCGATCCCCGTGGCAACTCGAACAGGTCTTGTAGCTTCGCCAGCGGCTCAGGAACACACGCAAGTGCATCTTGTACTTGCGGCGTTCCAGCCAATTGAAAAAGCCAACCAGTCCGCCAAAGCCCCGTTCTGGCACGCCCTCCTGGATCAGCGCCCGGTGCGCCTCCGTCAGCTCGCGGAAGGGAACGTTGACCGGTAAACCGTAGTCGCCTGCCAACGACAATAGTTCCTCCAACTCATGCGCGTACGCCGGTGTGTTCCAAGGGGCGATGGCGCCTTCGCGGATCGACTTGCCAGGGTCGGGAACGACCAGGTCCATGTCGATGTCGATGATGTTGCCGAACCCTTCGCACTGCGCGCACGCCCCCAGCGGACTGTTGAAACTGAGCAGGCGTGGTTCGAGTGCCGGATACTCGATGCCACACGGTTCGCATCGCAACGATTCGCTGAACGCCAGGAGTTGCCAGGACCGGTCGTCCACGAAGATCACACCCGTCTGATCCACACCCGCATCCGCGGGCTGCTCGATCAGCAACGTGCAGCGGCCGTTTCCTTTGGCAAAAGCCGTTTCGATCGAGTCGGTCAGCCGCTCGACGCTCGCTTTGCCGACTGCCAGTCGATCGACCACCACGTAGATGGTTGCCGGACCGTCGCGCAGGTCGTCTGCCGTCACCAGCAGCTCATCGGGACCGAGATTCCGCGTTCGACCTCCCACGACCACACGCACGAATCCGTCTTCCTGCAACTCGGCCGCCACGTTGGCGGCATCTTCCAGCATCGTCAAAGCACGAGGGAACGCCAGCAGGAAACGCTGGCCGTCGGGAAACCCGCTCAGCCGTTCGGCCACGCTCTGAGGAGAATCGGATCGAACCCGCCGACCACACTCACCACAGCGAATTTGTCCGATTTTGGCGAACAGCAGTCGCAGATGGTCGGCCAGTTCCGTGGCGGTGGCGACTGTCGAGCGGCTTGAACGTGATGCGGGGCCCCGCGTCACGGCAATCGAGGGGGGAATCCCCGCAATCCGGTCGGCGGCCGGTTTCTCGAACTGATCCAAGAACTGGCGCGTATAGGCCGAAAAGCTCTCGATATAACGCCGCTGCCCTTCCGCATAAAGCGTGTCGAGTGCCAGACTCGTCTTGCCACTTCCGCTCACCCCACATACCACAACCAACTGCCGCCGCGGTACGTCCAGGTCAATGTTCTTCAGGTTGTGGACACGGACTCCACGTAGCTCAATGTGGCCTGCAGACACCCTCACCCTTCCCTGTCGCAGTGTTTGATCGGTCTGGAATCCGTCAATCATAGCGGCCCTCACGTAAAATGCCAGGATGGGGGGAATCGGCGGACTTTAACGCCGCGGGAGGGGGTGATGGGGTGTACCCCGATGGTTTTCAGACGCCGCGTCGAACGTCGAATGAGAGCGGGGAGAACCGGGTTGCGTCAGGCGACGCGGCACCACGGTACGCAGACTGGCGCCGATTCTCCACGCGCATGTCGCGTCCCACTGGCTGTCGACTTCATCCGCCAGGCTTCTTCATTGAAAGTTCGACGTTCGAAGTTCGACGTTCCCTCCGGCCCCGAAAGACGCTTTCCTTACGCGAGGATGCCGGCCCGCTCCTCACATCCCCTCACCGTCACACCTCCACAGCCCAGCGTGAGCGGGTGAGGTATGATGTGGGACGGCTGGGATGTGTGGCGGGCTGGACGTGGGAAACGGTATCTCAGCATGCTCGCCGGGCTCTTGGTAGCAATGCTGTTGCAGGAAGCGACCACGTGTCGGGCACGGCTCACGGCGTACCCATCGATGTCCAGCTTGAGTTGATTTGCTGTTATCAAACTGAACGAGCTCTGCGATGCGGCGCCCGCAACACCTTCAAAATCGATTTGGCCTGCTGTTGATCGTCTTGGGGATTGTCTTTAGTTTGTCGTGTTGGCTGTACTACCTGGCAACGGTGCGCAGCCTCGAAATTGCCGCTGGCCGGCAGCCAGTCGAAGCTTCGAGACTGATGGTGTTTTTTCGCGATCACGGTGTGTGGCTGCTGGGGGTGGAACTGATTTGCCTGGCGGCCTGCGTGTTGGCTGTGATTCTTGCTGACCGGCAAGGCCAATGCTGAGGATGGTCTTGATCTTGAGTACTTGCTAGATTCTAGTAGTACAGCGCCATTTTGCAGCGATGGTTGTGCGTAACTCGTGTCTCCATAAGAGACCTTCGCCACCGGGCTGGTCCCGGTGGTTGTGCGTTTGCTGACTACTCTGGCAGCCGAAAAACGAACCTTCCTGCCGGCCATCGCCGCCTCCGGCGGCGATGGCCGGCAGGAAGGAAACTCATGGGTGGCCGAGATCGACGGTAGTTGCCAAACGCTCTTCCACCGGGACCAGCCCGGTGGCGGTAAAGCTTTTGCTAATAATACTTTAAGGTGATCGTAAAGGTAAAACTGGCGCTATCCAACTAGTCTGACTGGGCGGACCGCGTATACGAGAATCCGTCGCACGCAGTGGTCAATCACAGGAGCTGCATGATATGCAAGTACGTCATTGTGAGCAGGTGGAACAGAATCCGGTTGACATGGAAGGGGCTACCGGCTGCCGTGTGCGTTGGCTGGTGGGAGAAAAGGAAGGTGCTCCGAATTTTGCCATGCGGCAATTCGAGATCGCGGTCGGTGGACACACGCCCAGGCACACGCACCCCTACGAGCATGAGGTGTTTGTGCTGGAGGGTGAGGGAGTTGTGCTGGCAGGTGACGACGAGCATGCTCTGCGGAGCGGTGATGTGGTGTTTGTCCAGCCGGATGAAATTCACCAGTTTCGCAACACAGGGAGTGTTCCCCTGAAATTTCTCTGTCTGGTCCCCAATTCCGCCGTGGGCAAGAATGTTACGGTGGTTCCTGAGTGCGGGAATTGATTCGCTGCCAGCCGCGCGCTCTGATACGAGTGGAAACGTGCGATGAGCCAAGATGCTGCCCGTCGAATAGAGGAACTCCGCACGCAGATTCGATATCACGACCGGAAGTACTATGTCGAGTCGAATCCGGAGATAAGTGACCTCGAATATGACAAACTACTGCATGAGTTGAAGCTGCTCGAAGCTGCACATCCTCATTTAATCACGCCCGACAGTCCGACACAGCGGATCGGCGACGAGCCGATCCCGGCACTGCAAAGCGTCGAGCATCGTTTGCCGATGCTGTCGATTGACAACACGTATAGTATCGCCGAGCTACAGAAGTACGGAATGCGAACCGCCAAGTTGCTCGGTAACGAGCCTGTTGAGTGGGTCGTGGAGTTAAAGGTCGATGGAGTGGCGGTCTCGCTGGTATACGAAGCCGGACTGTTGGTGCGCGGTCTGACTCGTGGCAACGGTCGGGTGGGGGACGATATTACGCACAACGTGCGCACCATCGGCGATGTGCCTTTGCGGTTGGAAGGCGATCTGGTTCCACCGCTGCTGGAAGTGCGGGGCGAGATCTACATGACCAATTCCGGCCTGGTGGCGCTGAACGAACGCCGAAGAGAGATGGGGGAAGCTCCTTTTGCCAATACGAGAAATGCTACCGCCGGGGCCATACGCATGCTTGACCCCCGTGTTTGCGCCGAGCGCGGGCTTCGCCTGTTCTGCCATGGAGTCGGCTATTGCGAAGGACTTCGGGCTGACAACCACGTGGCGTTTCTCGACGAACTTCGTCAGTACGGCCTGCCCCCCACGCCTCACGTCACCGCCCTTCCTGACTTCGCCGCAGCCGTCGCGCATTGCGAGCAACTGATCGAACGCTTGCATGAACTCGATTTCGAAGTGGATGGCCTGGTATTGAAAGTGAATCGGTTCGACCAGCGAGAACGTCTGGGAACGACATCCAAGAGCCCACGATGGTTGATTGCCTACAAGTTCGAGAAATACGAAGCCGTCACGCGGTTGATGGAAATCAGTGTCCAAATCGGCAAGACGGGGACAATCACTCCCGTTGCCGAGTTGGAGCCGGTCGAGCTGGCTGGCACCACGGTCAGCCGGGCAAGTCTGCACAATGCGGATGAGATCGCTCGTAAAGATGTTCGCGTGGGTGACGAAGTCGTGGTGGAGAAGGCCGGCAAGATCATTCCCCACATCGTCCGCGTGGAGAAACATAAACGCCAGGCCGAGTTGCCACCTTTCCGCTTCCCGACTGCTTGTCCGGAGTGCAGTTCGCAACTCGTCAAGGATGAAGGTGGTGTATATATCCGCTGTCCGAACGCGCAGTGTCCGGCGCAGCTCAAGGAACGCGTCCGTTATTTCGCCAGTCGTAATGCCATGGATATTGAGGGGTTGGGCGACAAACTGGTTGAGCAGCTGGTCTCCCAGAGACTGGTCCAGAACTACGGTGATCTGTACCGGCTGCAGAAGCCGCAACTGGTCGCGCTGGAACGAATGGGCGACAAATCCGCCGAGAATCTGCTGGAAGCCATCGAAGCCAGCAAGGCGCGGGGGCTGGCCCGACTGCTCAATGCCCTTTCGATACGGCATGTCGGGGCTCGCGTAGCCACCGTGTTAGCGCAGCAATTTGGCACGATGGGCCAACTGGAGCAAGCTTCGATGGAAGCTCTCAACGCGATTGCGGAGGTGGGCCCGATCATCGCCGAGAGCGTGCATCAGTACCTGCACAGCGTGCAGGGAATCGCCACCATTACCGAGCTCAGGGAAGTGGGGGTACGTATGGAATCATCGTCCGTCGCCAAGGAACATTCGGTGCAACCCCTGGCTGGCAAGACGATCGTGGTGACCGGAACGCTGACGAAATACTCGCGCAACGAGATCCAGGAACTGATTGTACGGCTCGGCGGACGCGCCGCGTCGAGTGTCTCTACGAAAACGGATTTCGTGGTGGCGGGTGAAAACGCTGGCAGCAAGTTGGCCAAAGCCCAGCAGCTGGGTGTGCAGGTGCTGACCGAGTCGGACCTGGAACGTTTGATCCAGCAGTGAGACCGGTCCGCGCCCCGCATTGAATGGCATGCGGAGCACAAGGCGCCAGGTTCCGATGGCTCTGCCAAGACTTCCCGCTACAGAAAACGCTGTTCCCGTGGCGGCTTCCAGCCGCCGACCTGCGGCAAGATGCCGCAGCCACCTGGTCAACTTGTTTTCTGCCGGCCGCCTTAGCGTGTTATTTGTCAGCGGGTTTCGCTGGCTTCGCGAATCCCAGTTCTTTGAGCTTGGCCGCCACGTCGGCACCGTGACTGGTGACACTAACCTTCTTGTCAATGTTGAGAATCTGCCCATCTTTGCCAATCACGAATGTCCATCGGGCAGGCAACCTGCGGTTCGCATCGCAGACACCATAGGCGGTGGCGACCTTGCCGTCCGGATCGCTCAGGATCGGATAATCGAGCTTCAACTCTGTGGCGAACTTTGCGTTGTCGTCTTCGGTATCGCAGCTGGCGGTAAAATACGCAACGTCGAGTTCCTGCAAAGCCTTGCCGTTCTCACGGAACGAGATGCATTCTTTCGTTCAGCCGCCGGTGAACGCTTTCGGGTACCACGCCAGCACGACCGGCTGCTTGCCCTTGTAGTTCGACAACTGATACGTCTTGCCGTCACTACCTTTGAGTTTGAAATCGGGAGCCTTGTCACCAGGTTTCAGCTCCGCGAATGCGGGTGTGACACCAAGCAGCCCGGCACAGGCCGCCAGCGCCAGAAGTTGTGGCAGAAATCGTCGGTGTTTCATCGCTTCATCTCCTGATAGTCGTGATGCCCTGTAACGTGACCGGCACAATGCTCCATAGCTGTGGCAGTAGCTTCCAGCAACCATTCCGCGGCCAGGTGCCGCAGCCAAAACGCGTCTCTTCATCTGATCAAGAGATTATCAGACTGCAACCGCCTCGTCCAATCGTGCGGGCTCGTGGCCAGGTTTGTCCTGCCGGCACAGCTGACGTGATTGGATCGGCGGTGCCTTCTGGCGGCCGGAGCAGTACGGTGTGGATAGCGGGGCGTGAGCAACAGGGTTGCGAGGACGGCGGTGGTGGGCAGCGCGAACAACCAGAAATGGCCCGGGGGCGGCGTCTGCCCCCACGCCGCCCCGCGAGATCAAAATTCCCCAATTCTTACGGTCCGCGTCTTCTCATGCCTCCACCGCCGCTTGGAGACGCAGCGACTCAAGCTGGCCGCTCTAGCGGTTGAGCCCGGTGGTGAAAACGTGGCGCAACCGCTCACGCCAGTTCTCGGCCGGAAATCATCAGGATGACCGCCACGACGAGTGTCAGTAGAGCGGCCATCAGCAGAAGCTGGTCGAATGACATACGGCCGCATTCGTCCGGCAACGCAAGCAAGAAATCATACGCACGGCGCATCGCAGTGCCCCCCCAACAGGTTCTCCCACCACAGAAACCCCTGTTCAAACATAGCATTTTTATTCGTTTCAGGCCGGCTGACCAAACCAGCCTGTTGCCCCACCAAAAGGGTAGGACTCTGGCCCCGGACGCGGATGGCCAATAGTTACGCCCAGACTCAAAGTCTGAGCCGCGGCGCGCAAGTCTGTTTGGGGGGTTCGGCCGCCGCAGTCAATGCGGCGATGGCAACCAGTTTTCACCGTGAAGCGGGTTTTTGGTATGATCAACGGGAGTTCTCGCCGGGTGTGGGCGGGAAGCGGCGGTGGTGCCAGTTGCTCAGTGGTCGGAGCGAGTGATTGTGCGGCGATGTGCTTGGGCCGTGACGAAGAATCCTGTTCATCCTCTGCGATGTGGGACCAGTGGCGCCGGTACATTCGAATCTCGGTCTCGTAAATCGGAGCGTTTGCCAAGTGGCTTCTCATCAGGGACAGCGATTGGTGTGTCGAGGTCATTGGAGCCTGGCGCTTGTGACTCTGGTAGCTGGCGTCTGCGGCCTGGGACGTGCGGCCATGGCAGACGAGGTGCGGCCATCTAGTGCTGAGGCAACGTCTGCACCAGTTGACTTCAATCGTGATATCCGCCCTCTGTTGGCGCAGCATTGCCTGGAGTGTCATGGACGGGACGAAGCGGATCGGGAAGGCGGGTTGCGGTTGGATGACCGGCAGTCGGCCACCGGACAAGCGGATAGCGGCGAGGTGGTTATCGTGCCGGGCAAACCGGACGAGAGTGAGCTGCTGGCGCGCATCACGGCGGACGATGAAGATCTTCGCATGCCGCCTGCAGATACGGCAGACAAGCTATCTGAAAAGGAAATCAACTTGCTCCGCCGTTGGATCGAACAAGGCGCTCCCTACGCGCAGCATTGGGCTTTTGTCAGGCCCGCGCGTCCTGAGCTTCCCTCGGTCAACAACCGGTCTTGGTTGAACAATGCGATTGACAGTTTCATTTTGCACGAACTCGAATTGCATGGTTTGCAGCCGAATCCGCCCGCCGACCGGTACGCGATCATTCGGCGCCTGAGTCTCGATCTACGCGGACTTCCGCCGACCTGGCAGGAGGTGGAGGCATTCGTTGCCGATAGGGATCCCGAGGCGTACGGCCGTCTGGTGGAACGGATGCTGGCGGATCCGGCCTTGGGAGAACGCTGGGCACGTGTCTGGTTGGACTTAGCGCGGTACGCCGATTCTCGGGGTTACGGGAGCGATCCGCTGCGGCCGAACATGTGGCGTTACCGGGATTGGGTCATCGACGCGCTGGATCGGAACATGCCTTTTGACCGATTCACCGTCGAGCAGTTGGCTGGCGACATGCTACCCGACGCGACGCCGGGCCAGAAAATGGCAACCGCCTTTCATCGCAATACGATGACAAACACGGAGGGAGGTACGGACGACGAAGAGTTCCGTGTGGCGGCGGTGAAAGACCGCGTAGACACAACGATTCAAGTCTGGATGGGTTTGACCATGGGCTGCGCGAAGTGTCACAACCACAAGTACGATCCCATCTCGCAGGAGGAATACTATCAGCTGTTCGCGGTACTGAACCAAACGAAGGACGCGGATTTGCCAGACGAATCTCCCGTCATGGAAGCCCCGCGGACCGAAGACCTGGCAGCACTGAAGGCCTATGAAACCAAGCTCGCTCAATTGGAGCGAGAGCTGAAAGAAGTCAAGGAGCGGATCGCTTCACAGACCGAGTCATCGCCGGTCCAGACTCTGTCAGGACGATATGTGCGGATTGAACTGCCGGGCAACACCCGCATTTTGTCGCTCGCCGAGGTGCAGGTGTTGCAGGGTGAGACGAACCTGGCTCTCGTGGGCACGGCAAGCCAGGTTTCCACAGACTACGAAGGACCGGCCGTACTGGCGATCGACGGTAACACAAACGGGGACTTCTACACGGCCCATTCAACAACTCACACGCGGCAGCAGCCTGGCCCGTGGTGGGAGCTGGACCTGGGTGAGGAACACCCCATTGACCGCATCGTCATCTGGAATCGTACCGACAACGGACTGCAGAATCGCTTGGCGCCGGCGCAGGTCAAGGTACTCGACGCTGCTCGCAACAGCGTCTGGCAGATGACGGTTGACGAGCCGCCACAATCCAACCTCGCGCTGACTCCACGTACACTGTCACCGGTGGAACGGCGTCGCGTGGTGGTTGAGCAGCAAATTGCCCAACAGCGCAAAGCACGTCCGGCGATCCCCACGCTGCCTGTCATGGAGCAGCTGGCGCCGGGTCAAGAACGTCCGACCCACGTACTTGTCAGAGGTGACTTCTTGAACAAGGGAGACCTGGTTCAGCCGGGCGTCTTGAGGAGTTTTCACGCGCTGCCGCCTGACGCCCGTCCAGATCGACTCGGCCTGGCTCGCTGGCTGGTCGCCCCCGAGAATCCACTGACTGCTCGTGTGACAGTCAATCGACTCTGGGGGCGGATCTTCGGCTCGGGTCTCGTCGTTACGGAAGAGGATTTTGGAACGCAAGGAGATCCACCTACGCATCCGGAACTGCTCGATTGGCTGGCTACCGAACTGGTACGCACGAACTGGGACATGAAGCAGATGCTCAGACTGATGGTGACTTCATCGACGTATCGTCAAGCGGCGCATGTCAGCCCGGAGCAATTGGCCGAGGACCCGCGGAATCGCCTGCTGGGACGCGCCGCGCGCGTGCGTCTGGAGGCCGAGATGGTGCGCGATCAGGCGTTGGCGTTGAGCGGTTTGTTGACCAGAAAAATTGGCGGTCCGTCCGTGTATCCGTATCAGCCGGCTGGGCTGTGGCGGGCGGCCTTTAACGGCGAACGGACCTGGCCGACCAGCCAGGGCGACGACCGTTACCGCCGCGCGCTCTACACGTTCTGGCGCCGTACTGTTCCCTATCCCTCGATGGCGACATTTGACGCGCCGAGCAGAGAGTTGTGTTTGATGCGCCGCGTTCGCACCAACACGCCACTGCAGGCATTTGTGTGTCTGAACGATCCGGTGTATCTCGAGGCGGCTCAGGCCCTGGCACGCCGCATCGTAAGTGAAGCAGGCAGTAGCCTGTCTGACCGGACGCGGTTTGGACTGAGATTGTGCCTCTGCCGGCCTCCTTCCTCAGCCCAAGTGGACGTGTTGGTGCGGTTGTGGGAAACCGAACGAGACCATTACCAGCAACACAAAGATGCGGCTCGGCAGTTAGCCACCAATCCTCTCGGTCCGCTGCCCGAGGGGAGCGACGTCGCTGAGATGGCAGCCTGGACCGTGGTGGCCAACGTGCTGCTGAATCTGGACGGCGTGCTCACCAAATAGGGCGGAGACTGAGCTGATTTCTATCAGTCGTGCGAGACTTGTGGTTCACCTGCGTTGGAGTTATTGTCAATAGTTGTGGATCAGTTTTTGAGTAGGCGACGCTTTTGGGCACTTCAAGTACCGGTGCCTCTTCTCTGTTCCGGGTTTGATCGTGGTGGTTTACCATCGCTTGATCCATGGCACGTCGCGGCCCAACGCGTGACACAAATCGACGGCGGCCTGGTAGACCGTGATGTTCTCCACGGCAGCGTACAGCTCGAGCTGGTTGCCGTGTGATTTGCATTTGTGACAGTAGTAGCGATCCGTGCTGAGATTCACCGAAAACGAACGGCTATGCGTGGACGTGGAGCCGTGTACGGGACAGGGTCCACGGAGTTGGTCACCGTCGCGGTGAGTCGCCCTGAATCCAATTTCGTCGAGAACCTGTTGCATCGTGATCTCTCTGCGGAGCACGTCGAAGTCAACGCCTGGCATGATCATCTCCTTCGTTGGACGCTGGTCTCTTCCCTCAGGGAACAGAGAAGAGGCACCGGTACTTCCGAGCGATCAGGCGGCGGCTTGCGTTGGGCGTACGCCGTTGACGAAGCGAACTCCTTGAATGACATCTGGGATCAGTTCTGAACCGTTCAATAATCTCCATTTCTTCTCGGCGGCCTGCACCAACTTGAAGACCATCGCGAGGCAAGCTTTCCGCGATCCATTTCCTTTCGTGCGGCGATGCCGTAGGCGTACGGTGGCAAAGGTCGATTCGATGGGGTTGGTCGTTCTCAGGTGAATCCAATGTTCGGCTGGGAAGTCATAGAACGCCAGCAACACCTCACGATCCTTGGCCAGGCAGTCGGCGGCGTGCGGGTACTTGGCCTGGTACGTATCCAGGAACAGATCAAAGGCTTTGTTCGCGTTCTCTCTCGTGTCCGCTTGCCAGATGTCGTGCAGCTTGGCTTTGGCGGCCGGCTGCAGGCGTTTGGGCAGTTTATCCAGGACGTTGGCGGTCTTATGGACGGTACAACGTTGTTCCCGCGTCGCTGGGTAAACTTGTCGCACCGCCTTCCAGAATCCCAGGGCACCGTCACCGGTGGCCAGCTTGGGATCCACCGTCAGACCTCGCGATCGGCAGTCCAACAGCAACTCTTTCCAGGACTGTTCGGATTCGCGATGGCCATCATGAACGGCGATCAGTTCCTTTTTGCCGTCTGGCGTCGCTCCCATCAGCACCAGGATGCACTGCCGATCTTCCTCCAGTCGAATGTTAAAGTGGATGCCATCGGCCCACACGTAGACGTATTGCTTGCCTTCCAGGCTGCGCTTGCTCCACTCGCGATATTCGTCCTCCCAGCAAGCTTTCAAGCGTGTCACCGTCGTGGCACTCAAACCTGCAGCGTCCGGTCCCAGCAGCGAGGCCAAGGCCTGGGGAAAATCCCCCGTGCTGATGCCCTTGAGGTACAGCCACGGAATCAGATCTTCGATGCTCTTGGTCTTCCGCAAGTACGGCGGCAAAATCTTCGAGGTGAACTTCTCCTTTGCTCCTTCCGGACGACGGTCGTGGACACGGGCTTGCCGAACCGGCAGATCTCCCACTCCCGTCGTGATGTTTCGTTCCGGCAGATACCCATTCCTGACGACCTGGCGGTGCCCGTTCTGATCCTTCAGATGGGCATGACTTTCGATCCACTCGGCCACTTCCGCCTCAATGGCCGTCGCCAGCATCTGCTGCGCCCCCTCTCGCAACAGCTCCGTCAACACGTCTTTCGCGCTCGAGGATGGAAACGTAACGCTCGTTGTGGTACCTTCCTGCATGGTGGCGTACTCCTTGGGTTAATGCGAATTAAGCAAACAAATTCACCCAAAGTACGCCGCCTTTTTCAAGCCCTCATCCACAACTTTCGGTTATATCTCGAGAGAAGAGAACATCTCCTTCCTTCCTTCCTTCGTTTGTCGGAGCATCCCCGACCTCTGATTCTAACCTAACTCACCCCCCGTTCCAAAATCGGTGGTTTGATGCGCCGTCGCAAGAATTAAAACCCGCTCTCACGAGTTGATGACAAGGGAAAAACCCTTTGCCGCTAGTAACGCTGGCGATAACGGGGCGGTGAGTTGACTCACCATTTTCGACACGCTTGCTACCGCTCCCGTTCATCGCTTTGTTCGGCCAGGTCGCGGCGCCGCGTATGCAGCAGTTCGCCTGGTCCGATCGGACGAATCCCATCGGCAGCCAGTGTCATTAATGCGATGGTCGTCCCATCCCCGTCCACAAACTCGACTTCATACGCCTCGCCTTGGCCGTGGACATGAACGATCGCGCCGACATCACCGGCGTGAAGCCCCGCATCGGGTAGGTTAGAATTAAGCACGACAATCGAATGTTCAGCCAGCATCGTCATCATCCTGGATAGGCAGTTATAAGTCTCGGCAAACTGTTCTCTTCAACAATCCAAACGGTAATTATGTCAGCCGGACGATGGCCGGGACGTCCGATCCTTCCCGGCACTTCGTATTTTACTCCAAACGGTGAAGGTTTGGCTACGAAATCATCAACGGTTCGAGCGAGCCGCAACAAATCGTCAGCCAAATCTTGCCAGTTGTCGATGGTGTAGCCGATGGACGCGAACCGCGTTGCCTTGGGGCCGCCAACTGGGTGATTGGGATTCAGGAGATAGTCGCGGACTTTCACCTCGGTGACAATCGCATGTTCAGCGTCGGGAAACGGCATTCGATCTCCTTGGCCGAACGACTAATTAATCGGGCAATGCAAAACTGATTAACGCTTCCTTTGATGAACGCCATCAACAACCAATTCTAACCGCTGCCACTCGACTGCTCCACACCGACACGGCTATGCCGCTGGGGAGGTATGCATCCGGCGAGCAAGAAAGGGTCGTTTATTGACGCGAACCGATGCCAAGCTCTCGAAGTAACTCGACGATTTCCCGATATCCCTCGCGATCAAGGCGAGGGTCATGTTCGAAGTCACCGGCCAATCCGCGCTGCGCAGGTCCATGGCGTGTGTTGCATCGGCGCCTCGCTTAACCAAAGTCCGGATGATCCACTTGTGGCGCATGACGACAGCGCAGTTCATCGGCGTCGAACCGTAGTCCTGTTCGCGGCGTTCAATGTCAGCTCCGTGGTCCAGAAGCCACTCCAGCATTTCCGGTTTGTCTTTGTAGATGCAATCGTGAAGCGGCGGCGGGATGGCATCCACGGACTCGATTGCAGCGGGATCCGCAGTGACTGCTCGGAGGGCCAAATCGAAATCATTCGTGCTGATGGCATCGTAGATAAACGGCGGTCGGTCCTGCGTCGGAAAGTCATCAATCGGTGGACTCAGGTCGAACGAACTCGTCGCGGCAGCGAGCAATCGAAAACCGCAGTAGCGTCCGCGATGCTTCGGATTCCAGCCCCAGCGCTGGGCGGAACGGCAGAAGCGGGCGCTGTTGAAGTAACTCCCCCCGCGAACGGACCGACAGGGATTTGCCATGTAGAACCAGTCCTGACACCATTCCCAGACATTGCCGAGCAGATCATGGAATCCCCACGGGTTTGGCGTCTTCTGCCCGACTGCGTGCGGTTTTTCGTCCGCATTGTCATGATGCCACGCCACATCTTGCGGTTGACCATGCCGTGGCTCCGAGCCTCCCGCCCGGCAGGCGTATTCCCATTCCGCTTCCGTCGGCAACCGATATTCCCAGTCGTCAGGGAGCACTCCGGCTTCGCGGTCGAGTTTGGTGAGCTTTTGACAGTACTCATTCGCCTGGTCCCAGTTCACCGAATCAATTGGCGCATCCCGAATCTTCTCATGGTCCGTCGGATTCGTGCCTGTGACGGCCTCAAACTGATCCTGGGTGACCGGCGATTTCCCCAAATAGAATTCGTTCACGAAAGTGACTTCGCGCCGCCGTTCCCACACCCGATGGCCATCCTCGGACTCCGGGCTCCCCATGGTGAAAGAACCGGCAGGCACTCTGATCATCACACCACCGGCGAAACTCTGGAATTCTGAAGTTGGAGATTTCGGCATGACGATCCGGACTCGCTCAACAAGTCGTCGACTGAGTTGTTAATACACACGCACATTGCGGTCGCCTTTTCCGCTCAGCCATCTGCGATTGTGCCTCTCCGCACGTCGCAAAATACCTTCCTTTGTCGGCGACCGCCGACGCCTCGAGTTTACCGTCTTCCGTCGCGGCGCGTCCACGAGCACCCCGATGCCTCTGCGGGGGCATGCGTTCCGTCGAGCAGGAAAGGGTCGATATTTGATGCGCTTTTTGGTGTCTATTCTACCTGTTCGAGGGCACTTCGAGGACAACGCGGAAGCCAAAGGTCAGGCCGTGTTCATGATGTCGTGGCATAAACCTGCCACGTTGCGCTGACCGACAATGCAGCGCGGGGTAAGCCCAACTGCCGCCCCGAACCACCTGGACGGTACCGATCTTGGGGCCAGTAGGGTCATCCGTTGGCGAATTCGCGTAGTATTTCGTTTCCCACCAATCGCTGCACCATTCCCATACGTTTCCGTGCAGGTCGTACAGTCCCCACGGATTGGGTTTCAATTGTGCTACTGGCCGACTCGTCCCTTCAGAGTTATCCTCGTAACAGGCATACTTCGACAAGCATTTCTTATCGTCGCCGCAGCACCATTTGGTCGTCGTACCTGCTCTGCACGCGTACTCCCATTCTGCCTCCGTGGGAAGACGATACGTCCGATGTTCCTGCTCCGATATTCTTCTGCAGAAACCCACAGCATCATCCCAACTGACTGTTTCCACGGGAAACTTGGACGTATCCATCCGCTTGACTTTGTCCGCACCTTTTCCCGTATGCGAAAACCAACTGGGATTCACCCCCATTATTTCCTCGTATTGCTCCTGGGTCACTTCAGTAACACCAATGAAAAAGGCCCGTGTGATCCGTACCGTGTGCCGAGGTCGTTCGCAGCGGAAGTACTCGGGAGTAAGCGAGTGACTTGTCTTGGCCAAATCCTCAGGTGATTCGGAGCTACCCATCATAAACTCACCAGCCGGGATCAATTTGAACTTCATCCCGATGTTATTGGTGAATTCCTTCGGCGGTTCAACTGACAATGCGTAGCCGACAGGGAGCGTCATCGTCAAGATGGTTAGCGTTTGGATAGCGTGTCGCATGAGGCCGCCCTGCTTGAAAGTGGTCCGGCTGTCGTGATCACGGTGTTCCGTTTATCGGTCGATACTTGGGACTGCCAAGTACCGTCAGTGAAGTCGTAGGATACCAAAGGTCAGAAACGACAGGGCCACGACATTTCCGACTAGAGCCGCGACTGCTTGGAACCGATACCGCGATACGAATTCGTCCGGCAGATCGAGGACTGCCAGCCGATGGAATATCAGCACTTGGAGAACGAGCGACACCCCCAGAACAGCAACTACACCGGTCGGGAAGAGCCACCAAAACGCACCGGGATAAGTGACTGTTACCAGGATAACGACTCCCATAATGGCTATGGGAAGATACGTTCCGGCTGAACGATAGGCGGAAAACTGGTCGACGAGTTTCACCTTCTCTTCGGGCGAAAGCTGCCTATAGTTGCGTTCGCCAAGGAAGCGATTCAGTCCATGCGTACAAAACATTGCACCGACGCCAACCAGGAGTGCTGTCTGAAATCCCATCTCGTGTGTCGCCTAGATCAGAAATTGTCCAGCGTCAACAGTTCTCACTTTTCCTTCGATTAATCGGGCGGTCCCGACGCCCTGATTCTACCACATCCGCTTGATCGTCTCATTCCGAGAATACGGTGGTTTGCTGCGTTGTCGCATGAATCAAAACCCGGTTCGACGACTTGATGACACAGGTAAATCTCTTTCAAGAACGTAACGTTCAAGCTCAGCGACCGCCCCCGGAAGCGACCGGTCGGCTGCAAGAGTCGCTGACAAATCACCCGAACCGTCTGACTGCCCAGTGGGGCGGCGGATCGCTGCAACGTCTTGGTTAGGCCAAGCAATCATAGAAATCCTCCTGCGTCGAAGAGACGTGTTAGGAACAGCAGCCACGGAGTGATGGTCGCAACAACGGCAAAACGAACCCACCACCGATGCGGGCGACCGGAACCAAAATATGAAATCAGCAATACTACTGTGAGATAAGGAGCGAGAAATGGAAAGAAGATGAAGACAATGTTCCATAAGAGGCTCATGTTACTGATGAATCCCTTGCCCGCGTGCAGACCGAGCCAGAGGGACCAAGACCAAATAGCAACGACAGCAATCACAGCGATAGCTTGGGTGCGAATGCCAATGTGCACTTTGGTAAGGACGCGCATGCTGGCCTAGCTTGGTTTTAGACAGAGCCGTGTATTGCTTGTCGGCTGTATTTTCGCAGACTAAAGCACTGACCACTACATGTCGCAATTCTGGATTTAGCAGTTAGTTACTGTGCTGTCATGCCGCGTGATGGGCTGTCTTGAGCCTAACGCTCAGCGACCCGCTGGGCCGAGCCGTGTGCGGCACAACTAGAACACCGCGTTGCCACCGTTTCGAAATGCCTTCGTTTGATGAACGCCATCAACACCCAATTCTAACCGCTGCCACCCGACTGCTCCACACCGACACTGCCATGCCTCTGGGGAGGTATGCATCCGGCGAGCAAGAAAGGGTGGTATTTCGGCACAGCTTTCACGGGTGCCAAGTGTGTTACGATCAACCTGAGAAGCTGTGGCTCACTTTGCTTGGCCGGAGGAATTGCCGCGTTCGTCTCGCGCTAAGACGCCCGTCTTCCAGATCGCAAGTCTTGGTTCCAAGTCGTCGCTGGCCGTCGCAATGCGTGTTCCATCGTCGCTGAAGGCAAAAGCCACCCAGTTCGTTCTATCTTCTCCATATTTTGTTGAGGAAACCACCGTTCCGGTGCGGATGTCGCGTACTGCAAACCGTCGATCTCCTGCGGCGGCCACAATAAAATTGCTATCCGGGCTAATGGCAAAGCCGGCGCTGCATACGCAACGCACCTTCCTGGACCACAGTCTCTGTTTCCTTTCGATCTCCCAACACGTGATCGTGTCGCAACTACCTGCTACCAAGAAACGCCCATCGGCGGACAATGCCGTGCATAAAATAACGCACTTGCTGGCGCGAGATTCAAACAAGTTTTTGCCGACCGGCCACTCATACACAACCACTTTTCCATGATCCAATCCAGTTGCCATTAGACTGCCATCTTCTGACACAGAAAGCGATGCCACATTTTTCCCCGCTCCAGCTACGCGACTCATTAGCCTGCCGTCCGAAAGGTCCCACGAAACGAGGTCGCTCTCAGTCGCCGAATATGCGACGTGTCTTGAATGCTGGCGATCATGTCGAATTGCCACATCTACTTCTATCCGAAGTGCGGTATCGGCAAGCTTATGTCGCGTCTTTCCGTCCGCTTGTCTCCAAACGGCTACGCCCTCGATGGTTGAGTTGACTATGAGGCTGTCGCTGTCCCGCGCAAACGCCACCGCAACATTACCTATCCCTTCCATCGGATGGGCGTCGCGTCTCCAAATTTCTTTTCCTGAAATTGGATTCAAAATTCTAACTAATCCACTATCGTCGCCGACGGCGATGCATTGCCCACCCGGACGCCACGCTATGGAACACACGCTGGCTTGGCCTGACAATTGAATTTCTGCATCCAATGATGAAGATTCCTGATAACCATTCGACTCATTAGCAGTTGCCTCAGCACAGTGGACACCCGCAGCCCAAACGAGCAGATGAATGACTAACACGGTACGGAGGCTGAAGCGGAGCAGGTGTTTCAGGAGTGGGCGGGGCACAATATCCTCTTCTTCAGAGTCGCAAAAGACGGTGGATTTGCGGGGCGCATTATACGCCAATCTCAACTGCAGACGAAATCTCGACCGCAACGGTCCCATTGGAGAACATCTGCAACTAGCCGCCCCAGCTATCGTCAACACCAACATCGTTCAATGGGGCAAACCTCTTACGTGATAATACGTGTTGGTTGACCAACCTTAAAAATCGCTCAGGATACGGCATCTTGGCAGTGCGGCCTCAACTATGTCGATGTCTTCATCGGTGGCCTCGATGACGGCTTGCAGCACCATCAAGTCCAATGTCCTGGAAAGATCGTCACCTCGAGAGCGTTTCAGGTTCACCCATCCAAGCGTCGTGCCTTCGCAATTCGCCCCGATTACGGCCACTGTCGCAAAATATTCAACTCCAACCAAATCACGCAGCCAATCAACACTAGGCAAATCGGGTTTGGAAATCCATCTACCGTCGCGAAACTCGTAGTCATACCAAACACGCACCCCCTTCGCCTGAAGCCACTCAACGACTTCCTTTTGCCGCTCCACCTGACGCACCTTCCACACCAGCAACACGCACAGCACTGCTGTCACCACCAGCATTGTGCGGAGGCTGAAGCGGAGCAGGCGTTTTTTGGGTGGAGGGTTCATGATTCAGTCATGTACCGGAATACGGTCTTTATTTGGTACTTGATGATTCGAGGTTTTTGGCTTACCAAGGATCACCAATTCGCATAGTGCCAAGCAGTATACCGATTAACGCCAGCCCAAGGAGCAACTGCACCGAGCTAAACTGTAGCGATCGGCGATCGCCGTTGTGCCCTGCAATGCGCCACATGTAGACGCCAGTTCCCGCCCACCATAGGAGGCTCAGCCAAAAGCCTTCCAAAATAGACGCGGTTATACGGCATGGAACGCGGTGGCCGATTCCACCAATGACATCTTACTGTTGATGCCACTCTGGAAAAACTGCTGGCGCTCCCGCTTCGCAACTGCTTGCCACAACGATCCAACCATATCCATGGCCAACCAAGATGGCTCTCATCGAAGGCTAGGCCGCCGTCTGAGTACCAGGGTCCCTGGCGAGGAATTAGATTCACGATCAATGCAGACACCAGTAATACCGCACCCAACGCCGCAAACGAGATCCTGCCGAAAGTGACGTTGCTGCTCAATCTTCACCTCGCGAAGGCATGTGTACCCGTTCGTCTTTCCGGCTCAAGTGCAATCTCAAAATACCTTCGTTTGCCGGGACGCCCCGATGGCTCCATTCTAACCGCTACCGCCCTGCCACTCCACATCGGCCTCCGTATGCCTCTGGGGAGGCATATACGCGCCGAGCAGCAATCGGTGGTTTTTCACCGCAATTCAAAAACCTCACCATCCTACGTTTTATGACTCATGAAGCGGGCATTTGCAGTGTCTCTGACAGCTCAGATTCCGTTCTCTCGCCGGACCTGATCAACGAAAACAAAGAGTAGTAAAGGTCAAAAGTCCCAGGGATGTAACACTGGCTGTGACTGCTGCTAAGGCGATGCAGAAACTGACAAAAATGGCCGCTGCACCGATCCTCCTTTTTACAAACAGTAACGCCACAGCGAGGACGGCAATCGCAGCAACAACGACATCTACTATTCCCGGAAATTGAGAGGCCTTCAAAAGGAAGTTCTGGGCGGCGGCAGATACAATCCGCGATGGGATATCAACAGATCGTCAAGACACAGCCAACTCAGACGACAAGTCGTCAGCACGCAGATCGTCACAAACGCAGTCGTAACCAACGCCAACTTCCTCACAAGATCCATTGTACGGCCTCCGCAGCTTTCTACCGGATCTCTCTGAATGTTGTTTCTTCGCCCTTCTCCGACGCAGGCCGATGGCTCCATTCTAAGCCCTTACGACCTGACACCGACCGGCGTGCTCAATATGCCCAGCGGGCCGGTGGTCAATTTGGAAAACGGTCGTTTTCCGGGAACCCCGCGTCAATAGGATTTCCCCTTCTTTCCGCCGTACTTCCCCGGACAGCGAATCACTCGTTGATGTCGTTGCTCTGGCATCTTTCGGATGTCCGTCCAGTATTCATCTCGCACGTCGTCGTCGATCACTATAGTCCCTGGGTAGAGACGGTCACCACCGTTAGACTTGCAGCGGGAAATCCAGTACTCTTCTCCGGTCACTTCGTCGAAATAGTTGGCTTTGAAGCCTTGCCCACCAAGCCTTCCGTAGCTGCGCCCGCCGTAGTACAAAGTCTTGCCACTCTTTGAAGTCGTCACACGCCCAATGCGAGCTAGACCAGTCACGTCGTGCCGCTTGGCTTCGATGTACATAATCTGCGACTTCATTCTATTTCAGTCCTTGACCCCTATTCGCGACCGCGCTGCTCGATCGACTGGCAAATGCGTGTGTCAAAATCGGTGGTTTTGTGACACACAGTGAGCACGACGCGGATTGGCAACGACAGCTTCAACTCCCTTGCCGGAGAGAAGTCCTGGATTCGTATCGGGCGATCTCCTCTTTCAACTGATTGATCAGTCGTTTCAGCGACCGCATTGTCAATTTGCGTGCATGCGAACTGTCACCCGTCGCGCTTGAGTGAGCTTCGTAACGCTCTTCGAGAAGTCGTAGTTTCTTGCGTGTCGATTCCAGTTCGCTCTGACTGTGCAGGCCCATCACACGATCTCCACCATGCCTTTGTCAACCGAATGCCGATCGGTCGCGAAAATCGCATTGACCAACAGTTCGAAATCGGCCTCGTCCACTAGACTCAATTCCAGAAATGGTAACCCCGCTAGTAATTCCGCTTCAGCGTCAACGTCGCGAGGAAAGTCAGCCCCAATCAAAAGGACACAATCGACATCGTTCGGTTCGAGCACGTCCGTTACGAAGCTGCCATTTATGACCAACCTATTGACACCAGTTCGATGAGCCAATTCAACCAACCATCGTAACGATTCCATTTGTACGCGCCGAACCTCCGACTCACGCCCAAACCGGTTCTCGATTTCTTCGAGCTTGGCCGGGTGAATGCCAGGAGGCAAATACCCGTGCTCATTGAATGGCGGAATCATCAATTCCTTCCTGTGACTCGCCTAGTTCTCTCGGTCATCTCCGGCGTGGTACAACGCCCGGCAACTCCCACACCACCACTGATTCTATTTTACTCGGTTATGCAATTTGCTCCAGAGGTTCCATTTCTGCAATGCACAAGTGGCCGAAAAGCGCAAGGGATATTTGGGCTGGAGCTACAGGAACACTCTTCATCAAAGTCGCAGAATACGGTCGATTTATGACACTGTCACGGACAAACTCAGCTCTCTCATCTCTAGTCTATTAATAGGGTCCACACTTCGCAGTCTGGTAGCGCCTTCTGCAATGCGGCGATATCTTCGTCGGCGACTTGGAACGGAAATAGGATGAGCTTTTTCAGCTTCTTTAGCTCTTTCAGCGGCGACAAGTCATTGACTCTATCAGTACCCAGGGACACTTCAACAACCGAGGCAAAGAAATCCACTCCGATCAGTTCGCACAACCAATCGGGACCGGGAAGTTCCCTGTGGAGAATTAGCGTTCCATGTTCATCGTACTCAAAGCTCATATAGCCCTCATAGTAGTCATAGGTGACTCTTCCACCCACGCAACTGCTTCCTTTTGCCGTTTTACCTCCCGAACCTTCCACCCCAGCAACACGCACAACACCGTCACCACAACGAGCAGGTCGCGAAGACCAATGCGAAGCAGGCGTTTCAGGCGTGGCCGGGGCATATTTGCCTCTTTTTCAGAGTCGCACAATACGGTGATATTTCGACTTCTCGCAGGAATCAAAAGCCGTTCCTACGAGTTGATGAAACACAGTACATAGCTGCCACGGCCAGTAACGAAACAACCGCGAACCTAGCCACCCCACTGCACAACCTTGCAGTCAGGCAGCACTCGCCGTAATTCGGCCATTTCTTCGCAGCTAATTGGGCACGAGACCAATTCGAGTGTCCTCAGCTTGGTCAGTTTCCTCAGCGGCGACCAGTCATCAAGTTCACAATACATCAGTATCAAATGTCGCAACTCTGTGAACGCGGACAATGGCTCAAGACTTGTAACAGGTAGATCCCCGTTCATGCCAGACCCATCGAGGACAACCATGTGGATAGGAGCAAGGTAGTCTTCCCCAAACGATTGCTGCATCCAATGGGGCCACGGCGGGTCTTTTGGCTCGTAGTGCGGTGATATGTCGGTGACCATTGCGGTTTCGGAAATCTCGTAGTCGTAGCTGGCCCCTCCGCCATGATCGTATACCCAAGCCACCGATTCCTTCTGTCGCTCGACCTGCCGTACTTTCAGGCCGAGCACGACGCTGAATACGGTCACCAACACAAACATCGTTCCAAGACTGAATCGGAACAGATGTTTGACGGGTGGACGAGTCACAGTGCGTGAAGGCCTAATTTCGGGTGATGAGCCAGTGTTTCAAGAACCATTCTGACAGTCCGTCAACTCTGTGTCAAAATCGGTCGATTCCCGGTAGGAACCGAAAACTGGAACGCGCCTACGGGTTGATGAATCGTGAACCGGCCACCAACGCACCTTCTCAGGTTCGTGCTTGCCCTACTTGTTCTCACTTTCCGGCGACAAGTCCGCCGCTTCTGCCTCCGGCGGTCTTCGCGTTCCGAGTCCAGCATTCTCCGAACAGCCGTTGGCGACATCGTCATACCACCGCTTCCACTCGGCCTTCGCCTTATCACACCAGTCCACACCGCTCTCGGATGACGTGTGCGGTTCCCGGAAATAATAGAACTCCGGGCTTACTCCCGTGATAATCTCCAACGAGCGTGCGGCAATGTAGCGCATGAATTGTTCTTCGTGATTGAGCCAATGCAGCAACTCCGGCACTGCTCGCCAGCCGTAGGGCGTGATGGCCTCGCACTGCTTGGCAAGGACGCTTCGTTGAATCACCCCGCCGCTTGGATGCTCCATGGTCCAACCGTCGCTAAACACCCATTCCTTGGGCCGTGGCGTCACGAGGAGCTCCCCGCTCTCCAGAGTTCTCATGATATGTTCAATCAACTCTGATACCTTGTCACCGCCTGATGCTGCATCCGGCAGTGGCGCTGTCGAATTCTCGCTCACCGATGTACTTGCCGGTCTACAACCCACGATGAGACAGAGGGTAAATGTAACCAGGAAGCGCAAGAAAGCGTTGTCCATGAGCAGCCGCTCCCCAAGAATGGAAGTAGACGCACTCGCCGCCTCTTGAATTGTACCTACTTCCGCTGGGCCATCCCTCACCGACCTCCACATGCCTCGGCTAGTTGGCGGCCAACATTCGCAACGATGGGCCTTTGGGCAGCACGACGAAGCCGGTGTTCGTTTGATCGGACGCTCCTGATCAGCTGATTCTAACCGCCTCCGCCCGACCATCCAATCATGATCACCGGATGCCTCTACGGAGGCATGTGCCCCGGCGAGCAACAATCGGTCGATATTCGGCATGTCTGGCAAAACGTATGAGTTGATGAAACAGCGGATGCAGTATTGACCAAGTGGACCGCGCTGCGGCTTCGGTGCAACGCCCCATTTGTTATGTCGCAGCTTCCGCTTTAGCCGCCGCGTTTATGAGCCGCAAAGCTGATTCCGCCATTCCGTTTTGGGGAAATTCTTCCAAGCATCGTTCGTAGTACCGCCGAGCGTTTTTTCCGTCGCCGAGTTGAGCATGGCAGAAACCAAGGCTGACCATTGCCATTTCCCGGTAACACATGCCAGAAGCCGACAACAGAGTAATCGCACGATATCTGTCAAGCCATTCGTTCTTGCGAAAAAAGGCGAGACTATCTTCAAAATCTGGTATCGCCAGTTCGAATTGTTGACGTTTGCATTGCCTGATCGCATTGCGATGACTTCGGCAGATCGTCCGTCGCAATAGTTGTGACACCACCAAGTAAACGATCGCGCCAATGATGATGCCATTTTGGTGGTCAAGTGCCCAACCGGCCAGGACAAACAAGGCCAAGATGGCAATGTTAGTCAAAGCGTTCACTAACGAAATCGGGCGGACGATTGGCGTCTTCGACATGACTACTGGTCAATCGGTCTGAGTTTTTGATTGGTGGCGGCTCTTTCCCCGACGCATCCAACAACAACAGCATTTTGACGATCCGTCAACGCTGTGTCAAAATCGGTGGTTTCTTGGACGGTCACTCTCATCGAGCCCGTCAATCGGTCACCTTCTGTCACTTTGTCTGTTTGACTTTCTCCAAAGTGATTAAACCCAATCCGTCCCCAGCTTCCGTCTTAAACTCCGTTGGGTGCTTGCCGTGCGTGCCTTCCTTGTCGATGCAGATAATCAGCTTGTCACCAACTAGGTCATAGATGGCGAGCGGCATCTTCTGGCCCTTCTTTTGACCATCGCCGGGAGTGATGTCCATCGCTTTCGGCTTCGCCTTGGGGTCAATCTTGTATGTGTGTTCTCGGTTTTCGTGCTTCGGGTTGAACACCACCTTGTCGCCCTTGAAAAGGAGTTGGACCTCGTTGATTTGCTCCTCTGGAGCCTTTTTCCCGTTCGCTTCCAGCGACACCGCCTGCCAAAGCCCCTGAAGGTCTTCCTCATCTCCGTTCGTGCTTTTCCTCTTCTTGCGCTGTAGCACGGTCAGAAGATATTTCGAGCCGGGCTTGCTCGTCAGTTCATCTGGGCGTTCACCGGGTGGTGAACGAACGCACGTGGTGAGGGTGTCCCCATCCAGCTTGAAGAGCTGTTTTGTCCTGACGGTCTTCCCGGCCGGATCGACAATCTCGTAGTCGATATGGCCTAATTCCCCGTTGGTGACGAGGTGCTTAATGTCAAGACGGCCAGCTACTTTGTCCCCAAATCGTATGGACATCGTTCGACCTTCGAAGACCACCGTCGATTCTCCTGCGGCGCTGGTGAAGGGTTTTCCGTCGAAAACGCTTGAGGTGGGGCTCCATTCGCCCTGGAGCTTCCCCAGGAGTGCGTCATCGATCTTGTCGACCACGTCGCTCGCAGTAAGTGAGCGACCGATCAAGGCTGCCGCCATGGCGATTACAAACGTGCGAGAGGCAAACGTGAACATGGTGCTCTCCATTCCGGAAAACGGTCTATTCTTGAGACGGCGGTCGAGGCACATCATTGCTGCTTATTTGTCGCAACTGGTGCAGCGATTGAGGAACGTGTTCCAGTCAGGTGCTAACAGATAGATCGAGTGGTACGAGTCAGGTTTTTCCGGTAATTCACCATCGCGGCGTAATTCCAAATACGCTTCGATGGATGGTGCAATAGCATTAAATCTCGTATAGAATTCGTCGTCCGGCCAAAGAGAGCGGAATTCAGAGTCCAAAGCATATACATAGCCGCGATCTATTCCACAAACAGAAAGGCAAGTGTAGGCTCCAAAGTGCCCGTACGCGATGGTAATCATGTTGCGTGGCGTGATGTAGAGCCCAGCAAGCATTCGATTTCCTTGGCGTCGTGGAATTCACAGAGGACGTGATCTCCGAAAGGCGTTGGTTCTTCTGCCGGACAGCAAATGTCGCCCCACCAACCCGCACATTGTGCTAGAAACTCTTTGAATTCGGGCGGGAGCGTTGTGCCAATTGCAGCTTCAATTAGACCCACGTCTCTCGCCTGCGAAGCATCAGGTGGGCTCATGCCAAGCGATCTGAGTCTAGCAATGTAACCCTCTACCATAAGTCATATGTACCCACTACACGCCTCAAAACCTTCCTTTGATGCTAACGATTCGATGGCTCCATTCTACCCGCCGTCGCCCGACCGCCCAACATCGACTGCCGGATGACTCGGCCAAGGTAGGCCGCGTCGATCCGTTTGATGGCGTGTCCGAGAATAGGTATGAGTTGGTGACCCGGCGGATGCAATGGTAGGCACCAAGGTCGCCGCTCCGGTGCTCGCCGTTGTTCGCAGGCTGTTATAGTCTCTTTGTGTAAGCAAGTGTCTGGAAGATTGCAGCAAAGATGAACGCTACGGAAACCGCGGAGAGTGGGACTCTTACTGTCACCTCAAGCGGGACCAATAGGATGATCAGTCCCACGATGAGTATGGGAAGACACCTCAGGGATAGCGTTCCCGCAAAAGAATGAGGTCGCCGGACTTGGCACCATCAAATTCGACCGTTACAGGATCGATTGGCGGAGGCGGCTCACCCAACAGCATCATTTGCCTTGAGTAATCCGGCACAGATTTTCCGACCGACAGCTTATAGGACCCGTGAAGGGGAGGAAGTTGAAAATGTCCCGCCTCGTCGGTCTTGACCGCGGTCCCGATTACCACGACATACGCATGCAGAATGCGGTGTTCGGTGTTGAGAATGCCCACAACGGTCTTTGCGACTCCGTTTCCGTTTCGATCGACGACTCGGCCTTTCAACGAAACGCCTTTCTGCAGCACGATATTGCCTTGATCGGTCTCATTCGTAACGTCAATAAACCGTGGAGCAAACCCGGTGGGATATATGGCCGCGGCAGCCTTGCCGTCGGAAGGAATTGACACCGAGAAGCCGCCCCCTTCGCCGACAGGGAACGGCCCCGAATCCCATTTGGCGGTCAGATCGGCGGTGCAGGATTGGAGCCGAACAATCGCCTTCGCAACTGCCTTGCCCTCTTTATCAACCAGTCGGCCCTTGATTCGTCGCCCAGCAAGCATTTCGACACGTGGCAACGAACCTTTCAGCAAGGTCTTCTCATAGTCGTCCTCCAGCACATCCGCAAATCCTTCCGCAACAACCTTGATTCGCACCTCATCATGGTTCGGCCTGATTGTACCGGTCGGAGAAATCGAATACGCGCCCCTTGGCATCCGTGACGGTTGACCAGGGTCCGGGCCCCTCCGACTCCTCGTCTTTCTCACTCGAAAAGCGTCTGACTAAAACCGTCACTTGCGCATTCGCGACAGGATGTTCGGCGGAATCAAGAACGACGCCGGATATCCTGGATGGCAATGGCAACGGATCATCACTAAATCTCGGGGCTGGAGGTTCCGAGGAGATGCGCTCCTTCGACCGGTTTTCCGTCCAGGTCAACAACTTGCCCGTTGATGACGGCAGGTTCGTCGTTTCGCACCTCTCGCTTGTCTGGACTGCTCTTTCGTTCAGGTTTTGACGTCGTGTTGGCCGGCAATTGGATCGTTTCTCTGGGCACTTCTAGATTATCTTTCGGTGCATCCTCGCGCAACTGTGCTAACGCAATCGTCGCCGCCAGCAGCATCGAAACCGCCGTTGCCAAGTACGTCCACTTGCGACCCGCGACCGGGTTCACCTGTCGTTCAGCCAGGATTCGTTTCAGCCGCACGACCAGGCCTTTCTTATCACGAAAAGCGGCTAGCAGAGGTGCCGGACGATTTTGTGGCAGTAGGTTCAGAAGAGACTCGGCATAATCGGCCGGTGACGTGCCGCCGGCCAGCGCCCAATCGTCGCAGGCCTGTTCGCTAAGCAAGCCAAGTCGCCGTCGTGCCCCCCAACAGAGTGGATGCCAAGGCAACAAAATCGTCAACGCTTGCGACAGCAACGCCCAAAGATGGTCATGTCGTTTCCAATGCGCCAGCTCATGACACAAAACACCGATCCAAGCGGCCGTCGCGCCGAGCAACTTCGGCACCAGCAGCACAGGCCGTCGCCCCCAACACCAAATCACTGGCGAGCGTACGTCGTTGGAAACCAAAAGGCGAGGAGCGACGCGCAGTCCGAGTGCTGACACTGCCGCGGACTGAGCTTTCGAAATCGCGGGATCGTCTAACGGCTCCGCCCGGGAAAGGACTCGCCAGCCTTCAACAATCGAAGCCAAGAAGCCAGTTAGTAGCAGTGCCGAGAGAGTCGCCCATGCTACCAGTAGAATTGCCGCAACCCAGTTCGCAGATGTCTTGCTCGTCTGAACCGATTCGACTTCCATGACACCGGTCGGCCGAGTTGGTTCCATCGCCATGCTCGCATCGCGATCGTTCATCAGGGTTGGTTCAGTTGTTGGCCCCCCAGCCTCCACCTGAACCGTCCGCTGCTCACTTCGAACAATTTGCCCCCAGCCGAGCTGCGAGACGACAAGACTGAGTACGGGGATCAGAATCGCCGCGCTAATACTCAGTGAAAGCAAACGATGTGCCCGGGCCGCGTTTCGAGCCCACACAAGACTCGCAATGATCCCAATCAAGAGGGAAATGCTCACTTGTCCAAGAGCCGTCCAAGCGAACGAAATATTCAGAGAATCGAGACCATTCATCGTTGCTCTCCTTCCCGACGCTCGTCGATGACCTTCGTAAATTCAGCGAGTTCTTCCGGGCTCAGGTCTTGGTCGTCCAGCAAATGCTGAAACATCGACAGCGCATCACCGGCAAAGACTCGCTCGAGCAGCTTGCGAACCGAACGCTTCCCTTCCTCTCCGCGACTGTGTTTCGGCCGATACACATAGGTGCGACCTTGCTGACAATGCTTCACCCAGCCAGCTTTCTCCAGCTTTTGCAGGGCTGAGAGCACCGTGGTGTAGGCCAGCTTCTTTTTACGGCTGAGTTGATCGAGTACCTGTTGAACGGTTGCCTCGCCCATGTCCCAAATCGCCTCCATAATGGCGGTTTGCAGGCGGCCGAGTTCATCCAGAGATTTGCGGGGCATTGAACTTTCCCGACGGAGATCATTAATACTTCCACCCATAGTACTTCGATGAATAGTATCAAACGGAATAGTGCTGTCAAGAGAATCATTCCGAGAAGTGAGGGGTTTTCGCAGAACGCAGCCCACGCCTGCCTTCGAAGAAGACGTTCAAGGGAAACCAAAGGATGCAGGAAGAAGGCCGGTGAGGGAACGGGAGCCGCTGGCAGGTGTACAGATCTTCGCCGCGCCCATCGGCCCTCAGTCCCCCCAGACGGCAACTCAGGCCCCTCGAAGCTGTCTTCACAATACCTTCGATTAACGCTTCAGTTACGCCGGGAGTGGCATTCAACACTAACTCCCGATGTGTAAGTCCCATTTTGCCATTTCATAAATTAAATTGCCATCAACTCGTGAAAATGGGACGCGAATGAGACACACTCGAAGGCGAGTCATTTCCCCCGACAGGAGGGCAGCTCGGCCCCTATACGAAGCCACTCGTTAGGCGCGTCGGCCCACACCTGTGCGCCACAATTTGATTTATGAGGTCGCGCGAAACATGTCCAGACCGCGCGGTCGAAATGATTCGCTCGCGATTCACTGCGTGCCTCCGGTGATCGCGACCGAAGCGTCGAAATTGCACTGGACCAGGGTGGCCTGGGCGGGCGTGACATGTGTCGCCAAGGCCAAGACCATTCGCGACGTAGGACGACAATTCCTGCGTCAGTTATGGCGATGTTGGTGCGCACCGAGGAGTATCCGTCCTCAGTTATGACTGCCAGTGCTGAGATGGCCGCGCTGATCCCGACCGAACCCACCCATCGCGAGCCAAGAGCCTGTCTGCGTCACACCGAACCTAGCCAACGAACCCGCACCGCCGTTTCAGCCCAGGAAACGTTTGGATTCCTGACGTTGCGGCCTGGCAACCGACCGGCGCCGTTGGACCGCGCCGATACCCTTGTGCTCGATCGAACTCGATTCCAACGACAAGTTGGGGTTGTTGGCGGCCAGCCTTGAAACGTTCTATGTAAACCTGAGTAGAGCCCAGAGAGCCACCTTGGAGGATGCTGCGGGCCTGGGCAGCAGCATGGCAGGTTCGACCAGGGCCAAGCGTCTTCACATTTGAGTTGTTTCGAGCGGCGGAGTGCGTGAGGGCGCCGAACGGCGTTGACTGGCCACAGAGAGCTGTGTATTGTATTTGACAATAAATACGTCTGAGGAATAATGCATAAAATGGAGGACACACCGTGTCTGCCGCCCTCGGTGATCTCGAAGCGCAGCTGTTTGCCTACGTCCAACTGCGGCGACGCCAGGTGCTAAGCGGCTCGGAGGTGGCCCGGGCGCTGGGACTGTCGCCCACGCAGGCTCGCAGTCTCCTGGGCCGACTGGCCCGCCGCCGCCTGGTGGCGCGGGTGCGGCGAGACCTCTATCTGCTGCCTTTGCGGATCCCGCCCGGAGGCCGTTGGAGCCCCAGCGAGTTCCTTGCGCTGGCCACGCTCATGGCCGATCGGCAAGCGGACTATCAGATCTGCGGACCGGCAGCGTTCCACCGCTACGGCTGGGACACGCAGGTTCCGCAGCGGCTCGATGTGTACAACACGGCGGCCTCGGGAATTCGGCAGATCGGAGCAGCGACCTTCCGGCTGATTCAAGTCGCTCCGGAGCGGCTCGGCGGTACCGAGGTGGTTCCTACGCCCGACGGTGTCGACGCGATTTATTCATCACGTGCGCAGGAGTCTGGTTGACGCGCTCTACGATTGGTCGCGATTTGGCAGTCTGCCGCGCGCCTATGACTGGATCCGTGCGGACCTCAAGCAGGATCCGCGGATGGCAGCCAAGATCACGACGGCAGCCGTCGCGTTCGGAAACACGGGAACGATGCGACGCCTGGGCAAACTCCTCGAACTCGAAGCAGTTTCGGAGCGGCTGTTGAGAAAGCTGGCGGCCCAGCTCGCGCCGACGACCGCCCTCATCCCCTGGTGCCCCACGCGGGTGAAACGCGGAACGGTCGATCGCCGCTGGGGAGTGTTGTTCAATGGCTGATCGGCCGATTGGATATCACGAGGACGCCGAGCTGTTTCGCGACGCGCTGCGCTTCACGGCCGCCGAGACGTCGTTCAGCGAACGGCTCATCGAGAAGGATTACTACTGCTCCGTCGCGTTGGCCGACCTGGCAGCTGCTCAGCTCTCTCTGGCGTTCAAGGGCGGCACCTGCCTCAGCAAGGTTCACGGTTCTTTCTCTCGGTTGAGCGAGGATCTTGATTTCAGCATGTCCACACCAGTGGGTGAGAGTCGCAGCAAGCGCAGCCGACTGATCGCACCCCTGAAGTCCCATCTGAGTGGGATCGAGCGACGGTCAGGAGTGTTTCGGGTCTTTGAGCCGCTGCGCGGCTTCAACAACTCAACCCAGTACGCAACGCGGCTCGCCTATCGATCAACCGTCACGGGCCAGGAGGACTTCATTAAGATCGAGGTGAGCGTACGAGAGCCGATCGTCGAGCCGGTGAAGCCGTTGCCTGCCCGTACATTACTCATGGATCCTTTCCGCCGAGTGTCCGCCGTTCCCCCAGTACTGGTCGCCGTTCTCTCTCATCGCGAGGCATATGCTGAGAAACTCCGCGCGGCGCTAACACGCCGCGACGCCGCGATCCGTGATTTCTTCGATCTCGAACATGCGTTCCACCAAGGACGTATCGACGTTTGCGACACGACCTTGCTGGCGCTGCTGCGAAGCAAGCTGTCGGTCCCTGGCAACGAGCCGGTGGATGTCTCGCGGGCAAAGCGGGACCAGCTTCGAGCGCAGCTGGTGCCCCAGTTGCGTCCCGTGTTGCGAAGTGACGATTATGACCGTTTCGATTTGGATCAGGCATTCGAACGAGCCGCGGCCATCGCAGCACTACTGTGACCGCGATACATCTGGCGAATTTCGGACCTCGATAAGGACCGCCCCGCGCTCAAGTCTTGTTCCCTTCACGTTGCCTTGATGATGGCGACCGCCGAGCGAAAGCGGCGTCGGAAGCGTGACCACCAGTCCAGAACCCATTCGCCGTTTCCGCACGTCTTGCGGCTGGGTGAATGGAGAGCCCCGATCGTCTCACTATTGCTGGAGCGAGCCACCCGTGAGCAATGTCTCCACGAACAACGAGGAACTCCCTGCACAAACGGCACTGGCGATCGGTACTCTGTTGCCCCCTTCCGATGGAAGGACTTGATACAGAACCTGATCTAGAATGCGTGGGTACGCAATCAACGCCAAAGAACTTATGGAAAATCTGGAAAGTGGCCGGCAAAAAGAAAACGCGTCACAAGCGATTGCCGGAAAAGAAGTTGCGGCGAAAAAGCGAGAAGACGCTCGGCTGAATTAAAAGTCCGTTGCTCTACCGACTGAGCTACATCCTCGATGTGTGCAAGCCATTGTAAGTTATTGGATTGGAACGATTCTTCGCGGTCTGTTACCGTGTTGGGCAGGAGGCCTAACGCCCTCCAAAAAATCTGACCACAGAGGAGACGGCGCCTACCTGCGTACGCGGCAAGCGTTCCTGCTGTCGTCCACCGGCGAAGCCCAGAGCGAAGCCCACGGCACGTCAGTCTAGCAGCAAGACCCCCGGCGACAAGCCCGCCGAGCACGAGTCGCCGTTATCGGTGTGCTGAAACCAGCAGAACTGGTGGCCAGAGGGCCGGGTGAAGATGCGTCGGCCGGCGGTGACGCCGTTCAGATGGTCCAATTCCCTTCCCCCCATTGGCAAACGAACAGGAAAAGCGGCCACCGGTACTCGCTCGCCGTCAGTATGCGCTGTCGCGAGCAGGTCCACACTTGGCATATCAGTGAACAAGCGGGCCGCCTGATCGAGTGGCATTATCTGGGGGCACATCGGCAGAAACAGACGCTCATGCGTGAAGATGACCCGCTCGTTCAGCGGGTGGCTCAGGGCGTCGGCGCCGATCGTGCCGTTACTGTCTTTCTTTGCCTTGTTCTGGTGATTCTCACACCTGTATGGGGATGGGCTGATGCCGAGCCGCGATTACGTGGTGTTCCAGTTCCAGGGCATGGAGAGCGATGCCTCGACCTAGCCCAAGGTGCGGCATCTCGCCGGAGGCAGGGGCGTGTCCGTGAGCGACGTAGTGGTAGTACAATGACCCGTGATTGTGAACCGAAGAAACCGGTGACGACTCAATCAACCCAAAAGAGCCCGCGGCCATGACAACAACGTTGCTTCGACTCAAAGTGTATTGGCTGGTCGTGACACTATTTCTCTCTGCAACTTTTTGCTGCCCTATTCGCGGCCAGGGTCTTCCAGCAACCGTCGCTATCGACGTCAGCAAACCCGGGTCGGCCATCAATCCGAACGTCTACGGACAGTTCATCGAACACCTGGGCCGTTGCATCCGAGGTGGCATCTGGGCCGAGATGCTCGACGACCGTAAGTTCCTGCTTGAGCCGGGCAAGTCTTGGCAGACCGTCGGCCCCGAGGGTGCCGACTTCGACGCCGCTCACGACACTGCCGGCGCCTACTGCGGCGACCACGCGATGGCCCTTTGGGTCCGCGACGCCGGCGGCGGGGTGTGCGGCATCCGGCAGTCCGGCCTCGGATTGATTGCAGGAAAAGACTACGTCGGTTACGCCATCCTGTGTCATGTGGCCGATCCATCGCCGGTGACGGTCCGCCTGGCTTGGGGCGAAGAGGAGTTGGCTGGCCAGAGTATCGAGTTTGACAAGCTGGGCACTTCGTACGAAAAGCTTGCGTTCCGCTTTCGGGCCGCTGCGACAACAGACGAAGCGAGCCTGTCGCTGACGATGACACAGCCCGGCTATCTTTGGATCGCCTGCCTGTCGTTAATGCCGGCGGATAACGTGAATGGAATGCGAGCCGACACGCTCGCGCTCCTGAAACAGCTTGATTCCCCGATCTACCGCTGGCCGGGTCGGGAATTTCGTCTCGGGCTATAACTGGAAAGACGGCCTTGGCCCGCGCGATCGCCGTCCGCCGCGATGGGAGCGGGCCTGGGAGGACGTGGAGGACAACGACTTTGGAATCGACGAATTCATCGCCTTTTGTCGCGAGATCGACACCGAACCGCTGATTGTTGTGAACACCGGGCTCGGGCCAGTAAACGGATTCCCCCGAATGGGTCGAGTATGCCATACGGCAAGCCAAAACCCGCTGGGGCTCGCGCCGCGCCCGGGCCGGACATCCCGACCCCTATGGCGTTGAATGGTGGGGCATCGGCAACGAAATGTATGGCGTGTGGCAGCAAGGCAACGTGCCGGTCGAACGCTACGCCCTGCGGCACAACGCGTTCGTCCGGTCGATGAGAGCCGTCGATCCACGAATCAAGGTTGTGGCGGTCGGGGCGCCGGGGAAGTGGAACGACCTTGTAATATCGCGATGTGCCCCGTCGATGGACCTGCTCAGCGCTCATCACTATACGCAACGCGGTCTCCGCATCCCATTCTCCCCTGATGATGCCCAGAAATACGAGGCGGATTTCCTCGAGTACTCCGGGCATGTGGCTACGGGCGTTCGTCGCCTGATTGATGATTTCAGGTCGCGCCGACATGGCAGCGACCCGGCCATCGATCGCCTCCTCCTTTCCGTTGAACGAGTGGGGCATTGTGCGTGAATGGGACCCCGCACCAGACGGACCCGGCATCGGCAAGTTCGAGGTCTACTACCCGTTGGGTGACGCCATCGCAAACGGCCGGGCCCTTTACGAGCTATTAAAAATCCGCCCGGCCGACGTCGTGGGGATGGCCCAGTCGGCTCAGACTGTCAACGTTATTGGAGCGATCAAGACCAATCGTACGCACGCTTCAATGGGCCCGGTCGGGCACCTCCTCGCTCTGTATCGCGGTCAGGTCGGCGGGCGGTTGTTGCCGGTTGAGGTGGGCGGAGACGTGCCGCTTGACGTCATAGCAACGCAGGACGACACCTCCAGGACGATGTGTCTCGGCCTCATCAACTACTCGCCCAAAGACAGCCTCGCGGTGCGATTCGAGCTAGACGCCACCAGCCGATCTCCAACCCGCGACCGCCTGGTGTATCCAGGGTGAGAACTTGGCGTCGATCAACGTACCGGGTCAGCCGGAAGAGGTGACCACACGCCAATTACCTGATTCGGTCCCGCTCGACCAGCCCTTGCTGATTCCCGCCCACTCAATTACCGTCCTCCGCGCGATAAGATAGGCTGGCACAAAGACAGCGTGACAAGAGGCACTGAGAAGTTGTGTCGTATGTTCATCG
>CAVOYC010000032.1:0-1123317 GCA_963700575.1 uncultured Planctomycetota bacterium | reverse complement strand
GGGGCACCCGGAATACGGTGTGAACTGGTCGGATCTGGTCAAGCTCAGTCCCTACCCGACCTTTATCGATCATACCTCGCCGCGGGTCAACGCCCGCAAGAACAGCGACATCATCGGGGGAGATCAAAACCGCACGGCTTGGAATAGCGGTCCCCGTAAGGGCATGCAGGGTGTCACTCATTGGCAGTGGTTGAAGGAGTATGGTGGTCGCGTCGAGGGCCTGGGCTTCTCCGGCACCAAGGGAGAATGGTTGCTCACACGGTTGAAAGCCGCCGGCGCTCCCGAACTTGGCCATAACGGCAACGCCGAGGCCGATGCCTCGGACGCCGGGATGGTCTTCGGACAATTGCCGGGCGGCACCACGGACGCGGACATGAACGATATCCGCGAGTTCTTTAAGAACGACAGTCTGCATCAGACGCGTTTGAAGGTTTCCGGGGACAATGACTCGGCCCCGGTCGTCTTTGCCTTAGGGGATCTGGAGACGCTCTGTGCCGAGTTGTCGCTGGGGGTGAAAGACCTGGATGTTCTCTTCAGGCTGGATGACCAATTCAAGGCTCAGGCCTATCGCATCGCTGTGCGTGGTCATGGCGCCTTTGAAATCAGCGGTGGTGATCCCGTGGGTTTGATGTATGGCGGACTGCGACTGGTTGAAGCCATTCGCCATGAGCGAGGCCTGAGTCGCATTCGCTCCGAGTCTGGTCAACCCTATCTGGATTATCGCGGGCTGAAGATGAATATCCCCCTCGATGCACGCACGCCGAGTTATGACGACACCGGGGACTCGGCAATGTGGAACATACCGACCGTGTGGGACTTCAGTTTCTGGCAGGGACACCTCGATGCCATGGCCCGCCATCGCTACAACGCCCTGACCCTCTGGAATCCACATCCCTTTCCCAGCCTGGTGAAACTCCCCGACTTTCCGGACGTGGCCCTGGATGATATCTGCACCAGCACCTTCCGTTACGATCATCAATCGCATCCCCGGCGTGTCGATCAGCGTGTCTTGGACAACCTGGTGACCGTTAAAAAGATCTCAATCGAGGACAAGATCACCTTTTGGCGCAAGGTCACGGCCTATGCCCGGGATCGCGGCATTGAGATCAGCTTCATTACCTGGAACATTCATCTGGACGGTGCCTACGGAAAAGATGGAATCACCGGTGACCCTGATAATCCCCAGACTATTGCCTATGTACGCGCCTGCACTCGTGAAATGCTCAAGACCTATCCCGATCTGGCGGGCGTGGGTGTCACGGCCGGTGAAATGATGCAGCACTTGACCTTCCCCGAGCGGGAGCAATGGCTCTGGCAAACCTACGGCTTGGGCGTCAAGGACGCCCTGCAGACGCAGCCTGATCGTTCGGTGCGTTTTATCCACCGCGATTGGCATACCGGATTGGATGAGATCCTGGATGCCTTTAAGGATTACCCGGGGACTCTGGATACCAGTTTCAAATACGCCAAGGCCCGGATCTATTCGACGCCCCGACCGGAATTCGCCGACTCCCTGATCGCCTCCCTGCGGCAGCAGGGATTACGGGCCTGGTGGAATCTGCGGAACGATGACCTCTTCTGCTTGCGTTGGGGTGACCCGTCCTATGTGCGGGCCTTTATCAAGAACATGCCTCCGGAAGAGACGGCCGGTTTCCATATGGGATCGGATGGCTATGTCTGGGCCCGCAATTTCTCCGTCAAGGATCCGCAGCAGCGCGGTCAACTGGAGATCGACCGGCACTGGTACAACTTCATGCTCTGGGGACGTCTGGGTTACGATCCCAGCCTGGACCGCAGTTTCTTCGAAGCCACCCTCAAACAGCGCTACCCGGAGGCGGATGCAGCGCTTCTCTATGATACTTGGGCCGCCTCCTCTCGCATCATCCCCCAGGTCAATCGATTTTTCTTTAAACCCGGTGACTTCCAGTTCACCCCCGAAGGCTGCCAGGGACTGCGCGAGGGATTTCTGACCGTGGACCACTTTATCGCGGGCGAGCCCCTGCCCGGTATGCCAGAGATCAGTATCACCGATTATCTCAAACGGGACGAACAAGCCGATCGGTCCAACGTGCGCACACCACCACAGGTAGCCCAAAACCTGGATCGTTTTGCGGCCGATACCTTGCGCGGCTGTGAAGCCATACACACCGCGGGAGATCTGTCATCGGCACTTGCGGAACTGGTGACCGACCTTCAGGCCATGGCCTGGCTGGGGCATTACTATGCCGATAAGATTCGCGGGGCCACGGCCCTGGCTCGGTATCGCGAAAGGGGCGAAGCTCAGGATCAACAGTATGCCATCGCCATCCTGAAACAGGCCCAGGGGAGCTGGCGCCGCTATGCCGATTTGATGCACAGTCAGTACCGGCCCCAGGTCATGGCCCGGGGCCAGGATCTGGACTGGGAGCTTTTGGCAGACGTCGCAGGCAACGATATTAAGATCGCCAAGGAGGCAAAATCACTTGCCAAATAGGCAACCCATTCGAATATCTGGAATACCTGTGGTATCCGCAAGAGAGGCCTCCCAAGCCTTTGTGTCCTCAGAGGCAGGCGGGTGAGATGCAGCGTTTTTTACGACGGATGCCCAGCGTTCTGCATCATCTTATTTCGGGAGATCGCGCATGAGAATAAATGGACTACCCTCCTGGTTAGCGGCGTGTTTCTGCTGTTTGCTCCTGCTATCCCAAGCCGGTGCCTTAGTCGCGGAATCACCGGGGCCGATGGTCTGGACGGATACCTCTTATCCTGAGTACATCACCAAGGTGACCGATTTCGGCGAACTGCGCGGACTGGGCCCATGACGGCAAGTGGATTCTGTTTGTTGAACGTTCCTTTGGTGACGTGTATGAGTACAACCTGGAAACAAAGCACTACAAACCCCTGACGCATCACTACTACCATGCCGGTTATGTGCGGGCCCTATATTTGAGCAATGGGGACATATTACTCTCCGGGCCGACCAATGTGCTCAACGGCGACTGGCGCGAGGCTCGGTTTCGCAAGTCGGAGTTATGGATACTCGATAAGAGCCTGAACCGGGCGCCCGTGCGCTTGGGTGAGTACTGCTGGGAAGGACCGGCCGCATCACGCACCCGTGTGCGCATCGCCTGGGCCAACCACCATGGTCTCTATCCGCAACAGAAACGCTACTATCAGCTCTTTGTGGCGGACATTGACTACAGCTCGGGTGAGCCGTGTTTGATCAATCAGCGCATGGTGCTGGACAGTACCCAGGGATTTGCCCGGGGACAGGTGCTGGAACCGCAGAATTTCCGGCCGGACCAGGAGGATGAGCTCATCATCATGGCGGACATGGGCAACGAGCCTGATGAAGAGCAGCAGATGATGCACATGTTGATGTACTCCAACATGTTAGATCTGGAGGGGCTCATCGCTTGTTCGGGCAGGTACCTGCATGACGGCAGGGATGGATTCAAGGGCAAAGTGCATCCCGAGCTGTTCCATAAGCTGATCGACGGCTACGAGAAAGTGGTCGGCAATCTGACGAAGCACGCTTCCGGATGGCCCGAGCCGGACTATCTGCGGAGCATTGTCAAGTCCGGAACTGCGCAATACGGGATCGCGGCCGTGGCGGAAGGAGACTCGACGGGGGCCTCCAAGCTGATCGAGGCGGCTATCCTCAAGGACGACCCCCGCAAGCTATACGTAGTGGGCAACGCGGGTACGAACTCCCTGGCCCAAGCCCTGGTGGACCTGGATAGGTCTCACACGAAAAAGCAAATGGACGTGCTCTGCGGAAAGCTCATCGTGTTCGAAAACGGCGCTCAGGACAACTCCGGCGCCTGGATAGCGAGTGAGTATCCCGAGATCGCTTGGCATCGCAGCAACAAGCAGACCTATTGCTACGGCGGGCCCGGCGGTGGACAGAAGGTGCTGGGCCCCTACACCTGGGAGCCTTTCCCCCGTACCGCCGCTGGACAGGGAGCATGGTCTCACCAGCATATTCAAACCAATCACGGAGCGTTGGGAGCGCTGTTCCCTGATCGCATTGTGAAGAGCTGGCATTTCATCGAGGGTGGGGGAACGATCCCCTGGACCGGTCTGGCGAACCACGGACTATCCGCCCCGGAACGCCTGGACTGGGGCGGATGGAGCGGCCGCTTCTCTCGAACGAAGCACAAGAACGTCTGGTCGAGGCACGCACCCGAGAAAGCAGACGAACAGAAGTACGGAGACTTCTACATGTTCGAGGCGGATTCGGAAGAAGAAGAGTGGACCGACCCCGTACACAACGAGACCTTTGAGAGCTTCATGGTACCCGTATGGCGTTTCCGAAGGGCCATGTTCAACGATTTTCGGGCCCGCATGGACTGGTGCGTCAAAGAGTTCAGCGAAGCAAACCACAATCCCGTGGCCGCCGTGAACGGCGATAAGGGTAACGACATCATCCACCTGCAAGTATCGCCTGGCCAGAGACTGACACTCGATGCGTCTGCATCATCAGACCCCGACGAGGACGCCATGACCTTTCGATGGTGGTCCTACAAAGAGGCCGGTACCTACCCCGGCAACGTTACCATCGCCAATCCCGACGAAGACAAGACCCAAGTGACCGTACCTAATGACGCTGGCGGTAGAGAAATCCACATCATTCTGGAAGTGCTGGACGAAAACCAAGAAATCGGCATGTACGATTACCGCCGAGTCGTGCTGAAGGTGATTTAACACGAAAACGGTGGGAACGCGATGTGTGCAACTGCGGCAGGTCGCCCCCGCCGCTGAAGTTCTGGGGCCGTCAAGACGTACAGCGGTCGCCCCGATCGCCCGCAGTTTCGGCTGATCCGTCGCGGTCGTTCGCGGATTCAAGATGATGGCGCGCAGAGACGCGTCCCGGCCCTTGCTGCCGGGTGGCCAAAATGACTCAGGACGACAGCACGAGTGACAGACGCCCCAACTGCGGTGCGCACCGAGGAGTATCCGTCCCTGGTTGCGATCGTCACGTCACCCGGCCCCAGGAACCCGCCGTTGCCTTCACCCACACCAATGACAAAACCGCCCCACGAGCTCGCCGCAGAAAAGGTCCGTTTCTGTATGGCTGGATTGGCGAACGCCGATGGCACCGGCTGAGCTGAAGCTCTTTGAAGTGGGTACCGCACGGTTTCTGAAGTCGCTGCACGGGCACACAGTCAAAGTCGACGAAATAGCCATCAGCGTGAACAATCGGCGTGCAGTCACGGCCGGATACACGGGCGAGCACTTCTATCTGCCAGAACTCTTCGTCTGGGATTTGGAGAAAGGGCAGATTCTCGCCAAAATTTTTGGCGAGCATAACGAGACGAAGCAAGATATCAGCGCCGCGTCCGTGGCCCAAATGTTTGGGCGAATGCCTCAACCAGCGAGTCGGCTTGCTTTTGCTGGAGGCGATGAGCACGTTCTGTTTTACAAAGACGGGAGGACGGTCGTCTGGTCACTCGCGAAGCAAAAAGCGTTGCTCCGTCGCGGGAATGCCCAGTATCCAGTTGCGTCTGTCACTCGATCGATCATAGCTTACCGAGAGACTCGGAGTATTGTCGTCTGGGACCTGGAAAAACAGCAACAAGTCGCTCGACTGCCCGAAGATGTGAAACAACTCAAAAGTCGGCTCACAACAGACGATTTCTCCGTGCGTCCGCTCGCGTTGTTACAGGATGGAGATCTGCTCGTCACACTTACATGTGCTGGAAAGATAGCCCGCGAGCTTACCTTCTGGCCCGCGGCCAGCTGGTAGACTGTCGCAGCGATTCGCACTCTTTGGCTCAGGCCCCACAGGCGGTGGCTGGTGACAGCTTCGCCAATTCCGGGCCCGCGGCAGCGACACCAAGGCGGGCGGCACACGCTGGGAAATCTACCGCTTTGGCCCTCGACGACCGGACCCGAATCAGCTAGTCTATGAGGTTTCGCACGGGCGACAGGCAAGAACTGAGTAGTAGCAGGATCAACACGCGATGTATGCGATCATTGCTGATGGCGGACGACAGTACCGGGTGGAAGAAGGCCAGGAACTGGACATCGACTATCGTGAAGCCGCCACAAAGGGTGACGAGTTGGAGTTTGGTCGCGTGTTGGCGGTCTCAGCCGAAGAGGGGGTCCAGTTGGGCCATCCGGCTTTGGATGGCGTAAAAGTGACCGCCGAAGTCCTGGGCGTCCAGCAGGGTGAGAAGCTCTTCGTGCAGAAATTCCGGCGGCGTAAGAACTTTCGGCGCCGTACAGGTCATCGCCAACTCTACACGCGAGTGCGGATCAGGAAGATCGAAAATTCCTGACGGGCGCCGTTTCTCGACCACACTCGGTACCGACTCCCGATCACGCCCCCGGTTCCCGGCACGACGGGTCTGCTGCGCAGAACCGCCTCCCAAACGCGATGCCGCCAACCTCGCGCAGCGTCCGATTGCGGGCTGGGCAGGTCCATTCTTTGTCGAGCCCCGTTAGACAGGCCCCGTCAGAAAGCGCGCCAAGCGGGCTCGTTTCGCGCAGGCTTGCTCTGGACGCGGAAATAACGGCCCGAGAGACATTGGTTAATGGCCCCCCCCGGGAACTGTCTTCTCGCGAGAAATGCCGCATTTCCCCGGGCAACACGCCGCAACAACCATATCGACGGTGCGATTTGTTAGCGATCAGTTAGACATTTTTGGTGAAAAGTTATATCCCCATGCCAGGACTATAGATTTACCATTCGGTTTCACGTAAACATTTACTGTCAAATGCTTTGCGATGATACTAGCACGCGTTTAACAGAACTCATCCGGCATCGGTCTAACGACGCAAATCGTTGGTGCATCGGAACCTACGAACTGAATTCGGGACATTATTGACGGTGAGTTTCAAATCGCTAAACTCGTCCCTCTATGCTAAATGTTGTGGCAGCATTACCGATTGCTACAATATGTTGTGGGGCCGACATTTATCCTTTTTGCGCAGCTGTCCTGTTTTCACAGGACTTGAGACCCATATAGTTGTCGTGTGCGCATGCGCTCTTCGCAGTTGCACTGAAGGAACTGGCCCCTGAAGTAAGATACTGTATATTTGTATACTGTTCGTCCAGGATCATGTTGTCCAGGAAGGCGAATGGACTACAGAAGGAGCTGAACCATGGCAAGTGTCGAATTCGATCGCAGTCAATCGCAGCCATCTTCTTCCAACGGGTCTCAGTCAGCGAGTCGAGGCCTACGGATTACCGCTCAATTTTGCCCGCCGGAAGTCCTGGACCCGTTCGATACGGTGGATTGGGAGCTGCGCAGTGCAGCCATCAAGGACGAAAACGGTGGCGTCTTGTTTGAGCAGCATGACTGTGAGATTCCGAGGTCTTGGAGTCAGCTGGCCACGAACGTGGTGGTGAGCAAGTATTTTTACGGCGAGAACGGCACGCCACAGCGAGAGCGGAGCGTGCGGCAGCTGGTGCATCGTGTGGCCCGCACGATCGCGGACTGGGGTGTGTCGGACGGTTATTTTACGAGCGTTGAGGATGGCGAGCATTTCTATCGCGATCTGAGCTGGCTGTGCCTGCACCAATGCGGCTCGTTCAATTCTCCGGTCTGGTTCAATGTCGGGTTGCATCATCAATACGGTGTCACCGGTGATCGCTGTAACTGGCGGTGGGATCCCCAGACGCGTGAAGCGATCCAGACGGAGAATCCGTACGAGTTTCCACAGGCGTCGGCATGTTTCATCCAGAGTGTGGGTGACAACATGGAAGACATCATGGCCCTGGCGACCAGCGAAGCCATGCTCTTCAAATTCGGCTCGGGCACCGGCAGCGATCTTTCCACAATCCGATCGCACCGCGAAAAGTTGTCTGGTGGCGGCCGCCCATCTGGTCCCCTGTCATTCATGCGGGTGTATGATCAGATTGCCGCGGTGGTCAAGTCGGGGGGCAAGACACGTCGCGCGGCCAAGATGCAGTCCTTGAAGATCTGGCACCCGGACATCCTGGAGTTCATCGAGTGCAAGTGGAAGGAAGAGAAAAAGGCTCACGTGTTGATTGAGAAAGGTGGCTATGAAGCCAACTTTAACGGCGAGGCATACAGTTCGATACTGTTCCAGAACGCGAATCTGTCGGTCCGCGTGACGGACGAATTCATGGAAACGGTCGCGCGGGATGGTCAGTGGACCACGCGTTGGGTCACGGATGATGCCAGGGCGGGTTCCACATATAGCGCGCGCGACCTGTTGAAGCGCATGGCGGAATGTGCCTGGCATTGCGGCGACCCCGGAGTGCAATACGACACCTCGATCAACCGGTGGCATACCTGCCCCAATTCGGGACGCATCAACGCCAGCAATCCGTGTTCCGAGTACATGTTCCTGGATGACACGGCCTGCAATCTGGCCAGCATCAACTTGCTGAGGTTTCGCCATCCAGATGGAACGTTTGACGTGGAGCGGTTTGCGGCCGCCTGCCGCATTTTCTTGATCGCTCAGGAAATTCTGGTCGATCACGCCAGTTATCCCACCAAGCAGATTGCCGAGAACAGTCATTACTATCGTCCGCTGGGACTAGGCTACTCGAACCTGGGCAGCTTGATCATGCACAGCGGTCTGCCATACGACTCGGACGGTGCTCGCGCCTTATGTGGCGCGATTACGGCTCTCTTGCATGGTGCCGCGAATCGGACCAGTGCCGAACTGGCTGAGGTAACGGGTCCTTTCGAGCGGTACGCACTGAATCGCGATCCGATGTTGCGTGTGATGCAAATGCATCGCGACGTGGTGGAGCGGATTGACGATGCCTGCCCGGCATATCTCCAAGATGCGGCCCGCGAAATGTGGGACAGCGTGTTGGCACTGGGGCGTAAACACGGTTTTCGCAATGCGCAGGCCACCGTGCTGGCTCCCACCGGCACCATCAGTTTTATGATGGACTGTGATACAACCGGCATTGAGCCCGACATTGCCTTGGTCAAGTACAAGCAATTGGCTGGTGGCGGCTCGATGAAGATTGTGAATGGGTCGGTGCCCCACGGACTGCGAAAATTGGGCTACGACGATGCGCAGATTCTGGCGATCGAGAAATACATCGAACAGCGCGAAACGATCGAGGGAGCTCCGCACCTGGCGGACGAGCACCTTCCTGTTTTTGATTGTGCGTTCCAGCCAGCCAACGGCCAACGCAGCATCAGGTGGCAGGCTCACGTGCAAATGATGGCCGCCGCGCAGCCGTTCCTCTCGGGTGCCATTTCCAAGACGGTGAACATGCCCAGGGACACCACGGTCGAAGACATTGCCGAAGCGTATCGCTGGGGCTGGGAAATGGGGCTCAAAGCGCTGGCCATCTACCGTGACGGCTCCAAGCAGAGCCAGCCACTCTCCACCCAATCGGAAGCTGACAAGGCGGCCGAAAAGGAAAAGGCGGCGACGGCTCGCCCCAAACGTGAGCGATTACCCGACACACGCCAGTCACTGACGCACAAGTTTAACGTAGGAGGCCATGAGGGCTACATCAACGTGGGCTTGTACCCCGACGGTCGTCCGGGCGAGTTGTTCCTGACCATGGCCAAGGAGGGAAGCACGGTGGGCGGAATGATGGATGCCTTCGGGACCGCGATTTCGATGAGCTTGCAGTATGGTGTGCCTTTGGAAGTACTGGTCAACAAGTTCTCCCATATGCGTTTTGAGCCGATGGGACATACGTCCAACCCGGACATCCGCATCGCGAAGAGCGTCGTGGACTACATCTTCCGCTGGTTGGGCAACACGTTCCTGCCGGGCTTCCGTGAGGCGAGCAGTGGTCTGCCTCCGGCGCCGACGGAAGAGCAAAAAGTCGATACGAACTCCGGGAATACGGCAGCCACCACGGAATTGCCCACGGCGGCCAATCGCAATGCGACCACCAACGGCAAGGTCGATTACGCCGCTCTGGAACGCGCCGGCCTGTCTTTGAAAGTCGGCCAGCATGGCGACGCACTTGCCGGTCGAAGCGAGCAGTTTGCCCGCTTCCAGAGTGACGCGCCTAGCTGTGACATGTGCGGCGCGATTACCGTGCGTAACGGGAACTGCTATCTGTGCCACAATTGTGGTAACAGTATGGGTTGCTCATGACGTGGCCTGCCTGAAATGCCGCCGGCTCTTCGCTCGTCAGGGCCGCAAACCAACAAGGAGCATGCCCGCCTGTGGGGTGCTCCCGCTGGTCACGGCCAAAGCTCGGCTCGTCGAGTCCCACCAGTGCCGTGTCCGCTCTAAGGAACCGGGGAAAAATAACTTCCAGATTTGCTAGTCCCTCACCCTACCCTCTCCCCAAAGGGGCGAGGGAACTAGGTGAAGTTATTTTTCCCCCGATCCTAAGAATTGGAGTGAAGCGCTGTTGTACCACGGGCGTCCTCGCGGAGTCGCACCGCACACGTAGCCCATTTCGACATCGCGTGGGCGCGGTGTCGTACATGCGTCTCAGCCCAACCCCAACGCCCAGTCGTGACGAGGTACTAGAGCAGCGCATCGACGATCACAACGCTCCCGACCACCACGGCTCCGAGGGAGGCCAGCAGGACCGCCCCGCTGGCAATATCCAGGGCGTCGCGCAGCTGGGGATGGTATTGAGAATCGATCGCTTTGGCCAGTTCTTCCAGAGATGAATTGAACATCTCCGAGACCAACACGATCACGATACACAGCAACAGCACGGACCACTGCCAGGCGTTCAGGTCTGCCAGCGCTGCCACCATCACAACGGCCACGGCGCAAGTGACGTGCACCAGGAAGCTGCTCTGGCCACGTACGCCAATCGCCAAGCCTCGGAAGGCGTCACGGAACTTCTGCCGCCAGGAACGGGATTTCGAGAGAGGCTGGTTCATGGCATTTTCCCTCCTCGGAGTGGAAGCAGGTGATCATCGGCACGTGAGGTTGGATGAGGGGACATGAGACGAGCGATGGTGCGCTGGTTCTCAACCGCCTCTGACACCAAGTCTCCAGACTTGGCTACTCCAATCCCATAGCTCCGACGGGGGGAATAGGGACGCCGGCCAGGCGGCCGAGTCGGCCATTGGGCAGGAAACGGGGTTCGACCGAAATGGCGGCTCCTGCATTGTCGCGGCTGTGATCCGCGAACACGGCAATCCGCACGAGCACCGATTCACCCACATGCGTGATGGCGAATCGCTCGCCGATATTCCCGGTCGGTCCAAGATCATACGTGGCCGTCGCGTCCGCGATCCACTTCGTGCTGAGCCGGTAGCTGAGAGCTCCCACGAGCAAGGTGCTCGTGAAAGGACCTTCCATCGAAGCCACTCCGCCATAGAGTTGGCCCCGTTGAGGACGACTGATCGCGGTACCCAGACTAACAGCCTGGAGTCCGCCGGGGAACAGATCGGCATAACCGTCAGAGAGAATGGTGACGCGGTCCCCCACGTGCCAGCGGAAATCATATTCCAGTTGCCCGAGATACTCACCAAAGTTGTCTCGGTCTTTCTCCGGAAAGACGGTACCGTCAACGTCCAGCACGATCCAATCGATCACACGCTGACGCCCGGGCAATCCCCTTTTTGTCTGCCAGCGTTGGTGGACCCCAAAACGTCCGGCGACCAGATCGTCCGCCACTTCCAGAGTGGGCGACGATACCCAACTTTGGATCCCCGATCGAAAGGCAAAATTGCGGGGGTCGAATTGCCAGGGAAAAGCTCCCAAATAGCGCCGAAAATGCTCCTGCGAATCGTCATCCAGCGGATCGTAAAGGGGGAACTTGGTGATGTCCTGGCTGGCATCAGCCCAATACATATCTGCCAGCAAGGTAATCTTATGTGCCAAGCCGTTCAAATTAAACAGCATGTTCTGCACGGTGGGATCAGATCGCCAGATCGGGACACTCACCCGGACCCCCGCTTGTCCAAAGAGCCGCGAGACGTCTTTTTCGCTCTCCAGGACTTCCTGCCAGTAAGCCAGTTCGCCCAGGGCATAAGGAACCAGCTTGACGGCCCCTAGCTGGAACGGGAGGTCGAGTTCGTGGCGCGTCGCAAAGCGTCCACCTTCCGGCAACTGGCCCGGTTGTTCCCAGGGCAGATACTGCCACCCGGCAGCGTCCTCCGGATCGGTGGGAGGATTCAGGATCTGGAAACGCCCGTAGCTGGCCTGCGAATGGGCAAACCACGTGAAACGATCCTGCAACAATGACCGGCCAATCAGGAAATGATCAAGACGAGGAAACCACTCCGTCTGCGATACCGAATCGTTCAGGCGCACCTGGCCCAGCACACGCAATGACTGGCCGTTCCAGGTACGTTTGAGTTCCAGGCTCGTGACGCGGTCCTTCCATTCATCCCATTCCTTCTCATAGTACTGCTCCAGGAAGTTTCGATCGCTGATGAGCCCCAGTTGTGCGGTGAACTGCCAGCCATCCGGCAAATCCTGTCTGTGTCTCCAATACACGCGGCCGCGCCAATCCGTGTCGGGGACGACGTGCCGCCGGTTCGCACCGAGATCATCGAACCCGGAATCCTTGATCCCCCAGGCATCAAACCAGCCCACCACCGGACCTGGATGGCCCAGGAAACTATGCTGCTCGTAGTCAAATGTCGTTCCCAGTCCAAGGCCTCGTTCGCTCAGGTAGTCCGTGCTCAGCAGCCAGTCGGTTCCCACTGGCGGGTCTTTGACTTTGAGTAGTTGGAAGAGGTCCCAATCGGTGAGCACCTGGAGACCGAACACGTCGTCATTTTTGACTGCAAACCGTTCGATGTAATAGGACGGCTTGCGAAGACTGGTTGCCATGACTGGCCAGTAGAATACCGGCAGACCACCGATGTACAGGAAGTTGTTTTGGCTGGTCGCCAACATGTCGTGTTCGACAGCCGCTTCATTGGTTCGTTCATCCAGCTCAATGTAACCGGTAACTGGATTGACACGCGGCTGAGTCGTGTCGCGAAAGTCAATTCTTTCGGATTGGAGCCAGTACTTCGGCACGCCCATCTGACTGGTCGTGATCGCTGCGCCGTAAGCCTGAAAGAACTGGCGGTTCAGTTGCTGCAAGACATCCGCCTTCAACCGTACCATACCTTGATAGCCGGGCACCGGCGTGTAGACTTCCGCAGCCAACACAACGCCGTACTCCTGCGTAGCGTTGTAGTACATGCGATCGGCATAAATCAGCCGGTCGCCTTGGCGAAAGACGATATTTCCTTCCATATAGACTTCGATGGGAATTCCAGGGCCTCCCTCAGCCTCCGATCCCGAGGGAGAGAGCGATTTCAAGTTGGGCCCCCAGAGAACCAGGCGGTCGGTTTCAATTACAATCCGTCCCAAGTGTCCCAGTTGCGGGGCTTCGAGCCCTTCAATGATTGCGCGAATGCCGTTACTGAACACCGTCACCGATTGGTTGGGAAGGCTGCCGGGATAGCTCTTAATGTGGATGAGTGCATTGCTGCGCGGTCCGACCTGGACACGTTTCTGCAGACCCATGACCGGTGCAAGCGGCGGTTGCGCCAACGGCTCGGCCGGCACTTCGGTGGTGAACTGCGCCAGCTGCACTCCCCCCGCAGCACGCTCAAACACCCCTTCGCCCCGATGATAAATGGCGGGCAAGACGTCGGGTTTGGGCAACACTTCGCGAACGCGAATGTCAACTCGAGCTTGCGCTGCCAAGCGACCGAACCAGGTGTGATCTCGGATCGACTGGGCGGCCTGACCAGTTCCCGGATGAACCTGTCCCTCGCGCCGGAAGTCAACTGCGGCCGATCCTTCCAAATACACCATGACGTGGCTCTCCTTGCCACCCAGGGGTGAGCCGCGATCGACCCACAAGACGGCTTCGTCTCCCCGCGCCATCATTTGACCCTGTCGGATCACGCACTGTTGTACGACCCAGACTTCGACGGCGTTCTGCTGCCAATAGATGGCACGCTCACCTTCAACCTGGATCGGCGCAAGGACATCGGCCACTGGCAGTTGAATATCTGCCAATCCATGGTGCGCCAGGATCAACAGGACGAGCAGCGCCAAACCGGCTCGACAGACCGCTTCGCGCAGGACCGCCCAGAGCGACCCAATCTGTCGCAGCCCGACCAGCCGTATTGCTTCAACGCGAGAGGAATTCAGTGTTCGGCATCCTTGCCAACAGCGTGTCCCGGCTCTGCAGCCACCTAAGTACGGAACCGCGGACACCTTGAGACGAGCACTCGGAGAACAGAGCGGCGAGATTATAGAGAGCCGCCGCCTCTGTCGCAACCCAGGTTTGCGCACCGGACATGAGCCATAACTACTTTACAGAAAACAATTTGCGGCAAGTGACCCCTCCACAAATTCTGCCCCACCCCAGGACAAACACCAGATAGACGACCGGCATCAACGGGGCTCGCATCCGCATGTTGCTCCAATAAACGCTGTGCACCATCGTGAAAGCCAGCACGCACAGGAGCCCCCACACCCAGGGTGGTATCACGGTGCGATGTGACTGCAGACCGAGTCCGGTCAGGGCTCCCAGAAAGACGATCGCATACCACAGGGCGACCCCCCAGCGGGCCGCGGCACGACGCGCGGTTTCGTCAGGGCTGAGCTGATGAGGCAAAGGACTCCACAACCGCGCGACCCGCACCAGACTGGCGTAGGCGAACATGGCCGGATCCTCGCGAATCGTCTTGCGAGCCAACTGGTAGAGGCGGTGGTCGCTCGCAAACTCCGAGTGCTCGAGTGCCCCTGGTCCCGCTTCGCTGAGAGGCGGTTCGCGGAGCATCGGCGACAACTCGCGCGCGTCCCAGACTTGTCCCCAGCGGCTCGTGCGCAGGTGACGATAGAAGTAAGGGTTGTTGCCCAGCAGCAACGTGTAACCACCGTGAGTTGTCGCCAGAACCGCGCGCCCCATGACCTGCTGGTTCCTGATGGCCCAAGGGAGCAACACCACGAGAAATCCGGCCACCATCACCGCCGCTCGGTTCACACCCTGCCAGCGTTCGTAGTAGATCGCGATAAAGATCACGATTAGCGCCGTCCATACCAGAAACGTGGGTCGGCACAGCGTGGCCGTTCCGAGCACCAGTCCGGAGAGAGCGGCCGACCGCCAGGACAGCGAATTACTCCAGCGCGTCAAGCACAGCAGGCAAACTACGCTCATCAACGTGGCCAAGGTCTCGGTCATGACCTGCGCGGACTGATTCAGCAGAATGGGATCGCAGGCCACCAGAGCGGCCGCAAGCCAGCTCCCACGCCCCAAACACCAGCGCGACGCCAACAACAGTACCAGGAGGACCGTCAACGTCCCGAGCAACACATGCAAGGCGGCCACACTCCAGGGTGTAACATGACCATGCCAGGCGGTGGCGGCCAGCAACAACGGATACAAGGGGGGACGAAACGCAGTCGGCGTCATCAGCGTCCCCGCCGCCGATCGACTGTAAACGCCGTGCTGACGTAGATTCTCGGCAATCAACCGGTAGGCGTCCGGGTCCAGCGATAGCTGGTCCCACTGCACCGCCACCGCCACACACCGCAACGCAGCAGCGGCAAGCAGCAGCATCACGAGTGCCCCGACCGCACGACGTGAACCGAAAAGAGGTTCGATTTCTGGCTTTAAGACTTCCGGCATACCGCACGTAACGGTTGGAACAGGCGACATTCTCAAGCTCGGGAGTGCAGCGCTATGATAGCCAAAAGTGGCAGGTCCGCAATGGACCCACAGTCTATCCCTGTCGCCTGATCTTGAACGCGGACTGAAGGTCCCTAGCCAGAACGGGCGGCCAGACACTATAAAAGCTCTAGCGGCTTCGCCAAATGAAGTGGTCCGAAGACGGGACTTCCGGTGGTACAAGCGTGTCTGTCTCGGCCCATCATGGGGACTGACTGTGACGAGCAAAAGGCTGTCGGAATGGATCGTTGCCGCGCGCTGGCCTTTGCTGGCTCTGGCGTCTGTCTTGGCGATGGCGGCGTGGCGGCCCGCGGGCCGCATCGAATTCGATCGGTCGATCGAGAACATGTTCCGCCCGGACGATCCACTGCTGTCGACCTATCGGCATCTCAAGCAGGAGTTCGGCGAGAATGAGATCGTCATGGCGGTCTACGTCGATTCCCAGTTATTGGCGGACAACGGCGAGGGGATTCGAAAACTGGAAGAAGTCGACCAGCAACTGCGCGATGTCCCCGGTGTGCGTGAGGTGCTGAGCCTGGCCGGCGTGAACAAAGCGCTCAACTACGCCCATCCGCTGCAAAAGCTGATGCGATCTCAGGAAGATCAGAATGCGATCGTCCGAACGGACAGCCCCTTGGCGGCCGCCTATCGAAAGATGTTCGAAGGCTACACACACGACGCCGGGGGAACGATTGCCACGCTGGTCTGCATGCTCGAGCCCGAATCGGACGCGGTGGTCCCGCGCCCCGAGACAATCGATCAGATCCGGAACGTGATTCAGCAACATCCGCAGGGGATGCTTGCCGGCGAACCGGTGATGGTGATTGACGGATTTCGCTACTTGGAACAGGATGGTGAACGTCTGGGGTGGTCCACGCGCATTCTGTTGGCACTGGCCATCATCGCCTGCTTCGGTAGTCTGCGCTGGGTTGTGATCCCCATCCTGGTGGTGCAACTGACGCTGCTTCTGACGCGAGCCACGCTGGTCTGGTTCGACCTGCGATTAAGTATGGTCAGTTCCATGCTCACCGCCATTGTCACGGTCGTGGGAGTCGCCACGGTGGTTCACATCATTGTGCGATTCCGCCAGGCCCGCGTTCAAGGCATGCCGCAGCGTGAAGCGTTGATTCAAACGGGAACCATCCTGGCGGTCCCGATCTTCTGGGCCTGTTCGACCGACGCGATTGGTTTTCTGTCGCTGACAGTAGCCAAGGTGGGACCCGTGCGCGATTTCGGCATGATGACGGCGATCGGAAGCATGTGGGTCCTGCTGTGCGTGATCCTGATCGTGCCGGGGCTGGCTCTGTGGGGTCGTTTCGACAGCGATCCACGCCGAGTCTGGGGGGACGGTCTGCTGGGGTGGGAGTTAAGTCGTCTGGCCCATGCTGCTCAGCGGCGACCGCGCAGTCTGCTTGGACTGCTCATCCTGCTGTTCATGGCCTCGGTCGCCGGGCTTTTCCAACTGGAGATCGAAACCGATTTTACGAAGAACTTCCGTCGCAGTTCACCCATCGTCAGGTCCTACGCCTTTATCGAGGAGAACCTGGGAGGGGCGGGCGTGTGGGATGTCCTGGTGCCCGCACCGGCGACACTCGATTCCAGGTATTTGGATCGCGTGCGGGAACTGGAACAACGGCTGCGCGGCATTACGATTCGCGACGACCAGGCTCAGGAGGTTGTCGGCTTGACCAAAGTACTAAGTCTGGTGGACGGTATCGACGCCGCCGCGATTAATCCGTTGCTGGCACGGATACCTCCGGAACTCAAAGCCCGCGGTATGGCGGCGACGATGCCGAACTTCGTGGCGGCCCTGCGCACCAAACACGAAGATCCCGAATCCATCAACTATCTGCGGATTATGCTCCGCGCAAGAGAGCAGCAGAGCGCAGCGGAGAAATCACAACTCATTGACCAGGTGACCCGAATCGCCAACGAATATTTCCCACACTCGGTGGCATCGCCGGGAGCCGAGGTCACAGGGTTCTACGTGCTGCTCACGAACCTTATCACCAGTGTACTTCGCGACCAATGGACTTGTTTTGCCGTCGCCACATTAGGCGTGGGGCTGATGATGACACTGGCCTTCCGGAGCGTGCTTTTGGCGCTGGTCGCACTGGTGCCGAACGTGCTTCCGATTCTGGCCGTCTTGGGAGCCATGGGCTGGTGGGGGTTCAAGATCAACATGGGTGCCGCGATGATCGCCGCCGTTTCCATGGGGCTGAGCGTGGACAGTTCGATTCATTACATCACATCCTTTCGCCGCGCACGCACGGCCGGCACGAGTGTGGCTCAGGCTTTGGAGGAAGTTCAACAATCGGTAGGCCGCGCGGTGGTCTACTCCACAATCGCCTTGATCGTCGGCTTCCTGGCTCTCTGCACAAGCGAGTTCGTGCCGACTATCTACTTCGGCAGCCTCGTCAGCCTGGCCATGTTGGGCGGACTGCTCGGAAACCTGATCATCCTGCCGCTGTTACTGAGCATGACTCAACGCGACTCTCCTGATCAGGCAGGCAGTCGCTGAGCACGTTTTTCTCACCGGCTCCTCAAGCCCCGGGCGCAAGTCGCGATGTGGCGATTCTGGTAGTTCGTCTATGGAGCGTTAAGGATCGACGAAGCAATAACTGTCGTAATGGTCTCTTCTCCTCCGCCGCGCCGCCAATAGCGGGGGAGAGGATAAAGGTGAGGGGCAAGAAGAAATCCGCCAGCTATTGCTTCGCCGATCCTAAGCCACGAATTCCTGGCGAGTTACTGCTGCATGGCAAACAGAATAATATTGGTTCCGATCCTGGCCGCGTCGGTTTTGATGTAGCCTTTACACTCCAGCGAGGCACTGCTTTCGAGGGCACAGCTGATATCGTAGGGCGAGAAGATCAACGCGTAGCGGCCGTTGATTTGCAGGCCCTCCAACAGCGGCGGGATGGAGTTTCGCCGCGCGTCAAGACGGTCTCCCTGCTGACGCATTTCAGGATCGTTCAGCGTGACTCGGGCCAGGTCGAAACCACCGTACGCATCGGAGAACAGCGGGTGATTCACGGGAATCCGCTCCAGTTTCTGGCCCGGAAACGCCAGTTCGATTTCTCTCCGAAATGCGGCCGCAAAGGGAGGACTGGCGCAGATCGCATCCGCGAACAGAAATCCACCGTTCTCGATGTACCGAGCCAGTCCTTTTCGCTCGGCCGCCGTCCACCGAAAGTTGCGCCGCCCATGCGTAAAGACGACCGGATACTCGTACAGCGTCTCCGAGGTGAGCGGCAGCAAGGCTCGCTGCGACAGGGCCCGTAATTCCACCTGCTGCCGCGCGTAGCGCATCAGGTTGGCCAACGAGTTGGGCGCGTCATCGCTACCACCATTATGCTGCAGCTTGGGAATGATCAATACGTCACGCGACTCGGGGCTGATCCCCATCTCGGTCACCGCGACATTCGGACGATCCAGCTTTTCTTTCAGCACACGATTGGTCGCATAGGCAATCACGTTCTGGCCAATCTGCATGCAGGCTTCGATTTCCCTGCGTGGTTTCTCCCGCAATTCGACCTCCCGCCCGCGGGCACTCAGCTCCCACAGGCAGGACAGATTCCGTGGGCAATACACAATACTCGTGCGACAGCAGGCATCGATGCCGTACAGCGGCCGCATGTACTCCGGGTCGACTTTCCCTTCGGCAAACCAGACGGCATGATCTGGCGGCAGCAATCTGAACTCGGAGTCGGGAAACATCGTCTTCATGAGTTCCCGGAACGTGTTATCAAAAGCGGTGCCATTGCAGCCCTGGCCGTCGCAAGCTTCCGCAAAAATGAATCCTCCCTGCTCGATATAGGCCCGCAAGGTCTCGCGTTGCTCGCGTGTCAGTTCCAGCGCATTTTGCCCGCTCAAGAACAGGACGGGGGCTTCCAGCAGATCTTCGACGGTGGCGACTTTCAGATCGATGGTCTGCCAACTCAATTCCCGCAACCACTTCTTCTCGATTTCGCGGGTCAAGTTCGGAACGCCACCGGCGTGCAGATCCCAGTCCGCGCCTGCACCATGCTTCCCTTTCGCAATGACGACCGGTCGGCGTCCTTTGGACAAGAACAGCAAGGCGAAGGATGTGGCCACCAGCGGATTGCTCTCCGCAGCCCCCAAACCGCGCCAATTTCCCCGAAAATCATCCTGCTCGCGAACCAGGAACTCGGCCCCTTCACGATACCAATCGTGGCTGCCAATGAAGCGTCTTCCCGTCAGGCGCCCCACGCGTTCGACACCATACAGGTAATAGAGCAGCCACATACCGCTGCGTGGGTTTCGGCGCACACTGAACTCTTTACCTAACCATAACAGGCCTCGGTCCACCGCGTTCGAATCGTCCAGCTCACCGCAGCAGATAACGGTATCTTCGGACACGCGTGCGCGGCCCGAGCTGAACCGGCCGGACGTGATCACCATCGAACTGATACCGGCACAGGTCATGCTGCCGCTTGGCGATTCACCAGGTTTGTAGCCCCACGAGCCATCCACTCGTTGGGTGCCTTTCCAATATTCGTACGCCAACTGCCAGGTCCTGGGGCTGACTTTCGCTCCGACTCGCTCCGCTTCGTTGAGCGCCAGTAGAGCGAACTGCGTGTTGGAATTGTCCCCTTGACCTTCCCGCGCGGAATAGGCCCAGGTCCCCCGGCGACGGTGACTCGCGTCATTGATCTGCGTGGCTTCCAGCCATTTGGCGTTCTGGCTGATCAGTAACATGTCCTTCTTCGGCTCGGCCAGGCAGAAAACCATGGTCCGCAACGCGACCGAATAGGTCATTTGCGGCTTGTCGATGCCGCGCAGGTAATCGAGTGCCCGAGCCACCGCAGGATCGTCCGGTCGCACACCGGCATTGAGCAGGGCCAAGGTGCAGAGGGCCGTCAATCCGCCCGGCTGCATCATATGTTCCGGCCAATTCCCCCGCGCTTTGTCCTGCTGGGCCTTCAAAAACTCCGTGCCACGTTCGATGGATTGCAGGACTTCGCGATCAGTGATTTCCGCCCCCAACGGGCTGATGACCGTTGCCACCAATAACACCGTCACCACCCGAATCGGCATTCTGTGCCTCATTTGCCTCTTCCCCGCTCAGCGGTCGTACCGACTTGCCATAAATATCTTAGGATTCCAGAGTTATAGCGGCAACCGAATTCGTCATCCATTGCTGGAGTTGGCTGCCAGGGATAGAATCAAGGGCCCCTGATTTGATCGCGTTGACCGACGCGGTATCGATCCCATCATGCATGGCCTTTCCCCTCTACACGGGCGTTTACGAAAGAAAAAGGATCGCCGTGTCTACAAAGCAGAGAAACCTCGGTGAAATCCTGCAGGAGTTCAGCCAACATCGCAAAGTCATGCAGCAGGAGCTGCAGAAGGTCATTGTCGGACAGCACGAAGTGATCGAGCAGATGTTCGCTGCGATATTCACGCGCGGCCACTGCCTGCTTGAGGGTGTCCCTGGCCTGGCCAAAACCCTGATGGTCAGCACGCTGGCTGAAATCCTTGACGTCAGCTTCAAACGAATCCAGTTTACGCCGGATCTGATGCCATCTGACATCACCGGGACGAATGTGCTGGAAGAGGATGAACGAGGCAAGCGGTCGTTTCGGTTCATGGAAGGTCCCGTTTTCACCAACATTCTGCTGGCCGACGAGATCAACCGTACCCCTCCCAAGACCCAGGCCGCGCTGCTGCAGGCGATGCAGGAACGGCAGGTGTCGGTGGGGCGCGAGACATACGAGCTGCCGGAACCCTTTTTTACGATTGCCACCCAGAATCCGATCGAGCAGGAAGGAACCTATCCCCTGCCGGAAGCACAGTTGGACCGATTCATGTTCAACATCAAGGTCGGTTACCCATCCGCGGACGAAGAGGAGCGCATCCTGTCGGTGGGCAGCCGCAACGAGAAGGTGGAGGTGCGCAAGGTTCTTTCGGGCCGCGCCATTGTGAATCTACAGAAACTGGTCAACTCCGTGGCGGTCAGCGAATTCGTGGTCAAGTACGTCTCGCGGCTGGTCCGCGCAACGCGGCCGCGCGACGAAACCGCCCCCCAATTTGTGCGGGAACTGGTCGACTGGGGTGCGGGCCCCCGTGCTGGGTTGTTCTTGATCAATGGAGGCAAAGCGTTGGCGGCCATGGACGGACGTTTCTCGGTAGCTCTCGAGGATGTGAGGCGTATCGCGATTCCCGTCCTGCGGCATCGCGTCAGCACGAACTTCCAGGCACAAGCCGAGGGCATGACGACCGAAGACATCATCCTACGGTTGTTGGAGGAGATCCCCGAACCGGAAATCCCTAAGTTTGCTGAACCACCCAGAGCGCGGAAATAATCTGTGCGCGAACCCTGGATTTGGAATGGATGTAGAAGACTGGCAGGAAGCATCGTAAGGAGTTGGCTGGCGAGATGGCGCGGTCCGCCACGTCGCTGGCGTGTCCTTTCGCCTTCGCCTTGCGTGGGCAGACCAGCGCCGATCTTCGCTCGCAGCCGCGCCATCCATTGTCAATCCAACTGTCAGGACGGCCATGTCGTCGGTTGAAAAGTACTTAAAGCCGGAAGTCATCAACCAGATCAAGCGGTTGGATCTGCGTGCCCAGTTCGTCGTGCGCGGCTTTCTGCAGGGGCTGCATGCCAGCCCGTTTCACGGCTTCTCGGTCGAATTTAGTGAGCATCGCAAGTACACGTCGGGAGATGATCCGAAAGACATTGACTGGCTGGTCTTCGCGAAGACGGACAAGTTTTACGTCAAGAAGTTCGAAGCGGAAACCAACATCACGGGCTACCTGGTCATGGACCTGAGCCAATCGATGGGTTACACGTACCGCCAGGACCTCTCGAAGTTCGATTACGCCATCTGCCTGGCCGCCTCGCTCTGCTATCTGATGATCCACCAGCAGGACCCGGTCGGACTGATCACTTTCGATCAACGGATCCGCCAGAGCCTGGCGCCACGTTCGAACCGCAAGCACCTGGGCAACGTCCTATCGCATCTCGCGCGACTGCAACCGGCGGGCGAGACCGACGTGTCGCACAGCCTGGTTCAGCTGGCGGCGATGCTGCGGCATCGCAGTCTGGTAATGATTTTCTCCGATTTGCTGGTCGATCCGCAGCCGGTGATCCGTTCGTTGCGACAGTTGCGGCATGGTGGTCACGACGTCATTTTGTTTCACATCCTGGACGAAGCGGAGGTTCATTTTCCCTTTCGTGGGACGATTGAATTCGAGGAGCCGGAGACTCAGGAGCGGGTACGGCTGGATGCAGACCATTTTCGTCGCGATTACATACAGGAAGTGGAAGAGTTCCTCAACACGTATCGCCGCGAGTGTTTTCAGAGTGGCATTGACTACGTGCCTCTCGACACCAGCATGCCCTTCGACAAGGCGTTGCTGGAGTATCTCTTGAGCCGCCGGGCGCGGTTCTAATGGTCGCGTGTTGAATGGGCGGTTTGGGATTCGCCATGGCTTTTGTAAACCTGTCGTTGGTGCTGGGAACACTGCTGATCGGCCTGCCGATACTGCTGCACCTGGTGATGCGCCAGAAGCCCAGAAAGCTGGTATTTCCAGCCATCCGATTCATTCGGAAGCGTCATGAATCGAATCGGCGCACGCTACGACTTCGCCACTGGCTGTTGCTGCTGTTGCGTTGTCTGGCGATCGCGCTGGCCGCGCTGGCACTGGCGCGCCCCAGTGTCAGTTCCAGTTTGTTTGGGAACTGGCTGATCATCTCGGCGTTGGCGTTGCTCCTGCTGCTAATCGGCGTACTGCTGCTGGTCGGACTTGTGACGCGGCAGAGCACCGCCGTGCTGTTTGGTTTGGGGATCGTCGGTGCAGCCGTGCTGGCCGGCTTTCTCACCATGCTGGTGGGGACTCTGCGCGAGAGTGACGCCTCGCTGATCGGAGATCGGGAGGCACCGGTCGCCGCCGTCATGCTGATTGATTCCTCGCCACGGATGGAGTACCGGCACGAGAATCTCACTCGTATCGAGCAAGCGCAGCAAGTCGCCGACTGGATGGTGCGGCAACTTCCTCCCGACAGCCGAGTGGCCGTTTTGGATTCACGAGCGATTACGCCCGTCTTCGCCATCGACCTGGCGGCGGCCCGCAAAACCATCCAGCGCGTCAAGTCCACCGGTGCTCCCCGCCCGCTCGACCTCCTACTCGAGACCGCCCTGCAACTGGTCGGCGAGAGCAGTTTGCAGCGGAAAGAGATTTACGTCTACACCGATCTGACCGCTGCCGCCTGGCAGATGGACGATGCGGAGCGACTGAAGCGGAAGTTTGAGCAGGCCAACGACGTAGCGCTTTACTTGATCGATGTGGGTGTCGAGAGTCCGCAAAACTTTGCACTCGGTGATTTGCAGCTCTCGAGCGAAACGCTCCCCGAAAACAGCGGCTTGACGGTGCGCACGACGATCTCCTGTGTGGGGAAAGGGGCTACGCGGGCGGTTGAGCTGTATGTGGAGGACGTAGACCCCACTTTGCCAGTGGAGCGCGACGGCCAGGTGATTCTGCCGACCTCGCGTCTGCAGAGTCGTGAGGAAGTGCAACTCGAAGCCAACGGTTCGCAGGAGATCGCTTTTTCCCTGCCGGGCCTGGCCCCGGGGACACGGCACGCGACAATGCGCCTGGTAGGTCAAGACGGCTTGATGGTCGACAACGCACGCTACTTCTCCGTCCTGGTGCGTAAAGCGTGGTTAGTTCTGGTCATCGCGCCGAGTGACGTGAACACCTCGGCGTTTGTGGAGGCGATCGCACCGTACGAGCACCGCATGGCGGGTCGAGCGGCCTTTGAATGCCTGGTGATCACACCGGAGGAAGTCAGCAATCACAACCTCGAAGGATTCGCGGCGGTGGTATTGATCGATCCGGCGCCGCTGCCCACGACGGCGTGGGAGCAGCTCGGATCATATGTTCGTGACGGCGGTCAGCTGGCGCTGTTTCTGGGGGCTCAGGCGGGCGACGGCAGCTCGTTCAATACAAGTCAGGCCCTGGAGTTGATGCCCGGAAAGCTCGGACGTCAATACCGTGTCTCGGGTCGAGACGTCTATCTGGCGCCCCACAGCTACGATCACCCCGTGCTGGGTGCTTTCCGCAGCATTTCTTCCTCCGTTCCCTGGTCGCAATTCCCGGTTTTCCGCTACTGGAGTTTGCGCCAGATCGCCTCCGACACGCAAGTCGTATTGCGATTCGGGAACAATCAGCCAGCGCTGCTCGAACGACCGGTCGGCCAAGGAACCGTGATGACGATGACGACGCCCGTGACGGAGCCACAGAGACCGCGCTCGCGGCAGGCATGGAACGAGCTGGCCGGTCCCGACGACTGGCCGCGGTTCATGCTGCTCAACGAGATCATGCGTTATCTCACGCAGCACGACGCGGGCCGTTACAACTTCGAGACCGGGCAGAGCGTGGTGCTGGCCAATCGCTCCGATCAGCAGCCCCAACGATACTTGCTGTTCGCGCCCGACGGCGAGTCTCAGCCAGTTCAGGCCCGCGATGAAAAGCTGCTCATCAATACCACCGAAACGCCTGGAGTCTATCACTTGAAAGGCGACCAGGATGGGCCGGTGTCGCGCGGTTTTTCCGTCAATCTCCCGGCTCGCGCCAGCCTTCTCGAACGCACGACCAAGGAACACTTCAATGAACTCCTGGGAGCGGATCGATACCAGTTGGCTCGAGATCGAGCAGAGATCGAGCGTGAACAGGGTCGCCAGCGTGCCGGCCGCGAGTTCTTTCCCTTCCTGATGGCCATCCTGGCGGTAACGCTCATCCTGGAACAGCTGCTGGCGAATCGATTCTATCGAGATACAGACGTGAGTACGTCATGACCAACTGGTCCCTGCAACCGATCTTGAACAGCTATGGGGCGGTGGCGTTATTGGCCGCTGGGCTGATTCTCGCGCTCTGGGTGGGACCAACCTTTCGCCGTCTAAGCGCCACGCGGCGCCGAACACTGCTCATCATCCGAGCCCTGGTGGTGCTGCTGGTAATCATCATCATGCTGCGTCCGACGCACGTGAGTACGGATTCCAAGACGCAGACCGCCGTCTTGTTGGTGCTGTTTGACCAAAGCAGCAGCATGCAGCTGCCGAACACGTCCGGCAGCGACTCGCGGTGGGATGCCCAAATCAGAACACTCCGGCAGATCTTGCCTCAGTTAAAAGAACTGGGGCAGGATCTGGAAATCCAGGTCCATGGGTATGACGCCACGTTGCATCCCCAAGCCTGGCAGGATGGCCGGCTGCAATTGCCCGGCGAGCCAGACGGACGCGAAACCGATATTGGCACAAGCCTGCACGAAGCAGTAGAGCAACAGGCTGGCAAGCGTCTGGCGGGCATCGTGCTGATGGGCGACGGCACACAAACTGCCTACCCAAAAGGAGTGGAAATCTACGATGCTGCACGCGAGCTAGGAAACCGCGGATATCCACTCTACACGGTTTCTTATGGTCCCGCGGGCGACGCCACTCAGTCGCGTGACGTGGCCGTGGAGAACTTGCCGGAACAGTACACCGTGTTCGTCAAGAACGAGTTGATCGTCCGCGGGCTGGTTCGCCTGCGCGGCTTTGTGAACCAGGATATTCCCGTACTGCTGGAGATCGAGGACGCCTCCGGTGTGAAACAAGTCATCGGTCCCACAAACATACGGGCGGATCAGGACAACCAACAAATCGATGTCAACATCACTTACGTGCCCCAAACACCGGGTCAATACAAGGTCACCCTGAGAGCGGACGAACAACCTGGTGAACTCGTTACCAAGAACAATCAGCTGACCGCTTTTCTGACGGTGCTCGAGGGTGGACTCCGTGTGCTGTACCTAGAAGGCGAACCCCGACAAGAACAGAAATTCATCCGCTGGGCTCTTGACTCGTCCCCCGATATTGATGTCGACTACCAGTGGTTCCCCAGTCGCCTGCGCAAAGACTGGCCCGTATTTCTTGGTGACATGTTGGAAAAAGGCAACTATGACGCTTACGTGCTGGGTGACTGCGACAGTTCGGCGTTGGGCGAAGTGAATCTGAAACAGTTGGCCGGGGAAGTGGAACGCGGCAAAGGCCTCATTGCCCTCGGTGGTTACCATAGTTTTGGACCGGGCGGATACCGCAACACACCCTTGATCGATGTGTTACCGATCGAAATGGACCGCCTGGCGCGGCAGGATTTCGGTCGTCCCGATGTGCAACGATGGCACTTGTCCGGCCCGCTGCAAATGCTCCCCACCATGCCCCATCCGGTCACCTTACTCGCCTCGACGACGGACAACGAGCGGGTGTGGCGGGAACTGCTTCCGTTGAAAGGAGCGAACCGCTGGGCGGGTGTCAAGGAGATTCCGGGCGTGCAGGTAGTGGCCGAGTCGCAAAACAACGACCCGCTGCTGGTGGCGGGTGAGTACGGTGGCGGACGCGTACTGGCTTTCGCCGGCGATTCGACCTGGCAGTGGTGGCGGCAAGGCCTCAGTGCCCAGCACCGTCGCTTTTGGCGACAAGTCATCCTCTGGCTCGCTCGCCGCGATGACTTGACCCGCAACGATGTGTGGATCGACCTGCCCCAACGACGCTTTGCCGCCGGCAGTCGCGTGACATTCACTGCCGGCGCGGACGTCGATGGGGGACGAGATCCCCAATGCCAGATTGTCGGCGACTTTGACAGGCCCCGACATCTCTCCCACCCCGATACGACTCTCCTCGAAAGGCATTGAATTCAGCGGGACCCTTGATCGCGTGGAGCAGCCAGGAGGCTATCAGATCGCGGTGGAAGCCACCGACTCAACCGGCCAACCGTTGGGCAAATCCACGGCCAATTTCGAGGTCATGGACCAGGATGTCGAACTGAGTAACCCCGCCGCCGATCCCGATCAAATGGCCCGCCTGGCCAATCTCACGCGCGAATCGGGAGGGCGCGTCATTGCGCCGGAACAGCTCCCCGCATTGTTGAACGAGATCCAACAAAACCCACCCAAAATGGTCGAAGAAGTGCTGCACCGCTGGCAGCTGGCCGACACCTGGTGGGACGCCTGGATCGTATTGGCATGCCTCGTCGTACTGCTCGGCGTCGAGTGGTTCCTGCGCAAGCGTTGGGGATTGGTGTAGGTCTCCCGGCGACAGCGGCGTTCCCACTCGGCAGCCAGAATCGCCCACTGGCGGTGTGTGATGCTGGTCAAGCAAAAAGTTCCGCACCCGAGCGTCCAAACGCCGGCACTCGCTGTCAGGGCTTCGCCAGCTGCCAGTTTGGGAATAGCGAACAAGGGCATCTGCCCGATCCATGTCACTCTGGCACATCCGAAGTTAGCGTTTATGCCGTTTGTGCCGCGTCTCCGTCGCTGGGATCCGAGCGCTGACCATTAGCGGGCCACAAATTGTGTGGGCCCTGGTTCCGCATGGCCTATTTTTGGGAACGTGACTGGGGCGGCAATCGAGTCATGTAGCCGCTGCGTAATCAATTGGCACCGCAGACGGAGGTTTCTCCATGTGCAAACCGGACAAGACCCACATGATATCCGGGGCTTCGACTTATCGACGAGCGGGCCTCAATCTCTCCTGGTACGGACTGTTCCTTCCTCTGTGTGCCGCGCTCGGGTGCGGGGAGCCGTCGGCCAGCATCTTCATCGACAACGGCTTTGATCAGGCAATGATCCTGCAATTGGACGACAAAGAGGCGGCGAGAATCGAACCCGGTCAGGTGGGAACGATCAGTTTGCCACCTGGCACATACCTCTGCCAGGTCGTCTGTGATGGACGCACGCTGTTTAATGGCAGAAAGACGATCGAGCCATCCGAATCGTTGGGTACGGGGCGGCAGTATGTGTGGAATCCCGGCGGCGATTTCCGCTATGCGGCCTGCAAAGTAATCTACGGTTCGCTCGATATTGGGGAAGCGGCAGAGAACGCCATCGTCGGTTTTGCCGAAACCTACTCGGGGCAAAAAGCGGACCCCACGAAGCTGAAATTCATCCAGTTGAAGCGGTATGCGGAACCAATGCCCGCTACCACCTGGTTCGAACTTCCGGCTGGTATTTCTTATGTTCTCCGCAATCCACCCGAACATGTGTATTCCAGAACTGGTTCAGATTCGCGCCGAGCATTGACTCGAATATCCCCTGACGACCATGCTCAATTACAGCATTTCCACGCACTTGAGCAACCGTCATCCAACGACGTGGATAATCTGTTTGAAGTGACCCAATGCGCAGCTCGACAGCCTCGAGAACCTGACCCCGTCCCTGTAACGGACAGCTTGTAGCAGACGGTCTACGCCAGAAGTCCGGCACTCTGTTCACGTTCCGGTTTCCCACTTCGTGAATGGCCCGGCCACCGGCTATTGCCGCTCCAGCAGTTGATTCCATAGGAGTGTCGCGTAGTAGATCGCTGCGTGGTCCGTCAAGCCGGAGATCTTCAAGGGGAGCTGCCCCATGTCAACGCGCACTTGGCGGGCCATCGACTTGACGGCAGCCACCAACAGATCGGTACCACTCGTCACGTCGTCCCAAAAGCGACGCTCGCCACTGCCGCACAAGGGCTGCAAGATTCCGCCATGCACGTAGCCCAGCAACTCGGGCGGGACCGTCGGCACCCAATCGTCACGGTGCACGAAACGGTAGTGCGACTGTGGTGGCAGGACACTCACAAACGCAGTGTCTCCCACACGAGGACTGCCATAGGTGTATATCCCCTCGACCTGGGCGACCTCGAAGTGCGCCGCAGCCAGTGTCGCCAGGGCTCCTCCCAGGCTGTGCCCGGTCAACCACAATTTCTGGCTCGGTCGCCGCGTGCGCACCACCGCGTCCAGTCGGTCGCTGATCTCCGCGTAGGCTTCGGCGAATCCCCGGTGCACATGCCCGCCGGCGCGGCACACGGAGGGCAGGAACTGGCTGTCGGTCCAAAGATCGTCCTCGTCGATCAGCACAATTTCAAGGACATCGTACAGGGAATGGGATTGCAGACGTGTCCCTCGAAAGACCACCACCAACGCCTCATTGTTGTGGAGGATCATGCCTCGATTGTCATCTCGTGTTCCCAACCAGTCGACTTGAAAGCCTTGGCTCGGCAAAGGCGAATCGAAGATCGCCTCCTCAACAAAATCCGCGGTCCCGTAGACCAGAAAGCTGGCGTCAGCCAGCCACCAGGCGTTTGCCGCCGAGTACTCCGTGACGTCGCTCTGCAATGGAAAGCGGTCCGCGTGCGCGAAAAACGGAAACCCGCTCAAAGGGGGAACCAGGTTGGAGATCGTTTCGGCCGGCAGCGGTCGCGGTTGGATCGTCGTCATCGAGCTACGTTCCCCGAAATGCGTGGGCAGTCACGGCCCCCGTAGACTACCGCAGTTTTCGATGCCAAAGCGACTGGGCACCAATCGTTAGAGCCCTAGCTTGAGACATATGCGCAAGCTGTACGACGGACGTAGCCCTCCGTCTTACATCTTCGGTGGCAGCCCGGCGACTTACCGACTTCCCGTCATGCGGTATAAGTGCACGCCATAGGGCTGAAAGTCGTCCGCGAAGCGGCCGTCGCGCAGTGTGACGTGGCGATCTTCCCCCAGCACGCGCACGTCGACATCGGTATGCACGCCCGAGAGTTCGACGGTCGCCCTGGCCGGCTGGTTGCGCATACAAACCGCGAACACGTAGGTGGCCCCTTCGAATCGCTTGCACATCACGGCGATCGGCACTTTCGGATCGGAACTTGTGGCCTTCACCGCATCGCGAACGGTGGGACTGTTGAGTACCGGTGCCAGTTCGCGAATTTGACGATTGATGTCTGTTACGCCGGCCAACAGTTCAGCGTCCTCGAGCAGTGAGGCTTCCACAAATCCGGGCTCGAACTGGTGCACGAAATAGATCAAGCCTCGCGAGCCGTGGATCAGCGACATCCAGACTTCACTGCGGATCTGCTGCGCCGTGGGCTTGACGCTCGTGTTGCTGATACGACTGCACTCAATGCAATTCCAGACGATTTTCTGGTCGTTTCCCCAACGGCGAAGCCGTTCGACACCCTGCGGGACAAACTCCAGTTTTCCGGCCACTTCTTTCTTGTCATGGACCACAGGGTAGATGTCGAACGAGGCGATGTCACAGCCCTTGATGTACTCGGCATAGTCTTCAGGATGGTTGCGGCGGACGCCGCGACCAATGTACTGGTCATAAGCCACTCCTTGCCCCAAGTTCAACAACACGGGACGCGTCGGATCGCGCTGGCGGATGCGCTGGTAATCCGCCTCGATCTTGCTGGGCAGGATCGGTGGACCATAACCACTGCGATCGCGGAGCGCCTGGGCATTGTCGGGCTCATCGCCGTGCATCCAACCAATGATCACATCGGCGTTCTCGGACGAGAGAGCCACCTGGTTCTGATCGCAGACGAGAAGCATGCCGGCAGCTTTGATTTCGCTCAGCTGTTGCTCCGTCGGTCCGCGCCATAAACCGACGTAGAGATTGATGCCTGCTTCACGGTAGCGCCGGGCGTTGCGAGGGGCTTGCAGCCACACGGCGATCGGAAAGAAATCGGGACCGCTCGAGGGACCGTGTTCCCAACGTGCGTAAGTATTGTTGGCCGACTCGGCTCTTTCGCTCGGCACCGGTAGTGACAGGGTGACGACGGCAATCAGCAGATGGCTCACAATCGATGCCGACATTGCTACGCTCCTTTACCTCCTGGCAGGTGAAATCACAGTCAGTTTGACGCGTCTCACGGTCAGATATGCTCAGCCACGGTGAACTCTGATTTCGCCGTGTCGTTGCCGATACAACAAAGAACGTCGAAGTCTTCGCGAGCCGTACCTTATTCGTATTCGTCCGTCTCCCTCGCTTCGCCTTGGCGTTTCACAAGTCGCCCAGGTCTATTCGTATCAGGTGCATAGCGCCACAACAACAGATACGGATGAATTATCTCCAAGAATCGCGGTAGCCAGTTGCAGCCGTAAGGTCTACAGCCGTTCATTCCAGCTCGATCGCGAGTAACGTTCTGCCACCAGCCGCCCCACGCGTTCACGCGGCCAGTCTTCTCCTCGAGGTGTTGCCTGCCAGGCCTGGCAGATGGCGGCCCGCAACTGGGCGGCTGAAGCCGGAAGGTTGGTCACAAACGAATCGTGGGCCCGTTGCCGTCGGTATGGCGGCTGCCGCGGAGCCGTTGCCAGACATTGGCTGATCAGCTGCAATGGAAATTGATAAAGGATGGTCCCGTGATACAGGAGATAGTCACGCTTGCACCGCAGACTGTTGCCCGAAAACTTGCGATCATAACGGGTCAGATCACTCGTGCCGAGCTTTTCCACTCCGGGGACGATCTTGGAGAGTGCGTTAGCAATCGCGCTCAGCACAAAGGAGTGAGCCTGGTTCAGCACGTGTAACTGCGGCCGCTGCCTGTAACTCAGTAACAAGGCATACATCAGACAGCCTGGCCCGGCCACGACGGCAGCCCCACCGCTGCAGCGACGCAGCACGGGAATGTTCATCCGACGGCACGCCGACAAATTCACTTCGCTCGCCACGCGCGATGATCTGCCGATCACCACGCATGGTTCTGGTGACTCCCACAACCGCAACACCTCGCCTGCTCCCCTCCCCTCTTCCGCCTCGTCCAACAACGCCTCGTCCAACGCCAGGTTTTCCTGGGGAGTCGGTAGTGTCAGATCGATAAGCTTCATGATGTTGATTCAACTCACCGCTGGTACGTTGGCTCTCGACCGAGTGCCCGGCTCGGAGGCTGGTGTGCAGAGGAATAGCCAGCTCGACACGCCGCCCAAGTGCCGTGTCAAGTCTCAAAATCAGGAAGTTGGGCTGTTCTTGTCGGTGTCGTACACGTGTCTCGGTTCAACCTTACTCCGTCCACGTGACAATGCATCAGTTGCTCGATGCCACAGGCTTTGCCCGTGCCTTCAAGACCGGGACGGCCAGTGGTCGTCCAAGCAGCGGCAGCACCAGTGGCACATAACCCGAAAACGAGCCCTACCCTGCGTTTGTCCACGCTTCTACACTTTAGTTTGACGCTTGTCTAGCGGAGCCGTTACGGGAGCAGGGAATCGAGCTCCGGCGGCATGCTCCACCACTTGCCCAACAGGAACCGCCTGGGATGAACGACCGGGGTGAACCATCTTCCGCCAGCCTGCCCGAGACCGGCGCGGCGATACCTGACCTGCCTGGGACCGGCGGGTTCCGCTTGCAGCTGTACCTGGCACCGGTGCTTCTTGTGGTGCTGTTGGTCACCGGCTGGCTGTTCGTCTACTGGTTATTGCACGAAGATCAGGACCCTCGAAATCTCGTGCGGGGCATGCAGGAACCGGGGCGACGAAGTTGGCAGCGAGCGTACGCACTGTCCCAACTGCTGCGGGACCCGGCTCAGGACGCCCTGAAGGATGATGCCGATCTGTGTCGCGCCTTGGCTGCGATCCTGTCCGAGCAGAACCGGCGGGCGGCAGAGGACGCGACCCACGCGGAGGATCAACAGCAGCTTCATTTCCGTGTCTTTCTATGCCGCGCGTTTGGGTGAATTCCGGTTGGAGGAAGGGCTGCCCATATTGCTCGACGCGGCCGAATCAAGCAACCACCCGCGCGAGGCCTCGGTGCGGGCCGCTGCGTTGGAAGCGATCGCGGTGCTTTCCGGCAACATCGGTTCGTCGAGGATTCTCGCCAACCGGAGGGCTTTGGAAGTGCTGTTGGCCTCCAGCCTCGCTGCTGACAGTGCGGATGCCCACACTTCCGATCCACGTGCCGCAACGCCCGATCTGGCCTCGACGGCCACGTTTGCGCTGGGAGTTGTTGGCGGTGCCGCGGCGATGGAGCGTTTGACGGAGTTACTCGGCGATACACGCCCCGACGTGCGTTACAACGCGGCGCTCGGATTGGCCCGGCATGCTCAACCGAAGGCGCTGCCCGTACTGCTGGAAATGCTCGACCCGCGAAACCGCGCTGGTTATCAGAACGAAAAAACCGACTCGGCGAGAAAGCGGAAACAAGCACTCATATTGAGCAACGCGGTCCGAGCTGCGGAGCAACTGGCGGTGGTGGCCCCATCCGCGGCCCGTGCTGACGTCGTCCGGACTCTCGCACGGCTCTCGACCGCCAGCGATCTTCCCCAAGGCATTGCCATCAACGCGAGAGCGGCGCTGCTGAGACTTCAGAAATCGCACCAGAGGGAATGATTCCCCCGCCGCGTGAGGTGAGTCGGCCCAGTCCATGCTGCGAGTCCGTCTTCACTTGCTGGTTTCGTCACCCGGACCGAAACAGACAGTTATTGCGGAGCTGATCGGCTGGTCAAGAATCGGCACCTTGCGCAAGCGCGTCGCACCCAACGTGAATAATCCCGGACAGAATAATCCCGGACAGCGGTCCCGTCGGCGGGACCCTCACAATCAGGCAGTTTGTAGCGACTGGGAAAACTCGCCACCGCAAATCATGCAGCCAACGCAATTTGCGCGATTGAGTGAAAATGGGGCTCCGGCACGCCGGCCAAGAAACTTCAGGATTTTTTCGGGGCGTAAGCTATTGTGTAGTAGATGCTTTGAACAACGGGCTCCCATTTTGGAACATTTTAGGATTTGCGGATTTGCTCTTTGTTCTGCACACTCGAAGTAGATCGTGCGCAGTGCGGGCATGTCATTTGCGGTGCACACGCTGACATCCACTCTGCGTGACGGTTGACTGCGGGAGTTTGTGCGAGGTGAGATTTCAGACTTTGTCGTGTGCGGTGAGGTGAGATTGTCGATGAAAACTCTCGTTCCCTTCTTAATCGCGACCGCCTTGGTCGCCGTGCCGGCAGCCTTGCGCGAGCGCAAGTGTGCCAGGACTACCGAATCGTTCAGAAGACGGTTTGCGAGCCTCAGCAGGTCACGGCCTATCGCTTGCAATACGAGACCGTCATGGAGGAGCAGACTGTTAGTTGCGAGAAACCGATCTGGGAAACAGAAATGCGCCAGCGGCGCTACAGAGTGGCGAAACCGGTGGTAGAGACATCCGAGCGGGAAGAGCGTTACACCGTGCTCAAGCCAGTCTGGGAAACCAACTACGAGCAGCGCACATACACTCGGGTTCGGTACGTCACAGAAACTGCCGAACGCGAGGAACAAGTGGTCGTCAACAAGCCGGTCTGGGAAACTCAATATCGCGAGCAGCGGCAGGTGGTTCGTCGTCCGGTATGCGAAACGGTCATGCAGGACCAGAATTACATGACCTACCGTCCGGTTACGACGATGCGCACGCAGTACGTCGACCAGGGGGCATGCGTACAGCAATGGGTTTACAAGCCAGGCGAAACGACCACGCGACTCAAATGGCTGCCTCCCTCCACGTACTGCGATCCGGCCACGGGCATGACGGTACATCAACGTCGCGGCCTGCACTGGGTCGATCAGACGAGTTGCGGCACCTACAGCGTGCAGCGGCAGTACGTTCCCAACATTGTCGCGCAACAAGTCCCTGAGACAACGTATGTGCCACAGGTCGTGACGCAGAAGATCCCCATCCAGGTCACTCGTTACGTCGATCAAGTCGAGGTTCGCAAGGTGCCGGTCCAGGTTTGCCGCACGACGCAGGAAGTTCACGTGCGGAAGATACCGTATACCGTACAACGTCCGGTGTCGGAAGACGTGACTTACGAAGTTCCCGTGCAAACCTGCCGTTGGCAGCAACAGGAAGTCGTCCGGAAGGTCCCAGTAACGACGCAGCGTATCGAGTACGAGGATCGCGTGGAGGAGGTGCCCGTCCAGGTTTGTCGCATGGTCACCGAGAGCAGCAAGGTGATGGTGCCTCGGACAGTCGCGAAGTGGGTTGCCTACACCACAACCCGATATGTTCCACGAACCGTGGTGATGCGTATTCCGGTGGGAGCACCGGACGTGATGTATGAGCCGAGCATCCTTTCCTATCCGCCAACCATGACTCCACCATCGGGAAGTGTTGAGTCGCGAATTGTGGAGCCGCCGGCGACCGAAGCGATGCCTGCAGCACCGCAGCAAAATGGCGAGCCGCGAGACAGCGATGCGACAGGTCAGCCGAAACTGCAGGGGACAGAAATGAACAAACCGCAGACAGGCGAACCGACGCCGGCCGAAGGCCCCAATCCAAACGGATCAACAACCTGACCGGTCGACGGGCCATGTTCGAAGGTACGTGGCCTGTCTTGTGAAATCGAACGCGCATCGTTTTCGATGCGCGTTTTTTTTTCGCCAGGGGCCATGATGCCGCGACGGTAGAACCCGATGTGACGTGGCGATGCAGAAACGGCGGTGGCCACGCGCTACGCGAAAATGGTGAATGGGACGAGGCTCGCGGTTCCCGCCGGGCAGCGCCGTGGGGCCCTCAATTGACAGTCCAACGCATCTGGGCCACACTGGCTCGAACAGAGCCCTCGCGGGGAGCGTGCACGCAGCGTGCATCACCCCGGCTCGTTGGGGCTTGTCCCAGGGAAATCTCCGGTATTCTCTCAGGAAGGGTGCCCGGTTCCATGTCCGAATTGCGCCCGGCGATCGTTCTCAAAGACCAACGAGTCGTGTTTGTCGGCAAGTTGGGTGGCATGACCAGACGCGACGCCAAGAATCTGGTCCGCGACCAGGGAGGCATTGCCGTGGATCGAGTCAGCGCGGAGGTCGACCTGATCGTGATCGGCGCCGACGAATTGCCCCTGGACGAAGAAAGTCTGCTGGACGAATCGATCCGCAAACTGGCCGGGGAAGAGAAGCTGGAGATCATCTCGGAAACCGAACTCTGGCGGCGTTTGGGAATGTTCGAGAGCGAAACCAATCTGCGTTTGTATACTCCCGCCATGCTGGCCGAGTTGCTTCACGTACCGGTATCGATCATCCGCCGTTGGCACCGCCGCAAGCTCATCGTACCGATCCGGGAAGTACGGCGTCTACCTTATTTCGATTTTCAAGAGATCGCCACTGCCCGGCAGTTAGCTGAGTTATTGGCCGCGGGCGCATCGCCCGATGCCATCGAGCGCAAGCTGGAAGAGTTGTCACGCTATGTTCCCGACGTGGAGCGCCCCCTGGCTCAGCTGTCAGTCATCGTGCAGGGCCAGCAGTTGCTGCTGCGACAAGGCGAAGGATTAATCGAACCAGGTGGACAGCTCCGCATTGATTTCGATGCCCTGGACCGGCAGCACGAGGACTCCCGCGCGAAACCTCCCGGCCAGCAGACGCTCCCCTTGCCCGGTGACAACCTTCCGTCAACCGATCCCGTCTTGTTAAGGGAGTCGGCCGCCCGTTTCGAGGACGACGGAAAGCTGGAGACGGCGGCCGAGTTCTATCGGGCCGCGTTGGCGGCCGGCGGTCCCCATGCAGAAACCTGTTTTCAGTTGGCGGAATTGCTCTACCGAATCGGCGACATCCACGCTGCTCGCGAGCGATATTACATGGCTATCGAATTGGATGCGGACTATGTGGAAGCGCGCGCCAATCTTGGTTGCGTGCTGGCCGAAACCGGCCAACTGGAATTGGCCGTGGCTGCTTTTCAGGGCGCACTTCTCTATCACCGTGACTACGCCGATGTGCACTACCATCTGGCGCGAACGCTGGATGATCTGGAGCGAACTGGTGAGGCCGAACAACACTGGCGCGAGTTCCTCTTGTTGGCTCCCAGCAGCCCTTGGTCGGACGAAGCCCGCAGCCGACTGAATCGTGAACACTTGCCCGACGAAACCGGCTCGACGTGTCGGTGATGCGCACGCCGCGTCACGCAAGTCAAGCTCTCGACGCAAGATGACTCGTCAGACCACATCATGCGCGTGGGCGAGCGACGTCCATTCCTTGCGGCTCGAATCAGCCGGCCATGGGGCCTGGCCACCCCGAAACGAGCGGGAACGGACCTTCAGTTTGACGATTGCAGCGGTTAGATCGGCAGCGATCGCTCTGAGACGCGTGGCGACAGGTGCCAGTCTGTGTGACATAAACCGCTGACACGCTTGCAGATAGAACGATTCACGGACGCTCGGCAAGTTCGCAGGGGTTCTTGCAAATCTGCGCCATACACCTATTCTGTTAAGGTTCTGCCGGTCCGGGCAATTCACTCCGAGGACCGCGGAAATCGCGGGGTCATGAACGAAATCCTGTTCCATTACGAAAAGATAGATCCGACCACCTGGGTCTATCTCGCGTCGCTGCTCATCATCGGCCTGTTCTTCAAGTTCGGCCGCTTTTGGAGCGTGCGCAATCTGGACCTGCTGTTACTCGTCCTCCTGGCACCCGGCATTCTCCTTGTTTCCGAAGGGCAGGATGCCCAGCGCCAAGCCATGGCTGCTGTTGCGGCGGCCCGCCAACAGCAATCGATGGAGCGGGAAGCGGTCGAAAAGGAAGCGGCTGAGAAGCAAGCCGACGCACCAGTCTCCGTCAACGACGAGCGCACTGCGGTCGCGGACGATTCACGAGAACTTTCCGGCGACGCGCCCATCGATCCAAAGCGCGCCGACGAACGCAGCAGGAAAAAGGTCCGCTCGGGCAAGCAGACGGCAAAAGTGCCAGCCGATACTTCCGAGCTGACACCGGCGCAACGTGATTTGGTCAACGGTCAAACAGTGGAACGGATCGGATTCCTGTGGCTCTTGACCGCCGGTTTGCTGTTGGTGGTCCGCTTGCTCGTGGATCCAACCATGGTACGGCGGCCGTTACTCGAGCCCAATTTGACCACAGGCGGCTTGACATTCAGCTGCTGCTCCTTGTTTGTCTTCCTGATGGCTAACGTGCTGGCCAGTCGTCCGACGGCCGATGACCTGGCGGGGCCGACCAGTGCCGAGCGGATGATGAGTCGCCAGGCCAGCGACGACCTGGATCGGCACGGGCCTGGCTACGCACTTGTCTTTGCCTTGCCCAGTCTCCCGACGGTCAAGATGGGAGCTAATCTGGCACGTGAACGCGTCGACGATCCGTCGATGCGGGTCCGTTCCTGGAAATACCGCCCTGATCAGGATCAACCGTATATCGACGTCGACGCCGAGTTTCTGGATTATTCGTCGGATGAGGTTGTGCAATTGCAGAAACTGGACGGGACCAAGCTGACGGTTTCCTGGGCGGACCTGAGCGAAGGCGATCAAGCGTTTGTCCACAAGGTCCGCGCCTACACGACGATTGCCAAGCTGGTGGCAATTCTGTCGCACCTGGCCGTGGTGATCGGGATCATTGCCATCGGTTATTGGCATTTCAACAGTGTCAAGATGGGGGTCGGCACCGCGACGTTGTATTTGATGCTGCCCTATACGTCGCAGATGACCGGACGCGTCGACCACGTACTGCCGGCGGCCATGCTCGTTTGGGCGGTCCTCTGTTACCGCCGTCCGCTGCTCTCCGGAATCTTCATGGGCTTGGCGATCGGTGTGATCTACTATCCCCTGTTTTTGCTCCCCTTATGGTACAGCTTCTATTGGCGGCGGGGTTTGCTGCGATTCACCATCGGTCTGGTTTCCATCCTGGCCATAATGACCTTGACGCTGGCTTTCATCTCGCCAGACATGGCCGCTTTCTGGCAAGGCATCAAGAAGATGTTTGGTCTGATGCCACCTCAAATGGAGGGTCTGAGCGGAATCTGGGGTTTGGGTTGGCAACCCGTTTATCGTTACCCGGTACTGGCGGCCTTTGTCGCCCTGTGCGGATCGCTGGCGATCTGGCCGGCCCAAAAGAATCTGGGGACGTTGGTCAGTTGCTCGGCAGCCGTGATCGTGGCCACACAGTTCTGGCATGGGTATGGCGGGGGCTTGTACATGGCTTGGTATCTCCCCCTGCTGCTGCTGACAATCTTCCGTCCCAACCTTGAGGATCGCGTCGCGCTGAGCGTGGTGGACGAGGGCTGGTGGCCACGCAAATGATCGCCAGCTGAGCGAAGCGGATGGCCGTGCAACCGGCGGCGTGAACAGACATCCGTCGTGGCGTCCGAAAGCTTAAACTCTACCCTTTTCCGCGCCGCAACGAGTCTGTCGGTGCCTGTTGAGCGTGGACTTGTTTGATTTGCAGGTACCGCCACTGTTTCCAGGCTTTCTTGTCGAAACCAAATCCAGCGTTTCCCGTCAGTTGCACCAGCGCGGAGAGCACATCCTGATTCTGGAGGTCCACGTGGATGGGCAAAAAATCACCATCACGCCTCTCACCCGCCCGAATCATCAGGACGTGGTGCGTGACAAGCGCGTCGATCAACGCATCAATGGAAGCGTCTTCTCCCAATCGGCTCAATGCCAGGCCGGCACGATTCACCAGCACATTGTTCTCGTGCCGCAAGGCTTCCAGCAGCTGCTGACGAACCGCCGGACCAGGCGATTCAACCAGCTGGTCCAGGCAACCATGGACGACTTCCTCGTCCAAGTCAGATAACACGATGTCCACCAGCACTTCCCGCGATTCTTGAGTGCCGATAGTCGCGAGCGCTCGAACATATAACTGTTTCACGCAGCGCAGTTTCTCGCGCTGAAACAGGACTACGAGCGCCCGCACGGCGTGCGGATCTTTGACACTCGCAATCGCCACGCCAGCCGACTCAGATTGCTCCGAACCCAATTCCCGGCGCCATTGCGCCAATTGCCGGTACCAATGCCGCTCGGCAATCTCCCGTTTTCGCCTGGCCTCAAGCAAGTCCACCTGTTGTGGCAGCTGCCAACGGCCTCGATAATGCACGTAACCTTGCTCGCGCATGAACTCACGCTGCGTCATCCAGCGGCCGCGGACCTGCGAGTAGCCAAGTCCGAGCCGCGCCCCGACATGATCAGGGTCCATTCGCAAAATCCGTTCCAAATGATAGCGCCGTCGTGCTCGCAAGCCGTGCTCTCGGCACCATTGAGCGATGGCCCATTGACCGGCTATGTCCCGGGCGTTGCGGGAAACCACTCGCTGGTACTGCCGCTCGATTGCCGGCTCCCGAATCGCTTCCTCGACAGCATCTCGAGCCAGTACGATCCGCCCCCCGCTCATGGTTTGGATTTCATACTGTTCGACCGGCTGCTGCTGGCTGTTAAGCCAGATGCCTTGCAGCTGCCCACCTCGAACCAGCTTGAAAATGTCGGCCCGAACTGGCTCGCCCTGCACTTCGATCAGGGCGAGTAGCAGCGCTGCGCACAAACGAAAACCGCACGTGATGTTCTCCAACAAGACATGGCTGTCCACTCAATTGCGCGCCATCGCGACTTGCACGCACGCCAATCCCGACTTCGCGACTGGGAGTTCCTGTTTTGGGGTTCACGCATCATGACCGCGCTGAACCGATGGCGGCCGACCGCCCCATCTGGATTCTGGCCTTTCAGTATAGAGATTCTGGCCCCGTCAGGGCAAATCGACTGATTGAGGTCAGGCGCGTTGCGCATCGTGCAGTCAGGCAACTGGCCGAAAGCTTGATTCGCGTGTGGGTGGCGTGCGGCCGCCGCGGGGCAGGAGGATGCCGCTACGAACGGGGCAAGTTATTTCCTGCCAGCCACCTGGCAAGACGCCTGGCCCCGCGAGAAGGGGGACCCTGCGAGAAGCCGTACTGGGATGTTTGCCCATGTTGCGACTTCCTTGGTTGTTGAGTCTTCCGTGTCTCCATTCATGTGGGACGTCCCCGATGGCCGATGAAGGAGGTGGGAATGTGTCAACATGGCCCGCCTCGATCGATGTTGATTCGGCAAGAGCGGTAGACGGAGGAGAGTGTGGGAAGATCATCGCTACTGCTGTTCGTAGTCGCCGCGGGTGTCGGTGTCTGGATTTTGTTGCAGCGCTACGAGATTCGCGGCCTAAAACAACTGGGGCTGGTTCGGCGCGATGCTGGAGGTGTCGTTGACGGTGGCGTGCCCGCCTCGACAAACGACGAAGGAACGATTCGCATCGCGTCGTTCAACATCGAGGCGTTTGGACCAGCCAAAGTCGAGAATGACGCGGTCATGGAGGTTCTAGGACGCATCATTCGTGAGTTTGACATCGTCGCCATCCAGGACGTTCGCTCCGATCGACCTGACGTGCTGCGAGAATTACTCGACCGCGTCAATGAAACCGGACGTCATTACTCTTTACTGGTCGGTCCCCAAGTCGGTCGCACATCGAACAAGGTACAATATGTCTTTGTGTTTGATCAAGTGACCGTCGAGGCCGATCGAGTTGCTTCGTACACGGTTGATGACCCTGACGACCTGTTGCATCGCCCTCCCTTCGTCGGCTGGTTTCGCACCCGCGGACCTGACACCGACCGAGCTTTTACTTTCACGCTGGTCAACGTCCATACCGACCGGGACGAAAGCCAGTACGAGATCGAGGCGTTAGACGATGTCTTCTACAAAGTGCGCGACGATGGTCGTGACGAAGACGACCTGATTATGTTGGGCGACTTCAATCTGGACGACAAGCATTTGGGAAAATTGGGAGCGATTACGGGCATCCTGGCCGCCATCGCGAATCGTCCCACCAACACGCGTCAGACCCAGCAGTACGACAATCTCGTGTTTCAGCTGCCCGCCACCAGCGAGTATGCCGGGCATAGCGGCGTGTTCGATTTCATGCGCGAGTACAACCTGACACTCGAACAGGCGCTGCAGGTTTCCGATCACCTCCCCGTGTGGGCCGAATTCAGCGTCCTCGAATGGGGCGACCAGCCGGCGGTGGTCGCCGCGCAGGGGGCCGCTGGACTTCGTTGAATCACAGGTCCGTGCACTTCCGCACGTCGCGGCGGCGGCGCGCGAAGAGAGACCACCTGACGTGGCGCCCACCCGGCGTTCACCCCGGCCGATAACGACACACGACATCGCGCGACCCCCGGGGTCGCGCGTGCCGCGGCGACGGAGACAGTTGCTTGACAACTGCACCATCACCGCGAAAGAATGCGTCTGGAGATCTCTTTCATGCGTATGTCGTGTATTCACTGCGGGCAGGTCTTTTCCATCACCGCCTCACAGTTGGGGGGCAAGGGTCGTTGTCCGCATTGCCGCGGTGAGATTCGCTTGCCCAAGGCCACCGATGACGTCGAGCACCCGACCGAGAAGCTCGAATCTTCCCACTGGCTGCAAAATTCCGTATCGGGCCTGCTGTCACTGATTTTTCACATGCTTCTGATCCTGGTCCTGGCGTTGATTACCTACGGCTCCTACGGTGGTGCGGGATCGGGGGAAGACGTGTTGATCGGCCAGCTACCCTCGGAGAAACTGGGCGATTCGCAAGAAGAACAGCTCGAAGCCGCGGAAGTGGTGACCGAAACCAGCAGCGATTTTGCCGAGTCGCTGGCGATAGAGCCTCCTGTCGATGCGAGCACCGATACGGTCGACAGCGCGGACCTGATCGTCGCGTCCCCCTCGACGGGCGGCAGTGAAGCAACAGCCTTCGATCTGGGTGCCACAACCGTCGGCAGCGGCTCGATGGCCGGAGGCGGCTGGGACGGGCTGCTGCAGACGCTGCGGCGTGACGGGCTGGACATCGTGCTGACCTTTGACAGCACCGGCAGCATGGGCGGTGAAATTGAACAGGTGAAAGGACAGATCAAGCGGATCGGGTCCACCCTCCTGACGCTGGTCCCCAAGGCCCGCATCAGCATCTGCACCTATCGTGACCAGGGCGATGCGTACATCGTACGCGGATTGCCGCTGAGCCATGATCTACAGCAGATCGAGCAGTTTCTGTCCGGGATACGGGCCGAAGGTGGAGGTGATGCGCCGGAGGCAGTGCATGAGGGCTTGCGATGGTCGATTGAGCAGAACTCGTTTCGGCCGCGCGCCGCAAAGTGCTGCTCGTGTTTGGCGATGCTCCGCCACATCAGCAATATCTACCCACCTGCCTGCGATTGGCGTCGGATTTCCATGGGCAGCAGAAAGGGATCGTCAGTACCGTTACTTGCCGAGCCCCACGCCAGCTGCGGGAATTCGTCGAGATCGCCGAGGTGGGAGGTGGTGAAGCGTTCCTGACCGCCGACGAACGCCAGATTATGACCCAATTGCTGGTTCTGGTTTTCGGCAGCCGGCATCGCGCCAAGGTGCTCGAAGCCTTCGAACTGCTGGAAGGACGCCGGTAGTTCGACTCCCGTTTGCCAAGGCGATCAAGGGCGTCAGCGGAAGTGGCCCACTACGCTTGGCCGAACGCACGCAAAGCATCCGGCAGCGACTCGTAAATCTTAAACAGGGTTCCATCGAGTCTCAGTATGCGAAACGCTTCCCGCACTTGTTTGTGCATACTGCAGAGTCGTACCTGGGCGTTGTTCTTTATCAACCGCTTGCGGGCCAGCAACATGCTGTTGATGACAGCCGAAGAACACTGCGTGACCAGAGCAAAATCGACCAGCAGCTTGCGCGGTTGTTGCTGTTCAAGGCACTCCATCAGCTCGTCATGCAGTTCCGTGATCAAGATCATTTCGTGCAACCTGGGATCATTCAGGCGCACGATGGTAACATCACCATCCATATCGACTTCGAACCGCTTGTACTCAGCCATGAACCGACTCCCACATCACCCTGCGATTCGCGAGTTTCGAGGCACGAGCGCGCCTTTATCATATGCTATCCGACCGGTCCGACAAGCACGCCCGGGGCAGCGCCGCACTAACCGGCGACGTCATCCGCCTGTGGGTGGATCTGATCCTGTCCATCCGCCGCACCTGTCTGCCACGGATTCGACCAGTTACCCCAGTTCTGGAGGTAGTCGCCGTAGATCGGCGTCTGCTCCTGGTGATCGACCAGCCACTGTCGGGTCTGAGCGATCAGTTCCTGCTCGCGCGACAGCGTGAGTTGTCCCAGCAAGACGCAGGTACGGAGGAAGACAAAGTAGGTGTCCAGCACATCGCATCGACAGTAGTCGGTGATTTGCCCCAACTTTCCTTCGTCATACAGGTCCTGGACCATGTGCCCCTGCACGTCCATCTTTCCGGGCTTGCCGAGCAGGTTGGCCGCCAGATTCAAGCCACCGTTGAATCGCGTGGCCCCGAAGTTGGTCAGGATATCGTGCAAGTCGAGATGCGAATCGAGGTTGTACCGGTTGCGGCGCTGGTCGTACGCCTTGGCCTGCGTGTCAAACCAGCCGGGAACGCTCAGGCCGTAGCGAAATGCCGCCAGTTCCAAGAGCGGCAGATCGAAAGTGCGACCGTTGAAGGTGACGAGTGTCGGCCGACGGTAGGCCTCCCAGCCCCGCCAGAAATTCTCGGCAATCACGTGTGGGCGAAAATTCGGCTCATCCAGGGCTACCAGATCGAGCAAACGAAAATCGTCGCTTACTTTGCCAATCACCACCGAAATCGGCAATTGGTACGTGTAGGGGATGAAATCCGAGTTGTATTGTTCGAGTAGTTCGCGACGGTACCGCTGTACCGCTTCGAGCGGTGGCAATTGCTGGCCTGGGTAGCGCAACTTGGTAACCAGATTGCCATCCGCCACACTCTCGATATCAAAAACAAAATATCGGATGGAAGAAGTCACTTCGGCAACCCCCTTTTCCTGGACCCTAGACTGCGCGATGATGCGTCTAAACGATGATGCGTCTAAACCACGGGTGCCACTGGCTGCGGACACTGCAGATGGCACCAGCGTACCAAAAGGGAGCTTGCCGTGCGATCGGTCAGGCGGCGATACCCCGTGGTGGTTCGGACTACCCACCACTCGCTCCGATGCGACACAGCCTGTTGGTAACAAGATGATCCGAGAGTTTTCGTCGTTCGTCCTCTACCCTTCGTCCTTCACCCTTCGTGGATCAGCAGCCCATGAATAGCCAAAGACTGCTCGAACGGTTCTTGCGATACGTGTCCATCGATACTACGGCAGTCGAATCCTCCCAGACCTATCCCAGCTCGCCAGGTCAACTGGAACTGGGAAAGCTGCTCACCGAGCAGCTTTCCGCCATGGGGCTGGCGGACGTTCGTCAAAATGAACATGGACTGGTGATCGCCACGATCCCCCCCACTGTCGAGAGGCCCGTGCCAATCGTCGCTCTCAATGCGCATCTGGACACCTCTCCGGAAACAAGCGGTGCCAATGTGAAACCGCAGGTGATCCGCAAATATGGCGGCGGAGATATCACACTGCCCGGAGACACCAGCCAGACCATTCGCGTCGCGGACAATCCAGAACTCAAGCAACTTGCCGGCTGTACGCTCATTACCAGCGACGGAACTACCCTCCTGGGAGCTGATGACAAGGCGGGTGTCGCCATCATCATGGAAACGGCCGCCTACTTGCTTGAGCATCCTGAGATCCCTCATGGCTCGCTCCGCATCCTGTTCACCTGTGACGAAGAGATTGGCCATGGCGTTGACCATGTAAATGTCGATGAATTGGCCGCGGATGTCTGTTACACGTTGGATGGCGCCGGGGCGGACATGGTGGATGTCGAGACGTTCTCCGCCGATTTAGCCCGGGTGACGGTGCATGGCGTCAACATTCATCCATCCATCGCCAAAGGACGCATGGTCAATGCGCTTTGCGCAGCAGGTGCCTTCCTCGACCGCCTTCCTTCTGAGACTCTGGCTCCCGAATCGAGTGAAGGACGTGAGGGATTCATGCACCCCTATGTGATTCAAGGTGGAGTGGCGGAAGTCGTCATCAAAGTGCTGCTTCGCGACTTTGACACGCCGGCTCTGGCCCGTCACGCGCTTCGGTTGCGCCGTATCGCCTCGACCGTCGAAGAGGAAATCGAGGGAGCCAGGTTCGAGATCCAAGTGAGTCCCCAATACCGCAACATGGCCGACGGCCTGCAGCGGGAACCGCGTGCCGTTGATTTCGCCTCCCAAGCTCACGCCCGACTCGGTCGCGCCGTGCGCGTGACAATCATCCGGGGTGGCACCGATGGTTGCCTACTCACCGCCAAGGGGCTGCCGACCCCTAATCTGTCGTCGGGACAACATACTCCGCACTCGCCTCTCGAATGGGCTTGCCTGGACGAAATGGTGAAAGCCGTGGAACATCTGGTCGAGCTTGCTAAGGTCTGGGGAGAGGCGGAAGCGACGTGAGTCGCGATCGAGTCGTTCTGCTTTGACCACCGGGGCGCTGCTGAGCACTTACCGCCAGCCCGGTTATGGCAGGCGCGGCAAAACAGGCAGACTGGCGAAATGGGTCGCGGCAGTCAACGACCACCGGTCGGAGGATTTGTGGCGGTTCAGATAAACTTGTCGACTCGCGCAGGCCGAAGAAACGAAACGAGCGAGTTAGTCTCGTCGGTATCATCTACGGTAGCTCGATGAAACGTTCACTGTTGGGAAGTGCCCTGGTCGAGGCGGCAGCGACCGGAGCTCTGTTTTGTCAGTGGACCGAGCACCGCGGCGGCAATGCGGGTGACTCATCGAACGACTTCAACATGCCGGTCCAGGGAAGACTCCAGTGCCTCGCCTTTCGATCGTGATTCCGTGCATCCAGGATGCCGATTGTTTTGAAGCCACACTTGCATCAGTCCTGCAGAATCGGCCGGACGATTGCGAAGTGCTCGTGGTACAGCCACGATCCTATGACGATCCATACCAACTCAAGGACGAGGTCCGTTTTCTGCAGGTGTCGGCGGACGGCTCGCTGGTCGACCTGATCAACGCCGGCATTGAGTCGGCTAGGGGGACCATAATCCATCTGCTCTCCTGCGAGGTGGAGGTTGTGGAGGGCTGGACGGACGCCGCGGTAAGGCACTTTCGGGACCCCGAGATCGGCTCTGTAGCTCCGCTGTTGACCGACAAGCGGTCGTCGGAGCGGGTTCTCGCACGCGGTGTCCGTTACACGCGGGGAGGAGCTCGTCAGGTTCGCCGCTCCCGCGTTTCGCGGCGGCCAGCGCGTGGGGAGTGCGTTCTGGGTCCCACCTTGTCGGCCGGTTTCTATCGCCGGCAGGCACTCTTGGAGGTTGGTGGATTCCGGAGTGATGTGGGGGTCGAGTGGACGGATGTCGACTTAGGTTTGACTTTGCAATCTGCCGGCTATCGATCCATCCATGAAGCAACTGCGATCATCACCACCGAGCATACCGGCCAGAGCCGGACGCTATCCTTTCGATGTGGCCTTCAGGCGGAGCGTCTGTTCTGGTGCCGCGCCGCTCAGAGCGGCTGGGTTGCCTCGCTGCTGATGCACCCCTGGACCGTGGCACGCGAATTGGTGTCGAACTGTCATCGCCCCCAAGTTCTGCTGCAGGCCTTCGGCCGTGCTGCCGCCTGTTGGGAATTGGTCACCCAGCGTGGTGGCGGCACTCACCCTCCAGACTGGCAAGCCGCTCGGGAGTCGGGCGCGAAGTCGTTGATACCGATCAGGCCACTGGGTGTTGTCAAACGCGACGAGGTGGTCAACTCGCGCGCGGCCGCCTAGCGGCGTCAAGCGAGCGATCGGCCGACAGCAGTGCGAAGAGCGAAATCAACAGCTGCAACGACGCGATCGCCGCTGGATGAACGTGCCACGCAGCTGGCTGAGTTTGAAGTGCTCGGGCGGGGCGCATCCATTGGTGGTGCCACTGCCAGCCTGACGCGGTGCGCCTCCAACCGTCGCTCACTGACACGCTTGTCTGTGACGCGTCCGACCACGCGCGAGGAAGTTCGAGGGTGGATCCCAGGTAGCCCCCGACCAACAACAGAACGAGTGTACCGATTATACCGCGCAAAGGTGCACCTCGTGTTGAAATCTGCCACACCGTGAAGCACCGCCCTCGGTAGGTCGCCAGTGGGCCCTTGTCTACGGGGCTGTGTGACCACCGTGTTGATCGTTCTCTGAATGCAACCGGCGCGCCGGGGCCAGCGTTTCCCTGGCACAATGAGCCTAAACCGCTTTGAGTACACGAGTTTCACCGATCGGCACAGGTTCTCTCGTGGCAGGCCACGATGATCCATCGCCACACCAGCTGGAAAGGTGTTGCCGAAACACCACCTGCTGCAAAAGGGATTCAGTCCGTGCCGGTGACAGATGCGACGACTGGCGGCCCACAAGGTTGGCGATTTACCTGTTTGCAGCCGGCAACCGTTTGCGGCAACACATTGCGTGATCTAGATTTCTACGTAGGTACAGGAGTGCACAGACGAGCGCACGTGCCGCGCAGCGAGCGGCGGGAAAATCCGCACCTGCAACCCGGAACAGAATCCTGGATACACGTCACGATCCACTCCGGGAACACGATTGCCGACGGATGTTTCGCACATGCTCCGTTGACCGGACGGTGCGACTCGGATTTTGGCGAGGGGTCAGCATCATACAGAACTTGTTTCCGCGGAATCCCTCACAGATGAGTCGCGGTGCTTGAACAAGGGTGGACACGACATGACGAATCGCAAGGCTTCACTCCGTATCGAGTCTCTGTTAGCGGGTGCACAATTGCCAGCGTTACCACAGAGCGCCATTCGTTTACTTCAGCTCTCGCAGGATCCGGAAAACGGGCCTGCCGAGTTTGCAGTTCCCATCGAATCGGATCCGGGCCTGACCGGGCAGGTGTTGAAGTTCGTGAACTCCTCCTATTTCGGCTTCGCCCGAGAGATCTCCAGTATCAAGCTGGCAATCACGCTGGTGGGGATTCGCACGATCAAGAACTTCGCTCTGTGGAGCGCCGTGTTCAGCCTGATGCCAAATCCCAAGTGTGGTCCGTTCGACCTGAAGAGCCTGTGGCAGGACTCCTTGCGACGAGGACTGTTCGCCAGAGTTTTGGGGCGTCTGCTGGGCCAGGCGGACAGCGAAGACCTGTTTGCCGCCGCACTGCTGCAGGACATGGCCGTTCCTCTGCTGGCCAAAGAATTGCCCGAGGAATACGACAAGCTGTTTCAGAATCGGCGCGGCGGTCAGACCCGTCTCTCTGATCTGGAGCAGGAACGCTTTGGATGGACGCACGCGGAAGCGGCGAGCATTCTGGCGCGACGATGGAGTCTGCCGGAAGAGTTCGCTGACCTGATCGAAAGCCATACGGAATTCGTGCAACTGTTGTCCGAAGGTGCCACTCCCGGCCAAGCGGCAGTCAGCCTGTCGGCCTTGCTTCCGTCGGTCCAGGACTCCACCTGGCACGAACGGGATCAGTTCATCGACATCTTTTGCCAACTCACCCACTCACCCGAATCGGCACTGCGACCGATGTTGGCGGAGATCGACGAGGGGTTCGAGGAATTCGCTCCAGTCTTGAAACTGGGGATGCCCGCCCTGGCACTGGTCGACTATTTAGAGAACGAACAACCTGCGACGACTTGATTCAGCGAACAGACAGTTTTGGCCCGCAACCGTTGAACCCTCGGGATGCAGCTTCGTGTCCCGGGGGTTTCTGGTTGTCAAGCCGCGCAATCCTGCTCCGCGACACCCCGCGTGCTCGCCTGCCAAATACGCGTGGAATCGTGTTTCCACCAACTCGACCTGCCCAACCCCCGGCGCGCTCGCCCCGCGGTCTTCGGTTCTTCGATACGCCGTACACATGTTCCGCGGCCACCTACCCCACCGCAGGCAAGACCTCTTGTCCTGGTGGCGGACCTGATACCAATGAAACCGGCACGACTTGTCGGTGATGGTGAAGGACGCTTGGACTTCACGCAACAGACACACTTGTTCGCCACGTGCCAAAAATCAACACGTTAATCGCTGTCACGGAAAGACTTACGGTTGTCGCGGCCGGAAACCCGTTTGGGGTCGCGTCAACCAGTGGTTAAGATAAGGTCATTGAGTGGTTTTTCCAGTCTGGCATTTCCGTGAGGATGATGGGTCGTGGCCGATTACCAGCGTGTCATTCGACAGCAGGCACTTCGCGAAGCCGAAGGCTACCTGGATCTGGCGATGGGGTTCGCCGAACAGTGGCAGGTAGCTCCGCTGTTACGTCGGCGTCTGGCACAACGAGCCCTGGATGCACTCGAGCGAGTGCGTGGCGGGTCCGGTCAACGCGCCCATTCGCTGTATCTGACCGGTCAGGCGTATCGGGTCATGCATCGTTACGACGAGGCAATCGCTCCCTTGGCGGCCGCATCGGAGCTCGACTCGGAAAACATCTTCATTTGGTTGGCTCTCGCCTGGTGTCACAAACGAACCCGTCGATTGGACCTGGCGATTGAGGCATTGGAAAATGCCGTGGCCGTGGACGGCCGCGAGCCGATCCTGCATTACAATCTGGCCTGCTATTGGAGTCTGGCGGGAAACCCGCAGATGGCGTTGCGTTATCTGGCTCAGTCGTTTGAGATTGAGCCGGCGTACCGGGAGTTGGTGGCGGGTGAAACGGACTTTGACCCGATTCGGAATCTGCCCGACTTCCAGGCGCTGATGGGGGCCGTCGTGTAACGGCCGGCGGTCTTTCAGCAGGCGTCCGGTGGAGGGGCTGCTCTGGCGGCAAGCCGACTGCGTAACGCGGAAGACGGAGGGGTTCAGCACCCCTTAGGATCGACGAAGCAAGAACTGTCGTATTGTCTCCTCTCCCCCGCCGCGCAGCGCATAGCGGGGGAGAGGATCAAGGTGACGGGCAAGAAAAAATCTACCCGTGATTATTTCGCCGATCCTTAGCTCCTGGCCGCAAAGAGTTCGGCATACTCCAACACCCAGATATCAGTCAACTCGATGAACTTGTCAACGTCCGCGTCTTCCAGTTTCTCAAAATAGTTGCGATTGAAAACTTCCTTGTTGCGGATCGTGCCCTTGGCAGCTAGATCGAGCACGTGCATGGACACGGCAGGACGCACGGTCAGCTCCAGGCGGCTGTAGTCGCTCTCGCGACGTTTGCCCCCCACCACGCGGAGATCATCGCGACTGCAAGCGGCACCCCAACCGCGTTCTCCAAAGAGCGTCTCCAAGCGAAACCCGGGAAAAAAGTTGGGCAGTTGCCGGATACACTTCTCGATATGCTCGGAAAGTTGGAGCCGGTAGGCCGAATGCAGACGCTTCAGTTCTTCCTCACTTAGTGCCCGGGCTTCCGCTTCACTTTTCTTTGCTTCGCTCTTGCGTATCCCTCGCTCGATCGCCTTCTGCAAACGGTCTTCAAAACTCATGAGCTGGATTCATTTCCGTCGTTTTGTTTCTTCTGGTAGAATTGCATCAGATCGGAGAACGATCGCAGAGGTTCCTTCCCTTCTTCCATTTCCTTCGTGATCGGTTTGACGATTTTCGGCTTGCGCGGTGGTCGTCCACGCTCTCGCGATTTGTCGTGCGCAGGCCGCCCTTTTCCTCGAGCCTCGCGTTCCTGGCCGCCTCTTGCCGGGCGTGGGGGGCGCTTGGCCGCCGGTTTGCGCGGCCGTGACTTGTCCGGCCTTCGCCGGCCATCGGCTGGTTTTTCTGTCCCCGGTTCAATCGCCGTGAGCGAGACGCGACGACGCTGTTTGTCGATGTCCACGACCCATACCGTCAGCACGTCACCCACACCGACCACCTCGTGCGGATCGCGAACGAAGCGATCAGCCAAACGGCTGATGTGGACCAGGCCACTGTCGGAGAGCCCGATATCAACGAACACGCCAAAATCGACGACGTTCAGGACCGTCCCTGAGAGTTTCATTCCCGGTTCGAGATCTTCCAGTTTCACGATACCACGGCGGAATACGGGGGCCGGCAGATCGTCACGCGGATCGCGGCCAGGACGCGCCAGAGAATTCAAGATGTCCTGCAGCAAGATTTCGCTGACTGACCATTCAACGGCCAACGCATGAACATCCAGCTGGTAGACTTTCTCGTGGAGCACGCGCAGCCTTGCCGCCGCACTCTCTTCCGCCGCACTCTCTTCCGCCGCACTCTCTTCCGCCGCACTCTCTTCGGGTAGCCCCCGCTCGGGCGGACCGTCGTCCGGCAAAGTGTTATCGGCTGCCGCTTGTTGCTCCACGGGGCCATCGGCCGGCGCTGCCGCCATCGCCTCAGCCAAAGACGCCGTCTCGGCTCCGTCTGCCGGGCCGGCTCCGTCTGCCGGGCCGGCTCCGTCTGCCGGGCCGATCGGCGCGGGCGTATCGGCGTCAGCAACGCTCGCTTCCGGCGAATTGGTTGCCTCCTCAACAACCGTGCGGTTCGGCTCGGCCGTCTCGTGGGGGGGGAGTTCAACCGTGGCCTCTTGACCGGCCCTGTCTTCGCCCGCGACCGCATCGGCCGACGGAGAACCTGCCGCCGCCGTCTCGAGCCCCGGCATCGCCGCCGGCGCGTCTTCCGCGGCATCGGTGGCCCCACCGGGCCCAAGGCCGCCAAACTCGCGCGGCTTCGAAAACTTCATCGAGGCGGGCATCGTGCCGAGCCGTAAATCCTCCACACCACAACCTGATTTCTCCAAGACCTGCCGCGCTAGTGCGTAGCTCTCGGGGTGGATCCAGGTGGCATCCAGAGGATTATCACCGTGCACGATCTTCAGGAATCCTGCCGCCTGCACATAAGTTGCCTCTCCGAAACCCGGAACCTGTTTAAGTTGTTCCCGGCTGCGGAACGGACCGTTCTTGGCGCGGTATTCGCACAACCGTCGCGCGGTTAGCTGATTCATGCCCGAAACGTAGCGTAGCAAGGCCGGGCTGGCCGTATTCGCATCGACGCCCACGTAATTCACACATGACTCGACCACCGCATCCAGCGAGTTCCGCAGGTGCTTGGCCTTGACGTCGTGCTGGTACATTCCCACGCCGATGTTGGCGGGATTGATCTTCACCAATTCCGACAATGGGTCCAACAGGCGACGCCCAATCGAAATGGCACTCCTGAGAACGGCATCATACGTAGGGAGTTCTTCGCGACCTAACGGACTCGTCGAGTAGACGCTGGCCCCAGCCTCATTGACGATGACGAACGCAACATCATCCCCTTTCAGTTCGTTCTCCATGACGTTGACAACCAACTGCTCAGTTTCCCGACAGGCCGCACCGTTGCCAATCGCCACCACGCTCAGACGATGTCGTCGCACTAACTCGATCAACTTGTGGCGTCCGGTCCGGATCCAATCCTCCTTGCCAATTACATGAATGATCTCGTGGTCCAGCACATTCCCGATTTCGTCCAGCGAGATCAGTTTACAGCCACTGCGGAAACCAGGGTCAATGGCGAGCACCCGGTGATTGTGGACCGGAGGCTGCAGCAGAAGCTTGCGCAAGTTCCGCGCGAAGACTTCGACCGCGTGCTCCTCGGCTTTCTCCGTCATTTCACGACGCAGTTCCCGATCAAGACTGGGGATGAGTAATCGGCTCAACGCGTCACGCACGCACGCTGCGAGAAACTCGCGATGGGGATGGTCTTCCGCGATCAACAACTGCGCGGCCTCCGCCTCCATGGCGTGTGCGTCGGCGTCGATTTTCACACGCAAGATCCTCGCACGTTCACCACGGTTGATCGCCAGCACTCGATGCGGTGGGATACGGGAAATCGACTCCTGGAAGTCGTAATAGTCTTTGAACGCCGCCTGTAATCGCTGACGCTTTTTCTCCTTCTTCGTGATCGCTGCGCTCAGCGGCCCGCGCTTGGCAGTCGATTTCTTTTGCGACGCACGGACCTTCGGCTTGCGGGCGTCTGCCTCCGCCGCCTGCGGATCGACGGCAGACGTCTCGGTTGTAGGCACCGCAGATGCGTTGCCTGGTGTTGGAACGGCCACCGCCGTGTCCGATCCAGCGGGTTCGTCCTGGTTCACTTGCTCGGGGTCCGGAGTTGCAGAGCCCGACTGCGCCAGTTCCACCTGCTCTGGGGACACCTGCTCTGGGGACACCTGCTCTGGGGACGCCTGCTCTGGGGACGCCTGCTCTGGGGACGCCTGCTCTGGGGACGACGATACCGAAGCAGCTGGAGACGCATCGGTGGCAGTCGCGTCGATCGCATCATGCGCAGTCGGTTCGCTCGCGGCCAGCGAAGCGTCAGCACGGGTGTTCGTGGTGGGCAAGGGAGCGACTTCGGACTGCGGTGGCCCCTGCGCCTCGGCGGGGGTTGTGTGTGACGCCTCGGCCGCCTCGCCATCACCGACCGCTTCATCAGGCGTGGGTTGGGACGGAGTGGCGACGTCCGCCGTCGTGGAAGCAGGTGCCTTCCCCGGGTTTGGTGATTCAACGCGGCTGCAGTGCAGTTTCCCCGTGCGTTGCAAGATCTTGCGGAGTCGGCCGCGAACGTCCGCGCATTCGCTGAACCACTCGGCGATAATGTGCCGCACTCCCAAGAGCACGTCCTCGATCGAATGCAAGTCATTCTCAGGGAGCACAAAATCCACGGCGCGCTGCTGCAGATCCGCAGCGGCCGGATTCGCGGCCAAGACTTCGTGAGCCAATGGCTCAAGACCTCGCTGCCGCGCGGTGGTGGCGAGGGTTTGCTTTTTCGGCTTGTATGGAAGGTAAAGGTCCTCCAGCCGTTTGAGCGAGGTAGCACTGCGAATCTGTTCGACCAAATCGGGGGTCAGCACACCTTGGGACTGGACCGACCGGAGAATCGTCTGTTTACGTTCTACGAGCCCTCGCAGCTTACCCACTTTCTCCTGTATCCGCCGTATCTGCTCTTCATCGAGGGCCCCGGTGTGGTCCTTTCGATAGCGGGTAATGAAGGGAACTGTATTGCCTTCGTCGAGCAAAACGACGGTGCTCTGCACGCTCTCCAAGGGCAGGTTTAGCTCACGAGCGGCTTGGCCCAGATCGATTTCTACCGTGATGTCCATAGTGGACCTGTACAGGGCTACCAAGAGAACGACGCAGCGACGCACATGCCTTACAGTTACCCGGCTCGCAATCTCGCGCTTGGTATACACGTTGTCAAGGATCACGCGTGGCAGATGGCTGCCGCCGATGCGTGAAACTCCGACGAAACGCACGCGTTTGCGGGTCTTGCTCCCAGCTCGTTGATGACAGGGCTGGGTGCCTTACCCCGGAAGGGGACCCGGCACAAACGGCACGCACGTTCTGTGGGGATCTACAAGACCGATCCATGAAGACGGGTGTTCCGCGAAAAACCGTCGTTTTCGGAAAAAAGGGCGATCGTCCCGTAGCGTTTATGCCGATATTAGGGGACGCGTGGACCATGCGCTTTGTTTGACCAGGTAAAGGAATACTCCATGGCACAACCTCAGCTTCGCATCTTCTACGGGCCCGGCCAGGGATCGGAAGCGTCGGTCGCTTCGCGGGAAACAGAGCCCGAAACGGTGACGGTTCCGTTAGGAGAAATATTCAGCTGGCTCCTGGATGCGGTCCGTAATGGTCGATCCTGGCTGCATGATTTCGAAGACGATGAAGTGACGATTTCCGCGGATCTATACGAAGTCATACTCGCGTACCAGCACTACCGACGTCCCTCTGCCTGATCGAGTTGCCGACGGATTCCCCCGCAGGAGTTGCCGATCGCACATGCCTCGATCGGCAAGGACGTGAGAGCCGCTGCAAAGCCTGAACCAGGTGTCCTCGAGGCAGCCCGGGATAATCCCGGGTTTTTTCATGGCCGGGAAGCGGCTGCTGACCACTCACAATCCGGTCCCCGGTTCCCTCACCGCGTGAGCCACGTCGAGCTATACTAAGGTAGCGTGCCTACTTCGGAATCGCGCAGGAGCCCGCAGAAACATGTGTCTGTGGCAGCAGCGTGCGACCTGCGGGAGTGGCGGAGGGGGTCCGAGCGGCAGCTGGTCGAGAGCAGGCCCAAGGCGGTGACCCGGGGATCTGCCGACCGGGCTCGGCCGAACATGCGTGACACTGCACGCCAGGGCGGCCGATCACTGCGGCACTGGTCAACAAATGCAACGCGCATGGCCCCACACGATCACCACATGAAATGCGCTAGTTTGGGAGAAGGTACGTGAGTCAAGAGAAGCAACCTGCCTTGGGTTCACCGAGCGAACCACAGGTCCAAGAGCCAATCGACGGGACGCATCGCCGCCGTGATCGGCGCGGGATCGATGACCTCATCCAGCGAATCAAGGAATCGGCCGATCAGTTGGCCAGCGATGGCCCGGCTCGTGGAGACCTGAAGATTCTCAGTCGGGCATTGCGAGAACTGCGACACGCCTTCCGCGTATTCTCGCCGTACCGGCGGCATCGCAAGGTAACCGTTTTCGGGTCCGCGCGGACGTTGCCGCAGGACCCTGCCTTTGCGCAGGCGGTATCCTTCGGCAAGGCCATGGCGGAGCACGATTGGCTGGTGGTCACTGGGGCTGCCAGTGGCATCATGGAAGCGGGGCATCTGGGCGCCGGCAGAAAGCATTCCATGGGTCTGAATATCCTGCTCCCGTTCGAACAGGAGGCGAACCCGGTCATTGCTGGCGACCACAAGCTGGTATACATGAAGTATTTCTTCACGCGGAAACTCATGTTCGTAAAAGAGTGCCATGCTTTGGTCTGCCTTCCGGGAGGCTTTGGCACGCTGGACGAAGCCCTGGAAGTACTGACACTGTTGCAGACGGGCAAACGCGACATGGTGCCCGTGGTCTTGCTCGACGCGCCCGGTGGTAGCTACTGGAGGGACTGGCACCAGTTCATCCAGAAACATCTGCTCTGCGGGAACATGATCTCAGAGGAAGATTTGAGCCTTTATCGGATCACGGACAGCTGCCAGGATGCGGTAGATGAAATCATGCAGTTTTACCGCGTTTATCACAGCATGCGGTACGTCCGCGATCAGCTGGTCCTGCGCCTGCAATGCGCACTGACCGGTTCTCATTTGGAAGACATTAACCAGAGGTTTTCCGATGTGCTGGTTTCCGGTCGTTTCATCCAATCCGCGGCGTTGCCGGAAGAACGCGACGAACCGGAGCTGAAGAAAATGCCTCGGCTGGTCTTTGCCTTTAACCGCCGCAGCCTCGGACGATTGAGGCAGCTGGTCAACGACATCAATCAGCACCCTGACGTGGAAAGTCACGTCTAACTTGTGGTCAAGATCACCGCTGCCCCAACTCATGCACGGCATCGACCAGAGCGATCGCATTATCGACCGATGTCTGCTGGAGCACGCCGTGTCCGAGATTGAAGATGTGCCCCGGGCGCCCGCCTGCCATGTCCAACGTCTCCTGCACGCGTTGCCGCAAGAGTGGCCGGTCTGCCAGCAACACGCAGGGGTCCAGGTTTCCCTGGATGGCACGATCGGTTCCGATGACGCGCCACGCATCATCGAGTCGCATGCGCCAATCAACTCCCACCACAGCGCTGCCACCTTCTGCCAGTAGTCCATGAAGCATCGGATTGCCGGTCGCGAAATTGATTACCGGCACCCCCGCCGCCACTCCGGCAATAATCTGCTGGACGTACGGCAATACGTAGCGACGATAATCGTCGCAGCTCAGGCATCCGACCCACGAGTCAAACAGCTGCACCGCTTGAGCTCCCGCAGCCACCTGCGCGTTCAAGTATCGCGTGACGGCGCGGGCAAACCGCTGCATCAAGGCGTGCCAGGCACCCGCGTCGCGATACATCAGAGTCTTGGTGTGCAGGTAGGTACGGCTTGACCCCCCTTCAATCGTGTAGCTGGCCAGTGTAAACGGCGCACCGGCAAATCCGATCAAAGGAAGATGAGCCGGAAGATCGTGGCGTGTCTGCCGCACCGCTTCCATCACGAAATGAAGGGCATCGACACTCTCCAGCTCCATGATTCGATCCACATCCACAGCATCACGGACCGGATTGTGAATCACGGGCCCGCCACCGGCGGCGAATTCCAGATCCAACCCCATCGGCTCGAGAATCGGCAGGAGATCCGAGAAGATGATGGCCGCATCGACGCCCAGCCGTTGGACGGCGGTGCACATCACTTCGCTACAGAGCGATGGATCTTTGCAGAGCTCGAGAAACGACACCTTGGCACGCACCTCGCGATATTCGGCCATGTAGCGCCCCGCCTGCCGCATCAGCCAAACCGGTGTCACGCTAGTGGGTTCGCAACGACAGGCACGCATGAACGGGCTGTCATGCCAGGCAGCCTGTTCGTTGGACTGATCATTCGCAAAAGCGGACATCTGAGCTACCACCAACTGTTTGCGGGAAATAAGTTCACGAGCATGAAGTGCGACATGACGCACAAAATGCCCCATCCGTGGTCGTTCGGGTTCCATATCGACCGGCAGCGCCTCGTTCCGCAACATCTCGCTGGTAGTCGGTCCAATCGAGGCCACCACCGTGCGTGCCAGGGACTCTCGCAGAGATTTCTCGAGCCCAAGTTGTCGCGCTACTTTGAGCAGATTGGCAACTTGAATGGCGGATGTGAAGAGGACCACATCCAGCTCGCCGTCGGCCAGCCGGCGCGCGTTTGCTGCCAACGGCCGCGTGTCTTCCGGTAACTCCCATCGGTAGACGGGTACTGAGAGCACTCGAGCTCCACGGGCCTCCAGGCCCGCCACCAGGCTGGTGTTCGTTTCACCATATTCCTGCACGGCGACAACCTGGTTGTCCACCGGCACGTGCTGGTCGATGGTCGTCAGTACCTCGCGCCAAGTACTTGGCGACGCCACGACGTATGTCGGTTGGAGAGCACTCTCACGCATGGCGAACGCGGGTTTGGGTCCACGGGCAATCGTGACAATATCCGCCAGCCCATCGAGGTACCGCTGCCGGTCCACGTGACGTTCGGCAATCGCCATTAACTGCTGGAATCCAACGCCGGTCAGGAAGATCACCACGCTGATTTCGCCCACGATCAATCGATGGGCGAATTCGGCCGCTACGGTGTCTTCCGCAAGGGGCGCTTCCCGCAGCGAAGGACTGACGTGTGCCACGCCGCCAAAACGGCTGATCAACCGGGCAATCTCATGGGCTCGCCGGCTCTCAAAAGCAGCGACACGGAGCCCTTTCAGGCTAGGTTCAGAGTCTTCCATAGGCCACATCTTACGCAGCGGGCAGTCCGCCACCAAGATGGGCCGAGCATGCTCCGACTCGGCTCGCCGGAACCGGGCACGGGGACCGCACGCCAGGGCATGCGCATCGGCGGCCTGCCAGCCCGATAGCCACACGGCCGGCGGGCGGGGTGACAGGGTGGCCTGCGGCAGCTGTCGGCGGTCGCCGAGAGTCTGTCGAGCAGAGAAACGTAAGCGGCCTGCTCAAGTCGATCTCGAGCAGGCCGCCTGTCATCGTCGCCTTCTAACCGGCCAACTTAGCGGACCAAGTTGGTTTGAATGAAACGACGCTTCGTGGGCAGAAACGCGGAGGGATCGACCACGGGAGCCGGTCCCACTTCATCTTTCTCAGCTTCCGTCGGTTCGGCGGCAGCCGGGATGTGGTCCATGGAGACACCACAGCTCGGCTCGCAACCACAGGCGGGCTCGCAACCACAGCCCGGATCAACGACTTCGCAGCCACAAGCGGGCTCGCAGCAGCTGCTCTTCTTGCAGCCACGGCTTCCGAAGATCCGATCGAGCAGGGAAACGCGGCAGCGCTTCTTGCTGCACACTTTGGCGGAACAGCCACAAGTCGGCTCGCAGGCCGTTTCGCAGCCACAACCGGGATCCACCACTTCGCAGCCACAGCCGGGGTCCGCCACGCAGCTGTCACAACCGTTGTCACAGCAGCTCTTCTTCCTGCCGCAACCTCGCAAAAGGTCCAACAGTGGGCGACGGCACTTCTTCTTCGGGCGCAGAGACCCGCACAAGGATCTTCGCAACCACAAGCAGGCTCACAAGCCGTCTCGCAGCCACAACCGGGATCCACGACTTCACAGCCGCAGCCGGGGTCAACAACGCAGCTGTCGCAACCGGTGTCGCAGCAACTCTTCTTCTTGCCACAACCTCGCAGGAGGTCAAGCAGGGGCGTCTTGCGACACTTCTTGGCGCACGGTACGCACGCATCACACCCGGTCTCGCAGCCACAGCTGGGACCCGGGTCCACACAGTTTGTCTCACAACAAGATGCTGTGTCGCAGCATCCGCTGTATCCCATTCCGAGCATTCGGTCCAGTAAATCCATTCCGAAGCTCTGGGTGCTGAGTCCGAGACCCAACACCAACGATCCTAATAAAATGTTCCACTTCATCGAGCCACGTCTCCTTTACGATGGAACTTTCGAACTGGCGCATTTCCCGGGTCGGCCTGCGCACTTGAGTCCGGGCGACGCACTGAGTCACGCGTCGCTCAGATTCAAACCGTCAGAGATTCTCCTTCGCGGAGATGATCGATCGGGGTGTGCCTTGTTGGGTGTGCCACGTGGAGGTAGGGCGACGTTTCATGCCGCTCGCCACGCGGTCCAGTGCGCAGAACCGGTCGAGCCATTCCTTGACCCGATAAGTCCGCTCCGGTTAGCCTGACGCGTCGCTACATGCCGCTTTGCACACGACACTCGCGTCAAGTGACATGTTTCGTATCGGTCCGGCTGAGGAACAGCCTTGAGGGATCAGAACTAATTTTCGGCAAGTGGTTTACATCAACCATTAGGTAAACAATGCCGCCTGGCAGAGATGGAAAAACTTTGCCGATTGCACCCCCACGTATCGTGTGCCCGGCCGGTTCGTCTGTTATATTCGGGATTGTTTCGCACACCGGTCCATGGATCGCTCGCAGCAATGTGCCACCCCCCCCGGCAGGCCGAACTGCCCTCTATAGTCCACGCCCGCGGTTCACTTCCCGGTAGAACTTCCATTTCCCCGCGTGTCATCTGGCCAGGCCTCCGCCCGGACGCTCCCAAACCAACGTCCTCTTACCCCCCACCGCCGCGGCTGATCGGCACGCGGATCTGCCATGACGTCAATTAGCTCCTCTTCCCGCGATTCGAACCGTCGAGGCTATGAACTCGTAGATTTTGACGAGTTGCCTGCCGTGGCCTGTCCCTGCGGCCAAGCGCGGCGGGCGTTTACCGATCTGGCAGACTTTCCGGGGACGGTCCACGTCACCCAAATCGAAGCGAATGCCCGGCTGCATTACCATCAGGGGTTGACAGAAACTTACTATTTCCTGGAGTGCGGTCCCGACGCACAACTGCAACTGGATGACGAAATCCTGAACGCCAAGCCGGGTCTGTGCGTGATGATTCGCCCGGGGACCCGTCATCGAGCCATTGGGAAGATGAAAGTCCTGATTCTGGTATTACCCAAGTTTGACCCCCAGGATGAATGGTTTGACTGATCTGCTTGACAAAAAAAGGCTGTCTCGCACTCGCGGGACTCAGGCACCTCAGCCGACCCAGGCCCTCCGGTTATTCTTCAGGCCTTACCCGCTCGATTTGGCACAACGTTACTTCGGTCAGACACGCCGCAACCGACACACCACCCTGAAGGGGGCGATCGCCGCAGTTTGAAACATGGTATTTCTCGGAACTGCTGCTAGAAATCGACATAAGGTTAAAGTCATATGTCACCATCGAAACTGGACCCGCGACCATGAACACCGCCCTCGCATGCCGACCCCGCGTGCCAACGCGATCCCACCACACCCCCAGCAACCCCTTCACGTGCGTCCTGTGCCTCTGCGGCATCGTGTGCAGTCTTTGGGTGTGCGGCACGGATGCCCGTCCCCTCCGCGGCGAGGAATCCCCTCTAGCGGCCAACACGACGCAAGGCGGCCAGCACGATCCACTCGACTGGAATTCCTGGCGTGGGCCTCGTTACGACGGCGTTTCTCCCGAGACGGGGCTAATCGATGATTTCAACCCGAAAGGGGGCCAAGGGAGCAACGTGGTTTGGAAGCGCGAGGATCTTGGTACACGGAGTACCCCCATTGTAATGGGCGGAAAGCTCTACGTGCTGGCGCGCAGGACCGGGGCACGAATCGTGAAGGAGAGCGTGTGGTGTGCGTGGATGCCGCAACGGGCACAACGTTATGGGAGAACCGGTTCAACGTCTGGTTATCGGACGTGCCGGACACACGTGTAGGATGGTCTTCGGTGGTGGGAGATCCCGCGACAGGCAATGTTTATGCACTGGGGGTGTGTGGCTATTTCCAGTGCCTCAGCGGCGAGACAGGCAAGACACTCTGGTCCGTTCCGATGCACGAGTTTTTCGGCATGCTGACCACATACGGCGGTCGCACCAATTTCCCCGTCATTTGTGACGACGTAGTGATTGTTGGCGGCGTGATGACGAACTGGGGCGACATGGCCAAACCGGCTCACCGGTTGGTGGCTTTCGATAAGCGGACGGGGGAAATTGTCTGGTTCAATGGCACGACGATCGGTCCTTACGACACAAACTACAGTTCGCCCGCGGTCACGGTGATGGGCGGTCAGAGAGCGCTTGTCTTCGGCTCGGGCGACGGCAAGGTGTGGGCCTTTCAACCGCGCACGGGCCGGCCGATCTGGAGTTACGAGATCTCGCGGCGCAGGACTGAATATTGCGCCGCTGGTCGTCGGTGACACCGTCTACATGGGACACAGCGAAGAGAATGAAGTGGGCACTGCCATGGGGACCATGTTGGCAATTGACGGCACGGGGCATGGCGATATTTCGCGGACAGGCGAGAAGTGGCGCGTCTTCGAGTTGATGGTGGGTAAGAGCTCTCCCGTGCGGGTCAACGACAAACTCTATTGTGTGGACGACAGGGCCAAGCTGCATATACTGGACGCCGTCACCGGCGAAGCCGCCACCAAGCGACCGATTGCACTGGGTCGGATGATGCGCGGCAGCCCGCTGGTCGCTGATGGCAAGCTCTACGCGGCAGCGCACAGTGGCGACTGGTTCATTTTCCGAATTGACGAGCAGGGAGGTTTGGAGCCCTTGAGCAAGGGTCGTTTCCCGCGCGGCGAGGATATTGACGCCTCTCCGATCTGCTCGCACGGTTCGGTTTACTTTACTACCAGCGGCGGCATCTACTGCCTGCGTGACCCGAACAAAACTCCCGGCGTTCGTCCCGTACCGCCACAGCCGCAGGAGCGACCGGTGGACGAGGACCCGCAGGCGGCATGCGTACAAATTGTGCCCGCCGAACTCTTGATGCGGCCGGGTGGAGAACAGACATTCCACGCGCGGCTCTACAACGCTCGTGGACAATTTCTCAGAGAGACCACCGCCCAGTTCTCCGTCAGTGGTGCGGGCACCATTGACAACGAAGGCCATTTTCGAGCCAACGACGACGCAGCTCACCAGGCAGCGATCGTGACGGCGACCGTCGGAGACCTGGCCGGAAAAGCGCGCGTGCGAATGGTGCCTCCCCTGCCTTGGGAATTCACGTTTGATAACCTGAGTGATCCGCCGGTGACGTGGGTCGGGGCACGGTATCGTCACGTGATTCGCGAGGTGGACGGAAACCCCGCCATGATCAAGATTACCACGATTCCCAAAGGCACGCGCAGCCGCTGCTGGTTTGGTCCGTCCGATTTGTCGGACTATACGGTGGTAGCCGACGTGCGCGGTGCGATCGTGGACGACAAGATGCCCGACATCGGGATTATCGCTCAGGGCTATGCGTTAGATTTGCAGGGCGCCAGCCAGAAGCTGCAGATTCGGACCTGGTCGCCACAGCTTCGGATGGCGAAGACGATCGATTTTCCGTGGAAGCCGAACGTCTGGTACGTGATGCAATTGCGCGCCGGGAACGAGAACGGACAGGCCGTGTTACGTGGCAAGGTGTGGCCACGTGATCAAGAGGAGCCCTCGGAGTGGACGATCGAGGCGATCGACAATTCGCCCAATGTGACCGGAAGTCCCGGCCTGTACGGCAACGCAAAGGATGCCGAAATCACACTAGACAATATTCAAGTTCACGCCCACTGAAGTACGTTCGTCACTCCTATCAGTCCGCCACACACCGGGCGAAAAACGCTGCCGCAAATCAACCACCTGAAACATCGAGGAAAGCCGAACAATGAAATCGCTCCGCACTCTTAGTTTGATTTTCGTGGCATTCATCCTCGGGGTCGTCACAACCTCGTTGCTCCCCGGATGCGGTGTGTCCAGCTCGGCCCAAGCCGAGGATTCCACCACCACGGCTGGCAACGCGGCGGATCCTGCGATCGCTCCCCTCTCAGCCGGGCTCGCCGCCGTCGACAAGCAGGCCAACGCACCGGTCACATCGGGGGACTGGACCCAGTGGGCCGGAACCTCCTACCGCAATAACACGCCGGTGGCGGAGAATATCCCGACCGCATGGGAAGTAGGCGACTTTGATCGCAAGACGGGGGAGTGGATATCGGATGACGCGGAGAACATCAAATGGGTCTCGCGGGTGGGCAGCCAGACTTATGGCAACCCGGTGATTGCTGGCGGTCGCCTGTTTGTGGGCACCAACAATGGAGCCGGGTATCTGCCGCGATATCCAGCGGAAGTAGATTTAGGATGCCTGATCTGCTTTGACGAAAAGACGGGCGAATTTTTGTGGCAGGACTCCAGTGAGAAACTTCCCACCGGGCGCGTCCACGATTGGCCGTTGCAAGGTATCTGCTGTGCTCCGCTGGTCGAGGGAAACCGACTCTGGTATGTCACCAGTCGCGGAGAAGTTGTCTGTCTCGACGCGGACGGGTTTTATGACGGGCAGGATGACGGGCCGATCCAAGGCGAACTGGGGCGACTGTTCGACGTGCGCATGAGCGAGGACGTCGCGGCCGACGAAGTCGGTCCCGCGATCAAGGCGCTGGACACCGGTACTGTGCCCGCTACCATGCGTCAGCGATTCGCGGCTGCCGGTATGGAATTGCCCTCCGCGTGCAAGGTGACGATCATCACCCCGGGCAAGAAGTGGTCAATCGACGCGAACATTGAGGGAGCGGATCGCGTCTGTCAGGTCAGCCTGCAGGGTCCGTTCCTCAGCGCCTTCAAAGTGATCGCGCCGCAAGACAAGCATGAGGCGGATACGATCTGGCGTTTCGACATGATGGAAAAACTTCGCGTCTCACAACATAACATGTGCAGTTGTTCCGTGACTGCCGTGGGAGACGTCTTGTTTGTGAATACCTCCAATGGTGTGGATGAATCGCACATCAACATTCCGTCTCCGGACGCCCCAGCTTCATTGCCATGAACAAGAATACGGGCGATATCTATTGGACCGACAAGTCGCCCGGTGAGAATATCTTGCACGGCCAATGGTCATCACCCGCGGCCGGCGTCCTGGGGGGCGTGCCGCAAGTGGTTTTTGGCGGCGGTGACGGCTGGGTCTATAGCTTTCGAGCGGATGAGGGGCGAGACGGCAAACCTGAGCTGCTCTGGAAATTCGATGCGAATCCCAAAGAGTCGCAATGGATTCTGGGCGGCGCGGGAACGCGAAATAACATCATTGCCACCCCGGTCATTTGCGACGGCCTGGTTTACGTCGCCGTAGGACAGGACCCCGAACATGGTGAGGGCATCGGGCATCTGTGGTGCATCGATCCAACCAAGCGAGGCGACGTGAGTCCCCAGCTGGCTGTCCAAGCCGACGACAAGACCACTATCATTCCTCACCGCCGTCTGCAGGCGGTCATCCCGGAGCAGGGCGAAACCGAGGTCCCGAATCCGAATACGGCCGCCATCTGGCAGTATTCCCAGTCCGACGAAAACGGTGACGGCGAGATCGATTTCGAAGAGGAAATGCATCGCAGCTGCGGCACGGTCGCAATCAAGGACGACCTGCTATTCATCTCCGACTTCAGCGGTTTGTTCCATTGTCTCGACGCCAAGACGGGCAAGGTACATTGGACCTACGACATGCTCGCGGCGGCGTGGGGCTCGCCCATGATTGTCGAGGGCCATGTTTACATCGGCGATGAAGATGGCGATATCTGTGTCTTCAATCTGACCGCGGAAAAACATGATCCGATTGCGGAGATGAATATGGGGAGTTCCGTCTACAGCACGCCTGTAGTGGCCAACGGTGTGCTCTTTATCTCCAACAGAACTCACGTCTTCGCCATCGCTTCGACACAGTAGAAGTTGGCACCAGCGTGATGGCCACACGGGCATTCACAAATCGGAAGCTGGCAAGCTGGCTGATCGACTGCCTGGAATGCCCCTGCCCGATATCTCATTGTCTGACCTGATGCCCGGCTTGACGCCTCGGCAGGAACGATCCTCTTTCAAAACCTCTAGAAACCATGAATAAACGGGTTCTTAGCGTCGGCAACTGCGCAGCCGATCACCGCGCCATTTCCGGCCTGCTCGAAAAACAGTTCGCCGCGCAGGTAGTCCCGGCAAACAGCCTGTCCACAACGCTTGAGCAGTTGCGATCCGAGTCGTATGCGCTGGTGCTGGTCAATCGGATACTCGATCTGGACGGCAGTGATGGACTGAAAGTTATCGCCCAGATCAAGGCCGACGCGGCGCTCCGCCACGTTCCGGTCATGATGATCACGAACTTCCCGGAACATCAACAGGTTGCTCAACTGGCCGGCGCGGTCGAGGGTTTTGGGAAACAGGCTCTGGGCACCCCAGAAACGGTCGCCAGGCTCGCACCATTTCTGACTTGACGACCCGTCCGTGCCAGCCGGAGCCAAAGCCCGTTTACGGGCTTTCTCGATGTGAGGGCTTGAGCCGCCACGCCGTGGCTCAAGCCACGGCAGCGAGAAGCCCCGCGGAGCGGCAATAGCGGGGGAGAGGGTAGAGTGAGGGGTGATAAATACGGTGACTTATTGCCGGACGAGTTCTTAGGGTCACTGGGCGGCGTCACTGGGCGGCGTCACTGGTCAGGCGCCTCGGGTGCCGGTTGCGTTTTTTCCTTTTCGCCCGACTCCGCGTCCGAAGCCGTTTCGTCTGATTGCTTCGCGCCCTCTGAGAACTCGATGTGCGCCATCACCACGTAAGCATCGGCACGATAATCGATGAGCTTCCCGGAATAGACGTCCAGCGACAGCGTGTAAATCCGCCCGTTTTGCAGGGTTTGGATCACGTCACACTCCGCCGCAACGGTCTTGTCACCGAAACGAAATCGTTTTCTCTTCGTGTAGTGGGCACATGGCACGGACCCCAGCATCAAGGGCGCCACGTCGTGGCCGGTGCGCTGGTCAAGGCGACTCGCCATCTGTTGCACGAACTGCGGTAGATGTTTTTCGTCCAGTTGATGCGGTTCGTCAAAGTCCGCCTCTTCTGCTTGCAGGGTGATCCGCGGCAGTGGCGTGGGGAGGTCTCTGTCAAGCACAAATTGCACCACGTAGTCCTTGCTGCGCGGCGCTACATCCCATCCGGCCGGCGGTGCAACACGTAGCCGCCCCTCGTCCAGTTCAGGCAGGTAGCTGCCAATTGCGCTGAGTGCGCGGATCTCCTCGATCGTGTAACGGGGCACTTCGTTCGATGCCGATACGGCTGGTGACTTGACAGGTGACACGTCACTGTCTGCGCGGCAGCTCGCCAATAGCAGTACGGTGAAACCAAACCGCAACATGTTTCGCCGAGCACGATCCGATCTGGCAGTCAAAGGCCCACACATCCTGGCACCCTATCACAATCTAGCTAGATTTCGCTGCTCCACCCGCGCGAACCTACCCTCCCGGTCAGACGCTGCGAGGCAGGGGAATCGCCGTTCCGGCCGTGGCTGCGACGACTCCATGATACAGGAATCGCGTCGCTCGCACGCCCTCAATCAGTCTTCAAGACCGCGCTGGGCGATATTCGAGTACGGGGCAGTGCCATTGCGGGCAGCCTGCAACTCGACGGCAAAAGGGGGTGAGTCGTACCACGTCAGAAACGGCACCCGAATCGGCAGGGCACTTTGAGGCAACCGTGCTCCAGCAGCGGAAGCCCCGCAGCGAGATTTCCGGCGTCATCGAGTCCCTTCACGTCACCCCGTGGTGTGGCACGACGCGTCAACGGGAAGCGTTGCCGGGGAGCCGCCACAAAAAAGAATACGTCGATTTACACTTCCCTGACGGATCACCACGCAGTATTCCGCCCTATTCGACGATTTCCTCTTTGACCTTTTGCACAAAGTGCGGAGACTTTCCCGATTGACTGAGGGCATCCGCTTTGGCCTGAGCTTCTTTCTTCTGGTTGAACTCGAACGTCGCCACCCGCTTGAGCGACTGGTTGAAAACACCCCAGAAGACTTTCTTGCGAATATCAGCCGGTTCTTTGGAACGAGAAGTGCGTTTGGTGGGCGTTTTCTTCTTCGCCACCTTCTTCTTGACCACGCCAGCCTTTTCCGCTGCTTCGACTTCTTCGCGTAACGCCTTACGATTTACAACTTTGCGCGCCATTTCATCTCGCAGTACTGGGGACAGCCGGTATCGGTTTTCGACATCGTACCCGATTTTCTTCTCAATCGCCAGCTGACCTGGGCGCCAGCTGACCTGGGCGACTACTCATGGGGACGCGCACCCCTCCGCAGGTGGCTGTGAGCCGGTGTCCCGCAGATACTGCGTTCGAAGGGCCGCGTACTGCTCGGGAGTAGGAAGGGGGCTGGCGACAGTCCCATTGGCGGCGGCCTCCTCAAACAGCTGGCGGAGGAACGGGCGACACCAGCCGCAACCTGTCCCCGCCCCAAAGCATTCCGAGAGTTGCCCCGCTCGCCGCGGCCGTTCGACCCGGAGAAAATTGACCACCTTGCGTTTACTGACGTGAAAACAGATACACAGATCCTGGTCCAAGTCCATCCCCCCAACACCTCCTCAAGACTTCGTCGCGGGTACCACGGATTCAGGCACGCCCCATTGCCAAGAGTAGCGCAATGCGACAGGCATCGGAATAACCATCCAGATCGAGGGCCTCGGTCACCATGTGAGGATTGAGCTGTCCGCACCCGAGCGTAACCGTAGGAATGCCGTGGCGAGTGGTCCAGTTGGCATCTACGCCACCGTTGGCCACTGCCCGCATTGGTTCGCGTCCCACTGCCCTGACAGCCGCCTCCGCCGCCAGCACACACGGTTCGTCGGCGGCGAGCAAAAATGGCTCGTAATCCGTTCGGGTCGCGATATCGACATGACCCGTGGCACCTGCCACATTCTTAACTTCCTTCGCCGCCCGCACGAATGCCTTTTCAATCTCTGCCACGATGCGGTTCCGAAAAGACGCGTCGTGACCTCGCGCCTCGCGCGCACGAGAACCTTGTCGGTCACGACATTGGTCGCATCCCCCCCCTGAATCACACCAACATTGCTGGTGCCTTCCTTGCGGCCCTTCTGAACCAGGCCCAGCCATCCATTGTGTTGCAGGTCGGCAATGGCCATGCCGGCAATAGTGATCGCGCTGACTCCCCTCTCCGGCGCCACACCCGCATGACTGGCCACCCCTGTGATATCAATTGTAATCCGGCAGCCACCGGTGGCCCCGACTGTCAGTTTGTCAGGTGCGCCCCCATCCCAATTGAACGCCAGCTTGGGCTGGCCCAGTTTCTTGACATTGACCAGTCGGGAACCCTGCAAACCGATCTCTTCCTGCACAAACCAACAGAATGTCAGGGGTGGGTGCGGCAGGTCACGTTCGAGGAGTTCGACAGCGGCAGTGAGAATTGTCGCCACACCGGCTCGATCGTCCGCTCCCAATCCCGTGGCAGGGTTGGCCGAGCGAACCATTCGCTTCTTGACCACGGGCCGCGAACCGACGCAAATGGGAACCGTATCGAGGTGGGCGCTGAACATGCGACGTGGTCCGCGAACGGTTCCCGGCAGTTTCAGAATCAGATTGCCCGTGGTCCCCCTCACGGGAGTCTGACGCGGGACGGCATCACGGCGAATCATGGATACTTGGGCTCCCGCATCTCGTAGCCTGCGCTCCACCTCGTCGGCCACGGCTCCTTCTTCGCCGCTCTTGCCCGGGATGGCCATCAGTTGGAGCACCAGTTCGATCGCTCGATGTGGATCAGGTATGGCGTCCACGTCTTTTTCAGCGGCAGACTTGCCACGCCGTGCGATGCGTTTGCGACCGTTCTGACCTGGTTTGCGTTGGGCCATCATTGTCTCGTATCTTCCATATCTCCCATCTTCCATCTCGCGAAGATGCACGCGGTGCCGCGTCAACTGCGATTCCCTATAAGTCGCGAACGATCCGCCAGCTTGGCGACGGCCAACTCTGCCCGGAAGACAGACAAGACCGAATCGAAAGGTTGATCCTGACCGTTCCTCGATATAAGGCGGGCAGCACCAACGTCCCTACCGGACTAGTACCTTCCTTTGGCTTTCAAACTTGGACTCCCCCTTCTCGAGGATCGGTAACAGCGTGTTTCGCAAAATCTCGTAGCCGGCACGATTCAAATGCAGATTGTCCGCGTCAAACAGATCGCCGCGCACAGTGCCCTCCGCATCAAGCATTGCTGCCGTAATGTCGACATAGGTCAGTCGGGCGTCCTGCGAACAGTCCTCAGCAATCAGTTGGTTCGCCTTTTTCATCGTCGGCCACATCGTCCAGCGTTTCGGACTGGGTTTGATCGCCAGGAAGTAGATGCGCGTCTTAGGCAACGTGTGATGGACCTTCCGTACGAATTCCCGAAACGTGTCTCGGATCTTCTCGGGAGTGATCCCTTTGGCGACGTCATTATCTCCCTCGTAGACTACGATGGCGCGGGGTCGATAGGGTATGACGATGCGATCGGCATAATGCAGCAGGTCATGCATGGTGCTGCCGCCAAATCCGCGGGCAATAATGGTCAGCGGAGCAAGATCTTCGTGGATGGTCGAATGCCATTTCTTGATCGTCGAGCTGCCAGTACAGAGAATCGCTTCACGCGGCAGTGCCTGCTGCTGGTCCTGCAGCTCAAATTCCCGGATGTCCTTCTCAAAGCGCGTCGGGTCTTCGTATTGAGTATCCAGTGCTTCCGGCGTCTGGGCCTCCGCCAGTGGGCCGTTGCACCATCCACTCAGCAGAAAGGCTACGGCCAGCGACCCGATCCCAATTCCTCGACAGTTCTTCATCGCATACCTTCTCTTCATTGCATACCTTCCTCCGCTCAGCGTCTACGTGACATATCCCCCGCGGATCGTCAATCCGTGGCGTGAGCCTGGGGGGCGGCGCGCCACATCACGCGAAACCCCTATCTTAACCCTTCCTTGGCTGGCGAGAAATGTGCTCTCGACATTCCCCCCGGGGTTGCCCGCCCCCCGGGGTTGCCCGCCCCCCGCTCTGCGCGACCAGATGGGAACGTCGCAGGCTGTCGAGTCACATGTGCGGCGCGAACGCCGTTCGCACTGCAGGGAGACACGGAAAGGTCGATCACGATGTGATTTGCTGAACAATCAAGTCCTCGAACGCCGTCAGATCGTTCCAGTCTACATCGCAGCGAACGGAACGCTTTGAGGAATTGATCACGGTCGTCCCATCGCCGGTGACCTGGACGGGAAGTTCTTCCATCGTCAGCAACTTTTCCGAGAAGGCCATATAGACAGCCACCAGATCGAACAACGTGGTGCTGCATCGTGCGCGATCGAGGCTGTTCTCGTGCGGATTGTAGAACTCTCCACTGTGCCCCGGCAAGACCAAGGGGAGACTTGCTTGTTGGGGGTAATAGCAGAAATCGAGCATGCGAAGCTGGCAACTCGGGACGCAACCACAATTGCCGGACTCGTCAACCGTATTAGTGGCAGGAAGTGTCGACATCAAGGTTGTGGTTGCACCTTCGTTGACGAAACAGGGAACTGTGCGCTCGATGTCGCTTCCGCGGCACGTGTTGTGAACTCCCTCGAGGCGAGAAGTGTGCTTGCCAAGGGATCAAATGAAACTTACTACATTGAGACTTGACGGCAACGCGGACGGAGACTGATGGCGCTACAACGTCTCGCTACGCGTCAAGCAACCGACAGAACTGGGCGATATGTTGACCAAGTTCTGATGTCGGATCAATATGGGGAGCGCGCCGAGGAATACTTGAATAGCAAGTACAAATACGACTTTTTCTTCCACGCACCGACGTCCCACTTCCATCGATGGTTCCGCGCACTGAAATGGCGGCAATACATGAGACCAGGCGTCTATGCAGAACTTATTCGGGAAGACCTTATTGTGCCCGATTTGGCGAATCCGTTCGTGCTTGCATCTTGGTATACCGACGGCAGACTCGAAGCGGAAATCAAGGGGTATTGTGAAATCGATGAAGATGATTTCGACGCCGAACTGGAGGGCTTGTGATCCATTGAAGCATTTCAGAAGGCTTCCGAACGTGGTATGAGGTTAGCCCCGACGAAGCGTACTGACGATCGTCCGTCACTGTCTCACCACGACTTTATCGCTTCCTGATTCGAAGAGCGGTCAGTGTTTCCGTTGGAATTCGATCGGAGGTGAAGTGGTCCATCGACGTTTCGGCACCGCTGGCCGTGGGCGTGTTTTGCCCGTTCGGCAGGGCCACCGCAAGTAGCTGGGTCAGTACAAGGGGGACTTCGCTTGCAGCCAGCGAAAGCCAGGGTCTATTATGCTATGCCTATCGGTCAGGATGTAACCGACGGTTGGCGGTGAGAGGAGGCCACCATGTGTGGATCACTCAGAGCGGTTGCCGTCTACTTCCCAATAGGACCGGTGAGCCGAAGGGCGGGGAGACGTCACCGAGCGTGCGTATAGACCGTCTTGACTGCAGGCCTGGTCGAGCCCCACCAGGCTCACCCTTCCCGGCACGCTTCGGGGTGATGCGTCACTGATCGTTGCGACCAACTGCTGGGTAGGGACCGGCTGCCCCACCACCCCGGGCGAAGGGGCACCAAATCCCGGGCGAGCACCCGGACCCGCCGCGAAGGGGACCGTGAACCGACGCATTCTGCTCACCGGCCCGGCGGCAGCGAAGCATCACCGCGGAATTTGACCACGCTCACATATCGCGTGTATCGGTGATACCCCGACCAACGCTAACTGGCCTGAGGTTCACGGTGAGATGGGGAGTCTCCGCAGCGTGGCCTTTCACCCCAATGGCAAAACAATAGCCGTGGGTGGCGGAGGAGCACGACTCTGGGACATTGAGCGAACCGGTAATGGCTACACGTTCAAAGATCGGCAGCGACTTCCTTGGCAGTACACCTATGGCGAAGTTAACACGATTGCGTTTGCTGCCGAGGGAAAATTTCTGCTCACGGCAGGCGATGGGTTAGCCCTTATCTGGGATCTCGCCGACAATCGGTTGATCACGACCGCCGTGCGCAACGTAGCACCCGTTGCGATCTCCCCCGATGGCCAATCACTCATCACTACCAAATACCGCGAGCTGCCGCAGGGCCGCGGTAATGCGTACGTTCGCATCTTGGATATCAACGCCGAGACTCAACCCCAGGCCATTTCGCGTGAGGTGCTGCAAGCCGTCGAAGATATCGTCAACTACGGCAAGACACCTCGTAACTTAGCATCGAGTGCTCGCTTTGAACATGCCATGCGATCGCTCGGGCCACATGCCGGGGTCGGTGCACCACGTCTGACCGAAGCGCTCAGCGATCCAGACCGCAACGCGCGCGACCGTGCCTTGCAGGCGCTCGCAAACATCGGGCCCGCGGCCAAGGTTGCTGTACCCCAATTGACGAAAATGCTGCTCGACGAGTCCCCCGGGATCCGTCGCATGGTTGCGAGCACGCTCAGGCACATTACGCCGGAAACGGCAGAACCGCTGATATACCAAGCCCAGCAAGAGCTCGCACGAAACCCACATCAGCCCGAGTTGCGTGACGGCACGTGGACTTACGAAGGGTCGTCTCTGACCCGATGGCTGCAAATGGCTGGACGTCGAAGCACCGGTTGGATTGCTCCTCAATCGGGAAGTCCGGCCCAAAGGCGGTCGGAGAAAGGCATAGAGGAGAAAGGCATAGAGGCGATCGGGGACGCGGCAATCCCCGATATCCGCAAAGAGCTGAAGAATCCCGATTGGCTTACGCGAGCTGGTGCGGCGGGAGCACTGACGTTGTTCGAATCGACCAGCGCCGAAGGGATTGAAACGCTCACCGACGTGATGATGGACGGACCGGACAAGATCGCCTGGAGTGCCGCCGGCTGGCTGACCCAAGCGTTGCAGCGGACCGCCACAAAACCACCACCTCAACTCGTGGCTCTTCTCGACAGCGAGAATGTGACCAAGCAAGCGCAAGCGCTAAACATCATTGTCCGAGTCGATCCGCAGCACGAACAATGCCAACAAGTGATCAAGAAGAACATTATGAACCTCGCCAGGGATGGAGGTTCGGGGAGGCCGAGTGACAAGCCGCGCGTCGAGCGTTGCAGACTCGCCGTCGATCTCCTGCACACGATTGGTAAACAGGCGGCGTTTGCCACGCCGGAACTGATCGCGTTGATTGAGTGCAAGCGAAATCAAACGGGATGGAACTTCAGCGAACGACTTCGGGCCACGGCGATCAAGACACTGGGGCAGGTGGGACCCGCTGCTCGCGATGCGACGCCAACCCTGATCAAGATGCTCAAACACCGCGATCTAAGTGTTCGCTCGGCCACTGCCCGGGCACTGCACCGGGTAGTTAGCGGAGACGTCCCAGAGGAAGTGATCGCGATGACACGTTCGAGCGATGGCGATCATCTGCTGGCCGCGATGTGGACGCTGCGATGGTTTGGTGAGCGAGCGATTCCGCATCTTCGATCGCTGCTCAACGACCATACCGGGGCAACGGTGTTCGCGCGAAGAGAAGCGTTGAATGCTCTGGCTAACATGAATAACGATGGGGTACGCGTGCCCCCGAGCGACCTGACTGCAATCTACAAAGAGGTCGCGGCCCATGACCCCGATGCAACCATACAAGACTACGCCAACATGCTGATCAAGCACTTGCAACCGCCTGAAAACCCAGTGTCGCCACTGGTCGGCCCTCCGACAGCATCCGACGACCCGAATGGGGACCCCGCTAGAATCCAGGGCACTTGGAAAGTCATTTCGACGCAAGACGACGGCAGGAAGCCATCTCCTGATGCCATCAGGAACCTCTCCATGTTCATTACCAAGGACCGAATTGGCGTCAAAGATGGAGATAAGACTGTCAGCGAGATGTTCTACATGTTGGACCCGTCCAAGAAGCCCAAGTGGATTGACCTCGCGAGAGTGCGAGGCGGGAAACAAACGAAACCCCTCTTCGGAATCTACGAACTCAAAGACGACAGTTTAAAGATCTGCTTTGACGAATCTGGGGAGGGAGAGCGGCCGACGGCATTCGAGTCCAAGCCCAACTCTGTCAACGATGTGTTGATCATCCTCCATCGCAAAAAGTCATGAGCTGGAACCGAGGGAGATTCCCCAGGTGGCTCGACTCTCCGTGAGACGTGAGGCCGTGGACCCCGGTCGCTCACACCTTGCCAATAGATCTTCCCAGGCATGACGCTGCTCGTCCTTGATTGGGCGCCGAATATACACCCCCAAAACATCCTTGTTGGGGCACCTTGGCACGTCAAAAAAGAACATGCGCAGGGCAGCCGCTCGCCGACGTCATTGTTTGATTCCACCGAAATGCGTGGTGGCCAACGACCGTGCGACCACGGTGGCGAGAACTCGCGCGAAAAAGTGCGGTCTTTCACAAGGAGCATCAGGAGAAGCTGAGATGTCGGCCACGTGCCATTCTCTGGCCCGGCCCCGCTCGACAGGAAACCGCGGAGCCGCAGAAAAGACTAACTGCGCGCGGCCCTTTAGTGTTGGGCGCGTCCTACGTTTCTGCCGCTGCCACATGCGGCTAGTGGACCCAAGCCCCGTCCTATCCAACAACTCATCTCACAGCATGCCCAGTCGATCCAGAGTAGGTTGTGTTCAACACTGTCTATGGATCAGGATTCTGGATGGGCACCTCTTTTGCCAGTGCATCTACTCCCAAACTGGGGGTCACTGGCATCTATCTTGATTTTTCTGCTAGTCGTGGATGTTTACGCTTCAATTCAGGTCTAACATGGTGTGGGGCCGCGCACGAAACGTACGCGCGCCAATCACGAAAAAGCACACGACGGGAATCGAGATGAAATTGCCACGGAATCCTTGCCTTCTTGTCCTTGTCATGCTCATTGTTCAGGCGGCCGTGATGGCCGATGCGCGCGTGGAGGCTACGCAACTCCACGTGGCCCCTCAAGGCAATGATGCCTGGTCCGGGTTACTGGCGGCCCCGAATGCCGCCGGCACCGATGGACCCTTTGCGACGGTCACAGGGGCGCGGGACGCCATCCGGATAGGCAGGGCGAAAGCTCTCGCGGGGCCGATCGTGGTGAATGTACACGGTGGCAACTACTTCATCTCGGAGCCCATCGTTTTTGGCCCCGAGGACTCCGGCAGTGCAGCGGCCCCAATTGTCTATCGAGCGGTGCTCGGGGAAGAGGCGGTTGTTCATGGTGGGCGGGTAATCAACGGATGGCGGCAGGAAGGCGCGTTTTGGGTCGCGGATATCCCCGAAGTTCGCAACGGCGCGTCGTCCTTCAGTCAGTTCTGGGTCAACGGGGAACGGCGCACGCCCGCCCGCACGCCTAACGCAGGTAATCCTGCGGGCGACTTTCCCGCGGGGGACGATCTCTTCTATACCGTTGGTCCGGTGATGGATAAGAAAGCCGGCGCAGGAAGAGACGCGAAGCGCGACGCAGTTCTACTACAGGCCTGGCGACCTTCAGGATTGGGATAGCCTTCGGGACGCCATCGTAGTCGTCTATCACTCCTGGGAGACGGCGCTGTTGCGGCCTAAGGCCATTAATACGGAGAAGCACATCATCGAGTTCACGGGGCCGACCAACTGGGGCTTTGGCCGATGGCGCACGGATCAACGATACCATATTGAGCACCTCTTTGAAGGCTTGGATCAACCTGGTGAGTGGTTCCTGAATCGAAAGGAGGGGCGACTTTACTATCTGCCCATGGCGGGCGAGGATATGGCGACGGCCACAGCGGTGGCGCCTGTGGCGCAACAATTACTGCGATTAGAAGGCGTTCCTGATGCCGGGCAATTCGTGCAGCACCTTCGTTTTGAAGGGCTGAAGTTTTTCTATTCCGAGTTTGCAGTGAAGCCGACCGGCCACAGTGATGGACAGGCCGCTTTCAGCGTGCCCGCTGCGCTGGAGGTGATCGGCGCGCGCCATGTCGTCTTCGATCGCTGCGACATCGGCCATGTAGGTGGGTATGGCCTCTGGTTCCGTGCCGGAAGCCAGGACAATCAGCTCCTCCATAGCGAAGTGCATGATTTGGGAGCAGGGGGTGTTCGCATTGGCGAAGGGGGAACGCCCGCAAACGACAACGCGGCTGTGGAACGCCACGTAGTAGACAACTGCTTCCTCCACGATGGTGGCCGTGTTTTTCGTGGGGCTGTTGGTGCCTGGATTGGGCGCAGCTCTCACAATCGTCTTTCCCACAACGAAATCTGCGACTTCCGCTACACGGGTATCTCGGTCGGTTGGTCCTGGGGCTATGCCGAGACGACGGCCCACCACAACATCATCGAGTACAACCATGTCCACCATATCGCTCAGGGGCAACTCAGTGACACAGGCGGCATCTACACCCTTGGCGTGTCGCCGGGCACCATCATTCGGAACAACGTATTCCACGATGTAATTTCCAATCCCCGCGTTTCTGGTGGGTGGGGCATCTACTTCGACGAGGGAAGTACAGATATCGTCGCGGAGAACAACCTGGTCTATAACACGAGCACCGGAACGCTGCACCAGCATTATGGTCGGGACAACCGTGTCGTGAACAACATCTTCGCGTTCTCGCATGGTGGCCAGTTGATTCGCTCTCGCGAGGAGGAGCATGACTCTTTCTCATTTCACCGAAATATCGTCTACTTCAATAACAATCAGTTGCTGGGCAGTCGGTGGGAGAACGGGAACTTTGATTTGGAAAACAATGTCTACTGGAGCACGGCGAACGATGTGGCACTCTACGACGATATGGACTTTTCGGGTCGCACTCTGGAGGCGTGGCAGGCGGAAGGTCATGACCGCCTTTCAATCGTCGCCGATCCGTTGTTCGTGAATGCGGAAGCGGGTGACTTTGGTCTGAAGGACGACTCTCCCGCGCTGCGTCTGGGATTCAAGCCCTTCGACTATAGCGAGGCGGGACTCTATGGCGAGGCCGAATGGGTGGCAAAGCCACGAAAGATCACTCGGCTTTCCTTCACGCCGCCACCGGTTCCCGAACCCCGTAGCGTCGTGGACGGATTCGAGGACACGCCGGTCGGGCAGGTCGCTTTGAATGCACAAAGTAACGAAGAGGGCGCGGGAAGGATTCGTGTGGTGGACGCGGTGGCTGGGTCGGGCCAGCGGAGTTTGAAGTTCACCGACGCCCCAGGACTGAAGGTATCCTTCAATCCCCACCTCTTCTTTACTCCGCACCTGCGCAACGGCACGGCGCGGGGCGAATTCATGATCCGTCTCGAGCCCGGTGCGGAATTCTACCACGAGTGGCGAAGCAACCAGAATCCGTACCAAACGGGACCAAGCCTCTGGTTCCGCGACGGACAGCTCATCGTAGGGGGGAAGGGACTCGCGGCGATTCCCACCGACACGTGGGTGAAGATTGCGATTATGTGTCCTTTGGGAAAACGCGCGAAGGGTACCTATAGCCTCACCCTGGGACTCCCCGGCCAGGCCCCGTTGCAGTTTGACCAACTGAATTGTGGTACACCCACATTCCGTCGCCTGGACTGGTTCGGATTCGTATCGAATGCGAACGAAACCGTGGCGGTATACCTGGACAATGTGAAGGTAGAAAGCAACTAGACGCTAACGAGGTAGGGCAACTACGCGTTACCGCTCGAACCGTTTTTTCCCGCTTCTGTGTAGTGGTCCACTGACTTTCGGCGGCACTTGAGTGTGGCAGTAGTATCCCCATCAGGCGGGAATTGTTGGTGGACTTGTTTTGAATCCAGCTGGTCAGGCTGGGTCGGCGTCCAGGCATGCGGGCGGCAAGATCGTCGGTACGGTGTCGTGGCATGTACACGGTGAAGTGGTCCATCGACTTTCGGTACCGCTTCCGTGGGGTGTGTTGCCCGTTCTGCAGGGCCACCGCAAGTAGCTGGGCCAGTACACTCGGGCTCCGCCTGGAATGTGACAAGTGAATGAACAGCTTGAAGCACATCTTGTTGGCCGGTCAGGTAATGGCATTGACAGCAGGCCTTCAGACCCTCGCCCAGCCCGGCGACAGGTCAGACTGTCGTGTGCTGCGCGAGGGCACACGCGTCGAACTGCACTCGCCGTATTTTGTGTTTCGGCTTGATACCACATCGGGATTGCGGGCCCAGTCGTGGGAAAACCGGCTGACGGACCACACGCTTTCTCTGGGCAACGGCCCGGAGTTGGAGTTCGACCTCGGCCTGCCGGACGACCCGCTGCAAACGCCGCGGCTTGAAGTCTCGAAAGTCGAGCTCAAGGGCCAAGGGCAGACGGGCGAAGCTCGTCTTCTGGCTGACCGCCAAAGAGCCGGCCGCGACTGCCGTGGTGACGTATCGCTGGGACGCCAAGCAGCCGGTGCTCCACAAATTCGTGACATCATGAACACAGGGCGACCGGCACGTGGAACCGCTTGCTGAACGTGCGATTGGGTCGCTACGACATGGGGGACGTCCAGGTGATCGACAAGCCGTCCGGCGGCACGTATTCCGTTCCCGCGCCGCGGGAGTTTCCGTCGTCCGAGAGGCACGCACGTGGAACGTGGCTTCCCGGTCTACGCCGACGACGAGTTCTTCTTCACGCTGGCGCATCCGGCCGGTGTGGCCGAAGGCGCCGACGGCAAGGTGTCGCTGCGGCAGTACCCGGGAGCCAAGCTGGCGCCGGGCGAGACGTTCGAGTGCATGGAGGCCGTGTACGGCGCGGCCAAGGCTGGCGACGGCGCGGTAAGGCATTCCTGGCCCATCTCCGCAGCCGCATGCGCCGCGTGGTCCGAGGACACGACAAACCGTACGCCATCTTCGAGCCGTTCGGGGCCCGGCCCAACGGGAGCTTCGACGAAACCGAGGAGTTCGTGCTGGACAACATCGCCAAGGTGGCAACCGGGCAGCGTGACGCCGGCTGCCATTTCGATCTGTACTCGGTGGACTTCTGGGTCGACTACCGCGGCACGCTGAAGGAGTGCGATCCCGTAGCGGTTTCCCAACGGGCTGAGTCGAATACGTCGAGAACTCGACAAGCTGGGGACAGCACTCGGGCTCTGGATCGACGGTTCGATGGAGGGCTGGTCGATCGGCGGCAATCCGAGTCCGGCCGTTCAGGCCTGTCTGAATTACGATCCTCGAGAAGCCCGATACGCTGAAACAGGTTCAACTTGGGCGCAAGGCGTTTTGCCGCGCGACCGAGCCGATTCGATCCATGTACACCGAGGCGTTTCGCCACCACATCCGCCAGAACGGAGTTCGGTCTGCTCAAGTTCGACAACACGGCGTGCGTTTGCGTCAACCCCAACCACGAGCATCTGCCGGGACTCTACTCGACCGAAGCCATCGAGGACGGACTGATCGAATTCTTCCGGGACCTGGACGCGGAGTGTCCGGACGTCTTTCTGATGCTCTATTGGGGGTACAAGTCGCCGTGGTGGCTGCTGCACGCGGACACGCTGTTTGATTCCGGGATCGGCATCGAGGCGGCCAGCCCCAGCGATCAGCCCACCCCGTACGTCCGCGACGGCGTCACGCAGAAACTGGACCAGGCCCAATGGGTGGCCAACGAGAACGTCCCGGCCTTGGGCAAGGATTCGCTGGGCGTCTGGCTCTCGGACTGGCCGTGGAACAGCCAGATCGGCAAGGAGCGCTGGGAGGCGGGCTTCGTGATGGACCTCTGCCGCGGAAGTCTCTTGGCCCAGCCCTGGAGCGATACGCCCTGGCTCTCGCCGCCGGAACGCAAGCAGATGGCCGATTTCATCGCGCTGCTCAAGGCGCAGCCGGGCTGTTTCGGCAACTCGCGGTTCATCCTCGGCGACCCGTGGAAGGACGAGCCGTACGGATACTGTTGCACCGACGGCCAACGGGCATTCCTGGCCATCCACAACTGCTGCTGGAAGGACACCGTGCCGCGGCTCGAGTTGAATTCCGCCTGGGGACTGCCGGACGGGCAGGCTTGGGACCTGTATCGCTGGTATCCCGATCCGGCACGGCTTAGCGGTAACGCCGAGACGTTCGGTCGGGAAGTATCCATCTCGTTGCGCCCCTTCGAGGTAGTGCTGCTTGAAGTGGTGCCCGCTGGGCAGCCTCCCGCGCTGGATCGCACATTCGACGTGAAACCGATTCCCGCTAGGTTCGCCGAGGCCAGCCGGTCGGTGGAGTTCGTGGTTCAGCAAGTTCAGGAGAAGCCTGAGCCGGAACCAGACTCGCTGTGGACTCCGCTGGAACCGGATCGCTTCGTCTCCGCTGGCGGTGCATCCTTGACCAAGAAGCAGGATGGTTCTATCGTGGCTGGCGGTGAAAATTCGTCCCCGGACACCTACACGCTTACGGCGAACACAGGATTGGTCGGCATCAAGGCCATTCGGCTGGAAGTCTTGCCCGATGCGAGCCTGCCCGCCCATGGTCCCGGACGAGCGGTCAACGGCAACTTCGCCCTGACTGAGTTTTGTGTCACGGCGGCGCCGCAGGGAAGACAGGCTGAGGCCGTCCCCGTTGCGATTCAGAAGGCGGTCGCCGATTTCTCCCAGGTAACCTACGACGGATGGCCCGTTGCCGCAGCCATCGACGGCGATCCGAAGACGGGGTGGTCCGTCGATCCGCAGGAAGGCCTTCGCCACGTGGCGATCTTTGAAACGCAATACCCCATCGGATTCTCCGGCGGTACGACATTGACATTCACGCTCAAGCAAGGCGAACGAGGGCACAACATCGGGCGACTGAGACTCTCGGCCACCACGGCTAAGAGGCCGATCCCGCTGCCCAGGCCAACTGCACCGCCGCGACTGACGGTGAAGGGGCAAGTGCCAGCGTCCGCCAAGGGAGGCATGCTTGTAGTTTCGGTGAAGATGACCAAGGGCGCCCAGCCGGCCATGACCCGCAATGTTTGGACCCAGATTGAGGCCACTCGGTGCGAGGTTGCAGCGAAGGTAGTTCCTATCCAGCCGGTCGTGGGCGAAAGGACACACCCCGTTTGCTGGCAGGCGTGGCGTATCCATGTCGAGCCCTCCGTAGCACCGCAAGATTTCAAGCTGTCACTCGCCAGCGGAACGACAGACAAAATCAAGAAGGAATTCAACGCGCATTTTATCCCAGAGTAGTTGGGCTCTCCAAAACCGAGTTTGTCCTGGCCAACGCCAAATTGATTAAGGAGAAAGGAAGCACCCCGGGTGCCATGCCACTTCTTGAGACAAAACAACGAAAGCAGGCAGGTTCGGACCTGCAACTGTCCCTGGCAACTCCAGTGCTTTGGGGGGCCACGTTGCGAGTCAATTTACCAGCTTGCCTCGGTTGCCTCAAGAAGTGGCATGGCACTGGGCTGTTGCTCCCTGGGCTGTTGCATTCGATGTGGTTGGCGGACCCCACGAAAAGTTTGTCGCCATCGGGCGTAAACTCGATTCCCTGAATTTCCAAACGCGCCACTCCCTTACCGGACGACTGGAAAAAGGTGCTCGACCGGATGTTTAGGGATGACTCAAAAATAACTTCCGCATATTGGATGGGTGCCACTTTCCTGAGCGAGCGCCGAAGACTTTGCCAACAACGAGAAACGCTTACCGCGAGCGGAGCCAGTGCTCGTGACGGCTCGAAGCATCATCGAGTGCCAGCGACTCGCAGACAGCACTGGCTCCGCTCGCGATTGACGACTCGTGGTGATAGTTACGATTTGTGCGCTCGCTCAGCCAGTGGCACCCGCTGTAGGAAACGCCGAAGTTATTGTTGAACCGATCCTAAGCGCCCGCCTAGCACTAATAGGCTGCACCTCACTCGGCCAGCAAATCAAGTGATTTGCGGAAACTTCTGACAACTAAATGGTCGTCTTGGGATAGAACTACCATGGCGGCAATGGCGGGTACCTCGCATCTCCCTCTGGGGAGGTGGTTTGTGCGGATTTCAGGGACTGAAGAACAGCCGAAAATCGCTGGGCCGTTATACTGTACGGACACAAGTCAGGAAACCATCGTCAGCAGTATCACACCGAAAGCTCATCATGGAAACGAACAAGAACCTGAAACGCCGCACATTCCTCAAAGGCGCGCTGGCCGCATCCGCGGCGGGTGTTGCTCCGTTCAACATCCTCAAGGCCGGCCCCTCCCCCAACAGCAAACTCAACATCGCCTGCATCGGTGTGGGGCGGCGCGGAGCGGCGGTCGCCGGGGGCCTGGCCGGGACCGACAACATCGTCGCGCTCTGCGACGTCCATGAAACCTGGCACAAGGCAGCCATCGCCAACCAGAAGAAACTCCACGGGATCAAGCTCTGGAAGGACTACCGCGTGATGTTCGACAAGATCGGCAAGGAGATCGACGCGGTGATGATCGCAACGCCCGACCATGCCCGTTTCGCGATTGCGATGACCGCCATCCGGCACGGCAAGCACGTCTACGCCGAGAAACCGCTCTGCCACACCGTCAACGAAGTGCGTCTCCTGACCGAGGAGGCCGCGAAGAATCCGAAGATCGTCACGCAAATGGGCAACCAGGGGCATTCGAGTGCAAGTGCCGCACAAATCAATGACTGGGTGGAAGCCGGGGCGATCGGTCAGGTCCGGGAGGTTCTCGCCTACTCGCGGAAGAACTACTGGACCGACAAGCCGTTGGTCCAGGGCAGCGTCGTACCTGACGGCCTGGACTGGAATCTCTACCTGAATCGCGCCGCGATGGTACCCTTCAGCGAGAGCTACATGAACCGCGAGTGGATCCGCTACAGCCACTTCAGCGGCTCGGTGGGCGACATGGGCGGGCATACGCTGGATGCCGGTTACTACGCGCTCGGTTTGACCGCACCAACGAGCGTCCGGGCCGAGGTCGAGACGCCGGCGACCTCCTGGTCGATGCCGCGGTCGGGCGTCATCACCTGGGAGTTTCCCGCCCGGGGCGAGAAGCCACCGGTCACCATGAAATACTACCTGGGAACCGACATCGAATTCCCCCGGCCCAAGCATCTCGACCCGGACCAAAAGATGATCGATGCCGGTTCCTTCCTGGTGGGTGAGCACGGATCGATCCAGGCCGGGAGCCATAGCCAAGGCGCGCGAATCATCCCGAAGGCGCTGCGGGAGGCGACGCCGAAGGTGCCGGCAACGGCCTTCCGCTGCCGGGCGAAAGACCACTCCGCCAACTGGACGCTGGCCTGCAAGGGCGAGGACAAGGCCATGTCGTCCTTCGACTACACGGGACCGCTTTCCGAGGTCGTCGTCCTCGGAAACATCGCCCTGCTCCATCCGGGCGCGACCCTGAAGTGGGACGCCGCAAAGATGGAGATCACCAACCACGAGGCCGCCAACAAGAGCCTCTTCATGCGCCGGATCTCACCGCGTGATGAGCTGAACTGGTATTGATAGGCCACGGTGCTTTCCCACTCACTCGTCCGCGCAGATCTGTTCGCTGCAACGAGTGCGGTTCGCATCGTGTACTCCGAGTACGGCCGACGCGTGATGGCAGGATTCGAGCCGCAGGGCATTCTGTCGTTGCATACGTCGGCCAGGTGCGAACTGGGCGTCATGCAGTGCGCAGAGCTGCACAAGCTGCTGACGGTGGGAGTTCATTGGCCTGTTTCTTCTAACGTCGCACTCCCATCGTGCTCCCCTGCCCCGATCTCCGCAAGCCCTTTGTGCAGAGCGATAACATACGTATGTCACCGAGAGAACTGACCAAACGTAATCGAGGTTCGTCCTCGCAACGTGTCGTCAGCGAACTTCGCAGTTATCTGCTGGGCTAACGCGGCTACTTCCGGTCGTGCCAAACCCCATCCGTGCTGCGGGACTTCAACAGCTGGATTCACCGCTGATTGCGATGTCATGCTTACGGCATGCGCTTGCTGGCATGGCTATTCTCCTACTGAAGCGAGAGCCGTCAGGTGGAGCGCCGCTGAGCGATGACGACCTATGCCACTACATCCCCCGCTGTCGCTTCAGGCGGCGCGTTCGTGTTTGGGCGTGCGGGCACGATCGCCTCCCAGCAGTTGGTCGAGGATATAGTCTGCGGCGGTCACGGTGGCGCCCGGCACACAGAAGCGAGAGCGGAGGCCAACCAGCTGATCGACTCGCTGGCGATAGGCCGCCGGCTCCGTCAACCATTGCACCACGTGGGCGGCGATCTGCGCCGACTTATCTTCGCAGGTAGGATACTCGGGAAACGGAACCTTATCGGCACCGGGATGACCGGGATCGAAAGGCGCGTGCGTCATGTCGAACCGGTCGTCGCAAGCCAACAGATTGACCAGAGTCATATATTTCACTTGCAGAATGAAGTGCTTGGCAAACTGGTACATGCGGCGGTTCAACCAATAGTGGATGACCGATGGCTTGGCGTAATACATCAATTCCAACGACACCGATCCCGAACAAGCCATGCAGCAGTGACTCAACTGAATCAGCTCACTGGTGCGATCCACCGCGACTTCGATCGGTAAACGGAACTTGGCGACTTCTTCGCGGGCCATCCGCGCTTGATTTTCGTTGAAGCTGGCAATCGCAAACCGCGTCCCCGGAACGCGCGCCGCAATCTGCTCTGCTGCGCGGAGGAAGCATGGCAGATTGTGCCGAACTTCCTGCGTACGCGAGCCCGGAAGAATGGCCACGAGCCGACCGGTCTCGAACGTCGCATGCTGACGCAGGAACTCAGCGTCCGAAACATGACTGATCAACTCGTCATAATAGGGGTGACCGACATAGTGTGCGTTGCAGCCGCGTTGCTGATACCATTGGGCCTCGAACGGCAGTTTGCAGAGTACATGATCCACCAGGCGACGCATTTTGCGGATCCGCCAACCGCCCCAGGCCCACATTTGCGGCGCACCGTAATAATAGACAGGAATGTCATGCTTCTTGGCCTTGCGAGCAATCCACCAATTGAAACCGGGAAAATCGATCAGCACGACGGCATCGGGGCGCTGCGTGGCAAAATACTCGTCGGCTTGCTTCAGTAATTTCCAAAACTTGTGGACGTTCAACACCGCCTCCACGATGAACATGACGGCCAGCTGCGTCATATCCTCCAGCAAATCCAGCCCTGCAGACTTCATCCGCGGTCCACCGAATCCCACCACGCGGAGCTCAGGATGCTGTTGCCTGAGCTGACGAATCAAGTTACTCCCGTGTAGATCTCCACTTGGTTCGCCGACTGAGAAGAAAATCGTCTGTGGTTTCGTTGACATGATTGGCAGTCCATCCATGACTGAGTTGCTGGTGCTGCTGACAAATCGTCGATTTTTTTGGCGCATTTCAGGCGGACTTCCGCTGCGCACCTGCGGCCGAGGGAGAACCCGCTTGATTCCAAGGAGCCTCCCGAAAGTTGGTTTCGTTGACGCACGGCGAGTTGGACGTGGCAGCGCCCCGCATCTCCACCCGCTCATATTCTCTCCAGCGATGTTTGAACCACCAGGCGGCCAGCAGATCAACCGGATTGGCAAGACCGTCGGAAAGGGCAATGCTGCGTCCCTCCGTGGGCACGGTAATCTCACCCACTCGATAGCCGCGTGCCGATACCAGCGTGGCCATGTAGCGGTACATGCCCCGGGGCAATTGCAGGCCGGCAATGGCTTCCCGCCGCGCTGCCCAAACCAGGCACTCGGGATCACGCACCTCCAGCCCCAGCAAGCACCAGCGGGGAATGCGCGCCAGCCGGTGCAGCGTTTTTCGCACGCCTTGCTTCAGGGGCCGACCGACCACGAAATCGGCCCGCACCAGCTCGTCCAGCAGGGGGGAAATTAAACGGCCGGAACACGCATCACCTGCCGGCAGTGTCACCACATAGTCACCGCTGGACCTGGCGAGCCCCGCCGTCAATGCCGCACTCAGACCACAGGCGGGTGCAAGTTTCAGCACACTCAGCCGCCGCTGCGAACTCAGCAGGTCTTCCAGGGGCGCCAATGTTGAAGTCTGCGAAGCGTCGTCGATAACGATCACTTCGTAGTCCAAGCAGGTTTGCTCCAACTCAACACAGACCTCGGGTATTTGAGCTGCGACGGCACGCCCAGCGTCTCGCTGGGGAATGAGAATTGATATCTGGGCCACTGCTGACCTCTCCCATCCAGAGGGCGAGCAACCGCCGCCTCTTTCGCACCCCAGGGCGCGTGCCGACATCACTTCCCGGCGCCCCCCAAGGCGTTGCACTGGGACGCGTCTGAGGATGTCATCGCCCTGTGCGTGGCGACTGTTGCGGGGGGCAAGTATGGCAAAATGAAGCCGACGAGGATAGACCAATTTCTTGCGACTCGCCCGGCGGTGTTGCCAGGAAAAATACGTGCTATGTCAGGTTTCAAGTGTGTTGCGCGGCACCGCCCTCGCGGGCCCTTGGATGGGCGATTGTTCGCCATCCCCGTTCACCCCATGACGCGCGGATCGCATCCCGGTCCGCACTGCAGCCGCTAGAAAAAGGGGGCTTCTCAGCGGGAGCACCCCTTTTCGCATGCACATCGCCATCGGCGAGGAAGCACGGCACTTAATTCTCGTCCTGGTCCTTGTTCTTAACTAGCTCAAAGCCTTTCTCAAAGGCCTTATCGTTAAAGACCAACTCAATCTGCTCGACGCCTTCCTTACCGTTGACCTTCTTCTCACAGCCGGGACAACAGAGGCCAACCTTGACACCGGCGACCTGGACCGAGATCCCGTCCTTGACCGGTTTTCCCAACAACGGGCAATTCACCTGCTTGGCTTGCTTGGTGGCTGCCAATTGCGCGTTGGCCGACGCCGCATACTTCTTCGAATCCGCGGTGAACTTCCCCTTGCAATTGTCGCAACAGAAGTACACCTTATGCCCCTTGTATTCCGTCGAGCTCGTCGCTTTCGCCGCGCCTTTCGGTTTCAGAACACACTTGACATCTTTCAAATCCACGTCGTCGCCCGCGAACACGCTAGCCGACAGAACCAGCGTCGCCGCGACGAGCCCCAACAACACGCGAGACTTAAGCATCGAAATCTCCTCCTCAAAACGATAGGTGGGCAACAGTGAGAAACCATGATCGCGCACCGCGCAGCAGAGATCAGAGAAGGCGTGCAACAAGCCCATGCCACGACAACGGCCCGGTGCCCAGAAAGTGTGGATCCCGCAAAGCCGTACGGAACCGCATGTCCCCCGAGGGAAACGCGCTGATGCTCCAAAAACTGCCTTGTGCTACCTAGCCAAAACGCACCCTAACCCGACCAGAGTTACAGCGATCACCATTATTTGCGGCCAAGGCAACAGGTCAAGCCAGCGGGCCGGCAAACGAACGTGCCGCAACCGCCACGAACCGGGGGGGTAACGAGCCGACTTGTGCCTGCCCCCCCTTCCAGGCGCCCCTCAATTTTCCGTCAGGATGCGCGCCGGGTCTTGCGATACCGCGGACAACATCGGCAAATAGCTGGCCATGGCGGTCACGATGGGAGCGCCGACGACGGTCAGCAGAAGGAGCGACGCGGCGGGGCGATAGAGTTGCACGTCCGATGAATCGGTAACGCCGTGCGAGGAGCCGGCAACGATCAGCGACGCCAGCAGGCAGAGCAAGCAGGCAATCGCCCCCCCCAGAAATCCCACGAGTACCGCCTTGGCGAAAAAGAGGGAGGCAATTTGACTGGTGCGCTTGCCAAGTGCCCGGAGCAATCCGATCTCGGCACGTCTTTCGCGGACATTGAGCCAGGTCATCAAACCCAGAATCAGGCCCGCGACCAGCACTTCGAGTGGCAGCATCACGGCCACCAGACTTGTCAGTGTCCGCTCGCCGTGTTGGCGATTTTGTTTGACGTCCCGCACGGTTTTCTCACCTCGCGCTCGAACAAGATTCATTTGCTCCTGGCGCTGCTTTTCAACCAGATCACGTTGCATTTCGCGCGCCGTGGCACGCGACAGATGCTCGGTAACCTTGGTATCGGGAAGCACACCTTCGAGCTCCCTGCGAATCACCGACATGCGATTCCCTTTGCACTTGCAGTTGAGCGCCATGATCTGGTGGATTCGTCCCGGTTTGCCAACTAACTGTTGTGCGTCATGTAGATTCAAGACCAACTGAACATCTTCTAGCGTACCAGCCTCGGGACGCACCTCGGCCACTTGAAACGACGTGCCGAGCACATCGAGCTGCTCGCCAACATCCAATTTGCCGTTCTGGTTGGAATCCGCCGCCGTCAACTCCTCTCCGGATAGACCGGCAGCCAGTTCATACCCGACGACTACGGTCCCCGGCTCCACTGGCTGAGCCATATGCTGCTTTTCAGCGTTCTTTTGAGATGCGGTCAAGACCGGCAGCATTCCGATCAGCAGCGCCGTGCGATTGTTCCATTTGACCTTTTCCTGCAGCGTGGCCACCAAGTGTACGATGGCTTCAACCTGCGGCGCGTGGGCCAGTTTCTGCACGTACTCCTCCGGGAAATCCACCGCCACAAAGTCGGTGTACAAGTCTCCAAACTTGGTATCCTGATGGACGATCCGCAGATTCACTCCCATATCCCGCATGATCCGCGTCGTATTCTTGTCCAACTCGGCCAACTGCTTGTCTGTCTCGTCCTGCAGTTTCTGCAACTCCTCATCGGTCCGTGTCTGCAGGGTCAACAGCTGCTGTTTCGTATCAGTCGCATAGCCGCGGATGATCGTTGGCCCCACCACGAAGAGAATGGCGGCCACGACAACAACGAGAAGGCTGAGCAGGAAACTCAGCGGACGCCCAGCAATCTCTGCCACTACCAATCGAGTTATGCGCATGGTCTAATTCCCAAACAGAAGCCATCCGTTTCTTGTCCGGCCACCGGAACGCCTACTTCGCACTGCCCGGCAATATTTTACTCAAAGTGCAAGCCTTCCCGCCCCTGCCAACCGATCCCACGCCGGAAAAGCCTCTGATTTCGCCAATCTGCGACGGAGGTGAATTCCGCACCCATTCCGAGGGTAAACGAGCCACGAAAATGCGGCTTTACCGGATACATGGACCGCGTGATTTGCAGTTTAAGATTTTACCTGAGGAACGACCTGGCTGGAAACCTCTCGAAGCGGCGGCGGGAACTTCCAGTCAGTCCTTCCGCGTCATCCCTTCACCAACTGCCAATACCATTTCCAGGTAGCTGCGACGCTCGGGTTGCGACAGTCCGAGATGCTGACCCAGCCGCAACACGGCTGCCTGAGCCTGTGGCAGTCGGCTCTCCTCGACCCCAATCTCCAGTTCCACAAACTGTCCCAGCGGGCTGACCTCGTCCAACGCTAGTTCGACCCGCCACTCTTGCCAATCAAGGTGTCCCGTGCGACGTCGTTTCCTGACCTCGGCCACTGTGCGAAATCCCAGCGCCACCAACAACTCGGAATACTGCTCGACGCGGTCGGCGCCAGCCGCCAAGGGTAACTCGAGCTCGCGGCGCGTCTTGGTCGCTTGATCGACTTTGGGTCCCTTGTAAGTGATCAGGTTCGTGTCACCGATGCGTCTAATCCGCAGTGCCTCATCCGTGACCGCAAAATCTCGGTCCGGATGGGCAAAATACGTGTCTACCTGATCAAGCACCTCATCGAACTGAGCACCTAACGACTCGAGTTGAACCGTCAGGCGAGACAGGTCAGTCACCGGAAACTTGTTTTCGACTTCGTATTGCATGATTCTGGCCCCTTTTTCCGCGGACAGAAAACGCACCGCCTGCAACGGCAACATGGAATGACAACCATACGCCGCATCCCGACCTCACCTCCGACGCGGCAGAGGCTCGCGGGCACCGGCAGACTCACATTGGTCGATGTGGGCGCGCAGGTTGCGTGCTGCCTGAGCCGGGTCAGACCTGCTCACTACACCGTGCGAGACGGCAACACGAAACCAACCGACCTCGCAAACCCGGGCTACGTTTTGTTCATCAATGCCGCCAATCGCAAAAGCCGGCAAGCGAATCTCACGGCGGACCTGCCGCAAGAACTCGACACCCGCATGCTGCTGGAACGATTTGGTCGCCGACGGAAACGTGGGTCCACAACCAATATAGTTGGCCCCCTCCAACACTGCCTGGCGAGCCTGTTCGATGTCATGCGTGGAGACACCAATCAACGCATCGGGGCCGATCAGACGACGCGTTTCACGAACCGGGAGTTCCTCCTGCCCGACATGAACACCGTCCGCGCCAGCCAATACCGCCAGATCGACCCGGTCGTTCATGATGAACAGAACCTTGCTGTCCCGGGTCAATTCGCGGACGCGCACGGGCACGTTCGAGCAACAATCGATCCGGCAGTTTCTTGTCTCGCAATTGCAGCAAGTCCACGCCGGCGTCGAGCAATCTGGCAACCAGATGACGGAATGTCTCGAGCGAAGCCTGTCCGTCCAACAGCACGTACAACCGCGCGTCTGCCAGGCGTTCAAGACTCCTCTCCGACACGCTAATGGCACGTTCCAGCGTGTAGACCCGGTAACGCAAAGACTCCATCAACGGAGCCCAATCCGGTGACACAACCTTGGCATATTCCTCCAAGCTGCGGAGCGCCTGCTGCACGCGATTCATATTCGCCGCCGCGACCGACACCAGATCGACGCGCTGGTACTCGCTCGACGTGACGATCGACGTGCCCACATCACCGCACACATCGCGTGACTGATGAAAGCGACTGATCGCCATGCGCCCCATCGACTCGGCCAGGTCATGTCGGAGCTGCTTGCAGTGAGTAGCCAAATGGGCATCTTCCAACACGAAACGCAGATACTCCTCAATGACGCGCAATCCCTCCAGACTGCGATTCCGATTCGCGTCGAGAATTCGATACGCCGCCGTCTGGCAGCGCGGTTCGGAGTCGGAATCCACATCCGTCATATTGCGGGGGAGCCTCTGCGTAGAGTGCCAGGTTGGCGAAAGACGCTCGGCATTCCAGCATCGAGGGGACAAAATCCAGCCATTTCCGCGCCCGCTTCCCTGGGCCGCGAGAACCGGTATTCAGGGACTCAGGCCGCGATAGGCACGCCACGTACGCGCCCCATTCGGGCAGCGGCCAACTACCGCGGCCCAAACGCTCGCCTGTTCGCGATCGGGTCGCGGCCCTGCTGCCTCAGGATAACCCAATCCGTATCCGAAAGTCGACGGTGGGGCCGTCTCGGAAGTCGACGAGCCGATCTCACGGGCACCATGACAAGCGGATGAGTAGCTTACTGCTGTGCAGCCGGATTTCCGGTTGACCGGCCCTCCTGCCAACGGATCCGGACAGCAGCACAACGACGCGCCGCTGCCGGGCACCCGACGTTGGAGGCCGATTTAGTTGCCTTGCTGGAACGCCGGTGCGGGACTACAATTCGGGGGCGACTTCGTCAGGATGCGAGGGCGAGACCACTTGGGTAGGGAAACCGGATCGTGGAACGGATGCGTGGAGTCAGCCGGATCACATACCTTTGGCCGGGACTTTCGCGGCTGTGGCATCATGGGGACCTTGCCGCTCTGGCTACGGCAATCTGCTTTGCCGTGCTGCTGAACTTGGTGTTGCTGTCCAGCTTTTTTGGCTCCCGTGGCGTGATGAGTACTTGGAGCGGATACGGCTGGGCGCTGATCGTCGCATTCTGGGCCTTCGGCGTGTGGCAGACAGCTCGAAATCACACATCCGAGAGCGATCTCCCGCCGACGCAGAATCCACAGGACTTGTTTATTCGGGCTCAAGCCGAATACTTAAGAGGGCACTGGGTCGAGGCACAATCGCTGCTGGAGCAGCTGATTCGTCGTCATCCGAGGGATGTCGAGTCCCACTTGCTCCTCTCGTCCGTGTTTCGGCGTAGTCACCGTATCGATTTGTCACGTCGGCAGTTACGTCGTCTGCAAGAGCTCGAACACGCCGCTCGGTGGCGGTTCGAAGTCCAGCGCGAATTCGGCGCTGCTCGACCGGGCGTCCGCAACGGGTGCGTGAGCCGCAAAACAGCGACAATCCCGACCCTGCGACAGGGCCAAGGGGGAACTAAATCCCTGCTGAGCAAGGGATATCCTCAATTTCGAGGTACGGTGGAGTAAGGCAGATTCCGATTTTGGACCTAAGCCGATTTTGCGGGCCGAGTTACTGGTGTGTCTCCAGGGACTCCGGACAGCTCGGCCGACAGTATGAGGGCATTTATCCATGTACGAACGTTTCACTGACCGCGCTCGTAAGGTCATGCAACTGGCCAATCAGGAAGCCCAGCGGTTCAATCATGAGTATATCGGGACGGAGCATATCCTGCTCGGCCTGGTAAAAGAGGGAAGCGGCGTGGCCGCCAACGTGCTCAAGAACCTCGATGTGGACCTGCGCAAAATCCGCCTGGAGGTCGAGAAGCTTGTCCAAAGCGGGCCGGAAATGGTCACCATGGGCAAGCTGCCGCAGACACCTCGCGCCAAGAAGGTCATCGAATATTCGATGGAGGAAGCGAGGAACCTGAATCACAACTACGTTGGTACCGAGCACATTCTGCTGGGACTGCTTCGCGAGCAAGAGGGAGTTGCTGCTCAGGTGCTGATGAATCTCGGCCTGAAGCTGGAGGAGGTTCGCGAAGAAGTGCTGAATCTGCTGGGCCACGGCCTGGAGGGCAGCGAACCGGAGCGGGGGGGGCGCGAAGTGGGGGGCGAGTCTCCTGGCGCTACCAAGGGGGGCAAATCCAAAACGCCTGCACTGGACAGTTTTGGACGCGACCTCACGGAACTCGCCAAACAGAACAAATTGGATCCCGTGATTGGTCGCGAACGCGAGATCGAACGTGCGATCCAAGTTCTCTGCCGTCGGACCAAAAACAATCCCGTTCTGTTAGGCGAGGCGGGCGTCGGTAAGACCGCGATCGTGGAAGGATTCGCCCAGCGGGTCGTGAGCGGAAACGTGCCTGAACTGCTGGCAGATAAGCGCATTGTGGTGCTCGACCTCGCCATGATGGTGGCCGGCACCAAATACCGCGGTCAGTTCGAAGAACGGATCAAGGCGGTCATGAATGAAGTGCGCCGAGCTCGAAACACGATTCTGTTCATCGACGAATTGCACACGCTGGTCGGTGCTGGTGGCGCGGAGGGAGCGATTGATGCGGCGAACGTGCTGAAGCCGGCTTTGGCGCGGGGTGAGATTCAATGCATCGGTGCTACAACGTTGGACGAGTACCGCAAGTACATCGAGAAAGACAGTGCTCTGGCTCGGCGCTTCCAGGAGATTATCGTCGAACCCACGTCGAAGAAGGAGACGGTCGAAATACTCAAAGGACTGCGCGAACGTTACGAAGAGCACCATCGAGTACAGATTACGGACGACGCGGTTGCCGCCGCCGTGGAAATGTCTGAGCGCTATATTACGGCTCGTTGCCTGCCGGACAAAGCGATTGACGTGATCGACGAAGCGGGAGCCCGGGTGCGGCTGCGCGCCATGACACGTCCGCCGGATCTCAAAGAAATCGACGAGGAAGTCGACCGACTGAACAAGGAAAAGGAAGAAGCTGTCGCCAATCAGGACTTCGAGAAAGCTGCGGCACTGCGTGATCAGGCGGACAAGCTCCGTAAGAAAAAAGATGCCATCACACGCGAATGGCGCGAGAAGTCCCGCGAAACCGACGGTGTGGTGGATGAGGAAGTGATCGCGGAAGTTGTTTCCAAGATGACGGGAATCCCGCTCACCCGACTCTCCACCGAAGACAGTCTGCGGCTGATGAGAATGGAAGATGACCTGCACAAGCGCGTCGTCAGCCAGGATGCGGCGATCAAGGCTATTTCGCGGGCCGTGCGGCGCAGCCGCAGCGGTCTGAAAGACCCTCGCCGCCCCACCGGATGCTTTATCTTCGCCGGTCCCACGGGCGTGGGCAAGACATTGCTTGCCAAAGCACTGGCTGAATTCATGTTCGGCGACTCCGACGCGTTGGTCCATATCGACATGAGTGAGTATATGGAGAAGCACAATGTGAGCCGACTGATCGGTGCACCTCCCGGCTATGTCGGTTATGAAGAAGGGGGACAACTCACCGAAAAGATCCGCCGGCGTCCTTATGCCGTGGTGCTGCTCGATGAAATCGAAAAAGCCCACCCGGACGTTTACAACATGCTGCTGCAGGTCATGGAAGAAGGTCGCTTGACCGACAGCTTTGGTCGCAACGTTGACTTCCGCAACGTGATCATGATCATGACCACGAACGCCGGCGCGGAGGCCATTAAGAATGAATCGGCCTTTGGCTTCCAGCGGCCCGACGACGACGCGAGCTACGAAAGCATGAAGGATCGCGTGGGCGAACAGATCGAACGCGTGTTTCGCCCCGAGTTCCTCAATCGCTTGGATGATGTCATCATCTTCCGGCACCTGACAACGGAAGACCTGAAAGACGTCATTGACATGGAACTCGCCAGCGTTCGCTCCCGACTCGCAGATCGCGGGTTCCATCTGCATTTGACCGACGACGCCAAGGAATTCCTGATTAAGGAAGGCTGCAGGAGCCTCGATTACGGTGCACGCCCGCTGCGGCGTGCCATTGAGGGTCGTGTCGAAGATCCCCTGTCGGAAGAGCTGCTGCGCGGCGAATTCCAGGGCAAGGACGAGATCTTGGTAGACGTCGTGTGGGATGAAAATCACGAGAAAATCATGCGACTCAAGTTCGACGGACGCATGGCGGAAGAGCCGGCCCAGCCGGTAGGCGCCGCAGCGTCCGATGCGGCCGAAGAGAAAGACGAGAGCGGTTCGCCCGACTGATCTGGGCACAGTCAGATCAGTTTGGCGGCGTGACCCGCCGCCCACGTTTTACGGACCGAGTTCCAGGACCACCAAGCCGTTCGCCACCGAGTGTCGAGCGGCTTGTTTTGCGCACTACCGCGTCAAGAATACGGCAGCAACCGAGACGCGCAAGGACTGTGGCAGCGTCTCGACCACCTCGCTATTCTACCCATTTACCCCAGGCCATAGCAGCATCGCTCTTCGTCAAAGATCTCTCAAGCCGCATCGCTGACACGACGAAGATGAAAGCGGCATCGTGCGTTCTCGACACACGTTCTGCTCACGCCTGCCAGCATTGCTGGCAGGCGTGAGCGTCTGCGCTGATCTGGTGGCCATCTCGGCTATCAGAATGCGCAACGATTTTCGGCCGTGTGCGACGGCGCGCACGAGATCCGTGTCAGGCAACGGTCACGGCGTGGTGTGGTTCGCAAATCAGGGTGGTTCGCCAATCGTGTCCTAATCTCTAAGAACGAGAATGCACCAAGATGGCATCCGTATCACACTCGACCCGTGAGCATGACCCTAACGAGAACTCTCATCAGCATCCCCTGGTGGAGTGGGTTAACGACTGGGGGGGCGTGGTGGTTGACGGAATATCGGCCGTCGGGGACTTCACACTGTTCATGTGGCGGACCTTTGTGTGGCTGTTCACGCGACTGCCGCGCAAGGAAACGCTGCTGCCAAATTTCTACCAGGTGGGGGTGCTGAGCTTACCGGTGGTGGCGTTAACGGGCACGTTCATCGGGATGGTGCTGGCAGTGCAGAGCCATTTTCAGTTCAGTCAGATCGGTTTAGAAACGCGGTTGGGAGCCGTGATCAACATGTCGTTGGTCCGTGAGCTGGGGCCCGTCCTGGCCGCCACCATGCTGGCTGGGCGCGTGGGCAGCGCCATGGCGGCCGAGTTGGGAACGATGCGCGTCACGGAGCAGATCGACGCGTTTGAGAGCATGGGGGCCAACGCCGTTCACTATCTGGTGGTACCACGTTTTCTGGCCTGCATTTTTCTGATTCCTACGCTCACCATCATGGCGGATTTCATGGGTGTCGTCGGGGCGTACTTCTACAGTGTGTTTATTCTGGGCATTGACCGGCATTTTTATCTGCACAATTCCAAAGAGTTCATCGGCGGCTTCGACCTGTTCGTGGGGATTTTCAAGAGTCTGTTTTTTGGTGCGGCGATCGCCATGATCAGCTGTTATCGTGGATTTCATTGCACGCCGGGTGCGGAGGGGGTGGGGCGTGCCGCGACGGCCGCATTCGTCATCTCATTCGTGCTGATCCTGATGCTTGATCTCTTCATGGGTATCGTGCTGGACACTATCTATTACTCAATCTGGCCAGGTGGTGCCAAACTGTTCTTCTGACATGGTTGATCTGGAACACGACGATTCGCTGCAAGCACCGCTGGTCGAGATCGACGCGCTGAGCGTCCGCTTTGGCAGCCAAACGGTATTGCGCGGCATATCGTTACGGATTCCCCGCGGTCAGACGCTGGCCATCATTGGTGAGAGCGGCTGCGGCAAAACGGTGTTGCTCAAGACCATCATCGGCCTGATCAAGCCCTCCTCGGGGCGCGTGATCTTCGACAATCAGGACCTGTCTCGACTGAGCGATCGCCAGATTTCGGCGCAACGCCTGCGATTTGGGTTTGTATTTCAGAATGCCGCGTTGTTTGACAGCATGACGGTCGGGCAGAACGTGGCCTTCCCGCTGCGTCAGCACGCCAATCACGCCGGCGACGAAATCCAACGGCTGGTTCTGGAGCGATTGGCCGAAGTGGGGCTACCCGACTCGATCGTCACCCAGAAGCCGGCGGAACTCTCGGGCGGCATGCGCAAACGTGTGGGAGTCGCTCGAGCGTCCGTCATGAATCCCGAAATGATGCTCTACGATGAACCGACAACGGGGCTGGATCCCATCATGAGTGACGTGGTTAACGAGTTGATGATGCGTGCGCGTCGTCGTTACAGCGTGACCAGTGTCGTGGTTACACACGACATGCGCACGGCGCAAAGTGGCGGATCGAGTGGTGATGGTCTACCCCACGGCACGCCTGGACGACGATGAACCGCAGATCATTTTCGATGGGCCTCCCAGCGAGCTGGATCGAACCAGGGATCGGAGAGTCCGGCAATTCGTACAGGGAGAAGCGGGCGAAAGACTCATGGAGATGCGGCAGGCGGCGCGCCGCCTGGAACAATAGCAGATCGGCACGCGGCCGTGCTGGGCAATGATGGCTCCTGGCTCGCGCCGAGCCTGGCGGCAGTGGTGGACAAGATCATGGACGAACGAGTACTCAGGTTCCGCGTGGGCGTGGTGGTGGTTGCGGCCGCCATCATCACGATCATTCTCATCACCCTGCTGGGTGCCTGGCCGAGCCCGTTCAAGGAACGTAATACATTCGATATTCGCTTCTCCGAAGCCCCCGGCGTGACCGTTGACACGCCGGTGCGTAAGAGCGGCATTCAAATCGGCCGTGTGTCCAAAGTGGAGCTAGGCGACGACGGCGATGTTTGGCTGAAACTCCAAATCGACGCGGAATACAAGATCCGGAAAAACGAGATCTGCCGCATCAGCACGGGGTCGTTTGTTACCGGTGACGCCATCTTGGAATTCGTTCGGTCCCACGACCCAACCCTCTCTTCGGAAGCCTGGCTAACTGGAGCGTTCTTGCCCAGGGGAGAAGTGGAATCAGATCCGTTCCAGGAACTGGCAGGCCTGAAGACGGAACTCGCACCCACGTTCAAAGCCATCGAAGGCGCTGGCAATGAAGTGCAGAAGTTGGCCCAGAACATTAACGCCATTCTCGGCACCGAAGATCGAACGCAAAAGCTGTCAGATGTGGTCGAAAACGCCAACAAAGCACTGCTGAGTTTTGACACCGCGATGGTTTCCATTAATCAAATCTTGGGGGACGACGAAATGAAGGGCAACCTTCGCGATTCGCTGGCTCAGGTCCCCAGCCTCTTCGCGGAAGCCCAGAAAACACTCACGGAAGTTCAGAAAACACTGAACGAATTCAGCGCTGTCGCGGCGCGGGCCGAGCGCAACCTGGCCAACATGGAGGACTTCACCGCTCCACTGGGGGAACGTGGCGAAGAGATTTCCCAGAAACTCCTGGCTTCGATCAGCAACTTCAACGAGCTGCTGGCCAACTTCAAGGAACTGAGTCAGGTGCTCAAGAACAAAGACGGTACCATCGGCCAGCTGATCACCAACCCGGAACTGTATGATCGCGTGAATCGCATGTTGGCCGAGCTGGAGCAAGCCATTCGCAAGATCCAGCCCATCCTGAACGACGTCCGTGTCATCACGAGCAAAGTGGCCACCGATCCCGCACAGATGGGAGTCAAGGGGATCCTGGATCGGAGGCCGATCGGCGCCGGCCTGAAGTACCCCGTCTATCCGTCCACGGGCCGAGCGCACGGAAACCGAGTGTCAGATCGCGACCCCGCGTCGCCGCTGAGATAAGGTCACCGTTCATGGCGCCTGGCCGTGAACGGGTGTTCTTCCTCCTGATCGTCAACGTATTCGTACCTTCTCGTACCTGTCACCTTACTGACGCAGTTTCGGCAGATGGGCTTGCTTGGGCGGTACTAAGGGGGTCACCAGACCTCGTTGAGCTTCATTGCGCAATTGATCCGCCCGCTGCATCACTTGCGTCGGTGGCAGGGACTGCTGAGGCGGCATTTCGAAGTCGAGAATCCGCTCGTCGCGTGTCTCGTAGGGCCAGAGATTCTCGGCAAAGAAATCAAACACCGGGTATTGGTACCACGGCGTCGTGAACCGGTGCTGCTCCGACACGGTTTCATAACCGTCCTTGACGAGCTGGACATTCCGAGTCCCGTAGTAGGTAAAACTGGTCAACACGGGTGTCACGCCAATGCGCCGCTCGTCCACATACACCACCGCGCCGGGCGGATTGCTGCGGATGGTCATGCGACGGCGCACGCAGCCCATCTGGCTCACAACCAGTAGCAGGGCCAGCGCCGTCCAAATCGACACGTTGTTCCTGTAGCCAGAAGATGTGTTCACAAGCTCCGCCTTCAGAGAAGTGATTGGGCGGGGAGTATAGTCACCCTGGAGCAGTACCGCTAGGCCGGATTGTTCACAAAACTCGTCGGGTGGGTCGAGCAAGCCGTGCTGCTGTTGGGTCTTCGTGCGCTCGCTTGCTACCCGCACAAACACGGACTGCTGCTGGGAAGCTGCTCGGCTTGTAAAGACCCACCAGCATGTTGCGCGAGCTTAACCCACCCTACGTGCATCATCCGGGCTAGAGAGAAATCGGCCCTTGCCGGAACAGAATCGCAGAAATCCCCCCATGCGTCGCCTCCTGATCGGCACGCTCAGCGCCTTGGCAGGTGTCCTCGACCAATCGGCCTCCCGCGCTGGAGTCAGCCGCTACCAGATATCAACCTGGAGCTCCCGGGGCGCGGCCCCCCGGAAGGGGTCAACAGGAGGGGTCAGAACAAAACCCGGGCCGCGTGCTGGCGACAACACCGCGTCTCGGACTGCGTTTTTTGGCCACGCGACGACACGTCCCACCACGCAAGAGGTTAGACTACTTGGTATGCTAACGGGATCGAACTTGTGTGTTCGAGTCGCCTGCCAGCGACCAACAGGAGCCGTTGCGGCAGCCGAGAGGCAGCTGGGATTGGGTCCGACGCCCTCTCTCGCTAAGCTTCGGGTACCGGAACGGACAGAAAAAACCGATAGGTTGAGAAGAGCATCCTGTTCGCCAGCAGCCACGAAATTCGCCGCATTTCCGGATACCGCAGAGTGGACGCCGAGGCACCACCCAGACGGCGCCCTCCCCACGCGTCTGCCTCGCAGGAAAATGAAGACTGGAAAGCCGTTGTGAACTGGGAAGAATGTCTTGAACATGCCGCCGTCAGCGACATCGGCATGCGACGCACAAATAACCAAGATGCGTATGCCGTCGTGCTGGCCAACGACATGCAGTCATGGCGACGCGGGGGGCATCTGTTCGTGGTGGCTGACGGGATGGGAGCCCACGCCGCCGGAGAACTGGCCAGCGAAATGGCAGTATCCGGTATCACCCATCGGTATCACAAATATCACGACCTTTCGCCTCCCGAAGCCCTGCACAAGGCGATCCAGGAAACCAATGCGGAAGTGCATCGTCGCGGCCAGGCAAACATTGACTTCCACAACATGGGGACCACCACCAGCGCCCTGGCCCTGTTGCCGCAAGGAGCACTCGTGGCACATGTGGGCGATAGTCGCGTGTATCGGTTTCGCGGTAAGAAACTGGAACAACTTACGTTCGACCACAGCCTGGTATGGGAGATCCGTGAGAGCGGACAATTCGAAGGCAACGCGGAATTCGCCAGCGCGGTGCCCAAGAACATTATCACGCGTTCGCTCGGCCCCAATCCCACCGTACAGACCGATTTTGAAGGCCCCTTTCCGTTGGAGCTGGGAGATACTTTTCTGCTCTGTAGCGACGGTTTGTCCGGACTGGTGGAAGACGACGAAATTGGTCCCATTCTCGCCAGCCTTTCGCCACGCGAAGCAGCTCAAGCCCTGACCGATCTGGCCAATCTACGAGGGGGCCACGACAACATCACCGTGTTGATCGCCAAGGTTGTCGGTCCGGCCATGACCACCAAGGTGGCAAATGCACAGCCGCTGACGATCCGGCGCGAGAAAGGGCACGGTCGTGCCAAACCGATCCTGTGGATCGTGGCCAGCGTCTGCTTTCTGGTCGCCTTGGCGATGGCGGTGATGGAGAACATCCTTCCCGCCCTGGTCGCACTTTCCGGGGGCCTGATTTCCCTCGTGGCTGCCATCATCCAACGCTGGTTACTGATGCCGCGGGGAATCGCCCTGGGAGAATCCCGTCGTTTTGGCAAGGGACCTTACGTGACTGTCGAATGCCCCGGAAACGGCAAGTTCGTGCAGAAGCTGGCAGCATTGGTGCAGCAGCTGCGGACCGCCACGGAGGAAGAAGGCTGGGCGGTCGACATCCATGGCTTCAACGCCCAGTGCCGGGAGGCCGAAAATGCCGCGCAGAACTCCGAATACATCACGGCACTGCAGAAGTATGTGCATGCCATCAGCTTCATGATGAGCGAATTGCGCAAACAGAGTCGTCGCGGCAACGGCCAGACGCCGCCGGAACCTTTCAGTCTTTGAGGCTCCGGTGCAGCCTCGTTCTGGAGACCTGTGCTACGCGGCCCGATCGACTTCGAGCTTCCATCGAGCAGCGCGGGAAGCGCGCAGAATCTTTTCCACGCGCCGCCGGGCCAGGATGTGGTCCAAGCGATGCCCGCACAACGTCGGAAGTCGTTCGCGAATGTATGCCCAGCGCAGATGATAGTGCAGCCAGCCGGACCCCGTGATCGCTCGCACCGCCCGGCCATAACTTTCCGGATCAACGTGCCAACCCGTTCGGTTCTGGGCCGCAAGCAGCACGCGGAGGTTCTTGTCGTGCTCGGCGCTGAGCCATCGTTGGACGCGAAACCCTGCCTTGGCGGCCAACATGCCGAGCGTATCTGGTGTGAAATTGTAGAGGTGCGCAAAATGAAATATTTTTCCCGGGGCCGCATGTGGTGCGCCCGCATTGGGCACCTCGAGGTAACACTTTCCTCCCCCGCGTAGCAACGCCCTAACGTGTATTAGCGCCTGGGAGGGGGAAGGCAAGTGTTCCAACACGTGAACCAGCAAGACAACATCGCACAGGGGCTGATGTGGCAAGTCGGCCAACCTCCCGCCGCGAGCGTCCACTTCGAGCTTTTCGACGGCAAAACGGCGGAATCCGTCGCCCGGTTCGATCCCTTTGCGCGAAATCCAGCACATTGAAAGTTGCTGACCGTACAACCAATGCCGCAACCGATTTCCCAAACTTCGTCATCGTGACCGAGAAGCGGTTTCAAGAGACGAACCAGCCTTCGACCGCGACGCCATTCGCGGACCACGCGGTGTGCCGATGGTATGTATTCGCCGTGATAGTCGAGTCGGTATTGGCGTCGATAGTAGGCCTCCAACTCGTCATCAGAGGGTATCTCGGCGTGGACCACCAGGCCGCAAACCCGGCAGATAACTGTCGGCAAAGCTTGCCCACGTCGGTCCCGTTCGGCCAGCAACGCGAAATCGCTGCTACCGCAAAGGTCACACGGTGTAGTGCGCGTGAAAGGAGGTGGGTTGGCAGACATGAAGGCGAACCATAGATAACATAACATTCGAGGTCAATTGCAGTTGAGACTGCGCTGCAACGGGTCTTTGCTGCTGCATGGAAATGCCGCGACCGACGGAGAATGTTCCCTCTCGAAACCTTGGCATTCGCCGCTGGCTGACGTCCGCAAAACAGCCTGGTTTGTCCCTGCCCCCGACGCGCATCCGGCTCGGGAAATGCCTCGGAAGTTCCTCCACAAGCAGTCACACGGCGGCATCGCCACAGCAGAATTGTGGTAGGAAGAAACCGCCGAACCTGCTATGGTCGTGCACCGAAATCGACAGGGAAAAAATCGATGAAAAACCGGCCCCACGCCATGCAGACCGAGCAGGCACAGAAAGTCCCTGCGGTGCAGGGATGCTATCTAAGCCACGAATGGGCATTCTGATGCGACTGTTGTCACGTTACATTCTCTTGGAACTACTGAAAGTCTTTTCCGTCACCTTGGTAGGGATGACCATCGTGCTGGTGTTGGCCGGAGTGGCGCAAGAAGCCATCCGACAGGGTCTCGGCCTGCTACCCATCCTGCGTCTGATCCCCTACATCCTGCCCAACGCCCTCGTGTTCGCGGTCCCGGGGACGATTCTCTTCGCCGCGTGCAGCGTTTACGGCCGCATGTCAGCCGACAACGAAATGGTGGCGGCCAAGTCCCTTGGCATCTCACCCTGGGCCTTCCTGATCCCCGGATTCATCCTCACGTTCCTGATCAGCCTGACCGCCGTCTGGCTCAATGACATCGCCTCGAGTTGGGGTCAGCGGGGGATTGATCGAGTCGTTTTGCAGTCCGTCGAACAGATCGCCTACGGGTTGTTGCGTACCCACAGATCCTACAGCAGCCCTCGATTTTCCATCAATGTGGAAGACGTTCGAGGCAGGAAACTGATCCATCCCACGGTGACATTTCACACGTCGGACAGCGCGTCGCCGGCGATCCTGACCGCGGAAGAGGCGGAATTGCGGCTGAACGCAGACAAATCAGCGCTTACGATCCTGGTCACAAACAGTCGCGTGGAATGGGGCGCAACTTGATGGAACTCCCCGGGAATCGCCAGGTACAGGAAATCTCGCTCACCGACGCCTCACGCAAAGGAGGCCACTCTGAGAACCCCTCCAACGCGGCAATGCATGATATACCCGTCCGCATTGAACGACATCGTGAAGAGATGCGCAATCTGCAGCAACAGTTGGCGGCCGAGGCCGCTTACCAAATGCTGACCGGTGACTTCGCGGGCCTGGCCGGTCCGCCCTGGACAACGAATCAGCGTCGGCTGCAGGACGCCCAGTATCAACTCTACCGCTTGAAGCTGGTCCCCTGGCGTCGATGGGCCAACGGATTCAGCTGCCTCTTCTTCGTCATGGTCGGCGCTCCGCTGGCTATCCGTCTGCGGAATGCCGATATGTGGACCAGCTTCGGGCTCTGCTTTCTACCCATCCTGCTGGTCTACTATCCGTTGCTCATGTATGGGCTGGACCGTGCCAAGTGCGGCGTATTGCCGCCCTACACAATCTGGCTGGGAAACATCGTTCTGCTGGCGGCCGGCGGTTGGATGCTCCGTAAGGTCATGCGCTATTGAGTGGCAGGCAGTCAAGCCTCCGTTTCGGATTTCGTCACCCATTTCGTCGCCGTCAGGCCGCATGAATTAGTGCGCAGGCCGGCAAACACCCCCGCCTCACCCCCTGGACGACTTGGTCCATTTCGTCGTGCTGAGCTTCGTTGTTCTGTTGCGCCGATAAACGCGGGTTGGCCGAAATGAACGGCGATTGTTGATTGTTGATTTACGAAGGAACGACTCCTACTTCGACCATCAACAATCGCCATTCATAAATCATCAATCCGTCCAGTGGATGAGCGCAACAAGGCAATTTGGATATCTTGCCAAGGCACGCCCAACTTCCGAGGAATTGACCACGCCACATCCGGGGCTGCCCGTGCTGAGCACTTGGCACCCATCCCATCAAGTTCACCTTGCCTTGTGATTGTCTGCGCTGGTACACTCCCGGTCCTTTTCGGCAAGAGCGTCTTCCAAATTGTCCGTTTTCTTTTCGTGGAGAGCCCTTTCTTGAACTACAGCCTCTACTGGAACTGCCGCGGTATCGAACGGTGGCGTGTTGGAGACGGAGTGGCACCGTAACGACTGCCGGCAACAGCGCGGTGCCGTGGCACAGGTCGCCCGGCACGCGTCGGAACCACCACGACACTCCCCTGGAATGATCATGCGACAAGGAGGTCGCCTTGCTATCGCACTGGCCTATCCGTTACAAGCTGCTATTTGGCACGGCGATTCTCTGCCTGATAGTGGCCATCCTGGCGTTCAGTAGTTTTCGCGGCGTCTATTCCTACCGGGAAGTGGTGCGTGGGATCAGCCAGCGTGCCATGGAATTGGAACCCGCGTCAGAGTTGACGGCCCGCGTGGTGGAGCTTCAATTCACCCTGCGTCAGCCGCCACCGCAGGCGAGTTTCCCGGGCGGCGTGCAAGCGGACACGGGATTCCGGCGCGATCAATTCGAAATGTCATTGTTCCATGTGAAAGGTGCCTTGCACGAATATCAAACCGCTCTGGAACAGGGCGACTCGGACGACCCGTTTATCGGCGACAAGCGTCGCGAATGGGAGACGGTGCGGGAAATCAAACACTGCCTTGATCGCATCACGCAGATCTATGATGAAAACGACTGGATTCTAGCCCCTCTAAAAACGGGATCGTTGGACGAGGAGTTGGAGCAGTTGGCACACCTGACGAACGAACTGCCGAAATTTCTGCAGAACAAGATGCTGCTGTTCCGCGACGAGGTTCGGGGAGCTTACCGGACCTGGATTATCCTGACCTGGACCACCTCGACACTGACCGTCCTGGGACTTGGCATGCTGGTGCGTCTGTTCTATGTCTGGGTATTCCAGCCGATGCGGATTTTGATTGACGGCTCGCGTCGCGTGGCTGCCGGCGATTTCGGGCACCGCATCGAACTGAATACGGACGACGAGGTGGCCGAACTGGCAGCTGCCATGAACGCCATGACCAGGCGCTTTCAGCAAATTCGTGACGACTTGGATCAACAAGTCCAACAACGAACGCGCGAAGTGGTGCGCAGCGAGCAACTGGCCAGTGTCGGCTTTCTGGCGGCTGGCGTGGCACACGAAATCAACAATCCGCTGGCCTCCATCGCCTGGTCCGCGGAATCTCTTGAATCGCGTCTGTACGACATCCTGCACGCCGAAGACGATCTGGACGAACAGCAGAACGAAGAACTGAACGTACTGCGGAAGTACTTGCGGCGGATCCAGGATGAGGCATTTCGCTGCAAGGGAATCACGGAGAAGTTGCTCGATTTCTCGCGCCTGGGAGATATCGAACGGCAAGACACCGATCTGCGTGAATTGGTGCAGGTCGTGATCGACATGGTGAAACATCTGGGCAAGCACAGTCGCAAGACGATCGAGTTCCGCTGCGATCAACATGTTGTGGTCCCGGTCAATGCGCAGGAAATCAAACAAGTTGTGCTGAACCTGATCACCAACGCACTCGACAGCCTGGAAAATGCCGGAACGGTCGTCATTCAACTCAGCCACGACGAACATCGCGCGATCTTGACCGTGACCGATGATGGCTTCGGCATGACGCAGGAGGTACTCCATCACTTATTCGAGCCCTTCTTCACGCGTCGTCGAGGCGGGCAGGGCACCGGCCTCGGACTCTCCATTACCTACCGAATCGTGACGGACCATGGTGGTTCGATCCAAGCAACCAGTCAGGGCCCTGGAAAGGGTTCACAGTTACTCGTGACACTACCGCTGAGCGATCATGAAAAAGAAATCATTGGAAAACAAGCCGCCTAAGTCGTTGAAGATCCTCTTTGCCGATGATGAAGCCGCCTTGCAGGAATTGATGAGCATTGAATTGCCTCGTATGGGCTACGATGTGACTGTCTGTCCGGACGGCACGACGGCGGCCGCGGCCTTGGAACGAAACGTCTACGACTGCCTGCTCGTCGATCTGGACATGCCTGGCCTCAATGGCGTGGAAGTCATCGAGCGTGCCAAGCAGCTGTCTCCCGATACCGAAGCCGTTGTCTTAACCGGCAAATCGTCCCTCGACTCGGCCATTTCCGCCTTGCGGTTCGGCGCTTTTGACTATCTGACCAAGCCGTGCCGGTTGATCGAACTGAAATCGCTGCTGCAGCGGGTGGAACAGAAGCGCGAGTTGACAAACAAATATCGGGCACTCCAACGGCAACTGCAACGCGCCGAAGGGAATCCCCAGCTCATCGGTGAGGGACTTCCCATGCAACGCGTGCGGCAACTGATTTCCAAGGTCGCTCCCACAAACTCGACCGTCCTCATCCTGGGTGAGACCGGGACCGGCAAAGAACTGGTGGCCCGTGCCGTCCACGAACAGAGCCTCCGTGTGGAGATGCCTTTTGTGGCTATCAATTGCGGCGCATTGCCTGAGAATCTAATCGAGAGCGAACTGTTTGGGCATCGCAAAGGGGCCTTCACCGGCGCTGACGATCATCGTGTCGGACTGTTTGAAGTCGCTCACGGCGGTACGCTGTTCCTGGACGAAATCGGTGAATTGCCCAGGAGCATGCAAGCCAAACTGCTGCGCGTGCTCGAGAGTGGTGAGATCCGCCGCGTCGGCGACAACGACGCGTTTCAGGTGGACGTGCGCGTCGTCTGCGCGACACACCGCGACCTGGAGGAGATGGTCGCCAACGAGGAATTTCGAGAAGACTTGAAGTTTCGTATCAATACGTTCGAGATCCCGTTGCCGCCGCTGCGCAGCCGCGCCGTCGATATCCCCGCGCTGGCGGTCCACCTTTTCCGTCGGTTTCGACCCACCGTGGCGGGGGACGCCAACGATCTGTTCACGCCCGAGGCGCTCGAAGCTCTGCAGTCCGCGCCGTGGCCTGGTAACGTGCGGGAACTGGCCAATGTCATCGAACACGCCACGATACTCGCCGATCAAATTCCCGTGACGATTGATCATCTTCCCGACCGACTGACCAGCCCACGCAGTGGCAAATCGCGACGACGCGCACTGGCGCCCGTAACGCTTCGCGAACTCGAAAACCAGGCGATCGACGCGGCGCTGGAACGGCACGACGGCAATAAGCCGGCCGCGGCGGAAGAATTGGGGATCAGCCTCAAAACGCTCTACAACAAGATCAACCAGGCGATCAATTTGGAAAAATCCGCGTGACGGTTACCCCAGCGGCGCTTAGTGCAACGACCGCACCACGCCCACCACGACTCCGATCACTTCCGCACTGCGGACGTAGATCGGCTGCATCAACGAATTGGCTGGTTGCAGCCGGATGCGTCCCTTTTCGGGATGCCAGTACTTGAGCGTCGCTTCTCCTTCCTCGGTTCGCGCGACGACCATGTCTCCCGCACGTGCCGTCGACTGCCGACGCACCACGACGTAGTCGCCATGAGCAATCTGAGCCTCGATCATCGATTCGCCAGACACCGTCAATACAAACATGTCCGGACGATTGAAGAAATCCCCGAAATCAACCCGCTCAGCCTGCTCAAAAGCCAGTTGCGTCGCTGCCAGCCGCCACGTAGCCTGCCAAAGGTAGCCCCCGTTCGGCGTCGATGGCTTCCTGTGTCAATTCGATCGCCCGCGATTTGTTGGGACTGCGGTCGTATCAACCCCTTCTTCTCGAGCGCCTTCAGATGACACATCACGCCGTTGGGCGAGCTGATCTCGAAATGCTCGCCTATCTCCCGCACCGTCGGACCGTAGCCGCGATGCACGATCTTGTCATGAACGAACTCGTACACCTGCTGCTGGCGTCGGCGTCAGTTGATCGATTACCGTCATGCGACGTGGTACCCCTGTGCTGAAAAACGCCGGCCCAAGATCCCATCCAGTATAATATACGGGTGTACAGAGTCAATAGCATTTGTACACTATTGCGAGTGCGGGGTGAGACGCCCCTTTCGGGGTAAGCAAGCGGCATGCCGTGACAACGGGGCAGTGAGAAATCGCCTGGCAACCCCAGCGGACCACTCGGGACAATCGCACGTCGGCTCGGACCGTCACTACTGCAGCCTCCCAGAAAGGTCGGAAGCAGAGTCTCCGCCCAGAAGAACCCCCCTCAATGCGAAAACCCTGGTGCCCCGCAGTGGGCACCAGGGTTGGTAGTTTTGATCGGAAAACGCGCCGCTTGATCCGTCGCGGCGTCTACTTCTTGCTGCTCGAACGGGGCGGCGGTTTGGGTGGCTTTATTTGTACCTTGGAGGGCGCTCTTGCGGCGGCACTGGATCTCGTCAGGCATCGTAGCCGTCTTGTCTTCACCGCAACCGAATAGCCCGAGACATAAAACACTCGCCAAAAACAACACCGTACACCGTTTCAACATGCGCTTCCTCAAAGTAATCGAGTACGTGATGAAAACTAGAATCCCAGCTGCTCCGAGTCCACGATGTTACCATCTCGCATACCCGACGTATAGACAAACGCCCAGTAGTCAATGGAGGTAGTCAACGGATGCACCGACCCGTCGCCAAAGACAAATTGCACGACGCCAGGATGGTCCGAACTGTACATCCACCACCCCTGATAACCCCATGTCAGAGCCGCCGGATCCTTATCTTCATAGAGTCCCCAAGCCGTCGGCATGGCACCGATGCCCATCCAGGCCAAGGAACTATCGTAGGTTCGGGTGAACGGCGAGTCCGCATCTTCCCTCGAGTAACTAATACCTCCCAAGTGCTCACCAAAAAGTAATGTCGATGACGTACCATCGCGGATGTCTGCAAACCGGTTCTTCGTACGGTTACCAAACACGCCACGAAACTGGTCCCAATCTTTGTTACCCGGAATCGTTCCCAAAGCACCTCCACAACTGACATAGTTCGTCAGGCCCAGATCGTTGCGGGAAAACGCAGCGCCATAGAGCGTCATCTCCTGGGACCCACAGTGGAACACAGCGTAGATATCCCCTGAAAAGGTGTATGGGCTGGTCAACGGACAAACGAAGGTCGGAACCCGCGCATGAGCCACCTCCCAGCTGACGGCCTCCGTCCACCACGATTTCTCACAGTCGGAAGATGCGGTAGTCGAGGAATCGTTCTTCATGCGATCGACATTGAATTCAACCACGATCCTGTCGGCCAGCGACTGCTGTTCAATATAGGGCAACAGATAGGCATGGGTCCCCAACCAGGGTGCGTCGAAGAAAAGCGTGTTTTCCCAGCCCAACACGGTCTCAACCCGTCTCCGGTCCGGTTCGGTCACCGCACCGTTATAACCGGGAGGCATACGATTAAAGGCATCAGAGAAGTTGTGCGCCGCCAAGCCCAGTTGTTTCAGGTGGTTTGAGCATTGCATGCGGCGGCCAGCCTCGCAGCTGACTGAACGGCGGGCAACAACAGTCCAACGAGAGTTCCGATAATGGCAATTACGACCAGCAACTCCACGAGCGTAAAACCACGGCGCCCATGGCTCAGCCATCTAAATCGACCTTTCTTCATAATAACTAGACTCCAACAAGTGTGACACTGAGAAAAAAGAACCACGAATAAATCAGGGTAACACCGTTACTATTGCTTTCGCGGAGAGTGAATCCAGCCTGAAATCACACTCCGGTTGATGCCACGCACGCTCCTGCACAACCACCGACGCACGCCAAAAAATGCTTGCCGTACCACTCTCGTGCATCAGACGCCTGGACGCGTTAGCGGCTTCGCCCGCGCGTTGCCTCGAACGACCATCGGTCGCGACAAACGGACCGGCTTCATGGCGGCCAACGGAGTGTTTTGTCGGCTCTAATATTTGGGGTGAAGCGTTACCCTCAACGGCGTACGACACCGCGACCACGTCCGTCGAAATCAGCTACCTCTACCGTGCGACGGAAGTGGACGTCCATCGTACCTTCGTTCGTCTCAGCCCAACCCTAATTCTTCAGCGTGACAAGGCACGAGAGGTTCAAAATGCGTTCAGGCTACCAGGCAGCGGTCCAGCCGCGGCGAACGCCGCACAATGGCACAATCCGCCTCGTCTGCCCTGTTCCCCTGCCCTGTTCCCCTGCCCGTTCCCCTGCCCGTTCCCCTGCCCCGTTCCCCTGCCCCGTTCCATCGTGTTCTCTGGCTAACTCAAGTTCACTAACTAGTTTACGGCACGCCTCCATCGTTTCCAATGGTTATTTCTTCGTTAAATTGCGAAATATGTCAGGACAAGGCCTGCGGCTCGTCGGCTTTCCGGGCCCCAGAACCTGGTCGGGGAACGGGCGCCCATAGCGTGGATCCGGCTCATACCGAGATTCCAAGGAAAGCTCTCCGCTGTTCACCGCTTTCGCACCCCCCCATCGAACTGGACGTGCCCTCGAGCGCCGTGAGTTCCGCGCACCGCATGCGTTCCGCAGGGTTCGAAACACCAATTTTTCACGGCCCAGTTCCCCAACGATTACCAGCGTACATCGCGTAAACTGAGACGCTGACAAGACATTGCGAACCTGGCGTCAACGTCACCATCGCCAAATGGACACTTGGGCCCGATCCTTGGGCCCGACCATGAGCCGGACTGCGGCGGCAACTATCATCACAGTCATGGGGAAAAACAGCGACTCTGAGTCCAAAATGCGAGGCGGTTGTCAGCACACCATCGACTGGCAGGCGGCCCTGCAGATCCATGATCTCTGGCTGCGGACCGTGGTCTCTGCGCGCCTGCGGGAGACACAAGCGGTTGACGAAGTGATGCAGGAGGTAGCTCTGGCCGCCGCGCGTCAAGCGGCTCCGTTGGCGGATGCGACGAAAGTGGCCCCCTGGCTCTAGAGCAGACTCTCGAGCAGCAGTCGCATTTTCCGCATTTCACCCATGTGATCCACGTCCGGCATTTCCCCCAGATGCACGCTCAGCGAGCGTTGATATCGGGCGGTCCGCAGTTGGTTGACAAGCCGGCCGTATTCGACTTCGCCCTGGCCGATCCGGACCTGCAGCTGTTTCTTGGTCGAGTCCCGCAGGTGCACGTGATAAACGTACTTCATCAACTTGTCGATGCCGCGCCGAGCGTGAGGTCCACAGATATAGTGAGTCGGATCAAGCGTCAAACCGAGCCCTTTCACGTTGTCACACAATACGACAGCCGTATCGGGATCCTCCGTCAGGCAACCGATCGTGGTCAGCATCCCGACTCGCGCTCCTTCGAGTGCGGCGAGGTCGACCAATCGTCTCAAACGCTCCACTTCCTCGTTAAATGGTGTCCCCAACTCGCTTGAGGGGACGATGAGCGTGACGACTTTCGTGGCCTTGGCCAGGCGGCAAAGGGACTGAAACTGCCGGTAGTATTCCTCCCCGTCCGCCAGGATTTTGACACTGTAGGCGACGACGTTCAGCCGATGCGTGTCGCTGCAGAGCGTCACCGACTTGTCAAAGTGGGCCTCCACTTCGGAGGGTCGCAGCTGTGGCCCATCTTCATGAACGGCGATCTCGACATTCGAATACTCCAAGTCGACCAGACGGCTGATCGCCTCCTGCAGCGGTAGATCTGCGAAACACTCGGTCGATGCTGAAACCAACACTACCTCACTCCTCCTTGGGGAACCACGCTCGCCAACACTTCTTACTCAAAGTGCAAGCTTTCTCGCCCCTGCCAACGGATCGGACGCCGGAAAAGCCTGTCGTTTTGTCAGTCCACACCGGATGTGAATTCGGAACCCTTTCCGAGGGGAAATGAGCCCAAGAACGCGGCTTTGCCGGCTACACGGATCGCGTGACTTACAGTTTGAGTTTTTACTCCCGCGCCCATAGCTTAGCCGGAGTCCCTCGATTATGGCAACACCACCGTGGGCGCCGACGGTCGGGGGATGACGTGCATGGCGCGAGGCGTGGGTCACATCGCCCATCTCAGCTATCAGATATCACTGCGGCCCTGACACCTTGTCAGGGCCGGGCCGGAAACGCGGTTTGGGGCTATAATTACGGCAACGTGTACAAAAGTCGCGCGATAGTCTTGCAGGAGTTACTCTGACCATGAACGATGCGGACCACACTTCTCAATCGCCACCCCCGAGTTCTTCACCCGCTGGGCTGGATTCAGCGCCGCCGAGTGTGCCACCGCTCCCCTGGGGGTCGCCGGTGCACGTGATTGTGCAGCCGACCGGAGGATCGGTTCGCCGAATTCTGACTTGGTTCGGCTGGGCGGGGTTTCTCCTTTGCGCCCTGGCGTTAGCGAGCCAATGGTCGGTGCGCCGAGACTATTACGACACGAGCGAGGGAATCCGCGAGCAATATCACTCGGGTGCCGAAAACGGCACCGACAAAGTGGCCATTATCGCGGTGCGGGGTGTCATTTTGGAGGGTGATGGGTTCGTCAAACGGCAGATCGATCGCGTCCGAGAAGACGATCGTGTCAAGGCCGTGGTGCTGAGGGTCGAGTCGCCCGGAGGCACCGTGACCGGCTCCGACTACATCTACCACCACCTGCGGAAACTGCGAGAGGAACGAGACATTCCGTTGGTCGTCAGCATGGGGAGTATCGCTACCAGCGGCGGCTATTATGTGTCGATGGCCGTCGGCGACCAGCAGAAGTCCATTTTTGCCGAACCGACAACCACCACCGGATCGATTGGCGTGATCGTCCCTCATTACGATATCAGCGGCTTGCTGGCCAGGTACGAAGTCCAGGACGATTCGATCAGTAGCCACCCGCGGAAACAGATTCTGAGCATGACGCGCAGCATGTCGTCGGAAGATCGACAGATTATCCAGCAGTATGTGGACGAATCGTTCAATCGCTTCAAATCAATCGTCAAATCGGGCCGGCCCGCGCTGCGTCAGGCCAATCAGGAGGAAGCACTGGTCGCCCCACAAAGCCAACGCGACCTGGCAACCGGAGAGATATTTACCGCGTTGCAGGCCGAGCAATACGGGCTCGTGGACGAGATCGGATTCATTGAGGACGCCATTGATCGCGCGCTGCAACTCGCCGGACTCGAGGCGGACCAAGTGCGCGTCGTGCAGTACCAGCGTCCGGCCTCGTTGATGAATCTGGTCGGGTTCGCACAAGCGTCGGAGCAAAACCATCCCCTTTATGCCGTGCTGGAGGAAATGAGCGTCCCGCGCGCTCACCATCTTGCCACTTCACTGCCGCCGTCGATTCACAGCCGGCGTCCCTGAAAGTGGCTTGGTTCAAGCAAGCATCATCGGGGAATGTGGTGGAACTGGGGCCGGTCACCCCTCAGGTGCCACCGCTGACCGGTTTACTCACGTGGGTCAAGCTCGCGGAAGGTGCCGGTCGTCCGAGGGCCCCGGATCAGCCGGTTTCCGAGTCTTCGCTTCGTCCTGTCCGCCATCACCTCCCCCGGGAGCCGATCGCTCTGGGCGTCCCCAGTTACCACGTCCGCCACCGGAACCGGGTCCCCCCTCGAATCCACCGCGTGGACCGGGCCCCCGTCGTCCGCCGGAGGGTTTTCGTTTGCCGTACTCACCCCATTTCTTCTGAAAGTACATCATGCGCAAGTCGCGATACATACGATCGCGAGGCAAGCTTTCCAGGCGTGCACGTTCGCCATCGGTAAGAGACCCGACAAATTGCTCCATCTCTTCCGGACTGATCGGGGCAGGCGCGGGGCAAACGCGGCGCCTGTCCAATGTTGAATGATGCGTGACCGGTCGTCGTCACTCGGTGCCTTATCAAGAAATCCTCGTGCTTCCTGCGACAAGAGCTTTCGCAGTCCGGCTTCATCCTGTTTGTTAGGCTTCGGAATCCCTGGCACATCGCTGCGGAAGACCAAGAACCGCAAGAACTGGCCGTGCTTCTCCGGATCGTAGGCAGACTTGAGTTCCGCCAATCGCGGATTGTCATCAGGCAGCGCAGCCAGAATATCCGCAGCGTGACCGGCGACGAAATCATCCACCCATTTCCGAATGGCGCCCGAATCACCAGGACTGAGTTGTCCTTTAAACATCATCCGAAACCGTTTGGCATCCTGCGCTTCGATTAAATCCTTCACATGCGTTACGCGCTGCTCCGCGGGCAACTTGGCAAGCTCCGCTCGTTCGACAGACGTGAGTGTTTTGAGCCATTCGCTATACCGCTCCAGCACGCCGCGCAGGCGCTCCGACTGCGGGTCGGCAGAGAGGGCCTGATGGAGATCTCGCAAGCGATCTTGCTCTTCGGGAGACAGCTCATCAAACCGGCGTTTCTTCTGCAGCAGTCGCATTTTTTCCGCATCAGACAGTTGCTCCAGCCGCACGCGGCGCTGCTGCAACGTCTCGTCGGCCGCTGACACCCGAGGCGCCAACACGCAGCCGACAAGCAGTGCAAGGCTGGCTAGGGCCAGAAGATCACGGCACATCTTCCACCTCGTCGTCAAACAGGCCAGACTCGTCCAGTTGGCGCATGAACTCGACGTTGTCAGCTACACGATACAGTTCGATATCTTCAATCACCGGCAGGTCGCGTACCAACTGCTCGTTGGGGCGTTCCAGAAACGTGGAGACTAACCAGAAACTGATGAGAGCCGCCCCCACCAGGCTTGCCCCACCGACTGCCCACCAGAGTCGATTCTTGTGTACCCCTCGCTCCTTTTCCACCGCCATGTCCTGTTCAGCCGACAACACCACCATTTCCACGGTGGTCTGTGTAAACGCCTCACTTACCTCGACTTTGGGAAGCTCATCCAACATGTCCCACGCACTCTGCAGTTGCCGTAATTCGCGACGGAACTCGGCGTCTTCCGCCAACCGGCGTTCAACCTGCAAGGAACTCTCCGCATCCAGCTCGCCATCGAGATAGGCAACTAGCTGCTCGTAGGTTTGGTCATCCGTATTGTAGGAGCTGGTTTCACTCATAACAGCAACCAAATATCTCCGCCGGCTGGGCCCGCAGGAACACGGAAAATTAACGGCCACGCAACTGTGGCCGCGTGTCAAGGGAACGCTTATGTCGTGTCTGATGACACATCGTCCCGGTTCGATCCGGGAAGGACACCTTCTTTCATATAGGGCTCCAAAGCCACTCGCAGATTACATCGGGCCCGCGACAGCAACGACTTAACCGCCTGCGAAGAGAGGTCCATTGTCTCCCCGATCTCCGCGTAACTCATGCCCTCAAACTTCGACAACATCAGGGCCAGTCTTTGACGCTCGCCGAGCTCCTGGATCGCCTGCCGGACCATGTGCGCCCGTTCGCTGCGATCCAGCTGCCGCGCCGGCATCAGACCGCTGGCCTCCAAGGCCATTTGATCCAACGGATCCGGAGACGCCTCTTTGTCGCCCCGCGGTGACAGGTTGACCTCTCGTCGTCGCGCCAGCGACCGCAAGGCATTACTGGCCACGTTGTTGGCAATGGTGAACAGCCACGTCGAGAACTTGGCACCCGGCTGGTACGTCTTGCGCGCTCGAAAGACACGCATGAAAACCTCTTGTGCCAGATCTTCGGCGATGTCACGTTTCTGTACCAACTGCTCCAGAACCGTGATCAATCGGCTCTGATAGCGCAGCACCAGCTCCTCGAATGCCGCGGCATTGTCGTGACGCACCTGCATCATCAGCCGCACGTCCGGATCACGCAGCTCGTAGTTTTGCGCCGTTGTATCACTAAGGGCCAAAAGTGAATCCTCGCCCGAGTTACAGTCGTTGCAAGCCTCTTCGTCAAACGGTGAACCCGTCAAACGGCTAAAGCGTCAAACGGCCCATCGGATGCCCAGGAAAACTCCCGGACGCCCCTCCGACCCGAAACACATGAGTCGCTCGACGGTGCACTCGCACCCTGCCCAGAAGGCAAACGGTCACGATGGGCAACAGGAACACCCTGCCAGGGATACTCGCCCTCCGGTACGACGAGGCGTTTCCACTATTCTAAACACCAGCAGCTGCAGCACCATGCCCACGCAGAACGTGACACGGCGAGCTGCCAAGGGCCCAACGCGTTTCCGTACACACCCCTCAGCCGGTCCGTGATGGTGGCGGTCAGCACGATCGCCCCACCGCCGCCATGACCTCATGCGGAATCGGAACCCGCGTAATTCACTGGCCGGCCGGCCCCGAAACACGCCGGGGCACGGAGGCAATCACTCGGTAACTCGTCCGTCTAAATCTCTCGCTGGCAATCATCTACGCTGCAGCGGTGCGGTATTTGGGCTCCTACAACCGTCTGCACCACACACCCATGGCGATTCATCCTCCCCCTTGTATTCAGATCACCCGTATGTAACCCCGATCGGGCGCGGGTAGACTGCAGCGACCCACCATTTTGTCGCCTGAATTCAGCTGATTTGGGGGGAAAGCTGCTCGCCCGACGCTCCCACAGGTCTCTCGAAGGCGAGGCGGCGCTATCGAGCTTTCCCACCCGTAAACGCCTCACGGGCAGGCCCGCTGGTGGGTTGTCGCGCTTCGGCACGTCGCAGCTGGCCACACGCCGCATCAATCGAATCCCCTTTTTTCTGCCGAAACTGGACATGCAATCCTCCCGCCTCAAGCAGCCCACGAAAGCGGGCCACAGCTCCACCGCTGGGCGTACGATACGCAAGCCCCGCGACCGGATTGTAGGGAATCACATTCAACAGCGCGGCTCGGCCGCGCAGCAACTCGCACGAGTTGCCGAGCATGTTCGGGCTGGTCGTTGATGTCCGAAAGCAGCACATATTCGTACGTCAAACGGCGACCCGACACTTCAAAGTACTCGTCCGCGGCTCGCAGGACGCTGTGCAATCCCGTCTGTTTGTTCACCGGGACCAGCCGGCTTCGCAGCTCGTCGTTGGGAGCATGTAACGAGACCGCCAGATGATAATGATGATCATGGCCCGCCAATCGACGCATCGCAGCCGGAATACCCACCGTCGAGATCGTAATCCGCCGCACACTGATACCGAGTCCGTCTTTGCAGCAGACTTGATCCAGGGCCGGAAGCAACGCATTCAAATTGGCCAACGGCTCCCCCATGCCCATCACCACAATGTGACTCAATCGTTCTTCGGCAGGCAGCAATCGCTGTAAGTGCAGCATCTGCTCCAGAATTTCCCCGGTGGTGAGATTCCGCTCGACCCCCAGCAGTCCGCTGGCACAAAAGACACACCCCATCGCGCAGCCAACTTGCGTGCTGATACAAATGCTTCGTCTGGGGCCATCGGGAAGCAAGACACACTCAATCCGACTTCCGTCGGAGAGCTCCAGCAGCAGTTTCTCGGTTCCATCCTTGGCACGGCGATGAGTGACCACACTCATCGTCCAGATCCGGAACGACTCCGCCAGTTGACCGCGCAGCGATTTGGGAAGGCTGCTCACGGCCTCCCAATCAGTTACGCGACCTTGAAAGATCCCGTGTCGAATCTGCCGTGCTCGATAGGACGGGTGGCCGCGCTGGGCCAGCCAATCCGTAAGAGATGCCACATCCAGATTCAAGAACTGTTTCATGTTGGTTCCGCATTAATGATTCTGCGCCAGGCACAGTGTCGCAGCGACATTCGTGGCCTCGGCAGAATGGCTCGCTATCCCAACCTCCGTCGCTTTGCCAATAACCACTGATCCAGGCGTGCCTGAATCGCTCCTGTTGTCAACTCCGCTGCCAACGACTCCAGATCCGCAAACACCTCGTGACTACAGAAACGCACCACCCAATTGTGCACTAGCGGGCTGATTGTCAAGACCATGCCACCGTGTCGGTACGCTTCCCACATTTCGATCGCCGTTCCCATCGACGCCTCCGGCACGAAAGCAATCACCACGTCCGCCTCCCGGCACATTTCATTATGTCGAAGGAACACTTCTCTTGCCTGCCGCTGGTCATATTCCAGCGAATTGCGATGGTTCGACAGCGGGTCATAGATACTGGCGTCGGGAAAATGCTCGCGCAACAACCGCTTCAGCTGCTCGCGGTAACCTTGATGATGCAACACCTCGCCCAGATGGGATCCCTGCATGATGCCGGCAATAAAGAAATGCATAATTCGAAATGTGGCTCGGGGTATGTTTTTGGACACACAGCACTCGCGATTCAGGCTGACGCCGGACTGACGAACCCGGATGATTCCCGTAGGGTGGGTCAAGGTCGCGCGAGGTGTTGGTGGAGCTTCACAAGCCGAGCCATGCTGCAGCAACCGTCTGCGGCCAAGCGGGCGGAAAACGAGCCAGCGAAGACCCACCAGCGACACGACTGGTTCGACCCACTCGACGAGTCTGGCGAATCATCCAGGCTAAGCGTAGTCGTTGTGGCGCCTCACACGCAAGGACCAGCCCTCCCCCTGAATGGGTGTTGCCACAAGCCGGTACGTGGCTAGGAATATAAGGTCAGGAATATATATTGTGTCGAGGGGCAGCGGAAACAGGGCTTTACGTGGCGAATCGAGACTTGAGTGGGCATGTGAGGGTGCGGTATGAGCTTTGGCAAGCCAATATTTCTCATTTTGTTGGGCGTATTTGTCACGCCGAGTATGGTGGCGGCACAGGAACTGCGGAAACCGCCGGAGCGTGAGAAACCATCCGCCGCGCAGAGCGAGGCGGATTCGAAAGTGGCTCGAGAGGATGCTACGGATCAGCCCGAGAAGGTCATTCGCAGCGAGACGGAGTGGCGAAAACTGCTGACCCGCGAGCAGTATCGCGTGTTGCGCAAGAAGGGGACGGAGCGGCCTTTTCGCAACAAGTACGATGATCACTTTGAGCCCGGCACGTACGCCTGCGCCGCGTGTGGGCAGGAACTGTTCGCGTCCGATACGAAATTCAACTCCGGGTGTGGCTGGCCCGCCTTTTATGCGGCGTCCGCGGGGGATCGAGTGAAGTTGACTCCCGATTTCTCCCTGGGCATGATCCGCACGGAAGTCACCTGTGCTCGTTGCGACTCCCATCTGGGACATATCTTCAACGACGCCCCTCAGACTCCCACGGGCAAGCGATACTGTATCAACTCGGTGTCGTTAAAATTCATTCCCGCCAAGTCGAAGGAGACGAAGGGGAGCGATGACAAGACCCCCGTGCGACGCCAGACGAGCAAAGACATCAAGTCCAAGACCCGGGACGACGGGTCCAAGTTGTAGGTAACCCAGCCAGGCTCGGCACTCCGGAGCTTGCCCCGTCCCACAAGTCCACCGTCGGGCTTGTCTCCCGATGGAGACGTGACTGCCGGCCTCCTCAGCACGTCCCGCACACCCCTGTCGTCTTTCGTCGCCTTCTGCGCCGGCGGTCGGGGCGCGTCGGCGAGGGACGCACGATTTAACCCGGCAGGACAAGCCCGCCGGAGCATGCCAGATTGCAGGTGAAGGCAAGCCTTCTCGAGCAGCAGCGCTTTTCACGATGGATCCCGCGCTCTGTCCAAGGCTGCATGCGGTTACCAGAAGAGCACGTAGAGGGCCAGGGTCAGGCAGACGACGATCACGCCAAACGCCATGGCGCCCCGCGAGGTGTCCATATTCATCTGCTTGTTGACCGGCAGTTCAACCGGTTTTCGAAGCGGATTGAGTATCGTGATGACGGTCAGCACGGCAACCACGGCGAAGAAGCAGATGGCCATCCGGTCGAGGAAAGCAATCTCGGGTGCCGCAAAATGAAGAATCCCGTAGAGCACGGGGTTCAGGAGCAACCCGACGCTGCCGACGATGCGCGGAGCCCGATGGACCAGCAGGCCAAACAGGAAGACCGCCAGAATGCCGGGCGAAATGTACCCCTGGAATTCCTGTATGAAGTTAAAGATCCCACCGAACCGCGGATGACCGAGAAAGGGAGCGATCCCCATCGCGATGAGGACAAACAACACGACAAAAATGCGTCCCACCGTCACCAACGTGTATTGGCTCGCGCCGCGATGGACCTTTCGATATATGTCCATCGTCGCGATCGTGGAAGCAGAGTTCAGCATGGAAGCCAGGGAACTGATCACCGCACCAAAGATCGCGGCCAGCACAAAGCCTTTGATCCCGTTGCCGTTGGGAAGCAATCGTCGAATCAAAGTGGGGAATGCGTTGTCGTAGTCGTGAGCTACCAACTCGTCCACGGCTACCGTCTTCTTCAACTGTTCTTTGGCCGCATCTGTTAATTCGACACTGAAAGTGGCGAGACGTGCTGGCTGCGGGTCGTCCCCTAACGCCTCGTCAAAGGTCAGCTTGCCGCTGATCTGCTGCTGGTTGAAAGCGATAATGGCGGCCGCATCCTCCGGATGCACCGCGGCAAACATGTCGCCAAACTTGTACAGCTGGATCGTGTCACGAATCGCAGGTGACTGGCTGAGGTACTCGTCGATTTTCGAGACCACCGTCCGATTCCATTTCTCCTCAGGATCCGGCTTCATGCGATCCGACAAGCTCCGATAGAGATCAGGGGACTTCTCCGCCAGGATTTGCGCATTGCGATTGACGGCATCATTCTGCAGGTCCGAATTAAACAGGTTGAAGGCCAGGATGCCGGGGATGACCACAATGAAGGGGATGATCAACTTGAGGAAGGCGGCGAAGACAATCCCTTTCTGTCCTTGCGCCAGGGACTTCGAACCGAGCGTGCGTTGAGTGATGTACTGGTTCAATCCCCAATAGAAAAAGTTGGGGATCCAGAGACCAATGATCAGCGCGGTCCAGGGAATTTTGGAATCATCGCGGGGCCGCACCATGTGTGTCTTGCCGTCGGGGAGTGGACCTCTATTGAGATCCCAGAATCGCTCAATGGCACCGGCATCCTGCAAGCTGTCCACGGTTACGTCCTTGTTCCGCGCCGTCTTGATCAGTTCAGCGGGATCCGCTTTAGCCAACCACTGCAGGGCGAACAGTGCAATCACAATCCCACCGACAATCAGTGCCGACCCCTGTAGAAGATCAGCCCAAGCACACGCCTTCAGCCCTCCGGCGAACACGTAGACAGCGCCCAGAATTCCGATGATGTAACAGCCGACCGTGATGTTGCCGAAGTCGAGTCCCCACAACGAAGCTCCCTGAAAATTGCCGGTGATCACCTTGGCTCCCGAGTAGATAACCGAAGCCGTGGGAACTCCGACCAGAATCACCAGCGTGCTGACCGCCATGAAGAAACGGGCAAACCAGTCATAGCGATACTCCAGGAATTCGGGGATCGTATAGATGCCGCTGCGCAGAAAAGTGGGGAGGAAGACGAAGGCCACTACCACCAGCGTGATCGCCGCCATCCATTCGTAACTGGCAATCGCCATGCCCAGCCAGTCGGCTGCTTGACCACTCATGCCGACAAACTGTTCCGTCGAAATGTTGGCGGCAATCAGCGAAAAACCGACCAGCCACCAGGTCAGCTTGCGTCCCGCCAGGAAATAATCTTGAGCTCCGTGGTCACTGTCCGTCTCTTCGCCTTGGCTCATCCACAGGCCAATAAAGAGAACCGCTGCCACAAAGGCAAGAAAGACCAGAATGTCGATCGGTCCAATAAATTCCATAACGGGATACCTTTCCGAGACTCTGTAGGCGGATATTCTCTGGGACTTGGTCCCCGAACGTGCATCATGGACCGGCAACGACTCGGTAGTATAGCCAAGAGGCTTCCGGATTGAAAATCAGGGCAGCGGTCAACATGCCGTGACCTGCTCCGGCAAATGCTCTAGAATTCCAGGGCCCGGCCTCCCTGAGTGTCACCGTCGAGGGGGCGAAAGTGACGAGGCGCGGCGTGACGAGCGGTGGCGAGACAGACTGCCCCGTGCGCGACGGTTGGAGTAAGACATGTTCTTGACGGAACCCCAACGAACGGACTATGACCTGAACTTTCATTGCCTTGGGTTCCCGGTACGCGTGCATCCCTTGTTCTGGCTGGCCGGGCTGATACTGGGGGCCAGCGGAGCCTGGGATACGCAGGGGAACATCGTCCCGGGTGCGGGCATGAATCTGGTCAGCTGGGTCGGTGTGATGTTCGTTTCAATCCTGGTGCATGAGTTAGGACACGCATTGGTCATGCGCCGTTTCGGCCAATCGGCCCATATCGTCCTTTACATGCTGGGTGGATTGGCCGTGCCCGACTCGTCGTCAGGTTTTTCCTCTTCCGGACCCGCACACCGAACGCCCAACAGCAACATCCTGATCAGCCTGGCGGGGCCGGGAGCCGGTTTTCTGTTGGCGGGACTCACGGCCGCAGTGATCTATGCGTTGGGAGGTGGGCTGCGCATGGATCCCACCGGTTTTCCGTTCTTTCGATTTCTCGTTACCGAGCAGATGAGTGAACCGCTGATCATCGTCATCTCCGATCTGCTGTACATCAACATCTTCTGGGGATTGGTCAATTTGCTCCCCGTGTTCCCGCTTGATGGTGGTCAGGTGGCGCGCGAATTGTTCGAACGAGTGGATGCGTGGAATGGTTTCGCGCGTGCGCTTTGGCTCTCGATTATCACAGGCGTCGCCGTGGCGATCGCCAGTTGGGTGTATATCGACAGTCGCTTTATGCCGCTGATGTTCGCCTCGTTGGCGATCTCCAATTATATGACCTTGCAGCAGATCTCTGGTGGTGGTTTCGGAGGCCGCCCATGGTAAGTCACGCGCAACAAGGCACTGCTGCCGCCCGGCGCGTGGTGCTGTTGGGGGCCAGTAACGTCACTATGGCGCTGTCAACGGTTGTGGAAACGGCGCAACACGCCTGGGGCCAACCGCTCGAAGTCCTGGCGGCGATCGGACACGGACGCTCGTACGGAGTCTCCAGCAGCGTGCTGGGACGCACGCTACCGGGAATTGTCGAGTGTGGACTGTGGAAGGAACTGGAAACCCGCTCCCCTCTTCCCACGGCGGCCATGGTCACCGATATCGGCAACGACATCGTCTACGGCCACGACGTTCCAATCATCTCGCAGTGGGTCGAAACCTGCCTCGAAAGACTCTCCACACAGGCCGATCGTCTCGTGGTGACTCGGTTGCCGATCGAAAGCCTGTCGGCCGCGGCGGCCTGGAAAATGCATTTGCTAAGTTCGCTAATCTTCCCCGGCTCGCGCCTGAATCGCGATGAAGCGCTTGCCAAAGCCGTGGAAATGGATCACAAGCTACTTGAGTACGCCAATCGTTTCGGCGCCTATGTCGTCCAGCCGGAATCGACATGGTACAGCTGGGATCCCATCCATATTTCCCGCGCGCATCGCATCGCTGCCTGGCGAACCTTTATGTCTTGCTGGTCCAACGGACAACCACCTACTCCAGCCACTCCTTCATGGCGCCGTTGGTTTACTCTCCAGCGCGCTCGACCACGCACATGGAAACTGTTTGGGATCGAGAGACACCGCGATCAACCTTCGGTCCGATTGCCCGATGGAACGACCATTTTTCTTTTCTGAGTCCATTTTTTTGCCTTCCGCCAAATTTTTTTTTTGCTTTTTCATGCGCGTTCCGCGCCATGGAACCAAGCACAGTTCAGGAGAACGTGATTTTCTGTTCCGTTGCATCACACCTGTTGACATACGCCTCGTTTGTTCTCACTGCGCACCGATCATGCAGATGCTTTTGGGTTCACCATCACGCGTGCACCAAAGCGAATTCATCACCGTTGAAAAGGGATTCTTGCATCACTCAACTCGCTCACAAATCCTGCAAAAATATCGACAAAAACCGTCTCAGATGCGATTCTGCCAGTCGCGGTTTCACAGGTTGGGAAGCGGATCGGCAGGTCATGGACGAGTTCTGTTTCTGAACACTTTCGCGTTGATCCGGACGATAACCAACTGTCGTCGTGCAGCGCTAAGTTGCTGTAACCAGTTGTTGTCATCACGACCATCACCCTCATGTACGAATGGTTTCATGAAAGGTGTTTTTCGTGGATGCTTGAGTTGCCGCAGTTGGGAATTTTTTGGCAAAACAGTGGAAAACATGTTGCATAAATTCCGATCATTCGTACAACTATCAAATTAGGACTGGTAACCACATTGTTTTCATTGCATCTGAAACACGACTGTGTGATGCAAACAAAACACCGATTAGTTCGGAGCGTGGTTTTCGAGTTGTAGGTGGAACCTGACTCGTTGGCTTTAGGCAACTGGAAGCCCGAGACGGAGTTCGCCGTAGACCTTGTTTAACGGAGGACGTACTGTGGCCAAGAAGAAGACGACGAAGAAGAAGACCGTGAAGAAGGCTGCCAAGAAGAAGGCCGTCAAGAAGAAGGGCGCCAAGAAGAAGGGCGCCAAGAAGAAGGCCAAGAAGAAGGCCGTCAAGAAGAAGGCTGCCAAGAAGAAGGCTGCCAAGCGTAAGAAGAAGTAGGTAGTTTCGGCCACGTCGCGTGGCTTTACCGACTCCAACGAGAAAGAGCCGCCAGGACGCGCAAGTCCCAGCGGCTCTAAGCTTTATGTTGTTTACCCGCGTCTCGAATCGGATCTCGTCGCGACCTCCTCGAGCCCCCTTCACGGACCCGCTCCCGCACCGTCCCGCGGGATGATCTTGGTCGCGGGATGATCGCCCGACTCCCAAGCGTTGCCATTGATCATACCACCAGTCGACGCCGCGCGGACGTGGCGGCGCAACGCAGGGGGCCACGAAGTCGCGATCTCCCTCACACGCTCTTCAACCGAGAACCGGAAGCGACGGCGAAGGAGGTTCCGTGGCGGCCGATTGCGCCAGGTTCCAAGCCAGCTCGTGACAGATCCCTTCCAGGCATGGTGCGACCGTGGCGTCATCAAAGTTGGAAACCGTGGTTCCCTCGTCACCGTGCTGGCGAATCCCAATGTTGATGGGGACTTCGCCCAGGAAAGGAACGCCCAGCTGTTGGGCCTCCCTTCGCGCCCCACCGCTTCCGAAAATGTCATACCTTTTTTGGCAATCTGGGCAAACGAATCCGCTCATGTTCTCGATCATGCCCAACACGCGGATATTGACCTTGCGAAACATGGCAATGGCTTTCACCGCGTCTAACAACGCCACATCCTGGGGTGTGCAGACGACCACGGCACCGGTCAGGGGAAGCAGTTGCGATAACGTCAGTGCGATATCACCCGTTCCGGGAGGCAGATCGATAATTAAGTAGTCCAAATTCCCCCAGCACGTATCGCGCAGAAACTGCGTGATCGCGCCGTGCAACATCGGACCGCGCCAGACAACGGCTTCGTCTCGGGGGACCAGAAATCCCATCGACATGACGGGCATGCCATCCAGGTCGATGGGTTGTATTTTGTTCTGCTGAATCTCCGGACGCCCCTTCAATCCCAACAGATGCGGCAGACTCGGTCCGTAGATATCCGCATCCATCAACCCCACGGCACATCCAGCCCGTTTCAATCCCAGTGCCAGGCTGGCCGCGATGGTGCTCTTTCCCACACCTCCTTTGCCCGATCCCACCGCGATCACACTCTTGACCGACAGCCCGATTTCACCCAGTGGCTGGGGAACCCGTTGGTGGATGGCACGCGCCACTTTGACCGCGGACAAGTGCGGAAAGGCGTCGCGCAGCCGCCGCTGCAGCGATGCCTCGGTGTCGTTCCACAGAGGAGCGGAATGCGTGGTGAGGGCAAGCGTCAAGGAAACCACATTCCCCGCCACTTGAATCTCACGAATCTGGTCGAGTTTCAGCGCGTCACGCCCTGTTTCCGGGTCCTTGAAGTCCGCTAACGCCGCCGCAACATCGGCTTGAGTAATCTGGCTGTCTGCCATGAGCTTGACTCCTGATTGTCATCGTATCTAGTCAATTTCGTCATACAACCACGCGGGACGAGGCGCAACATGCGTGACCCAGTCGCCCTCCCAAGGTAGTCGCATCCAGCCCGGTAGCCCCGCCGACGCGTTGACAGTCGAAACAGCACCCCAACGGCGGCGGATCATCCGTATCAGCGGTTCCATGGTGCGCGACGAAAACATGACATGTATCGCGCCTGCTTCGCGCAACAGCCACTGGCTGTCAACGAATTGCCGGTTGCCAAGCACCACCAGGCGGACACGCGGCAATTTGAGGCGGTATTGCTGTAAAGAGCCGACCAACGGTTCCAGATTCGCGGCGGTCGCCTCCAACGCTACAAGACTCGCCGGATACGCCACAGCCTGCTGCCAACACGCCTCGAGACTGCGCGTCTCGTAAACGCGAGGATCGGTTGTCAAGGACAACTCCCGGCGCAGCGCCACCGCCCACTTGCTGGTCGTTTCACAGACGATGAGTCGTGCCAAGGGCATGATCCTGCAGCGGCATCCTGCCGGCCGCCTAGGTGTCCATATGCCGGCGGCACCCGTCAAACAACCGCTCATCGGTGCTGGCCGCCGCCGTGAGGTGCTAATAGTAGAGAGCTCGTTGGGGGTTGGCAACGGGACCAGGTACTTCACGAGATTCCAAAGTGGTCCAGCCGCCGATGAAATCGCGCTCGATTCATGCCCAGCAAATGCGCGGCCTTTGTCTTGTTGCCTTTGCAGCGCCGCATCGCCCGCTCGACCAACTCCCGTTCTATCTCCGCCAGAAAGGCCCCCATATCGATCGGCTCGTCCTGCTGACGAGGATGAGCATCAGCGGTGGCCGCCCAGCGGATCGGGTCCGGCAGGTCGCGCGGTCGATGACCGGACCCTCTGCCTTGCGGCAAGCCAGTTCCACCAGATCAGACAGTTCGTCAACATTGTCAGGCCAGGCATAGCCGCCCAGTTCGTCCAACGATTCGGGAGAAAATCCGCTCAGCTGCCGGCCCCCTCCGGCGTTGAACTGCTCCAGGAAGAACTGGCACAACAGGGGTATGTCCTCCCTCCGCTCCGCGAGCCGCGGCATGTGGATGGTAAGCGTGCTCAAGGCGTGAGCCAAATCGGTTCGAAAATGCCCCTCCCGCGCCAAAGCAATCAGGGAACTCTCGGCGGTGGCAATCGAATACAGCTCGAAATCGGGCAGTGACAAGAATCCCGCCAGTTCGCCCTGCGCTTCGTCGACCAGCTGATCCACTTCCAACAGCAGCAATGTCGGTGCATGCCCAGCTTCAAGAAATTCCGCATCCGTCTCCCTGGACATCGGATTCGCACCACGTACCAGAGCCGCGATGGTCGCTTGAAGCAATTCGGCGTCCAGCAACGGACAGCATAACGGCACGAGCTGTCCATACGTGTCCGGCGAGGCGCACCGATGCAACAGGCGTGCCACATGCTCGCGACCACTGCCGCTCGGTCCGTGTATCAGCACACGCACGTTTCCCCGCGAGGCAACTTCGATTTGCTCACGCACGCGCTGGATCGCCGGACTGATGCCAATCAACTCGTCCACCGGATGCTTCGCCAAGACAGCGCGACAGAGCATCGACAACCGATAATGCAGATCAGCGGCTTCCGAGTTTTCGCTGCTCTGATCCGGCGCGCCGGTCTCACGCTCAGCAACAAACGCCAATACCGCCACGCCATGCACTGCATCCCCACCGAGCGGTTGAAATGCTACGCGACAATCCCGCAACGTGCCCGATGCGTGCAAGAGGGCCACATCCGCCGTCAACGACCTTCCCGTGAAGACTTCCGGCGGCGGACAAAGACTGGCGGCAATCTCCAACGCTCCCGAGCCGCTGCGCGTGGCGCAATAATCACATCGTTGGCCGATCAGCTGCTCCGGAACCATGCCCAGCAGATCACCACATGCCGTGTTGCAGTAAATGATCGTGCGCTGCTCATCGAGCGCGTACACCGGCCGGGGTGCTGACGCCAGCAGGCGTCCCAAAGCGTTATCTACTGCACGAACACGCGCCATGGGTCCACCGCCCCTGATCAGCCGCGCGAAGGACATCCAACTGAACTCTGGCCTGCTCGCCTCAGCCGTCGTGCACGTTCGTGCGCGGTCCCGGTGCGCCAGACCAGGACGAACACGCCCGGAAAAACAAAAAAACCCTCCGTAGGTGGGGCAGGTACCTACGAAGGGCTAACGAGCAGGGGTACCCCCAAACTCGTCATTTATTCTTACTCATTCGAATTTGATTTCAAGACCTTTCTTTCGAAAACGACTAAACAAACTGGGGTATCTCCCGGTGGGCCCCGGAAGACCTTGCTCAGCGCCGCCCAGACCGCCGGGTGCGATGCCTGACTTGAGGCCTGTGACGACAAAACCTATTGTAGCTCAAAGTGCAAGCCTTCCCGCCCGTTCCAACGGATCCAACGCCGGAAAAGCCTGTGATTGTGCCAGTCCACACCGGATGTGAACTCCGAACCTTTCCGATGGGAAACGAGCCCCAGAAATGCGGCTTTACCGGCTACATGGACCGCGTGATTCACAGTTTGAGTATTTTGAGTCGACTGTTTGACTTTGACTCCCACCGCCCTGTGCGGTGGGTGAATCGGACTGGCAGGCTACCCGAACCGCCCCACAAGGCTCTCTTTCTCACCCACTTCGCCGCCTCCCGGCGGCGAAGTGGGTGAGAAAGGAAAACGTGAGAGGGGCTCATCGCGGTAGCTGATCAGTCAGATTCACCGTCCAGGCGAGCTGGACGGGGTCTTGTTTGCGAAATCAAACAGTCGTATTAAGCAATTCAGCGAAAATCCTCCCCTTTTTGACCAGGATGCCTGATCGATCTCCTTCTCAAACAGCCAAACGATGAGCATCACACCCGACGTCGTCGCCCTGCTACAACAGCTGATTCGTATCCCCAGCGTCAACCCGATGGGTCGAGACGTGCATGGTGAACCGTATTTCGAACACCGGCTGACCGATTTTCTGCAGCAGTTTTTTCAGCAGCTAGAAGTCGCCTGGCACCGGCAAACGATTGCACCGTTGCGCGACAACATCGTGGCCCGTGTGGAGGGGAGCACGGGGGACGCCGACCGAGCCGCATTGCTCGTTCTGGAGGTCCATCAGGACACGGTGCCTGCTGACGGAATGACCATCGATCCCTGGCAAGCAACGGCGCGCGACGGACGTGTTTACGGCCGAGGTGCCTGCGACGTGAAGGGCCCCATGGCCTGCATGTTGACCGCTTTCGCCAGGTTGGTCCAACAACGACCGGTGGACATGCCAACGGTGATCATGGCCTGCAGCGTGAATGAGGAAGACGGTTTCTCGGGCGCTCGCGAAATGGCTCTTTCCTGGACGCACGGCCATGCCCCGTTGGTGCCTCGCGTGCCCGATGCGGTGATCGTAGCGGAACCGACGTCCTTGGACGTCGTTGTGGCCCATAAAGGTGTCGTTCGGTGGCGGTGCCACAGCGTGGGCCGAGCCGCCCATAGTAGCTGCCCTGAAAACGGTGAAAACGCCATCTATCACATGGCACACGTCATCGCTCAGCTAGAACGCTACGCCTCCGAGTTATCGCGTCCGGCGCCCCATCCCCAACTCGGATCGCCGACCATCAATTTGGGAACCATCCACGGCGGGATCTGCGTCAACGCCGTTCCTGATCTGTGCACGATCGAATTGGATCGCCGGCTCCTTCCCGGCGAGGATCCCGCCAGAGCCCGACAAGCCGTGATAGACTGGCTCGCACAGCGTGTTCCCCCATCGATTGCCAGTCGATTGCGACATGATCCACCGTTCCTGGTCAGCGACGGTTTGGCGGACCAAGGTGCCAGCGATCTGGCACAACAACTGCAGCAGGTCGTCCAGCAGCTTGGATCGACGGGGGATCTGATCAGCGTCCCGTACGGGACCGACGCTCCCTTCTTCGCCCGACTGGGGATTCCCACCGTAGTCTTCGGGCCGGGAGGAATTGAACAAGCGCATACAGCTGACGAATGGGTACCGATAGACGAACTGCACGCCGCCGTGGAAGCGTACTACGGCATCGCGACCCGCGGTTTTCTGAAGACTCCCACGTCCTCCGCGGATTGAGCCTGGCGGTGCGACGCGGAGCGGGTGCGGCGTCGAAATTCCGTCTTGCCGATGTCACACTCCACGCCGGCTCGCCCTCACAGGGCGGCGCATAAAAAACGCGTTGCCTGACCCTGTTCGCCAGACGGTCAGGAAACGCGTTATTGCCTTCCCCTCGTTTTCAACGGACGTCGTTGTCAACAGTCGTTGTCAAAAGACGTCCAGTATGAACTGGTGCCCATAGTGGTATCTTCGGTCTTGCGGGTAATAGTTCTGCCATTTCTTGTTGTATACCGGGATTCGCATTTCTGGCGGATATCGGTGGTACAGGCTTTCGGCACTGCGATAGTACTCGCTGCCCCAAAAGTTTTGCGGGTAGAACACATACGGATAGTGATAAAATCGGTTCCAGTCTTGTGTCCCGTAAGCATTACCCCAAACGCGGCCGTAAGCTCGCTGGTCGGCCTCTGCTTTGCCTGCTGACAGGCCGACAAAGAGCGCCGCCGCGCACAGCAGGATTATGATTGTACGACGTATCATCGAGGTCCCCCCTGATTTCGACCTGGTCGGTGAGACCGCGCATGGGCGCGGTGTTGGTTTTCGGTCTAAATAACCCATCGGCACGCGGCCAGCGGCGTATTGAAAGAATATCCGGCAGATCCGGCACAACGAGAATGTCGCTTCGCCCAGCGAGTTCATGCGGAAGCTCATAACGTGAAGCCAGGTAAACCTGAAAGACTTTGCGGGCCCGGCGGCGGCAAAACGGCAATCATGCGTGGACCGTAGCCAAGCACCCTGGCGGGGCGCATTGCGCGGCAAGTTCGCCGAAGAACGCCTATTCGGGCAGCTTCCCCTCCGCCAGTTCCTTCTCCCATTGATCGATCAGAGGCCAATCGATCGCACAAGTACCGAAATCGGCCATATGTTGATAGCCCCGCACGCGTTGGATGGTCCGGTTGAGGAATTCCACGTCATGACGGAATGCCGGACCGTGGCTGGGAAGCAACCACTCGACATCGGCGTCGCGGATTCGCTCCAGTGACTGAAGGAACTTCGGCAGGTCACTACCATGATGAGCTTCGATGGCGCCCACACAACCGTCTCGATAGACGTTGTCCCCGCTGAACAGCAAGTTTCCCATGCGAAACGCCAGCTGACTGTTCGTATGCCCGGGAGTAGACCAAACCTGCAGTTCCAGTTCGCCGACGGTAATGGTATCGCCCTCATTGAGCATTTGATCAACGCCGACCGGTGGCATATCGAGGTGAATGTCCTGGGCCGGGATGTCTGCAAAAGTGCTCAATCGATCCCCTGTCAACAATGGTTTCACGCTACTCGGATGCGCGGCGACCGGCGCTCGCAGGATCCGCTTCAACTTCGCCAGTCCTTGAACGTGGTCTACATCAGCGTGAGTTGCGATAATCATTTTGCAGCGCGCCAGCGGAAAATCTAGTTGCCGGATGACTTCCACAATCTCGTCAACTGCTTCCTCGTAGCCGATATCGATCAGAATCCACTGCTGGGCATCGTAAACCAGGTAGACGCAGCAACCGATCACGTGTCCCACCTGGTGGTTCATCTCGATGACGTTCGAGAAGATTGGCTTACGTTGCAGCATAGAACTTTCTCTCGGCAAAGCCTTCGCGACCCCAGCTGCCATGGCTCGTAAACTTATAACTCAAACTGTAAATCACGCGGTCCATGTAGCCGGTAAAGCCGCATTATTGTGACTGGTTTCCCGACGGAACGGGCGCGGAACTCACATCCGGTGCGGATTGGCGAAATCACAGGCTTTTCCGGCGTTGGGTCCGTTGGAACGGGCGGGAAGGCGTGCATTTTGAGTTATAATTCCTGTCACCGCGATTCTAAGTCGCACCACAGTCCACATCAACTGGCGAACGGGGGCGGGCGACGGGCAATCGCCTCTAATCCATCTCGATACGAAGGGTAACGCAAGTGAATCCCCAACTCATCGATCATCCGACGATTGGAGACTCGTTTGTGGCTTCCAGAACGACTCTGCTCAAGGGGCTCTCCCGCCGCGGCCTGGAACACGGGTGGGGCGCGCCGAGCAACACGGCCAATTCTTCGTAGAAGGTGCGTCTCACGACCGGCTTCCCATCGGAAATCAGAAATACGCGCGGCGGTTGCAGGTCGGCTTGCGCGGCACGGATGACTGCCTGAGCGGCATCTTCGACGTGAATCAAGTTCAACATACCGTCGCTGGCGGTACGCAGCGGCTGGCCCGCCACGACCTGTCGCATGCGCGGTAGTCGCTGCGGTCCGTAGATCCCAGCCAGTCGTAAGATGACGGTCCGATCAGCCCAACGGGAACCAAGCAACAGCTGCTCGGCTGACAAGCATGCTTGCCCACCTCCACGTGAGGGCGCGCATGGCGAAGTCTCGTCAACCCAACTGCCATCACTCTGACCGTAAACCCCCGTCGAGCTAATATAGATGATGCGCTGCGTCTGCTCCGCGAGCGTGTGCACCAGGTTGCCAAGCCCCTCCACATACACTTCGTGAATCGATCGGCCCGACTGCCGGTCATGGCCCACGGCCCAGAGCACCGTATCGACCTGCGGCATCATCCTCAACGACTCGGGTTGGGTAACATCGCCGATGAGCGGCTGGAGCCCATTTTCGGCCAACTGTCGCGCGCGGGGGGCCGACCGCGTGAGAACGAACACCGCATCACCTTGCGAGACCCACGCATCGGCGACCCGACAACCCAGGTAACCACAGCCCACAACAAGTCTTACCATGAATCTCCCCGCAATCCAGCGACAGGTGTCCAATCACGCGAACGGTGTATTTTTCGGCGTTGAGAGCCAAATGTCGAGAACGCCGCGACGAAAAGCGGTAAGATTGCCAGTAAATGGGACCGGTGGCCGAACAAAACTTGCCGCGAATTCGTGGGTTTCATGGATGGATAACAAGCCCCAGGACTGGAAATGATCGCGATCTGTCGCGGAGGGCAATCCGTGCCGAGGCCTGCTCCGCAGCGGAGACCGGGCCTGCTCGAGCGGTTTTCGCGGCACGAGAGCTGTGTTGGCCACAGGCTGGGCTGCCTGCGGTATGCTCGGACAACTGCCCCCCTTACATATCCAGTAGACTCACCGGCATATCCAGTAGACTCACAGGGCCGCACGACCACTCGGGCCCCTGGGCAAGCTGGCGCAGGAGAATGAGCTATGCGAGTTTTCGCGGAAAACCGCGCTGGTACCGCGTGTTCGTACCGAGCCTGTTTCGGCACCTGGCTTCTTGCTCTCGCGGCCAGCACGCTCGGTCTGCCACCGGGCGGATGGGTTCTGGCGGGGGACAGTCTTGCGCCGACCGATAACCATACATCCAGCTTGCCAGCCGTATTGCAGCGAATTTACTTCTCCGGGGTACCGCAGTCGATGGACGATCTGCGGTCAATGGATCATTACCAGCAGGAGCTGGTCAAGCAAGTGTCGCGGGTCACCGTCGGCATTCAAATCGGCGCCACGCAGGGAAGCGGCGTGATTGTCAGCAAGGATGGATACGTGCTCACGGCAGCTCATGTCGCCGGCAAAGCGGGCTTGGAGGTGCGCGTGATCATGCCCGACGGCCAGAAGGTTCGTGGCACAACTCTGGGTATGAATAAGAACGTAGATGCCGCCTTGCTGAAAATCGTCCCCCAAAACCGCGATGGCAAACCGATCGAGTGGCCCTATGCTCAAATGAGCCGCACGGCAGAGTTGGCTGCCGGCGGTTGGTGCATGGCCCTGGGACACCCCGGCGGGTACCAGGACGATCGACAACCGGTGGCTCGATTCGGCAGAATTCTCTCCCTCGACAAATCGGTCATTGTCACCGATTGCAAACTGGTCGGAGGAGATTCCGGCGGTCCGTTGTTCGACATGGAAGGCCACGTGATCGGGGTGCACAGCCGCATTGGCGGTAAGGTCACCAAGAACTTGCATGTGCCTATCGACACGTACGAGGACAATTGGGACCGTTTGGCACGTGGCGAAACCTGGGGGAGCCTGCGGGACGTGGTGGACGTGGTGGCGCCCATCAGCCCCATCATTGGCGTGCTCGGGGACAGCGCTACGGATGATCCGCGGATCGCCCAAGTCGTGCCCGCCTCTCCGGCCGAGCGGGCCGGCATTCAACCGGGCGATCTGGTAACGCGTTTCGCTGGTCAGGAGGTTAAGACGTTCGACGAATTGAAACAGTTCGTCAGCCAGCGACATCCCGGTGACGAGGTCACCTTGGAAATACTCCGTGGTGACCGAAAACTGGAAATCAAGGTGATACTAGGGGCAAGGGCCAGCAGCTAAGCATCGCTCGAGAAATAGCTGACGTATTCTTGGTCCCCTCACCCTGCCCTCTCCCCAGTGGGGCGAGGGGATCGTGGACAGTTATTTCTCGAACGATGCTAGAGCTTTGTGAGGAGCTGAACGGTGGCAGATATGTTGTTCGTATCAAGAGTAACACGAACTGGGCGGGCGGTGAAGGTTTTGCTCACGTCAGTCATGGTGCTGATCATGGGCCTCACGACTCCGCTCAGAGCGGACAAGCGGACGCCGCTCTCCCAACCCGAAACGACTGCACCGAAGTCCGAGGAGCCAAGCCACGACGGCTCTGCGGCGGACCCGGGCAACGCAGAACATTGGCTCAACAAACTGGCTCGATTCACGGGGCTGGGGCAGGAGCCGAGTCCGCACGCGCGCAGTCACCCCGCAGTGCTCAACGCCTTTCGTCCAGCGGTCAGTTTGCCGGCCAAGAGCACGGTCAAAGTCTTGTGCCGCGATTCTCAAGTGGCCTTGGGCGTGATCATTGACTCGGACGGATACATTGCCACCAAGGCCAGTGAGTTGAGCGGAGCGGTCTTCTGCGAACTGGCGGATGGAACGCGGCATGCTGCTGAGCTGGTGGGCATGGATCGCGGCAGTGACCTCGGCTTGCTCAAGATATCCGCTTTGGGTTTGCCGACGATTCGGTGGAGTGAAGACGATCCGCCCTCGGTCGGTGGTTGGGTCATCACGCCCGGAACCGGTGATGTTCCTCAGGCCATCGGCATCGTCAGCGTGGCACCGCATCGTGTGCGAGGTGGCGTGCTGGGTATTCAAATGACGGAAGACGAACCGGGCCCGCGTATCACTTTCGTCGTACCTGGAAGCGGCGCGGCGGCAGCCGGACTGGCACGTGGCGATGTGATCACCCACGTCAACGGCCAGCGCATGGCGAATTCCAGCGCCATGGTGGCGATGACCAGTAATTCGCTGCCAGGCGATAAGCTGGAGGTGACCCTCTTGCGTGACCGGGAAGAGCAGAAGATCGTGGCTACGGTAGGAAGCGTGGCCAGCACGCTCACTAGCCGGCGGGCGCGATTTCAGGACCAGTTGGGGGGACCGTTGAGCAAGCGGAGCGTGCTCTTCCCGTCAGCACTTGAACATGACTCAGTTCTTGATCCCCACGAGTGCGGAGGAGCATTGGTTAATTTGGACGGCAAAGCGATTGGCGTGAACATCGCACGAGCCAGTCGCATTTCGAGTTTTGCCATTCCCGCCGGCGTCGTGCGCCCGATCCTTGATTCACTCAAGTCGCAAGCCTCTGAGTCGCGTGCCACGCTTTCGGTCTCGACACGAGCGGCCCCGAGACAAGCTCCACGCTCAACAGCCGAGATCGATCTCGAATCCACGACGCCACTCGATTGACAGCCGCTTCTCCGTTCGCCAACATGCTGATAGCTGGAGTAGCCGGTTGTCGTGCCCAACTCTCGCTGCACCGGTTGGCTTGTTCGTGGGCGCGGCTGATTTTGGGTCGGCCGGCACCGGTCTCCACCCCAACTGCATGAGAAAGTCCCGCGCGGGGCCTGAATTCGGAGCGTAGGAGTTGTACGATGCCCGAACGAATCGAGAAGTTGAAGGCCATCGTCAAGGAGTTAGAAGCGGAGCTCGAGTCGCTGGACACGGTTGACGCTCAATCGCAACAGATCCTGGAAGATGCATTACAGGACCTGCACGAGGCGCTGGGCAAGACAAACACCGTGCCGCTTGATTCGGCTGATTCGCTGATCGAACGTTTCCGTTCGGCGGAAGGTAACTTCCAGGTCACGCATCCCACTCTCTCCGGCTTGGTCATGCGGATGATCAACGCCTTGGGTCAACTCGGTATCTGACACAAGTGGGCCGCTGTCGCAAGCCATGTCTCCCAGAAACCCCTTCACCCCTCCGTCGCGAGCCCTTTCGGCCGAGCCACATGGCTAGAAGAGGTTCCCGCCGCGTCGAATCTTGGTTGTGATGTGGACCGGCATTTTCTCTCTGACCGTGATGTTGCTGGCGGCCCACTGGTTACTGGCAACCTGGCTCGATGTGGAACTGGTTGGAATCGGGCCTGGAGCGATATGCGCCGCGTCCTGGGCAATTCCAGCGGCATGGCTGCTGCGCGGCACCGTGGGAGAGGTTCGCCAGTAGGTTCCGACTGGCGATGAAGACGTGCCAGACCGGGATGATTTGCGGAGGGTGAGTCAAGCTCGCGCAACGCGTTGGTTGGGGGGGACTCCTGCAGCGTACCGGCTTCCAGCGGGCAGAACGCACTCCGCCTGGCACCGACTTCAGCTTGGCGATCAAGCACGCACACTTCCCCAAACCGCACAATCGGACCTACCTGCACCATTGCTTGTCCTGGCCCCACTCGTTGCCCGTGCGACAACCCACCTGCTTGGGAAATTCAATCTGCCACGACCTACATTCTTGTAATCGGGCCCGCCTCGGGCTTCTCAGTCGTCGTGAGCGAACGCCAATGTGCCTTGAGCCCCGGCGGCTTCGGCCACAACCAAAGGGGGAGAGAGATGCCGAAAACCAAGAAACGGAAGAGACACTCTGGCGAACAAACGGCGTCCACCGAACGGCACGTGTGGGCTAATGTGCGCGGCGCTGAGCAACATATCGCTTCCTTGATGTCCGAACAGTCGGCTCTGGACAAGCCGCGTAAGCGGCTGGACAAAAACACCTACGAAAAAGCGCTGAATAAGCTGCAAATTGAACTGGTCAAGCTGCAGGAATGGATCAAACACAGAGGGCTGAAGGTGGTCGTCCTGTTCGAAGGTCGCGACGCGGCCGGTAAGGGGGGGGTCATTAAGCGGATCACCGAATGCCTGAACCCCCGCGTCTGCCGCGTGATGGCCCTGGGAACGCCGACCGAGCGAGAACGGACACAGTGGTATTTCCAACGCTATGTGCCACAGCTCCCCGCAGCCGGCGAAATGGTGTTGTTCGATCGCAGCTGGTACAACCGCGCCGGCGTAGAACATGTGATGGGCTTTTGCAGCGACGAAGAATACCGCGAGTTTCTCCGTTCATGCCCCGAATTCGAACGGATGCTGGTGCGGTCGGGAATCACCCTCATCAAGTACTGGTTCTCGATCAACGACGAGGAACAGGAGCGTCGGTTCCAGCGCCGGATCGACGAACCTGCCAAGCGTTGGAAGTTGAGTCCGATGGATCTTCAGTCCCGCGAGCGATGGGTCGAGTATTCCAAGGCCAAGGACGATATGTTCGCCTACACCGACATCAAACAGGCTCCCTGGTACGTGGTCGATGCCGACGAAAAGAAGCGTGCGCGACTCAACTGCATTCACCACTTGCTGAGTATGATCCCTTACGAGGAAATTGAGCACCAGAAAATTGAGCTGCCACCGCGTCAGAGCGACAAAGCATACATTCGTCCACCGCTGGGTGACCAGACATTTATACCCAACGTGTATTAACTCCCAGTGCAAACCTTTCCGTCGGGAAACGAGCCACAGTAATGCGCGGCAGGTCCGAGCCTCACGCTTCGTCCGCGGTGGCGTATTCTTTGCGCTGGATCACCTGAGCGGCGACGGCCAGCAGAAAGATCGTGATGCCGATCAGAATGATCACATGCAGCCAAGGTGGCTCCTTGCCCAACAGGACGTCGCTGGCTTCACCCGACTCTTGCATCAGCAGCTCGCGCCAGTCCATGAACGATACGAGCAGGTTGCGGAGGCGATACTGGACGGTGAATTTGTTGATCACGGCCGGGATCAACGAGACGAGAAACTCGAAAATCAAGGTGTAAGCCACTGCGATGACCATCGCCCTGCGATGCAGTAGGACACCGATCAGGCTGTACAGTGCACCATAGCCCAGGCAGGCCAAACCGACCAAGGCCAGCATGGTGATCCAGAGTCGTAGTGCCTCCTCGGGCTGCGCGATCTGCACGCAGATGGTCGCACTCACGCAGCCCGCCAAAGCAGTCCAAGTGACGGCGGTCAGATATTTCCCCAGCAACAAACTGACGCGACCACGAGGACGTACCGCCAGGTAGATCCACGTCCGCCCCTCCAATTCAGCTTGCACGACGGGAGTCACCCAGAGCAATAACCCGAACAGCGTGATGACTTCCGGTATCAAGCCGAAGAGAATCAGACCCCAGACCGTGTCGGGCACTTTCCGTTCGTCCGGCATCGGCGCAGGTTTTGCCCCTTCCGGCACCGGGACGCCATGCTGAAGCTGCTGGGCAACAACCTGCTGCCAGTTCTCGATAAATTCACGGCGATTCATCCTTTGTGGGAGGGAGATTTGTATCCTCTCCCCCTCGCCGATGGTCACCCAGGCGACCCGCCGCATTCCTCCTCGAGGAAACTCCACCTTGATCGTCTGCCCCTCGTTCCCGCGCAAGATGAACGTCTCCGTTCCGCGTCTGGGTCCACGAAATCCCTCATAGAGGAAGCCGGCTTCGTTGTATTTCACCACACCGACGATGAAGATCGGAAACGCCGTCAACAACAACCAGACCGCGGTCCGGCTGACCGTCACCGTTCTCCGCAACTCAAATCGGAACACCGACAGCGTACCGTGCAGAATCATAGTACTTCTCCCCGGTGCATGCGCATCAAGGACGAAAAGAGCCGTTGCAGGGAATCGTCAGCCGATCGCATTTCCTGCACGTGCACGTCCAACTGTTCCAGCCAGAGAGGCAACTGCTCGAAAACCGCCACCGGGCTGCGCGTGGAAACCAGTATCACCCGCCCCTCCTCGATGAATCGGACCGACTCGATCAAGCCAGACTCCACAAACCGGTGCGCCAGCAGAGTCGGCTTGTCGCAGCGAACGCGAATCTCGTTGGGGACATCGGCCAACAGACTGTGAATTTCCTCCGGCGGACCGGAAGCCAGCAGTCGTCCGCCGCGGATGAGCAAGAACGAAGGACTGACCGCTTCCACTTCATGCAGAATATGGCTGGCCAGAATCAGGCTCCGCCCGCCGCGGACCCATCCGCGGAGCACCTCGGTCATTTCGTGCCGACCGATCGGATCAAGCCCATTAAACGGCTCGTCCAGGATCAACAGACTAGGATCGTGCGCAAAGGCTTGAGCCAACTTGGTCCGCTGCCGCATCCCCAATGAATAGGTCCCCATGGCCCGGCGCATGGCACCACTCATCCCGACTTCTTTCAGCGACTTCTCCGCCCGCCGATACGACTGGTGGCGTGAAAATCCGTGTAGCTGAACCAGGTAACTGACCCAATCGAGCGCCGAGACATTGGGATAGAGGACGTCGACCGCCGGGCAGAGTCCAATCATCCGCAACAGCGCGTCTCGATTCCACGGAGAATGTCCCAGCACCCGCACACTCCCTGTCGTGGGACGCAGTTGGCCGGTAATCAGATTCAGCAACGTCGTCTTCCCCGAACCGTTTGGACCAACCAGCCCGTAGGCACCTTCTTTTAATGACAAATTTATGTCATTCACTCCGATGACCGTGCCATACAGCTTGGTAACGCTCTCGAGTTGAATCATAGGACGACTCAAATGCGCATCGGGGCGGCGACGCGAGATAGCAAAACGATCAACGGCATGACCGTCACGACAACCAGCAGCAGGGCCGCTGAAGAGACGTCGTTGATGTCGGTTGACAACCCAAACACCCACTCCTGGACGCGCCCCAGCATGTGATAGAGCGAAAGCATGCTCCACTGATGGGATTGAGCAAGCTGGCCGAGAGTCGTCTTCGCCGTCCAACCCAACCCCCATAAGGCGAACCAGGCGAATCCAGCATAGCGACTCTCATCGGTCAGTGAAGAAAAGAACAGCGCCAGCGACGTGGTGGGCAACATCAGTACGAGCGACGCCAGGAGTATCCGAAACGGCAGATCCCAGGTGTAGAGGATCACATGCAAGTCAGGTGACAAGAGTACCCCCAGCACGTACAGGACCAGGGCCGGCAATGTGGTGACGGCCGCCAGGTACGTCCAGATCACCAGCGCTTTGCCCAGAACGTACTCCAAGGGGGTGATCGGCCGAGAGAAATAGAGCAGAAATGCCCGCGACCGAAAGTCCTGGGAGATCAAACTGGGGGCAATCATCCCCACCAGTAGGACCATCAGCAATCCTTGCGGGTAGCGAAAAAAGGCCATTAGCAACAAAGACCAGATCATGTGTCGCGACGACGCCGGATCCGTATGCCACGCCTGCTTGACACGGGTGGCAATGCTCAATTCAGGATTGCCCAATTCCGGAGTGGTGCGAGCGTCTGGATACCAGTCGATCATGTACGGCACTAACTGATTCCACGGTTGTTGATTCTGATGCTCCAACGCCTGTTCGTAAATGAAGAACCCAATCCCGGTGAACGCGGCGGGCAGCCAGGCGAAGAACAGCATGCGTCGCAGCCAATGGCTCTTCCACACCAGGCGGATGCCCGCTCCAGAGACCACCGTCCAGCGCCACCAGACGTTGGAGACGTCACCTTCCCAAGGTCGATAACCTACGTCATGGACGGGCACGGCGGTCTCCTCGCACGGCTTCCATGAAGATCTGCTCCAAGGAATTGCGGGAAGGCATGAGCGAGCGGATACCCACGTCCGTTTCACGTGCCCACTGCCAGACCAGATCGGTCGTGTTCGCCGCGCTGACCATCACGCGCAGCATGCCGTCCTCATCGACCGCCACGATGCCTCCACCACGCTCGATCCGGCGAATCAGCGGCTCCGGGTCGTTCGACGTCCGAACGTGGATCGCCGGTGACGCCGGTCGGCTCAGTGACTCCAGTGAATCCACCACGCGCACCTCTCCGTTCGCCACGATCACCACCGTATCACAGATCGCCCGTACATCGGGAAGAATGTGGGTCGACAACAACACCGCCTTTCCGGCACGGAGGGCCAGCAGACTGATCCGATGCAGCATCGCGACACGCTCGTCAGGATCAAGTCCCGCGGTCGGCTCATCCAGAATCAGCAACGGCGGATCATGCACAATCGCCTGGGCAAACTTGACTTTCTGACGCATTCCCGTCGAATACGTGTCGACGTTTCGGTAGCGCTCCTGCTCCGCTCCACAGAAATCCAGAATCTCGTGGGCTCGACGCAGGGCCTCGATCCTCGGTAACCCCGAAAGACGAGCCGCAAATTGCACCATCTCCACGCCGCTCAGGCCGGCAATATAGCAGTCGTCCTCCGGCATGAACCCCACGTTCTGGCGAATCAGCCGCGCTTGCCTGGCCAGATCGTACCCCAGCACCGTGCCGCCGCCTGACGAGACGCGCACCAGCCCCAACAAGACCTTGATCAACGTTGTCTTCCCGGCTCCGTTGGGGCCCAGAAGTCCGGTCACTCCAGAACCGATCGTCATCGTCACGCCGTTGAGCGCACGCACGCGCCGGTAATCCTTGACAATGTCGTGCAGCTGCACAATGGGCGACACGGGAAGGGACGACGACGGCGGCGTACTGGCAAACAGACTTCCCCGTGTAACCATTGGATCCATGGTGTTACCCGCTGAGCTGAGGTCCCACTCTAAGGGCTTGTTGGAAGCTGGAATCGACATCCGGTGGTCTCAATGCTGTTCGTCTTCATGCGGGCAAGATTAGTGCCTCAGCCAGCCACATCGGCGCACCCCGCTCACATTCTTGTGGTTGCGGCCTCCCACCGACGCGGCGGGGCACCCGTGCGACACACACAACCGACAGCCCCCGTGTTTCGAATCCTGGACTCGTCAACGTTTCAGCATCTTGAAGGCGCAGTCGCCTCCCCACCCTTCAAAGACCGCCAGATGCACATACAACGTCGCCAGAGGTTCCAGATGGCGCGAAATCCGCAATGGCCCACAGTCAATGCCGGCAAAACCAAGCTCCTCGGCCAACTGCTTGACCACCGCCTTCGCGTCCGCATCATCTCCACAATAAAACATGCACGCCTGCTGGTCACCATACTGGGGATCCAACATCGTCGCGGCACTGAGCGTATTGAAGGCCTTCACCACACGCGCGGTCGGAAACCACTGGGCAATCTGCTCGGCCGCCGAAGTGTTGAATCCCAGCTCCAAACCGGAAAGATCCGCCGTGAGCGGGTTTATACAGTCCATCACGATTTTGCCGTCCAGGTTTCCAGCCTGCTCCAAAACCAGACGCGTCTGATCCCAGGGAATCGCCAACAGTATCGCCTCCGCTGCCGCGATCGCCGCGGTGCACGTTCCAACCGTCGCCGTCGGACCGGCAGCTTCGCGGACGCCGGCAACCTCCTCACTGCGAGGGTCTCGTGCGCCAAAAAAAACTTGATGGCCCCCTCGAGCCCAGCGGCAACCTAACGCCCGCCCCACATTTCCCGTCCCTAGCACAGCAATCTTCACAACTTCAACTCCTGTCGCACCCTAGTGACAACACGTAGCGGCGGACCATCCACACACAGCAATCTACAAACACCGACGCACGGCCCCGCCGCTCTTGCCAACCGCTCGGCCAAAGAACTGGCGCAGTCTGCGCTGGCTCCAAAAACACACACCCCGCCAGTCTGGGGCTGGGTAACAGCTACAATAAGCGGGCTCAACCCCCATTAACATGCCAGCCGCTGCATGCGAAGGTCTCGGAGCCGCTGCATCGCGTTTCGAGCCGCTTCCATGATCGTGAATGCCGCTCGTGCCGACAAGTCACGGATATGCATGCAGAAACCAGGATTCCCGGAAATCGTCTTCGATTGGGGCCCATTGGGCCTCAACACCAGGCGAGCTAAAATCCGATTTCCATATGGTTGACGGTTCTCGTGCATATTTCCGCACGGCGTGCAGTGGGCCAGCAACCCGATGCAGACGCGTTTCCGCGGCATGTTTTCCTGTCGCCATCGCCCTGGCCCCACAAACCCCCCATAACAACTAGATCGCAATGCCATGTCCGACCACAGCAAATCCGGCGTAATTCAATTCCTGTTCGACAATTCGCTGTTCCTGATTGGCGGTGCGCTGCTGGCTCTGGTGTGGGCCAATGTTGACAAGGCCAGCTATGACAGTTTGGTACACCTCAATGTGCTGCAAACGGAGCACCGCCAGACCGAGCACGATGAGTCGGCGACCGAGTCTCAGGACGCGGCCGAAGAGGCCGCGCACGATCAACATGCGGAAGGTGGGCAGCACGGCCTGACGATTCACTTCATTGTGAATGACATATTAATGGCACTATTTTTTGCCATTGCCGGCAAAGAAGTCTGGGAATCGATGTTGCCTGGCGGCGCTTTGTCGAATCCGCGCAAAGCGGCCACGCCCCTACTCGCCACGCTGGGCGGAATTATCGGACCGGCCGGACTGTATATACTAGGCGCCTTGCTGCTGGGACAAACGGGTTGGTTTGGGCAAGCTGGCGACCTGGGACGTGGCTGGGCGGTTCCCTGCGCAACGGACATTGCATTCAGTTATCTGGTAGCACGGTTGATCTTCGGCAACGGACATCCGGCCATTGCTTTCTTGTTACTGCTGGCGATTGCCGACGACGCGGCCGGCCTGGTAATTCTGGCCGTCGCCTATCCACAGAATCCACTGGAACCGATGTGGTTCTTGTTGACGCTCGCTGCCATGGCAACGGCTCTGTCGTTTCGCAAGCTGCGTCTCCAGAGTTTCTGGTGGTATCTGTTGATACCTGGCGTGATGTCGTGGTTCTCGTTCTATTATGCGGGGATCCACGCGGCACTCGGTCTGGTCCCGATCATTCCTTGTTTGCCCCACGCGCACACGGATTTGGGTATTTTTGCGCGGGAGGAGTTAAACCGCAGTGACACGTTGAACGAATTCGAGCACTGGTGGAAGACACCCCGTCGAGATCATTCTGGGGTTGTTCGGATTCTGCAACGCGGGAGTGGCCTTTGGCAATGTCGGCTCAGCCACGGTCCTTGTGCTTGTGGGGCTGATCGTCGGCAAGCCACTCGGGATCACGCTTTTCACTTGGATTGCCGAAAAGGTTTTCCGTCTGGAAATACCGGCAGGCATGTCATACCGTCACATCGTGACGCTGGGTACCGTGGCGGGAATCGGGTTCACCGTGGCACTGTTTGTGTCGGAAGCCGCCTTTCCTGCGGGCAAGTTTCCCGACGAATTGCGTGATGCGGTAAAAATGGGGGCCTTGGCGAGCTTTTTTGCGGCAGTGGTTGCCTTCATCGTGGCCCGCGTGGTGGGCGTCAGACCTAACGACCATGAGCCAAGTCGGACTGAAAAAGCCGTTTAACATGGGCAAGGCTCGCGCTCTCCGCGCGCGCCGCCCTCAACGGCCCACGAAAGACCCATCATCGCGCGTGACGCAATCTGCGGAACGCGGTCACTGGCGTCGATAATTGGCGGTGGAAACCATCGACTTCGGTCTTGGCCAGCGTGTCGCGGAGGAGATCGCGGCACGGTGTCACGAGGACCTTGTGAGAGTGCGTTTTCCGCATTTTCCATGGCTGAAAAACCGCACTTGACCGGTTCTCGAGAATGCCATATTCTCCCGCCTCGTCAACACGAATGAGTGATCGCGAAGAAGTTGTGGGACAGATTTTGTCTTTTTTTTTCGTCACCACTTATTGGTATTGACTCGAAGCAAACACGCGGACGAGTCTGCATGGGGAACGTGCCCGCCACGTTTCTGCGGACCGCGAGATCGTACCCTTCGGCAAGGAGGCTGACGGTCCTCTCGTCAACTGCGTGCGTGCTGAGAACCGAAACTGGGCCGCTGGTGCAGCAAGGAAGTTGCACCGTGCAATCGTCCAATCGCTCCCGGAACAAGTGCGAAGTCCTCTGCCCCCCTGGGACAACGTTCCTTCCGGGAGCTTTTTCTTTTCTTGCTCAGTTTACCCCATTTCTCCGTAACGCATCGACCAGGCTCGCACCGTAACTTTGCTCCATATCGCACCTTGTTGCGCACCAGTCCGCACATGGCCGTCACTGCGCCGATGCCGTCACCTCGCGAAACGCATTCCTTCAGTCCTCATAAGCTCACCGTGCGCTAGCAATTTTTTTGCGGTAACGACGCGCCTGGCTCATCTTCTGTTCACTCTCAGCTAACAAACGCCTGCAAGAATGCTGCCGGTTGGATTCAGGACCTCGCCGTTTTGGCAGCCGCGTGTTGCTAATCGACTGAGATCGTCAAGTTCCGCGCGGATATCGCTGGGATTGATTCAATGCGTTACTGCTCGACGCAGAGCTTTGATATCGAATCGGCGGATGAATAGACGGACATGCGACCGAGTCACTGACGCGTACAAAGACGCCGAGTCGCTCAGGGGTATGACGTGGAGAGGATGGACCATGAGCATTCAAGCCGAGAGACGAGACGTTCCACACTCACGACAGCGTTCCCGGACAGGATTCACGCTGGTGGAACTTCTGACTGTGATTGCCATCATTGGCATTCTGGCAGGGTTGGCCTTGCCTGCCATTAACGCCGCGCGAGCGGCAAGTCGAAAGTCCGCCTGTTCTAACAATCTGCGCCAGTTTGGCATTGGCTTGCTGTCGCAGGCCACCCGTCGAGGGCAGTTGGCCAGCGGCGCCATGGACTGGCAGCGGGACGGCGCGGTCACTGAAGTCGGCTGGGTCGCGGACCTGGTGAACAGTGAAACGCCGGTGGGCGAGATGCTTTGTCCCACCAATCCATACCAGATTACCGAGGCCTACAACCAGTTGCTAAGTCTCGACACCCGTTCTTTCGATTCTTGCGTGAACCGGTTGGGGAGCCGTCCGAAGACGGCCCCTGACGGCACCAAGATCATGAATCCTTGCCGCCAGTTTGAGGCGGGCGGGTTGGCCCCCGCCTCGGAAGGTCGCCGGCAGTTGGTCGAGAGCGAGGTATACGAGAAGTCTTTCAACACGAACTACACCGCCAGCTGGTTTCTGGTCCGCACTACGGTACGGTTGGACGCCAGCGGCAATTTGCGGGCGTCAACGGCCGGGTGTGGGACGGATCTTCGATCACGCAATAGCACGGCCGGACCTTTGACGTTGAAAACGATTGACACGGCCCGTTCTCCCAGCAGCAGCATTCCCCTCATGGGCGACGGAGCACCGGTGGAGAATCTGCTGCACACGATTGGTCCCCACAATGCCGGAGAGATGGTCGTGGCCTCGTTCACCCGCGGCCCGGTTCTGCGTTCCACCCTGAAGCCACCCTCCTTTCCGTCTGGAACGTCTCGCGAAGGAGCAAACGGCTGGTGGGCCGTCTGGAATCGAGAAGTACTGCAGGACTACCGCCAGTTCGCCGCCGTACATCGTGGCACCTGCAACATCCTGTTTGCCGACGGCAGCGTGCGGGGCTTGCATGACCAAAACGGCGACACGCTGCTCAATAACGGCTTTCCGGTTGTTCCGGGGAGTGGTTTTTCCGATGACGGCGTAGAGGTACAGGGCAAGGACTGCAATAGCTTCTACTCGCTCAGCGCCGTTGCACTTCCTTGACGACGTGTGAGCATTGGAGCATAGGGCAATCGAGGCAGGAAAGGAGGTGACTGACCCAGCAATCGCGCGTGAATGAAGATCTGATGTTGATCGTACGGCATAGACCGTCGGATCTGTCGGGCGATATTTCGTTCAGCATGACAGTGCCAAAGTGGACTTATTTGGGAATTCAAATCACTGTTTTCACTCACTTTTGGATTATGCCTCGCGCGGCTTGTCAGCGCGTGGTCCTGCGGAAGTTGATCCGCCGTCAAGAACCTGCGGCAGACGGCCGCCCTAGGAGGAAAGAATTCATGTCCGTCAAAAAGACTCCGAAGAAACGGTTGGGCTTTACATTAATTGAGTTGCTGGTGGTGATCGGCATCATCGGCATCTTGGCGGCTCTGCTGCTGCCGGCTGTGGCCAAGGCGCGCGAAGCGGCTCGACGGTCGCAATGCGCGAATAACTTGCGGCAGATTGGCATCGCTTTGCATACCTTCGCGGATATCGACGAGCAAGGTCGGATGTGCACCGGTGCCAGCGACTTCCGTCGCGACGGGTGTATGGACACCTGGGGCTGGGTGGCCGACATCGTCAACCAGAATGCTGGTAACGTTGACGAGCTTGCCTGCCCCTCCAACCCATTGCGAGGTCCCGAGAAAATCAACGACCTGCTGGGGCGCGATACGACCGATGCGAAAGATGGTGCTCCGCTGTCACGCCTCAATTCGGGCGTCTGCGGGTCGTCCATATGGGCCAGCATGTCAGGCACGACGGGTTCCGGGACGTTCGCGAATACCGCTGCCGGCGACCAGGAGCGTGCCGCCCTGATCGCACGGGCATTTCTCGACAAGGGTTACAACACCAACTACGCCGCCAGCTGGTATCTGGTCCGTAGCGTGCCGAAGTTCACCTTCAACGATGCTACCCAACCGGCCCAGATCCTGGCGGTAGGAAATGCTAACACACAAGGACTGAAAGGCCTGAGCACGACATTGGGTCCATTGAAGCGACGCGTTATCGAAACGGGCCCGGTGGTCACCGCCAACATTCCGCTGCTCGGCGATGCCGCTCCGGGCGACGTCGATGAAGCCGTCTTGGCACAGACCATCGCCTTCGGCCCGTTTCTGGCCGATGGTTCCACTGCCGATCCGTTCGCCAACGGCAAGGCGGACACGAAGACGTTCATCGAGGCCGGTGAGTTGCTGACCGAGGCATTCAATGACGGCCCGGCCTATTGGGATCGCACCTCCAATACGATGAACTTGATCCAGCAACAGGCCAACCTGACGGTCCAGGTGGACGCCGAGGTGGGAGGGAGCATTCCCGTCCCGGTCGACGGATCGGACACGTATTTGCAGGACACGCGAGACTGGTACGCCGTCCATGGCGGTGGCAAGAAGGCAGCCTGCAACATTCTGATGGCTGATGGAAGCGTGAAGCTGTTCCAGGACTTGAACAACGACAAATTCCTGAATCCTGGTTTCCCGGTTCCCAACACCCTGACCGAAGCGGAATACGCGGTGATCGGTTACCGCGATAGCGACGTGGAGTTGCCGCCCACCGACATTTTCAGCGGCGTATTCCTGATCAATTTGCAGAAACGTTCCGTGTTTGAATAGAGTTATTTGAGCTTCTTCTTGGATCTCTCCTGCTAAGGAGGAGATTCCGTCTCCGGCAGGCGCGTGATCGCCCAAGTCGCGCCCTGCCTTTTCCTCATCCCGGGCAATTTGTGACTATCATGCGCGTTTATTCTTTGCTTCGTCTGCTCGCGGGGGCGGCACTTGCGATGACCACGCTCTCGCTGGCCTCTTGCTTCAATAACGCTGACGTCTACACGGTCCAGACCAAGGTGACGGCGGAAGGCAAAATCATCCAGACACCACGGCTGGTGAGTGTGGCGAAGCTTCGCCAAGAGGCCGAGGCGCCTGGCCCCAAGGCCGTCGCGGATGCCACCGTACACGATTTCGGCCGTCTGAATCCCCTGACAACTCACCAGCACTCGTTCGTGATCCGCAACGTCGGTGACGCGCCGCTCGAGTTGACCGAAGGTCCGACCACCTGCAAGTGTACGTTGGCCAAACTCGCGCAGCACACGGTGTTGCCCGGAGACAAGGTGGCCGTTTCCGTGCGGTGGAATACCGGCCGCGATCTGGAATACTCGCACAGCGCGACGATCTATACCAACGATCCACGAAACCGGGTGATTCGACTGAAGATCCGGGGCAGCGTCCAGGTGCTGTTACGATGCCAGCCCGAAGAGCTGGTTTTTTCGCGCGTCGAACCGGGCGACACTCCCTCCGCTACCGCGCTGATCTATTCCCAAGTCTGGGATCAGTTTGGCATCGCGGACGTCAAACCCACTCTGGCTGGCTTGTCCCATACGATCACTGATGCCACTCCGGAAGAGCTCGAGGCACTGCAAGCCACCTCGGCCTATCGCCTGACTGTGACATTGCCCGACGATCTGGCCGAAGGCTATTTCACGGTGCCGGTTCAAATCACGGCCGAGGGGGGCAAGGAAGCCGCGCCAGCGGAGGCTGACTGCGAACTTGTCGTGCAGGGCAAAGTGCTCCGCCGCCTGTCCGTCTACGGTCCCGATATTGACGTGAATGGGACCGTGATGTTGGGACGCGTGCCTCAGGGTACGGCGGCCGCCATCAAGCTGCTGGTGAAATTGCGCGACGATTACAGGGATCTACAGGTGCGCAAGATCGAAACCATGCCAGAATTCCTCCATGCCCGCTTGGAACCTTACCGCGGGGATAACGACAGGGACGCGGGCCTCTACCATCTGCATGTGGAGGTGCCTCAGGACGCTCCAACGTTTCGCCTGCCTCCCAATAAACGGGGGCGGATCCACATCGAATTCGATCATCCGCGGGCACACGCGCTCGACTTACCGGTCGACTTAATCGTGACTCCCAGAAAGGAAATTGCGTTCTAAATGGCTCTGCTTGTATCGGTCACGAGTCGGACAATGCCCGGTCCATTGACGGGACCGCACGGCCCCAGTCCCACCGGAATCGCCCATGTCAGATAGACTTCCTGCCCATTCGGATGGGCACCACAACGAGCGGGGAAATCTGGAAATGAACCTTCGTCACCAAGCAGCGACCAGGACAGGATCCGCTGGATCAGCTGTGGTTGCGTGCGTCCGCTGCGACACTTCCAATCCGGCCGAACATCGATTCTGCCGCAAATGCGGAAACACGCTCTGGAGACAATGCCCCCAATGCAACGCCGAGCGGCCGGTCAACGAAACGTTCTGCGCAGCCTGTGGCGCGGAAATGTCCGCAGCCGAAGGGCACATGATCGAATCAAGTCAGCAGCGCCTAACCGAGATCCGCGCCATGATCGACCGGCTGGAGTTGCACCAGGCGATCCTCGCGTTGCAGCATTTCGTGCGCACCCAAAACCATCCCTGCCTGAAAGACATTCGCTCAACTGCTCAAGAGATGATATCCGAGGTGTCCGGCGAGCGGGATCGGCGCTTGGCACGCAATGCCATCCACGTGGGTCGGGCCAAGGTGCTGCTGGATGAGATTCGCTATCAGGAGGCGGTGCAGGAACTGCAGCAGATCCCGCCCCCCCTTCGTGATGATCCTGTGGCCGACCTGCTGTCGCGTGTTGAATCGATCTGCCAAGAAATCGCGGACCTGAAACAGCAGATTCGCCGACCCGATGGCGTTCCCTTTGCCCAACGTATGCTGCAGATTGAGCGACTTCTGGAACTCCAACCCAACGACGCGCAAGTCCGACGCTGGGCTACGCAGATCCACGACCATCTGCTGGAGACCAGCCGCAGAAAACTCAAACAGAGGCAATATCGTGAGTCGCTGGATTTGCTGCACAAGCTGCCGTTGTGTGCTCAGAGCGAATCTTCACAGAAGCTGTTGCGGCAGGTGACGGAACTGGAGTACCTCGATTCCGAGCTGCGAGGGGCTCCCACGGTCACCTCGGCCACGCTGGAGGCAGCCAAACGGCTGATCCGGATCGACGAGGGCCATCCCACGGCCCGCGAAACCCTGCAAGAGATGATGCGGCGGTACCGGGCCGGCAACCAAGAGCCGGCGGCTCAAAGCGTCGAGTGGGTAACGTGTCCTGAACGGACGCACATCGGCCTGCCGGTGAACTATTACCGGCAACCTGCCGGCCTGGCATTTACCAGTGGCGAAGTCAAGAACCGTTTCCAGCAGCAACCTGGACAGTCTTATGTCGCTTGCGGGCTGGCCTTGCAGGCACTTCAGCGAGCCGCCATCTCCACCGACCTGCTGCCCACTCCGAAATCGGGCGTGCTCGGCATGCTCCGCATCAACTTGCGGGAACGATCGACTCGATCGGCCTGGGGATTGGATTTGAGCGGTACCGGTCTCAAAGCGATCCAACTGACGATCGACGAGAATGACCAGCTGTGCGTCACCAACTGTTTGCATGTTGCGCACCGCCAGAGCGTACCTTCCACGACCATCGATGCCACAGGGAGTGAAATCCTGCGTGAATCACTCAACACCTTCCTGTCACACCATACGATCGCCGCCACCGATCGCGTCGCCACACAGTGGCCCAGCATTGATTCGCTCGTGCGGTTCCTCACCATTCCACCTGCCAGCGGGAAGAAGTTCAAGGACTTGATCCAACAGGAAGTACGGCACCAGATTCCGTTCCCGCTTCACGAAGTCTGCTGGAATACCTGCGTGTTTTCTGATGGGGAAGCGGATACCAGTTCCGGTCCTCAACAAGTGCTGCTGTTAGCGCTCCGTTTGCGAGACGTGGAAAAACGTTTGGAGCTATTTCGAGACAGTGGTATTGACGTGCACGTGCTGCAAGTTGACGCATTGGCCCTACACAATTTCCTCTGTTATGACCGGCTCTCAGCCTCCGGCTCGGATGAGCAAACATCGGGCGGTGTTGTCGCTTTGGATGTCGGCTGCGAGGCAACCGGCGTGTTGTTCAGTTTCCCGGACTTTGTCTGGTTTCGAGCCGCTCGCCCGGCGGGCGACGATTTCGCTGCCCGCCTGGTACGGCGATTCAAAATCACAAGTGAGATGGCCGAACGAGTCAAGCGTGATCCAACAAAGGTGAAACAGATGAGTGATTTGTACGAGGAGTTGTGCATGGTGTACCGGAATATTGTCGCGCATTTCGAGTCGGCACAGACCGACTTCCAGAAAGCCGCGCCCGGCAGACTTGTTCAGGAAATGGTGCTTGTCGGAGGGGCAGCACAGACTCATGGATTGCTCCGCTACTTGCGTTTCGGCCGCTGACGGGCAGACTCCGAATGGAAGTGACATGCCGTGAAAACCAATACGTTCCGCGCTGCCGGTTCTCAGGAGCATTGTATGCATAAGGCCATGACTTTCACCCTCATCTGCCTGGTCGTAAGTGCCGTCTCTGGTTGCGGGGGCGGCCTCACCCAGCAAGACATGCTCAAACACGCCATTCGGCGTCCGAGCGATGACGACGAATCTGATGCCATGGCCCCGCCGACCACCAAAACAATCGTCAACCGCGATGCCGTGAATCGCGACAAAGCTGACGCGCCGGTGGCGGAAAATGGTCCCGTGGCAAGTCTACCACCCGCCAAGACGTCGACCGCCAGCAGCCGACCGCCAGCACGGCGTCCGGCCACGGCCGGAGTTCCCCAAGCCTCTACCGCGAGGACCGCGGCCCAGGACACGGCCACCACGCCCTCGCCGCTGCCCCGGCCGCCAGCCGTTACTTCCAAGCCAGCGGAACCGCTGAGCCTTGTTCAACGGCGGCAGCGCACGATCGATAACATGACCAAGATCGGAGTGGCCATTGAGCGTTTCACTCAGGAAAACGGACGCCTTTTTAGCCTGGCCATCTGCAATGCCAAAGGGCAGCCCCAGTTGAGCTGGCGCGTCGAATTGCTCCCCTACCTGGGACACCAGGACCTGTACGATCAATTTGACATGAATGAACCGTGGGACAGTCCTCGCAATAAGCCGCTCCTGACACTGATGCCAGAGGTCTATCAGTCGCCCGAACGTTTTGATGAGAAGACGAATTACCTGCTGCCCATCGCCACCTTTACACCTTTTAACCGCCAACGCGGGCTGGGCGTGAGCAACCTGGAAGATGGCGCCGCCAACACGGTGGTCCTTGTCGAGGTCGACGACTCAGCCGCGGTGCCCTGGGCCAAACCCGAAGATCTGCCCATTGATCTGAAGAATTTCGGGCTGAAAGTCGGTTCCTTGCGAGAAGATGGTTTCTTCGTTGTTTGGGGCGACGGTGCCGTGACCAGGGTATCACCCGAACGAAGCGCGAGGGATTTAAAGGCCATTTTCACCTACGACGGAGGTGACGCATTTGCCTATCACCTGGTACGTGCCGATGCGACTGCAGCTCCCGCCGTGACCGCCAACAACGAGGCAGACAGTGTCGCGGTTGCGGGTCCGGTTACGCCTGACAGGAGTGTTGCTTCCAAGTCACCGGTTGCCCGTAGCAGAACAACCAGTTCTTCCGCAGCGATCTCCCGGCAGGGCAGATTCAGTGCTTCCGGGCGGTTGCCTATTCCAGATCCACATCGCCTGGATCGGGCGAGGGAGCTGATACGAGAGATCTACATAAGCGACTACGAAAACGCGAAAACGGTACGCGATCAGCAGGCATTAGCGAAACGCATGTTGAAGCAGGTGTCAGACATGTCGGATGATCCGGCGGGCCAGTACGCGCTGTTGGACATCATCGCCAAGATCGCCGCGCAAACGGGAGATTCGGCCACGGCGATCACCGCCTTGGAACAGTTGGCGTCCTCGTTTGAAGTCGACGACCTGGACATTGGACATCATATCTTGCAGCAACTTGCCAAGAAGAAGACCGCGGACGAGCGGTCAACCAGGCGCTGTTGGACAAGTCGCAGGCCCTGATTGATCGTGCCTTGCAGGACGAAAAGTTCGACACGGCTGAGGACCTTTGCCAGATCGCCTTGGGGGCGGCCCGACAGCTGGATGATCGCACCCGGCAGAGCGAATTGGAGAGGCAACAGAACCTGATTGAAGAGGCTCGCAAAGCATACAAGACGATTCACCGTTTGATTGCCTCATTGGAGGATTTCGAAGATCCGCAGGCGAACCTGCAAGCCGGACGCTACTACTGCCTCATCCGCGGAGAGTGGGAGAAGGGATTGCCGATGCTGGCGAAGGGTAGTCACCCACGTCTGAAAGATCTCGCGGAGTTCGAGTTGCGAAATCCCATAAAGCGGGAACAGCAGGTCGAGCTGGCAGACGGCTGGTGGGAAATGAGTGGAGACGATTCCACGCGGCAGAAGGTTCTGCGATTGCGGGCTGCGCATTGGTATCTGCGTGCCTTGAACGGCTTGCCGCAGGGACTCCTCAGAGTCAAGGCGGAGATCCGCGTCCAGCAGGTAGAGCGCGACTACGGGAAGGAGGCCGTGGCGGCGCTGGAAAAAGCGTTGACCGGCTGACAAGTTGCGCCGCAGGCCCCCAGGCGGACGGACATTGCGGGTGTGTTGACGCGGCGCAACATGCGGCATTAATGCCACAGCGAGACGCTCCTGCCGCTGCCGTTTGCAGCCAGCATGCCCCCCTCACAGCCCCCCCACCATTCCATTCACTCACGTGCGACATGGTCGCCGACCAGCGGCCACCATTCTGCTGGAGTCTCCTTTGACAAGCTCTACCCAGCAACGTACATCGATGTAGAGTTTTCGTCATAGCGGGATCTCCCGGCGACACGGTGCGCCGCGCCACTGCCGCTGCGATCTTGTGCAGGCCTTGAGCGGTCTTGGTACAAGGAATCGGTCAGGGTGCAGTCGTAGCGTGGGTGAAAGAGAAGGCGACGCGAGTCGCTGAGCGTGTGAATCGGACGAATAGGGCCTGCTTGCCCCATTTTTTCCGGTATCGGCCGCCCAGGGATACCTCATCGAGCGGGACGTGGCGGAACCTTGTCTGGGGCAGGACAGCCCTCCTTTCAATTGTCGTCAAATCGTAATCAGATGGCTTGCTGATGAGTTTCACACCCCACCGATACTTGATCTGGGGAAAGGCGGTCTGCCGCGTCGGCGTCATCGTGTCCACATTTGATAAAGCTCGTCGTGTCTGCCAGGGCGGACACCAGTAGAGGGACTTGCATCGCGATGCTTGAGGTCTTCGTCGTCTGCACCGCCATTCTTGCCAGCCTGCTATGCGGCTGGTGGTTACGCGGTGCTAATCCGCGCTACCAGCGAATACGCACTCGCTCGGCCGACGCTGCACGGACTCGGGAAGTACTCGAGCGACTTCGCGATCTGACGCGAAACGTGGCGTCCGATGTTGACAAGCACAAGGCGTTGATGGGACGCATCAACGAAGAACTGAATGCCTCGGATGAACAGGAACCGGCGGCTGTCTTGCGGGCGGTCGGCAAGCTGATCCAGTTCAATGAACGGATGCAGCAACAGCTCCACTCAGCCGAGGAAAAACTGGAAGATCAGGCTCGGCAGATCGTCACGCACACGGTCGAAGCTCACACCGATGCCCTCACGGGACTGGCGAATCGCCGAGCGTTCGACAAGGAGCTGGGGAAAGCCTTTCGCGCGTCGATTGACCAAGGCAAGCCGACGCTGGTCATGATGATCGATGTCGATCATTTTAAGAGTCTCAACGACACGTACGGTCATCAAGCGGGCGACGACGTACTGCAGGGAATCGCTACGATCCTGAAAGAGAGGATCCCGGAGGAATTCCTGGTCACACGTTACGGTGGCGAGGAGTTTGCTCTTGTTTTTTCCGGCGTCGGCATCGACGAGGTGGGCGATCTGGCCGAGCAGACTCGCCGCGCTGTCGGCGAGACGAAATTCCATTTCGACGGCCTGGAACTGCATGTTACGATCAGTGCCGGGGCCGCCCAATTCACACCGGGCGAGTCCGCTGCTGCTCTGATCGGCCGCGCGGATGATGCCCTCTACGCCTCGAAAGAACTGGGACGCGACTGCGGCCATTTCCATGACGGCTCGGGGATTGTACCCTTGGGACGTCGTGCCCAGACGGCCGCACATTCGGCCCGGAAAAAATCTGCGCCACCCCGCTACGATGTGGGAATCATGTCGCCAGAAGCCTTCTCTAATGATCTGCGACGCCGCCTTTCCGACTGGAAAAGCGGCGGGACACCCTTGTGCGTCCTGTTCGTCCAAATAGACGACTTGGACCGAATTCGCGACCAGTACGGGGATGAGAACTGCGACGCCGTGCTGCGGGCACTGACGCTGACACTCAAGGCCGCCATGCGCGAGATCGATCACGCGGCCCGTTTCGAAGGAGAGGCACTCTCGCTGTTACTGCCTGGTTGTACGCTCCGCGGCGCCATCAGTATGGCGGAAAGACTGCGTGGGGCGGCGGCCCGCTGTGAACTCCCCCAACGCTATCCGTTCCGGCAGTTTACCGTCAGTATTGGAGTCGCCGAAGCGCAGGAAGATGAGACGGATGACTATCTGATTGATCGAGTTCGAGACTCGTTGACGGTGGCTCGCATGCATGGACAGGATTGCACCTATGTCCACGACGGTCTCGATTTCCACTTGATCGGTGTGGGAAGTGTCAGCATGGCGCGTTGACACAGCATTCGAGTTTCCTTTCCATTTTGTGAGAAGAAATCCTTCGCAGGTAGTTACGACCGCGCGTTCTGTCACGCCGTCGGTTCACCAGCGTCGCTGGCCACGGCGGCCCAACGGATCGAAGCGAGCCATTCGAAAAGTGTCGCTGCTGCCCGCGCCATCTTCACGTAGTGCGCTGATTGCACCCCGCGGCAAGTCTTCCGCTGAATCAATACGCGTCCTCGCACACAGTGGCACGGCCGGTGGGAAGTGCCACTGCTCAATCAGTGCCGCGTTCCAACCATGGGAATCCAACACAATCGGTTCGGCCGAGTGGCGTCTTGCGCTACCGGGATTTGGCACGAGTTTGTCCGGCATCCGCGACGATGTAGGCGATCCAGCCGGGGCAGTTCTCGGCACGCGAAGTTGAAACGAAGTCGGACATATCGTCCTCTTCGGCGCAGTCCCACAAGACGTCCGCGTGGCAGAAGCCGGCTGCCGCAAGCGCATCACGGATTTCGGCAATCGAGTATAGCCGGAAATCGTAGCTGAATGTCCTCTTCCAGCGTTTGCCGTTCTTGAATTCGAAGTGGATATGGCATTCTGCCCGGTTGTCAATCGGGTTGAAACTCGCATGTTCCCAGACGAACCCAAAAGTACCTGCGGGACTCTCGACGGTTCTCCGTTCCTTTTGCCGTCGCTGATAATCCCAGCCGCCATAACAGTCGAGAAGAAATAGCCCGCCAGGAGCCAGGCTGTCAAGCACGTGGCGAAAATAGCTGATCAGTTCTGCCAGTGGATGCAAGAGGTAGTACGAGAAGTTGAACGCCTGCACCACGTCGGCCTTGGGGTCCGTGACCGTTTTGACGTCGCACTGCCTCAACTCAACCCGCTCGCGGTCGCGCCCCAGCGGCTTCATGTTATGCCGCCGCGCCCACTTGAGCGTCGCACCGTCCAGATCCAAACCGATCGCCCGGCGTTCAGGGTGGCCCTTCACCCACTGACAGGCCACCAGCGCGGTCCCGCAGAAGTCTTCGCGCAGGATTCTTGGCGGGCGTCCTCGTCGCTTCTCGTATTGCTCAACGGTGAACTGAATCGCATCTTCTGCGTCCTGGACAGACCATTCGTAGAGCAGGTTTTTGTCCGCTCCCTTACGTGGAAGCGTGTAGTTTTTCGCCATCGGGGAAAATCCTTTCAGCGGCAAAAAGCCATCGTCCTCTGCGGCCATCGGTGTGGCTCAAGCCCATGCGTCGCAAAGACCCGTGGAACGGGACTACGGGTACGAACCAAGTCGCCGACCCCGTGCTGAAGCAGGGGGCTAACATGCTTCCCGATAGCATCTCTCAACGAGTGTTCGAAACGGCTCCATACTACACGCTGAATGATTAACGCTGGCGGGCGACAGAGCCTTGTGGATTCTGACCAGCGGAACTGGTGGATTACCATATCTTCAGTTGTCACTCAGCGAACATGTGGCACCAGTTTTCGGTCGACCGCGATCATCATTCGTCTGCGGCGAACGCACGCTGACTGTGTCCAGGGTGGCTGGAGCAATCCAGAATGCTTCGTGGAGCTTGTCCGCCGCGTCGGCCGGAACTGGAGTATCACTACAGCCGGCGTCGCAACAGCCCACGTCACAGCAGTCGCCGTTACCGCAGCGAGAGGGAGTCCATGTGTACTTGCATTTGGGGCATTCATAGGATTTCTTTTTGAGTTTCTTGACGGTCTTCACGCGCACGCCATTGTTGACGCTCGAGCAGACTCCGCAACTGTCGGCACACGAATCGCAGCCGCCTGTGCAAGAATCACAAGCACCCTGCCCGTGACGCCTGGCTCGCCATTTCTGCCACGGGAACACGACACACGGAATGCAGATTTCCTCGCATTCGACTTCCCAGCACGATTTCTCTTCTTTCCCACACTCGGCCTTGAACGTGCAGCCATTGTGGCAGTTAGGACAGACGGCACATCCATGACCGTCGCACTGCGGGGCCGCCTGCACGTAGCTGACCGCCGTCAGCAGACCGAAGCAGATGATGACAATGGACATGAAACGGTACATATTCTTTCTCCGTAATGTCACTCGCGTCTTGAATTTTTGGGTCTGCTGACTGCCACGTCTACTTGGGCAGTTCCGCTCGGAATTGCCAGGCAGATTACATTGCGCAATCCAAGCACTCGTTGTCACGACTAAAAATCAACCATGAAGCGGGTGCCAAACGCGTTGTAGTCACCACTTGTGCCGACGCCGGCGGGCAACGCGTCACCTCCCGTCGTGGCCGGATCACGATTGTCAATGTTGCCGTAGATATAGTTGAACTGCAGGCGGCTGTGAGGCGTCCACCACCAGTTCAGACCGAAGGTGAAGCTGTTGCCGACGCCACCCAGGATATCCTCATCGGAGTAATCACCAAAGGAGTAGCGAGCAGCCACTTGCCAGGCACCCCAACCGCAGCCGTAGCCGCCAAGGCAGCGATCCACGAGGAAGAAGTTCTCAAACGGTTTTACCCGTCCGATCGTGCCGCTGTCGCGTTCCCACGGCGTGTGCTCGCCGGTCAGGAAGTAGGCCACGTAGACATAGCAGCCATCGAAGGTCAGACTGGTGTTGTTGAATCGGTTGAACGTTGCTAATCTGATATTCCGCTACGGCTTGAAACGCGCCTACATTCACGACACCTTCCACGCCAAACAGTTGGTAGCGATTCCAGTCCAGCAGCTCGCCCGTATCGAGCCACCTGTTTGCGGTTCGCGCTTCTGGCCGGGTCCGGAATCGCCCGTCAGGACCGCCACCGGGAAACGCCAACGATCCTGACACGGCCCAGTGAGCGTAGCCGCGGCCGTCCGACACTTCGTCGTACCAGATGGTGTTCGCAAGCCGTCCAGCCAGTTCGCTCTGGTAGTTATCCGTGCGTTGACCGCCGCTCTGGGAAAGGTCGTCCAAGAAGAAGTAGCCGTAACGCCAATTCCAGCGTTCATTGTCCGACACGCCGTAGGAGCAGACACCAATTCGACGAGCATCTTGATTGTACGCTTCCACATGGAACGGACGCTCCATGAAAACGTTGTAGCGGCTGCTGTTCAGGTGATCCAGCCCGTAGGGTCGTTTCTGATTACCGAGTAAAACTGTGTGCAACCAGGGGAGATGATTCCAGCCCAGGTAGGCGTCCTTGAACGCCAAATCGCTGGGGCTGGCGAACTCCATTTCGATCTTGTAGTTCATCGTCTCGTAGATGTCGCCCGCGACGCCAAATCGCAATCGGCGAAAGCCGTTGAAATCCTCCGGTCCTTCGGTGGGATCGTCCGTTTCCAGGAAGTTCACCAGGGGAGATTCATCCGGAAAGCCCCAAAAGTCATAATGGATACGGCCAGACCATTTCTGCGTGACCGGTTTCGCCGCGGGCTTGGAGGACTCCTCCAGCTTGTCCAGCCGCTCCGTTTGTTTCTCGATCAGCTCCTTGAGTTCGGCGATCGTCACGCCGGCGTCACCGTTGTTCTGTGCCCAGGCGCCGCCGCACAAGGCGAACACCAGGCACGCTCCTGTCACCTTCCGTAGCAACTGAAATTCAAACATTCGATCTTGCTCCCCGCAGATTAGGACATCCTAAGTCGTGGCTGGAAGGCGTATCTGTGCGCGCCGGGGCCAAAGCAGCTACCATACGGTTCGACACATCGAATGGCCGACTTTTTACCAAAGCCGCTTCACGGGAAGTCCTCGAACCGGAGCGATGCGAATAACCGCTACAACCGCTACAGTTTCTCGCCTTCGCGACCGCCGGTTTGCGCATTTTCACGTGGTGTGCTCGCCGTGTCGTTCCAGGAGCCACCGCAAGTGCTTTGTTAGCATTGTGTTAGGAAGCATTCCCGCCAGTTCAGGCACGACTTGCGGGAAGAAGCGATTCAGAGAGGCTAGAAGGAGCCAAGAAATGGCCTGGCAGCGCCGCCAAGGTATTCATCAGTTTGGGCCTCGGCACCCCTCTGTTCATCGTTGCCTGTGTCTTCCAAAGTGCCACGACAGGACCTGCCCCGCCAGATTGAAGAGCAGCACCAACAACACCAACACCAAGGCTGCACCCCAGGCCATCTTGTCCAGGTTCTCGAACGGACTGCCCGCGTTTTCAAACACGAAGACGGCCAGAGATTGCGTGGCTTTGTTCAAACGCAAATGCCCTTCCCAAACCCAGGATTGAGGTGCATATTGCGCGGTGAACAGCAAAGGAGCTGTCTCGCCGAGGGCGCGGGCGATGGCCAGCATGATTCCGGTGAGGATACCGGGGAACGCTGTCGGCAGGAGCACTTGCGTCACCACCTGCGTGCGGGTGCAGCCCATGCCATACGCGGCTTCGCGCATCTTGGTCGGTACCGTCTTGATGGCTTCTTCGGCGGTGAGCATCACCATGGGCAACATCAAGATCGAGAGGGCCACACCTCCCGCCCAGGCCGAGAAAGTATTAAACGTCAATACCAACAGGCCGAAAATGAAGACACCGGCGATGATCGAGGGCAGGCCCGTAAGAATTTTGGCTGCGAAGCGGACCCCGTTGGACAAACGGCTGTGAGGGTTGATTTCGGCCAAGTAGATGGCGGACAAGATCGCCGCCGGGATACTGATCAGCGACGCGATGATGACCATCGTCAGGCTGCCCACAATGGCGTTGCCCACGCCACCACCCTCCGCCTGCATGGCGTACGGAGCGGAATCGGTGAAAAACGCCCCATTGAACGTGGAGACGCCTCGATGAATCAACATGATGAGCACCGAGAACAACGGGATGACCGCCACCAAGACGAGCATACCCGGTTACCCCGGTGCAAATGGCGCTGAACAGCGCGCCGCCGGCGGAACAAAGACTTGTGCAAGTCTTGCAGAATCTGGTCGGGTGAACGTTCTAGCGTTGCCGGTCCAGGTGCGGTGGCATGGTCCGAGTTCATCAGCTCTCACCCCCTCCTAAACGCTTGGCCGCGTGTTGCAGAATCAGTCCACCCAGGAAGTTCACGATCATGGTGATGATCAGCAGGACCAACGCGGCATAAATCAGCCGGGATATCAGCTCGCCACTGGCCTCCTTGTAGCTGTTGGCGATCAGCGCGGCCAATGTGTTCCCCGGGGCAAACAAGGACCAACTCAACTCGTTCCGATTACCGATCAACATGGCCAGCGCCATGCGTCTCGCCCAGGGCGCGACCGAAGCCGAGGATCAAGCCGCCAAAAATCCCGCCGGAGGCCGTCGGCAGCGCAACGCCCAGAATCACCTCCCAGCGTGTCGCCCCCAGTCCGTAAGCGGCTTCTTTCATCCTGGGGTGCACGGCGGCCAACGCGTCGCGGCTAATCGCTGCCACCGTCGGCAGGATCATGATCGCCAGTACCAATGCCGCCGGGGCCAAACCACCGATCCCCAGAGGCGTGCTGAACAGCGGAAACCAGGACATCTTGGCGAACAACCACTCGGACAATGGCTTGAGCAGCGGCGTGATAAAGGCCAGCCCCCACAAGCCATACACCACGCTGGGAATCGCGGCCAGCAGATCGACAATGTTCTTCAGAATGCGCCGTCAGGTTCGGTGGCAAGTATCGCTCGGTCAAGAAGATGGCGATCGCGACGCCGAAGACCGCGGCCAATAACAGGGCCATCAGCGAACTCGTGATCGTTCCCACGACCGCCGGCAGCAGACCCGTACTCGCCCTGCACCGGATTCCAGTCCGTTTGAGCCAGCAGCGACGAGACCATCGGCACGAACCGCAGGCCACGAATCCTTTATCAGGACGATCAGCAGCAAGCCGACCAGGCCGATCGTGAATCCGCAGAACGTGCTGGCCGATACCGTCAACGCGCGATCAGCTAACTTCTCTGGCCCGGCGGGTGGTCGGGCGATACGAGTCTTCGCTTGCCCGTTGTCAAAGAAGGCATCAGACATAATTCACGTGTGCTATTCGAGGTATAAGCAATCCGCGCGGGCGGTGGACCACTTGCCATCACCCGCCGTCCGAACACGCAGCATGCTCCTGCCTCCGCCGCGGAAATCGCCTAGTGCACTGTCACGCCTAAGAATCAGGGTGGGACCGAGACAAATGCACGACCGACGTCCACGTCCGTCACACCGCAAAGGTAACCCATTTCGACACCGGGTGGACGCGGTCTCGTACACCGTTGAGAACAACGCTTCACCCCAATTCTTGGAGTTGACGAGGGACTAGATGCTGTCCAAGGCGGTGAGGGCCTTGTCCACCACGTTCTTGGGAAGCGGGATGTAGCCCAGTTCCGTGCTGATCTTCTGCCCTTCCGTCAGGCAGTACCTCACCGCCTTCTTCGAGCGCTTCCAGCTTCGCGGCATCGTCGTACTGTTTATAGCACATGATCCAGGTGTAGGTGACGATAGGATAGGCATCCGCAGCCTCCGGATCGGGAAGCCAGATGCGAAAATCTTCCGGAATTTCCTTGATGGCCCCCAGGGCATTCGTGGCCGATTCTGGAGTCGGCTTGATATACTTGCCAGCCTTGTTTTCCAGCGTTGCCACAGCAATGCCAGTCTTGACGGCGTAACCATACTCAACGTAGCCGATGGAACCGGAATTCTGCCGCACCGCGCCGGCAATCCCGTCGTTCTTCGGGGCGCTACTGCCCACCGGCCATTTGATCTCTTTCGCCGTGCCGGGGCCATTCTTCCATTCTTCACTCACCTCCGACAGGTGCTTGGTGAACACGAACGTCGTGCCACTTCCGTCGGACCGCGTGACAACCGAAATCGGTTGTTCGGAAAGCTTCACGTCCGGGTTCGCGCTCGGCGATGAGTGGATCGTTCCATTGGGTCACCTTGCCCAGCATAATCCCAATATAGGCCTCGCGAGAGAGCTTCAAATCCTGCACGGCCTGGCCATCGGCATCGTTCAAGTTGTAGCAGAAGACGATGGCCCCGGCGGTCATCGGCAGCAACTGGACTCCGCGGGTCACCTTGGCGATCTCGTCGTCATTCATCGCCGCGTCGCTGGCACCAAAATCGACCAACTCCTGGGTGAACTGCGTGATTCCCGCCCCGCTGCCAACCGAAGCGTACTCGATCTTCACACCTTCGTTCGCTTTCCCGTACTCGGCGAACCAGCGCCTGATATAGCGGGGCCGGGAAACTGCGCACGCGCCCTTAATCTCGATGGGGCGACCGCCACCGCCGCCGCCGCGGCAACCGCTCATGGCAACAACGGCCGCAACCAACCCCACGCAAGCTGAGCGTCTTCATCAACCTGCACATGTTCCCTCTCCCAAATCGTCGTCGTCTAGTGATTGTCATTCAGTGAAATGTCTCGTGATTTCCATTCAGGGCATGAACAAACTGCCTGACGAGTTCGTCCGGTAACTCTGCGTAGCGTGATTGGCCTGCGTACTCCTGCTCCCTCCAGGAAACACCATTTGAGGAAGTCGATCGCTTGCGGATCGCGCCCCGACTGGTCAAGATGCCGCGCTCCCAATGCGTATATCATCCCAGCAGGAGATGTCCCCCGGGAAGATGTTGACCCAATTGTCTGGCATATCGGTGGACCATTAGCGCGAGAACGAAGCGTCTGTCGCGGGAAGCTTATTGTCAGTGGCGCCCCCCACGCCGACAAGCCCGGTGGCGCGGGGCTCACACAAGAATCGGTTGAATCCTAACCAGATGTTAACATTGTCTTTGCCTTCGGGGATCACCCACTCGCCGCCGACATCTTGCGACGGGTCTGCTCGGACTCGCTTTCGTCGTTGTCGTGATCGCCAATAGTGGTGGTATTCTCTGGTACGCGGACTACGAAGCGCACCGACGCGCCGACCTCGGTCCGTGAATGGCACGGCCGCGGCACAAGCCGGCGAGGTCTTTCCCACACCGCCTTTACCCGTGAAGAAGAGTGCTGGTGTGGACTTCGAAGTCGTCGAGCAGGAGTTCTCCGCACGGTTCGCGGCGGCCCCCGACCGCGAGTCCCCACGCTCTCGATAGACTGCGGCACGCCCGTCGGGCGTATCGGGGTCGCCTCTTGACGCCGCTTGGATAACCGGCAAAATCAAAGCGAAAGGGCACGGCCGTGCGATTTCTCTCGCTTCGGTTGGCTCGTCAAGATCCCCAGCAGAACGGAAGGGGAGCCGATGCGATCCACAATATTGTCCGTTCATCCGGGACTGGCCGGCAACAGCCGTGTACTCCCATTGGTGAGAGAAGGGCAATCGTCTCAAATAGCCGCGATGGCTGTGCTGCTGGGGGCCGGTGTGACCGCGGCTCTGGCCACCGTATTTCTCGATTTCAGCCTGCGGATTCCCGGGCACGCGATTCTGCGGGTCGTTTTCCCAATGGCTCTAGGTTTGTCCTTGGCTCCCCGCCGAATGGGTGGCATGGTCATGGGCGACGGCGGCCCTCGGCTCGGTGTTGATGATCAAGACGGGCGGGACTGGTCACGCCCGGAGTCGGCGCGCTGACCAGCCTGTTGCTGATCGGACCGTTTCTGGATGCGGCACTTTGGCGCGCCCGCAGCGGATGGCGGCTGTATCTTGCCTTTGCCGTGGCCGGTCTGGCCACCAATCTGGCCGCGTTGACGATACGAGCGGGAACCAAATTCATCGGCTTCGATCACTTTGCGGCCCGGCCGCTGGCCGCATGGTGGTTCCAGGCCGTGGGCACGTATGCGTTGTGCGGCATCGTGGCCGGACTGCTCAGCGCGCTGGTTTGGTTTCGATTCTCCTCCGACGATCGGAGCGCGACCACCTCGGAGACGGCATCGTGATCTACGTCGGAATTGACGACACCGATATGCCTGGTACGCCGGACACCAACCAGTATGCCAGTGCGTCGGCAACGCATCTGTCGGACCGATAGTCGTCGTGCGAATCGGGGGCAAGTGGATCGTGCTGCATTCCTTGCCCCGAAACTTGCGACTTCCCTGAAACGGACTTCTGTTGTGCAGGCGTCTGACCTGGCGGGAGGCACTGATTGTGAGAAGTCCGCGCGGCTTTACGCTGGTGGAACTGCTGGTGGTGATTGCCGTTATCGGCATGCTGCTGGCGTTGTTGCTGCCGGCGGTGCAGGCATTGCGGGAAGCCGCTCGGCGGATCGAGTGCGCCAACAATCTAAAACAGCTCTGCCTGGGGGCCCACAGTTTCCACGATAGTCACGGCGAATTTCCGCCGGGTCTGGATCAGTTCGAGGCGCCTTCCTCGCCGCGATACCGCGGTACTTCGGTCTTCACGTTCCTGCTGCCCTATCTGGAATTGGGCACTCTGCTGACCGACTGGGACTACGACTTTCCGCTGAACAACGCCTACGGCGGCACCAAAGCGCGGGCGGCCACGGTATTGCCTCTCTTGCTCTGCGCCGTCCGATCGGGTCGCCGAGAACCCCATCGTCCAGAGCGGGCGTTATTTTGGCATGACCAGCTACGGCGGCAATGGCGGCACGCGATCGTTTGATCCGGCTTTGGCCACCTGCGACGGCATCTTCCACACCACCGGCCCGGCGTCCGAGCCCAACCCAGACCAAGTACCGGTGAGCCTATCCATGGTAACCGACGGGTCCAGCCAGACGATCCTCCTCGGTGAACGCAACCACCAGGACCCCAACTTCGAGACGTTTGCCGCCCACAGTTGGTCCGACTCGCTAGACAGACTCGGGCGGTGGGCGGCGATTGGCGGACGGAAGAGCATCGCCGACGTAACCATGAGCGCCTTTGTCCCCATCAACTATCAGATGCCCGTGGATTTCGATCACCGGGGGGAGGCAACACCGCCGGTATCGTCGCCAGGAGATTTTTCTATTCACCAACAGCGGCGCATGTGTGCCTTTGGCAGCGGCCATTCGGGCGGGGCCAATTTCGCGTTGGCCGACGGCTCGGTGCGGTTCCTCGCCGAATCGCTCCCCCTGCATACCCTCCAGGCCTTGTGTACACGCAACTCACGGGAATTGATCAGCGATGATTGAATTTCGAGCATCTTTGGGAGGAGAACGATGATAGTCAGAATCATCTGCACGCGTCGGTTTGTGGCAACTGTCGTTTTCTGCATTCTGCTGGGCCGTTTGCCGGTTTGTTCGGCCTTGGCGGAACAGACTGAATTAACTCCCGCCAAAGACGCGTCGCTCTATCAGTACGACTACGGTGCCTACGTGGCCGGTCTTCCGAATACCTATCCCAAGGCCGACGGTACCGGTCACCTTCACGTGGGTGACACGAACAACAACAACGGAGTGCAGCGCGGCCTGCTCCAGTTCGATTTTGATCCCGACGCGATTCCCGCCAACGCTGATCGTGACCGACGTCCGTTTGACGATGACCGTGGCCGACGTGCCCAACCGAGTCCTCCAGCGTGACATCCACTTCTGGATGGTTGCCATGGAAGGTCTCTCGGGCGAGTGGGCCCAGGGTCCGGGGAACGAGCAATCTCCGGCAGTGCCGGGAGATACGACGTGGTTCCATATCGAGTACGATCCTGCCGCACATGGCGAACTGGAAAACGCAGGCAATCCCCTTCGCGATTTCACTGCCGCGGACCCCGGCTACTGGCCTGCGCCCGGATACTTCGGCCAGGAGGATTTGTTGAATACCGCCCCCGGCGAGGGTGCCGGAGGACCGTTCGACGACGCCCACGCCCTGGTGCTCAGTGGAGGCTCAGCGGTCGGGGATATCGTCAACTGGAGCAACGATCGAATGCTGAGCGACGTTCAAGCCTGGGTCGACGGCTCGAGGGACAATTCTGGCTGGATCCTGATCGGCGAAGAATGGATCACCGAAGATCAGCAGGTCATCAGGCCCGACAACGGCAAACTGGCCAATGCGTCGAGCAAGATCGATTTCTTCTCCAGCGAGACGGCCGCCCCCTACTACGACCCGCCCGTGTTGACGTGTAACCTACCACGTCGTGCCCGAACCCTCTTCGATCGTGCTTCTGGCGATGGGCCTCGGCATGTTCTGGTGGCGACTGCGCAGGCACTCATAGGCGACAATCTACCACAGCTTCTCCTACTGCCGGTTAAAGGCTTCGATCATCGTCGGCGACTCAGCATCTTCGCTCCGTGGTCCGCCGCGTGCGGTGTAGCGTAGTTCATTGGTCTAAACTGGCTCGTTGATGCGCAGCTCAGTAGTGATCCCGCTGGGCAGTTGAAGGACGATCGTTTCGCGCACTCTCGTATGAGCCAAGACCGGAGTCGCCGTCAGCGGCACCGAACGAACCTCCTGCCCCTTTACCGCCACAATCGAAGAACCCAAGTTCGCTCGAGTCGCGTGCCAAGGCGGCGGGCAATGATCGGCCACCGGGCAAGGAGTGTGGAGACCAGGCAGGACGCCGGCTCACACGGAGGGCCGGCTGCGCAGCTCTCGCGTGAACATTTTCGCGTCGGGTGATGCCCACGCTGAGGGCTCTCTTGAACACCGCCTGGTATTGCCGGGCAGACCCATCAGCCGGAACAGGAATCAGCTCGAACAGGAATCAGCAATGTCCCACGGCGAAACGACGTGTTATCATGGCCTCCATCGATGTCTACTTCTCCCGGGAGACACAAGTACCATGCAAGCAGATCTGGCTTTCGTTCAAGCCCTTCGTGGGGCTCCTCTGTCAAGCGCCTGATCGCAGCGGGCTCGATACTGATCATCTTTTCGTCCTGCGCTGCGAAAAGTGATTGAATTGAATCCCCAGGAAAAAACAAAACTTTCGACCGACGAACTGCTGGTGCTCGCCCTGCGGAAAATTGTCAGTTTGACCAACGAAGACAAGGACCGTTTTGCGCCCGACGAATTGTTTCTGCTGGCCCTCTCGGGCGTCGCGCATCTCACGCCGCAGGACAGGCAGCGACTGAGCTCCGACGATCTGGTCCATCTCCAGATGCGCGGTCTGGCATGAGGTGAACTGCGGGAGACGCGTTTGTATCCGCCTCGCGCCAGCACCAGTTTCGACCTGGCACTATAAGGAAACTCTCCGACATGACAGATGCCTCGCGCGACGGCGACGCCTTCCCGGCGGATGTCGCACAATTGGAGGATCTCCTGAGTCGTCCGCCAGAGAGGCTGCTGGATGCCTGGTCGCGGATGGACGGGAATGTGGTGTTCTTGGGGGTCGGCGGCAAGATGGGCCCGAGCATGGCACGGATGGCTCAACGAGCCTTGCAGCAAGTCGGAGCGCGGGGCGAGGTCATCGGCATATCGCGATTTCGCGACCAGGCGGTTCGACAACGACTCGAAAGTGGAGGCATCCGGACAATTGCCTGCGACCTGCTGGACAGTGATCAGGTCGAGCGCCTTCCGGACGCTCCTTATGTCGTCTCCATGTCCGGTTTCAAATTTGGCGCAAGCCAACATCCTGAACTGGCCTGGGCCGCCAACTGTTATCTCCCCGCCCTGGTCTGTCAACGCTATTCCGCGAGCCGCATCGTGGCATTCTCGACCGGCAACGTGTACGGATTCGTTCCACGTTCGAGTGGCGGATCGGTGGAAACGGATCCGCCGCGCCCCGATGGCGAGTATGCCATGACCGCCTTGGGACGAGAACGGATGTACGAGTATTTCAGCAATCTTCAGCGGACCCCCACCGTGCTGCTGCGGCTCAACTACGCGACAGAACTGCGGTACGGCGTACTCGTGGATCTGGCGCAACAAATCGCCGCAGGCCAACCGATCGACATTTCCATGAGCTACGTGAACGTCATCTGGCTGGCAGACGCCAACGCCATGTCGCTGCTCGCCTTCCTCCACACTGCCACCCCCGCGAAGATCATCAACCTGGCGGGACCCGAGTTCCTCTCCACGCGCGACATCGCCACGCGTCTGGCATCCTACTTGGGAACGACTCCCCGCTTCATCGGGAACGAGCACCAGGATGCCTTGCTCAGTAACGGCCAACTCGGCCATCAGTTGTTAGGCGAACCGGAGATACTGGCGGACCAGATGCTGAACTGGACGGCCAGGTGGATCTCCCAGGGCGGACCGACGCTGGGGAAACCGACGCATTTTCAGACGCGGAGCGGGCAGTTCTGAATCCAGCCGCTGCCCGACAAATCATTCTGAGGCATGCTACACTTTGGTGGGGGAAACCTGTGAGTACAGCACCAGCAGGACTTTCGTTCCACAACTAGGGGGAGTCTGGCCCATGAAACTGCACTTCTTGGGAGCCAATCGCCAGGTTACCGGTTCGCGTTATTGCCTGGATATTGGGGGTACCAGGATCATGGTTGATTGCGGCATGTTCCAGGAGCGGCCCTATCTGGAGCGCAACTGGGAATCGTGTCCCGTACCCGCGGCGGAAATCGACGCTCTGCTGCTGACACATGTGCACGTGGACCACAGTGGCCTGATTCCCCGACTGGTGCAAGAGGGTTTTCGCGGTCCTATTTACTGCACCCGCCCCTCTGTCGAATTGGCGGAGATCATTCTGCGAGATTCGGCCCGCATTCAAACGGAAGATGTGAAATACAAACGAAAACGCCACGAAAAAGAAGGACGCCGCGGCAAGCATCCGGTCGTTCCTCTGTACACGGAAGAGGACGTCAACCAGACCATGCCGCTGTTGCAGGGTGTTCCCTACGGCCAGGCCATCGCGCTGAACGAACATCTCAGCGTTACTTTTCACGAAGCGGGACACATCCTGGGCTCGGCAATGCTCGAACTTGTGGTGCGCGAGTCGGCGGGAGAAACACGTATCCTGTTCTCGGGCGATATCGGACAGTGGAATAAACCGCTCATTCGAGATCCGACCTTGTTCGAAGATGCCGATTACGTCGTCATGGAAACAACGTACGGTGATCGCGATCATCCTGCCAACGACGACATCGAATCCCAATTGGAGCAGTCGATTAAAGAGACCGTTTCGCGGGGCGGGAATGTGGTCATCCCGACCTTTGCGATCGAGCGCGCACAGGAATTGATCTACCATATCAGTCGCTTGGCGCACGCCAATCGCATTCCCTACCTGGAGGTGTTCCTGGACAGCCCCATGGCTGTGGATGTCACGGACGTCTTTCGCCATTACCGCGAGTGTTTTGATCAGCAGACCTGGAAGCTGATCATGTCCAACGAGTCGCCACTGCGCTTTCCAGGTCTCAATATGATCCGCGGCATCCAAGAGTCCAAGGCGATCAATCAACATGACAAACCCTGCATCATCATGTCCACCTCGGGGATGTGCACGGCTGGACGCATCAAACACCATTTGCGGAAGAACATTGGTCGGGCGGAATCGACCATCCTGTTTGTCGGTTACCAGGCCCACGGAACGCTCGGTCGGCAGATCCTGGACGGCAATCCTTTGGTTCGTATCCACGGCCGGCAATGGAAGGTCAAGGCGGATATCCGGCGGATCGATGGATTCTCGGGGCACGCGGACCGATCCGCCCTGTTACGCTGGATCGGCAACTTGCAGCGCCCACCCCGGCACGTGTTTCTGACGCACGGCGACGAGGCGGCCGCGGAGAGCTTTGCGGGCGAGGTCACGCGGCAGTTCGGATGGCCCGTATCAGTCCCTCTCTACCGCGAATCGGCCGATTTGGGGCCGGTAGCGAACTCCTGAATCCGCGATCTCACGTGGCCGCGCCGCCACCCAACTTTTGCATGCTCCCGGCCGATAGACGCTCGGGCAACACGGATTGACTGGGGCAGGCTGTCGAGCGGAGCCGTTTTTTAAGGGGAAAATGGGGGCGAACCAGGCGTTGTCGATTAGTATGGAAGGAGGGCCAGGTATATGATTGCCTCCACCAGACAGATCCGCAGTCCGCCCGATGAATCGCCCCGCGGAAGGCCTTCCTGCCGGGTACCATGGGCAATTTGATCGTCAAATTCCCAAAGAAAGGTTTTTTTCAAAGTGCTTGCCATCGGGATTGCTTAAGGCAAGAATGGAAATCCGTTCGATGAAGGGTTTTGAGACCTGTCGATTCGGCACAGCTCTGATGGCGCAGCGGAAGCAGGTTTGCACCTCACGCAAAGCATGGCGTAAGTGCTTGGTGAGCCGGGGTCGGCGCTTTCGCTCAAGACACGACCTTCCGGTAATCCCAGTGACATGACATCGAATGTCCAGACAGCGCGTGGGACGTACGAGAAGATGGCGACCGAGTGGTATTATCAGATAATGAATGACATTGTCGGTCCACTGACAAGCAGTCAGTTGGTGGCCCGCGTCCGCTCGGGTCAAGTCAAAGAAGACACGCTCATCCGCAAAGATGATTCGCAGTGGGTACCGGCGCGCCAAGTCAACGGTCTCCTGGAGGCGGTCAACCAGAACCAGACTCATCGAATCTGCCCTTACTGCGGGTACATGGTCGACAATCCACCCACGACGTGCGTGGGATGCAATCGCAAACTGGTCCTTTCGTTCAATTCTCGTTTGACCATGATCGGCAAGGGGAACTCCAGCGCAAAACGGATCGTGCGGGATCGCGAGGCGGAGGCCAAGGCGATCATGCAGCGCAGCGATCGCGCCGACATTATTCGCTATCTTGTGCTGCTGGTCCTGTGGCTCGGCCTGCTGCTGCTTGCTCCCTACCTGATCTACCTGGCCACGACAGGACGACTGTTTTTCGAGGGCGACCTGGCAGTCATCTCAGCGGTGGTGGTATCGGCTGTCGTGGGCGGGGTGTACTACTTCATCTCACGGCTGGGCTGAAAAGATCGGCCCACCAGCTCGACCGAATGGATCTCGTATTTTTCCACCAACCGATAGAGCTTTCGTCGATCGATCCCCAACGCACGTGCCGCTCGTGTCTTATTGCCTGCTTCGCGCCGTAGGACCTCAACTACCTTCGCACGCTCAATGGTCGCCAGATCATCCTGCTGGCCGAACGTCGCCATGGTCTCCGGAGGTTCGTATTCCGTCGCCTCCCGAGGGAAATCCCGCAGGCACAGGACGTGACCTTCCGCCATGATCTTGGCCCGCTCCACCGCGTTGATCAGTTGCCGCACGTTACCCGGCCAGTCATACCGCTCCAACATCTCCAGCACCCCGTCCTCGATCTGCCAGTCCTGCCCTACAATATGCTTCACGAGGAGCGGAATGTCTTTTCTGCGCTTACGCAGCGGGGGAAGCTCAAGGGACATGACATTGATGCGATAGTACAGATCTTCGCGGAAGTATCCGTCCGTGACCTGCTGGCTCAGATTGCGATTAGTGGCGGCCAGCAGACGGACATTCACGCGCCGCTCTTTGATCGATCCGACCCTTCGAAGCGACCCGTCTTCCAGCACGCGCAGCAGCTTGGCTTGCAGGGAACCAGGCATTTCACCGATCTCGTCAATGAATAACGTTCCACCGTCAGCGACTTCGAACAGTCCAGGCTTGGCAAGAATCGCTCCCGTAAACGCGCCCTTCTCGTGACCAAATAACTCACTTTCCAGCAGCGATTCGGGCAACGCCGCACAGTTGATGACGACCATCGGCTTGTTGGCTCGCGTGCTGTGACGATGAAGAGACCGGGCGACCAGCTCCTTGCCCGTACCACTCTCGCCCTGTATCAGGATCGCTTTTTCACTGGGCCCCGCGCGCTCAATCAAGCGGTAAATCTCCCGCATCGGTGGCGACTGCCCGACCATCACGTCCTCGGGTTCGTGACGTTGCAACAATGCTCGAAGCTGCAGATTCTCCTTCTTCAACTGACGCCGTTCGTAGGCCTTCTCAATCAGCGACTCCAGCCCTTTCATCGGGAAGGGTTTGGTCAGGTAATCGTAGGCTCCCAACTTCATCGCTTCGACGGCCGTTTGAATCGTCCCCCGCCCGGTCAACATGATGACTTCACAGGCCGAATGATACTTCTTGAACTGCTCGAGCAACTGCAGGCCCGAGACTCCCGGCATCATCATGTCGAACACCGCCACGTCGAATTCGAGCCGCTGCGCCAGACCCAATGCCCCCTCAGCATCCGCCGCCTCTTGCACGCGAAATCCGTGCCGCAGGAAGCGCGATACAAGCGTCTGCCGGAAATCATCGTCGTCGTCCACGATTAGCAGGTCGATTTTCTTTGGCTCGGTCATCATCGGTCGCTGGCTGGTAGAAGTCGCCGTCGGGGACAGACGAACGTTTTCGTCGCTCGGCCCACGCCACAATGCGCGCACGTCACCGCGCCCACTGGTACGCCTCCGCCGCCGGCTGGCCCAGGACACCGGTTGGCATCGCGCCCTGCCACACGAGCGCTTCGAGCAGCCCGCGATGCGCCGAGCGCGCGAAAACGCACACTTGATCCAGTCTATTCCATCCTGCCAGGCCTGTCACGTCGCCCCCGACCACTTGTAGACTAAGTGTCCACCATACAGCGGGGCAATTCGGCTCTCTGCCGGGTCACTACACCCACGTGGCGAGAAGCGTATGATAGGCTTAGAAATGCCCCGCAAATCGTGGTTTGGCGGCGTCTGCGGCAGGCGGCACAGAACGCCACGACGGCGCCGCGGCGAGATGAGCTCGACGGACCAGCGGGACACCGATTGAGGGCTCAAACGGCCTTCGCGTTTCAGCCCCTGACGGAGCCGTAGCGGCCGCCCGGCAAGGGGATCGGCCGCCCGCGGGCGTTCGCGTCGGCGTCGCGTTTTGCAGGACGCCTGTAAGTTCGTATCGTGACGTTTCTTGTCGTTCCAGTTGGCGAGAACTCTTACTTCGGGAGTGGACGATGAAAGCCAAGAAGATTATCTTTCCGACGGACTTTTCCCATTGTGGCGACGCGGCGTTGAAGATGGCCACATCGCTTGCCCGAGATAGTGGTGCAACCCTGTTAATCGTCCATGTGGAGGAGCCCCCCGTCGCCTACGGCGGGGGCGAAATGTACTACGGCGTTCCTGATCCAGCCAGTGATGATCTGCGTCGTATGCTCAAGGAAGTCGTTCCCACGGACCCGGCAGTCCACCACGAACATCGGCTCGTGACCGGTGACCCCTCGACCGCCATCGCCAAATTGGCGGAGGAGGAAGAGGCAGACATGATTGTGATGGGAACACACGGGCGAACTGGCCTCACGCGACTTCTCATGGGAAGTGTGGCCGAGGCCGTTGTGAGGAGAGCACCGTGCCCGGTTCTGACGTACAAACAGACCGCCCATTCGACTGCGGAGTCGGAAGGCACGGAGTCGGAAGGCACGTAGCGCCGGGCCCAACGCGGACTGGGCCGTGGCCGTCCGTTCGTTCGTGATCGACACCACGGGACGCCGCTGCTGAAATCCGAAGACACGTAGCCCACGCGCGAACAAGATTTTCTATGATGGAACAATATTGGTCTGCCAGCCGATAGTTCTGTCCTGGTGCGGCCAACGCCGTGCATCCGTCGCCGATGTTGGTGGTCCAGCCGGCCCGTTGATTGAATCGCGGAGTATGCCAGAGAGCCCCCAGAACATCTCCGGGAAACGCAATGAATATCCAGGAAAGCCTCGATCGAATTCTGAAATCCAAGAAGACCTTCGGTCAGCAATTCTATGAAATCTTCTTCGCGAACTGCCCCGATGTGAAGCAGTTCTTTGAGGGAGTCAATCTTGAGAGACAGGCCGTGTTGCTGACCATGGCATTGGTCGTCATCGAGAAACAGCATTCTCATCCTTACGCTGCCACGGAGGAGTATCTGAAGTACCTGGGATCGAAACATCACAACTGGAAGATCCCCAAGCATTTCTATTTGGATTGGACCGCCTCGATGCTGGAAGCACTCGAACAGTTCCACGGAGATGACTGGAACGTGTCGCTGAAGCAAGAGTGGCACCAAGCGATTGAGAAGGTGATCGAGATCATGTTCCAAGGATACGAACAGCACTTCACGGTGTGAGGCACTTTCGCCCGCTCAACGCGAGGTGGCCCGACTCTTAACCGAAGCTCCCAGCTGGCTCAATCGGGCCGCCAGACGCTGTTTCAATTCGGCATCGGCCCGGCGATGGGCCATCTGATAGAAAATCCTGGCCGCTCCCAGACTCCCTTTGCTTTGGGCCTCAGCGCCTTGGGCGAAGAGCCGCTGCGCCTCGCGTTGCTGCGACGCTCTACGCTGTGCGTTTTGACGTCGAATCTCTGCCACGCTCATCAGCGCCGTCGATGGAGACGATGAGGACGAAGTGCCTTCACTAAGGCGCCGCGAAAGATCGGCCGCGCTGCGTTCCACGGCAAGACGCTCGCCGCGCCGTCGCGCTGCCTCGGCCAGTACAGCGCGATCAAGCGCCTCATGGTCGATAACGGTCGCATGCACCGATGCGCCGCCTGCACGCGTACCGGCCGACAGCCCACGACTACCCAGCAGCCGTCCCGTGCCCACAGCACCACCGACTCCCGGTACTCCATAGCTCGACGTGCCATATGTCGAGCGACGCACTCCGCCCAGGTAGGTACCACCTCGATCTGGCACGAGCACCGAAGTCTGCACCGAGAAGTAGTCCAACGTCGGCAGCCGCAGCAACTGTCCCTGTACATCGGGCGCCCAGACGGTCAAAAGGCACGCCGCTGCCGCATAGGGAACAGGAATTGCAAATCGAAATGGGGAGAATGTCACCGCTTGAGCACCTTCTGCCAGGATCAACCTGCTTTCGTCAATCTAACGAAATCGCGCCGCTCGCGTCAATGAAGTCCGACCAGTCCCACATCACCACAAGTGCCACCTCGGCACTTGCCGTTCGCGCCGACCGATGAGCGAGCAGACAGCGCGCCACGACCGGTTCTCTGTGCCCTGACGGATCTTCAGCACCAGATATTCGTTATCTCGCGGTCTCCTTGACGGTGAGAACATCACCGGGCCCGGCCTTGATCCGGCGTCCGTTAATGCACAGCTGGTCGATCTGCGGTAGCGGCGGCACATGCAATACGACCTTGTGCGGCGCGTGATGGAAGTTCGCGCTGTAGTGCAGATTGAGTGTCCTGCCGTCGTCGCTCAACTGGAAACGAACCGTTACCGGACCGAAGATGGTCGGCACCTCTTCGAATCGGCTGAGGTAGTTTGCCCTCAGCCAGGCTTTGGGCGTCATGCGCAACAGGTGCAGCGTTCCCGACTCAATAAAATCGTCGATCGCACAGAGCTTGACCGAGTAGACGTCCATATGAGAGGCCAGGCCCGTGATCCCACCGCGCGTCTCACAGGTGGTAAAGGTCTTACGGCTGTGAGCACCCGCCATCATCGAGTACATTCCCTCGAGGAATCGCTGACGGTCACCGAGTTGGTGCGAGTGGAACAGATTGAAACTTGCCGGCGGCTCACAGCTGGAGATTTCGTGCACCAGCACGGCCGGCTGTTCGTGGCTGCCGTAGCGGTCGAATGTCGTCCAGTTCGGCCCTTCACGGAAGAATTTCAATGTCGAACGCATCAGGGGATCGTCGGCGCTCAGTAAGCCGGCATAGACGAGAAACAGCGGTCCGGTGTCGAGATAGAACGCGTGGGTGACATCTCCCCCAGCCGACAGCGACGTCGGTACAATTTGGTATGTCTGTCCCTGGCAATCGATCCACGTTGGATTCTCGGCCGTGGCCTGACGCAGCGTTTCCACACAGGTCTTGCGATATTCTGCTGCCAGTTGTGCAAATTCCCCAGCTCGAGGATCATCGAGCCTCTTGAGCAACTCGACGGCACTGATCAACCCTCGGTAGTGCCAGCCCAGATTCCACACTGCCTGGGTGGGGATGTGCCGATCTGTCGCCGTCGCCGGCGGTGGCAAACCATGGACACCGTCATGATCAGTTCGGCGCATGCATCGCGAATCCACTCGCACGCTTTGACGATCGGCTCGAGCCAGCGCTTAAGGAACTCGCCATCGTGCGTCACCAGGGCATGATAGCTGGCCGCATGAAGAATAGCACCGTGATCCGACAGCCAACTGACCGTGCCCAGGCTCTCGGGGCCGCCGAGGTATCCCGGGTGCAAATCGTACGTCGGCCCGGGCGGCTTCACCGTACCCTGAGCAACTCGAAACATCTCCAGATACCGATCAACGGCCTGGTGGTACCCCAGCGTGTCGAGCAGCATCGTATCGAACATGGTGGTGGGAGTCGCCCACATTCGGGCATACGTCTGCGAACCGGTGAGATTCGTGTAGTAGCCGGTGTCCGGCATCTTCTGTGCGACGATCTCACCGTACTGGGCGCTGCGTCTGAGAAACTCGTTTATCCACGGCTCCGGTGTGTCGATCGTCGCCGCGGTAGGTGGCCGCTTCGACCAATAGTCATCGCACTCGGCCAGCGCGCGGTCATGCCCCAGCTTCATCTCCTTCATGAACACCGGACGATCGGTTGGCAGCATCGGCAACAGAAGATCGACGTAATTGCCTTTCTGGGCTGGCAAAACGATGTGGAGATTCGTGTCCTGCTGGTCTCCTTCGGGCTGATCGAAACGCACCTTTGTCGCGCAACCCGACAACACGCCGAGTCGGACCTTGTCGCTCGGCTCCAGGATCAAACATCCTGGTCGATCACTCGCCCCGTATGGCTGCATTTCGAGCCTGCGCGGATAGAGCGCGTCGGTGCGACGCATGGCACAGTTGCGCTGCCGGTACATCTCGGAAAAGATGTGTGGCTTGTTGATCCTCACCAGGATGTGGCAGGGCTCCGGCGTCATGATCGGATTGACATCCCGGATCGACATGCGAATCCAGGCGAACAGCGGCTCCTGCCCCGTCTCGATGTCCTTGGCACCTCTCAGATGCACGAACACTTCCTCGCGCAGGACGTAACCGATTGTCGTGCGAAAGGACGATCGCCATTCGTTCCATACCACCGGCGTCGGCCGATTCAGCATCCCCTGATACGTCCAGCGACGCCCGTTGTCCGTCGTCATCTGATAGGTACCGCCTCGCCATCGATCAGGGTCGAGCCCCTTTTCCGACGGCAGAATGGAGACCTGCACGCCCAGATCGCACCACGGATCGAGTGCCTTGACGTCTTTTTCTGGCTGCGTCCGCGCCATGACCACGCCGGAGTAATAGACGTTGAATCGAAACAAGTGGTTCTTCCAGCCCAACGGCGTGTAGACGTTCTCCAACGGCGGCCACCAGGTGTTGGCGATCTCAAAGTCGGGTTCGACGAGCAAATGCGGGGATGATTCCGCCGAAACTGGCGGCCCAGCCTCCACCGTCTTCCTCGTCATCCCGACCGCGGACGCCACGAGCGCGCACGCAACCACTACGAAAGATACGCCTCGCTTTCCAGTGCGACTCATCGGCAATTGCCTGCCCGGCTCAATGGTGCCGACACGCGGACGTTTCCTTCCATATACTCCCAAATAATCGACCGGACGTTCCTGCAGATACCGCTGCACTCGTTTTTTTTCCATCGTGTTCTTTCTGCCCACGTGAGTTACCGTGATCCCGCCGGCCCGATGCACCGGTTCAGACCGGTTTGTATATCGTATCATTTCCCGAATTCCATTTTCGTTCCAATATTGACGTAACGGGCCAATTACGCTAATTACGCCCCTCCCATTGGTCGCTCGTGAAACAGCCACGCGGACCTTATGTCGAACGGCGCGCCGGACAGGCTTGACACAGACTGGTTGGCATCACCCTATTTGGCTGCGGCCTTGCCGCCTCAGGTGGTTGATTATTCATAATCGCGTCCTGGACTTGATCACCCGGCGTTCGAAACGGTCCATCCCGTCGCGTTGGCCTCTGGCAATCCGTCTGTGCGGTTCTCGCGGGTGCCCTGTGTCTCACTGCCGTGTTGCTCGCACAGCCGGTTCGGTCCAATCAGTTCATCCGATCACTGACTCCTCCCGCCGAAGATCTGCCACTGGAGGGAGACCAGTACGACGGGGTGCCGAGAGGCTTGAACAGCTCAAAGAGGCGCGGTTCAGGAGGCTGGTCGCGTGGTTCGATCGCCGACGGTTGGATCACAGACCGTCTGGCTTACAGAGCGGATCGGCCGAGACCTGCTCCGCAAGCATCGGGGCTGGTCGACAAGCATTTGTCAGCGCCGTGCACATGGGTCATTTCGGATCTCTTTCACGGGTGTGAGACCATCACAACGATTGTCGAGAAGGACCGGCTCTGCCTCGATGAGTACTTCTATGAACCGATCTGGAGCTATACTGGCGACGTCTATCAGGATTACTGGTACTTCTATTCGCGCAAGTCGCTCCTTTGTCTGGGAGTGGGGATAGGCATTGCGGCGGGGCTGGCCAACACATCACTGGATGAAGATTTTGCGCATGGTTTCAGGACCATGTAGCAACCGACCCCGACACGTGGCAGTTTGGTAAGTTATCCGGGAAAACCTGGGTCGTAGCATCCGTTCTTTTGGGCACCTGGGCGATCGACCAGTGGGCACCGGCCTATGGTTTCTTCCGCGAACGATTGTGGGATGCCCGCTGGGGTGAATGGTCGCGCCAGTCGTTGCGCGGCCTGCTGGTCGGCGCCCCGGTGGTCGGCTTCTTACAAGTTGCGACCGGAGGTTCACGGCCGGGTGAGGCCGATTACGGTTCCTACTGGAGACCGCTGAATGATGACAATGGCGTGAGCGGCCACTCGTTTTTGGGCGCGGTACCGTTTCTGGTGGCGGCCAAGCGAGCCGACGGACTGCTGCTCAAAACAGCCTTCTTCGTCGGTTCGGGCCTGGCCGGCTACTCGCGTCTGAACGACGACGCGCATTATCTCTCCCAGGTTCTGTTGGGGTGGTGGGTCGCCTACCTGTCGGTCGAAGCCACGCAGCTGACCGAGCAATCTCATTTACAGTACCGCCTGGTGCCACTCACCATCGACGGGCTGGTGGGCGTCGGCGTGGAGCTGCGTTACTGACGCATCCGGTCGCGCTGCATGTTGGTTCCACACGAACTGCGGGACCTACTTTCTCGGTGGCCCGCGACGTGCAACAATAGAGTATCCGACCATTCGAGTCCGAAATTCCGCCTGCCGACTGCACGCGTTCAACCTTTCCTCACACTCAGGAGTTCTCCCGCATGCAATCCCTCAAGTTTCGGTGCGCCGCCTTTTTTTGCCTGGCCGGCTTATTGCCGTGTTGCGTGTTGACCCCTCGGCTCAGCCGGGCCGCCGAGTCGGGTGGCATCTTTGCCAAAGACAATCTGGCGGCGTGGTGTATCGTCCCGTTTGATCCCGTGAATCGCACGCCGGCTCAGCGTGCGGAGATGCTCAAAAAGCTGGGCCTCACCAAACTGGCGTATGACTGGCGCGACAATCACATCCCAACATTCGAAGACGAGATCCTGTGTTTGAAAAAGCAAGGCATCGAGTTCTTTGCCCACTGGACGCCGCCGCAGCAAAGTCCCGGCTATCAGCCGATGCTGCAACTGATCGAGAAGTACAAGCTCCATCCACAGCTCTGGATGATTGCCCCGGCGGCCGAAGCGGATTCGAACGAGAAACGTGTGGAGATCAATGGCCAGGCGCTGCTGCCTTACGTGCAAGATGCGAAGCGGTTGGCGTGCACCTTCGCGCTGTACAACCATGGCGGCTGGTCGGGTGAGCCGGAGAACATGGTGGCCATGGTCAAGTGGCTGCGGCGGCATGCCGGGACGGAAAATGTGGGAATCGTATATAACTTTCACCACGGACACGAACATCTGGCCAAGTTCCCCGAAGCCTTCCAGCAGATGCTCCCTTACTTGACCTGCGTGAATCTCAATGGCATGACCGTCGGCGGACCGAAAATCCTCCCCTTGGGAGAGGGAAACGAAGATCTTCGGATGCTCGGCATGATCCGAGATTCCGGCTATCGAGGGCCGATTGGCATCCTGGATCATCGACCGGAAGTGGATGCCGAGGTCAGTCTTCGAGAGAATCTGGCTGGTTTGAAGAAGTTGCTCGTCGAAATGGGAGACCAGAAAGCGGCCGAGACGTACACGCCGTGACGATCCGCGTCGTGGCGTCTCGCTGCTGGAAATCGCCGGACGCCGGCAGCGCGGCGTTCGAGTCGGGTGACGGCAGCTTCGATCTTGACGCGGGTGGACGGCGCACCCGAAGAACGCGCAGCCTGACCCCCGAGAGAGGGCAGGCAGCGGCCAGAGGAGTGACGAGTGGAACCATGAAGATGGCACGACATCATGCGCTTCTGACCTGTCTGCTGTTGATCGCGGTCTCACCGTCCGTGGGCCGGGGCGGGGAGGACGTTGACCAGCGTCCATTGAAGATCGGCGTGGAGGACGCGTTTCCGAACTTGCGCATCCCGCGTCCCGTGGTGCTGACGCATGCGGGTGATGGGAGTGGGCGGATTTTTGTCGGCACGCAGTTCGGAGTCATCCATGTCTTCCCCAAGGATCGCGACATCGCGCAGACGGAAGTCTTTCTCGATATTCACTCCCAGGTTGTCTACGAGGAAATCGAGAACGAAGAAGGTTTTCTCGCTCTGGCATTTCATCCCCAATACAAACAGAATGGCACGTTTTTCGTGTACTACACGACGACCGCCGCACCGCATACGTCGATCATTTCACGGTTTCGTGTGTCGGCGGACAATCCCAATCGCGCAGATCCAACGTCGGAAGACGAGATTCTGCGCATCGAGCAACCCTATTGGAACCACAACGGAGGCACACTCGAATTCGGCCCGGACGGATTCCTCTACATTGGCCTGGGCGACGGTGGCTTATCAAACGATCCGCACGGGCACGGTCAGAATCTGGCCACACTGCATGGCTCAATCTTAAGAATTGATGTGGACCGCTCGGAAGGAGACAAGAACTATGCCATTCCCCCGGACAATCCGTTTGTCGATCGTCCCGGCGCTCGACCAGAAATCTGGGCCTATGGGCTGCGCAATGTGTGGCGGATGGCTTTTGATCGCCGAACGGGAATTCTGTGGGCGGCCGACAACGGCGAAGACCTATGGGAGGAAATCGACCTTGTCCAACGTGGAGGCAACTACGGGTGGAGTCTGCGGGAAGGGCGTCATAAATTCCTGCTGCACGGATCGGGGCCGCGCGAAGACCTGATCGAGCCGATCTGGGAGTATCACCATCGCGTCGGCATGTCGATCATTGGTGGCTGCGTCTATCATGGCCCTCGTTTGCCCACGCTCGACGGAGCATATCTCTACGGAGATTATGTCGTGGGGTCTCTGTGGGCACTGCGGTATGACGCCAAACAGCATCGGGTCACGGAGAACCGAGCCATCGAAAGCAGTGGCCTGCCGGTCATGACCTTTGGCGAGGACGAGGACGGAGAGGTGTATGTCACCACGATGTTGGGTGGGGGTATCATCTACTGGTTCAAGTCGCTCGAGAAGGGCCCGCCATCGGAGTGACTCGCGACGAGGATGCGTGGAGCGCCAGGCGCATTTGCTGTTTCGAGCTTTCCTTGTGGCTGGGGCATCTCGCGCCTGCGCCATGGGTCTCTCCTCGGGGCTTCCGTGTGAGCACGGCGGGCCTTGTGAGAGGGACAGGAGGTAGGAGATAATGCACAGCATGTGGCCCGATTCAAACAAGACACACGAACTGCTGTTGGGGGCGCGGGAAGGCGATGACCAGGCTGTCAATCGCCTGCTCGACCGACATCGCAGTGCCCTCCGGCGGATGATCGAACTGCGTCTGGACCGGAAAATTCAGGGACGGGTCGGCGTGAGCGATGTGGTCCAGGACGTGCTTGTCGAGGCCAATCGCCGCCTCCCACAGTACCTGGAGAACCCGGTGATGTCCTTTCATCTCTGGGTCCGTCAGATCGCCAAAGACCGCATTATCGACGCGCACCGACGCCATCGTGGTTCGGCGAAACGCAGCGTGGACCGTGAGCAGACCCTGGCCGTTCCCGCCGCGTCCGATCGGTCGACCTATGACCTGGTAGCGCATATTCGCGATCCCGAATTGACCCCGGCAGCCGCTGCGACGCGCCAGGAAATGGCCCGGCTGGTGGAGCAGTCGTTGGGGCGTCTGAGTGAGCAGGATTGTGAAATCATCATCATGCGACACTACGAACAGCTCTCGAACACGGAAATCGCCGAAGCACTGGAGCTGACCGAACCGGCAGCCAGCATGCGATACCTGCGCGCGGTTCGGCGGCTGAAGCAGTTGCTGCAGGATCCTTCCAGCATGGACGTGGATCACCTTTCAGATCGCGATGCAAGCTCCGGGGAATCGTGAACACATCTTCTCAATCTCCGCACCCCGACGATGCTTCGACAGAGCGGGAACAGCGGCTGGCCCAGCAGCTGGCCGATCTGACCGATCGCGTTCAGCGTGGCGAGCAAGTGGACCTGGAACGGGAATGCCGTGCACATCCCGATCTGGCCTCCGACCTGCGCGAGCTGTGGGGGACGATCCTGGTTGCCAACGCGATCGGCTCCACATCAGCAGACAGGTTGAGCGACCCGATCCCGCAGCAGAAGGAGGGAGCCCCACCGCTGCCGCGGCGGATCGGGGACTACGAATTGATGGAGGAGCTCGGCCGGGGAGGAATGGGAGTCGTGTACCTGGCCCGGCAGGTCAATCTGAATCGACAGCTGGCCGTCAAGACAATTCTCCGCGGTCCCCTGGCGTCCAAAGGGGACCGCGATCGTTTCCTTGCCGAGGCCCAGGCGGCGGCACGACTCGATCATCCCGGCATCGTTCCCGTGTATCAGGTTGGCGAAGATGCGGGGCGCATGTACTTCAGCATGAAGTACATTAAGGGGCCGACCTTATCTGATTTGCTGAACGATGGCCCACTCGATCCCCAGCTGGCAGCGCGGCTACTGGCGAAAGTTGCGCGCGGAATCGAGTTCGCGCATCAACACGGTGTATTGCACCGGGATCTGAAGCCTTCGAACATCCTGGTTGACGAAGATGGTGAGCCACACATTACGGACTTCGGACTGGCCAAGAGGATCACGGATCCGCAGAGCATGACTCATTCAGGGGCTGTAGTTGGCACGCCCGCGTACATGTCACCCGAGCAGGCGGCAGGCCGCAGCGGCAGTGTGGGTCCGGCCAGCGACGTCTACAGCCTGGGCGCGATTCTCTACCACATGTTGACCGGAGAACCACCGTTTCAAGCGGCTTCGCCCGTCGACACGTTGATGAAGGTCATCGAACAGGATCCCGCTCCGCCACGGCAACGCAATCGAGATGTCGACCGCGATTTGGAGCTGATTGCCGTCCGTTGTCTCCAGAAGCCGCCCGACTTGCGATATCCCGGCGCAGCGGACCTGGCGGACGACCTGGAGGCCTATTTGAATAACGAGCCGATCGCCGCTCGCAGCGGCCGGCTGACCCAGGTGGTTTCCCGCTGGTTTCGAGAGACACATCATGCCACGGTACTCGAAAATTGGGGCCTGCTGTGGATGTGGCACAGCCTGGCACTGTTCGTGGCCTGCCTACTGACCAATATCCTGTTCTGGTACCAGGTCGACAATCGCTGGTACTACTTCTGCCTCTGGTCGGCCGGTTTTGGCACGTGGGCTGTCGTTTTCTGGGCACTGCGGCACCGGCAAGGGCCCGTGACATTCGTCGAGCGGCAGATTGCGCACGTCTGGGCCGCGGCACTGCTCTGCATCATCGCCTTGTTCCCTTTGGAAGCGTACCTCGGGCTGCCGCCGCTCAAGCTGTCGCCGGTACTGGGATTGATTGCCGGGATGGTCTTCCTGATTAAAGCCGGGATTCTGTCCGGATTGTTCTACATCCAGGCAGCCGCTCTGTTTCTCACAGCTGGCTTGATGGCCGTCTGGACCAGTTATGAGCACCTCATCTTCGGCATCGTCTCGGCTGCCTGCTTCTTCTTCCCTGGACTGAAGTACTATCGGCAGCAGAGCGGCAAGGCAAGGGCCGAAGACGAGCAAAGCGACGCTGCCTAAAGAGGCGCGGGAAGATCGCGGCGGCAAAAAATGACGGTGGCGGCCACGTACGCGGTGAACCCCATGCCGATCAGCACTGAGTCGTAACCAAGTGGACCGAGCCCAAGCCACTGCCCCTGTTGATCGACCATTATCAGACGCCAGGCGCTGTGCGGCATGTTGACCGACACGCTTACGAAACGCTCGGGATCATAAGCCGTAAAAAACGTCCAACTGAGGAGCCATTGGAAACGCTCGGACGCCAACCCAACAATCTTCATGATCAACTGCACCACGTAAATGCCCGCCACGATACCAATCGTTCGCCACCGATACTGGTCGAATGATGAGACGAGTGTACTGAGCCCGGCCAGAAAGAACCCGAGCGCGAACAGATTGACCGCCGCCGGCCACATGTCGCGGGTATTCACCTTGGCCGCCATGCTCACGCGCCGCGTCTCTCCCGTCAGCAGGGAACCGGCAGGATCCAAACCCAACATGGGCAGGGAGAAAGCGGGTTGTCTCACCGGCTCGTCGACGTGCGTCGTATGGATACCGGCATACAGCCCACACCAGGACGCGAGCGACAGAATGGCCGCCCCCAACGTGGTCACCATGGCTTGTGTGAGCACGATTCTCTTGCGACTGACCGGCTGCGCCAGCACCATCTCCATGGTCCCGCGCGAGAGTTCGCCCGCCACACAGTCCGAACCGCGGGCAATCGCCCACATCGCCATGCACATGACCACGATCAATTCGTCATAGGTCAGGGCGATGCGGCCCGGATAGGTGAACAACTGTTCGAAAGGCACCGGTACAAAACGCTCAAATTCTCGAAACTGCTCGACAATCGTTTTGAAACGGTCGGTCGGCAAGAGGCTCACAATCCAGACGCGCAACCAGCAAAATGCAAACATAATGATCGTGCTCGACACAAGCAGTAACCGCGATTCGTGTATTGTCTTGCGCAGTAGTGCCAGTTTCATCGGCCGTATCATATTCCACCATCTTCGTCACTACCTGTCGTCGCGCGTCTGCTCAAACGCCGGTCGCCATTTCTAATCCGTATGAAACTCGTCGTATACGCCGCGCAGCCCCACGGGCTCGATGCGGACTTCATGCAGCGGCAACGTACTGAGCCAGCCCAACAACGACGACAACTCGCCCGGCGTCTCAATGGTCACTCGACCGTCCCCTCGGCTGCGTATCTGCAGCTGATGGTCGAACTCCGGCGGCGTTTTCGGAAACGCACCACGAATAATCGCGTGGATTCGATGTCGCCGCCGCAGATCCGACATCACTTGGGTGTGGACCAGCTCGCCCGCTCGCAATATGGCCACTCGATCACAAGCCTGTTCGACCTCGGAGAGTACATGCGAGGAAAACAAAACGGTACGCCCCTGTCCGCGTGCCTCCTCCACCAATTCCAGGACGGTGCCACGCACGGTTGGATCGAGGTTCGAGGTCGGCTCGTCCAAAATCACCAGCGATGCATCGGTAGCCAGCGCGGCGACCAATGCCAGCTTCTGCCGCATGCCCGTGGACATGGAACCGACGCGCCGGGTCGCGTCCAGATCCAAACGCTCTGTCAACTGCATCGCCGTCTCAAAACCCCGACCACCACGAACGTCGGTGAAAAACCTCAGCACCTCTCGTCCACGCATCTGCCGAAATAGGCGGGCATCACCGGGCAAATAGGCCACGCGGCGGCGAACCTCCAGCGAGTGCCGGCAACAGTCCCAACCCGCAATCCGGGCCGCACCGCTCGTGGGACGAAGGTACCCCAAGAGGAGCCGAAGCAATGTCGTTTTACCGGCCCCGTTGGGCCCTAGCAGTCCAAACACCTCTCCCGAATCGATGCTCAGCGTGCAATCGCACAGCGCGGTAATGCGGCCGTATCGCTTGGTCAAGGCAGTCGTCACTACGAGCGATTCAGTCATCTAAACTCGGCGATCCTGGCTGGCGACAGCTGCATCTCGCATATCGACCAGGCGTCATGTAATGATTTCAAGCCAAGCAGCAAGCGCCAAGCACGATGTGGCTCCACACAGGTGAGAGTTGCTGGCGCGACGTTTCGGTGCATACCCACGAACAGTCCACGGTATCTCCTGGTGACAAGGCAATACTTTCCACGCTCACCGGCGTGCGGCGCGGCGTATCACCACCCGCGAGCCGATGTGCAAGAAACAACCGCAGAGAACATTGTTGGCCCCCAACGACGACCTGACCAGGGGGCCGAACGCGAAGGTCAGCGCCCGCACCTCGGCGCACCTCGGTCGCACCCCGGTCACGCCGCACCCGATCAGACGCGCAACGCGGCACGAATCGTCCTCTGGTGTCCACAGACACCCGTCGGGAAACCGCAACAAGTGCACCCGGCCCGCGCACCGCGTTTTTTTGCGCATGCACGTGGCATCGCGTCCCCAATATCTGGTAGTCTAACCGCGTGGGCAGACGTCTGGCCACGCTGTGGCGTATCCGCGGAACAACTCTTTACAGATACCTCTTCATGGGGGTATTGATTCGGGACTACTGACTGCGGCTCGGGCAACCCAAGAAGAGACGGGCAGTCACCACCGATCGCAGAACAGATGGCGTCGCCCCGCGGTTTGGACGTTCGAGGGCATGCGATGGTCGACGAGAAAGGAGAATTTCGAGCAGCATTACGGAAACTCCGTTCGGGGTCGAGTACGCCCGAGGAAGTCCGGAAGTTCATCGAGAAGTTTGGCTCGCATATTCGGAGAATTGTCCGCCGAAAACTGGACCGTCGCATGCAATCCAAATATGATAGCTTGGATTTCGAGCAGATGGTCTGGGCATCGTTTTTTCGCAATCCTCGCGAAATTCGGTCGTTCAAAAACCCTGACGATCTGTTCCGATATCTGGCCGGCGTGGCACGGCACAAGGTGATCCAAGAGTATCGGCGGCGGCTCAGGTCCCAGAAATACGACGTGAAACGCGAGCAGCCCTTGCTCGATTCGGACGCGGAAAGTGATCCTGTCGAGTCCATGGATATGACTCCCAGCCAGGTCGCCATGGCGCGAGAAGAGTGGGAGCGATTGGTCAACGGGCAACCCAAGCGGGTCCAGGAGATCATCCAGATGCGCATTGGGGGAGCGACCTACGTGGAGATCAGTGAGAAACTTGGAATCAACGAAAGGACGGTGCGTCGAGTTATTGACCGCCTGACACGCTCATCGCGGGCCGAGCCGGAAGACGATACGAAGATGAGCTGAATGGACAGTTACAGACAGATGGATCATTGCGGTGGCAGCTCGTGCGGCAGGCAGCACAGATCATGGACACCCCCTCCGACATCGAAGCCGAATCACTGGTGTCGAAAGTCATCAGCACGTGGCGTTCGGGGCACCACCCCAACGCGTGCGACGTTCTCCAGCGCCACCCTGACCTGCGGCAGCGACATTCACTCGTGCTTGACCTGGCCTATGAAGAGTACTGTCTGCGCCGGGAGGCTGGCGAGCAGGTCGCCCTGAGCACCTACTGTGAGCTTTTTCCGACCGTGCGCAAGTCGCTGCGCGTGCTGCTGGCCGCTCATGAGTGTACCGAGGACGACCCGGACTTTGCGGACAGCATGGTCGAGATTCGCTGGCCGGAAGTCGAGTCACAGTTCATGGGTTTTCGTCTGGTCCGCGAAATCGGCCGCGGAGCATTCGCGCGCGTCTACCTGGCCACGGAACCATCTCTCGGAGATCGACTGGTCGTGGTCAAAGTTTCCCGCGCTGGCGGCGGGGAAGCCGAAACGCTCGGACGACTGCGACACCGCAATATTGTCCCGGTCTATTCGGTCCAGGAAGATGACTCCTCGCGTGTGACCGCCGTATGCATGCCTTACCTGGGTCGAAGCACGTTGTTGAGTGTGCTCGATGCAGCTTCCGCCCAAGATGCTCATCCGGAGCAAGCGCGTATGATCCACGAAGTGGCGCAGCAGGATGCCATTCTGGACGCGATTCCGGCGGTGTATACCGAAGCGGATCCTTATCTCATGCGCGCTACATTTGTCGACGGCATCGTTCATATCATGGTGCAACTGGCCGATGCGCTGGCCCATGCGCACCAGTCGGGTATTTGCCACCGCGACCTGAAACCCTCCAATGTCCTCCTCGCGCCGTCGGGATGCCCGCTATTGCTGGATTTCAATTTATCGAGCGATATTCGTCTCCAACGGACACTCGTCGGCGGCACGCTTCCTTACATGCCACCGGAACAGCTGCGCACCGTGATTCTGCAGGATGCAGAGGAAGAGGACCTGGGGGATCCGCGATCAGACGTGTTTTCCTTGGGCGTCATGCTCTATGAACTGTTGACTCGTCGCTTGCCGTTTGGAGACCAGGTGCCGGACGACGAGGCCAGTGTATCGGCCTTTCGTATCCTGGCGCGACAGGAGGAAGGCTGCCCGACGCTGGAGTCCATGCGACCCGACATTGATCCTCAGCTCGCGGCCCTCGTCGCCAAGTGCCTGCAATTGGAGAGCGCGGATCGGCCTCAGTCGGCCCGCGATCTTGCCGCCCTGCTGCGCGCTTGTGCTTCTCCTTCAGCCCGTCTCAAACGCTGGGCCAGGCGGCGGCGTTTTCTGATCGCCAGCAGCGCCGGGGGCCTGGCGGTGCTCGCCAGTACCATGGGCATCGGCTTGGCCCTGCAACCACCCTATGCGGTCCGTCGATACGGCGCTGGAATCAAGGCGTTCGAAGAAGGCAACCTGGAACGGGCCGCCGCGTGTTTTTCGGACGCCCACCAAGCCGAACCCGATGCCTACGAACCTCTCTTCGCTCGCGGTCAGGTGCTGGTGACACTGGCACGCTACGAGGATGCCACCGACGACCTGGAAGAAGTCTACAGCAGAGCTCCTGACGGTCTCACGGCTGCCTGGGCCGCATACAGTCATCAGCTGAAGGGACGTAGTGTCAAACTACAGTACTTCTACGAGCTGGCACTTGGTGAGCACGACTACAGGACACCCGCCGTTCTCAACAACCTGGCTTCTGATTTGCGCGACCGAGGTGTTTACTCTCGTGCCGACAATTACTTGACAGAGGCTCTTCATCTGGATCCAAAGTGCCAGTCTGCCTATCTCAATCGGGCAGACGTTTATGCGAACTGTGCCCCTGAGACTGCGCCTGATGGCAGGTCGTATCGACAGATGGCCATCGAGGATGTAGAGCGTGCTATCGCGTTGAAACCGAACAATGGCCGAGCACATTTCATGGCGGCCATGTTTCACTTTCTACACGGCCAGGAATCGGACAAAGAAAAGACGGCATTGAGTCATCTGCGACTCGCACTTGATTATGGATTCGACAAGAAAACAATTCTCACCTCTGGCTTCCCCTCCGAAATCTCGCAACAACTGCTCGATTACCCCACCGTGACCTCCTCGGTTTCCGGACCATCACTTCTCATTCCGCTCCCCTATTGCTTCCCCGCATTCACCCCCCCCACATGAAGCGGCGCCCCGGCGAGCACCGGCGGATCCCCAACGCAGTGGGACACGCCTTCCGTCATCGGTCTGTTGACCCAGTGCCTTGGCGAACCCGAGACGACCAGCAAATTATCCCCACAACGGCCGCGATTAATGTCCATATTGGGGGTAATGATTTGACTTTCTATCGGATTCGAGAAATTCTTGTAATAGAGCGGTCGGATTCTGTGGGGGCTCGCTGGCCGAGTTAACGCAGAGCACTCTGTTCCCGACCCCGTCAGTGCCGCAGCGATTCTGGAGCGCTGCTGTCTTGTACCGCTTGTTCTTGCGCCTGACGGATATGCGCACGTGTTTGACTCGCGCCTCAGGTACGCGCCTTCGGTCTACTCTTAATGTGAGGAAATCACCATGACCCGACTATTTCTCTCAAGTTACCCCGAACGCCGACCAAGGCAAAACCGTCGTCGGTCCGCTCGGTCATCGATCAGACGATTAAGTCTCGAGAGATTGGACGCCCGACTGGTCCTCTCAGGAATGCCCGATGCGATCAACCTGGATGCGTCTGGCGACGCGGGCGTAGATCCGCAACCCGCGGCCGCGGAAGCGCAACTTGAAATGGGCGATGTCGCTTCCATGACTTCCGTTGTTGAATCCCAAATGTCCATCTTCCTGACGGAAGATGGCGTCCTCCAAGTTCAGCCTAATAGCGAAAATACTACGGTCACGGTCCGGCAATTCGTTGACTATCAACTGCAGGAAGTAATTGAAATCGAAGCAGAGGGCCAGTGGAGGGCCTTTCCAGCAGCACAAGTCAAGGAAGTGCTCGTCGAGACGCTCGACGTCAATCAAGACGTTGACATCGCAGCTGGAGTGACCACACCTGTGCGGCTGATCGAGACAGTAGCCATCGATCAAGACGGCGCGGCAAGCGTTGCTGATCCTATCGACAGCGATCTGGTTGACGCCGCAATTGCGGACTCGGCGTACGGGGATGGTGACAATGCGCTGTTACCAGAAACGATGACCGTCACGTATCCGGCCACGCCTCTCGAATCGGGCCCTGAGGGCGAAATGCCTGGCGGTATGGGCATGGAGCCACAGCTCGTCCCCCCTTACATCTCCAATTTCAGATCTGAACGAGACGGTAACATCTGGCGATTTTCCGGAACTGTTGGCGACGACAACGACGTCAACGGTCTGCAGGTGAGATTCGGTGGACTGCTCGACGGAACCACCCTGACTGTAGATACGCAAGGGTATTTCGAAATCGTGGTCGCGCTGTCACCGGACGCTATCGGGATGGTGTCGGCCGTGACGACCGACCATGATGGACTTGACTCAAATACCGTCTATTGCATTGTCAACTGACGGTCGTTGGCCACGTCGCAGGTTCCGTTCGCTCGGATTACGAATGCTTAGAACTCGTCCGGAAATAAGTTACCGTATTTACCGCCCCTCACCCTACCCTCTCCCCCGCTATTCCCGCTCCGCGGGGCGGTGGAGAGGGAAGCGGAACCGGTAGCTTATTTCCGGACGAATGCTTACCTTTTCCAGACGGCCTGGAATCGGTCTCACGAAGGATGCGCGATGAACTGCGCCGAGGGCACCATCGCGGTGATCCACTGACGAGACTGATGCGCAGGTCGATAATCACGTCTCTGGCGCGCCCCACCTGCTTCAGCTTGGGGACTGGAAGTGACGGGGGATCGCGTAGATGTCGTCGGTCATCTCCGAGCGTTTCATGTTGCGCGGATCGAAGGTTCGCACTCCCCGATGATGTGACGAGCGACCGATCACTTGCCAGGTATCGGCAGCGGCGATCATCTGGTAAGGCGCAAAACGCGTCTCGATCTCCCGGCCGCCGTCGGTATCCACCAAGGTAATGCGAAGCATCCGGCGCTGTGTGATCGCTTGCAAGATCAAGTGCACAAATCGTGTGGCACGGGACGAGTAGTGGTCGATGGCCGAGCGGACAGTGCAGGAGTTGGTCAGCCGCGTAACATGATGCTGCACGTGGCGCGGGGAACGAGCCAGCAATTTGCTGGTCGACCGGCAGAGCACGTCACGGCATTCGGGAAGACTTCGCAGTACGGACAGGTGCACGGCGGCAATCAGTGTGGTCAATTCCTCGTGCTCCAGGGTCGGTGCCACGACCAGGTCATTGCGTGGCGCCAGGCGGTAGCAGTCTGTGTCGCCGTCAAAATAGAGTCCGATGCCCGCCTCACGCATCATATTCAAATCTCGAAAGATGGTGCGTCGACAGACATCCAGCTGGCCTGCCAACTGGTCTGCATTCAAACCGTGGCCGGACTGGAGCTGGCCAAGGATCTGCAGCATGCGCACATGCCGCCCAGGAACCGAAGAGACGCTCATCAGTGACTCCCTTCGCAAGCGTGTTGCGAGTCCGACAGAATGCCGGAAGATAGAAACGGAAACTGGGTGCCCTGGGTTTCGCGTCGCTCAGAGGCGTGAACGTCTGCCCCAACACTTTAGACCCCAGGGCACCACAGTCGCCGATTCCGATTGAGGTGCTCGTCAGCCCTTCTGGGACGCACTTCCCGATAGGGGGGAGTTACTCGCCGCGCCACAGTCCTCTGTAAAGTCCATCGCATTCCAGACGCCTAACCGGGCGACAAAAATCGAAATTTTGTCAACTTTTTTCCTCCGACCGGGATTCCTACCTTTCCGGCTGATGCCGCACACCTCCGATGGGTTGGGATACAACCCTGTGACCGAGCAAATGAGAGCAGATGAGCAGCCGCGGGCCGGGGCCACCTCCGGCCACCCGTAAAGAGGGGAGATCCAAACAGGGTAGATACACGGCGATTACACCGCGATCCGAGCTGCCCTCAGCGCTGCTCCTGCAACGTGTCTCGCTCCGCGATCCGCGTCGCCCCATCCTGGCTGCGGATCCGCTCCGAGAAACGCGGATCGTCCGCGTAGCGTCGTGCCAGATTGTTGATACGGGCACGCCGCCGCGTTTCTTCAAACGATCCGTAATCGACCAGCAGCCCGAGGGAGTATGCGGTTCGGTCGGCGTAGCCGGTCAGCAGTGCGGTAGGATCCCAGGGAATGGTTCCTGGTTTGACGCGGTTGATGTGTGCGACGATGTTGGTCGTGCAGTTGTTCATGAATGTGTCGTAGAACTCGGGGCGTTTCTTGAGTGTATTGATGCGCTTCAAGACATCGACGAACAGCGCTCGAACCTGTTCTTTCGTCGCGCGAGAACGGTACACGTAGACGTCGGCCTGTCGGACTTCGGTGCGCAATTTGATCACGTCCCGCTCGTCTGCCACGACGTACATGACCTCGAACTGCCTCATCGCACCACCCAACGTCGAATAGACCTCCCCTTCCTCCAGCCTCACCTCCACCGACACGGCCAGGAAACGGCCATCGCGAAATCCAAAGCTGAGCATGGTGTGGGCCAGGCTGGGTGCCGTCGTGAACGGGCAAATAACGAAATCGAGTGTCTCGAGTTCGTCCAGATCGTAGGTACGATCGTCGTAGTTCAGAACATACGTCTCCTCATCGATGTAGCTGCAGTGGCGGACGTTGTACACCTTGACTCGGTCCCCTCGCAGGCGCGCATAAGGCAGGACCGCCATGTTCTTCTTCCACTGGCGATGGTTGGACGGTTTCAATATGTCCTCCGCGCTGTTGTGCGGGACGGAGGCACAACCAGACAGTACCGCGGAGCCACAGAAAATCAGACACAATAACAGCGCGGACCAGGCGATCGCGTCACGTTGGATCGCGTCACGGGCCGCCGCGGCGACTGCACTCAAGGTGCGACTGGGTCTGGTACGGTACACGCCCAACATCATTACTTGCGAAGCGCCGAGTATCTGTGCGCAAAAAGGGAAAATCGCCAACCCCACACAAATCCGTTTCGCCCACGTCTCAAACGCCTATTCCATGAGCACCGGCGCTCCCAAGGCGACGTCTCGGGTGCGCCCTCGCGCCGGGGGGCGCGGCAGGATGTCGTGTCCTGACAAGCAGCCTGTAGATACCCGGAATGACCATTCCAGGCAAGGTGTGTGTGCGTGCTCAGCAGCCCCCACGCTGATGGGGAAGCCATGCCGACTACCGCGATACGACGCGGAAGAACTGAAGTGCGGACTCCTCCGCCGAGTTCTCGATCAGTGCCACGACTGTATCGCCGGGCAGCAGTCGGTCATCGGCTTCCGGTACGCGCACATAATCCTCACGCAATACGGCGGCGATCAGGCATTGTGGGGGGAGACGCAGGTTGGCCAAGACATGCTCGGTCGCCGTACAACCTTCGGTAACTTCGATCTCATAAGCGCCTATCTGCCCGCCAGGGAGCATCGTACGGGACACCACGGCCCCCACGTTGAGGAATCCCAGCACCTGTTTGGCCATGACGTCGCGTTCACTCACCGCCACGTCGATGCCGAGTCTCCCGACGACGCTGGCGTAATCGGGACGCCCCACGATCGCCATGATTTGTGCAGCGCCAATCTCTCTGGCTTCGACGCCCGCCATAATGTTGTTCTCATCGTCACCCGTGCAGGCCACAAACACATCAACGCTCCCCACGCGCTCTTCCTCCAACACCGAGCGCCGCGTGGCATCTGCCTGCACCACCGTCGTGCGTTGCAGGTTACTTGCCAGAAACTCACATCGCTCCAGGGATTCGTCCATCAACATGATATGGAAGCGTTCCCCTTCCAGCGTGCGGGCCAGGTGATATCCTGTCTCGCCGCCACCAGCAATGACAACGCTCCGTTTGACAACTTCCCCCTGCTGGAACCGGTCCTTAACCTGATCAATATCTTCGCGCCGCCCGATCAGCGTCAGGCGATCATCCAGTTGGATGATATCCTCGGCACCCGCGATCCAGGTGTTCCCGTCACGATAGATCGATCCGATCCGCACGGCGCCGGGTAATCCCAGTTTCTTCAGCGGAACACCTGTCACAGAGGTTTCGTGCTGGACCACCAATTCCTGGACTTCGAGTTGGCCTCGTGCGAAATTCTCGACGACCACCGAGCCGGGATTGCGGATATTGCGGGCCAGTTCCGTGGCCGACAAATGCTCCAGGCTCAGCAGACGATCGATCCCGAAATGCCGTTGATAATCGAATGTGCTCAGATCGCGAAACACGGGCGCGTAGACGCGCGCAATCGACCGCCGCGAGCCCATCGCCTTGGCCATGCTGGCGCCCACCAGATTCACTTCATCGTCACCGGTCACCGCCAGGCACAGATCCGCACTCATCACGCCTGCCTGGAACAGCACACTTGATTGAGAAGCGGAACCGGTAATCGCGCGCACGTCCAGCTCGTCATTGATACGCCGCGTGTGGATCGGATCGATGTCGACAACCGTCACACTGTGCCGGTTACGACACAACAGATCGGCAATCCAGGTACCCACGGTTCCGCCACCGAGTATCAAGATTCGCATCGCTTCTTCCGTCTGGAAAACGCATTCTCGCCAGATCAAGCCCGACCACGTCAACGCCGCGTGCCGGGGCTCGCCACCATGGCCCCCATTCTAAGCCGCGTCACCACATCCTCCAACCGCGGTGCCCGACGACGACGCTCGCCGGTCGAAGAGGTTCGGCAACGGTTTCCCGCGCACCGGAGCGATCGCCGATACACGATACGGGACACGCGTCTGAGCGGTATCCTGCAAAGAACTGACCAGCAGAGCTGATCACTCGGCGCGAAAGAACCGCTGATCCAGTTGCTTTCTTCCTCGCTCGGAATAGAACTCGACCAGCACCGTACGCAGTTCCAGCGGAGACACCTGCTGCCGCTGCCACCGGCGGACCAACTCTCCGTGCCGGCGACGCCAACGTCCCTCCAGCTCTTGTGGAACGGCCGGCGTTGATTCCCGCGCGGAAGGCACGTCGGACGCAATAATGGCCGATCGTGCTTGCAGAAATTCTTCCACATTCGTATCGGCGATCTCATCCAACGTCTCCACCACCGCCGCCGTGCGGGCAGCCGTCTCCAAATCCATCTGTTCGCTGACCTGGTTTGCGCGAGCTAAGGCACGTGCCAGCCAGGGAGTCGATCTTGACAGGCGAGCTAGTTCTTGGACCAGCACCTGTTTGAGGTCGGGTGATGTGCGAAGCGGACGTTCACTCATGCGGGCCGCGAAATGATTGTAGATCGCCTCTTTCACCTCGCGTGTCGGATCGTACATCGGCTCGCAAGCCCCCACGACCTCCAGATGAGGCGAGAAAATCGCTCCCGTGGGCGACACGAAGTTGTCTCCTATGGCGAGCCCCAGGGTTCTCAGGTTCTCGACCAAATGCCCACCCGCCGGAAGCTCGGTAATGGGGAAAAAATCGTCACGCGGCAAGCCACTGGGTTGGGCACATACAAGCAGCAGCCCCGCGCAATATGTGTGGATCGGCTGACCCCTGAGGGACTTGCCGCGCAGCGATTCCACGCGATCTGTACGAAACAATAGGTCAAATTGGGACTCATTACCGATCAGTTCGTTCGCCGCCTGCCCCATGCGCTGGCCGACCACGGAATCGCCATGTCGCAAGAAGAAATAATGCAGCGTGCGGGATAAGTACGTGTCAACGTTGTTGGCAGGAATATGGTCGCCTCGCTCCGGCAAGTCGACTATTACGAATCGCCGTATGCCATCCGGTCCCACCTCCGTCGTGACCACCCCCACATGCGTGAACAAACCGGGCGCCAAATCGGTGAACCAGTTGTACGGCGATGGATTACGCATTAACAGCCAGTCACCCGAACGAATCTCGAACGTGCCAATACGAAAGGTATCCCCCTGGACCCCGCTTTTTTCGCGTTCCTCCAGTCGCTGCAGCAGACGGCGACGGCGGTCCGTGAACGTGCGACCGGCACCATCTTCGTCCAAAGCGGATACCAATTCCCTCAGCTCCCTGGCGGTGATCACGGGTGCCGGATCAGAGGAAGAGGAGTCGGGGCGCGGTTCCTGAGGCAAACCGATGTTCCACATCGTCTCGGCGACTGACAACGTCAGGTCCCGCGAGACCCCCGGTTCCTGCACACACTGCGCCAGGTCCGCCATGGACGACGGCACATGCACCGCATCGATCAAACGCAATACGCGCTCTTTCGTCTCGTCCGGAAACGGGTGGGAACCAGCGCCAGGCAAGGGATCAAACAACACGTAAGCCAATACCTCCGCGCCCGTCTGTACTCGGTGGCGCGTCAGCAAATCAATGAGCTGATGGAACGACGTGGGAGTGGACTCAAGTACATACGTGGCACTGTCAATCGCGTCACGTATCAGGTATCGCAACCGGCCCGACAAATCGATCGTCCGGGAGACGATCCTCAGATAATGCCGCAATTGCGCGCGGCGTGAAGGCGACGATTCCACGGCAGCAAACGATTTCCGCAACGAAACGCGCTCGCGAAGACAAACATCCACGCGTTTCTTGGCCATCACAAGCTGCTCAATCCGCTGCAAGATCTCCGCCGACCCCAGTTCGTCCTGGGTCCAAATCAGGCGGGCGGCCCACAATTCCAAGGCATCCGCCAGCTCGTCCACCGCCCGCAGATGCGGGGCGTCGCAATCGAAAACCTGCCGCGGACCGGCATCCGCAAACCTCTCGTGTAGCGTCTCCGCGCGAGGGTCCCCCCCACAAACACGCTGGCCGTCAGCACCATAACGAGGTGAGAAAAATGGCGGTTCACGCTGCCTGCCCGATGGTCTGAAACGCTCCAATCCGCGACCTGCATCCCGGCAACCCGATCTCCAGAAAATCTTTGGTTTGGCTATCTATAGTCCGACAACAGCCGAAATGCCACTCGATGAGTGGGGGAGCGGTGCGAGGGTGAGTGGGTGAGGTGTTAACAGAACCAGGAAACGACCGTCAGTATGGCGATGATGGTCACCATGAACCCGACAATCCACCTGGCTGTCCGCCAGGCATGATGGAGAATCGGCACCATCTGTTCGTGACGCGTGGCCCCATACACGAGACTGATCGACACGATCAGCGGTATCGCATACCACAATTGGCTATTGGACCAATCCGCGAACAGTACAGGCAGACTCATGTTAAACCTCATCACAAACGATACGTTCACCAACGGCACAGGTCCGGATCAGACACACCTCGACACCAGGCTGCCCACTCGCCACCTCGGCCTGCGCTGGTTGGCAAAGCGCAGACCGCTAGTTCTTGTCTTTCCGTTTCACGCCAGAATCGGGGGGTTTCTTCTCTTTTTCCTTCTCGTCCGTGGCGATGATTACCGGACCTCCATACGCATCGTAAATCGCCAGCACATTCAGCAATCCAGCAATCATGGTGTAGAGCGTGCCGAGCTCAAAGAACAGACTGTACTGTTTATGCCAATCAGCGAGCTCATCGTTCTGCATGTCGATGATCGGCGGCGCCATCCAACCGTTGAACAACGTGGCACGCCCCGTCTTCACACGTCGAGCCTGTACAATGGCCGGCAGCGCGGGGAGTCCCACTCCGAGCTGGCAGAAGTATTGCCACCGCCGTTCGGTCTGGTTCCACGAGGCGTACACCACATGACCGCCACCCATCGCCAGGCCGAAGAAATAGGTCGATAAGATACAGACCATAAACAGGATGCCTTTGGCATACCGGCGCTGGTACAAATGCCCCGCCCCCGGCCACAACCAGGCCCACAAAGCGGCCACGCCCGGTTGCCGCAAATCGATCTCGATTTGGTCGTCAGGACCTTGCTCTGGGCGGTCAGATGGCATAATCGATATTTCTCCCGAACCAGCAGGCTGCAAACCAGCCATTCTAACGAACCTCTCCGCCTTGGCCAGATCAGCCACAAACGGTATTCGCCGGCTGTCGGCGGTTCTTCGCCGCGTAAACGGCCAGATTCGGGTTTCGCGCCACTCGCCACGCGGGATGTCGGACGTCGGGAATCGCCCTGCGGAATGCTCAACGCTGTAGCGCAAGCATGGACCCAAAAACGCTTTATGGCGACTGCGACACGAACTCGTCGGCCCCACGTCACACGCCACGGCAGATTGCTCGTGGACCACGCGCGACCTGTCCCAGCCAGAGTCACTGCCAACGCGTCATTTGGCGAGAACCAGCTCTTCGTAAACCGACTCGACGGTGGCAGCATCGATGCGAGGGAGTTGCTGGCCCGCTCCCGCCAGAAGTGCCAACTCGGCCAGATTGCTGACCTGCCGTGGGATTCCGCCTGTCAACTGGTGAAGCCGTGAGGCGGCCTCGTCGTCAAATACGGTCCGCTGAGTCCCCGCCTTGGCCAGACTGTCCTGCAAGTAGTGCCGCGTATCATCGGGCTCCCACGACTCCAACTCGATCCGCAACTCCGACAACTCCAGAATCCGTCGCCCCAGTCGTTGGAGCGAGCGCGGATCAGCCGCCAGGACCGTGGTCACACACGATTCCGAGGAACCGTCGTGACGCACCAGGCGGATGATGTGGGAAAGCACGTCCGGATGCACTTCGTCGGCGTCGTCCAGCAAAATGACGGTCGGCAACTGCTGGTAACGATTCTCCGTGATCCGATCCACAATGCTCCGCCACCGCTGAAACGGCGTCACCTGTCCACGCGATTTGCACCGCAGCTGCGTGGACAATTCGCCGAGGAATTCATCGGCGCTGAGCGAAAGTAGATTCACCACGGCGACCTGGCAACCAGAAGCCCTCAATTGACGGCCAAACACGTTCAACAGGAGCGTTTTGCCATTGCCCGGCACCCCCAGTAACAGCCCTAGTCTGCGGTGATTGTCGACGAGAAAACTCAGCCGCGCCAACGCTTCATCGTGTGTCGGGCTGCAATAGAAATCGCGCGGGTCGGCAAGGCCACGAAAAGGCGATTCGCGGAGGCCCCAATGCGATTCATACATCCTTGCAGATCCTTGAAACTGGTGGACCAGGCATTCGTTACCTGGTCGATCGGACAGCCGAGCGTGCTTGGGTTGCAGACGTGCCAACAAAAAAAAGTTTCCCGTGGCCGGCGGCAGCATGCCACTGCTTGCGATCGCTTCCGTCAGCCCCAGATACGGGCGCATCACCTTCACAGCTCGCCCCGTTATTTCTTACCTAATCGGCACCGCCACAAAAGATACTTTGAGCGAAAGTCGCCCCTGGACGAAATGCCCCCTGCAGAGGGCACTGACCCAGAATCCTGGGGAACCTGGGGGCTCTAGGAAAATCCATCTGCTGGACTGCCATCATGGCCGCGTTCCGTGCTGGCCCAAGGCGACTCACGTTCGCCCCCTTCGGGCGAAACTTTGGCCGGGACGGGCCACAATCGTGCCCGTGGAAGTGATACGTGACACTTCCCCAAGTTGCTCACTTTGTCTCAAGAAGTGGCATGGCCCCGACTCTTCCGACTCTTTCAGCCCCGGCTCTGCCGGTTCCGTTCTATGCGTTCCGGCACGAACTGGTCGGCGAGCGATCTTGCTTCGTGAGGTCTGAGCCAATGCAAATACCTCCATGCCCGCCGGGCAAGTTGTCGATTACCGGATTGACAGGCGTGCACATATCGCTGACGGGCGGTATCCGCACTCTGTACCGCCCGGAGATAAAGAGACAGGTCCGCACCACATCGCCGGCACTGCAACCGCGGCTTCTGTCTTGCTCGGCAAACGGGACAGGCGAGCTGGCGCTCTTCTGACATTGACGCACCGATTTCATTCCGTGAGATAGAACAGCAGATCATCGAGTTCCGCTTCCAGGTCAGGCAGCAACTCGTGCTGGTGGCTTTTCTGAGCTCGCTCGATCAACTCGATAAGACGGTCGACATCGGCCACGTCATCCTCGTTGACCGAAGAGCGAATCAAGCGAGCTCTCGCCACCAGGTGCTCCAGCTTCGATCGCGGCTGACTGGGCTGGTCGATGCGTATTCTCCCCGCGGTCTCCGAAGTCATTGAGCCCTCTTTCTGCTCGGTGTCGGCGGGATTTTCCGCAAGTTGACGGTATTCGTCGGATTCATGGAACAGAGATTCCAGTCGATCTTCAGCGGCTTGACGTGTCTCGTCGGACAGCTGAGAAAGCGCATTCTCGATTTCCAGGGTCTTCGACAATCCCGTCTGGCGTTCGATGGCCGTGACATTCAATATGCCATCCAGAGTCAGCTCGAAACGCACGACAATCTCTCCGTTCGCGTCTTCCGTTTCGTTGAGCCCTTGGAGCAGAAACCGACCGATCGACCGATTCCGGCTGAGCTGAGCGTTTTCGCCTTGATAGACATGGATATCGGCTGTCTCTTGGTCAGGCGAGACGGTTCGAAACAGGTCTTCATACCTGGCTGGCAGAGGCGCATTCCGGCGAATGATGGGACAGAAGCGAAGCTCAGGCTGGTACGGTGAACTGACCAGCGCCTCGATTCCCAAGGTGTGCGTGGCGACATCAATCAACACCGGTCCGACCGCGTGACCTTCCTGCATGGCTGCCTGCGTCGCCGCTCCCAGTGCCACGGCCAGGTCTGGATTCACGGACCACTTTGGATCGCGGTGAAATTCTTCCCGCAAGCGACGCTGGACCAGTGGCGTACGGGTCGAGCCGCCAACCAAGATCAGCTCGTCCAGCTGCCCCACCGACAGTCCGGAATCCCGGATCGCGTCATCGACACATTCGATAGTACGTTCCACGAGAGGCGAGATCATCGCTTCGTACTCATACCGGGACACCTCGATGTCGAGGCTGACAGGGCGATTGTCGATCGTGGCCACGAACTCCTCAGCAACCCGTGCGGTGCTCACGGAAGAGAGTTCACACTTCGCCCGCTCGCATGCCTGAATCAACCGCCAGCGTGGAGTGCTCGTCGCCATCAGATCGTAATCGTACTGAGAAAGAAACGCCTCGGCGACGTGTTTCGTCAGTAGCTGGTCGAAATCGTCACCACCCAGCTGCGTGTCACCTTTACTGCTGAGCACCTCGATCACGCCGTCTTCGATCCGGACAATCGACACGTCAAACGTTCCGCCACCCAAGTCATAAACAATCAGATGGCGACGTTCGGCTTCGCCAGCGTGATAGACCAGGCTGGCGGCGGTCGGCTCATTAATAATTCGTTCCACGGTCAGACCGGCGAGTTGCCCTGCTTCGCGCGTGGCCTGCCGCTGGTTCTCGTCAAAAAAAGCGGGGACGGTGATGACCGCTCGTGTGACGCTCGTACCGAGCGCGTGTTCCGCGCACTGTCGTAGGCGGCGCAGGATCATGGCACTGATTTCCTGGGGCGCAAACTCTTGCTCCCCCATCCTCAATTTGACCGCCTCCCCCATGCGACGTTTCACCGACACGATGGTCCGATCGGGAAACGCGGCCAGCTGGTTCTTTGCCGTCTGCCCAACGATCAGCTTTCCATCCTGGGCCAGGCCGACGACGGAAGGCAAAATCGCTTCACCCTCCTCCTGGATGACCTGGACTTTTCCATTCATGAACGCGGCAACCACGCTGTTGGTGGTTCCCAGGTCCATGCCAATGATGGGTGTCTTTCCTGATTGCTCCATGACGTTCACTCAAAAATGCAGTTGGTTTCCAAACGGTTTGTGCCACAGGTTCTGCTTGATGCCAAGGCAGCTCTACCTGGCCAGACGAACATCCGCAAAACGCAGCAGCCTGCCGCGCCAAAGGTATCCTGGACGAAGCTGTTCGGCGACGTGCTCGCTCAGCACCGAGGGGGCGTCAACCACATCGACGGCGTGCATCGTCTCGGCATCGAAGGTTTGGTGCAGCACATCGACCCGCCGGATTTCGCACTGTTGCATCAGCCGGTGCACTCGAGCAAGTAACAGTTCGAGGCCTCGACGCGTCGAATTCAGCGTCTCATACCGTCGCTCTGATTGGCTCGCGAATTGCTCGATCATGCCACGCAACTCCTGCAGTAGATGCCCGGCGAATATCCGCGCTGTCCAGGAGGCCTGCAACACGGCGCGATCGAACTGATCGAACAGGCTTGCCGGCGGTTTGGCCGATGAAGGCGGCTGGGCAAAAGCCTCCAGGGCGCGCTGCAAGCTCTCTTCCATCTCGGCCACCGCCTCGGCCAGTTGACGGCTCTCGTCGGATACGGGAACCGAGCTCGTCTGCGCCTGCTGGACCGTCACCCGTTGTTCGATCCGCTGCAGGCGATCCTGGAGCAATTGCTGTAGCTCCCGCCCGCCACGTACCTGAAGCTTCAGCTCATGCCGCAGTGCCGTGAAGGCTTCCACAATATCCACGGCCCCCAACAGCTGCAGCGCATGTTCCGCCTCGGATTCTTCCGCGTCATTTGACGGCAACGGCCCTGGTTCGTGCTGCTGGTACTGCGGTCGGTCATTCATGGGGAACTACTCTTGATTTTCTTGTCCTTGATTTTCTTGCGCATTTTGGTTTCCCAGCGCCAGCAGGACCAGTTTGGGTAGCCGGGGACGCTGTTTCTCGGCCCCGGCAATGATCCTGGCCAGATCGGGGCGATCGCGACCGGGGGTCAACCAGGCCGCTGCCTGAGCAAGCGGATCGCTGAGCATCTCGTATGCCGAATGGATCTCGCGGAACTTCTCCGCATCTCGGTCCGGTGGATACTGGCGCACCAGATCCAGGTACGCACGACGCACCTGCTCCGGTGTCGCGTCAGCTTGGACTCCCAGTCTCGCGTGGGCGTTAAGAATGTCGTCATTCATCAGCAGCAGCATCCGGGATGATTCTAGTTAGTCTACTGAGGGGTGAAAAGTCGATGGAACTGAATCCACGGTTCGCAAACGCGGCTCGGCGGGCTAACAGTCCTCGAACGATCGCCCGTAATAGGTTCGAGGCCCTGCTTCGCTATGGATACTTGCGATTTTGTCTCCGTCGTTCTCTCGCACGTTGCTTACGCGCTGTGCGACGCTCTTGCGGAGTCATCCCTGTACCTGCACCTTGCTCATCCCGCGCCGATGCGTCGGGCACACAACCGATGCCCTCAGCCTCCTGCATGCAGAACTCCAGGAATTCGATCGCATCGACTGGCGACAACCCCACCTCTTGGAACAGCCGACTGATCGATGCCAACGCTGCCGCAGTATTGGGAGAGTCGCCGCATTCATTCCGAACCTCCTCCAGCACTCGCTCCATTTCCATGACACCCGCGGGTCCGAGCTTGGTGAAGACCTTGACCACAATAGGCGGAAATGCGCCCTCAAAGCCCTCGCCATTGAACTCGGCGGCGGCATCGTCGTCCACGTCGTCGTTCGCATCGTCCAGGTCGAAGAGCGTCGGCATCGCGGATGTTCGCGATGCTGTGGATGGGTCATTGGCTTTCGACCTGGTTGACTCTGTGCGAGCACGCTCGGCGCGATAGGCCGGACAATCACAATCATTCTCTTCTTGATCGTCTTCGGCCTCGTCGTCTTCGTCCCAAGTCGGGTCTTGGTAGCCATCAAATCTGGTGCGGTCGCGACGAAAGGCCTCAAACTCGGCCACGCTGGCACTTGCTTCTTTGGCAATTCGGCCGAAACGGTAGCGGTAGAAGGCATCGGATTCGGTTCTGGCTGCCTCTTGTAGCATGGCGATCTGCGGCTGGAGTTGGGTCATCAGGTATTCCGAGGATCGTTCGCCCAACAGCCATTCCAATACTGCCGCAGCCACTTTGGGGACCGTAGCTGAAAGGCCTTCAATCCAATTCGGCTGTTTTAATGAGTAGCCGGAATGCCAGAAACGATGGTGAGCGACCCAACTACAGGCATCCAGAAAAGCCTGATCGAGATCGACCTGTTCTCCCTGTTTCAAGCGACTGCAGAGAACTTTGCCAAACTTGCTGGCCTGCAAACGATAGCCTTTGTGTCGCAGGTCTGTCCGAGAAAGGTCCCAGAAGAACGAGCCGAGCGAACAGAGGTGGTTCAGCGGAATGTTGGTGACGTTGCGGGTATGACGTTCGATCGCCTCGCGGAGCGGTTTGAGCTCAGTGCTGGGCAGATTCATCTGTTGCAGCGCGGCAAAGGTCATAACATCTCCGACCAACTCATTAGCGCCGCATGTTTGGCGAGCGGCAGTATTGAGCTGCTCGAATTTGGCTTGATCGCCGCCCCGCAACTCGATGGCGCCCTGCAGAAACGGCAGCCAATCCCGGCTGAGCCAAGTGGGCCAAAGCGAATCGGCCTCATCCAAGGCCTTTCGAGCAGCGGCCAGGCTGGTTTTTCGCCGACTCAGTCGCATCGCCTCTCGAAGCTTCAGCTTCCAAGGTAATGACCTCGCCCTCGGGTCGTCCAGTCTCTGCCCGGCAAGCCGCCCAACCAGCGCGTCGGCTTTCTCGAGCTCGTCTTCGTCGAAATAGTGATCAATCAACCAGAGTGCGACGTCAATCTCGTCCGGAAAGGCCTTGACCAAAAGCTCTTTCGCCCTGACCATCCGCTTCGTAACGGCCCCTTCCTTTCGTTTGGTCAGCCCTCCACCACGCAGCTGCATTTGCAGTACATGAACCAGGTGCCTGTGAGCCGCACGATTGGCAGGATAACTCTTAATCGCTTCCCCTGCCAGATTTTCGATCAGCTGGAAGTCGGGTGGAGAGAACATCCACGGGAAGGGGACGCTCGTGCCAACCCCATGCTGTAGTTCCAGTTTGGATTGCATCAAACGCAAAGAGCTTGTTAAGGCATCCTTGAGGCTCGGCGGCAGATCAGGCAGTCTCGCCAAGTCGTTCTTGATGTAGGCCTCGGCATATTGCTCGATCCGATCTCCGGCGCCCGAAAATTGCGCCTGATAAAGCATACTTTGGAGATTCCACTGGGGGTCATGGAGAGGACCTGGCACCGCGTTCTTCAGCAGGTCGAAGATCTTCGCATGTGGCTGAAAGAACGCCAGTCGAACGCACGCGTGTGCAAAACGAGCAACGAATTCGCTGTCACTTTTTCCATATTGGTCAAGAAACTCCCGCAACATCGCGACCTGAGATGCGGAGAAGGTCGTTTTGGGGTCGCGATGTCTCACGGCCGCAATCCGCTTGGCCGCCGCCACAGCGCCACGACGCTGAAACCGCTCGTGAACCACTTCGACCAGCTGGCTCGGCGGCTGATTCATGTCAGGGTCCAGCGGCAGCTCCGTCTCTGCCCTGAGCAATGTGGCAGCAATACGCGCCGGACGACGTGCTCGGTCCAATCGCACCCAGTTTTGCCGGGCATTCTCCGAATCGCGATGATAGAAAGCGATCAGACCGCGAATGAAAAGTCGCCAGTCCGAAAGAGGGCTACTGCGTGAGATGACCTTCAGAGACTCCAGGGCCTGATCGAAGTGACCCTGGTGAACCAGGTCAAGGGATTCTCCGACAGCGGTGGCTTCCCTCTGCAAGTCGGTTGACAGTTGTTCGCGGCAGCCCTTCGTAAAGACTGCCAGATCTTCCAGCGGCTCACCAGGGATGGGCTTTGGTTTAAGCTGGGCAGGGTCCGCGCCGCGCCGTGCGCTGGCGGGCAGAAGTCCCTTCTTCACCCTTTGTGGCGGCAAACGTTTTGCTCGACGCCGCGCGGCCTTTGTCCGTCCTTTCGACTTTCGTGAAGCCATAAGCGATTCCATGCAAGAGGATGCCCAACCGTGCAACCTGCGACCTCGAATTGTATCGGATTCCGGCAACGTGACAACACCTCGGAATGCCGCACCCAGGATCCGCCGGTTTTTCTGTAACTTGATTCTGTGATTGCCGATACAATGACCTGCAGCGTCAGCCTCCGAATCCTGCCCTTGGACGGACCGCCGGATGGGATACCGCTTCTTCGTGGAAACACCGATCATCTCCGATCGAGCCGTGCTGGTCGGACCGGAGGCCCACCATTTGCAGCATGTGATGCGCGCTGCGGTCGGCGACGAGGTCGTCCTGTTCGATGGTAGCGGGCGTGAATACGCAGCGCGTGTGGATCGTTTCAAACGAGCCGCAGTAGAACTGGCGATCACGGCCACCCATGTCGTGGACCGTGAATCGGGTCGCATCGTGGTGGCAGGTGTTGCGTTGCCGAAGGGAGATCGGCAACGATGGCTGATCGAGAAGCTGGTCGAGTTGGGAGTCTCGCACGTCATCCCCTTGCAGACCGAACGCAGTGTCGTGCATCCCGCAGAGCGCAGCTTGAGCAAGCTACAACGTTTCGTCATCGAAGCGTCCAAGCAGTGTGGGCGGAATCGCTTAATGCAGGTCGGACCACTGACCCGCTTCCATGATTTTCTGTCGGCAGCACCCGACACTGCCATGCGCTGGTTTGCCGACCCCACAGGGGATCTTCCCGAAGGAGACACGTGCCGAGACCGCACGGCATATCTGGCTGTGGGCCCCGAGGGAGGTTTCTCGCCACAAGAGCTCCTGGTCGCCCGGTCAGCAGGATGGCACGTCGTCTCACTCGGAACACGGATGCTGCGTATCGAGACAGCCTGCGTGGTGTTGGCAACGCTGATGTCGCCTGAATTCAACCGTGTCACAGGTTGAGCAGGTACTCGACGGCCATTCGCATTTCCTCGAGCGGCTCATCGCATGCATGCCGCTCGATCGTCACGCACCCGCGGTATTGGAAGGTTTCCAGCACTCCCAGCAATTCGGGGAAATCGGCGGCGCCGCGACCGAGGGTCACTTCGATCCCGCGTCCGCGAGCCAGGTCATGGACCCCATCGTTGGCATGCACGTGCAGGATGTGAGAACCTAGCTGCTGGACCGCCTCCCGCGGCGAAAACCCGTTCACAATCAATTTGCCAGGATTGAAGTCGACCGCCACCGCGTTGCTGGGCACAGCCGATAATAACCGTCGCAGATCGGCGCCCGATTCGGACCCTGTTTCGGCTGCCAGCAGCGCTCCCACATGCTGACCATGGCGTCCCAATTCGGTCAGCGAATCGACCAACAGATCCCACTGCGGACCAGTTGACTCGGGCGGCACCATTCCCACCTGATTGACGACTACCGGCGCACGCAATTCGAAGGCCAGTTGTTGCGCTCGCTTGGTGGCCGTCACACGGCGATCAAGGTCTTCGAGCATGTCGTACCCCCGCCGCGTGTGAAAACCGACCGCACTGACCCGCAGATTCAGATCTTCCAGCATCTTCCTCATCTGGCGCAGGGCTGTCTGGGAGAAATCTGTCGAAAAGATCTCGTTTCGGGCATCAATTTCCACGGCACGAGCCCCCAGACGGGCTGCCGTAAGCAAGGCTTTCTTGAACGGCTGCCGCAGACTAGCCAACTGGATTCCGATATTCATCTGCTGCACGGCAAGTACCTGGCAAAATGGTTTGAAGACCGCGAATGGCGGAGAAAAACACGATGATTTTCTGGCTGTCTATCCTCATTCTATCGACTCAAGCCGACGCGCCCATGGACCACCGGTATGCGGAGACCGTTTTCCAGACGGATTTCGAAGAGCAAGCCGACCTGAACTACGACGGCTGGCCGGATGATTGGACCAGACGACGCGGTAAAGGATTTCCCCAGTACGTAAGCATTTGCATTGCGGAAGATCCAACCGACGTGTCTCACCAATCGCACTGCCTGTCGATCGAACTCGACGGTAGCGGAGGCACGGTCTATAGCCCGCCGATCGAAGTCAGCTCGTTATTCAGTTACATGTTCCAGGGCCAGCTACGAACAGCCGGACTGACTCACGACGTCGCCTACTACAGCGTCACCTTCTTTGACCCGGAACGAACCCATAAGGAAGTCCATACCTCCGAGATGTTCGTCAACACCTCGAACTGGCAGGAAGTGCAGATTGGACCGCTGACACCTGCCCAATCGGACGTACGGTTTGCCGTAATCGGACTGCATCTTGTCCCCACCGATCGTTCCGATCTGACGGGCACGGCCATGTTCGACAATGTCCGTTTGGCCAGGCTACCGCACATGACCATCACGTCTTCCCAGCCGTATAACATTTTTGCGGATCGCACCGATCCGGAGTTCACCTGTGCCGTATCGGGTGTCAAGCAGCCCGACGCCACGCTGCTGCTCGAACTGCTTGACGTCCAAGGTGATACGCTGGCCAGCGAGCGTTTGAAACTCACCGCGTCCCATACCACCTATTCTCAGCCCACGCGGGCAGCCGACAGTTCGCAATCTCAATCTAATGGCGCGACAGCTGACGCCTGGGCAGCGAGTGCCTTGAGACCAGCCCCGGAGCTCACCGGCCAGACCGGATCGGTGTCGTGGCATCCTCCCATTCCTGGCTGTGGTTACTATCGGCTGCGCGCTTCGCTCGTGGGCGACAACGACGTCGTACTGCAGCACTGCGTGGCACTGGCGGTATTGGAAAAAGTGGAGGGACGCTTGGAGGGCGAATTCGGTTGGTCACTGCCGCACGAAGAAGATCTCTTGCCAGAAGACGATCTGGTCCCCCTGCTGGGTTTGGCGAATGTCAACTGGGTCAAGTACCCGATCTGGTATAGCCCCGAAAACGAAGCATCCAAAGGCGACCGCATCGCCTCCTTGGCAGATCGGCTGAGCGGACAAGGCATCAAGATGGTGGGGGTTTTCGACCAACCACCCCCGGGTGTGCGCCAACGATTCGCCAACAAGGACCATCTCTCCGTGGCCGAGGTCTTTTTTGAACGGGATCTCTGGCAGACGGTGATCGACCCGTTGATGATCCGACTGTCGCTGAAAATCCAGTGGTTTCAGTTGGGCCACGACGAAGACGACTGCTTCATCGACTACGAAGATCTCGAGAAGAAGATCGGGGAGATTCGCGGGCACATCAAGCAGTTTGGGCAGCGCACGCGGCTGGGGCTGGCTTGGAGCTGGATGCACGAATCGCCCACATCTCACCAACCGACCTGGGACTTCCTGGCCATGACGGAAACTCCCGCCTTCACAAGTGAGGAGTTGGCCCGGTATGTCAATGCCGCGCAGGGGGAAGGAGCGCAGAACTGGATGACACTCTGGCCACTGCCACGTGAAAAGTACGACGTTCAGACGCGCGCACGCGACCTGGTACTAAGGATGTTGGCGGCGAAGGTCAACGGCACCAAGGCCGCATTCGCGGGAGATCCGTTCGGCGATTCGCGAGGAATTCTCAACAAGGATGGAACCCCCAAAGACCTGTTCTTACCCTGGTCGATCACCTCGCGCATGGTTGGTGGAGCAGAATTCCTCGGTAGCTTGCAGCTACCCCACGGTAGTCACAACTATGTGTTCGCACGCAACGGCGAAGCCGTGATGGTCGTGTGGAACGAGGTCCCCGTGACCGAAACGATCTACTTGGGAGAAAACGTTACCCAGGTCGATCCCTGGGGTCGTCGCCGCGGCTCGTCGGGACAAGATCAGCGGTCGGACAACAAACTAACTGTTGCCGTGGGGCCTCTACCCGTCTTCGTCACCGGACTCAACCTTAACGTGGCACGTTGGAGACTCAACCTCGCTTTCGAACCGAATGAATTGGAAAGCGTCTTCGCGCGCGCTCAGACCACACGATTGAAGCTCCGCAATACCTTCGGTCAGGGAATCGGAGGATCCTTTGATCTGAACGTCCCCGACGTGTGGGAGGTCAACGGCACTGGACTTCGCTTTAAGCTGGCCGCTGGTGAAGAGCTTGACCAGGAACTCGAAGTGCTGCTGCAGGCCAATGCAAGTAGCGGCCGGCAACGGGTGCGTATCGATTTCGACATCTTCGCCGACAAACCGTACCAGTTCAGCGTCTATCGCGATATCGGTGTAGGCCTGGGAGACATACTGGTCGAACTGAACACCTGGCTCGACGACGACGGAAAACTGATTGTCGAGCAGCATCTAATCAATCACACCGATAGGAGATTGGACTTCAACTGCTATCTTTTTGCACCGGGGCGCCGCCGCATGCGGATGCAGGTCTTCGATGTCGGACCGGGGCGAGTCACGCATAGTTTTACCCTGCACAATGGACGTGAATTGCTGGGCGAGACCCTCTGGTTACGAGTGGAGCAACTCGGTGGCGATCGGCTGCTAAACTACCACGTCGTGGCGGAACTATGATTCCCCTCTGGGCGGTGGAAACCGCGCGGGCCAACTTCCGGCAGTCCACACCTGCCGCCCTGCTTTCCAGCACCAATGCTTCCCAGGCGACGATGCCCGAGCCACCAGGGGGGGATGGGCAACGAGTTAATCCGGCAACCGATGGGTGGCTACGCGAGCTGCCAGGTATATGATGGGTGGTAGGCGTCGGACCCGACCGAGCATTCATCGGCGAAAGCGGCTGGGCCGCAGCCCGACGGGACGCCCGGGCCGGCGTCTGGACGCCACTTTAGACGTGCGCAGTGCGCGCATGTCCCACGCGAACTCCGAGAATCATCGCTCCAAATGACCGTCTCCCGTCTGATACGAATACCCCGCCACGCCGCGGCAAATTGGCTGTGGATCGTGCTGCTCGTATTGAGTCTGTTTCGAGTGCCGGTTGCCCGCGCCGATGTTGTCGTGATTGTGAATCGCTCGCGCCAAGAGGTGCCGTTTCGCATCATACAGGGCCCGCAATCGCGCAGCGTGCAATTAGCTTCTGGCCGCCAGGTGGCACTGCCCATGCGCGGTCCGTGCCAACTGCATTATGACGTAAGCGGCGACTTGGTACGCTACGAGTTGGATGCGAATTCAGCCTATTACTTTGCCCTCGATGAACAGGGATGGCTGGGATTCTACAAAATCAACCTTGGTGGCGATCGGGAAACGGGCGGCGGTTCGCAGGAGCCGGCGTCAGGTGGTGATCTAGAAACGCGAGTTCTGCCTGACGCCGCGGCGCATCCCCGTGACGACGATTTGGCGGAAGTCCCGGTGAAGATCCTGGTCGACAACCGCGAGCCGACACCGCGCAAGGTCTGGGAAGCCCGCCTCCGGAATCGCATCCATCGCATATCCGAAATTCTGGAGCGTGAGTGTCGCGTGCGGCTCAAAGTCGTGGCAGTCGAAACCTGGGATTCGGGAACCAAGCCGATTGATTTCAAAATGGGCTTTGTCCAATTCCAGCAGAAGGTCGAACCCCCGCCCCGGTCGCTTGGCCATTGGTTTCACGGGCCGGTATGGCCAGGAGGGCGGACGGATGGATTTGGGAAGCGCGCAGGGTATGCTGCGATCTCACATCTTGATCCGAGAACGGACCGCCACGATGAGCGAACCGGAGCGGGCCGAAGTGCTGTTGCACGAAGTCGGTCATTACCTGGGTGCCGTCCACAGTCCCGATCCCACCTCTGTCATGCGTCCCATTCTGGACGATGACAAGGCAATTCATCGCACATTTGAGATCGGATTTGATCCCGTTAATGCCTTGATCATCAACTTGATTGCCGAGGACATTCGGCAGCATGATGCCGCCTCCGTAGCCCAACTGTCACTCGCCACTCGAGCACGACTCTCGGAAATCTACGGGGCCCTGGCGAAAGCCGTCCCCAACGACAAGTCGGTGCGACAGTACCGAGCCCAAATCGACATGACCGGTGACACACCTCTGTTCCAGGCAACGCGACTCGTCGTGCGTGAGGTGGGTCGCGCGGCAGAGTCACGGCACTTGGGTGAAGACGGTGAGGCGTCGCGACTGGCAGCTGACAAGCTGACCGAATATCTTGTTCGTCGCGGGGCCTCGGTGGCGATGACGCTCCCGGCGGACGTCGCTCCCTCGGCTCTCATCCTCGGACTCGGTATCGCGCTCGACGACTCGGATACTCTACTTCGCATACGATTTACCCGCGATTTCTGCCTGCGCGTTGAATCTGCCGCGGAGCGTCAGGCGCGTCAACGCGCTCTGGGAAAGCCGACCATTCTAGGTCGTCGCGATCTGGCCCAGCATTTTTTTCTCTCGGCCTACCTGACAGCGATCGTGGGATCCGCGGCGGCCGAGTCAGCCGGTCTGGCCAAGGAACTGGCCGACTCGCAATCGACAAGCGGCTTCAGTTATCGGGATCTCGCCGCGGATCTTGCTGGTATTGAATTCGCGCGGCAATTGATCCGGGGCAAGCTGTCACCTCCCCAGGTCGCCGCCAACTTCACGGTGGCGAACGTGATGCCGCCGGTGGACGACCTGCCGGAGGGGCTTGACGGCAGTGAGATTGGCAATCAGTTGCAGAGTCAAGGTGAGGGGAGCATGGCACACTATGTACTGGATGTGCGTCGTCGCATCAAACAGCTCTCTCATCCGGCCGCGTCGTTGCCGGCAGGCAACGAGTAGAATACCGCGCGGAGGCGATGCGACAGCCGCGCCGATCTCGCGTCCTCGAGGGGGCGTGTGGTCTGGTCAATGCCCCGGTGCAATGCGACAATGGTCCGTATGTTGCTCCATAGTCACGTTCCACCAGTCACGCGACGTCGCCGATGGAACAAGAACCGTTTATTCAGCGTTACCGACAGCTTCAGCACTTCGTCCGCTGGTCAGAGGAAGATAGGGCCCGGATCGAGACGATCGCCCGCATTGTCGCTCCCCATTTCCCCGCCCTGATCGACGACTTCTACACGGTGATCGGCGAGCATCCAGACGCTTGTCAGGTGATCACGGGCGGCCAGGAGCAAATCGAACGCCTCAAGACGTCGCTCTGCACCTGGCTCCGTGAACTCTTTGGCGGCGTCTACGACGAAGATTATGTGGAACATCGATCGCTGGTCGGTCGGCGGCACGTCGCCATTGGCTTGGACCAGGTTTACACGAACGCAGCGATTTCTCGCCTGCGCAGCGGAATGACCGCGATCCTCTGCGATCACTGGAATGGCACGCCGCAAGACTTGATAGGAACGATCGGCGCACTCAATAAATTGCTCGATCTCGACCTGGCAATCATCGAAGACGCGTACGAAGGAGAACATGTCCACCGTCTGAAAATGGCGGAACGAACACGCATGAAAAATGCGCTGCACCAGGAGAAAGAGTTCTCTGAGCGGCTGCTGGAACAGGCACAAGCGATCGTCCTGGTGCTGGACGTGCAGGGCGGCATCATTCGGTACAATTCCTACATGGAAGAACTGACCGGCGTGAGGCATCAGGAAGTGAAAGGCAAGAGCTGGTTCGACACGTTCATTCCGCCACGAGAGCAGGACCGGCTGCGCGACGTGTTTCACGAAACAGTTACGCGGTCGGAAACAAGCCGCGCGGTCAGCTCCATCATGACGCACATGGGACGCGAACGACGAATCAGCTGGTCCAGCAAAACGCTCAAGAACGTGAACGGAGAGACGGTAGCCGTGTTGTCGGTAGGTCAAGACATTACCGATCTGAATCAGGCCCAGCAGCGCGCCTTACAGGCCGAGCGGTTGGCGGGGATTGGCCAGATGAGCACCGGGCTGGCTCACGAGAGCCGCAATGCGCTCCAACGTATCCAGGCCTGTGCGGAAATGCTCGAGTTGGAGGTCGAGGGAAACGCCGAGGCCATGGATCTGGTGCGGCGCATCAAACTGGCTCAAGACCATATGCATCGACTGTTCGATGAAGTCCGAGGTTACGCGGCGCCGGTCAATCTTGACTGCTCTGGTTGTCATCTGGGGAGCATCTGGCGCGAGTCGTGGGAAATCTTGATGCCGCAGTGGGAAGACCGTATCGCGGAACTGGTCGAAAACACGTCAGACGTTCCGCTGCAGCTCACTGGCGACCACTTCCGGCTGGTGCAACTGTTCCGCATCCTGTTCGAAAACGCCTTGGCGGCGTGCAGCGATCCAGTGCGTATCGAGATCAGCTGCTGTCCAATCGTTCTGGCCGCGCACCGAGCGCTGCGCATCTCGATACGCGACAACGGACCAGGTCTGAACCAGGAACAACAAGAGCGGATCTTTGAACCTTTTTATACCACCAAGACCAAAGGCACCGGGCTGGGGATGGCCATCGCCCAGCGGATCGTGGAAGCGCACGAAGGAAAAATTGAAGTTGGAAATCCTGCGACGCGTGGCACCGAAATCATTATCACGCTCCCCTTCCTCTCGACAGAGTAACCTGCACGGGCCACCTCGATTTTCCACGTCCTGCACGCCGCTCCGTTCGCCAAACGGGTGCCGCCACCATATTTCACCCGCCGACCATGGGAACGACTTGCGACGAGGCAACGAGGGCTGCCAGGACCACATGCACAGCAATGCAAAATCGAATGGCACGTGACAAGAAGAAAAGAAACAAGCAAGATCAAATTGGAGCACAAGCCCGTGGAGATGAGCCGAGCGGTCCGCGATCCCGCCATCGGTCCTCATCGCGCACGCGAGCGATCCTCTTTCGCCTGTCCGCCGCCCTCTCTCCCGTGCTGGTGTTACTGGTCGTCAATCTTGTGCTGTACTGGTGCGATGTCGGTTACGACACGCGGGTGGTGATACCCGTTGCCACGACGTTCGAAGATCGGATCTTCCGTTTCAACGAATATTCCAGTATGGCCTATTTTGACCAGCGCCTGCTGGCGGGTCCCGATTCACGTCCCTTCCAGCTGCCGCCGCCGGACGAGACGTTTCGGGTTCTGTTCGTGGGCGCCTCGACGGTGGAAGGGTTTCCCTATTACACCGAGCTGGCATTTCCCCGCCAGGTGGAACTGCTGTTGCAGCAGCAGTTACCCAATCGTCACATTGAAGTGCTCAATGCGGCCATCGTCGGTGTCAACAGCTTCTCGTTGGCCGACTTTGTACCGCAGGCGCTGCGTTGCGAGCCTGACCTGGTTGTCCTCTACGCCGGGCATAACGAATTCTATGGTCCGGGCGGTGTCGGATCCACCGCGACCGCCGCGCCCATGCTTTACCAGCTATCGACACATCTGCGGCGCTGGCGGCTGTACCAATGGTTGCGTCAGAAACTGCGAAGCGAGGATCCACAACAACCACTGATTGCGGCGTTACCTGAAAACCTCGAAATCGGTTTCGGCAGTCCGGAATTCCATGCGGCGGAAACCTATTACCGCCAACACCTGACGCTGATCGCAGATGCCACCGCGCGAAGACACATCCCTCTGCTCCTTTGCAGCGTGGCCTGCAACTTGAGCTCCCAGGCCCCCGTTCAGTCGATTTCGAGTCCCACCGTGACGCGGCAAATGGCGGCTGATCGAGACTGCCAGCTGGAGCAGGCGCGGCAACGACTGGATGCGGGGGATCACGAGGCCGCGCTCCGCTTGGTTGACCAGGCCGCACAGCTTGACCCCGATTTTGCACTCGTGGCCTATCGTCGCGCGGAATGCCTGGCTGCCGCCGGAAATCTGACGCAGGCTCGGGACGAGTACCAACGAGCGCGCGATCTTGATGGCTGCCGGTTTCGGGCCCCCAGCGCTTTCCGACAGATCGTTCAACAAGTCGCAACGGCTCCCGGCCGAACCGACTGCCACTACCTGGACGTCGAGCAGATACTCGACGACCTGTCCTTGAAGGCGGCACCCGGCAACGATTTCTTTCTGGAGCATGTGCATTTCAACTTCGATGGGCACCGAGAAGTCGCTCGTGCCGTGGCCCAGACCATCGTGCGGCAGGTGCTCAACCTGATTTGGAATGACGACCGCGTGCCCTCGGATGAACAAATTGCGATCCAGGTCGGCGTGACGCTCTTTGACATGTTGGAGGCGTCTGGCCACGCCATGACGGTGCTCAGCACCTCCCCCTTCAAGAACGCTCCTGACAGCCGACAGAATCTCGAACGTCTGCAGGAGCAGGTCAAAGGTTACTTCAGCCAGTTGCCACCGGCGGATCAGCTCATGTATGCCGAGATGGACCCCGGCCTGCGACAAACGGATATGATCAACGCTCTGGCCGCCGAGTATCTCCAGCGAGATCAGAACGAGCAGGCCTTGCGGATGTTCCAATGTGCACGTTTGAGACGACCCTGGGAGACTACCGCCTATGTGGGCCTGGCCAAGTGCCTGATGGCCCTCGGCCAGCCGAACAAGGCCCTGGAAAGCATGAATCAGGCGCTCCGCATCGCGCCGCGGGACGCTGAACTGCTGGAAATCCGTCGCACGTTGGCCCGATCCCGTGGAGAAGGGTTGTGAGTCGGGCACCGGCAGCCGTAGTCATTCGGACGCCGCGCGTGTAAGATCCATGCTCACTGCAGTGGCGGGCCAAGCTGATTCCACAGCCTCGTTGGGAACAGTAACTCGGTAACTTCCCAACAACGTCCGGCGGATCGGGGCGCCACCCGCGGGCTGGCAATTTATCCCTTGCGGACCGCCTGCCGCGAATCCCGATCCATTAGAGGCTCGGCGGCACCGGCCGATTTCCCCGGGGCGGATGGATCAACATGACTACCTCAACCATCGTCGGCCTTTTCGCGGGCGGCTTATTTGTCCTGGTTCTGGGCGCGGAATTGCTCGTACGGGGTGCGTCACGGCTGGCAGTGGCCATCGGGATCACGCCTTTGGTGGTCGGCATGACGGTGGTCGCCTACGGTACCAGCGCGCCGGAGGTCGCCGTGACCGTACAGGCCATGTACGCTCAGCCTCCGCAACCGGAACTGGCCATTGGCAACGTGGTCGGGAGCAACATTTCGAATGTCTTGCTGGTGTTGGGACTTTCTGCATTGGCCGCCCCGCTGTTGGTCTCGCGCACGTTGGTCCGCGCCACCGTTCCCACCATGGTTCTTGTGACCGGTCTTGTGTGGCTGTTGAGTCTGGACGGCCAGATCGGCAGGAACGAAGGAATCGCGCTGCTCTCAGGAGCGATACTCTTCTCGGTCATTTCGGTGGCGCGCAGTCGTCGAGGGACCGCGGCCGCCTTGGCTCAGAGTCGCCGGCAAGCGCCACCTGTCTCACGATCCAGGAGACTGGCAGAATTGTGCCGCAATGCTGCCCTCATCGTCATCGGTCTTGTCTTGCTGATCTTAGGTTCCCGGTGGTTGGTCAAGGGAGCGTCCGAAGTGGTGCGCCTGTTGCAGGTGAGTGAGCTGATCGTCGGATTGACGGTGGTGGCGGTCGGAACCTCGCTGCCCGAAATCGCCACGTCGTTGATCGCCAGCATTCGTGGTCAGCGCGACATCGCGGTCGGCAATGTGGTGGGAAGCAATATATTTAACCTGCTGTTGGTGCTTGGGTTGTGCGCCACGGTGTCCCCCCTTCCTATCACGATTCCGCCGTCCGCACTGCGATTCGACATTCCCATCATGTTCGCCGTCGCCGCCGCTTGTTGGCCGATCTTTTACAGCGACTGGACTATCAGCCGGTGGGAAGGCCTGGCATTTCTCGGTTTTTACGTAGCGTACACACTGTTCCTCTATCTGCAGGCGACGAAGCACAGCGGGTTGGACCAGTACTTGACAGTTATGGTCTGTTTCGTCCTTCCTCTCACGGTACTGGTATTGGTCATCTTCTCGCTGCGACATTGGCGAAACGGATCCCCTGGCCCCGATGATCGGTGACCGCGACTTGATGGCAGATACTGGATTGGCCAACACGCGGTCGTTAAACTAAGGATCGGCGGAAAATGACTTTGGTATTTGATGCTCGGAAAATTGCCTCCCGCCCCCCCGCTTCCGCTGGGCTTGTCCCGGCGGAGCGACAACTGATCTGCTACCGCATGACCTCTGTTCCCCCACTCTCCTTCCCACTCGCTTCGCGAGTGGGAAGGAGAGTGGAGGAGGGGATTTTCGCCCTCCCCGGTAGCTGGCCAGTTGTGATTCCGACCGGGGCAAGCCCGGCGGAAATCGGAAAACATCGAAGTTATTTTTCCCCGGTTCCGAAGGTAGCTGTTGGCAAGCCGTGCCGGTGGCGGAAAACCTGACATCGAATTCCTCTGTTCCAGCTGTTCGAAAACCGAGGTGAAGACATGAGTGACACGCAATCGCCCACGGAAGAAACGGGGGGAGAAAGTCCGCGGAAGAAGGGAACGAACCCCCTCCGCCTGACTGTCTTGCTGCTGATCTTGGGCGTCGCTCTGGTGCTGCTGCTGTTTGACTACGGCATCGCTCGCCCTCAGTTCCAAAAGGCTGATGCACAGATTCAGGGCCTGCTAGAGGGAACCATCAAGGATCCGAACGGTGACGGAACCGTGACCGAAGATGAGGTACAGACGATTCTGGGACGCAGCCCGATCGAGGTGAAAGATCTGCCGAATGGGAAAATGGAAGTCTACCATTGGCGATCGGTCGTACCGTACCGCACGTACCGTCTGTTCGTCGTGTACGAGGGTCGAACCACACCACTGCTCTATTCCGCATCCCCCAACCAGAAGCCCCGGGGCGACAAATTACCACCCACCACGCAGCTCGGCCAACCTATGACCCCCGAAGCGCTGCAGAATTTTGTACCACCGACGATTTCCGCGGCTGGAACCGGCGGTCATTCGTCGCCAGCTGGGACGCACAGCGACGGCGGCCAAGTCAAACAAGCCGACGACCGGAGCCAAGGCGAACCGGCGGACAAACCAAAGGCTGAGGAAAAGGCCGAAACACCGGAGGACGATGAAACGGTAAATCAGCTCCAGCCACCAGCCAAGCCAGAAACGACACCTGAAGGCAGCGACAAATAGCGGCGAGCCAACCAGTGCACCGTCCTTACGCAGATCCATGCCGAGGGGACGAAGCTCCGGCAGCGATGCTCGCTGCGCCGCCTTGATTTCGTCATGCCGGTCAGCGTTTTTTTTCCGGGGGGTCAATGCGGTCAACTCGCCAGTGATAATCACCCGTCTGGGCATTCAACTGCCGCACCATCACCACGCGCATCGGCAATTCCCGCGACCGCCCTTTCTCCTGAAATTCTACGCCATAATGCAGGATCAATTCGTCTCCATGGGAGCGCTGATTCAGGGCATCGAGTCGCTCAAATTTGATTGCGGCTCGTGGCGCGACCTCGACGAATTTCTTCATCGGACCCGTGTCGAAAAAGGTATTGTATTCGTCCCTGGCAAGCAGCTCGCTGCTGAAGTAATCCTCGAACGACTGGTCCGGCGCAACGCGTTCTGACTCGGCCAGATGCAGCTGGAAGGCGTCCTCCAACTGGTTCTGCTTCACGAGCTCGATCCAGGCATCCGCATACCCCCGCGCTTGACGGCACAGCCATTGTTGACGGGAGAAATAGCGGGAAGTTGCCCAGGTCAACGAGACAATCGCCAGTACCAGGCCGATCAGGGCCGCCTTTCGGCCAATCTTCTCGGGATGCCGGGCCAGCGAATGCAAGGAAGCGGCACCGATGGCCAACGTCACGATCGGGAAGACCCAATAGGTGGGTCTGATCAAAGCCACGAAACAAAGCACCCCCAGGATCAGCGTCACGATCGACAGAACCTGTGGCGAGCGGTACTGGACCAGTTCCTCAGGGGGCTTCTGCAAATCCAATGCGTCGTACGGTAACTGGCTCATAATTTTATTTAACGTGCCACACGGTATTTTGGTTCATTCTCGAAATTTGTGCGCCGCTGATAGTATTTCAGGATGAACTTGCTCTCAGGGTCGAACATCCTGACATCCACATTCTGGTCGTCGGAAAGTGGCGAGCGTTTGGCGGCATCGGACTCGCCACGTGACAAGGCGCCTCGCGATCGGCTCTGCATGAACGCCAACCACCCTCGCCCCGGCGCCATGCCCATGAAGTTCCCCGCAGTGGGGGTCGGTTGAAATCCGAGCGGATGCGTTCCGAGCGGAGCGGTATGCAAGCTGGCACAGGTGAATCCGACAAACAACCAGGCGACCCAGATTGCCACGATGCTGCGCCCGACCGTTTCCGTCCAGAAATCAAATGTCACTCGTTTTCGTGACAGCACGTCTGAGCAGAGGCGTAGCAGGCCAAAGGAGACCACAAGCAGACCCCATAACACCAGGAAGTCGACGAGATACGTGTAAGAACGGTCCTGCTTGTCGATCAGATCGGCCAGGGGTTCAAAAAAGTTGAACGCCAGCATCATGGCCAGCAGCAGGTTGATCAGCGTGACAATACTGTTCCACAACCCCTGAAACCACATCGCCGCGGCGACTATCAAGAATATCAGCAGCAAAACGAGATTGAGCATACATCGGTTCCTATTGCTTCAGGGTGCGCTGCAGTTCATTGATGGCGGTTACGCCACGCGCAACCAAGAGCACTCCCTCTTCCTGCAGCGTGCGATTGCCCGCTTTGCGGGAAAGCTGCCGCAGGACCTCGAGTCTCGGCTGCTTCACCATGGCCTGCCGAAGTTCGTCGTTCACGTTGAGCAGCTCGAAGATCGCGGTGCGGCCTTTGTAACCGATTCCCCCGCAATCCGGGCAGACTTCGGGTTCCCCTTTGCGCTTCTTCGAGCCGGGTGGCGGCGGCTGGTATTCGCGGAACAGCACTTCGACCCGCCCTTTCGGGATGCCGAGTTTTTGCAGCAACTGCTCGGGCGGTTCATAGGCCTGCCGGCACGTTTCACACAACACGCGAACCAACCGTTGGTTCAACACGGTCGTCACGCACTGTGCGAACTTTTCCGGCCCTTCCGGCTTTAAGGCCAGCACCCGCAGCAACGCCTCCACTCCTTCCTTGGCGCGCATCGACGATACGATCAGCTTGTTCTGCGTCAAGGCGTAGTTGCAGAGAGTGTCGACGGCGGTGCCGGTAACGAAGTCCGGGATGACGACAACGTCCGGCTCGCGCAACAGAACTGCGCGGAGAATGTTGTCCGGCGTCTGACCCGCCGCGCCGTCATACGTGGTGATCTCAACGTTTTCCACGTGCGTGAACGGTTTCGACTTGTCTTCGATTCCAGAGAAGTCGCGTAAGTATCGATCGGTGGCGGTCAGTCCGACGTTCCAGAACGTCTGCAGCCCCCCCATCGGCATCGCACTAAACAGGACCAAACCATGATCGCCTGCCAGAACCTCCTTTAGATCGTCACGCATTTTCTCCCGCATGCCGAGCGCATCGAGCGAGCCGAAGGGAGACTTGTCGGGCACCAGTTCGACAATGGCCCGCTCACCTGACTTGGTTCCCTGACTGACTAATTGGCACCTATACTTCGCGCTGCCATACTTGGCCTTGAACTCCCCTTCTTGTTTGGCCCGCCGCTCATCCATGTTCAGCGACGAGATCTTTTTCATGACGGCCAACATCACATCGCCACTCTCTCGGTCCCGCGGCTCAACGTTGTGCCACACGCCATCGATTTCATACCGCAAACCGACCACTTCCTTGGTGTAATCGAGCATGATGCGGTCGGCACGTCGGGTCAACGAGTCGGCAATCAACTCCTTCACGAATACGTAACCCGGAGATTGACGCGCCATGATCAGATGCGCTTGATTCTCGGTCTCGCTGCCTCCGCAGGCGGCCAGCTGCACGGGAGGCCCTGGTTCATGCCCGGCCAGCGTATCCGCCTTCTTCTCCTTCTTGCCGCTGGCCAAGGAAGCTGACCACCGCCTGATGTGGGCAGGTGTCAAGACCCGCTGCTCACCGGTCACGCGTCCGTTACGCATCACGATGAAGGTCGCCAGCGGTGCCACGTAGCTGATCAACAGCAGCACGTAACCGACTGGAAACAACGGAATGGAAATGACCAGCAGAAACCCGAACAGGAATGTGAACACTACAATCGGGTTCCAGATCTTCGAGGGCATCTCAATGCTGTCGCCCAACTCCGTCGTGTCACGATGAACCCAGTCCGACGTGCGGACCCAGAACACCACGAGAATCCAGCAGGCGAGCAACTTATACCAGGCCAGATACCCGCCCGGGCCGCGACCGGGAAGCTGATCATTCGGATAATCCGGCCATTGCTGAGCCGCAACCGTGTCGCCCATGAAAAGCAATAATCCGACAGCGAAAAGCAAGACATTGGCTTTGCGAAACATTATAGAATTCCAGGTTCCGATACATTGATGCCTTTGAGCGCCATTTTCAGCGCTTCGCGGTTCGGCGCCACTTCAAACGCCGTCGGACGGTCAATCAGCTCGTCATCCACTAGCTGCTTCAAACTCATCGTGAAATCCTGCATCCCCTCCTCGGCGCCAATGCGGATCGCATCGGGGAGCTTGTTGTCCTGACCCTCCAGAACCAGCTTCTTGACCATCGGAGTGAAGAGCATGACCTCCACCGTGGGAACGCGACCCACCCCCGGTTTGATGGAAGGAAGGAGTTTCTGGGCCACAATGGCCTTCATGTTGAAGGCGATGGCGCTGCGTATGGCATTGTGAATTTCCTCCGGAAACAAGTCCAGAATACGGCCAATCGTCGTCGGCCCCGTGGCCGCGTGAATGGTACCAAATACCAGGTGCCCCGTCTCGGCCGCGTGGATGGCCGTCATGAACGTTTCTTCGTCACGCATTTCCCCCACCAGCATAATGTCCGGGTCTTCACGCACGGCGTGCTTCATACCGATCCCGAAATCGATCACATCCTCGCCTACCTCCCGCTGGTTGATCAGACATTTGTCTTCCGTGTAGACGAACTCGATCGGGTCCTCCAAAGTGAGGATGTGTTTGCTGTAGTGCGCGTTGACCCAGTTAAGCATCGAGGCGATCGTGGTGGTCTTGCCTGACCCCGTCACGCCGGCCAGGAGAATCATTCCCTGGTCGTATTTGCAGAGCGACTCCATGATCGGTGGCAAGTGCAAACCGGCGAAGTCGGGAATCCAGTTGCTCACCCGCCGCGCCACCAGCCCAATCCTGCCCATCTGCGTCAACATGTTGACCCGAAACCGCCAGGCTTCCCCGTTCACGTCTACCGAATAGGCAAAGTCAGTCCCCCCCTGCTTGTCAAAGATGGCCCGGTGCCGTTTGTTCATCATGGGAAACAGCAGCCGAAACATCTCCTCCATCCCAATCGGACCGCGATTCAATTGCTTGAGCTTGCCGTGCACGCGAACGATCGGCGGCTGGCCCACCTTCATGTGCAAGTCGCTCCCCTCCAACTTGACCAGTGCCCGGAAATACTTGTCGACCTCCAGTTCCTGTTTCTTGGCCAGAAAACGATCTTCCAGATCGCCAATTTCTACCTCGTCTGCTTGACCGCCGTTGTGAAACAGCTCCCCCGAGTCGGCTCAGCGACATACACAATCCTCCTACCACGCTCCTACAACCGAACCGGAATACCCCGCTGCGACATGATCTGCTTTGTCTCGCGAATGGTAAATTCGCCGAAATGGAAAATGCTCGCCGCCAATGCGGCGTCCGCCTTGCCAATCAGAATCGCGTCCGCCAGGTGCTCGGGACATCCGGCACCCCCACTGGCCACGACCGGAATCGACACCGCGTCACTCACTGCGGCCGTGATCTCCAGGTCGTACCCGTCTTTCGTGCCGTCACAGTCCATGCTCGTCAGCACGATCTCTCCCGCTCCCAGACGCTCCACCTCCTGGGCCCAACTGACCGCTTCCAAACCGGTTGGCTTGCGGCCACCATGGATGTGCACCTCCCATACTTCCCGGCCATCGCGCCGGATCCGCTTGGGGTCGATGTTCACGACGATGCACTGGCTGCCAAAACGTCGCGCAGCCTCCCGTACGAAATCCGGACTCTGACAAGCCGCCGAATTGATCGAAACTTTGTCGCTCCCCGCATTTAGCAGGGCCCGGATGTCGTCGATCGTCCGTATTCCTCCTCCCACCGTCAACGGCATCATCACCTGCTCTGCCGTGCGACGGACGACGTCGATCATGATGTCCCGCTTCTCATGGCTGGCCGTAATGTCCAGAAAGACCAGCTCGTCAGCCCCCTCCTGCTCGTAGCGAGCCGCCACCTCCACGGGATCGCCCGCATCGCGCAGATGCACGAAATTCGTCCCCTTGACCACACGGCCCTGGTCAACGTCGAGGCATGGAATCACGCGGTTGGCAAGCATGAGCGGCGAGACGCATCGGCAGCGTCAGCGAACGAATCATGGAAATGGAAATCTGCCTGCCTGTCACCATCTTCTGCTCTCTTCCCAGGCCGGGCAAACCTCTACTGTAAGCAGTAGATAGGGCCATGTCGAGGGTTTGCCGCATTTGCCACCAAACCACTCCACGCTCCGTGACCACTCCCCGCCATGGTCCCTCACTCCCCTCCAGCCAGACCGCCAACTCGGCACCCGACTCGATGGGCTCACGCAATCCAAGGGATCGCCCACCCATGACCCGACCACGACACGGATCTCCCGCCTTCGGTGCACCCGTACCCCCAAAATTACGGCGGCAAGATGCGCGCCGATCTGGCGAATACACCCCGGTGACTGCCGGGCCACTGGGTCCTCACCGCAGCAACGTACCCCCTACTCACCGGCACAGTCGTAGCTTTTGACGAGACTCCCGACTCATGTCACAGCCCGTTCATATTGCCTGCCCACATTGTGCCCAGAATCTGAAAGTCGCCGGCGCCACGGCTGGCAAGCAAGTGCGTTGCCCACAGTGTCATGGGATCGTGCGTGTGCCTGACCCAATCAATGAGCAGCCTCACGGGCCGACGCGGTGGATGGTCCGCACGGACGACGGCAAGCTCTACGGACCGGTGCCTCGAGCCGAATTGGAGCAATGGGTCGAGGAGGGTCGTATCCATGCTCAATGCCACATCACTCCCGAGGGCGCCCAACAATGGATCTGGGCGGCCGAAATGTTTCCGCAGCTGTCCGTGCCTCCACCACCAACCGCTGCTCGGGCGACCGTTGCCTACGCGCATTCCTACCACACCTCCGGGCCGGTCAGCGACAAATCCAAACTCGTGGCCGGGCTGCTGGGGTTGTTGCTGCCAGTGGTGGGGCTCTACGGCGTGCACCGACTCTACACCGGCCATATCGCCCTGGGAATCCTGATGCTGATTACCTGCGGAGGTTGCGGCATCTGGCAGCTGATCGACGTGATTCTCGTCTTCGCCGGATCGGTAACCGACGCCGAAGGCCGGCCACTGAGAGACTGAATCCGCGCGGACCCACGCACCAACATCCCCGGCAGCATCCGCAGCTCTCTCTCACCACGACGAACGTCGCGCGAAGACCGATTCGAAAAAGACGTTTGATGCGTCGAACGAGTCACCGTGAATCGTTCGGATTGCCACCGTTTTCGTGCATTCCAATCGCACAATCACATTTGTCCAGACTCTGGAAATGCGATCAAACCCTCCGCTCGCGTAATGATTCGATCGATGACCGCATCGGAATACGCGACTGAGCCCCGAGCAATGAACGCTTGAATCCCGACGAGATCGGATTGAGCGGATTCGGTCCACCGCAGTCTCACGGTTTCACCCCAATCACTGCCGGAGTTGAGCCGTGTCAACAACCCTTCCGGCGTCTGCGTCAGCTAGTCCCGCGTCAATCTTCTGCCGAACGTACATGCGATAGATCACGTCATCCCACGTTGAGTTTTCGGGCAGCGAATCGATCGCTTCTCGTGCGGATGTCTTGGCGTCAGTATTCTGTGGCTGGGTCATAGTTGTTATCCAACCTCAGTTTAAGGCGTCACGCCAGAGAAGGCAATCGAGCCGCACCCGCTAAAATCCCCTGCCGACCCATCATGCTCATTCCAACCGCACAACTTGTTGATAGCGACTTCTTGGTAACAGGCAATAGCCACGGTTTCCCGTCAGGATATCGCCGGGCGCACGTGTTGCAGGGGTTTATAGCTTCCACATCTGTAGTAGCAGATGTAGTGTAGTAGCAGAAGTGTAGTAGCAGACACCCTGGCTTTTTAGCTTTTTACCCCGTCTCGCGTGGTGCAAGGCGGTCGGACCGTCTGGCGGGCGTGACGGCCACCCCCGCGCGGGGCACAGAGTGACGTACATATGTCACCGATGTGCGTTTCGGCTTGCATGAGGGACTCAACGTGGTAGGATATCATCTGTCTGGCGACGGAAAGGCGGGCAATTACTTCCGTGCAGTGTGAGTCGACACGGCGTGCGGCAAGCAGCCGAGCTGTGGCGCAGCCACGCTGCCTATGCAAGGAGGAATTGTCCAATGGTCGCTAATGCTCGGCGTAAACTCTTGGGCCGTGCCCGCAAGGCTGTCTTCCACTGCACCGCACGCTGTGTCCGCCGTGCCTTTCTCTGTGGCCTCGATCCCACCAGTGGAGAAGATTATTCACACCGCCGCGACTGGATCGTCAACCGGGAAAAACAGCTGAGCACAGCTGTTCACCATCGAAGTGGAGTTCCGCGCGGAACTAAGCAACCATCTGCATGTCGTGCTCCGTACCCGGCCCGAGATCGCCGCGCGGTTGCGACCCCGCGAAGTAGCTCGCCGCTGGCTGACCATCACCAAGCTGGCCAAATGCATGTCGGACGCGATGCCCGAGCCGGACGAAAAACGGATCGACAAGCTGGTCGGCAACAAGAAGCAAATCGAGAAGATGCGGCGGCGGTTGAGCGACATTTCATGGTTCATGGGCATTCTCCTGGAGAATATCGCCCGACGCGCCAATTTTGAGGAGGGCTGTAGTGGACGCTTTTGGGAAACGAGATTCAAGTGCCGCGAAATCACCGATGACAGCGGGCTGCTGCTGTGCGGGATCTATGTGGACTTGAATCCGATTCGGGCCGGGGAAGCCGACAGTCCGGAAACCGCTCGCTACACGTCCATCTTCCAGCGTCTCGAGGCCCAGTCGCAGCGCAAAAACGCTCGGAACCGGGCCGATGGGTGGATGGCGGAACTGACGCTGCGCCCGGAGCGGAAAGCGGACGAGGCGCTCTGCTATGCGTCCCGCAGCGGACGGTGCGCGTCGGATCTGGGCGTGCTTCCCATCTCGTTACAGGACTACCTGAAGCTGCTCACATGGACGGCCCGTCTGCTCCAGAGCGGGCAGCGGAGCAAGATCCCCAAGGATCTGGAGTCGCTGCTGGACCGCCTGGACTTGAACCACGAGAAGTGGCTCGACACCGTCGATAGCTACGAGCGGTCTTTCTGTCATGCGGTCGGCTCACCGGAGTCACTGGCCAAGGTGGCCGCGCGGATGGACGCGAGCCATCTGAAAGGTGCCACCGCGGCCCGCAAAATTTTCACGTAGCACGTTGTTGCCCGCCAGGGCAGGTCTTCCATGCGCCGCGGATATGGATGGCGCTGCACCGTGCGCGCTCCTGGCTGCGTCGAGCGTCGCAAGGGGTTGTTTTTCACACGCTCCGCTTGATGACCCACCGCGAAGGACACCCTGCCGGGCCTTCGCACCGTCCTCGAGGTGACCTTCTCACCCACCGAACCGCGCACGCCATGTGAAAAGGTAGAGTGTCTGCTGCTTTGTTTGCGTCGAGCGTCGCAAGGGGTTGTTTTTCACACGCTCCGCTTGATGACCCACCGCGATGGACACCCTGCCGGGCCTTCGCACCGTCCTCGAGGTGACCTTCTCACCCGCCGAACCGTGCGCACGCCATGTGAAAAGGCAGAGTGTCTGCTGCTTTGTTTGTCTTTGAGCGGCCAAAGGGTGCGCTGCGTGTCGCCCAGCGTCTTGGTCACGTCCTCCTGGGCCAGGATCTGATCTACTGCCTCGCTGTGGAGATAACGCTGAGTTCTCGGCGTTCGTACCGTGTCGGAAGTGATGTTCTCACCGGCGAATCCGCGCACAGAACATGTCAAGAAGTTGAGCGCCTGCTTCTTTTGGTTTCTTTTCTCAGAGTTGGGAGAGACGTTCAGTGGGGGGTGACGCGGGTCCCACACCTCCCAACACCTTCTCATCGAGAATAATCATTGGAAAGTAAAATAGCCTGAGCATGCTCTCCGTCATAAGGTTCTGCCCAGGCGGCCATAGGAAATAGTATCCAACCATTCCGTATTCTGCGCAACGAGCCATTGCCAGATGTTTCCAACAGTAGAATGAGCCCGAATACGTTACGACGAGAACAATCGTAGTGAGCAGCCATTTCCGTTGTCTTGATCTCATGTCAGTCTGCCTTCAGCATTTCAATTAGCAGTTTCGCAGCCTCGTCCGATAGATTGCCGCCGACTTTCAAGTCCGCCGAATCGATGTAACCTTCGTCGTGAAAATGTGCGTCTTCTGGGGTTGGAAGCCAGTGTCTGTAAATTCCGTGGAAGATTGTCTCATGCACTATTGCTACCGCAAGTGCCTTATCCCGGTCCTTTCGCGATGCCTCACGAGAAAAAGTCTGCGGGCCAAGTCCTGCCACATACCCGCCTCCTTGGCCAATCTTTCCCGCCCCCCACTTGTCCAGAGCGTGCGCTGTGTGTCGCCCAGCGTCTTGTACGCCATCCATCCAATGGGAATTCTGGTTCGTGCCGCCTCAACAGTGTTCGATGATCACGCGGCAATCGGGTAACGACTCCAGGAAGACACGACCGTACGGTTTGCTGCGTACGCGAGGATCGAGGATCACGACCATGCCGTGGTCGCGCTGAGTGCGAATCAACCGTCCAAATCCCTGACGCAGCTTGATCACGGCCTCCGGAACCTGGTATTCGGTGAACGGATTACCGCCCGCGTCCCGAATGGCCTCCAGACGAGCTTGTATTAGCGGCTGATCCGGCACGCTGAATGGCAGCTTGGTGATGATCACGTTCTGCAGCGCGTCACCGGGCACGTCCACGCCTTGCCAGAAGCTGTCGGTTCCGAACAGGACGGCGCGGGGATTCTGTTTGAAACGATCCAGCATCACACTGCGCGGCAGTCCCTCCGATTGGCTGTACAGGGCGAGATTCTGCTGCGTCAACCAGGTTGTCAACTGGGATGCCAACTGGCGCATCATGGCGTAGCTGGTGAACAGGACAAAAGCCCGCCCTTCGGTGCGCTCCACGTAACGACGAATCATCTCTGCGCAGCGACGTTCAAACTGTTGTCGCTCCGTACTTGGATCCGGCATACCTTCGATCAACACCAAACGAGCCTGGCGGCGAAAATCAAACGGGCTGCCCAGCCGCAGGTCGTGGGCACGGGTCAAACCGATCCGGGAGCGAAAGAACGTGAAGGAGGGCGGCCTGCCGATCGCCAGCGTGGCGCTGGTCAACACTACCGTTGGCACGCGCTGAAACAGATGCTCGCGCAGCGCCGGCCCGATGTCGATCGGCGCCGCCGCCAGCGTGACGTGGGATCGGCGCTGGCGACGCGTGGAAACCTGGACCCAGTACACCGCCTCGGGCACATCCTGTCTGGTCCACTGTTGCACCTCTCTCGCCAAGGCCAGCAGCCGATCATGTGTCGCCGTCAGGTCCTGGCGGTCCGAGGGGTCCTGCACGTCCTCGGTCCGCCCGCGGACGGTTTTCGCCAGACCCTTCAATTCCGCACTTAACTCGTCGCGAAAACTCCCCGCCGTCAGGACACGACCGTTCGCTTCGCCGTGTTGCTCGTACCACTGGCACAATTGGTCGAAGAACTCATCCGATCGGTGATGGCAGCGAAGAACCTGCTCCTGTGCCTCCTGGAAACCGTAATGGACAAACAACCCTTTGTTGGTCCGATCGTTATAGAGTTTGTTGAGCGCGAACTCGACCTGCCCGGACGTGACACCGATTCCCAAATGATCGGCGGCCACCGCCTCCAACGTATGTGCTTCGTCGAACACCACCGCCTGGTAGTCGGGCAGGATACTGGCTCCCTGCTGCCGCAGAGCCAAGTCGCTGAAAAAGAGCGCGTGGTTGACGACCAGGATTTGAGCGTGCTGCACGCGGCGGCGAGCACGGTAGTAGAAACAGTCGGCATGCCGGGGACAGCCGCGTCCCAAACAGTTGTGGCTGTCACTGGCCACTTCATCCCACACCGCACCGCTGGGACGAAATGACAAGTCGCTGAGCGATCCATCAAAGGACTGGACGGACCACTCTCTAAGTTGGCGCAGCTCCCGCAGTTCATCGTCACGAGCAAATAAATTGCTCGCTCGCTGGTTCGCTAACTCCAGTCGCCGCAAGCTGACGTAGTTACCGCGTCCCTTGACCAGTACCGCCGAAAACTCGCGCGGAATCACGGCGTTCAGCAAAGGGAGATCTTTCGTGATCAACTGTTCCTGCAAGCTGATCGTGTGCGTCGAGACCACCACGCGAAAGGGTCCCGCATCGTCGTCACGATCCTCGGTCGCGGCCAAAATCGCCGGCACCAGGTAGGCAAAGCTCTTTCCAACCCCCGTGCCCGCTTCCACCACCAGATGCTGCCGCCGGGCAAGAGCCGCCGCGACCGCATCGGCCATTTCAAGCTGCTGGGAACGCGTTTCATAGTGTTCCAGACGCGCCGCGATCCGCCCTTGGGGGCCCAGAATGTCGGCTGGAGTGAGCATTACTTGGGTGGCGACGCGATGACGCCTTCCGTGGGACTGCTGGCCGTGGCATACAGGCGTTTGGGAATCCGTCCCGACAGATACGCCAGTCGCCCTGCCTCGACCCCGGCTTTCATCGCCTGAGCCATCATGCGGGGATCCCGCGCGTGGGCGATGCCCGTGTTGAGCAGCACGCCGTCCACTCCCAGCTCCATGGCCACCGTGACGTCGCTGGCCGTCCCCACTCCCGCGTCCACAATGACCGGGTAGTCCGGGTCGTTCTCCTTGAGATATTCCAAACAGATCCGCAGGTTGTTGGCGTTCAGAATACCCTGCCCCGATCCAATTGGACTGCCGGCCGGCATCACGCTCGTGGCTCCCGCTTCTTTCAACCGCAACGCCGCGACCGGATCGTCGCTGGTGTAACAAAGCACCTGAAATCCTTCAGCCACGAGCTGGCGGGTCGCCTCCAAAGTGGCGACTGGATCGGGCAAGAGAGTCCGCGTGTCACCCAACACCTCGAGTTTCACCCAATCGGCACCAGGATTTTCCAGCCCCAACAGGATCTCACGTCCCAAGCGAGCCGTCCGAATGGCATCCTCGGCGTTGAAACAGCCGGCCGTGTTGGGCAACAATACGTAGCGATCCAAATCGATGAAATCCAGGATGTTTCGGCCCTCTTTGTCCACCAACCGTTCGCGGCGCACCGCCACCGTGATGCACTCGGTTCCCGACAGCGCCAAAGCCTCTTGCATGAGCTCATACGTGGCGTACTTTCCCGTCCCCACAATCAACCGGCTTTGCAGCAAGTGACTTCCCAGCTGAAACGCGTCTTGCGCCATCTCAAGGGGCTGTTTGCGCGATGTGTCGATGGGCATCTGCCTTATCCTCCCCCAACCAATGTTACCACTTCCAAGCGATCACCCGCCTTGAGCACGAAGTCTTGGTGACGCTCCCGCGGAACCAACTCTAAATTGACCTCGACAGCCACATAGCGTGGTTGAAGATCGAATTCTTGGAGCAGTCGTGCGATCGTCACGCTATCGCTCACCTCGTGCGCCTGACCATTGAAGAATATCTGCATCGAATTCGTTTCCCACCGTTGAATCTCGGCGACCTTGTGTGCCGCCAGCCATACTGTGCGGTCGCCTGCGCGGCACTATGCCGATTCTAAAACTCGGCCGGAAACGGGACAATTGGGCCACCATGGCATGCAGGTGTCGAGCGACACGGGCTGGATGCACAACACCGCCTGCCACACTATGCCGCCTGCCACACCATGCCGCAACCGCTGCGAACCGACGTCGCAGAGTTTGAAAGACGGGGTACGGGCGGGCAGCTCGCCGCGGCAACCGGTTTGACGAGGAACGCCTCAAGTCATTGGCCACGAATCTCGAGGTTCCGCGCCGAACCCTTAAAGACCAGCTTCATTGGAGCTGCCTGGCCGACATTGGCCGCCGTTGCATTGCGGTTCCAGGGAATGATGTAGGCCGCAAAATTCCCCGACGTGGCATCCGCGACGTAGACCACGCAATCCGAGGGGCGAAATCCCGCAGTCCCGCGCTGCAGCGGCGCCTGGCCGGTGACCATCAAATATCGTGGATTCTTTCGCCCCTGCTCGACACCTAACTCCAAAACCACGTTGTGAGCAAAATACCCCCCCATCTGGCCAGTTCTGTTATTGAGTACCCAACACTGCAGCTCGCCCGTGAGGAAGTCCAGGAAAAACACACCTTCCACTCCATCGGCGATGTAGCCGGTGCACATGGAGAAGGTCTCACCACTGTCGGTCGCCACGGCATGCAACGCCGTTTCGGGAAATGGGAACTGTGGGGCTTGCTGCCAGGCCATCGTCGCCCACGAGCCAACGAGCATTCCCACGCCCACCAACAGACCGAGCACAAATCCGGATCCCAAGATCGTACGCGGGCGTTTTGCAAACCACTTTGCCATGGTATCTGCTCCTGTTTGGATGTGCCCAGGCCCCAACAAGCAAGGCGGTTGTATTGTAGGCCTGCTGGGGCGTTGCTGCAACATTGAACAGCTATAGCAAGGACCTGATAACTCATACTAATCACGCGGCCCATGTAGCCGGTAGAGCCGCGTTTTGGTGGCTCGTGTCCCGACGGGAAGGGTCCGGAACTCACATCGGGTGCACAGTGGCGAAGTCACAGGCTTTTCCGGCGTTGGATCGATTGGCAGGGGCGGGATGGTTTGCAGCTTCAGTGCCTATAGCCCTGCACGCAGCGGCTAATCCCGGATGATTCACGTAGGGTGGGTCAAGCTCGCGCAACGTGTTGGTGGATCTTCACAAGCCGATCAGCTCCCCGGCAACAGTCCGTGTTTGTGCGGGCAGAAAACGAGCCAGCGAAGACCCACCAGCAGCGCGGCTTGCTCGACCCACCCTACGAGTTTTGTGAATCATCCGGGCTAATGCGGATCGCGTCTCTGCTGCCCAAAGAGTGACGCGAATCGCTGTGCAAGCGTCAGTACACCCTGGAGTGTGGCAGCGATATAGGTCAGCGACACGGCAGCCAGACTCCACCGCATGCCCGACAGCTGCTCCGGTTCGACAATCCCCAGCTCAACGAGCCGCCGTCGGGCAAGCGAACTGGCGTGAAGTTCGACGGGTAGGTTCAGCAGCTGCACATAAAGTGTGGCACTAAACAGGATGACCCCCAGGGCCAGCAGCGGAGGAAATTGGCTGACCAACCCGGCGAGGGCGATGAGAATCCCGCCACCACTGCCTAAGCTGGCAGCGGGAATGGCTATTTCGCGAATGATCAGCAGCCTGTTGCGCCGCGCAGTTCTGGAGGGCATGGCACGCTTCGTGCGCCGCCGTCGCCACGGCCGCCACATTCCGCCCGTGGTACACGTCGCCACTGAGCTGCAGGATCCTGCGACGCGCATCATAATGATCGCTCAACTGGCCTGGCACCTGCTCGACGGGCACGTCGTACATGGCCGCGCCGTCCAACACGTGTCGTGCTACCGCGTAACCGCTCATTTTGGTCTTCACGAATCCCGATCGTGAAAAGACGAATTGAACGAAGAGCTGTGCAAGAATGGACAGCGTCAGGGCCGGCACTAAGATCACGGGCAGCCAGGCTTCGAGTGAATCCATTGCGCTCCAGCTCCCGCAATAACGTCTCCTGGGGGTGGCCTGTGGCGAATTTCGCTTGTTAGAGTTCCGGAATGGGATCTTCGGGATCGATTTCCTTGCCCTCCCACGTGGCGGTGCCGTTTTCGTACACGAGAATTCGGTGCAGGCTCCCCGGCGCCGGCTTGGCACTCACCGGCGGGATCCATCGGCGGTGCTGCTGAACCACATCCGCATACTGTGGGTCCCGGGCCAGGTTGTTCCACTCATTGGGATCGACGCGCATATCGTACAGTTCCTCGGACCCATCCGCATAACGGATGTATCGCCAGTGTTCGCTGCGGATGCCGTGATTGTCGTGATTGTGCGTGGTGATCGCCGGCCAGGGACGAGACGCCTGGGCGTCTTTGAGTTGCGGGACCAGGCTGTGTCCTTCCAGCCCTTGTTTCTCCGGAAGTTCACACAGCTGGACGAGCGTGGGGTAGATATCGAGCAGTTCCGCCGGCCGGTCGCAAGTGGCCCCCACGGCAATGCCGGGGCCGGCAAATACGAGCGGCACGCGTGTGGAACGGTCCCAGAGCGTGTTCTTGCCCGTGATCAGTTTCTCACCCAGATGCCAACCGTGATCCGACCACAACACGACCACGGTGTTGTTCGCGTAATCGTTGCGCTCGCAACGCTGCGAGCACACGTCCCACTTGGGTGTCGACAAAGCTGGTGCAGGCCAGATACGAACGCACCAGATTCTTCCACTGGTTCGCCTCCTGCAGGAATTTGAGACGTGGTTCGGGTAACGTCCAGTGCAAGTACCAGGAGAACCGAGGCGTATCGTCGCGGTCGTCCATTTTCACGGGAGGCAATTGCAGCGTCTCTTCCGGGTACAGATCAAACCACTTCTGGGTCGCGTAGCAGGGAACATGGGGCAGAAAAAAGCCGACCGACAGGAAGAACGGTTCCTGGGGCCTGGCATCCAATTGCTCCACTCCCCAGCTGGCGACTTTCCAGTCCCCCTTGTCTTCGTCCTGGTGCGGGAAAACGCCCCAATCGACCAGTGGGTGTTTGGCCGGCGTGTCGACCAGCTTCTAGGCGGGCCGCGCTCCGACACTGGCGGCAGGACCCAGCACCTGGAATTCCTGGTCCCCCTTCTGTCGACCGTAACCACCGTGGTAGATCTTGCCTGTGGAATAGGTATGGTAGCCGTGCCGCGCCAAGTACTGCGGAAGGGAAACCACGTCACGATAGGCTTCGACGTCGCGGAACCAGGGCGCTAAGCCGTAAATGCCCGTGGTCGACGGTCGCAGTCCTGTCATCAAGCTGGTTCGGCAAGGATTGCAGAGTGGCGATTGGCAGTGCGTGTTGGCGAACATCGTGCCCCGCGCCGCCAGCTGATCAATGTGAGGCGTTTGCGCCTGCGGATGCCCACCGAAACATCCGATCCAGTCGTTCTGATCGTCGATCGCAATGAACAAGATGTTCGGCCGATCTGCCGCACGGGCGAGCGAAGACAGCAGCACGACCCCAGTGGCGACCAACAGAGCTGAGTTGCGTGGCATGATGAGATTCCCCTACATACAGATATCGTCGCGATAGTTTGATCCATTTTGAGTGTTGCCGTGCATTTGTCAATCGACCAGGGGCGGTGTGCAGCAGCGTTAGTGGTTGCCACCCATGATAACGCGCAAACTTCGCGGACTCGCCGGCCGGAACTACCTAAGCTGTTAACGCGTGCAGCACTCGTGCCCCGGCGATATCCTGGCAGATGACTGGGGACATTGTCTATGATCAGAAACTAGCTATCAGCGAGTTTTCCGACTGAAATCGATCTCTACTCGGGGGATGTGTCATGCCCAAGATTAGTCGAACGAACAGCGATGGTCGGCGTGCCGCTTGCGTTTGCTGTGCCGGTAAATGCGGCAGAAGAGGAATTGTGCGACCGCATCTGCTTTAACATGAACCCCGACTATTCTCTGCGGCCGCTACGCTTTCACGGAGAAATTGGGAAGTCAACGACTTGGGCTCAAGAGATCACATTCTTCATTCGCGAGAGGATACCGTACGGCGTCTCCGTCATCGCCGTGGAGGACCGTGGGGACAAGTCTGGAAAGTTCAATCAGGGGCTAGGCGAGGCGCTGCTGGTCGTTGAGAAACAGCGATTGTATTTGGATGAATGGGTAAAGATTGGTGGCGTGGAGTATTCCAAAAACGTCCTATTTGTTTTGATCTCGGCGAAAAAGTGGTATGGCGGTGATGGGCTGCAACCCGATCTCGAGAACGTCCACGAATGCTATTATGACTCGTTACCGGGCTACACGAAGGGCGTAAAATTCCAGGCTTTCATCCATGCATTTGCGTAGCGTCCACTGGCGACGGATGACCATCCGATGCACGCAAGTGGCGAAGTCGGACGTCTTGAAAATGGATGATCTCTCGTCGTCGCAGAGTGATCGGTACCGTTGATTCGTTTTACGCCGCTAGAACCGCACCGCTACCAGGATCATTCGCCAGTCGTCCAAAACGCACGACGAACTTGACGTCGCCGACGCCGTCAACCCGCGCGGCGTGAAGTGGGCGGACCGGCCTCTTTCGCCGGCCGGTTGCGGTTGGTCCGTCGCTCCGTCGCGACTCGGTCCTCGGGCGCTTACACCAGCACCTGCTCGTTGGCGTTGATCTTGGCGATGAGTTCGTCTTGCACGCGCTGGGCATCCTCGTTAGCAATCTGGCAGGTCCCGGCGTTGGGATGGCCGCCGCCCTGATAGCTGAGGCAGAGTTGGCCGATGTCGGTGCGGCAGGAACGATCAAAAATGGACTTGCCAATCGTAAACACCGTGTTTTGCCTCTTCAGGCCCCACAGCACGTGCATCGAAATGTTGCACTCGGGGAACAACGCGTAAATCATGAAACGGTTGCCGGCGAAAATCGTTTCTTCGTCGCGCAAATCCAGTACTACCAGGTTGCCGTGCACCGTCGCGCAGCGGTGCAGCTGGTCCTGGAACTGGACCTTCGTGGGCACGGTACACTTCGACGCGCTCTTGAACATCCGGCAGGGCGAGGATCTCGTCAATCGAATGTTCCTTGCAATAGTCGATCAAGTCCATCATCAGCTGGTAGTTGGAGACGCGGAACTCGCGAAACCGTCCCAGCCCGGTGCGGGCATCCATCAAGAAGGACAGTAACTCCCAACCTTGCGGAGCGAGCACGTCGTCCATCGAAAAGCGGGCCGCGTCGGCCTTGTCGACCGCCTCGAGCATATCGACGTTGATCTCGGGAAAGCGGTCGGCCCCGCCAAAGTAATCGTAGACCACTCGCGCCGCCGAATCTGCGTGGGAACTTAATACGTGATTGTCTGCCTCGATTTCCGCCGTGCGAATCTCCTCGCTGGCGTGGTGGTCGAAACAAAGCTTACAACCCGCGACGTACGGTAGATTCGTCAGGATGTCGCGGTCAGTGACCTCGATCTTCCCGTCCTGAACGTCCTTGGGATGGACAAACTTGATCGTCCCCAACATGCCCAACTCTTTCAGTAGAATCGCGCACACAAGACCATCGAAGTCGCTGCGTGTGAGGAGACGGTACTTGTTGTCTTGAGTCTGCATTTTGTTCCCCTGTGTCTCGGGCCCTGAAAATCTGCTACCGCAGAATCTCCTGTGCTGCAAAAACGTACTGCGCTGCAAAAACATAGCTCACCCACCAGCAGAGCGATGCAGTGAGGACAAGGACCCGTTTTGTCGATTACTCGAATCGCGGCGATCGGTCGTAACAACGGTAGCGAAAATGCGGGCGGCTCAGCAGCCTGTTCTTGTTCTGGCCACGTGAGCGGTGCCAGCTCAAGCCACCCGATTTCCAGTTCTTTGATCCCCGTGCCGACAACTCGGTCCACCGAAACCAGATCACTCCACTTGAGCAGTGCGCAGCGCGGATACGCTTTGCACTGCCGCGATGCAGCGCCGGTCGCCGCTTCACACGGCGTGCCCCATGCGGTCGGGACGCGAACACCACCCACCCGCGCTCAATTGCCAGGAATACTCCTCCCGCCCGCCCAGCGTCCGCTAGTTCCACAACAAAACAGTAAAAATGGGCCCTTTGGAGAAACCGCGGCGCGCATGTAAGATCAGGAATTGCGCTGACACACTAGCAGTGGGAGATCGAGAACGTGAGCAGAACAGCTGAAACATCCTTCAGTGCACCGTCGTCGGGTAGTGGGGCGACGCCGCATCGTGGATCCGTGATTCTGGTGCTGCTGGTGATCGTGTGCGCATTGCTCTCCGGTTGCCGACCTCGCCCGGTGCCCGAGTCAAAAAGCGGCAATTCCCCGGCCGCGCCATCGCAAGAGGATCTGCGCTCTCAGCTGGACGAAGTCTTGCAGTTCACCTACCGAGATCGGAACCTGAGTCTGAGCCAGCACGCAGCCTGGCAAATCCTGCACGGCGTGCTGGCATATCAACGAGATTTCCTGGTGGAGCGCGACGGGCAGCTTGTTTCCGCCGTGGACCACATTTTGCAGGGCGGACGCATGAAAGGCTGGACCGTCCAGCTGACAACGGACCAGCCTTCTGGGCGACGCGGTTTGCGCACAGGCTCTGGAGGCGGGCACGCAGGCGGGCCAAGGACATGCCGACCAGTGGCTCGCGATTCTAACTCAATGCGACTTGCCGCTGGAGGAGGTGCTCCACGTGGGCGACGAAACGGTGACGATGCAGGACTTCGTGTCCCAAGTGCAGTGGGACGTGCCGCGCAACATCGAGCGTGAATATAGTTGGACGTTGATTGGTTTGACCCACTTTCTGCCGACCGACGCGTCGTGGACCGCGCTAGACGGAGAGACGTGGAGCATCGAGCGACTGGTGCAGATCGAGGCGGAGCAGGAGTTGGGAACCAGTGCTTGCGGTGGCACGCACCGTGTAATCGGGCTCACCATGGCTTTGAATCGACATCTGGCCGCTGGCGGCCAACTTGCCGGTGGCTGGGCGTTGGCGAAGCAGGTGATCGAGCAGGCTGTCACCGATGCCCGGCAATACCAGAACTCGGACGGTTCGTTTTCCACACGCTACTTCACCAGCCCAGGCAGCTCACCCGATCTGGCACAGAATCTCGGTACTACCGGCCACATTCTCGAGTTTCTGGCGTTGTCGTTAAACGACCAACAACTGCGCCAGCCCTGGGTCCAACAAGCGGCGGCCAATCTTTGTGAACTTTTTCGCCTGACGCGCAATGTGCCGCTCGAGTGCGGTGCCCTGTATCATGCGGCGCACGGTCTGTTGCTCTACCGCACACGGGTCTACGGACCGAAGCGTTACGCGGCGGCTCCCCCGTTTGATGGCGATCAGGCGACAGCTTCCCCCCAAGACCAATCCGGGACCTCCCAACCGGCGCACGCGGCAGCGGGCCTGGCGAATCGTAGCTGGGGTCCGAAGCACGGGGCATTTGGTTGACGCTTCACGCTGAGCACCCTACGATAGCGGGGAACAGGCGAGGCACTTATCTGCATTGCAGTCGCGGTCCCTGCGGGGCAATTTTTCCGGAACAATTATCTATCCTGTCTTTCCCGCACCGTGTCTTCCGCAGACACTGTTTATCCCAGACAATGTCGCTGTCTGGCAGATGTCGCTGTCTGGCAGATGTCGCTGTCTGGCAGATGTCGCTGTCTGGCAGAAAGTATCCGAGGCAGTCCCGTTGACGATTGCGTGCCCCTTGGCATCGTTCGAGAAATAACTGACGTGTTCTTGATCCCCTCACCCTGCCCTCTCCCCGGTGGGGCGAGGGAAAGTGGACAGTCATTTCTCGAACGATGCTTAGCTGGAGGCAAGCGATGCCGCGCAGGATAACGATGGGCCGATCAAAATCCACTTTGGTCATTGTCATATCACTGCTCGCACTGGGTTCCTCAGCGCGAGCCGACCGGATCGTGCTGCGCAATTTGGATATCATCAGCGACAAGACTGTGGAAGCGGTTTGATGAGGACGGGGTGCGGCTGGATGATGGGTCGGTCATGGAATGGGACCGCATCGAGCAAGGGCGAGTGTCGGACGAACCAACAGGCCGATTCGATGCGATGCTCAACGAGCTCGGTTCGCACCTGTACCGGATCCGTCAGCGGCTCTCCATCGGTGACTATCGTGGCCTGCTACCTCATGCCGAGGCGGTTTACGAGCGGTACAGGGGTCGTCGCAGTGGAACGGCATACATGGTCTTTCAGGCGCTGATGTGGTCGCGTCTGGCGGTCGGGCAGCGGGAAGCGGCGTTGGCACCGTACTTGGAGTGCTTTGAGTGTCTGCGGCAGGCGGCCGCGGAGGGGAAGCAGCTTTCCTTGCCGGGCACGCGTCAGCTGGAGTTCGACATGCGGACTGGGCTCTCGCCTGAACTCCCGCCGGTCTGGTTTGACGCGAGTGCGGCCCAGCAAAACCTGGCGGAGGTTGGGAAGGTGATTTCCGGCATGACATCACCACGTCCGGCGGCCACGCGGATCTACTACGCGACGCTGGCGCTTAACGGCGGGCGAAACAGATAAAGCTGTGCAGGCGTTTGGCGGCCTGGAGGGTCTGCCGCAGCTCAAATCCATCGTCGATGCCCAGCTGCAACTCAGTCGCGGCGAAGTCAACGGCGCGGTCGAGTCGCTGCAACGCCAACGAAGCCAATTCCCGCAAGATCTGCAACCCCTTGCGTTATATTGGCTCGGCCAGGCACGGTTGGCCGGCGTTAACACGGATGGCCGCCAGGAGGGCCTACTAGACCTGCTCCGCATACCGGCTCTTTTTGGAACGCGACAACCGGAACTGGCGGCGGCGGGGCTTTATCTCGCCATGCGCTACTCTGGCCGAGTCGGGCGACGTGAAAGGCAGCATCGCGATACGACGCGAATTACTCGATCGTTACGGCCAGACGTGGCATGCCGAGAGACTGCGTGACGAAGACGAGAAAGCGAAGAAATAACCATGAAACGTACACCATGCACCGACCCGAATCGAACTCCCTTGGCAAACTGTCTGAATTCCCTTCCGCGTCGGTACGGCGAGCGGCCATTTGGATCACCTTGCTGGCGATTGTCGTGACCGCTGGCCTCTGCAGCACGTGGTACCGGCGCGCGCAGGAGGCGGCGGAGACGCTGGAGATGTTGGACGAATCGTCTCCCGCCGATACCTGCAGCCACCAGCCCTGCCCCTCTGCCGTGGACCGGAACCGGAAGAACGTTCGCTATTGGACACGCTGATCGACGGCGGCATTGTCGGTCTGCTGATCGGGCTTGCTGTCGGTGGTCTCTCTGGGATTCATCATCGAGCATTCGATGTCCATTCGCAAAAGCACGTTGATGCCAGAAGACGGTTGGCGGATGAGCTCGAGACGTTGATTCAGCACGGGAAGATTCAACGAGGCCATCGAAGCGCGTGCCACGACCCGAACAACGAATCGCTTATTGCCGACGTCGTGCTGGCCGGATCTGCGGCGTTATCAAGCCAGCGAATTCGGATTCGCCGAATACAAGGCCGCCGTGGAAGAAGCGGGAGAAGACCAGACGGGACGTCTTTATCGCAAGACCGAGGTGCTGGGCGTGATCGGCGCCATCGCCCCGATGCTCGGTCTGACCGGCACCGTGTTGGGCATGATCGAGGCCTTCAACAAGATCGCGGCCACGGGCGGTGCGGCCCGCCCCGACGAATTGGCGGGCGGTATCGGCAAGGCCCTGGTCACCACGCTGATGGGTCTGGTCGTGGCCATTCCGACCATGATTGCCTTCAGCTATTTTCGCAACAAGATCGATTCGATTGTGGCGGAGGCCGGCAAACGAGTCGAGCAGATTATGATGCCGCTGGGGCGGCGGCGGCAGCAGCAGATCGCGCCGATGGCAATCGAGCAGGATAAGCGGCGGTACCAGCCATGCGACTGTCAAAACGAAGACGCACGACAAGCGCTCGGATCAACATGACGCCGATGATCGACATCGTGTTCCTGTTGATCATCTTCTTCATGACGGTCTCCCAGGTCTCGGAGGTCAACAAGGAACGGCTGGAATTGCCCCAACAGCAGGGATCTCAAGATCAGAAACCGGCAGTCTTGACCATCAACATCAACGCAGATTGGCGATATTCTGGTCGGCGGGTCGCTGTATGCGTTATCGGACCTGATTGCCTTGGTGGCCGACGAACTGGCACGCCTCGGGGACGACCCCACGCGTTTGACGGTGGTGCTGCGAGCCGACCGTCGAGTGACCAGTCGGAGCGGTCAATCGGATGGTGGAAGCGCTGGCGAGCCTGGATGTCCGGAAGGTGCAGAATTCCCGTGCAGGTTCCCGAGTAGGCGTGATTCCCGACTAGCCATGGACCCGTCTGAATCATGAAATTGTCCAGTCACAAGATCGAGCACGAATCACGTCTTGAGCTGTCGATGACCAGCATGATCGACGTGGTGTTCCTGTTGCTGATCTTCTTCATGATCACTTCCAGCTTCGTGAAGACCGAGCGCGAGCTCGATTCGGGAATCAAGGTCGAACGCCAATCGGCTGGCCAACAACAGAGCGATTTTGAACCTGCCATCGTCGATGTCGTCAAAGTCGAATGGAAGCGTTCGTTTTCCGGCTCGGTGCTCGTGAAGTTCGCCACGCAACAGGAGCTAGTTCGCGTCTTGCAACAATTCGAAAACAAGGTCGACGGTGCCTTTGTCCGCGTCAGCGATGACGTGCCGTTCGACATGGCCGCCGCTGCCATCCAGGCCTGCAAGACCGCAAGATTTCGTGACGGTGTCCTATGTCCCATTGGATTCGAATCTCTGAAGGCCCCCGTTGTGCCTGGGCCGGCGGTCTGCGCGTCATCTTGCTGATGATGTCGCTGGTCGGTCTGCTGATCCCGGCTGCGCCAGCACGTGGGCAGGACGATTTCGAGCGTCTGGAGCAGTTTCTCGCACGGCTGGGACTGATGGACCTTCAAGTCGCGCAGTTCGAACAAGTGCTCCGCTCATCGGCGGCCGCCCAGCGGAAACAGCAGGTCGCACAACGTCTGGCAGACTTATACGCTGAGCGTTTGATGGCCAGCTCCGACGATAAGCGGCGCTATGATGCGACCTTGCAGCGGATTACGGCACTCGTGCGAGACTACCCCCAGGCCAACACCACTCCGCTGCAGGTCATGCTGCTGCAAGCGGATTACAATCGCGCCGAGTCACTGATTGCGACTTGGATCAGCGAACCGCAGGATACCGCCTCCCGGGATGAAGCCCTGCAGATTCTGACGCGTATTACCCCGCTGCTGATCGACCACCAGGACGTGCTCAACAAACAAGTGGAACAGCTGTTGACTCAAATGGAGAGCGTGAAGGATGGCGATGCACTGCAAATGAAGGAACTGGAACTGCGGCGTATCCAGACCATTGCGGCCCGAGCCACCTATTTTGCCGCCTGGTCCAACTATTACCTGGCACTGGTCACCAACGCGTCGGAGAAGGCTCCGCCGTACGTTCAAGCGCGCGCCATTTTCCTGCGGCTACTTGGCTTTGACGAAGAATTGCCGGCAGATCTGGAGCCCGAATGGTTGGGACTGGAGTCTGTTCTGGCGTGCGCGGGCGGTCATTGGACTGGGGCTGAGCCTGGCAGCCTGCGGTGAGCTGGACGCGAGCGAGCGGTGTTTCGACTTGCTGGAACACGCCAGCGTGGCTCCAGAAATCAGAGAGCAAGCTGCCCTATTGGCACGTGCGAGCGCTGCTCGCGGCCGGACAACCTGAGCGAGCCGGCACCTATGCGCGGCGGCAGATCGACTATTTCCAACCTCCGCCCACACAGGGAAGAGTCAGTCTCTGTGTGGCACTCGTCCGGGAAGGTTTCGCCGACAAGGCTGCCACAACGAAGCCGCTACAACGTGAACTCGGGACACTCGGACTTATCGGGCTGGCCCGCCTGGGCCAACTGGACGCGATCAGTAAACTGATCGAAAAGTACCAGATTACCGCCGAGGCGAATTCGGGTTTCGTGTTGCTTTGGGCGGCCGGCCAGCAGCAGTTCGCGCAAGCGGAAAAATCCAAGTCCGAGGCGGATTACGAGACCGCGGCCCAGACACTTGCCACGGCGCTCAAGTCACCCGAAGCCAACACGCTGGCCCAGGCGGCTGCGCGATGCCGCTATACGTTGGCCTGGTGCTACTACCGGTTGGACCAACTGGAGCAGGCCGGACGCGAATTCTCCAATGCGTTTCCCGGTCTGCACGAAAGTAAAGATCCCCTGGCGGTGGAAACGGCCTGGATGGCATTCGTCTGCTATCGCCGATTGGCGGCGTCACAACCGCCACTTGTCACCACGGCAAACGACGCGATTAAACGCCTGGAACAGTACTTTCCCGATCACTCCTACGCGCAACGGGCTCGTTATGAGATGACCAAACTGCTCGAAACGAGCGACCCGGCCACGATGATCAGCCAACTCGAGGCGATTCCTGCAGGCCACGAAAACTACGCCTTGGCTCGCTATGACCTGTGCCTGTTGCTGCATCGTTTGTGGACCCAGCAGCACGGCAACCCGGAGCAGGCAAAGCAATGGCTGGAAGCACTGCGTGCGGCAGCCGACGCGTATCTGAAAACCGTTGCAGCCGACGCGCAGCGCAAACTGAAAGTCTCCCTGCTGGCGGCCGACGGAGCGCTACACCAGGCCGAGCCTGATACGGATGAGGCGGCAGCGATGCTGGCCGAGGCGCGTCGCTACGCCTCCCAGCTACCCGAGACAGACCCGCTGGCGATCGAATACCATTATCGCGAACTGGAACTGGCCGCCTTGAACAAGGACCCGGCCCAACGCCGCCGGCAGGCCGAGTGGATTACCGAACATGCCGATGGGTCGCCCTACGAGCAAGCTGCCCTGGTGATCGTGGCCAACGCCATCGATCAGGAAGTCCGGGCGGCTGAGCCCGACAAGGTCGAGTCGCTCAACCGGCAGGCATACGGGGTCTATCGTCGGTTGGTCGAGCTGCTCGGAAACAGCGAACAGAATTTGGCGGACTCGAAAAACGCACAAGTATCCACCTCACGACTGGCTCATTACGCCCAACAGATCGGGCAGCCCGCCGAAGCTGCCGGCCTGTGGGATCGGCTTCTCAAGATTCGTCCCCGTGATCGGCGGTACCTGCAGCGAGCCGCGATGGCTCATTCGCTGGCGGGCCAGCATCAACAGGCGCTGGTCTACTGGCGCACACTCCTGTCAGGACTCCCCGCGGGCACCGACGCGTGGTATGAAGCCAAGTACCATCAGCTGGAATCCCTGGCGAAGATCGAGCCGCAGCAGGCGAGGAAAGTGTTCGACCAGTTTCAGTTACTGTATCCCGACCTGGGAGGTGATGCGTGGCGCGCGAGGTTCACAGATCTGACCCGTACTTGGTAGGATGAATTCAGGCACACAGAGACCTTTGACGCAAGGCATGACCTTCCTTTAGGCGGGGCCACGTTCCTTGCGGGTGTGGATCATGGCCACAGAGAGTTCCGCGGAAAATGATCGCGTCATCGCTGACGAACGGGCGGTTCGCACGTTCCTGGAAAACGCTGCGCCGATCATTCTCGAATCCGCGCGCTCGACGGCGATCGATTCGACTCGGTCGTCGCTCTGGCTGAAGGACTGGGTTTGAGTCATGATCAACTCGCCTGTGAGCTTCGATTGCTCGAGCAGCGGGGGGTGATCACCAGTGCTCCTTGGGACCAACTGGACGACGTGTCACCGCCAACTCCCCAGCGCCCACGGAGTGCGGCGGGTGGACACACCGCTGCGGCTGACCAAGCCTCTCCCGAGACACCCGTCTCCTCGCCCTCCCCGCAGGCAAGATCCCGTCGCCGAACGCCGGACAAACTGTCCCCGTCAGCTGCTCCCGCCACGACACCACCGAAACCACCCTCTCTGCCGCCGTTGCCTGGCAAGGCCAGCAAGACAGAGTTCTCTCACCAACAGGAAGCGCTACGCAGCGCGCACGAAGCTCGTGACGGATGGTAGGCCCCTGAGCGACAAAATGCGCCGCAGGCTCGAGGCAGCCGGTAGAAAAGCTGGTCTTTCCGACGCCGACGTCGCCTCAGTGCTGGATTCGTTGCAGCTCAATCCGTCTGCGGATGCTCCGCCTGTTGTCAACTCAGCAGGAGCCGCGGTGGCAGCCGAGCGGCCCGCGGAACCGTCGCCATCCGAGTCGTTTCGGCGGTGGATTAAGCAGAAGTTTTCCGGCTACGCGTCCGCCATCCTGGCAACGGACGACGAGCAAGGGCTGGTGGGTGTTGGCGTCCACCGTTATCGCCTGGCCCAGGTTCTGGCCACTCACATTGTGCGCGATGTGGCGACGGAACGGGAAATACGCCTGGAACGCGACTTGGACGGAGCCTCCTGCAACTCGACGGTTGGCTCGTCCGGCCAGGCTGCAGCTGACGATCAAAAGCTGAGGGAATTCTTCGAACAGGTGGCCCCCATTCTCACGCAGCACCGAGGCATCAATGCCAAGAGCCGCGCGATGATGAATGCGATTGCCGAGCACCTGGGACTCACCGAGACGGAGCTGGAACAGGCGCTGGCCACGCTACAGCGGCTGGGAGCCGATCCTAACGAGAACGATCCGCGGCAGATTGAGCGACGCGAGTCGTTTCGCAAATACCTGCGCCGCGCAATGGCGCAACTCCCTCATGGGATTATCACCTTCAAGACGGAGACGCGTCTGATCGAGGCGGGCGAGCACTTTCACGGAGTGGCCCCACCCTGGATCAAGCCGATTGTCAATGAAGTGGCGTCCGAAATTGGGGCGCGGTTCATTTCCAAGCAACAGGCCATCGCGCATATCCAGGAGCTGGTAGTAGACATCCACGGTGATAAGCCGGTAATCGATTCCACGACACGAGCACGGATCTACACAGAAGGGACGCGCTGGGGACTCGACCCCATGGATGTGGAATCGATATTGCGCGAGCGAACCGAAACCCTGCGGCGGCAACTGGCCGTCGAACGGCGTCGCACGCGCTGGGTCTTGAACCTGGCGGTCGCCGGATCGGTCATCGCCATCGCGGTCCTGGCGTGGATGCTGTTTCCTCGACCGCCGAACCGTGCCGCGGAACAGCTGGGCAACGCGTCACAGGCCCAAAAGAAAACGCCCGAGCGGTCGGGACCTTCGTGGTGGAATAAGGATCTGCGGATCGCCACGGCCAAGCTGCGCATGGCACGTCCCGACCTGCGACCCGCCGTGGAGCAATTGGCCCAAGAGCTCCCTTCCCAGCGCCAGCAGGCCTATCGCAAACTGGTCACTCAGTTCATGAGCCGTTTGCCCAGGCTGCGACAGCAAAACGAGATGCAGATGTTGCTGGCCTCACTCTACGCGCTCGAACCGGTAGACTATGCGGCTGAGGAGCTGGCCCACGCACTGTTGGGTGAATCCGACGCGTTGGAAAAAGGACTTCCCCAGCCGCCGGATGAAATTACGACCATCTTCTGGCGATGCCGTACCGCCGTGGCCATGCTGAAACATACCGACGTCTCGCCGACTCGCTCAGCCCAACTGGCCGCATTGCTCGAAACCCTTACGCTCGAGGCCCCCGATCGCCTGCTGGAAACCGAGCCGCTCGAACGTCGTTGCTGTGCGGCATTGTCGCGACGCCTGTATCAACTCCTCATCCGCTCAGTGGCGGACGATCCGGCCTCAGCCAGCCAGTCCTACTTTGCTCTCTGCGTGCAGGCCCAACAGTACCTGGAGAGTGCGGCTCTGGATCGACTTGACGTGGAGTACCTGGCCGCCATGATACCACTTTTGGGGGAAGACTGGGATCGCTGCGCAGATGCGCTTCGTCGCACCGCACTGGCCGAGGACCCGACAACTGTCATCGAGACGCTCGACATCTATCGCCACGCTTCCGACGCCCGATTGCGCAATTTTATTGCCAGTCTTTTCTTCGAACGTTTGGGGGCCGCACCGGGTACGTTGACCGAAAGCGAAATGATCGAGGGGATCCGCCAGTCGTTAGGAGTCGCGTCGCGGGAGAACGACAACCGGCGTTGGAACCTGCTGGCGGTCAGCTCGAATGAGCTGCTGGAAAGAAAACGCGTCGCACGTACGAACCCGGATGTCCTGTTGCAGGAAACGATCGAAATGGCCCATGCGGCAACTTTGGCATGCGCGTTGGCCCAAGGCGAATCGGGTGGGCCCATCTTCGACGAATTGCACATGAATGGTGCGGTCAAGCTCGCTCTGGGGGGAGGTCCGTGGGCCACGGTCCCGCCCAAGGCGTTCGAACCGTCCTATCCGGTGAGCGGCAGGACGGTGTTGCGAAATAGTATCAACAGCTTGGCCGGCGCTCGATCCGCGTCGCAACGTGTGGATCTCCTGAGGCTGATCTCCAATCAGGTTGGAAGCGTTTCCGACATCGATCTGCCGTCGGGCTTGATCCTGGCCGAATACCTGGCGCAATTCAAGCCGGATGAGCAGGAACACGAACAGATGCTGCGTTATGCCCCGAGACTCTGCACTTGGAACGCCGTGCGTCTGGGATTGGCCGACCAATTACTGGCCATGCCGGGCAGAGATATCCAGTTGCAGCGATTGTTGAGCAGAGTTCTTGATGGCGATGTCAACTTGAATACGGAAGCGGGGCGAGCCAGCGCGCGGCGGCGCTTGCTGTCGCAAGTCTCCACCTCGCTCTCGGAGATGCCGGACACGGACGATCCGCAATGGCGCGTTTTTGATGAGGGAAGTCAAGCACTGGTGAGCCTCTACACACAGCAGGCCAAGCTGCTGGGGGCTTCCGCCGAAGATTATGCCACCGCTCGTAATCCGTCTGCTATCGTGGCCGTGTTAATCCGTCACTTGGCCGCGCAGCTCAGCGGAACCAAACTGGACGCGGCGGACCGCGCCTTATTGGACGAGTTGCCCTATCGCCTCAGAGCAATCGATTTCGTTGCCGAAAATGATTTACAGTACACCGCCGCGCTGCAACAGATCTGGCTGCAACTGCTTGCCATCCAAGTAGCTCAACAACAACCTGCCAAGGCTGTGGCAATTCGCGAGCTGAGGCAGGAATCGGTCAGTCGCGGGTCGCAGGGCGAACGCGTGCTGGAACAGCTGCGTGACCTGCAAACCAGCTTGCTGCGGATCTGGATGCTGCTGCGACCCGATTCCGAAGAAACCGGACGGGGTGCGTAGGACGCGTGAGGGACAGTGACTTATGAAATTGCCGCCAAGAATCCCGCTGCTGATCGTTCTCTTCATGTCCCTGACCGCCCCGCAGGCAATGGGTGTGATCATTTTTCTGAAAGGTCAAGAGGACCCTATCCGGGGTTACGCTGTGCGCGAAAACGAACACGTCGTGGTGCTCGCGCAATTGATGAGCGACGGAACGACTCAGGAGCGTACGGTGTCGCGAAGCGAGATCGAAGATCTAATCAAAACGGTTTCCGCCGAACGCCTCGAAGCGCTTCAACCGGAGAATGCGGACCGGTACCGCGAGTATGCCGAGGAGTTGGCCGAAAAAAGCAAGGATCCCGACGCTCAACTCGCCGCCATCCGATTGTTTCTGATCGCCGCCCACCTCGAACCACAGCGATTGGGGCGCAGCTGCCTGTTGGCGCTGGTGCCCCTGGCACGCGGCGCGGCCGAGCAGCGAAGATTCCGGGCCATGGCGTACCTGCTCGACTCAACGCACGACCCAAGTGTACTGACCATGTCCCTGGAAACGACGACCCGTCCCCGCGGGCCCGAGCCGCCGCAGGCAGAATTCTTGCTCCGCGCCTTGCGGTTACTGCGGCAGGGTAAAAGCGCGAAGCAATGACTCAAGCGCGACGTGCTAAGCTCAAAGAACGGCTCCACCTGTTGACGGATTCGATGACCTACGAGGAATTCGAAGACGCATGCAAACCCAACTGCCAACATTGCCAGCGAGGTCGGCAGGTTTGTCCCGATTGCAAGGGACGCGAATTCAACGGGAGCAAGTCGTGCGCTCAATGCGGCGCCACGGGAGAAATCCGGTGCCCCGTCTGCGGCGGCGACTACCACAACAACCCGCTCTCCCCTTCCCTGCTCAAGCGGATCGTGCAGCTGGAACTGGATCTGCTGCCGGCCGACGAGTCCGTTGGCAAGCGGTCTGCTCGCATGCCACCAGCCCGGTCTCAGATGGCATGGTCCAAGGCCGTACAGCAAGGCGATCTGGACCCGCTGCCACCCCTGTCACTCGAAACGCTGACCGAATTCGATCTTCGGATGGACCGGTATCGTGACGGAAAATGGACGAGGTAAACACCCGCACGGGAAACGTTCGCAACCGGTAGGCTACTTCGCCGACATGTCGCAGCTCAATCCACCCGCAGCCGGCACGTACGAGGCAATGGTGTAGTCCATCACCATGCGATGGGCACTGAATCGCCAGGCGAGCGAACTGATCGAGTTCATCATCATCTGGATCCACTTGCCGGGCAGGCCGTCCACGTCACGATCGTAATAAATCGGAATCACTCGCTGTTCGAGCGTTCCATACAGCGACTCGCCGTCGCGGCATCGGTGATGTCGTCCGAGACGTGACTTGTCCCTCGCCCAATCGCGAAGCCGTTCCGCCCGTCGTAGGCTTCCGCCCACCAGCCGTCGAGAACCGACATGTTCAAACCGCCATTGAGCACCACTTTCTGCCCGCTCGTTCCCGACGCCTCCAAGGGACGACGTGGATTGTTCAGCCAGACGTCCACTCCCTGGATCAGATGACGGCACACGTTAATGTCGTAATCCTCGACAAAGACCAGCCGATTCGCAAATCGAGGATCGCTCTGCAGATTGGCGATTCGCTTGATCAGCTGCTTGCCAGGTTCATCTTTGGGGTGAGCCTTGCCAGCAAAGACAAGCTGCATGGGACGTTCGGGATCATTGAGCAATCGCGCCAATCGCTCTTCGTCGGCGAACAGCAGACTGGCACGCTTATACGTGGCAAAGCGTCGCGCGAACCCGATGGTCAGGACGTTCTGGCTGAGAACATTGCGGGCAGCTTCCACCGCCTCGTCGCTCTCGCCTCGCCGCCGGCACTGGCGACTGATCCGCCGCCGTACAAAAGCCAGCATCAGGCTCTTCATCGTGTTGTGGGTCTCCCATAACTCGCCGGGATCCACGTTGCGAATATGCTGCCAGGCTTCAGGTTCGCCCATCTTCTCAAACCAACCGGCCGGGAAATGGCGATCGTAAAGCTGCATCATCTGCCAGGCGACCCAACTGGGAACGTGCACGCCGTTGGTTATGTGGCCGATCGGTATCTCCTCTTCCACCCGCCACGGCCAGAGGTGCGCCCACATGCGTCGGGACACGTATCCGTGTAACGAACTAACCGCGTTCGCGCGCCGGGAAAGCTTGAGCGCCAGCACCGTCATGCAAAACGACTCCGACTCGTTCTGCGGCTCGACACGCCCCAGCCCCATCAGCTGCTCGCGCGAAATCCGCAGCCCATCACGCAACGGACCCAAGTGCTCCTCGATCAACGCGTGGCTAAAACGATCGTGTCCGGCGGGTACGGGCGTGTGTGTCGTGAAGACGGTGTGCTGGGCCGTTTCCCGCAGCGCATCATCGAACGCCAATCCGTCGTCCTGCATGCGTTGGCGAATGACTTCCAAAGTGGCAAACGCGCTGTGACCTTCGTTCAAGTGATAAACGCCCGGAGTGATTCCCAGCATGTACAACGCACGCACTCCGCCTACCCCCAAGACCAGCTCCTGGCGAATGCGCGTCCGCTCGTCGCCGCCATAGAGCCGACTGGTCAACTCGCGGTCCTGAGGTTTGTTTCCCTTCACGTCGCAGTCGAGCAAGTACAGCTTCACACGCCCCACCTGCATCAGCCACACTTTGGCTAACAGCGTCCCCTCCCGCGTGTCGATGCTGACCGTGATCGGTTCGCCGTCGGGAGACAAGGCGTGCTTCATCGGCAAGTTGGCGACTTTCGTGTCCAGATACTCCTCGATCTGATACCCCGATGAGTCCAAGTGCTGCTTGAAATAACCCTGATCATAAAACAAACCGATGGCCACCAACGGGACACCCAACCCGCTGGCACTCTTGATGTGATCGCCCGACAACACGCCCAGACCGCCGGAATAGATCGGAATCGACTCGTGAATGCCAAATTCGGCGGAAAAATACGCGACGGGCCGGGCACCCAATACGCCCGTGTTCGTCTTCGCCCAGGGAGGTACGGTCGACATGTACTCTTTCAGCCGACGGTAGGCATGGTTGATCCGGCTGAACAAGACCATCTCCGCCGCTCGCGATACAAGTCGCTCTGGAGTAAACTCGCGCAGCAACGCGATCGGATTATGGTCCAACTGCCGCCAGCGAATGGGGTCCAGGTCCCGAAATAGATTGATCACGTCGGGATGCCAGCTCCACCACAGATTGTGCGCCAGCGCAAGACATTTATGGTACAGGGCTTCGTCACTCACCAAACTCGCAGCTGCCGCCTGACGATCCCAAGAAACTTCAGATTCAATCTGGCTCATGGAGAATTCCCTTCAGACCCAGAAGGTTGACCGAGAGAGTTTTTTGCACAAGATCTTTGGTTATAGCGACTTGCCAGCCGGCAGGGAAGGTGATTGATAGCCGGGGGTAGCCTGCGAGTCTAGAGAAAGTAGGATTGTGAGAAAATGTACAGATAACGTGGAGCCGGTATACTATGAGAAACTTGAGTCAGAAGATCCCTGGTGACGGACGCCCAGCATTATGAATACTCATTGCCGCATCAAGACACCCGCCGACGCGACGCTGGATGACCTGTGCGATCAGCTCTCGGAACTCGCTCCCTCGCTGGAGTCCGATGACGCATGGCCGGCTCACCAGTTGGAGCTTTGCGGCCGTTACGGCGTTTTTGAGTGGTTCATTGCCCAGGAATTGGGGGGACAAGGCTGGAGTGACGCCGACGTCGTTCGGGGATACTTGCGACTGAGTGCGGCCTGCCTGACAACGACCTTTGTCATCACGCAACGGACCGGAGCGTGCCGGCGCATCGCCTTGGCCGAGAACGATTGGGCACGCCACGAATGCCTGGCGTCTTTGATTCGAGGGCAACGATTTGCGACGGTAGGGATTTCCCATTTGACTACCAGCCGGCGTCACCTGGCCCAGCCTGTGCTTACCGCGCGCTTGACCGAATCGGCAGTGCGGCTAAATGGTTTCAGCCCCTGGGTAACTGGCGCGGCCTTTGCCGACTGGATTGTGACCGGGGCCACGTTGGATGATGGCCGACAGGTACTGCTGGCAGTACCGAGCGATCTGCCTGGAGTGATTGTCGGACCCACATTGACACTGGTCGGTGTCTCCGCGAGTCAAACGGGTCCTGTCAAGTTCGCGGATGCGCAGGTACCACTTAGTTGGATCCTGGCCGGTCCCTCCGAAAACGTGATGAAGAGCGGCATCGGCGCCACTTCGGGCGGACTTCAGACCTCCACGCTCGCCACCGGCCTCGCAGACGCCGCGATCCAGTATCTGCAGCGCGAAGCGCAGCGGCGCTCCAGTCTGTTCGCCGTCGCTCGGTCGCTGCGCGGCCAATGGACCGATCTCCGCAACGACCTGTTGCAGGTCGCCGAAGGAAATCCAGTGAGCTCGATCGAAGCCCTTCGCACGCGTGCCAACAGCCTGGTTTTGCGAGCCACCCAATCGGCTCTCGCGGCTGCCAAAGGCGCGGGATATGTCGTGGGGCATCCGGTCGGCCGCTGGTGCCGCGAGGCGCTGTTTTTCCTGGTGTGGAGCTGCCCGCAAGGCGTTGTGGAGGCCGGTATGTGTGAACTGGCCGCACGCGGGAACGAAGCGTGAGGGGGTGAGGTGTGGACTTGTAGTGGTCTCTGGCTTCGTGCCTTTGATGTTCGATGGGGAGCGGTCGTTGTTCGTCCATCAAAGGTTGCGCATCGTGGCCCACGTTGGCCAGTCTGGCAGTCAATCAAGACCTCCACTGGAAAGAGCATAGCCGATGAGCGACGAAGTCCGTGTTACCTGGCGCCAGCATGACGTGAGTCGCGAGCAGCGGGAGAAGCTCAACGGCCATCGTGGATGCGCGTCGTTTGGTTCACCGGGTTGAGCGGTTGCGGGAAGAGCACCATCGCCAATGTCGTCGAGCATCAGCTGCATGCGCTGGGCATCCACACATTTGTGTTGGACGGTGACAATATTCGCCATAGTCTCAACGCCAGTCCGGAACGACTGATGGAGCATGGTGAAGCTTTTGCCCAGCGGTTTGGCCTGGGGTTCTCGGAAGGAGACCGGCGCGAGAACATTCGACGCATCGGAGCGGTGGCCGAGTTATTCGCAACGGCGGGCCTGGTGACACTAACCGCATTTGTCAGCCCTTATCGACGGGACCGCGAAGGGGTGCGGCGGCAGGTCGAGCAGCATGGCTCGCCCGGTGACTTCATTGAGGCGTTCGTCGATACGCCGCTGGAAGTCTGCGAATCCCGGGACCCCAAGGGGCTGTATAAACAGGCGCGGGCGGGACAAATCAAGGGTTTCACAGGCATTGACGATCCTTACGAGGCACCTGAGAACCCGCACTTGGTGTTGAAATCGGCTGAACATTCACCCGAAGTCCTTGCGCGACAAGTGATTTCGTATCTGCGCTCTTCTGGGACGATTCCGTAAACGGTCCGTCCCAGTCGAGATTCAACTCGCAGAGGGCTGTCGACTACGGAAGTGGCGTGAACACCGGCAGGCCCTCGCTATTTGCTAACACGCGGCGCCTAAGGGCGGCTGATCCGGCGTTCGACGAGTCTGCGCTATCGCCTGGAAGCGAAGAAGGGGCATGAAATCCTTGACGCTTGCGTTCGCCAAGCGGTACAAAGAAAGGGATTCAGCAGTGTGAGTCGTCGATTTTGACGTGGACGGTTTTGCACTTGCCGATCGGGGACCTCACGTGGTTGCCAATGGAAGGAAGAGTCATGACAACGGACGTCATCAATCAGGCGCAATCGGCGCTCGCCAAGAGCCCCATCTATGCGTTGCGTCTGGTGCATGTGCGGCGCGATGGCGAACGTCTGATCCTTTCCGGACGCGTCGGCTCCTTCTATCACAAACAAATGGCTCAGGAAGTGGTGCGTTTGATTGTGCGCGACATGCACTTGGACAACGTGATCGACGTTTCTTATGACGAAGATCAAGATCCCTAGCTGGACAGCGCCACTTCCGCTTGTGAGATCAACTTAAGGCCTTATTAGCCCGGGCCTAATCGCCACCGGGACCAGCCCGGTGGCGAGGGTCTGTTTCGGAGACACGCGTCATGGACATCCTCTTCCGTCGAAATGGGCTACCTTGCGCTCCGAGGTCGCGTGGACGCGGTGTCGCACATTCTTCGGGCCCAACCCTCATTCTCAAGCGTGACAAGGCATTAGGCAGCTTGTTCCCGCTGCGCGGCATCCAACAGATCGAGCGCGGTTGATGCGACATGCTCAACGGTCAGTTCGCGCATGCATCGATGATGCTCCAGCGGGCAGACTCGTTTCCCGCAGGGCCCACAGGGAACCTCCAGCCGCAAATCGATCGACGAGCCATGGTAATTGTGGCTCCAACGGGGGTCGGTCGGTCCGAAGATCGTGACGGCGGGAACCCCGAACGCCGCAGCAAAATGCCGTGGGCCACTGTCCGTGGTTATCATCAACTGACCACGCTGCACGCACGCCTTGCTCAGCCCCAGACTCAGTTTCTGACGAGCCAAGCTCTTGATATGGGGATGATTGGCGTGAAGGCAGATACGAGCCACGTTTTCGCGTTCCGCGGGACCACAGAGAAACAGCACGCGCACATCTCGCTGCGTGACCAATCGCCGCGCCAAGTTGGAGAAGTGTTCGCTGGGCCAAGTCTTGGCCGCTCCATAGGCACCCCCGGTGTTCAGCACCACCACGCACTGGTGGGGGCTCCATCCATAGTGCTGCCAAACCTGGTCCGCCGCCTGCCGTTCGTCGCGTGTGGTGGCCAACTCCGGAGTTCTTGATGTCGGGCTACATCCGAGCCTTTGGACCACGTCCAGGTAATGCTCCACGGCCGAGCGGGGAATGAATTTGCCATCCAGACGCGGCGCCCGCAACGGATCGGTCAGCAGGAATCGCCGCCCGTGCAGGGCGAAACCGACGCGCCGCCGGGCTCCCGAGAACCATGCAAAAGCTGCGGTGGAGAACGAGTTGGTCAGCAACAGAACGATGTCGAACTGCTGTTTGCGGAGCTGCGCGATCAAGCTGCGCACTCCCCTCAGACTTCGGCGATCGTACACCACCTGCGCATCCAGCCAGTCGGTTCCGGCAAGCACGTCCGAGACATAAGGTCGCATAATTCCGACCAGCGTGGCATGGTTGCCAAAGTCATGCCTCACGGTGCGCAAGGCTGGGGTGGCCATCACTACGTCGCCAATCCAATTGGGGAGAAACAGACCAATTCGCATGCTCGGATTACCTTTTCCACCTGCCGCGACGCGCAGCTCGACCGCATTCCCATGGGGCGTCAGGCCGCCTGACGTTGGGGGTCGTCCGCACCATCCGCCGCCAACTCGACCGCATCCGCATCAACCTGTTCACGTGTTCGGCCACACTGCAAATGCCACAAGCGGGCTTGCTTCATGAACGAATACAGACCGGTCAGGACACAGATCTGGAGTCCGACCAGGCCATCCAGAAACCCCAACCGAATGATGTAAGCATGCAGAAAGCGAAACGGAAAGTTGAGAAACATCTTGGCCAGGCTGACGCGACGTTGCTCGCGATGCCACTTCGCCGCCTGGTAGGTCGTGTACCGCTGGAACCGCTGGAAGAACTCGTCGTAAGACCAGTAGCTGTAGTGCAGCAGCCGATGTTTTAGCCGGCTGACGCGCCCGGTCGTAGTTGCGACTTCGGCGTGATCCGTGCCGCCCTGATAGCGCCCTCGATCGCGATGAAACAGACGCAGTACGCGGTCGTTCTGCCAACCGCTGAAGCGCACGCGATACCCCATGAAAAAATTCGCGCGATAGATCCAATAACCATCGTCAGGGGGCCCCTGTCGCAGCAGGCCGCGAATTTCTTCGGCCAGATCATCCGAAACACGCTCGTCGGCGTCCAGGATCAGGACCCACGGATGACTGGCCTGAGGAATGGCCCAGTTCTTGAAGTCACCCGAATTCACATACTCACGCTCAATGATGCGCGAGGCTCCCATGCCACGGGCGATCTCCAACGTGTCATCTGTCGAGCCGGAGTCGGCGATCAGCAGTTCGTCCGCGACTTTGCGGGCCGAACAGATGCAGCCGCGGATATTCGCCTCCTCGTCCTTGCAGGGAATAATGACCGTCAGCTTCTCTGCCATATTTCCTCCCTTGGTTGCGGTCAACCAGCCTCGCGCCAGCGGTCCTCCCCGTTCGACCGACAACGGCAGGACAGGCCGTGAGGTGGCGGCGCCAATCGAGTCGACGAGCCGGGTGGTGGAGATACCTTCCACCACGCTCGTCACGCGAATCTCTCCCCCATACGCTTCGACCACCTCGCGCCCGACCACTTCGCTCGGTGCATAGGTACCACCTTTGACCAACACGTCGGGGCGCAGTGCTTCCAGCATGCGATGCGGAGTGTTGTCTTCAAACACGACCACACCGTCTACACAGGCTAGGGCGGCCAGCATGGCGGCCCGATCCGTTTGCGTAATCACCGGCCGAGTGGCACCCTTCAAATTCCGGACGCTCGCATCACTGTTGACCCCAACCACCAATACGTCGCCATAGGAGGCCGCTTCCGCCAGGTACGTTACGTGCCCCACGTGAAGCAAATCGAAACATCCATTGGTGAATACGACCTTCCGCCCCAGCTCGCGCTGCTGCTGCCCGAACGCCGCCAATTCGTCCAAGGCCAAGATTTTCTGAAACCCAGGTCGCGCCTGAGCCAGTAACTCGCTACGGATCTCGTCGCGCGTCACCTTCGACACGCCGGTACGTTCCACTTCCAGGGCTCCGGCCACGTTCCCCAGCTGAACCGCGTCCTGGGCCGCGATCCCGCTGGCCCAACATATGCCCAAGACTGCCAGAACCACATCTCCCGCACCCGTGATGTCGTACACCGCACGGGGCCGCGTCGCGTACAGCCCGCATTCGCCTCGCCGCGGTACCAACGCCATGCCGTCACGATCGAGCGTGATGACCGCGGTGGCCAACCCCAACTGCTCGCACAATCGCACACCGGCTCGAAAAGCATCTGTCCCGTGCTCGATCCGGCACCCGGTCGCCGATTCGGTCTCCACACGGTTCGGCTTCAGAACCGTGGCACCCCGATAAATGCTGTAGTCATCCGTCCGCATCGGATCGACCAGGACCGGCACTTGCGCGATCCGACAGGCATCGATCGTGGCGCGCAACACCCGTGAGGTGCACACCCCCTTGCCGTAGTCCGAGATCAGAACCGCGTCATAACGCGCCACGGACGACTGCAAGGATCGAATCAGCTCATCCTCCGATCGGCGATCCAAAGGATCGCGTGTCTCACTGTCAACGCGCAGGATCTGATTGGGATGTCGAGCCGCCGCGCGGCCAATAAAGCGTTCCTTGACCGTGGTCGGACGAGCGGGATCGACCAGTACCATCTCCCGATCCACCGCGTCATCGTCCAGCATGCCACAGAGCGTCTGGCCCGCTTCGTCCTGGCCTACGACACCGGCACACGAAACCAGAGCTTCCAGACCGCGAAGCATCGCGCAGACATTTGATGCACCGCCCAATCGCGCTTCGCGTCGGTCGGCGCGCAACACGATGACTGGCGCTTCCTGACTGATCCGCTCGGCATTGCCCCACGTGTAACGATCGACAATCAGGTCCCCTAGTACCAGAATGCGGGGTGACCCAAGCTTTTCCAAAGCACGAACCAACTGAGCTGCGCTGTGCTGCTGTGTCATCCTTGACAACCACTTCTGAGACGATTGCTGGAAACAATGGCCAACGTGCTCAGCAGACGATCCTGCCAGCCCGACGGTTTTCGGCTCAAGTTTATACCCGGGAACACCGGCTTGGGGTAGATAATCTGGGTAAACCTGCGGGGACAACGCCCACAGCCGGCGGGCAAACACCCAGCGGACGAAGTGGGGGTGCTGGTCAACCTGGTTTCGCCACGCGTACGTTCTCCAGCAAGCTTTCGAGCTGATCTTGGCCCTGGACGATTTCGACGTCGATCGACAGCCCCCAGAGCGGGCGGTCGCCGATTTGCGTGGCGCTGATTTTGACGAGATCTTTGCAAGTACAGATGACGGCCGCCACCGCGGATTGCTCAGACAGCCACCGCTGCAAGGCCACCATATCATCGCGTGTGTAATGGTGGTGGTCGGGGAATTCACGTCGCGCGACAACACGGTAATCGAGTTGTTGCAGTGAATGATAGAAACCCTGCGGGTTGCCGATCCCGGCAAAGGCCGCCACCGGTTGCCCTTGCAGCACCTCCACCGGTTGCATCACGCCCTGCGCATTGACCAGCGACCGGGGTTTGTGGACTACTTCCATCCATGCGGCTTGCGGCGCGTGAGCCAGCGCCTCAGCACGCAGTTGTCGCCGCCTGTTTTCATCCACCGCATCGGCGCGTGAGAGAGCGATGAGATCCGCGCGACGGAGTTGATCGAGCGGTTCGCGAAGCAGGCCACGCGGAAGCACGTGCCTGAATCCAAACGGCTGCAAGGCATCGACCAGTACGATGTCGAGATCCCGATGGATGCGACGATGCTGAAACGCGTCGTCCAGTAGAATCAGCTGACATTCGTGCTCTTGGATCACCTGCCGCGCCGCAGCCACTCGGTCCGGATTCTGCCGGTGGGGAACGTCCGGCAGACGTTGAGCCAGCTCGAGGGCTTCATCATTGGCACGCGCATCGCGTGAGCGATACCCGCGGCTGACCAGCGCCACGCGTACTCCGCGCTCCGTGAACCAGCGGGCGAGCCAGGCGACCAACGGCGTTTTGCCGGTGCCCCCGGCCGTGATGTTCCCGACGCTGACCACGGGAACGGCGACGCGGTGAATCGGGGTGGTGCCGCGATCGAACCGCCGGTTGCGATACTTCACGACCCAAGTATAGGGTACCTCGCCCATGCGCAGAGCGATCCGGCCCAGCGCAGCGAGCCACCCGCGGCGGCGGCCGCTGATCAGGTCCTGGAACCGTGTTGGGTCCGAGAAAGGAGACACACTCCGACAGGTCACTCCGCAAACAGCGATTGCGAGGCGCGCGGTTTATCATCCCACGAGCGAATGATCAGCTCCTCGGTCGACCAGCGACGTCTCTTGGCCTCGCGTTTCAGGTCATCGATCATCTGCAGCGCCTGGGCGGCCTGCACACGACCTCGATAAGTACGCGGCTGACGGCGCGAATCGCAGGCCAGTCGAAAGCAGTGTCGACCGCTCTGCTCTTTCATGCCGACGATCGTACCCAGACACCGTCGCCCCAAGAATACCTCGGTCTGCGCTGGGTAAACATGAAACATAAATCCTTCTTCGCGAAGCTTGCGAATCAGTTCACGCTTGGTCTTTCTTTTGGCTGCCATCCAAGTTGTCCACTCACGTAACTGGGAACTCACGCTGCGAGTCGGGGCTCCCAGCCCCGGAGTCTCTGCGTCTGTCGCAGCGATAGTCGTTCAGGTTTGGTGCGTTCGCATTGCTTCACAGCGACTTCAGCTTCCCGCTGAATGCCACTTGTTCAGCTACCAGATATGCTGATCGCCCGGCGCACGCCAGTCTCTAGTTCATGCGCTGGCAAATCGCATCGGCCATTTCCTGTGTGCCAACCGCCGTGGGGTCATCACGGTGCGGCTTTAAATCGTAGGTTACGTACTTTCCCTCCGCAATGACCGCGGCAATGGCGTTCTCCAGGCGATCGGCCGCCTCGTTTTCGTCCAAGTGTCGTAGCATTAGCATAGCAGAGAGAATCAGTGCCGTGGGGTTGACCTTGTTCATTCCCTTGTATTTCGGTGCGCTGCCGTGGGTCGCTTCAAACACGGCACCCTCCGGACCAACGTTCATCCCCGGCGCCATGCCGAGCCCGCCGATCAGCCCCGCGCCCAGATCGCTTAGAATATCCCCGTACAAGTTGGGAAGCACAATGACATCGTATAACTCCGGCTTCTGCGTCAACTGCATGCACATGTTGTCGACGATGCGTTCTTCGAATTCGATGTCCGGGTAGTCCTTGGCCACTTTCGTCGCCGTGGCCAGATAGAGGCCATCCGAGTATTTCATGATATTCGCCTTGTGCACGGCAGTGACTTTTCGGCGACCATTCATTCGCGCGTAGTCAAACGCACAACGCACAATCCGATCGCTACCCGAAACACTGATCGGCTTGATCGAGATACCCGTTTGCTCGCCACCGGTCAGAATCTTGCGATCGGACGGCAACGAGTTGATAAACTCAATCAGCTGGCTCGTCTCGGCCTTGCCTGCTTCAAACTCGACACCCGCGTAGAGATCTTCCGTGTTCTCGCGGACAATCAACAGGTCCACGCCGACTTCACTAAAGAAACTGCGCACCCCCGGATAGTACTTGCAGGGCCGAATACAGGCGAACAACCCCAGCTCCTGACGCAGATAGACATTAATACTGCGAAAACCTTTGCCGACCGGTGTGGTAATCGGCGCCTTCAGCGCACATTTGGTCCGCCGCACGCTCTCCAATACTCCGTCGGGTAACGGTGTCCCGGTTCGTTCCATCACGTCAACGCCGGCCTCTTGCACATCCCACTTCACGGCGACGCCCGTCGCGTCAACACACTTCCTGGCCGCTTCGGCCAACTCGGGACCTGTGCCATCACCCGTAATCAACGTCACTTCATGAGCCATGTCTATCCCTCTGTGAACCTATCTATGCCCGTCTTGAAACTTGCCAGAAACACCCTTTGGGAAACTCCCTGTCCACTTTCCCACACTCCGCGAGCCAACAACCTGGCACAGGCCTCAATTGTGAACGGTGGCCACGATCTGCCGCCACCATGCCGAAAGCAACTGCTCCGAGGCCTCGTCAGGGAGCGCGCAACGTAACACAACACCAAGCCTCGGTCAACGCACCGTCGTGCCTTCCACGCTGGCGGCATCGCGGCAAAATCCCGGCGTTGGACAATCGTCCCAAAGGATGACGCGACAATCCGGCAATCACGCCTTACGCGCCATCTATTATCGCACTTCCTACGCGGCGTTCCCGGCTGTCACAAGTTGACACAAGATTGAGGCTTCCCGTTCGACAAAACACTCCGGTTGACGAAACAATCGCTGCCAGTCGGTTTTCGCTCGCTCGCTTTCCGCCCGCGCAGACAGAGACCGTTACCGCGAAGCGGAGCAGCTTGTGAAGACCCGCCGACACGTTGCCCGAGCGTCCCCCATCGAACGTGAATAGTCCGGGCCAAGAGGAGCGCGGCCGTACCTTTCTGGTTCCCCTTCGTCGCAGAGTACGAGCGGCGATTCGCCCGGGAGAAAATGCGGTCACGAGGCCGGCAAATTGCTCGATGGCCGCAACCCGATCTGCGCGTCCCGCCAGCCGATCTGCGCGGAACGTCCTCCCAGGCTCTGGGGGACCTGGGAACGGAGATTATGGGCCCCCCATGGCCCACTGAACTGGAGGTGTCCACACCATCTTTCCAGGCGAACTCGTCTGGGCAAAGAACCAGCGAGGCAGGGCCTCGAACCAATTGCCAACCACCGCTCCGCTCGCACCACCCGCCGAGCATGGGTTGCGAGAGACTAGGGGTCGCGAAAAGTTCGACTCAAAGTGATCGAATTCTTGCCCCCCCGTAAACTAATCGGGGCCGGGGGTCGTCTATACTTAAAGGAGCCGCCAGTAAGACCGTGCCGCAGAGCGTTTTGCCGCCGGTTTTGGTACCGTTTATGATGGCTGGAACAGATCGGCTGGTCCTGGTGCCAGCACACCTCAGAGAGCATCGCGAGACTCATGGCTAGTGGAACAGCGAAATCGCCACGCGCACGATCACCGGTGGCGGAGTCCCATTCGAACGTACAAGCCGGTTCTTTTATTGAACAGCAGCTCGCCAAAACGCGCCGAAGGGTCAAACTGGTCGACCTGGGCAGTAGCGTGATGGGACTGATTGGCGGGGTCCTTCTCTACACCTTGTCGGTCGTGTTGATCGACCACTGGCTGTTCGAGTTAAGCACCCTGGGCCGACTCCTGGCGTTGGCCATTCTGGTGGTGGGAGGGGGCTATTACTGCGCCGCGTTTGTCATCCCCCTGATGGTTCGCCGTATCAACCCCAATTATGCGGCTCGGGCCATTGAACAAAGTGCCCCTTCTCTGAAGAACAGCTTGATCAACTTCTTGATGTTTCGACGCGACGGATCCCCGACCGGTCGCCTCGTTCATCGAGCCATGCGGCAGCGGGCAGCCCTTGACCTGCGTCAGGTGGACATTGACCTGGCGGTCGATCGCACGCGACTGATTCATGTCGGTTATGTCGTGGTCACTCTGATGATCCTATTCGCAGTCTACACAATTTTGTCGCCCAAAGACGTGTTTCAGACGATCAAGCGAGTCGCGGCGCCCTGGGCCGACATCGTACGCCCATCGCGCGTCACGATCGAAGATGTACAGCCCGGCGATCAAGTCGAAATTCTCGGTAGGCAAATCGAAGTTTCGGCCCGCATCCTGGGCGTCCGCGAAGAGGACTCGGTCACATTGCTGTTCACCACCGAGGACAATCAAACCGTCGATCGAGCAGTCGCCATGACGCCGCCCGAGACGGGCCAGCGCTACACCTGCACCATCCCCGGAGACGATTTGGGGCTGCGGCAGAACCTGAGGTATCGCATCGAGGCCGGCGACGCAACGTCGTCCGAATTCGAAGTGAGTGTGCTGGATGTGCCTTCGATCGTGGTGGACAAAATCGAGTACGACTATCCGCCCTACACCCGGCGTGAAAAACGTGTCACGCAGGGCGTGGGGGAAATTCACGCGGTGGAGGGCACCCGCGTGACTGTGCACGCGCGAGCCAACCACCCGATCAAGAAGGCTACGCTGGAGTTTGACCCGGACGGCAAGTCCACCAGACAGACGATGCAGAGCAATGAGCGCGAGGCCTCTTACCAGTTCCCACTGGCGTGGGATGAAGACCGCGGCGCTCCCCAATATCCAAGCTACCGGCTGCTGTTTGAGCCGCAATTGTCGCTCACGTCCAAGGGACACCTGGAAAGTCAACTATCAGCCGTCCACAAGATCTCGGTCATACGCGATCTTCCCCCTGAAATCGCCATCCTGACTCCCCAACGAAAACAAATCGAATTGCCGGTCAACCGAGTGCAGCGAATTGAAATACGAGCGCTCGATCCCGACTTCGGTCTCGCGCGGATCGTGCTCCAGGCCGACGCCAACGACACCCGCTTGATCAACGAGCCGCTCCTGGAGAATGAATCAGGTTTCATCGGCCAGGTCGTCGTTGAATATGACTTCGTGCCCAGCCAGCTGGGATTGGTGCCCGGCGACAAAATCACCTTTTCCGCCCATGCCGAAGACAATCGACCGCCCATCAGCGATGGAATGCCTCAGCCGAATAAGGCATCCACCGACGACTATTTCATCACGATCATCGGGGGCGATCCCAACGAGCCCAATGACACGGCCAGTCGGTCCGGCGGCGAGCAAGCAAACGATGCGCAAGACAATTCGACCGGCGCCCGGCAACAACAACCGACGCCTGCCAGCCCGAGACAGGAAGATCCGCGGCAGAACGACGACCAGAGCGCCGACCAGCAGGGCACGGACGCTCCTCAGTCCGCCAGCGACGCGCAGAATGAGAAAAGCGACTCGGGTCAGCAACAGGCTAGTCCCCAGCAGTCGGGCGATCAGGGCAACCAGAACAGTTCAGGCCAGACCGACGCGGCCGAGCAAGGCACGCCGGGCGACTCGGGTGACCAGCAATCGGACGCCTCACAGGAGGCTCAACAGGGCCAGCAAACGGAAGGCGAGCAGGCGGGCAGTGGCGGCTCGACAGAGGATGGCAACCAGCAGGGGGATGCAGCGGGCCAGATGCAATCGGGCAGCCAGAGCGGCGCCGGCTCGACCGGGGAAACCGGATCGCAGCAATCGTCCGGGTCCGGCGGCGAGGAGTCCGGAGCCAATCCGGGCCAGCCTTCACAGACGTCCGAAAGTCGCGGCAACGGTGCGAACAACGCCGCAACCGACTCGCAATCCGCACAAGATGGCAGCGAGGGAGACCAGGACGCCGTGGGCGGGCAACGGGTGCGTGAAGAGCCCCTACACGACGGGGAAGTCATCGAGCGCGCTTTGCGGCATTTCGAAAAGGATGGCCGTGGGGCACAGCCGGCTGGCCAGAATCAGCTTTCCGATCGGGCCGATGGCAGTCGTGCCAACCAGGATACGACGCAGCAGGACCGCAGCGGCGCTACCGGCGACCAGCCTCGCCAGGATGACTCCACCGGAGGCGAGAGCACGGCGCAAGAAGGCAGCGAGGGACGCGATTCCCCGTCGAATGACGCTGCCAAGAGTCCCGACGGTCCATCTGATCCGGCTGCCGGCCAGGAGACAACGTCCTCGGCCAATCCGTCCGATCAGCCCGGCAACAAAGGCCTGAACAACGCGGGACAAGGGGACAACAACGATCTTGATCAAGGCGCGGGCGAAAAACAGGAAGTTCCGGAAACGCCCCAGGCAGCGGAGGGATCAGAAACGACGGACAACCCGGACGCGGGCACGTCGCAGAAGCAATCCGGGTTGGGTGACGAAGGAGACGCGGGAAGTGGCCGCGGTGCCGATGATTCCGCCGGCTCACCCGGATCACAGAAGGCGAACCGCGATCGCGACAAGACCACTCAGGAGGGTAACCGCGAGTCAAGCGATGACGAGTCCGCTCAAGGTGTCAGCCAGAGCAAGAGTCAGTCGGACAGTCAAGGTGACCAAGGCGGCGCACAGAGTGGAGGTGGTCAGAAAGGCGGCGGCCAGCCAGCAGATCAGCCGGGCCGCGATAGCCCAGGCAGCAACATGTCCTCCGATCAGGGGAATACGGGCTCGCCAGAATCGGGACAAGACGAAACCTCCGACCGGGCGGGCGACAAACAGCCGTCATCCGACGTGACGGGCCAAAGCGGTCGGAAGCCGGGTGCGGGCGGTCAGAGCCAGGCGCTGCCCGAAGGTCAGCAACAGACTCGAGATGGCGCTGCACCGCCATCGACCGAGTCACCGACGGAGACGAACAGCGACAGACCGCCGTCTCCCGACCAGCTGGATCCCAGCAAGAGCGCCTCTGGCGGGCGCAGCAGCGGGCCTCCGCAAGGTGGCGGCATACCGGGTGAAGCGCGGGTCGCGCCGAGTGACCAGGAACTAGGCCCTCCCGAAGGAGACGAGGCGAATCTGGACTACTCACGCAATGCCACCGACCTGGTCCTGAAGCGATTGAAAGACCAGCAAGAGGAACCCGATCCCGAACTGCTGAAGTCACTCGGTTGGACGAAAGAGGAGCTGCAGAAGTTTGTCGCCCGTTGGGAGGCGATGAAACGTGACGCCCGCGAACACGCCGGCGATGCTCAATCCGAACTGGACGACGCGCTGCGCAGTCTGGGGCTTCGCGCCGATGGTCCGGGCCGCCTCCGCTCCAGCGCCCAGGACGATCGGCCCGGTGGACTGCGAGACAGCGGCAACCGTATTCCGCCACCCCCCGCGTTTCTGGAAAAATTCAATGCCTACAAGAAGGGTGCGGCACGCGGCCAACCTCCGGGGCGTTGAAGCAGCGCGGCGGGGTCTCGTGCCGCCGGTCGTGCGCGGTGCCCGGCACACATGGTTTTGCAGATCTAGGCGTTTGGCGGACTGACACAATGAGTGATGCATTGCACCGTTATCTCGTGCCGTTTTCCCCGAAACAGATCCCTCATTTCTTCACCGATGTCTTGATCATCGGCGCTGGGCTGGCAGGGTTGCGGCGGCCTGCGCGGTGGATCCGAGTCTGTCCGTTCTCGTGTTGACAAAAGATCGGGTGGATGAGTCGGCCAGCAATTATGCGCAAGGGGGTATCGCCGGGGTACTCGATCCCGAAGACTGCTTCGACGCGCACGTGAGCGACACGCTCGCAGCAGGCGGCGACTTATGTGATCCCGACGTGGTGTCGATGGTCGTGCAGGAGGCGCCTGAGCGCATTGGCGAGTTGATTCGTTGGGGGACCAAATTTGACCGGCAAGCCGACGCGCTGGATCTGGGGCGCGAGGGGGGGCACAGTCACAGCCGTATCGCTCACGCCATGGGAGACGCGACGGGACGTGAAATCATGCGTGCCACGATCAACTGGACCACGCGGCTCCGAAATGTACAGCTGCGCCAGCACACTTTCACGCTCGACTTGCTGACTTGCGATGGTGCCTGTCGCGGTGCCGCTCGTGGCCGACAAACAGCATGGTTTGACCCTGATGTGGGCCAAACAGACCATTCTTTGCACGGGTGGTGCCGGGCAGATTTACCGCGAATCGACCAACCCGCTGGTCGCGACCGGGGACGGGCATGCGCTGGCCTATCGGGCTGGCGCCGAACTGCGCGACATGGAGTTCATTCAATTTCATCCCACCGTGCTGTACATTGCCGGCAGCAGCCGCAGTCTGATCACGGAAGCCCTTCGAGGCGAAGGAGCATGTCTTGTCGACCGCGCCGGGTATCGCTTTATGCCCGATTATGATCCGCGCGGCGAACTGGCCCCCCGCGACGTCGTTTCGCAGGCCATCGTCAACCAAATGGAAAAGACCTCGCATCCCTGCGTCTATCTGGACATGACGCACCTCGATCCGGTTTTCGTAAAGAACCGATTTCCGGGGATCGCCGCCAAGTGCCAGGAGTTTGGCATCGACATTACGACAGACCGGATTCCGGTGCGGCCCGGGGCGCACTACATGATCGGTGGGGTGACGGTCGACCGGAACGGGCAGACGACTTTACGCGGACTCTGGGCCGCCGGCGAGGCAACATCGAGCGGGCTGCACGGTGCCAATCGACTGGCCTCCAACAGCTTGCTCGAAGCGTTGGTTTTTGGCAGTCACGCCGGCCGTGAGGCCTCGGTCGCCGCGATCAGAGCCGAGGACAGCTACCGGGCGTTTCCGATCGAAAACGCACCCGTCGCGGAACCCTCCAAACCACTCGATCTGGCGGATATCCGCAACTCCTTGACAAGCCTGATGTGGCGCGACGTGGGGGTCCGACGCTGTGCGGAACGAATGATCCATGCGGCCGATATGATTGACCGCTGGTGCCGTTACGTGCTGGTGCGCCAATTCTGCGATCCCCAGGGCTGGGAGCTGCAAAACATGCTGACCGTGGCCCGTTTGATTGTGCGCGCGGCCCTGGCGCGTGAAGAATCGCGAGGTGTTCACCTGCGAACCGACTTTCTGCAGACCGACAACGAGCACTGGCAACGACACCTCCCTGTGCGGGCGGGGGTACCCTTGCCCTAGGCGCTCCCTCGACCGCCGTGGCCCGTTTTTGTCGCCGCGAGCAGAGACGCGGAGAAGGAATTGACGCCCGCGACGAAAAAGAAGCCGGGCATGCACGGTTGAAACCAGGCGCCAGGCAGCCTAAATTAGCTGTTCTCGGTGCGCCGCAAGCGAACCGGGGGCGGAAACCCACCGTATATTCATACTTGAGCGGCTCGCGGCAGCTGCTTTCGCGTACAGCGATTCCGGTTCACGAGGCTCCGGTGGATGAAACTGGAAACTCTGCTGGAAGAATCTCTCCCAGGCACGGACGTGGCGGCTGACCCCGCTTGGTAGGTCGTCCACGGGAGTGCTCGGAAACAGGGTACCAACCCGTCGGACGGGAATGTGTTCCGGGATCGACGTACAGAAAGAACGGCGCAGCGACCAGTGTTCAGGGGCTATTGTTCAGGCGTACAGTAATTCCACAAAACGTCAGCGAGATTGCAGGATGAGCCAAGAAAAGACACGACTCCCCATGATCGAAGCGGATGGCCTGTCAAAGTTCTACGGCCCATTCGCAGCCATTCAGGACGTTTCTTTCCAAGTCACCGAGGGTGAAGTAGTCGCGTTCCTGGGTCCCAATGGGGCCGGCAAAAGCACGACCATGAAGCTGTTGACGGGCTATCTGTCTCCGTCTGCCGGTCACGCCCGGATTGCCGGCCACGACATGCAGGACGACCGGTTGGCCGGTTCTTCCCGTTTGGGATACCTGCCGGAAAACGGGCCGCTCTACCCCGACATGACTCCCTTCAGCTTGCTCGAGTTCTTTGCCGAAGCGCGGGGCATGACTCGCGCTCAGAAACTGGAGCGGATTGATGCGGTGATCGATCTCTGTGCGCTGGGAAGCGTAATCCACAAGCCGATCAGCAAGTTATCCAAGGGTTATCGTCAGCGTGTCGGCATGTCTCAATCGCTATTGCATGAACCGGACGTCCTGATACTCGACGAGCCGACCGCAGGACTCGATCCTAACCAGATCCGCGAAGTACGGCGCACCATGGAACGGCTGCGCGAGATGCGAAAAACGGTCTTGCTTTCGACCCACATTTTGCAGGAAGTGCTCGCCATGGCAAGTCGCGTGATTCTGATCGATGAGGGGCGGATCAAGTACGACGGAGCCGTGGCCGATTTGGACCCGAACAACGAGGGACTGGACGCTGCTTTCGCTCGTTTGACGGGACGAACGATACAGCCAGTCGGTTAGTCAGGCCGATGGCTGGAGAGAGAGAAACTGACGGTTTTCACCCAGGCAGGCAACGATTCGGAAAGACGCGGTGTGCTGGTTCCCGATCGATGGCGGTGCAGGCCTGGAATTGACCAAGCCCAACCCACAGGCAGGAAATACTAGGATCAGGTATAAGCTATGACCATCCTTCTCAGAGAATTGCTCTATCTCTTGCTGATTGATCTTGTGGTGATCGGAGTTCTCCTGGCGGCACTGGTCCCGCTGTTTCTGTTCAAACAGGCGGCGTTTGCCGTGCTGAAACGGAACTTCGTCGGGTACTTCAGCAACCCGACCGGCTACGTGTTTCTCTGTTTGTTCGTCTTGCTCTCTTCGTTCGCCGCTTTTTGGCCGCACGAGTTTTTCACCGCGAACCTGGCCAACCTCGACCAGCTGAACTTGTACCTGCCGGGAATCATGCTGGTGTTCATCCCGGCCATTACGATGAGCATCTGGTCGGAAGAGCGACGGCAGGGCACCGACGAGTTATTGCTGACCTTGCCCGCCGGCGATTTTGATATCGTGATCGGCAAGTACCTGGCAGCTGCGGCCATCTTCACCACCTCCCTTCTGTTTTCGCAGATCTCTAATTTCACGGTGCTCCTCTCGCTCGCCATGGGCGAAGTCGATATGGGGTTGTTCCTGACCACCTATTTCGGATACTGGCTGACGGGCCTGGCGATGATTTCGGTCGGCATGGTGGCATCGTTTCTCACGCGCAACCTGACGATTGGTTTCATTCTGGGGCTGATCTTCAACATGCCGTTGGTCTTCATGAAGATGGCGGACGTCTTGCCGAGCCAGGTGAATCTGCCGTTTCTTTCAAATGTCAACCTGTCGCGCCTGGTTTCGGATTGGAGCATCGCTTCCCAGTTCGATCCGTTCGGTCGTGGCGTGATCAGTCTGTCGTCGATGATCTACTTCCTGATGATCATGATCGTGGGACTATACATGAGCATGATTCTGATTGGAGCCCGTCACTGGTATGGTGGACGTGACGGACATTCGCTGCTGGGCCATTACCTGCTGCGATCGATTGCGTTGATCGTGATCGCGCTGGCAGTCGCGGCCTTCTTCTCCGGCCACGACCGGATCCGCGTCGACATGACGCGCGGTAAAATCAGTTCGTTGTCGCCAGATACCGAGCGTTTGGTGCGGGAACTCGAGCCGGAACAGCCGATCCATGTGGATGCCTATATCAGCAGCAATATTCCGGAGCAGTATGTGAAAACCCGACTCAACTTGCTTTCGATGCTCAAAGAATTTGAAGCCATGGCAGGTGACAAGATCCGGGTCAACATTCACGACAATCTGGAACCGTTCAGCGAAGCAGCGGCACTGGCTGAAGAGCAGTTCGGGATTCAGCCCGAACAAATCCGGATCCGAACCCGCGGCACGATCGCCGACGAAGAAATGATTTTGGGTGCCGCTTTCCGCAGCGGTCTGCAGAAAGTCGTCGTGCCCTTTTTTGACTACGGTATTCCGGTCGAATACGAACTGATTCGGTCGATCAACACGGTGGCCCAAACCGAACGGAAGACGATCGGCGTCGTGCGGACCGATGCCAACTTGTTCGGCGGGTTCACGTTTGCCGGCGGCCAGCCCCGGCAACTGCCTCGTCAGGCCATCATCGAAGAACTCGAAAAACAATATGACGTGGAAGAGGTCGATTTGACCCAGCCCGTGGAAGACGGACGTTTTGACCTGTTGCTGGTGGTCCAGCCGTCGTCACTGTTGCCCGAAGGGATGGAGTATCTGCTCGACGCGATCCGCCGCGGCATTCCGACGGCGATCTTCGAGGATCCCTTGCCGGCTTTCATGGCCGGCGTGCCAGGAACGGGACAGCCGAAACAACCACCCGGCGGCATGATGGGCATGCAATCCCGCCCGATGCCGAAAGCCGACATCCGCAAGTTGTGGGAACTGCTCGGCATCGATTCGCCCGGCGCGATGGGTCGGGACGGGCTCTACCAGCCCGATCTCGTCTGGCAGCGTTACAATCCCTATCCCAAGCTGCAGGTCAGCGGGATTCCGGATCAATGGATCTTTATCCGGGAGGAACCGGGCGAATCGACCGGCTTGATGAATCCCGACAATGCGATCTCGTCGGGACTCAACGAGCTCTTTTTCCCCTTCCCCGGTGCGATTGAACCGAGCCCGAAGAGTGATTTGAAGTTCACGAAACTGGTGTCGACGCGAAGCGAGCTGTCGGGCACCATTGGCTACGAACAATTCATGCAAAACCAGGCTGATTCCGCCATGCTCCAGTCGTTGCGGCGACTCCGCGGCAACCTGACCATTGCCGCCTTGATCGAAGGGGAAGGGAGCGACGAGGCTGCAGAAGACAACAACGCTGCAAAAGACAACGAGGACGGCCAGAAAAAAGAGGATGCCAAGAAGACGGAGGAGGGCAGCGGCCAAGCGATGAAGGTCGTCTATGTTTCTGACATCGATTTGATGATCCCGGCGTTTCTCCGAATCCGCGCTCGGCCCGATGAACAAGAAGATATCAAATGGGAGTTCGAAAACGTCACCTTCCTGTTGAACGTAATTGACGTTCTCGCGAACGACACCGAGTACATCGATATTCGGAAACGCAAGCCGCTTTACGCCACGTTGCAGGTTGTCGAGTCACGTGTCGAGGAAGCTCGTGATCGCGAGTTTGGAAAGCGCGTCGAATTCCAAGTCAAATACGAGAAGGCGGTGGAAGAAGCCGAGGACGAAAACGAGAAGACGCTGGATAAGTTCCAGTCGATCGTGAATGATCTGCAAAAGAAGCAGAGTGAGGGCGAAGAGATTAACGAAGCCGAATTGCGGGAGAAGATACAGCGGCTGAGTGAACAGCAAGAAGTCCTCCGTCGTCGGCTGGCCATCAAGAAACAGCGTCTCGAGCGGGAACGCGAACGAGAGATCAAGAGCATCCAGCGCGATGTCGACCTGGAAATCCAGAAAACGCAGTTTATGTACAAGTTCTGGGCGGTGGCGATCCCCTGGATTCCACCCTTCCTGGTCGGACTCGTGGTCTTCGTCCGGCGGCGCTTGCGCGAACGTGAAGGTATTGAAAAATCCCGTTTGCGGTAATGCTGGATCAGGCTTTTCCCGCCCTCGGAACGGGTCCCGGGCAGAGTGATCCGGGTGTTTGTATCGCGAAACATTGCATCGATTTAGCCAGATTCTCGAGTTTGTCGAGGAGAGTAGATATGAGCGAGGCGATCAAGACAGTCATTTATTTGGGCGTGGCGCTGGTCGTAGCCCTGGTTGCCGTCTTCACCTACCCGAAACAAGAGAGTTTTCAGCCGCCTGACCTGTTGGGCAAGCCGTTGTTCGAGGGATTTTCCGATCCCGAACAGGCGGCGGAACTCCAGATTGTCACCATTAAAGAAGACGTCGGAGAATGGACCGAATTCGAAGTCGCTCGGGATTCCCAGACGGGGCTCTGGTCGATCCCCTCCAGCTCGAATTACCCCGCCGACGCGGAAGCGCAGATGCGGGATGCCGCCACCAGCTTGATCGATCTGCAGGTCTTGGGAATCGTTTCCGAGAACGCCAGCGATCACGAGACGTTTGGCGTGATCGAACCGGATAAACAGAAGACGGAGGCCAGTCAGGAGGGGGTCGGCTTGCTCGTGAGCGTCAGCGACGCCAAGGGCAAAGACCTGGCGAAAGTAATCATTGGCAAACGTGTGAAAGGTACCGAAGATCAGCACTTCGTGCGCAAGCCGGGCCAGAACCCGATCTATGTCGTCAAAATCGATCCGGCCAAGTTTCCGACGGAGTTTGAGAAGTGGATCGAACGCGACCTGTTGAAGTTAAGTTCCTTTGATGTGGAACATGTCGCGCTCAAGGATTACTCGATCATCAAGACGCCGTCGCTCAGCGGGCCCTCGCGGCAAGCTGGAGGAACGATTTGAAGCCGATCTGACTTGGGACACCGATCAGAACAAGTGGGTACTGGATGAGTTGGCGCAGTTCAAGAACGGTGCGCGACAGGTCACCCAACTGCTTGATACAGAAGAACTCAACACGGAGAAACTGAACGATTTGAAGTCGAGCCTCGCGGACATGAAGATCGTGGGTGTCATGCGCAAACCTGCCGGATTGGGAGCTGACCTCAAGGCCGGTGCGGAGATCATGAAGGATGAGGAGAGTCTGCTGTCGTTGATGAATCGGGGGTTCTACCCGGTGAAGATTGGCGACGGTGAACCGGAAATTCGCGCTGCCAACGGAGAAGTAATGGTCGGCATGAAAGACGGGATCGAGTATGTGCTTCGCTTCGGCGAAATCGACTCCGTGACCCAGAGTTCCGAAGAGGGCGAGTTGAACCGGTATCTGTTCGTCACGACTCGATTGAACAAAGCCAAGTTCCCACCCCTTGAACTCGAACCGCTACCGGGCGGGGATGACACCGGCGAAGCCGCCAAGGAAGAAGCCAAGGAAGAAGCCAAGAGTGACGCTGACGCGGCAGCCAAGACGGAGGAGTCGGTGGGCGAGAAGTCGGACCTGGAATTGGAACGCGAGCGTGTTCGCAAGGAGAACCAGCGCAAGCAGGATGAACGCGACGAGAAACTGAAGAAGGCCAACAAAAAGATTGCCGAACTTAATGCTCGTTTCGCGGACTGGTACTACATCATCGCCGAGGACGAATACAAGAAGGTCCATCTCGGTCGGAGCGAATTGATCAAAGAAAAGGCCTCTGCCAAGGAAGAAGGATTTGGCGTCGATTCGTTCCGACAATTACAGGACGACGGACTGGAAGAGAAACCCGAGAGCCCGAAGAAGCCGCCGGCCTCGTTCATGCCTCCGTCCGGGCCAGGCCGCTAAACCGGATGATTCACGCAGGGTGTGTCAAACTCGCGCAGGGTGTTGGAGGGCCTTCACAAGCCGATCAGCTTTGCCGCGACAGCCGGTGTCTGTGGGGGGCGGAAAACAAGCGAGCGAGAACAAACCAACAGCACGGCCGGCCGGCTTGCTCGACCCACCCTCCAAGTTCTGTGAATCATCCAGGCTGAAAAGCGGCACGCGACACGCGATCTCAGGGGAAGGAAGTCCTCACACGGCAGGACTCAAAACCACTGATATGCGTAACGGTGAAAATCGTTGAGCACACCCTCTCGTCTTCGGCGATCGCGATAAGGTGCTAATTGGTCCTCGATGCCGTTGAGCCGCGCTTGCAGCAGCTGATCGGCCCACTGGAACGAGGTCCAGCCTTCCGCTTCGCGCGTGGCGGCTTGCGACTGAAACTGTTCGTGACGCTCCGCCAAATAAGCACGGATTCCCTCGCGTACGACCGCATCGTCACAGGCAAGCAATGGCACCAGCCGCAGCACGCCTTCCGAGCTCATAGGATGCACGCTGATCTGCACCGACGGGGCCGAATCACCCGTCAGAATACGCCGTACATTGTAGCCGTGCACAAGCCCGTCGACCGGCATCACGCCGTAGAGATAGACCGCCAAAGCGACGGTCCAGAGGTGACGGCGCAGCAGCCACAGGAACCCTCGATTGCGAGCGATTTTCCAGAGTACGAGGAAGAAACCGACCAGGACCGCCGTGATACCGAGGATCCCGACGACTCGCATCCGCGTCATGCCGTTGAATCCGATGTAGATGTATAGACGGTGATAGACGGCGACCGCCAGCAATACATTCTCCAGCGACCAGAGCCAGGCCAGTCGTCGTAGCGCGGGGAGTCGCGGGTCGTGCAAGATGGAAGCTCGAAACGCCAGCGACAAGACTGCCGTGGCAAGAGCCAGGGCAACGGTCAGCCAGGCTGCGCCCTGATGAGCGTAGCCGGAGTAGTAGAAACCAGGCGGAAAGTCGCGAAACCAGAGCGTCGTGAACTCGAAAATCAGGTAGAGGGCAAACAACACTATCACCGTGGCCAGCGTATTGCGGCAGGCAGCGTAGAACGGTGAGGGGGAGGGTGCCAGGCTGCTCAATTTTCCCTCGCGCTCCAGCGTCGCCCATTCCGCAAACAACGTTCGACTCAACAGTGGACGCAGCATGCCAATCGCGATCCACGCCATCGCCATCCAGAAGGCTACCTCGGATGGATGGGTGCGAAATCGATCAACCATTTTCGAAACGCTGTCAGGATCTGTTCGACCTGTTGCCCAAAGGTGTCCAACAGATCGGGATTCGCCAAGATGAAAAGGACACTGAACGCTACCAGCGTCACCAGTGGCAACGCGACGCTCAGCCAACCGACGCGCCCCCAACGCCACTCGGGCCCCCGCGCACTCGCGTGTAAGTGGCTAGTCCCAAGAGACCACCGAGCATCATGCGGGCCGGAAATACAACGATCTCCATGACGTAAGGCACCGTTCCGGACAACGCCAGCGCGAAGGCAAGAAGTAGTGGCAACCCCAACGCGATATGCAATTCCGCTCCACACCACACCATCCTGGCAGACAGCAACGTGATCAGACAACCCACAATCAGCAGGCTCCTGACATGACGCCGAAGGGCCCGCGCACCGGACTGCGAATCAGACTGCGGCGCACCCACAATAACAGGAGTGGCATGCCGACAAACAAGCATGCGTATCCCGCCCAACCGTGACCGCGATAGACGGTCACATCCGCCAGCGCCACCACGAACAAAACGGCCAACAACTCCCGCCAGCGGACGGGGCGCCCGTCCAGGTTGGGGTCCGCGATCACCTGAGCTTCCACAACTTCATCTTGGTTCATGGCGTATCTCGCCCCCGTGTGGTGCTCGGTGAGCCTTGAATTGGCCCTCGCAAGCCTCGCGACTCCCGCCTATTCGACGCTGCAGGTTCTCTCCGACGAGCGGGGACCTGTCGGCGAGACGACAAGACCTACCTCACCAAGGATATCATTCTGTTCGATGCTCCTCTGCCACATGTCCTCCATTCTGTCATCCAGAACCAGGCAATGAAAGTCGTGATATGAGCTTGCATGGTACCCCAGACCACAGGAGATCCAGACCACCTGCGCAGACACATCGTGAATCTGCCGCCTCAAGCCGCTCACATTCCATGCAGAAAGCCCCGGTGGCACTGGCCAGCGCGGGGCTTCCTGGTAATCATCAACAACCACAATCAAAACGATCGGTGGTCAGTTGTCGGCGCTTTCCGCATCGGGTGCGCACCACCGTCACACTCCGTTTGGTGTAGCTATCCGCTTCATCCCCGCCCTGGACGACCGTGATATTGGCTTCCAGAAAATCGAACTTGGCCACGATGTCAGCCACGTCGGGCAACAGCGCCAGAGCTTCCTGGACCGGCTTGAGTGACTCGTCTTCCGAATTGGCACCGGCCATGGCCAGGAACATCGGGGCCATGGTACCTGCCTGCTTCAGCATCTTAGCCAGGTTGCGCGTGTTTTCCGCGGTGTTGGCGTACTTGATCGACAGCACGGGTCCCTCAATCACGACGTCCAGACGTTTGAAGGCGTCGGTCTCTTCGATCGTCTCCCCCTCGCCCGCTTGCGTCTCGAACACTTTCTTCACGGCGGCGGCACTTGTCCCGATGTACATCCAGCCCTCTTGAAATCCGATTACAGGACGGACACCGAAGGCCATCAGGGTGAGGGCCGAGAGCTCCTCAAAACCTTCCAGGTCCTGCGATTCCACCAGCTTCACTTGCTGAGCCTGTATCGGCTTCACCTGCTGCAATGCCTCCATTCCGCGATGAATCAGTTCCTTGATCCGATCCGGATTCTGGCAGCGGAGTGCGGTGACCGATTCGGGACGGCCCATGGCTCCCGTCATGCTGACCGACGCGTGCTCACCACTGAAGGATTGCAGAATGTCACGGTCGAGAAACAGATCCAGCTGCTGCTGTATCTGCTCGAACTGTTCGAGCCCCTCGGCGGCTTCCGGCACATCCTCCTTCAACACGGTCATCACGCGCTCGTAAAGCGGGTGCAAATTCACGCCGGTTCCCAGCGAATAGGAAAGTGCACCGGCTGGGACCCACGACTGCCACTTCTCAAACTCCTGGCCACCGGAGATCATCTTCCGCAAAGTGGAGTCTTCGGTATTGGGCAACAGCTTGCCAAAGCTGGCACTGCGATTGAGATTCCCCTCCGTATACTCGACGGTTACCTCGTAGTCGAACACCGACAATTCATCCATCGCCATGTCAATAAACTTGACCACGCGCTCGACATTGGGATCGCCCCCTCCCATCTGGGAAATGAATGTCCCCAGTTCTCGCATGGTCTTGAATTGCGTGCGCCCGTCATAGAAGACCAGACTGTCTTCCGCTTCAGGCAGTTTCTTCAGCGCGGCAACGAGCCGAGGATCATCGAACTTCGACTGGCCCGGCGTGCCGGTCAACATGCCAAGGCTTTTTTCCAGCAGTTCTTTGGAACTGCTGAATGCAAACACGTCGCCCAGCGTGGCGATGGTTGGCTGCATGGGTGATTGAGGAGGGAGCACGAGCGTGATGAGCGCAGCGTCGCCCACCTGCGAAGTGGCCACATCCAACTCGCCGTTGGTGTACTTCTTGGCTATCTCAAACAGATTCTTGACCCCCTGGGCCGTCGAGGCTGCGTCTTCGGGAGTCAAACGAACCAGCATCAGATGCTGGGAGGTGGGCATGGGGGCCATGACCATCTGCTGGGCGTAGATCAGCTCTTGGCTGTTCAATAATGCCTCAAAGTTGATCGGCCTGGTCGCCTCGCGCAACTCGTCGATCACGCCCGAGGCCTGATCCAGCTGCTCTTCCTCCAACCGCGATGTAATGATCTTCAGTGCCCGGTCAAGGACCTGGGTCTCCTGGACTGTTTTCCAGACTTCCTCGTAGTACTGCTTCTGGTAATCCCGTTCCGGATTATGTTTCCCTTGAACAACAAGATACACGTCATCTGGTACGCCACGGCGCAAATCAAGCGCCTCGGCAGCCTGCGCCACCGCGACACCTTGGACCGCCAACAGTAATAAAACACAGGGAGCTACAAATGCTCGTCTCATCCTTCCATCCTTTCCCACGTACGTGTCGTAAACAGCTCCGCCGAAAACGGTTTCACATCCCGCTTCGGCATCACACGAAAAGCGCGACGCTCTGCCTCGCGCCGCACCGCTTTTTGTCGACTGCCCAGCGTCGCCGATAACCAGTGTTACCTTGGCTAGGCCAGTTCAGTTTCCGGCCGCCACAAGAAAATCCCAAAGGTGGGGGGGGTGCCAATCCCTCCTGTCGCCATGGCCGGGCTGCGCCATGGGTCGAAATGGCGCCAGTAACCGGATGACTTGAAGTCAAGTTCCCGCCGCCAACGCAATCAGGCCAACCCTGGTCAAGACGCAGCTCACCCTGGCTACGATCCTCCTTCGTCCGGTTTCGCTGAGTATAGTCGTTACCCGTGTTTGCGTCGGCGAAAAGTCAAGCGACGGGGTTCTATTCGTCCCCCGGCTCACCATCTTGCCGCCCGGGCCCAGTCTGCCGCCGATCGACAAACCGCTTTCCCTTGCCTTCAAAGCGAGGCAAGGTCCCCAACGGGACCATCTTGACCGACACGCGCAGTCCAAGTCGCAAGCGGAGCTCGTTGGCCACGCGCTGCGGTGACTCCAGACGATCTTCGATCTCAATCGTCAGCGCATCCATTTCGCCGTTTCGGTGCGCGATCAGGCGATATTCCACAATTTCCGGAAACGCATGGATGATCTGTTCCACGGAGCCCGGGTAGATGTTCATGCCACGAATGATCATCATGTCATCCGTGCGGCCCAGCACGCCACCTTCGAGCAAGACGAATCGATTTTCCCCTTGGGCATCCCACACCGGTCGCACGAGATCGCCCGTGCGATAGCGGATGACCGGGCTTCCATAGCGTCCTAGTGTGGTCAGCACCAGCTCCGACAGCTCTCCGTCGGCCGCCGCCTGCCCCGTGTTGACCGAGAGAAATTCCGCGACAAACTCACTCTCGACCACGTGCAAACCGCGCCCGTCTTTGGCAGCGTATCCCCAGGGCCCCACCTCGGATGCGCCACTGTGATCGATCAAACGCGCATTCCAGGCGTCCTCGATTCGCCGGCGAATCGCCGGCACCGACCCTCCTGGCTCCCCCGCCACGACAATGCACCGGACGTCCAACGAGGCGACGTCGATCTGGTTCTGTGCCGCCACCTCTGCCACGTGCAAGGCATAACTCGGCGTACAGAACATGGCCGTCGCCTTGCAGCTGCGAGCCAATTCGAGTCGCGCAACTGTGTTGAGCCCCCCTGTGGGAATCACCATCGCACCCCGCGCCACCACAGCATCGTAGGCGCTCCAGAAACCAATAAATGGCCCGAACGAGAAGGCCATCAAGGCCCGATCTACCACCCCCAGCTCGGCCTCGTCGAGCACGAATTGCCAGGTGTCGATCCACCACGCCCAATCCTCCAGCGTGTCAAGCACCACGAGCGGACGACCACGCGTGCCCGACGTACGGTGGAAGTGCACATAGCGTTCCATCGGATACGTGATGTTAGCCGCGTAATCGTGATCCCCGACAGATGTCTGCTGCAACTCGTCCTTGAACGTGAAAGGCAGCGAATCGAGTTGATCTAACGACTCGAGCGGCAGCGAAATGCCCGCCAGTTTCTCGGCATAGAAGCGATTCCGAGGAAGAATCGTCTCCAGCAGTCGATTCAGGCGTGCTAGTTGATGCGCGGCCAGCAAATCCGGCTCCAACCGCTCAAATCGACGACGTTGCTCGAAGGAAGTTCTGTGCATGACTGCATCATACGATCTCCCTCCCCAGCGGCAAACGGGTGGGAACCCCTGCGATGACCGGCCCGCTGGCACTTCTTCCTTCCCAGGCCAATGTCAGATATCCTGCGGTGCAGACCAGAGTGTTGTGATGCCGTACCTCCGATATTTGTTTCCTGCAGCCTAGGACCAGACTACCTTGAAACCTCCCGCGACCGACGCGCCGCCGCACCGCGGCTCACTGATGGTCATTTTCCTGACCGTGTTTATTGATCTCCTGGGATTCGGTATCGTCCTGCCGCTGCTGCCGATCTACGGCGAGCAGTTTGCGACCCAGCACGGGTTGTCGGATGCCCAGGTAGGCTGGGTGGTCGGTCTGTTAATGGCCAGCTTTTCGGCCCTGCAGTTTTTTTTCCTGCCGGTCTGGGGACGGCTGTCGGATCTATTTGGACGTCGTCCGATCCTGTTGGTCGGCCTGGCGGGTTCGACGACTTTCTACACACTCTTTGGTCTGGCAACCGTCTGGCAGAGTCTCACCTGGCTCTTTGTGGCGCGCATTGGTGCCGGCATTGCCGGTGCCACGATCTCTACCGCTCAGGCTTATATCGCGGACACCACGTCGGCACAAAATCGGACGAAGGGTATGGCCCTGATCGGCGCCGCGTTCGCACTCGGTTTCACCATCGGTCCCGTGATTGGCGCGATCTCCCTGCTGTTCGGATCCTCGGGGGGGGTGAGTCCCTGGCCCGGCTACTTCGCGGCTGGGTTGTCCGGCAGTGCATTCCTGTTGGCGCTCTGGTTGTTGCCCGAATCGAAGACCAGGGAGAGCCAACGAGCCCAACGCAGCCTACTTGACTGGGAAGGACTTCAGATCGCCTTGCGCATCCCCTCGATCAGCACGCTATTGCTCACATCTTTCATCGTGATCTGCTCGCTGGCCGCATTTGAATCAACCTTGGCCCTCGTGATCAAAGCGCTGTTCGACAGTGCCATTGCCGGAACGGCGAGCCAGAACACCATGCATCGAGCGATTGAGTGGGCTCGAGGACTGGGCTACGAGAGCGTGACCGAAATCCAGCACGTGATCGTCCTGGGTACTTTCGCTTACCTCGGCCTGGTCATGACAGTGGCACAGGGGTTTTTTGTCCGACGTCTGGCGGGAAGAGCGTCAGAGGGCACCATGGCCGTCAGTGGTACGCTGGTATCGGCGGTGAGTCTGATGTTGTTAAGCATCGCGGTGCGGCAGGAGAATTTCGGCTGGCTCTGTCTGGCCATGGCCACATTTGTGATCGGGCTGGCGTTCGTCACTCCCTCACTGCAGTCGCTCGTTTCGCGCCGTATCAGTCCTACCCAGCAAGGCCATGTGTTGGGCGTGGGCCAGAGCGTATCCTCGCTGGCACGGATCATCGGACCTGTGTTGGGCATTCGGCTGTTTGCGCAATCGCCCCAGGTGCCCCTCTGGACGGCCACCGTCATCATGGCCATCGCCGGCGTTCTGACTGTTTTCGCCGTCCGGGCCGGCAGCGACTACCAACAGGCCGAACACAAGAAACGTGTTTGACCATCACGGCCACCACAAAAACGAACATCAAACGAAAGCCGTCGCTCAAGTCTTGTTCTCGCCCACGCAGAACAGCTGAGATTCGGTCCGCAAGAACATGCGGCCGCCCGACACGGCAGGCGTCGCACGACTCGGTTCGCCCAGCGGGTTGCGGGCCAGCTCCTGAAACTCACGACTTGCCGCCAGCACGATCACGTCTCCCTTATCGTCGATGCAATAGAGCTTGTCGCGAACCAATACCGGCGAGCCAGAGAAGCCGGAAGTCAAGCGTTTGTTCCACACTTCCCGGCCCGTGGATGCTTCAAAGCACTTGGCGAACCCGGCATCGAAGAAGGTAAATACCAGATCGCCACAAGCTACAGGGGTGGCCACGTAAGCCGCTTTTCGCACGCGATAGACTTCCTCCGGCTTGGCACCCCCCCGCACGGCCACCAAGTAGTTGTTGGAGAAGCCTCCCGCCCCGTTACTTGCCATCACCAGGTCTCCGACCACAATCGGTGACGCCACCGTCCGCATCTCGAACACTCGAATGGACCAATTCGGCTTGCCGGTCCTGGGATCCAGGCTGAAGATGCCATCACCCGTACTGCAGCAGATCAATTCAGTCGGTCCCTGTTGCGGTTGATAGAGGCAGGGGGTTGAGTAACTGACGCGCGTGCTGATGCACGGTTGGCTCCAACGCAATTCGCCCGTTTCTCGATCCAAGGCCATCATCTGGCTCTTGCCCGGCTTCTGGCCTGGATCAAGCTGCTCGACTTGCTGCGAATTGAACAAGATCACCAGATCTTCATACAAGATAGGTGACGTGCCAAAACCGTGTTGGCTGGTCCACGTTCCCAGGTCTTGTGTCCAGAGCTCGTGACCATCGTGGTCCAACGCGAGGAGTGTTACGTGATCGGGAGTGGACCAGGCCACATATACGCGGTCTTCATCCACCGCAGGCGTGCTCGAGGCAAACGTGTTCCGAGGATGCAGCTGATGAAATGTCGAGTTGTAGTCGCGCTGCCAGAGAATCTTGCCGTCGCTGGCGTCAATACACAACACATGGCGCACGGCGTTCTCCGGTTCGGCGCTGACCAGAAAAACCTTGCCGCCCCACACCACCGGTGACGAGTGCCCCTTGCCCGGCAACGATATGTTCCACTGGTAATCCGACTGAGTCCACCGCACGGGAATCGAACTGGCTTGGCTCACGCCCGTTCCGTTAGGACCTCGAAAACGCGTCCACTCCTGGGCCCACGATGATGATCCAAGAATCATCATTCCCAGTGACAGTAGCGCGAGTCTGGTTGCGTTTCGCATCGGCAAAATTCCTTCATCGGAAGTGGTGTCGTCGGGTGCCAGGATGTCGGGTGCCAGGATGTCGGGTGCCAGGATGTCGGGAACGGCGGCTGCATGCCAGCAAGGATCTAATCCAGAGCCGATCGCGGTTGGCGCCGGGCAACCCGGCGGGGGGAACCACGCGCGGACCTGGCAATATATACGTGAATGGATCGTCGGTCTAGCAATGAAAGTAAATTGCCGGGCGTGTGGCAGGCGGCGGAAAAACACCGATCAGCCAGGTGACAGTGAGTCAGTGAGTCTGCTTATCATGTCTCCTTGCGGGGTAGCTGCCCGCAGGCGCCAGAGTAAACATCGAACGTCCCGCTTCGAACGTCGAATGGGAGAAGCGGAGTCCCCAAGCCCCATGAACATCCACCCTCTCACCTCATCACCCCCTCACCGCTCGATGCCGTATTCCTCAATCTTCCGATAGAGGGTTGCGCGGCCGATGCCCAACAGCTTGGCGGCCTCGGGGACATTATTCTGCGTGCGGGCAATGGCCTCCTTGATCAACTTGCGTTCCCACAAATCAATGCGTAGCGACTCGAACTGCGTATCGGTCCCGGCATCCCGCAGCCCCAGATCAGCAGACTCGATGACATCTCTTTCGGCCATCACGACGGCGCTGTCGATGACATTGCGCAACTGCCGCACGTTGCCTGGCCAGCGATACGAAATCAACCTGGCGCGGGCAGCCTCGGAGAGCGTCAGTTTTGGCCGTCCATGTTGCAGCTTGAAATGCTCCAGGAAAAACTGCATCAGACGCTCAATATCGCTTTCCCGTTCTCGCAGTGAGGGGACCAGCAGTTCAAAGACGCTCAGTCGATAGTACAGATCCTCGCGGAACCTTTTCTCCCGCACAACGTCACTCAGGTCGCGGTTTGTGGCGGCGATCACCCGTACGTCAACGCTGATCTCCTCGGTGGCTCCCACCGGCAGAAAAGGATGACCCTCCAGGATCCGTAACAACTTGGCCTGTCCCTCGAGGGTCATTTCACCGACCTCGTCCAGAAACAAGGTCCCCGAATGAGCTTGCTGAAACCACCCGAGATGATCGGAATCGGCACCGGTAAAGGCCCCTCTCTTATGCCCAAATAGCTGACTTTCCATCAAGTCGCGAGGGATTGCGGCACAATTGACCGACAGCATCGGACGGTCTACCCGCGCGCTGGCTTTGTGGATCGCTCGGGCCACCAGTTCTTTACCCGACCCGCTCTCGCCGCGAATCAACACGCAACCGGTGGCATGGGCAATTCTGGCAATCTTGCTCTTCAATCGCTGCATCGGCGTGCTCTCGCCAATCAGCTCGTCGAAATCAGCCGACTTGGCCACCAGGCGGCTATGGTTCGTCGCCAGAATCGCCTGTTGACGCGCTCGGGCTAAGGCCACGACCAGCATGTTGGCCAAGGCAATGGAGATTTCGAAATCGCGGAGGTCGAACCGGCCGTGTTCCAGATAAAGATGGATCGCGCCGAGGGTCGATCGATCGTGGACCAGCGGGACACAGATAGCATCGGCGAAATGATCTAAAGTGCCCGTATTGTGTGACACGGACTGGTTGTCGATCCACACCGCGCGCCGCTTGCGGCACACAACTTCGGTCAGCGAGTGGCTGAGCGTCACTTTGCCCGTGGAGTCGTCCGGAATCAACTGCTTCGGCTTCAGCTCGCCTTCGTCGCTGAGCCACAGAAAACCGGTCACCGAAGCACCTGTGCGGTGATGCAGCAGGTCGAGCGACGCACGCACCACTTCGTCCGGATCTTGAATGCCTAACAGCTTGACGCTCAACTGGTGCAAGACCAGCAGGTCCCGAGCGCTGTCCGGATCCTCTAGCGTCGCAAACAGATTGTCGGGAACTCGATCCGTTTCGACCGGCGAGTCGCGGACAATGGTCTGGGTCAGTGCGGGGTCCTGCGACGAAATATCGGATGGTTGCGCTTCCGACTGATGAAACGAGAACTCCGTGATGCCCGTCTTGACGTGGCACCCGTCGATCAACTGGGCTTCATCCGCCTTCTGCCCGTTGACAAACGTTCCGTTCCGGCTCCCCGCATCGCGAATGAACCATGCGCCGTCTCGCCGCTGAATGATCGCGTGCACTCGCGAACTCAACGCATCGTTTAACACGATGTGACAGTCAAGACCGCGGCCGATTCGGTTCTCCGTTTCGTGGTTGAGCAGGAAACTCGAACCGGCGCGAGCGCCGTTTAGCAGGGTCAGGTAAGTGAACACGTCAACAGATACCGGGTAAGCATCTCGCGAATTTGGGGTTTCGAGTCCAGGGCACGGCACTCCGCAGGCACCCTCCACCGGGGTAACCTGAAACAGGCCCTTAATATAACTCAAACTGGAAATCACGCGGTCCATGTGGCCGGTAAAGCCGCATTTTTGTGGCTCGTTTCCCGTCCTCGAGGGTTCCGAATTCACATCGGGTGCAGATTGGCGAAATCACAGGTTTTTCCGGAGTTGGACCCGTTGGCAGGGCGGCAAGGCTCGCGCTTTACGAATGTGACAGTCCGGCCGGCGCCTGTGACCGGCAACGCGGCCCCAACGCGCGCCGCCGGTCGCGAAACCAGTTTGGCAGGCCCAAATCGACGGAGCGAACTCGTGTCTTACTGGGCTCACCATGAGGGCAACCTGCTGACTGAGATCTGCCCCCGCACACAGCCACACGCACAACATCCACTGGAGGGGATCACGCGGCTTGGCGCTGACGCATTTGCGTTGTGGTATGGCAATTCCCGTAGGTCGAAATAATTCAACAAACTCGCGCGGTGGGTCGAGCAAGCCGTATCCCTGATGGGTTCTCGCGCGTCATGTGCTTCTCGCACACGCACAGACGGCCGTCACGGATTGTATCGGCCTGTGCAGACCCACCTGGACCTGGAGCGGGCTTCTCGAACCAACTATGCGATGCCACGCATATTTACTCGCCGGCGTGACTCAGCCAGACGGCCGCTCTTTGTGCACTCGCCAAAAAGCAGCTTCCGCCTATAAAAGGAAGGACAGCGCAGTGCTCGCCCATAGCCTCCATGAAACGTGAGTCGAGAAAATAAGAAGTTGACGAATCGTCGCACTGGATTGCTGGTTGTGGGACACGGGACGCGAAGCGATCGCGGGCAAAGCGAGTTTCACGCAATTGTGAGTCAGATTGCGTGCGAGCTACCCTCCACCGAGGTGCAGGGCTGCTTCCTGGAACTAGTGCCCCCCAATATCGATGCGGGCATGGATCGTCTGGTGGCCCGCGGCGTGGATCAGGTCGTCGTCGCTCCCCTGCTGCTGTTCGCGGCGGGCCACGCCAAGCGGGACATCCCACGCGCAGCGACGACGGTCGCTGCCCGGTGTGGCGTCCGGTTGCTGCTGGCGAGCCCCTTGGGCTGCCATCGGCTGCTGCTGGAACTCTCCGCGAATCGTTTTCGCGACGTGGTCCGACGAGCCGGGGTCGATCCGCGAACCGTACTCTTCCTGTTTGTCGGACGCGGCAGTGGTGACACGCAGGCCGAGGGCGAATTCTTCCAGTTTCTGCAGCAGCGTCTGCGGTTGACAGTGGTCGGGGAGTCTCAGGCCGCATTTCTGGCATGTCCCAACCAAGAATTGAGAAAATAGCACCTTTAGTGGAGAAGTCACCACTAAAGTGGGTAGTCGTACAGCCTCACCTGCTATTTGCAGGAGAACTGGTAGAACGCCTGAGACGTATGGTGGATAAGCAAGATCGGGCTGAGCCAGCGGCAACACTGGCTGTTGGCGGGGCATTTGGGCGCCGATCGACTTGTGGCCGCCGCCTTGGTGGATCGATTCCGCGAAACGGTTGAGGCCAGCGAGGTTTCAAACCGTTGACGGTTTTTTTCGTGCGACCTGGGACTCGAGGGGTCGGAAGGCGGATCGCCCGTGGGGGCGCCTGCTTCCACGAGGAAAATACTTGCCTTGGCGGATCTGGGGCCGGAGCATACAATTCCGCCACTCTGCGCAGTTTGTTGGATGGCTGTTAACGGTGCGTCACCTGCGCTCCTTGGTCGTGAAACTTGTTCGTTCATCCCCTGCGGGATACCATGCTACAACTTGCTTGTTTTCAGCAATTTACGCATCCTTGCAGATTTTGGTGGCTCAGCCAGTAAGGAATACAGATGAGTGATTCTCGGCGCTTTAGAACGCGTGTTCGATGGGCAAGTTTGGGACTGCTGCTGGTCGTGGGAGCGATCGTGAGCGTCAGCGTTTGGCGATATTGTTGGGCCGAGATTACGGAACCCACGGCCACCGATCGTGACGTAACTCGGATCGTCACCCGCCTGATGCGTTCCCGTCATTTGTCGCGTCACCCGATGGACGATGAAATTTCCCGCCGCGCGTTCAAGCTCTTCATCGAGGGTCTGGACCCGATGAAGTCCTATTTTTATCAATCGGACATCACCGAATTCAAACGTTATGAGGACAAGTTAGACGATCTGTTAGCCCGGTATGACACGCGTTTTTCCCAACTCGTATTCAATCGTTTCTTACAGCGGGTGGACGAGCGTGTGGCGTTGGTCAATGAACTTCTGCAGCAGGACTTCGACTTCACGACGGATGACGAAATCGTGACTGACGCGGACCTGCTGGATTATCCGAAGGACGAAGCGGAAGCGGAGAAACGTTGGGAACGGCGGATCAAGTACGACTTGCTGGTGTTGAAAGCCGACAAGTCGGACGAGAAAGGTGATGCCAAAATTACCGAGAAGGGGGAACAGCCGCCGACCGATCCGGCTCAGGCCGAGAAAGAAGCGCGGGAGAAGCTGGCCAAACGTTACGCTAATTTTGCCGCGTCGCATGAAGTTGTTCGACAACAATGAGTTGCTCGAGACATTCCTGACTTCGGTCACAACCGCCTATGATCCTCACACCACGTACATGTCGCCGAACACGCTCGATAATTTCCGTATTCAGCTTCAGTTGAATCTGGAGGGCATTGGAGCCCAACTTCAGGACCAGGATGGCAGAACGATTGTGGCAAGCATCGTGCCGGGTGGCGCCGCCGATAAACACGGCAAGCTGGCCAAGGACGACGAGATCATCAGCGTGGCGCAGGGAGAGGATGGAGAAGAGGTGGACATTGTCGGGATGAAATTGAACGACGTCGTGCAGCTGATTCGCGGCAAGGCGGGAACGGTGGTCCGGTTGGGTGTCATTCCGGCCTCCAAGAAAGAAGCGACCACCTACAAGATTACGCGGGCCAAGATTGAGCTGGAAGACAGCGCGGCTCATGGTGAGGTCTTCGAGATGGGCTCCAAGGCGGATGGTTCCCCGATGAAGGTCGGCGTGATCGATCTTCCCAGCTTCTACCAGGACATGCGAGCAGCCGCCAACCACTCACCCGATTTCCGCAGTGCCACGCGCGACGTGCACAAGATTCTGGACGACTTCAAGCAGCAAGGAGTGGATGCCGTCGTCTTGGACCTGCGGCGCAACGGTGGTGGCAGCTTGGTGGAAGCGGTCAACCTGACGGGGCTCTTCATAGACAGAGGCCCTGTGGTTCAGGTCATGGACTTTGACGAGCGAATTCAACACCTTGACGATGACGCATCGGGGATGGCGTGGGATGGTCCGTTGGTTGTCGTGACCAGCAAACTGAGCGCCAGTGCCAGTGAGATTTTGGCCGGTGCCATCCAGGATTACCGGCGTGGCCTGGTGGTCGGAGACAGCGCGACACACGGGAAGGGAACCGTGCAGAGCCTGCAGAATCTCGGTGATGTATTCAATATTCCCTTTCCACCCAACTTGGGTGCGTTGAAGATCACCGTGCAGCAGTTCTTCCGCCCCAACGGCGACAGCACACAGAAGCGTGGGGTGCTCTCGGATATCGTGCTCCCTTCGGTATTCAACCACATGGATATCGGCGAATCGGATCTCGACTTTGCCATCGACTTCCGCCACGTGGCTCGCAGCAAATTCGCCACGAACGACCTGGTATCCGAACCGCTGGTCGCGAAACTCCGCGCAGACTCGGCACAGCGAGTCAGCCAGTCGGAGGATTTTGCCAAGCTGCTCAAACGCATTGACTTGTATCAGCAGCGCAAAGCTCGCAAGTCCGTCACCTTGAACGAGAAGAAGTTCTTCGAGGAAGGTGAAGAAGCGAACGCGGACAAGGAAGAGGAAAAGGCGCTGGTGGAAGAAGTCACTGGCGAGAAGAAAATCAAGCGGGATTTTTACCTCGACGAAGTGTTGTTGATCACGCGCGACTATGTGGACGCGCTGCGAGAGAACAAGTTCGCTCGTGTAAACTGAGTTTGCCTGAATGAAGATAGCTCGAAACTGCCACAGGTCCGACTACCGCGGTCGGACCTGTTTTGCTGCGCCGCTGCGCGACGTAGTGGCGGCCAGCAGAGTGGTGCGACATGTCGTGGAGCACATGGATGAGGATTCGGTGCGGCCACGTGCGATGGCCGGCGCCGAAACGAGCTGCCTTGTATCCTCTGATGGGAAGTCCTGATGAAGACCAATTTAGTGCCAAGCCTACTGGGAATCCTGCTGCTGGTCGCCATTGTGCTGGTCCTCTTCTGGCTGTGGTCCCGATCCGGTTCGCTTGATGCAAGGGCAACGCGCGAAGATCTCACAACGCGACTGATGCAACGAAAAACGGCGGCCGCAATCGACATCCGTGCCGCCTTGGCCACCGAAGATCTCCGCCGTGTAGAACGCGGCGTAACGGAGCTACGGCGAATTGGTGAGACGTCCAATTGGTTTTTGCCGGATGAGCGATACGCCGGTGTGAACAACGATTTCCGACAGGCCCTGGATCGCCTGGAAACGGCCCTGGCCCAACGCAGCACCACGCAATTGAAGGACGCCTACACCGCACTGACCCAGAGTTGTATCAGTTGTCATCAGCAAGTCGCACCATCGCAAATCGATCCGACCCTGCTTCAACTCGATGGGGAGTAGTCCTCCGGGCACAAAAAATTTCCAGGGCCACGCTGGGCTGTTAAAAAATCGGCCTTGTGGACAACTGGCGCTGATCCGGTTTTTGTTCCGAGCCGCGCTGTGTCTGTTGCTCTTGCCTCGCAGGGACTTTCCAGGTCGGCCGCACATCTCTTGTGCTCCGGCCGCCCCGAATGGGGCGCGCTGAACTATCAGGGCGAAGCACGCTCACCGTCAAGCAACCAACGCAGCTGTGTACGTCTGCCATGGAAAACTGAAATATCGTTGTGGTTGGGCCGGATGCGTCCATTCTGGCCCCCTCTCCGCCGAATTGTTCGCGCGAAGGACGATCCATTTCTGTTGATAGAATCGCGAACTATTTGAGGGAGAGGGCGGGGGGTGAGGGGCTGCAGCGGGGGTGATTGGGCATTTCCATCAAACCACCGATTTATCGGAATGAGATTGTTGGCTAGATTTGGCAGAATCGGGGCATCGGAAACGCACCCCGAGAAACGAAGGATTTCTGCGTCCAGCTGTTTAACCGCAATTCCCGGAGCACCAATCGGGAGACCGCTGTGAATCTACGGAAACCTTTCTGCCGTTTGGTGCGCAGGGATGCGCGCTGAGGGCGGGAAGGCTGAAGGATCCCTGCACCTTCCAACACGCATGTGCTCGTACCGTGGGGTCCGGTGGAGACCGAGCGGCCAAGGGGCACTTGTTTGGCCCGCGCATCCCTCCGCCGCGTCCGGTGGCGAGGATGCGCGACATGCGACCAGTCAACCACCTTGCACCCCTTGCAAGACTGACGAATCTGGAAGTTCTAGATCTTTTCGACACTCAGGTTAGCGATTTGGCGCCGCTGGAAGGCCTGACGAATCTACGTGTGATGAACCTGAGGAACACAGAGGTCAGCGATCTTTCACCATTGGCGACGTTGACGAAACTAGAAGAACTCGATTTGAGCGGAACGCAAGTAAACCATCTTTTGCCGTTGGCAAGACTCTCAAACCTGAGAGGGCTTGACCTAGTGGACACCCACGTCCCGAAAGAGGAAATCTCCGCGCTCCACATGGTGTTGCCGAATTGCAGGATCAAATGATGAACGGCGATAGAATTCGGAGACCGCGTAGGGTCAGATAGCCAGGCTCCAAGCCCGTTGCGCTGGATCACCGGTTCTTTCGTGTACCTCTTTCAAGACTCCAACCCGCTAGACGGTCGCCCATTGGCACGGGCCTTGCTTATTGGGGACTAATAGAGGCGTTGACGATTACCGCACCCGCTGTGAAGCGTCAGACTGGGTAAGACGGCTTAATGCGAAAGCGGTATTCGCGCGAATCGAGGGGGTTGAGGACACTACTACAGGACGTCTTGGGCAGCAAGGCAGAGGCGATGTTCGGGCCGATTTCGTTCTGGAGGCGGACCTGGAGAGCGGTGTGGTGATAGAAGGCGTCGGTTCGAGTGGATGCCTGTGGCATGAGTGAGTCTGTCACAAGCAAGGCAGCCGAGATTGCTGGGTTGGAAACTCGGTGGTTTGAGCAGTGGCACGATCACTGGGAACTGCCTGGTCAGAGTCGTGCCACTGCGTGCGGAGACGCGTGTCAAATACGTGCATAGGCCATCGCCTAGCGAAGTCGTGCCAACGCGACGCTGCATGGGGCACGCAGTGTGAAGCGGCAACCGGCGTGCATCGCGGCAGTGGAAAGCGTGTCCGCGCTGCGCACTGCTCAAGTCGAGAGATCTGGTTCCAGTGGACCAAAGTTCTGCGTGTCGAGATTGCTGGGTTGGAAACTCGGTGGTTTGAGCAGTGGCACGATCACTGGGAACTGCCTGGTCAGAGTCGTGCCACTGCGTGCGGAGACGCGTGTCAAATACGTGCATAGGCCATCGCCTAGCGAAGTCGTGCCAACGCGACGCTGTATGGGGCACGCAGTGTGAAGCGGCAACCGGCGCGCTGCATCGCGGCAGTGGAAAGCGTGTCCGCGCTCGGCACTGCTCAAGTCGAGAGATCTGGTTCCAGTGGACCAAAGTTCTGCGTGTCGAGATTGCTGGGTTGGAAACTCGGTGGTTTGAGCAGTGGCACGATCACTGGGAACTGCCTGGTCAGAGTCGTGCCACTGCGTGCGGAGACGCGTGTCAAATACGTGCATAGGCCATCGCCTAGCGAAGTCGTGCCAACGCGACGCTGTATGGGGCACGCAGTGTGAAGCGGCAACCGGCGTGCATCGCGGCAGTGGAAAGCGTGTCCGCGTCGCACTGCTCAAGTCGAGAGATCTGGTTCCAGTGGACCAAAGTTCTGCGTGTCGAGATTGCTGGGTTGGAAACTCGGTGGATTGAAACTGCACGTGAGTTGGGTCGTGTAATCCCGCTGCCGAAGGGCCGGTTGCTGTTCGCATAGACCTCGAGAACAATGGAGAAGGGCTGGACGCGGACGCACTGCCGGATCAGCTTGCCACCGGGGACGTCCAGCAGGCGATGGAGGTACTGAAGGTGTTTTCGCAAGACGAGATGGAGCGCGAACTGTATGAGGGTCGTCTCAAGGCGAGACGGGACATTCAGACGCGAGAGACGCTCCTCCAGGAATCGTTGGAGAAAATTGCGGAATTGGAACAGCGTCGTGGGGAAGCTGCGCACGAACGTGACCGGATTCAAGGTGCTTTGAAATCCGCTCTGGTGGGACAAATTCAACTCTGAGAGCGTTTGCTGGGGCGTAAGGTAACGGACTCGGGTGAGTTGGGGCAAGGTGACGAACAAGTGCTTCAAGCGCTGGCCCAGCAACTGGAGCGTGAGTTGGTGAAAATGCGGTAAACTCGCCGTTCACTACGTGAGTGGCAGCGGGATCCGCATGCCGTCGTATCCCAACTCCATCCCCGGCGGCAGACGCGCGTTGGTCGAGTCATAGTCGAGTTCGTGAGACATGTGCGTGAAAATCGCGCACCGCGGCTTGAGCTGCCGGGCCACGGTGATCGCCTGCTCGAGACTGAAGTGCGTGGGATGCGGGCGATCGCGCAGCGCATCGAGCACCAGCGTATCGAGTCCCTGCAACAACGCCCATCCATTGTCGGAAATCTCATTCGTGTCAGTACAGTAGGCCAGATCCCCAATCCGAAACCCAAGCACGCGAAAATGGGGACCGTGCTGCAAGCGAATCGGGGTGATCCGCGTCCCTAGTACCTCAAAAACCGACTCGCCAATCGAATGAAACACCAACTGCGGTATGGCCCCTTGGTGCGTCAGCGGCCGCACCGAATCGAAGGCATAACTGAAGGCCTGGCGTAGCGATCGCTCCACATCAGGCTCGGCATAGAGCGGGACGGGGTGTCCCAGGTAAAACGGAAACAGACGCAGGTCATCCAGGCCGAAGATATGATCCGCGTGCGCGTGCGTGAACAACACGCTATGCACGATCCCAATGCCTTCACGCAATAATTGTGTGCGCAGATCAGGTGGCGTGTCGATCAACAGGTTGCCGGCCGGCAGCCCAACAATCGCCGCACTCCGCGTGCGCTGGTTTCGCGGCTGGCCGCTCGTGCAGACCGCGCAGTCACAACCGATCGTTGGTACGCCCACACTCGTGCCGGTCCCGAGCAGAATGAACTGTCCTCGAATATCCTTGCTGGCAGGCTTCGAAACCACAAATAAGTGCCTTGTTCTCGCTGTTTGGGGGTTCGTTTGTGGCTTGAAGGTTCGCAGATCGCCAAGCCATCCGCAAGGTATGGTTTTCCCCGCGATGCCGCGGCCATGCTGCACTGATCGAGCTGGCCAAGCGAGACTGAGCTGGTGAACAGTCGGCCGGTCCAGACCAGTTTCAGCTCGGCCGACTGACCGCTCCTGGTTGCCACAAGAATTCGCCGTACACCGACCAACGGGCCAGACGCCGCAGCAAGAGCCAACTCGACTGGTTCAGAGCCGGGCGAAGCCGCAGTGGTCGCCAAACCGTCCCACCGCGAGTGGGCCAGGCGCACCATAAACGGGGGGTACGAGAGCGTGTTGCGCGAGGACACCAACCCCAATCCCCGCCAACTTGTCTGCGTGCGGCCGATCCAAGCAAGAGCGGGCAGTAGCGAACAACTTTCCAGTCGCACGCAGCAGTGATAAGGGCTATCTTCGAGGCGAGCGGCCGTGCGCGGGAAGAGGAGAAGATGTGCAGCGGTCAGGTGCCGGGAGTGACCCGCAGTTGACCAAACGGCGCAGTCGCTATAAACTATGGCACCAGAATATGTTACGCGATCTAAAGGCGTCCGGGGAGGCACTCGATTCCAGCTCGTACCTCCCCGAATTCCCGCTGGGCTGAGATAATTTCGTAGGATAAACGACAACAAACATCTGCCACCGACAGGGGTCGATTCGAGCCACACCGCCGCTGTGCGGAGCGGTTCGGGCTGTCCCCGTGTCTGCCTCTATTTCGCTGCCAACTCCTGTGTAGCAGCCGACGTGTCATGGACAAATTGGAACGTATTTGGGAATTGATTGGGCTGTTTTTCGGCAGTCTGATGCGGGGTTTTGAACGCGGGATCACGTCCGTCTTTGGCTCGTCGAATGCCCGCTATCTCAAGAAGTTGCAGTCGAAAGTGGAGGCCATCAACAACCTCGAGTCGCAGTACAGAGCGATGTCGAATGAGGAGCTGATTGCGCAGACCGCCAAATTCCGGGAGCGTTTGGCGGCCGGTGAAACAGTGGATGACATCTTGATCGAAGCCTTCGCCGTCTGTCGCGAAGCGGGGCGGCGTTTTTTGGACATGCGTCATTACGACGTCCAGCTAATTGGTGGCATGGTCCTGCACAGCGGCACGATCGCGGAAATGGTCACGGGAGAAGGCAAGACGCTCGTCGCCACTCTGGCCGCCTACCTGAATGCGTTAGAGGGAAAAGGCGTCCACGTCGTAACGGTCAACGACTATCTGGCTCGGCGTGACATGGAATGGATGGCGCCTCTCTACATGGGTCTTGGTTTGACGGTGGGAACGATTCAGAGCGACATGGAAGTTGACGAGCGTCAAAAGTCGTATTCCTGCGATATCACTTATGGTACGAACAACGAATTTGGATTCGACTACCTGCGAGACAACATGCGTCCCGCCGCGCGCGGCGACGACCGCTATCCGAAGTATCGGCAACAATCCCAGGGCCCGCTCCACTACGCCATCATTGACGAAGTCGACAACATCCTGATTGACGAGGCGCGAACTCCGCTGATTATTTCGGGACCGGCCCATGAGAACGTCCGCAAGTATGCTGAAGCGGATCGAATTGCGCGGCAGTTGAAGAAGGACGTTCATTTCGAGGTGAACGAAAAGGACCACAGCACGAACCTGACCGATGAAGGGGTGCGTGCAGCGGAGAAACTGGCGGGGGTCGAGAGCTTTTACACGGCCGGCAACATGGAATGGCCGCACTTGATCGACAACGCGCTGAAGGCGCATTTCTTGTACAAGCGGGACGTCAACTACGTCATCAAAGAAGGCGCGATTATCATCGTCGACGAGTTCACGGGCCGCTTGATGGAAGGGCGGCAGTGGAGCGACGGGCTGCACCAGGCGGTCGAAGCCAAAGAGGGGGTGAAGATCAAGGAAGAAACGCAAACGTTGGCCACGATCACGCTGCAGAACTATTTCAAGCTGTATGACAAAATCTGCGGGATGACCGGTACCGCCATGACCGAGTCCTCGGAATTCTGGAAGATCTACAAGCTGGACGTGGTGGCCATCCCGACCAATCGGCCGATGAAGCGGCAGGAATTTCCCGACGTCATCTATCGCACGGAACGGGAAAAATACGTGGCGGTCGCCGACGAGATCGAACGTCTCAACCGTTGGGACGTGCTGGTTTTCAAGAATGGCGACGAGATGTGGGGCGAGATCGTGCGCGAGCACAACGACACGATCGAAATCAAACCGCAAGGACGCAAGCAGAAGGAGGCCATTGAGCGTGTCAAGCTGGTGGAAATCGAGCGTAAAGGGCGTCCGGTGCTGGTCGGTACCGTATCGATCGAAAAGAGTGAACGCATATCGCATATGCTCGAACAACGGGGCATCCACCACGAAGTCTTGAACGCCAAGTTCCACAAGCGCGAGGCCGAGATTGTGGCCCAGGCGGGACGGAGTGGTCGCGTGACGATCGCCACCAACATGGCAGGGCGTGGTACCGACATCATTCTGGGTGGGAATGCGGAAACGATGGCCTGGGCCCGCCTGCAAGACAAGTACGAAACGCGACTCGACGTGCCACGCCAGGAATGGGACGCGCTGGTGGAGGAGATCCAGACGTCGGAGAGCATGAAGGAAGACGGCGACGAAGTCAAGAAACTCGGTGGTCTGCACGTCATCGGTACGGAGCGACACGACGCGCGCCGCATCGACCTGCAACTCCGCGGCCGCTGCGGTCGCCAGGGAGATCCGGGGAGCAGCCGTTTCTTCCTCTCGCTGGAAGACGACTTGATGCGGATCTTTGCCGGACCCTGGGTGAAAAGCATCCTGGAACGGCTGGGCATGAAAGAGGGGGAACGGATTGAGAGTCGCATGGTGACGCGCCGCATCGAAGCGGCTCAGAAGAAGGTCGAAGAACGGAACTTCGAGATCCGCAAGAATCTGCTGGAATATGACGAAGTGATGGACGAACAGCGGAAACGGGTCTACCGATACCGCCAACAGATCCTGGACGGCGTCAGCTGCCGGAATCTGATCGTGGACATGATTCGTGAGCAGGTCGAATACTTCGTCGAAATGTTCCTGGACCGTGACTACGGTGTCGACACCTTTTCCAAGTGGGCCGGAAATCGACTCTCCACCACCCTCGACGCCCGCGATTACCGCGGACTCGACTTCGCTTCCGCCGAAGTCTACGCGAAGGAACAGGCTGAACGGATGGCCGAGACGCAGGTGTTGGATGCGATCGAAGAAAACCTGCCGACCGAGGAAGACGCGAGCGAATGGAGCTGGGAAGCGCTGGCCAAGCTGGCTGATACCCGCTGGGGACTCAACCTTCGCGATCGCGACCTGAAGAAGGTCGGCCGGGACAACGTCGCGGAGCTGTTGATCGACAAGGCACGAGAGTCGATCCACCGGGTCGACTTGTCGGAAGGCGCCCCCTTCCTGGAAGAGGACTTCGTGCAGCGCACGGTGGTCGGGTGGGTCAAGTCGAAGTTTGGAAGCGATATCGACGTGGCCGAGATCCGTGACCTCGAACCCACACCGCTTGTCCAATTCATTTACGAGCTGGCCGAAATAAAATATGACGAAAAGGAAGCTGAATATCCGGTGATGGCAGGTCTCTACCGCTTCGCGACGGGCGGGGGCAATGTTCGCATCGATCGCTCCGCGCTGGTCGATTGGGCGCGGGAACGGTTTGAGGTTGAGCTGAGCATTGACGACCTGAAGAACAAGCAACGCGAGGAGATTCGTTCGCTGCTGTTGGCTCACAGCCGCGACGCGCAACAACGGGCTGTCGAAGCGCTCGGTGTCGTCAAGGAGAAAGTGGACTCGCTGTTCCAAGCTGCCGAGAACACAGCCACTCTGGAGCGCGTGGTCGGAGGCAACGGTGAACTCGATTCGCTCTCCCACTGGCTGCACGACACGCTGCATTGCGAGTTGCCGGCCGACAAAATCAAGAAGCTCAAACGAGACGAGCTCGAGCAGACGCTCTGCAATGCCGTCGAAGATCGCTATCGCCCGGAAATGCGGCGCATGGAACGAGCGTTGTTGTTGAGCCTGGTCGATACTGCCTGGAAAGACCACCTGCTGGCCATGGACCATCTCAGGTCATCCGTCGGACTCAAGGGCTGGGCCCAAATGGATCCGAAGGTCGAATACAAACGCGAAGGCATGAAGATGTTCGACCAGATGTGGAATTCCGTGGCCGAGCGGACGACCGATCTGATCTTCCGCATGGAGCAATTGGACGAGGATTTTGTCGGCTCCACCTGGGTCGAAACCTCCGCCCGCCATGATGAAGCGGCCAGCACCAGCGAGATCGCCAATCAGCAGCAAGCCGCGATCGACGCCAGCCAGGGTGAGCGAAAAATCGATCCCATTCGCAACCGGGGTAGGCGCGTCGGTCGCAACGAGCCCTGTCCGTGTGGCAGCGGAAAGAAGTACAAGAACTGCTGCTTGCGAAATCAGATCTGATCGACTGTTCGCGCGTTGACCAGCGATGGTCGGGCGGCCGCCGGATCGGCTTGCACGCTTCTGCCTGGGAAAAGGATGCCCGGATGCCGTACTTGCTCAATATCGTTTACCTGCTGCTGATCGTCGTCTGCTTGCCGTACCTGGCCTACGCCGCGATCCGCAAAGGCAAGTATCGTGATGGATGGGGCGCCAAGTTGTTGGGGCGAGTGCCCCGACGTGCGGGTGACCGGCGCTGTATTTGGCTGCATGCCGTGAGTGTTGGAGAGGTGAACCTCCTGCAGCCGTTACTGGCCGAATTAGCCCGGCAACAACCGACGTGGGAGTGCGTCCTCTCGACCACGACTCGGACCGGATTTGCGTTGGCGCGAAAAAAGTACGCGGGGTACCAGGTCTTCTATTGCCCGCTCGATTTCAGCTGGGCCACGCGTCAAGCCATGCGTCGCGTGCATCCCGACCTGTTCGTGCTGAGCTGAATTGGAGCTCTGGCCTAACTTGATTCGCGCGGCGCGGCGGCAGGGTGCGCGAATCGCTGTCGTGAACGGTCGCCTGAGTGAGAAAAGCTATCGAGGCTATCGGCGTATTCGCCCTTTGCTGCAGCGAATCCTGAGCAGGATCGACTTGATCGCCGTCCAGAATGAACAATACGCCGAGCGATTTCGGGACCTCGGCGCACGCCCCGACACGATTTGCGTGACGGGATCGATCAAGTTCGATGGAGCCCAAACGGACCGCTGCAACCCGGCAACTCAACGGTTGCGATCGTTGTGGGAGATACCGGAATCGAGCTTTGTGTTTTTGGCCGGTAGTACTCAGACGCCCGAAGAGCTGATGGCACTGAGCGTCTTTCGCCGTTACATGTACCAGCAGAAGGATGCCCGTTTGATTCTGGTGCCTCGCCATCCCGAACGGTTTGACGAAGTCGCCGCCTTGCTGGACCAATCCGGCCTCGCCTGGCAGCGTCGCAGTCAACTCGACGCCGTCACGGCAACGACTGCGGCGCACGACATCTCGGGCGGCCGGGATCCGAGTACGGCGCGGATCTTGCTGGTCGATGTGGTGGGAGAATTGGGTGCCTGGTGGGGCCTGGCGTCGGCAGGATTCGTCGGCGGCAGCATGGGTCGCCGCGGCGGGCAGAACATGATCGAGCCGGCAGGGTACGGCGTGGCCGTCTCCTTCGGGCCGAATACGTGGAATTTTCGGGACATCGTCGGCATGTTGCTCAATCGCCAGGCGGCGGTGGTGGTGCAAAATGAATCGGATTTGGAGGCATTTGTCCGGCGCTGTATCGAATCACCCCAGTTCCGGCAGGACCTGGGAGCACGCGCCCAGAAACTCGTGGTTGAGCAGCAGGGCGCGACGCACCGCACTGTGGCTGAGCTTGCTGCCGCTGATCCCCCCCCCAAGCACGAACAAATCGGACCCGTCCGGCCATGCAGCCTGACAGGATCGCCAGCCTGCCCCGCTACCGCCACGGTTGCCGAAACCGGTGCATGGCACCTATAATGTGCGGCTTGAACCGTTTTGGTTGGCGGCATTTGGTACGCAGCTCCCAGCAAGCTGGCTGCCGGGTACGCAGTCGCGCTACACCGGCCGGTCTTCCGCGGGGACCTGACGCGTGGCGTTGCCAGGTTCAGGTACTCGCAACTCCCGCGGCCAGCGAACAGGTAACCGGCACCCCGAGGCAGACGCTCGGTTGCCTCTCCTGTCACGCGAGTCGCTGGTACCCGTAGAACCGTCGCCAGCCGATATCAGCGCTTCTGGACTCTGGCAAACACGAGGAGGTCATACCGTGGCAGCAGGCAGGTATTTATTCACCAGCGAATCCGTCAGTATGGGCCATCCGGACAAACTTGCCGACCAGATCTCGGATGGCATTTTGGACGCGATCTACGCTCAGGACCCGATGAGCCGTGTTGCCTGCGAGACCCTCGTGACCACAGGATTGGCATTTGTTTCTGGCGAGATCACGACGAAAGCGACCGTCGACTACACGCAAGTCGCGCGGGATGTGATCCGTGACGTCGGGTATACCGACGACGAGTGGGGCATTTGTGCGGATACCTGTGCCGTGATGGTGTCAGTTGACAAACAGAGCCCCGACATCGCGCAAGGAGTCGATGCCGACAGCGCGACGGGCAAAGATATTGGTGCGGGTGACCAGGGCCTGATGTTCGGATTCGCCTGCAACGAAACACCTGAATTGATGCCTCTTCCAATCTGGCTCGCCCATCGCATCCTGGATCGGCTGACCGCTGCCCGTAAGAATGGTGAAGTGAATTGGCTACGTCCTGACAGCAAGAGCCAGGTGACAGTGGAATACGACGGGCACAAACCGCTGCGGATCGACACGATCGTCGTGTCCACTCAACATGCTCCGGATGTATCGCCTGCCGAGATTCGCGATTATGTCGTAGAGAAAATCGTGGAACCGCTCCTGCCGTCGGAAATGGTCAACGGCAAGATCAAGTATCATGTCAATCCGACGGGTCGCTTCGTCACTGGCGGACCTCATGGTGACTGCGGTTTGACGGGGCGGAAAATCATCGTTGACACCTACGGTGGTTGGGGCCGCCACGGAGGCGGTGCTTTCAGTGGCAAAGATCCGACCAAGGTCGACCGTAGTGCCTCGTACATGGCTCGCCACGTCGCGAAGAACATCGTCGCCGCCAAATTGGCCGAGCGTTGCGAAGTGCAAATCGCCTACGCCATTGGTGTCTCGGAGCCGGTCAGCGTGAACGTGAACACGGACGGTACCGGCGTGATCGACGATGACCGAATCTGTGAGGTGGTGCGTGCGTTCTTCCCCCTCACACCAGCGGGAATCATTGACTACCTGCAACTGCGGCGACCGATCTATCGCAAGACCGCGGCGGGCGGACACTTTGGCCGCGAAGAACCGGAGTTCACCTGGGAGAAGACCGACCGAGCCGAAGCGTTGGCGGAGGCGTGCGGTGTGCAGGCCGTCGGCGGTTAGCAACCGGTCGCTGCCCTGTTGCCTGCCGTACACAGCGACACGAAAGAATGTCTCCGCGCTCGCTCGGATTGGCAAAGCCCGGTGACGTCGGGGGATATGCCATGGCCGCGCAAGTTGTGACAGCCAGCCGGACCGAGTCGGATCGGATTGGTCCATCGTGGACACGACTCGTGCACCTGTTGCTGCTTTTCACCGTTTTCATGTTGCTGCTCTTGACCACCTGGCTGCTGGTGCGACGGATGGATGGGCAGCTGCGGCAACCGCTCGGTTTCCTGCCACTGGCAGTGGTCGGCATCGCCGCTGCCGCTCTAGCATCGCTGCTGCGGTGGGCGTGGTATCAAACGGGCCTGCGTCCCCGACACTGGAAGTCCCGAACGACGCTCTGTTGGATCGTTCCCTCCATCGCCGTGCTGATGTTCGCCATGTCACTCTCCATCACGGGGACCGGAACGGCTGCGTTGGTGTTCTTCTGGGGCACACTGTTGGTGGTGGAAGGAGCGTGGTGGTGGTTCACGGGCCGGCTGCTGCAGGGCGTTGGTGGTTCCACGCCTGTGCCACGCACAGGTTCGTCCCACACTTTGCGCGACACGTCCAGCAATGCAACTCGACCGTCCGTGGCATCTGACGAGACATCCGGAAACACACGGCTTGGTGACGCCGAGACGGGTGACTCGGATGCAGATGACTCGCTTCCGCACGAAGTCTCTCAACAATTGACCCGTTGCTGGGCCGAAGAAGACCACGACACGGTCACTGGTGTGCTGCGAGCAATATTCGAACCAGGCAGACGTTCACAAAGTCTACACGTGGCTTTCTGCCCGCCCATGTTGTGGCGGCCGAAAGTGGCGGTGGTTCAACTGTCCGGACCGAGAGCTCGCATTAAGGCAGCGGATGTTCAGTCGTTTGGCATTCGCTTCGATTTGCGATTGGTCACGGCTGGCCAGACAAAGCAAGATGTCCTGATCCACTTTGAGGCCCGTTGCTCGGAACCCGACACAGCTGGACTTAGCCGACTCCAGCAGTGACATTATCGTCTCGTTGATTAACGCGTCGCGACCGCAGCAGGTTCGGCTCGTTCTTCACAGCATGATGCAGCATCGTCAGATTATCGCAGCGGATTGAGCAAACCATGAACGAATCCTTATGCCGACAACTTCAGGCCGCGGGCCAGGACCATGTACTGCGGTTTTACCAACAGCTGAGTGCTCCGCAGCGTCAGCAATTGGAGGCACAAATTCAAGAATTGGATCTCGAACTGATCACCCGTCTGACGCGCGACGAGCATGACGCGCCGGACTGGGGAGAGCTGGCGCGTCGCGCAATGCCCCCCCCTGCCTTTCGACTCGATGACAGGAACACCGCGATTAGTGTGGACCAGGCGCGGGTTCGTGGGACTGCCGCACTGCGGGCCGGTAAGGTGGCGGCTATCCTGGTGGCCGGCGGTCAAGGCAGTCGACTGGGATTCGAGCATCCGAAGGGCATGTTCCCGATCGGCCCCGTATCAGGTCATTCGCTGTTTCAAATTCTGATCGAACGCGTCGTGGCTACCGCCCGACGATACGACACCGAGGTTCCGCTGCTGGTCATGACCAGCCCGGCGACACACGTCGAAACGATAGAATACCTGGATGCCAACAACCGCTTCGGTTTGCCGGCGAAAGATCTCTTCGTTTTCTGTCAAGGCACGATGCCCGCCGTCGACGCCCATACGGGCAAGCTGCTGTTGGCCGAAAAGGACTCACTGGCAATTGCTCCCGATGGGCACGGAGGAATGCTGGCCGCTTTGCGCAAGAGCGGTGCGCTGCAATACGCCCGCAATCGTGGTATCGAGTTGTTTTCGTACGGTCAGATTGACAATCCGTTGGTTCAAATTTGCCAGAGCGAATTGATCGGTTACCACCTGCTGGCGGAATCAGAAATGACCAGCCAGGTGGTCGAGAAACAGCAACCGTGCGACAAAGTGGGCAATGTCGTGATGGTCGACGGCAAGGTGCAAATCATCGAATACAGTGATCTGCCGGCGGAGGTCGCGCAGCGGCGCGATCCCGACGGCTCGCTGCACGTCTGGGCCGGCAGCATCGCCGTGCATGTCTTTGATGTGGCCTTCCTGGAAAGACTTTCTGCTCAAGACAATGCGCTCCCCTTCCATGTGGCTCGCAAGAAGGTGCCGTATGTGGACGACCAGGGTCAAACGCATGATCCACAAGAAGCGAATGCCATCAAATTCGAACGTTTTATCTTTGATCTGCTGCCCTGGGCCCACAACGCCATCGTCGTAGAAGGTGACCCGTCGGAAGTCTTCGCTCCCGTCAAGAATGCCGAGGGGGCAGAGTTTGACACACCCACCGCCACGCGAGAGGCCATGATTCGACTGCACTCCAAATGGCTGCGCACCGCAGGCGCCACGATCCACCATGACGCGGCGGTGGAGATCAGCCCGCTGTGGGCTTTGGATGAACGCCAGGTGGCCGAGCGTCTACAGACGCCCCTGGAAATTGAGGAACCAACATTTCTGTATTGAGGCGGCTCGGCTCGCTCGAGCCGAGCGGGAGCAAATTTTTGCTCGGCTCACCGGAGCCGCGCAGGAGCTATGAGTGGAGTTCGCGCGATGCTGCATGCAGTGATCATGGCCGGGGGATCCGGCACGCGGTTCTGGCCGGCCAGCCGTGACCAGACACCCAAACAGTTATTGAACCTGGCCGGTGAGCAAACCATGATCCAGGCGACCGTCAACCGCCTGGGGCAGATGGTGCCTCCGGAACGTGTGTTGATTCTGACCAACCAACGGCTCGTCGATCCGATTGCGAAACAGTTGCCACAGCTACCGGCTGAGTCGATTGTGGGCGAGCCGTGTAAACGCGACACAGCTCCCTGCATTGGCCTTTCGGCGGCGATCGTGGCGAAACATGATCCGGATGCCACCATGGTCGTCATGCCTGCCGATCACGTGATCGGTCCCCACGAAGTATTTCAGCAGGCGATCCAACAGGCTGCCATGCTGGTCGAAGCCCAACCGGCGCAAATCGTGACCTTTGGCATTCGTCCCTCCTACGCCGCCGAATCGTTCGGATACATTGAGCGTGGCGACCCGATTCCTGACTCCGGGAAGGCGCCCGCCTTCAAAGTGCGATGTTTTCGCGAGAAGCCCACCGCCGATGTCGCCCTGCAATACATGGCATCGGGAAACTACTATTGGAACTCGGGGATTTTCGTCTGGAAAGCACGGACGATTCTCGACGCTTTGCAGCAATACGAACCCGAGATGTTCGCTCACATCACCACCATCGGCGAGGCGATCGGTACACCCCATTTCGCGGATACACTGACCAACGAATTCGCGGCCATCCGCGGCAAGTCGATCGACTACGCCGTGATGGAACACTATGACGAAGTCGCGGTAATCGAAGCACCCTATGGTTGGGATGACTTGGGAAGCTGGCGCAGCTGCAGCGTCTCCACGGCACCGATGAAGATGGTAACACACGCCTCGGACGCAACCTGACCGTGCGGACCACCAATTCCATTATTCGCTCGAGCGACAGTCACCTGGTGGCGACGATCGGTGTAGACAACCTCATTGTGGTCCATACGCCCGATGCGACGTTGGTGGTGAACCAGGACGATGAAGAGGCCGTGCGGGAGATTGTGAAACTGATTCAGGAGCAAGGCTGGCAGGAGTTTTTGTAGGATACGGAACATGCCATCATCTTGGACAAACAAACTGTGGGGCGGATTCGTTCTCGTGGCCGTCGTGCTGGCTTCGGCAGCCGTTGGCGCCGGCGAAACGGACCAAGGCGAGTCGTCAGACAGGCAAAGTATGAAGCTGAACATTCCAACCTGGACATTGGGAGGCAAGCAATTCTGGACCGACGAGCTGATCCACGGTGAGTGGCGTATTCAGAGAAATGTCCTGTCGGGGCATTATCGTTTGCTGGACCCCAGCCACGTTCGACGCGCGTGGGGATCCTGGGACAGTTGCTGGCAGAACTGGACGCAGCGGAAGCAAGAACAACAAGTCCCATCGTTGAAAAAGCAAGTGGTGATTGTACTCCACGGGCTGGGCCGCACTCGTTCGTCGATGAGGGCCATGGTGCGCTACCTGGCGGAAAACGGTGAGTTCAGCGTTTTGAATTTCTCCTACGCCAGCACGCGTTCGACACTCGCTGACGATGCGCAGAGCCTGTCCAAAGTCATCCGGCATTTGGAGGGCGTGGAGGAGATCAACTTCGTGGCGCATAGCATGGGGAATTTGGTGGTGCGATACTTGCTGGGCGACCAGCTCGCCGCATCACGTGGCCTCGGTGTTGACCCTCGGATCCGCCGATTCGTCATGTTGGCGCCTCCCAACAATGGAGCCGCCTTGGCCGAGCGACTTAAAGACAACCCCCTGTTCAAATTGGTCCTCGCCACGGGTGGCAAGGAGTTCACAACCAGTTGGGAGGAAGTGCGAGAACATCTCGTTACGCCTCCGGGTCAGTTTGGAATTATCGCCGGTGGTGGCACCAATGGCGACGGACGAAATCCGCTCCTCAAGGGCGACGATGATCTGGTGGTGGCAGTAGAGGAAACCCGTCTGCCCGGCGCTCGCGACTTTGTCGTCATCCCCGTACTCCATTCATTTATCATGAATGATACCAAGGTCCAGGAGTACACACTTCGTTTCCTCCAGCACGGACATTTTGTCTCCGAGGACGATCGGCGGCCCGTTACGGCGGAAGTGGCACCCGACAAAGTGGCTCCCGATAGCGAGATGCCATGAGCGATTTTCCTTCCGAGGGACGTCTGGCGGGGATCGACTTTGGGACAGTCCGCATCGGCGTCGCGGTCTCCGATCCCGGTCGAAAGTTTTCGAGTCCCTATGAGAATTACACACGCCGCGACGAAGTATCGGACGCGCGCTACTTCCAACAGCTGGTATGCGACGAAAACGTTGTCGGTTTCGTCGTCGGTTTGCCCGTTCATACGACGGGACAGGAGAGTCAGAAGTCTCACGAGGTCCGCCAATTCGCTCAATGGTTGACCCGGGTGACGGAGCGTCCGGTGCGATTCTACGACGAGCGGTTCACGACGCGCGAAGCGACTTACCTGTTAGGCGAAGCACAACTGACCAAGAAGAAACGCAAACAACGGCTCGACATGCTCGCCGCCCAACTGATGCTGGCTGCATTTCTCGAATCCAGCCAACGCGACATCCCACCCCAACCGTTAGACGATCCGTAAGTCGCAATGAATGGTGGCTGGAGGCGAATGCGTGAAGAGGTGAGAGGGTGAGAGGGCAAAATGCGGGTTGGGGGATGGAGAACGCTCTGTGCCGCGGGGGGAACGTCGAACTTTGAACGTCGAACGTCGAACGTCGAATGACAGATGGCAGATGGCAGCGGAGGGAGCGCTGTAGCGTCAGGATGCATGTTTACGCCACACCAGGTGCGCCAGCGGGAGCCGGACACTGCAGCGTTCTCCCGGTTTTCATTCGACGTTGGACGTTCAAAGTTCGATGTTCGACGTTCTCACCAATGTCGCTGGGCACTGCCACGCACCCGCACACCTCATCACCCCTCACCTCATCACCCCCTCATCCGCCGACTCCACCGCGTCAGCCAGGATGCGACGCGTGTTGTCACACAGCTGCGTGGCGAGCCACGCGCGATCCTGTGGCGAAGAACTTCGCCAGGGGAAAGTCCGCGCAAAGACCTTGCCTCGCGGGCTCCGGATGAGCACGTCCACGGTTGCGGCCGTGCCACCTGCCGACTGGGGCTCGCCAACCACGATCGCCCAGTCGCTGTCCGCTCGCTCTGTCAAGGCGACCGCAATCAACTCCAATTGGCCACGACCGTTGGCGGCAGACCAGCGATCGTCGGGAATCTGGAGCATCCGTCTCAGCTGATCCTGATTCGGCGCGACCACACCGCCGGCCAGCACGGCGTGCCCGGGCTTGGTCTGATCGAGTGCTGCGTAGAGTGATCCACCGCTGCCAATTTCCGCCAGTGTCACAGACTCTCTGCGCAGGGCGAGTTTCTGGGCCAGTGCATCTTCGAGGGTGGTGAATGCATCGTCAGCGTAGATATGGTCGCCCAAATACTTGTGCAGTGCAACTCGAAGCTGCTCCAAACGCACGCCATCCTCAGTCGTGTCCCCTGGCAAAGAAAACGTGAAGTCCACGCGACCCGCTTCAAACTGCGAAGTCTCCATGATGTCGGGAGGAAGCGTGATATGATCCTTCATTGTCTGGTCGATTTGTGACTGGCCAATCCCCACGAAACGGACGGTCAGCGACCGACCTATCGATCGGACCCCAAACTTCTTTGCCAAGTACGGCACCAAATGGTCACGCACCATCGGTTGGAGTTCCCGCGGCGGTCCGGGGAGTGCCACGATTGTCTTGTGATCTTGTTCAAACACCAATCCCACGGCGGTACCCGATTCGTTCAGCAAATAGGTTCCTCGCACGGGGACGCGCGTTTGCCGGCGCAGATTCGCTCGAAGCTGATCGCGCTGGGAGTGAAAACGTTGCTCCATCTGCTGCAACACGTCTGGTTGTTCACGCAAGGCGATGCCCGTGAACTCCGACAGCACTTCGCGCGTGATATCACTGTCGGTCGGCCCCAGTCCTCCCGTGACAATTACCAATGCTGACCGCTGCTGGGCAAAACGCAGCGCCTGTTTCATATCTTCTGCCCGGTCATCGACCGAAATCGAACCCACACAGTGAAGACCGAGTGGCCGGAGGGTTCGAGTGAGATAGAACGTGTGTGAGTCCGCATAGACTCCCGACAGCAACTCGTTGCCAGTCACAATAATCGAATACTCTGCCATCTGTGGGGTCGCCGTCGGTGGTGTTTCCTGGGCCTGCGAGGGTGCGGCGAATAGCCAGAGGCAGGCGAGCCCGAGAGCCCGACTCCTACGCCACATGAAACCGTCACCACCGAGAAACCCTTTGTTTGGCATAACACAACTCACCTTCTGCGGGACATATTCAGCCCTTTGACCAAACGAATCATAGGTCGACTCGCACTCCTAGAACACTCCCCGACGACGCTGCCCGCTTTCCACCCTGGGCGTGGCGATGGAGGAAAGCGAACGGGTATTGCGGGACTCCCGCGCCGCGCTGATCGTGACAACCGCTATCGCCGCAACCTTCAATTGTCACGTCACCGGCGTGACGTAGATTTGCCTGGACCCCACCCTTGGTGGCAGCTTGGCTCTCCCGAGCCGAGCACAAGCAGCTGGGGCGAGCGGGCGGAAATGGCAGGAGAGAGCACCACTTCGGACCCTTCCCGCCTCGATACCCGGATTCCTACTTCTGAAGGCAACTCTGTGCGGGAAAACGCAAGTGAGGGGAAACAATGAAAGAACGACAGGAAGAGCAAGTATCGTGTGCGACCGAAACGTCGCGTTCGCTGGTCGTGGCGCTCGCCGTTGCCTATTCGTATGTGTTCGTGTTAGCAGCCTTCACGGCGCTGGCCTTTCTGGTCGGCAGCGCGGGCTTTCAGGCCAAACCGCCACGGGTCACATGGCAGTTCGTGGCGACCTTCTTGGGTGGCACAATCTCCTTCACTTTGCTCCAGGTGGCCCTGCTGTACCGATTCAAGCCCCGAGATTTCTGGCCTCAGGGGCCGATGGAATGGTTGAAATGCGTGAGCCTGGTCGGCCCTGTTATGCTCTGCGCCCTAGCCTCGGCGTTCACTCAGCCCTGGAACGGTGCGATCGCCGTAGCGGCATGTACTCTGTTGCTCCCAGTGGGGATCGGCATGATCCCTTCTCTGCTCTGTTTCCGTGACTGGTTCAAGCACCGCTCACGCAGCGCGAATGAAGCCATCCGGCTACGGCCTGTCGAGACCTGTGATCTACCACGGGCCATCCGTTCGTACTTCGATGCGCATTCCTCCGAGCTCATTCAGCTTGGTTTTCAGCCGATCGGTGACTTCTGCCTGAAGCAATACAGCACGATGTTCGCACGATCCTTCTTGCATCGAGACGGCGATACGTTCGCCGAAATCTGTTATTCGCGAGTGATGTTCTTCCGGTTGCGCGTTGTCTGCTTTATGTCACTCAGTCCGGCGGGGCACTATTTGGAATCCTCCAATATGCGTTTCGGAGGCAGTAACAAGCAAGTCAAGGACTTCGAGATGCAAGTGTTTCCGCTCCTGTCACTGGAAGAGACTTTTCAGCGCCATCGAGCTCGCCTGCGAGAACTGGACCGGGGACAGCCGCGGCAGATGCGGGTCGAGGACCTGGAGTCGGTGATTCACTACGGCAACAAGCACCTCTATGAACTAATGATCTCCGAGGGCGTGGCTGGCACGAATCCTTATGCGGATTTCGATGAATCGAAGCTTGTTCCCAAGAGTCATGAGATTGGCCAGGCAACACCCCTGCCATTCGACACGCCATGGGACACCCCGACTTTGACGGGAGTCTGATTTCGCCTGCCATTTCCAAAGAAGGGGACCTCGCCGCCCGGGGTCCCTTCACGCGCCGAGCGAACATCATATTTCTGAGCTTTCGCAGATTCTCAGCGTCGTCAACCGGCGAGAAACAGGTAGTCTTCCTGACTTATTGCCTGTAGTCGGCACTCAGCTTCTCAATCAGTGCTGTAGGAGTGGGGCCATCGTGGATCAACAGCCGATAGCGCAACCGCAGAGTGTCGTCAGCCTTTACGGTCACCGGTCCCGCGGCCACGATGCAAGGATTGATCATCCAGATATATCGCGGGTTATGCCATGTCGCTGATCGATTCCCCGGGTGTTCGATGACGGTGCAGCCAACTGTCTGACCGTTGTCAGGCTGATCATTCTCCAATCTGACGGTGTAGTCATACCAGGGTCGCGCCGGCCAGTTCAGTCCGGGGTCGGAATACCAGGCATCGGGCAGTGTCACCGTCCCGTCTGCATCCGCGAATTCGGAAATTCCGTCGTTTCGTGCCCGCACACAAAAGCCACCAAACGAAGAATGATTCAGTACTAGCTCTTTCTTCGGTGTCAGTTGGTAATCCAGATCCAGCACGTAAGCACCGGTGACTTCGCGCACCATGGCCCGCGTCACCTGAGTCATCATCAGTTGATCATGGATCATCCAGTCATCAATCATCATCAACTCGGCCTGCTGGCCATCTGCCTTCGTCAACTTCACATCCCGGTTCCTAATCACACGGCCGTCGGTGGGGCCAAACTCTCCCCAACCCCAGAAATCAGCCCGCGCGATGTGAACACCTGCGGTGGGTGGATAGGGTGTAGGAAGTGCTGAGAAATCAGCCGGCCACTGAAAATGGAGCGTATGCCAGGCCAGAAAGATACCGCGGTGGTGATGGTGATCTCCTGGTGCCAGGTCGGTGACCCGGATGCCGCTGGGAGTATTGACGGGGTGAAAGCAGCTGGTGCTGCTCGCTGCCAAATTGCTGTCAGGGGGCTTGCGCGTGAGGTATTGCAGGACCACTTTTCCTTGGGGACTGAGAAGAAGCATGCCGTTTTCGGACTTCTTCAATCGATAGGTTGAATCCTGATCGGCACCACACGCGGTGTCGGCCACCACCAGGGCAGAAGCGGCCGCCAGGAATACGGCACTTACGATGACCATTGTTCTGAGCATGATAGACCTCGCTTCGGCAGGCTTTAATCATAAGTTTCTTGAAATGCATCACCGCTTAATCGTTCGCGGCGGAAGGCGAGAATACTGAGAGTTCCCTTGTTCCCGGCGCGAGCGCAACTTGGATCTGGTGATTGGGAATGTCAAACATCGGAGCCCAGGTCGCCAGCCGAACTCAAACCACGAATCTTACGCTCTTCACCGGTCGAGCAATTAGACTATCTCGCGGTTGAATTTCGGACGTTCCCCTCACCCCCTCACCTCCTCACCCCTCACCGGCTCAGTCTCTTCACGCGGACATTACGGTAAGCTACTTCGCGACCATGGTCCTGCAGGCCAATGTATCCGGTACGAGCGAAATTTCTGAGCGGAGTGGCAAATTTGTTCTTTGATCCGTCTGGATTCTGATGCGGTTGAGTCCACTGGTCCAAATCCATGTGGATGACCTCCTGATCATTCAGGACAACCTTGATCTTTGGTCCCTCGCAGGTGATCGTGTAGCGATTCCATGTCCCAGGCTGATAGACCGGGTTGGCCGAGGGTTCCAGGCAGTCGTAGATGGCACCGGCACAGTTGCCTTTTCCCCATTCCCGGCGGCCGTATGAGTTCGACACCTGGACCTCGATACCCGTATAGACCGGATCTTTCAAGTCCGCCGTTCTCAGGAAAACTCCGCTGTTTGCTCGCTCGGGGATTTTGAACTCGAGTGTCAGAACAAAGTCGCCGTACTGCTGTTTGGTCCACAGGTAGTCAAGGTTATGTTCTTTTCCATCGAACTCTCGCTGCAGACGGATTTCACCATCGACCACCTTCCACGAGCGGTCGGGACCCATCGTCCAGCCGTCAAGGTTTTTGCCATCAAACAGCGTAACGAATCCGTCGTTGTCGGCAGATGTTGTTCCTTCCTCTGCCAAGATCAAGCTGGGTGCCACGGCGATAATCGTAACGTTCAGCAGGAGCCGGAAAAGACTTCTCATGGCGTGTTCCTCTCGTTTTGCTTTGCGCTATCGCAATGATGGCTTTCAGATGTATGGTTGATGCGTATAGGTGGCAATCAGCCGGGCCATTATCCGGTAAAGAGTTCCGCAGGTCTAAGGAATTGCCCTGCCGACCGTCTGTCACGCGATACTCACCGTCTGTGAACGGATATCACTTCTTTGGTTCGACCGGTCCTTTCGTCCAATCGACCCAAGACGGGTAGGTGTCCTCGTGTGGCAGGCGATGTTCTGGCCGCGGCTGCGGGGCGACTCCCTGATAGTAAAAAACGTAAAGCCCTCCCTTGCCACAGATTACAATGTCATTGTGGCCGTCGGCGTTCATATCGGCGATGTTCACTTTCATCCCCACGGCAGGAACGAAATTGGGGGGCGGATTGCGGCTTGTCAAATCGTCCATCAGCCTGGGCAAATGACTGAAGGCCAGGATATGCCGCTTCAGAGTGCCGTCCTGGATGTTGTACCAAAAGGCGAACATCGGCTCGTAACAGCTTGTATCTCGACCGTGGTGTGCGAAGAGTCGCTTGCCGGTCACCAGATCCGCCTGACCGTCGCCATCGAGATCACCCAGCGCCATGGTATGGAACTGCCCGAAGTCCGTCTCTACATCAACCTGCTTGAAATGGCGTTTCCCTTGACCATCGACGGACTGCATCAGCACCGACAGCCCATACGTGTGCGCCGCCCCGACGATGATGTCGTTCAGCTTATCGTTGTTGACGTCGTGGACCAGCATGGGGTGTGAAGCGGAGGTGTACTTGCCGGCCGATTGGAATTCATAATCGGCATGGAACGTCCAGGGATCTTCAGTGGGCTGCGAAGGGGCTTGCCACCATCCCACGGGAGTGACGATGTCGGTGCGTCCGTCACCATCAATATCACCCAACCCGTTGCCGTGTTTTTCGCCTTCGGTACCCAGCACATGCTCGACAAACCATGGTGCCTTATCGATATGCTCAAGCCACGTCATGCCTTGGCCAGGCACCAGACTCCAGTGGTTACACAGTATATCGTCGTCGCCGTCGCCGTCGATATCGCCGTGGATCACGCCCTCCATCGACCGCGCGGAATGGATGCGGTGGCCTTTCCACTTGACATTCTTGTCACCCGGGTTTTCGTACCAAAAAGCGCCTCGCATGAACATCCAGCCCGATGAAACAATGTCCATGCGCCCATCGAAATTGACATCCAGGGCGAATTCCGAGTTATCATCCGTTTCCGGCCCATTCGTTTCGGCCCCCTCTCGAAAATCTTCATGCTTGATCCAGTCGGGCGCCTCGTACCAGTTACGCCCGGCCGCCAGATCAAGGTCGCCATCACCATCCAAGTCGGCCACCGAAGCGCACTCGCAAAACGGACCATACCAATAAGTGTGATTTTTCGGGTCGTGAATCGGTCCGTCGATTTTCACCGGAACGAAGAGCGGTTCGGCCGCAAACAACAACGCCGGCCAGAAGATCATCTGTGACGCACAAGCAAGCAGTAGTCTCTTCATTTCGTCACCTCGTTTGAGTAGTCAGGTCAGCACGCATGACCGCCGGGACCACGGAAACAAACCATCCCAGACCCGCGCACTCCGGCGAGAATTGCTCCTGCTCAGTGTATCAGAAGCGGCAACGGTTCTCGCCCTGCCGCCAGCCGGTTTTCTCAGGTAGTTGCTCCGGTCGCTCGCCTCTCCAGACCGTGTGTGTGAGGAGGTGAGGAGGTGTGACGGTGAGGGGGTGAGGAGGTGATGAGGTGAACGATTGTCGGTTTAATGGAAATGTTCGTAAGGAGGGTACTCGACGTCGTGCAAGACGGTCTCAGAACCAGCGTAAGGACTCGTCCGGAAATAAGTTACCGGTTCCGCTTCCCTCTCCCCCGCCCCGCAAAGCGGGAATAGCGGGGGAGAGGGTAGGGTGAGGGGCGATAAATACGGTAACCTATTTCCGGACGAGTTCTAACCAACGTCCCGCGTGTCCATGCTGCTTGCAACGCGGCTGCAATGGTGTCTAATCAGCAGTACACCACACGCTGTCCAGATCCCCGCCGCTGGACAGTGCAACAAATCACCATTACGCACCACTCAATCCAACCGGGAGGCTCGCATGATGCCCAAGCACGACTGTCATCATTGCTGTCTGAATCGTCGCCAATGCCTGCAATTTCTTTCGGCGTCCGCACTGGGAGCCGGCATGTTGACCTCGCAACGTCGCAGTGCAGCCGACGACCAGGCACTGCCGTCCAATGCGGATTTTGTTGATCCAGCCGGTTTGCGGCCAAATCCGAAGGTGCGGGTGGCCGCCGCGTTTCTGGAAATGCCGCGACCCTATTGGCTGGGCTGGCCGGGCACCACCTATGAATTGGATAAGCACCAGCAGGCTTATCGCACTCAGCTCGCGAAATCAGCACAAACGCTGGGTGTGGATGTCGGTTTGGAGTCGAGCCCGATCGACAACAAAGAAGCGGTCTCCGCCTGGGTCCAGAAAATCGCAGTCGAGACTCCTGACGCTCTGTTGGTGATGCTGCAACACCTGCAATGCTGGAGTTGGGTTACGGAGATTGCCCAGCAGAGCGGCGTTCCGGTGCTCGTGTTCGCTCCCGTGGGAACCGCTTTCACGGGGCATGTTGACCGGGCTTCCCGGCTGCCGAACGTCCATGTCATGTCGACGTTAGCCTGGTCCGCCGTGGAAGAAGGACTGCGCATGGTCAAGGCCAAGCGGATGTTCGAGGAGACGCGGGTACTCTGGATCCGCTCAGACCGCAGAAACGAAACGGTTCTTGATCGATTGGGTGTCAAAGTGCGGGCGATCCCGCGCGACACGTTCAACTTGCAGTTTGACAAACAAACTGTCACCGAGGAAGTGAGAGAAGTTGCCAGCGATTTGAGAAAACACGCTCAAAAGATCGTGGAGCCAACCGAAGAGGATACGGTGAACTGCGCGGGCGTACGTCACGGCCAAGAGATTGATGGCGGCGGAGAAGGCGAACGCGATCTCCATGGATTGCCTGGGGATGGTCGGTGCTCGATTGGTACCAACTCCCCCCTGCGGCGCGTGGACTCTGCTGCAGGACCAGGGCATCACGGCAGGCTGCGAGGCGGATCTCTATGGCGCTGTATCGCTGATGTTGAGCAGCTATCTGCTGGATCGGCCCGGTTTTATGAACGATCCGGTGCCCGAGACTTACAAGAACCTGCTGATTGCGGCACATTGCACCAGCGGGACGCGGATCAATGGATTCGACCAGCCGCCAGCACCTTACGTGTTACGTGACCACTCGGAATCGTCACTCGGTGTTTCCACGCAAGTGTTGTGGCCGCAAGATCAACCGGCAACTTTGGTTCGTTTCACCAGTCCCCACGAAATGATCGTTGACACCGGCACAGTCGCGGGGAACGTCGAGACACCACCTGCTGGAGGATGTCGCACGTCCGTCGAAATCGCCATGGACGACGTTGAGGACTGCCGAGACGTGAAGGGATTCCACCAGGTTGTCGTGCTGGGCAATCATCGGCGGATATTGGAGGATTTCTGCGAACTCTACGGCATCCAGCACGTTCATTCACCACGGCAGTCGACCTTCGCAGAAGGGGACTCGGTATGAAAACCACAACAACCGTCACTCTGATTGTGTTCTTCTGCCTCTTCGGCACGTCGACAGGTCAGCAAGCCATCACCATTTCATCGCCCGGTCTTTCACCGTCCAAAATGAGTGCTGACGGCCGTTTGATCGAAGATTGGGGCACTGTCGACGTGAAGCTTTCTGGTGAGGGCATCACCGCCGGTGCCGTGGAAGTCGGGCCGATCCGAATTGAGGAGTGTATTCCTGCCGCTCAGGCAGTTTGCGATTACGGCGCTGTTCACCTCACGCGCACCGTTTACCGTGCCCCTGTCTTTCCGGCCGGAGTAGACGTATTGACGGTCTCTTTAGAGGAGACAAAGGGAATTGCGACCGATGTCCTACTGACGCTGGACCCGTCCGCGGGCACGAAGTTGGGCCAACGCACCGCGCGCATCGGGGGGCGTGTCGTGTTGGTGTTGCCGCAGGAAATCGTGGATGATCAGCCATTGTTGGATTGGGGATTCTGTGACGAATCCACGTCACTACCTGGGTGGGCCAAGCCGCAGGGGAACTGCGACCCGGCCTTTCGCAACATTCGCGCCGGCATGGGCGGCGTGCCGATCGTCTACCGCTTCGGCGTGACGGCCGGCAGTTCCGCCAGTGTGGTTCTGGGGCTGTGCGAGAGCCACTGGGCAGATCCTGGAAAACGTCCCGTGGTGTGTCGCGTGGAAGGAGCAGAGTCGCAAACGGTTGATCCGGTCGCGAAGTGGGGACAACATCAGCCGGGAGTCCTGGCATTTGCCGCCCGCGATGCCAATCGGGACGGCCGATTGGAAATCAGTGTGCGGTCGGCCGCTCACGCAGCCGATCAGAACCCAATCCTGAACGCTATCTGGATCTATGCGCCCGATAAAGCTCCATCAGAGGATCAAATCATGGCCGGTACCAGCAACGATATGGCCCAATACTACGTGGATGTTGGCGGGGAAAATGACCAGTCGATTTTTCCTCCTGGCAAAATGGAGTTTCCGGTGGAACTCGCTGCAGGCGACACGCAACGGCTGGTCTTTCTGGTGGCCTGTCCGGGAAGTTCCGCTCCCATGCCAACGCACAGCAGATGGACCCCCGATACGTTGCTGCGTGCCGCGTGCGACGTATGGCGGGATTGGAAAGCCGAGGCGGAGTAGGATCGGGTCGCTGAAACAAGCAGCCTATGAAGGCTCGATGGATACTTCAAGGAACGATATATGTGTTAATGGGAAAGCCCTCTACCCCGGGTGCGCCGCTGACGCGGCGACCCGGGGCTGTGGAATCGCATGCCCTGGGCATGCCCAGACCGATGAACACCACGCTGCGAGCGTCTGGAAAGGACTCTGTGGCAACAAAGACTTGTCATAGACCGACCGTTGTTACGGCATCGACGCCTGGGGCTCGTTTTCAGCCAGCAACTACACCCAGCTGGGTAGTTCCAGAATCGGCTGGTTCAGATACTGATTGGCGGCGTCGTTATCGATGAACTTCTGAATTCCCGGATCCCAGCGAAGCTTCTGATTGACGTGAATGGCGATGTGGCCTAGCTGACACACCGATGTGACTCGGTGTGCCACCTGCTCATTCTCCAACGTCCGGCCACCGGTTTTGATCGCGTCCAGGAAGTCCTGTTTGTCCGATTTCAGTGGGAACCGGACTTGGCGCGGCTCCGGCAACTGCTCCACCAACGAAGCTGGCTCGCTGCGCAGCGCGTGAGGCCCATACGACCCGTAAATCCAGCCCTTGGTTCCTTCGACCTTGACGTACGCAGTACAGTCGCCAATGGCGCCGGAAATCTTGGGGTCGCGCGTGTTTTCATAATACAGCGGAACACCATTGGCCATGCGGCAGGTAACCTCGAACCGTTTCAGAACGGTCCACAGCTGGCCCCGTGGCGGCCAGACGCCATGGCCCTCGATCTCCACGGGCCCCGTGTTCTCGGCATTCATGCACCAGAGTGCGATGTCCCAGAAGTGTGTACCCCAATTCGTGATGATCCCGTCGGTGTACTCGAGAATTCGCATCCAACCGGGGCGACCGAACTCCTTGGGCGTGTGCACTCGATGCAGCGTGTAGGGAGCCTTCTTCGCGGCTCCTTGCCACATCTCGTAGTCCAGTTCTTCCGGCACGGGCATGTCGGGCGTCTCGGGGCACTCGACATCGTCGCCAGCCGGCACGCCGACGCGCACCGCGGTGATCTCACCCAGTGCACCATTGCGGACGATCTCGGCCATCTTGTGCAACCAGTCATGCGAACGCATTTCGCTGTCCATGCGAAACACCAGTTTGTGCTTCTGGATCGCATCGATGATGGCCTGGCCCTCGCCTACCGTACGTGTAATCGGTTTCTCGAGCGACACATGCTTGCCGGCGCCGGCGGCTTCAATCGCCATCGGGGCATGCCAATGATCGGGCGTCGAGATCATCACTGCATCGACGTCGCCGCGCGCCAACACTTCGCGGTAGTCGCCGGTGATATGGCAGCCAGTGAACTGGCCCGACGCTCTGCGAGACGCGTAGTGCTTCTCGACCAGCTTTTGAGTCTCCTCCAGCCGCCAACTGTCCACATCACACAAGGCCACAATCTGCACGTCGGGCATCTTCAGCAGTTGTCGCTCCAGGTTGACCAGGTAAGCCTGTCGTCCTGTCCCGATCATGGCTACTGCGATCCGCTCACTTGGCGCCGGCACCGCGCCGCGACCAAGCGCGGTGGAGGGAATCACCGTCGGGGCGGCAATCCCCGCGGCAGCTGCAACACTAAGGTGTCCGAGGAATTCACGACGATTGAATGACGACTTGCTCATCGTGCTGGCTCCGCATGATTGTCTTTGGGAACGGGAAATCAGTCTGCTCGTCGCTGGCCGCGGAGCCGTGTCATGTTAACAGGACTTGGCGGACTTGGGGAACAGCATCTGGTTGGCGGGTCGTGACTCCTCCCATTTTGATCTCGATCGAAACGCTTCACAACCCGAGTGCCTTGAGTGCGGCCAGGTCTTCCGCACGGTTGCCTGGGTCAAAACCGACAACGCGCTCGGCGTCCAGCAAGTCCGCGTGCCGCGGGTCGATTTCGGCTCGTCGTCCCGCTTGCTGTACGACAACGTACATCCCGGCTACATGCACCTGGTCGCGAACCATCAGGCAATGGCTGTCCAACGCATACTCCACGTCGTGCGTTCCAACCGCGTTGACGCGAAATACTCCGGCAGGCGCGCCAAGCCACACCGGCAGCGGAAAGCGAAACTCGCCTGCACGCCCGTTTTCGAAACAGAATTCGCCCGCTTCCATATCCGCCACATATGCGATGTCATTCACAAAGAAGACGCCCGTTTCAGGTGCCGCAACGCTGCTCAGATCCCAATCGAGTTTCCCAATCGCGCAGGACGATGGTCATTTTGCCGACGTAGTTGTCAAACCTGGAACCACCGACACGAGGTCGGTGGGGTCGTACTCGATCAACACGACTTCGTGAATCCCGTTGATCATCAGATCGATCCGCGAATTGTCCACGTCCAGCGTTAACGGTTTGTCAACGGTGGTGACTTTCTTGATTCCACGTCGCAGGATTATCGAAGCGCGATAAATCGGAGCATCCTCGATCAGCCCTGGTAATACATAAGGACGGTTCTTGGAAGGTGTAGTCTGGGGAGTTGGATTGTAGGCCAACAAGTGGACTCGCAATATCCTCTTGGCCGGATCATCGGTGACGACAGCCTCCACATTCGACGGAGCCATCACCTCGACAAGCGGCTGCGGGTTCAGCATTCGGACCGCATTACGAAACAGGCGCCGAGCTTCGACGATATGGTGTTCACTGGCCGTCGCGAAATCGGCCGAAGCCGCCAACGTCACGACACATCCCCGTCCAACTTGATTCACCAGTATCGCCGGCCCGACTGCCTCATCGGCACTCATCGGCCATTCAGTCGTTTGCTGACCGCTGAGTTGTCGCGGCGAGCGGTGCGGCCGCATCAGTTCTCCGACCGCGACAGCGGTCGTCGGTTCGTACACGGTGGCCGGCCCCTTGACCAGGAATGGCCAATCGGCTGAAATCCCTTCCCGTAAAACGACATCCGCGTCCGACTCAAGCTGCTCGCGATCACCACGCGACGTCTCGGCGCGGAACCGAATCCAGTTGTCCAACGACTCTAAACGCTGCCGCGCCCGGGCTCCGATCAACTCGATCAACCGCGATTCATTCAACGGATGGCCCAGTCGATCAAACTGTCCGGCAAACCCCGTGATCAGAAGATTGCCTCCCTGCTCGACATACTGCTTGAGCAATGCCAGTTCCCGATCCGACACAATTCCGGTGTGCGGCAGGCAGACCACGGGAAATTGTTTCAAGGTCGCGAGGGTTACGTTTTCATCCAGCACCACGCCAAACGGCAAGTGTTCGAGCACACAGGCTTTGTGTGCGCCCTGGAAGGACTGAAAGTACTTCGCCGGGTCTTCACGCGCCACAAAGTCGCGCGTGCGAGCACTAAAATAGAGCCCCACTTCACGCACGGGATCCTGACCGAAATGTGCGCGCTTGCTGCGTGCTTCCCACAATGCTTTTCCGATCCGCTCATAGGCCACCGGATCAAGCCAGCCGTCGTAAGCGGTCTTGTCGATCATGGTGACGAACGCTCCGTGACTCAGCAGTGTCAGCATCTCCCAACGCATGTCGTTCAGAGGTCGAGTGGTCTGGTCGTGATACATACGAACGCCACGCTGAATCGCCACTTGAAACGGATGACCGGGAAACGCCGCTCGGTAAAACTCGGCGTTCAAGCCGACTGTCAGCGCACTGAACCCCCACACGCCGGTCTCACCCGTGACGAAGTCGGCGGTGCCGGCATGTTGCACCGGACGCTGGCCAACCTCCCAGGAGAAAGGTGGATTGCCATGGTAATTGAAATCGACGGTCGCAGCCGGGTTCTGCTGCCGAATAAACTCTCTCAGCTCCCGCTCGAACCGTTCACTCGTGGCGTAACGAAATTCCAGCATGCGATCCCAATCTTTATCCCAGGTCACGCCGCCGGGCATGGGTCGATCGTATTGGGCTTGAAACTGTGCACGGCATGCGTCACACCAGCAGCCGCAGGGTGGTCCGAACCCTTGGTCCACCATATCGATATGAAATCCGTCGATCCCATAGGCCAGCTGCTCGGCGACCAGCTTCTTCATCGGCTCGAGATAGCCCGAATTGAAACAGAACCGTCCAATTCGATTCCCGGCCGCGTCGATCATCTGATACTCGGGATGATCTTCCAGAAAATGCCCCCCCTGCTGCACAACGCAATACGCGATGATCGGCAGCTTGTGCTGTCTCGCTTCCTCCATTGTTTCGCGAAGCACATCACGCTCACCCAAGCCAGGGCACTTGCGGGCGACCTTCGAATCGTAGTAAGCCCAATCGCCGTCCCGGGCCCAGATAACAAGATACTCGGAATGGGACGCCACACATTTGCGGACAATGTCACGTCCATTGAATCTCTTGGCGTATTGCTGATCACTCTTTTCGCTGTATCCGAACTGAGCCCCGGTGGGCCCCACTTCCATGCCGACCAGGCACCGCTGGAACCACGGCGGAGGATCGACTGCGGTGGCCCCCCCATCATTACCCAACTCCGGTTTACCGGTCGTCTGCGGATTGAAGGTGTTGGACGTGAACTGCGGCGGCGACGTTTCTTCTAGCGTGGCATCTTGTGCCCGCCCGTTCGAGATCCAACCGTTGAGCAAGCATGCTGCCAACAAGAGTGTCAACTTCTCCATCTTTCTTCTTTCCATTGTGGTGTCCTCGCGACGCCGACTCATCACCATGGCCTTTGCCAAATGGCAGCCACCGACGCTGCGTTGATTGGCCGGCGGGCCTTTCAGCAATCCTGGGGCGATGCCGCAGGCTACGATGACAATGGCCTTCGTCCAAAAATTCCACGAATCGTGAAAAGTGATTTAGATTCCTCGAACTGCCGTACGGTGTCACACGCGCCGTATTCCGGACCATGACGTCCGCACCGGCGTCGAACAGCCTGGCGACCATTTCGGCATTCCGATTGAAGATCGTCCAGTGCAAAGGCGTGTTCCTTTCCTCTTTCGACTTAAATGACACCTTACAGCTCTTCAATCCTAGCCACCAGCGCTTCGGCCTCTTCAGGGTAAACGTCGCAGGCCACCCAGTGCTGCACGCTGCAGACGGCACAGGCCATGGCCCACCGAAAGGCTTGACGAGGTTCTTGATCGCGCGAGAGGGCGTCAATCAGTCCAGCAGCCAGCGCATCCCCGGCACCGATGGGATTTATTTCCTTGATAGGTGGCGGTTTCCAGGCCACAACGTGGTTCTTCCACGCCGCGACCATACCTTGAGGTCCCAGGGTAATCGCGGCAAACGAGACGCCATACCCGAGAATCCAGGCCAGCGCATCTCGAATGGCGCTGTTTGTTTCCAGCGATCTGCCGAGGGCGTGCTCGCATTCCCGGCGATTCAACTTGACCACATCGGGACCAGCCTCCAGCGCCGGTCCCAGGCATTTACCGTAGGTATCCACCAGCGTGCGGATATTTGCCTGGCGAGCTTGCCTGACCAGCGTTGCATAAAAATCGTCCGTCTGTGGGCATGGCGATGAACCGCTCATGGCACACCAGGTTACACCAGCGGAAAAGGCCGCCTGCAGCTGCCCTGCTAAATCATCGCGTTCCGCCGAGAAGATCTCTGGATTGGGATCAAAGAATGCGGTTTGATCCGCCGTGCCGAACGTCCGCACCGTGAGGATCTCGCGTGTCGGTGCTTCGGTCCAAGCTACCAACGGGTCAAAACCGTCCTGTTGCCGGAGCAACCTGTCACAGAGCTGTCCAATTTCGCCACCCAGAAACAAGGCAGGACGCGAGGGCTGACCCAGGCGCGCCAGACCGCGTGCCACGTTGACGCCCTTACCTCCCACCACTTGACCAAACTTTGTGCCACGCACTTGATGCGCACCTGGCTGCCACGGCGGCACGTCCAACCACTTGTCCAGACAGGGGTTCAAAGTAACGCAGATATTCATCAGTCAGCTGGCGACTCTATTCTAATTGCGAGGATTCCAGACACTTCGTCGCATGTCAGCCCGTTGTTGCCTTGATTCGCCAATGGCCGAGCACAGCCAATTTCAGGTATCGATTCCAGGCGCCGGTTGAATCGGCGGATTAGCTGGAACCGTCCGGGCACGATCGCAACTGGTCGGCCGTCTGGACCATTCGCGCAAGAAAGACAGTGGAATTACGTCTAATCCACGGTCACAACGTCCCATTCCCTCACGTCATCACCCCCTCACCTCATCACTCGTCCCCTTCCTCATCTTCTTCCTGCAGATCCTGTCGCAGTCGCACCTTGCGCATGGCCAATTTGGCGGTTTCACGAACCGCCAGATTTCGGCTTCGCTGGGTTTGTCGCAAGACTGTCATGCATTTGTCGGTGCCAACGTCACCCAGCAACTTCAATGCTCGCAGACAGACATCCTCATTTTGGGACGGCGCCAAGATGATCAAAGCGTCTTCGGCCACGGGCCCCATTTCCCGCAGGCAGGCCTCTGCCTTGTCTCGATCGAAAAAGTCGCCCAGTCGCTCGGCCACCGCCATCGCCGAATGTGGGTCTTTCAGTTGACCCAGTGCCGTGTAAATAGCGTCTTTCTGGCCGAGATTGCCGCGGTCGGCCAAGGCGCCCAGCAGCACCCTCGCGCTGCTGGCATCTCCCCACTTTCCCAGAGCCTTGACGGCTTCTGTCTTGACGAAACTGCTGTCCCCGACAACGATCTCGTTGAGCATCTCGATCACCTTCGTGCGCGTCTCGTCCGAGGCAACACTTTGGGGATCGATCTTGGCCAGCTGCGTCAGCGCGTCGCGACGTTTGAAGGAGTTCTCCGACATCACCTGGCTTATGAGTTGATCGACCCCACTCGCACTCACGCTGCTCGGCGCGTCGGTGGTGGATGGTTCTTTGAAGGGCGACTCTTTGAAGGGCGATTCATCCGTACCGGAATCGGCGGTCATCGACTTCGCCGGAGAGGATCTGCCGGCATTGGAGCGGGGAGACGTGGACTCGGCAAATGGGTCTTCATCGAACGCGCTGGTGCCACGTCGGGAATCCGTGTCGGCAGGTTGTTCCTTCGCGTCCGACGACGTGTCGTCACGTCCTTGTTTCACGATGTCTTCGACGGCCTCGCGAAGTTCTGGGCCCGACTTCTTGTCGCGATCGGACATGAGTGTCTTGACTTCATCTGCTGTCTCGCGCGTCTGGCCACTCGACTCTGCGAAAGGATCATCGTTCGGATCACTCGTTCCAGGCGCGTCAGCGCGGGCGTCCGCCAGATCAGTTAGCTGAGGCCGAGTGGAGGGACCAGACGATGCAGGCTTCAGACCCGACATCCGATTCAACCAGGTGATCCCTCGGGGAATGCCCTCCGAGATCATCGAGTCGTAGTGTCCACCCTGCGAGACCGTTACCAGCTCGACTTGTTTGCCGGCGCTCTTCAAACGATTGGCCAGTCCTCTCGATTCCGACACGGGCACCACCTGATCATCGGTGGCGTGAAACAAGAAGACCGGGCACTGTAATCGCGACTCATGAAACCTTAGGAGAACTCAGCTTCAGAAGAACGTCAAAATCTTTGATTTCACTCCGATAGACTGGCAGGGCATCACTCACTCTCAATTCCAAATCGACAACCGGCGCGTACGCAAGGCAAGCTTTGATGCGAGGATCATTCTCCGCCAACAGCAAGGATTGGAGACCCGCTGAGCTGTGACCCGCGGTGTAAAGTTGACTGGGGTCAATCTCGGGGACCTTGGCCAGTGCGTACTGGATCGCATTGCGAGCGTTGACCATCCCGGCGCTCGCCGCCCAGTATTGCTCGATCGCCCGCAGCAGCTGCCGGTCCGTGGCACTATCTGCATCGGCAACGTACCCGTCAATTTCGTAGGCCACGACAACATATCCCGCTTGTGCGTAGGGTATGTGTTCGGGTTGGTCGGCAGAGCCCAGGTCCATTCCCATAAACGCCATCGCGCCTGCACTGGCAATGAAGACGCACGGCAGCGACTTGGGTAAGCGACCATCTTGCGGGCGATAAATATACAACTTGCTGGCGTATCCTGGTTGTCCAGGTGGAATACGGAGATCGACCTCCCGAAAATCCACTCCAGGCGCAATCTGGCGCGGAGGACCAAGATCAGGGAATTCGGACTCGGGAAGTACCTGCTGCGGGTCAACCTGTGCCGTTAACGGCCGGTCGGGCCGTGAAACCGCGTCGCCGACGGAAAGGCTCAGCACCATTGTTAGCGCCAGCGTCACAACGGCGTAGAAGCCCGATGCGGGCCGCTGCAACCCGAAACGCAGCACCAAGTACACAAAAGCGATCACCGCCAAGGCTGACAAAGCCATTCCAGAACAAAATGCCAACAGTGTGGCGAACGATTCCTGCAACCGCCCCGGCTGAGGCTGGTGGCCGGCCGTGCGCGCGATCAAGATGACACCAATGAACAGACCAATTCCCGTAAGAGATGCGACGATGATCCCGGCAGGCTTCGCCGCGCGCTGAACACTGCGCCTTCGCGGAGGTGGCAGCACCAATCCGATCCCGGCAACCGCCAACCCAACGATCAGAAACAATCCCCCGACAATCCCATGACCAGAAAGCAGGCACAACAGGAATGAGATTAACGCCACAATCGATGCAACTCCGCTCCCCCAGTATTTCGCGAGAAGGGCGATTGGGTCGCTCCTTCTTCGCCCACCAAGCAGCGCGTCTGGGATCGTTGCCGGGAGACTTGCCGTCTGTGGGGCCGTGGCAAAGGGGGACAAACCAGCCGTCAACAATTCTTCAAACAACGGGTCTCCCGCGGGCTGGGCCACGTCCTTTCCAGTTTCCCTTACCGTCGTAATCATCCCGCACGCGGGGCACGCCACGTGGTGGCCTATATCACCGGACTCAGCCAGAAAATCCACACGGCAAGCGTCACATTTCACCTCGATGGTACGGATCGGGCTGGGGTCGGGAACGGGAATCGGCGCGCGACAAACGGGGCACTTGACGCGTTGGCCGGCCAAGTGCTGTTTGGCAGAAAAACGTCGCTTGCACTGAGCACATTGGATTTGTATCGAATTCACGCTCTCACCTGCGTTCGACTCACAACCTGACTTGCGCGAGGCTGCCAACGGCCCCCCATGCACGCGCGCTACCCTCTCGGATCTTATGACTCAAAGTGCCAACCTTCCCGCCCCTGCCAACGGATCCAACGCCGGAAAAGCCTGTGATTTCGCCACTCTGCACCGGATGTGAGTGCCGAACCCTTTCCGAAGGGAAACGAACCACAAAAATGCGGCTTTACCCGCTACCTGGACCGCGTGATTTGCTGTTCCATTTATTATTATTGGGCATGCGGCAACAAGTTTCAATTGATCGGGGGTGACGCGGTATGTGGCCCCAGGGGGCGACGCGGGCAAGAAACCGCGCCGCGAATCTTGGCGCTGCTCGGGACCAGCAGACAAAATTCGCCGGCTAGATTCGCCTCCACATCTCCTCGGCCGTCATCGAAGCAGTTACGTATACCTCGACGATCTCTGCGTTGTGGTCGCGATAGAACTCCACCAGCGGGATCGTTCGGCGAAAGAAAATCTCGAGTTTCCGCTGAATCATCACTTCTTCATCATCTGTCCGGTTGGAGCGATCGCCCCCCGAATCGCGGGCGATACGCTCGAGAACCGTCTCCGGTGGACACTTCAAGAGGATCACCCGACACACTTCGAGCAGCGCGGCCAGGGACTCCGCTTGAGAGACATGACGCGGCAGACCATTCATTACTACGCGTGACTGAGCCTGGGCGTCGGATCGCTGCAAGAACGACAGCAGCACTCTTTGCGCGATCGGAAAATCCCGATCCTCCAACAAGGCACCCGTTTCGAGCACACCACGCAAGAATTCGATGTCGGCCGCCGACACCACCGCGTCCGGCTCTGCCCGAGTGACCACGTCGCGCAAACGCGCGCCGAAGTCGAAATGTACGCACCGCGCGCCGTGGTGTCCCCGTTCTTCCAGCAGCTCGCCCAACGGCGTCTTCCCAGACCCTGTGGGCCCCAACAGAATGATGGCTGGCTGGCGGATCGTCATCAATGTGAGCCTGCGAAGTGAGACGACAATGAACTCTCGAACTCGGACACGTGGCGGTCGGTTACACGCAACTTCCCGCAAACAACGCCCAAAAAGAACCGTGCATTGTGTGCCGGGCAAATATCGAATCGAAGAGGCCTCGGTCAACTGATACAAGCCGTACCTCACCTCCGCGCTTCCGCACTTCCGGCCTGCTCAGAGTACTGCCCAAGACTCATTAATGGTAACCACACAGCGGCGAATTTTCCGGGAATTTTCTGAGTGGACAGGGCGTCCTATTGTGTAGGAGCCAAGACACCACGAGTCGCTGTCGGCAAATTGGCTGACGAGTTTACGCTGTGGTGAGCGTCTTTTTTTTGCGGGCCCGGCGCAGTGTGCCGAGCCACACGTCGGGTGGGAATGCAACAGATTTCTTTCGGAGTACCTGATCATGGCACACTCGCGCACAAACCTCGTCCTGATAGCGTGCATGATGATGATCACGTCCGGCTGCGGCAAGGACGCTGGCCTACACGGCCCAGCCAAGCAGGCGCCGGCGGATCACGTCACCGCCAACTTCTACGGTTCGGAGATGTCTTTGCCCGCAGCGGCTGTGGAGGCTGAACCGGAAGAGGGCCTGGGGCCGGGCCAGGGAGGTGACAAGTACGACAGGATCGTCGAGAACCCGTTTCTGGCGGCTCGGCAAAATCCCCTCTCCACGTTCTCGATCGATGTGGACACGGCGTCGTATAGCAAGGCACGCATGTATCTGTTCGAGCACCACCAATTGCCCCCGGAAGATGCGGTGCGGATAGAGGAGTTGGTGAACTATTTTCCATACGACTACGCAGGCCCGAAGGATGAGCATCCGTTCGCGGCAAACGTCGAAGTAGCCCAGTGCCCCTGGAAGCCGGAACATCGTCTGGTGCGTATCGGCATCAAAGGGAAGGACATGCAGCAGCAAGAGAGACCGCTGAGCAACCTCGTGTTCTTACTCGACGTCTCCGGCTCCATGAACGCGCCGAACAAGTTACCGCTGCTCAAGCGAGGCATGAAGATGCTGGTCGATCAACTGGGAGAAAACGACCGTGTCGCCATGGTCGTGTATGCCGGTGCGGCCGGTCTCGTATTGCCGTCGACCAGCGGCGACCAGAAGCAAACGATTCTCGACGCTCTCAGTCGCTTGCAGGCCGGCGGATCAACCAACGGTGGTCAGGGAATCCAGCTCGCGTACCAGGTGGCACTGGATAACTTCATCCCGAGCGGGACCAACCGAGTCATTCTCTGTTCGGACGGCGATTTCAACGTCGGTACGACCAGTTCAGGTGAATTGATTCGGCTGGTGGAAGAAAGAGCGAAACAGAACATCTTCTTGACGGTGCTGGGATTTGGCATCGGCAATCACAATGATGCGATGCTGGAACAGATTTCCAACAAAGGCAATGGCAACTACGCGTTCATCGATACGGACAACGAAGCGCGCAAAGTGTTGGTCGAGCAGATGAGCGCCACACTGGTGACCATTGCCAAGGATGTGAAGATCCAGGTTGAGTTCAATCCACACCAGGTGGCGGCGTATCGCTTGATCGGATATGAGAACCGGATGCTGGCAGCCGAAGATTTCAACGACGACAAGAAGGATGCGGGGGAAATTGGAGCAGGCCATATGGTCACGGCCCTGTATGAGGTTGTGCCGGTCGGCGTGCCAAGCGACGTGAAGGTCGTTCAAGTCGACCCGCTCCGATACCAGACAGAGAGCGAGACGACGCAAGTGGCCGAGTCCGGCGAGATGTTGACGTTAAAGATCCGCTACAAGCTACCGCAAGAGGAGGAGAGCAAGCTGCTGGCCTATGCGGTCACCGACGGTGGCCAGTCGTTTGCCGCCGCCTCACCCGACTACAAGTTCGCGGCCGCAGTCGCTTCGTTTGGCATGTTGCTCCGCAACTCCGAACACAAGGGCGAAGCGAACTACGACGCGGTCATGGAAATCGCCACCGAAGGAGCCACCGGCGACGCGAGTGGCTATCGCACCGAATTCCTCCGCATGGTCCAACGCGCTGGCGAACTGGCCCGCTAGGTGTCTCGCTGAGGCCGGCAGAGCTCTGGCCCGATTCGCCATGGCGATTTGTTGGCACGCAATGCATGTTTCAGCTTGATCTGGCGCTTCTGGGCAGCCAACACGTGTATTGGGGTGCGCTCGAGAGTGTAAAGATCGTTGAACCTAAGGAATCAGGGAAAAATAACTTCACCTTGTACCCTCGCCCCAGAGGGAACTTCCGTATATTGGATGGGTGCCACTTTCCTGAGCGAGCGCCGAAGACTTTGCCAACAACGAGAAACGCTTACCGCGAGCGGAGCCAGTGTTCGTGACGGCTCGAAGCATCATCGAGTGCCAGCGAGTCCCAGACAGCACTGGCTCCGCTCGCGATTGACGACTCGTGGTGATAGTTACGATTTGTGCGCTCGCTCAGGAAAGTGGCACCCGCTGTAGGAAACGCCGAAGTTATTGTGGAACCGTTCCTCAGGAAGGACGGACGGCCTGTACGCCGGAGGAAATGGTATCAAGCTGACTGCCACCTGCCAGCGCACACTCCGACGCCGTAGTCCTGCTTATCTCCAGGGTTTTGACCGAAGAACTCACGCTTCGATCGTTCAGCACTTCGGTCATCCGTGTCAGCACGCGTTGCGGAATCTCCGCGTACCATGGCAAGAACACGATTCTGGATAGCGTGCGCCGAACATGGACCGGTTCCAGTTCCGGTCGATCGTCCGGCGGCGCCACAATGGCCAGTCGCGTGTGGCCTGTGGCGTCAAAACCATGGCGTCGCAACAGCTCCACCACTTTCGCCTTGTCGTCCACCAGAATCGGGAAGACCCAGTAGTTGTTGAGCGTCGCCTGATGGTGGTCGAGCGTCAACGGTGCGCCAAGCTGCCGGGCAAGCTGCTGGCCCTTTCGTGTTCGTTGCCGCAGCCGGTTGGTATCATATCGGAGCCAGCGGTGAATCAGCATCTTTAAGAGCGGAGCAGACGGTTGTCGACGCAGATGATCGAAGAGGTCTTCGACGGGAAAATTGCGAGCAGCACCTGAGACCAATGCATCGGGACCGATGCCGAGTGCTCGGCAAACAAGGACGATCACCGTGAAGAGAGGACGCGCGGCGAGTGTCTTGAAGGTCGAATACTTCAGTAAGCGACACAAATACGAGCATCGGCTTTGCACGGGATAACTCTGCTGAATCTGTCGCAGGCGGTCGGCCAGCTCTGGAGTCTTGAGCCGTATGATGCCACCCCCCAAGGCGGTCGCCGTCTTGATGGGCCCGAAACTGAACAGTGCCGCATCCGAATCACGATGGCCTCGATATGGCCGGCCGTGGTACGCTTGAGCGCAATCTTCGATCACCCATAGACGGTGTTGCCGCGCGAATTCCAGAATCGGATCCATGTCGATGCGCGTGCCGAACAGATGAGCCACGACCAGCAGTCGCGTGGCTGGTGTGACGGATTGTCTGAGGCTCTCAAGTGAGGGGGTGCAGCCGTTCTCGACCAGATCCACCGGAACCGGAATCAGCCCATGATGCCGGGCAATGCGCGGCATGTCCGGCACCGTCAAAGCCGACATCAAGACCTCGCTCCCAGCCGGCAGTCGAAGCGAACTCAGCAGCAGATCGAAACCGCTGCGCACCGACAGGCAGGCAACCGCCTCGCCCGACTCGGACCAGAGACGCTCGGCCTCTCGCTGAAGTAATTCACGCCGCAGCACCAGGCAACTGTTCAGCACACCTAGCGCCAGGTCACCTGACGTGATATCGAATCGCAGACGGATCCACATGCAGTCGCCTCCAGTGAGCCATATCGCAGCAGCTCGAGAGCGATCCCTCCACAACGGGAATCCGACCACCAGCCCGACGGCGGTGGCCGGCCCATATCGTGAACAGGGAGCGTATCCCAAGCAACGGGTCTTGTTACGCGGGTAGGGGCATTCTGCTATCTCGCATCTTAAGGGTCCCGGGCCGCCAACCAAAGAAAAAAAGCCCCCATTTGGGCCGTCCCCGCCGGTCGCCCGACGTGGACTCAAAGCGAGCGGCTTATTGCCGGTCAGCAAAACAGTCCGCAGACCATCTAGAACCTTGCAGCTAGAAAAAGCCGTTTTGGCGGGACGCTCCGGTCGGGGGACCCAAGAGGGACCCCATACCGCACCAAACACGGCTCACAGACGGCAGAATCGTCACCCGCCGCACTGTGGTTTGGGTCTTGCAGCTGCATGCCAGCCCCGGGGGGCTGAGGAAACCCACTCTGGCCAGCAACAAGGCTTTTTGCGGCCAGGAGTTACCCGCCGGGCCCAACGGCCCGAAAAACGGCCGCGCAACCCACCACATCTGGCGACAATTGCTTGCCAATCGAGACCACCCAAATTACCATGAAGTTCTTAACATGCAGGATTTCTTGGAAAAAGTGCATCTCGCGCAGTTCTGTACGCAGTCACCCTTTCGCAGGGCGATCTTGCCCAGGGCATCAGGCGTTTCAGTTAATCGGCCGCGTTCGACAAGGTTGGAAGGGGAGCTGATCAATGATCAGTAACAAGGCAGTCGGATGGATGACCCTCGTCATCATCGTGGTGGCTGGCATTCGTATCTTTGCAGAGGAGCAAAGTGCCTCGGAACTATACGGTCAAGGTGTTCACGCCTATTTCGCGAACGACTACGATACGGCCATAGCGCTGTTGAGCGGGTCGATCGAGAAATACCCTGCCGATCCACGGCCTTACTATTTCCGAGGTCTGGCGCTGGCAGCCCGTCACGGACTCGAGTCGGGTTTAGCTGACTTCGATAAAGGTGCCGACGTTGAAGTGAACAAATTGGATCAGCGTATCTATGACGTCAACGGGGCATTGCAGCGCGTTCAAGGCAGCATCCGGTTGGCGTTGGAACAGCAGCGCACGGCAGTGCGTCTGGCGACGGCTCAGCGCAGAAGAAGCAGGACCGCGTGCGGTACGAAGAGCTGCAGCGACGTGAAGATATTGTGCTGTACGATCCGACCCGCCCGGTGAAGAAGTTTGATCTTGAGCTACCCAAAGTGGAACTGAATGGGCAGGACCCATTTTCCAGTGGCGTCGCTTTCACGGGGGGCAAAGAGGTTGCGCAGGCCGTACCGAAACCGGTCGAACCCGGCGATGAAGCAGTGACTATGCCAGCTGAAAGTGGACAATCTCGTGACCCATTTGCCGCTCCAGGCAGTCCACCGGCCACCAAAGTCGAGGATCCGTTCGGCACATCCGATCCGTTTGGGAATCCACCTGCCGCCGCCAAAACGCCGAAGGCCGAGAAGGAGCCGGAGGCGACGAATCCTTTTGGTGACAACATACAAAAAGTCGATCCGGACGATCCGGTTTTTGACAAAAACGTCCGCCCTGAGCTCCCTCCAAGCATGAACGTCGGCGGCACCGTCATGGACCTGCTGGGCAAGACCTTGTCGGGCGGAGCGAGCAACCGCGATCCATTCGGCGAATCGACACCCGCGGTGCCACCCAAGACAGAGGCCGAACCACCAGTTGAGACTCCTGATGCAGATCCCTTCGGCGATTCCGGCGCCGCCAAGAAACAGGCCGCCGAAAAGGAGCCGGCCGCCGCGGACAACGACCCCTTCAAATAGACTCAGAGGGTCAGAGAGCCAATACTGAGCCTGCCTCAGCGACGATCCCCCAAACAGATCAGCCGGCCGTTGGCGGTTGCCAGATACAGCCGACCGTCCGCGACGGCCAGGCCATCCCATACGGGCGCGGCGAGATCCTGTCGGGCAATCACTTCCCCTTCGTCAGTCGCGATCACCTGCAACTGACCGGCGGAACTGGCCAGATAGAGTCGATCACCTGCCAAGACCAGCGCGTCGATGGTCGGAGCATCCGCTTGTTCCGGAAAGATCTGCGTCTTCCAGGTTGCCTTTTCAGCCAGACGCTGCGAGCGCCACGCCACTGCCTCGTTGCGGCTGGCTTCGCTGTTGGCCCACCCGGTAATCCATTTCGTCTCGAATTCTTCTCCCCCTTCCAGGTCAAAGTCCCGACGGTAGACGGTTTGTCGATTCTCCAGACAGCCGAACAACGTCTGATCGCGATAAACAGCCAGCGGGCGGCGGGGCGAGAAAGTCTTGGTCCGCGATTCATTGCGCGGCGCATACGACCAGCATCCTGGCGGGACCATGGCCGAGCCGTTACCGGTATTTAGCCGGGCAAAGGCTTTCCATAAATCGACGGACATCTCACCCGTCGCGCGATCAAATACCCACCGGGACATGGCCACACCATCTCCTTCACGAAACAGCAAGTCAAAATTGTCGAATTCCAGCGCGCTGGATGTGTAGAACCCGGTCTGTGGAACCGAGTCAAGTCGCTGTGTCCAGCGTTTGTTGCCCGTGGCAGGATCGACAGCAAAAACCAGGATCCCCCCGTCGGCAAATGACTGTCGCCCGGCAGCAAAGTAGGCAACATCATCCACCACGAGCACGCTGCCAGGTACCGGCCAGGGAGACTCGAGCTGGCCATAGGCGACAATTTGTTCGTCCAGAGGAGCGACACGCATGCGCCAGACGAGTTGCCCGTTGTCGGCGCGCAGACAGTAAACCCAGCCACTCTTCGAGCCAAACAAGCATAGTCCGCGATGAATCGTGGGCGGCGTGTCGACACGCCCGTTGGCCGTGAAACGCCAGCGCAGCTGGCCCGTCTCGGCATCCAGCGCCACCACCTGGTGCGCGTGGGGCCGCGCAACATAGAGCAGGCCATGAGCGATCACGGGGGGGGAGACGGGACCTTTGATGAATGGATCTTCTTTCCAGTCCTCGAGAATCGGTCCGGGAATATTCTGCATGCGATCTCCTTGCACACGATCGTTTCCCAGACAATCCACGTCGACGGACCAAAGGGTTTCCAGCGATTCTGGACCGCTGGTGATCGTGCTGCTGCTGCGCCACGCATCGTGTCGATAGCAGGGCCAATCACCATCCGCCGTATCCGTGATCAACTCCGGTGCCGCCACCACACCTGGCTCGAGCAGGAATTCGATTTCGTCGAGTGGCTTGAGTGCCGGATTGCCACCCGGTCGCTCCGGGGCCAGTGCGGCATAGCCACGCAACATGGGCCAGCACACGCAGTGTTTCGGCGTAACATAGATCAGCCCATGTGCCGGAAACCAGCCCGCATCGCGCCCACACGCGGCTTTGGTAATGCGGTTCGCATCCACCTCGCCTGTCTGCAGGTCGGTCAGGTCCATTTCACCGGAAAACAGATAGCGAGGCGTGGCCACGGGAGGAAAACAATGCGCCAACCCCGCCGCGTAACGCGCCAGCTCGTCGCCGGTCGCAACATCGAACGCCACCGCTTCGATCGGCGCGCGCTTTTTGTCCTCGCCGCGGCCCCCCTGCAACAGCCACATCTGGTCGTTCACAAACATCGCTCGGGCCTGCCGCATGTGATTCATTCCAGGCAAGAACGTCAGATCACGAATGACGTGGCCATCCTCGGCAGACACGATGTGAATGGAGTTCTCCGGTCCGTCGTCATTAAGTGTGGAGACTTCAAAAGCAAGCATCCCACGATGATAAACGCTGCGCGTGGCGCGCTCGGCCCACGCCAAATCGCTGCGACTCCACGCCACCTGCCCGGTACGTTGATCGAGTACCACTACTTCGCAAGTTTCTCCTCGGCGTGGACTGCCCTGAACAAGCGCGACGAGCCCGTCGCCCGCCACGACATGCCGCGGCTCAGAAGCCGTGTGAGTCCATAACGCGCGGCCGCTGTCGGCATCCAAACAGCGCACGCTGCTCACGTCGACAGTGATCAACAGACCGTCATCGAACAACAGGTGCTGCGGCGTTCCGGCCGCTGGGTATTGTTTGATCGTCTCTCCCGTGCGGGCGTCGAAGGCCTGAAGTGTTCCCGCCGAGAACACAAACACGCGATCCGCCCCCGTCACCGGCGGGGCGCTGCCACGCACAGGTCGGAAACTGAACCCGCCTTGCGAAGGAGAAGGAGCCACGTCACGCTGCCACAAACGCAAACCGTTGAACCCGTCGCGGGCCAGCATGCCACCATAGAAGTTGCAACCGTCAATCGTGACCAGATTGGCCACTTCCTGCCACGGCCCGGCCAGCCAGCGCACACGACGCGGTGGTCCAACCAACGTGTCCCCGGACACGGCGTTACCTGCCGCGGAATGCCGCGGATGCGTCCATTCGTCCATTTCATCCGGCCAGGGCTTGCGCACCACCACGAACTCTTCGCCCAGCGGTCGAGTGTCGACCACCTGCAGACCGGCGCCCTGGATACTGCCCGAATCCAGATACCTCGAAGACCCCACAACCACGCCATCGGGACGCAGTACGCGGGCGATCTCGTGCCACGTCTGAGGACCTGTTTTCGTTTGCACGACAACCAGATTCACCAGATTCTCGGTATACGGCAACGACACATCCAGCCGCGCTTCGGCGGCCGAGATCAAGCCGTAAAGACTGTCTTGGGCCAACTGCTGTCGAACTTGCGTTACACGCGCCGAATCCCTGTCCAGCACCTGCACCACAAAACGACCGCTACGCGCCAATTGGGTGACCAGCTGCAGATCGTCGGTTCCCAGTTGCACCACCAGTCCACCCGACACATCCAGCGACGCGAGCTGCTCGACCAGTCCCAAGGTTGCCTCTCCCGGGCGGGCCGAGGTAAATCGAGGCCCGGGGAAGATCAAGGCAGCGGCGGTGATGAACAACAACATTAAGGACTTGCATCGCATCGGAAGATCCTCACAGGAAGGAAAAATGACCGCTCATCAGCCTGGATTGTATCAGCAACGCGTCACCCGACGCACACCAAATCACGTGGTCTGCCATACCCGGCCTCAGGAATAGTCGTCCGATCTGCCGACCATCCCCGCCCTGACAGGCATCACGCCGGTACCCGTGCGAGACGACTCACGTGCAACAGGCGACGGCCAACAAAAACATGATATTCGTAGTCCCCACCGATGGAGAATCGATTATACTAGCGCCCAGCCCACCGATGGCGTCGCAGCAGCCAACCATGACACGCCGGTCTGTTTTCACCATAGCATGAGGTGGATTGTGAAACCGCACGCACCGCGCCCCTACTGCCCATCCCCCTTGGTGCTGCCTGGCATCATCGGATTTATCCTGCAACTGTCCCTGGCCCTTCCCACGATTAGCCTTCCCCGAGCCTGGTCCCACGAGGGGGAACGTTCCCCAGACGCGTCGCGAGCGGATCTGCACGTCCGGGCCACCGAGCAGATTGAAGCGGATTGGATTCGCCAGGCCATCGTGCGCAAGCTGCCGTCAGCAGGCACCACGGTCAGCACCGTACAGGACGCGGCGGGAGCCTGCGACGGAATGATCGACGGAACGTACGGTTTTCATACCAACCAGGACCAGGAACCATGGTGGCACGTTGACCTGGGCCAGGAAGAACCGCTGACGCGGATCGTGATCTACAATCGTGGCGACGGCGCGTCGGAGCGCGCGGCGCGGTTGAGCGTGCTGCTGTCCAACGACGGGCACCAATGGGAGCAGATCTATCAGCACGGTGGCTCCCCGTTTTTGGGTTTTGCCGACCAGCAGCCGCTGTTGATCCCCGTCGATGGTCGATCAGCTCGCTTCGTGCGCGTGCAGCTGCCCGGCAGGCAATTCCTGCACTTGGAGGAAGTCGAAGTCTATGGCGTGGCCAGCAGCGCGAATCTCGCCTTGCGCCATCCGGCGGACCAGTCCAGTGTCAGCCAGTGGTCAACCTGGAACACCGGTGGCGCGCCTTGCCCCACGGAACCTGAATCGTATCCGGTGATGGAGCTGATCGAGCGCGGTTTGAAGTTGGCCGATGACCTGCACAAATTAGGCTCTAGCGTCGATCAACCAAGGGCTCGGCTTCAGCAACTGGCGACACAATGGCAGCCATTATCGGACGACGCTGCGTTGCACGCACAGAGGCAACTGTTTCTTGCCACGCAGCATGTGATAAGGCAGTTGGCGCTGAGCAATCCGCTGCTTGACTTCGAGGATCTGCTGCTGGTCAAACGGACCCCCGGCTCTTTCACGCATATGTCGGACCAGTACTATGGTTGGTTCTCGCGACCCGGTGGGGGACTCTACGTGCTGGAAGGATTCAAGACCGACACGCCGCGACTACGGTATTTGACTGAGCAGCTGCCGTCCGGAAGCGTTCTCCGACCCGATATTTCGTTCGATGCCAAGCGTGTCCTATTCGCGTTTTGTCGATACTACCCCGGACTGAGTGACGAACCGAATAAACTGGACAAAGCGAACGTTCCGGAAGACGCGTTCTATCATCTCTACGAGATGAACCTCGACGGTTCGCAGATGCGACGTCTGACGCATGGAAAGTACGACGACTTCGACGGACGCTATCTTCCCGACGGAAGAATCGTGTTTCTTTCCACTCGTCGCGGTCAGGATGTGCAATGCACCAGCGACACGAACGTCGTGGAGCGAGGAAGTGCGCTGCCCGATTGCTACGTACGCTGCGGAGGTGGACCGGAGCGGCCGGTGGCCGTCTACACGTTGCACGTGATGGATCGGGACGGACAACACATCACGCGGATTTCGCCCTTTGAAATGTTCGAATGGACGCCCAGCGTGGATGAACAGGGACAGATTCTCTATTCGCGGTGGGATTATGTGGATCGACACAACATGCCGTACATGAGCCTCTGGTCTACGTTGCCCGATGGGACCGACGCGCGAGCGATTTACGGCAATTACACTCAGAGTCCCCACTGCACGTTTGAAGCGCGCCGAGTTCCGGGGTCGCGGAAGATTGTCTTCACCGCGTCCGGGCATCATGCCATGACGGGCGGATCTCTGGTGCTGGTTGACCCCGGCCGTGGCTTCGATGGTGAAGTGCCGCTCACGCGGTTAACTCCCGAGGTCGTATTCCCGGAATGCGAAGGATGGCCACAAACGTACTTTGTGAACCCCTATCCACTCTCCGAAGCACACTATCTAGTCGCTTGGAGCAGCTCGCCTCTGCCACCCGGCACGCCACGCCCGCAATGGGGTATGCCCGGCCCAACCAACGACCTAGGGATTTATCTGTTTGACGCCTTTGGCAACCTGAATTTGATCTACCGTGACCCGGCGATCAGTAGCATGTATCCGCTACCCATTCGCCAGAGAATACGGCCGCCCCAAGTCACCTCGCGCGTGGATGTCGGCCAGGGGGAGGACGCCCGCGTCCTGGTCGTGGACGCCTATCGCGGATTGGAGACCATTCCGCGTGGAAACATCAAACAGCTGAGATTGGTGGGCATCCCCGCCAAGACACACCCCACGATGAATTCGCCCAATTTGGGTCTCACTCGGGACGATCCGGGAAAATTCGTGATCGGCACCGTGCCCGTGGAAGAAGATGGGTCAGCCTATTTCCACATCCCCGCTGGCGTCCCGTTCTTTCTCCAGGCACTTGACGCACAGGCCATGGCCATTCAGACCATGCGCAGTGCCACCTACTTGCAGCCGGGCCAGACCACGACCTGCATTGGATGTCACGAACCACGCAACACAGCTCCGCACAATGCCAATCCCACGGCGCTGCGGCGCGAGCCGTCCAAGATCAGCCCCGGCCCGGCTGGCACCTGGCCGCTCGATTACCAGCAGCTGGTGCAACCTGTGTTGAAGCAGCATTGCGTCGAGTGCCATCAACCTGGGGCGGAAGGTAGTTCGTTCGATTTGACGGACGACCATTCGTATGACAGTTTGGTCAATTACGGATCTCCGTCGTTGAAGGAGCACGTTCTGCTGCGCTACCTGCAGGGGCAATCGACCGCTGGTGCCTGTGCCGCGTCGGTGAATCCACTCTGGCAGCTCCTGGCCGACGGCCACTACGACGTGCAATTGGATTCGGACGAACGATTGCGACTAGTCAACTGGATGGACACGTACGGCCAGCGCTCGGGCTCCTTCGACCCCCACCAAGCAGACCAGCTTCGCAGCTTGCGTGAGAAGACCACCGCGATCTTGCGGCAATAAACATGTGGCGGGTCGCGCCCGGTCGTTCGCGGCCGATCACCATATCGTCCAAAAACCGGTGTGGCCACCCTAACCCCAATACCGTTTGACGAAGCGCTGCCAGATAGGCTTGCGATACGAGTTGTTGTGCCAGCATGGTCGAGCTGTCGCCATATCTGGTTTGCCGTTGGATGCTATCATCGCTTAGTTCAACGGTATTGGTATTAGCCCCGACGTTCAGAGGCTGTCTGGCTGCGAGCAGGCGATCGCACGCAGTTTTCCCTCGGTTTGGCTGACTTTCGTGCGATGACTGAATTCGCGTTCGAGGATCATGAGGCTTCGGGCGGGTCGGGCTAGTCGCTGTTCAAGCCTGCGCACACCAGTGCGCCCGGGTTTTTCGAGTATCTAAATCGAGTTTCATGATTCGTGGAAGTTTCGCAACCGCCAAATATGGCCGAAGGCCATCATCATCGTGGCCTGGGGTGCAACCCCAGGAAATCGTTGCCACCACACAGGTTTTGGCTGAAAGCCAAAATCAACGGACCTCCGTCAGGGATGTGAATATGGCCTTCGGCCAAATGGATCTATCGTGTCTGCAATCCTGGGGCGTTGCCCTCGTTGTTACACACAAGTCAGATTTCCACTGGGCTGGTCCCAGTGGGATCACAACTGGTTGGCTACCTGTCCCCCACACAATTCCTGTACTCTCCGCCGGGCTTGTCCCGGGGGGAGTAACGACTGTCGCCGGTGCTGTAGCGTGCGAGTCGCCGCTTCCCCCGGGACAAGCCCGGCGGAGAGCAGAAGAAAGTGATGCTCACGGTGCCGAATGTAGCTGGCCAGTTGTCACTCCCACTGGGACCAGCCCAGCGGAAGTGTAGGCGGCAGATGTGTAAAACAACGAGGGCGTTGCCCCAGGCTACGATGGAAAAGGCCTTCGGCCAAAAACTCCACGAATCGTGAAAAGTGATTTAGTTGGACAGCGCCACTTTCACTTTTGAGATCATCTTAAGGGCTTATTAACAGTGCCTTTATCGCCACCGGGCTGGTCCCGGTGGTAGAGCGTTTGACAACTACCGTCGATCTTGGCCACCCATGCGTTTCCTTGCTGCCGGCCCTCGCCGCCGGAGGCGGCGAGGGCCGGCAGCAAGGTTCGTTTTTCGGCTACAGAGTAGTCACCAAACGTAGAACCACCGGGACGAGCCCGGTGGCGAGGGACTGTTACGGAGACACGCGTTTACGCACATCCATCGCTGCAAAATGGCGCTGTACAACTAGACAGCGTCGTCGTCCCTGCGAGCTGCCAGACGCTGAGCAGTCAGACAGCCTCGGAAGCACGGGGCTAATATCCGCCGAGTGTGGGGTCGCTCATGGATGGGCGCCCAAGCAGGCTCTTACAAATCTGTAGCACAGAGGGGCCATAAACGGCCCGCGGGGGGAAGTTCTTTGCGACTGAGTCCCGTGGTTTGTCGTCGCGAAATCAAAGCTCGAGTCCGGCTTCGCGCCACCTTTTGCGTCGCTATAATGCGGAAGTTCGACTGGCACGAACGTCTTCCATTTGGAGTGCGACAGGTTCTGCTGATACACCCTCCTTTTCCCTCCTGGACCCATCGCTTTGAGTCATATCTCGCAGCTTCCAGGATCGGCAGGTGGGGTGTATCGGAGTGTCTCTAACGCCCCAGCAGGAAAGTCGTTCGTGACCGGGCCGGTCGTTGCGCACGACCGGGCAAATTGGTTTTTGTTTGGAGCCAAAAATCGGCTCAAGGGATGACGATGACTAAGAGACTGTATGTTGGGAACCTGGCTTTCGGCGCCACTGCGGATGATCTTCGGGAGCTGTTCGGGCAGTATGGTAGTGTGACATCGGCGGACGTGATCACGGACCGTGATACAGGCCGATCGCGTGGCTTTGGATTTGTTGAGATGGCCGACGGTGGCGAAGCGGCGATCGAGGCGCTCAATGGCCAGGACATGCAGGGACGCGCTTTGACGGTCAACGAGGCCAAGCCGCGTGACCAACGTCGTGGCGGTGGTGGTGGTGGTGGTGGTGGTGGTTACGGCCGCCGCGATCGCTATTGATTTTCGCCTCTTGGCGGGGCTTTTCCACGCATCATTTTGAGCGCTCGCGCGACTCGGATGCCAGCTGCGCCCTGGTTGCGCGCTGGCTCTGGTCCTTGATGGCACAGTCGGTGGGGTGAGCGTGCCATTTAATCCCGGAAGGATCCACTTGTAGCCATGCAGTTGTAACCATGCTGAAGCGAAGCCCCGCTCTGCAATCGCGATGGTCGACCGGGGCCGCGCCAGAGACGCATGCGCGACACCGCGTGGACGTCCGTCGTACACCCATGGGTGTCATGCTTCACCCCAGATCTTTGCCTTGACAAATCATTAGGGCAACGCGCTGCAATCGCAGTGTATTGGTGGCAGCAGCGTCTGCGTCAGGTTCATCCAGTGCATTCGGTCACGACGGCTCGGGCCGCATTTCGAACAGGAATAGAATCGCTCGCAGTCCCACAGATCCATGAAGACGCGGCCACGATTCATCTGCAGGCCAATCTCCAAGACGCGTTCCATAGAGCGCATGCTGGGTGATGCAAACGACCCGTGGGAAGCCATCTGTTCGAGTATTCCATTGCCCGCACGTGTCGGAATGACCGCGCAGCATTCCACTCCCACATCGAAGGCGAATCGCAGCGAGCGCTCTGCCCACTCAACTCCCTGCTGTTCGCTCAGGTAGGGCGGGCGGAGCAAAATGAACGTGCGGACGCGTATGCCGTGCCTGCCCAAGAACTGGATTGCCTTTGCATAATCTTCGAGCGTCATGCGTTTGTTTAACGCTGCAAGCACCTGCCGATGGACGGTTTCCAAACCCAGCGCCAGTTCCAGCTGACCGGCAGTCAGATCGCGAAAACGGAGCACGTCATCGCCACACAACCGCGGATGATTCTCGACGATCACTGTCGCAAACGAAGTCAGACGCTCGGCAATCGGCCCGTAGTCCTCGGGGGGAATCGCCTGGTGGTCGAAGAAATTACCACTGTTGTAGAGTTTGATGTGTCGCGAGGCCGGGAGCCGCTCGACGCAAAGTCGATCTGCCGAGGGATCGCGCCCACGGACACACGCCGATCCGTGGTGTTGCGCCACAAGTCGCACATCAAGCAGTGAAACGGACACTCGCGATTCGTGAGAAATAACGTCGCCACATCCTCAACCTGTCCCGCTACTGTACATTCCGGCTCGACGAGAAAGGCGTACGGCCGATGCGGATCGACCTGGTTCTTGGGACCGCGCATTGGAGGATATCGCGATCGGAATAGCGAGCCGTATTCATAGAGCATCCCTGACGGCGTAGCATCTCGAGCCAATTTCAGGCTGCCGCGCGGACTTTGTCAACCTGCTCCCATTGTGCACCAAGAGTGGAATCGAAACGACCCCGTGGTGCCCTTGCCGGATGATTCACGTAGGGTGGGTCAAGCTCGCGCTACACGTTGGTGGGTCATCACAAGCCGATCAACTCCGCCGCAGCAATCTGTCTCTGCGGGGGCGGAACACGAGCGAGCGAAGACCCACCAGCAGCGCGGCTTGCTCGACCCACACCACGAGTTTTGTGATCCATCCGGGCATGAGTAGATTCACCGTCCCAATTAGCCGAAAATCGCGGTGAAGGTGGCTCGGTACTCGGCATCGCTGCCGGGAAAGATCAACGCGAACTGCGATTCATCCAGGGCACCGCGCTGGAAACGCCGCTTTTGGAATATCGGCATGCTCAGACCAGTGAGGGCCTCTACACCCCGGCGTACCACCTCCCCCTTCAAGGCATACAAGCGCCCGTGGTCCCATTGAGTCAACTCAACGAAGGGAATGCCTTCCGCCACCGCAATCACGTTCGGCAGCGAGTACGGGCTGAACGCCTGAAATCCCAATACACTCCCTGGTGCGTATGTACGCACATGACCCCGACTCTGCCCACCCGAGTAGGTCAGCGAATGTTTGATCGCATTCACACCCCAACCTTCCTGATACAGCATCAGATTGTTCAACACACTGCGGATCGTCAGCTCGGAGTTTTCTTCGATCGGATAGTCTTTCAAGTTCTCGTCGCCGCCATCCCCGTCGACCAGATATTTCCAGTCGGGATATCGCTGGCGAATCCCGCGACAGATGGCCAGCGCCATCGTCGCCGACTCAACGTCCAATCGCTTGTAGTCCTCAATGATGCGGATCGTTTCCTTGTAATCGATCGCTTGCATCGGTACTTCGATCGTCTCCAGGAACATACCAAGATCAAGCTGATCCAGGAACGCCGCAGCTTGAGCCAGGTCGGTGGCACGTCCATCTACGGCCAACGTAAAGGCCTTCAACCGCGCCGGAGACTCACCCCGGCGCAATAATAGATGGTAAAGGACCAGCAGCACGCTGCCGCTGTCAATGCCGCCCGAAAAAAGAACACCGATTGGCGCTTGCGGGTCAATGCGATCGAGCCAGCGCGAACATTCCTCCGCCAAAGCGCCAATGTAAGCACGACCGATCTCGTCCAGGTCCGCCGACAGACAATTACGCGGCGGTTCAAAGAAACGCGTGTAGACCGGGTTGGGATCGGGACAACCGACCAAGGCAATCTCCACCAGATGATGCGCCGGCACCATGCGCGTGTAGGAAGGATGAAACTGGTCCGCAAGCCCATCCTGTTTGAGTTGTTGGCGCAATTGCTCGATCCGCTCCGCCACAATCAAACAGGGTCCATCTGTCTGTTTGGCCAGGAAGTAACGCATCGGCCGCCCAATCGACCGCGCCATGCGGACTAGATTCCCCCGTTTCTGGATGATGGCGAATTGCCCATCGATGGCGCGAATTCGCTCCGGGGAGCCCGAAGCAACCGCGTCGGCGGCCTCCTCCGGCGTCATGTTCAGCAGCACGTTGTTACTCGGATCCATGAGATCCACGAGGCGTTCAACATAGGCGGACGTGTCCACTTGATACCCCTGCCATAGAGAAACTCGAAAATCATCCACCGTCTCCAACGACCGTGACGTGCCAGCGCTGACAGGTCTCCGAAGGGCACGTCCTGGGCCGCCACTCATTACGCACGACGGTTCGCTACGGGTTCATGTGTCTTGTTTTAACTACCGGGCGTCCCACGGCAAACCGCAAGAGTGCCGAATTCCCGCTGGCACAACTCCGCCCCACGCCAAAAATCGAGCGTTCTGGTACAATTCTCCCGCCCAAGGCCCGGAGAGCTTCCTTCTAAGCAGCACTGGCTCGACGGATGTGGCCGGGGTCGCCCGAGTGCGAGGGTATCGCGCAGCAAACCAGCCGAAGCCACCCGATCTCTGGCGTTTTGCGGCTCCCAGATGTCGTGGACGACATTGCCCCCGCTCCCCGATGCGAACGAAAACGAGAGACGGACGGACCATGCGTGCTTATCTTGATCTGATGCAGCGAGTGCTCGATCACGGTACCCCCAAGACCGACCGGACCGGCACCGGGACGCTGAGCATTTTCGGACACCAGATGCGATTTGACCTGCAACAGGGATTTCCGCTGGTCACCACCAAGAAACTGCACCTGAAGTCGATTATCTATGAGCTGCTCTGGTTTCTGCGCGGCGACACCAACATTGGCTACCTGAACCAGCGAGGCGTGACGATCTGGGACGAATGGGCCGATGAGCAGGGCGATTTGGGCCCTGTGTATGGGCGCCAGTGGCGCAGCTGGCCCACTCCTGACGGCGGCGTTGTGGATCAGGTCCGTGAATTGATCGAGCAGATTGTGACGGATCCCGACTCGCGGCGTCTGATCGTGAGCGCCTGGAACGTGGGAGAACTCCCCCGGATGGCGTTACCCCCCTGCCATCTTCTGTTCCAGTTCTATGTGGCGGAAGGACGGCTCTCCTGCCAGCTCTACCAGCGCAGCGCCGATATTTTTTTAGGGGTTCCCTTCAACATCGCTTCCTACGCCCTGTTGACTTTGATGGTCGCTCAAGTCACGGGCCTTGAGCCGGGAGAGTTTGTGCATACGTTCGGCGACGCGCATCTCTATCAAAACCATATGCAACAAGCACGCTTACAGCTTTCGCGCGAGCCGCGACCGTTACCTCAAATGGAATTGAATCCTGGCGTCAGGTCCATTTTCGACTTCGAGTACGGAGATTTCCGACTGGAAAACTACGATCCTCATCCGCTCATCCGCGCCCCGGTGGCGGTGTAGCTGGACCATGGCACGGCAACTCCCGCGCCACCGCGTTTGTGCCACCCGATGCTCCACACTTCACACGCGAGTTACGCAACCAGCATGACATTTTCGATGATTGTCGCGATGACTCCTGACCGAGTGATTGGACGTGACGGTCAACTTCCCTGGCATCTGTCAGCCGACCTGCGCCGCTTCAAACGGCTCACCATGGGCCATCACATCATCATGGGTCGCAGGACGTACGATTCGATCGGCCGCCTGCTCCCCGGGCGCACGACCGTCGTGGTGTCGCGTCAATTTGACCTCGCTATTGACGGTGCCCTGGTCGTACACTCGGTCCAAGACGCCGTGCGCTGCTGCCGAGACGACTCGGAGGCGTTCTTCGTCGGCGGTCAGCAGATCTATCGCGAGGCAATGAAGATCGCCCGCCGCATCTATCTGACGCTGGTGCAAACCGATGTCACCGGCGACGCTCACTTTCCCGAAATCCCGGCCGCGAAGTGGAAACTGCTGGAACAGGAGCATCACCAGGCTGATCAGCGCAATGAGTACGATTACACGTTCCAGTTGTTCGAGCGAACGACAGACACGGAGAAGGAAGAGGATTGAGCATGGCGAAAATTACCAATCAGGAACTCATCGAGTTGACGCGGGAATTGCTCGACTCGATCACTGCGGGCGATTGGGATACGTATCAGAGACTCTGTGATCCGACGTTGTCGGCTTTTGAACCGGAGGCGCACGGCCAGCTGGTTCACGGGATGGATTTCCACCAGTTCTATTTTGACCTGGCGCGAAGTGAGTCGCCGTCACACACGAGTGTTCTCACGCCACATGTAAGGCGATTGGGCGATGACGTCGCCGTGGTCAGCTTCGTGCGACTGATCCAGCACCTCGATGCCCGAGGCCAAGCTCAAACGTCTTGCTTCCAAGAGACACGTGTCTGGCAACAACAAGGGGGAACCTGGCGGCACGTGCACTTTCATCGGTCGAGCGACTGAAAACGCCAGGCGCGATAAGCCCCCCTCACCCACTCACCCCACACCCTCCCGGCTCAGAACGTGTTTTGAAATTCACTCTCCCCTCGGGGAGAGTCGGCCCGTCAGGGCCGGAGAGGGGGGATTGGCCCTCCCCGGACGCTCTCGCGTCCGACCCTCCCGCTCAGCGGGAGGGTGAATTCGATTTTTCAAACACGTTCTCAGGCGCGATCAATGGGAAAGGCTATCACCTGGCTCAGGTCGGATGCGCCCAGGGCGACCATGACCAGTCGGTCAAACCCCAGTGCCACACCCGCGCATGGGGGCAATCCGCGCTGCATGGCGGCCAGCAATCTGCTGGCTGCCGGCAGTTGGTATTTGCCGTCGGCGGCACGAGCGGCGTTGGCGGCCTGCGCACGCTGGTTGTGCACTTCGGGATCGGTCAATTCGTGGTAGCCGTTGGCCAATTCGACCGCATCGACATAGAGCTCGAAGCGTTCCGCCACCGGCACCGGCAATGCGCAGCACACGAGCCAGCGCGGCCTGACTCACGGGGAAGTCGAACAAGATGGTCGGCTGACCGATGCCGAGCGTGGGTTCCACCCGCGAGACGAGCAGCCAGTCCAGCCAGGCATCTCGATCCTCGTAATCCCACGACTCGGGCGGCTGGAACCCGCACTGATAAGTCGATTCGGCCAGCTGTTGCAGGGAACACCGATGTGGATCGATGCCGACGCACCGCTCAAAGGCATCGGCGAAGCTGAGTCGTTCGGCGGGTCCGCGGCGAAGCGTCGTTTGGGCGAATGCGTCCAGCAAATCGATACCGGCCTGCATGTCGTCTCCCACCCGGTACCATTCGACCATCGTGAACTCGGGGTTGTGCAGAGGTCCCCGTTCGCCGCCACGATAAGCCCGTGAAACCTGGTAGATCGCCTCAGCTCCAGCCGCCAACAGCCGCTTCATGCCGAATTCCGGGGACGTCTGCAACCACATCCGCGCGCCTTGATCCGGCTGGCGTGGATCGTCAAACAAACGGACGGCGAGCGGGTCCAGGTGACGATCGGTAACCGTGTCGTGTGAGAGAACCGGAGTCTCTACTTCCAGAAACCCCCGCTCGTCGAAGAAGCGGCGAACGGTTCGCAATAATTCCGCTCGACGTCGCAGATTGTCCCAACTGGCTGTCGGGCCGAAGTCTCCGTGGCGACCTGTCATGAGATGCCCCAGTTAGCGTAATGTCACATCGCACGGCCTTATGACATCCACCCGTCACGGCCAGCAGCATGGCTTGCCGCGGCACCGTGAATCAGCAATATCTTGACTGGGCGAGCAACCATCAAGAAACGTACGCGTTCCACGTAATCGCCGGTCCGCGTGTCAATCTTGATGACGTCACCCATGTTGATGAAAATCGGCGCCTGAAACTCGGCTCCCGTTTCCACCTTCACAGTCTTGGTCACATTCGTAGCGGTGTCCCCTTTTGCCCCTGGATCACAGAACTCAATCTTCATCTCCACGTGATTGGGTGGAGTCATGGTAATGGGATTGCCATTAAACAACACCATCGAACATTTGAGGTTTTCTTTCAGGTATTTCCAAGCGTCTCCGACCTGATCTGCCGTTAGTTCATATTGCTCGTACGTCGTCGTGTCCATGAACACGAACATGTCCATCTGCCGGTAGAGAAACTGCACTTCCGTCTCTTCGACGTCCGCCGCTTCGAGCGCATCCCCCCCCTTGTAGGTTCGATCGAGCACCGTGTTACGGATCAGGTTTCTGAGCTTACACTTGTACAGTGCATTGCCCTTGCCCGGCTTGACGAAGTTCATTTCAATCATCAAGTACGGTTCACCGTCGATTTGGACTTTCAGCCCCTTGCGAAAATCACTGGTCTTGTAAACAGCCACGGTCGTCTTCCCTACTTCGCTTCAGCTTGATGGGTAATTATCCTACCAGGATGGCAATTGTAGCTTCTTCAGCTGATTCTGTCCCTAGCCCCTCGCCGCGGGAAGTGCGCTGGCAAGACGCCATGCAACAGGCCGTCAGGGACCCCGTCCAGCTCTGTACCATGCTCCAACTGCCAGCTACGATGCACCGGGCAGCCCGCGCGGCAGCGGGCCAGTTTCCCGTCTTCGCACCGCGGGAATTCGTCCGCCGCATGCGTCCGGGCGACCCGCACGACCCCTTGTTAAGACAAATCCTGCCCCTGCAGGACGAGTGGGATAAGGTGCCGGGTTACCAGCACGATCCCGTGGGCGATGCATCCGCCGTCATTCGCCCCGGCTTACTACAAAAATATGCGCACCGGGCGTTGATGGTAGCAACCCCCACCTGCGCCGTCCATTGCCGGTACTGCTTCCGACGCCACTTCAACTATCCGTCGTCACCCCGCACGCTTGATGACTGGCAACCCGCCCTCGACCAGCTTGCCGGCGACCCGACGATTCTGGAAATCATCCTCAGTGGCGGTGACCCGCTGGTGCTGACCGATCAGCGGCTCGGTACACTGTTCGAGCGGCTTTCGCACATCAATCATCTGCAATACCTGCGCATCCATACGCGGCTGCCGATCGTCATCCCGCAGCGCATTACCCCCACGCTCGCCCAGCTGCTGTGCGCGAGCCGTCTCACACCCCTCGTCGTGATTCACGCCAATCACCCGGCTGAACTAGATGCCAGCGTGGCGGAGTCGCTGGGGCGGTTGATCGACGTCGGAATTCCCGTCCTGAACCAATCGGTGCTCCTGCGCGAGGTGAACGATTCGCTCGACACACTCGTCGCACTCAGCCGGCGGCTGGTCGCCTTGCGAGTGATGCCGTATTACCTCCATCAACTCGATCAGGTCGCTGGGGCGGCGCATTTTCACGTTCCGGTCGAGCAAGGTCGGCGGTTGATCGCTCAAATGCGTATCCAACTTCCCGGATACGCCGTCCCCCGTTATGTGCGCGAACAAGCGGGGCATCCGCACAAGACGTTGCTGGCTTGAAGTGCTGAGCTTGGGCTCCCCAAACAGCGGCCTTTTGGCCTCTCGAATCCCCCCAGATTCACAAGTCTGGCTGGCCACGCCAAATGGCAACGGATTGGACTGGAAAACTTTGCTGATTTTCGCGATCATCCCACCCGACTGCCGGACAAGAAACGCCGATAAGCCCTAGAGGAGGAATGGGCACAGTAGTCAGAGTTCGCCAGGGAAGGCATCTGCGCGTCTCTGAGACTGACCTCTCACACGAACCTGTCCGCACGCGCAACGCGCACCTTGCGGACGGACATAAGCGCGAGAACCTGGAGCATGCCACCGGATTGGCCACCCCCGAGTGGGGATGTGGCGGAAGAGACACGGCAAACAGGCCCCACGGACAACCGGACGTGAGGTGGCACCCGATGTCGGATCCGGATCGATGTGCAATCTCTTCCTGGCCGAAGCGACTGGCACAGCTGATGTCACGGGCCGCTGAATCGGACGATTTGGCATCCGGCAACGGGGTGGCAGAGCCACCCGCGAACCACGGCCGCCTGGGGGTTCTTGCGGCGTGGTATCCGACAAGCTTGGAGCGAGGCACACGAGCGATGGATCTGAAGCAGCTACTGACGCTATACCGAGCGATGGTGACAGCCCGGCAGATTGACAAAGTGGAGCGGGAACTGACCAGCCGAGGGGAGGCATTTTTTCATGTCTCGGGAGCCGGTCACGAAGGGACCGCCGTTCTGGCTTCATTGCTTCACGACGAAGATTGGCTCCTCTGCCACTATCGCGACAAGGCCTTGATGATCGCCCGCGGTGTCGCCCCGCGTGTTTTCTTCGATGGACTCTACTGCAAACAGGAATCTCCCACGCGCGGGCGGCAGATGTGCGCGCACGCGTTTTCAGATCGCAAGCTGAAGATCATGAGCGCACCGACACCGGTGAGCAATGCGGCGCTGCACACGGTGGGTGTGGCGACGGTGATCAAGCAGCACAGCGCGCGGCCCCTGGTATTGAACTCAATGGGTGATGGAGCGACGCAGGAGGGTGAGCTGCTGGAAGCTTGTGCCGAAGCGGTGCGTGAGCAGTTACCGATTCTGTTCCTGATTCAAGACAACCACCTGGCCATTTCCACGTCTACCGCGGGCCGAACGTTCTACTCGCGTCCCGACGGAGAAGCTGATTCGTTCTATGGGATGCCCATCTATCGCGTTGATGGCCGGCACGTGGTCAAAGCCTGGCATCGCATGAAGGAGGTAGTCAGCGAGATCCGACAGAAGCGAGGCCCGGCGGTGGTGGTGTTCGACGTCGATCGGCTGGCCAGCCATACGAACGCCGACGATGAAACGGTTTATCGGCAGGCAGACGAAATCCAGCGAGTGCGCGAAACCGGCGATCCACTTCGCAATCTGGAACTCTATCTGCTGTCGTCCGGGTGCAGCGACGAGACGCTCGGGGCAATTCGGCAGGAAGTGGAAGCGGAGGTGGCGCAGGCCGAGGCCCTGGCGTACGCGGGGCCCGACCCGGTTCCCACCTCGGAAGCGAAACGCCCCCTGCAGGTCGAATTGACGCACCCTTCGCGCGAGCGCCATGGTGCGGCCACCGGCCCCGGACTGACCATGCGCGAAGCGATGCGCGATGTATTGCAGCATCAGATGCTCAGCCGCCCGGAAGTCGTTCTCCTGGGAGAAGACATCGAAGATCCCAAAGGCGACGTGTTCGGCATCACGAAAGGGCTGAGCACGGAGTTCCCCACACGCGTGCGCAATTCGGCCTTGTCCGAAGCGACGATCGTCGGATCCTGTATCGGCCAAGCCCTGGCGGGAAAGCACCCGGTGGCATTCATTCAGTTCGCCGACTTCCTGCCTTTGGCGTTCAACCAGATCGCCTGCGAACTGGGGAGTGTCTACTGGCGGACTGATGGGCATTGGCAAACACCGGTGATATTGATGGTGGCTTGCGGTGCCTACCGACCGGGCATGGGTCCATTCCATGCCGCCACACACGAAGCCATCGTGGCCCACACACCTGGCGTGGATGTTTACATGCCATCCACCGCCGGCGACGCTGCCGGCTTGCTCAACGCCGCTTTCCAGTCCCACCGGCCAGCCATTTTCTTCTACCCCAAGGCCCTCCTCAATGACCCGGAACGGACGACGCCGCGCGACGTGCAGCGGCAATTCACGCCCATCGGGACCGCGCGCAAAGTCCGATCCGGTCGGGACATCACGTTCGTGGCGTGGGGCAACACCGTCAGAATCTGCGAACGAGCAGCCGAAGCACTCGACACCGTCGGAGTCGGCAGCGAAATCCTCGACCTCCGCACCCTCTCGCCGTGGGACCAGAGATCGGTGCTGGCATCGGCCGAACATACGGCCCGGCTGATCGTGGTACATGAAGATAATCACACCTGTGGCATGGGCGCCGAGGTGATGGCAACCGTCGCGGAAAAAACTCGCGTGCCGGTCGCCATGCGTCGCGTCACTCGTCCCGATACCTTCATTCCGTGCAACTTCGAAAACCAGATTGATGTGCTGCCGTCGTTCAAACGCGTCCTGGCGACCGCTGCCGAGTTGCTGAACCTGGAATTGAAATGGCTCCAGAACGAAGCGCCGCAACAGGGCATCAGTCTGATCGAGGCAGTCGGCTCGGGACCTGCCGACGAGACGGTGATCATCGCCGAACTATTCGTCACGGCCGGACAGGAAATCGCGCGGGGCGATGTGGTCGCGGCATTGGAGGCCACGAAGAGCATCTTCGAATTGACCGCGCCCGTATCGGGAACCCTGGAAGAGCTGTGCGTGCGGGAAGGAGACACCATCCCCGTCGGCGCTCCGCTGGCGCGCATGCGCACAAGTGCCGAAGGGCAACGTCCTAGACCGGTGGTTCAAGAACAACCTGGCAAACCACTCCTCCGGCGGCTGGAGAGTCGCGAGACGCTCCACTTGCCACGCTTCGAAAGCCGCCCCCGAGCCTTCGACGTTGGGATCTCCTCCATCGCTACGGTAACAGGCAGCCGGCTGGTCAGTAATCTGGAACTGGCCCAGCGGGCTCACGGCATGACTCCCGAAGATATCATGCGACGCACCGGCATCGAAGACAGACATTGGGCGGCACAAGGTGAAGATGCCGTGAACATGGCCGTCCAGGCCTGCTGGAAAGTGCTCGATCAAGAGAATCTGATCGTGGACGATCTGGATCTTGTGATCTGCAGCACGACCAGCCCCACGTCGGTCACGCCATCGACGGCCTGCCAGGTCCTGAACGGCCTCACCGGCGGAAAGTCTGACACCATGTTGCAGGCCTTTGATATCAATGCCGCCTGTTCTGGTTATCTGTACGCACTGCAATCGGGTTACGACTTTCTGCAAAGCCGTCCCGACGGCCGCGTGTTGATCGTCACCGCGGAGGTACTGTCACCGTTGCTGGACCTCGATGACTTCGACACCGCCATTCTTTTCGGCGATGCCACCTCCGCTTCGGTGCTCTACGGCGAGAACTACTTTGATCGGGCCACCGCCCGCTTGCTCCGTCCCGAACTTTCCGCCAAAGGGGAAGATGGAAGCAGCCTCTCCGTCCCCTTCCGACATGGGGGCTTCATTCAAATGAAGGGGGGCAAAGTGTTTACCGAAGCCGTGCGCCGAATGGTGACCAGCTTGAATCGCGTCTGTCAGCGCGAACAACTGACGGTGAAGGATCTCAATCTGGTCGTCCCCCATCAGGCCAACCAGCGGATCATTGATGCCATTCAGCACCGCATCGGCATCAACGTCTTCAGCAACATCCGACACCATGGGAACACCTCCTCCTCCAGCATTCCGCTCTGTCTGGCCGACGTGCTGCCGACGATCACCGCCGGTCACCGGCTGGGGCTCTGCGCCTTCGGCGGTGGATTCACTTTCGGGGCCGGGATCCTCGAAGCGAACTAGCTGGGTCCGTCGGCCGAAGGGGCAAGGGCATTTACCGAAACGACGACGCTGCTCGGGCAAAAAAAGGTTTTCCACGCCCACCTGTTTAACCGCAATTCCCGGAGCACCAATCGGGAGACTGCTTTGGATTTGCGGAAAACTTGTCTGTCGATTGGTGCGCAGGGATGCGCGCTGAGGGCGCACGTGGCCGAAGCATCCGTGCCCGCTCCAACAAGATTGTGCTCGAGCGGTTGAGTCCGGCCGGGGACCGCGCGGCCGATGGTAACGTGGTCGGCCCGCGCACCTCCCTCCGCCGCGTCCGGTGGCAAGTGTGCGCGCTATGGCACGTTGGCTTCCGGACGCGACTCCAGGATAGCGGTTAAACAGGTCACGTCCCATCAAACCACCGAAAGACGGAACTGCCCCAGGGCCCGGCGGAGGGGCCGTTCAGAGGTCCGATGCGGTCGATGCTGGATCGGATAGAATGAGGGCGTTGAAGCGCCCCATCAAAGGAAGGATTTTTCTCCTTATGTTACGACGTTGGACAACGCGAAGATGGTTTGCTACTTGCGCGGTCGCGACAATCAGTGCAACTGTCGTTTGCTGGAGCCAAGAGCCGGTGAACCCGCGCAAATCGAGCGGAGCGAAACGCCCTTCGATCGACGAATTGCTGCTGTTCTTTCCCTCGAAGTTCCCGGAAGGAAATTGGGCACCCGACAATCTGCGCTACCAGGACGTTTGGTTCCACGCCGCGGATAACACGCGATTGCACGGCTGGTATTGTCCGTGTGACCATCCGCGCCGATCATGCTGATCGCCCACGGCAATGCCGGTCACGTCGCATTTCGCACACCCTGGCTTAAGTACCTGCAATCCCAGGCACGGGTGGCAACGTTGATGTTCGACTATCGGGGCTATGGGCGAAGCGAAGGTGTGCCAACGGTGGAGGGCATCCTCGACGACACCAGAGCCGCGCGTGCGAAACTGCGTGAGCTGGCAGCGATCAAGGATGCGGAAATGCTGCTTATGGGCGAATCGCTAGGGGGCGCGGTCGTGGTGCAGCTCGCCGCTGAATCGGCCCCACGTGGTCTGATCCTCCAGAGTACTTTCTCTTCCTTGAAGGACGTGGCTGACGTCCATTTCCCGAGACTGTCCTGGTTGGTGCCATCGGGTAAACTCAACTCGGCGAAACAGCTCGAGCGTTATCACGGTCCCTTGCTCCAGAGCCACGGCACGGCGGACGACACGATTCCGATTAGTTCTGGGGAAAAGCTCTTTCGCTCCGCTAACGAACCGAAGGAGTTCGTAGAGATACCCGGGGCTGGGCACAACAACTGGCTGACTGAACAGTACCTGACGCGCCTCGATAAGTTCCTCACACGCGTATCGCCGGTGGAGAAGTGATGATCGAATTGGATGCACCGCTGAAGCTGCCGATCGGCGTGGGTGGTGGGACGGATTCCCCGGAGTGACACGGTAAATGGAATCGAGAAGTCGTACCTGTTACAAGGGTCGCAGCAAACGACCAAGAGCAGAGGTTCGCGAGAAGCGGTCAGAACAGAGCCTACTCGATGGTCTTGATGTCGGGATTGTCGTGATAGGCGGGTGGGATGAGCGGCGTTCGGAGTGGCACGCGGCGCGAGCCCCGGTAGGGAGGCCAGGCGATGCGTTGCGATTCATAACGGGCGAAGTCCCACTCGGGCCACGTAGGGCTTTCCGCTTGAACTTCGCGATACTTGGCTTCCAGAGTCTTCCGCATCTCGGCGAAACGAGACGGCTCGCTGGTCTTCAAATCGCCTGTTTCACCGATGTCATCCTTCAAGTTATAGAGCGCCATCTTGCCGAGCCCTGCCGTTTTGATCGTCTGCTGATCACTCGCGTTGATCCCACCGCGGTCGCGCACTTGCTCCGCGTCCATCTCGGCCGAGAGCTTCCAATCACCGATGCGGATCGCCACTTTCTGTTCCCCACTGGCTGCGTAGAAATGCCAGTACATTGGTGTCGTGCGCTCCATCGGCCGTCCGTGGAACAGGGGCAGTATGCTGCAGCCGTCCAAGGCACGGTCTTTCGGAGCGGGAATCCCCGCGATCTCACAGAACGTTGGCAGCATGTCGGTGCCGATGATCGGCGTATCGGATTCCGACCCCGGTTGTGTCTTGCCTGGCCAGCGGATGATCCCAGGTACTCGAATGCCGCCATCGGCGATGTAGCCCTTCTTGTCGCGAAGCGGACCTGCGGAACCGTGGGGATGAATTCCTGTCTTGGCGGGTCCGTTGTCGCTGGTAAAGAAGACCAGGGTATTATCGCGCAGTTTGAGTGTGTCAAGCGCGCTCATCAATTCACCGAATGCCGCATCCATCTGAGTGATGTTGCCGTGGTGCGGCGCGTAGCTGGGGTCGTCCGAAGAGTAGAGTTTTTCATACTTCGGGTGTGTCGCAATAGGCTCGTGCGGCTCGTGGAAGGACACGAACAGGAAAAACGGTTTCGACTCGTCACGCACCTCACGCAGCCAGTAAACGGCTTCCAACGACACCAAGTTGGCCGCGTACCCTTGCAAGGGTCCGAGTGGGATGCCGTTGCGGACAAAGTTATAGGGGTTCTTGTGGTTCGGCAGACAATTGTTCTGCGTGGCGAACCAATGATTGAAACCGTGATCGTTTGGCTGCGGCTGACCTGTCAAGTTGAAGCGGCCATTAAGATGCCATTTGCCCGTGAGGGCCGTATCGTAACCAGCCTCCCGCAACAGCGTGGCGACGGTGATCTCACTGGTCGGCACGTGCATCGGTGAGAGCATGGGGATCCAGTTGTGGATCCCCACGCGCGTCGGCGTGCGTCCCGTCAGCAACCCCGTCCGCGACGGCGAGCAATTGGGGTGTGCCGCGTAACAGCTGGTCAGCCGCAATCCCTCTGCGGCGAAACGGTCGATGTGCGGCGTCTGTAGTTCCTGATTGCCATAACAACGCAGGTCGCCGTAACCCAAGTCGTCACAAAGCACGACAACAAAGTTTGGCCGAGACGCGGCATGAACATGCCCCACCGCAAGCGAGAGCGCCAACAGACCGACCAGGGAGGCCCGGCGAACCAACCCGCCGAACCACGACAAGCCAAGATCTTGTTCTGGAGCTTGGGACGGCGTAGACATCTGCTGGCTCCTAACACCCATGACGGCGAGATACGTAAAAGCGTTGAAATCCATGTTCGACCGTTGCCCACTCTCCTGCAACCAGCCGGACAAATGGATCGGGGCGGTGACCGACAGCTACCTCGGCTGTCTCCGCAAAAAGTGTCACCTGGCCGCTGAAGCCGTAAATCGGGCCCTCCACACACCGGCAGCTGGTGCGACGAACGCTGATTGACAACTTGGAGCAAGTGGGCAATATTTTAGGATCCCCGAAGACGGGTGGTGGCTGCCGATATTGGGGGCAATCACAAACCCCTCACTGGGGCGGTGTGCACAATATCGTGCGGTCGCACTCTTGGGGCCCGCATTACGCCGGCGACCGCACTACGCCGCGATCCAACCGCAGCGACCCGTGTCATCGATCCACGTGTTCCCGGTGGCGGTGGTGCTGATCGGTGGACTGCGTCGGTCGTGCAGCTCGTAGCAGCTGGCTCATTCCTTACTCGAAAGACTTGAGATGATCCGCGTATCCTCTGTGAAAATGGCGCATGTCCTGCGCGTTCGAACCATCAGTAGCGGCTGGGCCAGTGCGATCCTGGCGGCTGCCACGGTTTTTCTGGCACTGGCACCTGGCAGGGCTCAAGCGGATGTGGCGCCTGAAGGCGGCATGTTGAGGTATCCGGACGTCGGCAAGACGCACATTGTTTTTCAGTACGCAGAGAATCTGTGGTTAGTCCCACGTGCTGGAGGCCTGGCTTCGCCACTGACCAGTGCCTCGGGCTCGGAACTGTTTCCCCGTTTCAGCCCTGACAGTCAGACACTGGCGTTTTCGGGTAATTACGACGGCGGTCGCGACCTGTACACCGTTCCAGTGCAAGGCGGCGTTGCCCGCCGGATGACCCATCACCCGGCGACGGAAACACTGTGTGACTGGACGCCCGAGGGAAAACTCCTGTTTTCCACCAACGGGTTTTCTGGTTTAGCGCGGATCCAGGAGCTGTATACAACGTCGGAGGAAAACCCGCTTCCCGAGAAGCTGCCTGTCGCGTATGGCACGAACGGGGCCATCAGCCCAGACGGTCAATGGCTGGCGTTCACGCCTTACAGCCGAGATACGCGGACGTGGAAGCGTTACCGAGGCGGCATGGCTTCGGACATCTGGCTATTTCATCTACAGCAAAAGACGGCCCAGCGCATGACGGATTGGGAGGGCACCGATACACTGCCCATGTGGCACGGTCAGACCGTGTACTACTTGTCCGATGCCGGCCAGCAGCATCGGCTGAATATCTGGGCGTATGATACGGCCACCGGCGCACGGCGTCAGATCACGGATTTCTCGCAGTATGACGTCAAGTGGCCGTCGATCGGCCTGGGGGACGAGGGACAGGGTGAAATCGTCTTCCAATATGCCTCCGATCTATATCTGCTCGATCTGGGGACCGGTGAATCGCGCGTCATCGAGGTGACCATTCCCGGCGATCGTCCGCAGATCATGCCGCAGACGGTGGACGCCGCCAAATTCCTTTCCAGTGGTGATATCGCTCCGCAGGGTCAGCGGGTGGTGCTGGAAGCGCGCGGCGATCTCTGGTCGGTTCCCGCCAAGAACGGATCGCCTCGCAACATGACGCGCAGCAGCGGCGTGTTCGAACGTGATCCAAGTTGGAGCCCGGACGGCAAGTGGATCGCCTATTTTGCGGATATCACTGGCCAGTACGAACTACATATCAAGCAGTCGGATGGCAAGGGAGAAACCCGCCGGCTGACGAACGACGGCGAAGCTTTCCGCTATGCTCCGGTTTGGTCTCCCGATTCAAAGCAGATCGTCTTCACGGACAAGACCGGTGCGATTTATTTGCATACGATCGCGGACGGTAAGACTTCGGAAGTTGATCGAGACCCTTGGGCCGACCGCCCCACGGTCAGTTGGTCGCACGATTCTTCCTGGATCGCTTACGACAAACGCAAGGATGACAAAGCGGGCATCTCTTCCATTTGGCTTTATGAAGTCGTCTCGGGCAAACGCCATCAGGTGACGGATGATCTGTTCAGCGACACTTCCCCCGCGTTTGACCGCAAAGGTGAGTACCTGTACTTTGCCAGCGACCGCCACTTCGGGTCGCCGATGTACGAAGACATTGGCACGACGTTCATCTATGGCAAAGCCGGTGTCTTGATTGCCATGCCCTTGCGCAAGGACGTCAAGAATCCACTGCTGCCAAAGAGCGATGAAGTGCCGATCATCGGCGCGAAAGAAGAAAAAAAAGAGGACGAGAAAGAGCCGACTGAAGCCAAGCCTGAGCCGAAGGAGTCGGCTGAGGACAAGCCGCACGACGGGTCGCCAGAATCCCAGAAAGCGCCCGAACCGAAGAAGGAACAGCCGCCTCCCAAGGAAGATACTCCCCATCCTGATGAAAAAAAAGACGCCCCCAAAGAAGAGAAGCCGGACGAAAGCAAGCCCGACGCGAAAGAGAATACGCAACAGAGCGAGCAGGACAAAGAGCCCGCGAAGAAACCTCCGGAGGTGCCCAAGTCGCTGCAAATCGACCTGGAGGGGATCCAACTGCGATCCTTCCAGATCCCGGTCAAAAATGGTCTATTCTCCAGTCTCTGCGTGACCGCTCGCGGACACCTGATCTACGCTCGTCGCGGCGTGCGGGGATCGGACGAGAAACCGGCGATCAAGGTGCTGGACTTGTCGAGTGGCCGTGCCAGCGAAAGCTCGGTATTGGAAGGCGCTACCCAATTCACCCTTTCGGCGGACGGCAAGAAACTGCTCGTCATGATGGGGCGACAGATATTCATCATTGGCGCGGCAGCCGGTCAGAAACCGGCAGCGGTCTCCACCAGCGGAATGTCGGTGGTGATCCATCCCCGCGAAGAGTGGAAGCAGTTGCTGATCGATGCATGGCGAATCGAACGCGATTTCTTCTACGATCCCAACATGCACGGAGTCGACTGGCTGGCGGTGCGTGAGCAGTATCAGAAGATGCTCGCCGATTGCGCTTCACGCGATGATGTGGCGTACGTGATCTCCGAGATGATCTCCGAATTGAACGTCGGACATGCCTATTACCGCGCCGGTGGCACCGACGGGGAGGCGGAGTCCCGCAACCCTGTCGGTCTGCTCGGCTGCGAATTGACGCGCCAAGAAGGTGCTTACCAGATTACCCGATTCTACGAAGGTGCTGTATGGGACTTTGACGCTCGCAACCCGCTGCGGCAGGCCGGCGTGAACGAAGGAGACTTCCTGTTGGCCGTGAACCGCGTGCCACTGGATCCGGAACGTGATCCTTGGATGGAGTTGCAAGGCCTGGCCGGCAAAACAGTAGTCTTGACAGTCAGTGCCAAGCCGAAGAGCGGTCAAGAAGACCGAGACGTCGTGGTGAAACTGCTCTCCAGCGATTCCGAACTGAGATACCGACAGTGGATCGAGCACAGCCGTAAATATGTGGAAGAAAAAAGTGGAGGAAAGGTCGGATATATCTACGTTCCCGATACGGGCACCAACGGCCAGGATGACTTGTTCCGTCAGTTTTTCGGACAGATCAGCAAAGAAGCGCTGATTATCGACGATCGATGGAATGCCGGTGGCCAGATTCCGACACGCTTCATCGAACTGCTGAATCGTCCCGTGACGAATTACTGGGCACGGCGAGACGGACGTGATATGACATGGCCTTCCGATGGGCACCATGGCCCCAAGTGCATGTTGATCAATGGTCTGGCTGGCTCTGGGGGCGATATGTTCCCCGCCCTGTTCCGCCAGGCGGGACTCGGCAAACTGGTGGGCACGCGCACGTGGGGCGGCCTGGTCGGCATCTCCGGCAATCCCAGCCTGATGGACGGCAGCCGTGTCACCGTCCCGACGTTCGCCTATTACGAAAAGAACGGTACGTGGGGTATCGAAGGTCACGGAGTCGATCCCGATATTGAAGTGGTGGACGATCCGGCCAGGTTGGCCCGTGGTGACGACCCTCAATTGGACACAGCGATCGAACTGATGCTTGAAGAAATCAGAAAGCACCCTTACGTCGCACCCCAGAGGCCTCCCTATCCAGACCGCAAAGGCTTCGGTATCCAGCCGGCAGACAAATAATCGCGTTACACCGCGGTGCCAGCTTGGCCATCCGTCCGGAGGCCTTTCTTCGCAGCACGCGGCAGGCTGCGCCGGAAAAATAACTTCCAGATTTTCTAACCCTCACCCTGCCCTCTCCCCAAAGGGGCGAGGGAACAGGGTGAAGTTATTTTTCCCTGATTCCCAACCGCACTGGACCGGCACGCCACACGGGATTGAATTCGACTTAAGACTCCTGCCACCCAGCTCCCGGCCCACGGCGCCCCTCGGCGAAAAGTGCGACTTACGGGTGGGCTGGGTGGTGTTCCTCGGAATTTCGCAGCCCCGCGGGAAATCACGGGAAGAGTTCCACGTGTCTTCGCCAAATCACCCATGTTGGGTAGGATGGGGGCATGAGCACAGATCTTGACGATATTGTTCGTCTGACGTCGGTCCCCCAGCTGCGCGATGCGACGCTTGTGTTGGCGCTCAGCGGCTGGATGGATGGTGGAGATGTTTCCACCGGCACGGTGCGTCGCCTGATTCAACTGACCGAAGCAGGTCGCATCGCCGAGATTCGTCCTGAGCCGTTCTACGTCTATAACCTACCCGGCACGATGGAAATTGCGGCGTTGATTCGTCCCCATGTCGAGATTGAAAATGGACTGGTCCAATCGCTGGATATGCCCAGCAGCGTTTTCTACTGTCATCCGCCAGCCAACCTGCTGTTATTTGTGGGCAAGGAACCGAATTTGCGTTGGCAACGGTTTGGCAAATGCATTTTGCAGGTGGCGCGTGAAGCAGGTGTGCGCCGCATCTTCTTCGTCGGCTCGTTCGGCGGCATGGTTCCCCACACGCGACAGCCTCGTCTGTATGTAACGTGCTCCGAAGCGCGGTTGTTGGACGAGATGCTGCAGTATGGGGCGGCACGCGCGAGTTACGAAGGTCCCGGTTCGTTCACCACGTACCTCATAACCCAAGCCCCCACGGCCCAGCTGGAGATGACTTCCTTGGTGGCTGAGATTCCCAGCTATCTGCAAGGAACCAACCTCTCGTGTATCGAAGCGGTGACGCGCCGGTTGGCCAAGATTCTGAAACTCCCGCTGGAACTTGATTCGTTGCGCATCGCCAGCACGCAATGGGAACTGGACGTGTCGGAACAAGTGGAAAAGGACCAGGAAATGGCCAGCCAAATCCGACAGCTGGAGGATGTCTACGATAACCAGTTGCTGGAAAAGGAAGGGGACTGAGTGGAGGAGACTTCGTTTCGGTGAACGCCGAGTCGGCGGCCGTTGGAGTGATGCATTCGGTGCGCCACCGAGTGCCGATTGAGCAACCAACACGAGCGACTCCGAAATCCGACAAGCCAGGCACGCACGAAGTCACGCCTTCCACCTAATCCAAGCGAGAGCAAACACGTGGCCACGGCAGATACACAACGATCGACGAGCACCCTATTTCTTCGAGCACTCCTGCCAATTCTGATCTTGGGAGGCGGCATCTTCGCGTTTTTCGCGATTTCCGATCTGTTCAAGCAAGAACCTCCTCGTTTTGCGGACCCTACCGCTGCTGTCCATGTCCAAGTGGCACTCGTGGGCGCTCACCAACAGGGAATGGCACTCGAGGCGGATGGGATTGTCGTGCCCTACCGCGAAATCAAGATTTCTTCGGAGGTCGCGGGACGAGTCATTGAGCGGTCGGAGATCTGCCGCGCGGGAAATTACGTGAAGAAAGGCGACTTGCTGGTCACGATTGACCCTCAGGATTACCAAATCGACGTGGAGCGACTGGAGCAGGAGGTTGAGCAGGCATCCGTGTCGTTAGACGAGCTGAACGAGGAGATTCAGGGTGCCGAGAGCCTGATCACGATCGCCGAACAAGAGCTTGCGCTGCGCACCCGCGAGCTGAAGCGGATGCAGAATCTCGGTCGTGCTGTTTCGGCCTCGGATCTGGAGAAGACGGAAGTCGCCGAGTTGGCGGCTCGCAATGCGCTGGTCACTTTGCGCAACCGCGTGCGGCTGTTGAGCGTCAGTCGTGGGCGACTGGAAAGTGCCCGGGACTTATCCGGCTCGAACCTCAAGAAGCGCGACTCGACCTGCAGCGAACGCAAGTCTTCGCGCCGGTTGAGGGCGTGATTGTGAGCGACTTCATCGAACAGGATTCGTATGTGCAGCGAGGAACGCTCCTGCTGACGCTCGAGGACACGGCCAAAGCCGAGGTCAAATGCAAATTGCAGATGGAGGATCTTTACTGGCTGTGGGATTTGTCCAGCCTGTCGGCCGGAAATGCCCCGACAACGGCGGCCGACGCTTATAACATTCCCGAGGCTCATGCGGAGGTGGTTTTTCGCCTGACGGGCCACAACGACCTGGAGTATGTCTGGCAAGGTCGCTTGACGCGCTACGACGGACTCGGTCTGGACGAAAGGACGCGCACGGTTCCCTGTCGCGTGGTCGTCGACCATCCGCGCCAGCGAATTTCCACCCACAGCAGTGGTCCTCCCGCGCTGCTGCGCGGCATGTACGTCACCATCCGAATTCAGGTCGATCCACAAACTCCGCTGCTTGACGTCCCCGAAGTCGCGGTGCGTCCGGGGAACAAGGTGTGGCGTGTGCGCAACGGGAAATTGGCCATTGTGCCCGTTAACTTCATTACGCTCTTGGAATCCGATGAGGGATCGAGTACGGCGAGTCGAGACGCACTTATTTATGTGGATGACCCGAGCCTGCTGACGGCCGAAGACCTGGTAGTGACCTCGCCACTAACTTCTGTCCGCACCGGCATGGAGGTCCAAGTTTCGGAAAGCAACGAGAGAGCGGGCCCATGAAATCGATCATCCGCTGGGCAACACGCAACGCACCTGCCATGAACACGCTGATGATCGCGACGCTGATCGTCGGCGTTGCCAGCATGGTCCTGATGCGGCGCGAGATGTTTCCGGAGTTCAAACTTGACATTCTGCTGGTCAGCGTCCCCTATCCTGGCGCCAGCCCCGAGGAAGTGGAGAACGGGATCTGTCAGAAGCTCGAAGAGGCCGTCCGAAGCGTGGAGGGGATCAAGCGTCAAACAGCGATCGCGCAGGAAGACGCCGGTTTCCTGGTCCTGGAATTGGAGGCCGGTACCGACGCGCAGAAGGTCCTCAACGAAGTCCGCTCGGAGGTTGATGCCATACCGAGCTTTCCCGAGTTGGCCGAAGAGCCCGAGGTCAAGGAGCTGACTTACCGGATTCCCGCCATCCGTGTCGGAGTGACGGGCGTTGAAACTGACGATCCCGAAGGGCGATGGCGCCTGAGGGAGGTGGCCGAGAAGGTTCGTGACGACCTGCTTCTGTTACCGGCGGTTTCGCAGGCCGACATCCTCGGTGCGCGCGAGTATCAGATCGACGTCGAAATCCCGGAATCGCAGTTGCGTCAGCACGGCCTGACACTGCAGCAAGTCGCCAGTATCATTCGCCGCCAGAACATGGAGTTGCCGGGTGGTACGATGAGAACACCCGGGCAGGACCTGTTGTTGCGCGGCAAGAACGAACACGAAGTAGGCGCCGAGATCGCCCAGCTTCCCGTCCTGGAAGACGTGAGCGGCGATGTGATCACGGTGGGAGAGCTGGGCAACGTGCGTGACGGGTTTGAAGACAGCTATTTCCAATGCCGCATCGACGGCCAGCCGGGCCTGGTCGTTTCCGTCAACCGCACGACCAGCGAAGATCTACTGGAAATGGCCGCACAGGTGCGCAACTACGTCGCTGCGAATCAATTCCAGGGCTACCAGCTCACCTATTGGGACGACCGCAGCATCGACGTCAAGGACCGCATGAATATGCTGGTGCGCAACGGGCTTCAAGGGCTTGCGCTGGTCTTCATTGTGCTGGCCATCTTCCTCGACTTGCGACTCGCCTTCTGGGTCGCTTTGGGCATCCCCGTCTCCGTCTTCGGTGCGGGAGCGATGCTGTATGCCACCGGTCAAACACTGAACATGCTCTCGATGTTCGCTTTTCTCATGGCCCTGGGCATCGTCGTCGACGATGCGATCGTGATCGGCGAGAACATTTATCGACACCGCGAAATGAACAAGACGCCCGTCCGCGCCGCGATTGACGGCACGTATGAGGTTTTGCCTTCCGTCTTCGCTTCCGTGTGCACGACGATTATCGCGTTCGTTCCGTTGATGTTCGTGGCGGGAGTGATGGGGAAGTTTTTTGCGGTCCTGCCATTGGCCGTCATCGCGATGTTGATCGTCTCCCTGATCGAAGCGATGTTCATCTTGCCCTGCCATCTGTCACATGTGGACAGTTGGATCTTCCATTTCTTCCGCATCGTTTTTTTTCCGCTGCGACCCCTGGCGGATCTCTCCCACCGGTTGAACGACTGGTCCAACAGGATGCTCGACCGCTTGATCACCAAGACCTATTTGCCGACACTCGACTGGGCGATCAAGTTTCCCCTGGTCGTGCTCTCGATTGCCATTTGCGTACTTCTGGTGGTCGGCGGTTTCCTTCGTGCCGGGATCATTCCCTTTGTTGTCTTCCCAAAGCTCGACACCCGCGCGATCGAAGCCCGCATCAGGTTTCCAGACGGCACACCTGGCGCAGTCACGGCCGACGCGACGGAAAAGTTGGAACAGGCGTTGCTGGAGATCGCCGAGCAGGAAGGGGGCAATCTGGTGCACCAGCGCTATCGCATGGCCGGATGGACCACCTACCCCAACAATGCCTCCGCCATTGGTGGCTCGTTTAATGGCGGTCACCTGGGGCTTGTCAGTGTCGAACTGGTACCACCCGAAGAACGGGAAGTCCACAGCGAGCGACTGATGCAGCTCTGGCGTCGGCGTTGGAATGACACATACGCGGTCGATTTTCCGGGCGTTGAGAGCATTGCGTTTACCGGTGAGGAACTCGGTCCGGGCGGGACCCCGATCGAATTCAAACTGCTGTCACTTCCCGACGATCAAAGTTTCGCGCGGCTCGAGGAGGCTGTGGAACTGTGCAAGGCCAAGCTGGCGGAATATGACGGCGTGATCGATATCGACGACGACTCACGGCCCGGTAAATGGGAATACCAGATTCGCGTCAAGGACGAGGCCAAGGCACTGGGGGTAACCGCCGCCGATTTGGCCGAGACGGTTCGCGCCACGTACTACGGCGAAGAAGTCATGCGTCTGCAACGCGGACGGCATGAAGTCAAGCTGATGGTCCGTTACCCGCCCGAAAATCGACGATCGCTGGCCGATTTCCAGAACATTCGCCTGCGCAACAGTGATGGCGTCGAACGGCCGATCACCGAACTGGCCGAAATCCAAGTCACGAAGGGCTACTCGGAAATCAATCGACGCGACCAATTGCGCTCCGTTACCATCTCGGCCGACGTGCAAGGCAACGCCAACGCTCACCTGATCGTGACCGAGTTGCGCCAAGAATTCATTCCCGAGCTGCTGAACCAGTATCCCGCCGTGTCTGTGCGTTGGGAAGGACAGCAGGAGACGACACAGGAATCGATGGAAAGCCTGAAATTTGGCTTCGCGGTGGCGGTGCTGGCCATGTTTGCGCTGCTGACCCTGGAGTTCCGTTCGTATCTCCAGCCCGTTCTGATTTTGGCGATCGTACCATTCGGATTTATCGGAGCCGCATTGGGGCACGCCATCATGGGGCTGGAATTCACGATCCTGAGTCTGTTCGGAATGATCGCCTTGACCGGAGTCATAGTGAACGACTCGATCGTCCTGATTGACTTTATCAATCACCGACGCCAAGCGGGTCTGCCGCTGCGACAAGCGCTGATGGAGGCTGGGCAACGGCGATTCCGACCGGTGATCCTGACTTCCGTCACAACCGTCGCCGGCCTGACCCCTATGTTGCTCGAAACATCCTTCCAGGGCCAGATCCTGGTCCCCATGGCAAACAGCCTGGCCTTTGGACTGCTGGTTGCCACGGCGCTGGTCCTGGTGCTCGTCCCCACCATGTACAGTCTCTATGCTCGGGCAATCGGAGACGTAGGTCTATCCTTGGACGCGGCACCCCAAGAATCGCCGGTCACGTCGGACGGATCGTCTGACACCATGCGGATGCATGACACGGAAATGGTGTCCCGGTAGTTCCCCACTGTCTGGAAACATTATGTCTGGAAACAAACCTGTCGGGGAAATTCCTGTCGGACAAACTTGGACACGCCTGGTCTCCAGCAGAACACTTGGTCTCGATCAGCGGTCCCGGCCAGCGCGCCGTGAGACTCGGATGCCCCGCTTGGCTGCTCCGCGGATGCTCGCCCTGCGCCTGGGGCATGGATTCGGATGCGGATCAAGCGACCGGTACTATGGCGATCCTGGTCGGAAAGCTACGATTAAAGACTAGGCGACGCGACGCTGTGACATCGTGAACAGCTCAAACTGCAAGTCAAGCGGTCCAGGTAGCCGGTAAAGCCGCAACTTTGTGGCTCGTTTCCCATCGGAAAGGGTTCAGAATTCACATCCGGTGTGGACTGGCAAAAGGACTGGCTTTTCCGGCGTCGGATCCGTTGGCAGGGGGGCGGGAAGGCTTGCAAATTGAGTAGAAAAGCCCGCAAGTTCTGTGAGAAAGGTGTGGAACCATGTTCGAGACGCTGCAAATGGCTCCCCCAGACCCCATCCTGGGTCTAACGGAGGCTTTCAAGAAAGATCCCCATCCACAGAAAATCAACCTGTCGGTAGGCGTCTACCAGGATGCGAGTGGGAAGACCCCCATCCTGAAGGTCGTCAGCGAGGCGGAGAAGCGATTATTGGCTGAGGAGACTAGCAAGAGTTACCTGGGAATCGACGGGTTGCCCGCCTATGGGCAGCGTGTGCGCGAACTCCTGTTAGGCGCGGACCACGAGATCGTCACGGGAAATCGAGCCGTCACCGCGCAGACCCCGGGGGGGACCGGAGCGCTACGCGTGGCCGCCGATTTCATGAAGCAGAATCTGGGATGTGGGCGGATTTGGTGCAGCAATCCGACCTGGGCGAATCACCCAGGCGTGTTTCAGGCCGCCGGGTTGAGTGTGGAAAACTACCCTTATATCGATGCGGCTGGGACAGGGCTCGACTTCGACGCCATGATGTCCGCGCTCCGGAACATCCCCGCGGGAGACGCCATTTGCCTGCATGCCTGCTGCCACAACCCGACGGGCATTGATCCGACGGGCGAGCAGTGGAAACAGATGGGCGAGGTATTGCAGCGGCGCGGCGTGGTCCCCTTGGTCGATTTCGCCTACCAGGGTTTCGCAGAAGGACTGGACGAAGACTCAGCTGGCTTGAAACAGTTTCTGGCCGTCGCACCTGAGGCTTTAATCTGCAGTTCATTCTCCAAAAACTTTGGCCTCTATGGCGAACGCGTCGGCGCGATGACACTTGTTGCCGCGTCTGAAGAAGCGGCTCAGATCGGACTTAGCCACGTCAAGATCTGCATCCGCACCAATTACAGCAATCCTCCCAAGCATGGCGGCGCCATCGTGGCGACGGTGCTGGGCGATGCCACGCTCCGCAGCCAATGGATTGAGGAAGTCGCCTTCATGCGAGATCGGATCGCCGGCATGCGACAGCTATTCGCCGAGACCATGCGAGCCAAGGGAGTGGACCGCGATTTCGGTTTCATCACGCAGCAACGTGGCATGTTTTCCTTTTCGGGGATATCACCTGAGCAGGTGGACGCGCTGCGCAAAGAGTATTCCATCTACATCGTTCGCAGCGGACGCATCAATGTGGCGGGCATGACACCGTCCAACATGGACCGACTCTGTGACGCCATCGCCGCGGTAATGTAGTCGCGTGAATGTGTGAAAACACATCCAAGCTATCACTTACTGCGTGAGATTTCGCTTTCGTGGACCATCAATTGTGGTCTGCGGCACTAACCTCCGTCCAGCCGAGCCACTACTTGCCGGGTCTTACGAATGGCCAGGATCAACCGAGCCAGGTGCCTCAGGTCCGACTCGGAGAGCGTGCTGTGGCGGCGTTGTCTGAGCCATCGGGCCAGCACAGGATATCCACCGATACGAAAATCCCATAGCTCCGCTTCCACACTATCAGGCCAGTTGATGTCGGCGTTCAAAGCCAATTGTCCGGCGTGCCAGCGTGGGAAGCCGGCTGAAATCTTCACACCATTTCCCCCAGCGATTGTCCCTTGTCGGACTCGTGTCGCACCACCGGCCGATGGGCGAGTGGACATGACGTCCAGCTGCGCCTTCGCTAGTGCCTTTCCCTCGCCACGCAATCGCCTGAAATGCTCCAGATTGTCGGGCCACGCAATACGAGGGAAGTCAATGCATAATAGTGAGTAATATCGTTCACGATACCAGCGCGTACAAACTACCGCATAGAGCCAATGGAGTATGTCGCGTGCGCCGAAACTCTCCGGCGACGCGTCTTTCGTCTCCGCGAATCGCACGCCCAGTCGTCGCGCCAATCGCTCTACGAAATCTGGATTCAAATTCACGCGGCGTTGGCCGCCATTTCCTATGTACAGGGGCGCTATGAAGGGTGCCCCATGCGCACTGTAGAACACGCGGTCTGACACGAGCACGTTCGTGACCAGAAAATGATCATAATCATTCGGATTGGTTGCCTGACGCATAAAAACCAGCGCGATGTTGTCCGTGTCGAGATGCTGCAGCAGCCGATGACGAGCGCCGTCCCAGGAGCCGGGGATCGTAGTAGACCCACCGCACGTCCAGCGGCGCTACCATGTAGCGACGGATCAGCCGGGCATCGAATTCAACCTGCCGTGCCTTCGACTGCAGCCACGCCGGTACTTCCGATGCAAAGTGCCCCCGTCCGGCATCATGGAGAAACGCCTTGAGCCTGGTCGCGACTTCTTCGTGAGTGTAACCGACAAACAACGCATCCCATTTTGTCTGAACGCCGGACACATACTGCTGAAATATGTCGTCCAGACGTGGCCACTCGCGATAATCCTCCGCGTGCTGGTCCCGGCGGGGAACAAAGAAATGAAATGGTACACTCGGTTCCAACGTGGTCCAGTTGGTCTGCGCCACATCGCTGTTGGACAGCACATTCAGCTTAGCTTCCCGCGATCCCCACAACTCGCTGTGAAAAACATGGCGTGCCTGTGAAACGCCGCGACCCGTCTTTACAAACAGTCCGATCGCCACACCTTGCTGAATAGGAAATACGTTTTCGTCCGTCGTCCCGTCCGGGGCCGTCTCGCGCCTTTTTCGATTGCCGTGCAGGTCCAAGACGTATATCCGATCAAACGTTTCGGTCAAGGACTTCCGCATCCGCCGGTGCGTTACCCCTGCCAGGTACGTGCTGTTGGTTACCAAGGCCACCACTCCCCGGTCCGCCTGATCGACCCAATACTGAGCCCACCGCAGGAACTTGATAAAATCGTCGTCCAAGTTCAGTTTCTTCTCATGCAAGCCCAGCTTGTAAGCATTTAACTGGTCGAGAATCCAGCGACCCCGGTTTTCGCGCCCAAAGTTGTTGTAGGGAGGATTGCCGAGTATCACCGGCACGCGGCCTGCAAACAGCTGTTTGCAATAGTCGTCATCCTGGAGCGGGCTGCCGCAGTATGCCGACCAGCTGCGCCTCCACGAGCCGGCCGCCGCCTGGCGCCGAGGACGATTCGTGTCGCGCATCGCAGCCAACTCGCCCCCTACAAGCATTTCCACGGCCCCACAACAGGCGGGCAAAACATCGATCCCCGTAAGCCGATCGAGGAACGTCTGCGCGGCAAAATCCTGCCACGCCCTCTGGCCCTCTCCCGCCAGCAACGTCTGACGCGCTTGATCCAAAACGCCCAACAAGAACGCGCCGCTGCCACATGCGGGATCGACAATCCGCAGATCCGGCTGCCGGGCAACCAGTCCGCTCTTAATCCCCAAATCGCGTCGCAATAACAGGTCGACGCTGTGCACAATGTACCGGACCAACGGATACGGCGTGAAATAGACGCCATGGCGGCGACGAGAAGTAGGGTCACAGCAAGCCAGCAGGATTTCGAAAAAGGCGACCAGCGATCGCCACGAGTTGCCTGTCGGGTCGATCGAGTGCAACACGGGTTCGATGTCCGTCGTTGCCAGGAGGTCCCTTAGTGCGTCGAGGACCTGCGCGACGTCCGTTCGCCGCCGCCATGCTTCTTGCAGCTGGGCGAACTGCTGGTGATCGCATGAGCCTGCCAGGGGCTGAGGATACGTCCAGCCGCGGAAAGACCGGTCAGCGTCGTTCGAGACGTGCGTGCAACGAGCCAGAAACAGGGCATACGACCAGAGCATGGCCTGCTGGTGCGGAGACATCGGGCCCGCACCCGTAGCTGACGATGAACATCGAGTTCCCGGGTCCGCATTTCCCGCATCCGATGCGGCCAGCGCCTGCGCCAAACGCCCGACAAGTGCGGCCATTTCGCGCGCCAACCGTGCTGCCCGCCTGCGGTGTATCGTCCCCTTGGTCGTCGATTCATGATCCATGCGGTGATTCTAACTGTTTCCCCGCGGGAGGGGATGGCGGGGCGGGGCGGTGATGAGGTGTGGAGTGTGGAGTGTGGGGTGGGGGTGCCAGCACAAGGTGATGTACCGCGTGTAGGAACTCCACACCTCCTGGTCACTTGTGTGAAGCGCGTCCGACGCGGTGAAGATGTACTCGATGGCGTGAATGAAATCCAGGATGGGAACGAAGGTGGGAAAGTGATTTTCCCAGATCGTCCAGTTCCAGTTGAGTCCGTCGGCGATAAAGGCGCGTTTACGAGCTCTCTGCAATTGCCGCCGCCTTGCTTCTCGGCGCATTTTCACGCCGAATTTTTGCGAGTTCGCCATGCTGCCGATCGTGGTGCGCAAAATCCGCTTGGGGCCTTCATACACCACGCGTTCGTCTGTCGGATTGTTTGGTAGTTCAACCTCGAGCAGCCGTTTTTCCGTGATTTTGGCTACTTTTTCGACAGTTCGAAACGATGTCGGCAATTCAGGACACGGATCGACACCCTCCACGTGTCTCGCGTTCGAGTCCATGCGTTCAAAGGACGCGATCTTGTCCTCCTTCCATCCGTTCTCGCCCGACAGCTCGACACCACGTCCGTTATCAGGTACGCGAGTGCGAATGCGTCCGCCATCACACGACACAACCGCAATTTCAGCTACTACGCTTTCCTTGTCCGCGTTGAGCTCGTCAGTTTCATCCAGGTCCGCAAGCTCGAGACCAACCTCCTTCACCAATCTCCGAATGGTGCTTTGAGAGACCTTTACCGCAAGCGTTTTGTCAGTTGTTTTCTCCGTTCGCGAAAGACCGGATTTCTGCAGCAAGATGGATCACGGTGCTGGCCAGCTTCGGAGTTACCTCGCGACTATCCATTCCCATCGCGACTCGCTGAGGGAAAAAAAGACCGCCGACATGGGTGGCAGTAGGCGATTGCCTCGATCATTTCCAGCACGCCGGACGTGCTGGTGACGTCCCGTTTATGGGAGGTCACCTCGCACTCCAAGTCACAGATCGGACAAGGTGCGGTACAGCCGCAGTTGGCGGCAATCTCACCCGCCGCACGTTCCTGCGCCTTCCTGCTCAACTGGCGAGCTGGTTACAGGCAGTCCTTGGCGTCGGTAGCTTGGGTAGTTCATTCTTGATTGATTGTTCGTCAAGTAGCGAATCGCGTCGGTGATTGGCTTGTGCGGATCGTCATCCTCAACACCGACATCAAGATCAATGCCCAGTGCAACACAGGCCTTCGTCAGTTCGTCAATCACGGTGGACACTCTGCCTTGCCAGCACAAGGTGATGTACCGCGCGTAGGAACGCCAACCTCCTGGTCACTTGTGTAAAGCGCGTCCGAAGCGGTGAAGATGTACTCGATGGCGTGAATGAAATCCAGGATCGGAACGAAGGTGGGAAAGTGATTTTCCCAGATCGTCCAGTTCCAGTTGAGTCCGTCGGCGATAAAGGCGCGTTTACGAGCTCTCTGCAATTGCCGCCGCCTTGCTTCTCTGCGCATTTTCACGCCGAATTTTTGCGAGTTCGCCATGCTGCCGATCGTGGTGCGCAAAATCCGCTTGGGGCCTTCATACACCACGCGTTCGTCTGTCGGATCGTTTGGTAGTTCAACCTCGAGCAGCCGTTTTTCCGTGATTTTGGCTACTTTTTCGACAGTTCGAAACGATGTCGGCAATTCAGGACACGGATCGACACCCTCCACGTGTCTCGCGTTCGAGTCCATGCGTTCAAAGGACGCGATCTTGTCCTCCTTCCATCCGTTCTCGCCCGACAGCTCGACACCACGTCCGTTATCAGGTACGCGAGTGCGAATGCGTCCGCCATCACACGACACAACCGCAATTTCAGCTACTACGCTTTCCTTGTCCGCGTTTAGCTCGTCAGTTTCATCCAGGTCCGCAAGCTCGAGACCAACCTCTTTCACCAATCTCCGAATGGTGCTTTGAGAGACCTTTACCGCAAGCGTTTTGTCAGTTGTTTTCTCCGTTCGCGAAAGATCGGATTTCTGCAGCAAGATGGATCACGGTGCTGGCCAGCTTCGGAGTTACTCGCGACTATCATTCATCGCGCTCGCTAGGGTGTAAAAAAAGCGCTCTTGTCTTGCCGGGTGGGATCGGGTACAAGTCCGGCGCTTTTCACTGCGTGTGCCGATGTGCGCGGAGTTCTCGTCAGCAGTTAACACACGCATGCACAACCACGTCTTATCGGCCAGCGGCCGGAGGCGTCACGGCTTACCGGGAGGCTCATGCATGAAACGGCTATTCTTGATACTCGCGGCAGCATCGATGGCGGGCATCGCGCTTTGGAATTCGTTTCCCGCAGCGGTGGCGGTTGAGCAGCGACCGCCGACCGGCATCTCCAACGCCAAGATCAACCCTGATGTATTGCGTGAAATGCTCAACAAAGGCTTGAAAGTCACGCGTGACGATCAAAAGCAGTACATCGACAAAGTGGTCGCGCAGGTTGTGGCGGACAAGCTTCCCGCATCGTTGGTCTACGCCGCCTTCAAATATGCCCGCACGCGCCGCCCCCAGTACCCATTCCCCTATTTCGTGTACAGCCTGGAAACGTTGGCCAAGCGTAACAAGATTGAGTTCTCGGGTACGTGAGTCGGTGGCGGTCGAAACTCGACAGGCAGTCAGGCCCAATACCCGCCTCGCGCGTGGTCAAATCGCGCCTCAGAACCCATGCGCGACTGGTCAAACTGCCCGTCGCGAAAGACCTCCCGCCCCATAACCCACGTCCGCACGGGCCAGCCGGTCAGCAACGTCTCGTGCCACGGGCTCCAACGACATTTCGTTTGCTGGAGTTCGTCACGCACCACAGCCTCTTTGTGGAGGTCGACCAGGACGAGGTCGGCATCCAAGCCGCGGACAATACTCCCCTTGTTCAGCAGATCCCACACGCGAGCCGGTGCTTCGCACATCCAGTGCACGACCTGCTGCAGACTGCAACGACCCAAGTGGACCTGGTTGAGCATCAGCGGTAGCGAGTTTTCCACAGCCGGCAGGCCCGACGGCGATCGAGGATAAGTTTGCTGCTTTTCTTCGAGCGTGTGCGGGGCGTGATCCGTGGCAATCACCTGGATTCGGCCGTCCAACAGTGCTTGCCACAACTGATTGTTGTCTGCCGTGGTTTTGATCGACGGATTCATCTGGATCCTTGTCCCCAAGCGATCATAATCCTCGATGTTGAAAAACAGGTGATGAGGGCAGACTTCGGCAGTAATCAGGTTGTGATGGTCGGCCAGCAACTCGGACTCCGCGCCGGTCGATACGTGCAGGACATGAAAACGATGCTGATGTCGAATTGCCAGATCTATTGCTCGGCGAGTGGCGATCAAAGCTGCCTGATGATCACGAATCCGTGAGTGGTCCGCGACATTGTTCGAACCGGCAAAACGTTGCATATTGCCACGGACCGTTGTTTCGTCCTCGCAATGAGCGGCGATCGGCAAAGTCGTTTCCGCAAAGATCCGCTCCAACGCCACCTGATCATCAACCAGCAGATCTCCGGTGCTCGAGCCAATGAAGATCTTGATCCCCGGGGTGCGTCGGGCGGAGGCCAGCTGGTCGACGTTGTGCGGCGTCGCTCCGATGTAGAAACCGTAGTTCACCAGACTCTGCCTGGCAGCCGTTGCCAGTTTCTCGGCGAGTCGCTCGACCGTCACCGTGTTCGGGACCGTGTTGGGCATATCAAAAAAAGTGGTCACACCTCCTTTTGCACAGGCTCGCGTGGCGTGGCGAAGGTCTTCCTTGTGAGTCAAACCTGGCTCGCGGAAGTGAACCTGATCGTCGATGACCCCGGGCAGCAAGTGGAGTCCTGTCGCATCGATCGTCTCGTCAGCCGTCGCGTGCCGCGCCGGATCAACATCCGCGATCTGCGATCCGTCAATCAGGACCGCCGTCCGAGCGATTCCCTCGGGAAGAACGATCGACGCATTCTTGATGAGTGTTTTCATAATCCCGCCATCATAGCGCAGACGTCCGCACCTGCCCAATTCTCAGAAAGGCCTCCTCAGGCCTTCGTCACCAAGCTCCCTGCACTCGGATCCTTCACGACACCCTTTGCGGGGTCTCCCGATCCTGGCATCGTGGCATGGCGGACGTGGAAGCGGTGTCGTACATTCGGGAAAACCAGGCGACCATTCCCTCCCTCTGAGCTATAGGGTACCAGGGGGCAGCGGCAGTTCGTTCGCAGTTCCTTGCCAGGGCCGGCAGCCGTGAATAGGATAGACTCTCAGGGAGCATCCGCAAAGAACGGGCTTTGCTCGGACCCGTTTCGGGTGAGTCAAGTTCTCGGGGGCGTGATGCGGGGATTTCGATTCGCATGGGCCACGCCTGGAGCGGCACAGAGCCGCTTCCAGTTGGTGACAATATTGGCGGCAAGAAAGGCATACATATGAGCGAAAAACGCGTGCAAACCGGGTTGCTGGACGAACAGGTGGCGGCGACAAAGACGGTGGAAACCGTGCTGCTCAAAGAGATCGTGGATCAGATTCGCCGCGACTCGGTCGAGGACAGTAAGGCATATTTGGACGAAACGACCGTACCTCACGGTGGCGAATAGCGTGCCTATATTGGATCGACTGGTCGGGCTGGAGACGGAGTACGCGATCCGTTTTCGTCCCCGTGAAGGCGTCGAGGACCCCCCCACTCGGTTTCGTCTCTATCAGGCTCTGATGGCCCGCGTGAAGCGGCATGTTCTGACCGCTCCGGCAAGACATTTCAAAGAAGGAATGTTTCTGGCCAACGGGGGGGCGATCTGGTTTGAGGCGGAGCGGCCGGCAGCTGGTGGTGGTTTAATCGAGGGTTCGACGCCCGAATGTCGCGGCCCCCGGGAAGTGTTGCGTTATCAGCGCGCCCAGGACCAGTTGTTGAGTCAATGTGCTCGACTGGCGGATGTCGGCGGCCACATGACGCTGATCAAGAATGATCGTGACGGCCGCGGTCACGTCTATGGGGCTCAGGAGAACTACGAAGTTCAACTCGGCACATCCTGGTCGCTGTGGATGTGGCGTATTGGCCTGATCCTGCTCATACCGTTAGTCTTGTTCACGTGGCTTGGCGTCGGCTTAATGATCGGCGGGATCTTGATCTATCTCGCCTGCGCCGGGATCGTCTACCTGCCACTGCAATTGTTGGTTCCTCATCCACGTAAATTGGCTTTGGTGTTGTTCGGCCGAGACCTGGTTGAGGGCCAGGAGACGGGAGGCCCGACGCCCGTCTGGATGGAGACCGCGTTGTTGTGGATGATCCGGGTTGTATCCGGGCCGCTTGCCATGGGTTTGCTGAGCCTGTCGTTTCTAACGGCCTTTCGGCGTGTGCGTCAGCAGTTGATACCGCTGCTGGTCAGTCGCTGCGTGGTCGCCGGGGCTGGGATGGTGGACGAGGACAACCACTTTCTATTGGCCGACAAGGCAACTGCGATCAACTGCGTACTGGGGCTGGGAGGATTCCTGAAGGATCGCCCGCTGTTCACCATGGGGCACTTCTTCAAGGCCATGTGTGCTGAATCCTGGCTGTCACCACGAGACTATCTGCAGCTCTTTCAGCGGCGCCAGCGACTGCAGATTGGCCTGGGCGACTCGAACATGGCCGAATTGGCTGAGTTCTTGCGAGTGGGAACCACCAGCCTGGTGCTGGACGTGATTGAAGCCGGCGCAATGCCTCCGTTACCTGCGCTGCGGCAGCCGATTCGCGCCTACATCAACTCTGCCGTGATCCATCACTTTGCCAGAGCGTGCGAATTTACCGACGGCCGACAGATGACCGCGCTGGAAATACAGCGTTTCTATTGGGAGGCCTGTCGTGTGTATCTTGCACCAGCAATTCGATGTTCCCGCCGCGGCGCTGGAGGTAGTTGCACGCTGGCAGGAAGTGCTCGATGGCCTGGAATCGCTCCAGACTACGGGCCAGTTACCTGGAGCGTTGATCGGTTCGGTCGATTGGGTGACCAAGAAGCACCTGCTGGACGAAGCCGGCAGTGACAGTTCTGGGAGTGCTCGCAAGAAGATCGACATCTGTTATCACGAGCTCTCGCCGCTCGGCTATTTCCAGATGCTGCAAGCCGCTGGATTGGCCGTATCGCTGACCGGCCTGGAGGACGTGGAGCGGGCCGTGCGGACCCCGCCAGCCAACTCGCCGGCCACCATGCGCGGGTTTTACATTCGTGAGTTTTCGTCCGAAACCACCACGTTGACGGTCAATTGGAAGAAAGTCGTGATCGGAGGAGACTCGGGAACCAGGACCGTCCGGCTGGACCGTTACGCCCGCCGCCGTCAAACACGCTCAACACCCTCAAGACTAGGTGTTCCTCGTTCCGACCATTCCACGTACGATGACACGCCAAGCGATTCTTAGGATCCTGGGAAGAATAATTTCGGTAATTGATGCTCGGAAAATTGCTTCCCGCCCGCCCGCTTCCACCGGGCTTGTCCCGGCGGAGCGACAACTGATCTGCTACCGCATGACCGCGTGACCTCTGCTCCCCCATTCTCCTTCCCACTCGCTTCGCGAGTGGGAAGGAGAATGGGGGAGGGGATTTTCGCCCTCACCGGTAGCTGGCCAGTTGTGATTCCAACCGGGACAAGCCCGGCGGAAATCGGAAAACACCGAAGTTATTTTCCCCTCAAACTGCAAGTCACGCGGTCCGTGTAGGCGGTATAGTCGCACTATTGCGACTCGCTTCCCATCGGAAAGGGTTTGAAATTCACATCCGGTGTGGAATGGCAAATTGACAGGCTATTCCGGCGTCGGATCCGTCGGCAAGGGCAGGAAGGCTTGCACTTTGAGTAAAAACGAGGCCACTGGCACCCAGCAGCTCACACCTCGGCAAAGGCGACGACGTAATTCTTGCCATACTGTTTCGCGGCATTTCGGGCAGGTGGTGTAGAAGAAATACAGCTTGCGCATTTCTTTGCCGGCGGCTGCCACGTGGCGCTGAATGTCGCGTACCCAGTTCCTGGCCTCGCGGAATGGTCCTTCATAGACTTTCGTCAGAAACGTCCCGGACAACGTGACCATCTCCGCGTCAGGAACATCCTTGGTGACCGCGAAATAGTGTTCCCCGCGCCAAGCTGAAACGTCGGTGGAAAGCATCAAATATTCATCGCTGGCAACGGCATCGGCCGCCTGGATCTGGGCCCATGTCTTCTTGATTACCGATCCTATGTTCAGCGGAATGTGGAGAAAATTCACCGTCCTGGCGCGCACAAACAAGCGATCCTGAAACTGAAATTCTTCGTCATCCCACGGCCCTGGATCAAATCGCGGGCAACAGCCTGTTTCCGCCGTCTCCATATTCATTTTGGGAAGCGTTGTCTTGACCATGATCGAGCCCTCCCTCCAGATATTGGTGATGCGTTGGATCGCCGACAACGATTCATTGTCGATCGATCATCTCGCCTTGAAACGCACTCTCTAACAATCTGGTAATTCGAATCCCTCTCGGCGCGGCCTATCAAGATAGGTGTTCGCCTCGTCATCGCCAGGGAACGACTCCGATTCTGGATCCCACTGCAATCGCCGCCCGGTCCAGCGGACGATATTGCCAAGATGGCACAAGATCGCCGAGCGATGGCCGATTTCCACATCGGCGATGGGAAGCGAGCGATTCTTGATCGCCTGGAACCAATCCTGCATATGATTGTCGATGTTCGGCAGGCGATGTGTCAAATCGGTTTCGGGCGTGAGCGCCAGTTCTGGCGGGTTGCTCGAAACGTCGTTATTGCCGATCCGGATCTTGCCGAGATCACCAATAAACTCGCCACCCGCAGCCGGGCCATTGTCCTCCAGCCGAATCTCGATGCCGCTGGCGTACCGCATCCGAACGCGGCGATTGCGACTGGTCAACTGGTTGCCACGGGCCAGGCCTTCCGGCTGGGTGTAAACCACCGGCTCGAGTTTTCCTCCTTCACACCACACCTCCACCGGCCCGGTATGATCCATCTCTAAGGCCCATTGGATCTGATCGAAACCGTGAGCACCGGTACCGGTCATCTCACCACCGGAATAGGGTCTCAGCGAGATCCAACCGGGGCTGGAACGCTGGATGAAGATGTCCGCATGATATCCAACGGGCGGCGTCATCCCGCACCAGGCATCCCAATCCAGTTTTTCGGGAACCGGTTGGGCCAGAAACTGGCACTCCCAGGGGCTGGGATAATTCTGAATCACGACCGTGTGAATTTTGCCGGCCACGCCGCTGCGAACCAGCTCACAGCCACGACGATGTCCCGACATCGAGCGACGCTGCGAGCCCGTCTGCAGCACGCGCCATACTTGCGCACGGCGTCAACCAGCACACGTCCCTCGCGAATGGTCAGCGAGAGCGGTTTCTCCAGGTAGATATCCTTGCGGGCCAGACAGGCATGCATCGCCGGTCGGACGTGCCAGTGGTCAGGTGTGGCGATGACCACGGCGTCGATGTCCTTGGCATCCAGCAGCTCACGATAATCCTGGTACGCACGGCATTCACGTTTGGCGGCCACCGCTTCGGCCCGCGCGAGATCGAAATCGGCCGCTGCCACAATCCGTCCCTCAGGTGGCAAACCCATCAATTGGTTCGCTCGCCGACCCGCCCCGATATAGCCGATCCCGATCCGATCGTTCGCGCCGGGACGGCCGGCTCGCCCCAAGACATGCGAAGGAATAATCGAGGCGACCCCCGCGGCAATCGCGGTCAGGTGGAATCCTCGTGCCAGAAAACGACGCCGATTGAAGGGGCCAGAGCTACTCATGTTTATCGAACCTCAGTAGGCGGGCTGATGTGGATTTCTCCAGGATTAACAACGGGTGCATAAACAGGTCATTTGATTCGTCCCGATTTGAACAATCGTACGCCGTTGCCATTTTCGTCGGGGTAATGGCACTGGCCCTGTTGCAAGCGTACTCCTGTCGCCACGTCTTCGGCCAGTAGCAAGGCACCATCCATGTCGACGTAATCCAGCAGAGGCAGCAGTTGAGCGATGGCCGAGATACCCACGGTCGACTCGGTCATGCATCCGACCATCACCTCCAGTCCCAATTCGCGTGCCTGCTGGACCATCCGTCGCGCTGGTGTGAGCCCGCCGCATTTGCTCAACTTGATATTGATGCCGTGGAAGTAGCCACGACATCGTTGCACGTCCGATTCGACGATACAGCTCTCATCAGCGATCACAGGCAGCGCCGATTCCTGATAAACACGCTCCATGGCGTCCCATTGATCGGCGGCCATTGGCTGTTCAATAAACTGGACGTTCAGTGACTTCAGTTCGTGGGAGTTGCGAATCGTTTCTTCGACCGTCCAGGCACAATTGGCGTCGACGCGGAACGTCGCATCGGTGTGTTTGCGGAGTTCCCGAACGATTTCGAGATCGTAAGGAGTTCCCAACTTGATCTTATAGATCGGCCAATCTGGGAACTCCTTCATTTTCGCCACCATCACGTCGATCTTGTCGATGCCGATCGTGTAGTCGGACAAAGGTATGTTGTCGATGTTCAATCCCCACAACTGGTAAACGGGCTGCCCCAATTTCTTGCCCCACAGATCGTGAGCCGCCTGATCCAATGCACACTGCGCGAAGGGGTTCTTGCCCAATACATTGCTCGTTTCCTGCCACAGTTGGACCGGGTCACTGAGTGCTTGAGATTCGAGTTGCGGGCGGACGTTCTCGAGAGCCGTCGCCATGTTCTTGATCGTATAGCCGTAGTAGTTGTTGGTGGTCGACTCACCATAGCCGTGGAACGTGCCGTCGACCAATTCCACGATGAGCGTTGGCTGGACTTCAGTCGATTCGCGCGAAATCGTAAAGACGTGACGCAGCGGCAAATCAAAGGCGTGCAAGAAGAGCTTCATGGTACAACATCATGGCGGTTTGGATTTGGCAGAAGCGCGAAACACACAGCAGCCAAATCAGTATACCATCGGCAAAGCCGGTGGAATGGGGAAGACCTTAACACGCGCCGAAGTTATTGTGGAACCGTCCCTCAGGGGCAAGAACGGCAGTACATTTTTCGCCCTCACGACGCTCGACAACCGCGCGTCGTACCTTTCACGCCCGGATACGCTCACGCAACCGTAGCACGGCATCAGCCAATTCGTGCGGACCGTTACGGAAAATATCGCTCACGGGCAGCTGGAATTCCTGGCGGACCCGTTCGCGCTCGCGCTCGGCCTGGGCAGGACTGACCAGCCGACCGTTCATCGAGATCCCGATCACCTCGCAAGGCTGCATCACATTGGCCATGATTTCATTGAGCCGCTTGATTTCCGCCAGCGGCGGAATCCGCATCTCGGGAATACCCGTTACTGTTTCCCGCCCGATCTCGTAGCAGAGGATCAAACCATGTGGCGCGCAGCCATGCAGCAACCCCAGAGTGACTCCCGAATACGAAGGATGCACCAGGCTCCCCTGCCCTTCGATCAACAGCATGTCATGGTGCTGGTGCTCGCGAATCAGGCGCTCGATCGCTCCACTCACGAAATCGGCGACGACGCAGTTGACCGGCACTCCATCCCCTTCCACCATGATCCCGGTCTGCCCACTTGCCAGAAATTTGGCATCATGGCCGCGTCGCTTCAGCTCGTTGGTCACTTCGATCGATGTGACCATCTTACCCACGCTGCAATCGTGACCAACCGTGTGAATGCGCAGGCAATCGTCGCGCAGGCCGGTGCGTCGAGCGATTTCCTTTTCTTTGTTGCGGCGGACATCGATCAGCTGCACGCCGTGTTGCGTTGCCGCAACCGCGAACTCGTCGTCGTCGCTCAGAAAATCATGCAGTCCTGACACGACATTCATTCCGCGGCGAATGGCCTCCAAAATGACAGGCCTCCAGGGTCGCGGGACCTTTCCGCCAGGAGGTGCAATGCCAATCAGCAGCGTGTTGGCCCCAGCCGCCTCGTCCAGCGATCCAACAACCGGAATGTCGCCTCCCACGCCCAACAGTTGCTGCGCCGTGATACCGCGCTGCGTGCCATCCAACACTGCCACGACATCGCTGGGACGATAGCGAATTACGCTGCATGCCGTCTTGGCCGTGTGGGGGTCGGAATATCCTTCTGTCAAGATAACAAGTTGCTGCCTTATGACGCCCTTTCACGACTGAGCGGATGATCAGGAAGACCTGATCAGCATGATGTTCGCCGCCAGACTCGTCAATCCAGGACACGCTGCCAACGTCGCCTCGGAAAACGACGTCGCCGGGCTTGCTTGACACTCGCCTCCGCCAGACTCTACGATCAAACAAGAGACGTCTGGTATGGGGCGAGTCCCCGCTTGAGCCCGGCTACTCGTCTGACTCGTCCGTCAGCTTGAGAACCCCAAAGCATATTATGAACGCCAAATTCCTCACGCTCGTTCTGTGGGCGCTCGCCAACCTGCTGTCGCCCCGTCTGGTCCCCGCACAAAGAGCCCCCGATCCGCCCGGCAACGAGCAACTGATCCAAGAGCAACCGATTCCCGAACAGCCGGCGCAGAAACAGCCCGTCAAGACGTACCAGAAGGGAGTGGTGATTGAGGTTCAAGGAATCATTCTGCCCCTGCTGGAAAACTACCTCGATCGCAAGCTGGATCAGGCTCAAGAGCTGGGCGCGGATCTGGTGATATTGGAGATCGACAGCCCCGGCGGCGCGCTCGACGCGACGATGGACATCGCCGGGCGACTGCGTGATCTCCCCTGGGCTCACACGGTGGCCTACGTTCCTGACGAGGCGTTGAGCGGCGCCGCGATTATCGCCCTGGCTTGCGACGATATTGTCATGGCCCCGGCAGCCCGACTCGGTGATGCCGGCCCCATCTTCCAGGGTCCTGACGCGCTGTTTCGTCATGCGCCAGAAAAGATTCGCAGCGATCTGGCGCGCCGCGTCCGCGACCTGGCCAGCGCCACGGAAAAACCACCGGCCTTGGCCGAGGCGATGGTCGACTTGGACCTCGTCGTGTATCGAGTGACGAACAAAAACACGGGGCAGATTACCTTCATGTCCCAGCATGAAATCGACTCGTCCGAGAATCCCGACGTCTGGGACACCGGCCCGCCGGTTCTGGAATCGCGCGCCGGGTCTTTTCTCGAGGTCAACGGCGACCGAGCCGTCGAGCTGCATCTGGCTGCTGCCACCGCGGCCAGCCTGGCGGACCTGGAGCTGCGATATCCGCTCACCACTCCCCCCCTGATCATCTTGCGACGCACCGCGCTTGACACGGCCGTTGATGTGCTTAACTTGCCTCTTGTGACGGGCGTGTTGTTTGTCATCGGCGCGATCGCGTTGTACGTGGAACTGAGTGCACCGGGAATCGGCATTGGCGGATTGATTTCCGGCCTCTGTTTCACGCTGTTCTTCTGGAGCCGCTTTCTAGGCGGCACGGCCGGCTGGCTGGAAGTCATCCTGGTGCTGGCGGGAGTGGCCTTTCTGGCGGTCGAGCTGTTTGTTATTCCTGGCTTTGGCGTGGCCGGCGTAACCGGATTGCTGTTGATGGCCGCGGGGATCATCATGGCCAGTCAGAACCATCTGATTCCGCAGACTGGGCGTGGCTTGTCCCATTTGGGTAATTCGTTGCTGGTGCTGGTGGGATCAGGAACTGTCTCCTTGATCGGTGTGGCCATCCTCAGCCATTTCTACGGGTCGGTCCCCATTCTCAATCGGCTCGTGCTGCGACCCCCTACCGGACCGGAGACGGCGGCGGGCAATGACAAGGGAGAACCACTGCCACCAGCGAGAAGATTCCAGGCCGATGTCGGGGACTGGGGTGTGGCCGACTCGCCTCTGCGGCCGGCGGGCAAGGCGATCTTCGGCGAAGAATACCTCGACGTAGTCACCGACGGCTCGTTCGTCGAGCGTGGAGGCCAGGTACGGATCATCGAAATCAGCGGCAATCGCGTCGTCGTGCGGGAGATCAATCCGCAGTAGTTGCCTGTTGGCATGACGGCGTTAGCCCCGATTATTCACGTCGGGTGGGTCAAGCTCGCGCAAGGTATTGGTGAATCATCCGGGTCAGTCCCTCGGCTGGTCTCTTCGACATTCGGTACCACCCTGTCGGGCGAAACTGGGCAATCAGTTGCGCCGGGGGCTCCGACGCTGGCAACACTCTGACGATCGCCGGACAAGCTCTGACGGATCTCGCTCCCTGCTGGAAAGGGGGTGGCTTGGCGATTTCCGAAATTCTTTGCAGCTGGCGCGGTCAGTTTCGTCTGCACTGACGCCTTACTAAGTGTGACTGCGTGCGGCCTCAACGAATTCGAAAACAAGGAATCCAGCAACACGAACATGAAGATCAAAACGTCCGCTGCTTTCGCCTGTGCCAGTTTGCTCTCGCTGCGATGCTGATGATGAAGACGCCCCAAAATCAGTGAGAAGTTGGGGGTTCTGCGCCCGCCTGAATCGCCTGTTCCTCCGGGGTATGGATGAAGACGATCTGCCCCCGGCCCAATAAACCCTAACGTTTGTATGTGAGGTGTTCCAATGTTACGCAATTTCCTTGCTCTTGGCCTCAGCTTCGCGGCAGCACTGCTGGTAGCCCAGTCGGCCGCGCGCGGCGAGGTGACCATCACCCCGGTCGGCACGCCGTACTTGGTAGTGGACACGCACTTGTACACCGCCCCTGCCATCTCCCTATCCCCAGGTCTCTTCCCTGTTTTCCCTAATCACTTTCCGACGAGAATTCAACATGGACCTCCCTACGATCAGGATTTCGTCGGCGCCTTGGCTATCGCCGGCTACCCGGAGAAGGAGGTATTCAGTGTTGAGGAGTTCACCGGCCCCAACGCGGTTCATTTCGGGTTCGTCGTGGTGCCCGGAACAAACGCCCCTAATGGGTCCTCTTTAGATTTCGACAGCGGCCCGATCATGCCCAATGCCATCTTTCCGATTGCGTACGGCGGCGACGTGTACCTGAACGGAGCCCTTTACGAGCAAAACGCCTGGCGCAGCAGCGTACCGGCGGCGGATGGGTTTGATGGTCGAAGCCACTTCCTGTTGGATCTCTGGGAGAACAGCGAATTCGCCCCTCCAGGCCTCGGTAGTCTGGTGGGCGACTACGAATACCGGATCACGCTGCGGGACGTGAACAACTTCGGGTACGACGTCGTGGCGAAGTTCCAGGTCGTTCCCGAACCTGGTACTCTGACCCTGTTCGGGTTAGGCGCAATTACCCTGGTCGGTTGCGTTTGGTGGCGACGCAAGTCAAGCGCAAGCTGAGCATCTCAATACCGGTGAGGCTGGCGCGGGCTCTCGTGGGGCAACACGTGTTGCAGCCGTGATGGTCAACTGAGTCCGCGCCGCTAAGCGTGATGCGTTACCAACCGTCGTGGCCGGCCAAACGATACGATCCCGACGATCGTGAGAGCCACTCCGCCCAGGAGCCAGCCATTGTAGGGTTCGTGAAACAATAGAATCCCCGCCAAGGCCCCCAGCCCGACCTGCGAAGCGTTCAGCGCATTGGCGTGTACCAGGGTTGTCAGTTGAATGCCCTTCGTGATGAGTGAAAAAGCAACCACGTTGCACAAACCGGACGCCGTGACCCAGGCCAGTACCGTCGGCTCGGTCGCCAGCATCTCGGCGGGTCCCAAGCGGATCAGGCACAGGGTCCCCAGTATAAGCGAGCCGGTCCCGGTGACCACGACGACACTGACGGGCACCGGGAGACGCGCGTTCGCGGCGTGCCTGAGCGCCGCGGCTAACGCGGCATAGGTCGTGCCGGCGGCCGCCGTCACCGCGATGGCCAGAGCCGTGAGCATTGCGCCGGAGCCACTTGTCATGGCGCCACGCGAACTACCGGCTCCCACGCTCAACAGCACGATCGATGCGATTACAGTCGCCACCGCCACGAGCAATCGCGCGTGCAACGATTCCCGGAACAGCGTCAAGCCAATCAACGCACTGCCGAACAGCGACGCCGCTGACACGACCGGCAGGCTGACTACCAATCCCACCACACCGAGGCTCCACTGGAGACCGAGGTTGCCGATCAGTTGAGTGGCCAGCGAGATGAGGATCAGGACCAGCACAGCCTGATGGCATCGTGCCAGGCGCATTGCGCGACCATACCGCCAGAGCAGCCACGGTCCGTACACCAATACGGCGATGGTTTCTTTAAGGCAAATGACCCAGGCGGGATCCGCCTTCATTTCCGCCAATTGGCGGAGGCAGATATTGGCCCCCGTATAACCGATGGCCGCCAGCAAACATAAGATAGTTCCCAGCCACGACCTGCGTGCGGAATGTGAGATGGCGGTGGGGGTCACGCAGATCATCCTGATTCAAAGAGCCAATCGCCAACATGCCTGAGGAACGCCAGTTGACGAGCTGGATTTCTTGTCGCACCGTGGTCGTGGGACAGAACCTCGGGGGTGGGCTTCAAGTACGAAGATCGTTTTTGAGGAATCCGTTATTGGACAGCGCCACTTTCACTTTTGAGATCATCTTAGGGCTTGATTAGCACGGGCTTTTTCGCCACCGGGCTGGTCCCGGTGGTAGAGCGTTTGACAACTACCGTCGATCTCGGCCACCCATGAGTTTCCTTCCAGCCGGCCTCCCCCTCCGCGGCGACGGCCGGCTGGAAGGTTCGTTATTCGGCTGCCAGGGTAGTCAGCAAACGTAGAACCACCGGGACCAGCCCGGTGGCGAGGGACTGTTACGGAGACACGAGCTACGCACAACCATCGCTGCAAAAAGGCGCTGTAAAACTCATTGCTCATCATGATCCACAAATCCTGGCGAAGGGCAAGAGTGCGATCATGCTGGGTTACACGCGCATAACGCCGTGAGCCTGGCCTCGACACTCAGTCCCTGAGCCCATAGCGCACGATGCAATAGAACGCATTCAGCGCGTCCTTGAGGCCGATCTTCTTGCCTTCCTCGTAGCCGCGTCCGTCGTAGGCGATGGGGATCTCGGTGATCCGTGCGCGGCGGCGAGCGAGTTTGGCCGTCACTTCGGGTTCGAATCCAAAACGATCCTGGCGGATCTCGATGCCGTCGAGCATCTCACGGCGAAAGGCCTTGTAGCAAGTCTCCATGTCGGTCAGCCGCAGACCAGTAAAACAGTTCGAGACACGGGTCAACAGGCCGTTGCCGAAACGATGCAGCCAGGACGGATCCTGCGGTGTGTCACCCAAGAAACGTGAACCATACACCACGTCCGCTGTCCCCTTGACAATCGGTTCGAGCAATCGCGCGAAATCGCGCGGATCGTATTCCAGATCGGCGTCCTGGATCACGACAACGTCCCCCGTGGCGGCTTCAAAGCCGGTCCGCAGCGCCGCACCCTTACCTTCATTTTGCGGCTTATAGACCACGTGAAAACCGTGTACGTGCTCCAGCGACTGCAGAATTTCACGCGTTCCATCCGTACTGCAGTCGTCAATCAAAATAATCTCTTTGGGAATCGGAATTCTGGTGACGCGACTGAGTATCGAACGAAGTGTCGCCTGCTCGTTATAAACCGGTATGACAACCGACAATGTGAAACCGGCCGGTAGCTCGAAATCCAATGGCTCGATCTGATAAGCGGGGTCGAAGTCGAGTAGTTCACTCAGTTGTCCAATTCGATCCAGGGTTTCCTCGACACGGCGCAGCGTCTCTTGCGACGTTTTTTCCGTGGTCGGCGCTGGGGATACGCTACTACTGAGAGGCGGGGCTAGGACAGCATCATTCGGTACAAAGACGGGCTGATCGGAAAACGAAGTTGTCACTCTAGTGGTCCTTATAGTCTTAATGGTCTGGTAGCCAGTCTGGTCAGAAATCGTCACACGGCGCATTGCGCATCGCGCCCCAGGTCAGGTGGGCGATTCCCGGTGCGCCCTGAGTCCGGCGAGCCTGGCTGTCGGCCTGGCGATCTTGGCTCACGCGCACGGGAAGTGCCGGCCAGGCCACATAGCCAATTTGTGGCTCGTCCCCGATCACTCGCCGACTGGGCGGGATATAGGTCGCCACTTCCGGGTTGTCGTACTTGTCAGTGCGCCCCACAACTGCGCTAAAGCATCCTGATAGATCAACGTCCATTCGTCCTGATGCTGCTGCATGATCCCCACGGCGTAGGTCTGTTCTCGGTCGATCAGGACCAGGTCCGGATGCTTGTACTTCAGGATGCGACTTCCATCGACCGGTGGCGAATCGGGACTGCGAAAACGCATCTCGGGCGGCGCGTCGCCGATGGCGAAATCGAAGTACATGTCAACCAGTTGTTGCGGATAACAGGTGCGAAAACGGCCATCAAAAGCCACCTTCAGATGCGGTCGCTCCTCGCATCCGGTACCGAATGCGGCGATCGCATACTGGGCCCACTTGAAACGGATGATCAGGTTGCCGCTGAGGTGGTGATCGGTGATGTATTGGAAAGCCGATACGGGATAACTGTCGCGTCGCACCGGAATCTGTCGCAGATGTGTCAGCAGGCTGACCCCCATCACGCCAATCACGACCGACAACGTGGCGAGCAGACCCCACCTCTGTCGCGGAGTCAAAGTGGCCGCATCAATGTCTTGCGAGCGGTTGCGCTTAAATCGCAACAGCAGCGATTCGACGTGTACCGGCATCCAGAACCCGAACAGGATCGCGAAGAAGGCAATGTGCCGGCGATGTTCACATGCCTGCCACAGCGTCAGAGAGAGAATCGCCAGTTGAGTCAGATCACGTGGCCGCCGCGAGAAAAGGATCGCGGCCACGAATATGGCCACCATCAGCCACCACGTGGGCCACACGAAACTCAACAGATCCGGCGGTCTCCACTCCAGAATCTCCGGACGCGATGCACCGAGCGAACCGAGCAGCCAGCGATGCAACTCCACACCGTACGGATTGATCAGCGTGACCAGGGCCGTCACGACAGCGATGGCCCCCAGCAACATGACCGTCGGCCAGGCACACCGTCCTTGAGCGACGAAAGCTTCGACACTGCGGGCACCCAGATAGGCGGCCATAATGCAGTAGCCGGCCACGAATCCACCATGCGCGTTGGTCCAGATCAGGAATAGAGGCGGAAGCAACCACAGCCATCGCAACCGCCCTTGCGCCTCAGTCCATGGAACGTCGTCCAGGCATTCATTGTCCGGTTGCTCGTTGTCTGCCCTACGCAACAGCCCTGACCAGGGATTGGGCCAGGCGGCAAAGCACCAACTGAACAAGGCGATCATCAAGGCAAACAACGTGTACGTCATCAGCTGAGGCCGGAGCGTCCAGGAATGCATCAGGTTGCAGGCCACCAATAACATCGAGATGTAGAGCGGAGCGGGAGATACGCTTTGCCGCGCTGCCTGGCGATAGATGAGCAGCATCAGCATCAGCGCGAACAGACTCTTGATCGCCAACAATCCGCCGGGCCCGGGCATACTCACTCCGGCAGCCATCAAGAGCTCGCTCAGGTTCTCGTGATTGACCCAGCGGTACCCATCCGTGGTGTACGAGTAGGTGGTCGTGTCGGGTAGCCCCTCCGTGATGGCATCTCGTCCGTACTGCACGTGGCCCCAGAAATCGGGATCCGCCTTATGGTGTGACATCGCCAACAAGCAGGCCAAGAAAAGGGTGACGAGAAAGCCCCGTTCGATCCATTTCGTGGAAACATCTTTACCCGATGTCAGGTAACTGGTAGTGATCATGGTCGTGAGTTGTTGCGTTTCGCGATTTGTGGAGAGTGGCAATCCAGCTGCTTGCGGCAGTTGTTACGTGCAGGCCGTCACCAACTGCTGTATCCGCGTGAACGTCGAGTAGCCCCGTCTGAGCCGAAAGACTTCTCGACACGCTTTCCCGCAGCCTGGTTCTCGTACAGCCTCGTGCGCGCGATCTGACAAGATCGCTGCGAAAATATAGTTCACTGCGAGGCCTTATGGCGGTTCACATGCTTGCGTCAGAAACCGCATGATCCGCAGAATTGCATTGAGCGAACTAACCACGCTCGAACGAGAACTCAGAAAACACAACATCGCGCAGCATGGGGGCCTGCAGACTACGATTGATCGACGTGATGAGTTCTGACTTGAGCCACCCCAGCGAGGGATCGTCCAACTGAGCGACGTCACACCGCTGCGCTGCTTCGCGTACCATGGCTCGCACACGTTCGCCGTGCGTTTCCATCAGCTTTTCCACCTCCTCGACAAGCCTGTCAGGCACGACGCCGTAAAGGTGAAATCGAATGTAGAAAATGGATGGTTCGTGCCGCTGCGTGACGGTGAACTCGCCCAAATCAAACTCGCTGAAGAAGACCGGATCGTGCCGGCGTCGGTCACTTTCGTATCGTTGCAGCAATGAACCGGTGTCCAGCAGGGCCTGCGAATCCGACTTGCCGCATCCGCTGCAGGAGATCAATAGCGCGGATAAGAGTACGATGACAATCAGAAGACCAAACGTATGACGCAGTAGCGTGTTCATGATGGCTGACAAACGCGAATTTGTGGAAGAAGGAACCAAGCGCGCAGAGCACCCGGCAGGTCCGTTCGAGCCGTTGCACGCGAGCCACGCCGCTCGCGGACCACGCCGATCGGTGACTCAATTCTCTTGAAAACGTACCTTGCGACATCCGTGCAGGAACGCTCGATTCGAGAAACTCGCGACCGGGAGTAAGTCACATTTGCAGAGAGCAGAAGTAGCGGTTGCGACGATTCTGCAGACATTGTGTGCAAAGCGGACCGGTATTGCGTAGAATGCTCAGAGGTTGAAAGGCAGGAAGCAACGTAACGGGTGGCGATTGTGGGCGATCCTTGCCAGATAGGAATCTACCGTACCCTGACGGGCTATCTTTTCCGGATCACGGGGCGTGGCACGCTGCGCGAGAGCCCGGCGTTCCGCGACTTTGTCTGCGGTGCCATCGAAGACGGCGCCCAGGTGGTGCTGGACCTGTCGGCATGCGAGCATCTCGATAGCACGTTTCTCGGCTGCCTGGTGATGATACACCAGCGAGGTGAAAGTGATGGCGGTTCATTCGCGCTGTTTGCGGATCGCGCGATCCGGGAAAACCTCTTCGGTAGCTGTTCGAACTGGACCAGGTACTGACTTTCACCGACCAGCTCCCTGCCTCTATCGGCGCGCCTGTGACCTTTCAAATCACAAGGCTTGACCGAAAGGAGTTCTGCCAGCACCTGTTGGACACGCATCGCAAGCTGGCCGACCTGGGTGGCCCTGCAGCGGACACCTTTCGCAGCATCGTCGAGCAGTTGGCAAAAGAGATCAAAGAACTCTGAAGATCTCAGACTGTGAGTCACGCGGTCCATGTAGCCGGTAAAGCCGCGTTTTTGTGGCCCGTTTCCCCTCGGCAAGGGTTCGGAATTCAGATCCGGAGCGGACGGGCAAAACGACAGGCTTTTCCGGCGTCGGATCCGTGGGCAGGGGCGGGAAGGCTTGCACTTTGAGCAAAGATGCTGGCAGGTCAAATGAGAGCTCAACGGGGTGATTGCCGAGGGTGCCGTTTTGCATTATCAAAGTGTGCTGGCAGAAACGCAGCCGTACCATTTTGGAGACGTTTCCATGCACCAGTACATTGCGGAGTTTATTGGCACGGCCATCCTGATCCTGCTGGGCGACGGTGTGGTTGCCAACGTCACGCTGGAAAAATCCAAAGGGCATGGAGCAGGTTGGATCGTCATCGCATTTGGCTGGGGGATGGCCGTATTTGTGGCGGTCTTCTGCGTCATGGAGATCAGCGGAGCACACATTAATCCTGCTGTGACGATCGGACTTGCGGCTGCCGGACGTTTTCCCTGGGACCAGGTCGCAGGTTATTGGACCGCGCAAATGCTCGGTGCGATCCTGGCGCTATGCTGGTCTATCTTGTCTATCGCGATCATTATCACGCCACGGCCAATGCCGACGCGAAGCTCGGTACGTTCTGTACCTCGCCCAACATCCGAAATCTGCCACTCAACTGTGTCTGCGAAGTCGTGGGCACATTCGTCTTGGTCTTTGCCGTGCTGATGGCAATCGAACCTTCCATCGTATTTGGGGAAACGGCACCCGCTCTGGCAAAACTGCCTCCAGCGAAACTTGGACTTGGAGCCGTGGGAGCGCTGCCGGTCGGTTTGCTCGTCCTGGCCATCGGTCTGTCGCTGGGCGGTCCCACCGGTTATGCCATCAATCCAGCACGTGATCTCGGTCCCCGCATCGCGCACGCCTTGCTGCCCATCCCGGGGAAACGCGACAGCGACTGGGCCTACGCCTGGGTTCCCGTTGCCGGTCCCCTGGCCGGTGGCCTGCTCGCTGCACTCGCCTACGGGGCCATGTCCACATGGGGAAGCGTGCCCAATTGAGGCACAGATCCGTAGCAGACGCACGCTGAACGTCCCGCAACCTGAAGAACCGCATCACGCATCGAGGCGATAAGGCACGCCTTCAGCGTGCGGGTATTCACTGGTTCCAAGTCCTGGGGCGTCGCTACGCTTGCCCCAGGCTCAGGTGACTTTAGCCTTCGCCAATCACATAGTGGGACGCAAGAAGTATGCACCTTCGAAACGCGTGGGCCCAAGGACACGCCGAAAGGGCCCTGAAAGCAGACTGTCTGCTTTCGGGGGCCCGCGTCAAGTTGGGGAGGAACAACTCCGCGTGTAGGCTCCAATTGCGAGTTAGGGCATTACATGACCATAGGTAAGCGTGATGTATCACAACGAGCGCGGTGGTGGGGCCTATCGGCCAATCGCTCTTGCCCAAACCGCCGGGATTCGTATAGTAGACACATGTTTAGTATCAGGTCGATTTGGGGCCGATTTGGGGCTCCGGTGGCCGCCGCGTATAGGCGAGGTTCGGCATGGATGTCGCAGCGTTTCTTACCGAGATCAAGAGCCAGCCCCGTTATGCGCAGCAACTGGTCCACGTCCAGGAGCTGCCTGAGCGGGGGGGCCGGTTCGCGGATCCCGAACGACCGCTGCCCGCCGCCTTGCAGCAGCTGCTGGCCCAGCAGGGAATCGAGCAGTTATACGAGCATCAAGCGCAGGCGATTGATGCCGCCCGAGCCCGCAAGGATCTCGTCGTCGTCAGTGGTACGGCCAGTGGCAAGACCCTCTGCTACAACCTGCCGATCCTGGAAACCTGTCTGGCCGATCCCGCAGGCACGTGCCCTCTATCTCTTTCCGACCAAGGCGCTGGCCCAAGACCAGCTCAAAGGTCAACTCGACTTGATCGCGCGCCAGCCGCACGTCGCCCAACAGATTCGGCCCGGCGTTTATGATGGAGACACGCCCACCGCTCAGCGGCGGCGGATCAAGGCCGAGGCGAATTTGATCTTGTCGAATCCCGACATGCTGCACGCCTCGATTCTGCCCTACCATCCCAAGTGGAGCCGGTTCTTCAGCGAGCTGAGGTTCGTCGTGCTGGACGAGGTGCACACCTATCGTGGTATCCTCGGCGCCCACGTGGCCTGCGTGTTGCGGCGGCTGCAACGCGTCTGTGAACACTACGGATCACAACCCGTTTTCTTGGGAGCCAGCGCCACCATCGCCAATCCGGGTGAGTTGATGTCGCGACTGATCGGCCGACCGGTCGAAGTGATCGACACCGACGGTTCGCCTCGCGGCCGCAAGTTCTTCGCGCTCTGGAATCCGCTATCTAACGACCACGATCAACTGGCTCGCTCAAGCGCCACGGATGACGCGGTGTGGTTGATGACACAGGCCATGCAATCTGGCGCACAAACGTTGACGTTCACGCGGACGCGTCAGGCTACGGAATTGGTCAATCGCTACGTGCGTCAAGCTTTGTCCGAGCAGGGGTCTCCCTTGGCCCGACAGATGCGCGCCTATCGCGGTGGATACTTGCCAATCGAACGCCGCGAGATCGAACAGGATTTGTTCGCCGGCCGATTGCGCGGCGTGGCGGCCACCAATGCCTTGGAGTTGGGAATCGACATCGGATCGCTGGATGTCACGCTGCTGGTCCATTACCCGGGCACGATCGCCAGCACCTGGCAGCAAGCCGGTCGCAGCGGTCGGCGACATAGCGAGAGCCTGACCGTGCTGCTGGCGGGCAATGATCCTGTCGATCAGTATCTGCTGCGGCACCCGCAGTACTTCTTTTCACAAAGTCCCGAACATGCGGTCGTGGATCCCGAGAATCCTTACGTGTTGGCGAAGCACCTGAAGGCGGCCGCCTTCGAGCTGCCGCTGGATCAAGGGGCGATCGAACTCTTCGGGCAACTCGCCGCCAACATCGCTTCGATCTTGGCTGATTCAGAACATCTGTCGTGTGTCGACTCTACCTATTATTTTTCCGGTGCTCAAAATCCCGCTCAACAAATCAGCCTGCGGCACATGAGTGACAATACGTTCAGCATTGTGCTGTGCGCGCTGCCGACGCGCGGAAAACTCGACCGCGTGGTGGGGGCGGGTCACATGTCACGGCAGATTAGCGATCAACGTAATCAGCGCGATGCGCGGCAATCCGTCGCGCAAGCTGGTTCGTCGAATCGTCCGCCCCCTGCTCGCGACCACCAGGTGATCGCCAATGTGGATGCCATCAGCGCCCCGGAACTGATCTATCCGGAAGCCGTCTATCTGCATCACGGTGAATCCTACTTTGTGCGCGAGCTGGATCTGGAAGGCCGAGTGGCGTACGTCGAGCGGCACGAGATGGATTATTACACGCAAGCCGTACTGGACAGCAGCGTCGACATTCGACGGACATCCAGCATCAGTGAAGTGCTGGCTCATGCACGCCTGGCTTTCGGTGAAGTTGACGTCAGCTGGAAAACCGTGGCCTTCAAAAAGATCAAATTCTCCTCACGCGAGAACGTCGGATACGGAACGGTCGATCTCCCGGCCCAGAATCTGCCGACCACGGCATTCTGGTTGACACCTTCACCGTGGCTTCGGCAGAGCGTGAAGGAAGCCGGCTTTCGCCCCAGTGAGGGTCTGTGCGGACTCAGGAATCTGGCAGTTGTCGCCCTGCCACTGGTGGCCATGTGTGACAGCCGCGACGTCAGTGGCGTGGTCGACAGCAAGAACCTCGGCAGCAGCAGCTTGATCCTCTACGATCGTTATCCCGGGGGATTGGGATATTGCGAGAAAGGATACGCGCACATGGAAACACTGCTGGAAATCTGTCGGCAGATGGTCGTCGAGTGCGATTGTGAAGATGGATGTCCCAGCTGCGTCGGTCTGCCGAACCTGCGCCCGGCAATTCACAGCGACCCCGATCTGATGCGTGGTTACCCGATTCCCAACAAGGCCGCCACCGTGGAACTGTTGGAGTTGCTCTGCGCGGGAGCGGCGAGTGTTGAGGAGGTGAGAGGGTGAGGAGGTGAACAGCTGGGCAAGGCGTTTGGCGTCCGTTTCCAGCTGTCAGGCCGCAGATGCTCGGTGGTTGTGCCTGTTGAATGCCCGGTGTGTGGATGTCCATGTTCAGCCAAGACATATTAGCGCGACTCAGTCAGCTCAATCAGCAACGACTGCCGATTGGGACGTCTGCGGTGGAGAAGTGCGCCGGCGGTCGGCCTGGCGACCGCCGAGGGGCGACGCTTCCCACGACCGATACCGCTGATGAAGATGTATCACAGCTGCCCCCTGGCGTCGAAGTGACGAATGCCTGGGGGACCCATTGGCTGCGGCAACGCTCGCTGGCGGAGATCTGGCCGCATGGCGAGCTGTGGTTGACGGAGCGTTTGGTGCGGCTCGATCAATCCCCTTCCCCTGGCTCACCGCGATCGCGGGAACTTCGCGCACTCGACAATGCCTTGCCCGAACATGTTGTCTATCTGGATCTCGAGACCTGCGGCTTCTCGGGATCGATGGTCTTCCTGATCGGCCTGATTTATCCGCATGACCGCCAATTCGTGCTCTCCCAGCTGCTGGCCCGCAACTATGCGGAAGAGAAAGCGATGCTACAGACTCTGTGGTCAATTGTGGCCAAGCAGCGCGTGTTGGCCACGTTCAACGGCAAAAGCTTTGACTGGCCCATGGTCCACGATCGCAGCACGCTGCATCACTTGGGATGTGATATGCGCTGCGGTGGTGTCAGGAAGGCAACTCATCCGGTACGTGCCCATGACGTGCAGGCTCTCACACGACACGATCCGCGACCGCAACTGATTCATTGCGATCTCCTGCACCATGCGCGGCGAAAATGGAAGGACAAGCTTCCCGACTGCAAACTGCAGACACTCGAACGGTCTATCTGCCGGCGGCACCGTAGTGACGACATTCCCGGGCGCGAGATTCCATCCGCCTATCACGACTTCGTACGCTCGGGCGACGCCTGGTTGATCCGCAGCGTGTTGCATCACAACGCGCTCGATCTGGTTACGCTCCTCCAGATATCCATGGCCGTCCTGGACTAGCTACCGACTCCCGAATTCCCCGGCAGTTTGGGGCGCCACGGTGGTCTGACTCAAGTGGGCCGCGCTGGAACCACGCTCTTCATTGCGACTGTCCAGCACGATCGGAACAAGCAGATCGGCCGTCACCCAGCCAGCCAGATAACAGCACAAGATCAGCGCCAGAATTCGAAGTGTTCGCATCGGTAAGTTGCCAGATCAGGGAATGCTCGTTCACCGCGCACAGCACGCAGGGTATCCTGACACCGCGCACAGCGCGACCCGTGCATGAAAAGCCTAGCTCATGGACTGGGCGAAGGCCGATGCACTGGCGAGTCGCAGATTCCGCTAACCGTTCCCCAAAAGGGTCGACATTCTATGGCGTCTCAGTCCAGGCGGAGCCTGGCGAGGTCAATTCCCCGGAAGTTGGGCCTGCCTTGGCAAGATACCCAGATTGGAGGACGCTGAAATACGAGCATGATTCGCCGGAAAGTAGGTCCCGCTTGCCGAGCGGGACCTGGCAACGATTGTCGGCGATGAGTCGGGGAGGAAATGGCAGATGATTTGCCGCTTCGAGGTCCCGCGTGGGCAGCCGGGACCTACTTCTTCAGAGGTCTCCGTTGGCCTTGTTGCGATCATCCACTCCGCAGATTGATGATTGATCAGTGGCGATTGTTGATTTTGGATTTGGGTGTTTCCGGCTTCGGATTTCAAGGGACAGATATATTTCTGCGGACAGGTCGATTGCTGGACACCTCGGAAACGAAAAAAGGCCGCGGCAGATCCGTTTGACGGATCGCACCGCAGCCTTTCATATCTCAAACCTCCGGTCGATTGCGACGAGTGGAGTCGCTGCGAGAATGGCGGGGATCAGGCGTGCTTCTGCACAAGCCTTTTTGTTGATCCTGGCCAACGCTAAATGTTTGGTCCCTCTGCCGGAATGGCAACCGGAAGGTTTTGAGCCCTATCACACTATGTATTCTAGTATACGCTCGACGGCTGAGCGTCGAACGCAACAAATAGATCGGCAAATTCCTGCATCAGCTTCGGTCCAAATCCACAACAAAATTCGTGCCAAAGGCGGTATTTCTTGGAACGGCGGTGATCTTCAGATTGAGGCCAGTTGATGCGTCGAACAGGACTTCGCTCACCTCCACCCCCCTTGGCACAGGTGGCCCCCAAACGGCCAGAGTTCTTGCGTTCTGCGGTGCGTTATCCCGACTGCGATGGGGGGCTGAGATAAATCGCTCCAATGTCTGGCACGCGAATTGCTGCAGACAAAATTACTGGTCAGGCAGCTCTGGTATGGCTGTGAGACATGTCGGGGGCGTCGAATGGCGCCTGCTGGGTCGGCTCGATCGCAACCAGGCCTAATTCGGCCAGATGCTGCACCACGGCGCTCAGCTGCTGGGCATCGGCTAGTGACGAGAGGCGCGCCCATTGACGGATCGTGCAGGGCTGATAGTCCGCCAACTCGTTCATCAGCACCTGGCCCTCGAGATTCATCCGTAAACCTCGGACTTCGTTGTCGGCAAAAAAGAATAACACGCTCCCTGCCAGGGTGTCGCGGGCTCCCGATACCGGCTCATCGCTGATCCGTATCCAACAGTTCACGGGATTCAGATGGATCGTCCAGGCACTGGTTTCATCCAGGGGAACCGCCATGCCCTGCATCGTGCCGCGCAGTGCTCGGAAACGCTCAAAACGCTCCTTGCGCACGCCGAAAACCTGTTGAATTCTCAACCGGGCCTGCTCCACAGCCACTTTTTCATGCTGCGTGGGGATCATCCCACAAACTCGACCTAGCCCATGGAGCGTCTTCTGGACCAGACCCTCAGAGCGCACCGTAGGCACCAATCCGGTCGGCAAGGCCCGCGACATGATGCGATCTGCCAATTGAGCCATGCGAACCGTCCACGATCCAAACGTGGACCGACACGGTTCATACATGGTGGATGAGCTCGTTAAGTGGGGCTCAAGTGAACCTAGAGGCATCGCGCACTCCATTCGCGGTGCCAAAGTCCCCATTGTCGGAGTTTGAGAACCCACGTTTCTACACTCCCGCTACATGGCCGGCTGAGACTGCCTCTTCTATGAGGCCGATGCTACTGTTGACCGAGTTGGTTGAACGTCGCGGTCCGCCACGGATCCCGTGCGACAAACCTCTCCGCAGCGCACGGCCCAAACAGTACACGAAAACCGCCTCGCAGCTGAAGTCCAATTCTTGTGCACCCGATTCGGTCCTCACGTGGCCGAAGAAGCGTCACGGCCAGCACAATCGGCACAAAATCGGGGTGCTGCGCAAGAAATGCTAGATGCACAGCCGTTTACAGCGGGGATAAATGGCTGCGAAACCGATAACTAGAGCACAGAGGGGGAATGGATAACATTCTCTTTCTGTGGGTGGTAAATGGGCCAGTCGTATCGTGGGGACGCGACTTTGGCCCCACGTGGGTGTCAGCTCGGTTCTGGAGCAGGACGCCTTGGTCCGTGAGTTTGGTGAGCAGCGAGGCCAGCTTCCCTCGTGACGATTTGGGTTGTCAGCTTATCCCTACTGTCGACGGACCTGGCGTCCTGTTCCGACCGATCCCACGTTTCACTTCTGAGCCACGACTCGGTGGAAGTGCAACTTAATCTCTCGATCCACGACTCTTCGCACGCCCTCGACCAGACACCTCGGTTCGTTGTCTTCTTGCCCGATGCGGACGATATCGTCCAGTTTCATGCCCGGGGGCACCGTAAAGGTTGATTGGAAGATAATCTGGTTGCCGGCGTCGAGCTCAGGAACGATGAAGTGGCAGGTAGCGCCGTAGGTCAGCATCCTTCCGGCAAGCGCATCGTGATAGGGTCGCGGCCCAGGAAAACTCGGCAGAAGCCCGTGGTGCAAGTTAATAATTCGTCCACCGGCATATTTCCAGCAGGTGGCCGGCGGGAGGATCCGCATGTAGCGGGCCAGCACGACGTAGTCGATCTGGTAATCATCCAGCAGATCCAACATGTGCTGGTCATCAGGAACCCCCTGCTCATCGGCCGTCATGTGCCAATCGATGCCAAATTGTTCGGCGATTCCACGGCAGGCATGACGATTGCCCATCGTGACGACCACATCGGCCCTGATCTGGCCGTCGCGGATCGCTCGCAGCAGTGCCAACGGGGGCTCGGTCCGGTAAGTGGTCCAGAGTGCCAGTCGGGGGCGTCGCGCCCGCAATTCGGGCGACCAGACGCGAATCGAGAGATTGGTTGAGCGCCCCACGCGGACCATCGCTTCGCACAGTTCGTCGTATTTGCCGGCCGGCAATTCGATGCGGGTCAGCATGGCAAACAACGCCTCGTCGTCGTGATTGTACATCTGGATTTCGCTGATGTTGGCCCCCTGCCCCGTGACGAAATGCACGATCGGGTCGGCCAATCCAACGTTGTCCGGTCCCACGGCGGTGATGATAGTTTCCATGGCTGAGTGTACTTCTGGTGTGGTGAGTTTGTCGGTGTTCTGTGCGGCAAGCTCTGCGGCCTGTTGGGCAGACAGGAAGAGCTCAGATGAGTCAACTGGTCAATATCGGTCGAGTCTGATACCCTGATCTTCCAAGTATAGGCTGTTGTGCGGCTCAGCCGGGGCTGCCGAATCCCGAATCGCCGCCTTCCTCCCCGATTTTTTCCCAATGATCAACCGTCATGACCCTGCCAGATCGCAAGAAAATCTCGCGTGAGAACCTGAAACCGGGCGAAGCGTTGTGCGACTACTGTACGGCCAAGTGTTGCCGGTATTTCGCTCTGCCGATCGAGACACCCACCACATTTAATGATTTTGAATACATCCGTTGGTATCTGTTGCACGATCGAGCGACGGTCTTTACCGAGGACGAAGTCTGGTACCTGTTGGTGCACACCCAGTGCAAGCATCTTCGAGACGACAACTTGTGCGGCATCTACGAAACGCGTCCGCAGATCTGTCGTGATTACTCGACCGAAGCTTGTGAGTACGAGGACGACTGGACGTACGAGAAGTATTTTGAATCACCCGAGCAGATTTACGAGTACGCGGAGGCGATTTTGCAGAGGCCCGGTCAGGATATTCGCAGTCCCCAACCTCCCGCACTGCCCGTTATTCGCTGACAACGCGGTGGCTGAAAACTCGGCCACAGAGAGGGGCCTGAGCAGTGATCGCCGACGCAGGGGGGCGATCGCATTGTCGTATAGAGTCACGAGCCGCCCTACCGCTTTGGCCGGCAAACGCATCCGCTCAGAACACGTTTTGTGTCAGACCCTCGCCGTGGTACCCGTCCGTACCCTTGCCTTATGAACGCATCCAAAAAAAACACCTCGTCGGGCGGCGACAAAACTCCGTTGATTACTCCGCGCACGTTGAAGGGGTTTCGGGATTACCTGCCGGCGACGATGATGCCGCGTGAGCAGTTGATCGATACGGCCAAACGCGTTTATCGGTCGTACGGTTTCAGCCCGATCGACACTCCGGCGCTCGAGTATCTCGAGATTCTGACGGGCAAAGGGAGCGAGGAGACGGATCGCCAGCTCTACAAATTCGTCGATCACGGCGGCCGCGAAGTGGGATTGCGATTCGATCTGACGGTCCCCTTGGCGCGCTTTGCCGCGCAGCACGCTGCCGAGCTCGGCATGCCGTTCAAACGATATCACATCGCGACAGTCTGGCGCGGTGAGAATACACAGCGTGGCCGCTACCGCGAGTTCATGCAGTGCGATTTCGATACGATCGGCACGACCAGCGTCGTGGCGGACATCGAGACGGCGCTGGTCATTCACGATCTCTTTGTGGCCCTCGGTTTCTCCGAGTTCACCATCCACATCAACAATCGTCGCGTTCTCACCGGCCTGCTCGAGAAACTGGGCCTGCGTGATCAGTCTACTCTGGTGTTGCGGCACTGGACAAACTCACCAAGATCGGACCCGACCGGGTCATGGACGAAATGCGGCAGCAGGCCGGCGCGACGCGGGACCAGGCCACCGAGGTATTGAAACTGGGCACCTTATCGGGAGAGACCGATCAGATTCTCGAGCAGTTGGCAGATCTGCTCTCAGGCAGCGAGCTGGGTGAACAGGGCGTGGACAATCTGCGGCAAGTCTTTGCCGGGGTCCAGGCGGCTGGAGTCGCGGCGCGGCGATTGAAACTGGATGTCTCGATCGCACGAGGTTTGGACTACTATACCGGCATCATCTTCGAGACGTTTCTGGGTGCCTTGCCCAATATCGGCAGCGTCTGTTCCGGCGGCCGTTACGACAATCTGGCCGGTGTCTACACAAAACAGCAATTGCCAGGCATCGGTGCGTCGCTGGGTCTCGACCGGCTCCTGGCGGCCATGGAAGAACTGAACCTGATCGAAACCGCGACCACTCCGGCGCAGGTCCTGGTCACCTACTTCGAAAAGAACCAGCTGGGGGCCTATCTGCGATTGGCGGCCCAGCTTCGAGCGGCCGGGTTGCGTGTGGAACTGTACCCCGAACCCAAGCGACTGGGCCAGCAACTCAAATATGCGAACCAGCGCGGATTTCGCGTGGCCGTGATCGCCGGCCAACAGGAGCTGGCCGCAGGCACCTGCCAGGTGAAGGATCTGCGCACCGGTGACAGCCAGGAACTGCCCGTGGAGCCTGCGGCCGCAGCCGTGGTCGAAGCCATTCGCGAGCGACTGGCCCAGCAGGTCAGCTGAAATCCACCAGGCCACCGCCCCTGGCAGCTCGCCCGAATCTGGTTCCTCCCGCCACTGCGTAGTAGCTGAAACCGCTAAGTCTTAAGCGCACAAAGTAACGGTCGCCACTTGTCCCTGACCGTGGCAGGCCTCGCTTCATGAAGACCTCGTGAACCGGCATTTGGCACTCGGACGCACGCCGATTACAATGACACGCTCAGGGAAAATCGGCTTGGCTCCGGACCCCGAGCTTCGCTGCCGAACTGCGGTCGAGCGTGCCTGGTGTTCGGATCCCCACAACTTGGCTTCTGACAACACTGAGTCGAACATGCGATGTCTTAGGTTGATTCCTTTTGGCGCCGTTCTGGCGGCTCTTAGTCTGTTATCGCTGAGCGCTTCCGACGCGATGGCTGGTCAGAATCTCGGGGCCGTCATGATGCCCGTCTTGCTCGCAAAGAGCTGGCTGGTGGGTTATGCCCTGGTATTCCTGGCAATCCTGCTCGGCTTGTTGGCGGTCCTGCTCCCTAGCATGCGCAAGGTGCTCCGCAAACGAGACATGTAGCGGTGCGCAGAGTCAAATTGGAGTGACGCGTTGTGCTCAACAGCGTACGACACCGCGTCCACGCGGTGTCGCGCCGCAAAGGGAGCCCGTTTTCGACACCGCGTGGACGCGGTGTCGTACATTTGTCTCGGTCCAACCGTAGTTTCAGGCGTGACAAAGCACACTTCGTGTCAGGCTGCCGAACGGGCTCGTCGCGCATAGTAGCGGGCGATTCGACTCACGACTGCTTCCTGCTGCGACTCGGTCAATTCCGGAAAGATGGGAAGACTCAGCACTTGTGCAGCTGCCTGTTCCGTCTCGGGAAGACTCCCCAATTCGTACCCCAGCGACTGAAAACACTCCTGCAAGTGCAGTGGTACCGGGTAGTAGATCTCGCTGCCGATCTTGGCCTCCGAGAGAAAGGCCCGCAGGGCGTCACGTCGGCCGTCGGAAACACGAATCGTGTACTGATTCCAAACGTGGTTCTGGTCGGGGCCGGCCAACGGCAGGGTGATCTGTTCGTCGAGTCCGGCGGAGCTGAATAGCTCGTGGTATCGCGCCGCATTCCGCTGCCGTGCCGCATTCCACTGATCAAGCCGCTTTATCTTCACGTTCAAGACGGCGGCCTGAATTGTGTCGAGTCGGCTGTTGATCCCCACCACCTGGTGATAGTAACGCGGCTCCATCCCGTGTGCGGCGTACAGAGCCAACCGATCGGCCATCTCTTCATCGATGGTGGTCAGCATGCCACCGTCGCCCATGCCGCCTAAGTTCTTGGTCGGATAGAAACTGAAACATCCGACATGTCCCCATCCGCCGGCCGGTTGCCCTTGATAACTCGCGCCAATGGACTGCGCAGCATCCTCGACCACAAACAGATCATGTTGCTCAGCCAGATCGTTGATCACATCCATCGCCGCGCATTGACCGAACAAATGGACCGGTATGACGGCTTTGGTGGCGCGCGTAATCGCTGCTTCCACCTGTTTGGGATCCAGGTTGAAGGTCACCGGATCAATGTCGACGAAAACAGGTCGAGCCCCGACGCGCCAGACGCAACTGGCCGTGGCAAAGAAGGTGAAACTGGGCAGAATCACTTCGTCTCCCGCGCCAATTTCCAGCGCCATCATGGCTCAGCAGCAACGCGTCACTGCCCGACGCACAGCTGACCGCCCGCGGGACTTGGCAGCGTCGAGCGATCTCGGCTTCCAGTGAGCGGCAGTCAGGCCCGTGAAGAAATCGCCCCGAATCGACCACCTGCTCGATCGCGCTGAGAATCTCACTACGCAGTGGCTCGTTTCCTCCCACGACATCCAACAACGGAACGGGGACTGGTTCTGCAGTAGTAGTGTGCCTGGAATCCGTCATCGCGTTACCCCTTACCTGCATGCTGCGGTGCCGCCCACGTGGTCATCCTTCGACCACGCAGTTTCGGGCGGCCAACATAGAATTGCCCGCAAGATGGGTCAAGAGCGATCAGGCCATGCGCCGCCTGCAGTGCTCAGCACACGAACGGCGCGACGGCGAAGGATCGACGAAGCAATAACTGTCGTATTGTCTCTTCGCCACCGAACGCGAGGTCGGTGGGGTGCTGAGTTGGCCAACCTGGAACTGCCCGCCACCGGCCTTGTGCCGGTGGAAGGCCCGTTTGAAAACTACCGGTACCCGTTGGAACACTGGTCGGTCGAGCGGAGGTGGTCAGTTCAATCGGTACTCAGCCGAGACCGAAACAATCCGCGGTGTGATTCGGTCTCGGTGGCGTGCCGACGAGTTGGAAACGTCTTTTCTCGACCGCAGTCTGTAAACGAAGTGTCCCGATAGTTGCCGAACCCAGAACCACCGACGCGAGGTCGGTGACGTGATTGGTGATCCGTTGATGAGAGCACACAGACGCGTAGATCGCTCGAAAACACGCGCCCACCGTGCGCGCATCTTACACACCAGAACTTTGGCCTGGACAAAGCACTAGCCATCCCTTTGGTGGAGCTTCGCGAACATCCTGACGCTTCACGGCTCGAGGCGATACAGACGTTGGGCATTAGCGTGCAGCAGCTTCCGCTGTTGGCTCAGCGGCCGGCCGTCGATGACTTCCTGCAGTGCCTTGACCCAATCCGCCAATTCGGCCCCCACCCGGCAGACAGGCCAGTCGCTGCCAAACACCACGCGATCCTCCCCGAATGCGTCGAGGCAGTGATTGATGACGGGTGCCAAATCCTCGGCGTTCCAGTGGGGCTGGGGCGCTGGCGCCACAACTCCGCTGATCTTACACACCACGTGTTGACGCTGGCCCAATTCGGTAATCGCCTTGCGCCACGCATCGGGATCGTGTGATGGTTTTGCGCCGTCACGTCGGGAGGCCGGCAGGAGGGCCTTGGGGTCAGCGTTGCCACAATGATCGACGATGAAACGCGTGTCCCGGCACTGGTCAACCAACTTCACAGCATCGCTCAGTTCATCGGTGCGCAGGCAAAGGTCAAAGCTCAAGCCCAGTTCTCCGAGCAACCGCATGGAGCTAACGAACTGATCACTCAGGCAGTATCCTGGCGGAGTGGCTCCGTGCAACACCTGGCGCACACCTTTGACGTGCGGGTTCCTGGCGATCGTCTGGGCATAATCTGCGAACCCATCACTGCCCGGTCGTCCGCCGACCACGGCTGCGACGGTGGGATGGTCGGGACTCTTGCATAGTCGCGTGATCAGATCGACTTCGGCCAGATGGTCGGCCGGGGCCAGATCGACTTCCATGTAAATGGCTTTGACAACGTTCAGTCCTTTGGTGGCTTCGAGATAGTCGCGCGTCACGTACGATTTCCGCAGCACCTCGGGGGCATTCTCCAACCAGGGGACTTTTTGCCGCTGAAGATCCCACAGATGCTGGTGCGTATCGATGATCGGAATCGACTGCCGGGTCTTCGAGGACAGGCTTTCGTCCGCCAACGAAAGCAGGGGCCTCCAAGCAGTACAACTGAACGTGGCGGCCGCCACGCGGCGGTGGAAATCACGACGATGCATCAAGGTGGGTCCTTATGTCGCGAGGGCTCTGGTCAACGGCGCGATTTGAACGGATACCCGCTGTCATAATCTCAAATTGTAATGACCTTAGGTTACGCGGCGTTTGATCGTGGTCTGGTTGAAAATAAACATATTTTGGCTCGGAATTCAATCGGTCTTCCGACACCGGTACAGAAAGCAAGGGCCAGACAACGATCGATAATGCCGCGCAGACGCTTGTTGGTTCTTTGTTGCTGTCTTCACGCTGACCACAAAGATCGCTATTAATTCGTCGTTCTCGTGAATCAGAGGGTCGAGTTTCGATGGGGGATCGATCAAGCTGGCTTTGACTAACATTCGTAACCAGACTTTCGTCTCTCGAAGCTCCTTCAACGCAATCTTGATCTTGTGCACAAAATCGCCGCGGGATTCGGCGCTTTGTGCTTCTGCATAATTCGGAGCGGGCGAGGTCCCGCTGCGCAGGATTTGGCCACGGATGTGATTTCCCGTACGCGTGTCGGGCAGCGCCTCGGTCAGTTTGATGATCCGAACGGCGAAATCGATTAACCGTTCCTCAAGATCAAACTCACTTTCCCTCGACATTCCGCGGTTCCTTGTTCGATATTCTGCGGTTCAAGTCACCCTCTTCATCACTTCTCAAACCGTGACGTCGTGAACGGATACCCGGATTATTCACGTAGGATGCGCGAAGGTATTGGTGCATCATGCGGGCTCCGTTGGGAACCGGTCCTGCAGTGCTTGGACGGCCATTTCTTCTTCGCGCAGGGCTTCCATGGCGACGACGGCCGCCTCGGCGGCTTGGATCGTGGTGATGCAGGGAACGCCATGCTGGACGGCTGCGGCGCGGATGCGACCTTCGTCGGTGCGAGCCCCTTTGCCGCTGGGCGTGTTCATGACCAGCGCGATTTCGCCATCGATCATGATAGTCGATCAGGTTGGGATGGCCTTCGGCGATCTTCTTGACGCGTTGCACGTCGATCCCCGCTTCGTCGCAGCCGCCGGCCGTTCCTTCGGTGGCGATCAGCTCGATAGCCCAGTTCGGTCAGTCGTCGAGCGAGCTCGACCACGTGGTCTTTGTGGCGGGCGGAAACGCTGACAAAGATCTTGCCCTTCGTCCGGCAGCACGACGCCGGCCGCCAGCTGGCTCTTGGCAAAGGCGATCGAAAACCGTTCGCTGACTCCCATCACTTCGCCCGTGCTGCGCATTTCGGGTCCCAGCACGATGTCGACGCCGACGAACTTGCGGAACGGAAAGACACTTTCCTTGATCGACACGTGCGACGGAATCGGTTCGCTGGTCACGCCCAATTCGGCCAGCGTCTTGCCGGCCATGACCTTGGCCGCGATCTTGGCCACCGGCACGCCGGTCGCCTTGGCCACAAAGGGAACGGTGCGGCTGGCTCGCGGATTGACTTCCAGCACGTACACGTTCGATCTTGCCGTCTTCTTTCTTGACGGCGAACTGCACGTTCATCAGGCCGACGACTTTCAGGTGCCGGGCCATGGCGTGCGTCGCCTCGCGGATCTCCTGCACCACGGGTCCGGGCAGGCTGTAGGGCGGAATGGCACAGGCCGAATCACCCGAATGCACGCCCGCCTCTTCGATGTGTTCCATGATGCCCATCACGACCACATCCTCGCCATCGCTGATCGCATCGACATCCACTTCGGTGGCGTCTTCCAGGAAGCGATCGATCAGCACCGGCTGTCCTTGGGCGACGACGAACGCCTCGGCCACATACTGTTCGAACTGCGCCTGGTCGTAACAGATCTCCATGGCTCGACCGCCCAGCACGAAACTGGGGCGGACCAAGCGCCGGAAAACCGATCTTCTTGGCTTCCAGCCGCGCCTGATCCATGTTGCGGGCGATGCCGTTGGCCGGCTGCTTCAGGTTCAGCCGTGTCCAGCAGCTGCTGGAACTTCTCGCGATCCTCGGCCGCTTCGATCGTATCGACGCTGGTCCCAATGATCGGCACGCCGGCCGTGGCCAGTGCGCGGGCCAGATTCAGCGGCGTCTGCCCGCCAAACTGCACGATCACGCCGTCCGGCTGCACGCGATCGCAGATGTTCAGCACGTCTTCGGTCGTCAAGCGGTTCGAAGAACAGCAGGTCGCTGGTGTCGTAATCGGTACTGACCGTTTCCGGATTCGAGTTGACCATGATCGACTCGATGCCCAGTTCGCGCAAGGCGAAACTGGCATGGCAGCAGCAGTAGTCGAACTCGATCCCCTGCCCGATGCGATTCGGGCCACCGCCGAGGATCATGATCCGTTTCTTGCCGGGATGCCTTGGGCGGCGTTTCGTCTTCGTCTTCGTACGTCGAATAGTAGTACGGCGTGTAGGCCTCGAACTCCGCCGCGCAGGTGTCGACCGACTTGAATGTCGCCACGATGCCGCGCTCCTTGCGATGATCGCGGACTTCCATCTCGTGCGCGTTGAAGATGGTCGCCAGCTGGCGATCGGAGAATCCGAACTGCTTGGCCTGCCGCAACGTGCGGCGTATCGACGTCCGTCAAGTGCTCGCAGACGACCGCAGACTGATCCTCCATCTCGACGATTTCGCGACAGCTGATCGAGAAACCAGGGATCGATGGCCGTCAGCTCGTGAATCTCCTCCAACGACATTCCGGCCTTCATGGCGTAGCGCAGATACCAGACCCGTTCCTCGTTGGGTGTGGCCAGCTTGGCGCGGATCTCGTCCTCGCTCGGCTGTTGATCGCGTGCCCCACAGATCCTTGCCGTCGCAGCCAAATCCAAAACTCCCGACCTCCAATCCGCGCAGCGCCTTCTGAAACGACTCCTTGAACGTTCGACCGATCGCCATCGTCTCGCCGACGCTCTTCATCTGCGTGGTCAAGCGTCGCATCGGCTTCGGGAAACTTCTCGAAGGCAAATCGCGGGATCTTGGTGACCACATAGTCGATCGTCGGCTCGAAACAGGCCTTCGTCTTTCGCGTGATGTCGTTGGGCAATTCGTGCAGTCGATAACCGACGGCCAATTTGGCGGCGATCTTGGCGATCGGGAAACCCGGTCGCCTTCGACGCCAGAGCGCTGGAACGACTGACGCGCGGGTTCATCTCGATCACGATCATGCGACCCGTCTGCGGGTGAATCGCGAACTGAATGTTCGAGCCGCCCGTCTCGACGCCGATCTCGCGAATCACGGCCAGGCTGGCGTCCCGCATCCGCTGGTATTCCTTGTCGGTCAGCGTCTGGGCCGGGGCGACGGTGATCGAGTCGCCCGTATGAACGCCCATGGGATCGAAGTTCTCGATCGAACAGATGATCACGACGTTGTCGTCCAAGTCGCGCATCACCTCCATCTCGTATTCTTTCCAACCATAATCGACTCTTCGATCAGCACTTCGGTGATCGGACTCTGATCCAAGCCGCGGCGTACCAGCGAATCGAATTCGTCGCGATTGTAGGCGATCGCCGATCCAGACCCGCCCAACGTGAAACTCGGTCGCACGACGCAGGGTAATCCGATCGTTTTGAGGACGGCACGTGCGGCGTCGATGTTGCGCACCGTCTCGCCCGCGGCAGACTTCCAGCCCAATCCGCTCCATCGCCTCCTTGAACTGCTCGCGCTCCTCGGCCTTGGCGATCACTTTGGCATTGGCACCAATCATCTCGACGCCGTACTTGTCCAGCACGCCATGTCGCGACAAGATCCATGGCCAGGTTCAAACCCGTCTGCCCCCCGAGCGTCGGCAGCAGCGCGTCCGGACGCTCGCGCTCGATGATCTTGGCGACGATTTCCCACGTCAACGGCTCGATATACGTCCGGTCGGCCGTGTTGGGATCGGTCATGATCGTGGCCGGATTCGAATTGACCAGGACGACCTCGTAGCCCTCCTCTCGCAACGCCTTGCAGGCCTGCGTGCCCGAATAGTCGAATTCGCAGGCCTGCCCAATGACGATCGGGCCGGATCCAATCAGCAGTATTTTGTGCAGGTCGTCGCGTCGTGGCACGCTCAAATGATCCTTCGTCTAGCAGGATACCTGTCGCGGTGAGTGTAAAATCCCTCAAAGTTAACACCGCCGGGAATAAACCCGCAAGGGGACGCCCCACGTGTGTCGGTTCGCCACAGACACCCGATTCGGCCACGTGGTGCGGACCGAAGAGGCGTATTTGGGCCACGCCGGGCCTCTACGCGCGCCGCACGCAGTAACCACGGAGCGCCCGGTGCGGGAAGCAGGGATGCTTAGTTGTACAGCGCCATTTTGCAGCGATGGATGTGCGTAACTCGTGTCTCTGTAGCAGTCCCCTCGCCACCGGGCTGGTCCCGGTGGTTCTACGTTTGCTGACTACTCTGGCAGCCGAAAAACGAACCTTCCTGCCGGCCCTCGCCGCCGGGAGGCGGCGAGGGCCGGCAGGAAGGAAACTCATGGGTGGCCGAGATCAACGGTAGTTGTCAAACGCTCTACCACCGGGACCAGCCCGGTGGCGATAAAGCCCATGCTAATAAGGCCTCAAGATGATCTTAAGAGTGAAAGTGGCGCCGTTCAATTAGGGTCTGATTGTGAATTGTTCACTCTGCCCACAGAATGCGCACACTGCGGCGAATCGCGTTGACAGTCCTCAACGTCATGTTTAGTATGGACTTAGGTATATTCTATCCCGGAGCGACACATGATGGCGCGGCGCAAGTTGCCTCGCTTGCGAACACGGGTTCCGCTTGTACCCGGCGGCAGCGGGTGGTGCGCATTGGTTGCCGCTTCACCCGACGCTCGGTTCCCCTACCTGATAATGAGTGCTGCGTGACCAGTCCTTCTCGATCGGGCGTTTTTGAAACATCGACCGACCAGCGTGTTGATGTCTTTACTGAGAGCATCAGTATTGATCGGCGATTGTATGCCCACGACATCGCCGGCTCGATCGCCCATGCTCAGATGCTGGCCGACGTGAGACTGATCACGCCGCTGGAGTGCGAACAGTTGGTGAGCGGTCTGGAGACGATCCGCGGCGAAATCGAAGCGGATCGTTTTGCGTGGCGTGTGGAGCTGGAAGATATTCACATGCACATCGAGCAAGCACTGATCGATCGGCTAGGGGACGTGGGGCGGAAACTGCACACCGGCCGCAGTCGCAATGACCAGGTGAGTACCGCGACGCGGTTGTGGATTCGCGACGCAGTGGATCGAATGGATCAGCGGTTGGTGGCGTTGCAGCGGGCGTTTGTGGGGCGTTGCCAGCGCGACCGGGAGATCATTCTGCCAGCCTATACGCACCTGCAACGAGCCCAACCGGTGCTGGCTCCGCATTATTGGCTGGCCTACTGCGAAAAGTTCGAACGAGACCGCCAAAGGCTGGCGGACTGTCGTCGGCGTGTGAATCGTTGCCCTTTGGGGGGTGCGGCACTGGCGGGCAGTTCGCTTCCGATTGACCGGGAAAATGTCGCCCGGCGACTGGGTTTCGAAGCGGTGATGGCCAACAGTCTCGACGCCTCGAGCGACCGGGATTTTGTCGTGGAACCGCTGTTCGTGCTGGCGATGATCGCCACACACCTCAGCACGTGGGCGGAAGAGTGGATTCTGTGGTCGACTGCGGAATTCTGCTTCCTCAAGCTGCCGCAGCAGTTCTGTACCGGATCATCCATCATGCCACAGAAAGTCAATCCCGACATTCTCGAGCTGACGCGCGGCAAGTCGGCTCGTGTGATCGGGGATCTCCAAACGTTACTGGTCCTGGTGAAGGGTCTGCCACTGGCATACAACCGTGATCTGCAGGAAGACAAGCCACCTCTGTTCGACGCCTTCGACACGATTGCAGCGTGCCTGGAATTGGCTGAACCGTTGGTGGCTGGAGCGGAACTGAATCGAGAGATAATCCGATCTCGGCTGGAGGAGGGGTATTTGGATGCCACCACGCTGATGGAATTCCTGATTCGACGTGGCTTTGCCCAACGCCGCGCGCACCATCTGGTGGGGGAGCTGGTGCGCGCGCCATGCAACAGAAGAAACGACTCGCAGACCTGCCCTTGTCCGACTACCAACTGCTGGATCCCGATCTGGACGAAACGCTCTACACGGTGCTCGGTGCGGAAAACGCCGTGGCGGCTTTCATCAGCTGGGGATCGACCGGACCTGGTCAGGTCGCCACGCAGATCCGGCACTGGACCGAAAAACTGGCGGGGGGCGCAACGAGCGAGCAAAGCGCGGATGCAACAATGCCATAATGGTGTGTCGGAGGTTGGAATGCTTGTCCATTCCAGGGGGCACCGTGCTCCAATGTTCCCAGGAACAACTCAAACTGCAAATCACGCGGTCCATGTAGCCGGTAAAGCCGGATTTTGGTGACTCGTTTCCCATCGGAAAGGGTTTGGAATTCACATCCCGTGCAGCTTGGCGAAATCACAGGCTACTGCGGCGTTGGATCCGTTGGCAGCGGTGGGAAGGCTTGCACTGTGTGTGAATAACAAGACCCCAAAGCAACCCATGAAACGCACAACAGACAGATACTCACTGCCCCGTTTCCCGAAATCTCGTTGCTCGGCACTCGCCTGTCTGACGTGCGCCGCGTTGATCTTGCTGCCTGCCGCCCTGGGGTGGGGACAGGAAGAGACATCGTCTGGTGTCGGCGCGGGAGTGCCCGACGAACCGACGGCTACCGAGGGGGAGGACAAAGCTGCCGCTGCTGCCGTGATCGAGTTTGAGAAGAAAGTGGCTGCCGAGAAGGATCCGCTGGTACGTGACATTCTCCAGGTGAAACCGACGACGCCAGAGCAGTGGATTCATGACATCCAGGCTCTGTTGAACCTGAACCGTGCTGAATTCGCCAAGGCGTATTTGGAGCAGTTCTTGGCGGTCAAACCTGATACTGCCGAGCTGGCCCAACTGCAATCTCGATTCGGCTCGGCGTTTTTCTTGCGTTTGTCCAACAGCGAAGCCCTGCAACCTGAGGGCGCGGCGGTAGCCAGTGCGGTATTGAAGGCCGCCAGCGACAGGATCAATAACGCGCAGCGACTGACCACATTGGTGGATCGCTTGCATGAACCGGACATGGCGGCCCGTCGCCAGGCGCTGGTCGAGTTAGTGAAAGCGGGCTCGGCGTCCGTTCCGCCCTTGGTAGCCGTCTTGAAGGACGCGGATCGAGCGGTCGAACACGCGGCGGTGCGCACGGCACTGGTGGCGCTGGGTCGTGAAGCAGTCTCCCCGTTGATCGCCGCGCTGCAGGCACCAGATCGGGCACTGCGTCTTCAGATCATCGACGTATTGGGGCGTATCGATTCGCGCGAAGCGATTCCTGATTTGTTGAGTGCCGCGTTACCCGCATCCACGGACACCGCGACTGCAGATCCGGTCACTCATGATCCGGAGGTAGAAGAAGCTGCCCGCAAGCTGATGCGTGACGTGTTGGGGCAGGTGCCTTCGCGCGACGAGGCGATTCGGTTTCTGACACGGAGCCTGGATTCCTACCTGGCCGGAACGGCTCCCGGACTGGTGAACGAGAACAACCAGGTAACGGTATGGTCTTGGGACGAATCTCAACAGCAACTGGTGCAGGAATCGTTGCCGCGAGACGACGCGTCGTTTCGGGCGGCGGCGCGAGTAGCGAGGCAACTCTATGCCATCGATCCCGGCAACGAGGATCACCACAAGATCTATCTGGCGACGGCGCTGGAAGCGGCCAAGCGACAGAACGGTTATGATCGCCCGCTGAGCGAACAGTCGGCAGCCATTTATCAGCCGGCATCGGCGTCGGGCACGGAACTGCTGGAGGGTGTGCTCGCGTTGGCACTGGAGAAGAAATTGCAGGGTGCGGCCATGGCTGCCATCGATCTGCTGGGACAGACGAAGGATGTCGGATTGCTCAAGAGCGTCGACGGCAAGCCGCGATTGCTGGCCCAGGCGCTGAAGAGCTCTTTTCGCCGCGTGCAATTCGCCGCGGCGCGCGCCATCATGAGTATTGATCCAACGCAGTCCTATTCGGGAAGCAGTTACCTGCGGGAAGCACTCGGTTATCTTTCCGCCAGTGGCGGACGCCGCCGCGTGCTGATTGGAGATCCGCGAACCGACGTGGCGCAGCAGCTGGCGGGGTTCTTCAATACGTTGGGATTCGAGGCGGATACGCGGCAGGCGGGCCGCGAGCTTGTGCTGCAGGCATTCGACAGTCCCGACTACAGCATGGTACTGATTGGCGACGCCATCGATCGACCCCGCTATCGCGACGTGGTCCAGACGCTGCGGCGCGATCCGCGAACTGCCGATCTGCCCGTCGGTATAATGGTGCGGGAAATCAACGCGCAGTCAGCCAGGCGGTTTGCCGAAACGGATCCCCTGACACTGGCGTTCGCGCCTCCTCGGACGCAGGAAGACATCGGGGTTGACGCGCGACGTTTACTGGAGGCGGCCGGGCGAGCATACGTGTCGGAGGACGAGCGGATTCGCGAAGCCACGTACGCACTCGATGCGCTCATCCAGTTGGCGGAACAGCCGGACCGGTACGGATTCTACAACCTGTTGCAGTTGGACGAGCGGATGGAGCGCTCCTTGACCAACCCAGTCGTGGCGGCCAAAGCCGCTCGGGTCCTTGGCCTGTTGGGGACTCCTCGTGCCCAGCGAGCGCTCCTCGAATTCGCCAGCACGCAACTCCAGCCCCTGGTCGATCGAAAGGCGGCTGTGGAAGCGCTTCGCGTCGCCGTCCAACAGCGTGGTCTGCTGCTCACACGCGATCGCCTGCTCCATCAGTACGACTTGTACAACGACAGTGAGATCCTCGATCCCGACACGCAACAAGTGCTGGCATCCCTGCTGGATGTCATCGAGGCACCCACACGATCGACCGATCCCTCAAAGAACAACGATTAATACCCACGCAGAACGGAGTTATGGCCAGTTACTTCGCCCACGACATGCAGGAGACGGGGCCACCGATACCGGGCATCATCGGATCTAGTCCGGCGATGGAGGAGGCGTATCGAGTCACGCGTCGTGTCGCGCGCAGTAACGCATCGGTCCTGCTGCTTGGCGAGACTGGAACGGGCAAGGAATTGATCGCCTCGGCGATTCACCAGTTGAGTAAACGAGCTACGGGGCCGTTTGTGCGGGTGAATTGCGGCGCATTGAGCGAAAGCTTGCTGGAGAGTGAGTTGTTTGGGCACGTGCATGGCGCGTTCACGGGCGCGATCAAGAACCGGACGGGCCGTTTCGAGGCAGCTCATACCGGAACTATCTTTCTGGACGAGATCAACTCAACATCCCGCATGCTGCAGGTCAAACTGCTGCGCGTGTTGCAGGAACGAGAGTTTGAGCGCGTGGGGGATACGCAAACCATTCAGGTGGATGTGCGTGTCATCGCCGCCAGTAATCGGAACTTGATGGAAATGGTCGAGGAGGAAGCGTTTCGGGAAGATCTCTATTGGCGCTTGAATGTCGTTCCGGTCGACATCCCTCCGCTGCGACAGAGACGCGAGGACATTCCGCGGCTGGTGGCATTTTTCTTGAACCAGTACAACGAAATCAACGATCGATACGTCGTTCATATCCAGCGTGAAGCCATGCAGGCGATGCAGGATTACCATTGGCCCGGAAATGTGCGCGAGCTGCAAAACTACGTGGAACGCGCGGTCGTCATGGCCGACGGAGACGAATTGACACTCGAATTGCTGCCACCTGCCGTGGTGGGAGGACCACAAACGCGGAGTCGGATTCGCGGCGCCGATATCGAATCGCTGACCTATGAAGTCGTACAATATGGTTTATCATCTGCCGATCCGGATGAAGACGGCCTGCACACGAAGATCGTGAATCGGGTGGAACGCGAGCTGATTGCTCAGGTGATGAACGCCTGCAACCACGTACAGACCAAAGCCGCCGCCCGGTTGGGGATCAATCGCAATACGCTCCACAAGAAGCTGAAAGAATACGACCTCGACGGGCAGGCTTGACGTCTTGCAGGCTGTGAGGTCTGGTGACGCAGGCTGTCAGACTCCGGTACCGGAATCCGACAGCCCTCTGGCCCTGGCAGCAGGCTGGGGCTGGTGCGAGGCCCCGCCAGACGGGTGCGTCTGGCGTGGATGGTGGTTCCACTCGACGGGTCGCTTCGAGAAGATTGCAGCGCTTATGTTGTCCAACATCAGTATTACGTGTTTTGCCGCCAGCTATGGTGTCACTCTGGGATTGGAGATTTCCCGGCTCTTCTTCCGTCTGCGCGTGCGTTGGATCGTGATGATTGCCTTCGCCGCCGCCGGCCTGTTTGCCCATACGGCTTATTTGTGGCATCTGGCGTGGATGGAGTTAGAGGGAACGGGAATTACACCCTTTTCCTCCTGGTACGACTGGTGTCTGATCGTGGCCTGGGTCCTGGCAGCCACCTATCTGGGGCTGGCCATCCGCCGCCCCGAGAATTCGGTCGGTCTGTTCCTGATTCCCCTGATTCTGAGCCTGATTGCCGCGGCCTACGGCGTCCGCGACACACCCCATTTCCCGCGCGAGGAAGCACTCAGCTATTGGGGCATGATTCATGGCGTGCTGCTGCTGCTGGGCACCGTTGCCGCGGCGCTGGGGTTCGCGGCCGGCATCATGTATCTGCTGCAGTCGTATCGTCTGAAGCACAAGTTTCTCCCCCGACCAGGATTCCGGTTGCCGACGCTCGAATGGCTGCAACATTTCAACCGTCGTTCCTTGTTGCTGTCGACATGCCTGCTGGCGCTGGGCCTGGTGGCCGGCCTGGTGCTGAATATCATCCGCCACTCGAGCAACGTGAGGAACATTTCCTGGACCGATCCCGTGGTGCTGTCGTCGTCGGTCCTGTTTGTGTGGCTGGCGGTCGCGGCGCTTTTCGAGTCGCTATACAAGCCGGCGCACGAGGGACGCAAAGTCGCCTACATCACACTGGTCAGCTTCGTCTTCTTGGGCCTGGTCTTGATTCTGGTTCTATCTGGTCGTCACGGCATAGCACAACCGAGTTCCGATCCATCGTCGCTGGAACAACGTCAAGCAAGCCTGTTGCGTGTCGAGCCGTCGCACCACTTGGGAGGTGCGTGATGAACCTGCGACTGGTCGGATGCAGCCACCACAGCTCGTCCGTCGAGGTACGTGAGCGTCTGGCCTTCACTCCCGATCAGGCTGTGGATGCCTTGCGACGTTTGCAGGATCGGTTTCCCAACATCGAAGCCGTCCTCCTTTCCACGTGCAATCGCGTCGAACTTTATCTGGCCGCCGGTGCGCGACCTGACGTTCCTTCTCACCACGATATCATCCACTTTCTGGCGGACTACCACCAGCTCGATGCCAACGGCCTGACTCCACACATGTTCCAATACAGCGATCAAGAAGCGGTCCGCCACTTGTTCCAGGTCGCGGCCAGTCTGGACAGCATGGTGGTCGGTGAAGCGCAAATTCTCTCGCAGGTCAAGCAGGCTTTTGCCACCGCCCAAGCAGAACATTCGACCGGTCCGGTCACGCATCACGCGTTCGAAGCGGCCTATCGCGTGGCAAAACGCGTGGCCAGCGAAACAAAAATCAATCGGCGCCGCGTCAGCATCCCGAGTGTGGCCGTGGCCGATTATGCCCAGCAACTGTTCGAAACGTTCCAAGACAAAAAGGTACTGCTGCTGGGTGCCGGCGAAATGGGGGAGGAGACCTTACGCTATCTGCGTGACGAGGGCGCACACGATGTCGTGGTGCTGAACCGAAATCGGGAACGCGCCGAGTCGCTGGCGCAGCGTTTGGGAGCCACCGTCGATATCTGGGAGCATCTTTTCGAGCGGATCGCCTGGGCCGATCTGATTGTCAGCACCACGGGCGCCCGCGAACCGATTGTCACCTCCCGGCAGTTCCGAGACATCGAACAGACGCGCGCCGAGCGTTTGCTGTTCGTGCTCGACCTGGCAGTCCCCCGGGATTTTGACCCGGAGATCGCCCAGTTCAGCAATGTCTACCTGTACTGCATCGATGATCTGCGGGCCGTCTGCGAGAAGAACCGCCAGGCGCGTGAGAAAGAGTGGCCCAAAGCAGAACGTATTGTCGAGGAAGAAACGCTTCGCTTCACGGCCGAGCGCAATCACCGTGTGACAGCCCCCACCATTCTGCGGCTCAGGCAACAAGCCGATGCGCTGAAGAATGACGAGCTCCACCGGCTGATGAACAAGCTGGGAGAAATTGATGTCCGCTCGCGGGAAGAGATCGCGCGATCCTTCGACCGACTCGTCAACAAACTTCTTCACCCGCCCCTGGAATCGCTGCGCGATGAAGCCAAAAAAGGCTCCCCGCATGGTTTATTGAATGCCCTGCGGCACTTGTTTCAGATTCGCGATTAGTGCGTCAGTCACGCCTAAGAATCAGGGTTGGGCCGAGACAAATGTACGACACCGCGTCCACGCGGTGTCACGCCGCACAGCAAGCCCATTTCGACACCGTTGAGAACAACGCTTCACCCCGAAAATCGTGCGGCCCCGGCACAAAAAACTGGCAGCGGACACCCGGCGGCTGGGCGAACCGGCACGCTCGACCGACGCGCGTGGACAGATCAGTCCCACTCTTCTTCATCGTCTTCGGCTTCATCAAATTCGTCGTCTTCCCACTCGTCATCGTCGTCGTCGTCGTCGTCCCAACCCTCTTCAAGATCTTCCTCTTCCTCTTCGTCGTCGTCTTCGACCTCTTCCCACTCGTCGTCTTCGAAGTCGTCGTCCTCGAACTCCTCCTCCTCGTCGTCGTCGTCCTCGTCGTCGTATTCGTCATCCTCTTCCTCGTCATCCTCATACTCGTCGACATCGTCACCTTCGACATCGTCGCCGTACTCCTCGTCCTCCTCCCCTTCTTCTTCGTCCTCGTCCTCCTCGTCCTCGAAATCGTCGACGTCCTCCTCCTCGAAATCGTCGTCATAGCTGCCTTCGGGCATGACAGCCGTCACGGAGGATACTTCTTCCAGCATTTCATCCACGGGCATTTGGGTAGGCGTTGTAACACTCACTTCCGACTTCTCCTGCTCCTGTTGAACTTCGTCGGTAGACATAGGTGTGTCGCATAATCCGCTGGTCGGGTCCGTCGAACCTTGGACGTCGCGAAGCGCCACGGCGCGAGGCAAGTCATCCAGGTTCTGGAGACCAAACAGTTGTAGGAAACGTTTAGTGGTTGTGTAAAGGTAGGGACGTCCCAATTCCTCACTCCGCCCGCCAATGCGAACCAGTTCGCGCTCCATCAGCTGACGCAGGATTTCGCCGCAGTTCACACCACGGATCGCCTCGATCTCGGCCCTCAATACAGGTTGACGATAGGCTACAACAGCCAATGTTTCCATCGCCGGTGCCGAAAGCCGCACCTGGGGTGGTACGTGTTCCAGCCGCCGCAGCCAGGGAGCAAATTGGCGCCGCGTCAGCAGCTGAAATCCGCCCGCCACTTCCTCAACCCGAAATGCCCGACCTGCTTCGTCGTAGAGCCGGTTCAGTTGCCGCACGATGGTCCGTGCCTCCGTGCCGTCGGCCAGCCGCGCATGCTGGGCCAGCTTCCGGCTGTTGAACGGTTCACGCGTCAACAACAGTATAGCTTCCACACGCTGCCGGCGAGCTATCGGGGTGTCCGAACCCACGGCTAAACCGTCCCGGTGGGCTGGTTGCCGGTCCCGCCAGCCATGACGCGACCGCTCCACCGTCGACGAACACTCGGTGACCCGGCGATAGCGCTGGGCCACGCTCTTTAACTGCTCGGCCGTCACTGCTGTAAAGCACCGCATGACGCTAAATCGGCTCGGATGGACGTTACACTGTAGTGCCAAACGTGCTGGATCGAATTTCCTTCTACCTGGTTCGCCTCAGAATGACCTGATCGGTCCCCAGTCAGATCCCCCCAGCACAAGCCCTGATAACCCGATACGAGCCCTACAATATCGTCGTCTGGGGCCCCTGCACAACCCTCTATCTGGGCAACGGGCACTCTTGAGCTACCACCCCCACGCTGAGTTGGTCGATTTCGTCCTGCTAGCTCTGTTGTTCTGTTGCGCCGATAAACGCTGGTTGGCCGAAATGAACGTCGATTGTCGATTGCTGATTGTTGATTTGCGGAGGAAAGACTCCTACTTCGACCATCAACAATCGCCACTAATCAATCATCAATCTGTCGAGTGGATAAGCGTAACAAGGCCCATTTGGATATCTTGTCAAGGCACGCCCAACTTCCAGGGAATTGACCACGCCACCCCCGCCCCACCAAGCGATCGTGCCTGACTGGTTGCGGACCTGCCAGCGAAAGATACGAGATCCCGAACAGCGCGGATATTCCAGTCTTTTCCGCAATTCCTAACGGAATTTCGGCCGGCCGGTCTCCACCGCGTTAGAAAACCGCGCCGCTCGTGTCCCAGGTGTCTCCAAAGAGTCGCCGTGCAGGGTCATTTCACCGCTCCCCCCTGCACCCGCCCCTTGGCCGCCGAGCCCTGCACCCGACGTGGCATCGAGTCCCTGCCACCGCTGCACTTCCCGCAACACCTGGTACATAGCCTCCACCGGGTCGCCAGCCGACGCTTCGAACGTCCGCTCGTAAAGTGGATTGGTGGGTATCGGCATACGGCACACAAAATGGTAGGTGGAACCCCTTCCCCCAGCCGTGTCCGCCAGAGCTTCACTTCTCGCCGGATCTGTCGCCAACGCACTCGGGTATCGTCGCAGCAACATGTACTGGGCACCTCGATCCTGCAACTGTCTTTGTAAACCAACTAACGGCTCGCACGCATCGGGCTCGATTGGCCGGCGTTCGCCACGCCCGTCGGCAAAGAACGATGAATCACTCCGGCTGGAATTCAGCCGATCATCCACCGCCGATTCGTTAAGCGGATATCGGTGCGGAGGAGCCGAAGCCGGCTCCGTAATCACCTTGGCAACATCCTGATGCGCCACTTCTGCTTCACCCTGCAACCAGAAAATGGCCCAACAGGGCATGAAAATCAAGAACGACAGGACGACCCACATTCGAGCCGCAACATTCAGTGATCCAGTGAGCTTGTGCATCCTTGCACCCTCGCTCCGAGCGAGCCGATAGAAATGGCAGTGGTCGTGATCTTACTGGGATCGGTCCATCCAGGAAAGACAAATGAACTGATTTACCGATTTCCCGAATTGGGTCGTGAGGGCCATCTCGGGGCATGCCGCAGCCTTCCAAGGCCTGGCACGCACACCTCCTCAGCACGTCGGGCAAAAGCAACCTCCATCCCAAAACGCTGTGAGCGTGGGACCGGCTCGGTTAATTCCCCGGAAGTTGGACGTGCCGTGGCAAAATATCCAAATATTGGGCTTGTGGCGCGCATCCGCCGCTCACTTCGGCCAACCTGCGTCTATCGGCACAAGAGAACAACAGAGCTCAGCAGGACGAAATTGACCAACCCAACGTGGAAGCCAGGTTGATTAGCGTACGATCGCTTGCGGACTGTCCCGGCTTGGGAAACAATAGATGGGAGATTAGCTGCGGCACGGGGGGTCGCTGTGCGAGAGTCCTGGCCGAGAGAGGCGTTTTTCGGGGCGTCGTGAAGACGGAGATTTGGAGCCGGGAATTTGACGCCGGGGTGTTCGCGTACCACCACCAAGTGGGTTTACGACGGTAAGTGGTCTAGTCATCAGAAGTACTTGATACTGCAGTAATTTACGATGTTTCGCCGCATTCTGGTGCGTTTCCTTTTCGGCCTCCTGATTGTGGGCAGTCTGGGGCTGGTTGTCGTGATTGGAATCGCCAATTTCGGTCTGGTCAACGGAGAGGAGTTCGCACCGGACACCTTTGAAAGACGGAGCTATTGGTACTTCGAGTTGCCGCTGGTGCGACTGAAGGTCACGCCCATCAAGCGCTCGGTGCATCAGAATTCCTTGGAACAGACACTCGTTGACAACAACTACCTGACTGCAATCGTTCCCCCTAAAAGATGGGATCTGGTTACCACCCAACGTTATGGCCAGTTGTGGCGGGAGGGTGACGCGCTGATACTCTGCCACTATTTGGACGCTGTCGATCACGATGATGGCTCGGCGAGCGACTGCTACTGGGAACAATGGACAAATGACCACCCTCAACTCGCCCAGATTTTGTGGCCGGAGGTGGCACGGTTGGCGCGGCGTGATTTGTATTTCTTGATTCCTCCGCTGTTTGAGGCGGCGGTGGCGAGCGGCAGCCCGCAGCAGCTTCAGAACGATCTGGACGAACTCTTGGCACATAGCTACGAATTGTTGGCGGAAGCCGAAGTGGAGCTCAAGAACTTGGATACGGCGGTTCGATTCTACAGCGACGCGTTGAGGCGTGATCCCAACCGCGTTCGCTGTTTGACGGGCCGCGCAAACTGCTACGAAGCACTGGGAAAACCGGTCGAGGCCCTGAACGATCGGCGGCGTGTCGCTCCGGCGGAAGCGGAGAAGTAACCGGACAGAAGCACGCCGTAACCGATTTGCGGTGGCCAGTGAGCGCCAGTGATTCGCTTTTTTTGGGGTGGTGGCGCCGACGCCTGGCAACATGGGCTTCAGCGTGAGACTTTCACCAGACATTATGATCATCAATCTCGACCATAACGCCACGACGTCAATCCACCCTGAAGTTGCTCAGGCCATGGTCGAGTGCTATTTGTGCGGACATGGCAATGCTGCCAGTTCACATCGTCTCGGTCGTCGTGCCAGGCAGATTTGCGAGGAGGCTCGCGAAGGAATCGGACGCATTCTCGGTGCTGACACGTCCGGAATGAACGCCGATCGGATCATTTTCACCAGTGGCGGGACCGAGTCGAATAATCTCGCTTTGTTAGGTCTTTGCGGTCGCGAACCTGGTCGCGTGATCATTTCCTCGGTCGAACATCCCAGCGTGACTGGACCGGCCGAGCAGTTGGAGCGACGGGGATTTGACGTGCAGCGATTGCGCGTTGACACTTCGGGCGTGGTGGATCCATCGCATCTGGACGAGCTACTCACACGCGACACGCGTCTGGTCAGTATCATGCTGGCGAACAATGAGACCGGGGCACTACAGCCGATCGAGCGGCTGGCTGCTCGGTGCCGCCAGCTGGGAGTTCCCCTGCACACCGACGCCGTGCAGGCCGTGGGAAAAATCCCGGTTCATTTCGGACATCTGCAGGTCACGGCGCTAACGCTGACGGCCCATAAATTTCACGGACCGCGGGGAATTGGCGCGCTCATCCTCAAGCGACAACGGCGCATCGATCCACTGCTGTTTGGAGGGGTCCAACAGATGGGGCTTCGCCCGGGCACGGAACCGATTGAGCTGGCGGTCGGACTTTACCGCACCCTTCAGATCTGGCAGCGCGATGCGCAGACGCGGGCGGCCCGCATGGCGGCCTTGCGGGACCGATTCGAAGAGTTGCTGCGGGAGGCGGATCTCGGTATCGTCATCAACTCGATGCAGGCTCCGCGTTTACCCCACACGTCAAATATTGCCTTTCCCGGACTCGATTGTCAGGCTGTTCATATGGCTTTGGACCTGGCGGGAGTTGCCTGTTCCATCGGTTCCGCCTGCGCCAGTGGTGCGAGCGAACCATCAGCAGTTTTGCTGGCCATGCGTCTGCCAACCCGGATCGTCGAGAGTGCCTTGCGATTCAGTTTGGGTGCTTTCACGACGCGCGAGGATGTCGATTTGGCGGCGCAGCGCATTGTGGAGTCGATTCGCCGCCTGTATCTCGGACGCCGTCTGAACGCGGGCAGTGTTTCGCAATGGTAGGGGGATGGCGTTGACCGTGAACTTCAGCCGCTCGACTCTGGCACAACCCAGAATAGCAGTGGATTGTGGTCGTTCGCGTGAGCCTTAGGATCGACGAAGCAATAACTGTCGTATTGTCTCTTCTCCCCCGCCGCGAAGCGAATGGCGGGGGAGAGGATAAAGGTGTCAAGATCGCCTCCAGCGGCTGGCACCAACCGCTCTTCTGGGGCCTGCAAATCGCCGCTTTCCACAGCTTTCTGTCAGGACCCGCCAGGAGTCCCGCGCACCGGCTCGATGTTCCGCCGTATTTCTCGACGAGATAAGCATTTGCAGCGTTGCGCAGAACCGTGAAAATCCCCCAGGCCGCCTCCCCCGAAGAGGCCTAAACCGTTATACTCTGAGCTTGGCCCAATGGCCTCAGTTACCTGTGGAACTCTTCAGAATTCGTGGATGGAGTCTGGGTGGTTAGCGGCATCTTCTCGATCCCCCTGGAAGCGCATCATTCGCGGTCGAACGAGACACGATGTGAGGTCGCGTCCCGACGAAGAATGTTGCGCGAATATATCGGCAGCGACGAAAATCGACTCGTGCAATTTGCTGTTCAATCGTTGCTCGAGCGGTCTCCAAAATACAACCCGCTGGTTCTCCATGGTCCAACGGGAACGGGCAAGTCGTTCCTCGCCCTGGGGTTGGCCGAGCGATGGCGCGAAACGTATCCCAAACATCGCGTGGTCGTGACTTGTGGTGCCGACTTTGCCCGCAGTTACGCCAATGCTGTTGACACCGATAACCTGGTGACTTTTCGCAAGAAGTCGCGTTCCGCGAATCTGTTCGTCCTGGATGACGTGCACCTGATGCAGACAAAACGAGCGGCACAGGGCGAATTGTCGCGGTTGATCGACGCGCTACTCGACGCGGGGACCGTCGTGTTGATTACGGGCAGCAAACCGCCCAGTGGCGATGATGGCCTGCAACCAGGTTTGCGAAGCCGATTGGCCGGCGGACTCCCCGTACCGTTGACCGCACCCGGTGCCCCGGCTCGCCGGCTGCTGGTACGCCGGTTGGCCGAGATACACGAAGTGAATTTGTCCCACGCAGCAATCGAACTGCTGGCCGGTGGTAGCTCCCCAGACGAACTCCAGCAGTGGACCGTCCCACGACTCAACCATGCCGTGATGCAGCTCGCGCATGCCACCGAATTGGAAAAGAGCGTCGTGGGTGCCGAACAGGTACGTTGTTTCCTGGAAGGCCAGGCGAGTGAACAACAGCCAACACTGCGACTGATTACTGCGAAAGTGGGGAAATATTTTTCGCTCACGGGCCGAGAGCTTCGAGGCCCATCACGCCGCAGAAACGTCGTGCGGGCACGTGGCGTCGCCATGTTGCTGGCTCGGAATCTGACCGGCCAGAGTCTGGAGTCGGTGGGCCGATATTTTGGAAATCGCGATCACACGACCGCATTACACGCGTGCCGCAAGACCGAAGCATTGCAGCACACCGATCCGGCGATTTCCCGAGCGATGGAGGAGTTGATCTGTCAGTTGAAGGTAACGTGATGGCCCACGGAAGACTTCGGTTGATTTGTGGCACCCATGTTGAACATCGAGATTCACCAGATCACAACCGGACTTTGTGGAAAACTTGTGCTATTGATGTTGATGACTGTCATTCATCGCGTCGGTTAGCGACATGTCCGTTAGGAGAAGTCCGTGCAGTCTGAATGGGGCACAGTTGTTGAACCAGGAGCCGACGGCGCATCGACAAGATTCCCACAGTCGTTTAGGACCCGATTTCCGACCGATCCTTAGACGCTGTAAGGAGTTTCTTTCCGTGGAAGTCACGTATTCGACAGTCACTCTTGGCGTATTAATACTACTACTGAAATTCATGAGATTAGTAAGACGAAGCATGGGAGACAAAATGACGCCGGTTGCGACGAACCGCCAGCCTTTGCTCCGACATGCCATTGTGAGAACGACGAAAGGTAGTCGCCCATGAAGTTCACGTGCGAACGCGACAAAATTCTGTCCGCTTTTCAGACTGCAGCCACTGTTGCTCCGAGCCGTAGTCCCAAGCCGATTCTTCAGAATGTGAAATTGATAGTCGGCGAGCAAGGAGCAACGTTGCTGGCCACCGACATGGAAGTTGCCATTCGCATTGACGTTCCGGGAATCCAGGTGGAAGCAGCCGGCAGTGCCGTCTTGCCCGTGGCTCGGTTTGGATCCATTTTGCGAGAGAGTACGGATCCCAAACTGTTGGTCGAAGCGGACCAACAGGGAACGTTGGTCCGCGGGGAACATAGTGAGTTCAAGTTGCCGGGCGAGAACCCCGACGAGTTTCCGGAGGTTGCTTCGTTTGCCGACGAAAACTATCACGAGTTGCCGGCCCGTTTATTGAAGGAACTGATTCGCCGAACCCTGTTTGCCACGGACACGGAAAGCAGCCGTTATGCTTTGGGTGGCGTGCTTTTGGAGTTTGAAGCCGAGAAGATGACGGCTGTCGGGACGGATGGTCGCCGGCTGGCGAAGATGGAAGGTGCTTGCCGGACCGTGGGAACATGCGAGGGAGATGATCTGGCCACGATTGTTCCGGCCAAGTCGATGCAATTGATTGAGCGTGCTTTTGTCGATTTGGATGCGGAGGTGAAAATCGCGGCGCACGCCAACGATATTTTGTTGAAGAGCCCGCGTGCGACGGTCTACTCGCGGCTGGTCGAGGGGCGATTTCCGAAGTGGCGCGATGTGTTTCCGACGCGACGGGAAGCGATTCAGATTGAGTTGGCTGTGGGTCCGCTCTATTCGGCCTTGCGACAGGCGGCGATTGTCACCAGTGAGGAGAGCCGCGGCATTGATTTTGCATTCGGTAGCGGGTCGCTGGTGCTGAGTGGTGCCACCGCCGAGGTGGGCCAGGCACGTGTGGAGTTTCCGATTCCTTATGACGGTGCGACTGTCGTGCTCACGCTCGATCATCGTTACGTCGCCGATTTTCTCAAGGTTCTGGATCCGGAGAAGACAATTATTTTTGAGATGGAAAACTCCGATTCAGCGGCTTTGCTGTCGACCGACGACGGGTATGGATATGTCGTGATGCCGTTGGCGCGTGATCGCTGAACGCGGCGGAGCGGAGCGAGAACTCTGTTCCAAGAAAAAGGGAGACCATGCCCCAGAAACGGGACGACGAAATACGACAGTTGCATGAAGATGTTGCTCGACGGCAGTACTACCAGAAGAGCCCGCAGCGGATCGCGGACACGTTGAGCACTCTGATGGCGCGGCGCGGTTACGCGTACTTGAAATCTTCGGACGCGCGCGAAGAAGCATGGAAAACCGCGGTGGGAGCTGAGATGGCGCCGTACACCCGCGTGGGGAACATTCGGCGTGGCGTGGTGGAAGTAACGGTCACGAATTCTGCCGTGCTACAGGAATTGACGTTCAGAAAGACTGAGTTGCTCAAGAAGATCACCGCCGCCCTGCCCGACCGAAAAATCCGGGATCTGCGATTTCGCGTGGGGCATGTCAAATGATTCGATGTTGGGCTGACCTGTTTACGAAATCAATTGCGTTATCTGTCGGGGCGGTTCGGTCCCCACGTAGCGCAGTACCGCCAAATGATATCTGGAAATCTGTATGAGTGACGAGAGACCGATAGAGCAGCCCGAGGGAAGTCCCAACGAGACTCCCAAGGTTCCTCCGAGAGCGAAAGCCAACAGCGATTATACCCCGGAGGACCTGCAGCATCTTTCCGACATGGAGCATGTCCGGAAGCGCCCGGCGATGTACATCGGAGATATTACCGTGCGCGGATTGCACCATCTGGTCTACGAAGTCGTTGATAATTCGATCGACGAAGCCATGGCCGGTTTCGCCAATAACATCAAGGTGACGGTCAATGCCGACGGATCTGTCACGGTGGAAGATGACGGGCGTGGTATTCCTGTCGAGCGGCATGATCAGTTGTCAGAAGAACTGGGTCGAGACGTTTCCACGCTCGAAGGCGTGATGACGGTCTTGAAATTCGGTGGGAAATTCGAGAAAGGTGCTTACCAGGCCTCGGGAGGTCTGCATGGCGTTGGTGTGACCGTGGTGAACTTTCTGTCGCAATGGTGCGAGGTAGAAGTTTCGCGCGACGGCCACGTCTATCAGCAGGAATATGAACGCGGTATCCCGTCGGGGCCGGTGCAACGCGTTGGTGCGACCAAGAAGGTTGGCACGAAGACGACGTTCAAACCAGACGGCACAGTCTTCCAGACGACGAAGTTCAGTTACGACATGCTGCTACAAACGGTTGCAGGAATTGGCCTTTCTTAACAGCGGCGTACGGATCATTTTTTTCGATGAACGAATCGGAGAAGGGGAAGAGTTCTGTTACGAACGAGGAATCATTCAGTTCGTCGAACATCTGAACCGCGCCAGCGATGTGCTGCACAAGGAAGTCATCTATTTCAACGGCGAAGTCGATGCCGTTGGGTACGAGGTCGCGCTGCAGTATTCAGGCGAGTACACCGAGAACCTGCACTCCTACGTGAACAACATTCATACCATTGAAGGTGGTACGCACGTGTCGGGGTTTCGCAGCGCGCTGACGCGCACGCTCAACACGTACGGTCGCAAAGAAGGCATCTTCAAGGATAAAGATCTGGCCCCCAGCGGCGATGACTTCCGTGAAGGTTTGACGGTGGTCTTATCCCTGCGCGTTCCGCATCCGCAGTTTGAAGGCCAGACAAAAACCAAGCTCGGTAACGGTGAAGTCGAAGGGATCGTCAACTCCGTGGTGGGTGAGTTGCTGGCCAAGTATCTGGAAGAGAATCCGAAGGTCGCCAAAATCATCGTGCGTAAAGGCATGTTGGCGACCGAGGCGCGGGAAGCGGCGCGGAAGGCCAAAGATATCCTCCGCAAGCGAAAGGGTGCGCTGGGTGGTGGTGGCCTCCCTGGCAAGCTTCGAGATTGTATCAGCCGTGAAATGGAGAAGTGCGAGTTGTATCTGGTCGAAGGTGATTCGGCTGGTGGCAGCGCGGAAGGGGGACGCCTGCGCGAATATCAGGCCATTCTTCCGCTGCGCGGCAAGATCATCAACGCCTACAAGTCGCGTGAAGACAAAGTCTTGGCCAACGAAGAAGTACAGAGCATGATACAGGCCATCGGCAGTGGGATTGGCGCGGAACAGGACTTGAGCAAGCGGCGATACAATAAGGTCATCATTATGACGGACGCCGATGTTGACGGTTCCCACATCCGCACGCTACTGCTGTGTTTTTTCTACCGACAAATGTTCCAGCTGGTCGCCAACGGGCACGTCTATGTGGCTCAGCCGCCTCTGTTCCGGGTCCGCGCAAAGAACAACACCTATTACGTGCAGTCGGAAGATGCGATGAAGAATCAGCTGCTGGAGAAGGGACTGGATGACGCGATTTTTGAACCGGGCGATGGACGGCAAGTCCAAGGCGAGGATATGGAACATCTTTGCTACACACTGGCGTCCATGGAGGAGGCGTTAATCGCGCTGGAACGGCGCGGGATCAGTCTGCGAGCGCACGCCGAGCGAGCGGACCTGGAGACGGGCAAGTTGCCGGTCATTCACGTCTTTCTCGGACGCCAGGAATACTGGTTCCGGGGCCGTGTGACGCTGGAGCAATTTCTCAAGGAACAAGAGGCGCAAGCTGGCGGTGAGCTGTCGGTGGACGATGCAAATGCCACGCCGGAAGGCGGAGCAGAGGTAGCGGGTCCCGAAGGGGGACAACCGCAGCTGCACATCACGGAGCTGCATGAGGTGCGGACGATCAATGCGGGCTTGAAAGAGTTGGCAAAGTTCGGATTGGACATTCAGTCGTTGATTCCCCAGGAGCGCACCGGGTCGCAAGAGGCACGCTTTATTCTGCGGCGCGGCGAAAGTACCACGGCGTTGGAGGATCTGCGCGGTTTGCCGCCGGCCGTGCGTGCGGCGGGCGAGAAGGGGCTGCACGTGACGCGGTTCAAAGGATTGGGTGAAATGAACCCTGAAGAGCTGCGTGAGACGACACTCGATCCGGCCAATCGGACCCTGGTGCAGGTCACGATGCACGATCTGGGCGCCGCCGACGAGATGTTCCGCGTGCTGATGGGCGATAAAGTCGAGCCCCGCCGCGAATTCATTGAAAAACACGCACTCGACGTCCGCAATCTGGATGTGTAACCCGTGCCCATGGTGTGGGACACTAATCTTGTCGCGAATCGCAGCGGTGGGCGGAAAGGTTCCGCGGTTTCATGGCTGATTTCTGAGAAACGCTTCCTCGTCGATCTTCAGCCTTAAGGGCAAAGGCTCCTGCCAACCCTTCTTGAAGGCAAACCCGGCAATGACCCACAGCTCGCCGGGACGGCGTTCCAAGCAGTACGGATAACTCAACTGGCCATCCTTCTGGCGGGCCAGGACGACCGGCTTCGTCCAGGTCTTGCCGTCGTCTTCGGAAAAAGCCAACAAGAGATTGGCACGCCCGGCCTTGTCGTTCGACACGAGAGCCAGCCGGCCGCTGCGCAGCTTCAGCAAGAAGCCCGGCGCGCTGGTCGATTCGATCTGGCTCGGCTGGATCGTGCGCCACGACAGCCCGCCATCGTCGGACAGCGCCTCCCAGAAGCGGCCCCAATGGGTGCGAATCAGCATCAACAGCCGGCCGTCGCTGAGTTCGGCCACCGTGGGCTCCATCGCGCCGGAGTGGTGTCCGTGGCCGCCCAGGTCGACCAGGTTGCTCCGCTGCCACGTCTTCCCGTCGTCGTCCGAGGTCAGCGAACAGGCCACGTAGCGGCCCGGGTCGCGCACCAAGTGGGGCACGGTGGCGACCAGTCGGCCGCCGCGGGTCTGGATGAAGCCGAAGAAGTTGGGATTGTAGCCTTCCAGGATCCGCTGCCGGTCGATCCAGGTCTTGCCGCCGTCCAGGCTGCGGATCGCCCAGATCTCCAGCCGGCAGTCGTCTTTCGGCTGATTGATCGTGTTGTCCCAACTGAAGTTGTACGTGGTGGAATCCAGATAGACGATGACCAGCGCGCCGCCTCGCGTCCGCACGATGGAAGCCGAGGCCGGCTCGCGGCCTTCGCGTAAGCCGTCCAATCCCTCACAAACACTCCGTGCTTCGGACCACGTCTGGCCGTCGTCCTGGCTGCAGCGCAGTCCCCTGAGGGTCGATGGTCATCAGGCTCCCATCGGCCAGTTCCACGAACGGGCCGTTGCTGTCGATCGGCCAGCGGCTGGCAAAGCGGATGCACCCAGCGTGATTCCTCCTCGGCCGTTGCGTTGCACGGCGGCAGCGCAGCAGTTTCCGCGCCCAGCCAGACTACCCAACAAACCGCTGCGAGCGGCAGGGAAACCTCCCACCAGCACCGCGGGGGCGAGAACAACAATGTATTGTTTACTGCTCGTCTCATTGACTTTCTCCGTGTCTGTTGATTCAACTTGATTGTACTCGAATCTGTCATCGAAGGGAAAACGGACAGCAGCTCGCCCAGGTTCGACCACTGTATTGCTAATTTCAAAGATCGTTGAGTTTTTCACAACGACTAGCGACCCACGGGAGCGGGCTGAGCGATAGCCGAGCGGTAGCTCGCATTTGGTTGGCGGCCCTGCCGCCCTTTGCGGAAGCAGATCGCCAATCGCCGAGCGGATCCACGTGAGCAATACGCGGCGTTCGACGGTGAACGCCGATTTTGTCTTGGGTGCATGCTGACGAACGTCACGATGGCGATTACCGAAAACGTTTCCCGTGATAGTCCGAACGATTATACTTGGGCTTGGCGAGGCCCAACTCAGTACAATCGGAACAAGAAACGAAAAGGAGCCCTGCATGCTTCGAAGGGAATTTCTCCTGACCGCGGCGGCGACCGCCTGCCACACACTGATTTCCCGTTCCCTGTTTGCGGCACCGACATGCGTTGAGGGAACCGACATTCCGCGCAACCTGGACTGCCCGATACCGTACGAGAACAACATCCGCGATCGCATGTGGCGGGGAAGAGCCGGTAGGGTGCGCTGAGCTTGCACCGATTCACAACTAGCATATTGTTTGTCGATTGAAAGAGGAGGAGTTGTTATGCGATTTTCTTTACTTGTATGCGCATTGGTAATGAACTTTCTGATTAACCTTGGATCGGACCGCACAGCAATTGCCCAACAGGCGGACAACGGTCAAGCAGTGGACGTTCAATACCGACGGCGACAAAGAGGGTTGGACCGGAACGAATTGCCTGAAAGACGTGGTCGTCCAGGACGGCGTTCTTCGCGGAATCGTAACCGGACGCGATCCGTTTATTGTCGTCTCCGATCTGGATTTTCCGGCACGTCCGTGGAACGTATTTCAGGCGCGGCTGCGCATCGTTCAAGACGAACCATTGCCTCAGCGAGGGGGGGAACTGTTCTATGCCAATTCCAATGAAGGACCGTTTGGAGGATTCTCCCAGGCCAAAACGAGCAAATGGACCGCTCCAGACGCCAATACATGGGAAATTATCAACATCTATCCGTTTTGGAGCAGAGAGGGACAAATCATCAAATTGCGGCTTGATTTCCCTGCGCCCGCGGAAAACCAGATCAACAAAGCGGTTGTCGAAATTGACTGGATAAGAATCGTTGACTTGAAACTGGAAAGTCAGCCGGAGATCAAACCGTCCTGGACTATCGAAAACGGCAAGACGGATTCCTGGGACTCGCCCATGTTCTCCCTGGATGCGGAACAAATCGGAAATTGGCTGACAATCAACGCCTCTCTTGACGCTCCGCGATCCGTGGAATTCTCCTGGATGAACGAGCGGGGAGTCTTCTACTCGACCATCGTTGAACTCAAGAAGAATTCGACAGAACTGGTTAACGTCAATCTGGCGAACAGCAAGTACTGGAAAGGACGCTGTTCATCAATTCAAACTGCGCGTACTGCCCGACTCGGAATCGAAAGCCGCTGCCACGTTCCGATCGGTTGCGGTTAATCGCCGACCGCAGGGTCCGGCGAATATCGACGTCATGTTCTGCGGAATTGAAGACGCCATCGTCCGCGCCGGATACGAAACCTCGTTCTTCCTGGATCTGGTCAACAACGGAGGCGAGGACACTCCAGCATTGACGTTCGACGGCATGAAACTGCCCGAGGGCGTTTCGCTGATTGCAGCGGAAGACCAGAAAACGATTGAACCCTTCAAAATCGGGGAACGACGTCGGATGCTGTTTCCTGTCAAGGTTACCAAACCGGTCGAGGGAACGATCTCCTTGAATCTGACAGCTTCGGGGGAAGGAGAATTCCAGGTCGTTCCGGTGGAAATCCCGATTTCCGTCTTGCCGTCCCTGAATCTGCCCAAGGCGGACTACGTGCCGGAACCGAAACCGGTGAAATCCGAATACGAAATCGGTGCGTTCTATTTCCCCGGCTGGTATCACGGACATTCCTGGTCCCGAGTCTGGAACCGTTGCCCCGTTCGGCGTCCTTTGCTGGGATGGTACAACGAGTCCAGCCCGGAAGTTATCGACTGGCAGATCAAATGGTCGGTCGAAAACGGAATCCAGTACTATCTGGTGGACTGGTATTGGAACAAAGGCAACCAACATCTGGAACATTGGATCAAGGGATTTCAGCAGGCGAAGTACAAGTCGTACCTCAAGTGGGCCATGATGTGGGCGAATCACAACGGACCCGGAAGCCACTCCCTCGAAGATCAGGCAAAGGTCACGCAGTACTGGATCGATAACTACTTCAATACCCCTGAATACTACTGTATCGACGGCAAGCCGGTTGTCATGATCTGGTCTCCCGAGGGTATGGACAGGGACGTCATTGAGATCGAAAAGAAGAAAGGCCACGAACTCAAGCAGGGCGAAGGGGTCAAGAAACTGCTCGACCTGTCACGGGAAATGGCGAAAAAAGCCGGATTCAAGGGTATCTATTTCGTGGCCATGAAATGGCCCGAGGCCTCGACCGACGCCGCCGATATTCAATGGCTGGCCGACGCGGGATTTGAAATGACCTCCATCTACCATTTCATGGACGACGGAGGAAAGGCGGTTACCCGTCGCAAGTTCAACTTCGATCTGGTTGTCGATGCGTCCAAACCGTACTGGGAAAAAAGGAACGAGACGGGGATTCTTCCGTTCCTGCCGAACCTGTCAACCGGCTGGGACGACCGTCCCTGGAACGACCATTGTTGGATCGCAGAACGAACTTCGGACAAATTCGCCGAAATCTGCCGACAGTTCAAACAGTTCTCGAAAGAGTCCGGAATCAAACGGGCGGTGCTCGCGCCGGTCAATGAATGGGGCGAAGGTTCTTACGCCGAGCCCTGCCGCGAATTCGGATTCGGAATGTACGAAGCCGTTCGCGACAACCTCTGCGAAAAACCGGAATCCGGCTGGCCGCTGAACTACGGTCCCAAAGACGTCGGATTGGGACCCTACGAATATACAGAAGGCGCAAAGTATTGAGCTGAGCGGCGGCGTTTGGCTCTGGTAGAAAGGTTTCCGGCGATGAAGATGATGATCATGTGTTGGGGAGTGGCAACCGGATGGACGGCACATCTTCTGTGAGGAAAACTCGGATCTGATGGCAATGATCGTGGCGACTGTCATTTCGGTGCGTACCAGAACGTCTTCCAATACGCCTTGTCCAATTCGAACGGATCGACAGACGCATCGAAATCGTGGTCTACCGGCAGCACTCCGTAGCGGATCATTTCGCGGACGTAATCCCGTCGCGGAACGTATCTCACCGGGCAATTCTCGCCGTTGTTCGGACTGGGATTGATCATGCAGAAGCGGTTGTTCTCTTCCAGAATATGCTTCCGCCCGCGGGCGACGGCGGCGACGATCGCCAGATAGTCCGGGTCGGTCTTGTCCCGGAAACACCGTTTCGCCGGACTTGGCCTGACAGACGCCCAGTCCGCCGGCCTCCTTCGCCAGCGGTGCGCGAGCCGCTTTCGACAATTCCGGGTACGACAGATTGTAGATCAGATGTCGATTGAACCGGCCGCCGTCTTCGGACATCGTGTGTGCCACGTACCGGTTCTTCTGGAATTCTTCCGGCGGGTAGTATCGGGCATAGAAGTGGGCCGGGAGTTTGTACGTGCCGATCTGCTTCTCGGCCTCGGTCGGCGCGTGGCACCGGTCGCAGCGACGGTTCATGACTTCCACCATGGCTTGCGTTTCCGGCCAGTCCTTGTCGTTGCGAACGTTGACGCTGTGCAGGTAGTAGCCGATCGTGCCGTGACTGTTGACCGCATAGGTTCCCGCGTGATTGGCGCCGGCGTCGAGCCAGTGGCGAATGATCTTCTGCTGCGGTTCCGGCATGTTGACGCCTTCGTGCCCCTCTTCGATCAGCTTGAGCAGGCGGCTGGAACCGGTGCCGATTTCGTACGGTTCGAAGTTGCTCTTGCTGTGCTCGGAATACGGCAGAATGATCCGGTTGTCGCCGAAGAGTTGCCGCCAGGACATCTGGATATAGCCGATCGGGTAGAGCGGCCCCCAGTGGCCGGAAATGTTGAACCCGCCTTCTTCGCGGTCGTGGTTGTGGCACTCCAGGCAATGCTCGTCCAGAATCGGTTGAATGTCCCGCAGAAAATCGAAGATCTCCGGTACGCCGGCGACCGGTTCGGGATCGACGGGCTGCGTGCGCATGATGCGGAACAGTCTGTCGCGATCGTCGGCGCTGGGCGTTTCGGTCCGATGTTCGTGGCAGCCGATACAGGTGGTGGTTTCGCCCGGCATGACGGACGTGAACGAGTGCATGCGTTTCACGCAATGTCCCTTTTCGTCCATCGCGAGGAACAGAAAGCTGCGTACCGCGGGCAGCTTGAAATAGGCGCTGCCGTCTTCTGAAACCGGGACGGAACCGATCAACCGCTCGACGGAAAACGTGCCGCCGGCGGACATTTCGGACATCGCGCCGGCATAGTTGATCGGCTTGGGCAGAACCTCGTAGACGAGCAGGTTCTTGATCGTACCCGGCTTGACGTTCCGCATCTTGCGGCCTTTGTAGATGTTGACCAGCGCCAGGGTGCCATGGTCGGCGGACGGGTCGGTCTCGTCGGCGATCACGGGTTCTCGCTCGCGCTTCATCACCGGCCTTGGTTCGCCAATCCAGTATCCCTGCTTGGCCAGTTCTTCCGGCAATCGGTACAGAACCTCGGTTTCGCCCTGGCCGTTCAGCAGTTCGATGGCGGTCTTGTTGGCGACCAGGAAATGGTTTTCGCTCAACGCCCACGGGTCGCAGTGGATATTGCCTTGGCTGATATACTGAACGCCCTGGGGGTCGTCCGGTCCGAGTCGCGGATCGATGAGCGCGATTCGGCCGTAATGCTCGCGCATGCCGTGGCCGGGCGACCACGTGACGACGAGCTTCGGACTGTGCGGAACCGGCTTCGGAGCCAGAATCGTGCCGTGGTTGATTTGGTTGCCGTAGAGCACCATCTGCCGAGTGCCGTCGGGGTTCATCGACCAGAGATGATGGTAGCCCATGTGAAAGCGGTCCACGTATTCCCAACGCATGTACGCGACCTGGCCGTTGGAGAGCACCCAGGGCGTGTTGTCGTGTTCGACATTGGCCGACAGCGCGCGGATGTTGCTTCCGTCGGCGTCGCACTTGTACAGCGTTCCGACCTGCGTCATCCAGCATTGAACATATCGATTGGCCCGCGTGGAACAGAAAATGATCTGGTCGTCCGGCAGGTACGTGGGCTCGAAATCGTCCCATCCGGGCGGGGAATAGGTCGTAGTAATCTTCCATTCCGGGCGAAACGTCCTCGCCCTGGCCGGTCAGTTGTTTCAGGCCGGTACCGTCGAGGTTGATTTCGTACAGACTGTAATGTCGTTTTCCTTTGGGCAGGTACGCAAAGATGAGTTTCTGGGCGTCGTAATGAATCTGCGGGTCGCGGATGTTGCCCTCGGGGTCTTCGAAAATCGTGCGGACTTTCTTCGTCTTGACGTTATAGATGCACAGCTTTCCGCCGGAATTCATGGGGAACGTGGTTCGGCACTGGTCGGTCGAATAGTACGCGATGTTGGCGTACCAATGGCCGTCGATGCTGGGCTTGCGAACGGCGAAGAGAACTTCGTCGGGCATGCCGGCATCGAGGAAGGAACCGAGCATCGACGAATCCTCGACATCCCGGTTTGGCCGTAGTGTCTGGCCAATCGCTGGCGGAATCAGCACGAGCAACCCCGTCAGGACGAATCCCAAGATGACCGTCTTTCCAAGATGCCAGCATATCTTCGTGGCTTTCACGAACTCATCCTTTTCACTTCTCTGCTCAAAAAATATTTGTGCGTCTCCAGTGTGAATCCACTCGTTACGTCGCCATTCACGCCCGCTGTCAGCAGCGGGTTAAGGCGTTCGTCTCGCATCTTCTCCCACTGCTTCCTGACGCTCGCCGCGTTGTCCCACTCGAGGAACAGCCGCCGTTGCTGCTCTGGTACGCGGATGACATTGGAATTCCCTCAAGGTGACTGTGACTCGATACGGTTCAAGGTGAGGGCCAGGCAGGCAGTTTCGCTCGGTAGAACACGCAACGGTGCCGATTGTCATCGAAGGCGAAGTTCAGGAAGTCGCCGTCCTCGCTGACGAAACCGTCGGGATAGTTGATCCGGCCATCCTTGTCACACGACTCGGGCACCAACACGCGGCGGTAGGGCCAGGTCTTCAGCCCATCGAAGCTGATCCACAGCGCCAACGGGCTGCGATGATGCGGATTCGGATTGAGCAACATGGCCACCGTGTCGCCGCCGAGGCCATAGAGCGTGGCCTTGGAGCCGGGGTTGGGTATCGTGGTCTTCGTCTGCGTACTCCGGCCAAGTGTGGCCTCCGTCTTTCGACTCCGCATAGTACAACACGCCTCCCAAGCGGTCGGCGCGGACAATCATGGCGATCGTGCCGTCGTTTAGCTCGACGATGTTCGGCTCGGCCCAGCCGTGGTAATTGTCGTCGGTAGTTAAACGAAGGTCGCCATAAAGTTCCCACGTACGGCCCCCGTCGCGGCTTTCGATCACGCCGTTGCGTGGATCTCGCGGGGTGTAGAGAACACGGCCGTTCGAGATGCTTGCTGCCCCGTTTCATCACAGCGACGGTAATGCTGATAAGGCATGAGAATCCGTCCATCGCGGGTCTTGATCGCGTTGCGGATCATCGTTCGATCCGCCAGCTTGCCCGGCGCTGGCTCCAATTCCGACCAGGTGTGGCACGAATCGTCGCTGTGGACGAAATACGTCTTCCACTCGCCAAACCCGCCGTTGTGAACCTGCAAGACCATGCTGGCACGTCGGACCGTTGAGCATCAGTTCCGAAAGCGTGATCGCCCGGCTTGGGTCCCTCGACTTGATGCCTAAGTCGATCGGACACATCGGTGTCCAGGTCTTTCCTTGATCTTGGCTGCGGGAGATGAACACGCGGTTGGCTGGCAGCGGTTCGGTATGCCCGCCGCCAAGCATCACGGTCACCCACGAGCCGTCGGACATGGGACGAACGGTTGTGTCGCAGGCCAACTGATGGGGTGCTTGGCCGTCGAAGATGATCGTCGTGAAGTCCCGTTGGGCATCTTCTTCTGCTCGCCGGTTCCAATCGACCGAGTCGGCCGAACGGGCGCCGGCCGCGATGCCAACAACCAGAATAGAAGCAAGTGTCACGGGGCGGCGGGGCCACATCCAAATTCGAGTTACCGCTCGGACGACACTAGCCTGCTCCCGTTGGTCGCTGAGCTGTGTGAAAAACTTGACGATCCTTGAGATTAGCAATACAGGAACAGGGCTCATGCGGGCACCCTCACATCTTCTTCCAATTGTCCCAGCCAGCGTGGCTTTATCGACATGGCGCCGAAGAGGGTTCATCTTACCTTCCTTCCGTCTGCGGGACGACGCCGTCGGCATCAATTCTTTGCCTTTTCCCGTCCGCCGCTGCCCTTGCTTACACGCTGGCGCAGATGGACGGTCTGGGAGTCGGTCCGACCGGCCGAGACGTCCTCTTCGCGGAACGAGGCCATCAGAATCAGACGCTCGCCCGTGCGACTGTAATCGTAGATGATGCGGATCAGCCCGTCCTGGTCCTGCTGGCCGTCGGGATACGACACGCCGCTACGTTCGTCGAGCAGCAGGCTGCCTTGCCAACTCACGCCGTCGTCTTTCGAGATATAGGCCGTCAGATGCGAACGCCCGGTCTTCTCGTAGAGCGGCCCGTGTTTCACCAGCAACAGGTTGCCCGACGACAAACGCCGGATGAAGAACCGTGCTGACGGATGTTGCAGCTTCGAGGGAGTCAGGTCGGGCCAGGTGACGCCTCGATCCGTCGAGACGCTTTCGCCGATTCCGTATTTCGTTCGCGACAATACCCAGATGGCGCCGTCCTTGCGCTCGATAAACATGTGCTCGTCGAACAGCCGTTGCTCCTTCGGCGCCGATGCGCCGCCACGGATGGACCACGTCTTGCCGGCGTCGGTCGAGACGACCATCTTCGAACTTTGCTCCGTGAACCACGTGCAGACCGGCATTACCCATTCCCCCGTGGTCAGCACGAGCGGTTTGCACATCATCACGCCGGTCGCGAGACGCACGGGCTGGCTCCACGGCGACTGATCGGATTCAGGATCGGAGAATTCGATCATCCACAGCCCGTCGGTCTTGGAATCGCCTCGGTCTCGATCCGACCAGCTCCAACGCAGTTTTCCGTTCGGAGCCATCCAGAGTTCCGGATCGAAGGTGCGGCGGGGCCCGTCGGCATCGGGGTCGACGACCAACACCTCGTTCCAGGTCTTGCCGTTATCGCCGCTGGTGCTGAGCACGACGTAGTTGTTATGGTCCTCGCCCGGAGTGACTCCCGCATACCAGGTTGCCCATAACCGACCGCCGGGCGTGACCGCCATGCTGGGAATTCCCGTAAACGCGCGATTGGTCACTGCCCGCGGGCCGACCGGTGCGCCGACGTATTGCGGCGGCGCAGGTTCGATGTCTTCCGCGTTTAGGGCAGCCGCAAAATAGAATGGCTGCCAACATCAATGCCGTGACCATTGTCTTTGTTCTCATTCTGTTTGTTCCTTCTGTAGCAAAGCGAGTAGTCTCGGTCATGGTTGTCTCTGCCCCACGTTATCAGTCTGCTTCTCCGGGACCTTTGCACGACTCATTTCGGCTTGCATCCACTGTGGATTCAGTTTATGGCTCGATCCGTCGCATCCGCAATGACTTCTGTTCGACATTTCCATGACATATTTGGACGCGCCGTTCCGGCGATCCGGTTCTTTGACTCGCTAGTATGCGCTGTTAAACTCAGTCCCGTCGGCGGACATCACATTCCCCTATTCGCATCATTCGGCGGCATCCGTCCGCAGATCGACCTGCGCACGCTCAGCGAGCATCATCGGGCTGTCCCACATCGGCAACTGCGTCAACGTCGTGTTTCCGCCCTCGCTTTTCCATGCGGACTTGTCGAGTTCAAAGACCTTGCCCGTGATCATTTCCACGTACACCGGATCTTGGAACGTAACTCCCTTGATCGTCAGATCGACCTTGTCCCACGTCAGGTCGTCACTCGGGAACTTCATCGCTGTACCACAGCAACGCGACCGACGTCTCTGCCTTCTCGAACCCTGCAACTGGTCAGCGTGCGCGGTGAATTCGACTCGTACTCCAAAATGCCGACGGGCTTTACCGCGTCGTCGAAAGAAGCTCATCATGTGCTGGACGGCGTAGTAGGCCGGCCGCTTGTAGATGAACTCATGCAGCAGGTTCGAGCGGATCAGGCCGAACGATTGCAGCATGTTCGGGTACTTCAGGTCGATGATCGTGAAGACGCTCGACGGGATGCTGCGGACCCGGTCGCCCGCCATGCGGCGCAGATCCCATTTCGCCTGGCTGTACTCGGTCCAGGGATAATGGCTCAGGGCATGGGTCCATTCCAAGATCGAAGGACAGCCGACTTCGCCCTGGTACACCTTGTACTTCGGGCTGTACGCCGCCAGTTGCTGTTTCATCTTCTCAACCGACGCATACGACGTGTCGGGGTTCCGCGTGTACGGGTGGTAGACCCAGTAGTCGACCAGATCCAGCTTGTTCGCGTTCTTGAGCGCTTCCAGGACGACGGTGCGGTCCGCATCGGTAATCGCCGTGACGAGGATGACCGCATCCGGCTGAAGCCTCTTGATCAGTTCGGCGGTTGCCAGCACCATGATCGCGTAGTCTTTGCCTTGGCCAAACGGCTCGTTCCAGATCTCCCACTCGTTCACAACGTCCTTGTATCGCGCCACGGTCGCCTCGACATACTTCAGCCAGGCGGCCATCGCCTCTTCCGAATGCACGATCGGCGCCAGCGTCGAGCCCAGTTGGATGGTCGATTTGTAGATCGGGTTGCCGTAACACAGACAGACCCAAGGCTTGACGCCCTGTTCGTTCAGGCCGTAGACGCACTCGTCCAGCCACGCGAAATCGTAGACGCCCTTCTGCTTCTCGCATTTGGCCCAGCCGCTCTGCAGCCGCCCGTGCTTGGCTCCCAGTTCGCCCACGTAGTCCTTGTAGACACTGAACTTGGCCTGATCGCGGTCGAGCGTCTCGCAGCCGATCGACCAATCCGACGACTCGATGTCCCTCGCGTGCCGCGTGGCGATCCAGCCGATCTGTTTCAGTTCCGGCCCGGATGCCTTGAACTTGTCCCAGGTGATGCTGCGATACGTTTTGCCTTTATCCGCCCCCATGGCGATGGAACAGATCGACAGCCCGACCAGGACGCCCAGCGTCAGATTTCTCACACTTGCTCTCCTATGTTGCATGGTGTTGACGACTTGAATTTTCCCTTTTCAAAACCACCCTCCGAGCAACCCGTAATAGTCTGCCCACACTTCGTCCTTGGTGTTGTCAGCCAGATACGCCTGCACATTCGCCCGCAACTCCCGGCCGGCCGCGTACAGTACCGCCATAGTGAAGAGAGGTAGTCTCATGTCGTCCCTTTCTCTTGCGTCTACTTGAACTTCAACGTGCCAGCCTGATCGAGCCGCCAGTTCTCCAGCGAGCGTTCCTTCCCAGCAGTGCCACTCCTGGAACTCGCTGCAGAAGGCAGCCATATTGAAAGAGACCTTCAGGCCTGATTCAGGCTTCAAGCCGAGGGCCGCCAACGGGATGGCCCATTCGCCGTGCCAGCCCTTCAGGGTCTCGCCCCAAGACTTCGTGAGCTTGGCAGCAAAACGCACCCCTTTGCCCAGTCGCGCCGCTGCCTCGTCGGGCGCGCCCGCGTCGGTGACACTCTGAACGGCGCCACCCGCGTAGCCGCGGATCACAAACGTGACGGTCTCACCGTCCGGTGTCTGGCCCGCAATGCAGATCTCCACGCCGTCGTCCTGGCCCCAGGTTGCTCCGGTACTGACCTTCGCCGGCGCGAACATCGTGACGTTCGCCGACACATACAGGCACTGGTCGTCGTAGCAGAACTTGGCCAGGACAGGTGCGCCGCCGCCGCTGTGCCGCGAGGGTTCGCGATCCAGTGTCTGGATCTTGCCCGGCCACTCCTGGGCCGTAATCTCCCCATCCAGCGTGGGAACGGCAGCCGCGCGTACGGCCTCGGCCGACCATGTCTTGCGGCCCGGTGCGGGTTCGGTCGGCATCGCGTCGCCGATTGTGAATGCCTGTGGTGCGTCGTTCTGGCCCAGCGCGTTGGCGAAGACCACGTTGTCCTTCCAGATCTTGATCGCGTTCGGCTGGCGGACGCTCAGCTTGCCGGGGACGAACAACGTGTTGCCTTCGAAGGCACCTGCCGACGGACCGCTGAAACGACACGGTCATATCCTTGTCGGCAATGAACACGTTGTCGCGGACGATAATGTTGCGGGTGATGTGGTTATGCGTCGGCATCGGTACGCCGATCGCCACGTTGCGCTCGACGACGCAGTCCCGCGCACCCTCGTCGAGATAATAGGCCGACGCACCGAATCCCTTGCCGATCTCCACGACATCGCGAACGACATTGCCTCGGATGGTGCAGTTTTTCATGTTGCCATAGATCGCAGCACCGTCGTGCAGTTCGCGCATCACGCGGTAGATCAGGTTTTGCTCGATCAAGTGATCTGCGCCGCCGCAGATCATGCCGGAGTAGGGCGCATCGTGTATCTCATTGCGATGGATGTGAAGCTTCTGGCCGTAGAACATTGTGGCCGCCGCGCTCGGATAGTACACGCCGAGATGGTGAATGTGATTCTGGGAGACAACGGTATCGATGCCGTTATTGAGCCTGACGCCACAGGCTCCGGCGTGGTGGACACGGCATCGGGCGATCCGGCATCCGGTCAGGTTGTCCGCGCGGATTGCCCAGGCCGCCCACGTTGCAGATCTCCAGATCCTCCAGTACACACTGGCGGGCGTGCGCGACACTCAACGCGCCGTCGAACGCACCCGCGCCAAAGCTGGCCGGTTTGAGCGGCGCGGTGGTCGCCTGGAGCGTCAGCCCCCGGATCGTGATCGACTCGGCATTCTGCTGCGAGCTTCCGGAAATACGGAGGATGCGCTCGGTTGTCGGGGCAATGACCTTGATTTCTGCCAGGTCCTCGTCGAGCAGGGGCCAATAGACGACGCGACCCGCGGTCCGGTCAAGATACCACTGGCCCGGCCTGGTCATGCCCTCGCGCGTGTTCAGAATGACGTACTTTCTTCGATTAAGCGCCCGGGTGGCCAGGCGGGCTCCGAGGAAAGGATCAGCGCGTGGCGATCCGTGTCGTTGCTGGCGACCCCCACCAACGATTCGGCCCACATATGGTACAGACGCACCTCGGCGTTTCGCACGTCGAGCGTTGCCGGGATGTCCTGGGGATCGTACGGCATCGTGGTCAACTCTTCCCGAGTGGGCTTACGTTCCCAATGCCCGGCGACGGCCGGCAACAATGGCAGATTCCAGGTTCCAAGATTCTCGAACGCATCGGTTCCCGGAAAACAGGCACGTTCAGCCAACCGTCCGTTCACGATCAGTGCCCGGAAATCCCACGTCCCCTCCTTGACTCCCGGCAGGTCTGCGTACCACAAATGATCGCCGTCACGCTGCCAGCCGGACACCAGCTTGCCGCCGCAGAGCGTCGCCTTGCCAGCCGGTTCGGCTTCGATGGTCAAACCGCTGTCGCGCGCGTCGAGTTCCAGCGTGCTGACCAGGAAATATTCTCCCGGCATTACCACGATGCGATGCGGGCCCGCGTCTGATGTCCTCGTAGCATCGCACGCCGCCTCCAGCGTGGCGAAAGGTTTTTCCTTGGTGCCTGCGTTGCCGTCATCGCCGTTGACGGCAACATAAACGTCGGTGGCGGTTGCTTCCTCAATGTGGCAAGTCGCACCGGCCGCCAACATCGCGGCGCAAAGGATAAAAAGGAAACGTTTCATTCGGATTCTCCGATGTAATGATCGCTCAGTTCGCTTCATCAATGCTTGGCTCTCACGTCGTAGAGCCGGTAGCCGATCTGGCGGCCGGCACAGCAGCAGGACAATCAGCGAGCCGGAAAATACCGCCTTGTTCATGGTGATATGTCCGTGTGGTTTGAGGCCGGAGAGGAAGGACTCTTGCCGCATTTTTCCTGGCCCAGACCTACTTCTCAACATTCAAGGTCGCCTGAAAAAGGCGGTCGTACGGGCCGAGTCCGACTTCGTCAGGAGTCATGTCGCGGTGCTCATGTTGGTCGGGACAAAAGACCGATCGTACGGCGTCCAGATAGCCGAATCCGTATTCACGGTGTGGAAAGATATAGTGGCCCTCTCCGAACTCATTCCAGTTGTCGATGAGGATCATCTTTGCGAACGGGTTGGAGGCTGGCTGGGCATCCGCAAATTCCTTCGCTCGCCGACAGGCCTCCGCGAAGTATGCCGGCGCGAGCTGCCAATCGCCCCATTTCCGCTCCCGCTTCTTGTTCCACGGACGCGCGTCCCATCCCACAGATACCGTGACCGGCGGGCAGTGAATATTTGACTAGCTCCCGCCAGCAACACTGCTGCGCAGCGATGAGCTTCTCAGCATTTGGCTCCCGCGGGAATGCGCCGGTGAACGTGGGCCAATGGTAGCTGGCCACTCCGTCAATCCCGATGTTGGCCATCGCCAGAAGATGGTCGGCAGGCTGTACGTGGTGTTCACCCACGATGGTCAGTCCCCCGAATCCTCTGTCGCGACAGTCATCTCGCATTTTGGCAACGGCGGCCTTCGCCTGTTCTTCACCACCCAGTTCGTCGATGAAACGCGAGATCCCGTAAATCATCAGCACAGGTTTGCCATCGACTCGCAAGTAGTTGGGGCGACGGAAGTAGTTCTCTACCCAGAAGGGCAGCAGGTTCTCCAGCAAGTCTTTCTCTGAGGCAAGGCCGCATGCCTGTTTTGCTATGTTCTCCCACATGATTGCGAACGTGAAACGATCGCCATAGCGGCTCTTGAACAGCCCCTCGTGCAGCCAGTGTCCCAGCCACGGTTTGACGGGTTGCCCCAAATTGCCCTTGTCGCGATACCAGCACGTGATGCCGAAGGTAATGCCATGCTCCAGCAGGTACTTGATTTCCCAGTCCGTTACTTCGGGATCTCCCTCGTCGTACCAGCCCAGCACCGGCTGGCGCTCAGGAAACGGTACAATGGCGTTCCACTCTTTTCCGTTGATGGCCCCTGTCTTCCACAGCGGGCACATGAATACGCCGACCCGATAAGGATCGGTACGAACCTCTTTGGGCGGCGGGATATATCCAGGGGCGGCAGGCTGAGCGGTTACCGGTTGTGGCTCAACAGTGACCGTATTGGTTACGAACATCAAGTGCGCGACCGACATCAAGCTGAGAGCGATCTTGCTCATGGAGACTCCTTACCGCCTCGAGGGGTCTTCGAAGACAACGGGGGATCGCCAGAACCTCTCCACACCGACTCCGCACCGATTGGGCCGCCATCGGGACGTACGTTGCGGGCCGGGCTGTCGGGCGGCGAGGCGATAGTCGCCGTTGGCGGGGTCGACGAATTTCGGATCGGCGAAGACGGACTGTGTATCCAGACCGGTTGTCTTCTGATAGTCCTGGAAGCGTTTCGAGTTTCTCGCTAAACCAATTGGCCATGACGCCCTGGTCGCTGAACCACAGGTTGTGGTCCATCTCGGGCAGCGACTTCCACCCACCCGTGTATCGACTCCCCCAATCCGAAACTTGGTAGAAGATATTGTACTTCACCTCGAAACCCGACGTGGCCGCCGTGTTGCTGTAGAACATCAGGTGACTGCCGTTGGGGTCCGGTCGTTGAGCATGAGACCATACGACGCCCGCATTGACGCAGGTGTTGTTGACGAAACGAATGTTCCGCGTCACGGAGGTTTCCGGGTGGTTCCAGTACTCGAACGAGTACTCGCAGTTCCAAATGACGTTGTTGCGGTAGACGATGTTCTCCTGCCGCACGGTTGCGGTCTTGTTCTGGTTGGTCAGAGCGGCATCATAGACTTCCCAAATGCGGCAGTTTTCGACCAGGTGATCGCTCGCCGCTCCCCAGAACTCGATCGCATTGCCGTAGCGCACGGGAATCCCGTCGGGCCGGGTGAGTTGATGGCCCCCGCCGATGTAGCCGAGATCGCAGTTGCGAATGATCGAGATGGTGTGTGTTCCCGCCGCCGAAGCCGTGGGCGGCGCCATACATCACGGCCAAACCGTCGTAGACGACGTGGTGCGCGTTGCCCTGATCGATGACGTGCCGCTTCATGGCACATTCGATGCTGTCGTGCAGCGTTGCCGGATTGGCCTTTGATTTCAGGAAGACCCGCCGGGATGGACCGTCGTAGTAGTAATCGTAGGGCTTTTCGAGCGACTCGATCGACCATTTCTTCCAGCCGCAGACTTCGCCGTGGTCGAAGATGATGTTGCCCACGTCCACATCGAGCGGATCGTCGATGTTCGGTGTGGCGACGTGCAGACTGCCAAGCTGGAACTCGAAGAGGGCACCCTCCGGCAGAACGCCGCCCAGGTTGATGTGCAGATTGCCTTCTGTTGAGGATGCGCTCACTTGGAACACGGCTTCGAAGTCTTGCCACTGGGTCGTGATATCGCGAGCCACAACGGCTGACGCGAATCGTGTCCACGGGGCGCCGCCTTGCAGGATGTCCAAAGCGGACAAACGAAAGGGGATACTGCTGCGTGCTCGAACACTCAACTGCAGGAAGGTCCCTTTTTCGACCGGAACCTTTGGACCCCAGAGTTGCACGTGATTCGAAGTCCGACCGCTCTGCCTGCAAGCCACGCGAACGACCGTGCCGCCGTCGGCCTGTGCATGAGACAGCTTGACGTCCGCGCCCGCCTCCTGGTGACGGTGCCACGTGCTACGGCGCAGGTCGAGCAACTCCTCGCCTTGGCGATACTTCAACAGCCGAGTGGCCCAGATGTCGTTTCCGAACTGGACCCAGTCTTCCGGCCGGCTTCGCGGTCTCGATCCCAGGATGAGCGGCTTGGCTCCTTCGCCGTAGGACGTGTAGGTGATCGGTGCCGTGTCGTCTCCGCTTGCCGGATCGAGTGAACCTCGCCACAAGCAGCCACGTTTCAGTCGAACCGCGCCGCGATTTCATTGAAAAGCACGCCTCCGACGTCCGGAATCTGGAGGTGTGATACGCGCGCATCCACATCTTTCGACTTTGTTGATGAGCCTCATCGCATACCAGGCCCGTGGGGGCATCAGGCAGATACGGTCGTCTGAAACAGATCACAAGGGAGATGCCTGTAAACGTGAACGGAATTCTCGGGTAACTCGGCGAAAAGTGGGCTACACTTGCGCAGTCCAGCGTCTTTTTTTTGGCTGGTTAGGGAAAATTTACCGCCACAGAGGGAAAATGACATGGGTATGTACTGCGACGTGACGGCGTCGGCCCCTGGGAACCTGGAACAGTTTTCGGCGGCGCCGCAATTGCTCAGTGGGCTTTTGCAGCACGGCACGGCCCCGGCCAACAGTGTTTCGCTCGAAAAGGCCTGGCACGGACTCCACTACTTGTTGACAGGCGAGGTCTGGGAAGGCCACGACGCGCTTGGGTTCCTGTTGGCCGGCGGAGAGCAACTTGGTGACGATGAAGAGTCGCCCGTTCGCTGGTTCACTCCGGAGGAGACGAAGCAGATCCACCAGGCCCTGTCCGGTATTTCCGACGACGAGCTGTGGTCGCGTTTCGACGCAGACGAGATGCAGCAGCGAGACATCTATCCGGGCATCTGGGACGAGCCGGAAGAAGACCTCAGGGAGGAATACTTGACGTATTTCCACGAACTGAAGCAAGTTGTCGCCGCGGCCGCCCAAAACGGCGAAGGTTTAATCGTAACGATCGGGTAAACGCGAAAAATCCCCGACCAGCGGGCGAGCGAGGCCGTTCTTAGTTCTCAAACGCCTTTTCCCCGGGAAAATCCCGGTGGCGGTAACGCCGGTTGAGCCACAGAGCTAAAGTCCTCGAAATGCTCAAATTGGCGCTCTCCGCCTGGACGTGTCGCGCTGGGTTAGACGCCGCAGCGCAGTTACGTCCGGTTGCTTGCACGACGGGTGTGTCTGAGCCAACCGAGCAGGCGCTCGACGAGTTGGCGCAATCGCTGCGGGCGCGGCGAGAGGATCAAAACGTACTCGCGAGGCATGTTGCAGTCGTCCGGGATGGGTCTTGGCGTGCACCTCACCCAGTTCGCCGAGCACGTGATGCGAGGCCCGTCTATCAATGGCGGATGTTGCCGATACCGACACGCGCCCGGCGATGCTGGTGCGACGTGGTGATTGCCAGCTGGGACCGTGGCGGAATGTAGCTCCAGCAGACCTGCGTTACATTGATTCCTTCTTCAGCGCCAGCGAGGTGGTATCCCATAGCCCAACGGTCGCTGCGCATGCGGCGCACCCTGGGCGACCTGTCAACAACGCCACGAACCATCAACGGTGTTCTACCGTGGTCACGGTATCTGGCAACGCCCGTGTGGCACCCCCTTTGGGGTGCGTCGGTTCGTCATTTGTGGACCCAGGGTGGTGCTCGGTCGCCGCTAGCGACCTCGCTTCAGATGTCTGGGCTGCGGGGTTTCACGCCGTTGGCGTGAGGCGTTCGAGTGACCTCGCGTCAAAAAGCAGAGTGTCTGCTTCTGCGATCTCTTCTGCGTGCTTCTGCGTCTGCTTCTGCGCGGCGCACCGGCGAAAGCCCGTCAGCGCCAGCCGGGTGATCCTGGCCAAGCTGCGTAGCCAACGAGAGCTGAAAGGCCGTCGTGTGACCAGCCACATTCCGCCGCTCCCGATTTCCACGTGCTGGCGGCGCGCTAAGAAACCATGTTGATGAGAAGTGGCAACAGCGCCGCGCCTGCTGCCCCCGAGGTAAGGTGGCGGACCAATTCGTCGCGTGTTAGATTCAGAGTTATCAATAGCCCAAAAAAACATATGAGCCGCAAGGCCACCCCGGAGAAAGATTCCTGGTCAACAGTCAGCTTTGGAAAAAGCTCCAACACGCAGCTTGACGAGGGGGATGCGGAATGAATTGGAAGGAACGAATCACGGCGGACTCGAGCGTCTGCCACGGTAAGGTGTGCATCAAGGGAACGCGTGTCATGGTCTCGGTAATCCTGGACAACCTCGCCGCGGGCGAGTCGCAGGACGAGATCATGCGAGGGTACCACGTGCAGAGCGAAGATATCCAGGCCGCGATCGCCTATGCTGCCGAATTGGCCCGCGAGACGGTAATACCTTTCACTCCTGGAGCGGTTTGATGCGTTTCAAGGTGGATGAGAATCTGCATCAGGACGTGGCGATTGCACTTCGAAATGAGAAACACGACGCGCAGACTTGTTGTTGTGTGACGGCCCACAAGACTTCCCGACGCTGCAAAGGAGAAGAACGTGAAGACTTCATTCCGATCGCATCTGGCGGTCACCGTCGTTGGGATGGTGGTGCTGTGGGGCACGGTTGTCTGGGGCGACGAATCCGGTCGCGGCTTGCTTGGCTGGTGGCGTTTCGACGAAGGGGCGGGTGTGTACTCGGCCAACGCGGCCGATCCGGTCGGTGAGGCCGAACTGCACAACGTTTCATGGGTCAAGGGCGAGTTTGGAAACGCTTTGCGGTTTACCGGTACCGACAGCTTCGTCAGCCTGCCATCGATACCCGAGCTCGACGGCTCCGACGAGATGAGCGTAGCCATCTGGGTTTACTGGGAAGGGACCGGACAGTATCCGAACATTCTCACCGGTGGTTCCTGGAGTCCGGGCGGATTCTTGGTCTTCGTCAACCAACAGACCTGTTCGTTCCGGATGGGCCGACCGGGACATCGGCATGGGGTCGCCGGCGAGAAGTGGACGGAAACCTCCGCACCGTTGCTTGCCGAGCTGCCCATGAAGAAATGGGTCCATCTGGCGGCGGTTTTCAATCGCCCCGAAATCACCACCTATGTGAACGGCAAGAAGGTTGGTTCGGCCAAGTGGGACTATCCGGTCGGTCATCAAGGCGACATGCAGTTGGGACGATGGTCCGGGTCGGTCAGTCATGCCGGATTGATCGACGATGTGCGCATTTACGGCCGGGCGTTAAACGCCGACGAAGTGCTGGCGCTGGCCAATCCGAAGGGCCGAGAAAGCGCCGAGTACAGGGACCTCGGCCCGGCCAAAGCCGACGCCAAGGAACTTGTCCGTCTCGAAACGCGGTGGGCCACCCTGGTCGTCGGCGATAACGGCACGCTTCTTTCCCTGCAGGAGAAAGGCAGCGGGCGCGAACTGCTCGCCGCGCCCCAGCCCGTGCTGGCAGTCGAGCAGACGCGGGGCGGCGATTCCAGGCACGGCGCATGCGGCTGGAGGACGGTTTGCTGGTGGCCGATTTCCCGCGCGGACGCCGGCAGTGCGGCCATTCGCATCGAAGCCAAGGACCAATACTTCACCGTGACGGCTGCCGCGCTCGACGTACCCGATGTCGAGCGGTTCACGTTCTTCCAGCTTTCGCCGGCGCCGAACGAGTACATCGGCACTATGGCCGGGCTGGCGTCCGACGATGCGTCGGGCGTGTGCCTGCGCAGCCTGGCGCTGGAGGTCGATACATCATTCCGCGGCCGGCCCCGCAGTTCCGCGCTTCGACGACCGCCGAGCACGGTCTCGTCGGGCACCGCATCGGCTTGGCCGCCGGTCCGCGACAGCACCTGATTGCGATGCTCCGCTCGATGGCGGAAAACGAGCCGGTGCCGAAATCACACTGCGGCGGTCCCTGGTCGATGGGTGCCGAGGAAACTCGTGGATCGTACCTGTTCGCCGACCTGGCCGCCAAGGATACGGACGCCTGGATCGAGTTGGCTCGCCGCGGCGGCTTCACGAACATCCACCTGCACGGCTGGTGGACCACGCTGGGCCATTATGAGCCGCGCAAGGCCTATTTCCCCAACGGGCTGGACGATATGAAGGCGACGGCCGAGCGGATTCGCGCCGCGGGGCTGAAGCCCGGCTTCCACACCCTGACCGCCTGCATCAGCACAACCGATCCCTGGGTCACGCCGGTTCCGTCACCCCACCTGATCGCATCGAACAGCTATACGCTCGCCAAGCCGCTTTCGGCCACCGACACGACGATCTTGGTCAATGAGGCGCCGGCCGCCGGTCACGATCTTGTCTGGAGCTATTCCAGCAACGGCAACGCCTTGCGCGTGGGCAACGAACTGATTCGCTACTCGGGCATCTCGCGCACGGCCCCCTATGCATTCCTGGAGTGTGAGCGGGGAGCGTTCAAGACCCAGGCAACCGCTCATCCGAAAGACGCTGCGGTGGATTACCTCCAACAGCGATACCTCGCCTTCTACCCGGATCCCAAAAGCCCTTTGGCGGCTGAACTGGCCGATCGGATCGCCAGGGTCTACAACGAGTGCGGGATGGAGATGATCTACTTCGACGGTTCCGAGGGGATGCGCAGCCGATACGGTATCGACGCGATGCGTTGGGCCATCTTCCAGCGTCTCGACGGCGGCGTGACCGAAGCCAGTCAGTGGGGGCACAACAGTTGGTGGTTCCATTCGCGATTGGGTGCCTGGGACCATCCCGTGTGGGCCATGAAGCCGTTCCACGACGAGCATATCCGCTTGGCCTCGCGATTTCGACTGAGCGACCTGTTGGAGCCGCAACTGGGCTGGTGGGCACCGCGGGGGCCTTCCAGCGTTGCTCGCGGGCATTTCCCGGACGAAATGGAATACTTCGCCGCCAAGAACCTGGCCATCGATGGGCCGATGTCGATCCAGGGCGTTCATGCCACCGGCCGACCTTGGAACGCCCGCATGGAAGAGCAGCTTACCATCCTGGGTTGGTACGAGCGGCTGCGTCTGGCCCGCTACTTCGACGAGTCCACTTTGAAGCGGTTGCGTGAACCGGGCAGCGAGTTTCGCCTGCGGCAGAACGCCGAGGGTTGGTGGCGGTTCACTCCCGTCCATCTGGCGAAGCATCGCATCAGCGCCATGGGAAACGGTTCCGAGCGATGGGTCACCGAAAATCCTTTCGCCGGGCAACCGCTGCGCGTGCGTCTGGAAGCGCTGTACAGCGTCGCATCGTATGACGACGCACAGGCCACGGTGCTGGCCGATTTCGCCGATCTCAGCGCGCTGAACAATCGCCGCAATGCGGCCGGCGTAAGCAGCCAGGTGGAATTGGAGATGGAGGACGTCAAAGCAGGTGGACGCAGCTTGCGGATCCGCGCGACAAACGCTGGCGACACGTCTCGCGGAGCCTGGTCGCAAATCGGCACGACGTACGAGCATCCCTATTTCAGCATGATGCCCGGCGACGCGATGGGCCTGTGGGTCAAGGGCGATGGCAGCGGAGCTTTGCTGAACATTCAGATTCGTTCCCCGCGCGAGTACCACGGATGTATTTCGGATCACTACATTGACCTGGATTTCGTCGGCTGGCGCTATGTGGAGCTGCTTCTGCGCGAACGCGATGCGGAACGGCTCACCGACTATACATGGCCTTACAGCGGTGCGGGTGGCAGCCACGCGGTGTACCGGAATGCCGTCGACCGAGCGCATATTTCCGAAGTCAACGTGCTGCTGAATGAAATACCCGCCGGGGGCGAAGTCGACATCCTCCTCAGCCCGATCCACTCGCTTTCCAGCCGCAAGGTCGAGCTTGCCAACCCGCAGTTGCAGATTGGCGCAACCACCGTGACCTTTCCGGTGACTTTGCAGTCCGGGCAGTACATCGAACTCGAGGAAATGGACGACTGCGTCCTGTACGACGAGCGAGGCGAGCTTGATCCGCCGTTTCCGCCCGCAGGCCGACACGTTCCCCTCGCTGGCCAAGGGAACCAACGTGCTACGGTTCGACTGTGTGGCGCCGAAGGACGCCAGTGCCCGGGCCGAAGTGACCGTCGTATCGCTAGGGCCGCCGTTTGGCGGACGCCGAGACGAATCGGAGATCGACTGGAACCGTCTGGATCGGGAGTACGACATACCTCGCGTTGTTACCCGAACCGATGGGATCGACAACGTCTGGAGCATTGTTCGGCGGGCCGACGGACCCCAAGGACGGCAGGACAATGCTCCCGTGCTGGAGATCGAAATCCAAGTCGAGCAGCTTGGCAAGCCAGAACAGGAGGGCGAGACGGCGGACGAGGCAGCCCATCTCGATACACCGATACTCACGATCGGCGACGCCTCGGTGCGATTCCCCGTGCGGCTGCTTGCCGGTCAGCGGCTCACCTGCCGCGACCACACTCGCTGGCGAGTCTTGGGTGCCAGCGGTGATGAAGTGGCCTCGGGCAACGTGTCCGGATCGTTCCCAACTCTTGCACCGGGAGCGAACCGGGTCTCGCTCGCTTTCGAGAAAGAGGCAAGCAGTGATTTCCGCGTATTGGATCAAGACCGCCAAAGTGTACTAACCCCGCATCGAGGAGCAAGCAATGACGCTCTTGCCCTTGCCGAGAAAGTGGCGGTGGCAGATTGGTCTGCCGCTCGCAGCGGTTTTTTGGGCTGCTTGGCTGGACGCGGGAGCTGCCCCGCCCAAGTCCGAGACGGGCGAATCTGCTCAGCGGCGGTTCATTACGCCGAACGAGTTTGAAGGGACCGACGGCGATCGCATCAACCAGGCGATAAAGGCCGCCACCGGGGCCGGTTGTCGCGTGGTGATACCCCGAGTCAACCTCCGGGACGGGCAACGGCACGACGTCTGGCTGCTCGATTCCGCGATTCTTCTGCCCAGCGACACGACGCTCGAACTGGATAATTGCCGCATCAAACTCTCCGATCGCTGCCGTGACAATTTCATCCGCAGCGCGAACTGTGGCCTTGGGGTCACCGAGATCGAGTCGATGCGAAATATCCGCGGATTCTTCAAGCTGGCTCAGCGCGGCGGCCGTTGGTGGCTTATCACGCCAACGGGCAAGTCGTTTTTCTCCATCGCCCTGAACCACATCGATCCAACGCCGCTGCGCTACCTGGCCAACGCCGATCTGTGGGAGCAGAAGTATGGCAACTCGATGGAACGCTGGCTGAAGGAAGCGGTCGCAACCGACCTGCGTGCTTGGGGTTTCAACAGCGTCGGCTGGACCCAGGAAGTAGTGACCCGTGGACTAACAAATCATCGTCACTCACGAGCATTTACCTTCGAGGAATACCAGTGGTTGGACATGCCGTATTGTCACCAGTTGCCTTTCGCCGACTTTCACCAATGGGACGCCGAGGTGCGACATCCCGATTTTTCGAGCCCCGAATTCGCCGCATGGTGCGACTACGTCGCGCGCGAGTACTGTGCCCGGATGAAGGACGATCCGAAGCTGATCGGCTATTTCTATGTTGACTGCCCCACTTGGATTCACACCACGCAGTTCACGGGTTGGAAAGGCCCGTTGTTTGACCCCCTGAAACTTGAGACCGAAGCCGGCCGCAAGGAATTGTACCAGTTGGCCACCACCTACTACCGAATCACTCACGATGCCATCCGGCGCTACGACAAGAACCATTTGATTCTGGGCGACCGATATGAAGCGGGCCGGCCGATCGCGGAAGAAGTGATCCAAGCCGCGAAGCCTTACGTGGATGTGTTGAGCTTCCAACACTTCTCGACGCCCGCGAAAGTCGCGGAAAATCTCCGCCTCTGGCATCAGAAGACCGGCAAGCCGGTCCTGTTGGCCGACCATGCGATGAGCGTCAAGCAACCGGATGGCAGTCTTCGCCACAACGGCACGGGCTATGCCGAAATGCTCGGGCGTTTACGTGATGTGCCCGGCTGCGTCGGCTACCATCTCTGCGGTGCCTACCTGCGCAACGAATGCCGACGGCGTGCCCTGCGTGATGCGGCGGAGCAGCCGGACGAAGAAGCGATTCAGGCGATCACCCAGGCCAATCGGGAAGCGGCCCAGTGGATGCGCGGTTCACAGCGATAGTCGTCTTGTCCATACCGGCTGTAGACATGCTGTTTCGCTGCGTCACTGCTGGAATCGACCAAGGGTATCAGGTTGAAAAACGCTGGGCCGAATGCGCTGAGGCAATCGTCGTGGTCGTACGTCCAAGTTGACTTCCGCATAGTGGCTGGAAAGAGCTAGAGTCATGGCACTCTCCGCCTGTTGGCGGCATCCTCTCTCGCATCGCCCGCGCACGGACCTTAAACTAATGGACAGGGGAGGCAAAATCATGCGCAAACGTACCCATGCTCCGACAGTTGCCTGGCGCCGTCCGATGTGCTTTGAGTGTCTTGAGCAGCGACATATGTTGTCGGTCGTAGACTTCCTGCAGGAGTCGGTCGATCTCTACTCGATGAGCCGCAACGCGATCGACGCCGGAAGTGCGGTCATTCCGATCTACACGGACTTTAATGCGGGGGGCGTCTACCTCTCCTCGGTGTATGCTGCTGGTGTTCAACTGAACGGTAACGATCCCCATGTGGATCCCGATTTCGGCGGTACCAGCAGTTGGCGCATGACCGTCAACAATCTGGGGACGACCGGCTGGTTCCAATTTAACACCGAACTGAACCGTCCTCGGAACATCCCGGAGTTCGGTAGCGCGACCGAACTGAGATTCATGGCTCAAGGCGACAAGCCGGGTCAGCAATTGAAGATCAAGGTGCTTGGCGATCTCCCCGGGAGTGCTTCGGAATTGTCCCGGATCCGCCCACTCTCGACGGCCTGGGCCGATTACTCCGTTGCGTTGCCTGCTGGGGTCCATCCTTCCAAGATCGACGCCGTGCAATTCGTGCTGGGAGATGGGTTGAATCAAGGTAACGGAACGGTGTATTTGGACCAGGTGCGTCTTGGTGTAGATGGATTCGACCGCCTGCGGTTACCTCAATCGTATCGGCCGGCCGGATGGGTCAGCGATAACCCGCAACCGGCGCCTGGCACCATCCAGGAGCGGGATTTGAAAATCTACCCGGCTCGCACTTACCTGTATGACCAGGCGCTTGCGATCAAGGCGTTGGTGACAGCTGGTGTTCTACAGACAGTGCGATGTGGCAGATGCGATCATTGCCACGGGTACGGACGACGGTTCTTACTTCAACGAGCGCAGTGCTGGCCATGTGCTCAATGGAGATGGGACCCCCAGGGATCCATTGTCCGCCTGCGGACTCTCGGCGACAACGCGTGGTTGGGCTTGGCGTTGATCGATCTTTTTCGGGTCACGGGAGACGTCACCTATTTGAATCATGCGGTTGCGATCAGCGACTGGGCTGAGCAGAACCTGAAGGATCAAGGACCGCTCGGCGGGTATCGAGGTGGGTTTGATGTAGACGGGAATGCCGTGGATTGGCGATCAGTGGAACACAATATCGATGCCGGGCAGCTCAATTTCCTGCTGGCAGCGGAATTGGAGAAGCAAGGCGAATCGGATGCCAACGTCTATCGTGCTCGAGGTCAACATGCCTGGGACTTCGTGGTGGCGATGTTTGATGACACGGAAGGTAAATTCTGGGCAGGGACCAGTACAGGCGATACGGTGAACACGGTGTCCGTACCGCTCGACACTCAATTGTGGTCCCTCTTGACGTTGGCCGAATCGCAGCAGTATGCGTCAAGTATCGACTGGAAACGGCCCCTCGTTTGGACCGAGACCCACCTCCAGACAAGCGAAGACTCCTATTCCGGGTTCACGTTCAGCACGGGATCGACAAATGCGATAAGTGGAACAAATGGAATTGTCTGGTTTGAGGGGACCGCGCATGCGGCGGTAGCCTATTATGCGTTGGGCGAAGCGATGAAGTATACGGACGTAATGGACGGGCTGAGTCTGCGCGCGCACGCATCTCAACGGCGACGGACGTGGGACTTGTCGCCGCAAGCAGTGACGAACTTAGAGACCCAGCATTCGAGAACGTCGTCTTTGACGCGCGACTGTCTGTGTCCGCAAGTTCCTGGTACTATTACGGGCAGCGAGGTATCAACCCGTTTGCACCGGTTGATGTTGATTCTCCAGCAGCCGAGTTGGTGTATCCGCTGTCCGGCACAGCGACGAATCAGGACTTGCATTACGTTGACGTTCGTTGGTTTGACCTCGGCTCGCCAGCCACGGGTGTTGACCCGACGACGGTTGACAGGGATGATCTCTCCATCAATTCGGCGGACAATGTGCTGGCAGTTGCGGACGTCGAGGTTCTTGGCGATGGAGTCTTTCGGTATCACTATCTTGACACGCTGAGCGAAGGCCGCGTGGAAATCACCTTTGTGGAGGGTCAGGTTGCGGACCTTGCGGGCAACAAGAATGCCGCGCAGGCAGAACAGTTCTTTGTTGACACGACACCACCGCAGGTTACGGTGTACCGGCTTCTTACACTCGACCGTCAACCACCCTTATCCGGTACGTTGAACGATCCGACAGCGACAATCCAGGTGACGGTTGACGGCCGCACTTATTCGGGAATCAACAATGGCAACGGGACCTGGACGCTGCCGGACGGCGCAATCCAGCCACCGTTGGTTGACGGTGTTTACGAAGTCCACGCCGAAGCAGTAGACGAGGTTGGCAACACCGGTAGCGATCCTTCATCTTGGGAACTGGCGATTGGCGATCCACCGCATCAGAATCCGTTAAATCGAGTGGACGTGAATAACGACGGCATTGTTTCGCCTATCGACGCGTTACTGATCGTGAACTACCTGAACGCTCATCCCGGCGATGGGGCACCGCCTCCGCCGGGAGCGGCACCACCTCCCTATTTGGATGTGAGCGGTGACAATGTGCTTGCGCCCTTGGACGCTCTGATCGTGGTCAACTGGCTGAATCAGCGCGGAGCGGGTGAAGGTTATCCGGAATCGGATTCGAATGCAGCCGCCCCGGACCGATCACGGACGAGCCATTACCGCGTCCCACGGCGTGTGGTCAGCAACCCTGAGAACACTCAAATTGTTCTTTGGCAAGACTCGTTGCTCGTCCCTTCACGCTACGCAACGAATTCCCCAGCACTTTCCGTGAAGGATCCGTTGATCGACGGCCAATTTCGAGGTCTCCTGATCGAGGCAGCCGACGACCTAGCCAGAACCCTGCTTCGCGAATTCAACCTTGGGGCAAACGAAACGAGTTACCTCCGCGCTGTCTTACATTCGTGGCGACCCAACCCTAATTCTTAAGCCTGATAGAACACTAGGGAGTTAGAAAGAAGAGTCTGCTTTCACGTTCGGCAAAGGAGACGTCAAAGTGCGTGGCGCCCTGGATCAGGCACTCACCCTGGAAGGCATCTTCGACGCGCATCGGGTGGGGAAGAGAGATGGTTCGCGTTCCGGGCTCGACCACGGTGACGCTCAATAAGGACCGGTTCGCGTAGACCACCGCATCTTCATGAACGTAGAAGTGCACTCCCGCTCTCTTGGCCAGGCTTCGCATAACCGACGCGGCAACGCACGGGGCGGCGGAATAGGCGGAGGTCCAGCCCTCCATTTTCTTCACACAGAGTGCGGGACGTCCGCTGACGGTGTCGTAACCCAGAATTTCAGCCTGGTCATCATCGACGTGGAAAATCGGCGTTATCTGGCCCTCGCCAAAGGAGGCGGGACCAACGGGCGAACTGGTGCCGTAAGTCACATCGGCGAGGATTCCCAGCCTCTCGCCCGAAGCGGTGATGTTCGAAACGCGTCGCTCTTCGTCGGCCACGATCGTCATGCCGGTCAGTTGCCGCATGACGCGTGGGCCGCCCTGGTATCCGGCGGCATAGACGAAAAGTCCCATTGCCCGGTCCGCTTTGAGTCGCCGGTGGATCGCGTCGATCTGTTCTGGCGTGGGATCGAAGAGATTGAGGAAGACCCAGAGCTTCCGCTGCGAAAGCATCTCCATGTCTCGTAGCGTGACGAGATCAAAAGGCGTGCCCATGTTTCCCAGCGCGGCGATCTGGCCGAGCACCAGCCACGTGTTCACCTGCGTGTGAAGTGCCTGGCCTGTGAAAGCATCCGGTTCGATTACCACGGCCACTTCGCCGGCGGACGAGCGGTCCATCTGGAGTGCTCGATTGGCCACGGCGACTTGCGACCGAATCTCGGCCGCCAGGCGCGGGTCATCGTACCATCCACCGGCCATGTCGAAGTAAGAATGTCCGCATCCGTCGGCCAGAACGCTGCCCAGCTGACGGCGCAGCAGCGCGATCGTCTCCCGCGGAGTCTGGCGGCGGTCGATCTGGTCGGCTTTCACATTGGGAACGTCCATCACACGAAACGTCCGCAGGTCGTTCTCGTTGCACCAAAGCTTTCCATGGACGTGGTAGCTGTCCACCAGCGACATGGAGGTGCTAAAGCCCCCCGGCTTGAGTGATCGATGAGAGTAGAGCGCGGGACTGAAGAAGTAGTCCAAATAGGGCGAGCGGGTGAGACGATCGATGGCCAGATGTCCCGCGGTGAGGATTCTCGGCTCGTGAAACTGCACTACGTAGCCGTAGAAGGCGCCGCAGAGCCAGTCGCCGCCAGACTGTTTCTTGACGATGTGCGCGTAATGTTCGATGGTGTCGGCTGTCAGGTCGGAAAGAAATCGCCACCAGTCGGCGATGCGGCCGCCGCGCGAAGGATCGAGGAAATCGCCCTTCGCAGCCGCAGCTATCTCGTGTGGCGATGGAGGTTCCACGGAATCGAAAGACAGCTTTGAGTCATGCCAGGCCGCTCGGAGGAGCTCTTCCGTCTCGTAGCGACTCCCAACCCACGCGCGGAAGGCGGCCTTGGCCGGTGCCGAGTAGTCAGTCAGAACACCTCCCGTGTTCGAACCGAACATCATCCACTCTTCGGTCACACCGGCGCACACCATCAGTCCCACGATCCGATCCGCATAGCAGCTGCCGCGCAGATGTTGCACGAAGCGGCGAAGAATCTCGCCCATGTCGCTGCGCCATTTTTGGGAAGCCCAGGAACCGGGACGGAAGCCGGGTTTTTCCTCGTAATGGATCGTCTTGTTCTCGGCCGTCATGGCGACCATGCATTCGTCCGGATTAGCGGTCGCCCACCAGGGTGGACAGGCAACGTAGCAGCGAATAAGCAGTTTCGCGTCAGGACAGGCGGAAAGAACTCGCGTAGCATGCGCATCGCACTGGCTGAAGTCGACCTTGTCGAGAGCAGGCCAGGTGGTCGATGTCAAGTCGTAGGGGTGAAATCCACAACATGTGTCAAAACTGAACAGCTCTACGCCCGCATCCGCGAACGGACGCAGGTAACGTTCTTCCAACGCGTACGTCATGTACATGAGGCCGTTGGTAGGTTTGCCGTTCAGCACGATCGCCGGAGCTCCGTGGTGCTGCGCGATACACGCACTGATGAGCGGACCGCCGGGGCTTGCCTGGACCGTGAGTCGTCCGACCAGCGCGTGCCGCGGTGGCTGTCCGGCAACGCGAAGTTGGCGCGTGTCGGCGAATACTTCGTAACTGCCGCCCGGCATACCTTGCGGCAGCCGGATTGAAACCGGCTCGAGTTGGACTGTACCGTTCGTCGTGATGATGCGCCCGGCCGCCTTGAGGAACACCTGTGCTTGCCTTTCGATTGTCAGCGCGACGGGCATCATCTGTTCGGGAAGAGTGCCGCCAACGACCGGCCACTCAAGGGTCACGTCCTGGCCAGCAGATCCAGTGAACTCGTTCGCCGCGATGTCAACCGGTTCCAGGGGGCGTCTTTGTCGGAATTTCAGCGTGCCAACAGATACACGGTAAGGTACACGCGCGCGAATATTCCGAATGACGATCTCAAGACGACGGAGACGCGCTTCGTGATCCGGCTGCTGGCGCGGATCGGCATCGAGCATGTCAAATATGAGCGAGCGGCGCTCTCCGGGCGGAACTGTGCACGGCGGATAAGTGATCCGATCGTCATCCTCTGTCACAAGGACAACGCCTATGTTGACCGAGTTTGTACTATGGTTCTCGGCGTCCAGTATAAGCTCGTCAGTCGGCACGGTTCCTGACCAGTCCGCGCCAACTGAGAGAGGATAGTCCGTCGATCGCGAGAGAAGGGTCTCCCATGTGAGCCGACGCGGACTTTCCTGCTGCTCAACGCTGACCTCCCATTTTGCGACCAGCTGTTTGAACAAAGGATGTTCGGAAAACGGATTGGTCCAGGGTCCCAGGCTGGGGAGCTCGATCGTTGCAGCTGGCTCAACTTCTTTCTCCTTCTTTGGTGCCTTTTCAAGTTGTGTCAGCACATCTGCCACCCCAACCAGAAGCCGCCCGACGGCAGAGTAAGCAACATCCTCGCGGCCCTCCTGGTGTGCTTTGCGAGCGTCTTCGAGCTGTTTGAGCACATCCGGTGCGTCGGGACCGTACAACCCATGCGCCACCAGAGCGGCGACGGCTGTGTTGCGTTCGCGCCACGTCATCGCGGTGACTTCATTGCGCGCCATGAAACGTACGTACTCTTCCGAACGCCCAGCACGTTGACGCGCAATAGGAATCCCCTCCTCTTTTGATTTCTCTGTCAGGCCGGCAATCGACCTACCAGTCACGGCCTCGACACTGGTCAGGCTTCGGACCGTGCCGTCGGGATAGAAGAGACCGGAAATCGGAGCAAACTGGTTCTTGCCAATCATCACCTCCCAGACCGTGTGGCCCACCGCAAACTCGCGCAACTGGGGCAACACCATTTCATACGGATTGCCCCATCCAGGTGCACAGCATTCCGAGACGATCCACGGCTTACCTGCCTCGCGCGCCTGGCATGCGTCTTGGTCAGGGCCTCGCGGAACTCGTCACGAGTCGGTGCATACGAATGGCACGAGAGGACATCGACCAGATCTATAACAGGCGCGTTGTCCCACCCCGCGACACCTGACGTGATGGCGTGGGTTGAATCGAGCTCATGAACCAGCTGGCCAAAATGCCTGACAAACGTCCAAATCTGAGCCTTGCCTTCCTCGGTCAGTGAAAGGACCGTGACCGTCGGTTCGTTCATCACATCCCACAACGCGATCCGTCGGTCGCCGACATAGGGTGTCACGACAGCGCGAACGTACGCGTCCAGAGCCTCGAAGTCTGTTTCGTTCATCCGGTCCGGACCGGGGTTGGCCACCCACATATGCTGGCTTTCTAAACTCGGCGCGATACCGAAGCAGGAATCGAAAAGGATCGGCATCACCTTAAGGCCATGGCGGTCGGCTGTGGCCACGAAATCGGCAAAGTCGGCGAGGAATTTCTCGGGAGCATGCTCGTAAACGAGCGACTGCAAGAATACGCGAACGCAGTTCAAGCCGATCTGCTGGGCGTAACCCAGTTCACGATCGATAACGACCGGATCGTAGTGCAGCCATGTCTCGACGTCGGTCGCCGCATACGACGGCGTGTAGTTCGCACCGTGCATCCACGAGAAGTCGCCGAAGGACCGCTCGGGTGGGCTTACTTCGGGTGGCGCAGCGAGGCAAACGGATGACCAAACAGCCGGGATGGTAAGTGCCAAGATCAGGACGAAATGTCGCATTGTAGTCACCTCAGTTACCGCTGTCGCCAGACCTCCCAGGATGTCCGAAGCACAGACGGGGCGTTGCGCAACAGCAGAGAGAACCAACTCTTGTAGGGCACGCGGTATTCGGGCACGGGCTCCATACAGACGGCCTGTCGCTGCTCGCATGCCACCTGGCAAAGTCCGCACCCAATACACCGGGCCGGGTCGTGCTGCAGGCTTTTCTGTTGAGTGTCCACCGTGATAGCACCCATCGGGCAAGCCTGAGCACAACGCCCGCAGTGCGTGCAGGTTACGTGATCAAACTTGGGCATAAAATGAGGCGGAGCCATCATGCCGGGTGCGTTAAACTCGTTGACCATTCGCATGGCCTTGCAACAGCAACCGCAACAGGAACAAGATGCCTGCCCTGCTGTTGATTCCACGTTCATCAGCCAGGTAACCAGTCCGTGTGATTCTGCCTCGCGTTTGATCTCCAATAAGTTCTTGCGTGACACACTCCGAAGCCATCCGGAGGCAATTCCCTGCTCGGCCCACTCACCCATCGCCGTACAGACCTCCAGCGGCCGACCACAACCAACTCCCGTCGGGTTGGACGACATACGACACTGACAATGTCCCACGCCGAACACGTCGAAGCGGTCCAACACGACTTCCAGTTGATCGGATGGCAATGCCATCGGATGACTGCCCGCGATGCGACCCACCGGCAGAAATCTGAACAAGGGAGTCCGACGCTGCTGGTAGTCGAGCGTGTAACCGGTTTCGAACAAAGCCTCGAATAGCTCGGCAAACCGCCGGTGCCAGTCGGTCAGCGTTTCCGGCGACTGGCCGATCAAGACCATCTCAAAAATGCCCGGCATGATGGGGATCAGCCGGTAACGTCGTTGATCGGACGGGCCGTCACAGGCGATGGCACGTTTCTGCAAGGCCAAACGGTCGAGGGTCAGCTTGACGTCCTCGGTTGTTCCGCTGCCTTTTTCTGCAATTTCATTGACAGTTCGGCCGCGCAGGGCACTCAGCAGTCGAAGAACATCTGCTTCTTCCTCAGTGAACGTGTGCTGGATGAAAGCAATTAGCTCGTCGCAGATGGGCGGTCCCATTAAGAGTGGGCTGGACAAACGCTTGGCCGCGGCCAAATGGGCAGCGGCAACAGCTGGATAGTCTGAGAGACGTCTGGCGCGAACCGTCCTGGTCTGAGGCTGTTGCGGGCCAATCAGGTTCTTCTCGACGCGGATGACTTTGTGCGGGCGATTTGCAGCCGACATGTGTGATGACCCATAATGGGGTGCGACACTTGACCAGCTGCTATTCTACAGGCTCGTTGGATATCGTGCGCCACAGAATGGATTCCGCCGCACGCGAGTTGACCGGGTATTTCGAAATTCAAAAGCGGGTTCTTCGCTGACTTCATCAGGTTCACGAACGATGAAAAAGCCGCTGGAGATTGAGAACCACGAGGACCTGACCGCCTATCTGCGGGAGACCGGCCGTGTGGGGTCGAAGGAACTATTGCAGATTCACACGTTGGCCGGCGGTGTCTCCAATCGCACGCTCGTGCTGGGTGACGACTTGCTGTGCACCAACCCGCAGCGGATCGCCCGCGCAGACAGAAACGCAGGCCTGCAACGCGCTGTTGCTGAAAGTGAACCAAATCGGTACGTTGAGCGAGGCGCTGCAAGCCTACCGATTGGCCCGCGATGCGGGCTGGAGAGTCGTCATTTCGGTTCGCAGCGGGGATACCGAGGATGACTGGTTTTCGGATCTCGCCGTAGGCTGGTCGGGCGACCAGACCAAGGCGGGGTCACTGACGCAGTCGGAGCGCCTGGCGAAGTACAATCGCCTGCTGGAGATTGAAGCACAAGTACCGGTCGCCGTTGTCGATTGGCCGCATGGTGCAGCACAGTACGCTTGACTGACTGCCAACCTGCAACCGCCTCGTGCGAAAGGTCAGTGCTGTTCCACTGTTCCAGAAAAAGGGGTCTAGCGCATGGCGGCTAACGACGCACGATATCGGCAGCGGCTCGATCGCTACACGACCGCCATGCGGAACGAACAGCCGGACCAGGTGCCGATCCGGCCGTTTGTGGCCGAGTTCACGGGGGTCTATGCCGGGTACACCTGCCAGGAACTGGCGCACGACTATGAGAACGCCTTCGCGGCGGTTCGCAAATGTGCCATCGACTTCGATTGGGATGCCATCGTTCCCAACATGCTGGCGACTTGGACTGGCATGACCCAGGCAATGGGGCTGGAGTATTACATGATCCCCGGCATCGATTTGCCGGCCAACGTAGGGCATCAGTACCGGGAACCATCGCTGGACAATGCCTGGATGCAGCCAGACGAGTACGACCAACTGATCGAGGACCCGACCGGTTATCTTTATAACGTCTGGCTGCCGCGAGTGGCCCGACCGCTCAGCCCCTTGGGCGGAGAAGTGACCTTCGCACACAATCTGTCCCTGATCAAGGGTGCGATGTCCATGATGCAGTTTTTTCAGGCCTGGGGTGTCCAGGAACAACGGCTCAAGACGGAGTGCGGCACGGTGTCAGCTATCGCGGGAATGCTACGTGCCCCGCTCGATTTCATTGCCGACAAGCTCCGCGGTTACGTCGGTTTAGTCGAGGACTTATTCCAGCAACCAGATAAGGTGCTGGCAGCATGTGAGGCCTTGGCGCCGTACCTGACACAGTTTGCCTTGGCGACGGCCGACCCCAGCAAAAATGTCCCCATTGGGTTCTGGATGCACCGCGGTTGCGTACCGTTCATCAATCCCGAGCAGTTTGACAACATCTTCTGGCCGACCCTCAAGCCAATCATCCAGGAACTATGGGCCGCCGGCCATCAGACGCTGTTCTACGCCGAAGGAAACTGGGACCATCACCTGGCGGCGTTTGCCGAACTTCCGGATCGCAGCATCGTGTACCACGTCGATCGGGGCGATATCTTTCATGCCCAACGGGTGTTGGGCCACAAGTTCTGTCTGAGCGGCGGCATTCCGAATTACATGCTGGCGTTCGGCACTCCTGACCAGGTGCGGCAACACTGCCGAAAGGTGATCGACGCCGTTGCGCGCGATGGCGGTTACATCGTGGACGCCAGCGCCATCGTTCAGAACGATGCCCGGGTGGAAAACGTCCGCGCTATGACCGACGCTGCTCGCCAATACGGTGTCTACTCGCGCGGCCATGCTGCCGGCGTCGAGTCGCAAGGCGTTGCCACGCCGTCAACGGCCGATGCCAGGCCGGGCGAGTTCCTGCCGTTGGATCAGGGTAAACGCCCGCCAGGCCAATGCATTGCCTGGCGTGAGGCCCGGGAGCAGATGCCGCCGATGCAAGGCGACGAACACCTGTGCCAGCGGATTTGGCAATCGGTGGATGCGTTGGGCTACATGTACGTTTGGTGGATCGCTCTGGCGTTTTGACGAGCTGGATGTCAGACGACCAACCCGCTCCTGCCCGCATGCCACAGACTGACACGCTAGACCGTGTAACAGCCAGTTCCCTGGGCCGACGGATCGAGGCTGAACTCGACGATGGCCTTTTCGCCGGTGGACCGGCGCGTGACGTGCACGTCAATCTGGCCGCACTCACACGAGGCGGGTGGTCGGATCTGCAAAATGACATAAAACGGCCCCAAAGTTGGATACCAAGCTGAAGGCACGATCTGTTGATCGAGAAAACCGGCCTCGTCGGGAACCCCACCAGCGCAGGCGATTAACCTGGATTCCCACGTGGCGTCCATGCCGCGCAATTCAAAGGAATACGCGTCGCTACGGCCATCTCCGACGATAAAAATTGCGTGATTATCACGGCCAGGATAGATCCGTAGCGCCTGAGCCAAGTGGCGCTCCACGGCTTTCTTCCCGATCAATACGTTGATGTTTCCTGCCCAGTGTGCTCCCGATTGACCCGGCAAGCCCATCAGTCCGAAGGGAGTTGGCGTCCGTCGGCGCCGGCGGATGCCCTTGACAACCTGCCAACGCGACTTCAGCCAACCGGCGCCGTCCTCGCGTTCGTTGTCGTCGCCCTTGTCTCGATCGTCAGACATGCCCAGTGCTGTCAACAGACGGTGCGGTGGCAGCTGGGCGGGGTCTCCCAACTGTTCGGCCGTGGGAGTGGACACTTCGGTGGCCAGCGTGTACCTTTTGCCCGGCGCCAGGGATGGAACCCAGAGTTCGGACAGGTCGGTCCAGGTCAGAAAAGCGCCCAGCGGCGCGGCCTGTAAACGTAACGGCGCGGGAGCAGAGCGCCGCAACCCCAAGTTGCAGACCGTGACCTCGATCCGCATGCGATCCTGACGCACGTTGTAAAACACGATGTCCTTACGCTCCACGTGAAGCTGATCCTGAGTCAGTTGATGGCGGTTCTGGCTGACCATATGTACTGAACGCGGTTGTAGCATTACCGGCATGTCGCTCCCCCAATCGAAGTGTGTCCCGAGGTACAAAAAAGAAAGAAGACTTGCACGAGAATTCTACGAGGCCGGTCAATACGCCAAGCGGAGAAGTGGGTCACTCCCCCATCTGGCGGACTTTGGAATCGGGGCGGATCTTGCGCAGAAGATCTCACCGCTGCGACAACTCCAGCGAGGCCTCCCGCCGACCCTGATTCTGATTGGCTCAAAAGACAAGTTTCTGGGCCAAAACCGGCAGTTCATTGCCAAGGGCCAGCAAGTCGGGACGCGTATGGAGCTGGATATTGCCGAAGGACAACCGCACGCCTATTTCAATCGCTCGCCCTGGATGGAGAAGACGGTCGCTAGCGCGGATCGATTTTTGATCTCGCTCGGCTACGTCGACAAACAGCCACAGGTGGAACTGCCGACGATAAAAAAGACCCCGCGCTGACTCTCGTAGCGGATGCATTCGTCCGGCTCGGACTATGCACGTAGAGTGGGTCAAACTCGTGCAAAGTGCGAGTGGGTCTTCACAGGCCGATCAACTCCACCCCAACGGTCTGTTTCTGCGTGAGGGGAGAAAACGAGCGAACGAAGACCCATCCTGCAAACACGGAGAATCGTCCCGGGCAGGGCTACGGGGACGGCAGCAGCTGCACCTCCTGAACGTACGGTCCGATGCTCAAGCGGGCTTGGTCAGCACTGCTGATCAGTTGATCGTCAACGCGTAAATTCTCAATTGTGACGTTCGCCACGGTATGCTCGGCGTCAAATCCACGCATAGACGAGGGAGGCTTGCGACGACTGATGACGGCAACATCTTTGAAGACGACGTCGCGCACAATGCCACGTTGTTCGTCCTTGGAATAGTTGTTCTTGCGTATGACGATCACCATCAATGTCGGGCAATAGTCATCTTGCTGGTCCTCTCGATATATTTCCTCGCGGTTCTGTTGCATGCGCAGGCGCGGGTTCCACTGGTCGATTTCCACGCGGATGTTTTCGAAACGGATATCCCGGACCGTGGCCCGGTCGCCATGCTGGATATCCATGGCGATGTGAGTCGTCCGAACGATGTCGCAATTTTCAAACGTGACTGCCGCGATCTCCGGTGCGCACGTTTCCGCGCCGATCTCCATGGCCCGGCCCCAGTCACACCAGACTACACAGTTGCGGAACCGGACATTGCGCACTGGGCGATCGTCGAAGGAGTTCGCCCCGAACTTCAGTCCCTTGATCACCAGGGCGTCGTCAAAGGCGCGCACGAAACTGTCCTGAACCACCACGTTCTGGCTGTTGCAGATGTCAATGCCGTCTGCGTTGTAGCGCCAGAGACCAACGAGCTTGACATGGGAGATCACCGCGTCGCGGCAACCGAACAGGCTGCAACACCAGACGTCCGGATCCCGCATCACAATGCCCTCCACGGTCACGTCCGAACAGTCCATGAGTCGCACGGCACCACCCCCCTGGCCGCGCTCGAACGGACCTACGTCCAGGATTCCACGTCCCGCGATCCGAATGTTGGATGCGCCGCGCACATGAATGCTGCCATAAACGACTGCTCCACCAGCAATATAGACGGTCTCGTTGCTCTGCAGAATCATGTTGCCCGGTCGATGCACCCCGGGTCCGAAGTAGCGAACCGCGGGGGCATCAGCGGCCGGCACATCCTTTTCGGGTGGGCTGGCAAACAGATGCAGGGCATGATGCGAACCATTCACCTCAACGACCAGCGGCACCGGTCGATCCAAGGTGAAGGAGATCATGCTGTCCTTCGTTTCAGGCTCGATTCCCAGCGATATCGGACGCACGACCACCGATTTCACGCGGCGCTCTGATTGCACTACGATCTTCACGGGCTCATCCATGTCCCAGTACGCGAATCCTGCCAGCTCAGTCTGTTCCACCGGCCGTTGATAACCGGGCCACACCTGGTTTAAGGGAACAGCCGATACGCGGCAGGCATAGGCGGACACCGGCTGCCCGTTGACTGTGACCGTGTAGTACTCGGACAACATTTCCTCGGCCGGAGCCGGCCAGTGTACGATGTCCGCCGCCTCGGTGACCAGCGCCGCTTGAACCAACACGACGAACGCCAGGGCGGTTGCGAGAAACAGTTTCATGTGTGTGCCTTTCATCTGGCATGGAGAAAGTCAGTGATGTCGAAACGCTTTTCAGTTTTCGGACGCGTGCCCGGTAGCGATGACTGAGGTTGAGTCACAGATTCACGGTCCTCACAATGCTCAAACTACCGCGGTCCAATTAATTGTACAGCGCCATTTTGCCGCGATGGTTGTGCGAAACGCTTGTCCACATAACAGACTTTCGCCACCGGGCTCGTCCCGGTGGTTCCACGTTTGCTGACTACTTTGGCAGCCGAAAACGAACTTTCCTGCCGGCCGTCGCCGCCGGAGGCGGCGATGGCCGGCAGGAAGGAAACTCGTGGGTGGGCGAGATCAACGTAGTTGTCAAACGCTCTACCACCGGGACAAGCCCGGTGGCGATAAAGCCCATGCTAATAAGGCCTTGAGATGATCATACAAGTGAAAGCGGCGCTGTCCATTTAAAGGAGGGCCATATACGTGATGATGACTCACGGTGTCTCTTCCTGAACACTTTCGTAGATCACCACCGTCGCGCCGGGTCGCACCGCAATGGCAATGCTCACGCCGGTCTCCATCAGCTGCCGACCGGTCGTGACAGACTTGTCCTGTTCATCGCAGTTGCCCACTTCGCAGCCCCGATTTGCACGCTCGTGATCATACCATGAGACAACCGCCGAGAGGGCCCCAACGCTGGGAAACCGCAGCGCCACGCTGCTTTCCGACTAAGCCCGAAGATTTGCCAGACTCCTCGGGTGGATCGAGCAAGCCGCGTCTCCGGTACGTCTTCGCGCGCTGGTTGTCTCCCCTCACGCCGACAGAGACTGCGATTACGGATTTCATCGACTCGTGAAGGCCCATCAGCATTTTGCGTGAGCTTGATCACCCCGAGTGAATCATCCGGGTCAGCCGGACCGGCCAACGTTAACGGGCTTTCAAACGCGTTCTCGCTTGACGGACAGGGTGCCAGCGAGTAAACTTTGCATTGCAAAGCTTGTCGTTTGAGGAGTCGCTTCATGCGTATTGAAGAAGCATTGAGCCAGGTGCGGATGCTCCAGATGCAGGTAGAGCGGGCGCAGCACGTATGCTGTTACCGCTCGGCGACCATTGCGGCCAGTGGTGTGCTGGCGCTGGGAGCGGCCATCAGTCAATCTTATTGGATTAGGAATCCACTGGACGATTTGCCGCGGTATCTTTCCTTGTGGATCAGTGTGGCGGCGTTAAGCGTGGGGATCACTGGCACGGAAGTGTTGGTGCGTTGGCTGCGGACCGATTCCGAACATGTTCGCCGACAGACTGTTCGCACGGTCCGCCAGTTCGTGCCGTGCATGATGGTAGGTGCGTTGATGACTTGGGCAGTTTCCTTGTTCTGCCCCGAGCACGCGGCGCTGTTGCCCGCTCTGTGGTCCGTCGTTTTCAGTCTGGGGATTTTTGCCTCATGCGTCTATCTTCCGACCGGCGGTATTGCCGTGGCTGCCTACTACCTGCTTGCAGGACTCGTCTGTTTGCGCTGGGGCCAGGGTGATGAGGCACTCAGGCCTTGGACGATGGTGGTCACATTTGCCGTCGGCCAATGGATCACGGCGTTCGTTCTTTATCGTCAACGGGAAATAGCCGATGAATGCACGTAACGATCCCGAATCCTCGCGTCATTCACGCGAGGGTCGTTTCGCCTATGCAGGACTCGATCGTGTTTTTCATGAGAAAGCAAGATTGAGCATCATGACTTCTCTCACGACGCAGCCTTCGGGCCTGTCGTTTTCTGATTTGCGAGTGCTCTGTGCCTTGTCTGACGGAAATTTGAACCGTCATCTCGCGGTGCTGCAGGAAGCCGGATTCTTGAACATTGAAAAGGAAGGACGAGGGCGAAGCTCTCGTACGCGCTGTCTGGTCACACGTGCGGGACGCGCAGCGTTCGTCGAATATCTCCGCGAATTGGAGCGTGTGCTTGCCGACGCGGCCCAGAGCGCCGAAACCCCGGTTCGCCCAGCGCCGCGATACCGCGCGGGTTGGTCCGCTCCGTAGCCAATCGGGTTTTTTTGTCCATTAACTCTGCCACGCAAAGTTTATGAGAGAGTGTTATGAGGATGTGGATTCCCCAGGCCCTGCGCATTGCGCCGCCGTTGGACGAAGGGCTCTGCCCGGCTCCTCCCACACGTCGTTCGGCATTGCTGATTAATCCGTTCTATCCCAAAGATCCACATGCTAGTTTTGGCAAGCACGTGTTGACGCCCAGTTTAGCGCTAACCAGCATTGCGGCCAGCACGCCCGCGAACTGGCAGGTACGCTACTGGGACGAAAACCTGCTGCTTGGTCCGCCACCCTATGATCCATTTCCTCAAGTTGTGGGGATTACCGTGCACTTGACGTTTGCCGATCGTGCCTACCAGCTGGCTCGCTGGTATCGCCGGCGCGGCGCCAAGGTAGTCCTGGGCGGATTGCACGTTACATCATGTCCGGAGGAGGTTGCGCCGCATGCTGATGCGATCGCCGTCGGCGAGGGTGTCCAGTTATGGGGGCAAATCCTGGAAGATGCCGAGCGCGGGGAACTGAAGAAAGTCTATCACGGAGACTATCGAAAACCGTACCGCGACGATCCACCTGCGCGCCGCGACCTGCTGCCGCGACGCAGTTTCCTGACAACGACCAGCCTGATTGCCACGCGGGGTTGCCACAATCGGTGCGGTTTCTGTTATCTTTCGACGCGTGACTTACACATGCCGTACCTCACGCGAGATGTCGGTCAAATTGTGGCGGAGATTGAACGGGACGATCAGCCTTACGCGGTCTTCATCGACAACAATCTGGGTTCTCGCCGGGAGTACTTGCGCGAGCTCTGTGCCGCGCTACAACCGCTCGAGAAGATCTGGAGTGCGGCGGTTTCCATTGATGTGACGGACGACCCGCTGCTGGTGCGACAAATGGCGCTGGCGGGTTGCACGGGGGTGTTTGTCGGATTTGAATCGCTGCAAGACAGTAACCTGGTGGACGCCCGGAAGAAGGGTCCTGCGGCGCAGGACTATGCTCGGCGAGTCGCGATCCTGCATGACAATGGCATCCAGGTGAACGGCAGTTTTGTCCTGGGTTTCGACCACGATCGGGCCGACGCGTTTGCTTCCACCGTGGATTGGATCGAGCAGAACCGGTTAGAGTGTGCGACGTTCCACATCCTGACTCCGTATCCTGGCACACCACTGTTCGCCAGGATGCAGTCGGAGGGCCGAATCCTGCACCAGGATTGGAGCCTGTATGACACTGCTCACGTGGTATTCAAGCCGCGTCACATGACAGAGGAACAGCTGGCCGACGGATACACCTGGTGTTATCAGCGGCTGTTTTCACACCGCTCGATCTGGCTGCGGCGACCCCGTGACGTACGGGCCGTCGTGCCCTATCTGGCCATGTCCTATCTCTACAAGCGGTCCAATCGTTTTTGGCATCTGCTGATTCGCCACAGCATGACGGCCTCCGTCTGGCGCCCGCTGGTGGAACGGACACGCCGGCGACACGTGCGTTTTCGACAGCGTTTGCCACAAGTCGCCAGCGGCGGTGTTTCGGCCGTATCCGCCGGAGTGTAGACTGGACATCGAAGGGGAACACGCGATGCAACCAGTCGACACTTTCTTAGCAAAATCAGGAAGAGGAACTCGTGGGCTTTGGCGGAGGCTTTATTTCGCCAGCATCGTGAATGCAATCGTAGCCAGCATGGCGGCACCAGATGGTTGCGCACAACAAGATCAAATCACAGGCAGTGCGCCAGCCGCCACCGCTGCGACAGCGCGGGTAACCGACTCTCCGCCAGACGTCGATCGCTCGAAGCTCGCGCTGGAGCTCTTGTTCGAAGGAAATCTCACCGACACGTCGTCTTCGCGGTGCGTGGGCACGGCTCGTGGGTCCGTTACATTTGTCGAGGGAAGACGCGGTAAATGTGCTTCATTTGACGGTCACAGCTGGGTTGACTCGGGCTTCATGCAGACAGGTTTGGGCGACGAGTTCACCGTGGAATGCTGGGTAAATCCGGTCGCGCAGCAGAGTCCGCACGCCGACATTTGTGGGAACCACGCCAGTGCGGGTCTAGGGTTTGTGCTGCAGCAAGACGGTTCCAACACCAATGAGTTCCTGGCCGCTTACGGTGCCGGTGACGGTAAATGGGTGACGACCGAGGCGGTACCGCTGTTGGCAGGCCGCTGGCAGCACATCGCTTTGGTGAAGGGCAAAGACGAACTACGGCTCTACTTGAATGGTATCCAGGTTGCCGCGCGGCAGGATCTCGCTCCGGTTCGTCCATCACCGATGCCGGTGGCCGTGGGGAATGGTTACGAAGCGCAGCCGCGGTGTTTTCGCGGTCTCGTCGACGAGTTTCGCATCTGGAATAAAGCTCAGACCGTCTTCCCTCACGCCGGTATCGATCTCTCGGACGCGCGGGAAACACTTGCGCGTTATGTCGGGGCGGCGAGTCGTCCGACTGCTGATGAGCTGGTAGAGAGCTGGACACTCGCTACCGACGACACGCGGCTGACAATTGGTGTGACTGATGCTGGTGAGATGGTGGTCCGCGAACTGTCCTGTCCGGCGGTTGATTGGAATTGGATAAGCAACCCGGTGGCGTTCGGCCTCTGGTCCCAAGTTGATATCGCGGGCCGAAGCAAGCCGCTGCGGTGGCGATTTGTCAACTCGACCGTGGATGACAACGACGGACGAACGCTGACGCTGCGGTTTGCCAGCGACGACCCAACGCTGGAAGTCGCATCCCAGTGGCACGCGCACCTGGGACGCGGTCCGATCCGTCACAGCATGCAGATCACGAATCGCTCTTCCGCGGCGGTGACGATTTCGGAGCAACCGACCTTCGACCTGGACCTGGCGGGCGGGACGGTGCTGTGGAGCTTTCACAGCGACGGTGGCACACCCGACGCGGTGGGGGTCTACCGTCAACAGCTCAAGGCCGACCAGGTCGGACGCCGGTACACGGTACGCACGGTACCGACCGGCGAATTCATACCGTACGTCGTGTTGGATGCGAGCCAACGGCATGGAGTTTACCTGGGATTGGAATGGAGCTACTGCCGGATCGAATCAGTGCTGTTGACCGGCGGCGCGTCCCCCTCCATCCGTTTTCGCGCAGGCAACATTGGAGACCTCCGCGCCGAGCTTGACCCTGGCGAGACGATTGCAGTGCGGCCCGGCTTCGTGGGCGCCTACCATGGCGATATTGACGACGCCGGAAACAGCTTGCGACGCTGGCTGATTCAGAACTGTATGCCAGACGTTTTGCGCCAGAACACCGGCTATCCGAAGGTTCAGTGGAACGCTTTTGGCGCCACGGGCAAAGCGCCCGGCAGCTGGGATCCGGTTGAAACACGGTACTACCCGCTGATCGACGACATCGCACCGTTGGGTTTCGAGGAAGTCATGATTGATGTCGGCTGGTGGCAGGGGAGCGAGCCCGACTCGGATCAGGCTGACTGGCCCTCCGGGATGCGAAAAGCTGCCGACTATGCTCATGAGAAAGGACTACGATTTGGTCTCTACTGGACGGATGATTGTGACATGGCCAGCCCCGCGGGACGCCAGAAACGGGCCGATCGTGTGACCCGGCTGTTTCGGGAATATCACGCCGACATGTGGCGCAGCGACAGCACCCGCGGCAATGTTCTTGGCAACTCTCACGCCGCGACAGCCGGTTTCTACGCGATGGTCGACGCGCTGTCCGAGCAGATCCCCGGATTTCAATGGGAGAACTGTAGCGGTGGTGGGCGCATCAAGGATTACGGGGCGATGCGGCGGGCCGTCAAAATCTTCAATTCCGACACCTACTCGGCGCTGCACGTAAGGCAAGCCTTTTACGATAGCTCCCATGCGCTGCATCCGATGCAGATCGAAGGCCACCTGGGCAGTGTCGATGGTCGTTATCGCCCTGGCGGAGTCGTCGGAATCCGATATGCATTCCGCTCGATTTCGATGGGCGCCCCGGAGTGGTTTCTCGACGCACCCAACGGCGGCAATGGCACAGAGCCCTGGACGCAGCAGGAGAAGGATGCCCTGAAAGCCTGCGTCGAGACATACAAAACCAGGATCCGGCCGCTGGTGCGAAATGCCGATCTCTACCACGTCTTTCCGCGCCCCGACGGTTCAAATCGGGATGGCTTGGAGTATTACGACCCGGTCGCCGGAAAAGGAGTGGTTTTCGTTTTCCAACCTGCCCGCGGAGGCGCCACCGATGCGATTCGTTTGAGAGGGCTGGACCCACAGCGGACGTACAGCCTGAGTTTTGAGGACGGAACTCATCCGCCGTGCATCAAACCGGCTTCGGAACTGATGCACCAGGGATTACCAGTGGTTTTGCCTGGCGACGAGGTGTCGGAATTGATTTTCTTCGAAGTAGCGCCGAGAGGCAAACGACCGCATTAAAGGGGACGCTCCCCTTTGTTGCGGTAACGTGCGCAAGCGAGGTAGCGCTGCCGTGCGGAATGTGAGTTTGACGCTGGCGGCGTCCGAGTTTCCCAACTGAAAGGAGCCGAGCATGTGTGAGCACTGTATGAACCGTCGGCAATTTCATGCGATCAGTTCCGCGGGGTTGGCAGGCAGTCTAATGGGGCTCGCTTGGGCCACGGCGGACGACTCGGCCAGGGTTGAACCGTGGGACCCCGAGCAGGCGCCGGTCGTCACGGGGCGTCCGCTGCGGGTGCAGCCTGTGTTGGCGCACGCGATCCAATCACCGCGCGAAAAGACTTCCTGGCGCAGCTGGAGCGAGATCGTCAACGAGCCGGCCGCGGCCGAGGAAATGGAACGCATTGCGGGAGAGCTGCGGGCGCTTTCTCAGAGGGCGGATTTTCCGTTGGAGATACTGCCGCCGATCAAAGTGACCAGTTCCCAACAAGCGGCGAACGTCCAGTCAGGCGCGTTTGATGTTGTGTTATTGTACGCGGCCTCTAATGCCAGCTTGTTCCATCCATGTTGCGCCGCCGACCCAAAACGGGACACCATTGTTTTCGTGCGTCACAAGTCCGGCCCCACCTACTACGGCTACGAGTGCCTGGGCATACGGTTCTTCCCGATCCCGGCGCCGGAACTGTGGCAGAAAAACAGCACCGATGATCATGGCCCGGTCACGCTCGACGATGTGGTCGTTGACGATTACGACGATGTGCTGTGGCGTCTACGATCCCTCCATGGTCTGAAGAACTTCGTGGGGCAACGCGTTCTTGCGCTCGGTGGCCCGCAGGGGAAATATGATCCCACAGCGCCCGAAGTTGCGCGTCAGCGATACCAGCTGGAGATCCAAGATGTGGCCTACGAGGATCTGGCAGTGCGCCTCCAATCTGTGGCATCCGACGCGAATCTGCAGAAATGGTGTGCTGTGTTGACTGACCGCTACCTGGCAATGCCCAACACTCAACTGGAGACAAAGCGCGAGTTCATCCACAGGGCTTTTGCGCTCTATCTGGTCTTCAAGCAATGGTTGAAGCAGTACGAGGCTCCGGCGCTGACAATCAATGCCTGCATGGGGACCATCATTACGATGTCCGACACGACTGCTTGCATGCCGCTCAGCTGGTTGAACGACGAGGGCTATATTGCCTTGTGTGAATCCGACTTCGTGGTCGTCCCAGTAGGAATCCTGCTGCACTACATTTCGGGAAAACCCGTGTTTATGCACAACTCGACGTTTCCACACAAAGCGATGGTCACCTGTGCTCACTGCACGGCACCACGTCGCATGGACGGAGAGCATTACGAGCCGTGCGCATCATGACGCACTACGAATCGGATTTTGGGGCAGCGCCCAAGATTGAGATGCCGATCGGGCAACAAGTCTGTGCGATCAGCCCGGAGTATGCCAGCGGCCGTTGGGTAGGCATCAGGGGTGTCGTACGGGATAACCCGAATTTCGCCATCTGCCGCAGTCAGCAAGACGTGGAGATCTTGGGCGACTGGAAGCGGTTGATTCCCGAGGCTCGCGACTCGCACTGGATGATGGTTTACGGCGACTATCTCCGCGAAGCGTGTTACGCGGCTCACAAAATCGGGCTGACCTGGGACAACATCTCTGGCGACCAGTCATAGTACTGCCGCGCACGTTCTGATGGTGCGCTTCTCGTAGCCAGACTCTCCCGAGCCAAGCCACTAATTTCCCACGGAAGCTCGTGTTAGCCGAATATCACAACGCGCACGCTGCCGCATGCGGTTAAGGTCTTTCCAAAATACGGCATCTGAATCGCCATCGTGGTCGCCCCAAAATACTGGCCACCAGGCTAACCTTTGACGGGACTGGTTTGTAGCCACAGGAACTCTTCGAGTGTCTGAAGAAATTCCGGGCAGAGGACCGTATCGAAGTGGTTCGTCCCCGGTATTTCGTGCACTTTTGCCTGAGGCAGAATGGTGCCCAATTGCCGGATGTAGTTGACCACGCCGGGGAACTCCTGGGTACCATAACAAAGCAACGTGGGAATGCGGTTGGAGTGGAGTTGGTCGTCGGTCACGGCCAGTTGTCGCCAGCTCTTGATCACGGCGGACATGGCCAGTGGATCGTTCTGGTCGGGTAGCGATCGGATCAGCGTTCTTTCCACGCCGGTGAGCGGCCGGTGCAGAGCCGTTTGGGCCGCGGCGATATTCGCCTGCGGGTAGGACAATCCCTGATCGAGCAGACTTGCCAATTCTTCACTCCACGCCCACAGGGGCCAGCTCTCTCGGATACCGCCACTGCCACCAAGCACTGCGCTGCGAATCCGCTCCGGATGTTCGACCGCCAGTTTGAGCAAGATAAACCCGCCCATCGAATACCCGATCACGTGGGCTGTTTCGATGTTCAGGTGATCAAGCATCCGCAGTACGTCGTCGGCCATATTGACGCCGTATTCTGCTGGATCGTGAGGCTTGTCGCTGCGACCATGCCCGCGCACATCCAGAGCGACAACACGGTAGTTTCGGGCTAACGCGGGAAGTATCCCAGGGAGCTTCCAGTTGATACTGGCGGTGACGCCATATCCGTGAATCAATACGACCGGCTCACCCGCGCCCTGAACCATGTAATAGACTCTGGTGCCGTCAGAATTGAGGATCCCTTTTTCATTCGCAGCTCCGCGGGCCAGACCAGGCCGCCAGGCACGATCCATCAAGATGCGACCGGTCCACTTTGTCGTCCGGTAGAGATTCCGCAGCCAATTCATGGCGTACCCGTCTTGGGTCGAAATCGATCGTCGCCGGTCGCCGCGAACATCAACGCACAACCGGACAAATAGTGGCCGACAAAATGTCCGCACACCTCGCATGTCGGCTCTTCCCAACCGCCAAGCGGTTCCGCGGAGGAAGGCAATCCCGCATTCCGGCGAAAAGCACGTAGCAGGCGATCCGCGTCGAGACTGCGCATGTACTCGCCATCGCGCTCCATGGCCACTTTGAAGGGACCGTCCAGCAAGCCGACCTGCCGCAGGTCAAGAGGCTCCGCCTTGAGTGCCACGACCGGCGCGGCCTTCAATCTGGCGGCGGGCAGCAACGACGTGTCCGCCTGGCTCTGAGCATGCACCAGTATTAGCAGGACGAAGACGACCGAAGATTGGTGGTAAGAGAGCAGTGTTCTTGTAGGCGCGCTTAGCGCGGGCCCGTTCATAGGATGATCCTGTTTTGCAGAGATGGAGTCGAACACTCTAATATCCTAGTTTACGCAGCGCAATTGTGCGACACATGTTTTGCAGGTCATCACCCGAACAGGTTTCCTGTGGATTTGCCATCCACGTCAGCATCTTGCCGCAGAATTGTACCCAGTCAGTGGGAAGTCATCATCCAGCGCGAACGGTCCTCGTCGAGAGGCTCAAGCCAGAGTAGCGAGAAGGCTCGTAAACGAGCCTCAGCAAGGGCGGCGTTGGTGGTCGCTTCCGCTCCGGCATAAATGCACGGGGCCAATACCGCTGCGCGTTGATGGCTCGTAAACGAGCCAGCTGTTTTCTTGCCTTGGCTGTTGCATGCGTCTCGGTTGTTTGCTCCGTCGTATGACAAAATGCCACACAAGTAACTCGATGTCACTCTGCGTTCCGTGTGCTCGATACACCCGACAAGGTGCTCTCCTGCTATCGGCTACACGAGCTCCGGAATCACACGCCGCTTTCCTTCGATGAACTCCGATACGATGGAATTTGCCAGCCGAAGCCGATCCGGCACGGGAATCTCGTCTTGGCCGTGCAGGAGCATCATGCACACGCTTAGCAGGTCGCCACACCCGGTCGTATTCTGGAACTGCCGAACGGGAATGGCGGGCTCTACAATCAATTGGCCGTGGCAATAGTAGCCGGCACCGTCTGCTCCCATGTGGATCACCACCGCACCCGCACCCCAGGACGTAATCCGGTGGAGCGTCTGGCGCAGATCATCGGAGTCGGCAAAATGGTTGAGTTCTCGGATGTTGCCGTGAATCAGGTCGTTGGAAAACCCCTTGCCACCATGTACCGAAATCAATATGGCGAGGTCAATGGGCTGTAGCAGACCCCGCATCTGGTTGACGAAGACGTCTTGGCGGTCATCGTCGTTTGCCCAGGCCGTGTAGAGCGACATGTTGTCGGTCAGACAGCGCGTATCGAAAGGGCGCGCTCTCGGCGGAATGACGAACTTGGCCAGATCGCAGGCGAAATGTTGCCGCCGTGGATGCCGAGCCACCGTTGCCCAGTGTCCAGACGCGGCCTCGCCGTTGATAACAGGCCAGCAGCAACTCGGCAGCCTGATCGATAGCGGCTCGATCGAGTTGATCGAGCAGCCGCGCGGTCTCGGCCAGATAGTCATTGATCCAGCGGAATTGGCGGTTCACATTGACTCTCCTCGATCGAATGCGCGGTGAATCGCCGGCTCACTGCAATTTACTCAAAGTGCAAATGTTCTCACCCCTGCCTGCGGATCGGACACCGGAAAAGCCTGTCGTTTTGCCAGTCCACACCGATTGTGAATTCCGAGCCCTTTCCGACGGGAAACGAGCCACAACATGCGGCTTTACCGGTTACGTGGACCGCGTGATTTGCAGTTTGAGTTTATTACAGCATGGCGGCTCACGAATCGGCGCGCTCAAAAGCCGCGTCAAAAGCGCGGCGACTCGGTGCAAAATCAAGTCTCCTGACAAACTGGCAGGCATCTCGTGCGCCGTACTCGCGGTCCATGCCGCTGTCTTCCCATTCGACCGACAAGGGGCCCGTATAATCGATGTCGTTCAGAGCACGGATAATTTCTTCGAAGTTGACTCCTCCACGCCCCAGCGAACGAAAATCCCAGCCACGGTGCGGATCGCCAAAATTCAGGTGACTGGCCAAGATCCCGCTTTCTCCGTCCAAAGTGACAATGGCATCTTTCATATGCACATGAAAGATCCGGTCGGGAAACTTGCGGATGAAGCGCGCCGGATCGACACCCTGCCACATCAGATGGCTGGGATCGAAATTGAAGCCGAATTCGGGACGATAATCCAAAACTTCCACCGCCCGTTGTGCCGTGTGCAGATCAAACGCGATTTCGGTCGGATGGACTTCCAACGCGAATTTCACCCCACACTCGTTAAATACATCCAGGATCGGATGAAACCGCTCGGCCAGAAGGGCGAACCCGGCGTCGATCATCGCGGTTGGAACGGGAGGAAAGCAATAGAGCAGATGCCAGATGCTCGAACCGGTGAAGCCGTTGACAATACTGACTCCAAATTTCTGAGCGGCTCGAGCAGTATCCTTCATGGCTTCCGCGGCCCGGGCGTTTACTCCCGCCGCGAGTCCGTCACCCCACACGTATGATGGCAAGATCGATTTGTGACGGGCGTCCACCAGGTCGAGTATCGCCTGGCCCACCAGATGGTTGCTGATGGAAAATACTTGCAGATTGTGCTGTTCGAGGACGTTACGCAGGTCGCGACAATACTCGGGCTCTGACATCGCTCGGTCCACCTCGAAGTGGTCCCCGTAACAGGCCAGTTCCAAGCCGTCAAAGTCGAAGGACTTGGCCATCGGGGCCAATGTTGCCAAAGGTAGGTCGGCCCATTGGCCGGTGCACAAAGTGATAGGACGCGCCATCTCGAACTCCCTTAAGAATAGGATACGGGAAGTCTGTTTCGAGCCGTGGTTAAAATCTACGCGTAAGCGGAAAACATCCGCGGTGGCGTTATCTCACGTTCAGGCTGTGGAAGTTTCCAGGCACTTCGAGGTACGGTCACGTGGGGCAAGGGATCATCCCCAGCAGGGTTTGGGGCGATTCCACGAGAACGCCATGGGCAATCCGCAGGGCGTCGTCGCGCGTGTACTGGCCTTGTTGGATCTTCTCTGAGAGGACGCGTGCCAGCTGTTTCTGCACCATACGAGCTTTTCCGTACACCCACTCGACACAATACGCGTCGGAAAAGAATCCTACTTGCTTGTTTACCGGTACCATATCCAGTCGCTCGGCAATTACCTGCCGGATCGTGTCGGGAAAGAAGTTGTGCCACCAATAGCCGGCCAGGCTCAAGTTGGGCAACTCACGAGCCAGCGTGCAGAACGCCTGGTTGGCGTGGCGCGATGCCAGGAAACATTGAAAGTGGAGCCGTGGATGACGGGCAATCATCTCTGCCAACTGGTGTATCGTCCGCTGGTGAAGGATACTGGCCGTTTCGAACGGCATTGGCTCGGCTCCCACGCTGAACTGGAACACGATCTTTTCATGGTCTGGTCGGTTCTCCAAAGCGGTCAAGTACACTTCGTTGATATACGACGCGTAGGTGTCACGTTCGATCGGACCCGCCTGCCTGCGACGTTCTATGGCCGCCTCCATTTCGGCGTCGCCGACCAGCCGGTAGTCCAGTGCCGTGGAGAAACTGGTGGCGGTGCTGATGAGCTGCGAGTAAGGTGTCGTATCAACGTAATGCTTCAGCGCCGCATGAACGTCACTCAGGCTGCAGATCACGCGCTCGCTCTCCGGCCGTGGTCCGCCGATGGGCGAGGGAGATCCGGGCGGTCGTCCCCAGCAGTGCTCCAATTCGTACAAGGCAGTGTCGAACTCGCCCCATTGACAGCGCGTGAAAAACGCCCATTCAAGCGAGTATTGCAGGCTGCGCGTCGTCGTCGCCGGTACTGCGCCGGGCGTGTTCGGCACACGTGCGCCGGATGTTCAGACGATCCCATATCGAATGATGCCACGCGCGATCGTCGGCGCGCTCTCGGATGATCGAGTCGAGTTGCCGCCAATTGTCGGGCGTAATCGGCTGGTCCCACCCGTACAAGTCGCTCAGCACCATCCGCATCATCCACGCGCAGCTCGTATTGTGGATGTGACTGAGGTATGGCACGGCCTCTTCAATCCGCTGGTGGGCTTCAGCCGGTTCAGGCCAGCCGGGATACTGGGTCAGCCGAGCGCCGTGGGGACAGCCAGCCGCATAGAGGTCGCTGACGACCATGTGGTAAAGCAGAATGTCATGCAGGCCGCGGGCGCCGAGTCGTCCTCCGCAAAGGTGCGTGTGTACATCGAACAAGGGCAATTCCATCAGAGCTTGTTCGAGATCGCCGACCAATTCTCGTTGTGTGATGTTCATTTCACTCCCCTTCACTTCGGACCGGCGTTCAGCGCCGTGCGTCTCCCGTCCGATTCACCAGGAAAACAGACGTTACCGGTGCGAGACGAAGTTGTACACAAGTACTCTTGTCGGACGTCGTCATCCTTTGGGTCTCGATCTGTCCAGTGTGCGGGTCCCATCGTTCGAGCACATGAACACCGCGCAAACAGACAGAAGTATCCACGGGGGTGTCCGAGGAGTTAGTAAAGAACCAGAAGTCGTGGCCGTCGATCACCTTGTGTAGATAACAAAGATGGCCCCCCTGAACTGTGGGCGGCTTGTTCCACTTGACGTCGGGGTTCGGCATCGCTTCGTTCACGGTTTGTTGCAGCGCGGCGGTTGTGGGATTCTCGATAAACCACGCCACACCGCCGTTCGAGTTGCGATTAACAAAAGTGCGAAAAGTGCGAACCGTTTGTGAGTTGGTCCCGGCGAGATTGACACCGCTGGAATCCAGGACGGCGAATTCGGCAATGCTGGGCGTATCACTCTTGACGTCGGGTATGAACAGACGCACGCGCGAGGCCGTAATCGGCTCGAAGGAGTGTATCCGGTGGGCGCCAATCTCCGCGGCGGAAGCACACACGCACCATCGCTGTCCATCCCAGTATTCCACACGATGCGACGTAACGCGATCGAATACTTCATTGAGCGTCACTTTTTCGAATGTTCGCGGTACGCCAAAATCGACCTCCAGCCATTGGTCCGCATGCTGCTGATCCTGAGCGTTCCAACGTGTCTGCGGATCGTCATCGAAAGCCAATGCCGCGTCATATCCACCTGCCTTCCATTGACTCGAAGCCGTGAAGCGAGTGAGTGGCGTCCTCGTGGAAAGAGAATTGGCAGCCTGGTCGCCAAAGATGCGACCGATTATGGCACGCACCTCATCACTCTTGCCCGGCTCCGCCGATCGATCGGGCAGTCGCGTGGTGGCGATGACCATGCCTCCTTGATGGTAGAAGTCTTCCAGTTTGGCCAGGTTCGCTGCGGAAATCGCCTGCATGCCCGGCAGAATCAAGAGCCGGTATTGCTGGGGGCAGTTCGGTTGTTGCAAACTGATCAGCCCTTTGGACACGTAGCATCGAGCGTCGAGTGTTTCCGGATGCAAGTACGTGAAATCATGGCGCAGCTCGAGCGACAGACGCTCACCCACGTCCATGTAGTCTGCCCAGGCGGGAACCACACCCCCGGTGTATGGCTGACCAGGGCCAAAATAGTAGGCCGACTGCAGGCCGTGAATCGGATAGAGCACGGCGATGTCCACCACAGGCCGCCCGTGTTGGAGCACCCGCTGCAATCGCCCGATGTACTGGTTGTAGGACGGTAACTCAGCAGCGTACGGCTCGGTGCGATACGAAAGCTCGGGTGGAAAGGTGATCGGATTCGTGCGGTACCATACCGCGTGTGGCACCATCAAGTTGACGCCCTTGACGAATTGGTCCATGGCCTCGCGGTAGAGATTGGGCAGCGGCAGATCCATGCCCCCGTAGCACTCGGTCATGACCAGCGGGCGACCGTAATTGACAGCCGCCGAGCTGACCACTTTGTACATCTTCGAACCGCGATCATAGGCGAAGATCTGGTCCAGTCCCGGAATGGGCTGGTGCTCGAAAGACTTAATCAGGTCGCCGCAAAGGCCAACCGGGTTCACAATCTCCTCCTGGTCCACATGGCCGGTTAACTCGATACCGTGAGCCCGGCACCAGTCAGCAAGCGTCTTCACGAATCCGTTGGCGAACAGCTCCGCGCGCAGTCCGAACATCTGGTTTCGCGCAGCGGACGTGTCAGGTCCAATATCGTACCAGAGCGCGGGATAGTAGAGTGCCGGACTATGGCCATATTTCTTTGTGAAATGTCGATTGAATTTCGGCGTCCAGGCCCGACCTCCTTGGACCCAGTGAAAGGTAGGTTCGTCGTAAAACGCGCTGTCGATCGTCTTGCCGAAATGTTCGGGGAACGTCTCGTAGTACTTGTCATACGTGAGCTCGACGAATTTCTGTACGGCATCGGGATCAAGGTAATCCACCAGGTCACGCGCTCCATCCGGCACACACACGAAGAGCATCACTTGCCACGGTCCAGCCGGTGCTTGCCAGGAGAGGCGTTGGTCGCGAATCTGCGCAGCCAGATCGACTCGCTGCTTCGTGACAGCATGCATGGCCACTGCCGCCATGAGCTCACCTGCGGGCACCTCCAGCGTGACCGGAGTCGGTCCTTCGACACTGGTTTCCACTTTGTCCAAGCGTTTGCTCAATGCTTCCGGATAGTGTTCTTTGAGTAATCCACCGGCGCTGCCACTAGGGAACCAGAATTCGTCGTACAGGCACATTTTCAAACCGAGACGTGAAGCAGTGTCGACCGCGTGTTTGTAGTGGCTCAGGTACTCCGGACTCATAAATGTCACCCCCATGTCCTTGGTGGGGAGAATGCCAAATCCGTGGTAACCACTCGCGACCGATTTCTCCATGATCTCGGTTGTCGCGGCCTTCTCGAGCGGGCCATTCCAGAACCACAAGGGTCGAGACTTCCATCGTGCAGGCGGATCGGCGAAGTCTGCTGACAATTCCGACATCTCCGCAGCGGCAACCTGCGGATCGGAGGATTGTGGGTCGCCTTTCCTCGCCTGCCCATATAGCTGTGATGGAACCAATACCAGCGATGCGGTGAGTGTCACTGCCGCCAAAATAGCGGAACGACGCGGCGCTGTGCAGAAGATCACCTTGTTCATGGCGTTAGTCTCGCTCTATTTGGAAACGTCGCATGGGAACGATTTGTACGGGACCCAGCAGGCCCGACTCCTGGAGCACTTCGTCTTTCTTCCACAGCCGCCAGCTGGTAAACGTGTAACGGCCGGTGGGGCTGCGCAGGTTCTCGTTAACCCACGGCGGCCAAGTCTTTAATGTTCCGTCGGGATTGCGCTCGCTGTCGTCGGCCAGTTGCTCGTCGCCGATCAAGCGATTGATCCAGAGATTGACGACGCGCACCTCGAGTTCATTCTCGCCGGATTTCAAGACGTCGCTAACGTCGAGGCGAAAAGGAGGTTTCCACAGGATGCCGAGATTGTGCCCGTTGAGTTCGACTTCGGCCATGACGGCTACTTTGCCAAGCTCGAGGATCTGACGGTTGTGCGTCAAGTTTTTGGACGCAACCGTAAATGTCTTCCGATACACTGCCTCACCTGAGTAGTACCGGATGCCATCTTCCGGCCGCAACGACCAATCTTCGAGGGTCTCGAAGGTCACGCGCTCGGGACCGCCCCACTGTGGGTCGAAACGTACTTCCCAGGGTCCAGCAAGGTCGATCGGCGGCGGAAAAGGCGGTACTTCGATATGTCGCATTCGACCCGAGGAGGTTGTCAACTGGTAATGCCCTGCTCGGAGAGCGTGGAGAAAGACGCGGTCGTTCTCGCCGCAGCGGATTTCCGCTGGCCGGCCTGCTTCCGGTTCGGGTTGCATGAGGTCAACGGTCTCGGGGTCGGTTGCTCTGACGGTGAACTGTTTTCCGGCCTGCGTGTATTCCAGTTCCAGCGTCTTGACGACGAGAAAAGCAGGATCGTCGTTGGCGGCGAGTCGTGCCACTTGAAAACGACTTTCACCGGCGTCGGCGATGCGTTGAACGAGGGCGCGCACGTCGCGCGTGCGCTGGGGATCATCCAGCACGCCGTAGCGGGCCTTGGTGACGACGATATTCACGGCCTCACCGGTCAGATAGATTGTTTCCGGATCCTGTCCGACGGCGGTAAACCGTTTGTCGCCAACACGGTAGTCCACAACCAGTGTCTTGACCACACCACGTGCAGGGTCATCACCCAACGCCAACTGAGAGACCTGAAAACTGTGTTCACCATCATCTACTTTGTGTTGCACCTTGTCGCGCACGTCGCGGGTTCGTGTCGCATCGCCCGCAGGTCCGTAAGTGGCCCTCAGCACTTCGATCTTCAGCAATGAGTCAGGGTTGACGGAGCATACCTGCTGACCGTCCAACTCGCAGGAGACGATCGCATCGCTCGCTCCGGTCTTTTCGCGAAATACGACGAACACGGAATCGCTTGGTTCAAATGGCAATACAACGTGCGTGAGGCCATCCCTCTCTTCCCACACCGTAGCACGTTCGATACGGCCCGAGTCGGGCCACCATAGTTCGGGCACCTTGCCGCTCACGCGAAACATGGCAGTGGTCGTGACCCGGCGCGGTTGTGGATTAGCCACGAAATAGAGATCTACGACATCGGTTGCCCGGTGTATGCAGCCCAGCCGCACGCGGCTCCTGAAATCCGGAGGTACTCCCTCTTGGGCCAATACGGTTTCCGGGGACATGCCCCATACCACGCGGCCCTGACCGAAGCGATGTTCCATTATGCGGTGGCCGTCACAGTCTTCCCACAATTCGGCTGCCATGTTCTTCACTTCGTCGTCGCACACCGGGTAATCCGTCAGGCTCGGTGAGTTGACCGGTGGCGCGCCCACGATCGTGGCTCCCGCTGCAACAAGGTCCCTGACTTTCTGCAATAAGGATGGTGTCATGGTCTGCCCTGGCGGTAACACAAGCAATCGGTAACTCATGCCATCGGGCAGGATCAAGCGGCCGTCCTGGACTCTCATGCGTTTCAGCACCACTTCCGCGCTGCATTCGTCCCAGTCATAGCCTTCCCGCTTGTGCCGGGAGAATCCTTGCGGTGCTGCTTCGCTCTGCAAATAACAAATGTCCGCCACGAAGAGACCCTGACGAAGCATGAACTGACAGCGTGCCAGGTACTGGTGCCAGGGTGGTGTCCAGTCCCACCATGTCTGAGTCCGCTCGTAGTGTGTGCCCCACGGGCCCATCGTCATGCCGGGCCGATAGTCGGGCCACGGCTGCAACGCGTAGCGGTGGAAGACGAAGCGATTGATACCTTCACAGAACGCCTGATCGCCCAGAGACTTAATCGTGGCAGGATGCTGCTTCCAACGTTCTTCACTGCCCGCCGTGAACGCTTCGGCACCGACAATCGGCTTGCCGTACACGTGCGCCGCGGACGCCATCCCGCGGCACGTTTCCAGCGCACCCCCGCCGACCCAGAATTCGCCCATCGGCTCGTCGGACCGGCCGGCGTAGGGAAGTGCATCACAGGGACTGCCGTAGGCCTCGACCGTGAACCGCATGCCGTGCTGGGCGGCCAACTCGTGCATCCGACCGGCATAGTTTTCGATGACCAACTCGGAAACAGTCCGGCGCAAGTCCCACAGAAAACGCTCGGTGATCTCCACACTGCCGACGACACGGCCGGTCATCGCCGGCAAAAACGGTGTCATGTCGTAACCGCGGAGTCGCCGAAAGTCTTCTCGCATGTGGACCGTCCAGTTCTGCGAATCGTTCTCCCAGCTGTCGATGTGAGTCGCTGCAAGCGCCGTGCCGTCAGCGGACCCAACGTCGTTGGCCAACAGAGCCATCATGCCGGCGAAATTGGCCTCGATACCTGCTCGGCTCAACTTATCACATTCCAGACCGCGCCCGCTGGCCGGAGCCGGTGCGTTCTGCATGCCGGTGCTGGTATGGCCGAGACGCAGGACAGTCCATTTCCCGGGCGGCACATCCCACACCAGCCGACCTTCCTGGTCCAGGTGATCGGTCAGATCAACAAGGCTGTTTTGAGTAATGGCGGGTGGCGGTGTCGCAGTGGTGCCAGGGGATGGGCGACGACCATGCCTGGGGAAGGCCGCTTTGGTTTCGAATCCTGGCAGGCGATCACCTCCGACGCCAGGAAACGCCTGCACGACGATGTCGTGATAGTAGTCTGCCGTCGCTTTGGGTTGTGGCAGCACACCATCAAACTTCTGCGGGCCGACCAGTTCCGTTTCGGTCCAGACGATTTCCTGCATCGACTCAGAGGGGCGGACCCAGGGCCCACCACTGCCATTCCAACCCGCGTCGTTGTTCATGTTCACTTCCAGACCGAGTCGTCGCGCCTCCGCGACAACGTGCTTGAACAACGCACGCCACTGTTCACTCATAAACGGCACAGGACCGACCGGCGCACCCTGGTCCACCTCCATAATTAGCACGCCGCCGATTCCGACCCGCTGCATGGCTTCCAGGTCCGCAGTGATGCCTTCGCGCGTGATGTTCCCATTGAGCCAGAACCAATAGACCCACGGCCTGGCCGTCGTGGGTGGCTGGAGGAAGCCTCGCCGCAATTCCGAGACAAGCTGTGCGTTCAAAACAGTGGCACTCAGCAGCAGTGTCACGACGGCTGTCCACCAGAGTTTGGCGGTCGGTTTCATAGTCGCGGTGTCCTTCTCAAACATAGTGTTGCACCGGAGTCGTCATCTGCGACTGGATGTCCGTCCTGAACACCATCCAATACCAATGGGCCGCCGAGTTGCCAGGCTCCAAGGCCAATCTCCGACACCTGTATACCGGTTGTTCCCAGATGGCGAGTGTTCATAATCATCGAGATGATGCAAGGTGTTGGCGGGCATGGGTCTGAGTGAATTCTAACGCCCGCGGGGTGCCCGGTATTATACACGAATCGACTGGTTGATGTTCTCTTCGGTGGGGCGAGGCTGTGAGTTCTTCAGCGCGCCGGTAGACGGTAGCGCAAGTCGTGGCCGAACTCGCCACGTTGTGGTAGTTTCTTCCTGGTGTCTGCCAAATCCCGCAGACTGCGACTACAAGGACAGGCGGTCACGGCCCACCACTGCGGATGGAATGCGTCTATTATGCAGAGGTTCGGGGGCGTTCCAGACGTGTTCCTTGTCGGCATTGAACAAAAAGCAACGGGAGAAGCCATGAAAGCCGAGCTTGCATTCGCATGGTTACTTAGTGCAACGGTCCCAACGGCGATTGCCCAGGACGGTCCGCGACCACTGCCCATAGAGCCGCTTGACGGTTGCGCTTGGCTTGAAACCGACGGCATCCGTGCCGCGTGGCTCAGTTACAAGCAGGTCGACGACGAGATGGTCAAACGCCTCATCAACGCGCGAGTCAACGCAGTCTTCTTGAAGCACGGTTTTCATGACCTTTTGGCGTTGGAAACCGCTCAATGGAATGAAGGACGGCTTGTCGTAAGAGCCAGAGAGGTACACCTGAAGCGAATGATCGAAAACACACGTCGTGCGGCAGCGGCTGGCATCCACGTGTTCTGGTTGGCGAACTATGAACTCGAGCAAATGCTGCCCCACCTTCAGCGGCTAGGATACCAACCCGCGTTTGCTGAGGGTCCCTCGCGGTATCTGAGAACTGGTCAGCATCGAGATGCGGCGCCGCTTGATCCTGTTTTCTGGCGCGGCATCACCGGAAGCCACGGCGAGTTGATTGCCAAGCTGTCACTTGAACATCCAATCGACGGTCTTCTCTACGATACGGAACACTATGCAGGCGGCATCATGTATCTGCAAAACTCCGGGTTCTCCGACGCGACGTTCCAACAGTACGTTCATTCGCGCGCACTTAACGCGTCGGCCGACAAGGTACCTGCCGGATCCCGATACGAGTTCCTAAAATCATCCGGCTGGCTGCCCGATTACTACCTGTTCCTCGAAGAACAGGCATATGAACAGGGCCGAGAGCTCGCGAGTCGTTGGCACGCGATCAATCCGCATCTGATCTTGGGGATTTGGCCCTTGCTTGACAACTGGTTTTCCCGGGGAACTCTACGCGGATTAGGCGGAGCAGTACCGTCGCTTGGGCTGTCTGGGGTCGAGTATTACCATGGTTCGGTTCAATCGAAGTCGCTCGCAGAGTTCTTCGAGTCACGTTGTCCGAATCTGTTTTACGTGCCAGGATTCTATCCACCCTATTCCTACTCCGTTGACCAACTCCAACAACACGTTGAACAGGCCATCCGAACGACGAAACGCTATTGGATGTTGGGTCCACATGAAGAGGTAAGTCAGCCAGAATATCAAGCTGCGCTGCGAACCGCATTCGAGTCCTCAATTGCTCAACCAGCCGGTGATCTTTCGGCGGTGAATCTAGACTACCGAGTCGATCAAGACGCTATGGGTCTCCATCTGGTCGTGCACATGAGTGGCGCCTCGCCAGATGAAACGCCGCTGCTTTCACTTCATTCGTCATTCGGTGGAGCCCCCTTGTGCAACGCGCTGCCGATGCAGCAATGCGAGACAGGCCATCTAGCACGCGTCCCGCTGCGACGACGCATCACCAATAACCGTCACTTGTCCGCTGGATTTCGCAGTGGAGCGGCGTATTCATTTAGTCCCACACCAAGAGAGTTGTTCTATGAGGATCCTTACCATACGAAATTGGTTGATGGTTGTGCCTATGGCTACTTCGGCACTACCGTTGCGTGGGCGCAAGCTGATGAACTGTCCTCCGTCACCTTTGACCTGCACCGGCCGTATCGAATCGTGCGAGTCGAGGTGTCTCAGCCCAACAAGCTTGACGACCGCATTGGGGGTCCCGCAAACCTCGATTTGCATACCGCCGAAGAGCCGAATGCGTGGCGGCAATCGCCGCCGTTCCAGCCACATTTCCCGGTATCGCTCAAGGACGTAACCGAGCCGGATACGGTCGCGGAAGACAATTCGACAAGCGACATGATCGCGGATGGCTCTCCTGGCGAGTAGAATTAGCCGAGATCACGGCGAGGTGGCTTCGCATCGACATGCAACGCGTTCGCAACAATAGCTCGATTAGCCTCGGCGAGGTCTCAATCTGGGCGATATTTGAAGGTGAGGTAATGGCGACCATTCAATACGGCGGGCGAATGCTGCCCATTGAAATGGGACGACGATGGACGGTCAACGTACCTCGCTAGTGCGAGTACACCCAACAGCATCAAGGGGCGGTCATTGCATCGATCGGAAGCCCAGGCGGAAGCCCAGGTGCCATGCCACTTCTTGAGATAACCTGGGCAAGATCAGCAAGGAGACTGCAATGACAGGATTCCTTCGCGTACCGAAGCCAGCAGTGTGACAAATGGATGCTCCAAACGCCGCAGGGCGGGGTCTCGCTCGTTTGCGCCTCTTGCCGCAAGTTGTGGCATGGCACCTTTCTTATTGCCCCTCGACGGTCGCTGCCGGCTCGCTCCCGATTGGCCCGGAATCTACGGCATCGAGTAGAATGTTCTACTGGAACGATGAGAATGTCCGCCCACAAACCACTTTTCAGCTGCCATTCGCGCAAGGAGTTCTTCTTATGCCTTGTACTTCAAACATGACCCGTCGCGGTTTTCTGAAGAACAGTACTTTGGCTGCGGCGACTGCGATGGCATTTCCCACGATTATTCCCCGGCACGTTCTTGGTTCGGCGACGGCGCCCGGAGCCAACGAACAGATTGTGGTGGGGATTGTCGGGATGGGAGTGCGTGGCAATCAGCTGGTCCTCAATGTCCCCGCTTCGGGTCGCGTCGCGGCGATCTGCGATGCTGACGCACGCAAGACCGCGGCCGCCAACAGCGAACATCAGATGGATTGGAAGATCTATCAAGACTATCGCAGGATGCTGGAGCAGCCTGATCTGGATGCGGTGATCGTTTGCCCCTGTGACCATCATCACGTGCTGGCGAGTATCCTGGCCTGCCAGGCCGGCAAAGATGTCTACTGTGAAAAGCCTTTGTCGCTCTATATCCGTGAGGGCCGGGCACTGGTGACGGCGGCACGCAAGTACGGGCGGGTCGTGCAGACGGGTACCCAGCAGCGGACAATGGAGATGAATCGGTTTGCGTGCGAATTCGTGCGCGAGGGTGGTATCGGCACCATTCATGCGGTCGAATGTGTCAATTTCAAGGGTCCGATTCCCTATCCGGCTGAGGGTCTGCCTGCCGAGCCAATTCCTGAAGGAGTCGATTGGGATCTCTGGCAGGGGCAGGCTCCGCAGCATCCCTTCAACCGGCAGCTCTTTGCGCATTGGACCGATGGCGTGGGGCGCTGGTGGGGCAACTGGCGGGACTATTCGAATTCGCAGTTGACGGGCATGGGAGCCCATGCCTACGACATGGTGCAGTACGCTCTGGGCATGGACAAAACCGGACCGGTGGAGCTTTGGCCGGTTGAGGAAGGACCGGAAGCCCGTATTCGTTTTCGCTACGCCAACGGCGTTGAGGTGCGGTTGAGCTTCCCCGACGCCGAGCCACGTCGCGGGCCGCAGTTGGGCGCGGTCTTTGTCGGGACCGAATGCAAGATGGAAATCAACCGCAACAAGTTCACCACGAACCCACCGGACTTCATCAAGAATCCCCCCGATCCCAAGTTGGCCGAGAAGTGGGAAGGGGACGGCTGGGTCGCCAAGGGGCATGTGGAGAACTGGTTCGACTGCATCAGAACTCGTGCCCAGCCAAATGCTGACGTCGAGATCGGTCACCGCACCGCGTCACTCTGTCAACTGCTGGTGATTACGCGCCAGCTGGGCCGCCGGCTGAAATGGGATCCGCAGCGGGAGATCTTTCCTGACGACGATGAGGCGAACTCCCTGCTCGACCGGCCGCGCCGCGAGGGTTGGCAGCTGCCCGAGCTGAAGTGACGCACGACTTCGCAAGTGCCATCAGGAATCCTCGGAAATTCTCACACTGTAAATCACGCGGTCCATGTTGCCGGTAAAGCCACGTTTGTGTGACTCGTTTCCCACCGAAAGGGTCCGGAATTCACAGCCGGTGCCGATTGGCGAAATCACAGGCTTTTCCGGCGTCGGATCCGTTGGCGGGGGCGGGTTGAGGTGAGCTGCATCGTCGTGTCCAGAAAAGGTGATGAACTTGCGAATTCTGTAATACGCGTCAGCGCTCCAACGTCTATGTATGTAGATAGAACGAAAAACGACCGGCGGCCACCAAAAAGGACATGACGATGGTCAACTCGCAACATCGTCAAGCCGAGTGAAAACGAATAGTCAGGCAATCAAGTCGTGGATGACATGGCCGTGGACGTCGGTCAGCCGGAAATCGCGGCCTTGGTAGCGGTACGTCAGCCGCTTGTGGTCGATACCGAGCAAGTGCAGGATCGTGGCGTTCAAGTCGTGGATGTGCATCGTGCCGGGAGTCCAATGCTCCTTGGTCGGTTGCGGTTTGAGCGGATTGCCGTCGGCATCGGCGATATTGTAGCCGTAATCGTCCGTCTGGCCGTAGGTGATGCCGGCCTTCACCCCGCCACCGGCCATCCACACCGTAAAACAGCGTGGGTGGTGATCGCGACCGTAGTTGTCCTTCGTCAATTTGCCCTGGCAGTAGGCGGTGCGGCCAAACTCGCCGCCCCAGATGACGAGCGTATCGTTGAGCATGTCGCGTCGCTTGAGATCCTTGACAAGCGCCGCACATCCCTGGTCGACGTCTTTGCACTGCGACTCATGCTCGCGAGGCAGATTGCCGTGCGCGTCCCAACCGCGATGAAAAATCTGAATGTTCCGCACGCCGCGCTCGGCCAGCCGCCGGGCGTTCAAACAGCACGCCGCGAACGTGCCCGGCTGGCGGGCTTCTTCGCCGTACAGCTCGAAAGTCTCTTCGCTTTCCTGGGACAGGTCCATCAGCTCCGGCACCGAAGCCTGCATGCGGTAGGCCATTTCGTGTTGCTTGATCCGTGCCAGGACTTCGGGATCGGCGAACTCTTCGTGCTGCTTCTGATTGATGGCAGCCAGCGCGTCGAGCTGTGCGCGGCGGTCGTCGCGCGAGACGCCTTGCGGATTGCTCAGATACAGCACCGGATCGCCTTGGCTGCGCATCAACACGCCTTGGTGTTCCGAAGGCAAGAACCCGCTGCCCCACAATCGGTTGAAGAGGCTCTGCTCGGCGAAGCTCGTCTTGGCGTGCATCACGACGTAGTGCGGCAAGTTCTCATTCATGCTGCCCAGCCCGTAGCTGAGCCAGGCGCCAAGGCTTGGGCGGCCGGGGATCTGGCTGCCGGTTTGAATGTACGTGATCGCCGGATCGTGATTGATCGCCTCGGTGAACGTGCTGTGAACAACGCACAAGTCTTTGACGACAGTGGCGGTGTGCGGTAACAGTTCACTGACCCACACGCCCCGATCGTTGTTGTCGTGCTGGGTGAATTTGTATTTGCTGGGGCAGACCGGCAGCGTCTTTTGACCGGAGGTCATGCCCGTGATCCGCTGACCGTCACGAATGTGATCGGGCAATGGCTGGTTGAACATCTCCTGCATCTTGGGTTTGTAATCCCACAAGTCGTGGTGGCTCGGGCCGCCGCTCATGAACAGATAAATCACCCGTTTCGCTTTCGCCGCGTGGTGCAACCCATCTTCCGCCCCCGCTGGTGCGTCAGCGAGCAACCGCCTGCCGAGCAGATTGACCATCGCTGCCGTGCCCAGGCCGAGTGCCGTGTGGCCAAACAGTTGTCGTCGGGTGAGCGTCAGATCGAATTCGCGAAGGGGATTGGTATTGGTCATGAGTCGGTCCTTAGTAAGCGTCTGATTCTCAATACAGCATGATCGCTACGTCGCTCGCCAAAACCGTAACGGCCAACTGAGTCCATGCTGCATGATCTGCAGCATCGAGCGTCTCGTCGCGAGGAGCATCGCCGATGGACAGCAGCGCAAGAGCGTCGTCACTCGCACTGGTGTATCGTGCGCGCATGGCCGCCAGCAGCTTAGTGCACGCCGCTCGCTCGGCGTCCGTCGGCTCACGGCAGCCAAGCAGCAGGAACAGCAGGTTCATTCGACCTGGATCGTCCTTGTCCTCGTGCAACAACCGCTGGGCCAGCATCCGCGCCATTTCCACCCGCTGCGTTTCGTTCAGCAAGGCAAGCGACTGCACGGGTGTATTGGTGCGCGACCGTCTCACGCAACTGACTTCGCGACTGGGTGCGTCGAACAAGGTCAACATCGGATGAGGACAGGTCCGCTTCCAGTAGACGTACAGGCTGCGGCGATAAAGTGCCTGACCCTTGTCGCGCACGTACTTCTTGGTGTTACTGGCCGGATGCATCAGCGCCGACCACATCCCTGGGGGCTGATAGGGTTTGACACCTTCACCCCCCATGTACGGATCAAGCAGTCCGCTGGACCAGAGCGCGATGTCGCGGATGACTTCGGCGTCGAGTCGATGGCGGGGTCCGCGGGCGAGGAGACGGTTCTCGGGGTCGTCCACATCGCCACGCCAGGCCGAGTGCTGGCGGAACGTCCGCGTGGTGACCATCAAGCGGAGCATGTGCTTCAGATCCCAGTGGCTGTCTTGAAGCTCTACGGCCAACCAGTCCAGCAACTTCGGATGCGTTGGCTGTTGGCCCTGCAGCCCGAAATCTTCCGGCGTCCGTACCAGGCCATGACCGAACGTGCGTTGCCAAATGCCGTTGACCAACACGCGCGAAACAAGCGGGTGCTGACGCGAAGTCAGCCAGCGAGCCAGACCGAGTCGATTTCGCGGCTCGTTTTCGGGAAACGCGCCCAGGACAGCCAAAATACCCGGTTCGAGCGGATCGCCCGTTGGCAAATGGTATTCGCCGCGCTGGAGCAGTCTTGTCGGGCGAGGCTCCGGCAATTCCTGTGCCACGAGCGTCGTCGCAAAAGTGCTCTCGATTTCCGCAATCTGTGTGCTGAGCTCGCTCGCTCGCTTGTGGATCTCAAGGGCCCGAAAAGGGCCTTGGGGATTGGCGACCATTGCCAGACGGTCCTTGTTGTTTGCTGCTTCCCACTTCGCTGTCGTCGCCGGCTTAACATCACTCAGAGTCTGCAAATCGTGCTGGGCCTTCGCCAGGAGTTGGTGCCGTTTTGACTCCAACCTGTTCCATTCGCTCCACGCCCCTACGCTGGACGGGGCATTGACCACGGGGCCATATTCGTACTTGTTGCCGTCGAGTGGGTTTTCGCCGGTGCTGTTGAAGAAGGCGAGCAGACGGTAATACTCGCGCTGCGGAATCGGATCGTACTTGTGACTGTGGCATCGCGCGCAGGTCAACGACATTCCCAACAGCACGGTTCCCACTGTTTCCACGCGGTCGAAGTTGTTCTTGGCCTGAAACTCGTCTGGAATGACACCCCCCTCGGCAGTGGTCGGGTTCATGCGCACAAATCCCGTGGCCACCAACTGTTCCAAAGTGGGATCAGGCAGTAAATCACCTGCGAGTTGCCACGTAATAAATTTGTCCAGCGGCAGGTTCTCGTTCAAGGCGTGGACGACCCAGTTGCGATAAGGATAGATGCCGCGGCGATTGTCCAAATGCAGGCCGTGCGTATCGCCATAACGTACGGCATCCAGCCAGTAACGTGCCTGATGCTCACCAAAACGCGGACTTGCCAGCAACAGATCGACAAACCTGTCATACGCGTCCGAACGACTGTCGGCAAGGAACAAGGCAAGCTGCTTGGGCTCTGGAGGTAGCCCGGTCAGCACGAGTGCCGCGCGGCGGGCTAGTGTCGCGCGGTCAGCCTCAGGCGCGAAATCGATTCCCCTTTCCTGCAGTCGAGTCTCGACAAAAGCGTCCACAACTTCACTCTGGCTGACGCTGCCGCTGGCCGCGGGTGACGCTTTCCTCGGTGGGATAAACGACCAGTGCGTCGCATACTGACCCCCCTGACGGATCCAGCGTGTGAGCAAGTCGCGATCCACTGCCGTGAGTTGCTTTTCGGCATCCTCTGGTGGCATCGGGTCGTCGTCGGAGCTTATCCGAGTGAGAATCTCGCTCTCCTCCGGCACGCCAGGGTCGAGGGCCCGATAGCCACCGAGATCTTTAGTCGCTGCAGCATACGAATCGAGACGAAGGACATCCGCATCCTGGCCGTCCGGTCCGTGACAGACGAAGCACTTTTCCGACAGCAACGGCAGGATTTCGCGGGCGAAATCGACGGTCGCTGCATCGACGGGCGCCGCGAGGCGGTCTTGTTCCGCACAAAGTGACCCCGTCAACAATGCGATGCCAACAGGCATAGCGAGCAAAAGACTGCGAATTGTCAGGTTCATAGACTCATTCCTTTCGCGCGTCCGCTAAAAGACAAAGCCATTGGATCCGGCGGCTGAGGGCAAACGTTGGCTGGGACGATGTTGTCTCTTGCACCGCCGTGACCTCCATGGGCGACGGTCCTCGCGTATTGGGAGATCAGCGCAGCCCTGCATTCCGAGCAGAATTTGCTCGACCCGGGATTAACGAAGGAACAGGAGGGGCAGTTGGCCATAGCGGTCACATTCTAACGACAGACTCACCGTTCGTCTCGCTGGAGACCTGAGGAATTGACGGTCGCTGAGCCGTGAGGAAAGATCGTTTGGCGGTCCTGAACCACCTTCCATCGCTGCCACGCTGCCACTGTATGCCCAGCCCAGGTAATGACTTAGGTGGTTCCATCTCCCATCGTCATCCACCACATCACCGTCAATGCTTGGGGGGTGTGCCACTGCTCAATCATTGCCGCGTTCCAAGTATGGAAATCCAAGACAATCCGTTCGGCCGACTGGAACGACGTCACTCGACTTGAGCAGTGTGCGGCTGGTACGCGGACTTCACTGTCGCGGTGGAACGTCGGCAGCCGCTTCACACTGCGTGCTTTGAGCGGCGGTGCGTCAAGACGTGTGCACGTTGTGATAGTGTTCATTGAGTCAACACGCGTCTTCGCACACAGTGGCACGGCCGGTGGGGTGTGCCACTGCTCAATCATTGTCGCGTTCCAACTATGGGAATCCAACACAATCTGTTCGGCCGACTGGAACGACGTCACTCGGCTTGAGCAGTGTGCGGCTGGTACGCGGACTCCACTGTCGCGGTGGAACGTCGGCAGTCGCTTCACACTGCGTACTTTGAGCGGCGGTGCGTCAAGACGTGTGCACGTTGTGATAAGTGTTCATCTGAGTCAACACGCGTCTTCGCACACTGATGGCACGGCCGGTGGGGTGTGCCACTGCTCAATCATTGTCGCGTTCCAACTATGGGAATCCAACACAATCTGTTCGGCCGACTGGAACGACGTCACTCGGCTTGAGCAGTGTGCGGCTGGTACGCGGACTCCACTGTCGCCGTGGAACGTCGGCAGTCGCTTCACACTGCGTGCTTTGAGCGGCGGTGCGTCGAGACGTGTGCACGTTGTGATAAGTGTTCATCTGAGTCAACACGCGTCTTCGCACACTGATGGCACGGCCGGTGGGGTGTGCCACTGCTCAATCATTGTCGCGTTCCAACTATGGGAATCCAACACAATCTGTTCGGCCGACTGGAACGACGTCACTCGGCTTGAGCAGTGTGCGGCTGGTACGCGGACTCCACTGTCGCCGTGGAACGTCGGCAGTCGCTTCACACTGCGTGCTTTGAGCGGCGGTGCGTCGAGACGTGTGCACGTTGTGATAAGTGTTCATCTGAGTCAACACGCGTCTTCGCACACTGATGGCACGGCCGGTGGGGTGTGCCTTCTCCTAACCAATGCTCTTCATGGCGGCGTCATCAATCACGCTATCCTCTTCCTCTCCGCAGAGACTGCCTTGGCAGAGACTGTCTTGAAGAGGTGAAAAAGCTGGGTGTCTGCTCTCTCTGCTCCAGTCCCAACAGCAGGTAGATGAGTGCGCTCGATGTCATACGACTTGCCTCCCTGTGTTGGTGTTCGCCGTGTTCACGACGACAGCCTGCATCTTCCGCGCCTCGCTGACTGTCTTTGTGGCCGGTTCTCTTGCACCGGCCATCTATTGGCTGACAAGGGAGATCTCGCCCCAGTAGGCGGCCTCGTAGGACCAGCCGGTCGGTTGGTTGATCAGCTCCAACTTGACCTTACGGCCGGCCAGCGAGCTCAGGTCGATCTCCTGCTCGAGCCAGTGCCCATCGGGGCAGGTCGCCGGGCTGACCGGTTGGCGCAGCAACTGCTTGCCATCGGCGCGCACGATCAATTCGAAGTCTCCCTGGGGATCGTGACCGATGACGATCCGCAGCGTAGTCTTCTTTCCCGTGGGGATGGTCACGGTGCGTGTGAGAACACAGCCCGTTTGTTGATCGAGTGGATGTGTGCAGAGCACGTTTTTGCGGCCTTCCCATTCGTTCCTCAGACCGGGGTTCATATCCGGTCCACAGTCCTTGATTTCCCAGCCAGGTGCGAACTTGGCGGCAGCCTGTTTCATGCCCTGTGGCATACTGTCGTACCTGATTTGTGTCATCTCATCCGAAGTGAATCGGCTGTCGGCGATCGGACCCGGTGCCCAGCTCAGCTCCAACTTGCTGGGCACCGGTTTCTGGACCGGAATCACAAAGAATTCCTTGCCGTCGCTGTTGCGTTCGACGCGCCCTCCCTGCCGAGCCAGGAACTCGCGTGTCAATTTGTCGCAGACGTCCAGCAAGCGGGGGAAATTGTAGGCGGTGTGGCTGAATTCGCGCTCTTCGTTCAAGCCGGTGTTGAATCGCTGCGGCAGGTTGCGAAAGCCCATGGTCGTAAACAGCACGCCGGCCGAACTGGAGGGGTTACAGTCCGAATCCATGCCGCAACGACACGAGATAAGGATCGTCCGGTCCGGATCCCGCTGGCCAAAAAGCAGGCCCATCAGCACATAGGCGCCGTTGATTTTGCAGTCGATTCCACCATTGGATGCCTGCTGGTACTGGGGGTCTCGTCGATATTTGTCCTGGCACTTTTCCCATGCCGCCTCCCAGTCATTTGGGTCGGCGCGGTACCAGGAGACCAGGTCTCGCACCATTTCCGCGTACTGACTCTCCGGGGGAATGGCCTGCCGCGCTGTCTCGACGATCTTGACCGGATCGCTCTCGAAAAACGCCGCGGCGTACATGGCTCCCACAAACTGCCCGGCATACATCCCGTCGCCGTAGTTCATGAGGCGGCCAAACTTCTCGCCCAGGTTGACGGCAACCTGAGGCATACCGGGAGCGATCAAGCCCGAGTAATCGGCTTCGATCTGGTAATCAATATCGTTCGGGCACTTGTTGAACTTGGGATGGCCCGAGTCGGGTGGCGCGATGCCCCGGCGGAGATTGGTTCGACCAGCATTATTAGCACACCACAACGGATAGCCGCTGTTGGCAAAGTCGATTCCTGCCTGCCGAATGGAAACGTCGATCCCGTACTGTTCCAAGGAACGCAGGAATGTCATCTCCACATACAGATCATCCTGGCCGAAGGCGTTGTTGATCATGTCGGTTTGCCATGCCGGCATCTTGTCCGCCGGGATGATTATATCTCGCCATTTGAATTCCGTCGGTGCGCCCCATGAAACTCCTGCGATCTGACCGATCCAGCCAGCTTTCATTTTGTCGCGGTATTCATCCACTGACAGACGTACATAATCGTCCGCCGCCAAACATGGACAGACAACCATCACGGTCATCACGAGTCCCAACAGTGTCATGCGTGTATTCATCGGACAATCCCCTATTTGATGTGCGAAGCAGATGGATACTGTTTGAGAGAATCGCGATTCGCCTGGAACGGATCTTCGACGCGTGGCGGTGTCTGAGCCCAGGCCGCAGGAGCGAACAACAAGGCGAGAACAGATGCATGTTTCATGGGTGTTTTCCATGAACGATTCATGTGGTACTCAAGAATCTGACGTTGACTGCTGAGGACTGCGAAAATGATAGACGCCCGGGCCGACGGCAAACACTGCTCGCGATCCGCCCCCGGATCCCTCCCTGGCCCCTTCCGTGCGCAACCACTGCACCCCTTCGGCTTGAGTGGCCGGTCCGTCGCCCTCCCTCACCTGGTTGGCGTCCACAGCCGGCACGTAGACTTCGGCCGTTGTATTGGGAGGCACCACGATGTGCCAATCGAATAGACCTTTCTCGATATTCCATCGGCTCTCGATGCGCCCGTGGATGCTGTCGTAATAGCCGGCGGCGGATGTCAAATCGCCCACCGGTTCGGGGCACAATTCTATCCGCTTGAAGCCGGCGCTGTCAGGCGCTTGCTGAATGCCCAGGACCGATTTCTGAAACCACTCCTGAGCCTGTCCGAACATGCAGTGGTTCATGGACGAGCCGGGTTTATCCCAGCGCTCCGAAAGCGTCTTAAATCCGAGTCCCAGCATGTGCCCGTAACCCGGTGCGTCGGTCCGGTTCAAGATTCGATAGACTAAATCGGAGCGGCCGTTATCAGCCAACGTTTGTACCAACATTCGGAAACAAACCTCCCCTGTTGTCTGGCGGAACCTGGCCCGCTGGAGTTCAGACACCAGGTTGGCGAACACGGCGCTGCGGTCTTCCTCTGGAACAAGTTCGTAGTAGAGCGCCGTGGCCAAAGCGGCCTGCGAGCCGGTGGCGACCGACTTCGTCTCCCGGCGGTAGTAAGCGGTCTGGAAGTCTTGGCGAACCTTGTTTGCCAGATTCTCGAACTCGGCACCATCGTCTTTCCGGCCCAGCATCGCGGCGACTTGCGTTAGAATGCGGGCATTGTCATACAACATGGCGGTGGCGGGCAGCTCGGGTGGTGTCAGCTGCGAAGCGCCCACGTGCCCGGTTTCCGGCGTCCAGTCATACCAGTCACCTAACCCGGGTTTGGCGAGCCCCTGGTCGTTGCAGGTCCGAGCCAGGTAGCGGACGTAGTTTGCCATGGTATCGTACTGTCTGGTTAGAACCTCTCGATCACCATACCAACGATATAACATCCACGGCAACTGGACGCACGCGCTGCCCCATTCGGCGGATTCGAAGAAGCCGCCTTGAAAGCGCGTGTACTCAGGGGCGATGTCTGGCACCAGGCCACTGTCCAACTGTGACTCCATCGTGTCACGGCAAATTTTGCGGTATAGCAGCTGGGTATCGTAGCGATAAAGGATTGACGGTCCCATCAAATGGCTTACTTCCAGCCAGCCCAGTTTCTCGCGGTGCGGACAGTCGGTCAAAACACTCTGCAGGTTGCTCCGCACCGAACGTGTGATCATGGCATCGATGTCGTTCATCAGGCTGTTTGAACAACGAAACGCTCCGACAGGTACCGCGGAACTTGTGAGAAACTCGCTGCCTGCTTCCAGCAATAATGGGCGAGCGGAACCACGCTCGACATCGTCAGGGCAATCCGTGCCGGAGATGTAGAGGTATTGAAAGCTGAAGTAAGTGAATCGTGCACCAAAGGCCTCTTCGCCGGCACCGTTGAGTGTGTATGTGTAAGCATGACCGGGCCACGGCTGGCCACGTTGTTCGGCACACGCGACCGTCACTTGATCACCCGGCTTTCCCTTGGCTTTGAGGAAGGGGCGAGCGGATAGATTCACCCCGCAATCCACTTCGTAGCTGCCGTTGTCGAGCCGTTGGATGCTGACGGCTGCAAGTCTTTCCGCCACCGTGATCGGCGGAGCGGTCTGAGCGATGAGCCGGCCACCAGGCCCCTCGCATACGGTGGCGGTGGACCATTCTGCATCATCAAAGCCCGCTGAGTCCCAGCCTGGTTGTTCCCGCCGTGCGTCGTAATCCTCGCCACCATAGATACACGAGAAAGTGATCGGTCCTGCCGTACATTTCCAAGTCTCGTCGGAAGTTACCACTTGCGCGGAACCGTCGGCCAGAGTGACGTGCAGCTGGCAAATCAGTTTCGGTGGGCCAAACGAACCGGTGAACTTGACGTACCGGCCGCCCGGCACGTTGTACATGCCATTGCCCAGCATCACGCCGATGACGTTGTTGCCGGTCGTGAGCTGCTGGGTCACGTCGTAAGAGCTGACCAGGCACGATCGCCGATAATTGGTCCAGCCCGGATCCATTTGGTGATTACCCACTCGTCCGCCGTTGAGACGCAATTCATATTGCCCAAGACCACAGATGTGGATCACCGCATGGGTAATTGGCTGAGTGATGTCGAGAACTCGGCGAAAGATCGGCAGCGGATCCTGGTCGCTGCGGTCCATGGTGATCCACTTGGCTTGCCAGTCATCCGCGCTCAGCAAGCCCGTCACGAATGAAGCCGGTTCGCTCCAAGGAGCTGCCGTGCCCTGCTCATCCCATATGCGCACCGTCCAGTAATATCGATGCGAGGACTGTAACGGCTGGCCGGCATACTGGACAGAACAAGTCCGATCCGATATCACTCGCCCGCTATCCCAGAGGTCGGGCTTCATTGCCTCCAATTGCTCGCGCCGCGATGCAACCATCACCTGATAGGCTGTTTGCCTGACCCCTCGCCGTGTGCTTCGCAGTTGCCAGCGGAACATCGGCTTGACGCTATCTACGCCCACTGGTTCTACCTGCGCGGCGCACCGCACTGCCGTGACTGACACCGGAGCTTCGGCAAGTGCGATTGGCACGCACAACGCAAGAAATGCAAAGAGCCAATAGCATAAAGGGGGCGAGAAGGAATGCAGAAACGATCCAGAAGTCCTCACTGGCTGAGCAAGAGCCGAAGCGGGCAGTCGAGAGTCGGTTGGCATGCCGGATGTCTTTCGTCGTTCGTGTGACTGAAGGAAAACGTCACGATGAATGTGTTCTCGCGGAACATTTGTCGTTTGGCTCTCCAGAACGGAGCTACACATGGCGCAGCATCCGCAATCGTGGAACACTATGTTACCACGTGTTGTCGCCCTCCGCTCGGTCGATCGGCGCAGCCCCCGGGGCCGCATCCAGAACCTGTCAAATACCCACGCCCGTAGGGCCCCGCGCTGCCAGAATGCCAGTTCGCCAAATCCCTTTTCGCTGGCCAGTATTTGGCCGAACATAGGGAGCCGCCCGCTACGGGCTCCGTCGTTCTTCACAGCATCGACCTGGATCGTCTGGCCAACATGCTGGATGGAGCACGCGGTCCCGGCTATCATAAGAAGCTGGAATTTCACCAACCTGCCGGGGAGCGAATACCGTGAGTAGTCCAAGCTTTCGTCTGTCTCGTCGTCTTTTTTTGCAGAGCAGCGGGGCCTTAGCTGCTTCGACACTGCCTACCTGGTTCCTGGCGGAGTGCGCTGCGATGTCGCCCCAGGCAGCCGCAGAATCTTCCGTGCCTAGCGAGCAGGTTCGAATGGGCCTCATCGGCTGCGGCGGACAGGGGACTGGTGATGCGAAGAACTGCGCGGCGATTCGGTAGGATCGTGGCTCTTTGTGATGTGGACGCGAACCACCTGGAGGCCGCCAAGAAGGATTTCCCGGACGCGGAAGGCTACGCCGACTTTCGCGAATTGCTGGAACGCAAAGACCTCGATGCGGTGATTTGCGGCACGGTGGACCACTGGCACACGCTGGTGTCGATGGGTGCCATGCAGGCGGGCAAGGACGTCTATTGCGAGAAGCCCCTGACGCTGACTATTGACGAAGGTAAACGACTGGTCGAAGTCCAACGGCAGACCGGGCGCGTGTTGCAGACGGGCACCCAGCAGAGGAGCAGCCGGGAATTTCGGTTGGCGTGCGATCTGGTTCGCAACGGTCGCATCGGCACGATCGAGAAGGCCGAAGTCTGGCTTCCCGCCGGACTGCGCCAAGGACCGTTTGCCACGGGAACGGTTCCCACCGGATTCGACTACGACTTCTGGCAGGGACAAACGCCCAACGTTCCGTACGTCAAGGAGCGGACCCACTTCAGCTTCCGCTACTGGTGGGAATACTCCGGCGGCACCATGACCGATTGGGGTGCGCACCATAACGATATCGTGCTCTGGGCTCTCAATCAGGACCAATCGGGACCGGTTAGCGTCGAGGGGAAGCAACTGGTGGAGATGATCCCCGGTGGATACACGGCAGCCAGTGAGTATGAGGTGACGTACACCTACGCCAATGGTGTGGTACATACCTGCAAGAGCACTACGGCCAGCGAGTGGTGGGGAGGTGTCAAGGATCCGAAAGGCCAGCAACACGGTATCAAGTTCATTGGCTCCGACGGCTGGATCTGGGTCACACGCGGCACGATCCAAGCCAGTCATCCCGCGATCCTCGAGGAAGAACTACCAGAGAGCGCTCCGCGCGTTTACGCCAGCAGCGACCACATGGGCAACTTTATTGACTGCGTGAAGTCGCGAAAAACGACGATCTGCCCCGCCGAAGTTGGTCATCGCTCGGCGAGCCTCTGTCATCTGGGCGTAATCTCCATTCGCCTCGGGCGTAAACTCAATTGGGACCCGGCGCGGGAACATTTCGTCGGGGACACGGAAGCAAACCAATTTGTCGCCCGACCAATGCGTCAACCCTACGACTATGGCATGCTGTGACGATTGTCGCGCGAAGCACTCTTTACGCCACAATGCGTCTCTCGCAGCCGCGCTCGGGCATCGGGCAGGAGGATAGCTGCCGGCCGGTGCCAACCGGAGTACGATTATCTCGCCGGGCGTGACGGCCCGAGGACTCGACTTAACATCCGACGGATGTTCTATGGAGTTGTGAGTGTCGGCGAAACTCGCTTGCGTCCAAACAGTACTGCCCAGAGGTCTCTTCGCCAGATGACAGTCGTGTCGTCCAGACCGCTGTGACGAAAATACTCTAACTGAGAATCGGCGGTTTCGTGGCAATCGTCGCCGCTTCGGCGCGGCGCTGCAAATTGACCTACATTTCGGGCCTCCCAACCGAGCAAGGCCTCGTGCAACGGCTCGGGAATTCGGCCGTTGTCCATTTGACGGTGCATATGCTGAGCCCAGCGCCGGCACTCGGCGAGATAATCCTCGTCGCGCTCGGGCCGGACTTCATCTCCGTTGATCAGTACGCCGCCCGGCGCCAGGCAGTCAGCGCACTGTTCGATACAGTTGCCGCTTTTCGGTTGCGTCCAGATGATGGATCGCCGACATGCTGACGACCGCTCGTGGCGAACCCTTCAAGCGAGCCGACCACGACTTCTGTAGTCGCTCCACGACGCACACCGCACGGCCACCGAACCGTGCAAGCCGCTCACGGGCGAGTGTGAGAAATGATTCCGACTGATCGATGACCCACACGCTCGCGCGTGGGTAGCTCGCCAGAATGCGCTCCGCCAGCTTCCCCGAACCACCTCCCAGGTTGACCACTGTTACCGTATCTTCGCTCCCCAAAGGCAGGTGTTCTAGCAGGACATCCTGGATCGCTCGGTAGTAAGGATGCAGGATCTCCGCCGCCGCATCATAGCCGCGTGCGTTGTCGAGCTGATTCCAACGGTAGTCGGTCATCGAATTAGCCCAGGGCTCCGCCCTCGTTGTTCATCAAATCGGTTGCGTACACTTCCGCTGGGCTCGCCCCAGTGGGAGTGACAACTGGCCAGCTACATTCGGCACCGTGAGCATCATTTCTCGCATCACTTGTTTCGGCTCTCCGCCGGGCTTGTCCCGGGGGAAGCGACGGCTCTCACGCTACAGCACCAGCGACAGTCGTTACTCCCCCCGGGACAAGCCCGGCGGAGAGCACAGGAATTGTGCGGGTGACAGGTAGCCAACCAGTTGTGGTCCCACTGGGGCGAGCCCAATGGAAATCAGACTTGTGTGTAACAACGAGGGCTCCGCCCTTTAACAAGAAAACGCCATCCAAAGCACGAAATGCCCGAGTCCGATAGAGAACAAGAGCGAGCACAATGCCCGTTTTCGGCAGCGCAGGAGAACCGTCTACTTGCGACTCGAACTTGCCCAGTTTCGCCGACTGTTGGTCGCGGCACAACCACCGCCTTGCCCGTTCACGAACCTCGGCCACCAGAACCAGGCACGTGCGACAGCAAGAAACCGCATCATCGGGAACGGTGGACCCGTCTGGGGAAAAAATTTCTGTGTCGTATACACGTCCGGCGATTTCCCCTAATATACGTATGGCCGGTTGGTTGAATGATCCCTCCTGCCGAGTGGGTTGCTACTGCAGCTCGCTTCTATCTGGTTCCGGAAACTTGTATCGCGGCCGCCACTTACTATTGGCAGGAGATTCGACGTGGAAAAGAAACTGTATTGCGGCAACCTCAGCTACAGTGTCTCCAGTTCAGATCTGGAAACGCTGTTCGCACAATTCGGTTCCGTGGAAAGCGCACAGGTCATCACGGATCGTGACACGGGCCGAAGCAAGGGGTTTGGGTTCGTGGAAATGTCGAGCGCAGCCGAGGCCCAGGCAGCCGTTCACGGATTGAATGAAACGGAGTTTCAAGGCCGATCAATTACCGTGAACGTAGCCAAACCACGTGAGAACCGTGGTGGTGGTGGTGGTGGCGGCGGTGGGTACGGCGGCGGCCGTGGTGGCCGTGGTGATCGCGGCGGGCGGCCGTGGCGACCGGTATTGACCTGACGCGGCAGGGCCTCGACCAAAATAGTCAGGGTAGTACCTTCGAGCTGCGTCTTGAGTCCGCCAGTACGTTTGCGAGTCAAATCAGTGCGGTTCTTATGGCTCAGTGCCCTTGGTGTCGAGCGGCAGAGCGGCCTTGTCGGCGATCAGGATCGGTGAATCGTAGAGAGGGATTTGACGGAAGGTCGAGCCGTCGGCCGGCTGTGGCAAGGCATAGACCTTGCCGGTGAGCAGATCGGCATACACCGGGTCGGTGAACTGTACACCGCGGAACTCCAGATCCACCAGGGTCGTGGCGTTTGATTCGGCGGGCACAGCGCCCCCTGAACCAGACCGTCACGACGTTCGCTCGACTGGTCTTGTGAGTGTAGGCAGAAGCTGCGATGGCATCAGTCACGCTGGCCGAGCACGAGAAGTCCGGTATGTGGGTTTAAGGAGTCGTCGAAAACAGCGAACACACGCTGTGCAGCGAAATGGGCGGGCTTGGCGTAGGCGATCGTCTGGTCCGGGTTGTACCATTCATACAGTCCGTAATAGAAGCCGAACTTCATTCCGTGCATCCGTGTCGCCTGGGCCAGCTCGTCCATCAGGTCGCGCCTGGGCCCGATTTCGACGGCGTTCCACGCCGTCCCCACGTCTTGCTCGCTTCGGCGCCGGGCCACAAGCAAAATCCCTGGAGTTTCGACGTGGCACGACGTACTTGATGCCAGCACGCTGGAAGATGCTGGCCCATTGCTCCGCATCGAACAACTCGCAAGTGAATTGGGACGCGAAATCCTGATAGTCGAAATCCTGCGCCGTAGTTCTTCTCATGGAACTGCCACCAGACGTTGTCCGGCTTCTGGTTGTAGATTCTGTTCCAGTACCACTCGGCGTACTCGCCGACCTTGCCCCACGACGGGACCGAATAGACACCCCAGTGGATGAACACGCCGAACTTGGCGTCCAGGAACCACTCTGGCGTCGGCCGTTGGTCGAGGGAGGCCCAGTTGGCTTCGTAGCGTTGCTCGGCGGCAGATGCCGCGCGCCGCACAAAGCGCGGCCAACAGTACTATTGCGAGTCTCATCACTGCGGTTCTCATGGTTGGATTCCTTTCGTGTCGAGCCGCGGAGCGACTCATGGCTGATTTTCCGGACCGGCCTCGACAACCACCACTTCGTGAATCGCGACCTGCGGGATGGTGAGCCGGAGGATACCGTCACGATACTCGAAGGCCAGCGGCTGTGCCGGCCGGTTCGAGTGTGACCTTGGCGGGCTGGTGGCGTGACGAATCGTCACGGTCAACGGGCCGACAGGGGGATGGATTCGAGGATCGACTGGGTGCGATGGGGGCCCGCGGTGTTGACCAGGTTCACGAGCAACTGATCCGTGATTGCGTGCGACGCACACATCGACGTCGGAGCAGCCCGCAACCTCGACCATGTGGCTCGGGGAACAAGCTGCCGGGCGAGATCGTTCAGAAACCGCCGAGCATCGCTTCGGTCGGCGCGGTGAATAAGCTTTGGCCGAAGGTGAAGTACGTGGCGGCGATCTTGCCGCGCCCCAGTTGGGCGATTGACGCTGCCGGCTGCGATGCCGAGGCAACGTCGTCGCTCTGGTGCAGCTTGCCGAACGGAACGACTTCGAGGTCCTAGCTTGACCGACTGCAGCTCCCCCTTCGTCGTCGTGAGCGTACCGTCGTGTGCAAGGTAGATCGTCCCGCTCGGCTTCGGCTGACCCTGGAGAGTGACGCCCAGTTCCGTCTCGAAAGAGCGCGGCTGGCTGCGGGCCGATCAGCAGCAGGTTGCCGCCCGCTTTCACGTAGGCCACGAGCTCGCCTCTTGAATGCGGTTCCAGGTACTCCCATTCGGGCACCACGATCAGCGGATACTCCGCCATCCGGCCGGCCAGGTGGTGCTCGGCCAGCACCTCGACCGACTGCTGGCCTTCCAAGCAACGCCCGCAGCACGCCGTCGAGCCGAGCATTGTCTCGCGAGAACAGCCCGTTGATGTCTGCGGTAGTGCGCCGCGGTCGAAAACAGAGCGCCACCTGCGGCACCGCCTCGGCGTGATGGCAGATCGCCTGCCGAGCGCGGCAGAACTTCGCCACCTCGGCCATCACCGGCATCTGTTCGTCGTAGATCGAGCCGTCGCGTTTCTGTTTGAAGTAGGCCTGAAATCCGCCGCCCAACGCCAGCACCACGGCCGCCTCGCGCTGTCAGCTGCACGGCCGTCTTTTGCTGCCGGTCGGGTTGGGTGCTGAAGCTCCAGGCCATCAAGTCCCAGGGCTTGCCCTGCCGTGCCAGAAATCGGGCCGAAAGCCGGGCGGAGTTGACGCTGTCTTGCGGCGAGTAGTCGCCCGACAGGAAATCCACCGGCGCACAGACCGGCTCGGGCATGTGGTCGGTGAACGCCCAGTTGCTGCAGATCTGGAACTTCGGGATGTCGTCTTCTTCACCTCCGTCGATGTAGTGGCGCAAGTAGTTGCGAAAGGCCTGCCGATGGAACTGGAGGAACTCAAACCAATGCGGGTCGCTCGGCTTGCGAGGCACGTCCTGGATGCCGGTCGTCTCGCGGAACGCCTTGCAGTGGCGCCTCGCCGTAGTCCGGCACCGAGGCCCAGCACTCGCCGTCCACCCACGCGCCGTCCACGCCGTAGTCGCCGGCCAGTTCGCGCAATTGCGGGATCAGTAGCTTCTCGGCGTAGGGGCCGAAGAACGACGTGGCCCTGTTCGTTGGTGCTGCCGTCGGCGTCGACCGCGGCCCAATCCGGATGTTCCGCGATGGCTTTGGAATCCCACACGCCCGAGTAGTGCATGTAGAGCGCGACGCCACGCCGGGCCGTGACCTCCCGCCAAACACGCAGCGGATCGCCCACAAAGCCGGGCGCTTGATGGCCGACCTTGGTCGGGTAGCTCGACAGGCCGGCGATGTCCCTTGCAGTCGATCTGCAGGTAGTCAGGATGAACGAGGTCGATGATATTCTCGACCATCGCGGGCGTGGTGTTCTTGCCGACCTCGGTGCAGTCTTCCCCGGCGTGGAAGTCGAAGTGGATGCCAAGAAAACTGTCCGCACGCTTCAGCCGTGGCGGGTCTTGTCCCTCTGCCGCTGGTGCCCCAAGCAGAACGCAGACAGCGAGGAACAGCAGAGACAACGTCAGGCACGGCGATTCGCCTCGCACAAAGACAGTCTTGCCTTTCATCTTCATAATCCGGGCTCCCCATTTTCGAGTAATCGCTGGTTAGTAAGGGTTGTCTTCTATGAAATTGTGGACTTGAGGTCATGCCTGAAGCGAAGGCGGATCGACGAACTGTTGCTGCCGCAGTGGGTTCCGACTTCTGAATGTAGAACTTCTTGCCTGCGCAACGAAACTACCCTACCGTCCGGGACCCAGGTCTCCGGCCCAGATCACCCCGTTTTTTTCAGGACGATAGTCACCGGTGTGATGGGTCAGATTCGTACTGCGGCCCGGTTGCGAGGCGAGTACCGACCTGGCTGAGGTCAATCGACCGGAAGCCGAGGGCAAAGGCGGGCGATTCCTCCCGGAGCGTGAAGTCCCCTTGCAGCGGGGCGACAAACAGCGGATCGGCGTACTGTGAATGCCGGTCCTTGCCACGTGCCTGCCATTCGGCCCATGTTCCGCCCGCCCACTCGATCTGTTCGATCTTCTTCGTGGGGTTGTAGTAGAGGTTCCAATCGCACTCGAAGGTGCTGGTGACGCTCTTGGTGCCCTGCTCATTCTTGGGGTGAAAGTAGAAGCTATAGGGCACATCTTTCCAGTTTTTGCTCAGCAGTTCACCTTCTCGCCAATAGACGATGTTGTTTTCAAAATAGACACTCTTGTGCGGTTCATTGCGGCTGCGGCTGAGCTGTTCCAGTTTGCCCAGCGCAAAGATATTGTTGCGCACGGTGACCTCTTTGGCGAAATGGATGTTGAACCCGGCAAACTTGGTGTGATGCACCACGTTGTTTTCCACCAGCAGGTGGGTGGAGCCTTCATCGTGGTAAATGCCCCATCCGCCGTAATGGTTGGCATCTACGTCGTGGATGTGGTTGTTGCGAATGACGGTGCCTGGCGAGACTCCCAAAGTGTAGATGCCCCCCATGTCCGACAGCACACCGCCGATATCGTGAATATGGTTGAACTCAACGTGGTTGTTCTGGCTCACGCTGCGGCCGTAACCCCACACCCAGCCGATGGATATCCCGGTGTAGCCGCCGTGGTGAATGTGGTTATGGGCCACGGTGTTGCCCTCGGTGTTCATCAGCAACACGCCCACGGCCGACGGGTAATCAAGTCCGTAATGGTGCAGCCAGTTATCGGTGATGAGGTTATTGCGTGTACGTTCCCAAGGCGGGTTGCGGTCGGTGCCGCCGTTTACGCGAAAGCCCCCGGCAGCGACATGCGCCACTTCGTTTCCAACGAGCTGGTTGTCCGAACAACCGGCCATGACGTCAAAGGCGAAAGTGCCGAGGTTGGACAGGCGGCAATTTTCAAACGCGCAGGACCGCGCCCCGCGAAGCGTAATGGCCGCGGGGACGCTGGCCGAGCCTTGCCGGTCGTTGGAGTTGCCCGGCGGCAGCTCGAAACGCGTGTGGACGAACGACAGGTTGCGGAATCGAAGATGCTCGACAAACCGTCGCGCGGCGGGATCCCCCTCCAGCCGCAGAAAAGCGGGGGCCGCAGGTGCCACGACTTCCACTTTGGTCATGTCTTCGATGGCCAGCGGATAGTAGTAAAGCTGGCCGGTACGGCGGTTCAGGTACCATTCGCCCGGCACATCCAGGCCTTCGAAAACGTTCTCGACGATATAGCGAGCGCCGTCCTCGGAGAAGTCGTCCGTAAACACTTTGCCCCCTTTGTGAGCGAAAGTGACCAGGTTGGATTGCGTATCCACGCTTTGGATCGGCAAGTGTGAATCGGTCCAGAAGTGATAGACGATCACCTCGACATCTGCGAGGTTGGTCCAGTCCGCGCGGATATCGCCCGGCTGGAACTCAAACGTCTGGCAGTCCTTGTGATAGTTCGTCGTCTTCGGCGTGCCTTCCGGGCAGGCGGCCACACGCAGATAACCTTCGTTCGGTGTTCGGGCGCGGACACGTTGCTGGCCGTTGACGTAAAGCTGCCGGAACCGCCACTGACCATTGGCGACATCCGGCACGTCGGCCACCCACAGCCTGGCATCATGTTTCTGCCAGCCGGTAATCCGGCGTCCGCCATCCAGTATTACCGGTTCTGGCCCTGTCGCCGCGTAGGTGATGGGGCAGGCGTCGGTGCCAGAATCCTCGGGGCCGAACTGCACCTCACTCGCCACCGCGTAGGTGCCACCGCGAAGCCAGACGGTAACGGGTTCCTCCAGCGGTGCTGCTTTCTTCCGCTCGCGGATGGCATCGCGGGCGCGTTGGAGCGTGGCGAAAGGCTTCGCCTCCGTGCCGGGATTGGCATCATCGCCGGTGGTGGCGACGACGAGTTCTGCTGCCAGGAGTTGCTGGCAATTTAGAATCAATACGGCGCCGACGAAAAAACTCACAAGCGTGCTCATGTCTGTCTCCTTTTGGGTACTGGGCGATTGAGTTTTAGGCTTTTTGCGAACAGGTGATTCGGTAACTTGGCCTCGCAATTCGTCACAGCGACGGCACGTGATGCCCGATTTGAAATGCCCTCGTGCATACGCTCATATTGGTTGGTGAAAGTCGAGGCGAGGATGGCGGCGAGTGCGCTCCGGTGGAACGCCTTGTTCGATTCATTTCGTTCGCAAGAATTCGAGGAACTCGGAGGCATTCTTTGCCGTGGCCGCATTGATCTGACCTTGGCTCAGGGTACCCACCTCCAAATAGTGATTCCAGGCCTCGGCTGCCAAGGCAAGGGCTTTGGCATCTGCCTCGAATTCTGCAATTGGTTTGGCGATGGTCCAGAAGAATTCCTGGCCCCAGAGGCTGATCCCACGGCTCATCAACTCAAGTTCTTGCGCATAGGGGCAGCCCAGCATCGTACCCATCCGCGGTTGCATGGCGATCTGCTCATCGGAAATGGTGGTCTTGGCCATGATGACACTCTGCCACGGCTTCATCGGTATGTCCGCCTGAAGCAATGATGGGTCAAACGAAAGCCAATGTCTTTGGTCGAAATACTCGACGATTCGATGCATCTCAAGCCGGCGGGAAATGGGGGGAATCACGGCCAAGGATCGAGAGGCGATCCCTTTCGATCGAAGAAGGGCCGCTGCCAGATTGGAATTCGCGGTGCATATTCCGTTAGCTCCGCTCTTCAGAATGCGCTCGGCATCCAGGGAGCGGGGCTGCTCTACCTGCTTCATGTTTCGGATGCATTGTTGGATGTTTAGGAGATAGTCGCTGACTTTGTCGTTGTCCGGCCACAATTCCTCTGCGAGCTCTGTAATTTCCTCGGCTTCGGACTGGACGCACGACGAAGATACACGGTACAGGTCAGGCTGGGTGTTGTTCGGCGAAACGGTGCTCTTGGCGATCAAGATCACCGAAGACCAATCGATCTGAATTTCCTGATTGCGTTCTCCTTTCAGCTGGACACTAACAACAGCATTGGAGCCGTCTCGTTTCCGCAGGCGAAACTCGATGGCAGCGTCCCGAGGTGTGCTGCTGATGAAGTAGGTCACAGGCACCTGGGCGTCGGCGAGTTGAGGAATGGGCAGAATCAGCTCATGGGTACCGGTTTTGAGCAACTTGACGTGGGCACCACCCAAAGCCCCTACAAGGCCGCACTGATTCATTGCTTTCGCTGGAGCCCGAACTACGGTCTTGGCCAACTCCTGCTGCAGCGAGATCATCTCTTCTTGCTGTATTGCAACTCCTTGTGGAATATCTGGCGGAACGAAACTCTCTCGATTACATCCCCCGAAACAAAGACCGACCAGAGCGGTAGTCAGGGCGGCTAAGTGGCTCATGATCTGCTTCCTCATCATCGTTGGCCTTGCCCGAAGCGAACATCCAGGCCAAATGGGGCGACCGCAGGTATGCGCCGCCACTTGATTTGCTCTGGCTCGGCCATTCCGATTTCCACGACGTGTCGCTCACAACTCATTCTGTTCTCAAGTGATTCATCGAGACAATCTTGCAGCCCTGTTTCGTGAAAGCGACCACGAATTCGACTGGAACAGACTCAGGTTTGGCATCGTTTTCACGCACTACCATTGTTGTTTGGACAATCTTTCTCGTGTCTCTGAACTCGACGGAGAGATGTTTCTGAGCTCTCGTCCAGTCTTTCTTGATTTCCGCGATGTGCGACTGTCTGTTCTTTCCAGCCGGGGATTTGTCTGGCGGCAAGAAAAGTGATTCTGCCTTCTCGACGTCGAGATCATAAACGGCAGCGACGAAATCGGCGAGAAGTGTCTCGACCGGATCGGCAGCGAGGTTCTCCCGTTCCGCGTCTTGGGCCACAGCGACGGCCACGAATACGCCACATAGACCGGCGAACAAAAATTTGAACGTGCGACGCATCGGATGAGATCCCTTTCATTATGTCAAAAGCTCGAGTTCACCCCGGCGGCGGGCCATCAGGAACACGCCCGACTCAGCGAAAACCGTTCCAACAGGATAAGCGTGGAACTGCCAGCTGATGCTATTCATAGTGTTGACCGCAGTAGAGGAAATCACGAAAGCCGTCCCATGTGAGATCGGCAATTGCCAAATAGAGATCGCGATTGGTCACTATTGGTGCCATCTATGATCCTGGAAAACGTATGAAGTTAGGTGGCACGTGGCCGGTTAGCCACACACCGTTTTGCGAGAGGAAAAACGGATTTCCAGCATCCGCCATTTTCTGAGCAAGTACAAGAAGTACGATTGGTTTACCTCGGCGTTGACCCACGATAGAAGAAGTCAAAGTGTCAGCCGATAAATGCACATATTGGCGAGCACCGGAGATAATTCCTTGCTCGCGAATGCTGTTGATGAAGCGTTCCACGGTGCCATGATAGAGGGTCTCGGGTGGAGTGCGCGGTTTCAAGCCGAGATTAACGCTGACCGAATGCCCCTGATTGGCCCGGATTCGATGGCCATCGTCACTAATCGCAAAGCGCTGTTTGTCGTTTTCATACATCACTCGAAGGAGAAGATCGTGGTCCAATTGCTTGCCGCTTGCCGCGGCGGCGGTGATCAGTTCGGAGATGTTTACCCATCCATCTGAGTCCAGCTGCAATCCGACGGTTTCGGGTCGGTGCCTGAGTATGAGGCTGAGAAACTTGCTGGTGGATATGAGTTGGCGGTCCATCGTCGATTCCCAGCAGTCAAATTACGTGAGACGCGTGCAGATATCAACCAAGCTGACCGGGCGGCCGTGAGTCAACAGAGCCTCTTGAAACCTACCGGAGCAGCCGCTCCGGTGCCGCGTTTGGTTAGGCGATAGCCTGCGATTTCGCTGAGCTCGTGCAAATACTCTGGGGCAAAGTCGGCACCGTTTGGCCACGCCAACGTATGACCTATGATCGAAAAGCAACGAAAATACTCGATGTCCCGCAATGGCTTGAAGATGGGACCCGCGAGCGACTGAGATAGATCCACTTCAGCGGCGGTTCCATCGTTGAACTTCACGAATACGCGATGGCCTTCCAGGTGCTTTGCCTCGATAACATGAAGAAACATCGGTTTAACATCCGAATTATGATTCCAAGGAATCGGCTGATCTCTGGCATTCAGAAAAACCTCTTATCGCCTGGCGGGGAGCGTAAAACCAGGCCGAAAATTGGCCAACCACCACCGTCCAAACGTCGCCAGCCGAAGGGCACACTCACCTAATTGTAACACGCATTGAAGATTCGGCGATATGTCTGCGGTTCGTTGTCACAAGGTACCCCAGCCAGGGGCGCATATCAGCCGCGATTTCCCTCAATTTGTTTGTCACGGAGCGTCTTTCGACGCCGGGCTGACCGACGTCGAAGCAAGGGCCCGATTGCGGAAACGAGACATGCCCCCGACAGTGCGCCAAGGACAAGGCCCCCAATGGCCCCAAAGGAAGCTGCAAAATCTCTTTCCGGCAGATCGGGATTGAATGTGGAAATCATGAGTCTTCCAAAACCACTGATTGCCCCGATGACACTGCCGCAAATCGACCCCAACAGGGCGCCGAGGATGGCAAGATAGTCCGTCTTGGAGGCGTCAATTTTCCACGTTCTGTGAACGGCGGAAACACCGGCGTAACCGAAAAATCCCAACAAACCGCCGATCGCGCCCAAGAAGAGCGGCGCTCGTGGGTCACCCTTGCCAAACGCGATACCGAGCAGCGAGCCCAGCAGCAATCCGAAAGCAAGCCACGGAAGTGATCGAACGTTCATGCGAGACTGCCACTGAGTGAGAAACAAGGCTACCGATACGGTGGATGTTACCATCTAGCAGCCAAGCTTACTTGCCGGGGCCGCATCGGGGGAGCTGTCAAGTCCCAGAAACCGAGGAGGCGGTCTCGATCCCTCCGCCCGTGGCTGCCCAACTTCCCGGGATTTGAGACAATACTGTTGGATAATGTTGAAAGTCCGACTCGCCTTTGCTGGAGGCCGAACCATGTTGGCTACCGTTCTTCTGGCTGCATCGATCGTCTCGGGACAATCGTCCATCCCTCAAACACCTCTTCTGGCCAATGCTCCCTTCGTTGCCGCTCCGACGACACAACGCTCAGAGGCCCGGGACAAGCATCAAGGCGGCCCTTTGCAGATGACGAACTCGTTCGACATCAAGTACAGGATGATCTCGGCGGCCAGGATCATGACGCAGCAGCAGACACCTGACCTCGGCGGCACCGGGCAGGACGATGTGTCCGCTGCCGATGCGGGGCAGGCCCTGGATGACTTCCTCAATCGAGTCGAGACTCGCCGCCCGCCACGGAAGGGGCGCCGGTCGCTGCACGTCCGGAATTCTGACGGGCAAATAACCGCTCTTCGGCTCAAAGGAGTCGAGCTGAAGAAGGGAGAATTTTCTGTGATCGGGCGCCTGCGTCATCTCGAGACGCTGGATCTCAGTTCCACGAACGTTACCGACGAAGATCTGCAGCACTTCAATGGTCTGGCGAGACTCCGTGAGCTGAAACTTTGGGATACCTGCCTCAACGGCTCTGGGTTCGCACATCTTGCGGGACTGGACCGACTCGAAATCCTGAACGCAGGCCACGCGAAAATCGCAGACCAGGCTCTGCCTCACCTGGAGGGGCTCGATGGGCTGCGCTGCCTGACACTGAGTCGTAACGGGATTAGCGACGCGGGACTAGAACATCTTGGAAAGCTGCATCGCCTTGAAGCATTGAAATTGAGCGAGACAAACGCTACGGACGTGGGACTGCGAAATCTCACGGGACTGGAAAAACTGAGCAGCCTCACGCTAGATCAAACAAAGATCAGCGAGTCCGGACTGAAATATCTCGCCGGGTTTTCCAACCTCGGCTGGATTTCCTCACCCGATCGTACGGCCGAAGAACTTGTCCGTCGGATGGAACGAGGCGATTATCAAGCGGCTGATAATATGCTGTCCGTAGGGCTCGACCTACCGCAACGCGGGCAGTTTCGGCTTCGAAAGCTCGAGGCACTTCCGCGGACTGAGCGGGATCACGACCAGGCACGGCATCGGTTTCGCATGGAACTACACTGGAAGGCCGAATATGACCCGATGCCCGATTCACTCGGAGTCAGCTTCCCAAGATTCGACGGCACGTTCTTCGCGGAATTGTCTGTGGATCGTGGAGCGATCCGTGTGCTCCAGACCAGCATTCGCGAAGATTAGCCGGCTGGATTCCCAGTGTTCAGATTCCGCATTTCAGCAGCCCACCCTCGCAAATTCGCGCACGTTTTTTTGGCGAAGGGGAACGGGTGACTCGCCTTTAAGGAATCAGCCATCCGCCGGAATGTCAACCGTGCCTCTGCCTGCTTTGTCCACAACGCAAGTGGCGGCGGCACCTTGCCGCCGTGCTGCCTCCGCCACAAACAGGCGCGCACTGCGCGCGCATGCCACGTGATAACACCCTGATACACCCCACCAATGCTACCAGGATGTCCTCCCGTAGCGCGTATCTCGCGCCTCAGCCACCCACAGATCTTATGACGAGTCCGGCAGCGGTGAACCTGTCGGGCTCGACGTCGGGAAGTTGAGCCAGCACTTCTTGCCACGTTGTGCATCGCTGTAGAACTTCGACCACGCATGCCAGCGGGTCGGCCAGGATGTTTTCGAACTCCACTTCCTCCGCGGACTGCAGAGGAAAGGCTAGTCGCTCGATCGGAGGCGTGAACTGCGCGTCGACGCCCGGGCGATTGCCGCGCGCGTCGATCCGATACCAGCCATGTCCCGGCAATTCGACCGCGTTGAAACCGTGCAAGCAGTAAGGTGGACCAGAGTCGTTCACGCTGAGCCGTTGGTAGCAGAATCCAGCTGGAATGCCGTTGCGCGTAAGAGTGCCGCCAACAAGTGGCTCTTGGCGTAACAATATCCCGTTCGATAGTGCAGCACGTCGGAAGCGCGACATGTGGAGGGATTGCGCTGAAAGTCGCAGCTGTGATGGATCTCGTCACGGACCCATTCGAAGCAGGCTTGGGCCACGTCCAGTAGATTGTTCGAGATCGCCAGCGATTTGGCTTGCCGCAGGACCGCGACCTCGTCCCAATCAATGATGTCCGTTCGGCGGAGGTACTCGGTCATGAGTCACGTTCGGTCTTCATGGTCTCAAGTGTTGCGGCGAGCCTGTTCGATGGCAGACTTGCCTTCACTCCACGGCACGTCATGCGGCAATCGCTTGGATTGCGCGGCGATGGCCGCAACCGCTCCAGCCGCTTCGCCCATGGCGACGGCATTGCCGGTGACGCGGTAACTGGCGTGGGCGATGAAGTCGCCGCTGATGCAACGGCCGGCCAGCATGAGCCCATCCACATCCCGGGCGATCAAGGCGCGGAGGGGAATATCGTAGGGCTTCGTTCTGACGCCTTCATTGCTTACGGGCGCATCTTCGCGAGTCATCGCGTGGACATCCACCGCGAAAGTGGCGCGCACGACCGCATCGTCGTGATGGGCGCCTGCGATCAGGTCGTCTTTGCTCACGATGTAGCGACCGCGGATGCGACGCCCGTCGCGCACACCGATTTGCTCGGGCGTGGCCGCGATCTGCACTCCTTCCCAGGAGCCCCCGAGTTTGCGGAGCGCACGGACGATGCGGTGCAGTTCGGCACGGGCCCGGATGGTTGCCTCGGTCACCTGTTCCGCGTCGAAGGGTTTGATGCCAAACTCGTGATTCATCATCGCCAGCAGCAGGTTATCGCGGATCGGAAACAGCGTCGGGTGGCCGTAGGTCGGCTCGACGCCCGCTCGGCGAATCTCGGCCAGGAAGGCCATCTTTGCCGCGAAGGTTGCTTTCGCGCCGCTACCGGCGCCATGAATGACGTCGCTCAGCAGGCTCGCGTCGTTCACCACCAGCAACGCACACATGCTCATCGGTTGGCAAGGACAATCCGTTGATTCACCGAATTCAAACTCGCATTCCGCCAGCGCCCCAAGGTCACCATCGCCTGTGGCATCGATAAAGACCGGCGCAGTCCACGCCTCGCGCCCCGACTTGGATTCGGTCATGATCGTTGACAGCCGGCGACCCGTGCGATAAGCAGCGGCAACGCGTGTGTGAAGCTGAACCTTCACCCCCGCCGCCATGCACAACTCCTCCAACAGTACCTTCATTTCCTCCGGTTCATAGCTTAGGCCGTTCATGCCCTCGCCACGCACCGCGTCGCGCTCTCGTAGCCGCTGGACCAGTTCCTGGTTGAATCCCGGCTTGTCGAAATCGAGCAGGTAGCCCAGCAGTCCGGAAGTCCATACGCCGCCCAGGCAGCCGTGGGCTTCCAACAGCCGCACGCTTGCTCCCGACCGCGCCGCAGCGATCGCCGCGCTGACACCCGCCGGCCCCGCGCCACAAACGACGACGTCCGCGTCGGCCGTCAGTGGGACATCGCGCCCAGGTTCCCGAAAGACGTTGCTGCCTGCCACTGATTCCTTGGCACTGCCTGCCAGCGTGGCCAAACCTGCGGCGCCAGCGACAGAGGCATTGAGGAAGCGACGGCGCGAAAGATGGTTCGGGTACATGAACTGCTCCCGGCTGGTAAAGATCGAATTTGGTATGTCGAATCTGGTAAGGATCAGGGGAAGAATAGTTTCGGTATTTGATGCTCGGAAAAATGCTTCCCGCCCGCCCGCTTCCGCTGGGCTTGTCCCGGCGGAGCGACAACTGATCTGCTACCGCATGACCTCTGGTCCCCCACTCTCCTTCCCACTCGCGAAGCGAGTGGGAAGGAGAGTGGGGGAGGGGATTTTCGCCCTCGGCGGTAGCTGGCCAGTTGTGATTCCGACCGGGGCAAGCCCGGCGGAAATCGGAAAACACCGAAACTATTTTTCCTTCAAACCTAAGACTATTACGACTGCTATTTTAGCATGGTCGGCGTGAAAGATGTCACGCCAAGGCGCAGAGATCGCCGCGGAGTTGGTGAGCGGATATGTTCCTCTGCGTTCCCTGCTCCGCTGCGAGAAACCTTGAGTCGGGCGAAATGTTCACTAAGCTCGAAATGAAGCCTCCTCCCGCTGGTGCCAGAGATCATTCGGTCCAGAGATGCGAGTCGGAGGCCAGCTGGCGGTAAGCGTTATTGATCGTGGTGAGCCATTTTTTCTTGATCGCCGGGTCGCTTTGGGCCAGGTCTTTGCTCTCGCCGATGTCTTCCAAGATACGATACACCTCGACATTCGTGATACGCGCGTTGAGGTAAGGTGGGCCATCGGTGGCCGTCAGATTTTCCTTTTTGGAGAGCTTGCCGTCGTCGAGCACTCCCAGAACTTTCCAGGGACCGTCACGCATCGCCACGCAAGCCTCGTTCAACGCGTTGTAATAGGCCCATACCAATGGCTTGGGACGGACCACGGGCCGGCCGTCGAAAGCGGGCGACAAGTCAGTACCGTCGAGGGAAAGCTCGGTCGGCAGTTTCGCGCCAGAGAGCTGGCAGCAAGTGGGCAGCAGGTCGAGGGCACTTGCCACCTGGTGACTGACCTGTCCGGGCTGGATCCGCGCCGGCCACGAAGCGATCCCTGCCACGCGAAATCCTCCGTCATGCGTGTGGAGCTTCATGCCGCGCAAGGGACCCGGTCGGCCGTAACTGCGGTTCGCGGTTCGGTAACGATTCAGGGTCTCTGGACCATTGTCCGATGAGAACACAATCAGTGTGTTTTCGCGGATCTTGAGTTCCTGCAGCGTGGCGACTAGTCGGCCCACGGCTCGATCGACGTTCTCGACGTTGGCAAAGAACTGGGCTTCGTCCTCATTGCGCGCCTTCGGCAGGTACTTGGCCACAAGATCTGCCGGAGATGCGACCGGTTCGTGAGGTTCATGGAAGCGCAGTAAGCAAAGAACGGCTGTTTAGGCATTGCCGCGGCATGTTGTTTCAACCAGCCGATGGCCTCGTTCGCGACGATCTGACAACTATAGCCTTCCAGCGGCCCGACACGCCGGCCGTTACGCACAAAATTGGTTGGATTGTGGTGCGACGGTGCCGCGTTATTTTGTGTGGCAAACCAGTGGTCAAATCCCTGATCACCCGGTTGTGCTTGATCAGGCGCGTTGAAGCTGCGCATTGCAGTGCCACTTGCCGGCCATGCAGGTGGCGTAACCGACGGACTTGAGCAGTTCTGCAATCGTCGTCTCCTGAGGGCGCATTTGAACCATGGGGCGATCTGACCGCGGGGATGCCTCGGGAATCCAGTCGTACACGCCCGCGCGGTTGGGGCTGCGCCCGGTCAGCAAGCCGACACGAGATGGAGAACAGACCGGTGCCGTGGAGTAAAAGTCCGTGAAACGTACGCCCGACGTGGCGAGCGCGTTGAGGTTGGGCGTCTCTATGATCGGGTGACCGTAACACTGCAGATCGCCATACCCCAAGTCATCGCAGAGGACGACAAGAAAGTTAGGTTGTGAGCCGATCGGCGCGGTGGCGGGTTCTTCTGCGGCGGTAATTGAGACCGTCCAAAAAAAGCACAATAAGCAAGACAGTGGCAAAAGAGCCAATGTAGTCGAGACGCGGTGTGATCGGTTCATGGTAGCTCCCGATGTTTGAAATTTCCTCGGATCAGCTTGGAGTCGATTTCTGCCAACAGCCGTCGCTGTTAACAGGCGTTCGTCAGCGATCATCGTGCGAGAGCAGCTGACGGCTGTCCTGTCGCACTTTGCCGGTAGGTGAGTATAATCGATGCTCCCGCCGATTTCAGGAGACACGCTGTGATTAGGAAAAACATCTTTCGGACCACGACAGGTCTATTCGAACTGCTGGGCATGACATTGCTACTGAGCTGCCACGCTACTGCAGCTGACTGGAGTCCGATTAAATGTGTGCCAGTTGACTTGCCGACAGAAGCTCTGTTCCAGGTCGTGCAGCCCGTTGACGACTTCGAGGCAGCAGAGGTGGGTTGGCAAGCCGTTTCAGGCGGGCAGAACACACGCTGCGCGATCGTTCGAGATACGCACATCGCTCATCAGGGCCAGGCCGCGCTGCGCGTCGATTACGACTTTGTGGGCAAGGCGGATTACGAGTACTTGCAGATTAACGTGCCTCTGGAAATCCCCCAAGCCGGTAATGCATTCGGCTTCTGGTTGAAGCACGACGGCGTGGCCTTTCCCACTCGGCTACGCATGGTGGATGCCGGCGGAGAAACCCATCAAGTGGAACTGTATTCCGGCAAACAGAGCGGATGGCAGTTCGTTGCCGGGTCACTGGATGGCCCCAGCACTTCGTGGGGCGGGGACGACAACCGCCGCCGCGACTACCCGTGCCGGCTGGTTGGTATCTGCCTCGACCGTCCGCGTCGCGGATACGTAGGGCAAGGTTCGCTGTGGATTGACGATGTGGCTTTGCTGCACCAGCGCGACTTGCCCCGCACCATGAAGGTTACAGTTGGTGAACTCCCTTACGGCCATTTGTTTGCTGTGGGTCAATCGGTGTCGATACGAGTTTCCGGCGACGGCGATCGGATTGATTGGATGGTGAAAGATTTTTGGGGCGATCGGTTAGCCCAGGGGCAAGGGGCGGCCAACGGAACCGAGATCCATTTTTCACTCAGCCGACCTGGCTACTTCGCCTGTCGCATGGATTTGTATCGCGGCGGAGAATTGGCTGAAGCGCAGAGTTTCCGCTGCGCAGCGCTCGTCGTCGGGGCCGAACCGTCGCGCAGCGATTTTGTGGGAGTCTGCAGCCACTACGGCCAGAATAACTATCCGCTGCCAAGCATGGACCTGATGAAACGGTACGGGATCGACCAATTCCGAGACGAAATCTCGTGGCGCTCGTACGAGCGGCAACGTGGTCGCTACGAAATGCCCGAACATGCGGCAGCCTATGTTCAACACGCCACGGAATTGAAAATGCGGCCTTTGATTATCTTTGACTACAGCAATCCGCTCTACGACAACGACGGTTTTCCCAACACACCGGAAGCCATTGATGCCTTCGCCGCTTACGCAGTCGACTTGCGCGGCAGACGCGCAATAGAGTGAATATGTTCGAAGTCTGGAACGAATGGATCGGCGGTTGCGGGATGGGAGGTCGCCCGGGGAGTCACCACGGGGAAGATTACGGCCGATTGCTCAAGCCGACTTACGATGCGGTCAAGAAGGCCCTGCCCGACCTGACCATCGTCGGTATCGGTGGAGAGTATGGCCCGAAGTGTGCGGAAAACATTGTCGAAGCCGTCTCGCTGGCCGGTCCCCGCGCTATGGATGGCTGGTCGATACATCCCTATCGCTACCCGCGATCACCGGAGAGTTCCGATCTGGTGGGCGAGGTGAAGCGGATTGCCGATCGCGTGGCGGAGACGGGAGTGCGCACGAAGGCGTGGATCACCGAGATCGGCTGGCCGACCCATCGCACGTCAGGCGGGAGTGAAGAGTCCGAGCAGGCGCGTTACTGTGTGCGAACGCTGGCATTACTTCAGTCCACGGGTGTTGTGGAGAAGGTCTTCTGGTACGATTTCAAAGATGATGGCACGCGGCGGGACTACAACGAGCACAATTTCGGTTTGATCCGGCATCAGACGTACGGCTGTGCACCCAAGCCGGGCGTGGTGGCAATGAGTGTTTTCATTCGCATGACCGGCGAGGCAACGTTCCGCCGGCTGCAGCGCGACGGACCCGCTTACGTGGCATGGTACAACCGTACACGCGGCAAAGACGTCGCCGTGGCCTGGACCGAAGAGGGAACGCGATCCGTGGTGGTGTCAGGTCAATTAGATTCGGCGGTTAACATCATGGGTGCCGATCGGCCTCTGGCTCGTGCGATGGAGCTCACCGAGAACGCCGTCTACCTGGTCGGAGAGAATCTGCAGGTCAACTCGACTAAGTAGAAGTTGGAAATCATCACATCGTGAAGTGCTGTTGAACAGGAGCCAACAGAGTTAACAGAGACGCTGTTCGCTCCGTTAACTCCCGTTAAACCGATGCTCCGTCCGATCGGCCGGTGATACCAGCGAAATGTGGATGTCTGCGGAGCTGGTTAGCAGCCGATGCAACGCGGCTCCGAAATTGGTGTCAATTCGAACACCCTCACCTCTCACCCTCTCACCCTCTCACCCTCTCATCCCTTCACCTCCCAACCTCCTCACCTTCACTCGGCCTGGTGAGCGCGCCGGGAAAGGGTCGATGGAGTCTCTCTAGAAAGATCGAATCCGCGGGCAGGTCAGGGTTGATCACCACTTGCGGTTCGGCCACGATCGACTCGGCCAGCTCATCAACGTTGGGTTTTTTGGCGTCCGTCGGTAGCCACACGAGATCGAACTGGAACTCCATAGCTCCATGACTGTCGGCCACGAAGTTGGTGAACCAGGCGTTGTTGAAAACCATGGCCAGCACGCGATTCGGATGTTCCGGCGGCGTGGATCTGTGTGCCAGAACCTGATGATCTCCGAAGGTGACCAGTGGCGCGTCACGTGTGATCCACAGCCACCCTCCGGCGGGTGAATCCCAGCGCACCCAGCCGTCAATGGCGAAGTAATCCATGCAGGTACCGGGCAGCTGGTCATCGAAGGGGACGAAGGGCAAGCCACCGTTGCTGGTTTCCGGCAGTTGTTCGGACTGTGGGAGGTTGCACGAGATGAAGAATATCTCTGGGCGCTCTGATTCACTGCGGTGGAAACGCACAGTCAGGCGTGCTTTAGGTTCTTGATTCCACAACTCCAAGCGTCGGGTGCACCAATTGAGTCGCGGATGCTCGAGCGTTTGTGTATAGATGGTGGTGTGACTATTGCGTTCGCTATGAACCGGCGAGGTGGCGACTGCCACTTGTTCAGTCAATGCTGTCTTTCGCCGCTCGTCGCGCTCAGTGGGATCGGTGATGGAATGAATGTCATGGTAGGTCCAGCGGGCGGCAAATTCGCTCAAAGAGACTGACAGAGAACTCGCCAGTTCCCGCTTCGAATAGCGGGTGCTCCATCGCCGGCCAACGAGCCGCAGTTGGCCACCCCTGTTCATCCAGCGTCACGGTGAAGCGTTCCGGCCGCGGACGCGGCTCCGTCTTCTGCTGGCGCAACAACAGTCGGCGGACCGACTGGCCCTCGAGCTGCTCGATCCAAAACCGAACTTGTCGATCGGGGCGGTTGTCAGGAAAGGTTGCGGAGGTGTTTGTGATTGTCAAATCCTGTGGTCCTGCCGGGCGAGCGAACGGTTCCCAACCAGGCTCCAATTCCAGCGGCATCGAATTGCGCGTCTCTGGGTCCTCGAGCGAGCGAAAATCTGCGCAGGCACGAGGAGGGCATCGTGATCCAGCCGCTCCAGGGCAGCGGGCTTGGATTCGCCACATACAACCCTTCTTCTCGCGGGTATACCGAGGTTCTGGCCCGTTGTGCCAGCAGCAGTTTTGCCAGCGCCATAGGGCGGTACGCCGTTCGCGATTTTTCGTTGTATTGAGCCCACGTGTCGAGGCTGTGGGGACGGGCGACACTATCACTGGAGCCCCAGGTATGTTCATCGAACAGGCAGAGGTCTCGATAAATCACCTCGGCCGCCTGGCGTGTCGGCGCGTCAGGGGGGCCCCAGGCCGGCGAGAGGGCGGCAGTGACCAGACGTTTGGCACGGCGGCTGGCTGCCACTTCACGTGGTCCGGACGCGGCGCCGTTGGCCCACCAATCGGTCCATTCACCTTGGACGACAGGGATGCGGTTGCCGATCTCGCGTTGCATCCGCTCCAGCGCGCCGACCGCTGTCGACAGATGAAGTTCCGGCTGCAACTCCAGCCGATTCCAAGTCGCAACGAAATTGGCCAAGGGGGGAAAGGGAGGATCGTTGTCTATCCGCCACTCATTCGTAACCGACACAATCAGCGATGGGTAGCTGTAACCGTCCGCCTCGAGTTGGGCAAGTCGTTGGAGCAGATGCTGGTGGGCGGCTCGTACCGACTCGTCGTCCGCGCGGAAAAAATCCCCGCGTCGCGCGGGCCTGTACCTGGTGTCCGTCGATTCGGGAACCGGCCCGCGTCGCCAGGTTTGCGGATGGAAATAATAGAAACCCGCCGCGTAGTGGTCGCCCATCCAGACAAACATCCGCCGCGAGTCGGGCATCTGCCACCAGAAAGCCGTCGGGCATTTTGCCGGTGGTCCACCATTGGTGGCGTTGATGCCCATCAGCAGGTACGGCACGTCTCGGTCCAACAGTGCCATCGCGCCGGCTCGAGGGAATCCATTGACATCGTTTTGGATTGCGACCCGCGGACGAACGTGGTTCCACAATTCGTCAGGCAGCCAGTAGAGCATGGTTTGCCACTGGCGGTGATCGAGCGTCGGGGCCTGGTTCATGGGCATCGCGGCAATCTCCAGCCGACCGCTATCGACCGCTTTGAGGAAGTCACTGCGGCGCTCGCCATCGGCTGCGCGCCACCAATCGTCAACCGCCAGCGTTGTCTCCGCCGTCCAATAGAATTGCGCGTCCGGTGGTGCGTCGGGCGTCGCCAACACCGCGTCGATAGCAACGTCGAGATACCGAACCTGCTGCTCCCGGCATACCAACGGATGATCGGTGAACCCGACATCCGTATGGGTCATGTGGACGATATCGATGTGCCGTATGACATTTGCCACCGGCGCCACCTCCTCTGCTGCCGCACTCAACTGGGCAACCATCAGGCAAACAGCCACAACTGCAAAGCAACTCGAAGCGTCCCATCTGTGTCGGACGCCTCGTGCCGAGAATCTCAGGGATGGAAAGGCGCGTCTCATCGTCGAATACTCCAAAATGCTCCGCGGTCTGGGAAGGCAACAGGCCGATTACGCGGCTTGATACGCCGACTTGATTTTTGAGTCTGGCGACATAACGGCACAAACCGCCACCCGCCAGATGACCACCTGGATGTTAGCTGCGGGCCTCGTGCCCAGGCGTTATACTACCATCTTTGAGTCGTTAACGTTTCCAGGTCGTGTGAAAAGAGAGACAACATGACACCGCGGACCATTTCTGCCCTGATTCTAGGTATTGTCGTTCTGGTCTGTCCGTTCCGGGCTGCGGGCCAGCCGATTGTGTATGAGCGATTCGAAGACGGGGCGGCCGGAAGCATGCGTGGGGGCGTCGCATTCGTGGAGGATGTCGTGGGTTGGGGAGGTCTGGCGGAACCCAATCACCGCTCGGCGTCTTTCGATGGGCGGGCCGCAACGTGCATCGATTACGGGCGAGAGACACGCGTTACTGCCGAGGATTTCACGGTGGAAGCGTTTGTCAAGCTTGCCGAGCGATCCGGCTATGCCGCCATCGCCGCCGATTGGCACGAGGATGGCGAGAATCGTTGCTGGGCATTCGTCCTCACACCGCGCGGCGGATTGCGTTTTGACGTTTCCCCCGACGGAAGTTTCCACGGCGGCAACAAATTGGAGACGGCGCCCCGTTTGATTGAGCCAAACCGCTGGTATCACGTGGCGGCGGTCAGCCAGGCAGGCACGAGCCGGATATTCGTGAACGGGCGCAAGGTCGCCGAATTGGCTCGGGCGGTACCCGGCATTTTTTCTCAAGATCAAGCCAACATGAAGATCGGCAACGTCGATCGCTATGCCACACAAGGACCGCGTCCCTGGCATGGCTGGCTGGACGAAGTCCGTATCACGTCCGAGGCGCTCGCACCCGAAGCGTTCATTCGCACACGTGAATCGATGCCGGTGGCGGATGGCCCAGTGCCTCTACAATACGTCATGCCGTTCACCGCCACCGATCGGGCCCAGGCAATTGCCTGGCAGAAGCGGGCTCGACAGCGATTGATGGAACTGGTCGAGCATCAGCACGCGCGCCGTGCGACAGATCAGCTGCCATTGGATTTCCGTTTGGGCCGGCCCGGGGAGAAGGACGGTTACAAGCTTTACGCGGCCTCATTTCAAGGTAACGACGGTGTGACCCGTTTTCGCTGTTTGTTCGCCGTGCCCGCCGGCGAGGGGCCGTTCCCCGCCATGCTGACTCTGCATGGTCACGGTGGTTCGTGTGATGCGCTGTTCGATCGGAGTACCATTTACCAGGGGCTGGCCGATCGATTCGCCCGCGGCGGATACGTCGTGATCGCGCCCTCGTTTCCGCACCGTCAATATTGTGCGACGATGCTGTGGGATCTGATGCGTCTGGTTGACATCCTCCAATCACGTCGCCGAGGTGGACGGTGATCGCTTGGGTGTCGCGGGGCTCTCCATGGGAGGCGAGTGGACCATGTGGGGCGCGGCGTGCGATCCGCGTTTGAAGGCTGCCGTGGTCAGCGGCTGGATGTGTACGACCGAGGGAGTCTTCGCGGTCCCCAATTGCGAGTGCTGGGAACTGCCCGGCCTGGTTCGACTTGATGGACGTCTGCGAAGTCCATTTATTGATTGCTCCCCGCCCGGTCTTGTTTGAGAGCGCGGAACTCGACAACTGTTTTCCGATCCAGTTCACGCGGCAAGGATTTGAGCGGATTAAGGCTGGCTATGGCGTGTTTGGCGCCGAACAGAATGTGCAGCAGGACATTTGGAATGCCGGGCACGAGTGGCACGGCCAGGCAGCGTATTCCTTCATCGACAAAGTGCTGGGAGGTCATGCCGCCCAAACTGGTCAATGAGCGGGGTGGGCCTGTGTTGAAAACACGTTGGATATGACGTTCGCCATTTCGGTAATCTTGGGCCGTGGCCTATCTGACAGCATATCGCCAGCGAGTACCACGGCGCTTATCAATTTGCGATGACAAATGAGAGTATGTGGAGGAAAACAGCATGTCACAAAGAATCAACCGAAGACAAGCGCTCCTCCGGACAGCAGGTGCCGGAGCTGGTGTGTGGGTGGCGAGCTCGGCGCTGATTGCTAGAGCAAGCCGTTCTGCCAACGATAAACTGGGTGTTGCCATTGTGGGTTGCGGCGGTCGTGGTCGAGACAATCTCGGTGGGCTTGCCAGCGACGAGGTCAATATCGTCGCCTTGTGTGACGTGGACGATCAGAGCGCGGCGTGGGCCTTTGAACAATTTCCCCGGGCCCAACGCTTCCGGGACTACCGTAAGATGTTGGATCGTGTTCACAAGGAATTCGACGCGGTGGTCGTGAGCACGCCCGACCATATGCATGCCCCGATCAGCCTGGCCGCTATGCGACTTGGCAAACATGTCTACTGCGAGAAGCCGTTAACGTGGAGCATCGAAGAATCCCGAGTGATGGCTGAGCGAAGCCAGGCAGCGACGTCTGGCCACACAGATGGGGACGCAAGGATTGGCTCACGACGGTGCTCGGGCCGGCATGGAGATGATCCGATCAGGCGTACTGGGGGAGGTCTCGGAGCTGCACGTCTGGACCGATCGCGCGACCGGCTGGTGGCCGCAAGGAGTTGCTCGCCCGCGGGAGACCGAAGAGGTGCCTGCCGGGTTGGATTGGGACTTGTGGTTGGGGGTGGCTCCGCTGCGATCTTACCACTCGCAGTACGTTCCCTTCCGCTGGCGCGGGTGGAAGGATTTTGGCACGGGTGCGGTCGGTGACATGGGGATCCACAACGCGGCCATGCCGCTGGTTGCACTGCAACTCGGGCCGCCGGCTTCGGCGGAGATCATGGAAACCTCCGGCTTGATGCGGGAAACGTTTCCCGCCTGGTCAAAAGTGCGGATGGAATTTCCGGCGCGTGATGCGCGCGGACCGGTCACTCTGTATTGGTACGATGGTGGCAAGAAGCCGCCGGTGGGCTTGATCGGCGGTGGCCCGCTGGCGGCAAACGGCGCCATTGTGGTCGGCAAGCAAGCCACGCTTTACTCGATCGAATGGACCGGCGGCGATTGGCACTTGTTGCCCGAGCAACAGTTTCGTGACCATGAGTCTCCACAACCCACGTTGCCTCGAGCTCCACAACAAGACCAGTATCTTGAATGGATTGCCGCTTGCACTGGGGGGCCCCCTGCGTTCTGCTGCTTTGACGGCTTCGCCGCGCAGCTCACGGAAATCATGCTCGTTGGCAACCTGGCTTTGCGCACCGGCCAGAAGATCGAGTGGGATTCCGAAAAAATGCAGGCTCGACATTGCCCCGGCGCCGAGCCGTATATTCGACGAGAATACCGTAGCGGGTGGAGCATTTGATGATACGGCGACCGTTTGTTGAACGCAGAGCGAATGCAGGAGATAACGTGCCATGACGAATCAGGGCAAAGTGAAGGTGGGAATCATCGGTTCACGTTTCGAGGCGGATATCCACGCCGCGTCGTTCCAGATCATGCCGGAAGAAGCCGAAGTGGTGGCTGTGGCATCTCCTACTCGGGGCAACCCGGAAGCGCTGGCCGAGCGCTACGGCATCCCGCGCGTGTTTCACGATTATCGCGACATGCTGCGCGAAAAGGACATCGAAATGGTGACCATCGCTGCTCCCAACTACTTGCATGCGCAGATGACTAGGGATGCTGCCAACGCGGGAAAGCATGTGGTGTGCGAAAAGCCACTCTGTATGACCTTGGAAGAAGCCGACGAGATGATCGACGTCTGTGGGCATCAGGGCGTCCTGCTGATGTATGCCGAAGAGCTGTTTTTCACACCCAAGTATGTGCAGGCAAAACGCATGGCGGATGAGGGAGCGTTCGGAAAAGTTTACCTGGTCAAGCAAAGCGAAAAGCATTTCGGACCGCACGCCGACTGGTTCTGGGACGTGCAGCGTTCCGGCGGCGGCGTGCTGATGGATATGGGGTGCCACGGTATTGCTTTCTGTTACTGGTTCCTCAACCGACCGCGAATTCTCTCCGTGCAGTGCCAGATGGGGACGTATGTGCACGGTGACAAGACGCGTGGAGAGGACAACAGCATTTGCATTCTGGAGTTTGAAAACAACGCCGTGGGACTGGTCGAAAACAGCTGGGCGCGCCGCGGGGGGATGGACGATCGGATCGAAGTCCATGGAGACGGGGGCGTGACGTATGCCAATCTTCATATGGGTAACGCTCTGCCAACTTACAGCGAGTACGGTTTTGGCTACGCCGTGGAAAAGGCGCCAGAGACCAAGGGTTGGAGCTATCCGGTGTTCGAAGAGTTGTGGAATTACGGCTTTCCCCAGGAAATGCACCATTTCGCCCGCTGCGTGCGCGGCAAGGAGCAGCCAATGGCGACCGGCGAAGATGGTCGTCTGGTACAGGAGGTCTTGTGCGCTGCTTACCAGTCGGCGCGGATGGGCGGCAAGGTCGCCCTGCCCTTCCGTCCCGCCGGTGTGAAGCGGCCGATTGACCTGTGGTTGGGTAACGATTGACAGCTACGTCCACCTTGTGGCTGCGGCATTTTGCCGCAGTAGCCTGCGACCAGAAAAAGGTACCGTCTGCAGGGTCACGTCATGCGTTTGCTCGTCCAGGACGACTACGAAGCCATGAGTTGTACGGCGGCTGACTTGATCGCCGAGACATTGCGGTCGTGCCGCGCCCCGCTGCTGGTGCTCGCTTCAGGCGCTACTCCGACTCGCGCCTACCAGTTGCTGGGCGAGCGACAGCCGGCTGAGCCACAGTTGTTCGAGCAGTTGCGGATCGTCAAACTGGACGAGTGGGGTGACTTGCCAATGGACCATCCGGCCTCGTGTGAGACGTACGTGGCCCGAAGCATTCTTCGACCGTGGAAGATTGCGCGCGACCGCTACCTCTCCTTTCAGAGCGACGCGCCCGACCCCCAACAAGAATGTGAACGTGTACAGGCCGGACTCGACGCCTGGGGCCCGATTGACTTGTGTGTCCTGGGCCTGGGTGCCAACGGTCACCTGGGCTTCAACGAGCCAGGGGAATTGGTGCACCCGTTTTGCCATGTGGCGATGTTGACGGATGCCACACGCCGGCACCCGATGCTGGCCGATACGCAGGCGGATGCGGACTACGGATTGACGTTGGGAATGGCCGCGGTCTTTCGTTCACGCAATGTGCTGTTGCTGGTTAGTGGCCGGCACAAGAGTGAACCCATGCAACGGCTTTGGTCGCGCAGGATCACCACGCAGTTTCCGGCTTCGTTGCTTTGGTTACACCCGCGTGTGACCTGTGTTTGTGATCGTCCGGCGGCTGCAAAAATCGAGTCTCTGGAGTCTTAGCTCGACCGGGAGCGTTTCTCCGATAGCCCTCGCGCTCCCATTGATCGCTGCGACCGGCATGGTACGCTCAACGTCGTCGAGAGGTTCGACAAGCGAGTGTCAGCGGCAGACACTCTTACTGATTGGCTCCCGAATCGCAGGCGTGAATATGAAACTGTTCTTCATCTTTGCGGCCACGTTCCTACTGACCGGATCTGCAGCAGCTCAATACCACGTGTACTGGGGGGATGTGCACGGTCACACCGCGCTTTCGGATGGCAAAGGCAGTCTGGACGAGTATTTCGCCTATGCCCGAGACGTTGCCAAGCTTGACTTCGTGATCGTGACCGACCACGACTTTGGCAGTGCCGCACCTTGGCGACTACCGCGGGAAGCATGGCAAACCACGCAAGCGAAGGCGGACGAGTTCACCGTCAACGGGAAGTTTGTAGGCATCGCGGGTTACGAATGGACATCACAGCCGAAATATTGGACTGACGTCGAAGAGGGGACCCCCAGTGAACGACTCTTTCCGGGACCGCCGAAGTTCTACAACCACAAGAATGTCTATTTTCCCCACCGAGTCGATGATCTGTTCAGCGCCAAGGATTCAGTGTACATGACCCCGGACCTGCTGGCCGCGGCGGTCCGGAAGGCAGGTGGGCTGATCCATAACAATCACCCGTCCGCAGGGCCCGACGGAAGGGATCAGTGGGATTATGGTTCGGATGCCAGCTCGGTGATCGTGAACACCGAAATGTACGGTGACTCACTGAAATACGAAGGCAAGACATACCAGGTCGATACCGAAAAAGCTGTTTGTGAGTTTCTCCACCGCGGCGGCAAGAGCGGTTTCTTGCGGGGCACTGATACGCACGAAGGGAAGACCGCCGCTCGGACCGCGGTTCTGGCCAAGGAACTGACTCGCGAGTCTCTCTTTGAGGCGCTGCGCACCGACGCAACTATGCAATATCCCATGCGCGCGTGGTATTGGATTTTACAGTCAATGGCCACCACATGGGCGAAGAGTGTGAAATCGATGGCAAGCCACAACTTGTGATCCACGTTCGCGGAACGGACGAAGTTCAAGACGTGACCGTCGTTCGCGATGGCGAGGTGCTGCGGAGTACCAGACCGGGGAAGCAGAGCGTCGAATGGCGATTCGCCGACGAGACATTCGATGGCCAAGGTTACTATTACGTGCGAGCCACTCAGGCGGACAGCGATGAACACGGTAATCCATCTTGTGCCTGGTCCAGCCCGATCTGGGTCCGAAAAAACACTCATACTCGATAATTCAACATGGGAACGAACATGAGAGAGTGGATGTCGTTTAAATTGCCTTGCACGCTGCCAGTGCTTCGTGAACCTTTCGTTCGCGGGATCGGTACGCCTGTACGACGAACCTCCAAGTTCGTCGATTGCCAGCCAGTACCGACACCGCGTAGACGTCCCTCGTACCCTTATTCTTAGTCTGAGCAAAACACTGGTGCGGTGGAAGCCTTGGCAACGGCAGAGACTTTCTCCGCAAACCTATGTGAGCCATGACGGGGAGACCTACGATGAGTCTGATGTTGACGCGTAGCTGGACGAAGAGTTGTGGCGGGGCGTTCTTTCTTCTTCTGGTCGGCATGGTGTGTGCCGCGCCGCCAGACGACTTGGCACCCCAGTGGCAGCTTCCGGCTGCTCACGAGGTAGCTCTTGGCGGAGAGTTGGGCGACGCATACCGTCAAGGCATCACGCGCCTGTCGCTCGAACCATATCGCTCGGTAGAGTACTTGCGCTCGGATTTGAGCTTCGAGGTGAAGAGGCCCTTCACCAATTACAGTGGTGATATCTCGGGAAGGTTTCTGGAAATCGCCTGTCTCACCTCACCCCCCGGAACGTTGGCGCCCGACACGTTGCCTAAACTGTTGCGCAACATTTCCGACTACCAGTTAGCCGATGGGCACTTTGGTCGTGCAATCGACTGGAATCTGCCGCTGGAGCCGGAGAATCCCAACGCCGTGATCCTGCCGGTGTTCTGGGGACATTCCCGTTTGCTGGTCGGCTTGCTGGAGGCCCATCGTGCCACCGGCAACGAAAAACTGCTCGAGTGCGCCAAAGGAGTCGGGGATTTCTACATCGTCACAGCTGACCGTCTTCTCGACCCGAACCGCACAGAGGAATACCGGAGCACGGGCAGCTACGCGGCCGGTTATGTCACCGACTATTTTCCAGCCATCGAAGGTCTCGTTCGACTCTACGGCGTCACGCGCGACAAACGCTATCTGCATCAGGCTGAAAGGATGGCGGAGTTCTTCGAGCATTTCGACACGCTGCCGATTGACCACAGCCATGGTAACCTGATCACGCAGCACGGACTGGTGCTGCTCTACGAGGCCACAGGCAAGCAGGAATATTTGCAGCGTGCGCGCGACCGTTGGCAACAGGCCTGGGACGGCGGTTACGTCTGGCCAACGGGCGGGGTGGGGGAGCGGTTTCGCGTGGCGTGGAGTACCGATGAAGGGTGCAGCGAAGCCGATTGGCTGCGATTGAGCCTGGACTTGTGGCGTATCACGGGTGACACTCGGTATTTGAACGCCGCCGAGCGGCTCTTGACGAACCACTATGAAATGAATCGCACCGCCAATGGCGGCTTTGGGCACCACAATTTTGTGTGCGACGAAACGGGCCCGCTCTTGATGCAGCCGCAGTTCACCGAAGCGGTCTGGTGCTGTACTTTCCATGGGATTCTGGGATTGCACACGCTCAAGAGTTACGTGGTTGTCGGTTCCGAACGTGGCGCGTACATCAATTTTCCATTTGATGTCACGGCACCGGTGCAAACCGGGCCGGACGTCTGGAGAGTGACGGTCTCGCGCACCCAAGAGGATTCACAGGCTATTGTTTGTCGTGTCGGAATCGACTCGACTGAAATTAGCCGGTGCGCCGCCGCCGGTCCTCTTCCGCAAGCCCGATTGGGCCGAACAGGTAATGGTCACGAACCGGCAAGGAGAGTCATTTCCAGCTCTCGAGCAGAATGGCTATTTGCATCTACCTGTGCACGCGGGCGCAGCCGGCGAGGTCGTCGTCACGTTGGCGTTCGCTCCGCAGTTGGAGGATCGACGCCTGCAACGGGTGGCCGTGGATACCAAAGGCCTGACGCGTCACCGGGGCGTGGTGTTACGCCTTGGGCCCTGGGTGTTGCTGGCCGCGGCCGACGCGCCGCGCCCGGTGATCGTCATTGCGACTGATCGGGAGGGACGATTGTTGTTGCCCCAGGCCGCATCGGACGGCTACGCGCTGGCAACGCTAGAGAGCATTGACGCGACCGAGCAGCAGGTCCGCGCCACGCTGGCCGATGGCCCGCGTCTTAAGCTGGCCCCCTGGCAACAGCATCCACGCGACAAGAACGCCGCCTTTATCTTCGACGTGTTTGTCGTACCCAGTTCAGATTAGTCTGCGGTTATTGGTGGGGTAAACAGTGTCTCAGAATGATCGGCTCCCACAAGTTCATGGCATTCTGAGATGTGAGATGGCAAAACCGGAATTTCCACTAAGAAGTCAGGCACGAAGTTGGAAGATCGTCACAATGCACTCCAAGTATTGCGGAATGTCGGATGAATGATTGATTGGGGGAACGCGAGGATGATCGGACGGTGTCGGTTGCTGGCAGTTGGATCCCTTTTGGTGGCGACCGCGCATGCGGCCTCCGCTGCCGAGGGTATGGCGGCGTTTCCGCAGGAGGTGAAGGCGCTTTGCCACCGGTACGTGGCCGAGTTTGGAAGCGAACGGACAGAGCTTGTTTACCATCACCGCCTTGACGGCCCCCTTGGCGATCGTTCTCTTTCCAGCCCAGCGGAGATTGCCAAGGGCACGGTTGACGGAAAGCCGATGCCCTATGGATATGGCTCAGGGATTCAGGATGTGGCCCTGGAAAATGGCCAGTTCCTCTTTGCCCTCTGCGACGTGTTCGATGCGACGCACGACTGGGCAATCGGCGAACTGGCACGGCGAATTTTCCGCGGGATCCGACGTGTTGCCACGGTTTCTCCGGAGCCCGGTTTCGTTCCACGCGGCCCGCACACGGACGGAAAGAGCTATTATCGTGACTCGTCGCGCGATCAACATGCTGGCTTGGCGGAGGCATTGTGGCGGTATGGACGCTGCGATCTCGCCACGGTCGACGATCGCCAGTTCATTGCGGGCGAGTTAGACGAGGCGGCCCGGCGTATGGAGGCCCACGACTGGAAGATTCTGGTCGAAGATGGGAGCCATCTTGCGCACGTCGGATTCGGCTGGAGACAGTCGACGCCGATCGGAGCCATCTCGCTGCTTTCCTTCCTGGCTATGGTGGCCGACGCCACTGGCGATCCACATTGGCAGAACCGCTATCTGGAGTATTCTACCGAAAAGGACTCCTATCGCTGGAACGACTTGCTTGATCCGGACAGTGTGGACACGTGGAAACCCTTTACGCTCTACAGCAACCAGTTCTCACAGGCCATCCTGGCACTGAAACGAGTCGAGGTGGATCCCAAACGGAAACGACAACTTTCCGAACTGAGTCGGCGGCTTGCCCAGCGGGCTTTGCACTCCAACGCGCTAGCCCCTGCGTACTGGCGGCGTCTCGACTGGGCCGCTGGCGAAGCGGACCATCTCGCCATCAAGCGTCTCGCCCTCCTCGGACTATTACCGGCCAAGTCGCGCAACGTGATTGAACTTCTCGCGACGTTCGATCCTGCTTGGATGCAGTCCAAGAACCGGGGCCTTCGCTCGACAGCCAACAAACTCTGTTTCGGAATCCCGACGGCTGCATTTCACATGGCCCTGGCGAGCGAAGATCCAAATTTGGCAGCTGAGGTGGTTCCCCACGTTCGTCGTATGGTCCGAATCATGCTCGATCATGGCCGGGCCTACGATCGGGGCGAAAACTACAATCGTACGGTCGTCCTCGCCCTATTACTTTGGGCAGCGGAAGTCCGAAACGATTCGGAGAGACCTGCGTACCTGAAATCGTCCACGCTTGGCCAGCTCGGCCTTGGCCCATCGATGGACGTTGACTATCACGAAGGCCTCCTCTACGCGATCGGCGAGGGCAAGCTCCAGGTGGTCGACGTGTCCGATCCCGAGTCACCGATTGTGAAGGGAACGATCGGCGAGTTGGGGCGGGTCCGGCAGCTCCGTGTCGACAAGGAAATCGCCTACGTGACGGCGAGAGAGGACGGACTGTTTCTAGTCAACGTCGCGTCCCCGGAGAAGATGCGAATCCTCGCTCACTATGACACGATTGAATTGGCAACTGGGATGGAAATATCGGGCGATGTGGCGTTCGTGGCTTGCCGAACGGCGGGCGTGGAGTTGATCGATGTCTCGGCCCCTGAAAGTCCCCGGCATTTGAGCACCGTTCGCACCGGCGAGGCTCAGTCGATCTGTGTGCACGACGGTATTCTCTACGTGGGCGTGTGGGGCTCGGCCGAGTTGGTGATCTGTGACGTCTCCGATCCTTACGAGCCACGTGTCATCTCACGAGCTCGGCTTGAAGGCTACGGAGACGGCGTTGACGTGCGGGGCGACTACTGCTATGTCGCCACGGGCCACCACATCCGCGGCCTGCCTCATCAAGAACCGACTGATCCGGGCTACGGACGAGGCCATGGGCTCGAAATCTTCAACGTCAACGACTCGAGAAATCCCCATTTCGTGGGACGGGTTGAGTTCCCGCCTTTTTACCGACTCGGGATGGACATGTGGGACGTGAAGGTGACCGATCGCTATGCCTTGGTAGCCGACACGTACAACGGCGGCTTTGTTGTCAACATCAGCGAACCGAGCAGACCGCGCGTGGTGACCCACCGAGGTCTCCCGTTTATCCACGACCGTGACAATCCCAGCCCCGCCGCCGGGCTGACCCTCGGCGACGACACCGTCTTCGTCGCCGGTGCCTGGTCCGACGTGCACTATTTCCCATGGGGTACGTTTCCAGCACATCAGGAACGCATAGGCGATGTCCCTCTAACCGTCGGCCCGCCACCCAGTCCGACTCCCAATCCCCGCTTCCGCACGTATAGCACGCCGGGACAGGTCCACTCGGTCGCCTTCGACCAGGACGTTGCCTTCGTCGCCTGTGGAAACGCCGGGCTCCATGCCGTTCAGATCACCCCCGAGATCTGCCAACTGGCAGACTATCCAACCGTCGGCTTTGCACTGGGCGTTGGCACCAGCCAGGGAAGGGTCTACGCGGCCGAAGGCGAGAGTGGACTGTCAATCTGGAAGCACCCAGGTTCGGGGAAGCTCGGTGCACTGGGACGCTACCGTCTACCAAACGACTCGGTACGACAGGTCGTGGTCGCGGACAACTACGCTCTCCTCCCCATCGGTGCCGCCACACTCCACATGGTCAACGTCAGCAATCCGAACGAACCGATCCGCGTGCTCAAAGACTCCCATCTCGGCCTGTTCTACTACAACCCGATTGCCCAGGGTCTGCTCGCCGATCGCTACGCCTGCTGTCATTGGCACGTAACGGGACTTTACTGGTACGACCTGTTGGGTGACGTGCCGAAACGGATCGGACACGGCCATGACTCCCGCATCGGTTCCCAAAACGGAGTCGCCTTTCTCGGCGACTGGGCCCTCGTGACTTGCCGTGGCGGGTACGCTCTCCTTTCGCTAGAAGAGCAGCGCCCGCTCGACGAGTGGGAAATACACCGCATTTCTGATTTCCCGTTTCACGGCAAACCAACGGTCGCGGGCGACCGGCTCTATGTATCGGATCGCTGCGCGGGCATTGTCACGGCGATCGACGTCAGCGATCCCAAAAGGCCTCAACTGATCGACCGACTCCAGTTGCAAGGGCACCCTGGACTCGTTGCGGTTCACGACGGCACTCCCATCATTCCCGCTGGCTTTCAGGGGTTGCTCATCTGGGACACGTGTGGTACTCACTGAGGCACACCGTCCTAATCGTTCAGCCACCGTGGCCAACGGCCCGCGCGTTGTATGATCACGCAACCGATCCGCAAGAAAGGCACAATCTCGCCGCCAGCATAGACCACCAAGCCATCAAGCAGGAACTTGCGGGTTGGATGGCGAAGCAGTGGGCGGAATCGGCCCCGACTAAGGAACCGGGGAAAAATAACTTCCAGATTTGCTAGTCCCTCACCCTACCCTCTCCCCAAAGGGGCGAGGGAACTAGGTGAAGTTATTTTTCCCCCGATCCTAAGGGCGCATTTCAGTCCGATCCGGACACCTTCACGTGGACGCACAAGAAGACGGGGGCAATCACGCATGGAAAAGTAAGATGATGCAAACCAACTTAGCAATATTCGTAGCACTCGCTCTACACTGCACGGCACTCACCGCTCCAGCCAACGCTGAAGAATCGAAAACAAACGTCGTGCTCATCCTGATCGACGACCTTGGCGAAAAAAACAACCTGTCGGCCAAGGATCCGGCGAAGGTTTCCGATTTGCATGCGAAAATGACGGCATGGCGCGACGAAGTTGGTGCCGACATGATGAGGCCAAACCCGGGATACGAAGGTGCGAAGCAATGAGCATGAATTGTTGTACGACGGATATCTCTGTCGGTCGATTGTGCCATCGCAACGGACTGGGAAGTCTGTTGTACGTGGTGCTTGCGCTTGGCATTTTGGCCAGTGGATCCCGTCATATGCTTGCCACGGATGGCAAGACGGTCCCACAGATGAATGGACTTTTGAAAACCACAATGCTATGCCGTGGTTCAGAAATCCCGGACCGAACCGTCTTGCGCGTTTAAACGCGGCTGCAAACTACCCTCACGAAACGGCCTGGAGGCGGCCGCAGCTTCGTCCAAGGTAACCCCTAGTCCGGGACCTTCCAACGGCAAAGCGAATCCGTTCTCCACAGTGGGAAAGGGCTTGACGACATCCGGCTGAGAATTCCCGTTGACCCATGGCGCCTCAATCATTGTGATGTTGGGAATCGCCAGAGCTGCGTGTAGCGTCGCGGCGGATCCCAACGGGCCGGCATTGTTGTGCGGGATCAAATTGATGTAGTAGACCTCGGCCAGGGCCGCCATCTTCTTCATCTCACTGATACCACCACAGTGACTCACGTCGGGACGCAGATAGTCCACATACTGGTTCACCACCGTTTCGCGGCAGTCCCATTTGTTGTGGTAGCGTTCGCCAATGGCAAGCGGAATATCCGTGCGTGCTCGCAGCCACTTGAGGGCTTCCGGGTTCTCATGGCGAATCGGGTCTTCCATGAGGAACGGGTGATACGGCTGGGCCTTTTCAGCAAGTTTCAGTGCCCACACGGGATCATAGCGACCGTGGCATTCGAGTATCAGGTCGACGTCGTCTCCCACGGCTTCGCGAATGGCAGCCAGGTATTCGATTTGTTGCTCAACCGCCAACTGATGGTCGTGAAAATCCTGCGCGTCGTAGCTGTGAAACGCTCGGAAGCGGATTGCCGTAATACCCTTTGCCGCGCGCTGTCTGGCCTGCTCGGCTGCTTCCGCGGCCGTTTCGCCACCTACGTGGCCGTAAACTCGAACCTTGGTGCGCGCGAGGCCTCCGAGCAGTTGATAGACCGGCATTCCACAAGCCTTGCCCTTGATGTCCCATAGGGCCTGATCGATCCCCGCCAGAGCCGCTCCCGTGGCCGGACCACCTCGGTAGAAGCGACGGCGAAAACAAGACTGCCAGAGGTATTCAATCCGCTGAGGATCTTCGCCGATCAGGTAGGGATACACATCCTTGAGCATCCCTTCTACCGAATGCGGCACGAAGTGGTTCGTGGCGTCGCCATACCCAACAATACCGGCGTCCGTTTCGATTCGTACAAACACATCCCGCCCCGTCATGATCGTGTTGGCCTGAGTGATCTTCAGGCGTGGGACACCATCCGTTTGCCCGTCCTGCCCCCCGGCCTGCCGAGCAAGTGTCCAGGCAAATCCCGCGCTAAGGGCTCCTTTCACGAAGTCCCGACGTGTGGCGCGAGCGATAATACGATTCGTCATGGGAGAACCCTCACTGTCTAGCTGCTCCATCGCCCCTCACCCTACCCTCTCCCCCGCTATTCCCGCTCCGCGGGGCGGTGGAGAGGGAAGCGGAACCGGTAACTTATTTCCGGACGAGTCCTTTCGTCCCTGAGGCCTTTGCATGCTTGCATCGCTTTCGACGGACCGCTGCCTCATTTCAACTCCACTCTGAACACAGTGGCGGGCGAGTTGGGGAGGTTTCCAGACACTCCCAGGACCAGCCCGGCCGCCGTATTCTCCCATTCGACGGGAATGCCTGAGCCCACGACGCTTACGGCCTTGATCGCCACGGGCTCGGGAAACGCATCACTGCCAGGGGCAAACGATTTCAGTGTCCGTCTCGAGCCGGCGGGGGGCGTGCCGAGCGAGATGGCGTAGATCGTTTTGCCGTCCTTGCTGCGCGTGTAACGCCAATCGTCGGTTGAATATTTGAGTGTCAGAAACTTCTGGTGATCTTTGAAGCCACCTTCTGGCTCCTTGGTGGGCCCTTCGCCGTAAGTAATCCAGGGGCGAGTCGCATAGATCGCATCACCATGAGTCTTCATCCACTGGCCGATCTCCATGAGTACCTTGCGCTGATTCTCAGGGATTGTACCGTCGGGTTTGGGTGACAGGTTTAATAGCACGATGCCGTTCTTGCTGACCGTGTCGACCAGCGCGTGAATGACTTCACCGGCGGATTTGATCTTGAGGTCGCTGGTATAACACCAGCTGCCCGTGCTGATCGTATCGTCCGTCATCCACACGTTCTGGCTGGCACCGCTGGCCCGGGATTTTTCGTGGTCCAACACGGTGAAATCGAGCGGCAGGTCATCCTGCTTACGGACGATCACGACTTCCTTGCCTTGCTTCCGTGCATCGTTCAAGTAGTACGCGCAGAACTCCTGTCGGTAGTGTTCGGGGATTTGATCCAGCCAGGAGTCGAACCAAATGATATCTGGATGGTACTTGTTAACGACTTCCTTCAGTTTGCCCAGCCAGATCTCCTTTAGCCATTGCGCTTCCGGCAGATTGCCGTAGAGTAACCGCAATTGCGGATCGTCCGACGAGGGGGGCATGTTCTCGAAGAAAGGATAATGGCTGTTGCCGCCAGCCTTGTTCTTCGCGTCTCGGTTGCGCTGCAGATTGCGGGCGTGGTGGAAAGTGGTGATCAACTTCATGTCCCGCTTACGCAAAGCCGTCGCCAACTCACCAGTGATATCGCGCTGAGGACCCATGTCTTTCGCATTCCATGGTGTCACGTCGCTGTCCCACATCGAGAATCCGTCATGGTGCTCGGCGACCGGACCGGCAAAGCGAGCGCCGGTGTCCTGGAACAGCTGTGCCCAGTCATCTGCGTCAAAATGTTCGGCTTTGAACATCGGCACGAAGTCGTGATAGCCAAACTGCGACGGGTGCCCGTAAGTTTCCAGGTGATGCTTGTAGTCGGGCTGTGACTCAAGATGCATGTTTCGCGGGTACCATTCGCTGTGAAAAGCCGGCACTGAGTAAGGGCCCCAGTGGAAGTAGATCCCCAACTTCGCGTCCTGGAACCATTCAGGCGCCGCCGCGTGCCGGGACAACGACACCCAGTCAGACGCGAATTCCTGCCCACGTGAGTGAGCCGAAAAGAAGGTGGCAATCGCCAGCACGGCGGCCAACGACAACAGATTTCCACGCAAGATTTGTTTTAGCATTGTTTCCCTTTGAGTAGTTGCGGATGGTCGCCTTGTGCATGAATATGGAACAACACCATCTCGGCCGAGAAACGGCCAATGTAGCACGTCCGAAAGACCGGCGCAATCGCTCAATTATCCCGTACATCTGCCGCCGCGTCGCGGTCTTGCCGAGGATGTTGCGGAATTCGGGCAGCAAGGTATGGCACCCCCATGAATTGGGGTGTACTCGACGTGTGGCTAGAAAGGAGCGATTCGCTACAGCGAAGCGAGCCGATTCCGCTGATGGTTGCGCAGCGTTTCGGAGCCGGGATCACCGCGGTCATTTGTGTGCAGAACTTTTGGCGTTGAAGACTCGGTCAAGAGGCCCAAACAGAACAATTCGACCGATTCTGGCGCCAACTGATGCGTTATCTGGCGGAAGGCGATGAAGAGACTATCAACCTGACGGTGCCCGATCAAGATCTGCGGGTCGGCAACGACATTCGAGTGCTGGTAGAGCAGAAACCGGACGCGAAACAACTGAAGAGCGCCACGCAGATTGTCAACCTGCAAGTCCTGGACGACGCCAATACACCGATCAGCACTCAGCAGTTACAGCTGCAAGTCGCACGGCCCGCCAATGTCGTTTTCCGCGTGGAAAAACCGGGAAACTACCATGTTCGCGTTCTCGACAAGGGCGGACGTGTGCGAGCGAATCGATCCATCGAACTGCGCGATGTGTCACGGGAATTCGCCCGGACGTCCCGCCAAATGGCGTCGCTGCGACAGTGGGCGAACTTGAGCTCAGGTGCTGCCCTCAGATGCGAGGAATGTCGTGATACGGATCAGCTTCTCAAGAAAATCCGAGTGCATGTCGCGCAGCATCAGACCCAAGCAGGGCGCACAGTGCCAACCGGCATCAACGGCTGGATGCTGGCCCTCTTGCTCGCCTGTCTGGGTGGAGAATGGACGCTGCGAAAACGATGGTCATTGAAGTGACGTCTCGTTCTCTATTCCATACCTGTAAGATGCGGTCTCTAAACATGATTCATAATCACGTGCGTGCGGCGATCTTCAGCTTGGTGGGTGGTGTGACCATCTGCAACATTGTCCTGGCTCAGGGTTCGGACGACGGTTTGGCGACGTTCTTCATGGGACGGGTCCAGTACAGCGGTTCCCGGGGCGCCGACTGTGCAGGTGTTGGTGGCAACTTGACCAAGCTTGTTTCGCAGGTATCAACTATTCACATGGGCCAGGAACGCAAGACCGCTCTGACGGATTCGCAACTGTTTGAGACTCCGTTTCTGTTTATGAACGGGCACAACGATTTTGTCTTCACGGGGTGCGAACTCGATAGCCTGCGCACGTACCTCGAGCACGGTGGCTTCTTGTTCGCTTCCGGTTGTTGCACGAACCCAGCTTTTCCCCAGGCCTGGCGGCGCGAAATGGCACGGCTGTTTCCGGGCATCAGCGTCAAGCCGATGCCGTACGACCACCCGATCTATCGAGCGTTTTATCGCGTGGAGCGAGTGCGGAGCATCCACCGTAACCAGAACGTCTATCTGGAAGGGCTGTTTCCGAATGATCGTCTGGTGGCCGTCATGTGCGAAGATGGTCTGTGCTGCGCGTTCAGCGCCAACAACGCCTGCAACGTCGGGCGTGGCATCAGTCCCGAGGATGGGAAGAAACTGGCTTTGAACATCGCCGTCTACGCGATGACGCATTGACGCCCTGTCGCGCTGCGCGACGTGCCGCTCGGTTCTCGAGAGCGAGCTCTCGGCCAGAAGCCCACCGTCGGGCTAAACTGTGCACTTCTCTCCGACCATTTCCACCACCAGCTCGCGGCCGACGAGGGACGGGGCAGATTGTGGATCGATGCCGGTAGCTGCAAAGTCGTATTCTGGCCGGAGCATGCCAAGTCGTGGGTGTGGACAGGCTTTTTGGGAGCCGAGCCGCACGAAGTGAGTACTCCGGGGTTACTGTGACTCACCACTGGTACAGCCAGACATAGGTGGTGAAACGTGTGGCCGGCGGATCATGCAGTTTCCTGCCGCCGATCTCTTCGCCACCACAAGCGGTCGGCACAACTCAGCGAGCCATCATTCGCAGTCGAGCGGGGGCGTGGCCGGAACAGGGATCTTGTGCCCGTCACGTTCTACTTATAGCGTGGCTTTCGGCCATCGCCACCTGGGCCCTCTCTGCAATCGTCAGATGGGACGTTGGATCGGGGCAGAGAGGCGATTATCATGGGGTGGTGGAAAAATCGCCACATTTGACGGGCCGTGGACCGCCGCGTGGCCGTACGCAGCCTGCCGTCACCCGCAAGAACCATGAAGCCGGACGTCAGGAGTATCTGGCCAAGTGCTTTGTCCAGACTAAGAAGGAGGTTGCGACACCGCGTCCGCGCGATGTTCGTATTGACTGGCAATCGACCGACTTGGAAGTCCGTCGAGCAAGCGTACCGATCTCAAGAAACTACGAATTGATAAAGCACTAGAAATTGCTGGGCGAGCCTTTGGTGGTGCGATCCGCGCAACGGTGCGCCGCGGCGCACATCTCAGGTCGCCGAGACAATCGCGACGGAGAACCTCACATTGTGGGTAGGGATAATCGCTTCAACGAGGGAGTCAAACCGATGATGCGGAATCAAATGCTTACGATATTGGTCACCGGTCTGTTTCTGGCCGCGCCAGTGGTTGCTCTCGCCGCGGAAGCAAGATCGTTTCCCAGTCCGGATGGAAAGATCAGCGCGTCGCTCACGACGAATAATGGCGACCGGCTGAGTTTGTCTGTGCTGCGCGACGGCAAGACGGTCATCGGTCCTTCATCTTTGGGGATAATCGTTGACGGCGTGGATCTGGGAAGGGAGGTATCACTTGGTGCGTCCACCTCACGTGAGATAAATGAAGAGTACCGATGTCGAGGCGTGAAGAGCCGGGCGGTCAGCCATTGCATTGCTTATGAGGTGGCTGTGACCTCGAAGCCGGCAGGCACAAGTTGGATGTTGGAAGTTCGTGTTTTCGACGACGGTGTCGCATACCGTTACCGTGTGCCAGACGCGGGTGAGCGAAAAGTGGACGGCGAAGCGACCACGTGGCAGCTGCCGCGGGATGCCGTAGTGTGGATGCAGCATAACACCGCTAACTACGAGGGCGTCTACCAGCAATACAGCACCAGTTCCATGCCTGCCGAGTCGGAAGGGAAACCGGTCTCCATCGGTTGTCCGGTGACAGTCGAGCTGCCGCAAGGTGGATATGCGTTGATTACCGAGGCGTGTCTGTACAACTATAGTGGCATGACGCTGAAAAGCGTCGGTGACGGTCGACTGCAAGCGATTTTCCAGGACGATCCACAGGGCTGGCAGTGTGACGGGCCGATCGTTTCGCCCTGGCGCGTGACGCTTGTAACTGCCGATCTCAATGCGCTGGTCAACTCGGACATCGTGTCGAGTCTAGGCGAACCTCCCGATCCCCGGTTGTTTCCAGAGGGTGTCGATACAACGTGGATTCGGCCCGGTAAAGGGCTGATCACATGGGCGGTTTTCCTGAACGACGGTGCGCAGTGGCACAGGCAGAAATGGTTTGTTCGACATGTGCGCCGCGATGAACTGCGAATACCTGCTGGTCGATGGCGGCTGGCGCACCGAGACGTGGGGTTTTCTCCGCGACGGAGGGGACCTGTGGCAACGACTGACGGAACTCTGCCAATATGCCCAAGCCAGAAAGGTGGGAATCCTCGTCTGGAACGCATATCCCGAAGGTCGAGAGGACGGACCCGGTTTGACAGATCCGCCGTCCAGACAGGAGTTTTTCCGCAAATGCAAAGCCGCGGGAGTTCAAGGCGTGAAGATCGACTTCTTCGATTCCGAACGCAAGGAGATTGTGAACGTCTATGAAGACATCTTGCGAGAGACCGCTGCGCAGCAATTGATGATCAGTTTTCATGGTGCGAATAAGCCGACGGGCGAAGTGCGGACGTGGCCGCACGAGATCACACGCGAGGGCCTGCGCGAGCAGGAGTATCTGCTGTTTGCCGGCGACCTGCCACTGCAGCATTACGGAGCGTTGCCGTTCTCGCGGATGGTGGCCGGTCACGGCGATTTTCTGCCCACCTATGTGCGTCCCAAGTTTCTCAAGAACACGACCGCCGTGTTCCAGTTGGCCACGTCGGTAATCTTCACTTCGCCGTTCATTTGCTGGCCTGACCACCCGGAGGCCTACTTGGAGAGTCCCTTCTTAAGTCTTATCCGCACGATGCCTCCCGTGTGGGACGAAACTCGCGTGCTGGATGGTTCGCAGCTGGGCAAATTGGTCGCGTTCGCGCGCCGCTCGGGCGAGGACTGGTATGTGGCGATCTTGAACTGCGAGAATCGTGCTGTGTCATTTGAGCTTGAGTGCTCGTTCCTCGGCGACGGACCGTACCAGTCGTCGCTCTACTACGACCGAGCCGAATCTCGGGCGGCTACGCGGATCGAGACTGGCGGTACCATCACATGCGGGACACGACTCACTTTGTCCATGCAACCCGGTGGTGGTTTTGTCGCCAAGTTTGGCCGGCCGACAAAGTACAGCGAATGAGCATCGCTTCCTTGCTGGCGGCAAATGCGAGCCGTAGAATTGACGTTCTGAATCGTCGCGGTAGCCGTGCTCGACCCTCTTCTTGATCACTCAGGACCCATCCACCATGTTGACACATCCGAACTTTCGTCGCCATTCATGGCAGAAGCAGAACCGGGCGCTGTTGGTCTGGTTCGCGTTGATCGTGCCTCTGCTGTTCAACCCCGCGGCCCAGGCTGAGCGTACAACCCTGTCGTTGGATGGTGCGTGGGAGATCGAAGATAGCAAGGCCGGCGATGAGATGCCGGCCCAGTTCGGGCACACGGTCGTCGTACCCGGCCTGGCAAATATGGCCGAGCCGACGTTTGAATATGTGGATCGTTTTCTCAGCCGCGAACAGCTGGCGAACCGTATTCGCTGGAAGCTTTCACCTGCCGAGTGGTTGAAGCAGTATTGGAACGGCAAGGTCGAACAAGACCGGGACTACTTCTGGTACCGCAAAACGTTTCAGGCACCCGAGGCACGGGCCGTAGCGCTGTTGAAAATCAATAAAGCGCAATTTGGCACTGCCGTGTGGCTGAACGGACAGAAAATGGGTGAATATGCCGGCTGCTTCTCGGCCAGCTATTTCCACCTGGAGAAGGCCATTCTCTGGAACGACAAGAATGTGCTTGTCGTGCGGATTGGAGCTCATCCCGCAGTGCTTCCCGACACCTATCCGACGGGCTCGGACTTCGAGAAGATCAAGTGGACACCGGGCATCTACGACAGCGTGTCCGTGATGTTTTGCGACAACCCGTTGATCGAGACTATCCAAATCGCGCCGCATGTCGAGCGCGGCGAGATTACTGTGCAGACCAAGGTTGCCAACTGCGGACAGCAGAGCGTTTCGACATCGATCGTCCACTATGTCAAGACATGGAAAGGTGAGCGGCAGGTAGCAACGCTGGCGCCACAGGAATTGTCATTACAGCCGGGTGAGACGCAGACGGTTACGCAGACCGTGGCTATCCCCGATGCGCATCTATGGTCGCCGGAGGATCCGTTCCTGTACGTATTGGAATCGAGTACCGGTGGCGATTCGATCAGCACTCGGTTCGGTATGCGCGAGTTCCGCTTCGACAGCGCCACCAAGCGAGCCTATTTGAATGGCAAGGTGTATTACTTGCGCGGCTCGAACATCACGCTGCACCGTTTCTTTGAAGATCCGCTCTGCAAAGACCTGCCGTGGAACGAAAAATGGGTGCGGCGGTTGCTGGGAGAATTACCCAAGCAGATGCACTGGAACTATTTCCGATTCTGTATCGGCCCCGTACCGGACCGATGGCTGGATATCTGCGACGAGGTGGGCCTGCTGATCCAGAACGAGTTCTTCGTCTGGACAGGCGGGCCTGGCTGGTATCAAGGCTACTCGCCGCACGCATGATCCCGACGAGATGATTCGTCAATACAAAGACTGGATGCGGGACAACTGGAATCATCCCAGTGTCGCGGTCTGGGATGCCAATAACGAAACCAAGGACAAGATGTTTGGCGAAGTGATTATACCGGCCGTGCGACCGTTAGATCTGTCGAATCGCTGCTGGGAGAACAGCTACAATCCACCGGCCGGCCCCGATGACCCTGTCGAAGATCACCCCTATTTGATGTCGGGGGGACGTGCCGGCAAGTTGACATTCAAAATGAGTGACCTGGAAACGCGCGACGGAGCCCCGGTGCCTGGGAAGCTACCTTCCGACAAGCATCCACCCATCGTGAATGAATACGGATGGCTCTGGTTGAATCGCGACGGTTCGCCCACCACGCTGACGGAAGGTGTCTATTCCCAGTTGATGGGGGACGACGCGTCGCCGCGCGCCCGCCTCGATTTGTGGGCCTATCTGCTGGCCGGAAAGACTGAGTTCTGGCGCGCTCATCGGCATTACGCCGGAATTATTCACTTCGTCTACCTCACCTGTAGTTATCCCGGCGTCTACACGTCGGATCACTTCCGTGACGTGACTCACTTGGAGCTAGACCCAGCCTTTGCCGACTATGTGAGCGAAGCTTTCAAGCCGCTGGGCGTTTTCATCAATTTCTTTCAGCCAACGCTCGAGGCGGGTGCGGATCGGAACTTCAAGATCATGATGGTCAACGATTATGCGCACATCATGCAGGGCGATCTGGAACTCAGACTGGAGAACCAGACAGGCGAAGTCCTGGCGCGGAGCCAAGAGCCGTTCAAACTGGATGAACTAGGGCAGGACAGCTATCAGCTTCGGCTGAGTGTTCCAATTGCTGCGGCCGGTAAATGTATACTCAAAGCAATTGCCCGACCCACTGGGACGGCCGACATCGAACCGACCTTGTGCCGCCGCTGGGTGACGGTCGAATAGTGCCATCGGCGAGAAATTTCGCTCGCGATCAGCCGATCTACTTCAGGGCCCGGACGTCGTAGCAGGCCAGAATATCGCCGTGTCGCAAATAGAGCTTGCCCTGATGGATTACGGGGTGGGGCCAGGCCGGTCCTTCGTCGGTCAGGGGAGTGAATTTTCCCTTGATACGCATCGACTCGGGGGATGCCTCGATCAGTACCACTTCACCGCGGTCATAGCGGAAGATGATGTTGCCCTCGGCGTAAAGCACCGCGGCGGATCCACGAGCCGGGGATCGCTCTTTCCAGCAGACCTTGCCGGTCGCGATGTCAATACACGTCGGGTCGCCTCGGTTTGGACCATGTCCGCCGTAGACATGGTTGTCGATCAAGACCATGCCGCCATGGTGGTTCTGAAAATCCTTTGGGCTTAGGAAATAGACTTCCTCGGCGCGCCATTGTGGACCGTCACGAACGATGTTCAGCAAAGCGCTGCCGGTGCTATAGGCCGTGCTTACGAATACATATTGGCCTCGCACAATAGGCGTTGCGATATTGGCCACGTTGTTGGCGACCTGGTTGTAGCCCCACAGGAATGCGCCCGTTTCGGCATCCACACCAATCGCACCCCTTCCGAGCAATTGAACGTATTGCCGCACGCCGTCCACCGTGGTGGGGACTGCCGAGCAATAACCGGCTCCGTCGGCACCCAGGTCGCCCAGCGACGGAATAGTGCATTTCCAGATCACGTCGCCGGTCATCTTGTTCAGGGCCACCATGGCTGCATCGTCACCGCCCGGCGTGCATATTACTTGCTCGCCATCCACCAGAGGCGATTCGCTGTATTTCCAGACCGACATGATTTTGCCGCCAAAATCATCAACCAGGTTTCTCTGCCAGAGTATCTCGCCAGACTCCACCGCCAGACAAACTAACGCGCCTTCCGTTCCCAGAGCATACACCCGCTCGCCGTCCACGGTCGGGGTACATCGCGGTCCTGTCTGAAACGGTAAGCCGACTTGGGTGGCCCACCGTCTCTGACGCGTATGGAGATCGTAAGCCAGGACGAATTGAGCTTCCTGTTGCTTCTCGTCAACAAGATCTCCCATCGTGAAGATACGCTCGCCGGCGATTGCGACTGTCGAGAAACCACGTCCCAGGCCTTCCAAGCTCCATAACAACTTCGGACCACCGTCGGGCCACTGCTGCAGCAGCCCCTCTTCCCGGCAGATTCGGTCGCGTAGCGGCCCATTAAACTGCGGCCAATCGGCCGAACGCGCCGCCGTTTCGGATCCTATCGACTCGAGCTGACGGAAGTCAATTTTCTCGCGCAGTGCACCGGCCGTCGTGGCGTTGCCGGCGAAGTGTTCCGGATCGATCTGGCTGAGCACACCGGCCAGTCGATGCTTCACGGCGGGCGTCTCCTGCTTCATGGCTTCCGCCAACGCCGGAACTGCCGGTAAGGCGTCGGGCCCAATCGCACCCAGCACAAACGCGGCTCGAATGCGCGGACCACCGGTCTCGTTCTGGAAAGTGTTAAGCAATGGCTCGACGGCGTCCTTCCCCACCGACGTCAGCGCGCCCATCACCGCCACGCGAACCCACGGCTGCTCGTGACCCAGCTGGGCAATCATTGCCGGCACGGCGTCTTTCGCTAACGGCCCCATACCAGCCAGAGCGTCAGCCGCCGCCACTTTGGCCGCCGGATCTTCGCCACGCACCGCCTCAGCGAGTGCCGCGACGATGGCCCTGACATTTTCTGACCGGCTGTTGTCGCTGGCCTGTTGGAGCCAGTATTGGAGTCGACGCCCGGCGATGGGCACCGACGCGGTGGATTGGGCAACTGCCGTTTGAGTCTCGTCAACCGTGGCACCGATCTGAGCCTTTGTTATCGACGCGATCTGGACCGCCAGGCAGGCGCACGGACACGCAACCAAGAAAGTCGCCAGGATTGCCAATCTCTTCAGAACCGCAAAGGAATCAATACCGGCTGTTTTCATCATTTCACTCGTATCGCAATTGTTGTCAGAAGACCCAGGTGTTTGTAGCTGCTGCGCTCGCGTGCCAAATTGTTCTGTCTCTGTCTCTTCACGTCATCTCCGGTTGCGCGGAAAGACAGCGCGTCACGGAGAGGAAACCGCCGCAAGCAGTGGCGAAGACTTGGTGCCATGCTGAGCCACGCAGCGGTCCGCATGTCAACCTGTGGCAGGCATTTCGCAACCGATCAGATTTACGGTGCTCAGCGTCTTGCTCGACAAACTTCGCGGCGCGTTTCGCAATCGTCTGACGAGCGAATCTGGCAGGTGGGCCAATCAGGTATATGGAGCACCAAGGGATCGCCCTGCACGCGGTGAAGGATGATCAGTTCTTGCATGCGTCCGGCATCTCGCACTCGGATCATCACTCGTTGGGAATCGGCCACATCAACAGATTCGGATCCTGAAACAGCAACCACCTTTCTGACGGCACCTCTTCGAACGCCTGTTGATAGCGATCCGCATCGGCTGCGTCGCCGGTAACATCGCGGATGTATACTTTCACGATTTGTTGCGGGTGTCGCCGCGCAAGAATGCCGTACACCTCGGGGTCTTTTTCCCCCGAATCACCGACCAGGACGAACTCGCGTTCCGGAAAGGCCTGCAACAGTTCTTCGATCACATTCTGTTTGTAGGCTACAGGGTCTTCGAACAGATTCCAGAAGCTGGAATCCTTCGTGCGGAAACGTTTGAGATGCCATGTACCGCCGGGAAACCCAGCATTCTGCATAAATGTTGAAAGTGGTACATAGAGTTGCCAGGGACTGGCCGACACATAGTGAAATTGAGCTCCAGATTCGGACCATCGACGATACTTCTCGGGCATTCCCGGGACCGCATGAAAGGGTCGCCAGAACGTGTTGGCCAGCAGCTTCTTTTTGTCGATGACTTCTGAGATCTTGATCGTATCATCAATGTCGCTGATGACCGACACGCCGCGCGAGGCCGGAAAATGAACGACGCCGGAGAAGGAACGGTTGTCTTTGGACTTCGTAATTGCCTCAAATCGAACGCAGCCGTCCCGACTGTACTGGTCGATTGCCTCGTCCGGCAGCATAATCGTTCTCATGAAATGACCGTCTTGGACAGACGGGTCCAACGTGTACTCCTGACCGGCGAAATGAATCGTAACCGACTTGCCTCGTTCGTTGTCCACAATGAACCAGCGCACGCGCTGCTCAAAAAGCTCGGTCTCCGACTGGTCGGGATTGAGCCCTAAAGTGGTGCGCAATTTGCTGACTGCCGCTCGACGCGCCACGCCATCTTCTTCCGGCTCAAAGATCCACCCGTGTATCGGAATGCTCCACAACTGCCGCTCGCGATCCCAGCGAGCTGCTGTGGGAAAAAACAACACCTGTTCGTCAGCCTTGATCTCGGACTCGCGCGGATCGACTCGGGATTTGCAGGAATTCAACGAGATGGCGGACAAGAAGCAAGTCAAACCGAGAGATAACCGGGTCCAGCAGCGCATGAATGTTACTCCAGTCAATCGAGCCAGACTGTTCAAAATACCACCTCGGACACATACGAGCAAGCGTGTGCCATGCTGCTGTACGGTCAGGAAATATGCGTGTCGCATGGCACGAAAGACTCCGTGAAATTGCGATGGAACGGACTCTCCGCACTGCGCACGGTTCTTGCAGCCGCCAGCAATAGCGCTAGAGTCTCCGTATGTAAAGTGTGCTCAGGATGGGCACGTCTTTTCGAGCGAACAACGGGGCAGTACGCGCTTGTAGATTGACCACCATCTACCCTGCCGGCCTCGCGTCGATGGTTTGGGGTTTGACAACTACAAGCCGCTGCATTCGCAGACTGTGGCCGAACCAGAACGTTTCCAGCTGGCCGGCACGTGGCCGAGGCCGAATCATGCCGCGGGTTTTTTCGGTCTCGGCCGAGTGCCGATGGAACTCACCAGCGTCTCACTGCCAGACGAATCCGCTTTCGGGCATCTTGCGTCAGGACTGCGAATCGGTTCTGCTGGTGGATAACGGAATTGACAGTAGTTCAGATCTGTCGCCCGAAGAAGCATGGAATTGCAGAGGTCGCCCCGTGTTTCTCCCTGCTGCCACGCGCTCAGGCATTCCATCACACCCTATTGGTTCACTTCTTCACCAGAATATTGGCCGACCCCACGGCGCCGTTGGCCCCCTACGCGAGAGGATCCACGCATGAAAAGATTCGTCCTGGCACTGACTCCCTGCCTCGTTCTGATGTCGATTCTTGCGGCTGCATCTGCCGCCAGCGCTCAACAGTCGCTCAGCTATTCGGATCTGATCGAGCGACTGACGGATCTGGCTCAACCTGCGGTGCTGCCAACAGAAGGAGAAACGTGTAAGCAATGGTCCAGCTGGGACCGCGCGAGTCGCTACGACGAGGCCACAGGGAAATACGTGGACTGGGCAGCCAACAACGATGGCCCGATGTTCATTCGCCAGGAAGGCGACCGTGCCGTAATGGCCGAGATGGAGGGCCCCGGTTGTATCTGGCGAATCTGGTCCGCGCTGGCCGAGAAAGGCCACGTCAAGATCTATCTGGACGGCGCCGAAACACCGGTTGTCGACTTGCCCTTTGAGCAGTATTTCAGCGGAGACACGGCGTCTTTCGACTATCCCATGATGTCCTACAATCTGGCCACTTTCGGCTGCCGCGGTCAAAACCTCTATTTCCCCATTCCCTACCAGAAATCGTGCAAGATTGTAGCCGAAGAAGGGTGGGGTCGCTATTACCAGTTCGTCTACACGACGTTTCCCACGGGGACTGAGGTTCCGACGTTTTCTAAACAGCTGGCCGCCGAGCACACGTCGCAACTCGCAGGTCTCAATACGAGGCTTGAACAACGACTGGCAAGCGGCGCCATGGCTTCCGTTGCCGGTCAAGTTCAAGAGAAACGTAAATTGACCGCAGCCGGCAACGGAACGACGGCGGTCGCTCGCTTGTCTGGAGCTCGCGCCATTACTGCCATTCGCGTAAAGATGGATTTCAAGGATCGTGATGACGAGATGGCAGCGTTACGGGAACTCTGTCTGCAGATCACATTTGACAGGCAGGAGAACCCGGCGGTCTGGTGCCCGCTGGGAGATTTCTTCGGTACGGCACCTGGCAAGAACCTCTACAGCAGTTATCCGACCGGAATGACGGAAGATGGTTTCTATGCCTACTGGTACATGCCGTTCGCGAACAGCGCCGACGTGGAACTGGTCAATGACGGTAAGGCATCCCGCACGCTGGAGATCGAAGTCACTCATGTACCGCTGGACAGGCCGTTTAATGGTCTCGGACACTTCCACTGCAAATGGCATCGCGACACGCTGCAGCTGAGTGAAGATCGTTGGCCCGACTGGCTGATGCTGCAAACCGAAGGGCGGGGAAGATTCCTGGGTGTGATGCTGCATGTGTGGAATCCGCGGGGTGGCTGGTGGGGAGAGGGAGATGAGAAGTTCTTCGTGGATGGCGAGAAGTTTCCCTCCACGTTCGGCACTGGTTCGGAAGACTATTTTGGTTATGCCTGGTGTCATCCAGGGTTGTTCCAGCGGCCGTTCCACGCGCAGTCCATGACGATGGGCAACCAGGGCCATCAATCCGTGCTCAGGTGGCATCTCGCCGATAACGTACCGTTTCAGCGGTCGTTTGAAGCCTGTATCGAAAAGTACTACCGCACGCAGGAGAAGGGAACACTCTATGCCGCGACCGTCTGCTGGTACCTGTCGCCTGACGGCAACGATCCGTACGGTCCGGTGCCCGTCCTCATGCGCCACGGGTACTACGTCAGTCCGCCGCTGGTGGCTGGTGGCTTCAGCGTTGTTGGTACGCCACCCGGAAACGTGCAGACACAGGGAATGACCCACTACGACGGAAAATGGAGCGGGGACGATCATCTTTGGTGGACTGGTGCCAGGCCTGGTAACAAGTTGGAAGTCCTTGTTCCGGTCAAGATGGCTGGATCTTACGATGTGAGTGTCGTTTTGACCAAGGCTCGAGACTACGGGATCGTGCAGCTTTCGCTCGATGGCAAAGAAGCTGGCGATCCGATTGACTTGTTCAACCCGTCGGTCGTTCCTACCGAACCTATCGCCTTGGGCACGTTCCAATTGGCGGCAGGTGAACATCGACTGGGTGTGGAGATTGTGGGTGCCAACCCACAGGCAGTAGAAAGTTATATGTTTGGTCTGGACCAGGTGATTGTCAAACCGCATAGATGACAGTAACACGTGTCGTCTGATTCGTTGCTGCACCCGCCAGATCTCAGCAGAAATAGTTGCAGCGATTCCCGATTCATCGGAAGCCCTGGCGGCTTCCGTTCCCTCCGCAAGGAGCCACCTGATGTCGCGCACGATTCCACAGCTCTTGTTCCTGGCGATGGCGATCAGCATCCCGATGCACGGTTGGGCTGGCGTGCCGGTCATCTACTCGACCGATCTCTACCACCCGCACGATGATCCGGACGATCATTACGATTTGGCGACACTGTTTTCCTTGCCGGAATTGGATGTGAAGGGGATCATCATTGACATGTCCAACATTCACCAGCCGAGCGGCGACCAGGGATCCGGGAAGAAGCCGGGGGTCGTCGCGTTGCAGCAGATGTTCCATCTGACCGGCAGGCAGGTTCCCTTTGCGCTGGGACTCGATCAACCTTTACGTTCTGTTGACGATCAAGCCTTGGATCAGGAGCAGTCGGTTCAGGGCGCGGTGCGGATGATTTTGACAACTTTACGGGCATCCGACCAGAAGGTCTGTATTTTTACCGTGGGCAGTCTGCGAGACGTGGCAGTGGCCTACAATCGTGAGCCGGAGTTGATGCGCTCAAAAGTACGCGCCATCTATGTGAACGCTGGCACGGGTCCGGATGGCTACCAGGAGGAATGGAATGTCCGACTTGATCCAAATGCATTTCGCCGCGTGCTGTTGTCAGATTTGCCTGTCGAGTGGTATCCCTGTTTTGGACGCGATGACTACTTCACCTATTTTCGCGTTGACCAGACGGAAGTCTTGAAGAATTGCCCCGCTCCGCTGCGGGCTTTCTTCGCTTATGCGCTCACTCGTTCGCAGGACGAGCCGATCTCCTTCCTGACCAAGGTGGTGCCACCTCCGGAAGGCCCTCGAAACATGTGGTGTACACCAGCCTTCATCAATCTGGCGGGCCGGAAGATTTATCAGACCGATAACGGCTTCGAGGCGCTGACTCAACCGCCACGCACCGGTGCCACCGAAGTCACCTGTTTTGAAATGCAGCCGCTGCGCGTGACGGAAACCACTGGTCCAGAGAAACCACGCTTACCCGAGACGGAACCCCATGCCCGCTACGTAGGACGCGACGAAGATCACTTGGGAAAGACAAGTCTTGAGCCCGATGGTGAGCCCGACTGCCTGGTGATGATCGAGCGTTTGCCGGCCCGGCAGCCGATTCTCAGTGCCACGATGTCGGGCCCTCGTAACGGAGTATGGTTGAGTCACCAAGACCCGCAACGCTGGCTGCTCAAAACACAATGGCAGGACGATCTCCTGCTGCTCTCTTTCTCCTATTGGGCACCCGGTTTACACCAATTGGAACTCACGTTTGATGGCGGCAAGAGACAGCGGGTCACTTTTCATGTTCCGGTACCGAATGCGCCCTTCTTTGAAGCCAGTTTCAGTACGACGAAATCGAACGTCCGATCGCTGCACAAGCGGGAACCGGAATATACGCAAGTGATGACGGCGTGCCTGAAAAACATTCTCGAATCGTTTCCGCTCGGCGACTGATCCGAAAAAGAGTTGGTCACTGTTCGCGGTTTCTCCGTCAGAAAGAGTTGGGTCGAGACGCATGTACGACGGACGTCCTCGTCCGTCGAAATGGGCTACCTTGGCGGTGCGACACCGCGTGGACGTCCGTATTACCGCCGTTGAAAAAAATGGTTGAACCCAGTTTTTCGAGTTGACAAAGCACTAGGCGCGCCAAGGTCGGTCGCGACGATCCATGGACTGCAAGGTCTGTTTCACGAGGTCCGCGTTTTCTTTGACTTGGAAATCGAACATGCCCACGACCATGAAATCGGCACCGTTGCGAAGAGCGTAGCGGAAGCCGATTTTCGGATGAAGAGCGCCGGCGGCCAGCACCTTGAAGGCAATCCAGGCCGCCTTGACGTTCCGCATCACATCGGCCGTCTGCTGAGCGTCCATACACCACATGTTGTCGTGGTAGTGGCCGGGATCGCTGCTGGCACCTTTGTACCAACAGTATTCGTCACGGTTTTCTTCCAGCGTGCGCGACCAATAGCGATCACTGTGAAACGTCTTGAAATAGAAATCGGGGGCGACTTGTGCTTTTTCGCACTCCATCACCACGTGCAGCGAGTGCCCACCTACGCCGGCCGGTAATCCCTCGTCTCGGACCCACTGCAGCGCTTTGGCAATCATGTTCGACGCGACCAGCTCGCACCAACAGATCGCTGTCGTGACCGAAGATGTAGATGGCGGCAGGCCCGGTATCGACCAGCTGTTTGATCGAAGACCGAATCTTCTCGTCGTCGTCCCCTTCTCGGATGTGCAGCGGGCCGAGCTGCTGCAGGTGGCCGCCACATTGATCGTTGTACTTCTGGATCAGATTTGAATCGCCTTGCGATATCGTGTTGATTCCCTCGGCTTCCGCCAGCGCAAGGGTTTCCAGGATCTTCTCTTCCGTGTTGTAGGCACGCATGAGTGGCCCCACGTACGAGAGATCTCGGGAGTGCGAGTAACCACCCATCAAGTTGGAACCGAGAATCAGACGACTGAGCTTCAGCTTGCCGATCGTGCCATAGGGCATATCGGTCTTGGGCGCTGCGCAGGCCTCGCAGTCACATCCTCCGGGCGGTTGTCCTTGGGTGCCATCGCCTCGGTTGATCGGATGTCCCCAGCAGCCATCAACGAGGCCGCACCGACCGTTGCGACTGATTTCCCCAGAAAAGTACGGCGATTCAGATTCTCGTTCTTCATTGATTCCTCACACTGTTACCTGTACCTGACCTGTTCGAGACTCCAGCTCGGCTCTGGAGAGCCGAGCCGCTGACGGTTCATACGCGACTCCAAATAGCCGAGCCGCTGTAGATTCGATTCTACATACACTACTTGTCGGCCCAGAAGTCGATCACTCGCACCTTTTCCATGACCGGCTTGAGCACTTCCACAAACGCGGTGTGTTCCGGGTGTGGCAGATAGGCAGCTCGCCCGTCCTCCGAGTTGAAGGTTACCATAAAGCAATGCGTGAAGCCATCATTATGTTGCTCGGGGCTGTTATTCGTACCCCATTCGAAAGCTTTGATGGTATCGATTTTGGACGGCAGTGCCGCGAAAGCTTCCTCTACTGCCTTCACGCCTTCCGCCGGCGCGTCATCCTTGAATTTGAGGAAGACGGCATGCTTTAGCTCCTTCTCCAGCGCATCCTTGGGCGGTGTTCCCCAGTAGTCCACCACAAACACCTTGTCCATGTGGGGCCGCAGCACGTCGCCGAACGCTGTGTGCTCGGCATGCGGCAAGTAGACTGCTCGACCTGCTTCATCTTTGAAGGTGAGCAGAAAACAATGCGTGAACTCGTCGTTCAGCCCTTCGGGACTGTTGTTGGTGCCCCATTGGAGATTCACAATGGTATCAATCTTCGCGGGTAGTGCTCGAAAAGCGTGGACGACTTGCTTCACGTCTTCTTCGGTCGAGGAATCCTTGAACTTGAAGAATACGGCGTGTCGTAGCACGCGATCCTCGGACTGGGCGGTCTGCTTCACCTTCTCTTGAACGTCCGCCGGCGGTGGCGTGTCGGAAGCCGACGGCGGTGTATCGGTCGTGGGAGCTGGTGTATCGGTCGTGGGTGCTGGTGTGTCGGTCGTGGGTGCTGGTGTGTCGGTCGTGGGTGCTGGTGTATCGGTCTTGGGTGCTGGTGTATCGGTCTTGGGTGCTGGTGTGTCGGTCTTGGGTGCTGGTGTGTCGGTCTTGGGTACTGGTGTGTCGGTCTTGGGTACTGGTGTGTCGATCTTGGGTACTGGTGTGTCGATCTTGGGTACTGGTGTGTCGATCTTGGGTACTGGTGTGTTGGCGGCAGGGGGTTTCTGTGTTTGTTTCGCGCATGCCACACATGCGATGAGGATCGCCAGGGAACCAAGAAGGCCCAGGCGATGCAGCACAGTCACGTGTGCGCGATTGGCGTGGCGTTGAGGCGTGGGCATGATCGTGTCCTTTCCCAAAAAAGCGGTGCGTTTAGATACTCAAACTGTAAATCGCGCGGTCCATGTAGCCGGTAAAGCCGCATTTTTGTGGCTCGTTTCCCATCGGAAAGGGCTCGGAACACACATCCGGTGCTAGTCGCAATCACAGGCTACTGCGGCGTTGGATCCGTTGGTAGGGGCGGGAAGGCTTGTACTTCGAGCTAGATACTCTGGTTGTAACGTTTGACTCAACCCAGATCAACAATCAGGCGCCGGCGGCCGCGACAATCAGGTCTTCCGGCCGCCGCAAACGGCACTGCCGCCGTATTCGAGGTCAGACGATCTGACATTTCGCCCGTATCCGAGTCGGTTTACCGGTTCTGCCCATGTGGTCTTCGGCCACAAGCTTGGAAAAAGTATCCAGTCAGCGGTGTACGTCACCGGCCTCTTGAGGTTGGAGAGCACGTCTGTCAACTGACTGGGCTGAGCGGAACTCCGCTCGGAGAGAGCGAGAGTGGAGAATTTGACCGGCATTCAGACTACTGAAACAAACCGCGGTGTGATTCGGCCTCGCGGAGTTGCCGAATCTGTGGATGCCGCAGTTGTCGCCGCACGGGCAGGCTAGGATGACTGCATCTGCGCTCAATGGCAGCAGACATGCAGACAGGTGGCGTATAGACTGGCGAGCAGGAACCAGGCATTCTACCGAGATACGCTGAGGAAACTGCTGTGACACCGGAACCAACACACCACCATCCGCGTTTTCGCGGGATCGTGCCCCCCTTGGTCACTCCGTTGACCGCTCGTGATACGCTCGACGAAGATGGTTTGCAGCGTTTGGTGGAACGCGTGATTGGCGGGGGCGTCAGCGGCGTCTTTATTCTCGGGACGACCGGGGAGGCACCTAGTTTGAGTTACCGTCTGCGGAAGGAAGTGATTTGCCACGTCTGCCGGGTGGTGGCCGGGCGTGTTCCCGTGCTGGTTGGCATCACCGACACCGCTTTTGTCGAATCGATCGACATGGCGGCGGCAGCTCATGAAGCGGGAGCTTCAGCCGTGGTGTTGGCGACACCGTACTACTTCCCTGCCGGGCAAACGGAACTGATCAGCTATGTCGAGCACATCGCGCGAGAAGTGCCGCTCCCCTTGATGCTCTACAACATGCCGAGTCTGACCAAAGTCTGGTTCGAAATCGATACATTGCGGCGACTTTCCGGTATCACGACTATTGTTGGTGTCAAGGACAGCAGTGGCGACTTGGATTATTTCGCCAGGCTGGTTGGGTTGCGCGAGCAGCGTGGAGACTGGTCCATCATGATGGGACCTGAAAACCTGCTGGTCGATGCCTTGCGGCTGGGCGCGGATGGCGGTGTCTGCGGCGGCGCGAATGTGTTTCCGCGGCTGTTCGTAGACTGTTTTGAGGCGGCCATGTCGGGAGATCATGCGCGAGCCGTCGAATTGCTGGAGAGGATCGACGCCTTTCAAAGCGTCTACGCAATCGGCAAATACACGTCACGGTTCATCAAAGCTACAAAGTGTGCGTTGTCATTGCTGAACGTCTGCGACGATTTCATGGCCGAACCGTTCCATCACTTTCTGCCACCGGAACGCAAGAAAGTCAGGCAGATTCTGGAGATGTTCACGCCGGCAGAAGAGTTGGCCGACTGAGTCGTCGGATCTTCCAAAGTAGCGAAAATGGCCCTCAAACCGCAGCGGCGCCTCTCCTCCGGCGGCGCGCGCCAATCGCGAGTGCGCAATGGTTGGCGACAAGCGGACCCAGTTCGTCCGGCAATGTGACTTGTTTCTCACGGCGGGATAGGTCTAGAATGGCACTCAGTTAAGGTCAAAACACGTGACATGTGTGCACCGTGTGCGCATCAGCTTAAGACAGAAAAGAGTCAGTGGAGTTCCACGTTCGCGTACGCTTGTTGCTTAACACGCAATCGCCGCAACGACTGCGCGTCGGTGGTTTCGGGTTGAACAACTACTATCGCCAGATGATGACTAACTGACGGCGGAGAATTGCTGTATCCACAGAATTGGCAGGTGGACGAGGCCGATGCGCACGGCCGCCTGTTTCGGTCTCGGCCGACTGCCGGTTGAATTTACCACCGCCGCTCGACCAAGCGGAGCGCCGCTTATTGCGGGCATAGTTGTCAAACCTTGATCCACCGGCACAAGGCCGGTGGCGTACCCTCTTGATTTCATGTTTGCGCTTTGGTGGTGGCCGAAGGTCACGTTCCGGAAAAATCAAAATAAAATCGTCTCCACAGCAGTCAGATTCTTCGACAGCGTGAGCCAGGAGCTGCACATGAAATTCGACATCAGTGGAAATCCATCGTACGGCGATCTGACGGTGGCTCTGGCAGCCGGCGAATCCTTCTGGTCCGAAGGGGGTGCCATGAGTCGCATGAGCAGCCACGTCGAACTCAAGACCCGAATGATCGGTGGATTGCTCAAGTCGGTCGTTCGCAGGCTGGTGGGAGGCGAGTCGCTGTTTATCTCCGAGTACACGGCGCCCCAGATGGCCTTCGTTTCTTTGACACCCTCCTGCCCCGGAAGTGTATTGCATCGAAAACTCGACGGTGATCATTTCTATCTCACCGCGGGCTCGTTCCTGGCCTGCACACCGGGTATGAACCTGGAAACGCGTTTTGGCGGCCTGCGTGCTTTTTTTTCAGGAGAAGGTGGGTTTCTAGTTGAAGTGTCTGGCCACGGCGATCTGTTTTTCAATGCCTATGGCGGTGTCGTCGAGAAGGAAGTCCAGGGCGAATTTGTGGTCGACACGGGGCATGTGGTCGCCTGGGAACCAGGCTTGTCGTACACCATCGGAGGCATGGGGGGCCTGAAACAGACCCTGTTCTCCGGTGAAGGACTGGTGATGCGATTTAATGGACAGGGCAAGATCTTCTTGCAGACAAGGCACTTGCCAGCGTTGGCTGGGTGGCTACGTCCCTACTGCCTGTGACGGAGTGCGGGGCCCGGTTGCGGCCCTGCCGCTTGAAGGCCGAATGAGAAAAGGATACGCCATGCGGATTGAAATACTGGGCGAAGGCGCATTTGAGTCGGCTCTGATCCATCTCGACCCCGGAGAACGATTCATTTCGGAGTCGGGGGCGATGTACCGTGCTTCGGGAAATGTCGACATCGACGTGACCACGCAAAGCGGTGGTTCGGGCGGTCTGCTGGGCGGGATGAAGCGGCTGCTGGCGCGCGAGAATTTCTTCTTTTCCACCTACGCCACGAACGACGGCCGCCCGGGTGAAGTCGGGTTGGCGCCCACGCACCAGGGAGAGGTGTTTTTGATCGATGTCGAACCCTCTGTGCACTGGCTGTGTGCGGGTGGCAGCTACCTGGGATCGAGTTCCGGGTTGAAGATCGACACGAAGTTTCAGGGCTTGAGGGGGTTCGCCACGGGCGAGAGCCTGAGTTTTGTGGAAGTTTCCGGAAGCGGGCAGCTGCTGGTCAATGCGTTCGGGCGTCTCGTCGAGTCTCAGGTGGAGAATTCACTGACCGTCGATACGGGACATCTGGTGGCCTTTGAAAGCACGCTGCAATACACCATCACCAAGGCAGGCAGTTCCTGGATCCAATCCTGGTTGGCCGGCGAAGGAATCGTGATGAATTTTACGGGGCGTGGCCGAATCTTGACTCAGTCGCACAATCCAAAGGAATTCGGCTCGGCGCTGGGGCGCCTTCTTCCTCCACGAAAGTCGTAGCAGAAACATGAAGTATCAGATTATTTGCGATCCGACATACAGCGCCGTGGAAGTCAACCTGGAAGCGGGCGAGCGAATCGTCGGTGAAGCGGGCGCGATGGCGTGGATGTCGGGCAACATCAGGACCGAAACGTTCGACACGCGGCGGTTTGATGGCGGGCATGAAACGCAAGCTGCTGACCGGTGAAAGCTTCTTCCAGAACACCTACCAGGCGGAAGGTGGCCCGGGATCGATCACGTTCGCACCCGGTTCGGCCGGAGACATTAACGCTCATGAACTGTCTCAGGGTGAGTTGCTGCTGGAAAAGGGGGCCTATCTGGCTTCCAGTGAAGGCATCACCTGCGACTCGAAATGGGACGGTCTGCGTGGCTTTTTTAACGAAGGGATGTTCGTCCTCCGAGTCACCGGAACGGGGACACTTTTCTTTCACGCCTATGGAGACATCTACCCGATCGATATCGACGGCCAATACGTGGTCGACAACGGGTATGCAGTGGCTTGGGAACCGGCTTTGACTTACCAATTGACGCGCGGTCGTAAGATACGCTCGTTTCTCTTTTCCGATCAGCTCCTGCTACGATTCTCTGGCAAGGGCCGCATCTGGCTGCAATCGCGCAGTCCTCGTTCTTTCGCCAGTTGGGTCCATCCGTTCCGCCCCGTAGAGAGTAAGAGCAACTGACCGTTACGATGTGTCAGAACGTCACCAGGTAGTAACAGGTCTTGTCGCGAGCACCGTCGATGGTGAACTTCTGTGCGGCAACCTCATTGTCTGGCCGGTTCTTCGGCCACTGTGATCCAACACATGGACTTCCTTGATCGGACCTTTGCCGCCAATCAGTATTTCGGCCTTTACCGGTTCCATAACTACCGGACTGCGGCCGCGCTGCACGATCCGGTTGTCGTTGAAGACCTTCATGCCCGTATTGCGTGCACGTGCGATCGCCACTACCAGCAACTTGTCTGACGTCTTCACATTCCTGTCAGGGTGCTGCGCCGTCACATAAATGGCGCCATACCGGCACTGCGGTGTGATTGTCACATCTCCCAATTCGCACACCTGCGAATCAGCAAAGCCGACAACCGCCTTGGTGGCATCCGTATCCAGGGTGAAGTAACCGTCCAGCTTCGAGTCGCCCGCTTTCCACCGCAACTGATTCGTACTGGAGGTGTAAATACCGTCATTCACGAACTTCGCCACGTCAAAAGCCGGAGTGTCGAGGTAGGCATCCGTGAATTGCACGCCGCAGCGAGCCACCGCCAGGGACTGAGCCGGCACCTTGTTGCTCTCGAAGGCTTTCACATCGTATTGCTGTGTGACGTTGTCCTCAAAACCGAGTTTGCCCTCATACAGCGACGCGGCGTGAACGTAGTGTGGGGCCAGCAATTCGGCCTGGTGAACATCGCCACGCAGGACCTGCCGAGCGACGGCGGGGAAGACACCCAGCACGTTGGGAGCCGTCACTTCCCAACGGTCACGACCAATCAACTCGTTGAACGCACCCGTGTCCCGGTTCTGAAACATGTAAGAAACATCCCAGCCCTGCAGTCCCATGCCGTAGGCGCCGATAATGGCGGGACCCTCGACGCCCCATTCGTTTGGAGTCACATGAATCCACTCGGAGAGCATGAACGGCCGATCCAGCACCTGCTGCATTCCCGAACTGAGAATCCCTGAACCGGGTAACGCCAGCATGGTCGAGTTGTCGATGCGTGTCTGGCTGCCGCCACCGAAATAGTTGTGGCGATCGACGGTGCCCACCTGCGCGTCGCTGTAAAGGTTGTAGAAATGGCTGAAAGCTCGACCTGCCTGCCAGTTTGAGGAAACAATCTCACCCTCGTAACCGGCCGCGCGCACGGCCTGCACGTATCGCTCGTAAAACTCGCTCTGCAGCTGAAAGAGGAACAACAACGAGTCCATCAGCCGCTGTTTGCGGAACGCCTGCGTGCCGGTCAGTTGCTGTGGATCCCAATACCAGGGGTTTCCCAGTGGAAGAATATTGTCCTGATCCAAATGTTCTCCAACGGCGTCGAATCCATCGTTTTGGAATGCAGTCGAAGACGCTCTTTCCACCCCATGCTTGTTCCAGCCGGGCGTGTGTTGCATACCGCTCGCGCAGCCACTGGCAAAATCGCTTGCCGACATATCGCCGCAGTGTGGGGCTCGCCTTCAAGGGGTTCATGGAAGAAAAGAACAGAATGCTTTGTTCATTGATGATCTCCAGAAACGCGACGGCCGGATCGTCGGCATAGGTCAGACCGGTGTACGGGTTCTTGTGCTTCAGCAGATTGACCATCTGGCGAATCTGCACATCCTGCAACTCGGGCGAGTAATGCACGGCGCTATGGGGTGTCGTGATCCGATTCGTTCTGTCCGAAAAAGAACCGAATTCTTCCAGATACGGCACATACTTCTTGTCACCCGGGCCGAGTTTCTGGGAACCGAAATGAGCCGACAGCTTGACGTAAATACCATGCTGTTTGAATTGAGCCACCTGGTAATCCATGCGATCCAGCCCATCAGGTTCCAGCTCGACGAAACTCTCCTCGGATTGGATTCCCGCCCAGCCGGGCCCGTCGGCGTACTTGTGCAGTCGCACGGCGTTGATGCCGTACTGGGCATAGAACTGCGCCCGTTTTTCCGCCAGTTCCTTTTCCGGAGCACATGTGCCGTAGCACAGATTCAGCCCCCACAGCTTGATCGGCTTGCCGTCATAGACCAGCTGGTCACGGTCGCGCGTGATCCGACCGTGTTTGCCGGCCGGCTTCTCCAGCCAATCCTGCATGCCGATCTCTGTCGGCAGGCTGTAATCGTCGCTGGGCCTGAATTCGATACCAGTCTTCGAAACCCGGCTCAGAGGGGACTGCGCTGCTGCCGGCAAAATATGTCAGGTCGGCCGGAAAATCGATCGTGATACCAGTTTCCGATGGCCTGGTCGCTTCGAGTCTGCGGCCGGCCAGTATCAGCCTGATCGCCCCATCGGAGGCTACGTCACGCGGAGGGTCGAGTGTCATGCGGGTAGCGTTGTCAGCGGTATCTACCAAGGCAAACTGATGCAGCGCAGTCCCCCAAGCCTCGCTTGTCCAGCGGCAGTTTGACCTCTTTCGAGCTGCCGTCGGCGAGTGTGGCAATCACTCGACCACGCTTGAATTGCCTGTCAGCCATGGTGATGGAAGCAACAATGTAAGTCAGGTCCGTGTCGTTCGAGGTGCGCAGGTTGACGTTCAATTTCAGTTGCCGCGGTCCCGTCTGGCGGATTTCCGCAACCAGGTTGATCTCCGCGCCTGAAGAACTCACTCGCGAAGTGCCGACCAACCGCGTCGCGTTGTCTTTCTCTTGCACCTCGCCCCGCCATCCCATCCACGACCAATTCGGCCCCCAGCCAGTAAACTCAATATCCAAATACCGTTCGCTATCGCGCAAAACGGAAATCGTGGACTGGTTTTCCGGCAGCACCACGAAGTTTTCTCCGGCCGCCCACATCGGCGGGCAGTAGAGACTGAGAATCATGGTGGCAGCCAGCATCTTGATGCGGTACTGAAGCTTGAAATACATGTCTTGCTTTCCGGGTTCAATTCAGGGTTAAAGATCTGTTTACGCGTCGGGTGCATCGGTGATGGTCGGAAACATGCAAGTTTGGCCTATCCCGTTGATCCCCCAGTTGCCATTTGAATTTCTTCAGAACTCCCGGTGGATTCTCCAACTGAGCGTGATTCTACGGCAATCCAATCGTCTTTTTTGCCGGTCGCCTACAGCCCCCCTCTCTATTTCCAGAGCATGATTTTACACCAGCAAACATCCCACGTGGTAGCGCATAGCAGCGTGACCATTTAGCAGACATAATGGGGTGGCGAGGCGTTGTGACGACAACGGCAACTGCGTCGCATGTACGTAGCGTTTGATGTGCCAAAAGGAGAAGCAACATGCCGACATTTCAAATCGGGACCGGACTGCTCGCCGCGATGCTGGCGGCGGCAGTCTGCAGCGGGCAGCCCGCCTCAAGTGGCAATCCGGGTGTCGCCTGGCCGGCCACCGACACCCTCGGGCGTACGTTGCCGACGTCTCAAGATGTCGGTGTGCCTCGCGCCAATCGAACCGTGGCCATGTTCTACTTCCTCTGGCACGAAAAGAAATGGACGCAGGGACCATTCGATGTCACGAAAATCCTGGCGGCGGATCCAACCGCCAGAGACAAAAACACGTCCCCACCTTGGGGACCACTTCACTATCCCCACCATTGGGGTGAGTCGATCTTCGGATACTACCTGGGTGATGATGAGTCGGTCCTGCGAAAACACGCACAGATGCTCGCCGACGCCGGTGTTGATGTCGTCATTTTCGACGTCAGCAACAAGGTCACTTATCGCCACAACTACACGGCTCTGATGCGCGTGTTCCAGGAGATTCGCCAGCAAGGCAACCGCACGCCGCAAGTTGCCTTCCTGACTCCCTTCTGGGAACCGGACTCGACGGTCCGAGAGTTGTTCCAACAGCTATACTCGCAGCGTTTGTTCGAGGAACTGTGGTTTCGCTGGGATGGGAAACCGCTGATTCTGGCCGATCCCAATCTCCTTTTCGCTCGGACGCAGCGGACCGGATACGATTCTCCGGTACTGATTGAACCAGGCAGTACCTTGGGGCAGTCGTTGAGAATCCCGGAGCCTTTTAACGCTGTTTACGCTTACTTTCCCACGTACCGGTCCACTAGTTCCGCCGTGACTTTGTCCCTGTATCATGATGCGCCGACAGGCGATCTCATTGCCAGGAAACGATTTCACAATGTCGTCGACAACGGTCGACTGGTGCTCGAACTTGACCATCTTCAGCCCTCTGGAGTCTACTATCTGGAAGCGTCCGATGCGGAAAAGAGCATTGGGTGGTGGAGTTCCCCCGCGGAAAGAAACGACGAAGGCACTGCGTACTCTGACGGCCGCCCGGTTGCCGGTGACCGGAGCGCCGGGTATTTGAAGTGGGATCCGGACATCAGCCGTATCCGAGAGTTCTTCACATTTCGCAAGCCGCAGCCGGACTATTTTCAAGGTCCAACCGGACCGGATCAGTGGAGCTGGCTGGAAATCCATCCCCAACACGTGTTCCAGAACTCCCGCGGAGAAAAGGAGCAGATGTCGGCAGGCGTTGGCCAAAATGCCGTTGGCGATCGGCTCGGTTCCATGTCTGAACCGGATGCGCGTGGGCGATCGTACCATGGCGGGCATCAGGCGGCGCAGGAGAATGCGGTTCTCTACGGCTACAATTTTGCCGAGCAATGGGAGCGAGTCCTCAAGGAGGACCCTCAGGCAGTTTTCGTGACCGGCTGGAACGAGTGGATTGCCGGTCGTTTCGATGAATTCAATCACATCAAGACACCGCCGATGTTCGTTGATCAGTTTGACCAGGAACACAGCCGTGATATCGAACCGATGAAAGGAGGTCACGGAGATAATTATTACTACCAGCTTGTCAGCAACGTGCGGCGATACAAAGGCGTACCGGCCATTCCACTCGTGACTTCTCAACCGATTTTGCTGGACGGCCGATTCGATGACTGGCGGCAAGTCGCGCCTGAGTTTCGCGACACAGTTGGAGACCCCGTGCAACGAAATCACGCCGGTTGGAACAAGGCAGGGCCCTATATCGACCAGTCCGGTCGCAATGACATCGTGGTCGCCAAAGTGAGTTTCGACGAGCAACAGGTTTTCTTTTACGTGCGTACACGAATGTCGATCTCACCTTGTTCTGACCCGAGTTGGATGCTGTTGCTGATCGACGCAGATGCGAACCCGAAAACAGGTTGGCTCGGCTACGATTTCCAGGTGAATGGAAGCGGCGTGACAGATACTACTACCACCGTGCGAAGAAACGTCGATGGCCAATACAGGTGGCACACTCCGGTGTCGATTGAGTATCGAGTGGCCGGCAACGAACTGGAACTGGCCATCCCACGATCGGTACTTGGTTTGCCAGTCAAACCACGCACGTTCGATTTCAAATGGGCAGACAACAGCTTGCAGACAGGCGAAGCGACCGATTTCACGCTCCACGGTGACGCCGCACCAAACGATCGGTTCAACTATCGCGTGGTCCCAGCAGAACTGCCGCAGGGACAGTGAGCTGGGTCTCCAGAATCGAGCAATGTGATAGCCGACGGCTTCTTTATCACAACATCGCTGACAGATGCCGAGACACGACAAGACACAACCACAAGGTGACTGAGATGAACAGGTCCTTGATCTTCGCGGCGGTCTGCGCAGCTTGTGTTGCAGACGTTGTTCGCGTCAGTCCGTGCGGACACGCATCATGTCTGGGAGAAAGTAGAATTGACATTCAACGCCCTGCAGGGCTACGAGAACCCTTACACCGACGTCGACATATGGGTGCGACTCAAGGGCCCAGGATTTGACAAGCGGTGCTACGGTTTCTGGGATGGCGGTCAGACGTTTCGCGTGCGGGTGCTGGCCACGGTACCGGGGGAGTGGACCTGGGAAAGTGGTTCCAGCGTGGCGGATGACGGTTTGAGAGGGATGCGCGGATCGTTCACTGCCGTACCGTGGACCGAAGGCGAATTGAAAGAAAATCCCTGCCGGCGCGGCTTGATTCGAGCGACAGCCAATGGTCATGCATTCGAGTACGCTGACGGGATGCCCTATTTTCTGTTGGGTGATACCTGGTGGGCGACTCCCACAAGCCGCTTTCGCTGGAGTGAAGAAGACACGCCGCGCAGCATGGGGCCTGGAGCGGGGTTCAAAGACTATGTGCGATGGCGACGTGAACAGCAGTTCAACTGCATCGCCATGATTGCCGCCTTTGGGAACTGGGCCAACGATGGCAAACCAGCGAAATGGAAAGCGGAAGATGGAACGGTTCTGCGCATGGCTTGGCCGCAGGCAGGTACGAACAGTGCCAAGGATATGTCTAACGAGCTGAATCAGCGCGCGTTCGAGTTTCCGGGCAAAGTGCCCGGCTGTGAACGATACATTCCCGATCTGCAGCGCGTTAATCCGGCATACTTCCAGATCATGGACAAGAAGGTTGACTATCTCAATGCGCAGGGGATGGTGCCTTTCATCGAAGTGGCTCGCCGAGATATCGGTCAGATCTGGAAGAAGTACTACCCATGGCCGGAATCGTACACGCGGTACATTCAGTATGTCTGGAGCCGGTATCAGGCCAACAATTGTCTGCTGAGCCCGATTCATTTCGATACTCCGGCGCAAAGCATCCCGGTTACCGATTGGAACGCCGCTGCCAATCTTGTCCTCGAGAAATATGGGTCTCCTCCCTTCGGGACTTTGGCCGGCACCAACTCGAATCCGTCATCGTTGCGTAACTGGGGGCATGTGGACCAGGCCAAATGGCTCAACTTCCATCAGATCGGAAATCGGCGGACGCACGACGTGTATCAGTATCTCACCGAGATATTCACGACCGCACCGCCCGTCCCGGCGATTAACGGCGAACCGTATTACGACGGCATGGAGGACGCTCAACCCGGCACGCAGGAGGCCGCACGCTACTGCCGTTCGGCGATGTACGGCAGCGTGCTTTCAGGTGGTTTGGGCGGCCACCTCTACGGGGCGGGTGGCTGGGAAGGGGGACTTTGGAGTGGCGAGGTCGAAGAGGCATCAAAATGGCCGATCTGGGAGGTCATCCAGTGGTCCTCGGCCGATCAGATGCGGCATCTGAAGTCCTTTGTCTTGTCGGAAGGTCGAGCGTATCAAGACCTGGTGCCGGCCGTTGACTTGATTACCCCCAACCGATCTGGTCCGGCCAAGTCACTTTCTGGCTGGGCATATTGTGCCCGCACCCAGGACGGCGCACTGTTGATGCTCTACTTCGAACAAGATTGCCCGCAATCTACCCTCACTGGCCTGATGCCAGGAAAACCATACAGGGCCGTCTGGTTCAATCCGCGGACCGGCGGTTGGCTCGATGACCAGGCGATGATCCTAACGTCCCAGCCGGATCAGCGATTACTGTTGCCGCCGTTTCCGGGTGGACAAACCAGGTCTCAAGTCGATTGGGCTCTGAAACTCACATGCGTTGACGATTCATAACAGGGATGATTCACCAGCTGACGTGAACGAACCCGACTAGCACATGATGCTCGCATGCGTGCACTCGTGCCTGTTGTTTTGTGTCGCGGACGATCGAGTCAGGTGGACGGCATAATTCCAACGCGGAGTCGATCATGGACTATGGATTTTGGGCCGACATCACTGCGATCGTCCACTTCGCGTTCTTCAGTTTTGTCATCGTCGGACAGATCCTGATTCTGGTCGGGATCTTGTGGCGGTGGCAGTGGATTCGCAATATCTGGTTTCGAGCTACTCACCTATTGGCCATCGTGCTCGTGGGAGCCGAAGCCGTTATGGGGATGAATTGCCCGTTGACGGACCTGGAACGATTCTTTCGTGCCAAAGCCGGGCAAACGGTCTCTGATGCCTCTTTCATGGCGCGGCTGGTAAACGAGATCATGTTTTACCAGTTCCCCGACTGGGTATTCCGTATCGCGCACATCTCTTTCGCGCTGTTGGTGATCGCCACGTTTATTCTGGCACCTCCGCGATGGCCGCGTTTTCCCAGATCACCATGATTGGCCTTATCAATTCGCGAGGTTAAAGGGGGGGTTACGGTCGATTCGGCCGACCGCCCGCGGCGGAACAGCGACAGTAGATGGTCGTCTTTTGTGAATAATCCGTGTCTCCGAGACGGTCACACCTACAGAGGGCGTTCCAGGCTGCGCACGGCAAAATCACCGAGCGTGGCGCAGCGGCTAATCCGCTCATGGTTCAGTACAAATCGCAGCAGCGTCTCGGAGGCGATCGCAACCGACAACAAGACAAGATTGCGCGCCAAGGCGTACGCGCAAACATCCCCTTCCACATCCTGAGGGACGCGGTACTGGTCGTCCCAGATCGTTTCACAATAGTCCGCGTGCAGCCCGACATGAAGGCAGGGGATGTCCGCGTTTCGGCAGTGAGTCTGAACGGACTGTCGCGACGCGGAATTATCGAACGAGTCGACGACGATGTCCGAGCCTTTGAGCAGCTTGTGAACATTGTGATCGTTCAGTCGCCTGGAAACCACATCAATCTCGACCTCGACCGCCCGGAATAGCCTATTACGTAACACCTCGACTTTCCAGGCTCCAACATCTCCCACACTATAAAGCTGTGTGTTGACATTGTGCTCCTCAACGCGATCGCAATCGATAACACGAAACCGCTGGAAGCCCTGCCGGGCCAGATTCTCTGCCAGATGCGAGCCAATCGCTCCGGCGCCGCAGATCGTAATCTGCGGTACCGCCAACTTGGCCACAGCCTCCGCGCCCCGATAGATCGATTCGTGCAGAAACTTATCGGACATAGTTCATGCTCTCGGGATCAAAGGCGATGACGATGCCACGCGGCAATCGCTCGCAGGCCATGATCTTCGTGCCCTCCGATTCATCGTCGTCAAAACGATATGCCGACAAGCAATCGGGGCTTTCAATCAAACAGAGTAGCGGCTTTCCAAAGGCACTGGACCAGCCTTGCATGGTCTTCACGTCTCGCTTGCTGGGCGAGGGCAGACCTTCCGGATGCGTGTGATAGAACCCCACCACATCCCCTTTCGACTCTTCACGTTGGAGGACCCAATCGGCATCGAAAGCAACTTGTGCCGGTTCACCGCGTGAAGGCCGCATCCGGCGCGCATGCCAGAACATCCCTTGACGCAGTCCGATCAGCGTCCAGCATTGTTCCACTGCCTGTCTCTTGGGGAATGTACGCGTCAAGGTTCTTCCTCGTCAATCGCTAGTGCGGGCTTTGCCCGCAACTCAAGTGGCGGCGGCATCTTGCCACCGTGCTGCGGTCGCGTGCCGCAGCCACCAACATGCGCATGCTGCACACGAAGCCGATGACTAGTCCCCTACAGGATAAATCTCACCAGCACATTCACCTTCACGTAACACGCCGACCAGGCTGGCAAGGTCGAATTTCTGGTCCTCGCCACTGAGGCAAATGCCGGCCACTTGGACCGTCAGATCGTCCTTGCTCACGCTGGACGTGTATCGGCGTTGGCCAATCGTGAAAGTGACACGAAAACCGTCGCTGCGCTCGAGATAATCAACCAGTTCTGCACCTGCGTGAGATAGACTCTCTCGCAGCCTGCGACCAGTAAGGTCGGATTCCACGGAACGCTCCAGTGCCTGGCCACGCCGAGCGCGACGATGCCGAACCGGATCGGGTGCTGCGTCATTGTCGTTTTCTGCTGCGGCGACCAAATGCCAATAGTTCAGCTCATACGCCGCACGCTCTTCCGCCGTCAAACCGGGCCGCTGCAGCTCCTCGGGCAAGAGGGAATCGTGAAGTGAGGAGCGAAGATAGCTGGACGCTCCTGGATCGTGTCGCATGTCGTGCTGGTCAAACCAGAATCGTGCCGCCGTCGTACCGTGCCCGCACGCAGTCAAATAGCTGAGTGTCTTCGATCAGCTGGATGGGCGCCAGGCCGGAGAGGCAAATCCGCTTGTCTCCAGCATGGGCGGCTGAGCCAAACCAGATTCGACCCACCCGCCTACATGCAATCAGCCGCACCACGGGAAACAGATCCAGGTAACTTCGGCGCTCTGTCAGCGTTGCTGGGCGGGCCAGGATGGCCTCGCTGTGGGAAAGGGGCTGGAAAACGCCCCAGCCGGAAAAGTCAGCAGGTTCGACGCGCAGCGTGCAGGTCATGCCGGCGATGCGCACGCGAACCGAAGGACCCCCTGTCGCAGGAGCCAGAAACTGGCGATCCAGAAATCGCTGTTCCTCCCTCGCGAATCGGTCGAGCAGGCTTTCCACATCGGGCTTTCGGCGACGTTTCTTCGCAGCAGCCATGGCTGATCCTGTCAGCGCTGATCTTCGCATCCGGGTAACAAGCGCACAAAAAAAGCCCGCGCAAGTTCCAAGAGCGGCAAAACATTCATTCGCGGGGCTTGCGCCACCGCGACCCGAAAAAGGTTTGTAAGCTCTTGAGGTCGGGCGCGGACCTGAATCATTGTATCGCTTTGAATGTGCTGAGGGCAAGCAGTTTTCGGAACTCAGCGTACCACGTACACCCATCTTCTTGAGAAAAGCAGGAGGCAGCCACGGATTCACTTTCCGAAACTTCTGTTAGTCGCCACTCGGCCGCCTCACCGACCTCGTGCCGGTGGTTTCGGGTTTGACAACTACAAGGCGATGCCTTTACAAACCGCTGCCGAAAGTGAACGTTTCCAACTCGCCGGCACGCCCCCAAGGCCGTATCACGCCGCTGTTTTTTTCGGTCTCGGCAGAGCGCCGATGGAATTCACCCGCTCCGCTCGACCGATCAGTGTTGTAAAGGCTCCCGGTAGTTATCAAACGGGCCTTCCACCGGCACAAGGCCGGAGGCGGGCAATTCCGGGTCTGACAATTTGACTCCCCACCGAGCCCGTGTTGGTGGTGGTCAGCCTTGCTTTCATTCAACTTGAACGGTCCACTCGTGCATCGGCACTCTTGCGCACTGGGAGCGGGTAGTCCATGATCTCCATCAGCAGTTCCAGCTTGCCGGGTCGTGACAGCATGGGCACGAGATTCGGCAGCGAGTAGTAGTCACCCGTAAACTGAAACACATCCACTGGAACTCCCTGGTGGCGACAGAGTGTTTCTACGTGGCTGCCGCCGCCAGGCGTACGGACGATTACCACCGACGGCTGAGTGTCCATGACCACACTGTATTGGCGCAGCGCCGTTGTGAAAGCCGGGTGGGTGTTTTCCTGCTCGTCGGTCACCAGAATAATCTGTTCGACATACTGCTTCTTGTTCTCCATATACTTCACTGCCACGCCGCACGAAGTACCACCGCCAGCGGTGATACCTTGGAACGCCCGCTGCCAGTCGGCCAGGTCTTGACCAGCTGCCACGATCTCGTAAGCCATCGTATCGAAGGCGTAAGTGTAGAGCGTGCTCTCACAGATCGTCGAGACCATCGCGCCGATCCGCTTGCCGAGCTCGATTGCCGTATGCATCGACCCCGACTTGTCGACCAGCAACGCCGTGGGGCGCGAAATGCGACCGTGCGCCTTGATCTGCGTGTCGGCCACATCCTCCAACTGCGTGCGCAGCGATCCCGAGACGTCAGCCGCCTCAATGGCTTTTTCGGCCTTCAGCGCGCTGACTCGATCAGCCGTCTTGGCATCCGCCAACTTGGCCTCGACCATCGCCTGAATCTCCGGCACATCGAGCGCGCCACGTCGTTTCAGAGCGCCGAGGCTGTTGATCAACTCCTGAGCGCTCATCTGCTCGATCAGCGCCACCAGGACCGTCGGGGTCATCTGCCGAATTACGGTCGACGCCACTCGATACGGGATCCGATGTTCGACGATCGCTCGGGCCTGATCGGCCGGCTTGCGGGCCGCCGCCAGTTGCCGCAGCGCGTACAGCCGACTGTCGCGCGGCGGATCCTTCTCGAACAGGATCTTCTGAGCTCGATCACCAGGGGGGACATGCAACAACGCGTATAGTCGCTTCATGGCCTTGCGCGCGACCAGCACGCTACCGTCGAACCACTCCGGATCCGCTTCCCGTTCACGAAGATAACGCGTGATTTCGGTCTTCATCGTGCGCGGAATGTTACGGAACAAACCATATTCTTCGGTCATCATCTGGCGGCCCTGATCGGGCACCGGCAATTCCGGGCGTGCGGTTCCCAGCATCCGCCGTGCTGCTTGTTGCCGCGTGCGCTTCGACGCCTGAGCCAAAGCCTGCTGCTGCTCGCCCTTGCGCAGCGGCGCGTCTTTTTCCTTCCGGCGATGAAGTCGACCACGCGAACCACCTGATAGGGAGGCAGACCACGCAGCAGGGCCAGCCCCACGTCGCGGTGTCCCGGAAACTCGGACAACACCAGACTGATAATGAACATCTCCTTGTGATCGCGCACGTCCCCCTGATCGTGATACCAGGCAGCCAATCGCACGTAGAACCGCGGATCCTTATCGATCAGTTCCTGGTGCACGGGCCAGACCTTCTCCAGCGCGCGATGCGGCGTGGTCAGCAGTGTGTTCAAGATCTCGACCCGCATGTCCTGTTCGGAAGCAGTCATCGCCAGGCTCCTGATTGTTGCGGCTTCGGCTTGCGCACGACGCCCTACGACACCAGCCGCATGACTCGTACCAATAGCCTACGTTTCGCTGCCACTTCTCCCGTGCCCTGTGGAATACGAGAGCCAGCCTGGCTTCGTCACCTCCAGACAGTGAGACAATGCGCGTCCTGCAGTGGCTGGCGATCACAGGGCCCGCGAATCTCTCGCTCATCGTCGTTCGAGGTGCCTCGAGGGCTGCTCCCCGAAGATCCGCCTTTAGTGTACAAAGGTCCTTGCAAGTCACCAAAGCGAATTGCGCTGCGCAACCGAAAAACGTGGAAGGATGAGACCCCACATGCTCGCCGGCCCCCGTCGAGGCTCGCCCGGTAACGAGAAGTGCATACCCGTACAAGTCGCATAAGCGATTAAACTAAGCGCTCTGCCATTTGAGCTACCGGCCCGACAACCGCGTCAAAGTGGACCGGACAGGACTCGAACCTGCAACCTCTCCAACCCCATTGGAATGTTTGTAAGCTTGTGTCGTTGGGTACGGGTATGTCTCCTCGCGTGGAAGAAATCAGCCGCATGCAAGTCGAAGTAGCCGTGGGTGGAACGTGATCTTTGCCAGCAGCAAAATTGCGCAGCCGGCGCATATGTAAAGAGCAGCAACCGTTCACGGCTGCTGGCCGTGAACGGTTACAAAAAGCAACCCGTACAAGTCGCATAAGCAAGTAAACTAAGCGCTCTACCATTGAGCTACAGCGGCACGCGTTTCAAGAGCCGCCGACAGGATTCGAACCTGTACCTCTTCCTTATGAGGGAAGCGTTTGTAGGCTTGTGTCGTTGGGTACGGGTCTGCGTTTCTAAAGGGATTCCTTGAGTAACTTGGTTCGGTTGATGGCCTGTGCACTCCTGGAGATGGCCGAAACCGGTCAGTGTTCAGCGGTCCATTAAATGCCCGACCGCTTGTGCACGATTCGGACGGCCGTCCATTGGAACCTGTTTCACGGACTAACCAAACACGGCTTCCGGACGCACTGTCAGATTGCCCGTTTCGTGTCGGTCAACAACATAGAAACGTAACTTTGCCTCCGGCACATTCAAGTACTCGGCCAGTGCGCGCTTCACATCCGCATCGCTCGACATCGTACCGACGTCGAGGTCGGAAAGGGGAATATCGAAGCTGCGTCCGTCAAACCGGATGTGCAAGACGGCCGGCTCGTGGATTCGATCTACCATCGCTGTCTCCTCCGTCACACTTGTGCGTGAGTCTGCACGACCCTGGAGTGCCGTTTTATAACTTTCCTGCTCAATGGTACGAAAATCATGGGTACAAAAAAACCCGATGCCATTGGTGACACCGGGTGCAAAGGATTCTTCACATTCACTCGAGTGTCATAAACGCAGGGGCAGGTTGGTCGCTACAAAAGTAGCTACACCCGCGCTGGTCGGTTGTTCCTATCGCCAAATATAGCTTGCAGGCCATCATTTCCGCTGTCCTGGTATAGCCTTGGGCCGCACTGAGTTAGGATCGGGGGAAAAATAACTTCACCTAGTTCCCTCGCCCCTTTGGGGAGAGGGTAGGGTGAGGGACTAGCAAATCTGGAAGTTATTTTTCCCCGGTTCCTTAGGGTAGCGCGTCATCGCCCTTCGCCATCCTTAGACGCTTGTGGCGGAGAAAAGGTTCGCGTTGAAAACGGGTCTGTCAGAAGTGATTGATGCGCCAGCAATCGGTATTATTCCCGGATCTCCTGGATCGCACCCACGGCGGTACCCCCAACCGACCCGCAAGGCCCCACATGGTCTGCAAAGTCCAGACGTTCGTTGTCGGCACGGACAGGGCAACAAGTCTGTCCGGAAGTCATCCGCGACGCCCGGTCAATGCTCAGGACCCCGGTCTCAGGCCTCTTCCACCACTTCCAATCCCAGCGCCTTGCCGAATTCGATCAGGGGCTGCTTGACGTCGCCATAAACCGTGACGCGGTGCCATGAGAAACGGCTCCATTGATCAAACAGCTTACCGATATCGCCTCGGACCTCCGCCACGAGTTTCGTTCGGCAGCCAAATTCGCTGTCCAGCGTACCGACCGCCTTGGCTTGGTGGATCACCAACTGCCTACGGGCAACATTCGTGCGAAAGCTGGTCGTCATGTAACCGGCAGGCATGAACGACTCGGCACACGCTCCGCGCGGGTCACGGTTATGCAGCGTGCGGATCCGGAAGCCGTTCGTTTCGCTCTCCGGGCCAAGGACTTTCGTGGTTCCCACACAGTGGGCATACACAACCTGGTTCTTGGACGTGTCGAGTGCCGGATCGGAAACGAATCCCGGCCGCCCGGTCAGAATGCGGGCCATCAGCATGCTGATTGTGTCGTCCGGCATCGCCTCGCACACGCCTTGCCCACCATCGTTAAGCAGTTGCATGAATCCGAGACAGGGATAGGCGGGAAGCTTCCCCGCCGCAAATCCCCCCAGGCAGTTCATGGTCACCGTGTCCGTGTCATACTTTTTGAGTAATGCCAGCGTGGACAGATAAATGGCAGCGGCGTTGCGCACCGCCTCAGACGTGGGCTGACTCGGTTCCACATACTCTCCCGTGGCCAGCGTCTGAGCTTCTCGTGTCCACCGGGCTGCCCACTCCTGCGCCGGTCCTCCTCGACCTTCTCGTAAAACTGCTTCAACTCCTCGAAATCGACGTACCGCCCATTAGCGCCGAGAAACTCGCGCTCCTGGCCCGGTTGACCGGTGCCGACGATCAGAAACCGCGATTCCCGCAGTCGCCGCACACACTCCCCGATTTCGGTGAGGGGTGGGGAATCGGCGATGCATTCCATTGTTCCCGCCGTTGGGAACGTGGACCGATAAATCGCATCGCACTCCCGAGCAAAGGATTCAGCTGTGGTGCCCGATTGGCCAGCCGTGGAAAACAAGCGCGCTACCTTGACGACATCGTCGAGTCGCGTGGTGCTGACCGCGGCCGTTGGAATACCACGACTCCGCAGACCGCTAACACGCGTCAGGAACAGGCCGGACCCACCCAGAAACTCGTCCGCCACCAGCGTCGGCTTACCCAGTTGAGCGATGGTGTCCAACGCCGATCCCTGGCTCCAGTCCAGCGTCATGGTGTAGATGAAATATCCATCTACCTGATCTTGCAGGGCAACGGCCTGCTGAACGTCGTTGGGCTGTGTCACGGTGACGGCAGTGAACGCGATGTTTGGACAGCCACTGTTGAGAGCCGCTAACACTTCCTGTTGCCGACGTTGCGTGTCAAATCCGGGATAGGGCCAAATCTCTCGAATGCTGATATTGGACAGAAAGACTGCTGCCACGCGCACCTTGGCCGTGTCGTTCTTTTCGGCCGCCGCAAGCGTGCGTGGATAGAAGGCCGCGGCGGCACTCGCAGTCACCGCAGCTCCACACCCTTGTAAGAAACTCCGTTCGACTTAGACCACAACAACACCCATGGCAGACATCTTGACAGAGCGTTTGAGGCATTTGAAATTCCCTTTACATAGTGGGTCAGCAGTTACGCGTTCTCGCTTATCACGGACCCAAGTTCTACGTGGTGCGTCAGGAACCGACCATCATTCTACCATTATTGCTATCATTAGTTGACTCCCTGAAAGGTCGGGGCTCCCGAGCTACGAATTACCCGCGAACGAGCGCGCGGTCTCGATCATGGTACGGACGTTTTCGGCGGGTGTCGTGGCTGGCAAGGCACAACCGGCGTTGAGGATAAAACGCGGTGTATCGGCGAACAAGGCGAGCAATTTCCGCGTCTCGCGCTCGACGTCGTTGGGAGTGCCGCGAGCCAACACTCCACTAGGATCAATATTGCCAATAAACGTAGCTCGGTCTCGCAGGGCATTGCGCAAGAATCGGGTCGGTCTGGTAATCGAGTTCCAGACCATCGGCTCCTGAACCGACCATCTCGTTGAGAATCGGCCCGGTGTTACCGCAGATGTGCAAGATGTACGGCAGGCCGGCCCGGTGTGCCGTGGCCGCAACCTGCTGCTCGTAAGGGAGGGCGAACGTGCGGTACATCGTCGGCGAGATCATGGCGGGACCCGCCGGACTGTCTCCATTGGACGTGACGTGCGACCCCGCCTCCGCCATCAGCCGCACAAACCGGCACGTTGCCTCCGTGCAGTACTCCAGCAGCTGCACCACATATTGCCGATTCGCCTCATCCAACAAATCCATCATCCAAGCTGCGGGCGAGCGCATCATGCTGGCCAATGCAAAAGGTGCCTGGTCGGCATTGCCGCGAATCAATATCTCGTCGCCGAAGTAAAGGCACAATTTGCGGACTGCGTCGAGCCAGATCTGGACGCGTACGTGGTCTGAAATGTCGGGTGGCGGCAGGTCCGGCACGCGCCGCAGATCGTCGATACATCCCGCCCGGCATCGAGCTGGTTCGTCTTCCGGCAAATCGACCGGTACTCCCACGGCTTCGGCCAGTGTTGCCGTATCGACATCTACCACGATGCCATCGTATTCATATGTTTCCACGGCCTGAATGAACGTCTTGGCGATCGCCGTGGCGTTCAAGCGGTAGGCCCGCATGCTGTACCCAGCCTCTTTCGCCGCCGGCATGAAATTGTGCAACATAATCGGGACGGAGTCGGGTTGTTGACCCTGGAGTGCCGCCATAATGCGCTGGTAACCGTTCATTTGTGGCCCCTCCTCCGCACGTCGATATAGCGAAAAAATCTCTCCGGAGAGCAGGTTGCCGTACAACGCGTGGACGTCCGTCCTACTCGTTGGGGTTGGCAGCTGTAGGGTCCATTTTGATCGTCCTGGTCTTGAACAGCAACAGCCACAGCAGGTAGAAAGACATTCTCAGCAAGATCGAAAAGCGCCATCAGCGACGGCGTGACTGCCCACCTTCTTCCGTGGCGCATGTTTCTGTCTTGGAGTCCTTTCCAGGATACGCATTGCGCTGGTGATGTAACCAGGAACACCCAGCTATGAACGGGTCCCGCGAAACAAGCAGCCGCGAGTCCCCCTTTCGCCGGCACTGGCACCTGGAGCCTGGATTGGCCTTCTTGAATCACGGGTCGTTTGGAGCGTGTCCACGTGCGGTGCTCGAGCGGCAGCGGGAGTTCGTCGCGTTGATGGAACAGGATCCGGTACGATTCTTCAATCGACATCGCCAGCCACTCCTGGATTTGTCACGCAAAGCTCTGGGCGCGACCATTGGTGCCGACCCGTCCGACTTGGTGTTTGACACCAATGCCACCCACGCAGCCAATGCGGTCTTGCGCTGGCTGGACCTGAAATCGGGGGATGAGATCCTGGTCACGAACCACGGGTATAACGCCATTACGAATGCGGCCCGCTACGCCGCTGCTCAGGCGGAAGCTCAAGTCACGGTGATCCAGATCCCGATACCGGTTGTGTCTGCCGATGACATCACCGCGACCATCTTGCAGGCTATTAAGCCGCACACCAGGTTGGCCATTCTGGATCACATTACAAGTCCGACGGCCATCGTCATGCCTCTGCAGCAGTTACTTCCAGCGCTGCGCGAGCGAAATGTGATTTCCCTGGTGGATGGCGCGCATGCGCCGGGAGCGATCTCTTTGGATCTGGCTACCCTGGGGGCCGACTTCTACTTCGGCAACTGCCACAAGTGGCTGTGCAGCCCTCGCGGCGCCGCGTTCCTCTACACGCAGCCCCACTTGCGATCTCGTGATGTGGCGCCGATCGAGTTGCAGCCGGCCTCGGTCAGTCATGGCTACAACACGCAAGGTCCTCAACAGAACCGATTCCACGATGCGTTCGATTTTCCTGGCACGACCGATCCAACCGCCTGGTTATGCGTCGGCCGCGCGATTGAGTTTCTGACCGAACTGGCTGGCGGTGATTTCACGAAACATATGCAACGGAACCATCAGCTGGCGGTCGCCGCAGCACAGATACTGATAGATCGCTGCGGACTGCGCATGGTCTGCCCGCCGGAGTTGCTTGGCCCCATGGTGTCACTTGCCTTGCCCGACGATCCGCGACCGACCGATCTAGACCATACCAGCAGCCCGAATCCGACGTTAATGCTGCAAACCATCCTGCTGGACGAGTACGCCGTCGAAGTGCCGGTGTTCCATTTTCCGCGAGCACCCCAGCGGATGCTCCGCATCTCTGCGCAAGCCTACAACGCGATCGGCGACTACGAACGATTGGCCGACGCCTTGTGCATCCTGTTGTGAGACAGAACGCGGTCGTAAGATGTTCCAAGCTCGCCCGTAAGGACTCGTCCGGAAATAAGTTACCGGTTCCGCTTCCCTCTCCACCGCCCCGCGGAGCGGGAATAGCGGGGGAGAGGGTAGGGTGAGGGGCGATAAATACGGTAACTTATTGCCGGACGAGTTCTAACCACCTCGCGCTGCCAAGAAAACGCGACGGCGAGCGCTGTCAGACCAGAATGGAGAATGAAGTCCACTCCGCTCTGATAGCGCTCGCCGTCATACGTATTTCGTGCTGCAAGAGGTATGCGTGGCGAGCTCGGCACACCTACTTTCTACGGCGTCGCCAGCTATAGCCGACCAGACCGAGTACCCCACCAAGCCCCAACAGAATTAGGCTGGACGGTTCCGGCACGGCCTTCAGGAAGCCGCGGATTTCACCGCCCCCAAATGCGCTCGTGTGGATGTTCAGGTATGCCGTTCCGGCAGCCAGGCTGGCCGCGAGCGCTGCCTCGGCCCCGGCAGCATCCCCGCCGTTGGCGGTAACAAACGCTGGATTGTACGTCGCTTCCAATGTGGTATCGAAGGTCGCGGAATAGACCCCGCTCGTCACTCCGGCTGGAAATCCTGCGAATGTCGGAAGCATCGTGGCGACGCCCGCGGTTCCCGTTCCCGGCAACGCAGTGGGAGCATGGATGTGCGCGACGGTCGTCGTACCGATCAGGTCGCCGAATAGTGCGGTCACTGCCAGGTAATCGGCCTCGGCGTCGTAACCCACCGAAGCAAATCCCGTCCCTGGCGACGCATTGCCCGCGGTGGGACCATCGAGATACGCGGTGTAAATGATCAGCTCGGCTTGCGAACTAGGTGTCACACCAACAGCGGCGACCGCAAACACGGCCAGACATAAGAGTCGATTCATCGGAGGCGCTCCAGAAAATTAAAGAGATCAAAAATAATAACAGTCTGCCCACGCCGACCGGTGTACCCAAGTCATCTGCAGCAAAGATACCTGCGACTGCCACAACAGGGTCTATCAGACCAGGTCGGCACCAATATGAAAATTCACACTTCTCCCCATCTTTACCTAGGCTCCGCCAAAAGACAAGCTTGTGGATCAGAAAAAAGCTTCCCCCGTGAAACCCAATGCACGAAATACCCAAATCCAAAACAGACCACAATCGCGAACGGTCACGGGCGTTTTTGGCCTTACAAGGGCCCAGATACTATTGGGTATAACCCAGTCTTCGGGGGGGTGGTGCCCTTGCTGGTCCGGTCCCACTCGGTAGGCCCTCCCATGGGCTGCCACCAGTGAGCACGCCTCGTCGCAACTCCTTGTAGTGCAACAAACTTCGCACGGAAACGTGCCGATTCGAAGGGTCTAAAAAGTGGCCTGAGCTGCTCGGTTACTGCGGACGCCGCATGTTTGTCTTCGCGCGACCGCGCCGATCCCCTCTCCAGCGTCATCGCCCACGCGGCGTTATCGTATGTTGCTCTCGTGAACCGTCGCCTCGACGTGAACGCACAATCTGGTGTGACGGCGCTCGCCTACGGCTGGCTTGACACCCTTCGTCACCGTCCTGGGAACGAAGCCGTAGCGGCGGGAAAGGGGCTGTGATCCCAAGGGAAAGCGAACGTGGGTTGGTTAACGTAGCGATTCAGATCAATCTCCAGGCGCCCGACCGCTCCTGGCGGCAAGCGAATCTGGACATGCTGGTTGTTGATCGTGTAGAACTCGTACGGGTAATGGATCACCTGCTTGATCCGCGCGAAATCATGTTCGCCAAACATACCGGCCTGCAATATCACGTCGCGAGATTCACTCGGATGCAGGTTGACCAACTGAATCCGAAATCCATTCGGCGTGATGCGCTCCACCAGCGCGGCGACGTCGCGGGGAATGCCCGGGCGTTGCCTGGCGGGATCAAAGTACCGGACGCTCGTATGCATCAAGCCGCCGTGATAGATGTGGTTTGGCGCCCCGAGCATCAACTGCACAAGTGCCTCGAGGATGACGGGGTTCATGCGCTGCCAATGATGGACGTCTTGATGATCAGGATCGGAGTGATCGTCCCGGATGGACTGTAGCCTCTCGAGCACCGTCCCATAGGTGGCTTTCAGAATTTGCATGGGATAAGCATCGTTCTGGCCGGTGACAAATGCGTACCAGGGTCCCGGATGGTTGGAATCCCTCTTGTTGCCGGAATATCTGAGTGTGGCCCACTCACGCGTGTCAAACACCTTGTTCAACCGTGCCCGATCTTCTTCGGCGCGAGACGAAATAGAGATGCAAAATGAATTCCGGATTCATCGGACGATAGTCATACCACCCTTGATCACCGTGACGGTGGGGAACTTGAAACTGGCCGTCGATGATTTTGCCTTCCTTCGTCACCACATCGATCACGCTGCGGGGCAATTCGAAGTACTTGGCATCACCCGTGGCCAGATAGGCGTTGCTGGCGGCAATAGTTGTCGATTCAATTTGATTAAACAGACCATGAGGCCACCGCCATCCATAGTAGCCCCCCCACCACTTGCCTTCCATGTTTTCGCCGATTTCACCCGACAGTCCAATATTGTCGGGGAGGATACCATTGTTCTGATGCAGACGATCTATCCACGCGCCGGTGTATTCCTCTATCCACTCTTTGTACTTCGGATCGCCCGTGTACATATAGGCGTTCAGCACGACACTGGTCGAGGTCAGATTCAACGGCACGTCACCTTTCATCATCCGTTCGTTCATCGCCTGGAGGATGTAAGGAAACTTGTCGTCGTCGTTCCAGTCTTCGCTCGACGTGATGTTGGGAATATCCTCAAAGGGAAGCAGATACTTGGCCAGGATCGGGCGGTGCGTGACCCAGTCTTCGGCCGTGTTTACATAGCGAGGTCCACGACTGCCATTGATGGGAGAGCGAATCAGCTTCTTTTCGGCGTCGTAATTGGGATCGCCGGTATAGAGATTGGCAAACCGGCGCGACCGCTCAAGATTCGAGGGTCGCGTGGGATCGCACAGTCCGAAAAAGTAGAAGTTGGTGTACGATTCGCCGTGATGCATCCAGTCATAGTAGGCGTCAAATTCGTCGTAGATCTGGCCGTATTGAGTGAACTGCGTGGTGATGCCGTTCCACACCTTCTGCGAGATCGCTTCGATCTCTTGTGGGCCTCCGAGCGCATAGTACAGCGGGAAATTGTAGAAGCTCTCATACCCATCGTCGGATCCGTCCATTCCGGGCCACTCATCGCGCCAGATGATCGAGCCGTCTGGACGCGTGTATTTGTTCACGAATTCCACCGCGGCTGGAGCCAGTTGGTCCAATACGTGCCGTTCGTAGAGGGCCCACTTCGGGGGCACGTCGGTTGTTACGATCGTGATCGTCTCCATCGCGGGCCGCGACGACTCAGGCTCGGCCGCCATCGCAGTGGACGATGCCAAAAGCATGATGAGCGCAAAAGACAGCATGAGTGCGGCAGCCATGGTCCGGATGAACGGTCGATTCGTGCCGTGCATTAGAGTACCCTCTCGCGGTGGTTTCAGCGGAGCCGTGACATCGGTACCGTACCTGCCATTATGTCCCAAAGAACTTCTGGATGTGGAGGATTTTTTCGCCAGTTTGACCGCAAAAGAATTCGCGGCCTGGTGCCGCTGTTGCGGCCTGGTATCCGGTTCTACGGTGGGAATGCCACGTGGCGCGGAACCGCCTGGCCGAAGCACCCAGGAGGCCCGCGCGCTGGAAATCGGCAGCGAGCGGCCACAAGCGCGCATCAAGGCACGGTTCCGCGTTGCCCTCCTTCGTTGCAGGGCAGGCGGCGCATGGGCCCCCTACTGCTCTGCTGCTGGTGCCGGCGCTCGGTGCTCACGCCACCGCGCCGAAGTGATTGCCCCATTGGCGGGCCAGCCGGCGGCCCAACTGAGCCAATTCTTGCTGCTCTTGTTCCGTCAGCTCCGCAAAGCGCTTGACCAGTTCCACGTTCTGACGGAGTTGGTCACTGTTGTGCACACCCAGGTTCACCGTCGCGACTCCAGGTGTTCCGAGCGAGTAACGTACGGCCTTCTCAAGATGTTCAACGTCCAATTCCGGTGGCGCCTTGGGGTTTTCATACGATCCGGCGCTCTTGCGGGCACCGCCAAAAACTTTCATGGCCACGATGCCGACTTCATGTTTGCGCGCTACAGGCAAGACCTTCTCTTCAAAATTATAAGTATGCCGATCGACGAAGTTGACCACGGTCAACAATACATCCACCTCGCCAGTTTCCAGCAACGGAACAAACTTGTGTGGACGATTGTGTCCGGAGATACCGAGGAACCGAAACTTGCCGGCTCGCTTCTGTTTCACCAACCAGTCGAAGACACCACCGGGCTGCATCGCCTGTTCAACGTCGTGATCGCCCACGCTGTGGTAGTAAACGAGATCGAACCAGTCGGTCTTCACCAATTCAAACGATTTCTCCAGCGATTTCTCACCTTCCTCGACACTGTCGGCCAGTACTTTCGTGGCCAGGAAGATTTCCTTCCGACGAGAGCCGAGTGCCAATCCAATACCTTCTTCCGACTGCACGTAGGCCGGAGCCGTGTCAATCGAGTTGATGCCCAGGTCGATCGCCGTGTTCACAATCTTGGCGATTTCCGGCGGTGGGATCTTGGGTGACATGCCGCAGGGAGCGGTTCCCAGCGTCATGGTCGTTACCGATTCCTTGGTGCGGCCAAGTATGCGGCGCGGCAAAGGATCTGAGCTGGAAGATGCCTGGGCGGCAATGGCTTCGCCTGTCGCAGTCCGGCAGACTCCACTGCCCGCAATCAGCATCCCACCGGCCAACAATCCGCCACGGTGTACAAACGTTCGGCGGGAAACAGTCGCTCGATCTTGGAATTTCATATTCAGAGCCTCCACAATAGTCGGGTTTCTACCGGTCAACTTGGACGTCTGCCCTCGCGGGGCACGCCATATTGTTGCCGACCGGGCGAAACAGGGCAAGGATTTTCGCCCCGGCCGGTTGCTTTGCTCAGATCCCAGCGAATTTATGAGCCAAGCGTCCAGGGGCTGCGCATGGGACGTGCCAACATCTGGTTGGCGCCATCGTCATTGGGAAAACACTCCTTCTCCGGGTCCCAACGGACTTTGCGACCCAGCTTGAGGGCGATGTTAGCCAGGTGGCACACGGTGGAGACACGGTGGCCAATGTCCACGGGGAAGTAAGGGTCTTGACGCGACTTGACGCAGTCCAGGAAGTTGCGATGTTCCCCGGCAGGGTTCGTAAACAGCTTGATTTCATCGGGACCGATTACCGAGTTCTTGATGTCGTCCGAGCTGGCCTCCAATCCGCCTCTCCAGCCGCGATTGCCAACCCAACCGTCGGTGCCAATGAACTTGATGCTCGGGTTGCCCGGCTTACAGGTCATCACGACGCCGTTGGCGTACGTGTAAGTAACGTCGTACTCCTTGACGGTGTCGTAGAGTCCTCCTTCCCAGAACGTGCCGGTACCCTCCACCTCGACCGGTCCGGATCGTTCCGTATCGTTGGCCCACTGGGCGGTGTCGAAAAGATGCGTGCCCCAATCGCAAATGATACCGCCCGAATAGGCCCAGATCCAACGGAAATTGAATTGCACTCCATCGGGCGTATAGGGAGCTTCGGGTGCCGGACCCAGCCACATGTCCCAATCCAGATTCGGTGGCACCGGTTGCGGGGTGGCGTCGCCAGGACGGCCTGGCTGCTTGGGCAGAATCACTTCGATCTTCTGGAGTTTGCCAATGCGTCCGTTGCGCACCAGCTCGGCCATGCGATGGTAGACCGGCACCGAACGATCTTCCGTGCTGGTTTGGAAGACCTTGTTGTGCTCGCGCACCGTTTTGACCAGGATCTTGCCCTGGTCGATTGTGAGTGTTGGTTTTTCACACTGCACGTCTTTTCCGGCCCGAATCGCCAGGACGCTCATCAGCACATGCCAGTGATCGGGTGTCGATATCATGACCGCGTCGATATCGTCACGAGCCAGGATATCGCGAAAGTCCTTGCTTGTGGCACAATCGGTGTTGCCATAAGCCTCATCCACCTTTTGCTTGGCTTGATCCATGTTCTTGCTGTCGACGTCGCACACCGCCAGGATGGTCGCATCGGGTTGCTTCAAATAGTAGGGCATGTTCCAGCCAGTCCCATGGCTGCCAGTACCGATGAACCCCACGGTGATTTTCTCGCTGGGAGCCACCGCGGCACCGCGTCCGAGTACCGTCGCGGGGACGAAGTAAGGCGCCGCCAAGAAGGCTCCGGCAGTACTGGAGCTGGTGCACAGAAACGAACGGCGATTCATCTTACGGCTGGTCATTTTTCGGCCCTTTGAAAGCGTTAATCTACTCGACCTGGTCTGTCGGTGCTCGGTCGTTGAGGTACGTGGTGGCCGCATGATGGCCAAAACAAGTCTGGCGGGTGCCCTCGGCTCTCACCATGATACCCCGTGGAGAGTGCGGCGTCAGCCAAGCCGGATGTGGAGATCACGGTTTCGATGCCCTTGGCGGCCAGCAGGAGCGAAAGGCAATTGCGGAAGTACCGGTCAAAAACCGGAGAGAACTTGGTTCGAGCCTCGCATTATCCTATGATCAACTGTCAAGAGGCCGTTCCGACAGATGTCGATCCGGTGGCGGACAGACCTTGAGACGGGCGAGATCACGAATTCGAACCTCAAACAACTTGCGGCGGGAGCATGAGAAAATCATGTGCCAGTTCAAGCATTGTCTCGCGTGCGTGATTGGCTTGACATGTCTGGCGCTTGTCACGACCTTGCGAGCTCGTGAGAACGACCAGAATGCCGCAAGCTCGTCGAACAGCATCGTGGAGGAAAACCGTCAAGAAGGCGCCACTGACTGGCAGTTGACCCGTGTGAGAGCGGATGCCGGTGGTTTTCGGTCATCGTGGATCGAAGGTTACTGCTCACGCCAGAGTCTGCAGGCTGGCGAGACGCTCGATATCATGGTCTCGACCGACCCGCCGCAACCTTTCCAGATCGAAATCTTCCGCATGGGATACTATGGCGGACGTGGTGCTCGGCTGATGCGGACCATCGGCCCGTTACAAGGAACGGCTCAGCCGGTTCCTCAGCCAGGCGCGAAAAACTTGCACGAATGCCATTGGAAGTCGAGTGCGCGGTTGACGATTTCCGATGACTGGATGAGTGGTGTTTATCTCGGCCGATTGACAACTTTGCCGGGCGAGGGGCAGCCTTACTGGCAAAGTTACGTAATTTTCATTGTCCGGGACGACCGGGCCGCGGACGTCCTGTTTCAATGTTCCGACAATACGTGGCAGGCCTACAACCGCTGGCCCGACAACTACTCTGTGTACACGCATCCTGAAGGTAATCAAGGGCCGTGGGCGGATGTCAGTTTTGATCGACCGTATGGACGTGAATCGCAATACATGGGAGTTGTCAACGACCCGCTGACGTTCGGGTCTGGCGAATTCTTGCCGTTTGAGTTTCCGTTGGCTTATTGGCTGGAGCAACACGGATACGATGTGACTTATTGCTGTAACAGCGATATGTTCACGGCTGAACACGGACTCAAGTGCAAAATGTTCATCAGTGTGGGTCACGATGAATATTGGGATCTGCGGCAGTATGAGAGCGTGAAGAAGATGCGCGATGACGGGGTCAGCCTGCTGTTCCTGTCGGGTAACACGATCTGTTGGGTGACGCCTTTTCGGGCCAGCAGCACTGGCGAGCCGAAGCGCATTATGTTCCGCGGCGGGCCGTATGGAGCGAACAACGACTATGCCGAGGGTCGCGAAAGAGATCACGGCCCCTTCCCCCACCGAGGGCCGGATGAAGGTCTGCTGATGGGCGCCCGTAACGTGAAACCCGTCAACGGCGGTGGTGACTGGATCATCGTGCAGCCGGATCACTGGATGTTCGAGTTGACGGGCATCAAGAGAGGGGATCGGATTCCAGGATTGATTGGCTGGGAATACCACGGCCAGCCGGCAGACATTCCAGGACTGGAGATTGTGGCCGCGGGAACCGCCTGGCAGGGAGGTGTCAACCCGCAGCAGTGGACGGCCACGATCTATCCGGGGCCCAAAGGCAACGGAGACTCGAGCCTTTCAGATTGGAGAAACCATTGATGCGACGTCGTGAATTCATGTCGGTCGTGGGAGCCATGGGCATGTCCGGCCTGTCTCGCAGTATCTTAGGCAAAACGCCTCAAGCGGCATCCCCTGCTGTGGATGTCGCTGCTGGTCGAACCGCCGAGATCACCGACGTGCAAGTCGTTCGGGTCCGCAAGAAGAACACGCACGATGGTGAGAAGCAGTATGTCGAACTGACCACTGATGCCGGCATTACGGGCATTGGTGGTGACCTTTACTTGAGGCAAGGACCTCGTTTGGCGGAGCTGGCTGGTAAACTTCGCGAAGTGCTCGTCGGACGCGATCCCGTTGCGCGCGAGCTCAGCAGCCTCTGGCTTTGGAACCGGCTTTATCCTCGGCAACCGCTCGCCGCGTACGCGGATGGCCGTGACCCACTCTCGGGCGCTTCGATTTGGAATACGCGCCGCCAAGGTCGACATACGGCGACAGGCAGTATCATGATGGCCTTAAGCGCCGTGGACAACGCGCTGTGGGATGTGCGTGGCAAACTGGCGGAGCTTCCCGTGTATCGACTATTGGGCGGCGAGCGTGATCAGCTGCCATGTTATATGAGCTTGATGCCTTCGAAAACGCTGGAAGAATCGGGACGGCGTGCGCGGGAGATGTTTGATCAAGGCTTCACGGCGCAAAAATGGTTTCTCACACACGGTCCACCTGATGGCGAGGAAGGGTTTCGACAGAACGTCGGGTTGGTCGAAACCGTGCGCCGTGAACTGGGGGCGGACGCGCGGCTGATGTTCGACTTTGCCGTCGGTTGTCGTGGCCGCTGCGATTGGGACGTGCCGTATGCGATCCGGCTGGCGAAGGCTATCGAACCGTTCCATCCGTTCTGGCTGGAAGAACCTTTCAGCCCCGAAGAGATTGACGCTTATGCGCAGCTGCATGATGAAACGAATATCCCGCTGGCGACGGGGGAACACACCTACAGCCGCTGGAATATTCGCCCTTTTCTGGACCGTGGGCTGGTGCGCATTGTGCAGGCGGACCCGGAGTGGTGCGGCGGCATCTCGGAATTGCTGCGGATCTGTGAACTGGCCCAGCAATACGAGGGAATTCGGGTGATTCCGCATGGTCACCAGGTGCCGGCAGCGGCGCATGGGGTCGCCTGCCACGATGAAACGCTCTGTCCACTGGTCGAGTATGGCATCGGTTGGATGCCCAGCCATCAGCAGGCCTACCGACAACCCGTCGCTCCGATAGCTGGAAAGCTGCAGATGCCTCAGATACCCGGGCTCGGTTTTGATCTGGATTGGGACCGGTATGAGCGAGTTTAGCGCCCGAAAACAGCTAGTCCCGCTTCACAGTCACTTGCACTGACCCGTTGCCTGGCACAGTTTCCATCGGTAAGCCTGCGATCAGCTGCTTGCCCGAGTACGGGGTGGAACTACCGGTATCCGTAGAGACGTCGTAGGTGGCGTCTTTTTCGACTGCAAACCACTCAGGAAACTGGTTAATGCGCGGGTAGTCTTGTGGCATGTGCATGACGGTTTTATGGCGTGGTTGATCAAACACCAGTCGCCCCTTCCAGGGCTTGTCCGTGGCCAATTGCAGCGTCAAGGTGCCGTTTTGCTCGACCGCGCCCAATCGCACGTCATTTCGCCACGGATCGACGGTTACCCCCTGCTGCTTCCATAGCGCGAACATAATCGCGGTACGAGCGAAATTGCCGTCGCCGTGCCAGCCACCGACGATACCATCCTCTTGTTGCATCGCCAGCATGATTCGCATCTGGCTGTCGATCCAGTCGGCGGCGACCTGGATCGGTTCGCGGTTGTAGAGGTTGATCGCACACTCAATTGAATCCGCATAGCCGTCGTGGCTGGTTCCTTCCCAGGCGTAACCTTGATAGTGATTCAGATTGCCCAGTGTGCGCCGCACTGCGTCGCGGTATTCTTCCGTACCATCGACCATGTACACGGTGTAGAAACCGTTGTAATTGTAACCCCAAGTATCGGACAGGGCGCTCTGCAAAACTTCCCCCGTTTGCGGGTTGATGCTGTTATACATCATACCGCGCTCGTCCGTCCCATATTTCAGTATGCAGTCCAGGATCGCGTGAAGTGGCTCGCGGTACAGCCCTGTCTTTTCCTCGTCGGCATACGAGCAGGCGAAGTAGACTTCGGTCAATCCCGAGATTAGCTCGCAGCCGTGGTCCCGCAAGCGTAACTGAGTACTGTTACGTGTCGGATGGTGGTCTCCGAGCAAGTAATAGTCGGCAATGCGTATCGCCTGGTCAAGACACTTCCGCTGCCCGGTCATCCAGAAATAGCGAGACGTCAGTTGCATCATCTCGCCATTCACTTCCGCGTTGGTGGAGGGGATCTTGCCGGCGGACGTTTCCACGGAGGCATGTTTCCAGATATCGTCGATGATACCTGACATGCGCTCAGACCAGGGAGAAGGACCCAGCCACTCGGTCAGCGGCATGAGACCGTCTTTCACGTATTCCGAGTTGTCGAATATGAGGCGGTTGATATCGATCGTCTCGTATTCGAAATCGCGTGTCGAGAACTTGTAGACATCCCCCAGCCGATCCAATCGATTCGTCAGACGCTGTTCGGTACGTAGCATGTCGAGCAACTGCCCATCAAAAAGCGATCGATCTGTCAGTGCCGCGGTCAGGACCATAAACGGGTAGTTGTCTGCCGCGTTGTTGCGTCCGTTCCAGCGATCGATGCCGCTGCTCAGATTCTCAGGAATCAGCCCCGATTTCGGATCGACTTTGGCCAGCCAACCCTGCACGAATCGTTGGCTTTGATGTAGCGCTCGGCGTGCCTGTAAACCGTTTCGCTCGAGCGAAGGGCGATCCGCATATGACTCGACCGCCGGCCAGCCGTCTTGCATCGTCGGTAACTGGAACACGACTTTTTCATTCTGCTGAGGCACATCAAACTCGGTTTGTACAGAAAAGTGCTTCCCAACAAGCCGCAGGGCGGCAATGAAAGCCACTTTGTCATCCGCCTTACTCAACGTTACCTGATATTGATCGCTCGGATCGCCGCCTGGCAAAGCGACACGAACCCACTGAAAGCCGTCATAACCACCAGCCGTGATCTTCTTCTGCTTTCCGTTCACCGTAATCTGAGCCGAACGCTGATCGTTTTTCGATCCCCACAACAGATCCAACGCGTGCTCGTCGCTCGGCGGCACCGTAATCGTGCACTTCAGGTCGCCGTTGTTCAGGAAGTAATAAGATGTACCGGCGTATTGTTCGATCTTCAGCGGCAGTGACGCTATGGTGGCATAGGCCAGGCACCGCTGAGCCCCGGTTTCTTGTCCGATTGCCCGGGAGGCAGGGACCACGAGGCACAGAGCACTGACGAGCGTTAATTGTGTGAAACGTTCACTGGTCATGGGGATGTCTCTCCGGCTCGGCTTGATGCGAAATCGATGTGCTTCCTGCCGACCTATTGTAACTCCTGCATTTGCCGACGTGGTGTCCAGCCTTGCGGGCAACTGCCCGAAGGAGCGATCCGCCCCTGCCACGGGCCAGCTGCACTTTCTTCCTCTTGCCGGGGTTCTTCACGCAGCGTGGGTCGGGCTCGCGCATGATGTTGGTGGGCCTTCACAAGCCGATTAACTTGCTAGCAACAGTCCTCGCCTGCGGGAATGAGGGAAGCGAGCAAGGACCCATCAGGGACACTGACCGCGGGGTGGTTTTGCCCAGCCGTCTGGTCGCGGAAACGGACGGTGGCAACGGACGGGCCGAGGGAACAGGCCACTCATAAGGAGGGGCCTTCTGCAGAATTCGCCGCGCGTGTATCTTTGAGGAGTGGTCGGAGTGCCAGATTTCGTGCGTTCGCCGGGCGTTGGTCGCTTACGCAATTTCCGCGCACGTCGCGCGCATCATATGCAGCCAGGCTTTAATTCCTTCAAGGTGAAAGGACGACCGAATGCAAGTTAAGATTGATGAAACGCTCTGCACGGGGTGTGAGGTTTGTGTGGATGTTTGCCCGGAAGTGTTCGAGATGGGTGACGACGTCGTTGTGGCCAAGCTCAGTCCTGTGCCCGATGAGTTTCAGGACGCTTGCCAAGAGGCTGCCGACGGCTGTCCTTGCGAAGCGATCATGGTCGAGTAGTCCACGTACGTGCTGAACCGCTGCGCCTGAAAATCGTGGCGGAAAGAGTCATAGCAATTCCGAGCTGGATCAAATTCCAGCTCGGTTTCTGTTGGTATGCTGTGAAGCAGCCGACATGCCTTTCCATCCGGTGCCAAGCACTCATTTGTCCCAAGTGTCCCATCAGGTGATCACTGGCGAAAAAGTGTGCGTCGAGACCACGGTCGGAAAAAGTCCGCGGAGCCGACCCTCGATCCGCGTCAGACTTTCGGCGGCGGTCGCCTGTCAAGGCCGGACCTCGATTCTGCTTAGCGGGTACCAGCCGTCGTCAGCACGCCCGCGAATTCCCAACCCCAACGGATATATTGCACGGTTGAAGGGATCCACGCGGGAAGGGTTTCGTCGTTGGCAGCTGTATGATGAAAAGTCTCCCAGCCCATACCGGGGTTGGCCAGGATCTCGTCCGTTTCCTGTGGTAGGACTTCTGTCCAATCATCTTGTGCCGACAGAGGATGTGACAAGCCAAAGCAGAGCATGCCCATCACCAGACCAAGGAAGAGCCGCTTGACGCACATCGCAGATTCTCCCTGCAGAAGCAGTTGTCTGTATCTTCACCAACGCTGCCATTATCGGCGCTCGAGCAGGCCGGTGCCACGCCGGGGGAGCAAGTTCTGCCCGTTGCCGTTCGGGCGCCCCCTCCACAGTACCTTGCATGCCAGTCAGCAGAAGGATAACGTAATATCAGGTTTTGCTGGAGACTCACATGAACTCGCGGTGGTTGCGATTGTTCTTCTCGCCACCGAGCTTGTGTCGATCGAAGAGCGTTTGAAAACGAAAAACATCTCCCGCACACGCGGGACCGACAGACGCCGGTGAGGTTTTCAGCCCTGGGACCGCCGGGATGAGCCCCGTGGCGGAGGTGCGCTCATTCCAAACAAGTCACGCTCGTTTGTCGCCAAAAAAAGAGACGCTATCCTGTTTCGGAGTTTTACAGATCATGTCGCCTACCTATCTGAGCGAGTACGGCCGCACACTGATTGATGCAATGTTTCACGAGCAGGATCAAAAACTGCTCAAGGCGTTCCACGATCGGATGGAGAAGCTGGATCGTCGCCAGCAGTTGGCTGGCGTTTGTGGTGTGGATGACGAAGCACTGCTGAACCACCTGATCGATCTGGAACTACAACCGGAAGTGGTGGCGGCGCTGGCCGTGGTACCGCTGGTGGCAGTGGCCTGGGCGGACAATGCGATTCAGCCGCAGGAGCGTGATGCGATCATGCAGGCTGCGGAAGCGTCGGGAGTCACCTCGCAAGACGGGCGTTATCCGATTTTGGAGCATTGGCTCAGCAACAAGCCGGGCCGGGAGATCCTGGATGCCTGGAAACTGTACATCGCCGCACTCTGCAAGCAGCTTGACGACACAGAAATTGAAGAACTCAAGCACGATTTATTAGACCGCGCACAGAAGATAGCTGAGGCGGCTGGCGGCATTTTAGGCATCACTCGCAAGATCTCGTCCCGGGAGCGTCAGATGCTGGAGACCCTGAAGCAGGCGTTTTCGCGTTAGAGGTTCACATTCACATCGATGCACCTGCGAACGGCGTTCGTCAGGCAGCCTGGCAGGCGCGACGCGATTCGGTCGTTATCCGCGGTCTGACTCGGCTCGAGAAAGCCCAGCTACTCTTTCCGCTTAACCCAACTCCCAGCCGGCGCGATAGGATTCCTTGAGCACCGCGTCCGCTTCGGGTGTCCCGGCGGCCTGCATCGCAGTGGCATCCCAGTAGAGTTTCTTGCCAGTCCGCAACGAGGCGACTCCCAACAGCACGATTTCAGAGAGCTTCGCGCCGTAGGCAAAGTTGGAACCGGCCGGCGGGCCGCCTTTGCACGCGTCGAGCCAGTCGCGGTGATGCCCGTTCGAGCGTGGCAGCGATGCCGCCGGCTTCTGGTACTGGCCGGTCTTTTCCAAGGGCAGGAGCCGGGGCATGCCACCGGCACCGTCGCAGAGCATTTTTCCTTTGTCGCCGACAAACAGCGCACCGCGCGTGGGCAACGACGTTCCGCGCGGGAGTTCCTCGGGGCAAGCTGGTTGCAGACCACCGTCGTACCACGTGACGCTCACCGGTGGCTTGTCACCGCGCTGCGGGAACTGGTAGTAGACGATCTCACCGCGGGGGACGATGTCGGCATTCATATCGCCGGCCGGCCGCGCTTCGATGCTGACTGGGTCGGCCAGTTCCAGTGCCCAGCAGGCTGCATCCAGATCATGGCAGCCGAAGTCGCCCAACCCGCCGCTGCCAAAGTCCCAGAAATCGCGCCACGTGACGGGCGTGTAGGCGGGATGATAGGGACGCAGTTCGCGCGGTCCGATCCAGAGGTCCCAATTCACGCTCTCCGGTACCGGCGGCGTGTCCTCGGGACGTCCCGTAAGCTGCTTGTTCCAGCGCTGGGCACCGACCCATGCGTGTACTGCTCGCACGGGCCCAATCACTCCGTCCCAGATCCATTCACAAGTCAGACGAATGCCCAGGTTGGAATGACCTTGATTGCCCATCTGCGTGGCGACGCCTGTTTCTTTGGCCACTTCGGCCACACGTCGCGCTTCACAGACGTTATGCGTGAGCGGCTTTTCACAATAGACATGTTTCCCAGCCCGCATGGCGGTGATCGAGACATAGGCGTGTAGATGGTCGGGCGTGGCGCACAGGATCGCATCGATATCGGGCTGCTTGTCCAGCATATCACGAAAATCCACATACTCGGCACACCGGTAGTTCGGAGTCTTTTCGCCGTAGTTCTTTTCGATAAGCGCTCTTCCCGGTTGGCGACCTCCTTCCCCTTTATAGTAGAACGCCTCCAGGCTATACGACTCAATTGGATCCGCCACGGCGATGACTTGCGCGTCCGGTTCGCGGAATAATGCTCGCATATTGGACAGGCCTTGCCCTCCAGCACCGACCAGAGCCACGTTGACTTTGTCGCTGGGCGCCACGTATTTGGGGCCGCCCAGAACGTGCGGCGCGACAATCGTCGTCGTAACCGCGGCAGCCGTTGTTTGCAGAAAACTTCGTCGTGTGGTTTTCATGGTCTACGTCCTCTGATGTGTTGTTGCGTATTGGGCGGATTTCTAGAGCCGGAGTGCAAGTCATGGCAACGTCGAGTTCACGTCTCCCGTCGTGCGTCAGTGCTGCAGACACTGTAGTGGATAGACGACGGTGGCACGGAAAACAGCTGATGCGCAGCGCGAGCACGTCACTTCATACGTAAAATGATTATAGCAGGGGCGAGTATGACGTGGTTGGCCAGATACTGTTTTGATCCCGTGGATTACGTTTGAGGAGAGAACGATATGATAGGTGAGTTGCATCGCAGGAGGTTTCTCAATCTGGCGGCCGGTACGGGCCTGATGGCTGCCGCCTCGCATTCCGTGTCCCGCGGTTCAGTCGGGCAGGACCAGACGGAAAGTCAAGTGACTGCGGCTGGAGCGGCGGCGCCGGCAACGGAACGAGAAGTCCGACTGGAACGCCTCCACCCGCGCGAAATAGACCAAGCCCTTCAAGAGTGTCCCACGCTGTTCCAACCGCTGGGCACCATCGAATGGCACGGCCTACACAACATTGTGGGGTTGGATGCCGTGAAGGCTCATCACTTGTGCGTGCGGGCTGCTTGTGCCGGTGGCGGGGTTGTGGCTCCTGCGCTGTTCGGTGGAGTGGGTGGCTTGGACCAGCCACACACGTTCGTCATGGAGCCGGAGCACGATGTGCATTCCGTGCTTCTCCGAGCGTGGGTTGAAAAACTGTGTCGCGAGGCGGTACGTCAGGGATTTCGCGCCGTCATACTGCTTACCGGACACTACGGCGCGGCGGAACAGATGGTGGTGCGCGACACGGCGGTCCGTTTGAGCCGCTCGTTGGGAGTGCCGGTGTTGGGTACGCCAGAGTACTTCCTGGCGCTCGACGAAGGCTACTTGGGCGACCATGCTGCTTGGGGCGAGACGTCGCTGATGCTCTACCTCGATCCCGAGAGCGTCGATTTGACTCGCTTGGGCGATCCTCCGCATCAGGGTGTCGGCGGGCGTGATCCGCGCGAAGCTACCAGAGAGGACGGCCAGCGTCTGGCCGAGGCAATCATCGGTCGCCTGGCTCGGCTCGCCCAGCGCATGCCGCAATGGGACCAAGCGGCTCGGAAGAGGTTCCTCGCCGCCGAAGCGGCACTGGTGAACCGGCAACTGACGCTCTCAGCGGTCGAGAGAAACGTGTGGGCAGGCTGGCGCAATGTCGGCCGCGGAGTATTCTCGGACTACGGCCGCTTGTTGGCCGACGAGCAGTTTGAAAGAATCGTCGAGTTAACGCAGCAGCTCTAAACAGTCAGTCTCTCTGTGCATCTCGCGTCAGTGGTTCTGGGTCTGACCACTACGGCAAGATGATTGTTGACTGGCGGCCGCGAACTGCTGTATCCACGGCATCGGCAGGTGGACAAGGTGGAACAACACCGCCGAATCACACCGCGGCCGGTGCGTGGACGTTCTTTATCGATGCGGGATGCCTTGCGGCGCGAAATATGGAATAATGTTGCCAGGTCGAGCCTGAGCCCACACTTGAGTTGCACCCACCTTTTCTCACTCATACATTACGAGGTACTTTGGAAATGGGTCGCATACCCGGTCAACATAGGATCTCCTTGACGTGCGCCACCGTGATGATTGCCTGGTGTTACGCAGGTCCGGAACAAGGAGGCCGACCACATGCTGCTGAGCCAAGCACCTCGGATTGTCTACGGTTCCTTCCCAATCATGGCAACAGCGTGTACGAAGTGACGGGCTTGTTGCGCAGGTGGCCGGCCGAGGGTCCCCGGTTGTTGTGGCAAACGCAAGTCGGTTGGGGGAAGAGCGCCGTGGTGGAAGCTGGCGGTCTGGCCTTCACTGCCACGGAGACGGATGAAAAGCAGTGGGCGATCTGTCTGGATGCGGCGAGCGGTGAGATACGTTGGAAGAAGTTGCTGCTGAGCCAAGCCGAATCGCCATTTCGCCTGGGGACCAGTCACCTCGCCTGTGATCGATGGCGATCGCGTCTACTTTATTCCGTACGCCATTCATCAAGGTGATGTGTGGGAGATGCGCTGCCCGGTTGTCTGCTATAGAACGGATGGAACCGAGTTGTGGCGAGTCGACCAGGAGATCTGGGCGACCGAAGCTTCCACGCCCCTGATTGTCGAAGACACGTTGTACGTTTCGGCGGATAACCCTCAGCGCGCCGTGTTGATGGCCCTGAACAAGCAGACGGGCGAGTTGTTGTGGTGCACGAAGGCCGAATCGGACAAGAAGCGGGAGCTCGGCGCTCCGTCCTCGCTCACCTACCAGCTTGTTGGCTCGATTCCCCAGATCATTGTCGCCACCTACGGTACGCGCGAGGTGCTCGGTGTTCACGCCAAGACAGGTGACATTATGTGGCGAGTCCCTTATCCGGCTGACATCATCATCGGGTTGATCAGCACGCCCGTGGCCATCGGTTCGCGACTGTTCGTCTGTGGCGGCGAAGGAAAAGGGCGTGATTTCTCGGTCTGCCTGGAGATGCAGGCCGAGGGTGACACGATCCACTGTCGTGAAGTCTATCTGAGTACCGAGCTGCAAAACAACAAGTACAATACCGTGGCCATCTACGACGATGCGGTGTTCGGATTTGGTGGAAATGACCGAGCCGGCTTTTTGCACTGCACGAATTTTGCGGATGGTAGCCTACTCTGGAAAGAGTCGGGCCGACAATGGACCAACGAACAGAACTTGATCATTGCTGACGGCCTGCTGTTGGCGTTGAACAAGAACAATGAGCTGGTGATGGCCGAGGCCAGTCGAGAGGGCTATCGCGAGTTGGGACGCGCGAAAGTGCCGATCGAACTGGGGCGTCCGCAGCAACCTACGATCGCCAACGGACGGATGTATCTTCGTGGAAAGGAAGCGGTGGTCTGCTATCAGGTGGGTGAGTGAATGTCCAAAGCAAGCCGTGGCGGCACTCTAAGGTATCGGCGTATCACATACTCTTGTTGAACAAGGCTTTCCGATGACACGACTACCGATGGTCTGGATTCGTTTCGCGGTTTGCGCGGTGGCAATTCGCGGAGCGACCGACGGGTTGGCGCAAGAAAAGCAGACGCTACCGCTGAGAGTTCGGACACAGGAACTACGCCGGAACGATTGGGGCGGAAATTACTGGCATACTGTGGAGTCCTCGCAGGAGTGGCAGGCTTCAGAAACGGCGCTGATCATCTGTGACGTGTGGGATAAGCATTGGAGCCAAGGGGCGACGCGCCGGGTGGGCGAGATGGCGGAGCGGATGAACATCGTGGTTCAATCCGCACGATCACTCGGAGTGTTCATCATTCACGCTCCCTCCGATACGATGGACTTTTACCAAGATGCATTGGCCCGCCAGCGCATGATGGAGGCCCCCAAAGTTGCGCTGCCAGAACCCCAGCCCCACGCCGATCCGCCACAGCCGATCGATTCATCCGATGGCGGTTCCGATACCACCGAAAAACCGTGGTATCGAGCCTGGACCCGCCAGCATGCGGCGATCTTGATCGACCAGCAGCAGGATGGGATCAGCGACAATGGTCAAGAGGTCTGGAACGCTCTGCAGCAACGAGGGATCAAGAACGTGTTGATTCTTGGTGTGCACACCAATATGTGCGTTCTCAATCGATCGTTTGCCATCAAGGCGTTGGTCACGCGAGGAAAGAATGTCGTCCTGGTCCGCGATCTGACCGACCCGATGTACAACCCTGCCCGTTCCCCTTACGTCGATCACGAAGTCGGCAAGCAACTGATCATTGGCTACATCGAGAAATTCTGGTGCCCGACGATTGAGAGTCAGCAGATACTGGACGCGGCGCAGTGAAGGGGGCACACGGGGATGCGTTCGTTGGCAGCGTCAAAGAGGTGAATTCTGTGCAGTTTGATCTGTTTTCCGACTTGGATCCGTTCTGGAGTCTTGAATTTTCAGGACGGAGCCTTTAGTCGATGCTTCGCCCGTCGGCTCCTGACGCTGCTGGACAACGACGAACCATCCCGTGTCGCACAACGCCGCGGGGCGACCTCTCACAAGCACGGGGGCGAAGGCGGCCAGAAAGCGATGAGATCTATCGCGGACCACGGGGTCGCGATAGAAATCGGGGAGCAGATTGTCGATAGAAGTTGTTGTCTGGTTCGTGTCGCCCCACCGCTGCCGGGCCTGCTCCATGTGCGCGAGAATCTCGTCATCGACGTGCGGCAATGGCTTGGGACTGCGCTGCATGACTTCACGCAGATCCTGGTGGTGCAGCACCAGACCCTCGCCGCGCTCATCCTGCGTCGTGAGATCCTCGCCAAGCATGTAGTACTTGCGCGCTTCCACCAACAACACGCCCTGCCCAGCGGGAAGATTCATCTTCAGGTCGGCGAAGCTGCCCAGCTCGATGGACATCCCCAGCACTCCCAGCGGCTGGCCATCATGTGCGGGCCGTATCGGCGCCGAGAGAATGACGACCAGGTCGCCGCCATTAGTGCTTCGCGAGGCGGTAGAATTGTGCGGTGCCAAGAGCGGACGAGGGCTCAACAACTGATTGATCGGATAGTCCCGGCCGCTGCCGTGGAAGTAATCGCGAAAGGCGAAATTGTCTCCCAGGCTGCCAAAACGTTCACCGTTTTCCTGGTGGCTTGGTGAGCGGGCAATCTGCGTCCCTTCGCTCGTCTGGATAAACCAGCAGCGCGATGGAATGTCCGGATACATGTTCTCGAACCGTTCGTCGAGCCACTGCTGGAGCGGGAGCCAGAGCTGTTCGTCCAGTGGTTGGCTGTTGGCGGCAGTCAAGAACTGACAGAGTCGTGGATCCGAAGCCTCTTTCTCGAGGATCCGCCAGCGGATATCGATTTGATTGGCAATCGTGCGGGCCGCAAACTCAGCGGAAACCTGCAAGCCGTGCCGTCGAAGTTCAAACTCGCTCTCTCGCGCCGCCTCGGCTGCCAGGTAAAGCTGCCGCTCGCGCTGAGCCTGGTGGCCTTGCCAGAAGGCACCGAGAGCTCCGGCGACGGTCAGTAAAACCAGCGCGGCCAGAAAGGAGTGTGCCAGTGTGCGATGTCGCCGCGCCCACCGCGCGCATTTGCGCAGCATCGGTTCCTTGTAGGCCATTACCGGAGCGTCGGCCAGATAACGATCAACATCGCGTGCCAATTCCAGCGCGGTGGAATAGCGCTGGTGAGGGTCCAGCGACATGGCTTTCAGGCAGATGGCTTCGAGTGCTTTCGACACGCCCTTGCCGACCTGGGTCGGGCGTTTGAACTCACCACGCATGACCTTGCGTTTGATTTCGTGCACGCTCGTGGCGGCAAACGGAAGTTTACCGGTGAGGATCTTGTACAACGTCACGCCCAGGCTGTAGATATCGCTGGAGGGGCTCAGTTCCACACTTCCCTCTGCCTGTTCCGGGCTCATGTAAGCCGGTGTTCCCGCGCCGCGGCCTTCGTTGCCCGAGGTGTTGCTGCCGGAACTCGGGGTCAGGGTCTGTTCGCCGGTCTGTTTGAACACACCTTTGCGCCCACAGGCATCGCCAATCCCCAGTCGATGACGATCGTCTCGCCGTAACGACCGAGCATGACGTTCTCCGGCTTGATATCGCGATGCACGATGCCTCGGTTGTGCGCGTACGCGATCGTCTGACAGATGGCGACAAAGTGATTGAGCAGTTCATGAAACTGCACCTGACGGTTGCGTGTTTCCGGTGAGTGGTCGTCCGGATGATGGTATCGGCGGATGGCGGCATCCAATCGATCGCCGTTGATAAACCGCATCGCGTAGAAGAGGCGCCCCCCTTTGGATCGGCCAAATCCGTACACAGGGACCACGCCGGGATGCTCCAGGCGACTGGTGATCTCGGCCTCCAGCATGAAGCGTTCACGGCTCTCGGCATCCCCCGCCAGGCTGTCGTGAATGAATTTCACGGCCGTCTCGCGCTTGAGTTGTTGGTCCGCGGCAACGTAGACGACCCCCAATCCACCCCGATCGTGATAGCGTAAACCGCCCAGTGTCGAATTGAAAATCAGAGTTTCTTCGCAATGGGGAGCGATTACCGTGTCTTCTGAGGAGGCCAGCTTGCGAAAAGCCTCGACGACAGCTTCCTGATCCTCGGGAAAACGTCGGCGATATTCTTCTTCCTCGATGGTGTGACTGCCACGAACGCGATAGTCCAGTTCCTGAAGCAGCAACTCGTACAGCAGCTTGGACCGTTCCGGCTCTTCCCAGCCGACCAGATAATCTTCGATTCGAGGGTCCTGTCCGTTCTGGAGACCGGCTTCAAATGCGTCGCAGACAGCGTCAATCTGGCCGCCGGTTGAAACCGTCGCTGGTTGTCCCAGCTTGTTGTTTGGATCACTCATCATTGCCACCGCGCGACCATTTCTCTTTAATGCGTTCCAACTTCCGTTCCACGGTGCGTTTCGAGCATCCTTGCTGCTCGGCAATCTCGCTGGCGCTGTATCCTTCCAGCTTTAACAAGGCAATCTGCTCGAGAGTCTTATCGCCCAATTCACCAAGCATCGACTGACACGTTTCGGAAATCATATCGGTCAATTCAGGCGTCGGCTCCCGACCCAAAACCTGATCGATTCCGCCAGGACGCTCCGGATCGTCCTGATGGCCACCCAGGATGGACTCGCCCCGCACCAAGCCGCCGCCGCGCTTCTCGGCAAAGTGGCGTCGTTGTTGTTTCATCGCCTTCCGCGCGGTGATCGTGACCAGCAGTTTCCAGAGATCGTCGCGATCCTCCAGCTGCCGAAAACGTCCCGCTTCCGCGCCACGAAACAGACTGTTCATGGCACTCAGTGCCACATCTTCCTCGTCCACTACGCGACGGGGCAGCTCGCCCAGTCGCCGCTTCGCCAGACGCACTATTTTTCCAAAGTACTCACGCCAGATCACCTCGGCGGCGCGTTCGTCTCCCCTCTGCAGACGGGATAGCCATTGCGAAACGTGTTCCTCGGACATCGGGCACCAAAGGCTCTGGGCAAGGTGTTCATCGCTCAAGCGCGCAACCGATTATTGTTCCCAGGTCGGCGTGAGTCAACGAAACCCGGATGTCGATCCTCGCCTCGACACACATTCAATAACGTGCTCGGCGCCCTTTTCGGAAAAGTTGTCCTGAATTGACGCGATCCCCGGGGGGTACGATCCGGTGCGGGGGATCGCCGAACGCGGCTTGCCGGCAAGTTCGGTGTCGCATGACGCTCTTGTTTGGTCATGGATAGGTAGACACGCCCGAATCAATGACACCAGCAGGAGGGTCACACGATGCCAGACGGAAAACGCAAGCGCCGCAATTCGCCCGATCCCGCCAAACGACGGTATTACGCTCAATCTCGAGCACGCCGATTCGCCCGGCGCCTATGGAACGTCGGTCGCGTCCAGTGAGCGTCGTAAGACATGAGAGGTGATTGCCCAGGGTGGCGAGTGCTGTTGGACTAGTTGTATTAGCCTCGTGCTTCCGCGCGAGGTTTCCGTAGCAGACGCTCTACCAACGGGACCAGCCAAGTGGCGATAAAGCCCGTGCTAATAAGGCCTTAAGATAATCTTAGAAATGAAAGAGGCGCTGTCCAACTAAGTTGAAAACCTGCGAAAGTTCAGACGTTGGACGTTCGACGTTCCCTCCGGCCCCGAAAGACGCTTTCCTTGCGCGAGGATGCCGGCCCGCTCCTCGCATCCCCTCACCCTCTCACCCCATCACCTCCTCACCCCCTCACCTACCGCGGTTCCACAAACAGGCCCACTTCGCTCAGCGCGGGGCAAACGGGGGCTTGCGTGATGCGCAGACGTACCCTGCTCGTGGTCACCGGCCCGGTGCGCAACAAGCATCGATTCCCGATGCTCGAGCCCTGGGCGAATTCAACCCATTGTTTGTCTTGCCACTGATCCAGTGCAAAACGTTCCACGCGTTGGCCCAGCGGGAGGTATTCGCGAAGGCCAACGACATTGAGCGTCTTGGGTGTGCCGAGTTCCAGGATCAATTGAGGGGTCGTGACATTATCGTCAGTGGACCAGTACGAGTTGCGGTCACCATCGATCACGTTTTCTACGGCGAAAGTATCTGCATTGCCGCGCACATTGCTGGCGGTCACTTGGGCCTTGCCCGCCAGGTCATGGGCGCAGGTGGCGTCGAGGATGCGTCGCATCTCGAGCAGCGACTGGACATCATTTTCGTGGATCTGACCGCGGCGGTCGGGAGGAAGGTTCAGGTTCAGGCACGCGCCGCGACCGACCGATTGGTAGTAGATATCCAGTAGCTGAGCGGGGCTCTTGACCTTGTCATCTTGAGAGGTGTGATAGAACCAGCCGGGGCGTATAGAGACATCACATTCAGGAGGTATCCAATCGGTGCCGGGACGCTCGCCTTGCGTCAGATTGGCCTTGGTCTTGCCAGGTACGCCATCACCGGCATTGATGGTCGCCCAGCACGGCTGCCCTGCAATGCCTCGCTCGTTTCCCACCCAGCGAAAGTCCGGTCCGACGTCACTGAACATGACCGCCAACGGCATTAGCTCGCGGACGATCTTCCAGGTGTTTTTCCAGTCGTAGTAAGTGCGGTTATCGATCCGCCGCGTCTCTCGCGCACCGCCGTAGTAACCATCACCACCGTTCGCTCCGTCGAACCAGACGGTGAAGATGTCGCCATATTCGGTCAATAGTTCCCGCAATTGCTGGCGGTAGTACGTGATGTATTCTTCACGACCGTAGTCTTCGTGGTTGCGATCCCAAGGCGACAGATAGATGCCGAACTTCAGGCCGTGCCGGCGACAGGCTTCGCTCAGCTCGCGGACCACATCTCCTTGGCCGTTGCGCCAAGGCGAGTTCTTCACGCTGTGCTGCGTATACTTCGAGGGCCACAGACAGAATCCGTCGTGATGCTTGGCGGTGAGGATCAGTCCCTGCATGCCTCCATCTCGGGCCGTGCGCACAATTTGATCGGCATCAAAATCCGTGGGGTTGAAGATCGATGGATCCTCGTCGCCGTAGCCCCACTCTTTGTCGGTGAAGGTATTCACGGTGAAATGAATGAAGCCATAGAACTCCATGGCGTGCCAGCGCAACTGGCGCTCAGTCGGTGTCGGACCGTAGGGTGCGGGTGGAGCCACGCCCTGCGTGGCCATCGCCTGGCCCGTGATCAGAAGGAGGAACAGGAACATGCGATTCATGGCGTGATCTCCCAAGGCGGCCGGGCCGCTTCCAAAGTAGCTCAGAACGCTGTGCCGGGCCGGGGTGAGTTGCATCTCCAGCGGCCTGATTGTGGTCGGGACCCAGATTGTGGTCGGGACGCGGTCCCCTGCTGCAACGTGTGTATGCAGCGGGCGCAGGTCGCACACGGAGACTCCCAGCGCAGAGGACTTGCCGCCGCGTGATCTACGAGCCGAGCAACAACAGCTGGACAGCCCGAAGGTCAGCGGGCTCAGTCGCCTGCATTCTACCCGACAGCCGAAGGCCAGAGAAAGTCGTGGGGTTGGAGGATTGCCGGCAGGGGGCCACCGCTCACGTGGCGGCCGCACAGGTCACTGGCGGAAGGGACCCGGCAGCCGTGCGGTGTTGCCCGGGGAGGTCGCCTCGTAGATGCGGAACTCGGCCCATACCGGCAGATGGTCGGAAACCTCCAGTGCCTGGGCTGGCGTGAGATGGAAGGCCGACTCCAGTTCGAACACTCCCCAGCGGCCCGTATATTCACTCGTTCGTTCGCGATCAAACAGTAGATTGTCATACATCTTCGTGTGACGTGTGTTGGTGGTCGTGTTGCTGACGGCCCACGTGATACCGGGGACTTGTCCCAGCCGGTCGAACTGGCGATCGCTGGCGTTCAGGTCGCCCAGCAGGATGACATCGTCTTCGTCGGGTCGAGCCTGTTGCATGACCATGAAGACATCAGCCAGTGCATTCACTTCCGTCGAGACCTCGTCGGGGTCGGTGTGGATATTTACCAGCCAGAATGAAAAAGAGTTTTCAGGGTGTGCGGTGCGCGTACGAAATCGAGTGACGAATGGCTCGCGATGCAGTGCGTCGCGAGGATCCTGGATCGTGCCGATCGAAGACGTATCGATCTCGATGCGATTCGTGTCGTACACAAAGGCGTATTGTTCCGTGCTGACCGTTCTTCCCAGCCGCGGTCCGATCAGGAAGTTGTATCGACTGCCGTCCGCGTTGATCGCCGCCACGAAGTCCGGCAAAACGCGATCCTCTTTGCTCCGTACCTCCTGAATGGCAACCACATCAAACTGCCGCACGACTTGAGCCAGGATGTCGACGACCCACGATTTGGAGAGCTTGCTGGTCCCAAATACCTGGATGTTGAAGCTGGCGATCGTGACGGTTTCTGCCGGCTTGCGGGAAGGGGCGGAAGTAGCCGTTATCGAATGTCCGGCTGCGGGGTTTGCTGCGCGAGTCTCGTCTGCAGCATCTGTGACCAGGTTCTTGAGCCCGCTGAGTTTCTCGCGCAGATCTCCGCCGTCGGCGCCCGCCATCCGCTCCTGCGACGTTCGGCTGCCGACAAGGCGTTGGACCAGCGGGCCCACAACGGGCAAGTCAGGTGCCGACCAGCCGGCGATGCCCCCGCCCGTGACCACCGCCCAAATGACCCATACGAGGCGAGAAAACAGCGTCGACCGTTTCGGTTTCCGCTTGTTGGAGTGGGACTTGCTGCTCGCCATGATTGGCCTCCGTGCCATTGGTGAGTCACCATCCTTGGTGACGATACGATTGCGTGGCTTCTGGAGCCGATTCCGCTGTGATTCAGATCCTCAGCGGAAAAAAAGGTGAACGCCCAATCGCAAAACACTCAAACTGCAAATCACGCGGTCCAGGTAGCCGGTCAAGCCGCATTTTTGTGGCTCGTTTCCCATCGGAGAGGTTTCGGAATTCACATCCGGAGCAGATTGGCGAAATCACAGGCTTTTCCGGCGTCGGATCCGTGGGCAGGGGCGGGAAGGCTTGCACTTTGAGTAACACACTTCATGTCAACACCTGTCGCGCTACTGCAGTTTTGTTAGAGCTTGTGCGGCAAGCTGGGACAGACGCGGATCGGAATCCCGGCCAGCTTGCTGCAACGCGGCGAATGTCGTCTGTGTCTTCACGCCGATCTTTCCCAGCGCCCACGCGGCTCGTTGTCGCACGGCGGAATCGGGCGCCGATTCGAGCGGCTGGGCCAGCGCGTTCGACCGCGACTGCCGCGGCGGCTCCCAGGCGACCCAGCAGCGTGATGGCCCAATATGCGACCAGTGCGTTGGTGTCGGCAGCCAGAGCCGCCAACTCCGCGACCGACTCGTGGGGAGGCGGTCCCAGTTCTTCAAGGGCCGCCACCGCCCACTCGCTTACCGAACTATCGTCCGCACAGGCCTTCACCAGGGCGACCGCCGCCCCCCGCGCTGCGTCCCCCATCTGACCAAGCTGCTCAGCAGCCGCGGCCCGCCTTCCCAGATCCTCGTCCCGTAATTGCTCTACCAGTAACGCGACGTCAGACATGCCGTTTCTCCCCGATTCCCACGGTGCCGCAATTTCCCACACGTGGCCTGCGCTCATATCCAAAGTAGCTTGGGACCGTGTCCCAAGTGGTCGGGACACGGTCCCGACCTACAGCATGCGCGCGTGTCACGTGCTAGGACTCCCGAGGCTTGGTTCTGGACACCAGGTTGACTGCCGTGCCGCCGTCAGGGGCGCGATAAGAAGCTATGACAAACGTCCGCCTTCGGCACACCGCCATGGCGGTCCTGTACGACGGACGTGGACGTCCGTCGCACGTTCCGGTGGTTCTCTACCTCTTCGGCAGTGAGTAGGGAAATAGTTGAATGGGGATTGGCGGGCAACAGAGATTTTCGGCAGAGAGGGTGCCGGACCTTCGTTGCTCCCTCTGTGGGATGGCCGATGATAGCAGGCCCTACGGCCGGATAGTCCTCGAGGGTCTGGCTGGCGCAAGGTGCTGCTGCGGGATCTTCGTGGTATCTGACGGGCTACTCAAGCAGCGTCAGCGGGTTTTCGCGGGTCTGGAGGGGAAAAGTGACCGGTTTTCCCAAGCGTTGAGATTCAAAGACCGCCGCAATCATCGAGACAGTCATGCGGGCTTCGTAGACACTTGCTTCGGGTTGACGATCCTCCGCGATGGCCGCGATCAGGTCCTTGCAGGCGAGGACATTACCGGCGTGCAAGCCTCCGTCCTGGAGCGGCTCAGGCGCTCCGATTCCAGCTGAGCTGACGGGGAGCCACGCTTTCTTGCTGCGTCCTGGTGACCAACGTGGATCGTCCAGGAAATGGACTTCTGGCAAGTAGCCGGTCAAAATTTCCAGTACTCCTTTGGATCCGAAGATCTGCAGACCGAAGCGACCGCCAACAGCGCGGCGATGTGACGCGAAGTATCCCGTGACTCCGCCATCCATGCCAAACATGGCCTGCACCGTATCGCCGGCCAACGGTCCAATTCCCTCGTTACCCATCGTGACATCGTCGCGTGTGATGGGATGGCCATCCTGTTGCACCTCCGCGAAGCACCAGTTGGGTTCTCCACCGAACTGGTGCATCAGGTTCATCACGTGGCTGCCCAGGACCCAGAGGTCTTCTCCGCCGCCGCGAGCATCTTCCTTGCCACGTCCACGCAACTCGAGTATGTCCCCCAGTCGGCCATCGTAAATCACGTCGCGTACGACGTGCAGCTTGGGGCTGTATCGAGTTTGAAAGGCGATGGCCAGTTTGACATGGTGCGCTTCGCAAGCGGCCACCATCCGATCGGCTTCGGCCAGTGTGCGACACATGGGCTTTTCGAGATAGACATGAATCCCCCGCTGAGCAGCTGCCACAACCATGTCACAGTGTTGGTCCAGCCAGCGAGGCGCAATACTGACAATGTCCGGCTTCACCTGGTCCAGCATCTGTCGATAGTCTGCAAAGCCTGCTGTCACTTGCAGACGTTCCATCGCCTTTGCTCGTCCCGTCGCATCCGCATCCGCCAAGCCCACCAGTTCGCAGCCCGGCACCTCCTGCCACACGGTATCCAGCCCATGTCCGTAATTGCCCTTACCTGTATGTCCGATCACGGCTACTCGAAATGTGTCCACGGCGGTCACTCCACAAGGCGATTGGTGGCCAACTTGTACGGCACCAGCTTACCAGATGATGGGAACCGGTACAAAGATGACGCGGCGAAAGAAACAATTCGAACGAGGCTGCTGCTACTGGCATGGCTCCAGGCGCCCGTTCCTGTCTCACCTTCGATCCCCGTGCTGCCCCCCAACCGAGACTCGGACGAGTTTGGCATGACGTGGGATGACACTCGTTGCGAATGGGGTGATAATGGACCGAACCCCAATTCGCGGATCTGGCAGCAGTTTGGCAGCCGAGCATGCGGATCGCCAGAAGCAACGCGGAGCGCGAACCATGATTTGGGTGCATGTGCGAACATTTGGACTCTCTCACAAGGAGCGAGCAGCCATGATGAAGGACCCCTTCGTCGCGCGGACGATCGCCGGGATCGATCACGATCGTATGCGAGACGATCTGTTTTACCTCGCTGACAATCCCTTGCCGATGCGCAAGCTGAACCTGGCATTGCCCGATCACACGAAGAGTACGCTCCACGAAGCCGACGATTACCTGGCACTGCAGTTGGAACGTTGCGGCTACCAGGTGCGGCGTGAAGCCGTGCGCGTCCAGGCATTTCGCTGCGATACGACGAAACCCAAAGCTCACCAGTACTCACGACCGGAACCTGACGATCCGTGGTACGATGCATACAATCTCCATGCTCAGCGGCGCGGCAAGGACTGGGCCGATGAAGTGATCCTGTTGCTTGCCCATAAGGACTCGCAGAGCTGGGTGCATTCGCCCGGCGCGTACGACAATGCGGTGGGCACTGTCGCGGTCCTGGAAATGGCGCGCATCATCGCGCGACTCGAACCGTCACGCACGATTCGTTTTCTGTTTTGTAACGAAGAGCACACGCCCTGGACAAGCGTGACCGCCGCTAACAACATGCGGCAACACAAGGACAATCTTGTCGCCGTGATCAATATTGATTCTCTGGGAGGCAAGAGCCAGCAGGATATCGATGCCGGAACCAAGACCAATGCGACGCTCTACACGGTTGATGAAGGCAAGTCGCTGGCGGATCTGATGAGTGAAGTCGTCGCGTCCTATCGACTCGGCCTGCGTCAGCAAGTCACCAGACGCGCCAGCGCCGGTGATGACGACGGCTCGTTCGTCAAAGCCGGATACGGCCGGGCGATTGTCAACGTCGGTTCCTATCCCTATGCCGATCCCGAGTACCATCTGGAAAGTGATGTGGCCCAACGCGTGGACATGGAAAATGTGCTGCTGGCGACCCAGGCGAGTCTGGCGGCCGTGCTGCACGAGGACCTGCGGAGGTGAGGGAGAGTGGAGAGTGGAGAGTGGCTCGAACCTGCAATTGGAGGTGGGAGCTGACACGAAGGGATTTCCCATGAGCGGATTGAATTGCGTGGTGCGGTTAAGTCTTGCCGCTGGCATGCTGCTTGCACTTTGTGATGCCAGGTGTACCGCGGCGGGTACGGATACGTTTCCTGATACAAAGTGGCCGGTGGCCATGCCGACTGAAGTTGGGCTGGACGCGGCGCAGCTTCAAGCGGCGCGCGACTACGCATTGACTGGCGAAGGATCGGGATGCATCACGCGTCACGGCAAGTTGGTGATGACATGGGGTGATCCAGGCAGACGATACGACCTGAAATCGACTACCAAGTCAATAGGTGTGACAGCTTTGGGGTTGGCGATCGCCGACGGCAAAATCGCTCTGACAGACAAGGTGGTGGCGCATCATCCGGGTTTTGGCGTGCCTCCCGACTCGAATCGCCAAACCGGCTGGCTTGATCGCATCACCATCGAAAACCTGGCCACTCAGACGGCAGGATTCGAGAAGCCGGGCGGTTACACGTCTCTGGTTTTTGAACCGGGAACTAGATGGTCGTACAGCGACGGCGGGCCTAACTGGCTGGCGGAATGCGTGACTTTGACTTACCGTCGCGACGTGGACGAATTGATGTTTGAGCGAGTTTTCACTCCCCTCGGCATTTCGCGTGCCGATCTTGTCTGGAGAAAGAACGCGTATCGCGAAGCCAGGATCGAGGGGGTGATGCGACGAGAATTCGGGTCTGGGATCAGCGCCAATGTCAACGCCATGGCTCGCCTTGGATATCTCTACTTGCGCGGCGGCCAGTGGAATGGAAGGCAGATTATTCCTCACCAGTTCGTGGCGGCCGCCGGGCGCGTTGTGGAGTCGCTTGTCGGTTTACCTGAAATCGCGCCAGAGGTTTACGGAAATGCTTCGGACCATTACGGCCTGCTCTGGTGGAACAACGCCGACGGCACGCTGAGCCGGCGTTCCCCGCGACGCATTCTGGTCCTGGGGACTGTACGACAGTCTGATCGTGGTGATTCCCAGTCTGGACATCGTTGCCGCTCGTGCCGGCACATCGTGGCAGCGCAAAGGGGATGGGCATTACGACGTTTTGCGACCTTTCCTCGAGCCGATTGTGGCCGCCGCGCGGCAAGATCCGCGCGGCGCAGATGCGAGTGAGCCGGGTTCTGGGGATTCGCAGCGATCGGAGACCAAGCCGCCCTATCCTCCGAGTCCCGTGATTGCCGGCATTGACTCGGCGCCTCCGTCTGCGATCGTGCGGCGGGCACGCGGTGGAGACAACTGGCCCGTGACATGGAGTCATGATGATCGGCTCTACACGGCCTATGGAGATGGGCGCGGATTCGAGCCTTTTGTCAGTCGCAAACTGAGCATGGGACTGGCCTGCGTGGAAGGTGACCCGGACCAGTTTCTCGGTACGAATCTCCGCGCAGGAGTCTTTCGAGCGTTTGGGGGACGGCAAACAAGGGGCCAAGGTCAGCAGCCTGCTGGCGGCAAAGGGAGTGCTCTACGCGCTGGTCCGAAATACAGGCAACTCGCAGCTGGCCTGGTCCGGCGATGTTGGTCGCCATTGGACGTGGAGTCCGTGGAGGTTCGAAGTCAGTTTCGGCTATCCCGCGTTTCTGAACTACGGCCAAGACTATGCGGGCGCACGAGACGAGTATGTTTACATCTATTCGCCAGATTCAGACAGCGCTTACGAGCGAGCGGATGCGATGGTACTGGCACGAGTGCCCATCAGTGAGATACAACAGCAACATGCCTACGACTATTTCTGCGGGCTTGACACGAACGGTGCGCCCGTCTGGACCGATGATGTGACGAGACGTGCCGCGGTATTTGAGCATCGCGGCCGCTGTTATCGATCGTCGGTCAGCTACAACGCGGCGCTCCAGAGATACTTGTGGTGCCAGACAGGGCTGGGTGAGGACACGCGGATGGCCGGCGGGTTTGCGATCTACGATGCGCCGCAGCCGTGGGGACCATGGACGACGGTCTTCTTCACGGAAAGGTGGGATGTCGGGCCGGGTGAAACGTCGTGTCTGCCCACGAAATGGATGAGTCGTGATGGGACGACGGTGCACCTGGTGTTTTCTGGCGACGATTGCTTCTCGGTCCGTCGAGGCGAGTTGCGACGGGCGCGCTGATTACCGCCACGGCCCTTTTGGACGCTAGCTCAGTCAAAGAGTTTGGGGTTATATGAACAGTTCTTCCACGAAATCGTTCAGCACTCTGCTATTGGTCACGCTGGTCGCCACAATGGGAGGCTTCTTGTTTGGCTACGATACGGCCGTGATCAATGGAGCGAACCAATACCTCAAGACATTTTTTGCTCTAAATGACTTTCAGCATGGAATGGCGGGTGCCAGCGCGATACTGGGCTGCATCCCTGGTGCGATGTGTGCTGGATTCGTGAGCGATCGCTTTGGTCGCAAGAAAGTGCTGTTTCTAAGCGCCGTCTTCTTTGCCATCTCGGCTCTCTTGTCGGCCATTCCGCGCGACTTCACGCAATTTCTGGTCGCACGTTTCATTGGGGGACTGGGGATTGGGGCGTCTTCCATGGTCTGTCCGGTGTACATCGCCGAAATGGCACCCGCAGCCAAACGTGGTCGGCTCGGTTCGCTGTTTCAGTTGGGCATCGTTACCGGTATCTTCTTGACCCTGTTTATCAACGCGCTGATACAAGGCATGGGCGACGACGCCTGGAACACGAATTATGGTTGGCGCTGGATGTTGGGGGCCGAGGTGTTTCCCGCCGTAGCGCTGCTGGTACTGCTGTTTTTTGTGCCCGAGAGTCCCCGGTGGCTGATTCAGGCCGATCGCGAGGAGGAGGCTCACCGCGTGCTCGAATCGATCGGTGGTCCCTCCCATGCCAAAACGGAGATTCAGGCGGTGCGGGAAGTGCTGGCGAAAGAAGAAGGCCGTTTCTTGGAACTGTTTGAACAGCGATTTCGCTTGCCGCTGATCATCGCCGTTGCCTTGATGGCGATTTCCCAGCTCAGTGGCATCAATGCCATCATGTACTATTCGACCGATATCTTCACTACCGCAGGAATCGGCGTGCAAAGTGCCTTCATGTCCAGCGTGATCGTGGGACTGGTCAACCTGGTATTCACGTTCGTGGCGATCTCGCTTGTGGACAAGGCGGGCCGCCGACCGCTGTTGCTGATCGGACTGTTCGTGCAGGTGATTGCTTTGGGGACGGTGGGCTGGATGTTTCATGTTGACTCGAAAGGCCTGCCGGTACTGATGTCGATCTTGCTGTACATCAGCGCTTTTTCCATGGCACTCGGTCCCATCCCATGGATTATTTGCTCGGAGATCTTTCCGACGCGTATTCGGGGGCGGGCCATGTCGGTGGCCACTTTTACCATTTGGACGTCGTGTTACGTCGTGGCTCAGACCTTTCCCATGTTGAAAGGAGAGCAGGGCATAGGACCAGCCAACACGTTTTGGGTCTATGCGGGTTTCAGCCTGGTCGGATTCCTGTTCGTGCTGCGGATGCTGCCGGAAACCAAAGGACGCACTCTCGAAGAGATCGAGGCGTCCTGGATTGCCCGATCCGCTAAGGGTGATGAGGTAATGAGGTGAGGGGATGTGAGGAGCGGGCTGGCATCCTCGCGCAAGGAAAGCGTCTGTCGGGGCCGGAGGGAACGTCGAACATCGAACGTCGAACTTCCAATGAAGAAGCCTGGCGGATGAAGTCAACAGCCAGTGGGACGCGAGATGAGCGTGGAGAATCGGCGCCAGTCTGCGTACCGTGGTGCCGCGTCGCCTGACGCAACCCGATTCTCCCCGCTCTTTTTCGACGTTCGATGTTGGACGTTCGATGTTCCCTCTGCCGCGTAGTGAATCACCCTCTCACCCCATCACCCCCTCACACGCTCATCCCTTAAGTCCTTTCAGGTTTGGCTCGAGGCGTTCGTCCATGGCGACCAGTTGATCCCAATGGACGATTTCACCGCGGTAGGCGGCGGTTCGGCCAAGGATGGTGACCAGGTTGCTGCGAACGCTCGGCGCGACGGTCGCGTTGGCCGTGTTGCCCGCCAGGATGTCGGCGTGGAAGGTGGCGATGTTCGTCACCGCGCCGTCCTTGTAGATGCCAGGCGACTTACCTCCCCGGTAGAAATGGTTCCCACGAATCATGACATTCCCGCCGTATTCGGTCTCCAGAACGCCCTCGGTGCCGAACATGCGATTGCGGATTCCTTCTGGCTGCGTGCCGTAACCATCGAACTGCCGGGAGCTGAAGGCGATGCCGACGTTATCGGGGTACTGGAACGTGACGCTGAAGGTGTCCCAGCAGTTGCCGAAGTCGCGCACCTTTCGAGCCGCCGGTGCCGAATGCGCAGAGAGGTGGCTGATCCATGATCCAGCTGGCAACATCGAGGGTATGGATGTTCTGTTCGGTGATGATGTCGCCGGAAAGAATCTGGTCGAGTCCCCAGGCGCGGAGACGTGCTTCGGGATTCTTATCCGCTTGCCTGGCATACTCAATCTGTCCCATCCAAGGAATGCCGGCGTGGTAGGTTGATTCGCCGAAAGCGAAACGGCCGATGGCCCCATCGTGAACGCGTTTGAGCGCCTCGATGTAGAACGGATCGGCACGAGTCTGGAAATCGACCAGGAAGCAGAGCCCCTTGGAGCTGGCTTTGTTGCCGCTTTCTTCAATGGTCTTGCAGCCGGGCACGTCCACCGCGATCGGCTTGGCCAGGTAGACGTGTTTGCCGGCATCTACCGCTGCGGCCGCCTGTATGGGATGAAAATAGGGAGGCGATTCGATAACAACCGCATCCAGCTTCTGCTCGAGCAGTCGCTGGTAACCGTTGAGCCCTGTGAAGCGGGCTTCAGGTTTCACTCCGAATTTATCTCCGAAGCTGGTCATTCGATCTTCAAAATAGTCCGCGGCCGCCACGATGTTATACCCGCCATGTTCCTGGAACAGGCCGGCAATCCAGCTGCCTCGACCACCGCAGCCGATACACCCGATATTGACTTTCTCGTTGGCTGTTGAGCCACGCACCAGTTCGGGTCGGACCAGGGAAATGCCGACGGCAGCCGCTCCCGCGCCGGCCAAGAACCGACGCCGGGATACACCGCCGCGCGCTAACAAACTTTCGCTCGACCGTTCTGACTTTGTCATAGTCTCGTCTCCATGGATGATGGTGCTGAGTTGAATTTCATAAGCGTTGCAGTCGAAATTGGGCCTGATGTCCGCCTCGGGTCACGCGCTGCTATACCCGTGCTCAAGCACGGGCCGATTACCGTCCGCGGCGAAAAACACCTGGTGAACCGGGCCAGCTACCCTACCCCGCTGGTTTGCCGAACACTTCAACCTCGATATAGTGATTCATGCTGTTGGCCGTGCTCCCGTCGCTGTAGAGACGTACATAGCGACCTTTGGCACTTTTGGCATCGATCAGCAGTCCAAGGTTCGTCTCAATATACGGTCGATCCTTGCCAATCTCTTTTTGCGACGAGGCATCCACGTCGCTGTTGTATACCGTCGTGACATCCTTCTTGAAGCTTTCATCGTCGGACACTTGCACGATCACGTCGTGATAACTGTGCGCCTCACGGAAATAGTGCCAGACATAGACCGCATACACGTCGGCCGTTTTCTCCAAGTCAATTTGAACCCACTGCAAGTCGGGTGACAACTCGACATAGGCGTCTTCACTCCCTTCTTTGTTGCCGTCCGTGACGTAGCTCAGCTCACCCAGGATGGGGTTCGAATCGCTGGCGGTGATCTTCTTCTTCAGTGCCAGGTTGACGGTTCCTTTGGGGACCATCAGGGGCTTTTGATCCGCGTCCGGCATGACCAGGCCGGGAAACAGCATGGCCAGCACGTTGGGTGGCGTACCGGCTAGAATCTCCTCGGGAATTTCCGTCTTCAGCGGTACTTTTGTCTCCTCCGCCTGGCACAACGATGCCGCACACAGCAAACCGGTCAAAAACAAAGTCGTTCGAAGCATGCAAAAACCTCTCTTTACAAACAGTCAGTGTACTGTCTCAATCCACCTCTACACCCCTCATCACAGTCTAACGCCATCCGAGCGACGCGGCGCCGGACACGCCACAAATCGGTCAAAATCCTCGGCCACTCACGGCCCATATTCAGTCGGCTTCCCGGTTGATCGGACCAGTTGACTGGCACTTCCGCCACCTGGTAACCACACCGCTGAGCCAGGCAGAGAATCTCGAGATCCAGCAGGTAACCGGTTTCTTGCGACCGCTCAAACAGCCGTTTCCCCGGCCCGCTGCGGAACATTTTGAATCCGCACTGCGTGTCTCGGACTGGAGCCGACGTGAGCCAGCCAACCAGCGTGGCAAATGTGCGACCGATCAGCGCTCTGCGCCACGTACGCTGGCGTGTGACCTGGTCGGTGCTCAGCAAGCGTGACCCCACCGCCAGATCTGCTCCGGCATCCAGGGCAGCGCAGAGTTTCTGCGTTTCCTCGATGGGGGTCGCTCCATCCGCGTCCGCGAACAAGAATCGGCTCCCGCGGGCGGCGACAACGCCGGTACGGACCGCGGCGCCCTTCCCCATGTTCTGTGGGTGTCGCAACACGCGAATCTGCTCCCAAGCGGGGAAAGCTTCGGCGAGAACGTCCCCGAGGTGGTCAGAGCTGCCGTCGTCGACGACAATCACCTCATATTGGTCGGCGTGTATTTCGCTCAGGTAGCTGCGAATCGTCTCGAGGTAGGGAGGCAGACGTTGCGATTCGTTGTACGCCGGAATGACCAGGGAGAAAGCCAAAACGGTATTGGCGGCCTCCTGCGTGGGGCGTGCGGTGTGCTGACAATAGGGTCCGGCGGAACCGTTGGATGGCACAGGCGACGACCGTTGGGAAGTGCTGTGTTTTGAGCCGAGCGGTTCAAACATGTGTAGACTCCCAAGGTCCGCTGTTGCTTCGGCACGGCTACCGAACATTGTTCGCTATGTCGCCTTAACAACACGAAGTCTTGCACTGGTAAGGAACGAAGGGTCGGACCAAGTGAAGCGTGTCGTCGTCGTCTGCCTGCTGTTGTTTCTGTTTTCCACCACGATCGCTGTGGCCATCCGCTTGCCGCGGTTGAGCGCGCGGCCGATGCACGCGGATGAGGCGGTGCAGGCGGCCCGGTTTCGCGATCTTTGGCTCAAAGGGCGGTTCATCTATGACCCCAACGAGTTTCATGGCCCTACGCTGATCTATGCTACACTTCCGTCGGCAAAGGTCAGCCGGGCCGCAAGTTTTGCCGACACTACCGAAGTGACCTACCGCGTGGTCCCCGCGCTTTTCGGTGTCGGCCTGGTGGTTTTGATCTTCCTGCTTAGTGATGGTTTGGGGCTAACGGCCACCGCCACCGCGGCAGTGCTGGCGGCCATCTCACCCGCCATGGTGTTTTACAGTCGTTACTATATTCACGAAACGCTGCTGGCCTTCTTCACTCTGGCGGCGATCGCATGTGGTTGGCGGTACGTGAGCAGTCGAAAACTCGTCTGGTGCCTCCTGGCTGGGGTTTGCGTCGGTCTGATGCAGGCCACGAAAGAAACTGCGGTGATTGCCTATCTCGCCGCAACATTTGCCTCGATTATCACGGTGTGGGGCGCGCGTCGCATACTCCCACCAGAAGAGGCCGGTCCGGTACCCTGGTCCCGGCTGCATCTGACGGCGGGAGTGCTGGTCGCCCTGTTTGTAACCGTCACTCTGCTCTCGTCCTTCTTCACAAATCTTCGCGGTCCGATCGACGGTGTGTTAACTTACGCTGCATGGTTGAGTCGCGCGGGTGGCGCGTTCCCCGCACGTAAATCCCTGGTCGTTCTATTTACATCGGCTTGTCTGGTGGCGTGTGGGGACCGGCCCCGTTTGGTCGGAGGGACTGATCGTGGTCCTGGCGGCAACAGGTTTCGTGAGCACACTGATGCCCGCCGGCGCCGGGTCACCAGCGGCCGAGCAGGTCTTGTTCGCTGGTTGGCTGGCTACACATTCGCCGTTACGGTTGCCTACAGCGTCATACCGTATAAGACACCCTGGTGCCTGATCCAGTTCCTGCTGGGAATGATTCTGCTGGCGGGTGTGGGTGCTTCGGTTCTGTTGCCTCTGTTTCGACCGATTTGGCTCAAAATCATTATAGCAACTCTGCTGGTTGTCGGCGCCGGGCAACTCGCGTGGCAGGCGTATCGAGCCAGTTTTGTGATCCCCGCCAACGTGGGGAATCCGTACGTGTTTGCCCAGACCTCACCCGACGTGCTGCGGTTGGCCGAGCAGGTGCGTCAGCTTGCCGAGGCCAGCGACCTCGGCTGGCAGACTCCGGTGAAAGTCATTTGGAACGACGCCTATTACTGGCCGCTGCCATGGTACCTGCGACGTTTTGAACAGGTTGAGCTATGGAGATCGTTTCCCGATAATCCAGCGGCGCCGGTGGTGATCTCCTCGCCTCAATTCGTCGCGCAGCTCGACCAGCGGTTGGGTACCGATTACTTGTTGACCGATTACTATGAGATCCGTCCCCAGGTACTCGCCCAGCTGTGGGTGCGGGTTGACTTGTGGGAAACTCACCTTAGACGCCTGGGGAGGATTGAGTGAGGAGGTGATGAGGTGATGAGTTTCGAGTCGGCAACCTCTGACCGCAGGTCTCGAGCCGCTTCCACTGGATGTTCGTTGTTGGATCAGTGGTATTAGCCTCGTGTTTTAGCGCGAGGTTGCCATGGCAGAGAGTACTCGTGAAGAGTCCCGTTTGACGGGGCTTCTCGCCGTGGCGCTTGAGCCACGCTGCGCGAAGCGCGACGTTCGATGTTCGCCTGCCAACCGCGGAAGGCTGAGGCTGTCAGAGCCTGACTTTCGTATGGATTCACATAAGAGAGACCCGATCGCACTAACGGAGCATACAGAGATGAAGAACGTATCACGATTCAAAGGACCGGTTTCGTACCCAGCTCCAGGTGCCCGTCGCCTTCGAGCCACGCTGTTGGTACTTCTTATTTTCGGGGTGGCGCAATCGGCCCAGGCCCGCGAGCGATGGACTACCGAGGAGGCCAGAAGATGGTACGCCGGTCAGCCCTGGCTGGTCGGATGCAATTTCACGCCCAGCACGGCCATCAATCAGCTCGAAATGTGGCAAGCCGACACGTTTGATCCGAAGACGATTGACCGCGAACTCGGTTGGGCAGCGGATCTCGGATTCACGAGCGTGCGCGTGTTTCTCCACAATCTGCTTTGGGAACAGGACCGAGACGGATTCGTCGAGCGGGTCGAGCAGTTTCTAAGCATTGCTGACAAACACCAGATCGGTGTCATGATGGTGCCGTTGGATGGTGTATGGGATCCGCATCCTGTTCCGGGAAAACAGCGCGATCCGAAGCCGCACGTACATAATTCTGGCTGGCTGCAAGCGCCGGCGCGGAAATTCTAGGCGACCCCGCGAGGCACGACGAACTGAAACCATACGTCCAAGGTTTGATGCGGCATTTCCGTGCCGATCGTCGTATTCAAGTCTGGGATTTGTTCAACGAGCCGGACAATCCCAACCGTAATGCATACGGAGTAGACGGTTCACGCAGCGAATTGCCGGAAGCGAAAAAGGCCGAGATGGCCACGCGCCTGCTTGGCGAACTGTTTGTCTGGGCTCGCGAGGTCGATCCCACTCAACCACTCACCGCCGGTGTGTGGCGCGATGACTGGTCGGATCCAAGCAGACTCACGCCGTGCAATAAACTCATGCTGGAGCAGTCGGACGTGATCAGTTTTCACTGCTACGGCGGGCCCGAGCAGATGAAACAGCGTGTGCAGCAATTGCGCCAATATGGACGTCCCCTGCTCTGCACCGAGTACATGTCGCGAGGCAGCGGCAGCACGTTTGATCCCCTACTCGGCTATCTGAAGCAGCAGCGAATCGGTGCCTACAACTGGGGACTGGTCGATGGAAAGACTCAGACGATCTACCCTTGGGAGACGTGGCAGAAGCAGTACACATCCAAACCTGAATTGTGGTTTCATGAGATTTTGCGAGCTGATGGAACGCCTTATGACCAGCAGGAAGTCGACTACATCAAGAGCGTCACGCGAAAGTGAATTGCGGTCGAAGGGTGATCGACAAGCTCACAAGCCACGTAAGCGCAGACCCCAAGAAGTCGCATTTCCAAGTGAATTGGCTATAATCTTCCGTACTCGGTCTCGGTGCGAATTCATGCCGAGCTGGACTCACCCCACGAGTCTGCGCACCCCCTCATTGAGTGGTGGCGGAAGGATGCGCAGCAGCTGGGTCGTCGTGTGGCCAGGCGTGATGGAATTCGATCGCAGCGGGATCCAACAAGGGCTCTGCCTAAGCATCGATCGATAAATAACTGACGTATTCTTGGTCCCCTCACCCTGCCCTCTCCCCAGTGGGGCGAGGGGGTAGTGGACAGTTATTTCTCGAACGATGCTAACCAAAGTTAGTTCTGGTGATTGGTGCCAAGCCTTGGCGGCTGCAGCCATGGCACAGCGAACGCATTTTTTCGGATTGTTCCATGCGATTCAAGTTCTTGATGTGGGGAGTCGTGGCGGCCGTGTTGGTGACATCGCTTTGGGCGGTGACATCAACAGTTAACGCCGATTTTGCCGCCGAGCAAGTCGCGTTTTTTGAACAGGACGTATTGCCGATTCTGCAGCGCAATTGTTTTTCCTGTCATGGTGGGCAGGCGGAGATTGAAGGAGCGTTTCGGATTACCAGTCGCCAGGGGATTCTCCAAGGTGGCGAACTCGGACCGGCAGTTGATCTGGAGATGCCCGGCGAGAGCGAGCTCTTGTCGGCCGTCAACTACGATGGCTTGGAGATGCCGCCGTCTGGGAAACTGCCCGCCGAGCAGATCGCGGTGCTCACGCGGTGGGTCAAGCTCGGCCTGCCCTGGTCGGCGCGCGACGACTATGGTGTGGCAGCCGAGGCACCGACTGACCGGCGCGGCGACGGTAGCGACTACTGGGCCTATCAACCGCTCGTGCGTCCCCGACGACCGGACGTCACCAGCGGAGCATGGGTCGCGAATGAAATCGACGCCTTCGTACTTGGGCGACTGGAAGCGGAGGGGCTGGCCCCAAATCCTCCCGCCGACAAGACGACGTTGATCCGGCGAGCGTACTACGACTTGACTGGCTTGCCACCCACTCCAGCGGACGTCGATCACTTCCTGCAGGACGATTCTCCTGAGGCTTTTGAGAATCTGATCGATCAGTTGCTTGAGTCCCCGCAGTATGGAGAACATTGGGGACGACATTGGCTGGACCTGGTGCGGTATGCTGAAACGCACGGTTACGAACGAGACTCACCGAAGCCTGAAGCATGGCGATACCGCGACTACGTGATTGAGTCACTGAACCAGGACAAACCGTACGATCGTTTTGTCATCGAGCAACTTGCGGGCGACGAACTACCGGACATGACTATGGAGACGCTGGTCGCGACCGGCTACTATCGGCTCGGCTTGTGGGACGACGAGCCGGTGGATCGGGAGCTGGCTCGCTACGATGGATTGGACGACATTGTCAAGACAACATCGGAAGTTGTGCTTGGTACTACGATGGGCTGCGTCCGCTGTCATTCCCACAAAGCTGATCCGATTGATCACCACGAATACTATCGGTTTCTAGCATATTTTCACGACATTGCAGATGCCGATCGCGAGAATTTGCGGCGTTGGGTCACGGACGAGGATCGAGCTGCCGAGACGCGGCGAGCTGACGAAAAAATGCAGCGCGAGGCGGCATGGGCAGCTGAGATAGCAGCGATCGAAGCCGACTTTCGCCGGCAGCTTCGATCCAAGCTGGGTGTGGACATCCAGAACGATGGTGCTGTCACGATCGATCGTGTCGTGCTGCCGGACTCACGCGATCAAGCGCAGCTGTGGGAGTACACATTGGAGAAACCGTCCGACGACTGGATCCAGCCCGATTACAGCACGACCTCGTGGGACCGCGGTTCAGGCGGATTTGGCCGACAGGCGGTGCCCGGCACGGTGGTGCGCACGGTTTGGCAAACGCCAGACATCTGGTTGCGCAAATGGTTTGAGCATCAGGAACCCACCGCGCCACTGGCACTCGACCTGCATCACGACAGTGACTGCGAGATTTACATCAATGGTCACCTGGTTCACACGTCGAAGGGCCATCGGACGCGGTACTTACGCGTGTTGCTTGATGACAAAGCGAAACAGGCGCTGCGAACAGGTCGCAACGTCATTGCGATTCACGGTCGACGGCGTGAGCGTGGTCAGTATATCGATGCTGGACTGGTCGAAGTGGCAGGACTGAAGGTTGATGACGCGCTCAAAAAATATGGTGCGGAAATACTGGGGGCGGATCGGTTCAAGAAGCTGGCCGATACGCGAGCTGCGTTGGAGCAAAGTACGAAGCGACAACTCCCTCCGGTCGGCACCCCGATCATGTGTGTCTCGGAGAAGAAACGTGGCGCGGTTCACGTGTTGATGCGAGGAAATCCCCATGCCAAGGGAGATCAAGTCGAGCCGGCTGTTCCGGCCGCGTTTCGTACCACGCCTCCGCTCGTTCCCGACTCGCCTGCCGATGGTGTGACATCCGGAAAACGTTTTGCGTTGGCACGTTGGTTGTTTCAACCCGACAACCCGCTCACGGCACGCGTGATTGCAAATCGAATCTGGCAGCACCACTTTGGACGTGGCATCGTGCCGACTCCAAACGATTTCGGTAAGCTCGGCGAGCCCCTCACACACCAGCAATTGCTCGATTGGCTGGCCTGCGAAATCCGCCACGGTGGCTGGAGGATGAAACGCATACATAAGCTGATCATGCTCAGTTCGACCTGGCAGATGAGTTCGAGAGCGAATGAACAAGGGCTGGTCAAGGATCCTGGCAACCAGTACTTCTGGCGATTCCCAATGCGGCGTCTGTCGTCGGAAGAGGTGCGTGATTCGATGTTGGCCGTGACGGGTGGACTGAATTTGAAACAGGGGGGACCCAGCATCTACGTCCCTATTCCTCAGGCTGTCTTGCAGGGGCAATCTCGACCGGGTGCCGGTTGGGGCGTGACGCCTCCCGAAGAGGCCGCTCGGCGCAGTGTTTATATCCATGTCAAGCGATCGTTGTTGGTCCCGATACTTGAGATCCACGACCAGGCGGACACGGATTCCAGTTGTCCCGTGCGCTATGTGACGACGGTACCGACCCAATCATTGGGAATGCTAAACGGTGAGTTCACGAACGAAATGGCTCGAAGACTTGCCACGCGACTCAAGCAAGAGTGTGGTGGCAACAGGGAGGAACAGGTGCGGCAAGCGATTCGCTTGACGACGGGCCGCAACCCGCAGCAGGACGAAGTGCGGAAAGACGTCGGATTGCTGAGAACGTTGCAGGCCGAAGATCAGCTCAGCGGTGATCAGGCCCTGAATGCATATTGTTTGTTAGTCTTGAATGCGAACGAGTTTGTCTACCTGGATTGACATGAGTTCAGCTGTGGACTTATGTCCGTTCCGTTGCAAATGCTGGCCTTCCACCACGAAATCACTGCACAACTGTTCGAGGTGATCATGAGCGGGAAACATAATTTCTGTGGCCGCACGCGTCGCGAGTTCTTATGGGAGACCGGCGCGGGTTTCACGGGACTGGCTCTTTTCGGGTTGCTTGCTCGAGACGATTTTCTGGCTCGCCAGTGCCAGGCCGCGGATGGCGAGACGCCCTGGGTCAGTCCGATGCATGCCAAGGCTCCCCATTTCGCTCCCAAAGCGAAGGCCGTGATATTTCTGTTCATGTACGGTGGGCCTTCGCATGTCGATACGTTCGACTACAAGCCGGATTTGTACGCCTTGGACGGGAAGACCGTCCCGGTCAAGACGTTTGGTCGTGGCGGCAAGAAGAATGAGGGGCGGGTCGTGGGGCCGAAATGGCAGTTCCAGCAGTATGGCCAGTGCGGCAAATGGGTCAGCGATTTGTTTCCGCACTTAGGACAGTGTGCGGATGACATGGCGTTCATTCATTCGATGTATGCCGAGTCGCCGATTCACGGCTCGGCCATGCTCATGATGAATTCGGGACGGATCTTGAGCGGCCATCCCTGTCTCGGCTCATGGGTCACCTATGGATTGGGGAGTGAAAACGAAAACCTGCCTGGGTTCGTTGTCATGTTGGACCAGTCGGGTGGTCCTATCAGCGGCGCGAAGAATTGGTCGAGCGGTTACATGCCGGCCGCGTATCAGGGCACGGTGATTCGCGCCAGCGAGACACCGATTCACAACCTGCAACCACCCGCGGGAATGACCAGGCAAGTGCAGCGCCGATTGCTCGATCGGCTGCGCGAAAAGAACCAGATACACCTGCAGCAGCGCCTCGACAATTCAGAATTGGCTGCACGGATTGCCAGCTACGAACTGGCGTACAAGATGCAACAGTATGCTCCGGAGGCCGTTGATTTTTCTCAAGAAACGGAGACAACGCTGCAACAATACGGGATCGGCGATAACAAGACCGACGATTTCGGCCGCAAATGTCTTCTCGCGCCGATTGGTGGAGCGGGGGGTCCGTTTCATCCAGATCTATTCGGGCGGGAACCACAACGACTACAATTGGGACGCGCACGGCGACCTGGTGTTGAATCACAACAGACATGCCGGAGCGACCGACCAGCCGATCGCCGCGCTGATCAAGGACCTCAAACAGCGCGGGATGCTTGACGACACGCTGATCGTCTGGGGAGGTGAATTTGGGCGGCAGCCGGTCGCCGAGTATGCGCAAGGAACAGGGCGCGACCACAACGCCTACGGTTTCACCATGTGGCTGGCCGGTGGTGGTATCCAAGGTGGAGTCAGTGTTGGGGCGACAGATGAAATCGGAAGCGCAGCGGTAGAAGACCGCTGCCATGTAAAGCAGCTCCATGCCACGGTGTTGCATCAGTTGGGGTTCAATCCGAACGCACTCACCTATTTCTACGGCGGATTGGATCAGAAACTGGTTGGCGTGGAAGGTGCGGAGCCGATACGACGGATCATCTGATCCCGCGTGTTGTTCCTGAACGTGTGAGCTTAATCAAAACTCAAACTGTAGATCACGCGGCCCATGTAGCCGGTAAAGCCGGATTTTGTGGCTCGTTTCCCATCGGGAAGGGTTCGGGATTCACATCCGGTGTGGACTGGCGAAACGACAGGCTTTTCCGGCGTTGGATCCGTTGGCAGGGGCAGGAAGATTTGCACTTTGAGCTAATCAAGACCCAGACTGTAGATCACGCGGCCCATGTAGCCGGTAAAGCCGGATTTTGTGACTCGTTTCCCATTGGGAAGGGTTCGGGATTCACATCCGGTGTGGACCGGCAAAACGCCAGACTTTTCCGGTGTTGGATCCGTTGGCAGGGGCAGGAATGTTTGCACTTTGAGCAAGAACACCTTGGTCGACTCACGTCATCACCAGCACTTTGGCGCCTCGCACGCTGCCCCGTTTCAATTCCAGCAGGGCCTGGTTGGCAGCTTCCAGAGGGTAGGTTGTCACTTCGGGACGGATGGGTACGTCGGCGGCCAGCGGCAAGAATTGCTCGATATCTTGATGCGTGATGTTAGCTACCGTCTTGATTTCGCGCTCCATCCACAAGTGTTCGTGGTAGCTGAGTTGCAGTAGCTGGTCCTTGTCAACGTCCTCTTTGCGAATGGCATTGATCACCAGCCGTCCGCCCGGCCGCAGATTGGCTAACGCATGCACTACCGGTTTCCAGACCGGAGTAGTGTCAATGATGGCATGCAAAGGTTCTGGTGAACGTTGCTCCGTGGCGCCGGCCCAGGCTGCCCCGAGCTGTCGGGCAAACTCACGCTGCAGCGGATCCCGAGCAAAAACGTAGACCTGTGTATTGGGGAAAAGGTGACTTGCCAGCTGGAGCACGAGGTGCGCCGAACCGCCGAACCCAGTCAGCCCCAGCGAGTCTCCATCTTTCAGCTGAGCCAGCCGCAGTGCTCGGTAGCCGATGGCACCGGCGCACAACAGCGGGGCCGCTTGTTCGTCGCGGAACTGTCGCGGAATAGCGTACGCGTAGGGCTCGGGGACCGTCATGAATTCGGCATAGCCGCCGTGAACATCCCTGCCCGTCGCTCGAAAAGCAGGACTCAGATTTTCGTCGGCAGCACCCGATGACGAGTGGATCCAGCCCACGCCGACTCGGTCTCCCAACCTATGACGTGTCACACCAGCACCTCGCTGTTCCACACGTCCCACCACTTCGTGTCCCAAGACGATTGGAAATTGAGTGGGAGCAGTGCGCCCTTCAATTTCATCGAGTTCCGTGTGGCAGACACCGCACGCCGTCACCCGCACCAGTATCTCGCCAGCAACAGGCTGAGGTATCGGCAGGTCCGCCATCTGCAGTGGGGTCTCAATGTCACTCAAAGAAACAACTTGTGGCAATATCATGGCTCTCATGTTCGGTTTCCTGCCTCTCGTCAACTTCAAACTTGTCACACGGCTCTTGAGTGACAGGTGGTTTTTTTGTTCCAAGGGCGTTGAATCGGTCGCAATGCCACCGTCATTGTATTCCTATCATCACATAAACCCTACAATGCACACAAAGTCATTCACACAGCGTAACACGAGGTGAAGAAGGAGATGCCTGCACAAGACATTTATTCTGAGGATCTGGCCCAGATCCATGTTGCCGGTTATGAATTCCACATTAGACCGAAGTTCTGCCTGGGTGATTGAGCCTTGGAAACTTGTTATCGTTAGTGTCAGGAAGGAGTACCGAAATGAAAATGAAAACCACGGCGCTGAAGATGTTGATGCTGACGACATTCCTGTTCGTCCTGGAGCACGCTGTTGGCGTCGAGTACCCGGGGCCAACGCCGGGACCCGCGGATGCCGTGATTCACGGCAACAGGATCAGTGCCGGCAATCAGGCGTTGATCGCAGCGTGGATCTTTTCTGAGACAGGTCTTTCGGCGGGCGGGTACAAAGATATCCTGACCGGTGCCGCGCTGGAAATGGCCGGGGATGTGTTTCAAGTCGTACTGGGTGATGAAACCACCTATCGCGCCTCGGCCATGAAGCCGTTGGGACCACCGGTGGTCAAGGAGCACCCTGTGCGGCCGGACTGTTCGCGTCTTGCGGGACGCGTCCCCGGCAAACAGATCGAATTGCCGATGATTTCCGACGACGGTCGTCTGCGAGTTGTCTGGCGAGCGGTGATACTTGAGGGTTCGAATTACGTGCGGCAAGTCGTCGAGCTGAGCGCTGCAGTTGATGCGCTGACGATTCGCGAAATCATCTGGCTGAAGCAGCCGATTCCGAACGCTTCCAACGCGGGCAGTGTTGAACGGATCGCTGGTTGTGGCCGGACCATTCTTCTTCGGCTGCGAAGATCCCATGGCGGAGAATCGCGTTCTCCGCGACGCGAATGAGGGGGCGCTGTGCCGGCTGAAACGCGATGCGACTTTGGCACCTGGAGAACTTCTGACGCAGAGTTTTGTCGTGGGGGTCGCTCCGCAGGGTCAGCTGCGCCGCTCGTTTCTTCACTATCTTGAACGTGAACGCGCTCACCCCTATCGGCCTTACCTGCATTACAACTCCTGGTACGACATCGCCTGGCAACCGTTCGCGCTGAACGAAGAGAATTGCCTGGAAGCAATTCAATTGTTTGGCGAGCGCTTCATCAAGCCACACCACGTCGTCATGGACGCTCTCGTGTTTGACGACGGTTGGGATGATCCCGAGACCCTCTGGCAGTTTCACCGCGGATTTCCTCACGGTTTTGAACCTCTGGCTCAGGCCTGCCGCAGGTACGGGACGCGTCTGGGCGTCTGGCTGTCGCCGTTTGGGGGCTATGGCGAACCAAGACAGAAACGCTTGACGCGTGGTCGCGAACAGGGCTACGAGGTGAATCAGACCGGCTTCTCCCTGGCCGGTCCAAAGTATTACCAGGCTTTCAAGCAGGCATGTGTCCAGATGATTCGCAGATACGGTGTGAATCACTTCAAATTCGATGGCATTGCCACGGGCATGCAAGCTCAGGGGGCCGGCGAATACGTACGGGATACGGAAGCCATGCGGCGCCTGATGCTTGAACTGCGTCAGGAAGATCCGAGTCTGTACATCAACCTCACTACCGGATCCTGGCCCTCGCCATTCTGGCTGCGGTATGCCGATTCGGTTTGGCGGCAGGGGCACGATATGGGATTTGCCGGGCCGGGCTCCAAGCAGCAGCAGTGGTTGACCTATCGTGACCAGGAAACTTACCGCAACATCGTTTGCCGAGGTCCTCTCTACCCGCTCAATTCACTGATGACGCAGGGAGTGGCCTATTCGCGTCAAGGATCTGCCGGTGATCCGACATTCAACTCTGCCGGTTTCAAAGATGACGTCCATGCTTTCTTCGGCAGTGGCACCGGCCTGCAGAACTCTACATTCAGCCCGGAAGGTTGACCGATGACGATTGGACGGTTTTGGCCGAGGCCGCCCGGTGGTCGCGCGCAACGCGGATGTGCTGGTCGACACGCATTGGATTGGGGGCGATCCATCCACGCTGGAGGTCTATGGTTTTGCATCCTGGTCGCCGCGCAAAGGCATTGTGATGCTGCGTAATCCGGGTGAGCAGCCGCAGCAATTCTTGCTCGACGTCGGCGTGGCTTTCGAGCTGCCTGTTGGAGCCACGTCGCGCTATACGCTCAAGAGCCCCTGGGCCGAGGATGTCAGCAAGCCGGCGCTGAGTGCCACAGCCGGCATGCCGAAGAATATTTCGCTCCAGCCGTTTGAGGTAGCCATCTGGGACGCGACCCCTGCCCGGGAATGAGTTTCTGTCAAGACGGTTCTGCCCACATGTCAGGTTGTTCATTCACTCCAGGTCGTCCCACATCGTCCGTGGGAATTTCTTCGTAACCGCTCACGGATTTGCGTCACGTCGATTCTTCACCGTCATCGTATTCTTTTTCCAGCCCGCGTTAGTTGGTGAGCAGACTTGCTGCGGGTTGGTTTCTTAGTTGAGGGGTGCTGGAGGCGAGAAGAAATTGCCGCCGAACGGAGAGCCGAAAGCAGAGCCGAAAGCAGACACTCTGCCTCCGGTTCTTCTGGGGGGGTCGTGTGAAGCTGGGTAGGAACCGTTCTTGATGTGCCCTCAGTTGTGAGCGGTGTCATTAGGTCGCGCCCCCCCGACCCACCATTGCCTACTCCCCCAAGACGAACGAATCTTCGAAGAAATGGCGTCGGGCACCTGACAACACTCCACTTGCCCTATATAGTCTCAGGCTCTTAATCGCATCATTTCCCGCAAATCGTTCACTCAATCTAATCCTCAAATTCCCCTCGCAGAGCGTATTCAATCAGAAGGCAAGACACTCGGCTTCGTCCCATTGGCGGAAGACGCGTGCCCCGCGACACCCCACTTCATCACGGATTTCGGCAGCCTGAACCCTTTCCGGGCGTAGACGATTTGCGGCCCACGGGCAATGTGAAAGTGACCTAAGGATTTTGTCAGGAGGAAGAGGCATGTATGGACTTGTGACTGTCACCGTTTTGCACATCGCATTATCTTCGACAAGCGGAAGCAAGTATCAGGAGGCTTACAATCGGGCTGAGAAAGCGGGCAAGCCGCTCTTGGTGCTCGTGGGAACTGACCGGTCTCCCGATTGCCGAGTGATGCAACAGCAAACAATGCCGGAGCTGCATCGTGCCGGCGCGCTGGAGAACCTCGTCTTCGTCGCGGTGGATTCAGAGGACAGCCCCGCGTTGACGCGGCAATTGTTGCGTGGCGACTCACTTCCACAATTGGTGCTGTACACACCGGTGGGGAAGTTATGGCGTCGGACGCATCTGTCTGGCGAGCAATCACAAAGCGAGATCCTTGCGTATTTGCAGCGAGAAATCGTCAGGGGCCAGGAGGTCGCCCAGAAGGCAAGCAAGGACAAGACAACCGTATCCGACAGCCAGTCCCAGATCATTTTTTCGTATTCAAGTGGCGGATCGTGAAACAGCGGCGTTTGCCGATAGTCTATCGGCTTGGCAAAGATGATCGACCTGTACTTGCTGCGACGCCGGCAGAGTCGCTACGCGATCGCCTTCCTGTTTTCGCTACACGGACGCCTTCGCCTTTACTTCCGCGCGGCGGCGTGTCAAAACAGTGGTTGACGGCTTGATGTTTTCCGCTTCGCTTGGAGTGCCCTCAATTGTGAGTTGCGGCACAAGCTCGCCCCCCCCGCACCACGTCAGCCGACCACCGACACGTTCTTCTGGGCCGTTTTGCGGACCAGATCGAACGTGCGCCGATGGGCGTGCAGACGCGGGGGCAACCACCGAGCAAACGCGTTGGTCCCACGCACTTGACTTCAGGTATAACCGCGGTTATACTTTTATCGTGAAAACAGCAATCTCCATTCCAGATTCGATCTTTCAGGCGGCTGAGAGAGCTGCCAGCCGACTGTCCATGTCGCGCAGCGAACTCTACGCCAAGGCGGTCCAAGAGTTCGTGGCGGCTCATTGCCGCTCTGACGTGACGGAAAAGCTCAACCAAGTGTATTCCGACAGTCCATCCGGCTTGGACTCAGCATTGTCAAAAATGCAGAGCCTGTCGCTCGAAAACGCCCAATGGTAATTCAACGCGGTGAGATTTGGTGGGCGTCGATGCCGGAGCCAAGAGGGTCTGAACCCGATTATTCTCGTCCGGTGCTTGTTGTTCAAGCTGATGACTTCAACCGCAGTCGTATCAACACGGTGATTGCGGTCGTAATCACTTCCAACATTCGGCTGGCTGAGGCTCCTGGAAATGTCTTTCTGTCGCGAAAGGCGTCCGGCCTTCCCAAACAGTCCGTCGCCAACGTTTCGCAATTGATTACCATAGACAAGGCGTTCCTCAAGGAAAAAGTAAAGAGACTTGGCAAACGCGAGTTCTCGGAAGTCGAGGAAGGCCTTCGATTGGTTCTTTCTCTCATGTAGCTGTATGCTGCCAAACACGGTACGGCGACAGGGCCCATTCTCAGGAAGATAGTTGCGTCGCCACGAAGAACTTCGGCGCCCTCGTAGTCAACAAGTTGCGCCGCATGGTGGGGGCCCACGGTGCACATGTGCGTTCAACAACTCGTCGCATACCGTGAAGCTCGTGCCCCATGCCGTTCGTCTCGAGACGACGTCCATTCGGAACCTCGCGGATCTGGTGCCATGCTGAGTCCGGGTGGGGTGTGCGGGCGTTCGCCGTGGCGTGGGTGGGCGGCGCAGCGTGTATAGTAGAGAGCGTGACGCATCTACGGCTTTATCGCGTAGGAGGCTCAACGTGACACAGTTGGTCTTGCTCTTCTCAGGCAGGTTCCGATCCATCGGAGCACTGTTCCTTCTTGTGGCTGTTTCGGGCCCGTCTTTCTGGGCAAGCATCGCTCGTGCCCAGAGTGATCAGGGACTTAGTATCTTGCAGAACGCGTATCCTCGCGTGTTTTTCTTTCGCTCGACCGAACAAGCATACAACGCGCGAAGGTATCCCACGTTCGAGAGTTGGGAATCGCAGTTCAATCGACTCCAGGGAATCATGGGCAAGTGTCTGGACGAGGAATGTCTGGGCCGTGAGCGGCGAAATCCCGATTTCTTCAGCCGGTTCAAACAACAGCATCCCGATCAGGTCGTTCTGCTACACTTCAATGGAAACGCACGCGATCCTCGCTATCACACCGAAAAATACTTCCCGGGACACTGGATCTATCGTCGAGCCGTGATGATCACGGAGGATGTGCCGGCCGATACGGGCGAGTCAGTCATCAAAGTGAAGGATGCGAAGGATTTCCACATCCAGATGGGACGGTATCGGACGTCGAACGATGATATCGCTTTGTTCGGCCTGACCAGCGACGGAGAACATGATTGGTACCACTGCGAACAAGTACAACTGATGGAGGTTGACCAGCGCTCCAACACGATTCGCGTCAGGCGAGGCTGCTATGGTACCGAGCCTCTTGCCTTTGAGGCGAACAAAGCGCGGGCAGCAGCGCACCAGGTGGAAGGGCCGTGGGGCCGCGGCAACAACATCATGTGGTTCTACAATCTCAGTGACCGCTGTCCCAAGGATAGCCATGGCAAGACGTGCAGTGACTTGTTGGTGGACGACCTGGCTGACCGGTTTGGCCCGGGTGGTACGTTAGCCGCTTTTGATGGGTTGGAATTTGATGTGATGTTCAACCAGACACACGGCGACACGGACGGCGATGGACAGGAAGAGCATGGTGTGATGGATGGTGTGAATCAGTACGGAATCGGTGTCGTCCAGTTCGCGCGACAATTGCGGCGGCGCATGGGCGATGAGTTCATCATTCAAGGCGATGGCGCTTTGGGCCCGGGAGGAGTCCGCAGTCAGCGGGCGTGGGAGATTCTCAACGGTATCGAAAGCGAGGGGTGGCCCAATCTGAGTGACTGGGAGTTCGAGGATTGGTCTGGCGGCATGAACCGGCATTTTTTCTGGCGCGAGAATGCCCGCCGGCCCACCTTCAGCTACGTGAACCACAAGTGGAATCAGGCGGTGCCTGGCAAGCCGGGCGAGCGAGCCAATCCGGACGTTCCGTTCTCACGCCACCGACTCGTCTTCGCCGCCTGCCAGTTTTTCGATGCCGCCACCTGTTATTCGTTTGCACCTCGCAACGATCCGGACGGCAAGTTTGGTGTTTGGGACGAGTTTCGCTGCGGGACCGACAAGGAACTTGGCTGGCTGGGAAGATCCGCAGGCCCCGCCGTGCGTCTTGCCACAAGGACCCCCGATTTGCTGAGCGGTGAGGGGACGGGAGCCGCCTTGGCCGAGCGGATTTCGGGACAAGTCAAGACCTCGGTGACGACGGACGGCGTGCATGTGAGCGCCGTGAATGCGGAGCGGCCGACGCTGCGATTTGTCATCGGACGGATCCCGACGCGGGGCCCCGACCTGTTTGTGACCGTCCGGATGCACGGAGATCCGCGCCCACAATACCCTCGCGAAATGGCTCGATTTGCTGAGTTTGGAGCCTCGGGAGGCATGGTCGATCTGATGGCTGGCGAGCCGCTGGCGACCGGCATGAAGTTGCGCGGCAGCCAGCAGGAAGTGCTGCTCGACGCATCGACCGGCGCCAGTGTGCAGCGCCGACCCGGCACGATAGACGGCCAAACGCTTCCCACTTACTTTGTCCACCCGCCGTATCAAGGAGCGAAGGGCTACACGTTCTGGGAGCAGGAGGTTGATGTGCCGCGCGATAGTGAGTTGCGTTTCTCCATGGGGATGGGCGAACTGAGTCCGCAGCGCTCGGATGGTGTGCTGTTTGAAGTACAGGCATCGGTCGTGAAGGCCGGTAGGGCCGACCCCTACATCAAGGTCTTCGAAGCTACAACGAACCAGCATCGGTGGCTGCCACAAAGGGTTTCGCTGCAACAGTATAGTGGCCAGCGCGTGCGCTTGAAGTTTGTGGCCGATTGTGGGCCGAACAACAACGCAACCACCGACCACGCGCATTGGGGCGGCGTGAAGATTGTAGCTGCCCAAGCGGGCGAGGACCGGATCACCGAGTCCCAACAGTTCATGACCTGGGTCAACGACAAAACGTTCCAATCCGGATTCTATTATCAGCACGTCAAAACAGAAACCGTTGACCTGGCGATGACCGTGGAAGGGAGTGAGCCGGTTCACATTCAATCGGTAACGGCTCACGCGCATCCTGATGCCGTGTACCGGGAATTTGAGCATGGAGTTGTGCTGGCCAATCCCTCTCGCAGACCTTACACGTTCGACCTGCAACAACTGTCTCCGGGTTGACAATACCGGCGTATCTCGGCTACCGCCAGCCAGGACACCAAGACAAACAATGGGCAAGCTGTGGGGGCAACCGTGACGCTTGGTGAGCGTGACGCGCTGTTTCTGAAGCGGATGGAATAGGCGTAACCGCATTAGTTCGGCTCGTTGTTGTACACAAATCCGATTTCCATTGGGGTGAAGCGTTGGTCTAAACGGCGTACGACACCGCGTCCACGCGGTGTCGAAATGGGCTACCTTTGCGGAGGGACACCGCGTGGACGAGGTGTCGTACATTCGTCTGGCCCAACCCTGATTCATAAGCCTGACGCGGCAGTTCACGGTGCATGTCCTCGCCGGTCTGATTGCCGTGGTAATCGCGCACCGGTCTCAGCGTGTACTTGCCCGCCGGCAGCGGCGTGACTGGAATTGGTTAAGACACGACTCGTTGACGTTCCCACGCAGCCGAAGATCATCACGATCAACTGCTGGAACGAATGGACGGAAGGGAGTTACCTGGAGCCAGACACGCAACACGGTATGAAGTACCTGGAAGCAGTGCGGAGCGTATTTGGTGGCAAGCAGTAACTCGTTTCTCTCGAGCCAAGTGGGTGCTGGTGAGGCGACAACGGCGTCACGCAAGATCACAGCGTGGAATCCTGCGCCACGGGACGCCTGTTACTGGCGGCTTTCCGCCGCTAAATGGTTCTCGACGAACAATTGCTACTGGTCTCGGATCCACACGCGCGAGAGGGATCCGCGACCGCGCCGATCATCCTCTGTGGCCGGCGAGTTGACTGAGCGATTGTGTCGCAGGAAATAGGGGATGGCCGTCAACGCGGATCCGTCGGACCAGGAGCCGGTCAAGACCACGACTCCGTGCAGCAGATCCTCCTTCCACTGGACCTGTAAATCCGCGCCCGGCTCCAACACTTGGTCCAGGTCCTGGTCAGCTTGCTCCACATTGTAAATCAGCGGACCGCGGCGGAGTGCCACGCGACCGCGAGTTGCCGCGATCTTGTCGATTCCCTTGACGCGTTGCACCTTCATGGGCAGCTTCAGATCGATCTTGTCTCCTGCCGTCCACTTCCGATTGAGCACGGCATAGCCGTTGTCGATCGGGGGCGTGACTAGCTGGCCGTTCACAGAGATCGAAGCGATACCGTTTGAATCCGGAGTAGACAAATAGAGTTCGCTGACACTGTTGTTGGGAACGCGGATCTTCAGTCCGAACTCGGTCGGCGTCGTCGGCGTGATGCGGATCGAGACATCGCCACTCCACGGATAATCAGTCACCTGCACGACCTCAACCTTCGTGCCATTGAGGTCGTCAATATTGACCGTGCTGCCAACAAACAAGTTGACGTAGAGGTTTTCTTCATCTTTTGCGTACGTCCAGGTGGGGAGCATCAACAGGGTGCGGGGGATATTACCGACGCAGCATGGGCAGCCGTGCCAGGAGTCGCGCGGGCGCCGTTCATCGAGCGGGTTCTGATAGTAGAAATTTTCACCAGAGAGGTCGACGGAACCGAGAAGTGCGTTATAGAGGGTCTCTTCGTACAGGTCGGCATACCTGGCATTGTGATGGATCAGGCAAAGCTTGTGCTGAAAGAAGATCTCGCCGCAACTGGAACACGACTCGCAGTAGGCATTGTGTCGCAGTGAATAATCGGGACCAAATCCCTCAGATGTCTCGCCGCTGCCGATGCCACCTGTGACATAATACTTGCGATTCACGATATTGTCCCACAGCGACATGACGGCACTCTGGTAGTCGATATCGCCCGTCTCCATGGCAACATCGGCCATGGCTGCATAGGAATACGAAGCGCGCACCGCATGTCCCACTGCTTCGTATTGCTGAGTTACGGGGACGTGACTTTGGTCATATTCACTGCCGTTGTTGCGGCAGTCGAGCAGGAACTTGGCCAGCGCGATGTACTTGTTTCCCTGGCCCGCTGTTTCCACCTGATTGACGAACCGGCCGAATCGCACCAAAGCCATCTCCATGGCCTGGTGACCGTCGTACCAGGGCTTCTTGGGTGGCGGGCCGAGGTTGTCGTCCCAGCAGTCCGCCAACTTCTTGGCGGCATCGTAGAGTCGCGTGTCGCGGCCGCCGGTCAGCTGGTAATGCCCAATCGCGGCTTCCAGGAAATAGCCGGCCACGTACCCTTCGTGGTCACCCCGATGCCTGGGAGACCAGCGCTCGCGATCACTCAGCGTGAAGACCGTCTGGATGTATCCGTCCGGTTCCTGAGCGGCGAGGATCTGGGGGATCCAGTCGTTGAGCGTGGCCCGCATCGACTCCTGAGCTTTGATGATCTCCTGGTCTCCGCGCGGGTCGACCATCAGCGCCAGGCAGATTGATTCGATCGTGTTGTAGACCCAGGCATTGGAAAAGACGTAGCCGCGGTGCGATTCGTGAGGTTGACCGGCCAGCTTCTTGGCGGCATTCACGAAATTGTTGATGCCCCCCTCCTTCAAATCCGGGTCGGAGATTTTGGCAATGCAGTGGGGAATCCAGTGGACGATCAACGCTTTCGCCCGGTCATTCCACAGGGGGCTGTCGATGGTGTAGTGTTGCGTGTCAATCAATCGAAGGTGTTTTGCCGGAGGGCGCGATTTCACTTTGACGCTAAGGGTCGACGACGCTTCGACCGTATCGCGGCTGGCCGTCAGCTTCAGTACATAATCGCCAGGCTCGGCCAACGTGGCGGTGGTAACCAAGGCGTCGGGGTCGGCGAACGTAACCGCGCCCGGACCAGCATCCTTGGTCCATTGGACCTCGGCCAGTTCGTTTTTCACTGACAGAGTCTGAACTTTGCCGAGGAGATAGGTCTTGCCACCCTGCATCACGACACGATCGACGCCGGCCACGACGATCGGTGGGAATGCGGGAGATTTGCCCGAATCGTACACTTTCCATTCCAGGATTCCCGTCGAGTTGGTGCCGTTGGAGTCGATCTCCAGTCGCAGGCGAGTGGTCGTCACTTCGTCAAATGTCGTCGTGTTGTAACGGTTTTCAGCTACCGCGAGGCCGTCCACATTGGGGACGGGCACGAACTCCTTTCCGTTCCAGAACAACAACCGGCAGGCCGTGGCAGGGCGTACGCCGCGGCGGTCATTCCACCAGAACACGTCTACTTTCTTGGTACTGATCGGTTGGCTCCACTCGTATTGCACCCACTGCGTGCCCGATCGGGGCCAGTTGCCGTAAGCACCGTGACGCGTGTCATTCGAGTGTGCAGGATCGAAACCGTCGTTGACAGCGCCCAACGTTTCGTGACCGGAAACAAAGGAAGTTGATGGTGTTGCCACGACGGCCAGGTTTAGTTCTCCTTCGGATGCCGATTCGACGGCGATACAGGTGGCGACCATGGCGAGAGAAAGTAACAATGCCGGCAAACTTCGAAACGGGTCCAGTGTGTTCATCCAAGAACTCCTCAATACGGCTCATGCCTCGATCGGCGGGCAACACCGAGTGGCGTACAAACTGGTAGGACGTTGGTGTACACTCCAGAAACGGTTTCCCAACTTGATCTGTCAGGTGGTGCTCTGTAACCGTTTCTCGGCAGCCATCGTGTCGTGCGATGCTGCTGCTGCGGCGGATGCCGGCTACGGCCAACGTAAATCAGTCACCGGGGCGTGGCAAGTCACTGTCGCGAAGAAAACCTGCCTCATTGCGCATGTTGCGTGTGGTGCGGCTGGTGCGGCTGGTGCGGCTGATTCACAAAACCCGCAGAGTAGGTCAAACAAGCCGTGCAGCTGAGCGAATCGTTGCTCGCTCATTCTCCCTCCGCACAGACAGAGACTGTCGCCGTGGCGCGGATCGGCTCGTGTCGCCCCTCCCAGCACTTTGCGCGAGCTTGACCCACTCGATGTGAATAGTCCGGACTCGTGCTTTGTCCACACCAAGAGTTCGTGTTGGGCCGAGGTGAATGTACGACACCGCGTCCACGCGGTGTCGCGCCGCAGAGGTAGCCCTTTTCAACACCGCGTGGACGCGGTGTCGTACCATGTTGAGAACAATGCTTCACCTCAATTCTTGGAGTTGTCAGAGCACTTTGCGCAACAGGCGGCGGGACCCATCATGCCTCGAACCGAAGAACATCGGCAAAATCGGTCTCAGTGCGATTGTCGCTTTGCACGGAGTCGCATAGCATGGTTCGCTGTCGAATCGAGACATGTGGCGGGTGGAACCACATCGGATCTGGGAGTCTGGGTCACTGCGTGCCACCAGTCAGTAGGGTGTGGTGGAGCCGGTTGGTGAAGGAGTTTTGTCAGTGGAACCGCTTGATTTATCGGAATATGAGTGGAAGACGGTCGTCCGTCAGTTGACCGTAGACGATTATGACGCCCTGATTGCCATGCAGCAGAAGTGTTTTCCGGGAATGGCCACGTGGGGCCGGGATCAAATCGAGAGCCAGCTCAAGATGTTTCCGGAAGGACAAATGGGTGTCGAAATTGACGGCCAACTGGTTGCTTCAGCCAGCAGTTTGATTGTGGAATACGATCCGTCGCTGGAATGGCACAATTGGCAAGCGGTGGCCGACAACGGTTACATTCGAAATCACAAGCCGAAGGGCGACACGCTATACGGGATCGAAATCATGGTCGATCCCGAATACCGCGGCATGAAGTTGTCACGTCGACTCTACGATGCTCGCAAGGAAATATGTCGCAGCAAGAATCTGGCCCGGATCATCATTGCCGGCCGGATTCCGGGATACGGCCAATGCGCAGAGGAGATGTCGGCTCGCGAGTATATCGAACGCGTTGTCGATAAAGCGGTTTATGATCCCGTGCTAACCGCTCAGCTCTCGAACGGCTTTGCCGTCCAAGGTCTGATCGCGAACTACCTTACGTCCGATTCCGATTCACGAGGTTACGCGACATTTCTGGAATGGAGAAACCTGGATTTTGTGTCGGGTGCAAAGCGGCGATTTCACCATGTTATTGAGCCCATCCGAATCTGTGTGGTGCAGTACCAGGTGCGTCCGATTTCGAGCTTTGACGAGTTCGCCCAGCAGTGCGAGTTTTTCCTCGATACGGCTTCCGACTACAAATGCGATTTCGTCCTGTTTCCGGAGCTTTTTACCACTCAACTGCTGTCATGTGTCAAGGCCATGCGGCCCGGTCTGGCCGCTCGCCAGCTGGCCGAGTTTACGCCGCAGTACCTGGAGTTTTTCGCTGAAATGGCGATCAAGTACGATCTGAATGTGATCGGCGGATCGCAGTTCGTGGTGGAACATGACACGCTTTTCAATACGGCCTATTTGTTTGGCCGCGATGGATCGATTGGCAAACAATACAAAATCCATATTACGCCGAGCGAACGAAAATGGTGGGGCGTGAATGCTGGGGATCGAGTGGAGGTGTTCGAGACAGACTGTGGTCCGGTCTGTATTCAGATCTGCTATGACATCGAGTTTCCCGAGCTGTCGCGGATCGCCGCGCAGAAAGGTGCCCAGATCATCTTCGTGCCCTTCAACACGGACACCCGACACGGCTACTTGCGCGTGCGCCATTGTGCGCAGGCGCGATGTATCGAGAATCATATGTACGCGGCCATTTCCGGCTGCACAGGCAACCTTCCCTTTGTGGAGAATGCCGACATTCACTACGCTCAGTCCGGGATCTTCACACCGGCCGATGCCGAATTTGCCCGAGATGCCGTGGCCGATGAGTGCAACCCGAACGTCGAAACGGTAATCATTCACGATCTCGATTTCGAACAATTGCGACGGCATCGGGAAGCCGGGACTGTGCAGAACTGGAACGACCGCCGGCGCGATCTGTATCGTGTGGTGTTCCAGGAAGACGGACGCACGTTTGAAGTGTGAGCATCCACGCAGCGAACTCATGCGAACCAGGTTGTCGTAGTGGAACCGTGGCGAGCTCCGCTGCGACGAAGCTTATTCTGCGCTTTTTCGCCATCTTTTTGCGCAATTGACTGTGGCAGCGCACGGGTGGGGGTCTTACCGTAAAACTTCAAACTGTAAATCTCGCGGCCCATGTAGCCGGTAAAGCCGGATTTTGTGGCACGTTTCCCACCGGGAAGGGTTCGGGATTCACATCCGGTGTGGACTGGCAAAACGACAGGCTTTTCCGGCGTTGGATCCCGTTGGCAGGGGCAGGAAGGTTTGCACTTTGAGTAAAACCAAGTCCGAATGTGTTGCCCATCTTTCGCTAGTCAACACGAATCCTCATGTGGCCATGCCACTGGAATGTCGGCTGACGGACCTGTCTGCCGGGAGCGCGACGGGACGCGTGCTGACCGCCGACGAAATGAACGCCCACAATACGTTTACAGCCCCGAATGCCCTGCAACCGGTCGCCTTCGAAGGCGTTGTTATCGAGGACAGCGTCCTCCAATTGACCCTTCCTGCCAAGTCGATTGTGGTACTGGAAATCAACCCCGCCTTGCCGTGAGTGGGTGTGGGGTGTGGGGTGAGTGGGCGAGTGGGTGACGGAAAGCGTTGACGAACCAGCAAGTGGCCCAGGCGACGTTGTTCACGCCACGCTGGTGCATTACCCGCCCTATTTCTCCATCGGCTGCTTTCCCGGTTTCAAACCGGGTATCATGGAGGCCTGGATCTTTGTGGCTTTCCATCCACTGAGCGCGGATCTCAAGGGGTCTCTGATGACACGACTCGGCTTACTAACGTTCGTCTTGCTTGTTTCTGCCGGGGCTCCCGCGATTGCGGATGATCCTGTCGCGGCGAATACGAAGGCCATGCGATTAATAATCGAAGCGGATTCGCGACCCGATGCACCGAGAGTGACTGAACCGGAAGTGCTGGATTTTCGATACGCGCCGAGTCGTTGGCAAACGTGTATCGGACTTGTTGACGATCCCCGGAAGACAATCGTCGGCGATGATGGTGGGCTGTACTACGACTACGGCCGACGGGGCCCCGAACCTTACAACAACGGACAGGGTACATTTGGTACGCGGGTACTGGCCCAGTTGGTGGCGAGCGAACAGCCGGGTCCTTTGGCACAGTCGCTTTACAGTCCGCGGGTTCCGATCGTCATCAGCCGGCAACAAAATGGAAACTGGGATTTCCTTCAGGAAGCCTGGTCGGATGTCGTGGCAGGAGCTCAGTGGAATCGCAGTGGCCAAGGGCGTATCGATTACCTGTCGATCAAGGCGAATAATCGCGGCTCGAAGGCTCTCCAGGGTCAGGTCGTTCTGAAGGTTGGCACCTCCAGCCGCCTGATACTTGACCGCACGCGGACGAGGTTGTTGGTCGAGAACGATGAAGACCGCATCTTCTGTCAGTTCTCCCGGCCGTGTAAGGCGCTGGCAGACAAAACCGCAGGCACGCGGCAAGTTCGTTCCGACCTGGCCATCGCCGTCCAACGTAATTGGGCTCAACCCAACGGCCAATGCGCGGCGTGTTTTCGCGATGTATTGATCGGATTCTCTCAGCCGCTTGACATTCAGATCGAAGTGACGCCGGGTGAGAAACGAGGGCTGGCGCTGGGCTTTGTTGAAGGGTGGCATTCCGAACCGGGAAAGCGCCCCTTGCGGATCGAAATTGAGGGACGCGTGGTTCGCGCCTTGGACCTGGTGCAGGAGTTCGGAAAGAATGTGCCCGTGGTGCTTCCATTCTTTGCCGAGGATGGCGATCGGGATGGAGTGCTGCGTGTCAGGATCCTCTCCGTACCAGGCGCTGATGACGGTAACACAATCATGAGTGGTTTGTGGGTATTCCCACACCAGGCGACGCCGCCGACCGCGGCCATCCTGGCGGGACGCCCGGGTGATCAGGTGATTGCACAGGTGGATGCAAACCACATGCCCGATCTGCCCACGCCTTGCCGGTTGACGTGGGAGACCGGCACGGTGGCGGCGGGAGATGCGTTTGAGCTGTTGGTGGCATTGCCGTTAGATATGGCTGTGGGTCGGCGGTCGGAGTTAGGCGATGCTGCCGCGCTGCGCCAGAGATGCATCGATGCCTGGCAGCAGGCCGATCTTCCCTATGATCGGCTGAAGGTGCCCGACCAGGCCGTTCAAGGGCTGCTCGATTCCTGTATCCGCAATATCTATCAGGCACGCGAATGGAAAGACGATCGACCGAAGTTTCAAGTAGGACCAACGTGCTATCGAGGGACTTGGGCTGCCGACGGTCCCTTTCTGCTGGAAGCCGTCAGCTATCTTGGTCGAGTGGATGAAGCTCGTGCGGGCCTGGAGCAGCAAGTCGACGGCGATGATGGGCCGAGTGGGGTCGAGTTTTCCAAGAAGAGTGGCTTGCGTTTGTGGATGATATGGCGACATTTTCAGTTGACTGGTGATCAGGCGTGGTTGCGGAAGATGTGGCCCCGTGTAGAGCGAGAAGTGAATCAGATCATCGAGTATCGCAGCATGACTCGCGATGATCCGAAACAAGCGAATTCTGGCTTGATGCCCATTGGTTTCGGCGACGGCGGATTGGGAGGAAAGCATCGCGAATACACCAACGTCTATTGGACGCTGGCCGGTCTCAAGGCAGCCATCGAGATGGCCGAAAAAGGAGAGCATGCCTCGCTCGCCTCCTGGCGCGAGGAGTATGCGGACTATTGGGAGGCATTCGATCGCGCACGCAACCGAGACAAGTTAACCGACGATGCGGGAAACACGTATGTACCGGTAACGATGCAGGGCGAGCAACCGCAGTTGCCACAGCGCGGTGCCTGGGCGTTTCTTCAGTCCATTTTTCCTGGCCGAATCTTCGATGCCGAGGATGTCCTGATGCGGGGAACCATGGACATGCTGGACGCTAATGAGCGTGAAGGCCTGATATTCGGCACCGGTTGGATTCCCGACGGGATCTGGAACTACGCCGCATCCTTCTACGCCCACGCACATCTGTGGCTTGGACATGGGCCCAAAGCTGCGGCGACACTCTACGCGTTTGGCAACCATGCCTCGCCGCTTCTCTGCTGGCGCGAAGAGCAGAATCCGGTCGAAGAACCTCCGCATTTTGTTGGTGATATGCCTCACAACTGGGGAAGTGCCGAGTTCATTCGGTTGGTAAGGCATCTGGTGATTCTGGAACGAAGTAACGAGCTGCATCTGTTCGAGGGTTTGCCACGCCGCTGGACGCGTCCCGGCAGCATTCTGGAAATGAAAGATGTGCCGACAAGCTTCGGTGACACAAGTGTCCGATTTGAGGTGGCTCGAAACGGGCGTACGGCGACGATCACGGTGGATCCACCCAGACGAGAGCCAGTTTCTCAGCTGGTCTTGCATGTCGCGGCATTCAATCGGCCGATTACTTCCGCCGCGATCAACGGCGTGCGGGCTGATTCCACGTCAGTCTTGCTTCCGACCAGCGCTCCGTTGACAATTACGCTAACCTTGGAAGATGCGTCTGTGCGATCGGACGACAAGTGACCCGCGACTCCGTCTGCCTGGGAAAGACTTTTTGACTCAAAGTGCAAGCTTTCCCGCCCCTGCCAACGGATCCGACGCCGGAAAAGCCTGAGATATTGCCAGTCCACACCGGATGTGAACTCCGAACGTTTCCGGTGGGAAACGAGCCACAGAAATACGGCTTTACCGGCTACATGGAACGCGTGATTTACAGTTTGACTTTTTGCGAAGGACTGTTGCTGATGAACTCCAATCAAGAGAAAACAACTCCTTGCACGCCCGAATGTGAGTGTCGAAGTGGAATCAATCGCAGAGACTTGTTGCTGCTGGCGGGCAGTGGCGCGGTCGCGTGGGGCGTGTCGCGATTGCCCGCCATGGCGGGTCCCTTCGAAGACGCAGACTTCGAACAGCTCGTGCCCAGAGACAAGAAACTGACTCCTGAGTGGGTGAAGTCGTTATTCGCACGGGGTGAGCCCGAAGTGTACAGCGGTTCGGAGCTGGAGTTGATCGGGATGCCCGTAGGTGGTTTGTGCGCCGGGCAACTCTATCTTGGTGGAGATGGCAAACTGTGGCATTGGGACGTCTTCAACCTGCCCATTCGGACGGGCGCCGAGCACTACGCGAATCCGCTTCAGCCCAAGTCTCCACTGGATCAAGGATTTGGCATCCGAGTCAACAACACCGTAAGAGCGCTCGATCACAGCGGCTTTTCCAAAATCCACTTTCGGGGTGAATATCCCATTGCCCGCGTTGAATATCAGGATGACGAACTGCCGGTCCAAGTGACTTTAGAGGCCTTCTCGCCTTTCATCCCACTGAACTTCGATGATTCCAGTTTGCCTGCGACCGTAATGCAATTTACGGTCAAGAACACCGGGACGAGGCAGACAGAAGTGGAGCTAGTTGGCTGGCTTGAGAACGCCATCTGCCGTTACACGGGACAACCCGCGTCGGTCCTGCACCGCAACCGAGTGGTTCGCACTCCCACGGCGCTGCGGCTTGATTGCAGTGCATTGGAACCAAGAAAGGATGCCGTTGAGCAGCCGCTGCGCGAGGACATCGTGTTTGAGAAGTGGGAAGGAGAAACATACCAGGGATGGGTGGTTGAAGGCGCAGCGTTCGGTCAAGGTCCCATTCTCAAAACCAGGATTCCGGACTACCAGGGCGATGTCGGCGGGCCTGGCAAGCGAGTTGCCAATTCGCACGCCACGGCACCGGGTGGCGATGTCGGCGAAAAGGACAATCAGACCGGGACGCTCACCAGCCGAGAATTCAAGATCGCTCGCAACTATGTCAACTTCTGGATCGGTGGAGGAAACCATGCCGGAACCACCTGCCTGAACTTGTTGGTGGACGGGAAGGTGGCAGCCACGGCAACGGGTCGCAATAACAACAAGATGCGTATTGACGGCTTTGACGTGCGGCATTTAGCGGGCAAATCCGCGCGTCTGCAGATTGTCGACGACCAACAGGGTGGATGGGGCAACGTGGGTGTCGGCGAAATCGTGCTGAGCGACAAACCGCCGGTGGCCGTGGAGCAGCTCGAGCAACGTCATGATTTTGGCACGATGGCGCTGGCGATCCTGGAGCCGGGCCCACAGGATCGCGGCGTCGCGATGCTGACGGATGCCGCCACCCCGGCGGGGCTGTTCGCCATGAGTGCCGACAGCGATGACGCCACGTTGCCGTTTGGCCAGCTGCTGCGAGGTGGGTTGGGGCGTCAGAGGACGCTGGCCGCCGGCCAGGAAATGACGGTCACGTTTCTGATCGCCTGGCACTTTCCCAATGATCGGATCGACGGAGTGCGCGACACGCAGCGCTACTACGCAACGCGATTCAGGGATGCGACTGAAGTGGTCCAGCATGTTGCCTCGCATTTTGCATCGTTGCGGCAGCAGACCCGTTTATGGCGCGATACGTGGTACGATTCGACACTCCCCTATTGGTTCCTTGATCGCACATTTCTCAACGCATCGATTCTGGCCAGTTCCACCTGCCATCGCTTTGCCACGGGGCGTTTCTATGGCTGGGAGGGTGTGGGGTGCTGCAGTGGTACCTGCACACATGTCTGGCAGTATGCCCAGGCTGTGGCTCGACTCTTCCCCGTGTTGGAACGCGATTTGCGGGAACGAACGGATTTCGGTATTGCTTTTGATCCGGCCACGGGGATCATTCGCTTTCGAGCCGAAGGAGCCGGATTGGCCGTCGATGGTCAGGCAGGGTGCATTCTGCGGTCGTATCGTGAGCACCAGATGTCCGCGGATGACACGTTTCTCAAACGAAACTGGGACAAGATCAAGCGGGCCCTGCAGTGCCTGGTGGACAAGGACGGTGATGCGAATGGGATTCTGGAGAGTGCCCAACACAATACACTCGACGCCGATTGGTACGGGCCGGTCGCCTGGCTCAGTGGAATCTACCTGGCCGCTTTGCGGGCCGGCGAGCAGATGGCCGAGGAGGTCGGAGACCGGGCGTTTGCCGGCTTGTGCCGGAAGATCCTGGAACAAGGTCAGAAGATTATCATTGAGCAGTTGTTTGATGGCGAATACTTCATCAACCAGCCAGATCCCCATCACCTGAATGCCATCAACTCGGGCACCGGTTGCGAGATCGATCAGGTGCTGGGTCAATCGTGGGCGTGGCAGGTCTCGTTGGGACGAGTGCTACCCGAGAAGGAGACGCGGTTGGCGCTGCAGTCGCTGTGGCGATACAACTTCACGCCCGACGTAGGACCGTACCGGGAAGCGAACAAGCCCGGTCGCTGGTACGCCATGCCGGGCGAGGCCGGTTTGCTGATGTGTACATTTCCGCGCAGCGACTGGAATTACGAACAGGCCGCTGGTAAAGGAGTTGCCTGGGCTGCTGGCTATTTCAACGAGTGCATGAACGGATTTGAATATCAGGCTGCGGGACACATGATCTGGGAAGGCCAGGTGCAGAACGGTCTGGCCGTGACGCGGGCAGTTCATGATCGATATCATCCGCGCGGCGCAATCCCTGGAACGAAGTCGAATGCGGCGATCATTACGCGCGCTCCATGGCCAGCTATGGGGTCTATCTGGCGGCATGCGGCTTCGAGTACCACGGTCCGAAAGGACATATCGGATTTGCACCGCGCGTGTCGCCCGAAAATTTCAAGGCTGCGTTCACGTCGGCCGAGGGTTGGGGCACTTTTCGTCAACAGGTGACGGAGCAAAAACTGACGGCAACAATCGACTTGCACTCCGGAACGTTACGTTTGAAAACCATGACTTTCGTCTCAACTCGCCAACCCGCCTCCGTCAGCGTGCAGGTCAATGGCGTTCCAGTCGAAGCGACACACGATTACGCCGCAACGCGGGTCACTGTTACACTGGCGGAAGAAATTCGCATTCAAGCTGGGCAGAAGATTGAAGTGGAGATCCTCAATAAGTCACCGGCGTAGAACGACCTGGACAGTTGTACAGCCATTTTGCAGCGCTGGTTGTGCGCAACTCGTGTCTCCATAACAGACCTTCGCCACCGGGCTGGTCCCGGTGGTTCTACGTTTGCTGACTACTCAGGCAGCCGAAAAACGAACTTTCCTGCCGGCCATCGCCGCCGGAGGCGGCGATGGCCGGCAGGAAGGAAACGCGTGGGTGGTCGAGATCGATGGTAGTTGTCAAACGCTCTTCCACCGGGACCAGCCCGCTGGCGGCAAAGCCCGTGCTAATGAGGCTTTCAGATGATCATCAAAATGAAACTGGCGCTTTCCCAATAGAATAATTCACTGAAACAACGATCACGCTCAAACAAGTCAAGTGACGGGTGATGCTCGATGTTGGCACCCTCACGGTGCTACAAGTTTGCAGAAGCTGATCGTTCCATCAACAAATGAACGACCGCCGTGTAACTGGCTACCAGGTATTTGTGAGGAGATAGACCGTGAACAATATGTGTCATCCGTATTGGCGAGTGGCCGAGCTGGCCGTGTGCGTGGCGTCCCTGGTCGGTATGAACGTGGCACTGGCTGACAACCCGGCCAGGGTGTGGGAGTTTTCGGCGGAGCAGCTTCAACCTTTCTGGCACTCGTCAACGATGGTTGGCGAGAGTGTCTTGTTTCTTACACTCAGCGCGGATGAACGTCCCCAGGCGTCGCTGCTTTTTGCACCAAGTCGCATCGTATCTGTAAGCAGCTCGTCCGGAGATGCTACTTACGAGGAAGGGAAGGACTATGTTTGGAAGCCAGGTGACAGGATCATCGTGTTGCCAGAAGGTTCACGAATCGTGTGCAAAAGGCCGGAAGATCTTCGGCGTCCAGCCGGTTCGCAGCCGCATCGATTGACACATCGTGACGGGAACGGAGAGATTCTGTTCGGAGGTGGCCACGAATACCACGATATGCAAACGGTCGTCACGTATGAGCATGATGGGGACCAGTGGAAAGGTGCTCGCCCTTCGTTGGCCGATGCGCAATTGCGGCGCAGCATCGAGAGATTGGGGAACCGCCAGAGGCTGAGAGTTGTTCTGTTGGGGGACAGCATTTCGACAGGGTGCAATGCCTCTGCGTGGGCCAAGGCGGCCCCCTTTCAGCCAGCCTATCAGGACCTGTTTGTGCAGAACCTGAAATCGGTCTACGGTGGAGATGTGACGCTGGAAAATCTCTCGGTCGGCGGCAAGGACTCGGCATGGGGACTGGCCACTATCGGACAGGTCATCGAGGCCCAACCGGATCTGGTGATCCTGGCGTTTGGCATGAACGATGCCGCCGGGCGGTCCGCTGCAGACTTCCAGGCTAACACCCGCGGAATGGTTCAAGCCGTGCGCAAGAAGTTACCCGAAACCGAGTTCATACTGGTGGCCACGATGCTGGGTAACCGCGACTGGACCACCCTGCACCACGAGTTGTTTGCGCAATACCGCGACGCACTGGATCAACTCTGCCAGGATTCAGTGGCGCTGGCCGACATGACATCGATCTGGGCTGAATTGCTCAAACACAAGCAGGACTGGGACCTGACGGGAAACGGCGTCAATCATCCGAACGATTTCGGTCATCGTATCTACGCACAGGTGCTCTCGTCGCTCTTGATTCCGGAATCAATGGAAACGCGGAGGTGAGGTGGTGATGAGGTGAGCAGGCTCGTGGACGAGCCATCGACGCGCGGCAGTACTAGCCCCGGGCATTCATGCCGGGCGGGAGCGGCAACCACTTCAACATAGGGAGGCTCGTTTACGAGCCTGCTCGCTGCCGTGGCTTGAGCCTCTCGACGAGGACCGTCCGCACAGGATGATGACTTCCCGCCCAACGGGTGCGACGCTTTTGCAGGATGCTGACGGGGATGGCGAGCTGGCTACGGCAAACTACACCTCACACGAATTTCGTTACGCCGGGCAATGGTGTTCGATACGATCCGTCCGGTTTGGGCTTGACAGGCGGTTCGGCATCCCACGTGTATTCGGCCAGCGAGAAGTCGAGCGTTGAGGTCATGGCCCGGTCCCAGGTGATTTCCTCACCCGTGTAGCAGACCATTTGGGCGAGGATAGCGAGCATCGAACTGGTGACCATGTAATTGCCGTTATTCATCGGTTGGCCTTGGCGCAGCGAATCGAACAGCGCCAGGTGTTCGTTGTCGTACATGACTTTCTTCGGCTTTTCCGCTCGCCACGGGTTCTCGCCGACAATACTGCAATTGCTCGGCATGATGGCCTGTCCTTTGGTGCCCAGAATGATGTCAGACGTCTGATTGAAACAGGCTGGGATGTCGCGGCAGAAGGCGTAGACGCGGACGCCGCTGGCGTACTCGAAAGTCACACCGAAATGATCGAACTGGTCACCGTAAACGGGGTCGGTACAGACTTGACTTCCACCGATCCCCCAGGCTTTGACCGGCGGCACGTCTCCCAGCGCCCACGAAGACTTATCAATGCTGTGAATCATCTGTTGAGCTGTCTGGTCGCCGGACAACCAGTTGAAGTGATACCAATTTCGGTATTGGTACTCCAGCTCGCTCCACTCGGGTTCTCGTGGCCGCTTGGAGTACGGGTTGGTCAGATAGTGCTCCTGAATCGCCACGATATCGCCAATCGCTCCGTCCTGAACGCGCTGCATCGTTTCTCGGACCGCCGAATCATATCGCCAGCAGAGCCCGGAGACGATGGCCAATCCCTTCTTTTTCGCCAATTGGCAGGTTTCTGTCACGGACTTGATGCCCGGCACATCCAGCGCGTGCGGCTTCTCGCAGAAAACATGCTTTCCGGCTTCAATGGCCGCTTTCAAGAACCTCGGGTGAAAGTGGGATGCAGCAGCGATCAGTACCACATCCACATCGCTATCGATGACCTTCTGGTAGGCATCGAATCCAAAAAACATGCAATCCTCGTTGACCTGAACCTGTTCCGCATTAATGTTCTTGATGCTCTGATGGCCCCTTTTGAGCCTGTCTTCGAACAGATCCGCCAAGGCAACGATCTTCACATCGGTACCGGCGTTCATGGCATTCACCGCGGCTCCACAACCTCGTCCACCACATCCGATCAGTCCTACTCGAAAGCCATCCGCTCCAGCGGCGTGTGCGGATCGGGCAATGCTCAAGGGCATGGTCAAAGCAGCCCCCGTGGCCAAAGACGTCTTCAAGAAACTGCGGCGTGAGTTCATGATCAGGTGCTCCATGAAAAGTGGCGTCTGGACGAGTCGTTCTCGCGCGTTGTGCGGGTCTTCGTGTCAATGAATTTGCGGTGGCACGTTGCCGTAAGTCCAGGGTCCTGAAAAGGGGCCGTGGGGCGGTCGTGTTGGTACCTTCCCGGGTGTCATGCTCTTGGCCAATTCGAGAGCGGCGTCCACCATTTGACGCCCGGCCGTAATGTCAAGATTGGTGTAAGCGGTCAATCGCGTTTCGTATCCACCACCATGTTCCCCAAATGCTTCCTGGGTGGGGATATAGCCGACACAGCCGTTGGCAAACGTCACGGGTAATGTGAGCGGAAATGGGCTGGCGGCCTTCATGTCCAGGCCGAACTGACAGAATACTTCCGCCGGCAGCCCCAATATGACCGTGGGGCCCAGTTGGATTGCCTGCACCTCAACCGTGACCTTGGGTTCCTTCTTGAGCAGCGCATCGAGCATGACCACTTCTTTGGCAAATGTCCAGTCAGTAGCGCCGACTTTCGCGACATCTTGTCGAACCAATTCCATCGCCTGCTGCAGTCGCTCGGGCGCGGGGGCTCGCCGAGCAACCTGGAACGCCGTCGTCGCTCCGCCTACAGGGCCCATCTCACCAGGGCCCATGCTCAGCAGCACCTTCACCGCTTCGGCACCCACCCGACCACCAACCAGCTGAGCCCATTCTTCGGGCTTGGGCCGCTGGTAGGGACTGAGATTATCGACTTGAGTCACGTCACCGGATGTACCGGGCAGGAAAACAACCACAACTTGCTCGCCGAACATCCCGCGGATCACTTTCTCCAAATAGTAGATATAGTTTGCCGAGACACCGCCGGGACTGGTCGTGGCGTGGCAGGCAAAATTGACAATGCAACCCATGAGTTGACCATCGTCATTCCACGCGCCGATCACACCGACCGCGGGATCGACCGGTCCTGCTGGTTTGACGATGTCGGGATTGCCCTGGCCCGGATGTGTATACGAGAGTCCGTTCTGCATAAGAAATCGCCGGTTGAAAGCCACTTTGTCTTCCGTTCCCTGTCCGGCGCCACAGCGAGCCTGGCAGCCGGCGGCATCTGCCTGACAGACGACGTCAACCAGTTTGCCAAGCACGTCGACATAATAATCCTTGTTCGTGCAGGTAGATCGCTCGTACGCCAGTTCCTGCACGAACTGGGAAGCGTGGTCGTACGAACCGGGCATCACACCGTGCAGTGGCCCGGAAGAATGTGAATGAGAAGCAGCAATCATCACGGCCTGAGGCTGGATGCCACTGCGCTGCTGGATCTGCTTTCGCGCTTCCGCCACCATCTCGGCGTGCACACCAATGGCATCGATGCCGACTATCGCCACCCGGTGTATTCCGTCGTTAAATACGGCTGCCCGGATCTTGCAAGGGTCGTGCACTTTGTCGTGATACGATTTTCCATAACCGCCCGGTTGCTCCATGCCTGCGGCGGGCGTGATGTCTGCCTCGGCGAAACCAGCCGTCAACAGCTTGGGCGCATCCGCCGCGGTGGCGTTACTAATGCTCGCCATCATCGTCATCATTACTACGAGGAACCGCAAACGGAAACACGTGTGGAGCGGCTGCGATATTCGGTAATGGGCCATGGTCCTGATCCCTCTTTTGCGACTGGACAATGATGGTCAAACAGCTGATCATCGTACACACACGCGCCAGCAAAAGCTGGCTCGGGCCACCGATCTGGGTGGTAGTCTGCCCGCCATCGTATTCTACCGAGAATCGACCACGGCATGGGAGCTGTTCGAAAAATCGCAGGTCGGCTCAGGAGAGCCAGACTACCTCGCGGGCACAACGCGCGGTTCGCCCCAAACCGCCCAATCGAAACTGAATGGGCCGGCGGAATCGGTAACCAAAGACAACACAATTGGCTGCTGAGTCCATGGCGACAGATCTACTTCCAGGGATTCCCATGCACCGGGTGTGACGAGCCGTCCGGCCCGTTCGATGCCGTTAACTTCTATCGCAAACCTCACCCCGTCGGATTTCGATCCGTCGCGCAAGCCCACATGCGACGTGAATCGCGCCGGTTCCTCGGAAAGTGTCATCAAATAGGCAGCCACGACACGTCCTTGGTTCGGGGGATGAGCCCGCAAACCGTTGCGTTCAACGCCCCCGACTTGATTGGAGCCGAGCTGGATGCCAGCATACTGAGAAGATGATACCACTCTTCCGGGATCGAGAACAACAAACACCTGGTCCGGATCCCGGCTCAATTGGGCAGGCAACATGGCGACTGCGGGCTTGTCGCGCAGCAGGCAGATCGCTCCCGGCATTTGTGCCGTGACCGACTGGAGGTGACCTTCGCTGGCGATCGGCAGACTACCAGATCCCGCTTGCGCCATGCCGTCGAGAGCCAGTGTCCAAGGCGAGCCCCCCGTGAATTCGATAGCGGCTTGTTGGAGTATCTGACGTTCGATGCGCGGTTTACTCCACCGCGCCCAATCGTAACTGGGGTTGTCGTTCGGTCCCGGATGCACGGCCAGTTCGAGTTCGATTTCGCGTCCGCACAAAGGTGTCAAGTCCAACTCCAGACGATGGGGACGGGATTCCTTCTGATGGAAGCGCTGAGTCAGCTTTTGCAACCCGGCCGAAGCTCGCGCAATGAAAGTAACCCCGTCACTCTTGTCCGCACCGACAGCTCCAGGATCCAGGAACACTTCACTGACGAAAAGTACCTTCTTCTCGATGGGCACATGCCATTCCAGGCGAGCAAACGTCTCGCCAGTGCCGGCGTTCTTCCACGGAGGGTGTGCCAACAGCTTGTCGCCGGAAACGGTAAAGGTCCCGCCATCCGGCGACTCCCACGGACCGCGCCGTGTTTGTGGTGAACCGGACATGGGACGAGTTCCGACGTCTGCCTGTTCGATTAACTTCGTGACGTCTGCAAGTCTTGGAGTGGCGTCGCGTAGTTTCAAAACAGCCATTTTCTCCCCAACGGCCAAATACTCGATCGTCATGTCGTCAGGCAACTGGCAGATGTGAAACGCGTCTAGGCCGCGGGGCTGCAGGAAGTAGGGGTACCACTGTTGGGGATCGAGCCCCAGCAGGCAGTGCTCGTCGAAAGCGACCCAACCGGGGATCGTGCCATTACCTTGCACGACGGTAGTTTCAGTAATTGTCCGGCTGATCTCTTTGTCATTGCAGATCCAACGTCGATCGCGCGTCGCCAGAAAGGGGCGACCGTCAGCCGTGCGAAATGGGAATGCGACTTCGGGAGGCCACGGGCCATCCAGGTCAATGTTGACTCGATTCTGCTGCCAGAAACGGAGTTCTTCCAGAAACTGCCGGGAAAAACCGCCCGGATTCTCGAACAACGAGCGAGTCGGCTTGAGCGTGGGGATGACCCCCCAGTGCCGATACGCCTCGTTCCACGCCGCGTAGAGATGTTCGTCTTCAGGCGACGCGCAGCCCAGGTATCCATAGATGACCGTGAAAGGACGCAGGACATAGGAGCTGATCGGATGCGCGGCATTCAGCCAGCTGCGATCGTAGGTTCCTTTGGCGTGATCGAATCCCCACACGTGGCGCTGCGCGAACGCTTCATGGCGGTAGGTGATTTCGTTCAGGCCTTCACCACTCAACGCCACGTCGGGCAAGGCTTCACGAAGCTGTTGGTGCAAGGCGATATTTCCTTCCATCATCGACATGCCATCGATACGACCGTTGTTGTCATTGTAGATGCACAAGGTCTGATCGAGGTGCAGGGCATCAGCTCCCGTTTGCTGGCACAGACGCACCATCGCCGTGGTAAACAGGTCTCGCCAGGCCTGACAGGCAGGATTGATGTAGGCAAAGCGAGTATCGGGATTCTCCGGTGGCCAGACCCACCATTGTTTCTCGTGAGCGCCCCACGGACTGCGCACCTGGTATCGCTCGAATTGCTTGTACAAAGGATGTAAGGGATCCAGTCCGAAGTAGTTCACGTGTAACATGACGCGAAAGCCTGATTCACGAGCTCGTCGCATCAAGGGAATCAACTGCGGACGCATTTGTTCATAGTCGGGATAATTGCGATCATATCCTGGTAGCCGCCAGTCATAGAGGTAGAGTAGCGTCTGTTGAGGGTCGAAGTATTTCGGCAGTTTGTACAGCAGGCGGTCATCCAGCGGCATGATCACGCAGCCGCGAATGTCCTTGACCCACGACGGACGTTGCTCGGCAATCGGCACGGGGCCGGCCTGGCGATGTAGCCAATCACGATATCGCCTGGCGGCTACACGCCAATCGCCGCGGTATGTGTTGAGTCGCCAGCAGACGCCGTGGCAATCCGTAAGTCTGTCGAAGGGAGCGTCGTTGATGGTGTAGAATCCGAGCCGCCAACCGTCGGCATGTCGCTCGACGACCAATCGCTTATAGCGACCGACGGCGTCTTCCGCCCAGACATAGAAACCACCTTGCTGGCCTTCAATGACCACAAACTGCGCTTCCCACAAGAGCGGGTAATCGTACTGATGGCTGATTCCAGGAGCGTCGGCTGTCAGTCGCACGCCCGATGTGCCTGGGACCAGGATTGCGTACGTGAGAGGTATGTCGGCAATCCACCAACTGACGCCCCATACTCCATCTTGTTTCGCGCTCGCCTGCTGGCGGATCATCAGATCACCAGTGTCTGTCTCCAATTCATACTCCACCCGCACGCGCCCGAAGTCCAGTTCCGCGAACGACTCGTAGTCGTGCGTGACTGTCTGGCCGGAAATCAGTTCAGTCGATGAGTTGCCGGCTGATTGTTGGTCCACCTTCCCCCAATGGTCGCCCTGCACGCGATGCATGCTCACCCCGCGCAAGTTTTGTGGCGGTCTTACGAGATCGTCTCCATCGGCCACCCGAAGGCTACAGCCAGCGACCCCCCAACGATGCTGGCCCGGAAAGAAGTACTGTTGACGTGGATTTCACCGGCATTCAAGGCCAACGAAGTCTGTAGCAGCAGGAGAGCAAGCATGGCAACAGAGCTTTCCTTCAGGCGGGTGGGGCGGATGGTGTGTTGTGACCATTTTGTTCCTATTGACCACCAGTATGCCAGGCGTGTCAAGTGGATGGCGTGGAAACGGGCGAACTCCTAGACTGTGTGGCTAGCTGAGTGCAACATGTTAGGCGGGATGATGCACTTCGGCTGGCACAAGCGACCCTCCGAGTTTCGTGAATACTCCCGGTGAAGGTCGGTTTGACTCACGATCACTTTGATGGAATCGCGCACGTATGAAGCCGATTTGGATTATCAAAGCGGGCAGGACGTTTGTTCGCACCGCCCGTCAGCTTGGTGATTTTGATCAATGGACCTGTGATGGTTTGGGACTGGACGCGTGTTCGATCCACGTACTGGATGTCACCTCCCACCAATCGCTTCCCAAGCCGGCCGAGTGCGGCGGGGTGGTGGTGACTGGGTCGCATGCCATGGTAACCGAGTCATTGCCCTGGAGCGTGCGGCTGGAAAAGTGGGTTCCGCGTCTTTTGGATGCCGACATCCCCTTTCTCGGTATTTGTTACGGTCATCAGCTTCTGGCACGGTCTCTCGGTGGAAAAGTTGACTATCATGTGGGGGGCAGAGAAATCGGCACGGTGGAAATCGAATTGCTCGGGCCATGTGCGAACGATCCTCTATTCAATTCGCTGCCACGGATGGTCAGGGCCCACGTTGTTCACGCTCAAACAGTGACGGAGCTGCCTACCGACGGCATGCGATTGGCTCGCAATGACTTCGAACCGAACCATGCTTTTCGAATCGGGGCATCCGCCTGGGGTCTCCAATTCCATCCTGAGTATGATGCGCGAATCATGCGCTCGTACATAGAAGAGCTGTCGGATGAATTGGCGACCACAGGATGCGATGTCGCTGAACTACTTCGCGATGTGCAGGAGACCCCTGCCGCCCGACAAGTACTGCGGAGATTTGGACAATTCGTCAGCCGGATCGGTTGATAGAGCTGCGCGGCGGGAGGGGGAAAGTCAGGCAGGTATGGCAACGCGACGCATCAAGAGACGGTGGCTGCTGCTGGCGGCCACGCTGTTCGCAGCCATCCTGGTGGTGTTTGTCGCGCATCACGTGCTGCGAAGGCAAATCACCGCGCAGCTGATGACCGCCTTGGGGAGTGAGGTGGAAATCGAGTCGGTATCGCCCGGCATCCGCTGGCACGAAGCGCGAAGAATCCAGCTGCGAGATAAAGAGTCAGCAGTACCGTGGCTCGTTGTCGAGAGGATTCGCTTCGAGTTGCCCTTGTCCGATGTGTTGCGAGGACGCGTGACACCTCATCAGATCGAACTGAACCGACCCGAGGTAAGAGTGCGTCTGGACGAGCAAGGCAGTCTCATTGAACCGACGCTGTCAGCATACGGGATGTCTCATCTTCCTTCGCCGCGTTTGAGGTGTGAACAAGGCCGCGTGGAAGTGCAAGGCCCTGGGAATTCGACACTTGTACTTGATTCGATCGAGGGATCACTGCAAGAGACCGATCTGGGGTTTGATGCTACATTCGAGGTTGGTGATTCGCCGATGGGAGCACTGTCGGGCAGTGTACGGCATGAACAAGAGAGCCAGGCGCTGCGTGTCGATGTTGCGTCTGGCCGGTTTGATTTCGATACCGACGCGCTGCCCACTCTGCCGCTCCAGCGGGTCTGGAATCGCACTCTTGCTCGAGCCCGCGGGCGAGGGATCCTCGCCCTGTCGCTTGTCAACCAGGATCAGCATCCTCTGCAGTATCGAGTGGAACTGCAATTGGACTCTGTTGACTTGGTGGTTTCGCAATCCGATCTACACCTGCAACAGCTGGCGGGGCGACTGGTCGTTGAAAACGGTGTTGCCACATTTGCTGACTTCGTTGCCCGTATCGAGCGTGGCCAGGTCTCGGCGGACGGCAGTATTGACTTTCACGAGCCGGAGAGCACCGGTCGCATGGCGCTGCGGCTGTCCGGGATTCAACTGCCCGTCGGTGTGGCGATGGAGATGCTGCCGCCGGAACTCACGGGAGTTCTGTCCGGCCAATTGGATCTGCGGCTGACACATGCCAGCGAAGGATGGAGTGTCAGTGGCACCGGCAGCGCTCAAATTGAACAGGGGGCGCTGTCGGACGTGCCATTGGAGGAGCTACATGCCACGCTCGACCTGATACAGTGGCAGCGGCCAAAGAGAGAGGATGACGCGTGGGCGCGCGGTGAGTTGCAGATTGGCTGGCGTATCGTCGACAAAGATATCGAATCCCTGATTGCACGGTTGCTGCCCGACCCGCGGCAGCGACCCGCTTCTGTTTCCGGCGCGGTGTCGGCCCATGGCCAACTCCAGATACCACTCGAGACAGCGTCAGACCCGGCCAGCTACGGAGCATCGGTTGAGGTTACGTCGAACGGTCTTCGTGTGGCCCGGACTCTGTTTGACGAGGTATCGGCCGCGATTCGTCTGCAAGACGGTCACCTGCAGCTGCAGGATGCGGTGCTGCGGCTACAACCGCACGGTCGACTGGCTGCCAACGCCCAGTTCGTTGTTCGTGACCCCGGTGATATCCGGCTGGACGTGGTGTTCGAGCAGATTCCAGCGGCGATTGCCCAGCCGTATTTGAAGGAGCCCGTGCCGGTGGCCGGCGATATTGCAGGTTCCCTTGCGGTGGTGATTCCGCGGACCGATTGGCAGAAGCCCGCCAGGTGGGAACTGATCGGTACCGCGAGCTCCGACCTGTTGAACTGGGGGCCGATCGAAGTGCAGCGGCTCTCGGCGGACGTGAACCTCAGAAGTGGGCGATTCGATCTGCGTGTCTCTCAAGGCCAATGGGCTGATGCGGCGTTCGAAGGAAATATGAATGTCGCCGTTCAGCCGCCTTACGAATTCAATGCACACGTGCGCTCGTCCCGGGTCGCGTTGGATAAGGCGTGGCAGGCAACCGGGCACGACGCGCCGCGGCAAATTACCGGGATGGCCGAGGCCGAGGGTCACCTGTCGGGGACGCTGGAACCGCTGTCGTGGAGAAGCGACGGTCAGATTGCTCTCGATGAACTGAAGCTGGCAGACCTGTCTGCCAGGCAATTCATCCTGCCCTGGAATATGGACACCACCAAACTCGAGATTCGTGATGCGACTGCCAAAGTGCTCGGTGGAACCGTCAGACTGACGGCGACATTCCCCTGGCGTGATATGGCGGCAAGTCATCTCGAAGGGAGTTTTGAATCTTGGGACATGGGTCAGCTGAATGAGCGAATTGGCGTCAAGGCGTTTGCGTTTGGCGACAACGGGTCCGGTCGATTCTCGGCAGACAATCTATTGTCACCAGATCAGCTTTCAGGTGAACTGTTCTTCTCTGATGTGGATGCCAAGATCAGGAACATAAATTGCCGGGAACTGACCGGCCGGCTGGGCATGCAAAATGGGGCGGTGAGTGTGCAAGTGAACGGAGGAATGTTGGGAGGCACGTGCGCATTTCAAGGACAAGCTCAGCTTGCCGCCCCCGAATGGCAACTGCGTGCATTGACCGGTAAGGCACAGTTGCGACAAGTCCAGTTACAGCAGCTCTGGCCGGCAATTGGCCAACAACAACGTTTTGGACTGCTGCACGCTGTTGGGAATGCCGAATGGAACGTTCAGTTGGATGACCTGCAAACTTCCCCCACGGTTCAGGGTACGGTTTCGCTTACCGACGCACGCTGGGGGTCCACCTCGCTCGCGTCGGACTTGACTGCCGACGTGGAGCTTACTGACGCGTATCTGCGAATCCGCGAGGCTCGCCTAAGTGCGGGTCGCGGGAAAGTTGTCGGCAGTGCCCTCGTCAACACCTCGAACCGACAAGGAGAATTCAGGCTGCAGATTGATGAGGTACCGCTGCGCTGGCTGCTGGGGTCCTTGCCTGCCTGGGCGCGGAAAGCGCGCGGCGCGGTCAATGGTGAAATGGCCGGCCGATTGGGCGACCAGTGGGATGCGTCCGGCGTACTGCGACTGGATCGCGGCAGTTTGGCCGCGATTCCATTGAGTGCTGTTCGAGTGCCGCTTCGAGTGACGCACGTTCCTGAGTCGGGACGCACGAGCGTGGATCTCGAACTGCAGTCCGCTCGAATTGCCTCCGGTCGTGCCCGCGGTGTGTGCAGGCTGTTCTGGAGCGACCGGCTCAGTATGAAAGGCTCGGGAGAAATAAGCGCGGCCAATCTGCAACCGATCGCCAAGTCACTGCCTGGAGTGAGTAACCTGCTTGGGGGGCGATTGAGCGGCAAGTTCGACTTGAATAGCCGACGATTGAACTCGCCGGAAGACCTCACGGGCTCGTTCGACTTCTCATTAGAGCAGTCCCAGACACTGCTTCTTCCCGGACTGGGGGAGCTGACCTCTGCACTGGGAGTCAGTTCCGGCAGTGCCGTGGCGTTCGTAGAAACGAAGATCGGTGGCGACATCTCGCGTGGTATCGTCAAGGTGAAGCAGATGACGATGGAGAGTCCCCAGATTCGCATGTGGATTGAGGGGCAAATGGATCTGCGTGGCACGCTGGATTTCAATGTTACGGCAGATCCAGGCTCCTTGAGCACCATCAATCTCGCTGCCGGGTTAGTGAATCCCCTCCAACTCCTGCGCAGACGCCTTGTGTTCCTGCACGTGGAAGGAAGCCTCGCGAATCCACTCGTGCAGCCTCGGACCGAGCAGTTCGTGGCCCAGGAGTTGGTGCTGTTCTTTGTGCCTGTGATGGCACTGCGTTAGGACTCGTCCGGAAACAAGTTACCGGTTCCGCTTCCCTCTCCACCGGGATCGCGGAGCGGGAATAGCGGGGGAGAGGGTAGGGTGAGGGGCGATAAATACGGTAACTTATTGCCGGACGAGTTCTTAGACCGGATAATTCGCCAAACTCGCAGGCTGGGTCTTCGCTCGCTCGTCGTCTACCCGCACAAACACCGACTGTTGCTGGGGATGAAAAGCCTCTGACTATCCTGATCTTGTCGTCGGTGATCACCCTTTTGCTGCCACGAGTGGAGCTGTCTCGCGCTCGCAATGGGGCTTGGTTCTGTACTTGACTCTTCTTGCCGCGGACTCGTTCTTGCAAGGTTCCTTTAACTCGCCATTGACACACATGGACCTTTTCGCGATAAGCCACCATTCTGGTGTGTCCCGATTAAAGCTCCTCATTCGGGCGCTATCGCGTGTACCAAGTGACGAAGATCTGCTGCCATTTTCTTGCTGGCGCCATGCTGCTAGCAATCGTCTCTGGCTGCGCATCGACGTCCGGGCTGCTGTTAAGCCCGGGGCCACACAAACTGCTTTCTTCGGCCGAAAAATTCGCCCACCAGCTTCCCCATTCCCTCGATATGGCCCGCGAAACGGAGAAGCAGTTTCTGGCCGAGTATCGTGTTGAGCCGGGGGATGTCTTGGGAGTCGAGCCGGTCGATTTCAACTCGCCGATTCGACTTCCCGGTGACCAGACCGTACTGCCTGATGGGACGATTGAATTGGGGCGTTACGGCCGACTGATGGCCGCCGGACGAACCGTGCAGGAAGTCGAGTGGGAGGTGCAACGGTTAGTAGACGAAGAGCACAAGGAGGACGCTTCCATCAAGGCGGACCAGACTCGGATCGCGGTACGACTGATCCAGCCGGAGAGCAAAGTCTATTATGTGTTGGGTGAAGTGAACTCCCCAGGCGCGTTTCCGCTCATCGGGCGTGAGACGGTGCTGGACGCGATCATTCAGGCTGGCGGATTGGCAGATCGAGCGAACCGACACAACATCATTCTGAGTCGTCCGACCGGTCCGGGATGTTGCCGCGTGGTATTGCCGGTCTGTTACCGGCAGATCGTGCAATTGGCGGACAGCACGACCAACTACCAGATACGGCCCGGCGACCGCATTTTCATTCCGAGCTTGACGTTGTGTCGCGAGTTCCAACAATCGTTGATTCCGTTCTCGGACGATACTTGCCCGTTGTGTGCCGACGCGCCCGTCCCCTGTTCGGACACCGATGGCTGCGCCACCAGCAACGCTACCTCAAGGACTTCACGCTTTGCCGCGCATCTGAAGCTGGCGAATCCCGCCGAGACGCCGCAGCAAGCTTACATTCCACTGCCAGACCTAACGCGAGTCTCTCGAAACTGAGCGCACCGGCAGAAGAAGGCTGGCGGATGCAGGGGCGAAGCACATGAGGTGCGTTGTTCGGAGCGGGACTCGCGACTCTCAGCGATTAATCGTCGCTTTCCTGATCATAGGCTTCTCGCTCAAACGGGTTGTCTCGATACGCCCGGCGACCCGTGCACCAAACGAACAGCGATGCCATCAGGTAGGCTGGCCCCATGAAGGGGCCCCATCGCTCGTATTGACGCACGTGGACCATCTCATGATCGCGCGCGATCTCCAGTGCAGAGTCCGTTTGCCCAAGAATTGTGTGGCCGAGCGTGAAGGCGAGCGTGGTCGGGCCAGGTGGCAAATGCCTGACGACCCAGGCGACCGCGCCACCATAAAACTCAATGGCGCGGCCGCGCATCTGGGCTCGACCACCAGTGCACAGTCCCAGGACTCCTAAACACAGACCGATCAGCGTGTAGGGCGATGCCCACACGATTCCCAGGATCCGCAATACAAACATGAGTTACTGTGCCTCGATCACTCCGAGTGACGATCGGTAACCGTTCACCACCTCTTGAACGCTGTTCCCAATCTTACTCTTAACGTGGCCTGCGGCCACAGCCAACGAACGCGCACCAAGCTGGTACTGCCCGCCACCGGCCTTGTGCCGGTGGGAGGCCCGTTTGAAAACTACCGGGAGCCGTTACAACACTGATCGGTCGAGCGGAGCGGGTGAGTTCAACCGGCGCTCCGCCGAGACCGAAACAAGCCGCGGCGTGATACGGCCTCGGCTATGTGCCGGCCAGCTGGAAACGTACTCGCTCGGCCGCAGTTTGTAGGAGCATCGCCTTGTAGTTGTCAAACCCGAAACCACCGACGCGAGGTCGGCGGGGAGTCCGTTGTCAAACCCGAAACCACCGACACGAGGTCGGCGGGGAGTCCGTTGTCAAACCCGAAACCACCGACGCGAGGTCGGCGGATTGCTTGTGTCTCACTTAAGGTGCGTCCATCAAACTGAAGCTCCTGTGTCCCTCCATTCTCTTTCAAAAAGTTTCGCGCTTCGTGCGCGCATTGTACCGACGAAAACGCGGTAAGTAGACCCACACCCGCGAAACTGGCAGAATGGGGCGTGGTTGTCTATAATGAAGGCCTCACTCGTTTAGCCGTGCAATGATTTTGCCACCCAGGTCGAAAGAACATCGCCATGACATCCCAAACAGATCTAAAAGGAAAGCTGGGGTATCGCGAATACGTCTGCTTTCCGGAAGATGGCCGCAGGCACGAGGTCATCGATGGAGAGCATATTGTGAACCCGGCTCCCAATACTTATCACCAGACACTATCTCGCAGAATTCAGTTTCAGCTCTATTCGCAGATCGAATTGCAGGGCAAAGGTGTGGTTTTTGACGCGCCCACTGATCTACAATTGTCGGACAAAGATATTGTCCAGCCGGATCTGATTATTGTGCTGCACCACAAAAGGACGATTGTGACTCCCACCAAAATCAAGGGCACGCCCGACCTGGTGGTGGAGATCGTGTCCGCGTCCTCGGCCAACAACGACCGGATTTTGAAAAAAGAGCTGTATCGAAAAGCGTCCGTGCCGGAGTACTGGATTGTCGATCCGGACGATCATTTTGTCGAGCAGTACGTGTTGCGCGACAGCGCGTATGAACTGGTGGGGCGCCACACGGATTCGGTTGCAGTGCAGGTTGTCGAGAGTGTCCGTGTCAACTTGTCACAGGTGTGGTAGGTTGTCACGGGTGTGGCAGCGCGCTCGCCGAGAGTTGATGATCTGATCCAGGGGCCGCCCGTCGCGCGGCACCCGCAGGCGGGTCGTGATTCGGCCGAGAATCACGAAAAACAGGACGGTCAATTTGTTCCGGCGCGGGACGATCGAGCAAAGAAAAGTCTGTGCTCATCAGGGTTTACGTTCGTGCGCAAATCAGCCGTTCGTGCCAAGCCCATGTTTGCACTCGCCTTCGGATTCTGCAACAATGCCTGCCAACGATTCATCGTGCATCCCTCCACGACAATAGTGCGTGACTTTGTGGACTGTGATGACGCTCTGCGGAGCTGCCTTGGGCTCGGAGCCGGTGGTAGAACCGACGCGACCACATGACATCGCGCCGGTGATCTGCCGATCGGTTGCGGCATCGGCGCCCTGGGGTTAGTAGCATTGTTAGTCGGACATGTCAGTCAGTGACGACCTCCGTTGCTGCCTGGATTTTTCCACAAATTGACCTGCAGCAGCGAGATGGGGAGTCATCCCCATCGTCTGTGCAGTGACAAGCCTGGCAGGAGAGACAAGCGGTACGGAGCTTTGGCCTCGCTGGTGATGACGTGTGCCATCAGGGCACCTGGTCATCATCGCGACGAAGTTGTATGTGCTTTCCGCCGGCGCAAGTTGTTTCGAGTCGTGGCGGCTGGCCGTTCGCCTGTTTCTTGCGAAGCGGGCGGTGACTGGGCGCCGAGATCGGTCACGGCGGGCACGCCGTGTTACGCATATTCAGGTGTTTCTACTGGGGGGCAATTGTCGTCGCAGCGGCGCACTATGTCTCGACGTGGCGCCCTGCGCCGCGTCAACTCGACGGATGAGTGAGACCGGAATCAATCGATCGAAGGAAGTGCCAGGCGGGTCCTTGTTCGGCGGACACAAACCATACTACTAAAACCGCACTACACATTACCGAGCAGAGTTGCTTGAGTATTCGTGTTGGCTGGGAACTGGACGCATAGAGCGCGTTCCAGAGACCAGCTCCGATTGCCAGGAGAAAAGTTATGAATGATACTGTACAAATTGTTGATCAGATTACGCAGCACTTTGGTGGTGAGAGCTTGCCGGCTATCTTCAAGAAGTTGGCTGTCAATGAGGATTTTCTGGCCGTGATCTGGCGACAGTACCAGTCAGTCATGTCGGAGAGTGAGATCGACATCGCGACCAAGGAACTGATGGGGTTGTGCGTGGCAGTGGCGAAACCGAATGAATACGTGATTGGATTACAGCAGCGCCGCATCAATCGCGTGGGGGTCGATGATAAAGCAGAACTCGAAGCGCTTGCGGTGGCTGGATTCTTCGAAGGATTCGATTCGTTTGCCCACGCCTTGCATATCGATTCCGACCTCCGACCGAGGAAACTGGAGGCCGGCGACAAGTCGCTGATCGATCGAGAGATTGACGTCAACGTACCGTATGTGATTCAATCGCCAGACCCCGTTGTGTGCCAGGTCTACGACGAGATTAAGGCCAGCATGGGAATCTCGTTCATTCCGAATATCTTCAAGGCGCTGAGCCCACCAACCCGCCATGCTCAGCGCGAAATGGGATTGCTATAAGACGACCATGCTCAATGGTTGCCTGGAGAGACGTACCAAAGAGCTCATTGCGATTGCGGTCTCTGCCGTGAATGGGTGCTCGTATTGGGTAGATGCTCATTCAGCTGCCGGTCGGCAGCTCGGTCTGTCCCAGCAAGGACTGGTGGAAGCCGCGTGTGTCATCGACCTGTTTGCCAAGCTCTGCACGCTGGCGAAAGGGTTTCGGTTGGGCAAGAGAAATTTCTAGCCGAATTCATGTGCTCGACGACCCATCCATCGGTTGCCTTCGGCGCGTCAACCAAGATTCAAGGTGAGCGTGATGAAGTGTTATTCGGTCTGTCTGCGAGTTGTATTGTCTCGAGTCTGTTATTCTTTGTGCGGGCTTGTGGCGGCGACCCTGTTGCTGGGTAGTTGTGTGGGACGTGTGTCGGCCGAAGACACTCGGCCCAACGTCCTGTTTATCATCTCGGACGATTTGAACAATTCGATCGGTTGCTATGACAGTCCCCTGGTCAAGACACCGAACATAGACCGACTGGCCAGTCGGGGAGTGCGATTCGAGCGGGCTTACTGCCAGTTCCCGTTGTGTGGTCCAAGCCGCAACTCGATGCTCACCGGTCTGTATCCCAACAGTACGGGAATCATCGCCAACGCCCAGATTTTCCGGCAAACCATTCCGCAACAGCTGAGTCTGCCACATGCGTTTCGGCTGCAGGGTTATTTCGCCGCACGCATCGGCAAACTGTACCACTACAATGTGCCCAAATCGATCGGAACTAACGGTCACGACGACCCGGCGTCCTGGGAACTCGAGTTGAATCCGGCCGGTTGCGATCGGCTGTTGGAGGAGGGTGACATCTTCTCCTTGCGGCCGGGTAACTTTGGCGGAACGCTTAGCTGGTACGCCTCGCAACGGGGCGATCTGTTGCACACCGACGGGATGTTGGCCAGTGACGCCGAATGGGTGCTGGAACGTTGTGCGCGGGACCGCAGCCGCCCCTTCTTCCTGGCTGTTGGCTTCTATCGTCCACATACACCTTACGTGGCGCCTAAAGAGTACTTTGCGGGGTATCCCCAGCAGCAAATGCCGTTGGTACAAGGCGTGGCAGAAGACCAAAAAGACCTGCCCGCTCCGGCCCTGGGGAGCCATAAGAAGGAACACGAAGACCTGACGGACCCGTTGCGCAGGGAGGCGATTCAGGCATATTTTGCGAGCATTACGTTCATGGATGCGCAGGTCGGACGCGTCGTCAATGCGCTGGATCGATTGGGCCTGGCAGACAACACAGTCGTCGTGTTCACCAGCGATCACGGATATCATCTGGGCGAACACGGGTTGTGGCAGAAGATGAGTCTATTTGAGGAGAGTGCCCGCGTTCCGTTGATCATTGCGGCTCCGGGCAAGGCCAAGCCAGGAGCGGTGGCCAGAACACCGGTCGGGCTGGTGGATCTGTTTCCGACACTCAGCGAGCTTTGCGGCGTCAGAGCCCCCGAGAATCTGCAGGGGCAGAGTCTGGTGCCGATTCTGGCCGATCCGACTCAAGCAGGGCGCGGCTGGGCGTTGAGCCAGGTTACCCGCGGCGGTCGCAGGAATCAAACCTTCGGGTTCACGCTCCGCACGCCTCGCTGGCGCTATACCGAATGGGATCAGGCCCGGCAGGGACGGGAACTGTATGATCATCAAAACGATCCTCGGGAACTGACGAATCTGGCCGATGATCCTTCTCATGCCCAGCAAGTTGAGACGCTGTCGAGACAATTGCGGGGGGCAGCAGCCGCGACACTTCCCGCCTCGGGCGAAATTCCGGCTCTGATGCCCGGTACCTGGGCGCCGAACATTACCGATCCGTGAAAGGGCTCGGCCGCGCACGGCGCGACATATGTCTTGCAAGTCATCACCCGAACCGGTTTCCCGTAGATTTGCCATCCACGTCGGCAGCTGGCGGAAGTGTCGCACCGAGTTGGTGGGAAGTCCTCATCGAGTGCGAACGGTCCTCGTCGAGAGGCTCAAGCCACAGCAGCGAGAAGGCTCATAAACGAGCCTCCCTGTGTTGGCTCGGTTGCCGCATCCATGTGCGGCATGAATGCCCGGGGCTAGTACTGCTGCGCGTCGAAGGCTCGTCAACGAGCCCGCTCACCTCATCACCTCCTCACGCTACGCTCCGCCAGCCGGCGCGATCGTCAGTTTCACGGTTGCCTCGCGCACCGGTTCGGCGAGATCGATACCGACACGCGTCGGCTTCTTGCCTCCGCGCACGTTTTCGTCGATCGTCGTGGCATCGATCTTGACGGGCATGCCTGCGGAGTCAATCTGGACAATCACCGCAGTCTTGCCATTGCCCACACGCAACCGGAATTCATCCAGCTTGTGCCAGGTATCGAAGGTGATAATGGCAGTGCCAAATTGTTGCGGCGCGTCGAATTTCACAGAATCGGTCACCGTCAGTGTAGCCTCGCCGCGTGAGAAGACAAACGTGCGTCGCAGCTGTTTGAGCGACGGGACGGAGTACGCCGAGGTGAGGTCCATTTCATATGTATCCACGCTGTCCGTTACATCGAGCGTCAAGTCCGTTGCGGCCGCGGACCGCCCCGTCCTTTGCAGTCTACCGGCGACTCGTGGTACGGGATGACCAAGGGAATTGAGCACGCCGCTCTCATATCGCTGGCCGCTGAACGTGCGACGTGTGTAGACTTCAGATCCCGGGTCCACCAGTGTCATCTCATCTCCTACGCAGTACACGTACGAACCGACGTCGTTGTGATTGTGGTGCTCCGCATTGTGGCCACCCTTGAGCGCCACGCCAACCGGCACTCCCGCAGGAGTCTGGGCGCCACGACAAATAAGAATCCCCGCATCGTCGAACCAATCATGTTTGGCGGATTCGAATACGGGTGTTTCCCCAGTCCGCTGCTGGAAGGCAAATGAGAAGACGCCAAATTCATCGAGCCAGCGCACGGCTGAGTAGCCGCTCAGCTCCCACGTGGTAGGGGGCAGCTGGTATCGCCGCGTCACGTAGCTCATAATGTTGCGACTGGGCTCCGATCCGACCGGGCAATCTGCAAAGGCCGGATATTGCCCCGGAGTGATCTCCATGCGACGAGCGAACAGGCCGGCGTTTTTCGCTTTGGCGAGAGCGAACAAGTTGACTTTCCCAGCGGTCACGCCATCCAACATATGACCCAGCCGCACGAAACAGCCGTAACCGTAGTTCCAGTAGCCGATGCCTTCGCTGCAGTATCCGTCGTCGGTGAAACCTGTGAGAAAATACCCTATATACTTCTCGGCGGTCGCGATGTAAAACGCCTTGTCCCGTGGTTGCTCGAGCAAGGCCAGTGCCGTGCCGGTGACGTTTGCCAGGCAGACGGCGTTCCAGTTGTTGGTCCCGGTCAACCACCACATGCCAGGTTTGCCTGTGGTCACCATGCGAGTGTACGGGTCAAGAATGCGCCGCTTGATCTCCGCCCTCACCAGCGATCGTGCTGCGTCGCTGAGGCGAGTTCCCAGTATGTGGTCGGCGTTAGCCAATTCGCAGGCGACTTCCGAGGCGAACAAGTCAATCGTGATTTGCCGACCCTCAAAATTCTCGTTGCCGGAATCGTGAGCCGGCAAGACCCACGTTTTTTCGGCCGCATAGGAGCTTATGGCCTGCTGGATCGCTTCGATGAATCGTCCCCTGTCTTCAATGCACTCGGCCACAACGAGTGAGCGGAAGGCATCCAGTTTGGCGAAAAAGACCTTTTCGTAGCGACTTCGATTGCCGACCTTGGAGTATTCGAGATACAGTTCGTCTGGCAGTGAAGTAAACGGTTGTTCAGTAATTTGTTCGGCGCTGCGAATTTCCGAGCGATATAATCTGCTTTGGCCAACCCGCCGCCAGAAATCGCGGTGCTCGATGCCCGGGGTGGCACCGTAAGTATCAGCCCCGACATACGTGGCAATTTCAGCGACTCGCATCGCATCGGGTGCCTGGGCCGGGGCGGTGGACGCGAGCAGCAAAACGGCCGCGACGATTGTGAACGGACTGGCAGGGCGTGTTGTCATGGCGGGTCCCCCAAGAAGGAAAGGAGTGGCAGGTGGAATCGCTGCAACATTTTAGCACAATTGCAATTACCATTCATGGGTCTGGTAAACGCTGGTCTTGATCCTAATCCTACGATTAAGATTACGATTAAGAACCGACGTCACGCCGAGAAATATCTGGTGCCTTGGCAAGTAATGCGATAATCTAACCTCCAGGCAGCGGTTTCAACCAGCTCAAGTTGATCTGTCCATCCGGTAGTGCGGATCACGCATGCTCCACAGCACTTTTGGCAAGGGTTATCTGATGTGGCGATGCCCGAAATGCTCGAAGAGTTCCACCGACGGCAGCAAGATATGTCGCCAATGTGGTGCCATCATGGAGGAGATTTTCCTGGACAAGAACTCTGCCTCGGCAGAAGTGATGGATGTGCCGGAGTTGACTGGTGGTGTGCCGGATGCTTCCCCACGGGTCCTTCGAGCCAATGCCGCGGAAAGTGACGAAACAAGAGTCGAGGGTAAGCCTCCCGTGGTAATGCCGGTCTCAGCGGATCAAAGCAGGGACAGTGAGTTTGCGACGGGCGAGGGAAGGCCATGGCGATGCGGTCGGTGTTTGGAAGATGTCCCTGGGACGTTCGATCTGTGCTGGAAATGTGGGGCGAACAGAGATGGCATGATCGAGGCGCAATTCGTGAGTGAGAGTTCCGACGCGGAAGAGTCGCTGGAGGTAAACGGGGCCGCTGATGTCGAAGATCGCGATCCGATTGAAACGCCTGGGAAGTGCGCGAAGTGTGGGGCCTCGATCATCATGCGCGGCCTTTGCTTGATGGACCAGGGACAGGGGTCCGATGGTGGGGCCAAGGTGGTTGTCTATGGAAACCCTGCGGCTTTAATCTTCAAGGATGCCTGCTACGGTGAAGTCGTCGCCGACGTCTGCGGGCGTTGCGGTTACCTGGAGCTGCGCGTGGCAAACGTGGGAGAATTGTACCGGCATTTTGTCGCCAGGCGTCAGAAATGATCATGATTTGCCTACCATACAGCTGACTGGCTCCGCTCGGAGTCAACTGGCTTGACCAACCAGGAGGGAGCCAATGGTTCCATCGACTTTTGCGAGACTAATCATTTCAGCTTGTCTCGTGCTGACCGTGACGGAAACCTGGGCCGACATGATGGTCAACTCGCCGGTTACTTTTCCAGAGAAAGGAGCTTTGCCGGCCAGGTTTCCGCCCGATCGCCCCTCGCAGATTCGATCGACGCCCGAAGAGGGTTACTACCTGTTTGGCACGCCTGAGCGGTCGCTGGAACAGATTGCCAAAATCCAATCCGAGATGCCTGGGAGTCGTTTTACACCGCCCGCACATGATTGGAAGCATCTGCAGCGCACGCGCCGCATTCTCAATGATGGTGGCGAGCTTCGCCTGTTGGCCATGGGCGACAGCATTGTGAATGACACGATGCGTTCGGCCTGGGTTGCGAAACTGAGCCAGGCTTATCCCAAGGCCGATATCCGCGCCACGGTGTATGTGCGGGGAGGCGGAGGTTGCCAACACTACAAGCAAGAGAATCGCATTGCCAAACATGTTCTGCCACTTCGGCCTGATCTGGTACTGATTGGCGGAATCAGCCAGCAAGACATCGAGAGTATCCTGGAAGTGATTCGTCAGCTGCGTTCCGCACTGCCTGACATAGAGATTCTGCTCGCCACTGGCACCTTCGGTACAGCAGATCCGCGGGTTCCCGAAGAACTGGCCAAGGCTCGTCATTCGGGTACGGGTGAGTATGGCTCAGCGTTACAGAAACTGGCTGCCGAAGAAGACTGTGCTTATCTGGACATGACGACACCCTGGGCCGAATACATCCGCGGCTCGCAAGTGCATCCGCACCGGTTCTATCGCGACCGGGTCCATGCCAACGAATACGGCGAACAGATTCTGTCGAAGATCTTGATGGCCTTCTGGAAACCGGATCCGTGAAGATGGCTTTTCCAGAAGTGGCGTGTTCAGGCTCTCACTTCTCCGCGATTTTTTCCGCCAGTGGACGGTACATCAGGAAGTAGAACATCTCGAGATAGCGACGTGTCTCTTCGCGTTCGATGTTGGAGATATACTTCCAGAACCCGTAGATTCGGGCGAGTTTCATGAGGCGATTCGCGTAGAGATGCCAGGTGTAGTGGCTGGCGATTCGCTGCAACCCTCCGTCCGAGATCTGCTTCCAGTAGTCGGCGTCTTCACGGCAACGGCGGAAAAAGGCCAGCATCTTTTCGGCGGCGGCATCTCCGTGGTTGGGGTCGATGTGGAATCCGGAAACGCCATCCACAATGGTCTCGAGCGGACCACCGTAACGTGTGGCAAAAGTGGGCAGACCAGAACTCATGGCCTCCACGACGGTCAGGCCGAATGCTTCAAAGAGAGCAGGTTGAACGAAAGCACCTCGGGTGTCCGCCACAAACCGATATAGTTCGCCCACGATCTGTTTGTCGGTTTGCATGTGAAGCCAACGCACGTGGGAATCAAGTTGGCCTTCGTCAAGCAGACTATGCATTTGGCGAATCTGCTCAGCTTCCTCGGTATCGTCGGACGAGTTTGGGTCCAGATGTCCGCCAACGATTAACAAGTTCGCCTCATCGCGCAGCGCTTCATTCTGGCTGTACCATTGAATTAGGCCGGCCGGATTTTTGATGTAGTCCAACCGCGACATGGCGAACAGCAAGGGCTTTCGCTTGTCGGCAAGCACGCCACGCGCCAGTTCGGATGGCTCGCCAAAAATCATTTCTTCCACGATACTGCGCAGCTGCTGCTGCCGGTGGTCCGTTTTGCTGTACGGAAAAAACACGCTGGGATCGGCGCCCGGTGACACGATATTGAACTTGGGGTCAAACACATCGATGCCATAGACGACACGGTAAAGATCCGGCAGCGTGTATGCCTGATAACTCTCGTATTGGCCTATGGCGTCCGCTGTTCCGGCAATCTCCTGATAGGTACTGGTGATGATGAAGTCGGCAGTGTTCATCGAGATCAGGTCAGCCGTGTATTGGCACGCGAAGTGATGTTCCTCTTCATGTTGTTTCCAGTACAAATCGGAATAGAGGTACTTCGTTTTTTCCAAAGCGTGAGCGATGTTGCACTGAGTTACCCCCATGACGTGAGAGAGTATGGATGCTACCAGATTGCCATCGGAGTAGTTGCCGATAATGAAATCGGGACGCTGTCCCGACTCGACCACGATCTCGCGGGCCGCATCATCGGCAAACCGCTCCAGATACGGCCAGACGTGGAAGCGGGAAATCCAGTGCGGAACGGTCTCGCCGGTCTGTGTGCGGAACGGAATGCGCAGAATGCGGGCGTTCCGCGTGCCGGTAATCGGCTCCAGCCGCTCCGAGCAAGTCGTTCCCTCCGCCTCCGGGATCAGACGCGTGACAACCAGGATCCGCGGTTCAACGTCGAGCCCCTGCAAATCAATAAACTCATAGATCTCCCGCTCCAGGGCCCGTACCTGGTCGAGAATGTAGACCACCTGCCCACCAGTATCTGGCTTGCCCAGCACGCCTGATTGGGCGAAATAGCCATGCGGCGAGATAATGGCAATGTTGAAGACCATCGGGATGCGGCCGAGAAAACGGGTCAGACTGACCGGACTGGGAGCTTCCAGGATGTCCGATAAGAACCCCATCGTTTCCCGCGCGCGGGCAGCTGTTTTGCCCCAGCCAGGCTCGAACCCGAGGTGCGCCATTTCGGCTGCGATCTCACGCCACTCGCTTTCAGGTTCCCGGCGGGCCAGAAATTCGTCGGCCTGCTGCAACGCTCCACGCAACGATTCCAGATTGGCGATCGAACTGTTGAGCATCAGCGGACTGCCCTGAACGCGGTGCAGTCGAAGGAAGTCGAACAGCTTCTGACCTCCGTTGTCCAGATCCTGAAACAACCGGTTCGACAGGTGGCGGTTCAGATACTCCACGCCGTGCCCAATCGACCTGGTGTCCTTGAGACGTGGAAATCCACGTTCAAATGGTTTGAGGTCAACGTCCAGTCGGGGAACACCGTTGAGCATCGGATCCACAATACGTTCTTTGGCCCGAAGAAATTCCGCCACGCTGATCTTGCGGATCATCATGTCTTCACAATGAATCTGCCAGAAGTCCCGTTGTGCCACCTTCCAGCGCGCGTCAAGGTACATGGCGGAATCGCGAAAGAATGCCTCTTGGGCGGCGTAGATTAGTCGATACAGGGACGTATCTCGAAGTACGGATCCCGGTTCTTCGGAACAGAATTGTTCCAGCCGTTCCACCAGATCGGTGTGCAACAGGAATCGTGTTTGCAGCTGCCGGTATTCACGCAGAAGAAGGTAAATAACGTCTCGATGTTCTTGTACCGACTTCTCCAAGTCAACCAACACGGCAGCCTCCAGACGTCTGGGTTACACAAAGGAAATGGGCCTCAGGAAGCATGACTGATGCAGCATCTGTTGCGAACAAAACCCCCCGGGCAGTCCGGTCGTCCCTCCTGCATTCGGTTGCACGGCCAGGAATCCTGAAATGCTGGACAATCGACCCTGGTAGAAATATGGCGATTTTGCGCGGAATAGTCAAACCGTGACGGATATGCCGCGCGATGGGAGTGATGATGCTACGGGATCGATGCGGCGGCAGTTGACCTGCAAACAGCTCACACTGCGGGGCCCGTGCCCGATGTCATGATCGAAACTAACACCAGGATGCCAATGGTCGCCACGATTAGAACGCCGATCGCAGCATGAAGCAACGCCACCAGGGCAGCACGGCCCAAACTCGTCGGCAACATCGCGGCGATCATGGCCGTCAGAGCGAGGATACCGACGGGAGCGGACAGGAGTTGAACCAAGACGGCGGCCGAGTTGGGGTTCCTGCCCGTCGCCGCAGCCCCGCCAACGACCACGAGCGCGATCACGAACCCCACTGCCATGTTTGCCAGCGCGGCGACAAGCACGATCCCCATGGCCTTGCCGATCGTGGGTTCTGGAACGGCGTCACGGGACTTGCGACCGCCAGCGAATTTGTTGTACAGCCCGCAGGCGAACATCAGCAGAAGACCACCAACCAAAGTGCCGACCACCAGGATCACGCTGAGCGTGCAGAGCATGCCCACCAAAAAGCCACCGAGGCGGGCCGCGTCCACCTGCTGTGCCATCAAGATCATCACCCGTACACCTCTCTCACGCTGGTTGGGAAACTGCTATTCGGAGTCAATGGTTTGTTCCACCTCAGACCATCAATTGTTCTGTGATTAATGAATATGCAGATCGATTACTTGTTCAATGGCGCGGCGGCAAACAGGACAGTATTGAATGTCGTTGCGGCTAAACATCACGCAATCGACGCAGGGGCGATACAGTCCATGTGACTCGTAACCGGCGCCTTCAAACGCTCCGACTTTGCCAAAATAGAGGTTCTGTTTGAGCAGACGACGCATTTGTTCTCGCTGACTCCGACTCACCTGCTTCGTTTTGCTCAGCGTCGCACCCGCTGTCTTCTCGTCGTGATTGGCCGCTTGTTGAGCCTTAAACGCAGTTTCGTAGGCAGCCTTGTCCCAGGGTGTTGGCAAGGGAACCTCCGATTCGACCAGGTCTTTCCATTTCAGCCGCGCCGGATCCATCAATGCTGTGATGTTGGGTTCCCAGGGTTCGCGCTTGATCTGGCTGCCTGTTTCGTAAGCCACATTTGATATGTAGTATTCGTCTCCCAGACCGGCCAGGTGATGTCCGAACTCATGAATCAAGATATAGGTGGAGAAAGCGTGATCGGCCACCACGATAGCCTGGTCATTGTAAATACCCCCGCCGCCATACGCACGCTCGTTGAGCAGAATGATTACGTAGTCGTACGGCACCTGAGCCGCCACGTTACGCCAGGCGCGGTTGTTGAATGTCAGAACATACCGCGGCAAATCAAACGTGTTGTACTCACAGGAGAGTGGTGAGCGGCGAGAGATACCCGCTCGAGGTCGCGACACGCCGCTTTCGGACGCCGGGATGTCGATCGCCCGCACATTGAAGTCCTCTCGCCGGCTCTTGAATGGCTCGACAGAGAATAACTGGTCGGTCAGATATCTGACGGCCGAGTGAAACGACTTCATCTCATCCGGCGTGTAACCGTCGCCGAGAAACACGATGTCAACCTTGTCCTGCGGTTCACCATGCGTAAAGACGCTCCAGACTTCATCGTGGCGTGGTGTTTCAGCCTGCACTACGAAACGGGAGGTGGGATCGATGTCCTGACACCAGATTTCCCGCCAGTTTCCGTTGCCGCGTCGCTTCAGGATGACGTTTACTGGCTGGCGTGGCCAGGGAAGCCTCAGCGAGTGGTGGAACGTGCCCCATTTCTGCCTGGCGGAGGCCGTTGTCTGCCATTCGCCAAACACCGAGCAGAACCCGCGCGAATATAGCAGGCGATCGCTCACCGCATCGTGAACCTCAAATTGGTAGAGTCCGCGGTCGAGGGTGTCGATCAGCTGCTTGCGGCTCCCCGCCCACGGGCCATCCGCCACAATGCGATCCAACGCCACGTGCTCCACGGTCGCGTTGCCGCTGAAGTAATAGTCCACACGCATGGTGCGGGGCAGGAAAAACTCGTCAAACGCGCGTCCCATCCGTTCGCTCGCCTGCCGGCAGTTCCTCTTGCGCCAGTACCCTCAACGAGGAGCCCAGAGCCGCGAGAAGCAACAAGCAGGCGAGACACCAGCGGCAAACCGTCCAACGGACTGACGTGTGTGGTGAAATGGCGTGACGCGTAACAAGCATGCCAGGCTCCGGGTCAGGTGTAACCGATTCGACGAGCGGCGTCATGAAGACCGCCAAGTCCCCCTCTGGTGAATCTACTGCATCTTGACCGAGCGAGCTATGGCCTGATGTGTTGGATTCAGGAGGACGGGCATGGTCGTGAGGAAAGGGTCCTGCCAGGGGATCGCGAATGAGGTGCCACCCATGGACGAAAGATGCGAAGTCATTCTTCCCCGGTTCCTTAAAAGGACAGCGCCACTTCGTGCCCGTGAATTACCGTAACTTATTTTGAAGTAACGAATTTTCGCCACCGGGCTTGTCCCGGTGGTTCCTTGTTTGACGACTACACGGCCGCTCATTATCCCGTCTTCCCTGCCCGCCCCCGCCGCCGGAGGCGGCGGGGGCGGGCAGGGAAGAAACACTCGACTGCGCGAGGCCGTTCTTAGTTCTCAAACGCGTTTCCACCGGGGCAAGCCCGGTGGCGGTAAAGCAATTTGAATCAAAGACTTGCAGTTCCCGACATACTCAAAGTGGCGCTGTCCAATTAATCATAGTCCTAATCCGCGTTAGTTGGTGAGGAGGTTCGGGCGGGGACGAAAGGAAAAAGACTGCTCCTTGAAATCGTCTCGACGCTCGTCGGATGGATTCGATCCAACGCACCAAGTTGGGACGTGTGAGACACGTAGGGCAGCCCGACACGGAAGAAGATGAAGATTACGAAAACACGTTTGCTGATGCCGTGAACGGTTACGATCTCTTGCGACGCATCAACGAAACGGATCTTCACCCTCTCCGGGCCCGCCGTACGGATCGAGCGATTCCTGCATCGAGCGTGGTGGCATTTCGACGCCGGGAGGAAGGTCCTTCTGGCTCTCCAGCATTTCAAGCATCTGCCGCGCCGTGTCTTGATACGGACCTTCCTGTTCCGCAAATTGACGGAGTATCGGCAGTGCTTCGGCGGCCGATGGACCGAGGGCGTCCAGGGTCAACAGGATCAGCGGAATAGCAGACGGATTGCCGTAACCCATGCCGTAACTCCCGGCACTCGTGCCCATTCCCGGTCCACTGCTGCCCATGCTCGGAAAGCCGCCCATTCCACCGCCCATCATGCCTGGCATGCTGCCACCCACTCCCCCGATTCCACTCATGGTGACTTGCTTTTTCAGGACTTCCGCCAGTTGGGGAACAATTGATTCGGCAGCGGTGCCCAAACGGCCGATGGCCTCCAAGGCCTGCAATTGTCGCCAGGGATCGCTCGCGAATCGCACCAGAGCATTGGCCAAGCCCTCGGTGTCTGGCGCATAGCGGCTTAACACGATAGCCGAATTGAAAACAGTTGCTTCGTCATTCGACTTCAGCGCTTCCTGCAGTCGTGGGACGAAGCCGGAGATGTGCTGGGCCTCCAAATTGAGTGCGACGGCCAACGAACCGGCAATTCCAGTTCTGTTCGGAGACGCTGGAGCACGCGTGAGCGGGCCTTATAAACGGCCCACGCACTGACTCCCAAATCGGCGGCCACGTCGGCGGGGCGATCCCCCTCGACGGCCGTCCGCCAGAAGGCCTTCCAGGTGCGGGTGTCGAATTCCTGGCAGACCAAGCGCAGCACACGGCGGCGCACACTGCCCAACTCCAACGCTCCACTCTCGCTGTGAGGATCGGGAGGGTTGTCGGCCAGTTGTTCCAGACATTCGTGAGCCGCCGTGCCGCCCGTCGCACGGGCCTGATCTTGCTGAGCACGATAGTGGTCGCGCACGCGGTTACGGGTGATCGTCCACAGCCATCCGCGAAAGGTGTCCCTCGGCCGCTCGTGTGAAAACCGTGCAATATGCGTGGTCAATGCCCCGAAGACCTCCTGCGCGACATCCGCTGCATCGCTCGGCTGCAGACCCATATCGCGCACCCAACGATAAACCACGGGTCCATAGAGTTTCACCAATCGCCTCCAGGCGTCCGAGTCATTCGCCTGGACGCGCACAGTAAGCTGGCGGAGGTGGAAGAGTAGATGTCGCGAGAAGAGTGGTTATCGCTAGAACGAGCCATTCACTTAGTGTACCGCCAGGCCCAGAAACGTGCGAGCCATCGAATCGCGACAGTATTAGCCCCGGGCATTCATGCCGGGGCAGAAGCGGCAACCAACTCAACAGAGGAAGGCTCGTTTACGAGCCTTCTCGCTGCTCTGGCTTGAGTCTCTCGGCGAGGACCGTTTGCACTGGCTGATGACTTCCCACCAACTCGGTGCGGCTCTTCCGCGAGATGCTGACGTGGAGGACCAATTCTCCAGGAAACCTGTTCGAGTGATGACCTGCAATGTGCCGCGCCGTTCAGTCCAGCTTCAGAAGCCGAATGTTGCGCAGGCGCACCTGGTAGGGCTTGAAATCGTTCTGCCCGACGGCGTGTACCTGCAGTCCAATAATCCCGCGGGCGGTCACGTCGTCGGTGAATTCTGCGCACGGTACACCATTGATCCAAGTGCGGATTGAATTCCCTTTGCAGACAACCAGGTATCGATTCCAGGTATTGTCCTTGTAGGCCCCGCGCGAGTCAGGTTTGTCTGAGAAATCATCGAGCATCACACCGCGTCGCGCCTCGTCGTAAACGTTTCCAGCCTGGCCCTGAGCCTCGTTGGAGATCTCGACTTGATATCCATGCACGCGATCAGCCGGGATCTTTCGTTCAACCATTTTGCCCTGGCCATTGGTGACCTCGAAAGCCTTTTCTTTCGAAGCGATGAGACTGCGGAACTGAACACCGGAGTTCAGTTCGGGATCGTTCTTCACGTCGAACTCGAGAATGAAATCCCCAAATTCCTCCTTGGTGCAGAGAAACGTGTTGGGGCTGCCGAGCACCGCTGTTCCGACAATGGTGCCGTCCTCCACTTTGTATGTGGCCGTACCGCTGTGTACTTCCCAACCCTCCAGGGTCTTGCCATCAAACAGATCCAGCCACTCGGACGCCGTCGCGCTGGACGTGATTGCCCAGGCGAGCAGACAAGCGCTCATTGTGAGTCTTCGCGTCATGTTGTTGCTCCTGTGTGCTGAAAAAAACTTCCGGTTTGGAGTAGTGACTCGCGGGTCAGTAGCACGACTGTTTGATTTCGCTAACAAGACCCCGTCCAGCCCGTCTGGACGGTGAATCTGACTGATCAGCTACAGCCACGAGCCCCTCTCCCTCTTCCCTTTCTCACCCACTTCGCCGCCTCCGGCGGCGAAGTGGGTGAGAAAGGGAGCTTTGTGGGGCGGTTCGGGTAGCCTGTCAGTCAGATTCACCCACCGCACAGGGCGGTGGGAGTCAAAGTCAAACAGTCGAAGTAGTGTGCCGCCGGGAACCGAGTAGTCGCTCACCCTACCCTGTTTTGACTCCTCCACGATTGTCCCGCCTCGGACGGCCCATTGCAACGGCAGTCCGACGGGTGAGTTGGCGCTGGATGGTCGTGGCATGGGTAGAAAGTAGTGGTCATGAAAGAACCCAACCTGCGCCGTCGATGGCACAGGTTGGGTCCGGGGCGTTGGAAGACCAGTTGCGACCAAGAGGGGGCCAGTGACCCGTGGGAATCGGTTCGCTCCTATCTGAAGATCCGCTCGAGTGACCGTCGAATGTTGCCGTTCGGCACGAAGCTTTTCGGTACACTAATCCCACCGGTACGATTTTGCTGCACACGGCTTTTCGGGGTAATTGGATTGCCGCCACCCAGATCGATCGTCCGATATCGGACCTGTCCACTGCGCCAGTCTCGAATCGCCAGGGTTGCGTGACCCTCATACGCGGCCCGCCCCATCAGCTCATACCAGTGTCCGTCGTAGCGGAGTCGAACACCGTTGACGGCAAGGATCTTGTCACCCGGCTCGATCCCCAGTTCCCACGCGGGGCTGCCGTAATGGACCGCCGTGACACGTTCACCGCAGCCGTCGAAGTAACTGTCGAATCCGAGACGGGGAATTGCTTCTCCACCTCCGATGGGTGGGACGAGTCGGGTCTTGTTCTGCGCCCGGGCTTGTGTGCTGCCCAGCAGAACCATCGCGGCGGTCAGGGCCAGGAACATTGTGCTTCGAATCGTCGCTGCCATTTTTTCACTCCTTGTGTTCTGAAAGGGTTAAGAGTCGTTTCGACTCATCTCTGCCCCATCCATGGCAGAAGGCGACGCGTTTGCGACAGGCAGCGAAAAAAAGTGATCCGATGAAGGAGCGAGCGGAACACAGTTCGCCAATTCGCCGGCCAAGACATCAGGCGATGAACTCGACTCATGGGGGCGTTTCGCGTTTCCGCGTCGAAGTGGCTCTTCTACTGCCGAGCCCTTTCCAGGGTCCAGGCGACGACATCCAGCCGCTTCACATAGTGCAGAATCGGATCACTTTCGAGCATTGTCATGCCCAGCGGCTCCACCATCGAATTCTGCTCGATTTCCGCTGTGGCGGGTTGCAGGGACCAGGGCTCATGGTCAATCTCCCCCCGCCAGACGTCTCCTCGGCGGTCCGCGGCGTAGAGGCAATAGCGAGATGTCAACCAATGATCCAAGCTTCCGTCGGTTGTGCGATAAGCTGGTCCGACCGCTTTGTAGCTGCCTCGGAACTGGGCGGGAGCAGCCCCACGATGAGTTCTGAGACTGGAGTACTGGACGACCTCCCCATGGCACTGGAGAGACATCTTTGCATGCAGGTATGGAAGATAAAAAAACCTGCGAGCCAGGTGCACGGCGAGCAGATTTGCCGCGTCGAGACTGAAGAACCAGACCCCCGGCTTGCCTTGCACCGTGACGTAGGAGCGCACATTCAGTTCGGGAAAACGCGACAATCCTCGCACTGCCGGGAGCAGGCGGGGACGCACGTTGCTCATCCCGAATGGAACGACGCCGACCCAGGCCTGCCCTTGGAAGGTGTCTACCTCGAGGATGGGCGGGATCAACGCACGTAGTTGGTTCACGGGCACCGGCCAATGAGCGAACAGCAAGTCGTGCCACGTCATCCACATGTTCCAGCACCGCTTGGGGGCAGGCCATGTTCGTCCGCTTAATGCCAATGCCATTTCTAACAGTCCTTTTGTTGGCGGCACGGATGTGGAGTCCGTGTCGCCGGAAAAATCAAAGCCTCCCGATAAGTCGACAACCGCCATCCGTGCCACGAGTTAACCGGCGTCATTGACGCATGGCCTATTGCGGCTGGCATCTTGGGCAGGCATAGATCTTCCGGCCGGCCATTTCCCACGCTTCGATTGTGCCTTCACAGCGCGAACAGATCGCTTTCTTGTAGACAAGCAGCGCTTCCTCGCGGCGCATTCGCGAGCGTGGTTTGCCGACCTGCTGGGGATCGGCATTCACGATTCGGTTGTATCTGACACCGAATCGAAGGAAACGAGTCAAGGTTGACCAAACGGCATGGAATTCGGACTGCTGAAGTGATTGGCCTGGGCGGGAAGGGTGAATCCCGGTGGCGAACAGTACATCAGCTCGATAAATGTTCCCGGCGCCGGCAATCACGGACTGGTTCAACAGCAGGCTGCCGATCGGCGCGCGGCTGCTTCGAATACGCTCCCAAGCCCGCTGGGGATCTGCATCGGCGCGCAACGGGTCAGGTCCCAGCCGTCGTCGGACCTGGTGCACTTGAGCCGGCGTCAGCAACGCGCAGGTATTTGGCCCGTTCAGGTCAAACGTGTTATGCTTTGCCACCACCCGCACGCGGACTTCGCCTCGAGGTTCTGGTGGCGGCGACTCATGATCTCGGAATCGGCCATACAGGCCCAAGTGAACGTGCAATACGCGGTTTCCCTGCCAGAAGTAGAAAAGGTGTTTACCGTGGGCTTCCACGCGTCGCAGCAGACGTCCACTGAGCAGTTGAGCTTCGCTCGCAAAACGTCCCTGCGGCGAGCTGACCAACAGGCGCTGTCCGGCGAAAACGCGCTGGTCGTCTCGGGCTCGCCGGTGGATCGTGTGGCCTTCTGGCATGGTCTTGGAGTCTCTTTGATTGACAAAAACGAATCGTTCCAGCGAAACTGGAGGCCGCACAAGCGTCAACCCCGCAGGACATACCAGAGCAACGATTCCGCTTCCGTCTGGCGCATGCGCAGATCACGAAATTAGGCGGTTGTGTTCGGGTTCTGGCGGTGTGTCATGAGTCCCGTCCCTGGTCCTATTTAGGACCCTCTCAGAGGCTCGGGAAATGGCAGGCTCATCCCCGCTTCCGCCCCCTCACCCTACCCTCTCCCCACAGGGGCGAGGGTACAAGGTGAAGTTATTTTTCCCTGATTCCTAAGCTCTCTAACCTCTCCATCACCGGGAGGTAACCCACGGCGGTTCCACAAAACGATAGGTTCCACCGTTGGCCTTGGCAATGCGTTGGAGGGTGATTTCGCCCTGCCGGCTATAGAAACCGACGCAGTGCACGATTGTCTTGGGACGACGGCCCGCGACTGAATCGACCAAAAAGTTTTCCCGCAACAGGAAACTCTCTGTCGCACCGTCATCATAGAATTCGCCATCGCTGAGCAAGAAGATCGCATCTGGGCGGAGTTTGTTCAGGGCAAAGACGACTGCAGGATGTGGATTCGTGTCGGCTTCGAGCTGGATCGAGTTCATCCAGTGTATCAGGGCGTCGATGTTTTCGGTGGTCGGGCGCACCAAATCGGGTGCGGGACGACTGTTGACCAGGTAACGCGTGTGTTTCCGATTCCATTTCCCAAGCCTGAGTCGTTTCGCGCCGCGATCGAAGAAGATCACATAGAACTGCTGGTTCTTGCCAAGTCGTCTTATCGCATACTCCAATTCCCGCTTTGCCTCCGCAAATTTCACACGCATGCTTGTCGAACTGTCCACGACAAATACAAATCGGTCCCCCGTGGCCTGAATGCCATAGAACTGAGCACCGCCGCCTTCGTCGCTGCCAGCCATTCTCGCCGCGGCACCAGGCTGATCAGCGCTCTTGCCAAAGGCGGTAATGGTGGCCAACTGATCGGGAGAAGGAAGTTCCAGTGGCGATCCCGGCTGCATGAGGTCGGGTACGAGCTCGTCGGCGTTCCATGTACGATCCGCCGTATCGCTGCTCGGATCAGCTATTTCCGGCGGCGTGGTGATGTCCGGTACCAGTATGGGCTCCGTCGTGCTCCCCGCAATCACGATCGTGGGAAGAAATTCTGTCTGGTTCCATGTGAGAAGCGCGAAGGTGACCAGCAAGAAACAGTGAACAACCGCGCTGGTTAACCAACTCGGAAGCGCCTTGAGAAGGTCGGCTGCGGTGGGTCCCGGTTTCTTCTCGAGCGAACAGCCCTTCTTGTGGATCAGCGCGAAGTGATTCCGCACCGTTGGCGACGGCGCGGACCGGCTACGCTTCGATTGGGAGCGTAAGGGGTGGCCCGCGGCATTCACCGGTGCACTCGGCACGCGACCCAGGCCAGGCTTTCGGATAGACCGCTTCAGGGCGAGAAGAGCGCTCGAGACAGTTGCGTTGCTGGCTTGTGTCTTGGTGTCAATTGCTTCGTCCGATGCAGAGCCGGTTCCCTCCGCGCCAGCATTCACGCTCGCCTGCGCTCTCAGCTCCCGAATTCGCGCCTCCAACGCTGCAACTCGCGCGGCGCGGTCCGACCGATTGCCGGCCGGCAGATCACGCGACGGCGACGTATTGACAGATCTCTGGTTTGAGGATCGGTCTGCGGAGTCCATGCGGTCCTCCCGACACAAATACTCACGTACGGATCGTGGCAGCCGTTCCGGCTTGCCCATGCATGCGTAGCCGCCCTCACGCTATCCACAGCTGCAAGAGTCGTGAGGTAGCCGCGCGATCCCAAACGTCGCGTGGTCAGGCAGCCGTTGGTTATGAGGCAAAGTGACAAACCGCAGCGCTACGGGCAATTATAAGCGTTATGGCAACATTTCAAGAGTTTTGTGGCACATATTCCGACCGGAAGAAAGCTGCCGGAGTGAGCGTCCCACGAGTCTCAAGTCTTGCGCATTTCGAGGTTTGCGGGTTTGTGGCTGCGGCACGCGGCCGCAGCACGGCGGCAAGATGCCGCCGCCACTTGTTCGGCTTGTGAAGACTCGCCAGCACCTGGCCCGAGCTTGACCCACCTCAGGTGAATCATCCGGGTTCGGTTCAGCTTGGCTCGCCGCCGGTCCGGTTCTGGAACTGTCGCAGCGCCTGAAGCAATTGATCGACTGCAGCTTGGAGTTTGGGCATCCGGGGCCGGATATCTTCCAGATTGCCGCCGCGCGCGAGCATTTCAATCTCCGCCGCCATCTGTTCGACTGGCGCGGCGGCGAAAACGCGAACAGATCCCTTCAGTCCGTGCGCCGCACGTTCGGTGGCCTGCAGGTCGCTTGCTGCCAGCGCATCATCCAGCTGCCGTAGCAGCTGGGGATATTCGATCAGGGCTTGTTCGACGACCTCTCGCAGCAAATTGGCATCTCCTGACACGGTCTCCATCGCCACATCCCAATTCATCGGCTGGCCGTCCGGCTGTTCGTCGATTATCTCCGCCGTCGCGGTCGTTGTCCGTGGTGTGAAGAACGGCTGGATCGCCTCAAATAACTCGAGACTCCGGACCGGTTTCGACACATATCCATCCATACCCGCCGCCAGGCATTTTTCCCGGTCTCCTTTGAGAGCATGAGCTGTGAGCGCGATGATGGGCACGTGCTGCCCGGTCCCCTCTTCACGCTGCCTGATGATCTTGGTTGCTTGCAGGCCATCCAGATCGGGCATCTGCACGTCCATCAGGATCAAATCGAATGAGTTCGGCTGGTACATTTCGACCGCTTCCCGTCCATTGTTGGCCACGCTAATTTGGTGTCCCCAACCTTTCAGCAGACCGACTGCCAGCTTCTGATTGGCGAGACCATCTTCAGCCAGGAGCACGTTGAGAGGTTCGATCGACTGCATCGTGTTGACTGCCGAAGGGCTCGGACGCGGCACTTTCTGCATGGCGGGCATCGAAGCTGAGGTGATCGTATTCAGCAGTTCGGATTGCTTGACAGGTTTGAGCAATTGGGCCGCGATGCCCAGTTCACCGCAACGCGCCGCATCGCTGGCACGCGTTCCTGACGTGAGCGCAATGATCACCGTGTCGGCCGACTCCGGCCGGCTGCGAATCTGCTCGGCCAACATGAAACCATCCATCTGGGGCATGTGGATGTCGGTCAGCACGAGCGAGATGGGATTGGACGAGTCTTGCATCGATGCCAGGACATCCAGTGCTTCGGACCCGCTCGCCGCACTCGTCACCTGCACTGCCCAGTTCCCGAGGATCTCTTCCAGGATGCGCCGATTGGTGGCGTTGTCATCCACGACCAGCACGTGCATTCCCCGGACATGTCGCGATGGAGTCGTCCTGGGAGTGTCGCTTTTTGCGGCCAATCCAAACCAGGCGCTGAAATGGAACTTACTTCCCTCCCCGACTTCGCTTTCGACGCTGATTTGCCCACCCATCAGCTCCACAAGGGTGGATGAAATGGCCAGCCCGAGTCCTGTTCCGCCGAACTGTCTGGTGGTGGAAGTGTCGACCTGTTCGAAGGCGTCAAAAATCGCGGCCAGTTTGTCTCGGGGTATTCCGATTCCGGTGTCGCGCAAGGCGAAATGCAGCAGCACGCGGTCGTCGGAGCGCGACTGGCAGCTGACTTCGAGCACGACCTCGCCCACTTGCGTGAACTTGATGGCATTGCCCGTCAGATTGACCAGGATCTGCCGCAGTCGGCTGGGATCGCCGAGCAAGCCGTCAGGGACATCGAGAGCGACGTGCCAGGCGAGTTCAATCTGTTTGTAATGGGCCCGCAGTGCCAGGGACTTCATCGTATCGCCCAACTCCTCGCGCAGGTTAAACGGCACGTAGTCCAGTTCAATCTTGCCAGCCTCGATCTTCGAGAAATCGAGAATCTCATTGATGATCGACAGCAGTGATTCGCCCGATTCCAAGACGGTCGCCAGATAGTCGCGTTGGGTCGGCGTCAATTGCGTATTGAGCACCAGTTCGGTCATTCCGATGATCGCGTTCATCGGTGTCCGTATCTCGTGGCTCATGTTTGCCAGAAAATCGCTCTTGGAACGATTGGCGGCTTCGGCTAAGTCACGCGCAGCGCGCAGGTCGTTCATTGTCTCGCTGAGTTTTTTCTCCTGGCTGCATACGACCTCCTCGTAGTTGCCCAACAGGCGATCGACGGCCACGATCTGAGATTCGACTCGCGAGTCGTATTGTTCGTAAGCAAGAAGTGCCAGTTTGGCGCTCAACGAAAGATAGGAAAACAGCACGGCCGTCTCCTCGGTAATGGCCGTTTTGGAGAAGCAGATGACTGTGAAGAGCTGCCCACTCGGCAACAAGTCTCCGAATCCCACGACGGATCGAATACCGTGCGGGATCACAAAATCCTCCTGCCCGGGGATGAAAGCTGAACCGAGGGCGTCAGCGACGTGAAATACCTTGGCCCCGACCCCGTCAATCAGCGCGTCGTGATTCCCATCCAAGACACCGCCGACGCTCAACCCCAACTGCCGGATCAGCGAGGAGATCATGGGGAGCCGTTCGACGGCTTCCGCATTCGGCAGCGGTATCGCTTGATGACGGGTCGATTGCTGTCGATCATTCCAACGCGGCAGATCGCCAGCGGTTCCTACGAGTATCAGGCATTTGGTGTCGGGAGCCAGCGGTGTGTCTGGGTCAAGCGATTCGGCGACCCGCTGCAGCGGCTTGTCCATGTCTGCCAAAACACTGGTCTGGAACAGACGTACGAGCGCGAAGGCTTGGTTTCCATCATCGTCGACGATGCGGCGATGGAGGTAGCGAACCAGATCGTCTGCGTAGTTTTCCCGGCTGTCGTGGCGTGCACTCAGCGCGCGAATGTCGGCGCCACAGGAAATCATGTCACTCAGCGAAAACTGCGAGAGACGCACAGGTCGTGGATCAGGACCGGGAAGCTGGCGAGGTAAGGCCAGCTTGGCAGCCAACTGGGCCAGCTTCTTCTCGGCCTGTTTGATCTTGGTGATGTCGTGCGAAATCCCGAACGTGCCGATCAACTGGTCCTGCTTTGAACGGAGAGCCGCCTTGGTGGTCGAGACCCACGTGTCTTTACCGTTTGGCCATGTCTCTTTCTCGACGATCCCTACCAGCGGCTGTCCCGATTCGATGATCTTCTGTTCGTCGCGCAGCGCCTGTTGCGCATGTTCCGCAGTGAAGAAATCTGCGTCACTCTTGCCAACGGCTGCCTTGGGGTCGGGCAATCCGAATTTGTCGGCCAGAGCACTGCTGATACGCAAGAAGCGGCCATCACGGTCTTTGAAATAAATGGCATCCGGCAAGTGATTCATCAACGTATGAAGCAGACTGCGTTCAAATTCCAGCGACGCTTCCGCTTTCCGACGCTGCGCGACTTCGCGGTTATAGGCCTCACCGCTTTTCAATTCCAACGCGTTGGGCAGGATTCTCACCAACACCAGCACGCCGCCACACGATACGACTGCCGTAATCAGCTTGGTCAGGCCCGATAGACGGTACACGGGCCAATAGAAAATGATGGCCTCAATCAGGTGCACCGTGCCGCAGGAAAAGAAAACCAGACCCAGGAATACATAGAAAATCTTTGGAAACTTCAGATTCCGCTTGCGCAGCACGTAATAGACCACCACGCACGGTACGGCGTAGTAGGCCAGAAAAGTCGCGATGTCGCTGCCGATGTGCAACCAGCCGAGCCAGGGGGTTTCGGCCCAAGCCGGTCCACAATTCCAGCGAACGGGGAAGCCAGTCGTGTCGAATAGTCTGACGATGAAATCCCACATCTTGTCGCCTAATTCGATTGGAGTTTGCGATAGTCGGACGCTGTTTGCGGTCTGAGACAGAGCTAAATACTACGATTATAGGCACCTGGCGACCGATCGCTCAGTGCGACCACAATTTGCGAAACAGACCCCCCGTTAGGAGTTTCATTGTGGGGCGCCGACTTGCCAGAGAGCCGACGCTGCGGTCCAATCCAATTGCTGGACCGGGACACACCGGGTGCGATATCCACACGCCCGCGGTCTGTTGACGCCGCCGATCATCATCGCGATCTGCCAAGGGGATTCCATCCATGAACAAGTCGATTGCTCAGGCCATCACGTTCGTGCTGGCCAGCCACATCCTGACGTTCTCTGTCACGGCAGATCAGCCTAACATCTTGATCATCATGGCCGATGATTGCACCCACAATGACCTGCCCCTCTACGGTGGTCAGAACGCGAATACGCCCAACCTGGAGCAATTTGCGAGTGAGGGGATGACGTTCAATCGGGCCTACCTGGGCGAGGCCATGTGCCAGCCTTGCCGTGCCGAGTTGTATAGTGGACAGTATCCCATGCGCAACGGTTGTGCCTGGAATCACTCCGCCAGCCGGCCGTCGACCAAGAGCATGCCGCACTACCTCAGGCCACTCGGTTATCGGGTGGGGTTAGCGGGAAAAGTCCATGTCGCTCCTGAAGAGGCTTATCCATTCGAGATGGTCGGCGGCTTCGAGTCGAATTGCGTTCGAAATCCGACGCGCCCGCACGACGTCCGGCTCATCCGCGAGTTCATCTCGCGAGACAGTTCAAATCCGTTCTGTCTGGTTGTGGCACTTGTCGAGCCGCACGTCCCATGGGTCATGGGGGACGCCTCAGCGTACCCGCCTGCCGAGATCAAACTGCCTCCTCATATCGCCGACACACCCCGCACGCGGGACGATTTCTCGCGCTATCTGGCCGAGATTACCTACATGGACGGACAGGTCGGTGAAATCCTCGAGGTCCTGCAGCAGTCGGGAGTCGCCGACAATACTCTGGTCATGTTCTCGTCTGAGCAGGGTGCCCAGTTCCCCGGCTGCAAATGGACCAACTGGGACACAGGGCTCCACAGCGCGTTGATTAGCCGCTGGCCTGGAAAAATTCCGCAAGGAGTGCGAACCGACGCGCTGGTGCAGTATGCCGATGTTTTGCCCACGTTACTGGAAGTGGCCGGTGGCGATTCGGTCACACACTCCTGCGACGGAACCAGTTTCCTTGCCGTGTTGACGGGGAAGAAATCGCAACACCGCCAGTTTGTCTACGCCGTGCATAACAACTATCCCGAAGGACCTCCCTACCCCATTCGCAGCATCTCCGATGGCCGTTATCGATACATTCGAAATCTCACGCCCGACGAGATCTACATCGAAAAACACCTGATGGGGAGTGATGGGGATGGGTCCTTGAACAACCCGTATTGGGCGACCTGGGTGTGGGGCGCGTGGAATAACCCGCAGATCTATAATCTGGTCCGGCGGTACACGCATCGCCCGGCCGAACAACTGTATTACACTGCCGAAGACCCGTTCGAATTGACGAATCTGGCGCAGGATCCGAGCCAGATTGAGCGGAAACGGTCGTTGGCCGCTGAGTTGGACCGGTGGCTGGCTTCGCAGGGCGATCCCGGACAGGCTCAAGATACACCCGCCACGTTCCGGGCCGCGCGGCGAGGCAAACACCTGTATGGCCCGCCCGATGTCGAATGACCTTATGACCTGCTGTCAACAACAATCCAGGCAATGTGATGGGCGACCTGCCGCTGGCCATAGTGAAGATTCTTGCGGGACTGGCCGTCTTGATCGGCGGTGGTGAATTGCTCTTGCGTGGCGCCGTGGCGTTGGCCGCGATGTTGCGCATCTCACCGCTCGTGATCGGACTGACCGTGGTGGCGTTTGGCACCAGCGCTCCCGAGTTGGCTGTGAGTGTCCAGTCCGCGCTGAGCGGCCAAGCGGATCTGGCGGTGGGAAATGTTGTGGGGAGCAACCTGTTCAACATCCTGGTGATCCTCGGCATATCGGCTCTGATCGCACCCCTGATCGTTTCGATCCAACTGATTCGCTGGGACGTTCCGTTGATGATCCTGTCCGCGGCACTGATGTTGTTGTTCAGCTTGGATGGCCACCTGGGGCGATGGGAAGGAGCGGTCCTCTTTGCGGGGCTGGTCGCTTACGTTGTCTGGTCGGTGCTGCAGAGCCGACGTGTGGGGCAAGAAGTGCTGGAGCAAATGCCGCCGCTTACGGGCGGAACGCCAGCAGGATGGAGAAGTCTGCTGCGGCAGCTAACCTTGATTGGCATCGGGCTCGGTCTGCTGAGCCTGGGTTCACGTTGGCTGGTCAGCGGCGCGGTTTCGGTGGCCACGGCTTTGGGCATCAGCCAACTGATCATCGGTTTGACGATCGTGGCGGCGGGGACTTCCTTGCCCGAAGTGATGACCTCCATCCTGGCGGTCATTCGTGGTCAACGCGACATCGCCGTCGGGAACGTGGTGGGCAGCAATATCTTCAATGTGCTGTGCGTACTGGGGTTATCCGCCATGGTTTCGCCAGATCCGGTGACCGTTTCTACGGAGGCTCTGCGATTTGACATGCCGGCGATGTTGGCGGTGTCGCTCGCTTGCCTGCCAATATTCTTCACCGGTCACATGATTGCCCGCTGGGAAGGCGCTCTGTTTCTCTTCTATTATTGCATGTACATCTGTTATCTCGTGTTCGTGGCGTTACAGCACCCGTTCACGCGACCATTTATCGTGTGGATGATTTTCTTCGTCACTCCGTTGACTATCGTGACGCTCAGCGTCTCAGTCTATCGTCATCTCCGCCCACGAGTGATGTTGGTGGACTAGTCTGCGACTTTTCCTGTCGCGGCCCACTCCACTCCTCGCGCTATCAGCGTGCGGCAGGTCGGATTCATGAGAGCCTCGCGATCATGTCCCAACGCGTTGTGTACGCTACGTCCGTCGCCGTAGTTGCGGACGAAGACGATCGGCTCGGTCTTCTTGCTCCAGTCCGAGTCAGCTTTGACGAGCACCTGGATGTCCTCGTTGCCTTGCAGCTTGGCATAGAGTTCGTCGAAGATCTCGAAATCCTTCAATCCCTTGGTAATGGGGTGTTCGGGATCAGCAATCTGACAGTTGAACACGCTCCGTGGGCCGTGTCCGGAGGTCCCCATGACCCAAAAACGTCCGCACAGCTTGCCGAACTCCGTCCATTTGCCGTACGAGGCGCTGCCCAGATGTTGAACATAGAAGCCTTTTCCCTGCTTGACGAAACTCAACAGATTCTCTTTGCCCACATCGGACAGCATTGGCAGGCTACGGTTAAACATGGTGAACGCAATCACGTCGTAGGCTTTCAGCGCCGTCGCGGATTCCAGGATGGCAGGATCTTCGCACACACGTACGTCGAACTTGCCGGTGTCGACCAGTATTTCCCGCGTGGTTTCTGAAATTTCACGCCAATTATGAGCCGGCGCCACATCGTCGCCGGTGATCAGCAATACATGGATTTTCGGGGCGGACGACTCCTGGGCCAAAGCTGCCCCGGCCAGCGGAACTGCGAAGAGGCTGAGAAGCAGGACTAAAAGCGATCGCCGATGCATGGTGAGACTCCTTGGTGAGACCAGCCAGGTGAGAGACAAATGCGGAACGTAACCGGATAAGATAGCCCATCGCCAACGGGCGAGCAACAAGCCCGGATGATTCGCGTCGCGTGGGTCAAGCTCGCGCAACGCGTTGGCGGGTCTTCACACGCCGATCAGCTCCCTGGCCACAGTCCGTGTTGGTGCGGGCAGAAAAGGAGCGAGCGAAGACCCACCAGCAGCACGGCTTGCTCGACCCACCCTGCGAGTCTTGTGAATCAACCGGGCAAGCGGTCCGGTGGCCGGCTGCCGCAGATTCCCCGGCCCACACCCGGCCGTGACTCGTTGTCATGCGAGTCGTGTCACTCGGTTTCCGCAAACATGAATCGGCCCTGAAGTGATGCCAGATCGTTGACCGATCCGACGATCTGGGGGTCGGGGGGGATGACCACGTCGAGATTCTTATCCGGATACGGCAGTCGGTTCAACACGGTCAGCATGGCGCCGATGCGGGCCCGCTTCTTGTCGTCGGAGCGAATCACCGTCCAGGGGGAATGGGGCGTATTGGTATACAGAAACATTCCGTCACGGGCCTTGGTGTAATCATCCCAGTGCTTCATGGATGCGTAGTCCATGGGGCTCAGCTTCCACTGTTTGAGTGGGTCTTCTTTCCGCGACTCAATTCGCCGTCTTTGTTCTTTACGCCCGACGTCAAACCAGAGCTTGAAAAGACAGATTCCGCTATCGATGATCGCCTCTTCGAAAGCCGGTACCTGATGAATGAATCGCTGGTAGTCTTTGGGCGTGCAGAAGCCCATTACCGGCTCTACGCCCGCCCGGTTGTACCAGGATCGGTCAAAGAACACGATTTCGCCCCGCGTGGGCAAGTGGTTGACGTAGCGCTGGAAGTACCACTGTCCCCGCTCGGTATCGTTAGGGGCGGGAAGCGCCACGAGCCGTGCGCCGCGAGGATTGAGATGTTCCCGGAACCGTTTGATGGTTCCGCCCTTGCCGGCGGCATCGCGTCCTTCGAAAATGATGGCAATCTTCTGGCCTTCCTGTTTGACCCAACTCTGAACGTGAAGCAGCTCGATCTGAAGCTTTTCAAGAGTCTCACGGTAAGGGCGGTTCTTCATGCTCTCTTCGTAGGGAAATGGCCCGTCGAGCTGAAAAACGTCTGTGGGACCATTGCCGGTCTGAGCCGCCGAGCTGACTGTCGTTTTGCGTGCGACGGACTTCTTCGACTTGTTTCCCGCTTTGGTTTTTCGTTGCGCCTTACTCATCTTCTCGACTCCCGGATTGCATTCTCAAGAGGACTCGTCCGCCCTAACTTCGCTCATGCGATTGGCAGGTCATGATCCCCACATATATACGTCACGAAACGCCCGTTGATTGTAACGGCTACGATGCCTTGGAGGGATTTTTCGGCCGGCAATTCGGACTGTGTCGATTGGCCATCAGCTGTCGAGGGGGCCCGCCGGCTGTTCAGTCCGCCCCTGGAGCATGTTAGCATGGAACACTGGTTTGACTCCTGGGCGATCGGCAGAAAGCAACTTACCCAGGTAGCTGCGGCATCCTGCCGCAGAGCGGTGGCTGGAAGCCACCGCCACGGGGACGTGGTTGTCCGCCGTTCGCCGAAGTTGCGCGAAATCCACGCGGGGCGACAGTGCCGCCGCTCGATCCGCGGTATGCGTGTCGCATAAGCAGTTTTCGGGCAAACACATGGATATTCCGCATTGTGGCGTGTTACCCTTATCGAGTGTCAATCGGTCTGTTCGCAAAGTCTGTTTTCCCAGTGTTTTGGTTTCGGCGGTGAGATGAGATGCAATTGGGCGCAAAGTGGAGAGACAAACATGAACCTCTGCAAGACGAGTCACTTGAAGTTGTGGATAGTCGGAGCGTGCTTGGTCGCCAGCTGGGGGCCTATCGCCGCAGCCGGTACGTACCGAATCGCAAGACAGGGTGAGATATGGCAGCTGTTAAGCGATGGAGAGCCAATCTATATCAAGGGTGCGGTCGGCTGGGAACATTTCGATGTCCTGCACGATTATGGCGGCAATGCGATTCGAACTCGAGCTAACCGGCGCGACCTGGATGACGCTCACGCCCATCAGCTCCGAGTGATGGCCGGTCTTCCGGTGCGGGGCGAGCGAGATGGCATGAATTGGGGTGATGCTCAACGCGTGGCCGAGCAGAAGCAGGTGGTACTGGATGTGGTACGTCGATTGAAGGAACATCCCGCCTTGATGCTGTGGGTTGTCGGCAATGAACTCGACTGGATTCCGCCGGGGCGTCCGCACCATCCCCAGCTCTGGCAACGCCTGAACGATCTAGCGATTGCGATCCACGAAGTGGACCCTCATCATCCGGTGTTGACCGTGGTCGGAACCAGCCGTTTCGAAGAAAAGATCCAGCAAATTGCCGCGGCGATGCCAGACATGGATCTGCTGGGAATCAATGCCTATGGGGACCTCGCGGAAGTGACGCGTTGGACGCGGCAGTACTGGCCGAAGCCTTACGTGGTGGCAGAGTGGGGGCCAACCGGACACTGGCAAATGCCGAGGACGCCGTGGCACGTGCCGCTGGAGCAGACGAGCTCAGAAAAGGCGCAAGCGATCATGCAGCGGTATCAGCAGATAATCCAGGGCGACCAGCAGAACTGTCTCGGATCCTTCGTATTCCTATGGGGCCAGAAGCAGGAGACAACGCATACCTGGTACGGGATGTTCCAGGACGGTCGGCTGACCGAATCGGTGGATGTTATGAAGTACCTGTGGACCGGTGCCTGGCCAGAAAACCGCTCACCCGCCCTGAAGAGTCTCACCATCCAGGGCTGCGACGATCCCCAGGCGGTGTACCTGGAGCCAACAAGAGGCTGTCAGGCCGTCGTTGAATGCCTGGACCCCGACGGTGACCAATTGGCGTATGAGTGGGATATTCGGCCCGAAGTGGAGATACCAGCCAACTCGTATGCGGGCGGTGGGGAGAAGGCCGTTAAACCCATCGCGGGTCTGATAGAAGACCCCACGCTCGCGCGGATTCGTTTCAAGGCACCGGCCACGCCAGGCCCTTATCGGCTGTTCGTGCGGGTGCTGGATGGGCACAATCATGTGGCCTACGCCAACGTCCCCTTCCTGGTCCAGTAGCCCGGCTCTCCTGAACCAGGTGTTTTGTCACGATTAAGGATCTAGGTTGGGCCAACACGGATGTAGGATGGACATCCATGCGGTGTCCATGATAGTGCCAATCACGTGGCGTGGGCCGTACGCGAACGTCACGTAACTTGTGTTCTGCGCTCAGCGAGCACGGGGACACGAAAAGCAGCCATCGACATCGTGTGGACGTCCGTCGCACGACGTTGAGAACAAATTCTCCCCCCCATTGTTAGAGTTGACAAGGCGCCAGCTGCGGGGCAAATGTTAAGAATCTGTTAATTGCGCTTGCGCCACTTCTCACCCGGGCGGGTCGTCGGCTATTCTCAAGTCCTCATGCGACTGAGTTCTGCTATTTCTCTGCAGTCCCTTTGCACTTGGACGTCTGGATATGCGCACTTACGGAAATCTTGTCGCCATCGCATTCTGTCTATTGCTCGCTAACATCCTCCCTCAGGCTGCCGTTGTTGCCGACGACGTTGGGCAGCACAACGACGTATCAATACCGACACCCATCGATGTCTCAGAACTCCTGAAGATCGAGCGGGCGGTTCTGCCGCCGCCACTGGTGCCTGGTCCGAACGCCCACGAAGACTTGCCTGCCTACTTTGTCGCGGCCAACCCGGAGCTGCAAGACAGATTGGAACGCATTCGGAGCCTGTACGAGCAGGGCCAGGTCAGGCCTTTCCACGCGATCACTCTGGTTGCCGGCGAGGCAGGTATCGGCAAGACGTTCTTGAAGCAGCAAGTTTTCAGTAAGAGCTATGCGCCAGATGCGGTGTTCAAGTGTGACATTCGGAAACAATACGAACGCTGGCGGCAGGAGGGAATCGTCGCGTGGAAGCCCGACCTTTTCTGCGGCGACGAAGTGATCAACAGCCTGCTTTCGATCGAGGATCCGCAAGACCAGTCAGTTCAGCAACTTCTCGCTGGCAAACCGGCAAGCTTCTATGTGATTGACTCGCTGGATGAGCTGCATCCGGACGACTATGTCAGGACGCTGGAACAGATCGAAAAATTCGCTTTCAATCAGGATCGTGACTTCGTGCACGTGGTGGTATTTGGACGCCCGTTCGCCTTCGTTCAGTATTGGCACTCAATCCGTGCGCAAAAAGCCGGTCGCGACATTTCGCTGTTCATACTTCAGCCGCCTAAGTTTCGGACGACAGGAGATCTGGTAGTATCCAGCTGGAACTACGACACGTGGAAGTATGACGTCCGATGGTCACCGCGCGATGGCCGCACCGGTCCTTTGACGCTGACCGATTATGTCGATTGGTCTAGTGTCAACTTCCAGTGCACGGGTCGCTTTCTGAATGTCTGCTGCAAAGCCCATCACGAAATCAACGCTAAGGTTCGAGACGCTCTTCTGCTCTACGCGCAGCAGTACCGCATCCTGGGACCGCCGCTCTGCAATCTGGCGGGAAACTCGATTATCCGTGAGATCGTTGCCCAGCGCACCATGCGAAACCTGCCTTATGACGAGCGGGAAGTGATGGCGTCCTACTTTAACGCCTGGTTGGAGCGTGACCACGAAAGTGATGGCCGACCTTCTTACGCTCATCCGGCGCATGTAGACTTGTACTTGAAACTGCTCGAACAGGTGGCGATCAAGTACCTGGTTGAGGGGCGCGTTGATGAAGAGGGGTGTTTTGCGGTCAAAGATGACGAACAGATGGTCGTCATGCACAACGGTCGAGAAATGTCGTTTCCGGTAACACGTATTCTCGATCGATCCGGGATGAAACACCTCGATCCGCGACCGCGAGGCACGTTGAACTACCGCTTCGAGCCCATTTGGCTGCATCGCTATCTTGTCGAAAGATACAATGAGCGGATGAGACCCCGCCGGTAGCGATCGGTGTTGGTTTCGAACATGAAAAGCGGTGGTGCCGAGAAGGCACACCCCATCGGCCGTGCCACTGTGTGCGAGGACGCATGTTGATGCAGCGGAACACTCGTCACAACGTGCACACGTTTTGACTCACCGCCGCTCAAAGGACTCGTCCGGAAATAAGTTACCGGTTCCCGTTCCCTCTCCACCGCCCCGCGGAGCGGGAATAGCCGGGGAGAGGGTAGGGTGAGGGGCGATAAATGCGGTAACTAATTTCCGGCCGGTTCTAAGTGAAGCTGGCGCGGGCGGCAGCGACACCTTTCAGATGGCTCGCTGCCATCCGTTGGGCCACCTTGGCAGCAATTTCCGGCCACGTACGGAGCACGACGTGCAAATGCCATTGCTCAATTGAGCGCGGAGTTCGACTTCGATGGTGAAACGAATCCGATATTTGGGAATTCAATGCGGCCGAGGAAGTTTGCGGAATTGCCATACCAACGACCTTTTCGATAGAATTGCAGCTAGGGACGCGCAGCGGTGCTGCAGGGGGGCTCGGCGACGGCATTCGGATTAAAGGGCATGGCTGACACAACGAACTATCTGACTGCAGATGAGTTGGCAACGATGTCGGACAACGGCAAGCGTTGCGAACTCGTAGACGGGGTACTGCACATGATGTCACCTGCAGGTGGTCGTCACGGCCGAATTGCCGGAAAACTTTTCCTGCGAGTGGGCAACCATGTCGAACAAAGGAAACTTGGTGCAACATTTGCCGCGGAAACGGGATTCTTGTTGCAGCGAGACCCCGACACGGTGCGGGCACCCGACGTCTCCTTTGTCTCGCACGAGAGACTACGAGACTTGGCCGACTATCCTGGCTTTCTGCCGCTGGCTCCTGATATGGTGGCGGAAGTCGTCTCCCCAAATGATGAATCATCGGACGTGGAATCAAAGGCGACGGCCTGGCTCCAATTCGGTGTCCGCGTCGTCCTCGTGGTTGATCCGCAAACTCGTTCCATTCGTGAGTACCGCTCGCCAGATCAGATTCAGGTCTATCGTGATGGAGCCATCGAGTTGGGAGACATCCTGCCTGATTTCGAGCTGGACGTCGCTGAACTTTTCGAATGAGTCCTGCTCCCACTGTTGACCCGCGAGGATGCCGGCCCGCTCCTCACCCTCTCACCCCCTCAGGCGACAGGCGGCACATACGTATAGGGTGCCTGCAAGCCGAGCGGGATGCCGAGCCACCAGTAGGCCAGCAGAGAAAGCGGTCCAGAGGAACAGAAACGCGAAGGAATAGGGGAGCATCATCGCGGCGACCGTGCCGATGCCGGTATTCTTGACATAGCGTTGGGAGAAGACCACGACCAGTGGGAAATAGGGCATCATCGGAGTGATGATATTGGTCGACGAGTCCCCCACTCGATAAGCCGCCTGTGTCAGCTCGGGCGAGAGTCCGACCAGCATCAGCATGGGAACGAAAATCGGGGCTCAGCATGGCCCACTTGGCCGAGGCGGAACCGATCAGCAGGTTGACCAGCGCCGAAAGAGCGATGATCCCCACGATCGTCATCGATGGTGACGCCCCCGATTCCTTCAAGTAAGTCGCTCCCTTGACAGCCATCAGCACGCCGAGGTTCGAATCACGAAATGCGGCGATGAACAGCGCCGCAAAGAAGACCAGCACGAGATAATACGCCATGGTTTCCATCGATTGCGTCATTCCCTTGATGATGTCTCGGTGCGATGCAAAGCGGCCCGACACGTAGCCGTGTACGATGCCTGGTATCAGGAACACCAGAAAAATCAACGGCACGATGGCTTCCATCAGCGGTGCCGCGGGTCGGAAAGAGGTCAGCGAACCGTCAGGTGCTCGAAGGGCCGAATCCTGAGGAATGGCCCACACAACCAGAGCCGCCACACCGAGGAGCATGGAACACAGCCCACACCACATGCCCAGATGATCTCGAGCGGTGAGCGCCTCCATATGTGGCATCTCCTCCTTGTTTCCGTCCAATTGCGTGCCGCGCAGACGCGGTTCGACGATCACATCGGTCAAGAACCAGCCGATCAGGATTATTAACACCGATGAGGCAGTGGTGAAGAAGTAATTGCAGAGCGGATTCACCACTCGTTCTGCCTCTACCAGGGCGACGCCCGTCTGCGTCAATCCCGACAACAGCGGATCGATCCCTGAGGGGATAAAGTTGGCGCTGAAACCACCCGACACACCCGCGAACGCGGCGGCAATGCCGGCCAAAGGATGGCGGCCGGCAGCGTAGAACATCACCCCTCCGATCGGGATCACCAGCACGTACCCCGCATCCGCTGCCGAGTGGCTGGCAATGGCCACAAGCAACAACATCGGCGTGAGTAATTTCTTGGGGGTCAAGTTCAAGAGGTTCTTGAGGCAAGCGTTGATGAACCCAGAGTGTTCGGCCACTCCCACGCCCAACAACGCCACCAGAACGACACCTAACGGCGGAAAACCGACGAACTCCTTGACCATTCCAGCCAGGAAGTGCGCGAACTTCTCCAGGGTCAGCAGATCGACAACTTGGATCGGCTTGCCATCACGAGGATCGATCTCCGTGAAACTCATCCCCGACATCCACTTGGAAAGCACCCAAGTGACGACCAAACCGATCAGAAACAGGACCGCTGGATCGGGCAATTTGTTGCCGATTTTCTCCAGCAGATCGAGCGCGCGTACCAAGAGTCCTTTTTTCGTGTTGCTGGCCTGGGGTAGAGGAGCATCGGCGTCTGGTAAGACCATATTGGCGTTCTCACATGGTTATGATCAGGCAGACAAGTTGGTGGTCACAGACCTGTCGCTCATGCCTCACTTTGGTCGTCTGGCGGACGCACATCGATCCCAATACGACGCATGCGTTCTTCCCATCGCTGGCGTGCTAGACGCCGCATGTCGTCGATTTTGTCGCCTTCGTCAACAATTTCGATGCCGATCAACGTTTCTACGACGTCCTCCAGAGTAACGATGCCGCGCACACTCCCAAAGTCATCGACGACCAGCATGATGTGAGCTCGTTGATCCAACAGGTCTTCCAGTACATGGGACAGGCGAGTTCGCTGGTGGACAGCCAGTATCTCCCGTTTCAGTTCACGCAGTCTGGCGATTCCGTCATTGTGATGTTGATTGAGCAGTATATCCGTCTTCAGGACGAATCCGGTTACCTCGTCTCGGTCACTGGCGAACAGAGGTATCCGCGAAAAACCAATCTCCTGGTGAGTGTCCAGTACCTGGCGGACGGTGAGGTCCTGTTGCAGGGAGAAGACCACGGGGCGCGGTGTCATGATGTCTTCCGCGACCAGACCGGGTAAGCGGAATAAGTTGTTGAGAATGCGCGATTCTTTGTCGTCCAGCAGGCCATTCCGCGCACCGATATCTGCCATGGCGGCGAACTCGTCACGACTGAACGCATGGACACGCTTGCCACGTGCCAGCCACCGGGTCACCAGTTCGGACACAACGATCAGCGGGTAGAGTATCCAGATGAGAAGCTGCACGAACAGTCCTGTAGCTGAGGCCAAGCCGCGCCAATACAGGGCTCCCAGCGTCTTGGGAATGATCTCCGACAGAAACAGAATGAGAAGTGTCAGGACGGCCATGGCAATCCCGACATACTTGTCGCCAAAATAGGCTGCTGCTTCTGCCCCGGCTCCACCGGCACCGACCGTATGGGCAATCGTGTTGAGTGTGAGGATGGCGGCGAGGGGCCGATCAATATTTTTCTTCAGACTGGCCAGCCGGCGAGCACTTTTCGACTTCGTCTTCTCCAGGTTGGCGACGAAGGATGGAGAAAGGCTCAGCAAAACGGCTTCCGCCACCGAGCAAAGAAAGGAAAAGAAGAGCGCCACGCCGGCAAAAACCAACATCATCACCAGGTGTTCTCTCTGGCCAGTCGCCTGGCCCACCGACGGTGCGGAGATCGGATCGGACGCAGCGGCCGATGTTGTGACGACAAGCCCAAGGACGACGGCGGTGAGCAACGCGATCGATGTGACGGCAGCGGATAATGCGCGGTGTCTAATCATATTTTGCATGATGTTCAAGTCGATCAACGTGGTCTGAAAACCTCCCGACTGTTGTTGCGGATGCCTTTATCACTCTGAGAGGAAGGATCTGGAGACAACCTTCTGCATCTCCTCACCGCATAGGTTAATTCAAGACCGTGCCGCTGTCATCCTCAGACTCGACGCTCAGCTGCCGGAATATGGCGATGAGAAGCTGAATCACGCTTTTCGGCCGTCGAATTATTCAAATCAGTGAGAGTTGGAAATGAGGCGAATGGTGACAGCGAAGTCCGAGATGCGTGCTCCCACGGCGATCGGAGATCTTTGATGGACTGGCGCATGCAACGACCAACTGGAGTATAATGACGACCTGCAATTCCAGCCCGCCCGCGGGGCGCAAGTTTTCTACGTTCTCCAACAGGGTCCAAAAACATGCGTCACTTGTCGCGTCGTGATTTCATCAAAAGTGGTTTGGCTGCCGGCACCGCCTGCACGCTACCGGTCTCCGCATCGTTTGCCCGCAGCGCTAACGAGACCATCCATTTAGGGTTTATCAGCTGTGGTAGTCGAGCGAACGATCTGATGGGCCAGTTTCAGAAGGCGGGTGGCGTGGAAATTGTCGGGCTTTGTGATCCCGATCAACAACGGCTGGAGAGTACAAAGAAGAAGTTTCCCAAGGCGAAAGGCTGGGTGGACCCTCGGGCCTTGCTGGAAGACAAGAGCATCGATGCGGTGGTCGTGGCCACGTGCAATCATTGGCACTGCCTGGCGGCGATATGGGCGATGGAGGCGGGCAAACATGTATATGTCGAGAAACCTCTTTCGCACAGCCAATGGGAGGGCCGGCAAACAGTGGCCGCCGCCAGGAAGTACGGTCGCATCTGCCAGGTCGGAACACAGCAGCGCTCGGACCCGATGCAGGCAGAGATCAAGAAATTCCTGCACGAAGAGAAGGCGTTGGGCGAGATCGTCGCCGCGCGTGTGAATCGCTATGGCGTGCGTGCGCCGATCGGGAAACGATCCACGCCGCTTCCGATCCCCAGCTCGGTCGATTACAACCTCTGGCTGGGGCCGGCGCAAGAGAAGCCGATATACCGAGACAATTTACAGTACGATTGGCATTGGGATTGGAACACCGGTTCCGGTGAGATGGGCAACTGGGGCGTGCACGTCTTGGACGATTGCCGCAACAACGTCTTTTTGGACGAGGTCAACTTGCCGAAGCGAGTCCTTGGCGGCGGCGGTCGCGTTGCGTGGGACGATGCTGGAGAGACCCCCAATGTTCATTTCGTCTATTTCGACACGGGAAGTATCCCGGTCGTGATTGGATTGGCCAACATCACGGCCGATCCAGACTCAAAACGATCGCCCGCACATCCCGGACCTGGTAGCGGGTACATTGCGTATTGTGAGGGAGGTCGTTTTGAAGGGCAGCGCGGGCGGGGTGTCGCGCTGGATAAGGACGGGAAGAAGATCAAGGAGTTTCGTGGCAACAGCGGCAGCGTGCTCCACCAGAAGAATTTTCTGGACGCGCTGCGAGCAGAGGATGCTTCACTGCTGAATACCGATGTGGAGGTGGGCCACTACTCGACCGCTTGGTGCAACCTGGCCAACATCGCATTTCGGTCGGGCGGCGTCTTTTCCCATTCGGCGGCCGGACAAGTCCAACAAGGAGCGGACTTGTGGAATCCTTTGGTGGATGACATGGAATCGTTGCTGGAGGCTCACAGCGTGGACATTGAAAGTAGAGCGATTAAGTTAAGTACGATGCTGGAAGTCGATGTGGATACTGAGCAGTTTGTCGGTGATCGCGCCGAAGTGGCGAACGGTTTTCTAAAACGCGAGTACCGCGCACCATTCGCGGTGCCGGAGTTGGTCTCGTAGCTGGGAACCGGTTCGGAATGGTGTCAGCTTCGACACGGTTTGTCGTATGTTCATCGTGCTCCGGGTAATTTCTTCGCGCCACGATGATCACGTTCCGAAAGACGCCAGGAGCACGAAGATTCGGACCGCAACATCTGGTCCGCAGATCTTCGTTCAGGAGAATTCGTGTGAAAGTGACCCGCATCTCGGTCTATCCAATTAAGGCAACTTGCGAAGTCTCACTGGACGAAGCGGAAGTCCACCCGCGAGGACTCTCCGGCGATCGTCGCTGGATGGTGGTCAACGCGGCCGGAAATTTCTTACAGCAACGAGTGCAGCCCGAGTTGGGACGCGTGCGAGCGACGCCGCAGGTCGATGGCTCATTATGGGTCGATGCACCCGGAATGCCGCAGCTGTGCGTGGTGCCTCCAGTGGGCGGTGATCGGCAACCGGTGAAGGTGTGGGACGATTCGCTGAGTGCCGCATTGGCCGGCGCCGAGGCGGCGGGCTGGTTCTCGACGTTCCTGGGACGGGAGTGCTTTCTCGTTTACATGGATCAGGCCTGTCAACGGCCCGTGGCAGCCGAGTATGGGCGAGAGGGAGACGTAGTCAGTTTCGCCGATGCCATGCCGTTGTTGCTGACGACCGAAGCTTCGTTGGCGGATCTCAATCGGCGGATGGGTAAACCGATCCCCATGTCGCGATTTCGACCAAACATTATCGTCGGCGGCAGCAAAGCGTGGGAAGAAGACGACTGGAGGCGAATTCGGATCGGTGAAACGGAATTTGAAATCACACACCCTTGCGCTCGATGCGTCGTGACGACTATCGACCAGCAGTCGGGGATCAAGTCGGCTGACGGGGAACCTTTGAAGACGCTGGCCACCTTCCGCAGTGAATCAGAGGGTGTCACCTTCGGGCAGAATCTGGTACCGCGCACAACGGGGATCATTCGCGTTGGCGACGCGGTGACGGTCTGCTGAAGCGACGAGTGACGGCGGCATCGTGGACGGCTCGCGTTATCACGTGAACCTTTCTGGGAGTCGAGCTACGAGGTGAGCTGATTCTCTTGAGCCGGTTCTTGTTCACGATTTCAATCGCATCAAGGCCCTAATCGGACGGGACCACCGTGTTCAATCGATCGGGCTCCGCTGAGCATCTCCCGGCATCTCCAAATGTCGGAAGTTGCGTTTGTCCCTGACAGCAGATCCTGGAGGGGCGTCTCGGTCAGGTGTGGGCCGTGCAGGGATCGTATCACCCGTCTCCTCGGACCACTGTTCGAGCAGTTTCCGCATCTGTTTCAGAGCCGCCGCGTTTCGAGGTTGATCGACGACGTTGCGAAGTTGATCCGGATCGTCGCCGACGTGGTAGAGCTCTTCTCGCGGGCATGGATTCTGGAAGATATTTTCTTGGGCAGACGTCAGCTGGCCAGCCTTAGCGGCATCCCAGAGTTCCTTGCCGGCTTCGCCCATATATGCTTCCACACAGAGATTCTGTTTGTCAAAGAAGTTGTTGCGGATGTAGAGCCATTCATCAGTGCGTACCATGCGTTCGTGATTTCTGTACACATGCCAGTTGTGTTCGGCAAACACGACTTCACGTGTGGTGGCGCCTGGGTCGGTGAGAAGTGCCGAGAAACTAACTCCCTGGATCCGCTTTGGTGCCTCGATTCCGGCCAATTGAAGAAATGTTGCCGCAATGTCAATCGTGCTGACAAGACCCTCTGTCACGGCAGGTTTCACCATCTCGGGATAGTGCACGACAAACGGCGTCTTGATGCCACTATCGTACAGCCGCGTCTTACACCTGGGAAAAGGGCGCCCGTTATCCGCCATGACGATGATCATGGTGGTTTGCAGAACGTTCTGTCTCTCGAGTTCTAGAACCACTTGCCCCACGAAGTGGTCGAAACGACTGACTTCGTGGTAATAGCCTGTCAAGTCTTCGCGAGTCTGTGGGCCGTCAACAAGATAAGGTGGAATCACGACTGAGGCGGGATCGTATTGGGGAGCTTCGTCGTTGACCTGCCATCCTCGATGCGCATCGGTTGAGGCATACCAACAAAAGAATGGCTTGTCTTGGGGGCGTTGCCGCAGCAGTTCAACCCAATCAGCCTCCTTACCAGGGCCCTTCCCTGCCGACACTTCTGAAAATGCCTTGTGCACAGTATCTCCCATGTGGTTCTTGCCGGACAACAGGGTGAAATAGCCATTGTTCTTGAGCAGTTCCGGGAATAGAACCTGGTCGTCGGGCAGCGGCGTGTGCAGTTCGGGAGCCCCCGTGTTGTGCGGGTATCGACCCGTAATGATGCTGCATCGGCTGGGGCTGCAGCTGCTGATGGTCAGGTAGGCGTTCGTGAACCGCAGCCCGTTTGCAGCCAGTTGGTCAATGTGAGGTGTCCTTATCGTGGCGTGACCGTAGCAGCCCATATCGTCCCACGAAATGTCATCAGCGAGGAACAAGACAAAGTTTGGACGCTGCTCGGCCGAATGCGACACCGAAGCCAAGCCCAAGACCATGCAGAACACGGCACAGGGACAACGAACAGTTCGCATCAGAGAACCTCTCAAAAGTGTTCGGAAATCCAACAGGTCGCAACATTTAGCCAAATCAAGCCAGGGAACCAATCAATTTCTGCGTGTACATGGCGAATAAGATCCCGTAACTCGCTATTGAGGCACCGGCCCAGCCGGCGAGAATGCATGCGGCCCCGGCTCCGTTACCGCGACGCGGTTACGCTGGGCCACATGATTGAGGACCCCGATGGGGTCCAGCGAGCGAATCCTCCGTCTGGCGGCTTCCACCACGTTACCGATCCATGAATTCCTTGCTGACGCACCTGCGACAACTACTGCACCGCCTTCGCAGCGGATCGATTGAGTTCAGTATAAAACCGTACCACAAGCAGTTGGTGCAGATCAACAGTTTTCAGGATCGATTTCGTCAGTGCCGTGACGACGAACTCAGGTCTGCATCGCATGCACTGCGGCAGCGGTCGGCGGCCGGCGCGCCGAGATCGCTCCTGCGAAGGGACAATTGACAGGACCTTCCTCGACCTGGACCTATATGATTAACGACACTCCGATGGGCGATGTCCTGGATCGGATCACGCGTGGTATAAAACGCAAGCTGACGGGAACGAGTCGATCTGATTAGTGCCCTGATTGAGTCTTGATCTTTGACACGCACGCAAAGTGCGTGACAGCTTGAAACAAAACAAGAGCGCAGGCATTTCAATTGCATGGACGCGTCGGTGGAGCCGCGTCTTACAGTGTCGAGTCCAGCGGCTTGGTCTTCGGGAACTCTTCTGTACGGACACTTCCCTCGCTCGTCGCGATTGCTAGAATCACGGTCAGCGGCAGAGCTGCGGCGGTATTTCGCGGCCACTGTATTTATGCCTCAAATTCCGGGCCTGCAACTACGTCGTAGTTCTTCCGAGGGTGCCTGGTCCGTGCGTTCGCGCCGAGTGATGCTTATGTTTGAGACATATGGAATCTACGTATTGGCTGGCGGAATGTTCCTGATTCTGCTGGGGTATCTTTGGCTGCTGGTCCGTGCTTGGCGACTCGATTGGCGGTGGGGACTTGCCTTGATCGCTTTTCCAGTCGTTTTGCCGATTTTCCTTGTCTTGGAAATCAAGCGAGTGACTGTCCCCGCAACGGTCCTTATGCTCGGCCTTCTGCTCGCGGGAGGAACAATCGGCCTGAATCTGTACTTGGCCCACCACATCGACTTGGGACCTCGCGAAAAGATCGTGGACGGCCAGCGGCACGTCACGCTCACCGGCTGGGACAAATCGGCCGAGGACTATGCGGCGCTGGAAGCGAGACCGGATACGGTTGTTCTGCAAATGGCGAATCGTGACGTGACCGATGCAACGTTGGGATACCTGGCCGGATGGACGAAACTCGAGGAGATTGATCTGAACGATACACAAATCACGGATGCCGGACTGGCGAAGTTGGCTCGCCTTCCACGGCTTCGGGTATTGCGGATACGCGGTGCCAAAGTCACGGACCAGGGCTTCAGAGATCTCTTGCTCGAGAAGGAATCACTGACCGAACTTGATGCTCGCGAAACGGAGATCGCCTCAAAGACATTGCGGCAATGGAAAAATGCGAAGAAAGAACTTCGTCGATACATGAAATAGAAACGGGATTGTCTAATGGACTATGAACTTTACGAAGACGCCTATGGCGATCCGCGCAACGCTCGGACTCTAGCCTGGGCTGCCGATATCGCCTATCTGGAAGAAGCCGAAGCCCAACGGGAGTTCAAAGATCAAGCTGGCATGGTGGCCAAGTTGATCACGGCCGACAATACGCAAGCCTATGTGGCCACCAATGACGACCATGTACTGCTGGCTTTCCGCGGCACCGAGGCACCGACCAGTATCGAAGGGTTAAAGGACTGGCTGTTGACCGATGCCGTTAATTTGCTGATGGTCCCTGAGGGGCGTCTCGGAACCGATTTGGCGGCGGCAGGTGTCGGGGCGCGATTTCATCAAGGGTTTGTCAATGCGATCGCTGAGATTTGGGAGCCGGTTTACGGCACCGTTGAACGGGAACTGGCCAACCTGGATCGCCCGCTTTGGATTACCGGACACAGCCTGGGAGGAGCGCTGCGCTGCTGGCGGCCTGGTTGTTCCATCGGAAGATGATTTCCGTGCACCAGATCTATACTTTTGGCGGACCGATGATTGGCAACGTGGATGCCGCTCAGGCAATTGATCGAGAGTTCAAAGGCAAGATATTTCGCTTTGTCAACGGACCTGATCCGGTTCCTCGCCTGCCGATGATGAGCTTGATCGCGAATCAATATTGTCATTGTGACAAGGAGGTTACGGGTGAGGACAGCGCTGAAAGTGCACAAACGCTCATGCAGCAGGTCGCGGGACAGACCGTCGAAGGTGCGTTGGATGCCACATTCATGGATGAAGCCTGGAAGCATATTACCGGCCGCGTTGCCGCTCACTGCATGGAGAGCTACCGCAAACTGGTTGACGCATTGTATTCGTGAGTGATAACTCACCCAAGATCCGTTGGGCTCTTTGTGCCTCATTCGCGCGGACCAGCAGCATCGAGACAGTGAATCGTCGCCTGCGCATCCTGAATGATGATTTCGGCTCTTCCATCGCCCTCCACATCGGCAATTGCCGGCATGCTCAACGCAGCCGGTCCGTTCCACGTCCAAAGGATACGCCCCGAAGCTGCGTCACCTGTAACCGCCACGAGCGTGTTGCCGGCCGGATAGATGATCTCGTCTCCCCCCTGTCCGTCAATATTTGCCGAGGCGACTTTGGGGCCCGTGGGCTGGGGTGCGGCAAGTGACCAGAGCACTGTGCCGCTACGCGGGTCAATGACTCGGACGCCGTCGCCGTAGCCGGCCGAGGCGATTTCGAACTGGCCGTCTGCGTCGATGTCTACCAGCGCATGTCTGCACTGCGTCGTCTCACCGACATTTCCTTCGCCAGGATTAACTGGATAGTCGTCGCGAGGCAGACCGTGCCAGATCAGCGTACCGTCTTGCTCGAGCAGCGCCAGGATGTAGGGCGAATCCAAGAGGATTTCCTGCTGCCCGTCATCATCAAAGTCGTAAACCATGGGCTCGCCATACGCAGCCCAGGCGGGAATCGCCTTGCGCGAAGCCAGCTCTTGGCCGAACGTTAAGACTCCACTGCGAGCATCGGCAATCCAGAAACAAACGGGATGCAGGCAGACCAGTTCGTCGAGTTGATCAGAATTTACGTCCACGGTCGCTAAGGGAGCACCGGCATAGCCCCATTGGAACTCGTCAGGCACCTCGGCTTTGTCGCGCATCCACAGTCTCTCGCCACTGCGGCCATCGATCAGCTGACCAACATCAGAATGCATCAAGCCGCGGCGAACATTGACAAACAGATCCGTCGCATGCGGTCCACGAAAACGACCGTCCCACCAGAACGTCAGGGCGCCGATGTTCCAGACAGGCTTCTCGCCTGGTATCTGGTCGAACGCCGTGCACCACATGTTGGAGCCGTCACCGCGATAAGCCACCAGTTGTGCATGACCCTCTTTCGCCTGATCAGCCACGATGATCTCGCAGGTTCCGTCCTGATCAAGATCTGTGGCAAGTACCCCCAGAGTTCTCGAGCCGTCGCGCATGCCGCGGCCTGGTCGCTGCCATCGCAGACGCGGAGAATCACCGGCGTGGAGCGGCGGCGCTATCGCGAGAATCTTGGAGCCGGGTCCTTCCACAACGACCGACTTGCCTCCCCCCTGCTCTGTCTCGGCCACAACCGGCATCGAAACATCAATACCCAGCGATCGACTACTTACGATGTGCGGTTGTACGTTGTCGCCGGCTAATTCAGATCGCTCGTGTCCGGCCAGGTGCACGTCCAGCAGCAGAGCCGATGGCGGGACATCGGTACTGATGTCGGTTGGCACGCAGGCGACAGACTCCGGAAGTCCGCTGATCTTCCACAGTTCGGCAATACTCCCCTCGGCATCACACCTCCAGGCGGATAACGAAATCCTGTCTTGTCGATTCAGATCCCAGGATCGTACAAAGAAGACAGGTCTCTGAGCACCATTGAGCAGCACGTGCCGCATGCCTTGCGATGCCGTCGTGGACCATGTGGGACCCAGTCGTGGCAGATCGGCGGTGCACCACTCAGAGGATTCCTGGTGCCAGCGAACGTGCGTGCCCTGTTCGGTCCATTCAACCAGTTCGATGCGACCTGCACGATGCACGACGATGCCATTTGTACTGGTCACGAACAGCCATGCAGGATGCCGATCGGCTAGTTGCGCCGCTCCCAGAAAATAGTGGCGCGGCAAATCGGCCTTTGTTTCTCCGGTGGCGGCGTCCAACACGGTGACATGCCATTGGCTGTCTCCCTGATCATTAAATATATTTACGACGATTTCGGGACGTCCGTCTCCCGTTACGTCCACCACCGGGCGAGGTCCAACCTGTGGCCACTTGGAACGCTTCTCGATGTCTTGTTCAATGTCACGGCGCCACTTGACACTTAACCGCTCCGCTTCCGGGCGGTGAGGTTCAAACTCAAGCACATCAATGTGACTTTGGAAGTCGCCAATCGTGATCAGCTCCTGCTGGCCGTCGGCATCTACATCGGACAGGCCAAACCAGCCGTAGGGGCGGCTGGAGTGGTATCGCAGCTCCGTCTCCTTCCTGCCTGTCGTACCCTCGAAAATCATGACTCGATAGTGAGCGGCGACACAGATTTCCTGTACCCCGTCGGCGTCAATATCGAAGACGATGCAAAGGGGTTGAAAAATCGTACCTTCGGGCGGGTCCGTTTCCCAGATCTTGATGGGATAGCGCATACCGCTGTTGTAAGCGAACAACTGAAGACGGCAGACGGCTTGATCGGTCCAGGTGTGATTCCACGCAACTCGTTGGTATCCAGGCGTGTCGGGCAGAATCCTGGCCCATCGCTCGTGATGCGACTCGGTGACCGGCCGCAGGATCCCACTGCCATCCACATCCAATCGCCCGGGCCCGGCGATCGCCAGCTGGCGCGATTCCGATGCCGCGAGACTCTCAGAGGAGAGTGCCAGGGAGTGCTCACCATGAGCGGGGTTTAATTCGATCTGCAACTTTCTGCCGGCGGCAGAATACGACCAGCAGACGCGGGGTTGGGTGATTTCGCCCGGCAGGGCACTACGCCCGGTCAAGGCGCCATCATGTCCGTAGCGTGGCCAATCCTGAGCGCTGAGAGGAACCGAACTTGCCAGGACCAGCCAAAGAGTCAACGAGTTCACGCGCAGCGTGGGGATCGTCATTGCGGAAGGTCCTTTTTTGGGTAAGCGTTCACGGCTTCTGGCCGTGAACGGGAGTTCTTGATCATAATCTTACTCGTAATCTTAATCCTCCGCTGGCCTTCGTTTGCATGGTGAATATCTCCAGTAGGGTGACATCCCGCCTCGCGCATATCCGTCGAACCAAAGGAATTGTCCCGGAAGGTGACCCCCGACATCGATTAAGATTACGATTAAGATCAGCGTTTACCGGACCTGTAAACGGTTGCATTTTTGGTGAGTGGTGCAAAGTGGCGACCCAACTGTTTGAATGCGAAGCCAGAAATGTGAAATTCTCAAACGGTCAGTCACGCGGTCCATGTAGTCGGTAAAGCCGCATTCTTGTGGCTCGTTTCCCATCGGAAAGGGTTCCGCATTCACATCCGGTGTGGACCGGCAAAATGACAGGCTTTTCCGGCATCGGATCCGCTGGCAGGGGCGGGAAGCTTGCATTTAGGAATCAGGGAAAAATAGCTTCCAGATTTACTAGCCCCTCACCCTTCCCTCTCCCCAAAGGGGCGAGGGAACATGGTGAAGTTATTCTTCCCTGATTCTTACGGTACGATTGTAAGCCGTAGCGGCAGGACGTGCCAAGCTCGTCGGGAGCCGTGTTGTGCTGCCGAGCAACGTGATGGCGAGTCCCGGCACATCGGATTCGAGTCCGGTTAGATCTCACGCAGAGGCGCAGAGCACGCGAAGAAGAGTATGGCCTGGCAGTGATGCGGTCGTCTTGTGGGACGCCTTCGGCGTACGCGGTTCTTCGGTGTTTTGGACCCAGGGTGCGCGGCTGTGCCGCGACTGGGCTGGGGAATGTAACGGCTTTGCCGTAGGGAGATTGGGCAATATATCCCGGGTGCGTGGCTGGACTCCAACGATTCTGCGAGTCAACAGCCAGAAGAAGCACCTGACGATCGGAAAACGAAAACACATAATGACCAGATAAGCAGAATAGCAAATTGTCAACGGGCTAATTGTCGCCTCGAGATGACGATCGTAATGTTGCAAAGGAACGAACGATGAACGAGCTCCGTTTTTTCATGCTGGCCTTGGCAGTATACATGTCGTTTACGGCCGCAAATAGTGGCTTGGCTCAGGATCGCGAGGCTCAGCCGCCAAGCGGCGTGTTTCGTAACTGGGATAAGAACGGAGACGGCAAGTTGACACGTGAGGAACTGCCCGGGCAAGTGAGACAGAACTTTGATCGTGTTGACACCAACAAGGATGGATTCATCACGCCGGACGAGGATGCAGCTTTCCGCAATCGCAATGGCCGGGTGCAGAATGCCAAGCAAAAGAAGTCACCGGCAAAAGCGCCGCGTCTACCAGCGAACATTCGTGCCACGCGTGATCTGTCGTATGCCGACAACGACAACCCTCGCCAGAGACTCGACCTCTATCTGCCCGCAGCTCCAACCAGTGATAAGCCGCTTCCGGTCGTCGTGTGGATACATGGCGGGGCATGGAGGGCCGGGGATAAGGCTGGCGGTATTGGCCAACTCAGCAGCTTTGTCGCGTCGGGCGATTACGCGGGCGTTTCCGTCGGGTACCGCCTGACGAACGAAGCGCATTGGCCGGCGCAGATCTACGACTGCAAGGCGGCGATTCGCTGGATTCGTGGCAATGCCGAGAAGTACCATCTGGATCCGAATCGCATTGGCGTCTGGGGCAGTTCCGCCGGCGGGCATCTGGTTGCGATGCTCGGCACGTCCGGCGATGTCGAGTTTCTGGAAGGAGAGCTGGGAAAGTACACAGACCAGTCGAGCCGCGTGACTTGCGTGGTGGACTACTTCGGGCCTAGCGAATTGCTGGCGATGGGGGATTACCCCAGCAACCTCGACCACAACGGGCCGAATTCGCCGGAGTCGCTGCTGGTTGGCTCCACACTGCAGGAGACCAAGACAGTCGCCAGGGAGGCGTCGCCTGTGTCCTACGTGACCCAGGACGATGCACCGTTTCTGGTGGTGCACGGTGATAAGGACATAACCGTTCCTTACAACCAATCAGTGCGACTTCAGGAATTGCTCAAGCGAGCGGGCGTAGACGTGACGTTCATTACCGTCGAAGGTGGCGGGCATGGTCGGATTTGCCAGCAGTGAATTGAACGATCGTGTGAAGGCCTTTTTCGACAAGCATCTGCGCGGTGTGGATGCGCAAGTCGAAGGGGGCAGCATTCCCAATCGGCAGTGAATGTGGGATGCTGGTGCCGCGTCACAGCCAATACTTGGGATTGAGATGAAGCATCGTAAGTCGATACTTCATTTCTGATACTGAGCGCATCAGGTTGAGTTCATGGCCGAAGGCCATGTTTCACCGTAGCCTGGGGCATCGCCCTGGATCTTCTACACAAGTCTGATTTCCACTGGGCTCGTCCCAGTGGGATCACAACTGGTTGGCTACTATCACCCACACAATTCCTGTGCTCTCCGCCGGGCTTGTCCCGGGGGAAGTAACGACTGTCGCCGGTGCTGTAGCGTGAAAGTCGCCGCATCCCCCGGGACAAGCCCGGCGGAGAGCAGAAATAAGTGAGGTTAGAGATGATGCTCATGGTACGAGTGTAGCTCGTCAGTTGTCGCTCCCACTGGGACGAGCCCAGCGGAAGCGTGCGCAGCAAATTGTGTAATAACAAGGGCATCGCCCCAGGGATGTAAAGTCGGATTCAATTCTTTGGCCGAAGGCCATATTCAACGCCGCGGTGACAAAGCAGTAGTCCGTTCGGCGGTAATTGTGAAGCTCGGCGATTGCCAGCTCAACATCGACCCTTCCGCATCGCACAGAAGAAGCATGGAATCCAAAGGCTAAGATGAACTCCGCTTCATCGCAGCGTAGGTGAGTTTCTTCATCTCACTGCTGAAATCGAACTTGCCCGTTGGGTTGATTTGAACCATGTAGATGAAGATCAGCTTGTTGCGCGGATCGATCGAGAATTTGGTGCCGGCTGCCCCGCCCCAACCATAGGCACCGATGTTGTCGATGGCAAAGCCCAGCCCGAATTTGAATCCAGGAGATCGCTCGGGGATCCCTCTCAACTGATCGATGGTCATTTCCTGAATGGATGCCGGTTTCAGGATCCGATGTTCACCGTATGTTCCGCCATTGAGTAACATCTGGCAGAAAGCGAGGTAGTCAACCGTGGTTGAACACAGCCCACCGCCACCGGAGAAAAAGCGATTCGTAGGTGACACAAAGCGGAGGGACTGCATCGGATTAGACGGTTTAAGGCCCCCGTTGCCGTCTGGTGTGTACATTTGTGCGAGTCGAACGAGTTTCTCTTCCGGCACCGTGAAAAACGTGTCGCGCATATTGAGCGGTTCAAAGATCTGTTCCTGGAAGTACTGGTCCAACGTGCGCCCGGAAGCCACTTCAATGATGCGTCCCAGGACGTCTGTCGAAACGCTATAGTGCCAGCGTGCTCCCGGCTGGTGCTTCAGTGGGATGGTAGCCAACTTGGTGATCGTATCTTCCAGCGTGCGATCGGTAATCAGCACAAGCGCACTCTTGTACATCTTGTCGACCTCGCTGTCGCCGAAGAAGCCATACGTCAATCCAGACGTGTGGCGCAGCAAATCCCGCACGGTGATCTCTCTCGTGGCCGGGATTTCCTTGGTCGTGGCCTCACCTCCGCCCTTCATTTCCACCAGCACTTTCCGCTCCGCGAGTGCTGGCAGGTATTTGGATATCGGATCGTCCAATGCGAGTTTTCCGTTTTCGACCAGTGTCATCGCAGCGACGCTGGTGATCGGCTTGGTCATCGAATAGATGCGAAAGATCGTGTCGTCGGTCATCGGAAGCTGCTTTTCGCGGTCACGCTGGCCCCAAGTTTTGGAGAAAACGATCTTGTTATCGCGCATTACCAGCCCCATGGCGCCCACCAAGTCCCCCGCGTCAACATGTTCCTGGATTGCTGCTTCGACTTGTGAAAGCTTGGAAGGATCGAATCCCACCTTTGCCGGATCGACGGCAGTGAGTTCACTCGGTGAGGCCGTTGCGGTCGCGGCCAGAACTACGAGAATGATCCGGCAGGAGCTGAAACGTGTCATCAGGAGCCTTTCCTTTGTTAACAAGTCTGTGCTTTCGCGTGCGCTCTTACTGAGTTCGCGACTCCAGCCAGTTCAAGCGGAATGTCATCAACGAGATCGTCTGATAGTTGTCTTTTTCGTACAAGACGCCGATTTGACCGTCGGGCAGCACGGTCAGGTTCGAGTAGGCCGCACCACCTTCATAGAGAAGTTTGCTGATCGGCCATGTTTTGCCTTCGTCATAGCTTAGCCGCACGGTCAATTCAGTGCGCCCCACACCAGCAGGACTCGAATACAAGATGCGACTCTTGCCGTCAGCCTCTTGGGCCCACGAACATCGTAGTATGTTACCCTGGCAGACTGGTGTTTGCAGCGCATCGTCCAGGTACGTCGTCTCGAAAGTCTGTCCGCCGTCACGGCTTATGGCGGCCGCGCGATTATGTTTGCCGTGATACGATCGCATGGATAGCAAGATCGAACCATCGTCCAGTTCGACGGCGGCCGATTCGTTCGTGCGATCATCAGCCAGTCCGCCGAGTTGCCACGTCGCGCCATGATCGTCCGACCAGAAAACGTGGCTGCGATAAGGGTGCCTGGCAGGGTCGGAGTGATCCGAGTGATTCGCCGGTACGAGCAGTCGGCCTTGATGTGCTCCCCGAGTCAACTGGATCGCGTTTCCGGGGCCGGTGGCGTACCACCGCCAGTGGCCTTTACGCACCTGGTCACTGATTTTGACCGGTGAGGTCCAGGTGAGTCCGTCGTCGGACGAGCTGGTGATGTACGGGTGCCGTACATCCTGGCTGGTGCCATCCATGATTTGCCGTTCGTTATCAGTGCCGCGATTCCAGGTCATGGGCAACCAAATCACACCGGTCTGTTGGTCGACGACCGGACATGGGTTGCCACACGTGTTGTCCGCGTCGTCCCACACGACGATGCTGCGTGACCACGTCTTGCCGTTGTCCGTGCTGCGTTTGACCAGCAAGTCGATATTGCCGGCATCGCTTCTACTGCTCTTGCGCCCTTCGCAAAAGGCCAATAACGTTCCCTTCTTGGTCTGGACAATCGCCGGAATTCGGAAACTGTGGTATCCCTCTTCGCCGCTTACGAAGACGTCCACGTGTGGCAGCGGCGAAGGTGGTTCGAGAAGGTTGCCGATGGCCGAGAAGCTGGCCACCAGCATTGTACTCCGCCACGGACGCAGCCCCATGCGTACGCTACGCGTGCTGTTCAATTCAGCTGAGTGAACTGACTTGCCGTCAATGTCTATTGTCAGCACATCGCCGCTGCGGCGGACAGCGAGCGAAAAGGGCTTGCCCTCTTTCACGGCAGGCGTGCCCAGGTTGTGGGTACCGAAAATCGCACCATGGGAAAACATTTCGCCGCCGCTCCCCTCGAAACCCAAGTGACTGTCGTTGATGACCAGGGAAGCCGCACTCTTGGCCAGGTTGTTGACGCGAAGCTGAATCACAACCTGGAAATCGCCTGGACCGAGGCGCTTGCCGGCATAGAGGATGTTGCCTGTGCCGGTGCAGGTCAGAGAACCGTTCTGTTGCACCCAGGCCTGCCCGATGGTACTCACGCACCGGGCAACGCCGTCCACGATAAACTGACATTCTTCCGCGCGGGCGGCGCGAAGAACAGCGGGATTGTGAGCAAGGCAAATAATGACAGTGTCGGTTTCATGGGCGGATTCCACACGTTGGGGATTGTTCGCACTCCGGCGGTAGATCTCAAGGATCAGGATGGATGTCCACTCTAACACCAAAGGTGTTGCATTCCGCAGCCCAGGGTCGCCGCGGAGCGGCGCACCCTGGGTCGATGATTCCATCAGATTTCGAACCCCAACGGGGTTCCACAATCGGCTGCAACCCGTTTGGGTTTGGAATATCCCTTGTTTCCTGGCACTCCTGGTGCGCGGCCCGATGCCACAAACCCGCGCTGCCGGCTTCCATCGCGTTGCGGTGAGGAAACATCGTAACTTCAAAATGGGTGAGTAAGGCCATCTACTCGTTTATCGCTCACGCTTCGGAGCATTATGTTGACAGACCGCAAGCACCGGTCGTGTTGGAGTCCGGTCGTCCCCAAAGGCTCTGAGTCACACGCTCCAACTGACTATACGTAATATTCACCGAACCGGCATCGTCACGCGCAACGTGACAATTTGCCAAGGGTCGAACTCAATATTGTCCGGCGCCTGGCCCATGGGCCGCTCGGCAAGATCGCAAAGCTGAGTCTTCATGGCAGGCGACGTGTGCCAATCCAGGTGTGACTTGACCGCTTGCGCATTGAACAGCCGTACGATGACGTCGTTTCCGTCGCCCGCTCTTTTCAAGCAAGTCGCCAGGATACCATCACCTTGAATGCTCAGCGGAAACGTCGTCGGCTTGGACTGTGGGTCGACCGGGACGGCCAGCAACGGCTGGCTCTGCTCGATACCGAATTGCTCGGCAACCACTGAGTTGTACTTGCCATGAGGCTGCAGCGAGTAGCGAAAAATCGTCGGGCCTTCCTGGCCGGCTTTGTAGTTGGTCTCCCAGTAGTTGTTCATCACGTATGAGTACAATGTCTGACTCGGTTCCAATTGTTTGATCCAGCCGACCGAAACAGGGTCACACGTAATCCGGCCCACCTCCAGGAGTGGGGCGTCGACGGTCGCCAAGGTGATTCCTCGGGTTTCGTTAGCCACGTCCACCCATCGCTGAGCTGTGAGGTAGTTTCTGCAGGCACCAGGTAATTGATCCACCTCAACCTGGGCGACTGCCCACGGAATGTCCACGCGAATCACGCCATCGGGGACCTGAAACGGGAAGGCGAAGTGCACTCCCTCCTGCTCGTAGATATTCCGCTTGTCAATCGTGTTCACAATATCCACTCGATCCAGTCCAGCCACGACGCGGACTTCACGTTCCAGCGCATGGCAGCCTGGCGCCTCGGAGGAGACAGTCATGGAGGCGACCAACGGACCTCGATCTTTGATGCTAAACGTGGGTCGCCCGGCGCGTTGAGGATTTTCCGGGTTGCGACCTGCCACGTAGTAATAATCGTTGATCCTGGGGTCCTTCGCGTCGCCACGACTCGCGTAGTCGTGGCCGTTCCAGATCAGCTGAGCGATGGAACCGGACCGTTCATCGAGAGTCACGGTCAATTGAGAGTTGGAAAGCGTGAATCCTTCCACGGTCGCGAAAGAATCATGTGCAGGTTCGTCTGCCGTTTTGCTGCGCACTGGATGAAAGGTGAATCGCTTGCCGGCCAGAGCTGGTACGTCGCGGGCCAGCAGCACGAGGTTGCCCGATGCCAGGCGCTGGGAAAGTACGACCTGGCCGTTGGCGTCCCGCACCAGGTCACCGGCAAGTTGCGTGTCCGCGGGGATCGTCACAAGGTCCGTTCGCGGCCAGGAACATGTATTGAAAACATCCACGGCAGCAACGTTCTCACTTGGCGGCTTCAACGGTGCGACAGCTCGCGCCAGCAGCTGTCGCGAAAGGGCATCCGCATCCAGCGCGAACTTCTGTTTGATGGCCCACTGGGCTTTTGTGAAGTCGCTCTCCGGCTGCGATATGCTACAGTGGGCTCCCCAAGTGTGTTCGTCGTAGAGCACGACGTTTCGCCAGGCCTGCTGGAAAGCGTCCGTTGGATAATCGGTGGGCTGAGTCAGCGTGAACATGGTTTCGGCCTGGACCAGCCGTTCGGCAGCCGCACGGTTTAACGCTGTTTCGCGGGCGGATGACGCGGCGCCGTCCTCCCAGTACGGAGTGAAGTCGCCGCTCAACTCCGGAAGCTGATCTCCATACCGCCGCTCCAGCTCGTGCATCATTTCACTGGTTGTAGCAATCACCAGTTTGGGAAAGGCGTACTTCGCATTCCAGTCTCTGACAAATTCGCTGAGGTCGACACCCGGTCCCGCATTATCGCCCAGACAATGTCGGATCTGCACGATATCGTAAGAATAATCCGAATCCTCCATCTGCTTGAGTAAGTTCAGCAGGCCCGCTTCGCCACGGAAGCCTTGCCAGTAGCCAGTGCGGGGAATCCAGCAAAGTAGCCGATGTCGACCGCCGGGAGATCGCCACCAGAACGGCTTGTCGCCGTACTCGCTGAGCGTATATCCAATGCGGTGCCCACCATTCGGGCCGATCGAAAAGTACTTGACGCCGCTTTCCGCCAGTACGGACACGATCCCCCACGTGTAGCCAGGCACATCGCTGATCATGGCCGAGTCGATGGGAACTTGATATTCTCGCTTCAAGCGATTGCCAAAATCGACCAGACGCACCAACTCTTCCGGACGGCACAACGCGGTTAATTCATTTCCGTAGAGGGCGTCCAGTCCGATCCAGCCTTTCCGGACGGCATCGATGAACTCCTGACGCTTTTCCGGAGAGGCCTGCTGCAGATAGCTGTCCGTGGCCCAGAGCACTTCGACATTCCATTTGAACTGCGCACCCTCCGGATAATCGGCTGTCTTGCGCGACGCATCAATGGCTTGTTCATAATACTTCCAATGACTCCGCTCAACATCGGTCTGTACGTGCGTGTAGCCGATGTCGACGTGCGAGTGAGGCAGCAAGTAGACGACCCATTTACGCACTGGCTGTAATGTCAAAGATTTTTGGGCGAGTATCTTTGTGTCGAACAGAACTTCTACCGATATCTTCGTCGGTGAGTCAACCGTGGGAACCGGAACTTTGATAGTTGACGTACCTGCTTTCAGTTTGACGTGAACTGGATCGGCGTTCGTGACTTGAATTGTGGCCTCCCTGGCGTCCCCAAAATGCAGCACGTTGACGCTGACCGTTTGCTGTAAGGTGCCCTCGCGCTGCACAAGCAACGGTGAGCTGCGTATGCGACGAACCACGGTACCTGAAGGCTGCACCATCGCGATGCCTGGGAGTGTTTCGAGCCCAATCCAGTCGTAGAGAATCCAGCTGCCGCTGAGTGTCGTAATGCTGATAAAGTTGTTTCCGTCCTGAAGCAAACCCGCGGGAACGGCGATTTCGAATTTATGCTCACGCCCCTTTGTCGGGTCGCCGTTCACACTCGCATCTCCCCCGCCACGAGGTGTGGCATGTTCGAAGGTCCGACCATTGATGTCGATACGCAACTTCGGAGGGATCGCACTCTGTGTGTCGAGTAAATCGAAAACGAGACGGCAGCTGCCCTGCTGGGGGGCCGTTTTGAGCCCGAAAGCAATCCCAAACGTGTGGCTCTTCCCGCCGGCCCAAGCATCGTCTGGACCCGGATGCACGTACGGCCAGTGGCGTTTTGTCTCGGATTGGCCAACCACGAAGAAGCCATCCTCCGCATATTCACCATAGTGATTGGGCGTTAACAAGAATTCCGCATTGTTGTTGTCTTCGATGCCAATCGTCCAGAGCCGTTGTGAGTCCTCCGAGGCGCTCAGAGCGGGTGCCAGGAAGAGGACGGCGATGATCGGCGTGCAGAAGAATTGCTGAATACGTGTCATGACGGTGAATCCTCGGGGGTGCTGAGGCGTGTCGAGTCCGTCGTCTATTGTACCGAATTGCGGGCAACAAATGCCGCCTCCCAAGGCCGCTTGACCGCTACGTCCGCAAAGGCTGCTGAAATAGTGGCGTTGATGGCCAGATAGTAGGTCCCGCTTGCCGAGCGGGACCTCGCCTGCCGGTGGTTCTCGACGCGACAAGGTCCCGCGTGGGCAGCCGGGACCTACGTTTTCAGCAGCTTCCCGCAGGACTGCGTGCTGTGCCAAGGTTGTCCTGTTGGAGATCCCCGCTTTCCAACCCCACACAATCCAAAGGCGGTACCCGCGAAAGGTGGGCCAGTCGGCAAGCCCCCGGAACCTGGTGGACCAATGCATTGCGTTGAAGATACCTCCTGGTGCGGATATATTCGAAATGGTGTCGCCGCGAGTATCGTGACCTGGCAGCGGAGAATGCCGGTATTTCACGACTCCGCTGCGCCGCTGTTCCGCTGCCCGACGCTCCCGACGCTCCCGACGCTCCCGACGCTCCCGGCTCGTCCGCAGGGGGATTGAGTGGCAGATTACCGACTCGAACTAAGGAACCGGGGAAAAATAACTTCCAGATTTGCTAGTCCCTCACCCTACCCTCTCCCCAAAGGGGCGAGGGAACTAGGTGAAGTTATTTTTCCCCCGATCCTAAGACAGGAATGGCGTGACATGAACGACAGGCAAGACGTTTCACGTCGTGAGTTTCTGGTGACAACCGGCGCTCTGCTGGGCACCGCCGCGACCGGCGTACGCTCCGTTGCGATGGGTGCTCAGCGTGTCCAGCCCTCGCAGGATGGTATCGAGCAGCTGCGTCGTGAGATTGTCGACTCGCCGTTGAGTGTGGTACTGCATCGTGCTCAGGTATTCACTCGTGTTTTCCAGGAATTGGAGAAACAGCCGTGGGTTGTACGTAAGGCGGCTGCCCTGCGCGAGTATTTTCAGACCGTTCCACTCTACCTTCGCCAACACGACAGCATTGCCGGATCGATCAGTGAACAGCCGGGTGGCATGCCGGTGATGGTTGAGCTGGGAATCGGCGAAAACGATATCTACACACGGGAAAACCCGCAGCGTGAAGGTTATCTGAATGGTCAAGTGCCGGCCGATATTCGCGAATACTGGATGAATCGCAATATGTGGGGGCAGTATCGGACCGAGATTCTCAGGCAATCCCCCTACGCGAGCATCGATGAGGTTCCTCGTTCACTTGGTTACAAATTCCTCTCCAATCAGGGACATCTCAGTCCCAGTTACGGTGAGCTGTTACGGGTCGGGATTGGTGGCGTGTTGCAGCAAGTGCAGCGGCGACAACGGCGCAACGGCAGTCAAGCAGATGCGGCATTTCTTGTGGCAGCCGAGTACTCACTGCGAGGACTTTCCGAATGGATTCACCGCTACGGTGAATTCTTGCAGTCCGAAGCACAGCGTTGTGATAACAGCGCTCGCGGAAGCGAATTAAAGGAGATGTCGCGGATTACAGGGAAGGTGGCGACAGATGCTCCCGATACCTTTCGCGAAGCATTGCAGTTGATTTGGCTGGTCCATCAAGCGATCCATGTCGAGGGACACGGATACTCGTGCACTCCGGATCGAATTGATCAGCTGCTATGGCCGTTCTACGAGCAGGATCTGCGGGCCGGGCGATTGGATGATAGGGAGACGTTGCGGTTGATCGAGAACTTTGTCCTCAAAATGTATGACAACTCGTTTTGGGGCCCTGAGCACCATCTAACGCAGGGACTGTGTGTCAGCGGTTGCACCGCGGATGGTGAAGATCTGACGAACCGGCTGACGTGGCTGTTTGTTGAAGGGGCCACGAACCTGTCGCTGCCGGAACCTTTGGTCTGGATTCGTTGGCACTCGAAGATCGATCAGCGGTTCTTTGATTTCTGTCTGACACGGCTCGAGCGTAGCACATGCTTTCCCATGATCTGGAATGCCGAAGTCGTCTCAAAAGGATTCATGCAGCTGGGTGTATCACGTGAAGACGCGTTCAACTTTGTCGCTGTGGGCTGCAATGAATTGGCGATCCCCGGCCAGATGTACTTCAATCCGGGAGCGAACGTCAGTTATCTTTCCGCGATCGAAGCCGTGCTGACAAACGGGAAGGGATACAAACAGCAGTGGAAGTGGGCGAACGTTGCTCCGCCGGTCGAGCAACTCGAGTCGTTCGACCAATTCGTGTCTGCGGTGGGCGCCTATATGCGACGAGGAATCGAGAACTCCTACAAGTCTCAGATGCAATCGTTGGAAGCGCAAATGAAGTGGGGGCAGACTCCTTTGACCTCCTGTTTCTTCGAAGGATGCATCGAGCGGGCACGCGACTTGACTCAGGGCACCAAGTACAACGTACTGTCGTGCGGCGGGACCTCGTTCGCCAATGCGGTCGATAGCCTGGCTGCAATTCGGCAGGTGGTCTACAGGGAACAGCAGGCGTCACTTAAGGACGTCGTCCAGGCTTGTAAGGCGAACTTCGCGGGCCACGAGATTCTGCGCCAAGCTGTTGGCCTCCCCGAAGCACGGCAATGACGATCCGGCGATCGGCGATCTGGTTCGTCTTGTGGAGCGATTGCGTGACGAGCCGATGAAAGAGTTATGCCGGGATCCGCGCGACGGCACGCCGTTCGGAAATTGCCACGTGGTTCGCAGTTCGGCCGTGACACAGGGACTGGTCACTGGTGCCACCCCGGATGGTCGCCTGGCAGGCACGCCCCTGGCCAGTTCCGTGGCGGCGGCCGTCGGTTGCGAACGCAGTGGCCCGACGGCGGTATTGAATTCCGTCTGTAAGCTCAATGCGGCCAGCAGCTGGCAATGTGGATATCAGGTAAACATCCGTTTCTATGCTGGCATGATCAGTGACGAGACGCAGCGTGCCAAGCTGCGCGCCCTGCTAAATGTCTATTTCCAGAACGGTGGCCAGGAGCTTCAGATCAACGTCGTGGGTACGGAGATTCTCCGCGCGGCTCAAAAAGATCCGGAACAATACCGAGACCTGGTCGTTCGGGTGGCCGGTTTCAGTGAGTTTTTCGTCAATCTCACCCCCGAGATGCAGGAAGATATTATTGCCAGGGCGGAACATCGGTGATGGCGTCAGTGTATGATCGGACGAATTTTTGACATTCAGCGTTTCTCGATCCACGACGGTCCGGGGATTCGGACTACCGTGTTCCTGAAAGGGTGCCCCCTGCGCTGCCTGTGGTGTGGGAATCCGGAGAGTATTCCGTACGAGCCGAGCCTGTCGTACGTGGTTGATCGCTGCATTGGTTGTGGCGAGTGCGTGAAGGTCTGCGAGCAGCACGCTTTGTTGCTGGCCGTCGAGGGCAAGGCGGCTTTGGATCGCCAGCGATGCACACGCTGTGGCGCTTGTGCTCCCAAGTGCGATCCGAAGGCGTTAGAGATCGTGGGCCGCGACGCCTCGGTGGCCGAAGTGATGGCCGTCGTCAGACGCGACGAGGACTACTACCGGCAATCTGGGGGCGGCATCACGCTCTCGGGAGGTGAGCCACTGTTTCAACCCGATTTCGCCGAGTCGCTACTCGCCACGGCGCAATCGGAAGGCTATCACACCTGTGTCGAAACTTCCGGTTCGGCGAGGTGGGAAGTGTTCGAGCAGTTGGCCCCCTTCGTCGATTTGTGGCTGTACGATGTCAAAGAAACGGATCCCCAACGACACATCAAGTTCACCGGTATGTCGAGTTCGCTGATCCTGGCCAACCTGCAGCGATTACACGACAAACAGGCGGACATTCTGGTTCGCTGCCCGATGATTCCCGCGCATAATGCGCGGCAAGAGCATCTCGATGCCATCGTGAAAATCTGCCAGCGGTTGCCCGAGCTCAAAGGTGTCGAGTTGCTACCCTATTACGATCTGTGGCGCGGAAAGCTGGACCGGTTCGGATTACAGTCGCAACTGCCCGCAAGTGTGAAACCACCGTCCCGCGAAACGGTGGAAGGGTGGAAGAACTACCTGCGCCAGCGAGGGGTGAAAACGAGCGATTGAAGACCCACCGGGCGTCACACTCGGGAGATCTTCCTCAACCAACGAAATGTGCACGTCGTCTGAATTCCTGGCCGCCTGAAGGCCGCGAGTACGCGTGGGTTGCGTCACAACTTAATTGTCTTCAAGGCGCCGTGCCTTGGTGCCGAGCCGCGTTTGATACATCGTAGCACCCACTTCACGCACAGCACGAATCGTTTCTGGATACGGTCGATCGCAGACGTCGATCAAACCGATCTGGTAGTTCTCGCCGTCTCCGCGTCCCGTCGTTGCCTGGTCGCGATACTGAAACCAGTGAGTGCCCACAAGACAGGCGTTGTTCAGGGCGCCGGTAACGTAGTCCCGGTAAGCGTCGGCGCGATCTTCCTGGCTGGCAGTCGGTCGCAAACCGGTGTGGAACATTCCGCGATCGAGTGCCCCAAAGTGAAACTCACCGATAATGACGGGCATGTCGAGACCGTCGGCCAGTTGGAACTCCGCCACGCTGTCACGATAGAGGTTGTACCCGATGACGTCACAGTATTTGGCTGCCGCGCGTGCGCCGCGATCGTTGACCCAGGCGAAGCGGCATCCCAGGTAGAGATTGTGTGGGGCAACTGCCTTGACAGCCTCACGGCAGTTTCGAAAATACTCCTCGGCAATCCGCGTGTAGAACTCCCCCAAATCCTGTTTGGCTTTTGTTTCGTCAGGGAGGGTACGGCTTTCGGCCAAGGCGTCCCAAGAGTCGTGTTTTGTGTCCCAGGCCCGATTCAGCCTGTCGATCGTGTCGTACTTCTTCTTCAGATCTGCAAGAAAGGCTTTCTTGGCAGCCTGCTGAGGCGGCGAAGCCAAAGTTGATTTGGCCAGCGACAGTTCGTCGCCCCAGGCCAGTTCATTGTCCACAAAATACCCGATACACCAGGGATCGCCGGCCGTCTTATCCTGTTCACCACGCATGCGCCGGTCCAGTGCCGCCCGAAATGAAGGATCGAACGGGTCGGGGAATTTTCCCCAATAACCGCTGCTTCCTTCGATCGGTCTGGCACCACCGCTCCCGGCCGAGACCACATAGGGTGTTTTGCGCATCAGGTAGATCCGGGAGTCGGACCAGTTGGCAATGGTGTTCATCGACCAGCTGCGCAATCGCTTGTGGATCATCTCAGCCGCTCTCGTTTCCCACTGGTCTCCGTACTTGCGTGACAGGTTCGCTCCGGCAAAAGTGAACGTGCGGTAGGTGCCTTTGTCTTTGTAGTAGCCGTGCGGTGCCCACGCAGCCCGACCGTAAAACCTGGCTAGCGGCGAGTCCTTGGGGGGCAGTTCAGTAAAGTAGAATTCGCGGTCGGTGATCGGAGTGGCCCCTTGTGTGACGCCGACGCAGTCAACGCCGTGCGACCAGAACAGACGACCCTCAGGGTCGGCCAGCCACCACTTGTCTTGATACTTGGTGGGATAAAAGAAGCCGGTCGCTTTCAGCTGCGGACCAGCGGTGTATCCGCCGTACTGATCTCGATCGGCCGCAGCGGGATGCTCCGCCATTTCGCTCTGCTCAATCTGGATGCTCTGTTTCAACTCTTCCTCGGAATGCGTTTTGCCGGGCCAGTCTTTGTGTTTGAACTGGCCGAACCGATCAATCATGGGGAAGAATTCATCCGCGGACATGCTCGACCAGTCGCCCTGTTGGTAGATGCCCTGAGCGCGGATCGCACCGAGCTGAAACAGATGGTCTTGCTTCGGTTTGCTGACAAAAACAATGAGCTGTGTGATGTGTGAAGCATCGACTCCGTTTTCTTTGACGTCTCCGCCGGGATATCCCCGCATGCCATAGAGCTTCTCGGCCAGTGCCGAAGGCAGTTGGCGACGAAGAGTGACTTTCAGTTCCTTCGACTCGTCAGGCTCCAGACGCACGCTCTGCGTGACGCTGTTCTTCACGCCGTCACCACCCGGCGAGTCGACGCGACAAGACACCGTGACCGGATTCGAGCCGGCGTTGCGTACCTGCAGCGAGATGTCCTGAAATGGCGACAGATCCCAATGTTTTCTTGGGGCATCCCTTTCAGAACCAGGGATTTCAGGGGGGACAATCGTGACGCCTGGCCAGTCCGCTTTGTGCCCCGTGGCAACCTGGAGCATCGACTGGCCTTCACGCCCGACAATCTGCAGGGTGGCATCCTGCGTTTGGATCGATTCGATTGGGTAATCGGCGCTGAAGGAAACCAACGGCTTTGCCTGACGTGGAGACGCGCAAAGCGGCCCGGCTGCCGCAGCAGCCGCAAGAACAACGATGAACATCCCGGCGGTTTTGTGGCGTGTCATCAGGTCAGCCTTGTTGAGTGTGTAGTGGGTGCAGGAGAGGAGTTCGAGACATTCCGCGTTTGAACTCGAGTCGAATCGAAGGTGTGTGTTTGCGGTGTGGTGACGGTCCAGGCCAATTTGGCCGGCTTCCTGCGGTTAGGTTTCGCAGAATTCGCCGGCGGTTGGCTTTCAGGGGCCAGTTCGGCTCGGACTTGCTTTGCCGCGCTCGGCATTCCCATTCTATACAATAATGGCGTGACCGTTTGTGGTCGGTGGCGAATTGTAGTCGATTTCTGGCAAGGGCCATCCAACAGGAGCAAAACATGTTCACAAGACGACAGTTTTTGCAGAGCGGGCTCGTCTCGTCCGCCGCTCTTATCGCTGCGGATCAAGTGCTGCTGGCCTCTGAAGCGCCGAACCAGTCAGGCTGGCCGATCGCCATTTTCGAGAAAGTATTTGAGGGGCTCAGCTACGACGAGCTGGCAGAGGCAATTGCCGAGATCGACGCCGATGGCGTCGAGGCGACCATTCGCCCCAAAGGGCACATCGAGCCGGAAGCGGCTGCGGACCAGGTGCCGGAGATGTGCGAGGCGCTGAAAAAACGAGGCAAACGGATCATCATCGCGGCCACGGGAATCGGCAGTGCGGATCAGCCCGACACGGAGCCGCTGTTACGTACACTCAAAACTGCCGGTGTGAACCACTATCGACTGGCTCACTATGATCTCGATGAACGGAAACCCCTGTTGGCCCAGGTCCGGAATTACGCCGCCCAGGTCAAGGAACTGGCCTCACTCAATCGCGAGATTGGAATACAAGGGCTCTACCAGAATCACGCCGGAGCCAGGTACCTCGGAGCGCTTGGTTGGGACGCGGCCTACATGCTCGAGGGAGTTGACCCCGACGCGGTTGGAATCGCGCTCGATCTGCGGCACCTGCGCACCGATACAGGTTTGTCCTGGAAGACGGCCGCCAGCTTGCTCAAACCGCACATTCGGTCGATTTATGTCAAGGATGCCATCTGGACCGGGCCCCGTAGCGACAAGCTGCGCGATGTACCGCTCGATACGGGCTTTGTGAACGACGAGGTATTCGAATTCGTGCGCGGCGGGTTGAAACCGATGCCCTTGTCGATTCATATGGAGCACCTTGGGTATCGCGTATTTGAGAAGCACGAGATACCGGCGGCCATCGAGGCCCACCAACACGATATCAGCGCACTTCGCAGATGGCTGGCAGGGTGATTCCAGACATATTGTTGACGAACGCTGATCCAGGCTGAGGCAAGGAACAGGTCGTTCTTTGTGCACCTTGAGATATCGAGAGCTTACCATGAATCGAAAGCGTACTATGAAGCGCATTATTCTGAACCTGATTGGACTTGTTTTTCTCCTGCAAGGTGGTCTCGTGGAACAAGAACTACTCGCACAAATTGTCTCGCCCGAAGTTCATGCGGATCGTCGAGTGACCTTTCGCCTGAAGGCGCCTCAGGCCAGTGAAGTGGTCGTGCAGGGAATCGCCGGGCTCGATGCGCGGCCTCTGACCAGGAATTCCGAGGGTAACTGGGAAGTGACGCTCGGGCCGCTGGCTCCGGAACTCTACAGCTACGTTTTCAACGTTGACGGCACGGTGGTGACGGATCCGAGCAATCGTCATGTGAAGAAGTGGCTGAGCGTCAATAGTCTGTGCGAAGTGCCGGGTGATCCGCCTCTGCTGCACGAATTACAGAACGTTCCGCACGGTGTTGTCCATCATCACATCTATTCTTCAGAGTCCGCAGATGCGCAGCGCGGAGTCTACGTTTACACTCCACCGGGATACAAACCCGATGCGACGGACCGATACCCGCTGGTCTTGTTGCTGCACGGTTACGGCGACGATGAGTCAGCCTGGATTGAAGTCGGTCGCGCGAACTTGATCGCCGACAACTTGCTCGCGCAAAAGAAGATCCAACCGATGATCATTGCCATGCCGTATGGCCATCCGCTTCCGATCGAGTTGCGGACGCGTTTTGACGACTATTCCGCGCGCAACCTGGTCTTGATGGAAAAGGACGTCCTGCAGGATCTGCTCCCGTATCTGCACCAGTGTTATCGGATCGCGGACGATCCCCAACAAAGCGCCATCGTGGGGCTATCGATGGGTGGCGGGCAGTCGCTGACGATCGGACTCAAGCATTTGGATCAGTTTGCCTGGGTGGGTGGATTCAGCTCGGCGGCTCCGCAGGGAGATGAGCTCGATCAACAGTTTCCCCAGCTGCTGACTGATGTGGCGGAGACCAACCGGCGATTGAAGCTGCTGTGGATCGGTGTTGGCGAGGAGGATTTCCTGCTGGAGCGCAATCAAAAGTTTATTGTCTGGCTCGGCGACAAGGGCATCGAGCACGTCTACGAACAGACCGACGGCGGTCACGACTGGAGCGTGTGGCGCAAGTATCTGGCGGAGTTTCTGCCGCTGTTGTTCGATTAGCCTGGTTGTGCGCGGATTAACGGTTTGCGTCGGGTGGCACTGGCTGTGCACCCTGGCACCCAGACATGGCCCAACAACAACTTCGGCTGATTCCACGTCCGGTGCAAGGTTGTTCTTGCGCTGCCCGAGGAGCGCATCAGGCGTTGATGAGTGACTGTCGTGCTACTCTGATCTCGGCGCGACGCGTTAATTGGAAGTTGGGCGGTAGGGGATGGAATTATGTTTTGCGCATGCCCCTGCAGCGGTGCACGACCTTAGAAAAATGTCAGGACCTTGCGTTGTGCGACGGTCTTAATAATAGCGGCTTTACCATTGTAGCGTCTCCAAAATAAGTGATCCGAAACCAGCAATAGTGTTTGTCGAGGTGATCCTCGCAGACGGACGATTGCCAGTGCGTTTTCGGGGACTCCTTGACCCGACAATCTTTCGGGGGGGAGAACCCATGCACAGTCGTATCTCGCTGCTCGCCGTGTTTCTCTTGTCAGCCTCTTTGATGACTGCCCAGGCGGAAGTGTTCGTCGAGGACTGGGATGACCCCTCGAACGAAAATCATGACTGGAAGTATTGGGTAGCCGGCTCAAACACGGACACACGGCCGGCCGTTGACGGCCAGAACCAGGACATGAATTGGTCGGCAACCGGCGGAGTCAGTGACAGCGGCTATGTCTGGTCCCCCGGCAGCGAGTGGTTTCCAACTTGGGATCGGTTGTGGCCTGCCTACATGGCACCGCCCGATCCGGTTGCTGCGATCAATTTGGCAGGCCAGACGCTTTCGATCAGCGTGAACGACTTCGGCACCGTGGCTGCCTTGCCCACGCAACTCGAGGTGCCACTTCACCTGTTTATTGGTGAGTGGAATGTGAACAGTACCGGCTCCGAAGACGACGAGTACGTGTTCTTTCAACACAATGCGACGATCACTGTGGGAAACGACGAGTGGGCCCACACATCTTTTGAAGTCGGCGACGACGGCAACTGGTCGGACATTCTCCGAAGCGACGGTAACACCAAGACGCCGAGCGATCTCTACGCGGATCCGCAGCAGTGGGGATTCGTGATCGATCTGGCCTCGGTGCCGAGCTCTATTCGACTCGGTTTTGATGGATTAGGTGCCGTTCCCGAACCATCTGGTTTCGTGCTGATGTCATTGGCCCTGATCGGCGCCGCCCTATGGGGCTGGCGACGCCGTAGAACTGTCTGACCACTGCGAAAGAACTCGTCGGGTGGCGCTGTCAAGGCCGGTGGCACCGATTGGTGGATTGTGATCGACGTGGGTACCAGCTTAATCAGCATACCACCGGCAGATCCGGTGGTATGAGGAAGCCTCCTAAAAGGAGGCGTGGCGTCGTGGACGGCCGTTTACGGTCGTTCGAAACGACTCCATGCTACAAGCCAAATGATTCACGCCGGCAGCGGCAGAGCCTTTACGGTTCTCACCGGCAGAGCCGGTGGATTACCTCTGATTTACAGCGGCTTGACCATGATGTTCTTGAACATCACCGTGCTCTTGGGATCGTGAGCCTGGATGGCAAACGTGCCGCTGGACAATTTCCTGTCGCCTTTGACATCATCTGGTTCGGTATAATCGACCAGGGTCTTGCCATTGACCTTGGTGATGATGCGTTTGCCCTTGACGATGATCTCCTGCGTGTACCACTCGCCATCTTTGGCCGGCGCTTCGAAGACATCTTTCACGCCATACAGACCGCTGCTCTTCTTCGGGTCTCCATGAGTCTGATTCACCTGCACTTCGTATCCGAGCGACGGCCAGCCCGAGTCCTGATACTTGGTGTGGATGTAGAGTCCCGAATTGGATCCTTGTGTGGTCATCACATCGGCTTTAAAGTGGAAGTCCTTGAAATCGTGGTCAGCGACCTTGCCGTTGTAGAACAGGTGAGCACGAGGACCGTGTGCCACAATCGCGCCATCCTGCACACTGAATGAGTCAGGATTCTCGCTTACTTTCCAACCGTCGAGCGATTTGCCGTCGAACAGCGAAAACCAACCCTCCTGGTCCTTGTCCTGAGCCAGCAGGCCGGTGCCAACCGTGCTCAGCAGGGCGATCATCAAGGCGGACGTCGAATGTTGTGCGAATCATGGTGAGACCTCTCTTAATGAAGATTGTTGTGAACGGGAGCGGTAAATAGATGGCGATTTCCGGGGTGAGCGTGCCGCGGGCGGCGAACCACAATAGCATACAGCATTCTTGAACCAATTTCCCGGGGGTGGGACAATGGCGGCAGCCGGATTGCATCGCTTAGTGTCCTGGACCGTCCTTCAGCGACGACAGGTAACTCGAAATTTCCACGAAGGCGGGGGTGAAGGTATGCGTTTTCCGCGATCTCTACTGGGCCATGTCCTGGGGGCAGCCCTCGTAACCTGCATTCTTGGCGGACTGATCGCGGAGTTGCGATCCGACGAGCTGTTGGCGACGTTTCAAGATCCGCCCCGAGAGTTCTCGGTGATGCCCTTCTGGTTCTGGAATGACGAACTGAAGGAACAGGAGATCGTCCGCCAGATGGCCGATTTTGAGGCTCACGGCGTGTACGGGTTTGTGATCCATCCTCGCGTTGGTCTGCCCCGTGACATCGGTTGGATGTCCCCGAAGATGATTCAGTTCATGCGCATCGCCATTGAAGAAGCCCAGCGGCGTGGCATGTATGTGGTGCTTTATGACGAAGGGATGTATCCTTCGGGGTCTTCCAGTGGTCAAGTCGTGGCTCGGAACCCGTCACATGCCTCTCGAGCGTTGTTCAAGATCGATCTGCAAAGTGGCGAAGAGCCACAGTTGGTCCAACACGCTCATCTCATCGCCATTGTTGATCGACCTGACGGGACACGTGTCGCCGTCATCGACAGGCCATCTGGTGGCGTCATCCGTGGTTTGCACTATATCGGCGATGGCCCCCGTGAAGAGACGCCTCCAGCAGCTGACCTGCTGAATCCCGAGGCGGTCGAGAGCTTCATTCACCTGGTCTACGATCGTTATGCCGAGCAATTCGGACAGTACTTCGGAAAAACGATACTGGGAATCTTCACGGACGAGCCTTCGATGCTCGGAAGAGGTGGACGTGGGTTACCAGGGACTTCCGATATCTTGCCGCAGGTGAACCGGATCCTGGGATACAATTTCACTCCTTATCTGGCTGATCTCTGGTATGACGATCGGCCCGATTCCACTCGCCGGCGAGCGGAGTTCAACCGCGCCGTCGGCATGCGACTGGAGGAAACCTACTACCAGCCCATCAGCCGCTGGTGCCAGCATCACGACATACCACTGACGGGTCATCCCGGTGGTTCCATGGATATCGGGATGGAGCGTTATTTCCAGATGCCCGGGCAAGATCTTGTGTGGCGGTATGTGACGCCTGGCAAGACAGCGCTGGAAGGTGGTCACTCGACGATGGCCAAGTGTGCCTCGAGCGCCATGATTCATTTGGGACGTCGCCGCAACTCGAACGAACTGTACGGTGCGTATGGCCACAATCTGACCTTTGACGAACTGCAATGGCTGGCGAACTGGTGTTTGGTGAGAGGCCAGAACTTGCTTTACCCTCACGCGTTCTACTATTCGGTACGAGGCCCGCGTCGTGACGAACGGCCGCCCGATGTTGGCCCCAACTCGCCTTGGTGGGACCACTACAAGCCGTATGCCGACGCCTGCCGCCGATTATCCTGGGTCAATACGGATTCCCAGCATGTATGCGACATCGCGATTCTTGGCGACAGCCAGTGGCTGCCTGATGACTCAGCCAAAGTCTGTTATCAGAACCAGCGGGATTTCAATTACCTGGAACTGCGTCATCTGTGGGAAGACGCGCGTATTGATGACGACGGCGTACATCTTGCTGGGATGCACTACAAGGCCATTATTCTCGACGGCCTGCCTCACCTACCGCCGCAGGCCATGCCTTCGTTACACCAACTGGTATCTGCCGGTCGGCTCATTCTGTGGGGCGAGTCGCCTCACGTCGAACGATTTAGCGAGGCACGCCATGCCAGGTCAGAGGAACAGTTGATACCGGCACTCGACGCCTTGGTGCGGCCACCGATCGTGTCATTCGACCCGCCATCGCGCGATATCCGCCTGCGTCATGTCATCAAGGATTCCCGCCAATTCGTTCTGTTGTTCAATGAAGAGACGCGCAATATAGTGACCAGAATGGAGTTGTCCGGTTCAGGCACCCAGCAATGGTGGGATCCGACAACGAGCGAAGTATTGGACGTAGAAGTTGACAAAGCAGTTGAATTTGCGCCGCACGAAATGAAGTTACTTTGTATTGAACAGGTGTCTCCGTAACAGACCCTCGCCACCGGGCTTGTCCCGGTGGTTCTACGTTTGCTGACTACTTGGACAGCGCCACTTTGAGTATATCGGGAACTGCAAGTCTTTGATTCAAATTGCTTTACCGCCACCGGGCTTGCCCCGGTGGAAACGCGTTTGAGAACTAAGAACGGCCTCGCGCAGCCGAGTGTTTCTTCCCTGCCCGCCCCCGCCGCCGGAGGCGGCGGGGGCGGGCAGGGAAGACGGGATAATGAGCGACCGTGTAGTTGTCAAACGCTCTACCACCGCGACCAGCCCGGTGGCGACAAAGCCCCTGTCAAAAAGGCCTTGAGATGATCTCACAAGTGAAAGTGGCGCTGTCCAACTAGTCGTTGACTTCGGCACAAATCCGACGTCAGAAGCTCAATTGTTGGAAACGGAGAATCCCTGTTTCAACCTGGCATCACGGGCAATTTGTGTGTGGGGTTCCTGTTTCGATCATGTAAATGTGAGATATTCAGAATTGTTTTCGTTTTCGCCTTACAGATTGTGATGTCGCAATATCGCACAGTCACGCCGGATGATTTGGCTAAGCTGGAGGTAGTTCATGTCCGCCAAGAAAATATCGATAAGTGCCGTTCTGATGTTGGCAACCGCTCTCATGTTGGGACGCCCCGTTTGCGGTGCGCCCGCGGGGGGTGTTGCCGAGGGCCTTGAAGTGAGCAGTATTGCTGCCGCGTCGAGCGGCCGTCATGCCGTACCTGCAGCGCATCCGCGATTGCTAGGGAGCGAACAAAGGCTGCAGGAACTTGCGCGAGAACAGACAGGCATACGAGCGGGTCCAGAGCGTAGCACGCGGCGAGTCAGCCGATCCTCATACCAAGATGATGTCGCTGGCATTGGTCAGTCTGATCGATGAGGACCGGGTGTCAGGCCGGAAAGCTGTAGAGATGGCGCTGAAGACGGCTCGAGGTCCGATCAGGAAGGGCCATTTCACATTTGGGCACGATCTGGCCCGCTGCGCGATCGTTTACGATCTGTGTCACAAGCTGTGGACGAAAGACGAGAGAGCCGCCTTCCATGACTACATGAATCAGACGGTGGACGGCAATGTTAACTCGGAAACTCACGTTTTCCACAACGGCTGGTACGGTTACAAGCATTGGGGAATTGGCCTGGCCTGCTACGCGACGTTCTACGAGAACCCACGGGCGCCGAAGATTCTCCGAGATCTGGAAAAGGACTATTTGACACGTGCAGCTCCAGGCCTGCAACTGGCCGGGGCCGGGGGCGGTTTTGCCGAAGGTTACTACATCAACTACTGGCTCTACGAGTGGCTCTTCTTCTGCGAAGCCGCGCGCTGGTGTGAAGGTGTGGATTACTATCAGGCGGCCCCCGAATTCTATCAATCGCGCGCCGTGGCCAGCATATTCGAAAGCTATCCCGGCATCGGCATCTACAACTCAAGACGGCCGATCCCGATTGGTGATGGAGGCGGGCGTACGTTTGGCGGGGACCGGGACAAAGTACTTTCCGCACGCCGAATTCTTGTTAACTTCTTCCGTGACGATGCGGACCATCAGGTGGTGCACGATTTCAACGAACAGACGCCGCGCAGCAGTGTGGGAACGAATGCCTACAAAGATCTGCTGTGGCATGACTCGACCGTCCCCCAGTCATCGCTGAGCGAATTCCGTTTGTCGCACATCAGCACGGGGCCCGGTTATGTCTATGCTCGCAGTTCGTGGGATGACGACGCTACCTACTTCTTTTTCAAGTGTGGTGATCGATTCACGGCACACCAGCATCTGGACTTGGGGAATTTCCTGATCTACAAGTTCGAAGAGCTAATTGGTGATGGTGGGCACTACGATGGATTTGGCACACCTCACGACGTCAACTATCACCTGCGCAGCATCGCCCATAATACGCTTCTGATCCATGACGAATCCGAGCGATGGCCAGGCATTCGTGCGGGCAAAGTGACCGGCAACGACGGAGGCCAATCGCACAATTGGCCGCATCATAACGGGGCGGTGGCGGATGCGGAGGCGTGGCAGCAAGATCGAAGACTCTATGATATCGGCGACATTCTGGCATTCGAAGATCAAGGGGAATACCTGTACGTGGCCGGGGACTGCAGTAAGGCATATTCATCCACGAAAATGGAGAAGTGGTTGCGGCAGATCGTCTTCCTGCGGCCGAATACGTTTGTCGTCTTCGACCGTGTGGTCTCACGCGACGCCGCGATGAAGAAGACGTGGCTACTGCAAGCCATGAAACGACCGGAAAAGCAGGCTTCACACCTGGTGATCACAAACGGAAAAGGCAGACTGTTTGTCCAGACGTTGTTGCCCCGGCAGACCGACCTGCAACTGCGTTACGGCGACCAGCTTTACCGTTATGATGGACAGTCCTTTCCTCCCGAGCGTGATACCGGACCGGCGCCTGAGTGTCGTGTTGAGATCTCGCCGGTTCAGCACAGCAAGGAGGACCTGTTTCTGCATGTCCTGACGGCAGACAGTTCCACAGCCGACTCCGCGCCCGTGGCGGTCGTCGAGGAGTCCGAAACGACGGTGAAGGTGTCCTGGGGAAACACCACGATTGCCTTTGCCAGGAGTGGTTTCGGCGGTACGATCTCGTTGGGACAAGGCGATCGTCAGCTGGCCGACCGAATCTTCGAACCGGCTTCCAACGACTAAAGAAGCGAACATCGAACGAAGGTACTTTCGCAGAATGTGGTGCGGAAATGCGCGTTCGGAAGACAGGAGAGCTTCTGCACGGGCGGGGTATGCGTCGCCTGATCAGTCGTATTAGCCTCGTGCTTTAGCGCGAGGTTGCCGTGTCACTGAGTCTTCGGCACAATGGAAAATGTTCGTTTCTCGCCAAAGCTGCCGCGCTGATGGGCCTGCATCCGCAGTTCAACGCGAGTGGGCACTGTGATGCCTTCCGAAAGGGTGACTTCCCCGAAATCTGCGTCCGCCAGATAGGGCGTGTCTTGCCGCAGTGGCCACGTGCCCCGCAGCCCAGGAGCGTCGGTGGTGGACAGGACAACGTCTCCTGTCTGTAACTCGCTCGTTCGCGGGGCGAGCCAGGTCGCTTCCTGCGTGTTACCCACACTCGCGCGTGCCCGCACAGGAGCACCGGGTGCGACCGTGATGACCGCTCCGTCATGCCCTTCGATCCATTGTCCCGATGCGTCCAGGATCTGCAATGAATTGAACTCGGCATTGAGATACTTGGGAGGATTCGAGCCCGTACCAGGTCGATTCCCGACCGCCACCAGCGGTGTGCTGAGCCGATGTGGTACCGGTTCCGGCAGTGCGGATTCCGAGGTGTGTTCCAGCCGCGACGGATTTCCGGTATGCCGCACAGCCTTCGTTGAAGCACACGTACCAGTAACCACCCGCATGAGCGTCCCGATCCATATCGAACCAGGTGGATGGCTCCGGCCAGTCTCGGGAGGCCTTTAGCTGGGGACCGTATTTCAGCAGGAGGTTTGCTGCGGGCCGTGGCGTGCCGTCGGGGTTTACGATCCCGAAATCACTTCGTTCGCCTACTCGATAACCGCCAGGCCACCACCAGGGCACAGTGCCGTTGGCCCCGGTTTCGAGTGCCATGCGATAAAACAACTCGTGATAGTCGCACACGGCTTCAACGCGCCGAGCCGAATAGTCCATCGTCGCGGCATCCCAGACGCTTTGTCCGAACTCCGACCAGATGATCGGCTTGCCGCGCGTGGTAAAGTGAACGTACTTCGTGATGAATCCGGCCACGAAGTAGCCGTCTTCACTATGAGGAATAGCATACCCTTCCGGGCAGATGAAATCGATGTGTTTCGGTGTGGCCGTAAAGGTGAAGTCGTGCGGAAGTGTATTGCCTTGGCGAAAACTGATGAGATGGTTCGGATCGATCTCGCGCAGAGTGCGATTCGCCTGGTTCCACTGGCGACTCATCAAGTCATCCATAAAGCGGCGATAGGCAGCCATTAACGTGCGCCAGGGTCCGTCCACGCGAAAGTACTTGTCGGGCGGCGCCACGGTTTGTCCTTGCCCATCGCGTGGGGCCTTGAATTCCCAATCCCGTTCGGCTGCCTCTAGGTTGCCGTATTGTTCATCGATCCACTTGCGCCAATCGTTGTCCCAGCGCGGTCGCCAGTCCTTGCCAAACATGTAGTTGCCGGGTTCCCAGATCGTATCGTAAGCCATGATGGTCGGGTTGTCGGCCAATCGAGCTTGTTGGATATATTCACGAAACTGTCGTTCCCGAAATGCGATCGGAGAAGCCAGCCCGCAGAAGAGGTTGACATAGATGTTGTGTCGGCGGCAACGGTGCACAAAATCGAGCAGGTTGCGATAGTACTGAGGGTCGTTTGACTGGATGCTTACCATGTTAATGCCCAAGGCCTCCATGCGATCCAGATCGTGTTCGACCAATTGCGGATCATAGTAACGTCGTTGCAGCCAACCGGCCCAGAAGTCCTGGTGATCCATCCCGGAGACATAAAGGGGCCAGAAATTGATGCCGACGGGATACCACCTGCGGCCGTGCACGAGGAAGTTGTTTCCTTGCACCGAGACGAACTCATCCTCCGCGGGACGTTGAGTATCGAGTACGGTGAAATCGTGTTCTATTCGATCGACTTCCACGTCGTGGACCAGCAACTCAGTGACGACCCGGTACGTTGCCGGGGCTGCCGCTGGTAGACCGGACGCCGTTTGCCAGGAGGTCGAATCATCTGCCGTCACCTCAAGCTGAGCAGTCTCGGAGAGGATCTGGGTGCCATCGGCTCTCCGCACCGTCATGCGCACGGTCGCTGGCTGGTCGATGCCGCTTGAATTCGCCACTCTCGCCCCCAGCGTGACGGTCTCCTCGGGCCAATAAGCGAAGTGCTGCGATCCAGCATCAGCCAGGAAGACGCTCGACTGAAGACGTCTCGCAATGTTCGAAACTGCCTCCAGCATCGGGCGGGATGCGAGCTGCTGCGCATCGTTTACGCCCAGGCAGGCGAACACACTGCCAGTGTACGGTGGAGCATGGTTGATCAGCATCCATGCCGGGCTGCCACGGTGACGTCCCTGGGTATCTGTGGCATCGAGCAGGGGGAGATAGCGCCACTTCTGCTCGCGCTGGAATCCGCGACCCATGGTGCGCGGAATGGCGCACACCATATCTTGAGCAGCGAACGGTTCCAAGGCGGTCAGTATGTTCTGGCGTGCCGACGGCTGTAGCCTCATTTGCTCGCGTAATGTATAGACCTTGTAGCGAGGTAGAATGGACTCGAGCGATTCAGCCGCCGCTTCAGCCGTCAACGGCATATCGGCAACTGGATTCTGGCACGTGCCAATGTTGGCGATCCAGAATGTGTGCTTGCCTGGCGGTACAGCCGTCGTGTGTGATTGAGCCAGTTGGAAATTCACTCGTATTGCCTGTTGCGGATGCAGGCGATCTCCGGCTTCACCGCGACGATTGCGACTGGATGAATCGGGCCAGTATTTGAAGTCGCTGGGGTCCAGACTGATTTTGCGCCAACTGGAGCCGAGTTCGGCGACGGCCATCCATCGCGATCCGTCCCGTTCTTGAATCTCGACGCAGATTTGAGGCGTCCGAGGTGATCCTTTTGCCAGAAACGTGAAAAGGTCCTGTTGTGGGCCAAACAGGTCGGCGGTTGAGGGCGATAGATAGCCGTCCCAGCCGGTTAGATTTTGGGTCGAGTAGCGATAGCACTTTTCGCCCTGCGGCCCTTCCGGCACCACCTTCCATGCACCAGTGTTCTTCAAGTCGTTGCAGGTACGAATCCAGCCTGCGGTATCGAGCGAGGCGGTCGGAAACGGCTCGTGCGCCGGCTGTGCGTTTCGCTTGATGTCGAGAATCGCCTGTTTGTTCAGCCATCTGTCGCGGCTGCGCCAGATGGGATCATCCAAAAACGGACCTCCCAAGAAGAGCAGATGTCCTCGATGCTGCGCGAACGTGACCAGGGTCTGCAAGCCTGCGGCGGGATAAGTACGGCACTGAGGGATCACGTATAGAAAGTATTTCCGTGGCGAAAGCGTGCTTTCGTCACACACCTGTTCGGCCGAGAGTTCGGTCACGCGAAACCCATTCTGTTGCAGCTGAGCCACCAAGGCCGGCACCAGTCGCTCGTCGCCGTTTGGCAAACTGTCTTTCAGAATGGCAACGCTGGTCTGCCGCTCTTCTTGAGCTTGAACTTCTTGAGCGCAATCCAAGAGCGCCAACACGCAGCAGACAATTGCTATCGCGAAAAGAACTGCATCACGTTTCACGTCGTTCTCCTCCCGTTTGGGCATCACCTCACATTGTTTGACACATCTTCCGGGCACACTTCCGCTGGGCTTGTCCCAGTGGGAGTGACAATTGGCCAGCTATATGCGACACCGTCACCATCATCTCTAACATCACTTTCTTCTGCTCTCCGCCGGGTTCGCGAGCGGGGGAAGCGGCGACTTTCACACTACAACAGCAAGAGTCGTTACTCCGACCGGGACATGCCCGGTGGAGAGTAGGAAATTGGTGCACGAAGCAGGTAGCGAACCAGTTGTGATCCCACTGGGACCAGCCCAGTGGAAATCTGACTTGTGTGTAACAACGAGGGCGATGCCCCCGGCTGCAGTGAAGTTCGCCTTTGGCGAAGCAGCATCGAACTTCAGAACGTGCAACATCAAGACTCGCGCTCCGCGGCGTCCCAGGGGTACTACTTGTCGTCTCTTCCCGAATCCGCAACGAACCGTTCGTATTCTTGGCCGAGACGGTCCGCATTCCATTTGCCGGTGTGCACAATCACGCGATATCGCAAGGTGAGTGATTCACCGGCGCTTATCGTGTGTGGCTTGTAACAGATTACGGCCGGACTGTAATAGCTCATCACATTGGAGCGAATGACGTACCACGGCGACGGATGGTTGAGATTCTCGGGATGATCGCAAATGGCGATACCCACTTCTCGGCCACCGATCACTCCAGCGTAGTCCATGGCGTTTGCCTTTCCTCGGTAACGCGCCTCTGGGCTGAACTGGATGGGCCCCTTATCGCTCGTCGCCTCGCGATCTGCCAGGTCCTTAGCCAGTCGTACAGACAATCCAGCGTAACCACCGTATACCTCGCCGCCCGGCTCGTCCGGCAACGGAGTCCGATCGAGCACAACTTTGTCGGCTGCGGCAGTGAAGGTGCAAGTCCAGTCAAAATGGTAAATACCGTCCGCATCCGGAGCGGATACGGCAACGACACGGTGTTCAGTCAGTACCGGTTCCGCATCGCCGACGCGATACTTCAACTGCATCTGAATCGTGGCACTGCCATCCGGCCGTGTCTCGACGGTCGTGCCATCCCACTGAGTACTCCCATCGGGTTTCCCGGTTTGATTGTCTGGTTCCCAGTAATTTACTCCATTGATGTATTTCCAGCAGAACCAGAGGCCGTGATGCCAGCGATGATCGGGTGGGCTGTTCCAGGTGAGCAGACTGCCGTCGGAAGCGGTCACGGGATGAAAGAATGGTTTGGGCAGGTCCTGAGCGTAGTTGAACTGCCAGAGTAGGGTGTCTCCATGGCGTGCTACGAGCGTTTTGCCTTCGTCGTGTTGATACGAAATGGTCCCGTCAATTGCCATTGTTGGTTGCGGAACTAGCATCGTCATGGCCAGGGTAACGAGAAGCACGATGATGCTTCTGCAGTGACTTGTAGCCATCACCTTGTCTCCTTGAGATTTCATCATGGGTATTCTCCGTGGGATTATGGGCATGCATCGTTGCTCTTGGAAGGCTCTGAGGGATCTGTACCGCCGGCGTCTGTTGGCTGCCAAGGTTCGCTCAGTGCACTGTAAACCACCGAAGTGTGCGCGTCGTGAGCGGGTGTGAGTGTCACGCAGAGGCGCGGAGACCGCCGAGAAGAGCCATTTTCTGCATCTCCGCGAACTCTGCGCCTCTGTGTGAGTCTGTCTCCAGTCACGGGTTTGCTGCGGCCGAAGGTCGCGCCAAGCAGGGAGTGGGGCATGGGGCACAGCCGTGTGTGGACGGTACTTCCACGGCATTGTAGGATAGCTCCTGGAAATGCCCGGCGAAACGGGTGGTTGGGGATTACGAATGGACCGTTAGGGCTCGACGAGCAGGTTCGGCAACCGATGCGGTGGCTTGTCGCGCCTCTTCCATTGAGCGCTCGATGCTGCACGTTCGATGTTCGCCCGACTGCCCCTTAAACTACGGCGAGCGTCATGCGCGCGTATGTGTGACCGCGGCACGCGGCTGCCGCCACTTGGGTTGCGGATAACGCCCGCGTTAAGAGTAGAATGCTCGATCGATTCAAGTTCCCCTCTCGTTTTCAGCCTGTGCCACTCGGATTCCATTGATCTCTTCGTGTGAGATGCCGCCATGAAATACGTCGTTTACCTGCTGTTGTCTGTTGCCGGCCTTAGTTGTGCAGGTCTGGTAGAGGCTGTCGAGTCCGAACCGACCACGATTCAGATGACCGCGGAAACGCTTCGCGACAAGATTCGTGGCGGGCTGTTGGGCCAGATCTTGGGGAATCTCAATGGCCTGGAGCATGAGATGAAGTACATCGACCATCCGGGCAACGTGGCTGACTACACGCCCGCCCTGCCCCATGGCGCCCGCACGGATGACGACACGGATTTCGAGTGGGTCTATCTGGTCGAGATGCAAGCTCGTAACACGATCGAATTGCCACCGGAACAAATTGCGGATCTATGGCGAATGCGAATCAACAGACGCATTTGGTGCTCCAACCAGTTTGCTCGGCAACTCATGGACCTGGGGATTGACCCGCCGCTGACCGGTCGATTCGCGCTGAACCCGTGGGCCGACTTCAATATCTCGGGCCAGTTTTTGTGCGAGTCATTTGGATTATTGGCGCCGGCCATGCCGCAGACAGCGGGTCGCGTGGCGCTCAACTATACCACGGTAGCGATCGACCTTGAGCCGGCTCAGGCGACACAATTGTTTACAGCGATGATTGCCACCGCGTTTGTGGACGACGACGTCCAGCGACTCATTGATTCCGGCGTGGCGGCCCTCGACAATCAGAGTCGGCTGCGCGAGATTGTTGCCGATGTCCGACGTTGGCAAGGCGAGTATCCCACGGATTGGCGCGCGACGCGTCGCCTGCTTAAGGACAAGTACAGCCAAGCTGGTGGAGCGATGCGAGACCGGAACGGGTATGAGTTGAACACCGGTTCGACGATCGCCGCATTACTGTACGGCCAGGGAGACCTGGTGCAGACACTCGTGACGGCGTTCAATTTCGGCTGGGATGCGGATAACAACGCGGCGACCGCGGGGACTATTGTCGGTGTGGTGAAAGGCTATCGCTGGATGATGAGCCAAGGTTGGCAGATCGTGGACCGGTACGAAAACACCACGCGGGAACAGATGCCAGAAGACGAGACGATCACGAGTTTTGCGGATCGGATCGTCGATCTGGCTGAGAAGATTATTTTGCAGAATGGCGGCAGACGCGACACGTCTGGAGGGCAACCGGTGTACGTGATCCCGCGACAGGAACCGCAGTGTGTGATGAGGCTGGCCAACTTCTCACAGCAGGTGGCTGATATGCGTGGCCAGTTGCAGGACGATCTGCGCCGCACGATCCTGTCCGATTCCGGAAAACAAGAGAAAGCACGTGCTGCCTATCTGGCGATCTGTTTGGATCTGAGTGAAGGATTTCAGTTGGATTATCCCGACGCATGGCAGGCGGCGATCGGTGATTTGGCAGAATTTGATAACGTGGTACAGGCCATCTTCTACCACGCGGATGTGCCGGCCGGCCAACGGTTGCGCGATCGTGCTCTGCGGGTGGGCCTCCGCAAGCCTGACCGGCGCAAGGCGCTGTGGTGAGATACATCGAGGACAAGGCACGTCGGAGATAGGAGAAACATGTCGATGTGGACCATTCAGAATGTGATTGTCGTGCAGGTACGCTGCGTGCGGACGCGTTGCCCCGTGGTGCGATTGTGAATCCCGTGGATGAGGCTCCAAGTGGAATCCACTAAACACTTAGCAAATTTGTGAGGTGCCGATGATGTGGCAATATCGCAATTCAGGTTTACAGAATCTGGCCCTGTTGTGCATTTTGTTTGCGGCCGTGTTTGCGGATCGGCAGTGTCTTGCTGACCGGCCCAATGTTGTGTTGATCCTGGCTGACGACCTCGGATACTCGGACCTTGGTTGTTACGGGGGTGAAATCGAGACGCCGAATCTGGACGCCTTGGCCCAGGGAGGTCTGCGATTTTCGCAGTTCTATAACACCGCTCGTTGCTGGCCCACACGGGGCGCGTTGCTGACGGGCTTTTACGCTCAACAGATACGCCGCGATGCGATTCCGGGGGTTCCCAAGACCGGGGGCGGAGGCACGCGGCCCAAATGGGCGGCATTGCTGCCTGAAATGCTCGCGCCGCTGGGTTACCGCTCGTACCACAGCGGCAAGTGGCACATTGACGGCCAGCCAACGGAGAACGGATTCGATCACTCTTACTATCTTCAGGACCAGGATCGGTTTTTCAGCCCCCGTGTTCATTTCCTGGATGGAAAGAGGTTGCCAGCCCCCCTACCCGATTCCGGGTACTATGCGACGACCGCGATCGCCGACCATGCCATCAAATGTCTCCAGCAACACGCGAAGGAATACGAGGACCAACCATTCTTCCACTACGTGGCATTTACGTCACCCCATTTTCCTTTACATGCGCTGCAGAAGGATATTGAAAAGTATCGCGATGTGTATCGCCGCGACTGGGAAGCCGTTCGCCGGGCACGGTACCAGAGACTCAAGGAGACAGGCCTGGTCAGTTGTGCCCTTTCCGATGTGGAACGTGATCTGGGTCCTCCGTATCACAACGACAAATGGTTTGAGCAGCTGGGACCAAATGAAGTCAACAGACCACTGTTGTGGAGTAGTTTGACGGATGCGCAGCGGGCGTTTCAGTCCACCAAAATGGCCATCCACGCGGCGATGGTCGATCGGATGGATCAAGAGGTGGGACGGATTGTCACACAGTTGCGAACCATGGGTGCCTTGGAAAACACGTTGATCGTTTTCCTGTCCGACAATGGCGCGAGTGCGGAGATTATGGTTCGCGGTGATGGGCATGACGCCAGCCAGCCAGCGGGAAGTTGGGCCACGTACTACTGTTTGGGTCCGGGCTGGTCGACGACCGCCAACACGCCGTTTCGACGTCACAAGACTTGGGTGCACGAGGGGGGGATTTCGACTCCCTTGATTGTACACTGGCCGGCGGGAATTCAGGCCCGCGGCGAAATCCGCCACAATCCGGGGCATGTGATTGATATCGTTCCGACCGTGTTAGAGGTGACTGGCGGCAAGCCTTTGGGTGTGCATCGGGGCGTGCCCGTCCCGGCGGCACCCGGCCGCAGTATTGCGCCGGTATTCAGCAAGGATAACACGGTGCCCCATGACTACCTGTGGTGGCTGCATGAAGGTCACCGGGCGATCCAGGTGAGAAATTGGAAGTTGGTGATGGATGGCAAGGCAGAAGTGTGGGAGTTGTATGATTTAAGCAAGGACCGCGCTGAGTCCACAGATCTGGCTGCTCAGCAGCCGGAAAAGGTACGGCAGCTTGCGGATCTCTGGCAGCAGCGTCTGGACGAGTTCCGTGCATTGGCCACGCAGCAGCGTGTGCAGCGCTAAGGACTCGTCCGACAATAAGTTACCGCTTCCGCTTCCCTCTCCCCCGCCCCGCGGAGCGGGAATAGCGGGGGAGAGGGTAGGGTGAGGGGCGATAAATACGGTAACTTATTGCCGGACGAGTTCTAATATCTGCCGGGATGGAGACTACGAATCGTGCAGACGGGCGAACCAGAACGAAGCTCTCCGCGTTGACGGATTGTCGTGAGGGAAGAAGATCTGGAGGAACTTTACCTTCTGGTTCAAGGTGCTCCTTATGCAAATAGCGTCATTGACGCTCGGATGAGTCTGGCGCAGAAGGATCTCGCGACAACACTTGACCTTCTTGAATCCGCGACGAGCGGTATCGTCAAAGCCATCGGAAAACGCTCCGACAAGATATCGGCGAAGTGGACGAGGACAAGAAGGGGGCGAAGGAAAAGGCTCGGCGACTCAAGCAACAGCAAAACAGATGCCGGCACGTACTGGCAGCGTTCGATGATACAATTGCCATCCTCGAACGAATGATGAAGCTGCGCCTGGAGGAAAGGAAGCGACCGATCCGACAGATACAAAGGCTACGACGACTCGGTTGTTGTTACAGCCCGGATCCGATTTTCGCCGAGAATACGAGACAGCCTCCTCAAGCCGCCTGCAATTGGCGACGATCCGCCGGTACTTTGATGTTCGCCGTGTCAGTTCGTCACACGACGTAATCGTGGATGAGCTCTATTTCCTTCGTGGCAAAGAGCACACCTACCTGATTCAGATTCAGGACGTCACACCAGGCGGCGACGAAATGCCGATTCAATTGGCCCTGTCAGGACAATTGATGAAGCCGATCTCCAAACAAAAGTTTCTGGATTTGGGGAACCGACGCAGTCTGGTACGGCTCGTTCCCAAGCAGCAAGACTCGGTGGACGATTCCAGTAACACTCATGAAATCCTGAGAGAGTCCCGCGACGATACAAACGCCGAACCACAGCGGAGCGAAATACTGGACATCGGTTCGTTCACGCAGCTCCTCGATGCGGCTGAGCGATCTGGATTGATTGCCAATGCCGGTCTGATCGCGCACGTTCGCGACCGTGAATTCCGACGGAAGGACTACCAGAAAGCGTTCCAGGTGATTGAAGGCCTGTTTGGCAAGTTCTCCGCGGCAGCAACGCAGCGAGACCAGCGGCTGCGGCGCGAAGATCTCGACATTGCCAGCGGCAAGGTTCGCATGTCCCCCAAGAAGCTGATGGAAAAGCGCGCACGGGATGTCGCCGAGACGCAGTGCGTCGATCGAGCTCGCAACAGGTTCCTGCGAGTGCTGGAGGGATTGCGGGTGCTCATGCACAAATGAAGTTGAATGGAATCGCGGCGTTGCCGTTCACTTCGCGTCTTTGGAGACGAATTCGTGTTCGACTAATAGTCTGGCTGCCAGTGCGGCCAGCTGAGAAGTGAGCCTCTTGACTTCGTCGAAGTCTCCTTGTTTGACCGCTTCATCAACATGTTTTCGCATTTCCAGTACTTGCGGGAGGTGATCTTTCAGGACGCCGCCCCAAGCCAGGCTGATCATCGTCCAAGTGAGAAGCGGTTCGCGCTGAGCGTAGTTTTCGGCCGTCAGCTCTCTATGGTCCCAGTGCAGAATCAGATCCGTAACCTCGTTGATTCCGGCGACGGCATAAGGTGGTTTTCGCGTCGGCAGCGCAAACGTGCCGGGAGGGGTCACGCCTTGACGCTCAGCTAGTGATTGAAACGCCTCGATGGGCGTCACTTCTCGCACGGTTCCATCAGGATAGAAAAAGCCCGTGATGTTGCTGAACCGGTTCGCCCCAACCATCGCCTCGAACAGGTAGAACCCGACCTGAAGCCCTTCGAACGAAGCGATGCACTCTTCGTAGCGTTGACCCATGCCGGGTCCGCCTGCCTCGGTGACCAGGATCGGTTTGTTGCCGTTCGCCTGAGCAATCCTTTTGACCTGCTCGGTCCAGATCTGGCGGTTTTTGTCGAAAATGCCGTAGGGGTGATACGACATGACGTTGACCCAGTTGGCCGACACATCGTTGCCGGTCGCATGCGCCCAACCGATGGTGATTGGATGCTGTGCGTCGAGCGTCTTGGCCAGCCGGCAATAATGTTCCAGCCATTGGTTAATCCCTGGTCCCGATGGCTCATTTATGATATCCCACATCAGCAGACTCCGACTCTTGCTGCCGGCCTTGACGACGGCTTGCACGTAAGCATCGCCTTTGGTTCGAAAGTCAGGATCGGCGACATGTTGAGTGCCCGGATTGGCCACCCAGTCGCGTACGTCGTCATAGCTGGCTTGTTCATCGCCGAAGCAAGAGTCCCAGAGAATGGGCATCACCGTCAGTTGGTGTTTTTCGCAGAGGGCCAGAAAGTCCTGGAACCTGCTGATGAACTTCTCCGGCTCGGTATCGTACACGACCCATGCCAGCCAGACGCGAATACTGTTCGCTCCCAGTCCTTTGATCATGGTGAGTTCACGGTCAATCTGGTCGCGGTCATAGAACCGCCACATGGCCACATCCGATGCCGCGTACGACGCGATGTAGTTGAGGCCGCGCACGTTGCTGAAGTCCGCGCGGATAACCTCCCACGGTTGTTCTGCACGCGGCTCTTCGGCCTCGATCGGAAGCGACGGAAGGGAAAAACCGAGCAACAGTGCAGTGAAAAGACAACGCAATAGCCAGTAGTCCAGCGGTCTCGTCATCATACGCTCTCCCCAGTGGATGGTGGCGTCGCCAAGTGGTAAGTTGAAATTGTAACACACGAGGTGCGAATGGAGGTTGCGGCCTCAATCGAATCTTCCGTTTGAGTTCACGCGGAGGCGTCCAACCTGGCGTGGCAGCGCTCGCCATGGCGTTGGTCGATGAGGAAACGCCTTAGTGGGCGAGCTTGGAACTCTAAGAAATGGGGGATAACCACATGTATTGCAGCCGGATGGTCTTCGCCTTGTTAGCGTACGCTTTGCTTTCCCGGCCCATGTGGGCCGAATCAGAGGCAACACTGCCACGCGGACATGTGTTTTTCCAGACCGACTTCGAATCAGACGACGCATTGCAGCAGTGGTCGGGGTCCGCAACGCTGGTGCCTGAGAATAGTGGCGGACGTGCGCTGTTTGTCGAACGGTCCGGCGATCGAATTTCAAGAAATGCACAACGTGCAAATCTACATTGGGGAGTTCAGTGCAATCCGCTGGCGCTGACAACAGTGCTTATCGGTATCTGCGCGATGTGATCGACATCTTTGAGACGCACGGTTGGGATTGGACGTACCACGCTTATCGCGAGTGGGACGGATGGAGTGTCGAGCACGGTTCGGATCGAAAGGATCGTACGCTGAGCGCGACGCCTACTGATCGCGAGAAACTGCTGCGATCCTGGTACGAAAAGAATCAAAAACCAGAGTTTTGAGTAGTTTAGCCTAACGTGGCTGCGGCGAGATGCCGCAGCCACGAAGATGTGCGCATCGTGCGCAGCTGTTACCGACTAACACTCTAAAGCGGCTTGGTACTGATCGACTCGTCAAACACTGCGGCAATCACGTGAGGTCCGCGCCGCATACGAATCAAATTGCACTCACGAAGCGTGACATCCGCCGGCTCTGTACCTAAGCGTACCAACGATCGCGGGCGGTGAACACTGGCCCTCATCGAGTGGTCAACCGCGAGCGGAGCCAGTGGACGTACATGGTTACTACACGCGGGGGAGCCGCCCGCCACACTGGCTCCGCTCGCGATTTACCGCTTGATGCGGGCAAAATAGCAGGCCGCTCGCTCAGGAAAGTGCCACCCGTTGCAGCATTTGCCGACGTTGTTTTTCTCCCGATCCTTAGTCGTGCGAAAACACCACGCCCTTGACATGGTCACCGATCTGAACGTGCGGTGACTGTTCTGTCAGGGGTGAGTCTAGGAAGCGGACATTTCTTGAATGTGACATCATGTACGTCATGTTCGGCGTCCGCACCCTCTAATTGCACCAGGTAGTCACCCTGCTGACCCGTGATCTCCACGTTTTCGAACTGCACATTGCCGACGAACCCTGGCACTTTCTTTCGCATATACTGATTGACAACCGGTTTCAAGCGAACAAAGGACCGCTCTCCTTCACCGTGGACTCGAATATCCTGGATCTTGATGCCCTGCAATTTCATGTCTTCGCCAGGTTCCAGCAAGAAGGCGGTCATGGTGAAGTGCACGATGTCCAGATTCCGAAGCGTCACGTTCCGCATGTACTCAGCGCGGCTCTCGTGTCCCAACAGAAAAATCCGTGCTCGATCGCACCACAGAATCGAATTCTCGACGGTGATTCGTTCGACGTTGCTGTTTTCCCCTCGGAAATTCAGACCTTTGAGCGCTACGCAGTCATCGTCGCTGCGGATGAAACAATCGGTGATTAAGACATCCTGAGAGTTACAGGGATTGATTCCGTCGTCGTTCTGAACTCGAGAATTACAGATCTTCACGTTGCGCACCGTCACGTGCTGGCTGTGTGACGGCACGATCGTCCAATGGGATGACCCACGTAGCGTAATTCCATTGACTTCCACATTGCGGCTGTTGCGGATCGCGATCAGATTGCCAACCGGCCCACTTCGCCATGGCCAATCGGACCCGTCCAGAATCCCGCGACCAAGGATGCGAATGTTCGTACCCTGCACCAGTACTTCCGCCTTGACCACGGCGCCCCCCGCTAAATAGAGTGTCTGGTTGCTGTTGAGTGTGATCTTCTCTGGCTTGTGGACTCCCGGTCCGTAGAAGATGACGTTGGGGTCGTTCGCTTCGGGACGGTCCGCTTCCATGGGGTTGGCAAACAGCAGCAGCGGTCCCTTTTTGCCATCCGGTTCTACGCTCAGCTTCTGTGGCTTATCAAGTGCAATCGTGAGTGTGTGGTCATCTTGAACTACGGGGCGAACACCCGCCGCCAATGGACGAATAACCGTGTTTCGGAGCGATCGCGATGAGGTGATTTTGACCACCACTTTTCCCGAGATGTCGAAATTGGCGAAGCAGTAAGGGCCTCCGTAATCCCATTGTTTACCGGCAAATGGCGCGTCCAACGTGCGTGCGGAGTAGATGTCTACTTGCTGATCGCCCGCCCAGATTTCATAGGGCGCGGCCTGACGTTCATCGGCTGGCGCGGGATAAGTCACAATTTCGGCCGCACAGGATGTTGCACCAACCAGTCCGAGTGTGATGGCAGCCAGAAGTTTCATGGTAGAAGTCCTTTGTTTCGGGGCCATGGTCCGCCGGAAACGCTTAGAGTGGCTCCGCCCTCTTCGCCTCATCATTTGGGAAGTTCGTTACTTCTTGTCAGCCTCAGCAGGCACAATGGCATCGATTCCAGCATCGATGTACTGGCCGCCAGAAGTCTGGTGACAGTGGATGGCAATCACGTTGCGTCCAGGCTTCATACTCTTCGGGCTGATTTCTTCGGTTTCGTAGTCGGTGGTATAGCCACGACGCCGGAGCACCCGGACGCCGTTCAGGAACACTTCGGCATCTTCGTCATGATGGATTCGCAATCCCACGCGATGGGGAAGGTCGCCCTTGATTTCAAAAGCTCGTCGAATCCAGATGTCGCTCGTGTTCCACTGGGTACCGCACACGGCTCCGGGAGTGTTCTCGGTGCCAAACCCGCCTGGTCCTTCCTGCCACGAGCTGTCGTCATAGTCCCTTTTGCGCCAATCACCCTGAGGTTGCGACGTACTGTAACGCCATACGACCGGTTGTTGTTGGCTGGTAGGGACGATCGGACGAGTCTCAGGCGGCAGGGGCATGGGAGCCCAGTTGGCAGCCCGCGTCTTTTCACGCTCGGCATATTTGGCCCAGATTTGTTTGTCGTAGAGCATCTGCAAAAACACCCCCCCTACGACCGGCCGTGCGGTGAAACCTCGTCTGCGCGCCGAGTCGGTGAAGTACCAGTCGGTCATCGGGACCCGATCAGGCGTTTGGCTGAGGAATTTTGCCACGGGATCGACCAAGGCCTCAAGGTCTTCCCGTTGTTGCGTCAGAGTGGCCGTCCAGAGAATCCAATCCAGCTTGGTGTATGTCTGGCGGTTATCAAGCGGCAGGCCGTAGGAATTCTGCACCTTTCGATAGTAATCCATTTCGGTGCTTTTCACCTGGTCTGGAAACAGTCCTAATCCCAGAATGCGGTCCCACACCAGATTATATTTCTGGCTCCACGTTCCCGGTCGGTCGAACGCCAGCCGATAATGATCCCCGTCCGCGGCTTCCTTGACCCATTGGCGAGCAAACTGCTTTGCCAGGTTCATGTATTCTTCGGCTTCCTTTTCTTGACCGCGCATTTTGCACAGCTTGGCAAACGCTCCCAGGCCGCAGATCGCCTTGGCGCTCAAATTCACATTGTGCGCCAGATGTCCGGCAAAGTCGTCGGTGCAGAGCTGGTTTTCGGGGTCAAAACCCTTGTCCTTCAGATACTCGGCCCACCGCTGCAACTGGGGCCAGTAGAGACTGGCGAAATCAGCATTTCCTTCCATCTGCGCCACGGCGGCGAACAGCAACAACAGGTTCCCGCTCTCCTCCACCGGCATTTGATTCTCTTCACCGCGTTCGCCACCTCCGTATCGCTGCCCATTGGCATGCGGATACTGTCCCAGATCATGTGGCGCAAACGGAAACCTCCAGCGTTCCGAGGCCGCGTAGTTCATGAATGGGACGATGAACGACTTGGCAAGCGACGGGCCGAATAGCAGGAACTGTGGCGACATCGGATAGAATACGTCCGAGGTGCCGATGCATCCGTTGGAATGGTTCTCTTTGCAGAACTGGAGCGGTTGGCCGTTCGCGTCGGCCACGAATTTCCCGGCTGCAAAGCACTGACGGTAAGCGAGTGCACAGATCGCCGCGTAATTGGCGCCACCCGCATGACTGAGATCAGACATCAGCTCGCTATCAAAAACCTTGCAGCGCTCTTGCAGTGTCGCGTACTCCTTGGCTGACGCGCGCAGCAGGTCAGCGGCTTCCCAGCCGTTGCGACGCCAGTAGGGCCGCAAGTTCTGCTTCATGTATTGGATCGAGTACAGATCGTCATAGGCCAGCACTAACCACCGCGAGACCGGGCTGTCCGTTACCTTTCCCACGTCCAGCTTGATCGTGGCGGTGACCGATTCAGCAGCGGCTGGTAATTCACCGGACGAACAGGTAATCGAAGCCTGCGTATCGGCAGTAGAACTGTGCGCGGCCAGGTATAAATAGCCCCAGTCGATGCGAATGTCGTCACCTCTCTTGGCCAACACCGCCTGCTCAGTTGATCCGACCTTGATGGTTACCAGGTCGCCCTGTTCCTGCACTTCGGCCGTGACCTGTTCGTTGGGCGTGTTGACGGCAAGCTCCCCGGACGCGCTGCATTCCAGCTGTACATCGTGCGTGATTCCGTCCACCGATTTGACATCCCATGTCAGATAAGTGACAGGCCGGGACAGCACTTCCAGGTCATCGGGCAGGGCCGGTGTCAGGAACACGAAAGTCAACTGCACGCCGGCGCCCTCGAAGGTGTAGATCGTTCGTGTCGGCAAGACACGGACACTCTTTTGAGGCAATGGCGGCATGTCTTCCGGATGAGCGCCCATGACACGGTACGAGGACCCGTCAATCCGGATGCTGGAGCTGAGGCGGTGAGGTTTACCGGTCCAATGGACCGTGTCGGCATCCGTCAGTTGGTCGGCCGAAGACCAGATGCTGAAGTAGGGGTCGCAGGCTACCAGCGGAATCGAAGGGGGACGCAGCTGGGCTGCCACTGTGCCGTTGGCCAGGACAATCGCAATAACTGGAATCGACATTCCCCATGCCGCGATACGGACGCATTTCATTGAATCGCTCCTGGTCTGTGCTGGAGTGTGGGGTGCTTGGAACGGCGGGCGGACTGGCGCACCGGCGCTCCATCTATGCTACGATAACAGGCGATTCATCTGGATCATAGTATCACACCTCACATGCTGAGCGTGGCCAGGTGCCCCAGGATGTTTACCGGGAGCGGTTGGCAGCGCGTGTTGTGCATTTCTGTCCATCGAGGTTAGGCAACATGAAGTATTTTTCTCAAAGTGCAAGCCTTCCTGCCCTGCCAACGGATCCAACGCCGGAAAAGCCTATGATTTCGCCAATATGCACCGTGTGTGAATTCCGAACCGTCTCGGATGGGAAACGAGCCACAACAATGCGGCTTTACCGGCTACATGGACTGCGTGATTTTCAGTTTGAGTATTTTTGTTTGCGGCACATTGGTGTTGGTTGCGTGTTCGTTATGCTCGGACTGGTCCTTCTCGGGCAACACGTGTGGGCCGAGGAACGTCCCAACATCATCTTGATCATGATCGATGATCTGGGCTACGGAGATGTCGGTTGTTATGGTGCGACGGCGGTGAAGACACCGGCTATCGACCGGTTGGCTGCCGAGGGCCTGCGGTTCACCAGCGGCTATGCTTCGGCCTCCACCTGTACCCCCACCAGGTTCGCCACGCTGACCGGAAAATATGCCTGGCGGCAACCTGGCACAGGCATCGCGCCGCCAAATGCGACAGCGCTGATTCAGCCAGGAACGGTGACCTTGCCGTCCGTGCTCAAACGCGCCGGCTACGCGACCGGCGTAGTCGGAAAGTGGCATCTGGGTCTGGGCGAGAAGCCACAACCCCAGTGGAATGGTGAACTGAAGCCGGGTCCACTCGAGATTGGTTTCGACTACTGCTTCTTGATGCCGACCACGGGCGATCGTGTGCCGTGCGTGTATGTCGAAAACCACCACGTCGTCAACCTGGAATCCGCGGATCCCATCACGGTGACGAACAAGAACCCCGACGGACAGCCGACCGGGATCACGCATCGAGATACCCTGCGCATGGACTGGAGTCATGGACACAACCAATCCATCATCAACGGAATCAGCCGTATTGGCTTTATGACCGGTGGTCATAAAGCTCGATGGCGCGACGAGGACATGGCAGATGTGTTTACCAGCAAAGCAATCGACTTCGTGAAAAAGCACAAGGACGAGTCGTTCTTCCTGTTCTTTTCCACGCATGATATTCACGTGCCGCGGATGCCCAACGAGCGGTTTCAGGGCAATACTCCGCTGGGATATCGAGGCGACGCGATTCAACAGATGGACTGGTGCGTAGGCCAATTGCTAGGCACGCTCGACGAACTCCGGCTGACCGAGAACACGCTAGTCATATTCTGCAGCGACAATGGGCCGGTGTTGGACGACGGATACAAAGACGACGCGATCGAGAAGATCGACGGTCACAAACAGGCGGGGCCGTGGCGTGGCGGTAAGTACAGTATCTACGAAGGAGGAACGCGGACACCCTTCATTACTCGTTGGCCCGGCCGGATCAAGCCTGGAGTCTCCGACGAAGTTGTCTGCGTGGTGGATCTGGCGGCCAGCATGGCACAGCTTGTCCAGCAACAGATCCCGGCAGAGGCCTGCCCGGACAGCATGAACGTTCTATTCGCATTGCTCGGCGATCCGGCAGCCAAGGGACGTGATCATCTGGTCGAACAGGGACGTGGTTTGGCCCTGCGGATCGGCGACTGGAAGCTGTTGCGGCATCCCCACGACAGGCCTGTCAAGTCGTTGACCTACGAGAAAGGCCCCGGACAGTTCGAGCTGTTCAATCTGGCCGACGATCCTGGCGAGACGAATAATGTGATTGGCGAGCAATCTGAGCGAGCCGACGCGATGAAGGCCCGCTTGCAGGCCATCGAAGAAGCGGGACGAAGTCGTTGAACACTGTTCATGGAAGCCGTTACAGGGTACTGCCCCGATTGCTAATGGAAAGAACTCGTCGAGTCACGGACCGGTTACGCCCGCCTGCCGACGATCCTGAGCTCTGGCATCCTGGCGGGCCTTCCAACTTGTCGAAACCGATGTCGTCGGTGTTCGCAGCATTCCTGCGTGCCCGGATCGATTTGTCTTGTTGCCAGCGGTGGTCGGATATTCCGCCCGAACGGCCTGCGGCTGACTGTCCGACGCGTACTTGAAGCATTGGCCACATACCCTGATCGCGAAGAGCTTCACGCGGAGTACCCCGAACTGGAAGACGAAGATGTGCGTCAGGCCCTGGCCTATGCGGCGGCCAGCCTCGATGACAAAGTTCCGGAGCTTCACGAGGCGTGATAGAGTTCTTGCTCGATCAAGGCCTGCCGCGTTCGACCGTCCAGGATCGTGGAAGGCCAGCCCGGTGATCCGATCATTTTCGAGATCGATTGCCTGGAGAACCGACGGCATCTCCCGATTATCCGCGCCCGGCATGCGGCGTAGGTATTCGCCGGCAACGCGCTGCCCGCACTATCAAGTGTGGCAGAGCGCACAAGTAACTTTCGGCGCGCCTCCCGCGCATGCCTGAACATCAAGTCACGAGGCACACCGTCGGCTTCCTCTCTCCGGGCCAGCACTCTGAGAAGTTGAGGCTCACTGGTGCGCTGTTGGCCATGCAGGCCAGGCACGATCGGCCCACGAAGACGCACCCGGCCGACGAGCCACTCGAGGAGCAGGAGGCGGTACCCAGCGCGCCGTGTCCCTGCTGCCTGGTGGGCCCGATGGCGCTCGAACGCCTGTTGCCGCGCCCCACTGTGCAGCAGATCATGCGGATGAGCAGCGACGACCTGCAGCAGCCCAAGCTGCCCTTCTGGTGAGGAATCGCAACAGCAGATGAACGACAAAAGGACACATCAGCAGGCGATCACGAAGGCATCGGCGCTGGGGCTCCGCGCCGAGCGGTCTGTCACGACAGACAGCTCGCATGATTTCCTCAGCACTGACAATCGTGGTGCCGAAGGGCTGAGCCTGCTGTGCCAACCGCTCCTTCAGTCGCTGCGATTGAGCGGATGTACCCTTCTGGTATTCGACCAGATGGTCAGTATCAAGGATCAGCATTACGAATTCTCGTTTGCTTGCCGGCGGTACTCACGACCAAGTCGCACAATCTCGTCAAACTCCGGATCATCCCCCATGAGTCCGAAAGTCTGCTCCACCGATTCTGGGCCGCGAGGTACATCCACCCTATCACGAAGCTCTGCGAGCTGACGCTCAAGATCCTTGACACGTTGCTCTAATTGTTCCAGCGTCATCGGCGGACGACCCTTCGAATGAAACACTACGGCTTAGCACCGCTGAATTATAGCAGACCCAGCCGTGGACGGAAATCACGACGAGCGTTACCGGTCGCGGCAGATTCGGAGGATTGGTAAACCTAGCCGGCATACAATGCGGGCCGAGTGGAAGGAAACAGCAAGCAGGAAGACCGCTCGATCGCTTGGTGATACGATCTACATCGTTCACACTCGACATTGCGCAGCCGAGCACCTGACGAAGTGTACTATTGATGCAGCGCAGCGAACGAGAGCCTTGCCTGCAACCACGGTCGATTTGGCCGCGCTGCTTGCGCAGCGTCAGGCCACAAGCGACTTCAGGCAAATAGTATATAGTCGGTGGCTGCTCTTTCGTCTCTGCTCGTACCTTGGTGGCAATGTCGGACGCGGCTGTGAATCCGTGAATCGAGAGGGTCCGGCGCCGTGTGAGCACTGCTGGACAAGCCAGCAGCGCCCCCCGCCCGGATTCAGCGCTCCGGTAGCTTACGGTCGCTTGCCTTTTGTTGCCGGCGTATCCTTCTTCGGGCGCGATGCTCCCTGGATGCAAAGGGAACACCGTCAGTCGCCACCCTGCTCGGCCGCAGATCCGTTATTCTTGGTTATTCTTGGGGACCGTGCCACTCCTGCCTTTGCCGCCTCGGTCGTTGACTTCGTGGCACTTCCCTGCATCCGGGATGTTTGTTGAAGTGCTCGCAGGCATTCACTCGAGTCGTCTTAGCCTGCGATTCCATCCGCTAAGTTATCTCGGTTAATTGCTATCTCCCGACACAGGACACGAGCATCCCGCACGTCGCGGTGGCCATTGTTGCGGGTCATTTCCGATAGGTAAATCGTCTTATCATTGAAACCGACCAGTTGTAGCTCGCAGTCAGCAGAAGCAGTTTCCGCCCACACTTGGTGGAGCGACTCGAATTCCCGCACTTCCACCAGATTATTATTCAGGCGAATCAAGTAACTCCCGACCCTTCTTTCACAAGGCCACTTGTCTCTAACGCGTCGAACTGGCGAGCTGGTGTTACCGATCGTCAGTGTTGCCTGGTCCCATAACGCTTTGCATGCACCTGACTCGCTTTTTGCTTCTTGCGCCATCGCTGCTGCTGTTGCCGTGGTGACAAGCACCAGCGACAGAATTAGCTCTCTGAACGGCAGGGGCGGTGTAGGAACAAGCATGCATTTGCTCCGAGGTCAGTCTGGACTATTTCTGGTGCTGACACGACGAAGTGTGTTGATTCAAATCCAAGTTCATTTCTCAGTTGTGGGCCGAAAGGTTGGCTTGGTCGCAACGGCGTCGTCATGGAGTAGTAGGACGCAGATAACCAATGTGGCGATCAGGAACAGCGTCAAACGAACCCGGAACTGGCCCGAACGTCTGCCCGGCGGCCGATTCGGATTCAGGCCCTCGTTGCCTTGAGAGGCGTAGTTTTCCTCTTGCATGGGTCCTCGATGTCGGATGCGCAGGCTGTTCAATGCACGAAAGGAGGAGCAATCACGCCAAACACCATCATTCCTTCCTTTGACGCTACATCATATCCGCAAGCTCCATGATACCGCACGTGGTGAACCTTGAGTCCCAGATTGGCATGTCAAAATCAAAATCCCATCAACTCGTTAAATGAAACGGTTTTCGGGACACGCCAATTCGCCGCCCGCTTCCCCCAGCAGGAGTATTGAGGGGCGCAATGTGAAGACGCGCTTGCTCGTGGCGTGTTTTCCCAAGTGGTCGCCGGCGCCGGGTATCCAACGGGACTGACACGCAGAACGAGCGGCGAGATTCTGTGCCCCCTATCCGCAAGCGACCCATCAGAAGGCACATCCTTTGGCGATCCTTACGCGTACGCGTTCACGTCCAGGCTGGTTGACGAGCAGACCGTCGAACTTGTGGGCGTGTCCGAACGGCCTCCCAGACTGAGTGAAGCGAGAGCAGCGATGGCGGCCTGCAAAGCGGCTGGCCTCCAGGTCATTCAGACTCGCATGTCTGGGTGACCGCTCGACTTGAGCAGTGCGCGGCGCGGACACACAGTCCACCACCGCGATGCAGCGCCGGTAGCCGCTTTACACTGCGTGCCCCATACGGCGTCGAGGTGGCACGATGTCGCTGGGCGATCGCATATGCATGTAGCTGACACGCCTCTCCGCACGCAGTGGCACGACTCTGAACGCATGTAATAGCCGGTCGGTGGTCGTACAGCGGCGATTTGGTACCCTCTGTCCAGGACATCGGGATCGGGTAGGTAGATGTCCGGGAACGGGAGAACAGGGAGAATCCAGAAACCCGGTGCTGGCAGAAGTCGGGGCCATTTCTCTAGCGATGGCAATGGCAGCCTAAAACGAATTGGAAATGGAATCACTGGCAGACTGTTTCTTGCCCCTCATCTTTATCCGCTCCCCCGCTATTTGCTTCGCGGCGGGGCGAGAAGAGACAATACGACAGTTATTGCTTCGTCGATCCTAAGACAGCGCGCCGAGCTGCGAGAGTCGTTCTTGATCGGCCAACGTGCCTCTAGCTGCCCAAGAGTGTCTGAGACACGCGACTTGGCTACCGAGCCGCCAGAGGTCAGTGGACCACTTCCCCCCCCGCTTTTCCGCTTTGAAGAGGCTGTAAGTGGTTCGGAGTGTTCCGGTTAGCTGCTGCCGGACAGTCGGATACGCCGCATTATGCGGTGGCGAGAACAAGACAAATGCGTCCGATCGCGAAACGCGTGGGGGGAATGCGGGTTTAATTTATGCATCTTCGCCGCGGCGCGATGCGTTCGCGCTCCCCTTTGACCGCGTGTCGCAGTGGAAGCCTTGGGAAGCGGATCAAAGCCGTTTCTGTGCGCATCGGCAACTCGGCGCAGGCGCAACGTGGAGGCCGAGTGGAAATGGATTGTTGCCCTTGGCCCGGTATGGGAGACTGAGCGAAGAGATTGTTCTCGATGGTGATCCGCTCGGGAGCGGGTTCTTGAATCACGATGTTGGACGAAAGGTAAACGATATGAACAGGCGCGTGTTTTTCATGCTGGCTTTGGTGTTGGCGGTTGGGACAAGCGTTATCTACGCTCAGGATCGCAAGCCTCCTCGCGAAGGGCGTCCTGGTCGTGGCGGACCGGGGGGACCTGGTTTTCAACCTCCGCCGTTCCCGCTATTACAAGCTTTGGATGCCGACAAAGACGGCAAGTTGTCAGCCGAGGAGATTGAGAACGCGGTTGCAGCGCTTAAGAAGCTTGACCAAGACAAAGACGGCAAGCTGAGCCAGGAGGAAATCGGTTGGCCACCGATGGGACGTGGTTTCGGTGGACCTGGTGGACCCGGTGGATTCGGATCGCCTGGCGGTCCCGGAGCGCCCGGTGGATTCGGTGGCGGACGGGGTTTCGGTGGAGCGGGCGGCCCGGGTGGTTTTGGTGGCGGACCCGGTGGTCCAGGTGGACCCGGCGGTTTTGACTTGGTCGCGCGGATCATGAGCAACGACCAAAACAAAGATGGAAAGGTGACCAAGGACGAACTACCGGAGTTCATGCAGCGTATGCTTGAGCGAGCCGACACCAACAAGGACGGTGCCATCGACGAGGGCGAAGCCAAAGCCATGGCCGACGCCATCGGAGCAGGCGGTGGATTCGGACGTGGCGGTCGAGGCGGTGAAGGGCCAGACAGGCCTCAACGTCCACGTCGCCCGCCCGCTGACGACGACCAATCCTAGCTCGACAAGCTAGGGGTCACTGTGACTGGGCGACGCCCGGGAATGCTGTGGCTGGAAGCTACTCGGCACCGTCATTGCGTCGCCCACGTTTCTCTCCACCCTTTTTGCCTTTCCCTCGGGGCTTTGTTGTCGGCTCACGATTCGGATCGTAGCTCGCATTTGAAACGACATGCTGCGCATCGACGATTTGCTTCAGGAGTCGTATTTGGCCGCCGAAAACCGGATCGATGCCTTCGAGCACACGGAGGAACATGGCCCGTTCGTTTGGCTTCGCCTCATTACCCTTCAAACGCTCACTGACCAATGCCGTCGCAACTTGAGAGTCGAGCAAGACATCGAAGCCATGCAGGCCACGACGAATTGACTCCGCACACGAGAATACATGACCACCTTTCAATCGACTTGCCTTTCGTTTGCGATCTGCTTCTTCACCACTCTCACCGGATCGGTGGCGAACTGCTCGGCTGCCGAGAAGCCGTTCACACACCCCGGCATCCTGCACAGCCGGGCTGAACTGGATTTCGTCAAGGCCAAGGTCGCCGAGGGCGAGGAGCCGTGGAAATCGGCCTGGGAGGAACTCCGCAGTCACGACATTTCGGAGCTCGACTGGAAGCCCAACCCGGTCGCGAACGTCGTGCGGGGACCGTACAACAATCCCGACATCGGCGGCACGAACCTGATGCGGGATGGCGCCGCGGCCTACTCGCACGCGATCCAGTGGTACGTCACCGGCGAACAGCCCCATGCGGACAAGGCCATCGAGATCCTGAACGCCTACGCGACCACGCTCAAGTCGATCGGCGGTCACGATGCCAAGCTGCTGGTCGGCATGGTCGGGATCACCTTCGCCAACGCCGCGGAGATCCTCCGTCACACCCAAGCGGGCTGGAGCGAGCCAGATCAGAAGCAGTTCGAACGTCTGCTCAGAGAGGTGTTCTATCCGTCATCCAGGACTTCTACCCCACGGCGAACGGCAACTGGGACGCCGCCATGATTCAGACCATGTTGGCGATGGGCGTGTTTCTGGACGACCGAGAGATGTTCCAACGGGCTGTGGACTACTACCTGAGTGGCGAGGGCAACGGAGCGATCCGCAAGTACTTCAACGACTTCGGCGAGTGCCAGGAGAGCGGTCGCGACCAGGCCCACACGCAGATGGGGCTGGGATACTTGGGCTGTGCAGCCGAGATCGCCTGGAAGCAGGGCGTGGATCTGTACGGAGCCTACGACAACCGGCTTGCCCTGGGATTCGAATACACGGCGAAGTACAACCTGGGCCACGACGTGCCGTACGAGCCGTATCGCAGCCACGAGGGCCGGTACAACTACCCGGAGATCTCGGACAAGGCACGCGGCCGTTTCAGCAGCATCTACGAGCGAGTCTACCACCACTATCACGACCGGATGGGGCTGGAGATGCCGTTCACCGGGCAGGTCATCGAGAAGATACGCCCGGAGCGATGGCAGAGCTGCCCACGCCTCGTGGGGCACGTTGATGCACGCGGGACAGCCCGCCTTTGAGGAGAGCTGCTTCGTTCGGCTGAAGTGCGACAGAAATCGAACTGCTGCTAAGTGGAGCTTTATATGTGTAACACGACTCCCGAGACCGGCCTGCGCCGTCGCGGTGCTCCTGCTCTCCCCGCTATCGCTGATGGCGGCGGATATCCACGTCGCGCCGGCTGGGAGCGACACCAACCCCGGCACGAGAGATGCCCCGCTGCAATCGCTCGCCGCTGCCCGTGATGCAGCTCGGGGCTTTGCCGGCAAGGAAGTCGTCACCGTGCATGTGGCCGATGGCGTTTACTATCTGCCGGAAACCCTGGTCTTCACACCCGCCGACTCCGGGACCGAGCGATCATCCCGATCATCTATCGTTGCCGAGAACGAGGGCGGAGCCGTGCTGAGCGGCGGCACGAAGCTTCAGCTCGCATGGGAGCCCTATCGCGACGGGATCTTCCAAGCGGCGACTCCGGCGGGTCTGGAGATCGACCAGCTCTTTGTCGATGGCATCCGCCAGCGCATGGCCCGCTACCCCAACTATGATGCGACCAAGACGACCGACGCCTATCAGGGATATGCCGCCGATGCGTTTTCGAAGGAGCGTGCCGCCGGTTGGGCCGATCCGACGGGCGGCTACATCCACGCCATGCACCGCAGCCGCTGGGGCGGCTATCACTACCGCATCACGGGCAAGAACGCCGGACGGTGAAGTCGCCTACGAGGGCGGTTGGCAGAACAACCGCCAGATGGGAATGCACAAAGACTTCCGCATGGTGGAGAACATCTTCGAGGAACTGGACGCTCCCGGTGAATGGTTTCACGACGCCAAGACCCATACGCTCTACTACAAGCCGGAGCCGGATGTGGATCTGGCCAAGGCCAAGGTCGAAGTCGTGCGTCTCCGGCACCTGGTCGAGTTCCAGGGTTCGGAAGCAGTCGCCCGTGCGGTTCATCACGCTCCAAGGATTCGTCGTCCGCCACGCCGCGCGCACCTTCATGGACACCAAAGAACCGTTGCTGCGATCCGACTGGGCGATCTATCGCGGCGGCGCCTTCATGCTCACGGGCACCGAGGATGTCAGCATCCTCGACACCGAGTTCGACCAGGTCGGCGGCAACGCGATCTTCGTCAACAACTACAACCGCCGCACGCTGGTCAAGGGTTGCCACATCCACGACGTCGGTGCCAGTGGCGTCTGCTTCGTCGGCGATCCCGATGCGGTGCGCGATCCGCTGTTCGAGTACGGAGAGAAGAACGACCTGTCGGCCATCGACCGCACGCCCGGCCCGAAGACGAACAACTATCCGGCCCAAGGCGCGGTGGAAGACTGCCTGATTCATGGCATCGGCCGGGTCGAACGCCAACCCGCCGGGCGTGCAGATCGCCATGGCGATGGAGATCACCGTCCGCGACACCTCGATCTACGACTGTGCCCGTGCCGGCATCAACATCGGCGACGGCTGCTGGGGCGGCCACCTGATCGAGCGCTGCGATGTGTTCGACACCGTGCTGGAAACGCATGACCATGGTTCGTTCAACTCCTGGGGCCGCGATCGTTACTGGAGCAGCGACCGCTCCGCTTCCCAGGTGGAAGTGGATGCGGACCCGAATCTGCCGTTCCTGGATGCGATCAAGACCACGGTCATCCGCGACAGCCGCTGGCGCTGCGATCACGGCTGGGACATCGACCTGGATGACGGATCGTGCAACTACGAGATCTACAACAACCTGCTGCTTCAGCGGCGGTCTGAAGTTCCGTGAAGGATTCCGTCGGCGCGCCTGGAACAACATCATGGTCAACAACGGCTTTCACCCGCACGTCTGGTACGACCAACAGCGGCGACGAAGTGTTCTCGAATATCTTCATGGCCGTCGTCACAGGGCAGTCGAGACTGCCCAGCGACGACCGCCAACGGGAAAGCGCGTCGACGGAACCTGTTCTTCGTCGCCGATCCGAACAGTCAAGGACCGGTTCGTCCGAGTTCGGATGGGACGTGCAATTCGATCGTCGGCGATCCGCTGTTCGTCGATCCGGCCAGGCGGCGACTTCCGAGTCAAGGAGGGATCGCCCGCCTTCGAAATTGGCTTCAAGAATTTCCCGATGGACCAGTTCGGAGTGAAGAAGCCTTCGCTCAAGGCCATCGCCAAGACGCCGGTCATTCCCGCCTTGGACATCGGAAGTACGGAAGGTACGCCTTCCAACGCTCGCGGCGCAAACGGCAGCCGGCAGACGTCTTCTGGCTCGGAGCCAAGCTGCACGACCTGGAAGGCGAAGAGTTCTCCGCCTATGGCACGCGCAAGGAAGACGGCGGAGTCGCCCTGGCTCGAGGTTCCGAAGACTTCCGAAGCGGCTCGCTGCGGATTGACAGGAAAACGATCTGATCCAGGCGGTGAATGACCGTCAGGTTGCCAACACGGGACAGCTCTTCAAAGCACTCGCGGAGGTCGGCGACGCGCCGCTGAAAGTCACGCTGGTTCGGAATCAGCAGGTCACCGTGATCGCCGTCTCGCGCGAGTTCATACATCGAGGTCGAAACGTCGGACACCGCCGGCGGATTCACGGAGACTCCCACTACCTTCGTCGCCCTTCGGTAAGGTGACCGCAAATCAAAGCACGGCGAACCAGCCCTTGGATACGCTGGTCGACGGCCGGCTCACCCAAGACTATGGGCCCGTATTCAGAAACGGAATACGCAATGGCGCCTACAAACTGGATCTCGGTGAGACCAACAAGTAGAGAGGAATAATCACCGTTTCGCAATCTTCGCTGGGTCAGTGAAGCCACGACCAACGAATGAGTATTTTGGATTGCATTCCTTTCCCAGGGGCCTTCGAGCGAAACGACCTGGAAAAATCACGCGTCTCCCAAAGCGCTATCAATCCGATCCGCCGCCTCATTCAACAGGGACCGCATAGCGGCTTGAGCACGGGTCGGTTTGCGGGCGCAAATGGCTTTCATCACTTTCTGATGGACGGGAACGGACGCGTGGTTGTCAGTCGGCTGGCGATTGGTCACGCGCAGGCTGGATTCGAGCGAGGCGCTGATGACGTTGGCAATCGGTGCAAAGAAAGGATTTCCCGTGGCGTGCAGAATCTCGACGTGAAACTGGATGTCGGCCGCCAAAAAATCTTCCACGCTGTCGGCCGCCCGCTGCATTTCCTCACAGGCCCGGGAGATGAGTCGCAGATTCTCATCAGTCGCACGCTCGGCGGCCATCCCCGCTGCCGGCGGCTCGATGGTTCGCCGAAGCTCAGTGAGCTGGAACAGGTGCCGGCCGTCTACGTCCGCGCGCGCTTGCCAGTCCAGCACTTCCGGGTCCAGGTAGTTCCAGACCCGTGGCGGTCGCACAATCGTCCCTCGCCTGGCTCGCGATTCCACCAATCCCTTGGCGGCCAAGGACTTGATCGCTTCGCGAACGACCGTTCGGCTAACCCCCATCTGGTCGCACAACGTCCATTCCTGGGGAAGCGGGTCTCCCGGTTTCACCTCGCCCGCCAGAATCCTGCACCCCAGGTCGTGGACCACCTGGCCGCAGAGATTTCGTCGTGAGCGGGAGATTTCCATGTCTCGGTCCATTGATCGGTTGAATCTATTATTGTAATACAATAGCATAATTAGCGGTACGGGTCAATAGCGGAGCCATCTCCTGCAGTACGAAAGGTAAGACCAGAGTGGACCCGAGCCAGAAGTCAACACGTGCGTGGCTGCGGCGGCGAGGGGCCGAACAGGCCGGTGGTTGAGCCGGGAGAGAAGAACTTCAGACAAATGACGCTGTTCAGCACGCAGGCCATGAAGGAGTACTTCATGGCGACTCTGTCGCGGGACACGACGGCCGGACGTTCCGTATCTAATGGACCATTAACCACCAACCGGAGAACTGACATGAACCGAATCGCCTTCGTCTTTTGCATCATGCTTACGGCTGGCCTGGCTCAGGCCCAGCAGCGGGGCATCATCAATAACTCGGAAAGCCCTCACGTGAAACTGAAGAGCATCAACATCGGCGATTGCCAATGGACCGAGGGGTTCTGGGCCGAGAAGTTCAAGCTGTGCGAAGAGGTCATGGTGCCGCACATGGGGACCATTCTACAAGGTGACATTGGGCATGCCTACAACAACTTTCAAATCGCAGCCGGCCTCAAGAAAGGCACGCACAAGGGCTTTCCCTGGCATGATGGCGATTTCTACAAATGGATGGAATCGGCCTTGTATGTTTACGGTGTCAATCAAGACGAAAGAATTGTGAAAGAACTCGACGAGATCATCGAGGTGATCGGCAAGGCCCAGAAAGAGGATGGCTATCTCCACACGCAAATCCAGATCCACCGAATCAAGCCATTTTCCAACAGGAGGTATCACGAAATGTACAACTGTGGCCACTTGATGACCGCAGCGTGCATTCATCATCGCGTCACGGGCAAGACCAACTTTCTGAATATCGCGGTAAAGAACGCCAACCTCCTCTACACGTTGTTCCAGCCACAGCCCAGGGAATTGTCTCGCTTTGGATTCAATCAAACGCAGATCATGGGGCTGGTGGAGCTTTTTCGCACCACCAGGGACAAACGATATCTGGAATTAGCGGAAATATTCATCAACGTGCGCGGTAAATCCAAGGTGGTTGAGGATTCCTCCACGTTGGGATATCCGATTGGAGACATGGTGCAGGAGCGCGTCCCTCTGCGCAAGGAAACCGAAGCCGTGGGGCACGCCGTTCTGGCGTTGTATTTCTATGCCGGCGCGGCCGATGTGTTTGCGGAAACCGGGGAACAGGCCTTGATCGATGCCCTTCATCGGCTTTGGAATAACGTGGTGAACCAAAAGATGTATATCACCGGGGCAGTCGGGCAGGCTCACTATGGCGTTTCCACTCGCCGGGATAAGATCGAGGAGGGTTTTATCGACCAGTACATGATGCCCAATATGACCGCTTACAACGAAACCTGTGCCAACATCTGTAATGCGATGTTCAGCCACCGGATGCTGGGTATCCACGGAGAGGCAAAGTATGCTGACATTATGGAATTGGTCATGTTCAACAGTGCTCTCTCGGGTATCAGTGCGGATGGTAAGCTGTACCTCTACTCGAATCCGCTGCGAGTGCTCCATGACGCTCGGGATTACTCAAAGTTGGTGACGGAAACGCCAGATCGTCAGCCGTATCTTCAATGCTTCTGCTGTCCGCCGAACCTCGTGCGGGCCATCGCCCAATGCTCCGGCTGGGCCTATAGCCTGTCGGCGGGCGGCATTGCTGTGAATCTTTACGGCGGAAATCGGCTGGAGACCAAACTGCTGGACGGCTCGATGCTCAGACTTGCGCAAGAAACAGAGTATCCATGGGACGGCGCGGTGAAGATCACTGTCGAGGAGTGCCGCGGAACGCCCATGGAAATCATGTTGCGGATCCCCGGATGGGCGGAGGGGACCAAAATACTGGTCAATGGCACGGCGGCTGGTGTCGAGGCCAAACCCGGAACCTTCGCCACGATCAAGCGTTCATGGAAAACCGGCGACGTGGTCGCGTTGGACATGCCGATGAAAATCAAGCTGATGGAAGGCCATCCGCGCATCGAAGAAGTGCGCAACCAGGTGGCCATCAAGCGCGGCCCGGTGGTCTACTGCGTGGAATCGCCCGACCTGCCTGCCGGTACCGGAATCCTGGACGTTTACCTTCCCGAGAACGCTAATCTAACCGCGCAGTATCGGCCGGATTTCTTGGGCGGAGTGACGACAATCAGCGGAGAAGTCGCCCTGCGCCAAGACAGCGGAGACGGAATGTACCGGGCGGTCGAAAATCCGAAGTGGAAAACAGTGACAACCCAGTTTGTGCCCTACTACTGCTGGTGCAACCGGGGGCAGAGTGAAATGACCGTCTTCATGCCGCTGATTTGGGAGTAAAGTCCGGTGAGCAATTATCATCCTACTCGTCGCTCCGTTCGCCAGAGCGTGGTGAACTCACGGCAGATTTCAGGAAAAGAACAGGCCATCCACATTTGGGCGAAACTCGCGACATGAGCCCCCAGCATCCGCAGCGCGTCCAAGACATGGTATCGCAGGCAGAGAGGTAGAGCCGCAGTCACACGGCGCCAAAATGGTTTCATGAGTTAAGAGCGCGGGACACATGGAAGCAGACGCAAATGCCGAACGACCACAGGACGTTCCGTCTTGTTGGCAGTCAAGCGTCGGATGGCGCCGAGCCTATGAGGTCCGGCAAGGCGACGGGGGATTCCATGAAGGCTGAGTTTGTCGCCGCGCAGAAGGCCAGGTACGATTTAGAAGGTTGGCTGTTTGATCAGGCCAAAGTGGAACAGCAGTTCGACGCGATTGACGTACACGGTGACGGCATTGCCACGGGCAACGAAAAGACGGCCTACTGGAACAAGGTGACGGAAGAAACGTCGCCCAACCGGTGGTGTCGTCGAGATGACCACTCGCCCCGCACCCTTTCTGGATACAACCAAGTTTGGAGTGGAAGAGCATGAGATTGGCAAATCAACTGATACTCGCCGCTCTATGCGCGATCCCCGTGCAGACCGAGGCTGCCGACAAACCGAACATCGTCCTGCTGTTTGCAGACGATGCAGGGTATGGCGATTTTGGTTTTCATGGCAGCCACCATTTTAAGACACCCCACTTGGATCGGCTGGCCCAGTCCGGTGTGCGGTTGTCGAATTTTTACGTGACCGGCGCCACATGCGGGCCGTCCCGGGCTGGGATGTTGACGGGAAGGTATCAGCAACGCTTCGGTTTTGAAGAAATCAATGTGCCCGGCATTATGAGCAATAGCAGCAAACTCCTGGGCGATGAGATGGGTTTGCCGACGAATCTCAAATCCATGGGAGATTATTTGCAGCAGCTTGGTTACCGCACGGCAGTTTTCGGAAAGTGGCACATGGGGATAGCGGACCGGTATCATCCCCTGAAACGCGGTTTCGATGAGTTTTACGGAATGCGTGGAGGCGCGAGGAGCTTCTTTGCCTATCCCCATCCCGAGCGGACCAGACGCGAAAACCTGATGGAGCGAGGCTTTGAAGGCTATCAGGAGCACGAGGGTTACCTGACCAACGTACTGGCCGACGAAACCTGCGCCTTCATCGAACGCAGCAAGAACCAGCCCTTCTTTGCCTACGTTTCATTTAATGCCGTGCATACGCCGATGGAGGCGGATCCGCAGGACAAGGACGAATTTGCTCAATTGGAGGGAGCACGCCGGACGGCGGCACAAATGATTCTCTCTCTCGACCGAGCATGTGGTCAGATCGTCGAGAAGCTCAAAACGCTCGGGCTGGCTGACAAGACCTTGATTGTCTTCACCAACGACAATGGTGGGCCAATGGATAAGAATGGATCGAGCAACTATCCATTCAGCGGGGTCAAGGCAACGCAACTCGAAGGCGGAATTCGCGTTCCGGGCATCGTGGTCTGGCCGGGAAAACTGCCGGCAGGATCGGTATGTGATCATCCGCTGAGTACACTCGACCTGATTCCTACGTTTGTCAAAGCGGGAGGAGGCGATCCGACGGCTATCGAGGGACTCGACGGGGTTGACATGCTTCCCTATCTGCAGGGGACCCCTAGAGGACGCCCGCATCAGACGCTGTACTGGAAGATGGAAACGCGCGGCGCCATTCGCGACGGCGACTGGAAGCTGTTGCGTTTTCCCGACCGTCCAGCGGAGCTTTACAACCTGGCGGAAGATCCCGGCGAGCAGAACAACTTGGCCGACGCCCATCCGGAGCTGGTGAAAGCACTTTACAGAAAGCTGTTTGCCTGGGAACTCGAACTGGAACGTCCGTTGTTCCTGTTGAGACGCGCCGAAGAAGGCTGGTCGGCTCGACGCGCGGATGAGTTTCGGAAACCGCCCCCTGCAACGTATTGAGAGAGAGATCTACCACCAATTTGAGCTGGGGCGGCAAAGTGGCGTAAGCTTACATCTTGCGATGGACTGTCCTGTCAAGTTGGAAGCTTACCCCACTTGTAAGAATGGGCCACCCCGACGTCATCACTCCCGATGATCTGTATATGGGGAGCATTATGTATTTGACCGACCAACAGCCGAGATCGCTATCGGAACTTCTGTAGTGGGATTCCGAAAAGAAGGGCGTAAATCTAATGAGACAACTGACACTCGTTGCTTGTCTGTTCGCGTGGGCGTGCAGCAGTCAGGCCGCAGACAAACCCAATATGCCTCGCTGCCGAATCACGCCATTGGCGGGACATCAGACCGCATTTGAACTGGCTGGCAAGGAGACGATGCGATGGCATTTCGGATCGCAATATCCACGTCCCTTCGTTTTCCCCTTTAACGGGCCGTCGGGTGTTTCGCTCACGCGCATGGGACATCCTGGTGCGCCAATCACGATCATCACCGCTCAATCTGGTTCGCCCATCAGAACGTCGAAGGCCTGGATTTCTGGAGCGAGAACTCCCAGAACCGAATCCGGCAAAAAGACTGGTTGTGTTACGAGGATGGCGACACCCAGAGCATCCTGGCGGTAAGACTTGGCTGGTTCGCGGGTGAGCCAGCACGCGAATTGATGGAGCAAACACTCGTTGCCGTCGCACGTCCGCGTGGAGGGGGCGAACACACACTTGAACTGCAAAGCACGTTTCGCCCGGTGTCCGGCCCGGTGCGGCTGGGCAAAACGAATTTCGGTTTTTTGGCCGTTCGGGTGGCCAAGTCGATCTCCGAGTTCTTCGGCGGGGGACGCCTGACGGACAGCGAAGGGCGTGTCGGAGAGCCGGCGATCTTCGGAAAGCGTGCCCTGTGGGTGGATTACTCCGGGCCGGTGTCGGATGGGGTCATTGAAGGCATTACCTACTTCGATCATCCACAAAATCCTGATGCTCCCACGCACTGGCATGTGCGCGAGGATGGCTGGATGGGGGCGTCATTCTGCATGATGGCAGAGCGCACCATACACCCGGAACAACCGCTCAAACTTCGCTATCTTCTGCACGCCCACCGGGGATCTGTGGACCATGGCAAAGCGGTCACGTTGTTGGCTGAATTCATGGCAGATCCGTTTTACGAGGTCGCGGCCTCGAAGGCCAAGCATCGGCAGTTTGAACTGCATCCCACGCCGAGACCATAAAGCCCTATTCGCTTTACGGTTGCGGTTGAGTCTTAGGAATCAATGCGCTCGCCGTTCGCGCTCCCGGCTGCCTTGGGCGTCGACACGCGTTGGCTTTCCTCCGCTCCGCGCGACGACCCACCGCTGATAATTCTTCTCCGCGCCTCCGTACCCACTCCGATGTGACGCTGCGGCCCACCAAACCGCGCTCACGTCAGCGGAGAAAGCTGGGTGTCTGCTTTTCTGCGTCGGTCGCGCGGTCTTCACCACAACGTGGTGGCACTCCAAAGCCCAGGGTAGGCATCCACGGCGGTAGCCGTGGATGCCTACCCTGGGGCGACCACATAAAATCTCCCGCGACCCCAACGGGGTCGGACAAAATGCGACATTCCAAAACACGGGTGCGTCGAACGCGATCCATCCATTCGGGGCATGTAGGTGACACCACGTGCGACGGCGAGGCAACATCGGTCCTGTCGCATCCCTTCAGGATGCCCCTCTCCCTCTCGAACATCTCCCCAGGGTGCGCCGCGAAGCGCGTCGACCCTGGGCTGCGTTGTGCCACCACGTTGTGGTGATGAATCGTCTTCACACCAACGGCATGGTGCTCCAGCCGAACGGCATGATCATGATGCCCCGGAGTGACAACGCGTGTTCGCACGATCCTCTCTCATGCAGACATGGTCACGAATTCCCCATCCCCGTCTCCGTGTGCCACGGTTCAATCCATCCGCGTCCCCGGCGCTCAAACCAGAGGGATTCAGCATCCGCTTGACTTCGGGCCGCGACAAGACGACGTATTGGATCGTGGGCGGTGACGCGGCCGGGGCCATGTATGGTGGCCTGGAGCTGGCCGACGTCATTCGCACTTCAGATCTTGAGGGTGTCGAGGCCGTCGATCAGAATCCCTACATGGCCTTGCGCGGCATCAAATTCAACTGCCCGCTTGATGAACGCACCCCCACGTACCATGCCCATAGTGGAGATGCCCAGCAGAAGAACGTGCTGGTGATGTGGGACATGGATTTCTGGAAGGCGTATATCGATGACCTGGCGCGGTTCCGCTACAACTATCTGTCGCTGTGGAATCTCCATCCCTTCCCCTCCATGGTACGCGTACCAGGGTATGAAAAAGTGGCCTTGGCCGATGTCCAGAGCACGACCCAGACCTTGACGATGACCATGGACGAGAAGATAGCGTTTTGGCGCAAAGTCATGCGTTACGCCAAGGATCGCAACGTGGACGTTTACGTGGTGACATGGAATATCTTCGTGCGTGAGTTCATCCGGAAGATCCCTTATGACGTGTCCCGGGGCTATTACTACGGTTCGGACGGGTACGTCTGGGGCCGCGAGTTCCTGAGCTTGGAGCCGGAGACGCCGCGTCAACTGGATATGACAAAGCACTGGTATCATTGGATGCTGTGGGGCCGTCTCGGCTATGACCCGGATTTGACCAACGGCCGCCTCGTTCAGATATTGGAAGCGCGCTTTCCGCAAGTCGAGGCGCAAGACCTGTTCACGGCTGGCAGGAGGCCTCGATGATCTACCCCGTGGTCACCGGTTTTCACTGGGGGGCTCTGGATTTTCAGTGGTACATCGAAGGCTGCGTCAGTCGACCTGAGCCTGCGCAAACCGTCACCGGTTTTCACGATCTCAATCGCTTCATTACTCTGGGTACGCATCCGGGTACCGATAACCTGACTATCCCGGCCAACGTGGATGCTCTGGCAGCCGGCGAACTGCCCACCGGCACCACCCCAATCCAGGTGGCGCAGCAGGTTCACGACCACGCGGACAAGGCCCTGCAGATCCTGGAGCGATTTCCCCAAGCCACGGATAAGGAGCTGCTCTGGACCCTGGGGGACATCCGGGCCACGGCCTATCTGGGCAAGTACTACGGCCGCAAGATCCGCGGCGCTACCGAGTTGGCTCTGTACCGGAACAACCACAATCAGGCCCATCAAGATGCGGCCGTTGAGGAGATGACTCAGGCCGCTCGGTACTGGGAACGCTACACGGCAACCGCCCAGGCCCAGTACATGAACCCGATCCGCTTGAACCGGGTGGGACGGTGTGACTGGCGTGCCCTGAGCGACGAAGTCCAGAAAGACATCGAGATCGCGCGCGGGGCCGTCACGCCGCCGAATCGCACGAAAGGCGACAATTGGTTGGACAGCGCTGCTTTCACTTTGGAGATCATCTTAAGGCCCTATTAACAGGGGCTTTATCGCCACCGGGCTGGCCCCGGTGGCAAGGAAGTGGACATCCGTGGCACCGGCAACTGGTATGGCTTCCGATCTTGGGAAGTTCCGGCGGGCGAACGTTTCGATTTCGAGTTTCCGGCCGGTTTTGAAGCCTATTGGGTACGACTGGTCGCCAGCAGGGACTGTGAGGCCGCGGCGGAATTCGCGTATCGGTTTTTGCCCGAGATATCGAACATTTCCCGTTACGCCGTCTGGACGTGGAAATCATCGGGATGGGCGGATGCGCGCTAATGCTGGAACAGGTTGGTTACGCGCGTATAATGCACGAGGGAAGAAGATGTCCTAACGAGATCCTTCTTGGTCTCCCATTTTTCTTCCCTGCCCTTCATCGGCGACTGGGGGGTGCCCGCAATGCACGCACACCTCATAAACATGGCGACGGGAGAGAGAATCGAGCTATCCAAGCAACGTCTGCTCATTGGGCGTCGGCGCGACTGCGATATCGTCGTCAACCATTACACGGTATCGGCCCATCATTGTCTCCTTTTCCGCACCGAGGAGGAGGGCTGCTGGTATGTCCGGGACCTGAGAAGCACCAACGGCACATGGGTCAATGGCATGCAGGTTGATGAAATGCCGATCAGTTCCGGAGACGATGTTTCGCTGGGGAAAAGCCTCCGCTTTCTCATCGAGTATGGCTTGTAGCCTGGCTCTCCAGAGCCGGGCATTCGCTACGCCGGCCGCCCAGTTCAACGGCACTTCGCAACAGTCGCGCTCGTGCGTGGAATCAAATGTCACGCAGGGCGCAGAGGCCGCTGAGTAGACCTGTTTTCCGCATCTCCGCACTCTGCGCGAGTCTGTTGCTGGCGCCGCAAACTGTGATTGATGGCCTGCGAAAGCCAAACCTTATCGTAGTTGTGAGCTGTCTCTCGTCACCAGGTCGCGCCGCAACATTCGTGGGACTTCCTTTTTGCCCAATCGGGATCATGCAACCGCGACCAAAAAACGTTACACTCAGAGCGATTGACGGTCGTTGCCCATTTTCCCTCTGGAGCGGTTGGCGTGAAACTGGAACGATACACGGGAAATCCGATTCTGTCCCCGCATGCGGAACATCCCTGGGAGGATCTCGCAGTCTTCAATCCGGCTGCCTGGTTCGATGAGGAAGCAGGTGAGATCGTGCTGCTGTATCGCAGCGGCGAATCGCACCCCGAGTACAAGTGCTATTTCGGCCTGGCGAAGAGTAAAGATGGCTATAACTTTCAGCGCGTGTCGGATCAGCCAGTGTTGAGTCCCAGTGTGGATGGATGGGATGCCAGTACGATCCAAGATCCCCGGATCGTCAAAATGGGCGACTGGTACTACGTCACCTACGCCGCTCGACATTTTCCTTTTGGCCAGTTTTGGGTCCCCGACGCCGTGCGTTATCAGTGGCCCAAATCACCGGTCAATTTCCCCCGTTACCTGCAGAAGAACGCCACGCTGACTGGACTGGCGCTGACCCGGGATTTCCACACGTGGATTCGTGCCGGTGTGCTGACCGACCCGACGCTCGATGACCGGGATGTGATCTTGTTTCCCGAGAAAGTGGGGGGCAAATTTGTGATGCTGCACCGACCGCTCGAATGGTGTGGACCACAGTACGGATGCCAGCACCCAGCGATCTGGATTTCATTTGCCGACGATTTGCTCGGTTTTCGTCAGAGCAAGCTCCTGGCGAAACAGGAGTTTGAGTGGGAGGCTAACAAGATCGGCGCCAACACTCCGCCGATCAAAACGCAACATGGCTGGCTGATAATTTACCATGCGGTCGGCCACGACAAGTACTATCGGCTGGGCGCTCTGTTGTTGGACCTGGAGGACCCCGGCCAGGTGCGATACCGTACCCGCGACTGGATTATGCAGCCTGAAGAGGACTATGAGCTCCAAGGATTTTATCCCGGGGCCGTCTTCCCTTGTGGCAAGGTGGTGATCGATGGCCGGTTGTTCGTTTACTATGGCAGCGGCGATGCGTTTTGCGCTCTTGCGACCTGCCAGTTGGATGAACTGCTCGATTACCTGCTGCAATGTCCGACTTGAGAGGGTGATGGAGTGAGGGAGTTGGTTCTCTGCGACTCAAGCCGTTGAGTGAGGAAAGCAGATGTTTTTGATTGCGGCCGAGACCAGCGCTGGTGGAACAACCAAGATTATTCAGCTCAGTCCACTCGACATCGGCATTATCGTGGGCTACATCCTGTTGATCCTGGCGATCGGCTGGATGCTTTCCAAGCGCGCTTCCAAGGATTTGGATGCGTATTTTCTGGGTAGCAAGAGTCTCCCCTGGTGGGTTATCGGCACGTCGCACGGTGCCAGTGGTTTCGATATCACGGGCACGATGTGGTTTGTCGCGATGCTTTTTACGTACGGACTCAAGGCGGCTTGGATTCCCTGGATCTGGCCGTTGTTTGACCGCATTTTTCGGCAGGTCTATCTGGGGCCTTGGATTCGGCGTTCCAATGTGCTGACGGGAGCGGAATGGATGCGCACTCGGTTTGGCACGGGTAGGAGTGGGAATTTGTCGCACATCAGTGTGGTGGTTTATGCGCTGGTCCTGTCGATTGGGTTTCTTTGTTACGCGTTCCAGGGGATTGGCAAGTTTGCCGAGGTCTTCTTTCCCTGGGACCTGTCTGTCGGCACAACACTCAGCAGCGCCGATTCGTATGCCATCGTGATTCTGGCCATCACGACCGCCTACCTGTTGATGGGCGGTTGGTATAGCGTGGTGTTGACCGACCTGGTTCAGTTCTTCCTCTTGACGGTTGCCTCGATATTTATTGCGGCAGTTGCCATGGCGAAGGTCAGCCCAGACGCGCTACGGGCGGCAGTTCCCGAAGGATGGGACAATTTGTGGTTCGGCTGGAAGATGGATCTGGACTGGTCCGGGCTGATTGTCGGCTTGAACCAGAAGATTGATCAGGACGGGTACACGTTGTTTGGATTCGTAATCACGGTCATGTTCTTGAAGGGTCTGCTGGTCAGCATGGCTGGTCCAACGCCCGGTTATGGAATCCAGCACCTGTTATCGACTCGCAATCCTCGTGAAGCGGCGCTGGAGAATTGGTGGATGTCAGTCGTTCAATTGTTCCCCCGTTTTCTGATGATTACGGGGATCGCGGTGTTAGGAGTCGTCTTTTTCAGCGGTGATGTGAACAGCATGGTGGCCGCGGGCGGAGATTTTGATTTCGAGAGGATTTTGCCGTACGTGATTCGCGACTACGTGCCGGTCGGGCTTGTGGGCATCATGATGGCTGGTCTGCTGGCCGCTTTCATGAGCACTTTTGATTCCACCGTCAATTCGGGCGCGGCCTACATGGTGAACGATGTTTACAAGCGATACATCTTTCCGAGCGGCACGCAACGACACTATGTCTGGTTGAGCTACATTTGCTCAATCGTCCTGGTATTCGTGGCCATCATTGTTGGTTTGAAGGTTCAGTCGATCCATCAGATCACGAACTGGATCACTTTTTCGCTTTACGGTGGCTACGTGGCGCCGAATGTGTTGAAGTGGCACTGGTGGCGTTTCAACGGACAAGGCTATTTTGCCGGGATGATTGCCGGTGTGGTGGCGGCTATCGTACTCTTGATGCCCCAGTCGGTGACACTATTCAATGCCCTCTGTGGCACATCGCTGGACAGGTTTCCGACCATGTATGCCTTTGCCGTTACTCTGCCGGTCAGTGCCATCGTGTCGGTGCTGGTATGCTTGCTTACACCGGCGGAGTCGACAGAGGTATTGCTGAAATTCTATCGGGATGTGCGCCCTGGGGTTTTTGGGGACCCGTTTATCGCGGACTCGGCCAGCGGTATCCGGACCTGCAGCCTAACCGCAGCTTCTGGATGGATGCCTTCAACATCACTAACGGGATTATCTGGCAGCTGACTCTGATGATCGTACCGATCTGTATGGTCGTGCAGAAATGGACCACCTTCTGGGGCGCTTTGATTGTGATGGTCATCACAAGCGTGGTGATGAAATTCACCTGGTACGATCGTTTGGGGCACGGCAAGATGTACTTGCCTGAGTCCGATGAAGCCGTCCTCGCCACGGAAAAGGCAGAGGAATAGTGGCGGGCGTCAATTCCTGCGAGCAGTATCTCGTTCCTCCATTTTTGTCTTTCTGCCGCTTCAAGATCGATGTGCCGTTTCCACCAGATGCTCTTTATCATTTCGGCTGTCATGGGTGCCTGGTTTGCCATGATGGCCGTCCACGAACTGGGGCATGTGATTGGGGCCTATGTCACGGGTGGGTCCGTGACCCGTGTCGTGCTGCACCCGCTGGCGATCTCGCGGACGGATGTCTCGCCTAACCCTCGTCCGGGGATCGTCGTCTGGCTCGGTCCAATCACTGGCTGTTTGTTTCCCTTGTGCCTTTCGTTGGTGATTCCAAAACGGCGTGCGGTGCTACACAACATCAGCCGGTTCTTCGCTGGCTTCTGCCTGATTGCGAACGGGGCGTACATCGGGGTCGGAGCCCTGGATGCCGTAGGTGATTGCCGCGAAATGCTTCACACAGGAACGCCGTTGTGGGGCATGATAACCTTTGGAGTCGGCACTGTAATGCTCGGCTTGTTCGTCTGGCACCGGCTCGGCTCGCTGAGCAGTTTTCTCCGCGATCCATCCGCTGTACCGGCAGCATGGGCCTATCGAGCGTTGCTGGTACTGATCATCTACGTCGTCGCGGCCAGCGTTGCTTGTTCCCCTTAGGTCCCGTACGTTGTGCCCGCCTGCCGTCTCGAACGCTCACGCGCCAAGCAAGCCCTGGACAGGCTTGAGCCCAGACGATCAGGTCTCGGTGCGCGTCAGATTCGGTTCCGATGGTGCTATGGTAGGCTTCGAATTCCCAGAACCTGGTTGTTGCCGCGCCGTTGGCTGCTGACTGACCGTCACCAAACGATGCTGCGCGTACAGCAGCATTGCGGCCCCGGCAACCATCGTCAAACCGGCACACCATTCGAAACCCGTCAGCCGTTCGTGGAGCAACCAGCCTGCCAGCAGCATGGTGGGAAAGGGGGTCAGCGTCTGCGCGCCCGAAGTGACGGCCGCGCCCAGTCGCGAGACGGCGGAGTAGAGAAAATAGTGGCCCAGGGCGATACCGAGTACCGATGAAGCGACAATGATTCCCCAGTCGGTTGTGGAAACATCGAGCAGCTGCGAGTAGTTGCCGAACGCAAACATGGCGACCAGCGTGCCAACCGACACGTAATGCGATACGATGCCAAACCCAATCAAGGGGTGAACGCCGCGCAGGAAAAAGCGGACGCTAACCCCATAAAAACCGAAAAAGACTCCACACAGAAGGATGATTCCGATTCCAGCTGTCGTCACTTCCGCGTCCAGCTGTACTTTGCTCAGTGACATGAAAACAAACCCGCCCGCCAGCAGGATCAGGCCGCCGTAGAATGCTGGCAGCGATAACAATCGTCGCTCGTCCGGGAACAACGCCATGGCACCGACCAGCGCAAAAACCAGCGAGAATCGCATGAAGAAACCGATGGCGCTGGCCGGCAAGTAATACGGTGCCAAGGCCCACAACACCTGACCGCCGAAGGCAAAAAACGACGGCACGATACATCGCCGAAATGTCTGCGGATTCAGGTTTCCTGTGCGCCAGCCGACGAACAAGATAGGCCAATACAAGAGTGCTGCCAGTGGATAACGAAATCCGTTGGCGGTCCAGGCATCCAGCGTTCCGGTCAGGTATCGCAGAAGCACAGGGACGGCAGCCCAGCAGAAGATGTTTGCCAGCAGGAACATCGCCCCCGACAAGCCTCCGGTGAGCGTATCTTCTGGCTTGACCCTGTTCATACTCTGTTTTTCACTCAATCGTTCGCGCTGTGAAAACTTGCTGTTGGCACCAGTCCGGACTGCGCCGGCAACTGATTACCTTGCACAGTATCGTGTGGCCGGCGATTCATCTAGCCGGGATGATTCCCTGAATGCGCGGGGAGGTCGAGCAGACCGTGCTGCCGGAGAGCCATCGCTGGCTCGTTTTCCCTCCTGGCCTGACCACGTTGGACTCGGGTTTGGCAATGATGTACAGCGGCTGTGTCTGCCCAGTTCTGCCCTCCCATACTCGCCCCGACAGCGTGAAAAGCCCGCGGTGGGATGTTCGCCACTGCGGCGGATGGTAGACTCATTTCCTGCGAGGTGGGTGGACTAATCGAGGAGGCGAACATGACCGGCCAGTTGACCATTGTTTGCGGGGTGATCGCGATTCTGCTGCCATCTGCGTCAGGGGCGGAGAAGATTGAATTGTCCGAAGACGGCGATCAGATCAAGATCGCCACGCCCGAGCTCGGGGCAGCCATCCGAAAGAAAGGGTATGTGAGCGGCGTCGCCGGTGGCTCGCTGGTTGACAAAAAGACCGGTTTCCGAGACGCCGGATTCGGCCTGGATATTGTCGACTGGATCATGGAGCCGGGAAGTGACGTGGCCTATCGGGACCAATTGGACGAGGAACTGATCTATCGGTTCAACACCACCTATCACGGCAAGACCGCGAAGCGGTCGATTGAAGGTCCGCAGATCTGTACCCAGGCCAGGGAGTTAGCGCCCGAGATCATTCGCGGGAGTGACTTCGTGGCGGTTCGCATGTCGTACCATTATCGGACTGCCGCGCCTGGCAAGAAGACCGGTTCGAAGTGGACCCAGACCATTGTCTTCCCGGCGGGAAAGCGCTATTTCTTCTCCAGCGACCGTATCGACTCCGTGAACGACAGTGACGCGATGTTTCTGCGCATTGACATGCCGGGTCACATCAAACACAACAAAGGTGATACGTTCCAAGAAATCTACCTGAGCTACCTTTCGCAGACAAATCAATCGCTCGACTTTCAGCAGACAATTCCCGCCAGCGCCTTCCTCGAAGACTTTGCTCCGGACGAATTGTTCAATTATCGCCGCGATCGACTCGAGCAACCGCCCTCTCGCTTCATTCGCGCTTATCGACTCCGCGATCCTGGCACCGGAAGAGATGGGCCGTGGTTGGCCGGTATGACACTGGATCCATCTGTCGTATGCGAAGCATGGTGTCACCAACGCGGATACGTTTGCATGATCGAGGAATTTGGTGGCAGAGCCATCAAGGCTGGCGAATCGTTTAGTGCCGCGTTCATCGTCGGTTTCTTCGATTCCATCGAGGAGATGCATCGAGTATACGATCAATACAAGGGCTTCAGCGGGCTGGTCGTGGATGACGAGGGTTGGAGATTGACCCGACCGTGACCAGGCAGTTCCCAGTGACGGTGCGCTCAAACCAGCGAGTTTCCAACTCAGTAATCTCGACACCGACAACTTTGGTCCACTAGAACCCGACCCCTCGACTTGAGCAGTGCGGCGCGGACACGCTTTCCACTGCCGCGATGCACGCCGGTTGCCGCTTCACACTGCGTGCCCCATAGGGCGTCGAGTTGGCACGATTTCGCTTGGCGATCGCATATGCATGTATGGGACACGCGTCTCCGCACGCAGTGGCACGACTCTGACCAGGCAATTCCGAGTGACGGTGCCACTGCTCAAACCATCGAGTTTCCAACCCAGTAATCTCGACACCGACAACTTTGGTCCACTGGAACCCGACCCCTCGACTTGAGCAGTGCGCGGGCGGACACGCTTTCCACTGCCGCGATGCAGCGCCGGTAGCCGCTCCACACTGCGTGCCCCATGGGGCGTCGAGTTGGCACGCTTTCGCTTGGCGATCGCATATGCATGTATGGGACACGCGTCTCCGCACGCAGTGGCACGACTCTGACCATGCAATTCCGAGTGACGGTGCCACTGCTCAAACCATCGAGTTCCGATCCCTCCGGGGGGGCATTGGGAAGGGTCGGCAGTAACGGGATTCTTTTGCTGACCCGTATCACGCTCCACGCGTTTTCGATCACTCGCGGCTCGATCCCGCTTGGGGTCGGGTGCCCCGATCCTGCCAGGCTTGGCAGTAGTGCCGTACCGCGCATCAACGGCTCGATAATCATCGAACGCGGGTCATTTTTCTGAAACGGTAATCTTTCGGCAATACAAAGTGTCGATGCCGTAGTTCGCAGCACTCTTGTGATTGATCAGGACATAGAACTCTGCGCCCACGGTGCCCATGTCGTTCGTTTCCTGGTCGTGCTCGTCCGCCAAAAACGTAGAATAAGGCATCCAATAGCCCGGCTCTTCGTCCACGAGGTAAGGTGGCTCGAACTTTACGCCATCTCGGGACAAATGCAAATACAGACGTCCCACGCCTGCCCCGAAACACCACCGGGTTATCATGTACATGCTGATAGCTCGATTGTAGGCGGCGTCCGCGTGCAGGTCAGCTGGATGCCCCCCGCGGATCTCGCTATCAGGCAGCACGGCTGAACCGAGTCCGGTCAGCCCGTCCTCGCCCCAGGAACCATCCCGATATTTGTGCCACGCCGTCACAGTGTGGATTCGTGTCGCCGCCAGTACGTCGGAGATCTTGGCGCGCGCCACGGCCAGCCGCCTTCCGTCAGGGCCGTGCTCGTTGAAATACACGTGGAAGTAATCTCCGACAGACAGCAAGGGAGTGCCGCCGACATTCCCCTTGGAGTTCTTGGGCCGCACGATCTCGCCGCAGTAGGTCCAGTGCTCGCCCCCGTCGTTGGAGTGCACGACACCAATCGCGTAGTCCTCACCGTGATTCACTTTAGGTGTCTGGTGATGCAGCTCGACATGCACCACTCCCAACAGATGGCCGTCGTCCATCCGGTAGATATTGTTGAGCCAGAGTCCCGCATGATGAATGTTTGCGTACCATCCGTTCAGGTCGAACAACTCGTCCCGAGTTTTGTGCCACACCTTCGTTTGGAAGGGGTTTGATGCGGTGCCGCAGTACTTTTCGATGCTCTTCCCCCAGTCCACGGAATGATAGAAGAACCACGCCTCTTTGTCTCGTCTCAGCGTGGCCAGTGAGGTGTCCATGACGAACGGCATCGTGTCGCGATGACACACCAACTCCCGCGGACCGATGGTGACCACGCTCGTCTGTCGAGTCTCTGTCTCAGTCAACGCGTGGCCTGATACCGGCTCGTCTGTTTTGGCCGTGCGCACCTCACCATATTCCAAGGCCACCAGGGCCGCGAACAATCCACACGTCAGCGAAAGCACGTTCCGATTCTGCAAGAAATTGAGCACCTTTGGCCCTCCTATTGCACTTGCGGCAAACGGATGCAGAGACTTCTCCGGCCCGCCTTGCATCCGACCCGAGATTTCCACTTCGGGTTGAGTCCAAGACCGTTCGATTATTCCATCATTCGACCTCCAGCCGTGGCCATCTCATGAACTCCGAAAAATGGTTGCTCACCCGCGACAGCTCTCCCGTTTCGTGGTCGTGAAACATGACGGGAGGGTCGTCATCTTGCGGTTCAATCAGGTATTCATTCCCACATCCGTCATTCGCAAAGGCAAAGTACTTCTCCAGATCAGGCCATGACTCTCTTGCTGACTTTCCGTCGGCGGGCTGATAGAACGCCACATACCAGCGATTTTCTGACGCAGCATCGGACTCGGCAGCAACGTCAAAATCTACTCGCAATAACTCCTGGTCGTTTGCGTAAAGCGCTTGCACGCATGGTGGCAACGGATGACCGAAATGCTCCTCGACGGCCAGAAAGTCTGGGTGTCGCAGCCGTTCAGTAAACTGTCGCGAATACGCCTCCATCTTCTTCATCGGCACCCGATTTCCCGTTGATCCCTGAGTGGTCAAGCTTCGCGAGTTCCTCGTTTGCCAGCTTGGCAACGAAGGGAGAAGAGTCCTTCCCAGCTGCCCCCAAGAGCCTCTTCGAGTCTGGACCACCGATACTCCCGAGCGCCACCACAATATTCGCTCGGACATTTTCTTCTGACTCTACACGAAGGCGCTTTCCAAGGGCTGGTACGGCTCGGCGATCGCGCAATCGACCAAGAGCAACAGCGGATTGGATTTGTAGGTGTAGGTCTTCACCGTCAAGAGCATCAATCAACACGGGGACGCTATTCTTATCTCCTAGATCGCCAAGACTCTGCGCAACGAGCGGAAGTTCAACATCGGCGTCCCGTTGGGAAAGTAGTGATCTCAAGACGGGCTCGACCCCACGTATCTTCCTACCTTCATCGATCCACTTCTCCCAGTCGGCAACGGAACGATTCGGGTCGACGTGGTTTATAACAAATGCGTAGGAATTCTCTGCGAGCCACCCGCGCACTAACTCTTCACTTTTCGGATCTGGCTTTGCCGTGACTTGCTCATGGGGCGTGGAACGATTCACGTTCGGCGAGCCACAGTCCGCCATCGCGGAAAATACAATCGCAAGGGACGGGAAAACTACTCGCATGATGGTTACCATCCGGGCGGATTTGGGACGCCGCGAGGAAGGCCGTTGATTGAACTGGCCCGGAGCGCCACGGCGCGACCATCTTACCTCACTCTCGTCCTTGACGTATCCACCGACTTCGCGGCCCTCAGCCGGAACACAAGTCCCTGTATCGAAAACGCCCGGGATACGCCAAGAGATGCTATGGCCATTGCCAGATAGCCGGATTCATCAAGCAGTGTGGGTGATCCCGCTGAAAAGCCGCGAGCCGATCTACGGAAACGTGCGTACTCACGAACAGGTGTGTGAGCGAGTTTAACGACTGCAACTCGTCTAGTCCGGAATCCGAGACTTGCGTGCCCACCACGCTCAGCCATTCAAGTTGCGGCAGCGCTCGGAGGTGCCGTAAGCCTTCGTCGGTGACGTGGGTCCCGGCCAGCGACAACACTCTTAAGCTCGTGATGGACGAAAGGGTACCGACGCCGGTATTGCCTATGCGTGTCCCGTCCAAATACAGGATCTTGAGCTTCGGCAGACTCGTCAAATGGAGGAGCCCGGCATCGGTCACCGACGTGTATGACAAACTCAGTTTCTCAAGCTGATTTAGGTGAGCAAAAAGTTCCAGGCCAGCATCCGTGATCCGCGTCTCGTAAAGTTCCAAAACACTCAGGTTCGTCAGTCCGCTCAAATGAGCCAAACCGGCGTCGGTGATCTGCGCATCAGCAAGCACCAAATTCGTCAGATTGGCACGGTCTTTGAGAGCGGCGAGGCCTGTATCCGTGATCGCGACATCCCGAATGCTCAAGGATGTAAGCTGGGAAACACCGTTCAGGTGCGCCAGATCCCCATCGGTCGCAGGGCAGCGACACAGTTCGAGACTCTTCAGACTGGGCACCTGACGTAAATGGTCAAGGCCTTCTCCCGTAACGCGTGTGTCGTTCAGGGTGAGACGCTCCAGTCTCGGAAGATACCGGAGATGACTCACCGTATCATCGCGGATATGCTGCCCCGAAAGGACGACGCCGACAACGAATTTCTCCTTCACGTCCATCTGAGCTTGCACTTCTTCGAGGAGGTGCATTGCGCAGTTGCCCCGGCGTTCGACTCGTCCACCAGCGGGTTGCGACGGATCGACACACCGGGTAGGGCACGAGCGGCTCTCGCATCGGATGAAGACGTGGGGCCGATCAGGTACAGTTCCTGGAGGTGCGGAAACTCTCTCAGTCGCTCGATGTCGGCATCACTCAACTCGGTGAGATTCAAACCGAGCGATTTGAGGCAGTTGCGCGAGGACAATCCCATCAAACTGGCAGTCGTGGCGCTGGTTCCACGTAGTTCGAGGGATGCCAATGCGGATAGTGATTCAATATGTTTCAGTCCGGTATCGGATACCTGCGTCCCCCGCAGGTCGAGGCTGCGCAGGCGCCACAGGTGTTGAAGATGCGCCAAGTCGCCGTCCGCGACTTCTGTGCCGGTGAAGTCGACGCCGAGAACGCTGCCCGAACGCGCTGGTCCTCGCACCACCCGAAGCCACGCTGGAGAATTCGCATACATGACTCTCGCGCCCAGAGCAGAGATCGTCACGGCCGACTGACGCTCCAACAGCCCGCGGTAGATCCAGGCCGCAACCATGCTACAGATCAACACAATTGCTATGGCCCAGACAGCGACGTACCACCGATACCCAACCGGTCGCCGCGATGTCGTCATCGCACGCGTCCTCCCATCTGCGATAGAGGGGCTTGATGCCGAGGTCGCTTCCAGTGTGTCATCAAACGTAGTCTGCTCGACCTAAGCAGAACCGTGATACCATCCGACCGAGCCTACTCCTGCAAAACACGTCACCACGCTTCACACCGCAACCATGTCCAGTATTGCGATTCCCGCCCCCTTCGATTCTCAGGCGCTCCGCCCACCTCATTTTAGCCCGCCCGCGTCGCGACATCATACACCGGCTTATCGACCCCTCTGCCGGGTCGTAGGACCGTTTCTTTATCGGTCGATTTTTGGGATACGTCACTCAGTGTGAATCTCGCAGTCAGGTATCTCAGCCCGCAATTTCTCAACGCCAGCTTTGGTGACCTGAGTGCCGCAAAGAGTCAGCACCCTGTTTTCTATGGACGAATCGAAGACAGCACTCAATCCCTCCGTCGGCCTCGTGACGACGGGGGAACGACTGGTCAGCTACCGATAGTGAAGATATCGCATGTCGGGTGGGACGATTAGTGGTTTTCTTTGCCATTCCAAGAATGACCAAATCGCAACAGCAGACGCTGATATCGCGCAATGCATCCAGAAAATGCTAGAGCGAAGCATTTGCGACGATTCCCGAGAATGGAGCGAGTCGACCGGAGCCAAGAATCACTCATCACCCGCCTGGTAATGCTGCTTGAACAGCCGGAAGAATGTGTAGGGGTCCACCACTTCAAAGTCGAGGTCTGGATGTTTCTTGTGCAGCGTTTCGACAGTCTGAAGAATCTGGGTGGGGCCCACCCACACGATGCGGAAGAAATAGAAACCGGGTCCTTCCTGCGGCCTGTTCTGGAAGAACTGATGCATGATTTCCGCAGTCGGTTCCGGTCCAGGAAAGTTACAGACATTGTTAATCAACGACGTGACCGGCATACCCTTCCAGACATGTGGCTGGGGATGCTTGCCACCAGTACCGTGCAGATCCATGACGATCGTGGCAAAACCGTCGGGTGCGAACTTGACGAAGGCGTCTTTCACGTCTTCGGCAGGCTGATCCCAGTCCAGCACCATGGGTGCGATAGTCATGTCCGTCTCGCAAAAGAACCGTCGGTTATGCTCCACAAATAGTGGCAAGTAGTTTTTCTTCACGCGGTTGGGGTTCATGTAACCGGCGGCGCTCGCATCGGCCGTGAAGTGGTCGTTGTCGGTGGCGGTTTCGTACAGGTACGTCACAATATCGGGATAGGTCTCAATCAAATTGGGATTGATGCCCCAAGCCAACGGAATTTTCCCGCGATTGGGATCGTCCCAGTGTTTCGGCAGGAACTGATAGAGCGGCGTGGCTGAATCGTAGTCCGCCATGAGAATGCAGACATAAGACTTGTTGGTGAGCGGTTCTTTGGGCGGCGCGGGCCGTCGTTGCTTGAGGGTCTTCCAGGGCGCCTGGCAATGGAGCGACTGATTGTAGCAGTCACTTGAAATCGTGTTCTGGTAGCAGTTGTAGGGTGAAATCAGCCAGACGGTTTCCCATTCCGTCGGAACGGGGTCGTGGGCGCTGACGTGCCCGGGAACGTTGCTGTACTTGGCGAACGCGAAAAAACCGGTCACCTCTGTCATCTGCTTGCCGCCGGACTGCTGGAGAGTTTCTTCCAGCATCATGCGGTAGGTCGCCAGATCAGTGCCCAGTGGCTGGTCCGGGTCGTCCTGCGGTTGCTCGTCTCCCCACGGCGAGAGATCGAACACGAAAGCACGCTGCCTGACTGCCCAGTCGCGTGTTATCGCGTAGCCGATATCACCGCGCGCACGCGTGGAAAACGCGTCCTCGAACAGGCACAACAGGTGCGCGGAACACCGGCCGCGAGCGAGATACTCGCGAATCGCCCAGCGGTACGCGTCGTTCTTCTTGCTTCCGGTCTCCGCGCCGGTGAAACGACCACGCAGGTCGATCAGCACCGGTAATCGCCAGCGCTGCAAGCATCGCTCAGCCATGCGCGGGACTCACCACGACCCCGTCTTCCACTCCCGCGATCGTGGTCGCCACATTGACGGTCGCCGGCACTTCCGGATCCCAGATCACGGCGCCCTTCACACCAGGACCGGCCAGTCGGAACAGCGCATCAAGGTCGGGAAGCGGCTCCACGCGTTTCGTTTGCAGCCAACGACCTTCTTGAGAAAGCGCGTCCAGCCAGTACTTCGGTTGGCCATTCCTGGGAGAGAGAACGTAGAGGCGCGGCGCGGTACGGTTGATGAGCCCCTGCAGACATCCCACCGCGATCGCATCGTCATACGAGTCGGGTGAGCCATCGTGTGTGAGCGTGTATGTGAAGAGGGCATTGTCCGGCTCTTCGGACCACACTCCCTGGCACAGCAACATCGAGCACAAAGCGAGGGGGCACAAAACGTATTTCATCGAATGGTCCTCAAAGATACAGGATCGTACAATGGGTTGCCGAGGCGACGTCAGACTTCTGAAATCCGTCGTCCGAAGCCCCCACGTCCGCAACATGCCGGGCGCACGCAAGGCATGCAGGGTTAGGACTCGTCCGGCAATAAGTTACCGGTTCCGCTTCCCTCTCCACCGCCCCGCGGAGCAGGAATAGCGGGGGAGAGGGTAGGGTGAGGGGTGATAAATGCGGTAACTTATTGCCGGACGAGGTCTTAGTTGACAGAATCGGAAGAGAGCGAAGCCCTTCCATCGCGACAAATGTCAACCCACATTATGCCACAAAGATGATCGTGATGGGGATGAGGTGGAGCAAGATTGAACATGGATTTGGGACCGCTTGCGAATGCCTGTTCTCATCAAGGGAGATGATCATGACACGATTGTGGCGCCGAGTATTCCTTCTCGGTTCGGCAATAGTGCTTGTCAGTTGCTGATCAAGACGGCGAAACACGTGTCCGTGAGAATCCCCGATTGGGTCGATACTGCTAAAGTAAATGTCTCGGTGGAAGGAAAACGCAAACCGGTGCATTGGACCGATCGCTACGTCATCATCCAGGATCTGCTTCCGGGAAACGTCGTGACGATTGAATTCCCCATGGTTGAGTACGAAGAACAGTATCGCCTGAAATGGAAACAAGAGGATTTCTGGCCAGAGTCAACCGATCCTGGTACGCAGTGGACCGCCGAGAGCAATGTTCGGAGTTGCCGGTTCCAGTTTCGAGGCAACACAGTCACCGACATTCAGCCACGCGATCAAGGCGTCGGATACCGCTTGTATCAACGTGATGAGCTCAAGTCTTCCGAGGCGAAGTTACTGCGCATCGAACGGTTCGTGTCGTCTCGTCTGCCGTCCTATTGAGCGGAATTGGGCGACTGGTCTTTACAGAACTCGAGGACTCGGCCTCATTGTTATCCAGGAATCCGATTTCCACTGGGCTCGTCCCGGTGGGATCACAACTGGTCAGCTACGTATCATCCGCACCAATCTCCTGCGCTGCGCTGGGCCTACGAGCAGCGGGAGTAACCACTCTTGCTGCTGCTGTAGCGTGAGAGTCGCCGCTCACCCCGCTCGCAAGGCCGGCGGAGAGCAGAGAATAGTGAAAATAGAAATGATCTTCGTGGTCATGGATGTAGCTTGTCAGTTGTCGCTCTCACTGGGACAAGCCCAGCGGAAGCGTATGCAGCAGATGTGTAGTGCAACGAGGGGACTCAGGTGTGGAACGTGCGTTCGCACGAATATCTTGCCCCAAGCCAGCGGTCGTGTTCTCGCACGACCGAGCTGGCGACAGTGTCCTGAGCTCGTGGCTACTATTGCACCGAGGACCGATATCGTCGACGTCGCCACACGCCAACAGCCGCCAAGCCGCTGGCCGCAAGGCAATAGAGGGTCAAAGTCCCGGGTTCCGGCACGACGGTAAGCGTGCGATTCTGACCGATTACGGCAAGTAAGCTATCGCCACCGCCCAGATCGAGAAAGACCTCGAATGGATCCGCGCCGGAAATCACCGTACCGGGTGACACGGGCAAGCCATCCACGTCGCCGCTAAACGGCAGGCCAACCGTGGTAAACAGCCGCACTGCAGGTCCACCACCAGGTGTCCCGGTCAGCTCCCATCGCATCGACAAATCTTCAACCCTGGCAGACGTAATGAAGCCATTGCTATCGCGCACAATGTTCGTCAGGTTACCGCCTAAAAACTCGAGGTCCGGGCTGATTTGATGGGGCAGAAATGGTGCAGGCGAAACGCCTTGTAACATGCCAGTCACGTTTGTGAACGGTACCGTCGTGGCATTTAGATCATTGATGACGTCGTCGTGAAGCGAGAAAGTCAGCACCCCCTTGGCCTGGAACGGTATGAACGGTGTCATTCCTGGGCCGGGATTCAACGGCGTGTTACTCAACAATGCAAATTCATAATCCGCTACTAGGGCAAGGTCAAAAGTAAAGTCGGCGCGCGCCGTTGGCAACGTGCTGCAAGCCACGATGAGCGCCGCCAGCATGCCACGCAACACGCCTCGCACCACCACCTGGATGTCAGATTTCAAGTTCATATTTCAACTCCTGTGCCCCTAAAATCAGCTCGCACCAACCCACCCCCCTTCGCTAACTCCCCAATTATAGTCAATGTGGGTGGTGATGCAATGGGCGGGTCCCTATTTCCCTGGACGGGCTACTTTTCGGGCACACGAACGGTAACCGTATTGGAGACACCCGTCGCTTGAGGCCCGGCGGGGGTGGGGCGAATCGCATAAACCCGGTATTGGTAGGTCTGGCCGGGAGCGATGTTGCCGTCGGAAACCGTCACAACATCGGCGCCTGGTTGGCCGATGTGATTGTGGAACTCCTGCCCCTCTTCTCCGACGGCTCGTTGCACAATGTAGGCCATTTCGTCTTGCGCGTTGTTCTGCCATTGCAGCGTGACAGAAGCAGCAGTTTGAGCCGTGACGCGCAGCCCACTGGGGGCGTCCGCCGAGGGCCCTCCCGGTTGGGGGCCTTGCCCGCGGCCCGGCGAGTTCCTCACGATCCGCGGTCGATCGCCCGGGTCATCCAATTGGGCTCGAGCTGTATCATACCTTCTACGCACAAAGTCTTTGATCGACGCAACAATGCTCTCATAATCTTGATCTTCGCGGTTTGTCACGCGACGGTGCGGAAACGGATCACTGGCCAGGTCATCTTTGATCCGCTCATAGAGCTCGTTCGACTCGTGGCAGAAGTACCCGCGGGTGAAAGTATTTTTCCAGGATCTGCGTCGGCCAGGCGTCGATAGCGTGCAAGTAGCTGCGGATCATCGACGATGCGTTCGATCAACGGTCGGGGTGGTCCTTCTGGTATCGGCCAGGCGGCGTTCCATCCGGCGATGACGGGAACGCGTCCAAAAGCGTTTTCGACGAACCCGACATCCAAGTCCCAGGGCAGGTAATGCCATCGATCACTTTGAAGGTCGTGGTACAGATAGTAGTTGTGCGGATTCCATCCAGTGAGTTGGTCAAAAGCGCCTGAGAACAGCATGACGGCCATGGTCTGCAGAAAGGCGTCCATATCGAAAGTTGCCTCCATGACTGGGGCGAAATCATCGGCCGGAGTTTGATTGATCTTGGAGATCAAGTCGAGCACATCGCGTGCGTCGGCGCGGGCGGACCGTGATTTCGGTTCAAACGCCAGGCCCCTGCGAGTGGGCGAGCCAGGCTGTTGTGGAAGCGGACCCAAGTCGGCGCCGGGTCCGCCCTCGTTGACCTTGTAGAGGCGCCGTCAGCATCGGCAAAGTGGTTCTTGACAAACACCGTGTCGATACGTTCAACGTTGACGTAGACACCGTGATACTTGCCGTTCAAATACAACTTGGCGAAGTTGCAGCGTGGTGCCTGGATGCCGAGATCACGGAGAACGCCCGTAATCAGCGGTTCGCTGAACAGGCTGCCGAACTGCACGCCGTTATCGAGTGCGATTCGCTCCAGTCCGAGAAATGTTTGGTCTTTCTCGAATTCGTCGAACTTGATGAGAAAACTCCGCTTGTGTGGCTGGTGAGGAATGGACGAACTGTTTCCCTTGTAGCGAACTCCGACGTTCTCAATCGTCTGATTGCCCCAGCGAAACACTGCGGGAACGTAAATGCGTTGAGGCAAGGCCGACATCATTCTGTGAAGATCGCTCTCATGCACCTGCAAGTGAATGACCTGGACTTGGTTGGGTCGGTAAAACTCGTCAGTATCCTTGAGGCCGGTCGTTGCCGGCTCCTTCTCTGCCGACGGTGCTTGTTGCGCCAAGGTCAACGGGGCGAGATACATTCCGCCGACGACCCAAAGCAACACAGAAAAAGAATAAACTCTAACGCGGAACAGATGTCTTGGTTGATGCATGTGCGATCTCGCAGTTCGAGTAAGGAAAATGAATTAGGGCCACGCCACGTTTTGCGGGAAACTGGGCAAAACAGAGTGAGATGTAATAGTCGGACTTAGTGCGCTTTTGGGCAACAGGCCTGGATTGTCTGGAGCAGCTCGAGGTGACGCAACGGCTTGGACACGTAGCCGTCCATACCGGCGGCCAGGCAGTGGTCGCGATCGCCTGGCAACGCGTGGGCGGTCAGGGCGATGATCGGGATGTGGCGGCCGGTTTGTGCCTCGCGCCGGCGAATCGCGGCCGTGGCCTCCAGCCCATTCATTTCGGGCATTTGGACATCCATCAGTATCAGATCAAAGGCTTCGCGTTCCCAGGCCTCGACAGTGGCGACTCCATTGGCGACGACGTGGACCGTATGTCCCCACTTGGTGAGCAACCCGACGGCCAGCTTCTGGTTCATCACACTGTCCTCGGCCAACAAGACTCGCAGACTTTTTGCAGTACTCGGTGCGGTTGGTCCAGGCCGAACTGTGGCATTCTCTTCTTGGGCCACTGCCCTGCCCAACACACGTAACAGGACCTTGAGCAATTCTGAAGGTTTGACCGGTTTCAACAATTGGGCGGCGACGCCCAATTGCTGGCAAAGGGAGGGGTCTCCGGCACGGTCGCCGGAGGTCAAGATGACAATGGTAAGATGGGCCAACTCGGGCATGCCCCGAATCCGCTCGCAGAGCGTGTAGCCGTCCACTTCGGGCATGTTGACGTCGGTCAACATGAGCCGATAGGGTGTTCCAGCTGCATGACGCTCACGCAACACGGCCAATGCGTCGGCGGCGCAGGCGACGCTCGTTGGGGTCAACTCCCAGTGGCAGAGTATCTCCTGCAGGATCTTGCGATTGGTCGCGTTGTCGTCCACGACCAGCACCGGCAGATTCTGCAGTGCCTCCAGATCCATCGACGGTGATGCTTCCTCCTGCGGCGGACCCAAGCTGAAGCGGGCCGTAAATGAAAACGTGCTGCCGCGCCCCAGTTCACTCTGGACCCAGATCCCGCCACCCATCAACTCGGCGAGTTTCGTGCAGATCGTCAACCCTAGACCGGTTCCACCGTACTGCCGCGTGGTCGAGGTGTCGGATTGGGCGAAGGCCTCGAAGATCAGCAATTGTTTCTCGGCTGCGATGCCGATCCCGGTATCGGCAACGTCGCAACGCAGCAGCACACTTTCCTGCGTCGGCGACGTGCAATCGATCCGCACGACGACCTCTCCCGTCTTGGTGAACTTGATCGCGTTGCCAACCAGGTTCAGCAACACCTGGCGGAGCCGATTGGCGTCGCCCACCAATCGGTCCGGCACGCCGGCCTCGACCTCATAAGCCAATTCCAGATTGTTGCGATGCGCGCGCGGGGCCAAAGCACGCATCGTATCTCCCAACAGATCGCGTAGGGAAAACTCCATGTTTTCGAGTTCCACACGGCCGGCTTCGATCTTGGAGAAATCAAGGATCTCATTGATAATGCTGAGCAGCAGATCGCCGGACTCCGTGACCATCGTCAGGTATTCACGCTGCGCCAACGTGAGTTCCGTATCGAGAACCAGTTCGGTCATGCCGATGACGGCGTTCAGCGGCGTGCGGATCTCGTGACTCATGTTGGCCAGAAAATCGCTCTTAGCCCGATTGGCGGCTTCGGCCGATTCCTTCGCAGTCTGCATGGCAGCCAGGGCCTGCTTACGGTCGGTCACATCGGCGATACCGCAGAGGACCAGCAGTTCCTCGTCGGTCTCCAGCGGGCTGAGTCCGATCTCGACCGGAAACTCGCTACCGTCACGGCGACGCGCGTACAGTTCTCGTCCCGGTCCCATGGAGCGGTTTTCCGGATTCCTGAAGAACGAATCGCGGAAGTCGCCGATGCGCCGCACAGTAGCGTTCGGGCACGAGCATCTCGACCGGTTGGCCGAGCAATTCCTCGGCAGGGTAATCGAAGCAACGTTCGAGCTGTGCATTGACCAGCCGAATCGTTCCCATGCCGTCGATGATCAACAATGCTACCGGCGAGGCGCGGACAGCCAACTCGAAACGCTGTTGGGAACGCTTCTGCTCCGTGATGTCCGAGATGGAGCCAGCCATCCGCGACGGGCGACCGGTGTCATCCCAGATGGCCTGCCCGCGAGCTCGAAACCAGCGGTATTCGCCAGATTTCGTGCGCAGCCGGTACTCAATGTCGTAGGGCAAGTGTCGGTCGAAGTGATCTTGCAGGGCTACTCGTACGCGCTCGAGATCCTCCGGAGGCAGGCGAGATTCGAAGGATGCGAAGACATTCTCCATCTCGTGATCCTCGCATCCCAGCAGTTCCTTGAACCGCGGCGAGTAATACACCTCGTTGGTGAGCACGTTCCAGTCCCAGATACCGTCCGTGGAGCCGCGCACCGCCAAAGCAAAGCGTTCTTCACTGGCTCGTAAGGCGTCTTCCCGCCGCTGGTGCAATGTCACGTCGCGGACGGCCGCAAAGATCAATTGTCCATGCGGAGACGCCCAAGGTTTCAGGCTGATGTCCACCGGAATCTCCAGCCCGTCTTGTCGCAACAGTCGCAGGGACGCGCCACTACCGGTTTTTCCTCCGCCCATTTCTCGCGGTTTTGGGTCTCGGCTGTATTGTTGCCGCAAATACTCATGCCGGCCGCGATACCGTGGCGGAACCAGGACTTCCAGTGGCCGGCCCAGCAATTCGCCCGCGCGGTATCCGAACAGCCGCTCAGCCAATCGGTTCAGGTGGACGATCTGGCCGTGCTGGTCCGTGATCAGGACCGCGTCGGGTACCAGTTCCAGGACATCACACAGCGTGGTGTCTAGAATCGTCCGCGCTTCGCCGTCTGAGAGTTCCATAGGAGTCTTCTGGAGTCTTCGTGGGAAAAGCGTTTGTCAATGGACTTGAGAGAAGACGACTGCCCACCTAATCAGGAATTCCATTCTAGTGAACAATGAACGCTGGCGTCCCCCCCCCCGTTTGATCTGGGAATCGCATGGCCAGCCTGGCACCCTGCCAAGACTGGGCGATTTCCGTCTGTGGATCGGCTATGTTGGTGGCAGAGAAGGCAAGGCCCGCCAGTCACTTCCGCTGCTGCGTGCCCCAACAACGTATCGGAGGCCGTCAAAATGGTCCGATCAGGCATCATGCTTGTTTGCCTTTGTCATATTCTCTGCCTTGATCCAGCCGCCGCTGGCGGTTCCGGTGACGGTGCCGATCTGCGACTGGTTCCGTTTCCCAAGCGCGTTGAGCTGGGCAAGGGTAAATTCTTGCTGGGTGAGCAAATGACCCTGTGTGTGCCTGCTCACGCAGCACCTGTGATTTATGACAGGTTGAAACGCGAGATGCAGTTGGCCAAGATCCCGGTGTGCAAGTTCACCACGACTACAGACAGTGCATTTTGCTTTCGCATCTTTTTCGACGAAAATCAAGAACTTCCCCAGCAATTTGCCAGCGACACGCATGAGAGTAGTTACGTTCTGGAGGTAAGTGAACGCGAGATCCGTTGCCGTGCCGCTGACGCGAGCGGGCTCTTCTATGGCGCCGAGACACTCTGTCAACTGATTCGCGCCAACCGGATCGGCAATAATCTGCCGTGCTTGACTATTCGCGATTGGCCGTCGCTGAAGTGGCGGTGTTTTCAGGATGACATGACGCGAGGTCCGAGTTCCACGCTGAACACGCTCCAGCAACACATCGACCTGGCGCGGAACTGAAGATGAACTTGTTCACGTATTACATGGAGTACCAGTATGCGTTTCAGAAGCATCCGCTGATCGGCCCCAGGGACGGATCACTGCTACCGGACGAGCTGAAAACTCTGGTCCACTACGCTAAAGCAAGGCACATTGACATCCTTGGCAATCAACAGTCATTTGGCCATTTCACAAGGATTCTCAAGCACCCAGAATATGCGGCTCTACGCGAGACAGACTACTTGCTCTGTCCGACCAGGGAAGAGACATATCAACTGTTGGACGATTTGTATTCAGAGGTCTGCCCGCTGCTTCCCTTTCCGATGTTCAACGTGTGCTGTGATGAAACGGCCGGTCTCGGGAGCGGGCCATCCAAGCCGTTGGCCGAGGAGATTGGAGTGGGCGGGGTTTACGTGCGCCATGTGCGCCGTGTCCATGATCTGCTGCGTGACAAGTACCACAAACGGATGATGATGTGGGGCGACATTATTCTTCAACACCCAGACAAGCTGGATCAGGTCCCCAAAGATACGGTCATGCTGACATGGGGTTACGGGCCGCAGGCGAGTTTTGAGGACCAGATCTTGCCGTTCAAACAATCCGGTTACGAGTTCTTCGTGTGTCCCGGGATCAACAACTGGAGTCGCATTCTTCCTGATTTCGCGGTGACGACCACAAACATCCAGAATTTCGTTCGTGACGGTGCCAGACATGGGGCCCTCGGTATGTTGAACACGGCCTGGGAAGACGATGGCGAAGCGTTACAGGGCTACAAGTGGCACGGCTATGCATGGGGGGCGGAGTGTGCCTGGAACGCGTCCCACACCAGCCCCCAAGATTTCAATCGACGTCTTGGCGGCGTGCTGTTCGGCGAGTCGGGCGACCATTTTGGAGAGGCGATCGAGCTGCTATCGCAGACGCATCGCTTGCCTGGCATGGGCAACATGCTCAACGTGCGCTTCTGGCAGAACGACTTTCTGCCTCGGCAGAGCCCGACGGCTACGCGAAAGTCCGCGGGGCGTCTGTTGGAAATTGTCGGGCCGGCGATCGAGCATCTGCAGGCGTGCCGCCGGGATGCCGTGGTGAACGCCGAACTGCTCGATGCGTTCCTGCTGGGTGCTCGGCGCATGCAGTTGATGGCGCAACGGATGCTTGATGGAATGCGCGCGGCGGAAGCGTACGCCGAAGCCTGCGATGCAAGCGATCCAGGTAAGCGGCTGGCATTCGTGACGGAAGCCCAAGAGTTGATTGCGAAGACTCGCCAAGCGCACTCGGATCTCGGACAGGAGTTCAAGCGGATTTGGCTGCGCGAGAGCAAACCGTATGCACTTGACTGGACGATGAAACGCTACGCGGATCTGGACGGTTGGTACCAGGCTCTTGGTGAGCGCATGGCCAACGCGAGCCAGAAGTTGCAGCGCGGCGAGGAGCTGCCCGCGCCGGCGGACGTGGGGGTGATGTTACCGACTTCCTTCGCACGGCAGACGCGTCCCCATGCGGTGCTGAGTCAGCCGCTGCGGCCTGATTTGCCGTGGGCCGAACGGGCGGCTTCGCATCGGATGGGCGTGACAGTCGAGGCGGGGAGCGTTGATCGGTACGAGTTGCCGATCGAAATAGACGTCCGCATTCCGCGACAACTGAATGTGGAAAAGCCGCCACGAGCCTTCTGGCTCCAAGAGAATGCTCAGCCTCGGGAGATACTGGTGCAGCACGAGCGCCAGCTCAATTGCGACAAGTGTCGACTGACACTGGTGATTCCTGGCCCCATCCGGCGGAGAGCGCGTGCGGAAATCCACATCTATTGCGGATTGCCTCCTTCGCCTGGCTCGCTCGACGATTCAGTCGTGACCGAGGAGCTGGATGAGGGTATGTGGCGCGTGGAGAATGGTGCCGTACGGTTACTGCTGGGTGCCGAGGGCGCTCATGTCTATGGTTGGCACATCAAGTCTGCCGGGGATCACGATTTAACCATGCCAGGAGCTACCGGCTGGTCTGGTTTCGCGGACCTGGGCCACGCGCATCGTGGGGCTTCGAACAAACTTGTCTGTACTGCTCGCGGACCGGCACTGGTTCGCTACGTTTGCCAGGATGACCAGGACATGGTCAAGACGATCAGCCTGTTTGGCGGCGCACAGTGGATGGAAGTCACGTTGAGCGAGCCAGTGAATTATTACTGGGACTTCGACGATCCGCAAAACTTCTCGGGCGACGGTCCCCAACCGGGGACGTATCTGTTTTCGAACGGTTCGACCGGACCGGTAGGACGTGTCGCAGATAACGTGTCAGCGCAGGTCAAGGCAGATCGAGCGAATTGGGCCATCAAGTGGAACGAGCAGCAACTGGCACTGGGCCTGGCGACACCGGAAGTGGCCACGAGATTTGTCGTGGGACCCGGTGCCGGCGCAGGAGGTGTGGGGATCGAGGGCGCCGAGCCGGCCAGCCACTTCGTGACGTTCGCGGGGCAGCTGCGGCAACCGCCCGAGCAGACCATGACGCGCCTGATCCAGACGCTGGACTTTACGAATCAGCCGCGGGTCGTCGTCCATGGATGGGAGGAGAAGCGACAAGAGTAGACTGTGGTGTGTCACGACTCCCGCTAGTGCTTCGTTACAGCTAAGAATTAGGGTGCCACTGGCTTTGCCAGTGCTCCTCCGGCTCTTCGGCAAGGCTACACTGGCAGAGCCAGTGCCACCCAACCCGAAAGTTAAGCTGTAACAGAGCACTAGCCGTGTCAGTCTGATTTCAAAAAAACTCCAGGGCCGCGGCGCACTTGTACCGCGGCCCCGAGACATGTTTACCAGGATCTACTGCTGCCTGGTCCGATTGAGCACTCGCCTCGCTTTTCTCTTGACGTCGGCGTCTTGGGTCGTCTCTAAAACCTGTTTCATCGCCGCGGCTGCCGCAGCCGGGTCGGTGTTGACGATTTCGTTGGCAATATCCGTGGCAGATGCGGCGGCCGCGTCTTTCAGTTGCGAGGATTGCAGGTAGGGCATGACCAGGTCCAAAGCTTTGGTCGAAGGGCAGCGAGCCAGGACATCTTTGAGGATGATTTCTCGCTCCTGATCGCGAGTTGCCACCTGGACGCGCCTTTTCACACATCGCGATTCGTTCCTCCAGCGGCACGTTCAGTTGCCTGGGGATACGGATGTACCCGCGCAGCGAACGGACCTGGAACTTGTCATTACCCGATTGAGCCAGTTCCAACAGTACCGGTGCAGCGTCCGCGCTCATCCATTGCCCCAACACGCGGGTGGCCGCGTCCACCAGCTGCTCGTCTTCCGATTTGGCGGCGGCGGCCACGTTCGCCAACGCTTTCGCTCCACCGACCACGCCCAGCAGGTCGAGCAATTCGGATTTTGCCTCGATCGGAGCACCTTCCATGTGACTCACCAGGATCGTGGAGGTCGCGTCACGGTCGGGCATCCGCAGGCAAGCTTTTTGCAGTGCGGCCTTGGCGGCAGCCGCTGTCTCTGGCGAGGGCGCTTTCAACATCTGCTGGACGAGCGTCGGCAGGTTGTCGAGCCCGATGGTCAGGCCGAGCGAGGCAAGGGCCGCCTGGCTGGTTTGCGGATCCTCATTGTCAAGCAGTTTCACGAGCGCGGGAACCGCTGAAGAGATCTCGCGCAATCCCACCAGTTCGATCAGCACCTGCCGAGCCTGGCCCTGGCTGCCGGCGAGCAGTTTTTCGATCTGCTGGTCCGCCTCATTGCCCGGCAACTCGGCCAGACTCGTCAACGCCGCCGCGGAGATCTCGCCTTGATTGGCCAAAGCCGTATCCAGCAATAATGGCACGGCCGACGCATCGCCGATCGTGGCCAAGGCACGCAACGCCGGGAGCCGTACGTCCTCAGGGGCGTCGGCAGCTACTTTCAGCACGGCGGGTAGTGCCGCTTTGTCACCCCGCTGGGCCAGAACGGCGATGACCCTGGCGTGGCGCGGATTTGGGGACGGAGTTTGAGCCATGGGCCGTTCGAGCTGGGCCACCAGCGCTTTGGTCACGCCCTCGCCCGGCAACCGATGGGCCATGCTGAGCCCTACGGCGAACTGATCTTCGTCCTCGGATTGAAGCTGTTCCACCAGCAGCTCCAAGCCCTCCGCACCGCGAGTTCGAATGCTCTCGCTCAAAGCGGCCAACTGCATGTACCTGGGGACGTCTGCCTGGCGAATCGCCTCAAACAGGGCGATTGCCTCAGCCTGCTGACCTTGCCTGGCCAAGGTGTCACCAGCGGTCAGGCAGGCATCACCGACCGCCGATTTCAGCGGCTCGGGTTTTGACAGCGCTTCCTTCAGAATGGCGACCGACTGTGTCGAGGCGAGCCGGCCCAGTGCGGAAGCGGCAGCCGCGGCCACAGCGGGATCCGAATTTGCGAGCAACTGACTGAGATTTCTCGTCGAGGCGGCGTCACGTCGCATCCCGATCGAGTTAATCACACCCACCAGCAAGCCGCCTTTCAGTGTGCCCAGCGCGCTGCGCAACGCCTCGTCCACGGAAGGATCCGGGATCGGTTCCAGGCTATATCGCGCATAGTGCGCTAACTGCTCGTCCGAGAGCAATTGAGCCAGGACCGGGACCGACTCTCTGGTGCCGATCACCGCCAGTTGCTGGCAAGCTTTGGCCTTGTCAAACAGCGGCGCGTCGGACTGGAGGACGGCCAGCAGTTCGGTTTCGGTGCCGGTGGCAGGGGGAGCCTGTTGTGCAAAGCCAATGGCCGCAAAGGTGAGTATAAGACCACTGCTCACCAGGCCATGCATGATTTGTTTCTTCTTCAACCGCATGAGTATGATTCCTTATGAATGTTCAATGCAACAGAAATCGGTCCCGCCTCGTTAGATGCGCCAGGGTTCGCGCATGGCCCGTGACCGCATTCGGTTCGCTTGTTCGTCACCGATGAACTCTTCTTTGGCCGGATCGAACTTGACGGGTCTCGCCAACTGCCAGGCAATGTAGGCGGCATGACAGACTACGTGCGACTGTGCGGCCACATCGGCATTGGCGTGGGCCGGAGTGCGCGTCTTGACGCAGTCGAGGAAATTGCGAATGTGCGTTGTGGGATCAGTGCCAGCTCGGGTGAAGACGGTCCGTTCGGTGCGCAGCGATTCAGGATAAATGGCGAACTTTCCGCTATCACCGGTTTCGATCCAGCCTTCGTCTCCTTCGTACCGGACGCTACAAGTCCCCAGTCCCATCCAGCCGGTATCGCGCATCACCAGCTTCAATCCGTCGGCATAGGTGGCCGTGACTCCATTGCCTTCCGGCACATACTCGATCGGCGCGGTGTCGTCCTTGAGGGCGGCCCACTGGCACAAGTCGACGGTATGGGCGCCCCATTCCAGGATGCCACCGCCGTGGAAATCGAAGAAACCGCGCCATCCGCCCGTGATGTAGCGACTATTGAAGGGGCGCCAGGGGCAAGGGCCCAGCCACATGTCCCAGTCCACTTCGTCCTTGCCCGGAAGTGGTTGTTCTGGAAGCCAATCGTGTTTCGTGGCAGGAGCAAGCGTGTTGGCATGCACCGTCTGCAGCTTGCCAAGCTTGCCCTTGGCAACCAGGTCGGCCGCGAACAGAAAGTTGCCGATGCTGCGGCGTTGCGTACCGGCCTGATAGATGCGATCGTACTTGCGGAACGTGTCCGACAATGCACGACTCTCGGAGATCGTCATGGAGCAAGGTTTCTCGCAATAGACATCCTTGCCCGCCCTGGCCGCCGTGATGGACGCCATGGTGTGCCAACGGTCGCCGGTGGCGATCAACACCGCATCGATGTCGGGCCGCGGCAACATGTCGTGCATATTGGCGTACATGGTGCAGTCCGAATTCCCATAGTGGCTATCAGCCGTGCTCTTGATCTTCTCCCGCTGTACTTTCTGCACGTCACAGATGGCGATAAACTGCACATCCTGGTTATCGAGAAGACAGCGCAGATCGTGGGCACCGCGGCCGCGGATGCCGATCGCACCGAGGACAATCCGGTTGCTGGGAGCGACCGTCTGGCTGAGTCCGAGAGCGGAATCGGGGACGACGATGGGAATCGCCAGCGCGGCCGAGGCTGCTCCCGCGTTAGCGAGAAACCGTCGTCGAGAGTAGCGAACCGATTTTTTCTTCATGGAACAACTCCTGTTATTGTTGTGGCTACGATCACTCCGTCTCTTGGCTGAGAGTATCTCTCTGATAGCGAGCCCACGGATGGCTCTGATTCAACTTGACTGCTTGCTCGAACTCCTGGCGAGCGGTCTCCTTGTCACCGGTTCCCAATAGTCCGAGGCCGATCTGGTAGTGTGCCGCGGCGCTGCGACTGCCGCGTGTCGCCTGTTGGCCGAATTTGGCAAAGAAATCGGCCGATTCCTGTTCACCCAGTTGTTGCCGTCCCTGCTCAATCAGTTGCTCGAAGATCTTATGGGCGTCCGCAGCCCGTCCGATCTTGATCAGACTCAGTGCCTGGTAGTATCTTGTTTCAGGCCACCTTTGCGTATCCTCTTGCGCGGCCGCACTGGCAAATAACTCTCTGGCCTGGTCGGATTCACCCGAGGCCTCCCGGGCGAGGGCTGTGAAGTAAGCCACTTGCGGCGCTCGGGGGTCGTTCTTGGGTCGTCCCACCGAAAGGTTCTCCGGATATTCGGCCGCTTTTCGGAAATGATCCAGAGCCTCGGTGGCGCGGCCCTGCTGCAGGGCGTGAAGGCCCTCTAAAAGGTGCGCATCGACGTAAACATCGTGGATATCGTCGCGTCCCTCCTGGGCATGAAAGAAGTTCTCTTCCAGGTATTCGATGGCTCGCCGGCGTTTGCCGGTCAACATCAAGGCCATGATCTCGCGCAAGAAGCAGTCTTCGCGGCGCACGACGACGCCATGATTGGCTTGAAGCGTTTCGAGACGTCGCTCCGGTGCCACGTTGGCCGCTTCGTACAACATGTCTAACTCAAGCAGTAGTCGAGGATCAATATGCTCGCAGGAAAGTGCACGTTCGTAGCAGTCAATTGCCTTCTCCACGTCCTGCCTGACACGATATTCGGCCCAACCTGCATTGCGGTGCACCATGGCCAGCGAGTCATCCAGGTGGCGAGATTTTTCCCAATGCTGCATGGCCAATTCGGGTTGCGAGTCGAAAAGCAGGTTACCAAGGTAATACTCTGCCCGAGCATCGGTTGGATTGGCAGCCAGCGCCGACTGGAGCACATCGACTGTCTCGAGGCGGAACGGAAAACAGTAATCGGTCGGCATACTGGCTGCGTGTCGATAACAGGATTCTGCTGCTGACGTGTTCTCTTTTCGGCCGTAAAGATAACCCAGGTAATAGTGGACCAGCGGATAGGCACCTGCCGGCCGCAGCTCGAATTGAACCGGCCGCTGGAGTACATCCAACGCTTCGTCCCACATACCGGCGTGCATGTAATCGGTGGCTGAGCTCAAGGTATGATTGAACGTCGTCGCGCATGAGATGCGTGAGTTCCTTCAATGCAGCGGATGCTAAGGAACTTTCATCTTGAGTGAGGTGATACGCATAGAGCTCATTGCGAGCCCAGAAATCGAGCGGGTCGATTTGAAGCACTTGGGTCGCCATTCGCTCTGCTGCCGCCACGCGACCCAGCTTACGGAGTATGGCGACGTGCAGGTTCTGTGCTTTGGTATCCAGGGCATTCACCTCCAGAGCACGACGAATATGCTCAAGTGCCTGCGTGAAATCCGTTCGTGCGCACGAAAGGGCCGCCAATTCATAATACGCAGGTGCCTGGAAGGCCTGATCCCAAGCAGCGCGATAAAACTGCTCGTACGCTTCCCGGTCACGGTGCTGGCCGCGGAGCGCCACTCCCAACTGGAAATGTGCTTCTCCGGTGCGCGACCGGGTGTAGTCCTGTGTCAATCGTGTTACGGCCCGTCGCAGATGCTGCTCTGCCTGCTGGTACAGACCACGGCGGTTGTAGTTGATACCCACCATGATATTACAGCGCGTGTCATCGGCATCCCTGTTCAGAGCCTCCAGGTAATAATCCATGGGATCCACGCGCGGATTGTGTATCTGTTCGATCCGCAGCCCGGTCAAGTAAAGCTCTTCCAGCGACGCGATCTTTTCCGGCCTGGGTGGAGCCTTCACGGGATCGGGGAGCTTGTCAACCGGCACCAGTTCGACCGGCTGGTAAGACACCAGCAGTGTCCCGTCGGCCGACATCAGTGTCGCTCGGAGCTGCGTTTGCGAGGCACCGTCGGGCAGCTTCATTTCATGAGTCAAAGGTCGGTCGGGGCCCATGTCAAAGGTTCTTCGCCACAGCGTTTTGTCGCCCAGTGTCAACGACGCTCTTGCCCCGTTGCGGCGCGTGGTGGTCTGGAAACCGATAAAAGCCACATTGTTTTCCCGAACTTCCAGGTTTACGGCTGCCTCGAGATTGGCGTTCTTGAAGCCGCCAATCTCACGGATCGGGTACCAGTACTGCTTGAAAGTCTTGACTTCATGCGGTTTGATCCAGCTGTAGTCGGGCTGGTTGTCGGAGAGCGCGCCCACCATCAGTTCCGCATAGGGACCATCCTCATCGGTCAAGATCTTGTCCCACGCGCGGCCAACCGTTCCCGTGCCCCATTCCCACAGCTTGGCTCCACACACCACGTGGTGGTTCCCGACGTGCACCATCCCGGCGCGGCGGCTGTGATCGTATCCACCCATGAAATCTTCTTGCAGTTGCCAGGCGAAAAAAGAATTGGATACGGGCGAGTTCTTCCACCAGCTGATATCCTTGCCGGTGTAGTCAAAGCCGCGGTATCGTCCCCCGGCGATGGGCCACGTGGTGAAGTCGATCTTCGAGTGGTAGGTGGCTGCCTGCACGCTGGGTGGAAAAATGACCTGGTAGTCATCATTGACGTGCACCGCCACGTTGGCCCAATAGAGAACCGAGTTAGGCAGAGCCGTGCGATTAAAGAATTTCACCGACGTTTCGATGTACGATCGGTCTGGATAGAGAGTCAGTCCAATCAGCCATTTCATGCGATGGCGTCGCTCCGTTTCACCGAACCAGATGGTCTTGCTGCCGTCACTGTTCTCCACCAGCGTGTGGTCGATCGGCATAAACGTCGTGTTGCGATGGTGATGAAAAGCACACCACTCGACGCCACCCGAGATCCAGGCCCCAAGCATGCCGATCAGCGCCGGCTTGATCACGTGTTGTCGGTAGAAGAAATCGTAACCATTGGTCTTGTCCGTCGCCGCGAACAGGCGTCCGCCGATCTCGGGCAACACGCACAACTTGACGTACTCGTTTTCCAGCCACAGAGACGTGTAAGTCCGGTCTTTGCGTTCGTGAATCAAATGGTCCTGCAACGCGTAGGGATAAACGCGTTTCTGAGCCCCCTGGTACGATTCGTTCATGTAAAAAATCGGATTCGGATCAGCGGGCCCCAACTGGTACGTGGGGATGACCATCGGTTGCTCGGAGACGCGAACTCCCGGAGTCTCCGCAGTGCGCAAAGTCTGCGTTGGCAGATTGCCGCCGGCTACGAAACTGATCAACGCCACGCAGCCAGCAAATAACCGCCACCTGTATTGAAAGCTGCTCATCATCGTGTGTCTCTCGAAAACCAAGTACCGCCAGTCTCCCCCACGTCGAGCCGGCCAACCAGCAAGCAAGTATTCTAGCCGACTATCGTGCAGTGCACGTTCTCATATGCCAGGCGCATCCAACCCAGTCACATTACCACTCACAACTGGAATTACCGCGGGTTCACGCGGGCTGAATCACCATCATACCAAGATCCGCACTGGTGCGGGGCGCACGCCGGTGGCGATCGACCGGGCGATTGGCAAGCGTCCGGCAGCACCGGGCAGGCGAGGATGCCCGCGTGAAAAAGGGGAGCGGGAACCCGGCCGAAGCCGAGTTCCCGCGGGGGTGTGCCGATCACGTTTGTTTGCGCTGAATCAGGCGAACGGGTTGTAGATGCCGGGACGGCGTCGGGGTAGTTGCCGTCGTCGCCACGCACGACCGGCGGAGTCGTATCCCAGGTGTAGTCTTCGATGCCTGGTGCCTCGCAGCGGCCCTTCTCCGACGGCCTCGTCCCACTTGACGATCTTGCCGCTGTAGGTGGCCATGCGTCCCAGCACGGAGGTGAAGCTGCTGGTGGCGCCGAAGTGACCTTCGTTGTAGGGCAGGTTGTTGCGGATCGCTTCGACCAGTGCGTAGTGTTCCTGGTCGTAGTCGCCGAACTTGAACTCGACGCCGTTGGCATCCTTCACATCGCCATCGGCACGCATGTTGGCGTTACCCTTGGTGCCGTAGGCAGTACTCGTCGACACGGTTGAAGCATTCCTGCACGTGGCGGCACTGGCTGTACATCTTCGTGCCGTCGGGATAGGTGAACTCGACGAAGTGGTGATCGAAGATCTGCGTTCTCCCGGGTTGTCGGTCGCGACGGATCTTGTCGCCGCCCATGCCGTTGGCTTCGACCGGATGCGCGTCCTTGGCCCAGTTGCAGACGTCCAGGTTGTGGATGTGCTGCTCGCAGATGTTGTCGCCGCTGAGCCAGACGAAGTGGTACCAGTTGTTGACCTGCTTTTGCATCTCGGTCATGTCGTCCTCGCGGCCGCGCCACCAGATGCCGCCGCCGTTCCAGTAGGCCTGCAGCAGGATCAGGTCGCCGAACTTGCCGTCGTGAATCTGATCGATCCCGTTGACGTAGCCCTTGTTGTGGCGGCGCTGCAGGCCGACGCCGACCTTCAGTCCCTTCTCGTCGGCCAGCTTGTTGGTTTCCAGCAGGCTGCGATAGCCGGGAGCGTCGACGCAGCACGGCTTTTCCATGAAGACGTGCTTGCCGGCTTCGATCGCGGCCTTGTAGTGCAGCGGGCGGAATCCGGGCGGCGTGGCCAGGATGACCATGTCGACTCCGGCGTCGATCGCCTTCTTGTAGGCATCCAGACCCCAGAAGGTCTTTTCGGGCGAAACCTTGAACATCTCGGCCGCGCCCTTCGCGCTGCGTTCAAACGCGTCAGCCACAGCGACGATCTTCGTGTTCTCGCAGGCGTTCAGGTTGTTCGTGGCAGCTCCCTTACCGCGACCGCCACAACCGATCAACGCGATCTTGATTTCGTCGCCGCCTTGCGGATGTGCCGCACGCGCAAAGCCCAGGTTCAAGCCACCCATCAACGCAGCTCCCGTGGCAGCGGCTGTCGTGCCCTTGAGAAAATTGCGACGTGCTTCGACTTTCTTGTTGCTCATCTGAACATTCACTCCCAAGTCTATAAAGTTACTAACGAGGCAGGACCTCGAACCCATTACGACAGTTACTGCTTCGTCGATCCTAAAGGGACCTTTCTAATCCTCAAACGCCACTGATCCTGACGGCCGCGCTGCCCCCTCAACCAGTCATCAAACTACCAGTGTCCGGTTCCTGATGGAAGTAGTCGCCGGCGAACTACGGGGAATCCGCTCGACGGCCCGTTTTCCGTGGCCCATAATCCGTCACAGAAGTGCCCATACTCTCCTGCGGCCCTACGTCAGGCCTGAGCCCATTGATCCGTGAGAAACGCAACAGATTTCGGGATTTCCGCATCCCGGTCGCCTTGTGCTCCACACTCCAAGCTGCAGAAGTCCTGGTAGCCGATCAGCTTCAGGCCGCGGAAGCCATCCACAAAGCTGCGTTCGTCCTGGCCCGGTAGCACGCGAGTCCGAGATGCTAGATGCACGTGGTGCAGGTAATCCCCGGCCGAAAGGAACGCACCCAAATCGCTGGTTTCCTCAATGAACATATGGTAGAAGTCGCCCATCAACTGCACGCCCGGACTGTTGATGTCCCGGCAGATCGAAGCCGCGTCTGCTAGCTGACGCAGGAAGAACGCCTCGCCCCGATTCAGCGGCTCAAACAAGACGCGGGAATTCACGCTCACGGCGTACTGGCCAATCGCCGGGAATTCGTCGAACCAGCAGCTTGCGAATCTCCTGATTTGTGCGGTTCGTTTCGTTCTTGAAGGCCGGAACATAAATCACGCCCGTGCTGTGCAATTCGCCCGCGGTCTCCAAAGCGCGTTTCAGGTCTTCAACTCCCTTCCTACGCTTCTCGGCGTCTTCGGAAACCAGGTCGCCTCCGTGCGATCCCCAGCACACCGCACTGACCTTTAGATCTGTCTTGGCAACCGCCGCCAGAAACTCCTTAGCCTGGCCCACCACGTTTCCATGCGGTTCGACACCGGCGAAACCCCAAGCCTGCATCTTGGCCAGCTTTTCGTCCAGGCTGTCGCCCGGAATCACGCCGACCTGGCTCGAGAGCTTTAGAATCGCACCTCTCTTGGGGTCCGGGATGTCAACAGCCAACGAAGGAGAGGCCACGGCGAGACCCGCTGTGGCTGCCGCACTGCCAAGTAGAAAACCTCTTCGGTCTAGGGACATGATTTAAGGCTCCTGGTGTGGTTTGGTGCAGTAGCACGCCGCGCGGGAACTCGCTGTTCGCTGCCACAATGCACCGCGTCAACGTCGCGATGCGCAGGTCTTCGGCGATCGGCGTTCTCTTGCGCGTTCGGTTAGTCGGTGTTCGCCCCCGAGCAAGGAATGCCCCATTGTACTACCTGGCACCGTCGCGCAGGAGTTGCCTGGCGGATGGCATCCTGAGTTTCTGGTTGAACCCCTGCGGGACGGCAAATCCGGCACCGCGCCGGACCGTGCGCAGAAGCGGCCCGGGTGCTGCGGCCGCATCCCCAGAGCGAATTCGCTCCTGCTCATCGACGCATGGTTGTCCAGGGTGTCAAGATGTTGCTCACCATAAAGAATGCCCATGAATTCGCATCTTGACATCCCTCGCTCGGGTTACGCCGCTCGTGTTCCAGAACGTGCCGACTATGAGTCAACATCGAGCGAGCGACACTCTGCGGACCCGCCTCGTTAGTTGTCACTACGCTCGGTGACGGTAATCTCTCCCAGGCGATACCGCCGCTGCCCATCATCGTTGTCCAAGGGCAATGCGATTTGCGGTGTGCCGTCAAGTGTCCCGACCGAAACAAACACGTTGTACGTCCCTCCGGTCGCGGACCGAGTGAATTGGCGAGGTCCGTCGTGGTAGACTTGGGCTATGACGAAGGTGCTGGTCGATTCTCTCGCGGGAGCCTCGCCTGGGGGGGCGACCTGTAGAACGCGCATATTGAGGCGGTCGAGAACGTGAACGGAGACGATTCCGCCCTTTTTGTCTTTCAACGTCAACGCCGCGTAACCGCCTGGGTAGCATGGAGCCACTCCGGCGTTGGCCCAAGTCAGCCTGACGGAGAAAGGCGAGCCGAGATCAACCCTCCTGGGCCACGATATCTCCCGCAGTTGCAGGCGGTAGCCGAGCCGCAGGTTGATTTGTTCGATGGTCGTTCGGTTCTTCTCCAGAAACTCATGCGGCCACCAGTGAATGGACATGTAGGACGCGTGATACTGCTCGACGGCACGGGCCAGCAATCGCCCGTCATCCCAAGCCTTCCGGCTGACAGAAGGACCATAATGCTCGTGTTCGAGAACGACTGGGAGTTTCGGCCAGAACGCTCCGGCCAGCTCGGCGTGGTACCAGGATCGTGGCGGCGGTTGGACGCAAATACTGTCGTCTCGCAAAGTGACTCCATGGGCCAGCATGTAATCGGTAATCTCATGTTGTGTGATTTGCTGGTCGGGGCCAACAAAGTCATCGCTGACCGCCAGTAAGGTCCGCTGGAAGTATTTCAAGTACAGCGCGATGTGTTGGAGTTTCACGGCATCATCAACATTCAATCGGGTGCTGGCCCAGCAATGACCTTCTCCCCACACGCCGTATGATCCGACGTCGATAAACGCCACGTTGGGGTTGCCATCGTAGCGTCGTGAAAACACGCTTAGAAACGTCTCCAGCTTGGCCAGGAATATCGGGTCATCGTAGACGGGTTCCCAGAATGGCCCTTCGGGATCGACCCCTTTGCCGACCGTGAAACTATGTCCCTTGGCGCCCGCTTGCTCCACCCATTGCGGGGTGGCATATCGCATCCAGCTTTCACTGCAAGTGATCCGAAAGGCAACCTTCTTGCCTTTAGCGATCCACCGCTGTGCGGGTGTATCGACAACAGACCAATCGAACACCCCCTCCTGCGGCTCGAGGAATGACCAGGGGAGGCGCAAGTAGACAGTCGACAGACCCGGAAAATCGTCCAGCGTGTCGGAAGGTTCGAGCCTCGATCCGTAGTTGGCGATGATGTTTGAGTAGAAGTGCATGGTCCATCCCATATCGGGATTCACCAACGCCTGACCATTATCAGCAGGTCTGACAATCACCAGGTCTGTTGCGTAAGTGATGCTCGACATGAAGAAAAGGAGTGACAAAATCTGCAAGGTCCGAAACATGACGTCATCTCTCCGGGAAATTGACTATTACTGGGGGGCTTCGCAGGTTGACATCGCAACGTCGCACAGTTTCATTGTAGCCGTTCACGGCCTCTGGCCGTGAACGGCTACGTCTATCGAGAAGACTCTCACTTCCTTGGGTCGCAGCGGGACAGCGAACTGGTCGATATTTTCCCCGATGTGCTGTTCTGTGAAAGAATCGTTTACCGTACTTCGCTGTGGCAGTCGAATCAACGCCTCGCCACCGTCTTCGTTCGCGGCCAGCATCACGCAGTTGCGATTCGCAAACAGCAAGTGAGACGGACTCTCGTCGTAAATATGCACGCCGGCATCGGCGGCAAGCCGTTTCAAGGCGGCCGCGGGCAGCGGAGCAGTGGCGGTGTAGATGGAAGTCCACCCTTCCATTTGGCGCCGGGCGATCAAGACTTGTTCCGGAGCGCCGAGGCCTCTTCCCAACGCATCAGCTCGACTGTCATCCACCATCAAGGGCTCGGCATCGAGCGGCGGAATCGGCGGGCCCAGTCCGGTCAGGCTGCCGCTCAGTTGCACGGTGGCAGGTCCCTTGGTTACCGGTCCGCGCAGGATGTGGATGCCTGTCAGTCGCTCGATGTTACGCAGATCGGACCCGTGTTCATCGAAGTAGCCTGGAGCGTGGAACCAGATCACCGTTCGGTTGGCGTTGGTGAGACGTTGGTGAATGAGGTTTCTTTGCGCGGTGTCGAGTCGCAGAGCATTGAGTACCAGCACCAGCTTGTAGCGCGTGGTATCCAGGGATGCGAGGTCGCTGAGCAACGCTGTGTCGTAGGGCCCGACGAAGCCCATTTCGGCAGTCTGGGCGCTCAATAAGCTGCGGAGAAACGTGCTGGGCCTGTCCTGCGGGTTGCGGAAGCGAAGGTAATGTTGGGACGCTTCATCGACCAGCAGCAGGATCTGAGCAATAGAAGTTCTGTCCGCGTGCACAATGACGCGCGACGAATGGCACTCAGCCGTGCCACACCTTCCATGATTTGTGGATCGTCGTAGTATCCGCCATGAATGTCGAAGTGCGCCGTCTGCACTCCGCTGGCGAGCGTCATGCCGATCTCGCGACAATTCATCCAGACGAACTCTTCGGCAGTGTGTGTGAGCCCCATTTGCCACTGCCACGTCTTCAGATTCGGGTCGGTTTTCAGTTTGTCGAAATACTTGTAGCTGACTTGATCAAAGTCGTTCCAGAACAACTTGCCGTGCAAGGCGAGTGACTCGGTTGCGCGCGGAAGAACGGTGTGCCGGGAAGGTTTCGATTAAAGTAACTTGAAGGGGCCATCACGAAGTCGATGTGTGGTGATCGCAAGAGCTTGTGCAGCGCCAAGTGGCCGGCGTCCTCGGCCAGGTCAGCGAATTCAAGCGTATAGGCGTAAAATGCGCCGACGACTTTGGTGCCACGCGTCTCGTCCTTGACGGTCTTGGCAAACAGCTGAATCGTATCGACCATGATTTCTGACCAGAACGTGTGGAAGTCGATCACGTTCTGCTCCTGAGGGAGCGTGCGGAAGGTGCGTGAACGATCGCCGATCCGTTGCTCACGCGTAGGAATCCCAGCCTCATTGATCGTCAGGTCTGCTCGTTGCCAGGCCTTGCTCAATTGCCGGCTGTCGCCGTACTTGTCTTGTAGCCATTTGCGAAATGCGCGCTGCATGTGTGTGCTGTAGTCACCCAGAGCAGGCGCAATTCATGCTCCAGTGGTACCACTCTTCCGTCTTCTGTCCGGAAAGTTGGTAGCCAATGATATGATCGCCGTAGTCGGATTGCTCGATGTGCTGAATGATGGTCCGCAGGGCAAACTGCATGTCGCCGCGCCACTTTTCGGACGCGAGAGAGGGAAAATCACCGGGCCGTGACAGGGCGAATAGCTTTGTACCGAAGGTGGTGGAGCCGTCGTCGAGCACCATCATCTCCCGAGGATTCTCGGCACGCCACCAAACGGGCGCATCGATATAGATTCGAGGCAGCAGGAATGCGTGAGGGGCAGCGGCAAGAATCCTGTGAGCCCGATCGTCCAGGTCGCTGAAATCCCAACTGTCCAGCCGCGGCCACAACGGGTGAGAATAGCCGTATCCGCTGATCTCGACGACGAAATTGAATATGTCACAACCCGCTTGCGCGAACCGCTTGACACGTTGTTCCAGATTCGGCGAACTGGTGTCATAGGTCGAATAGCAGAAACCGGTGTGCGGCTTGCCGTCGACGACCAACGTCGGCAATCCCCCCACACGCTGGATCCGGCAATCGGCGGCCCTGACGGAGACCGGCGACAGAAGGAGCAGGATAACTACGAGTAACAAGGCGCGCCTGCGAGCCGCTGACATGGCGCAAAGATCGCCAGCGATCCATTGAGCTGGGTCGCGGAATCCGAAAGTGTGGAGTGTAGCCGCTTCGCAGTAAGCAACCCGCGCGATACGCACCGGGCCGAGACGAGCCAAATGTCGGAGCGAATCATTCACCGCGTTCCCCATCACCTCATCACCCCCTCATTCCCTCATCCGCACCAGCACTCGGAGACGCTTCACTTCGTAAGAGGCGGCGTTCGAGGCGAACGTCCAGTCACGAGTCTGGCCGTCGCTGTTGCCGATGCCGAGATCGGCACCATTTCCGTTGCTCCAGTGATTGACCGCGAAAAGCGTCTGCTTGGCCACATGATTATGTACTTGCATGCACCCGTAGCCATCGACGGGCATCTCGATCTTGTCGCCGAAATCCCACAAACTGCCACTGGCATTGGGGATGTCCTTGTCGTTCGCGGCGCTGTAATTGTTTGGCCAGAACTCGATGTTGCCCCCAGTCAGCTTCGTTCCCGTGACAATCCCGGAAACGTCGGAGATCACCGTCAAGTCAGTTACCGGCTGTTGAAAACTAGCCTCGCTCGCCACCGTGGGGATGCCGATTTTGGAAACATCCTGCGTGAATGCGTCCATCGAGGTATAGACGTAGGACGTCGGTTCTCCTTGCTTCTGCAATTCCAGGAAGTATGCGATGCGGTCGAAACCACCCGCAATTCCGGCAGAATTATCGACATCATATTGCATGTCCCGTCCCAGGTGGGCCAGATTCAAATCGTAAACCAGCTGGTAATCTTTGGCCTCCTTGACTTTCAAGTTCAGCCAATCTCGCTGAGGAACTTCCCCCGCCCGAAAGGGTACGGCAGGTAACCCTTCCTTGTTGGCCAGGTTCGGTTCGGCCAGTTTGTGCCAGGCAAATCGCAGGGCCACGGGTTTCTTCACCTCTGCGGATGACAAGACCACCGAGTCTCCGTCGATCTCCGCCGTGGCTGGAACAAAGTCGGTATCCTCCCCAATGATCTCGAACCTGGTGAGCGGCAGGCCATCACGCGAAACCAGGCCACTACCCACGTTTTCAAATGTCACACGCAACTTGTCACCGTCAACCGAAAACGCCTTGTACGTTGGCCCGGAGAAGACGACCTTGTCGCGTCCGTACGTTTTTGCCAGAGCGATCAATGCCAGGCGTTTTCCGACATCCTGTTTGTTCCGCGGGTGAATGTCGTTGAGATTACCGACATCATGAATCACGGCCATCCCCGTGTTCGGGATATCGAGCGCCTTGGCCTGTGCCTCCCAGAAGATCGGCAGGATAGTTACGGATTCATCGCCATACTGAAACGGTGCAATCTGAACGTAATAAAAGGGAAAGTCACCTTCGCCCCAGACTTCTCGCCACCCGGCGATCAAGGCTTTCATTTTCTCGTAGTACAACATTCCTTCCGTGTGATTCGATTCGCCCTGGTACCAGATTGCACCGCGGATCGTGTACGGTATGAGGGGCTTGATCATGCCATTGTAAAGCGTGGTGGGTTGTTGGGGTTCGGTCAGAGGCTTGAGTTCGACCGGGTAGGCGGGAGCGGGCTGGAGTGGCGCCTTTTGGGCCAGGGCCTGTCTTGCTGTTTCCAACCAGCCGCCCAGATCGTTCAGATAGGCGGTAAGTCGTCGCTGATACGTGCCATCGGCAGGATCGGTCAGCTGAACCTGTTGGAGAATGTCTGCCAGCGCGGGAACGGCGGCGAAACCGCAGGGAGGTGTCCAGGGCTCAATGCGCGTACCACCCCATGACGAGTGGACCAATCCGATCGGGACGTCCAACTCCTGGTGCAGAGAAGCGTCCAAAAAAGTAACCGACAGCCGTATAGTTGCCGACCGTCGCGGGGGAACACACTGTCCAACGGGCATCGACATCATCCTGTGGAAAGCCGGCCGGCCGCTTCGGAATCTGAATGTGGCGAATTCGGGGATAGGCCGCGCCGTCCTTCTCCTGCTGGGCGTTGTCGCAGTTGTTGACCGTCCATTCCATGTTGGACTGGCCAGAGCAGAGCCAGACCTCGCCAATCAAGACGTCGGAGAAAGTGATGCGGTTCGTCCCGGTAATGGTCAAAGTGAGAGGACCGCCAGCCTCCTGAGACGGCAGTGTCGTGCTCCAGACCCCGTCTTCGTTCGTGGTACTTGTCGTTTCCGCCGTGCCCAGCTTCACGGAGATGGTTTCGCCCGACTCGGCCCATCCCCAGACTGGGATTGGCTGATCACGCTGCAAGACCATGTGATCGCCAAAGATCTTCGGTAACCGAACTTCGGCCCGCACAGAGCTGGCGCAGCAGATTGTTGCCACAGACAAGAAGATGAGCAATAGGCGGTTGAGTCGCATGTTTGTGTTTCCCTTTGAATATAGAGATGGTGAAACGGGTCGTAGTTGTGCCGGCTTGATCTCACGAGAATCGATTGGCCAGCCCGTTGTTCGGGAATAGGCCGTGGTCATCCGAAGCCGGTTGACTCAAACAGTGCTGAACCGCTCTACTGCGGCAACTGTTGGAACAAATAGACTCCCTTCTTGTTGGACGTCACAATATCCAACAAGCCATCTCCATTCATGTTGACGATCTGGAAGTGGAGTCCGACGCCACTATCTCCATCAATCTGGTGTTTGATCCAGGTCGTTTGGTCGTCCTGTCGCCGCATTTCGTACCAGCAGAGCACGGCCGGCTCGTATGACCCGGGGTCGTGTCCGTTGTGTGCCCAGAATCGTTTTCCGGTCACGAAGTCGATCAAGCCGTCTCGGTTCACGTCAGCCAGGTGGATGGCGTGGGTTTGGGAATCGGTGTTGTCGATTTCATGAATTTGCCAACCCTCGGCAGTCTGCTCGGTCCAGGCGATTCCGTAACCGTGAGCACTGCTACCCAATACATCGTTGTCGCCATCTCCGTCCAGGTCAGAGACACACATTTGTGTGCCGCCGAAGAAAGGCACCTTGTGGAACTTCCAAGGCGTTTGTGTGGAAGTGGCAGGTCCTTCCCACCATCCGTCGGGAATCACAATGTCTACGCGGCCGTCTCCATTCACGTCACCGGCGCCTAAGCCATGCCCAGCAACCGGATCGTCGGGTCCGGCAATCGGACTGACGATCCACCGCGCGGTCGGGTCTTCACCTGGGCGGGCGACGCTGCACCGACTGCCATTGATGAACAGCAATTCACGATGTCCGTCACCATCCACATCAACAAAGTCCGGGCTTTCGTTGCCCGTCTTCTCGACCGCCAAGTACTTCTTCCAGGTACCACCCGACTTGCCGGGATTGGCCAGCCAATGTGTGGTTTGGCCGGGAAAGCCGACCACGATCAGATCGACAGCTCCATCGCCATTCACGTCGTCATCGAAGCAGAGAAACGAGTCGCTGTAACCTACCAGCGGGAAGGCCACGGGCCGTTCAAACATTGGCTGTAACTTCCAGTCAGGGCCCGTATAGTATTGATTTCCCGTGGCGATATCGAGTTGACCGTCACCGTTGAAGTCGGCGACGGCAACACCTTCACTGCGGAACGCGATATCGATCGTCACCTTCTGGAAGTGGACTTTCGAGGTTGGCGGTTTCTCGAGGCGATAAGCAGCGCGGATGTCGCTTGCGATTTCGTCACGCGACGGCGACGCGGCAGAGACGGTGTGTGTCCGAATCCACGACTGTTCTTCCGGCGCCAGTTTTGTCTCGGGCAATGCACTCAGGTGGTCGCTGTGGGCCATCGTCTCGACAGTGATGGCTGTGATGCGAGGGATGGGACCTCGCGAAGGATTCGAGACCAGGCGGATCTTATCGAGTGGCTCATCACGTAATTCGATCGGCAGGTAGTACTGAAAAGGATCGCCCGAAGGATGCAGGTGAATTGTCGGCGACGGACTGAGCAGTTTGTCTCGTCCGTCGAGAGTGAAACCATACATAAGCGGCATCACGTTGACCGAGCCAGATTGGTAGTGCAGTTCCAGACCACCATACACAGCCAACGGTCGGCCGACGCTGACGGTGCAGCCCAGCAGGTAGATTCGCCGGGCCGGGAAACCACAGGGTATCTCCACGTCACCCTGCTCCGGAATGATACTGCAAATGGATGCGTCGCGTCGGAAGGGAATGCCATCGGTTAGCAGCTCGTAGCGAACAGCGGATTCCTGTTGGGATCGATTCCAGCCTGCGGGCATGCCCTGGCTGAAGTCAACCTGCAGCGAAGGACTGGCATCGATACGGCCAATCCCGAGCCAGGCAAAGGCCCCGGCTCGATTACCATCGTGGACCTCCATCCGGACCTCGACTCCCTTGATGTCGCGCACGTCCCACGAAGATTCCTGCAACGCGTCATTACCGGGCGCGTTAGTCTTGTGCAAAACCGTCCCTTTTCTGGCATCCACCAGAGCGATGTAGTTCTCGTTGCGTCCACCTCCCTGGCCGTCATGTCCTCGGATGGTGAAAGTGATCGTATCGCCGGCAATGCTGAAGGGTGGTGAACTGATGACGCCGATGCCTCCTTCTCCTTGTCCTAACGAGGAGAGATAGCGAGCCACCTGGCGACTGGCGCCATCGCGCTCGAGGATGGCCCAAGTGGATTGCAGCGTCGGTCGCGGGCATGCAAGTGCTTTGTAGACGGGCGCATCGCTGGAAGATTCCTGGCATAACGCCGGCTCAGCGACAAAGACACTCGTCAACATAAAGGTCAGCAACGTGTTCCGATTCATGACGGCGTCCTTTGTTGGTAAGAAACGACTCAAATAAAATCGCCGGCGCAAGTGAGGAGTAGTTCCGGATGCGTGGGCTAAGATCTTGGGCGGTGGTTGCAGGAATGGTTCTGTGGCGGCGGAGTGTCCGAGGTTGGCGCCAGCGGCGAGCGGACGGCAGCAGGTACTGCCCCAGTTCCAGGCACCAAGCGAGTTCCAGCCACATTATTGGTTCTACTAGAACCGCGGTCGGCTGGCAAGCAAGGTGAACAGGCAGCCGGCGACTCAAGCCCAGGTCAGCGAGAAGGCTCGTGAACGAGCCTCATGCTGGTCATTCGCTGTTACACACAAGTCCGATTTCCACTGGGCTTGTCCCCGTGGGATCACAACTGGTTCGCTATGGCAGCAGCAAAAATCGTTCCTCCCACCGCTCGCAGGCCCGGCGGAGAGCAGGAAACATTGTAGACAGAGATGCTGTGCACGGTACGGGGTGTAGCTTGCCAGTTGTCACCTCCACTGGGACGAGCCCAGTGGAAGCGTGAAGGTGAAGTCGTCACGGAGAGATCCATGTCGAAAAAACGACCCCGAAGCGAGACCGACAGCGCCCCGCCTACTTGATCTTGTCGTAGTCAATCGGTGTGCGATCATTGGCGACGAGCAACAGCCACAATATCTCGTTATCGATGGCATTGGTGAGTGTGCGAACACTCCCATCACAGAAAGTGGTCAGCATCGCGTCGCGTTGTGGACTGAACAGGCCGGTTTTAGGATTCGCCTTGTTAACCTGAAGGTCTTCCGGCTTGGTCCAGGGCACGGCGTTGTCAGCCGTCGTGTTGACGATCATCAACGTATTGGAGCTTCCATCGACGATGTCGCGAAGGCGAAGTGACTCCTTGCCGCCAAAGACTGTGCCTTCACCCACGGGAACGACGTAGGTTGTCATGCCTGGCCTCAGCGACAATGTGGGGTCCTCATAGACTTTGATGACAACGTCGGCGAGTTTCTTGTTGTGTTCACTATCCCACGGCTCATCCAATTTGAATTGGGCGTACAGCGCCTTCTGTTCAATAAACGGTAGAATATGCACACGCCAGCTCAACAGGGGTTTCCCCGCGGCGTCGTAAGATGCTGCGGGTGGAAAGCGTCCGTGCTTATCGTGATAGACGTGCATTGCCAGCCCGAGCTGTTTCAGGTTGTTCATCGACTGCATGCGTCGCGCATTATTTCGGGCAGTGGTCAGGACGTCTACCAGTGGCTTCATCACCGCTTCGATGGTCTTTTCGTCTTCCGTCAACGTAACGCTGACCTGTCTTCCATCGAGTTTCGGCTCGATCAGTGCGCACAGTTCGTTTGCCGTCGGCAGAAGTTTCTTAACATCCGGGAGTTTGGCGAGTTGGTCGAGCGATGAAGTCATCAGCTTGGCGAGCTGTTGAGCTGCGGCCTCGCTCTTGGATTCAACAACCAAATGTGCCTTCAAAGTCGGAGACGCTTCGATCGTCAATACTCCCCACTGAATCCCATCGCTAAGAGCCTGTCCCGTCAGTTGCTGCCACGGCGGTGGAAACTGAGGAAACGTCTCCTCCAGAACGCGATGCTGGTCCCTGCCAGGAGCAACAATCAGCTGCAGTGGCGCTTTGGTGGCGGCGTTCCAGGCGGCTGTGACTTCCGGCCGTGGCTCGGTTTTCAAGGCCTGGACTCGGTCAAGCGTGCTTGCTGCTCCCACGAGCAGGGAATTGTCTGCCGCTTTGCGGACTTCCATCTTCGGACTCGCTTCACGTATCAAATTGTCAATCATGGCCTGCAGGGCGGGCAGGTTGTCGGGAGCCGACGACGTCACCACGAACAAGGGAGGCTGATACGGCAGGTCGGACATGCTGGCAATCAAGTAGACCTCGCTTCCACCAGCTTGCAGGAACAGGTCGCGAAGAGTGACGAGTTGTTTCGCGGCTGCGCCTACACCCTGGTGGACATGAGGATCATCGATCAGCCGCTTCAAGAAATCCACGCCGCGCTGTTGCAGTTCAGTAAGGGGAAGCTGCTGAACATCGAGTCGCGCGATGACGAATGTTTGACTGTCGATGTACGGTGCGACTGTTGACCCGGGAGTATCGGCTTGTGCCAATTGGCCGGGACTCGCGCACCAGATGAGTGCAAAAACTGTCAAACAACAGATGAGAGAATGTCGTATGCTCATTAGAATGTTCCTGACTGATGTCGAATGAGAAGGTGGTCGCAATATTGCCGCGAGGTGCCTGGCTGATACGTTGTCTCCTCAATATCGGATGTTGTAGCGGGTAGTTGACGTTTCCGAGGATAGGCTCCACCATGCCCTACAGGAACCCTCTTTCTCCAGCCCCACTGGGCTCGTCCCAGTGGATCGAGGTTTGGCGACTTTTCACGGTGGAAAAATTACTTCGGCCAGTGCCACCCATGGACGGAAAATGCGAAGTTGTTCCCCGGTTTCTAGTTGTACAGCGCCATTTTGCAGCGATGGTTGTGGGTAACTCGTGTCTCCATAACAGACCTTCGCCACCGGGCTCGTCCCGGTGGTTCTACGTTTGCTGACTACTCTGGCAGCCGAAAAACGAACGTTCCTGCCGGCCATCGCCGCCGGAGGCGGCGATGGCCGGCAGGAAGGAAACTCATGGGTGGCCGAGATCGACGGTAGTTGTCAAACGCTCTACCACCGGGACAAGCCCGGTGGCGATAAAGCCCGTGAAAATGAGGCCTTAAAGATGATCATGAAAGTGAAAGTGGCGCTGTCCAACACAGGGTGTGTACTTCTTGTTGTTCTTCTCACTTATTCCGGTGTGGATCCTGTGGGACGGAGTTCGTATCGCTTGCCATAGTGCTCGGCAGACCTCCCCTCGGGCGGTGGCAATTCGAGCACGGCTCGGCCCTCCTGCACATGGTACATGAACTGATTTCCAGTAACCGGATCGATCCGAGCCGGGAACTGCTGCAAATCGCTCAGCGCCGGAGGCAACGTCCCGGCCGAATTGGCCGCGCTCATGCGGATCGCCTCGATTGTCTGCAGCGCGGCGATATCTCGCTCCGTCCGGATAGGTGCCAGTACCGCTGACTCAATGGCTGGAAGCAGCAGGGCAGCTATCGGCAGTACGCCAGGGATCTGGCCGGGCGAACCGAGGTATCCTTGATCCCTCAAGCCTTGAAACGATGTGCGCATCTGCCGGTGCGATTGCCAGTAAGGCAGCAACGTCCACTTCATCGACTCGTGATAGACTTTCTGGCAAGCGCGAGCCGACTGGATAGCCACCACCTGTCCCACAGGCATCGCCTCCACGCGCTGCGGATCCATACCCTCTTCGATCAACTGCCCCTTGGCGGTCGGATAGCCAGCCAGGATCATGCCGGTGGCGAGCGTTTGTGCCATCAGGTCGGTGGTACCACCAAGCGGTCGGCTGCTGGCCTGGCTCAACTGCAACATCGCATCGCCAATCACCTCGCGCCACTGCGCCGGGGTATAGTTGGCCGACTCGGGATCTCTGAGGAAAGGGAAAATCTGCAGTGGAAAATTCATCTCCTGCCGCAGGGCCTCGCGGATATCGACCAAAGGCGATGGCAGACTTGCCAAAGCCCAATATAGATTGGGGCCGCCCGAGTCAATCCAGTCGATGACCGATTCATTCATCAGGTTGGCGATGGCGATACCGACCAGATTGCTGATCAAAATCGGCGATTCGGCAACATTCGCGGCCAGCCGATAACCCATGGTGAGCGTCTTGCTCGCGTCGTCGTAGCGCCCTTCGGCGATTTCCAGTCGCGATCGAACCCGCAAAATCCGGGCAATCACTCGGGTCTCCTGGAGTTCCGGCAACATGAAGCCGAGCGCATCCAATCCCGTCAGGCTCCGCACCTGTTGGTCCCAGTTGCAGTGTTCGCGGAAAGTGGCCGTTTCCATTTCCTTCATGGTGTTGGCATAGGCTTGCAGCCATTTACGGGCCTTCTCTCTTGGAAACTGTTCCATCGGCAGAGCAAGCCACTGCTGCTGGTCGTCGCCGAAAACCAGTTCTTTATCCCGAGGCATCATGAGGATGGCGCGGTAATAGGACGTGGCGGCATCTCCGGGTTGGATGTCGGCGTAGGCAGGTATCAGCGAGTATTTCAATGGCGGAACGGGCTCGGGCTGCGGCATCAGCGAAATGGTTATGACCGGCATCTCCGCCATCGCGTCGGCAGTCCTCGGAGCCTCCTGCGCACTGACGTGGCCTCGAACAACAAGGCTCAATACCATCGCAGTGAGAGCAGTAAGAAACGTGTTCAAGTACAGTTGACGTGTCATCGTTAAGAACCTCTCGTCGTGAGGAATCCCGTCCAATTCAAAAGTGGTGAAGCACCTGGCTCACGGACGCGTTCGGCAAGACTGACATCATCCAAAAGCGAGCGCCAGTCACTGTAACGAACGGTGTTGATAGGGATCGACTCTGAAACTTGCGTCTCTTGAGCTGGCGGTGCCCACGTGTTGTTCAAATCGAGGTGCCGCCACGCGAGACGATGCAACGCGCCATCTCGGTCCTCGTACCACGGCGGTGGTGCGAGATGATGCGAGTTGGTTGGCGAGACGTACTGTTGATCTGCCACCGATGCTGACGGAGCCACGTTGCTGGTGGGCTGCTGCATCACGTCTGGCTGCAAACGCTGCGCCTGCCGGATGTAGACAATACGCGGCGGGCCAGGCGTCGCCAGCAAGACACTCAGTGTAATGCACAGCAGTGCCAGGCAAGCGGTTGACAAGGGCCAAAGGGCCTGCCGACGCAGCCGGCAGTGCATGGATTGCTGGCCCGCCAGGAACATGGTGTGGGCGATGTCGAGACGAGCCGGCCCGGGAGCGAGATCTTTCAACGCACTCTCCAGGTCCGTTAAACCTTGGTCGAATTCGCGTTTCTTGTTCCATGGAACTCCCAGCCTTTCACGTAACTTCAGCAGCCCCGCTTCATAGCGGCGATGTGCGGTGCTGGTGGATGTTCCTACCACGGCCGCAATCTGCTCGAATGCCAAACCGCCCCAGATGCGGGCGATCACCACTTCGCGCAATTGCTCGTCGATCTGCCGCAGCGCAGAAGTGACTTCTTCCAGTTCCATCGACGACCACCGTGGTGACGAGAACCAAAGCGCGCGCTCGGCCGCCACCGCCGATTCGCGGCGCCGCCGTCGCTCCAGAGATCGACGCCAGCTGAGGGCTCGATTGCGAACCACTCGATAAAGCCAGGCCACGGTGTTCTCGGGCATCTGGCGCTGACGAGCCAGTTGCAGAAACGCCTCCTGTACGCAGTCCTCGGGTGCCCATGTCCACTGGGCGGCAAACAGCTCCAGTGCCGCACCGTGCTCATGCATCAATCGTTCAAGGAAATGGGGATCGATCTGCTGTGCCATCCGGTATCGCGCTCTGGCCGACGAATCTACTGCTGTGGTCTTCGCTGCCAACCGTGCCCTCACCATTATGACGCCATGGGGCGAGACATTTCCCGACAAGAAACGGAATTTTCTGGATCGGGAAGCCTGGCTCAGCTCGTCAGAGCCGATTCAGCTGCGGCAAAGCGTTGGTCTCAACGGCGTACGACGGACTTCCACGTCCGTCGAAATCGGCTACCTCCGCAGTGCGACACCGCGTGGACGCGGTGTCGTACAATCGGCTCGGCCCAACTCTAATTCCTAGGCGTGACAAAGCACTTGACTGCTTCGGGCCGCGGATTTCCCGACAAGAGTCGCATGTCAATCGATCAGCGCGGGGGTGCGCTGCTCGACTTGAATCTCGGTAACGGTGGGGGGCGGAGGGGTTCGGGGGCGGCGACTGCTCGTCAACCAGGTCTTGGCTTCGAGCATGAGGCTGAAAAGTGTGGGCACCAGGATCAGCGTAAACAGCGTCGACACGACGAGGCCACCCAGCACCACGGCTCCCAGACCGCGATAGAGTTCGCTGCCAGCACCTGGGAAGAGTACCAAGGGGCACAGTCCTAACACCGTGGTGATGGTCGTCATGAAAATCGGCCGTATGCGCGATCGCACGCTGGCCAGAATGGATGCGTTGGCCGACATGCCTTCCTGACGCATGTGATTGATCGATTGGTGCACGATCAGAATGGGGTTGTTCACCACCGTCCCGATCAGAATCACAAAGCCGAGCATTGTCAGTACGTCCAGCTGCTGGGGCATGGAGTACGGGACCAGCTTCAAGTACTGGTTCAGCAGGCTCAGGCCCAGCAGTCCGCCGACCGCTCCCAAAGGAACGGTGAGAATGATCACAAACGGATAGAGCCAGGATTCGAACAAGGCCGCCATGAGCAGATAGGTGACCAGCAGCGCCAGGAGAAAGTTCCACCGCAGTGCCTTCCAGGTGGCCAGCAGTTTATCCGCGGTTCCCGCCAGGTGGACTTGACATTCCGGGGGCAATTCACCGGATTCAAAGCCGGGTCGGATGATTTCGTTGTCAATCAGATTGATCGCCTGTTCCAGCGGCATGGCGACCGGCGGAGTAACGGAGATGGTAATGGCTCGTTGCCGCTCGCGGTGCAGAATTTCTTCCGGGCCGCCAGCGAATTCCAATTCTGCCAGACCGTCCAGGCGCGTCAGGTCACCGGAGGGTGTGGCCACCTCGAGACTCCTCAGGTCCTGTGTGCGTTCGGAAAACCGCTGGTTGCCGAGAATGGAGAGGTCGATTTTTCTACCGCCAATGAAGTAATCCGAGGCATAAGCGCCGTCGACCAGCGCGTTGACTGTATATCCCAATTCGGCCGTGGACATGCCCATATCCGACGCCTGCTTTGTCTTGCGGACAATGTGTATTTCCGGACTGTTCAAATCAAGGCTTGGTTCGGGGAATGCCCGTGCGGCTTCCTTCAAGATAGTTGCGGTCCCGTCATCGTTGTGCGACAGGACGGTGTCCGATTCTTGGACCTCGTCTTGCGGGATCACCGCGGTCAGCGCCACGACCTTGGGGACTTTGTCGAAAATCTTCTTCCCGACATCCACCAATACATCCAGCTCGGGGCCGGTAATTTCGATGTCGATGCTACGCCCGGTCCCCAAACCGCGGGGAAAGAGGCTCGTTTGGGATGCCCGGGTAATCGTTCCCGGCGCGTCGGCAGTTACTTTCTGGATCAGATCGGCCAGCTGACCAGTGCGACGTTTGTCTGCCGAACGAAGTCCCATAAAGACCTGTGCCCCGCGCGCATAGAAAAAGTAGTCACTGATCGGAGGGTACTCCATCCGTTGCGACTCGGGATCCTCGGGATCCACATCCCAGTAGGGCCGCATGGCCTGTTCGAGGTCGTTTCCGAATTCGAGGGAGCGTTCAATGCTGTAGCCAGGCGGGGGAAGCATGATCGCGATCACCAGGTTTCGGTTTCCGGGAGGCAGGTATTCGACTTGCGGTTTTAGTATGTAGCTTAAGCCAATGGCCGCACCGACAAACACGATGACAGTCGCGAATCGGTAGAAGACGCTGCGCTGGAGAAAACGGTTGATTCCCAACACCACCTCGACAAACCGCTGGCCGAACCGATCCAGAGGACGAAGCCACCGAATGCCGGATGTCTTCGGCGATTCGTCAGCGTCTTCCTCGGCAGGTGATTTCCTGCTCCTCAGCAGGCGCAGCCGAGGCGGGAATCACAGTGATGGACACGATCAATGAGAGGCCGACGGCCGAACTGATGGCCAGGGCGATATCTCGAAACAACTGACCGGCTTCTTCTTCGATAAACAACACCGGCAGGAAGACGGCCAGTGTGGTCAACGTGGACGCGACGACCGCTCCCCACACTTCTTTCGCTCCGCGCACGGTCGCGACAAACGGATTATCTCCCATCTGGGAATGTCGATAACAGTTTTCCAGTACCACCACCGCGTTGTCGACCAGCATGCCGACGGCAAAGGCGAGTCCGGCCAGGCTGATGACGTTCAACGACCGGCCCATTAGATTGAGCATCAGGAACGTGCCGATGATACTGGTGGGGATGGCCAAGGCGATCACCAGCGTGGCTCTGCCGCTGCGCAAGAATAGCAGCAGCACAACGACCGTGAGTAGCGCTCCGACAATGATGTTCCAGGCGACCAGTTCAATGGCCGAGTAAATGTATTCGGTTTCGTCGTAAACTTGAATGAGTTCCAGGCCACGGTCGCGAAGCAGATCCTGGTTCAAAGACTCGACAACTTGCCGCAGGCCCTGCATGACTTCCAGGACGTTGGCGCCGGTTTCACGAACTGCCGTGATGGACAGACTTTCCACGCCCATGTTCTTGGCCACCACGGTGGGTTTCTTGAATCCAAGTTTGATCTCCGCCACGTCGCGCAAGTAAATCGGTGAGCCCTGTTCCCCTTGGCCCACGATCACGCTGCCGACCTGTTCTTCACTGCGAAATCTCCCCAGCGTACGGACCACATAGCGTCGCTTGCCTTCCCACAGATCGCCGGCCGACACGTCCCGGTTTTCATCGCGCAGTGCGTTGCGAAGATCATAGATGGTCAACCGCCTGGCGGCCAATTGCTGAGGATCGACAATTACCTGCAGCTCTTCTTCCCGACCGCCTCGGACGTCGGAATTGGAAATCCCAGGCACTCGTTCGAGTCGGGCTTCTATATAGTCCTCGGCAAAATCCTGCAATTCGGGGACCGAGATATTCTGGGATGGCAGCAGTTCCAGAATCTGCTTTTCGATCTCAGGGTGTTGTTTGAGAAGCGTTTCGAAGCGTTGCGCGCGCAAGCCAGAACTTTGCGCCCGGCGGGCTGGTTCAAGCAGTTCGGTTAGCGCGGGATGGGCTGTCTGAAACTCGGCCACCTCCTGGGAGGAGGCGACCCAGGGCCGCAGAATGAAGTAGGCGATGGGTCTGGAATTGGAGTCCGACGTGTAGATTACCGGCTCGTCAGCATCTTCGGGATATTCGGGCACCTGCTGCAGTCGAGAATTGACTTTCAGCAGCGCTTCACTCAGATCGGTGCCGACGGCAAACTCCAACCTGATGCGGCCGTCCGAATCGGAGCACTCGGCCGACAGCTTGGTGACGCCTTCGACGGATTGCAGCTGTTCTTCCTGCTCCTGAATAATCTCTCGCTCGACTTCTCCGGGACTGGCGCCAGGCCACCGAGTGCGAATCGAGATGGTGGGAATTTCGACTTCGGGCGTCAGTTGCATCGGCATGCGCCAGAGCGCAATGAAGCCAAACAGCGCGACAAGAAGCACGCCCACAGCGACTTTGACCGGGTTGTTTACGAACGCTTCAATCAGTTGCATAGGGTCCGTCGCGTTTCAGCAGATAGCTATTCGGAAGGTCGTTCCATCTTGATCGTAACCGTCGAACTGGGCGTAATGCGCTCGTTGCCCTCCGTGACCACGACGTCTCCGTCACTCAAAGGAAGCGAACCATCGGGGCCCACGGGGCCCACGACTTGGATCGAATCGCCCTCAGACACCGAGGTATCGACCTCGACTGTCACGGAGCGAACATCGGAGCCGATTCCGCCGCGCACCTCGTCGGGCGACAATACTATCCAGACCGTCGGGCGCGCCTGTCGAGTACCAGGGCGTCTTTGGGCACCATGACGGCACGGTTCACCGTGCGGACTGGTAGCGTGACTCGTGCAAACATGCCTGGTTTAAGCATCACGGCGTTGGTTTGGGGATCCAAGTGGTTCTCTACCCGGATCTTGACCGGAAACGTACGCGCCTGGTAGTCGGCTTGCGGAACGATGGCAATTACCTCGCCGGTCAACACCTCACCAGGTATCGCCTCTACGTTGACCTCCCACGTCTGCGTTCCGGGGCCTTCCGGCGACTTGGCTCTCAGTCCTGAAATGTATGTCTCCACCACAGGCAGAATGATGTCTACTGAGTCGAGTTCGACAATCTCCGCGATCGGTCCTCCCTTGGAGATCCACTGTCCCACTTCCGTCTGCTCCTTGGTCACGTAACCGTTAAAGGGAGCACGAATGGTGTGCTGTTCAATGGAGTCTTCGAGTTCATTAATGAGTTCTTCCTGCACTCTGATTCGCGCTTCCGCTTGAGCGATCTTCAGGGGCAACGTCGTTTCGGCCAGTTCGAGCGCTGCAACTCGTTCGCTATAGATATTCACAGCCGATGTGGCCGATGATTCCAGCTCCTCCAGTTCCGCTGTCGTGACCGGCGATTTGGCACCCAGCGTCTTCCCTCGCTCGTACTGCTGCGAGGCGAAATCTTTCAATGCTTTGGCGGCCTGCTGTCGCGACTGGGCCTGCTTGATTTCGATCGGCAGCGAATCCCGCAAGTCCTTCAACTGGCTTTTCAGCAACTCCAATGTGGCCGCCGCCCCTGCTCTCTGAATCTCGAATTTCTTGAGACGCAGCTGGGCCAGTGTGGCACCCTGTTTGACAAAATCGCCTTCCCGAACGAGGAATTCAGTCACCTGCCCCTCCATCGAACTTCCGACGATGCTTCTGCGAGTTGGTGTCACCGTGCCAACGAACGTCTGGCGAATCGTGACTTCCCGCTGCTGAACCGTTTTGGTGAATACCGGTGCCGGAGGTTTCTCGGACCGCTGCTGGGCAAAAAGCGGTTCTGAGGTAATCACCACGACCAGAACGAATACAACGCGGCACAAAGTTGAACAGGCTGCGGCGCGGGAGAAAAACTTGGACACATAACGAATCGACAGTGGGCATGGACGCGATCTCCCGATCACGGTAGTGGACTGTGGCCGTAAGGTGGCGGGCGGCCGGTAGGTTGCGTGTGGGCGTCACCTGATCCGGCATATGTGGATAACGCCCCGTCGAAACGACGACTATCGGACACGCTCGGCCAGGGCACTTCCCAAGCTATTAGGTTACCACGAGCGTCCCATGCATGCACGAGTCAAACCGCCGTCCAGCCGCCGAATCCGCGCAATTTCCGCGACGTGGCCGGCATCCTCGCTTGCCCGGCGGCAAACGATAAGAGAAACGCGCCAACGAATAACTTGAAATGCCACACGTGATAAGCCGACGCCTGGGTCTTTGCAGTTCTGGACTTCGTGCCTCGAAATGCTTTGCCGCCATGGTCTCAGGATCGCCACCGACCGTTCAGTCTGCCTTCGAAGCGGTAGTCAAGAGACGCGAATCCCCCCTTTTCAGCTCCAGGGTCATCTCCGGGCCTTCCCCCACCATCTCGCCGGTCAGCATATCGCGCACCGAGCCGCGACGACCACTATCGATCCCGATCGGTCCGTCCTGGCTCGCGTGCAACAGAAGATAGGGACCGTTCGCATACACATTGCAGTCGGTGTCTGTGAACAGATGCACTCCCGCTCGTCTGGCGGCCAGACGCAGCAGTTCGGACGTCAGACCGGGAGGGCCCACGAAAAAGGATGCGCCACGGTCACTGTCGCGAACGGCCACAGCACACTGGCCATCGGAGTAGCTGGCAAGTGTTTCATCCGGTTCCGCGTCGGCCACGGCAAACAGGGGCTGGATCGCGGCACGCACGCCCAGCTCCTCCTGCACGCCCAGCCGGCGAGCTGTCTCCGTCGGTCGAGCCAGAGCTTCGGGCACCGATATAGGTTCGATCCGAAATCCGGTTAGCTCGTGCATGGCATCGAGCGACTTGCCGTCAGGCTCCTGATAACCGGGCGCATAGCACCAGATCTTCACTGCGCCCTCGGTCTCGCGCAGCAGATCCTGTCGTTGCCGCGGCGACAAGCACCAGCTGTTGGCCAGTACATACAACTTTGCCTTTACTTTCCCGGCCAGTACGTCACTCAACAAATACTGGCCGTACGGAGCCCCGCATCGTCCCAGCGGACGGCGAATCTCGTACACGCCGGGGCGTGTTACGGCGTCGCCACCGGCCGCTACACGCAACATGCTGGTCTCGTCGATCACGACGGCCACCTCGGGACAGAACGGACGAGGGCTCCGCAGCAGGGCCTGGTCCAACGTTTTCAAACGATCCATCTCGTGCCACATGCGGGGATCATCAAACCAACCGGTTGCCCCCAGATCCATCCACCAGGTGCCGAAGTTCCGCAAAGCACATTGTGCGGTGTTTCGCACCAGTAACGCCCTGGTTTCTTCGACTGTGTCCACGCCGTCCTGCCAGCCCGGAAAAGTGCTGCCCGCCGCCAGGTACGTGCGGGTGTCGTCCTCATAAAGCCACATTTTGCCGGCCAAGGCCACGCTTTCCGCAGCGGTCATGGCGGGGCCGCTCTGACCGAGGCCGCGATCGAAGTAGGAGATGGGCGAACAGAGCACGTCGATGTCGGGGCAATCCAGCACGCGACGCAGTGCGTAGTGCCCCGAAATTGCGGGGCCATTGCGAATCGCGCCGAATTCGTGAACATAGCCGTAGAAGAAGACCACCAACCTCTTGCCCTGCGAGGCGCGCCGCACGGTTTTCGCAAAGTGACACACGCAGTTGGCCATCATTTCCTGCTGGAACTGGGCGAAATCGATTAAGGGCCTCTCGCTTACCGGATCACGGAAGATGCCTCCCGGTGCCGCGTAACGTGCCGCGGGTGTGGGAACCACAGCTGCATCGATCGTCGCAGATTCATCGTGCCAGGCACGGCGTAGTTGCACGTCATCAGCGTACGTTTGCCGCAGCCAACGACGCCATGCCCGCAAAGATTCATTGGAATATCCGCTGAGCGCTGGTCCCCAAGTCTCCTGGTAAAACCATTCGCCCGTGTTTTGGCCGCACGGATGATAACCGGCCATGTGCTCGCCATATTTCTGTTCCAGATACGCAACGAGTGCATGTAGCTGCTCGGCCGCGTCATGTAGATAGTCTGGTGACGCGACAACCACATCCGAATGCTGTTGCGACCCTTGATCCCAGACCATTACGGCATCGCTGTGGGCTTCCTTCCACCAAAGGGGGGCACCCATACCGATGCGGGGCAGAAGCAACGCGCGCGGATTAGCGTGGAGCACGGTTTCAATTTGCCGATCGACAACGGTCCAGTCAACTTGCGTGTCTGGTTGAGGCCACGGCATGTGAACCGGAAAACTGACAAAGTCTACGTCCACATCGGCCGCCAGCTTGATCTGACTTTCGAAACAACCGGGCGAGCCACCCAGATACGTGTACACCCTGCCAGGGCGATAGAAGGCAATGGTCACCGATCGCTCGGGAACGGCTCGTGCCCACAGCTTGACCTGGTACCGGTGCCCCTTGTGCAACGTCAGGTCGGGCCGATGATAGAAGTGAAAATCGGGCCAGTTGCCGGTCGCGGGGTTCTTCAATTGGATCTGCAGGCCCTGCGAACCATTCTGACCGGTGCCGGCCACGACGCTGATTTCACCCACCGTATTTTGCGGCGGTGGCGGCCAAATCGTCCAGTTCCGCACAAATGCGTCGTCCTGTTCGAAGTCGTGAAGAGGTACCGCGTCTGCGTGAGCGGTCAGGTCCGTGACCTGGAGATCATCGATGTAGATATCGCCCGGTATCTGACTGAATCGAAAATGCATGGTTCCTCCCCCAGCCTCATCTTCGACCGGGGTGAACTCGAAACAGAACTCTTGACCCTGCTGACTCACTTTCAGCGGCCGGCTGCCGGGCAGTCCGAAAAACATCCGAGCTCGAACCGCCTGTCCATCCACGACAATCCGCGGTGCGCCGTTTGTCACTTCGATGCGGACCGTGTCCGCGGCTGGAACCGCCCGTGTGCAACTCAATACGATTGCCAGAACGATCGGTAGGGTGTGAGTTTTCATGCGAGCACCTTGCACAAACGGGTGTGGACGGCAACACGAGACACACCCATTGTAAACCTCTCGTCATGCGGTATTCGAGCGGTCCATCATGAATACTCCCAGGTTGCGACGATTGCTGCTTGAGGCAAATTCCTGCCGGCCATACCCGGCGCGGTTTGCGATGAGGTATAATCCGCTTGCCCTGACGGGACCGAGGTGGATTTGTTGACACCTTGGAATCCAACGCGGCCGATGGCCGCAATCAAAACGTAGCTCGGGATCATATCCCGAGCATGGACGGGATGAGATCCCGTCCTACAATCATGTGCGCACGGTGTGCGCATGTTGACGAGTAAGACTCTAATACCTCAAAGTGGAAATCACGCGGTCCATGGAGCCGGTAAAGCCGCATTTCTGTGGCTCGTTTCCCCTCGGAGAGATTCGGAGTTCACATCGGGTGTGGACTGGCAAAATCACAGGCTTTTCCGGCGTCGGATCGGTTGGCAGGGGCGGGAACGTTTGCACTTTGAGTAATACCTTCTTTGGATGGGACGAATTGGCGTGAATATTCAGAATGGTGAGCAATTGCTGGAAATCATGCGTGGCTATCAGGTGCCGTGCATTGTGGCCGCGGGTGTTGACCTGGATTTGTTTGGAAAATTGTCGGACGCGCCGCGCACGGCGTCCGAGTTGGCTGCGGCAGCAGGCTGTGACCTGCGTGCCACCACCATTGTGCTCGATGCTTTGGCCGCTGTGGGCCTGCTGCACAAGAGCGAGAATCGCTACTGCATAGCGGAACATCTGGCCCCGTTTCTGCGGGAGGATTCACCGCAGAGTGTGGTGGCGATGCTGCGTCACCAGGCGGTCTGCATGCGGCGCTGGGCACGCCTTCCGTGGACACTGCAGTCAGGAGTGCCTGACGTGGTAGGTCCGAGTGTGCAGGGCGAGCAGGCCGATCAGGCAGCATTTATTGGAGCCATGCACGTCATATCTCGCGACGTGGCTGGCACGTTGATACCGGAGATCAACCCAGGTGAATTCCGGTGCGTGCTCGATCTCGGTGGCGCATCGGGCTCATGGACGCTCGCCTGGCTGGATGCTGAGCCACAAGCTCGGGCGATCATTTTCGATCTCCCGCACGTGATTCCGATGGCCCGCCAGCGGCTTGCCAATTCGCCCGTGGGGGGACGCGTCGAGTTGGTGGCGGGAGATTTCTACAGTGATCCACTACCTCGGGGAGCCGATCTGGTGTGGGTCAGCGCAATCGTGCACCAGAACTCACGCGAGCAGAACCGTGCTCTCTTTGCACGCATCGCGGATGCGATCGAACCCGAAGGCTGGATCTACATCCGTGACATTGTGCTCGATTCCACCAGAACGACACCTGTCGCAGGGGCCCTGTTTGCGGTCAACATGTTGAGCGCAACGCCGGGCGGCAACAGCTATGCATTGGATGAGATGCAGACCGATTTGCAGTCCGTGGGGTTCGTAAATGTGCAGCTCGTCCGACGAGACGAGGGAATGCATTCGGTGGTCCGTGCGCAGGCAAAGTAGAGACCATTTGACCGCTGCGCCCGGAGGAAGCTGCTGAAAAAGTAGGTCCCGGCTGCCCACGCGGGACCTTGTCACGTCGAGGACCACTGGTCTGCGAGGTCCCGCTCGGCAAGCGGGACCTATTATCTGGCCATCGACGCTAGTATTTCAGCAGCCTCCGGAGGACCTGCGCTGCGCAACTTCGATTCACTCGGCGGTGAATCTCTGGTGGTCACCGCGCACGGTCAGCTTGGGATGCCTGGCGACCGCTCGGTATTGATACTCGGCGCCTGGTGTGAGTCCGGTGACTTGCCGGCGGTATGTTCCGGGTTCAGTCAGTTGCTGCATGGCCGTCGTGGTCCACTGGGTGTTGTACATCGCTTCGGCGAAACCAAGATATTCCTGCAGTTCGAACCCAACTTCAATTTGCTCGGCGCCGGCCAGCTCGATTAATTCTCCCTCCAGAACCACCGAGCCGTCGCGTCCCACCGTGGCGCGACCGGTTTCGGCGTAGGGTGGCGAATCGATGGCCGGTTGTACATGTTCCAGCTTCACGACCACGGGGTTGTGCCACTTGTGATTGTTGTAGAGTCGTTGCGCGCGACAGACAGATATCTTGAGTCCGTTGTCAGTCTGCTCGAATCGAGGTGTCACGTCGAGCGTGGGCGCATATTCGGACAGCAGGCCGGCGTGGCCCAGCACCGAGATACGGGTCTTGCCGGCGGCTTGTACAGATTGCAGTCTGAATTCCTTCCGGTCACCTCGTTTCCAGTCAGGCTGTCCCGTCAGGAAAGCGTAAACGGTGTCGGTTCCTTTCTTCCTGGTGAACCAGATGTTGTCCTCACGCGCGATGATCCACGGCCGAGTATTGTGAATCGATTCCGAATTGACCGCATGCCACAGAGCAACTTCACGCAAACGCGACTCCTGCTCAATGGGTAACTCACCGTCTGGTTTGGGCCCAACGTTCAGCAGCAGCGAACCACCTTTGGCACGAGTCTCGATCAATATCTCAATCATCCGCGTGCCCGACTTGTACTGATCGTTGGTCGGCTTGTACTGCCATTGAGTTCCCATAGTCAAGTTCGATTCCCAGGGACCCAGAGGGGGTCGTCCCGGCACGAATTGTTCGGGCGTCTCGATAGCGCCGCGTGTAATCAGGCAATTCGGTTGTAGTGTCCAGCAGACTCTTTTCGTGATTTCCTCTCCTTCGCCGTCGATGAACAGCATATCGATCGGCCCATACTGACTGAACAATTCCGTGACCTGGCGACGCACAAACTCGCCGTACTCGGGATCTTTGTCGGGATCGAGAAAATGCGGGCCGCGCCGGCACACGGGATGACCGTGGCGGTGCAACCAAGAAAAGTCTTCCGGCGAGTAGTAGAGTCCGACCTTCAAGCCGTGGCGGCGCAGCGCCGCCACGTAATCGGGGAGGATGTCTTTTCCGTAGGGCGTGTTCGTAATGGTGAAATCGGTCGTCTTGGTATCCCAGAGACAGAACCCGCTATGGTGTTTCGCCGTCAGCACGACGTACTGCATGCCGCAGATCTTGGCGATGCGAGCGATCTTCTCTGGATCCCATTGCTGGGGCAAAAAAGTCTTGGGCAATTCGTTCACAAACCAGTTGTTGTACTCGTCCGAAGCGCCAACCATACTGTGGCTGATCACACTGCCCAGCTGACTGTCGAGACTCCAATGGATGAACATCCCAAAGCCGGCATCCTGCAGCCATTCGAGCTTCTCCGGTTGGTTTCCCAGGCCCTGGGGTGCGATCAGGGACACGTCCTGTTGCACGTCCGGTGCCGTGCCCGGTTGTGCTCGCGCGGGCAGCACATGAATGAAGAGATACAAAGCAGCGAGTAAGCGGCAAGGTCGTTTCCAGTTCATTGGCTATTCTCTTCCAGAAGGTGCCTGGCAGCGGACGACGCCACGGCCACCAGGACGACAGGGCCGAACACCTTCGTCATGGCTGCCGTCGGGTTATGTCCCAGATTACCTGTTTTGCCGGGAAAAACGTCCCAGTCCCCTTTTGCAGCGTTATCTCGCGGCCTGCATTCGATACAGGTACTTGTCACTACGCAACAGCACACCTCCACCGGCCACGGGGACTGGGGAGGCGTTAAAGAAGCTGTCGTCATCATCGAGTTGCGTGTGCGCCAGTAATGCAAATTCGGGTTTGGCCGGCAGAACATAGATGCCGTTCTCACGACTGAGGTAGTACAACCTGCCGTCGGCCAGGAGAGGCGAGGCGTAAATCAGTCCGGACGACGGATCCAGGCGTTCTTCGTACTTCACTTCGCCGGTTTTGGCGTCGGCACAATAGAGGATCCCATTTTTCTCTTTCGCCCAGTAGAGATAGCCATCGTGGTATACGGGTGACGAAACATTGGAACCCTTGTCAATATCCCAGATCTTGTGTGTCTCCGTTACATCTCCCTTACCTCCGGATCGAATGGCAATCGTCAGGCTGCGGCGACCGCCACCCGCAAAGACGATTCCGTCCTGCACGATGATGCTCGGGCAAATATAGTCCGGCACTCCGTCACAACTCCAGAGCGGCGTGCCATCGTCTGGATGGAAGGCGAGGATCTTGCCTTTGATGCTGACCGCCAGCTCTTTCGAACCGTCCAGTGATTCGTAGATGGCCGGGGTGTTCCAGGACTGATCGATGCCTGATTGGCGCCAGGCGATACTGCCGTCGGATTTCTTCAACGCAATCAGGTCGCCACTCTCGACACTCGCATTGACGATCACGAATTGCTTGTAGAGGATCGGCGAGTTTCCGGCCCCAAATCCATGCGTGCCCGTTCCGACATTCGTCTTCCAGAGTTCCTCGCCGTCGTGGCTGAAAGCAAAAACGCCGGTCGCACCGAAGAAGACGTAGACCGCGGACTTGTTGACCGCAGGCGTACTCGACGCATATCCGTGCAGCGCGGTCGCATAGTTTGTAAACGGATTCGTCGTGGACGCGGCGGGTACCGTCTTCTGCCAGAGGACCTGGCCGTCGGCCGCATTGATGCAGAGCAGATGGCGCTTCAAGTCACTGGGATTGCCCGGATTCGACCGATCGATTCCATAACCGGTGTAGCAAGTCAGGTAGATACGATTATCCAGCAGTACGGGACTGGACGCACCGCGTCCTGGGAGCTCCGTTTTCCAGGCGACGTTGTCGGAATTCCACCTGAGAGCAATCTTGGTTTCAGACGTCCGGCCGTAATCCGAGCCGCGAAACTGAGTCCAATCCTCTGCATTTGCAGGCAGTGCCATAAGCAGTGCTGGGATCAACAGACTGGGAGCCAGCAGAATGAACAACGGCTTTCGTAGCATCAAGTTATCTCCAAACAGTGGGCAAGATTGAGGTGGGACACCAGACAAATGAGCACCGCACCGGCCGCTCCAGCAGCAGCCACGTTGATGCCCATGCTACACGGTTCCGGTCGGAAATTCCATGCTGGGACCGGTTTCCCGCTGCTCTGAGGGGTCCGTGCTGGTGACCGAGCCCCGGTTCGCAAACGTCCGGTTGCCGGGCCCTCGATTCGCAATGGTATTAGCCCCGTGCATTCATGCCGGGGTGAATGCGGCCACGCAGGCCACCACAGGGAGGCTCGTTCACGAGCCTTCTCGCTGGAATGGTTTGAGCCGTTCGATGATGCCTTCCCACCGGCTGGGTGCAGTTCTTTCGCGATTTGCTGGCGCGGATGGCAAATCTGCCGGAAACCTTGTTCGAGTGATGACCTGCAATACATGTGTCGCGCTGTGCGCAGCGTGGCTCAAGCCCCGCAGCGAGACGTCCCGTCAAACGGGACGCTTCACCAGCATCCTCTGCCACGGCAACCTCGCGCTAAAGCACGAGGCTAATTCAACTGATCCAACATCGCTGGCCCCCTTGGGCAATCACCTTTCATATCTTCCGAACGCCCGTTCGCGCACGACAATCCGCGAACGTCCAGATGCTGGACGTTCGAACGCCATTTCTTTCGTATCGCTTGAATTGGCAACGTGGTTACAGGTATTCTGGTGACGGCGCTGGCGACCGGCAACTGGCTTGCCGGCAGAGATTGAACTCTCAAGCAGTATCCACGATTCCGGAAAGGTCGAGACAATGCGATATTCTCCTCGGTGTGGGCGATGGGAACTGGTTGTGTTCACGATTTGGCTGAGCAGTTTGGCGTGCGGTGTCGCCTGGACCGATGAGACCGATGCCATTCGGTTGATTGTGCGTGGTGATGACATTGGCTCGTCGCACGCGGCCAACGTGGCGTGTATCCGTTGTTACCGAGATGGAATTGTACGATCGGTCGAAGTTATGGTGTCCGCTCCCTGGTTCAATGAAGCTGCAAAGATGTTGCAGGAGAATCCGCAACTGGATGTTGGCGTGCATCTGACGCTGACCAGTGAATGGGAAAACTGCAAATGGGGACCTATGACCGAAGCACCAAGCCTGGTGGATGCGCAAGGTCACTTTTATCCGATGACCAGCCAACGCAGGGATTTCCCTCCCGGCACCGGGTTTCTGCAGGCAGGTCCGAAACTGGACGAGGTGGAGCGCGAGCTGCGAGCACAGATCGAACTGGCGCTTTCCAGGCTGCCCAACGTGACCCACCTGACCTGCCACATGGGTACCGCCAGTTGCACGCCCGAGTTGAGCGCCCTGGTGGACAAACTGGCCGAGGAGTATCGTCTGCCCGGGAAAGTGCGAGGCGCGAAATCGCCGGGACGTTTCAGTGGCACTGACTTGTCGCCAGCCGAGAAGATCAAGAACCTGGTAGCATTGCTCGAAAACCTTCAGCCGGGACTGTGGGTGATTGTGGAACACCCCGGTCTCGATACGCCAGAAATGCGCACCATCGGACACAAGGGATACGAAAATGTGGCCGCCGATCGTGAAGGAGTCACACAGGCATTCACGTCCGAGAAAGTGAAGGAAGTGATTCGCCGTCGGGGCATCCAACTGGTCAGCTATGGCGATGTCATTCGCGAGCAGGCCAAGACGGAAGCTGGGAAAGAATGATGCACGCTTGAGAGCCAAGATGGTCTTGCGAAAGTAGTTGTCACACTCGGAGCCGCGAACGCAAGATCAGTGGGGTGGCTGCGCGTCAAAGTCTCTGCACGTCAGATGCGCACATCTGGCACAATGAAACGTACGTGCGGCGTACTTCCATTCTGCTCGGACCGCCGCTCAGCTAGGCCATTACCGGCAGTTCGTAGCTTCTTCTGCGCGGTCGAGTCAATAGTGCCTCGGCTGGCTCGTCATCCAAAATCGACTCGGTCTGGCCATTCCATGAATATGAACCGCCGATCAAATAGGCGATGTTCGCCAGGTGACAACAAGTGGTTGCCCGATGGCTTTCCTCCAGATCGATGGGTGGTTGCTTGTTTTCTTTCAGGCAGTCGATGAACAACCGTTGCCACGGACCATCCACTTCGTTGCCCGGCTTTCCGTCGCGCCAGTACCGTTGATTGGAAACTTTCTGGACCGATTTGCCCGGGTCGCGGTCTTCCCAGATCTCGAAGCCGCTCCGGTCTCGCTGGCCGGCGATGGTCCCGCGGCATGGACAGCCGGAGCCAGCGCGGCGGCCGCTCCCAACGTGCCGATGAATTTCCGGCGATTGTATTGCTTGGACATGGTTGTTGCTCCTGAGATGTTGCTCCTGAATGGTTGCTGCTCTTGGACTCGTCGCCAAACTCTGGGGCGACCCCTCCACAAGTTCATCCACGTCATTAGTCATTCGACGTTGGAAGTTTGACGTTCCACGTTCCCCCGGCAGCGCAATGCGTCCTCCATCCCTTGAGCCCGCATCCCCGCACCGCTTCATTCGCTCGCTTTCTGAAGCTGGCCGTCCAAGTGCAGGGTCCCGCCAAGCGGTATCTCCAACTCAACCACCTGATCCTGGTAGCGCAAGCGGCACGATTCTCCTCCCTTGCTGTGCACGGTGGCAGAGACAAGCGCGCCTTGCTGCCATTGGATATCCACTTCCAATCGACCCCGGGCACAGAGCCCGCTCACGGAACCGTTGGGCCAGGCGCTGGGCAGCGCTGGAAGTAATTCGATTTCTCCGTTGTGGCTTTGCACCAGCATTTCTGCGATTCCGGCAGTGCCACCGAAATTTCCGTCAATTTGAAATGGAGGATGCGCGTCGAACAGGTTGGGATACGTGTTGCCGGCCAGCGCTTCGACCAGCATTTTGTGCGCATGATCGCCGTCCAGGAACCGCGCCCAGAAGTTGATTTTCCAGGCCTTGCTCCATCCCGTCCCGCCATCGCCGCGGAAGATCAGCGATTGCCTGGCGGCGGCACACATGTCGGGTGTGCCTCGCGGCGTAATCTCGTTGCCAGGGTAGACGCCCCACAGATGGGAGACGTGACGATGTTTGTTGTGGGGGTCATCTTTGTCTTCCAGCCATTCCTGCAACTGCCCGTGCTTGCCGATCTGATTCGGCGCGATCTGCTTGGTCATCGATCGCAATTGCTCGGCCAACTGGGGGTCGACCCCCAGCACATCAGCCGCTTCGGCGGTGCCGGAAAACAACGCACGAATGATCTGATGGTCCATCGTCGGGCCCATGACGAGGCCCCCAATTTCAGGCGAATTGGACGGACCGCTGATCAGCCAGCCCGTTTTCTCATCGCGGACCAGGAAATCCACGAAAAATAACGACGCCTCTTTCATCAGGGGGTAAGCGCGGTGGGCCAGAAACTCCTTGTCTTCCGAAAACAGGTAGTGATTCCACAGATGTGTGCACAGCCAGGCACCCCCCGTGACCCAGATGCCGTGATTGGCATGGTTGATCGGCGCGGTCCCTCGCCACAGGTCCGTGTTGTGGTGCAGTACCCAGCCGCGGCAGCCGTAATGAGCAGTGGCCGTCTTACGTCCCGATTCCATACAGTCCGCGAGCAGGTCGTATAACGGCTCCTGGCACTCGGCGAGATTACAGACCTCGGCTGGCCAGTAGTTCATTTCGGTATTGATGTTCACCGTCCACTTACTGTCCCAGGGAGGCTGCAGCAATTCGTTCCAGATTCCCTGCAGGTTGGCGGGTTGGGTGCCGGGACGAGAGCTGGTGATCAACAAGTAACGGCCAAATTGGAAGTAGAGCATTTCCAGTTGCGGGTCGGCCTGACTGGCCACCTGCTTCAGGCGTTCGTCGGTGGGCTGTTGCGTCGCCTCGGTGGTGCCCAGGTCCAACGTCACTCGACGAAATAGTCGTTGATGATCCGCCACGTGAGCTTGCAGCAGCGTCTCGAAGGTCTTCCCCGCCAGGGCCTGCATCGCCGCCTCGCATCGCGCGGAAGCACTGGCGCTCACGTCCCGGTAATTACGAAAGTTGCTGGCAGCCACCAGTGTCACCAGCGCCGAGTCGGCGTTCTCCAGTGTGATTTCACTCTCACCATAGCCGATCTTGCCTCCCTTAGCCGCCACCTGTAATCGGGCCTCAAACTTAATGGCTCCGTCCTGCACTTGCCCCGTCAGTGCCAGGAACCGGTTGTTCTGTCCAGCGTTTGTTTCCCTATCGCTAATTGCTTTATCGGTACCTGCTCCACGATGAGGACTGGCCAGCCGCACGCTGAAGTGGATTTGTCCCGGCTTATCGGCAGTGATATGCCACACAATCGCCTGGTCCGGATGGCTGACGAACGCTTGCCTGCGGAACGTCACGTCACCTATGCGATAGGAAACGGATGCCACGGCCGTATCGAGATTCAAGTCGCGACGATAGTCACGAACAGCAGCAGCCTGTGGGAAATCGATCAGCAGGTCCCCGAAGGGCTGGTAGATTTTCTGACGAATCGGATCGCTCATAAACTGCTGCATGGCGAGGTTTTCGGCTTCACGTTGCTGGCCTTCATTGAGCAGCTGGCGGATGGTGGGCAAAAATTTCACCGCACCTTCATGTTGATACTCGTGGGGTTCTCCGGTCCAAATCGTATCGTCGTTGAACTGCAGACGCTCCTGTCCCAAGCCTCCAAATACCATGGCACCCAGGCGGCCACTACCAATCGGCAGCGCTTCGGACCACTTTATCGCCGGCTGTCGATACCAGAGGCTGAGCGGCTCCTCCGGCGGCGACGCGCTACCGGCCAGTTCACCGGCGAAATGCGGCGCAAGACTGCTGGTCTTCAGGACCAGCGAACCGGCGATCGGTGGGATCTCGCGGCCGGGCTGCGCGGTTAACTGCCATTCGCCCAGCACACCCGAACGAGGTCCTGGCTCTGCCGCCTGGAAGCGTTGAAGTACTTCCTCTGATGTGAGTGCCCGGCTGTAGATGGCAGCGCGCCGGATACGACCGTGAAAGCGATTATCACCAGTCGGGTCCGCGCCGATACAGAGCGGGGCCTGGCTGAGCGTCATGGGAGTAAACTCGCGTGTCACGCGAGCCACTTCGCGCCCGTTCACGTAGAGCTTCATGATTTTTTGTGGCGCGCTAAAGACGCCCACCACATGAGTCCATTGATCTGCCGGCAGCTGAGCGTCGTAACGACACATGCCGGTGGCATTTAGCAGTCGTAGCGAGTTGCCCGGGTGTGTATCGAGCATGTAACCCACCTGGGTCCCTGGCAAAGTCTTGTCCAGAATCCGCCCCCCCGCCGCCGCCATTTTCTCGGCTTTGACCCAGGCCTCGAGTGTCACTTCAGCAGTCAGGTCAAGGGCTGTCTGCGATGCCGCAGCATAGATCGGTGAACTGTCGTTCAGTCGCAGTCCTGCGTCCTCAGCGAACAGCAGGTTGTGGGTCGGCAGAAGCCAAACCGCTAGGATCAGGTTGATGATCCCGCTGATGGCGACAACGGGTAGTCTGAAACCGGACGTCATTCTGTGGCACTCCATGCTGCAAATAATCGAAGTTGGTCTGTCCGATTTAGCGCAATCGGAAGCAGTAGATTGTACCAGTAAAGCAGTCTATCCGCAGTGAAACACCGGCTCGAAGGCCAACAGCAAGCGGTACGGCCGATCAGGTCAACGATCGCCACCCGCTTCGGGGACTGATAGAGGTTGAATGCCAAGTGGACAGAGTGTCAAATACCTCATACCCGACGAGTTTTTGGGATCTTGATTTACGAGATGAGTTATCGGGATTCGTCAACCAAGAACGCCTGCAACTGTGGGGATTCGTTGACGGTATGTCGAAAACCGAACGATTTCTGGAACGCTGTGCCCAGGGACGATTCGTCCAGCTACTTGACTGTACTCACGTTGTCGATCTATTCTGCCAGCACACTCCTGGTCAGCGTCCCTGAGTAATGGAAATCTTGTGTAGATCGAGAAGTCGGGCATCCTCGATGCGCGCCGCTGACACCAAAACGAGACTGAAACCAACCTCGCATGCCAGATCTACTTCAGCCAAACGACGAGCAATACGGCATACATGACCTGAGAGAGGCAACGATCACTGGTCATCGCGTGGAAATCGGTGCGGGCCGAGTGGCTGATGAACTCCTCGGCGTCAGATTCACTGATTGCGAGATCCGTATCAAATCCTCCGGACATGCTACTGGAGTAATCCTATCCCAATGCACATTTGAGGACTGTACGATTTGGCCGTCGAAGATTCAGAAGATCGCGAATTTATCGGCAGACTTCGACAGATGTACATTCAAGGGGGCATATGATGTGGGATTTACAGGGGTTGTGTCCGGTTGTTCATTCACCGCGGCGAAGCTGAACCACGCCTCGTTCTACAATTCGACAGACCTGAAAACGGATGACATCCCGGGCTGGCCTCATGTAATGATTGAAAATCTCGATCAACACAGACAGGCCCTTATGGGCAGCATTCCGAAAATGTGCCTCCTGTGGATCATGGCGAGGAAGGGGCCTCACACGATAGTTGTAAACCTGGATAAGTGTTCCAAGGAACCAAGCGTGCTGTGGGGTTCCATCAAAGACAAACCATATGTTTCATTCAACCAAGATGCGCCCAACTAAGCCTCAGAGGTTTCCGCCGCTAACGCGACGGAACCTCAGGGCTGACGTTCCAGCCACTGTCCCATCAAAGGACCGTATTGCGACACAGTGGTTGCGAATCGGCAGAATGGGGCCAAGGGAGCAGCGCGGGCGATTGAACAACGGGCCAAGTGAAGGTAGAACGAGATCGTCAATGGGCACGATCGACACAGGAAGAACCGGTGAGAATCGAGGGCGACGCTGGAACTCGGTTATTCGTGTCGTTGCCGCTTGCTGCTTGTTTCCTGTCCTAGTCTACTTGTGCCTGCAAACAGAGCATGCAGCGCTCAAGGGAATGCCGATCGAGAAATGGCGACCGCTCACGATAGTTCTCTGTGCCTTGGTCACAGCATCGTTAGGCAAGCGATACGTTAACCCTATGACTGGCATGCTACTCGGAGGCATTGGTGGCGCATTTGGAAGTCACGAATGGGCTGGCCCTTACGGCGTCAGTGCGGGCCTCCTTGTCGGTATCATAATCGTCTTGCTTCCGGTAATGCAAAAGCCGCAACCGAAAGACGACGAATTCGCGTCCTGAGAATCGACCGTTTTAGGAAGACCAACGATTTGCGGCAGCTGGAGCCAAATCCCTGTTGCCGTGTTGACTAATGGTTCGCTCTGACGAAGTGAATTAAGTGCAGACCATTTACATCGATCCAACGATTGTTAGGTACCTGTACATGGAGCCGACTCCTCGCGTCATCTCGTCGATTCGGCAACTGATGACTTTCAAGTGGTTTGAACATCTGGAGGCGGAGTTTCGGATGTTTGCGACGCAGAAGGTTCGAACCGACTTCGAGTCGGAGGGCATTAGCAAGCCAGATGACTGTGCTGATCTTCTCGATGACCTGGCCATGCTCGAAGTAAATGACGACGTGCGACAAGTCGCGAATGACGTGATTCCGGAGGCATTCTACCGTCTTGATTCGACCCCAGATCGATTTAGGCCACATCCGATTCACATCGCGGCGGCAACTGTTCACGGTCTAGATTTCATGCTCACGTGGGACTGCGTAAACTCGTACATCCTCCAACCGAATAGACAATGTCCTGCGAGACAGCAGTTACACTCCCCCGACGTACAAGACTCCAGCCGAAATGCTTGAGGATTGGGGTATCTCACCGAGCGACTAGGCAACACAGATCGGGCGTACCAGGCGCGATACTGATACACTTAGAACGTCGGTTCAGGGGGGGGCGAGTGCGCCCCGCAAATCCACCGAATTCTCAGAATGAGACGACCGGCGGGTTGTGGTAGAATCGGGGCGTTGGGGGCGCCCGACAAAAGGAACCTCTTGCGGAATAGTAACGGGCAGAATAGCGACTGGAAATGTTAGAATAGAGTTGATCAGAGGGTCTGGTTCAAGCAAGGACACTTCGCACTCTGCGGTCCATACAGACATGTTCTGACGGCTGCAGTTCTTGAAGTGCGTCTTTTCCCTGGCATCGAGTGTGGAGCACAACGGCCGCTCTTGTGCAACGTGATGATGGGCGACCACACATCCAGTTGGTCACGTGATAGCAACTGCTCGCTCAGCAGAATGTCGTGTCGTTTCACTTCGATCGGAGGTCAACATTGGCGATTCCCGAGATGAACGAATCCGGTGACCTCCCTGTTGGTCTACACGAAGCGACGTTGGAGGAGATCCTCGCACGGTTTGCCCGATCCAATGTTCAACGGATCGCTATTGGCCAGCGTTTGTCGCGAATCCATCAGCTTGCAACCGCGACAGGTCATGTTCGGCGGTTTGTCGTATTTGGGTCCTTTGTCACGGCAAAGTCTGCGCCCAATGATGTGGACATCTTCATTGTCATGGATGACGAATTTGACTATTCCGAGACAGAGGGCGAAACGCGACTACTGTTCGAACATGGAACCGCTCAGTCACATTTCGGTGCCAGTGTGTTTTGGCTTCGCCGCCTTGCCGCTTATAATGGAGAAGATGCTGCAATCGCCGATTGGCAAATCAAGCGTGATGGAAGTCAGCGTGGCATTGTTGAAATTGTACAGGGCGAATCCCATGATTGAGAATGATACTGAGCTACAAGTAACCCGAGATCGGATAAAGCGACTCCAGGATCAGATTGCTCACCTTCGAAGGACTGAGTCGAACGCCGCCAATTTCCATGCCTCCGTTTCTGGTTTCATTGCAGAAATGGATCGCATGCACCTGGAGATTCGCGAGTACCTAATGGTCCACCCCAACGAAGTTACTGTTGTCGAATAATCCAACGCCTGTCCAGACTCTTCCTACAATCTTGGGGTGTCCCAACAAAGGACCGATTCTCGGGATGCCGAGTGAGGGCACGGGACTCGAACTCGCAACCGGCAAGCCGGCGCCTGATGTTGCATCGGGGGGGATTTCAGGTACGATCCAGTGCTTTGATGTGACAATATCACTCTGCAGGAGGAGCCATGGCTGAATCCAGCGACCAGCGTCCGGGTGACCAGCAATCAGGCAAGCAGCGGCAATGTGAGATGCGGCAAGCCGGGAAGCGGCAGATCGAGGAGCGGATCATTGCACTGGAAGAGTGGATGATGCACACAGACCATCTGCTGAAAAACCTGAACGAAGTGGTGTGCCGCGTGCACGATCGGTTGGATGAGCAGGCGCGGCAGATAACTCTGCTCAACCAGTCGCTGCAGAGCAAAACGGAGGAAGACGAGGAACGATCGTTCGAAGATGAACGTCCTCCGCATTATTGAGGAGGGTCTTGGATACACCACTGAAGGTGACTCACCGCGATCAGTCGAGAAGGTTCGTCAACACCCTTAATCGACAATGCCATCCAATGGCACGACATCCTGGCCGGTGGAATTCACGTCGATGATTGTCTGGCCATTGACAAGCACTTGATAAGCGACGCCAGCTTGCCCTTCGATATGGGCTGCGCCATCGTGAATCGTCACGGGAAAGGGGGCGGCGACGACCGTAGTGCCCTCACGAGCTACATTGAGAAAATCGAGTTCACCATCCAACACCATTTGCAGGCTGACCAGCGCGCAGGGATTGATGTCGGCCGGTTGGCGACGCTGAAGACGGATGTTGAACGAGTCTGGCAAGAGACCGATGTGGGGACCGTCAGGGTACTGCTGCTGCTGAGCACTGATCAGAATACCGCGAGCCACGTGATTCCAGTCGAGGGTCTTCTCGTGCGGGGCCAATCTGGTCAGTGCGTAAGCGTAGACGCCCCCGACCCATTGTACCGGCAGCCCCATCCAGTTGGGTGCGATCCAGTTCGTCGCACCAAATACCGGTGGTGTGGCGTAACACATGACCGGATAGCTGCTCCACAAATAGGTAAAGGGAAGCCCGGAGAGCGCCCATTTGCGTGCTGCGGCAAGGTAGTCCTGGTTCCCCGTCAGCTCGAAACCACGTGCATAGGCCCAGACCAGGTAGGCGGACGCCAACTGGTCGGGTATGTGCAGCGGGCATTCCCAGACTTGCGCCCACGGGGCGTGGAGAATCGCCTCATGTAGTCAAGCGTACGAATTCCGGCCTCCAACGCCTCTTTGTCACCCGTAACATAAGCGAATTCCAGCAGTCGAGCTGCCGGCAGAGCGCACACACCGCTGGCTGTATCTTCGAAATGTCCGCGAGCGTATTTGCCTCGGTACCGATACGAACCGTCGGCTTTTTGCTGAGCAATGTCATTGCGCACTTGCTGCCGCTGACTGTCGAGCCATTGCTGGGTGTGCTCCGTCACAAAATAAATGGTGCCGTTGGGAACATGCGCACCGCCCGGGACATAGCGTTCGAACGGCGGCACTTCCCCACTCAATCGCCAGAGAGTTGAAGCCATGTCCGCGAAAGGCTGTCGTGCCCACCTTTCCTGGACGCAGTGCCCCCAACCATTGGCCGTCTGGAGCGGCCCTTTGAGTGCCGTCAGGCAGATACTTTTCTGTTGGGCGGCGGTTCGCGGAGAAGGTGGCAGAGGGGGGAGTCCTTTCCTCTTCACGGCCCAGGCGATCGATTCCTCCAGCGGATCGTTAGCCAGCCGAATGGTGGTACGGATCGCCTTGCCCTGGAGCGTCATGCGGTGGTCGTCCGCGCCATCGAAGAAATTTGGCGTGGCGTAAATGGGCTGTAGTGTCATGTCGTCCCAAGTCATGGCCACCGAAACGCGATCGGTCACAAAAGCCATCAGCGGCATGGTCACTTTCAACGGATCGGGTGCGAAACGAATGTGCTCAGCCGTTTCGATGTCCAGGCGCGACGAGCTCGGCTCGCCCTTTCCCAGATATTCGAGTCCGGCGAAGAGGCCCTGCCGCAGCTGGCCCACGACTCTTACGGCCGGACCCTCGCAGGGCAATTGGCTTTCAATACTAACCGTGACTTCCTGCCCTGTTGCTGTCAACGACAACGAAACGCCGTCTCCGCCGAATCGAACGGCCGAATCGTCTTCCATCAGGCGCAGCGCGGGGAGCTGTTCGCCACAGGTCACCAGCGGCGCCAAGCTGGCGACCAGTTGGTCGCCTTTTTGGATCAGAGCTACCGAGCCGTCTTGAGCGACCTTCAGTGAAAACTCGCCCAGGGACTTTTCCAGCCAGGGGCCAGACGCCTGAGGATGGACGACCCAGACGGATCGCCGCAGCGGTGGCCAATCACCGCACTCCAACGTGACAGAGACCTTCTCTAGAGCTTGCTTTACAGCGACGGGGCGCACAATCACAAGTGTGGCATTGCCGCCCAGCGTATATTCTTTGGCTGCGTCGCGGAACGATACTGCCGTCTCCCGGCCGTTGGCAATCTCGAACTGTACGTCACTTTCTGTTTGCCGGACCGAAGTGACCGTCAGCGGATGGAGTTCTTCCTGGATGACCTTGATCCAATCGATTTCGATCAAACCTGGTTTCGTTCCCGGATCGATGCGCAGGTCCTTGAGTCGTCCGGGGGCGGTGAAACGCGTTTGGGTAACGAGCCAGTCACCATCAGCGGGCATGTCGAAGTCCGCTCGTTTGTCTTCACCGCGATGAGGCAACTGATCCGAGGTCCAGAACACGGACCCCATTGCTCCGCTGCGACTCCGTACGCGCAATTGCACCACGATCTGTCCGCCGGGCAGATCGACTCCCTGGTGAAAGAAGGGGTCATCACCTCTCGATTGGATGTTCAGCTGGCCGTTGCCAGCTGACAAGGAACATTGGCTCTCCGCGATCCATCCTTCCGTGCTCCGGTCGAAGTCCCACGTTTGCAGGGGTCGGGCCTTGACGGCGCGAGGAATTGGATTGATGGGTGGGTCTTTCGCTCTGGCCAAAGACGAGGGGTTCAGAGATGAGATACCAATCAGGAGGGTCAGTAACACTGGAAGTGATTTGATCATGGCGGTTCTCAAGTAAGGTGGGAGAGTGCGTGGTGCTTGTGGCAACTGCACCGGCGCGGGATGCGACATATCAATCAATTTACCGCGGCAGGGTCTCGAGCCAAGTACGCCCTACCGCTCGGCTCGAACACCGGTCGAACGGGACGAGCTGAGTGGGGGCGGCAGGAGGTCCCTTATTCTTCCATTACGGTGGCATCGGGGGTAGGGAAATTCTCCGGAATCGGTGTGGTGCACTTGCCGGTGGCGACCCATTCGACGCTGCGGTACAACAGCACCTTGAAACCGACGCACTGCATGGGTTGCAGGCTACCGACATGTCCCATCACGTTGGTCACCACTTTCCCCTTGCCGTAGGGGATCCACCAGGCGATCGGTTCGTTTTTGCCTGTGCCCCCTTTGCCCGGAGCCGGATCTGAATAGGCGGTGAGCAGGATGTGGACGTCTTGGGCAGGGCCTCGCTGCCCATGATACAATTCGTCCTTCGTGTGCATCCAGTGCAGAGGCATGCCTTTCGTGATTGGATGATCTGCGTCACGGGTCGTCATGACCCAATCGTATTGCCCACCGTGTCCCATGCCACGTCCTTCGCCCGGAGCCACGCGCACAACGCTGCCATCCTCATCAACGTAGAGACTGTCGCCATACTTCGGATTGCGCCACAGCAGGCCGACCATCTGCTCGTACTCCTTCCAGCCAGTGAAGGAATTATTTGCGGCGTGGATAACAACTGCGCCACCGCCATCATGAATGTACTTGACGAAATCCTGTTTGACATTGTCGGGCCACATATCCCCGTTGTAATCGAGCACGACACAATCGAAATCGCTGAAATCAGGGTGCCAGGCATTCCAATCGCTTTGCGGCGCGCCTTTCTCCGGTGCGTTGTCGACAACGGCTTCAAAGTGTTTGCCTTTGTCGAGCAGTTGTTTCATGAACGGTGTTGATTTCTTCCAATTGTGATTGTTCTGGCCACCGATGATCAAAACCTTGATCGGTTTGTCGTCCGCAAGTGTGGTTGACGTCAGCGAAGACACAAGACAAACGATGGCCAAAGCGACATATGTTAAGCGTCTCATGAAAAGTTCTCCAGACTTTTGTCTGTTCTCCGAAAGGAAAAGGGCCACCAGCTTCATCATTCTTCCGCCACTTTGCGCAGCACGCGGCAACCGAACAAGCCGCCGGCGAAGTTTTGCGGCAGGGCCTGCAATTTCACTGTGACCTGGGACTTGCCTCGTGTAAGTTCTGCGGGGATCTCGTACGTGATATCGAAGAACTCTCCCGGTTTGTCCATCTGCAGTTCTTGCCGAGCGATCTTGGTGCCGTCGATGAGTATCTCGAAAGCTCGTGGTCCCGTTTCATTGCCCCAGTAGGTGCAGAGCAGTTCGTTCGGCACCTCGGCGGCAACCTGCATGGTGAACGAGAACCACCCCCCATCCACTGCGTGACGCCATTTGCGACCCAGGTGCTCGCCGGTCCCCGTTTTTTCTCCCGCCAGGTCGTGTTCGCGTTCAGGCTGCATTTCATCGATCCGTAAGATGTCCACGGTGCGCGCAGCAAGTTGCCGTTCGCGCTGCTGTTGGGCCTGAATCTCCTTTTCCCGTCGGGCCCACTCATCGCGAGTGAAGACATCCAGGTAGACGGTGTAGCGTCGATCGTGAAGACTGTGGAAGGGAACCAGCGACACATCGCGAGGCTTGCCAACACCACGAGTTCGAAATGCCGGGCGATCGCCAGGCTGCCGAACGACCCAGCTGGCAACCGGTTTGTTTTCGGTCAGCAGGACGGGAACTAATGTCAGCTCCGTGGCATCGGGGTCGCTTACCGGTCCCAGGTCCGCGGCCAGCAGTGTGGGGCCGTAGAAAATGGCGATCCGCTGGGGATTGTCCGGCATCGATTCGCTATGCAGCGACATGGGAAAATTCACCGTCACCGTGTCTCCACTTTGCCAGCTGCGGTGGATGTTCACAAAACTCGAAGGAGGCGCGTCCATGCTCTGTGGCTCGCCATTGATCGACACATGGAAGTCCCTGGTGGCCCAATATGGGCGACGGATATGGAGTGTGAACTCCTGTGGTTGCTCGCATTGGAAGTTCAATTGAGTGCTGTCCCCGTCAGGCCACGCGGTTTCTTGTCGCATGGTGAGCTGTCGCTGCTTCCAGTTGACTTCCGAGGCAATGAACAGATTGATCCACAAATCTTTGGGGCCGTGGAAATAGATCGCATCGCTGTACCTGACGTGATTCTCAAAACCAGTTCCCCCGCAACACGTAAAGCTGTCGACAGATAAGTATTGCTTAGCGCCACCCGGCTTCAAAGACAGGTTGTAGATCACGCGACCATCAGGATGCTGTGTCGAGCGAATATGGTTCAACAACGCTCTTTCATAAAAGTCAGCTACCTCCGCATCCGGCTTCCAACCAAACAGCAGACGCGTCAGTTTCAGCATGTTGTACACATTGCAGGTCTCCGTCGTGTCCGAGCTCAACCTGTCGCTGAGATGATCGGGTTGCCCGAAATGCTCGTGGTCGCAATGTCCACCGGTAGCATAGCTGTGGTGGTGGACCACACGATCCCAGAAGAACTCGGCGGCACGACGATCGTTCTCATCGCCGGTCAGTTGATATCGGCGGGCCAGTCCAATTAATTTGGGGATCTGTGTGTTGGCGTGTTCTCCGGGCAGAATATCCTGGCCGTCCGCGAGCGGACTAAGAATCGCCTGGTGGTGGAAACGGCGCGACAGAGCCAGGTATCGCGGCTGTTGCGTGTCGGCGTAGAGGTCCGCCAGAGTCTCGTTGATGCCACCATGTTCGGCGACCAGCATCCTCTGAACCTGTTCCTCGCTGAGATGGGACAGAGTCTCGTCGAGCCAGTCGGCCAGGCCACGAGAAACCTGCAGTGCCTTTGCGTTGTCACACAGGTGGTAAGCGTCGCGAAGTCCCGCAAACAACTTGTGCAGCGTGTAGTTCGGGACCCAGCACCCGTTCAAGTCAAAGCCGGCCGAACGAATGTCGCCCGCCGCGACTTCGGCATAGATCCGTTTGCCATCGGGTATGGCAGCAACGTAGCCGTTGCCATTGGCTTGCTGGCAAAGAGCCAGTTCATCCACCATGTAATTGACACGATCGAGAAATCGCGTGTCATCCGTCGCCGCATAGGCGAGCGCACAGGCACTTAGATAGTGCCCCGCCGAGTGTCCGGAGACGCCTTGTGATTCCCAGCCGCCGTAGTGAGGCGTGTTCGGCTCCAGGCCGGCCTCCTTGCGGAAATTGGCCAGGAACCGATCCGGTTCAAAACGCAGGAGGTATGCGACGGCAATGTCCTGGCCCACCTTAAAGGGACCCTCAAGCAAGCGGACATCCTTGCGCGGCAGTGGTCGGGCGCTGAGTTGGGGCGGGTCCGCCGAAACCGGCCGAGCGTTGTCACAGCAGGCCAGAACGACAGAAATCAGCGAGAAAATGCCAACCAAGGCGGGTGTTGGAGCAGCCTTCATGGAATCGATCCTCTGTGCGGCATGGTGTGGCATGGTGCGGCATGAGCGACGAGATGCTATTCAAGTCTATACCTGGAGCAGAAGCGTTACTACTGGGGACCACCTCGCTCGCAACGTCTTCACTGGATGTCAGGCATCGCGAGACGCTCGCCGCGCAACTGGGCCGACTGGTCCGCCGGCCGGTAAGCGCCATAGAAGATAGCGTTACAGTCAATCCATGCGGCGATGCGTCGCAAGTCATCGGCGCTCAGTTGGACCTCGTAATGGCCGGCGCGGATCAGCTTAAGCAGCCGGCTGCCACGAGACCCATACTGGCCTCCAGGCGGAGTCACTTGCACCTGATTGCGACCTCCGAAGCGAGGGACTAACGCCTGGGCAGCGTTGCTGGGATTCGTTCCCGCTCCCCAAAAATCGAGATCGCCGCAGAGTGCCCAATACGACTGCGTAAACCCGTCGCGTGGCTGACTGGACAGGTCGACATTCCCATCTTTCCTGTCGAGCCCATGACAACTGATACAGTGCCTGTCGAGAACCTCTTGCACCATTTCCACGTAAGAGAACGGATGTCCATCCCGTGGCCCCGCTTCGATCTGGGATGGTGGACGCCGCAGCGCATCCACGGTACGGTTGGCCGGTGTCGTCCGGCGACTCTCATGACAACCGTAGCACGACACGCGTTCGCCGGGTTGGACGTACGTTACCGTGCGCATTGTCTGGAAAGCCAATCCGTCCTCGTCCAAGGCCTGGAACAGAAGTGGTTTCATCGCCGGCACGTAGAACCGCGCCGAACCATCCGCTTCGACTGGCACGCTGCCGAGGATGGCCCGCGCATTTTCTTCGCGCACAATCCGACACGGGGAGCGTCCGCGACGGGAGTCGTCTTGGGAAAGATCTGGATGATTCGTAGCTGTTTAATCGTTCCGCGTGGCACATCCCCCAGTCCCTGATAGACGTCGGTCAACAACATCTCGCCTGTTGGTGGAGCTCCGGTAGTCAGCAGGCTGGAGACGACAGGTGGCATCGGTCGCGGCACGAGCGGACAGGGGTTCGTACTTCCGATGTCGGGATCACGATATATCAACTCGCGATTGCCCCAAGCGTCCAGCAGATAGATTCCCAGTGCATTGCGGCTGTTCGCGCCCGGCTCCCAGACTAGAGGTGTCGGGCTGTAGGCGACCAGGAAATACTTTTCCGAGAGCGGCCAAGGGGCGGCGTAATACTCGACAATGTCGCGACTCTCCGCTTCGGGGAAGGGAACGTCGGGTGTCAGACGCATAATCGCCTCCTGCCCATTGTTGTTGACCCCCGGATCGACCACTGCGATGGAGCCCCCTGCAATCGAATGATGTGCCGATGCGGTGAAGACGATTTTGCTGCTACCGGGAATCGGCTGCGGCTGAAACGCACAATGAGGTGAACTCGTCGCATTTCCCCAGATCGCGATGGGATTGGTGCCATCGGGTCGCGTGGCCCACAGATTCTGATGCGTCACGGCGTCGCGATCGATGTAGTCCCATCGGCTGTAAATCAGATGTCCGGTGTTGGAGACGGTGGGAAACCATTCGTTCGTGTCGTGTGCGGATAGCAACTGAATATCGCTACCGTCTTGGTTCATGCGATGAAGCGTATAGACGTGCCATCGCGGGCTGAATTGTCCGCCAAAACAGCGTGCGTAGCCGCGTCGTCGCGTAGAGCTGAATGCGATGCCGCCATCGGGCAGCCAGCAGGGCATGAGATCGTCATAAGCGCCGGCGCTTACCTGGCGAAGATCGGTACCATCCACATTAACCGTCCATACGTGGTAGAACCCTTCATCGACTGAGTTGTCGATTTCCGCGGGATCCCAACCCGCTTCGTCAGCACGGCATGTCACGAAAGAAAACACGATCCTCTTGGCGTCAAAAGAGAGACGTGGCTCCAGCACGTTGCCATCCGATAGTTGACCATCGAGTATGTCGTGGCAGGAAAGTGAGTGTCCGGGGCGACTGACGACGAAAATACCACCGCCCGGTCTCGCTCGCCAACCATAATATTGCATCACCAGGTGACTGTACGATGTGGGAACACGCTTGCATATCAGCAGGCTGCCAAAGTCCATGAGTGGATTGGCCAACGCGACCTGTCGCTTCAGCCAGCGTGTCTGCAGGTACAGTCGACGCCAGTCATCCAAGGACAGGTTAACTCGCTTCGCGAGACTTGACAGCCGTCGCAATTTGTCGGCGGCAGTGGCAAAGCAAGGCACAGCGTGCTCGCGTTGCAGGTCCTCGAGCAGTGCGTCGGTCAGTTCGAGTTGCCGCGACGTCAGGCGAGAATACGAGGCGATGTTCTCTTCCGCTTGATCCTGCCGTTGCCAATCTGTTTGCACCAAAGTGATGAGGTCCAGTTCGGGAATCGACTGGGAATCAACAATCCCCACAGCTCTGGCAGCGATCTGCAGCGAGTGGCGGAGTCCAGAGATGCCTGGTAACTCTGAATTGGCGGCCACGATTTGTTGCAGCAGCGTCGATCCCTTGAACCACGCTCCCTGATACGCGGCCAGCCAGATGTTGGGTAAACGAATCGACTGGCCCGGTTGCAGGGCAAGGGGAGCGTTTCCACGGGCAGTCGCGAAATGCATTGTCAGATCACCGCCGGAAGTCTGGCCGCATCGTATGCTCCATGGGTCGGAGGTTAGCACGCCCAGCACGACCCCACTGGCGTCATATGAGTCGGCCAGGATCCAGGCGGAGATGGAGTCGGTTGAGTCCAGAAGGATGTCCTGATCCGGCTGGATCGTATGCGTGAGCAACGACAGGTCGCGTCGAAAACCATGAACGGCGGGAGCGCCTGAAGTGGGTGTTGTTCCCGCGTCCGACTCGAGTTCATAGTACCATCCGCCTTCGCCCTGCCTGTGCGCCGCAAAGGCTTGCGAAGCCTGGAAGACTTGACCGTCATCATAGGTGACGACAGGATCCCAGTGGGTTGTGTCGAACCCGATGGTACCTCGGCGATGAACAACAAAACGCAGAAGATCGCCCGATCGCACTGGAAGGGACAATTGGGGTTCGACGCCGACCCGGTCGTCACCCTCGATTTCGGCCGTCCATTTTGTCTGTCCACCCACACGGATCTCCAGACGCACTCCATCGCCGCCATTGGTATCAGCCTTGTAAATACGGCCGCGGACGGAAATCTGGCCGTCACGCGGTATGACAAACCGTCGGACACTGGAAGTGTTGGTTCCGGAATGGTGCCAGTCCTTGCCAATTCGGTTCCAGTCGGGACCGGTCCAATACGTCGAGCCGTACCACGCTTCATCACGATAGGTGAGCGGTGTGTAACGCCGCGGATCACCGGCAGGATGACCGGTGAACGTCCAATCCGCGATCGTTACGTCGCCGACACGAACGGGCTGATCTTGGCGATTGACCAGCGTGTTCTCGATCAAGAGGACGCCGAGTGACGGCATCCGATGGAGTTGCCGTTGCAGAGTGAGTCCCGGCGGCAGAACGCTCGTCGTGTCGCGCAGACGCCGCACCAGGTTGCCTTCGGGCGCCTCGGCAAAGTAGCTCGATAGTTCAGCTCCGCAGAGTTGGCGGGAAACGAGTATCATCAGGCACGCACTGGCGAGGCCTGTCATGGCGCGAAACACGCGGTGACGCGAGTACATCTGGGACTCCCGCATAGTCGTATGTTGTCGTTCAGTACGTCTCCAGCGCACGGGCAACGGCGCGGGACATCGTTTCACACGATGTGCGGATCAGCCTTAAGTTGATCCGCGAGATGTCGGAGTGATTCATCTCCCTCAATAACTGCAATCAGCCGGTGCGGTGTAAAACCCGCCTGATCAATCGCGCAGAAACGCTTCACGAGACTGATCATATCGGAATCGCTCCCACCTTTGAGCGAGTGAGCCGAACAGGAAAAAAGAAACAACGACGGCCAGACCGTAAAACCACACACTGCGGAGCTTTTCCGCAGCCGGGCCCAGCAAGATATCGAACCAGTGCAAATGGAATCCCAGGCAGAGTATCAATACCACCAGAGGACCCCAGATACACATCGACCCACCGGCTCCGTTGAGTCTTTCACTCTGTTGCAGCAACCGTCCGTAAAGTTCCGGGTCCGAAACGGCCAAGGAAGATTGTCCTGTTCGGGCGATCTCCATTCCCTCCTCATCTTTGCGAATCACCCAGGCTTCACCTGGTTGTATGAGATGCTCCACGGCCTCCGTAATCTGTTGCCGGCGATGCTCGTCAGCCATGTCACTTCCCGAATGTCGATTCCCGATAGGACTTGTTGTCCATTGCCATCTGACCTGTACCTATTGTGACAAGTTTTCGATCCACGTCCACATCTCTCGGCCAGTGAATATTCTCTTCGGCGGCCAACTTCGGCGGCCAACGTCCCCATCACAACGACGTGATGCGGCGTGTCGCCACAGCCCGGATGATTTACGTAGGCTGGGTCAAGCTCGCGCAACGTGGTGGTGGGTCTTCACAAGTCGATCAGCTCCCCAGCAACAGTTCGTGTCGGTGCACAGAAAACGAGCGAGCGCAGACCCACCAGCAGCACGGCTTGCTCGACGCACCCTGCGAGTTCTGTGAATAAGCCGGGCCAGGCGTGCGGCAACATGAAAGTGCCAATGGCACCAAGAGGGACCGAGGTAAATGGGCCGCAAGAACCGAAGCGAGCCGCCGGCTGCTGGAAACAGCCCGGCGGCTCGTGGCACGTCGATCTCGATTCATCTCGTTCGGGGAACTCAGATTATCCAGACGCCGATTACCAACAAAGTGACACATCCGATACCGGCAGCTAACGCCCACTTGAAAGGTAACGTTACAGGGTCTTTCTTTCCGCAAGTTTCGCAGATGCTGCTGAGCGCTGAACATCGGCTGCGGCATTCCCGGCATCGACACACTTCGTCCATCGTTGCTCGTAATTGACGAGCGCACTGCAGGAGAAAGTCAACTTGCTGGTCCTGTGTCTGAGTTTTCGAGTTCACGATCGTACTCCTGTTAGCCGACAACCTTGAACACCATACCAGTCGATTTCTCGAATCGCGAGAATCGTGCAGTGGGCCCCGACCGGACTCCGTCGCAAGAACGGACCCGTGCCACGGCCACAGGAAAGCAAGGTTAGTCGCTCCGGTCCTTGTGCGACTGTGCGTTCTGCCTCAAAGCCCGAGATCGACACAAGCATGCGACCCACGGCACGCACAGACGCCCAACCAGGACGGCCTGCCCGCAATCCAGGAAATTGGGATCCAAGAAATCAGAGTGATGTGCTATTAAAACAAGTAGCTCGCGTTTGGCTCAGACGCAAATCAAAATCACCCCTGCGGTGCAAAGTCAACTTGTGGTCGTTTCGCACCATCGAGGCACGTCGCACAAGTCGGGTTTCGGCAACTGAAACGGACTGTCCGCCAATCGACTGGTCCCCGACCGCGCCGGGACCGGTTATGATACAGGCCGGGAAAGCCATGGGAGCGAAGACTTGGACGATTAAGGATCGACGAAGCAATCACTGTCGTATGGCCTCTTCTCCCCCGCCGCGCAGCGAATAGCGGGGGAGTGGATAAAGGTGAGGGGCAAGAAAAGGTCTGCCAGTTATTGTTTCGCCGACCCTAATTGGACAGCGCCACTCTCACTTTTGAGATCATCTTCAGGGCTTATTCGCAGTGGCTTTCTCGCCACCGGGCTGGTCCCGGTGGTAGAGCGTTTGACAACTACCGTCGATCTTGGCCACGCATGAGTTTTCTTCCTGCCGGCCCTCGCCGCCTCCGGCGGCGAGGGCCGGCAGGAAGGTTCGATTTTCGGCTGCCAGAGTAGTCACCAAACGTAGAACCACCGGGACAAGCCCGGTGGCGAGGGACTGTTACAGAGACACGAGTTACGCACATCCATCGCTGCAAAATCGCGCTGTACAACTAAGCTCGCAGCGGACCGGCCACCAAGTGCGTGTGAAGGGGCGAAAGTCGTTCTGCGACGAAGAGAGGGTGGAGACAATGCCATACGATGAGTTTGATCGATTCAAGGTCAAGATGCAGCCGCTGACGGCCCGCGAGAACAAGAAGTCGATCGAGGATGATCACGTCCCTCCAGACGCCCCGCCGCGCACACTGTCGCGTGAGGCGAATGCCATCATTGCGGAGGTCGCGGCTCGCATCAGAACCGCTCGGCTGGCCCGGCGGCCGGTGATGATGACTTTCGGAGCACATGCGATCAAGAACGGACTGGCCCCCGTATTTCTGCAATTGGTTGACGGCGGCTGGGTCACGCATTTGGCGACCAACGGTGCCGGAATCATTCACGATTGGGAATTCGCCTACCAGGGAAAGAGCTGCGAGAACGTCGAACAGATGGTCCGGTTGGGGCGTTTCGGAAACTGGCAGGAGACAGGATTTCTGATCAACTTGGCGCTGAACGTCGGGGCATATGAAGGGCTTGGTTATGGTGAATCGGTCGGGGCGCTGATCGACAACGAAGGTGTGACGATTCCGTCGCCGGATCAGCTGGCCAAAGAAATCACCGTCGGTTTGTCACGGGATCCCGAGCAAGCCGCCGCGGCGGCTGATCTACTGGCCATCGTGCGACGATTCGATCTCGATGAGGGCTGGCTTGCGGTACCGCATCGCTGGAAAGAATACAGTGTCCAGGCTGGTGCTTATCGCGCGGGTGTTCCCTTCACAGGGCATCCCATGATCGGCCACGATATCATCTACAACCATCCCATGAATCACTGTGCCAGCTTGGGGCGCATGGCGCAACGTGATTTCCTGGTGTTTGCCGAGAGTGTCCGTCAGCTGGAAGGAGGTGTTTACATCTCCATTGGCTCGGCGGTGATGAGTCCAATGATATTCGAGAAGTCGCTGTCGATGGCCCAGAACCTGGCGATCCAGCGTGGTGAGCATATCGATCACCACTACCTGTTGATTTGCGATTTGGCGGAATCGAATTGGGATTGGAACCAGGGTGAGCCTCCTGAAGACAATCCTGCCTATTACCTGCGATATAACAAGTCGTTCAGTCGCATGGGGGGCACCATGCGGTACCTCCGCTCGGACAACCGAGATTTTCTGTTGACGCTTACGCAATTGCTTGAATCGGGCAGCAGTGCCCCAGGGATGAGTTGATGAAAACGGTGCGGCTGACGAGGGAGGAATTGGCGAGTCTGGTGACGCGGTTTTGCCGGTGCCGTATTGCCGTGGTGGGAGATTTTTTTCTTGATAAGTACCTCGACGTCGATCCAGAATTGGCCGAAGTGAGTGTCGAGACCGGATTGGCGGCGCACCAGGTCGTCGATGTGCGGTGCAGTCCGGGAGCGGCGGGGACCATCGTCTGCAATCTCGCCGCCCTCGGTGCCGGCCAATTGCACGCGATTGGATATACCGGAGACGATGGCGAATCGTATGACCTGCGGAAAGAACTGTCACGCCTGAACTGTTCGACAGATCACTTGCACAAAGTACCTGGGCGTCGTACGCCGACTTATCTGAAGCCTCGGGACACACGTGTGTCGGGTCTGGCAGCTGAGCACTCGCGTTACGACACCAAGAACCGTTCCCACACCGCCGCCGAAGTCGAAGAGATGGTGGTTCAGTCACTCCAGAATATGCTTGACCAGATCGACGCGGTGATTGTTCTGGATCAGGTGGAAGAGCCCAATTGTGGAGTCGTTACGCGGCGCGTGCGCGAAGCAATTTCGGTCCTGGCGCGGCAGATGCGCGACGTTGTCTTCTGGGCCGATAGCCGCCGTCGAATTCGTGAGTTTTCGCACGTGATCATGAAGCCCAATCAGTTTGAAGCGGTCGGCAACAGCAATCCTTTGCCGGGTGAGCACGTCGACCAGGATCGGCTGCTGGCAGCCGCCCGGCAATTGCGCGATCAGAATCAGTCGCCCCTCGTGATCACCTGTGGCGCCGCCGGAATGTTGGTTAGCGATCCAGAGTGGACAAGGGTGCCCGGTGTTCCGGTGCAGGGAGAGATCGATCCGACGGGGGCCGGAGACAGCGCGTCGGCTGGTGCCGTGCTGGCTTTGTGTGCCGGTGCCGAGCTGCCGGCGGCGGCTTTGGTGGGAAGTCTTGTGGCATCGATCACCATACAGCAGATTGGCACGACCGGTGTCGCGCGCCCCGACCAGCTCGCCAGCCAATTGGAGAAGTGGCAGGCGAAGGCTCAAAACTAAGCCTGTCAATCACGCGATCCAGGTGGCCGGTAAAGCCGCGAAAACTTGACAAACCTGAAGCTTGTTGCCAGGATGGGTCGGCGACCTCGTACGTGCCAGGCGTCGATCCACATCTTACGGGCTTGTGGGCATGCGCGAGAGATCTCATTGTCCGATTTTTCGTGGAAAGAGAATGCGGCCTGCACGCCGTCTTGAAAGCATGCCAGAAATCAATGATGCGGATACGTCTCGCTGGACGCCGCGGCTGGAGCTGCCGGTCTTACTGGGTATGGTCTTGCTAGTGCGATCGGTTCACTTGAGCCTGCTGGGGACGTCGCTGACAGGGATGAATCCCAAGATGGCGGTGCTGGCGAAAGATTGGATCCAGTACGGCTTTGGAGCGACGTTCATCGACGTGCCGCCTGGACCGGTGCTTCTGCTTGCTTCGGTTACGAGTTTCGTGGGGCTTCCACCAACAGACCTGATCCCGTTCGTGCTGCTGATCGCGCACCTTGTCCTCGCAACGGGTTTTTGGTGCTGGCTGCGGTCGCTGCGTCCCAGCCGCGACGTGGAAGTTACGAGCCTGGTCCTGTTCGTCTTCGTACCCTGCAACAACAGCTATGTGGGCTTCGACAATTATCCTGTCCTGTTTGCCGCCGCCGCCTTCTTCGGCGCTACGGGCATCTGGCACAAGACGATCGATCGGCCCTGCACCAGGCGGTCTTGGCTCTGGCTGATCGTGTTGGCAGCGTCTATTTCGATGTTTCGTGGTGAGTATCTCGTGTTTCTGCCGCTCTACCTGGTGGTAGTCTATGCTGGGTACCGTTTGTTGCACGGCACATTCCCACCGCTGCGTGCTTCGGTGGCCGCTTCGATCATGCTCGCTGCTCTGGTTGGTGGCGGATTGGCGGTGATGTTGTTTCGCCACTTCGAATCCGGCCAGTTCGCCCTGGTGTCCAAAGACTATACGTGTTGGGCGTTCCTGGACGGCACGCCACCGGCCTGGCAGAAGCCGGGCGATCGATCCGAAGCTGATCGGGTCCAAAGTGGGATTGCGCATTTCGGCCACCCAGCGCGATACGGCTATTCGGCGCCGAGCATGATACGCCAGAACCTCGGAAAAACGATCATCAAGTTCGTTCTGAATCTTCCGTCGTGGCTGTTTGAGTTGGGGCGGCGTCATGTGGTGCTGCCGCTTCCCTTGGCGGCACTGGCAGCGCTGGGCGCGGTGTCGGTGCTGCGGCGGCGTACTATCGCGGCCACGGAGACTCGCTGGCCGGCGGTCTTTGCCGCGATTCTGATGACGTTGCCCTTGGCGGGACTGATTGTTTCTGCTCGATACATGATGCCGGCATATGCGGCCATGTGCGTGTTTTCGGCAGCGGGCCTGCTGACCGTCTTCGCCTGGATTCATCGCGTCTGGATGCATCGCCTGGGAAGTCGCGGCCCGGGGCAAAGAGCCATCTGGTGGACCGGCATGGTGCTGGCCTGTGTGGGACTCGAACTGCTGTTACTGCGTGGCGGAGGTCTGCTGCGTGATGCTCCCGATTTGCGGCGCGTGGCGCGCTACCTGGAGGATCAATTCGGCGGTCCCCGGCGAATGCCGCTTATGCTGGATCCTTACAGTGACAACATCGACGGTGACTGCCGTGCCAATATCTGCAATCGGCGGATCTATCGCACACTCGGCTTGTCGATGTACGGATTTGATCGGCGCGATCCTCTGGCGGCGACCACGTCGCCAGCCGCGAAATCGCTCGATCTCCGCACGGCCGTGTTCTGGACCCCTGGCAGTGGCGATGTGCCTGCCGACGAGCACCGCCTGCGCAGTGGGAGCAGACCGGTTTTCATCTGGTCCAAACGCACACGTCGCGTGAAAATGGCCTGCCGCGTTTTACGATTTTCGTTTGTGCGGGACGAATAACGTCTACGGAAGTCATATTGGAGCGGCAGTATGTGGCACCCAGAGACTGACAGCACTGGCGACGCCCTGGGCATCACCCCCAATGTCTTTTTGGGCTACCGCCCCGCGGCTGAATTCCACAAGTTGTCGGTGTTGATACCGGTCTACAACGAACGACACACGCTGCCGGCCATTATTGCCAGAGTCCTGGACGTGCCACTCGACTTGGCCATCGAGATCATTGCCGTGGACGATGGATCGACCGACGGATCCGCACAGATTCTCGAGAATCTGGCGAGCCAAGATCCACGCATCATCGCGCTGCATCACGACAAGAATCGAGGTAAGGGTGCCGCGATCCGGACTGCCATTGCTCGTATGACGGGAGATGTTGCCATCGTGCAAGACGCGGATCTGGAGTACGACCCCCACGATTTTGAGTCCCTTCTCACGCCTTTTCGGGAGGGAGAACCGGACGCCGTCTTCGGGTCTCGCTTTGCCGGCGACCGCCGCCGGGTCATGCTGTTCTGGCACAGCGTGGCGTCGAAACTTCTGACGTTGATGGCCAATGCCGTCAACGATATCAACCTCACCGATATGGGCAGCGGGTACAAGGCCATCCGCGCCGACACACTGCGAAATTTGCGACTGCAATCCAGCGGATTCGCCTTCGAGGCCGAACTCACCGCCCGCTTGTCTCAGTGGGGTGGCCCACTGTACGAAGTGCCCGTGAACTATGCAGGTCGCACCCGAGAGCAAGGGAAGAAAATCCGCTTCCATGACAGCTTTAAGATTCTGGTGGAGATACTGCGCAGCGGCCTCTGGAATCGGCGTTTCACGCACCACGACGGTTTCTACACATTGACTTCCGTGGCCAATGCCAAGAAGTACAACCGCTGGACGCTCGACAAGGTGGCACCGTTTCTCGGCCGCCGCTTGCTGGAGGCCGGTGCCGGCGTAGGCAACCTCAGTCAGTTGCTGCTGGAACGCGAGCGTTTGGTGCTGGCCGACTACGAACCGCTTTACATCGCCCGTCTACGCCAACGATTCGGTTACTGCCCACACGTAAGAGTTCTGCAGGCCGACCTGACTGACCCGCTCGCCCTGGAGTCGCTGCAGAACGAACAGCTCGATACCATTTTGAGTTCGAACGTGCTGGAGCATATCGAGCAGGACGTCGTCGTGCTCGAGAGTTTCTTTCGCCTTCTTCCCAGGGGCGGACACGCCATCCTGATCGTTCCCGCCTGTAAGGGCCTGTATTCGCCAATCGACGCTGCCTTGGGACACTATCGCCGCTACACCAAGGACGACCTGTCCGAGAAGATGCGCAGCGTGGGGTTCGAAGTGGCATACGCTGCGCAGTTCAATAAACTCGGCGGATTAGGCTGGTTTTTCTCGGGCTGCCTCTTGCGTGCGCGCGCCGATTGAACCCATCTCAGATGATCTGGTTTGACCGTCTGCTAGGGCTCGTCAAGCTGCTCGAGCACCTGTTGCCCACGCCGGGCATTTCCTTGATTGTGGTGGGACGCAAACCGTCAGTCAGTAACGGGTAACACGACCGAGCACCGCTAACACGGTGCCGCCTGTCAAACTTCCTCGGACACCTTGAGCCTTCTTTCGTTCCCGCCAATTCCCGTCTGTCCATCTCTGTTCTGGCGGCAGAACCTCACATATCACGCATGAATCTTCCGCCCGCTGGCACTCGGATCTGGAAAGCGAGTTACGTTGTGCGCTACTCAGAAATCGAGGATTGTTACTTGATGGTCATCGATTACGCCCAGCAGCTGATAGAGGCCGATCTGCCCCTGTGAGGCCGCCTGCCACAACTGAGCGTGATCGCCGGCATCCCCCGAGTCAACGCCTCCCGTGCGAAAGTCAATCGACTCGGAAATGAAATGCACCGATCCGTCGCAAAAACAGAACAGCGATCCATTGGGATGATCGCTGCTGAAGGCATGCATGTTCGTGGGATGATTGATCGGAACCGAGACGCAAGAGCTGACGGTACTACCGATCCCCAACCCTCCCGGGCCGCACCAGGAAGGCCACTTGGACGGGTCGTTGGCGTGGGCGGTAAGCACTGTACGCTCACCCAATGCGATCGTGTTCGCAGTCCCATCTGTAATGTCTCTCATCCTGGTGTTGCTTACCGCGTACAGCACCCCATCGTTGGGTTTCAGAAGATGGGTACCACCACGGTAACTGAAGAACCCTCGGCAGCACGTGTAATTGCTGGTGCTCACCATCTGTCCGCCGCCCTGAAACTTGCGCAACGGCTCGATCGGAGAAGAAGGGCAATGAAAGAGGGTCAAATGCGTTTGCAGCATCTCCAACAGTTCCGGGTCGGTGATAACCTCCGAAAGCGTGTACTTCGACGGGCTCAACCTCTCCTGCAGCGGACATTGCTCCAGGAAAGGCATGAGGAACACACCCCACGCCCAGCCACCTTTCACCGCTCCCAAGTGATTGACCGCCATGAATCCGGGTGGGAAGCTCTTGCAGGAGTCGTGATACAGGTGCATCCCCAAGCCAAGTTGCCGCAGGTTGTTCGAGCAACTCATGCGGCGCCCGGCCTCTCGAGCTGCCTGAACGGCAGGCAACAGCATGGCGACCAGGATGCCGATAATGGCAATCACGACCAGCAGTTCAATCAAGGTAAACGCACGCAAATGACGTCTGTCACGCATCGGTGTGTCCTAATCGGGGAGAGGGAGCGGAATGATCTGTCTCCCAGGCAAGTGAGAGACAGCGACGCGCGGTGGAAACTGCTGCGCGTCGCCCAAGACCAGGCCATCGCGACCTGTTGAGGATGCAGCCATCGCGACTGCTTATAGCGTCACTGACGCCGTCGAGGCGTCAGGCATCGTATCGGAGATGTGAACAGTGGCACGCCCTGAAGCTGTCCAATACCGTCTCACCCGCGCGACAGCTCGGCGCCCTCACGGCCCACGCCAATGCCCCGTGCCCGTTGACTCTCGGTTCTAAAGCGCCGAGCTCTGTTTTCCCTACACAATTAAGACCCGGACAGGCACAGGAGCATCACTTAGGAATCAGGGAAAAATAACTTCCAGATTCTCTAACCCCTCACCCTACCCTCTCCCCACAGGGGCGAGGGTACAAGGTGAAGTTATTTTTCCCTGATTCCTTAGTTTAGGGCACGCCCCGGGGCCGTGCAACGGATTCGGTGTCCGGGCCCCCTCCACAACGGCTCGCCACCGACCTCGCGTCCACGCGGTGTCGAAATGGGCTGCCTTTCCGGAGCGACACCGCGAGGACGCGGTGTCGTACATGTGTCTCGGCCCAACGCTAATTATTAAGCCTGACAAGACACTAGTGCTGGACGCCAGCCTGGCCGCTGCCAACATGGGGCAATCCAGGTTACGACAGATCGCTTTCATTCCACCCCGACGTCGCGTCCAGGCATCCTCGCAATCGCCTCAACGCGCGGACGTAACGATTGCTGGCAGCAGTCTTTCTGATCCCCAGGATTTCAGCGACCTCGCCGTTGTCAAGTTGCTCGAAGTGACGCAACGCCAGGATCTCTCGATCCATCCGGTCCATGCCTGCGATGGCTTTCCGTAACAGTGTCATCCGCTCGTTACGAATCGCCGCCTGACTGGGCGAAGTGAGACTTCCCGCCAGCTGCTGCGCGAGCGGAAAGGCTGAAGTTGGACCGTGTTGGCCACCCTGCAAAGACACTTGGAGTGAGACTTCCTGAGCGGCATTTCTTTTCTGCCCCAAATGTCGCCGGTGGACGTTAAGCAGCGTCTGCCAGGTGATTTGCCGTAGCCACACGAACAGAGAGACGGTGGGATCTTTCAGGAAGTCATCCACCCGCCGCGCTACCTCAATGTACGCTTCCTGCACCACGTCGGCCGGATCAACACGACCCAGCAAACGCGGATCGAGTCGAAATCCGACCATCCGTTCCAGGCGATCACGGTATTTCGAGAACAGTTGTGCCAGCGCATCGTGATCGCCCCGTCGCAAAAGGGCGAATTCGTTGCCGCACATCGGCTGCGTGGAAAATAACTCCGGTACGGTACTCATCGATCACCTGTCGCGAAGTAACCTCCGCGCTTTAAATACCCGGTTTCTCACCAACTCATTAAACCCCTCCGGGGTGACCAAGGTGCCGCCAGCGCGATGGCTGGGCTTTTTTCCTGCGAGCCGTGGACAAAGGCGACCGTTTTTCGGTACCCCTATTAGCCGGATCCTCGCCTGGCGTTACTGACCGTTCGTGGCGTGCTCCCGGTGCCCTGGAAACTCCGAACACGCAAACAGATGTCAGACAATACTCCCCCTCACAATAGGAGAAGCATGATGAAAACGGCGCGATTCATGGCCGTGGCGGCAAGTGTGGCTGCGACTGCGTGGCTACTGGCAGCCAATTCGGCTATTGCCCAGCCCCCCTTTGGATTTCGCGGGGGACCTGGTGGTGGACCTCCGAGCCCCGAACAGATGCTTGAGCGGCTCGACCAAAACAAAGACGGCACATTGACCAAGGACGAAGTGCCGGAGTCATTCTGGAGTTGACTGGCTCGTGCCGATGCCGACGATGACGGAGTGATTACGAAAGAGGAACTCGGACGCCTCGGCCGAGGAGGTCCCGAAAGTTTTGGACGCCGCGGCAGGGCACGCCCGTCGTCGGACGAAGACTCAGCGAGAGACGAGGACCGTCCCACCCGTCCAGCTCCCCCTGATGCGGGCGGCGGCGGTCGCGGGTTTGGCGAAGGCCCGCGGGCTGAACGATCTGGCACCAACGAGGGTCAGGGCCCCGCTGGAAAAGACGAGGCCAAGGCGCCTCGGACGAGAGACCGCGACGCGGAGCGGAAAAGCCTTGCGGTGGGGAAACGCCCGGGCCGAGGTGAAGCACAGAGTCCTCGACGAGGCTCGGCCACCCGCGGCGAGCGGTCCGGCAGACGCGGCCTCCCTCCCTGGGCCGGTCCTCACGCGTGGGGGCCACCCTCTTTCAGCGCCCTCTTACTACCCGCCACACGCGGGATTCGGGCCACCGCCATTTTTGCGAAGCGACGATCGACAATGGGCCGGTCGTGGCTTTCGCGCCGGGAGAGGACCCTACGCGTGGCACAGCGCAAACGCTCGACGGGCATGGGCGCAGCGAAGTCGAGGACCACAGCGTAGCGCGATGGGTCGATGGGGTCCCAGTCGGTACGGTCGAGCGGGATGGTCTATGTCACGCGGCCGGGTCTGGCAGCGACCGATGCGGAGCGCACCTACCGGACCACCCGCGATGGGCCGTTGGGGGATGCCAGGGCAACAACCTCCCGCGCTGAGCCATCAACTGCGTCGTCACGCTCCCTGGGATTTTCCATCTGGAGCTCAACGCGGGCCAGCGCATCGTCCCGGCGGCGGACCGCCGTGGATGGATTCGCTCGGCAGCGGCATGAACCGTGGCCCTCAAGCCGGACGCGGCGCCGGTTCGCGCGGTGACAGAGGTCCGGCCGGCCCCTGGGAAAATTCGAAAAGCGGCCGGCGCGGTCCCTTCGGATCGGTCTCTGGTCCGCCTTGGGCCAACGCCCAGCCTCAGGGCAGAGATCAGCGCGGCGACCACCCAGGTCCACCGCGCGGTCCGGGAATGGGATCGTCCGGGGTTTCGCCCGGGGTTTGATGGTCCGCCCCATGACCTGCAAGGCCCGCCCGACGCGAGGGGCCCCAGAGCTATGGGGCCCGGCCCGAGAGGTTTCGGTCCGAGAGGAGAGGGTCGCGGCGGATTCGAGGGCCCACGTGGACCGGCCAGCGAACCAGATCCTGAGCCGAACGAGTAAAGGGTGCTCATACAAGGTGATCCCCTGTGGACGCAGTTGCATGAATGGCGCGGACGCAGCGTTTCCACGCCCCCAGGTCAGGCACCGGCCATCCTGCACCTGGTTCGGAACAAGTGACACGGCGACAGCAGAAGGTCCGCAGTTCATTTTTTCTTCTTGACCACGACCTGATACACCCCGTGTTGCTTGCCGCCGTGTGACAGCACGGCGTGCAGTTGGGTGTCTCCTGCCGGCAGTTCGACGCCAGAGAAGTCGCAGCCGTCCACATTCGAAGCGAGTGCCGTCTGTGTGCCGCGGCCGAAAACCACCAACTCAGCTTCTCCCGGCGTTGCCCGTGGATCGAACTCCAGTCGAATATCGTACTGGCCGGGCGCCGCGACGTGCAGTTCCCAGTAGCCGATGGAATCGGGCGCCCAGGTCCCGCCACGCCAATCCTGTCGCGTGAGCACCGTTTCTGTTTCCTGAGGCGCACCGATCCAGATCCGCGGGGGGGCGTAGTTGTCCTTTCGCGTGGATGATACGTCATCGAACCAGTTGTCGTAGGCGGTCTGTAAGCGTTGTGCGATGTCGGGCCTGACGGTGACGAGATTCGTTGATTCGGCGGGGTCAGTGGCCATGTCGTACAGCTCGAATTTCGGTGCGCCCGCGAATTGTTCGCGACCAAATCCGCTGGGGTGCAGCAGTTTCCATCGTGAGTCCCGGATCATGAAGTTGTGATATCGTACAGGGGCGTCGCCGCGATGCGATTGCAGGACGAGGGTTCGGTTCGGCCAATCGATCTCTTTGCCTTCCAGCAGCGGCAGGAGGCTGCGGCCGTCCAAGTGGAGATCTTGTGGCGGCTTCACGCCGCAGGCATCGAGGATCGTGGGCATCAGGTCAATGTGTGCCGAGAGTTCGTTTCGCGAATAACCTGCCTCGAGACGAGCGGGCCAGTGCAGCCACAGCGGCGATCGAATCCCACCGTCATGCACTTCGCTCTTCATGCCTCGCCGATCGCCCACATAACGTCGCGTATTGGGGCCATTGTCAACCAGGAAGATAACCAGCGTGTTCTCGGTGATATGCAGCGATTCTAACTTTTCAAAAAGCCGACCCACGTTTTCATCCACGTTGGTGATCATGGCGGCAATGCGGGCCAGGCGGTCGACTTCCTCGTCGAGTCGCAGTCCCTGACGCTTGCCGACTATCAGCTGGGCAAGCTGCTGTTGCTTCTCCACGTAGTGCTGCCGTAGTGTTTCGGGAACGTCATGGAACGGACCGTGCGGGGCATTGGTGGGAAGATAAACGAAGAATTTGCGTTGTTCTAGGTGAGATGCTTCCATGAACTGCAGCGCCGCTTCGAAATAGACATCGGTGCAGAAACCTTCTGTCTGTACCTGCCGACCGTTGTGCAGCAGGATGGGATTCGTATAACGGTTCTGGTTGGCGCGGGGCTCGGATGGTTGGGCCAGCCCACCGCCGCGGTGTACCAGTGCTTCCTCAAACCCTTGGTCATTCGGGCGCATCGGATAACAGTCGCCGAGATGCCATTTACCGAAGATGCCCGTTGCATATCCAGCCGCGGATAAAACTTCTGCCACGGTGGTCTCGTTGGTGTCCATCATGGAGCGGCCGAGCCAAGTGTCAATGCAACGCGTGCGGTAGTTGTATCGACCGGTCATCAGACACGCTCGTGTGGGTGAGCAGACGGGACTGACGTAAAAAGTCGACATCGTGGCGCTGCGCCGTGCCATGGCGTCGATGTTGGGTGTTTCCATCACGTCGTTACCCAGAAGGCCAAAATCGCCGATGCCCTGATCGTCCGTCATGACCAACACCACGTTGGGACGATCCGCCGCGGCCAGCGATTGGCTGTGGAGCGAGAGAAGAAGGATAACGAGTGGCATGAGCTGGATGAGCCTGATCCGCATCGTGTGAGCTCCACTGAGTGATCTGCGCGAGTTCGTATCACCGCTCGCCCGGAGGAAGCGGCTAACATACTAGCATGATTCGCCATAAAGTAGGTCCCGCTTGCCGAGCGGGACCTGGCAACGGTTGTCGGCGATCGCGACGGGGAGGAAGTGGCAGCTGATTTGCCGCTTCGAGGTCCCGTCCGGCAGCCGGGACCTACTTTTTCCGCAGCCTCCGGAGGGCTGCGCGCTGGTCGCCCCGGCGAACATCCCCGTCCTTCTCACCCCCACACTCCTGACGTGGCCTGCGGCCACAACGAACGAGCGTCAGGTTCTAAGCGAGTTCCGGACTCGAGTAGAACAAACGGTGTTTTCCATCTGTCACTGCGGCGCAGCGAGTGCCTGAAGATCACGGCGGGGGTACGCCCAAGCGCGCGTTACAGCCTGTTCGAGCAATTCACGCACGGCCCGGTAATCGGGATCGGATGTGCCCGCATAGACGGCACGGCGGCACTTCTGTAAGCCTCCCGCCTCGGACGCTAGTGGAGCCGCGAGAAACAGGCTTTCTTGCGGCGCATAGAGATTGATCCAGTCGGGGCGCGTGACCTCCGTCGGATCATGGCAGTCCTGGCATCGCCGTTTGTGGATGGCTTCAATTTTTCCGAGCAACTCGACGTCGGCGGGAAGATCGTACGCCGCTACCGCTTGCCTCTTGTTGATGAATCTGTCGTGATACGGAGCGTTGGCGTCGATCCATGTTACAAGTCTTATCTTCTCGTCTTCATTCAACGAGACACGTTTTCCACACGCGCCATCCCACAATACTTGCACAAGCCTGCTGCGGTGGGAGCCAAATTCCAGCGGCTGAGTAATGCGAGCATCGTCGTGAATGTTACTGCGCGACACGAGTTCACCCAGCCGAATTGTCTCGTAGGCTCGATTGGCACCAAAGGCCGGAATCGCGCCTTGGGCGGTCAGCCCGCCACCAAAATCGAGATCGGCTGCCGGTTTCATTCCGCTGTGGCACTCCGTACAGTGCCGGTCGAAAATCGGCTGGATATCGCGCAGAAAACTGATCGGCTGCTCTCCCCAGGGCGGTGGGGTCGGGACCGATGGAGGTTGCGTCAAGGCGAGCGGAAACGGTTGGGAAACCGGTGCCTCGCCGCGCGTTTCATGGCATCCGACGCACATGCGCTGTTCACCGGGCTGGAAGCTGATAAACGACCGCATCCGGCGTAACTCCATGTGATTCTCATCCAACAACTGGAAATAGACCGGTGTGTCGGCCGGAATTCGAAAGTAGGCGCTGCCATCCTGATGGACGGGTACTTCACCCAGCACGCGTACGGGCGTCCAGTTCGGTTGGACTTGCTGGGTGTGTGGCACTTCGTGGTAACGTTGGCCTCCGTAAATGTTGTCATAGGGCCAGACGAGACGCTCGGATACTCGGATGTAGCGAATTAAATCGGGATCGACACCCGGTACGCCATGGCCTGCTTTCGCCACGGCGCACGTGGCGTATCCAAGACGGGGGTCGGTGATATCGGTGACGCTGAGTGGTTTCCGTCGCGGCGTGACCGGGATCGGATAAAAGCTCGAGATGTCCGGATCGCGATACAGCAATTCCTTGTTACCGAACACGTCAACCAGGTAGATCCCATAGCCGGTAGGATCGTTCTGCTTGTCGCTATAGGAATAGCAGGCAATGAAGTACTCTGGCGACAAGGGCCAGGGAGTCGTGTAGAAACCGCCTCCATCATGCACGCCCCCTTCAGGCACCGGACTTCCGGCCATGCCTCCTTCCGGTGGCAGCACGTCCGGTGTGACGATGCGCATCGCCCGCTCGTCGTTCATGCCAACCGTCGGTGTGACGATGACAATCGGGCCAGTGGCCAGTGTGTGGTGTCCGGCGGCGATGGCCACCAGCTTGCGAGTGCCCGTGCCGGGGATCGAACGGACGTCTTCCAGTGCCCAGGGCTCGTTCAAATGCTGCTTGTAGAGTGCATCCGCGCCGGTTCCGTCTGGTCGCACGGTCCAGATCGACTGGATGTGGGCCCAGCCGCGTTCCTGGTATTCCCACCGGCAGTACCCGATCGATCCATCATCCAGACAGTGGGGCAAGTAATCTCCATCCTTGGAAGCGCTGAGACGGCGAATGTTCGTTCCGTCACCGCGCATCACAAAAATGTTGCAGGACGTTTCATCCTTGTCAAACTCATTGCATTGCAGGCTGCATCCGCAACGCTCCGATACAAAGGCAACGTCGCCGTTGGGGAGATAAGTTGGATCAAGATCACTCCACTCACCGTCGGTCAGTTGTTGCAGATTCCCCCCTTGAATGTCGATCTCGAACAAGTGGATCGGTTCTACTTCACGCCGCAGGTCAAAATTCGTGCGACGATCCAGCCAGCCTTCCACAGGCTGTTCGCTGGGGGACTGGGCATAACCGAACACGATCTGTCTGGCGTCCCAATCCAGGTCAATCCCATGCACGTGGCCTGGTCCGATCTTCCCTTGGAGCAAAGCGCGCAGGCTGGCCTGTTCCTCGGGGCCGTGGAGCGAAAGCACACAGATGTCGCCACCGGGTCGGGATACCCAAGGCATATGGTTGAGGCAGACATCCGGATAGGTCTCCTGGGTGAAACGCTTGACGAACAGCAGCTCGCGAAAATCCAACAGCGGATTCTGGAAGACCATTGTGCGAACGATCCAACGCGCCGAGAAATAGAGCTCCTGTAACTGTTCGGTCGTCGTGCTATCGGAGAGGCTCTTCAGCTTGTCTGCCACGTCCTTCAATTGCTGCCGGCTCTGCCGCGTGTCGACGCCGCGAGATTCGAGATCTGTTGCCAGCAACTGACCCTGGCGAACAATCTGTGCCGTGCAGGAAGGAAGTGCCTGACCCACCTCCAACGTGATCTTGTTGGTCGACCAGGAGCTGAGACTGCTCTGGTCCGCCGGAGCGTGCAAAGCGATGTTCTTTTCCGGATCATCCGGGCCGTAAATCTCAACTTCGTCGAGATGAAAGAAGATGGGAGCTGCGCTGGGAATCTGCAAACGTACGTAGCGCGCGGTCGCGTTACTGGAAAGACGAACATCCAGCGGCGGTGCTCCAGAGACTCCGCCAAAATGTGCTCCCCGGTTCTCATGAATCAGAGTCCAGTTCTGACCGTCGTCCGAAGTTAAGATTCGGAGATGGTCAGCGTTGTGCAGACCGGGAGCATAATCGAGCCGATTGAAGACGACGATTCGGGCGATGGCGCGACGTTGCCCGAGATCAACCTGCCACCACGGGTTCGGCTCCAGTCCGGTGTGGAACGCGTATTTGCCATCTTTCACACCGTCGACCGCACCAGCGGCATCACCCGCTGTCTTGGACACTCCTTGTGCTGCTGCTGCCCAACGCCGCGCTTGAAGCAACCAGTCGGCCTCAATTTGTTCGCGCATGGATTGATCGGCAGTGCCGGCAGCCAGAGGCAAAACCCAAAGGACCGCCCCGACAATCGCTGCCCACCTTGGTCGTACGGGAGTCGCTGTCCACAGTCGTCGATACCACGACATCGGTTTACCTCCAGGCGCACATCGCCTTGAGTCAGATTGGTGCGGTTTGGGCAATATAGACGCGTCCTGCAAACGTGGCTGCGTCTGTTGTTCAGTCTTCGGTGATTCAGTCGGCCAGCGGCAACAACTTCACGCTTCGGAAATGAATTTCGCCACCCTCGGACTGCAGCCCGATCTTTCCGGCGACTTCGTCGCAGCCGGCTCCCTCGTTCACCGTCTTGCCGTTGACTTCCAACGTCAGGTTCCCTCCGTTGAGCGTAATTTCATATTCATTCCACTCGCCGGGCTCCTTCTCGTTGCCCATCTTCTTGCTCAACCCCATGAAATCACCCAGGTCTTCACTCTTGACTGTGCGGAATCGGTCGGCTTCCCCCTTGACCTGAAAGCCCTGGAAGGCCCAAATGTCGCCGGCGCTGCCATTGGCCAACTGAGCTTCCACACATTTGGGCAACTTCATCGGTTTGCCGGTGATCCGCAGCAACACGCCACTGTTTCCCGGTTTCTTACCGGTGCCCAGCGCCACTCGACCACCAGTTTGAAATTCTTGAATTCCTGCTTGGTCGCCAGGTACCCCATCGGCTCACCCTTGCAGACTAGCACGCCGTCCTTGACGCTCCAAACGTCGTCCATCTTCACGTTCTCATCGACCAGGTAGTACTCCCAGCCAGCCAGGTCCTTGCCGTTGAAAAGCTCGATCACTTTCTTTTCCTGTGCCGTCGTGGTCAGCGGCAAGCAGTAGACCAGACCAATAATTGCCAGCAGAGTGCAGCGTCGCATGTTCAGTCTCCTCGAATCTGCCAAAGATGAATGTCTTTCCCGTTCGATTCAGGAATCAGTACCGTGGTAGGGCATGCCCGCGATTCCACCATGCCAGTATTGTAATCAACTTCGTGCCTCAACGGGGGTAGGTGGCCTGGCAGGAGGATGGATGTTTTCGGGTGTGGCCCGCGGCAAGTAGACCCCGTGCGCCGGTCCGGCGGCATCTCCCCCACTCCAGGGTGTGGTGCTTGCAATCGGTCCGTTCGCCTGACATGACATGAAATGCGTTACGAAGATCCGCGACCAGCAAGTCCCTGGAGAGCCAAAGATGATCGCCAGCAAGGTGTGGTGCGCCACCTGTTTGACAGCATTTGCCATTGCCGCGGCGGAAGCGTCAGCCGAATCCCAGGAAGCGTCGCGCGAGTTAGCGGAAATCCGGATCCGCGATCCATTTGTGTTGGCCGACGAGACGACGCAGACCTATTTCATGTACGCCCAGATGGACAATCGGTTGGACCGGCGTGGCCCAGAGACGCGTGGCCCAGAGAAAGGTGTAGAGGTCTATACGAGCAAGGATCTTCGACAGTGGCACGGTCCTCGAAGCGTGTTTGTCATTCCGGACGGATTCTGGGGTGATCAGATGGTGTGGGCTCCGGAAGTACACCGGTACAACGACAAGTACTATTTGTTCGTAACATTCACATCGCGAGAAACGCTGCCGCCAATCCCGGGACGCCCCACACTGAACAAACGTGGTACGCAAGTGCTGGTTGCCGACTCGCCCCAAGGTCCGTTCCAACCATTTCATAACCGATCGCACACTCCATCGGACTGGATGGCGCTAGACGGGACACTGTGCGTGGAAGACGGAGTACCCTGGATGATTTTCTGCCACGAGTGGGTCCAGATCGTTGACGGAACCATGGAGCTCGTGCGATTGAAAGATGACTTGTCGGATGTGGACGGTGCGGCGGAAACGCTCTTTCACGCCACCGATGCGGCATGGGTACGCGGAATCGGAGAACCGGGGACGGCGCGGCACGGTTTTGTCACGGACGGACCTTTCCTTTATCGCACCAAGGCCGGCAAACTGCTGATGATCTGGTCCAGTTTCGGCACCCAACGCTACGCGGTCGGATGGGCCGTGTCACAGTCGGGCAAAATTGCTGGTCCCTGGACGCAGATGGCGGAGCCACTGTTCGCGGCGGATGGCGGGCACGGCATGATATTTCGTACGTTTGCCGGTCAGCTGATGCTGACGCTTCATCAGCCGAATTCCGGGGCCAAAGAGTGCGCACGGTTCTTCAAGCTCAAAGACACAGGTGAGCGGTTAAGGATAGAATGACAGTTTTGGCAGATCCCGCACGGCCGTAGGTCTCGCACGCCGTGCCGAACCTGCAACGCGCATACTTCGGAGGTGATGCATGAACGTTTCATTTGTTGCGCGATACTCGGTACTGACACTACTCGCACTAACAACCTACCCGCTTTATGCCGATCAGGGCAGCGTCAGCAGGCTCTTGGTTCAGACCGGAGTTTCCAGAGGCATTTGCTCGTTTCCCGCCTGTGGAGACGCTTCCCTGGCACTCGAAGTAGTGCGCGAGACGGAGTTTCTTGTTCACGCTTTTGATGGTGATCCACAGTCAGTCGCGGTTGCGATTGAGCGCTGTCGTGAGGCAGGTCTGCTTACCAACCGTATTGTCGTGGAGCGACTCGCACAAGATCCTCTTCCCTACGCGGACAACTTTGTCGACTTGCTGGTAGTCAGCGATGCGGGTGCAGGCGTCAAGGCTCTCGAGGTGTCTCGAACGGTCCGACCGCGCGGCTGGGCGATGATCCGGGATGCGACAGAACTGGCTGTGGCCCTCGAGCGTCTTGGATTCGAATCGGTCGCTGCCGACGACGACTGGAAGCTGGTTCGCAAGCCTGCACTGTCCACCGCCGACGACTGGTCGCATTGGTACCACGATCCGGACAACAATCCGGTTTCGACTGATGCCACCATTCAGGCTCCCTACCTGACGCAGTGGCTGGGGGCGCCTTACTATCATGCCATGCCGGTGGTCAGCACCGTGTCTGCGGGACGCGTGTTCGTGGCATCGGGGCATATCGCTCACCACGATCGGGAGATCCCAACACTCAACACACTGGTGGCCCGTAACGGTTACAACGGCAGGGTGTTGTGGCAGCGAAAGCTGCCGGCCGGTTACCTTGTGCATCGTTCTGCCTTCATTGCCACGCCGGAAGTCTTTTTCCTGATTGAGGGACCGACGGTTACCTGTCTCGACCCGGAGACCGGCCGGCAACTTGAGCGTCTGGAGGTTCCGGGTGCCAAGGGGACATTGGTCTGGATTGCCAAAGTGGGAGACATCCTGTACGCGCTGGCTGAGCGGAGACGAACCGCCGACGGAAACGATGCAAGTGCACAGCACAGGACGCGGCTGGGGATGGGCTCAGGTAGACAAGAACTATTCGCCCGGGGGCGAGCACCAGATACGGTGGGGATTTGGCGAGACGCTCTTAGCGTACGATCTGGACCAGCGTCGGTTATTGTGGCGGCACGAAGAACCCGGGATTGATTCACGCGGGATGGGGATTCTCGGTGAGAGGGTATTCTATTACGTGCCAGGCAGGAAACTTGTGTGCTTGAAACGCGGCTCCGGCGAGATCCTGTGGGTGAACGAAGATCAGGAAAAACTGGCGTTGATCGAACGCGAGGCTCAGGGGCTGGTTGGAACGCCCGGTTTTCGCACATCGGCGATGCTGTTGGCCACGCCAGTGGGCCTGTTCATGCAGGGACAGAAGCGCATGAACGTGCTTGGCTTCTCCATCGAAGATGGTCATTTCCTGTGGACCAGGCCGAAATTTCACAACAATCCGAACATGTTGTTTGTGAATGGAAAACTGCTCATTAGTGGCGTGCAGCGCGATGGTGCGGTTCAGCAGGTTGATCCGGACACGGGCGACACTTTGGAGAGCTTGAATTTCTCCAAAGGATCATGTGCTCGACTCACAGGCAGCCCCGAGGCGCTTTATTGCCGAGGCGAGGGGCTCGGGCGGTACGACTTCGCCAGTCGGACGTACACTGCCGAACGAACGGCTCGGCCAGGCTGCAACGACGGAGCGATTCCGGCCAACGGCTTGCTCTACGTGGGGCCGTGGCTCTGCGACTGTAACTTGTCGATGCTGGGCCACCTGGCGCTGGGGCCCGCAGACGATTTCGAGGCACATTCGCGACAGCTGACCAGTCGATCATTTGCAGCATGGTGAGGTGTTTCAGGATTCGGATGCGGTTGCCGTTGCGCCGACGGATTGGCCTGTCTATCGCGGCAACAACCAGCGGACGGCGTCGTCATCGGCAACCATTCCCCCACGCGGCAAGTTGTTGTGGCAGAGTCAGCCGTCGAGTTCGCCCGCTGTGCAGACCCAGGCTGTGACGGCCCGTGACTGCGTATTCACGGCCGGCGAGGACGGAGCGGTCAGTTGCATCGATGTGGAGACCGGCAGATGCCTGTGGCAGTATTCAACCGGCGGGCCCGTATTGGCCGCGCCCACGGTATGGGAAGGCCGCCTATTGGTTGGCTCTGGCGACGGCTATGTTTACTGTCTGGATGCGCGGCGGGGCAGAATGCTGTGGCGATTTCGAGTGGCTCCGATCGAGCGAAGGATCATGGTGTATGGGCACCTGGCGTCGACGTGGCCCGTCAACAGCGGCGTGCTGGTGCATGAAGGAGTCGCGTTTGCCGCAGCGGGAATCATGTTTCGTGATGGCACTCATGTGGTTGCCATGGATGCGCGGACCGGCGATCTGATCTGGCATAACGGTACCACGGGTAAACCGATCAACGATCGTTTTGAACTGCAGGCCGCATCGGCGCTCGGCACGCTGGCAATCGGCCGGAACCGCCTCTGGCTCTCGGCGGGCAATGTGGTGGCGCCGGTGTCGTTTGACCTGAAGACAGGCCAGGCCAAGGTCGTGCCTGCCGATCGCGTACCGCAGTGGAATGCGGTGATGGCCCAGACTCCCGAGCCGGCCGGCAAGGACGTGCTGGTCTTCGCCGATCGATTTGTGATGCACGGGGGACGGCTGCTTTACAGTGGCGAGGGCCCGGTCGTGTCTTCCGCCCAGATCAGTTTTCGTGGCGTCGCGGAAGACGGTCAGCAACTGAGTCCCGCGTTTACACCCGTCCGTTACTGTGCGATTCCGCCCGCTTGGGATGCCGACACGTTCGTCATGCTGACTTCTCGCTATGGAGATGTGCTGGGATGGAATACGTCCGACGTGGAACAGCGACTCCGGGAATCGCTCGATACAATGATCGAGATGGATAAGAGCATTCCTGGGGATACGCCGCAGAAATGGGGACAGTACAACCTGATCGGACGCGTGTTCAGTACGGTCGAAAGGCAGTTGAGATCTACCAGCAAGTGGCCCGCCATGCGCGGACAAGTCTTTGCTTTGGCGGTGGCTAGTAACGCGGTTATCGCCACGCAGCGCGGCATGAACACGTCCTCGCCCTGTTTTGTGGCCGCCTATCGCAAGAGTGATGGACAAGAGATCTGGCGAGTGGTACTTCCCGCCGAGCCTCGTTTAGGCGGCCTGTCCGTTCATGGCAACGGCAGTGTCTTAGCCTCGCTCACTGATGGCAGCGTGGTATGTGTGGGTGACTAGGCTTGATAGAGCCACGTAGCGGTACCAGTGGCGTGACCTGCGTCAACGCAGCTGTTATCCCCACTGGGCTGGTCCCAGTGGATCGAGGTTTGGCAACTAACACGGGCAAACTTCCATCCGTGGTTCTCTACCCTCCCTCACCGCCTTTGGCGGTGAGGGAGGGTAGAGAAGGGACATTTTGGTACGCGACGAGTTGTCTTAGTTTTCAAACCCATTTCCATTGAGACCAGCCCGGCGGGGATCAGCGTCGATTAGTGACCTTGATCGGTGCCGTCCGCTCTCCGAGACCGGTCGTCCGCCTATGATGTTATTCAGGTCACGTTCAGGTACAATCAAGATTGAATGTTCTGGTTGGTCCGCCGGATATATCTGCCCGGCGGAGGTTAGCGAAAGAGGAGCAACCGGATGTTGATCAATGTCGTTTCAAGACGTCCCTTCAGGCTGCTGACTACCCTGTTCGTATGGTTGCTCCAAGGCTCGTTGCTGTTCGCGGAAACGAACGAGCCTGTCGCTGCGACGATCATGCGCGATCAGCTGCAGAACGATTGGCTGGTGCAAGCCCGCTTGCGCTATGGCCAGGATACGACCGCCGGCGCCCAGGTACAGCCGGCCGACGATGCGGCAGGCGGCTGTGACGGCGTGATCAACGGCAAGTGGGGCTTCCACACCGAGATGGAGCAGGATCCCTGGTGGCAGGTGGACTTGGGGGGCGTGCTTGCTCTGCAGCAAATCAAGATCTACAACCGCTGCGACGGTTTCGAAGGCCGGGCAGCCGGCATTCAAGTGCATCTCTCGCCGGACGGCAAGCAGTATGCGTTAGCCTTTGCGAATGACGGCAGCAGTTTTCGTGGTCATCCCGACAAGAAACCGCTGGTGGTATCGCTGGGCGGCAAGGAAGCACGATTCGTTCGACTGCAATTGCCTGGTAAGGTCTATTTTCATTTGGATGAAGTAGAAATCCAGGCGGTCGGAAATGAATCCAACATGGCACTGCACAAGCCGGCCACGCAGAGTAGTGTGAGCCAATGGTCGGTCAAACATGCAAGACCCACCTGGGCGGTCGATTGGCCGAGTGTTGTCAGCCAATCCATACAGCGAGGCCAGCGGTTGGCAGATGCTCTTCGATCGCTGAGCGTAAGCACGCATGAGCCGGCCGAGCGTCTGGCAAGAATTGAGGCTGACGTTGCCACCTGGGAGCATGAGACGGACGAGGCGCGGTGGCGGTCGGCTTATTTCGACGTCCGCCAGATTGTCCGAAGTCTGGCCCTTTCCAACCCGCTGCTCGACTTCGACCAGATCCTGTTTGTGAAGCGGGCTCCCACCATGTTTCCTCATTTGTCGGACCAGTACTACGGCTGGTGGTCCCGACCAGGCGGTGGGGTCTTTGTACTGGAGAAATTCAAGAGCGATCAACCGCAAGTTCGCTGCCTGACTGAATCGTGGCCGGCCGGCAATTTTTTGCGGCCCGATCTGTCGTATGACGCGACAAAAGTGCTATTCGCCTTCAGTACATACGACCCGAGCATCGCCAATGAGAAGAACAAACGCGACAAGGCCAACGTTCCCGAAAGCGTGTTTTATCATTTGTTTGAATTGGATTTGGATACGGGTGATGCGCGCCAGCTGACCCGCGGCAAATACGACGACTTCGACGGTCGGTATTTGCCGACCGGTGAAGTTCTGTTTCTATCCACACGCAAGGGGCAATTCCTGCAGTGTACGCAGGCCAACTCACAACAGACGTTAAGCGCGAACCTGCCCGACAGTTACGTGCGCTGCGGGGGCGACGACTATCGTCCCGTCCCCGTTTTCACGATGCATGCGATCAGTCACGATGGGAAGCACATCCGGCCAGCTTCGGCTTTTGAAACATTTGAGTACACTCCGTCGATTGCCAACGATGGACGCGTGCTCTATTGCCGCTGGGATTACATCGACCGGTTCAATGGGCATTTTTTCAGTCTATGGTCTTCCAATCCGGACGGAACCAACGCGCAGCTGGTCTACGGCAACTTCACGAAACGTCCGCAGGCGACACTCGAGCCGCGCTCGGTGCCGGGATCAAACAAGATCCTGTTCACGGCCGCAGCGCACCATTCCATCACCGGCGGATCACTCGTGCTGTTAGATCAGGCGAAAGGTAATGAAGGGGAAGCACCCATCACGCGACTGACGCCCGAAGTACCCTTCCCGGAAACCGAGCAGAACGTGGGCTCGTATTACGCCAATCCCTGGCCGCTCTCGGAGGACTTTTACCTGGTCAGCTGGAGCGATCACATGTTGGCCCCGCACGGTCGTTATGAAGATGAACGCAACCCGATCAACGCCCAAGGCATCTACTTGTGTGATCGATTCGGCAATCTGGAATTGTTGCACCGTGATCCAGACATCTCCAGCATGACGCCGATGCCGATCAAGGCGCGCCCGAAGCCGCCGGTGTTTTCCAGCTTTGTGGACTGGAGTGGCGAACAGATCGGGAACATTGTCCTGCAAGACATTTATCACGGGCTGCCGGGGATCGAGCGCGGGGAAGTGAAACGCTTGCGAATCGTCGGAGTGGTGCCCAAAGTTCAACCGAATATGAATCTGCCGAGCCTCGGAGTATCGCGCGAGGAAACAGGTAAGTTTGTCTTGGGGAGCGTTCCCGTAGAGGACGACGGTTCGGCGTTTTTCCAGATCCCGTCGGGATTGTCCGTCTTCTTTCAAGCATTGGATGCACACGGTATGGCGCTGCAGACCATGCGCAGCCTGACGTATGTCCAACCGGGCCAGACGCTGTCATGTATTGGCTGCCATGAACCTCGCCAGTCGGCGCCCCGCAGTCAGACTCTGTTGGCAATGCAGCGTGGTCCGTCCCAGATCCAGCTGGGGCCGGAGGGTACCTGGCCATTGCGTTACGACATGCTGGTGCAACCGGTGCTTGATCGACAGTGCGTGCAGTGCCACCAGCCGGGTGCCGAGGATCCCCTGGCGGCTCGCACCGATTTGAGCCACGCACAGTCCTGGCAGACACTGATCACCTATGCCGATAACGATCTGTCTGACCTGGTCTTCGAGCGAGACGCTTCGTTGCCTGGTGACAACCCTGCCAGGCAATGCAAATTGCTGCAGTACCTGCGTACTGATCCGATCCACGTTCCAATCGAGTTGAGTGACGATGATCTGCGGCGCCTGGCCACCTGGATGGACACCTACGGCCACACTCAAGGCGCGTTCAGCGCCGAGCAGGAGAAGCAACTGGAGGCGATGCGGCAGCAGTTTTACTATCTGTTTACGCGGCCGTGAGGTGTGCCTGGCCGTGTCGAGCTGCCGCACCCACTGGCCCGCAAGTATCCGAACGCCAATCGGGAATGGTGCTGGCAGTTCGTCTTCCCCCAGGAGAATCGTTGGATAGATCCGCGGACCGGCGAGCAGGGCGCCACCACGTTCATGAATCACTCGTGCAAAAGGCAGTCAGGCAAGCCGTTCGCAACGCTGGATTGACCAAACGGGTGACGAGCCACACGTTCCGGCATGCGTTCGCCACGCATCTTTTGGCCGATGGCTACGACATCCGCACCGTGCAGGAACTCCTGGGCCACAAGGACGTTCGCACGACCATGATCTACACGCATGTCCTGAATCGAGGCGGTCGAGGCGTTCGCAGCCCGGCGGACGGACTGTCGCGTCGTCCCGATGTGCGCTAGGCAGAAACGGCCTATCACGCACGGAACGGTGTGACAAACAGGTAACTGGTGGCTACAATACAACTTACAAGAATCGCCCACCGTGTTAGGCGGCACATTTGCCGCCTACAGGTGATAGGCGGGAACTTCGTATACCCAAGTTAGGTGGCGAGGATCGGGATAAATGGATAGTCAACCATGAATCCTCTGGACTGGCTCCTCAGGCAGGCCAGACGACCGAGAGGATGGGCGGGACGGCTCCTGGTGCGGGGAATGAACAGAGCCCACGGCCAAATGACAGATTGGGCACTCTCGCAACTATCGGTACAAGACTCGAGGGCCCTGCTTGACATTGGATGTGGCGGGGGCGGGGCACTTCTCAGGCTTTCTGAGCTTGCTCCGCAGGCAGAACTTCACGGCATTGATTACTCGCCGCAGTCTCTGAGTGTGGCAGCACGGACCAATAGGCGGCTTATAGAGCAGGGACGAGTGTTTCTTCGAGAGGCGGATGCATCACATCTTCCATACGACGACGGACGTTTCGATTTGGTTGTGGCGGTCAACTCCCACTATTTTTGGTCAGATCTAGCAGAAGACCTTCGCGAGATTATGCGCGTTTTGCAGCCTAGTGGGACGGTCGCTCTTGCTGGAGGAGAATACTTCGGGGGGAAACACGACACACGCAATAGGAGACTCGCCTCCAACGGGCGGATGAACTGCCAGACACTGCCTGAATTACGTGACACTTTGTGTGAAGCCGGGTACTCGAACACGGAGATTCACGAAGAATGGAACAGGGGATGGTTCTGTGTGGTAGGCCGGAAGCCTGTGGTCGACACGGAGGAGTCATTGCGTCCCACCTAACAAATCGCTGGACCAGAGTCGCCGATCTGGTCGGAATCAAATGGAAAGCTGATTGGCGGCGACCTGGTCAGCTTGGTCGTTTGGCCCGATGAGGAAGAGCCTGTTCAATGGGCTGGGAGTTCTGCAGGCGTTCATCGGCGTCGGCGCAGTGGCGGGCGGTCTGGGGCTAGCGTTGGACCCAAGTGGCGAGAGTCTTGGAATACCGCTTGAGCTGCTTGAGGAAACGCCCTTCGCCACCTTCTTGATTTCGGGCATCTTTCTCTTCGCTGTCAACGGCTTGGGCGGTCTCACGGGAGCTATCGCGTCCTTCGCGCGACAGCGGTGCGCTGGCGAGATGGCCATAGCTCTCGGTCCCTTTCTCATTGCGTGGATCGCAGTCCAGGTCTACTGGTTCGCTGGATTCCACTGGCTCCATTGGATGTATCTCAGTCTGGGGACAGCAGAGGTAGTCTTGGGATGGTCAGTGCGAAGGACGGCAAGACGGTCGGCTGCCTAACAAGCGTATGCAGCCGACGTGCTCGGGTGTCACGGTAGCTGCAAGGGGGGCCTCGCTTCGCTCGGCCGGCACCCACCGCGCCACCCTTCACCCGCGGCTGATACGCAGACGTTCGTCTTCACTACTGTTCAATTCTCCAATCCGGGAGATCGCGTACAGTCGTCACCGTAAGTACGCGCAACTTGCGGAGGTGAGGTACACCGACTGCACGAAAAGCGATTTCTTCGAGATGGAGGTTGCATCGCCCGCAGCGGCGACGCAAAATCCGTTAGATGCAGCGGTGTCTCTTTCCGGGAGACACCTCTGTAGATAGCCTTGAACCCCCTTCTTGCGGCGGGTTGTCCAACTTCGTGCAGTTCGAATCGCCACAACCTGCAAGCGGTGAATGTGACCGCCGAGCGCAAGAGATCGCGGTGATGGCCGCTTCAAGAGGTCGGCCAGGCGCCGGATTACTGTGTGCGGAGCGGCGACCGATCCACCATCATTTCGACCTGCCGTCTCGAGCCGGTGTGTCCGGGAAGATCGCGTAGGCGTTGTACCGAAACAGCGAGTGCAACTTGTCCCAAAAATCGCCGCCAAGTACGAACAGGCTGATCAATAGCAACACGTCACCTACGAAGGCGTAGATCAACTGTCCTGACGAGAAGCCCGGAAGGTGATGCCCAAAGTAGGGCGACGCCCAACCGAACACTAAGGAATCAGGGAAAAATAACTTCCAGATTCTCTAACCCCTCACCCTACCCTCTCCCCACAGGGGCGAGGGTACAAGGTGAAGTTATTTTTTCCTGATTCCTAAGGGGATTGCGAACATCACCAGTCCGATCGTGTAGCGAGGTCGGCTCACTTGGCGCGGCGGGCCGCACGCCCTCAGAAAGCCAAACACCTTGGCCTTGATGAACGCAAAGCCTTCCTTGCCGGCAACAGCCGCGCCGGCGATCAACAGCAACTCTGCCGCGACAACCATGACGCCGCTGAACGCTGCGGTTGCAGTTGCCGAACCGCCCAGCAGCCGCAAGATCGGTATCAGCACAGGCCAACCGATGCTCGCTATGAAAAGCACGAATCCGACCGTTGTCCGCCAGCCCAACTCGGGTTGTCCATCACTCATCGTCTTCTTCGTTGGTGACCGCTTCGTAGAACCATGCGGCTCGTCAATCGCGTCGTGGTTCTGTCTGCGCTGGTCCATCAGGTTTTAGCTTTTGCGATTCACCTACCGCTGGAAGCCCGTGGTCTAGTTCCATCTTTGATGATGTTGTTCACGTTGAAACTCCCGGGCTTCTCTCGATCAGGCCTTATTCAAAAGGCGACGGGTCCCATTGTACCGTGTCGCCTGAAAGTAAATGCGACACCTTAATAGCGCCGCGAGTCGATGCCCGCTACTTGCTGCCGCCGCTCTCCTGCAGCTTCTTCAGCACGTCGTCGAGATTAAAGCTGGCGGCTTTTTGCCGTTGCGGGTAATCCTTGAACGTTGCCAGAAAGTCGCCGATGTAGTCCTGAGCAGGAACCATCAGAAAAACGTGGTCGAGCAACCAGTCGTAATAGGTGTTCGACGTGACGTCCGCCCGCTCATACGGGTCCGTCCGGAGGTTGAACATTTTCGGCAGACGGAGCGTGACAAACGGTTCAGCCCAGATCCCCATCGTCCCTCGGAGCCGCTGTTCCATGAACACCAGCTTCCAATTGTCGAACCGCAGACCGGTGACCTGTTGGTCGTCGTTGCAATAGATGAACGATTCTCGCGGACCTTTTTCCGCCTGTCCCGTCAGGTACGGGCCAAGGTCGTAGCCGTCCAGATGAACCTTGTAAGTGATGTCGCCGACTTTGTAGCCGGTGAGCAACTTCTGCTTGACTTCCTTGTCGCCTGCCATGGCCAGGAGCGTCGGCAGCCAGTCGTGATGCCCCATGATCTCGTTTGATACGCGACCCGGCTTGATCTTGCCCGGCCAGCAGACCATGCAGGGCACGCGGTAAGCCCCTTCCCAGTTGGAGTTTTTCTCATTGCGGAAGGGCGTCATGGCCGCATCCGGCCAGGAATTCATGTGGGGGCCGTTGTCCGTGCTGTACATGACGAATGTGTTTTCGGCGATGCCGGCGTCGTCGATTGCCTTCAGCATTGAGCACAGCAACGCTGGTCCTTTCTGCCCTTTTAGTGTTTCCGTTCAATGCGTCTGTGCACGCAGGAGTCCCGCAGACTGCACTTCATGATCTCACAGGGAAAGGTTCGGTATATCGGGTTCAATCGAGGACACGAGGAGAAGTAGTCGCTTCAATGCCGGCCCAACGGTGACATCATAAGAACGAATGCGATTACGTGCTTCGGAAAGCCGCTTAATCGTGTCTGTAAACCCAGAAGGCTTTCCCTCTTGGTCCACTGTAATCACGTCACCTGAAGTCATCGCTTGACCACCAACAAGTATCGACAACATTGCCCGCACGAGGATGAAAGGGCTCATGACATGTTCTCCGGCGAGTGAACTTTAGGCGTCGCAAGTTCTACGGGTATCGAGTGCCATAATACGGTCGGTTTGATGACACGTGATCCGTTTAACCGCGATCCCGGAGTCGTGTCCGGAATCCATCGTCGCATGTCACACATCCTCGCCACCGGACGCGGCGGAGGGATGCGCACGGGCCAAACAAGGGTCCCTTGGCCGCTCGGTCCCCACCGGACCCCACGGTACGAGCACGTGCGTGTTGGAACGTACAGGGATCCTTCAGCCTGCCCGCCCTCAGCGCGCATCCCTGCGCACCAATCGGCAGAGAAGATTTCCGCAAATTCACAGCGGTCTCCCGATTGGTGCTCCGGGAATTGCGGTTAAACAGCTGGACGCAGAAATCCTTCCTTTGCCGGGTCACGATGGGCGCTAGTTGAAATCTCCCAGCAACTTGCGTCAACGCGTCCCGAAACTCATCTCGTTATTCAAAATCCCGAAAAGCCGTGTGGGAGCCAAGGTATTTGACATGGGCTGACAAGGGCGTCACGCTTATTCCAGCGGTGGGCCTTCAATGCGCTCTCCCCGCTGTTGTCGTATCTGGTCCTGCGGTTCGAAGGTGCCATAAAAGAGGGCGTTGGCATCCATCCAGGTAATGAGTCGTTCCCGTTCTTCGGGAGTGAGCGTAACACCTTCATGAGTTTGTAGCAGCAGCGGCGTCAACTTGCTGGCTCGAGCGCCGAACTGGTTGGGACGCGACAACGGTTCCAGATTCGCCGCCGGCGTTCCCTTCCATTCGGAATACGGCACCATCGGCGCCAAGGTATTGTAGGAAACCGTAAAGGAACCTTGCGGATCACCCTCCAAGGCGACGCCGCCATCCGCGTCCTGACCTTGATGACATTCGACACATCGCTGGTCCAGCACCGGTTGAACAAGTAACGGATAGCTGAGCGGTTTCGATCCATCGGGGCCGGGCGTGATGGTTGACGGCGGTCGCTGCAATGCCAGGGCAGACAGGCTTGATTCCGGCGTACTGGAACGATGTTCGTGACAGCCGACGCAACTGGTGTGCTCGCCCGGCTGCAGATAGGTCAGGCTGCGCATGGTCTGGATCGCCATGCCGTGTTCGTCCAGTGCTTGAAAGGCCAAAGGAATTCTGGCCGGTACACGGAAGTAGGCCGATCCATCGGGCTCGACCGGCACCGTTCCCAGAACCTGTTTGCCTGGCGAGGCGTTGGCCAACCCTACCTTGGGTGTGTTGGCGTGCGGCGTCGTCTTCAGCAGCACCTGCAGAACGCGCAGCTGTTTGACGGTATCTCCTTTTCCCACAGGCAGCTGAGGCCAACTGTCGTAAACGTTCTGGAGAAAGAAAGTGCCTTCGTCGCTGTCCGCCTCCGCCGTGACCGGGGGAAGAACCGGCGGGCGGCGGCGAGGTCGCAAAGGTGTCGGCCACAGGCTGCCAATGTTGACGTCGCGATACAGCAGTTCCTTGTTGCCGAACCGATCGACGAGATAGATGCCGAACATATTGGGCCGATTGGCGTCCGGTTCACCAATCAAGGGGTCGTAACTGTAGGCGGCCAGGAAATAGTCTTCCGACAGCGGGTAGGGGGTGCGATAGCAATGACCGGGCCATCGTCGTGCTTCTTCGGCGGACCTCCGGCGCCTGAGAAATCCCGGCCGTGGCATGCCAGTGCTGCACCGGCGCTTCACTCTCCGGGAACAACGCGTCGGGTGTAAGTCGCGTGATGGGATCGAGCCCATCGATGCCCTGGGCGACGTCCAGCAGAATAATCGAGCCGGCCGTCATGGCGTGATGAGCCGCCGCCGTGGCCATCACCTGATGCGAATTGGGGACCGGGCGAGCCTCCCAGACACCGACCGGATTGAACGTGTTGTTGCCATAGAAGGCCGTGACGTTGCTGCCGTCCGGCCGGCAGGCCCACAGCTGCTGATAATGTACCGCATGCCGATCGACATAATCCCAACGCGTATAGATGACGCGGCCATCGTTCAATACCGCCGGATCCCATTCGTGGGTCTCGTGGTACGAAATCGAATGAGCACCCGATCCGTCGGCATTGGCGGTCGCCAGCGTGTAGACGGGGCACGGCCCCCCTCCGCAACGATGATAGCCGCCGCGGCGGGTGGACAGGAACAGGAGTTTTCCATCGGGAAGATAACGAGGCGAGAAATCATCCTGTGGGCCGTCAGTCAACTGCCGCAGATTTGTGCCGTCCGCCAACATCTCGAACAAATGATAGTGTCGTTCCAGATGAGTCGTGCGATTGGCCGGTGGCGAGTCGACCTGACAGTACGAAAACAGCACTCGCTCGCCATCCCAGGAAACTTCGGGGTGTTGATAGCTACCCGGCGGCAATTCAGTCAGCTGCCGGCAGCTGCATCGATTCGCCCGGTGAATCGAGCACAAACACGCCGCCACCCGGCCGGGCGCACATGCCGTAGTACTGCGTCAGCTGGTGACTGAAACAGGAAGGCACCCGCTTGGCAAACACCAGTGGCCCGGTATCGGCCAACGGGTTGGCAAATACCAGATCGCCGGCGCAGGACGTGCACGCATCGCCATAAGTTCTCCCAATCGTTTTCCCGCTCCACAGACGACTCGGAGAGCGATTTCCAATCGGTCTTCAGCTGCTCCCATTGTAGAGTCAAGTCGTCGAGCGGGACGGATGCGCGTTGCAGATCGGAGAGCAATCGGTCGCCGCGCGAAAACAGACGTGCCACAGCTTCCGCCCAGTTGCGCGGCTCGCGAAGCGTTCCGATCCCGTCTTGCATCCGCCAGTCCCACTCGATCAGTTCCTGCTGCAAACCGCCGCGCAGCTCGGGAAGTTCAGGCGGCGGGAGGTCTTCCGGAGCTTCCGGAAACCGCAGCGGAACGTCAGATGATTGGTCTTCCAGCTGATAGCGGATGCGAGTCCATTTCACACATGCCGGGGAGTTAGCGCCATAGGTTGAGGCGACGATGGACGCCGCTCCGTCCAGATCGGTCCCCGTAATGCTCAATTGGGCCGACTCGCCTGCTGCAAGGAAGCGCCGCACCCTTTGATCGCCGATGGCCAACTCGACGTCAGCGCCACTACCGTGCGAAACGCACACGTTCGCCGTGACTTGAATCGGTGACTGAGTATCCTGGAAGGGGATCTCCAGAAGCGCGGATTCACCCTGGCAGACGGCCACGGAAAACGCGGCGGCCGGCGCCATGACCGCCACTTGCGGTCCCGACGGGGCCGCGATGACGGAAAATCCACAGAAGCTGCTGCTGGCCGGCGGGGCCGTCTGACCGGAGAGTGTCATGAAGACGGATCCGAACAATGGAAGTCCCTTGCAACGCACCAGTCGGGCGTCGGCCCAGTTTGCCATATCGCAGCCGATCCCGTCCCCGGCGTCGGTCGCGACGAGGCGCAGTTGCTGTGCCCCGTCGAGCGGTACCGAGACTTCCAGTGCTGGTTCGCTGTCCGACAGTGGCTGACTTTCGAACACCGTTTTTCCGTCCACTTGAACTTGAAAGATGACGCTTCCCTTGCCGCCCCCTTGCCACTGGACGCCAATCCAGGTGTGTAGCTGGTTGTATTGTCCGCCGAGCTCCACCACAATTTCGCCGTTGGCGTGGTGACCAAGGCCCTTGTCATAGACTTTTTCGCCGATGCGCATCGGTGAACCAGGGCGTCCCGGAGCAGCGGCGGCCGTATCGCGGCCGAATTCTCCCCACTGCTGCTGATGGTGCATCGTGAGGTCGGCCACCGTGTCGCTCAAGTAATACGAATGTTCGGCGCGTGCATCGCAGGCGAACGTGATGCCGAAAAGCAAGGCCACAATCAAGGACCGCCAGGCAAACCGCGGAACCGCCAAGATCGGGACCTTGCCGCCGGTCGAGTGCAATAGGTTGCTCATGAGAGATTTTGATCCTTGATCCGTGTGTCGGATGGCACGACGCAGTGTGACTCTCCAATTCGCTCCGGCTGCGTTTCTCGCCGGCCGAAAATGGCTGTCTGCAGATACTATGCTTATTATCGTAGCGGGGAGCGGTTCAGTGCAATATCATGCCTGGATGAAGTTGGCTCAATTTGGGGGCAATCCGTCGCGAATTCCGCTCTGTCTTCATGATCAATGACACGCAAGCATCCCACCGACCTCGGGTCGGGGTTCGACAACTGCACAACAAGATGATGACCGACTGGCGGCCGAGGCCTGTTGCCTCCAGGGGATCGGCAGTTCGACCAGGCCAAAGCGCACCGCGGCTTGTTTCGGTCTCGGCTGTGTGCCGGTAAAATTCACCCATCTCGCTCGACCGACGGGCGGCCTCCAGATCGCTGTTAGTTGACAAACGTGCTTTCCACCGGCACGAGGTCTCCTTGTACCACACATCTACTGCGCACGCTTCCGCTGGGCTTGTCCCAGTGGGAGCGACAACTGACATGCTACAACCATGACCACAAACATCATTTCTATCTTCACGATATTGGCTGAAGGCAGTTTTAGGATTAAGAACCACCATTCACGGCCGACAGGCGTGAACGGCGGCGGAAAGAAGTAACATCAATCATGCGAGCCATGGGAGAGCGACCGATATGAGTTGACAGCGTTTTTTGGCTTGGGAGTTCATTGGTTTTCTCTTGATGGCCATGCCACGTGGTATCGCTGCGTCGCCAGCGGATGAGGCGGTGGTCAACAAGTGGTGGCTGTCGCCGCATCGGATGCTGCAGACCAATTTGCGCGAGATCGATGCGACCATGGACATCGACAGGTACGTCCAGGATGTGAAGGAATTGGGCGCCGACGTCGTGTTGTTTAATGTCGGTGGAATCGTAGCCAACTATCCGACGGAATTGGAGTACCACTGGCGAAACACGTTCATGCAAGGTGACCTGGTGGGTACCGTCTTGCCGCGACTGCACGCGGAGGGGATCCGCGTGATTGGTCGCTTCGATTTCAGCAAGATTAATGAGCAGTATGCCGCTGCACACCCGGACTGGCTGTACGTGAGTGAAAAGGGAGAACTCGTCAACTACAACGGGCAGGTGCACACCTGCGTGAGTGGTGGCTACCAGCAGGAGTACATGTTCAAGATCCTCGGCGAAGCGATTGACCGTTACACGCTGGATGGCGTGTTTTTCAATATGATTGGTTATCAGCGGAGCGATTACAGCGGCAACTATCATGGGATTTGCCAATGCGACAATTGTCAACGGTTATTCCAAGAGTACAGCTCTATGGACCTGCCGGCCCATCAGTCGGAGAGTCCCGAGTATCGCAAGTACGTTGAATTCACTCGGATGATGATCGACCGGCAGTTCCATCGCGTCAATTCGTTCCTGAAATCCAAGCGTCCCGATCTGGCGATTTGCACCTACACCTCGTCGGGTGTAGATGTGATCCGCAAAGAATCGAATCGACCGCTCGGCCAAGGCCCCTACCACGATACGGACAAAGCAAAATGGACTTTGCTCACTTGCGGCGAACGTCAATTAGCCAACGCGGCCGTTCACTTCATCGAAATTCCCTACCGGCACGCGGCTGTCTCGCCGTATCTAACCGCGCGACGCTTGTGGCAACATTTGATCAACGGCGCCTGGCTCGACTTCTACTGTATTGGCCCCCTGCAACGACAAGAAGATCGTACGAACCTGAATGTGCTGAAAGAGCTCTTTCAGTTCCACAAGAACAACGAACATTGGCTGGTCGGCACCCTGCCCGCCGGTCAGGTAGGTGTCGTGCGTCGTGGAGATAGCGAATATGAGGGGATCGTGGAGATCCTGGCCGAGAACCACGTAGCGTACGAATTAACAGAGATCGAAGCGGGGCAGCTGGCACCGTTCCCGATCGTAATCGTGCCGGACGCCGACCGTATTGCTGCGCAGCAGGCCACACTGCTGGACGACTACGTCGCGCAGGGTGGCAGATTGCTGCTGACCGGCCGGATCCCGAACAAGTTGCGCTGTCTGACAGATGCCACGTACCAACATACGATGACGGTGGAACAAGGAGGTTACATTCGAATTCGACCGGAAGACCGGGAGGATCTACAGGATCTTCGTTTGGAAGACTTGGATCTCGTGTTCCTGAGAGGACCGTTTCATGTGTACAACGTGGTAGATGCTGGCAAGGGTCTACTGAGATTGATTCCTCCTGACATGTTTGGGCCGCCCGAAAAATGCTATTACCGCCACGTGTCGGAGCATCCGGCGCTGCTGACAGAAAAGTACGGCGATGGTCGAGCGGCATGCTTTCCATTTCAAATCGGGACGCTCTATCACCAACAAGCTCACCAAGGGCACGCTGCGCTGATCACAGGCGCGATTGATCAGTTGTTGAACGCGGATCGTCGCTTGCAGGTACACACATCTCCCTTGGTCGAGATCAACCACCGTGCTGATCGCGACGGCCAGTTTGAGTGGGTCAGTCTCTACAACCATTCGGGTGCCCTCGGGCGAGCGCTCCACGCGCCTCTGAGCGTCCCATCGATTGAAATCCAGTTTCATGGCGTCAAGCAGGTCCGCAGAGTACGCAGCCTGCACACCGATCAGGAGCTGCCGTTTGTGGCTCAAGACGGCCAGGCGATCTCGGTCATGGTGCCTGAATTGCAGCTCTACGACGTGATTGTGTTTGAGTATTAGCCTCGTGCTTCCGCCGTTTTCCGTTTCCGCCACACAATGACGGCATGTCGCTTCGCAAAGCCGACATGCGGCGATCGACGCAGCAACGGGAAAAACACCTGGTTCTCGCGTGTTAATCACGCCAAGAATCTGCGAAAACTCAGAATACGGAGAAAATGACCATGTTGAGGCAGTTTGTATTGATGTGTCTGAGTCTGGTCTTTTCGGTGCTCCCCACATGCTCTTTGGGGATCGAAGGAGAACCAGCGGCAATGAACCGCATTCGAGCGATGACGTTTAATATTCGATATAACAATCCGAACGACGGCCAGGATGCGTGGCCGAACCGCAAAAGTATGGTTGCCGATCTCATCCGTGAACATGCTGATATCGCCGGTCTTCAGGAGGCACAGCTGGATCAGATTCAAGATCTGGAGAAGCAGCTTCCCGAATTTGCCTGGTACGGAGTCGGACGTAACGACGGTCAGCAAAGTGGAGAGTTCTGTCCCGTCTTCTATCGCCGCGATCGCTTCGAATTACTGCAGAAAGAGACGCGCTGGTTGTCAGAGACTCCAGAGATCCCGGGCAGCAAAAGCTGGGACACAGCGATCACGCGACTGGTTACGATCGTCCAATTGCAGGATCGTGAGAGCGGGGCGAAATGTTTCTTTCTGAACACGCATCTGGATCATCTCGGTGCCGTGGCGCGTGAAAAGGGTGCCGACCTGATCAAGCAACAACTCGGCCGCTTGGAGGGGAAACTGCCGGTGATTGTCACGGGGGACTTCAACTGCACGCCGGACCAAAAGCCGTACGCGGTCATGACCGCTCCCAACAATCGGAATCCAGCAGCAAAACTAGTCGACACGCGATCCGTGTCCCAACAGCCGCCGCAAGGACCTGACTCGACGTGGTCGGGATTCCGAGAAGTTGTTCCCGGACGCCGCATCGATTTTGTCTTCGTCGGGCCGGGTGTCGAAGTGAGGTCGCATCGCACACTGGGCGATCGCGTGCAGGGTCGTTTCCCGTCGGATCACCTGCCGGTCGTGGTCGAGTTGGCACTGCCGCGACGCTGAGAAGTCGGACAACACCACCTAGCCCGGATGATTCACCTGCGGTGGGTCACAAGCTCGCGCAAGGTGTTGGCGGGTCTTCACACGCCGATCAGCTCCCCAGCTCACACGTGTCATCGGCTTCCGGTGACTTGTGCCGGCCGGTACCAGAGTGATTGCCAGTATTTCTGGTCGAGTACGTAGCCGTCGACCGGGGCATCGTGGGGGAAATCGGCAGGCAGGATGCCATAGCGCCGCATTTCACGCAGGTAAGCCGGCGGCGGCCGAAAGTCCGGCATGTCGAACCGCTTCATCCGCTCGAGTGCTGCTTGGCCCGCGGCCACCATTGCCAGCAGGGTTTTGTAGTCGGGGTCGGTCGTGTCAGGGAAAACGCAGATCGTTTCGTCGCGGGCGTCGCGGCAGCTGCCCAGTCCACCTGCCTCCTGGGCCAACGGAGCCAGCAGCAAGAGCGACTTTGCTGGGCGTGTCAGGTTGAAGACGATGTGCCGTGACAGTTGCAGTCGAGGATCGTCCAGGCGGAAACGCCAGAATGACACGTCTCGTTCGTCGGAGAGCGCACGAGGGAGCACCTGGTTGCCGTGATGGCACGACGCACATCGTCGCTCGATGACCTCGGATCCGGCCACTGTGGTGGGCCAGTCGAAGTCGGTGTTCACCAATTTGTTCTGCTGGTACCCACCAATTGATCCACATCCCAATGCCGCGTAGGTGCCGGGGTAGGGCGCCCCAGCATCAATCCAAAGACGCAGCATCTTCTTTTGCCGTGGATTCGCCAGGACATCGTAGTGGGATCCGTCGAGCATGGCGAAAATCCGGCTGGCAGACGATCCCACCGTTCGTGGCGGAAGATTACTTTTGGGTTCGTTGCGATTATCCGTGAACAAACGCTGGACCGTCATGGTGAAATAGGCGTGGGAGAACATGGGTCCATGATCGCCACTGAGCACCACATTTCCGGCATAAGGGCCGCCACGGTCGGTTCTCTGGTAATCGTGACAGTCGACGCACAGCTGATCGAGGATGGGCTGAATGTCACGCGGAAAGTCAAACACGTCGGGGCAGTCATCAATCGGTGCGATACGACTGGGAGGACGACTGAGCGCAGAGAGATTGTTGGGCGGAAGGAACGATTCGGTGCGCTGTTCGTGACAGCCAACACAACCGGTCATTTCACCCGGTTGGACCGTCAGGAAACTATGCATCCGCTTCACTGCCAGGTCGTTTTCATCCAGTGCAATGAAGAACAGACTGCGCAACGCTGGCAACTCCATCTGGGCCGAACCGTCTTCTTCCACCGGTATGGTGCCAAGCACGCGTTCCAGCGTGAACGAACCGCCGTATGTAAGTGGGTCCATGCCACCCGTGAAATTGACAGGCTTCGGGAGTGATTCCATCACCAGCAGTTTCTTGATGTCACCTCGCTTCACGTCGCTCATGTGGCGACCTTGGTAGACGTCCATCAAGATCAAGGTCCCCGTATCCCGGGTGGCGTCCATCCGATCCGGGATTCGCCGCTGGCGTGTTCGCGCGATCAACGGGCGCGGTTCATGGCATTCCAGACCGGCTCGGATTTCGTCTTCACTCAGCCGGTAGATCGTCTGTGTCCGGCCGAGATCGTCGACCAGCACAATTTCTTGATGGTGCGCGGCCATGAAAGCCGTTTCGGAAAATGCCCAGGGATCGCGGAAGCGCGGCGTGAGCGAGATGGTCCGTGCCTCGGTCCGATCATCCGGACCTTTGGCTGGATCGACGATGGAAAGGAAACCATCGTGTTCATTGGCCCCATGTCCCGGCGAAAAGACAGCGACGACTTTGTTGGATTCAGGAATCGGTTTCGCGTCGATCATGACGATGCCCGGGTGCATGTTCCCATAATAGATCATCTGGCCCGTGCCGTCCGGGTTTGTCGTCCAGAGATGGTGATAGTCGACTTGCGATCGGTCTACGTACTCCCAGCGCTGGTATAAGATGCGTCCGTCAGGCAACACCCAGGGTGTGTTGTCGTGTTCCAGGTTTCCGGAGATCGGTCGAATATCAGATCCGTCCGCATTGCAGCGGTACAAGACAGCCACCTGAGTGACCCAGCAGTTGACCCAGCGATTGCAGCGACTGGAAACAAACACGATGCTTTCATCGGGCAAGTAACACGGCTCAATATCATCGTAAGGTCCGTCGGTCAGCTGGCGCAACCGAGAACCATCCACATCGATCTGGTAGAGATGGTAGTTTTCACTGCCGCCGGGCCGGTATGAAAACAGAATCTTCTGCGCATCATAGTCGACGACCGGATCGCGCACGGCGCCCTGGGGATCGTCCAGCAGGGTGGTGAGCTCGCGCGTGCCGAGATGCAAGCGACAGAGTTTTCCACCGTCACCATAGGTCACGAGTTTGCCGTTCTTCTTGTGTGGCTCGAAATAGCACTCGCTCACCTCACTGTTGGCATAGTAGCCAAAGTTGGCATACCAATGTCCATCCTTGCCCCGCTGGCGCACCGCAAACACGATCTCTTCCACCTCCCTCATGGGGCCGTTGCGAAATTCCGCCGACAGATCTGCGTCCCCGCTGTTCTTGAGTTGTGGGGGCGTGGGTACCGCGTAGCCATCGGGTGTGTCGATGCAGAACAGCGCTTCAGGTGCCTTGGCCCACGTAATCGAACAGCCAAGCAACAGCAGGCTAAGCCACGAAAAGGCATTGGCCGTGCAAGAATGCACGAGGGCAGTCGAAGTATGAAGCGGCATCAATCGGACTCCCTGGGGCATCGTGCGTGGCGGGCTGATCGCAGTGGGACGATAGATATTTAGTCAATATACCATCCGTCGAATGGGGTGTGAATCGGAATCCCCGATCGCGCGTATTTGCCCCGTGTTTCAACACGGGGTGGCAGCGGCGTGCGGGACGCGTGGCGAGTCCCGTTGACGGGGCTTCTCGCTGCCGAGTTTGAACCACGGATCGAGTCGCGACAGTCGCACCAGCGCTACCAAATAGAAAGCCCGCCTTGCGACGGGCACTCAAGGTACTTTCTGAATCGGTGATCCTTCATCGCTTCTTCATGGTCACTCCGACGCCCGTACCTTGCGGCAGCAAGAAGAACGTCTCGAAATCGGGGTCGGTCGTGATGGCTTTCAGGAAATTCGGATCGGCCTGCCGCGTGTTCATGTTGTGAGCAACGATCAAACCGCCAGGACGAATCAGCGGCACCAGCTTCTCCAGGTAGTCAATATATCCTTCCTTGTCGGCGTCCAGAAACAGGATGTCGATCGGATCCTTGTACCTCTTGACGGTTTCGTGCGCGTCTCCTAGTACAATCGTGATCAGATCGTCAACCCCTGCCTTCTTGAAGTTGTCAGCAGCGATTTTCGCTCGCCCTTCATCGATTTCATGCGTATACAAATGCCCGCCCGTGCTGCGCAAGGCCAGCGCGAACCAGACGCCCGACTCGCCAGTCGACGTGCCGATCTCGACCACCGTCTTGGCACCGGTCGTCTCGGCAAGCATTCTCAGCAAGCGGCCATCGTCGGTGGCGACGTTGGCGAACCGAGGACCTTGGCGCATTTCGGCTCAGCGCTGCCAGAATCTTCTTCTCGAAGTCACTCTTGGGAACCAGCGTCGTACTGAAGTCGCTTTCAGTCGCCCCGCCTCCACCGCCGGGACCACGTCCCCCACGTCCTCCACCTCTACCACCAAACGGTGATTGGCCCCCACCGGGCAGTCCACGTCCACCGCCCGCTGGCATCAGGGCTGCCAGCTCATCCGCCGTCACGTTGCCATCCTTACTGGCGTCGAGCTCTTTGAGCTTAGCCGAGGCGTTTGCTATCTCGCTGGCCGAGAGAACGCCGTCGTTGTCGGCGTCAAACAGCCTCAGCAAAGGGTTCATCCGCCCTGGTGGTCCCTGACGCGGGGGGGCTCCCTTTCTTCCGGGTGGTTGCGCCATCAGGTCTCCCGTGAGGATTGTCGTGGCGCACACAGCGGCCAACAGCACAAACGATCGCCTCATAATGATTCTCCCAGCGCAAGATATGGAAAGGGTGCGCAGACTACATCCGCTGGCTATCTTAAACCAAGCAGCGGTCGGGAAGTTCTGGTAAGATTTGTGTGTTGTGCCAGCTACTGTCATTCCCCAACACACACCCACCGGAGCCTACCAGCCATGAACGCCAACTTCAATCGTTTCCGTTCCCGTCGCGGTTTTTTGAAAGACGCAGGCCGAGTGGCGGCCGTTTCCGCTTTGGCAGGACTGGTCGTGCCACGTGTGCACGCCAGTGAGGATAACACGATTCAGGTTGCCTTGGTGGGATGTGGTGGACGCGGGACGGGGGCTGCAGCCAATGCGCTCACAGCCAAGCACGGACCGGTCAAACTGGTGGCGATGGCCGACGTATTTGCGGATCGCCTGGCGCAAAGCTATGGCGGCCTGAAGCAGCAGTTCGGCGATCAACTGGAGCTGCCGGAAGAGAGGAAGTTTGTGGGGTTTGACGCCTACAAGCAGGCCCTGGATTGCCTCAAGCCGGGTGACGTGGCGATCTTCGCAACTCCGCCCGCCTTTCGCTGGGTTCATTTCGACTATGCGATCGGCAAGGACCTGAACGTGTTCATGGAGAAACCGGTCACCGTCGACGGACCAAGCACGCGCCGAATGCTGGAACTGGCCGACAAGTCCATCAACAAGAACCTCAAGGTGGCGGTTGGCTTGATGTGGCGACATTGCCGAGTGCGGCGCGAATTGAATCAGCGGATCAAGGATGGTCAAATCGGTGACATCGTGACCCTCCGCGCTTATCGAATGCATGGTCCGATCGGATCGTTCCTGGCGCCACCCAAGCCAGACGACGTCTCCGACCTGGAATATCAAATACGGAGGTTTCACAGCTTTCTCTGGGCCAGCGGAGGCTGTTACAGCGATTTCTATATCCACAACATCGATGAGTGCTGCTGGATGAAAGGCCAATGGCCCGTGGAAGCGCAAGCGACCGGCGGTCGTCACTATCGGGGCGATAATGTCGACCAGAACTTTGACAATTACTCGGTTGAATACACATTCGCAGACGGCACGAAAATGTTTCTGTACGGACGCTGTATTCCCGGTTGCTACGATCAGTTTGGCAGCTACGTGCATGGCAGCCAGCGCCAGGCAGTCATCTCCGTTAATGCGGGGGTGCCCTCCCGCACGGCGATCTACAAGGGTCAGAAGCTGGACGATTCAGAGATTATCTGGAAGTATCCTGAGCGTGAACCGAACCCTTACCAGGTCGAATGGGATGATCTGTTGGAGGCGATTCGACAGGACAGACCGTACAACGAAGTGAAACGTGGCGCGGAAGCCAGTCTGGTCAGTTCGATGGGGCGTATGGCAGCCCATACGGGTCAAGTTGTGACGTACGACGAGATACTCCACCATGAGCACGAGTTCGCGCCCGACGTAAACAAACTGGCCGCCAACTCCCCTGCCCCGTTGCAGCCTGGGCCCAATGGCAGATATCCGGTGCCCCAGCCGGGGATCACCAAGGACCGGGAATATTGAGTCGATAGGACTTCATGCCGCATTGCGGAAAGCGGGACGCTGTGCTGGCAAGCCAAGTGCCGGCTTCATCCAGCCGAAATCGCTCGCTACGATTACGGAGTGGCCGTTCACTCTTAATCTTAATCTTCTTAATCTTAATCTTCAGCGAAAGTTCGATTCCAGTCCAGGTTTTCTAGCTCCAAGCAGGTGATATTCGATGCGCAGTGACACCATCAAGAAGGATGCTATTCGTGCTCCCCATCGCAGCTTGTTGCGCGCCACGGGCGTGATCAGCGAAGAAAGCGATTTCGGCAAACCGTTTATCGCGATTGCGAACAGTTTCACGCAGATCATTCCGGGACATGCACACTTGGATCGTGTCGGGCTGAAGGTCCGCCAGGCTGTCCGAGAGGCAGGAGGAATACCGTTCGAATTCAACACGATTGGGATCTGTGACGGGATCGCCATGGGGCATGTCGGGATGAAGTACTCCCTGGCCAGTCGGGAGTTGATCGCCGACTGTGTTGAGGCCATGTTGCGGGCGCATTGTTTTGACGCGATGATCTGCATCCCCAACTGCGACAAGATCGTCCCCGGGATGCTGATGGCGGCGGCGCGCGTAAATATTCCCACGGTGTTCGTGTCGGGCGGACCCATGAAGGCCGGGGTCGATCCCTCCAGCGGAAAGACAATCGATTTGATCAGTGTATTCGAGGGTGTCGGCCAGTTGTCGGCCGGCAAGATCGACGAGGCCAAATTGACCGAATTGGAGCAGCATGCCTGTCCGACTTGCGGTTCTTGCAGCGGCATGTTCACGGCCAACAGCATGAATTGCCTCTGTGAGGCGCTCGGGTTGGCGCTACCCGGGCAACGGAACCGTTCTGGCCACCGATCCGCGGCGCGATGCACTGTACCAGGAAGCCGCGCGGGCCGTCATTCGACTGGTGGCCCAGGACATCAAGCCGTCGGACATCCTGACTCCCGAGGCGTTTGAGAATGCCTTTGCGTTGGACATGGCCATGGGCGGCTCAACGAACACCGTGTTGCACACCCTGGCGATCGCTCACGAGGCTGGTGGACGATTCGAGCTGCAAACTCTCAATGAGGTTGCTGAGCGCGTGCCGCATATCTGTAAGGTCTCGCCAGCGGGCAAGTACCATATCGAAGACGTTGATCGAGCAGGGGGCATCAGCGCCATCCTGAAGACTATCAGCCAAAAGCCCGGTGCTTTGCACTTGGACTGTATGACGGTCACCGGCAAGTCGCTGGGTGAGAACATCGCAGACGCGGAGGTGAAAGATGACGACGTCATTCGTCCTTTGGACCACGCCCACAGCGACCGTGGCGGGCTGGCCATTCTGTTTGGGAATCTGGCCCCCCAAGGTTGCGTGATCAAGACGGGTGGTGTGGCACCGTCGATGATGCAATTCACTGGTCCGGCGGTGATCTTCGAATCAGAAGAGGAGGCTGCCGCGGGTATCCTCAGCGGCCTGGTGAAAGAAGGTGACGTGGTCGTGATCCGCTACGAGGGTCCATGCGGCGGTCCGGGCATGCAAGAGATGCTCGCTCCTACATCCAACCTCATGGGGCGTGGCCTGGGCGAATGCGTGGCGCTGATTACCGACGGTCGATTCAGCGGCGGCACGCGCGGTGCGTGTATCGGACATGTCAGTCCCGAAGCGGCTGCCGGCGGACCGATTGCGCTGGTCGAACCTGGCGACCAGATCGAGATCGATATCCCCCACCGCAAGCTCAGCCTGCTGGTCGATGATGCCCGACTGCGAGCACGCCGCGACGGGTGGCAGCCACGAGATCCCAAGATCAACTACGGGTACCTGGCTCGTTACGCCTCACAGGTGACCAGCGCCGACACCGGCGCGGTGCTGCGCAATCCGCAATAGAATTAAAGAATTTGCGATTGGCACTCGTACAATTTCGGCACGCTCCCAACGGGCCGTGCTCGTTCTGCAGCGCCATCCACTTGATCTACGATGGACTGAATCGGTTCCCACATTGAACCCTGAACTGCCACTAACTGCCCGATGGCGGCGCCAGTTCCTTGATCCGCACGTTGCGGTACCAGACGCGTTTAGCTTCGTCCTGGAAGCCGATGTGACCTTCCCGTGGTCGATCTTTTAGGGGCGAGTTGCTCAAGTCGAGGTCGATGACTTGCTCGCCGTTGAAGACGACGTTGACGTTGTTACCGATGCAGGTGATCGTATAGTGATTCCACTGGCCTGCAGGTTTGACCATGTTCTTGGAGGGAGCCATGGCACTGATTACGCCGCCGCAATCGTGGTTGGTGGGGCTTTCGACGCCGTACGTGTCCAGGATCTGCACTTCGAAACCGGTTTTCACCTGGTCCAACGGATCGCCGACGCGGCAGAAGACGCCAGAATTGCCTTCCTTGTGGATCTTGAACTCGAGATCCAACACAAAATCCTTGTACTTCCGTTCGGTTGTCAGGTAGGCATCGTAACGCTGCCAACCTTCCTCGCCCGGACGCGGGTATAGCGTCACGATGCCCTCTTCCACCTTCCAGTTGCCCTTGGTCTTCCACCCGCTCAGGTCCTTGCCATTGAACATGGGTGTGAAGTCGTCCGCACTCAGTGCCGCTGAGGGCTGCTGACGAATCTCGATGTCTTTGAACATCACCTCCATCTCCATCCCGCCGTGCAGCTGCAGGGCAATCACGCCGCTGGTGCGCCCCAGGTCGTTCTTCAGTTCCACCGTCTTCTCGCCATTCAACTGGACCGTGACGTCGCCGCCGACGGCCGTCACGATCATCTCATTCCACTCGCCCGGCTTGTAGATTCGCTTCGTCAACTCCGGTTCGGGTTGAGCCACCCACGCCCGGCCCCCCGTTTCATACAGCCCACTGACCGCCGGCGAAAGATCCACTTCCGCCTGAAACCCGTGCACTCCGACGGCGCCCGGTACCGGTTCACTGCGGAAATAGAACCCGCTGTTCCCCTTCACGACGCGAAACTTGAACCGCACCGTGAAGTCGGAATACGCCTTGTCGGTGACCAGCAACCCGTGCCTGGTTTCCGACTTGGGGCTGATGCCAACGATCATGCCATCCTTGACTTCCCAGGTGCCGCCGGGAGTGGTGTGCCAGCCCTTGAGTGTCTGGCCGTCAAACAGGGGTTGGAAACCGTCGTCTGCTTGGCAGCAGGAGACGGTAACTGCGGACATCAACCCAAGGATGACGTGGATGCGACAGAAACAGGCGAAACGGTTCATGACTGGCTCCTGAGTATGGGTGTCCATGACGCGCGTGCGAGATGCGTGCACGACGCGTACCGATTGGAATCCGAGCTGACAACAAGCTGCGTTATGAAAACAAATGCCTCCCGCCGGCCTTCTACCGGCCGAAGCATGCGTGTATCAGTATAGTCAAATGAAGTGATGAGAAACGGAAGAAACTCGCGCGTCCAACATCGAATGCAAAAGGCGGGAGTTCCGAAGGTGGCCAGGTCGAGTCCCATGAGGTACGCCATGCGTCGCCGGTCATCAACTCTCAACACTCAACTCTCAACACTCAACTCTGCAGGACCGAGCTAAGCCGTGGCGACGACATGTAGGAATTGGGGCATGAAATAGGGCAAGTCGGGCCAGCCTCGCGAAGTGACCAGATTTCCATCCACGACGACCGGTTCATCCACGAACGTGGCTCCTGCTGCTTCCACATCCGCTCGGATGCCAGGGTAAGCGGCCATGCGTCGGCCTTTCATGTTGCGGGCGGCGTAGATTAATTGTGGACCGTGACACATGGCACCCAGGGGGAGTTTCCTGTCGAGGAAGTGCCGCGTCACATTGAGCGCATCTTTGTACTGCCGAATCTCCTCGGGGCCCCGGCCGCCGGGGATCAGCAGCGCATCGTATTCGGCGGGATTGACGTCCGCATAGGCGATGTTCGTTTCGATAAAGTAGCCTGGTTTTTCGGTGTAGTTCGTATGTTCCGGCTCAAAGTCGTGCACGACCATTTGCAGCCGCTTGACCGCGGCGGCGGCGACTGTCGGCTGGATGCCTTCCTCCATCAGACGATAGACCATGTAGTAGGTCTCCATCGCCTCGCTAAAGTCACCGATGGCCACCAAGACTTTTTTGCCTTGGAGTGGTTTGGTTCCGTAGGTCTGGGCACTCGTGTGTGTTGTGGCCACGGCGGCGATTCCGGCTGCGCCGAGCGTGCCGGAGAGCATCCGGCGGCGACTGATATGTGCAGGTTTGCCTGGGGTCATCATGCGTGCTCCCTCTTCGAAAGTGGCAGACCCGGATGATTCACGAATCGCGTGGAGTGGGTCGAGCAAGCCCTTTCCCGCCTGCACCGACACAGACGGTTGATCGGCATATGAAGACCCACCAGCACCGTGCGCGAGCTTGACCCACCCTAAGCGACTAATCCGGGCTAAGACTGTTGTCAGGAGCCATTGTCAGATGTTAGTCGCCAGTTATCAACTGGTGGGACGCCCTGGCTCGTTGACCAGCGTTTCCTGGTCCGTCGTATTCGCCCCGCGCTTCAGCAAGGGGTTGCCGTGGCGAAGATGACCCGCATCGAGTCCCGTTTCCGGAGCTTGGCACGACTCTTCTTGAACCACGGACCGCTCCGCGGGGCAGAGTGTAATCGGTTATCGATGGGCGGGAGACACCCCGGATGGACCGTCATCACCAAGCGGCTCAAGCCAGGGCACGAAGAAGGCTCGTGAACGAGCCTCACCGAGGCCACGTTGGTTAGCGAGTCCACCCCGGCATGAATGACCGGGGCTACTACCTCCACGCGTCAACCATTCGTGGATGAGCCTGAACGAGCCCTGGTGGGTTGGCGTGATTGCCGTACCCGGTACGTTCGCGGTGGCGCGGTCCATTCTCCAGTTGCCGCCAACGCTTCACACTAATCGCTCTGCCGAATGCCGAGCGCCGATTCGAGGCTGGGGACAGGACGAAAATCGGGGGCGTTTTGGTGCGCAATATTGCGTCGTCCGAAGTAGGAACCGTAATAAGGGGCATTGGCATCGACCCAGGTGGTCAGCGTGATCAGCTCGTCGCGCGTTAATTCCGCGTCGTAGTGACCGGCTCGAATCAATTGGATCAACTTGCTTCTGTGCGATCCGTACGTGTAAGGGGGCACGGACGGGGCATAACCCATGGCATCGGCGCCTTCCGGCTTCGGTCCCATGAATTCCTGGATATACCCGACCAGATCCCGGTGAATAATCGTCTCATACGAACTGCAGAAGAGCTGCGTCATGGTGCCACTCAAATCAATATCGCCGTCTGATTTTTCTGCGTTGTGACACGACACGCAGTGACGATCGAAAATCGGCTGCACATCGGTTGGATAGTGTATCGGGCGCGGCGCGACCTCACCCGGCTGCGGCGACGGCTTCAGGGGAGGAGACTTCAGAGCCAGCAATGGCCGGTTGACCGGTACCTGGTTCCGCTGCTCGTGGCAGCCGATACAAGAGCGGTTTTCTCCGGGCTGGAAATTCACAAACGTGCGCATACGTTGAATTTCCATAAAGTTCTCATCCAGCGCCTGCAGGAAAATGTTACGATCCGCCGGTACCGTGAAGTAAGCTGAGCCGTCCTCGTGCACGGGAATGACGCCGTGCAACACTTTGATGCTCAGGTGTGTGTACAGACTGATGGCCACCATTTGTCCGGGCGCACTGTCGTTCGGCTGGTAGCCCAAATAGGCCGACCAAGGGCGAGCGATCTGTTCCATCACACGCAAGTATTTCACCTCGCCACGCGGTACATCCGTGAGTCCCTCGTAGACGTCCGATACAAGGAGCGTGGCTGGAGCGGCTGGGACGTCTGCCGTGGCGTCACGTGCATCGGTCAAGATCGGTGGTCGCGGCCTGCTGCGGAGCGGCCTGGCCTGCCAACTGGAGATGTTCGGGTCGCGATAGATGGGAACCCGGTTTCCGAACACATCCAACAGGTAGAGTCCGTAGCCGGTCGGATCGTTCCATTCGCCTGCCGGATTGCAGGAAACCAGGAAGAACTTTCCATTGATGTCGTCGTTCACTTGACTTGCGAGCGGATAGGGATCGCAATACAAGGGTCCATGGATGTCCGTAATCCAGCGTCCGTTCCGCCATTGGCGCATCCCCCAGTTGCCCTTGGGGACACAGTTCGGGGTGAGCAGCGTCATGGCATCCGTCGTACGTTTGTCTTTCAGGAGATCCACCAGCACAATCGCGCCGACGTTTCCGGGGCAGTGCCCACCGCCGAGGCAGACAATCAGGTTGTTGTGGCCCGGCACATTGTGAGCCTGATTAAAGACGCCGGGGGTCGTGATGTTGTTTCCGTAGACTTCCTCGCTGCGACTTCCATCCGGGCACATGGCCCACAGCGACTGGACCGCGCCGGCGCCCTTGTCTACATATTCCCAACGATTGTAGATGAGGCGCCCGTCGTTCATCACGGACGGACAGAATTCGCTCAACGCCCCTTGCGAAAGCTGGTGCAAGCCAGATCCGTCAGGATTGATACGATACAGATTGGTGACCGTCAGGCCATGTCCGCCGCAGAGGACGCTGCGTTGGCTGCGCGTCGATGTGAAAACCATCCCGCCATCGGGCAGGTAGCAGGGGTGCATATCGTCGGTCCAGTGACCGTAGCGGCTGGGGTCTTTCTGCAGCTGATCTCGTGAACAGGTGGCGTAAGTGTTGATACGCTCCTCTTCATCGTCTGGTGGACGGGTCACTTGCCGCAGATCGGTCCCATCGATATCGATTTCGTAGATCCGAAATCCCTCCGGCCTTGGAGGCTTATAACTAAATAGGATCCGGCGTGCGTCAAATGACAGGTCGTAGCGATCAAATACACCCTGCCCTAAGTCCGGCGCGATTTCCGTGACGGTACCGTCACTGAGCGATAGCATGCAGAGATTTCCACCAAAGTGTCGAATCCCCGACACGAACTCGTCGTAGTAATGGTCCGAGTCATATGTGTGACGTTTGACAAACAGCAGTTGACTGCCGGCTAACAGCGGGTTCTCCGCAACCAGCGCCTGGTATTTCAGCGACTCGACCTCTTTGAGCAGCTGCACGCAATGCGGTTGCGTGGGGTCGAATTGCTCCCTGCCGAGAGCCAAGACGCGATGGCGGAGATCGGCGATGCGGGCCAGCAATGCGCGGCCGGAGTATCGGTCGCCATAGGCCGCGTCAAGCTGCGAAACTGCGGAGTGCAAACTGTCGATACTGCTGAGTGTCGCTCTCAATTCGGATGCGGTGACGCACAGATCGAGCCATTTGCGATCCGATAGAGACGGATTTGCCGTCGCCATTGCTTCCAGACGTGTCTTGAGCGAATTCCCGAACGGGCCGAGTTCTGCCATCAACTGCTGCAGCAATGGTTGCTCTGGGCCGGGCGATCTGTCAGCGGAAAACCAGCCGTCAACGGGGTCGAACCAGCTGTAGTGGATCGCGTCGAGCAAGCGATTGTTTGAGCGGGGAAAGTCGTGTTCCAACAGTGCCCACAAAGCGGGGACGGGATTGGAATTGAAGCTGACAGATGTGAACCAAGATCGAAGCTCTCGTTTACGTAACGAAAGCAGCATCAGGTTCGTCCCCGGTGGCAGATTCAGATCGACCAGCACCGCATCATGCCAACCACGGCGCCGAGCCACGCTGACGCCTGTGTAGGACGCCAGTTTGTTGTGCAGCGGCAGTTGTTCACCGTTGAGCCAGAGCAGCGCTTCGTCCACGCGCACGCCTGCCTGGCAGGGAGGGGGCCGATAGGCAAAGCCACCGTAATTCTCGTGGCGACTCAGCTCCAGAGTCAATTGCACCGCTTGGTCAACGGTGGCGGTCGTCGCAAGATAGTCCGCTGCGACACCGGCCAGGACCGGATTGCCGGCGCCGTCCGAGCGGAGAGGTGTCCAGCGTGACGAGGAGCCTGACGACGACGCTTCGCTGTTGAGTGATTTCGCGGCAGCGATGATTTCGCTGGCAGTTTCGCCAGGTTTCAGCGACGTGGCATACCAGGTTCCGAACGTGACGGCAGCGAGGGCCTGTTGTTGTCGCGCTTGCCACTGCTGCAGTCGCGTGCGCGTCTCAAGCATCGTTTGCTGCAGCGAATCGTGCCGGACGTACAGTGGTTGTTGGGCCGCCGATTGGCTGCCGACCGTGGCGACAACAAAGGCAACCGCGAGCAACCGGCACGTCACGGTCATCAACCGACCGGCGGTCAGGCGGCCGATCAAACACGCGCCGCCGCTCGGTGGGCAGGGGCCCGTTCCCGCTGGTCGCCCATCCTTACCACAAGTACGAACTGCCGCCAGTTGGTAGCTCTGAGGGTATTGCTCCGTCACAGGGTAGGTGAAACGGCCAAACATATCCGTCTCCTCGATGAGCGTGTTGTCGCATGCCTTGGCGGGAAGGGCACGCACGTCGCAGGCGGGATGGTCAAGATCACTGGCAGCCTCCATCTTACCAGCTTCTTTGCCGTAACTCAAAGCCACATCGTCGAGGCATGCACCGTGCGCGCAACCTGCATTCTAAGGCGCTACTATCAGCGTTGCCGGCGGCCACTTCACTGCACTACCGGCTCCGCCAGTGCTTGCCGACGCCAGTCGTCATGGCATTGGCAAAGTGGCACCAAGCCGCTGGTATCAAAGCGTTTGTGATTGGCCGTCTAATCGGCTAAGGTGACCGCAGCGGCAATGTGCAAGAATGCGAGATTTCTTTTTCGAGATTTCTAACCGGGGGATGGCTCGATGCGACCACGGACGATTGGCTTGCTGGCGTATGTGTGCGTTTTGGGTGCCGTCGCGGCGGAGGCGGCTGAAATCCGTCTGATGGTCGAGGAGCCGAGTGGTGTGCAGCGCGCATCGTGGCCCGTCACTTGCGGTATCCCGTTCGCGCGAAGGTACCTTGAACGACCCCCTGGCGACGGCGCTGTTCGATGCCGGCGGTGCTGAAGTCCCGCTGCAGACAGAGGCTCTGGCGCACTGGAGCGACGGAAGCATTCGTTGGTTGCTGTTGGACTTTCAAGTCACGCTCAAAGCGCACGAACATCAGAAGTTGCTGTTGAAGTACGGCGCGGAAATTCGCCGTGCGCCGGTCGAACGGCCGTTGCTGGCTCAGCGAATCGGTGACGGCAAGGTGGCGATCGACACCGGTCCCATTCGGCTGGAATACGATTCGAAAATGTTTCAGCCACAAGGTTTCGCCTATCTCAAGTCGGCGGCCGCCGATGGCAGCGATCGGCTGATCACGATCAACTGTGGTTCAGCAGGAATTATTCTGCGCGATGCTGAGAATGCATTTCGGCCCCACAACCCGAATGCGGCGCCCGCGGAAATGTCGCTCGAGCAAAAGGGGCCTCTGCGTGCCTGCCTGGTGGTCAAGGGCGTCCACACGTCCGCGGATTCGCATTTGTTCCGCTACATCACACGCATTCATGTTTACCGTGGGCAGTCGTGGATACGTGTGGAGTACACCTTTGTGAATGATGCGCAGGATGCGTTGATGAAGAGCATTCGGGAGGTGGGAATCCGCTTCTATGTGCGTGATTGCAGCATGGACGCCAACTTGCTCGGCGGCGAACGCGTGCGGCGGCAGCGCGTTTTTCAGATCGACGAAAACCAGTATTTGCTCGACGACAAGGTCATCGATGGCCGCGCTCAAGGTTGGGCGGCTGTCGGTGGTGAGAATGGTGGGATGGCGGTGGGCCTGCGGCATTTCTGGCAGAACTGGCCTAAGGCGATTGACTGCACCCATGGCCGCATTGCGCTCGACTTGTGCCCTCCGTTGCCTGAAGGACTCTACGACGGCAAGCCAATCGAAGAGGAAAACAAGTTGTACTACGCGCTGCGAGGTGGGCAACACACGTTCAAGATTGGTGCGGCCAAGACGCACGAGTTCTGTGTGAACTATCTTGCGGGTCGGCCCGATGCCCAGGCGTTGGGTACGTTCTTTCGTGCGGCCGAAGAACCGTTGCTGGCAACGGCGGATCCGCATTACGTCAGTTCCACCCAGGCCCTGGGAGCGTATGTGCCGGCCGATGAAGATGCCTTATCCGAGTACGATACCTGGATCGAGAGTGCGTTTGAGCGACATTTACGTTGACGTGAGCAGCAGCGTGAGTATGGGATGCTGAACTTCGGGGACTGGTATGGCGAGCGTCGCGTGAACTGGGGCAACCTGGAATACGATCTGGCGCACGGCATGTTTCTGCAGTACCTTCGCAGCGGGGACCGACGTTACTTTGAGCGTGGGGAGCAGGCTGCCCGCCATCATATTGACGTGGACGTGGTGCACGCCACCAACCCGTGGCTCAAGAACCCCTGGGGCCCACCACCTCAGGTTGGTGAGATCTGGTTGCACTGTCTGAACCACACGGGAGGATATTATGAGGACGCGCCCTTGCCCGTGTCGAATACGTATCAGATGGGACACAGCACGAATTTCGGGCATGTTTGGAGCGGTGGAGATTTCGAACTGTACTTGTTGACCGGCAATCGGCACGCGTTGGACGTGGCACTCAGTATTTCAGACGCCATGGTGAAACACTGTCCGACGCGCTACAGTGACCACATTCGCGGATTGGGTTGGCCAATCATTCTGGTGCTGAACGCGTACGATGTGACGAGTGACCAGAAATATCTGGATGCCGCCACGTCCTGTTGGCAGGTACTCAAGGAAAACACCGACTGGCGGAAGGGCTGGGTCGTGCGCCTGGCCAAAGGGCACTGCGTTCATCCCGAGCAGACCTGTTATGGAAACGTGCCCTTCATGGAAGGTCTCACAATCAGTGCGCTGGCGCGTTATCATCGTGTGACGCAGGATCCAGAGGTGCTGCGCGCGATGACGGTGGGAATTGATCAGATGATCCGCGAATGTTGGGTGGAGCAGGACAAAGCGTTTCGCTACACAGCCTGCCCACTGAGCACACCGCGCACGTACATCAGTGTCTGCCTGGCGGCCGAAGGGATGGCCTACGAGGCGCAACAAACCGGCAACGCCGAGCATCGACGAATCCTGCGTGAAGGGCTGCAGGAGATGATGCGGCGAACTGGTTCCGGAGACGGCAAGAGCCTGGCCCAGCTGATCCATTTCACGCCCTACGCACTCGACGTGCTGCGCGATTAGAAAATGGCGGGGCAGGCGGCTAATGGGACAGCGCCACTTCGTGCCCGTGAATTACCGTAACTTGCATTGAAGTAACGAATTTTCGCCACCGGGCTTGTCCCGGTGGTTCCCTGTTTGACGACTACACGGCCGCTCATTATCCCGTCTTCCCTGCCCGCCCGCCGCCGGAGGCGGCGGGCGGGCAGGGAAGAAACACTCGGCTGCGCGAGGCCGTTCTTAGTTCTCAAACGCGTTTCCACCGGGGCAAGCCCGGTGGCGGTAAAGCAATTTGAATCAAAGACTTGCAGTTCCTGACATACTCCAAGTGGTGCTGTCCAACTAAGGAACCGGAGAAAGATAACGTCGCATTTTCCGTCCGTGGGTGGCACTGGCTCCGCTCGCGATTGACCGCGTGCCGATGGCAAAATACAAAGCCGCTCGCTCAGGAAAGTGCCACCCGTCGATCCTTAGGAATCAGGGAAAAATAACTTCCAGATTCTCTAACCCCTCACCCTACCCTCTCCCCACAGGGGCGAGGGTACAAGGTGAAGTTATTTTTCCCTGATTCCTTAGGTTACTCGCAAGAGCCGCCGGGTTCGCTCTTGTCCGTGGCTGCTGTTTCGTGTTTCTAGAGACTCACCATCAGGAGGCCCGCCCATGTCGAGCGGCAAGCAGCGAATTGCGAAAGGTGGTATGACTCGCCGGAGCTTCGGCCAGGCCAGCGCGGCCGGAGCGATTGCGCCGTTAGCCCATGCTCAAGGGTCGGTTACACGCGGTGCCGAGTCTGAATCGCTCGCGGGGGAGCAACAACTCGTTCTTAGTGGCACCCAGGCGTCGCTCGAGAAATCTCTCTATCCAGCCATGCGGGAGCACGCGTATCCGGGGCATTTCACGATCACGGCCGACGGTATGCACTACGGGGCTGACAACACCTGGCCGGGACTCGACTCCTGGCAGATGGCGGGCGCCTATCTGCTCGTGGGCCGCTGCCGGGAAGTGCTGGACTACTTCGACTTCGTACAGGCTTCCCAACGCCGGGACGGCAACATTCCCTTCGCCATCTTTCCAGGTGCCGAGCCACCCGGGGGGCTCGACACATATCTGCGGGATGCAGTACCCCGACGACGTATACACCTACAAGCCTACTGTTCGCCCCGGCCAACCGGAACATGCGAACCTGGCCGCTCGAAAGTGGATCGGCCTGTTTACGCACTGGCAGATCCACGCGAATCCTCTGAGCGTGTTGGGGCCGATCTGCTACCTTCTCACTGCCGGCGAGATCTTCAAGGCGACCCGGTCTGAATCCTGGTTGGCCGGGAAGGCGCTCTCCCTCGAGGCGGCCGGCAAGTATCTTCTCTCTCGCGTCGGCCCCAACGGTTTGATGGGAGGCGCCGGCTTCTATATCGAGTCTCCTCCACGCAACCAGTGGGACGGTGTCACGCAATGTTATGGCATCCACGCATTCCGCCAGCTCGCCGCCATCCAGAGCACGCTCGGCAGGCGAAACGAGGCGACCGCCTGGAACAAACATGCCGACGCCCTGCGCACTCGCTTTCTGGACGTGTTCTGGCGGACGGACCATTTTGCCGAGTATGTTCACCCGGACCGAGGTGTCGTCGATCATCACGGGCTCTCCGATGTCAACTGGGCGGCGGTAGGGCTGGAAGTCGCGACCGATCCGCAAATCAAGACTCTCTGGCCGACGCTCACTCGAGAGCAGGCCTTCTGGCGCGGCGACATGCCGACCCACCTCGTCACCAGGCCCTCGGAGTACGAGGACTGGGAATTGGCAGAGCCGCTTCCCTTCGAGTACACATCCCGGACGAAAGATGTCGCCGCGATGGGGCGTGTATGGTATTTGGAGATCCTGGCGTGCCAGCGCATGGGCGAACATCGTCGGCTGCGTGAATCAGTCCTCAAAGTCTGCCGCATGGGACAGAAACACGACTGGCTGTGGCACGAGCGCTATCATGCCGGCGAGGGCAATACAGTCAAGCCATCGCAGTTGCGAGGTTATTGTGAGTACCCGGCCGTCCTCGTACGCACCGTCCTTGGCACACCAGACGTGTTTCCTGAGGCACGAGGTCTCCGGCAGGACGAGCATCCGACTGGATGACGAAGTGCGCCCGAACCAGGCCGAAGAGAGACGAGGCGCTGGCATTTTCTTCACACCGTGGACGTCGCCATTCGGACGCCACTCGTTTTGACCGTGGCAAGATCGCTATCGTGCAGGTCAGCAGAGGCGCGAACGTTTGACGACGAAAGGGGCTTTTCGATTATTGAACGGGAGCACGCCATCATGAAGCACCCGATCTCTCGCGTGCGTGACTTCGACATTGTCAGGGACTACACACTCCGCGTGACCTTCGACGACGAGACCGAACAGGTCATCGACTTCCAGCCGATTCTCGGGGGCGAGATCTTTGGACCTTTGCGAGACGTGAAGGTCTTCAACCAGGTTCAGCTTGATCCAGAGGTTCACACATTGTTTTGGCCGAACGGGGCGGACTTCGACCCCGCGACGCTGCACGATTGGCCAGAGCATGTGAAGTCCCTCGCGGCACTCGCGCGGAAATGGGGATTCAGACCGGCCTGATGCGACAACAGCGCAGGAGGGTGCGCGAACGAGCCGTTGCGAGCGGGTGACAAAACGTAGGGTCTGCTTCTTTGGCTTCTCTAGCGACCCGCGCCAAAGTCGGACGCGGAATGTGCCAGCACTTGACGGCCCCAGCCTGGGTGATTCCAATATTTCCGGATTGTGTGAGAATAACACCTCGGTATCCGACTGTGCGCGACATGTGGGGGGTTACTGTGTCACTATCCGTTACTGACCCGATCAATCCAGCGTTCGACCGAACGAAACGGATTCTGTTCCAGCCCTTTGACTCTGGGAAGTGGTTGCGACTGGGCTTCTGTGCTTTTCTCATGGGGCTGGCGGAAGGTGGCGGTGGTGGAGGTGGAGGTGGATTTCCAAGTAGCGGCGGGTCTGGCGGTGGTGGCGGTCCAGATTTTGAGCCCGTGATGCAGTGGATCCGCGACAATCTCACCGTGATTGTCGTGGTGGCAGTCGCCGTGCTGCTGGCCGTTTTCGTGATCTCTCTGGTGCTGACGTGGCTTGGCAGCCGCGGGCGTTTTATGTTTCTGGACGGTGTTGTCCATAATCGTGGGGCGGTGGTTGCGCCGTGGCACGAGTACCGCCGTGAAGGGAACTCGCTGTTCCTGTTTCGCTTTTGTCTGGGGATGATAGCGCTGCTCGTGGTCGTGTTGATTCTTGGTCTCTGTGCGCTCATCGCGTGGCCCGATATTCAAGGTCGCCATTTTGGCGGTTTCGCTGTGGGAGCTATTTTGACCGGCATCGTCATGTTCCTGGCGTTTGGACTCACGATGTCAGTCATTTCAGTATTCCTGAAGGACTTCATCGTACCCATCATGTATCTTCGGCGCATCACTGTGATGGCTGGGTGGCGAGAATTCTCTTCGTCGATGCTGGCGGGCAACACAGGACTTTTCGTGTTGTATTTCCTAATGAAAATCGTGCTCGGTTTGGCTGTCGGGGTGTTGGCATTGATGACTACGTGCCTCACTTGCTGCATTGCTGTGATTCCTTACATCGGCTCAGTGATTTTGCTGCCTTTGACGGTTTTCCTACAAGCTTACCCGCTGTACTTCATCGAGCAGTTCGGGCCGTCGTGGCACATCTTCCCTCCGGATAAGCCACCGACGGTGATGGATTCAACGACGCCTTTCGCGGATGGATCGCTTTAGCACGTTGTGGTACTTTTCTCGGACAGCATGCGGTGTGGTACGATCAGCGTTTGGGCCACGGGCACCTGTGGTCGGGCAAGTTAAGGGTCAATTGCGCGATGGCGGACGGAACTCTTGAGGATGCGGGCGTGAAGCAGGGCATCGCGATCCTGGAAATTATGGGATTGGGACCGGCGCTGGTGGCGCTGGATATCGTCGAGAAGGCGGCGCCGGTCGAGATTGTTCAATACGAGTTGAACGACTTCTACGGCGTCTGCGCGTCTCTCGGGCTCGCCATCCGCCCTGGAGGTGGCTGTTGAGGCCGCTCGTCAACTCATTGAGGGCATGGGTGGCACATGCGTCAGCACCGTTATCCATGCACCAACTCCCGAATCGGCCAAAATCATCCATGCCGAACCGGAGTATCAACCGCTGCTTGAGCAAGAAGTAGTCTTTTTTCCACGGACAGACCCGTATGCGGCAACTCAAATTACAGAAGGGACCGATTCTGTGGCGACTGATCCGAACCAGGCCATTGGCCTCATTGAAACGCAGGGTTTCACGGCCGTGATCGACGCGATTGACACGGCATGCAAAGCCGCCAACGTGGAAGTGATTGGCAAAGAAAAACTGGGAGGTGGCTACATTACGGTTTTGATCAAGGGTGATGTGGCGGCGGTCGGAGCAGCGGTGGAAGCCGGCAGAGCCCAGGTCGAGGGACTGGGCCTGGGCAAGCTGATCTCCGCACATGTCATCGCCCGCCCCAGCGCCGGGATCCTGAAACTGTTGCCCCATTCCTAGCGTTAGTCTGCCTTCCGTGGTCCGCGTGTCTCACTACGCACTGAAGCCTATTGATATTCGGCAGCCAGCCTGCAAGGCTGGTCGGATCTCGGGGTCGCCACGCCGGGGAGGATTCAGGACCGCCTGGGCTTTGGCGAACCGCTTTTCGGTGAAGCCACCCGGCGCTCGCATCGGAGTATCAGAAGATGGAACTTGCTAATCTTACGTGGCCGGACGTTGACGCGCTGGATCGTGATACTCTCGTCATTATTCCGATCGCTGCGCTGGAACAGCACGGACAGCATATGCCTCTTTTCACGGACAGTATACTGACGAGTGAGATCGTTCGTCGGGCGCATGAATCGCTACCGGAGCAAACGCTACTTGTACCGCTGATGTGGCTGGGCAATTCCCACCATCACATGGATTTTCCTGGCACGGTTTCGGCCCAACCGCGAGTCTGGATCGATCTTCTCGGTGGAATCGTTGACAACTTTATCACTCACGGATTCCGTCGCATTGTCGTGATCAACGGACACGGGGGCAACGATGTTCCAGGCCGACAGGCCACGTTTGAAATACGACAACGATATCGAGATCGTGCTGATCTCCTGTTGCTGTTTGCCACCTACTGGAACCTGGCAGAGCCGTCGGCCAGTATTCCCGAATTGCAGCAAAGTGAAATGGGTCACGCGTGTGAATGGGAAACGTCCATGATCCTGCGTCTGGCGCCGGGCTTGGTGAAGAACCACAAGGAAGTGCCGGAAATCAAATTCGGTAACCCGTTTCTACCTGCCCAGCGAGCATGGATCATGCCTGATCGCTCGGGGCCGGGACACATTGGGGCCCCTGGCGTCGCGACGGCGGAAAAAGGCGAACTACTGCTGCAGTTGTTCGCCGATGGAGTCGTGACATTCATGCAGCGGGTCGTGACTTGGGACGGGAGCTCATGGGAAGGATGATGCCTTGAGCAATCAACCAGATAGTTCACTGGAAGAGAGCCCGGATCAACTTGACCGACCGACGAATACCTTCGGCCCGGGTGCCGTTCGAGTGGCGGTCATTTGTGGCCTGCTGCTGCTGGCTTCAGCGATCAACTATCTCGACCGGCAGACTTTGGCTAGCGCTTCGGCGCGCATCAAGTCGGAGTTCGGACTGCTCAACGAACAGTACGGCGACGTGGAGGCCGCGTTCGGGTACGGGTTTGTGTTGGGATCCATCGTGTTCGGACTTCTGGCCGACGTCGTCAGTATCCGCTGGCTCTATCCGGTGGTGCTGATCTCCTGGTCTGCCGCAACCGCCGCCACCGCCATGGCGACCGGATACCACGACCTGCTGTGGCTGCGTCTGCTGCTCGGGGTGTTTGAGGCGGGTCACTGGCCCTGTGGTGTGCGCGTGGTGCGCGCTTTGACCAAGGCTCGTGGTAGAACGATGGGCAACGGTCTGCTGCAGAGCGGTACGTCCATCGGCGCGGTGCTCGCACCGCTAATCATGCTCTCGCTACTGACCGAACAGACGGGCAGTTGGCGGCCTGCATTTGCCATCGTCGGGAGCATCGGAGCGATGTGGGTGGCAGCCTGGTTTGCAACGGTTCGAGCGGCCGACTTTCCGAGACCCATGCGCCAGCGAAAAGACTTCTCGTTATGGAGGCTTCTTCTGCAGCGCAGAATGGTCATTGTCCTGGTCGTCGTCTGTTTGATCAACACAGCCTGGCAGCTGTTTCGCGCATGGCTTCATCTGTTCCTCGAGGAAGGCCGAGGGTACACGGAACAGCAAACACTCCTGTTTAATTCTGCCTGGTTTGTCGCTACCGATGTTGGATGTTTGGGAGTTGGTGTGGCCGTGCTGTGGCTTTGCTCCATAGGATTGACAGTGACTCGCGCCCGCCAGATCATGTTTTCGGTGTGTGCCGGTATGTGTTTGACGCTGATCTCGCTATGGCTGCTGCCAAAGGGGTGGCTTTTGCTGATCGTTTTGCTGATCAGTGGTGCCGGAGCGCTGGGCGTGTTCCCGTTGTACCACGCCTTCACTCAGGACATCTCCGGCAGACACCAGGGAAAGATTACGGGAGCGGCGGGCGTCACGGCGTGGTTTCTGGTTCCTCCTACACAGAAACTGTTTGGCCGACTGGTGGACTCAACCGGGTCTTACGATGCTGGGTTAGCGGCAGCGGCCTGTCTGCCCGCGGTTGCAGCACTCATTCTTTGGGCGTTTTGGGGAGTCGACTCCGATGATACATCACAACCACAAGAGACATAATCGCCGACGTTTCATCACATCAGTTGGTGCTTCCATCTTGGTCGGCGCCGGCACATTGGGAGAACGCGGCCCGTTGGCTGGCTCCACCGCTGCGGCGGAGCCATCGGCCTCGCGCGTTCCCCAAGTTGCCTTTCTGGGGACCGTGGTTCAAACCCATTCTCATGCGCAACACTTCCTGGATCGGCACACGCTTGGATACACGTGGAAGGGCGGTTGGCAGAGACCGCGAATCCAAGTGGCATCAGTGTTCATCGATCAGTTTCCTAAAGGCGATCTTGCGCGAGGCAGAATCCGGCGTCATGGACTGCGTCTGTATCCCACCATTGAGGAGGCATTGACACTGGGCGGAGAGAAGCTGGCCGTTGATGGCGTGATCATCATCGGGGAACACGGTGATTATCCGACCAACGAAAAAGGCCAACATCGCTATCCCCGATACGAGTGGTTTAAGCGAGTGGTCAAAGTATTCGAAGCGAGTGGTCGAAGCGTGCCTGTTTTCAACGACAAACACCTGTCAACCGACTGGGACGAGTGCGTCGAACATGGTAGCAGACTCACGGCGTCTGGAGTTTGCTTTTCTGGCGGGCTCTTCGCTTCCTGTTACGCGCCGGATGCCGTCCATTGACATGCCCTATGATGGGTCGCTGAAGGAAAGCGTCTGTGTGGCGTACGGAGGAGTCGACAGTTACGACTTCCATGCTCTGGAAACGGCCCAGTGCATGTCGGAAAGACGAGCCGGTGGGGAAAAGGGAGTGCGTCAGGTCCACGCTCTGCGGGGCGACAATCTCTTCAACCGTCTTGGGAAAGATGACTGCGAAACGACGCGCAAGTTGATCGTATCCGCACTGACTCGCAGTCACAACCTGCCCGTGGAAACGGGATTCCCGACAGATCCGACATCGATGCAATGGTTCCAGCAAGCGCTGCCCGACACAACCGGCTACGTGATCGAGCACCACGATGGCCTGAGGACGACCATGCTACTGACGGGAATTCGGGATTTCAATTACGCAGGGATGCTCGGCGATGGCTCGATTGTATCGTGCCAGATGTATTTGCCGATGCCTAACCATGGGTCCACCACGGCTGACTTCTTCAACCCGTTGGTGCGGCATATCGAAACCACGATCATCGATCGCCAGGCACCCTATCCCGTGGAACGAACACTCTTAACGTCGGGCATGGTGATCGGCGGAGTCGACAGTCTCTTCGCGGGAGAAAAGCCGCTGACGACTCCGCATCTCAAGGTCCCATACAGTGCCCCGCGCGAGTCGACTTTCTGGATTGATTGACTGATCATCGCCCTGTCGCTGAGCGGATTCTGGCACGTTTCGCAGTCAGATCCATCGTTCTGGTTGTTTTCGCAGAGTTACCATCCTTCCGGGACTCGGGCCATCGCTGACTCCTGATCCGGTGACACGCCTGGCCCGTGGTCCACTGATGTGATCGGGACGGCCACCTCCACCAAGGACCATCGGTCGTCCCGATGGGACTTCGCGGCACCAAGACACTCCGGATGCAACGCTCACATGGTCGACGATCCAAAGGATGCGCGTTTTGAAAAAAAGACCCTTTGCTGTTGACCCAGTCCCATGACCCGACAGAGGGGCCGAGGCGTCGATGGATGCTGCGGGGACTCGGGTGGACTAGAATGAGGGCGTTGTCTCAGAATTGGATTTGGTGTTGGGAGGCGTGGCACCGGCCCCCCGGCAGTGCCCCCAGGGCGAAGTTCGAAAACTCATCTCGGCGCGGGTTTTTGAATTGCGGCGAGAATCGAACATATTTCGGGGCGGGACCGCAGCGGTCGGCATATCCAGTCGCGAATAGGGCGTTATCCGGGTCGGCCTATCCCGATGACGGCCAACTGAGGCATGAGGCTCGAAATGTTTGACTGGCTGGATCTTGGGTTGATAAAGTGCCTCAAGGCGACCGCGATAGCCCGCCGTCCCGGTCGGCCTATTCCCAGGCCTCGGCGCCCGTAATAGGCCGTTCTGGTTAATCAGTAGTCTCTGCAATGGATGGCCTCAATGGATATCGTCTATATCGAAACGTCGATTGTGAGCCATGCCACCGCGTGGCCAAGTTCAGATCCGATGACGGCCGTTCTGCAAGATCAGGCCAAACGTTGGATGGCCGAACAAGCAGCCAACTACGAACTGGTTACCTCGCAAATCGTCCTGGCCGAAGCACGACGCGGCGATGCCGATGCTGCCACTCGCCGACTTGCGATGCTCGCGAATATACCGATTCTTGAGGAGAACCCGGACACGGAGCGTGTTGCCGACGAGCTTGTGTCGCATTCATTGATCCCTGCGGCGGCGCGACTTGATGCACTGCATGTGGCCACGGCTGCCCTCGCCGGTGTACAATACCTATTGACGCTGAATTGTCGCCACATCGCGAACGCCCATGTACTCCCCGGTGTCTATCGATTGCTCGATGACCTTGGCTTACCTGGAATGCTTATCACAACGCCGATCGAATTTCTCGGAGGTACCTCGGATGGCGAATCCAATTCTTAGCGAGATCTACGATATCCGTCGTCAGATCCTCGCGGAGCACAAGGATGACCTCGAAGACTATCTACACGCGGAGCTTGAGCGAGCAAAGGCCGAAGGTCACCCGATTGCGAAGATCAAGCAGAGAACAATCCGATCCGCCGGAGCGGCGAAATCGGACGTTGCCGCTGCGGAAAGTCAAACGTCGCCGCCCGGTGATCGGTAGACGTTACGAGCTTGAAAGAGATTTCCCTGTGTCATCAAGTCGTCGAACTGGGTTTTGATTTTTGCGACAACGCAACAAACTACCCTTTGACGATACTATGCCATGGCCCGACAGAGGGGCCAATTTGATCGATACCGGATCGGGTAGAATTGGGGGTGGCGAAAGCGCCCTCCAAGAAAGGAACGGTTGGTGGGACGCGTTTCCTGCAGCGGTCTGTTTCACCGAGGCGAGTTGGAATCCAACGGAACCTGCCAAGGTCGATGCAACTTCAGCGTCGAAGCAGGTTGCGAAACTCGCATCGGTCTCGATCACTGAGTGCTGCCTCTGCTTTCGAACCGAACAGGCACTTTCGTTATCGGACGTTGAGCAGCTATCCTTCGAACTGGAATACATCCTCTAGCGGAAGTCCAAAGTTCTTGGCAATGAGAAAAGCCAGTTCGAGCGACGGATAGTATTTACCTTTCTCCAAAGCGATGACTGTCTGACGTGTGATGCCGACACTGTCGGCCAAAGCCTGCTGAGTCATCTCATTCGCTTTGAAACGCAACTCGCGAATGCGATTGCTAATCACAACTTTACCCATCTGCCAACCTCCGGTAGCCAGCAACGATAGTTCCATAGTAGGTCATATTAGCCGTCACGAATCCAGCAAACAGCAAGTGAATGGCCGTCAACACATAGAGCACGGGTATTGCGAACTGCGACGCGCTTACAACGCCTCCAGCTTCATTTGCATTCACAACCTCTCTTACACCGGCGGCCGGAATTCCAAACATTGCGATGATGGACCACGCAAGCACTACAACACTGAGCACGATACCGGACAACTTCGCTGCTCGTAGTTCAATTGTTCTGTCTAGTTCATCGTGCGGTGGAGTGTTACCTGTCTTCCGTATCGATGCCGTCACGAGCGAGTTGACAACGTGAAATGAGGTCAACAAGGCGACCAACCCCACTACTGCCAACACAAAGAGACCGACAAAAGCCATCGGATACTGAAAAACGAACACGAAATATGGAACGAAGACCAAAACAACGGAAACCAAACATGCCCAGGCACTTTTTTCGTGAAAACTCATAGCGAGATTCCTCCAAAATGGCTTCGAAACCCACAAATCAAAATGTATGCTATACCAGACACTATGTAATGTCAACATTACATAGTGTTTTCGCCCTTTTCATGGCTGAACCGTGCCGACTCTTAGGGGGCAAGCCTGCTCGTGAACTATGTTCCGGCGGACATGGTACCCGCAGTACCTATTGACAGCGCGTAGAAATGGCGATGCGATTTTGACAAGACCGAGGAGGATGGAACATGGCGGACCACAATTGTGAAAATTGCGGCTTCCGGGCCAGGTACGACGGCAATCCCAAATCGTTTCTGGGCCGTATTTGGCGCTGGCACGCCGGCTGGTGCCCCGGTTGGAGGAAGTACATGACCTCGCTGTCGAACGAGCAGAGAACCGAGCTTGCCAAGAAGTACGACATGAAGAAATATCTCTGAAGATGATGTGGCGGCTGCCCACTTGCCTGAGTTGCGGAACCTTGTTTGCCGATTGGTGCGCAGGGATGCGAGCTGAGGACGCACGTGGCCGAAGCATCCATGCCGGTTCCAACAAGCTCGTACTCGAGCGGTTGGGTCCGGTCGGGACCGCGCGGCCGATGGGAACATGGTTGGCCCCCGTGCGCATCCTTCCGCCTCGTCCGGTGACAAGTGCGCATGTCTTCACACCAACGGTGTGGTACTCCGCAGCCCAGACATCGACGCGCTTCGCGGCGCACCCTGGGGAGATGTTGGAGAGGCAGAGGGGCATCCTGAAGGGATGCGACAGGACCGATGTGGCCTCGCCCTGGCACGGGGTGTCACCTACATGCCTCGAATGGATGGATCGCGTTCGACGCGGCCGTGTTTTAGGATGTCGCATCTTGTCCGACCCCGTTGGGGTTGCCGGAGACCTAGTGTGGTCTCCCCGGGCTTTGGAATGCCACCACGTTGTGGTGAAGACCAAGTGATTTGCAGTTTGAGGTTCTAACGTTCGAGCGAGGATCCTGTCATGCGAAGGCAATCGTTGCTGTATTTCTGGTTACTTTTCGTCTCGCCCACCCTCTGGGGCGCGGATGCCGACCGACAAGTTGCTGAGCCGCTGCCGGGACATCCCGGGAACGTCTACTTGAAGGGCGAGGAGGTTACCTTACCCGTGCCGGACGGTATCGTGCATTGGCGTGCGACCGACATCGATGGCATGGTGGTTGGCCAAGGGCAGATCGATCCGAGTGAGAAGCGGATCCGTTTAGGCCGATTGCCGATCGGCTGGTACCGCATCGATATGGGCGCTGCGCCCGACACGCTTTCCACCTTGACGACGGCAGCCGTGCTCGCTCGCCCGTCCGTCCCCACGCCTTGGGACTCTCCAGTGTGTGTCGATTCGGCCACATCCTGGTTTTCGCAGCGGTATCAAGGCGAGGAAGCGGCCAAGCAGGAAGCGTTCGCAAATCTGGCGGCGCTGGCCGGCGCAAACTGGATTCGCGATCGGTTGTCGTGGGGACAGGTCGAGACGCAGCCGGGCCGGTTCGCCCAAGAGACACTCTACGACAGTTCGGCCTCCCTGCAGGCCAGGCACGGTCTGCAGGTGCTGCAGGTGTTTCACAGTACGCCTGGTTGGGCCGTCAATCGGCAGCTCGATGGAAAGCGCGCCGGGCAGCGGTTCGCCCGCGACCTGCGTGCGACACTATACGTTCTGCAAGGCTATGGCCCAGCGGTTCAAGGGGCGCGTGCTGGCGTGGGAGCCCTGGAACGAAGCGAACATCGAGCCCTTTGGCGGACATACGATTGACGAAATGTGCAGCATGCAGAAAGCGGCCTATCTTGGGTTCAAAGCCGGCGACCCGGACGTGACCGTTGGCTGGAATGTCTACGCGGGATCAGGCACGAGTCTGCACAGCGAGGGCGTAGTGGCCAACGAGGCCTGGCCGTATTTTGAGACGTACAATATTCACTCCTACAGCCCTCCCGAAGCGTACTTGGCCGGCTTCGAGACGGCACGACAGGCAGCCAGTGGCCGACCGATCTGGATTACCGAATGCGGCATCCGGTTGCCCACCGAGAGCGAACCACCGTGGGGAGATCTCGTGCCCACCGATCAGCGCCGACAAGCGGAGTTCGTTGCCCGCTCTTACGCGAGCAGTTTGTACGGGGGCGTAAGTCGGCATTTCTACTTCATCCTGGGCAACTACATTGAACGTGGTGTGCAGTTCGGTTTGCTGCGTCACGACTTGACCCCGCGCCCCGGGTACGTGGCCCTGGCCGCCGTGGGCCGGTTCCTGGCGGGTGCCCGTTGTGTGGGACGCCTGTCACCAACGATCTACGTCTTCCAATCCCAACTTGATGGCGAGCCGCGCGACGTGTTGGTCGCATGGGGCGACGGCGCGCTTCCTGAGGGCTTGGAAGTGGAGGCCAGCTACGACTACTTGGGGCGGCCCCTTGCAACGCCCGCTCAGTTCAAGCTGTCTGACACGGCCACGTTTGTAATACTCCCCGCCGGCAGCGCACAAAAACTTGCGTTGGATACGCCCCCTAAGCTGGCACCATCGCGCGAAGGGGAAGCAGTCCCGGTCGTGCTGCAGGTATCCTTGCCTGAGCAGACCACACGTCTTGGAAACCAGGCACACGAGGTCGATCCCGGACGCACCGTGGACCTGCCTTTGTTCGTTTACAACTTCAGCGAACAGCCCGTTGCCGGCACGGTGGCCGTAGCCAAGGCGCCAGACAACTGGCACGTCGAGTTGGCGTCGAAGCGGCTCGAATTGGAACCGATGGCCCGTCAGCGGATACCGGCCAGTGTGACGCTGCCAGCCGGCGGATCCGAACTGGTGGACGGAGGATGGATCCACGTGCGTGGTGACTTTGGCGAGACGGGCCAAACCGTGCTCGCTTTCCGACTGGCAGCTGACATGAAAAAACTGAAGCCAGCCGAGGTGCGTCCTATCCGGAGTGGTAGTCGTGCAGAAAACTGGCAAGACAACATTGTCGCAGGCGGGACGATGAGCCACGCGCCGGCACAACACACGGGCACGCTGTTCGAGATGCAGTTTGCCGACGCCGACCCTTGGGCTTTCCCTCGTCTGCAATTGGCTTCGGAGGAGATACCTGACAACAAGATCGACGGCCTGGCTCTGACCATCCAGCTGCTCGAGGGAACTGGTACCGTGCGTGTTCAGTTTGTGGAAGCCAATGGCGCAGCGTACCTTGCCGAGACGGGCGTGGATCCGGACAACCGGTCGCCTCAACGTGTCGTCGTGCTGTTGCGGCACGGTCGATGGGGCTCATTCTCACCCCCGGATCCCGACGGCAAACTTCAGCCAGCCAATATCCGGACCATCCTCGTAGGCATCAATTCGCGCCAAGACACGAAGGTCCGCATGATGGTGGATGACCTCGAATGGTTCCGGCTCTGAGTCCCTGTAACCCTCAGATCTTTTTCTTCGGAAGGGCTTGTTTCCTATTTCTCACACGAGTCGAGGACATTTTGATCTGCCGGTACAATGGGACTGAGCCGTCAGAGGATCAGCTCGCCTGCAACTGCCGCAGGAGCTGTGGCGGCAGTCGAAAAAATTCGGAAACAAGCATTCCCCGGGCGATATCCTGACAGGTATCCGGGACTATTACTTATTGTCAGAAACTATTTATCAACAAGCTAAGGAATCAGGGAAAAATAGCTTCACCTTGTACCCTCGCCCCTGTGGGGAGAGGGTAGGGTGAGGGGTTAGAGAATCTGGAAGCTATTTTTCCCTGATTCCTAAGCGGAGGGTCCAAGTGGATACGCTGAGTGATCGCGAAATCGAGTTCTTGGCTGCGTTAAAGAGAAAGCCGATGGATTTCGAGACATACCCTCCGGTCTTTCAAACCCAATATTTTGTCGAATACCTCATCGAACGAGGCGCTATCTCTTTCACGGCTAAAGACGTTCAGGACATGTTTAGGCATGCCGAGCTGAAGAAGGCACTCAGCGATCGGCCCAACCGCCCAACCCCTGGTGTTGTCCGCAAGTACATCAATACTGCGATTAAAAACGGGAAACTCCCGCTTACTTATAGTGAAGATGCGGATCGTTGGCTGGTTCAATACCCAGTGTTCAGAATCATCCTCTGTGTCGAAGTAAAGGCAAATGATGCGATTCACGCGAAGGACATGGTGAAATCAAAAATCGCAATCGCGAATCAGATAGTCAGCGAATCGGTTACGAGTAGTCAACCATGGGTTGTGACTGTCGAGCTATCGACAAAGTTCACTTCTCGAGCAGCAGTCGTCGGGGAAGTCATCGAATTGATGTCGGTGACAGCAAGGGAGTGGAAGGCTGCATTTGCGGATGGTGAGATGGAAGTCGAGTCGATTGGGCAACCAAGAGTTGGTCGTTTTCATACGGTGAAAGTAAGACTGAGCGAAACCGTTTCCGATTGACAATCCGGTCCACACGGAGCCGCGGGTCGCGCTGGTGAAATCAAGGTGGTTCGCCCCGGACCGGGGAACGGTGCGGCTACGAGCAGCGATGGTTGTTTTCCACGTGTCAGCAACGCGTACGACCGGTGCAATTGTGTTATGACGAGTCAAAGAACGACAATACATGCAAACAGATCACGGAGCCATGTTGTGAAAGCCATTGTTGCATCAGCCGCGATTGTGAGCCTGTTGGCATCTTCGGCGATCGCCGAGAACTGGCCACGATTCCGAGGCCCCACGGGGCAAGGAGTTTCCCAGGAGAGAGACCTGCCAATTCAGTGGACCACCAAGAAGAACGTCGCCTGGAAAACGCGCATCCCCGGACTTGGCTGGTCGTCGCCCATTGTGTGGGAGGACCGCGTGTTTGTCACGACGGCAACGGACGAGGGAGCCAATTGTCATATCATTGCTCTTGATCGCCGATCCGGCGACGTGGTGTGGGACAAGACGGTTTTGCAGCAAGTACCGCAGCGCAAGGAAGGCAAGAACTCCTACGCTACGCCCACACCTGTTACGGACGGAGAACGCGTCTATGCGGTGTTTGGTGATGGAAGCATTGTCGCGGTCGATTTCGACGGCCGGGTCGTTTGGACGAATCGCGAGATCAAGCACTACAGCCGCCACGGCTTGGGTGCGTCGCCCATCCTGTACCAAGATCGACTCATCATGACCTATGACGGTAGCAACCGCGTCGCCGTTCCCGGAGACTGGCCGAACAACTCGGACGAGGAACGCTTGGGCTGGCAGATCCCCTGGGATCAGGCGCAGATCGTAGCCTTCGATACGGCCACCGGCAAGCGACGTTGGACGGCACGGCGAGGAAAATCACGAGTCGCCCACGCGTCCCCCAATGTGTTGGAGGCGAATGGCCAGTTTCAGCTCGTCAGTACGGCCGGTGATGTGATTCAGGGGTTCGATTTGGACAACGGAACGCGATTGTGGAGCGTTTACAGCAAGGGGGAAGGAGCCGTCCCCAGCATTGTCATGGGCGATGGATTACTCTTTACTTCGTCGGGTTTCGAGGAAACGACAATTCGGACGGTGAAGATCGGCGGACGTGGAGACGTGACCGCCACGCACATCGCTTGGGAACAGCGTGCCGGCACGCCAAAGCAACCCTCCATGCTCTATGTCCGACCGTATCTGTATGCGGTCAGCGATAACGGCATCGTGCATTGTTACGAGTCAGATACCGGAGAGATCGTCTGGCGGCATCGCATTGGTGGAAACCACTGCGCTTCTCCCGTCTATGCCGACGGAAAGGTGTACACTCTTTCGGAAGAGGGCGAGACGGCCGTATTCGCCGTCGGAGCTGACTTCAAGTTACTTTCTACCAACGAACTCGATGAACGCTGTCAGGCTTCGATGGCGATTTCGCAGGGCAATCTGTTTGTGCGCACGGAACACCACGTGGTCTGCGTCGGTCCAACACCCAATTGACGTCACGCGCTTACAGGGCGATGAATTTGCCGGTGGTCTCTGAGCCCATGTTCTTGTGTTCTTTTCAAATCGTCACGAGGCTATGAGATGCGGTTGCCAAGAGTCTGGTTAAGCGTCGCAGGGTTGGGGATTCTCGTCCTGGGTACTGCAGAAGTCTTGCCCTCCGATGTCGATCAGATCGAGGAAAATCCACGCGCCGAGCAGGCGCTGGTCGCGCCGCGCCCACCGATGGGATGGAACAGTTTCGACGCCTACGACTGCGCCTCAACGAGCGACAATTCAAAGCGGTCGTCGACTACATGGCCGAAAACCTCTTGGAGTATGGATGGGAGTACGCGGTCATCGACTGCATCTGGTTCAATCCGGCCCCCGGCAACTGGCACAACCCTGATCGCCGGTTCGGCCATCCGGACTTGCGACTGGACACCGACGGCCGACCGATCGACAAGCTGACAATGGACAAGTACGGTCGTTTGCTGCCGGCGGTGGAGGAGGATGAATTGGATGCGTCTGCTCGGACCGCATGATGTCGGCATCGGGCACAAGCCTCCGACTTTTGTCTAATCAAGCTGACTTCTCGGTTACGTTCGTTGTATAATGCCGTCCACGTCGTGAGCTGGTCGGTCTGTGCAGGGGCGTCGATCCGTGACGCGGCACTTTCTTGTGGAGATTGTGATGCGGACACTCCTTCTTGCCGTGGTTGACTTTGTCGCTGTCGTCTGTGCATCTACGCTACTGGCAGACAACCTGCCGTTGCCACCAGGCGAAGCGCGAACGCCAGAAACACGCTCGCTTACCGCCGAGGAGTCGGTCCGAGCATTGGAACGTGACTGGCTGTTTCAGGCCATGGGCCAGCCTCTGCTGTCGCGAGCGGAAGCAGAGATTGGTTGGGCCCGGGAACTGGCGGCGCGGCTTTCCCGCCTCCGACAGGCACCAGAGCTGTCGGCTGAGCTGCGAGAGCTGGACGATCTGGAAAAGCAGCTTCGGGAACTTCGCGGTCAACCAGCGGCCGCAATCTCAAACAACCAGGCCGAAGTAGTGCCGAGTTGGATCTGGTATCCCGAAGGCCAGCCGGCCGAAGACGCGCCGGCCGAAGCACGGTTCTTTCGCTGCCGGTTCGAAGTGCCGGCGGAGGTTCGCGCGGGAGTGCTGCGGATTGCGGCCGACGACGCCTGCGAGGTCTTTGTCAACGGCACTCGCGTGGGCCAGCATGAAACGTGGCAGCGGGCAGGCGTTTTCGATGTCGAAGGATTGCTCAAAGACGGCGACAATCTTCTGGCCGTGCGCGCAGAGAACAGGCCGGCCCCGAGCAAGAATCCGGCCGGACTGATCGCTCGTCTGGTGGTGACGCGGGACAGCGGAGAACCATGGGCGGTCGTTTCCGACGGATCGTGGCGTGCGAGAATGCGTTGCGCGCAGTGGGAGCAGCGCGCCTTCGACGACTCGGCCTGGAAAGCGGCGCTCGTGACGGCGCCCTTTGGCGGCGGACCGTGGGGGAAGATCGCGGCGCTGGAGAAGGCCGATCTGCAAGACGATCCGGTCGCCGCGTATGCGGACAGCGACTCGGCTGCCAGGGAGCTCTACTTCGCCGTCCGGCGAGTCAAACGCGACATCCTGTTCAAGAATCCGGTGTTGGATTTCACGCAGTTGCTGTTCATCGATCAGCCGCTGCCGCAAGGGCCGGAGTCGCGGCACGAAGCCATCCACCGCATGGGCATCATGGCGGTTCCGGGCGGCCGGCTGCTGGTGCTCGACGGGCTGCATCCCGGCGGCCAGCTCCGCCAACTGGCGCCCGGAGAAGCCGGGCAGTTTCTGGCGGCCCGATCTGTCGTTCGATGCCACGAAGGTCCTCTTCTGCTACAAGCCGCACGACGAGAAGAGCTTTCATCTGTACGAGATGAACATCGACGGCACGCGGCCTGCGGCAGCTGACCGACAGCGAGTACGACGACATCGACCCGATCTACCTGCCCGACGGTCACATTCTGTTCACCACGACGCGCGGCAACTCGTACGTCCGCTGCGGGCCGTTCATCTACTCCTACATCCTGGCCCGCTGCGACGCCGACGGCGGCAACGTCTACCTGATCAGCTACAACGGCGAGCCGGACTTCGTGCCCGCGCTGTTGAACGACGGCCGAGTGATCTATTCCCGCTGGGAATACACCGACAAGCCGCTGTGGCGACTGCAGAAGCTGTGGACGACCAACCAGGACGGCACGGGCACGGCGCACTTCTGGGGCAACCAGTCGGTCTGGCCCGATCATCTCTCCGAGCCGCGGCCGATCCCCGGCAGCCGCCGAGTGATGTTCTCCGGCGTGGGGCATCACGACTGGTGGTCCGGATCGATCGGGATCGTCGATCCGGACCAGGGCCGCGACTATCCACACGGCCTGACCAAGGTCACCGCCGATCTGCGTTGGCCGGAAGTCAGCCTCCCGCCGCAGGACACGCCGGAAGCGGCCGACTACCACGCCTCGGGCCGCTTCACCGGCTACAAGACGGCCTATCCGCTTTCCGAGGAGGATTTCCTCGTCTCGGCTCGCGGGGTGGGCGACAAGTTCCGCCTGTACCTGATGGACGTGCACGGCAACCGAGACTTGATCTACGAGGGGGTCTACAACGTCTGGCACGCGATGCCCGTCAAGCCGCGGCCGGTGCCGCCGCGGCAGCCGGACCGCGTGGCCTGGCCGGGCACGGGGAAGGACCGCAAGCCGGTCGAGCCGGGCGTCTTCTTCAGTGCCGACGTCTACCAGGGCGTGCCCGACCTGCCGCGAGGCATGGTCAAGTACCTGCGCGTCTTCCAATTGGACTACAAGACCTACTCGACCTGGAACAAGACGTATCGCCACTCCGGCCCGGCGGTGTCGATCGTGCAGGAGGAGGGCGTGAAGCGGATCCTCTCCGAGGTGCCGGTCGAGGCCGACGGCTCGGTCTACTTCAAGGCCCCGGCGGGACGTCTCATTGTACTTCCAGCTGTTGGACGCGGATCGCCGTTGTCTGCAGACGATGCGGAGCTTCACGGGACTGATGCCGGGCGAGCAGCGCGGCTGCGTCGGCTGCCACGAAATGCACAGCACTGCGCCACCGCCGCAGACCGCTGTGGCTCTGCAGCGTCCGCCCACCGAACTCTCTCCGCCGCCGTGGGGCACCGAGAGCATCAGCTACGAGCGATTTGCCCAGCCGGTGCTGGATCGCTACTGCGTCAAGTGCCACCAGGGCGACGGCCCTCGTCGACGAACCGAACCTCGCCCTGCGGCCCGGGCACAGTGTTTTCAAGGAGCCGTACCTGACGCTGGTCGGATCGGCCGGCTGGGGGAATCCGGTCGCCGGCGGAGCACCCGGCTACGGCATCGCGGGGGCGATTCCGGTGGAAAGCAGCTACGAGCAGAACGATCCCCACGCCTTGACCACGTTGCCGCCGATGCAGTACCTCTCCTACAACAGCCGGCTGATCGAGTTGGCCGTCAGCGGCGAGCACTACGACGTGAAGGTGCCACCGGCCGCTCTGCATCGGTTGATCGCCTGGGTCGACGCCTGCTGCCCGTACATGGGCGAGGAGGAACTCCGTGCCCTGGGCGACCCCGATTTCCCCGGCATCGAACGGTTGCCGATCCGCCCCCGCGTCGCCACCGCGCCAATCGTTATCCGACCCTGACGGGGTCGCTGCTTCGCCGTAAGAGCAAATAGACACCATGCCACGACCGTCTGTATCTGATGAGTTTCCCATGACCTATTGGCAAACGATCGCACGTCGGAGCAATCATTTCGCGGCAGTCCTGGGACTGCTGTGTGCCATCGCTGGATTCGTTGTGGCCGCCGAACCGCCGCCGCTCGTACTTCGAGGCGGAGCCGTGTTCGATCCGATCGCCGGACGGTTCCAACCTGACCGGACCATCGTCATCGACGGCGCTCATATCCGTGCGATCTCCGGGCCGAACGCCGATTTGCCCCACGGTGCACGCACGTTGGATTACCAAGGAAAATACATCATTCCCGGCCTGATCGATGCGCACGTGCATCTGGTCCACCTGGCTAACTTGTCGCATGTCGCCGGGGACCAGTTTTTGCCGATGTTCTTAGCCAACGGCGTGACCAGTGTGCGCGACGCGGGGGACGCGATCGTCGCTCAGTCCGTCATTGCGCGCTCGGCCGAACTTCGCCCGGAACTTTGCCCACGTGTATTCCTGGCCAGCCCGCTCATCGACACGGACCCACCTTTGCATCGCGATATTGGACACGCCTTGACCGACCCGGCTCAGGTTCGTCCGTTTGTTGACGATATGATGAAGTGGAATGTAACCAGCTTGAAAATTTACGTTGGCACGTCGAGGCCCGTGGGCCGGGAAGTGATCAAGGAAGGCCACCGCGCGGGCCTGAGAATCATGGCTCACCTTGGCGCCTACTCGGCCCAGGATGCCGTCAGCGACGGCGTGGATAGCCTGGAGCACATCTGGTCCGTGTTCAACTATGTCATCCCGGCTGAAGTGACCGGGCAACCCGACCACCGGGCGAACCTCGACCTGCACAACCCCCAGGCACAAAGTCTGATCGCGGACCTGGCCCAACGTCAGATCTACGTCGATCCAACGCTGGTCGTGTTCCGCAACATGATCTACCTCAATGATCTGGAGGAGATCCACAATCATCCCGACCTTGCCCGAGTGCCGCGGCGGATGCTTGAGTACTGGCACTCCTACCGCCGGGACAGTAGTTTGCCCCTGGCGACCCGCGAAACACGCAAGAAGGAAATCCGGAAGTACCAGGAGTTAACCGGTCTGCTGCACCGGGCGGGCGTACCGTTGCTGGCCGGAACCGACACCCCCGAACCGTTCGTGCCGCCGGGATATTCACTGCATCAGGAGCTGGAGATGCTTGTCGAATCAGGGTTATCTCCCGCCGACGCCTTGGCCGCCGCCACAATCCAGAATGCCAAGGCATTGAACCAACAGGACCGGTTGGGGACGATCTCCCCGGGGAAGCTCGCCGACCTTGTCATCCTGGACGCCGATCCTACCATCGACATCCGTCACACGCGGCAGATCCACGCCGTCGTGCGCGGCGGGTTGGTCTGCGATCCCGCCACGGTCCTCCAGGCCGTGCCAACTGAGTAGAGGAAGCTTGCGCCATCAGCCGCAGCTGAATCCAAGCTAATCCACCAGTTCTGCTGGTGAGAATTGACAAGGCTTCGCCGTTTCCCGCGTGCCGCAGTGGCGACGGCCGACGAGCGAGCGACCAAGCTGAGTCGGTTCGCTTTCTGACCTTGACCCGAATAGCCCCTTGATGGCGACCGAACACGCTTGCCACATTCTGAGCTCGCGCGCAGCCATTCTTCGCAGATGTTTGACGCAACGCGGCTGGTGCGGCAGAATAGTCCTCCGATACTGTCTCATTTCAGAATTCCGATGGCTGCAGGGAGCAGTCACTGAGGACTCGTCGGGAAATAAGTTTCCGGTTCCGCTTCCCTCTCCACCGCCCCGCGGAGCGGGAATAGCGGGGGAGAGGGTAGAGTGAGGGGCGATAAATGCGGTAACTTATTGCCGGACGAGTTCTAAGTAACACATACCTTTCTGGAGATCACGATGTTCAACGGCATTTTTCGCGTTCCACAACCGGTCAATGAACCCGTACTCAGCTACGCGCCCGGCACGCCTGAGCGGACGGAGGTTCAAGCCAAGCTCAAGGATTTGCTCGCGGCTGAGACCGAGGTTCCGATGATCATCGACGGGAAAGAAGTCAACAACGGCTCGCTGGCCAACATGGTCTGCCCGCACGACCACCAGCATGTCCTGGGTCAGTATCACCAGGCAAACGCACTGTTTGTGGAGAAGGCGATCGAAGCAGCCAATCGAGCCAAGCCGCAGTGGAGTCGAATGCCGTGGGATGCCCGGGCGATCGTCTTCTTGAAAGCGGCCGAGCTGCTGGCCGGCAAGTATCGTCAGACCGTCAACGCGGCCACCATGCTAAACATGAGCAAGACGCCGCACCAGGCCGAAATCGACTCGGCCTGCGAACTGATCGACTTCTGGCGGTTCAACCCGCATTTCATGGAAGAGGTCTACGGCGATCAGCCGCTTTCGTCTCCCGGGCGTGCTGAACTACATGGAGCACCGGCCGCTGGACGGCTTCGTGATGGCGATCACGCCGTTCAACTTCACCTCGATTGCCGGCAACCTCCCCACAGCCCCCGCCTTGATGGGCAACACGGTGGTGTGGAAGCCTGCCTCCAGCGCCGTGCTGCCGGCCTATTTCATCATGAAAGTGCTGGAAGAGGCGGGCTTGCCGCCCGGCGTGATCAACATGATTCCCGGTCCCGGGTCGATCGTCGGGCCGGCCGCGTTGGGCAACACGGGCCTGGGCGGCATTCACTTTACCGGCAGCACCGAGGTCTTCTCGACCATCTGGCTCGAAGTCGGTTCCGATATTCGCAAGTACGTCTGCTACCCGCGGATCGTCGGCGAAACGGGCGGCAAGGACTTCATCTTTGCCCACGCCAGCTGCGACGTCGACGCGTTGGTGACGGCCCTGGTCCGTGGTGCCTTCGAGTATCAGGGCCAGAAGTGCTCGGCCGCCAGCCGCGCGTACATCCCCGACTCGCTCTGGCCGCGAGTGAAGGAGCAACTGCTCGACAATATCGCGCAGATCAAGATGGGCGACGTCACCGACTTCACCAATTTCATGGGCGCGGTGATTGACAAAGACTCGTTCCACACCATCAAGGGCTACATCGAATACGCCAACAGCAGCCCCGATCTGGAAATCCTCTGTGGCGGCGGGTGCGACGACTCGATCGGCTACTTCGTCGAACCGACCGTGATCCTCTCGAAAGAACCGCAGTCGAAAACGATGGTGGAAGAAATCTTTGGTCCCGTGCTGAGCGTCTACGTCTACCCGGAGGCGGCATTCGAAGAAACGCTCGATCTGTGCGATCAGACTTCCCCTTACGCATTGACCGGGGCGATCTTCGCCCTGGACCGCAGTGCGATCGTCAAGGCCATGGACGCGCTGCGACACGCGGCGGGCAATTTCTATATCAACGACAAACCGACCGGCGCCGTCGTCGGCCAGCAACCCTTCGGCGGTTCCCGCGCCTCGGGCACCAACGACAAGGCCGGAAGCTGGCTGAACCTCGAACGTTGGGTCACGCCCCGAACCATCAAGGAGACCTTCCTGCCGCCCACCAAAGTTCACCTATCCCTATATGGAAGAATGAAGTCAGCAGGGTGGGAGCAGATTGTTACCGGACACCGCGAGCCACTGATCGGTGCCTGGCATGAGTTTTGCAACGGCTGACATACAACATATTCGAGTGACGACGCTGGCCATTACTGAAGACGCATTAACGGTGGAACTGTCAGTTGGGTGCAGCATCTCCGTTCCCCTGTGTTGGTATCCGCGCTTTCTCACGCAACTTGGGACGAACGGAATAATTGGCGACTCATCGGCGGCGGGCGTGGAATTGGCTGGCCCCTGGTGGATGAGGACGTCAGCGTCGAGAATCTCGTCTTCGGAAAACCGTCCGCCGAGAGTCAGGCTTCCGTCAAGAAATGGCTCGACGAGCGAACCGGAAATGTCGGAATTGACGGCCCGAGTGGAAATGGATAGTCATCTGGCCGCCGCAAGTCACCCGACAGCAACGAAGCACGAGTGAATGAGCAGTCCTGCCAGGGTATATCCGACTCGCCGCGCATGCCTCTTGCAACTCGACAGACAGACAACGGCAAACGCCGGCGCGTTGGAATAATACTCCCCACGACAGACGTCCATGTCCGCTGGAATGCCAGACACTCCACGGACGTCAACGTCCGTCGTACGTGAACGGTTGCCTTGATTGATGGTGGCTGCGGGCCAGGTCAAGATCAAGAGAAACTGTAAAAGCCAGGCATCGCCACGGGCGCAACCGGATATGGCCCCAGCTTGTACTCTTCGGGTCCCAAACGCATCGTGGAATTCATGGCGTCTTCCCAGGTAATCTCTTGTCCGCTGTAACACGCTTCGCGCCCCATAATGCCGGTCAGCGTACTTTCGGCGACGGCTTGAGCTTCGTTCAGCGGGTTGCCTTCCTGGATACTGGCAATCAGGTCCTGGTGCTCCTGGTCGTATGGTAAATCATCACGCGAGTCGCGACGGGACATCCGCCAATCCTCTCCCTTTTTCGAGCTGATGTAGTCTTTGCAGTTGCTCGTGCCCTGCGTGCCCTGCACAAACTCCTCGACCAGCCCCTTGCAGTTTCTCATCTGCCGGCTCTGGCTGAACATGGAAATCCCGCCGGGGTACTCGAATTCGACAGCGAAATGATCGTAGATGTAACCGTACTTCGATTCGGTCCGGACCTGACGGCCACCCAGTCCTGATACGGCCTTGATCGGATGAGCTCCGATCACCCAGTTCATAACGTCCAGGTTGTGTACATGCTGCTCGACGATATGATCCCCCGACAGCCATGTGAAATAGTTCCAGTTGCGCAACTGCCATTCCATGTCACTCCACTCGGGCCGAGGATCAATGACCCAGATCACACCTCCGTTCCAATAGCACTTGGCGTAGATGAGATCGCCGATTGCCCCACTATGGATCCGCTTGATCGCTTCCTGATATTTGCGCTCGTGCCGTCGTTGCGTGCCGGCCACAATGCCCAGCCCTTTCTGCTTGGCCAACTTGCCAGCCTCCATGACCAGTTTCACTCCGGTGGGATCGACGGCCGCCGGCTTCTCGATAAACACGTGTTTGCCTGCCTCGATAGCGGCCATCAAGTGCATCGGCCGGAACTGTGGCGGGGTCGCCTGAATAACATAGTTGACTTCCGGGACTTCCAGCAATTTCTTGTGGGCGTCAAAGCCGGTGAACTGGCGGTTCTTCGGAACGCCATTGCCGGCCTTGTCGAGATTCCGATTGCATTCTTCAAGTCGATCCTCGAACAAATCTGCCAGGGCCACGACTTTGATTCCCTTACGCTGGGCCGTCGCGCCTTCGGCGACATCTTCCGTGTGGTAGCCTTTTTCGGGATAGATCACCTTGGTTGCCGCGCCGATCGCGTTTAACACCGCGCCGGTCCCACGACCTCCGCAACCGATCAAGCCGATGCGGACCTCCGTCGGCGTGTCCGCCGCGGCGGCGTGGACCCAGGGGAGTTGGGAAAACGCGGCGACTCCGGCTAAACCGGCCGAAGTGTTTTGGAGGAATTGGCGACGTGACTGACCGGAATGAGTACTGTTCTCTCGTGTCTTCATCGGCGTGGATACTCCAGAAAGGAAAATCTACTATAGTCTTGGCGTGTAACATGCGCACGTATGTGACTGCGGCACGCGGCCGCAGTACGGCGGCAAGATGCCACCGCCACTTGGGTGGCGGGCAAAGCCCGCATTAAGGGTCGGGTTGGGCGACGGCTACAGCTTTGGGTGCACGCCTCCAGTTTATTCCACGTTTATGGTTCCGACCACCAGGTTACGGATAAATGTGTCCTTCCCTCTGCGAACTCTGCGTGAGCCTTCACGGTGAGGACGAGGGCCGGTTTGCAGCGCGCAGCCCTTCGCCGCTGAGGTGGCAGCGCCCTGGCGGTTAACCGGATCGCGCCAGGCTGGTATCGCCACGCGTTCTGTGATTCATTTGCCATTGTCCGTGGTTAGGAACCGACCAGCGGGCCGTCAATGGCCTCGATGGACTGCTCCTCTTGCGAGCAGATTGTGCCGTTAGCAGCCGTAATCGTCAGATTCAGTCGATGTTGGCCGGGCGGAAGCATCGACGTATCGAGTAGAACAATGTGACCCTCGGAAAGGTCTTGCTGCTGCTGGGCGCACACGCGGCCGTCCGCGGATGTGAGCGATACCGTGATCGTATGGCTGCCCTCGCGGACGGATCGGGTCCCCACGATGTCGATGGAGACAGGAAGGCGAGTCCGCGGCAACATGATGTACTCGGGAGCATTCACCTGCTGAATCACCGGCGAGGTGAATCGCAGTAGCTTGACGTCACGGACAGCGAAGGTGAGCTGTGTGCCGTGCGCATAATCGCTTTCGGCGATATGCAACTGGAGCCGCGAGACCGACTGCCAAGGGACCAGGCCCGCGCCCGCTTGGTCGATCAGGTCGCGGACCGAAAACTGGAGCGGAATCCACTGTCGCTGACGGTCACCCAGATCGACACGCGTTTCAAACAGGCGCCGGGGTTGGCCGTGCGAACTGATGGACAGCCCGAGTCGCGTCGAGTCGTCCGCCACCTCATCGCGATTGGAATCGACACGCACCAGCAGCGACAGATAGTCGTAGCCGCTCAAATCCAATTCGCCCGCTCGGAAGGATCGCGCAACGCGAGGCCACCCGACAGGATATTGACCCCCTTCGCCACCGTCCGTCTCATGGTCAACATGGACTCGCCAAAGCAGTATTTTCTTTGGCTCGGCGCTCGCCGCATCAGTCATTTCGATCGCGCCTTCCTGGGTTCCATTGGACCACGCCTTGAAGTCTTCGCCCAGATCGATCGACTGGACGTTGCCCGTTTGCAGCGCTTTGTCGATGACAGAAGCATCGGCCCGAGCCGGCTGTGGTGAAGGATTCGTCACCAGGACGGAGGGAGCGGCGTCGGTCCGAACCGCCGGATACCGCAGCAGGTCCGCGATCGCCTGCGCCAGCAACCAGCGGCGGGAATTGAATTCCTCCGAGGGCCACATCCCGTCAGCCAGATATTTCTGCTGGACGTCGATCGCGTTCCAGGTGCTTTGGAGGAGACTCCTTGCGCGGTTGACGGCGCGTCGGCATGCGGCGTCCGGCGAACCCTCGCGCTGGAAAACGGCTTGCTGCAAAGTGTAGATGTATCGGGCGTCGTCATTACCTTCCCGGAAACAATCCCAGTAGATGGCAGGAATCACTTCGCCGTCCTCGTCGATCCTTTGGCCGCACCCCGAATGAGATCCGCGCAGGTAGTCGAATTGATCGTCACCGGGTGTCCAGTTCCAGTTCCAGGGAATCAGCGTTGTGTAGCCGCTGCGCCAGAAGCCGAATCCGTATGTCATTCTTCCCCCCTTGCACATCACGCGACGATCCTTGATCTCGCCGGCGTTGTGATTCGGGTAGCACCAATACTCGTATCGCTGTTGAGCGACGATTCTCTCATACGGGACCGAATAGGGCTGGGAGCACCAGATGTCGATAAAGGGACGATATGCGTCGGCGTCGGCGGCTGTCGGGTCCTTCGTCGCGTAGGTGCGGATCCCGGCCGATTTCACTGCCGCGTAGACTCGCGCCCCAAATTCCGCTCGCTCCGCCGCCACCTCATCGATGGGACAGCAAATGAATTCGGGCCAACCTTTGGCCTTACGTTCGAACTCGAATGCCTGGAAGGCGGCGGTGAGCTTCTGGTAGAACTCCGGCGGCGGCATCTTGCTGATGTTCCAGTGCGATCCCCGCTCACCGTCGGGAGTCGTGGCCCGATAGAAGCGTGAGATGACACTGTCGGCCGTGACGGGAACCGGTCCACTCAAACCGGCCTCGAGCATCCGATCCAGTTCCTCCGGATAAGGCAAATCAATTCTTTCGCCGTCGTCGTTTCTCAGGTATAGAGTCGGGATCATGCTCTGGCCGTATGCGACCATTGCCCGGTATTCGTTGGACGTCGCTGTTTGAGCGAAGGAATCGGGCTTGCCTGCGTACTGGGTCCGGTTGCGCAAGTAGTAGTAGGTCGAGTAGTGCTTGGCGGGATCCCTGTTTAGTGGGAACGCGAGGACTCGCAGGGCCACGGGAATCTGGACCGCCTGTTCAAAACCGTCGTCCCAGACGGACACGGCTCCACGGTAGAGTCCCGGCGCGGTATCTTCGGGCACGTGGACCTGGAGCCAATAGCGTTGGCACTCGCTTGCTGGAGAGGAGTGCACGGTGACTCGCTCCAGCAGCTCGGGCGTGCGCCGGTACGTTTCGCGGGACGTGTAGCGCGGATACCCCACATTCCAATAGGTGGCCAGGCGAACGGTGATCGCCCGATCTGGAATCTCACCGGCATCGCATGTCAGGGGCGAGCAGCGCACTTTGAGGTTCTGCAGTGGCCGGACCGGGTAGATGCTGAACGTCAGCGGCTCGACCTCGCCCGGAGCGGCAAAAGCGACGAGCGGCTCCAGTCGCTCGTGAGCGAGTGGTTTCGAGTTCGGATAGACCGGATCGGTGATGGGGCGATGGAAGAGCAGATACCCGCGCTGCTTCTCTTCGGGCGTCAGCTCCGGCTCGGGCGCTGTCTCGACAAACGGCATTTCCTCGTACGTTGAAGGGACGGTTGGCTGACGCCGCGCGCGGCGCTCGGTGATACGGTCATCCGGTTTCGGGGCGAGTTGGATGGCTGATATTTGCGTCGCCTCGGCTTGCAGGGCTATCGAAACCTGCGGCGCGAGTTGTAGGAGTACAGCAAGAGACAGGAGCATGATTCGACGGATCATTTGCTTTTTTCCTTGTCGGGTTGGTGCTTTGCAGAGTCTTCAAAGAGCGGGAACAGTGCCTTGCTTTCATGGCGTGTCAGGTATCGGCCACGACGAATTGGCTGCGAGCGTGACGTCGCCGTCGCTGTAGCGCGCCGACATGCCTGCCCGGACACATTGGGTTCGCGGCAGCCGACAGCGTTGATCATACGATACGAGGCAGGCCGTTCGAGCCCCCTCGACAGCAGATTTTGCCAAGCGGTGTTACCATGTCACCTTCACCGCGCCTCTTCAATTTACGCACGGGCGTGCAACAACGTTACCGAGAACTGATAGAATCAAACGGCGGGAATTGTGTATTTCGTCAATTTGCATCGTGTGTGGAGTCGGAGATGATGAATAACCGTGTATTTCTTCTCCTCCTGGGGATGTTGATTATGTGCTCTTCGTCACCGCAGTTTGCTGCGAACGACGTCCCGGCAGGGGCCATGCCTTCCGTGATCCCCCTACCAGTTTCGATGCGCATCTCGCCGGGCGTGTTCCGGCTCGAACCCACGACACAAATTGTCGCCGCTGGTGACGCCAAAACCGAAGCGATGAAGCTGGTCCAGATGCTATCACCCGCCATGGGATTTCGCCTGCCGATCGTGGCGGTGGAGAATTCGAACCGCAATGCCATCCGTTTTGACTTGGACCGTTCCGTGTCCGAACAGCTCGGCGCGGAAGGGTACCAGCTGCAGATGACTCCGCGGCGGATCCGGATTGTCGCCGCTGAGCAGACGGGACTGTTTTACGCCATGCAGACGTTGCGGCAACTGTTGCCGACCGCAGTTTTTCTGCCGCAGAGGGCCGATCGCGCTGACTGGAGCATCCCTTGCGTCGAGATTACCGACTATCCGCGATTCGGCTGGCGCGGGCTGCTGATCGATCCGGCTCGACATTTTCTGCCGAAACAAGACTTGCTGCGGTTTATCGACGTGATGGCCTGGCACAAGTTGAACCGCTTGCAGCTTCACTTGACCGACGACCAGGGATGGCGGATTGAAATCAAGAAGTACCCGCGACTGACCGAAGTCGGCGCATGGCGAGATGAGACGCTGATCGGACACTTGCATAACGAGCCACGGCGTTACGACGGGCGGCGGCATGGCGGGTTCTACAGCCAGGATGACATCCGCGAAATCGTCGACTACGCCGCGGTTCGCCACATCACGATCGTCCCGGAAATTGAGATGCCGGGACACGCCCGTTCGGCGATCTCCGCGTATCCGCATTTGGGCGTCTTTCCGGATCGGCAAGCGGAGATCCGACCATGGACACACTGGGGCATCAGCGAAGACATTCTCGCCCCGCGGCAAGAAACTATCGGATTCTGCAAGGATGTGTTGACCGAAGTGATGGAGCTGTTTCCCAGCCCGTACATCCATATCGGTGGCGATGAGGCGATCAAGACACAGTGGAAGGCCAGCGCGGAAATCCAGCGCATGATCCAAGAACAAGGGCTGAAGGATGAGACGGAACTGCAGGCCTGGTTGACGCAGCAGATCGATGCGTTTCTGACGCGGCACGGCCGACACATGATCGGCTGGGACGAAATCCTGGAAGGTGGATTGGCGTCGGGAGCCGTGGTCATGAGCTGGAGGGGTGAGCAAGGTGGGATCGCGGCGGCTCGGGCCGGGCACGATGTGATCATGGCGCCCACGACACACACCTACTTTGATTATTACCAAGGTCCGCTCGAATCGGAGCCGTTGGCGATTGGCGGACACATTCCACTGGAAAAAGTCTACGACTACGAAGCCGTTCCAGCCGCGTTGACGGAAGTGCAGGCGAAACACGTGCTCGGCGCCCAGGCGCAGCTTTGGAGCGAGTACATCCCGAACGCGAGCCATTTGCAGTACATGGCCTTTCCCAGGGCTTGCGCGTTGAGCGAAGTCCTGTGGTCACCCGCCGCGAATCGCGACTACAAAATGTTTCTGGTGCGTCTGCAGCAACACCTGCAGCGACTGCAAGCGGCCGGCGTGAACTATCGAGCGCTGTCCAACTAACACGGGTCAAAGGCCGTCTGCGTCCGCGTCGGGAAAACCCCATACCTTGGGCACGTGGAAGTCAGCGGGAGGTTTGTTGGGAGGGATGTTTGCCGGCACCGCTTCCGCCGACAACGCGGCCAGTTTCGCTTGCAAACGCTGCAACACCTCCGGTTGTTGCTGACTCAGCTCAGTCTTTTCGGAGATGTCGTTTCCGATATGAAACAGCTCCCACTGTTCCCGGGGCGACGCGCTTACTGCGTTTGCGCCAACGTGACCGTTGTGTACCAACTTCCAGTCCCCCATGCGAATCGCTCCGTGAAACGGAGTCGCGTTGTGCAAGATGAAGTCGTGCGGTGACGGCTGGCCGTGGGCGATCGTATCCCAGGCGTCTTTGCCATCCAAGGGGCGCGGCGGCAGTGAGTCGATTCCGGTCACTCGCAGCAGAGTCGGATAGATGTCCACGATATGCAGCGGCTGATCGACGGTTGAGCCGCCTGGCAGCGTTCCTTTCCAGACCATGATCGCGGGGACACGCACACCACCTTCGTAGAGAGTCCCCTTGCCTGCTCGCAATTCACGATTGGAGCCGAGCGTTGGTACGCCACCATTGTCCGAACAGAAACAGATGAGTGTCTGCTGAGCGGGGAAGCTGTTCTTCGCTAAGGCGGCGAGGATCTTGCCGATCGATTCGTCCAGGCAGTCGACCATGCCAGCGTAGATGCGCCGCTGTTTGTTCTTGATCTGCGCATAGCGGTTGGCATACTCGTCGGGCACCTGAAGCGGAGTGTGGGGAGCGTTGAACGGCACGTACAGGAAAAGGGGTTTTGATTTGTCGTGCGCGGCGATCACACGCGATGCCTCCTCGGCGATCAGGTGGGTGGTGTAACCCTCGTCATAGTTGGGCTGGTCGTTACGGTGCCAGTCGTGACCGCCATCGCGGATGTGTGTGAAGTAGTCGAGAGCACCGTTGTAGTGGCCGTATTGATGATCAAAGCCGCGTCGGGTCGGCAGATAGCCTGACGCATGATGTCCCAAATGCCATTTGCCACAAATGGCGGTGGCGTATCCCGCCTCGCCCAGCGCCTGTGGTAAGGTGCGCTGCTCGAGCGGCAAACCGTGTTGGGCCCAAGGTCGTACGACACCACATTGCAGCCCCAATCGCATCGGATAGCGTCCGGTGAGTAACGCTCCGCGAGTGGGTGAGCAGACCGGCTGTACGTAGAACTGATTCAGTTGCACGCCGTCTTGAGCCAGCCGATCAATATTGGGGGTTGCAATCTGGCTTCCGTGATACCCCACGTCACCCCAACCAAGATCGTCCGCCAGGATAAAGATGATGTGGGGCGCCACTTCGGGAGGCGCCGCGGTAGATGGTGATTCCACGGCGAGTGAGACGACGACCAGCATGCCAGCAACGAACAGCCTCGTCAGTCCACATCGTAGTAGATGTCGGGTGGTGTCCGAGGGGCAAAGTAGCTTGGAAGTGCCGAAGAACGCGAACATGTGAAACCTTTCGTGAAGTCTCTGGACGCTGAAACAAGCGGCGATGGAGGACCGTACGGTCCTCATCCACTGCATGCAGTAATCGGCCGGTGGCAAGCAGTTTCGAACGCCGAGGACGTTGCACTCTACAGCCCAGAGTTGCCGCACAGCGGCGCACCCTGGTTCGATGGTCGGTTGGCAATACGAATCCCAACGGAATGTGCTCAAGCACTAGCTTGATTCGCCAGAAAGTAGGTCCCGCTTGCCGAGCGGGACCTGGCAGCGGTTGTCGGCGATGAGACGGGGAGGAAGTGGTAGATGATTTGCCGCGTCGAGGTCCCGTCCGGCAGCCGGGACCTACTTTCTTGGAGGTCCCCAACGGGGTTCCACAACTTTGCTGGCACGTCGTGAGTGTGTCAACGGGCCGTCGCGTTCTGACAGTCTCGTGCGACAGGCGGGACAAGTGATTGACTTCGGAGCGGCACATAGCAGGTGTCTCTTGTTGCACGTGGGTGGAGTATCTGTTGTACCGGCAGGCCTTGGCGTCATCCTGCCGCCAAGTGCGTAGGCTAAATCGTTCAACAATGCCAGCACAAGGTTCTGTTCCTACTCTGTGACGCACACCTTCAAGGTAGCTTCTCTAAATCGAGTTTCATAATTCGTGGAAGTTTCGCAACCGCCAAATATGGCCGAAGGCCATCATCATCGTAGCCTGGGGTGCAACCCCAGGAAATTGTTGCCACCACACAGGTTTTGGCTGAAAGCCAGAATCAACGGACCTCCGTCAGCAATGTGAATATGGCCTTCGGCCAAATGGATCTATGGTGTCTGCAATCCTGGGGCGATGCCAGGCTAAGATGACAACGGCCTTCGGCCAAAAATTCCACGAATCGTGAAAAGTGATTTGGTGTTTGGCACTCAAGGCCCGCTCTTGCTCACATCATAACAGTGAAGCGAATCGTGGTAGCGCAGGTACAACCTGCCACCCCAGAGCACGGGATGGGCCCAGGCGTCGCGGACGCGTTTCTCGACCAGTTGGAACTTCCCGGCTACCTCCAATCGATCACCTCGAGGAATCAGCAGTCCAACTGCCCCTTGCTCATCCTGGCAGTACAGCCGCCCGTCGGCGTAGATCGCAGCTCCAGTCGTGAAATCTTTGAGCTGACACCTGGTTTCACCAGTGGCCCAGTCGATCCCCATCCACCATTTGCGGTTGCGATAGCCAGCGGCATAGAGCGTGTCGTCAACCAACACTCCCGCACCAGTGACCGTGTCAACCGGCGAACGCCAGACCTCTTCAGGACGAATTCTGCCCGGTTCGACCCGCAATCGATACTGTCTTCCTTCTTCGGCGTATGGCGTGACGAAGAAGATGGATCCGTCCCGATAGATGGGAGTCGAAACGTTGACCTTGTGCGGGTTCTTCAAGGGGACCGTCCACAGCAGTTCGCCAGTGTCCGCGTCCACGCCAAAACCGTGAGCCGACGAGCAGTTGGCGATCACGCGGCGTCCGCGCAATTCAAATAGTACGGGAGATGAATACGAAGTCAGGTCATCGCCCAGTGGCGGCGTGGTCCAAACAGTCTCACCACTGGCTTTGTCGAGCGCCGCGATCAGGGCCTTCCTGCCGCCGGGAGTCACGATCAACCGAATATCGTCGACCAGCAAACACTCGCTCAGCGCCCAGGTGATGTTCTTGGCATCAAACCGACGGCAGATGTCGATGTCCCAAATCTCCTTGCCAGTTTCCGCGTCCAGACATGCCAGTCGGCCGTGAGCGTTCAGGTTGTAGATACGCCCAGCCGAAAAAGTGCAGCAGGCGCGCGCTCCCGGATACGATCCCTTCCAAGACTTGCCGTTCTTGCTAGTCCAGAGCTGATTTCCCGCGAGATCGAAACAGAAGATCACCAGATCGTCGTCGATGTCACCCGTAATATAGAGTCGCCCGCCAACGACAATCGGTGATGACCAGCCGATCCCCAGTCCGTCTCGCTTCCACCGCAAAGGCGGTCCGTCCGGAGGCCATGTCTCAAGCAGTCCCTTTTCGTCCGAGATGCCATCTCTCTTCGCTCCTCGCCACTGAGGCCAACCAGGTTCCGGTGACGCGATCAGGCCATCTGCCGCTAACGCGGCTGGTGCGGCAGCGAGCGTCAGGCAGGCGAGGAGATGCCAGAGGGCGAATTTCTGGAGGAGTGTGGCGATGAAACAGTTTCGCGGCATAGTGGGTGAATACATGGTGCTTCTTTGGTCAAGATGGTCTTTTCGCCACCGAGCTTGCATCGGTGGGCTCACAACTGGCTGATCGTCCCGGACAAGTCCGATTTCCACTGGTCTTGTCGCAGTGGGCTCACACCTGGCTGATCGTCCCGGACAAGTCCGATTTCCACTGGGCTTGTCGCAGTGGGATCACAACTGGCTGATCGTCCCGGACAAGTCCGATTTCCACTGGTCTTGTCGCAGTGGGCTCACACCTGGCTGATCGTCCCGGACAAGTCCGATTTCCACTGGTCTTGTCGCAGTGGGCTCACACCTGGCTGATCGTCCCGGACAAGTCCGATTTCCACTGGTCTTGTCGCAGTGGGCTCACACCTGGCTGATCGTCCCGGACAAGTCCGATTTCCACTGGGCTTGTCGCAGTGGGATCACACCTGGCTGATCGTCCCGGACAAGTCCGATTTCCACTGGTCTTGTCGCAGTGGGATCACACCTGGCTGATCGTCCCGGACAAGTCCGATTTCCACTGGGCTTGTCCCAGTGGGATCACAACTGGTCAGCTACCAATCACCTGTACAAATCTCCTACTCTCCATTGGGCTTGTCCCGGTGGGAGTAACGACTGTTGCTGCTGCTGTCGCGTGAGAGCCGCTGCTTCCCGCGCGACAAAGCTGGCGGCGAGAAAACTTCATGTTGACGCGAGGTGCGCTCATTCGCGGCGGCGTACAGGTGCTCATCTATTTGTCACAGTGCTTGAAATCCCTCCACAACGTCGCCTCGGTCTGGACTGCCAACTGAGACTCGTCTCGTGAGGGCCGAAATACGTTGCTACTCGGCGCCGGGCGGGCAGGTGCCGGTGGGGCAGCCGGCCGATTCCACCATGTCCATGCGCGGACTTTGTTGCAGCAATTGGTCGACCGAGAGAAACGTATCCACGATGGCACGATAGTCAGGGTCGTCCCGGGAGGCAAAGACCGGCTGGCCACATCTCTGGGTCCCTCCCGCGGACTGCGCGAGAGGCGCCAAGAGGAAGCTGTTATGTTCGATTTGCGAAATGCGCACGTACGCGTCTCTGGGAATGCCTTGCGGGTTGTGATGGCACGTCGAACAGCGACGGCTCGCCACATCCTTGAGCACTTGCTCCAGAGTCCCGGGAACCATCTGCCGACAACCGGTCAGATCATAATGATTCGACTCGGATGTGCCGTAATAGGGCACGTTCAAGTCGATCCAGGCGAAGATGCGTCTTTGTCCGATGGCGTCGACTCGGACGCGCGGCTTGCCATCAGCGTCCGGATGACCGCTGAGCACAATCTCGGCCAGCTTGCTGGCCGGGGATCCCCAGTGCTGGGGCGTTACCTCCAGAATATTCGCCTCCTGACCGTTGAAGGTTGGAATCCATTTGGTGAACGGATTTTCACCCGGCCTTCCCTGGCGCGCCAGCGTTTCGTAGGAGACGTTGAAGAAATCGGTCTTGTCTCCCGACAAGTCTACGCCACCAGCGCGCTCGCGGGCGTCATGGCACTCGACGCAGTGCTGGTCGAGTACCGGTTGGACGATGTGGGCGTAACTGAATCCCCGTACTCCCCATTCGGGTTCAACGAGGTCCCGTGCCGGTCGCATGGCTGCCACAGGTCGTGCCGTGGTATTTGGAGTCACATAGTTGCGGTTGGCGTGGCAACCGACGCAGCTTTGCCTTTCACCCGGCATCAAGTGAGTGAAGGAACGCATCCGCTGGATCGCCCGTCCGTACTGATCGAGCGCCATGAAGTAGATCGGAACCTGCGAGGGGACTTTGAAATGGGCCGACCCGTCGGCTTCGACTTGTGCGTACCCCCAGACTTTCTTGGGCGCGTACGTCGCGCCACAGGAAACTACGGGGAATTGGAATCCGAAAGCACGCCGCTGCACGTCCGCGAATTTGCTCTTTTCCACTTCCTGCACCACGGCAATTCGTGTGATCTGCAGGGAGGGGTCGTCCAGAGCAAGACCCTTGTAGATATCTTCGATCAACACCGACGCCCACGTGCCGTCGGTCGGTTCGTAGCCGGCAGATCGCAGCGGTGGTCGAGGACGCGACATGACCGGCCGTGGCGTGTACCACCCGAGTGATCCCGTCGATTTCAGTACCGTTGTCTGTTCGGTACCGTTATAGTCGCGGAGCAACACCGATCCGGCAGACGAGACCAGGAAATACCGGTCGTCAATCGGAAAAGGACTCTCATAAGGTCCGCGGATTTGATTCCCATCACCCTTGTCGACCAGTCCCACGTTGACTTCTGGCGTCAGGTTGCGGATGGCCCCCTGAGTGTTGGCACCCCGAGCAGGATCGATGATGCCGATCGCACCTCGGCAAGGACCGTTATGCGAGGTCAATACGCAGAGCACGCGACCGGTGCCCGGCACTTCGTGGGCCTCCATGAAAGTGGCCGGGCTCAGCACGCGATTCCCGAACAATCCGCCCAGGCCCGTGCCGTCGGGATTGATCGTCCAGAGGCTCTGGATCGGAATGGCCGGCCGATCGACATATTCCCAGCGGCTATAGACGATCCGACCATCTTCCATCACCGACGGTGTGAAGTCGTTGAGATAGTTGGCCGACAGTCGCTGCACATGACTACCGTCACGATCGCAGCGGTAGAGAATCGGTGTGGAAGATGTCCAGCAATAGGCGAAGGCAGGCTTTCTGTCGGAAAGAAAAACAATCGAATCGTCGGGCAGCCAGCAGGCATTGAGGTTGTTGGAGTCGTGATCAGTCAGTTGTGTAAGATGCGTCCCATCGACGTTGATGGTGTAGAGTTGTAGCTTGTCCTGGATGGTCTTCTTCCAACTCAACAGGACGGTCTGGCCGTCGTACGAAACGTTGGCATCAAGTACGAGTCCATCGCGGGCGTCAATCAGTCGGGTCAGCTGCGGTTCGGACGAGCTGACATCAACCATGTAAAGCCCGCCACCCGGTTTCTGCCCTTCGACGTGATAGGTGTAGACGTGTGTTGGATCGACCGCCTGACGTTCGACAACGATCAGTTTCGTGAACCCAAACTCTCCCGCCGACAATCGCTCGCCAAGCTCTGTGCTTTCGGGGACGTTCGATTCGACAACCACCGGCGCCGCTTGCGGATAAACGGGAGGTGAGAAGGAAGCGTAGTAGTCTTGAGAGAGTCTTTCCGGGAAGATCTGGACTTCCGAGGCACCAGGATTGGACCCACCGTAGGAACTGAGGAAGTTCAGGGTCAGCGACTTTGTTTGGATCGGCTCCGGAAGCAGAATCTGTTGGGGACCGTGGCCAGGCTTGAGCTCTCCCCTGACTATCGGCGTCGATTGCTGGTCGACCAGCAGTTCATACGCTTTCCAGTTCTCCTCCCACTGAAATGCGGTACGACCGAAGTAGACAAGTTCCGCGATGCGGACCGGAGCGGGCCAGGTGAAGGTCAACCGGACTGCGTGAGGATGCTGATTACCTTTTGCACACCATGCCTTCTCCACGTCCGCATGACTCATCGCACCTGGTACCTGGCCGTCGGCCACGTAACGAGCCAGGTACTGATGGCTGTGCTCGGAACTCGTCTCGATCTTTGCTTTCGGCGCCAGGTTCTCGGGAGTTGCTGCGCCGGCGGTTGGGTTTTGCACGGCAAATGAAAGAGTCCCGACCAAGGCGCACAGCAGTATGGACTGACGCGGCGTTATCACTCGAGCAGTCTGTGAACTTTCGAACATGAGTCACCCACTTTGTGGCAGGCAGCGGTGCCTGGGCGATAGGTCTAATTCCCACTATTTCTCGAAGATGCTATTTCTCGACAATGCAATACAGATGCTGCGCGCTGCGCAGGAACAGCTCCTGACCAACGAATACTGGCGAGGCATCGATGCCCTCTCCCAGTTCATTGGTGGCCAGGATTTCCAAGGTGGGGCCGTGTCGGATCACCACGGTATTCCCCTCACGGCTGGTCAGATACACCTTGCCGTCGGCGTATGTGATCGACGCATACATGTTGCGCACGTCACCGAGACGCTCGTTGGCGAATACTTCTTCTCCCGTGTCAGCCTTCACACAGGTGAGGATACCGTTATTGGAACGCGTGAAATAGAGCAATCCATCGTACAACAGTGGAGAAGGCACGTACGGTGTGCCACTGTTGCGCTCCCACAAGACCTGGTCCGTGTCCGTGATATCCCCTTTGGCGTCGAGTGGTATCGCTTTCAGGGCGTACCCTCGGTAACCGGTCATGCAATAGACGATCCCATTCGCCGCGACGGGAGATGGAACGGGATTACTGGCCTGTCCTCCGCACTCCCAGATCAACTCGCCGCTGGTGAAATCATAACTGCGAGTGCGTTTGGTGCCATTGACAATTACTTGTGTGACTCCCTTGTGTTCGACGATCAAGGGAGTATTCCAGGTGGAGCCTTCGTCACGCGCGACGCGCCATTTATCCTGTCCGGTGGCCTTGTCGAGACTAACGATGAAGGAATCATTCTCATGGTCCCAGTTCACGATTAGCGAGTCACCGTGGGCAGCGGGCGAGGACCCTTCGCCGAAGCCGGCAATGATCTTCATTTTGCCAAGATCGCGCTTCCAGCGCAGGTTTCCCTCGAGATCATAGCAGTAAATGCCGCGCGATCCGAAGGTGACAAACAGGGAATCGCCGTCGGTGTTGGCCGAGCCGGAGGCATATCCGTGGTCGCGATGATGACCCTCATGAGGCACCGCTTCCGTCGCGATCTGCTTCCAGCGGACGTCGCCTGTCTGACGATCCAGGCAAAGCACAATGAACTCGAAAAGCGTCTCCGGAGCCTGGCTGCCAAAACCGCGGAATCCTCCGCCGCGTCCTCCCTTGCGTTGAGAGCCAGATCGGTCGGGCGGCTGCGGGGCCTCGTTCTCCGCCTGCGCGTCCACGGCTGGCGTCGCAGCCGATTCAGGTTTGCGTTTGGTGTCAATGGCCGTAGTGAGAAAAATCCTGTCTCCCCAGACGATCGGCGTGGAGGTGCCCGATCCGGGGATTGCGACCTTCCATTTGATGTTTTTCGACGCGTCCCAGGTCAATGGGGGCTGGGCGTTCGGGGCAACACCGTTGGCCAGCGGCCCGCGCCATTGATGCCAATTGTCCAAACGCATCGCTTCAAAATCATTCGCGCGGATGCTGCCTGCGACGATCAGCCACGCGCCGAGTACCAAGCCAACTTGCTTCTGCATGCTCCAGGTCATTTCGCAATCTGCTTTGTCAAAAGTTTGATGTTGGGAGCAGTGATTCGTCCGACAACGGCAACGAGTCCCCGCGACGATCGCGTCGGGCGGGCCCGGCCCCCGATCGGCAATCCACTGCACGATTCGAGATTCTCACAGCCGCATTATAGCGTCGAGGGTGAGCGGGTGGCTACACTCATCAGCTGGCATCTTGCCCCCTGCCGGGTCGACACGCACTCGCGAAGAATCCAGGCGTTTTGGCCAGGAAATCGAGCGATTCCGGGCAGCGTGCAAGCCGAAGTCGGGTGTTCCAGTCAGCTCGGCTCGCCTTCGGAGCTCAGTTTTTTCGAGCCGAGTCACGAACCTCATTTCAAATACCAACACTACTCGCAACAGGTCGCGCGATCGATGACAATGTTGGGGTCAATAGATTCCCGCCTGACCCCACATCCCGCGAGGTAATTCCGATGCGCTGCACGCTGCTCGTTCTTCTGATCACGCTGACTCCTGGTCTGATGACGGCTGCTGAGCCGCTGTGTCTGCACGTTTCGCTCTCCGGCAAGGACGACTGGTCCGGTCGACTGCCGCAACCCAATACGGCGCGCGACGACGGGCCTCTGGCCTCGCTCTCCGGTGCGCGGGACGCGGTTCGCGGGCTGATTGCTGCCGGATTGCCGGATGGGGGTGTGGAGGTGCTGGTGCAGGGCGGAACCTACACCCTGGACGCTCCGGTTGCGTTTTCCACGCAGGACTCCGGCAGCGAGCATTCGAGAATCGTGTATCGGGCCGTGAGTGATCAGGACGTGCGGTTGCTGGGGGGCAAACTGGTGACAAACTGGCAGCAGGTGTCCGACCCGAACATTGTGAAGCGGCTGGACGAGTCGGCGCGAGGCCAGGTTGTGCAGGCGGATTTGAAACAGTTGGGTGTGGGCGAGTTCGGGTCGCCCGCCGGCGGTGGCATCGAACTCTTCTTTGGCGGTCAAGCGATGACGCTGGCCCGCTGGCCCAACGACGACTTTATGCGTATCAAGCGTGTGCTGGGCGAGCGAGAAGTGAATGTTCGGGGAACGAAGGGCTGTGTGGAAGGGATCTTCGAATATGAAGGGGAACGCCCCCGACGCTGGATCGATGAGCCGGATGCGTGGGTGCATGGTTACTGGTTCTGGGACTGGGCCGAGCAACGTCATGGGGTGAAATCGATTGACCCCGAGCGACATGTCATCGAAGTCAAAACCCCCTATCACAACTATGGCTATCGCGACAAGCAATGGTTTTACGCGTTCAATCTGCTTTCGGAGATCGATCAGCCCGGCGAATGGTACGTGGACCGCGAGCGTGGGATGCTCTATTTCTGGCCTCCCGGCCCGTCGAGAAGAGTGAAGCTCTCGTGTCGGTCTTGCCGTCCCTCGTGGACCTGAAAGACGTTTCCTACGTGAGTCTGCGGGGATTCACGCTGGAAGGCGTACGCGGCACGCCGATCAACATGGCGGGCGGCACGGAGAATCGGATTCTGGGGTGCACGATTCGTAATGTGGGCAGCTGGGCGATACGTGTTTCGGGAGGCACACGGCACGGTGTCGTGGGGTGTGATCTGTATCAGATGGGTGCGGGCGGTATTTCGCTGAGTGGTGGTGATCGGAATACGCTCGCTCCCGCCGATCATTTTGCCTCCAATAACCACATACACCATTTCGCGCGCGTGCAGCGTGTTTATCAGCCGGGAATCACACTCCAAGGCGTGGGGAACCGGGCTTCCCATAACCTGATCCACGACGCGCCGCACATGGCCTTAGGATTCGGTGGTAACGACCACACGATCGAGTTCAATGAAGTCCATACTGTATGCTTTGAGTCCAATGATGCGGGAGCCATTTACACGGGTCGGAATTGGACGATGCGCGGTAACGCAATCCGCCACAATTACCTGCACCATATCAGCGGATTCGAAGGACGGGGCTGTGTGGGCGTCTATCTGGACGACATGTTTTGTGGCGTGGAGATCGTCGGAAACCTCTTCTACCGCGTGACGCGGGCGGCATTCATTGGTGGCGGACGCGACTGTCTGGTGCAAAACAACCTGTTCGTCGATTGTCAGCCGGCTCTGCATATTGACGCACGCTGCGCTCGGCTGGGCCAAGTACCATGCGGACATGTGGGTCAAGGAGGGTACCGAAAAAGGAACACTCTCGGGAATCACCTACAAGCAGCCTCCCTACAGTAACCGTTATCCGAAACTGGTCGGTATTCTGGACCAGAATCCCTTCGCCCCGGAAGGCAATCTGGTAACACATAATGTCTCCTACGGCGGTCGCTGGGACGGTGTCTATCGAGAGGCGAGAGAGTATGTGACAATCGAAGATAATCTGGTCGATCAGGATCCGCATTTTGCCACTCCCGATCGCATCGGCGCAGACAAACAACCACGGGCGGTGGACTTTGCCCTGCAGGCAGATTCGCCGGCCTGGGGAGTTGGATTTGAGAAACTGCCACTCGATCAGATCGGTTTGATCAAGGATCAGTACCGCGCAACGTGGCCCGCGATGCACGCTCTGCGCGAGGATTAGCCGGACGGTGCCGCTCGGTGGCGTGGGAGGCGGGCGCTGCTCCAAACGCTCGAAGGACAGTGTTTATCCAAGCGACTATTTCGAGAGGGGAATAGAGATGTTGTGCAAACAAATGGTTGGTGTTCTCAGTCTACTGCTGGTGTTCGTGTCGCTGAGTCGGGCCGCGGATGACGTCAAGATTACGCCCGATGTGGTGTACGGGCACAAATACGGCATGGCGCTGACATTCGACGTCTACACGCCCGCAAAAGATGTCAATGAAGCGGGCGTGTTGTTTATGGTCAGCGGCGGCTGGTATTCGCGTTGGAATCCACCGGAAAAGGCTGTGGGGCTGTTCAAGCCGATGCTGGACGCCGGTTTCACCGTGTTTGCCGTGCGCCATGGGAGCAGTCCCAAGTTCTCGATCCCGGAAGCCGTGGAGGATGTGCGTCGAAGTGTACGATACATCCGCGCACATGCCGACCAGTTCGGAATTGACGGAGATCGATTGGGAGTCTGTGGAATGAGTGCCGGAGGGCATCTCTCGTTGGTGCTCGGTACGACCGCCGATGAGGGGAGTCTGGAGCAAGGAGATCCGTTGTCGGGCACCAGTAGCCGCGTGCAGGCTGTCGTGGCGTATGTGCCCCCCACCGATCTGCGGATCATGGTGTGGGATGCGGAAGGTCATCTGCCGGCCTACGAAAAATTTCCGGCTTTGGAGCTTGATCTGAAAGAGGCGGCAAAATACTCGCCATTACTCTACGTCACTCCCGATGACGCTCCTACGTTGCTGATCGTCGGAAAGCAGGATGAACTGGTACCGATCAAGCACAGCGAAGATATTCTGAAGCTGTTCCAGGAGCAGAAGGTCCCCAGTGATCTGCTCGTGTTCGAAAACTCGGGGCACGGCCTGAGTTCGGAGGACATGCAGCAGGCGATGGCACGACAGGTCTCCTGGCTGCAAGAACACCTGGCCAAGAACGCCGCAACAGAGAAGTAGTGCGGTGGAGCGGCGTTCGCATTTCAGGCTGCCAGCATTTTTCGTTCACCTCCCGCTTGCCACACCGCCGATCAAGTACTAGTATAGTAGTGACATCGCTATGTTACTACATTAAAGACATGTTTAAATGTGAAAAATCGGGGACGTGATGGGATCCAGACAGACTGCGCGGGCTCCGGTCGAGATCGATGAATCGCAAGCGGTAGCCGCGGCGGAAGTGCTCAAGTCCATCGCCCATCCTCTGCGGCTGCGGGTCCTTTGTTTACTCTCGGGCCAAGAGCAGCATGTGAAGGGTTTGGCCGAGAGCCTGCAGGTGCCGTCGGCCATTGTATCCCAGCAATTGCGGATCTTGCGTTCTGCCGGCCTGGTGTCGGCCAGCACGCGCGATGGTCACGCGTACTACCGAATTGTTGAGCCGCATCTGTTTCGCATGCTCAACTGTGTCGAGACTTGTATCACTGCACGAGCCGCGCGAGGCGAACGATGACGCTCTCAAGACGCGATTTCATCAAGATTGGAGCGGGCAGCGCCGGAGCTTTGGCGCTCGGATCGGGGCTCACCTCGCAGTGGTGGGGACTTGATCGGCACCGGCCGTTTGATCCTGGCACGGACGGGGATCAGGTTGTGCCCACTTTCTGTGAGCTCTGTTTCTGGAAGTGTGGCGTGTTGGCGCACCTGAAAGACGGCAGGGTGACGAAGATCGAGGGGAATCCCAAGCATCCCTTGTCGCGCGGTCGATTATGTCCGCGCGGGACGGGGGGCACTGGCCTGCTTTACGATCCGGATCGTCTCAAGAAACCGTTGATCCGCAGCGGCAAGCGGGGCGAGCAGGTGTTTCAGGAGGCCTCCTGGGACGCGGCGTTGGACCGCATCGCGGACGAGTTGTTGGGAATTCGCGACAAGTATGGGCCCGAGGCGTTGGCCTTATTCAGTCATGGCTATGGCGGATCGTGGTTCAAGCACCTGTTCCAGGCTTACGGCACGAACAACATTGCGGCACCTTCTTATGCCCAGTGTCGTGGTCCTCGTGAGGTGGGTTATTTCCTTACGTTCGGCAGCGGAGTCGGTTCGCCCGAGACGATTGACATCGAGAACGCTCGGTGCATCACTTTGATCGGCAGTCATCTGGGCGAGAACATGCACAACACGCAGGTGCAGGAATTTGCCGACGCTTTGGGCAACGGGGCGGAGCTGGTCGTCGTTGATCCGCGCTATTCCACGGCGGCGGGCAAAGCACGCTACTGGTTACCGATTCGGCCCGGGACCGACATCGCGTTGTTGCTGGCCTGGATGCACGTCATCCTCAACGAGAACCGCTATGACGTGCCGTACATCGACAAGCACGCAACCGGTTTGGATGAGTTGAAGCAGCACGTAGCTGACAAAACACCGGAGTGGGCGTACGCACGGACGGGAATTCGACCGGAGCTGATTGTCGAAACGGCGCGGTTCCTCTCCGGCTTTCGGCCCGCCTCGCTGATTCATCCTGGAAGACATGTTACCTGGACAGGCGACGATACGCAGCGGGCTCGGGCGATGGCCATTTTAGCGGCCTTATTGGGCAGCTGGGGGCGTCGCGGCGGGTACATCTTGCCGTCGAGCATGAGCGTTCCCACATTTCCTTACACGAAGTACAGCTACGAGCCGCGGGAGAAGCGGGACAAGCCCCCCAGCCTGTATCCGCTGGCGGACGAGACGCTTGCTTCGGGGCTGTGCGATGCCACGATTCCCGGCAAAGCCAGCAATCCGATCAAGGCCTGGATGGTTTACGGTACGAATCTGATCCAGGCGCTGCCGAATCCCCGGCAGACGCAGGAAGCGATCCAGGCACTCGACTTCATCGTGTCGATCGACGTCCTGCCGGCTGAAATCTGCGGTTGGAGTGATGTGGTGTTGCCGGAGTGTACCTATTTGGAACGCTGTGACGAGGTCTGGGCACCGGCCTACAAGCAACCATTCGTGGCGATCCGGCAGGAGGTAGTCGAACCGATGTACGATTCGAAGCCGGGCTGGTGGATTGCCCGTGAGCTGGGTTTGCGGCTTGGACTGAAGGACTACTTCCCGTGGAAGGACAGTGTCGAGTATACGAAGCACCGCATGACCGCGGCCGGATACGACTGTGAGGAGGTTCGCAAGACCGGTGTGGTGCTGGGAGATCGCGTGCCGGTGTGCGAGGAGGAGGGCCTGCAATTGGCGTTCAGCACGGCGTCGGGCAAGATCGAGTTATATTCCGAGACACTTAAGTCCGCCGGATTCCACCCCCTTCCGGAATACACGCCTCCCGATCCTCCGCCCCCGGGCATGTTCCATTTGCTGTACGGTCGCGCTCCCATGCACACGTTTGGGCGGACAACGAACAACCGCTTTTTGTCACGGGTCTACAGCGAGAATGAAGTTTGGGTGAACGAGGACGCACTCAAGGCGCTGCCGCAGTTCGCCAGCCGCAAGCCCAAGAGTGGCGACAAAGTGGTGCTGGTGAACCAGGACGGAGTACAGAGCAAGCCAATCAAGTTGAAGATGACGCAACGCATTCGCGGCGATTCGGTTTTCATGGTGCACGGCTACGGGCATACTTCGCGCGGCTTGACGTTTGCCTATCGGCGGGGAGCCTGCGACGCGAATCTGATTACGCGTCACAAGGTCGATCCCATCATGGGTGGGACGGGAATGAATGTGAACTTTGTGAGCATCGAACCGGCGGAGGAGGTTGCATGAAAAAGCGACGGTATGCCATGACCATGGACATGCGGCGCTGTGTTGGCTGCAATGCCTGCGTGCTGGCCTGCTCAGCGGAAAACGCCCTGCCCGAAGACGGCTTTCGCGATTGGATCGTGACCCGCACCGAAGGGACTTTTCCCGATCTGCATCAGGAGATTCGCAGCGAGCGATGCAATCATTGCGATCATCCTCCTTGCGTCTCTTGTTGCCCGACCGGCGCCAGCCATGTCAACGAAGCGGGAACGGTACTAGTCACCCACGAAAAGTGTACCGGCTGCAAGGCCTGCATGGCTTCCTGCCCCTATGATGCCCGCTATATCCATCCCGATGGTTATGCCGACAAGTGCACGTTTTGTCTGCATCGAGTGCGTAAGGGGTTGTTACCAGCGTGCGTGACCATCTGTCCGACCACGGCGCTGCAATTCGGTGATCTGTCGGACTCCCAGAGCAACGTCTCGACGCTGGTAGGCGGCCGCAAATACAAAACTCTACAGGCCGAGCGTGGTCTATCCCCCAATGTCTATTTTCTGGAGTAGGAGTCGGACGCGATGAGCAGCCATCCTCCCCATAACGACTTCAAGAACAGCGCTTTGAAACAGAAATCGCTGATTCCTGCAGTGCTGCACCCGGAAGACCGTTTCTGGAACCCATATTTTGCCGGCTTGATGCTGGGCCTGGTGCTCCTCGCCTCATTCCTCGTGATGGGCAAGGGGCTGGGTGCGTCGGGGGCGGCGAACCGATTGGGGATCGCCACGCTGTCGTCGGTCGCGCCAGGCTACGTCGCGTCAAACAGCTTCATGGCTGAAACGAGTGCCGGTGGTCACGGCACATTGGACAACTATTACATCTTCGAGGTGCTGGGTGTTTTTCTGGGTGGAGTCGTCTCGGCGTATGCCGCCGGAAGGCTCAAACCACAGATCACGAAGGGACCGCGAATTTCCGTCCCGCGCAGACTTCTGTGGGCCCTGGTAGGCGGAGTCATCATGGGGTTTGCCGCACGCCTTGGCCGGGGTTGCACCTCGGGGCAAGCACTCTCCGGTGGCGCTATGCTGTCGGTCGGCGCCTGGGTCTTCATGTTCGCCGTGTTCGGCGGCGGATACGCTCTGGCTTATACGATGAGGAGGCAATGGACATGATGTTTCCCTTTGAATCGTTGACCGGCACCAGCCGCGAGGTGGGCCTGGTGATCGCCGTGGTGATCGGCTTCTGTTTTGGCTTTGTGCTGGAGCGAGCGGGATTCGGAAGATCGACGAAACTGGCTGCGCAGTTCTACTTTTACGACATGACAGTGTTCAAGGTCATGTTCAGCGCGATCGTTACCGCGATGCTGGGAGTGATGATAGCCGGTGGGCTGGGGCTGGTTGAACATAAGACATGTCGCGCAGTTAGTGGCCAGCGGCACCTTCATCTGGCCGATGCTGGTCGGAGGTCTGCTACTGGGTGTCGGCTTCATCATCTCCGGGTACTGTCCGGGCACCTCGCTTGTTTCGGCTGCGTCGGGTGGAGTGGACGGCCTGCTGGCATTTGTGGGGGTCATCATTGGCTCGGTGGTCTTTGGTATGGTGCAACCGGCAATCGCCGGTTTTTATCAGAGTGGTGATCAGGGACAACTGTTCATTTACGATCTGCTCGGTGTAGCGCCCGCGGTCGTCGCGTGTGCCGTCGCCGTCATCGCCATTGGCTGCTTCCTCGGCGCGGAAAAGGTCGAGAAATATGTGACCGAAGCCTTCCTCAATCAGCCTTACCAGCCAATGGCGAAACGGCCGCGGCGTTTCGCGCTGACGTCGTTCGCAATCGCGAGCGTGGCCGGCCTGTCGCTGTTGGTCGTTCCCGTGGGAACGCGTGCCACGGAAGCTGGCGCAGTGGCCAAAGCGGCCCTACCGATGGACGTGTTGGTCCTGGCGCAGCGCGTGCTGGATGAACCGTGGCAGCTGCGGATCATCGATCTGCGTCCGGAAGTGGCTTTCCTCGAATCACGAATTCCCGGTTCCGAAAACGCTTCCGCCGAGAGCTTATCGAGTCTCGGCCTCAAATTCAGCGCGGGCATCAAGGACCTGGTTCTGGTTGACGACGGTGCTTCGGCTAGTCCGCCCGAGGCCGCGCTGGAATACCCGGGTCGTGTCTTCTGGTTGAAGGATGGTTTTGCCGCCTGGCAGCGATTTGCGCTCGAGGTACCGACCCCTCCCGCCGGAGATGCTTCCGAAGGACAGTTTGCCAGGTATCGATTCCAATCCGCAGTCCATTCGGCCCTGACGGGAGCGGCAGCTCCACCTCCTCCCAAGAAGACGACCAAGTTCCAACCGCCACCCAAACGCAAGGCCGGCGGTTGCAGTTGAAGTTGAGTAATCACTGTAGGGCACCTCAAGGCCATGAGGTGTCACAACAGGAAAACGTGAACATCATTCAGAGTGTTTGACGGACAATGGCATGACACACGGTGCGCATCGCGCACGGCATGCGGGACCTACGGGGAATGTGGCGATGCCAGAGATTGAAGTGAATCGAAACAGTCATTTGATCGATCCCCAGCTCCACATTTGGGGATGGGAAGTGCCGATCTACCTGTTCCTCGGCGGTGTGGCCGCGGGCATTATGGTTTTCACCGCTCTGTTGCTTCTACGGCGTGGGAACAGAGAGCGATCCAAGTGGTCGCGATGGGCCGCTTTTCTGGCCCCGCTGTTGCTCTCTATCGGCATGCTCGCACTGTTCTTGGACCTGGAATACAAATTCCACGTGTGGCGGTTTTACGCGGCGCTGGAGATCACCTCTCCCATGTCCTGGGGCTCATGGATCCTGCTGCTCATCTATCCCGCCACGCTGGCCATCGGATTGGCCACCTTGACGCGGCAGGAAGTCGAACTGGTCGCGCAGTGGCGTTTGATGAGACGACTGAGAGTCTCCGGTTTGGTGCGGAAGGCACACGACTGGACATCGAGCAAGTTCAAGGGCCTGGCATGGACCAATTTGCTGCTGGGTATTGCCTTGGGCGTCTACACAGGAATCCTGTTCGGCGCCCTTGGCGCTCGGCCGGCGTGGAATTCCGCCGTACTCGGTCCGTTGTTTCTGGTCTCTGGTATCTCGACCGGAGCGGCGCTGATGTTGTTGTTACCCTTGAAGCAGGAGGAGCATGCCTTCATCCAACGCTGGGATGTGGGAGCCATTTTGGTTGAAGCAGCGCTGCTTTTTCTGTTTTTCCTGACTTTGGTGACTGGTGGCGGCCAGCCTGGCCGCCAGGCCGCGAGCCTGTTTCTCGGTGGCAGCTATACCGCGTTGTTCTGGTCTCTGGTCGTCATCGTTGGCTTGGTGGTACCCTTGACGCTGGAAGTCATCGAAATCATGAGACATCGACGCCCCACGGTGCTGGCGCCGTTGATGTTACTGATTGGTGGTCTTGCCTTGCGTTGGATTGTCGTGTCTGCGGGACAGGTGTAGCGAAACCGTCGACTTGGCAACGCCCTCGGCCGTAGTCAAATCCATCCGTGGAGACAGACTCATGCCGAGGCGCAAAGTTCGCGGAGCTGCTGAGGACGAATCTTCTCAGCGGTCTCTGCGCCTCGGCGTGAAATTCGAATCCGCCCGCGACGCGCTGACTTCGACCGTCTGCCATGCAGAGTTCCGCGACACTCCGTGCTCCGACCATTCACAGGTCTACTGTTTGGGGTACAATGTGAGTGTTATCCGACTCGCTACCTGACCATTGATCGCGCCGCCCCGGGCCGCCAGTATTCACCAGCGGAGGCATCCATACCCATGAGATCCCTTGCCTCTCTTCTGCTTGTCGTCGTGTGTGCTGTCAACACGCTGGCCCAACCAGATCGTGACACCTCACGTCAAGAGTCAATTCTGTTGAGGGGGGAGAGCCTGTTGGTTCTACCCAATTCGCAACCCATGCTCTACGTGCGCGTGGCAAACGTGAGTACCAAACCCTTTGCCGGGACAGTATCCATCCAAGTGCCAGAGTCCTGGCAGGTCGCATCGTTAACGCAGGACGTGCAGCTTTCCGCTGGCGAAGAAAAGCGACTGGGGTTTTCCGTCGCCAAGGGCGATGAAGACAAGGACAACACGTACCTCATTGAAATGACTGCCACTGGCAAGGGAGTGACGGCTGTGCGCCGGCAGACGATCGTGGTCGCCAGTGCTCCCTATTTCAAGCCGACGATTGATGGTGATCCGAGCGACTGGAAGGATGCGATTCCAGTCACCTTTGTTGTGGACGGTAAGAAGTCAACGATCGCGACCTATTGGAATCGGCGACAGTTTTCAATGCTGGTAGCGGTGGAGGAAACACGGCATATTCGACGCGGCGAAGCGCTTTGTTTCGATGCCGTGCAGGTGACGCTCGCCCCGCAAGGAAGTGTGACTGGGTTATCACCAGAGGATGTGGCGAATCGGTTCGAGTATTTGACAATGGCCGACAACCACGGCGAGTGCGTCTGTCTCCAGCTGGCTGAACCAGAAACGAAGTTAAGTGAAGTCATCCCTGCGCGTCGCCTCGATTCGCTTGTCCACGAGCAAGCCGAAGCAGCCGTGCGCCGCGTGGGATCCACGACGTATTACGAGTTCAATTTGCCACTGTCCAAGATTCGCCAGTATATCAAGCCAAGCGAGGGGCGTGAGTTCTATTTGTCAGTTTTGGTCCATGATCCGGACGGAACCGGTATTCGCGATTGGGGGGCAGCGGCAGGTTTGTGGGAAAAGCAACGCAATCGACTTGCATGGAGCAATTGGGAAGGGGCAAAATGGGAAGACAAGCCCCCGCAGGACTGTCGCTCGCAGTGGGGTATGTGCAGTTCCAAGTATTAGGCATGGCGGCCTTTTTGATTCCCGAAATCGGAAAGACCCAAGTCCGATTCCAAATCACCAACCGGACCTGCCATCCCGACAGAACAGCGGCCTCGAGGCGAGAACCTGCCGTAGCCGGAAGTACCGATCGCATCCGTTATCAGCGTTGGAGGTTTTGGGATGAATCACACATCTGTCAGCCGTGTTGCTCTCACGTGGATATTGTTACCTCTGGGCACGCAGCTCGCGATGGCGGGCGAGGATACCTGGCAGGCTCCGGTGGACACCGCTGGTGGATCGATCGTGATGCGCGTGGTAATGGTGCAGGACGACGACGAGAACCCGGCAGCCGCTGGAAAGGCAGCTGCCGAAGCGCTGCAGAAGGCCATGAATGGCGTTCCGCCGAAGGCGATCATTGTGTCCGAGTGTTTTGAAGACCGGCAGTACAAGGAGAAGTTGCTGGCGGGCGTCTGCAGCGTCTTCAACGGGAACGTTGTCTTTGGGGGAGCCACCTACGGGTCCTTTACGCAAGCGGGGTGCACCGATTTCGATTCGGTCTGTCTGCTGGGGATTGGTGGCGATGGAATCGGCGTGTCGGCGGCACTGGTCACCGAGTTGGGGACGGCCAGGTTGTCGTTTGATGAACACGAGTCCGAGATCAAACGGTTGCTGCATGCTGCCGGAAGTGCATTGAGCCGGAAGCTCAGCCGATCGGACCGCGACAAATTGTTGATCCTGATCCCCGATGCGCATTCGCCGAAGAATCAGTACCTGGTGGAGGGCGCGCAGCAGGTCTTGGGGGCCGAGTTCCCTATGACGGGAGGTTCGGCCAACAAGAATGCGGGCCAGACCTTCGTCTATTATCGCGGGAAAATGTATCAAGATAGTGCGGTGGCGCTGATGCTCTCCGGCGATTTCGCGGTCGCCATGGCCGGTCGGCTGGCCAAGGAGAATGCCGCAGTCATTCAGACTGCTCGTGAAGGGGCGGCGGAAGCGCTGAGTAAGACGAACAAGCGGCCCCTCGCGGTGCTCGCCTACAACTGTGCTGGACGTCGGAGCAAGCTCGACAACATGGATGAAGAGCTCGCCGCAATCCAACAGGCGATCGGCAGGAACGTGCCGTTGTTCGGCTGCTACAACGCCGGCGAGATTGGACCGTTGGACGCATCGGAGAGGCGGACCGACGCCCTCTGTGGCGGCAGCGGCTGGCATGTCATGTTCACGGTGATCTCGCGCGGAGATTAAGCCGCCGGACGTGCCCTTTTTTGGGTGGCGGTTTCGAAACGCCACATTGGTCCGAATCGCCCGCTTCGACCATGCGCTTGCGAGGTTGGATCTATGGCCCACGGCCAGGTTTCACCGTAGCCTGGGGCATCGCCCCTCGTTGTACTTGATATGGCGCTTGTGGCAGCTTGGCTCTCCAGAGCCGAGTACCGTGCGGGTCCTGGCGTTCGGCTCTGAAGAGCCAAACTGCGAATTTCCCGCGAAAACACCTGCTCGCGGAGCATCCCAACGGACGCTTTGAACCAGTCAGTAATTCCAGCCTACAGCGACTGTCGGCGCCGATACGTCGTGTTTCCGCAGGCGTAGGTCGAGCATGCCCCCAAGTACTCCCAGCAATCCAGATGATGTGGCGTGCGGCAGCTGTGGCATTCCACATGCGCACCGGAGATGATCCCGCCGCAGATCTGGCACGTCGGTCCGACTGGCGCTTCCAGGTATGTGACCGTTTCAGGTGCGGAAACGAGCTCTGTGGCAGTCTGTTCTTCCTTCAGAAATCCAATCGCGGCGCGGTACACATCCAGAAAGTCTTCCGTCAATCGAATCATCGGTCCCTGAGTATTTGTGATCTTGGTCTTCAAGACGAAATGGCCGGCGGTAATGGAAAAGCAAAAATCGCGGTCTTCTTGACGCAGCGTCTCCAGACGATCGCGGACGTACAACCGGAGCAGTTGGACAGCCTGCTTGGGGGAATTCGACGAAACGACAAACGCCCGATCAAACTCCGTGAATCCGATGGGAACGTCTTCCATCCCCAACAGGTCTTTGAGTCGCGAGAAGATACCGGCGGGATAGATTTCCAACCGAAACTGTTTGTCAGGCCAGGGGGCAGCAATCTCCAGGTACAACTTGTTCCGCTCACGATCGATTGTCAGAGGAGCCACAACTACCTGTTTCCCGCCATTGGTGAACGTCACACGCGGATACTCGATCAAGAACTCCCCTCGAAAGTGTTTGGCCAGATTCTGCAGACTGGGCCGCAATCGGCGGAGAGAGAATTCGTTCGCCAATGAGCCCAGCAGTTTCGGCAAGGCGACCAATGAAAGTGACAGTAGCGCGAATCCCAGCCCCAGCCAATCTGCGCGATTGCTCAACCAGTGTTGTCCCCGTGCCAGTACGGTGAACATGAGTGGCAGCATCGTCAGGCACGCCAATCCGCTCAGCAACAGCGCTTTGCGGCCGACGATCAGACCCCAGCCCAGAGAGCTCAGCCCGGCGAAGATACCGGCCATCGCGATGAGCCAAATCACGACGGTCGAGGGAAACGCAGCCGCGACATGTAACATCGCGGCCAGCGGCGCCGCGAGGATCCAGCATCGAGCCAGCAGCAAACAACCGCGGCCACGATGACCAGACGAACGTTCCACTGCCCGCGATGACACGCCAGGTGCGACGGTCGCTGGGGGATTCCGGACGACTGGACTGGGCGCTCTTTGCCTACTGCGACGTTTACGTTTTCTGGATCTTCGCGGTCGCCTCGCCATCGGTTACGTTGACTGTCACAAGTAAGAGTTCCATCGGGTGGTAGAAACGTCTTAGGATCGGGGGAAAAATAACTTCACCTAGTTCCCTCGCCCCTTTGCAGAGTTTATCACTTTCTATGCGGTAATTTGGGAGGGCGTAGTGGCTGCCGCCTCCCGCTTTTTGTTTGCCCGGAGGTTTGCGAAGATGCGGAGGTTGTGGCCGAGCACTGTTAGCCCCGTTTGAGCGCGTGCTCGCGATAGGCCTCGGCCCCGGAATCGACGCATATTTCGATGCTCCTTGAAGTCGGCGAATACGCGCTCGATGGTTTGACCGCGTTGCTTGTAGAGCAGCTTCGCGTCTTCCGTTTGCATGCGGGTCTTCAATCGGTCGATCTCGGCTTGATACGGATCGCGACGCACGGTTCGACCTTTGTTCGGTACCGTTGTGCAGGATGCTTGCAGCCGACAGGTGGTGCAGTCCGACGGTGAAGCTTGGTAGATGTCAAATGGGATCGTTTCGCCACTGGCTCGTTGGCGAGAGTTCTTGTGGGAGAACGATAGCTCTTTGCCTTCTGGACAGATGTAGACCTCGCGTGCGTCATCCCACTGGAAGTCGTCTTTCTCCACGCGCGGTTCGGTTGATTGCTTCTTTTTGGCAGTTGAACTGTTCTCTTGCCACGGTGCGTAAAGCGTCATACCAGAGGCTTCGCAGAATGCCAAATCTTCACCTACGGGATACCCCGCGTCGGCCAACAAATCCTCGACGTGAATACCGCTTTGATGAATCTTGCTCATCGACACTTGGAGAGTTCCGCTGTCCGAGTGTTGGGCGAACACCTCGTAAGAGAGCACGAAATCGGTGGCCAGATCGCTCACCGTTTGTACGTTATAGAGTGGACGGTAAACCTTCTCCTTGTCCAAACCGAAAACGGATTCTGGATCAGTCAGGCTGACCACGATTCTCTCTGTTGGCTTGCGTTTGTCGCTACGGCGTAGCTCGTTTTCAGCATGCCGTTCGGACAATTTCTCTTTGGCCTGCTGATAACGCGCGTATTGTTCGAACTTTCCACGATCCGTCTTTGCCATCCATCCCGGTTAACGTGACTGCTCCGTGGAGTCCTGGGAAGCGGAATCGTCCGATTTCATTTCTCCTGATGACGACATGGCTTGCTCGAGTTGCTCCAAGCGTTGTTCGACTTGTTGCATGTTCGCTAGTTTTCTGCGGGAGGCATTCGCCGCGACCGTCGTGCCATCGATGGATGCTTGCTGCCCATCGATTACGTCTTCCGCCACGGCCAGCTCCAATAATTGTTTGTGCCAGTCCTGCAGAAACGGTTCCACGCGATCTCGGAACCTATAAAGGGTTATCGGTGTTACTTGCATCCCGAACGTCAGCCATTGGGCCTTGAGATCACTTTTCAAGTCGCGGTACCATTGAATCGGTTTCGTTCGTCCTCGGCAGTGCTCGTAAAGGGCAAGTTTCAGCAGCAAGTCGGCGCACATGCGCTGCCGAACCGCGGCCCGAGTAGACACCAAAGAGGGCCTCTACATCGAAGACGCCCTCATCGACACATTGGCTAATGACTCTCACCAACTCCGTTTCCTCAATTTCCGCATCCAACGCCTGCCACGGGGGGCTATTTTCGTCCCACAGTGGCTTCAAAAAACCGCTCGGCGGCCATTGCCATCACTTCCGTGCACCGATAACATCCGCTTGGTCTCCTTGTGTAAGCGTTCGGCGGTTCCCAAAAACCCAATTTATTGCCGAAATTGCCAAATCACAGGGAGACCACTTCTCTTGCCCCACCTAGCAAAGTGAAAAAAACTGTTTGGGGAGAGGGTAGGGTGAGGGACTAGCAAATCTGGAAGTTATTTTTCCCCGGTTCCTTAGGGAACCCACCAGCCTACGAAGTAGGAAAATAGCGTAATCCACGGCTGCCCCTTCATAATGTCAGAAAAAGGATGCCGTGAATTCTGTCCTCGCCCGTCTGCCGCGACAGGGTACTTGCACGCGATTTCCGGCGGGGGCACTCTACACAGGTGAATCGCTACACTTTGGAATAGATGCATTGTTCAACAACTTTGCAGTCTTGTGCAAGAATGAATCCTCGTAATCTCCTAGAATTCAGCGTACGCAAAATGTTCGCGCCAGCACCCCACCGACCTGGCGTCGGTGGTTCCGGGTTTGACAACTACCAGGCACTACGTCAAGAACTGCGGCCGAGCAAAAACGTCTCCCACGCGTCGGCACGCTGCCGAGGCCGAATCACGCCACGGGTAGTTTCGGTCTCGGCTGAGTGCCGATTGAATGTACCCGCTCCGCTCGACCGACCAGTGTTGCAGCGGGCGACGGTAGTTTTCAAACGGGCCTTCCACCGGCACGAGGCCGGTGGCGTGCAGTTCCGGGTTTGACAACCAGGCAAACACCCCACCGACCTCGCGTCGTTGGTTCCGGGTTTGACAACTACCAGGCACTAAGTCCAGGAACTGCGGCCGAGCAAAAACGTCTCCAACGCGTCGGCACGCTGCCGAGGCCGAATCACGCCACGGGTAGTTTCGGTCTCGGCTGAGTGCCGATTGAATGTACCCGCTCCGCTCGACCGACCAGTGTTGCAGCGGGCGACGGTAGTTTTCAAACGAGCCTTCCACCGGCACAAGGCCAGTGGCGGGCAGTACCGGGTTTGACAACTACACGACGATGCATTCTCAGAAATTGACCTCCAGTTTTTCGTCCCCTTGCAAGCCAATCGACTTCACGGCTTTGAATACCTGTTTGCGATCCCCTTCCCCAATTTCGATCGTGTATCTGCCATCCTTGAACACCTTGGGCCTGAATTGAGTGCCGTTGATCCGCAAGGCGTAGATCCATTGGCCGTTGCTCTCGTCAATGATTTTGACGACCGGGTTGACCTGTCCTGTGATCACAAGAGTCGGCAGATAACTTTTGGCCGCTCGACCGTAATTGTCCTGTTGGTCGATCGTCTTCGGCCAGCCGAGGTACTGTTTCGTATTCGAGTCGCTGACGTCGATGTTTCTGGGAAAACATTCGATGGTGATCTGGCGGGTCTCTTTGTTCAGACGCAGCACACAGAAGCCCGCGGCACGCGTCGTCAGTTTATCCCCGTTGGCAGGCCTCTCGTCCGGGTTAGCGGCGGCATAGCAAGTGATCTTGTTGTGGAAACCATCGAGATGGTCACCTGTGTACTCAGGGCTACCCGGCTTGCGATTCTTGCCCGGCTCGAGTGGTTTCCACCAGCGCAGGTAGAGGTTGGCGATCGATGGCACGCAGAATGAAAAGCAGCCGTCACGAAACTCGTCGATGCCGTGGTGGAAGATGGTTGCCAGGTGTTGATCGCCGGCGAAATGGACGGCAAAACACTTGCGCAGCGCGTCAATAGCCTTGTTGCGGCCCGTCTGCGGCCAGCCATTGGAATCCAGATCGGCGTGCAATCGGCCCCCCACCTTGCCGTGAATGTGGGCTCCCCCGCAGAAGATGGTCTGCGACAAGGCGACCTTCATGTCGGCATCGCGCCAGTCCTGCCCCCACGTGTCGAGGAACTTGAGTTGACGCTCACCCAACAACACGGCTTCCGGCACATCGATGCTCTGGGGGTCATAATCCGGGTTAAGGATGTGGTCAGGCCGAGGTCCCTGTTCTGGGATGAGGCCGGCAGGCCCCGTCTTGAATTTACGGTCTTCGATCACGGCAAAGCTGATACGGCCCCAGTTGAAGTAGGTGTAGTAGACGCCGATACCACGTTGGATCGGTGTCGGGTCGAAGGGGTCGGGAAGATGACTCGTCTGCGCCCGTTCGACCGATTTTACATAATCGACCGGCATGGCATAGCCGCCATCACTGGCACCGCTGAGTGTCGACTGTTTGCCACTGGCACCCCATAGATTCGGTTGACCTACGTCATGGTCATCGGGGATCGAGACGGTTGGTCGATCCTTAATGATTTCGCCGAAGTCCTTGCCCCACTTCAGCCACATCTTATAGTGTTGACGGTGGTCGTAGACCTGGTCACCGGAAAAGAAGAGCACATCCGCGTCGAGTTTCTTGATATTGGCGACAAGGTCGTCGCGGGAAATGTCGCCGCCGTGTTGCTCGCTGATCGAGTTACCTGTGAAGCCGGCGACGACAATCTCCTGCTTGTCGACGGGATTGCGGCGGATGGTGCCTTCGTAGAAGGCATCGGTACCGTGCGCGATGCGATAGGCCACGGTCTTGGTATCGTCCCAATTCTCAACACGCAGCGGCGCCGTCCATCCATATTCGATCACCTTGGTGCGGGCCACCTCTCTCCACGCCTCGCCGTCCTTGATCTCCAACCGCACTGTACGGTCTTCATCCGACTTAAGCGGGTAGAGTTGCGCCGTGATCTTGAGAGTTTTGTTGGCCACTGTGTAGAGCGCGAAACAGATGACTTCGTTGCGCGGGACCGGGTATTGCTCATAGGTGCCCGTCCCCTGCGGCTCTGCCGCTCTGGCTCTCGCCGCCTTCTTCGCGGCAGGTTTCTTTTTGCTCTTCTGGGCGCCGGCAGGCACTATGGCGATTCCGAAAACCAGCAAGGCGAGCAGGCAGAGGACGAAAGTCTTGGTCGGAGAAAGACGCATGGAAGACTCCTTATGTACGGACCGAATGCCGCGTGGCGGCGCCGGGCAGAGTTAACTCAAATGTTCATCAACCGGTACGCTTGGCCCGGGTGCTTTGTCACGGTTAACGTCTAGCGTGTGGCTGGCGTTGCCAGTGCTGCCGCACCTGGCCGCTTGGCTCTCGAACACGCACAACGCGAGGGGCCTGCAGCTTTCGAATCAAACCCGATCAAAACGCGCGCCACCACAGGATACCATATTTCCGCCTGCTCTGCGCTTGACGCGGCCCGTTGGATCTGGGAAGAAAGGCGTCAGCAGTTCGCGCAGCAAAACAAGGATTCGCGATCTGGTAGAAAAACCAAACGTCGATTTTACCATACCCTCGAATCAGATGTTGATCTGAGGTATAGATAACAGAAATTGGAACGACGACAATCTGGAGAAGGTTTTCACTCAGCTCGCCGACTTCTGGTACAGAGAATTCACGTTGGAGTGTTGCTTTCGCTTATTGCGTGCCGCTATCCTCGAGAGGAATCAGGCATGAGCGAGTCTTTGGGGTGCCGCGGGAAGCGTGGCGCAAGGACGTTTCGGACACGTCGGCTTCGCTTCGAGGCGTTGGAGAAACGGAGGCTGCTGGCTCCGATCACGATGTGGGTCGACGAGCAGATTGTGATTGAGATGATCAACCGCGCGCGTAGCGATCCTGCTGCCGAGGCAGCGCGTTTTGGCATCGAGCTGAACGAAGGTCTGGCGCCGGGCACAGTTTCCCCGTCACCTAAAGAGCCTTTGGCACCGAACCAGCTGCTGGTTAACGCGGCCCGCGCCCACAGCCAGGACATGATCGACCGCAACTTCTTCGACCACACCAATCCCGACGGCAAGAACCCTCGCGACCGGATGGTGGCCGCCGGCTACACGCCCCGTTGGTGGGGCGAGAACATTGCCGACGGGTATCCTAACGAATTCTGGTTTCATAAAGCGCTGTTTCTTAGCCCGGGACATCGCACGAACATTCTCTCGGAGAACTTCCGTGAGATTGGTGTGGGGCTGATTCACGGTGAATATTACTTTGTCACGGGCACCGAGAAGTTTGCCAGCCGAGACGGCAACGCTTTCCTCACCGGCGTGGTGTTCTCCGACCACTTCCTGGGGGACAACTTCCTTTCATACGACGAGAGTCTAGGCAACGTGACGGTCACCGCCCAGCGCGACGGGGGTGGGGCAACGTACACCACCACAACAGGACCCTCCGGCGGCTACTCGCTGCAAGTGCCTGCCGGCACTTACGACCTGAAGGCCGAAGGAGGAGACCTGAACGAGACGATCATCGTGTCGGATGTTTATCTTGGCTCGCGGAACGTGAAAGTTGACTTCGTGGTACCTTTCGTTCCGCCAGATGTGGACAGGTATGAGCCGAACAACACCATCGTTGCGGCGACCGACTTGGGGTACGGCGACCAGACACTTGAGCATTTGACCATCCACGACGAATACGATGACGACTATTTTCTGTGGACGGCCCATCAGGACGGCCAGCTGCACGTGGAAACTGATCTACGGCGCGACAACGGCGACCCGGAGCTGATCCTGCTCGACACTGACGGAAACTGGCTCCAGTACGGCACATGGTCGGAAGATGGATGGTCCGTCACCTGGAATGTGGAAGCCGGCCAATCGTACGTCATCTGGGTAACGCCTAACGGGTATCCGTTGGAGATTCATCGCGACTACGATTTGATGATCGACGGGCCGGGCGGGTTCGCGCCGCAGCCCGACAAGTTTGAGCCCAATGACGACTTCGCGGCGGCAGTAGACATCGGCCTGGGCGACCGCACGCTCACCGGCCTCACGGCACATACTCCCGGCGACTGCGATGTCTTTTTCTGGACCGCGGCGGCCAGTGGACCGGTCACGGTGGAAGCATCCTTGGGAACGAGCGAAGAAGAGCTGCGGCTGTTCTTGTACGACGCCCAAATGCAGCTACTCGACCAATCGAGCGACACTGGCACGACCACAAAGACCGTCTCAGCTAACGTCGCCGCCGGGGACTCTCTGCTGGTCATGGTGGAAGCAGGCGATCAAACGCTGGTCAATGACTACATGCTGCGGATCGACGGTGTGATGCCCCCTGTGGCGGCGGACGATCGAGCCCTGACCCAGCCGAACACACCGGTCGAAATCAACCTGCTGCTGAATGATCAGTCAGAAGACGGGGAGCTAGAGGCCGATACGCTGGAATTCACGTTATTGCCACAGCACGGCCAACTGCAAGTGGCGTCCGCGGAAGGCAGCTACGTGTTCTCACCGAATTTTGATTTCCTGGGCGTCGATCGTTTCAGATACGTCATTTCCGACGATCGCGGCAACAAAAGCGCGCCGGCGACGGTCCAGATCACGGTGCTGGACCCCACGAACAAACCGTGGCGCAACCCGCACGACGCTTTGGATGTGAACTGTGACGCCGTAGTCGCGCCGTTTGATGTCCTGCTGATCATCAACTACCTGAACCAGCAGGGTGCCGGACCGCTCACTGTGCCGCTCACCCCTGCTGACTTTCCTGCGCCGTTTTACGATGTGAACGGCGACGATCTGGCTTCCCCCATCGATGCGCTGCTGATCGTCAATTTCCTCAACAGCCGCAGCAGCGGCGGAGAAGGTGAAGCGGAACAAGCCGTTGCCTTTGGCGAGTTCTTGCCAGGCCAGTCATCAATTCTATTTGTTCCGGTTGTTGAGCAGCTGGATGCATCCCCGCGCACCAGCCCGATTCGCAGTGACTCGGAGGCGATGTGGCAGGAAGATATCTGGGCCCCTGGACCTACCCGGGGCATGGAATTAGCTTGGACATTGCGACACGACGCGAACCGGCTGCAGAACCAACAGCTGGACGAACTGCTGGCCACTCCGGCCTTGGTGTGTTCCGACCTGGAAACAATGCTGGAAGTACTAACATCTGAGCTGGTGCGCGCTGAGGCGCGATGACAGCCGTCGTTGATCGTCACCGTAACAGTCAAAGCTGAAGCGGTCGCTGTACTGGTTGCGGACCACGCGAGTGACGTCGTAGTGCCTGACAATCACTTTGCCCGGCCCGAAACGGACTGCCGTAGCTGAGACTATGATCTGCGTCGTTTGCCCCCGAAAGCGTACGGGTTTTACGCAACCTCGCTCACCCTGCCTTTCACTGCCATCATCAGCAGTTACTCAGGCATCGTACGAACAAAGACTTCGCGTCCTGCATTCTGCTGATTCCGCTCTGATCCAGTGTCCAGCTGGTGATCAATACGGGCCGCGTTTTGTCGCTGGTGGGGATCCTGCCATGGGATCCGCGTACCAAAGACATGTCGCCACTAATCACATCGAACGGCGCGCGGATCCCCAGCATCTTTTGCAGCATCCGTTTGGCCAAATGCAGTCTTCCGCGAACACCGGGCCGCCAGAATAGTTCGCTTGGATCCCAGCCCGGCTTGGCATGAATGGCCACGCAGCGAGCAAAATCGGGCGTTTGCGATGCCTCTAACCAGTAAGGGTAGGCAAACCAGCATTCCGGTTCGGCAATTACAAACAGCTCGCCCGAGCGCGGATGGTCCAGTTCCACCTCGTGCATTTGCTGTCGATCAAAGACCTGGTCGACGCCGTCCAGTTCCGCCAGCAGCTTCTTCACTTGGCGATGGCAGACTGGTCATGGACGTAAACATGCGCCGTCTGCTGATCGCAAACCGCAAAGGCAGCTGACGCTCCCGGCTCAAGCAGCTCGCCATTTTCCGCACGCTGCACGCGAATCATGCCCGCTTCACGCAGCGCGCGATTCAACAGGACCGGACGTGAAACAGACTCAAAGGCGTAATCCGAAACAACCGCGATCCGAATTCCGCCAGCTTGCGCGGCGTCAATCAATCGCCCCACTTCCAGGTCCATGTCTCGCAGCGCCTGTTCACCTTGAGCTGAGTTGGGGCCATAGCGCTGGTGGTCGTAGTCCAAGTGCGGAACGTACGTCAGCAACAAGTCAAAGCGGTCTTGCTCGATCAAGTGCAGCGTCGCATCCACAATCCACCGCGTCGAGTGGATATCAGCGGCAGGGCCCCAAAACCGAAACAACGGGAATGGACCGAGCCGCTCAACCAGCTCATCCCTCAAAGAACCTGGCTCGGTGTAGATGTCGGGCGATTTTCGACCGTCGGCCCAATACGTTGGGCGCTCCACGACATTCACGTCGCACGAGCAATGAGTCGCGTACCGCCAGAACAGATTGGCACATCGCAGATTCGGATTCTCGGCACGGGCTGCGTCCCAGATCGTCTCGCCTGCCATCAGTTTCGCGGACCGCTGCCAGTTCAGAATCAGCGCCAAATCGCGAAAGTACCAGCCGTTGGACACGATACCGTGTTGGACCGGTGACGCACCGGTCAGCAGCGTGGCTTGAGAAGTGCACGTCAAAGCCGGCACCGGCGGCTGCAACGCCATCGGACCACTGCCGCTCTCGGCCAGCTGGAGGAGGTTTGGGGTAGCGGATCCGACGGAGCCTGCCCCCAGCCCTGCGACGTTGATGATCAAGAGTGGCGGTGACATAGAGAAACATTATACCAGGAGTATCTCGATTGTCTCGACGCAGCTGGTGTTCAATGCACGTCATACGTTTCAGCTGGCCGAAAGCGAGATCATGCGGCCGTTCCTGCAGGCCAGCATGCGCAAAACGCTCGTGCAGGACGAGCTGATCGAGCAAATACGCGCCTGGTACAACCGGCACCCGCAATTACAGACACTCTTCGTGCTGGATGCGGATACGGGCCGGCAGCCGTTTATCGCCCCGGTCATTCCCGCACACGGGGGTGGCTGTGTCGGATCGCTGCCCGTCATCACCGGGGATGGGAACGCTTACCTGATCTATGCGAATGTGCGATTGCGAGCATCCGGCTGAGCGTTCCTCGGCCGACTCAATTTGCGGACCGGGAAGATGTGACCTTTGCGAATGCGTGGACGCGGTCAATCTCCGGTCCCATACGGACGGTCTATTTGCTCGGTGGCGTGGAATCACCTTCTGTCCTGGAAGAGAATGTCACCGCGGCGCCCTTTCCGGCCTCTTTCCCGCGAGATTTGACTTCCTGGTAGTTGAAGTCCTCGCCAATCATTCTGGAAAGCTTCTGTCGCTGATCCGCCTTGAGTTCAGAAAACAATTCGTCTCTTGCCTTCGGCACAAGTTCGCGATCTCGCGCCAGCTGCTCTTCGATTTCCTTCGCTCTTTCCTTCAGACGTTTCTTCTGTTCTTGCGTGATGTCAAGTTCTGCAGCCACAGGATCACTGGTCAGAACAGCGACAACACCTAGTTTTCTCATCTGGACCTGAACGGCAACTTGTTCCAATCGCTTGAGCTGAAAGGGTAGCACGGACTGCTCGATCTGCTTGTTCGCGGCTTCACGAATCTCGGCAATCTTCTGACGGATGTCGTCTCGGTCTACGCTACCGTTACTCGATAACACTAACGAACCGATGTGCCGAGTCAACTCACTCTGAATCTCTCGGCTCCGAGTCAGAACTTCCTCATATTGCTCGTCAATCATTTCTATCTCACGACGCACGATCGGGTTCTGCAGCAACCCTATCATGTCCCGCTCCGTCCCAGCATGCTCTTTTGCAGCACGCGGCTTTTCGGTTGATGCGTCGGCTCCCTGCGGCTGTTGCAGCGCCTTGTAGAGCTCCGGAAGAAACAAATTGATTTCCGGGTCGCCCAGCTTGCTCAGTTCCTTGGTGATGGCCTTCGCATCCCAGTCAATCTTCGGTGGCTTGTCTCTCGGTGGCTTGTCTTTCTGCGCGGCAACTGGAACACAGATAAGAGCTACGAGCAGCCAACTGAAGATGAATTTGACCTTCATGTGAATTTCCCTTTGGTGCCAGGCGAGCTAGGGGAGAGCGCCGGCAGATTAGCCGCTGCAATCCGGTCAGTCAACTCGCATCGCCTTGATCCGGGCGTTGGTGAGCGCCATTGCGGCGAACACTGCTCAGCAGTGCCGGATCGTTCCTGGTTTATGTCACATCGCTTGTGAGCGTCGTGATGCCAGCATCAGTTGCGATAGTCTTCACCGTTGAGACTGCGCACCACCGATTTGAGCCACGCCTCCAGCGCAGGATGCATCTGCTGCACCCGCAGCGTCTCGGTGCCAGCAACGTCCGATGCCTCGGCTGGATCTTCCGCCAGGTTATAGAGCTCCCAAGTTACTTTGCCCCGTTTGTTGGCGATCCGATGAAGTTTCCAATCGCCCTCAATCCATGCGGCGTGGCCCGGAAATTCATCCAACGGATAAGGAGGGTTGGGCAACTCGGCAGCTCGCTGACTCGAGGCATGCGGTGGCAGGTCACCACCTGCCTGTTGCGCGGCCAGCAGCTCTTTCATCCAGGCTGCCGAGGGAGTGCTAATGCCATTGATCGGATAGTCCCAGAATCCGATCGGCTGCTTACGCACCGCCATTGTGTCGTCGATCAGTCCGCACCAGGCTGATGCCATCCAGAACCGGTTGTTGTTCGACCGTCACTCCCGCGATTTCGAGCAACGTCGGGATAGATATCGCACGTGTTGCAGCGCACGCGAGTATGCCGCGGCGATCGAATCCGAGCTGGCCACTCCAGAATCGCCGGAACCAGCAAACCACCTTCGTAAACCTGACCTTTGTTGCCGCGATAGGTACCCGCCGAGCCGACTTTGGGCAGCGCGCCGTTGTCGCTGCAGTACCAGAGGATCGTGTTCTCCCGAATACCCAAGTCGCCGAGCGCGTCTCGCAGCTTGCCGAAAGCGCGGTCCATCCCCGTGATCTCGCCATAGAAATGCTGCAGCTGCTTGGGTTGATCTGCGTAAAGCGCTCGGTCCTCCTTCAATGGCAGCATGCGGACCGTGGGGAGAGCCGAACCAGACGACCGCCAGGAATGGCTGATCCGATGTCGATGCCTCGGTAATCCAATCCAACGCCGCGTCGACCGTGACCATGGAACTTTCACCGCTGGTCTGCACAGCCTTGCCCTGGCGACTGAGGATCGGATCGTTGTCGAAAAAGTTCGGCGCGCTGAGCCACGCATCAAAACCGTTCTTGCCCAGGGTGAACCGGACTGTCGTTACGCACCGAACCAAGGTGCCACTTGCCGAAATGACCGGTCCTGTAGCCCGCTCGCTTCAAGGCCTCAGCCACGGTCATCTCCTGAGGGCGAATCGGATAACCCCATTTGAAAACGCCCATGCGATTCGGATGGCGCCCGGTCATCACGCTCGCTCGCGTTGGCGAACAGACAGGTGCCGCGGCATAGAACTGGTCGAACCGCAGTCCGGTCGCCGCGGCCGCGTCGAAGTTCGGCGTCTTCAGGACCGGATGGCCATTGTAAGCCATGTCTCCCCAACCTTGATCGTCGGCCATGACAAGGACGATGTTCGGATGGTCCGCCGCGGAGAGCAGCGACGGGATTGCAGCGAGAACTACGAGCAAGAATAGCAGCCGGCCTGGACCGAGCGTTTTCATCGTGGTTCCTCCCAAGGGTTGGGGATTGCAGCAAAGCCGGACGCCACGTGGGGGCGGTTCGGTTGCGGAATCGTGCCCGACCCCAGTAGGGCAGCAATATTGTAACCGCATTCTGAGTGCGACATATCGTCCGTAGCGCCATATTTTCGCATTCAGGCTCGCCAGCGAGCACCGAGCTGGCTCAGTAGTCCAGATTCTCACCAGCCCAAAGCAGGAACGAACGTGTGGGCAAAGTATTGTGCCGAGGTCAATGCGCGGTCAGCGATACAGACGATGGCGAAGAATTCGCGTTTTCACGCTTCTCACGGCGCAAGGAAGATCGACCCCGGCTCAGGTTCGAAAGGAGACTTCCAGCATCAGTCGGGGTGTCTCTTGCGGAGGTTCTCCCTTGTGAAAGCACATCGGATCCTCGGCAATGCCAAATCCTAGAGGTCCCAAGATCGTCAGCACATTGTCGCTTCCGTAATAACGATGGATCTCGTCGTCCGACCTGCCAATAAACAGCGTAAGCTTGTGTCGGAGCCTTTTCTTTTTGTGGCTTCCGCGAACGCACACGTGAGGTCCACTTGTCTGATCGACGTCGCTGATATAGAAGAAGAACTTTAACGCATTGAAGTCCACATCGGGATCGTAGTGGAACGTGCCTTGGGCGTGTTTCAGTTGCTGCTGGCGGGTGGAGTTGGCCGGAAAACTCCACCACAGCCGGCTCGAACTCACTGGCTGCGTGTTAAGGTACGCGGATGCGACGTACAGCAGCTTCGGATCGTTCTGAATCTGTTGAATGACCGGCAATCGTTCAGAGAGCTCGGAAAAGGTGCCGGTGAGCACTGCGCTTCCGGAATTCTGTTTGTAGTTCGAAAGATCCTGGACACGAAATGGTAGCGACCGGTCGCCGTTGGCACACGCCTCCGCGGAAAACGCAAACTCAGCGATTTGTTCCACACAGTTCAGAGGCAAGGTGACTCCCAGATAGACCCCATCCGATCGCAACGATTGGATAACTTCGTCGTGATCAAGGTCGTCAAACAGAGATTTGTTCAAATCCGATACAGTGGGAAACATGGGGCGTTTCGTCGTAAATCGCATCAACGCGCGAACTACATCAAACCGCGCCAAGAGGAACACGAACAGCCAGCGTGGATTCCGGCAGGTCTGTACGACGTACTTGACGAGCTTGACGTGTGCCCGCAGGAAATAGTCTCTGAGTTTCGACGGCAATGCAACCAAGGCAATTGCTCCTCTGAGGTGCCTGATTCCCGTCCTGCCAGCGATACGATCGACGGCGGCACGGTTCCTCAAAATATACGTTGCGGATCCACCGCCATCGGTGCAACCGGAAGTTCTGACGCTCAGCGATCGTGCACGGGCACAAACGATCGCGCAAGTTGTCACAACCATGCCGCTGACAGACCTGAGGAAAGGGCATCCAATAAGTGGAATTCTGTACACCTGTCTCAGGCTGCGCGGAATTCAGGTGTCAATAGATCAACGTTGAAGCGAAGTACCCCCGCGACGTGGAGCATGAGCAGACACATCTCGTTGTCACCACGATGCCGAGCTGCGCGGGTTGGCACAAATAACCGGCCTCGTACGTCTCTTGCTCTCGAACCAAGCCTGAATTCGATTCCGTATGCGCGCACACTCCACGCCAAGATTACAAGCTGTGCACATGGCGTTCGCCGGCGAATGAGCATCGTCGATTCGCTCACTTCGCTTGACCGCTATCTGGCGGCACCGGCTTGAATTCACCCTTCTCAAGGATCGCCAGATCCTTGAACATGGTGCAGTTGTCAACGCCGCTGTGCATCTGAAGTGCGAACACCCCTGCCTGCTGCTTGATTTTGTCGTCGTTCAGGTTGGCCGTCTTGATGCCGTTGACATAGACGATCACTCGAGGGCCATTCGCGGCGATGACCATCTCGTTCCACGCATCTTCAAGGTAGCACGCTTTTTCTTCTTCCAGTGTCGGCTTCTGCAGCCAGCCACGTCCGTAACTCTCGTAAATGCCACCGGTGCCGCTCCCACAAGGTCCGACTTGAATTTGAAGGCCCATCGTCTTGTCGGGTTCCTCCATTTTGGTGCGGATGAAGAAGCCGCTGTCACCACTGGTGCACCGGAACTTGAAGCGGACCGTGAAATCCTGAAACTGATCGTCGGAAACCAGGTGACCGTACAGCTTCGCCTTGTTCGAACGCCCGACGAAGGCGCCGTCTTCGACCGTCCAGTGCCCTTCACCGTTCGTGTGCCACCCGGTCAAGGACTTGCCGTCCATGATGGGCTTCCAGACGGGATCTTCCGCCGGAGCGAAACGGGTCGAAGTGGTTCCGATCGCGAGCGTTAGCAGAATTCTGAGTGTGGTTTTGGTGGTTCTCATCGTGTGTTCCTTCGGAAGTGTGTTGTTTCTTGGCGGGAGAGTTGGTTCCACGAGTTGAGGAAACCTGCCTCTAGTTAACATCGTTCAGAGAGCTGGGGCAAGACGGGTGGAGTAGATCTTGAGATGGCGCTTCTCGTGGAGCCGAGCCACGAATTCCCCGCGGGCCGCCTCACTGCGACCACGCCGGGCGCGACGGCAGCCTGGAAGAGCATCACAGCCGGGCGCCACAATACTTGCAGTGCCGGGCGTCCAGGTCGTGCCCATCCGCCGCACAGCTCGGGCAAGCTTGGGTGCTGACACCTCGTTTACTGACTGCCAACATCTCGGTGGAAAAGACGCCGATGGGCACGATGATGATGGCGTATCCGAGGATCATCACGGCGGCGGCCAGGACCTGCCCCAGCACCGTCTGTGGAGCAATGTCGCCGTACCCCACGGTCGTCATGGTCACTATCGCCCAGTAGACACTGCGCGGGATGCTGGTGAATTCCGAATCAGGAAGAGTTCCTTCGATCATGTACATGGCTGAGCCAATAATGATGACCAGCGCAAGGACGACAACCAGGAACACCGTAATTCGAGCGCGCGTCGCACGCAGGGCATTCACCAATGCTCGAGCTTCTGTCAGGTAACGTGACAGCTTGAAGACACGAAAAATACGGACCAGCCGTAGCGCCCGAATAACGAGCAGGGACTGCGAACCGCTGATAAAGACGCTCAGGTACGTTGGAATCACCGCCAGCAGGTCGACCACTCCGTAGAAACTGAACACGTAACGCAGTGGCCGGCCGATACAGATGAGCCGGGCAACATACTCCACGGTGAACAGGATCGTGATCGTCCACTCGGCGATTTGAAGCGGTCGCCGATACTGGCGATTGATCGCCTGGACGCTGTCGAGCATGACAATGACGACGCTTAACACAATCACGATCAACAGCACGACGTCAAACGCCTTGCCAGCCGGGGTGTCCGCTTCGAAAATCACCTCGTGCATGTGCTGTCGCCAAGGAGCGAGTGCTCTTTGGTCAGTCGGCTTGTGAGCGCTCATGGCCGTTCCCAGAAATTTTCACCGCGGATCGGTCTGCTCAGGCAACCGGCGGGAAGTCTGCTCCCCGTGGCGGCGGCTTCCAGCCGCCGTGCTGCGGCCGCGATGCCGCAGTCACCTGGGTGTTTCGTGCTTCGGATGACGTTTTCATTTCTCACGGGCGGAGGCGTGGTCTGGCGTATCTCCCGCGAGGGTTCGTCCTCTATTGCAGGCCGCGCCGTTTGAGCAACGGTTCGATGCCCGGTTCCTTGCCTCGGAATCGCTTGTACAACACCATCGGCTCTTCCGTTCCGCCGCGAGATAAAATATTGGAGCGGAACGACTCGGCTACCTGCGGGTTGAAAATATCTCCCGTCTCTTTGAAGGCTTCAAAGGCATCTGCATCGAGCACCTCCGCCCACAGATACGAATAGTAACCGGACGAATATCCTCCCGAGAAAATGTGCTGGAAATAGGGGCTGCGATAACGTGAGATGATTTCTGGTATCAAGCCGATTCTCTCCTGGCTGTGCTTCTCGAATGCCAGCACGTCGACATCGGGATTCGGTTCTGCCAGCGTGTGCCAGTCCATGTCCAGGAAGGACGCTGCCAGATACTCGGTCGTGGCAAATCCTTGATTGAAGTGTCGAGCGTTGCGGATCTTGGCAATCAGTTCGTCCGGCATCGGCACGCCCGTTTCGTAGTGTCGAGCGTACATCTTGAGCACGGCAGGCTCGATCGCCCAGTTCTCCATGATCTGGGACGGGAGTTCCACGAAGTCGCGAGCGACTTCCGTACCGGCGAGCGTCTTGTGGGTGCACTGAGAGAGCAAGCCATGCAAGCCATGCCCGAACTCGTGAAACAAGGTCTGCACCTCTTCCAACGACAGCAGGGATGGCTTGTCGCCGGTTGGCTTGGAGAAATTGCCGACATTGTAGATAACCGGACGAACTTCTCTGCCCTCCTGGACGTATTGCTGCCGAAACTCACCCATCCATGCCCCACCCCGTTTGCTGGCGCGGGGAAAGTAATCGACGTACAGAATGCCGATGTGGCTGCCACGGGCATCTTGCACCTCGAACGCCGTGACGTCCTCGTGATACAGGGGAACGTTGCTGAGTTTCTCGAATCGCAGGCCATAGAGACGAGTTGCCACGTCAAAGACGCCGTGCAGGACGTTCTCCAGCTTGAAGTAGGGTCGCAGCATCTCTTCGTCCAGGTCATACTTGGCCTTCTTCACCTTCTCGGCGTAGTACCACCAGTCCCACGATGCGAGCTGGAAACCACCCTTTTCGTCATCGATCATTTGCTGCATGTCCGCAACTTCTTGACCGGCTCTCTGGAGCGCGGGTTGCCACACGTCGTTGAGCAATTTGTAGACGTTGCCGGGAACTTTGGCCATGTTCTCTTCCAGCACGTAGTGCGCGTGGCTCTCGTACCCCAGCAGTTTGGCACGCTCGACACGCAGAGCCGCCATCTCGGCTAGAATCTGCTTGTTGTCCAACTCGTCGTCGTGGTTGCCCCGATTGATGTAGCCCAGGTAGATCTTTTCCCGCAGGGCGCGGCACTGCGAGTATTGCAGAAAGGGGATCAGGCTCGGCTTGTGTAGCGTGAAAACCCATTTCTCCTCATGGCCGCGTTCCCGGGCCGTCTCGGCTGCGGCTGCGATCACGTTGTCCGGCAATCCAGCCAGATCGTCCCGGTTGTCAATCACCAGCTCGAAACGATTATTCTCTTTCAATACGTTCTCGCCGAACTTCACAGAGAGGACGGAAAGGCGAGCATTGATCTCCTTGAGTTCCTTCTTCTTCTCCGGGGGTAAATTGGCTCCGCCGCGCACGAACCGCTTGTAGTACTCCTCCAGTAACCTGCTCTGTTCCGCGGTAAGTTCAATTTGTTCCCGCGCATCATAGACCGCTTTCACACGCTGAAACAGCTGATCGTTCAATAGAATTTCGTCGCGATGTTGAGACAATTGCGGAGCGATTTCTTTCGCCAGTGCTTGAATCCGTTCGTTTGTCAGGGACGACTCCATCGCGTGGAAGACGTTGTTGACTCGGTCCAGCAGCGTTCCGCTGCGATCCAGGGCGGCAATCGTGTTTTCGAACGTGGGAGCAGACCGCTGCGTGAAGATGACGCGAATCTCTTGCTGGTGGCGTTGCATCGCGTCTTCGAATGCCGGCCGGTAATGCTCCAGCTGAATCGAGTCGAAGGGGGGGACTCCGAAGGGGGTGGTCCATTCTTCCAGAAACGGATTGTCTGCGTAGGTCGCCGCGGTCATGAGCACTCCCAGAGCACAAGAAAACAACAAAACGACGCTCTTCATGCTGAGATCTCCAGATAGGGGCTTCGTGCATGGACCCAGTATTATAGCCTTCCCTGTCCCACGCAGGCTTCCCCCCGCGTCCAAGGTCTTCGGCGATGCACCAGCTGACCGAATTGGCTTTGGCCGTCTTGTGCCGGAGTCGGTTCTGAAGAAGTGCGGCGGTACGCCTTCCGATCTTGGGCTCTCGGGCTACCGTTCGCGGCGCACACGGTTACGCAGGATTCCCACTCCCTCTAATTCGACTTCAACCACGTCGCCTGGTTGAAGCTTCGAGGTCTTCCCGCTGGTGCCCGTGAAAATGAGGTCGCCTGGCAGCAACGTGACATGTTTGCTGATGAAGCTCACTTGTGTGGCCACGTTGTGGATCATCTGGCTAGTCCGTTCCTGCTGTTTGACTTCGCCGTTGAGCCGCAACGTGAGCAGCAGGTCGTCGTAGCTCAACCCGCAGACGATAAACGGTCCACACGGCCCGAATGTGTCCGATCCCTTGGCCCGCCACCATTGCACGTCCTTATTCTGCTCGTCATTTTGCCAGTACCGCTCGCTCACGTCGTTGCCGCACGTGACACCCAATACGTAATCGAGAGCGTTTTCAGGGGAAACCTTGCTGGCCCGTCTGCCGATTACGACCACCATCTCTGCTTCGAAGTGCACTTCCTCGGTGGCGTCTTGGGGAATGATGATGCGGCCTTCGTGCGGCACCAGCGAAGAAAGACTCTTGAAGAATGGCTGCGGAATGCGGAACGTCGGCGGGATCTCAGCATCCGCGAGATGGCTCTTGTAGTTGCCCGCCATCGCAAACACATGCCGGGGCCGCGTGGGCACCAGCAATTTCACGTCGGATAGTGCGTGGACCTTGTCAGTCTCTTTCCAATCGCCGAAGATCGTGCCGGACACCTCGCGGATGTTGTCGCCTTCTACGACCCCGAAGGTGATACTGTCATTCACTTTGAACCGGGCAAACTTGACCACTTTGTCTGTCGCGGGCTTGTCCTCCGCCTTGGCACCGGCAAGGTGAAACGCAATGGCAAACCAGGCAAGAGTGAGGGCGAGAAAGTAGCGGCGATCGGTCATGGCAATCTCCTGTCGCGGATCAATCGGGTGACAGTCCTGATCATATCCGCGCCGGTGGAGCGGTACAATCACTCGCAGGGCACAGCAGTCGCTGGAAAAGGGATTCTTGGAAACGGGTCTGGCCAGGCTGCATCGATATCCCCCCCCGCTCAACACGAGTTGGATAGCAGACACCCTGATCTTCGGCTTGATCTTTGCCACGCTTGCGGCTGAGCAGGGCGGTCGGGGCCACGGCGTGGGGTGGCGGCCACCCCCGTGCGAGGCACATAGTGACATGCATATGTCACCGCATCGCGTTTCCGCTTTGCATCAACGACTCACTGTGGTAAGATAATGGCCGTCTGGCGACGGAAAGGCGGGCAATGACTTCCGTGCAGCATGGGACGACGCAGCGTGCCGCTCACGAGCGGCCGAGCTGTGGCGTCTCCATGCCTGCCCACGCAAGGAGGAATTGTCCGATGGCCGCCAATGCTCGCCGTAAACTCCTGGGCCGTGCTCGCAAGGCTGTCTTCCACTGCACCGCACGCTGTGTCCGCCGTGCCTTTCTCTGTGGCCTCGATCCCAACAGTGGAGAAGATTATTCACACCGCCGCGACTGGATCGTCAACCGGGAACAGCAACTGGCACAGCTGTTCACCATTGAAGTGGAGTTCCGCGCGGAATTATCTAACCATCTGCATGTCGTGCTCCGTACCCGGCCTGAGATCGCCGCGCGGCTGCGGCCTCGCGAAGTGGCGCGCCGCTGGCTGACCATCACGAAGCTGGCCAAGTGCATGTCGGACAAGATGCCAGAGCCGGATGAAAAACGGATCGACAAGCTGGTCGGCAACAAAAAGCAAATCGAGAAGCTGCGGCGGCGGTTGAGCGACATCTCGTGGTTCATGGGCATTCTCCTGGAAAATATCGCTCGACGCGCCAATTTTGAGGATGACCGTACCGGTAGGTTTTGGGAAACGAGATTCAAGTGCCGGGAAATCACCGATGAAAGTGGGCTGCTGCTGTGCGGGATCTATGTTGACCTGAACCCAATTCGGGCCGGGGAAGCCGACAGTCCGGAGACCGCGCGCTACACGTCCCTCTTCCAGCGTCTCGAGGCCCAATCGCAGCGCAAGAACGCCCGGGACCGGGCGGATGGCTGGATGGCCGAGCTGACGCTGCGCCCCGAGCGGAAGGCGGACGAGTCGCTCTGCTATGCTTCCCGCAGTGGACGTCGCGCTTCGGATCTGGGAGTGCTTCCGATTTCGTTGGAGGACTACCTGAAGTTGTTCCAGTGGACGGCGCGGCTGCTCCAGAGTGGGCAGCGGAGCACGATTCCCAAAGATCTGGAAGCGGTGCTGGACCGCCTGGACGTGAACCACGAGAAGTGGCTCGACACGGTCGATAGCTACGATTGCACCTTCTGTCACGCCGTCGGATCACCGGAGTCGCTGGCCAAGGTGGCCCAACGGATGGAAGCCAGCCATCTGAAAGGCGTCGCTGCCGCCCGCGCCCTCTTCACGTAGCGCGATGACGGCGCCCCACGGCAAGTCTTCCACGTGGAACTGACCGCGTTGGCGCTCGCCGTGCGCGCTCACTGCCGCAGTTGGCGTGCAACGCAATGCGCGGAGCGTGTTTCGCTCGCGCAATCACCGCCAGAGGCCCTTCTCCGAGTGTTCCCGCCGTCTCCGAAAAGACGTCCGCACCCACCAAGCAGCGCCGATGACCAGTCAACAGCCAGAGTGTCTGCCTCTTTCTTCTGCCTCTTTCCATCTTCCAGCGTCTCGAGGCTCAATCGCAGCGCAAGAACGCCCGCGACCGGGCTGCTCGGGAATTCCTGTCAGAATCTGTTGCGCAGTCTATTTCGGTCAGTCTATGACAAGTCTTTGTTGCCACGGAGCTCTTTCCATGCGCTCGCAGCGTGGTGTTCATCCGACTGGGCATGCCAAGGGCATGCAATTCCACAGCCCCGGGTCGCCGCGTCAGCGGCGCACCCGGGGTAGAGGGCGCGAAAATCATGCACTCTGAAGGAGTGCCACAATCGGTGGGAATTGTCCGACCCATTCAGGGTCGTTGTTCTCCCTGCCTGTGTACCCAGGGTGTCGCTTCCGATTGCTGCGCAGTCGTCGCTCCACCCTGGGCTGCGAGGTGGCATGCCCTTGGCATGCAAAACCAGATGCAAAACTGCAAAACCGCAAAACCAGACTCTGAATATCTTGAATATCTTCCTTGGCATGCGACGCTCAGGCATCTGAATCCACGGGCAGCGTACACGGCAAAACCAACGCGCCGAGAGTTCTTGACACGTTTCTCCTGGTTGTGGAATACCACGCCGTCGGCGTGAAGAAGTCCGGAGCGTCCAGGGCTCGAAGCGTTCGCGCACTTCACGGGCGGGATCCGCCGCCGGCTGGAAACCTGGACTGCCGACCGTTCGCATCGACAACGACCATGACGGCAACCACGAGCCGAGCTGGTCGAGCTACTTGATCACGTCCAGTTCAGCAACCCCGGCGAAGATGTTGCCATGCACTTCCGACTCGGCGACCAGCTTGACCCAGCGTGCTGTGGTCTGGCCGGCCAGGCGAATGGTCTTCAGGGACGCGTCGTCGCGCCACACTCCGGTCGCGACCGGCTGGCCCCACTGCTCGCCGTCCAGGCTGACGAAGATGGCGAACTTGGCGATGCGACCGTTGGACATATCCTGTCGGGGCAGGTAGCTTATGGCGGAGACCGCTTGCGGGCTCCGCATGTCAATCACCAGTTGATGCGGATATTGCGGAGCGTTCTGGCCCCAGTTGGTATGCCAGAAGGTGTCGGGGTTTCCGTCCAGCGCGTTGGAGGCGGGGTAGTCCGGATGTTCATTGTCGGCCGTGACCTGAGCCTCCAATTGCTGCAGACGCGTTGGCTGGCGGAAAAGGGTCTGGAGGGAATCGTATGTGAGGTCGGTTGTGGGGGCAAAGTCTTTGCCGGCCATGTACCGAAGCAAACTGTGGCGCAGTTGCCGCGCCACGGGACGCTGAGAAAGACCGTTGTCCAGATCGATCGAGCACAGAAGTAGCTTGCCGCCGCCGACGCGGGCCTCCAATACCAGAGCGAGTTTGCGACAGGTGTTCCAGTCGTCGATCACCTGGACAATCGGTGAGAGGCCGTCGGGCACTTTGTCCAGGATGACCGGTTTGGATCGGTTACAGAGATCCCACCACTGCCAGTTGCTGTGCGCGTCGGTGGGAAAATCGCCCAGCGCCGGATGTTGGGGATGGCACAGGATGCCAAGGGTGTGGACTTGCTGAGCGGGAAACCAGAGCCGGTTCCAGAAAATCGCTTCAAACGCACCGTGCGCGTCCCCGGCGATCGCATAACTTGGCGGCATGAGTAACACCTTGCCGCCCGCTTGCAGGTGGGTCCGCACTGAGTCGTCGATCGTCCTCGCAACCAGGACACCGTCTGGAGCAGCAGTTTCGACATTCGTGGGATAGACCCAAAGGTCCCAATCGTTGCGGTATGGCGTGCCCGCGATGGACACGCTCAGGGTGAGACGACTCGCTCGTTCCACCACGGCCAGCACACATTCCAGTTTGCCGACTTCGCGGAGGCCACCGCGCGGCAGATCGACATCGGTCCAGCGTCCTTCGCAAATCGACTGTCCACTGTCACTGCGCAGTGTCCATTCAATCGTGCGGTCCAACAAGTCGGCATCGCCGAACTGTGAGACTTCAACTTCCGCGGTAAGCGTCTGGTCGTTGGTCCACGTGCGGCTGGCCAGGCGTGCCAAGGGCACGACCGGCCCGCAGAACCTGCGAAATCCTTCCGCGGTAACGTACGCTTTCGGATTCCAGAACGGATCAAGCACGCCGATCAACGCCGTGCCTTGGCCAGGAAAGTCGTGCAGATCCAGCAACTGGAAACCGCCCAGGCCCGGCGTGCGCAACATGACCTCGATCTCTTCCTTGTACAACAACGTCTGTAACTTGCCCGAGGCCATCAAGAAGTCTCGTGCCTGGTGCAGCAGCTTGTGTTCTTGGAGGAAGTCACGGACGATTTCAAAGTTCTTTGCCTCCAGCACGCCGCTATACTGCTTGATTTCCTCCAGGTCAGGGAAGACGCACCATTGTCCGGTCTCGTGGCTGATCAAGGGGACAGGATTACTCTGCACGTGCTGGCCGTAATCCTTTGTTGTCTCGGGCGCTTGTCGATTGAAGACACCATGCTGTCGCAACGGGTGATGCATGACATGAAACTGGTTTTCCGGAATGTACGGCCATCCTGCCGCACAGGTGACGAGCTGCCGGGTCGCTCGCTGTTTGTAATGATTAACCCACGGTCCGAGATAATCTTCTCCCTGGTGCCGCGGTCCAGGTCCAGAGGGTTCGTTACCGTACGCGAACAACATGAACGAGGGGTGGTTGCCGTAGGCCTGCAGAATACGATCCGCCTCTCGATACAGCCACTCGTCCAAGGGCGTTGCGTTGCCCACACTGGCCCCACCATTAGCCCAGGAAGCGCATTCCACCTGGAAATAGAACCCCAACTGGTCGGCGGCTTCGAACGCTGCTTCGGGCGGGCACCAGGAGTGGAATCGAATATGGTTCAATCCAAATTCCTTACAACGCCCCACAATGCGCTTCCAGGAATCGACATCGGTGGGTGGAAATCCGGTCAGCGGAAAAATGCAGCACTCCAACGTCCCGCGAAACTGCATCGGATGTCCGTTCAGTAGGAATTGTCTGCCATCTGCCTTGATCTCGCGCATGCCGAAGGTCACCGTCCGATGATCGATGGTGTCCGGTGGCGCACTGTCGCCCGATAATGTGTCATCAGCAATAGACACGCGGACCGCACAAAGGTTTGGCTCGTGTTCGTTCCAGAGCTTGACGTCAGGCCCCATCTGCAGAGTAATGATCTGCGCTGCCGAGGAGCCTTCGACTAGCAACGGCGTGCTGGCAGCTGCAACCGCTTGCTCGCTCTGCCACGCAGAGAGACTGAGCTGCACGTTGGCCGCCGCGGCAGAATGGTTATGGACCCGCACGTACACGCGGGCGACCCGTGTTTCAATATCGGGAAAGACTTGAACGTCGGCGATGCAGACGGGCGAACCGGCGCGCAATTCGATGGCCCCGATGATCCCGTTCCAATTGGTCTGGGTGTGATCTGTCACACTGTGCGAATTGTGACCGACGTTGATGTTCACGCGATTGTCGACACGGATGGTCAAGGTATGTTTGCCGGGCGAGAGTTGCGTGGTCAGGTCGTACAGATGCGGTACACTCAGACTGTCTTCGGTGCCCACGTGTTGATCGTCTACCCAGACCTGCGTCAGCCAGTGGCATCGCTGCAGATGCAGTGTGATACGCTGTCCGGCCCAGGCGGGCGAGATCGTGACGATCCGCTGGTACCATACCGGTCCGACATAGTAGCGTTTTGGCTGCAGCCAGAAGGGCATCTTGAAATTGGAGGGATCGCGATAAGGTGCGTATCGCGGCATCTGAATGACCTCCGGGCGAATCGATCCGGTCCACTCGGTTTCCAAGGTTGGTGGATTACCGAATCCCTGCGACTGAACCGAGCCGGGAAGTTGGACTTTGTCGCGCAGCGAACGCAAAAACCATCTTTCGGTGACGCCCCGGTCTTCGGGGTCGAGTTCTGACGACCAGGTTCCCGCCAGATCGATGCTGTCGGGCGGCGCTGCTGAAGTGAACGCAGCGGGAAGGCAAGTGATGAGGAACAACAAGAAGAGCTTTATCGGTTGGGTGCGCATAGTAGTGTCCTGACGCGGGCTGGGCCCGCAATGCAAAGGGCGGGCCTTCCAGCCCACGATACGTCTTGGTAACCCCGAACAGCAAGGCGGCGGCACGGATGAGCGGCTATTGACAGATGATCCGTGGGCCCGTTTTGCCAACCGCGAGTCAATGAGGCGCAAGGAGGTATTTGACGCGACGACAAAAAGCGTCCGAAACTCGAACATCTTGGCCAGGGGGCATCAGACCCAGGGGATTACCCCACGGCAACACAACGTAAACATAGTGCGAACGTCTCGCCTCATCACGGCTTCACGTCGGCCATTGTAATCTATTCAAACTGTAAATCGCGCGGTCCGTGTAGCCGGCAAAGCCGCATTTTCTTGACTCGTTTCCCGTCTGAAAGAGTTCGGAATTCGCATCCGGTGCATGTTGGCAAGATCACAGACTCGTGCGGCGTTGGATCTGTTGGCAGGTGCAGGAAGGCTTGCACCTTGAGTAATATATTGTCCCAATGGCGGGGCACGCGACTGATGGGCACGCGACAGGGCCCACCAGGTCGTGGCGTGCTATTCCGTTGCGACGGACACTTGGCTCGTGACAATGCGCGTATTAGACTTGAGGCCAGGATTCGGTTTCCGGCCGCGGGACCCTCCGATTCTGCCCAATTGCGGGCATCTGGCCTGCGCGGGGGGCACTGACGGAACCCAATTGTTCCGGACGGCCGGTCGCCGCTGCAGGGATCTCGCGACTGCTCGATCGACGCCCGGACGTGGCACCGCTTGATCTGTCGCCGCTCGACTTGAAGGCACACTTGTGTCAGCGCCTAGTTGGTGAAGAGGAAGAAGATGAGCATCTATGAGCAGCCCAGTTATTCGCGCGTGGAAGTGAGAGCGATTGAAAACTCGCCCCTCGATTCTCTTTACGCAACCGAAGAGAAGATCCCGGTGATTACGGTCAGTAATTTCCCGGCGCTCGGCCAGTTGATCGCCATGCGTTTTTTGGAGTGGGTGCAGGATCATCCTGGGGGTGTCGTATCGCTGCCCACAGGTAAGACTCCTGAACATTTCATCAAGTGGGTGAATCGACTGGTCAATACGTGGGAGGAGCCTGAGACCCGCCAGTTGCTCGAGCAGAGCGGCGTGGACCCATCGCGCAAACCGGACATGCGGAGTCTGCACTTTGTGCAGATCGACGAGTTCTATCCGATCCAGCCAACGCAGAAGAACAGCTTCTTTCATTACGTGAAAAAATACTACCTTGAAGGGATGGAGCTGGATCCGGACAAAGCCCTGTTGATGAACTGCAACGAGATCGGCCTGAGGCGGGGCGAAAGTCTGGAATCGGCCTGGCCCGATTCGACGGTCGATTTATCACTCCGGACGCGTCAGCCGGTGACAGATCTGGAGCGAACTCAGCAGGACGTGATATCGCGGATTGACGATTGGTGCCAACGCCGTGAAGAGCAGATCCGGGCGCTGGGCGGATTGGGGTTTTTTCTGGGGGGCATCGGGCCGGACGGTCACATCGGTTTTAATGTCCGCGGTTCGGATCATTTCTCGACGACTCGCTTGATGGCCACCAATTACGAAACCCAGGCTGCCGCGGCCGGTGATCTGGGTGGCATCGAGGTGTCGCGGCGGCGATTGGTGATCACTATCGGGTTGGGGACCATCACCTGCAACCGCGATTGTACGGCGATCATTATCGCCGCCGGGGAAGCCAAAGCGGGTGTGATCGCCGACGCCGTGCAGAGTGATGCCAGCGTGCGGATCCCGGCCAGTGCTTTGCGCGTGCTGCCGAATGCTCGCTTCTATATCACACTCGGAGCGGCCAAGCAGTTACGTCAGCGACAAGTGAATCTGATGGTGCGCGCGAAAGATTTTTCGGACGAGCAAGTGGTGCGGGCCATGGTCGACCTGTCGCTACAGCGACAGAAGCCCTTGTCCGATTTAACGGAACAGGAAGGTCGCCAAGATCCGATGTTGTCTGAAGTCCTGAGCGGACGCCAAGAACCGTTTGGAGACCTGGTTCATTTGGTGCGGACGTCGCTGATTCAGAACATTGAACGTGGGAGCGGAGCTTGTGAAAAGACGCGTTTTCTGCACACCGAGCCGCACCACGATGACCTGATGCTGGGCTATTTGCCTCACATCGTGCGGAACATGCGGAACGCGACCAATATCCACTATTTCGTGACGCTCACCAGCGGCTTTACAGCGGTTACGAACCAGTTCATGCTGAAGCAACTGGAGGGTCTGCAGCGTTGGATCAACTCGCCCGAATTCATCGAATTGTCTCGAGAGGACTACTTCGAGGCTGACAACGAGCAGGGACGCAATCGCGATATCTGGCAGTATTTGGACGGGATCGCGGCCCGAAATGATGAAATGCGAGCGGAGGGGGCCGCGCGCCGCTTGCTTCGTAATCTGATGGAAGTGTACGACGAAAGCAATCTCTCCGCCATCGGTGACCGGATGACGGAGCTGAAGCACTACTTTGGCAGCGTCTATCCAGGCCGCAAAGATCCCGAAGCGATTCAACGACTCAAAGGGATGTGCCGCGAATGGGAGGCGGAGACGCTGTGGGGCTACTTTGGATGGCAGTGTTCCCATATCCGCCACTTACGGCTCGGTTTCTACACGGGCGACATTTTCGTTCCCGAGCCGACGGTCGATCGGGACGTGGCGCCGGTCGTGAATCTGTTGGACGAAGTGCAGCCGGATGTGATTTCCTGTGCGCTTGATCCGGAGGCGAGCGGTCCCGATACGCACTACAAGGTGCTGCAGGCGATCAGCGAGGCGACGGATCGCTACGTGGAAAAATATGATCGCCAGGACGTCCGCATCTGGGGTTATCGAAATGTCTGGTTCCGGTTTCATCCGAGCGAGGCGAACGTGTACGTGCCGGTATCGCTGAACATGCTGTCGGTCATGGAGAGCGCGTTTCTCAATACATTTGTCTCTCAGCGTGAAGCTTCTTTCCCCAGCTACGCGCACGATGGGCCCTTCTGCGAATTGGCTCAGCATATCCAGGTGGAGCAATATCAGATCCTGAAGACATGTTTGGGGCGCGCCTGGTTTGCCGAACACAGCAGCCCCTTGATCCGTGGCGCTCGCGGGTTTGTTTATCTGCGCGAGATGAACATCAGCGAGTTCCGACAGACCGCCCGCAGCCTGCGCAAGTCGACGGAGGATTTGTGAGAGGCGAGAAGGATAGCGTGCGAGGCGCACCGTGCGGTTTCTACGTCGCGCACCATGTCCGGGTCGGATCAAAGGGACGGCTTACGCGCCGCACGACCATATACAGCCGATCCCAACGCATACAGCATGTACGCCAGAACGATTGTCCAGGTGTATCCGACGCGGATGCCCAAATAGAAAGAAAGCACGGTGGCGAACGAACCGGCGATCGAGTTGATGGCGAACAGAAACGGGATCCTGCTCCGCAACGACCAGCGCCGCGCCAGCAGCAAGCCTTTCGGGAAGTAGATTCCCATGTTCGCTCCGACCAGAAATACCGCCGCGGCTGCCAGAATCGACGACGATGTTGTCTCGAGCCCCTGCGACAGTATCCAGCCGGGGACCCAGAGCGCCAGGAACAGCGTTGGCAGGAGCGACGCGGTGGCGACCCAGTGCGAAATGCGGTTGGATGCCAGGCCACCGATTCCGGAACCGATGAGCAGTACGCCAAGGACCAGTACGAGCGACGCAGAGGGGGAAAGAAACACACTCTGGTAAGCTTGGATCAGCATGATCTCGACCAGGAAGTAGGCGCAGCCGACGGCCACGTTGTAGGCTATCAACAAGCCGACACGAGGTTTGCGCCGCACGCCCTGCAGGGCACCCGTGGCAAACAAGATGCCGAGCAGGAAACAGACGCCCGACGTGACTCGCACCAGTCGCTCCACATCCGGTATATAAGTTGTCGAGCAGGAAGGGAAGGGTCGATCATTGGTGACGATGGATGCATCGAATGTCGGATCGAGCTGTGAGAAGTCTCCTTGCTGAATCATGTCGAAGAAAGGTCCGAAACGCTCGCCGTAAAACTCGTCTTTCAGGTAGGCGGCTTGCATGCGAAGTGGCTGGTAATAATGAACGGGCTGTTTCCGCTCATCCCACACCACCAGCCACTCTCGCTGGTACCAGTCAAGCAGGTCTTGTTTTCGTTGTCCGGTGAACGGCTTCAGCGACACGACCATGCCGACATAATACATGTCTGACCCGGTCTGGATGCCTGTCCCCCCCGTGCTGAAATACCGATTGGACATGTACTCCCAAATGAAAAAATGTGCCGCCGGGTCCTTCACTCCGCGTCGTTTGAGACAATCGTAGAGCGTCAGAATCATGCGTTTCACGCCCAGTTCGCCACGGTCTGTATCGGGTCGTTCTTCAAACAACAGGTAGCCATCGTCCGTCAAGTGATCCATGTAGACGTCGTAGCTTTCACGCGTGTGCAGATAGTCAGGTGCCCCCAGCGCGCCGATCCAGCGTGAGGAGTGCGTGTTGATCAAGGTGATGATATCGTACTTGTTCGGGGATCGTTGCAGAATGGAAAGCGCATTACCTTGAAGAACATTCAGCCCTTCGTAGGCCCGTCCGCTCTCGTCAAAGAAGTCGTGCTGCACGATCCGCAAAATGCCCGGATTGACCTCCACGGCGTCGATTCGATCGAGCGGAGTAAATTCACGAACCGTCTTGATGATCCCGGTGGCGGCGGCCCCAATGATGAACACGCGTGGTTCGGGGACCAGTCCATACACGACCCGGCGGTCGGCCACGGGGAACCGCAACTGATGCGGCTCGGCGTACTGCAAATAGTCCTCGGTGTGTGTGTCACGGAAATTGTCGTTGAAGAAGCCATCGTAAGTTACGAACGTGCGGTCCCCGACCGGCATGGCGTCGACGCGACCCATCAAGCTGTCATAGCTGTGCGTAATGGAGAACCGACTTGGTCGCCGCAGGACACTCTGTGCGGGAATATTGGCGGCGTCGGGGTTCACCAGCTGCACGATGTTCAGCGCATCGGTACGGACCTGCTGATAGAGATAAGTGCCCCCTACGCTGGTCAGCAGCAATAACCAGAGGCACGTGGAGAGTCGTCGCCAGAGATTGCCGTAGGCGCGAGTCCGCTCCAGACCGCACCGGTCAAGGGTACGATGGTCACCAACGACAAGAAAATAACCTCGGTGCTCGAGCGTTCGTAGGCATATACCGCCACGCCCACGGCCGTTCCCGCCCCCAGCATGTCGAAAAAGTATACCCCCGGCGCTGCGTGGCGGGCGAATGTGCGCGCGATAAAGGCGCTGGGAAAAACAAATACGCTGGCGACGGCCGGCAAAAGCAGAAACAGGTTGGGTTGCCGCAACAGAACGAAGGCCGCCAGGTACAGACAAAGGGCGGTTCCGCCACAGCACCAACCGAAAATGTCCACTTCTCGGCACCGCCAGCGGCTGGCCAGGAAAGCTCCCAATCCGATTCCCGCCACGGCACAGCCGATGACGGTCATGGCAAGGATGTAATCGAGCACAAACCTGGCGGCGTGAAACAGGATCGTTTCACTCAGGATCACGATTCCCGCAAAGAAGAAAACGGCCATTTGGCTCGGCTTGGGGACTCGGTGCGTAAAATCCATTTTGCGTGCCTTCCGGCCACTCCCCTGGTTCCTGTCACAATTCGACCGTGACGACGGTCTACCACCCCGGCTTGCCTGCCGTGCACAGCCCGTTGCTTGACCGCCGCTCCGACTTCCAGGCGACATGGGATTCCCGCAGTATGTCGATTACCGACACCGTGACATACACACGCCCCCGAGAGCTCATGTAGAATAACCGTGTCAGCAGGCCCAGCGGACCCGGGTAACTCCGCCGAGCAGGAGTTGTGGGCCGTCGATGGATTCGATGGGGCTATGGTATCATAGCGTTACGGATGGTGGAAGATTGTCCGTCATGGAATGCTGCTGAGATGGGAGCCGTCTCGTATTGTGGAGCCGTCACGATGTGTTGGGAGCGAAACAGAATGCCAGGGATTCTTTCGATCGTGCCGCGTATGGCAACAGCTTTTGCCTTGTTTCACGCTTCGCTGCTGTTTGCGGCGGACCAACAGTGGTCCCAGTTCAAGTATGATTCACGTCACAGCGGAAATGTACCTGATCGCCGAGTAACAACGCCGTTGGGGCTGATCGGTGCTGTGCCCTTGAGCGACGCGGTCCTTACCTCTCCCGTGATTGCGGACGGACGCATCTATGTCGTTGATGGTTCCGGCGTTGTCTTCTGCATTGACCGCAAGTCGCTCAGCGTGGTGTGGAAGCGAGAGACTCGCGGTGGCGCAGCCAACTGTAACAACACCAGCTCGCCGGCGATCGTTCAACAATACCTCCACGTCGGCACTACCGCGGGCTACTACTACGTGATCGATCGAGTCACCGGTCAAGTGGCCAAGGAGATCGACTGCCGCGATCCGATCTTCAGCACACCGGTGGTCGTGGACGATCGTGCGTACTTTGTGACACTTGGTTCGCAGATATATGCCGTTGAGGCCAACGGTGACGTGGCGTGGACATGGGACTTCGTGAAACAAGTCATCGGATTTGACGGCGATCGCTGGAGCGGCGAAGCGTGGTATCGCTTCAAGACGGGACGGGTCAATTGGCGTGATCATTTCTGTTGTTCGCGCAACCTGGCGGCCTATGGCAAGACCGTGGTTGTACCCTGCGGCGGAAGAACCGTGTTCCTGGAAGATGCGGGCTCGGCGGCGGTGGTTCGCGCGGTGGCTGAGATTCCGGAGTATGTGGGAAAGGAGTTCCCGGCGACGTTTGGTCAGAGTATCGGAGAAGACGGCAGTGTCTACGTCCAGTGGCACCGACGTGACAATGCGGGCCGCGTCGAAGTCCTGAAGTTGAATGATGACAACTCGCTGTCCGCTGCATTCGTTCCAGGAACCGAAACGGCGATTGACTTGCACGGCTTGTTGAGTTTCGCCTCGGTCAGTTGCCGTGGGAACCATGTGTACCGAATGCGCCCGAAGAGGGTGTCGGGTTGTGCCGGCACCGAGTGGATCGCGAAGAGACCACGGCCCTGCCCGGATTCCCCTCGATCTGCCCACCCATCTTGCTCAGAGACCATGCCGTGTACGGTGGTTTGGACGGCAAGCTGTATGTTGTACCCCTGTCTGGCAGCGGCGAAGTGTGGTCGTATGCAACGCCACAGGGCAGCCCGATCACGGCTCCCGTGGCAGTCTGCGACGGGCAGATTTACTTTGGGTGCGAGGACGGATATCTGTACGTGCTGGGGCCCTCCGGCCAGGCCGAACCACCGAGTCGCGATTTGCGACTGTGGGAGATACGCAGTCCGCTTACCGGCCGGTACGCCGGAGCGGAATACGACTGGTACACGAACTACGGCAACCTCGGTTGTACCAACGCCAACGATCAGGGCATCGAGCCGCCGGTTAAGATCAAGTGGATTCGTCGCGTGGAAGGGACCGTCAAGCACTTGCCCGTTTGCGGCGGCGGGCGGATGTACACGCACACGGCGGAAGGACAGATTATGGCCGTGGAACAGGAAACTGGCCGTTTGCTGTGGCGGCGCTATTGGCCCGGCGTATATCTCTCGTTTACCTCTCCGCTGTACTATCGCGAGAAACTGCTCGTGCCGCAGGCGGGGATCACGAAGTCACGAATGCGGTGTCTGGATGCCGCCACCGGTAGACTGTTGTGGGAACAGCCTTTTACGGGTTCGCCGAGTTGGAGCCGCCAGTTTCCGCCCGTTGTGCAGGGGAATCTGGTGATCTATGCGTCGGGTTCAGGTCGTTACGCCGCGCAAGGTTCGGAGAAAGCCTATATCTTTCGTGGGACACCGCGCCAGACGGCGGACGGCAGCGAAGTCATGAGCTTTCAATACACGCACGACAATCCGTATTACCCACAAGATAACTTGCCTTATCTTTGGGCGTGGGACCTGGAGACGGGAGAACTCGTTTGGAAACAAGATTTCTCGCAGTACGGGTCGGGAGGCAATGACTGCGGTATCGCCATCATGGATGGCAAGCTGTATTACTCGGCATTCTTTGGCTACGAAGCCGAAAAGCGGCGACGGCGTGGCGTGCCGGCGGGCATCAACGGACTGACTGCGTGTATCGATCCCCACAACGGAAAAGTACAATGGATCACCACGGACTACTACGTGACCGCCGGGTGCACGCTGACGGCCAAGGATGGACGACTCTATCTGGGTGGCTACAATCAGGCGCGGGCGGGAACGACCGATCGTCACATCCTGTGCCTCGATGCCGCCGACGGCTCGCTCATCTGGCGTTCCGACCCGATCAAGTCGGCAGTGAATGTGGTGACGGTGGGAGATAAGTTCGTCTTCTCGAACGCCATTCGCGCGGAATGCCACATCTTTGACAAGGAGACGGGGAAGATTGTCTACGACTTCGATCTGGATTACGCCTGCTGCCGATTCACGTTGTCGGGTTCCTACCTGTTGGGCGCGAACATGGACATGTTGGATTTGAGCGACGGTCACAAACTGGTCGCCACCGGCCCCGCCATCGACTCGCGCGAGTGCCTGGGATCAAGTGTCTCGAACGGGCGGATGTTTTACACCTCGCAGGCCAGCGGTCTGCAGGTGAGCGCGGTGACGGGTGACCAGGCCAGAAAGCGTGTCGCGCCGTGGGAGAGGGACTAGGGACGGCCAGCAGCATGCGGGTCAGGGCCGTACGACACCGCGTCCACGCGGTGTCGTACATTCGTCTCAAACCAACCCGAATTCTTGAGCCTGACCGAAGACTAGCCCGGATGATCGCCCGGTCCGCAAGACGCGTCGCAGGTACCGCAACCGCCGCCCAACGAGCGGGCGGAGGGCGTGGCAGCGAGTCCGCCCAGAGAGGTGCAACGCAGTTGTGTGGGCATCATCCGTCCGACGGCATACATGGCATCGATCGTCTCGTCCAGTGGGATCGGGTTGTGGTAGCCCCCCAGCACCAGATCGGCACAGACATAGGCCGAGGCGGCTGCCGCCGCATTGCGTGTATGGCAGGGCACTTCGCACGTGCCTTGCACCAGGTCACAAGGCGAGCCCATCGTATTGTGCAGGGCGATGGCCGCCGCGTTGACAGCTTGCACGATACTTCCTTCCCCGGCCTCGACAGCCGCCGCGGCGGCCATGGCACCCGCAGCGCCGATCTCCACCTGGCAGCCAGCGACTTCGGCGGCAAACGTCGCGCGATTGGCGATAATCAAGCCGATCGCACCAGCCGCGTAAAGGAGCATGGCAGCTTGTTCGCTGGAAAGCTGCCGCGACTCGATCAGCGTGGTGATCAATCCGGGAATGACTCCCGCCGACCCGCCGGTCGGCGCCGCGCACACCACTCCTTGGCTGTTGCTGATATGCATCGTCGCCATCGCTCGCGCAGCGGCTCGTGTGGGAGCACCACCACCAATGAGCCTTGACTCTTGTTCCGCACGCATGACATTGCCGGCCGAGGGGCTCAGCAGTTGCATGCTGACGTTCTTGTGATCCAATCCCAGACGGACCGATTCCTGCATCACCTCCAAGCGCCCGATCATTTCGGCCAAAGCGTCCGGGCGAGAAAGTTCAAGCAGATCCATCTCATATTGCAGCGCCACTTCGGAGAGCGACCAGCTGTGGAGCGACGCGACTTCTAACATGTCAGACGTGCTGTGGAAGAGCGGGCGTCCCACCGGAACCCGGTAGACGGGTGGTGCTGTCAGTACGTGCCGAACGTGCGGATCATCGCGCAGCGCTGCAAGCGACCGGTGTGGCACTGCTTCCAGCAAGAGCACCTGCCGCAGCGATTCGTCGGCCGGGGATGAATTGCTCTTGTCGAGGATCGGTCGCATGTTGCCTGGCAGACGGTCATGAAGTCCCTGGACAGTCAGCTTGTCCGCGGCAACCAACAGTACGTGGTACTTGCCATCAAGACTCACCGGCCAACCATTCACTTGAAAGATCATGAACGATCCGCCACCGGTCGATTTGGCCATGGCATCGATTCGAACACCCTGTTTGCCCACCAGCTCGATGCGAACGGTGTTGGGATGATTTGCAGCGGGAAGCGACGCGTGATCGAAGCTCACTTGCAGCCCCTCACCGGGGGCGAGTTCCACCGCGTTCAAGAACCGGGCGTCGGTTAACGGCCACCCCAGCAGGGCCGTGGCAAACGCCTTGTTGACTCCCTGCTGGCGATAGGTTCGCACGTAGGATCCACTGGAGTCGAATGTGAAGTGGGCCGAGGCGGGCTTTTCTCCCAGAAGTGCTCGTACGACTTGTCCAATGTGATGGGATCCCGCCGTATGCGAACTGGACGGACCACGCATGATCGGGCCCATGACATCGTTGAGGATGCTGTTGGACATAGCTGGGTCCCGAAAACGAAAAGGGGACTGGGACATTTATCTCGGCGAAACAAGCAGACTGGGTAAGCGACGCGTCGCCTGGAGTAACCGCAGGCCAAGTGTGACGCACCAGTGTCGATTGGTGGACCATTCGTTGCCCGGCTGAGGCAGCAAGTGTCCACACAAGCGGTTGACGTCCCACGGGCAAACCACCCCTGCGTGCGTCGCGTGCCACCAATAATGTACTACCACCCCACTATCGGCACCATGGCTTGTTGCCGCAGCTCTGACCGGCCGCCATCTATTGACGTGTGTACCCCTGTCCGACACGCGATTGCCGGTTCCTTACGTTAGCCTTGCAGTTTTCGCGGTTATCAGCCAGGTACCGCCGTACATCATTGACGGCATTTGGCGGGCTGATTAGGATCAGGTTGGCGTATTTTTCTGCGACTCAGTGCGGTTGACTTTGGCTCCGAGGACTAGCATCGTGTTACCACAACTGCCGTTCGGCGTGCGGATTCAATGGATGATATTGGTGGGTGGGCTGCTGTTGACGTGCTGTGTTGCGAGTCGCGCGGATATCCCGAAGAACGTGATTCTCATGATCGGCGACGGGATGGGATTCGAACACGTCGAGGCAGCCCACTACTATCACGCTGGTCTGTTGTCGTTTGAGGAATTTGCTTACCAAGGACAGGTGACAACGCACACCGCCAACTCTTCGTCGGTCGGCTATCCTGACTCAGCGGCCACCGCCACAGCGATGGCGACGGGCCGCAAAGTGGACAATGGCGTGATCAGTGTCGAGACGCCGGGCAGTGGGCTCCCACTCACTACCCTGCTCGAGATTTTCCAAGCGCGCGGCAAAGCCACCGGATTGGTGACTAACACGCCCATGACCCATGCCACCCCGGCTGCCTTTGCCGCTCATCAAGCCAGCCGCGACAGCTACGGTGACATTGCCGACGATATGGTGGCGGCCAAACCGAACGTGTTGTTCGGTAGTGTGACGCAGGACAATGCCGGGATGTCGGCCGGCAAGGCCGCGTCAGCGGGCTATACGGTTGTCACCAGTAAGGCGCAGTTAGACGCTCTCGACAAGACCAGCGTAGACTACGTTGCCGGACAGTTCGGTGTCGAGCAGCTACCTTACGAATATGACGGTACGTTTGATGATCTGCCGCACCTGTCGCAAATGACATCGGTGGCATTGGGCATTTTGCAGAACGATCCGGATGGATTTTTCCTGATGGTGGAAGGCGGCTTGATTGATTGGGCGGCCCATGCCAGCGGGCTCAGCGACAAGTCCGATCCGCTGCGACTGCAGCGTACCGTGGGTGAAACGCTAGAGTTTGGCGAGTCGGTGCAGGCAGTGTTGGACTGGGCGGGCACGCGCGACGACACGCTCTTGCTGGTCACGGCCGATCACGAAACGGGTGGCCTGACGTTTTCGGTGGGATCGGATGCAAATGGCAACGAGGTAGTTAATGAATCATGGTCTACTACCGGGCACACGAATGCCAACGTTCCGATCTATGCGTGGGGCGCCAACGCACATCTGGTCGGAGGTGTGATGGACAATACGGATATTTTTCGCGTGGCCAAGGTGCCGGAACCGTCAGGGGCCATGCTGCTGGGAATTGGAGCGGTGCTGATAGCGGTAGTATCGTTTCGACAAATACGTGGACGTCGCAGCTAGGGAAGCTCTTGTCGAATCTGCGACTCTGGACGTGCCGATCGCTTATCACCAGCGGCACAATCCCACGCCGTTTCCGGGGATGCGGCGAGAGGCTTGGGGTGTGTCGCTGTCGGGCCGAATATCTCTCGGCGAGCCCCGCGTGGTGTGCCAGGAATTGGCAGCGGCACGTCCAGGCGGTTCGGGAAGAGCGGTTGGCATGGCATCGTGAGGGACCCGCACAGGAGCCACGCATGGCAGTTTCCGCGACTTTGGGCCGGCAACTGCAGCGCGGCGATCTGCGGGATCCTTCTTGACCTCGCGGGTCTGGTAGGGCCATAATTGGACGCAGGTGGTGCGGCTGTGGCTGGAACACGTGACGGCGCATCGTGTAGCGCGATTAGGGACATCGGGCTTCGCACGATTGGTGCGCCTTGCCATACATGCCTGCCTGGGACGTGACCGTCTTTGACACCTGTCTCTTTCGGGGCACTATGCACGGAGAAAAATGATGGCCGACAATCGGGTTACGCGACGGGTCTTTGTGAAAACCGGTGTGGCTGCGGCGACGGCAGTTTCGGTAGGGCTACCAGCGACCAGCACGTTGGCGATGAACGAGATTCCGGATGAAGTGAAGCGTACTCGCAGCTTCAACTCCGAGATGGAATACCGCCGGCTGGGCAAAACCGGACTGTGGGTTTCGGCCGTCTGCATGGGAGGCCATTGGAAACGCATCGATAAGATGATTGGTGCATCGGCCGAGATCAACCCATATGAAGGGCCCGACAAGAAGGAAGACATCAGCGCGTTTATGAAGAATCGAGCTGAAGTAGTCGATCGCTGCATTGAGGTAGGAATCAACTGCATCGATTTTGCGGGAAACGCTGAGCCGGAAACGTATTGTCGTGTGCTGCGTGGGCGTCGCGAGCAGATGTATCTCTGTTACTCGCATCCGGCCAGCGAGTTGCGTGAAGAGGCCAATCGCACGGCCAAGCGGCTGGTGGAGCTGTTCGAGGCGGGCTTGAAACGCTGCGAGCTCGAGTATGCCGACGTGTGGCGACTGATGGCACTGGAGCGAGGCGGGCGGCATAGCCAGCAAGATCTGGACGCGATGATCGAAGCCTTGGACATTGCCAAGACGAAAGGACTCTGCCGACACACGGGATTCTCGACTCACGACCGCCGATGGGCCAAGAAGCTGATCGAAACCTATCCCAGCGAAATTGAAGTGCTCTGCACTCCTTATACGGCCAGAACCAAGGAACTGCCCGTCGACAGTCTGTTTGACGCGGTTCGCAAGAATGATGTGGGAGTTCTGGGGATCAAACCGTTTTCGAGCAATGCGCTATTCCAGGGTGATGGATCGCCGGACCATCCGAGCGCCGAAGAGGACGATCGCAAAGCGCGACAGACGTTGCGCTACATCCTGTCAAACCCGGCGATTACGGCTCCCATCCCGGGTCTGATCAGCAGGCACCAGGTTGACAACGTGGCGTTGGCTGTCCAGGAACCACGCGAATTGCGGGCAGAAGAGCATGCCGAGTTGCGGAAAGCGACCGACGACATGTGGGTGCGACTCCCCGCTGACTACCAATGGTTGAAGGACTGGGAATACGTGTAAGAGAGTTCCAGCATCGTTTGGGCCTCGTCAACGGTTTGTCGACCACGCCTCCCACCGGGGGGCCCTCTGCGAAATGTGAACGCTGACACAAAACATTTCACCACGTGCGGTCCGTATGCGGACTCAGCACATGGGCGAAGACACCACGGGCGTTATCGCCGCACATTAACTGGCCACCGGAGTTTCTCGATCTCATGACCTTTCGACGTTCGATAGCCGTCTGTCTGGCGACGCTGGTGATTGGCTCCTTGATATCGGCATTCCTGAGAATCGGGGCGGCTGGCGAGACGGGTGGCGATAATGCGGAGGCTTCTGTCGCGGAGTCCCACCGGGAAACTTCCCTGCCAGTGGTGGATCCTGACAGCGGCCAGCGGGATCAGGCGCAGCTGGACCAATGGCATAAGAACATTGCCGAGTGGAAGGAGTGGGAACCGAAGGAACCGGCGGACAATTCGTTCTGTTATGTCTGCCACGCCAACTACGAAACCGAAAAGCTGGTCAAAATCCACACTGCGGAAGGCGTCGGTTGCGAAACCTGTCACGGCATGTCAGACAAGCACAGCGAAGACGAGGACAGTCTGGTCCCACCCGACGTGATTTTTTCACGTGCCAAGGTGGATGCTTTCTGTACCAAGTGCCATGACAAAGATGAGCTGATCGAATCGGAAGACGATCACCGGAAATTCTTTGCCCGCGACACCGAGCCGCAGGACCCGCAGGTAGATCCGAAGGACAAGACCTGTACCAACTGTCACGCCATGAAACACTCACTGGCGAATCGTACCCGGAGGTGGAACAAGGAAACACGCGAGATCCAGTGGTATGACGGCGTGCGGATGATGCAGCAGCGCGATGCGAAATGAGTTGAGACAAGGTAGAATATCTGCATGTTGATAGTGGGCCCGTGCTGAAAGCACGCGGGCCCACAGTCGCCTGCGGGGGGAACTCGACCGCAAACGGTCGTCGCGATAACGGACCTCGCGATGCAAGAAGGCACGGGTAACGATGTGCCGTCCGCGCTGTTGGTAGCGATCCGTATTGTACTCACCTCTTGATCGTTAGTCCTCTTTTTGCTGTCGCACCCACGCTAAGGAATCAGGGAAAAATAACTTCCAGATTTACTAACCCTCACCCTACCCTCTCCCCAAAGGGGCGAGGGAACAAGGTGAAGTTATTTTTCCCTGATTCCTAAGGCTCCACGCGGTGCCACGAGGCCGAAGGCACACGCCCTTGAAGTTCTGCTTGCTGTTTGGATGTGGCCGACAATCACGTTAAGATGAACAGCGGTCGTTTACGGCCAGCGGTCGCGAACGGTTGCGTGGTTACCTTGTTTTCCCGGCCAGCTTCAGCAGCGCACGTTGCATGCGCAGGTATGTTTCAACACCCTCGGGTTTTCTTGAGCCTGTGAACTGACGGAGAATTGACATGAGTATTACTCGTCGACACTTCCTGGCCGCATCGACGGCAGGTACTTTGGCTCTGGCTGCTCCTCCCGTGCTGGGAGCCAACTCCAACAAGAAGTATCGCACCGCTCTGATCGGATCGGGCTGGTGGGGCATGAATATCCTGCAGACTGCCATCAAGTCGGGCACGGTCGAAGTGGTCGCGATGTGCGACGTGGATCAGAACCAGATCGGCCCTGCTGCTCAGAAGGTCGAGCAGATGACGGGCAGTGTGCCGAAGACAGTACCACGATTATCGTGAACTGCTGGAGGAGCAGAAACCGGAGATCGCTATTGTCGCCACACCCGATCATTGGCATCCGCTGGTGACGATCGCCGCCTGCAAAGTAGGTGCCCACGTGTACGTGGAGAAGCCCGTCTGCCATACGATTCACGAAGGAGCGGCCATGGTCAAGGTGGCGCGCGAGACGGATCGCGTAGTGCAAGTGGGGACGCATCGCCGCGTGTCGCCGCACAATGTGTCGGGCATGAAGTTTCTCAAGGAAGGGAAGGCCGGCAAAATCGGTATGGTGCGGGCCTTTGTGCATTACGGCGGCGGGCCCGGCACGGTGGTCTCTGATGCGGATGTTCCTGACGGGCTCGACTGGGATTTCTGGTGCGGTCCGGCGCCGCTGCGACCGTACAATCCGACGATTCATCCGAAAGGATTTCGCAACTTCCTGGACTACGCCAACGGGACGCTCGGCGATTGGGGCATTCACTGGTTGGATCAGATCCTCTGGTGGACCGAGGAGAAATACCCGCGACACGTCTACTCGACGGGTGGCCGCCCGATTTGCAGGAACAATACGGATGCTCCCGACACGCAAGTGGCAACTTTCGAGTTCGAGTCATTCACGGCAGTGTGGGAACATCGCCGCTATGCGCATAATCATGCCGAGAAGCACAATATTGGAGTCTACTTCTACGGTACCGAAGGGACCTTTCACATGGGATGGCGCGATGGCTGGACGTTCTACCCGGTCAACGACCGGAAACCCATCTTGCATGAAGACGCTCAGTTACATGATCCGGACGGCCAGAACATCCCTGAGTTGTGGGACAATTTCATGCAAGGTATCAAGTCGGGCGGAAAACCGGCGTGTGACATCGAGATCGGCTACCGCTCAACTGCAATGAGCCTGTTGGGCATGCTCTCCTTGAAGCTCGGGCGCAGCGTGCAGTGGGATGGTGAGAACAACACCATCGTGGGCGATGAGCAGGCATGCAAGCTGCTGCGTCGCGAATACCGAGATCCCTGGGAGTATCCGGAGATTGGTTAGCACTGCCTGACACTCGGCCAGAATCAACATCCAGCTGCCTCAGGTTTCCAGAGCCAAGGAGAATGATACCGAGGCGGCGGCATGGTACAATTGCGGTCCGCATTGATTCATGGATGCTAACCGCACTTCGCTGCCGCGCGTCCTGGTGGATCCGCAAAGGGTGGTCGGAAATGGTGTCGCTCAAACAGACTGGTATCAAAACAATCTGACGACGGTGAAAGTACCATGAGAATCGTCTCCGGCGCAACCTGGTGTTTGTTATGGCTGGTGTCGAACCTGGTTCTTTATCCAGCTGTCGCCACCTGCAGTGACGTGGATGTTGGCAACGATGACGTGGTGGGCCGCGCGGGCCAGTCGGAGTGGTTCGAGGCGTATGTGGGGGCCAGAGAAGCACTCGATACGCGGCCGGAGCACGGTGATTCGGGTCTGCGAAACACGTTCGCGAGCCCGGTGATGTGTGGTGGCCAGCCGGCGGTACGGATCAGTCTACCGGTGGCGGGTCTGGACGAGCTTTTTCTGTACGTCACGGGCGCACCCGAGGTTGTTTATGGCGCGGCGACCTGGGCCGACGCGAAGTTGGTGGATGGCGAAGGTAATGAGACTCGAGTATGCCATATCGAGGGCCTGAAAGTCCTGGAAGGACGGCATGATATCGATCGCAATCTCGAGTCAGGTGTCAGCGGTCCCTTGCGGATTGCAGGCCAGCAGTATGAGCATGGGATTCACGTCTATGCGCCGAGCAAAATCCGGATCCCGCTGCAAGGAAAGTACGCGCGATTCGAGTCCTGGATTGGCATCGATGACTGGGTAGGTGCTCATGGCGGTGTTCTTTTCCATGTGACGGATCGGGCCGGTGCTGCGCGGCTTGATCTGTGGACTCGCCTGGCAAATGAGTTCACCGACGAAAAATCCCGTCGACAGATGAAATGGGAACGCGAAGATCGCATTCTGGATGGGAATTGGGTACCGGGAGACTACGCCGAGATCGCGAAGCGATATGCCCGAGCGAGTTCCCGCATTCAGGCAGTGCAACTGCAGGCTGTGGAAAAGGCCCGTCATGTCGTCAGTCGCGAGTCGCTGCAAGATGTCCGGCGACTCTACCACCGTTCGAGGGAACTCAAAGCGTGCCTGGATCGCGCGAAGCAGTTGCCGATCCACAAATTGCAGTTGGCGGTCAAGGATCTGATCGCAAGTTTTGCCGGCGATTATCCTCAGGGGCCGACCTATCTGAAGCGTCTCGACACGCTGAGACAATCGCTTGACAGTACTGTTTCCACGATGGATTTGAATGACTTGGCATCCGTGCTGCGGGTCGAGGCAGTTGTCAAGCAGTTCGACGAAATTCAGCGAGAAGCTCTGCTGGCCAATCCGCTGATCGATTTCGAAAAGCTGTTGTTGATTCGTCGCGTGCCGGACGGCGATCCACGTCGTCCCCACGGTACAGGCTACGGAGTTGGCGAGTACATAGGCCTGCCGAGACAGAGTTCGAAATGCAATCCGAATATTGATCGACCCTTTGATTGGGACAATGAGATCGCGGTGCTGTCCGGGATCACCCGAGACGGGCAGCTTACGACGCTCCTCCAGTCACAGGGACGGAGGCTGATGACCGACATCGATCTGCATTGGGACGCCGACCAGTTACTGTTTTCGATGCCAGGCGCGCACGACAAATGGCACGTATTTGAAATCCATACGGACGGTACTGGTCTGCGTCAGCTCACGCCCTCCGACCAGAAGGACGTCCACTACTACGACTGCATGCTATCTTCCCAACGGTGATATCGCGTTCGTTTCCACCGCGCCGTTTCAGGGAGTGCCCTGCAATGCCGGAGTGATCGTAGGAATGATGTACGTCATGGCTGGTGACGGAGGCAACATCCGCCAGGTCTGTTTTGAACAGGACCACAGCTATTGTCCCAGCGTGCTCAACGACGGCCGGATCCTCTATTTGCGGTGGGACTACACAGACACGCCACACGTCTGGAATCGGATTCTGTTCAGCATGTTCCCGGACGGTACCGGGCAGGCGGAGTATTACGGGTCAAATTCGTACTGGCCGAATTCCATCTTCTATGCTCGTGCCATTCCGCAGCATCCGACCAAGGTCGTGGGGATCGTAACCGGCCATCACGTTGGTCGTGTTGGTGAGCTGGTGATTTTCGACCCGGCTCAAGGACGTCACGAAACGGACGGCGTGGTGCAGCGAATTCCCGGTTACGGCGAAAAAGTTGAGCCGCTGATTGAAGACAAACTGACGGAACATAGCTGGCCGAAGTTCGTGCACCCTTATCCGCTGAGCGAGAAGTATTTCATCGTCTCCTGCAAGCCGACCCCGGATTCCTTGTGGGGCATCTACCTCGTGGACGTGTTCGACAACATGGTGCTGCTCAAGGAAGAAGAAGGATGTGTGCTGCTGGAACCGATTCCCCTGCGGGCCACCAGAAAGCCCCCCCAGATTGTCAGCCGCGTCGATCCAGAGCGTGATGATGCGCTGGTCTACGTCACAGACGTTTATCAGGGGCCGGGCCTGGCGGGTGTGCCACGGGGCAGCGTGAAACAGCTGCGCGTGTTTACCTATCACTTTGGATATCAGAAACTGGCCGGAATCGATCACCGCATCGGATCGGATGGTCCGTGGGAAGTAAAACGAGTGTTGGGAACGGTGCCTGTCGAGCCGGATGGTTCGGTGCTGTTTCGGATCCCTGCCAAGACACCCATTTCGATTCAACCACTCGACGAGCAGGGGCAGGCGTTGCAGTTGATGCGGAGCTGGATGACGGCGATGCCTGGGGAAACGCTCAGTTGCGCCGGCTGTCATGAGAACCACAATGCTTCGGCGGCGCCCCACAGCACCTTGGCACTGCGGCGCGCGCCGTCGGAAATCCAATCGTGGTATGGACCAACTCGAGGGTTCAGCTTTCAGCGAGAAGTTCAACCGGTGCTGGACAAATTCTGTGTTTCCTGCCACGACGGAGTTCCTCGCAGCGACGGACCAGACATCCCGGATTTGCGGGGTGATCAGTACGCATACTATGTCTATCGCCACGGGAACCCGGAGCTCCTCTTGGTGAAAGATCAGCCAATTGAGGAATTGGTGGCCAAGTACCGTGGGATTTTTCCACCCAGTTATGTCGCCCTGCGCGGGCTCGTACGAGTCGGCGGATTGGAGAGTGATCTCCACCTGCTGCCTGCCAAAGAATTTCACGCGGGCACTTCTGAACTCATTCAAATGCTGCGCAAAGGGCATCATGGCGTGGTGTTGGATCAGGAAGCGTGGGATCGCTTGATCACGTGGATCGACCTGAATGCTCCCTGCCATGGGACGTGGAGTGAGTTTACGCGGATTGCAGGTGATCAGCGTTTGCGCCGTTGCGCTCTGCAGGAGCTCTATGGCGGCATTCCGGAAGACAAGGAAACGATCACCACGGTCGCGACGCAGCCGATAACGCCGGTGATACCTCACGTCGTCGATCGTCAGGATGTCACGGCACCGACGATTCCAGGGTGGCCCATGGCAGAGAGCGAGGCGCGCCGGCAGCAGACGGAGCAAGGTTCTTTCAGACGCGAGGTCGACTTGGGACATGGGATCACGATGGACCTCGTCAAGGTGCCCGCGGGTCGTTTTGTGATGGGTGACCCGGCCGGAGAAATGGACGAGCTGCCACCACACGTGGTGACGATCGCCCAGCCATTTTGGATCGGACGTTGCGAAGTGACTAATCGCCAATTTGCAGCATTTGCTCCGGAGCATGACAGTCGATTCGAACATCGCACTTCATGGATTTTCAGTGAGGACTATCTCGGCTGGGCACTCAATGGTCCAGAGCAGCCGGTCGTTCGCGTGTCATGGGAACAAGCCGTGGCCTTCTGTCGATGGCTGTCCCAAAGGCTCGGAGAGGAGGTGCAGTTGCCCACCGAGGCTCAATGGGAATACGCGTGCCGCGCCGGTACGGCAACCTCCCACTGCTATGGGAATGGTGACGCCGACTTTGCTCCCTTCGGGAATCTGGCGGATCGTACGATGCGCGGGTTGGCTTACGAAGGATGGCGACCCTTGGCGCCCGATATCGTGGCGCGTGATGAGCGGTTTGACGACGGTCACCTCGTCACGTCAGAAGTGGGTCATTATTCCCCTAATGCGTGGGGTCTCTTCGATGTGCATGGAAACGTTTGGGAATGGACTCGCAGCCAGTACCGGCCGTACCCCTACACCCCCGATGACGGCCGCGATCGCCTGGACGAGTCGGGGCCGCGCGTCGTGCGAGGAGGATCCTGGTACGACCGCCCCAAGCGCTGTCGATCGGGATTTCGTTGGCGTTACTTCGAGAGCCAGCAGGTGTTTAATGTAGGGTTTCGCATTATGATCGAGGCGTCGCACGGCCAGGAGTTGTTGGGGCAGACGGAGCCGCACAGTGGTTCATCGCCCTGAGCCCCAACGACCACGAGCAACATGGTTACGCGACATAGTTACGCAACATAGTTACCTGCAGCAACAGTGACGGTAATGCCGTGCCGCTTGCAGGAATTGGTGCACTTGGCGGGGCGTTGTTGTCCCGCTATCTTTCATGGAGTCCCCGGGACGCATGTTTTGACCGTGCACCTGCCAACTTTCCGCTGTCTAACACACCGAACAGTTCATCCGACCTGAGTTTCCAAGGCGGCAGGGCCGCCATCCAATTGCGAGCTGCCGCTTGGTAAGAGTATCCCGCTGAGCCACGGTCGCTCGAAGGTAATTCAAGATGATCGCCGTATTTCCCTATCAGCAGGCTAACAGCGAGAGGAACCTGAAGTGACGTGGCAACATCGAATTTGCAGAGCAGTTTTTGTGGGCTGTTTGTGTGTGACGGCTTCCACCGCCGCTCAATCGGACTGGCCCCGATTTCGCGGACCCGATTGTACTGGCATATGCCCTGAAACGGGCCTGGTGCAGGAGATTCCGGAGGGCGGGTTCCCCTTGCTATGGCAGGTCGAAGGCTGCGGCACCGGGTACTCGAGTGTGTCAATTGTCAACGGACGCATTTTCACGATGGGTGATCGACCTGATGGTGGCCGCAAGTCGCAGTTCGTGACGGCTTTCGATTGGAACACACAGAAGGAACTTTGGTCAACTAGAATCGGCCCGCCCCACGGTGATGGTTCACGCTGCACTCCGACTGTTGACGGCGACAACCTCTACGTCCTGGGGACGAGTGGCGATCTCGTCTGTCTGGAGGCGGCCACTGGGGCCTCGAAATGGAAGCGGAATGTCGAGCGGGATTTTGGCGGCAAGATGATGTCGGGATGGCGTTGGAGTGAATCGCCGTTGATTGACGGAGACAAGGTCGTCTGTACTCCCGGCGTCGAGGATGCGGTAGTTGTCGCGCTGGAAAAAGGCACGGGCGACTTGATTTGGAAATGCGCCATGCCCGACATCGGTTCGGAGGGCAAGGACGGGGCCGGGTATGCTTCGATTGTTGTGAGTACGATTGATGGCGTGCGCCAATACATGACGATTGTCGGGCGCGGAGCGATTGGCGTGGCAGCTGACACCGGGAAATTCTTGTGGGGCTATAACCGCATCGCGAACGGCACGGCGAACATCCCCTCGCCCGTGGTGCGCGGCAATCACGTCTTTGTGACGACGAGTTACAGGACCGGGAGTGCTTTGCTGAAACTGACCAAGGATGGTGACATTTTCGACGTCGAAGAGGTCTATTTCCTAGGCCCCCGGGATTTCGAAAACCATCACGGTGGCGTCGTGTTGGTGGGGGATTTCATCTACGGTGGTGACGGGCAAAACAAGGGCATTCCCGTCTGTCTCGATTTCCTGACGGGAGAGATCAAGTGGAAGGAGCAGGAGTGGACACGCAAGGCGCGCGCGAGTGGTTCTGCGGCAGTGTTGTATGTAGATGGAAACCTCGTCTTCCGTTATGACAATGGGCTGGTGGCCCTGATCGAGGCAACTCCCGCAGAGTTTCGTGTCAAAGGCACGTTCCAACCCGCGGTCAATAATGGAAAAGCCTGGTCGCACCCGGTGATTGTCGATGGCCAGCTATTTCTACGGGCGAATGACATCTTGATGTGCTACGACGTGAAGCAGCATTAGCAGCCTCCGTCTGGATTGAGCCGAGTTTGGGTCGCCAGGCTGCGGAGGCAGACTGAACCAGTGCCACACCGCCGATCTGCCGGATGCTTCATTGGCCTCAACTCAGTTACACAAGACGCAAGCGATCTAGGAACGGTGAGAAATCGAACTCAACCGGATCGGTTTTAGTAAGGCGAAGCAAGTAGAACTTGCTGAAAGTGTTGCAAGGCCACGTTTCGAACGCGTACGGGAGTGGGCCTCGACGCTGGCCTGGAGGAAGTGCTCACGCGTTGGGGGATGAACGCTCCAGCCTGGCTGGCCGAGTTCCAGCAGCTCGACAGTCGCTGTTCGCGATCCTCGGCGCAGCCCAACAAGTGTTGCGGCGAGCCGGGGAAGTGGCCCAGCGCTGGTTCCAAGGACTCGGCTGGTGCCGCGAGATCTTTGTTGACGCACCTTCGGACACGTTCACGTGACGGCCTGACGGGTTGCCAGGCATCCTGACGCACGTCTCCACAAGCGGCTCGGTGTGAGTTGCCTGTTTTTTGGCATCCCGAGCGCTTCTACGATCACCGTCTGCGCAACCACCGTCCGCGCAACGCTTCCCCCGTCTCCTCGCACCATCGGCCGCCCCGCCACCCGCTCTTGACACTCCCGTACTTCCGCAGGCGTCCCGTTTGCCACGCCCGGCGAGAACAGAAATGCTGTGAACAGAAATGCTTTGTGTCTGAGTCTTCGTGCCCCACCGCTAGCGTCCGGCCCGCCATGCCTGGCGAGACACCAAATTCTGTGGACACCAAATTCTGTGTGTCTGAGTTTTCGGTGTCGAGTCTTCGCTGTCCAAAATTCTGTGTGTCTGAGTTTTCGTGAGTGTTCGGGTCAGGGCAGGGAGTAGACGTCCTTCGAGAATGCGATTTACAGGATAGCCTTTCCGAAAAAGAGCGAGCCGGCACCGTGGGCGAGTCAAGGAGTCCAATAACCGCCATCGTACGCACCGGCTTCGCATGACACGCCGGGTCGAAATTCGATAGGTGCTCGCTTCGCGCGATGCCTGCCTGTGCTCCCAACGAGTCATAATCGCCGGACGCAGCGAAATCCGTAATCGTCGGAGGCGACGCAGGCGTCAGTGAAGCCAGGTTCATCGCAATAACGGGCCCAACTCGTGCAGGTGTCGGCCGATACTGAAAAGGCGCCGCCGCGCAATACGGTCTTCTCTCCGGAGGGCGGGCCGTGCGGGTCGGTGACCGGTTCTTTGCTGTAGGCATCCACGGCGTACCAGTCGTTACACCATTCGCGGACGTTACCTGTCATGTCGTACAGGCCAAAAGCGTTGGGACGCTTCTGGCCGACGGGGTGATGCTTGCGTCGGGAATTGTCTCGAAACCAGGCGTAGGCGTCCAATTGTTCGGCTCCGCCGTCGAAATAGTAGTCGTCCTCGCTGCCCGCCCGGCATGCGAATTCCCACTCGGCCTCGGTCGGCAGACGAAACCCGTCGGCCGCGAAATCGCAGGCCCACGTCTGCAAGTCGTAGCATGGCGTGAAGCCTTCCTTGCTGGAGCGGAGATTGCAGTACTTGAGAGCATCGGTCCAGCGGACCCGTTCGACAGGATTCTGTGCTCCTACTCGCCGCGAAGGGTTCTTGTCCATGACTCGTTCGTACGCTTCCTGCGTTACCTCGTAGCGGTCCATGTAGAAGGGACTGACGGTTACCGCGTGGGGAGGCCCCGCGTCGCGCTCGGCGTAAGCTCCCATGGTGAACGACCCACCCGGGATCAGCACCATGGGTATGCCGCCGGGTGTAATGATTTCGTTCGCCGGTCCGCTACCGGGCGAAGCAGTCTCGCCGGTCACCACTGCCGACGGTTCTCCGGAACGGTCGGTTGGCCGACGTTCGACACAACCGCCCGTCGCACCGCAGGCTGCGAGGAGCGCGAGAAGAGAAAGTTCATATCGGCATGGCATGTCGCTTGCTCCCTGACCACGTCATGGTTGTCCCGGGTTGCCTTTCGGCAAATATTGGCGGCACGGCTCCCACCAGGTAGGTTGCCGCAGCACGGCCCGGCATTGGGCGATGATTTGTTCCGCCAAACGCGCACGTTGTGGCGAAACCGTTCCCATGCGGGCAGCCTCTTCCATGAGCCGGATCGTGACGACACTCAATTCGCGCGCCATGTCGTCCTGAGTTCCCGCGACCGAGCGGCATTGCTGCGTCAGAAGTCTAACGGCGTCCAGATTCTGTCTTCCGTCGTCTGAGGCCAGCCTTGCGATTGTGTCGGTCCACGCGCGGACCTCCTCCAGAGGAACCTCCGGCAAGTCGTTCGCCACGATGTCACGGATCTCCGCCACAATTTCGTGACTGGACTGAAGCGCGTCCTTCAGTTCTGGCTGCTCTTGCTCGGCCGTGTCCAGAAGTCCTTCGATTTTGGCGGCGAACTGACCGAACTGAAAAACGCGCTCGCGGATCAGACGGATAAATGTCGCCACGTCGCTGGTGTACTGTTTTACCTTGGCCCAGGGCGGCGCTTCGGCATTCCCGGCGCAGTAACTCTCGATCTTCTCAGTCATTGCGCAGACGGCGTTGCCGTGTTCCAAGAGAACCTGTTTCCGAGTGCCGTCGAAGTCGAGCAACCTGCCGGCCAGTTCCCTGCCCAGCGATCGCTGCATCACACCGATGGGAGAAAGAATGTCCGACTTGTCGTCGAAAGTGTCCAGGAAGTAGATCAGCAGTGTCCCGACGGGAGGGAACTTCTTTTCGAAATGGACCATAGTTCTGTCCCCCTCGAACCAGACGGGATAGTTGAACCAGCCACGGATATAGCGGCCCCACAGTTTGTGCCTCTGAGCCAGGAAATAGAAGGGAAAGTCGTAGTCGTCCGAGTCAATATAGAACCGCCCAATCCACCGGGCTTCGAAAGGTTTCTGCCAGGCTATGATGGTGTCGGTTTCCAGATACTCGTCGCGCAGGCGTTCGGCGTGCCAGATGTTCGTATGGTCGAGGAAAGCGAGATAGAAACTGTCGCCGGCGGTGTCGATGGAAAACGATTCAAACTGTCGTGGGCTTCTCGCCGGCGTAATTTGCAGGCCAGCTGATTGTGAGCCCGGCGGCCATACGCCCACGAGCATGCCGTCGTTGCCGCTGGCGAGTCCCAGGATCATATTGAGCGAGGGGAGGTAGGAAGCGGTATTGGCTGAAAGAGTCTCGGGGTCGTAGAGCAGGTCCGTGCCGACGAGAGAAGGTACCAGTAAGTACCGGAGCGGGCTCTGGACCAGGACCGTCCGACCGGCCGGTTGCCGGATCTCCAGGATTCCGTCTTTCGACAGGACGACTTTACGGTGTGGTCCTGTGCCCGAGTCAACTTCAACGGCAAAACCCTGCTTGTCGTCGGCGATGAGCCGGAATTGGGGCGGACCGGCAGCTGCGGCGGGGCCGATATTCACACGTTGAGTCAGCTTGTCGCCGCGACGGGTCCAGAGCGTCAAGCTGCCGTCGGAGGTGCACGCAGCAATCACGGTCCTGGTTTCGAGCACGGGGTAACCACCAGCTGTTCTGGGGAGTTGGTTGCGCGAGAGTGACTCCATCGTCACGTTGTCCAGCGACCTGATATCACCCACGAAGGGAGTCTCCAGGATGCGGATGGTGACACTTTCTTGCGATACGTCTTCCGCCTGGGCAGCCTGGGCCGCGTGCCCGCTCGACGCGGCCAAGCTCACGACGGCAAGGATTGTCGGTAATGAGCATTTACTCAAAAGCTTCATCTTCACACTCCTGTTAGGCGATCCCCAACTTTGGGTCGCTTTCCTAGTCCAACAAGGACCGCAGATGCGTCTCGACCGAAGCGGCCAATCCGTCCAGGCTATATCCCCCCTCAAGAACTGACACGAGCCGCCCGTGGCAGTTTTCCTCGGCGATCTGCTTGACGATTCGTGTCAGCTTGCCGTAGCCATCGGCGGTCACACGCATGCCGCCCAGCGGATCATTCTGGTGCGCGTCGAATCCGGCAGAGATGAGCACGAAGTCGGGCTTGAACTGCCGAGCGGCCGGCACGAGCTTTTCGGCAAATGCCTGCTCAAAGTCGCGGTCGCCGCTGCCGGCCGGGAGGGGAACATTCAGCGTAAACCCTTTCCCTTCCCCCGCCCCCTGTTGGTCTGCACCGCCGGTGCCCGGGTAAAACGGATACTGATGGACGCTGAAATAGAAGACGCACGGATCTTCATAGAAAATGTCCTGGGTGCCGTTTCCGTGATGCACGTCCCAGTCGACGATCAGCACCTTCGGAAGTTTCTTTTGTCTTTGGATATACCGGGCGGCAATCGCCACGTTGTTCAACAGGCAGAACCCCATCGCCTTGTTGGTGGTCGCGTGATGGCCAGGCGGGCGGACGGCGCAAAAGGCATTTCGCACCGCGCCTGCCACGACGGCATCGATGGCCGCCAGAACGCCCCCCGCAGCCTCGGTGGCCACCGCAAACGACGCTTCACAGATCGGAGTATCTGGGGATCCCGCGAAACGAACTTGTTGGGAGGACGCTTGCTCAAGAGCTGCAATGTGCCGCGTCGTATGGACGGCGAGCAACCAGCGTCTTTCCGCCGATCGAGGCTCGATCCGGACCAACCTGTCCTGTAGTCCTGTTGTACGCAATTGCTCCACAATGGCGGTAAGTCGCTCCGGGCGTTCGGGGTGTCCTGGACCCGTGATATGCCGGAGATAGACGTCACCGTAGACGAACCCTGTGGCTGCGGGCGGCTGGCTTTGGGAGCTGTCCACGGTCGGATGCACTGCCGTGTTGGCCAGTGACAGACAGAGGCGTCCCTCCGATGTTCCCGGCTGTTCCACTTTGGCATCGGCGGGGAGTTCGGTAGCGGCTATTCGCGCAGAGCGATTGTTGTTTGCGGGTTGGAGAAAGCACGCGTCGCGGGATCCGGGTTCCTGGCCGTGGCGACACGACGACGTACAGGCCTCCGGGCTGGCGGCCCAGTGGCCGCCGCGCAACAGATGCTGCTCGCGTTCCGCTCGAACGCGAGGTTTCCCGGCTGGGCTGTCGAGGTAGTAGTCGGTGCTGAAGCAATTGTGGCACCGCGCACCGAAGATTGCTGCTGCCGGAAGAAGCAAACACATGGCCAACAACGCACCACTGCCGTGGAACGTCCCGCAGGGCATCACGTTGGGCAATGGCTTTCTCATCGCTCGTCACTCCGAAGGCGGCCGTGATAGAACTCGAGTTGCTCGCTTATTGTACTATGTACGATCGGCGATGAAACGCTCGCGCGGTATCTCGACGGGCAATGGGCCACCGTCTGTGGGCGCGACGATGTTGCCGGGATGTGAGCTTTAGGTCCCGGCGGCTCATCAGGGTATGGGCGAAAGGTAAGATGTCCGAAAGATTTTCTGCCTCGGGAGTTGACTCGTCGCGTTGACCTTGACAGCGGGGCTATGATTCACCGGGATTCACCGACAAGGCATGCCCGAGCTGAATGCGTGGTAATTCCAGGCGACGAGATGGCGGCGATTAAGTGACGACTGACATCACCCAGATACTGGCTCGCATCCAGCAGGGCGATCCGCTGGCCGTGGACGAGTTGCTGCCGCTGGTCTATAACGAGTTGCGTCAACTGGCGGCCCGCAAAATGGCCCGGGAATCGCCTGGTCAGACGATTCAAGCGACGGCGTTGGTGCACGAATCGTATCTTCGACTGGTGCACTCAGGCCCGGCTTGCCACTGGGACAGCCGGGCTCATTTCTTCGCTGCCGCCGCCCGGGCCATGCGACAGATTCTGGTGGAGCGAGCCCGCAAGAAGAAAGCGGTCAAGCACGGTGGCGACCGACGCCGAGTCACTTTGACGGACCAACTGGTGACGGTGCCGGAGCGGAATGTCGAGCTGCTGAGCATTGGATGCGGCACTCACCGAACTGGAGCAGCACGATCCGGCTGCAGCCAAGTTGGTGGAACTGCGTTATTTTTCGGGACTTACGCACCAAGAGGCGGCGGCGGCTTTGGGGCTGGGTCGCCGCGCCGCCGATCGTCGATGGGCCTTGGCTCGGGCCTGGCTGTACCGCCGGATGTCTCAAGGACCGTAGTGCACCGACGGCCGGCGCGGGAAATCGAGCCGGATTCATAAGAAAAATAAAGAAAAACGCGGTGCAAACGGGGTGCGTTTTTCGCATGTGCATGTACTTGACCGGGGCACGGTACGGAGAGGCGCTGATGAGTCGTGGGAAACCAGATCGCTCAAATCCGAATCGATGGGATCCGGCCGCTAACGAGATATTCCTCAACGCCATCGATATCGAAAACGACGCGGGTCGCCGGGAATACTTGCGGCAGCAGTGCGGGGACAACGAAACACTACGTGATGAGGTCGAAAGTCTGCTGGAGGCCCACCGGTCCGCTCGCGGTCCATTGGATCGCCCGTTCACGGAACCCAGACAGACGACTCCCTTTGCACCGGCAACGCAGCACCTGGACGAGGTGGTGGGGCAGTATCGCTTACGAGGCATCATTGCTGAAGGCGGCATGGGGATTGTCTACGAAGCCGAGCAGCAGGGTCCGGTGCGACGAACCGTGGCCCTGAAAATCATCAAGCCGGGAATGGATTCTTGCGAAGTGATCTCGCGGTTCGAAACGGAACGTCAGACGCTGAGCCCTGATGGATCATCCCAATATCGCCCGCGTTTTGGATGCGGGGAGTACGGATTCACACCAGCCGTACTTCGTCATGGAGCTGGTTTGCGGCACTCCGATCACGGAGCACTGCGACGAGTACCGGTTAACGATCCGTCAGCGGCTGAGCCTGTTCATGCAGGTGTGCCAGGCAGTCCAGCACGCGCATCAGAAGGGAATCATCCATCGGGACATCAAACCATCCAATGTTCTGGTCACGCACAAAGACGGTCTGTCGGTTCCGAAGGTAATCGACTTTGGCGTGGCCAAAGCACTTGATCAGCAATTGACGGAACAATCGCATCAAACGCGATTCACTCAGATGGTCGGGACCCCACTCTACATGAGTCCCGAGCAGGCGGCGCTCAACAGCATTGACGTCGACACACGCAGCGACATTTACTCGCTGGGTGTCCTGCTCTATGAGCTTCTTACGGGAACCACACCGTGCCAGTTGGAGCGTCTCGAGAATGCCAGTTATGCGGAGTTTCGGCGCATCAAGTGTGAGGAGAATCCGCCACGGCCAAGTGCGCGGATCGGCGACATTCCAGACCAGGTCACGGTGGTTTGCGAGCGTCGCGGTACGCAACCGGGCAGGCTGGGAAGTATGCTGCGCGGTGAGCTGGATTGGATTGTCATGAAAGCGCTCGAGAAAGATCGACAGCGGCGTTTTCAAACCGCGCGCGGTTTCGCCGCCGATGTGAAACGCTATTTGGATAACGAGCCGGTGGAAGCCGGGCCGCCATCGGCCACTTACCGAGTCCGCAAATTCATTAATCGGCATCGTGGTCTGTTCGCCGCCTCATCGCTCGTTATGATCACGCTGCTGCTGGGAACCTGTGTAAGTGTCTGGCAGGCGATTCGCGCGACAAATGCCGAGCATCTGGCGACGAAGCGGTTGTGGATCGCGAATGAAGCGCTGGCACGGGTGGAACAGGCGAACGAAGAGTCAAAACGCAATCGCGCACAGGCCCTCACGTCCAATGGAGCCTTTCTGACTGTCGTCAAAAAGTACGACCTGGCGCTCCAGCAGTATCAGGCGGCGGTGGAAGTTGCCCCCAATTCTCCGCATGTCAACAATAACTTCGCCTGGTTCCTCGTGACGTGCCCCGACCGGACGTATCACGATCCTCAGTATGCCATCCAACTCGCGTCCAAAGCCGTGGAGCTGGTTCCCAACGAGGGGACGTTTTGGAACACGCTGGGGGTCTGCCATTACCGAGCCGGCAACTGGGAGGAATCACTCAGCGCACTTGAGCGGTCCAATCGGTGTCTCGGCGATGCCTTCGTGGGCTTCAACGCCATGTTCATGGCGATGGCGCATTGGAAGCTGGGCCGGCATGAAGAGGCAAATCGTCAGTACGATGTAGCCGTCAAGTGGATGCGCGAAAACCAGGTGGCAGACGAAGAACTGGTCCGTTTCTGCGAAGAAGCTGCCCAGCTGCTGGGGCGTGTGGAAGAAGATCCTCACGCGGAACTGAATACGCGTGATGCGGAATCGTGATGCGCGCGTGCCTTGGACTTTCATTGAGAAGGATGCTGGTGCTTGGTTAAGACAAAGACCTGGAGTGGAGCATGGCGACCTCGTCCATGGTAACGTAAGGTCGGTTCCGCATCAGCCGCTCTCAGCCCGTGAGCCTCGTAAGGACTGACAGATCGGCGACTTCGGCGTGACTAAGATTGAGCGAAATGAGTGCCAGCGCTGTTCGCGGCGCGTGGAAATCCTGCCACTGCGTGCAACAACACGTTACGTGAAAATGCTGAGGGCGGCGGTGGCGCCTTTCATATGACTTGCTTCCATCCGCTGGGCCACTTTGGCCAGCGACGCCGGTGAACTGACTCTAAAACCATGCCACTTGGGATGACTTAATCAAGATGGGCAAGTAGTTGTATTGGCAAGATCACGTCGAATATCGCCGCCGGCAGCGTGACACGTGGAAGCTCTAACCCCGCTGAACGGAGTCTCGCTATTGTGCGTCACTTCCTGCGAGTTGTGCCGTGACCCCTCTCTTGTTGCGGCGTTATGCCTTGCCGCCAACCGCTAAGTTCCTTCCACTACTGGCGATCACTGCCAGAGTGGACCTCAACTAGCCAAACTCGCGAAAAGAAACGGTGCGTAGCACGATTTTCGTGGCGGAATGCGCAGGCGGTGCAGGTGGCCAGCCACACATCCTTCGAGCGATCATCAGCGCGACGGTGCCCGTCTTGTCGCTGTGCCCAAGCGAGGCCTCAATAACGCAAACTGAAAATCACGCGGTCCATGTAGCCGGTCAGGCCGCATTTCTGTGGCTCGTTTCCCATCGGAAAGGTTCGGAATACACATCCGGTGCGGATTGGCGAAATCACAGGCGTTTCCGGCGTTGGATCCGTTGGAACGGGCGGCATGGCTTGCACTTTGAGTAAGAAGTGTCTGCGATTACGCTTCTGCTACGTGATTCCGTGACGCTTCCGGACGGACGTCGCCGGCCACCGGCTGGACTGGCTGCGGCCTGCTACTTGAGCGGACGGATTCGGGGCATCAGTTCTTGAGTCTTTTGCGCGGCTGGGCTAAAGTCATGCGAAGTACGGCTGTTGTGGCTTCCGTCAACTTTCCAACCATCTTCGGCGATTTCTAGGGCAAGAGCAGGATTACTCATGATGTACCTCCCGTGTTTACTGGAAACGGTTTCAAGACGCCACACCGATCCGCATCGCCCGCGAGGCAGAGATCATACTCGCCGTACATCGATTGCGCTTCGGATTAGTGGGTCCGCCGCACCACACGTTTTGAAGGCGACTTTGCTTGTGTTGGCCTGTTTGCTAGGCCTCTCGGGATGTGCGCCAGGCCAGAAGGCGCCGAAGAAGGATGACGATGTGCCGGCAGCCAAGTCAGCGGAGACAGCGGCGACGGACCAGGACGCCAGCCAGAGCGACCTCGTTGTGGACGAAAAGGAAAGGCAACCGGCTGCGAAGATGGACGAACCGCAGTCGCTGGAGGAACTCCAGCCATTGGCGACCGGACTGAAGAAAAGCGACGACGGGTTCGTGGTGGAAGTCGATTTCCGCGGCGCCGTGATCACCGATGCGGCACTCATCCCCTTGCCGGGTCTGCCGAAACTCAAATCCGTCCTGTTGAACGACACCGCCATTACGGATTCCGGTCTGGCCACGCTGGGCAAGATTCCCACGCTCCGTAACCTCGATCTGCGGGGCTGCAAGATCGGCAACGCGGGTCTGATGTACCTGTCGGGACTGACCGGACTGGAGGCACTACGGCTCAATGGCGAGAGCGGTGCGACGACCGTCGACGATCAGGCCATGGGAGCATTGGCCAATATGACCAGTATGAAAGCGCTGCTGCTGGACCATTTGTGGATCAGCGAAGAAGGCCTGGCACAACTCGACAAGCTCGACAACCTGAAAGAACTCTACCTGGCTCGAACGCTGGTTGGGGACGAAGCACTCGCCAAACTGAAGCACTTTCCACAGCTCAAAAAGCTGCGCATATCCGCCACGCAAATCACGAGTACTGGGCTGGCCGGGTTGGCCGCCCTGACCAGTCTGGAGGAACTTGATTTGAGTGAGAACAGCCAGGTGTTTGACGATGGCCTGGTGCATCTGGCCAACCTCACCCACCTCAAGAATCTGAATCTCTGGCGCGTGGCGATTACCGATGCCGGAGTCCAGCACCTTGCCGGCCTGGTGAACCTGGAGGTTTTGAACCTGGACAACACACAGTTGACCGACAAGGGCCTGAAGCACCTGGAGGGTATGAAGAAGCTGAGTTTCCTGCACCTGGGCTCCACCGCGATCTCGGACGCGGGACTCACATATCTGGAGCCGCTAACGGCGCTCAAGGACCTGAAGGTCACGCGCACGGCAGTCACCGCCGCCGGAGTGGAAGAATTGCAGAAGAAACTTCCCGACACCGAGATTCAACTGAAGTACATTGCAGGGGAGTGAAGAAAACCGAAGTCCGAAGAACCCAAGCACGAAGGAAGTCCGAAGAACCCAAGCCCGAAAAGGTTCCCGAGACGATATTGTTCGGACTTGACTTACCGCGTCATTCCCTTGTGCGCGGGGCTATCGCGCTGAGAGCTTCTCGCAGTCGCTGTGTCCTTTCGAGCGGCACCGCACGATCGATTAGTCTACTTCCCAGCCTGGGCGATACGTTTTGCGAATGTACCGATCCGCTTCTGGGCAGTTGGTGGCCTTCAAGTTCTGGGCCTCCCACTCGAGCGGTGCGCCGGTTCGGTAGGCCACGTTACCCAACAACACGGTTTCGGTCAGAGCTCCGGAATAGTCGAAGTTGCACGTGGTGGGCGAGCCTGTCTTGCACGCCTGGATCCACTCGTTATGGTGGCCGACCGACGGTGGAATCGACTGTTCGGGCGGCTGGAAGCCGGCGAACTTTTCCGTCGGGAAGAGTTTATATCGACCATAGTCGGCAAACATTTTGCCTTCCGTACCGACGAACATCACACCGCTACCGGGAACACGCTCACCGGCAACTTCTTGGGGGATCCTGTTCCCGTCGTACCAGGTGAGCGCCACCGGGGCGAGTCCATCGCGTTGGGGGAACCGATACCGGACCGTCAATCCCAACGGGCAGGTCTCGGGATGCACATCGGGGCCTTCCGCTTCGCAGTGTGTGGGATGGCGCAGCTTCAGAGCCCAGAAAGGAAGGTCCATATAATGGCAGGCCATATCGCCGAGCGTACCTTGTCCGAAGTCCCACCAGCGCCGCCAGTTGGCCGGGTGGTAGATGCCTGGCCAGAAAGGCCGTTCGGGTGCCGCGCCCAGCCACAGATCCCAGTTCAAAGTGGCGGGTGGTTCCTGGCTCCCTTCGGGACGCTCGCCGCCGCCCCAACCTTTGCCGACCCAGACATGGACCTCGGTGACGTCACCGATCGCGCCAGATTGAATGATTTCAACGACGCGCCGATAGTTGTCACCTGCGTGGATCTGCGTCCCCAATTGCGTCGCGACTCCGAATTTCTTTGCGGCTTCGGCCACCACACGCGATTCATGGACGGTGTGCGTCAAGGGTTTTTCACAGTACACGTGCAAGCCGGCCCGAATGGCCCGAATGGTCGCCGGAGCGTGATGATGGTCGGGTGTGCCGACCATCACCGCATCGATTTTCCCGGCTTCCTTTTCCAGCATCTCACGATAATCGGCGTAGGTGCGAGCAGCGGGGAAATTCGCTGCGGCCCGGTCCAGATAATTCTTGTCCACATCGACCAGGGCCACGATGTTTTCGTTCTTCAATTCATCAATGTCCCCCGCGGCCCGATTGGCTGTGCCGACGCAAGCGATCTTCAATTTCTCGTTGGCGGATTGGCTGGCCGCTCTCGCGGACGCACTCCACACCCCTGTCGAAAGTACCGCAGCGCTGGCGGCAGATGTTTTCAAGAAGCGACGACGGGACCATCTGTTCTGGCTGGACATGGTTTCAATCCTCGAAGATAGGTTTCGCGCCTGAGTGGTGGTAGGGGCGGAGTTGGCGTTCGATCGTGGTGGGCGTCGGCGCGGACACAAGCCACGTCATCCAACCAGGGAGGCGATTTTTCGGCGCAGGCTCTAGTGGCATCGGCCGATACAACGTGTCAATGACACGCCAAACCGCTCTGCATTATACCAAGCCGACAGTCGACTTGCAGCGCTGCAAGGGATGCGACCGCCAAATCAACCGCCGGTCGCCTATCCAATCAGCCCGGTTTGCCGGCCGGCGCGTGCCAGCACGTCCAGCGCAAAATCGATCTCGTCGCTAGTCTGGATGGCCGAGACGCACGTCCGCAGGCGTGGAGCGTCCATGGGGACAGCCGGGTAGCAGACGGGGATGACCAGCAGTCCATCGTTGCGGCAGATGCGGGTCATCTCCAAAGCGATCTCATCGTTGCGGGTCATCACGGGAACGATGGGAGTGACGCTCTTGGCGGTGTCAAAACCGAGCGTTTTGAGCCCAGCCAGGTAGTGGGTCACGTTTTGCTGCAATCGCCCCACCAGTTCCGGTTCCTGCTGGAGCACTTCCATGGCGGCAATCGCCACGCTGGCCTGCCCGGCCGGCAAAGCGCCGCTGAAAATGTAGCCTCGAGCGTGATGGCGCAGGAAGGTCGTCACTTCCTTGTGCGCGGCCACGAAACCGCCACAGCCGGCGAAGGTCTTGGAGAGCGTACCCATCTTCACGTCGATGTCGTCGGGACCGAGTTGGAAGTGCTCTTGCACGCCACGGCCGGTAGCCCCCAAAACTCCCAAGCTGTGCGCCTCGTCGACCATCAGCAACGCGCCGTATCGCTTGCACAACTCGACCGTCTTGGGCAAATCGATAATGTCCCCGTCCATGCTGAAGACTGAGTCGACGACGACCAGCGTCCGGCCACCATCAGCTTGCTGGAGCAGTTCGGCCAGTGAATCCATATCGTTGTGCTTGAACTCCCAGAACGTCGCTCCGGACATGCGGCAACCATCTATGATGCTGGCGTGGTTCCACTGATCACCGATCACGAAATCGCCGCGGCCGACCAAGGTAGAGATGGTCGACACGTTGGTCACGTAACCGCTGCTGTAAACGATCGCGTCTTCGGCCTGCATGAATTCGGCCAGCTTTCGCTCCAACTCGCGGTGTACCGTTGTGGTGCCAGCCAGCAACCGCACGCCATGGTGTCCGGTGCCGAATTCATTGATTGTATCGATGGCTGTCTTTTTCAAGTGGGGATGACCGAGCAACCCGAGATACTCGTAAGAACCGAGCATCAGCATCCGCTTGCCATCTGCCACGACCCACGCGCCATCATGTTGGGAAATCTCTGGCTCGAAAAAGTACCGACCTTCGTCTTTCAGTTTCCACACTCGTCGATTGAGTTGTTTGTAACGATGAAAGAGCCCCGTGTGCGCGTCCGCGGTCTTGGGGTCCACGCTACAAGACAGACACGAGGCTTCCGCAGCGTTCGCCCCGCGCGGGCTGCCAACGGCGAGCGGATCGCGGGGACGCAGGCTGTCCAGATGCGCCGCAAGTTCATTAATCGTCTCCAACTCGTAGAGCACATCCGGGTTGAGCGTCTTGTCGGTCAGCGCCTCCAACTGACTGCCAATCGTGGCCGCCCCCATGGAATCGATACCCAACTCGAAGAGCAAAGCATCGTAATCGATTTGGTCGACTTCCAGAGAGGCTTCGTCTCGAAGCCAACGGACGATCGTGTCGTGCACGAGCTGTTGTGTTGTTGAGTCTGTCTGCAACGTCTCCACAACGTTAGATGTCGGTATCTCTGCCACGAAAGGCTACTCCCTACGAGAAATGTGTCCATGTGATTCGCCGCAAGGACGGAGCGGGAACCGTGTTCATCAACCTGACCACGCATGGGTCTGAATGCGGGCCGTTACCTGACCAGGGCCGTTTTCTTTGCCGCCGGCCGCTCCGGGTGGCGAGAGACCACGCTCACCTCCGCGCACGGTCGCTACCGCTCGGACTGCCCCCTGCACCTCCTTATTCTGCCGGGAAGCCAAGCACGCTGCGCAACTTACGAGTGTGGCATGGAACCGATGAGAATCGAGTTCCGCTGTGATCAAGACTCTCATTCTGCAGACACAAAGCGAATGAAGCTTGGGAACGGGGCTGCGCATGCGAAGCGAATTGCGACCGTTGCATTCCACTCGATTTGGCCAAGTTCAATCGCGCTGCCTCCTGCCATGCGTCGAATGGGGCCACTCTCTTGCAAGGCTATCGCGAGATTTGGCCCACCCTCGGCGTTTGCACACCACCCGAACAATGTTCGGTTCTCCGCGAAATGCCAGCTCCAGGCACTTCGCTAACATTCTGGTCGATTCTCGCCAACTTGCCTAGCCCGAATTATTCGCGTAGGGTAAACAAGCTCGCGCAAAGTGTTGGTGGGACTTCACAAACCGATCAGCTCTGCCGCCACAGTCTGAGTCTGGGCCGGCGAAAAAAGAGCATGCGATGACCCACCAGCAGCACGGTTTGCTCGACCCACCTTGCTGGTTTGGTGAATCATCCGGACTCGAGCCCTAACGAGGGACGAAGGAAGCTGCTGAATACGTTGGTCCCAGCTGTCGGACGGGACCATGTCGCGTCCAGAACCACTGGGTCGCGACGTCCCGCTCGGCAAGCGGGACCTACTATCCGGACCATCGACGCTGGTATTTCAGCAGCTTCCGAAGCCGATTACTCTCGAGCGATCGCCAGGCACTCGCTGTCTGGCCGACCGAAAAAACCACTCTTATGGTGCATTAGTAAATCGCCATTGCAACCAGTTTCCAGCTGGTATCACCCCGCACGAGGGATCTGCGGCAGCAGTCGGTGCAACGTCCATGTGAAGCAGGGACCACCGGTTGTGGAAAGCTTGCGGTGGCTGCTGCGGACCGCCCGCAGGTCGTCGCAACAAGCCGCTATTTAAGACGTACTACGACACCTTGATACACTTCGTCATCGGCGAATGTGGTGGGTGTCTGAAGCACTCCCAAGTGTGTGAAATCGGCCAGCACCGTGTCCTCAACGCCCTCCAAACGGCCTCGCTTTACCGCCACCACGCCGTCTCCCTTGCCACCAATGACCTCATCCAAGTCGGCAAGCATCTTGTCGAATCGCGGAGTGAAGATGCCAGCGATGTCGCTGTTATCTTTGGCAGTCCGCAGCCCTTCGCGTAGCTGGTTCACTTGTTGCTCGGTGAGATGCCCTCCGGTGCCGAGAAAGATCGAGTAGTGCACCTTGGGATTTCGGGAGTGCGCATTGAGTCGGTGGATGAACGGCGAATCGGGCTTTAGATCGTGTCTGGCTTCGGACAATCCGTCCTCGACGGCTGCATAAAACCGCGTGACTTCGCTCTTCTCGGATTCGGCAACGGCGTGATCCAGGATATCCAGACCGAGTGCGAAGTGAGCCAGTAGCGAGCCATGGTTGGGCGGCGCGATCATGATCAGCCTGGTCACATTGCCCGGGTCGAGCTCCGGTTGTTCAATCACCGCCCGGGAGACAAGTCCGCCCATGGAGTGTGTCACCAGGGCCACGGGACGCTGCGGATGATCGGTGGCCATCTTCTTGAGATCGGCCGATAACTGCTCAGCGGAATCACCAATTGGCTGGTCATCCGGATAACTGTATGTGGCGCTCAGAATTCCCGACTGGCGAAGAGCTTCCGCGAAGGGTTCGAAACGTTCGGGTGACGAATTGAATCCATGGACCACAATAACCAGCAGCTGGCGTGGGTCGGTTTGATCCCAGCCCTTCGGTAGCCGCAGGCCAAACGTTCCTGCCCGCACTTCGCCGCCCATGATTCGGTTGCGTATCTTCTTGGTGACGCCACGTTTCTTTTGCTGGATCGACTCTTCGTTGACTGTCACCAACAGGTGGGCCGATTCCTGGTGCGTCTGTGGAACGATCTCCATGCGAATGTCGGGTGCCAACGCCAGGTTGACTGCCAGCAACGCATAACGGCTGTAGGCCTGCTCCAGATCCAGTTTCCCGGACGGAAACTTGTCTTTCAGAGCGTTATCCTCCAGATGACCCGCCCGCATCAGCGCGCGAAGTACATCTTCCCAGGCAACCTTTCCGTCTTGTGCCGGAATCCTGACACGCAAGAGACCTTCTTCCAGGTCACGCTCGACCACCACCTCATCCCCAGCCACTTCGGGCCGCTGACTGTAGGAGGGAGTCACGCAACACATGCAAACGAAAAAGGGCACCGCGAAGACAATCAGGTTGGAAAGGAGGTTCTTCATGTATGCACCATCTGGCAAAGGCGATAGGGATTCGGCACAGCGTCCAGCGTTATTCGGGCCGCCATCCTTGAGCGACACATCACACATCTGTCTCGGAATAAATACCACCCAAGTGTAGGTCCCCGCAAGCGGCGGGGCCGCTGGCGAAAGCTGAATTGCCGTGCAACAGAACTCGCGGGGCTCCATCCAGGGGGGTGGCGTCAGTCTATCAGGGTGGTCACGTTCCCTCAAACAAAACGTGCAAACTCAGGCTGCCGGACAGGTGTGTCATCGTAGCGTCTTGCGAGGGTAATACGGCATTGCTAAATTGTATTACTAGAGGCAAGATGCGGAGGTGCAAGTTGTCGGAACTGGTACGCATTAGTATGTCGTTGGAAAACGATCTGTTGGAGCACTTTGACCAGTTTCTGCGAGAGGAGGGCTATCCGACTCGATCAGAAGCGATCAAATCTCTGATGCGGCAGAGTCTGACCGAGAAGGCGTGGACGAAAGACGAGTTGGTGGCCGGGTCGATCACCCTGGTCTACGACCATCATAAGAGTGGGATCGTCAAGCAGTTGATGGATGTCCAGCATGATTTTGGATCGATCGTCGTTTCCACTCAGCACGTACATCTCGACCATAGCCATTGCCTGGAGATCATTGTTGTGAAGGGGAAAGCTTCACGGATCCGCGATCTGGTGACCATGCTCAAGTTGACCAAGGGGGTGAAACACAACTCCCTGGTGATGACCGCCATTGGCAAGAACCTGGCGTAGTGGTTCGTGATGCAGCAGATTTTTTGGGATTCGCGTTCGACATCGCTACGTGGCTGTTTGTTTTGATTTTGAAGTGGTCCATCATTCCTTAGGATCGACGAAGCCATAACTGTCGTATGGTCTCTTCTCCCCCGCCGCGCAGCGAATAGCGGGGGAGAGGATCAAGGTGAGGGGCAAGAAAGAAATCTGCCAGTTATTGTTTCGCCGGTCCTTAGTCTGAGTTAGAGAAGTAGTACGAGACGATGCACATTCCTGACGGATTCGTTTCTGGGCCGGTGAACATGGCGGGGGCTCGCGGCGCTGGGTGTCGTGGGGATCAGCACGCGGTGCGCATCACGAGAGGCCGAGCAGCAACCGCATACGATGCCGTTGCTGGCCACCACGGGTGCCTTTGTATTTGCTGCTCAGATGTTGAATTTTCCCATTGGCGTTGGAACAAGCGGTCACTTTATGGGTGCGGCTGCCGTGGCGGCCTTGTTGGGGCCATGGAGAGCCTGCCTGGTGATGACCCTTGTGCTGGTGATCCAGGCCTTGGTGTTTGCGGACGGTGGTCTGACCGCATTAGGAACCAATGTTTTCAACATGGGAGTGATCGCTGGCATCGGGTCGTATGGGATCATGCGGCTGCTACGGACCGTTTTCCCGGCGGGGCGGGGCGGATACCTGGCTGCCGCGGCGGTAGCCAGTTGGGTGAGCATTGTCCTGGCGGCGGCTGCCTGCGCGATGGAATTGGCAGTTTCCGGCACCAGCCCTCTGCTGCTCGTACTGCCGGCGATGGTCGGAACGCACGCGGTGATCGGTATTGGCGAGGCCCTGGTCACATCCGCATTATTGTCGGCGGTGATCGTGGTGCGTCCTGACGTGGTGCCGGCTTGGGCCGGGATTGATGCGCATTGAATTATGTCGCGAGGCAACGGGAAGGTGTGGGGATTTGCCGCCGCGGGCTTCGCGTTGGCTCTTTTCCTGTCGGCCTTGGTCAGTCCGCTGGCATCCAGTGCCCCGGACGGTCTGGAGAGGGTGGCCGAGCAGGCGCAGTTTCTGCAATTGGCAGACGGGCAGCAGGTCTGGGAAGGAGCGATGTTGCCCGACTATGCAGTACAGGGAGTGGAAGCCGAGGGAGTCTCGACGGGGCTGGCGGGTCTGCTGGGGACGACGGCCGTGTTTGCTGTTGGTTTCGGTGTGTTCAAGCTGCTGGGGACGCGGTCGGCGAGGCAAGCGAGTTGAGTGGTGGAATACAGACTGCACATCCATTACAGCAGCGGTGACACGCCGGTCCATCGTCTCGATCCGCGAACCAAGATTATTCTGACGCTGGTCTATGCCGTGGCGGTGGTGTTGACGCCGCCGCATCACTTGTTGGCGTTTGTGATCTTCGCGGGGTTGCTGTCGTGGGCCATCGCGTTGGCGCGTGTTCCGCTGAGCCATATTCTCTGGCGGGCGGCGGCGGTGCTTCCGTTTTCGGTGCTGGCCGCAATTTGGCTGCCGTTTGTCCACGGGGGTCCTCTGCTGGCAATTCCGGGAGGCGCCATGGAGTTATCAGTCAGTGGACTCTGGTTGTTTGCCGGGGTGGCGATGAAGTCGTTTCTGGGTGCGAGTGCGGCGATATTGCTGGCGTCGGTCACCCCCTTCAGCGATCTGCTGTCCGGACTGCGTAAGATGGGAATGCCCGCCATCCTGGTCGATATGTTGACGCTGACGTATCGGTATCTGTTCGTGCTATTGGAGGAGGCGATGCGGCTGCGCCGTGCCGCGGGTGCCCGGGGTTACCGACCGAGTTGGCTGGGCCAGGCGCTGCTGATCGGTCGCTTAGTTGGTCAGTTGTTCATGCGCAGTTTCGAGCGGGCTGAGCGCGTGTACGGTGCGATGGTTCAGCGCGGCTATCGGGGGCAAATGCCGCTGGCTCATGCACTTCATTTCAACAAGCGCGATGTGGCGGTCTTGCTGCTGTTGGTTCCCTTGTTGGCTGCCGTGAGGGCTTTCGTTGCATGACCGCGCGACCCGCATCCGACTTACTGGCTGTCCAAGTGCAGGATTTGTCGTTTCACTATCCTGATGGAACGGCCGCGCTGGACAGATTGTCGCTGGTGATAGAGCGCGGAGAATCGGTCTGTCTGGCGGGGCCCAACGGGGCCGGGAAGAGCACGCTCTTGTTGATTCTGGCGGGGCTCATGCGGGGTCAAGGTTCGGTGAAGATCGACGGTCTTGCGCCGATGGCCAATTGTCAGCTCGGACTGGTTTTTCAGGATGCCGACGACCAGCTGTTTTGTCCAACGGTGGCGGAAGACGTCGCGTTTGGGCCTGCGCAACCAGAAACTCTCTGAAGAAGAAGTCCTGCAGTGTGTCTTGGAGTCATTGGCCGCTACGGGGCTCAGCGGTTTTGAGAAGCGGAGTGCCCATCATTTGTCGGGCGGTGAAAAAAAGAGAGCCGCCATTGCCGCCGTCCTGGCCTGCCGCCCCAGCGTGCTGGCGCTGGACGAGCCGTGGGCCAATCTGGATGCCCGGGTGCTCGGGCGGTCACACGAATTGTGCACGAGTTTGCCGGTACGCGACTGGTGACCAGCCAGGATCTTCATCGCGCGTCGGAAGTCTGTGATCGATTGCTGATCCTCGATCGAGGCCAGTTGGTGGCTGACGGGCCGATGAAAGAGTTGGTCCAGGACGAGTCGTTGCTGGAGTGCACGGACTGGAATTTATCCAGCGCTGTCCCTTCTGCCGCCAAAGTGGCTCGGCCCCAACATAGTTTGTCGCGTCGCGTTCGTCTATGATCGACGGCGCAACAGAATCCACGCACACGGGGCACCGCCATCCGTTGTCGGTGCGCGGCCCGCTCGCCGAAACCGTTGCAGCGATGAGGCGGCGGTTTGCACGGTTCGTTCCATGCCGCCGACGGATCCTGGCTGGACCAAAACGTGCCAATCATCGTCGCCCCGAAAATGGGTGGTTTGATGACACGTGATCCGTTTAACCGCGATCCCGGAGTCGCGTCCGGAATCCAACGTGCCATAGTGCGCATGCTTGCCACCGGACGCGGCGGAGGGATGCCGCGGGCCGACCACGTTTCCGTCAGCCGCTCGGTCCCGACCGGACCCTACGGTACGAGCACATGCGTGTTGGAACGTGCAGGGATCCTTCAGCCTGCCCGCCCTCAGCGCGCATCTCTGCGCACCAATCGGCAGAGAAGGTTTCCGCAAATTCACAGCGGTCTCCCGATTGGTGCTCCGGGAATTGCGGTTAAACAGCTGGACGCAGAAAACCTTCCTTTAACGTGTCAGTTACTCCGGGAGTGGCATTCGACTCTAACTCCCGATGGGTGAGTCCCATTTTGCCATGTCATAAATCGAATTGCCATCAACTCGCGGGAGCCGAGGTATTTGACACAGGCCAATGACCACATCTTAGTTCGCTATGACCGCAAGAGAGTTGCATTGAACGCCCCCACAGATTCATTGGCAGTAATTAAGAACTCTGAGCCTGACAAACTTGACGCTGCTCATGGTTGAGCACGGCCGAGCAGTCGCATCAAACGACCGTTTGCACGTTGGCCGCTCACACTGCGCCGTTAGAATCCGACGCTGTCCAGGCGCGGCGAGACTCCTGTTCCTGACGGACAAGGATCGGCGAAACAATAACTGGCAGATTTTTTTTGCCCCTCACCTTGATCCTCTCCCCCGCTATTCGCTGCGCGGCGGGGGAGAAGAGACAAGACGACAGTTATGGCTTCGTCGATCCTCATTGTACAGCGCCATTTTGCAGCGATGGATGTGCGTAACTCGTGTCTCCGTAACAGTCCCTCGCCACCGGGCTCGTCCCGGTGGTTCTACGTTTGGTGACTACTCTGGCAGCCGAAAAACGAACCTTCCTGCCGGCCCTCGCCGCCGGAGGCGGCGAGGGCCGGCAGGAAGGAAACTCATGGGTGGCCAAGATCGACGGTAGTGGTCAAACGCTCTACCACCGGGACCAGCCCGGTGGCGATAAAGCCACTGCTAATAAGGCCTTAAGATGATCTCAAAAGTGAAAGTGGCGCTGTCCAACTAAGTGGTGTGGAATCTGGTTCACGCCAAGGGCAATTCCAGCAGAAACGTGGCTCCTTCCGCGGCATCGGCGTCGTGGTGGAGTTGACCGCCGATGTCGCCGGCGAGTCGTCGGCACAAGGCGAGGCCGAGGCCGATCCCGGGCGCAGATTGGGCCGCTTCCTGGTCTGACTTGCTGAAGGGCAGGAACAGTTTCCTGGCTTGAGCGGCCTGGATGCCGGGCCCATGGTCGGTCACGCGGACTTGAGCCACGCGGTTGCCAATCGACCAGTGCAGATGAATGCGCCGATCCTCGGCCGTGGAGGCGTACTTGCAGGAGTTGTTGACCAGGTTGAACAGAATCTGCTCGACGGCCGCTGGATCGGTCACCACGATTTGTCCCGCGTCTTGCGGCGCGATCGTCTCGTGCAACTCCATCCCGGCTTGTCTGGCACGTTGTGGCAGACGTTCGGTGGTTTGCTGCATGAGTGTTTTCAAGTCCATCTTGGCGCGACGCCGTGCGTTGCGCCCGCGCTCGAGCCGCGCATATTGCAGGACATTTTCGACCAGGTGCGACAAGCGGTCGGCTTCCACTCGCAATGTGGCCAGGTATCGATCCCGTTGTGCCTCATCACGAACCATGCCTTCCGACAGCATTTCAGCGTACATGCGAAAGGTGGTCAGTGGCGAGCGAAGTTCGTGCGTGACTGCCGATACAAACGATGCTCGTCGCTCGCTCAAACCCAGCACGCCGTGCAGCGTGACGGCCACGGCTAACGAGCCCAGCATCAGGCAACACCAGGCGATGACCAGCGAGATGCGGATGGCGGACAGACTGGATGTGCCTGTTACCTGGTCCGCGCCAGTATCGGCCATGGTCGATGCCGGAATGGACAATTGGATGGGAAGTGTGGCCAACAGGCGCCCGGCGGGAACGGTTTCACCGCTGGTAACAGGTAGCAGATCAATGTCCGGAAACAGGTCGGTCACTTCCTGCCTGAGCCGGGTCTTGATTTCCGGCCAGTCCAGCCAGCAGCCTTGAACACGCACGTTACCGCTACTCACGACGCGCCGCGCCAGGATCAGTTTCGAGCCGATCCAGATCGGGCGACTGACGCCCTCTCGTTCCAACGGCGATTCTGGTAACAGAATGGAATTCGAAAACATCTGGGATCGATTGGCCAGCGCCACGTTCTGCATACCGAGATTGCGGCGTTGCCATTCTCGTTGTTCCCGTGACTGAACCATTTGAGAGTCAACAAGTTGCTCCGGGGCGTACTGACGTTGGCTTGCCGTTTGTCCTGGCTGAGGCGCGTTAGAACGCCGCTGCGTTGAATCTTGCGGTCTGGGCACCACAGGCGGTTGCGCTTGACTTGAGGGCTGTTCGGCCTGAGATATTTGGTCAGCTTGCTGCGTGAAATCTTGTTGGAAAAACTCATTCAGCACGGCAATGCTACTGTCCGAGCCGTGGGGTTCCCCGTACCATCCTGAACGGCCAAAGCTGACCGCAGGTAGCAGAGAGCTGGGCAGCAGATCCAACAGTTTTTGGTACGTGACGCTGTCGCGCAGTAGCACCAGTTGCTGCTTGCTGCGTGAAATCGCCTCAGGTGACACTCCGGCGGCAAGGGCAACAGGGATATCCACCGGGTCGGGACTTTGCGGCGACGTCCACTGGTTATCTGGCGACACGTCGAAGTTCAACACCACGTACTGCGGAGGCTGCGTGAGCAAGGGAGAGGCCAATGCGGGTCGATTTCCCTGGTTTCCCTTCCCTGCTACCGTTGGCAGAAACGGTCGAAAAACAAAACTAGGCCGGGTCGCCTCTTCGGCAATGATGGGCGTCAGCAGCCAATCCATGCGCCAAAGAGCCATGGCGATACGCTCCTGGAGTTGTGATTGACGCCGCGCGAGTTCTGCTTCGTGACGTGCCCTGGCTTCGGCCTGGTCGAGGTCAATCGTGCGCACGGTTAACCAGCTCATGCCGATCAGCACGATCGCCAGACAGAATCCGAAGGCAGTCCAAATCTGCCAGGGTTTCTTCACGATGCGTACTCCTGGGGATCAATCCTTGTCGCTACCCACTACCTGTCATTCTCCGTCGGGCTTGTGGGTAAGGAGAAAGGGATCAATCTGCCGGTCTGTCCGAAATCTCACGGGTCGTGGCGAACATGTAACCTTTGCCACGCACGGTCAGCAGCACACGCGGCGCTGTGGGATCATCGCGAAGCTTCTCACGCAAACGGGCGACATGCATATCGATAGTGCGTGTTGTGATACCCTGCGGGCTGATTCGCCAAACGTTTCCCAACAACTCGTCGCGGCTGATAGCCCGGCCACTGTGCCGAATCAGGTATCGCAACAACTCCGTTTCTTTCTCCGATAACTCCGTCCGAGCTCCATCGCTGAATCGGACTTCGCGGTGCGCCAGATCGGCGCAGCCGTCGGCCAGCTTGATCTGGCCAATGTCCGACGGTCGCTCGGGCGTGCGTCGAAGTACCGCTTCGACTCGTGCCAGTAGCTCTTTTACGCTGAATGGTTTGACGACATAGTCGTCAGCACCTTTTCGAAGTCCCTCCACGCGATCGTGTTCTTCCCCGCGCGCCGTGAGTATGATCACCGGCAGCGTGGGTCTGGATTCCCGCACAGACTGCAGAATTTGCAGGCCGCTGGTCCCGGGGAGGACCAGGTCCAACAGCAGCAGATCGTAGTGACGGTGCACGGCCCAGTGGAGGCCTTCCGTTCCACTGCCGGTTTGCATCACCTCGTAACCGGCGTACTCCAACGCATCGACAATCCCGCGGCGGATTGCCTCGTCGTCCTCGATAGTCAGAATGCAACGTCTGGTCATAACCGGCCACTCTGAAGAGACCTCTGATATTCCTATTGTAGTGCGCCCGAAACGCTCGCACTGTAACCGGTTTGTAACGATGTTCGGTCGGTCACCTGATTGTTGGCCCCGTGGGCGGCCGGCGTCCTGCCGCTGTTGTGCCGTAGGATCTGACACCATCAGAACGTTCCGGCAGGCAGAATGCAGCGTTGTGGCAGGTAGACGAGGCCGAATCACACCGCGGCTATTTTTCGGTTTCGGCTGAGTGCCGGTTGAATTCACGACTGCCGCTCGACCGAGTGGAGCTTCGCGGATCGCGGGTAGTTGACAAACGTGCCTTCCACCGGCACGAGGCCGGTGGCGTGCAGCCATGACTTGTGAATTCCGAACCCTTTCCGATGGGACACGAGCCAAAGAAATGCGGCTTTAACGGCTAAATGGACCGCGTGATTCACGGTCCGGGTATTAAGTCTTTGGATGTCCAGGGCCTGGCCCGGCAAGGAGGTTGTTACGCGTTTGTTACGCGGGCAACGCGATCGGGCAGCTATACTCGCAGTTGGGTGATCTCAAGAAAAGGCGTTGTGGAGGGTCTGGCCATGCGATGCGTTTCCGGTATGACGTCAGTCAGAATTGTGCTTTTAGTGCTGCTGTTGAATATCGGCTTCGGTTGTGGGCGGTCAACACATCTCGAGGCAGGTGAGGACCAGTCGAGTGAGGTTGACACGGTGGTCGTCGAGGAATCTTTGGAGCGGATTCCCATCCGGGAAGTCACGGTGTTCAAGGACGGTCACGCTTTTGTGCTCCACGAAGGAGAACTCAAGATCGGTGCCGAGGGGAAGATACATCTTGATCATCTTCCCACACCGGTGATGGGGACGTTCTGGCCGTACGCCGCGGGGAACGGAGTGCGGCTGCAAAGCGTCCTGGCCGCGACGCGGACGGTCCGTTTCAAGCATGCGGCGCTCGATATCCAAGATCTGGTGCGCACCAATATGGGAGCGAAAGTTCGGATCAAGCAAGTCAACGACAGCTTCACGGCGACGATTGTGTCGGTGCCAAGCCGGTCACGTGCAATAACAGCGTCTGGCGCGGCGGTGGATGACCACAGCGCTGCCGAGCCAGGCAGTATCGTCATGCTGGAGACGGCCGAAGGCATTCGAGTGATCCCGTTAAGTTCGATTCAGGAGGTCACGTTTCTGGAACGGCCCAACGTGGACATTGAAACGCAGAGGCAGCAGAACGTGTTGTCACTGCAACTTGATTGGGCGAAAGGCGATAAACGCGACTCAGCGAACGTGGGGATGGTCTACATTCAGCGGGGCATTCGCTGGATTCCGAATTACCAGCTGGAACTTGATGCAGAAGGAAAGGCTCGTGTCAAGTTGCAGGCCACGTTGATCAATGAAATGGTTAACCTGGAAAACGTGAATGTCAACCTCGTGATCGGCGTGCCTCATTTTGCTTTTAAGGAAACCATCGATCCCATTGCACTGGGACAGGCAACTGCTCAGCTTTCCAGCTACTTTCAGGAAGGTTCGCAAACTGCACTTGCGTTCTCCAATGCGATCCAGACCCAGGTGGCGCGGATGGGAGAGTATCGCAATCGGCCGTCGCCGCGGGAGACACAACCGGCCATGGATCTGGGGCCGGAGCTGACACCGGGTGACAAACGCGAGGACTTGTTCGTGTTTACAGTCAAGGGTATATCGCTCCATAAGGGGCAGCGCATGGTCGTACCGGTGGTCGAATTCGAATTGCCGTACGAAGATGTTTACACGGTCAAGTTGGACATGGCTCCGCCGCCGGAATTGACACGACAGTCTAACAACAAACAACAGCAGGAAATGGCTCGCTTGCTGCACGCTCCCAAAGCAGTGCACCAGGCGCGGCTGACCAACAGCTCAAAATACCCGCTTACTACCGCCCCTGCGCTGATCTTGCGGGACGGGCAACCGTTGGGCCAGGCAATGATGACCTACACGCCGGTGGGGGCACGCGTCGATGTGGAAATCACATCGGCCGTCGATATCACGGTCAGCAAGAACGATGTCGAATCCGATCGCAAGCCGAATGCTGCCAACTGGGGCGGAGACAGCTTTGACCGTATCGATCTGACCGGCGAGATTGTGCTGCACAACTACACCGCCGAGCCGGTGAAGCTGGAAGTGGTGCGATATGTGCTGGGCAATGTCAACGATGTGGGTGCCGATGGCTCGGCCGATCGCATGAATGTGCGGGAGGAAGGGTGGCATCTGACGGGGGGTTATCCGTCCTGGTGGCATTGGTACAACTGGCCGCGGGGCTGGTTCCACTTCAACGGTATTGGCCGATTGAAGTGGACCGTTCAATTAGAAAGCGGTAGGGGGATCGAGCTGCCGTACAAGTGGCACTATTTCTGGCGCCGCTGAAGAGGATTGAGGATTGCGGCCGGGTAGGCAGTGGCTGCGGCATGCCCAGTATCGTCTGTTGTGTTGAAGAAGTCTCACATTTGCCGCGGTGAACTACCTCCCCGAGCAGTTCCCGTGGCAGGGAGCACTGGCGCGTTGCGAGCTCGTTATTTCTCGGACAGCCGGCGACTGAGCTGGGCCAATTCCAGTTCCAGCCGTTTGATTTCACGTGTAACGGAGTTCTTGTTCAGTTCCATCATATACATGATCTTAAACATCCCCATGGCAGTCACTGCCCACAGAAAGCCGGTGGCCCAGGTGATCATGGCGCGCGTACTATCTGCGTAGTAGAACTTGAAGCCGAACACGAACACCAGCACCAGGAACACCATAGGCATCACGAAGGCCGTGATATGCAGCCAGCGATGCCGGCCGTGAAACGTTTCCGTGATCATCTCGTGCAGCGGACGTTCGCCCTGCAAATCCTCCACTAATTCCGCGTCTTCCTGGCTCAAAGCTTCGCGGATTTTCTCATCGACAGTCTTCATGGCTCAGACTCCTCAAGGTAGATGGAGCGGATCGCTGCCGCTATACTAACGCATGGGAAGAGCGTCGACTCTGGTCATGGCCTAATAGTCATAAGTTTTTTGTGGAGTGCAGGGTCGGGAAGGGTCACGACCTTGCGCTTGGCGGGTGTGTTGGCATCCGCGTGGAGGGACGCTGTTGTGGTGCGCCGGAACCTGCTATTCCAGCGGGAAGGCCCGAGACTGCCCCCGGAAGAAACTGGAGGATCTGCCATGCATGTACTTCGCTGTTTTCGCACTACTGCAGCTTTTTTGTTTGTCCTCGTGGGGTATGCGTCTTCCTTGTGCGATGCTGCTGAGCGGGCACCGAACGTCGTCTATATTTTGGCCGACGATCTTGGCTACGCCGAATTGGGCTGTTATGGGCAAAAGAAGATCAAGACGCCGCATATCGACCAACTGGCTGCCGAAGGGATGCGGTTTACGCAACATTATTGCGGTAACGCGGTCTGCGCACCGTCGCGCTGCTCACTGATGACGGGCAAACACCCGGGACATGCCTACGTGCGTAACAATCGCAGCACGGACCTGCCAGCCGAAGTGATAGAAAAGTACGGCCTTGAGTTCCCGGGCCAGGAACCGATCCCCGATGACGAAGTGACCATTGCCGAACTGCTCAAACAGAAAGGCTATGCTACCGCCGCGATTGGCAAATGGGGACTGGGGAACTTCGGCACATCCGGAGAACCGAACAAGCAGGGATTCGATTTGTTCTTCGGCTACAATTGTCAGGCACATGCTCACAGCTACTACCCGGGCCACCTGTGGCGTAACGACCAGAAAGTCAAGCTGAACAACGATCCGCCCATCCCCGGTCATGCACCTTTGCCGGAGGGTGCCGATCCTTCCGACCCGGCATCGTACGCGCCGTTCAAAGGCCAGGACTATGCGCCGGACCGCATGCTCGATGCCGCGCTGGAATTTCTTCGCGAGAACAAGGAGCGACCGTTTTTTCTCTATTTCCCTTCGACCATTCCGCATGTGGCACTGCACATTCCAGACGAGGATCTGACACCTTATCTTGGCGAATGGGACGAGCAACCGTTCGTCGGTGGCCGCGGCTATACGCCCCACCAGACTCCACGCGCCGCCTATGCAGCCATGATCAGCCGTCTGGACAAGAACGTGGGTCAGATCATGCGGCAACTCAAGGAACTGGGCCTGGATAACAACACGCTCGTGATGTTTTCGTCGGATAACGGCACTACGCACTTGGAGCGTGAAGTGGACTACGAGTTCTTCGAGAGTGTGGGACCATTGCGAGGCTTGAAAGGGAGTTTGTACGAGGGGGGCATCCGTGTTCCCATGATCGCCCGCTGGCCCGGCAAGATCAAACCGTTCACGACGACCGATCATGTATCCGCCTTCTGGGATGTCATGCCGACGATTGCCGAAGTGACCGGCGCCAGCCTGCCGGAGCAGATTGATGGAATCAGCTTCGCACCCACGCTTCTGGGGAAACCCGAACAGCAGCAACGACACGAGATTCTGTATTGGGAGTTCGCCGGCTACGGTGGCCAGCAGGCGGTGCGGATGGGGAACTGGAAAGGTGTTCGTCAGAACATGCTGCAGCGCAATAATCCAGACCCGCTGAAGATCGAGCTGTTCAATCTGCGCGGCGACTTGGGGGAGTCTCGTGACGTGGCTGCGGAGCATCCGGAGATCGTCGCCCGTGTGCGCGAGTTCATGGACGCCGAGCACGTGCCGAGCCTGCAGTTTCCCATGCCGCCAATAGATCAATAGGATGCTCACGCGTTTCTGGCGGCGAGAGTCGTACCGGATCTCAGCCCATGCCGCTCGACTGACCAGTGTTCCTGTGGGTCTCGGTAGTTTTCAAACGGGCTTTCCACCGGCACGAGGCCGGTGTCGGGCAGTTCCGGGTTGGACAACCAGGCAGGCACCCCACCGACCTCGCGTCGGTGGTTCCGGGTTTGACAACTACAAGGCACTTTGTCTACAGACTGCGGCCGAGAAAATACGTTTCCAACTCGACGCCACGCCACCGAGGCCGAATCACGCCGCGGGTTGTTTCGTCTCCGCCGGAGTGCCGGTTGCATTCACCACTGAAGCGGTATTAGCCCTGACGTTCACGTCGGGGGCCCGCTGAGTACCATCAATTCCCTGTCAAAGCCCGTTTACGGGCGTTCGCGATGGGGGGCTTCAGCCACGACTGGATGGCTCAATCCCAAGTGAGCGAGAAGTCCCGTGCGGCGGGACTACCGGTTCGAACCAACTCGCCGACCCCGTGTTGAAACACGGGGCTAATATGCTTCGCGACAGCATCCGTCAGCGGGTATTCGAAACGACTCCATACGACGCGCCGAATGATTCACGCAGGCAGGCGGCAGAGCCTTGTGGATTCTGGCCAGCGGAGCTGCTGGAGTACCTTTGGATTGAAGTTTTAGCGTGGAAGATTGAACTAAGAGTAAGAATGACTGCGAATCTGTGGGGCTGAGCTTGACAGGTCTGGCTAAAGTCACGCCCACCGTTGCGACCTGTGGTCGATCTGCCGATCCAGGCCTGTTATCCTATGGATTGCGTTTCACAGCCTGTTTCTGGAGAACCACGATGAATGGAAGATACTCGCCGCGCTGCCTACTGGTGGTTGCGTTTCTCACGGCCTCTCTGTGTGGGTCGAGAGGCGTGGCTGCGCAAGATGATGCGGCTGCCACGACGTCGACGCGTCCCAATGTCGTCTTTGTCCTGACCGATGATCAGCGCTGGAATTGTCTGGGGTTGGCTGACGATTCGGCCATGAACACCCCGAACATCGATCGGCTGGGACGCGAGGGCGTCTATTTCCGCAACGCCTTTTGCACGACGTCGCTCTGCTCACCCAGCCGAGCTTCGATCCTGGGAGGCTTGTACGCCCACAGTCACGGCGTGTCGAATAATTTCACAGAGTATCCTGTCGACCTGCCGACGTTTCCCCGCCAACTTCAGAAGGCGGGCTACCAGACGGCGTACATCGGCAAGTATCACATGGGTGAGACGAACGACGACAAACGACCGGGATTCGATTACTTCGTCACGCACCAGGGGCAGGGCCAATACTTTGACAATACTTTTTGCCTCAATGGTGGCGAACGCCGCGTAATGAAGGGGTACTACACGCACGTCATCACCAAGATGGCGACCGAGTGGTTGGCCCAACGCGACAAAGATCGCCCTTTCCTGCTGTACATGGGGCACAAAGCCCCGCACAGTTTCTACTATCCTGAGGCGAAATACGAACACGCCTTCGACGACGTTGACGTTCGTTATCCGCTAACCGCATTTCATCTTGAAGACAACCCTCGATGGTACGCAGCGCGGCTTGACACGTGGCATGGTATCTACGGGCCGATCTTCGACTACCGCAAGGAATTTCCCGATCGCTCTGCCCGCGGCGTGCTCGACTTTGCCAACATGGTCCGCGCCTATCGCGGCACGATCCTGAGCGTCGACGACTCCGTGGGGCGGATCTACGACTACCTGCAAGCGATTGGCGAACTGGACAACACTCTGTTCATCTTCACGACCGACAACGGTCTGCTGGAAGGTGAGCACGGCATGGTCGACAAGCGGACAATGCACGAAGCCAGCATCCGTCTGCCACTGGTGGTCCGCTATCCGGGGCTGACGCCACCCGACGCCCCCAAGGTTATCGACGAACAGGTGCTGACCATCGATTTCGCGCCCACGATCCTCGATATCTGCGGGGCCGAGCCGCTGCCCAAGGTGCACGGCAGGTCGTGGAAGAAGCTGGTGCAGGTGGGCGATCCCGACTGGCGCAAGAGCTGGTACTACGAATACAACTACGAGAAACAGTTTCCGTACACGCCCAACGTCCGCGGAGTGCGCACGGACCGGTGGAAGTACATTCGCTACCCGCACGGCGACGGCGGTCCGGACCGGCACATGGCCGAACTCTACGAAATCCGCAGCGATCCCCAGGAAACACGCAACTTGATCAACGAGCCGCAATACGCACCGGTCGTCGAACGACTTAACAAGGAGCTCGATCGCTTGATTCGCCAGGCCGACGGCGAACCGGACCAGATGCCCGTCGATGAAGGGGTCAAGAGCGAACTGCCCGATCCCAAAATCCGGTGATGGGCAGGCCAATTAGCGACGAGATTTCGCCGCGTGCCGTGTCGATGCGTCCGCCGCGTTGGGAGAAATAAAATGGTGTCACAGGAGGGACTCTCGCGTTGCCCAAAACGTCATGGATTCTCATCGATGGCTACAACTTGCTGCATGCCAGTGGCGTGTTCGGTACCGGTGGTCGAACGCCGCTGGAAAGTGCGCGGGAGGCGCTCTTGGACTGGCTGGGTGAAGTCCTGAGTGAATCTCAGCGGCAACGAACCACGATCGTTTTCGATGCGCGCTGCGCACCGCCAGGTTTGCCGCGCTTGGCCGAGAAGCACACAATGCGGATTTGCTTTGCGCCGCGTGGCTGCGAAGCAGACGATCTGTTGGAAGAACTGATCGGCGAACATTCGGCTCCCCGTTCGTTGATCGTTGTGTCGAGTGATCATCGGATCCATCGCGCGGCTCGGCGGCGACGAGCGACCCCGATGGACAGCGCATCGTGGGTGGCGCAGGTCAGCCAAAATCGGCGCTCGAGCCAAATGCCCGCCGAAGGGCCCGCGGCCGATCGCCACCGCCAGCTGGACTCCGACGAGGTGCGGGCGTGGCTGGATGAGTTCGAGAGCGATTAGGCCAGCCAGCAGGGTGTGTCGAGCGAGCCGCAGGCGAGCGCTGACACACCAGATTGCTGGAGGGAACACGCCGCCACGCGGATTCTGGTGTATCGGCGCTCGCCGTCAGGCGTGTGCGCCATTCAATGTTGATTATGGCGAGCTGGGCACACGCTACCGGTTGCCGTCTCGTCGCCTTCATGCCGTGGCGGACCCGGACAGGACAAAACGTTCGAAATCGGCCAGCTCCACCCGGCTGCCGACCACCAACGGCGTTCGCTGGTGGATGCTGGTGGGTTGAATGTCGAGCACTCGCCGGCGGCCATCGATGGCCGTACCACCCGCCTGTTCCGCCAGGAACGCGACCGGATTGGCTTCATAGAGCAGACGCAGTTTGCCTTGCGGATGCTCCTGCGTCGGTGGATACATGAAGACGCCGCCCTTGAGCAAGGTGCGGTGAAAGTCCGCCACCATGGAACCAATATAACGCGAAGCATATTTGTGTTTCAGCACGCCTTGACGGAGACGATCAATGTACTGTCCATAGCGCTGCGGAAACGAGTCACGATAGGCTTCGTTGACGGAGTAGATCTTTCCTTGTTCCGGCATCCGCATGTTCGGGTGGCTGAGAATGTATGCGCCAACTGACGGTTCGAGGGTGAAACCGTGAACTCCGTTGCCCACACTATAGACCAGAATGGTGGACGAACCGTACACGACGTAGCCCGCCGCGATCTGTTTGCTGCCCGGTTGCAGAACCCACCGTTCCGGGTCGTCGAGTCCCGCACCGGGAGGTCGTCGCAGGATCGAGAATGTCGTGCCGACACTGACGTTGACGTCGATGTTCGACGATCCGTCCAAGGGATCGAAGACGACCGCATAATTGGCCTGTTCGGATCCCTGGTGCACCAGAAGTGGCTGCTCGTTCTCTTCGGAGGCCAATACGCCGATACTCTCGCGAACACTCAGGCAGTGAGCCAGGACTTCGTTCGAGTAGACATCGAGCTTCTGTTGGACCTCGCCCTGCACATTCACCGCGTCGTGCGAGCCGAGGATATCCGACAAACCGGCTCGTCGCACCTTGGCCTGAATCAGTTTGGTGGCCATAGTGATGCCGGAGAGCAGCCACGAAAATTCGCCCGACGCGCCGGGGAACCGTTTTTGTTCTTGAAGGATATGCTGCTGGACGGTGATGATCGGGGAAGTACATGCGGGTCGTGTGTCAAATTCCATCGGGGCTCACCGACTCTTCTCGTAACGTGGCCTGCGGCCACTGCCAACCTACACCATACGCTCACCGTGCGCACAACTCACACACCAAGACGTCAACGCGGCGCTGCCGCAGCCAAACACGTTGGATGGGAGTTCCTACGCGCGTACGACGGATCTGGAGCGTGCGCCGCCCAGGGAGCGCGTACGCAGTCGTCGATGCTCAGGGCCATCGACCGGTCGAACGAAACGATGCGCACCAGAACTTGACGCCGAAGGTACCAATTAATGCCCGATTCGGCAATCCAGCGCCGAGAAACGGCGAATCGTTGGCGACGGCGTGTCGTCGATCCAGCTGACCGCTCCTGGATGAACTGGAAGTTCTTTCCGGCAACGCCAGAGGATGTCTCGAAACCCGATAGAAAACGTGTTCGAATTTGGGTGAAACACGCTACACAGCCGCTATACTTGTGGGGTCTCCCATCCCTTCTAAGGGTCAGGTGCATGACTGACATCACCCGCATCTTATCTGCCATCGAGCAAGGCGATCCTGCGGCCGCCGAGCAACTCTTGCCTCTGGTATATGCCGAGCTTCGGAAGCTGGCGGCCCAGAAGATGGCCCAGGAGAAACCGGGTCAGACGCTCCAAGCGACGGCGCTGGTTCACGAGGCGTACATCCGGTTAGTGCAGAATGAGAACGCCCAGCATTGGAACGGTCGAGGGCATTTCTTTGCGGCGGCGGCGGAAGCGATGCGGAGGGTTCTCGTGGACAAAGCCCGTCGGCAGGCTGCGGTGCGTCACGGTTGTGATTGCCAACGTGAAGAGCTACATGATGTGCCGCAGCCCGTGGGCCCGCAGCCCGAGACAATTCTGGCCGTTGACGAGGCCGTGAGTCGTCTGGCAGAGGGCGATCCGGTGGCGGCGGACATCGTCAAGTTGCACTTCTTTGCCGGCATGACCCTCGATGAAACGGCTCAGGCTCTCGGGATCTCGCGCGCAACCACATATCGCCAATGGGCTTACGCTCGCGCATTGCTCCGCCTTGCCCTGCAAGGCGGTGAGGGCGATTCGCGAAGCTGAGATTTTCCGTCAGGTCATTGAGACCCTCTGACGTTTTTTTCCGCACTGATAGGTGGGGGCAAATTGGGAGCGCACTATGTCACGGTCTCCAGGAACTCCAAAAAGCGCCAAAGAAATCTTTCTGGCTGCGATGGACCGTGACCCGGCCGATCGCCTGACAATCATCAACCAGGCGTGTGTCGGAGACGCTGCCTTGCGCTGCCAGGTTGAGTCGCTGCTGCGGGTCCACGATGAGTCAGATTGCGTTCTGGATAGCCCACGCATCCAACTGGGGTTGCCTGTTGAAGGCGATTCTCCCAACCCCGATGTCAGCGAACTGGCGGCCGAAAAGTCGGGGACCCAGATCGGCCCTTACAAGCTGTTGGAAAAGATCGGCGAAGGGGGTTTCGGCACCGTCTACAGGGCCGACCAGACCGAGCCGGTCCATCGGCGAGTGGCCTTGAAGATCATCAAACTGGGGATGGACACCCGGCAGGTCATTGCGCGATTCGAGGCTGAGCGACAAGCGCTGGCGATGATGGAGCACATCAATATTGCCAAGGTTCTGGACGCCGGAACGACCGAATCTGGTCGGCCCTATTTTGTGATGGAGCTGGTCCACGGAACTCCGATCACCACGTATTGTGACGAGCATCGTCTGACGCTCAAGGAGCGTTTAGAGCTGTTCTTGCCGATTTGTGAAGCCGTGCAGCACGCCCATCAAAAGGGCATTATTCATCGAGACATCAAGCCCAACAATGTTCTGGTGGCTCTCTGCGATGACCGGCCGGTGCCGAAAGTGATCGATTTCGGCTTGGCCAAGGCCGTCAGCCAGCAGCTGACCGAGCAGACCATGTTCACCCAATTCGGTCAGATCGTGGGCACGATCGACTACATGAGCCCCGAGCAGGCCGACTTGAATCAGCTGGACATTGACACGCGCAGTGACATCTATGCGCTGGGTGTACTGCTTTATCAACTCCTCACCGGAGAGACGCCTTTCGATCACCAGCGGCTCCGCACTGCCGCGTTCGACGAGCTGCTACGGATTATCCGCGAGGAGGAGCCACCTCGCCCAAGCGCCAGGATCCGCACCGTGGGTGAAGCAGCAACGACGATCTCACTCTGCCGCAAAACGGATCCGACCCGACTCAGCCGAGTTTTACAGGGCGAGTTGGACTGGATTGTGATGAAGGCCATCGAGAAGGATCGGACGCAGCGCTACGAGACGGCCGTGGGACTGGCAATTGATGTGCGACGCTATCTGGCCGATGAGCCCGTGCGGGCTCGGCCGCCGTCGAAGATTTACAGATTGCGCAAATTTGTCCATCGCAACAAGCTGATGTTGGCCGCTGGGGCGTGTGTCACGATGGCGGTGCTGGTGGCCGCTTCCTTTGGCTTGGTGGCCCATTGGCGTTGGCTACGGGAGACCGAGGCGCGTTTGACGCTGCAACAGACCAAGTTGGAGATGCTTGTTGCCGAAACGCGCAGCCCAAGCGGCGGAACACGATCGGTTGGAGGCCCACGTGAACTCCCTCGTGGAGGAAGCACAGCGTCTCAGCTCAGGTATCTTTCCCGATTTTTCCCGCGCCGTGGGATTGTTGGATGATGCGCTTAAACATCGGCCCGAAGACGCGCGGCTGCATCTGTATCGCGGCAGCGCCCTGTACGAGTCGGGCCGGAACGAGGAAGCGATTGCTGACCTGGAACGATCGTTGCAGCTGTCCCCCGGCGGCAGTGTGGGAGCTCACTGGCTGATCGTCAAGGCGGCGCAGGAGCTGGGCGACGAGCAAAAAGCGCAGCGTCATTGGGAGCTGGCCAGCCAGCGCGACCCTGACAGCAACGATTCGCTCGTCGTCCAGGCGTTGGCAATGCCGTACGACGAGCGCAGTATCAAGCTGTTGACGCAGGCCATCGAGCGTGACGCGTTTGACCCGTTGCTGTACTACTACCGCGGCCGAGCCGGCTACAACCTGCTGGTCCGCAGCACGTCCAAGCGGTTCTACGATGCCGCGATCGACGACCTGGACAAGGCGCTGAGCGGTCGTCCCAAGGACCAGCGCGTCGTGGAGACCCTCTGCCGCTGTCTGGTGCAGTTCCACTTCCTTTCCGACGGCGGAAAACAATCGCTGCAGCGGGCCAAGCAGTTGCTCGATACGTGGCTGGCGGCGGAACCAGAGAATGTCTCGGCGTTGTCCACGCTGGGGGATTGGTATTTGGTGAATGGTCGCCTGGCGGAGGTGATCGAAATATGCCGGCGGGGAAACGAGCTGGCACCGAGGCAGCCAGACTTTCTGCTGCTCATGGGGTGGGCTGCTCGCAAAATGGGACGCCATGCAGATGCCATCAAGTATCTGTCGCAAGCCTTGAACCTGCACCCGGAGCAGGCCCGTGCGGAAGAGACCGGGTGGCATGTGGCAGCCCATGCCGGCCGGGCGACTTCTCAGTTTGCACTTGGCCACGAGGACCTGGCACTTCAAGACTTGGCCGAGGCATCCCGCTACAACCCGCCTCACAAATGGTCGTTTCACGATTGGTACAACTTGATTTCCGCCTACCGAGCGCTCGGTCGATATGAAGAGGGCCTGGCTTGGTGCGACAAGTACGTGCAGCTGGCGCCCGAATGTAGCCGGGCCTACTTCTGGCGCGGCGCGCTGCACAAGGATTTGGGTGAGCGGGAAACGGCGGCTGATGATCTGGTCGAGGCACTCCGGCTCAACCCCGCCAGCCAATCGGCATATATGGCTCTCCTGAGCTTGTATCTGGAGGCGGACGCGTATACGGCGGCCCTGGAATACTGTGATAGCTGGGTGAAAGCCGTTCCTGATTCGAGTGCCCCGTATCGCTGGCGTGGCCTTTTCTACACCAAGTTAAGAAGGCACGCAGACGCGCTGCGCCATTTCGGCGAAGCCCTGCAGCGAAATGACCGCGATGCCAGGACCTATTACCAGCGAGGTGTCACGTACGTCGCGCTGCGGCAATATGACAAGGCTCTGGCCGATTTCGACAAAGCCGCCCAACTGGATCCGGACGACGCAGATGTGCCTGAGGCCCGTGGCCGTGCCTATTTCGACCAGAAGAAATATGAGCTGGCGGTCGCCGATTTCGGCCGCGCCCTGGAGCAGCGCCCGGACGATGCGGTCCTGCATCGTCGCCGCGGTGAGGCATTTTACAGAACCAAGCGTTATGACGAGGCGTTAGCGGATCTGGACCGCGCCCTGGAACTCGATCCACGCAGTGCGACGGCCCACGATCGCCGTGGCCTTGTTTACGCCGCACAAGGCCGTCACCAGGAGGCGGCCGGTGAGTATGCTCAGGCGCTGAAACTGAACCCCCAAGAACCTTGGACCAACCTCCATCTTGTCAAGATCTACCTGACGATCGGGGACTACCGGGAAGCGACTCGCTGCTGCGACGCGTGGAGCGATGTGGAGCCGTCGTCAAGCGAACCAGAGCGTTGGCGCGGCACGGTGTGTTTCAAGTCGGGCGACTATCAAGCCGCGTTGGATGCGTTTGGTGAGGCTCTGAAGAGGGATGCCAAAGATCACGAAACGTACGTTGAGCGGGGACGCGTGTACGCGGCGCTCGGACAGCCAGCCAAGGCGCTGGCCGACTACGACAAGGCGCTGGAACTGAACCCCAAGTACGAGGCGGTCTACTACAGTCGCGGTCTGGCCAATGCCGAGCTCCGCCGATACCAACAAGCGGTCGCCGACTTCACCAGGGCACTGAATTACAGCGGATCCGACGGTTGGTTGTACTACCACCTATCGCTTTCCCACTTAAGACTGGGGCGATACTCCCAGGCGCTGGCCGATGCGAGCAGGGCGGTCCAGCTTGGTCCAAAGGAAGCGGCCTTCTTAATGCTGCAAGGCAGGATCTTCACCTGTCAGAACCTGCACCAGGAGGCCTTGCAGAAGTATCTCCAAGCCTTTGAGCTGGACCCGGACGAAGCGTATGTTCGCGACGCGATCGTGAAGGCGTATTGCGCGGCGGAAGATTACGCGGCGGCGATCGAGTTCTGTGATCAATGGATTAACCAGCAACCCGACACAAATACGCCGTACCGCTACCGTGGATTCGCCCACTACTGCTCCGCGCATGGGATAAGGCGCTCGCCGACTATGAACTGGCTCTCCAATTCGACCCTAACGACCATGTCTGCCTCTATTCTCGCGGGCAGGCGCGAATGGCGTTGAAGCAGCGCGAAGAAGGCTGTGCCGACGTGCAACGGAGCATCGAGCTATGCCCACCAGACCAGGCCGCCACGCATTTGGCACTAGTGGGAGAACTCTATGGCGAAACAGCGCAGTGGGACCGCGCACAGGTGGCATTTGCCCAAGCCGTCGAGCTGGACGCGCTCTCGGTCGACTCTTGGCACCTGTTGGCCTTGGTGCAACTGGCCCAGGCGGACCAGGAGGGCTATCGCGCGACGTGCGCCCGGATGCTGCAGCAATTCGGCAGGACGGAAGACCCTGGCTGCGCCGAGCTCAGTGGCGCGCACGTGCACTCTGCAACAAGGATCCGGCGATGGGGATCAACTGCTGGCCCTGGCCAATCAGGCCGTGGAAGGCCGGCCGGATGACCCCCTGTGCCGATGCACACTCGGTGCTGTGCTCTTTCGCACCGGGGATGTAGAGGAGGCCTTAACTCACCTGCAAGAGGCCCAACGGCTCGTGGGGAAGTCCGAGTCGGTCCCTCTGGGGAGCACGATACCGCTGAGTTACTTACTGGCGATAGCTCATCGCCAACCGGGAAATGAGCGAGAAGCGGCCAGTTGGCTGAGCAAGGCCGCTGCCGCGAGGGACGAGATTGCCTCCCACCGGCAATGGTCCCGGGGCGAGCTGCCTGTGTGGAGTTGGCGGCTGGTGGGAGACATCCTGCGCCGCGAGGCGGAGAGCATGTCGGATACGGCCATGACGAGTAATCATCCCTGACTACACCCGCTAGATGGGGGGCGATCCGCGTTCCGCAGAGAAACGGAATCGGTCGCCTGAACGTGACACAAAGAAAAACGGCCGGTGAGCCCGTACTGCCAAGCACAACTCACCGGCCTGGTGCCTGAAGCCCGCGAGGCACGGTCCGCGCGGCGCGAGCGAAGGCTTTTTTATTGTACCGCGCGGACCGTCAGCAGACCAAAGGAGTTTGCCATGAGAGTACGCACACGTTTCCGCAGGTTTTTCACACAACCCCAGAGCATCCCTAGGGAGAGGCATCGAGCGTGGTCATTGTCGCGCCGCAGCGGCTTCACACTGATCGAACTGTTGGTGGTCATCGCGATCATTGCGATATTGATTGGACTGCTCCTGCCTGCCGTACAGAAAGTACGCGCCGCCGCGGCAAAAATGCAGTGTCAAGCCAACCTCACGCAAGTGGGCAATGCAGTCCAGGATTATCACGACCGATACGGCAACTACCCAGGTGTCACGATTCCCAATCATTACAACGATGAGTTCGAACAACCCGTCTTTTACCGTCGGTTACCTCCAGAGAAAGGGTTCGCTGGCAATCAGAACTTGTTTCACGTGCTACTTCCGTATCTGGAACAAGGCAACATCGCCCAGATGTGGCCACCTCCCAGTAACAAAGCCATCAAGTTGTATCAGTGCCCGGCGGCGGGGACCACATTCGGTACCGATTATGCTGTAGTCGTCGGTCAGGCCATTTCCGCCAACTGTCCGTTGGAGGGTACACCGCAGGGCCCGTGTGATCCGGAACAGCAGGACTTCTTTACGCTCCATGATGGTTTTGGTGGGGTGCGGCAGCAAGCGCCAGAGCCTGGACAGAGTCCTCCACTGGATGATCTACGCAAGCAAGGAGACATCGGCGACGGGTTGTCAAACACGATGATGCTCTGTGAGAAAGGCGGCCGGTTGCGCGATGGAGGACTGCACAACGGTCCTAACTGGGGAGAAATCTTGGCCGTATGGCGGACGCAACTCGATCGATACGTATCGGGACACGTACCAGGGTCTCGCGCCGCGGAAAATCATTACATCAGCGGATACGGACGGTGAATTCCGTATCGGTTCGGCCCATTTTAAGGGTGCGAACTTCCTGTTTGCTGACGGGGCGGTTCATTTCCTCAGCAACGATATCAAATTAAGAACCTTGCGGTCGCTTAGCACAATCTGCGGTGGCGAAAGGACATCCGGCAACGATTGGTGAGACGTTGTGCAAGGGTCGTTTCGCCGTGCTTCGTCGAAGCCGATGGAGCTGTTCACACTCTTGACAGTGCACAAGTTGCGCGAGAGACCTCCGGGTTCGTCGGGAAGGACGTGATAGTCCGTCCGGCTTGCCCGGTTTGCGAACCTGCTGCTTTGGAAGTTTAGATTGTCGACGAACAGCGGATCCACGTTGGTTGTGCGCCAGGTTCACGAGCTGCGATGTGCCAGCCAGGTGCCGTGACAGCGGCGCTTCCCTGGCTGGCGCCTCGAGCTGGTCTCGTGTTAGGAAACCGATTCTATTGTGCCACTGAGTCCGCGTCGAGTGTGTTTCTCTTGGGAGATATCAAATGAGTAAGACATATTCTTTTTCCACCAGCAGACGCAGGCTCGCCGTTATGCCATGGCGGATTTACTCTGATCGAGCTGTTGGTAACGATCGCCATTGTTGCCGTCCTGATTGGCCTGTTGCTTCCGGCCGTCCAGAAAGTGAGGGAAGCAGCCAACCGAATAGAATGCCAAAACAACCTAAGACAAATCGGCTTAGGAGTCCACAACTTTCACGATACGTACCGACACTTTCCGGGTGTCGTGATGCCGAATCACCGTAATACCTCGGATCTCAGACCGGTCCTTTTTCGCGAGGTAGTATCCGAAGGGACTGATCGTCTTCGCTACGAGAGCTTCTTTACGCTTATTCTCCCCTACGTAGAACAGGAGAACCTCTATAGGGAAATAAGCAGGGCAATTCCAGATGGCAGGCCCCTTCCAGAAGACTTGCCTCTGAAAATCTTCCAGTGTCTTGCTGACGGGTCTACCGGCGGGACAAGCTATGCGGTGAGCGTCGGCCAGGCGATTTCCGCCAACTGCCCTTTGGAGGGTACTCCCGAGGGCCCCTGCGATCCGGCGCGCAATAACGTCCTGACAATGCACGATGGTTTTGGCGGAGTTCTTCGGAGTGCTCCCGAATGGTTGCCGGGTAGATTACTGGACGGTGCGCGACGCGCGGGAATATCCTGGACGGGACGTCGAACACCATCTTCGTGGTCGAAAAGGGCGGCCGGTCGCCGGTGGGCGGTTGGCACAATAGAAAATACTGGCAAACCTCCTGGCCATTCAGCGGACCCCGCTCGCTCGATACGCATCGGGATATGTATCTGCAGCCCAAACAAAGGGAGCCCATCACGCCCCAGAATTCGGACCCTGAATTCCGCATCGGTTCCTACCATCAGGGAGGTTTGAACTGCCTGTTTGGCGACGGCTCTGTCAAATTCATCCGGAACAGTATTAGTCTGCGCACACTGCGGGCGCTCGGCACGATTGACCGCGGAGACATACCCGGCACGGATTGGTGAAGCCTCTTGCCCCTCCGTGGATTACGCGTGCCGAGTGATATTCGCGTGCAGAGATCTCAATCAGTAATACGCACGCTGTAGTACGACGCACCTCCAGGTCCGTCGCACGCGAAAACGGACGTCGGCCTTATTTGTTGGTATGGCGGCCTTGCGGCCTGAGGCGCGATACCTCCCTCAGCCCAAAGGCCACCACCGCCATGACAGGCAGCGGAAGAATGGGCCGGTGAGTCAATATGGCCAACAACGAGTCACCGGCCGCCAGCTTGAATCCCGTGGCGTGGACGATGACCTCCAGCCCACGTGAGCGAGCAGCCCCGTGCAGCGGGACTACCGGTACGAACCAACTCGCGGACCCCGTGCTGAAGCACGGGGCTAATACGCTTCGCGACAGCATCCGTCCGCGGGTGTTCGAAACGACTCCATAGTACACGCCGAATGATTCACGCAGGTGGGCGGCAGAGCCTTGTGGATCTCCGTGCCAGGCGCCGCTGCACTGGCCGAGTGCCACCCAGCACAGCCAATGCCGCCGGCAGGTGCTGGTGGAATACCACTAGGCAGCGTATAAACGTGGTTTGAGAGGTATCGCCAGCTGTTACTCCACCACGTCGTTCGCAGTGCGACGCATCCAGTAAGCCCGGCGAGCTGTCAAACGGTCGCCTGTTTGTCCCCACCGCTATCCGTTATCACGAGAGTCCGAATCATGAAGTGTGCCAGCGTGTTTGTAATGGTCGTGTTTTCTCTGTTCACCCTGCCCAGCCAGGCCGCGCCGCCGGGCTTGGAGCGTGCCGAGCGCTCACCGCTCTCGTCATTCTTTGTGGCACCCACGCGGATCCTCTGGCACAGCGACAGCGGGGTGACGCATGCCGATTCGCTGCTCGAGCCGCATGCGGGACAAACGGTGCTGAAAGAGCCGCAGCCGCCCTGCGTGTTGACGGCCGCATCCGATGCGTCTGCCGGTGTCCTGTTGGACTTTGGCTGCGAACTGCAGGGTTATGTGGAGCTGTTCACGCCGATGACGCCCAATAAAGAACCGGTCCGGGTACGCGTGCGATTTGGCGAATCGGCGGCCGAAACCATGGCGGAACTGGGCGGAAAGCAAAACGCGCAGAATGACCATGCCATACGCGATCAGATCGTCACCCTGCCCTGGCTGGGGAAGATCACGGTCGGACCGAGCGGGTTTCGGTTCGTGCGCGTCGACGCGGTTGACCCACAGCATCCGGCCCGGCTGAGCCAGGTGCGCGCGGTGTTGCAGATCCGGGATATTCCGTACGTCGGTTCGTTCCAGTGCAACGACGAGCGACTCAATCGTATCTGGCAGGTCGGTGCCTATACCGTCCACCTCAACATGCAGGACTATCTGTGGGACGGCATCAAACGCGACCGCCTGGTGTGGATCGGCGACATGCATCCCGAGGTCAGCACCATCAACGCCGTGTTCGGCTTCAATGACGTCGTGCCGCGGTCGCTCGACCTGACGCGCGAGGTCACGCCGGTGACCGAGTGGATGAACGGAATTTCCAGCTATTCGATGTGGTGGGTACTGATCCACGAAGAGATGTGGATGCACCATGGCAATCGCGAGTACCTCGCGGCACAGCAGAGCTATCTCACCGCACTGCTCCGGCGCCTCGCCAACCTGATCGGACCGGATGGCAAAGAGCGGATCGACGGCATGCGTTTTCTGGACTGGCCCAGCTCGCCGAATCAGCAAGGTGTCACGGCCGGACTCCAGGGCTTGCTGGTCATGACACTCGAAAGCGGTGCTCGCTTGATGACGGAGTTGGGCGATGCCGAAACCGCGAAACTCTGCGCCGACGCGGCGTCCCGCGGGCGAAACGTAGTACCCGACGTGAACAAGTCCAAATCCGGCGCGGCCCTGCTGTCGCTGGCCGGCATGTTGGACGCCCGAAAAACCTCCGACCAGGTGCTCAAGATCGGCGGACCGAAAGATGTTTCCACGTTCTACGGTTTCTACGTCCTGCAAGCACTCGCCAAATCAGGCGATGCCGCCACGGCGCTCGATTTCATCCGCACCTACTGGGGTGCCATGCTCGACCTGGGCGCCACCACGTTCTGGGAAGATTTCAACCTCGAGTGGATCGACAATGCCGCCCGGATCGACGAACTGGTGCCGCCCGGTAAGAAGGACATCCACGGCGATTTCGGCGCGTATTGCTACGAAGGCTTTCGCCACAGTTTCTGCCACGGGTGGGCCAGCGGCCCGACCGCCTGGCTCAGCCAGAACGTGTTGGGCGTTAAGCCGCTTGAGCCGGGATTCAAACGTGTCCGCATCGCACCGCAACTCGGCGACCTGGAGTGGGCCGAGGGCACGTACCCCACGCCGCTGGGGCCGATTCGTGTTCGCCACGAGCGAAAACCCGATGGCACGGTCCACTCTCAGATTGAGGCCCCAGCCGGAGTGACAGTGCAACAGGGTTCTTCGCCCTGACGCGTCGAGTAGCGTCGAGTGCGGGTTCGGCGTCGTCGCGTTTCGGGAGTCTGTTTGTGAGGGGGAAGAGAACATCGAACGTCTGAGCTTTTGCAGATTTCCAAGGTCGTTGACCAGGGAGTAATCGGCAGTTTTTCAGTTGCTCCGTCCATAGCTGCATGTCGGCTGTTCGTAGCGACGCGCGGTGTTCTTGTGCTGCGTATCGTGGTAATACGGTGCAACACGGCGTGGCTCAAGCCCGGCAGCGAGAAGCCCCGCCAAGCGGGGCTCATCACGAGTACCATTGGCTCCACAACCTCGTGCTGAAGCACGAGGCTAATACCCCTACCCCACCTTGGATAAGCCCCACGGAAAGTACGCCCTAAAAGAGTTATTCTTTACCCCTCGCAAGAACGTGCTTGTGCCTCGTCATCACAACTTTCAAGATTTTAGTATTGACATGTCGATATATTTCGATATATCAATAATAACGTATCGCGGTGTTTGATGCGGCGGTGCCGGGGCTCGACCAGAACCGGGGCTGGAACCGGAAAGGAGCATCCGCATGTGGTGTGGGACCCAATGGTCAGGAGAAGTAGAAAATGGCGCAAGAGAGCAAGCTTTCGTTTCAACAACGCAGTCTGGTCCAACAGGGATACACACAGTATTCACGTCAGCAGTTGACCGAGATGGAGTGGGGATTGCGATTCACTCCCTTCGTCTGCGCCCTGATCGCGCTCTACGGTCTGGTGACCCAGCAGGCGTGGATTTTGTTTTCTGTCGCGGGGCTGGGTATCTGGGCTTTCTTCTTCCCTGCCTCACATCCGATGGACATGATCTACAACTACCTGGTCCGTCCGATATTCGGGGCTGTCAAGCTCCCGCCCAACCCCGTTCAGCGTCGCTTGGCATGCCTCTCGGCCGGGCTGATGAACATCCTGGCCGGCAGCCTGCTGCTGCTGGACATGCCGCTGGCTGCGTACGTGGTGGGCGGCTGTCTGCTGGTGTTACAGGCCATTGTCATCACCACGCATTTCTGTGCCTTATCCTGGATGTACGAAGGATTTGCTCGCATGCTTGGCAGCTGGAGCCGTCCGATTGAGCCGCAACAGGCGCGTCAGTTACTGCAGGCCGGTGCGACCGTCATCGACGTGCGAACTCCCCAGGAATATGCCGAGAAGCACTTGCCTTGCGCGGTGAACATGCCGTTGGAGAGTCTGCCGGGCAACTTGAGTCAAGTTCCTGCCGGAACGTTGCTGCTGCACTGCAAGAGTGGCATGCGCAGCAACATGGCACTGCAGATGCTACGCAGAACGGCTTTGAGCAAGTCCATAATCTGGGTGGATTCGACCGTGCCAAGAGCATCATGGACGTTGTCTGATTCACGGCTGTTCCGGCACGATCACGCCCGGCACCATCACTTCGCTACTGGCGAGCACTTTGCGGTCGTCGGTCACATCCACGTACCAGGCGGTTGCATCGAGGGGCGGCGCATCGCCGACGATCACGTTGTCTTGGAACGCCAGTTCTTTACTGATCCAGGCCCGATTGGGATTCTCGGCGTGCGGGCCGGTAGTGAAGTGCAACCGGGCTGACACAAGGGGCGTCACGCTCTGGACCGGTGCTGTGAGTCGGCCTCCGGCGATTTCCGGTGGGGCGATGTGCGGCATGGGAGTGCCGTGCTTGAGGTACTGGTCGATGAAGACAAAAAACTCGGGAAAATCAAAAATGTGCCCGTGTTTCATCTGCAGCTGGATGCTGTAGTTCTTTTCGCCGGTGACGAGCCGGCAGGTTTTTGCGTAGCTGTCCAGGGGATACGCGAAATCATTGGTTCCATTGAGGAACACCACGGGCATCGTGGCCGAGCCGATGTAGCGAGACGGATCCCACAGCGAAACCCATTTGGCCACTTGTTCAGGTTGCATGCTGTCGAACTGCGAAGCCACCCACGCGCTGTTCTCGTGCAGGAAACCGCACCCGTAGACGGGCATCGCCACTTTGAATCGTTGGTCCAACCCGGCGACGATGCAGGTCAGATATCCTCCCCAGCTGATGCCGGTCACGGCCGTACGGTCTTGGTCCACGTCGTCGAAGCTCAACAGCAGCGAGTGGGCCAGAATCACATCTGCCACGGCGTGATAGGACCACTGATCCTGGATGGGACCGTCGATGGCATGAAACTTGGTCTGATCGCTCTGGTCAGGCCCTCCATCGGGCAGACGCTGCCGATCTTCGCCGCAGCCGGCCAGATCCATGGCGATGGCGGCATAGCCGTGCTGAGCCCAGATTTCGGCCCACCGCGCGAACGCCTGCCCTCCTCCACCATGTACGAGCACGATCCCGGGAAACTTGGTCTCACGGGTTTCGGTGCCGAGTGTACCGGGTGAAGCATAGTAGGCGAACACGCGCGTGGTGTGGCCTTGATAGGGTTCGCCCTCGTAGAAGAGCGAGCGCCACCGGACCTTTGTCGTGGATCCACTTCATAGACGGCGGCTGACTCAATACTTGGACATCCCAGGGGGTGGTGCTCGGCAGCGGGGCTGGGTCTTTGGCCAAGCTCTCCGGGGCGATCCAGAGCACCACGATTATCAGCAGCAGGCGAGACGCAAGATGGAGGTGATTCATGGGTGTCTTTCAGGCGGAGGACATGGAGTGAGTGAAATTTCTGGACTCCCGTGGCTTGACCCTCGTTGTGACACACAAGTCTGGTTTCCACGGGGTTCGTTCCAGTGAGATCGCAACGGATTGGCCACATGTCACCCACACAAATCTCCTGCTCTTCGCCGGTCTTGTCCCGGTGGGAGTAACGACTGTCGCCGCTGATGTAGCGTGAGAGTCGCCGCTTCCCCTGGGACAAGCCCAGCGGAGAGCAGGAAACAGTGAAGATAGAGATGACATATATGATACTGGATGTAGCTCGTCAGTTGTCGCTCCCACTGGGACAAGCCCAGTGGAAGCGTGTGCAGCAGATGTGTGATACCACGTTGGCTTGCACCACGGGTGAACACGATGCGGGGCGAGGGCCTGCGTAGCTCAACAGGCTCTTTCGCTAACGCCATGAGGCGGTGCGCATCGATGGTTGGACAAAGGGTCAACAGGTTACGTTGTGGACGCTCACACCTCGTCTTCAATAATCCACGGCCTTCGGTAACTACGTCGGAACAGTTTCATGGCGTCCGAGTTGTCATGGATCTGTTGCGTGCTGGCGTCGATCGCAAGTTTCTGGCCACCCAGCCGATAGCTGATATTGGCGTAATGGATCAGCAGACAGCTCAAATGTCCCTGCTCGACGTCGGCCGAGGGGAGTTGTCGTGTGCGGATCGACTGTACGAAATTCTCCTTGTGTTCGGGATCCGGGAACCGTCCATACATTTGATCCTTGGCGACCGGTTGCCGATCCTGGGGACGCACAAACACTTGCCATCCACCGCCGTGGCGCCCGATGACCATCATCCCCTCGGTGCCAAAGATTTCGATGCGTGTCGAGTTTTGCATCCAGTAGGGGAACATGTCATTCTCGCGCACGACGGGATCGGTCTTCAGCATGTACGTTCCAAACAGTGTCAACTCGAAGCTGACCAGCAGATTGTCATAGTCGTACAAGGCGATTTGCGTATCGGGCGTCTCGGCCGCCAGCGTTTGTGGATCGGTTGCGTAACGCCCGCCGGTCGAATAGACCGTTTTGGGAAGTTCGATTCCCAACAGCCATCGAGCGAGGTCAATCTGATGACTGGCATCATTCGCGATATCGCCCCCACTGTAACGCCACAGGTGATGCCAGCACTGGTGCATGCTCTTGTTGTAGCGATGTTCCGGGGCCGGACCGTTCCAGACATCCCAATTGAAATTCGAAGGGGGATCGCTGTCCGGCACCTTGGGGCACATGCCCCAGGGGGGCTTCTGATTGTAGATGCGGCAGAGGTGAATCGTTCCCAGCTTGCCTTCTTCCAGGTATTTTTTCGCCGCCACGTTGTACGGCGCGCTGCGATTCTGGAATCCACACTGCACGATCCGCTCATATTTGCGCGCTGCTTTGAGCATCTGCTGTCCTTCCCAGCAGTCGTGCGTGGGTGGCTTCTCGACGTACACATCTTTCTCGGCCTGGCAGGCCCAGACGGTGGACAACGCGTGCCAGTGATCGGGTGTGGCCGAGACAATCGCATCCAAGGACTTGTCTTCCAGGGCTGTTCGAAAGTCCGCCACAATCTGCGGCGCTTTCCCCTGCAACTGTTCGATGCGTTGGGCTTTCGACTGGGCACGCACCGTGTCCGGATCGCAGGCGTACGCGTATTGGCAGTCATCACGTGCCAGAAACCCTTCGATCAGTCCGCCGCTGCGACCACCACATCCCACGGCAGCTAACACGATCTTATCGTTGGCGGGCGTGGCACGCGCCGAGCGCGCGTCAGTCAGGATGGTGAAAGCGGCCGTGCCGAGACCGAGATCGCGAGAACGCTTGAGGAACTGGCGGCGATTGAACCTGGTCATGGTGATGATTCCTCCCCAGTCGAGTCGTTGTGAGTGCAAAAATGGAACACGCCGGCGAGACTTTGTCGGGCCCGCGTCGAGCAATGCGTCAACGAGGATTGTAACCAATCCACGTGGCCCTGTCGCTCAGAACGACTCTGCCCATCGGTAACGGTGGCTTCCGGCCGATGGGGAGCCAGTGAGGAGCTTCAGGCGCTGTCGGCGACTGGAAGCCATCGCTACGATCGGCGGCCAGTTCGGTACCGTTTCGATTGTGGGAGCAGCTCTGTGTGCCGAGGCGTGTCTTTCGGGCTGTGTCGGCCGGCCAGCAGGCGGGGCCGGCCTGTGGTATGATGGAGCACGTTCGACAGTGTCGCGGGTCGCATGTCCCGGCGAGGCAACAAGTCTGCAACGATCGCATCGCGAAAGGAGCATCCATGAAACTGCGCGTGACAGGTTTGGCCATTCTGCTGCTCATGTTCTCCTTCTCCGCGCCCCCGGCTGGTGGCACAACGGGCGCCAGACAATATCAAGGCTCTGCAGCCTGAGGTGCAGACCGCCGATTGGGCCAAGGCATGGTGGAACGACCGCCATGAAGCGAAGTTGAAGGAAAAAGACTCGCTCGAGCGAGTCGATCTGTTGATGATCGGCGATTCGATTACGCACGGCTGGGAAGGGGGAGGGAAAGAGACCTGGAACAAGTATTATGCCAAACGCCATGCGCTGAATATCGGCTTCAGCGGGGATCGGACCGAGCAGGTGATCTGGCGTCTGCAACACGGTGAAGTGGATGGCATTGCTCCCAAGCTGGCCGTGATCATGATTGGCACAAACAACACGGGACATCGTATGGATCAGCCAGCGCACATTGCGGCCGGTGTGAAGGCCATCCTGAGCGAGTTAGAGCAGCGCACGCCCGACACGAAGTGCCTGGTGCTGGCCATCTTCCCCCGCGGTCCCAATGCCGATGACGAGCAGCGGAAGAACAACGAGGCCGCCAACGAGCTCATCAAGGGATTCGCGGACGGAAAACGCGTATTCTTCCTGGATATCAGCGACAAGTTCCTGGACCAGGATGGCACGCTCCCCGAGTCACTGATGCCCGATTTGCTGCACCCCAATCCCAAAGGTTATGAAATCTGGGCTCAGGCTATGGAGCCGACGATCCGGAAATTGATGGGGGAGGAAAACTAGGTGCCGGTCCTTTCGACCTTGACGGCGTGGTGTGGGGACAAATAGGATGGATGTGGCGGGTGACGTCTCTGTCGCCCGTCACGGAGCACGTCGAGAGTCCGCCTTCCGCGGTCGAGTGAGCGGACCACGCGGTCATTGAATCCCGCGCTCGAGCGTGTCCGGGACGTGCAAACGCTGGAGAGTCAGGTTGATGCGGACCAACGGGCGGCGGTACACGGCGGCGGTGCTGTTGGCGAGTTATCTGCTCGCCTGCATCGGTGCGTGGCTGCACGTGGCGCGTGACAGTGCGTATCGTTTCGACTCGTCCCATGTCGCGACCGCCCATGGCCTCACGCACTGTGCGGCAGATCAGGATCGTGACACACGCCAAGCCATCGGTCGGTCGGCCGAGTCAACTTCATGGTGTTGCGATGACGAGCATTTACCAGCCCCCGAGCATCGGAGTGACGACTGTAATCTCTGCCGATTTCAGCTGACGAAGAAGTCCGCGGAGTTCTTGCCCGTCGTCACGACCTTCTCGACGGACTGTCCCGAGCGACTCTTGCCGGACGTGCCTCTGCGTCGAGTCGCTCAGCCTCGGTTGACTCCAGACAGTCGCGCTCCTCCAAAGTCTAACTGAATTCGTCGGGTGTTAGGGCGTGTGTTTGTCGCTGCGCTGCATCGTTTCTGCCGCGCCACACGGTTTGTCGCCGTGCGACGGAGTACTTGGCCTGACTTTTCTTTCCAATTACAAGAGCTTGCGCAGTGCCCGCCGGGTTTCCTGCCGGTGGGATTTGCGGCCAGACAAGAGTGCGACTCTGTTTGGGAGCTAGTCACTTCTTTGGAGTGAGCCAACGATGAAAAAACGTCGGGGTTTTACGTTAGTAGAATTGCTGGTTGTGATTGCGATTATCGGCGTGCTGGTGGCGCTGTTACTGCCGGCCGTGCAAGCGGCCCGCGAGGCCGCTCGTCGTATGTCGTGTAGCAACAACTTGAAGCAAATCGGGTTGGCGTGCACGTCTATCACGACGCGTACCGTCGGTTTCCCGCCGGATGGCACGGTTATGACATGGCAACGGGACAGCCCAACTGGCTCGGTGAGCCAGGCTGGGGATGGTGTGCCTCGATTCTTCCCTACATGGAACAGAGGAACCTGTTTGAGGGGCGGCTACGGTTCGAGTTGCCGATCACGCATCCGGTAAATGCCGAAGGGCGTGCCACGTATCTGCCTACCTTTCGTTGTCCCACGGATATTGGAGATACGACGTTCCTGTTGGAGCACTGGGATGGTCATGATCATCATGCCGCGGGTGAGACGCAGGATGCGGACGAGCAGTATTTCCCCTTAAAAATGCCGACCGCCAACTACGTGGGTGTGTTTGGGACGACCGACCTGCATGATGTGTGTGAACATGGTCCCTGCCGGGGAGACGGAACGTTCTTTCTGAATCGCGGTATTCGCCTGGCCGACATCAAGGACGGACTAAGTCAGACGCTGATCGTCGGTGAACGATCGTCCAAGCTGACGTTTGCCACCTGGGTGGGTGCCGTGTCGCATTCGGAGCATGGACCGGCGCGTGGTGGGTGTTGGGCAGTTCCCGCCGAACTCGGAAGAGACTCCGGAGCACTACATCCACAACTTCAGTAGTCTGCACCCCTCGGGGACGCACTTCCTGCTAGGTGACGGTTCGGTGCACTTGATCGTGGAAACGATTGATCGCGATATTTATCTCAACCTGTGTACGCGAGCCCGTGGTGACATCGTGGGTGAGGGATGGTAATGGGGTGAGATCTGGTGGTTGATGCTTTGGCGTGCAGGATGCGCCCAAGTTGTGGGAACAGAAAAGGACGCGGTGGAGCTCCAGCTTCATGGACGCACCCTAAGGATCGGGGGAAGAATAACTTCACCTAGTTCCCTCGCCCCTTTGGGGAGAGGGTAGGGTGAGGGACTAGCAAATCTGGAAGTTATTTTTCCCCGGTTCCTAAGTCGCGCCAGCCCCCCCACGCGCCTTGCCGTCTGTCGATATCGTGACCCAAAGCGAGAGTTTTGGTATGGCGTGTTTTGAAGTCCAATTGTGCTTCGCCGAAGGCGAACCTCACCGTAGCCTGGGGGCAGCGCACTGTATTCGGCGTATTGTCTGGCCAAAAGCCATATTCGCATGGTCCCGCAACATGGCTTGAATTTGGCCTTCGGCCAAACGGCGGGCCGCGGCGCTCTTGTTTCCTGGGGCGATGCCCTCGTTGTTGCACACATCTGCTGCGCCTCGCTTCCGCTGGGCTTGTCCCAGTGGGAGCGACAACTGACGAGCTACACTCGTACCATGAGCATCATCTCTAACATCACTCATTTCTGCTCTCCGCCGGGCTTGTCCCGGGGGAAGTAACGACTGTCGCCGGTGCTGTCGCGTGAAAGTCGCCGCTTCCGCCGGGACAAGCCCGGCGGAGAGCACAGGAATTGTGAGGGTGATAGGTAGCCAACCAGTTGTGATCCCGCTGGGACGAGCCCAGTGGAAATCAGAATTGTGTAAAACAACGAGGGCGATGCCCCAGGCTAGGGTGAAAAAAGGCCTTCGGCCAGTCAATCGACTTGAAACTCTCCTTGCTCTTTGGCGGTGGCCAAAGGCAACCTCAAGGAAGAGAGATCCTACTTGATCCCCAGCAGTTCCACTTCGAAGACGAGCACCGAATGGGGAGGAATGGGGCCTTGGCCGTCCGGCCCATACGCCAAGTCTGAGGGGATGACCAGCTGCCATTTGTCGCCCACCTTCATCAATTGCAGCGCTTCCGTCCAGCCCTTGATCACACCGTTAACGGGAAACTCAATCGGCTCGCCACGATCGACCGAGCTGTCAAACACTTTGCCATTGATAAACGTTCCGTGGTAATGCGTCTTGACCGTGTCGGATGCTTTGGGACTGGGGCCGGTGCCGGCCTTGAGTACCTTGTACTGCAGGCCGCTGGGCAGTACTTGCACGTCCGGCTTCTTCGCATTCTCGGCCAGGTAGGTGGTACCTTCCTGCTGCGACTTACCCGCTTGCTGGACGCGGCTCTCTTGCATGATCTTCTGAAATTCGGTCATCGCGGTTCGGATCTGTTCGTCGGTCAACGCCGGCTTGGCATTCGTCAACGCATCGACGATGCCCCGAGCGAGCATGGCCGGATTGATGTTCGAGTCGTCCAGCCCGTCTCGCTTCAGGCTCTGTGCAATGTTTAGGCCAATGCTGTAACTCGCTTGATCCTTGAGCGTTTTGGGGGGCTGAGCGGCCGGTGGGAAGGTGCCGGTTTGCGCGGCGAGTGGCGCGGTGACGAGCGAGGCAAGAAGAAGGCTGAGCCAGAGACGTTTCATGTTTTTTCCCTTATTGTGTGAAGATGCGGCATGAGCGTCTGGGGCCGATCGGGTAGGAATCAGCTCGACGCCAGGGTGAGTTCCGGTAGTGTAGCGGACGGTCGATTCATTCAATACCCCCACCATTCGCGGGGTAATTAACCGGCGTTCTTTCCCAGTCGCTCGATGATCGCGTCGGTAAATGCGTCGGTGCCCAGATCACCTCCCAGATCGCGTGTTTTGGCTCCGTGCTTCAAAGCCATGTCGTAGGCTTGCTTGATGCTCTCGGCCGTTGCGCGACACTGGCTGTCGGCCCTCTTCTCCGCCAAGTGGTTCAACATCATCACGGCAGACATCAACAGTGCCAGCGGGTTGGCAAGTCCCTGGCCGGCAATGTCGGGAGCCGAACCGTGAACGGCCTCGAACACGGCCTGATCATCACCGAAGTTCGCACCCGGAACGACTCCTAAACCGCCCACGAGTCCGGCACAGAGATCGCTGACCACATCCCCGTAGAGATTCTCGAGTAACAGGATATTGAACTTCCTGGGGTCCTGCACAAGCCGCATACAACCGGCGTCCACGATCAGCTCCTGATAATCGATATTCGGGTATTCTTGCTCATGTATCTTGCGGGCACATTTCAGGAATAGACCGTCGGTCAATTTCATGATATTGGCTTTGTGGAACACCGTAATCTTGGGCAGTCGCCGCCGAGTGGCGAAACGAAAAGCCCAGCGTGCAATGCGCGTACAAGCCGTCTGGGTGGCAACTTTCATGCTCATCACCACGTCATCGGTGACCTGGTTCTCCACGCCGCTATAAAGCCCCTCCGTATTCTCGCGTATGATGATCAGGTCAACGTCGTCATACCGAGTCTTCACGCCATGGAGGTTGCGCACGGGACGAACCGCGGCGTAGAGATTCAGCCGCTTGCGCAGCTGCACATTCACCGAGGTGAAGCCTTCGCCGACGGGTGTGGTGCAGGGCCCTTTGAGGGCGCATCCGACCTGCCGTATCAATTCGACCGTCTCGCTGGGAAGCACGTCCCCCTGGGCTTCCAGAGCCGTGATCCCGGCATGACGTTCCATCCACTCGACCGGCGCCTTGGCAGCCTGCAAAATGCGCTGCACTGCCGAGGTGACTTCGGGACCAATTCCGTCGCCCGGTATGACGACGATGGGGTAGGTAGCCATGATGTGGTTTCTCCAAGATGAACATCTGCTGCGGTACGCCAGGCAGCCCGCGTACCGACCGCACAATGGTGGAATCCGGTTGGTGGCTGGATTGCGTTCGCTATTGTGTCATGAATTTCGCCAGTTTGACACCCGGTATCGGCAGACAGCCAAACGGAGGGGAGCGCCCATTCTGGGTGAGCCGCGAGACGGTTTAATGGAGAATGACCAATGCAGCGTAGGACTCCTTGTAGAGCTATCTCAGTCGACCATCGAGATTGGAACGCGGGGCTCCCACGAGTTGATGGCATTTTCATTTCCGACATGGCAAAATGAAACTCCCCTACAGAAAGTGACGTTAGGGTCGAATGCAGCTGCTCGTGCGGCTGTGATGAGAATCGAATCATTTGCGGAGTGCTCAGGGGTTGGTGAATTGGGACAGTGGGAGTAGTGTCGCCGTATGGTTGATTGACAGTCGCGAACGGCTTTTCGCTCGGAACCGTAGACGAACCGCCTGGTCAAACAAATTGACATGACTGGGTTATAGAGTGTGCTTGCAGCGTCAATCCGAGTACTTGCGAGTTTGGGGGCAGTGGGCACGTACCGTAAGAGAGTCGGCCGAAGCGCGCAGCAGGTGGCCGTGTCGGTTTCCGGTATGGGCGGGCTATTCACATGAATCCGGTGTCACATTCGACGCCTGGCATCCGTGACCTCGGTGGTGCCGAAGCAATGCTAACCTTGGGGAATTATTTCGCGCTCACAAATGACCGGCATAGCCGGTGGCTAAGGATCGGGGGAAAAATAACTTCACCTAGTTCCCTCGCCCCTTTGGGGAGAGGGTAGGGTGAGGGACTAGCAAATTTGGAAGTTATTTTTCCCCGGTTCCTAAGTGTTAACGATCGACGCAGCAATAACTGTCGTATTGTCTCTTCTCCCCCGCCGCGAAGCGCATAGCGGGGGAGGGGATAAAGGTGAAGGGCAAGAAAAAAGTCTGCCAGTTATTGCTTCGCCGATCCTAAGTGAATTTCTAACGCAATTGGGAGGAACTTGAACTATGACCGTTTTTCGTTGTCGCCGTCTGAATATCAGTTTCTACCTGCTACCTTTGGCGCTGCTGTTGGCCGGCTGCAGCAGCGGCAAAGATTTCGGTCTGGTCGAGGGCTACGGGACGATAACCTTGGACGGCCAACCGCTCGCCGACGCGCGAGTAGTCTTTGAGATACGTGGAATGTACGGGACATCGGCAACGCGAGGACGGACCGACGCCGAGGGGAAATACAGTCTGAAACTAGCGGATCGATACAACGGGACCGTGAAGGGAAAACAAACGGTCCGGATCACCCTTGCAGACGATCGGGGCGAGGAGCCGATTCCGGCCAGGTACAACACGAATTCGGAGTTGACCGTGGAAGCCGTAGAAGGCGGAGCTCCCTACGATTTCGACCTGACGTCCGAACCGGATCAAGAGCGAGATGTTGCCCCTGCGAGTCCCGAAGGCAAGATGGGGGGCGGATTCGGCGGTGGCTTCGGTCCCTCCGCAATCTTTGATCGCCGCGACGAGAATCAGGACGGAAAGCTGACGGGCGACGAACTTGGCGGTGGCATGCAACACGAGCCGCAGTCCTGCGCAAGAGGCCGAAAGTTCGGTGACTTCACAGCATGCTGAAGGCGCTTGCCTGTGCTATCACCGATCACCCGGTAGCGGGTGCGTTGCGCAGAGCTGGCCGGCGTTCGTGTGATCCGTTTGGACTGCCCCGCAGCGCGTGAGTGGGGGTTGCGGCGGGTCGTCCGTTTTGGTGGCCGCAATGCGCTCGACCGCAAATACGAAATTTTTCCGAAAATCGTGTTGAGTATTTTGAGAGAGATCTGTTAGAACTTTCAGCAGCATGGAAACAACCTTGTGGCTCGCATACGGAGGGGCGTTGATGCTAGATCCACCGGTGAATTGCCCATGAGGAGCAGAAGGGAGTCTGATCCTCCAAACGTGCAGGGATTGTTAGTTTGTTTGTCGTCTCAGACTTCTTCAATTCAACCAGAAATCCATTCAACAGAAGCCCTCGCTGCGTGGAGTGAAACGCGGCGGGGGTTTTCTTTTTTTGTCGATTGTACCGGTTAGGTCGTGGTTGCGGCAGCATTTTGCGGATCATCCTGCGGCAAACGGGCTTGCCAGGCAATTCTTCCGCGGGTAACGGACGACAAACGGGCCGGGGATCGTTACAGTAAACGTATGGTTTAACGAGTGAGCCTCGTGTCTTGTCCACTTCAAGAATGGGCGTGAAGGGCTGTTCTCAAAGGGGGTGCGTCGCACGTTCTTCTTGGCTCGACCGTGATTCCTGATCGTGACAAAACACTAGCTACATCGCGCTTTGGCGGAGGCACGGCCCATGACACATAGCCGAAGCCATGCGCGGTTAAGCGGTTGCTTCGAGGCGCCGTGTTTTTCGGTCGCTCACGCGAGGCTTTGAGGTCGTTGTGCCGCGGTTGCAGCGAGTGGATAGTCGGTTGTCTGTGGGGAGCAAAACGCATGATTCGAGTCATTTCCATAACGGCATTCTGGGCGGCATTGTCGGCCGTTTCGGCTCAAGTGCAAATCATTTCCAACCCCGTATTGACTTCTTGGGCACCGTATCAAGTGCCTCCCACGTATACGGCTAGTCCCGCGGTTACGCCCTCAGCTTGTTGCGCACCGCCAGTGGTATCGTTTTGTGATCCGTGCAGTTCGGCAGCGGTACCTGCGGCTGCGGGGAGGACCGCTTATTATGCTCCGCCTGGCACCACGTATGTCGTTGCGCCGACCACCCGGTACTATGTACCCAGGACCACGTCATACTACGTACCGACCACGACGACGTACTATGGATCGGCCCGGGCGCCCTCGGTACCGGCGACGCGCGTCTACTATCGGCCTGTTACGCAGATGTCCTCGCCCGGGATGTCGTATGTTGCGTCCGCGACGCCGACTACGTCGTATTATGCTCCATCGGTGCCAACGTCATCGTATTCGGCACCTGCCGCGTCATCTTCATCGACTTATTCACCGGCAGTACCGCGGAGCAGCTGCGGGTGTCGGGGCGGTTGATGCTCACTGCAAGGGCGCTGGCTGATACGTTTGGGGCCGCCACGTCCGCTGCATCGGCCGGGAGCTCCTGTGATGAGCTGGTATGTCGCATTTGTCATCGGCGAGTGGACTATTCGGCTGGTCATGTTGCCGGTGGTTACGAGTCGTCGGAAGCCTGATGCGGCGATGGCCTGGCTGCTGCTGATCTTCTTTCTGCCCTGGGCCGGGTTGCTGTTGTTTTTGACCTTCGGGACGATCCAGTTCCCCCGCTCGCGGCGCAAAAAAGCCACCAAGATGTATGCCAAGATCGAGACCGAGGCGCAACGGTTTCGGGGCCATCCGAATGTGGTTCGTCCCGATCTGGGGCCGATGCTGGAAACCACCGTTCAGATGGCGGAACGACTGGGGCATTTTCCAATTCTGGGTGGCAATCAGGCCACGTTCCTGGTGCGGACGGATGAAGTCATTGACCGCTTGATCGCGGATATCGACAGCGCCACGAATCACGTGCACCTGCTGTTTTACATCTTCTGGGATGACGAGACGGGCCGGCGCGTGATCGACGCGTTGGGACGCGCGGTGAAACGGGGTGTTCGCTGTCGTGTGTTAGTGGACGACGTCGGCTCCCGCAGGCCGATGCGGTCGCTGGCGCTGCAAATGAGAGCCCGGAACATCCAGCTTTATTCGATGTTACCGGTGGGAATCTTTCGCCGCCATATGGCTCGTATCGACATGCGCAATCATCGCAAGTTGGCGGTGATTGACGGTCTGACAGCCTACGCCGGGTCGCAGAACATCGTGAATGCCAATTATGGCCGCAAGAATATGGCCTGGTATGACATGATGGTGCGGCTGACCGGTCCCATCGCCATTGAACTGCAGGCGATTTTCGTTGCGGACTGGTATCAGGAATCGCACGAAATCCTGACCGGACCGGACATCTTCGTGGATCCGGTTCTGACCGGCGACGTGCCGGCCCAAACCTTGCCCAGCGGGCCGATTTTTCCTGTGGAAAACTATCAACGACTGGTCGTGAGTGCCCTGCACGGTGCTCGCAGCCGCGTGATTATTACGACGCCTTACTTTGTTCCTGACGAACCACTGTTACAGGCGATTCAGATTGCCGTCTGGAGAGGCGTGCGGATTGACTTGATCGTGCCTCAGCAATGTGATCAGATCATCGTGGGGGCGGCGGCACGTGCCTACTATGATGACGTGCTGGAGGCGGGAGCGAATCTCTATTTGCATACCAAAGGTCTCCTCCATTCCAAAACGATGACGGTTGACGACTCGATTGCGCTGATCGGGTCCAGTAATTTCGACATCCGATCTTTTGAAATCAACTTTGAGCTCAGCATGCTCCTGTATGGTGACGAGGTGACCAACCGGCTGCGGCAGCAGCAGCTGCTCTATCTTGCGGATGCCCGGCAGCTGGATCCACGGCAGTGGAATCAGCGGTCTTCCAGCAGGAAACTGTTAGACAATGTGGCCCGCCTGATGAGCCCCTTGCTATGATCCAAGAGCACCAGAGTAAAATGACTGATGAGAGGTCGATAACGTGTTGGCCGAGCGACCTGGTGGAGAAACGCGGCGAACGTCGACATTTCACGTTTCTTCCCTCTTCTCAGCAGGTCCTGTAGCTATCCTGTTCCACCACAAAGGCAGACGACCATGCCCCGACTCCAAGAGATCTGCGACTTTCTTGAGCAGTTCGCCCCAACCACGCTCGCCGAAGATTGGGACAATGTGGGACTGCTGGCGGGTGATCCCGAAACATCCGTGCAACACGTGATGACGTGTCTGACGATCACTCCGCAAAGCGCTCGTGAAGCGGTACGAAGACAAGCCGATTTGGTGGTGACACACCATCCGCTTCCCTTTCGTGCCATCACGCGGCTGGTGACCACCAGCACACCGGGCCGGTTGTTATGGGAACTGATTACGCATCAGGTGGCGATCTACAGTCCCCATACCGCCTTCGACTCGACTACCGCGGGCATCAATCAGCGACTGGCTGAAGGGCTGGGCCTGGAAGGCATTTCGGCGTTGGTGCCGAATGAGAGGGGTCCGGAAGGGACGGGGTCCGGACGCGTGGGCCGGTTGCGGAAGGCGGCTTCCTTGGGTCAGTTTGCCGACCGGCTCAAGCAGTTCCTGTCCATCGAGCATGTCCAATTCGTGGGTGATCTGGACAAGCCGATTGAGCGTGTGGCGGTGGCTTGCGGCGCGGCTGGCGAATTTCTCTGTGGTGCCAAACAGGCAGCGTGTGAGCTGCTGGTCGTGGGCGAGACGAATCTGCACACCTGCCTCGAGGCTGAAGCATTATGTGTGGCTCTCTTGCTGCCCGGACACTTCGCAAGTGAACGCTTTGCGGTCGAGCAGCTCAGTGGCGTCCTGGCGCGCGAATTCCCTGGCCTTGACGTGTGGCCCAGCGCGGCCGAGTCGGATCCGGTGCGCTGGCTCTAAGCCGGGTTGTCCACTCGGGAAAGGGAAAAGGGGCACAGCGTGCGGGTGGGTCTTCAGGAGCCGATCGACGGCATCACCACAGTCTGTGCCGACGCGAAGAGGAAAACAGCGGGTGAAGACCTGCCCGCAGCACGGCTTGCACGGTCCTCCCTACGAGTTGGGTGCATCATACGGATTCGTGGAGGACACTCGAGTGCTCGACCCGTTTGACCATCGTCACCTGGTTGCCCGTGTGATTGAACTCAACTGAGTCCATGAAGGTTCGCATGAGCAGCAAGCCGCGTCCACTGGCCTTTTCCAGGTTCTCGGGGTCGGTCGGGTCGGGAAGCTGATCCGGATCGAAGCCCGGGCCCTGGTCGCGCACGATGAACGTGGCGTCTCCCTTGGTGAATTTGGCTTCCACATGGATTTTGCGTTCGCGAAACGGGTTCGACCGACTGCGCTGTTGGATCAATTCCTGGTAAGCCTCCGAATCCTCGGTGCGCAGTTGGGAGCTGATTTCCAAGTTGCCGTGGAAAAGAGCGTTGTTGATCGCCTCCTCCAAAGCCACACAGACGCGAATACCATTGGCCTGGTCGCACAAACCGACTGCGCGGAGCGTGCGGTGCAGGTAATTAACCAGCGGTCCGATCATGGTGAAATCATTGCCGAGCATGAAGGATGCTTCGCTGCGAGTCAGGCAATCCATCAGGCGGATATCGCACTGCGCTTCTCGCGACGCTTCCAGCACATTCTCTACCGTCTCAACCAACTGTGTCGAGAGCACACTCTTGGGCACGTAGTGTGCGGCGCCCATCTTCAGCACGCGCACGGCCGTTTCCTCACTTCCTCCTCCGGTCATCAATATCACGGGGACCAGCGGATATTCGCTGACAACCTTGGCCAATAGTTCCAGGCCGTCCATTTCGGGCATGATCATGTCGCTCAGCACCAGGTCGGGCGCGTTCTTTTCGATCTGTTTCCAGGCATCCCGACCGTCAGACGCAAATTCAACCTGTAGTCCGGGGACTTTCCGCAGTAGCCCACCCACCCGGCTTCGATCGACGGCTGAGTCGTCAACGATCAGCACTCGCGACATTGGCGACATTCTCCAGCAATCACTGATGGCGTTTAATCAAGGTGACTTCATTTCCTCGATCATTGTACGTGACCTCATCCATGAAGGCTTGCATCAACACGATACCTCGACCCGATTGCGCATCGAGTGATCCCAAGTCACCTCTTGCGGGTAGCTTCCGAGTGTCGAAACCTCGACCGTCATCACGGACAACAAAAATGGCTCGTTCGGAATCGATCTTGACGGTCACATGAATCCTCCGATCAGCGAACTCGGGAAGTTGCCGCCGTGCTTCCAGACCCGGGACCTCCGCGGCGTCCAAGACATTATCGCTGTCGGTCAGCGTCTGGTCGAAGTCCAGCTCGAGATTTCCGCGGTACAGCGCGTTGAGGAGGGCTTCTTTGAGTGCCATTCCGATGCGGAAGCGGTCGGTATCGTCACATAGTCTCATTCCGTGGACGATCTGCTGGAATAGTTCGACAAAGGGATCGAACAGTGCCGGATCGTTCTCCAGTGTCAATTCGAATTCGGTACGGTTGATGCTGCCGACCAGTCTGTCATAGCTGCGTTTGGCGCTGACAACGTTCAGCACATCGTCGACGGTGGGAATCAATTTGTCGGCGAGCAGCACTTTGGGAACATAGCTGGCGGCACCGTGCTCCAGCGCCTGCACGGCCAATTCCTCGCTTCCCTGGGCCGTGATCAAGATGACGGGAATCGCTCCAAAATGGATCCGCATGGCCCTTACCAGCTCCAGGCCGTTCTTCTGGGGCATGTTCAGGTCGGTGACCACCACGTCCGGACGCCCGCGTTCCATTTTCACCAGTGCGTCCGTTCCGTCCTCTGCGTAAGCCACCTTATAGTCGGGACGTTGTTCGAGAAGTCCTCCGACAATTCTCCGATCGACTGCCGAGTCATCAACTACCAATATGTTCGTCATGCCGCTCACCTGTTTCCGCAAGAAAGGGGTGTGACACCAAGGTCACCGATTCAATCCGACTTTTCCACGCATGTAATCTACCAAAACAGGAGTCAGTCTGGCCATCTCTCGTTCCATGTCCGCCAGCGCGGTCGGGGCGTGTGCCAATTCTTGTTTCTTGCCCATCGTTTCCAGTTGCAGTGCCATCTCCGAGACGCGGGTCGCGCCGAAGTACCCCGTCGTGCCCTTCAGCGAGTGGGCGGCACATTGCAGCGTCTTGGCATCCTGTTTCTCGATGGCCACACGAATGGTGGTGAGTAATCGTGGCGACTCGTCGAGGAATGCCTCCACGATATCTCGCAGCAATCCTCGATCTCCGTTGCAGCTGTGCAACGCCTCGCTCCAATCCACGATCTGTCCGTTACTGCTGCCGCTCAACTCATCTGCCACGCGGTTCGGCCCGGGTGCCTCGCCCGACACGGCGGCGGCAAGCGTTTCGAAGAGCCGCGCCGCGCGAATCGGCTTGGACACGTAATGATCCATGCCGGCGGCCAGGCAGCGTTCGCGATCGCCTTTCATCGCATGGGCCGTCATGGCAACAATGGGCACGTGACGATCGGTGTTGCGCTCCGCGGCGCGAATCGCTCGTGTGGCCTCCAAGCCATCCATTCGGGGCATCTGAACATCCATCAAGACCACGTCAAATGAGAGGGCCTCGAGCCGTTCCAGGGCGGCCTGGCCGTCTCCTACGACCGTCACCTCATGGTCTCGCTCGAGGAGCCCCAAAACGAGTCGCTGATTCATCAGACTATCCTCGGCCAGCAGGACCCGCAGGCGATTCAACGGTTCCGCCGCGTCTGCCAGGAGTTCCGGTCTTCCAGCCTGCCGCGAACGACGCGTACCGATGGCTCGCGTAATCGCGTCCAGCAGGTCCGACTGCTTGACCGGTTTGACAACTTGAGCTGCCACCTGCAGTCGTTCGCACTGTTCGAATTCGTTCTGCACGTGTGTGGAGCTCAACAGAACGACCGGCAAGTCGCTCCATCGCGGGTCTTCCCTCAGTTGCTCCACCAGTGTGAAGCCATCCATATCAGGCATACCGATGTCGGCCAGCAGCAGTTCGCAATCGGGGGAGCTGCCGTCGGTATTGCAGAGCGTCTCGAGCGCCACGCGGGCACGCGACACGCCGGTGGGAACGAGTTCCCAACTCTGCAACATATCGGCCAAGATGCGGCGGGACGTGTCGTTATCGTCCACGATCATGGCCCGCACGCCCCGTAGTTCGACCGGGATCGTTTCCTGCAAACTGTCCAGGCCGATGGTATAGGGGAAACTGCCGGTGAAACGGAAGACGCTCCCCTCGCCTTCACGGCTTTCCACCCAGATTCGCCCACCCATCAGTTCGGTGAGTTTGCGGCAGATGGCCAGTCCCAGTCCCGTGCCGCCAAAGCGTCTGGTGAGGGTTGAGTCGACTTGCTCGAAGGCCTCAAAAATACTGGCCAGTTTCGCCTGCGGAATGCCGATACCCGTGTCACGAACGGCGAACTCCAATTCGACACGGTGATCCGACTGGGCGAGCACGTGCACCGAAAGAACGATCTCTCCCCGTTCGGTGAACTTCAACGCGTTTCCGATCAGATTGACCACCACCTGTCGCAGGCGTCCCGCGTCACCAATCAACACATTGGGAACTTCAGGCTGAATGTCGGTGACCATTTCCAGTTCGGCATGCCGTAGTCGCGTGGCCAACGATCGCATCGCGTCTCCCAAGCAGTCGCGCAGTCCGAAACGGTTCAGGCTCGAGTTCCAATTTACCGGCTTCGACTTTGGAGAAGTCGAGTACGTCGTTGATTACGTCCAGCAACGCCTCACCCGACTCGAGCACCATGCTGAGGAATTCTCTTTGCCGTTCACCCGGCATTTGGTCGCTCAGTACCAGTTCGGTCATGCCGATGATTGCGTTCAAGGGCGTTCGAATCTCATGACTCATATTGGCCACAAAGTCGCTCTTGGCCTGGTTGGCCGCTTCGGCGGCCGCTTTGGCCTTGTTCAGCTCCAGCTCCGCTTGCTTGCGAACGGTCGTGTCGCGTGCGACGGCATAGAGCAGCGTCTCTCGATCTCCGGGGGCCGGGCAGGTCCAGGCCAGCCACCGATACGATCCATCCTTGCAGCGATAGCGACTTTCGAACCCCACCATGTCGATGCCGCGGCGCAGTTGCTCGAACGTGCGCACAGCCGCCGTGCGATCTTCCGGATGCACAAACTCGAGCAATCGGTGATCGAGCATTTCTTCGGGACGATAACCAAGCGACTTTTCGAATGCCGGGTTGACACGTTTGAAATAGCCGTCGATGCCCGCCACGCACATCATGTCGAGTGAAACGGAAAACAGCCGGTCAAACTCCTCCTGGGCGCGGACGCGCTCGAGTCACGTCCCAAAACATTCCCTGGATGCCTTCGATGCGGCCGTTCGCGTCGCGCGCCGGCGCTTTGAGCACATGCACATAACGTTTCTGGTTGTCCGAACCATAATTTTCCTCGACGTCCTCCAATACCTCGCCGGTTTCGATCACGTGTCGATCGTCGTTGCGGTATTTGCGGGCGCTCTCGGGAGGGAACAAATCGAGGTCGGTCTTGCCCAGAATGTCGTCCAGCGGGAGGCCCACCGACTCGCAGAACCGCTGATTGGCCGACATGATCCGACCGTCCAGGTCTTTGCGGAACACGTTCAGCGGCAGGCTTTCTACCAGCGATTGATAAGCGGCTTGCGAGGCCAGCAGCGCCTCCTCGACACGCTTCCGATCGGCGATTTCCCGGGCCAATTGGCCGGGACCCCAGAAGCGGGTGAGAAAACCTTGGAACCGTCGCCACATGGAGGAATCTCCCCGCGGGTCCGTGACCGATGTCGTGCGAAAAGGAAAAGGGAATTAGACCGACTCCGTGAGTCTACCCCCGAAGCACGGCCGATTCAATTTATTACTCAAACTCTGCCAGCCTTCCCGCCGCCGCCAACGAATCGAACGCCGGAAAAGCCTGTGGCTTCGCTAATCTGCGCTGGATCTGAATTCCGCACCCTTTCCGATGGGAAACGAGCCACAAGAATGCGGCTGTACCGGCTACATGGACCGCGTGATCCGCAGTTTGAGTTATTCGCCACCCGGTTTGGTGGTTTGTCGCGTTGACGTCCACCCGCGTGCCTCTAGAATTGAGGTTCGGCACCGCTGCCGAACGGTCGGCCGGGCCCGATGGAGATTACCCGATTGTGGAAAAGGAAAAGCTTGCTGCCCAGGGTACCCGCTGGTGCCAAAGTGGTTCTGCCTTCCGAAATAACCATCTGGCCCCAATAATCTGGCCAAATTAGTCTGGCGAGAGGCACAAGATGAATGCACGTTGGTTAACAGCCCTGCCGGTATTTAACGAGGCGGGACACGTGGACCGTGTCCTGGACGAAGTGCTGCGCTACAGTGCCGAGGTGCTGGTAGTCGACGATGGCTCGTCGGACCATACCGGGAAGCTATTGGCCGCACGCAATGATGTGCGCGTGGTAACACACGACCAGAACCGGGGTTACGGAGCCGCCTTGAGTACGGCCTTCCAGTATGCAGTGGATCAGGGATTTGAGGTGCTGGTGACCATCGACTGTGACGGGCAGCATGAGCCGCAGCGGATTCCCCGTTTTGTGGCAGCCTGCCGGGAAGTCGACATTGTCTCGGGCAGCCGGTATCTCAAACGTTATGCGGGGGATACGCAACCTCCGGAGCAACGACGCAGGATCAATCAGCTGTTAACAACCGAGCTGAATCAGTGCCTGGGCCTGAAACTGACGGATGCCTTTTGCGGTTTCAAGGCTTACCGTGTGGAGGCTCTCGGACGACTTGAGCTGCGGGAGACCGGTTATGCCATGCCGCTGGAATTGTGGGTTCAAGCGGTGTCCCACCAGCTGCGCATCGTCGAGTTGCCAGTGCCACTTATCTACTTGGAGGAAGAGCGGTCTTTTGGTGGTATGTTGGACGATGGAGATACGCGGCTGAAGTACTACCACCAGGTGTTGCGGCGCAGCATGCGATCAGCGGGCATGCTCAGCGCGGACATCGAGACGTTTTCCGCGATCCATCCGACATGCCGCGGGGGCGCGGCATGAACGAGATGGTGAGTCCCATTGCGTACCGGCGCCTGCGGGCTCCTCGTGCCGACGGGCGAGCGTTGTTTGACCCTCCTCTGGCGGACGAAGCGGCGTTACTGCAGCAGAACATTGCGCGACGTGAGCAATTTGATTGTGACATTCGCGGAGTTCGACTCAGTGAGCTTCGGACCCGCGCGCGACACAGGCTGGTACAGAAGGCACGCGGTTTTACCCGGCAGTATCGTGATCTCCCCCCGCACCCGTGGCACGACAACGCGCCCGTGATTCTGGTGGGGCATCAGCCGGAACTGGTCCATCCCGGCGTCTGGTTCAAGAACTTCCTGCTCTCGGAGCTGGCGCACCGCACTTCGGCACACGCCGTGAATCTGCTGATCGATAATGACTCGGTACGCAAGACCTCGATTCGCGTGCCGGGAGGCGCGGTGGATGATCCGGTGGTCTCCTCGATCTCTTTCGATGCGCCGCGGGACCCGATTCCTTACGAACAGCGCCGCGTATCCGACATGACGCTGTTTGCCCAGTTCGGGCGGCGCGTGCTCGAAACGATCGGACCGTTAGTCCCACACCCGCTGATCGAGCGGCTTTGGCCTCTGGCGGTCCAAGCAGCGCGAGAACATGGCAATCTGGGGCGGGCACTGGCCCAGGCACGTCACATTGTCGAGGCAGAATGGGGATTAGCATCGGTGGAATTGCCATTGAGCGAGATGTGTGATGACTGGCCGTTTCGTTGGTTCTCGGCTCATCTGCTTGGGGATGCCGAACGTCTCTGCGGAATCCACAACGACTGTCTGGCGGAGTATCGTCGGGTCCACAAGATCCGCGGTCACACGCATCCGGTTCCCGATCTGACGCGGCACGACGAATGGCAGGAAGTTCCGTTCTGGCTCTGGTCTGACCGAGCAGCCGGGTCGTCGCCCGGCATTTGTGCGTCGCCAAGGTTCGCAGGTCGTGTTGAGTGACCTCCGCCATCTGCATGTGACGTTGACGCTGGACCCAGACGGCGATGGGAGTTCGTGCGTGGAGCAATTGGGGGTGGCGCACCGGCAAGGCGCTGCGTCTGCGCCCGCGTGCCTTGATCACGACCATGTTTGCGCGACTCGTATTGAGCGATATTTTCATTCACGGCATCGGGGGGGCAAAGTATGACCAGGTAACGGATGCGATCGTGCGGCGTTTCTTTGGCATTGAGCCGCCGGAGTATCTCGTGGCAACAGCCACCTTGAAGTTGCCAGTGCCAAGAGCCAGCGTCGACATGGGTGATATTCGGCGCGTCGATCAAATGCTCCGCGACGTGCGCTATCATCCGGAGCTGCATGTGGACCTCACGTCTGTGACGCGACCTTTGATTGCGGAAAAGCGCCGCTGGATTCAAACACGACCGCCTGCCAAGGGTCGCAAGCAACGGCATGAAAATATTGCGCGGATTAATCAGGAGCTTCTTTCCACGCTCCACGACCGGCAGCAGCAACTGCTGCAGGAACGTGCGGAACTGCGTTGCCTGTTGCCCAGGCAGGCGATTCTTGATTCGCGCGAGTATGCCTTTTGTCTTTTTCCGGCGGACAGTTTACGCGATCGGCTACTGGATCTTTCGCGTCAGGAACCTTAACTTAATGGTTAGAGGTTCGTTTCGGGCAGGGACTCTCGCGTTGGGCATGACGGCAGGCGTGTCAAACTGCATGCGGCAACTTCCGGCTGGGGCGCTATGTGGGCCGGAAGAGTTGGTGCAGTGAGTCTCCGTGAGGAAGGGATTCTGACTCATGAAATCGACGATTTCGTCTAGGTTCGGTGTGCAGCAGGATGCGAGTCGCCCCGAAGCGACTCGATCGAACGATCTTTCCGACAAAGGCCAGATTCCGCATTTTCAGTTCCCCGGCGGAAGTGGAACGTCTGGTCGCGCCGCGTGCCACATGGCGCGTGCTTCCCGCCTCGGCTGGTGATCATCCCATGATCCACCAGTTTCTGGTTTCCGTGTTTCACAAGCCGTCGCCGGCCGAGTTTCAGGCACAGCTTGAAGAGCCGAGTTATGAACCATCTCACCGGTTGCTGATCAAGAATGGCAACCAGATCGTGGCTCATCTCCGGTTGCTGCACCGCGAAATGCGTTTTGGCAAACTCGTTTTGCCGGCCGGGATCGTGACCGACGTGGCCACGTTACCCGAGTACCGGCGTCATGGGTGCGCCACGGCGCTGTTGGCGGCGGCCCGCAAGACCTTGTTGCGAGACGGTGCCGTGTTAGGACTCTTGGCGACGGATCAGCCACGCTTCTATCTGCGTCGCGGATGGATTGTCAATGGGCGTCATTGCTATGGCACTTTGGGACCCCGCGAGATTCTCTCGCATCTGCAAGTGCGGGAAACGGAATTGCGTGGCTTGCGGGAGGATGTACTCAGGCCACCGAGCCGCAAGCGGTATAACATTCGGCTTTGGCGTCACGTGGAACTTGCCGCCCTGACGCGTTTGTATGACGAGAACACGTTTCGCGGTTATGGGTCTCTCGTGCGCACGGATGCGTATTGGCGCTGGCTGGTGGGACGTGGCGGCAACAAACAGGTTTACGTCGCCATCAACGGACGCGATAAGTTTGAATTGGACGAATCGTTGTCGCCCATTGTCGGTTACGCGGCGGCTCGAGAAGGACGCATCGTGGAACTGATGTGCTCGGCTGAGCACCCCGAGGCCTCCATCCAGTTGCTGGCGCGTGCTTGTGGGGATGCCATCGAGAAAGATTATTTTCGCGTCCGGCTTGACGCGCCTCCCGAGGAACCGCTGCACCAACTCCTGATTCGGGCCGGCGGGGAATATCGATACCACGAGGCGGACCAGGGGATGGTCTACATGGCGAATATCTTTAAGCCACGTCGATTCCTTAAGCTGATCGGCCGCGATTTGGGCCAACGAGTCAAAGAAGCAGGGTTGCCTCGCCCCTGTCAGCTTGGCATGCTGGTCAACAATGAGAAGTACCGGCTGTCGGTCAGTCGCCGCAATGTTGAGTTGATTCCCGGCGCACTGGGACGCAGCTACTTGAAGTGCTCGTTGTACGATATCAACCAGCTGCTACTGGGGCATCTTGACGTACGCGATGCAGTCGAGACGGGGCGTCTGCACGTGTCCACGCGTGTGGCCCTGGAAATGGCGGACGCGTTCTTCCCCCGCCTCCCCTTCTGTCGCCCCCCGTGGGATGATCTGCCGGCCGATTGAGGTGGCTGATGCCCGCGCCTCAACAGAAGGATTCACGCAGGCTGAATCATCCGGGGCAAGGCGCCTGGGTCGCAACCAGATTTGCCGCGCACGGCAAGCGGGAGCTGAGCTGACGTGCATCACGGTTATTCTTTTGAGACACGCCACCGCAGAAAGGAGTCGAGGAATCCGTCGATCCCGCCGTCCAGCACTTTCTGGAAACTCCCTTCCGAATAGCCGGTGCGGGCATCCTTCACCCGCTGGTCGGGATGCAAGAAGTAATTACGGATTTGAGAGCCGAAACCGACACGCGATTTATCCTTGTATTTCTGCGCCTGTTCCGCCTCGCGTTTCTCTTCTTCCAGCCGAGCCAATCGGGAGCGGAGCATTTTCCAGGCCGCGGCGCGGTTCTTGTGCTGGCTCCGTTCGTTCTGGCACTGCACCACGATCCCCGTCGGTTCGTGCGTCATGCGAATCGCGCTGTCGGTCTTGTTGACATGTTGACCTCCCGCACCGCTGGCTCGGAAGGTGTCTACACGGACATCATCTTCGTCGATTTCGATGTCGGCACTGTCTGGGATTTCGGGCGACACGTCGACGGCGGCAAAGCTCGTTTGCCGTTTCCCTTCCGCGTTGAATGGGCTGATGCGGACCAGGCGGTGAATCCCCATCTCGCCTCGCAGGTACCCGTAGGCCATGGGGCCGCGGACGGCGATCGTCGCGCTGTTGATGCCCGCTTCGTCGTTGTCGTTCCGATCGAGCAACGCCACGCTATAATCGTTTTGCTGAGCCCATTGGATATACATGCGCAGGAGCATTTCGGCCCAGTCGTTGGCATCGGTGCCCCCGTCGCGCGCGTTGATGGTGATGATCGCCCCGGCGGCGTCGTGGGGGCCGTTGAGCAGCGCCTTAAGCTCCAGCTCTTCAATCACCTTGTTCAGCCGCCGGACTTCCCCAGCGACATCCTCGGCCATGGACTCGTCCTCTTCGGCCATTTCCACCAGACCACCCAGATCCTCCGCGCTACGCAAAGCCTCTTTCAGCGGGCCGAGGATCGCTTTGAGCGATTTCAGTTGCCCGACGACCTGCTGTGCCGTTTCCTGATTGCTCCAAAAATCGGGAGCAGCCATCTGGCGTTCGATGTCCGCCACGCGTTGTTGTTTCTCGGCGTAGTCAAAGACTGTCTCGCAGCTTAACGATCCGGTCCTGAATGTCTTCGGCCAGGTCAACAATCTCGGGGTCCATGGAGGCTTCTTCCTCGCTCAGTAGCGGTTCGGGCGAAAAACTGGGTTCAGGCCAATGACGCGTCTTGTCTGTGAGAAATATAGCGTCCAGATACCCACCGAGGGAAGGCCTCGCCCCATCGACCACCCCGCCTCGCGGTCGGTTTCCTTACGGGCATCACGCCCTTAAACTACCTTTGGGGAACAGTTCAATCGGGTAATCACTCCCGGCGTCAGGGGGCTGAGTAACGGCAGACACGTCGAATTCGTGATGCCATTGCGAGCAACCGGTCGGCTAGAGGTTGTCTGCTTGGTAGTCTCATGTTGGCCGTTTACTCGGACGGCATGAGGAAAGCTGCTGGAACAGCAGGTCCCGGCTGCCGGACGGGACCTTGTCGCGTCGAGGAACCCGGGCACGCGAGCTCCTGCTCGGCAAGCGGGACCTACTATCTGGTTATCGACGCTAGTATTTGAGCAGCCCGCTCAGGACTTTCAAGTCAGGTTTGTGCTTGATAATTGCTCTATAATTGCTCTTTTTCTCTTGCGGCTCGCTCATGTCTCGCGTCGTGTTAGCAATGTCCGGTGGTGTCGACAGCAGCGTAGCGGCGCATTTGCTGCAGCAAGACGGGTATGAAGTGGTCGGCGTTTTCATGCGCCACGGTGAACAGTCCATTGCCACGTGCGCCGCGGATGGGACTTCGTCTCACTCGCTCCCCGTACTAGGTGTCGGGCCGATTCCGGCCGATAGAAGACCTGCCAACTCGTCTCACGCTCGCTCAGATCACAAGCAGGGTTGTTGCAGCGCGGCGGATGCCCAGGACGCTCGACGCGTTGCCGACATGCTGGATATTCCGTTTTACGCGATCAATTTCCAGGCCGAATTTCGCCGGATTATTGACTACTTCGTCGACGAGTACGTTCACGGGCGTACTCCTAACCCGTGCGTTGTGTGCAATCACTGGCTCAAATTCGGCAAGCTGTTCGACTACGCCGACAGCGTGGATGCAGAATATGTGGCGACAGGACACTACGCCCGTTGTATTCTGGCCGAGGACGGAACGCCCTGGCTCTGCCGAGGCGTGGATCACGACAAGGATCAGTCCTATGTGCTGTTTGGCATCGGCCGCGAGCGGTTTCAACGCATGCTTCTGCCGGTCGGCCAGTTCCACAAAACAGAGATCCGGCGGATTGCCACAGAATTGGGACTGCGTGTGGCCGATAAACGAGACAGTCAGGAGATTTGTTTCGTGACTTCGGGCAAACACGACGAATTTGTCCAAGCGCGGCGTGGTGATCGAAATACCTCCGGCAAGATTGTCACAACCGAAGGGGCCATCGTGGGACACCATCGCGGCATCGAACGGTTCACCGTCGGACAGCGGAAAGGACTGGGCGTCGCGATGGGCGAGCCCTACTTCGTGATTCGGATTGATCCCCAGACACACGACGTGGTGATTGGGCGTCGCGACGAGCTGGCGCGGCAGGACCTGACGGCCATGGGCGTGAATTGGCTGGACTTGCCCCCCACGGGGACTGTTCGGTGCCGCGTCAAGATCCGGTACAACTCGCGTCCTGCACCGGCGGCGGCCACGCTGTTGGCCGATGGCCGCTTGCACGTGATGTTTGACCAGCCATGCTATGGAGTGGCTCCCGGGCAGGCGGTCGTCTGCTACGACGGAGACCGCGTGTTGGGGGGTGGTTGGATCGAGTGACCGGCTCGGGTACGTTACGGACCGCGGGGGGCGGAGCAGCAGATTTGCGCGGTCTAACTGGCTGCTGCTACCTTTGATGTGATCGATCGGCTATCATCGTGTTGCGCCACAGGGTGAGACGAGACGCGCGTTTGCGTGGGCGGGAAGCTTGCTCAGTTTGGCGCGATGTTTACTATTGAGAGGGCACAGTTCGGGTGAATTGCCAAATGGGGGTCTACTCATGATCGGTCAGGTGCTGCTTCTGTTTGCTCGAGCCGAACCGTTTCTTGCTCAGTTGGAGCAAGGGAGGCCGGAATTTGCCTGGTGGATGTTCATCGTTTACGCGCTCTTGATCATCGCCCTGCTGATCGGCATCGTGCTGATCATTTTTATTCCCATTTATGGCAAGATGTGGTTCCAGGCATTCATGTCGGATGCCGACGTGAGTTTCACGAGCCTGGTCGGGATGGGTTTCCGGCAAGTCAATCCGCGGGTGATTGTGCAGGCCAAGATCATGGCGGCTCAAGCAGGTCTCGATATCAACCGTCGTACGGGCATCAGCACGGCGCGATTGGAGGCTCACTATCTGGCTGGTGGCAACGTGATGAACGTGATTCATGCGATCATTGCCGCTCATCGCGCTGATATTGATCTCGACTTTGATCGCGCGGCTGCCATCGACCTGGCGGGTCGTGATGTCATGGACGCGGTGCGGACCAGTGTTCATCCGAAGGTGATTGACTGCCCCGATCCTCGCCGCAGCGGCAAAACCACACTCAGCGCGATTGCCAAGAACGGGGTGGAGCTGCGGATTCGAGCACGGGTCACCGTGCGGACCAATCTGGAGCAATTGATTGGCGGTGCCACCGAAGAGACGGTGATTGCCCGCGTGGGCGAAGGGATCATCACTTCAATTGGCTCGGCCAATACGCATCTGGAGGTATTGGAGAACCCAGATCGCATCACTCGTGCAGTACTCTCGCGGGGTCTGGACGCCCACACCGCCTTTGCGATCGTCTCCATCGATATTGCTGATATTGACGTCGGCGAGAACATTGGTGCTCGTCTGCAAGCTGATCAAGCTGAAGCGGACACTCGTGTTGCTCGAGCTCGAGCCGAAATGCGGCGCGCCGAGGCGGTGGCTGCCGAGCAGGAAATGAAAGCCAAGGTGGCCGAAAACCGGGCTCGATTGGTCATGGCGGAAGCCGAGGTGCCTCGCGCCATGGCCGATGCTTTTCGCGGCGGCAGCATCTTCAGCACCGGTGGCGCGGAACCCGAATGAGAACTCGTCCGGCAATAAGTTACCGTATTTATCGCCCCTCACCCTACCCTCTCCCCCGCGATTCCCGCTCCGCGGGGCGGGGGAGAGGGAACGGGAACCGATGACTTATTTCCGGACGAGTCCTAAGGTAGCCTCACGCTCTTTTTCTGCTTCTTGCGCGGGGTCTTACGGCTCTCGGTCCTGGGGAATTTGACCACCGTGCCGTCGTCTTGGTACTTGTCGCGCAGTGCCTGCAGGTCCGCCTTCAACCTCCCGGCAGTCTCCGCGTACGCGGGATCTTCGTAGACGCTATGCATTTCGTGCGGATCTTTCTCCAGGTCATAAAGCTCCCACTCCTTGATCTCATAGAAATGAATCAACTTGTACCGGTCGGTGCGGATGCCGTAATGGCGCTGCACGCTGTGGGCGCCAGGAAATTCATAATAGTGGTAGTAGACCGACTTCCTCCAATCCTCGGGCGTCTGGCCCACGAGCAATGGCTTCAGGCTTCGTCCCTGCATCTCGCCAGGTACCGACGCGCCGGCCACATCGAGAAAGGTCTCGGCAAAGTCCAGATTCATCGCCATCGCATTGCACACGCTTCCCGCCGCGGTTTTTCCGGGCCAGCGAATCAGCAGCGGCGTGCGAAACGATTCCTCGTACATCCACCGCTTGTCGAACCAGCCATGTTCACCCAGGTACCAGCCTTGATCGGACGTGTACAGAACGATGGTGTTGTTGGCGAGGCCGGCTGAATCGAGATGATCGAGGATCCGACCTGCGTTCTCATCCACCGAATCGATGCAGCGCAAATAGTCTTTGGCATAGCGTTGGTATTTCCAACGCACCAGATCGTCGCCTTCCAATCCAGCTTCAGCAAACTCTTTGTTCTTGGCCGCATAGGCCTCCTCAAAGACCCGACGCTGTTCGTCGCTCAACGGCCCCCTCTGGCGTTCCAGTTTTAGATCATGGGGCGTCATGTCTTTGGCGATGGTCATTTTCTGCTGCCTGGCCGCACTCCCCCGGCCCGCGTAGTCGTCGAACAGCGTGTCGGGTTCCGCGAGTGTCACACCGTCGTATTTGTTCAGGTACTTCGGGCCCGGCTGCCAGTTACGATGAGGGGCTTTGTTGTGGCACATCAGAAAGAACGGTTTGGAGGCATCTCGCCGGTTTTGGAGCCAATCGAGCGCCACGTCGGCGATGATGTCGGTTGTGTAGCCCTCATGCTTCACATTGCCATCGGTGGTGAGCATGACCGGGTTGTAATACGGCCCTTGTCCCTGGAGCACGTGGAAGTAGTCGAAGCCCGTTGGCTCACTCCTCAGATGCCACTTGCCAATGATCGCCGTTTGATAACCAGCCTGCCTGAGTAACTTGCCAACATGCTGTTGTCCGCCAAAGAACTCATCGCCGTTGCGGGCAAAGCCGTTCAAGTGGCTGTACTTGCCGGTCAGAATCGTAGCGCGCGACGGACCGCAAATCGAGTTCGTCACGAAGCACCGGTCAAATCGCATGCCCTCCTGGGCAATGCGATCCAGGTTCGGCGTCTGGTTGACTTGGCTGCCATAACAGCTGAGAGCCTGGTAGCCGTGATCGTCCGACATGATGAACAGTATATTCGGTCGCGCATCTTGGGCCAACAACGTGGCACCCGTTAAACTCGCTTGCAGAACCACCAGAGCGACGACGAATACCCGTAGACCTCGACATCGATGACTATCGATACGCCAGTCTCGATCCGGCGCTAGTCTTCGGGCAGTGCGAAGCATGGTAGTACCTCTCGACGAAAACGGATGAACGAAATGGGAAGCGTGGCAACTTAGTATCTGCGTTCGGGGCGCCCGCGTCAAATACTGGCGGCCCCCAGAGTGGCACGATACGGCGCTGAGTGATCTGGTGAGAGGTGGCGTCGCACCAAGTCCGCCTCTGCAGTCCATTCCATAATCCGCTTGGTTGACGAACGGTCGAAAACACCTCAGGCTGATGCAGGTGTGAACCGACGGTGCATCTTCCGGGAAAGGATGAACAAACATGACCTCGCCGTGCTGCTTTTTGTTGCCTTGGATAGCGGCTCTTCTGGGTGGCCTTGTCAAAGTGGCCGGACATTGTTTTCCTGATGTCCAACAATGGCCTGCACTTGAAGCCTTCTGGGACGTCTTCTGGTATCCGTCGATGTGCGAGTTTACCGTGCATCAGCCGATGGCCGCCAATGCCTACGTGTGGGGATACCTCGCCGCGCGGAAGTGACCTGTTACGGTCCCTCCAGCATTCTTAACTGCACATCATCCAACCAGATGCGCGCGGCGGTCTGGGTATCGCGGGTCCCTCGTTCAATCGCGAACTGTCCCTTGGCGGCATGGAGTGACGTTTCGGCTGTGGCACACAGCTGTTGCCACTCGCCCGCTCGCCGCAGATCGTATTTTTCGGTCGTGCTGTTTTCGACCCACTCTCCTTCAGCGTTGGAGATTCCCAGTTTGAGGTACGGAGGGAGAGAATCCGGTTGGAGTTGATCGACTTTCATCCAGCAGGAGAGTCGATATTTGCTGCCGGGGAAGACGGGAACCGCCAAACGACTGCCGGCATAGTTCCAACCTTTCGACTGAGTCCCTTCGACGCGCAGGCTGGCCGTGCCCGAGTGACACTGTTGCTGATCTCGTGTCAAGGTGATGCCTTGACCGGCATACCAGTGTTCGTGGTTCTGCTCGAATCCCTCCTGCACCACGTCTGCTTCGCCCGAGCGCGACTCCACGGCCGGGATCTCGCACAGTACATAGCGCCCCTGATCATCTTTGCCGGAGATCCCCAATTGAATGCGGCTGTGCGGATGTTCGGGTAGGACCATTGCCACCTTCAGGCGATAACCATCCGCCGACAGTCCTGCCGGGATGCGTATCACGGTGTGAATATCGATCGAAGTATTGACTCGCCACTGCGTGGTCGGTACATCCGGAAAGCAGACCTGGCTGGCCACCACCTGGTCTGTTTGATCGTGCAGGGTGAACTGCAGGGCATAGCTCTCATAGCAGGGAGCCACTCCTTTGTTGAGCCACTGATGTGTCAGAATCAAACGGCTGGGACGATCGCGGTAGACTCGCAGTTGCTCCTGGACTTGGGCCTCGGTCAGAACGAACCGAAAGCCGATCTTGCGCCGCATCGAGAAAAAGTTGTTTCACATCGGGTGACGCTTTTTCCCATTGCGACATGCCCAGGATGTTTGTGTTGAGATAAGAAAGCGGGTCACTCAGGCCTTTGTCCACGGTCGTCTTGAGGTCCCAGTTCTGCCTTCGCATGCTATCCAGTCCGCTGTGGAACTCGTAGTTGCAGATGACGCCGCGTGGAGCGTAAGGACGGTAGAAGCGATTCCCGACATCGGCGCTTGGGCCACTGGGCGTTAAACCATCCTGTCGAAAGTGCATCCCGCGCAGAGCAGCGTAATCGTTGATGTGGGCATAGTCACCCACATTCAGAAATACGCGGGTCTTGGGAAAAGCGTCAGCGTGTGCGTCGATCACCTGCCGATAGGCAGCGATATAATTCTGGCGAGTGAAGCCCGTTTCTTCAAGTTGCGACGTGGTCCAGCGCCCAGGGATATGCAATCCCAGGTGCATTTCTCCCCACTCGCCGATGCCCCCGATATCGATGTATTCCAGTCCGCCCCGCCCATCCAGATATTTTCCGAGACGCGCGACAAATTGGCAGTAGAGCTCCAGGTACTTGTCATTCCAGAACACGGGATCGACTTGCGGCCTGCCCCGCAGGCCCGTGTGTGAAACCCCGGGTACTCCCTGCTCGAACACCCATTGAGGTGTGGCATATTCTCGGCTTGAGTGCATGCTCTCGCACATCACTCGAAACGCCACGCGTTTTCCTAGTTTCCGGACCCAGAAGTCAAAGATGGGTTGGAAGTAGTCTTCATACCCGCTGCCCGGGCCCTCTTCCTCCAAATCGCCCCAGACAGGTCGGAAATAGACGATGTCCGCAATCTGGAAAACCCAGGCATCCGCAGGTGGCTGGTATTGGAGGCCGCCGCCGCCGGCCAGATACAATCCCATGCCAGGATTGAAGAGCACATCATCCGATTCCTGCGGACGGACGGTCCGCATCTTGAGTTTCAGAGCATCTTCACCACTTACTCGAGACACAGCGGATACTGCGGATATGGTCCAGACAACCGCGATCAGGATGGCCCGCATCTGGATTGAGTTGTACATCGGTGGTCCTCCTTCGTGGGGTGCCGGACAACCTCGGTGAGTCGGGATGATTCATACGACTCTATTGACGCCGGATCCGTAATGCGACATCCACCACGAACTCGGGCGAGGTAAGACTTTTGGTGCCGCCCTTGTGTTCGAACGTCTCCTGCTTGTCGACCGACCCGGTCTGGGTGTTGACCCATTCTGCCTGGTAGTGGCCCTGGGGCAAATGCAGGCCCAATTGAGCCTGCCTGACTCGGCCGAGTTTGGCCAGGTCGGGTTTTTTAGGCAGCGATTGGTGCAGGTAGACAGCGTAGGCCAGACCGGTTTCCCCGAGCGCTCGAGCCTCCAGGCCCGCGGGAACTTTGGCCAGGAGAGCGTTGTCGGGTTTCATACGGACGAAATCGAGGGCATCCATGAAGTCGCGGAGAATGCTCAGTTGCTTCCGCAATGCGGGGCTACCACCGCCGGGCGAGCGGTAATCCAGAAACGTTCCGTCTGGATGCGCCGCGGTAAAGGAGTAATCGAGGTTGTTATAGAGTGCGCCGCCGGCGACGATGAAGTTCCAGCCTTCCGTGCGGTAGATCAAATCGTCCTTGCCACGAAACCCTGTCTCATTTTCGCCAATCACTTTGTTCAGGTCATAGTTCATGGCCACGGTATCGGGCGGTACGCAGTAGTGGAAATTGAAGATGGAAACCGCGGAGTGCGGATTCTCCACTTTTTGCCGACCGTTGGCGATGTTCAACGAGATCAGATGCCGATGGGCCAGCGTCTTCTCGGCACGGACGATTTCGTCCACGATACGATGTTGCCATTGCATGGTGACGCCGCCGAAGTACGGTTCGTTACAGATCTCGTAATAAAGGTTGTCATAATCCTGGAGTTCTGCAACGATCTTTCGCGTCAGAGCAAGTTGCACATCGCGCAGTTGTGGATGCTTCAGCGTATAGACTTCTTCGCGCGGGCAGGCCGGCACGTCATTGATGTTATTGCTGGGATTCATGGGGCTCGCCTCCCACATGGCATCCTTGTACATCGGACAGAACAGATTGAACTCGATGACAATGCCCCGTTCTCGCGCCTTCTGCATAAAGTCATGTAGGCGGCGAAAATAAGCCTCGTCCCAGGCGTTCAGGTCGAATTTGTTGCCACCGTCAAAATAGCCGGGAGTGCCGCTTCGCGCCCAAGGGCAGACGAACCGATTGGGCTTGGGAGCGAGTGTATTGTCGGTAATACTGAACGACTCGGCTGTTTCCCGGTAGCTGCCGCTGAACGTGCGCGTGTGATTCAGCTTGTCGGCCGCCAGCGCGTCGAAATAGCGGACGTAATCGAAATCCAGATTCATCAGGGCGCCGTAGTGTTCGCCCGAAGTGATCAGCAGGACGGGTTTGTCGTGCCAGATGAAGTAGTGTGGATTCTCCGGATGCAAAGCGATCGGAGGTTCGGCGGCTCCGCTTTGCCGTGTAAGCAATAGCAGTCCGCTCAGGCCGACAAAGAGGCCGGCAAGTAAACGAGACTTCCCAGCTTTCGACTGGGCAAGACGCGCGACAGTGCGGCGACGCAGCAATCGTGTCATCGCTGAAAAGCCAAGTAGCTCAATACGCAGTGAGGCCATCGCAAGGTACTCCTGGGTGATGTCGTCTGCAATTACAGGGTCCAGCCTTCACGAAAATGTGGCACGAGCCGTTTGTTGGCGTCTTCGTGGTTGGAGAATCGCATATTCGCACTATCCCATGTCAACTTCGTGTCAGGATAATGGATGGCAATTACGCCCAGCAGCGCCAGTTCGGTCAGGGGCCCACCGTAATCGAAATGGGAGCCTGCTTTTCCGCCTGAGCGCACGGCGTCGATCCAGTCGCGATGGTGGCCGGCCACGCGAGGCAGCGTTGGTTCCGGGCGCTCATAAGCATCCATTTTTTCTTTGGGGAAGAGTCGTACGCCGTTGGCCCCATGACTGCCGTATTTGATCCCCCCCTTCGTCCCCAACACGATGGCACCGGGGACCGGCATCTTTACATCCAGGTCGTCCGGCACCGGCGCATCGCACGCTCCGTCATGCCAGAAGAGGGTGACCGGACCACGCTTGTCGTTGCCGGCGAATTCATAGCGAATGGTCGTGCCGGGAGGGTAGACTTGTCCATGCTTGTCAGGTGCGTAATCGACAACCTGGGCTTCGACCGATCGGGGTGCGCCGAGATCGAGCGCCCAGAAGACGGGGTCGACCACGTGGCAGATCCAGTCACCGACGCAGCCGGTACCAAAGTCGAGCCAACCTCGCCAGCTCCCAGGCAGGTAGACGGGATTGTAGGGCCGCATGGCTGCCGGGCCAAGCCACAAGTCCCAGTTGAGCGTTTCGGGAACAGCGTGTTGTTCCTGCAGTTTCGGCAGTTGCTCGATGCGACTGTACGATCCGCTGCGCGAACCGTGCGACGCATGGACGGTATGCACCTCACCAATCGCGCCGTCCCAGATCCACTCGCAGAACAGCCGAATATGATCGAACGAATGTCCCTGGTTGCCCAGTTGAGTGACGACCTTGTTCCGGGCGGCAACCTTCTGTAGTTCGCGGACCTCGGCCACCGAGTGAGCCAGTGGCTTTTCGCAATACACATGTTTGCCGCGCTCCATCGCCGCCTTGGCAATCACCGCGTGGGTATGATCTGGAGTCGATACGACGACGGCATCCAGCTGGTCGTCCAATTCATCGAGCATCTTTCGGTAATCACGGTACTGCCTGGCAGCGGGATACTCTTGAAAGGATGGGCCGCCTCGATCCAGGTCCACGTCGCACAGGGCCACGAAGTTTTCACCTTTGAGTCCATCCAGATTGGCGCGACCACGGCCGCCGACACCGACAAATCCCAAGTCAAGCTTTTCGCTGGGGGGCGTCTGGTTGCTCCTGGCTACCGCGCAGCGTGGCACAATCGTGAAACCTGCTGCCAGACCGGAATACTTGAGGAAATCGCGACGCTTCATGAGAACTCTCTCTTTGCTACAGTTGAAGAAAGTCAAACTGCAAATCAGCCGGTCCATGTAGCCGGTCAAGCCGCATTCTTGTCGCTCGTGTCTCATCTGAAAAGGCATGGAATTCACATCCGGTGCAGATTGGCGAAATCTCAGGCGCTTCCGGCGTTGGGTCCTTTGCCAGAGGTAGGAAGGCTTGCATTGTCTTAAGGAACGGCTCAGAAATAACTTCCTCAGTTCCCTCGCCCCCGTGGGGAGAGGGTAGGGTGAGGGGAAAGAAAACACAGTAGTTATTTTTGAGCCGTTCCTAAGTGCGTCTACCTTCTTGGGGACCAGATCTTCATGTTAACGGAGCGAACGGGAGGAGCGGGCTCATGCCAGCCGAGCGGCAGCTGGCAATGGGCTGGCGGTCTTGTCTCGCTGGTGGCGACTCTGCACCGTCTGGCGCGAGACCCGGTCGCAACTCAACGCCATGATGCATGATACGGCGGAGCGCGTCAACGATCCCATGTCAGGAACCAGCAAGGAAGCGGGTGTCGATCGCAACCTGGCATTCCGGTCGTTTTCTTGCTGCCTGGCGCACGCGTTGACAATCCGTCCGGCCCGACTCATGCTGGCAAAGTACGCGTGGGCCGCGTGCGCGACAGCCCTGACTTCGGGCATGCTCGCGGGTTGTGGCCGCAGGCCACGTTAAGAACCGGGGGAAAAGTAACTTCGGCAAATGCTGCCACCGATGGGCGGAAAATGCGAAGTTATTTTTCCCCGGTTCTTAAAGCGTTACTCGGCAACATGAGTACATGTTCGTAGCTGCGGCGCTCGCGCCGCAGCTACGTTAGGTTTGCGTGGTTCAACCTGGTGCCAGATTCGACCGCGCGGGACTATTTCGCTGAGAGAACATCACGATGCTGCTGCCAACAATTCGTCGCGTCTGCCTGCTTTTGTTGTACGTCATGCTTGCCAGTGTGTCGGCACCGTGCCACTCTGCTGGGATCGATACTGGCGAAAGGGAGTTGACGCTCGACCGCATCTTCACCAGTCGTGAATTCCGCGCGGCCGGACACTCCGCGCGGTGGCTATCTGAGGGCTCCGCCTACACGCTGTTGGAAAAGTCGCCTGGCGATGGTGAGGCGATCGTCTGCTACACGCTCGATGACGAGAAAGGGACCACCTGGGTACCCTCTGAGCGGCTCGTGCCACCGGGGGCAGATCGAGCTTTGCAGGTCGAGGATCACAGTTGGTCGCACGACAAATCGCTGTTGCTGGTGTACACCAACTCGCAGCGCGTCTGGCGGCAGAACACGCGTGGCGACTATTGGCTGCTCGACCGCTCGAGCCACGAACTCAGAAAGCTGGGAGGTGACGCCCCGTCGGCGACGATGATGTTCGCCAAGATCTCACCCTGCAGCAGGCAAGTCGCGTATGTGCGGGCACGGAACATCTACGTGCAGGATCTTCGGGACCACTCGATCCGCCAGCTCACTCAAGCCGAATCGCCTGATATCATCAATGGAACATTTGACTGGGTCTATGAGGAGGAGCTGTCGTTGCGGGACGGAACACGGTGGAGTCCGGACGGCAAGTCGGTTGCGTTCTGGCAACTCGATACCAGCGGCGTGCCACGGTTTCCGCTGGTCAACAATACGGATGGTCTCTACCCGCACGTGCGCTGGTTTCCTTATCCCAAGGTGGGTCAACAAAACGCGGCCTGTCGTGTCGGAGTGATTGATATCGATAAAGGGGCAGTCCGCTGGCTGGATGTGCCGGGTGACTCGCGCAATCACTACATCGCCCGGATGCAATGGGTCGACTCGAATCACATCGTCTTGCAGCAACTCAACCGGCGCCAAGATACGATCCGTGTCATGCTATCTGATGCGCGAACGGGCGAAACGAGGACGCTGCTGACCGAGCACGACGAAGCGTGGGTGGATGTGCACGACGAGATGTTCTGGATGGCGCACGGCCAGACGTTTACCTGGATCAGTGAACGTGATGGATGGCGCCACGTATATCTCGTAGATCGTAAAGATGGTCAACTGAAACTGGTGACGGCTGGTGATTACGATGTGATCCAGTTGCTGCATGTGGATGAGAACCGCCAGTGCATTTACTTCCTGGCATCGCCAGAGAATGCTTGCCAGCAATATTTGTATCGAGTTCAGTTGGACAACACGGGATTGACCAGAGTTACGCCCGCCGACGTTGCAGGGATCTGCCAATACAATATCTCGCCCGACGGCCAGGCCGCGTTTTTCACGGCTTCATCAGCCGACAGCCCTCCTCGTACGGAATTGATCAGCCTGCCTGAGCACAAGACGATTCGCGTGTTGGAGGCCAACGCCGATTTGCGGCGGAACTTCGAACGGCTCCGCCGCAACGCTACCGAGTTCTTTCGAGTCGATATCGGAGACGGCGTGGAGGTGGACGCCTGGTGCATTCTGCCGCCCGACATGGACATGTCCAAAAAGTACCCTCTGTTGATCCATGTTTACGGTGAGCCCGCAGGTCAGACCGTGCTTGACCGCTGGGGCGGTGACAATTACCTCTGGCATTTGATGCTGGCGCAGCGCGGCTATGTTGTGATGAGCTTTGACAATCGCGGTACACCGGCTCCACGCGGACGAAATTGGCGAAAATGCGTCTACAAAAAAGTGGGCGTTTTGGCACCGGAAGATCAGGCTGCCGCCTTACAGGCTGTGCTGCGCGACCGAACCTATCTGGATCCCCAGCGCGTGGGGATCTGGGGGTGGAGTGGTGGCGGGTCGATGACACTCAACGCCATGTTCAAGTATCCCCAGCTCTACAAGACCGGGATCTCTGTCGCCCCTGTGCCGAATCAGAGGTACTACGACACGATCTATCAAGAGCGGTACATGGGACTGCCGGGAGACAATGTTCAGGGGTTTCTGCAAGGATCGCCGATCAATTTTGCGCATCAACTGGAAGGGAATCTGCTGTTGGTGCATGGAACGGGTGACGACAACTGCCATTACCAGACCATGGAAAAGCTGATCAACGAGCTGATTCGGCACAATAAGCCATTCTCGATGATGGCCTATCCCAACCGTTCGCATTCGATACGCGAGGGGACGAACACCACGCGACATCTGCGTCAGTTGATGACGGACTATCTGGAGCAGAATCTCCCGGCGGGGCCCCGATAATGGACCGGCGTTTCGGCGGCCGTCGATTCCAAAAGCTCACTGCGATGGCGTGTCGTCCAGAACGTCCCGCAACGTATCCAGCAGTTCTTCGGCCGACTTGCGGCTGCGCCACACGGGCCGATTCCGATGCTTCTTCTCGAGGTCCAGGTTGTAGATCATCAGATACTCCTGATACAGCCCGGCCGCCGCGACCACCTGGCCGTTCGGATTCAGCAAGTAGCTGTCTCCGTAGCCAAATCCATCACGCTGCATGCCCTCGAGCTTACGCGAAGGCTCGACGTTGTTGGCTCTCAGAAAGTAGACACCGTTCTCCACGGCTCGCGCTACGTGATCGTTGCGCACCATTTCGTAGTGTTGAATCGGATCGCTGACGAAGTTGAAGTGGGGTGCGAAGATCAGACGCGCTCCCTTTGCCGCCAGGATCCGCGCCGGCTCGATGTAGCCACCATCGGCGCAGATGATCACTCCGAACTTCAATCCCCGCTTCTCAAACACGGGGAACTCCCGCCCTGGAGTGAAGTAGGAGAAAATCGGCATGGCTTTGCTGTAGCGTCCTAGCAGCTTGCCTTTCTCGATGACCGCGATCGTGTTGAAGAGTTTGCCTTCACGTTGTTCGTTGAAACCAACCATAAAGAGCGAGTCAAAATGGGCCGTTTGCTCGAGCACACGCTTCATCTCCGGCGAATCGATAGCGAAGCTGTGGTCGCGTGCGTCTTGTTCGGTGGAAAAGTATCCAGTCAATAGCGACTCGGGAAAGGAAACGATATCTAGCCCAGCCTCTCGGGCCAACGCGAGTCCTTTCACGACCGTGGCCAAGTTGGCTTCCAGGTCTCCTTGTTTACAGACGCACTGATAGTGTCCGATCCGCAAATATCGAGTGGCGGCGGATTCCGATTCCTGACCACGTAGGGGAAATGTGACGCTCAGTAGGAGAACGCACGTGGCGCTGGCTATGAATATCTGCCTCATCGTTGATTGCTCCGGTAAACTTCACTTCCCGCCAGTCTTCGTCAACAGACCGCTCACCCGCATCCAATCCCGCAGCCGATGGTGCCAGGTCGAAACGGGTTTGTCGGATGGTTGAATCCCGTAACCGTGACCGCCCATTGAGTAAATGTGGGCTTCGGCCGGTACACCGGCTTCCTTGAATTTCCCCAGTAGCAATCCGGCCTGTACACCGCGAAATTTGTCGTCCAGCGATACGGCCATGAAGGTTGGTGGAGTCTCTTTGGTGATTTTCACCAGGCTGCCAATTTCGGCACGGTCGTCTTTGTAGTCATCGCCCAGGTAAGCAGCATAGATCGGGCACATGAAGTCGGGGCGTGCGCTCAGGGCGTCCGCTTCATCGAAGGCCGCATAGGTTGTTTCGTCATAGTGCGTGCCGGCCATGACGGTCAGATGTCCGCCGGCCGAGAAACCGAGTATTCCAATGCGGTGGGGATCCACTCCCCAGTCGCCGGCATGTTGACGCATGACCCGAATCGCCCGCTGAGCGTCTTGAAGCGGTTCCCAGTGTGGGCGGTCCGGATCACGACGTGGAACGCGGTATTTCAATACTGCCGCCGTGACTCCAAACGAGTTGAACCACTCCGCCAGTTCCAGGCCTTCCTTGGGCCAGGCCAGAATGTTGTATCCGCCACCGGGGCAAACCACGATACCACAGCCATTTGCCTTCTCGACATCGGCGCGGTAAAGCGTCAGTGTCGGTTCGTCAACATAGGTTATCCGCTCGGGCGTCTGTTTGGACTGTAACTCGCCAATGCGATCGGCACCAACTGCGACGGCGTCTGACGGAAGCCCATCAGGCCACAGTCTGACAACCGGTTGTTCATCAGCGACCGCCAGATGGACCGCGGCCAGAATCAGCAAAATGGATGTTGCTCTCATCGTGATTACTCTCGGGTTCGTGGATTCAATGAGGGGAGTTCTATTCGTCGGTTGGTGCGCCTGCCGTTGTCTCAGGAGGGTGCTACTCGGACAAAGCCTATTGCTTCCGACTTCGCCAAACGGCCCAGACAGCAACCAGTTGATTGTGAGAGTGGCCTATTATACCCCCCACGCGTACATGTTGGCAACGTTATGGACGAGACACGACGGGACGCTCTATCTGAATGGGCAGAGCCACTCTGAGAGCGGCGAGGTTTGCCGTCTCTCAGGCCACCTGTCTTATCGCCACCGATATTGCCCCGCTGCTCAAGCGTGAGCGAACTCAGAGAGCCGCTCCCGCACCGGCGGCCGCAATCGAAGACGCGCCGCGAGACATACTTGCCGCGTGTCACGTGCTGACGCACAATGAGTGCTTGTGCGAACGAGAACGAACAACACACTTGACCGGACTGGTTCATCCTGAGACCCATCCGGTGCGGAGACAGTACCATGCGCGAGCCGACACGCGATCCGGTCAGATGGCAGTCTATGCTCAATCAATGCGTTGCCCGGTTGGCTGTGCTGACCGTCATTGTAACGACCTTCACATGTTCCGCGCGGGGCGACGAAGAGACCGTGATTACGGACAAGACGCTGGTGGCGTGGGTGGTGCCGGCCAATCTTTCGCAGCGTGGCGGGAGTGTACTGACGATCGAGAAATCTGGAGGAGTATTTGACGCGATCGTATTAGGCGAACTCGCGCCAGGCAAATGGATGGCGGGCAGCAACGCATTCTCGCGCACGGAAAAAGAACAAAGTAGCTGGCCGGCAGAGATAACCACCGGCACCGGCACCACTCCGGTACAACTGGCAATCGTCTACCAAGGTAAGCAGATCCAGATCTATCGTGATGGCGTGTGCTATGCAGACTACGCGGTCACGGGCCTCGAGCGGTTCGGCGATGAGAGTATCGTCTTGATGGGCCTGCGGCACTTGGGAGCCCAGCCTGACAATCGGTTCTTCACCGGGTCGATTGAGGATGCCCGCCTGTACGACCAGGCACTCAACGCCGCACAAATTGCGGCGTTGAAACCGAACGAGTCTTCCGAGCCCCAACCGCTGGCGTGGTGGGATTTTGAAAATGGACGCGGTACCGATCGGATGGAGACGTTTCCCGTGTCCACGTTGCTCGGAGACGCGCACATTGCGAGCGGCCAGCTGCATCTTGCCAACCAGGGTGCGTATCTGATGGCGACCAGGACCGCGCCCGATACGGGGCTTATGTCTCTCGATCTGAACGCTGCAGATCAAACGGCTCGCGAGCTGCGCGAACAACTGCTCTCTGATCCGTACCGACCAGGATACCATTTCGTGGTACCCGAGGGACGGGCGATGCCGTTTGATCCCAACGGGGCCATTTTCTGGAAGGGACAATACCATTTGTTCTATATCTTCCAGGACCAGCGCGGACACAATTGGGGACACGTGTCCAGCACGGATCTGTTGCACTGGCGGCACCATCCCACCGGGCTGGTCGCCGGCATGTTCAGCGGTAACTGTTTCCTCAACAAAGATGGTCGCCCGACCATCTGCTATCACCAGGTCGGTCAGGGAAATGCCATGGCGGTATCCATCGACGACAGTTTGAACGAGTGGGAGAAGTTGGCGTCCAATCCGATCACACCGCAGACCGAACCGGGTGATCCACATCATGACAAATATCGTTCGTGGGATCCTTATGGCTGGTTGGAAGGGGAGACGTACTACGCCATCTTTGGTGGACAGCGGCCTGCCATTGCCAAATCGAAGAGCCTGGGAGGCCCGTGGAGTTACGTGGGTGATTTGTTGGCCAATACGATCGAGGGTGTGGCGATAGACGAGGACGTGTCGTGTGCTGATTTCTTCCAGATAGGTGACAAGCACATGCTGTTGTGCATCAGCCACCGGCTGGGATGCCGCTACTATCTGGGCGACTGGAAGAACGAGCAGTTTCACCCGACGTTCCACGAGAAGATGAGTTGGGTTGACAATTCATTTTTCGCTCCCGAGAGCCTGTTGGACGACAAGGGACGGCGGATCATGTGGGCGTGGATCTTCGACGGTCCCGCCTTTGCGACGCGGATGGATTACGGCTGGTCGGGAACCATGAGCCTGCCGCGAGTCTTGTCGCTGTCCGGGGAGGGAATGTTGCAGATGAGCCCGCCTGAGGAGATGTCGCTGTTGCGCTATAACAAGCGGCAACTTTCGGGCCTGGTGGTGGAGGCCGATTCGGAACTGACGTTAGAGGACATCAGTGGCAACAGCATGGAATTGTCGTTGGAGATCACCGCGGTGGATGCGGGGCAATATGGAGTCAAGGTCTGTTGTTCCCCCGACGGCGAAGAGCAGACGCGGGTCTATTACGACGCGGCAACCAAGAAGCTGACCATCGACACAAGCAGGTCGAGTCTGGCGGAGGGTGCGAAGAGCGTCGAAGGCGGTCCGCTGGGATTGAAAGCCGGCGAACCCCTCAAACTGCGCGTTTTCGTGGATAAGTCGGTGGTGGAAGTTTTCGCCAATGATCGCCAGGCCGTCATGCGACGAATCTACCCGTCGCGTCCGGATAGCCTGGGCGTACGGCTGTTCTCCAACGGTGCCCCAGCTCGTGTTCGAACCATCGAGGCCTGGGATGTGATGCCATCGAACCCCTACTAGCTCCAGTGAATTGTCGAATGTCAGGAGACCCCTACGGAACGCCTCCGTCTCGGTTGCATTCCGAGCGTCAGTGACGCGGGGTCACTGATCCGGAGCGTTCGTCGTGATACAATTCTGTAATGGAGACTATATGTCTCGAAACCACCATTGTTGGGCATATTGCAGGACGGCTGCATCCCGACCCTTATGTTGCTGCAAGGCAGCAAGTGACACGAGCTTGGTGGCTCAACCAGGCTCCCAATTTCGCGGTCTACATTTCGCAGCTCGTTCTGGATGAGTGTGGCGACGGAGACCCAACTGCTGCAACAGAGCGGTTGCAGGTGGTCGATGGTCTCGACATGCTGGAATCGTCGGATGACGTGGACGCCCTGGCCAACGCATTGATTGCTGGGAAAGCGATTCCTGGGTCAGAGCCTCGGGATGCGTTTCATATCGCCATATCCGCGTTCAATGGTGTACAATATCTGTTGACGTGGAATTTCAAACACATCGCAAACGCCTTACTTCGCGGTAGGATCGAACAGATCTGCCGAGAGACAGGCTTCGAGCCGCCAATTATTTGCACACCGGATGAACTGATGGGGACAGAAGATGGTTCGTAACCCAATCACCGAAGAGATTAGAGATATTCGTCACCGGCTTGCGACGGAATGCGACAATGATGTCTTCCGGATAGGCGCCGAACTGCGGCGTCGCCAAGCGGCCTCCGGTCGGCGGGTCGTTCGGCTTCCAAGGCGTGTTCCTCGCGCAACCACGACGAATCAGACGTTGCACGCGAGCGAGCAGCAACGTCGGTCTTGACACCAAAATCTAGCCGGCCCGCCGCGTGAACTCGGTTGCGAATAGTGGCGACGGACATTTCCGTGCCAACAACTCGTCAAACCGGTTCTTGATTCTTGTCACAACTCAAGAATTCACCGTTAAGCGTCACACTCCACGATTGACTGGTTGAAAACACTACCTTGTCGGTGCCGGCAGCCGTCACGCAGGCTTGACACCAACAACAACCCGCACAGGCATGGTCCAGATCTGCAATTCCTGTTCTTTGCGGATCTCGAACCCGGCTTCGCTGAGCAACGCTGTGGAGTCAATCGGCTGACAATCGACGATATGAGGGAAGTGTTGGTGCATCCAGATATAGGTCTTCTCCAAAATACTGGTATGCTCCCCTTCCTTGACGGTCGCCATGGAAACGACGCCGAGTCGTCCAGCGCTGTTGAGAACGCGGCGCACTTCAGCCAGAACGGTGGGAATATCTTCCAGTGCGAATAGCTCGAGAGTGAAGCTGGTGAACACGGCGTCGAAAGAACTCGCGTCGTATGGCAGGGTGCGGGCGTCGCCAACCGTCAGGGAAACCCTGTCAGATAGCCCCTTGCTGGCCAGTTTGTCCTGAGCGACGGACAGCATTCCCGGTGAAACGTCGATGCCACATACGTGTCCCGTCGATTCGACCAGCCCCGCCAGATTGATCAGGCTGTTACCGGTGCCGAAGCCGACTTCGAGCACGCGTTCGCCCGGCTTGAGTTCCAGCGCTGTCTCACCCGCCTCTCTCGCCTTGTGTTCGTTCGTGTCGGCGATCATGTCATAGGCGCGGCTGATCCGATCATAGAACGACTGGTTCGTTTCCGGCGATTTGTCTGCCATGGGGTTTCTCCTTCTCCAGGTGGCTGCGGGCCACGTGTCGGGGTTGCTCAGGTGCCGGCGTGGCGCCCAATGCATGTCGTGTGCGGGAATGCCCCGAAAGGGGCGTCCGCTGCCAGGCTCTTCTGTAGTCGTTTCGGTGGATTTTACCAGAGTCAAGTAGCCGTGCCCAAGATGCGCTCACCGTGTGCGCATCCTGTGCCTCGGTCGTGACGGGTAACGCGTGACAAGCACGGTATTCCTATAGAGCCGACTCGTGGCGGCGTCCAGGAGACACGGCGGCGAGAGTTTCTCCGCTGGCCCGGTCGTCCCGCCAAACAGGCGGCTTTGACCAGAGCAACACACGACTTCAGATGACTCGGTTTGCTGCATGAGAGGGGAGCGCCATGGCTCAATTGATTCGACCCATTCGTTACGGAGATGATCGGGAGCGTACGGTGCACTTGCGCCCGAACGATCGGGCCGGCGTCGTGGTCCCGCCACCCGTGCAGCGACCTGGCGGGCCGAGGGGAGGCGCACGGCAACGGTACGGAGTTTGGATGATTGGCGCGATCGCGTTGTGCGGCCTGATCAGTGCTATACGACTGTCCGGCGACACGGCAGATAACGCAAGTGTCAGCGGTCAACCGGCGACTATTTCCCTGGCCGTGGTGGCGGACGGACGATTGGCGGTTACCGGGACTGCGCGCAGGAATCGGCGCCGACAGAGTCGCCTGCGGACGACTCCAAGGGCGATCGGAAAACGTCCCTGCCGCGGTCTGCAGATACGGATCAAAGCGGTCTTCCAGCCTCCCCGCCGGTGGGAAACGAGGCAACTGGCCAGGAAAACATTCGGGCAGATCAGGTTGTCCCGGACGCTCTGCCAGCTCAATCCGAGACAATTGTGCGCTCGACGGCATTCGTCGGCCAACCGTTTGGGGTTGGCACGATCGAGGTGGTATTCGGGGACGGGGCTTGTCCGACAGTGTACCCGGACGATGGATTCGTCGTAGGGGAACAGAACCACCGAATCCGCTATCCGGCCCCGGAGCTGTTTTTTCAGCCTGGCACGGGGGCGGAACAACGTCTGGTGCGTCGCGCCGTTGTGCATTACCTGTTTGTGGGAAGCGAGCCGCTGGTAGCCCAAGTTAGCTCGTTGCGGTCGCTGTGGCTGGACAAGTGCGTGATCGAGCCGCAGGAAGATATTCTCGCGCATCAGTACGCTCTGGCGGCCTGGTGGGAGGAATATTGCCGCGATTCCCGCGAGCTCAAAGGAAACGCACATTTCGTCCGGCAATTGATGCAGCGCTGCTTGGCGCGGCGGCTCGATTTGCCCGTGCCAACCTACCCCACCCAGGCCATGAATGAGCGCCCGATGGCCGACCTGGAGCGGAATTTTGAGCGCAGCATCAGTACCTTGCTCGGAATCGACTCGCTGTTGCTGGCAGTTCCGGATGTCGATCGCGGCAACTACGACGACCGGCCACTGCTGGCCGACGGGCCGTTACCGATGGGCATGCGAGTCCCTGCGGTCCAGATTCCTGCGATGATCGGTGACGTTTCCCTTGAACCATTGGTCAACTACGTGCCGCAGGACTGCTTCTATTTGCGCTGTGGCAGCGTCGCGGACCTGCTCTGGCTGCGTGAGTTCCTCACGGGCTGGGGAGGTAGTTTGCATGAAATCGTTTCGCTTCCCACTCTGCAGCGATCGATTCGCCCCAAGCTGGAACAACAGTTGGCTCTCGGCGCCGATCGATCGCAATCACTGGGTCTCGACCAGACCATTTCCGATATGGCGCTGATCGGCTGCGACTTTTTCTTCCAGGAAGGAGCAGCTGTGGGAGTGCTGCTTGAGGCCAAGGATGCGCGGAAACTGCAGGCGATCATTCAACAACAGCGAGATGAACTGCAACGGAGTAATCCGGCCGTCCAACAAAAAGCGGTCAAAGTAGGCCAGCATGCGGTCTCGCTGTTAGGCACTCATGACCATACGGTGCGATCGTTTTACGTCTCGCGAGGTCGCTATCATCTGGTGACCAACAGCTCATACATTCTCCAGCAGTTTCTCTCTATCCGGAACGGGCATGGGAGCTTGGGGCGTTTGAACGAATTTCGCTATGCGCGTGGACAGCTCTCGAAATCACAACCGGTCCGTGCGTTTATCTACTTATCCGATCCCTTCTTTCGGCAACTGGCCAGTCCACATTACCGGATCGAGTTGATGCGCCGGGCGCGGACGATGGCTGCCTGCCACGAATTGACGGTGGCATCCCTGGTTGGTCAAAGCGAAGTCACAGGCGTGACCACGGTCGAACAACTGACGGCCGCTGGCTATCTGCCCGCGTCGTTCGGCACGCAAGGTGACGGCAGCCGGCTAAGGCTTGTGGACGGTCATGCAGTTGACGCGCTGCGAGGGCGGCAAGGTACCTACTTGCCGATTCCCGACGTGACGGTGGCGAAGGCCACGAGTGCCGAGCAGTTGGCCTACAGGCAGTTTGCCAGTCGCTATCAACAGCAATGGGGACGCGTCGATCCGCTGATGGTCACCATCACTTCACAGCAGGGCATGCACCACGATACTCAGCGTGTCCGAATGGGGATTCACATCACTCCCTTTGCTCGGCAGCGTTATGCATTTTTGTCGAGTCGTCTGGCGCCGGCGAGTTTCGAGCATATCCAGAGCGTCGAAGGAGATGTATTGCGAGTTGATGCGCGGCTCAAAGATCCGCGCGGAAAACAGTACCTGGTTCATATGGGTCTCCAAGACGGCCCGGTTACTTTCGAGATCAAGAACGGGGAGATCCGACGGACGGATGTTCAGGGAGGGACGCATTTCAGTCAAACCAACCAATACGTGGGAATCAGTCCGCAAGGCATCGATGGCTTACAGCTGGTACAGCAATTCATCGGTGATTTGCAGCAAGGTATGGGGGGCCGCCAATCGACGACGGCGCGGGCCAGCAATTCATCTGACTTCCTGTTGTCGTTCCTCGTAGTCGCTCTTTTTCCAGAGCGGTTCTTTGAGACGTTTTTCCAGTTTTCCATGGCCGAGTGGATCTCGCATCGAGACAACTGGACGGTATTCGGTCGCGATCCCAAGATCCGCCAGCATGTGCTGGCGAACCTGCGCACGACCCGTTCCGCGGAACCTGCCCAGGTGCGATTGGTGATCCCCGATCCGAACCAGGCTCGCGTCGCCGGTTATCTTCACGCGTTCGCCTATGCCGAATCGCGCAAGATGTCGGCCCAAAATGCTCAGCTGTTGAACGATTTGCACTCGCAGCTCGGTTTGCCGCCGGCGGCGTCATTGCTTGCTGCGGAACGCATCTTTGAGGCCATTCCAGTCTGCCCCTTGGGAGGTCGCTATGAGGTTACGACGAGTGATGGCGCGGAGTTCTGGAAAAGTTCCGCCTGGAACGAGCCATCCTGCTACCAACTTGAAAACGCGCCCCCGGATTATCGTTTCCCATTTCTGGATTGGTTGCGCGGTGCCAAAGTACTGTTTGCCCTCTCCGCAAACACGCTGAAGGCGGATGTCGAGTTGGACGTGCATCGGGTTGCCAGGCGTGCCGAGTCGGAGGCAGCAATGGTTCGCGAGGCGTATCGCGTGGACCCGGACGCCGCAGGTGGCGGCAGAGCGGTGCGGCCCATCACGACACCGATCAAGGCGGGTGATTTGGTGGAGGTGACGGCGGAGCAGACGAAGCTACGCGTCGGAAGACAGACGATCGCCCGGTTATCTCCCGGTATGTCATTAATGGTGGTCGAGGTGCGGGGAGATTGGATCGGCGTGTGGGGGTTCCAGCGAGACAAGGCGGTGCGTGGCTGGATCGCGCGTGAAGAATTGATGAAGTAGTGATCTTTGTATGGTATCTCACTCACTCGCTTTTGCGGGGACGATCGTACGCGCCAATCGGAAACCGATATTGGATGTACGTGTCGCTGGTTGGCTCCTTTCACGAAACGCCGACTCGATCTCGCGGGGCATGCTGGTGTAACCACCACCGCGCATCATGCACTCCATGTCAGGACTAATTGGGACATCCGACGAGGGCCGGTCTACAATCGCTTTCCCTTTGTTCCCGACCGGGTACTTCGCATAGGTATCCTGGCACCACTCATGCACATTTCCGTAGACATCAAAAAGTCCAAAGTCATTTGGCAGCCGGCTGGCAACAGGCCACGTGCGATCCTCGGAATTGACGGCACACCAGGCATAGTCTCGCATCAAGTCGGCACTTCTCCCGTAGAAGCGATTCACGGATGAGCCAGCCTGGCAAGCGTATTCCCATTCGGCCTCGGTCGGCAGTCGATATCCGGTCCGCGTGATAAAGTCCGCTGGCAGGGTCATGCCTTCTTGGATGTCGTCCATGGATGGGTAACACATCTGATCCTCAGGAACGCCCTCCACTTCACTCAACCAGCGACAGAAGGAGGCCGCATCGTACCAGGTGACGGATCCCTGAGGGCAGCTTGATTCGGGTGAGTACATCTTGGAGTAATAATGGTCATTGCTGGGAACCGCCTGGCGAAATTGTCGAAACTGCTCGACCGTTACTTCTGTCGCACCGATGGCGAACGATCGGCGAATCGATCTTCGATGCAATGGTTCATGCGCATAGATTTTCCGGCCGGTGCAGGGCGAACCCATCATGAAATCCAGGGGCCCCTGGAAGATGATCATCTTTTGTCCCAGGCTCGTGTGATACCAATGGCGATCTTTCCGAGGTTCCCTCGCCGGGTCGACCTGGTCCATTCGCGCGATTTCCTCCCCCCTACCCCACTTGCGGAGCACGAAGTCGGCGGTGGCATGAAGGCCTGCATCATTGGTTTCCGCGCAGCACGCAATCAGTTGCTGAGCGATCGATGCTTGAAGCTCCGTGGAGAGTGATGAGTATTCTCCCAGGCACAACACCAGGGCTCGTCGAATCGTCTCGTCCGATTCAACGCTCAGCCGGTCGCTGAGGAGGGCTGGATCCACACCGGTCAAGCAAGACCGATGGATGATGTAAGTGCGGCGACTGGGATGGGAGGAGTGTCGAAGTAAAGGCCAGACTTTCTCCTGATGTCCCAGACGCAATAAACCCAGCGCGGCATTTCCCTGGCGCCGAGCGAGGGAATCTTGATCTGATTCAGACACGCGTGGACGATGCCAGGCGGATGCGGTGACGGTTTTCTGTTGGCTCGGCATATATGCCGCGCTGATCGTGACCGGTCGGTAGCCATCGGCAATGAGGGATCGGCAACGTTCCAAGTGCTCTTGGGGCGGAAGATTATGTGATTCAGTCGAGCAAGAGGCTGCATTCGTGTGCCACAATGCTGCGTACCTGATTTCGAGATTTCCCGCGGCAATGAACTGCTTGAAACGGGAAGTGCGGTGAACCGCCGCCAGTTCCGGCTGGATTTGCAGCTTATAGTAACCCTTCATGCCGTTTTTCATTGCCCGTTCAAGCAGTGCCACGGCGCGATCAGCGTATCTTTCGGCCTGCGCCTCGTCCCGATCGGCAACCGCACTGGACGCCATGGCGTAGGCCATGGCGCCATAGTGTGAGGCGAGGTCGCTGGCGGCATATTTCTCCACGAACGCTTCCAGTCGATCCATGCCAGCCGTATCCCTGCCCAGTGCCGCGGAGACGACAGCTTCGAGGAGCAAGACGTCGGGTACGAACCTTCGTAACTGCTTGAAGCGGCTCACGTCCGCCTGCGCTTGACTTTCTTTTCCCCGCCGTGCCAAGGCGATCGCGCGGAAGTGGAACCACTTGGGCTCCTGCGGATTGTCATCGATCAATCGATTGATTTCCGCGATCGACTTGTCATACTCTTCAAGCCAGAACAATGCCTCCGCCCGCTGCTGGCGAGCGTTGAGATCTCGGGGTTTGTCGGCCAACGTCGCATCGGCTTCCGCGAGCTTGCGGCGATTCTGCTGCTCACTCGTCTCGGGCATTGTGGCACTGCTAATATCGACGTCCATCAGCGTCATGCTCAAATACTCAGTGCTCCCAAATTCCTCTGACGATCGGTCGGCTTCGGTCTTGATCGACCCATCGCCGTCGGATCGCACGCCACAATACCTCTGCAAGTCGTTGCTGCCGCGGAAGGCCTGCAGCGAAATCGATTTTTCGAATCCGGCACGATCGATCCCCTGCAGGGCCTCTTCGAAATCGTGCACGGTTCCGCTCACATGGATGCGAGTCTTCTCGTCGTTAGCCGTTTGCCAGGCCCAGACACCGCAGAATCTTTCCGTGGCCAGACTGTCAGAACGATCGACATATCCGGCTACATCGATGGCGCGAAACCCCTCGGCACGCAATTGTTCGTCGCGAGCCATGATCTCCGCCTGCGCGAGGCCGCAGACAACTTGCCAGTCAAGAGGGTCGCGTTTCCAGACCGCTGCCACGAATATCGCCGTGTCTCGCTGATACGGACGTACGCGCAGAGGTCGGTATCGCGACATCCGCAGCGTGGCGCAGATGGTCAGGAATCGATCCAGCGGCATGTCCTGGCAGAACGCAAACCGATCGTGCAGCAGCCCCGTTGCCTCTTGGATGGCCCGCACAGCCGACGGATTCGGCTGTGGCCAGCTGGGATCTATCGGTTCGTCATTCCAGGAAAAACGTAGTTCGCGGGACAGCTCTGCCTCAAATCGCTCGATGACCGGATCGCCGTGAGCTGCCAACTCGTCAAACAGTCTCACAAATTGGTCCGGTTCCGCCTCCAGAACAAGCTGGGACAAGAGTACCGCATCGTCAGCAGCAAACGACTCCAGGATATTGGTGGCCAAATCGCGTTGGGTCAGTGTGTACGTCCCCTCGCGATCGCAGAAGACCGACGCGAGTGGTGGCAGCAGATGTCGGCGGACGGGATAGAAATTCTCGATCCAGGCAGCGCTGTGCAGGGCGTTTTCGCTGACCAAGGCGGCCACAACACTTGCCGAAGCAGCTTCCCAACGTGGTGAGTCGGGATCGTAGAGCGCCAGTGCACTGGCCGCTCGCAGCAGAGCACGGGTGTGGCCGTCACCAGACTGCTGCATCACCTCCCACAGTTCATCTCGCAACCTATCCGAGTATTTGAGAAGCGATCGCCGGAGCATATCGACTTCACTTGGTTCGGCGGTCAATAAACCCTGTCTCACCGCTTCGATGTGGCTGGCATCGACGGGTAACATTGCCAGCCGTCCGCGCAGCTGTTTGCCTGGATCGTCTGATTGGACGAGTGCTTCGAAGCGGGTCACCGGCCCACCGCCGGTAACCATTTAGCTCATCTACCAGGCCGGGTATGTCCGCGGCTCGAGCTGTGGCGATCTGTTCCACCACGGCGTTGGCACGCATCGTGCCAATCGTTTCCCAACCCGTCCACGCCAGGACGCCCAACAGCAGAGCGAGCATCCCGATTCGCATGCCGTGCACCAGACTCGCCTTGCACATCATGCCGCGCTCGATCTCGCTCCATTCCCGCCGGCGCGTCAAGAGCCGGATCGTGGCATGTTCCCAGACGCTGGGCAGCAGCCGATTCTCCGGTTTACGGTTCCAGCGAGCCGCCAACTCGGCCAGCCGGAGTTGAGCGCGACCGCGTCGCGTCTCGCGCTGCTTGCGAGTCAGCCAGTCACGCAGCGGAGTTACCAGGTAATCGTGGGTCAGCTGATAGTACTTCTGCTGCGGTGTTGCGGTGGAGTCGTCGGAAGGCGTGGCCGTGGCACCGTCAGGATCGGTGGGGGTGATCAGTCGCAGTTCCCGGTCCAGGATCCGCATCAAGTCTTCGAAGTCGCGCGGTCGATGAGCATAGCCAGATACCTTGAGCAGTTGCTCGTACCTCTGCATGTGCCCTTTGATTCCCGTGCCCGAATCTGGCAGCAGTGCCTGTAAAACGCGACGTGCAGGCTGCTGATGATACCGGTGTTCGGGTGGCGCCATGCTACTGGCAAACGTCTCCTCCAGGAACGTGACGCCCACACCCTCCGTCCCGCCCGTCTTCTGCAGCGTGTCGGGCGTCCAGGGCTTGCCCTTCATCATCTCGGCAAATAGCGCGAGGCGAACGCAGATGATATGTCCGTCCTCAGCCAGTGCTTCGACCGCCTGGGACAGAAAGGTCTCCTGTGGTTTGCTCAACGCGCGGCCTTCCGTCGGTAGAGCACCGTACGCTCGGCCGAATGCGGCCAACACCTTGCGTGCATGACGTGGCGGAAACAGGTCGATCGTGCCGGAGTTCACTTGTTCCGCGAGTCGAACTTCCAAGGCATGCAGAAAACGCGTGATGGCCATCCAGAAATCATCTCGGACCAGCAACAAACACTGTACACGCACGCCATCACATTGCCGCAGTGTCTGAACCAGTTCCGAGTTCTCGTAGTCTTCGATCGCATGCAACCACTGCTCGAATTGGTCCAACACGAGCAGGACCTTTTGACCTTCGAGGAGGGCTCGATTTGTGCGGATTGACGCAGTCAGATCGCTCAAACTCGACGCACCGGTTGCCGCGGCAGAGAGGCTTTGTAGTTTGCCCAACAACTGACGCTCGGTATCTCGAGCGGTCGATTCGACATAGACCACCATGATGCGGTCCGACAACAACGGAAGCAGGCCCGCCTTGACAAATGATGACTTCCCGCAACCAGACGGACCGTAGATCACACCGACCGGAAACGAGAGGTCAACGTCGGGCTCCTCCAGGCGTGTTTTCCAAAAACGCACGATGTCGGGCAGCCCTTGGCGATCGGCGCACCGGGAAGCAGCTCCAGAAAGAAATCAGCGTCGTGGGCATCAAACGCGCGCAGTCCCTTGGGGACGATTCGCAGCGGCTGGCTGTCGGACTGCGCTGTGCTGGGGCTACTCCCGGCACGCGTCGAGCCTGTTGGCAGATCGGACGGCGGCGCCGAAGTCCTCGCGTCAGCCAACAGGGGACTCTGAGCGAGAAAGTGCCGCAGATCGTCAGCCATGTCGCGGGCGGTGGTGTAGCGGTCCGAGGCACGGCGAGCGATGGCCTTCAGGCAAATACGTTCCAGTTCCTTGGGCACCGAATCATCGATCTGCCGTAACGGCCTCGGTTCCTGGTGGGCGGTTAAGTGCAGCAGCTGAGCCTCCGAATCCGACGAGAAGACGCGGCGACCGACAAGTAACTCGTACAACACGGCCCCTAAACTGTAGATGTCTGATCGGCCGTCAACGCGGTGCCCTTCGCCACGTGCCTGCTCGGGGCTCATGTATGCCGGTGTACCAGCATAACGTGGTCCCTTGCCCACGTCCGTATCCTTCAGAGCCAGTCCGAAATCGGCCACGCAGGGGGTCTCATCACGCTCCAGTAGTATGTTCCCCGGCTTGATATCGCGATGTACAAACCCGCGCGTGTGGGCGTAATGTAAGGCATCGGCCACTTGTGCAATGATCAGCGTAACCTGGCTGTACGGAAGCCGACGTTGCCTCATCTGCTGAGCCAGATCGCTGCCGTCGATGTATTTCGAAACGATGAAGAACGGGAACGACTCCGCGCTGCCGACATCGTAGACCGGAACGATGTTCGGATGGTCGAGACTGGCCAGGGTCCTGCGCTTCCCGCAAGTAAGGCTCAGCATCCTCCGGACGGGCAATCAGGTGCGCGTGGGGAGTCTTGATCGCTACAGGTCTCTGGAGCTGCGGGTCGCGCGCCAGGTAAATGCGCCCAAAGCTTCCGGCGCCCAGCAATCGCTCGACCCGGTATCGGCCGACGCTCACGGGACATTCGGCGGATTCCTGGGACCGATCGCCCTGCTGTGAAGCGACCGTCTGAAAGGGGTCGCCGGGCGATTTGTCGCGCCCAGCAGCCGGATCGTTCTGTTCGGACTCGTTCATCAATCAGCGACCCGAAATCGGGCGGTGCGCAATCCGGCCTGTTGTAACCGGCAGCCAAAATCATTCCGCTGCCGGAGCCCTGCTACTGCTACTGCTACCGCACCCTTCGCCCAGCCTCCATTACGTTATGGCATGCTGGCGGAAGAAAGTAAACCTTTACCGCGGCCTGGCTCCGCACAATCCTCGGCCACAAACGGTAGGACGGACGTTCTCGTCCGTCCAAACGAGTACGTCCTGCCTGGCAGAGTTGTCCATACCCTCATTTGGTGTTGGGCTGTTGAGAAAATTGCATTTCATCGCCGTATTGCCCCCTGACAAACAGGTTTTTTGTTCCGACCATGGAGCTCCCTCTGGCATCCGGCTCAACGGGGCCGCGCTAATCCAGCCGCAAAACACGGCAAGGACGGTAACGGTATATACGTATGCAGCAATTCTGGCCCCCTCACCCCCCGCCCTCTCCCCCAAATAGTTCGCGATTCTCTTCAGAGAAATGGGTCGTCCTTCGCGCGAACTATTTGGGGGAGACCAGGGGGCCAGAATGGATGCACCCGGCCCAACCGCAAAGATATTTCAGTTTTCTATGGCAGACGTAACCCAGGACAAGTCCGCCAGGTAAACCTGCCGGCCGAGGGCAACTCCGACCGCGAGAATCCGTTCGCGGTTTTCCCCCATCCTTTGGGGTGTGGACCGATCGGCTATGGATTTGTCCTGTAAGGTTCACGCCGTTGGCGGGCAATTGTAAGTAGTTGGAGTGACTTATCATATCGGAACAGTTTCGAGGCCTCTGCAGTGCTTTGAATTGCCAAGACGTTGGAGTTGCATCATGCGTTGCCGCCAGTTTGGACTTGTCTTTGTTGCCTTGCTCGCCACCATCATCGGAACAGGGAGGTTCGCCTCAGCGGAAAACTTCATAACATATGATCTGGAGATCGTTGTCGTGGGGGGATTATTGGACGGTGAAACGGGTACGGGGTCATTCACCTACGACACCGATAACTTATTCGAGGACCTGTATTCGTATCCCGACGTTGGGCTTACGCTTGAATTCACACTGTTTGGCCAGACGTTTACAGAAGCGGACGACGTCGAATATCCGCCCGTTCCGCCGCCTGAGCCTGCTACCTGTTCTTCGGGGACACGACGCCCAGAACCATTGATATGGTGATTTCTGCAGACAACATCGATGATCCAGATATAACATTTATTGAGTTTGATCTCGACTTTGCGGAATTTGGTCAGGGGTTAGTGGACCTGGGTCCGGGGGTGTTTACCGGGCCGGTGTTTTTGTGGACGCGGTACCTGAACCTTCGACCGTTGCGCTATGGTCTCTGTGTGGCCTGTTTGGCTTGGGCTGGTGGGTACGCAAGCGGCGCAAGGCTGCGTAACGACGATCCGGCTGTCGCGCGATCCTTTCGCCGTCGATTTCTCAAGATACAAACACGCCCGGCATCGTTAGCGATACAACGATGACGGGCGTGATTCGTTTCTGTGTTGCGATCTTGCGTCGTGGAGTGCCACTGTTCACGCCGAAGCGCGTACCGTCAGAGAGGACAACGTCTCGTCGTGCACCTTGTTCTGCAGACTGCCGTTAGACCGAAGCAGTGCGCCGCGGGGCCCCAGTTGACCGTCGTGATTGCAGCGTGGGACTCCGCTTTTGCACGGCTTGAGCCATGTGGCTGCGGACGACTGCGGCCCTTTCCAGCGCGGAACGATTAGGCATGGATCCACAGGAGATCAAGTGGCACCGTTCACCGCGCCCTCGCGCACGATCGAGGTCCACAGGTGTGCGGAACACCGACACCCGTTGCTTCACACATCAATTGTGTAAGGAGCGCGTTGCGGCCGGCTCGCAGCGCACTGGCTTGGGCGTCGCCGATAAAGTCTTCTTTCTCCGGATCCCATCGCAATTTGCGCTTGAGCAAAATGGCGATGTTGCAGAGATGGCATGATGTCATGGTGCGATGGTGTGTGAACGGATCGGAGATGGTGAATTTCCGCTCCTTCAGGCATTCGAAGAAGTGCTGCATGTGGCCGCGCGGTTGTGTGCCTCCGTAGAGTTTCACGACTTCTTCGTCCAGCCACGCCTTGTCCGTTTGCGACTGTTCGATCTCTTCAATCAGTTTGCCTGTCAAGCGACCACGGTTGACGAAGATTTTTCCTTTGTCGCCTTCGAACCAGATACCGTTATCAGGGCCATCCTGGACAATCATCTGGTTCCCGTTGGCATAGGTGCAAGTGATCTTGAATTGAAGGGCCGTGTTATAGCCGTTCTTCAGCTTCTGCTGACCTGCGAAGAACTTGACCGGGTCGAAGTCGGCGGGGAAGACGTCGGGGAACGTGGCGGTTCCTTCGATTTCGCTGGGACCACTGTCGGTGTAACCGAGCCCCCACTGGGCGATATCGATGTGGTGAGCACCCCAATCGGTCATCTTGCCGCCCGAGTACTCCAACCACCAGCGAAAGTTGCCGTGGCAGCGTTGTGATACATAGGGTACCGCGGGAGCTTGTCCCAGCCAGAAGTCCCAGTTCAGACCGGCGGGCGGATCGGTTGGATCCCACGGGCCCCCGTTCGGTCCGGCGCCGATGCTGCAGGTCGCGGTAAGTTTGTCTCCCAGTCGTCCACTCAGGGCCAGCACAATGGCCTTGAGGAACATGGCACTATTCTCGCTCCGCTGTTGTGTGCCAATATGCAGGATTTTGCCGGTCTCTTTGACCACCCGGCAAATTTGCCTGCCCTCGTCGATGGTCAGCGTCAGGGGCTTCTGGCAGAGCACATCCTTGCCGGCTTTCAACGCATCGATGACGATCTTGGTGTGCCAGTGATCGGGTGTGCCGATGGTGACCACATCGACATCGCTGCGGTCCAGCACCTGGCGGTAGTCGGTGTAGACTTCGCACTTGCCTTGAAAATTTCCCCATGCCGCGAACTTCTCGGCGTGGGACCGGTCGACATCCGCGCAGGCCACCATGTTGGCAAAACGCGATGCGCTACGACCGTCGCCGGTTCCCATCCCGCCGACGCCGATGGAAGCCACATTGGGCCGGTCATTCTTGTCCTGGGCTTTCGCGTCGCTGCCGGTCCAGATGTAGGGGATGGCGGTGGCGCTGGCGACGGCGGCACCGGTGCGTAGAAAATCACGACGCGACGTTCTGGATCTACTCATGGTGGATTCCTCATATTGAGCGACATGGACAGGCGGGAAGATTGTACAAGCCAATTGATGACCCGGCGGAGCACGGCTTGCGCGTACGTGCTGCAGTCTACCTCTGGGCAACAATCGATTCCTTTGGGTCCGCTGCTGGCGACCGACGCTCGGCGGCCCACATACGGGGATTCGCCCTGTTTGGCGGCAGCCCTACCGCCCCAGTGTAACGTCTCGACGCGGCCGCGGCATCCTGCTGCAGGACGGCGGCTGGAAGCCACCGCCACGGGGATCCAGCTTCCCGCGGAATCGCCGTGGCCCGTTTGACCCATCCGACGTGAATAGTCCGGGTTTATTGGTTGGTGGGAGGCCTATCCCCGCATGAGGATGGTTGCCGTTAGGACGTTAGTATCGCTTGTGACGGCAAATGCGGGAGGTGAGTTTATTTCTGGCTCCGCCACCACAAAGTCCTATGTTTGTAAGGTGCCCAACTTGTTTCTGGGACAGGCTGGCCGATTGGGCTGCGGCCGAGGTGGGCCTGCCGAATGACGCAGCGGCTCGCTGCCGCTGGCCATTGGATGATGCCAGAAAAACAAGCTTCCGCGGACTTGTGGAACCGACCATGATCGACAGGACACAACAGATTATTGACGAGTGTTTTCAAGAGGCTATTGCCGACGATGCCGAACGACGTCGGCAGCATCGCAAGCCTTTTTTGCGGCTCAGCAGCATCACGATCCCAGGCGAGTCGCCGACTGTCGTGCCGGCCTTCTGCCGCGACATCTCGCGCACGGGCATCGGTCTCATGCACGAGACCGCGTTAGAGATGGGACGTCAATTCAAGTTGAGCATCCCCTTGATCGGACGGTGTTTGGAAGTCCAGTGCCAGACCAAGTGGTGCTCATGCGTGGGTGAAAACCGGTATTTCAGCGGCAACGCCTACCGCTGCACTTCGACGCCGCAGTCTTTCTTCCTGTTGTCCGCCGTGCTCAGCGAAGAACTCAATCGACGATTGCAGCAGCGCTTTCCGTTTTTTCGGCCTGCCACGCTCGATAGTGTCGAAGGTAACCAGCAGAAGGCTTTCTGCCGAGACATATCACGCAGCGGGATTGGCCTCATCCATCGGGAGCCCGTCATCCCTGGTCTGATGGTCGTATCCATCTCTTCGTCAAGTGGCGAGGATATTGTGGGTACCGCGGACATCCGGCATTGCGAACCGATGGGGGAAGGCTGGTACACAAGCGGTGGAAAGTTCCCCATCACCGGGAGCGAGGATCTCTCGGGCTGATGCCGTCAGCCTCAGCGGTCACGCCGGCCGGTTGCACTAGTCGGATTGCAGGTTGTTGTACCGGCCGATTCGTTCAAGTTCTTGCAGCAGATGTTCCGCGGACTGAAAACGCTCTTCCGGATCTTTGGCCAGCATGCGCAGGACGCTGTCCTCGAACAGGTCGTTGACGGACATCTGGAATTCGCGCGGTCGTACGGGCTCAGCATCGCGCACCATCCGCACGAGTTCCGGCAGGGAGTCCGATTCAAACGGTGGCTTGCCAGTCAGAAGAGCGTAGAGCGTGGCGCCCAGGCCGTAGATATCGGAACGGCCGTCGACACGGCCGCCTTCCCGAGTGCGTTCGGGTGCCATGTAAGGTACGTCACCTATCAATTGACCGGGCTTGGTCACCTGCGCGGCCAAAGTTCCTTCCAGCGCCTTGGCCAGCATCAAGTCGCCCAGCAAGCAGACTTTGTCGTGGTGCCGTCGCAAAATATTGGCTGGCGTCAGGTTGCGATGGATAATCTTGTGTTGATTGGCCTCCTGCAAGCCCCTGGTTACGTGTACCGCCACTCGCCACACCTCGCGCCAGTCGAGCATGCCTTCGATGCCAATGCGATCGATCACCTCCAACAGGCTTACGCCGTCGACATACTCCATGGCAGCCCAGCAGTAGGGGCCGGTCTTGCCGGCGGCCCGCAGTCGGACGATGTTCGGGTGCCGCACGTCGAGCATCGTTTTCATGGCCCGCACGAACCGGTCGCGTTGCTCGTCCTGGTGGGCCAGGTCGGGTGTGAGTACTTTGACCGCGGCCGGTTCCTGTGTGTGGGTGTCGGTGGCCTTGAAGACCATTCCGGAGTTGCCGGCGGCAATGATCCCATCCAGGCGATACGGGCCGAATGTCTGGCCCACCAGTTGCTTCAGCGGAGCGATCTGGGGGGGTGGTTTGGAGCGTCTTACCGCCTGCTGACCGCCCAAGGTTGCTTCATCCACCGCGCCGCCCAACTGATATCGGAACTGGCTGTCACCAATCTGGAAAATATCGCCGGGCTGAAGTTCATGACGCTCCACTGGCCGGCCGTCAACGAGGGTTCCGCCAGTGCTCCCCGCATCGAGCAGCAGCGTCTTATCACCGTCGACTTGCACACGACAATGGACGCGCGACATGTGCGGGTCGTTGATCTGCGTATCACTCGCCTTCCCGCGACCGATGGTCAGTGTTTGACCATCTTCCATGGAAAAGCGGCGTCCTGTGTCGGGACCTGCAACGATGACTAGTTCGCGTGCCATGTGTCATCTCCCCTTCGGCAATCCGAGTTTCTGCTAGGTATCGATGTACACGGAGTGGTTCTTGGTATCAGATCTCTTCGCCCTTCGTGTTGGCGGTGTCCGAGCGCCACCGTTTGGCAAATTCACTTTTTCAATGCAGTTGCTGGGCCGTGCCCAGCGAGGCGAGCACCTTCAGGCAGGTGCGAATTTGCGCCGAACAGCGGCCGTGAGTTTCTGAGTCGGGCGCCACGCTCTTGATCTGGGAATCGGAAACCGCGAGAAAGCAAACCGGGCGCGGCGGCCTGCAGCGGTCATCTTTGCGAACCGATTCAGCATACGAAACTCCAACGGCAGAAACAAGTTATAGCTGAGATCATGGGCGGTCACTCGGTGCTCGAAAAGAAACCCAACGGGTGTTGGCACATGTGCCCCAAGTTGCCGAGATCGAACCCGAACGGACCACGCTACTTATGGGGTGAGAGCCATTTTTTGAGTGGCCGCTTCTTAGTTGTACAGCGCCATTTTGCAGCGATGGATGTGCGTAAATCGTGTCTCCGTAACAGTCCCTCGCCACCGGGCTCGTCCCGGTGGTTCTACGTTTGCTGACTACTCTGGCAGCCGAAAAATGGACCTTCCTGCCGGCCAGCGCCGCCGGAGGCGGCGCTGGCCGGCAGGAAGGAAACTCATGGCTGGCCGAGATCGACGGTAGTAGTCAAACGCTCTACCACCGGGACAAGCCCGGCGGCGATAAAGCCCGTGCTATTAAGGATCGGTCGAGAAATAACTGACATGTTTTCTGACCCCTCACCCTGCCCTCTCCCCAGAGGGGCGAGGGTATATCGGACAGTTATTTCTCGACCGATCCTAAGGCCTTAAGATGATCTCAAAAAGTGAAAGTGGCGCTGTCTAATTAGGGCACGCGGCGGACTCGCGATTCCCCCATGGCGGCATGCGGTAGAATGGCGGCATGAGCGAGCCAGGCGAATCCGTTTGAGTCAACGCGCCAGGCAACCCATCAGCTGATGACAAAGCTCTGTTCGAGCCGAGATTCCATGTTTCACCGATACCGTATCTGCAAGCGCACAGGAGCTTCATGAGCCATGGCTCTCCCCAAAAACATGCGTGTGGTGCGATTGGATGCATATCACGAGGATGTAACTGAAGCGATCCGGGGCCTCAAAGTTGTTGAGCAGCCCTTGCCGAAGCCAAGTCGCGGTCAAGTGCTGGTGAAGATTGAAGCTGCGCCGTGTAATCCGTCCGATCTGTTGTTTCTGCAAGGCAAGTACGGCGTGCTCAAGAAGTTGCCAGCAGTACCCGGCTGGGAAGGCGCGGGTTGCGTCGTGGCCAGCGGCGGTGGATGGCTTGCGGGCTGGCTCAGAAACAAACGTGTCGCCTGTGGCGTGCAAGGCGACCGTGACGGCACTTGGGCCCAGTATGTCCTGGCCAATGCCACAGACTGTATTCCGCTGAAACGACCACTCACGTTCGATGCTGCTGCCGAGCCTCATCATTAACCCTCTCACCGTGATGGGACTGCTGGACACGGCGCGACGTGGCGGGCATCCCGCAGCGGTTCACACTGCCGGAGCCAGCCAACTCGGACGAATGCTGCTTGGCATTGCCGGCCGCGCCAAATATCCACTCATCTGTGTGGTTCGCCGCGAAGAGCAAGTCCAATTACTCAAGTCCTTGGGAGCCGAGATGGTGTTGAATTCCGCGGATGTCGACTTTGTCGAGCAGCTCGCCACGGCTTGCCGACACTTAAACGCAACGGCCGCATTTGAAGCCATCGCAGGCGACATGACTGGTACGTTGCTGAGTGTGATGCCGCGAGGTTCTTGTGTGTATGTCTACGGAGCACTGTCGGAGGAGCCGTGTGGCAACATCGATCCGATCGATCTGATCTTTGGCAACAAGACTGTCACCGGCTTCTACCTTGGAGAATGGCTACGAAGACGCGGAGCATTCAGCGTCCTCCGCGCAGCGAATCGCATACAGCGGATGTTGATTGACGGGCTCATCAAGACCCAGGTTCAACGGCAAATTGGCCTGGATGAGGTGAGCGAAGGTTTGCAGCGATACGTTGAACGCATGACCGAGGGCAAAATACTCATCCTGCCGCAAAAGTGATCATCGGATGATGACAGCCGAGCTACGAGTGATGGTAGCTGGCTGCTATGGCGATGGGCGTTTTCGGTCGTGCCTTGGCACGCTGAGCTTCCCGTCTGATCTGTGAAAGACGTACGCCTGTCCGTTACTTGTGGCGCCATTATCTGGGCACTCGCTTTGCCGTGATAAGTCACGCCATGGCAGAAATTGAGTCGGACGACACAATGCCTGCCAAAGCACTTCCAGCGGCTGCGAGCAAAAGAAAAACCGCAACTCCTTGTAAGCCGCGGTTTTGCGAAGTGGGCCGTACTGGACTTGAACGAATCGGCTGAATCCCGAGGAAAACAGCCCATCCCGACCGAGGGCGGCACACAATCCGGCACACCAACGGACCGGACCCTAGCCCAGCTGGTCGAACGGTGGCCCACATTGCCCGAAGAAACCCGGCTGCGAATTCTCACCCTGGCGGGGCTGCGATAGAATCCAATCACCGCGGCTAGGGTGACGGCCCGAAGCCCGCTTGTCCTGGCGGTTCGCCGCGGTGCTTTCAATTCAGGACGGTCGAACACAGGACAACGACCGATGATTGACCCATCCGAATTGCGGGAACTGAAACACGAATTCCAACGGTTGGCCGAACTGGCCCCCGATATCCGACTGACGGTTGCCCCCGGGCCGAACAAGACGATGTTCGTTCTGCAAGGTGGGCCGACCGACGACGACGAAACGCCACCCTACCCGTTCGAAAAACTGACCCGGCTGATTGTCCAAGCCGGCAAGCTGTTGGGCCAAGCCAGCCCCGACGTTGTTTGTCCGGCCGATTCGCGGCTGGGCCAAGCCATCCTGGCAGCCGAACCATACGACCGGTTCTGTATGTTCGTGGCCCGCCGGCAAGGCCATCGGCTGCGGCCGAACGCACCCTATGAAAGTGCGGTTCTTCCCCGGTTCGCCCAAGCGGCTGAACTGGCAATCGACCAGCTGCTTTCGCACCCCAAGGTATCGGCGGCAACGCAAGGCCGGCAACGTGCCAACCGAAAACGGAAACAGCCCTCGGCCGACGTGAAGCCATTGACCGTCAAGCAGGCCCAAGCGGTGCAGGTTGTCGGTGAGTGTGAAGGCAACTACGCCAAAGCGGCCAAGCGGCTCGGGGTGGACCGCACGACGGTCAAGGAACACTACCTTGCCGCGATGGCGAAACTAGGCCAGCAGGCCACCCGCGGCAAGCCGAAGAAACAACGGTTGCCGACTGACCGGCGGGGGCAATCAAACATTGCCGAAGACACCGACCGGCGGCAATAGTCTTGCGGGGGTGGGGTATGTTTCGGGGTATACCCCCGCATTTTTTGCTTTTTCTATCTGCCGACTCTACGGCAACTTACGGCTCGAACCTTCGCGGCATTGTGCAAAGTACCCCCGTTCTCGGATTGGTTGTAGGGACTACTCAACCGATTTGAGGTGGACCGATGCCGAGCCGAACTCTTACCGACGCCGAACGCGACGCCTACCGTCTGCTGGCCCAGGCCGCGGCCAAGCTACGCAAGGCCCAAGAGGAAGCCCAACGGCAACAGGAAGCCGACGAAGAACCGACGGACTGCGAATGCAACGGGGGTGCGAAGTGATAACCAACAACGACAACCCCGAGCCGATTCTCTGGACCAGCCGGCAAGCCGCGGCTGCCCTGCAAGTCAGCGAACGCACTTTGTATCAGTGGACTCGCGACGGGTTGGTTCCTGCGGTGCGAATCAGTCGCACGGTTCGATACTTGCCCGCGGCGATTCTCGCACGAATGGAACAACTGCAGGACAACGCAACAACGGATTGACCATGAACCGATTCACCGACAAGGACGAACTGACCCGGGCAGCTGCTTTGCTGTTGCCACCTGGCCACGTGACCGAACTGCGGGCAATGGACGCGATGGTATCGGGAATAAACGGACGCTATCCGGTGAAGACCATATCGGGATATTTTGACGACCCGGCAAAGCTAGTCGAAGCGGCCGGCAAGATTGAATCGGCCACGGGTTGCTACTTCGTCTTGAATCCAGTTGACTCCCGATTGCTGGCCCGGGCTGCGAATCGGTTGGTCAAGGCGGACCGCGGTGGCACGACCAACGACACTCACATCGTCCGGCGGATTCGGTTGCTTATCGACATCGACGCTGAATCGTCCGGCGGGTATCTCGGCCAGCGACGACGAACACGAAGCGGCAAGAGTCAAGGCCCGGGAAATCTACGCGTGGTTGCAATCGCTCGGCTGGCCGGACCCGGCGGCCGCGGACTCAGGCAACGGCTGTCATTTGCTGTACGCAATCGACTTGCCACCGGACGACAACGGGCTTGTCGAGAACTGCTTACATGCCCTGGCCCAGCGGTTCAATGATGAAACCGTGAAGGTGGACACGACCGTCCACAACCAGTCGCGAATCTGCAAGCTGTACGGCACACGGGCATGCAAGGGTGACGATACACCCGACCGACCGCACCGTATGAGCAAGTTGCTACGCGTGCCCGATACGCTGTCTGTCGTGCCCCGAGAACTGCTCGAACAGCTGGCGGCTGAGTACACCGACCGGGCAGCAACAACCGCAGCAGAAGGCCAGCAGTGGCCCCAAGGTTCAGTTTGTCGGGCTGTTCGACCTGGAAGACTTCATCCGGCAATCGGGGTTGGAAGTGGACGGCCCCGAACCTTGGGATTGCCGGGACGGCCGCGGCCGGCGGTGGGTTCTTCGGACGTGTCCGTTCAATGCCGAACACAACCGCGGCGAAGCGTTTATCACGCAAATGGCCGGCGGGGCAATCGCGGCTGGGTGCAAACACGAATCGTGCAAGTGGAGCTGGAAAGAACTGCGGCAACGATTCGACGCGAACTACAAGCCCGGTGACAAGCAAACGTCAGCGAACACCCGGGCCCAAGAGAAAGACGACGACGACAAGCCACGCAAGAGCCAATCGACAATGCTGGTCGAACTAGGCCGGGCCCTGGCCTGAGCTGTTCCACTCGCAAGACCAGACAGCCTATGCCACATTTGAAGTCGGCAACGATGCGCCAAACATGCCCGAATCAATAGCCGGCTATTCAAGACATGGCTTTGCCGGTCTGTTCTTTGAGCGATACGGTAAAGCCCCCGGCGGCCAGCCCAGCAAGATGCCGTCGAACACCCTGGGCGGCTTCGCGTGTTTTGAAGGGCCCCAAATGAAACGCATACTGCGGCTGGCCGAAGCCGACAACAAATCTACCTCGACCTCGGTTGCGCACACTGGCGGGCGGTGGAAATCGACGACCGCGGTTGGCGGCTGGTTGACAACAGCCCGGTCCGGTTCGCTTCGGCCCCGGGCATGTTGGCTTTGCCCGAGCCCAGAAGCCGGCGGCAGCTTGGCAAGCTGCGACGAGCTTGCCAATATCCGATGACGACCAATGGCCCTTGCTTGCCGGTTGGTTGGTGCAAGCCATGAACCCGGCCGGCCCTTTCCGGTGCTGGTGTCTGTTCGGTGAACAAGGGATCGGCCAAGAGTACACGGCCCGATTCTGCCGAAGCTGATTGACGCGAACACGGCACCGCTGCGAACCGCGCCCCGAGGGACGAACGCGACCTTCTGATTGCCGCAACGAACAGCTGGATGGTTGTCCTCGACAACCTGACGGGCTGTTCAGCTTGGCTTTCCGATTCGCTCTGTCGATTGGCAACCGGCTCGGGCTTTGCAGCCAGACAACTTTACACGACCGCGACGAACTGATTCGAACCCACGCCGGCCGGTATTATCGAACTGCGATTGAAGAAGTGGCAACCCGGTCCGATCTGGCCGACCGATGCTTGTTCGTTGAATTGCAGCCGATTCCCGACGACCGACGGCAAACCGAGGAACAGACTTGACGCCGAGTTTCAGCAGTTGCGGCCCGAATTGCTGGGGGCTTTGCTCGATGCGGTGGTTCAGGCCTAGCCAAACTTGCCCACGGTGGAGCTCGAACGGTTGCCACGCATGGCTGATTTCTGCCATTGGTGCTACGGCAGCCGAAGCAAGTTCGACCTGCCACGCGGGAGACGTCGTTTCGTCGATTGCTACCAAGCGAATCGCCAACAAGCCAATAACCTGGCCTCTTGAGTCACTCCGGTGGCCCCGCGTGATGTGCGGCAACTGGTCGACAAGCCCCGGGCAGTGTTGGGAAGGAACCGCTGGCTGATTTGCTGGTCGATTTCAGCCAGCTGGTCTGAGAAAAACAACGGGAAGGCAAAGCTGGCCCAAGACACCGCGGGGCATGGCTGGTCAACTCTGCGGCGGTTGGCCCCAACCTACGGCGCCGGCTTGCAAGTGGAGTTGGGCAACGTGGCCACGGTGCAAGCGGCTCATTCGGCTGGCGGTGACGGTTGGCGACAATGCAACCCTGGACCAATCTGCCCCAACACAAGACCAGCAGGCCGATCAGACAACACTGAACGACGGCAACGACGAGCCACAAGATTTAACCGCAATCAACCGTCACCACGTCACCCGAACAGGCCGACCGTCACCCGCACGGGCGCAACCGTCACCCAACCGTCACCAACCGTCACCACAGCCAAGCCTTGCGAACAACGACTTGCGATAGGCCCGGTGACGATGGTGACGGGATTGCAGCCCCAATCTAACGGTGACGATAGCCCCCATTCCGACCGTCACCCTACCGTCACCACAGCGGCCGAACCGTCCCCGACGACGACGTGGAATGGATATGAGCACCATTGTTGATTCACTGCTGGGAACGTTGCGGCAACTGGGGGTCACGTTGCAGACCGACGGCAGCCGAATCGGGTTCGCCCCCGGGAAGCGTGGGCGCCCGACCTGCGGGGCCAAATCACCGAACACCGGGCCGAACTGATTGCCCGGCTGGGCCCATCGCAATCAACCCAGCGTTGTGAATCGCACATTGACCCAACGCGTTGGCGGGACGACCCAGCCCCGAACCGGCCCGGCTGGATTCGCACGACCTGCAAGCGGTGCGGTGCGTTCATCGGCTATCGACCAGAGAGTAAGTGCGTTTGAAGTGTGAACATTTGTCACCACAAAGGATGAACAGCAATGGACTATTACAAACAGGCAAGCGAAAGGCTTTTCAAATTACGAACCCAACGCGACATGAAAGTCGTTCGCAAGTTGCTTGACCAGCTACCGCTGTGCGGCGGCGGCTGCGGGCGACACCTTGAGGCACTCAGCGACAGTCCGTGGTGCCCGAGGTGTGCCCGCGAAGCGTTTGCGAAACCCTGCCAGGTTTGGTACCGGTCCGCACCGGGCAAACCCTGGGAACATTAGCAGCCTGGGGGGTATGGGGGGGTGTATCTGGCGACTTGCCCGCCGACCCCTCGACTAGGTGGGCAGGTGTTTGTGTTTCCTGCCGACAGATTTGGATAACCTGACGGGGGGGGTGCGTAGTGCCGATTCAGACCCTCAACAGCCCCGCGTTGCTACGCCACTACCGCGGGTTGTCGTGGCTTGCCCGTGTCTGTCGCAACCCGCCACAACTTGTCGAAAGGTGCTTGTATGAACGAACCGCAACCACTCGAACCGGCCCCGCACTGGTGTGATGCGGCCCGCGAAGTATACGAATCGACGGCCAGTGATTATGAGTTGACCCGCCATGAACTTGAGATATTGCATCAGGCTTGTGGCCAGCTACACATTGCCATCCGGGCTGGCGAACTGGCGGAATCGGCCGGGCTGACGGTCATTGACCGCTATCAGCAAGTCAAGGAACACCCAGCGTTCGGGCTACAGCGACGTGCGTTGAATACTTACCGATTATTGCTTCGCGAACTGCAGCTGCAAGGTTCAACTGACCCCTATGAGGCAAGGCGGATTCGACCGTGATTTTCCGACGCCGCAAACACTCCCGGGCAACAACGCACGAGGAAGACGAGCACTTGGCCCGCACGTTCCTGACCACGCCCTTTGGCCGGCCCGGTGTTGGGCTGGACGTGGAAACCTGTTTGCGGTTGTGGTTGAAATTCCGCGTTGAGTTGTGCACACCCGAACATCGGTTCAGCCCGGAAACGATGTGCTGCAAACCCGGTATCCGACCTTGGCCGTTTTGGTGCTTTGACCAACGGCGAATCGCCCGGGCTGGCTTGTTTTCCCGCACCTGCAAACACACTTCTGGACCGCGGCGGCTGGCTGTTCGCACCGGAGCGAGAAATGATTGCGACACCTTGAACAGTCAACCGCCGGCTATCCCCGGCGTGAATCACGAACGCCATTTCAACGCTGCTTTTCGTGGTGGCGTTTTGAATCCCCGAACCGCGGGACTTTGCAATAGCCGAAGGGCGGCAATTGATTTTGCTGGACCTACTAGACCCCGACGAACAACAGTTGTTGGCTTCGGGCCAGCTACCCGGTTACATCGACCGGGTTGAAACCCTAGCGAATCCTAGTTACGTGAAACCCTACTTCTAAATGAAGGACCGATGAATATGACGACCGAAATTACCGAGCTGGCTTGAGAACACGACAATTGCACGCGAAGCTAAGGCCGAAGTTGCAGCCGCAACCTTCGAACACAGAAAGCACCTGGCCGAACAAATCGCCCGGCTGAATCGCGAACGGATTGCGGTCATTGAACAACGGCAGCCCTTGGTTGATAAAGCTGCGGCTGAGGTGCAACAAGTCGAAAATGACCTGCAAACCCGCCGGTCTGCTTGGGGCACCTTGCGGCAAGAACTGCATCCGGAACAATCGCGATTCAGTACACAAATTGCCGACTTGCGGGCCGAACTGTTGCGGTCGGCCAGCCCGGCAATCGACGAAGCGGTTCGGTTGGTGCAAGACGAAATGCGAGACTCAATAGCCGATGCCCGGGACGCGAGCCCAGAAACAGCGGAACGGTTGCGGCGGTTGCGTGAAGCCCGGCAACAGCTGTTGGACCTGAAGGAATTGGTTTTGACCGATGCCGAAGTGGAAACGCGGATTGCCGGTATCACTGGCGGACTGCTTTGAAAAACGGCCCATCAGATTGCCGCGTTCGCACGAACGGGCCGGCC
>CAVOYC010000031.1:0-193428 GCA_963700575.1 uncultured Planctomycetota bacterium | reverse complement strand
CGGTCAGCGCCACGTTGGTGCCGTCCACCACCAGGATCTCATCGGAACCGTTCGGCGAGGCCGGAGACCGTCAACGTCAACGTATCGACCAAGTCGCCCACCTCCACCGGATCGATGTTCGTCGCGCTGCACAGCCCGCCGCCGCGCCCCCTTTTCGGTGAACGTCGGGGTCAGCGGCCGTGGCCGTTAAGTTCGGCACGTCATTGACGGCCGTCAGCGTGACCGTGGAGGCCAGACTCAGCACCGCGTCGTCATCGCCGCCGCTGGCCGTGCCGCCGTCGTCCTGGATCAAGGTCAACGTGGCCGTCCGGTTGGCGCCGGACGGATCGTCGCTGGTGTTCTCGTAGGCCAGGCCATCCACCAGCGTCTCTGCCGCCGCGGCCGTGTAGCCTCCCGTCTTGGTGATCGTCACCGTGGCCGTGCCCGCCGCCACGCTCACATCCACGTCGTAGCTGTTGGCCGCCGTAGTCACACTGTTGAGATCGGTCAGCGCCACGTTGGTGCCGTCCACCACCAGGATCTCATCGGAACCGTCGATGAGACCCGAGACGGTCAACGTCAACGTATCCGACCAGGTCGCCCGCCTCCACCAGGTCGATGCTCGTCGCGCTGTACAGACCCGCCGCCGCCCCCCTTCGGTGAACGTGGGGTTAGCGGCCGTGGCCGTTAAGGTCGGCGCGTCATTGACCGCCGTCAGCGTGACCGTGGAGGCCAGACTCAGCACCGCGTCGTCATCGCCGCCGCTGGCCGTGCCGCCGTCGTCCTGGATCAAGGTCAAGCGTGGCCGTCCGGTTGGCGCCGGACGGATCGTCGCTGGTGTTCTCGTAGGCCAGGCCATCCACCAGCGTCTCTGCCGCGGCGGCCGTGTAGCCTCCCGTCTTGGTAATCGTCACCGTGGCCGTCCCCGCCGCCACGCTCACATTCACGTCGTAGCTGTTGGCCGCCGTGCTCACACTGTTGAGATCGGTCAAAGCCACGTTGGTGCCGTCCACCACCAGGATCTCATCGGAACCGTCGTTGAGTCCCGAGACGGTCAACGTCAACGTATCCACCAGGTCGCCCGCCTCCACCAGGTCGATGCTCGTCGCGCTGTACAGCCCGGCGGCCGCGCCCCCTTCGGTGAACGTGGGGTCATCGGCCGTGGCCGTTAAGGTCGGCGCGTCATTGACCGCCGTCAGCGTGACCGTGGAGGCCACACTCAGCACCGCGTCGTCATCGCCGCCGCTGGCCGTACCGCCGTCGTCCTGGATCAAGGTCAAGCGTGGCCGTCCGGTTGGCCCCTGACGGATCGTCGCTGGTGTTCTCGTAGGCCAGGCCATCCACCAGCGTCTCTGCCGCCGCGGCCGTGTAGCCTCCCGTCTTGGTAATCGTCACCGTGGCCGTCCCCGCCGCCACGCTGACATCCACGTCGTAGCTGTTGGCCGCCGTGGTCACACTGTTGAGATCGGTCAGCGCCACGTTGGTGCCGTCCACCACCAGGATCTCATCGGAACCGTCGACCAGACCCGAGACGGTCAAGGTCAACGTATCCACCAGGTCGCCCGCCTCCACCAGGTCGATGCTCGTCGCGCTGTACAGACCCGCCGCCGCGCCCCCTTCGGTGAACGTGGGGTCATCGGCCGTGGCCGTTAAGGTCGGCACGTCGTTGACGGCTGTCAGCGTGACCGTGGAGGCCAGACTCAGCACCGCGTCGTCATCGCCGCCGCTGGCCGTACCGCCGTCGTCCTGGATCAAGGTCAACGTGGCCGTCCGGTTGGCGCCGGACGGATCGTCGCTGGTGTTCTCGTAGGCCAGGCCATCCACCAGCGTCTCTGCCGCCGCGGCCGTGTAGCCTCCCGTCTTGGTGATCGTCACCGTGGCCGTCCCCGCCGCCACGCTCACATTCACGTCGTAGCTGTTGGCCGCCGTGGTCACACTGTTGAGATCGGTCAAAGCCACGTTGGTGCCGTCCACCACCAGGATCTCATCGGAACCGTCGGTGAGGCCCGAGACCGTCAACGTCAACGTATCGACCAAATCGCCCGCCTCCACCAGGTCGATGCTCGTCGCGCTGTACAGCCCGGCCGCCGCGCCCCCTTCGGTGAACGTGGGGTTAGCGGCCGTGGCCGTTAAGGTCGGCGCGTCGTTGACCGCTGTCAGCGTCACAGTCGAGGCCACACTCAGCACCGCGTCGTCATCGCCGCCGCTGGCCGTGCCGCCGTCGTCCTGGATCAAGGTCAAGCGTGGCCGTCCGGTTGGCGCCGGACGGATCGTCGCTGGTGTTCTCGTAGGCCAGGCCATCCACCAGCGTCTCTGCCGCGGCGGCCGTGTAGCCTCCCGTCTTGGTGATCGTCACCGTGGCCGTCCCCGCCGCCACGCTCACATTCACGTCGTAGCTGTTGGCCGCCGTGCTCACGCTGTTGAGATCGGTCAAAGCCACGTTGGTGCCGTCCACCACCAGGATCTCATCGGAACCGTTCACCAGACCCGAAACGGTCAACGTCAACGTATCGACCAAATCGCCCGCCTCCACCAGGTCGATGCTCGTCGCGCTGTACAGACCCGCCGCCGCGCCCCCTTCGGTGAACGTGGGGTCATCGGCCGTGGCCGTTAAGGTCGGCGCGTCATTGACCGCCGTCAGCGTGACCGTGGAGGCCAGACTCAGCACCGCGTCGTCATCGCCGCCACTGGCCGTGCCGCCGTCGTCCTGGATCAAGGTCAAGCGTGGCCGTCCGGTTGGCCGCCGGACGGATCGTCGCTGGTGTTCTCGTAGGCCAGGCCATCCACCAGCGTCTCTGCCGCCGCGGCCGTGTAGCCTCCCGTCTTGGTAATCGTCACCGTGGCCGTGCCCGCCGCCACGCTCACATTCACGTCGTAGCTGTTGGCCGCCGTGCTCACGCTATTGAGATCGGTCAGCGCCACGTTGGTGCCGTCCACCACCAGGATCTCATCGGAACCGTTCACCAGACCCGAAACGGTCAACGTCAACGTATCGACCAAATCGCCCGCCTCCACCAGGTCGATGCTCGTCGCGCTGTACAGACCCGCCGCCGCGCCCCCTTCGGTGAACGTGGGGTTAGCGGCCGTGGCCGTTAAGGTCGGCGCGTCGTTGACCGCTGTCAGCGTCACAGTCGAGGCCACACTCAGCACCGCGTCGTCATCGCCGCCGCTGGCCGTACCGCCGTCGTCCTGGATCAAGGTCAAGCGTGGCCGTGCGGGTGGCCGCCGGACGGATCGTCGCTGGTGTTCTCGTAGGCCAGGCCATCCACCAGCGTCTCTGCCGCCGCGGCCGTGTAGCCTCCCGTCTTGGTGATCGTCACCGTGGCCGTCCCCGCCGCCACGCTCACATTCACGTCGTAGCTGTTGGCCGCCGTGCTCACACTGTTGAGATCGGTCAAAGCCACGTTGGTGCCGTCCACCACCAGGATCTCATCGGAACCGTTCACTGAGGCCCGAGACCGTCAAGGTCAACGTATCCACCAAATCGCCCGCCTCCACCAGGTCGATGCTCGTCGCGCTGTACAGACCCGGCGGCCGCGCCCCCTTCGGTGAACGTGGGGTCATCGGCCGTGGCCGTTAAGGTCGGCGCGTCGTTGACGGCCGTCAGCGTGACCGTGGAGGCCACACTCAGCACCGCGTCGTCATCGCCGCCGCTGGCCGTGCCGCCGTCGTCCTGGATCAAGGTCAACGTGGCCGTGCGGTTGCGCCTGACGGATCGTCGCTGGTGTTCTCATAGGCCAGGCCATCCACCAGCGTCTCTGCCGCCGCGGCCGTGTAGCCTCCCGTCTTGGTGATCGTCACCGTGGCCGTCCCCGCCGCCACGCTCACATCCACGTCGTAGCTGTTGGCCGCCGTGCTCACGCTGTTGAGATCGGTCAAAGCCACGTTGGTGCCGTCCACCACCAGGATCTCATCGGAACCGTTCGCCAGACCCGAGACGGTCAACGTCAACGTATCGACCAAATCGCCCGCCTCCACCAGGTCGATGCTCGTCGCGCTGTACAGACCCGCCGCCGCGCCCCCTTCGGTGAACGTGGGGTTAGCGGCCGTGGCCGTTAAGGTCGGCGCGTCATTGACCGCTGTCAGCGTGACCGTGGAGGCCAGACTCAGCACCGCGTCGTCATCGCCGCCGCTGGCCGTGCCGCCGTCATCCTGGATCAAGGTCAAGCGTGGCCGTCCGGTTGGCGCCTGACGGATCGTCGCTGGTGTTCTCGTAGGCCAGGCCATCCACCAGCGTCTCTGCCGCCGCGGCCGTGTAGCCTCCCGTCTTGGTGATCGTCACCGTGGCCGTCCCCGCCGCCACGCTGACATTCACGTCGTAGCTGTTGGCCGCCGTGGTCACACTGTTGAGATCGGTCAGCGCCACGTTGGTGCCGTCCACCACCAGGATCTCATCGGAACCGTTCGTCAGACCCGAGACGGTCAAGGTCAACGTATCGACCAAATCGCCCGCCTCCACCAGGTCGATGCTCGTCGCGCTGTACAGCCCCGCCGCCGCGCCCCCTTCGGTGAACGTGGGGTTAGCGGCCGTGGCCGTTAAGGTCGGCGCGTCGTTGACCGCTGTCAGCGTCACAGTCGAGGCCAGACTCAGCACCGCGTCGTCATCGCCGCCGCTGGCCGTGCCGCCGTCGTCCTGGATCAAGGTCAGCGTGGCCGTCCGGTTGGCGCCGGACGGATCGTCGCTGGTGTTCTCGTAGGCCAGGCCATCCACCAGCGTCTCTGCCGCCGCGGCCGTGTAGCCGCCCGTCTTGGTGATCGTCACCGTGGCCGTCCCCGCCGCCACGCTCACATTCACGTCGTAGCTGTTGGCCGCCGTGGTCACACTGTTGAGATCGGTCAGAGCCACGTTGGTGCCGTCCACCACCAGGATCTCATCGGAACCGTTCACCAGACCCGAGACGGTCAACGTCAACGTATCGACCAGATCGCCCGCCTCCACCAGGTCGATGCTCGTCGCGCTGTACAGCCCGGCGGCCGCGCCCCCTTCGGTGAACGTGGGGTCATCGGCCGTGGCCGTTAAGGTCGGCGCGTCGTTGACCGCTGTCAGCGTGACCGTGGAGGCCAGACTCAGCACCGCGTCGTCATCGCCGCCGCTGGCCGTGCCGCCGTCGTCCTGGATCAAGGTCAAGCGTGGCCGTGCGGTTGGCACCTGACGGATCGTCGCTGGTGTTCTCGTAGGCCAGGCCATCCACCAGCGTCTCTGCCGCCGCGGCCGTGTAGCCGCCCGTCTTGGTGATCGTCACCGTGGCCGTCCCCGCCGCCACGCTCACATTCACGTCGTAGCTGTTGGCCGCCGTGGTCACGCTGTTGAGATCGGTCAGAGCCACGTTGGTGCCGTCCACCACCAGGATCTCATCGGAACCGTCGGTGAGACCCGAGACGGTCAACGTCAACGTATCGACCAAATCGCCCGCCTCCACCAGGTCGATGCTCGTCGCGCTGTACAGCCCGGCCGCCGCGCCCCCTTCGGTGAACGTGGGGTCATCGGCCGTGGCCGTTAAGGTCGGCGCGTCGTTCACGGCCGTCAGCGTGACCGTCGAGGCCAGACTCAGCACCGCGTCGTCATCGCCGCCGCTGGCCGTGCCGCCGTCGTCCTGGATCAAGGTCAAGCGTGGCCGTGCGGGTGGACCCGTCGGACGGATCGTCGCTGGTGTTCTCGTAGGCCAGGCCATCCACCAGCGTCTCTGCCGCCGCGGCCGTGTAGCCGCCCGTCTTGGTAATCGTCACCGTGGCCGTCCCCGCCGCCACGCTCACATTCACGTCGTAGCTGTTGGCCGCCGTGCTCACGCTGTTGAGATCGGTCAAAGCCACGTTGGTGCCGTCCCCACCACCCCGTGTAGCTTCCCGTCTTGGTGATCGTCACCGTGGCCGTGCCCGCCGCCACGCTCACATCCACGTCGTAACTGTTGGCCGCCGTGCTCACGCTATTGAGATCGGTCAAAGCCACGTTGGTGCCGTCCACCACCAGGATCTCATCGGTCCCGTTCACCAGACCCGAGACGGTCAAGGTCAGCGTATCCACCAAATCGCCCGCCTCCACCAGGTCGATGCTCGTCGCGCTGTACAGCCCGGCCGCCGCGCCCCCTTCGGTGAACGTGGGGTCATCGGCCGTGGCCGTTAAGGTCGGCGCGTCATTGACGGCCGTCAGCGTGACCGTGGAGGCCAGACTCAGCACCGCGTCGTCATCGCCGCCGCTGGCCGTGCCGCCGTCGTCCTGGATCAAGGTCAGCGTGGCCGTCCGGTTGGCGCCTGACGGATCGTCGCTGGTGTTCTCGTAGGCCAGGCCATCCACCAGCGTCTCTGCCGCCGCGGCCGTGTAGCCTCCCGTCTTGGTGATCGTCACCGTGGCCGTCCCCGCCGCCACGCTCACATTCACGTCGTAGCTGTTGGCCGCCGTGGTCACACTGTTGAGATCGGTCAAAGCCACGTTGGTGCCGTCCACCACCAGGATCTCATCGGAACCGTTCACCAGACCCGAGACGGTCAACGTCAACGTATCGACCAAATCGCCCGCCTCCACCAGGTCGATGCTCGTCGCGCTGTACAGCCCGCCGCCGCGCCCCCTTCGGTGAACGTGGGGTTATCGGCCGTGGCCGTTAAGGTCGGCGCGTCGTTGACCGCTGTCAGCGTCACCGTCGAGGCCACACTCAGCACCGCGTCGTCATCGCCGCCGCTGGCCGTACCGCCGTCGTCCTGGATCAAGGTCAAGCGTGGCCGTCCGGTTGGCGCCGGACGGATCGTCGCTGGTGTTCTCGTAGGCCAGGCCATCCACCAGCGTCTCTGCCGCCGCGGCCGTGTAGCCTCCCGTCTTGGTGATCGTCACCGTGGCCGTCCCCGCCGCCACGCTCACATTCACGTCGTAGCTGTTGGCCGCCGTGCTCACACTGTTGAGATCGGTCAAAGCCACGTTGGTGCCGTCCACCACCAGGATCTCATCGGAACCGTCGCTAGACCCGAGACGGTCAAGGTCAACGTATCGACCAGATCGCCCGCCTCCACCAGGTCGATGCTCGTCGCGCTGTACAGACCCGCCGCCGCGCCCCCTTCGGTGAACGTGGGGTTAGCGGCCGTGGCCGTTAAGGTCGGCGCGTCGTTGACCGCTGTCAGCGTGACCGTGGAGGCCAGACTCAGCACCGCGTCGTCATCGCCGCCGCTGGCCGTGCCGCCGTCGTCCTGGATCAAGGTCAACGTGGCCGTGCGGTTGGCGCCTGACGGATCGTCGCTGGTGTTCTCGTAGGCCAGGCCATCCACCAGCGTCTCTGCCGCCGCGGCCGTGTAGCCGCCCGTCTTGGTGATCGTCACCGTGGCCGTCCCCGCCGCCACGCTCACATTCACGTCGTAGCTGTTGGCCGCCGTGGTCACACTGTTGAGATCGGTCAAAGCCACGTTGGTGCCGTCCACCACCAGGATCTCATCGGAACCGTTGACCAGACCCGAGACGGTCAACGTCAACGTATCGACCAAATCGCCCGCCTCCACCAGGTCGATGCTCGTCGCGCTGTACAGACCCGCCGCCGCGCCCCCTTCGGTGAACGTGGGGTCATCGGCCGTGGCCGTTAAGGTCGGCGCGTCATTGACCGCCGTCAGCGTGACCGTGGAGGCCAGACTCAGCACCGCGTCGTCATCGCCGCCGCTGGCCGTACCGCCGTCGTCCTGGATCAAGGTCAACGTGGCCGTCCGGTTGGCGCCGGACGGATCGTCGCTGGTGTTCTCGTACGCCAGGCCATCCACCAGCGTCTCTGCCGCGGCGGCCGTGTAGCCTCCCGTCTTGGTGATCGTCACCGTGGCCGTGCCCGCCGCCACGCTCACATTCACGTCGTAGCTGTTGGCCGCCGTGCTCACGCTGTTGAGATCGGTCAAAGCCACGTTGGTGCCGTCCACCACCAGGATCTCATCGGAACCGTTCGACGAGACCCGAGACCGTCAACGTCAACGTATCGACCAGGTCGCCCGCCTCCACCAGGTCGATGCTCGTCGCGCTGTACAGCCCGGCCGCCGCGCCCCCTTCGGTGAACGTGGGGTTAGCGGCCGTGGCCGTTAAGGTCGGCGCGTCGTTGACCGCTGTCAGCGTGACCGTGGAGGCCAGACTCAGCACCGCGTCGTCATCGCCGCCGCTGGCCGTGCCGCCGTCGTCCTGGATCAAGGTCAGCGTGGCCGTCCGGTTGGCGCCTGACGGATCGTCGCTGGTGTTCTCGTAGGCCAGGCCATCCACCAGCGTCTCTGCCGCGGCGGCCGTGTAGCCTCCCGTCTTGGTGATCGTCACCGTGGCCGTCCCCGCCGCCACGCTCACATTCACGTCGTAGCTGTTGGCCGCCGTGGTCACACTGTTGAGATCGGTCAGAGCCACGTTGGTGCCGTCCACCACCAGGATCTCATCGGAACCGTTGACCAGACCCGAGACGGTCAAGGTCAACGTATCGACCAGGTCGCCCGCCTCCACCAGGTCGATGCTCGTCGCGCTGTACAGCCCCGCCGCCGCGCCCCCTTCGGTGAACGTGGGGTCATCGGCCGTGGCCGTTAAGGTCGGCGCGTCGTTGACCGCTGTCAGCGTGACCGTGGAGGCCAGACTCAGCACCGCGTCGTCATCGCCGCCGCTGGCCGTACCGCCGTCGTCCTGGATCAAGGTCAGCGTGGCCGTCCGGTTGGCGCCGGACGGATCGTCGCTGGTGTTCTCGTAGGCCAGGCCATCCACCAGCGTCTCTGCCGCCGCGGCCGTGTAGCCGCCCGTCTTGGTAATCGTCACCGTGGCCGTGCCCGCCGCCACGCTGACATCCACGTCGTAGCTGTTGGCCGCCGTGGTCACACTGTTGAGATCGGTCAGCGCCACGTTGGTGCCGTCCACCACCAGGATCTCATCGGAACCGTCGTCCAGACCCGAGACGGTCAAGGTCAACGTATCCACCAGGTCGCCCGCCTCCACCAGGTCGATGCTCGTCGCGCTGTACAGACCCGGCCGCCGCGCCCCCTTCGGTGAACGTGGGGTTATCGGCCGTGGCCGTTAAGGTCGGCGCGTCGTTGACGGCTGTCAGCGTGACCGTGGAGGCCAGACTCAGCACCGCGTCGTCATCGCCGCCGCTGGCCGTGCCGCCGTCGTCCTGGATCAAGGTCAGCGTGGCCGTCCGGTTGGCGCCGGACGGATCGTCGCTGGTGTTCTCGTAGGCCAGGCCATCCACCAGCGTCTCTGCCGCCGCGGCCGTGTAGCCGCCCGTCTTGGTGATCGTCACCGTGGCCGTGCCCGCCGCCACGCTCACATTCACGTCGTAGCTGTTGGCCGCCGTGGTCACACTGTTGAGATCGGTCAAAGCCACGTTGGTGCCGTCCACCACCAGGATCTCATCGGAACCGTTGACCAGACCCGAGACGGTCAAGGTCAACGTATCGACCAAATCGCCCGCCTCCACCAGGTCGATGCTCGTCGCGCTGTACAGCCCGGCCGCCGCGCCCCCTTCGGTGAACGTGGGGTCAGCGGCCGTGGCCGTTAAGGTCGGCGCGTCGTTGACGGCTGTCAGCGTGACCGTGGAGGCCAGACTCAGCACCGCGTCGTCATCGCCGCCGCTGGCCGTGCCGCCGTCGTCCTGGATCAAGGTCAAGCGTGGCCGTCCGGTTGGCGCCGGACGGATCGTCGCTGGTGTTCTCGTAGGCCAGGCCATCCACCAGCGTCTCTGCCGCCGCGGCCGTGTAGCCTCCCGTCTTGGTGATCGTCACCGTGGCCGTCCCCGCCGCCACGCTCACATTCACGTCGTAGCTGTTGGCCGCCGTGGTCACACTGTTCAGATCGGTCAAAGCCACGTTGGTGCCGTCCACCACCAGGATCTCATCGGAACCGTTCGCCAGACCCGAGACGGTCAAGGTCAACGTATCGACCAAATCGCCCGCCTCCACCAGGTCGATGCTCGTCGCGCTGTACAGCCCGGCGGCCGCGCCCCCTTCGGTGAACGTGGGGTCATCGGCCGTGGCCGTTAAGGTCGGCGCGTCATTGACGGCCGTCAGCGTCACAGTCGAGGCCACACTCAGCACCGCGTCGTCATCGCCGCCGCTGGCCGTGCCGCCGTCGTCCTGGATCAAGGTCAGCGTGGCCGTCCGGTTGGCGCCTGACGGATCGTCGCTGGTGTTCTCGTAGGCCAGGCCATCCACCAGCGTCTCTGCCGCCGCGGCCGTGTAGCCGCCCGTCTTGGTGATCGTCACCGTGGCCGTGCCCGCCGCCACGCTCACATTCACGTCGTAGCTGTTGGCCGCCGTGGTCACACTGTTCAGATCGGTCAGCGCCACGTTGGTGCCGTCCACCACCAGGATCTCATCGGAACCGTTGACCAGACCCGAGACGGTCAAGGTCAACGTATCCACCAGGTCGCCCGCCTCCACCAGGTCGATGCTCGTCGCGCTGTACAGCCCGGCCGCCGCGCCCCCTTCGGTGAACGTGGGGTTAGCGGCCGTGGCCGTTAAGGTCGGCGCGTCGTTGACGGCCGTCAGCGTGACCGTGGAGGCCAGACTCAGCACCGCGTCGTCATCGCCGCCGCTGGCCGTGCCGCCGTCGTCCTGGATCAAGGTCAGCGTGGCCGTCCGGTTGGCGCCGGACGGATCGTCGCTGGTGTTCTCGTACGCCAGGCCATCCACCAGCGTCTCTGCCGCGGCGGCCGTGTAGCCTCCCGTCTTGGTAATCGTCACCGTAGCCGTGCCCGCCGCCACGCTCACATTCACGTCGTAGCTGTTGGCCGCCGTGCTCACGCTGTTGAGATCGGTCAAAGCCACGTTGGTGCCGTCCACCACCAGGATCTCATCGGAACCGTTGACCAGACCCGAGACCGTCAACGTCAACGTATCCACCAGGTCGCCCGCCTCCACCAGATCGATGCTCGTCGCGCTGTACAGACCCGCCGCCGCGCCCCCTTCGGTGAACGTGGGGTTAGCGGCCGTGGCCGTTAAGGTCGGCGCGTCGTTGACGGCCGTCAGCGTGACCGTGGAGGCCAGACTCAGCACCGCGTCGTCATCGCCGCCGCTGGCCGTGCCGCCGTCGTCCTGGATCAAGGTCAGCGTGGCCGTCCGGTTGGCGCCGGACGGATCGTCGCTGGTGTTCTCGTAGGCCAGGCCATCCACCAGCGTCTCTGCCGCCGCGGCCGTGTAGCCGCCCGTCTTGGTAATCGTCACCGTGGCCGTGCCCGCCGCCACGCTCACATTCACGTCGTAGCTGTTGGCCGCCGTGCTCACGCTATTGAGATCGGTCAAAGCCACGTTGGTGCCGTCCACCACCAGGATCTCATCGGAACCGTTGACCAGACCCGAGACGGTCAACGTCAACGTATCCACCAGGTCGCCCGCTTCCACCAGGTCGATGCTCGTCGCGCTGTACAGCCCGGCGGCCGCGCCCCCTTCGGTGAACGTGGGGTCATCGGCCGTGGCCGTTAAGGTCGGCGCGTCATTATTGTCGCCCGATACACGAAATGCCAGGTCTCCTGTCTGTGAGACACCGTCTTTGTCTAGAAAAGTTCCATCGGAGTAAGTGCCTGAAGAGTCATAGATCGCACGGATCTTACCGTCAGTGGTATCGGTCGTGATGCGGATGTAGTAGGTGGTGCTGTCGTCCAAGTCGACGTTGGAGAAAGTGAAATCATACCACGCGGCGCTGGTGGTCAGGCTTGAAGATGCGATTGAATCGCTACCTAGGACCGTCCCATCCCAGGCATCACGCAGCGAGACCGTGATGTTCTGTGATGAGGCGCCACTATCCTTGTACAGTTGCACGCTGAGTTTGTTGACGGTGTACGTCCCAGCGCCGCTGTCGTACGAGAAGCTCTGCCCCCAGTTTATGTCGGACCTGATTTCCGCTTGATCGCTGCCGCTTTCGTAGTTCGTCCAGATGGTTGAATTGAGCAGCCCCATCCACTCCTGTTGGAGCTGAGTGCTGAAGGCGACACCGACGTCGATGGTGCCTGTGGCGTACTCCAGATCCCAATCGCCACCCCGCTGGGCATGGCCTGTATCGTCGGTGCTGGCGGCCACGTCGGCACCGGTCAGTGCGGTGAGCGATTCGACGAGCGTCTGTCCAGCTTCGTTGGAGGTTAGGTCACAGCCGTAGAACAGCAGATCGGCGTCGGCTGTCAATGCATCTCGCCAGCTGACCAGTTGACCGGCGTAACTGCCCACATTGTCCAGGCTGAGCCAATTGCTTCCCAGCTTGACTTGGCTGTTCGTGCCGTGCGAGACGATGTGCACAGCGTCCAGGTTGTTGTAGCCTGACAGTGCAGCGGTGATTTGCTCCAAGCCGTCGTGCTGTGGATCGAGTTGAATGATCACGAATTCGCGACCATCGTCCCTTACTTGCAGTAAGTCGTCAACAAGCAGTTCGACGTCGTTGGTCGAAGCATCGAGGAACACCATTTCACGGCGCGAGACCTCCGATTCCAACACGTCGTTGATCAACACATCTAACAGATTTACGCTATCGTCGGCAGTTCGCAGATCTTCATTCTGCTGCACGTTCGTGCCGATCGGCGCCGCCTGTGCTAAGTCCGTCTCTGCTCAGCTCACCCGTGGTGTCGGTGGGCTGCGCGTCGCCGTCGACCATCACCGGGGCAGGTGACGCGCTGAGCAACACGCGATTTTCCAACTGAATCGTGTTCGGTGTGGAACCGCTGCCCGTTGGCCGAATAGTGCGCTCCACCACATGCCTGGTTTCTTCCCAGGCTAAACGGGCGTGGACCAACCAATCGCGAATGGTCATCCAGAGTGTCTCCCAGTGGAGCGTATCACGGTCCATGCCATTTGGTGGCGGACGCGATGCAAGAACGTCGGTAGGGAAGGGAAGACTTGCGCAACGGGCGCGCGAGGATTGACGTACATCCCTCTGAGGAAGGATAGCTTACTGCCGCATTGCCATGCGCATCGTGAATCACGCAATTTGAGTCTGCGTGGATCGTACCGTTCGTACGAATCCTAACGACTGCGCGGGCCCGGCATCGGCGCGGGCCAAGGATTAGCGGACATGGTGAAGCTGAAGCCGCCCCGGCACTTTTCGGCCGTTAGAGTTTTGCGTCTTCATGTTCTGGCGATTCTTCGAAGGACGCCGACCTGGAATCGGCTGCCGGCGTGATGCCCGTGGCATAGAACTGGAAGTAGGCACGGGCGTCCAGCACGCGCCACCGTCTTCGAGAAACTCGTGGCTACCTCCAGGGAATGGTGTGCTCCAGACGCCTTTGCCCGGATAGAAAGAGAACATGTCCTCACGTGGGCGAGCAGCCCGAGTGCACACCGTTGCGGCGCCGACATTGGCGGCTTCTTCCAGAATCTTCTTCATCCGCGCGTCGGGCTGACTGGCAACATGCCACTCGCAAGCGATAGTGCAGACGCGCCAGCGTTCGATGCAACCAGAGCAGCGCATAAGGCGTCGCGTCCTATCCTCCGACGTCTCGAACGGCTCCTTGTCGCGTGCTTCGGCAAGTCACCACGGAATGCCCCGAACAAGTTTCGCTCTTCCTGCGGCGGGGTTCACGCGCGATGGAGGAACGGGCAATTCGCCAACGTCCGGCGGTGTACAAGCCTGCAATTGCAAATGGGGTGATGGACCTAGGCACTCATGAGCAGTATTCTTGGTCTTTCTACAAGAACTGCACGCCGGACCATGCGAACCGGCTGGACCGTACGTTTCGATTCGTGACCGAGCACGGTGACAAGACCATCTTCCCCGAAGAGGACCTTTACGAGCAAGTTCGAGACCGTGTTTGACTTTGCGCGTTCGAGTCTCGGACGAACTGGCGAGCGGGGGACGTGAGTCACCCGGTTTTCGTGGCTCGCAGACCGGGAAGTCTACGCATCCTGCGCGCCCGTTGAACGGTATTGGGGCAAGTTGGGTGTTCCGCTCGCCTGTTGTTGGCAACGTTGTCCGACCATACGATGAAGTCAACCGGTTTGACGTAGTACGGCAAAGCTGCCGCCAGTCTGCTGAGGCGCGACGTGCGAAAGGTCGTCGCGTCTTTGCCTGAATATGTCGCGAGAAAAGAGGAGATCTCCAGTGAAACAATGCACCGACACGTGCCGACGTGAGTTTCTCAAGACGTCCCTTTTCGGCGGGTTGGCCGCGGCGACGGCCTGGGGTTTGGCCAGTCCGGTCAGGGCTGGCGAGAGCGTACCTGCCGGGCCCGCCAGCCGAGTTGCTCTGACCGCTGGCGATGACCGCGCCGAGAACGTCTTTGATGGGCTCAATGCTTTCGGCAAAGAAATCGCACAAGCCATCGGCAATCGCCGCGTGGTGATCAAGCCGAACAACGTGGCCATCGACGTTCCGCTTTCGGCCACTCACGCGGACTGCCTGGAAGCCATCCTCGAGTTCCTCAAATCAATCGGCAAGTTGGAGAACGCGGTGATTGCCGAGTCGGCGGGCACCGGACCGACGACGGAAGCATTCGCCAACTACGGCTACCCGCCGCTGGCTGCCAAGTACGGTGTTGAACTCGTCGACTTCGACGAACAGGAGTCCAAGACGGTTCACGTCTTCGATCAAAAGGACATCCGGCCGCACGCGGTACGGATGTCGCCGCTGCTACTGGACCGCGACAACTTCATTATCTCCGCCGCCAAACTGAAGACGCACGATCTGGTCGTGGCTACGTTGTCGCTGAAGAACATCATCCTCGGAGCGCCGGTCAAGGATCGGGGCTTCCGCTGGGGCGCGGGCCGCCCACCCGGCAAGATCACCCACAAGCCCCTCGTCCACGGCAGCGGCATCCACGGCATCAACTACAATCTGTTCGCGCTGGCCGAGCGGCTTCACCCCGACCTGGCAGTGATCGACGGTTTTGACGGTATGGAAGGCAACGGTCCGGTGGGCGGCACTGCGGTCGATCATCGTGTCTGCCTGGTTTCCCCCGACTGGCTGGCCGCCGATCGCGTGGGCGTCCAACTGATGGGCATCGACTTCTCCAAGATCGGCTACCTCAACTACTGTGCCCAGGCCGGAATGGGCCAAGCAGACCTCAAGCGAATCGAAATCCTCGGCCCACCCCTCACCCGCCACGTTCGCCAATACAAACTCGCCAAGAACATCGAAGAACAACTCATCTGGCAAAGGCCGCCAGAGAACACGTAGTGTGCTGGTCGTGAGGTACGTTTCCAACGTGCCAAGATGAATTCGGGAGGCAAAGAAATGCGGCACGCTGAGCCGACCTGGGCTGCTTCAGTTTCCAGAACTCCAAACATATTCCCTCCGGCGACGGCGGGGCCATCACGGGAAACGGCGATGAACTTCTCGACCGCTGCCAATCGTACCATGACGTTGGGCGTGCCGTCGGCACCTACAAGAGCAGCGGTTGCTTCAGCCGTGGAAGCAACTTCCGCATGACCCACTACCAGGCCGCCATGCTCGTGGAGCAGATTCACAAGCGGGTAAGCGACACCGAGCGCCGGCGCGAGGATGTGACGCCGGCATAATTCTGAATGCTGATCAATGCCCTGTCGCCGCAGATATTGATAAAATCGCCCCCCATAAAGTGCGCCGTGCAGCCAACTACTTGCCGATCTTCAATTGCACGGGACCCAGCAGTCCAGACGTTGTCGAACCGCGATAGTGTGTCGGGATCGTTTGGTAGTGGTTGGCCAGCGTGTTGAAGATTAACACTTCAATGCGGTTCTCGCCCGCCTTCACCTGTTTTGATATGTTGACTCGCCACGGCGGCGCAACGCGGATACCAGCTAACCTGCCGTTTACGTGAACTTCGGCTGTCGCGACCACGTTTCCCAAATCAACGGAGACGCTACCGCTTGCCTGCTGGGCCGTCAGCGCGACGGTTTTGCGATACCAGGCACCTCCCGAGTAGCACTGCAGTGCACTCGTTCGCGACCAATCGCCCAGCAATGTTAGCCCGCATTGGCAATCCAATTTGATTGGTTCTGGAAACACCGCCGCACCGCTGAACCCGATTTCCGGCATCACTCGTAACGAGACGATGGAAGCCTGAGGCAGTGGAGTTGAAGCTTCAAAACGGCCGTGATCGGTTTCACGCATAGGCTGCCCTTCCGCCCATGCCTTGACAGTTCCACGTGCGGCAACCGCGATCGACTTCAATCCGGGCGGTGCGGTAAAACGGAACCACTCGTCTGGTTGCACCCCGGCGTACACGTCGAAACGAATTATGGACGGATCGTCCAGCCATGACATCGACAGGGGTGTTTGTACGGACGGCTTGGATTTCGGGTTATCCTGCTTCAACACAAAGTACCCGCGTCCGGCATGATCGTAGCGGACCAGAACTGGATTCTTGCCTGTTCTAAGCAATACGGTTTCGTCCAAATTCTTTACCAACGTGCTGTTGACGAATACGGTTGCTGGCGTCAACACGTCTGAGGCATGTGGCTGTTCGCCTTCATGGCGAGCACTCGCGGCAATTCGGGCCGTCGTCGCTTGGTCAACGGTCGCGCTGGTCCACAGGTAGTAGCGACTGCCGGTTTCTTCGGCAACATATTTGAATTCATTCATGGCATTGGCACGTCGTCCCAGGCAGAGAAAGTGGTCCGTGACGTGTTTTTTTAATCCATGAAAGCCTTGATGACCGGGATCGCCTTCCAGGCCAAAACGCCACGAAAAGTTGTAAGGACGCCATCTGTATTTCTTGCCAGAAACTTTGACTGGTTGTGCGGGATTCACTTGCGTGAGTTTTGACAGTTCTTGTTCGATTGCCACCGCATCCGTATCGTCCGGCATCGGCCCGAGTAGCCAGAATTGCGGTCCAAAGTCATACGTCACACGCTGCCATTGGCTGTCGTCGAAGCTCGGTTGGTGCCAATCCGACGTATCACCGCGCTGCACCGCATGGCGGAAGATACGCGCTTCGGGACCGATCATTTTTTCGGTAGCTGGCAGTCGGAAATCACCAAATCGATTGTCCATCGTCGGTTTCAGTTCAAACTCCCACTCACCAGCGAGCGTGATCACCTCCGCTGAATCATCGGCTGAGTCCTTGGCCGTTGTCTCGGCGGAGATAACGGGCTGATTTGCCTGCGCGGGCGTGAACACCACCATTTGGGCTTCGTAGTTTTCCAGTGGCATTTCCACTTCAGTGCTAGTCGCCGTCTCGCCGAGCACACGTAACGAACGAGTTTCGCCGGTCCACGGATCCCACAACTCAGGACACCCCTTGGCACGGAATACGACATGCGACTTCTTCGCTGCGCCCATAACCATGTAAACATCTCGAGGCCCAACTTTTCGGTGTGCTGCTTTGATCGGCTGAGACGATTGAACGTCTCGCGGCACAAGCTTTTCAATTTGACTCAAAACCAAGTTCCCAACGTCACCGCTTGCCGCACCGCGATGCAATGGATGGACGTTCATCGTATCGACGGATGTTAGACTGGTAATGTCGCGGCTTGTTCGCCATGAATCGCCCCCTGGCGCAGCGGTCGTGTAACGCAGGCCTTCCGTACTGAGCAACGTTTTGCCGTTTTGGGTAATCGCCAGAAACATGCCCGCCGTGCCTCGTTTTCCCGGTGCATCTTGATCGTGAGCATCGACGGTAATCACGTCGCCCTCTTGCAGTACGACTTCCCCGTTCCAGCCACTTCCATAGTCCGCTGCCGCACAAAGTTGTCGATCGTTCAGATAGAGATCGCCTTGGTTGTCGCAGAAGAAGCGAACACGACAAGTAGCTTTCGAGCCACGCCATACAGCCTTGAAGTACACATTCTGGACCGGTTCCTTGGACCATGCCCAACGTCCAACAAAGCCGCCCTCATATTGGCGTGCGGAAAAGCGATCGCTGGGGACGACGGCAATTCCTGTCCCGTCTGCGTCGCTGTGCTGTACCGATGGAATTGCGCCGGATGCCAATTCTACGGCCGACGCGCCAAAAACGTCTTTAACGATCTGATCGAGTTGCGGATCATCGCGACCGGCACGGTCGCTCGCTTCGGGCAACGCTGCGCCAGCGATCACGATGCCACCAGCTCGAAAAAAGTCCCGTGCTTTCTTCAGTGTAGACCAACGCACCGCACGCATCGCTGGTAGAACAAGCACGCGATAGGAAGCATCGGAGACATGCAAACGTCCGTCACGAATCTCCGCTCGCGCCAACGACTCGGAATCCATGAAAATGAAATCGTAGCCATGGTTGATTAAGGTCGTTCCGATAGAAAAGGCGGTGTCAGTTGCCTGCTTGCCGCCCATATTGGCTTGCCCAGGAGCTACAGGATAGATCACCGCAACATCGCACTGATGCACACCTTGGCTCATCAGGTACGAGAGCCGTTCAAAATACTTCAAGAACGTTCCCATATGTTCCCAATATGGCATGCGAAAATGGTAGCACGGTGGTGCCCATTCCCAATGACTGCCGTGGGTCGTGTAGTACAGTCCGTGCAAGTTCAACAGATTGCACCCGTATAGATAATTCTCACGAGTGGCGAACATCAGGTTCTCAGGCGTCGCACCCCAACCCAGACTGTGGTAGCCTTCCAACCACACGCGAGGACGCTTGTAGAGTTGGGCGATGGAGCTTGAGACTTTGCCTTTGATCAAATCGGCGTTTCCGCCGGGAGTATCGTGGCCTGGAGCGGTGTACCAGCGAACTGCGCTGAAATAATCACCGAACTCTTGCGGGTCACGACCGCGACTGCCTTGATCGCAGCCGTAGATCTTACCGCGGCTATAGTGCCACTGAAAAATGGGAATGAAGTAACGCTGCTGAGCGAGTTGCACCTTCACATCCATATAGTCCAAACGGTACTTGACCGTCTTTGGGCCAACGTCTTTGAACATGGCTGGCAGAGCCTCGAACAGATCATAACCCTTACGTTGTCTGAACTGCTCGGGCAAGTCGTCCGCCCAGATCCGATCACCGACGCCGAATTTCAGTTCGTCGTTGAAGAAGTAGTTCAGACCGGCAGCGGACCGCTCAGGTGCGTGGTTCTGGAATGGCTGCAGGAATTTCTCGACGATTCGTCGCCCAGAAAGCGGATGGATCGGGTTGAGCGTACCAGGCTTACGTGCCGCAGTGAAGATCCAGATCTCCCAGTCGCCTTGCTGCGCCGCCCACTCCAAACGCTGATCGTGGCACTTGTCGGTCAGATCCAGTTGCCCAGGGCCAACACCCGATGAGTGCAACGGGTATGCGATCGCGGCAACGGTATCCGTGGGCAGTTCGCAAACGACCGTTTCGCCTGACGAAACGCGTTGTTGTTCGGCGATGACGATCTCGCGACCTTGGATTTCGGGGTCGCTGTAAATCATGCGACTTATCAAACTCTCGCCATTGGGCCAATCGAGTGTATAGCCGCTCAGTCCGATCCCCATACCTCGTTTCGCGCACTCACCGGCCACAAATTTCCATTGTTCCCACCACTGCTCTGAGAAAATCTCTGGCTCGGCAGCGTAGGTCGGCCAGCCTGCAGTGTCTTGATGCGCATAGTTGACCTGCATCCCAGAGATGCCCTTCTCATGCAGTTGCTCGATTTGCCACAACAGTCTCTGTTTATCAAGAGGATCGCCCGTCCACCACCAAAACGGCACCTCGCCGTATCCAGGCGGCGGATTTTGGAACCCCGGCAGCGCGTCCAGGTCCGCATCGCGCGACGGATATCCTGGCGAGCCGTCGAGTGGCGACGGCAAGGCGTTGGCCGGATCGCCGCCTTGCACCGGGAGCGAGGCCATCGAAACCCAAAGAGACATCCAGCTCAATATGACCACGGTTTTCCACCAAGCAGGCGGTGTGCATGGAAAGGGCAAATGTGGTTCACTGCATGACATCATGTTACGGCCTTCTGAGATGGCGTTGTCGGCTGTGATCTTGCCGTTATCCGTCCCCGGCTATTGTGATCGTCACGACGGTAAGAGAATAGAGCGAAAATGAGTACGACAACCATTTGGTGTGGTGGTGTAGCGGTCCCGCGACTTTCAACGGCCCTGCGGAGGACATACAACTCCCTACTCAGGATGGAAATAAGTGGCACAATCGGCAGACTTTAGGCCACGGTGCGTGTCCTTGATGATGAACTTGCGTCCTACGCCGGGGATCAACATGATTGCCTCCTCTCTGTGTGAGGGAGCCTCGGAGCGGAGCTGATTTGGAGAACGAGCTTTCAGATTTGGAGGTCTGAGCGGTCAGTCCGAGTGATGAACGCAGGTACCATTCGGCCGCTCGCTCCTAACACCGCCGAGGCTGAGTATCCCGACCTGGACTTGACCAGGGTCTGGACCTTCGGAGGGTCCAATGCTACCTGCTGACGTTCCCGCGGCTGATGACGTTGGCCGGGAACTCATCGCCCAGTGCGGTGCCGTTCAGTTCCAGGGGGCCGCGAGTGATGTTGCCCAACAGGATGGCGCGGCCCTGCGTTTCGCCCAACGACAGGTGTTCGCGGCGACTCATGAAGTTGATGTTGATGGCGATAATCTCACCCTCGACGACTTGCAGGCCGTTGCCGTGGCGGTGGGCGTTCAGGCCCTGCAGGGCGAGCTTGCCGTTCTCCACGAGGGCAAGGGTGCTGGGATCGCCCCAGACCATCGTGTTGATCAGGCGTGCAGTCCCAGAGTACTCGGCGCCCAGCTTGATGGCAATCTTGTTCTCCGAGGACATGGCCACCAGCTCGGAGTTGATCATGTCGATGCGCCCGTCACCCTGCTCGAAGAACACTCCCACCTTGGAACCGTCCGTGCCGTGTCCGTGGACTACGGCGTCCTCAGGGCCTTGGCCATCTTGTTGAATGAAGTGGATGCCATAGAGCGAGCCGTAAACGAAGTTCTGGAAGAGGACTTCCCGTTGGCAATTCCCGATCCACATGGCATCGAGGTTCTCCTTCTGATACGTCCACAGACGGTTGAAATCCGTGCGTCGACGTGGGAAGAAGGGATTCCTGCGATCGTAGCGGGACCAGTAGTGCGGATTGAACTGCGTGTTGCGCACCTCGCCCTCAACACTTCCGCCGCCCACAGCCACACCAACCTTCAAGGGCGATCCGGACAGGTAGTCCACGTAGTGGCGATCACAGCGGTGCGTCATCAGATCCAGAAAGCGGAAGGGGTTACGGCAGTTGACGTGTACGACGTAGATGTCGTCACCGCGACCTTGAATCAGGAACGGGTAATCCTTAACGTCTTCGACACTCAAGTCGGGATAGCTGAAGCTCAGTCCTTTGAGTCCGGCGCGAGCACTCACCGTTACAGTCGGTCCCTGATCGGGTTCAGGATAGACGTGCAGCATACTACCGCTACCCATGGTGTGATGAGGTACATCGTGGATACCTCGCAGCTCTACGCCGCTTGGAACCGAGACCGTGCCGCGCAGGATGAAGTTGCCACCCGGGACGAATACGATTCCACCGCCGTCTTGACCAGCCCGATCCAGGGCCTGCTGTATAGCCTCGGTGTCGTCTTGGTCGTCGTCACCATCGGCATTCCAAGGTGAATCGGTGACCACGTAGAGAGCGTCACGGGCGGGACGGGTAACACGGGTTTGATTGGCGTCGAATTTGGGGAAGGACGCCAAATTCACGGTTGTGTCGATGAGTTTCAGCTTGTCTGAGCCCATATCGTTTTGGAGCTTGGGCGGGTTCTGGGCAAAGGTGTTGCCGATCAAGGTGGCGCCGATGGCATCAGCGCCCAGCATGACCCGGGACTCCGGGTCGGCCAGTTGCGAGGCGGTCATGGCCAGCACGCCGCCGGCCAGTGTAATGTCACCTCGCGAAATCCGACTGTTCTGCGCAATGAAGCATCCCGTGCCTTCGGAGTACAAAGCCTGATCTGCCGAGACGTCACAATCGTTCAGCAAGATAGCGGCATTGAACGGACGGCCCAGGCGGAAGCCGAACTCATTACCGGCAAAGGTACAAGAGGTGAAGACCATGCCGTAGGGATTCGTCTCTTGCACCTCGACGGCGGTTTGGCAATCGCGGATGTTCAGGCCGTAGAACTGGGCGTTGGCCGAGCCGCGAGCGCCCTTGGTGATCCGATAGCCGGTGTGGTAACCGTCGATGCTGACATATGCGACATATTCCCAGTCGCTGCGTTCCATGTGCAAGGCCGTGCCATTGGCCAACAACCAGTCGGCGAAGTCGCCGTCCCCGGCGGGAGCGTCGGGCAAGCCGCTTTGCGACCAGTAGCTGGGCGAGAAATGAATGTTCTCAAGGCGGCCGATGTCGGTGGTCGAGTCATAGCGGATGCCGAGTTTCAGAGGCGTGCCATAGACGTTGTGGGCGTAGTGCAGTTCGTTGCCGCCCGGGCCGATGCGGATGCCCTGGTAGGGATTGACCAGCGTGAGGTTTTCGAAGGTGGCGTTGTCACCGCCCTTTTGGATTAAGCAATAGGGATAGGGCACAATGTCCCCGGGCGTTTGTTCGGGGTACCAGATCGAGAGATCTTTGATCCCGCCACAGTAGTTCACGCTGATAAAAGGCGTGCCCTGAGCCTGGCCGCGCCCGGCGTAGGCCATCAGGATCGTACCTTGAACTGCGGGTTGCGATTCGGTCGGTGCGATCCATTCACCTCGCAGGGTCACCGACACGGGGATCTCCAGCGTGCCTTGGATGGCATAACGGCCCGCCGGGGCGAAAACGGTTCCGCCTCCCGCTTCGGCCATCCGGTCCATGGCTTGTTGAAAGGCTTCGGTGCAATCGGTTTGACCGTCGGCCGTGGCACCGAAGTCCAAAACATTGTAGCCGGCAATCACCACATCCGGTGTGGGATACTTGGTCTTGATGATCGTCCATTGGGGAGACGCCGGGGCGGCACACGCCACACTACACAGCAAAAGGTTCGCGAGCTGATGTTTCACAGAACACTTCCTTCAGATGGCAGCACCGCGTTGCCGACTCGTTCGTGCCGACTGGGATTCAACGGTCTTCTCGCCGTACCGCAGGGTGTATGGGGTGGGTTTGTTGGTGCTATTGTGGGGTGTTGATATGGTCAGTTTACCTTTCTGCCTGGCGATCGCCACCTCAAATCCGCGGTGGCATTCCATGGATAGTATTTCCTTTGCGAAGGACTTCGACCGACCGGATTGGCGCGCACGCCCGCATTTGTGTCCATCGGATTGCCATGCCAGCGACGCCCTCGTGATCTCGATTGCGGTGTTCTGAAAAAGCGACGCCGAAAGCTTTGCTCAGACGAGCCAACAATTGATGAGCGCTGCGCCAATCTCGCAGCGCGCACCGAGCTCTAGGGGCCCCTCTCGATTCACGCAGCTTAGAAGAAACTTCGCCTCGATTCTAGCGACTCGCGAAGCGTTTGCAACGTGGAGCAATATCGCGCACTCTGAAGCGTCCTGAATTGGTAATCGGCACGCAAAGTGGTAGAAGTGGTAGCCCCCACCGCGGCCGCTACGTCCTCCCGGTTCTTCTGCTTGCTCAACGGTTTTATCTTCGATCGCCTTCTTCCACTGCGGACATAAACGTCGCAGAAGTTGACGAACTGGGTTTTTCCACAGCGGGCGACCTTTGCACGATAACGCAAATAGCCAAGCTGCCTCGAGAACCGCCGCCGCGGCGGATATCAGCTCGCCGTATGCTCAGCGGTCTTTGACACCTAACGCAATTTGGGGGAACAGAAGCGGGCCGAGGTTTGCCCAACTTCGTGCAGTTCGAATCGCCACAACTGGCAAGCGGTGAATGTGACCGCCGCGCGCAAGAGATTGCGGCGATGGCCCCTTCAAGAGGTCGCCCAGGTGCCGGATTACTGTGTGCGGAGCGGCGACCGATCCACCGTCATTTCGACCTGCCGTCACTAGCCGGGCAAGTTCGAATGTGGCGAAGTGTCATGCCGCAAACGACGATGGCTACGAGAAGGTCTTCGTTGGCAAAGCGACCGTGAACAATTGGCTCCCCGGCTCCATCGAGCTATTCACCGAAGAGTTCTTCAAGCAGCCCGCCGACTTACCACCCGGCGAGATCCATGATATTGCCGACACCATCGCCTTGCCGAAGGACATCCCTGCTGGCGGGTACACCGTCTCTGTTGGCGTCGTTGGCGTAGTAACGGCGCAAGCGGTTGTTCAGCTTGGTATCCAAGGGCGAGACGAGGATGGCTGGTATCCGGTGGCCGAAGCAGGCCGAAAACAGGTCAGACAGACTATGATAGTGGCGATAGATCGTAGCTGGCTGGACCTCACCGGTATTATTTGTGGGCCGAGCAGGTAATATGACGGTGTTGTCAAGGACTTTCCAGCAATATTTGGCAGCTGCGGCGATTGTCTTCTCGTGCGTCTGCCTCGCGATAAGACGGAACAAGAAAGTCGTTTACATCGTGGATACTCCCTCGGCGGAGACGATCATTGAGTACACGCGTGACGATGGAGCGGAAGTGGAATCAGCCTTTCGTGGAGAGCAACTGTCGATGATCACACAAGCTGATGCCTACGTGCGTGACGGCGTCTTCGACCGGGAGGCGGTGATCGCTCTGCTGGACAGTCGGATACCAAAGGCGGTTGCGGACGGGTGCCAAGGAACTTCAGCCGGGAGATGAGATGCTCGCCATACCTTTCCATGTTTGTCCTACGTCGGCACGACAGAAACCAGCCTATGTCGTGCGTAATGAACAGGTTTTCGAGCGCTGGGACATCGCCGCCCGTGATCGCCAACTGACGGTTTGAACGAACGCCATCTTGGACGAGGGTCCGAACCCATGCTGAAGGGTGTGGTTTCTTACACTGCACTGAGAAAGGAACGATATGAGTGCTGAATTACGAATCGAAGAACTCGGATTTGAACTACCTCCCGCACCGCCGAAGGGTGGAGTCTACAAACCGTGTGTCATCGACAACAACCGGGCGTACCTTTCCGGACATGGCCCGTATCAGAACGATGGCACTTACATGACCGGTCGCCTCGGCGAAGACCTGACTCTCGAAGAAGGCCAGCAGGCAGCAAGACAGGTTGGCCTCGCCCTGCTCGCCACAATCAAGTCTGAGCTTGGCTCGCTCGATCGCGTTAAACGGGTCATCAAAACGCTGGCTCTGGTCAACAGCACGAACGACTTCACTCAGCAGCCGGAAACCATCAACGGATATAGTGAGCTGTTTGGCGAAATCTTTGGCGATGACGGCATTGGTGCTCGCAGCGCTCTGGGGACGAATGTTCTGCCCGGAAACATCCCGGTTGAGATCGAAGTCATCCTCGAACTCAAAGAGGAATCCTGAGCGATGGGGAGCATTGCCCGTTCGGTCAAAATACTCGGCCGACTTCCAAGTCTTGCGTTCGACATGACTTATGGTAGACCCCGACGGACAAGATTCGTTCGATGCCGTTGTCCTCCAGCGTCAGACCGAGTTCGTGGGCGTCGTACTCCGGGATCGTGGGGAACGACCGGCTTGCTATCGCACCGAACTCGGGGTCGATCTCAGGACGCCATCGGTATACCCACGGCAACCGTTGATCGAGGCCCGCCAGCAGTGGCGTGAGTCTTTGGCGTCCCAGCCTTCCCGTTTGAAGGCGTCGCAGTAGCCCCCCATCCCGACCTTATCAAAGTTCGTTTTCCCTGCCCATGAGCCGAGAGGCGAAGACGGTCCCCGAGTGAATGGGCAAGAATCCCTATCCTTAACCGCTGGACCACCACGCCCGGCAGATCCAGCCGACGGCACCCGAGGATTACCCAACAGACTGCACTGCTGAGTAATTTGACCGGGACCGACTGTCACTGCTTGCCATAGACATCGGGCGCGTCGCTGGCCTCGCCCAGCATCTCCAGCGCTTGGTCCACGAGTTTCTCCAACTCGGCAAGCTTGCCGTCGTTCGCCAGCGGCTGGGCACCTTCCATGAGCTTTCCTACCGCGGAGGGATCCTTGCCGCTGGCGTGCCAGCGCTCGATACCCGCGCGCACCCGCTTCATCTTCGCCTGAATGCGGAACTCCGGGTGATCCACGGAGATGGCCTTTTCTACCAGTGGCTCTCCCGTCAGAAACTTGCGATAGGCGGCGATCGCCTCCGCGCCAAAGGCGCTATCCCGCAGTCGCTTCGGAAGATACTCGCCTGTCGCGCCGTCGTTCACACCGACGAGCACGCAGCCGTGGTTGTAATGCCAGCCGAGGTAGGTCTCCCAATCCACAAAGGATCCGGGCATGCCGGCATTGGCCTCCACGCCGGCCCAGCCAGGATTCCCATGTTTCTCCAGTTCGTCGTAGATGGCTTGGAAATTCTCCTCGAGAACCATGACAGCGTAGGTGGTCCAGCCGGGCCGGGAGTACTCGTTGAAGGCGGTCCAGATGGGAGCGTTCATCACCTCAATGGGCGCGGGCGCGGCCACGTGCGGATACAGCTTCTCCACGGGAACCCCCGCATCGACGAACTGCTCGCACCAGAAAGCGAGGGTCTCCTGAATGATCTTCGCGAGTGCCTGTCGGAAATCAGCCGGAGGATTGTTCGCGCTGAAGCCACGATCCAGAAGCACTCGGTAACCGAGCGGTCCGGCGGGCACTCCATCTTCTTCCATCATTTTGGCACGTTCGGGATTCGGTTCCGAATAGTCGTCGATGCTCGGCTCGGAACCGACCAGAATTCCGGCGAAGAGTGTCTCCTTGCCTTCCGCCTTGAGTTTTCCGAGCTCCTCGCGGAGAACGGGCCCAATGACCTTTGAGACAATCCGCGTGACTTCGGTCCGCGTACTGTTGCTCGTGAAGCACATGTTCGGCGGCCGGCGTTCGAGCACACCATGGTTCAGGTAGCCGACTTTGTTCGGCGGTCCGTCCCAGCCGTGCCACTCGACGTTGTACTTGTTGTTCGGATTGTAACCCGGCTTGGCTGGATCGAACCAGTTCCAGAGGTCAGGGCGTTTCTTCCAAGCAAGATGGAAATCGAAATGCAGCATCACCGCCATGTCGTGCTCGCGTGCCGCGGCGAATGCACTGCGAATGTGGCCAGGCAATTGCTCCTCAAGTTCATAGGTCGCAGTAGGCAGACCAAAGCCCAGCAGCCGAGTCTTGCCGTCGCCCTTCATGCCAATCTTCTCGGCCAATTCCCCCGCCTTCTCGGGAGTGCTCCAGAAGATGAGGTACTTCGGTTTTTCCGACGTGGCGGGTGCCTTGCTACTGGCGGGCGTGGCGGTCGGCGACTCGGTGAGTTTCCCCTCCAGCTTGAATTGTTCGAGCACGCGATCCAGTTCCGTCTCCGCCTCGCTAAACTTGCCCGCTTCGAGGAGCGGCTTGACCTTTTCTTGCATCGTTTTGGCGATGGCCAGCGTGATCGCGCCCGGCGGCCTCCCATTTTTGCGTACCCTGTTTCACTCGCTCGACTTTGTCAGTGAGCCGTTTGCGCGTCGCTTCGATGAGTTGCGTGCCGCCGCCCTTCGCGATCTCGCGCAGCTTGGCCTGCTGCTCGGGAGTCAGCAGATTCTTGATCGCCAACAGCAGCCCAACGTGAAGATGCTTCGCCTCGCGCTCGACATCGAGGACTTTGTCGAGCTGCACACCAATCGCGGCTTCATCCACGCGATCCTGTTTCGCAAGCGCCGCCAGCGCAGCGGTTTCGGCTTCCAGCTTCGCGCGCAGCTCATCGGAAACCGGCTTTGTCTTCTCGACATGAGCATGGAGAGCCTCCCGTTGCTCCGGGGTCAAAGCGATGCGGTCACGCGAGAGCAACACCAATTCCGGGGAGGAAAACGCGCCCGCAAACGGATCGGCGGCCATCTTGGAGTCGGCCGCTGCCAGCAGTGGGCATGACGCAGTGAGGAGGGCCGTGAAAGCGATGCGTGTGATGGCGTGTGTTGGCTTTGCAGCAAGTGTCATGTTCACAGGTCCCCTTGGGGAAGTGATGGTTGATCGAGCATTGAGGCAGTGGGCGACACCCACGCTGGGAACGATGCGAAGGGCTGAACGGAAAGCCGTGCGATGGCCTCTTGCGTGGAAGCACAGGCGGCGGCAACGTCAGGGCGGGCCTGCGAAGGGTTGCGATGTCTGGGCACCATCGCAAACACGACCAATGCCGCACAGGCTGCCGCCGCTGCAGCCAGCCAAGGCCAGTAGTGCGGTGACGGCTGAGCGGGTGAACGTGAGAATGTTGGTATTTCGCCGATCCCATTCTCAGTGATCGTCGCCGCCGCACCGAGAGCCACGTCGAGATTCAGGTAGTCGAGATACAAAGCGCACAGCTCGGCGTTTTCGTTCAGCGCCGCTTGCAACGCGGCGGCTTCCTCCGCACTCGCCTGGCCATTCAGATATCGCTGAATTTGTTCGTGCCGATGGTTCTTCATGCGAGTTCCTCCCGTACCATGGTGCGTCGCACGCATTCCAGCAGCGTCTGGCGGATGCGATGCAGCAGCTTGTAGAGGGACATTGCCGTCTGCCCGCGTTGTGCAGCGAGATTATCGATGCGCGTGCCCTTGGCGTAGGCACCGAGCACCATTGCGCGCTGACGCTCCGGCAGTTTCTGCAGGCATGTATCCAGCGCCTCCCGTTGCGATTCATGCCGCTGCTGGGCCGCTGCCGCTTCATCGGCCAGCCTGCCCACGAGTTCGCCATTGAATACAAGGCGATCCCGCGCCCGATCCCGCAGATATGCCAGCGCTTCATAACGAGCGACGCCGAAGGCCCACTTCCGAAAATCACGCGTGGCGTCGAACTCCGCAAATTTCTGCCACAGTACCACCGCCACCTCCTGCATGACTTCCGAGGTGTCGCCACGCGAAGGCTCCAACGACCGAACGAACGTGTGCAACGCCGACTCATGCTCCGCGAATAGGTGGAGGAACTGATCGTGATGCTGGTCATTCAAGTCGGACATGCGGACGCGTCACCTGTTGTTGCCTATCGTATATCTCCACGAAAACGGCTCATTTGCCGAAAAATCTGTCGGTGAGTTCGTGGGCGTGCCGCTTTCGTCCGGCCCGATGCGGCTCGACGCCGCCTTACCCCGTCGAACTCGCCACCCATCGGGGGCATGCTATCGCACTCGACTGTAACGACACCGAACTCCGTGTCAAAAAGGTTCCTCTGTTGGCGAAACGGAACGACCCTTGTTCTACCTCGGCCGGTCCCAGGCAGCACCATCGACTTCCCGATCCCTCCACGGGGGCATGGAGCTGCGTCGGCAACAATGGGTCTTTCTCGGAGCATACCAGGTATGAGTAAATGGGATTGCGTCATGAAGCTCGGGAAGGGCGGAAAGGTCGTCATTCGCCTCAGATGCCCCCTTCGGTCTGGCAGGGACAGATTTCAAACCTGCTCCTACCAAATCACAAACGGTTGGCCACTCAATTCGCGGAACCACTACAAACAAGCGTCTTGGAGGACATCACAACGCGCAATGACGCATCGCCTACAAAGGGTCGGCCTGGACTACAATATGAATCGTTCTACCACGTTCCGGTCGAGTGATGATAACGCTATCGCGTGTGAACACGTCAAGCGGCGTATCGTCCCGAGACACGCTTTTGATTGCCCGGCCGTTCGGTAGACGCGGATGAAGGATGATTCTCTCGAGAACTCGTGTGACTTGATCGCCTTTGGGCGAGACGTGGATATCATAGTCAACGGTCCCACCATCGTTACGGGGACGAATGTCAAGGTTCAGGTCACCGAAATGCGTCGCCAATCCCGAGACACTAACGCGATTGCCCGGTTGCTGCCAGCGGCGGAATAGAGCGGGCGTGATCCACAGGTCGGATCCATCCTCAAACGTAAACAATTGGCGGAACAGGTTGACCCATTGGGCATCGGCCCAGAAATGCGGCTGATCTCCACCCGCGACAACATTGCTGTAGCCTTCCCCCCAACTCAGCGTTCCACCCGCCGTGTCCGTGAAAGCACAGAAGTAGTCGAGCGTCTTCTCAGGTTCGCCGCGGAGCAGATAACTGACCGCTCGGTCGACGCCGATGTAAGGCCAGAAGCTGCCCTGACTCTCAGAGTGCATTCCGCCGCCCCACTTGTTGCTCATCCGGTCCATCCGCCGCCATGTAGCCGACAACATGGGGTCGTGCGGATCGATGCAGCGGCAAGGCCAGAGGAGACAGTTGTGGGCCCAGAACCCGTACATGCCGACTCCTTGCGGCTCGACGCCGAACCAGAGATGGCCTTCATACAGGCCCGTCCGCTTGAAGGTTGCAGAGAACGACCTGTGCAGGCTGCTCTGGAGTTCCTGGGCTTCTTGCGCGAAGAGCTTGTGGTCGTCGTCGGCGCCCAGCGAACGTGCGGCGTCAGCCGCTTCGCGGAGTCCGAGGATCGCGAACCCGTTCATATAGTACATGTGCATCCCATCGCCCACCTCCAGGACTTCCATCCCACCAGGCTCGATCAAGCCGTATCGCGGATCCTCAGGATTCTGTACCTCTTTCATATGCTTCCGACGCGAGTTCACGATCCAATTGGCACCGCGCCGAATGTATGGATACGCCGTGGTCTCGAGCCACCTACGATCGCCGCCGAGCTTATAATGCTGGACTAAGGCCCAGATGTTCTGGCCTTGAGTATCGAACTGGCCAGGTCGCGTATACCACAAACCATCCGAGAGCATGCCGAGTTGCAGCGGCTTACCGTCGAAGGCGATCGGCCCAGGTGGCACGTTTTCAACATCCGAGCAATAGACTCGCAACAGCCGTTCCGCCTGCTCATGCAGACCTGCGAGGTCGAGCGCGTAGATGGCGTATGCCTGGTCCCGGTAGGCATGATCGAAATAGAAGAAGGGGCTGCACGTGTTGTAGACCACGTCCTCACGAATCGCTACGTCAAGGATCGCTCGCGTGGCGAGCCGCGAGAGAAAAATGTCATTGAGAATCGGATCGGGCAACTCCAACCGGGCCGCGCGGGAAAAGAATACGTTCCAATAGTCGCGTACGATTTGCTCGGCGGAGTCCGGGGAAAGCGACCGCAGCGATTCGACTTGTTCCTGAGAATACGGTGGCACTTCTTCGCGAGGCAAAACGTCGCGGAAGGCGTGAGCAATGTAGCCCATGCTGACCGGCTGGCGCCGGTGGATGGGCGGAACGCGGAGCCAATACGTTTCGGTCGTCTTCGGCAGCACCATCGCGCCGTATCGGAGTTTGAACCGCGCGAATCCAAGATCAGTCTTGTCGTAGTGCTGATTGGCCGGCCCCTGTTCCGGCGTCGCTCCGACGTCAACGTGCCATACGCATTGCGAGTTCATCGAGCCACTGAAGATGGCTTCGTCGTTCTCTACGCTCGTGCCGTCTGGCAGCACGTAAATCGTACTCAACCGCGTATGACGGATGCGCGAGTCCTGCGACACACCGGAAACCACTTCGATGTAGCCGTCGCCGTCGCCATCGTGAGCAGCGTCAAAACGGACACACAACGGCTCCCGCTTTTGAGTCAAGTAAGTGACCCAGTCCAGTGGCTGAGATTCACATCCCTCGACTCGGTACTCGTAGATGAGATCCCCCGGATTCTCCGGCTTCTCCAGCAGATGCCCAGAAATGTGCGGCGTCGAGACGAGGTACACGAGATACTTCTTCGTTGGCGCGGCCTTGAAGCGATACACTACCGGTAAACCGTCCAGTCCCAACCGGTAGCGTGCCACGGAAGCCTCCGTGTGTCCTGGACCTCCTCCCGTGCTGTACGCCTTGGCCCGTTTGTCGCACAATCCCCAATCGCGATACACTCGCTCGTGCGCGTCAGCCGGATCGGCGATCAACAACGTCGCGTCGCCGAGTCCGCGTACGACACCGTCTTCCCATAGCATGTCCGGCGGTCCCTCAAGCGTCGCAGTTAGCTGGCTGGCGATCGGTTGCGACGAGAGATTCTGGACTTGCAGTTTGTACAGGTCGAAGTTGCCATGTTCAACGCTGGGAACGGTCATCACTGAGACCTTGTAGAGCAAACCGTCGTGCTGCCAACCACCCCAGATGGCCGGCAGCCGCTGATCCACCAAACCCAACCGGAAACTGTCTAACGAATCTGGCTTTATTTCTCGCTGCCCGTCGTCGAGACGAAACACCAGATCGAACGCGGGATAGCGAACGTGCATATCGCGTCCCATGGCGTTGAAGTCCATATTCCCTACGGCGCCGAACGCACTCCATTCGTTGGCACCGCTACTGCGTCCCGGCGCGCACTCTTCAAAACTCGAGTCAAATGTCGTCACACGCTGCTCGTCGTAGCCCTTCAAACGCAGCGGTTGGTAGTTCCCTTTCGCAACTCGGGATGCGAGCGCAAGCTGTCGCCGTCTCTTTATGGATTGAAGGTCCCGCGAGGTCACGTTAGAGATGGTCGGTTTCCGGAATCGTCCGGGCGATCCATCCCACGGTGAGGCATAGAATTCGGTAACTCGTGCGCTCTCCCATCCGAGCGTTGCTTTCATATCGTCGTACAAGTTGCGTTGGACAGTCGTCCATTGCTGGGGGAGACTTGTTGCCACGAAGATCTCGACGGTTGGGTCGGGAGCTGGCGGTTCGCTCCAAGTTCCAGCTCCATAGCCCAAGTATCTGCTCTGTCCGGTTTCGGGATGCGTCAGCTGGAACTGCACGATGCAGACCGTTCCCTCTGGCTTCTTCCACGACCACGACACGCGCGTTGCGCGTGTCAAATAGACGGGTTCTCCGATATTCCTTCCCACCTGTTGGCCGGTAACGAGGAAGTGCGGCGGGGCGCTTGATGTACCGTCGATCCAACGCATGGCCCCCGACCCGAGCGGCGTGTGCATGGGCGCGTCGCCGAGCAGGGCGTAATCGAACGTCGCGTCGGACGCAAGGTGTGCTTTCTCTGGAGAAGCGGCATGGAAGAGTGGTTCTTGGCTGATTGCAGGGTTCGAGACGAGTATCAGAGTCGCAAGAACGGCAACCATCATGCACGCCGCTGAGCCAACGTTGGCAACGGCGAAACGTTTCATGGCGAGACTCCTTTTGAAACACGGTACAATGGTTCCTTGTCATCGAATGACATCACCGACGCGGCGGTCAGTGCGGCATTCGAGACTATCCCAGGCAATCCCACTGGATCGAGATTCGTTTGAGCGAATAGCCAACCTCGCGGAGGTAGTCTCCATAACAGGTAATCCAGTGAAAACCGCGCATATGCCGTGCAAGCAACTCGTCGGTACATTTGAAGCGGATGTCGATTTGCGATCGGCAAATTGGCAAAAAGGGAGCCGCGTCAATCGTGGCTGATAAACCGGTCCAACGTTCGGCCTTGAAATCAGGCACGATATTGGTGACCGTCTGCCCCACCGGCATTTCGACTTTCGGTGCCGCACCATAGTCCGACTCATAATGAGTCATGATCCGCGCCGGGTCGAGCTTCTCTCCGCTCATCCGCCGCGGCGCCGTGCAGTGTGCTAACGTGATGATTCCATCGTGCGGATAGGTCGGGGCGTTCAGAAACACTGGTCGGTCACAAATATTGGCGAGAAGGATTCCCGCCGGGATCACCACGAAGTCCGATTCGCAAAACGCCAGGTAACCGGCATCGTTCAACAGGCTCAACGTCAAACACGCCGTGGTGTCGGCCATCGGCATGATCGTGCCCATGCACCCGTTAATGGTCATTGCACGACAATCGGCCTCGGCCATCAATCGGCGAAAGACCTGCTCCAGTAGGAACGCATTGTCAATGTACTGTCGCATTGTCTCCAGAGCGGTTCCGGGGAGTTTCAGATACTCTTCGGCCCGCCCGCGGGCCCGCTCAACTGCCGCCTTGTCGGCCTTGGCTGCCTGGATTAACCTACCCAGTTCTTCGTACGCAAACGTCTGAATATCTAATTGCCAGCGCTCGCGCACCAAGTCGGAAACGATGCCAGCGGGCTGAGCCCAGGCGCCCGGGCCGCCAATTGCCAGAATCCGGCTGCCCATCGTATTGCGCAGGCCACATAACGACCGCAGTCGCCAGGCCACTTCGTCCAAGCTGTCAACGACAACGTCCTCGTAACCGATCCCCTTGGTGGCTAACGCGTCCGTGTGCTGATGCAGCAATCGCGCCATGGCACCTTCGTACCAGTAGTAAAGCGGGCCGGACCGGTGTCGTACGAAAAAGACGACGTCCTTGCCCAGGCTATCGATGTGATTCACGTTGGCCATCAAGTGTCCCCCGCCGTCACCTCCCGCGTAGAACAGCAGGACGTCGGCTGCACTGATGTCGTCATTGTGCGCAGTCAATTCCTCCGGACGTCGAACGGTTGTCAGCGAAAGAAACTCGAGCGGAAAGTCGGCCTTGGTTTTCAGCTGGTCCAATTCATCGCGGATCCGGGAGACCTCCGCCCACACGTCTGCTTCGGTTTGGATACCACCCCAGTTGCGCCAACTTGTTTGTGCGCGTCGCTGGGGCAGCGGATACGTGAAGATCGGCTTGACCACCAGCGGCCGCCGCCCCGGGAGCGATTCGAGTTCAGTGGTTGACACGGCTGACCAGGAAATTCCCGTCAGTGCAGTACCAAGCAAACCGAGTCCGCCGGCCGTTGTCAGAAACTCACGGCGCGTGGCCCCCGCGTGGTTCCCTCTTGACGTATGGCTGCAGGGACAGCAACTCGACCGTACCGAGGGCTGAGAGTCAACGTCTTCGGGGCGCATTCGCATGACTCCTCTCCTGAACGTTGAGATCGATTACTGCAATCTTAACAATTATTGAGGCGGGTATGTACGCCCGTGTTCACAGGAAGAACAGCTCAACTCGTTTCGCGCTTGCCGGAACATGACAGCGGCCATCTTTTCCCACCTGGGCGTGCACTCCATCACAGCTGGCCTGTGCCTTCAGCTCGGGCGGCAGGCAAATGATAAGGCCGTTGGGCGGCACAGCGTCTCCGGTCAATGTAATAACGGCGCCGCCGTCGGTCGGTGCATAGTGAAACGAGCATCGGCCGAATGCAGTCGGGAGATTCTCGACCCGCATTCCGGCCGGATCGGCGAACCATTCGGGCGAAACACCAGCCAACAGCTTCAATTATGCACCCTTTTCCATCAACAGGCAGTCACGCATCAGTAGCCAAAGTTCGGCAATGGCCCAGCCGTGCGGCATGGCGACCGCACGATTCTTGTCCGGCTCCGTCTTGCTGTGCGTCCAAGTAGTCCGCAGGTGCTGCCAGCCACCGGACCCGCTCTTGCCCCCTCGTCGAAGGCGAACCAGTTCTTCATCTGCGGATGGTCAAGGTGAGCGTTGACCGTCTCGTAGCCCGCAACACGGATTCCGGCAAGAAGCCCTTGATGGGCGGTGGCCGGCGCGAAATATCGCCACTTCGACAGATCCTGTCTCCCACGTCAGTCAGATTGCGCAGCAGGTCCGCGAACTCGCAGAAGCACACCGAAGCTACCGCAAGAAGATTGACTGCCTGAACGACAAAGACGTTCGCATCGCGTTGGACGAATGGAATTACTGGTATGGACCCCACGAGTATGGCGAGTTGGATACGCAGTACTTCCTGCAGGATGGTTTAGGCTTGGCAGTCGATGTACTTGAGATCGAATCCAAATGAATTCGTGCCCGCGTAGGCCGCCCGATGCGCATACGCACATTCACGCGTCACCTCAACCAACGGAACATCATGTTTCGATCGAGCTACGCCGGAAGCGGTGGCGGCTCGACTACTGGATCGCAATGCCAGTCCTGCCCACAGGCTGTTTCCGAAGCGGATACAATCGTGACCAACGCCAGGAGAGTTCTGAGCGAAATATAGGCAGCGAATCTCATGCTGGCCTCTCTCAATGGTTTTCGCAATCGTCAGTTCTCCTCGCTGTTCTCAGATGAATTTTGCTTTCAACCGTCGTGGCGGAAGGGAAGTAGCCAACCTGTTACTCGACACGCGTTCGGCTTCCGCGATCAGTAGACTGCGCGCACCACGACCGTACCCGGCTTGCCGGTAAGCCGAATCAGCTCCTGGTCTTTGTCATAGTCCGTCCAGTTCTGGCCGTCAACCTCGACGCTTTTGATCGGTCGGGCTTGCGGGTGACGGAGCCTCAGCAGCACCGTCTGGGGCCTCCGACGCGAGGGGATCTCAATAGTAGCGGTGATCCACCCGTTGTCTGCGCCTGAGTCGATGACGTAGCTGAATCGGCCAAAATGGGTGGGGGCATTCCGCACTGCAATTCGCTGGTCCTGCTCCAACCAGGCCCGCGGTGTCGCCCGCGCCCGCCAGAGCGTCTCGCCGGCTTCCATCACCAGCATGTTCCGCAGTCTCTCCAAGAAACAAGACTCCTCGTAGATTTTGTCAGGTGGCCCACCCGTCGTATGTTCGCGAAACGTATATTCGCCCGGCATAATGTCAACTGCGTGCTGGTTCAACAGCGAGCGAAGGTAATTGGGGACGTCATCCGCGGCCAGGTGGATATTCGCGTGCCGCTCCAAGCCGCACTGATACTGCCAACTTGCGTGGGAAAACCAGTGCCGCTCAGGATCGTACCCCGGTGTGCGGGCGTGGACTTTTGTGTTCTCAAGCAGCAGGCGATCTTCGAGCACGTCGAGATGCCCCTGGGCACGCGGGTCCTTTGCCGAGATAAGGCCGGCAGGACTAATCAAAGGGTCGGCTGATTGGACCGTGTCCCAATAAATGGCCCCCACGTGCCCCTGGCATCGGCGGCAGCCCCACGCGCCGGCCGCAAAGCCCCGGACGTAAGGTGCGAACGGAATAAATGAGCGGTATGTCCCATCGCAGACGGCCACCACCGGCGTCCTGGCGATGGATCGATCGATCGCGGCGGTTAAGTCCTGCCGATAGGCTTCCGCTTCGGCTGCCAACCTGGCCCCTTCGTCCGGCTCGATCAATGCCAGTACCTCTGCCATGCGTTTGACGGCCAGCCAGTAGTAGGCTTCCGACTCGTAAAACTGCATGTGCATCGAATGGCCATCCGGCGTCACGACGTGCAGACTGAAATCCTCTGGCGACTGCTTCAACGCGACTTTTCTGATCCTCAATCACGTCGGCGAATGATTTGGGAGCGGCAGGATGGCATCTGGTTGCGGGAAGGGCCGTCGCTGACGGCTGTACACTTGGCCGGCCGTTACGCCGAGGCAACACGAGCCGGTTTGGAGGAACAGGCTCGCCAGCTTGCTCAAGCCGTCAGGCAGACCCCGGACCTGGAACCGGTTCGCAGCTTGTACTATCACTCGCGTAATATCGATAGACTGCTTAGCTTGTGGGACGACGCGAAGGTCCAGTCGTTGCGTCTAGCGGTCGTCGCTATGACGCAGTCGTTTGGAGACCGGTATCCACAAGGAGCGGAGTACCTGCAGGGCGCCGCGGATATCGAAGCCGACATCGCCAAGGCGCGTGACGGCGCCACACGCCCGGCAAACTTCGAAGAACTCGCCACCGCCGTGCAGCGATTCGAGTCGCTGAGGACAGAAGCCTTGTTGGCGAACCCGTTGTTGGATTTCGATTCTCTGCTGCTAGTCAAAATCGCGGACGCGGGGCAGAAAATCCCGCAACCGAGAGTCCCTGGTGAAGCGGGGAACTTTATTGGGAACGACGCGATCGGGTTCCTTAACGGCCTGCCCATCAATTTTCAAGGAAACGGCTACCTGCGCGAGATTGACTTCGACAACGAAATCGCGGTGCTCTCGCCGGTCCACCCCAAGGGGCAACTGACGACGCTCTATCGACCGGAAATGCCCGTGTTTGTGGGCGATCTGAAGTTGCATTTCTACGCGGATCGTTTGCTATTCTCCTCAGTCGGCCGTCACGACCGCTGGCGACCTATCGGAAACGTTTCGATCTACCCGGCCTTCTTCAGAAGAGAAGCCGTAGTATCCACCTGGACCTCGGCAACGTGAAGAACCTGGCTGAAGTGAGCCTCAATGGCGCCAGTTTGGGTGTCGTCTGGACGGAGCCGTTCCGCCTGGACATTACGCAGGCGGTCAAGCCGAAGGGCAATCGATTGGAGATATCCGTCACCAATCTCTGGTGGAATCGGCTGGTCGGCGATGCCGGTCTACCGGAGAACCAAAGAATCGCCCAGACGCACGTGCGCATGGACAAGACGGCTCCCGCTGCTGCAGTCCGGTCTGCTCGGTCCAGTTAGGCTCGTGGCGCCTTTGGATGAAAAGTGACCAGCAGCAGCTTCCGTTTCCGAATCAATTGCCGGTGTGCTACTCCACCGATCTTTGCGCGAAGGCGATTTCCATATAAAGTCGTTGCCTGTCTTGACGTTAGCTTATCTTCCGAGCAAGCTGACGGGAGTATCTTGGAGGGCACCATGTCGGCATCAGATCCACCTATACCGCTTCCACAATCCTGGTCGAAGCGAGTCCGCTCAGCCGTTCTACACGTCATTTCGTTGGCACTGTTCACAACCTCGCACACCTCGTCCGGTCAAAAAACTCAGCCGACGGTCAAACACATTGACGGCATGCCATCGTCTCGTCTGGCGATTGAATTCCAGAATACCGGAGACAGAAAACGAGGTCAAAACAGATTCAAGAGATACGAATGAAAGTAGTCGTTCGCGGCCTCTGGCTGTGAACGGGATTGAGTTCTTAATCTTAATCCGACTCGCAATCTTAATCTCTTTTCTTCGCAGCCCTTTCAGCGTAACGCTTCAAACCTCGCGGCTTGGAATATTAGTTCGACTGTCCGGCTTCGACTCCACCGGCCTTGAGCGGCCACGAATCGAATCAGATTTGTCCGGATGCTGACCAGAAAGCGGGCTCTGTCACACTTTTCCGAGAGCGACGCAGGCTCGACGTTCGTCCTCTGCCGGAGAACTAAGAATGTCGTTGACCGTACGATTTCGGCGGGGTATAAGAGCGCAAACCTCTCGACGATGAGAACTGAACTTGCCTGGCAACTCACCGACTGATCGGAGGCGCGCATGAGATTCGCTCGACTGACACAATTCGGATTGGGCTCGGCGGTGGTCGCGACACTTTGCTTTTCGGCAAACCTTGCGACTGCGGACGAGCCCGATATTCACCGCCTGTTGGAAAAGGGCGAACGCTTTTGGCTCGTCCGTCAACACGAATACAGCTGCCGAATCCTCAACACGGTCACGGGAGAGAATGCACAAATCGTCCGGACGGCGATCGGCCAACTAAACGAGTACGTTGCGGCCAATCACGACGTAAATCTGCCGGTGGAATCATCGGCAATGCTCCCCACGAATGGCGACTGGATCGTGGCGGCCGTTGGGACCGAGACGTCAAAATTGTTTGGCATGGCCGGGACCGTGCAGAACATCCCCGATCAGGGGTTCCTACTGCGACAGATCGCGGCGCCTGCTGGTAACGGACGCTGGTTCATTGTTTGGGGGAAGACACCGCTCGGTTGCCGCTATGGCTTGATCGAGCTGATGCGGTCGCTTCAGTCCCAGGGCGACGACTGCTTCACGGATCTCGCTCACGTACGCGACCAGCCAACATTTTCCCATCGAACCTACTACCACAACTTTGGGGAACATCTGCTCAACACCTTCAGCGTCAACATGTTGCACGACGTGCAGTTTGCCCGTTGGACAAAAGCTGATTGGCGCCGTTTCCTGGAGATGCTCGCAGCGATGCGGTATACGACCTACGAGCTGTGGCTCTCGCCAACATTCTTCTCCGCCCAATCGCTCACCGCCAAAGAGGGCAGCAAGTTCGATCAATATGCGAACACGATCCGCGCGGTCATTGACGATGCGCACGAACTGGGCCTCCAGGTCGAAGTACTCATCTGCGTCAACTGTACCGAACCGACTTGGGTCAATCTCTGCCCACGTCTCCCTGACGAGCACGACATGATATTGGCGCTGTGGTCACATTGGACACAGCAGCTTTCCAATGCCGACGTGTTCGCGATTTTCCCCGGCGATGTAGGCGGGTGCCATCGAAATGGATGCACCCACGAGACATTCCTCGACTTGTGCGGCGAGATCATACACAACACTTCGGGCAACGGCACCTTCAGTTTTGAGATCTGCACATGGGGTCCACCGTTCTTCGACTGGGGAGTGCCCGCCCGCGAGGCATCTTCCGAACGGGCCAAGGCCGCCTTCGACTGCCTGTTGCGGCGCGTGCCGGAGTTCCCAAAAGAGACGATCTTCTCGGTGAACATGAACCGCGACATCAACGGTCTCTACAGCGGGGCGCCTCAGGATCCGCTCCACTCCAACCGGGCCGTCGTTGACGAACTGCGGAAATCTGCGACTGTGACGACCTGGGATTACTATCTGAGCGAGCGTGAAGATGCGGCGATACCTCTGTATCGTGTGCCGGCATTGTTCGAAGCACGCCGCGAAGAGCGAAAGTGGCGCTATTGCGGGGGTATCAACTACACCAGAACGCCGCGTCTCAACGTCCTCACGGCCTTCGCGGCCGCTGAGGCGTACTGGAATCCCGATCAGACCGAGGATGATGTCCTGGCAGATTTTTCCGACTACGTGTTCGGAAGTCCTGAAGTCGCTGCAGCGGTTTTTCCTGCGGTGGCGACGGTTGGCCAGCCAAATTGGATCAAATTCCACGAATCCATAGGGCGTGCCGACCGTTTGCTGAAGACGGTCCAGGTACCGAAGCTCTGTAAGCTGTTCGTGGCGCCCAGCGCTGACGCTTACCGGAACAGTCTGCTTTCCTATACGATGATCTACAAACGTCTCGCCGGGATCGTGCTGCAAGTGCAGGAAGTTGTGTCACTATCGGGAAAGACCGACATCGACGCGGTCGAGGATTGGCTGTTGACGGCGCCGGAGAGCCAGGCCAGGAAACGCGTGAATGAGATCGTTGCTGAATGGAGCGACTTCGATCTGGCAGCAGTCGTTTATGAGTATCGCGCCCGTGTCTATGGGGTCTACGACTTAGCCGTCGATTCTAACGTGCGTGCCGACGTGGTAAACAATCATTGCCAGGCTTTCGTAGCGCAGTTCGGGATTATGGCGTTCTTCGATTCGGACAAGGGGACCCGTGTTAGTCCAGGGACACTTGAGTGAACGCTTTTCAACGTAGTGTGTGGGCAATCTCGACGACGTGTGACCTTTCTGCACGACATCAAGGATCCGTTCGGACTGGTGTAGTTCGGGTTCTGACAGCAGGGATCCGCTTTTCGGTCCCGCCCAACTCGAGTCCAACGGTCAATCGAACATTCCGTTAGTTCACTTCCCCGTGAATTCCTTCCAATGCTCGTCCATCTCTTGTTTCTGCAACGGTCCGGTGTGAACCAGAATGCGAAACTGGAAGGGCAGTTTCTTTCCAGCCTCGAGTGTGTAAGGACCGCTGAACAAAGGCGCGTGATGAAATTCGTGCGGCATCGCCGCGATATGCCAGGGGGAAGGATGACGCAAGTTCCCCGGATGATCCATGATCGTCACGCCGCCCGTTTTGCCGTCAGCCATATCAAGGGTCAGATCCACCCAGCGGGCCGGTTTGCCATGCAGCGGTTCCAGGCTTTTCCTTGTCTCGGCGCTGATCGTATTCGCCTGGCTGGTGACCGAGGTTCCCTCGCTGTTTGAGATCGTCCAGGCGGTATAATGGTCGTGAGGAGCCACCCGAAACTGCAAACCGGCGTAGCCGCCGAACCACTTGCCGCCCTCCTCGCCCGGAATCGGCGTACGATCCAGGACCGCCCCCTTGGGGCCACCGGTAAAAACGCTGTGCCAATCAATCTGATAGCTCCCGTCCTTGCCGGGAGCGCTGACTTCAATGATCCGCTTCTCGGTGACATCCGCGGGTTCCCCCGGCGGATGGTAACTCATTTCCAGCTCGAACCGGGCGGAGAAGTCGTCACTGGCGGTAACCTTCACCGCCGTGACGTCGCTGTGGCCATCGGCCTCGTAGGGATAATCCGTTTGCAGTCTCTTTTGCTGTTCCGACCATTCCGGCCAATGCCAGTAGCCCTCCACTCCGTTGATCTTCTTCCAGGAGAAACGCAGACCGCGGTGGTGGACATGATCCGGGGGACGGAGATCAGTCAGGACCGAGCCGTCCATCGTCGCCAGGGGATGGAAATAAGGGCAGCCCTTCTCGCTTCCGTCACGGAGGTGATTGAACTGCCAGACAACATTCTCGCCGTTCGTCAAGGCGAGCGAAGCCGGCGTTTTCCGCCAGGAAAGATGTCGTTCCTCTTTCGTTTCCTCCGCCGCATTCGATGCAGCCACAAGGCCGAACTGGAGAACGGCCGACAGCATCGCCCAGCCACAGGTTACCCACAGTCGATTCGATGTCTTCATGTTTGTTCAAACTCCTTTGGCATGATTACTCATATACAAACCATTGAACGCCGGTCTTATCCTTGACGATCCGGCACCAGCGGATGACGTGATCGGACATGAGTTTGCTGTAGAACTGCGAATAGTCAATCCAGGCACGTTCCTCCACGGGCCGATAGAACGCCCTGACTCTGCGGTCGAGCACAAGGCGCATGGGGAACCGTCCTTTCTCGGGCATCGGCAACACCCCGTTGTCAAAGCTGACGCTGTCATCACCCCATGCCTTGCGCAGTGCCTCCACATCCTGATAGCGTTCCCTCAGGTATTTCCTGAAGGCGGCCGTGTTTGCCACACTATAATCAGGTCCCTTCGGCCGATAGCCGATGTCGAAAAACTCACTGTGCCCGGAAGCGACATGGTAAACGAGCATTCGTTCCGGGTATTTGTTTTCAAAATGCCTGACGATCTTGCGCAACTGGATGCTGGTCGGCTCCAGGAAATCTTCCGAGGCAAAGGAGACCGTGTTCGAGGTGGTGCCGTCGGCATACCGGGTATACTCGCCCGCGTTGGAAGCATTCTGTTCACGGTATTTCTTCCATGACCAGTTGGGTCCCAACACAAGACGCACCAGAAACTTCGCCTCCGGGTCGATGGCGATGAATTTCTCAAGCAGACTCTCCGCGTGTGCAAAATTCGGTTCGTCCGTTGGGTGTTTCATCGGAACGCTGAGCGGGAAAGAGTAGATGTGAACGCCTGCCCTGGCGGCCATCTCCACCTGCGGGCGCAGATAGGTGTCATCGCCTTTGTCCGTGTTGAAGAAGAAGATCTGTGGCAGGGTTGCCTTTCCGTCCACATTGAAGCGGTAAGGAAACACGTCTCGAGTTTGACAAAACTCTCATCGCTTGCGTAGAGCGTACCGGCTGCCAAGAGGCAACATAACCAAGACGCGCTTGAAACCTTCATTGTCATACGAATCGTCTCACTGCTGGGAATGTCGTGGCAAACAGCACGGATGATCTCTAGCCTCAAGCTCCTCAAGGCGGCTTCCTGGATTGTAGTAGAGGATAACAGGGATAGTATGACTAGATGTGACCGTAACTTCAGGGGCTGCTTTCATCAGTTGCCCTTCTTCTCGACGATCGTGATTTCCATCGCATCCCGGTTGCCCCAGGGCAGGTCGATGTCGAACCACTCGGTCTTGCTTCTGTACTTGGAGCGTACGTGATCAAGATAGTCCTTCATGCCGTAAGCTCCGATGCCGACGTTGTCGGCCACGATCACCGCGCCGTTCGTCAGGCGGTCCTCGATGCCCGCAAGACATGGTTGGTAGTTTGAGTAGTTGCAGTCGATGAACAGGAAGTCCACGGGCTCCTTGATCTCGCGAACAAGTTTCCTTGCATCGCCCACGCGGGCATCGACGATGTTTTCGAGTCCGGCGCGACGGAAGTGCTCACACGCCTGTTTGCTACGATCCTCGTCGATTTCGATGGTGATCAGCTTGCCTTGCCCGGCTGCCGTCAGTTCGCGTGCGATCCACAGGCCCGAGTAGCCGATCGCCGTACCACACTCGACGACGACCTTGGGCTTTTTCTGTCGGACCAACTCGGCCAGACGTTTGGCTTTCTCCGGGCCGAGCATGTAGACAGTCTTCTCGCGGCAAGTCTTATCGACTTCGTCGATCACTGATTGCACCTTTCGGTTCGTTGTCGCGCGCTTCACTTCCTGGGCCGACGTGACTGAGAGCATCACTGCCCAACAAGCTGCGACATACAGCAGTTTCGATATGAGATGATGTTGGAGTGTCATTGGGTTCCCTCGATTAGCTTCTTGTTGTTCACTGCTTGTTCTCTTCAGGCTCGTTCAGCGTCCTGTGAGCTTGCGCATCTCCTCACGAAGCTCTGCCTTGATCTTCGCCTGTTCGGGATCGGCGGCAAGATTGCGCCACTCATGGGGATCGGCTCCGATGATCGTATAGCTCTTCCTCGCCGTTGGCCCACAAGACAGTACCGCCAGTGACGCGAGCGGACGGTGAAATGCTGCCGCTCGACCGGAGCGATCTCGCCGATCTCGACCGGGTCGCCGCCTTCGATGACGCTCAGTGCCACTGGTGGGCCATCCCAGGTGCCACGACTCGGATCAGCTAACAGCGGGCGAAGGCTGTGGCCATCCAAAGCCTGCTCGTTGCCATCACGGTTTGGATCGCTCGGCAGGCCGCAGAGGTCGATTAGTGTGGGATACAGATCGACCAGAGAAACCGGCTGTTCGCACTGCTGGCTTGGTTGGGCAACGCCCGGTACTCGCATGACCAGTGGGACTCGCGTGCTGCGCCAACGGAAGCCTGTGTAGTGGATATACAGCTTGCCGTCGATCCAAGCAGCCAGTTCACCGTTTGCCTCGCCGTGGTCGTTGACTTGGATCATGTGTTCCAGGCAATACCACTTGTCACGTTCGAGAACGATGCGCTCGTCGTCGGCTGGACCCATCATGTTCCCGTAGTAGTTGCCGTCTCGATCCCCTTTCATGTCCATCCAGTACGTGTAGAGAAACATGTACCCCGGCGATGGATAGCGTTTCCAGTCACGCCAAGGCTCGAAAGCGCTCTTGAAGTGGTCGTCGCCCTTGGGCCGGATACCCGCAGAACCCATGGCTCCCCACCGATTTGTTCCGGCAACGCCAGTCAGCCCGCCGCCGACATGATTCAGGTTGCCTTGATCGTAGTCGGCAGCGAACTTGATGTAGCGACGGAAGTAGACGCGGTCGTACCCGTCCCGCCCGAACCAGGCGGTGGCACCAACACCAGACTCTCGCCCGTCCCGCTCAACTGCGGTGAACTCGATCGCCCCGCTGCCTTTGTGAGCGAGTGCGGGTGTGGTCGTCAGCTTGACTCGGCCTTCTCGCAGACCGCGGATCTCGAAGTACTTCTTCAGGGAGTCCGGCGTCTCGAACCCATCTTGGAAAAAGACTTCACCAGGTCGTTCCAATGCCGAGAGTTTCTCCGCGTCGTCCCGAGTCTCTGCCGTCACCAGTGTCGGATAGGGAGTCGCCCGCTGCTTCCGCGGCAACGACGGTGACGCCTGCCAGGGCCACAAACATCGCCGTCCACATCGCAGAAATCTGTCTAGTCATCGTTACGTGCCTTTCTCTGTTCCTGCGGTCCGTCAATGAAGTTGCGATACTCCGGTCGGGGTGTCCAGGTCATGTGGCGCGGCTTTTTGGACCATCTGCGTTGTTCACCTCGCCTTGGGCTTCACTTCAGCGACTCACGATACTCATCGCAACGCCCGCGCAATCGGCTGAGGGTTTGGACGTGGGCCGGATCGCTTGCCAGGTTGTGCTCTTCCCGCTGGTCACCGTTTAGATCGAAAAGCTGCTCGTACGGCGGTTCGATGTCGGGATAGCGGACGTACTTCCAGTCGTTCGTGCGTACGCCCTCACACTTGACGATGGGTCGCCGTGGAGGGTTCGTATTGTAGATGTGCTCATAATACCAGTCTTCGCGCCAGGAAACCGGCTCATCGCGGAGCAGCGGTGTCAGGTCTCGCCCCTGCATCGACGCCGGAATCGGTACGCCCGCTAGGGCCAACATGGTTGGGGCTAAGTCGATGCTCAGCGCCATGTCGTCGCATCGCCTGCCGCGCAGGCTTTGACGGTAATCGTGGATCGCAAATGATGAACGGGACACGGATCGACTCTTCGTACATGATCCATTTGCCGACCAGTCCGTGGGCACCCAACATCGAACCATGGTCCGAGGAGTAGATGATCACCGTGTTGTCGTCCAGCCCGGCTTCTTCAACCGCTGCCATAATCCGGCCCAGGGCAAGGTCCGCCCGCGTGATCAATCGGTAAAACGTCCTCGCATGCTCTTGGTAGGCTTCCGGATTCTGGAACCACTTCGGTCCCGACCCGCCGTTGAGCGAACTGCGGATGAACTCGGGCTGGGCCTCGTAGTGCTCTGGCGTGAAAGTGGGGGGCGGTGGAATGTGGGCGTCCTCATATGAGTTGGGCACGTCCGGGTCGTAGTAGTTCCACGGCCCGTGTGGCTCCTTCAATGCCACCGTCAGGCAAAACGGTCGATCGGGTGGGTTCGTCCGCAGGAACTCGACGGCCTTGTCCTCCATGACAGTCGTCAAGTACCGCACGTCCCCGTCCACCTCCTGCCGGAAGTTGATCGCCTGGGGAAAACCGAACCAGAAATCGAACTGGTCGACCGGCAGCGATAGTTCCCGGATCTCCGGCCGGGGCGCGCCGATAGCGAACTTGCCCAGGTAGCCGGTTCGATAGCCTGCCTTGCGAAGCAGGGCCGGGTAGGTTTGGGCGAAGGCCTTGGCGGACAGCGGCGTCTGGAAGTCCCGGATTCCATTACGCCGCATGTGTTGCCCCGTCAGGATGCAGGCCCGGTTCGAGCAACAGATGGCCGTCGTGACGAAGGCGTTGGAGAAGAGTACGCCCTCAGCGGCCAATCGGTCCATGTTCGGAGTTTGAATGTGTTCATTTCCCATGCACCCCATGCAGATTTGAGGTTGATCGTCCGTGAAGATGAACAGGATGTTGGGCTTCTCAGCCTCGGCCGCCAAGATGTTTTGGGTCGTCGTCGAGGTGACAGCCGTCAGCAGCACGCAAATGCACAACAGGTTTCGCCAAACAAGCATTGGTAATCTCCTCGCTATTTTGTAAACCGCACGTCGCTGGCGGCCTCGACGCTCAGGCCAAGATCCTCAGCGCTGTCCAACACCCGATCGCCTTGCCGCACATTCTGAAAGGTGACACCCGAAAGTTCGCCGCCCGAGTTGATTAGGAACGACTGGGGCGGGACTTTCTCCAGCAGTTGGATGTCCGTCAGATGCACGTTGCGGATGGCACCACGGTTCTGACGAGCCACCGCTTGCTCGTCGGACGTCAATCGGTCCCAGGGCACCCACTGGCCAGCACCCGTAGGTTTGCGCTGTGGGTTACGGCGGTGGTAACGCTCGGGGCAGTCCTGACTGTAAATCGACAGGCCGACCCGCAGATCGAGCAGTTTGTCCCTCGCGTCCTCGACGCGGATGTTCTCGAACCGCACATCTTCGACCGAGGCGAAATCGCCGTTGTGGATACTGAACACGGCTCCGCGCTCGACGCGGATGATGTCGCAGTCACGCCACAGAATATTCTTGACTTGGGGCGTTCTCAACTCGAAGCCGACTTCCAGGGCGTTACCCCACTCGGCGTTCCAGAACACGGAACGCTGAACGACGACAGTGTCCACGTCAAAATCGTTCCGCCTCTGGCTGACGATGACGAGTTCGCAGGTGGCTTTCCGGCCGGGAAGTACTCTTTTCGAGGAGCCTTGATGGCGATGCAATCGTCTTTGGTACGGAAGAAGCAGCGGTCGACGGTCACGTTTCGACTGCTACAAATGTCCAAGCCATCGTCATTATCTCGCCAACTGAACACCTTGACGTTCGTCAGACGGACGTCTCGGCAGTTCCACGGCACGATCGTCCAGCCGTAGCTGCCCAGCACCAAGACGTCGTTCAGTTCCAGTTCCGAGCAGTCGCGGAAATCAAGGAACTGCGTCTTGGTGGTTCGCTCGCGAGCGTCAAAGATGCCTCGGCCTAGGATTTGGATACCCTTGGCCCCGATTGCTCGGACAGTACCTCGGACCACGGCACCCGGTTCCAGATACAAAGTCTGATCGCTCGACAAGCGAATCTCGCCCGCCTCATGCACCTTTCCGCCCGCAAACCGCACGACGTTGGCAGCGTCGGACGGAGGGGCCGACTCCTCGGGCGGGTCGATGAAGAGCAGCAGCGCCGGACGAATCTTGCCGTTGATTTCCAGGCTGAGTGATCCAGGCTTATCTACCGTGAAACGCACGGTGCTTGCCTCCCACTGCGGCATGATACTCCGACTCAGAGGTCGAATGACGGCGCTGCTGATTGTCTCCTGGCAGACGACCGTCACCTGGACCCGACCGCGGATGGCGAACATGGCGAAATCCGCCACCTCGGTCGCGTGGGTGAACACCGGCTGCCCGTCCACCGAGACGTGAAATCGGTCAGAGGCCGACAGATCCTCTGGAAAGGGATATGTGATGACCTGAGATTTTTCGGCGGCGGCTGAAGGTTGTGCCAGCAGCGTCGGCGAAAGCGAAAACAGGATGAGACAACGGGCGAGATTCTTCATGGTGTCCTTTCTTTCCGCGTTACGGGAATCAGATTTCCTTACCAATCGCGAAGGCGTGACCCAGCGACGCTCCCACGCCATGGTAACCTCGATCACCCGGCGAGAAGATGATCGGTCGGACCTTCTCGATCTCCGGATGGCCATCGCTTCCCAGAACTGCCTCGTCAACCTTGACGTCCATGATCTCGCCGACGAACTGAGTGTGCAGGCCGAGTTCAAATACATGCAGCACCTTACACTCCAGTACCATCGGGAACTCCTCGACGTACAACGGGTATAGTAGAGCATTTCCACCCTCATCAATCTCGTCGGTCAGCCTTGGAGTTGTCAGTCGGCAATAGTTCAAGCACAGCGAAGATAGCCCGATGGTCGGATGCCACTGCTTCGTCCAAAACCTGAACTTCGATCACTTTCCAGCGTTCGGCAGGCCGAAACAGGATGAAGTCGATCTGTTTGGTTGGCTGATCTACGGGAATGGTTGGCAAGACGTATTCACTGACACGGGTCCAACAGGCGTCAAACTCTTGCAGCGTCTTGCTGTCCGGAACATCGTTCAGGTCGCCGGCGAGAACTGTCGGCTGGCTCTTGGAATCTGCCACCAACTCGTTAATCGCCTTGGCCGAAGCAAGTCGCTCGCGGTCGGCGGTGCGATGATCAAGATGTGTTGCCAGGAACAGCAGAGGCCCGTTTCCGTCCGGCATTTCGACTTTGACTTCCAGGACGCCGCGTTGCTCGCCATCGTCAAAGCGTGGGAGTTGGTGGTTCTTGTGTTGTTTGATTGGTAGTCGAGACAAGACGGCGTTACCGTAGTCGCCACCCTGGTGACGTATGTTGCGGCCGAAGACGACGCTCAGGTTCGTCTGGCGTGCTAGTTCCTCGGGTTGGTTGACCTTGTTGGTACGTTCCGTGCCTTGATCGACTTCCTGCAACGCGACAAGATCAGGCTTCACGGAGTTGATCACGTTGGCGATGCGTGGGAGATCCAGCTTGCGGTCAACACCCTCGCCGTGGTGGATGTTGTAGCTCAGAACTCGCAGCCGCAGTTGCCCGTCCGCAGGATCTGCTGCACTGTCGTCCCCAGCGGCGTTGGCCGTAAACGCAAGTAAGGCGACAAACACGCCTCTCCAATGCCATTTCATCATTGTGCTCCCACTCGTGTACGCCACTGTTCAAATCGAGTGGCAAGTTCTTCCGTCCGCCCTGGCTGCCGCTCTGCCAGGTCAACTGTCTCCGTGCCATCCGTTTCGAGATCGAAGAGTTGCCATGCTCCACCGCCTCTTGGGCGTACTGCTTTCCAACGCCCCATGCGGACGACATGATGCTTCGGTACGCTCCAACAGAGCACTTCATGCCCGTCACGCTGATGCCCCTGGAAGATCGGTAACAGGCTCTTGCCTTCGATGGGTAGGGGGCTGCGGCCCTTAAACTCAACGGGATACTCTTCGCCTGCAACGTCCAGGCACGTCGCCATGATGTCGATTACATGCCCAACCTGATCCGAAACTTCTCCGCGCTGTCGCACGGCCTCGGGCCATCGGACGACCAACGGTGTGCGGATACCGCCTTCGTATCCGGTCAGCTTCGTGCCACGCAAAGGCGTGTTGCTGACGTTGGCCCACGCCAGTCCGTAGGCGGCGAAGGTGTCATGCGGGCCTGGAAGATTACCCGGGCCGCTTCCAGGACGGATTGGCACTCCATCCTTGCGCCAGCGATCGTTCTTCGTCTTGGGCGTGAACCCGAAGCCGCCCGTCGTCGGTCTCACCTCGCCGTCCGGAGCGGCCCCGTTGTCAGAGAGGAACATCACCAGGGTGTTGTTCGCTTGGCCGGCCTTCTCGATTATCTCCAGAAGCTCGCCAAGGCCGCGGTCGATCGCCTCCACCTGAGCGGCGTACACCGCCATGCGTTCCGCCTGCCAGTGCTTGTTCGAGTCTGTTGACCAATCATGGATGCTTGTCGGCTGAGGCGACAGTTCCCACGTGGCGGGGATAATGCCCAGCTCGCGCTGCTTCAGGAATCGTCGTTGCCGCCACTGGTTCCAGCCAGTTTCCCGGTATTGCTGACGATAGGGCGCGATGTCTGCCTCGCGGGCGTGCAAGGGCCAGTGCGGAGCAATATGCGCCACGTACAGGAAGAAGGGTCTCTCTCGCCCGACAGCCTCTTCGAGAAACTGAACCGCGAAGTCGTTGATCGCCTCCGTCAGATAAAAATCCTCGGGCACGTCCCAGGGATCGCGGTCCAGACGGTAGGGGTTCTGCTCGACCTCGTGGAAGTAGCTGATCTTGGCCTGACACATGGGACCGAAAAAACCATCGAATCCCCGATCGACTGCCAAATCTCGGCCCTGCCATTTCCCAACCATCATCGTACGATACCCGGCCGCTTGCAGGAGTTCTGCAATCGTAACGCACTTACTGAAGTCCTTGGGCTCGTTCCAACGATCGCCCCGATGACCGACCTGCTGGCAGTACAGTCCAGTTAGCAACGAGGCCCGCGTCGGTCCGCAAACCGCGTTGTTGTAGAACTGAGTGAATCGCAGCCCGTCCCTGGCCAGCGAGTCGATGTGCGGCGTATGGATCTCTCCACCGTAGCAGCCAACGTCGGACCAGCCGAGATCGTCGGCCATGACAAGGATTATGTTGGGACGTTGCGCGGGGACGACATCTGCGGCGTGCGCGACGGCGAACACCGTCAGGCACAGGGCACATGCCACCAACAGTAGCCGCTTCATAACGCTTCCCCTTCTGCCTGATAACTACGTCTCCATCTGGTTCTGTTTAGGTCCATCGGCGAACGTGTGGGAGAAGGGCGAAACGGTAGAACTGATGGAGCGTCGACTTACACGCCTTGACAACATCGATGTCCATCATATCGAGTGAGTGGTTGTTCAGAAACGTCCGCCATGTCTGCGTCGGCGACAAGGGTGCACGCACCATGTATTTGGCCACGGTCCTTTCAGCCACAGCGTAGCCCAACAAGCGAAGTTCTGACTCGATGCGAGGTGCGCCCCAAGTCAGGTTCTCCTGGGACATTCGCCGGATCAGTTTACGAATCTCTTCGTTGATCGGTGGCCGGCCCGGCTTGCGGGACCTCGATTTCCAGCACCAACAGAGTCGAAAACCCCGTCAACGCCATCCCATGACTGTCTCTGGCTTAACGATCACCAGCGCCGAACACCAATCGGCCCAAAGTACCGAAAGCAGGACCCAGAACATGCGGTCGCGTTGACGTAGCTTGGGACGTTTTCCCGAGCGCTCAAGCACCTCCACCTGGTGGCGGAGGACCAGATTCTCCAGGGCCAAGTGAAATCTGGCGACGACTAACGACTTGAGACGCGATACCAGCGCTTTAAAGGCACTCATTCCCGACTCCTTGCCAGTTGACGCAATGGGCATTCTAGCTACTCAGGACGCCTTGCCGCAATCGACACAAATCCTTGCCCTGAAACAAGGATCAGATTTTTGCTAGGGACAGGCGCTGGCTTCAGCGGTTTTCCCTCCGCGGGCGAGCGATTCGGCTTGGCGATACTCCTCTTCACCAATGGTGAGTACTCGCGCCGCAATCCGACCGGCTTCTTGCTGCGAGATGTCGAGGGGGACCTTTTGGAGAATGGCCGGATTCGGATCGGTGAGGATTCCAAAGGCAGCGGGATTGCGTTCGCGAAAGAGCCGCGCCCGCATGTCGGGCTGGTGGTTCATGGCGTCGCCACCCTGCCGACCGCACCGTGGGTCAATGTCCGCGATGGCCAGGCCGTCCGGACCGTCAGCACGAGCGATGATCTTGCCCCGCGGCGAAATGATCATCGCACCGTTGCCCCGGAACGCGACGACCAGGTACACGTGATTTTCCGCACAGCTGTTTGCCACGACATTGTGGATTTTCCTGCGCGAGTTCTCGCCACATGGCCTGGGGTGTTTCAGTTGAGCTGACCGGCGTCTTGCCGTGCAGTCTAGTCCACTTCCTCGGCGGGCACGCCCGTCAGCACGATAAGCTTACCATCGGGAGAGTAGCACGCGTCACGGAAATGCGTTGTACCCTTCGTCAGGCGTTTGACCGAGCGTGATTTGATGTCTACCGAATAGACACAGCTGGGCGGTTCGCCCAAACCGATGTCCACACTCCCGGAGGTGAATAGGATCGTTGAGCCGTCGGGTGAGAAGACGGGAAAATATTCATTGCCAGATTTGTCCGCCACCAATTCGCCTTCGCCGCTCGTTACGTCACCCACGTATACACCTTCACCCCGCTCCTGTAATTTGACGAAGGCAAATCGCTTTCCATCACCTGAAATGCCGACTCCGTTAAACGTGCGCAGTCGCGGAGTTGAAGTCACCGACGTCTGCTCATCAGTTTCCAGGTTCCGGACGATGACGCTGTTGCCCCGAGTGTAGATGAGCCAGCGGCGATCCCACGACACGACAGGCGAAGCGCCTTGGACGAGCGTTCCGAGGTTCTCTCCATCGACCCGAACCTTCTGAATCTCAGCGCCACGACACACCAGCAAGGTATCGTCATTGAGCCAGATTGGTCGCGAGCCGTCACAAAGCCGGCGAATTTCCGTACCTTTCACGCCGCAAAGAAATACCGCGGGGTCCTTGAGGCCTGGCCGATGCGCGTCAAAAGTTATCAGCTTGCCGTCTGGCGAAAACGACGGACTCCCGTGCCATTGATATCCTTCGACTCGCCCGTAACATCGCAAGTTCGACCCGTCGGCCTCCATGAGATAAATAGACGAATTGTGATACACGATCAAATCGCGTTGCTGTGCCAGGGCGGCACTTGAAATCAGCAAGATCGAATAGATTGCCACTGAGAATCGCATCGCAATGTACCTCCGGCCTTTTGATTTACCATGCGAGATTACGCCACTCTACTCGGTTGGCGCCCGCATCTCGCAGTGCGAAAACCGCGTCAGGAACCAGGCGCGCGGGTTTGGGTGAGCGGCCAGTGGGAGCGGATCAAATCGTCGTAGCTTCCCCTTTTTGGCTGGCAGCGCTGCCGTCTGATGCTATTCGCCCGCACGTAAAAGTGTTGATCGTACGGCGCACGAATGCCATCTCCCCCTAACACGTGCGATAGGCCACGCCGTCTGCCTCGGCTCTTCCGGAGTTGACTTCTGTGATAGCCGATGTGGGCAATGGTTTCAAGTCTTGGCGAAGTGATCAATTGCCGTGTAAGGTCAACGTGAACAGATTGGTCATCCCACACCTCTCCGTTTCCCGGCAAGATCGTGCCCTCTTATGGCACCGATTCGCGGCACGGGGCAAGGACTCCAAAAATGCCTCCGCCGAGCGCAACAGAGAAGCGTTGCCGACTAATACCACTGCTGAGCCTTCTCCACGTCCACGAGCCGCAGATACGTTCGTGTACGAGGGCTGTGGCCTGCAGCGTCTGGCCCGCTTCTCACGAGCAAGCTTGGCTGCGGCGAGTTTTCGTAACTCATCGTAGACGAGCGGCAAGAGTTGCTCGGCGGCCGCTGGATCGCCGTCATTGATCTGCGATAGGATGCGGGTGACGTCGCTCATGGGACCGCTCGCTGAAGTGGGAAGATGCCCATTGTAGCGACGGCCAAGGCCAATTCCCTTACGCAATTCTCTCGGCGCGAGGGCCCGGCAGCGGCTTGGCAAGGGCAAGCCAAGCCTAACGTGGATTGGCCAATTGGCGTTTGAATTCGGAAGGGTAGGAAGCTACTTCAATCCGCACGCGGAACTCAGTGCTTTCGCCGGAACGGGTCCCCTGAGTATCGATGACAAAAAACATTATGCTCCCGCCAATACTTGGGCCTGAAAACGGCTGACCGGAGTCCTGACGCTGGAGGCTAATAGTGTCACGGCGCTTTTCCCTTGCCTTCTTCTGGGCCTTGAGGCCACAAGAGCCCTCTGGGTCGCGGGGCCTTCTTGAATTAGATGAAGAGCAAAGAAAATGCTTTCCGGAGCAAGCGAAGGGTTGGCCCTAACCTGGGCATACCTGCAAGGAGTACAAACTCTCCGCACAGCGCCACCGTCATGATTCAGCGGGTCGTGCCAACTCTGCATTGAAAAGAAAGGAACAACCACCAGAGGAGCGGCAAGACGGCCTTAAGAAATATTTCTTAAGGGAACTTTGCCGCCCCCTTCGCGGTGTATTATACACCACCCGCCCATGACGAACGTCGCGTGCGACGGGTGGAGGTTTGTTGCGTAAGCACGACGGACGCGAACATGCGCGTGCTCGATTCGTCGCTTCGCACAGCCCGGCTGTGGAACGACAACGGCAAGCTCAGCGGACTGAGAAGGCCACGCCACCTCCGCACGAGACTAGCGAGCGAGCCTCAGAGTTCGAAAGGGAACGGGGGTGTTCGATCCGCACGCGGAACTACGCGACTTCGCCCAGACGGGTCCCCCTGGGTACTGAGTTATTGACAGTGGTTGGCTTGCCAATACTTAAGTCGATGACGACTGCCCGCGCCATCACTCAGTGACCCATCTCGTAGTCAAAGGCGCCTATCCGTGACGTCCATTCATCCGGAGATGAGGATCATCGACTTTCGACCTTGGAAATTGACGTTGTGGGGGGCGGGCGTCATTTCGCTCGTCGGTATTTTCGTGGTCGCAGTTTTGGCATGTACACGATACACGGCAAAACCGTGTACATACCACGACACCGTACCGTCGATCCTGCCGCGGCCCATGGGAGGTCTCGCGACTGTCTGTCGCGGATAGGAAAATGCAACCTGGACACCCGCACAGCCTGACCCAATACACCGTTTGACCAACACGTCGGCCAAAGCGTAGGATAAGAAGGCCTGTGACAACCACACTCATATGCACTCCCACACCCGTAGACCGGTAGCACGGGAAACGGGACAAACGCCACAGTGGTGGCCAGCACCGACCCATACCAAGAGCTTGGCATCATGGAAATATCGAGACGCGACTTTCTTCAAACGTGCGGAATGGTTGGAGCCACTACGTTGATGACGCGGGCCTTCGGTCAGTCCAGCGAAAAGGCGTTGCGGACATTTCATTTCTCGACCTCGTGCAGTGCTCTAGAGGCCGATCACGAACTGCTTGAAAGCGTCGCACGCGCGGGCGTGACCGACCTGTGGCTCACCGGTTCCTGGAGTGGCCGATGGGTAGATCCACCGCAACAGATCCAGCGATGGTGTGAACTCATCGGCCAACGCGGATTGGCAGCCCACGTGATCAATGTACCGTTAGGGCACCCGGGTACCGGGCCCGCGAACTGGCCTCATGGCATCCGGCCCGACAACTCCACGTACACGGGCACCTCGCTGCATGCACCGGCCACCGAAGAGAACTGCAAAGCCGTGGAGCAACTCCAGGCCATGGGCATCGATCGCGTCTTCCTGGATGACGACTTTCGACTGGCGTCGGGTCCAGGTGTGATTGGCGGCTGCTTCTGCCCGACTCATAAGCAGGAGTTTCTCCAGCGGACAGGCTTCAGTGACGCGCAATGGAGCGAGTTGCTTGAAGCGGTGAAACAGCGTCGCTTGACCGCCACACTGCGTGCCTGGGTCGACTACACCTGCGACCAACTGACCGCATGTTTCCTGGCACAACAAAGGGCGGCACCCCATGTGCGTTTGGGCATCATGGTCATGTATTTGGGCGCGGAGAAAGCAGGCATTCGTCTGACCGACTATGCCAATATGCCATTTCGTGTGGGCGAGTTGATGTTTGACGATGGATCGTTCAACTCGGTGAAGGGAAAAACGGACGAACTGTTCAGCTCGCTTTTCCATCGCCGGTTCGTCACACCCGAGTTGGCCTACAGCGAGACCACCGCCTATCCTGCGGGTCGCCTCTCGCTTAAGAACAAGATGGCGAAATTGGCGGTTTCAACCATCAGCGACGTGCGTAACACCATGTTCATGTGCGATTTTCCCAAGGACCATTGGTCGCCACTCACGCCAGTGATCCAGCGGCACCGTACGCTGCATCCCGCCATCGCCGGACACGCGCCGCGTGGTCCACTCAAGCATTTTTGGGGCTCGGCCAGTCGGTATGTGGGTGACGACAATCCCTACAGCTCTTTCCTGGCACTGGGAATTCCCTTCGAGGTCACGAGCGAACTGGCCGGCGATGGTTTCACCTTCCTCTCCGATGCCGACGCCCAGGCGGCCGACAGCATGCAAGCGACCGGAACGACCTTAGTGGGACGGCCACAGACCGGCCTGCCTCACAGAGTTCGGGCGATTGCAGAGTCATGGCCGGAACTCTTCGCATGGAAGCGAGAACGCTTGCCCCAGTTGGACAAGACACCGTACGTCGAAGGTGAAACGCCGGTCGTGTGCGCCTGGTATCCAACGGCCCACGCCGTCCTGCTGTGGAATCTCAGCGAGCAGCAGCAAGATCTGACGCTCCGCCATGGCGACGCGCGTCGCTCAGTCCGTGTCAACGGACTCGACGTAGCTCTGATCGAGGGCATTGATGCATGACTTCACATTATCGTGGCCGGAAATCCGTACGAAGGCCTCTCGAGGCTGGTGCTTCCGCACTCATACGATGATTGGATCTCACCAACTGATTTCCGATGCCAACACCCCACCCGGACCTATTATTGTGCGACAACTTATACAAACACTGCAGCGTTCAGTGTGCGGACGTCGTATCGCTCTAACAGCCTACTGACCTGGGTCTTTACTATCTTCCTTGTTCTGTCAACTTCCACAATAAATGGGCAGTGGGACAAACTGCCGACAGACTGCACGGTTGAATTCCTTCGTGTGGTGCAGCTTGACGACCAGCGTGGCATAGATCTCATCGAGGAAGCCGTTGAACTCGTAGCTGACCTGCACCGCCGGGGCGGTTTCCATTTCAGGACGTTCGCGGCGGTAGTAGCTGGGAAAGATCAGCAGGATCTGACCCGTGTCGGTCATGTGCCGATAACAGAGACCGCGTTCGACGAGTATCTGATGCATGGCCAGTAGCACGAACTGTTCCTCGTCGGGCGGCAGCCGCTCGGTCGGCGAGTGATACGTGAGATCTCCCTTGAGCACCCGCTCTTCCAGAATGCAGCCCAGGTCGAAGGGGTCCTCGCGAATTGTCGCGATCACCGCCTGAGCGTAGGCGTTGATCCGTTCCGGCTGGAGCAGCACCCAGCTGCCGAATTCCAGTTCCCACACCACCCCCGGCCCCTTCAGCAGCCTAATCACGGCCTCAAGTTCGGCGTCGGTGAAGCGCGAGCCTTCCGAAGCACGTGCACGAGTGCTTGTCCTACCACTCATCCGCAGCGCCAACATCTCCCGCAGCTCGTTGAAACGCATCAGCACACGGCCTTCGTCCTTGAGCCGGATGATTTCGTCTTTCAGGCATTTGAAGAGCATCGGCGAGCTGCGCCACGGGATGTTTTCCCACTTGATCCCGCCGATGATCGCCTGCTTGAGCTTTGCACAGCCGGCGTCGGTCTTGCTACCGCCTGAGCTTCTGCTGTGATCGCGACCGTTGCCGGAAGCGGGTCACGCCACCGTCGGTGCGGTTTCTCGGTCGCAAGGTGTATCTCGGTGCTGTCGTGATCCTGGTTTCCGCGATGCGGCAAGGTCCGACGCCGCGACGTGTTCGCGAGCTGACGGAACTCTTTGGTGTCGATCGACGGACCATTTATCGCTGGCGAGATTTCTGGAACGAACAGTTTCCGAAGACGATGTTCTGGAAAGTAGCCCGCGCTCGCCTGGTTCCCGTTTTTGAAATCGTGGAGTTTCCGCGATCTCTGCTGGAAGCGTTTGTGCAAACCGGCAATGACCGCGACGGCTGGAAAAAGTTCCTCTGCTTTCTCTCACCGATCACCACCGCAAAGGGCTTGGAAATCAAGGTTTCTGACGATTGCGATCCACCCGCAGAAGATGCACGTCGTCGGCTCTGATCGGGTTCGATAAGGTCTCACATAGTTCCTTAACTCGTCCTTTTTTGAGGAGATGTGATGACCGAAAAACCGACTCAATCGACCGCCACTCTGTGGGCCCGCTTTCGGTTCTCGGTGATTGGTTCGCTGTTGAGCGCTCCCCCTCCGCGCGGAGAACTCAAATCAGCCATCCAATCGCTGGCCGAAAAAATCTGGACGCATCCGGTCACCGGCCGGGATGTGCAGTATGCCGCCACCACGATCGAACGTTGGTACTACAAGGCGCGAAACGAACAGGAGGATCCGGTTCGGGTGCTTGCAGCGCGCTGTCCGCAAAGATTCCGGCAAGGTGTCCGTTGGATCAAAGCTTACCGAGCATCTGCGCACGCAGTACCGCGACCATCCGCACTGGAGCTACCAACTGCACTACGACAACCTGGCAAGTGCCGTGAAAGGCGACCCTTCGCTCGCGCCGCTATGCTCCTACTCCACCGTAAAACGTTTCATGCAGACCCGTGGGATGGTGCGCAAGCGACGGCAGCCAAAAAGGCGCCCGGGAGAAGAGCGTGCAGCCCGCCGCCGTGAAAACCGGGAGATTCGCAGCTATGAATCCGAGTATGTCGGATCCCTGTGGCATCTCGACTTCCATCATGGATCCCTCAAAGTGATCACCGATGGCGGACAGTGGGAACACCCCATCGCGCTGGGCATTCTGGATGACCACTCGCGCTTGTGCTGTCATCTTCAGTGGTATCTTTCGGAGACCGCCGAAGACCTGGTCCATGGGTTTTCGCAGGCGATTCAGAAACGTGGTCTTCCCCGTGCGCTGCTGACCGACAACGGTTCGGCAATGATATCCGACGAGTTCACCGAAGGACTGTTGTCTCTCGGCATTATGCACGAGAATAGAACACAGGCTACTACCACTATGGGACTTTGTTGTGCGATTTCCCAAAACGAAATCCCAAAACACGACAGACGTACCGTCGGTGAAAACAAGCACTGGTTTATCTGAGGCCAGCGAAATTGACAGATCACCGGAAGTCCCAAGCTTCTCAAAAGGCTGCACGCCAGCAGTACTGTGGTCTAACGCTGTTGTTTCCAGGTTCCGGCAACCATCCAGTAACTTCGGATACTTCGTTTCACGGTGCTCAGGTCGCCAGTCGATGTAGCTGAATTGTGCGAGCGATCCTTCGATAGGTGCGTCGTCGAGCCTGAGTAGAATGAATCGTCGGTTGTGGTTGAGTGGGTCTTTGAAGCGGAAGGTGTGGCTCTCCAACTGCGGCCAGTCGGCCGCGAGCGCCTCAGCGCTCATGCAGAGCACCAGCACGCGGGAGTGCTCCAGTCCGTCCTCGATCTTGGCCGGGATGCTGTCGCCCGGCCCGATCTCCCACTCGTCCAACCACACCCGTACCCCGTCCGACTTCAGCCGCGCCGCGAGCTCGCGGACCTTGTCTTTGTCTTTGCTCGAATGGCTGAGGAAGGCATCGTATTTGAAGTCAGAGTGGACGCTCATCTGGCGGGCCTCGAAAAACCAACAAACGCGTTGCACACCGGTCATTTTAAGCCAATCACATACCTACGTGTGGCTCGTCGTTATTCTCGCAGCCTGCTCGAATCCGATAGAGCGCCCAGCCGTCGTTCTCAAAGTACAAGATGCTTACCAGATGGTGGTTTGGAAGACCCCGATTCGGGCCCGAAAATGGTGCCAACCGTGGTGACAAGAGGTGCCAATATTGGTGCCATACAGCTCGCATCGATCTGCATCGATCTGCATCGATTTGCACTCAAGTCGGCCGATGTAGGGCAGGGGAGGGCCTGGCAAGAAACGCAACAAGCTCCGAGTGGGTCGGAGCTTATGTATTGCCAGCTAACAACTTGTGTCGAGCTGGATGAAAGTACCAGAGGAGGGACTCGAACCCACACGTCCTTAAGGACACTGGATTTTGAAGCTAGTTAACTCGGTTGGATCTGGATTGCCTTTGCGTTGGAAATGTGCTGCAAGTCCCTTCCCGAACGGTGGATACAAGAACACCAAGTGTGCTTTGCATTATAAACAAGCTTGTCTTGCATTGCCAATCCTGTCCCCAATTTGTCCCCACTGCGACGCCACCGGCAAATGTAACCGCATTGTGGCGAGGTCCGCCAATCATAAGTGGCATGCTGATCTGAGGGTCCTGCCATCTCTCGAGGTTCTTGGACGAATTGGATTCCTCACACCGTCTGGCAACAGCGGCCCGTCTGCTGGTGGGTGCTAGACGTCGTGGACCATTTGTCCAGACGTTCGATGGGATTGGCAGTGTTCAAGAGCCGCGCAGATTCAGAACCAGTCACCGACGCGTTGGGGCACATCACGAGACAGGTAGGTGCCACACCAGAACACCTGATCGTCGATCGGGGGTCTGAGTTCGAATGCGACCATTGCGACAGGACATGGTGTCCGGCCATGAACATCCGGCCACGCTTCGGTGCTGTCCGGCGGCATGGCAGCATCGCCGTGGTCGAACGATATCACAGAATGATCAAGGAACTGTTACGACAAATCACCGTCCCGGAAGAGCAGGCAGAATTCGAGCGCGAGGTCGGCTTGACCGCGGATTGGTGCAACTAACACCGCCCCCATGAGACGTTGAGCGGAAAGACACCCAACGAAGACAGGTTGCAGATGCGGCGATGTTCATCTATACCAAGCAGCGTCGAATCACGCTTCAGAATGGTCATCTCGGTAAGTGCGCTTGCGTAGCCCCCGAGCCAGAGGAGTTTCTCGTTGGATCAACTCTTGATGAAATTCCGAACCAAGCAAGCCCCGCCGGCCCCAGTTGCCCGACGTATACCCTTCGCATCGGCTGGGACGTCGTACTCCATCTAGGAGCGGTGAGACAGTGAAAGAACTGATCGTAGTGGGCGGTGCAAACGGTACTGGCAAGACGACGTTTGCCTTGGAATACGCCAGAGTGAACGATTGCCTCTATTTGGGTGCCGATGCGATTGCCAGTGAATTGTCTCCCAAGTCTCCAGAATCTGCGGCAGTCCGTGCGGGAGAAGAACTCATGCGGCGGCTCTCTGCGGCACTAGAGGTATCAGAGAGTCTCGTGGTTGAGTCGACGTTGGCGGGTCGCACGCTTCGGCATACAATCCGCAAGGCTCGATCAGCCGGATTCATGATCACTATCGTATACCTCTATCTTGCCAACGAAGGCGCGTGTGTGGAGCGAGTCAGAGAACGCGTTCAGAAGGGAGGGCATTCAGTGCCAGAGGTTGACATCCGCCGGCGATTCTGGCGGAGCTTGCAGAACTTTTGGACACTCTATCGTCCATTGGCAGACCATTGGCTTTTGGTCTACAATTCAGAGTTATTGTCAATAGTTGTGGATCAGTTTTTTGAAATGGCGACGCTTTTGGGCACTTCAAGTACCGGTGCCTCTTCTCTGTTCCGTGTTTGCAGTGGTGGTTTACCATCGCTTGATCCATGGCACCTCGCGGCCTAGCGCGTGACACAAATCGACCGCGGCTTGGTAGACCTTGGTGTTGTGCACGGCAGCATAGAGTTCGAGTTGGTTGCCATGTGATTTGCATTGGTGACAGTAGTACCGATCCGTGCGGAGGTTCACCGAAAACGCACGGCTGTTCTTGGATGTGGAGCCGTGTACGGGACAGGGTCCACGGAGCTGGTCACCATCGCGGTGAGTCGCCTGGAATCCGATTTCGTCGAGAACCTGTGGCATCGTGATCTCTCTGCGGAGCACGTCGAAGTCAACGCCTGGCATGATCATCTCCTTCGTTGGACGCTGGTCTCTTCCCTTAGGTAACAGAGAAGAGGCACCGGTACTTCCGAGCGATCAGGCGGCGGCTTGTGTTGGGCGTACACCGTTGACGAAGCGAACTCCTTGAATGACATCTGGGATCAGTTCTGAACCGTTCAATAATCTCCATTTCTTCTCGGCGGCCTGCACCAACTTGAAGACCATCGTGAGGCACGCTTTCCGCGATCCATTTCCTTTCGTGCGGCGATGCCGTAGACGTACAGTCGCAAAGGTCGATTCGATGGGGTTGGTCGTTCTCAGGTGAATCCAATGTTCGGCTGGGAAGTCATAGAACGCCAGCAACACTTCGCGATCCTTGGCCAGGCAGTCGGTGGCGTGCGGGTACTTGGCCTGGTACGTATCCAGGAACAGATCAAAGGCCTTGTTCGCGTTCTCCCGCGTATCCGCTTGCCAGATGGCCCAAGAATCAAAGCCGAAAGACGAGAACTCGTACGAAAGAGTGCAGAATGTCGTGACAGACTGCACCGTTCACTTTCTAACGAGCAGCCACGCATTGAGCCCCGCCAACACTGGCCTCGTGGCTCGCCATGTGCAAAGCCGCAAGTCGGCGTTGACGGTGACCCCGAGGCATCGATCATCTTCGAGATCGACTGCCATGAGGGGCGCCGCCAGCCACCGATCATAAGCTTCCGCCGAGTGGCGTAACCGTTCAGCTGTTACGACATGTTGCACCACCCGTCCGCACAACGCGGTGTTTGCGAGTCCCTCGGTCGTTCGGTGAGGCACGAAGTTAGCTTCGTCGTGCCTTCAGTATGGTGGCGCCCACCGCTCAGGCCGGAATCAAGTGTACAAGTTTTCAAGCTGAAGGTCGCTGGTTCTGTGCAGCGAACCTACTGCAAGTCAAGTCGCTGGAAAGTCCTGGAGGACAAAACTCTTGAGACCTCGCACACCGCCGCTGCATAACTCCTACAGACGGAGAGTCCGGAACGCATGTCAATCTTCGTGTCATTATTTCGGCAGCGCAGTAATGCGATAGCACTCTTCAACCATTTCCGGTCGATTCTTGTCGTGTGGGATGACTCGCCACGTGTAGTGATTTTCATCGACAACGGAGACTTCCACATCGGCTGATGTTGTTGCGTCAGTGGCGTGCTGAACACTAATGCCGACCAATTTGAAGAAATCGCCGTCGGGCACGATCTTGTAGGAGGCATCTCGATAGACACCCCAAGATGCGAAGTTCCGATCGACGATCTTGTTCGTCGCGGCGTCCCACATCCAATAACTGTGCAGTGTGCCACCACCGCCACCAGCACCGAAAAATTCGAACTTTCCGATTATTGCTTCGTGGTGCAAATCCCATTCGAAACTAACGCGTCCCTCGTATCTGTTGTCGCCAATTGTTCCCTTCGATTGCCATTGCCCAGCGAAGTAGTTCATGACCTGCTTCGGGCGGAGGTTCTCGGGTACGGTATCGGCCGTTTCCCAAGGAAGTTCCGCATCATCATCCAATCGACGATACACGGTCAAATTGGGTGTCGATTCGGCATCTTTCCACAAATCGAAGACTTCGAACCATTGATTTTCCTGAATCTTGAACACGTATCGAATCGGTTCGCTTGTTGCTTCTTTGATTTCCTGGTTCGTCGCCGCAATTTCTTCTTCGGTCTTCGAGGTGTCAACAATCACCTCACGATCCCAAAATTTGAATACAAAAAGACCGTCTAACGGCGTTATACTGTATTTAACAGCGTGTTGGTAAATCAGTTTACCGTTCACATTGAAGGTGGAAAGTGTCTCCTTTTCATCGCCAATTTCCTTGACGATGTAGCGAGCACCATCTGGCGACGTCCGGATCCATTTGCCTTTCGGCTGAATATCATTGGCGGAACAAGTGCACGTGACCCCACACAAAAGAGTTCCAAGCAACAGCACGACAGCCTTTCGCAACATGGTGAGACCCTCCAAAGAAATGCATGGTATCCAAACACTACGTTCTTGTTACCTACGAACTCGACGCCGGGCCGCCGGGTACTATCGCACAAATGCCATGAGAATGCGAGAATTCGTCTTCAGACGTTCGAGCCTTGATATTGCCGCGCGCACCTCTCCACGTGAATGACTGACTCGTGAGATCGTCCTGCGATAAGTGAGTGCGGAAGCCATGCAGAGCAGGGCTTCACAATGCAACTGCCGATACATACACGTTTGCACTACGCCTGAGTTCTACTACGGTAGCGATGGCCGTTACCGCGGGCCGGATTATCCATTAATCGTGGTTAGCGATCAAGCGTGGGGGAAGCCATTCGTTCTGGGGAGGTACATGGCTGCAAAGATTTGCCAATAGCCCCTGCGGTGAAGCAGTCCAGCGACTTTTGCCGGTCGTTCGGTGGAGGTGCGAATCCCCGTTCAAGACGGGAGTCGGTGACACAATCGGTGGATTCTAAACGCGGCGGCAATAGGGAGGGTTGGTTCGTCGCCTTTGCCACAGTCCCGCCGTCGCGGTCGCCTATCGTGGATGATTTCTGAGCAGGTTCATGTGCGACGAAATCCGTGGGCAGACCGTTGAGTCTTTGCGACTTCCGAAGGGCTGGCATTCGTACGTCAGAAATGCAGTACTGAATGTCATCGGCATCGTGCAGCATTGCGGTGCTCACCGGACAAGAGGCATTGATCACCAACGGCAACGCGAAGGACGCCAGTATCCATCAACTGGAATCCGAAGTTTCGATGCTCCGCGAGGAACTTCGCATCAACGGTGACCGGATGCAGCGTATTGAACGTCTGGTGCAAAGCCAAGAACATCCTGCCGAGATTTGGAGCCGTCGGAAAGCGCGGCAGCATCGCCGTCGTGGAGCGATTCCATAGAACGCTCAAGGAGATCTTGCGGCTGATCACAGTTCCCGAGGACCAACCTGAGTTCGAGCGTGAGGTAGGACTCGTCATCGATTGGTACAATGAGCATCGTCCGCACGAAACTCTCTACGGCAAGACACCGAATTAGGTCCACTTCTCGCGACTGCCGGCGAACGAACAGCCCCGCATCGAGCCCGGTCAAAAATGGCCACGCGGGTCGCCATGTGCCAAGCCCCTGGTTGAGATTCAAGGCGATCCTGGCGAGACGATTGTCCTGGAGATCGACTGTCACGAAAGTCGCCGTCACCTGCCGGTCATACGCGCTCGACGGGTAGCGTGAGCGTGGCGTCGTTCGAACCTCTGCGCTATCGCTCCGCGCCGCAACCCGTTTTCACGTGTCTCTTGATTCTGGTTCCAAAGCCCCGAGGCTTCCTTGGACCGCCTTCGATGCCTTGGAGCCCTCGGATCTGCCCTCGTTTCCGTGTACACGCATTCACGCCGAAGGTCGCTGGGCTCCTTCACCGCGTGAGCAATCGCGGACGGAGTTTTTGCACGGGGCGGTGGTACAACGAGTGTCGCCCCCCTGACACGCTGGGCGGCAGGACTCCGAACGGCGTCTACTTCTCACGTTTACCAGCCAACGAGCGGCCACGCCATACCCACACTCGTCAATTCCTCCCAGATCAGTTCACGTGCCAGTTCCTCGCCACGGAAAGGTTGGGCGCTTGCTTACAGTTCCAGATGGAACAGGGGGACTACAGGTCCCGACGATGGATTCCGAGATGCCGACTGGAAAACGGTCCAACCGGACGATACACTCACGGAAGGTATTCACGATTTGAAGGAGCCCAGCTATGGACGTAACGATTCAGCTGACGGTCAATGGGCAAGAGAAGACCATCACCACCGATTCGCAGCGGTCGCTTCTGGACGTGCTTCGGGAGGATCTGGGTCTGACCGGTGCCAAGTACGCCTGTGGCGAGGGACAGTGTGGTGCGTGCACCGTGTTGATGGACGGCCGGCGCGTGCTGTCCTGTGTCACGCCCGTGAGCCGAGGCGGACAAGAAGACGCATCGTGACGATCGAAGGGCTGGCGAAAGACGATGTGCTGCATCCGGTTCAGGAAGCGTTCCTCGAGGAAGGTGCCGTGCAATGCGGGTATTGCACGGGCGGAATGATTCTGGCGGCGGTTGCCTTGCTGGAAGAGAATGCCAATCCCACGGACCAGGAAATCGTCGAAGGGATGAACGGGAACATCTGCCGGTGCAATGGTTATCCGAAGATCGTCAATGCGGTTCGTCGGGCCGCGGAAAAGATGAAGAGGTAGAAGCTCATGATCAGGGAAGTCTTCACGAAAACGTTCGAGGCGGAACGAGTCCGAGCCGTCGGATCGATCCGGACTGCGAGGTCGAGTTGAGCAGACGGGCGTTTGTGCAGGTGCTCGGCGCGGGTCTTCTGATCACGGTGACCGAGGAGATTTCCTTCGGCCAGCGACGTGGCGGCGAGTGGCAGCCGAGTGCGCGAAATGTAGCCGCGAGGCTTCATATCAACCAGGATGGCACGATCACCGTGATGACGGGCAAGGTGGAGGAAGGACAGGGCTCGCGCGCGCAGCTGACACAGGCGGCGGCGGAGGAGTTGCGAGTGGACGTCGCGCAAGATCACGCTGGTGATGGCCGACACGGACTCTGGTTCCCGATGACGGCATTACCGCGGGCAGCCGGACGACTCCCAGCACCGTGCCTGCGGTGCGGCAAGGGGCGGCGACCGCGCGAGAGCTGCTGACGCGAGCTTGCGGCCGAGCGGTGGAAGGTGGACCGCGGCGCCCTGGACGTGAAAGACGGCACGATCACGCACGAGGCGACGAAGAGAACCGTCAGCTATGCCGATCTGGCCAAGTCGCCAGGAGATTGCCGAGGCGTTCCAGCAGAGCATTCCTGCCGACGTTGCGCTCACGCCGGTCAGCCAGTGGGAGGTGATGGGCACATCGGTTGCCCGGCCGAACATTCGGGACCTGGTCACGGGAGCGCACCGCTACCCTTCGGATATTGCACGGCCCGACATGCTCTACGGAAAGATACTTCGCCCGCCTTCCTACGGCGCGACGCTCGAGTCCATCGACCTGTCGGCGGCGGAGGCGATGGAGGATGTGGTCGTGGTGCGGGACGGAGCAGTTCGTGGGGTTCGCGGCGCCGTCGACGTTTCGCGCCGAGCAGGCGCTGGACGCGGTTGCGAAGACGGCAACGTGGAAGACCGTGTCGCATCCATCGAGCAGCGAATTGTTCTCACATCTGAAGAAGCATGCCGGGCGGGGCCGGCCCAGGACCGAAGGGTCGGTCGAGACAGGCGCTGGCCGGGGCGAGCAAAGTCTCTGAGCGCGACGTACGAAGTGGCGTACGTTCAGCATGCGCCGATGGAACCGAGGGCGGCGACGGCCGAGTGGAAGGACGGGAAGCTGACGGTGTGGACCGGCGTCGATGGGCCGCAGCGAGTCCAGGGCGACCTGTCGCGGGCCTTGGGAATTCCGACCGAGCGAGTTCGTGTCATTGTCCCGGATATGGGAGGAGGATTCGGGGGCAAGCATACGGGCGAGGCGGCGGAAGAGGCGGCTCGACTGGCCAAGGCGGCCGGACGTCCCGTGGCCGTGCACTGGACCAGGGCGGAAGAGTTCACCTGGGCGTATTTCCGGCCGGCGGCGGTGATCGAGTGCCAGGGCGGGCTGGACGACGACGGCTCGCTTGTCGCCTGGGACTTCACGAATATCAACGCGGGCGGTTCGGCCATCGATACGCCCTACGAGATCCCCAATACCCGAATCCTGTCCGTGGGCTCCGATTCTCCTCTGCGTCAGGGCGCCTATCGGTGCCTCGCGGCGACGGCCAACAATTTTGCCCGCGAGTCCTTCATGGACGAATTGGCGGCCGCCGCAGAGGCCGATCCGCTCGCGTTCCGACTGGCTCATCTCGAGAACACACGCATTCGCACCGTGCTGGAGGTTGCCGCCAAGCACTTCGACTGGGCGGCGCGGAAGCAAGAAGGTCACGCCCGAATTGGGTGTGGGCTTGGCCTGCGGCACGGAGAAGAACTCGGTGGTGGCGGCGTGCGTCGAAGTGGCGATCGATCGCGAGCAGCGGCGAGATCAAGGTGCGCGAGGTCTGTGAGGCATTTGAATGCGGGCCGGTTCAGAATCCGGCCAATCTGATGTCTCAGGTGCAGGGCTGCATCATGATGGGGATGGGGCCGGCGCTGCGAGAAGCGATGCAGTTCGAGGACGGCAAGATCCTCAACGCCAGCTTTGCCGAATACCGAGTGCCGCGGTTCGAGGACATGCCCAAGATCGACGTGCACCTGGTCAACAATACGGACATTCCGTCGGCCGGCGGAGGCGAAACGCCGATCATTGCGATTGCGCCGGCCATCGCCAATGCCGTCTTTGCGGCGACGGGACTTCGCATCCGTTCGATGCCGATACAGGAGAGGTATGGATCGATGCGCCAGCAGGGCAGGAGTTGACCTCAATCAATATCGATTGTGTTTCTGCGATCTTCAGGTGCGATTAAGACTTCTTCGATCCCCAAGCCTGGCATACGGTCTTGGAAGTACTGGCCGTAGATGCCGTCGCGATCTCGAAGCAGAAAACGAGGGGCTTCTGTGCTGGTCCAGCGATTCTTGCGCGAGGCTTCGCGCGGTCCAAACATGTTGCTGTAATTGATGTTATCGTGTTGTTTTCCAGATCGATCGGAACGACACGGAGACCGCGATGCTGAGCCGTGCAGTCTGTCACGACATTCTGCACTTTTTCGTCCGAGTTCTCGTCTTTCGGCTTTGATTCTTGGGCCGCAGTGGTGATCATCGAATGATGGCTACTACGACTCGCAAACTACGCAGATATGACCATCGCCTTCGTGAACTCGTCCAATCGACCGGCAATATCCAACATGCAATCCGTCGAGGCGTCCCTCGCTATACGGCTCACGGGTGGCTTAAGTCACCCCGGGCCGAGGTCGTCACTGTCGGCGTCACCGACATGGATGTCCTCCGTCTTCAACAGGAACTACTGACGCTGCGCAGACGTGTCGCCAAGCTCATTGCGTTGCTTCGTCTGCTGGTCGTTCTGTTGAGATTGTCCGGTCTTCTCGCTGGCCGGCACCCGGATTCCTAACGGAGCAGTGAAACACACGCTGATGCGAGCCATCGAACGGTCAACTGCCGTCCTCCCGCTTCACATCGTACTGCGAGTTCTGCGATTGTCGCACTCCCGATATCATTCGTGGAAGCGGGAGAAGGAGTGCGGCCTGGACGACATAACGTCGTGCCCACGATTATCGCCCCAGCAACTGACGCCAGCCGAGGTCGACATGATGAAGAAAATGGTCACTGCCGACGAGTATCGCCATGTGCCGACAGGGACGCTGGCTCTGCTCGCACAACGGCTGGGCAAAGTCTTCGCCTCTTCGTCTACCTGGTTGTCGCTTCCCAAAAACCTCATCCAAGGGGAACGAGAGGGGCCAATGAGCGGGGACAAATCAAGCGTGAGGCGTTGGGAACGAGTACGGCACCCGGTCGCACGGATTGCGGAAATGCGATTTCCCTACGTTGATGCGAAGCGGCTACGTCAAACAAACAGTGAAAGACAGTGGAGGCGATGGTCGTTGTCGTCACGCAGCACGCGAGTATCGATGATGCAGGCCACCGACTTGTGGAATGGAAACGACTTCTCCTTGTGACGGCGGCTCTACTTCACGTGGTATCGGTGAGTTGCGATCGAGCGACAAGTGTGGCCGTGAGTCGTGATAGTACTCAAAGTACGAATCAAAATGCGTTTGAGATGGGCTTCGCCAAGCACGATCAAGTGATTCAGACACTCTCGGCGGATTGATCCAATCACTCGTTCGGCGTACGGATTTTGCCAGGGGGATCGTGGTGCAGTAGGGACCTCTTCAATCCCGATGCCTCAACTCGATCTTGAAAGTACTTCCCGTAGATTCCATCGCGGTCTCGGATAAGAAATCGAGGTGCTTCGTCGAACGGGAAGGCATTAACGATTTGCTGAGCCGTCCATTCGGCGTTGGGATTTGTCGTCACGTTGAAATGAACAACTTGTCGCCTGTCATGCCGAAGAACGATGAAGACGTACAGCACGCGAAACGTCGCGGTCGGAACCGTAAAGAAGTCGCAGGCCGCGATATCGCGAACGTGATTGTCGAGAAACGTACGCCAAGTCTGGGAAGGTGGCTTGCGCGAGCGAACCATGTACTTGGCCACCGTCTGCTCGGCCACATCGTGGCCCAACAGAAGCAGTTCGGACACGATTCGCGGTGCGCCCCAGGTCGGGTTCTCGCGGGACATGCGGCGAATCAGGTCACGAATCTCGCGTTCGATGGGCGGGCGTCCAGGCTTTCCGCCGCGGGATTTCCAGCGCCAATACAACTTGAATCCCTGGCGGTGCCAACGGATGACGGTTTCCGGTTGCACGATGATGAGCGCCGATTGCCAGTTCGGCCAAAGTCGCGAGAGCCATACCCAGAAGACCCGGTCGCGTGGACGCAGTCTCGGACGTTTGACCGATTGTTTGCAGACAGCCAATTGCTGGCGAAGTGCCAAGTTCTCGATAGCCAACCTGGCTTTGGGAACGAGCATCGCCCGAAGGAACAGAACACACGCTTTGAGAATGCCCATTTCCGCCCTCTGAGATCAGGAAATGGGCCATTCTAGCCGCCCACCCCGGCGCAGGGGCAAACGACGTAAGTCCTTGCCAGTGAACACGGACGGAATTTTTAGGAGGGACAGGCGTTCTACGTGCAGGAACACAATTCAGTGCCAGGCTGCGAGCGTTTCGTGGGCAGACTCCGGATGAGATGTACTTCAAGACCGGAGACAGCATACCCGAGGAACTTGAAACGGCCAGGGAAGCGGCACCCTAGCGCGAGCGGAAGCAAATCGGAAGCAAGAGTGTGAAGCCTGCCGGCTGCTGCCTGCAAGCCTGAACTGAAGGCCGTGAGTTCGACGAACCAGGTTGTCAGCGGTCAATTTGCGCCTGCCGCCGGCGGAATGGTGTGAAAACGGCGACTGAAATTCCGAAATGACAGGCGCTCGCCAACATCGACGATTGAATCCCCTGCAATACCTGGTGGCCAACGGCCGTGGGACCAAGGTGGCGAGAACTCGCCAGAAAAGTCCCAAATTTTGTGACAGACAGCTCGGCGAAAACTCGCGCAGAAAAGTGCAGAATGTCGTGACGGACAGCTCGGCACAGTTTTTTGACCCTACGTCGTAGAAGACGCACTATCCGGAGCCGGTGTGTCGGCGGCACGAGTGCGGTCCTTTGGTCTTCGTGTGTTGCGGCACGGGTCGCCCGGACGTTTCTTGTTCAGCTTTGAGACGGGCAACCAGCCCCTCGAGCGTGCCACCGGATTCGGTTAGCAACTGTTCACGGACCGCGTGAAGTTCGTCGAGAATTGTCTGTTTCTTCGTCATTCGAGTCACCACCCAGGAATTCCGCGGGAGTGCAAATCAGCATCTTGCCCAGCCCTTCCCTGATCGAGCAATTCATAGATACGGGGAAGCTCGTGAGCGTTCGCGATATGTTTACAGTTCAATGTCAATAGGTATTTTACATCTCCGAGGGCAGCAGCGGCAACATGCAAAGCGTCGGCTGCCGCCTTCTGCGGCATTGTGTGGGCGGCAAGCAATCGCGCAGCAAGTACTTCTGTCTCACTGTTGATTTCCACTAATGGTAGACCTTCAAGCAGTTTCAGCCGACCGGCGGCGGCCACCGGATCCCCTGCCGACGCCTCGTCCAGTGTCAACTGTGAAGTGACGAGATCGAATTTCGGACGTTCAAAGGACCACCAGTCGCGGGCTTGTTGCTGCAACGCGGCCGTTTCGATGTCGCGACTTGCCCATGCGGACGCGTAACTGATAATCGACGTCTCTATGTAGACCGTGTCCATCGCGTCGTCCTTTCACGACCAACCGAATGACAGTTCATCGCGGCTTACAGACATATCTCCAGTTTGCAGCCAGAATATCACCCTGCTTAGTAATGGTCCAGCGACTTTCCGCTGACCAGCAGCCGAGGCATTGATCAACTCGATCGGGTCACCGGATTTCGTTGGACTTATCCACTTCAAGTGGAAGCCCGACTAGGGCCGACTGGGGACAAATTGGGGACAGGATTGGCAATGCAAGATAAGCTTGTTTACAATGCAAAGCAAATGTGAGTTTTTCGTATCCAACATACGGGAAGGGACTTGCTACACATTTCCAACGCAAAGGCAATCCAGATCCAACCGAGTTAACTAGCTTCAAAATCCAGTGTCCTTAAGGACGTGTGGGTTCGAGTCCCTCCTCTGGTACTTCTCGAGCAGCTCGACACAAGTTGTTAACTGGCAATATCTAACTGGACAGCGCCAAGTTGGATGAAATCGGTCATGGTTTTGACGGCTTAGGAAGGATGGATTTGATTTTATCAGGATCGATGTCGAGCTCAAGGAATCGTTTGTGTCGGGTTTTGCGATGGGACTTGGCAGCTCTTGCGTTTCGCTCACAGTAGTATCCTTGTCGCTCAAGTTCCTCATAATACATGCGCACTCGACAACGTGGCGGGAGGCCGAGTGATTCAAGGTAGACGTTGATGGCTCGACGCACCTGTTCTATGGTCAGCAGCTCGCCGCTAAGGACATCCTCCTGGGGCGACAGTTGCTGGCGAACTCGGGCATAGAAGAATTGGCTGAGGATCGCGACGTACAAGTGCCGGTGGATGCAACGCCAGCCGCGGCATTCGAAGTGTTCGAGTCCCAATTCTTCCTTGGCTTCGCGAAAGCAGTCCTCGATCGGCCACCTTCCGAATGCCACGCGCAGAAGTTTGCGCAGCGACCAACCGTTGCGCCCCGGCACGCGATTGGCGAGAAAATACTTCGTTTCTTCGGTCAGCACGTTGGTGGCGACAATCAGCGTACATTGCTTGCTCACGAGCTTGTCCGTGTGCGTCTTTCGCCAACAGGTGTGCCAGCGGATTTCCCACACCTCGCGGCCTTTGTGTGTGTCCTTGATGCGATAGCACTGCGGCCTTTGCTCACGGAACGCCGGGGAGTAGCTTGCTAGGTTTTGTACCTCGTTGCAGACCACTCTGGTGCCATGCCACTTCTTGCGGCAAGCTGCACAACTTGGGGTGCATTCCCCAGGCCTGCAGAAACGCTGACTGTTCGGCTGGGAAAGGTAGCCTTTCCTCGCTTACCTGGATCTCCGCAAGAAGTGGCATGGCACCTACTGTTGCAGGAACCATCATTGGTACGTCCCCTTGCTTGGTCAACTCACTACTTGAACGGTAGCGACACGATCTGCCTGGGAAGCATATGGAGAGTCGTCGAACATGCGCTCCTGGCACACGTCATTCTTTACGTGACCAGGCTACTCAAGGAGGTCAACGTAGGTCACGACAACGGACGCGGGCGCAGCGCACCACCCGAGCGTTGGAGGACGCGATGCGCCGTTCATTCCACGATCCAAGGGATTAGATTTGACGGGTGGCCGGGGAGCGACCAGCCGAAAAAGCTCGCCCTTTGGCACTCGTCGAAGCTCATTTGACTCCACACTTGCCACCTTGCCGTGTTAGGCCCAGACCAAGATCCAGGGATTACGTGCACGATTCCCGTAGCACTCACTCCCGCATAGGTTTCAAATGGTGCACCGACAATCAAGTCGTCGTAACCGTCTCCGTTGAAATCGCCGGCGGACACCGATGAACCAAATTGATCGTACGCTTCTGTCGCGTTGCCAACCATACTCTGAGTGATAAGACGATTGCCCCAAGGCATAAGCCCAAGCCAGAAACTACCGAAAACAACTCGCATCGTTCCTGCTCCGCATAGATCCGACGGTGTCATTACAAGAGCCGATACCTAAATCAGCGTATCCGTCACCGTTGAAATCTCCGACAGCCAACGACTCGCCAAACCCAGAAGAATGGACATGTCCGATGACTTCACTCTGCAAGACGACCTTGAGGCCATCACCCAGTCTCGCAGCAGTTCCGTAGACGACGGTCACCGCACCATTGTAATCGTCGCCAAACACGGTTTGGCCGGGTGCACCTATTGCCAAGTCGTCGTATCCATCGCCGTTGAAGTCACCGGACGCCATCGCAGCGCCAAATTCATCCCACTCCTCGGATTTCGGACGATGTGTTGAGAAAATCCCCATCCGGTGCGTCAGCTTTACATTGATGACGGACCCTAATGCGGTCTCGTACAGGAGATGGTTGTCTGCCGTTGTCAACCCGTTTGCTCCGCCGTAGATGACATTCACGACGCCTGCCGCGGTGATGGAATATACGTTTTCTCGCGGAACGCCAACAGCAACATCGTCGAATCCGTCGTTGTTGAAATCGCCAATTGCCAGTGCCGATCCAAAAAGGTCGCCACTCTCGGCATTTGTTGTCGCGAGCATATTCTGATCAAAGTACTGGCTGCCCACGGAGGTAAGTCCTTTTCTTGAGCCAAATATCACAACGATCGATCCAGCGTCCGACGCCGTCCCTATGTCCTCGTTTGGCGAGCCTACCACCAAGTCGTCGTAACCATCATTGTTGATGTCTCCGGCCTCCAAGGCGTCCCCAAATTGGTCCCCAGCTTCCATTATCGAGCCGGCCAGACTCGGGATTTGACGCCACAATTGATTGCTACTGAATGTAAGTCCTTTTGCAGACCCATACACGATATGCACTACTCCGACGTCGTAGATGCTTCCCCAATCTTCAGCAGCGGCGCCGATCGCCAAGTCGTCATATCCGTCGCCGTTATAATCACCGACAGCCAAAGCTCCTCCGAAGAGATCGTGATCTTCTGGATTTGTGTAGTGGAGATCGTCCTGCGTCCACGTCTGTTTCAATGAATGGCCTGGACCGTCAGCCGTTCCATAGCTAACGTACACGGCACCTGCACGATCAAATTCCCGCACCGTTGCACCAGGCGCTCCCACGGCGAGGTCGCCATAACCGTCTCCATTGAAATCACCGTGCACTGTCGCGAGCAGTCTCCGTCCTTCTAGTTGCTCAAATCGAAGGTTGGCTCGTCGCGTCCCGTAGGACTTGTTCTTCTTCCGACGCCGTTGGCCTGGCGTCCATCTATTCTTCAAACTCTTGAACATTGATGCACTCCCCAATTCTAGGCGGCGGCTCGCAGGTCTTAAACCGCATTGAGGTATTCTTCTAGGCCTTCGTGCTCAGATCCGATATTTGGACGAGCACGAAACAAGTCGTTTACACATCCGTATTACCAGGGCTACCTCGACCCACGAATCGTCGAGGAAACCCGTTGTGCACTCAACAAAACCAGGTGAGGGAGAATTCAACGGCGGATCACGGGCATGAGTGAGATTGGTCATTGTCGTTCTCGAAGTTTCCTACGGAACTGGATCAAACATGACTACCCACTTGTAAGAACAGCAATAAGCCCCGCGTCTGCAATTAAAAAATACTGCTTTTTGCTCCTTTTTGGCGGACGGTTTTGTTTCTGAAGGTAGAGACACAATTTCTCGAGTATCGAGGGGAGTACCATGCGAGACACTTCTGAGTCAGGTGGAGAGTGGAGAGCTGCTGGCGACACCGCGGCCCAGCGACACTTCTACTCTCAAACACGCCGAACGAGTCGCGGTGCAAGCACGGAAGTTCCTGCAAGGTCTTCCGCATGCGTCAGTGGATCCGCTGTTGCGCAGTTTGTGATAAGGCAGTTCTTAGAGTGGGCACGGCGAAATCGCGCCGAAAGGCTGCAAAGCCGATACCAGCTAGAGGCCTTTCTCTTCGGTGACCTTGAATCGAGCTATTAACGCGACGCAGAAACCTCTCGCTCAACGTGCCCCTGCAAACACGTCAGCCGGCCTGCAGTTTTTCTGTGACTTCCTTATTCAATTGTGAGTGAAGAAGTTGTCTATAGATGTGGACGGGCACTTAGGGACTGCGACTCCCAGTGCGTACTTTTGATGGAAAGGCCTGGCGTCACAAACCCGGAACAAAATCGGCAATTGTTCCATTTAATTGTTTCAAAAATGCGTTTTACATTCACATACGCAGGTGTAGTCTGCGGTCAGTTGACTTGGCAGAATGTATGCAATTACCGATCGTGACTTTTCGTTTGGGGAAGAGTCCTTGCGGTCTGTAGACCCGCGGTTTCATCGGGAGAACTCGGAATGTCGCAGCAAGATGCCTGTCGCCGGTTTGAAGCGGTGTGGAAACGAATCAGCAGTCACCCAAACAGCGAAACTTCTGATCCACCGCCTCGGATCGAAGAGTACCTGACAGATCTGTCAGGAGATGAATACCGGCAGACGCTCAAACGGTTGATCGAGATTGACCAATGGTATCGGAAGGAGCGTGGAGACCAGGTCGGCAAACAGGAATATGATTCCCGATTTGCGGAGTATCGTGACATTGTTGACGCGGTATTCGAAGAGCGAGTGGTGGAAACACCAAGTAATGAAATCCCACCGCTCAAGTGTCCAGCGTGCGGTCGGCAGACTCTTAGAATATCGCGCAGTGCTGGCTTATTCATTTGCTCGAATTCCGCATGTGGTAGGCAAGCAGAACTGAAACCTGCTGCAATGGATCAAGCGCCTGCTCTGGGGCGGGTAAGTAACTATGACATTGTGGGACTGCTTGGCCAAGGTGGTTTTGCCCGTGTGTGGCTTGCAAAAGACATCCTACATCGGGACACATTTGTCGCTCTCAAGATACCCAGAACAAGACTAGATGACAGCATGGCAAGCCGGTTCTTGCGAGATTCAGTGTGACTACAAGATACTGAGGGACAAACGGGCCCGAATTCCACCACTCTTAGACGCTGGTCGAGACGGCGACATCTACTATGTCGCCTTTGAGTTTCAAAATGCCCTACCTTTATCCGACAAGCTGCAAGATCACCGTTGCCCAGCGCGCTGGGTTGCTGAGATCGGTGAGAGTCTTGCCAACACGCTACAGATTGCCCATGACAACGGGATCATTCACCGCGATGTCAAACCTAGCAATATCCTCATCGATCGACATGATACACCCTATTTGATCGATTTTGGCATCGCCAAAGCTCTGACATCAGACTTACTGCCGGTCAACGCAACGCAGGGGTTTCTGGGCACGCTGTCCTATTCGTCTCCCGAACATAGCAGTTCCGATCGGTTAGATGCACGAAGTGACATCTTCTCGTTGGGAATTGTTCTATTCGAATCGCTCACGGGTGAACTGCCCTTCAAGGGCGATGATGAAGTTCGCACGCTGATTCAGATCGCCGACCCGGACCTGAAGGCTCCGCGTGTCGGGGAGAAAGTTGCGGGCATCTCGCCTGAGCTCGAGGCGATCGTCGGGAGGTGTCTCGAGAAAGATCCCGGTGCTCGGTATCAATCCGCAGTTGAGGTTGCGGCCGCCTTGCGAAGTTATCTCACTGGCGGGCCCGACGTAAATGCCGCACCACAATGCGAGGAAGACGAGGAGACAGGCGCAGACGAAGCCGAGACCGTACGGCCAGGAGAAGATCTTGCTAGAATCCGCACGTCAGGTAAACGAGCATTCGTCGCCGAACGGAAGAAGAAGCTACCGATATTCTTGCTTACCATCGCGGCAATCTCCGGCCTTGTGGTGATCGGCTTTGCATTGCCCTCTCTTCTCAACCTCGGGAAACAGAACGAGAACGAGGATTCAGATAATGCGAGCGGGTTTGTCACACCTTCAGACGATGGGAAGCACCCAGTCGGTGGTGCAGGCGAAGAACCGGTCACTCTCGCGCCACCGAATGAGAACGAGGGCGAAACTGACAAACCGAAAGATGAACCGGCCACAACTCCGAACGAAGCGTGGCTTGTGATAGAGAGCACCTTCAAAAAATTGGACACTAATGCAAGTGAACCCGCAAAGTGCGATGCGACCTTTGACGGGGAAACTGTCCACATTGAACTTGAGGGCTGGCCAGATATTTCCGAAGAGCTTGCCTCGCTGTGCCCCAAATTAGCTTGGTTCTCAAGTGTCTCGCTGAATCTAAGGGGATCCGCAATTACCGATCGAGATCTGGGGAAAATCGCTGAGCTGGAAGACCGGCTTGTTCGCTTGTTCATCGCCGGACTCGCTAGGAAACAGGGAACGGGGGCTATTTACCCCACGGATGCCACTACACACAAGAAGGACTGAACCAGCTTGAAAAATGCCACCGATTGACCGCGCTCGAGGCAGTGGGGCTCACTTCGAGCCTGGAATTTACCAAGGACATGGAACGACTGAATGTACTGCGGCTGATCGCCTATGGCGAAATGCAGCAGGCGTTCAACGAAGAGGAGCTCGCTAATCTGAAGACCAAGAGCCTTCAAGTCCTGAACCTATACTACGCGCCAAATATTGCATCGCTAGACCCACTGCCCAACAAGAACATGCTCAGGCAACTCTTGCTATACGGAACCGCGATGGATGACGACAGTCTTGGCAGTTTCGCGGAATGCACCCAACTCGAGGAGCTGTACATTGATAGTCCCAATATCACGATTGAGGGAGTGCGACATCTTATTACATTGAATGGACTGAAAAAGCTGGTGCTTAACAAAATGTCGCAAATACGACCCGACGACGTTGAAGCACTGTCCGCGAAAAGTAAAGTGGAGATCGTCTGCGCAAATTAGTTTCTTGAATGCACATGCGCGTTCAGCCCATTGCAAGTGAGACTCAGACATGATTATTGAACGAGAATATGGCCTTAATCGAACAACTTCGACTCTACGGCCCTTCGTCATGTTAGCTTTCGGAACGATTGCACTTTTCCCTGCATTGAGTGCACCTGCGCACGACGAACAAGCGGTGAACGAGTTACGCAGCCGAGTGGAGGAGGCCAATGCAACGCTAGAAGTACATAACGTCTCTGGAGTTCCGCAGGTCACGGTTGATCTGGCGGGCAGTGAATACGTGTCGGAGGCTCTTGATGAAATACTGCCGGCAATGAGTGCTTTTTCGAAGGTCTGCCTGAAAATGCAAGATGCAGTTGTCCAAGACCGTGACATCGAAAGGGTCTCGAAACTGGGGTCACGTCTCGTGTCGCTCAATCTACTTGTAACTGCGAGGGCAGCTGAGCAGACGCCGCTACCAGTACACTGCCAACGGGCTCCGCGAACTTGAGAAATGTCACTCACTAAAGGCATTGGCAATCGGTGGTCAGATTGAAGATTTGAAATTCCTCCGCAATCTCAGAGAACTCGCCGTCCTACGGATTCACGGCTTGGGAACTCAGTCTCCACAGATCTCTGAGGGGCATTTGAGGCATGTATCGAAAAAGCTCCAAGTGCTTTCTCTCATTGGGTGCAGGTCCGTAACTGATTTAGATACGATCAGCGATTGCGTTGATTTGCAGGTTCTGATCCTCTCTGGCTGTGACATCAATGACACGTCGATGAATTACATTAGGAAATTCGAAGGACTTCGGACGCTGAGTTTGGTGGGATGTGAGAGGGTCACCTTGAGTGGACTCAGCCAAATCTCCGGCTTGAAGAGCATCGAACATTTGGCTCTGCCATCTGCGCTCGGTCGAGAGAAAGCTCAGATTGAAGCGATGTTTTCCACTGCCAAGGTAGTCTTCCAATGACAACAGGACCGATTGACCCTCCCAACTGAAGACGTTTTTGAGGAGAATCAATAGGGGAAGGGAGTAGTATTATGCCGTCTCGGAAAATGACCACGCAGCGGCGATTCGCATTTACGCTGGTCGAACTACTTGTCGTCATCGCCATTATCGGGATTCTCATGGGATTACTGCTCACGGCCGTGCAGATGGCGAGAGAAGCGGGAAGACGCATGCACTGCAAAAACAACCTCAAGCAGATTGGGTTGGCGCTTCACCAATACCAGCTGGCCGCCAAGGTGTATCCACCGGCGGGGATCGATTATTCCTGGTGCATGTACCCAAAGGAAAATGATCCCGAATCGGTGATGAACGAGAATGGACTGATGTTCCTGTTGCCTTATCTGGAACAGAATAGTGTTTACCTGGAGTTTGATCAAACAGCAGCGAATTGCGATGTCGTCACGGGCAATCCAATCTGCTGCAGCCCCTGCACGGCTCTCGTACCGTTGGCCGGCCCATCGGAACCTAACAACGCAGAGTGGGCGTCAAAGAAAATGGCCGTATTCCTGTGCCCATCAGACTCTGGCACAGAGCGCGTCCCTGGTGATCTATTGCCCTATCGTCCCGGCTCTTCAACCCAATGGGAGGGCGCGAAGACCAACTACGATTTCAGTACTCGCGCTTCACTAATCTGCCATCACTGGAAACGCCACGACAGAAGTCGGATTTTCGGAGAAAACAGTAGGTCTTCACACAATGATATACGCGACGGCCTATCAAATACGGTCGCGTTTATCGAAACGCTGCGCGAGAATGAGATATCCGAGGGCACTGGCTGGGCTTACCGTGGATGGACTATGGTCGGTGTCAACCTGGCACGACTCAAAATCAACTTCCGGCTCCCAACCACTCCGCCTGAAATGCTATGGATTTGGGGCACGGCGGGCAGCGCTCATCCGGGAGGCGCTTGCATTGTGATGGCAAATGCGTCGGTGAAGTTTGCCAATGAGGAGATGGATAAATCTGTCCGCGAATCACTCTCCACAATGAAGGGCGTCAATGAACGCCCTTACAGGTGGGACTAGCCGGCGTGCCAGTGAGGGCGTTTGACGACGGCAGGGCCACAGCCGACATGCTTCTGGGTTTCTCGGCGATTTCAGTAATCGAGATCTGGTGGATGTGAATATGATGGATCCAAAGTTGATAGTCCCACTAGCTGCAGTGGTTGCGTGTCTTCTAACACTCACGGGCTGCGGCCCCGACTTTTCACATGTTGATCGAAATGTCGTTTGGTGGGAGATTGATGATGCAAAGATGCAGCTCATGATCGAAGTTGAGGAACAGGAGAGCCTGGACGCCGAACAGATTACAGCTAGGCAGGAAGAACTGTGGGAGGAGATCGCCGAGAATCACAGTCTTGATCCCAGCGACCTATCTATAATCTATGAGGAGGGGAAGACTGCCTCCTGGCGAACGTCTGAGCATCCCTGACAGATCGTCATGCCTGCGAACCGCGAATCGAGTGCTGGCGACGAGTGTGCTGGACCGCATCCGAAGTTCGCCATGGCTTGCGTTCCGGAACCCCTTTACGGATGTATCGCTTTGCGTAAAGGTGTTTGGTCACTCTGGACTTGGCCCTTCTGCGGTGTCATTCAGGTACCGGCGCCAACCCGCAAGAGTATCCTCCAATCGATGTCGCACCGTGGGCACGGAGAGACCGACTTTCTTGGATATCTCGGCCAGAGTGTATTCGCCCACGAAACGCATCAGCACGATCTGCCGCGACTGATCATCCAAATCGGCGATCGCTTCCTGAACCATGGCAGCGATCAGTGGATCGCCCGGACCCGTGACCATGTCCTTCACTAGGCTTGTTTCGTGAACGCAATCAACATTTTCTGACATGCTCATAATCTTGCCGGGTGATTTCCGGTGCCCTACCAACCAAGTTGAAATCCTGTCCAGCAAGCGTCTTGCCCCGTCCTCAGGCATCTCGGTTCTGCCGACGGCACCATCGATCGGCACCTGCTCAACAAACACGAGACCGGCGAGTGTGCTCGCATGTTTCTCAGGAAACTGCTCCTGAAAAGCACCCGACGCAATTAGATCTTCGTCAGACACCACGAGCACCGGATGACGGCGTTGTGCGAGCAGACGCTTCTTTTCATTGATGGCGCGATTCAACGTCATCTTGTACAGAAGTGCATCGAGTTGGCTCCGATTCTGCAGGTCATCTAGATGTGGTGGGCTTGATACCCAATCGAAGAACTGACGCATTACCGATTGAGCGATGTCAGTCCCGCTGACCACTGGAGGCAAGCCCTGTAATACCCTCCTTGCCTGCTCCGCGATCCGTGCGGCATACATGCCGTTGAACCGCTGTTGGGCAACGGGATCGCCGGCTGATCGCGCTTCAAGCCATTGCTGAGTGTCATTCATCACTCCGTACTCCAAGCCGTTCGGGTCAATCGCAGCAAAAAAAAGAGGCTGCCCGCTTTGCGTTCGGAAGGATCTTTCTTGTTTATACCTGTGATGGGTTGACGTGTCAGCATGCCAACAAAAGGAGATGCGAAACGCCGGAAACAACTTCACGGAAGGCGGCGACGGAAATGACTGGTTCTCCGGCCAGGAGGGAAAAGATGTTCAGCCCTGCGTTGGCATATGACTTACCGGAATCACCCAGGACGACTTTTTCACATGTTTGCTTGAAGGGAGTATTCACATGGGTGGAAGAAAGGTTGAAAAAAAGACCGTGCGTGTGCCTCACACACCGATAATTTGCACGCCTCGAGAAGGCGCGGTCAGAAGAGTGAAGCGAGACATGGCTTGTAAAGGATGGCACTGTGTCAGTGATCAAGAATGCGAAGGGCTCTTCGGTTTTGGGGCTCACATTGAACTGAAATTTGAGCGATACCCGTGATAACGCGAACGGTGCTCAGATGTAACAGGACGCTGGTACGCGAGGAGAAGCGTTAGCGTTACCTGTGCCTTGTCCCTACCGAAAACTCCGTCCACGTTTGCAGCCAATGACTTACGTCGTTTGAGATTTCAGGCAGTCCGGTCTATGATCGCCGGTTTCCACGGCTGGCGAGGATGTGAAAATGGGCGTTCTGAAGGCGTTGGTGCTGTTTCTCCGAATCTGGTTCGTGACTCGTGTTCATTTGACCGTTGAGATCCTGGCCCTCCGCCAACAACTGGCCGTGATGAAGAGGTCCAACAAACGCCCCAAGCTACGTCCACGCGACCGCGTGTTTTGGATCTGGCTGATGCGTCTCTGGCCGCATTGGAAGTCGGCCCTCATCATCGTCAAGCCGGATACGGTGGTCCGCTGGCATCGCCAGGGATTTCGTCTCTATTGGCGTTGGAAGTCCAGAACACGTCAACCGGGTCGCCCATTGATCGAACTGGAGGTCCGGGCTTTGATTCGGAGGATGTCGAAAGAGAATCCCACCTGGGGTGCACCTCGCATTCAATCCGAACTCAAGCTCTTGGGACACGACGTGGCAGAAAGCACGGTTGCCAAATACATGGTTCGTCATCGAAAGCCCCCTTCGCAGACGTGGCGCACCTTCCTGGACAACCATGTCCAGGACTTGGCTGGCATTGACTTCTTCACCGTTCCGACGGCCACATTTCGTGTGCTTTACTGTTTCATCGTGTTGCGCCACGATCGTCGTCGCGTCGTTCACTTCAATGTCACCGCCAATCCCACGGCCCAATGGACGGCTCAACAAATCACCGAAGCGTTCCCCTTCGACGAAACCCCTCGCTACATGATCCGAGACCGAGACGGCATCTACGGAGACTTCTTCCGGAAACGCGTCAAGAACATGGGTATCGACGAAGTGCGGATCGCACCTCGAGCACCTTGGCAGAATCCGTATTGCGAACGCGTGATCGGATCCATTCGTCGGGAGTGTCTGGACCGGGTCATCATTCTCAACGAGGTCCACCTGAAGAGAATCTTGACTTCCTACTTCGACTACTATCACCGCTCGAGAACCCATTTGTCGCTCAATCGAAACGCGCCAATGCCGCGTGAAGTCGAACCGCCCTCACAAGGCGACGTCATCTCCATTCCGCAGGTCGGCGGCTTACATCACCGCTATACACGTGCGGCGTGAGCGGGCATTGTCGCCTCGCTTGCAGCGTCAGTGGAGCGATTGCGGTCTGCGCGCGACGGCAAGAGCGGATATGATCTCGGTGATCAGGTCCCTCGTCCGGTTGTTGTTGAGGCCATCGTCACGCCCGCGAAGTCTCGCTTTCAGCTACCACTACAGGCGAATGGAGTTTTCAGTAGGGACAGCCATGATACGAACCCTCCAGTCAAGTTGAAGAAATGGGATCAACAACCAGAGGCGACTGAAAGGTTCGCTTCGGGGCTCCCGCTGGCTGCCACCGGCGGGGGCCTTTTGAGAATTCTAGGCCGAATTAAAGTTCGCGTACAGTGCCCAGAGTATCGACGTAAGTCGAGTACACCCCAGAGGATTCGAACCTCTAACCTTCGGTTCCGTAGACCGATGCTCTATCCAATTGAGCTAGGGGTGCAAGTCATTTCTATTAAACAACTTACGGCAACTCGATGCCCTATCCCTAAGCCATCATTCTAGCAGAAGCGCAGGCCGTCGTACAGGGATCTAAGCAGGGCAACAGCAACGCTAACAACCTGCACCAGGTGTGCCCCACCGACCGCGCATCGCGATTTTCAGCTTCCAAATTCGGGAGTGACCACCGACGCGCGCAAGCAATGAAGGTTCGACGACAAAGGGCCGTGGCTTTCCCAGGTTACCTGCGTTGCCGCTTGGGTCCAGGAAGCTGTCATGGCTCGTTCATATGGCCCCGTTGCGACGGGCCGCAACAGAGACCAGCCGCGTGTCCAAAGTATGATGCCTGTTCCTTTCCTCCTGCAGGCTAGGCAGCAGGTAACACGCTTTTTGCGATTGCAGCCTGAGACCGTAAATGCGAGCTGCTCAGCACGTTTTGCCATTGCAGAGCTGGTATTCCTGCAGTTCTGAGACTCGTGTAACCTACAACTTCTTCGGCTGCAAATGTCCTTCGCTCGCGTTGGCCAACGGAATCGTGCCGCTACCTGCGCGGCAGGGCGTAGAAGCCAAGCAATCATGGAGGTCCGACAAAATGTCTTCCACGCAGGTGGCCGAGTCGATCCACGAGCGATTTCACGAGCTTAGGGACGACTGGAAATCGAAGACACGGCACTTGTCCAATACGGCGCAAATCTCGCTGGTGTTCTCCTATCAGAAGATCATAGGCATGGGGCCCGCCGTCGTCCCTCTGATCCTGTCAGAACTGGAAAAGGAGCCGGATCATTGGTTCTGGGCGTTGGAGGCCATTACGGACGAGAACCCGGTTGCCGAGAGCGACGCCGGTGACATCGAGGCGTCGGCGCGTGTGTGGGTCCAGTGGGGGCGTGACAAAGGCCTGCTGGCAAAATGAATCTGACGGATCTGTTCCCCAACTTAACCGGCGAGAATCACGAGATAACCAGCCCGAGAACGGTCAGGTACAACTGCATCGCGTGGGCAGCTTGTAACACGGAACGTTGGTGGCAGCCTGGCGTGTTCTGGCCGGTTGACTCTTCACGTGACGATCATGGGATCGGCAACGTCGTTGAAGCGTTTAGGTCCCTTGGTTACGAAGAGTGCGACGACGGCGCACTGGAAGAAGGCTTCGAGAAGCTTGCCCTCTATGGTTCCGCGATGATGTACACGCATGCGGCGCGGCAGCTGCCGGACGGAAAGTGGACCAGCAAGCTTGGGCAATTGCAGGACATCACTCACACGACGACCGAAGCAATCGAAGGCGGTGACTACGGTGAAGTCGTCCAATACATGAAGCGGCCCCTGTAAGCTGTTACGGACCGCCTTCTGGTCGCATATCTGCTCGAAAACGAGCGCCAATTGGCGAATTGCACTTTTTGTGTTCGGTCGCACCCCCCGAGGGCACTTCAGGATTCAGGGAGTTGCTGACTTCGGGGTGTTGCACCGAATGCTCATAGCGTATTGCCGTTTCCTGCATCGGGCGTGAACACCGAAGCGCGCAGGCGAAACGAGCTTCGTGCAGTCGGCGGGGGCGCCGAGCAGCTTGGCCAAACAGCGCAACTGCTCGAGGTGGATGTGACCTGAGCGCGCAAGCAGGTTTGCCATTGGCGACTGCGTGTTGGCGTTGGGCCACTCGACGCGAGACTCGCTTCCGGCCGCCGGTTAGGCGTCACCGGACGGGCTTTCCACCAGCAAGATTCCGAGGAAAGGTTTCAAAGCTGTTTTACACGGCGATCATCGAAGGCGGTACGATGACAATGGTTTTCGATTACGGCGAAAACAGGGAATTCAGCAATCGGTTGGAGGAAATCAAGTCGTGGGCGGAAACGGATCAGCCGCGGGTTATTGCAGGACGTGGCAAGCCACCGGCACAATATGAGCGGGACGACTCGGACTTCTGACCGCAGCGCTTGAATTGAATTGTTTCAGACGCTGCGGCAGGATGCCCAGCCACTTGGGAGGACCGCCACATGAAAGAATTGAAACGGATTTTCGTGCCGCTCGAAACCGTCACGCCCACGTGGATGGGCGGCGCCGCGTCGCAGCCGGAATGGCGGCCGCCGTCGGTGCGCGGCTGCCTGCGGTACTGGCTGCGGGCGTTGTTGGGAGGAACGTTGGGCGAAGACCTGCCATCGCTGCTCGCAGCCGAGGGGGCTGTCTTTGGCAATGTCACACGGGCTTCGCCGATCGTCGTCCGCCTTGACGGCTCACCGGAAACCGGTCCCGCGACGCTGTCGGCCGAAGACTTTCCCGGAGCCTGCTACATGTTCTGGTCCACCTATCAGCGCAAGCGGGACGCCATCTTGCCGGGTCAGACCTGCCAGCTGCAATTGCACAGCCGGGTCTGGGACTTTCCGGACGTGGAGGTGCAAGGCGAAGCTATCAGTGTCGAACGATCCTTTCATTATGCTGCAGCCGCCTTGTGGTTGTTGCTGAGGTTGGGTGGCGTGGGTGCGCGGGTCCGCCGCGGCGGCGGGATTCTACGATCCGCCGACCAGCCAACCGGTTGGCCCGAGTCGGTGCCTTCGCCGGTGAGCCAGGCGGCCACGCCCGATCAACTGGCCGCGGAACTGGCTGACGGTCTGAGCGCGATCCGCCGATCCGTGCCGTGGCAAACGTCCGCGCCCGCAACGGTCAGCAGCTTTGACATCCTGCACCCGGATGTTTGTCAGGTTTTCGTCGCCGACCGGACATTTCCTACCTGGTGGGAAGCGTTGGATTGGAGTGGGCGGCAGCTTCAGGAATTCCGCCGTTCGCACATCGGCGACGCCAGCGCGATCGCCGAATTGCTGACGCGCGGACGCATGACCGTCCAGCGGATTCAGCGGGCGGTGTTGGGATTGCCGCTGGTGTTCTTTTTCAAGTCGATTTTCGAGGAACTGACGGCGAAAGGTGTGCCTGACAAAGACGCGCGGCGTAAAGCGAGCGCGACCATCGTGCCCCGGCGTGGTCTGGGTCGGGCTTCGCCGCTGATGGTGAGGGTCGCGCCGTTGGCCGGCGAGCCGCAACAATATGCCGTGACCATGTTGCTGTTTCGCTCGCGGTTTTTGCCTGATCGCCAGATGAGCGTGAAACCTCAAGACCGTTCCGTTCGGCCGGTATGGGTGGATGCACCGGAAAACCACTCGCTAATCGACAACTGGTTTGACTTCGTGAGAGAAGAAGGGACAAGTTTGACGCCGGTCGAGATGGCGTAAGTAGCTGGGGCGTCGTAACGTGGCTGGGGCTTCCAGCCGCAGGGCAAGTTTCGGCGGCTTTCAGTTGCTGCGGCTGGAAGCCCCAGACACGAAGGAGAAAGATCATGCCCAGTGCTGCGGCTGGAGTTTTCTTATACGTGGAAACGTCGTTGCACATCGGTGCCGGGGAACCGGGCCGAGCGATCGATCTGCCGCTGCATCGCGACGAAGACGGCGTGCCGCTCGTGCCGGAGAGTTCGTTGCGTGGCAGCCTGGTGGCCGCGGTTCGGCGCCGGTGCGACAAAGACCAGGTTGTGTGGGCTTTCGGGTCGCCGCCCGGCAGCGAAAAACCACAAGTCGGTGTCTTGTCGTTCAGCCCGATGCGTCCGTTGCTGTTTCCGGTCAGGACGTACAAAGGTGTTTTCGCTTGGATCACCTGTACTTCGGCCGTTGCGGCGTGGTTGGCCGAAGCGGAGAAACATGGCGTGGCTGTCAATCCGCCGCCGGTCGCCCCGCCGGGAGAATTCGAGGCCGTTGTTGCTCCGGACTGCCCGATGCTGACCGCTCGCGGGACGTTAATTATCGAAGAGTTCACTTTTCCTGTCCGACAGGCGGACGGGATGCGGGGATTCGGCGAGTGGTTGGCGGGAACGGCGCTGCCGCAGGAGCCTGCGTATGGTTTTTGGCGCGAGCGGTTTTCGGGCGGCGTTGTGCTGGTGCCGGACGACATTTTCGCATTCTTCCTTCAGCACCGGACGGCGGTGGTTCGGCGCGTTGCCATCGACCCAGCGACCGGTACGGCCCAGGACGGAGCGATGTGGATCGAAGAATCCCTGCCGTCGGAAACGCTGCTTTGCGGCTTCGTTTCAGCGGAAGACCGGGGCCACCTCCCGCCGGTACCGGTGAGCGGCGTAAGTTGGCTGAAACAGTTGGAAATCACGCGACTGCAAATCGGCGCGAACCGCACGCTGGGCGGCGGGCTGGTGCGCTGGGTTTGGATGTAGTGACTGGAGAACAAAATGGCAACTCAATTCCAAGAGAACCAAATGACGCGGCAAGCGGCGCAACGGGCGATCGTCGAAGCCCGGCAATCCACGAACTTGAAACAATATGGCCTGGTCGCCAGGCAGCTGCCGGTTCAGATCCGCACGCACGGACTGGGGCACATGCTGGTCTTTCTGCACAAACGCGGAAAGGACCGCGATGCCAGCCCGTACACCGTCTTAAAGCAACAAATCGAACAGCACCTGGCCGAGGTGCTGCACGAACGTGCCGGCGGTCTGGCGATGCTGACCGAACGTGACAGCCGCGTTTACTGGTTGGCCACACGCCAAGTGGACCGCTTCCTGAACGAACTGCTGGTCTTTGTGGAGAAATTTGCATGAGATGGTTCATCCCGCGTGACAAAGCCTGGAAGACGCCTTTCCCACTGCCGGCCGACACTGCCGACACCGTAATGGCCGACGACGGCGGGCGTTGTGACAATTTCGGCTTGCTGCTGGATCGTTACGTCGCGTATTCGGCGTCGAAGGGCGGCATGCAATTGGTGCGTGAGTTTGCCGACCGCCGGGTGCTGGTACCGCGTTTCAAGGACCAGCCGGAAATGTTCGAGGCGTATCGGAAGCGTTGGCAGGACCAGGCCCAATCGCTGGAGGCGGTCACGTTTACGGCCCACCCGCATTGGCGCGTGATCGTGGGCCTGAGCAACAATGCGGTGTTGGAAACGGGCATTACGGTGCATCCGGTGTTTGGCTTTCCGGTGATTCCGGGGTCATGTTTGAAAGGGGTCGCCCGCAGTTACGCAACGCACGTGGCGGAGGAATCGGCGGATCACATAGACGTCCAGTTCGGCTGGCAATCGGACGACCAGAGCGGTTGCGGCAATCTGGTGTTCCTGGAAGGGGGTCCGGTCGTACCCCCGTGGATTGACCGGGACGTGGTCAGCCCAATCTTCGGCGAGTATTACCGGGGTGCCAGCCCGCCGGCAGGTTACCTGAGTCCGAATCCATTTTTCTTTTTGGCGTTGGGCCGGCGCAGCCGTTACCAGTTCGGTGTTGTCAGCCTGGACGGGGACCGCGAGGCAGCGGAGGAAGGCAGCCGATGGCTGCAAGGCGCGTTGGAGCAAATCGGCGTCGGCGCGAAGACGGCGGCGGGTTACGGCTATTGGTTGATCGAGAACTCACATTAAGGGAAATGTATCAACCGGAGACCTCGCTAGAGCGCTCAGGTCTGACAGACCTCGGGCACTTACGGCCCGGCCCGAACGCGCTTGGGTGGCGCACGCGCTGGGGCGACCGACGCAAGTTTACACCGTGGGGTTGCGTGGTTCGGGGAAATCGACCGAATGCAGTTAGCGACACGCGGTTGGTGCGTTCGGTCGCACCCACCGGCACTATATGTGCTGCCGGCTTTGCGCGCTCAGACGTATTTGCGCATCCGTCGGGCGTCCGATTCCTCATACCAGAAAAGACCGCCCGCGGGCCAGGGGCGGCATTCCGAAGCAATGACCGACTGGGCGATGTCGTAGAGGTCAGGATGTTGCCTGGGCCAACGTTCGACCATCGAATCCGGCCCGTGAGGCGGCAGCGCGACAAGCACAGACAGGCCCCGTTTCTTGGCACTTTCCGCTGGCACTTTCTGGGGCGAAAACAGTGGAAAACAGGGGCAGATAGGGGCAAATTCCGGAAAGGTGCCAGAGTTGCTAAGTGCTTATCAGATTGAGGCTTAGCGAGATGAGAAGCTACTATCCAATTGAGCTAGGGGTGCAATGCGGGTCTTCCCGGTGTTTCTTGAAGCTGCAGTCAATTGTGTATGGTCAGTGGCAAAGAGCGTGGCAAAAAATCCACCCGCTACTCCACCCTTCGAGAACTGATTATGCCAAACAACATCCGGGGTCGCAAGAAGGGCGGACACAACCGCGGATAATTCTATCGGAAAGGAAGCGGTTGGCACGCCATTGACAAAAGCTGGCAGATTCCTCCCGGACTTTACCAGCCCGATAAGGGCCAGCACTTGCTTCCGCGTGCTGTCTCCGACGGGTAGAACCAGGGCGCGGCCTACCACGGCGAGAATCGTCTACCCCGGCACGCCGAGTTGCCGGGGAAACCTGGAAATTTACGGGCCCTGGAGCGTGGCGCGGCAAAATCGCCCGCAAAAAGGCGGTTGCATTTGAACCTTGAACTCACCGAATCGTTTGGCTCATTCGACCCGCTGAATCGTAAGAACGATTCTCCGGTAACTTGCCAATGGCGGACTGCCGTTGTCGCGGAGTGTGAGCACCACGTGAATCGTCTTGCCGGCTGCGTCTTCCGGAACCGACAGTGCGGGCGTCGTCGTCGATGCGTTTTGGAGGATTACATCCCGCGGATACGTACCGGCTTCGCGGTAGCCCCACCATTCATAGGCGAGTTCGTCTCCGTCGGGATCACTCGAGCCCGTCGCATCAAATGTGAGGCGACTGCCGGCGGGAACTTGCCGGTAAAGAACGTCCCGCGTTAGATCGCCGTCGACGACCGCCACGGGATTGTGGTTGGCATCTTCGTAAGACTCTACGCACCAATCCATGCGAGCCGCGAAATCGTTCTGGAAATCCGTACGCCATCGGAATATCGGGCACCAACGATTGTCGTATTGCTTGCCGTCGTATTCCCAACGATCGGTGGCGTCCGCATACATCCAGTAATCCAGGAATAGTTTTTCGTTGACATGGCAGCCTCCCTTACAACTCGCTCCGGCATATTCCTGGACCACAAGGTTCACGTTCTTCTGTTTCTCCCGTGTGAACCGTCCGCCCCAACTTCCTTGCCACTGCTGCTCGGGGTCGTTGAGCCCGTTCGGCATCGAGTAAAGGAATGTGGGCGTATCGCCTTCCCAGATGTGCAGGGCATCCGGATACATGGCGCCCAGTGCCCCGTGACCAGTTTGGATGTTCCGTTTCACCCAATCACGAGTGACGACCGTTTCATCTCCGCCTCGCGCGTGGTCCCACGCGTCGCTGCTGTAACGAAATGACATTCCTTTGTAAGCCAGCACATTCCGGATGATGAATAGATCGGGAAAGGTTTTCGCCATCCATGCCCCCGCATCGTCCTGCCCTGCCAGGTCATAGACGCGTATCTTGCGAACGAAATCGTCGAGGGCTTGCCGGCTTCTCGTTTCCTGCACGTTCCAGAGGGCCTGGGCAATGGTGTTCGTTCCTCCCCAGGCGAGCAACCAAACCGGCCGTTGGTCGTCTTTGTCCACGGCATTGACGATCAGGTTCGCTCCCGGTGAGCTCCGGTCCCCGACTCCGCTCATACCGTAGCAACGGTTGCCTGTCTTGGTGATGCGATGCAAATACTCGGCGGTTGGGAACTCTCTGTCGTGCTGCACAAGATTGCCTCGAACCTGACTATAGGCATCGATGCATTCATGAATCACTTCCGTGGCGGGATCGCACAGTTTCCAGATGCCCGTCGCGCCAATCAGGCCTTCGATATCGTAGTTGTTGGAGTACGCCAGCAGTCTGACCAGCGATTGCTGATCATCGGGTTCATTGGTGATGTCCGTCGTGACGATGATGCGTGGTTTGGCGTAGGTTGCGGCAGTGACAGCATCTGCAGCCAGGGTGGCCGCCATGAGGCTTGCGAGCAGCATCGTGGGCCAATGGGTTGAATGAAGAGAGGGATGTCTGGCATTGTTCATGGTGAATCTCTTTCCTATTGTCAAGACGGCATTGATGGCAAGATTTGTTGAGGACAGTCCATGCTCCCCAACAATCATGCATCGAGTCCCTCGCTACTCAACAGACACTCCGAAACTCGTAACCCCTTTGTTGCCCCAGTGAGAGTACCACTTTCACCAGGTTAAACCTGTCGCGAGCCCGAACGCCGTCCTGCTCGCCGGCGCCGGAGACGCTGAACACACATCATAGGGTGCGGCCATCGTCGCTCATCCACTTTTGCGGGAAGTCTCGACGAGTCACGGTTGAAGTCGCTGGTGTTGGTTTCACAGTCTCTGATCAGATCAGACTTCGGTGTGTCGAGTGCCGGAAAACCTAAGTCACCTCCCGGGTGCATCGTCAACCCGATCTATTCCGCGTGCCCGTTCTGCTGATTCGACGAGCAGCTTCAGGTTCTGGTTGGCGACACCGTCTTCCTTGCCCGGCTCGAACGCGCCCAGCTTGGCGCCGCGAAGCAATAACTGGCAGATTTTTCTTGCCCCTCACCCTTATCCTCTCCCCCGCTATTCGCTTCGCCGCGGGGGAGAAGAGACACAACGACAATTACGGCTTCGTCGATCCTTAGCAACAAGATCAGCGGTAGAGCGAGCCGTCCCCTGCGCTACGACTACGACGGGTTGCTGGCGGCGGCCGACAGCCAGATCGAATCACCGTCAGCTCGGAGGGATCCGCGCGGTTCGGCTCAGGCACGCATCGAGGTGGCGGTCGCGTACGCGCTGACCGGGAAGAGAGCGTATGATGACCGTGGGGTCGACTGACGAGGTGACTTCGGACGCCGTACTGGCGACGGGACAAGTGCGGTTAGAGCAGACTGAGACAATACTGAACTGGGAACGAAATACTTGGTGAGCAGGATGAACAGAAAACGCGTGCGTAGACGCACGAATTTGCGATTCGCTTTCGAGTCTGTTTTCGGACGAAATCTGGTCTTGGTCCTGGCCCTTTCGGGACCTACATCGATCCTCGCGGCCGAGCCACCGGGCTTGGAATTACGGGTGATCGAACCGGTGATCACGAATGACATTCTGTTCAACCCGGGGACGGGCCTGTACTTGGCCGGCGGCAGCGGGCTGCGATACCAGCCGGCGGCGGACGCCTGGGCCCTGTCGCTGTGCGATATCGTCTACTTTCGCCCCGACTGGAATGAACTGGAAGCGGAAGGGCCGGGGGTCGTCAATCGCTCGACCAGAAGGTCTTCGAATCCGCCCAGGTCTTTCCACTGCGTCGCCACATTCATGAGCTTGGCAGCGGGGTCGACGACCGTGAAGCCTTTCTCCGTCACGCGGATATTGAGTTTTTGCATCTTCAACAGTTCTTCGCTGAGGCCGAGATAGACAGCCACGGTATCAAACAAGGTGCTGCTACGCGACTCGGCGGCGCTTTCCTGGCCGCTTTTCGTGCGGGGCTTTGACCAGAAGCGGTAGTTTTCGATAATGGCCGTGGCAATCGGGTCCTTCGAGTCTCGCACCTTGGCGTATTTCTCACCCTTCAGACTGACGATGCCGCACGTGTCCAGCGGCGTGATCGTCACGTCCCACGGAGCGGACAACACTTTCGCGCATGCCTCGGCGTCAGCGACTACATTGTACTCTGCGGAGATCTCCTTCTTGCCGCCATACCCCAAGCGTACGCTGCCGTGCATGCCCACAAAGCGGGCGTTAGCCACAATCCGCGGCTCCCGTCGCAAAGCCTCCGCGATATTGGGGACCGGTCCCACGCAGATCAGCGTGACGGGCTTTTCGGACTTCATGATCGTGTCGATGATGGCCTGAACGCCGTCCTGATACACCTTGCCCGGGTAGGACTTCAGTTCATAACCCTCGATCCAGGGCGCTTGCGGGCCCGAACCGGCTCGGCCCTTTTCCACACCGATGCCCACGGCCACATCCGTGCGTCCGGCTCGCTCCAGCATCTTTGCGATGAGTTTTGCGCGATACTCGGCTTTCCCCTGATCGCCGATCACCAGGCGAACGTCGAATTCCGGGCTTTTCAGTAGCAGCCCCAAGGCCCAGGTGTCGTCGATGTCGTCGCCGATGTCCGTGTCGAGAATGACCGGGATCTTGTCGGAGGACGACTCACCAACCGCCGCCGGCGGACTTGAGAGCAAGCCGATCACCGCCAGAAACAGGGCGATCCGCGCCGCCGAGAATTGCTCACATAATCGTTTTGTCACTACACTCATGCTGTCGCTCCTTAGGAACCGGGGAAAAATAACTTCCAGATTTGCTAGTCCCTCACCCTACCCTCTCCCCCAAGGGGCGAGGGAACTAGGTGAAGTTATTTTTCCCCCGATCCTTAGTTCATGGATGTGTGGAAGAGCGTGGCGGTCGCCCTAAGGCTCGTTCTAGCTCCATGTCACCATCCGCGTCCAAAACCGAGAGGTTCATGATACCGGGTCCGTCTCACTCACGAAAGCAACCAGACCAAACGAAAAAAGATTCTTCTTCTCACTTTGTCTTGCCAATGCCATCGCGGGATCCAGTGTGCGGCAAGGGTCCGGTCAATCCAGCGGTTGGCCAGAAATCGATACGTCGTCCACGTACAGCGTCGCCGGCTGCGGTCCGATGCTGTGGGCGCTGATGCCGACTTCCAGGCTATTGTAGATGCGTGTGGGATAGCGGCAAGGTTTGGCCTCGAGCGGTCAACGATCTTCGTTCCATCCTGCCAGAGTTCCACGACGCCGTCGTGTTGCTCGGACAGCGTGATGTGAAATTTCACGTGTACCCACTTGGCCCGCGGAAAGACGATCTCTTTCCCGCGTACCTGGCGGTAGGTCGGCTTGGCGCCCCACTTCAACTCGACGCCCAGGTACTTTTCGCCGAAGACCATGATCCGGATCCCCGGATGTTCCTTGAACCAGGTGGTCTCCAAATCCATCAGCGTGAACGGCATGCCGCCCTCGGCCGGCACGTAGTACCAGCCGGCGAACCAGACGTCGTCGCCCCGGACAAAGTGGATCAACTCGGTTTCCAGCGACGCTTTGTTCGTCACCGCATCGCCCGAGCGCGGGACCGAGTAAGCCTTCAACGCTGTTTGGCCGCTATGAACGACCTCGCCGCTGGGCTCGATGCGGTTGTCCAGGAAATCGCCCTGACCTGTCAGGATGCGCTTCCGCAGCCGGACGTAATCTTCCACCGTCGGCGACTTTGGCGACTGGAGCGTGAACGCAGTCCAGCCGCGCTCGACGCCGATCAAATCGCGAATCGTCCGAGCGTTTTCAAAATCATCCGAGAACTTCTGTCCGACGCGATACAGCTTTCCGTTATCGTCTTTGCGGAAGATCGCCCCGTCCTGTTCCACGTAGTTCTTTCTCGTAATAGTCGAGATCGTAGCCTTCCGCCACGAAGTCCCACCGGCCGGACTGTTCGTTGACGCGATAAATCCCGCCGCGATACAGCTTGATCGTCGTGCCTTCCTGGACCAAGGTCAGCTCGACCTCCGCGTCGTCCACCGGATCGATCGTTGTGTCCGCCATCCTGGTGTCTTGTGCCGAACCCGAACAACCCATCAGAAAAAAGTAGACGAATACAAAGTGTTTGGTGGTCATGGCTTCCTCCTAACGTGGCCGCGGCGATTGAGGGGGCGACGAACATGAATCCCAACACGGGAACCATCCCGATCCGCTTGATCAAGAAAGCGTGAAACGACAGCGTCAAGCTCGATTTGAACAGCGCGGCCAAGATCCACAGTACCGCTGTGCAGATGAGGAGAGCGACGGCAACTGTCTGTTTCGGGCGTTGATTACTCATGGTGGATTTCAATCCGATTACCGGTTTTGGCTCGCTCACCACAACAGGATATTGACCATTGCTGCAACAACACAAGACCACAAAATCATCCTCATCATTTTGGCCGAAGCACTACTGTGCGCAAAAGACGGGACAGAACGCCCCCGTGGCTCACCCCATGCAACGCTCGGACAGCCAATTTTCGTCCGCCGTGGACGTCGAAAAGATGGCTCCGAAGTTCAGGGGCAGGCTACGATTGTCACATGGTCGGCAGTGATCGAGGACCCGGACGAGCCCTGGGTTGCGCTCGTGATTCCAGACAGCGATCTTTGCAGACGCGTGCAACAGGTGGGAGGGGCGGAATTCGTGCAGCTTTGGTGAGTTACCGAAAAAGAATCAAAACGAACGGGGCGTTGGTTTTCGGACGCGACTCCAGGATAGTGGTTAAGAACTGGTCACGTCCCAACAGTCGTTTTCTCTTCATGCTCGGTTCTCAGGACGTGAGTGCGTCGAGAAACTTGTAGAATTCCTGCGTCGCCGGATCGTCGGGTTTGCCAAGATCGTTATTCAGGCGGCTGTGGTTGCTGTCCCGTTTGCCATACGCCGTGGCCGGGATATCAGCTTCCTTCAGCACGGCTTCGAGACGCCGCGCCTGAGCTCTGGTGTCGGGATTGCCGGAAAAGAACAGGATGAGGAACGGCGGGATGCCTTTGTTCTTCGCGACGTGCGTCACAGCTGAGAAGTCGACGTGTTTTTCCGGGTCGTTCCCAAACTTCTGCCGATGACCAAACGTGAACATCTTGCCGCCATAGAGAGCCTGCCGGTGCTCTGCCGTCATGATGATTTTGGGAATGTCGTAAGTGTCGCCATCTACCGGCACGCACCCCTTGAGGACATCGAAAGAGACGCCTTCTTCCTTCAGGTAACGATCATCGATGCAGATCAACGCCGCGAGTTGGGCGCCGGCGGAATGTCCGCCGACAAAGATTCGCTTCGGATCGCCGCCATATTTGGCGATGTTCCTGTGCACCCAACCAAGCGATTTGGCGACGTCGCGGATCAGCACATCCATCTCCACGTCGGGCAAGAGACGGTAGTTCGTTGATACGAAGACAAATCCCCGCTCAGTCAACACTTTGGGCTTCAGCGCGACATCGCTCTTGTCGCCGACCTGCCATCCGCCGCCGTGGATCCAGAACATGACCGGAAGGCTCCCATCGACCGCTCTTTCGGGTGTGTAAATGTCGAGAACCTGACGTTCGTGACCGTTCTCGACGTAGGGAATGTCAGACGTTAGCTTCTGCGCACTGCCGATGTTGCAAAGGAATAGAAGTGGAAGCGCGAAAGCGGTGATGAGTTTACAGTTCATGGCGAGGACTTCCTGAGTGTGAGAATGGATCGAAGAACCGGGCTTCCTTCAAGTAGAAACTGCGGCAGGGAATCTTGTCTTCAATGGCAGCAAATGGCCGCGTCGATCCTCGGACCCCAACATCTCGGCCAGGCTGACGAGATCCTGGAACTGCGGTTTCGGCGTCCAGTTCGCGCCCCAAATAGAGAATGTCTGGTTTACTTTCGCTTTGTGGTTGAGTTGACACCAAAGAGATCACGAACCGCTTCGAGGTACTTCATTCCGTTGTGCTGGTCCGGCTCCAGGTAGCTGCCTTCGGTCCATTCGTTCCAGCAGTTGATGTTCAGGATGCGCGGGCCGCCGGGCTTGGACAGGAGCCGGCGTTTGGTCATGGCCAACGCTTCCTTGAAACGCTCGGGCGTGTTGCCGCTGATGGTGTTCGTAAACGGGTAGCCGAAGTTGCCGAACTCGTCGTCCTGATGGGCACGCGGGCTGGAATCCCAGCCCATCGTCACGTTCGGGTAATACGGCACGCTGAACTTCCGCTCGGCCTCGTTCCAATACCGGAAGTAGGTGTCGCGGACTTCGTCGTAGTCGGTCTGCAATTTCGGCAGCGCCACGTGGTGAATCCAGACATACGAGGTGACCGAATCGAAGCCGAGGTCCTTGACCAGTTGGACGGCGTCCGCCGGCTTGGTTTCGCCGGGCAGGATGGGGCGGCCCCAGACGACGGCATTCAAGTGCAGGCCGGGCAGGCCGGCGGCCACGGCCTTGGCGCGGAATTTGTCGAGCGCGGTGCGCGTCGCCTCGACGCTGCCGAAGCCCTCCATCAACTTCGTCAGGTCGTAGAACGAGAAGTAAGGCCGCCCGTCAATCCGCCAGTAGGACGGATGCTGGAAGTACGAGCGGATGACATGGTCGCAAATCCTGTCGAAGTTCTCCGGTGTCACCACGCCGGGATAGAGCACCTTGCGCTCGGTGCCGCGCCGGTAGGGATGGATCTCCTGCCAGTCGTGGTTGGCCCACATGAAGGCGAATTTGAGGCGCGCGTTGTTGCGGGCTTTCAGGAAACCGATGTCGATCGGCCGGTCGAGGAACGGGCCGTCGTTGTAGTAGTACCAATCGAAGATGAACGCATCGATGCCGTGGTCGGCGGCGGCGGCGATCTTCTGCTCCATGACTTTCGGATCCGATTCATCGGTGTATCCCCAGAGCGGCACTTTGGGCTGGTCGTGGCCGGGAAAACGCGGTTTGGCCGCCTTGACCAGTTCCCATTCAGACCAGTCCTTGCCCTTGTTCTTCGCGTTGCGCGGATCGCCCGGGTGGTAGTTGCCGAAATAGTAACTGGCCACCGTGATCCGCGGCCCGGACTCGACAGGCGGCGCAACGGGTGCGGCGGAGGTCGTTGCCCGGACCGACACCGAGACGTTATCCAGACCCGGTGTGGATTTGGCGGCTTGAAAGGCGATGATGATGGACGTGCCCGCCGGCACGTTGGCGGCGACGAGTTTCTGTTTCGTCCCGACCGAAAAATCGCCGGCGGCGAGTTCCAAGAGGTCCGCCGTCGAGGATCGAAGCGTTCAGCACCACATCCGGGCTTCCACGGTTCGGAGACATCGAACGTGAGCGTGACATCGGACGTCTTGTCCAGAACGCCAACGTTCTGGCGAAGGAAACCGAGCGTGGAAGGATTGCAGGTCGGCGGCGGTCGCGCCTCGCTTGGCGTGGACGGCATAGGTGTTGCCCGAACCGTGCCATCCTGTTGGTAGTCCGGCATACCAGTCATCCTGACCTTGGACCAGTCCGGCCAGATCGCTGAAATCGCCATTGATGACGTTCAACTGCGCCATCGCAGCTCAGCGGCATCAGCAACAGGGCGGAGAGGACGAGGGGTGTGATTCTGGTGATGGTGGTGTTTTTTCGTTTTCCGGACGTTGACATGGAATTCTTCCTCTTGTCTTCGTTGCTCATTTTGTCATTTTCATCTCGGCTGAGCGCGCTATCAAAGCAAGAGCACATGTAAAGCTGTCTCAAAGCCGGCTCAGTCACCAATGCAGTACAGGTATCGGTCCGAGCGTAGCAGGAGTTGGCCGTTGCTGATGGTCGGCGTGGCGTTGAACACGCTTGTATCGCCAAGATAGCTGCGGGCCAGGAGCCGAAATTCGGGCTCAGCGGCCAAGACAAACGCCCCATCCTCGCGGCTAACGCCATACAGTTTGCCGTCGGCCAAAACGAGCGAAGCGTATACCGTATCACCGGCGCCCTTGAAATGCAGACGCTCCCTGTAAACCACTTCGCCTGTCTCTGCACTCATGCAGCAAGCGATTCCCTTGTGATCCACCCAGTACAGATACCCCTGATGGTAAAGGGGAGTGGGGACTTTCGGCGTAGCGGCAGTCTCCCAGAGGATGTGCGTGTCGGTCACGTCGCCCCGGCCGCCGGCTCGCACCGCAAAGAACTGTGGACTGCGGCCAGCCGTTACGTAGACGATTCCCGAGTTGGCGATCACCGCCGGGCAGATGTAATCGTCCACGCCAGAGGATTGCCAAAGCTGCTCGCCGGTCGCCGGGTCCAGCCCCAGGATCATGCCTTTCATGCTCACGACCAATTCGTGCGATCCGTCGGGCAAGTTGACTATGAGCGGCGTGCTCCAGGACCTCTCGATGCCCGCTTTTTCCCAGACAACACGGCCAGTTCTCTTGTCCAGAGCGACAATGGACTGGCTCTCGATACAGGCATTGATGATGACCAGATCTTTGTAGAGGATAGGCGAGGCCGCGGATCCCCAGGAACTGTGGATCCCGTCTCCTACACTCGTTCGCCACAGCAGATCGCCAGACAGGCTATAAGCCAGGACCCCCGCCCGTCCAAAGAACACATACACCGCCTGGCCATCCGTGGTCGGCGTGGCGGAAGCATATCCGTGCAGGTTGACGCGGCCGCGGTCATAAGCCGCGACCGGCGGATGGGCGGGCGTGGAGTTGTCCCAGATGATTTTCCCGTCCGCGCGATTGAGACACAGGACACGTAGCTGCAGATCCTCTTGGTCGCCGGGAGCTTCTCGATTCAGGCCGTAACCGCTGTAGCAAGTGAGGAAAATCCTATCCTTCACCGTGACGGGGCTCGATGTTCCAAACCCTGGCAAGGCTGTTTTCCAAACGATGTTCTCCTCCGCGCTCCAGCTGACCGGCAAACCCGTATCGGCGGACACACCGCTGGCGGCGGGACCGCGGAAACGCGTCCAGTCGTCGCCTGTGGACAACGACGCCATGAAAGCGCTCAGAAGGGCGGCGCCAAGAAAGAGGATCGGCCTCATGGTGTTTCCTTTGCAATGTGATTGAACGTGGAGAACATATTCCGTTCCCGATCCAGGCACGGAATCTCAAGTTGGCGGGAGTCTGTCGCAACAGACTTCCCTGTTTGCTCTAATATAGCAGGCGTGTCTTGGGGCGTGCTAAAATACGAGCATCATTCGCCAGAAAGTAGGTCCCGCTTGCCGAGCGGGACCTGGCAACGGTTGTCGCTGATGAGACGGGGAGGAAGTGGCAGGTGATTTGCCGCTTCGAGGTCCCGTCCGGCAGCCGGGACCTGCTTTTTCAGTGCGACAATCAGTACGAAGTCCGTGAGGCTGGTTTTGTCATCTCCTTGTCTCAGCAATCAGGAGTCACAGCGATGAACCAACTTTGTTCCAGACGAACATTCGTTCAGGGCACGGCGCTGGCCGCCGGCGCGGTGCTCGGTGGATTCGGCTCCACCGTGGCGAACCAGACGAAGAAGTTGCATTTCTCTACGAACGGCTACCCTTGGCAAACGTTCTATCGGTGCGCCGGGCGGGATTACGGTGCGCAGATGGACGCCGTACTCGCGGAAGTAGCGGCAGCCGGATTGGACGGTTTCGAGGGCGGTGCAAGCACACCCGACGATCTCGATCCTCTTTGCCGCCTGTTGGAAAAACATGGCCTGGAAATGCGATCGCTGTACGTCAACAGCACGCTGCATGAGCCGGAACAGGTGGAGGCAAGCATCAGCGGCATCCTGAAGATCGCTGAACGAGCCCGCGCCGCCGGAACGCGGCTGATCGTCACGAATCCCAATCCGATCCGTTGGGGCGGGCCGGAAAACAAGAGCGACAAACAGATCCGCTTCCAGGCCCAGGCCCTGAACCGACTCGGAACAGCGTTGAAGGAGCGGGGGCTCACGCTGGCCTATCACTTCCACGACATCGAACTGCGCATGGCCGCGCGGGAACTGCATCACATGATGGTCGGTACGGATCCGGATGTGGTGACCCTCTGCCTGGATGCCCACTGGATCTATCGCGGTGCGGGTGACTCGGAGGTCGCCATATTCGACATTGCCCGGCTCTACGCCGATCGGATCAGCGAGCTGCACATCCGCCAATCCAAGGACGGCATCTGGACGGAAGCCTTCGGTCCGGGCGACATCGACTACTCCGCGCTTGTGCAATTGCTACTCGAGCGCAATCTTCGGCCGTTGCTGGTACTGGAACAGGCCGTCGAAAAAGGATCCCCCAATACGATGACTGCCGAGCAGGCGCACCGCAAAAGCCTTCAATATGCTCGAAGTATATTTGCACCTTTGGCGTGAAGAGGTCGCCCGGATAGATGAAGCACCTGCTGAATGCACTGGGGAAGTATGGCTGGGGTGGAGCGGCAGGGGACGCCTGACGAATTTCCACCGTTCGACGTGCGGAATCGTGCCTTATGGCAACCCAGGGCAGCCGCGGACAACAATGCCGAGGGGGAAGTTAGGTGCATCCACCGATCATCCGGTTTGCCTTCCTTTGGCCAACTAGCCGATCCGCCGAGGTCTCCGCCAGACGCTCCATCCGGCAAACAGGCAACATACCAACCACATTACAATGCTGGTCGGCTCGGGAACCACGCCACGCACAGAACTCAGTCCCGAAACCTGGCTCAACTCTGTTGTCCAGAGTAATGATGCACCACCGGTGGACTGGTTAACGGAAAACAGCCTGCCGTCTTCCGTGATCGCGTACAGATCGCCCGCCTCATCGAACGTCAAACCGGCCAGACCTCCCTGCGTCGTAATACCCGACGCTCCCACTTCGGTCGTTGTCGCAGTGGTCAAGTTGATCGTGAAGAGGGAGCCGCCAACGCCCGGCGAGGAAGCCTGGCTCAAACCATACAACACATCCGTCGCCGGCTGGAAATCGAGCCCATCCATGCGATCCGACAGTTCACCTATGTCCGTGTTGCCGGCAGCCCCCAAGACAAAACTGTAAAGACGCGAATCAGCCACATAACCCATCCCGGAACTATCAATGGCAATGCCCCCCTCACCGATCGTATCCGGGCCAAAACTCTGGTTTCTTATCTCACCTCCAGTGGTCGGATTGATCTCAACAATCACCCCTCGCTGCTGGTCGTACGAAAACAAGCGGCCATTGTAATCGGCAAGGCCATAGCCTTTGGCCACCGTAGTGACGCCAACCAGGGACGTACTGCCATCGTCCGTGTCGATCGTATAGAGCCTGCCGGTGTCCTCATCGAAATCGGCTAACGCGTAGAGTATCGCAGCTCGTGCGTCGACGGCGCTGCAAGAAACGACCCCGATAACGATCACCAACTCGACAATTCGACGGGTCTTTTCGAACACGAGCACGTCCCTTCTCCATCCATTTCACATTTACGGAACACCACACATCTCGACACCCGCGATGGATAACAGCCGTTGGCAGCTCTGCGGCAATTCGGTCGCCGGGACCGGCTCGAGTCGCATCATTGCGCAGCCGCGCGTAACATCAATTATCCGATCGAACTGATTTGCTGACAATTTATTCTGCCGTCGTCGTTGAATATCTGTCGGAATCCATATCGTGGGGTCACCAGACTTGTCGTCCGAAACCCCAACACGGCAGAGGAAAGTCGAGCGTCAAATGCTCTGCCGGTGAGAGCTGAGGGTTGACGGTTGAGGGACTCTAGACCGGCAAACCTGGCCGTCTTTGTCTGGCTCGCGGCGCCCCCTCCATTTGCAGCAGACGGCGTTTCATATCCACGCCGTCCGGTGCGGAGAAGCCCCCCAACGCGCCTGCGGCGCCCACGACGCGGTGACAGGGAATGATCAACGGAATCCGATTGGTGGACATCACGTTTCCCACCGCACGGGCCGAGCGAGGATAGCCCGCCCTGGCCGCCAACTGACCGTACGTCATCACATGGCCAAACGGAATCTGCCGACATCGTTTCAATACCGCTCGTTGAAACGGCGTGCGATCCCCCAAGTCCAATGGCACATCGAGGAAATCTACAGGCTCGCCGCCGGCGAATCTCTGCAACCGGGCAATCACGTCGTCCATGGCGCTGGTTGTCGGTGTCTGTGACGCGGGGTCGGCGTCCACGCTATCGAGCGCTTGGTGGGCCGAGTGATATCCGAAGGCCAGACGCTTCAATTGACCGTTGCGCCACACGGCAGCCATCCAATCCAAATCACTGGGAAACGCGACGGCACGCTCACCCGACACCGCGATCTCGTCTCTTCTCATGTCGATTCCTCACCTGGCATCATGGCCATCGCTCTTCAAGTTACCCCGCACCTCTTCCCGTCCCTCGCACCAAGAATCCGCTCAGCAACTTTGACTCAGGCTACCGTGTTGTGTCGCCGAGCGAAATAGGCATTGCAGCGGGGAACTAGCACCCCCTTGCGAGATGTGCACAAGCCGTCAGATGCCCCCCTCCTATGCCCTCTTTGACAGCCTGAACAGGGGCGATCTATACTGAAAGGCCGTCGGGCTGTCGGCCCCGTAGAGACTGCCGTTCGCCAGGGAATGGTCCGTGCATGCCGGTCACGGTTTCGAGTCGATAGGGCAAGACACGGCGGATCGGACAAACAGGGCGTCTGCGGCTACTCGACGGGCACAGGTGACCTTGGTTGTTCGCTGGCCTGCGCGAGCCGGTCGCGGTATTGTGTCCCTACACCAAGTTGCGGCAAACATGAACCTGAGGGCCTGCCCTGGTCACGACTGGACGCCGATCTCCCGTTCGAGATAAGGAGCCACACCCATGTGTCGTTATGACACGCTGAGTGATGACTATTACGTCAATATGAATCTGAACACCGAAATGGACCTGCCGCAGAGTCGCGAGAGCGTCTTGCATTATTTTGAGCAGATTCAGCGACAGTACCCGAGAATGCGCAATTTTTATTCCCGCGAACGCGGGGAATTCGTGCTGGAGGAAGAAAAGCAGCGTGGGGCGTATCGCTGGACCAGTGTCGAGGCGCGTCGGATCTGCTCGGGCCACGTGAATCCGCCGACGATCCAAGAGGCCTTTCAACAGCACGAATGCGTGCTCGATATCGCCCCTTACGCCCTGACCGTGAGTCCTTTGGACTGCGAATCGCTCAATGTGATGTTCGGATTCGACTTCACCTACCGGGGCAATCATAACCAATTGCTGATGGAAGCCTTGGGGGTCATCCCGGCCTTTGAGCGAATGGCGGAACTCCCCGGCGCATCGGTAGTGGGAAACGAACCGTCGTTTCACATTGCGTTGGACGACGACTGCCGTGTCCAATGTCGATTGAGCTTCGAGGCGCGGACCAGCGCTTACCATGTCCGGACCGGCGAATATCCGGAAGAGCAACTGAGCGTTTATCTGACAGCTCGGCGCTACGGCAGCTTGGAGGCAGGCGAGTCCTATGTGACGGCCATGCGTCAACTGGCCGACGTGTGCCGGCAACTGATCGAAAACCACATTGCCGACCACATTCTGCGACCCCTGCAGGAGACGATTGCCATCCAATAACCGGGACTGCAGGCCTTGTTGTTACCCGGAGGTCCACCGTTGGGCTTGTCCCGATCGAGAGGTGACTTCCGGCTACCTATGTGGCGCCACCAAAGACCCTAGCGGAGCAGGTCACGCGGGAATGGGCCGAAGGTAGCTCTTCGTGAGCGGCGGCACTGCGCCTCGCACAGGTGCCACCGCCCGCAGGTCGGCATCAACGCCCGGCGTGGCACTTTCGAGCCCGTTATCCGCGTCGCCGGCGAGATCCGCGGGGCTTGCCTTTCGACCCGCCGTTACGGGATCGCGACTCGACGTTATGCGACACGATCACCGATATCGCTTCTTCCCAGGTTGGAATCTTACGATGTTTCGCCCGATCCGCGCTTGACGATTCAGGCGATCCCGATTCGTCCGATTCATCGTCGTCGTCCAATTGCGTGTCGTCGTCTGTTTTGGAACTTGACTGCTCGTGATCGCCAGCGCGCGTCGCGGATCGCTCGTCTCGACGCGCGGGCCGGCGGCGACGGCGACGAGGTCGGCGGCCCCGCGATTCGCTGGACGGCTCGTCCGCGTCGACCGGCGCGTCCTCACCCGCCATCAATTCAGTCTCTTCATCGCTCGACTCCGCCGCTTCGTCGGATACCTCTCGCGCGTCGGGTCCATCCACTTCCGCACCGGCTTCACTTCGCTCGGAAGCAGAGCTTCTGCGACGCCCTCGCCGTCTACGCCGCCGCACAGGACGTTCGCTCACGGGGCCCTCCTCGGTCTCGGCCCCGTCACCTCGGTCTTCGTTGTCCATGGCTACCGACGGCTCTGCTTGTGCATCGTCTTGTGCATCGTCTTGTGCATCGTCTTGTGCATCGTCATCGCCAAAGTCGATGTTGTTGACATCCACCAGTTCCAGTTCATAAGCGACCTGCAACTCGAGCTCGTCGATAGGTTCTTTCGCACCGAATTCCACCTTCTCGAACGGCTCATCATCCTCTGCGTCCGAGAGCGCCACGACTTCATCGGCTGCGAATACAGACTCCCTGTCCGTCCCCTCGCCGGGCTCCAGCTCCACTTTCGAACCTGTCTCTTGTTGGCCCACGGCGTCCTGCTCGGCGTCTGGCACTTTCGCCGCAACGGGTGGCGGTTCGGGGACAGGGATTCCAAATTGGCTGAGCTAAGCCAAACCAGTCGCTCGGTGGTCGCCTTGGCGGCGGTCGCTTCGACCTTCGCGGCTCAGGGCTGCCAGGTGCATCCGCAACGGGCAGACCGGAAACTGGGTCTCGCTGTACACCATCCTCTGCCGCCTTAGCCCCCGGATCCCCGGGTGACTCTGCAGAATCGGAAGCTGGAGTAGTCTCGCCGGGGCCATCCGCCGCAGAGTCATCCGCTTCCGGCGGCACGGGAGCACCGAGCAAATTCGCCAAAGAACTCCAATGACCGCGTCGACTCTGATCTTCGTTCCGCTCTGATTCACTCATGCGCCAGGTTGTCCCAGTAAAATGCCAAAATCCACTTGATTCCGTGATTATAACGCATCAGCCAAATACTGTGAAGTCATTGTCTGGTAATAAGTTAGAGTCTTACTCGGCAACATGCGCACATGATTGTAGGACGGGATCTCATCCCGTCCATGCTCGGGATATGATCCCGAGCTACGTTTTGGTTGCGGCCATCGGCCGCGTTGGGATCGACGCTGCAATCACTGTCGTATTGTCTCTTCCCCCGCCGCGAAGCGCATAGCGGGGGAGAGGACAAACGCGAGGGGTAAGAAGAAATCTGCCCGTTATTGCTGCGCCGATCCTTAGCGTATTGCGGTTGCATCCGACTGGCACTCTCAGGCACGTGGCGCACTTCGAGGATCGCGTTTTCAGCCCCACGCACAGTGCCCGCAGGTCACGTCACAGATACGGCACGTCGGCGCTACGTGACGGGGGCGTTATTGCTGCTGAAACCGAAAAAAAACGCGGCGCCCTTGGCACCGCGTTCTTTGGCCATCGTCGTGAAAGTGTGGCCAGGAGCGGACTAGTTCTGAATCGGTCGCACTATCATGTCGCCGTTGTCAGCGACATCGAAGAGTGGGCGGAAGTAATCGACGCCGGTAGCTTTCCTGCAGCCGGGATACCAGACTAACGTGATGCCCACATTCCACGCTTCCTCGAGATGGGCGATGCGGTTATTTCCATCCTTGGGGATCAGGTAGGTGAATTCGCTCTGTAAAGCCAGGCTCGCGGTCAGCGGCAGTTTGAAGTCGGCACCGATCAACCCTTCACTGCTGCCCGTAAAGCCAGCGAATACCCGACCATAGCCACCGCCAATCGCTTCAAACCGGCGTCGATAGAAAAAGGCCATCAGATCGGTTGCCTCGTACGTTTCAATGATCGACTGCCGCTGCCCATTGACCATCACAGCCGATTCTACCTCGCTGGTCTTCGTGCCAGTCGAGAACCAGAATCCGAGTTCATGGCACTGCGGATAGACCCAGCTCAGTTCACCGCGTATCTGCGTCAATTCAAGCGTGTCGTAATACCAGTCGTCGGATAGCATGTCCACGACCACGCCACCTTGAAGTCCCCAGTCTACGCGGCGGAACAGTCCGGCAGTAACGAAGGACTGATTGCGTGAATCTTCGCTAAAGGAGGCTCCCGAATAGTTGCTGCTGATGCCACGGTAGCCCAGCTGCAAACCGATCGGCTGATTCAACAGACAGGGCACCGGCACGGCCCAGTTGGCACCGTAGTGAAACCCAAAACTACCCGTTTCTCCCCGGTTCAAGGGCCCCGTGAAGCCCTGAACACCCGCAAAAAATTCAAAGTTGTCAAAACTCAGCCGAGGACAGGGGATGAGGCATCCATTGCAGTGCCCGCAGCCGCCACAGCCACCGCAATCACCGCAATTACCACAACCACCACAATCTGCCTGTACGTCGCCGCAGCAGCCAGAATCCATGATCTCACCTTCGGCCGGCAGATCTCCCAGCATCATGTCGCCCGGTTCCGCCATCGGAATCGGCTCGGCAATCGCTTCCATGGGAAACTCAGTCTGCGACACTAAGGCGTGCCGCGGTACGAAGCCTGCCGCGGTCCGGGGCGTCGATCGACTGCCATAGGAAGCAGTTCGGTAGACACCTTGGCTGAACGAGCGTCGAGGCGCCGGTCGGGTGCGGTCCAGCGTGTCCCCGCGCACTGGCGCACGAACGGGCTCGGTTGCGCTGGCTTGTTGCACGCTCGAGGACTCCTCCATCACACGCGGTTGTGCCGGCCGCAGCGGATTATTCCGCAATGTCTGGGCGGTCGCTACCTGTGCGCCGCTCCCGGTCAACCAAGTGATCCCCATGAAAATGGCGAGCAATCCACCGTGCCATCGGAGACTGACGTTCATCAAAGCGTTCCTTAATCGTTGCGCTTGGGCGGAAGCCCCGACACCATACGGTGCCTCCCTGTAGCGACTTTATCGGACACCATATAACCAGAACTTTCGTCAAATCCGAATTAATTGACAGAGAGAACGCAGTCACCTCAAACACCCGTTTTTTCCTAACAATACACGGCTGACGCAACTCAGGTGGTAGAGTCCGGGGGGCAGTCCGCTCTGGGGAGGGGGGCTCGAACCGCGGCCCGCAGGCAGCGACAACGCACGCGAGGCCACGTCAGAGAGGCTGCGGATCCAGCCCCCCGAGCAGCGGCCGGCGGAGACCAAATCGGTTGTCCGACGCGAGATGTGCCGGTACGATTGAGCGACAGCGGGCCGTCGCTTGTGGACCGGCGGCCTGCCGCCTGCGCGTCTGCACCGCAACACGTGTCAATATCCGGTGAATTCGCTGCCATCGGCCGAAGAGTTGACCAGGTTTGATCTGGCGTTGGTCGAGACGGTAGCCGTGATAACTTTCAACGGACCGCTTTTCTACAGGCCGCTTGGGTCGCCTCCAGAGATTGTGTTCGGGCGACCTTTAACGCCGCTGATGCTCTTTCATGCGGAGCCCGCACCGTGGTTGGCCGCGGTGAGAAAAGGTCGATAAGAAGTGATGCCTGACACGTCTTTGCCAACGCCGTCTCGCTGGATGTCGCGTGTTTTCCACGGTTTGCTCCTGGCAGCACTGTTGATTTTCGTTGGCTTCCGGGTTTATGGGCATTTCGCCACCACGCAAACGGAATTTGGCTCCGAAAATCGACCCCTTTCGTCGCAAGAAATCAAATCGATCCGCGAAACGGCGGACGATGCTTTTCGGAAGCATGACTGGGCAGTGGCGTCGGAGGCCCAGGCGAAAATTGTGGACGACGACCCGAAGAGTGTTCAAGCATGGGTCCGATTGGCCTATTCGCAGCATCAGGCGGGTCAGTACGAGCAGGCACTGGCCTCTTTCATGCACCTCTGCAAGTTCGAAGGGGATTACCGCTGTTGGGCGTTGTACAACATCGCCTGCGTTTACGCGTTACAAGGCGAGAACCGGCTTGCCTTGAGCTATCTGGCTGAAGCCGCCGATGCCGGCTACCGAACACGAACGTCCATCAGCGAGGATCCCGATCTGCAGAGCCTCGTGGACGATCCCGAATTCCATCGTCTGGCAGAGTTTCTCAAGCCTGTCTCGCTGCGAAACATCTTTCGTCGCTTGGATTTTCTGCTTGGCCGATGGAACATGCTCGGTGACCGCGAACAGCGCGTGGGGACCATGCAGTTGACCGCAGCCGGTGGCGGATATGCACTGCGTGGTGAGTGTGTCGACAGCAGTCGATCCGATACTTGGACGATCTTCGCCTACTACGAACCGGAAATTCAGAACTGGAAACAACTGTGGCTGGATGAACGGGGAAACGTCCTCCATTTGCAGGGGAGCGAATCGGAGGAAGAAACGCTTGTCTTTGAGGGCTACTTGACTGCAGCGGATGGCCAGCGGAAGCAGGCCCGAGCCACATATGCGGAGCAAGACTCAGAAAGAATCCACCTTGCTCTGGCATGGACACCTGATGCTGGCACAACCTGGGAGTCTTTGTTGGAAGCCACGCTCGTGTCGCTCAATCCCGCGCGGGGCAGCCACGAACCCGATTTCCCCTCCGGCCGCCTGTAGTGCCTTGTCACGCTTGAGACCTGATGAGGGCACGACAAACGTCCACCCGCACGATGGCATTATGTCTGGCAAATTCAGAGGTCCCGGCTGGCGGAACGGTGGCAAAGTGGCGTCCGGCATGGTATCTTCAAGCGCGCAGCCCGCTAGTTCTATCTGCGGGGGGCATGGTGTCGGTGGGGCGGTGCCCCGCCCCAGTATTCGGACGACACCACGTGGACTGCCAACAACGATCGACCTGTCAGCGACTCCGAATGGTCGCACTCGGAGGATGAGACAATGCCAGTCGTCCTAATCGTAGATGATTCTGAGGTGGACCGCCGGCTGGTGGGTGGCTTGCTCCCGAAAGAACTAGACTGGCTCGTCGAGTTCGCCGACAACGGAGTGACAGCACTGGAGATGATGCAAATGTCCGTTCCCGACGTGGTCATTACGGACATGATGATGCCGGAAATGGACGGCATGGAACTGGTCAGTCGGATACGAGTCGAATTCCCAAAAGTTCCTGTGATTCTGATTACGGGGCACGGCAGCGAGACGCTCGCGGTGGAAGCGTTGGAACGAGGTGCCACGAGCTACGTCCCCAAACCCGTCTTGAGCGAGAAACTGTGGGAGACGGTGGAACAGGTGTTAGCGCTGTTGCGCGCCGACCGCAGCTACTCACGCTTGATCAATTGTCTGGAAAACACCCAGTACAACTTCGCGTTAGACAATGACCCCACACTGATCCCGCCGCTGGTGGACCTGGTTCAACAGGTTTTGTCGGGAGTCCATTGCTGCGACGCCAACGGACGAATGCATGCGGGCATTGCGTTAGAGGAAGCGATGCTCAACGCGGTGCTGGCCGGGAACCTGGAAATGGATTCCGAACAGGTCCAGGAGGCACGGAGCCAGCTGCGGCAGGGTCACATTTCACAGGTGGTCGAATCCCGTCGCAAGACTGCTCCTTATTCCGATCGGGTGGCATGGGTGCACGTGAGTATCTCTCGGGACGAAGCCACCTTTGTGGTGCGAGACGAGGGAGAAGGCTTCGACACGACAGGGGTCCCGGTAAGGCACAGCGCCGAGACGCTCGAGCACCGCGAGGGGCGGGGTCTGGTGCTGATGAAGCATTTCATGGATGACGTACAATTCAACGCCTCAGGTAATGAAGTCACGATGGTCCTCCGCTGCTCCCCCGACGGTAAACAGCATTGAGCAGATCAGCACTCGGCCCCATCTTTGGCATGGCAACCAAAAACCAAATCGCGATGCGCCCCGTAGGCCGTGGCCGCTGGTCGGTTGCACTGTTGTCATGTCTGGCACTGGTCCTGTCTCCCGCCCGTGCGCAGGGCGAAGCGCCGCGATTGCCAGCGAGCCCGAGTTTCAGCTTTCCGCATGTCGGCTGGTTGTTGTCCGCGGGCCAGGGCGCCTTCGACGGCCAGCAGGTGGAACTGCGGGGAGGATCCAGCCTGGTTTACACCGAATTTGATTTTGACGATTTTGTCGTGGAGTTGATGTACCGCACGGTCGGCTCGGGGCCAATTCAACCGGCTCTGCGTTTGCGCAGTCAGCTTCAGGCAGATTCACGGCAGCTATCTGGATTGCAGTTAACTCTGCGCAGACACGACCTCGCGGAGGCCGCGTCGGTTGGCGCCGAGGCCGTCGGGTCCGTGACGACGATCCGAATGTGTGGCACCAATTGCGCGTTGAATGCGTGGCAAACCGGGCGTCGGTTTTCCGGGACAACCGCTTGGTGCAAAGCGTTCGACTGTATCAAACAAACCGCAGGCTTGTTGGCACTGGCCGCATGCGGTGACAGTCGCTCGTCGGTCGTCTTCAAAGAAATCGTGATCACGGAACTGAGCCATCGGCCCTTGTTCAATGGACACGATCTACAAGGCTGGGTGGGAGCGGGTGACCAGGCAGCAAAATGCTGGGACGTGCGCGACGGAACGCTTGTTTGCACGGGTGCCGCAGGCCCCTGGCTGAGGAGTGAAGAACTGTTCGGCGATTTCAATCTGCGTCTCGAGTACAGGCTGAAAGACGGCGGCAATTCGGGAGTCTACGTGCGTGTTCCCCGGGATGGCCGGCACCACGGTGCCGGAGCCGGCATCGAAGTACAGATCCTGGACGATGCCGCACCCCGCTATGCGGAACTCAAGCCCTACCAGTTCGCCGGCAGTCTATATGCAATCGTGGCCGCCAGACCGGGCACCGCCCGGCCTGCCAGACAGTGGAATACGCTGGAAATTGACTGCCGCGGGACCCACTACCGGGTTGCTCACAACGGTCGTGTCGTGATTCAGACCTCGGCCAGTGAATTTGCGGAATTGGGGCAAAGACTGATCACGGGCTATCTTGGTCTCCAGAATCACAGTGAGACTGTTTGGTTCCGCAACATCCGTGTCCGCACATCTTCTTGACTCAAAGTGCAAGCCTTCCCGCCCTGCCAAGGGGATCTTACGCCGCAAAAGCCTGATGTTTCGCCAATCCGCGCCGGATGTGAATTCCCAACCCTCTCCGAAGGTAAACGAGCCACCAGAATACGGTTTTACTGGTCACATGGACCGTGTGTGTTGCAGTCTGAGTTGTTAAGGCGACCTGCGCGATCTGTCCGGCTGGTACGAACAGCGGGCAACATGGTGGGCACCTTTACAACCTGCGTCAGCCATCCAACAATATGGGGCCATGACGCCTATGTCGATCTCCGTCTGAAACCAAGTCGCTCCTGTCGGGGTAGACGTGTGCGGGAAGCCGCACGTTTCAATCGCGTTGTCTAGCATTTTAGCAGTGGGAGAGAAAGATGTCCCGTTTCGTTTCACCTCGTTGGCCGCGGCGCATCGCGGCGATCACCGTGTTGGCAGTCTGTGTACCACTTTGCGTACCGCAGGCGGTTTCCGCAGATCCTTTGAAGGACGACACGTCGCTGAAGTATGTCCCCTCCGACGCGTCTTTCTACGTGGCAGGGATGCGGATGCGCGAGATCTTCGACAAGGTTGCGGCCAGCAAAGCGATGGCCAAATTGCAGGCAATACCGAGCGTGCAATTCGGCTGGGCCATGGCCATGGCCCAATGGGAAAACCCACAGAATCCGCAGGTGGCCATGTTCAAACAGATGCTGGCAGATCCCGCCAACCAGCAACTTCTGGATTTGTTGAAGGACGCGATCTCTCACGAAGTCTTCATATACGGTGACAGCAGCTTCGCTGACGCAATCGATCTGCTCAGCGATATCAATGCGGCCGTCCAGCGCCGGCCAAATGGAGGCCTTGAGTGCCGGCGATTTTCAGAACATGCAGGAGTACCAGGTCCGCAAAGTGCTCGAGGTGTTGGATCAGAAGGCCGCCCAGTTGAAGATCCCGACCTTGTTGAAAGGCATGAAGCTGAGCAACGTACAGCGAGCCCAGGACCAGCTGAAGCGTTTGGAGGCACTCGTTAACGGTGTACTCGCTCAACAGCCGGCGTTGCAGCCGCGTTTTTCCCGCGAGCAGATTGGCGGTGGTGATTTCCTGACGTTCCGGCTGGACGGTACCCTGATCCCCTGGTCCCAGGTCCTGCAGGATGCACAGGGGATCGATCAGCAGCAGTTGCAGAAGATGGTGGAGAAAGTCAGCGCCATGACGCTGGTAGTCTCAATTGGCGTGCGCGACAGCTATCTGCTGGTGTCGATCGGGTCCGACAACAAACATCTGGGATCACTTGGCCAGGGATCGCTGTTGTACGACCGCGAAGAAATGGCTCCACTCCGCACGGCCGCCGACAAGCCGATCACGGAAGTAACGTATGTCAACGGTGACTTTCTGAAACGCGTGGGCGCGATCGATCGACAGATGGACCAATTGGTGACGATGGCCCGGCAAATGGCACCCATGATGATGGCCGGCACACCCCAGTTGGCACAAGAGTTGATTGCGGACGTGGAGCGGTTTGCGGCGTACGTGAAGCAGAAGGCCCCGGAGCCTGGCGCCTATAGCGGATTCAACTACCTGACTCCGGAAGGCTACGAAAGTTTTGGGTACAACTGGTCCAGCCAGTTCGCTCTGGACGCCTCGCAGAATCTTACGATCCTGACTCACGTGGGGGGCGATCCGATTGGCTTTTACGCGGCCCGCGGAAAGCCGAATCCGCAGACCTATGACGACCTGGCGAAGTTCCTCTCGCGTCTGGCTTACTATGGCGAGCAGATTGGGCTGCAGCAGATGGACGAAGATCAGCTGGCGGCGTACCAGAAACTCAAGATAGATTTCCTCCCCTTGATCCAACGGATCGGCACGGTGACGCGAGAAAAACTGGCACCGGCCTTCGCCGATGGCCAAAGCGCTCTGGTGCTGGACGCCAAGTCAGGGAGCGCCGCGTGGCACGCGGAGATGCCCCCCGCAGACGGTGATCTGCCGATGATCGAATTCGCCCTCGTAACTGGCGTGAGCGACGCCAGCCTGGTGAAGGCGGCATTCAGCGAGTATTTTGAGATCGTCCAACAGGCATTAGACAAGCTGCACGAGGCTTCGACGGGGGAATTGCGAGACATGTTCCCCAACCCGATCCCGCCCATCAAGCTGGCCCAACCGGCGACAAAAGACGTGTCCGGCGGCACGATATATTACTATGCCTTGCCGCAAGAGAGCGGGCTGGACGCTCAAGTCGCCCCCAATGCCGGGCTGTCGAACGAAGTCATGGCGGCTTCCTTGCTGCCGCGGTTTACCGCACGTTTGTTGGCCGACACGCCGCTGCAAGGTGCCGGTCCGCTGGCCAACACGAATCGGCCGCTGGCCGCAGCTTATCAGCTCGAATTTGCCCGCCTGCATGACTGCCATTTCGCCCTGGGTGGACTACGGTTTCGCCTTGAGTATGGCGGTCGGTACCAACGTGCAGCCGGGCGGCGGCCCGATGGGGAATATCCCCCAGCAAGTTCATGAAGTAATGGACGTTTTGAGTTGCTTCCGTGGCGTCTCCGGCGTGACTTACCTGGAAGGAAAAGCCATGGTCACGCACTCCCAATGCCGTTTTGAAGATCTGCAGTGAGCCACGCGCGGGCGACTCGACAACAGACGTGATGCAATCCCGACGGGTGTCGCGCCTTGGCGCGGCACCCGCTTTTTTGTGGCGGCCGAATCATTCAAAGTGCCGGCTCACTTGCGCCAACAGTTGCCCGATTTCGATTCCTTGTGGACAGGCTTCCTCGCACGTGCCGCAAGTCTCGCACGCCGCGGCTCGTTCCGACTCAGGCAAGCTGTGGTATAGGTTGCGACAGAGCAGGGCACTGTTTCCTTTGAATACCGTCGCATCGTTGTAAAGCTGCAGGTTGACGGGAATGTTCACACCCTGCGGACAAGGCAGGCAATACCCGCATTGGGTGCAGGGAATCGGGGAGAGCAGCTGGTATTTCTCCTGGACCCGTCGAATCAACTCCCGTTCCTGCTGATCCAGCCAATCGACACCGGAGCGACAGGCGCTTTCAATATTCTCTTCCACCTGACGTGGCGTGGACATGCCACTCAAGACCAGCGAGATCTCCGGGCGGTCCCACAACCAGCGGAGTGCGACGTCTGCCGGCTTGGATCCGCTCTCCTGCCAGATTTCCCAGACCGACTGCGGAGGATTCGCCAGCGCGCCTCCGAAGAGCGGCTCCATGACAATGACGCCAAGCTCTTTTTGAGCGGCGTACCGCAGCCCTTCCGTGCCTGCCTGTACGTTTTCACAGACCAGGTTGTACTGGATCTGGCAAACGTCCCAGTCGTGGGCGTCGACGATCTCCCGAAAGACGTCCAGACTGTCGTGAAACGAGAATCCAAAGCGACCTATTCGCCCGTCGCGTTGAGCTCGCTGCGCCCAATCGAGGACATTGAGCGCTTGCATCGCCTCCCAGCTCTTTTTCTGCAGGCAATGCAACAGATAGTAGTCGATGTGTTCGGTCTGCAAACGGGACAACTGTTCGTCCAGAAACCGATCAAAGTCCTGCTGTTTCTGAACCAGCCAGACAGGTGACTTGGTGGCCAGATGAACTCTTGATCGGTATCCGTCTTGCAGCGCTTTGCCCACCACCATCTCACTCTGTCCGTCATGGTAGACATACGCGGTGTCGATGTAATTCACCCCGCGGTCGATCGCACTGCGCAGCATCTGGATCGCAACCGGTTCATCAACCAGTCCCTGATCACCTCGCACAGGCAGCCGCATGGCTCCGAATCCGAGAGCCGATACCTGTACACCCGTCTTACCAAGAATGCGGTATTTCACGTGTCGCTTGCCTCCGTTGCTACCGCCCGCCAGCGGGCCTTGCGCCGGCACCGCGTCGTCATCAGAACTCCGCCAAGCGAGCGCATTGTACCGCACACCTCTCGCCAACTACCAGAGCGATCCGGGCGGTGCCGTGCCAGAAAAATTCAGGCCGGCCACGTCATCGTGAGCCGCGCAGCAACGTGATGAAACGTCGGCGCTGCCCGAGGGCAGAAACCCGCGTGAATGCCAGCACGCGGCAGCCACGGAGGCCACCGCGTGCCTGTTTTGCCTGCGAACAGAGTCAGGCGTCGCCGATCTGCCGAAAGACGTCGTCCGCCCCGTCTGCCGTGTCGCTGTTGATCAGTACGGCCAGTTCGTCAAGCAGCTCGTCCAAAGGCAACGTCTCTAAGAGCTCGTCGCCGCCGATCGATTCGATCAATTCCCGCACCGCCTCGCTGTCCAACAGTTGGTGTCCACCAGCCGCCGCGGGAACCGGCACATAGGACGCCGGCGGGTCGCTCGCCCGACTCGACGGAGTTGACGAAACACCGTCCGTGACAACCGTCGTGAGGGGTTCATTGCTGAGCACCAGCAATCCACTTAACTCGAGTTCGCTCCTGGGGGGTGTGGTCGCTGAGATTAAATCGCTCGCACCATTCGTCGAGAACGAAAACTCGCCTTCGGCTTCACCTTCCCCCGCGCTGCTCGCGTTGAGTTGATTGACCACCATCAACGCGTCCAGCGGAGAGAGGTAACCATCCATATTCACGTCCGTGTAAGGCTGCGAAGCGGCATAGCCCTCCAGACGTCCGGCACCGTTGCGGTTGAGCAGATTGACGATCAACAAGGCATCGATCGGGGACACCACGCCGTCCGCGTTCACGTCGAGCGGTTGATCCAGATTCGTATGCAGGTTCCCGATCGGGTCACTGCCACCGGTCCCACCAGCAACAGGTGGATCGAAGTTTCCCACAACCGGCAGTGCATAGTCATCACCGAATTGAGCAAACATGTCGGGTCCAAACGGCACCGGCGTGTACGGGATCATGTCTTCGCCGTTAATGGCATCCACTTCGATGCGATCCAACAGCGACGCGCCATTGGAGATGAGGAACTGCCACTCACCAGCCGAACGAGGCAGCACTCCAGACCGATCGGGCAGCCAGAGTCCGAGGTCATCGAAGCCGTCCATGTCCATGTCAGCCGACACGGGACGTGCCCGCACGCCGATATAGCCAAAGTGGAAGACCTCATCGGCCACGCCGTCCCAACCACGCAACACGCCATTGGCCAGATCAATGCTGAAGACATCGTCGGTGTAGGTCGCCAGGTCATCAAACCCGTCGTTATCAAAATCACCCACGACCGCATAGCCTTTCATGGCGGTCGTTAAGGCGGAGGCCGAGTTCAGTTGGAAGTCGTGGTTTGTATCGAAGTACCACGTACTGCCCGTAAAGACACCGACCTCATCGCCGTTGGCCGCGTCGCCGTCAAAGTCGCCCGCCACCGGCATACCGTTGATATTCAGTGGCTCCGTCGTCTGGACATTGGGAACACCATCGTTGTCGGTGTTGACCAGCCAGCGCCAGACGCCATCCACCCGGCCATAAACGGCCAGCTTGTCAAAGCCATCCGCGGTGCCTTCGTCACTTTCGACAAAATTGCCTGCGAACACATCGTCGCTGGTATAACCCATCTGGTAGATGATATCGCGATTGGTGTAATCGTGGTTTTGCGGATCGAACTCGAAGTTGCCGTTCGTGTCGACCCACACATTGCCCGCCGCCCAGACACCGACTTCAGGACGCGTGTCGATCGTAAAGCGAGCCACGAACTCGCCGCCCGGTACACCGTCACCAGTGGGGAACAGGATGTCCGCCTCTTCGTGAGGCTCGTCCGCATTCGATTCGCCGTCCAGGTGGTTGCAGGCCGGATCAATCAGCGCATCGGATACGGTCAATGTGAAACGGTCGTCGGGAAGCGGATTGACAAACGTGATGATGATCGTGCCCGTGGCAGGCTGACCGTCGACCACCACGTCACTGACAAACTGCACATCTTCAATCGGGATAATCCCGTTCGCATCGCCGACCACCTGATAGTGACCGGGAAACTCCGCAATCGACTCGACCAGAGCTGGATACAAGAAGTCTGGAGCAAGACGATCGGGCAGGTCCTGTACGTCAATCGAGATCTGAGTAACCAGCGGGCTAGGGCCGACGGATGGTTTGGGATCGAACAGGCTGTAATCGGGAGCACTCGTGACGAAGACATCAGTGATCTGCGGTCCGACCGCATCAATGAAGTACGCCAATTCCAGGTCATCACCCAAATTCACATTGCCGGCCAGGTCCTCTGCCGTAGCAAACACGATCCGCGGCGCATCGGGCGGTCAGTCCGAAATCCTCGTCGAACAGGTTGATCGGCACGGTGAACTCGAAATAGCCCTCTGGAAACTGGTTATTTCCGTCGGTGGGAATAGCCACGGCTTCGCCCAACAGGTAGTCCGTATCAACCTGGACGACTCCATCTCCATTCATGTCCAGATAGAAGCGCATCGACCGAATCGGCTTCGGCAAATCCGTAGAAGGAAGGAGTCGGATCATTGGTGACACCTTCCCAGGCGAACGGGCAATCATCCTCATCGACAACATCGAGCAAGGAGATTTCCGGTACGATCGTATCGACCACGATCTCCAATGACTCGCTGCGGCCCCCATAGCCGTGCTGCGTCGGATTCGCCGGGTCCAGCATCTCGACACGCGCCGAAATGAACTGGCTGCCATCGGTCAAGGCATCGTCAAATTCGAAGACATAGACCCCCTCCTCCGTGCCTGGCTGAGCGTAACCGATGACGGTCTGCGGTTCGCTTTCCACGTAGATGGCGACACGATAACCGGCGTCCGTCGATTCCGGATTTAACGCGGGATTAAATGGAATCACAATCAATTCGTCGGCCGGAGTGTCATCGTCCGGGTTGCCCGGCAGATCGTGCAGGAAGATGCCGTCGTCCAACCGCACGATGATCGCCGGGGACGCGTCACACGTCACGTTGTCGAAGTGCGAGCGGCCCGTGTCGCTGTTCATCGCTGGCGGATCCGACGTGCAGTCGTAGTCCGGATCGACCGGCAGATCCACAAGTTCGATATCGTACGGCACGGGGGCAGGGTATTGGTCACGGTCAGATCGTAACCGTTCACCACGACGCCGTCAGCTCCGTAGACACGCAGATAGTAAGTCTGCCCCGCCACCACGGGGATCCGCACGCGCGCGTCCGGCGTATCGTCATGGCTGCCGAAGGCGCCGTCGCCCGCGATCACATTGCCGCTGACATCCAAAACGTCGATCTGCAAATCACCGTCCGCCGGCAGCAGGCCGGCATACATGTGGAAGTAGACCTGGAAATCCATGATGCCCGTCGAGGCGGCCACCACGCGGAAGTAATCCTGATCGGCAGGCACGCCCGGATGCTCGATAGCGTTGGGGAAGATCGACAGATTCTGAATGTTCAGCGAGTCGCCAGAACCCAGATAGGCCGCTGTCTGCCGATACTCGTTCTGCTCGTACAGGTCGGGGCCGAGGATCAGCAGGTTGCCGCCACTGTCGACATTGGGCGAGACGACTTCCACATTCTCGTACGAAATACTGGGCAGACGCACAGCGTTCTGGAAGACCAGCACATTGCCGGCGTCGGCCACGCGACTCTGGCCCACCACGACGAATACATCGGTGCCCAGAGCCACCGGATCTCCGCCGCCGTCCATGTCCGTAATGACCAGCGCGTCGCTGGCCAAGGGGGAGCCGCCATTAACATCGACAAACAGGCCGTTGCCAACCGGATCGGCCGGCGTGACAAAAATCGTGTCACTGCCATCGTTGCCGTGCACGGCAACCACTTCCACGATCCCTGGCGTGCCAAATGCCGCCATGCCGTCATCCAGCGTGATCGCACGCCAAGAGGCCTCGACCGCCGCGGGCCACCCAAAGCCCAGAACGTCCAACGACACTTCACGATTGGGTGCATCCACTCGAATCAGGTCGGCGCCGTTGGTGCCATGGTAAATCACCTTGTCCGCAAACCCGCCTCCGGTTGGGCCACCACGACCCGTGCCACCACCAGTAATCACGAGCGGTTTGTTGGCCGGCACGTCTTCGATGTTGTAGGTGGTGGCAATGTGATTGGCAGTCAACAAGCCCGAATCTTCGCTCAACGGAGTAAAGGAAATCACGTCTTCGCCGCGCGTACCCGATACGTACAGTTCACCGCCTTCCACGTCCATATTGACCATCTCGACACCCGTGTGGGTCACGAGACCGAAACCGACTTGTGCAATTGTCTGCAGGAAAGGACTGCCTGGCAGATCCGAGTCGAGATCCACGATCACGATCGGATCACCTTCAGTCGTCGCCGGCGGCATAATTGAGTGTGTCGCTACCCGATGGCTCATCACCCTCGACGAGAATGGCCATATCGGACTGCGCCTGGACAGTGAAGGTATCGTCACCCCCCTTGCCGCGCAACGTGAGATGCTCGATCTCCACCGCGAGAACCGGTACACGCGCATCCAGAAAGATCGTCCCGTTGCCGACCGTGAACGCGTCGGAACCGTCGGTGCCGTTGTAAATGAACGTATCGGTACCACCATTGTCCAGCATGGTCACGATGCCATCGGCCCCCAGATTCTGGAAGCTGATGGGCAACCAGGAATCGACCTGGACATCACCGGCGTCACCCGTTGCGCCGGGAGTGAGCTCGATCGCACTGTCACCCGAATCGGTGGCAATCACCAGGAGATCATCACCACCTAGTCCATCCAAGGTCACATGTTCGACACCCATCAGGTTCACGGGGTTGAAGAGGTTAACCACCACAGTGCCGGCGTCGTCAGCGGTCGGCGTGACGGTAAACGCATCGGCGTCTGTGGTCCCCTTGACCACCACGGAGTCCGAAGCAGTCGGATCGCCGCCATTTACATTGACGTCCACGTCTACGATCGGTTCGATCGAGAACGCGTCGTCACCGCCATGGCCCATCAGCGACAACACGCTGTCGTCGGATCCGAGACTCTGAACCGCAATTTGGGGACCAAAACTGGTTTCGATGCCAGTGGAACTGGCTTCGGAATCGCTGTCCAGACCCACGGCGTCGTCGCCTCCAGTACCCTGCACCAGGACCGTGTCCGTGCCCGTGCCGCCGCCACCGTCGAGGACTATCAAATGCGTGCCGTCGAACTGAACTGACGTCGCGGCGGATGCACCAGCTCGTTGGACCGCGAGAGATCCCATGTCTGCGGAAGTCCCCGGTAGCACCGCAACGTCATCCGCCGCATCGGCAGTGCCCGGAATCACCAACGTTTCGGCCCCCAGGACATTGACGGCCACACTGCCGTTATCACGGCCTACGACGCTGACCGTGTCATCGCCATCGAGCGTGTCGATCGTGACGCTGTCGAAGCCCTGAATGTCGCGCACTCGGTAGAGAAGTGGTTCGAGCACATTCACGGGATCGGCATCCTCGACGACCACCAGCGGATTTGCCAGGTCGCCGGCCGCCGAGAAATCCGCCGTCACGATCTCGTTGCCGCTCGTCAGCACGTTGTCGGGGTTGGTGCCACGCAACGTGAGCGTGTCGGTATCACTTTCGCCCCCGTCACCATCGATCACGATGATGTCGAGGTTGTTCATGTAGCTGATCGTGACAATCGGCGTTCCAAACGCGCCGTTGGTGACCCGCAGTTCACCTCCCTCCGCACTCGACGGCTGAATCACGATGTCTTCCGAAACGACGTTGTTAAACATCACTGTGTTGTAGATCAGCAAGTCAATCTGCTCGCCATCCACTTGCATCGGATTGCCTTCGTCGAATCGCACATCGATGCCCCAGCCCCGGGGGGTGTTATCGGCATACGGTGTGACATCCAGCGTGTCCGTTTCCTCATAACCAACCGCGTTCAAAAACTGAACGTTGTTAATCCAAATGGGGTAACTGCCGTTGATGAACAGTTCCACTTCCTGATACCCGCCGTCGGTAATATCGCCATCAATATTGCGACCCACGACCACAAAATTGTCATGCTGTGGAGTCGTGTTGTTGTTGTCGCCAATCAGGTTAATGGTGCCACCATTGGCATCGAGAAACAGATTCTCGATCGAACTGAATCCGAACGGCAGCACACCGCCGCCGAAAGCGACCGAGACAATTGGGGGCGTCGACTTGTCGCTGTAAATGTCGATCTCTTCCGAAGTACTTTCCACATTCAGGCGATCCCCGTCCGGAGGCACGATGCCTGTCGTGACCGGATCTGGATCACCGGCGTTGACCACAAGGCGATAGACGGAGGAGGTCGTCAGATAGATATCGTCGGCCACGTCCACACCGGGTACCGCGGGCGGATTCCCCTCGAAACCCGTGTTCAAAATGATCGCCGCATCCATCTCCGGATCGGCTTGCACGAAATCGGTGGTATCGTAAAGTACCGGAATGAAGGCATTGACCCGCGTCTGCATGTCGTCGATGACGATCGTGTCGTAGGCATTTCCGACACCCGGATCAGGCAGGATCTGGCCCGCTCCAAATCCGAAGGGATCACTGGCCGTGCCGTCGTTGAGTCCCCCTTCAGTCAGAGCATAGATGAACAGCCGATTGGTGCCCGCATCATCGTTGACGGCCAAACCGGCACCCGAATCCAAGCCGGACAGCTGCAGGTCGGGACCGCTCCCTCCGCCCCCCACACCCGGTATCGCATCGGCAAAGGCTTGCGGATCGGAGGGACCATCCCATGGGTTGCCCGCCAGGAAGACCATGGCCAGATCGTCGGCCAGCGGAGCCACAGTCAGCTGGTCGTCACCGGATGTCCCTTCAATCACCACACTATCACGCGCACCCGTTCCGTTGTAGCTGATGGTCTCCATCGTGCGCACCATCACCGGCACATCCTCGGCACCCGCACCCAATCCTCCCGCGGGACCCGGGTTGATATCCAAATCGCCCGGCGTGTCGAGATAGTCGAACACCAGATCACGCGCCGCGCCGCTGTCGTCGTTGATCTCCAACCGGTCACGCTGCGCGGAATCGGCTGCCGGATCGTTGCCGGCAAACTCCAACGCCGTCAAGTCCACGAACGAAGTGTCACCCAGGCTGGCGGTGATATTCAACGCGAATTGATCCGCGTCGTCACCACCTGAGAACGTGTTGGCTGCACTGAGTGCGTCGCCGTTGACCGTGATTACATCCTCGCCTTGCCGCGCGTCAATTGTGGTTGCCTCGATCGCCGTAGTGACCTCGACCGTTATGTCATCCGCACCCGTTGATCCGAGCACGTTCAAGTACTCCAGACGCGGTTCCAGACCTAACGGAGCGATCGAATCGTAGAAGTAACGGATGGGAGCCGGGGCGAAGCCGTCCAGCACCGTGACCGGACCACTGATCGTCGTACCGGTGGGGGCCAGATCGAACGCGTAGGTAGCGTTGCGGATCGTGGCCGCACCGTCGAGACTGGCCGCTGCCGAAGCGTCCACGTTGAGGGTGTCGACACCGTCGATGCCGCTGAAGTCGCCGCTGATAGCCAAGGGGCCCAGGATCGCCATCAGGCTGCCATCATACACGGCGTCAAATTCGGACGTCTGGTTGCCGACCGTGATCGTGTCACTGCCACCGTTGCCGGTGACAAACGTCTCGGCCTCGGCAGATGTGGAAAGAATGTCGATGGTATCATCGCCGGCGGTCGACTCGAAGAATATCTTCTCGAACTCGTCGTAGTTGACCGTGGCTGGTGCAGCACCCGTAATCGCGGCATCCGTGATGGTGACCGTGTCCGGCCCGACGTCCGCATTGTCCTGCAAAGAAAGGTAGTCATTGTCGCCCACAGATTCGCCACCGACAACGTTCACCACGCCGTTCAGGCCGTCCAGGATTAAATCCCGCTCCTGCATGCGGTCTGATCCACCCTGACCGAACAAGGACGTTGTGATCGGGGCGGTGCTGTGCAGGGTAAAGCTGTCTGTCGCGTTGTCGTCTGCCGGACCAGGAATCCCGGGCGCCAATTGACCATAGGCTTCCAGCGTCGCCAGCCCGGCGGCAGCGGTCGTGTATTCGACGAGGAACGTGTCTGCACCGGAATTGCCGGACAGCCGAGTCATTGACTTGTTGGCGAACCGAAATGTCTCAAACGTGCCATCGACATCGACGACTTCAATGGAATTGACGCCGCTTAACAAACCGCCGTCTTGAATGCGGAGCGTATCGGCGGCAGCCGTCAAAATGACATCGAACACGGCGGCAGGTGTCGAAGTGTCAATCGGTTCCAGACCGGTGAACGTGATGACCTGCTCGTCGCCATCCAAGGCACCGACAGCACCAGGTCCCGCACTGTCGTTGGGATCCAGGACGACAGTGCCAGCGTCCTGCGTGGCACCGACCGTGTACGTTTCGCGGTCGATCGGTATGCCCGGATCGCCAGAGATCACCAGCTTGTCGCCAGGCGAAGCGATTGGATCATTGCCGTTGAAGAAGATGTCACGATTGATCAGCGCACCCGTGTTGTCCACAACCAGCGTATCGCTGTCTGCCGATCCCTCGACCGTGACCTGGCCGACACTGGCAAACGACACGCCAATTTGCGGAATGCCGTTCACATCGACGTCGAGCGCCGCTCCAGCGCGGCTCAAGGTGATGGTGTCGGCGGAACCATCATTCGCGAAATCGGGACTCAGGTCCTCACGAATCGACAAATTGTCGATCGTTCCGGTTATGTCCACCGATTCGAAGTTGACAAATGCGACCGGCAGATCCCCCGTGAACGTGAAGTCTCCCTCTGCTCCGTCGAGTGTCGGAATGATTTCCAGCGTGGGATCGATCGAGCTCGACAGATCGATCTCCAGCGTGTCTGTGCCGGCGCCGCCGTCCAGCTCAAAAGTCGTTGTCGCACCCGGTGTGATCGATACCGTGTCGTCGCCCGATCCCGCCAAGAGAACGATGCGTTCGTACACTCCACCCAGCACGACGTTGATGTCGGCAATACCGGTCGCGAAAAGGCTTCCGTCGGATGACAAAGTGTAGGTGCGTCCGCCGGCGAACGCCGAGTCATCATAGATGACCGTGTCATCGCCACCTCCAAAGAAGTCATTCAGAAGACGGGGCCCTGAATACCACTGAAGTCGCCGGCATCACCGATCGTGATGACTTCACTCGCTCCGGAGTCGAGCACCACCTGCGTCACCGCCGAGGTGCTCTCGATGGCAATACTCGCTGGCGCACCATCAACCACATCGACCGTCAGAGTCTCAATCGCCAAGTAGGTGATGTCTGCCGGAGCGATCCCCGTGACCGAGGACGAGGTGATCGTGACCAAGGTATCCGGAGTCCCGAGGAAATCGCGCACATCCAGAAAGTCGTCGCCACTGCCCCCGTCGACATCCACCGGACTCAAAAAGTCGTCCAATGACGCGACTTTGCCCAACACAATCGTGTCGTCATCGTCACCGCCACGCACACTCGTGACGCCCGTGAATGTCGTCACAACCGTGTTGTCGGGAGTCCCTTTGATGGTGACGGCGTCGTCTGCCTCACCCGTGTCCAGCACGATGTCGGTGATGCCCAAGGTAATCAGGTCTGCGGCATCGATCGTCAACTTGTTCCCCGTGACCAAGAGGCCTAAGGGTCCGAGGCCCGTCAAACCACTCGAGTCGCTGATGGTCAGGACCCCCGCCGTAAAGTCCATGGCTACATTGTTCTCGCTCCCTCCCGCCACGTTGTCCGTGAGCAGAAGCATGTCTCCGCTCACTTCAATGTTGGCGGCCAACATCATGCGTTGTTCGAGTGACTCCACTCGCAGTCCGCGGGCCATGTCTCGCCACGAAACGCGGCTCGACGGCCTCCACGTACACGCTGCTTTGTTCGTTCTCTGCGACTCACAACACGACTCGTGTCACGACCAATTAAGTTGCGAATAAACACGGTCCAGCCCTCTGCGCAAAGGTTGTGTGCGACGACCACCAAGCCATCCAAGCCGATCACTGGCGGCTCAGCGCGACCCTAAATCAGTACGAAATAACGAAAATAACGAGGCCCCTCCGAGGAAAACTAGGAACCCCAGGATAACGCGGGGCTTTAGGGCACCTGAACGGTGATGGTAATCTTCTAACGCCAGTAAAGTCAATTAGATAAGTCGGGTTTTTGAATTTTTCACCGTTTCGGCCAGATATGGCGGCCGCTGAGGTGGCGAAAGATGCGGTCGCAGAATCTGCAGAAAACCCCTTCCCGGAAACACGCTGCGCACTTCTTGGCGCCCCCGCCCGGGACTAGAACGGCCGTCGACGACGGAGAATCCGCTCGACTAGGAGTGCACCCGGGTCACTGCTATCGAGGCCACAGAAGATGGGTACTAAACGATACCCCCCCAGACAGAGCAGTGGGCATGCGGTGATGCGATTGCTTCGTCACGCTTGAGAATGAAGGTTGGACCGGGACACATGGACGACGGACTTCCAAGTCCGTCGAAATGGACTACCTCTGCGGTACGACACCGCGTGGAAGCGGTGTCGTACACCTTTAAGAACAGCGTGACACCCCCATACCGTGGAATTAAGCACGGATTGCATCCAACGGCAAACCGGATATGGCGACAGCCTCACCCTACGTGAATCATCCGCACTAAGAGACGCAATAAAAAAAGCCGGTCAAAAGGACCGGCTTGGAAGTGAAGAGCAAAATTCGGGGGGGATTCGTGTCCGCTGTCGCTTTAGAAGCGGCCTTCACAACGCAGGACAATACCGTCGAAGGTGATGCCGTCACCTAATCCGACGAAGTTGTTGCTTTGCACAGACTTGATCCACTCGTCGGTCTTCACCGTGTTGTACCAGGCGTTAAACGCATAGCCACCCGTGATCCGCCACGTGCCGCAGCGACTTTGCCAGCCGGCACCCAGTTCCAGATCGAGCATCGGAACAACGCGGTCCGCTTTCCAGGTCGTATCGACCACCATCGGGTCGAAGCTCTGGCCCTGGCGATAGTCGGCTGTGAATTCACCGGCTACGAGGCTGGCGGCTGTCTTGCCATAGACCAACCACCGACGACTGTTGGAATAGCGTTCGCCTTCCAGCCCCAACGCGGAGACCAGCACCGTAGAAATCGATTTCCGTCTGAACCGTTTCCGTTCCGGTGTTGATAAAGTCGGCCTGGAAGTCCTGGTTGAACTGTCCCGAAGCGGGTACCCACCAGAAACGTCACCATGCCTGTTGTCAGCTGCAATCCAGGACCGTCCGGTAATCGACGTCGAGCCAGTCAAAGCGGATGCGCTGCGAGGCGCTGAGCCGTGAGGAAATCCTGAGCCGCCGTCAGTGTTCCCGGATGGGACACGAGTGAACGAATTACGTAAGGTGCCTCGGTGCTCGACTTGATCATCGCGGTACTCGATTCAACCACGTGTACTGGGCCGTGATGCTGCTGCAGCCATCCAGCACATAGCTGACGCCGAAGCGAATGCCCGAACTGTAATCGGGATCGACCATGCCGATGCGGCCGACTTGAATCGGGTTGACCGGCGGCGGAATGATCGCTCCGTCGATCGGCACGCCGTAGGCAACTTCCGCATTACGTGGTCGCAAATAGAGGTACTCACCCCACACCGACACACAGTGACACCAGCAATTGCTGACCCGCACAGCACGCGTTGCACTGATTGCACCGCCATCGCCGCAGTTGACGCACATCGGCCGCCCGTTCGTTTGGCTGGTCATGCCGCTTGGCGCACATCGAACTGTGGCGGCACGGCCGACATGTAGCCGCCCGGGTAGCCCATCGGGGCCACCTGCGGATAGCCACCCATCATCGCGTATGGCGACCTTGCTGAGCAGCCACGTGCTGCACCCCGACGAAATGACGGCAACCGCCGCGACTGTGGACAGAAATCGTACTTTCATGGAAATATCCCCCCCATGTGTTATCGCCCGATAAATCCAATCGACCGTAATCGGTGTCAAATCAAGTTCAACACGCATGCCCCGCAAAGTCTTCCTGGATTGCCGATCTTGCTATCCGTGTGTATCTACGTGAAATAGGCAACACAGATGGGCCGAAAAGGACGCCTTGCTCTGTACCTATGTACATCGATCACACTGAGATGGCGCGCCAGCACGGCGGCAGGACGTACCAGCTCCTCACATTTTTTCCTTTTCGTTCGTTGGCGCAGCACGGATTCCAACCTCCGTCCGCAAGCTGCTTGCGTGCCACCAGCCAGGACAACGATCTTCTGCCCGTTCGCGTCGCGTCTGCATGCCGAGACCTCACGGATCGCCAGTCGTCCTTGTCGCGCACCTCGGACCACGCGACAAACTCGTAGTCTGAGGCGTGCCATCTGTGTCCAGGGTGGATCATCCCGGCCTGACCATCGGCTGACGGGACAATCGGGTCAGGCACTGGTATCATGCGGCAGGGCGAGGTGGCGGAGTGGCCCCATCGGCGCCGCACTTCGTGACGCGTATTTCGGCCTCTGCCAGGCACGTTGACAATCCTTTCAAGGAGCAATGGGCGACATGAACCGATGGACGACAAACGTAATGACTACGCTCGCAGTGGCATCGATCCTATTGCTCGGCTCTGGCCTTCGCGTTTCAGCCACGCAGCCGATACCCAACCGTTTGGTTGTGCTCACCTTCGATGACTCGGTAAAATCGCATTTCACGGTCGTCCGTCCCATTTTGAAACGTCACGGGTTCAAGGCGACTTTCTTCATCACCGAGGGCTTTGACTTCGCGACCAACAAACAGGACTACATGACGTGGGAGGAAATTGCGGAGTTGCATCGTGACGGATTCGAAATCGGTAACCATACACGAGATCATATGGCGGTTACTGAGGCGAGTCTTCCCAAACTCCGCGCAAGCTACAGGCAATCAATGACCGCTGTGCGGAACATGGCATTCCACAGCCCATCACGTTCGCGTTTCCCGGAAATGCGTTTGATGTGGGTGCGTTTCCGATCTTGGGCAAGCGGGTATCAAGTTCGCCCGTCGCGGGACTGAACCGGAACTGCCGTACGATGCCGGCAGTGGACTGGCGTACCAACCTGGACTGGACCATCCGCTGTTGATTCCCACGGCCGGTGATGCGCGGCCAACATGGAAACTGGAGGATTTCCAACAAGCGGTTCAGCGAGGGGAGGGGGGTAATATTGCCGTGCTGCAGTTTCATGGCGTACCGGACCGAGCCCATCCTTGGGTCCACACGCCTCCGGAGTTATTCGAGAAATGCATGCAATATCTGGCGGATCATCAATACACCGTGATTGCTTTGCGCGACTTGGCCCAATACATTCCGGCCGGGAGCGAACCGACGGATCCCAAGATGGTGATCCGTGATCGCCAGCAGAGGCTGAAGACTCACAAGTCCTTTGTCAACGCCCGTACACCGGAAACGGACGAGGAACTGCGTTATTGGCTGGAGAACATGTTCGTCTACCACCACTTCAATCTGGCCGAAATGGTCGCTGCCACGGGATTGGCCGAGCAGCAGATTAACGCGGCCATCGAGCGTTTCCAGCTCACGCGTCCGACGGCAAACCAGCACGCTGGTGACCGACTGCTGACGATTCCCTATCCCGGCGGACGTCATCCGCGGATCGGGTTTCTGGATGGCGAGATTCGCCCTCAACGTGAAACAAAATTCAGCGTCTTCACGCCGTGGGCACCGCGCGACTACGTCGTACTCGACATCCCGGAGGCGATCTGGATGACGACGCCCCAGGGCAACCAGTTGCTCTATCTGGCGCATACGCATGTCCCCACCATCTGGGATCAACAGGGAATCGAACTCCCGGAGCTAGAGTGGATGCGTAACGAAGATGGCAGTCTGACCACGCAACGAGAGTTTCCCAATCACGTCACACTCGCCGCTCGTATCCAACCGCGAGCCGCCAGCGTACGAATGGAGTTGGAGCTGACCAATGGCACTCAAGACACGCTTTCCGGGCTGCGGGTTCAGAATTGCGTGATGTTGAAAATGGCACAGGGATTCAACCAACAGACAAATGACAACAAGGTTTATCGCCGTCCCTATGCGGCGTGTCGCAATGACGATGGCACGCGTTGGATCATCACGGCGTGGCAGCCATGCCAGCGTCCCTGGGGCAACGATCGCTGTCCATGCCTGCACTCCGATCCCCAGTTCCCAGACTGTGCGCCGGGCACGACCGAGCGGCTGGTGGGATGGTTATCGTTCTACGAGGGAACCGACATTGACGCCGAACTCAAACGGATCGAGGCGACTGCGTGGTTCAACGACTGACGACCGGTGGTTCATACAGCAGCGGGAAGAACTGGCCACCGAGCGGTTGACCGGAAGGAATCACCGGCACGCCGGTCAGCAGCGGCTCGTCAGCCACACTCTTGACGCCGTCGCGGACGGCATTGATGACCGTCGCGCGGCGCAGGCCTTTCGGTACGATTCTCGAACGAGCCGTGTACCGTGAGGGGATGGTGAAACGTGCACTCGCCTTTCTTCACTTCGACTGCCACGGGCTCACAAAACGCGTTCCACTGCTCGTCGCTCAGAACATTGCGGATCGCGTTCATGTCGCCAGCCAGGCCGGTAATTTCCAACAGGTCCCAACGGTGGCTGCCGGGCACATAATGCACGCAGCCATTTTCGATTGAACTGTCATCCAGTCCAATCCAACAGGTCAGGTGCTGCATCGGTTGCGTGCGTGTCCAATACGAATAGTCCTGGTGCCAGGCCACAACCCCGCCGTGCCGTGCTGGCTTGCAGAAAAGCTGATCATGCCAGAAACGGACGGCTCCACCCAAGAGTTGGCTGGCGGGAATCGTGAAGGCCGGGTTCCACAGCAAGTCATGAAAACCGGTACCGATGCGCCAGGCCCCCAGAGCATGAAACAGGACCGTGTCGGGATCCGACGATTCGTTGGAGTGATACTCGTACCACAGTTCCTGACCGGGATGGTCAGGCTGGAAGAACCGGGTCAGTTCCTCGCGCAATGCCTCCACCTGCTGGTCTGTCAGGATGCGCACGCCCGCGAGATATCCCTTCGCGTGATAGAATTCAACCTGCTGATCTGTCAATCCGTAATGCGCTGCGGCTTCGGTGGTTGCCGCAACCGGGAACAGATCGCCGATTCTCTGATGACACGCTGACAGGTCGTCTACCATCACATTCGGCTCCGTTGAAGACTCGATCGCGCATGCCCGTATCGGGCCGGAACGCATCGTGCCAGAATACGCGACCCATTTCAAGCGGACGTGCCCCCCGCCGGCGATGCTTTCGCACAGCTGGGGAAAACGGCTGGGACGCCATTTTGCCCACGTTTTGTCAGCGACGGGGGGTGCAAATCGTGTACAATAAGTCCGTTTGTGGCCAACACTACGTGGCCACGAAGTGTCGGCCAACCAAAAAATCTCCCCGTGTCTTGCCATGCCCATCACAGGCAGTGTGATGGCTGTTGTGAAATGGTGACAGCGGTGGATTGGCCAGGCCTGAACGATCGTCAGTCCCCGATATTCCGAGCAATGTGAGTTCGTAGCACTTCGGGTCGATGACCCAGGGAGAGCGTTGCGATGCGAACACTCATTACGGGAGCAACCGGTTTCATTGGGCGTCACCTGGTGCCGCATTTCAAGCGACCGATTGTCCTCAGTCGGCACGGCTCCAAACGACGAGGAGCTTTGAGCCGGTATGATGTGACCGCTTACGATTGGGCGCCCGACAGCGGACCGCCACCGGCCCAATCGTTTGACAACGTGGGAGTCGTGATTCACCTGGCCGGTGAGTCGGTGGCCGACGGTCGTTGGACCAAATCCAAGCGGAAACGGATCTTCGCCAGTCGCGTCATCGGAACCAGTAACCTGGTCAAAGCCATCGCGTCGCTGCAAAATCCTCCACGTCTGTTGATTTCGGCGTCCGCAGTCGGCTATTACGGGTCGCGAGGTAATGAGCTGTTGAACGAATCGGCCGGGCCGGGGCATGACTTTCTGGCCGACGTCTGTGTGGCTTGGGAGTCGGCGGCCCTGGCCGCAGCTCAAGCCGGCATCCGCGTGGTGCTGCCGCGAATCGGCCTGGTGCTCGGTCCGGAAGGTGGCGCACTGTCGAAGATGCTGCTGCCGTTCAAGTTCGGATTGGGCGGAAGACTTGGCGATGGGCAACAATGGATGCCTTGGATTCACATCGAAGACTTGGTTCAGTTGGTTCTGTTTCTCGTGGAGCATGAAACGCTACAGGGGCCCGTCAACACGACGTCGCCCAATCCGGTCACCAATACCGAATTCACCGAGCGACTGGCCAAATTGCTTCATCGCCCGGCGCTGCTACCTGTTCCGACACCGCTGCTGCGTCTCATGCTCGGCCAATTCGCTGATATTGTATTGGCATCGCAGCGGGTCGTGCCCGAAATCGCCACTCGCGCCGGGTTCACCTTCGCGTACCCGCGACTGGACGAAGCTCTCAGTCAGGTCCTTCCACGGTAGGAAGATCAGCGGTGAAAGCGGCGACAAACGCTCAGAATTGTCCAACCACCTCCCCGCCGTTTCTCGTAAAAAGGCCTCTGAGTGTGTCCCGATCGACCTGGATGCTGATAAAGTGAACCGAGCCGTCACAAAGAGCGGCAAGAAATCCTCCGGGCCGCGTTCCGCGGAGCCCCTGCAGCGGATTGTCCGCCTTGAACTCCAGATCGTCCGGTTTGGTCCAGATGACGGCCGCCGGATCACTCACCTCGACGACCAGGATGGTATTGGAAGTGCCGTCCGTGATCTCGCGCATGGCCGTTCCCGTGGGCGTCTCTTGCTGCGGGCGGTCAGCCTTGGGGGCGACGAAGATCCCGTTTCTTCCGGCGTTACCCAAGTAGACCGTTTTGCCCGGATCCGCGGCGCTGTTGGGAGATCGATAAACCTGGGGCATCTGGGCGATGAGTTTACGATTGTGTTCGCTGTTCCAGGGTTCGTCCAGGTGGAACTGTTCGTATCAGCGCCTGTGCTTCCACAAACGGCAGAATATGGACGCGCAGCTCAACAACGGCTTGCCGTCTGCATCCACATTGTAGGCGGCCGGAAAAGCCCGAAAGGTGTCGTGGTAATTGTGCATCGCCAGCGCGATCATCTTCATATTGTTCATGGAACGCGAGCGCTGTGAGGCTTGTCGCGCGGATTGGATTGCCGGCAACGCCATCGCCACGATCACCGGAGCCGACGCGCCGAGGTTCGCGCCAGAACGTGAGCATACCAAGTTGAGTCGACTCGGTCGAACAAAGTGGTTCGGCGTTCAGTTCAACACGACGGGCACCGTCACTCGGAACTGCATAGTCACGGTCGTGCCACTGCGTGCGGAGACGCGTGTCCAATACATGCATATAATATCGCCAAGCGAATTCGTGCCAACTCGACGCTGTATGGGGCACGCAGTGTGAAGCGGCTGCCGACGTTCCATCGCGGCGGCGGATTGTGAGTCCGCGCGGCGCACTGCTCAAGTCGAGTGGTCTGGTTCCAGTGAATTGGGTTATCGGCGTCGAGATGGCCGGGTTGGAAACTCGGTGATTTGAGCTGGCACCGTCACTCGGGATTGCATTGTCACGCTCATGCAGCCTGTTGGACCCGTCATCTGAGCGGACGCATCGTAAAACATAGGAAAACTCGCCATGAAAATCGCCGTCACTGGTGCCACCGGTTTCTTGGGACGCTATATCGTTCAACGGCTGGCTGTTGCCGGGCATGCGCTGCGCTGCTGGTTTCGCCCCTCGAGCGATCGATCGGGCTTGGAATCGCTGCAGTCTCAGATCGAGTGGATCCCGGGAAAACTGGGCGAGCCAGCGGATGCGACCACGCTCATCAGCGGCTGCGACGCTGTTGTTCATGCGGCGCTCTGGCGTCCCGGTGCCGCTTTCCAAGGCGCCGAGGGCAACGTCGTCAAGTTCGCGGAAATCAATGTGCTGGGCACGTTGAGGTTGATTGACGAGGCGTTTCGGCAGCAAACGAAGCGTTTCGTGTTCATTTCCAGCTGCGCCGTGCACGATAGAATCCTGGACGATCGGGCGCTGGACGAAAAGCATCCGCTCTGGCCAGCCAGCCACTACGGGGCCCACAAAGCCGCCGTGGAGAAGTTCGTGCACAGCTACGGGCAGGGACATGATTTCCCGATCTGCGCCCTGCGACCGACCGGCATCTACGGCATGGCACACCCAGTGGAACAAAGCAAGTGGTTTGACCTGATCCGGGAAATTGTCGAGGGAAATCCGGTCACATGCCGAGGCGGCGGCAAAGAAGTGCACGCCGCAGATGTTGCCAAAGCCGTCGAATTGCTCTTGCAGGCCGACGCGATCAACGGCGAGACTTTCAATTGCTGCGATCGCTACATTTCCCAATACGACGTCGCCAGCATTGCCAAACGGCTCTCAGGCAGCAGCAGTATGATCGACGGCCAACCGATGCGTCCCAAGAATTACATCGAGACGTACAAGATTCAATGTGTGGGGATGCAGTTCGGCCACACGCCGCTGCTGGAAACAACCATTCAGGAAATCGTCGAGTTCGTTCGTCAGCGGCTATGACGCCGGTCCATCAGAAGAATCCACCCCCCATCCCGCCCATGCCACTGCCCATCCCGGGCAGCCGCCGGAAAAGCCACCGATTTGCTGCAGCGATTGAAGCGACCGAAACAGCTCCTCAATCTTGGCATGGGCCTGGGGCGTCTGGCGAATCAACAACGTGTGTCCCAGTGGGAAAACCGCGGCGGCGTTGCTCTGTTGCCGCCACGAATCTGGCTCGATCGTTCCCATAATTACCCGGGTCAGCTGGTCGAGTGTGTGCGCACCCATCAGTTGATATGGTTTCAGCACCATCGCCGGCACGCCGGGCATCGCTGAGCCAGGGAATCCGGACAGGCCTGCGGCGCCAGCAGATGACATGCCTGCCAACTCGCCGCCCATGGCCATGCCCAGACCCGGCAGCGGCATGGGCGGCTGGGGAGAGGGTGCCTGGTTCATTCGCGCGCACCGGGCGGCCGCCAACAGACCCCCGATCTGCTCCTGCACATCGTCGGTTTGCGACACGACCAGCAAGCCCCACGGGGCCACTGCGGTCATCGCGCCAGGTCCACCCACCTGTTCCCAGCTGTCGGGGGCGATAGTGGTAGTGATCACCGCCATCAGGGAGTCAAAGCTGTCACCTGTACCGCCAGGCCCCGTAGCGGGCGCGGTCAGGTCAGCGACTTGAAACACGCAGCGAGCCAGACGGTTCTCGGCCGCCTCGGGCGTCGTGATCTTGAGCACCGCGTCCTCCAGCGTGTAGACGAGCTCGAGATTTTTCAACATGATACGCAGCGCCGATCGCAAGGAAACACCCTGCAAGGACATCGTCACCGGTGTATCGCCTGCCAGGCCGACGTCATCGAGCGCTTTGCGGTCGATCAAGATGGGAATGCTGAATTGGTCCTGCAAAGAGTTAACAATATCCTGAAGCGGGGTGTCGATAAAATCGAGGTTGGCTTCACTTGCCAACGCTTTCTCAATGTGCGTTCGCGCCGCGCGTTCTGCTTCATCCATGACCCGCATCGGCCCCCTCTCATCGCCAGCGTTCAATTCCGGGGCAGAGCTTCGGCCAACCGATCGAGCACGACGAATCGTGTTCAATAACGCCTCCATCGAACTGTGGACCTCCAGGGTTTGCGAAACCACAAGACAATCCCACTCGTCCCGCGAAACGATGCTTCCCGGGCCGCCCACCTCGTCCCACGAGTTGGGTACCACGTTGGTCCGAATCAGATCACAGAGTCGTTCAAAACGGCTGGCAGGACGCGTCATGATCATGGGTGACGTGCCAACAAGGGCCAGGTCGGCCACGGGATAAAGCCGGGTATCCAACTCATTCTCGGCTGCATCCCGTGTCGTGATGCTTAAGACTTCATCACGTACAACATAGGCCAAATCAAGTTCGCCAAGCATGATCTGCAGCACCGATTTCAGCGTGACGCCTCGTATTGAAATCGTGATCGGCGTGTCGCTGCCCAACCCCACATTATCCAGCGCGCGTTGGTCGAAGATGATCGGAATCTTCGCCGTGTCTTTTACAAAGGCCACGACGTCGGAGAGCGGCGCGTTCGACGAATTCGACGGCCATCTCGCCATCCAGAGCCTGCCTGATCCGGTCCTCATTGGCGCCGGCCGCAATCCGGTATACCGGAACCGGCTTGAACGATCCGGCAGCCTCCGCGGCACCGGTCGGCGTTGCTTCGAGCGTCTTCGTGGCCGGTGCCGCCACGTCGGGGCCCGCCGGGCGCTGCCCGCCCGGCAGTTGCACTGGCAAACCTGGTTGTGGCTCTTCCTCCAGCCCAAACGGGTTTGATTCGAATGTCTTGGACGCGGACGCGTCCCCGGATCGAGCAGGATCAGGCCCAAACGGATCCGACTGAGCGCCGGCAACGACGGGCACGATCGCCGGAACGCCAATGATCAAGGCAAGCCTCAATATTCCCCACATTGCGTGCATGATTTGTTCTCCTGTTCCACATTTTCGAACGAACCAGAATTGCCCGCCCCCTGAAATCAAAGTGTCGGTTTCCATTCTGGCCGATTTGACCCATCCGTGCAAAGAAGTTGGTGCCGCAGGCATCCGAGAAGAGTCACGCGACGGGTGGCACTGGCTGAGCGAGCGGCGAACACTGACCCTGATCAACCGGTCCATCGCGAGCGGAGCCAGTGGACGTACCTGGTTACTACACGCCGGGGAGCCGTCCGCCACACTGGCTCCGCTCGCGATTGACTGCTTGCTGATGGCAAAATAGCAAGCCGCTCGCTCAGCCAGTGCCACCTGATGGACGGAAAATGCGAAGTTGTTTTCCCCGGTTCCTAAAGGTGAGCCAAGACGCGAGTATGCGACATCGGCGTCCACGCGGTGTTGCAGCCCGCAGATGGTAGCTCATTTCGACACTGCGTGGACGTCTCGCTGTCATACTACATTGCTTTGTCGCCACCGGGACCAGCCCGGTGGCGAGAGTCTGTCACGGAGGCGCGAGTCGCTTGCTTCCACCGTGACAGAGTGGCGCTGCCCACCAGGCACAACCTACTTGTAACCACAATCAGGGCAGTGCATCACGTAGCGGGTGATCCCTGAGCCACTCTGTTCGCGGAGGACCAGAATCGAGCCGCAGCGCGGGCAGTACTCGGGCTCACCTGAATCCTCACCTCGTTCGGCTGATTGCTGGCAATCGCGGCAACGGCGAGTGTTCGGGAACACCTCTAGCCGCTCTGGCGGGATCATCTGGTGGCAGACTTCGCACGTGCGTGTCACCTGCCAGTCATCATCGTCCCACTCATCGAGTGTCTCCGCACTGAGTCCGCAACCACCACAGACACCACAGACTATCTGCCCCAGTCGAGCCGTGAACAGCTCGCGGACCAGGTCCAGATCCGGCTCTTTCTCGCGTTTCAACATGCCCGTATCGCGCAGCCGCTGCAACATTTGCTCGGGACCCACGACTTCAGAAGCCCCGCACAGCTGGCATTTTAGCTCGACGTAGTGGTCGTCATGCATCGTCGGCTCACCCTTGGTTTTCGCAGTGTCGATCACGCAGCGCAAGTCAAATCGTGGCTTTTTCCGCCTGGACCGGTATACTACTATCCAAACATGCGATTACTCGAGAGACTACCATCTATTCTCTGGCAAGTCGGGCCATCGGCGCCCTGGTTTTTCACGGTATGATCTTTGACAAACCATTTGGAATGTCGCGAGGTGCATCATAAAGCAGGTAGTTAGCCTTATCCTAGCAGGGTTTCTCACAACGGTCGTCGTTTCGTCAGTTGTAGCCGCCACGTACAGAGCGGAGCCCATTGATGAACCGGCTCCAAGTGACGAGTTGATCCCCGAAATCGCACAGTTGCTGGCCCCGACCGGTGTGCGAGTGGTGCGCGGTACTTCGCGAACCATCTGTGAAATCTGGCTCTGTAAGGATTTGGAGGTGGCCGGTGAGAAACCGCCGGGAAACGCCCGCTATCCGCTACGCGAAGGTCAATTGATCGGCGTCATCCATTTTCCTGGTTCGGGGTCCGACATCCGCGACCAGAAGATCGAAAAGGGCACCTACACGCTAAGGTATGCTCGGATTCCGGTTGATGGCGACCATCAAGGCGCGTCGCCCACTCCCGACTTCCTGCTCATCGTCTTGGGTGCAGAAGACAAGTCGCCGGCCGATATCCCGGCGGAAGATCTCACGAAAAGGAGTGCCGATGCGGTGGGAACCGATCACCCCGGCAGTTTCGCGTTGACGCCCGTGCTGGGAGAAAACAAGGCTGCTTCGATCCGCCAGGACGAAGAACGGGATTTTTGGATCGCGCGGCTGCAGACGACAGCCAAGGCTGACGGAAGCAGCAAAGAGCTGATGCTGGATTTGGTGGTCGTCGGCACGGTCGAACAGTAACCGCATCCTCACCTAGTACTGTAGAGTGGGTGCCGACGCCGAGACCCACCAGTTTCAATGGCAGCGCCCCGATCCGAACACCGGGAACGTCTCTCCCGATTCTTGTTCCGGATCTCTTGGGAAGTTTTTGTTGAAGAGTTCGCACCAGTTCGTATAATCGTGGGACGTTGGAGGCGGTCGTCTGGTGCAGGCTTGTCCAAGCGCGACGCTGCGCGCCATTGGTTTCGCCGGGCACGCGAACACGAGACCTCTCAAGTGAAAAGCAAAGGGGACATCTATGTCGAAGACGGGGAATGGTTCAGGCCTCCGCGGCCGCTTCAGTCGCCGGTCTTTTTTGCAGGGCTCGGGGGCCGCCGCCGCCGCAACGGCGTTGCACGCTCAGGTCGCCGCCGGCCAAGAAGATGCGTCGCTGGTGGTGCGCGGGACGACGGAGATCGCTCTGACGGTCAACGGCCAGTCGCACACGGTCCTGGTACAGCCGCGAGATACGTTGCTGGAAGTGCTTCGCTACCAATTGGACGTCACCGGTCCCAAACCGGTGAGTATGGATGGTAGCAGCGGTGCCAGCACGGTCATGATCGACGGCAAGCCGGCCATGGCATCCACCACGCTGGCCATCGCTTGCGAGGGAAAACACGTCGAAACAGTCGAGAACGCGGGGTTCGAAAATCCGGACGCGGTCGTCCGCGCGTTTATCGAAAAAGACGCGACACAGTGTGGTTTCTGTACACCCGGATTTGTCGTGGCAGTCCGTGCCTTTCTAGCACAACATCCTGACGCCACAGAAGCCGACATCCGGCAGGGTTTGAACGGCAATATCTGCCGCTGTGGCACGTATGCCAACGTCATTCGTGCCGCCCTGGCGGTGGTGAAGGGAGGTGGAAATGGCTGACACGAAATACAGCTGGCCATCACGCGAAAAATCGGCGTTGTTGGGCCAATGGCACGACCGTGTTGACGGTCTGCACAAAGTCACGGGACAGGCCAAGTACACGTACGATGTGAACCTCAAAAACCAGTTAATCGTCAAGGCACTTGACTGCCCGCACGCCCATTGTCGTATCAAGTCAATCGATGTCGAGGCGGCCAAAAAGGTCCCCGGCGTGGCCGATGTCCTGATACTGCCGCATGCCGAGCCGGGCAGCGAGATCAGTTGGGCAGGCGAACTGCTGGTCGCCGTGGCGGGCGACACGGAAGGTGCCGCCAACGAAGGCGTTAGCAAAATCAAGGTCGAATACGAATTGCTGGACGTCTTCACGCAAGACGAGCTGTTGGACGCCGCGGAGAAAGCCGAACGCACGGCCCGCCCGCAGTCGCGCGTGGAAACGGAAAAAGAACCCGGCGATGATGATGATGAAGACGAGTTCGTCGAGAAGGAAATCGCGCGCCTGCTGAAAGAAGCCACGCACACGGTGGAAGGCTACTACGGCATCGATGCCATCACCCATTGTTGCCTGGAAACACACGGCTGTACGCTCGAGTGGGAAGGCGACAAGCTGAAAGTGTACTTGTCGACACAGAACGTTTCCCAGACAGACGACGAAATTGCTCAAGGTTTGAAAAACGGTCCGGAGAAGATGGAAATCGGCGCCGACAACGTCGATGTCATCTGCCAGTACATCGGGGGCGGCTTCGGCAGCAAGTTCGCGGCCGACTACTGGACTTTGGCCGCCGCCCGCATTGCCAAACGGACCGGGCGGCCCGTCAAATTCATGCTCGATCGCGACCAGGACCAGATGATCGGCGGAAACCGTCCGTCGGGCTACATTCGTGTCCGCTTGGGTGCCGACAAGGACGGCCTCGTCACGGTCTGGGATTCCCATCATTGGGGTACTTCCGGACCGGGACGCGGTGGAGTCAGTATCGGGACGATCCCCTACGTCTATGCTCCCCCGAATCGCCGCAGCGTGTTGACACCGATCGATACGAATCTGGGCCCCGCGCGCGCCTGGCGAGCACCCAGCAACCCCCAAGCATGTGTGCTGACGCAGTCCGCGTTCGACGATCTGGCCGCCAAAATGGGAGTCGACAGTTACGACGTCGTCCTAAAGAACCTGGACCATATCGAATCGGGACAGACGGCGGACGTTTACCGTCAGGAGATGGAACTCGGCGCCAAACTCATGGACTGGAAGGCCAAATGGCATCCGCACGGCAAAGGTCCTCGCCAAGGTTCCATTGTTGAAGGATTGGGAATGGCCATCCACACGTGGGCACCGGAGGGCACCCGTCCACCTGTCGCATGCGGATCAACCCGGATGGCACGGTGCAGTCGTATTGTGGCACCCAGGACCTGGGGACGGGCACGCGCACCGTTTGTGCCATGGTGGTGGCGGAAACGTTTGGCTTGACGCTCGACGAGGTTCAGGCCAACATCGGCATGTCAACCTATCCGGTAAGCGGCGCCTCGGGTGGCAGCACCACGGTTGCTGGTGTTTCCGAGTCGCATCGACGAGCGGCCCAGGACGCCCTCGTTCAGCTCTTTGCCGTGGTGGCCCCGAAACTCGAAACTACACCGGACATGCTCGAGGCGGTCAACGGCCGGATTGGCGTGATCGACCACCCCAATCAGAGCCTCAGTTGGCGTGAGGCCTGTTCCCTGTTGGGACTCAAACCGCTGGACGTTACCGCTTCGTTTCAACCGGGCGGCGAGACCCCCTTGTCGGGCAACGGCGTGGGGGGCATCCAAATGGCCCACGTGGCGGTCGACCGGGAGACCGGCCTGGTGAGGATGAAGAAATTGGTGGCCGTGCAGGACATGGGCTTGATCGTGAACCGCAAGACGGCTGAAAGCCAGGTGTTTGGCGCCGTTATCATGGGGATCGCCTACGCCTTGTTCGAGCAGCGAATCGCGGATCCCAAGACCGGCGCATTTGTGAATGCGGAACTGCGGGACTACCAACTGCCACGACTGGGTGACATCGGTGACATTGTGGTCGAGTTCTTCGAACCCGATGATCAGCGCGCTCGCGGCGTGATCGGACTTGGCGAGCCACCGGTGATCAGCCCCGGCGCAGCCATCTCGAACGCCGTGTGTAATGCCTTGGGCGTGCGTGTTGGCGTGCTGCCGCTGACACCCAAACGAGTACTGGACGCTCTTGAACAAGCAGCGGGGAGGGCCTGAGCCATGAAGAATTTCGACTATGCGGCACCTCGATCGGAAAGCGAAGTCCTAGAGTTGCTCTCGCCCGAACCAGGCCGGACCGAGATCCTGGCCGGCGGCACCGATCTTGTCGGATTGTTAAAGAAGATGGTGGTGACGCCTGAGCGTGTGATCAACATCATGCAGGTCGATTCCATGACGCAGATCGAGCGACTTCCCAACGGGGGCCTTGCTATCGGCGCGGCAGAGACGCTCGACGACGTGCTTGCCAGCCCGCTGTTGACAGATTACCGCGGCGTCACGGATGCGATCCTGGGTATCAACAGCATGCAATTGCAGGCGCAGGGCACGATCGGCGGTGAGATCTGCCAACGGCCACAGGGCTGGCATTTTCGAAACGGATACGGACTGTTGCCGGCCGCACCCTACGCGGGATCGGACACGAGTCTGGAAGGCATTTTCGACAACATGGGACCGGCGCGATTTGTCAGCAGTTCGCGTTTGGCGCCCGCATTGATCGCCCTGGGGGCCAGCCTCCGCGTCATTGGCCCCGAGGAGGACCAAGAGCAGTTGATTCCGCTCAAGGACTTCTACCGCACGCCACGCAAGAATTTCGAACGGGAGACAATACTGCGTCCCAATCAGCTGGTGACACACATCGTGCTGCCGCCCGTCGCAGGATTGCTGAGCGCCACTTACGAAGTGCGTTCCAGCGCGGGCCCTGACTTCCCACTGGCCGCATCGGCGGTGATGTTGCGCATGGAAGCGGAGCTGGTTTGCGAGGCCCGCGTGGTGCTGGGCCAGGTAGGCGCCCACTCCGTGGATCTCCGCGGAGGCGGCCCAACAGCTGATCGGTTCGCGCATCACAGCTCAGATAGCGGAAGCGGCAGGTAAGGCCGCCGTGTCACGCGCCACTCCGCTGCCCGATAACACGTACAAAGTCCAGCTCGCCCAGGTGGCGGTCAAGCGGGCGGTGTTGCGGGCGGCCGGACTGGAAACGGGAGGGTTTTAGCGAGGTGGGGCTGCGAAATAGCCAGGCGTGCTGTGGCTCTCAAGACAGGCGAACGAACGTCACACGTCCCACATCGAACGTTTCGTGCAAGAGGGGGTCGAGGTGACTTTCGAGTGCCGTCGGCTCGCCGAGCGTTTGTCGCTGATGGTGAACTTGAAGTATTCGTGCTTTTGCCCATAAGTGAGCTGAATATGGCCTTTCGAAAAGATGTTGGTGCCGGCACAAACCGCAGCGAACCGGCTTGTGCGCACCTGCGCACCAAAGAGATGATTGTGGCCGGCGATCGTGACATTGCTTCCAAGCAGGGTGATCCTTCGGCGCAGCATTGTTGGTGCGTATTGACCCAGCATGCATTGGGACCTGATAACACATTGGCGGCACACGATTCCTGTACGTCGGCCCGTTCGTGCTTCAAAGCGACGCTGTGAGATGTTGTCGGTCGGCTCTCCAGAGCCACGGACCCAAGTGGCGGCAGCATCTTGCCGCCGTACGGCGGCAGGATGCCGCGGCCACAATTGCCGCCACGCGGGGCAGCCACACTACGATCAGATGCTAATCCAGTGGCCGCCAGCGCCAAAATGCCTGCGGATCCTGCTCGCGAGTCTGGTAGCGCCGCAGATAGTCGCGGTAGGCGGGTGAGTCGGGAGCCGAATCATCCGCATCGAACGGGTAGCTCCGCATGGCTCGGAACGGTAGCGGCTCGACCGTCTGCCCGTAGATGGTATTGAGGTCCGCATCTTTGTCCCAACCGATACTGTGCAGGATAAAATCCCGCTTCCATCCCGGCGGGGGCTCTTCTGCGGGCACGGCGAAACGAATCGTCATGGCGTCGCCGGCCCCGAGCACCGCCATCATGTCGTCACCCTCCGTGATCAACTCCGCGAACCGAGCCGTAGCACGTGAATCGACCGCGCATCGGGCGGCCAATTGGGCGTCCGACGGACCTTAGCATAGTCGTACAGTTGCGGCATCTCATCGCGTCGGGGCAATCTCTTGCGAGAAGCCACGGTACGCGAGTTCCGCCGATTGCAGTTCGAGCGGTATCTGCCTGAACTCAACCTCCGGCTCGTCGACCGTGAAGAAGACCTCGTCCCAATAGATCTCCGCCGTCGTCTTGATCCGCACATGATAGTCGGTCGTCCGGAACGCGTGTGAAAGGTCGACGGCGATCGTCTTGGTCTTTCCGCCCGGAAATCCCATGTAGGCGATTGCTTCTTTCCACTGGCCGTCCGCGTCTTTCACCCACACGGAAGGCATCCGCGGCCCATCTGTTTCCGGATCCTGAAAGAACGCCATGTTCAGCGAAGTGTCGGTTGGAAAAATCCAGCCCGTAAGCAGCAGCGTGATTTCCTTCGGGTCCTCCAGTGGACCGAGGTCCATTTCAATGAAATGTTCCGGCGTCAGCCCCTGACGGATCCGTTGCTCAAAGGCTTTGACAAACTCTCCATCGCGTTCGTGCAATTTCGCCGCCAGGTCTCGCCCCTTCTGATCCACAACACGGGTCGGAAACCGCCGCTTACGGACCGTATGGATTTTGAACTCCGCGATCTCCGCCGGACCCACTTTTTCGTTCGAGTAGATTTCAACCTCGCCCGGGTGGTCGATCGCGATCAACTGCACTTTGTCAAAATAGCCGGCCTCCCAAAGTTCCTCGGTCATCTTGATCCAATAGGAACCTTCGTGCGGCGTCAGTCGTTCGCCCGGTACGAACAGGTACTCCCAGCTTCGCGTCGGCGCGATGGTCCCGTCGGATGTCTGCATTCCGATTGGTGCTGCCCATAAACAGTCCGTAAAGAATGAGAACTCGCCGTCGGCCATCGTGTAGACGTACGGGCACGAACCTTTGAGTACCATCAGCTCGCAGATCGCGACGTTGCCGGCCAGGCCGACGATGTCTTGAGGAACCCCGTTGGTCCACACGATCCTCAGCTGTTGAGCCTCTTTCTCCGTGCCCAGCCCAAAATGGACCGTCGGTGAATCGACAACTTGTGCCTGGTACCAGCCACCCGCCGCAACTCCACGAGGCTACCGATCGCGTTATGATTGCAGCGTCCCTTGTTGTCCGACTGTCCGACCGGGTAGAGCGTGAGCCACTGGTTACTGTTGCCCCCCTCATTCACGAGCACGATCATGCCCGCCTGAGTGGCCACCACCAGGTCCTGATCGCCATCGCGATCCATGTCCACGCATGCCGCCGCGCACGGCAGCGGCCAACTCACCTTCCACCACCGGCGCGGCAACATAGGTTCCTTTGGGGCCGCCGCGAAAAACATGTAGCCCATCCACCCCCCAACTGGCCGCGTCACGGAAGCCGTCATTGTCGAAATCCCAGGCCAGCACACCGGCCTGTGGCTGGTCAGTGAGTACATGTGTCTGCAGGAAATTCACGATGCCGCTGCGAGGTGTCACGGTCAAATACACGTGCGTGCCACTGGCTCCAGCGGCCAACAAGTCCCAGGACATGTTGCCATCCGCCTCCACCAGCGCCAGGATCGCGGTTTTCCCAGCTGGTCAAACTCACTGTCAAACACCCTCCATTTGAACTCACCATGCCGCAAATTCTCCAACAAGCCCACTTCTTTGCCGCTCGGCTCGCCCATAATCACGTCGATGTCAGCGTCGCGATCCCAGTCGACCGCCACCATCGCGGTCATCGGCACCTCAACGGGCGGCAGCTGTGAAAATTCGCTGATATTGACATAGGTCAGCACCGCGCCGCTGTCCCACAAGGTGATGCCCTGCGCCGAAGAAAACACCAGGTCCAGTTCACCGTCATGATCCAGATCGAACAAGGCGCCGGTCGACACGTCGGTCAACTGCGCCAGCCCTTCGTTTTCCACGCGCACCAGCTTCGGCGCGTCACCCTGGGCATCCAGGTCATTGCGAATGACCAGCACTCCACGATCGCCAAACAGTACGATGTCCGGGTCGGCATCGTGACACGACTCTGTTTCGGACACCACACGGTCGAAATGGACGTTGTCGTCGTCGGCACCCTTTTCGGCCGACGGCGCAGAGAGTGACTGCCGCCGATCTCGATCCAAGTCGGCCGCCAGCACACCGGTCATACCCGCAGGTACATCGGTCGAGGCCATAACGCTCCACGGCTGGTCCACCGCAGTCCGGCTCAAGACGCTCAATTTACTCGGCTGCAGAACCAACAGGTCAGGAAGCCCGTCGAGTGTGAAGTCCATAACGCGCATCGCCACCACGTCCATCAATTCGGCCAACGTGTTATCGGCGCGAATCCGCAACTTGACGGCCGTTGATTCCTTCCATGTTGGCATCGGCTCGCCGTACTGCGTGTCGAACTCGGAGCTGAATTTGAAGAGCACGAACGCCAGCGGATGGATATCGACGCTCGCAATATCGCTCTTCGCGACCTCCTCCGGCCGCACCACGTTCTGAATAATGCGCACACTTGTGTTGACAAGACTCCAATTGCCGTCTCGGACGGCCTGGGCTGCCTTGGCGATCTGCTCGCCCAGTTCGATGCGACTGCGTCGCTTGACCGACGCCTCGAGCGGCTTGAGCACTTCTTTCGCCGCCACAAGTGTGTTCTCCACGGCAGGATCTTGGGTCACGGCCTGCAGCATCAGCCACTCCGTGATGAGATAGATGTTCCGAGGATCGAGCGAATACGCTTTCTCCATCGCACTCTTGGCCAACCCACTGGGCTTCGCCGCTCGCTGGTCCGTCGCCGCCATTTTCAGCGCGTACCAGAAAACCACGTTGTCCGGATCCAGCCGGGTGGCTTCTTGCAGGAGCGTTATCGCCTGATCCCGCGCTGCATCACTCACCGAGTTGGGATTCCCCGGATCTTGCTGCAGCTGGACGAGAGCCATCAGCCATCGGGCGACCGCCGATTCGGGAGCCATCTCCATGAATCGCTGCGCTGCGGCTTGAGCCATCACGCGAGCCTGATCCTGTTCGTTTTCCAGAGCGTTACGGAATATGAGCAAGCGGGCAATCGCGAGATTCTGCACCGGCAGCAACTCGCCCGGCAGCAGCTCCGCGAGACTTTCAAAACCTTCTGCCGCGAGTTCCATCCCGCCAATGCTCTGGCCGTCGACCTCCACCGGGCTGGGCCCATTCTCCAAGTGGCCCAGCGATTCGTCTCGCAATTCACATGCGGCCACCACCTGCTCGGCAGTCAGCTTCGGACGACTTCCATCCGGCCGGACAAGCCCAGACTGCTGATCTTGCTGGGGCGCCTCGCCACCTCTTCGATTGTAGACCAGGTAGCCTGCGACGCCCCCGATAGCGACCATCAGCAGAAACAGAATCCTCTGCCACTTCTTGCCAGAACGCTTGATTGCACTGTCGTTCATCGTGTCACAGCCATCTTGTTAAACCGTGGATTCGCCTGCAAAATATCGGCGGCGACCTGAAAAGGATCGCAGCGTCGCTCACACCATCATACTGCCTCCCACGATCATGAGCATACCGCCATCGATCGCCACACCCAGCCGTTCGCACCGATTCTTCCCCATCGGCAGGAAAATGCAGGACGGTGGTCCCTGGCCGGCCCAAGGCGTGGCGCTGGCATAGCCCGCACCGCGAAGCACTGACTCACTACCACTGCACCTCTACACGAAGCGGCTGAAAGACGAGCGTCGATGGCCAGGTAGTAGGGCCCGCTTGCCGAGCGGGACTTCGCATACCAGTCGTTCTCGACGCGACAAGGTCCCGTCCGGCAGCCCGGACCTGCATTTTCAGCAGCTTCCACAGGGGCATGCCAGGAAGCGTTGAGTTTCGCAACCGGGTGTTCTGTCACGCTTAACAATCCGGGTTTGGCCGAGACGATGGTACGACACCGCGCCCACGCTGAGTCGAAATGGGCCACCTCTGTGGCGCGACACCGCGTGCACCGCCGTGCTACGCCCCGCTGCACCCCAATTTCTGGATTCCACAAGGCACTAAGGACTCGTCCGGAAATAAGTTACCGGTTCCGCTTCCCTCTCCACCGCGATTCGCTTCGCGGCGGGGGCGAAGAGACAATACGACAGTTATGGCTTCGTCGATCCTAACCCGCCCAGCGCCGGGTCATGCGGCGGAGTGAAACTGTAGCAATCAGCGAAGCTATGTCGGTCACACCAACGAAAAGCTCAAACGTCAGACGTTTGCCGAAAAGGTGGCGATGCAACCGATAAACAGAAAGTAGCCGCGTGGACCGCGGCAGCACGAGATGGAGTCTGCAAAGGAGTCGATATTATGCCGTCGAGTGAGATCGAGAAAGTGCGAGCGACCCTCTACCTTCCGCGTGACATCCTGGATGAGGCCAGAAATGCCGCGGTGTACCTGGCGGGTCCGCCGGCGCGCTTGACTCTGACGAAGTTGGCGGAAGATGCGCTGCGTGCCGAGCTGGAGCGTCTGAAGGAACAATTCAACGAGGGAAAGGACTTCCCGGCACGTGACGAGGAGCTTCGAGGTGGCCGACCCATTGCAGCCTGAATCTCGGCCGAAATCACGCTGGAGAAAGCCGATGCAAGCGTCTGTTAAGCCGCCCGCCCAGAAGTCGGCGGAAGAGCGGAAAGCGACCGCTGATGGTGACGATGTTCGTGCTCGACTCTTGAAGATGATCGTCGAGAACGAAGAAGCACGGAAACCGAAATCGCCATGAGCGTGCGTCAGAGCGTTGCCGCTGGGCGCCGTGGGATCCCGCTGAAGTCTTGGCACGTGCAGCGAGATCAGCCGCGTGCGCCAGGCGCGGAGACTGCGCTGGGCGACTCGTATCTACGTCCTTTTGTTCGACCCGCGCCACCATCGGCCGGGAATCGGCTCATCCTACCTCGGGCCAGCCGGGGACTAGCCATTGTCCTGCTGCTGGTTTTCTCGACCGGCGCCACAGCCATCGATTGGCCGTGGTCGCTGCCGGTCGAGCCTCCCCAGCAACCCCACCCTTCCGTGGTGCGCGTGTCGGTCGATGAGTCGGACGGCATCGCGCACGGGTCGGGGACTTTGGTTGACGTTCGCGAACGATTTGGCCTGATAGTCACCAACTGGCATGTCGTACGCGACGCGACCGGGCCAATCCACGTCGTATTTTCCGACGGCTTCCGTTCGGCGGCCCAAGTCCTGCGCGTCGACCGCGACTGGGATCTCGCCGCGCTGCTCATCTGGCGTCCGCGTGCATCCCCCGTTCCACTGGCCACCAAGGCACCTCAACCGGGTGAGCTACTGACGATCGCCGGGTATGGGACGGGCAACTATCGCTCGGTGACAGGCCGTTGCACACAATATGTTGCGCCGAGTGATCGCCATCCGTTTGAAATGGTCGAGGTGGCCGCACGTGCGCGGCAAGGCGATTCGGGCGGACCGATTTTCAATGCCTCGGGCGAACTGGCTGGCGTGCTGTTCGGTTCTGGCGGAGGCACGACCAGCGGCAGCTACGCCGGGCGGGTCCACCAGTTTCTCAGTACCGCCTGGCCCCCAGGCCAGGAGTCCGAATTCCCGCAGTTGCTGGCGGGCGCGTCTCAAAACGCTCCGGCCACTGCGCCGAGTGCGCCCCGCTTCCCATCACACATGCGACGGCTTCCCAACAGCTCGGCCGGCCAAACACCGCCGGCAGAGGACGGACCGTCCACCTTCGGAAACGCCACGGCGGGTCCGGGAAATTTCCGAACCGAGGATCGGGGATCAGGCAAGATCTCACAACTCGAACCGCTACCGCACACCGTTCGCCCACTACCGCCGGACCCCGAAGACAGATCAGGGGCAGGCATGTCAGGGTCAGGCGAAACCGGGACCAGCGAAGAACCGACTTCCGTGCACGCGACGACCATTTCGTGGCATGATATCGCCGGCGATACCATTTTTCAGCAGTGCAAGACGTTCCTGGCTATTCTCGGCCTGTTCACGCTGCTGGCCCAATTTATGCGACTGTTTCGTCCATCCATCGACGTGGATTAGTGCCTTGTCACGCGTAACGTGCGTTCTGTGCACAACCAGCAACGGGCCACGAAAGACGGCCATCGACGGACGCGCTCGCCGTGTCGCGGTTCTTTGCATGCAACGCTAGGGTTGACAAGGCACTCGCCCTTCACGCGGCCCCGCGGTGACGCACCGTCAAGACCGTCGATCAGTATTCGAAGACTCGTGGAAACCAGAGCATGGTGAGCGCGGTAACCAAAACGATTCCCACCAAATTGAGCCAAATTCCGGCCCTGGCCATGTGGGCCATCGTGACTTCGCCGCTGCCAAAGACGATCGCGTTGGGGGGCGTGGCGACCGGCATCATGAACGCACAACTGGCGGCGATGGTGGCGGGAATGATTAACATGAAGGGGTGCAATCCCATACCGGGCGCGAACGCTGCCAGCACCGGCAATAGAGTGGCGGTGGTGGCGGCGTTCGATGTCAACTCGGTCAAGAAGATCACGATCGTGGCGACGACCAGAACAACAACAACGTCCGGCATGCCTGCAAAATGGTGCGAGAGGCTGCCAATGAACTCCGCGACGCCGTTGGCCTTGACCGCACTGGCCAAACTCAATCCGCCACCAAACAGGATCAGGATGCCCCAGGGCAGATTGATGGTCGAGGGCCAGTCGAGCGCAAACACACGGCGACGCACGTCAACAGGAATCACGAACAGCGCCAGCGCACCGGTCATCGCAATGCCCGCGTCCGATAACCCCGACAATGGTTTTAGTTCAGCCCCCTGCCAGTCCCAGGAAATCTTGATCAGCAGCGGACGGAAGACCCAGGCCAAGGCGGTCAGCAGAAACACCACCAGCGTGATCGTCTCGCCGCGACTCATCTTCCCTAACGACTGAAGCTGGGATCGAATCAGTTCGCGTCCTCCTTCTATCGGCTGCCGATCCAGCGGAAAAAGATGCCGCGTCAGCAGAAACCAGGCGATCGGCAAGAAGAGGACTGTCATGGGCAGCCCCACCAGAAGCCACCGATCGAAGGTAATCGTCGCACGGTACGGTTCGGCAATGGTTGACCGCACAAAGGCAACCAGAAGCGAGTTCGGCGGCGTTCCGATGATCGTGGCAATCCCACCGAGTGACGCTGCATAAGCGATTCCCAACAACAGACAGATCGCCAGGTTTCCCGAAAGCCGTTCTGGATGCCTCTGGCTACCCGTCAGGTTGTGACGCACCACATGCACGACACTCAGTGCGATCGGAACCATCATCGCCGTGGTGGCGGTATTGGACACGAAGGCACTCAGTCCGGCCGTCGTCAACATGAAGCCAGCCACCATGTTCGACGGTCGAGTGCCGGCAACACGAAGGGTCAGCAGTGCGATGCGACGGTCCAACTCCCACCGCTGCATGGCGATCGCAATCAAGAATCCGCCCATGAACAGAAAAATCATGGGGTGCGCGTAGGCGCCGCCGTGTCTTCGATCGTGCGAATTCCAGTCAACGGGAAAAGAACCAGCGGCAACAGCGCCGTGACAGAAATGCCGACCGCTTCGGTAATCCACCAAACGGCCATCCATGCCATGATGGCCAGCGTCACGCGCCCAGCCACCGAAAACTCCGCCGGCGCTCCACCCTCCCCCAGGAACTCGGTCGGTAGCGCCCCATAACCGATCAGCGCCAGGACCGGACCGCAGAACAAGCCCGCCCATTGAATCCTGGTTCGCCACTGGAATATCGATTCACCCATCGTGTTCGTTGTGCGGCAACACCGCAATAAGTTGGCGTCCCCGCCTTCCGGGGTGGGGCAGGCGTGCCGGCCGCCCTGTTTTACCCGACTGAGCCGATTTGGCAAGCAGTCACCGAGGCAGCGTGTAACCTCCAGGCCGGGGGTCGAATATGTCAAACTTTGACGGAAATAACGAAAAGTCTGATTTTTCCGGACCTATCGGTCGAAACCAGAGTTAATGACCACATCCACGATCGCAGCCGAGCTGTTTTCGCCAGCAGTGTCCTGAGCGTCTCCCAAAGCAGGCAGGGCCTTACGTCAATGGCGAGCTGCCGCTCGAGTACCGTCCGCTCGTAGAGCGTTGGTCACTGGAACTTGACCCAGCATGCTCAACTTTCGCTCACAAGTTGACCACTGTCCGCGGTGGTGGAGCTGCCCGTGTGAAAGGAAAGCACGCTTCAGCAGGTACATTCTCCCCGATTTCCGCACGCGGCCGCGTCACATTGGCAGTGTCATACACCATTCCACTACCTGATTCCCATTCGAGACGATAACCATGACAACGCGCTCCTGCAGAAAACCTCTCGTCTGCTCCACGATTCTGGCCCTATTTCTGTTGATCTGCACCACTCCCGCTACGGCACAGCTCTTGCCACAAGATGCCGCGCAAATCGAGGCAAACACGCCGCCTTGGTTACAGACGCCCCGCACGGACCCAACCGCACCACTGCCGGAAGTCCGCCAGGCGGTGACGACCAACTTGGAGACTGCGCGGGGCAGTAGTGAACGAAGAGGCTGATTGGCTGTCCGCACCCGTGCAGCAAGCCAGCTATGCGAGTCAAGCCAAGGTGCAGCCGATAGCTCCACCAGCCAAGGGCTTCAAAGTTGGCTCCGTTTCCGTGGTGCCCTACGGCATTTTGTGGGCCGACATGATCTACTCGTCAAGCCGCACTTTTCCCGGCTCCTTCATCCTGTGGATCGAATCCGCGGACACACAAGGGGAAAACACCTTTGTCTTGGACGCGCGTCGCAGCCGAGTCGGCGTTGACCTCAAGGGTCCCGAAGTGGATGTGTTTGGTGGCATCGCGGGCGGTGGAAAAGTGGAAGTTGACTTCCTGGGTGGTTTCGTGAACGAGAATACCACCGATGTCCGGCTGCGTCATGTCTATTGGGAAGCCAAAAACGAGGATTGGCGATTCCTGGCCGGGCAGACCTGGGACGTGGTCTCGCCGCTGCTTCCCAGCACCGTGAACTTCTCGGTTAACTGGTGCAGCGGAAATATTGGCTTTCGCCGGACCCAGTTTCGCGTGGAGCGGTATTTGCATCTGTCAGACGACTGCGTCATCGCTCTGCAGGGCGCGTTGGCTCAGAATATCACTCCGGACCTGGCCAGTGGTGCCTTGGCCGCCGGTGTGAATCGTGAGGGCGGGAACTGGCCCATGATCCAGGCCCGTACAGGCTTCACGTTCGGCGGGAGCGGTCTTCTGCAGCATCCCGTCACCATCGGTCTTTCGGGCAACATCGGGGAAACCGGGTTCGACTTCCTGACCGTCAGTCCGGGACCGTTGCGTATCCCACCCCAGGATGATGCTCGCTTTCGCGAATGGTCTGTCAACGCCGACTTCACAGTCCCCGTGTCGGACTGCCTCGGTGTGCATGGCGAATTCTTCACTGGAAGCAACCTGAGCAACCTGCTGGGGGGCATTTCCCAAGGAGTCTGTCCGTGCGAACGAGTGCCCATCAGAGCCACCGGCGGTTGGGTCGAAATCTGGTACGACTTGAATTCCTGTGTGACCACCCATTTCGGCTTCGGTGTTGACGACCCCAATAATGGCGACAGCTTGATCGGCCGTACGTACAACCGAAATATTTACGCCAACGTGTTTGTCCAATTGACCGACAACTTGCGGACCGGACTCGAAGTGGCCTCGTGGAAGACCTTATACCACAACACGACGCTGCAGGAACCGGACCCGGCGGATCGCATCAGCTTCCCCACGGCGCCCGGTGAAGCGGTCGTCCTCGATTGGACCGTCCAGTATCGGTTCTAACAAGCAAGTGCCTTGTCACGCCTGAGAATTCGGGTTGGACCGAGACGCATGTACGACGGACGTCCTCGTCCGTCGCTTCGGAAAGGCAGCCCATTTCGACACCGCGTGGACGCGGTGTCGTGCGCAGCTGAGGACGTGACTTCACCCTAATTTTGCGCATGGCAAAGCAGTCGGACTTCACAACTTGTGGGGTGGGTCGCGCAGTTCGTGCCCCGGGATGGGTCGTCATGCGCTCGCTGTCAGGCCCGACAGAAACCGATCGACAAAAACAGACTGTCTTGTTACGGTCTCGTTACCGATTTGACCGGCTCGTGCGGGACTACCAGCACCTTCTTCGTGCAAACGGGCCAAGTCTGCGCGATGTGTGCGGATTCGAGTGTCAGGCCGAGGCGCGGAGACCGCCAGGAACGGCCATCTTCCATCTCCCGGCGAGCCACCCGCCCGCAGGTGGTAGATTAACTTCTCTCAGTTAGTGCAAATGATTGCCCGGAAAAAGCTTACGTTCCCAGGCACGAGCACAAAACACTCGACAGGCCCACCCTCTCACGTATATGATGAAGGGGAGAGGAGCGGGAGTGAATGGGAGGAGTTTCTGCAATGGCAAATGGATCCGACACCCACATCGGGCGGGCGGAAAGCGATACGGTGTGTCTGAGTGTCTCACCCGGACAACGTGTACGCATTATCGCTGGCTTGTTGGAGGGATCAGAAGCAATTGTCGTCGAGCAGCGGACTCATGGCCGAGTCTTGGTGCGGGTGCAGCAAGGAGTTTACGTCGAGATCCAACAATTCTGCCTGGAGAAGATCAAGAAGATCATGAGGTGACATGATTAGCAAAGAACAACAAGACGTCGTCGCAGGCTTGGGCGGTCAGCTGCCATCAACGCCTGTCAGGCTCGCTGAGTTTGACGGACAGCGCATGGCTGTGGTACTGCACAAGGCTGGGAAACGCATTATCTTGCGGGGTACGGCGAGCTTTGTTCGTGACGATACGGTCGGGAACACGCTGAAGATTTGGCTTGAAGATGACGAGCCAGGTCAGCCGGTGCTGATGTTGTCCGAGGTCGAGTGGAACGGGCGTATTGTTCCTGACTTTCATTTCGGTTGCGATTTCTGCCTGGTCATCGGCTGAAACGACTTTTCAGCCTTCTATACACTACGCTCAAGTGAAGACCCAGAAAAATTCAACCGTCCTCTTAGTGTCGCGTGCGCAATTTGCGGGGCTGCCGGTCGATTTCCTGCAGGCGATTTGTTGACCGGACTCGATCACTTTGGGTCAAACGCGAGCGACCAACGCTCGGCAAGCGAACGGCGCCGCCAGCCGTCCTTCGTGTCTCATTCGAGGTCCGATCTCGTTAGTCCGCGCGTGGACGAAAGGCGACTTCTTCGCGTCAACGTGTAACTAGCGGCGCTAGGGGGAGTGTTTGAGCTTGGCGGGTTGTGCGGTAGGATTCAAAACGCCGCGGAGCGGAGCCGAATGGTCGGGGGAGTGTTCTTTAGGGTCGTGCCGTTCGTTCCCTCAGCCCGGTCACTGCTTCAAGAACTTCACTCACGACGCTTTCAAGAATAATGCCGTACAGACTCCTCGCTTCAGACTCCCCAGAACGCTCTCGGCACGCCGTCGAAAACTGATCGTGTGCGGTTCCTCTGACTTGGGGGAGAACGCGAGGTACTCGGACCAGATGCACTCGCCGTTGATCTTGTAGATGAGTTTCTTGCCAAACGGTGTCGATGCCATTGATTTGGTGACCACGTTGCAGCTCCTGAAACGTAAAGGTATCACCTCCTTCGTCGCCAGTTGCATCCTGCTGACAGTACATCTCCGTATTATCCTCTTTCATCGACGCGGCCTCCGACGCAGATCAATCTTCCCTTTGGTTGCTGATTGTTCTTTTGAGCGAAACATGAACACATGGTCCGATTGTGAGGACACCGATCAAGACCTGTGTCGCAGTTCGACGCGACTCAGGGATGACTCAAAAATAACTTCCGCATATTGGATGGGTGCCACCGGTAGCTGGCCAGTTGTGTTTCCGACCGGGGCAAGCCCGCCGGAAATCGGAAAACACCGAAGTTACTTTTGCCTCATACCTGAGTGGACAGCGCCACTTTGCAGCGATGGACGTACGTAACTCGTGTCTGCGTCACGGACCCTCGCCACCGGGCTCGTCCCGGTGGTTCTACGTTTGCAGACTACTCTGGCAGCTGAAAAACGAATCTTCCCACCGGCCAAGTGAACAATACGGACAGGCTGGAGACCTCGAAGCGTGCGATTTCCCACGCAACACTCGTGCCTCGAGTCATGCTCCTTGCGCTGCGGGCCGTTCGTGCGGCTGAGCGCGTCGCGGCGTCAATACTTGACTGGCCGGAATCAAATCCGGATCCAACGCCGCGATGCTGGTGCAGATGAAGCTTAGATGCCGTGTATCCGTTTCCTGGAATACGCGCAGACGTTGGACAAAACAGGAGTCGCTGGCGGAAACAACACCGGCAAACACATCGTTGATTTCGGACGACTCGATGTCGATCACGCACAGCAGTGCTTCGCGCAGGGTGTGGATTTCGCCCAATGTGCCTTCCGCTCGTCCCATGTGACTCTCCAGCCGCGGAACCACGTCGCGCCAGGGAGCCGCCTTGCTCTCATCCCATCGCTGCCGACTGGCGGCAGATTCGGCCAATTCCAGGAGTTCAGCATGTGCGTTTTCTTGCCGCGCCAGCGACTCAAAGAACGCACAGACCGGGACTTGATCCGCAAACCGACGTGCTAAGGCTGCGTAGATCCGGCTCGCCTTCAACTCCAATTCGACACAACGAGCGACGAATTCCGCCACACCCTCACCGGCCGGTTTAAGCACTTCCGAATCGGTGAGCAGGGAGAGAAAAGTCCGATCGCGCCGTGCGAATACTGCTCGCAGAAAGACGCGCCAACCGAAACAGCGAACCGTCACCCACGGATGAGTTACAACATCCCACTTGCCGATCGCACCCACCATGTCATGACCCTCCGCGCGATCCGACAGGGCTTACCGGCGGGTACGCCGCCGCGCTGAAGCCAGACGCACCCCCACGATGGTCCAGGCTACCGCCTTTCCAAGCGGGAGTCAACCTTGAATGCTTGGCGCCCGTGCAGCCTTTACCAGTCGGCCGCCCGGCTACCCTGGTAGCTGCCCAAAGCCCAGAGTTTCTTGGGGAAGAAATTACTGGCCAAACGGCACCTCGAATTCTCCCTTGGATGCTCGTCAGGCGAGTTCTCAGAACCACACGATAAGTTGATAATCAGACTTCACCACACAACGGATTCCACGAATTAGTTCCTGTAGACCAGGGTACGTTACGCCCCGAGCGGTTCCGCACAATCAGAACCGCTGAACATCCTCCGAACTTCTGAACTCACAGCGACCCAATCATCTTCGTATGTAAGCGATACCCTTCAACGCCAGGAGCACAGCATGACCACACACGACACGACGCGACGCCGATTCCTCCAAACCACTGCCGCTTTGCTGGTCTCGGGGACCTTGGGACATGACAGTAAAAGATCCCTGTTGGCCGACGATCCCGCCACCAGGCAAGCCGATTCGCCTGGGTGCTCCCGTCTTTGACCCGCCACTAGACCCGGAGGAACTGGCACTTGCACATCGAAAACTGGGTATGCGGGCGGCCTATTGCCCGGCCGTCGATCGCAACGACCAACAGAAGATTCGGGAAATCTCTCGAGCGTTCGCCAAACACGACGTGGTGATCGCTGAAGTGGGACGTTGGAAGAACCTGCTGGCCGCCGATCCGGCGGAGCGTACAGCAGAACCTCGAGTTCGTGACCGAGGGGTCTGGCCTTGGCGGACGAAATCGGCGCGCTCTGCTGCGTCGACATCGCCGGTTCGTTCAGCGCCGAGTCGTGGTTCGGTCCGCATCCCGACAACCTGTCGCAGAAACATTTTGACGAGTCCGTCGAAAACGCACGCAAGATCATCGACGCGGTGAAGCCGAAGCGTGCAAAGTTCAGCTACGAGATGATGGGCTGGGCCCTACCCGACAGCGCGGACAGCTATCGTTCACATGATCAAGGCCGTCGATCGTAAGGCGTTCGCCGTCCATCTCGACCCCTGCAACCTCATCAACAGCCCGACACGTTTCTATCGCAACACGGATCTGCTGAACGAGTGTTTCGACAAACTGGGCCCGTGGATTGTCAGTTGCCACGCCAAGGACGTCGCCTGGGAAGTCGAAATGCAGGTTCATTTCCGAGAGGTCGTGCTGGGAACCGGCCAGCTGGACTACACCACGTACCTGCGCCGCCTGGCGGCACTGCCCCACGACGCCCCGCTGATGATCGAACACATGCAGAACGAACAAGAGTACGATCAGTCCCGTCAGTATTTGTTCGACGTCGGGAGAAAAGCGGGTATCTCATTTGGCTGAACTCGACCACCGAACGGCGCGAAAAGCCGGCCAGAAAAGGTCTCGCTTCTCAGGTCGATATGGTAAACTAACCGGTCCGTGGTGAAGTCATAGGTGAGTGCCGGTGTTTTGCCGATCTCGGCGGCGATTGCCGCCTGTAACCTGAGGCGCGGCAAAGTGTGGGTGATCTCCAAGAAAACCCTCCTCCGATGGTCGTGGCATCCATTCTGGTGGATGTGGCTCCTTTTTTGGGCGATTCTCTATCTTGCCTGTTGCGTGTGGGCTCCGGCCCGATGGCTCATCCGCATCGTGCAGGCTGCCGCGTTCCCACTCGGCGCCCACCGGGGGAAGTGGCACGGCGTTATGGAGACCTCTGAAGAAGCAGGTCCCGGCTGCCGGACGGGACCTCGAAGCGGCAAATCATGATCGCATTTCAGCACGTTCCTAGTTCGACTGTTTGACTTCGACTCCCACCGCCTTGTGCGGTGGGTGAATCTGACTGGCAAGCTACCCAAACGCCACACAAGTACCCCTTCCTCAGCCACTTCGCCGCCGGAGGCGGCGAAGTGGCTGAGGAAGGAAAGACAGAGAGGAACGCACGGCTGTAGCTGATCAGTCACATTCACCGTCCAGGCAAGCTGGACGGGGTCTACCTGGCGAAATCAAACAGTCGAATTAGAGAGCGTGCCGCCTGGCCTTCAATGCAGCTCCGTAGAAGCCGTCAATCTCGCGCAAAAAAGTTTGGGGATCGGCTTCGATCTTTTTCGTGCAGGGTGGGCAGCAGACGTAGACAACCTGACCTTCGACGATCGTCCACTTGGGATTTTTCGGGAGGGCCTTGTCCATGACGGGACACTGGCCCTGCGATCGGGCAATATTCGCGTGAATCTGCGCCCAATATTTCGGATTGATCTTTCCTTTCAAGCAGCCTTGACAGCACAGAAAGACTTCCTCTTTCTGTGCGCCGATCGTCACCTTGATCGGCGCGCGTGCGTCTCGAGTTGATTACCTGAAACGGGACAAATCTCTTGCACGGCAGCCCGCAATTGATCGCGTCTGGGGCCTTCCTGATCGACCTTTCCCGGCTCCTGGCCACTCACAACTTGAATGATCATCGCGGCGAAAGTGACTGCCAACAAGCTCTTCAGGTCCTTCATCTTCTTCTCCTTTTCTGTGATCACACGAGACGGTAACAAATATCCTGCGGCGGCAGGGCCGCCCTCCAAATCGGGAAAGCGCTCGCGTTTGGGCCCCCGAGCGTTGGTCGCTGAAAATTGACTCCCGCTAATCGAATTTGGACCTACAAGTAGCCTCCTGATGCGTAGCGTGAGCCATCGCGTCGATGCGACAAGATCGCTGCCTGACCCACTCACGCGGCTGTTGTTGCTGGCGGTTCCGCGGTCACGCCGCTGACCTGACGTCTTGTTCCTCAATCCAATATTCATCCCGCAATCCAGCACGCATTTTGAACTCGATGTACGCGCAGTACAGGGTCGGGACGATGAAGGTAGTGAACGGCTCGATCAACATGCCACCGAACACGGGCAATGCCATCGCTCGGGCCACATCCGACCCCCGCCCCGTTGCAGCCAACACCGGAATCAGAGCGACCAACGTTGTAATCGTGGTCATGGTGCAGGGCCGAATTCGTTTCAGCCCCGCCTCGTATACCGCAGTGCGTATATCCTCAACGCCGCGTATCGTGCGCCGCATGAGTGTTTCGCGCATGTAAGTTGCCATGACAATGCCGTCGTCAGCCGCCAGTCCAAACAACGCAATGAAGCCGACCCACATAGCGGTATTCATGTCGACACCCATCAGCGCTACCGCAATCATGCCTCCCGCGGCCGCCACCGGAATGCCGGAGAAGACGACCAGCGAAATGGGGAAATTGCGGAAATGCAGATAGTGCAGCAACAGGTTGATCAGCATCACGGTCGGTACGATCCACATTAGCCGCCGATTCGCTTCCATCTGGTTCTGAAACGATCCGACCGGTTGCAGCTCGAAGTTTTCGTCGGGGAACTTCAAGGCGCCACTTTCACGCGCGGATTTGAGTTCCGACATGACCGCATCTACGGTTTCCAGATCACCCGCGGCGCCCGAGGGCGAAAAGGCGACATGCGCCACCAGCCGGGCATCCTCGCTGTTGATGGCGCCCGGCCCCCAGGTAGTGGAAACGTGCGCCAGACGCTGCAAGGGCACCACCTCCCCGGTGTGTGTGACGACCGGCACCTGGCCCAATTCGTCGAGTCGCTCGCGTATGTTTCGTTCGTAGCGGATCTGGATCGGGTATCGTTCGCGGCCCTCAACGGTTGTGGTGACATCGACACCGCCCAGTCCCGCCGAAACGATTTGATTGACCATCATCGTGGTCATGCCATAGCGTGCGGCCTCCTCTCGGTCGACCTCGAATTCATAGTAGGGCTTTCCCAGGACAATATCGGGATTGACCGTGCCCGCGTTGACGTGGTGGTTCGTCCTGAGGGATTCGGCAACCGCCTGCGCGGCCTGGCCGAGACCTTTCAGGCTGTCACCATAGATGCGCACCGCCATCGACGCCTTGATGCCGCTCTGGAGCATGACGACGCGGCCTTCGATGGGTTGGAGCGGAGAAGCCGGAGTGATGCCGGGCAAGGTGGCCACCGCGTTGATCCGGTCCCAGATCTGCCGCTCCGTCATTCCTGGTCGCCACTGCTCGCGCGGCTTGAGCATCACATACGTTTCGACCATTGCCGCAGGTGCCGGATCGAGTGCGGATTCGACGCGCCCGATCTTTCCCAGAACGTCTTGCACTTCGGGTATCTGCTTGATCAGCGTGTCCTGTGTCTGAAGCACCTGCATGGCCTGCGAGAAGCTGGCGGCCGGATACAAGCTGGGCATGTAGAACCAACTGCCTTCGTCCAGCGCGATCCAATCGTCAGTCTTCAAGCCGGTGAAAGAACGCTTGGCGGCGACATATCCGGGCACGCTGTTCAGATCGGCGCCCAGCGTGGCACAGACTTTTTCCAGAGGGCGGAGCACGGTCGGCAGCCCGATCCAGGCGCCTAACCCGAGCACCAGGATCAGCGCGGGAAACGACAGCATCAATAGCTTGTGATTCAGCGCGAGACGGAGTCGGCCGGCGTAGAGGTACAAGATGAATCGGCTGACAGGATTCTCCTCGATGGGGCGTATTCTTTCGCGGGTCATCCACCACCCGCCCAGCAGTCCAACACCAGCCGCAACCAGGGTTGCCCAGGCGGGCGGCAACAACGTCCATTGTTGGATATGCGCGCCCAAACGAAGTAACAAAGGCCCGCACTTAAACCGGCCAGCGCCACGGCTCCGACGACACCCGCCCACCGCGGCATCCGGACAGATTTGAGAAAAACGCGGCAGAGCATCGGCACGATCGTGATGGCTACGATCAGGCTAGACGCCAGGGCGAACGTCTTGGTCCAGGCCAAGGGTGCGAAAAGCTTGTGGTCCCGGCCGGTCAGGAAGAACACAGGTAAGAAACTGACGATGGTCGTGCTCACCGCCGTCATGACCGCGGGGATAACTTCGCCGGCTGCGGAGCGGATGACCTCATGTCGCCGCTGCTGTCCCCCCGGCGACCCCTGCTGCTCCCAGTCCGACAATCCACCGTAGATGTTCTCTAAAATGATGATCCCCATGTCAACCATCGTGCCGATGGCGATGGCGATGCCGGCCAGCGACATGATGTTCGCGTCCACACCGAAGACCTTCATGGCAATGAAGGACATGAGCACCGCCATGGGCAAGGTGATCGCGATGACCATGCTCGCCCGTACATGCAACAGGAAAAGGACCATGACCACGATGGTAATCAGCGTTTCCTGTCCGAGAGCTTTAGTCAGCGTGGCAACGGTTTCGTCAATCAGCACGGTGCGGTCGTAGATCCCCCGGATCTTGATTCCAGCGAGTTCACTTTCCAGCGAGCCGATCTTGGCTTTGACGCGTTGAATCACTTCGCGCGGATTTTCGCCATAGCGCATGACGACGACACCACCCACGGCTTCTTGCCCGTTGAAGTCGAGCGCTCCGCGGCGAAAAGCCGGGCCGGTTTGCACGCGAGCGACGTCCCGGACGCGGACGGGTACGCCGTCGCGCGTGAGCACCACTGTGTCTTCGATCTGCGCAAGCGTCTCGATGAGCGTCTTTCCGGAACCGATAAACCCCTTGCCGCGGACAAGATACTCCATGCCGCCGGTTTCCACGGTCTTGGCCCCCACGTCGATGTTCGATGCCTTGACCGCATCCACCACGTTGCTCAACGGAATGTCGTGGTAACGAAGTTTGTCGGGATCGACTTCGATCTGATACTGGCGCTCATAACCACCGATCGATGCCACCTCGGCCACGCCCTCGACCGATTGCAAGGCGTACTTGATAAAAAAGTCCTGCTTCGATCGCAGCTCAGCCAGGTTCATTCCCGCCGGCGGTTCCAGCACGTAGTAAAAAATCTGCCCCAGCGCGGTGGCGTCGGGGGCGAGTTTCGGTGTGACCCCATCGGGAAGCATTCCGGTAACCGTAGTGAGTTGTTCCGCAACGCGCGACCGAGCCCAATAGAAATCGACATTGTCGGCAAAAGTCACTTGGACAAAACTGAAGCCAAACATACTCTTGCCGCGAACGTTCTTGGCACCCGGCACGGCCTGCAAGGCAACCGACAAGGGATACGTGATCTGGTCTTCGACGTCTTTTGGCGATCGACCGGTCCATTCGACAAGCACAATCACCTGGTTCTCACCCACGTTGGGAATGGCATCCATCGGTACCTTCTGCGTCGAGTACCATCCGTAGCCAATGACCGCGATGATCGCGATGAAGACCACCATGCGCTCGTGAATGCAGAAATCGAGAATCTTGCGGATCATCGTGCCACCTCCTGGGGAAGTTTGGCGAGGTACTTTGCCGGGTTAGCCAGCAAACTCTCGCGGCAGCCCTCGCAGCAGATCCAAATGGACCGCCCATCGACGTCAACCTTGATCGGAGCACCCATCGAACCGAGCCGCATCTCGGTCACCGGACAAATCAGCTGTCTTCTCGCCAACACACGCTCGGCCGGAGGGAGTTTCTCGAGTGCCACCGCGATCGCGCCGCTTTCGTCTGGCGCCTCAGCAGACACTTCTGCCGATGCGATGTCATCGTCGTCCATCATCGTCATCGGGCCGATCGGTGGCAGATCCATGGACGGGAAGTCTCCGGCCGACTCCTCCTCCATCCTGTCGGCCGCAAGCTTCGCCAGGTGTTTCGTCGGCTCCGCTAAAAGGCCCTTACGGCAACCCTCACAACAAATGAAGACCGGCGTTCCCTCCACGTCAACCTTGATCGGAGTGCCCATTGAGCCGAGCAGCATCTCGGTCACCGGACAGATTTTTTGACGTTCGGCCAACGCCCGGTCCTCACCAGAGAGTTGGGCCATCGCGGCAAGCAATTCGTCCGACCTGGCCTCATCCGGCGCGTTCATCAACGGAGCCCTTGTCGGGTCAATGAGTGACGGAAGGCCGGCAAGCTGCATTTGCGAATCGATCAGGAAGTTGCCGGCGAACGCAACTTGCTCGCCATCCGCGACACCCTCGAGAATGGCGATCTCGTCACCGTTGCCGGGGCCGAGCACCACACGACGCATCTCGAAACGGCCCGGCTCCGTCTCCACGTAGACCACGCTCGACTGCCCGGCCATCAATACGGCACTGCGCGGCACCACCAATGCCGGACTACTTTCGACAGGTTGGCTGGCATAGCCGAAGCGAGTGGCAGGGACCAGGTCCACGCCACACTCGCGGCACGTGCCAGGCGCGGACTCGATCACATGCGGATGCCGAGGACTGATCCATTTACCGGCCAAGTCTGGATCGTAGACCTGGGCCGGGGGTTCACCGGAACCACTCACGCGCACGGCGACGGTGGCTTTGGCGTAATCGCCGATCCGCAATAGACCCTCGTCATTCGCCATCACGACACGAACGCCGACGGTCCGCGTTCTGGGGTTGACCGTCGGGGCGACGAAGGCCACACGTCCGGTGAAATTCCGGCCAGGAATCGATTGGACTTCCGCCTCCACCACGTGACCGTAGCGGATTGCCGCCGCATCCTCCGGGAACAACTCCAGCATCAGCCAGACGCTCGACAGGTCGGCCAGGCGGTAAATCGCCTGTCCTGTCGTGACATATTGTCCTTCCACGGCAAGCTTCTTGATCACCGTACCGCTGATCGGTGCGCACAAATGCAGGCGGCTGTTGGCTTCGCCTGCCTGCTCGAGCGCTTCGATCTGGGCGGGTGTCATGCCGAACTCGAGCAGGCGTTCCCTGGCGCTGCCGTACAGATCACGGCTGGAATACGCGGTTGTGCCGGGCGTGGTGAGCCGACGTTGTTCCCGTGCCCGCCTGGCGACCAGCAATTCAACCTGGCTGGAATAAAGGCGTGGGGAATATACGAGTGCCAGATGGTCCCCTTTTTCGACAACCGCGCCGGTATAGTCGGCGTAAAGTCGCTCTAAACGCCCGTCGACGTAGGCTGCGATGGTCTTGAGTGTGCCCTCGTCGTAGCTCAGCTCCCCGACGGCCCGAATCCTGCGCGTCAGCGGGACCGCTTTGACGGCTACGGTGCGGATATTCGCCACGCGGCGCGCGACAGCGTCGATGTGAATTGAAAGCCCATCCGTGGCGCTCGCCCCCGAAGTCGCGGCGACCAATTCCATCAAGCAGACAGGACACCTCCCTGGCTCCGCCTGCGGAGGCGTACACATCATCGGACAGATGTATCGAGCATTCTCGTTTTCGGCCGAGGCCTGTCCCTCGCCGCTTGGGTTTCCTCCGTCAGAGGTAATCAATCCCAGCCGCTGAGCGGTGCCCAATAAGACGATCACCAGGATGCCAGCGACAAGTACAAGAACGGGCTGAAAAAAGATTCTCAACCACCAACGACGGCCGTCGGTTCGCAATGATCCGGAGCCAGCAGCAGCCTCCGGCTGACGAACACCCGCGTCCTCCTTATCAGCCGCGTTGTCCGTCAAATCTTTTTTTGCCTCGGACATGAATTCGATCCTTTGTCTAACGCCCATGCCTACTCGTGATGTGATATTCGATTTCCAGACCAGCCATGCATCAAACAGCACTTGCGAACTCCCCGTGGTAAAACACAAGTCTGATTTCCACTGGGCTCGTCCCAGTGGGATCACAACTGATTGGCTACGCGTCACCTAAACAATTCATGTGCTTTCCGCCGGGCTTGCGGGCGGGGGACGCGGCGACTTACACGCCACAGCACCAGCGACAGTCGTTACTCTCCCCGTGGTGACAGCGCCCCCGCAAAGGACTCTTCAGCAAACGATGATCCGCTTAAGGATTGGCATCAGGAGCCGGGCGATGCCGGAAATTGCCGTCAAGTTCAGCTCAACGAAAGACGGATCGGGGTGTCCTGTTGCCGATCGTTTCCCGCGTCATGACCAGCAGCTGCACAAATATGAGTCGTGCGCCAAACGGCCGCAACATGGTTCGTTGCGCAACTGCGCATGCCGATTGACGCTGCGCAGCATCTCTGCCGCAAACGAGAGGATCACAGCAGAAAGCGGCAGAACAAGACGCAGCGATCCGCACCGCAAGGTAAGATCGGCTTTCGGCCGGCCAGGCAGCGCGGTTCTGGATCCACAGCCTGAGGACTGCAAAGGGCGGAAGATGGAAGTGCGAGTTCGGTCGCTCGACTGCGGTTCTCCGGCGCCGACTGCACAGGCTGGAGCGGCGAGTCGTCTTGATTGCACTGGCAGCTTGGCCCGCAGCAACAACCGCTGCACCGATCGCCGGAATTGGCGCGGTGACAACACGACTCGGCCAAAACGTCGTCTACCTCCGCCTGCCGACAGCAACATGCCGTGGCTTGGCCAGACGCCTCGTCGGTGACGGTCGGCGGCACCTGCACCGCGCACGAACACGGCACAGCGGCCAGTCCCTGCAACGGGACGGCAGCAATCAGCAACCACACCAGGAGGTTCGACACTAATCGAAAACGAGGCACAACCGACTCACGACTTGTTGATGTTCCAAGGCCATCGCACCGGCCTCTGGGCTTATCGGCGATCTGCAGCCAAAGCTTGACTCATTAAAGATCACCAAAGCAATTAACAATAGCAGCATTCACATGTCTGAATTCTGTGGCCTGGCGTGAATCCTGTCAATCGCAGTTTTGTTGGGGATCATACACTTATACACTTATACACCAGTTTCTCCAGCAATGACTCATTAATGTATGTTCGAAAAGAGGGAATCAACCGATGGTGAAAACATTGAGCTCGGCAACACGGCTCCTGCCAGCAGCTGCTGGCGTACTGGCACTCGCTACGGTCCTCCTTTGGTTGCCCAGCCAAGCCGAGGCGGCTTCCATCTCCAACGACCTTGTGACGGTCGAAGCCGACGAAGCGCGGGGTTCGCTGACGGTGATTGATCGAGTCAGCGGTCGCATCTGGGGCCCTGATCCCTGGATGCGTTCGGCCGGATCCGTAACCTTCAAGAAAAATGGACAATTCGGCTGGTGGGACCTGTCATCAGCCTCGGATGTGACCATCACCAGTGCCGGTGAGCGGAGCTTGACAATCGGGTTTCATAATCGCAGCGGACAGGGTGGCATGCCGCAGTGGTCGGTAGTCACCAGCGCAGAGCTCGACGCCGATTCTGCAACAATCCGACTGCGCGTTCTCGAAGCGAAGCTTCCCCAGGGCTACTGGGGCGCAGGCGCTGGAGTACCCGCAGCGCCCCTTTGCTTTGAAGACCGATGTGGATCACGGCGCGGCAGTGATCCCCTATTGGCAAGGTGTCACGATTCCGTCGTATATCTTTCCCATGAATGGCGGCCGCTTCTGCATGTGGGACGATGCGGTTCACTCGGCCGAGTGGCTCGTTAACGAGTAAACCGACGTGGCTCAATACCGAAGGGTGCTGAGCCACGTCGGTTTTTTTGTGGATTTTCCCCGACGCGCTCACTCATGGAAACGACACTCGTGTACCAATCCAACACGACCGCGGAGGTTCGTGCGGCGGCGGCGGAAGTCGAGACGGCCGGCGCGGACATGCAGGCGTTCACCGATGGCACCATTGTGCAGGTGTTCTTGCTCACAGGCAGTGTGGCGCCGGAATCATGGAGCACGGAGATGCCCCAGACATGATCCACGGAGATCCTTCAAGCATGCGGTCCACGCCTGGACATACAGCCGAACAAGGCCAGCGGAACACCACATACGGGTTTTGGAGTGCAGACTCTCGTGTGGCGTACGCCACCGCATTGACTGGCAAACCGTGCGTATACCGGTGCCACTCGGTTGCAGCGACTCAACCTGACGCAGGCCAACAAGACGCGTGAATGAATGACCCGATACGTACTGACGATAAGGAGTTGAACATTGGACAATCCAGACACAAACAGCAGCGCCCCAACGTTGAGCCGCAACGAAGCGGCCTACAGTCCTCCCTCACCGCAGGCGGAACAAGCAGTGCGTTTCGAGGTGGATGACTCCAAAGCGACGGCTGGTTACGCCAACTCGTGCCGCCTGTTGGGCACGCCCGAGGAGTTGCTCCTTGATTTTGGCTTTAATCCGCACCCTTTCGGCGAACCAACTGAGCCGGTTGAAATGACGCAACGGATCGTGACTGGCTGGCACACTGCGAAGCGGTTGCTGCACGCGCTGCAATTGACGATCCAACGCCACGAAGCTGCCTTCGGCGATCTCGAGATCGATGTATCCAGGCGCGCCCGGGGATCACAGTAAGACTCATCAATCCGCTGGCAACCGCAGCGAGCAACCTCTCTCTGCGCGCTGACGAAGTAACGTACCAATTCGCCATATTGATGCAAGGAGACAAAGCCGAGTTGACGAGAGATTCGCGCATCGTTTTCTTATTGCCAGCTCATGAACGACATGGTTGTTCTCCAAATCTCAGGTTCCTCTGCGCAGACCTGCAGTTTGCTCCTCACGCTCTGACAAGAACAACCGTTCACGACTGTTGTTTCACGCCGGCAAGTTTACCAACACGGTTGTTGTCAACTCCGTCTCGACCTGCCTGGCTCGGGCCGTCTCCAACAAGCGCCACAATTGGCGCTGCTTGCCTTCCGCCACTCGGCGGCGCCGGCGCCGTTCTTCCTCGCTCCAACGGCCACGGACCAGGCGGCAAGCGCCGACGAACTCGCATCGTTCTGGAGCAATCTTAGCAGCGTACATGTCATGTCTCCGTTTTACCGGTAGGTCCCCCGCAATTTGTCCCCGGGCAGAATGAGCCAAATCACTCTCAAGTTCACTTCGGCTGTAACCATGCGCGTCGGCCCGATGCCCGCTTACCTGCAAACCGCCTGGCGGGTGCGGCCCTGCTCGCGACTTCTCTCAACATCCGGCTTCTCGCATCCGTCGGTGACCTCGGCTTCGATCCGGCGAAAGACCTCTTCACGGTGGATCGTCACGTGCGAAGGGGCTGCAAAGCCCAGCCGCACTCTTCCACCACGGACATCCAGAACGGTGACTTGAATCGAATCGCCGACATAGATTCGTTCACCTGCTTTCCTGCTTAGGATCAGCATCGCATTTCTCCCTTGCCATACAACTTTACCGATCGGTGAATCGGGAACGCGCTACCCCGTCGGCACCGCCCCAAAACAAATCCTGCGCAATTCTCCAGAGCGCTGGCTGCGTTCTGCGAAGGGCACTCAGGTACCCGGAACGTGACTGACCGTAGCGACTTGGTATCCAACCCGCTTAAGAAACAGCGAATCGACCTCGAGCAGAACCGCCTCCGACTACGCAACAAGCACGCGCGTGCCGGTGTTTGCCCCCTTTCCGACCAAAGATTGTCGCGCAGACTGCCCAAAGAGAACGGATCTAAGACGGCCCCGGGAAGATGTGCCGCAAAACACAAGCCATTCTCCCAGGCACGCACAGGTTGGGAAATCGTCAAAAAAATGATTTCGGACTAGTGGAATCCACCACACGCGATCTCGGTTACTCTGCTATTTTGAGCGATTGCAGCCTTTTCAAAGCAGACATGGCATACTTGGGACCACTGCTTGTCTGCAGAAGCTGACAAGTTAATTCCTTGTCCGTGAACGCAGAGGGTATTATTAGTCGCGACGCGTCGATTTCCCAGCTCTCAGCAGTAGAACTGTTTGCGAGATTAATCGGATGACTAGATAGGGAGCAACTCGGCCGTGCCGAGGGCTTGTTAGAGAGTAAGCCGACGTGATCGAACACCCTAGGGTGTCCGGCCGCGCCGGTTCTTTTGTGCATGACCTCCGCAATGTCGACCTATCGAAACGTAGAGGGCGCCGCTAAAGTCACACGCCAATTCGCTGCCGTGTGCGCCTCCGCAAAACTGCCGTATCACGACGCTCCGCCGGCTCCGATACCGATCAAACGTGGCTGACTGGTTGTTCAGCGCCATTTTCACTTTTAAGATCATCCTAATGCCCTATTGGCACGCGCGTTATCGCCACCGGGCTGGTCCCGGTGGTTCTACGTTTGCCGACTACTCTGGCAGCCGAAAAACGAGCCTTCCCCGCCGACCATCGCCGCCTGCGGCGGCGATGGTGCGCAGGACCGAAACTCATGGGTGGCCAAGATCGACGGTAGTTTTCAAATGCCCTACCACCGGGACCAGCCCGGTGGCGATAAAGTCTGTGCTCATAAAGCCTTAAGATGATCTCAACAGTGAAAATGACGCGGTCCAGCTAGCGTGCCCGGCGCAAAATGAAACCCGCACCAGCTGGGGCAGATAGCTGATGCGGGCGTTGTCTCCTGGAGATATCCTCCAAGAGCCACCCATTGGTATCAAATATTCCGGAGCCGTGACAATCGCAGGATTGCTTAAAGCTTTGTGGTGGAATCCACTACGGCAGAACAAAAAGCCGACCGCGTGGTGATCACCTTTCCAGCACCCATTGAACCGCCGCGCGACTCAATTGGCCGGCACTGTCCAGCTGAAGCTTGAGCTTGAGACGCTGCCGGTAGGTTTCGATCGTGCGTGGACTGAGGTGCAGACTCTGCGCCAGCTCGCCGGTTGTCAGGCCCTGGCCAATCAACTGGAAGACCTCCAGCTCGCGATCCGACAAAGTGTCAATCAGCGAGCTCGCCGGGCACATCACCTCCATTCAACGCACCGTGCATGATCCGCTGAGTCATACTTTCACTGAGATACAGCTTTCCGTGGAGCACCTCACGAATGGCGGCGATAATCGAACGTGCTGGAGCCTGTTTGTTGACATAGCCCATGGCGCCGGCGCGCAACGCACGCTCGGCATACAGTGACTCGTCGTACATCGATAAGACGATGATGCGAGTCGCTGGGCAGCACACCTTGGTCGCGCTTGATCAGATCGATGCCGTTTCCCTGCTCGAGCGAAATATCGACAACCATCAGGTCCGGCCTTTGTCGTCCGCAGCTTGCGCAAGGCATCGTCTTCCCCGGCGGCTTCGCCACAGATTTTCAGATCCGCCTCGTGACTGATCAGCTCGCGCAAATGGCGTTGCGCATCAACTCATGGTCATCGACGACGACAATTCGCGTCGTCCGACGGCGGGAAGATGTGGGGGACTCGACTTTCTTCGTTTTAGCCAGTCGTCATAACATCCTCTCCCAGGTACCGAGCAAGTCACGAGCGTGCCGCCGGCGCTTCTCTGCCGTGACGGAGAGTGTGGCGCCGATCAAGCCTGCGCGATATCGCATGATCCGCAAGCCGCTGCCTTTCACCGTCGAGGGTTCGGCCGGCAACCCGATACCGTCGTCATGAACGCGTAGCGTAATCTGATCGTCCTCGCGCAGGCTGACAATCACCTGTTTCGCGTGGGCATGCTGCCCCGCGTTGTTGATCGACTCCTTCGCGATATTGTACAGGTGCGTAGCAATTGTGTTGTCGTCCAAGCGGACCGGCCGCTGGCAGTCGAAGATGCAAGCCATGCCGTATATTTGCTCGGCGGCCGTGGTCAGCTCGCGTAGCGCGTTCATGAGTCCCTCGGCATCGACTTCCACCGGCAACAATCCACGCGCCAGGGCGCGGATATTCGCCTTGGCGTCGTCAAGGCCCTGGACTAACCGAGTGATGCATGCCAATTCGGGCGACGATTTTGCCTCCAGTGTTTTCTGCAGGCTGAGGGCCAGCATGCCGAGGGCCGACATCTGTTGGCCCAGGCTATCGTGCAGCTCTTGGCCGAGCCGCCGCCGTTCATCGCTCGTCAGTTCGGCCAACTTGTGCTCCAGGCGTTTGCGATCGGTAATGTCCCGCAAGATGCCCGATACGCCGCTCACCTGGCCATCGGGTGTCTTGATAAGCGAAACCGTCAGGGAGACGTTCCTCCGTTGCCCATCCCTGTTCAGCCAGACGGTCTCCAGACCAGCCACCGTTTCACCGCGCCGCAACTGGTCGAGGACCTGTTGGTATTCGATGAGGCGGTCGGGCGGATGCAGCAGGTCGATGTCCCTGCCGACCATTTCGTGCTCCGCATAGCCAAACAGCAATTCCGCTCCCGCGTTCCAGTCGGTGATCTTTCCCTCCACATCGAGGGCGATCACGGCATCCGACGTGGAGGCGACCAGCGATGCCAGACGCGCGTGGGACCTGGCGCGCTCGGCGACCCGTTCCTCCAACGTCTCGTTGAGCTGCCGCAACTGCTCGGCGGCCCGTTTCCGGTCGGTGATGTCTTCGATGGCCAGCAGGATCAACTCGGCCGGTGCCTGATCACACTCGATCGCGCGGGCGTTCAGCAACATCGTGCGTCGGCCGAGGTTACCCAAATCCAGGTTGACCTCGTAATCGACGACCGCCCCGGAGAGACTCGGCTGTTGACCTTGCGGCAGCATTTCTTCGAGTCGCGTGCGTAGCGCGGGGCCGTCCCACTGCCGGTTGCCCAACTCGCAAAACTGCTGCCCGAGGGCCTCCTCGGGCGACAGTTCGAAGATGTCGTAAAACGCGCGGTTGCACGATCGCACGCGCAGGTCGCTCCCCAGAATCACCAATGGGTCGCGCACCGTCTCGACGATCCCCTCGGCATACAGCCGCGCATCCTGCACGCGCTGTTCCGATCTCCTGCGGTCGCTGATGTCGGTGAACGTGAACACCGTGCCGTCGATGCGGTTGTCTTCGGTGCGGTAGGGCAAGATGCGACGGATATACCAGTCACCTTCGTCGGTGCGCACTTCTTTGGCGATCGGAACCAGTCGCTCGAGCACCTGCTCGGCATCGGACAACAGGTCGTCGTCGGTGAATTTCTGGCTGATGTCGCTGACGGGGCGGCCCATGTCGCTGGCGATCAGGTGCAGCAGGCGCGTCGTGGCGGGTGTGAATCGCTTGATGCAGAATCGGCGGTCCAGGAAGATGGTCGCGATGTCCGTGCTGGTGAGCAGGTTGGTCAGATCGTTGTTCGTCACCTCCAGCTCGCCCACCTTCTGCTCCAACTGGTTGTTGACGGTCTACAGCTCTTCATTGAGCGACTGGAGTTCCTCTTTCGACGTCTCCAGCTCCTCGTTGGTCGACTGCAGTTCTTCGTTGACCGACGTGACTTCTTCGTTGGCGGCCTTGAACTCCTCGTTGCTGGTTTCCAGTTCCTCGATCGTACGTCTGCAGGTCCTCGCGCGTGTGACGCAGTTCGTCTTCCAGTTGGCGGATGACGGCGTCGGATTCGCTCCCGCTCAAGGCCACTCCCTCCGGCGGCGCTCCGCGCGTCGGCAGCAGGCGCCGTTGTCGGAAGGCGGGATGGCACGGGTCCGCTGCTTGTCCGCACCTTCTTCGGCAAACGCGACCAGCAGGAGACCGTCGGCCTCCTTCGGCGAGCGGAGTGGTTCGATGGTGATACGGACCGGATGGTAGGACCTGCCGCGTTTGACGCGAGCGTCGGTGACGGTCACGGGTCGTTCGTCGCGGATCGCCTGCTGGACGCGCGGCGCGGAGCTTGGTGCGCAGGCCGTCGCGGGCCAGGGCGTACAAGTCGGCGGCCAGCTCGCCGGTGGGCAGCTTGCAGATAAAGGTCGATCGGGCCGTACAGATACAGCACTTCTGCCTGGCGGTTGATCAGCACCGCAGGCGGGGCAGAATCGCTGGAGCATGAATTGTTGGGCCAGCGCGCTGAGCCGGGCGTGGTCTGACTTGCCAGCGCCGGCGCATCCGGTGCGAGCCGCCCACGGTCACGCCTGGCACTGCGGGAACTCCAGAGCTTGTCGTGCCGCGGTTGGACCGACGCGGCGGTAGATCCGCCACTTCTTCGACACCGGTTCGAACAGATCGTGCTGCTGGGCGATCGTCTCGCTGTTGCCCAGAAACAGGCAAGCCGTTCTCGATTCAGAGCGAAGTGAAACAGCGAGAGAATCTTCTTCTGCACTTCGCTTCCAGGTAGATCAGCAGGTTGCGGCAACTCACCAGATCCAGCTTCGAGAAGGGCGGATCGCTGATCAGGTTCTGCTCGGCGACGACGACCGCCTCGCGGATGTCTTTGTTGATGCGGATACGTGTGCTCGCCCTTGATGAAGAACTGCTTGCAGCCGCTCGGCCGATACGTCCGCCGCGATGTTCTCCGGGTAAACGCCGGCACGGGCGAACGAGAGAGCGTCCTGGTCGATGTCCGAGGCGAAGATCTGGATGTCGCAGCTTTTCTCGGCCGCCTGCATCTGCTCGCATCAGCAACATGGCGATCGAGTAGGGTTCCTCGCCGGTGGCACAGCCGGGGACCCACACGCGGATCGGCGCGTCGCCTGGTCGTGAGTTCGCACGAGCGGCGCGATCACCTGCTTTTCCAGCACCCGCCAGGCTTCCGGTTCACGGAAGAAGTTCGTCACGCCGATCAGCAGATCTTTGTACAGGGCGACGACCTCGTCGCTGTTCTCGCGCAGGTACTGGACGTAGTCGCTCATGCTCTCGACGTGCCGCAGCCCCATGCGGCGTTGGACACGGCGGGTCAGCGTCCCCTTCTTGTAGCAACTGAAGTCGTATTTCACGCGGGCCCGCAACAGAGCGATGATCGTTTGCAGCGGGTCCTTGGCATCTTCGGCAGCATGACGCGCTCGTGGCGGGACGATCCCGTTGACGTACCAGTGCTGCACGTAGCGGGTCAGCACGTCGGGCATCTTCTTCGATCGGCAGCACGTAATCGACCATGCCGGTGGCGATGGCGCTGCGGGCATGCCGTCGAACTGCGCTGGTCTCCGGATCCTGGACCATGACCATGCCGCCCGCGGCCTTGACCTCGCGCAGGCCCAGCGTGCCGTCGGTGCCGGTGCCGGACAGGATGATGCAAATCGCCCGCTGTTGCTGGTCGTCGGCCAGCGAACGGAAGAAGAAATCGATGGGCACGCGCACGCCGCGCTGCTTGATCGGCTCGGTCAGGTGCAGCTTCTCGCCGCTGATCGTCAAGTACGTATTGGGCGGGATGACGTAGACGTGGTTCGGCTCGACCGGCATGTCGTCCTCGACCGCCGCGACCGGCATGCTCGTGTGCTTGGCGAGCAATTCAGCGGTCAAACTCTCGTGCGTGGGATCCAGATGCTGGACGAGGACGAAGGCCATGCCGCTGTCGGCTGGCATGCGGGCGAAGAACCGCTTGAAAGCATCCAGCCCCCCGGCCGAAGCCCCGATGCCCACGACGGGGAAAACGCGCACTGCCGCCGGCTCAATCGAGGTGGGCGTCCTTGCTGCAGCGATCTTCGCCCCGTTCGCCACGTCCTTCTTCTTCGGCGCTCGTTTGCGCATCGTCTTGGCCCGTGGGGACGTCTTCCCGGATTTGGCTGGCCGTTTCTTCGCCATCGCGATCGCCCCAAAAAACCGACGGGCAGTAACGCTGCGCCGATTATGTTATCGCAAACCCGACGTTTCCGATACAGCTCCGCGCCGAATCAACGCAGCATGTGCCACCGACACCCCACTCACGTACTGGATTCGCGTACACGAGAATCCTTGCTCTAACGGATATTCGCTGCCCCATGGAAACATTATGGTGACAACACTTCTTGCGATCCCCGCAGTGCGAGATTCTGAGGTGCGAGTTTCTGGATTGGCGGGTACGATGGTCGGCCCATAGTCCGAGCATGGCATTTCCGGCGCAGGATTTGGGCCGAGGCAATGTCGGCGGCGATGCCGCTCATGAATCGACAAGAGTCGCATGACGGTAGAGAGGGAAATCTCCCTCTCGCCGCGCAAGGCGAGGACCAACATTGTCCGCCATTCCAATCCAGTTGGGAGGGAGCAGGAATATGATCTCAAATGATATTTTGGCCGGTCGCCGGGCTTGTATCGTGGAGGGCCCTTTGGCAGGTCTGCAGGGTATAGTCGTCGATCAAACCAGCACATCGCGTGTCTTGATGGCAGTTGATTCGCTGCAGGGAGTTTTCGTCCGAATCGACCAATCACAGCTGGCGCCTCTCCAGACCCAACCGGCAGGCGAGAACATGCCTGCGCAGCCCTCATGTGTGATGGCGCCCGTTGAACAGCCCGTCGCCTCGTTTCGGCGGCTCTTCCGTGGGCCGTTGATCAGGTCGTCGCCGTTTATGTTGCCGAGGAAGTTCGGGTCACGGTCCGCACCCGTGCCGCTGAAGCTTGCATCGGCAGGTATCACGCCCAGAATTCCCGCCAAGATTAGATGGGCAGCGCCACTTTCACGCTTGAGATTATCTCGAGGCCTTATTAGCACGGGCTTTATCGCCACCGGGCTGGTCCCGGCGGTAGAGCGTTTGACACCTATACCGTCGATCTCGGCCACTCATGCATTTTCTTCCCGGCGGAGATGGCCGGCGGGAAGGTCCGTTTTTCGGCTGCCAGTGTAGTCAGCAAACGCAGGACCACCGGGACGAGCCCGGTGGCGAGGGTCTGTTACGTAGACATTATTTTCTTTTCCCGTTCCAGAAATGTCATCGCCGGACATCGACGAGCGTGCGGCCCACGTTGCTGCCAGCCAACAGCTGCTGCACTTTTCCTTCCAGCTCGGCCAGGCCGATTGTTTCACAAATGGAGTTCAGCGAATTCAGTTTCCAGGCCCCAGCGAGCAGGTCCCAAACTTCACGACGACGGTGCACCGGACACCAGGCTGTCTCGATGCCCCGCAACGTGACGCCTCGCAGGATGAATGGATAGACACTCGTGTTGACTTCGGGCCCGCCCACAACGCCACAGGCGGCAACGCAACCTTCGCTTTTCACCGCGCGCAACAGAGCAGCCAGCATGGCGCCGCCCACTGTGTCGATCGCGCCGGCCCAACGGACCGAAAGCAGCGGACGTTTACTCTCATCCAGCACCTCATCGCGTCCAATGACTTCCGCCGCTCCCAACTCTCGCAGCCACTCAGCCCGCTCCGGCTTTCCCGACACCGCCACTACCTTGTAGCCAATTTTCGCCAGCAGCATTACGGCCAGGCTCCCTACGCCGCCGGTGGCGCCCGTGACGAGCACTTCACCCGCATCGGGAATAACCTCGTGATGCTCTAAGGCACGGACACAGAGTCCGGCGGTCAATCCGGCGGTACCGAGAGTCATACTGTCGGCCAGCGATAAGCCCTGAGGCAGCGGAACGACCCACGCGGCCGGCACGCGCACGTACTGCGACCAGCCTCCCCAGCGTTCAACGCCCAGCTCATAGCTTGTCACGATCACCTGGTCGCCCACTTGATGGTCAGAAACGCTGCTCTGCACAACCGTGCCAGCAGCGTCGATTCCGGGCACATGAGGGAACTTGCGTGCGACGCCCGGATGCCCTTTTGCAGCCATGGCGTCTTTGTAATTCACTGACGAGTACGCAACTTCGATCAGCACCTCACCAGAGGGCAACTCGTGCATCGGTCGCCGCTCCACCGCCGATTCGATCTGGCCTTTACCGATTTTTTTGACGAGGTAGCAGCGAAACGTATCTGGTAGCATGTCTGGATCACCCCTCTGAAAACCTGTGGGACGGCGCCGCGTTGTGGACGCGATTGGGTGTCAGCCGCGATGTCCTGAAGTCCTCGAACCGCTCCAAGTGGCAAGTCTCTTCGCATCAGCACGCAACCGGACGCCAGCCACGCGCCAGTGGGCATGCCTGTCGCAAAAACCCCTCCGTCCGGCGTTGAGACCACAAAATATGGAGCACCGAATGCTTATGGTACACTATTTGGCCCAGGCATTGTCTCCACCCTTCAATTCTCAATAATTGCGGCTGCGGGATTCCCGGACTCGAACGTGGGGCGATGATTCGATGCGCGACGGACACCATCCTGACAAATCCGAGCCCACGTCGCGAAGAAATCGGCCCGCATCCGCATCTGAAGTTGATGACGGACGTTTAAGCGGTGTCGTGGTACGGCCGATAGTGGCCGCTTGCCAAAATCAAGAGCGTAGTTCCCAGGCTCAGCTCTACGAGCTATTTCACCGGCAGATCTATCGGCTGATGTTTCGCATGGTGGGGGTCGACATGGCGGCAGACCTGACCCAACAGGTTTTCTTGCAGGTATATCGCAAGATTGGCCAGTTTTCCGGGCGAGGACACTTCGAGGGGTGGCTGTATCGACTGGCCGTCAACGAGGCATATCAGTACTTGCACCGCAAACGTAAAGACCGACAAACCGCGCTAGTATTCGAACCGGTGGACTCTGCTGACCGAGTCGCCACAAAAACCGAACGCGAGGATCTCATGGAGCAGGCTTTGGCACGACTTGATCCCGAGCTTCGATCGATCTGTCTACTACGTGAGATTGAAGAGCTCTCGTACCGAGAGATAGCTGACATTTTGGACATCCCCGAGGGAACGGTCGGTTCGCGTTTGAATCGTGCCCGCCGCGAACTGAGGGACCACCTTGTGAACCTTGGTTGGGAGCCGTGACATGGACTGTAAACAAGCTCAAACACTGCTATCCGCCTATTCATGATGACCAGTTGTCGGCCGAGCTCGCCACGGGGTGGCAATACACGTGCAGTCCTGCTCACGATGCGGTGAGGAACTGGTCTTGTTCGGCAAGCTCTCCGGCATGGCGAAGAGACTCGCGGATCCTGAGCCCCCTGAGGCAATCTGGTCGCGGGTCGAAGCGGGGCTGGATGCGGACCCCGCGAGTGCCTCTATTGCCGGAGTCTGCGCCACGTCGCGGCGGAACTGCCCGGAAGTGGCAGCTGAGCCTTGTTGCGACGGCGGCTTTGGCGCTGGTCGCCACCGGCCTCGTCTGGCTGGCCACGACGTCGCGGCAGACTCCAAACCACGATGGTGAACTTGTTGCCGACTTTGAGCAGTACCTGCAACACTTCACCAGCAGCCCGGAAACGGCTCAGAACCTCCTGCTGGCAAAATACGATGGCCGGAGTGTCAGCATTTCCGAAGCAACCCGACAACTTGGCTACCAACCGGCGGTGGCGGTGGGGCTGCCACACCGTTACACGCGCGAGGCCTTGTATGTGCTGGAAATGCCCTGCTGCAAGTGTGTCCAGACGATTTGCCGGCGCGACGACGGAAAAATGTTGGCCATCTTCGAACAGAGTGACGAGCAACCGGCTTGGTATGGTGACCGAACCCAAAAGGACACTGTATGCAACGGTTGCCTTTGCAGCGTCATGGAAGGGGAGCAAGGGCTGGTGGCTTCCTGGAAAGCCAAGAAGCGACGACTCACGGTCGTCGGGGCCCAGGACCTGGAAGACATTTCGGATCTCATCACGCACTTCCAATCCGCCGATCCGGAAGCTTGAGGCGCGGCTGCGGAAGACTGGATGAAGCCGGTCGTTGGTTAGCGGCCGATGGAACAAATGGGCGGCGCACCTCGGAACGGGATGGAAGATTCGCGACGAACGGAACTGGCCCATGAACTGGTCCTTGCCATCCGTCGGTCGAAGCGTTTCGCGGAGCAACGTGATTCCACAGCCACAAGCTTCCAAGACTCAGCGGCCCAAGTGGCGGCGGCATCTTGCCGCCGTACTGCGGCGGGATGCCGCAGTCACCATTTAATACGGCCCGGCGTTTCGCCGCGCGTGGGAAAGGTGATGCACGATGAAGAATCCACTTGAAACGCAATCGTTCCAGAACGTATTCAGCAGGCACTGGGGCAAGCTGCTCGCAGTTCAGGCCATCGTGCTGGTAGGTTTTGGGTTCGTTTTGGCCTCCTTCATGGGAGGTGCCGGCGAGGCAGAACCCATGTCACCGGCCGACGGTGTCGAGGTGACGCAGGTGGCCGAAGGGCCGTCGATGTGGACCTGCTCGATGCACCCGCAGATTCGGCAGCCGAAGCCGGGCGATTGTCCGATCTGCGGCATGGACCTGATCCCGGTCGCCAAGACGTCCGGCGGAATGCGGACGCTGACGATCAGTCCCGGAGGCCCGGGCGCTGATGAACATCGAGACCGCGCCGGTCGAGCGACGGTACGTCTCGCACGAAATCCGGATGGTCGGCAAGGTCGACTACGACGAAACGAAGCTGGGCTACATCACCGCCTGGGTCTCGGGGCGTCTGGATCGCCTGTACGTCGACTACACGGGCGTGCAAGTCAACAAGGGCGACCACATGGTCTACATCTACAGCGAGGAGCTTTACTCGGCCCAGCAAGAGTTGATTCAGGCGCTGCGTTTCGCCCGCGAGCGGGGCCGCTCGAGCGACATCGGCGGCGTGAACCTGCTGGAAGTCGGCGCGGGAGAAGCTGCGGCTGCTGGGCCTGACGGAAGAGCAGATCAAGGAAATCGAGCAGCAGGACAAGCCGACCGACCACTTGACGATCTACTCGCCCGTCAGCGGCATCGTCATCGAGAAGCTCAAGCAAGAAGGCGAGCGCGTGAAGCTCGGCGACCGCATCTACACGATCGCCGATCTGAGTCTGGTGTGGGTGCATCTGGACGCCTACGAATCGGACCTGCCGTGGATTCGCTACGGCCAGGACGTGACGATCACCACCGAAGCCTATCCCGGGCGAAGAGTTTCACGGACGGATCGCCTTCATCCAGCCGGTGCTCAACGACAAGACGCGGACGGTCAAGGTCCGCGTCAACGTGCCCAACGTCGACGGCAAGCTGAAGCCGGAGATGTTCGTGCACGCGACGGTGCGCCCGAAGGTGGCCGCGGGCGGCCGGGTGATGGACCCGTCGCTGGCCGGCAAGTGGATCAGTCCGATGCACCCGGAGATCGTCAAGGACGAGCCGGGCAAGTGCGACATCTGCGGCATGCCGCTGGTGCGGGCCGAATCGCTGGGCTACGTCACGCCGGAGACCGACGAACAGCAGCCGCCGCTGGTCATTCCCTATCTGGCCGTGCTGCCCACAGGAACGCGGGCGGTCGTCTACGTGGAACTGCCCGCGATGCACTCGGCCGCGGAGCCGGCGTTTCAGACGCTCTCGGCCGTCGTCGAAGGAGGCAAACTCGACGAGATTCGCGAGGCGTTTGCCACCTATGGCCGCATGCTCGATCGCCCCTACGATCAGCCGGGCACGCAAGTACGCCAGAGGCTTGTGGAACGACTTCGCCGACCGACTCGGCGCAGCATGCGCTGGCCGGGCCAGCGGGCGGAGACGGTCGACCGAGGCGCAGCGAGTCTTCGGTCAAATCGAAGCCGTCATGAACGAAGTCCGCGAGGAGTTTGCCCCGCCGGGCCAGCCGACCTTCGAAGGCCGCGAGATCGTGCTGGGGCCGCGGGCCGGCGATTTCTACCTGGTGCGGCATGGCCTGGAAGAAGGCGAATTGGTCGTCCGACAGGGCAACTTCAAGATCGACGCGGAAATCCAGATCCAGGCCAAGCCCAGCATGATGACGCCCGAAGGAGGCGGCGGTGGCGGTCACGATCACGGCGGTGGCGGCGCGAAGAAGGCGGGCGCCGAGGAGCATGCAGGCCACAAGGCGACGCTGCCGGCCGATTTCCAGCAGGATGTCCGCGAGCTGGACGCCGCCTATGAGGAGGTGACCGAAGCCGTCGAGACGGCGGACCTCGGCAGGATCACGGCGGCCTTCGACCAGTTCGGCCAGGCGCTTGTCCGAAGTGGACGGCAGCCAACTGACCGGTCATCCGCGGATGCTGTGGAAGGAATTGGCCATGCTGCTGGGCAACGATGTCGTGGAAGGCCGCGAGCGTGACAGCAGATGCGACGAGGCCGATCGCGTCTTCCTGCTGCTGAAGACATCACATGCGACGGTTGCGCGAGCAGCTTGAGCGTCCCGGTGCAACCAGCAGCGAGAAGTCGAGCGGATCGTGGTCGCACCGCAGTTTCAAGCCGAACTGGCCGCGTCTGGGAGCGATACCTCGCCGTCCAGACGGCGCTGGCGGCGGACGAGTTCCAGACCGCGCAAGAGGTGCTCGTCGGACTTCGAGTCGGCCGTGGCGACGGTGGACGCCGAGTCGTTGACGGACTCGGCTGCCGAGACCGTCTGGCACCAGGAGCAGACAAACCTCACGAAGCTCGTCGACCCGCTGAGACAGGCCGAGGACATCGCAGCGATGCGCGGAGACTTTCGGCCGCTGTCGGAAGAGATCGGCGTGCTGGCCAAGGCCTTCGGATTCGGCGAGGCGGGCCCCATCTATGAACTGCACTGCCCGATGGCCTTCGAGGGCCAGGGAGCGATCTGGTATCAGGACCGACGAAGAGGTGCGAAATCCGTACTACGGCGCGACGATGCTGAAGTGCGCCGATCGCGTCGAGCGAGTCGTGCGTGACGAACCTCGGCAGTCACAGACGAGTCGCCGCAGGATCATTCGCAACACTGAGCAACAGATACGGAACAGCCATGATCGACAAGGTCATCCGCTTCTGTCTGGAGAACAAGCTGGTCGTCGCGCTGCTGGTCGTGGCGGTGGTGGTGTGGGGCGTGATGGTCGCGCCGTTCGACTGGGACCTCGGCGGGCTGCCGCGCGATCCCGGTGCCGACCGACGCCATTCCCGACATCGGCGAGAACCAGCAGATCGTCTTCACCGAGTGGATGGGCCGCTCGCCGCAGGACGTCGAAGACCAGATCACCTATCCGCTGACCGTCTCCCTGCTGGGCGTGCCGGGCGTGAAGACGATCCGCAGCTACTCGTTCTTCGGCTTCTCGACGATCTACGTCATCTTCGAGGAGGACGTCGAGTTCTACTGGTCGCGGACCCGCGTGCTGGAGAAGCTCAACAGCCTGCCGGCGGGCACGCTGCCCGAGGGCGTGCAGCCGGCGCTCGGCCCGGACGCGACGCCGCTGGGCCAGATCTTCTGGTACACGCTCGAAGGCCGCGACCCGGACGGCAACCCGGCCGGCGGCTGGGACCTGGACGAGCTGCGCACGATCCAGGACTGGTACGTGCGGTACGCCCTGCTCGGCGCCGAGGGGATCAGCGAAGTCGCCTCGGTCGGCGGCTTCGTGCAGGAGTACCAGATCGACGTCGATCCCGACGCGATGCGGGCGGCGCGCGTCACGCTCGACGACATCTTCATGGCGGTCCAGATGTCGAACATCGACGTCGGCGCGCGCACCATCGAGATCAACAAGGCGGAGTACGTCATCCGCGGCCTGGGCTTCGTCGAGAACGTCGAGGACATCGAGAACAGCGTCGTCGCGGTCAACGACAACGTGCCGATCTACGTCAAGGACGTGGCCACCGTCACGCTGGGGCCGGCGCTGCGCCGCGGGGCGCTCGACAAGGGCGGCGCGGAGGCCGTCGGCGGCGTGGTCGTCGTCCGCTACGGCGTCAACCCGCTGGAGGCGATCAAGAACGTCAAGGAGAAGATCGACGAGATCGCGCCGGGCTGCCGACGAAGGCGGTCGTCGACTATCGGCAGGTGACGCGCGACGAGGTCGACGCCTACGCCGAAGCACAACGACTTCGACGCCTTCGACGGCGACGAGCTGAACCACGACGAGTGGGTGAAGCACCTGCGGTCGACGCCGCGCGACGAGTGGCCCGCCTGGGTCACGACCAGCCAGGTGACGGTCGTGCCGTTCTACGACCGCACGGGGCTGATCTACGAGACGCTGGGCACGCTGAACACGGCGCTGATCGAGGAAATCCTGGTCACGATCATCGTGATCCTGGTGATGGTGATGCACCTGCGCAGCTCGATCCTGATCAGCGCGCTGCTGCCGCTGGCGGTGCTGATGTGCTTCATCGCCATGAAGACGTTCGGCGTCGACGCGAACATCGTGGCCCTGTCGGGCATCGCCATCGCCATCGGCACGATGGTCGACATGGGGATCATCCTCTGCGAGAACATCCTCAAGCACCTGGACGAGGCAGACCCGGACGAGAACCGCCTGGAGGTCGTGTTCCGCGCGTCCAGCGAGGTGGGCGGCGCGGTGCTGACGGCCGTCTCCACCACGATCGTCAGCTTCCTGCCGGTGTTCACCATGATCGGCGCGGAGGGCAAGCTGTTCAAGCCGCTGGCGTTCACCAAGACGTTCGCCCTGGTCGCCTCGGTCATCGTGGCGCTGACGATCATCCCGCCGGCGGCGCACGTGCTGTTCACGACGCGGGTCAAGCACGCGGACGCTGCGAGCAGATTCTGCTACGCCGGGCTGATGCTCGGCGGGATTGTGCTGATCGGTATCTGGTCGCCTGGTGGGCGGGCGTCATCCTGGCGGCACTGGGTGCGTACAAGCTCGTGGAAGAATCGCTGCCGGCCCGGCTTCGAGCATTGGCGCGACCGGATGCACCGCGGCGGCCTGCTGTTGGCCAACGGCGCGGCCGTGCTGCTGGTCGGCATCCTGCTGACCGAACGACTGGCTGCCGCTGGGGCCGGAGAAGGGGCTTGCTGCGGAACCTGGTCTTCGTGGCGCGCTCTGATCGGCGGCCTGCTGGCGTTCTTCCAGGTCTTTCCAACGTATCTCTACAAGCCGATTCTCTGGTGGTGCCTCGAACCACAAGCTGCTGTTCCTTGATGCGTCCCGGCGCTGATCTTGCTGCTCGGGCTTCGGCGTCTGGCTGGGCCCGGCTGTCGTCTTCGGCCGAATTCCGCAGGCGTACGAGGCGCAGGCGCTCGGCGACGAGCAGTTGGCAGAACTTTCGGCGTTGGAGCGGTTCAAGTACGAGCTGGCCGGCATGCGAGTCGAGGACCTGGGAGGACGACGTGCGCCGATCAGCCGCTTGGGACGAAGGTCAAGTGGACCTTGGCCACAGAGCTGGGAAGGGCTTTGGCAAGGAGTTCATGCCGCCGCTGGACGAAGGCTCGTACCTGTACATGCCCACCACGATGCCGCACGCCTCGATCGGCGAGGCGATGGACGTGCTGCCGCTGCAAGGCCGGCGCATCAATGCGATTCCCGAGGTCGAATTGGCCGTCGGCAAGATCGGCCGCGTCCGCAGTCCGCTCGACCCGGCGCCGATCTCGATGATCGAGACGGTCATCAACTACAAGTCGGAGTACGTCGTCGACGAGGACGGGCACCGCCTCGAGTTCCGCTTCGACCCGGACGAAGTCGACTGGGTTCAAGACGCGGACGGCAATCTGCTGCCGGCCGACGACGGCCAGCCGTACCAGGTGCAGGGCAAGTTCGTGCGGGACGAGGACGGCGACTTGATCGAGGATCCCGACGGCGTGCCGTTCCGGCAGTGGCGCCCGCCGCTCGATCCGCAGCTGAATCCGGGCCGCGAGGCCTGGCCGGGCATCGCGAAGCCGGACGACATCTGGCACGAGATCGTCGAGGCGGCGCAGGTTCCCGGCACGACCTCCGCGCCGCGGCTGCAGCCGATCGCCGCGCGGATCGTGATGCTGCAAAGCGGCATGCGGGCGCCGATGGGCGTCAAGGTCAAGGGCCCGGACCTGGAGACCATCGAGCAGGTCGCCCTGGAAATCGAAGGCCTTCTTGAAGCAAGTTCCCAGCGTCGAGGCCTCGGCGGTGATCGCCGACCGCATCGTCGGCAAGCCCTACCTGGAAATCGACTTCGACCGGCGCGAAGATCGCCCGCTACGGCCTGACCATCCGCGACGTGCAGGACGTCGTCGAGGTGGCCATCGGCGGCCGCACGATCACCACCACCGTCGAAGGCCGCGAGCGGTTCCCGGTGCGCGTCCGCTACCTGCGCGAGCTGCGCAACGAGATCGAGACGATGAAGAAGATCCTCGTCCCGGCCAAGGACGGCATCGCAGATTCCGCTGGCGCAGCTGGCCGACATCAACTACGTCCGCGGCCCGCAGGTCGATCAAGAGCGAAGACACGTTCCTGATCGGCTACGTGCTGTTCGACATGAAGCCGGGCGAGGCCGAAGTGAACGTGGTGGAAGACTGCCAGCGGTATCTGCAAGCAGAAGATCGACAGCGGCGAGTTCGTCCTGCCGCCGGGCGTCAGCTACACGTTCGCCGGCAACTACGAGAACCAGATTCGCTCGCAGAAGACGCTGATGGTCGTGCTGCCGCTGGCGCTGTTCATCATCTTCATCATCCTCTACTTCCAGTTCCGCTCGGTCATCACCACGTCGCTGGTGTTCAGCGGCATCGCCATCGCCTGGGCCGGCGGCTTCATCATGCTGTGGCTCTACGGCCAGCCGTGGTTCCTGGACTTCGACGTCTTCGGCACGAACATGCAGACGCTGTTCCAGATCCATCCGATCAACCTGAGCGTCGCCGTCTGGGTCGGCTTTCTGGCGCTGTTCGGCATCGCCATCGGACGACGGCGTGGTGATCGCGACGTACCTCGACCAGAGCTTCTTCAAGCGACGCATCACCACGAACGACGAAGCCCGCGAGGCGACGCTTGGCGGCCGGCCTGCGGCGCGTGCGGCCGTGCCTGATGACCACGGCCACCACGATCCTGGCGCTTGATTCCCGTGCTGACCAGCACGGGCCGCGGCTCGGACATCATGGTGCCGATGGCCATTCCCAGCTTCGGCGGCATGATGATCGAAATCATGACGATGCTGGTCGTGCCCGTGCTCTACTGCTCGGTGCAGGAGTGGAAGCTGCGGCTGGGCATCGAGGATCCGCGTTTTGCCGAGCATGAACCGGCATCCGCCTGATGACCGGGTATAGCTCTCCCGCACAATCCGTCTTATCTTCACGTGGGCTTTGCCCGCAACCCAAGTGGCGGCGGCATCTTGCCGCCGCACTACGGCCGCGTGCCGCAGCCACAAACATGCGCTCACCGCGCATGCCACACAATGAAATCATGAACATGGCAGGGGGAAAAAAGACCTGGATGCCGTGAAGAAAATGGGGGATCATGGCATCACTTATACGTGCCTGTCGAAAAGGCTGAGAGGAAGACTCTCCCAGCCCAAAGGGCAGAACCTCACCCCAAACCTCACTTTGAGCAGGAGATTTTTCATGTCGAAAGTGACTCTGTTTGCGCACTTGATGGTTTTTTCGGCCATGGGCGTCGTGATCATGGGCTGCTCCCAGCAGCAAGCGGCCACTCAGCCGGCTCCCTCGCCTGAGGTTTCTCAGAATCACCCGGGGGCAGCAAGTCACCAGGACAATGAACATGGCGAGGCGAGCGCCACCGTGCACGTGGGTCACAGCGAGTATGAAGCGGCTCTGGCTGAATTGCCGGCAGCGGACCGAGTACTGGCTGAAAAGCAGAAGGTGTGCCCGGTCAGCGGCGAACCGCTGGGGGCCATGGGCAAGCCCTATAAGGTCACCGTTCAAGGGCAAGACGTCCTGCTTTGCTGCTCCGGTTGCGAGGCCAAAATCAAGGCGAACCCGGAAGAGTACCTGGCGAAACTAAAGCAGGAGTAGGCCCGTTGCACCGATCGGGATGACGAACACGCCGGGCGAAAATCACTCCTGGGCCGGAGCGATTATCTCGCCTGGTTTTGGAGGCGCAGAGTTTTCGTTCACGGCGTCACGTTCCGGCGCGTCACCGGGAAGAGCCGTCGCCGACTCGGGAATATACTGTGACGCTCCGGGAGTCGGACAATGGCAGCCGTCGTAGTGTAGATATGACAGTGGGCGTGGGGCACAATACAAATAGGGAACGCAACATTCAGAGTAAGCGTGGTAAGCCGCCGCGCAGCCGGTGAACGGAATCGCCAGCGCGATGACCAACAGAGGCCACGTGAAAGAGCTCTTGGGTTTCGATAACATGTGCTTTCTCCTTGCTTTCTCCTCATGCGGGCCTTGCCCGCATCCTAAGTGGCGGCGGCATCTTGCCGTCGTACCGCGGCCGCAAGCGGCGGCCACGAACATGCGTGCACCACTATTTCGATGGCCAGGCGATTCACTCTGCTTGTTCCGGAAGAGCGTGGGGCAGGGGGGCCGGTGCCGAGGACGGCAACCGTTGCCCGGGGACCACCGTATCGAGTTGTCCGCCCACGACCTTCTGCAAGGTCGCCAACGTCTGCTGAAGCTGTGATTCGATGCGATAGTAGGCAAGCTGAAATCGCAGGAGTTGCTGCCAGTTGTCAATCAATGTCAGGAAATCCACGTCGCCCACCTGGTAGGCTGCCTCGGAGACTTCCAGCGTCTGATTCGACTTGGGGATGATATCGTTTCGAAACAGCCTGACAAGATCGTACTGACTGATGGCCTGTGTATAGAGGTCTTTGACGGATTCTGTGGTCCGGTCGCGCAGCGCATCGTACTGCCTCGCGCTGGCCACCACACGCGACTCGGCCTCTCGCACACCAGCATCCAGACGCTTGCGATAAATGGGAACGTTTACGGAAAACGCCAGCAGCAGCGGATCATCGCCATTGGCAACGGGGCTAAGACCGGACGCCGAGGTGTCGATCCAGGTGAAGCCCGCCGTCAGGTCCGGAAAATAGTCCAGCCGCGCCAGCTCCACGTTGCGTCGATCTCGCTGCACGGCGGCCAGCTGCGCATGCAACTGAGGCTGCTGAGCGATGGCCTGCTGGTAAAGGCGTTCCAGATCCTGGGGAATTTGATCCTGCGGCAGGACATCCAAGGCCCGCACCGGCGTTTCAGGCGAGATGTGGAGCAGTCGGGACAGCTGGGCCTGCGAACTGTCGAGCTGCTGCCGCAGTCGAATCAACTGGTTGTCGACATTGAGCACCTCGACCTGAGCCCGCAGGAAGTCCTGTTGGCTTGATTGTCCGGTCCGATACTTGCTTTCGGCAATCTGGACGAACTGGAGCAGCAGATCACGATTCTGGATCGCAACCTGGATGGACTGCTGAATATAGTAAAGCTCGTAGTACGCCCGCTTGACTTGCTCGATCACTTCGAGTTCGGCGGCGGCTAACTGCGCCCGAGCGACATTCGCGTCGGCTTCCGCAGCCTGTGCGCGCGTGTTGAGCTTGCCAAACCAGGGCAGTTGCTGGCTGGCTGTCAGCGAGATCTCCTGGCGACCGGCTGCCGTTTGAACGGATTCGGGAAACGCCGTCAAGCCGAGCATTGGATCTCGCAGGCTGGCGGCCTGGGGAACCCGGTACGCAGCCGCATCGACCTTTTTGCGGGCCGATTCGATGTCGGGGTTCTGCGACAACGCGTAGGAGACATACACATCAACCGGATGCGGTCCTCCCAGATCGGGTACCATGGCAGGAGTTGCCGCCGCAGCGGCGGTAGGATCGGCGACCGAGTAGGTCACTTGACGGATGACACCGGCGTAGTCCGAAGTCTGGACGGTTCGGGGCGCGCGACAGCCCGCGATCATTATCGCCACTGCGGCCGCCCCCAGACACCAGCCTTGCCAATGCGGCGGCACGAGTTGTCCGGTCGTCGTGCCAACGACTGACGTGGCACGGCAGGAGGATCGGATCGCGGATAGCAGGAAGCGCATCGTGACTGTCCTGTGCAATTGCTTCTGTCGAAAGGGGTCCCTTCCGTATTGTCGTCACTTCCGGCAGGGCCGTTAGAGTCGATCGGATCGGTACGAACGACGACACGATGACTCAAGCCCTAGGATCCCGACAATCCGCAACCTCAAGCGAATCGTTATTTTTTGGCAATTGCCGACACATGTCACGTTTGAGTCTGTAAACGGGACGGAAGGCAGACCAGATCGGCGAGGACGTGCGGGGCTGCGACTGCCGCGAGAGTTGACTCCCCAGCGGAAGTGTACGCAGCAGATGTGTAGGACAACGATGGCGTTGCCCCAGGCCACGGCGAAAAACGGTTTCCGCCAACGCACCAGCGCATGCTTCGGTCTCGCCCGGAGCGCTGGATGAATTCGCCACCTTCGCTCGACCGACGGGGTTTTCTTTTTTCTCTTTTCACAGTTGGTTGACAATCGTACCTTACGGGGCAGAGGCGATTTCGTTTCGGCGCAACACCGTGTTGGCGAACAACTACAATCGGCGGATCCACATCGCGGGCTGCTAAATGTTTGACAACGGGGCCAGCGCCGTCGTGTTCTTCGGTAAGCCTAACGCGGTGCGCAATCCACTTTTCGAGTACCACCAGCGCCAGAGCGATACCGACATCGACGAGAATCCGCGGCCGCAAGCCGACAACTATCTGGTCGATTGCACGGTCGAAGACTGCCTGCAGCGTCGTTTCGGCGTGGTCGAGAAGCAGGCCACCGGAGTGCAGATCTCCCTGTCGATGGGCATCACGATCCGGCATGGCTCGATCTCCGAGGCCTCGCCGGCCGGCATCAACATCAGCGAAGGTATCTTTGGCGGCCACCTGATCGAGTTCTGCGACGTCTTCAACACGGTCGGCGAAACAGTCGATTTACTGCTTTCCTGCTCGACCGCCATTGTACATCCCCTAAATACAGGTACAATATTTGTAGGTGCGATTGTTGCAACTGGCGAGACCGGTTCTCAACCTCAAGCCCCGTCGAGGCGGAAATGGCGATAGCACGCGTGACGCGAGACGACTTTCTGGAAGATCGACAGGGAAAAACCTTTGCCGATGTCGTCAACGATCCGGAGCAGCCGTTCAACAACGTGCTTGAATTCTTTGACGATGCGGGTCGCCAGCGGCGTCTGGAGGAGTCAGAACTGCACCACGACCGCTCCCCTCTGGCTGGGGTTGTGCGCGAGCTGGAATCGCAACCGGCCGTGGATCGGTTCCTTGCCGGCGCACATGCTCGGCGCAATACACGATTACGGCAAGCGATTGGCGTCTTGGTGCGCATGATTATGGAGCGTCGCGGGTGGCACAAGACGGGTAGAAAAGGCTCTCTCGGCGTGCGGGCGGCAGGAGCTGCGCGGAGGACCGCGCACAACACAGGCGGCCTGGCGTTCTGGTTCGTCCGTGCCGAAAGGTATGGACGATCTGAAGGCATGCCATTCCGGTCGGTGCGCGAGCGTTGCCAGGAACTCGCGGCGGACGCGCCACCTCCATCGGACAGTGCAAGGCGAGTTGGCCCTCCCTAGAACCTTGAACGCGAATTCAGCGAAGAACGGCTCACATGGCCAAAGATCGAATTAGCTTTGCCAAACGGCAGCGGGAAGTGGACAAGAAACGCAAGGCGGACGAGAAACGGGAACGTCGCGCGAAGAAGAAGCACAGTCACCATAACGCGATCGATGACAACACCACGACCAGCACCACAGCCGCCGACGTGGAACCGGCAGAGTCGCCTACTCCAAACGGCATGCAACCCTGATATCGGGGGTGAACCTTTGAAACAGGCACTCGCGTGGGGCGGCCGCATCGACGTCGATTCACGGGATATCCGTTAACGTGTCAAACCAGCGACTGATTTGGCCCTGTGCCAAGAAACGTGAAAATCGATATCTGTACTGCCGCCTGAGACGATAGCAGTTGGTCGTACAACGTACCGTGGTTGAACAAGGAGACGCTGATGTTCGAAGCCATTTTCCCACTTGCCGCGGCAGATCTCCAAGACAGGTTGGTACTTGGTGGGATCATCTTTGTGGCGGTGTGCGCCCTGCTGTTTGTGGCGGCGGTGGTGAGGTACGGCGCGTTGTGGTTTACGGCCTATATGTCCGGTGCGGATGTGAGCATGATGAGTTTGATTGGCATGAGTTTCCGCCAGGTCAAGCCAGGCATGATCGTTACCGCCAAGATCATGGGGACGCAGGCGGGGCTGAATATCGACCGTCAGCGGGGCATGAGCACGGCACACCTGGAAGCACATTTCCTGGCGGGAGGTGACGTCATGCAGGTGGTCCGCGCCATCATCGCCGCTGACCGTGCCGGCATCGATTTGGACTTCGATCGCGCGGCGGCCATCGACCTTGCCGGTCGCGACGTGATGGACGCGGTGCGTACCAGCGTCTCTCCCAAGGTAATTGACTGTCCCGATGCTCGGCGTAGCGGCAGGACGATGTTGACCGCCGTCGCGAAGAATGGCGTTGAGCTACGCATCCGCGCGCGGGTCACGGTCCGCACGAATCTGGATCAGTTGATCGGGGGAGCGACTGAGGAAACGATCATCGCCCGCGTGGGCCAGGGAATTGTTACGGCCATCGGATCTGCCCATATGCACATGGACGTGCTGGAAATGCCGGACCGCATTTCCAAGGGCGTGTTGGGTCGGGGTCTTGACGCCAATACGGCATTTGAAATTGTCTCGATAGACATCGCCGACATCGACGTCGGAGAGAACATTGGAGCGCGGCTGCAAACCGATCAAGCCGCCGCGGACATGCGCATGGCCGAGGCGCGGGCCGAGGTGCGTCGCGCGGAAGCGGTTGCGAACCAGCAGGAGATGAAGGCCCTCGTAACGGAAAAGCAGGCGATGCTGCTGGTCGCCGAAGCCGAAATACCCGCAGCGATTGCCGTGGCCTGCCGCGCGGGCCATTTCCACACAAGACGCCCACCGGTCCAAGGCAGGGGACGGGTGGCGGCAAACCCGTGGCCCGCCAGCCGGAGCGTCCGAGCGGCGCCGGGCCTCGGTGGTCCTGCCATCATCCCGCGGCATCGAAACCTGGAAAACTGAAAGGGGCGCCAGCGCGGAGTGGATGCTGTTGGCGGCAACTACCTGGCCGGGGAGGAAGGTGTTCTCGCAGGGCGCCGACGCGGCAGGCTTCGGACTCCAAGTGCTGAGAGGAAAATCACATGCCAAAGTACCGACATCGAATCTTCGAAATGTATGATTTCCGCGACGAAGCGATCCTCGCGTTGGCGCCCAAATCAGATCATTCCGCGACGGAGGCCACCCCCCCGGAAACGTGGACCTTTGAGCATCTAGCCGTCTCGCGTTCGGAACGTGTGACGCACGTCAAGTTCAAGCGGCGCAAAGCTTCGAAGAAGGTATTGTAAGCGGACTTCGCGAGGATTTCGCGCAACTCGCAGAAATCTTAGCCAGGGACAGCAGGGTCTTGTTGGACTTTACTGACGTAACGTCGTTCAGTGCTGCCTCCCTTGACGCACTGGTCTTTTTCAGACAGCAACTGCAAACCAAGGGCAGCCGAATGGCTCTATGCTGCCTCGACCCCGCGGCGCACGAAGCTATTTTCGCTATCCGCTTAACATGAACCGTCATGATACTTACTGACAAAAACCCAAACTGTAAATCACGCGGCCCATGTAACCGGAAAAGCCGCCCTTTTGTCGCTCGTTTCCCCTCGGGAACGGTTCGGAACTCACATCCGGTGCATAGCGGCGAAATCACAGGCCTGTCCAGCGTTGGATCCGTTGGCAGGGGCGGGAAGGTTTGCACTTGGAGTAATGATGCATGGCACGAGCGTGCGGGTCTTCGGATGCCGCCAACGACTTATGACAGCATGAAAGGCACCTCATGAGCGAGAAGAAACCTACTCCGACCATTGTGGAAGGGTACATCAAGAATTGCCCGGTCTGTGGAAAGCGGTCGTATTCACAAGAAGGCGTGCATCCCCAATGTGCCATGAACCAGGCCGATGCCCCCAGGAAAATGCGACTTGCCGCCGAAAAGAAGGCTCAAGCAGAGGCCAAAGAGAGGGAGCGAAAATCGGCGCGACCAGCCTGAGTGCGCCGGAGCAGCACCATCGTTGTTTCGATCCGTTGTCCGGCACTCCGTTTGCCGGCGCTTCGCCTTCCGGGTAACGCTCCCGTCCTTGGCACGGCCAACACACGACAGCGGTTTCCACCGGGCTCGCCCCGGTCGGGACCACAACTGGCCCGCGACCCTATCCAACGCGACAACCGGGTTTCCACCGGGCTCGCCCCGGTCGGGACCACAACTGGCCCGCGACCCTATCCAACGCGCAACCGGGTTTCCACCGGGCTCGCCCCGGTCGGGACCACAACTGGCCCGCGACCCTATCCAACGCGCAACCGGGTTTCCACCGGGCTCGCCCCGGTCGGGACCACAACTGGCCCGCTACAGATGCGGCCCGTTCGCGGACGTACTTTCAGGGGATGAAGCCTGCGTTTGAGTTCGCCAACGGTAGCTCACCAGTTGGCGTCCTACCGGGACGAGCCCGGTAGAAACGTGGCGCATGCACGCCAACGGTAGCTCACCAGTTGGCGTCCTACCGGGACGAGCCCGGTAGAAACGTGGCGCATGCACGCCAACGGTAGCTCACCAGTTGGCGTCCTACCGGCACAAGCCCGGTAGAAACGTGGCGCACGCACGCCAACGGTAGCTCACCAGTTGCCGTCCTACCGGCACAAGCCCGGTAGAAACGCCGGGGGGCGATGTCTTCCGAAGCCCAGGGTCAGCGATTACCGCGCCGCCGCGGAGCGCCGCCCCTGGGGCAAAATGATCACGAGTCATCACGTTGGGGACGCAGCAGGCCATTCAATGCCAGATCGCTGATCAACTCGTCGTCCTGGGCACCTACAATGTCCTCAGCGATGTCGTCCAGCAAGTCGTCCCAATCGGCAATCGCTTTTCGCGGAGATGTTTGGAACGCCTTGTGCGGATCCTCCGCCACTCCCTCGCGAATCCCCGAGGCTCCCGCCGACTCGACAGCACCCACGCTCAGCGGCCCGTCTGTCACCGTGTCGTAGGCCCGCGGAGTTTCGGTTGTGACCCAGGAGCCCACAACGCCTGCTGAGAGCAGTTGCCCGTCAGCCTCTCCTTCCGCGTCCGACGCCTCCAGCGCCACTTCGGCCGGTGGAGCAGCCGGCACATACTCTCCCTCACCCTCGCCGTTCAGGAAGTTGATCACTCTCACCGCATCGACGGGGCTGACCTCGTTGTCACCCGACACATCGAGGTACGGGGGCGGCGAGAAGTCAGGCGTGGGCGGAACCGGCAGGTTATGGTCAAGCCTGAAATTCAGGAAGTTGATAATAAAGAGCACGTCGATCGGCGAAATTACTCCGTCGGCATTCACGTCTCGCGGCTCGAGCTTGTTCTGCCAAGGGAAGCGATCAGGTACCACCTCGATCTCGACCGTCGCCACGTTTGAACGTGCGCACTTGCTCATCCGCCACGCTATAGGTGAAGGAATCGGAGCCAAGGAAATCCAGGTCGGGCGTGTATCTCACCTGGCCGCCGACAATGACAGCCAGAG
>CAVOYC010000030.1:0-43768 GCA_963700575.1 uncultured Planctomycetota bacterium | reverse complement strand
CGATTGCTCGGACTGCGAGGTCGCGGTCTCCAACGCAGAATCCGCGTGGGTCGCTCACCCCGCGGCACAAAATGCGATTCGCCAACTCCACCAGGTCACATCGACCTGGTGCACGAAACGACGGAAAGCCCCCTGGCCACTGTCGTCATATCGGCGGTGCGCGGACAAGTTTCCCTGACCGAGTCCGGGGGCGTCCGAACCTGCTTCGGTCGACAACACCGAAGCGAGTTGCGCGGGCGGGTCTGCGCGCTCAGGAGTATCCGTCCGCAGGCAGAAGCTGCATGCCGCTTTCGCTCAGGACAAAACGTCCTGAGTCACGAACGCAAATCGCCGAGATGACCAAGGAGGGCGTGTCCTGACTGCGCGCCGGAGGTTTGGTGCGGTGCGCAGGACGATAACTCCGATACGGTTTCGAGCAGGCGATCACGGGGGTACCGACAACTCGTCACGTCCCCCATCTGATTTCTGGGACAAAACAAATAGTCGACATCAAATGACGCGGCCTCGATAGACCCGATCAGCCGCACGATTCGGACGAGAAGTGGATGCTGTTCGTCGGTTTGCCCCGTACCGTCGGGGCCAATGGAGTATCGATTCGTTGTCGGTCGGTCTCTAGCACTTCCTCGTTTTTCCCATTGAAAGATGTCGCCGAAGCATGGCCCAGCGTGCGCCGTACGGTAAGAGCAAAGGACTAATTCTTCTTAGGTCTACGCACATACCCATCCATTGAGGGAGCAGGCGTCCAAGCCCAGTTGATCGCTCACTCCTTGCCCTGTAACATGCAGCAGTTGGTCAATGATTCTGAAGAAATCCCCGCCAATGGTGTGGAATTCTGTATCACAAGCAAAATGATGGCAAATACTAAGTTGCTTTGTCACAAATACTTGAGGATGTAGCTCAGTCGGTAGAGCAACGGACTTTTAATCCGTAGGTCTTGGGTTCGAGCCCCAACATCCTCACTTGCCGCAACTTTCTCTAAATACAAGAGTTGCGGCTTTTCTATCGGCTCTGCCACACGGCGAGATGGAGATCCGACACTCAATCAGCGCTCCACAGTCGCGCAACGCCTCGCACGGTCTGCGAAGCATTGCAGAGCCGAATCGAACGCCACCGCAAGTGACATGTAGGCCTTGTACGCTTCCTGCTTCATTTTCTCCCCTGTCGACTTTCTTTGTGCGCAACCTGCCTTTGAACCATCGCACGCTTTCAACGCTGAGTGTCGAACAAATGTGAACGTGTCACCTCGTTTTTCACCTCATTTCTCTAGCTCCCCTCCAAAAGCGTGGCCCCGACCTCTAATCCTGATCGCTACGAGAAAGCAAGAAATGAAATACGGCCACGCGAAGTGGCCGTGAGGAGAACATCCATACGGTGCTCTCATTCCGGATCGGCTCCATTCCAGTTACGCGCGTCGCCGCAGGAGAAACACGCCGACGCCAATTCCTAGCAGGCCAAGGACGGCAGTTGACGGTTCCGGGACTTGTCCTTGCACTAAAGCGTCTCCGATGATCCCACCGGCAAGCGAGTCATTACCAGCCAGTAAAGTCGAAAGCTCAGGTGAGATGAGCAGGTTCGCGCCGATCACCAATCTGTCGGCAGTTGCTTCCAGGGTTGTCGGCACTTCAATGTCGAACAACGTGCCACCTAGCCCGTCCGGAGTCTCAGCCGTACTCGCGACGAAGAACCCAGACGCAGCTCCGATGGCACGGCCCGCATCGTAGCCAATTGAGAAATCACCCACGTCGAGCGGATCAGTGTCCGCATCGGTGAACATAAGGAGACCAGTGTGCTCGATTGTTCCTTCGAATGTCCCCTGGAAGTCGGCAGAATCGTAGAAGGCCGTGGTCGGCTTCGTGGCCGTGTCCCGAGGAGTTATCGGGAAAGCCACCAAGTAGTCGTCCGCTGCCGCCACGTCGCCGACCACGCCTACCAAATTAATGCCAAAACTCTCCAACGCCGTCAAATCGAGATTAATGTTCGTTTGACCCCCAACTATCTTCACCACTTCGCCTCGAACCGGTGCGCCCAGGCACGAAACAGTCAAACAGAATACGGAAAGAATCAAACATCTCATAAACTGCACCCTCACGCGAGTTGTCGTAAACAGGTTGGTATCAGATAGAACCACAAGTTAGTGCGTTGGTAAACTGCCCGATCGAGCCTCGCCGCTCAGCAGGTCTTCCGGCGGGTTGAACTGCCTCGGACAAGCCACACCGTATTCTTGTGAACGTGAAGGCGATGTCAAGTATTTTTTGGTCACGCAAATAGGGAAATTGCGAGCGGGCTACCGGTCACATCGATGAGCGTTGATATCTTGATCCCAGGCCCGATCCGGGAATTTGACGAGTCGCCTGATTTCCGACGTTCCTCGTCCCCTCGCATTCCGGCGTGCCATGCCACTTTGCTCTAACCCTCGAACATCCTTACTCAAATACACATCGAATTCATAGTGGCAGGTGTGGCCCCTGGGTGTGGCCCCTGGGCAGGGAATTTCCTGAGGGGGGTACCTATGGCCCGAGCACGGGAAATAGCAGGGGCTGGAAAAGATGGATTGATTTCGCTCGCCGGCGAGGTAGGTTGAGGACTGATGCAGGGAGAGCGGAGTCGGGCTAAATAGGCGGGCCAGGGACTAAGAGCAATCGCAGTCTCACGTGGTGCGACACGAAAGGTCCAAAAATGATGTTGCGCTGCCTCGCCTGTTTTGTTGCCGTGGTCTTTCTGGCTGTGGCACCCGCCAGGTCAATGCGCGGTGAACTTTTCACATTGAACGCTTCCGCCGATACGCAGATTACAGATTACCAGACACCCTAGTTTTTCGGGGTCTGGTTCGAATCACAATGATCGCGGCTACATGTACTGCGTCACCGACATTGGCGAAGTCGTGACTTACCCGATGATCAAGTTTGATTTGAGCGGGCACGCCGGCCAGGTGCTGACAGGAGCAGCCGTTTTCAAAGCTTTCTTGTTTAGCGGCTTTTCGCAAGCTGCCAGCAGGACTGTCCAGATAGGAGCAATTCGCCAGAGTTGGGATCCGGCCACGGTAACCTACGATAGCTTCGACATTCTGAGCGGAAACGTGGATTGGCTGAACAGTGAGTCGATTGTCTGGTACGATAGCAGGGGGACTGGCGATCCACGCTATGTGTCCTGGACGTTACCCCAGGCGGTGGTGCAAGGATGGATTGACGATCCCCGCGAGCAATCACGGAGTGGTGCTGTGGAACAGTGCTCCTCGCACCTGGGAGTACGATTTGGTCTTCGCGTCACGGGAGAACTCCACCTGGGATTACCCGGCATTGCTTGAGTTCCACGCGGTGCCCGAGCCGGGATCGTGTATCCTGCTGACTGTCGGCATGATATTGGGCGTTGCCGCGAATTGGCCCGGCCGGCGCAGACTGTAGGACGCTGGGCTGCAATGATCTACCGGTGTGTGGATTCGGGATTTCTCGCGCTTTTGTCGAGACGCACACGGACGGAGCGCATTGGTAGCGGGGCGATTTCCAGAGAAGGGCCTGCGCGCAGCGCTTCGAGCGTAGCCGTTAGACGGGTTTTAGTGGCACCCGTGGGGCCCAAGAAAGTGGCATCCCTTGGGTGTCCTATCCGGCTCCTGTCAGGGCTGTGCTGACGATGTCGCGGGCTTCGTCGACAATCTGCTGCAAGTGGGATTCGTCTTTAAAACTCTCGGCATAGACCTTGTAGATATTCTCCGTGCCCGACGGACGAGCGGCGAACCAGCCTTCGGCCGTCACGACCTTCAACCCGCCCAACGATGCGCCGTTACCCGGTGCGTGGGTCAGTTTCTCGACGATTTCGTCGCCCGCTAATGTCGATGCGCCACCGACTCGGGGGACAATCGCTTCAGCACGTCTTTCTCCGCGGGAGTCGCAGGTTGATCGATCCTCCGATAATAGGGCTGACCAAATTGTCGAGTGATCTCGGCAAAGTGTTCCCCGGGATCGCGACCAGTCCGTGCCGTGATTTCGGCCGCCAGCAACCCGAGAATGACTCCGTCTTTGTCGGTCGTCCAAACCGTGCCATCCTGCGCAGGAAACTGGCCCCCGCGCTCTCCTCGCCAGCGAAGGCATACCGACCAGCGTGCAAACCATCGACGAACCATTTGAATCCGACCGGGACCTCAAACACTTTTCGCTCCAACGACTTCGCGACCCTATCGATAATGCCGCTACTAACAGCGGTCTTGCCGATCGCCAGATCCGATTTCCATTCTGAGCGAAAAGCGAACAGATACCGCAACGCCACAACCAGATAGTGGTTCGGATTCATGATCCCCATCGAGGGCGTCACGATTCCGTGCCGGTCGGCATCCGGATCATTACCAAAGGCCACGCTGTAATCATCTTTCAGCTTCACCAGGTTAGCCATGGCATAGGGACTCGAGCAATCCATACGGATCTTCAGGTCGTGATCCAACGGCATGAACCCGAATTGGGGATCTACTCGGTCATTCACCACGGTCAGGTCGATGTCATACATTTCCTGAATCGGCCGCCAGTAGGCGACGGCCGCTCCACCCAGCGGGTCGACGCCGATCTTGACACCCGAGGAGCGAATGACCTGGAAGTCAATCACATGGCGCAGATCTTCCACATAAGGGCCCACCAGGTCGAGTTGCCGCAGGTATTGCGAGTCTCGCGAGGAATCGATCAACTGGCGTTTCACACCGCTACCGGCTCGCAGCAACTGATTGGCTCGATCCTCGATCCACTTCGTAACTTCCGAATCGGCGGGTCCTCCGTGGGGAGGATTGTATTTGAAACCGCCGTCGGAAGGTGGATTGTGCGAAGGAGTGATCACAATACCATCGGACAGTGCCGTCGAGCGCCCGCGATTGTGCGAAAGAATCTGCCGCGAGATGACCGGCGTCGGCGTGAAACCGTCGTCCTCTTGAATGACCGTGTCCACGCCGTTGGCCACAAGCACTTCGAGAGCCGTGTTCTGTGCCGGTGCGGAGAGGGCATGCGTGTCCTTGCCCAGAAAAAGCGGACCGCCAATACCGGCCTGTTCACGATACTCGCAAATCGCTTGCGTAATGGCAGCGATGTGCCCGTCGTTAAACGTGCCCTTAGCCGAGGTCCCTCGATGACCGCTGGTGCCGAACGAGACGAGCTGGCCCGGATCGTTCACATCGGGTTCAAGCGTAACGTACTGCTCCACCAACCGGTTCACATCGATCAGCACATCGCCGGGTGCCACCATTCCGGGGGTTCGCTCATTTGCCATCGTTTCTATTCACCTCCGCTGGCGCCTCCATCCGCGTGTCATACCGCACATCCGTGCGCGGCAGTAAGGGGGGTTATGGAACTGCTTGCCGTGACCGACCTTCGCCAGGAGCCAGGCGGGACGACAGGGCATGTAACCGAAGATTGTCAACGCTAACGGCAGTCGTGCCAAGCCGGGACAGATGGTTGCCCGAGCGAACCCGATTCTCACTTGCTGCCGAACGGGGGCTTCGTCGTGGCGTACAATAGATAACCCGGGCAAGATTGATGGCAACCGGCAAATATCGACGCGAGTCCGGCTGGGGGCCACAGGGCCGACAAAACAGGGCAAATCTCCGTGAAACCCTACCGCCAGATCGCTTTCCGCAGGTGCCGGGCAACCGACGGCCTCATCGGCCTCGCGTGAGGATACGGCGACGGTCGCCAGGTCGCCTGAATCGGACGAACCGCCACAATCGCTACCAAACGCTCCACCATGAACGAACGTCAGACAAGCAACTGGTTCACCGTCGAAGGTGCGGCGTTTCCGTTGGGAGCCACGTGGATTGCCGAGGAACAGGCGTACAATTTTGCGATCTACTCCAAACATGCGACGCGTGTTTTCCTGCTGCTGTTTGATCCACGTGATCTCAGCCAGCCGGTTGTCTGCCAGCCGCTGAATCACCTGCGCAACAAATCGGGGCGTATCTGGCACTGCCGCATGTCGAAAGCGGACATGAAAAACGCGCGGTACTACGCGTATCAGATGGATGGTCCTCGCTCCAACGGTCTCTTCGAGTTACACGCGTTTGACTCGGACAAAGTCCTGTTGGACCCGTACGCCAAATCGGTTCACTTTCCGGAGAGTTTTGACCGCCAGGCTGCCATGCGTCCCGGCTCGAACATGGGCAAGGCCCCGTTGGGCGTTTTGTACGAAGACGAACCCCCCTTTGACTGGGGCGATGATCAGGTCTCGTTTCATCAAAACGACCTGGTCATCTATGAGATGCATGTCCGCGGTTTCACGCGACGCGGCAACAGCGGAGTGCGTGCGGAAGACCGCGGCACCTACCGCGGCATCATCGACAAGATTCCTTATCTTCGCGAACTCGGTGTCACGGCGGTCGAATTGTTGCCGGTTCACCAGTACGACCCTCTGGAGGGCAACTACTGGGGCTACATGACGCTCAATTTCTTCGCGCCTCACAACGCCTACGCGTCCGCTCGTCATGAAGCACACGATGAATTCCGGGAAATGGTTCGCGAGTTACATCGGGCGGGGATCGAAGTGATTCTGGACGTTGTCTTCAACCACACGGCCGAAGGTGATCATCGCGGTCCATGTTACAGTTACAAAGGAATCGACAACAGCACGTATTACATTCTGAGCGGCAATCGCGAACATCCTTACATGAATTTCTCGGGCACCGGCAATACGCTGCACTGCGCGAATCGCTGCGTCAGCCGTATGATCCTGGACAGCCTGCGACACTGGGTGATCCAAGGACATGTCGACGGTTTTCGGTTCGACCTGGCATCCGTCTTCGCGCGTCAATCCGATGGCAGTGTCAGCCCTGGCGATTCTCGCATCGTGTCGGCCATTCGCTCAGACCCCGTGTTAGGAAACGTGCGATTGATCGCCGAACCGTGGGATGCCGCCGGATTGTACCAATTGGGCACCGAGTTCCCTGGCAAGAGATGGTTTCAGTGGAATGGTCGCTTCCGCGACAACGTGCGGCGATTTGCCAAGGGTGATGCCGGATTGGTTCCCGACATGATGCGCCGCCTGTACGGAAGTGATGACCTGTTTCCCGACGACGTGATGAACGCATGTCATCCCTATCAAAGCGTGAATTACATCAACAGTCACGATGGTTTTACCCTCTACGACCAGGTTTCGTACAATCACCGGCGCAACTGGGCGAACGGACAAGGCAATACAGACGGTCACCAAACCAACTACAGCTGGAATTGTGGCTGGGAAGGCGACACGAATGTGCCGGCCAGCGTGATGGCGTTGCGCAGACAGCAGGCCAAGAATTTCTGTTGCCTGCTGATGCTCGCCAATGGCACCCCCATGTTCAGCGCGGGAGACGAATTCCTCCACACGCAATGGGGCAACAACAACCCGTACAACCAGGACAACGAAACAACCTGGCTGGATTGGAGCCGCCTGGAGACCAACCGCGACATCTTCCGGTTCTTTCGCCTGATGATCGCGCTGCGCAAATCTCACCCCAGCATCGCCCGCAGTCGTTACTGGCGCGAGGACGTGCAGTGGTTCGGGCAAGGGCCCGAAGTCGACAAGTCTGTCGAGTCGCGGCAACTCGCTTATTACCTCGACGGTGCATCACAAAGAGATGACGATTTCTATGTCATGATCAACGCCCACTGGGAAGATGCACCGTTCAGCATCCAGAAATTCCAACCCGGCCAATGGAAACTGGTCGTCGATACGGCCCGCAAGAGCCCCGCGGATATTCTTGAACCGGGCGAAGAACGACCAGTAATGGGGCCGTCGTATACCGTTCGAGCGCGCTCGATCGTCGTCTTGCTGCGACCAAGGCGTCCTGCAGGATAGCTCTCATGGGGCGACTCGCATGCGTCGCTGCGCAAGGATGCTTCAAGCTCGCCTTGAGTGTCGGTGAACCATCCCGGCGCAGCGGGCGAATGACGTGTTGCCTGCCACGCAGCACGTGCATCATGGCCGCAGCATGACCGACACACCTTGCTGCAACTCGACCACTTCGCCGATCACCGTGCTGGCCGTAGCGCCTGCCTGGCGCGCACGCTGCACCAGTTCCTCAGCCCGTGCGGAGGGCACGGCAATCAGCAGACCGCCCGATGTTTGGGCGTCAAAGGCCAACTCCAATCTGTCCGCGTCGACCCCCGACTGCACGCGCATCATCGGTTCCAGAAACTGGCGATTCGACTGACTGGCACGCGTCTTGAAGCCATCTCGACCAAGCTCCAAAGCGCCGGGCAAGGCTGGCAGTCGGGCGACATCGATGCAGAGTGTGACGTGGCTGGCTCGCGCCATCTCACCCGCGTGCCCCGCCAGGCCAAAGCCCGTGACATCGGTTACCGAATGGACTCCGACGGCGCGAGCGGCTTCGCTACCAATGTCATTCAATTGCACCATACTCGCGATAGTCGTGGCCAAAACATCGTCGGGACACTTCAGCGCCTTGGCAGCCGTCGTCACAAAACCAGTCCCGAGTGCTTTGGTCAATACCAACATGTCGCCCGGTTGTGCCTGCGCATTGGTAAGCAAGTGCGCCGGTTCCACCACTCCGGTCACCGACAACCCATACTTGATTTCCGCGTCGCGAACCGTGTGGCCTCCCACAATCACGGCCCCGACTTTCAAGACCCGCTCCGCACCGCCCGCGAGTATCGCATGCAGGACTTCCAGTTCGAGTTGATCGTCGGGGAACCCGACGATATTCATGGCTGTGACCGGGCGCGATCCCATCGCCAAGGCGTCGCTCAGAGAATTGGACGCGGCAATCTGTCCGAAGACGTACGGGTCGTCAATCAAGGGAGGAAAAAAATCGACCGTTTGCACAATGTACAGGTCATCGCGTAGCCGATACACCCCCGCGTCGCTAAACGACTCGGTGCCAACAATCAAATTCGGATCTTCAAACCGTGGTAGTCCGCGCACGACCTGTGCGGTTCCCTGCTGGGGAAGTTTCCCGGCTCACCCCGCACAGCTTGCGTAGTCCACCAATCGCTTGCGTCGTCCAAAGAGGGCCACGTTGCTTTTCCTCTCTGTAGGTCTAATAAGGAGCCAAACGGCGACTGCCCAGGCTCGCCATCAGTGTAGCAGAAACTCTCAATGCCGTGGCGCACCGCCCGGCGACCTGTCTGGGGATCTCTGGCCTCGATGATTCACCAGCCTCGTAGGGTGGTTCGAGCAAGTCGTTCCGCTGGTCGGTCTTCGCCCGCCCGCTTCCGTTGGGCTTGTCCCGGCCGAGCGACAACTGATCTGCTACCGCATGACCTCGCCTCCCCGGTTGCTCGCCAGTTGTGATTCCGACCGGGGCAAGCCCGGCGGAAATCGGAAAACACCGAAGTTATTTTTCCCTCAAACCTAAGTGAATCATCCGGGCCAGATGGGACATGGTGGCGAAAAAAAACAGGAGAGTCTGTCCACTCGGAGAACTCTCCCGCCCGTTATCGTCAGCACCTGCCGCTGATTATCGCACGCGAACCTTCCGCTGCGACTGCTAACCTGTGTTTCCCAAGTAGGTATTGCAGCTGGGGCAAATGCGACAGAGGCCGGGGACCAACTGATGACAATTGGGACAGGGCCGATCGTCCGGCGAGGGTGTCGGCGACGGCGCGGCGAGCAAATTCCGCTGACTCGGATGGTACGATCCGAGCAACCGCACAGCTTGCGTATCGGTCAAAACACCGGAAGGCTGTGGCTGAGCGGCGGGCTGGGGTACCCAGACGGAAACGTGGCAGCGAGGGCACCTTGTCTTGCGTCCCGCGTGCCGCACGTCGGATCTTAGTAGATGCCCGTTTCGACAGGCAAAGCGAATAGCCATAATGGGTGTCTCCCGCGTGATGCGTACAACAAGCCTGTCGCAGGGGTGTCCTTCAACAGTAGGATCCGTGCCAGCAACAAACTAAACCCGCGAATCAGGATGAAGTTTCACTCAAAAAATATTCTTCGATTGTGGCCAGTCCACGCGACTGGGCCTCGCTCGGGTCACCTCGTACGAGACAATTGTCATCGCGGTCGCAGGTTATCGGTAGGTATGACGCCTGAAAGAGTACCGTGAGTTCCCTTTTCTTCAAACCTTCGCGGCCCACACATTCAAAGCGTCACATTGGGTAGGGGGCAAGCGTTAGAATTCTATCGTACTCGAACGTTGAGGCAATTGCGTGACTTGGGGAAATTTCCTGTGGATCGTTGGACTGGGCGTGGCATCGTTCGGCTTCACCCTGATGCTGATCGCTTATCTGATCGTTCAACTCCCCGCAACCTACTTTCTCGACTCGCATGTCCGCCAGCTTTGGATCGACCAGCACAAGGTGATTCGCTGGAGTGGGACGATTCTTAAAAATCTCCTCGGCGTCGTGCTTATTCTATTGGGGGGGGCTTTATCCATACCAGGGATCCCGGGACAGGGTCTCCTGACCATTCTGATCGGGGTAATTCTGTTGGACTTCCCCGGCAAGCGGCGTTTGGAGCGTGCCATTCTGCGCCGTCCCCGCATTCGTTCGCGGCTCGACCGCCTGCGTCAGCGATACGGCAAGGCTCCCTTGAGACTGGACTGATTTCCTGGCATGGCCCCTCCTCGCCACGTCCGCTAGCCACGACCAATTCCGAAGAAGAAACTGAACACCTGCGTGTCATCCGTATCGGCCTTGGCCACGGGAAACGCGAAATCGAATGCCAAAGGCGCGGGCCCTAAAGCCGGCACGGAAATCCGAAAACCAAAACCGGGGGCCACGCGGAAATTATCGACGTCGATCGTGATCTCCTGTTCGACAGTACCATAATCACAAAATGCCACCGCCTTGATCATGTCATCGGCCGTCAACGGCATCACATACTCGACAGATCCCAGCAACTGAAATCTCCCTCCCACAACAACAGAACTCACAACCGGTGATGCACCGCGAAACTCAAACCCACGCAAGGTCGAGAAACCGCCGGCAAAGTAGTTTTCGAACAGCGGCGTGTCGCTGCCCGAGAAGCCTGCCCCGAGACTGGTAGATATCGTGTGGCGTCCGGAGCCATCCGGACGTTCACGAACCAGGTAGTACTTACGATAGTCGAATTCCGCCGCGGATAATCAAACTTGCCAAACGCCTGTTCGAAGGATAATTCGATCAGGTGACCTTCGGTGGGAGCGAAGGGCAAATCTCGTGTGTCGTGGCGCAGTGAGAACTGGCCGCTGTAAAAGTCATTGCTCCCTAACACTTCATCAAGTTCAGCGACTCCCAACACGCGCGGGTCGCTGATCTTCACGTCCTCCATCCGCAACGCCGCCGAGGCGGAAAGGTCGGGCGTCAGACGGTATCCCAAGCCGAGGCGTCCGCCGGCACGTGATTCGTTCCAGTCGTAGAACCCGCGGTCATAAAGAAACCCACTGACATTCAGACTGACCGGCGTCGAAAACAGGTAGGGTTCGGTAAAACTCACCAGATACCGCTGCACTCGATTGCCAGGTATCGCTTCCAGACGAAACGCCTGCCCGGCACCCCGGAATGCTTCGCCATTCCAGACCTGCGACCAGCTGGTGGGAATGCCGAACAAATTGAAGTTCCGCTCGTCGACCGTAATCTGGCCGGTGACCCCTGCATCCGAGTTGATTCCGGCACCAAACATGAATCGACCGGTCCGGGCTTCCTCGACCATGATATCCAAGGGGACCGGCGTCCCCGGCAGTTGTTCGGCCGGCGGAAAGTATCCCGCGCCCGACTGATTCAGGTAAGGTGACGTGAGCCACTGACCGTTATCGGTGACGGTTGCCCTGGTAGCCGCAGGCGAACTTGACATCGTTGTGCTGTTGGTGGGCGCCACGGGCGCCATGGTTGGAGGTTGCGTGATGTAGCCGGGTGGCGATCCGCTGGGCGCCTGGTAGGCTGTACGACGCACGGCCTCCGCCGACGCACCCGATGCCGGCATGGGATACCGCCAGTGGTCGCCGGAACCGGCAACCGTCTGATTGTTGTTCCAGTCGTTCTGCCCGCGCACGGTTGCCTTGGCTGATGCTTCGGAAGGAGCGGCTGGCACTGTACTCGCGGCTGGCACTGTACTCGCGGCTGGCACTGTACTCGCGGCTGGCACTGTACGCGCGGCTGGCACTGTACGCGCGGCTGGCACTGTACGCGCGGCTGGCACTGTGCTCGCGGCTGGCACTGTGCTGCCCGGATGCAACCTGCTGGCAGCCGGCATCGCATTGGCCGATGGCGCACGGTCCGCCATCGGTATCGCGCCAGGCCAGGCAGCGGGAGACGAGTTGTCGTTAAAGCCGGCGCAACCGAGGGCGGCCACCATCATGGCGCTCCATAAGAGTGCCCAGGGGGTCATCCGGTTTATCCGACTCGTCGCGTGTATCTTCGTCATGCGATCTCCGATCAGCGCTGATCACCCGAAGCGGGCGGTACGAAGACGTCCAGAACCATGAGTCGTGCTGGCCCCGCGGAAAGATCTCCGTCAGGACTCTGCCCGCGGAAACCACTCCGGTTGTCCGCCATTTGCGCGGCCTCGGCCAGATCTGGCGGGCGGATCACGATCCGAGGCGGAGTTCCCTCGGCAGGATTGGCCACAAACAATTGGCTGGCCTTCAAGCGGCGTTCGCTCGCTCGCACTTCACGTATGTCCACAATATCTCCAGGGCGGAGCGAGAGACGATTCAATACCACGCTGCGGCGTGTGTGAGGCGCATCCCCCGCGACGTGGATGTTAATCTTGCCCACGCGAAACAGCTCGCCCTCTTCCACCTGAAAGACCAGGTCCAGTTCGCCAGGTTCCTCCAAGAAGCGAGGGGACGCCTTGATATCCGCGAAAATGTGCCCCTGGCTTCCATAGAGGTCGCGCAGTGCATTCTCGTCATGCTGCATGGTATCGAAATTGAAAAAGTCGCCCTGCTTCAATTTCAGGTAGTCGACCAATTCCTGGCTGCCAAACTTCTTGTTTCCCACCACCGAGAGACTGCGAATTCGATAACGCGGTCCCTCGTCAATGACAAAGTTCAAAGTGACCCATTGATTCGACTCGTCATATTCGATTTCGCGGGAAACCTTTGCCTGGAAATAGCCGAGTCCCCGGTAGTAGGCCACCAGACGCTCTCGGTCTTGCTCAATGACCGAGTAGTTGACTTTGCCTCGGAACAGATATTTCAAGAACCCCGGCTTAGACTTGATTTGAGTCTTCAGTCGCGCGTCGGTGGCCAGGCTCGGATCGTTTCCCACAAAATGCACCGACCAGATCCGTTCTAAGCGCCCCTCGTCAATCCTGAGTACAACCCGTTGGTCGGTCGCCTTGTCGCCCTCCGCAATTTCCACGCGCGTCTTGGCGAATCCTTTGGAACGGTAGAATTCCTCAACCTTGCGACGAGCTTCCTGAACCGAATAGATGTTCAGCGCTTCACCCTGCGCGAGACCAGCTTCTTTGAGCAGCTTCTTGTCGCTGTAGTAGTGGTTACCGACAAAAAGAACCTCGCCAATCATTGGCCGCTCGACCACCTCGAACGTCAAGTAGACCCCTTGTGGATCCACCCGCTTCTGCACTCGCACGTTGTGAAATTTGCGGGTCGAGAACAGGCGGCGAAGATCCTCTTGGACCAGTTGCGGATCGTAGGCTCGGTCCTGGCGCGTCTTGATGTGACGCCGAATCTCGCTTTCCTTGACAATCTTGTTGCCGCTGATCGTCACGCCCAAGACCGGACCCCGCGGTTCCTTCTCGCCCGGTGCTAACGGCTCGTTGAGCTCTGGACCATTCGGCAGTGCAGATCCCGGCATTGCCGATCCCGGCGAGGCGCCGGCGACCGGGCTCGACGGGATGATTTCCGGCGACTGAGAACGAAAGACGGGGCTGACGAGCCCCGATGAGTTGCTCGCCGACCGGTCCCAGCTATGGCAACCACCGCTCAGGAAGGCCACCGACGCCAAGAACATCGCGACAGCCGCCTGGCAGCGATAGCGCCGAGTGAGTCGAATCTTGTTTGTGACCATGCGTTGCTCCGTACCACCAGCGGCGGCACCTCAAGCCGGATCGCTCCCAGGACCTGAAACGCAGCCGTGATCGTTCGCGTTAACCACGCTTGCCTTTGACCGCCAATCGTGCAGCCGAGAAAAGACGTTGTGACAGGGTGCGCGTCAGTCAGGGTGAACGGCCCACGTACGCGACGCAAAAACGGTTTCCTGCCAAGCTGCTGATGGCAGGGCCGCGTAGAAATACAGAAACTCGTGCCTCACGACAAGGCGAATTCTGGCTGATGGGATCCAGGGAGTGAAATTGGGAAAGCCGTGTAATCCTGCGAGAGAATACGCGTGGGTAAGCCAGTGAAACAAGGAGATCCGGAGAAGACAGATGCGCCGCCGGACGAGGTGCAGGGAGAATTTGAACGGGATACGCCGTGCGTCAAAATTCCGGATAAGGTGCCGGTTCAGCGTACTCGTCAAACTCCTCGAGTCGCGCGGGCGCCTTGTCTTCAAACCGCGTGTAATCTTTCCGCCAAACTAATTCAATGTCACCAATAGGCCCATTGCGCTGCTTGGCAATGATGATCTCCGCCTGCCCGGCAAACTGATCTCGCTCGTCCCCCCGCCGATAGTACTCCTCGCGGTGCACAAACATCACGACATCAGCATCCTGTTCGATGGCGCCTGATTCCCGCAAATGGCTCAGACGCGGCCGATGTTCGCGGGCGTCCTCCGCCTGCCGATTCACCTGGGCCAGGCACAGTACGGGAGCCTCCAGTTCGCGGGCCAGCCCCTTGAGTCGACGGGCAATCTTGGCCACCTGTTCCTGCCGCGGATCGGACGCGTTATCGGGCTCAATCAACTGGAGGTAGTCGATCACGATCAATCCGATTCGCCCCTCACGGCGTTTGATGCGTCGTGCCGCCGCAGCAATCTCGGTCACCGTGCGACTCGGTGAGTCATCCACATACAATTTGGCCAGGCTAAGTTTGCCTGCGATCGCCACCAGCCGCCGGCGCTCTTCCTGAGGCAACGTCCCGTTGCGGAGCCGGTGTCCGTTGATTCTTCCCACGGAACACAACAGACGATCCGCCAGCTCCATGGAAGACATTTCCAAGCTGACAAACAGCGTCGGCACAGCCTGGTTAACCGAGACGTTCTCGGCAATATTCATGGCAAAAGCCGTCTTTCCCATACTGGGCCGAGCCGCCAGAATGACGAGTTCCGAGTTGTGCAGACCGCCAGTTAACGTGTCCAGATCGGCAAAACCCGTCTCCACGGCATCCGATGTGAGCGTGCCGCGCAGTCGCTGGTCAATCCGCTCCATGGCGTGGATCAACACGTCATTGATCATGGCCACGTTGCTGACCGCTCGATTGTTCAGCACGGAAAACATCTGCTGTTCGGCAAAGTTGAGGAATTCCTTGGCTTCCTGCGACTGCTCATAGCCTTTGGTGAGGATGTTTGTACTGGCGTCGATCACCGAACGGTAGACGGCCTTTTCGTGCACGATGTTCGCGTAATATTTGGCGTGCGCCGCATTCGGTACGGCCTGGCTGACTCGAGCCAGAAACGCAGCCCCACCAATTTGGTCGAAATCACCAGCTTTTTTCAGATGATCGACCAACAGCGTAATGTCGATCCGCTTGCCAGCCGTGTGCATATCCTGCATGTGTGCAAACAGCAGCTGGTGCGTTTCGTCGTAGAAATCCTCTTTTCTCAGCGTTGATGCGATGTCGTCACATACGTCTGGCTTGAGAAGAATACTCCCTAATACCCCAAGTTCCGATTCCAGGTCGTGCGGCGGTTGGCGGTCCAAGATCGCTGACGCCGGTTTCGTGGATTGCCTGGATCGGTCGATACGCCGAGCATTCGACATTGTGGGACCCTCCGTGACAGGTACCGCGGGAGAACAGGGGCGCTGATTGGCGGCACGGCCGCTGACAGCGAATCCACAGGGCCCCCGCGGACAGGGCGTTCCCGACGCCCGCCAGACCGTGGCGCCGGCGTGGAACGTACCAGATACAGCGCGGATCGAATCGCGGCCATCCGTTTTCAGCCAACTGGTATCGCCGGCGAATTTCCCCACCTGCCGCTCATCATAGCCTTTGCGAGCCCAATGGCAAGTAATCGAAATACGTGGGCTCACCTGACATGCGCGTGGGAGGCAGCGGCAACCTGCATCCGGCGGAGACGAACACCTTTGAGGGCGAAGGCGGTAAACCTCATCTCCGGTGGCAGCGGCTTCCAACGCTGGTTGTTCGGCCGGATGTCGCTGCCAACCAGGTCCGTTATTTTCCCCTCGTCCCCTCCGCCAGACGGCAAACTCAGTGCGTCTCACAACGGCCGGGACGCCCGTTACTTGCCATCGTCATCGGTCGCGGTGGGAACCACCCAGACCTTCAGATCGGCTGAAATCTGCTGATGCAACTGGACCTTCACCGTGTACAAGCCGAGTTCCTTGAGCAGCCCTTCGAGCCGCACCTGGTCGGCCGTAATGTGGGTTTGAGCCTGCTTCAGTGCACTCACAATCTCGGCCGCGCCGACGCTACCGTACAAATGGCCCTCGTCGTTCGCATTGGCCTCGATCGTAATACTCTGCCGTCCAATCGCGTCGGCCAATTCCTGCAAGCTGGACAAGCGCTGCTTTTCAATCTCCTGCAGCCGGGCGCGATGCTTTTCGACCATCCGCTTATGGTGCGACGTGGCCAGTGCTGCCAACCCCTGGGGAATCAGATAGTTATGGGCGTAACCGGGCCGCACTTCGACCACATCCCCCTGTTTTCCGAGATGATCCACGGACTGCACCAGCAGCAGTTCCACGCCACCGTGGGGACCTTTCGGAAGTCGCTTGAATCGCGGTCGAGCCGCTTTCTTATTGGAAGCCTTTGCCATCATTAACACCTGCTTATCTTCCCAAGGATGGAATTCCGAGCCGAGACCGGACACTGCTCCGCAGCCCAGCCCAGATCTTGTACCACGACTGGCCCGTCCGTTTGACACCAGACAAAACGTACGACCACGTTGCGCCGGTGGCCGGCTGCCCTACCCGCCCCCGAAACGTGTCCATGCCGCTATCTTATTCGCCCAGCAACGCTCTACCGGCGTGTGCCCGCCTAGAACGGGATCTCATCGTCGGGCGGACCATCCGGTCCCGCCCCCTGATTGGAGCTCGCCTGTGAGTACTGAGGGGACGAGTCATCAGTGGGCGTAGCACTCCGACTCGCATCCCGGCTGCCGAGCATCTGCATCCGCTCGCCCACCACATGCAACTTGTATCGCTTCTGTCCATCCGACTCCCACGTATCCAGCTTGAGCCGGCCTTCGATCAGGACTGGAGATCCCTTGCTGAGGTACTGACTGGCAATTTCTGCCGTACGTCCCCAGAGGGTCACATCCACAAAAGTCGTGTCTTCAACCCATTCGCCACTGGACGTCTTGCGGCGGTCATGGACCGCCACGCCCAAGTCGGTCACCGCGGTCTGGTTGGCGGTGTACCTGACTTCCACGTCCCGGGTCACGTTCCCGACGAGGATCACACGATTTAAGCTGGCCATTGCATCACCCTTCTTCGCCCGCCCAAGGCGTACCTGAACAAATGTCCCCTATCACCGATCAGTCTAGCGATTGTCGCGGTCCGATGCAAGTTTTTTTGATTCCCTCGTTCCACCTTGTCACAACTCACCCGGCGTCTCGGATCGACCGCTGTTCGCGTCGCCGCCCCCCCCGACAGCGAGGGGCAAGAGACCACGGAGACCTCTGAAAAAGCAGGTCCCGGCTGCCGGACCTACTGTCTAGCGAATCATGCTCGTATTTCAGCGAGCTCCCACGGGTTTCTCGTATGGCTCAAGCGTCGTCCGACGAATCGTCGTCGCCACCGTCGTCATCATCTCCAGCAGGCCGTTCGGTGCGAACCGGTTCGACAACTTTGGGTTGGGGAGGTGCTTCCCCGCGCGCGTGGGCGACCAGCGTATCGACCAGGCGCGGATCGACACGCAATGTCAGGTTGCGCAGCACGTTTTCGTTCAGCCGGCAGGCTCGATTGAAGTCCACGACCTTTTCCGTCTGCATCCGGAAGTAGGTCAGCCAATAAGCGCCTTTTCGATGCCCTTCGATCGGGTAGGCAAGCCGCTGTTCGTTCCACAACCGGCTGGCCAGAATCTCACCGCCAAACTCCTCAATCATCTGAGGAATCTGACCCGAGATGCCAGCCGGATCGCGCATAGCGGTTGGAATCGAAAATGAACATACATTCATAAACGTTGCTGGCCAAAATCATATCTCCCTAGTGGTGCCATTTTTCGCGTCGGACTTGGACTAGTCGGGCGAGGTCGAGTCCGCGTTGTATTGATTCATGCAAGCCTGAATCCCTTGGCAAACCCAGTCTGCCGCGGCATCGGCAGCCCTCGTCACTGCCTGCTGGATGACCTCTAGCTCATCCGACCTGAATTTGCTCAAAACATAATCTGCCACGTCCCACTGCTCCGGCGGGGACCCGATCCCGATGCGCAAACGCGGCACGTGTTCGGACCCCAGGCAGCGGACAATATCCTGCAGCCCCTTCTGTCCTCCGGCCGAACCGCCGGGGCGGCAACGCAGCTTCCCCAGAGGCAGATTGAAGTCATCGCAGATGATCAGCACATCTGCGTTACCGATCCTGTAAAAATCTCGGGCCTCCATCACACTCAGCCCACTGCGGTTCATGTATGTATGGGGGCAGAGCAGCAAGACCCGTTTCCCATGTATGCTCCCCTCCACCGCCTCTCCGTGAAACTTGGACCGCACCTTGCCCAGGCGCATCGTCGGGCCAACAGCTCGACAACTCCAAAACCGACGTTGTGGCGGGTTGCCGCATACTTCCGGCCCGGATTTCCGAGGCCTACAATCAACTTCATGCCGGCGGGATCCGCCGCGTTGTTCCCGCCCATCATCGATCAATTCAGTCCGAAGCTGCTTCCGAATCCTCCGCCTTGCGACCGATCACTTCCGGCTCCGCGGAACCAACTGCTTCTTCCTCACCCGCCTCCAGTTCTTCTTCCAAGGGAACCTGAGCCTGGCAGCTGACCACCACCGTATCGGGAGCGGTCAACATCTTCACGTGCGGTGGTAATTCCAATTCCGCCACAGTGATGACGTCACCCACTTCCAGATGTTTGATATTCACCAGCAGTCGCTCTGGAATTTCGCCCGCCGGGCATTCGATCTCCACGTCGAACAGGTGATGGTCCACCATCCCGCCTTGTTTCGTCCCCGGCGCTTCGCCCCGCAGATCCAACGAAACCGTGACCGTGACTTTCTCGGCCAAAGACACGCGGTTCAGGTCCAGGTGCAGGATATGGGCACCATAGGCATCCCACTGCACCGAGCGAATCAACGCCTTTTCGGACACCCCACCCCGCAGATCCACCAGCTTGCTGCCATGGCGCATCGCCGCCTCCACCTCCGAAGTTGGCACCGACAGGCTCACACACGCTTCGCCATGTCCGTACAGAATCGCCGGCGTCCAGCCCGTCCTGCGCAGTCGTCTCACTCGTGCCGTTCCCGTTTGTTCGCGAAGCGAAACATTCAACACGTCCGTCATCGACCGACCCTTTCGGCGTTCAAAACCTTCGACATCGAGCGGCCCAGCCGCCAAACAAGCCAGAAACCGCCCCGCCTTCGGGCCGCTCCCGCTGGTAGCCAAACGTTGACTTTAAAGTAATGCAGCTCCTGCCCCCAATCCAAGACGCGGCCCGCCCCACGCTGGAGCAGGCCGGGGGCGCCATGTTCTTTCCCATGAGAAACCCAACATTCTGCCAGATTATTCGCCGAATACAAGCCCAACTAAGGCACAGAATTTCCACAGCCCGTGTTGGGCGAGCTGTCTTGCGAAAACAGTCGGCAGCGATTACGTTGACCGCCGTAACCCGCTCGTTGAGCTCGTATCGCAGAGAGTCGGACATGGCCAAAACGCGAAAAGGTGTCCTCGAGTACGTCGAGCCCATCGGCGCTCGAGTGGTCGTCCGCAAGGATGAGCCCAAGCGGGAAACCAAAGGAGGGATTGCCCTGCCAGATGCCGCCGAGATCCCGACCATCACCGGCCGCATTGTGACGATTTCCGCGCAGATTGAAAACGATGAAGATGTGCCGCTGCGGCAGTACGATCGCATTCTATACCATCCGAGAAATGCCATTCCGGTCGATTTTGAGCCGGACAACCAGCTGTTTGTCGTGCCGGTGGAAGACGTCGTGGCGGTATTCCGAACGGCGCCAGCAGCGACGGACAAATAGCCAGGACCACCGTCCCGCCAAGACCACCGGCATCGTGCCCCTGCTGCCGGCGGATCGGCTTCATCGAGGCGGAGCTTCAACATTGTGCCTGGGGGTGCCTGGGGGTGCCTGGGGCTTTGCTTGTGCGGCCTCACCTGATCGCGGGCTTTCGCGCCTGAGGATCGGCGAAGCAATAACTGGCAGATTTTTTCTTGCCCCTCATCTTTATCCTCTCCCCCGCTATTCGCTGCGCGGCGGGGGAGAAGAGACCATACGACAGTGATTGCTTCGTCGATCCTTAGCTGCCCTGTGGTCGAAACATGGCGCTGACCGATTGGTCGTGATGAATCCGTTTGATGGCCTCCGCCAACAGTGGGGCCACCGAGAGCACCTTGATCTGCGCGTATCAGCTGCTGCTTGGTGAGTGTAATGCTGTTCGTTACCACGACACTGGTGATCGGAGCGGCCTGGATGTTCGCAATCGCCGGGCCGCAGAGCAGTCCGTGGGTGGCGGCCACGTGGATCTCTCGAGCCCCGGCGGCGTGCAGGAGCCGGGCCGCCCCGCAGATGGAGCCCGCCGTACTGATCAGATCATCAAACATCAACGCCACGCGTCCTTCGATGGGGCCGCCGATAATGTTTTCCTGAGTTGTCTCGATGGCATTAGCGCGACGTTTGTCCACGATCGCCAGTTTGCCCCCCAGACGTTTGGCATGCCCGCTGGCACGCTTGATACTCCCCTCATCCGGACTGACGACCACAATCTGGTCGTTGGTCAGCCCGAGCTCGACGAAATGTTCGTTCAACACCGGCGCCGCATAGAGATGGTCGACCGGCACGTCAAAGAAGCCCTGAATCTGAGCGGCGTGAAGATCCATGGTCAACACCCGATCCGCTCCAGCCCGCGTAATCAGGTTGGCGATCAGCTTGGCGGTGATCGGCGTTCTCCCCTCGTCCTTGCGATCCTGTCGTGCGTATCCAAAATAAGGAATAACGGCAGTAATGCGATCCGCACTGGCCCGTTTGCAGCTGTCGATCATAATCAGCAGCTCCATCAAATGGTCATTGACGGGTGGGCAAGTCGGCTGGACCAAATAGACATCTCGTCCCCGGACATCCTCTTCAATCTTGCAGAAATTCTCACCGTCGGGGAATTTTCCCAATGAGATGGCTCCCAGAGAAATATTGAGAAACCCGCAGATCGCCTTGGACAACGGTTGGTTGGCCTTCCCCGAGAAAATCTTCAATTCGCGCATGGAGTCCACTTGGGGGTGAAAAAGTGATGAGTATGAGTCCCCTTCCGCCGAGCCACGCTCGGTTCTTGGAGCGTGCTGCCGCGGTCGAGGTTGACGGCTGCCAGGTCCTAAACCTGGCTAGAGTCCCATTTTCTGCATCTCCGCTTCCACGATGGCCAGATCGTCGACGGTATTGACACTCAACGCCTCGCAAGGTTTCAGTACCGGCAGGGCTCGAACCTCTTCCCCTTGCGTCTGCAGGATTCCCGGGCAATCGGTCACGTAGTACTCATTTTGCCGATTGGTGTTGCGCAGTTGGTCCAGAGCCACCACCAGCTTCTGCGCGTCAAACACGTAGGTGCTCATGTTCACTTCCGTGATCGCGCGCTGGGCGGGCGTCGCATCTTTCTCTTCAACGATGGCCTCAAACGAACCGTCGGGACCGCGAACGATGCGTCCCAAGCCGGCGGGGTTGGACTTGTGCAGCGTCCCCAAGACACAGGCTGGTTCCTCCCTTTCAAACTCAGCAAACAGGGCCGTCACCGATTCCGCCTGGGTCAGTGGCGAGTCGCCGGTAACGATCAGCACCGGTCCCCGGTGGGCCGCCAGTTGCGCACGGCACATCTTCACTGCGTGCCCGGTCCCCAGCTGCTCGGTCTGCTCGACGAACTCGAGATCTGCCTGGCCGCGAAGCCTTTCGCGTACCAGTTCGCTGCGATAGCCGACCACGACCACCATGTGGTCAACGCCGCTGGCGCGGAGCACCTCGAGCACGAACTCGATCATGGGGCGACCCCGCACGGGACAGAGGACTTTGGGCAGATCGGATTTCATCCTGGTCCCCTTGCCGGCGGCCAGGACAATGGCAAGTCGTTTACTCATCAAATCTATCGCGAGAATGAAATTCCAGAACAGGGTCAGATCAGGGCGTCCGCGTTAATTGGACCCCGCCCGGCCACCGCGGAGGAGACGAGGCCCCACTTCCGTTAGTCGTCGATGCGTGCCGGGACGCGGACCCGTCGAGCTCACTCCGATCACGGGGTCGGACACCAGGCGCAGCGGACTCGGGGCGACCAGCGGGGTGGGCTGAGCGGGTGACGGAGACTTCCGCCGCCAGCCTTCGGGCTCAACGCCGTCCGATACCGTGGGCCGCCAACGTTGGTCACCGGGGTCCCGGCGGCATCCACGTGGCGGTCACTCCTATCTTGCCACGAATGGGCGACAACTGCCAGTGGGGCCTGCTCCCGGGCTCGCCACGGGGGGCCTGATCGCTCGTTGACATGGTGCTGATTCGAGCGCTACAATGATCCGTTTTCCTACAACCCGTCACGCTCCTGGGGCACGTCCCCACTGCCGGAAAGGCACTTCGTTGGAAGAAGCGATCGCGAAAGCGGACACCCTGATCGAGGCCCTCGGCTGGATCCGCCAGTTCCGTGACAAGGTTACGGTCATCAAGCTGGGCGGCAGCGTGATGGAGGACGATACGGCCCTTCGTCATGTGCTGATCGACATTGTCTTCATGGAGACGGTGGGCATGCGGCCGGTGGTCGTGCATGGCGGTGGGGCGGCAATCAGCCGCGCCATGCAGGAAGCGGGACTCGAAGCGCGATTCATTCAGGGGCGTCGCTACACGGACGCGGCAACACTGGCGATCGTGGAGCAGGTGTTGGCGATCGAAACGAACGAACGCATCGCCAGCCAAATAGAATTGTATGGCGGTCGCGCGATGAATCTGAATTTCCGGACCACCAACGTTTTACACGGCGAACAGATCGTGTTGCCAGGCGAGAACGGCGAGCCTCTGGATTTAGGTTACGTAGGCCGCGTGACGCGCGTGGATCGAACCGTCATTGACAATCTCTGTTACGCGGGGCAGGTCCCCGTCATCCCCTCGATGTGCCTGGACGCGTCGGGGCAGAAATACAATGTCAACGCAGATACCGCCGCCACCGCCGTTGCTCAGGCACTCGGTGCCGAAAAAATGGTATACCTGAGCGACGTGAACGGCGTGCGGCGGGACAAAAGCGATCCCGATTCGTTGATCCACTCGCTCAACGCGACCGAAGCGCGACGCTTGATCAGCCAGGGAAAGATCGAAGCGGGCATGATTCCGAAGGTGGAGGCCTGTCTGGAGACGTTGGAGAGGGGTGTGCACAAAGTCCACATCATTGACGGACGTCTCCGCCATTCGTTGCTGCTGGAAGTCTACACCACCCAGGGAGTGGGGACTCAGATCTTTCGCGATGACGTGTGAGAGAGACGACGCGAGCCACCTACACCACGCCGGAGAGATCGGTGCGGGGCGCCCGTGAACCAAGCCCCCGCGCGGCGTGTCTGCTCGGTTTTGGCTGTTTTGCACAACGACCGATTGTCGTGCTTGAAAGGAGCCTAACATGGCATCCATTGAGTCTGCCAGTTCGGAAGCCACGATTGCCTTGTTCCGAAAGTATGTGATCCCCAATTACGGCCGCTATCCGGTGAACTTGGTGCGTGGCGAGGGGTGCCATGTGTGGGACAGTGAGGGCCACCGCTACCTCGATTTCTTTCCGGGCTGGGGATGCAACTTGCTGGGCCACTGCCCACCTCGCGTGGTATCGGCCGTGCAGCAGCAGGTGGCGACACTGATTCACGTCCCCAACACCTGGCACACTGATCTGCAGGGACGGTGGGCCGAGTTGTTGTCCCAGCACAGTTTCGGCGGGCAAGCATTCTTCTGCAATTCCGGTACGGAAGCGAATGAAGCAGCCATCAAGCTGGCTCGCCTTCACTCACCTCAAGAGAAATACAAGATCATCACTTTCGAAGGGGGTTTTCACGGCCGCACGCTGGGATCAACCACGGCCACCGCGCAGCCAAAATATCATGCGGGACTCGGACCGCTTATGGCCGGCTTCGTGTATGCTCCCTTTGACGATCTGGACGCGGTCGCCCGGCGTATTGACGACGAGACGTGCGCCATCATGATCGAACCGATCCAAGGCGAGGGCGGCATTCGCGTGCCGTCAACGGATTACCTGGCCGGGCTTCGGGCGCTGGCCGACGAACACTCCCTGCTGCTGATCTTCGACGAGGTGCAGACCGGTTGCGGACGCACGGGAGAGTGGTTTGCCTATCAGCACTTTGGGGTCACTCCGGACATTATGACACTGGCCAAGGCCCTGTGTGGCGGAATTGCCGGAGGCGCCATGCTGACCACGGCCGAAATCGCCCCCAGCCTGCGGCCCGGCATGCATGCCGCAACATTTGGCGGCAACCCGATCGCCGCGAGCGCCGGTATCGCCACCTTGGAAACCATTGAAGAAGAGAACCTACTGGAGCAGGCGAATTTATTGAGCAATCAATTTCGTACTCGGCTCGCGGCGCTGCAGCAGTCGTGCCCGCTGATCCGCGAGATCCGCATCGTGGGTTTGATGATTGGCATCGAGTTGACCGTCGCAGGCGCTCCGGTTGTGGACGCCTGCCTGCAGCGCAACCTGTTAATCAACTGCACTCAAGACACGGTACTGCGATTGCTGCCCGCCATGACGTTGACCTCTCAGCAGGTTGACGAAGGATGCGACATTCTGGCGGCGGCGTTGCAGAATGTGTCCGCCTAGAGCGGCATCACTGCCGCATTGTGCGAGCCGGCCGTCAGTTCGAGGCCCCTCATTGCCATGCAGGCGCTGTGAAGGAAAAGGATCCGAAGTAATGCGACACGTGATCACGCTGTTCGATTTAGCTCCCTCCGAAATGGAACAGATCTTCATCTTGGCTCAGGCGCTCGAGAAAGCCTTCAGCAATGGTGTCCGCGAATCGCGTTTTGCCGGACGCGTGATGGCTCTGCTGTTTGAAAAACCTTCACTGCGAACGCGTGTCAGCTTTGAATCGGCTTTCGCACACATGGGCGGCACCGGGATGTACCTGGGTGCCGACGTGGGGTGGGGGCACCGCGAGTCGATCGCGGATTTTTCCCGCGTTTTAACACGCTACGTGGACATTGTGGTTTGCCGCAGCAAAGATCACCGGCGCGTGGAGCAGCTGGCCAAGTATGCTGCCTGCCCCATCATCAACGGACTCACGGATCTGTTTCATCCCTGCCAGGCGATGGCCGACCTCTTCACGTTGCGGGAACTGCATGATCGGCTTGACGGCGTCCATCTGGCGTACATCGGGGACGCCAACAACGTCGCACGGAGCCTGGCCATTGCCGCGGCACAGTTGCAGGTGCGTTTCACAATCGCCGCGCCGCCCAAGTATCAGTTCGACACCCCGTTTCTCAAACGCCTGGAAGAAGCCTTCCCCGACTTTGATCTGCGGATCGTTACCGATCCGTCCCGGGCCGTGAGCGATGCCGACGCGGTATACACGGACGTCTGGGCCAGCATGGGACAGGAGGACCAACAACAGGAGCGCGTGGCCGCCTTGAAACCTTTTCAGGTGAACGCGGAACTCATGGCTGCCGCGCCGGGCCGAGCAGTCTTCATGCATTGCCTCCCGGCGCGACGCGGCCAGGAAGTCACGGACGAGGTCATCGATAGTCCACAGAGCATCATCGTGCGGCAAGCCGAAAATCGCATGCACCTGCAAAAAGGACTGCTCGCCTGGTTGTTGATGCAGCAGGATTGACGCGCACCGTCTGGCTGTGATGGCCAAGCCCGGGGGCAGCGTAAACGCGCGAAACTACCATGTCACGGGTGGCAGCCATACCCCTCTTTTCTGTATTTTTTCCTTGACAACAGGGGGTCTGGCGGCGCCCAATGGAAGGAGCAGGTACACAGTTCGGCGGGGATCACAACCGTGATAACGGGGATATTTACCGGGCGTCGATTGCGCCGCTAGTGAATCTCGGTCCGGGCGTAAAGCGTGCATGGCGGCGCCACGGATGCTGAGCGGAACCACCATTGATGTTCGAGAACCGAGACGGCACGCGGCAGCCACACTCATCCTCGCGACGTGTCTTCGTCGTCCTGGTGGCGGTGGCATCTGTTTCGTCATGGGTACCCTCAGCGTGCTGCAGTTGTCCCGTAGGCTGGCAACCCGCCATGTGACGTTACAGGCCGCGGCCCAGATCAGACTGGAATTGACCCTGTCTCATCTGCAATTCGAGCATCTGCTCCACGGTGACACCCATACCAGCATCGAGGCGGTGCAACAGCATCTGAATCGAGTGCATTGGTACACTCAGCCGATGTTGGAAGTTGGCCTACAGCCCAGCGGCAATCTGCTACTTGCCCGGACCGAACCGTTGCGTGACAAGGTGCTTGCACTGCGCGTCGAGTTGGCGAAATTCGAGGGTCTGACGGAACAACGCTGGAAGAACCGATCGTCAACCGCCCCGGAGTCGCCTGTCAATCCGACTTACGACACCGCCTATCGTGGATTGATGGCCGAGGCAGAGGACATCCAGAGCGATGTGGACGATGTAATCCGCCGCGAACGTGGGGTGCTCAACACCCTGCAAACTTGTCTGATCGTCGGCGCACTCCTGGTGGCGGGCATTGCCGCCGTCACGCTTTTTTGTTATCTCGCCCACCGGCGGCGCATGGAGATGGCTTTGCGCGAAAGTGAGGAGAAGTTTCGCAGTCTGTACGAAATGTCGGACGACGCAGATTATGTTGCTTGACGCGAAGCACTTCTTCGACTGCAACAAGGCGACCTTGAGTATCTTTAAGGTGGAGAGCAAAGAGGAATTCTGCCGCAAGCACCCTGCCGACCTCTCTCCACCCAAGCAGCCCGACGGAACTGACTCGATGACCCTGGCGAATCAGCGCATCGCCACCGCCATGAGGGACGGAGCCCACCGCTTCGAATGGGCTCATCTGCGTACCGATGGAACGGAGTTTCCTGCCGAAGTCCTGCTCACGGCGATACACCTGGAAGGTCGCCGTGTACTGCAAGGCGTCGTACGGGATGTGACGGAGCGGAAAGTGGCGGAACGGCTGCTGAAAGCCAATGAGGAGAAGCTGCGTACCATTAGCCATGCGGCACTAGACGCCGTCATCATGATGGACGCGGCGGGCCGGGCACTGCACTGGAATCCCGCCGCCGAAAAGATGTTCGGTTATAAGGCGGAAGAGGTATTGGGATGCGACATCCATCAACTCGTGACTCCGCAGCGACTGCAACTAGAGGCTTCCACGGCACTGTACCGGTTTTTCAACACAGGGCACGGTCGAGCTTTGGGGCGAATTCTGGAGCTACCGGCCCTGCACAAGAATGGCAAGGAGTTTCCGGTCGAAATCTCACTTTCTCCCATTCGTCTCGAAGGTCAATGGTGCGCCGTGGCCGTGATCCGGGATATCACCGATCGGAAGCGAGCGGAAGACTTGGTGAAGGCCGAACAGCGTTCCTTGCGGCGGTTGCTCAAAGCGCACGACCAGGAACGCAAACTGATCGCTTATGAGATCCACGATGGCCTGGCTCAACAGCTGGTCGCGGCCATCATGCAGTGCCAAGCTGCCACGCGAGTCGCTGTAGGTAAGAGTGATGCGGCCAGCGAAACATTTTCGCAGCTGTTGGAATTGCTGCGACAATGCCTGGCGGAAACGCGTCGCCTGATTAGCGGCGTGCGACCGCCTATCCTGGACGAGTTCGGTGTGGTCACCGCCATCCGCGGGCTCATTGAAGAAACGGAAGCTGGCGGAGGACCCGACGTGGAATTCCGCAATTTCGTCGCGTTTGAACGTCTGGAGCCGGTCCTCGAAAATACGATCTACCGCATTATCCAGGAAAGCGTCGGGAACGCCTGCCGACACAGCCGTAGTGACAAGGTGCTGATTGAGTTGACGCACGAGCAATCGCTCATCCGTATTCGCGTGCAAGATTGGGGCATCGGATTTGATCCCCTGAACATCGACAGAAAACGATATGGCCTGGCGGGAATTCGCGAACGCACGCGTCTGTTGGGCGGCAGCGTGAACATCGACAGCAACCCGGGCAAGGGAACCACGATCGTCGTCAAATTACCCGAAGACGTGGGAGAACTCTCCGAAACCGAGTTGAAAGAGGTTGGGGGCTGATGGAGGTAAGGTGGGGCCCCGCAAGGCGCGCACAGCGGGAACCCGTACTTACGTCTCCATGGCTGGCAGGCGAGTACGCTTTACCCAGAACGGATGCCACCTCGCTGGTCATCTGTACTGTCGCAGATTCCTGAGGGTGACGCGAGTGCCGGGGACCTGAGATCTATGCCGCGGAAAAGCGAACTTCGAATGAAAGACGCTGGGGGGCGCGGGTTCAAGGGCGGTGACATACCTCTTTCGGAACCCCCACACTCCCCTCTCCCCTCTCATCCAAACGGCCACTGACGTCCCAGCGAATTGCGCTGGACGTCCGTCAATTGTCGTATGCCACGTCGGGCTGATTTGAGCATCGCGGCAAGTTCTTCTTCCGAAAACGTGGCCTCTTCCCCGGTTCCCTGCACCTCGATGAACTGACCGCCGCCCGTCATCACGACGTTCATGTCAACACGGGCCTTGAAATCCTGCTGATAGTCCAGGTCGAGCCACATCGACGCGCCGACGATTCCCACGCTCACCGCCGCCACGCTGTCGCGCAGCGGAAAGCAATCGGGGTCCGGCAGTTGCTGCCGCACTGCGAGCAAAGCGTCAACCAGGGCAAGGAAACCGCCGGTCACACTGGCCGTGCGGGTCCCTCCGTCCGCTTCCAGCACATCACAGTCGACCGTCACCAGTCGCTCGCCCAGCGCCTGCAAATCGGCCACAGCGCGGAAACTGCGTCCAATCAATCTTTGAATCTCGGTGGTCCGCCCGTCGATTTTCCCGCCCCGTTCACGCGCCTTGCGCGGCTGCGTGCTGCCTGGCAGCATGTTGTATTCGGCTGTGATCCACCCACGCCCTTGACCCGCCATCCACCGTGGCACCTCCGACGACACACTGGCGGTGCACAAGACCGTCGTCTTACCGGCCTGATAAAGTACGCTGCCGGGCGTGGCACCGGTGAAACGCCGTTTGACTTTCACGTCTCGCAGTTGGTTCGATCGTCGCTGGGATTTGCCGTTCGTCATTGGGTTCTCGCCGCTTTGAGATCTCGATCCGCGCGTCATGGTTCAGCAATCAATTTCGACCGGGCACGTGCCATTCGTACCAAGCCGCCGTACTGCGTACACCGGTTTATTCCAGACGCGACCAGGCGCTTGTCGGCTTGCCGAGCTGCAGCGATCCGTAAAGAACCAGCAACAACACAATCGACGTAAGCAAGCCGGACACCCCGAGTCCCGCCCAATAGTTCGCAGCACCCGCAAAGAGCAAGGAGAAGAAAACTGCCCACATGCCCCACATCTTCCTCCGAAAAAGCCCTGTGATCCCCGCCATCGCCAGCAGCGACAAGAGCAAGCCGCAAATCGACGCCCACGCGGGAAGACCTGCAGGCCAGGCGATGACACCCATCCAAAACAAGACGTTGATCACCACCCCATAACAGGATGAAATCATCAACAGGATCAGCATCGCGGTCACGCAGCCTGGATTTCGTCGTGACTGCCGTTGTTCCACATTGGCAACCGTATGGACAGTGGGCGCACTGTATGGGTTGTCGTCCATGGTTCTGTGCGGAGGCCACCTCTTAAGAAAGGACCTGTTTGACAATCCGTCCTTCATCCGTGGGACCGATCAGACGCTGGTCGAGGCCCAGATAGGGATAGCTGAGTCGAAAAGGATCGAGCCCCAGCAGATGCAGTATCGTGGCTTGCAGATCGTGGACGCCGATTTTGTCCTGGGTGATGAAATAGCCCAGTTCATCGGTCTCGCCAATCACCTTGCCCGACCGTATACCGGCACCCGCCAGCCAGATCGTGGCGCAATGCGGATGGTGATCGCGCCCCAACAACTTGGATCCGTTGCGCGCTTCGTTGAGTGATGTGCGTCCGAACTCGCCGCTCCACACAATTAACGTTTCCTCCAATAGCCCGCGTTGCTTCAGATCGCGGATCAAAGCTGCCAAGGGCTGGTCGATGTCTTGGCATTTTTTCGGCAAGCCGGTCACCAGGTCATTATCCTTGCTGGTCCCATGCATGTCCCAACCGTAGTCAAACAACTGGACAAATCGCACGCCATGTTCGACCAATCTGCGGGCCAGCAGGCAGTTGTTCGCAAAGGATTCCTTCCCCGGTTCGATGCCGTACGCTGCCTGGACTTCTTTCGTTTCGCGTGACAGGTCCATCACTTCCGGTACCGACATCTGCATGCGAAAGGCCAACTCATATTGACTGATTCGGGTCTGCGTTTCCGGGTCACCGATCTGCTGGAACTCGATTTCGTTCAATTCCCGCAGCGCGTCGAGGCTGCGGCGCCGCACCGCGCGGTCCATCCCCTGGGGATTGTTCACAAACAGAATCGGCTCGCCTTGGGTCCGGCACTGGACCCCTTGGTAGACCGACGGGAGAAAGCCACTCCCCCACAGACTCTTTCCGCCACTCGGGTCCGTGCCGCCACTGATCAGCACGACAAACCCGGGTAGATTCTGGTTCTCCGACCCAATCCCGTAGGTCACCCACGACCCCATCGATGCGTTGCCGAACCGCGGAGCTCCCGTATAAAGCAACAGCTGCGCCGGGGCGTGGTTAAATTGATCGGTATGCATCGACCGGATCAGACAGATGTCGTCAACGCACGTACGAAATTCGGGCAGCAATTCGCTGACTTCGATTCCTGATTCACCACAGGCGTCGAACTTGTAGGGTGTTCCCAGCAGTTGGGGCCGCCGCGCCTTCAAGTCAATAAAGGCCAACCGCTCCTGCTTCAATACCTCCAGCAATTCGTCCGGACAGGGCTGCATGTTGTGCTGGACCAGCGCCGGCTTGTAGTCGAACAGATCTTGCTGGGGCGGGGAACCGGCCATGTGCAGATAGATCACATGCTTGGCCTTGGCCGTTTTAGGGGGCGGCTTGGGGGCGAGCGGGTTTTCTGGTTCCGCGCCGGTCTCGGCCCGTCCCAGACGCGGCTCGAGACACCCCAGCGCAGCGCGCCAGGCCGACCTGACAGCTTTGCAGGAAATACCGTCGCGTTACTCGTTGTGCCCGCTGAAGGAAGGGATTCATGGAATTCGCTCTCGTAGAGCGGCAGGGCCGCCTATCCATCTTACCGCCTAAAAACGAGTGCCACGACGCCACGTGGCGCGCAAGTCAGTGCAAACAGACTGGGCAAACGCCCCGGACCGTCTGTCTCGCCCGCAAGCGGCAGGTTTGCATGTTGAGAATCTGCCTGTGATTGTAGCCGATTGGCAGGCGGAAGGCGAAGCGAAAGAGCGAGGACAGCCGCGACATCGAGCGGCCAGATGCGGCAGGCGACGAATTCGCAGCCGAACCCGGGTAGGGGTTCAAGCCGCGGGCATCAACACGAGCCGCCACGTCCAAACCTTTTTTTTGCCAACTAGCCTTTCCTCTCGCAAGAAGCGGCCTGGTCCCTGGAGCCACCCTTCGCGACACGGGTGAGTCTCTCGGCGTTCTCACCGGTCTTCGCGGCGGGCGCATCATCCAAATCAGTCCCGAGGGCCATTACATGGCCTCTGCCGACGTGTCGGACGAGACCGTCTATGTGGCGGAGTTGGAATCGGGCGAACGGCTGACGTTGAGGCAGGTGGAGTTTGAGGAGCGTTTCGGCTGGAAGAACGATCCCGAGAAGGCGAAAAACAAGTTGGACTAAGCGAAGGGCGGCACCAGGTTCCTGTAGCATCCAAGGGGCCGGTTCGACAATTCTTTAGGAGTGTTTTGGGCTGACGTGCGTGTGTGGTCGGACGGGCGTCGCAACGAAAGAGTCGATGTTACGGTAGATCCGCCAGGGCTGGGGTCCGGTTACAACTCGCACAGGTCGCCCCTTCGACGAGCGGGAAGGAAATTGGCCAACTCACCCGGGTCACATCGCCCTGGTGCACAACGACCTGAGCGACCATCGCCGATGGTGTCATCAAGATGATGGCTCCGGTGGTACTGGCAGGGAATGGATCGCTTTTGCAATCCTGGCTACGTCGGTGTGTCGGACCGACGCGCCCAAGCCGAACTGCAGAAATGACTTCGCTGTGCTCCATCGCGGTTCTTATGTCCGGCGAAGACTCGCCGATTTGGGGAACCAACGGGACGCTCGCAAATCGACTTGCGGCAAGTTTGCAGGTCAGATGGCACATTACGTCATGTGAAGCGGCAGGCAGCTCTGTGGCGGGGCCTGTGGTTGTGTCAAAAACCTCTGCTCCGACGAGTTGATGGCACTTTGATTGATGAGATGGCAAAATGGGACTTGGCCGTCAGAAGTTGAGACCGTCAGCGACCGCTGCGAGCCGTGTGGCGGCAAAGGAACGATTGCTGAATTTGGGGTCCGAATTTTGCCTCCAAGATTGGCTTGACGCCGTCGAACTGCATTGGCAGCGGTTAGGACTGGGTGTTGGCGTCGCCCAACAGTCGATGGCATTCTGAAGGACGACCGGCTCAGTGAGCATAGATGCCGTCAATAGGTTATTATGAATGACTAAACCACATGACTCTGATGTTGACAAACAAGGCGGCTCAACACGTAGACCGTTGGTAGTCTACACCGTGATCATCGGTGCCGCAGTACTGGTTATTGCCACGGTCACCGCTGTGACTTATTGGTTCGCCGTCCAGCCAACCACTGGCATAGCTTCGAACCCGTCCGTCGCAGAAACGATCCCGACGACCGAGCCCGACGAGGCGACAAGCGCTGCTCTGATTGTCCTTGATGGTGCAACGCAAGTGCGTCGTGATCCTGCGCATACTGGTCATTTTCCGTCGCGTACGCGCTCAGGGAAAAGCACCCAGCATCAAACGCGATCCAACAGATTTCATCGCGTCTGGAGGCTCTCGGCTGGAGACCGATCAAAGACGATTGGTTGAATCCAGGCCTCCCGTCATCACACGTACGAGGCTGGACGGACTTTCGCGATAGCACGACCACACCAACGCAGCACGTACACCAATGGGGCGCACAGTGGCAGGACAAGTCCGGCAGCATCGTTGGCTATACCCTGCGTTATTCGTATCCAGAATCCGCCACACCGGATTTTGAGTCGCTATGGATCAACGGATCGTGGTATCCTGCGGCGGGCGTGAAGATTATGAAAGCTGCAACGCACCAATGATCGCGTTTGATTGACGAAGGGATCACAATACTCCCAAATATCCACCGATTTTGGAACGGGGGGCGGGGTAGGTTAGAATCAGGGTCTCGGGACGTTTCGAGAACGAAGGTTTTGCGTCGCAGCAGCCCGCAACGCTTCGTGAACGAAAACTTCAGCGAACCGAAAAGTACTATGCATTCAAAACGGGATCTTCGTGCGGCAGAACCATCCGTCGGATTGCGTTTCAGTTTGCGATCACTGTTTGTCGCAACGATGGCAATCTGCGTTCTTCTCGCGGTTATCTGGCCAGCGATTCGAGCCGCTCGCCAGACAACTCAGCAAACGCGATGTGTTAATAACCTGAAGCAGCTTGCCTTCGGACTTCACAACTATTGGGATTTTTACCGAGCGTTGCCGAGTCCCATTGTCTACGCTGAAGATGGTACGCCAATGCATAGCTGGCGTGTTGCAATCACGCCCTTTCTGGTGCAGAACGCATTCTATGACGCATACGAGTACGATCAGCCGTGGAATGGCCCGAGTAACATACGGCTGACGGATGAGATACCTGAAGTGCCGACATCGTCGGGCGAGATGTATGCTGGTGTTGTGTTCGATGCGGAATACTTCGCGTATCGCTGCCCGAGCGATCCGGCCTCACAGCACCGAATGTGCACGAACTACGTGATGCTGATCGATGACCGGCCCGGCAAGCCCAACGGTCCACCCAACCTACCGGGCAGCGTCCCACCACGGCTCGACTCGAAATCAGCTGTGATCGTGATCGAGATTGTAGACAGCGATATCTACTGGATGGAACCTCGCGACGTGCTGTTAAGCGAGTTGAGTATGAAGATCAATGACCGATCCAAACGCAGCCCAGCCAGCTACCACGGCGGTGCGTGCGTGCTGCACGCAGACGGTACGGTGGAGGTGCTGGACGACAAAACAACCGAGGAATGCGTAATGGCACTGTTGGCCCAGTAGGCAGGACCCTCGCTTGAGGGTACTTGGTGTGTCAAGAATCCACCCATTTATCGGAGTGATCTGCTCGCATTGTGGGCCGCCTGCAACCTGCTCAGTTCGCCCCCACCGAAGAGTGGAAGAGCAAGTTACTAACTCCACCAGGTCACATCGACCGAATGCACGAAAAGACGGTTAGCCCCTTCGGCACTGTCGTCATATCGGCGGCGCGCGGACGAGGTTCTCTCATCGAGTCAGAGGGTGCCGGAACCTGCACAGGTTGACAACACCAAATGTCGATACTCATACGTCGTTGGACATACAGAACTCACCGTCAGGGTGCAGATGCCTCGTACCCCTTGCGTTCTCATGACAAAACGTCATGCGTCACGTGACGAATCCCGAGGAGGCGTGTTCTGAGTGAGCCCCGAAAGTGCTGAGGTCGAAAGGACCGCTGTAGTTTTGCTTGATTGTTAACTCGCGGAAGTTGGACAAACCTCCTGCAGGAGAGTTGCTATTCTATCTACAGCGGTGTCTTCCAAAAAACGACACTGCTGCGCCTTGGCCTACAACCTTGGCAGCTTTCTTCGCCGCCTTGTGCGGCCGCGCAGGATCAAACACTGGTCGTTGACGACCTTGCGGGAGAAGGCGATCAAGATTGGCGCGAAGGTAGTTCAGCACTCACGGTACGTGACGTTCCAGCTGCTGCAGTCGGTGAAGGAGACCTCTGCAGGTTCGCCATCACATCGACAACATCGTAGTTACTAGACATCGAAGCCCCGATTTGACTGCACCCTCGCGACACAGGAGGGCGTGTCATGTTTCGTCAGAGCCAGGACGATTCGTGGCTCAGGACGACAACTCCTGTGTTTGATGCGCGGCCGCGGCTGAGCGCTCATGCCTAGCCGTTCTATGTCGCAAAGCGCCCACACCACAATTCACCTCGGTCACATCGCCCGATGCAGCAGTCCGTGGCAGCGGAATGTTGTACAATCACATTGACTGACCCAGTCACGCGCTGGCAAGACGCAGTGGAAGGCGTTCGTTTTCAGAATCCGGACGCTGCGGTTCGCACGCTCCCGCGAAAGCCTTCGTCCCGCCCTTCCTGCTTGATAATGCTTGGCGGATAAGTCAGGATGTGCATTGTGAGCTGCGTGTTCACGACCACCCCACCGCACCCCACCGCACCCCACTGCGCCGCTGGCCGCATGAATCAGTTCAGTCTTCGAAAGTGCAGAAGGAATATGCGATGAGAATCCTGCTGTCATTCTCGCTTTTGCGGCGCATTGTCCCCTGGGCTCGTGCGGATGTCCGCCGAAAAGGCGAGGCATGGGGTTTTGAAAGGAGAAACACCGATGAACGAAGAAAGATCGATAACCAGACGACGTATGTTGAAGGCTGCGGCAGTCGGCGCGTCGAGCGCACTAGCGGGAACGCTGCTACAGACCCCAAGCGTTGCGGCGACTCCCGGAGCAACCGCCGTGCAAGTCCCCGTGAAGTTGAGGTGCCCTGACTATCCACGGTTCCGAGGGCCGTTTCCGATTCTCTCGACCCCCTTTACCACCTCCGGTGAAGTGGACTTCGAGGTGCTTGCCCGACAGGCGCGGTTTGCCGACTGGTGCGAGAGCCCGGGCATGATCTGGCCGCAGTCGAACGATAGCGTCGATCTGCTGACTCAAGACGAGAAACTCGAAGGGATGGAGGTGCTCGCCAAGACGACCCAGGGCCTGAACACGACGGCGCTGTGTCTCGGTGTGCAGGGTAAAGACACCGACGACATGCTGGTCTACGCCAATCACGCTAAGAAGCTCTCACCCACGGCGGTCATCTCGCGACCGCCCGACACCGGCAAGACGCAAGACGACTTGCGCCAATACTGGCGTGCCCTCGCCTCGGTGATCACGGAGCAGCCCGTCATGATCCAGACGACCGCTCGCCGCGGAGGCACCAGTCCCTCGACCGAGCTTCTGATTGAGCTGGCCAAGGAGTTTCCGAACTTCGGTTACGTCAAGGAAGAATCGCATCCGGTCGTCCCTCGCATTCGCGCGCTGCTCGCCTCGCCGTCGATCCGAAGCGTCTTCAGCGCTCGGGGCGCTTATGGATGGCTCTACGAGTCGCGGCTTGGCACCGAAGGGCTCGTCACCGAACGAATCGCCTACGCCGACATCCTGGCAAAGATCTGGGAACTGATGAAAAGCGGTTCCGATCCCGCGATGCTAAAAGACATGTACAGCAAGCTGACGCTGATGTTCAACCTGTCGCAAACGCACCCAGGCAACCTGCGCGGCTACAGTCTCTATTTGTTGAAGATGCGAGGCGTGTTCTGTAACATGATCTCGCGTCAGTATGGTCCGGGTGACAGTACCCCCGCCAAGCCGATCTTTTCAGAACTTGCGCTCTCGGCAGAGGAAATCGCGGAAATTGAGTGGCGTTTCGAGTCGCTCAAGCCGTACGCGAGGCCCGGTAAGTTCGAGGCCCAGTAAGTTCGAGGCGTGATTGGCGGATTTCGGACAACGTATGCTGCGAGATGACCGTGAAGAGCTGGCATTTCATATGGAGGTTCCCTTTCCATGATCGAAATCAACCGACGGCAGTTCCTCGGCCGTACTGGAAAAATCACGTTTGGCCTGGCCAGCAGTGCTACCATTCTGGCCAATCCCGGTTCGGTTCGGGCAACTCCGGCCAATGACCGGCTCGTGCTGGGAATGATCGGCGTCGGTGGAGGGCGCGGCCACTCGCTGGCCACGGGATTCCTGGATCGCGGGGATTGCGAGATCGGCTACGTATGCGACGTGAACCGTCAGTTACACGAGCCGCGAGCGAAGGAGTACGCGTCGCGCCAAGGGGGCAAGCAGCCCAAGTGCGTGCAGGACTTCCGCGAGATGCTGGAAGACGCTTCGGTCGATGCCGCGGTGATCGCGACTCCGCCGCACTGGCATGCCTTGGCGACGATTCTGTGCTGCCGTGCGGGTAAGGACGTCTATTGTGAGAAGCCGCAGAGCCAGAATTGCTGGGAAGGGCGCCAGGCGGTCAAAGCCGCTCGAAAGTACGACCGTATCGTTCAGATCGGTACGCAGAACCGCAGTGCTCCCTACAACATGTTAGCGAAACGTTACCTGGAGGAAGGCAAGCTGGGCAAGGTGCATCTTTGCCGCGTGTTCGAGCAGACCTACGAGCCGAACTTTGAGTGGGGCCCCGACACGAAGCCGCCCGCGACGTTGGACTGGGAAATGTGGAACGGTCCGGCCCCGGCCCGAGAGTATAACAAGGCGATCCATGTCCGGTGGCGCAAGTTGTGGGACTACGCCGGTGGGCAGATGTCGTACCAGGGGATTCACCAGATCGATCTGGCTAGGTGGCTCTGTGGTGTCGATTACCCGAGCAGCGTCTATTGCATGGGCAAACGCTTCGCTCAAGGTGACGCCGAAACGCCAGACACGCAGTTGGCTACCTTCGAGTATCCGGAAATGTTGCTCACCTACGAACAGACCGAGTTCACGCCCTACATGCTGAGGAGCGACCCCGGGATTCGCGGCGGCGATATCTTTCCCCATTGGCCCCAGAACGGCACACGGATTGAACTCTACGGCGAGAAGGGCATGATGTGTGTGGGCCGGATGGGCGGCGGCTGGCAGGTCTTCGTCCGCACGAAAGATCGACAACCCGTGGTCAAAGACGAGATGTACGGCCGCTACCCTGACCCCTTCCACAAGGCGAACTTTGTCGAGTCGGTGAAGAGCCGCAAGCGGCCCAACGCCGACATCGAGGAAGGGCACCGCAGTCTACTCATGGCTCACTACGCAAATATCAGTTGCCGGCTCGGTGGCCGGAAGCTGCAAATCGACTCGAAGACCGAGCATATTCTGGACGATTCCCAGGCCATGGAACTGTTCAAGCGGGCGTACCGCAAGCCGTGGGTAGTCGAAGAGGTCGTGTAGCGTCCCCGTGATATGTCGAACAGACAGGAGAGCACGTCCATGTTGCGTCAGAACCGTCGTACCTTCCTGAAACGCGCCGCGGCGACCGGCGTAGCCGCCACGTTTACCATTGCAGGGACCGCGTCATATGCAGCATTTCATCGATTGTGTGCGGAGCCGGAAACGTGAAGACCTTCATGCAGAGATTCTCGAAGGGCATCGGTCCGCGCTGCTGGTCCACCTGGGCAACATCTCCTATCGCCTTGGCGAGGAGGTGCCCTTCGACAGGCTGACGAAGCCCTTTGGCGGCGACACATTGTTCCGCGAATCGTTCGAGGATATGAAACGCCACCTGGTCGACGCGGGCCGGATGGAGTTGGACAAGTTAACGTGTCGCCTTGGCCCCAAGTTGTCGTTCGACGCCCAGGCCGAAAAGTTCGTGGGGGCTCCCGATGCAAACCGTTTGCTCAGCCGGCCCTATCGTGCCCCCTTTGTGGTGCCGGAGCAGGTATAGAGAGGCTTCCCTGCGAACTGGGCCAGCCTTTACAGATTTCTGAACGAATGGCGTTGGCGGTAAAATGATCGTTCACACTCGAATGCGCACATTGTTGAACAGTGTGTCTTGTGCTTGTGTTGTCCTGGCTTCCGACCGAGGGCCGGGCGACGGACAACTGGGCGCAATTCCGCGGACCGAGAGCGGAGGGAGTTAGTACGAACTCCGGCTTGCCCGATGTGTGGAGTGCAGAGGAACACATTGCCTGGAAGACGCCGATCTCAGGACGCGGATGGTCCTCACCGATCGTTTGGGGCAACCGGATTTTCGTTACAACCGCGATTCGGGAAGGGGAGCAGCCAGAGGAGGCTAAGCATCGGGGGAAAAATAACTTCACCTAGTTCCCTCGCCCCTTTGGGGAGAGGGTAGGGTGAGGGACTAGCAAATCTGGAAGTTATTTTTCCCCGGTTCCTAAGCGTTTTCGAGTTCTCCAGCGATCGGCTGGCCACGATACGGACATCCATCACCGAGGCGCAGGGCTTTCAACGCCGACGCCTCAAGGTGATGGGCGACAAGGGAAGCATCATCATCCAGCCGATAGAATCCAAGGGGAACATGTCCGGCGGGGTCCTCACGCTTGCCTTGGAGGAAGATCGCGGCGGCTTCAAGAAAGGCATACAGACTGTTGACATGCCGCCCCCAAAAGACCGCTACGAAGACCAGTGGCGAGAGTTTGCTGCTGTTCTAAGCGGGGAGATGGTCAATCCGTACACATACGAGCATGATTACATTGTGCACAAATGCCATCTCGAGGCCTGCGGCATGCCGCTCGACGTGTGAAGTCATGCTGTGACGGTCGTTGTGGCCGTGTTCAATCTACAACGATGTAGCTGAGGGACCTGACGGTCCTACCTCTGTAAGCGAAGTCGTCGCTGGAGTAGTTCGCGACAATTTCGGAACCATCGGAGTAGACGGTGCGGGAGACGTTAGGCGCGACCATTTCATGTTCCTCCATGAATTCGGTCTGAAGGTGCCAGCGCGTGTTGTAGTCTTCAACGCCAGCCTTGATGGCGGCCACGCCGGCTGCCAAGGCCTGGTCGGTTTCACAACTGATATCTTCGTCTCCCATCCAGTTTCTCTTTGTGGTCACGAACGTCGAGTGGAAATAGAACAGTGGTCGTCCGCCGTACTCAGCGAGTTTTACTCTTGCGAGATCCCCTTTGAGCGTGTAGTTCGTGGTCTTCGAAAACGGGTTGGAGAGAATAATGCCGTGATAGACCAACTGCCAGATGGGCACGCTGCATATCGGCAACAGAAGAAAAAGGGGCAGGCTGCGTACGATCGTGTTGGTCATTGTGTTCTGGTCCGTATTGTCATTGTTTTGCCGTTTCCGCCGATGAGCATTCTATCACTGTGTCCAGATAATGGCGTGTAAATGTCATCGTAAGTCATTGCGGTGCCAGCCCGCAACGGCATAGGATAAGTGATGACAGGCCTCGACGTGCATTCGATATTCGCCGATCCGAGATTCGTCAATCCCGCCAACGGCGACTACCGTCTTGCCCCCGACAGCCCTGCTCGCAAACTGCGAACGGATGGAAGTCCAGTCGGTGCGAAGTCGTTGTGGAACTGATTGCTTTGAGGAAACCAGAGCCAAATTCCATTACCAGGACGACGCACCATGGACAAATCGCGGCTCACCGCCACGCTGGTTATCTTGCTTCATTGCCTGTGTCCCCATCTTCGCTATATCGAGGTCGGCGACAAACGTTCCTCACCATCGCAAACGAAAGCGTCATAGAATGAAGAAAATACTGATCGGGATGACCGCATTGTTCACGCTGGCGGCTTGCATCCACGCCGCTGCTGCGGAACCACTTAACGAGCGGCGGGCGAGGCCCTCGCCGGACTGGGTGACCAATGGCGTGATGTACCAGGTTCAGCCGCGAGCCTTCACTCCCGAAGGCACGCTCAAGGCTGCGACCGCTCGGTTGCCGATGGTGGCCGAGATCGGCGTCGACATCATCTACATGTGTCCTGTTTTCGTGTCGGATGACGATCCCCATCTGGATGGGTGGAGTCCACGCCAGAAGAAATCTGGCATGAACAACCCGCGGAATCCGTACCGGATGAAGGACTACTATCACGTCGATCCTGAGTATGGGACGGACGACGATCTGAAGGAGTTCATCGCCGAGGCGCACAAGCTGGACATGCGAGTTCTGCTGGACATGGTCTACCTGCACTGCGGCCCGAACGCGGTCTTTCTCAAGGACCATCCGGAATTCGTCAAGCGCGACCAAGACGGCAAGATTATCTGTCAATCCTGGAACTTCCCGGCCATCAACATGAGCAATCCCGAGCTTCGCGAGTATCTCTGGAAGAACATGGAGTACTGGGTCAAGGAGTTCCGTGCCGACGGGTTCCGCTGTGATGTGTCGGATGGCATTCCGTTGGACTTCTGGCTGGCGGCGCGCGAGCGTTTGGAGAAGATCCGGACCGACGTCTGCATGTTGGCCGAGGGGCGGCGGCGCGAGGATCAACTCAAGGCGTTCGACCTCGACTATGGCTGGGGATTCCAGTGGGACAACGCCGCCAAGTTCCGGGCTCAGTGGGAGAAGATGCGGGACGAGCGCCCTCGTGGCGGGGCCCGGTTCATCCGGTTCATCGACAACCACGACATCGCCAACGACGACTACGACAACCGCATCGAGAAGGCGTGGGGAAGCCGGCGCGTCAATGCCGCCCTGGTGACGCTGTTCACGTCTGGACGGGGTGCCGATGATTTACAACGGCCAGGAAGTGGCCGACACCGCCCGCCACAGCATCTTCGGACGGTCACCGATCGACTGGGCCAACGGCGATACGCTCACAGGTAAGGCACGATTCGCGTTCTGCAAGCAACTCTGCCAGATGCGTCATGCCGAGCGGGCACTGACCCACGGTTCAGTTGTTTGGCTCGACAACGATCAGCCCGATTCCGTCCTTTCGTTCCTCAGACGCACGTCTGGCGAGGAGGTCCTGTCGGTGGTGAATCTGTCGAATCGCACAACGAAGCTCCGCATCACGCTTCCTGAATCAACTTCATGGACCTACAAGACGCTGATAGCTGATGCCGCGAAAGTCGAGAAGGACGACAACGGTCCCGTGCTTAACCTCGGAGGATTCGGGTACTTGATCGGAAAATGAAAATGACACGTATCGATACGATGAAACACATTGTGATCGTCTGGACTGCATGTGACGCTTGCCATGCGTGGCTTGCACGTTCGTAGTGGTCCGTCTAACGACACCTGTTGAATTGGGAGCTTTGAAATGAGCCGAACACCTCTCAGTGAATCAATCAACACAGATCGGCAAACTCGCCGGCGTTTCCTCGCAGGTACGGCCCTCGCAATCACCGGCCCGTTGGTCTGTAAGTGTGTCAAAAAAGGAGGAGAGACAATGAAACAAGCGCTTCTCAGCATGGTAATTGCAGCCACATTCTCATTAGAGCTGTTTCCCCTGTATGCCGGAGAACTGAAGATCGGAGTTGCACAAGCGGATATCACGCCGGACCGTCCGGTTGCACTGACCGGCGGCAGGACGGCTCCGATCTCCAAAGGCGTAAATAGCTCCGTCACGGCAAACGTGTTGGCGTTGGAGACGCTGGAGGCGGGCAAGCCCGTGGAAAGCGCGATTATTGTCTCGTGTGACTTATGCGTGATCCGTCCGGGCATTCAGGCTCGGTTCCGGGACCGCGTCGCGCCACTGTTGCCGGGATTCGACACGAACAAACTGTTCCTGGCGGCGACCCACACCCACAAGGGCCCGGCCATACTTCCGGATGCGTACGACAACTACGCCGGGGCGATGGAGCCGCAAGAGTATGTGCCGTTCATGTTCGAACGGATAGCCGAGGCAGTGGTACGTGCATGGGAAAGCCGCAAGTCAGGGAGCTTTGCGTGGGGGTTGGGGCATGCGGTCGTTGCCCAGAACCGGCGAGCCGCATATGCCAACGGTTCGGCTCAGATGTACGGCAGAACCAACCAGCCCGATTTCCGTGGGCTGGAAGGGTACGAAGACCACACCGTGGATAGCCTGTTCTTCCTCGGGGCGGATCGGAAGCCGCTGGCTGTAGCAGTCACGGTGCCCTGTCCCGCTCAAACTGACGAACGCGGCCCCTGCGGTTGGCGAGTGAGTGCGGACTTCTGGCATGACGTACGAGAGGGCCTGCGAAAAGTGCATGGCCAACAGCTTGTCGTGCTCGGCTTTGCTGGACCGGCGGGGGACCAGTCGCCGCACCTGATGATCCGGCACAAGGCCGAGACCCGCATGCAGGGACTCCGCGGACTCTCGCGCACGCAGGAAATGGGACGTCGGATCGTGAACGCCGTCAACGACACATGGGAGGTCGTGAAGGACGATGTGCGCACCGACCTGCCGTTCGTTCACCGTGTGGAGTGTTTTGAGCTGCCGGAACAGGCGATCACGGAAGCAGAGTACACCGAGGCAAAGACACACTATGACCAGCTTGCTGCAAAGGAGAAGTTGACGGGGGCTGACTACTGGAACATGCGGTGGCATGGACGTGTAGTGAACCGCTATGAGGAACAGCAGCGTGGCCCGACAGTCAATGCCATTGAAATGCATGTGCTGCGTCTGGGCGATGTGGCGATTGCGACCAACCCGTTTGAGCTCTACACGGACTACGGCATCCAAATCCAGGCGCGCAGCCCGGCGGAACAGACGATCTTGATTCAACTGGCCAGTCCGGTGGGGTCTGCGGGCTACTTGGCCACGCCCCGCGCGCTCGCCGGCAAGGGCTACAGCGCCATCCCTCAATCCTGTCGCGTCGGTCCCGAAGGTGGACAGATATTGGTGGAACGCACTTTGCAGAGCCTACAGGGACTATTCCATGAATGAGCCGATAAGCAGACGCTAGGACGACTGCGGATCACGGGGTTCCTCGCGGAAAAC
>CAVOYC010000029.1:0-253404 GCA_963700575.1 uncultured Planctomycetota bacterium | reverse complement strand
CGTCGAACGCCGAACAGGCGGGGTGAGCGTCGTCTGATCAGTTGTATTAGCCTCGTGCTTTAGGATCGGTCGAGAAACAACTGTCCGATATACCCTCGCCCCTTTGGGGAGAGGGGAGGGTGAGGGGGCTGAAAACATGTCAGTTTTTTCTCGGCCAATCATTACGCGCGAGGTTGCCGTGGCAGGTAGTGCTCAGGAGCAATTAAGTGACATCCATATGTCCCTTCCCGCGGGCATACAGGTCGAACGGCATGTTCTTTGCCCAGCACTCCCGCCTTACCGCAAAAAATGTACGGCTCCCCCTTTCTTCGTCCAAGCGTTATGACATAACGCGCCATGTACCCCAATCCAAGTGCGTTTTCATCTCCTTCATGGGCCATGGCCTGAGCACCGCTGCCGTCGGGATCGGCGAAGTCCAGCACCACGTTGCCGCCGTCGAGAGAGGCCAGGCTCGTGTGGATGTCGTCGTGCACGTAGTGCCTATGGCCGCGTCCGCCATGTCGAACGGCGAACTGGCGTTCACCTCCTTGACAATCCGGCGATCAAACACGTCATAGGTGTACTCCACCACCTGCGTGGTCGTGCCATGCGAGTTCTTGTCCGTCACCTTCACCAGCCGGTTGCGATAGTCCCACTCGTACTCGGTCACCTCACCCGTGGCCGTCTTCGTGCGGCGGGTACGGTTGCCTTCCTTGTCGTACTGGTACGTGTAGGTGCCATCGTTGGTCAGCCGGTTATCCGCTGGGTCTGGTAACCGGTCATCGTACGGTTACCGTTGTTGTCGTAACTTTTCCGATTCCTCATTCGACTGTTTGATTTTGACTCCCGCCGCCTTGTGCGGTGGGTGAATCTGACTGGAAGGCTGGAAGGGGTCTTGCGTGCGAAATCAAACAGTCGAACTACGGGGTACCTTCGATTTCGACCACCACGACGCTGACGTGATCACCGGTCGGTTCTGCGGGCAGCAGAATCTCGGTGCCTTGATCGCGGCGGTGAGTGGTCAGCTTGGTGCCACCATCAAGCAGGTGTGCCTGCTTCACGACATTCGCTAAACCGGGCACGATCAAGCGACCATCGTCCGGCCAGTCGAACACGTGCAGGTACAGCAGCGACGTGTCGGTGCCACGCTTTGTCGTGCAGCGTCCCCACGTCAAATCCGCGAACGGGCTGGCCGTGGTCCCGTAAATCGACGCGCCGTTCACCTCCATCCATTGCCCAATTTCCCGCATCCGCTCGACGATTTCCTCCGGCACGGAACCATCCGCCCGCGGACCAATGTTCAGCAGGTAATTGCCACCTTTGGAAGCAATGTCGACCAGGTTGCGAATCAACGTCTGGCTTGATTTCCAGGCGTGATCATGTTTCGAATATCCCCACGTGGTGTTGATCGTCATACACGTTTCCCAATCGACTCCGGGCACGCCGGTAGGAGGAATCCTCTGCTCGGGCGTGCAAAAATCTCCATAACGATTGTCAAATGGCTCCAAATGATGGTCGTCGTGCCAGCCGGCGGCTGTCGATCGGAAGAGCCGGTTATTGGTAATGATCGCCGGTTGTTGCTGGCGGACCATGGCCACCAACTCGTTGGCACGCCAGCTCTCGCCCTGGATTTGAGGACTGGAATAGTCGAACCAGAGAATATCGAGGGGCCCGTAATTCGTGACCAACTCCCTGACGTGTGCGTGCAGGAAATCAACATAGATCTTCGGCTCGCGACCCTCCATGGTCTGGCATGCCGGATTGTTCGACCCACGTCCCGCATAGGCATGTGGATGGTGCCAATCCCACAGTGAGTGATACGCGCCGACTTTCAAGCCAGCGGTGCGAACCGCATCGATAATCTCTTTGTGCAGGTCGCGCGAAGTCACATCCTTAGCATCAAAAGTCGTGACCGCCGAATCGTGCAGTGCAAAACCTTCATGATGCTTGTTGGTGAACACGACATACTTGCATCCCGCCGCCTTGGCCAGATCCGCCCACTCTTTGGCAAAGCCTTCTTTGGGCTTGAACTGCGGCAGCAGACGTCGAGCATACTCATCGGCAGGAACGTTAGCTCGCTGTTGTATCCACTCCATACCTCCCTGGGTCCATATCTTCCCATCCCACTCCCCGGCCGCGATCGCATACAGTCCCCAATGGACGAACATGCCGAACCGGGCCTCGCGCCACCAGTCCATCCGCTGGTCACGCTGCTGGGCCGACTCACTCTGCAAGTTTGCAGTTGTTGGCGTGTCCGGGGCCTGCTGCGCATGCCCGACGCCGGCAAGGCCAAAGAGAGACACGAGGGCCAGAAAAGAATACGCGCGTGATGTACTCATGAGCTGATTGTCCTTAGATGAAAGCTTGAGTTACGGCCTTGGCTCGACTTGCCTGTGGTACGGTCGGAGACGTGGCCCCACCGAGACGATCTGCTACCGGCGCGGCCGGAGCACCTGGAAGCAACGGCTTGGCGCAATCAACTCCATGCGCGACACGGAGCGTCGGCGCAAGTGAGCCGCGATACTTCACGCCGGCCCATTAATGCTGTTTGTTCGTTGTACAGCGCCGTTTTGCAGCGATGGATGTGCGTAACAGACCCTCGCCACCGGGCTCGTCCCGGTGGTTCTACGTTTGCTGACTACTCGGGCAGCCGAAAAACGAACCTTCCTGCCGGCCATCGCCGCCTCCGGCGGCGATGGCCGGCAGGAGGGAAACTCATGGGTGGCCAAGATAGACGGTAGTTGTCAAACGCTCTACCACCGGGACCAGCCCGGTGGCGACAAAGCCCGTGCCAACAAGGCCTTAAGATGATCCTAAAAGTGAAAGTGGAGCTGTCTAGTTAGTGCTTCAGTTCATACGGAACGAGAACTTCTTCATGATCATACATAAAAGTCACTCCGCCCGTTGCGAAGTTGGGAACATCCGCAACAGTCGCCTGCCCCTCGGCGGACGCCAGTATCGCTTCCATATCCTGCCGCGTCTCGGCATAAAGCCCGACGATCATATAGTACGGCGGCGGTTCACCTTCTGCTGCTGATTCACACATGCCAATCGTCCATCCTCTGAGACCTTTCATCTTGCGTGCCAGCGGAACGTGGACGTCGCGATAATACCTTTGAAATTCCTGCGGATCACGCGGGTGCCCATACAGTACGGTCAGGCGATACATGTTTTCCTCCTTCAATCACTGCTCCAGTCGAGCGTTGAGCCAATTGGCGTGATCCCATTCATCCGCCCGGTCGGCGAAATCCACGATCAAGGCGACGCCGTGCGCGCCCCGGACGTCGACACGCATCGGCATGAGCGGGTCACCCCCGCGCACCACGTCACTCTCGTAAGCTCGGCTCCACTGGCCGTCGGAGTCCTGCAGGTAGACTCGGAACTCCACGCTGCCACTGCGTCCCGCCCGCTGGTCAACCGCCAACTCGGCCTGCAGCGTCTGGAACCTTCCCCCCAAATCATAGGCTAATCGTGAGCTGCTGTGCATCCCGATCCCCTTGAGGTATGCGTGGCCAGCGTAGCGCAATTGGCCGCCGGAAGCGCTGCGATCATTCTGATAGGGCCAGCTGGTCGAGAGAAAAGGAATATGCCTGTAACCCAATGGTTCGAGGTCGGATACGTATGTGACCTCTCGAGTCATTGGTTGTATCAGGACCACCGCACTGAGAGGATTGCCTTCCGGAAACGCTCCGGCATCAGTGACCAACCGCACGCCCGCGGACAATTCAAACGACAACGTTTTGCCATGGTGTGTGAACCGTGTGGCGAGTAGACGGCTGCCGTCGTTCAGACCCAACCACGTTGTTCCGTGCCTTGCGAGAGAAGAGTCCTTTCCGCCGGCGAAAAGCAGAGCGGTAACGCGTTCCAGCGGCATTTCGACCCCTTCCACGGTGCCGCGCATCGGCCAGCGTATTCGCTCCGGATGAAAGGCGCCCGGCTCTGGCCGAACCTCGTCCGGCATCGCCCCTTTCAACTCGTCACCGTTGTCGAGCAGCAACTGATCCTCGTCGCGCTCTTGAAAGATGGCGCGATGATAGAGCAGGTCCCGCGCCAGGCAATCCATCGGTTGACGAAACAGAATGGCTCGAACATGTTGTCGTGCCACACGCGTCTCAGGCCAAATTCGTCCCGTCAGTACCAGCGCCTCTTTTTCGATCGCCAGCAGGTCCGACACGATCAGGCTGCCGTCGGTCAAAAGCACCCACGTTCTCTGACCGCGTTCCTCGCAGGCCCCCCAGACAATAAGTTGATCGTTCGCCACCGTGACCCGTTGGCTCGCCGCATCGAAGATCCAATCACCGGCGGCGGTAGTCCCCACCAACTCCAGCGACTGCATGCTGCCATCGCGCAGTATGGCGGTGGAGCCGGGGTCGGCCGGTGGACCGTCGCGGGCCAGCACAGGTAGCGCGCAACTGCTGGCGATCAACAGTCGAAAAACGAAGCCAGCGTACTGGCGAACCCGGAAGAAACGGACCACCATTCACACCCCAATGTATCTGTATTGCCGATGCAAACTTGACGGGCGGCCCCAGCCAGACGTGGCTACGGCGTCTCGCCGCAGCTGCCGCGCCCGCGTGCCGCAGCCACGAACATGTGTGCATCCGTTCAGCGTTGAAAGATCGGCAAATAGTTGTCTGGCATTTGTAAAATCAAACACGCCATCGCCGTTCCGTACTCGGGGCAGATCTGATCAAACCACGACCCGTCCTCTTTGCGCCGCGCCAACAAAACATCTCGAATGGCCGGATACCAGCCCCGCCAGTAGTTGCCACCGGCATGCCACATGGCCTGCACCGCATAGTAGTGACCGTAGAAGAAATGGTTCTCAATACCGCTCGCATCCGATGTCGGTTTGTGCCGCATGAGATAGTTCAGTGCTCGACTGACCTCATCACCTTCATAGATTCCGGCGCTGTAGAGCGCTACGACGCCAGCCGCGGTGCGGGGAAAAGCACTCTCACCCCCTGGCAGCATGTACGCAAAACCACCGTCCGCATTCTGGCACCGCTTGACATAGTTGGTACAGCGGTCAATCGTCTCGTTCGAAACATAAATACCAGCATTGCGCGCCGCACGCACGGCCATAATCTGGCAAATGGTCACTGAAATGTCCGCCTCGCGCCGCTCCGGCTGGTAACGCCAGCCACCTTCGTCATTCTGGGTATTGACGATCAGGCGAACGGCCTTGACCAGTTTTTCGCGCACGTCGGAATCAGGCCACATCCCATAGACCTCAGCCAGAAACAACGTGGCAAAACCATGACCGTACATGGGCCCATGGCTGGTGCTGCCGGCCGCAAACACGAAACCACTATCCTGGGCATGATTGAGAAGATACGTAACGCAACGAGTGATTTGTTTTCCGTAAGGACCGCGACCAGGAGCGCTCCCGTTGGCCATGAACGCCAACCCCGCCAAACTGATGACCGCTACGTTGCGTCGATACCCGTCTCCGCCAAAGCTGCCATCTTCGTTCTGATGAGCCGCCAGGTAATCGAGCCCCGAGCGGATGGCTTTTTTGACGTTCGGAAGCAGCATGTCACCCGCACGGTCGGCGCGTTTATCCTGCGCACGGCAGAAGCAAACACCTCCGCGCATCCCCACGCACCAGCCGGTTGTGCGAAGCAGAAACCGACGCCGGTTGACGCTCGCCATAATCTTCCCACCTTGTGACTATTGATTCATGTCTCGATCTTCGGCCAGTCGTTTGTAGTAGTCTTCAATCAATTTTCGATACGTCGGTAAGAACTCCACGGCCCCAGCACTCTGCAGCTGTCGTCGAATGCGCACCGGCAAATGCCCCCATATCTCGGCGACTGCCGCCCGCCCGGCCGCGGTTTCTGCCGCCGTTGGCGAATCCTTCCCCGGCAGTCCCTGGCTGTCCTCCGCCGCCTGTTTGCCGGTCTTGGAAGCTTGTTGCTTGGCCTGGGAAGAGGAACTCGACTTGCGCTGTTCTTGTGACTGTTGATGTTTGGCCGCCAGAGCCAAAATCAGCTCGTCCAATTCGGAGACTATCTGCCGCTGGCTCTTTTGTGTCGCGGGTGAGACGTCCCCCGCCGCTGAGCCGACGCTCCACCTGCCGCATCTGAGCACCGATCTGCACCAATGGATTCTGCTGCCCAATGTCCGTGCCCTCCTGGGGAGCCGTTTTCGACTCGTCCCACTGGTCAAGTCGCTGAGGTGACCGGGACTGACTGTCATTCGCATCCCCCGCACCATGTTTCCCAGTATTCCGGTTCCCTGTACTCAGACCGTCCAGCAATTTGGCATCCAGATTCTTTGTGCTGGGGCCGACCGGAGTGCCGTCCGAAGGTTCGTTCTGCGCTCGCTGTGCGTATAGGGCACTGACGGCGATCAGCAACAGGCTCGCCGCATTCATACTTGGAATTACACGTCCCATAATCCAAACCCTATTCTGTCGCTACTTCCGCGAATCCTGCTCAAGCGCTTCATCGAGGGCGTCGAGCCCACTAGTCGGTGGCCGGACCATGGTCGGCTCGGGCTGCTCTTGAACCGTGTCGAGCAACCGCATTAGCAGTTCCGCCAAACGGCGCTGCTGGCGGACGAGATCCTGTTGCCGCGCGAGAAGCACTTGATCCCATGGCTTCGACTCCTGATCAAGTCCGCTTGTCTCCTGGTTCACTCGCTCCTGCATGGCTCGAATCAACTTGAGTTGGGCGAACAGATACTTGGTGTTTCCTTGCTTTTCCTTGTCTTCTTGGGGAGTATTGGGTGGCGGCGGCTGTTCGCCCGGTGATGGGCGCGGCACATCGTCCAACAAGGCATTCAGGACTTGTTCCAGACCAGCCATGGCTTGCCGCTGCAAATCGGTGGTCTGCGGACCCGAGATACTTTTCATCAACATTTGGCTGGCCGAGGTTATGAATTGGGCAACCTCTTGGAGAGCGAAAGCAAAGGCTTCCGCATCCATGATCGTGGTCGCCACCTCCGCCACCTCCTCGCTCAGCGACACCTGCTCGGTGGCGAGCGACTGGAGTGCCTGGGCGACCGGAGGCGTGGTCGTTTCGGAGCTGGCGGGCCGTTGCGAGTCTACGCGCAGCGTCTCGTCCAGGAACCGCTGCTGCCGCGATATAAATTCGCCGACCGTTTGACGCAGGCGAGAAATCCGCTCGTCCCGCAACGCTTGCTGCGACTCCATCAAAGCGATTTCAATCCGACGTCGGGCCTCATCGAGATTCTGTTGGGCCTGCCGGGCGTCCTGCTGTAACTGTGGGATGTCCTTGGCACCTGCCGAGCGGGCCGCGTTGTTCAATTGCTGGCCTGCCTCATGGAGAGCCGACTCGGCCCTCTCTACCTCTAAACGCTGCATCCGTCGTGCCAGCCGGGAAACCTGCTCAGCCAACTCCGCCTCGCGGTTTCCCAGATTCCGCAACTGCTCAGCTGTCTTCGGCTGCGCCTCGTCCAGCTGCTGCTGGATCGCTTGTTGGCGCGAACGAATTTGTTCGAGTTGTGATGCGGCGTCGCGCAGCTGTTGGACCTTACGATCCAGCTGATACTGACGACGATTGGCCAGAATATCTTGCAGCTCCAACAGGTCTTGGAGCAGAATTTCCTGCTGGTCGGCGGCCTGCCCCAATCGGTTGCCGTCCATCTTCCGTCCCACGTCGCGCATCAATCCGCCGATGCCAGCCCGATCAACCATGTCCAAGGCATCGGCCAGCGTGGCAGCAGCCACCGGGTCGTCCTGCAACAATTTCTGTTGCGTCAACTCCATACCGCTGGTCAACGCGTTAAACCGAAGTGCAATATCATTCTGTCGCTCGGTCAAACGTCTCAAATTCGCCCGTTGCTCGGCCGTCAGATCGTTCAGATCCTTGGTGAGTGTGTCGACTCGCAGCTGTTGCGTGCGGCTGAACACCTGTTCCTGCTCGCGTCGCACTCGGCCCACTTCGCGCGCCAGACGCTGGTAGTTGTCCCATTGCGAGAACTGCCCCAGCAGAGCCTCCAGTGCTTCGATCACTCGCTGCTGGCTCGCCCCCGCTTCTGTAAGCAGCTCGGACAACTCCGCGCACAGTCCCGTTTCGATTCTTCGTTCGTCATTCGACTCGCCGACCAGGCTCTCGCGAGCGATCTTCAAAGCGTCGATCAACTGACGTTGAATGTGGGAAAGATACGTTTCGTTGAGACGCTCGATCGTGTCGCGAAACTGCATGAGACGTTGGTACAAATCCGGACTGTCAACCCGATTGCTCCTCAGCTGCTCGATTAGCTCAACAATCTTTGCCGCAGCGCCATCGCTGGGATGCGCCAATCGCTGTTGCACCTGCCGTTGGTTCAGTTCCGCGGCCTGCAATTGATCAGTGTCGTTGCGGTCCAGTCTCCCCACCGACCGTACCGCAATATCCAGTTCCGAAGTCTGCGTGTGCGTCTGCCGCTGCAGTCTGACAATCTCGGCGATCTGCGCCAGGATCTCCGTTTGACGCTGGGCCAGCCGTTCTTCCAGTTCCGCAGCCGAGATGATCGTCAACCGCCGGGAAACACTTTTGCCAATCTGCGTCTTGTAGTCGCTGGCCGCGATGTGAAATTCAATCCACTCGCCTGGTTTCATGGACGCCAACTGCGTAAGGTCCCACGGGTGCTGCACCGTACGCTGCACCCCCTCACTATTCTCCCACCCATCGCGAGCAGATTCGGGAACCGTGCTGGTGGGACCCTCCCACAGCGGCAACGTCTCCTGCTCTCGATCGGCAGGCACCTCTTCGGTCAACGCGAACCTCTTGAAATGAAGGTCCACCGATCGAATAGCCAAATCATCCTTGACAATCGCTTCGACGGGCAACTCGGCTCGCGCCGTGACAAACAGGTCGGTGGCTGGACGTTTGAGTGACACGGTAGGTGGCAGATCACGGACCGTGTCAACGTCCCAGTGATCGGTGACACCGACATCCAGCCCGTCCCGGTTGACCAGGCGAAAACCGTAGGTACCCGACAGCGCAAGAACCCACGATTGGACCGCATCGGCGGAGAGCGCAAAACCACGTTGATCGGGGTCCACCGACAAGCGAATGGAAACGACGCTGCCCATGGTATCGGTTTCCAGCATGGCAGCCGAAAGTCGTTTGTTGGTTCGCGCTCGAAACGTCACACGCGTGCCAACCAATGCTCGAAAACTCCCCTCCGCCCGCCCCGTCTCGAGTCCCGTATAGTCGGGCGGATCAAGTGTCATTTCCTTTTCCACGATTTTCGGTGGTTCAACCAGCAGCAGCTCCATCCAGGGCATCGTCTGATCGTCACCTCCTGTGGCTCGATACCGAAAGCCGCGCGTCAGGTTGGCCAACCTGTGGACCAGCTTGCTTCCGAGTGGCTGCATCTGGTGAGTCTGAATCTGCGATGCTTCGTCGCCGTCGAACCAGTAGTGGATCTCTACCCGGTCGGGCAATCGGCCGTTAGCATCGATGAGCTCCACTTCAAAGTCCTGCCCAACGGCCAATCGCGTCGGCGCGTCGACCAGTTGCAGTACATGTCGCCGCGGCCAGTGCTCATCTCCCCACGGAGCCAATAAGCGTCGAGCGGCGAGTGAAACCGAGGGACCATCCAACAGTCCCAGCACTCCGATCGTCGCCACTGCCAGGGCCGCGATCAGTAGGGCACGAGTGGGCTGTCTTCGATTAATACAGTGACTGAATGCGATACGTTGCGTGGCCGTTTCTGTCTCGGCAATCACGGCACGCCGCAACTCCACCGAACCTGCCGTCTGGTCGTCAGGCGGTCCTTGCGCAAAAGCCACGGCACTGGACAAGCGATCACCCAGGTCCGGATGGTATTGCTCGATGCGCCGTGCTGCCAGCAGATCGCTGCACCGATATCGCCACGCCGCCACCACGAACCGCCCAAAGCCCCAGGCGGTCGCCAGGCAAAATAGAGCAGAGAAAATCAGCCGGATACCGAAATCCTCGAAACGAACCAAGTAATCAAGGCATCCGACGGCCAGCGCCACAAGACAGACGACCGCCACAAACCAGCTGACACCATACAGGCGCACCAGCTGCTGAGCACGATCTGCGACCTGGCGAACCTTGTGCTGAAAGAGGGATGTCATGCCGTCACGTTCCGCGATTTCCCAGAACCACGCGCCCACGCAAGTCGCGTTACCTCGCTCTACGCACGTGATCGTCTCCGTACCACGTGCTGTCTGGCAGACGAAAGTCCCACCAGGTATCGAAATCATACTGGATCAACGTCGAATTGGCCATTTATCACCCGACCAGCCAGATGCCTGCGGCTTGACGATCTTGCTGCCGATTCTCGTTTCACTCGACCATCCATCGACGAGCACGAAGCACGCCGCAGTGGCCAGGCGGATCTGCCGCCTCATCACAGCCAACCCAAACGTTTGCGTAACAACCACTCCAGGGTCAGCAGGAACAGGAAAAGGCCGGCCAGCGCTGGTGAGTTCCAGACGGGTGAGGGAGGTAGCGATTCTATCCGCACTTGCCGTCCGTGTGGCAGGTTGCTTAACAGGGCATCGGCATCTTGCAGCGTGAAGAACTTCCCCTCCGATGTTCTAGCAGCCTGCTGCAGGTCTGCGGCATCCATCATCAGTTTGGACTGTTCTCCCGGGGGTGGGACAATCGAGAATTGCCAGGTGGGTGGTTTTCCGTCGATCATGGGCACCATTATCCAGGCCCGGTACGAACCTTCCGCAAGATTGCTGACGGCGGCTTCAAACACGCCGCGCCGCACGGAGTCCCGATGCAACTTGATGCGTTGCCGGCGTCCCAGTTGCCGCTCCAGCAGCACCACCACTCCGTCATCCGCAACGGGCGCCATGCGTTCGTCAAAGAACCGCACCTGCACTGGGACCGATTCGCCCCGGTAATACTGATTTCGATCGGGCACGATCTCGACCGATCGGTTGGCACCCAGCAGCTTCACCCGGCTCAAATATCGGATCGTCTGCAACCAGTAACGTTCGTAGTACTGGTCGCTTCCTTGCACGCGGGACCACAAGTAGGATTCGTCTGTCGCATGGAAAATGACGCGTCCTGCTCCGACCAATTGCATCGAGATCACGGGCAGTGCCGGCTGCTCAGCGATGGCGGAAGTTTCGACCAGGACGCGCGCCGCCAACCGCGTGTCGGGAGCTTTGAGCAGCCAGCGAATGGGGGGCAAGTTCTGCCATGTCTCAAGACTGGCCGCTAACGTGTCGGACAGCTGCATTTGAGGACTGACCATTCCCAGTCGCGTCAGACTAACCCGAAACAGATCCTCCGTCAGACGCTGCTGCTCGGGCAGGCGAGCGGTGCTCAGTTCGATCGGGAGGAGATTTTCCAAAGGCGTGTCACGGTATGCGAGCGGTGTGTGACGAGGCCCAGCCACAAAGAGAAGGCCGCCCCCACGCTCCGCCACGAAGGCTGCCAGATTCTCCAGCACGGGACGACTCATATACGCGGGATTGACGTCACCAAAGATCACGACATCGTAGGCAAAAAGCTCATCGCGGCTGACGGGAAACACACGCTGAGCCGTTTCGTCCAACTCCACATATCCTGGATCGGCCTCCTGCAGTACGGTGGTCAACTGGACTGCTTTTCCCTTGCCTCCCAGTTTTAAGCCTCGTTCCAGGAGTGTTTTCAGGTAGCGAAACTCCAGGCTGGGATACTCTTGCACGTACAGAACGCGAATTGACTCGTCGCGGACGCTGACCAACTGCGACAATTCGTTGTTGCTCAGATTCGTCTCGTTCGGCAGGGGATCAACTTGGACCACGTATTCGAACTCGCCTTCCTCGATCGGGCGAAAAAACAACCGAACACTCTGCGCCAGCCCATTGCCCTGCAGTTCCAGCGTCTGCTCGGCAAGTGTCGTTTCGCTTCCTTTGAGTTTCAGCCTGGCAACGACTTTTTCCGTGGTGAAGCCGGTTCCAGTCAATTTGAAATCGAAATTGACGACGTCGCCCAGAAACACGACTTCGTCCACCAGCAGATCGGACAGTCGCAGATCGCGGGGAGGTCGCTGATCGCCAATCCCTACCAGAAATAACGGGATGCCCTTACGTCGCGCGTAGTGCGCTACTTCGGCAACCGACCTCCCTTCGGTTGTCACGCCATCACTCAACAACACGACGGCAGCCGTTGGCCGGCCACGTTGTGATTCGAGAATATTCTGCAGGCCGTCTCCCAGACGGCTGGCTGGCTGCGTGGCCTGCACCGCGCTGACGCTCTTCTCAATGGAATTGCTCGACACACTCTGAATGCGCACCGTCGTACTGAGTAAATAGAATTTCACGTTGTATCGGTCGCGCATCTGATCAAGCCACGCGGCACCCGGTTTCAGCAGCAAGGTTTTGGCTAAATTGATCCGTGAAGGCTCGTCCAGCTGCGCACTTTCGAGTCGTTGACGCAGTCGATCCGCAAGACCTTTATCCGTATATTGGTCGGCGAAACTCATGCTCTGTGAATCGTCCAACACGATTACCAGGTCGGGCAGGTCAGTTCGGTAGCGATCGCGCATCCACCCATACATCATGGTGACTATCAGTACCACCAAGAGCAGCCGAATGGTCGCCAGTGCCAATCGCGTGCCACGTCGAACCGGCCCCGGCTCGCGCGAGTAGATCCACGCAATGTAAGCGGCAACAACGATCAGAGACAGCAGCGTAATCCAGGGCGGCCAGGGCCAGGTGTGAACGAGCTTTACCTCGATCCCTTCGCCCGCGCGCGGCGGAGGAGCCCCCAGCGCACCCGTCAGGAAATGGTAAAGCCAACCAGCCATCGCAAATATCTGACCTCTGGAATCAGGGAAAAAACTCTTCCAGATGCCCTCTCCCCAAAGGGGCGAGGGAGCAAGGTAAAGTCATTTTTCCCTGATTCCTATGCTCTGCAAGCCCAAAAAAAGTCAGCACAAGATGACACCCGTACGGGTCCTGCTCTGGCCATCATGCGGCTGCTCGTCCAAAAAACCACGCCAGGAACGTCTCGCAAATCAACAATACCAATACGATCGCCAGGATGCGGCGAAAAAACCGGGTCGGCTGTGAGGTCTCCGGGCTCGAAACGTCCTCCTCATCGGCCGTTACCTCCTGCCGCAACTCGCGTGGCAACAGTTCCACGTCAAATCGATCCAAACGGCTTTCACTTGTGTCCAGGTTCGCACCGTAACTCTGCGCACGGTCGGGTGCGGTTCCGACGTATACGCTATACACGCCACTCAGAGACGTGGCCGTAAACGTCCACTGACTCTGACTGCCGTCCACCTTTACCGGTACGCGCTGCCGCCTTCCGGCCGGATCGGTAACCGCCACGGATGTCTCCGCACTCCCCACAGGCAAGGCTCCCTGCAAGGCCTCGCCCACGATGACGTTCCGCATCTGCGTCCGGCCGCGCACGGCAGACCGCAGCATCTGTTGAACGAGCGGAGGAAAACTGGGCCACGCCGCTCAGCGCGACCAAGGCGTGGGGGGGTCCGTTGATCGATCGACGGAAACACTCGAGGCATCCGTGGCTACCAGAATCACTCGCCCATGTCCCACCGACTGCTCCAGCACCGCGGGGTCACCACGCTGAAAAGCCAAGGCCGTAGCCACCTTGCCGTTGGGGTCAGGTGTCAGCTTGACGTACTTCCATACCGGCGTTGTCAGCAGTCCGGCGCGCTCGTGACCCCGAAAGGGTTCCACGATCGGGTGCTGGTAGTCCAACGGTTCAAAGAAATACTCGCCCAACGGCATCGCATCGCCTAGCCGTGCTGGGAGGCATCGCATGGGACCGGCATCCAGACCGAGTACCGCGTTGTAATTGGCGCTCTGAACTTGATCGCCCAGAGAAGATCACGACGCCGCCACCTCGGTCCAGGAAACTCCGCAACAGCCGACTTTCATCGCGGCCAAAACGCCCCACGTTGCAGAGAAAAATGCAGTCGTAACGGCTCAAATCCTCCTCCAACAACGCAATTTCGGATCGCACCACCGGCCGCACTCGCGATGGTGAGGTCGATCCCGGCTCCAGGGCAAACGTCACGTTGTGCACGGCGCCTGACTTCCCCTCCACACACAGTACTTCTAACGCCGCAGTGACTGTCAAGATCAGCCAACGCCGATTGTCAACTTCCAGGCGATCTTCCCCCAACCGAACCTCCACGACATGTTCCCCCGGCATCTGAAATCGATGCAACGTTGATACGTTGGCTCGACCACCGGCCGGAACATCCACTTCGTGCTCCGCGATCTTCTGGCCGTCGATCAACACCGCCGCCTGTTGTTGCGAACGATCCTGATCGCCGAAATTTTCCAGCTCCATGTCTAACCGCGTGAGGTGGCCGACGGTGGCCACTCCCTCGGGCGTCGAAAGCTGCGTCACGGCAACGTTCTGGCCTCCGCTCTGCCCTACATCAAACAATCGCAAATCGGCTTTCTCCGCCAACCTTGCCAAGGTGGTTTGAGTCTCTTCACCAATCACGTCGCCCCAAGTATTTCGACCCATGTCGGTGAAGAAACAAACGCGCCGGTGCACGAGACGCGACTCCCGCTCTGCGGCCCGATCGAGCAGTCGCTCAACTTCTGCCAACGTCACCGTGAGGTCTCCGCCTCCGTCGGTCCGCCGCAGTTGCGAAATCTCCGATACCATGTCCTCCCGATCAAAAACCGGGTCACCCACAACAACGTCAGGCGGGGCAGCTAACCGAACCAGGGTAAAACCATCCCCTTGCCGGCTCTGCCGCACTAAATCACTCGCCAAACCCTGAGCAAGATCGAATCGAGTCGCGTCAACCTGTCGATAGTCCATGGAATAGGATGCGTCGAATACCAGCACCGTGTGCGTGTCGCCGCCGCCACCACCGGCACCCTTAAACCCCCGCAGTGAAATGACCGGATCGGCCAGCGCGAGGGCCAACAGAACGAGAATCGAGAAACGAACTATCAGCAACAACAGTTGCTCAATCCGCCAGCGGCGCAGCGTTCTTGCGAATGGCTGCCAGCAGAAACTTCATTGCCGCCCAAGGAACTTCGTCGTATTTCCGCCGGCTCCACAAATGAATCACCAAGGGAACGATCGCCGTCAACGCCCAGAGGAGCATCCACGGACTGCTAAACAGCCACCATGCGATCAGTCCAATGTGGCACGTGGAATCAATCATGGAACCTCAGTCTGTACGCACCCTCTCACCCCATCACTCCATCATCCACGCACGCGACTCATGCGCGCGGCAAGATAGTTGGACAGGGCGGTATCCAACGGCCGATCGGTCCTCAGTTGCTGGTAATCCATGCCAAAACGCCGGCACTCGATCTGCAGCGAACGCAAGTAGGCATCCATTTCCTTCACGTATGCGCGGCGCAAAGACCTGGGGTCGGCCGTTACTTTGGGCATCTGTTCCAGGCCTTGGAAGATTGTGGGACGCGAAAACGAGAAATCGAGTTCCGCGGGATCGAGCACGTGGAAAACGATCACATCGTGGCGACGATGGTGAAAGTGCTTGAGTCCAGCCATGACCGAGTCGAGATCGTCGAACAAGTCGCTCAGGATCACGACCACGCTTCGCTTCTTCATCCGTCTCCGCCAATTCGTGAAAGATTGGCCCGGCAGACGTCTCCGCTTCGAGTCGGGCGGATTCGAGGACCTGAAGAACCTGCTGCAGATGCGAGGGATTACTGCTGGCCCGCACGCTGGCACGAATCTGATTGTCGAACGTCACCAGGCCGATCGCATCCTGTTGCTGCAGCACCAGCCAGGCAAGTGCGGCAGCCAACGACTGAGCGTACTCGAACTTGGAGAGGGGTGAGTTCGGTCCGCGATAACTCATGCTTTCGCTGACATCCAGCACGATTTGGCAGATCAGATTCGTCTCGTCGTCGTACTGCTTCAGATAGAACTTGTCGGTACGCCCGAAGACCTTCCAATCGACATAACGCAAGTCATCCCCGGGCGCATATTCCCGGTGTTCAGCAAACTCGATCGAGAAGCCGTGGTAAGGGCTGCGGTGCAGTCCGGCCACGTATCCTTCGACAATATGCTGAGCGCGAAGGTGCAGGCCTTTGAGTTTAGCCAGCGTCCGCGGATCTAAAGACTTCGGGGACTTTTCCACTGCATCCTCTTGTTCGGCCACGGTGGGAACGGTGTCGATCAATCTCTGAATAATATCGTCTGCACTAATCCCTTCCGCATCCGCGTTGAAATTCACCTTGATACGATGCCGCAATACGGACGGCGCCAAGGCCTGGATATCCTCGTGGCTGACGAAGTACCGGCCTTCCAGCACGGCCCGCGCCTTCGCTCCCAACACCATGTATTGGCTGGCTCGTGGTCCCGCTCCCCACATCACGTACTCGCGAATGAAATCGGGAGCCTGCGGTTCGCTGTTGCGTGTCAGCCGCGCCAGCCGCAACGCGTATCGAGCCACATGATCGGCCACCGGCACTTTGCGCACGATGCGAGTCAATTCCAGTATCTGCTCGGCGCTCAACATCGGAGTCAGTTCAACATGGCGATCGGTGGTAGTGCGTTTCACGATCTCCAACTCTTCGTCCTCCGTGGGATAGTCGACCCAGACGTGCAACATGAAACGATCCAGCTGCGCTTCCGGAAGCGGGTAGGTCCCCTCTTGTTCGATCGGATTCTGGGTGGCCAGGACAAAAAACGGCTCGGGAAGAACGTGTTTCTCGCCACCCACCGTGACCTGTCGTTCCTGCATGGCTTCCAACAAGGCTGCCTGGGTCTTGGGAGGCGTCCGGTTGATCTCGTCGGCCAGGATCACGTTGGCAAAGACCGGCCCGGGCAAGAAGCGATAGTCACGTTGGCCGGTCGACTTATCCTCCTGAATCACTTCGGTGCCCGTGATGTCGGCCGGCATCAGATCGGGTGTGAACTGGATCCGACTGAACCGCAGCGACACGGCATCGGCCAACGTTCGAATCATCAGCGTTTTGGCCAGGCCGGGAACACCGACCAACAGACAATGTCCACGCGCAAACATGGAGATCAAGCAACTGTTCGATCACTTGCTGTTGACCGACAATCACTTTGCCCAGCTCGCGAATGATCTGCTGGTAGGCTTCGGTCAGCGTGTCAACTGCCTGGCGGTCGCCATCCGGAAGTGTCATGATTTGTACCAGCCGTATTCAAGTTCCGCGTAACGAACAACGTGCCCCGTTCATTCGGTTCCCACCGCCGACTCGCGGCGCGACGCCCCTTGCTCCATCGTCGTCGATCCGGGCTCCGACGGGCGCCCCCACTGATTGAGGGCTGCCAGCTGATCGGCACCTGCAATCAGCAACGTACCGCTGTCGATGACCAGGTTTCCACCGCTGAGCCCCATGGTAGTCAGTTCGATCGGTTGGCGCACTTGCCGATTCGACCGCTGCTCAAAGACATAGATGTATTCGTTCGTCGGCCAGTAGACTTGGTCGCCCGCCAAGATTCCGCGCCCGTATCCATGCGGTGTCGGGCCGGCAAAACCTGGCACCGAGCTGCGCGGAGCCGGAAACTGGTATTCCAGCCGTCCCGACGCCATGTCAATCCAATAGAGATAATCCCCACTAGCTAGCAGATGCTGCGGTCCGACACCTAACAAGTGTATGGCATCCACTGCCACACCGGCAGCGGTCGTCCAGACAATCTGCCCGAAGGCTGCGTCCATGGCGAATATTCGGCGGCAATCGGCCGGCGCCGCAAGGACCAGGTCGTGGTGTACCAGACAGGGTGTCTGATCGCGAAACCAGTGACGATCGTCCTCATCCAAATCGCTCTCACGCAGGCCTGCTCGGCGATATCGGCACATCCAGCGGACATGCCCGTCGCGGCTACGCAGGGCTGCGACCGCACCCAGATTGCTGTTACAGAACAGCGTGTCGTCGTGCAGGGCCAGCGTGTTGTTGGCGACCTCAAACAGCACGCCGCTGAGCGCTTCGCCCCGCACGATGTCCCTTTGCCAGACCAACCGACCTGTCTGGATCGCATAGCAGGCCACGCGAACTTGGGCACTGGCCGGATCACGCCGACGGAGACTGACGAACAGGTGCGAATCATTGGCCACTGGCGATGACTCGAATTCCCACCCCGCGTCACCAGGTGCAATTCGGTCAAACAGCAATTTCTGGGTCCGCAAGTCAATCCCCACGAGAAAACTGCGCTGATCCGACCGAATCAACGTCTGGCTCCCGCCACCCGTCCAGGCCGTTCCCACCCGCGCAAAGAGTTGCTCCCCCACGACGGTGGCCGCGTAGCGCGGGACACCGGCATGGGCAGAGCGTCTTGGTACGACGTCACTCGGCGCACGGGACCATTGATAAATTGCTCCATAATCCACGTCTTGAGCTGAACGACGCGTTGGAAGCCGAGGCCAGGCTGGTTGCCCGGTCGACAGCTCAATCGCGCGAATCATTCCCGGTTGCAGTATGTACGCCACACCGTCGCTCACCGCCACGTGATAGCTCAACAGTCCACCTGCACGTTCGCCGACACGAGGTCGCGCCAGGCCGATCAGGTCCTCGGCATCATCCAGTCGCGGGAGTGCCGTGCGCCAGACGGGCCGGCGAGCTATGTCCACGGTCTCGGTCACCACACGATTCCTGGCGGGACAGCCAGCGAGCGTCGTCCAGCCGGGGGATTCCGCGGCGGCGGGCCAGACCTGCGCCTCCTGGACAAGCTGATCGACCAGGTCCGCATATTTGCCGCGACGACCAGCCAACTCCCCCTCCGCGTCAGGGTGCAACCGGCGCAACAGGTCGAGTTCCAGTTGCGCCCGCTGCCGCGACCCTTCCAGCAGCGACACGAGCGTCAATCGCGCCCGCACAGCCGCCAACGAAATGTCACTGTCGGGGTAGGCCAGCCAACTCACATCGGTCACCGGCTGCTTCAGGATTGGGCCGAGTTGCGGCCACAGGTCGGCCAGCGATCGTCCGCGCAACGCCGACCACCAAGAGCGGCCAGCAGCGCAGCCCAACAGCTGGGCGGCGGCCGGCGTCACGCGCAACTGCAGACTGATCCCTTCCCAGGACCGCCGCGCAAGCGTGTAGTTCCCCCGCTCCAACGCCATCGCGCCCAGTCGCAGCAGGGCCTGATCGCCGCTGGAACTCAGCAACAACTCATCAACAATGCGTTGCAGCCGCACTTCGCTGTGGGCGGCCAGCGCCTCCTGGTACCAGCGATCTGCCAAGGCATCGACACGCCGGCGATATGTGGCCAACGCTTCCGGCGCTCGCCCATGCCAGGACGCCAGTTCCCTCTGACAATATTCTCGCAGCGGCACGAAGAGCGAAAAGCCGTGATCTTTCCAGGACGCCGCCACGGGAACCTGAATCAGGGCCTCACCCTGATTCTCCATGATCCGAGCCAGCGTCTCGACCGCATCACTCCACTGCCCACCTTTGATGAACTCGTCCGCATGCTCGAGCCCCGCCAGAACATCGTTGCCAACTTCCTGAATCTGTGCCTCTGCCAGCTCACCACAGCGCACCGTCATCGACATTCCGCACTCAATCAGGAGCACCATCGCCAGATACCGCAAGGCAGCCCAACAGGAGCGGCAAAGCATTCGATTCGTGCCAGCTGAGCGCGGGCGACACGGCAAGTGTCTCATTACACGCAACGGATGTCTCACTTGAAGAGGTCAGGGGCGACGACGATTTTGCCCAGGTCATTCTCTCCCGGTTGGATGTCGATTTCCACAATCCCCCGCGACCACTTCTGCGGCTTTCCACCAATCTCAACGTCGTCAACGTACCCCGCCGCTTCTTGCCAGAACATAAACCTCCATTTTCCGGCCGGCACATTCTGAATCTCGAACTTGCCCTGCTCATCCGTCACGGCCATGTAGGGAGTATCTCGAATGACAAGCCATCCCTTCATCCAAGGATGGATCGAGCAGCTAACCATAACCGGCAATTTCTCGGCGGCCCCGAACCTCTTTTCCATCGATCCGCCAGAAGGAACCGTGTCGTTAGAGCCAAGATTGCCGCTCGTTCCCGTGATCAGGATCTTGACGTTGTGTCCGATGGGATCCGAGTTACCGATGACAACCGTCCGCGCATTCCAGATCAGCGCGACGTGTGGGTCGAAACGACATTTGCTGTTGTCCAGATGGACGGGCTGGTTCTTGAGCGCCTCGTAACTCTCATGGATCGGAACCGCTTTTTCGTCCTCCTCGGTTCGTCTTCGTCCACTCTTGTCCTGATACAAGTAGATGATGACGTCCTTCACACCTTTGGACTGCGGATCGACCAGCAACGATTCGACAATGACGTCATGTAAACAGCAGACTTCTTTGTCGGCGGTGATCACGGCCTTCTCGGGCGTGGGTGGAGCGCCATCATAGACAATCTGGCCACTCAGATTTCCCCATTCGGCCGCCACCAGAACGCTGCACGAAACGCCTAACATCGTTATCGTCAGAATCCCTGACATCGCTCTGCGCATGACGATCATTCTCCTTCGGTCAGAATTCGCTGAAAAGTAACTTCTAACAGTGCCCCGGAAACTCGCACGAAACCGCATCCCGGCAACACCCGTCGTTCCGTGGATAATCAGCACTCCTCGTCCGATGTGGCCGACTTTTCATTATAGGCGACCGCTCGCAGATTGCCCATCATGCTGCCATTTCGCCTGCGCCGCCGCGGCCGAACAGCGAGACCAAAACGCCAACCGGAATTCCGACATCCCTGCGGTGGGTCCGCTGAGCGCATGGGGGTTTGGGGGCGGCCAGTGACCGGGGTGTGCGAGGCGACCTTCGGCGCGCCTGGCGAGCAGAGCGCCGAACGACAAGAGCCAGCAATACCGCGCGACTGGGAACAACAATCGCGCCAGGCCCAAGTCTCTACAAGGGCAGGTTCGTGACAGCTGCGACCGCGGCGGTCTCACTAAGGAACCGAGGGAAAAATAACTTCGCATTTTCCGTCCATGGGTGGCACTGGCTCCGCTCGCGATGGACCGCTTGATGAGGGTTAGTGTTCGCCGCTCGCTCAGCCAGTGCCACCCGTTGCAGCATTTGCCAAAGCTATTCTTCCCCCCATCCTAATTGGACAGCGCCACTTTCACTTTTTGGGTCATCTTAAGCCCTTATCAGCAAGGGCGTTATCGCCACCGGTCTGGTCCCGGTGGAAGAGCGTTTGACAACTAGACTGTCGATCTCGGGCACCCACGAGTTTCCTTCCCACCGGCCATCGCCGCCTCCGGCGGCGATGGCCGGTGGGAAGATTCGTTTTTCAGCTGCCAGAGTAGTCAGCAAACGTAGAACCACCGGGACGAGCCCGGTGGCGAGGGTCCGTTACGCAGACACGAGTTAGGCACGTCCATCGCTGCAAAGTGGCGCTGTCCACCTAAGTCACATAGAAGAGCAAAAAGATGGCAGCTCCTATCAAGCACGCTGCATACCACCACCATTCGATGGTTCGCCAACGCGCAAGACGCGCTGCATCAGATTTGTGCATCAACACCGGAACCGAGATCACCGCGACGACCACGACCAGCAACATGTGAAGACTGGTCAAGGCGAAATACCCACCGGCCCAGATGTTGCCGTTGGGGAGACAAACGGGCAGCCGCAGCCAGCGATGTTTGCGATTCAACCCTTCACCCCGCGGCTCTTCCAGAACCGGGGCAACCATCTCGTCCAAAAAGGACTCACGCGAGTCCATGGCAGTGAGCTGCGCCACGATCTGATTCAGTCGCTCTCCCGCCATGGCCAGATCGGTGGTGTCCATAATCACGGATCGTGCGAACGCCCACTCGTCCAGCCCCAGAGACTCCAACTTCTGCCGCAGGCCGAGGTCCAGCTCGTCCAGCTTCGCTGCTATCTCAACCGCCGGTGTTTCCCCTGGTGCATCACCGGGCAACTGGATCCCTTCCGACGTGACAGCGCCGGCGGCGCGCAATTTCCGCGACGTACTGAGCAGATCGTTCTTGGCTTGACAATAATCACGTAACAGAATGAACCACTGCCGTTGTCGCGATATTTCGTCGCGATGTTGCCGCACAAAATCACTCACGGATGTCTTGTTTCGCCCTAAGGGGTGAACTTGAAAAGCCACGATCTCCATCAGTTGGCGTCGCTGTGGCACATCTTCCAGCCAATGCCCCACCTGCACCTGCGTCCACTGCACCATATTGCTTTGCAGGTTCGTGACCAAATCAAGTTTCTGCTGGTCTTGGTCGGCATACTGGTCTGGACGGTTGACGCGCCGGTCATCCAGCCGTTCGAAGAGCTCCTGTAATCGCTGGCGAACCGCCTGGATGTAGTAGAGATCGGCATGCTCGTGCAGTGGCCCGCTCGTGCCGCGCCGCCAAAGGCCATCGGCGTACAGTTCGGCGTACTCGTGCCCGCGCAAGGCGAGCATCAGCCCAGCCAGCAGGATCGCCACGAACAAGCTGAGCCTGGCCGTCAAAACGCTTTTTGACTGCGCGGACCGGCGAGCGAGCCAGGCGAGGATACAAGCCACAACCAACATGCCGGTTCCACAGCCTCCCGCCGCCGCGGAAAGGGCGACTTCCTGCGTCGTGGGCCACGTGCCGGCTGCCACTTGCCAGCGTTGTGACAGAAAGGCGAATATCAGCGCGAGAAAGACGAACACCACGGTCGCCAGGAGCACGCGAGTGGCCAGTCCCGACCCCTCTTGTTTCTTCTGCCCCACCGCCTCGACTTCTGACTCGGATTGCCTGACCGACGCCACGGGAGCGGCCGGCATTCCGTGCGAGATCGAGCAGCTGGCGCAGGCATCGTCCCGATGCTCCCGGCGACGTTTCGGGCGTGCTCGCGGTTTTCTCTTCATGGCCACTTCAATCTGAATATCGGATCTTCACGTCGATGCCAGCCAAACTCATTGCGACGACTCGAGCGATTCGGTCTCTGCCAGGCCGGGAGGTGGAGCAGGATGACTGATCGGATCGAAAGGCAGATATCGCGCATAGGCTACCAGGTGCCAAATGTCCACATCGGTCAGCTGTGCCGCAACATTCGGCATGGTGGTCCCGGCGATCCCATTCTTGACTTTGACAAAAAGATCTTCGGCGCGATACCCTCCACGATAGATACCTTCACGCAGATTTCGCGGTTGCGTTTTTCGTGGTGGTAACGCCCCCAATGCGAGATACTCGCGGAGGACTTCCGGATTGGCAGGGTCGTGTTCCTTGGCCCACTCGTCATAATCCTCCGTCTGCCCATCCCCCAGCGCCGTGGCACCGTGACAGGTGGCACAATTAGTCAGCGTGGTAAAGAACAACTCGCGCCGCGGGCAATCGACTCGGGACTATTGTAGTCCTCGGGGCGAGGTGGCACTTCGACAGCCGTTTGCTCTGTGTCCAACCACGGCTGAATGACTTGCTCGGCAATCACGTTTAACAGCTCGAGTTGTGCACGATACTCAGAAGGACTGATCTCCCGCAATTTCGGATCCAGTAGCAGCTCATCCTCGTCCAGTTCAAAGGCCGCTTCTTCAATAACGGCTCTCTCGAACAATCCTCGAATACTCAAATACCGCACGTATTGCACCAGCGCCTCTCGTTCGACTTCGCTCAACAGGCGGAACGAGGGCATGGCGGTGCCAGGCACGCCGCGCACCAGTAGATCGTGCAGATCCGAGTTTGTGGGAGGCAGAGTAGAGGGAGTCCTCTTGAACTTAAAGACCCCACGTCGGTAATCACGGGGATAAGGATCCAGGCCCGAGGCTTGCGGTCCTGCCCCATTGCCGGTGAGCCCGTGGCATCGCACACAGAGATCCCGAAACAGTCCTCGCGCTGCACCAGGCCGCGACTGTTCGCGGGAACCAGCCGCCATCCGCAGCATCTCGAGGTTCAGGATGGCGTCGAGATGGACATCCTCCAATTGCGGCAGGCGTGGCGTGTCCGGAGTGCCAAAGACCAGCGCAAGGACCCGTTCAATATCCTGGACGCGAGCCTGCAGCAATTCCGTCTGAAAGTCATCCAACTCGTCGGCCAGTTTCTGATTCCGAACGTAAACCAGATTGGGCTGAAACCGGGGCGGCGTTTCGCCACATCCCATAATGACCGCCACACCGCAAACGAGCGTCGCGTTGAGGCAAAGCGGCCAAATGCCGCTGTGTGAATTGTCAAACCAACGTGTAGACATAACGGAAGATGATGCAAACGCGGGGCTTTGTGTCGGCTGATCGCCAGGCGGCAGGTGTCCGGCGGACAACAGCGATAAAGTTGTGTCACTGAAACAAGTCGGGCTTCACGGTGACCACACCTAAGTCGTTCGCGCCTGGCTCGATCAAGATCTCCGTGCGACCTCGTTTCCAATTCGCCGCCTTGCCGGCGACGACTACATCGGTAAGGAAAGAGGTTTTCTCGTGCCAGAACACGAAGGTCCATTTCCCGGCCGGCACGTTCTGGATTTCAAAGTGACCGTTTTCATCCGTCACGGCCATGTAAGGGTTGTCTCGAATCAACACCCAACCACGCATCCAGGGATGAATCGAGCAGGAAACCGGCACCGGCTCGCGTTCCTCAACGGCAAACTGTTTTCGAACCGTCCCACCCGAAGGAACCGTCACGTTGATCGGCGGGTTCTTCCGCGTATCGATCATCGCGTTATGTCCGATGGGATCGGAATTACCGATCAACAACGTCTGTTTCGTCCACAACAGGACAACACGCGGGTCGAAGCGACACGCCTTGTTGTCGAGCTTCTTCTCGGCCTTCTCCCAGCTCTCGTAACCGGGATGCACAACGACCTGGTCACCTCGGTTGGGATAGAGGAACACCAGCACGTTCATCAGTCCGTGATTGAGGGGGTGCACCACCAATGACTCATCCACGAGATTGTGCTGGCAGCACTCCTCTCTGTCTTTCGTAATCTTCAACGCCACGGGCGCGGGGGGGTCACCGTTGTAGATGACCTGTCCTTGGAGATTGCCCCACCGTTGGGTCGCCGGCAGGTCAGTCACCAACGTGACCAACAAGAGCCCGGCCACCGAGCACGCAATCGATGCGATTTTCCACATGATCCGCCCTTGCATCAAGAATACCTGCCGTTGGTGCAACAAGGAGACACCTGCGTCAGGCGTCACCAGCAGTACAGGCACATTGCCTCCCTGCGATTATACACCAGGCACCGCATTCTGGCGCGGGTAGGTTACTCAACCATCGGCGTGATGGGCGAGCGTTCACTGCTGTAGCGATCGAAGTTCATCAACAGATCCACCAACGCGTCGAGTTGCTCGACACTCGTTCCGTGATACAGCTGCTGAGGAACGGTGGTTCCCATCAACGGCGCGTCCGCATCGAATGGTATGTTCACGGGCATGCTCGTATAAGGCTGGATCGATGTTGGCTTGGCGAGCCACTTACGGAGATAGTCACCGCGCAGCCGTTTGTGGACCCGCGAGAGATCGGGCGCTTTGACACGATCGGTTCCCGGCGGATTGTAGTCACCGATCAGATGGCACTTGACGCAGTAGTTGCCGTTTGTGACCACGTTCATCGCGTCGGCCAGATGTCGGTTCCGTGGCGGTTCATCCAACTGCAGGGCATCTTCGTCCGCAAGTCGCTCCAGAGTCTGCGCATAGCGATCGTCCGCCGCCGCCAGGTGATCCGCCTGCCGCGCCGACTCGAGTTCGTACGGGTAGATGGCCTCGTCTTTGGCCGCGAAAAAGGCGACCAACTGCGACGCCTCTCGAGATGACATGTTGTAGCGGGGCATCCGCATCACAACCGCCGGCCGGATGACGGAAGGCTGCCGCAGGTAATCGTAGAGCCAGTCCGGCTGCGCCTTTCGCCCCTCGCCAGCCAAGGGTGGCGGCAGCCAGGCCCAAGCTTCCGCTCCCTTGGCATTCGGATTGACAGCTTTTTCGCGTTCTACGATGCGCGGCAACAAGTACTTCGCTATCGCTCCTCCATCCGATCCACGGCGCCGCTGAATATGCGGGGCCCAGATATCAAGTGAAACTGCACCTACCTGATACGTCTGGCCATCCACGACGGTCGGCTTGTACAAATCGAAAGGAAAGATCAGTCGGTCTATCTCAAATTCCTCATCCTCTTCCTCTTCGATTGGAAACTCCTCTTCATCGAAGATGAGAGGCAAACCATCATCGCTGACGGCAGGCATGCCTTCCACTCGCGCCTGACGAAGGTCTCGATAATTCAAGGCCTGCGATCGATCCAGCTCTTGGGAACTGAATCGCGCCGCCACGAATGGGTAGGTCGGTTGAGTCGTTTGGGGGCCGTAATAGTCTGGAGGGAATGCGATATCCCATTTCTCAAGGTCCACGATGTGACAGCCACGGCAGCTGTACTTCGTCATCACCTCATTGCCCGCCATAACTGCCCTGGCGTGCGCATCCGGCGCATACACATATTTCGGTGAAGGCGGATCGGCCACGAGTCCCAAGACAAACGTGATGATCGCTTCCCGCTCCGGCACCGTGAGCGAAAACTGCGGCATACGCAGTCGCTCGGTATACTTCTTGTTGCGCGTCTCGTAGTAGTCAAAGCTGCGCGGTTCCTTCAACTTCTGGTAGATGAATCCAATGCGGCTCTGCGCCGCCAGTTGCTGCCTGTAAAATGGAGGGGACGCTGACGATCGGGCGGGGGCCTGGCCCTCCGTAGGCTGCGTGTAGCGGTGCACTTGCCCGAAAGCCAACTGGGCCGTGTTCTTGCGTCCCCAATCGTTCAGGCCAGGCGCAATCGGTTTGGCATCCTCCATGCCGGGAATGTCATGGCAGGCATAGCAGCCACTGGTGGTGAACGCCTTGTGAGCGACAAATAAGAGCCGTCTTCGCGTCATTTCCACTTCGCTCAAAACGCCCTGCTGATCGGCGGGAATGAGCAGTTCTCGCTCCGCTCCACCTATCTGGTGACGCTGCGCGGAGGGAATCCCCTGGCGTACGTATCGGCGCACCGTCGCGTCGGGGAACATATCCCGCAAATAAGTCAGACTCAACTCTTGCAGCGCTTTGCGTGCCGCAGCGTCAAGTTCCGCTGGCACGTCGTTGTCTGGCTGCCAGTCGAACTTGCGCACCGCTCATCAAATAGGCCACGATGTCCACCACCGGATCGGTGACCGACGTCACGTTCCCATCGGTATCGCGGTGTTCGACCGGCGTTAGCATCAGGTCGGGCATCGTCGTCCGCACGTTGTAACGAGTCGGCTGCCGGATCCAACTATACAACCACTTCGCCCCTGCGGGATTCCGCTCGGGGGCGAATTTTGTCGCTAAGTCCGACAGGTCTGGCCCTGGCACGACATAATCAGCATCACGATATTGAGCGACATCAGGAAAGTCGCTGTGATCGTGGCAGGCAAGGCAACCGCGCTGCTGAAATGCAGTCTGGCCCCGTTCGATCTGAGCTTGCCGGTCCGCGTCCGATACGACCGGAGTGATTCCCCGTGGCGACTCAACGTCGTGGAACTGCTGGGTCCGCTCGCGCAGGTATTTCACCATGGCGTAGATGGCAATCGGTTCCCATCGTTTTTCCACCTCGTCAAGACGCGCCAGTTCAGCATTCACTGCCGCCAAGTCCGTTTCGACTTGCCGCACACGTCGCGACCTTCCCGATCGCGAATCGGCGAGCTGCCCCAGCTCATCTTGCAACGCCGCTTTCCGTGTTCGCAACTGTGGTCCGGGCAGATGGTTCCATAGACCAAACGATTGAGGCATCCGCGTGGCAGGGCGGAAATGAGTCGGCTGGCGAATCCAATCGCTCAAAAACGCGTCGTCCAGCTTGTGGCCGACAAATCGCAAAGACGGACCTGCCTTGCGCAAGGCACCGGGTGATTCTTGCGGTTTCAGCAACGGCATGAGTGTCTGGTGGACGTAACCGGAAAACCGCGGGCCTTGCATCGTTACCGCTTGACGGCACCTCACCCGCCGTCTCGGAGGATAGAATCATCTGCTTCGAATCGCGCGTTGCCTTGCGCACATCGGCGACGAACATGTTGTGGACAAACTCTCGCGCACTGTCGTCATCGGGACTCTGGACCAGCTGTTCGACCTGGACTTTCTCCACATCGGTCAGTCGGTCGTACCCGGTACCTGCAACTCCCTTGAATTGCAGCGCAGCCGCGAAGTAATTCGGCTCCAGCCGCAGATCGGGTCCAACACGTTGTCCCGGATTGGCCCAGCCCCTGATCTCATGGCATCCATAACATCCGAGAGTACGTATCAATCGGTAGCCCCGAGACAACTTGGGAGCCGGCGGGTCGTCAAAACGCTGGCTCCGTTCCAGCTCCACCACATCATGGTGGCATTTCAGACAGGAACTCTCGACGAACCGCCGCGGATACATCGGAGATGTCCAGTGCGGATTGTCAAACCAGCCGTGTTCTTCGTTCCATCTGCCACGCGAACCTACGTCGTTGGGGGCATGGGATGCCCATTTGAAGGCGGTCGCACTCCCCTGCCCTTCGTGGCACGCGGTGCACCCGAAGTCGGCCATCTTGTGCGGACTGGTGGCCCCCAAAAACAAATCGAGTCGCGGATGCCCAGCGTAGGGATGGGGCAGACCACGACGAATGCTCAGACGCACCGGCGGCCGCGGGTCCGCGTTCTGCGCCAGCGCCGCCCAATTTTCGGTCGCCGCATCCACCAGGCGATCAGTCACCCACTGGCGTGCCGAGGCATCGGCCGGCACGCTCTGGTGATCGACCGCCACCACAACATCTCCCAGTCGCAGGCCTGGCAAAGTGGGATCCGTTTCATCGTCGCCCCCGCCGACCTGGAAAAACTGTTCGCGCAGATCACGCGCGCGCATCACCTTCCCGACACCGCGATACGGTCGCGCTTCCCGCCCGGGACTCTGGGGGCGCACGTACTGGATCGTGACGTCGTGCCGATTCAACAAGCCGTCGGTCGCCAGCTGCAAACCGAAGATCCGTTTCAGTTGACCCTGCGTGTCGGTTTCATCATCAAGTTCCGCGGATTGGTCGGTCTCCCCAGCGGACGGCTCGGATGGCAATTGCAGCGCAAAGTCGATGGTCCTCGATTCGCGTATGGCCGGCTGATTCGATGCGTCGGGAAGTGCTTTCTGCTCGCTTTGGTGACAGGTCGTGCAGCGATCGAATCGGCGCACCCGCCCGAAGCTGCCAGATTCTCGATCGAGCCCCTGGCTCCACAGGTTCTCGATCTTGCGCGGCGAATTGAACACGTCCAACAGAGGCAACTCCAGCCACTTCTTGCCGGGTATCGGAAGGATGCCCCAGGAACTGAAATAGCTCGACTGCTTTTCGGCCAGCAATGTATCGAGCCGTTTCACTTCCGCCTGAATCTCGTCCAATCGCCGGCCAATCGCCGCCTCTTTCTCCATCATGCGATCCAACATCGCCCTGAGTTGCCGTCGGTGCTCCGCGGCCGCCTCCGACTCCAGAGTCAACTGGGCAATGCGCTGTTTTCGGAGCTCAATCTCATCCTGCAATTGCTTGAGTACCGAGTCCGGCTGTTGATCACGCACGCCAAAGCCCAGTTTGGCTTTCTCAACATCCAGTTCCGCCAGTTGGACCTTGCGGGCTCGCAACAGCTCTTCTTCCCGAAACCGCGCCTCGCTGACCAGCAGATCCAGAGCGGCCCGAACATGCTCGCGGAGCGGCACGACCGCGTCTTCCGAGCTTCGTTTTTCGACCGCTGCCCGCTCCAACTCAAGTTGCGCCTGCCGGCTTGCTGCCGCCAGGTCCCGCGCCGTCTGCTTCAGCGCGACCGCATCTTCCCCTTGAGCGCGGTCCGCACGCGCCAACGCATCCTCCGCGTCGAGCCGATTCTTGTCGGCCATCAGCCGGGCTGCCTCCCATGCCTGTCGCGCAGCCAGGGTCGAGGCGGCGGCCGCGTCCAGCTCCAGGACCGCCTGGTCCAACTGACCAAACAAGGGCACCTCCGCCTGGCGACGCTCCGCATCGGCAATCACCTCCCCCCGGAATGCGGCAATCAGCTCCTCCAAAAACGGCCGTGCCGTCGTCTCGGCGAGTGACTGTTCCAGCCGCTCGCGCTCAGCTACCACGCCTTCACTCAGGCTTTGAATCTTCTGCCACCGGGTCAACTGCATCTCGATCCGATCGCTGGTGCGCTGGATCGACTTCCACTCGCGATAATGATCGCGGGCGAACATCCAGACCGTGGCCATGGTCAATAGCACGCTCGACACGGCAAACATTTTGTGCAAACGCCGCATGTCGTAACAAGTTTGTTCAGTTGCCGGCATTAAGGTCACTCAGAAATTCAAGAAATACTCCGGGATGGAAACAAAATAGTTCAGGTTGAACGACCAGCGACAAACCATCTTGATCGGCAGCAATGCCATGATCAGCAACAAGAAAATCAGTACCAGAAATCTCGCCACACCCATCTGTTCGTACAGCCGACGAAAACGCTTGTTGTGCTTGACCAGCGCCAGAGGCAATGCGAAGAAATACAATCCGAGCAACAGGATGCCGGGCAGCTCACGCCAGACGACGTAGCCCAGGCGAGTCCACCAGTTCGATCCGGATGGTGCTTCCGGCAATGGTATGTTGAGCAGATCAATCCAGAACCGCTTGGAGAGTTGCACGTTGTTCAAGGCTTCCACTTTGTGCACATCCCACGTCTCGAAGAAGCCGAAAAAACTCCAGTTCGGACCACGAAAAAATGTGCCAATCAGCATTAACAGAAGCCACAATACCAGGAACCCGAACTGAAACGTCAAATAGGCGAATCGGCGCTGCTCGATCGTGTAGTATCCGTTCCCTTCCTTATTGACGTCGATGTAAGGAATGGCACACAGTCCGAAAATAATCAAACTGGGCAAGACGACACCCGCCATCCAGGGATCGTAGTAAAGAAGCATCTCCTGCAGCCCCAGGAAGTACCACGGTGCTTTGGACGGATTGGGAGTCTGCACGGTACTAGCTTCCGCTTCCAGCGGTGCCGGAAGTGCTATGGACCAGACCAGCAACAGGGCGGTTAGAGCCACCATGCAGATCAACTCGATGTAAACCAGATCTGGCCAGACCAGCACCTGCTCGTTGTCTTCCCCTTCCAGAGGCCCTTGACCGCGAGACAGCCGCCGATCATTCAGGACCGCCTTGCGAGCCGACAACCAGGTGAAGAAGCCGAGCAAAAAGACCAGCCCGACGATCGGCACGTTGTCTGGTTTGGAGACAATGGCGGCAAAATCGGGATCGGCCAGGGATAGGCCCATGCACAACAACGCCAGATTCAGTCCCCCCCAAGCGACAGCCGGACGCGTGAAAAAACTGCGTCCCACGTAGAGCAACCCCAACACGACCGTACTCCCCACCATGAACAGCGTGGGGCCCATGATGCGGTCCAGGAAACTGCGGAAGGCGGCAGGAAACGAAACCCGGTTCATCCATGCCGGATCGCTGCTCCAAGCCAACGGCACTAAAAGGCTAAAGAAGACCGCTACGCAGAGCCAAAGAATCGCTTGCGCTGCCGGCCGACCGGCAGTGCTTCCAGTCCCTCCTCCAGATCCAGCTCGTCCGCGCTGCATCCACCAGTAATAGGCAGCTCCCAGATTCATCAGCGCGACCAACAGGTAGAAGCACCCCAGAAATGGGCTCACGCCTTGCAGAAACTCGGTTTCAGTCACGTGTGTGTGCATACCGCTCTTGCTCATCCGTCCCGAATCAACGCGATCGTACTTCACTCCACTGTCAGAAACTTCATCATCAACGCATCTGCAACACCATTGTTTAGTCGCACCGATCCTCGTCAGAGTGGCCCGCTGATCCCACCGTCCTTGCGCACTCGCCAGAAGTGAATCGCCATCAGCAGCGACGCCCCGACCGGTATCGCGACACAGTGCAAGACGTAAAACCGCAGCAACGTGAACTCACCGATGAATCGCTCGCCCAGCAGCCCGAAACGAGCATCCGAGGCACTCGTGATCATGGAAATGCCGTCGACCGTCAGCAACTGGGCACCTGGGCCCTCGTGGCCCAACAGGGGAGTCGCCCGCGCCATGTTCGATCCCACCGTGATCGCCCAGAGCGCCAGCTGATCCCACGGTAGAAGATAACCGGTGAAGGAAAGCAACAACGTGAGGAGAAGCAGGATGACGCCAATCACCCAGTTAAATTCGCGCGGAGGCTTGTAGCTGCCCGTCAAAAACACCCGGTACATGTGCAGCCACACGGCAATCACCATCGCGTGTGCCGCCCAACGATGCAACTCACGCATGATGCCCAGCGACGCCACGTCACGCAGGGTCAGCATGTCCGCGTACGCCCATTCGGTCGTGGGGCGATAATAGAACATTAACAAGATGCCCGTAATCGTCTCCACCAGAAACAGAAAGAACGTAATGCCTCCCATGCACCATGTATAACTCAGCGCGATCCCCTGTTTGTTGATCGAGACCGGATGCAAGTGCAGGAAGAAGTTGGTTAAAATCACCGCGACGCGATTGCGTCGGTCGACAGGCAGGGGATGTCGGAAAATGCTCTTCCAAACCTGCGAATTCCGGATGATTTCCCCGAGCGATCGCATAGGCGCGCTACTGTCTTTCTACCCTGGGCGGCCAAGCCGCGGCTCATACGCACACAAGTCTCCGGCCAGCCCACTCCTGCGGGTCGCCCGAAAAACATCCCACCGCGACGCCAGCAGACTGCCACGCACGGCACCCACCAACTCCCCAAGGAAGCGAATCCATACCGGACCAATGCGCGGTTTCATGTCGATCCGTTCCATGTCAATCCATTACACATTGATGTAGCACTCGGGATCTTCCCATTGCCCAAGTTCTTCGTGAAACGTGCGGCTCTTGTTGACCTCCAACTGTCCGTCTTCCGCCATGTGGATGGCAAATCGCTCCAGGGGACGCGGTGCGGGACCCTCGAAATGAATCCCGTCTTTATAGAATCCACTGCCGTGGCAAGGACATTTGAATCGCTGCTCCGCCTCCAGCCAATTCGGCGTGCAACCGAGATGCGTGCAGACGGCCCTTAAGGCATAGATCTGAGCCTTCCCCTCATACTCGTGCCGCACGATCCAAACGCCATATTGAGCCTTGTACCTCGTTTCCACCTGCCCCGCAGCATAATCTTCCGGAAATCCCACCCGGAACTTCATCGGAGGCTCGACCAACACGTTCGGGAACATGAATCGGGCCCACCCCAACAACCACACCAAGTGCGTGAAGGCCAGCGACGTGAAACCAATCGCCATCGGAGAGCCGAAGAAGAAAGCAAAAAAACGACGCAGAAAACCGCGGCGCCGCCGGTTCACAGTGCGGTTGGCATGCCCGTGCGACGATTCGGCCGCAGCGAATATGGCTCCATTTTGTTCTCGGTCCAAGGTATTGGTCATCGCATTAACGTTCTTCGATGCAAATGGCGGGGGGCGCGACATCAAAGGGAAGTCGCCGTCCAGTCAGCGGCGGGTGCCCGTCGGGTTTTACAAACGAGCCGGATGCACAGACTTTGCCCGGCGTGCGCACATGGCTTCCCTCTCTCTCGGGTATGTCTCTCCTGGGTATGTCTCAGCACTCCATTCTGTGGCCTGCGCGCCGGTCTCCGTTTGCCAACGTGACACCCCACTTCAATGGGCCGGGCAACAACCACCTGGAAGATCTACGTCACTTGCCGCCCGGCGGCGTCCCGCCTGCCTCCATCATGCCGAAAGCACGAATTTGTGGCAACACTGTTGCGGTCGAACGTATCACGGCACACATCACACCAAGTCACAAGGCAAGAGCTCCGCCCTTGAAGTCCGAAGTCCGAAACGACTAAATCCGCATAAGATTTCATCGCAACAGGAAACTCGCTCTTCTCGCCTGACAACGGCCTCACTCGACTCTCTCGAACATAGCACGATCTGCCGGTCGCTTCTACGCCGATACATCTGTCTACGCCGGTGCCTGTGGATCGGTTCTCCTGGCGACGGTACGAACGACCCGCTCGCAGAGGATGTCACATTCTGGCGTGCGACCGGTTGCTTCCCGGATCCAATGTGGTAGACAAGCGAAAGAATTTCGCCGTTGCGCATGCCCAGATACCGGATGCAACCGATGAAAGGCTTTTCGATGAAATACCTCCCACTAGCGTGTGCTTTGCTCTTCGTATCCTCCGTCACTCACGCCGCCGCGCATCCTAACATTGTGTTTATCCTGGTCGACGACTACGGCTGGCGGGATGTAAGCCTGGAAGGGAGCACGTTCTACGAGACGCCAAACATCGATCGCATCGGACGCGAGGGCATGCGATTCACGCAAGGCTATGCGGCCTGCCAGGTTTGCAGCCCTTCGCGAGCGAGCATTATGACAGGCAAGCTGCCGGCTCGGCATGGCATTACCGATTATATCGGCGCGGCCGAGGGCACGGCCTGGAAACGCAACACCAAGTTGCTGCCGGCCCACTACCTGCATGCCTTGCCGGCAGCAGAAACAACGCTGGCAGAGGCCTTGCGAGAAGCCGGGTACCGCACCTTCTTTGCCGGCAAATGGCACCTGGGAGGCGAAGGTTCGCTGCCAGAAGATCATGGTTTCGAGATCAACGTCGGAGGTTTCCTCGCCGGAAGCCCGCCGGGCGGTTTTTTCTCACCGTACAAGAATCCGAAACTGAAAGATGGACCGGCCGGCGAGGCACTGCCCGCGCGTCTCGGGGCGGAAACAGCAAAGTTTATCGAAGCCCACAAAGATCAGCCTTTCCTGGCCTATCTCTCGTTTTACAGCGTGCACGCCCCAATCCAGTCAACTCGGCAACTGTGGAAGAAGTATCGCGACAAGGCCGCCGGCATGCCTCAGCCTTCTCATCGCTTTATCGTCGACCGCACAACGCCTGTACGACAGGTTCAAGACCATCCCGTCTATGCCGGCATGGTCGAGTCGATGGATCACGCCGTCGGCATCGTGCTCCAGACCCTTGATCGCCTGGAGCTGGAACGCAAGACGATTGTCGTCTTTACCTCAGACAACGGCGGCGTATCTGCCGGGGATGGCAAAGCGACTTCCAATCTGCCGCTGCGCGGGGGAAAAGGACGGCAATGGGAAGGTGGGATTCGGGAGCCCTTCTACATCAAATGGCCTGGCGTGGTGAAACCAGGTTCTCAGAGCAACGTGCCAGCTATCGGAGCCGATTTCTTTCCGACCCTGTTGGAAATGGCCGGCTGCGACCTGCTACCGCAGCAACATGTGGACGGTGTGAGCCTGGTTCCGGTGCTCAAGGGCGGCGCCCTGCGCCGCGACCCCTGTATTGGCACTATCCGCACTACGGGAATCAAGGTGGTGAACCGTCGTCGATTCTGCGTGAAGGGGACTGGAAACTGATCCACTATTACGAAGACGGTCGCAACGAGCTGTACAACTTGAGGGATGACCCGGGTGAACAAACGGACGTCGCTTCGAGAAATGTCGAGTGCACCGAGGACATGGCAAAGCGACTTACGGCCTGGCTCACCCAGGCCGGTGCCCGCTATCCCGTGCCCAACCCCCAATTCGACGCGGCCAAGGCAGCCAACGAAGCAGAACGGATCCGCACCAAGGGGATTGAAGATTTAGAGCGTCAAGCCGCCGGCTTATTGCGGGATGACTTCGATCCCAAGAACCGCTGGTGGGGCTCACAAGTGTACGACTAGTTGGGATTGTTCACGGAGCGTCCGTGCATGCACTTGTTGGGGGTAACTCACTGATCCCTTGCACGCGTTGAAATGTTCGCGAATCGCACACCGCACCGCTGGGTCATGCCGAGTTGGCTGGTGATTCTTCCGCGTCCGTGCGCACTATTTTACGCTTCTCGCGTTTGCTTCCCGCCATCGGCAAGACCAGTCCCAACAGGAGGGCGGTCAACATGACCCACACCAGCTGAGCCGTCGCGTCGAGCGGAACCGTTTCATCCGCGAGCGCGGTGGGAAGCGCTACGGCAGTGGTGATGGGGAACAACAGGCCTGCCATGGCACCGGTAAACAGGCCAAACATCGCGGTTTGCACGCCGGGCTGCTGCGAGCCGAGTGCCGCTCCCATTCCTATTCCGATCCCGGCGCCCAGCAATCCCAGCGCGATGATTTGGACGAGACTCGCCCCCATCAACGAAAGCGACTCGCCCACCGGCTCAATTGACATGTAAGTCATGTCCGAGAGAAATCCACCGAGTGCGCCCCCCAGAGCGCCTGTAAATGCCGTTACGGTCGCGGCGACCACGGCCCGACTGAGCGACCGTTGCCTGAATCCACCCGCCAAACCCGACGCGATTCCCAGCAAAGCACCCATCCCGGCCAGCACGACGATCGTGATCCGCTGCTTCGCCCCATCCAGCGCCTGTTGCAGGGCGGCGTTACTTTCGGCCGATGCATAAGTACTCAGGTTCCGCAGATCCTCCGGGATGATCGAGAGCGGATCCGGACAATATGCTTGCATCAGGAGCCAGAACCCGATTCCCGCCACCACGGCCAGGACGATGCTGACCAACGAAGCCATCGGCGACGACGTGCTTCCTTGCGGCGAATTCGATTTCGGTTGTGCGGCGGCATCGATGTCCATTTTTCTCTGTCACTCCCGCAATGTTATGGTCCGGCGAGGGCCAAAGTCCCAGCGACGAACCCGATCGTAACCCAGCCGCTCGAGCACTTCAAAAGCGGCAAGTAGATCACTTGCCCGTCCCACTCTGGGCTGTCAAGAAGTCGGCCTTGTGGACAACTGGCGCTGATCCGGTTTCTGTTCCGAGCCGCGCTGTGTCTGTTGCTCTTGCCTCGCAGGGACTTTCCAGGTCGGCCACACATCTCTTGTGCTGCGGCCGCCCCGAATGGAGTGCGCTGAACTATAAGGGCGAAACACGGTCACCGTCAAGCAACCAGCGCAGCCCTGGGTTACGTCTGCCATGGAAAACGGAAATATCCTTGCGGTTTGGCCGGATGCATCCATTCTGGCCCCACCCACCCTCTCCCCCAAATTGCTCGCGGTTTGATGGGCTGCAATAGAAACCTTTTGACGCGAGCAATTCGGGGGAGAGGGGGCCAGAATTGCCCAGGACCATGCCACTTATTGTGGCAACGTGAGCAACTTGGGCGTTTCTCTACGGCGGTTCTCTGCCATAGCCCGAATGATTCACGTAGGATGGGTCAAGTTCGTGCAAGTTGTTGATGGGTCTTCACATGCTACCCAATTTGCCGCCAGTGGCGTGGCCCCGATTCCCACCCGGAATTCGTCGATGGACAAGGTGAAACTCGCTGCAAAACAGATTTTTGTGGAGGCACTCGACCGGCAGTCGCCTGAGGAGCTCCCGCGCTACCTGGACGAAGCATGCGGAAGTGACACCGAGTTGCGATCACACGTCGAAGATTTGCTGAAAGCCCATTATCAAGTCGACAGCTTCCTGAGCGGCCCCCAACCAACCAACCCCACGATTGATGGCCCCGTCGCGAAGAAACCTGGCACGACGATCCTGGAGGAATCCGGCACGCGGATCGGGCCGTACATCATCCGCGAGCAGATCGGCGAGGGGGGGTTCGGCGTTGTATACGTGGCCGAGCAAGAGCATCCGATCGCCCGCAAAGTGGCGCTAAAAATCATCAAGCCAGGCATGGACACCAAAGACATCATCGCCCGTTTCGAGGCAGAACGGCAGGCCCTGGCCATGATGGACCATCCGCATGTCGCGAACGTCCTGGACGCTGGCGCGACCGAGTCCGGGCGGCCGTACTTTGTCATGGATCTGATTGACGGCCTCTGCGTGACTGAGTTTTGCGACAAGCAGCGACTCACGAACAGGGAAAGGCTGCAGCTTTTCGTCGAAGTCTGCCGCGCTATACAGCACGCTCATCAAAAGGGCATCATCCACCGCGACCTGAAGCCGTCCAACATCCTGGTGACGATGTACGACGACAAGCCGGTGCCGAAAGTGATCGACTTTGGGGTCGCGAAAGCACTGAGCTGCAAACTGACGGACAAGACGGTCTTTACGGCCCGCGGCCAAATGGTCGGCACGCCACTGTATATGAGTCCCGAGCAAGTCCAGTTGAGTGGCCTGGACGTCGATACCCGCAGCGATGTCTATTCGCTGGGCGTACTGCTCTACGAACTGCTGACCGGCGTCCCACCTTTCGACAAGGAGACACTGCAACGTGCGGGATTCGACGAATTACGTCGGATCATCCGTGAGCATGAACCGCCGCGTCCCAGCGACCGAGTCAGTACGCTCAGCACGGAACTGCTGTCCACGGTCGCCGAACGGCGGCGAGTTGACCACCGCGGCCTCTGCCAGTCCCTGCGTGGCGAATTGGATTGGATCGTGATCAAGGCGATCGAAAAGGACCGCGACCGGCGGTACGAGTCTGCCAGCGCGCTGGCGGACGACCTGGAGCGGTATCTCAATGACCAACCGGTCCAGGCTGGCCCGCCGTCGAGGGCGTACCGTTTCAAGAAACTCGTAAAGCGGCACAAGGGCGGCCTGGTGGCGGCGGTCGTTCTTGGTGTGGCACTGCTCGCAGTGGCCGGCAGTCTGGGTTGGGTGGTGCGGGACCGCGCGTTGCGCGTGGCAAGAGTGACTGCGCAGGTGAAGCTCATCCTGGCTGACGTCGAGCGACTCGAATCGCAGCAAGATTGGAATCAGGCGCTGGTAGCCGCGAAGCGGGCAGAGTCGGCACTCGCGTCGGGCGACGTCGATACCGCCACCCAGCTGCGCGTGCAGCGTGTACTGGCCGACCTGACACTGGTCGGCCGTCTGGAAGAAGCGCGCTTGGCATTAGAAATCCCAGAAAGAGATCGCGCGTATACACGTGTCTTCGAGAGCTTGGGCCTGACGCCCAACACAATAACCGCCGAGAACGCGACCGCGATCGTGCAGGATTCCCCGCAGCTTGCACCCGCACTCGCCGCGGCCCTGACCGACTGGGCCTTGGCCAGAAAGATGCTGAGCAAGAATCGTGAAAATCGAGCCTGGAGCCAACTGCTGCAGGCGGCTGACGTAGTCTACCCCGACCCATGGCGGCAGCGCGTGCGCGCCGTTCTGGATCAAGAGGACCTTCTGGATCAAGACAACGGGAATCGAGCACAGGCTCTGAAAAATCTGGTGTTCACCGCCGACGTCAGGAAGACGCCACCCTCCACCGTGGTGCTATTGGCTGGGGCCCTGATGGCGGAAGAAAGCTACGAAGAAGCGGTCGAATTCCTGTATCAATCTCAGCAAATTCATCCGGCTGATTTCTGGCTGAATGACTCCCTGGCGTATTGCTGCCTGCAAACCAGGCCCAAACGGACCGAAGAAGCGGTCGCATTCTTCCGCGTTGCACTAGGCGTGCGCCCCGAAGCCAGCCGGGCATGGGACAACCTGGGGGTCGCCCTGCGCGACGCGGGAAAGACATCGGAGGCCACCGCCTGTCATCGTCGGGCTCTCGAGCTAGACCCAAACTACACCGGCGCATACAGTAATCTCGGCGCATGTCTTGCAGACCAGAAACACCTGGACGAAGCGATCATCCTCTTTCGCAAAGCCCTTCAACTCGACCCGCTCCACGCGTCCGCTCAGCGCAATCTTGCCAAAGTTTTGCACGATACCGGGCAGCCAGACGAGGCGATCGACCATTACCGGACCGCCATTGAGCTCGATCCGTATTACACCGACGCCTACATTCATCTCGCCAATCTATGGGTCGAGCAAGGTCAGATGACCGAGGCGATCAACTGGTTCCGCAAGGCCATCGAAGTGGATCCAGATTACTCATTGGCCCACCACGAGCTCGGAAACGTCTACTCTCGGCAGGGCGATTTCAATACCGCCACCGCTTGCTACCGCAAGTCCATCGAACTCGATCCCGACGCGGCGCGAGGCCACTTCAGTCTGGGTAACGTACTGCGGCAAACAGGAGATCTGGACCAGGCGATCAATTGTTACCGCCGAGCCCTGACTCTCGCTCCGAGTTTGGAGCAAACCGTTCGTACCGAGAGGACCGCGCAAATCCAACTGGGCCTCGGCGCGGCCCTGCAGTTATCGGGCTCACTCGACGAGGCGATTGACTGTTACCGCCAGGCCGCCCAACTGACTCTAAACTTAACTGTATCCGATCGCGACCAGAGAGCTGCCCAGATTTATGTGACTTTGGGACTGGCGCTGCATGGCAGCGGATCACTTGAAGAGGCGATTGCCAGTTTCAAGACGGCCATAGAGCTCGATCCCGACGACCCTCGGGCATACATGAATCTCGGCTTCATCCTGCGAACCCATGGCAGAACGGACGAGGCGGACCAGAACTTGCGTAAGGTCCTTGAGTTGCAGCCGGATTGGGCGATTCGCGCCCGCAACCTGGCTCAAGCGCTGCTGCGCGGCGGTCGGCTGAACGACGCCATTGACTGTTATCGCAAAGCCATTGCTGTGGAACCGGATTTTGTACCGGCCCACTCCGCTCTGGGTACTCTGCTCGAAAACCAGGGTCAACTGGATGAGGCGGTCGAATGCTTTCGAAAGGCAATGGAACTGAGTCCGGACCGTTCGGACGCATATCGTGCGCCGCGCGGGTTCTTGCTGATGGGAATGAAACTCAGCGCAACTCCGACGAAGCAATGTTGCTTGCCCGCCGCGCCGTTGAGTTGGAAGATAACGAACCTGCGAATTGGGACACCCTGAGTATCGCAGCCTATCGGGCTGGCTTGTGGCAAGAGTCCCTGGAGGCTCGAACCGAGAAGATCAAACGGGCTGAGGCCAATGTCGAGGACCAGTTGTATTTTGCCATGACCCATTGGCAATTAGGAAACGGCGGCGAGGCCCACAAACATCTCGACAAAGGGATCTCGGAATTGAATCGCTCCGGGAAGCCAACCGCCCGACTGGAGAAGCTCCGCCAGGAGGCAGAGCAACTAGTACGGGAAAGCGAATAACAATCCACAAACATGGCATTTGTCTTGCGAAAGCAGGGTGCCATGGACTTAATCACCGTGCGTGATTCTGCGACAAAGAACCGAGGAAATTCGAAATCCGAATCAAATCCGAATCAAATCCGGAACTGACCGCCACCGGCCTGGTGCCGGTGGAAGGCTTGTTTGAAAACGACCATGGCCCGTTAGAACACGGGTCGGTCGAGCGGAGCTGATGAATTCCATCGGCACTCAGCCGAGACCGAAACAACCCGCGGTCGGATTCGGCCTCGGCGGGGTGCCGGCGAGTTGGAGACCTTCTTGCTCGGCCGCACTTTCTCAACGTAGTGCCTGGTAGTTGTCAAACCCGAAACCACCGACACGAGGTCGGTGGGGTACTTAGTTGTCAAACCCGAAACCACCGACACGAGGTCGGTGAAACCTAAGTCATTCGAATTTTTTTCGGATCTCGGATTTCATGCTTCGGATTTGACAATGAGTGTGTCTCACTATCGCGCACGGTCATTTAGGACCTGAGACCCCGCGGAAGTTGTCCAACGGTCATTGGTGTTGTCCGTGACCCTGCCAGGCCTCTGACATCGGACAGGGAAGGACTCCAGGAGACAAGACAAGAATCTATTGCGAGGTCCTGCGAGGATGAACCACCGTTGCGAGCTTCGCCCGCGAAACTCAGCTGGCGGCTTTTGGGAACCGCAAATCAATTCGATTATTCGCCAAGCGAGTGCTGAATTCCAGCCAGTGCATGTTGCGGCCAAGTTGGCAAAATGTATTTGTGATTAACGTCATCCTCTTTGGCGGGGCGGCGACGCAACAGACTTTTGTTGGGCGGAACAGAAATAGAGGTACACGATGGTCGATATAACCGTCCAAGTTCCTGATGAGCTTTGTGACAAGGTCGTTCTGGCTGCTCGGCAGCGCGGCCTTACGCTCGATGAGTTTGTACAGCTCTGCTTGTTATCGGTCGTCGACCGCGGACAGGATTCTCTGTTTCGCGATTCCGCTGTGTTTACCGGAGACGTTCCTTCTGACGCCTCCAAGAACCACGATGGCTACCTGTACGAGGACGACTCGTGATTTTCGTCGATACGTCCGCGTTTGTTGCCCGCCACGTTGAACGCGATCAGTTCCACAATGCCGACTCGGCAACAGCTCAGCGTGGCCCCGATCGGTCGTCCCACTTCCCCCCCGGTGGACACCGCGGCGGGTTCGTAGCACAATTCAGCTGCTTGGGGGACTGGCCTGTTGCCTTTCCTCCACAGCGCATAACGCTCCGTCAGCGTGGGCGTCATGACGTGAGAGCAGGAGCCGTACACGCCTCTTGAGCGAAGGATACGAAGCTGATGAACGTCTTGGTGGTCGGCAACGGTGGCCGTGAACATGCCCTGGCATGGAAAATTGCACAGAGCCCGCGCGTGGATCGGGTTTTCGTAGCGCCTGGTAACGCGGGCACGGCGGAAGATGCCGAAAATGTGGAGATCCCGGCAAGCGATTTTCGGGGCTTGATCAAGTTTGCCAACCAAAATCAGATTGGCTTGACGGTCGTGGGGCCCGAAGCACCTTTGGCCGACGGTATGGTCGATGCCTTTCAGAACGCCGGCTTGAGGATCTTCGGCCCCAGCAAGGCGGCCGCTCAACTGGAGGCCAGCAAGGTATTCTGCAAGAACCTGCTGCGCAGCGCCGACGTTCCGTCAGCCGACTTCCATGTGTTCCGCGACGCGGCCGGCGCGATGCGATTCATCACAGATCGCTACCAAGACGAGGGGCAGGATGTGCCTTTGGTGGTCAAAGCCGATGGACTGGCGGCAGGCAAAGGAGTGATTGTCTGCCACAAACGTGAAGAGGCTCTGGATGCGATCCAACGCATTGGTGTGGAGCGCGAGTTTGGAGACGCGGGGCGCGAGATCATCATCGAAGAACGCCTCGATGGTCAGGAAGCCAGCGTACTGGCAATCACCGACGGGCGCACCATCGTCACACTCACTCCGGCTCAAGATCATAAGCCGGCGAGGGATGACGACAAAGGTCCGAACACGGGTGGCATGGGCGCATACTGCCCGGCTCCGCTGGTCGACGACAAGACGTTGGGCTGGATCGAAGAGCACGTCCTGGTGCCCACCGTCCACGCCCTGAAGCGATCTCGTAATCCGTTCAGCGGCGTACTGTACGCCGGCTTGATGATGACTCATCAAGGTCCCAAAGTGCTCGAATACAATGTGCGGTTTGGCGATCCCGAATGCCAGCCGATCCTGATGCGACTCCAAAGCGACCTGGTCGAGGTGCTGGAGGCCACGGTGGATGGTCGACTGGAAGAGATCGCGCCGTTGGAGTGGGACCCACGCCCGGCTGTGTGCGTGGTGATGGCCTCCGAGGGTTATCCCGGTCCGTATAAGACCGGCCTGCCCGTTCGCGGACTGGACAACGCCGCGGAACTGCCCGACGTCAAGGTCTTTCACGCGGGCACCAGGCTGGTCGATGGTCAGGTCATGACCAGTGGCGGCCGCGTGCTGGGCGTCACGGCGGTTGGCAATTCCATCTCGGCCGCCAAACTGCAAGCTTACAGGGCCGTGCAATGCATTCGTTGGCCCGGCGCCTGGTGCCGCAAAGATATCTCAGACAAAGCGCTGCGGTAGAAGTGAAGACGGCATTCAGGGTGGGGTAGGCGTCCGTGCCTGCCCGGAATGTGCCTCGTCCTACCCGACGGTACCCAGATCGAGTGCTTCTCCGTAGCGGCGGAGCACCTGGTGTTGGAGCAATGCGAATTCGCTCTGGAAGAACGGTGCATCAGTGCCGGAAATCATCCTCAAAGCATCCTGCGCGCTTCTTCCAGCATGGCGGAATCGCGCTGCAGGTCGGCAATGCGAAGAGGAGGCATGCCGTGCTGGCGGGTTCCAAACAGGTCGCCTGGCCCGCGGAGCGAGAAATCGATCTCGGCCAATTCGAAACCATCCGTGGAACGAACCAGGGCGTCGAGCCGTTCTTGAGCGACCGGGTTGGCCGGTGTGGCAAAGACGCAGACATAGCCCGGGAATTTTCCACGTCGTACGCGGCCGCGAAGCTGATGCAACTGCGCCAAACCAAATCGCTCGCCATCCTCGATGGTCATCAACGTTGCGTTGGGCACGTCAATTCCGACTTCGATCACCGACGTGGCGACAAGCACCTGGGTCCAGCCGCCGCGGAACGAGTCCATGACGGCTTCTTTTTCGGCCGACGACATGCGGCCATGGATCAAGTTGACGCGAAACGCTTCCAAAGGCCCGTTTGTCAAACGCTCGTATTCTTCCTCAACACTCGCTATATCGTGCGACTCACTGTCCTCCACGCGAGGCGTGATCACATAACCCTGCCGACCTTCACGCAACTTGCTACGAAAGAATTCCCACCACTGCTCGCGCTGATCAGCGCTGCCCAGATACGTGTGAACATTCTGACGACCAGGCGGCGATTGTCGCAGCGTCGAGACGTCCAGGTCACCGAACAACGACATGGTTACCGTGCGCGGGATCGGAGTCGCAGTCATGACCAGATAATGCGGATCCTCGCCCACCCCCCGTAATGTTGCCCGCTGCCTGACGCCGAATTTGTGTTGCTCATCAATCACCACCAATCCCAAACGCGGGAACGGTAACTCTTCGTGCAGCAGCGCCTGAGTGCCGATCAGCAGGTCGACTTCACCCGCTTGGACCGATTCGAGCATCTTCTTGCGCTGCGATGCCGTAAGCGAACCGGTCAACAACTCGATCCGCACGCGACTCTGGTGCAAGTCCTGGTTAAGTGTCCTGAGATGTTGGCGCGCCAGGACTTCTGTCGGCGCCATCAGCACGCCTTGACACCCGTGTGCCACCGCCAGCAGCATGGCGTACTCGGCCACAACCGTCTTGCCGCTACCCACCTCGCCCTGCAGCAATCGATTCATGGGTATCTGCCTGCCCATGTCGCACGCGATTTCGTGAATCGCCTGCTGCTGATCATCCGTCAGTTCGAACGGAAACAGCCGCCGGATGCGCGCGTCGATCTTGGCGGTTGCCGGCAGAGCCGGTGCCTGGTTCGAATGCTGTAGATTCCATCTCCGAAGTGCCAACGCCAACTGCAGGACGAGCAATTCCTGATAGACGAATCGCCGACGAGCTTGCGCCACGTCCGCCGGACTGGTCGGCCGATGAATCAGTCGCAGTGCTTCGCCGATCGGCAACAGGTCATGGCTCGCGAGAAAGGACGGGGGAAAAACCTCTTCGATCTCGTCCGCGAACTCTTCCACGACGTACCGTGTGATGTGTCGCAAGCGTGACTGGTTCAGCCCTTCCGTCGCAGGATAGACCGACAACATTTCACCGCGCGGCGGCTGTTCGTCTTCACCCAGCGGCACTACCCGCGGATGCGAGATTTCCCAACAGATCCCGCGGCGCTTGGGCGTGCCGGACAACATGACTCGCCTGCCGCGAACCAGCTTCTCACGCATGAAGGGCTGATTGAACCAGACCGCTCGTATGGGAGCCGTATCGTCGCGCAGCAGAGCGGCAAGTACCGAACGGCCACCCGACAGATCACGCAACTCAACTTCCTCCACGGCGGCGCAGACAGAAACCTGTCCGCTGCCATCGATCGAGTCAATGGGACTGATGTGGGTGAGATCTTCATAGGTGCGCGGGAAATAAAAGAGCACATCGCGAGCTGTTTTCAAGCCCAGCCGATTCAGGAGGGGTGCCAGCCGAGCACCGACCCCTTTCAAGAATTGAACCGGTTTCTTCAGCCGCTCTCCCACCCTCTCCTGTTTGCTCTCCGTGCTCATGTTCATTAGCCTCCTGGGTGCGCAAGTGACTATGGATCGGGGGAAAAATAACTTCACCTAGTTCCCTCGCCCCTTTGGGGAGAGGGTAGGGTGAGGGACTAGCAAATCTGGAAGTTATTTTTCCCCGGTTCCCATGCGCCCCTTTTCGCGAGAGTAACACATAGATGCCCACTCGCGTCGCCACCGCCCATTGTACGTAATGGCGTCAAGAGTGAGAACCGGCAAAGCAGATATGGCGACAGCACGACCATGCTGGCACAACAACGCGTATCGCAAACCTATCTGGCAGCGCTTCGTTAAACGGTATTGGTGTTAGCCCCGTGCTTCAGCACGGGGTCTGAGAACTGGCTTGTACCGGTAGTCCCGTTCCACGGGGCTTCTCGCTGCTGTGGCTTGAGCCTCTCGACGAGGACCGTTCGCGCTGAATGATGGCTTGCCACCAACTGGCGGCGATGTTTCGGCGAGATGCTGTAATGGATGGCACATCGACAGGGAACCTGCTCGAGTGATAACCTGAAAAAACATGTGTCCCGACCTACGCAGCGTGGATCAAGCCTCACCGCGAAAAGCACCGTCAAACGGGACTCCTCACGAGCACCATCTGCCACGGTGACCTCGCGCTAGAGCACGAGGCTCATACAACCGATCAGCCCCCACAGTACGAGCACATTCGTATTAGAACGTGCAGGGATGCTTCAGCCTTCCCATCCGCAGTGCGCATCCCTGCGCACCAATCGGCAGACAGAGTTCCCGCAAATTCACAGCGGTCTCCCGATTGGTGCTCCGGGAATTGCGGTTAAACAGGTGCGGGCTCTAGCCCCGAACAGGCGGGGTCCCTGACGCCGCAGGAGCAAATCGTGTCACCGAAAACCGGCGACTCCCCGTTGCTCACGGAACTACCGCAAGTTGATAGAATGAACACCGTGGCATCCTTCTGCAGACCCGCTGACCCGCACACATGACTTAACTTGCCTTTCATCCAACCTGCGTACGAGTACCTGCCATGACTCTCCATCGACTGCTCCAAGTAAGTATTCTTGCACTGAGTTTTGAGGCCATTGCGTATGCCAACGTCCCCGTCCCGAACGCGTCGTTTGAAGACGGGGACGAGACTCCCACCGGCTGGACGCTCAATCGAGGTCAAGGGGGCCTGATCTCTCCCGGCGTCTCGGGCCGTCGAGCGATCTCCGTCACCGGCGATGGCAAGTCGGACAACAGTTGGACATCCCAGTCACTGCCATTGGACCCCAACACGGTCTATCGTCTGCAGTTCCAGGCACGAAGAGTCCAGGGAAGCGGAGGATTGCCGGTCAGCGGACCGTTGTTCTGCAATCGCGACCTTGATTCCCTGGGCCCGAATTGGACGTTATGCGAGTCGTTCTTCGTGACGCCGCGCGCTCCCAATCGCGACGAGCTGCGTCTGCGTTTTGGTCAATGGGAAGTACCGGGGCAGGTTGCTTTCGACAATGTGCGACTTGACCGCGTGATGCCAGTCTATCGATCTTTGGGAGAGATCGAACTCGGCGAGGGCGAGATCATCACGAGCGGCGGGTACACGTTTAGCGCTCCGCTGCGACAGGCGTCGGCCAACCAGGCACGGACCTTGGCGTGGCAACATTGCCACTTCAATTCGAATCGCTGGGTGCTGTCCTCTCCGCAGAGTGTGATTGTCTATCGTCATCGGATCGGTCGCGTGCAACGCGAGGCGACGGTGAGTGCCGAGATCGGTTGGTATCAGCACGGTGAACTTTTGGTGGAGGTTGGCCTGGACGGCGAGCGGTGGGAAGAGTTGGGCACCGTGAAGCAGTCCGGCTCTGGGTCTTTTCCGGTGCCGCGCGGCCTGCTGCCGGCCGGACGAAGCTGTGGGTCCGCTTCTCCGCTCGACAGAAAGACGGGCAGAACTCCCCACCGGCGCTGCAGTTGAATGCCTATCGTTACGAAGCCGCTTTGGATGGTGATACTGTTGACCTCGTGGGAACCACCAACTTTGTGGCTGTCACGCACGATGATCCGAAGCTTGAGGTGGCCATCCGCGGCATTGGAGACGCGATCCCCGGGGGCGCAACCTGGTGCAACTGCAATTGCAGAACCGATCCAACGGCCCGTTGACACTCGAGGCGGATGCGTCTGTGTCGTCTCTCTCCGATTCGGCGCCATCGTCGCCGACTCGCGCAGCGTCGCGCCAAGCGATTACGCTGGGCACGGCGGACGAACAAGCCGTGGATCTCTCGCTCCCTTACGAACTGCGGAAAGTCGGCTCACGTCGCCTGGCCGTAACCATCTCGGGCGACGCTTCTTTTGAGGCAGTCACAACCATCGAGGTTCCCCCCCTCCACGCCGCGCATTACGGCCAGTCGCTACCCGATTCGAACGAATCCCTGGGACTCTGGTGGTGCTCGTCAGGATGGAAAGTCAGCGCGCATCGTCCGGTCCCGGCTGAAAGAAGCGCGGCGATGATCATCCGCGCTGCGGCGAACGAAGCGGAGGCAGCACAACTGGTACTTCGTCCCCGCCAGCAAATGCGAAACCTGAGCGCCTCGATCAGTGATCTGCGAGGTCCTGGTGGCGAGCGCATTGAGGCATCACAAGTGAACGTGCTGCGCGTCCGTTACGTGAACGTTTCCGAGCCTACCGACGCGTCATCCACGGTCGGACTCTGGCCCGATCCTCTAACACCTCTCGTTGAGGCCATCGATCTGCCGGCCAACCGCAATGCTCCACTCTGGATCCGCGTCCGCGTTCCAAAGAACCAGCCACCCGGCCGGTATCGGGGAACGATCACGCTCAGTGCGGACGGCGGCAGCGCGACTGCACCGCTGGAGGTCGAAGTATTCGGGTTCGAATTGCCCGACCGCATGACCTGCCAGACGGCGTTTGGCTTCGATACTTCCTTGGTGTGGCGGTACCATCGATTGTTGACCGAGCAACAACGTCGCGAGGTGCTCGACAAGTACCTGCGCTGCCTGTCCGATCACCATATCTCGCCCTATGAGCCTGCCCCGCTCGATCCGATCGAGGTCACCTGGAAGAACACCCCTGCCTGGGCGGGGGGCGACCGCGTCGTCGAGAGCCCGCACGCGGGAAAATCTTGCCTGAGAATCACGGACGACTCGACGACGGGAAATATCTCGGCAACGCATCTTCCCCGCGTTGCGATCCCCGCCAAAGGACTCAAACTCAGCTTCTGGCACCGCACGAGACAGGCGGGGCATCGCTTCCTTGTCACGCTACAGCACTATGATGCCGCCGGGCACTGGATGTCAGGTCGCAACAATGACATACCCCTGGAAGGTGGCCCCCAGTGGCAACCATTCGAGCGGATCTTGGATCGGTTTCCAGAAGGCGCCCGAAGCCTGCAGATTCACCTGCGCGCCACCACCTGGCGAGAAGAGGGGCTGCCCACGGGAACGGTCTGGTACGACGACGTGTCGCTCATCGATCAAACCACTGGTGATCAGCTCATTACCGGTGGCGGATTCGAATCCGAGCAACAACCGACTCCGACGCCCGAATTCGATTTCACTCGCTGGGACCAGGCCATGACGCTGCGCGATCGACCAGCTGAGCTTTAACACCTTTCGGTTGAACGTCCCTGGATTGGGTGGCGGTACGTTCCACCAACGCTCCGAACCGCAATTGCTCGGCTACGCCGAGAACACGCCCCAATACCAGGGAGCGATGCAGGCGTATCTGGGGCAACTTGAATCCCACTTGCGAGAAAAGGGTTGGCTGGATGAGGCGTTTGTATACTGGTTTGACGAACCAGATCCCAAGGACTACGCGTTCGTCAGTAACGGCTTCGCCAAACTCAAACGCTGGGCACCCGACGTCAATCGCATGCTGACTGAGCAAGTGGAGCCCGCGCTGGTGGGCGGCCCTAATATCTGGTGCCCCGTATCTTCGTCCTACGAACAGACGTCAGCCGAACCGCGGCGAACGGCGGGGGACGAGTTCTGGTGGTATGTTTGCACGGGCCCAAAGACACCGTATTGTACGCTGTTTATCGATCATCCAGGCACCGAAATGCGCGTCTGGTTGTGGCAAACCTGGCAGCGGAAGATTGTCGGAATACTGGTGTGGCAGACCAACTACTGGACCTCTTCCGCGGCCTATCCCGATCGTGAACATCCGCAGGACCCGTACGAGGATCCCATGGGCTGGGTGAGCGGCTATAGCACGCCTCAAGGCACGCGCCGCGCGTGGGGGAACGGTGACGGCCGGTTTCTCTACCCTCCCGAAGCAGCCAGCGACGGGAGACCGACTTCGCCGGTATTCGAAGGGCCCGTCGAAAGTGTGAGGCTGGAAATGTTGCGGGACGGGATCGAGGACTACGAATACCTGGCCCTCTTGCGGCGATTGCTGGAGACGCGGGCGGCCCAACTGACGGACGAGCAGCAAGCGAAGTACCGTGAGCTGTTAACGGTCCCCGCGGAAATCACCTCGGACATGACCACCTTCACAACCGATCCCGCGCCGATCGAACAGCGACGCCGCGAGATTGCGCACGCGATCAGCGACCTGAAGTGAGGGCGCTGCTCACCGCAGCTTGATCTGTTCGCAGGCCGCGACCGCCAGTTCATCGCATTTTTCGTTCTCGGGATGACCGCTGTGTCCGGCCACGCGCGTGTACTTGATGCGATGCCGCTGGGCCAGTTGGTCCAGTTGACGCCAGAGTTCTTCGTTTTTGACCGGCACCCACCGTTTTCCCTCACGGCGTTGCCAGTCGTTCTGCTTCCACTTGGGCATCCACTCCTTGAGTCCTTTTCCAACATAGACGCTGTCCGTAAACAACTCGACGTGACAGGGACGCCGGAGCGCCTCCAGTCCTCGAATCACGGCCATCAGTTCCATGCGATTGTTGGTCGTATTCTCCTCGCCGCCCGAATCGATTTTTTCCTTGCCGGTTCGCAAGTGGCGCAGGATGAAGGCCCACCCTCCCGGTCCCGGGTTACCGCTGCAAGCGCCGTCGGTAAACAGATACACGCTGGCCTGTCTCTCGTCTTGATTCATCGATCCTTACCGTGAAAAGCCATGAAGCAGGGAAGGTTGTGAAGAGGGGACACAGCGGTGTGCAGGTTTCTTCCACACGCCAAGACATCCGTTCCGCCTCCCCGGTATCACGAACCGGGGGGTGATGAGTTGGTGTGCGAAGCGGCGGTTGCCGAGTCGTCGGAGATGAGTCCCGAAGGGTGCGTGCCAGAACCAGCGCGCCCGGTGAACTCATCTGCTTTGGGTGCCGCCATGTCGTGCAGCTGCACATTCAAAGCACTCTCACGCGGCGATCGATCGGCCGACACCCAGGGCAAAACGACTTGGAATGTGCTTCCCTGACCGAGTTCGCTTTCAAAGCTGATTTCACCGCGCAACAGCTTGCACAACTCTTTGAGAATCGAGAGCCCCAGCCCGGTTCCGGAGTATTCGCGCGTCAAGCCGTCCTCCCCCAGGATCGTGCTACTCTGGCGGAACTTCTCGAAGATAATGTCGCGATCTTCGGCGGCGATTCCCACGCCCGTGTCGGCGACGGTCAGCACCAGTCGCCCATCGTTATCATGGTCGGCGGTCACCTCGATACGCCCCCCTTCGGGAGTAAACTTGATGGCATTTGACAACAGGTTCGTCAGGATCTGTTGCAGTTTTGACTGGTCTTGATAGACGGCCGGCAAACTCCGATTCACATTCACCACCAGGTCGATATTCTTGTCTTCCGCCAGCGAACGAACCATATCACACTGTGCCTGGATCAGAATGTCGATGCGGAACTCCGACGGCCGGATCTCCATCTTGCCGGCCTCCATCTTGGCCAGATCGAGAATATCGTTAATCATTTCCAACAAGACGCGCCCCGACTTTTGGATATTTCCCGCGTATCGTTTCTGTTTGTCGCTCAGCGCTTCGATACCTTGCAGCACCTCCGAAAACCCGATGATACTGTTGAGCGGCGTTCGCAGCTCGTGACTCATGTTCGCCAGGAAGTCATCCTTCAAGCGATTCATCTCATACAGCCGCATGTTCAGTTGAGCTAGTTCGTCCACTTTGCCGTCCAGATCGGCGTTTACGCGACGCAGCTCCGACTGAGCGTCGGTCAGGTGGCGCAACATGCGGTTGAACGAATGTGCCAAATCCTCGAATTCGTCGTTCGTGTAGATCTCCGCTCGCACTTCCAACTTGCCGCGACTCACCTCATCACTGACATTGCGCAAATGCTGCAGTGGCTTGACGATGACGTACCGCACAATCAGGTAGAGCGTGATCATCGCCAGGAACACGGTGAGAATCGCCACCGCAATCAGAATAGCCCGCGTGTGACTGATGGCCTCGGCCGTTTCCTTGTAGGGGAGTATGACCTTGACTGCCAACATGGGTGGCTCTTCGGCATACGATTCGCCGATCTCCGCAGCAGAAATCGCCCCCAGTTCCACCCTTTTCGTATGGCAGAACAGGCATGTCTTCTTGAAGTTCACCGGTTCAAAATAGTGGTATTCTTCCCCTCCCTCTTCCGGGCGCCGCTCTTCATACACGGGACGTACCACACGCTCTTCCGTTCGCCCAGCGCTTGCTCGGGAGTCAGTTCGGTATTGGCCGGCTGCTTCTCTTCCGCTAACTGCTCGTGTTGCTGCTGCAGCTTCTTTTCCAACTCCACCAAAACTTCACGTTCCCGCTGATCGCGCGGCTCGACGGGCGTCACATAGTTCAAGTCGTAATTGCGCACTAATGACACGATTTCGTACTGGTAGTCCTGGCTCTCCTCAAAATCGACGATGATTTCCTGCAACCACTCCCGCCGCATTTCATCTTCCGGAGTCCTGCTCGACTCTTCACCGCTGCCGCGTGTCTCCGTTTTGAACCGCAGAGAATGGACTTTGATCATGATGATATCCACCAGATCATGTCCGTGATTTCTGGTGGTCGTCATCACCAGCCGGCTGGCGATCCGATCAATTCCCCAGAACGCGCCACCGATGAGCAACAGCAGACAGGCGCCGAAGAGCAAGCGACACTTGCGTTCCAGGCTGGTTTCACCGAGTACGCGTTTGATGGAGCGATAACTCATGTGAGCGATGTGCCGCGACAAACAAGGACCGGAATTGAGCGAGAAACGACCGCCCGTATTCTACGGGCAGTGGGGATCTGGAACCAGAGCAGCTTTCTGTTCCGCGACTGGCACACGCGGTGAAGAGCGTGTCAGAGCATGTCGAGCGGATCGACATCGACGGTCCAGATGACACCTGCGGGTGAATTGAGCGCACTGGTGGCCTGCCGTACGATGGCCAGCAAAACCGCGTGTTGGGCATGATAGAGCAGCACGTGAAAGCGAAAATGGCCGCGCAGTCGTGGAATCGGTGCCGCCACGGGCCCTAGGATGCGGGGCGTGACCGCGATCCTGTCCGCCTCTTGCCGGAGCAGGCTCGACCAGATGCGCCAGCGAACTGCTCCACCGTCGCTTCGACCGGCCCACGCACCACGATTCGGACCATTGCCAGCAGGGCGGATAGCCAAACTCGCGCCGCACCGGCAATTCCTGGTTGGCAAACATGATGTAGTCGTGCCGCTGCGCCGCGAGAATCGCCGGATGATCCGGACTGTAGGTCTGCACCACCACCCGCCCGCCGCGTTCGCCGCGCCCGGTACGACCCGCCACCTGAGTCACCAATTGAAACGTTCGTTCAGCCGCGCGAAAATCGGGAAAATGCAGCGCCGTGTCGGCATTGATCACACCGACCAACGTGACGTTCGGGAAATCCAAGCCTTTGGCGATCATCTGCGTGCCGACCAGGATCTTCACCTCGCCGGAGCGAAACCGGTCCAGCGCCTGTTCGTGGCTGCCCGGCTTGGCCATGGAATCGCTGTCCATCCGCAGGCAGGGCACGTCGGGAAACCGGGCATGGATCTCCGCTTCCAGTTTCTGCGTCCCCATCCCGGAATAGCGAATGGCATCAAAGCCACACTCCGGACACTTGGGGGGGGCAGGAATCACGTACTCGCAATAGTGGCACGCCGCCTTCTCACCTTCGCGATGGTGCGTCAACGTAATGTCACAGTCGGGACACTTCACCACATGGCCGCAATCGGGACACTGGATCGTGGTCGAGTAACCGCGTCGATTCAACAGCAGGATCACTTGCCCACCATCGCGCAATGCCTCCTGGATCGCTTGATACAGCGGCTGGCTGATCGCCCCGCGTCGGCGCCGACCCTGGCGCCTGCGTGCGCAGATCAACGGTCGACACATCGGGCAACGGCAGGAAGGAAACGCGACGCGGCATCTCGACCAGTAGCATAGTTGCCCTTGTTGCGCCTCGTACCAGCTGTCCAACGACGGAGTGGCAGAACCAAGTACCACCGGTACATGTTCCATCGCGCGCTCGCTGCAACGCCACATCGCGCGCATGATAGCGCGGCGCGTTGTCCTGCTTGAACGAGGCGTCATGCTCCTCGTCGATCACGATCAAGCCGAGATGGGGTGTGGGAGCAAAAACGGCACTCCGCGCACCGACGACCACCTGGACGTTGCCCGAGGCAATCTGCTGCCAATGCCAATGCCGTTCGGGAGGTGTCAAGTGACTGTGCAACACCGCCACGCGGTCGAAACGCGATTGAAAACGGGTACGCGTCTGCGGGGTCAGGCTGATCTCCGGTACCAAGACAATCGCCTGACGACCGTACTGAATCACCTCGTCGATCGCCCGAATATAGACTTCCGTCTTCCCGCTGCCCGTCACCCCATGGATCACAATCGTCTCGTGACGGCTGTCACGCAGTGGAGCGAGGATTCGCTCGAGAGCGCGCTGTTGGTCGTCATTGAGCGTCAGATGATCTTCGCGCTTCACCGGCTGTTGCTGGCCAATGCCCTGATGCACGCGACGCACTTCTTCCACAACCAGTTGCTTGCGCCGTAAGGCCGTGATCGGAGCCTGCGTGCAACGTCGCCGCCTGCGCCAAATCGGCCGGCGTCATCGCCTGGGGCGACATGGCCAGCATCTGCAAGCACGGCGCCTGCTTGCACGGGAAGTTTCAGTTGCGTGAGTCGAGCGGTAATCGATGTGGGGACCCGCAAATAGACCTGTTCCCGCGTCCCTGCCCACCCTCGCACACCCGAGGGAACCACCGCCTCGAGCACCTGACCCAGCGGACAGAGGTAGTGGTCCGCCATCCAACGCGTAAGCCGCAACATGGAAGCGGATAACAAGCCTTGCCGGAGTCCATCACTCGCCGATCGGTTTGAGTCGCCGTGATTCGACTTGCGCACTGGCGATTTCCGATGCAGTATCCGATGCGTTTGCGGTTGCCTCGACCCAACGGCACTTCCACCCGCACACCCGGCCGCACGAGCGATCGCAGGTTCTCCGGGACCTCGTAGTCGTAGGGCCCAAAGGGGAACTCCGAGAAGACCACCGCCGCGACGCACACTTCGCGCTGATCGTCCAGCTCCCAAGGCGGCGGTTGCTTGTCGAATAGATCCCGCTGCTGATCGCCCATCAGTCCCCCATCGCGTCGCTCCGTATCGGCAACTCCACACTCGACACCAGTCTACCAGAGCCGAGGTGTTCGCGGACGGGGCGGTCACGTGCGGCAGGCGAGGACCTGGGGCGTGAGCCGTCAAGTGGTTGGAGGCCAACGCCTTACGTGACTCATGCCGGCCTTGACTCTTCCCCGCAGTCGCGCATTTGCCCAGACGAAGAAGGAAGGGTCCGACGAATGTCAGCGCGGTGTCGGTTCGGTATGGGCTGGCAATCGACGGACTTGGAAGTCCGTGGTACAAGCGTACCGATCCCCCATTCCCACACCACATATCAACCGTCAGACTCGACCTATCGCACCTTCCCACGCCCCCACACAAACAGTTACCTTGGTCGCAAAGCGGCGGGTCGATGCCACAACCCTGCAATGGGTACTTGCATGCAACAGAACCAGGCGGCGTGTGATGAATACAGATACCCCTGGACGACTGGGCATTTTCGGTGGCAGCTTTGATCCGGTGCACTACGCGCATCTGCTGCTGGCCGAATCGTGCCGCGAACAATGCCATCTGGACCAGGTCTGGCTGCTGCCGGCCGCGTCTGCGCCCCACAAGCTGCAACGCCAGACCAACCAGCTGCACGACATCGCGTCGAGATGCTGCGGCTGGCGATTGGTGGTCACCGGGCGCTGCGTGTCAGTACCCTGGAAATCGATCGCGGAGGTGTCAGCTACACCGTCGAAACGCTCGACGACCATTCACCAACAACTGCCGCACTGCGAACTGTTCTTCCTGATGGGAGCCGATTCGCTGGAAGATCTGCCGCATTGGCGCAGCCGCGACGCATTTGCGAGCTTGGCGGTGCCCGTCGTGGTTCGCCGCGCTGGGTCGCCTGAACCATCCTGGACGTCGTTGAGTCACCTGGTCGACGCCGAGCGGCTGGCGCTGTTGAAGGCCTGCCAGGTGACGATGCCCATCATCGAACTTGGCCAGTACCGACCTGCGGCAACGAGTGGCTCACGGTCAGAGCATTCGCTATCGCACGCCGCGCGCCGTCGAAAAGTATATCGAAACAAACGGCCTCTATCGCCAGTAAGCGTGCGTGCCCACAGCACGCTCTACTGCATTACTGCTGCGTAACGCCGACTCCGAGCCGAGCTTGCCACGTCCCACCTCACCTCATCACCTCCTCACGCCGCCCGGCGGATTCCCAACAGCTGCTGCATGGGTGAGCGAGACGATCCACGAGATAGATGCCAGGATCATTGCCGCAACGCCTCGGTCACCTGCTCGAGCTGCTCGATGGCGTTGAGTGCCAGGTCGATAAAGATCCATTTCTGGCCCGCAAATTCGCAGGCTCCGCCCCCATTTCCACCCAGCCATTCTTGGCGGGTTTTGTAGCCCAGCTGCTCACGCCAACCTCACAGGCTTCTTCCAACAATTCGACCGTGTGCATCCCAGCTCCCCCAATTCGCCTTAAATCCGTGGCTGTTACCAGTTCCAGTCGGGCGGATTATAGCGGCTTCGGTTTCAGTTGCCCAGTTCGGTTCTCCGATACGTCAATATAGAGCTAACCAAATAGCCCTACAACAAGTTAACCCACGGCCGCAGGGCAAGACGTTACAGTCACACCGAATGCGGCAAGCGAGTGAAGATGGGAACACCGCTGGCTGGCTCCGCGACTCGCCGTGCTTGGCTCCGTGGTGGAAAGGGATTCTCGCAAATGTCGAACTGGCAGCACGGACCATCCATCGCTCGAGCAGCAGGTCGAAATCCTGACTCAGCAGCTGCAGCATGCGCAGAAACTCACATCGCTCGGCGAACTGGTCAGCACCACCACGCACGAGTTCAACAACGTGCTGATGACGATCATCAATTACGCCAAGATGGGGATGCGATGCCGCGATGACGCCACGCGCGACAAGGCGCTCGACAAGATCCTGGCCGCCAGCCAGAAGGCCGCGCGCATCACCAACTCGATCCTGGGTGTGGCTCGCAATCGCATCCGACGCGTTCGAACCAACCGACCTGCTCACAGCTGATCGACGACGCGCTGGTGTCTGCTGGAACGGGAATTGAACAAGTACCGCATCAAGGTCGACAGAGCAAATCGGCCAACGCTCCCGAGGCGTTGGTCAACGCCAATCAGATCCAACAGATCCTGCTGAATCTGCTGATCAACGCGCGTCAAGCCATGCCGCAAGGCGGTCGCGTTGCTGATCAAGCTGGACCATGATGCCGACAGCACGACATGGTGGTGCTGCTTGGTCCGAGACAATGGATGGCGGCATACCGGCGGACAAGCTGCCGCGTATCTTCGATCCGTTCTTCAGCACCAAGGACGGTCCGGACGAAACGGGCAAAGGAGGCACTGGGCTGGGACTTGTCGTCGTTGCCGCAACATCGTCGAGGCGCATCGAGGACGTATCCGCGTCCAGAGTACGGTGGGAAAAGGTACCGCGTTCACCATCATGCTGCCGCAGGCGGTCACGACGCAGGCCCCCGCACCGAAAGCCATTTTGGGTGTGCCCAGCCACTTGCCGGCCACGCCGCCCCACGCGACACCTGATCAACCTGCCGCGTCCTGAGGAGGCATGTCATCCCGCGATGACCACACCCAACCGGCCGCGCAGCTCGGTCAGGATCCGCTGCTCCAACGTGATGTCGCGCCCCACCGGTATCCAACCGAGCGTCGCCGCTCCCACATAAACATCACTATCGGGACGCACCAGAGTTCCATCGTGCCGCAGCGACTCGATGTTTACGGTGGAGTATTCCGGCTGACTCAAATCTTCCAGTTCCTTGTAGACGGCCACATCAACAAGATAGCCGCCGTCTGCTTGCGGTCGCACATGCACTATCGCCCGTCGGCGTATGGACTGCAACGTGGCATAGCGTCTTTCGAAGCCCGGGGACGAGTCCTTCCGCCAAGGCTCCAACATCGTAGCACCTGGCTGCGGAAGCGTCTCAATTTGTCCCTCGGTCAACACGCCACCCACCAGGCGGACTCGCTCCTCACGCTGAATGTCGAAATAGTCGTCCAACGTGTCGACCAGCTGATTCCACAGAAACTCCCGATCGCTCAACGGCACGTACATCGGATTCTGAGCTAGCGCCTGCCTGGGCAACGGAAGGATCCATACTGTGGAGCCCCTGATGCCACCCACATCCGATGACGTCGCCCAGTAGAGCGACGCCCATGATCAACAGAATCCAGCGAGTTCTGACGGAACGCATTTTTTTGCCTGCCACGCTCTGCGTGTCGCACTGGTTGGTCAACAAGTCCCCGCATCCTCGTGCCTTGACGACCGACGATTGGCTGCCCGGAACAGCGACCAGAGTCTCACTCAAGGTACGATTCATCCCGGAAAAGGGGCAGTAGTGTCGTCGAAATCCTGCTTCACAGCAAGATCAGCTTGCCACTACCAAGCCGCTTTTGCAGTTTGCCCATTCCACCAAAACCTCGGCAACCCAAATCCTCGACAGTCTTGAACCCGGCAACCGATCGAGCGGCGAATTCTCGCGTTCGTCAGCAGGCGGAAGCCGCATCACGGCGGAGATTTTGGAGGGAGACGACCGGTTTCCGCCTCCGGGGATCGCGCAGCGGGAACTTTCCAGACGGATAGGTCGTCGTAAGAGAGGAGTGGCCCGAGTGTGGGCGCGTTTGCCAGTTGTTTGCGGCCCGGCCGCCTGAGGGGGAGAAATCCGATGTCTCGATCTCTATCATGCCTGTTGGCCATTGTGATGACCTTGATTCCGTCGCTGCTGTGCGCTCAGGGGCTGCTGGTCGACGATCGTCCGGACCACCATTTCCGGCTCCCGCGGCCGCACATCTGGCCGCACCCGCGCCCCATCCCTCGCCCGCGGCCTGAGCCACCGCAATCATACAAGATCCAGGAACTGGACGTTCACGCGACTGTCATCGGTCAGGTGGCGAAGGTGCAGGTCTCGCAGTCATTCGTCAATACGGGCAGTCGTCAGATGGAGGTTTCGTTTATTTTTCCGCTTCCGTACGACGGCGCGGTGGACCAGATGACCTTTATGGTGGACGGCAAGGAGTACGACGCCAAATTGCTCAATGCGGACGAAGCACGTCGCATCTATGAGGGCCACATTCGTCGCAACCAGGATCCAGCACTGCTCGAATGGATGGGAACCGGGATGCTCAAAACGAGTGTCTTTCCCGTACCACCGGGCGTCAAGCGCACGGTAACGCTTCGATACAGCCAGATTTGCCGCAAGACACAGGGTCTGACTGAGTGGTTTTTCCCGTTGAGCACGGCAAAATATACGTCCCATCCGGTCGAGAAGGTTTCGGTGGATGCCACGATTCAAAGCAATGTTTCCATCAAGAAACATCTATAGCCCGACCCATTCGATCGAAGTGAAGCGGCCGAGCGACAAGAGTGCCCGAATCACGTTTCACTTCGAAGAACGAGGTGCCGACAACCGATTTCCGACTGATGTACGATGTCGGCGATCAGCAGGTTGCGGCCAGCGTTCTGAGCTATCGTCCGGACGAGAACGACGAGGGTTACTTCCTGCTGTTAGTCAGCCCCGACATCAAACGGAGTGGTGACAAACCACTGCCCAAAACGGTCCTGTTTGTTGTTGATCGATCGGGAAGCATGAGCGGCAAGAAGATTGAGCAGGCGAAAGGTGCTTTGAATTTCGTATTGGACAACCTGAATGAAGGGGACCTGTTCAACATCATTGCTTACGACAGTCGTGTCGAGAGTTTCCAGCCCGAGTTGCAGCGTTACGACGATCGAACGCGGGGGGAAGCGAAAGGCTACGTCGAAGGAATCTACGCTGGTGGCAGTACAAATATCGACGGTGCATTGCAGGTGGCTATGGCTCAACTGCAAGACGACCGGCGTCCCGCCTACATCGTATTTCTGACTGATGGACTCCCGACCGCCGGCGAGCGGCGTGAGGCGCAGATTGTCGACAACACGCGTGAAGCGAACAAGGTGCGCGCGCGGGTTTTCACGTTTGGCGTAGGTTACGATGTCAATAGCTTGCTGCTGGACAAGCTGACGCGTGCCTGTTTCGGTCAAAGTCAGTATGTGCGTCCCAACGAAGACATTGAAGCCCACGTGGCGCAGCTCTACCAGCGTATTGGCGCACCCGCGATGGTCAACGTCGCCATCGAGTTTGACCTGGAAAACTTTCCTGCCGACAGAGGTTCTCCGATCAGTCGCATCTATCCGGCGGGTGCGTTCGACTTGTTTGCTGGCGACCAACTGGTCGTGGTCGGACGTTACAAGCAGCCAGGCGAGGCCAAGGTCACCGTCCGCGGCAAGGTCGACCAGACGGAACAGTCGTTTGACTTTCCGGCCCGGTTAGTGGAGCATTCGAGTGACGACTCACAGGCCTTTGTCGAGAAACTTTGGGCGTTGCGACGCGTGGGCGAGATCATCGATGAGATCGATCTGCACGGCAAGAACCAGGAGCTGGTCAACGAACTGGTGGCGTTGGCAACCAGGCACGGGATCCTGACCCCCTATACTTCGTTCCTGGCGGATGAAACGGCGAATGTCCGTGATCTCGCTTCCAATCAGGCGCGGACCGGTTTTGCACTCGACGCCCTGCAACTGGAAAGCGGCGCCTCGGCGTTTGGCCAGCGGCTCATGAAAAACGACCTGCAACGAGTCAGACAAGCTCCAGCTTCCGGTTACGCTCCGGGAATTGCCGCCGACGCGGATCTGAGCGGCATGGGTGCCGGCATGGGCTACCCGGGCATGAGTAGCGGTGGCGGCTACCCCGGAGCAGCTGATCCAGGCCCATCGCGATTGGCCGCTGGCCGACAGTCGGGTGTCGCGAGGAGTCGTGGAAGAAGTGGTGGCATGCCCGGTATGGTTGGCGGCGCAGGCGCGGCGATTTCCGGTCCGTCCGACGAAGCTCCCGTGCTGGTCCGCACGGTGTTGAACGCCGGCAAGAAGACGTTCTTCTGGCGCCATAACCGCTGGGAAGACTCGGCACTGACAAACGACCAGCTGAAGAAAGTGCAGAAGATCAAGCGATTCAGTGAAGAGTACTTCAATCTGAACACGCGATTCGGCAAAGACGTCACCAAGTACCTGGCCATCGAAGAAAACGTGATCGTCGTGCTCGGTGGTGTGGCTTACGAATTCTAGCGAACCGCCCGCCGGGATTACCTTCTGGCGGCTGGTGAACGTTGACCGTCCAACTTCGAACGTCGAATAGAGGGGGACCAGGGGACCAGAAATCACGGTGGCAGTCGGGAGTGGCGTGCGGGGGAGCGGCGCTCGCTGGCGCTACCGTGCAACCTGACGCTACAGAGTGTTCCCGGTTTTCATTCGACGTTGGACGTTCAAAGTTCGATGTTCGAGCTTCTCTTTGCCTCGCAACATATCGCATGTCCCCGGCATTCGCGTCACCCTCAGGAAGCGGCGACCGTACAGATGTTCGACGTTCAACGTTCACGCGGCGGCAAGCATGGCCGCCGTCGGGTGTCAAAGGCGTCCGTCTGTAGCGACCGCGACGGTTGTGGGAGTCGTTCGGCCGCTGGCGGTGGACAATTCCGATCTCACACGGTCGGCAACCGGCCGATGACGCATCCAACGAATTGCCGTAAGCTACGCTCTACAGGCGGCATTATCCGCCGGCAGGAAGAGACGCTGAAGAGGGAAGGACCAAGAGTGTCCAAGAAACGCCATTCGGATCGTGATCGCTCGACAGAGACGGGTTCTTGTGACGACGAAGTGCAAGCCGCGGCGGCTGTGGTTCAGCAGGCCCGCGAAACGCTGCAACGCGCGGAGCAGGATTATGAACGTTCATGTGAGCGCGTGGCGGAGCGAATAACACGCTCCACGACGGTGACCATCGGTAACCTATGGGACGGCACGCTGGAGTTTGTGCGGCGTCATCCGGCCGCCGGAATTGTGGTGTCCGGAGTCCTCGGGTTTCTGTTGGGGCGTTCCGGCCGTCGCTGACCAGACATCGCGTACCGGCCGATCAGGTGGAACAAAGCCCGTATGCTGTCGGAAGGCATAACCTTTTGAAGTCCCCCTTGACTCGCCCGGCTGCAAAGACATCGAGTTCCATCGCCTCGCTGCCGTTGGTCACCGGACGGGCCGGCATGGATCCGTCGTCAGTTTGACATGCCCGCAGATATCAGGACCGGTCATCCATCATGCTCTCCCAAGTGGAAAACCAGACGCAGCAGCTTCGCACTCGAATCGCCCGCTCGCGCCGGCGACTGGATCGACGCGCACAGAAGCTATCGATGGATGCCCGGCAGCTGTTTTCCGCAGGTAGTCTAGCCAAGCTGGTTGGGAACCGTTCATGGCTCGCAAGCCTGGTCGTTGGTGTCGTAATCTGGCGCTGGTTGTTTGGCAACCGTTCGCCCGAAAGCCGGCCGCAGAGTCTTATCGGCAACGCCGCCTTCAGCTGGCTGCATCGACTCGTACGTCGGCTGCGTGTGCTGGCGTGGCAATCTCGGCGCTCCCCAACCAGAGCATCGACGGAGAGCGGCCATGAGTGACTCAGATAACTCCGGCACATCGCCATGGAAGAACGCAGCGCGTCAGTGGACGGCTGAATTGGGACACATGGTGGCGCTGCGCCGTGAACTCGCTGTGTTAGAGATCAATCACGATCGCCAATTGACGCGTCGATGCCTGATCGCAGGGACTGTTGGCGTGGTGTTGGTTTTGGTCGCCTTATCGCTCCTGCTATCTGCCGCCGCGGACTTTCTAGCCCAAGTCTCACCGCTCGATCCAACAGCGTGGAACGCCATTTTGGGAAGCCTTTTGGTGTTGCCCGGTGTACTGCTCTTAATCCTAACCATTCGGAAATTCCGTGCTGAATTCTGTGGATTACGCGGCACGCGCGCCGAGCTCAGCGAGGATCTGATTTGGCTGCGGGAATGGACTCAGGCCGACGCTCAGGGCGATCAGAGTGCACCGCCACACGAAGCTGCGCAAGAAGAAGCCGATATCTAAAAGCGCAAAAACCGGTTGTGATTTCTCCATCCCCTTCGCTATGCTGACGTATAGCCGATGTTTCGCATGACCAATAAACCGCACGTGTTTGGCTTCATCGTGGCGGAGCCGCGGCGAAAGAGCAGACATGACGTCAGGTCTGCCGGCCTCGTGCCGATGGAAGGTACGTTGGTCAACTACCTGCCATCTGTCGGAATCCGTTAAATCGAACGAATTTGCTGCATTCAGCCTGCACTCGGCCGAAACCTAGTCGCGCCGCGGCTTGATCGGCCTCGGCTGAGTACCGGCCGGATGGATACCTGAGATCTCGGCCGCACTTCGCAAGAGCATTGACCGTAGTCATCAAACCCGAAACCACCGACATGAGGTCGGTGAGGTAAATGCGAGGCGATTGACCCGGAGTGTCGCTGTTAGTTCTACGGAATACGTCAGACGACAAACAAATCGAAACCATGGTCAGCGTCACCGAGACCACATCTCCAGAGGCGACGTGAAACCTCTCATCAAAGGCAACCTACATCATGGCTCGAAGCGTCAGAGTACCGCAGCAGGAACGCCTGACAGACGGCTCGATGCCAGGCGGCTGGTGGCACGAATCGGAGACAGAGAATCGTATCATTTGCGACCTCTGCCCTCGCGCATGTTCGTTGAAAGCCGGCGATCGCGGGTTTTGTTTTGTGCGTGAAAACGTGGACGGAGAGATGATTCTCTCAACGTATGGTCGCAGCACCGGTTTCTGCGTCGATCCAATCGAGAAAAAGCCGTTGAACCATTTTTTGCCCGGCACCGCGGTCCTTTCCTTTGGAACGGCGGGCTGCAATCTCGGCTGCAAGTTCTGCCAGAACTGGGATATTTCCAAGTCACGTGAAATCGAGCGGGCCAGTGAGGCAGCTGAGCCGGAGACAATTGCGGAAGCTGCCGTTCAGCTGGGCTGTCACAGCGTGGCATTCACTTACAACGATCCGGTGGTTTGGGCCGAGTATGCCATGGACACGGCGCGTGCCTGTCATACCCGCGGTATTCGGACGGTGGCGGTAACGGCTGGTTACATTACGGCCGATGCACGCGGACATTTCTTCCGCGACATCGACGCCGCAAACGTGGACTTGAAAGCCTTTGGTGAAGAGTTCTACCAGCACCTAACGTATTCCCACCTGCAACCTGTGCTCGATACACTGGTCTGGTTGAAACAGGAGACCGACGTCTGGTTTGAGATCACGAACCTGATGATTCCGCGCGAAAACGACTCGCCCGATGAAGTGCGTCGCATGAGCGACTGGATCGTGCAGAACTTGGGGGATGAAGTCCCGGTTCATTTCACGGCGTTCCACCCCGATTTTCGCCTGAAAGATCACCCCCCCACGCCCCGCGAGACACTACTCATGGCGTACGAAAGGGCCAAGTCGGCCGGCATCAAATACATCTACGTGGGGAATGTGCACGATCCGGTCCACGACAGCACATATTGCCCGTATTGTTCCACGTTGCTGATCGAACGAAACTGGCATGAACTGGGAGCGTACAACCTGCTGGACAATCGCTGCCATCGCTGCCACGGCACCATCGCGGGACGATTTCTGACGCAGGCGGGATCCTGGGGACGCCGTCGTCTGCCCGTGCGCATCGCTGACTACGCGCGGCCGGTGGAGTCGAAGGAAGCGCGGCATGTCGAACCCGAGACGATCGCCAAATTAAGCTCGTCAAGTGGTCCCTCTTCAAATCGGGAAAGGCGCGCAGCGTGATTCGGGCCAGCGATCAGGCCCCCAACTGACGGAACGCCAGGAGCATTTGGTGTTTCGCGCTGCTTGTGAGCTGGTGGTTGCTGGAGTGGGAAATCGTCCGGCACAGCTTCCCGATCCCACACTCGACGCTGCCTCAGAGATTTCGGTGATGGGAGCTTTTGTGACACTCAAACGAAAGGGGCACCTGCGAGCCTGCTGTGGTTCACTTGGGCACCCCATGCCATTGATCGAGGCGTTGCGAGGTGCTGCGCATCGCACGGCCACGGATGACACGCGTTTGCCGCCCATTTCGGTCACAGAGTTGCCCTTCTTGGATGTCGACGTCTCACTGCTGCACGACTTTCAGAACGTGGCGAGCCGCGATGCCGAGAGTGTGTCAGCCATCGAAATCGGCCGGCACGGGTTGACGGTCCATCGGGCCCAGTCGGGCGGATTATTGCTGCCCAATGTCGCGACGGAACAGAATTGGGATGCGGAAACGTTTTTGCGGCAAGTCTGTCGCAAAGCCGGACTCCCGTCGAATGCCTGGCAGGACAGCGCCACCAAGCTGCAGACATTTGAAACCACCGTGATTGAGGGAGCCATCGACAGTGACCTGCTCCATAGCGTCTCGGCTGTGGCGCCTCCTCTGTACTCTCCGCAAGAGTTGCAACAGTTGGCCAACCACTGTCGAACGAATGTTCTGGCACTGGTCCAGGGCGCCACTCCCAACTACTACCTCCCCGGCTGCAACGACGCCAACGTGCAAGGCGTCGTCCTGGCACTGGAGCTAACGTCGCGCGGAGCCAGTCCGCAGTTCGCGCGGCTGGCCATGCGACCCGGCATGCCGTTGCAGTCTACGTTGTTTCAACTTGCGGAAGCGGCTGCACGATGGATCAGCAGCGTACAGATTCCCCGGGAAGACGTGTCTCCCCTGCGATGCAACGTGGCTGTTCTGTACGATTCGGCGCTGCACGGCACGGTGGCTCGGCCGGATCTGCGCGGAGTTGATCCGCGGCGGCGAGCCTTGGTGGTAGCGGAACATGGCCGATACGCCTGGACTTACGCTCCCGACAATACGCCGGAACAACTGCTGGAAACGGCTGCGCGCAAGTCGCAGGTGTTTGACCCCCAGGTGGCGGGCGTATTCAGCTTCGCCGTGGATGCCAGTGTCGATTCATTCCTGGTCACAAACATTCCCCGCCCGCAAGCGGGACCGTCGGTGCGACGGCCGGCCGTGGCAGGCATGTTCTACCCCGCCGCGAGCCGAGAACTACAGCAGATGGTAACGCAGCTCGTGGCCGACAAGAGCGATCTGCCGAAAGAACGGTGGCCCGCCATCCTGGTCCCGCACGCCGGACTTCAGTACTCCGGTCGAATCGCGGCCCAGGTGTTTCAACGCATTGCCATACCAGATCGCGTCGTCATCCTGGCACCCAAACACACTCGACTGGGCACGCCCTGGGCGGTGGCGCCGCACACAACGTGGTCATTGCCGGGCGTGCAGATGGAATCGGATCCCGAATGGGCCCGGCGTTTGTCCGAAGCCATTCCACGACTGGAACTCGACGCGGCCGCACACCAGGACGAGCACGCGATAGAAGTCCAGTTGCCCCTGCTCGCACACCTGGCGCCCCAAACCAGGGTCGTGGGCGTCACTATCGGTGAAGGAGGACTGGAGGATTGCTGCGAGTTTGCCCGACAACTGGCCCAAGTGCTGCGGGCGGAAACGAATCCGCCACTGCTGGTCATCTCGACGGACCTGAATCACTACGCGACCGAAGAGGAAAACCGCCGTCTGGATCACATCGCTTTGGGTGCCATCGAGCAGCTTGACCCGCGCTTGCTGTTTCACACCGTGCGCCAGCACGATATCAGTATGTGTGGTATGCTGCCGGCGGTGATTGTGATGGAAACGCTGCGCCATCTTGATTTACTGCGAACCTGCACTCAGATCGCCTACGCCACGAGCGCCGATGCCGGCGGCAGCCGTGAACGGGTAGTCGGCTACGCGGGATTGCTTTTGGGTTGAAACCAGCCGGCATTACCGTTATCTCATCTGCCGTTGTCGGGTAGGCGTCCTTGCCGGCCCAAAATAGCCACCCGGGCTGGGGAAAACAACGCACGTCGAACTGCGGGACTTTGGCAGAATTTAGCACGCAGATGCGCGTTCGGAGGACGCGGGATGAATTGCTGCGGGAAGAGAACAGGGTGGCTAAGGGGGAAAACCTCTGCAAAACGCTGATCCTCAGCGCTTTCCTTCTGTCCCGTGTACATTTGTCATCTCCACCTGGGGCGAATGTAGGACCTGCGCGGAATGGACCCACGAGTCTACCCCGATCACCGTGCAGGCACACCCCTGAACGTTCCAGACGAGTGGCGGAATGTCGCCGCCGGGGTCCGTTGCGCTGGCGTCACCGACCGATCGTAAGCTACTGTTTTGAAGTGGACTTACGTTGTCTTGGCATGCCGTTATCGCCCCCGCGAGCAGTGGTGAATGCTCCAATTCTGTCTCGTCCGATTGCGGCCTGAGCGCGTCGTCGAGGCAGTCACTCGATTGGGCAGGCAAGCGGCATCGCACGAACGAAGTGAATCGCGATACGAAGTCGCCGGGCACGATCATGCGTCTGTTACTGCTGGAAAACCAAAGCGCGTTCGCGGAACGATTGGCGTCTGCTTTTTCGAGTGGCGGCCAAGCTCAATGCGAATGCGACAGTATCAGCGCGTTCGAGTACCGCGTAAGGGTCTCTGAGGATTTGCCGTACGACGCGATCATCTTGGATTTGCGGCGCGAGGCCAATAATTCGCTCTCCTTGTGTCGCCGCGTTACCCGCCTGTGTTCAGATCTTCCGGTGATCGCCGTCACGGCTTTAGATAACCATGACCAGGCGATACGCATCGTGCAGGCCGGTGCCGAGGATGTCTGTTTGCGCGACGAATTTGAAGCCGACGCGTTGCGCAATCGAGTGCATTGCGCAGTGGAACGACATCGCGTCAATGCGCTCATGGTCCGCGAGGTCTGTCTTGCCACTGCTGCGGCCGAAAGCGAAGTCGGTGAGCTGGAGCGGTCCGAGTCGACTTACGCACTGTCCAATTCCGACCTGCAGACTTACGAGCCAACGCTCCAACTGCTGTGCGTCTCGTCGCCACGACAGGAGGCAGGCGCCGCGAGTGATTCCGCGTGGACCGAAGCTCTTAAGCGGTCCACGGAGGTCACCAATCTGGCAAGTCTGGACGATTTGGTGGAGTACGTGATCAATCGCCACGCCGATGCCGTGGTGATGCACCTGAGTGAACTGGACGCCGACGTGCTGGATGCGATTTCCACGGTCCGAGCATATCGCGAAGAGTCTGTTATCGTAGCCGTAACACCCGATCCGGAGGGGGAACTGGCAATCGCGGCCATCCGGCATGGAGCGGATGACTGTCTGGACACGGACTTCGGATCCTTCCAGAACGTGACGCGTCATCTGCGACAGGGTTTAACTCGGCGACACCGTTCGTCGGGAGCCGACAATCAACTCGATGAGGGAATCGCCGGGATGCCCCGCTTCGAACAGCGGCAATCCCATTTCCAACAGCGGAGCCCGCGTTACTACGTGACGAAATCGGCGATCGCGATTCCCATCCGCCCCGATCTGACACCCGATCAGTCCATGCGTGCCGAGGGCTTCACCGTCAACGTCAGCGAATCGGGTATTGGATTCGAAATTGGAGGCTTGGCCGAACTGCCTAGCGAGCTGCTTCTGGCAGGAATTGAGGGTGATGACGGGGTGCTCTACTTCGCCACGGTAGAAATCAAGAACTGGGTGCCACAAGAGGGTCGCACGCATGTCGGCGCACAATTCGTTTCCGGTGAACGCGACTTGTTGCGGCCCGAGAATTTGACCCCCTCCTACCGCATCGATGACCATGAGTTCGCGCCGGGTCTCCCGTTGGAGACGCTCTACAAGTGGGTGGAACTGGGCATTTTCCGCCCGCTCCTGGTCGATCGGATTTACGTCTGTCCGAAGTGTGAGGCGATGCCGACGTTTCGCAGTGGTTGTCGGTCATGCGGCTCCATTCACGTTGCCAGTCATCAACTGATTCATCACTTCGATTGCTCCTATCTGGGAAGGATCAGCGAGTTTGAGTCGGACGGCACCGTCGTCTGTCCCAAGTGCGGTGCCCGGGGACTTCAAGCACCCCGTGACTTCGAGAAACTCAACGGACCCTGCCATTGTCTGGAATGCAACTGGTCCGACACCACCATGGAAGTCGTTGGCCAATGCCTGCGGTGCAACTGGCACTTCCCACTCAAGAACGCCAGCGAACGAGAACTGATCGGTTTCCACGTCAATCGACTGGACCCGCAGACACTGTTGGGGATCTCCTGACAACGTTGTGGGGTACCAGACTCGCCCCCCCCAAATCGTGCAGCTCCGCAGACGAATGACGGCGAGCGAGGGCAGTCCAGATGCGAATTCGACCAGCATTTCGGTGTGCCGGCACGCGCCCTTACGTTGCCTGCTCGCGCACGGCGGTTTCCGGCAAGCGTGCCACACCCGACAGCCTGCCCACTGCCACTGCTTTTCTGGCGCGACCACCGAGACCTCCGCTCTGGACTTCCCACCGCAAATGGGTTTGAATGCCACTCGGCGTTGGCTGTTGGCATCGCCAACGATTTTGGCCCTTGGGACAGACCATGACCATCACACTCGTTACGAGCAATGAGGGCGTGCTTACCGTACTGATCGGCACGTGCGCATTTTTCTTTTGGCTGGAAAGGCAAACTCGCTGGAGGCTGTTTCAATACCTGCCCCCATTGATCTTCATCTACCTGCTGCCGGTCATTTTCTCGAACACGGGCGTGATACCGACCCAATCGGCAGTCTACGAGACGATTCGCGCCTACATACTCCCCATGATGCTGGTCCTGCTATTGTTGAAGGTCGATGTGCGAGCAGCGATTCGTGTGATGGGCAGGGGCATCTATGTCATGCTGTTCGGCACATTGGGTGTGGTCCTGGGCGCACCGATCGCCTACTTGCTGGTGCGCAAGTGGCTATCGCCTGCAGGTTGGAAAGCCTTTGGCACACTCGCTGGCAGTTGGATTGGCGGGACGGGCAACATGGCCGGCGTCTCTGAGATGATTGACACGCCGGGTACCGAATTTGGACTTGCCGTACTCGGGGACACCACCATCTACTTGATCTGGCTCCCGATCATGCTGAGTTCGAAGAGACTTGAATTCTGGTTTGCGCGATTCACGAATGTCAGCCCCGACCGTTTGAAACAGATGGAACTGGCGGCAACCGAACTGAAGAAAGACGAGCGGGTGCCGACGCTACAGGATTACCTCTATCTGTTGTTCGTCGCCTCGGGCGTGACCTGGCTGGCCAACGCGGCGGCCGAGAGCCTGCCGGAGATCGGGCCGCTGGTGAGTGAGGGAACTTGGCGCATTCTGTGCGTCACGACGGTTGGCCTGATGGTGTCGTGTACCCCGGTAAGACACATTCCGGGCAGTCATAATTTCGCGATGGCGCTCGTCTACATATTCGTTTCACGGATGGGAGCCGTCGCGGAATTAAGTGGTGTGGCGGGGCAGGCGATTCCCTTTCTGCTGGGGTGTCTTTTTTGGATCTTTTTCCACGGCGGTTTTTGCCTGTTGGGTGCCAAGTTGTTTCGCGTCGACGTGCACACCGCGGCCATCGCCAGCGCCGCGAATATCGGAGGAGCCGCCTCGGCCCCGATTGTTGCCGCCCATCACAAAGAGAGCCTTGTTCCGGCCAGCATACTCATGGCGCTTCTCGGCTATGCCATCGGGAACTACGCCGGGTACCTGGCCGCTCAGCTTTGCTGGTTGGTGACGCTGCTGCCGGGCGGCTGAGTCGCGTCATCCAGAACGGCGTTCCACTGCTCGATGAATCGCGCGGGGCTGAAACGCTCCACCACGTTACGAGCGGCTTGCCCCAGACGATGGCGCAGCGCGGGATCGTCGATCAGGCACTGCATGGCTTGGGCCAGGCCGGCCACGTCTCCCGGGCGAACCAGCAACCCGTCCACCTGATGGCGAATAATCTCGCGCGGTCCGCTGTCGCAATCGAAACTGATAACGGCCAGGCCCAAGGACATGGCTTCGAGTAAGGAGACCGGAAAACCTTCGTAACGTGACGACAAGACGAAAATGGCAGCCTGGCTCAGCCAGGTCTCCGGTTCATCCACCCACCCCATCAGTGTGACACGATCGCCAAGACGCTGCCGGTCGATTCGCTGCTGCAAATCGTTCCGCTCCAAACCCTCACCAGCGATTTCCAACGTCCATTCGTCATGCGGTGAGGCGACTTGGGCAAAGGCGTCGATCAGTCTGTCGAATCCTTTTTCGGCGCTAAGTCGTCCCATCGCGACAACGAGTTTTCGTCGGCCCTCATCACCGTCATGGAGTTCGTGAACAGGCGGGGCAATTCCGTTCGCGATCACGCGAATCGGAACGTGGCCAAATCGCAATCGCATGTGTTCGGCCACGGATTGGGTCAGGACCACGATCGCCATTGCCTGTGGATAGGACCAACGCCGCAGTCGCTCCCAGATCCGACCCATGTCCTGGTGACGCGGGTCGGAGTGCTCCGCGATTACCACCGGGACCTTCAGGCGACGACACGCCAGCAGCGTGATGACGTTGATCTGGTCAGTCACACCCACGACGCAGTCTGGTTGTATAGTCTTGATCGCTTTACGTAACCCCGCGATGCGACAGCGGTTATTCCAGATGGCGGTCATGACATTGCGTGAGGTCCCCATCAGCCCCAGCCCAATACGTTTTACACGCGGGTCCACTCGATACACATCGGACTCGACCGTGTCGAGCGTGATGATGGTGATCTGTTCACCTCGCTCGGCCCACAGGTTGGCCAACCGGGCGGCCACGCGTTCGGCGCCGCCTCCGTGAAGTGCGTGAATGACTAAGGCGACGTGTCGCGACACGGTTGCTCCTGACGCAGCCGCGTTTGGCTGCCGAATCCGATGTATAACAACACGGCGTAACGCCGGGGTGATTGAGTCATCGAAGCTCGCTCGCCCTGAGTCAAATCCATCCACGGGCCCGTCTTGCCATCCACGTGTCTCCCCTACCGCGGGCGGGATACACTATCACTTGGCCCATGAGCCGTCGGTCGCAGATACACAGGATACTTACTGGTTTTGTCTTGCAACAGCACTTACGGTGGGCAAGTGCCCCTGGAGGTTCATTGCTCGAAATCCCCCGCGCTGCCGGCGTGATCCGCTTTCTCAGGTCCCGCCTCGTTCAAATCGACTTTGATCATTACGATATCACTGGAAAATGTCGCGGTGAACGTGCTGCCTGGTGCGGCCCTTGGCCGTCTCAGGGCAGTCGTAAATTGTGCCATGATACAGGGAATTCAACGAGTCAGGGCGTCGTCTTTTTGCTGAGCAACGGCACGATTCGGACTGGCTTCCAGCCGTTGCTCGCTGGCACCTGCCTCACAATCACCGACTTTTTGCACGAGTGGACAAATCATGCGTATCGGACTGGCTTTTCGCCTATTTTTCAAGGTTCTGTTTGACGCCCACTTCGCATCGGTGGTGGCGGAAGTCCTGCAAACGCGTTCCGCAGCGGTCCCCGACCAGTCGCCAGCGGAGCGGGCACCCGCGCCGCCGAAACCGGCGAAAAAGGCCGTGGTGCGCAGTGATGCGATTACGTTGCTGGCCGCATTGCAGCGTGAAGCGCGGTTCGTGGATATGGTCAAAGAGCCGCTTGGCAACTATAGCGACGCGCAGGTCGGGGCGGCTGCCCGCGATGTGTTGCGCGATTGCGGCCAGGTACTCGATCGGCTGTTCGGCCTCGCTCCTCTTGTCCAGCAGGAGGAAGGGAGCCAGGTGCAGGTACCACAAGGCTACGATGCCGGATGCTATCGGTTGACGGGTAATGTGAGTGGCGATCCACCATTTCTGGGCAAACTGGTTCATCACGGCTGGATCGCCACACGCTGCGAAGTTCCCTCGTGGTCGGGAAGCGAGCGGGCACAGCGGATCGTGGCACCGGAAGAAGTGGAAATACCCTAGGGAACGGCTCAGAAATAACTTCCTCAATCCCCTCGCCCCCGTGGGGAGAGGGCAGGGTGAGGGGAAAGAATTCACAGTAGTTATTTTTGAACCGTTCCTAGGCCAAAGGATCAGGGAGAAGACAGCGGATGAACGCTCAATATGTCCTGGGAATCGACCTCGGAACAACGAATAGCGTATTGGCATATGCACCGTTGGACGACGATGAACCGCAGATCCAGCTGCTGATGATCCCGCAGTTGGTTGAACGCGGCGACGACAGAACGACGCACAACTTTGCCGGCATTCACTTATTTGGCCCGAGAGCATGATGCCGAGGGTGGAACGTTGGACGTGCCCTGGGCAGCCAATCGCTCGTTCGCCGTCGGCGAGTTCGCTCGCCGGCAAGCGGCCGAGGCGCCGCAACGAACGGTGGGAGCCGCGAAATCGTGGCTCTGTCACAGCCGGGTTGATCGCCGGCAGCCGATTCTGCCATGGAACGCACCCGAAGACGTGGCCAAGATCTCGCCCGTTACCGCCGCTCGCCATTACCTCGATCACCTGGTGGCGGCCTGGCAGGCTGAGCACCCGGAAGCCCCCGTGGCCGAGCAGCAGGTGGTGCTGACAGTGCCCGCCTCGTTCGATGCAGCAGCTCGCGAACTGACCCGTGAAGCGGCTGTCGCGGCAGGATTACCGCCAGATCTGATCTTGCTCGAAGAACCCCAATCAGCCGTCTACTCCTGGCTGGCCGCGCAAGGTGACCGGTGGCGTAAACTGTTCCAGGTGGGAGACCGGTTGCTGGTCTGTGACGTGGGTGGCGGCACCACGGACCTGACGCTGATCACGGCGACCGAAAACGAAGGCGAACTCACGCTGCAGCGTCTGGCGGTGGGAGATCACTTGCTGGTTGGCGGTGACAACATGGACCTGGCACTGGCTTACGACGTGGCGCAGCGTTTTGCGACAGATGGCCTGAAGCTCGACCCGTGGCAGACCGTGTCGCTGTGGCACGCTTGTCGCACGGCCAAGGAAACCATGCTCGCACCGGATGGTCCCGACACCTATACCATCTCGATTCTGGGCCGGGGCAGCCGGTTGATTGGTGGCACGGTGTCGGTGGAAGTCGACCGGGAGACCGTTTCCCAACTGCTGATTGACGGTTTTTTCCCGGAGTGCGACCTGGCAGCCCGTCCTCAAACACGAAGAGTATCTGGATTCCGCGAGATTGGCCTGCCGTATGCCAGCGACACCGCGGTCACCCGGCACCTGGCCGCGTTTCTGGCGGCACACGGTGAAGCGGATCGGGCCTCCCTGCCCACGCACGTGTTGTTCAATGGAGGTGTGTTCAAAGCCGGCGCATTGCAGCAGCGATTGATGAGCGTGTTGGGCAACTGGGCCGATCAGCATGCGCAGCCGAAATTGCTGGCTGGTGAGCATGACCTGGACCACGCTGTGGCACGGGGCGCGGCATACTACGGCTGGACCAAGAAACGAGGGGGCGTGCGGATTCGGGGCGGCGTAGCCCGCAGTTATTATGTGGGCATCGAGACGGCCGGACTGGCCATTCCAGGCGCCCCGCGTCCCCTCCGTGCGCTCTGTGTGGTCCCTTTCGGAATGGAAGAAGGAACCGACGTGGATGTGCCCTCGGGTGAAATCGGCCTCGTGCTGGGCGAACCGGCTCATTTCCGTTTCTTCAGCTCGGCCGTTCGCAAAGACGATGCACCAGGCACGCTGCTGGAATCCTGGGAGCAAAACGAGCTGGTCGAAACCGACGCGATGGAAACCACTCTGCCACCCGACGCCTCGATCGATGAACCGTACGTTCCGGTACGTTTCCAGTCCCGCATCACGGAACTGGGCACATTTGAACTCTGGTGTGTGAGCACCCAGACAGACGGACGCTGGAAGCTGGAGTTCAGTGTCCGCGACGACGATGAATGAACAGGCCATGACGGACCAGTTTGATCCACTTCTTGATCAGCAACCTGCGCGCTACGTTGTGGGAATTGACCTGGGAACGACCAACTCCGCAGTCGCTTACGTCGATACGCAAGCGACCGATTGGCGCGTCGAGTCGTTTCGCGTACCGCAACTGACCGCGCCGGGGATTGTGGAAGAGCGTGACTCGCTGCCCTCTTTCCACTACGAAGCCGCGGCGGGTGAGTCAAGCGGCGGAGCGCTCCGGCTTGCCTGGCAGAAACAAGACCCGACGAATGCCGTCGGTGTTTACGCACGCGATCAGGGTGGCCGAGCGCCGGGGCGTCTGATTGTGTCAGCCAAGTCCTGGTTGTGTCACACGGGGGTGGATCGCACCGCTGATTTGCTCCCCTGGCGTGGCGCGGAAGACGTGGAGCGTCTGTCGCCAGTGGAGGCCAGTGCCCGCATCTTGATGCACATTCGTGATGCCTGGAACGCTCGCTTTGCCGGGGCCCCACTGGCCGAGCAGGATGTCATTCTCACGCTCCCCGCTTCGTTCGATGAGATCGCTCGTGAATTGACCGTGCAAGCGGCCGCGCGGGCCCAACTGGCGCGGGTCGTGTTGTTGGAAGAACCGCAGGCGGCCTTCTATGCCTGGGTCTACAAACACCGTGATGATTGGCAGGCGCGGGTACAACCAGGACAGACCATTCTGGTTTGCGATATAGGTGGCGGCACATCCGATTTCACCTTGATTCGCGTCCGCACCAGCGCCAGCCGGCGCGACGCCGAGGCAGCCCGCGGCAGTGGCGATAAAGACCGCATTCAATTCCACCGCGTCGCCGTCGGAAATCACCTGATCCTGGGGGGTGACAACCTGGATCTGGCACTCGCGCGGCACCTCGAGCAGCAACTTACCCAGGGAGGGCGACTCGCTTCCCATCAATGGGACGTGCTGGTGCGCTGTTGTCAACGCGTGAAAGAAGAATTGCTCGGTGCCAACGCACCCGAGCGTCTGACAGTGAATCTGCCCGGATCGGGCTCGCGTCTGGTGGGTGGCGGTCTGCAGGTGGAAGTCGATCGCGAAGAGGTGCGACAACTGCTGGTCGATGGCTTCTTGCCCCACGTGAATCTGGACCAGAAACCCGCGGCTCGGCAATCCGGTTTCCAGGAGTTTGGTCTCCCCTACGCGGCCGATCCAGCCATCACAAAATACCTGGCGTCCTTTCTGACCGCGCATCAGTACGACGAAGTGGAAACCCAGCGGGAGGGTGAAGATCCCGTGCCGCTGCGTCCCGATATCGTGCTGCTCAACGGTGGTTTCTTCGCCTCGCCCTTGTTGCGAGAGCAGTTGCTCTCGTTAATTCGGCAATGGTATCGCCGCGACGAGCAAGATGAGTGGTCACCCCAGGTGCTGGACAACGATCGGCTGGACCTGGCGGTGGCTCACGGGGCAGCCTACTACGGGATGGTCCGTCGTGGCGAAGGCGTGCGGATTGTGGCCAACCTGGCGCGAAGCTACTACATCGGTGTCGAAAGTGATGCGCCCACAGCGGTTTGCCTGGTGCCGGGCAGCGCGGAACCGGGGCACGACATCGAGTTGACCGACCGCACCTTCCAGCTGCTGATCTCCGAACCGGTGGAGTTTCCGTTGTGGGTGTCCAGCACGCGGTTGACCGATCGACCAGGGGGACTGCTCACGATCGACCGTGAGCAAATGTCCCCCTTGCCGCCCATTCGCACGGTGCTACGCGCACGCAGTCGGCGCGAGACGGGCACCCTGCCGGTGCACCTGCACGCCCGCCTGAATGAAATTGGAACCATTGATCTTTGGTGCACTGCCGTCGACCGCGACCGCAGTTGGCGTCTCCAATTCGACATCCGCTCAGCAACGCAGACGGACGTCCAGGCTCATCAATCCGAAGCCGAAGCGGAAGGCTTTGTGGACGAGCAGACGTGGCTCCGCGGCCAGCACCTGATCGAGAGCGTATTCGCCCGCCAGGGGAGTGAACGTCCGGCGAGCCTCGTGAAACTGCTCGCACAGGAACTCGACCTGCCCAAGAACCAGTGGCCCACTCCCTTGCTGCGCCGCATGTGGGAAGCATTGATGGAGTTCGAGTCGGGGCGAAAGAAGAGTGCCGGAACATGAGGTACGGTGGGTCAACCTGCTGGGCTTTGCCCTGCGACCCGGTTATGGCCTGGCGGTGGACGACTGGCGTGTCGCGGAGACCTGGCGCACGCTGCAGGGAAAACTCGCTCACGGCGGAGCGGCGGTGCGCAACGAGGCGCTGGTGCTGTGGCGTCGCATCGCCGGAGGCCTGTCGCGCGGTCAGCAACAAGCCTTAGCTGATCCGCTGCTCGCCTCGGTCCGCAATCTGCATCACCGCTTCACCACCGGCAAAACACGTGGCGACGACGTGGCTCTGCGTCCGAATGAACTGAGTGAAATCTGGCGCCTGCTCGGCTCACTGGAATTACTCGACGTGCGTCGCAAGATCGAACTCGGCAACATGCTGATCGATCTGCTGCCCAAACGCAAACTCGAGCATGTGCGATCCCCCATGATCTGGGCCCTGGGCAGACTGGGCCAACGTGTGCCACTCTACGGACCTCTCAACACGATCGTGCCTCATGAGAAGATCGAGCGTTGGCTGGCCGCACTGTGGAAACATCCGGGTAGCGAACCAACCAAGTCCCTGGCCGTCATGCAATTGGCTCGTCGCACAGATGATCGTTATCGCGACATCTCGCCGAAATGCCGCGTCCAAGCCATCGACTGGCTGGAAGACCATGACGCCGCGGTGCATCTGGTCGAACTGGTCCGTGACGGCGGTCAGTTGGACATCGAAGAGCAGCGTGAAGTATTCGGCGAATCGCTCCCCAAAGGCCTGCGGCTGGAATAAATGGCATGAACGGGCGAGAACTTGCTCACTGGTAACGTGGCCTGCAGCCACAAACCAATGAACAGACATCAAGCTGGCGGTGCACCCCAAGTTTGTCCACCAACTTCGATAGGTTGACGTCCGCGTTCGGCGTGGTGCGGACCGTGGCTCCAACATACAATAACTTTGCCTCTTCGACGTCATCGCTTCGGCAACGGCGATGTCCCAGTAACCTCCGGTTGACGGGACACAACAACTATGGATGTGCGTCAACTACTAGACGGCTTCGCCCGCGGAAGGCGTGATTTTCGCGGTATTGTCCTGCACTGTGCGGACCTGCAAGAAGCGAATCTGGCCGGAGTCGATTTCGAGGGTGCCGACCTATCCAAGAGCTGCTTCTGTGGAGCGGATCTCTCGCGAACTAATTTCGACCAGGCGGTACTCAACGGCACGAACTTCACTACCGCCTGTCTTACCAGAGCATCCTTCCGGTGGGCGGCACTCGTGGGAGCAATTCTGATATCGGCCAACTTGCAAGGCGCTGATTTACGTAACGCCAACTTGCACGATGCAAACCTGACCTCGACGCTGCTCGACGTGGCGGATCTGCGATACGCAAATCTGCAAGACGCGGACTTCAGCCATTCCCGGCTGGCTCACGCCGAGTTGTCTGAGACAGACTTATTTGTGCCTGCCTTTACCGAGCAAGCCTGGCACACGCCCGGCTTTGCGCGGCGGATGTGCGTATGGCTGATCTGCGCCTTGCTGATGTATCGGGAGTAGATTGGACCGACACGGACTTGGCCAAGGTCATCTGGTCAGATGAAGATCTTTGGGACGATTCCCGCTGGGGATGAACTTATTTCAATCCGTCTCGACCGAGGCGGCAAGAGTGGTGCCTTGCGAGAGGTCTGAATGAAACGAGCGACCGTTGTGTGAACACAGACGCCATGCTGGAACGGATTTGAGATGGCAAGATGGGGCTGAGCTACTAGAAGTTGGGCTCAAAGCTGGCTGCCATTTCAGATGAGGCAGCAAAGGAAGGTTTGGTGGAACTCAGTCGCGTTGCTTTGGGCACGCCCCGGATGGGGCGTCCGTGTTTAGCCAGGGGTCAGGGCGTCGCGGAGCGACGCACGCAGCCCCTGGTACGTGAGCGTTGTGGGAGGGAGCCCTGGAAGGGCGACAGAAATGTAGGCTCGCAGCGTGACGGTTCATTTCCAAAGATAACGCTCGTCGAATTCGATCTCGTGTTTCTTTAGTAGCGCGATAAATTCATCCTGAAAGGATCGGACACGATGATGTTGGGTTTGATTCGCGATGTAGCGGGTTACGTCCGGCAAGGCTGAGCAAGGCTGAGCCTCGTACCCAGGGCTGCGCCAAGGCTCGTAGAACTCGCCTTGCCTCCGCCCTGGGCTTTGATAGGGTTGTCCCGTTGGGACGAACAATTGATGTTCGCCAGTTCCGAAATACCACCCTTTCTCGGCGGGTGGCACTGGCTGAGCGAGCCCGATGAGCTCAGCCAATAACCGTACGCATTGCGGCGAGCGGAGCCAGTGTGCAGCTGGTTACGGCCAACCAAGCCTTCCTGCTGACAGGCCTTTGGTCCGCGGCAATCTGAGCGATCGTGACATAACGCCGAACGACTGGCGAGGCAACGTGGCAATGCCGCCTCGCACTGGCTCCGCTCGCCGCGAACCTTCCTGCCAGTGTGGTGACGCTTGCTCGGCTCGCTCAGCCAGTGGCACCCTCCAGTATGCAGCTGGTTCGGACTCTGCAATCATCATTGAGCCTCCTGTTCCTTTACCGGATCGTCAACGTTCATTGCGCTGCACGGTTGTCTGCAATTAGGAGGCAGCGCCACTTTCACTTTTTAGATCCTCTTGAAGCCTTGTTTGCACAGGCTGTATCGCCACCGGGCTGGTCCCGGTGGTAGAGCGTTTGACAACTACCATCGATCTTGGCCACCCATGAGGTTCCTTCCTGCCGGCCCTCGCCGCCTCCGGCGGCGAGGGCCGGCAGGAAGGTTCGTTTTTCGGCTGCCAGAGTAGTCACCAAACGTAGAACCACCGGGACGAGCCCGGTGGCGAGGGACTGTTACGGAGACACGAGTTACGCACATCCATCGCTGCAAAATGGCGCTGTACAATGAGGAGGCAGAATTCCCAACAACTCACACGTTTTCCGAAATGCGTTATCAAACCACCGTATAGCGGGACAAACTGCTCGTTAAGAATCCGCTACACCCATTAGATGAGGTGACAGGCTTGCCTGTATCATCGACTTCCATTTCTGCATGCCTGTGTCTTTGCGTAGCTGCCGCATCCTGCTCTCGCAAAGAACCGCCGTGGGTCGGGAAGGAAATCTCGCCTGGCTGGACGTGTGTTGATTACGAGCGTCCCGAAGACGTCGATCAGGAGCAACTTGAGCTAAGCCTTCGAGAGATGATTTTCCTCGATGCGGTCCGTCAAGTCCGAGATGAGGTTGTCTTCATATCATTCGGATATGGCAAGAACGACAACTGGATCAATCCACCGCAGGATTTCCTTGATCGGCTGTCATCGCTTCCGGTGGATATTCGACCGGTGTCTGATGCCAAGCTGCTAATGGGCGGCCTCAAATCGAAGACGGATGACGCCGTTGGGCACATCTACTACGTTCAGATTGTCAAATGGTTAGACGATTCATCTGTAGAGGTGAATCACGGCTTGTACGGTGGGCCGTTGTACGGTGGTGGTGTCACGGGGGCCGTCTATGTTTTGCTTGATGGGGAATGGTCATTGAAGAAAGAGGGCCAACGCCACAATTCGTAGTGCATCTACGGAAGGAGTGGCGTGATGTGTGCCGACAAAGGACCATTAAAGAAACGGGGCGGTCAGCGGCATCAATCCCGCATTCGGGAGATCTGCGTGGATGCGATTCTAGATTCAAGTCCGGTGACGGCCACGTCCGCGGCGACGGCAGCCAGCACTTCTTCCAACTCGGCCTCAAGCGGCGTTAGGACCACGGTCCCGCTCCAGCGGTCGTCAAGGTCCCACCTGTCCGGTGCGAGCTGCCACGCAGCCCTCTTAGTCTGCCATTGCACCGACCACCACCCCCGTGCTGAGCGATCGACTGGCTGCCGCTCTTCTCGGCCGGCTTCGGTGTGGCTGTGCCGCCAAGTCCTGGCGAAGGGCAACGGCTTGGCGGTCATCACGTCAAGAGGTGCCGTCTCCGTACGAAGCGGCTCCGACCAAGCTCCAAAAACGTCTGACCGTACCGCCAACGCGTCAGGTGCTGGTTCTCCTTCGCCGCTGGAACGCGCGTTAAGGTTGTTGACGATCAACAGCGCGTCGAGAGGCGAAAGTTGGTCGTCGCCGTTGACGTCATAGTAAGGTGGGGGTACCTCGTCCGGCGTAGCAGGCAGCGGCAGAAGTCCGGCACCGTCGCGATTGATCTTATTGATCACGATCAGCACATCCAAGGGTGCAACAAGTCCGTTGTCGTCAACGTCGAGTGGTTCACGCAGATTTTGCCATGCGGCGGCCACATCGAACGAGCCGATCGTGGGGAGATCATTCGCCGCCAGCACATTGACAGGACCTGGCTCCGTGCCGATACCCGGATCCGCCCCCGTGGCCGCGGCCAGCACCGAGGTAAAGCCTCCGCTGGCGAGTCCCCACGCCACACCAACCTGATCGCGAAATTCGCGTAAGCGCAACACCAGGTCGTCCCGGCCGTCCCCGTCCAAATCGGTAGTCATCAAGGACAGAATCTCGCCGCTTTCAACAGAGCCGTTGGTGGGTGCGACGATCGTCAAGTCCGTGCGTTGCTCGAACTGCCCGGCTCCATTGCCCGCGTAAATGTGGATACCGCGTCCCACGCCACGCTCAAAGCTGGCCACGTCAACCAGTCCATCCGCCGTAAACTCGCCAACCACGATCGCCAGATCAGAGTTCGCTTCTTCTTTGGTGGAATCGATTGGCACTCCGAACGTTCCGTTGCCGTTGCCGGGAAAGACGCGAATTCGTTGGCCTTCGATGCGCAGCAAGTCGAACACACCGTCTCCCGTTAGATCCAGGACGGCCGGCGCTTCGGACGTGGCGCCGCCGCTCACGGCCGTGTTGGCATTGAAGAAGAAGTTTCCCGTACTGTCGCCGAAGAAGACCACGGTCGCGGGCGGACTCAAGACGGTTCCGATCACATCCACGTGACCGTCTCGGTTTACGTCCGCCGTGGTGACGGCGTGCAGGCCGGAAAACGTGCCGATCGGCCGAAACAGGTCGGGATTCGAGCGGCGGAAGGATGATCCGTCCGCCAGCAGGACACCGAAACCGGTACGGCCTTGATCTCCGTAGAGAATGTCTTCGATTCCATCGCGATTGACATCCACAGCCTGGAGCCAGTTGACGTCAACGTCGGTGGCCAGGCTATCCACCAGTCGGAAACCGCCGTTCGGCTGGCCGTGAAAAATGTCGAAGCCAGGCCGTGATTTGACAAAATCCAGCAGGCCGTCCGCGTTGAAGTCCGCGAGCACGATTTCGCCCAGTGGTTCTTCGGATCCGATATTGAGGGCGGATTGGCTGTTGCTGCGCAAGGAACCGACTCGGTCATTGGTCATCATGCGGACCACACCGGCATTGTTGCTTCCAAAAACGGCGTCGAGGAATCCGTCCCGATTCACGTTCAACGAAGGCGCCGCTGGTCGGCATCGTCTTGTCAACGTGTCCCAGCGCGATGTAGTTGAGCGGATCGGCCGGTGCGAAACCGCCTGAGCCGTTACCGAGCATCACCGTGGCAGATACCTCCGGCGGTGGCGGGTAGAGCCGAGAGGACCCACCGGGATGCACAAAAACGAGATCTTGATGACCGTCATTGTTGAAATCGGCCATGCCGAAGTACTGGCCAAAATCGGAGTTGACGTTTGTGAAAGGCAGCTCCGTAAAACTCCCGAATCCATCTCCTTTCATAACGGTGATGATTTCCCCTTCCCACCGGCCCTGGTAATTGCTGTACACGTTCGAGACGATCAGCACATCATCGAGTTCGTCGCCCGTGAAATCGCCGACTTCCACTGCCAATCCGCCACTGGTGCTGAAGAAAGGGACGGTGGTGTGGTCCAGCAGGCCGGTCGCCGTACCTTGGTAATAGTACATCGGCCCGGGGGAACTGATTGGTCCGGGTGGGCGAAAGAGGCCCACGACGTCCGTGTGGCCGTCCCGATCGAAATCACCGGCAGCCCCAGGCGGTGATACTTTGGGTCGCGCCAAACCCGCCGGAAATCAAGCCTCGTATCGAGTAACCCAGGAACGGATCTTTTTCGATCAATTCCGCTTGAATGGCGGAGCCGTAACCAGCTCGGCCATGGAGAATGTCAATCGTGCCGTCCCGGTCGAAATCCCTCACGATCAGCTGGCCCACCCCGTCGAGACCAGAGCGAATCGGTGTATCTGGTGCCGCAGCAAAGGTACCATCGCCCTGGCCCAACAGTACTTCGATGATATTGCCACCGGCGGCCTGCGAAAAACCAGCCACCACGATATCCATCCGGCCGTCGCCGTTCCAGTCAGCCGTGGCAAGCGAAGCGGGCACTACCTCGCTCGGGATCGTTTTGGGGGGCTCAAACGTTCCTGCCAGCGATCCGCCCGCATAAAGCAGTAGTTGAGCGCTCCCCTCGTGGATGACGAGCAGATCATCCACGCCATCGGCGGTCAGGTCGCCTCCGAAGACCTCGGTTGGCAGGCCGTGTCCAAAGGACGTGGAACGTGACAGCGCGAACTCCGGTAATCCGTTGTTCACATCCTGGAGGGACAGTTCAAGGAGCGCGTTCGCCTGGCTGTCATTGACGAACAGCCGACTTGCCGAGACGTCAATGGCGAACCCACCCTCGTTGCGAAGGTGAGTCGTCGCGGCTTGCACGTTGTACCGACCCGCGTCTATCGCTTGCGCGGGCAAGCCGAGCACGACCTGAAACCGACCATCTACTTCTTGATACCGTGCCGATTCGATCGGCAGGACGGTCGCGGCTGGTGTGCGGCTGACCTGGTAGCTACTGATTGTCTCGACAGAGCCTCTGTCCATGGGTTGCGAAAACTGGATCACAAGTTGGTGATCGCTCTCGATCGCATCGTCGAGGACCGATAGGATCGCGGGGCGGCCTACATAAATCGTGAGCTGGGCCGTAACCGCAGTTGAGTCGCCGTCGCCAGCCTGGTAGGTGAGCGAGTCTTCGCCGGAAAAATCCGCAGTGGGCGTATACGTGATATGCCCCGTCAACGGATCGACGGCTGCCGAACCGTGCTCAGGGCCGGACGTGACTAACACGCTTGAAGGGAGCAGGACACCGGACGGATCCTGATCGTTGGCCAGGACATCCACCACGACGGCCTGACCGGCCAGCGAAAACGCCCGATCGGGATTTGCCATCGTCGGCGGAAGTTCCGAGGAGATGGAGATGTTGTCGAGTCGGACCACCGAGGGGCTATCTTCGGGCCCACCAAGCCGAAACTCAATCACTCCATAATCGCCCGAATGGTCACCAAGCGATACGAAATGTTGTTGCTGTGTCGAAAGTACTGTTAAATCCAACGTATCCAGGACCTGGTCGTTGAACAACACTTCGAGCACATCGCCCGCGCCGGTGGATGTGACCGAGAGGTCAAACTGGATCGCCTGTGCATTGTCTTCCAGGATCACTATCTGACCTAGTGAGGTGTCGTCTGCCTGTGTCATTTCCACCAGCGCGTTTGCACCGTTGACGACCAATTCGACCTCCCCGCTCGTCTCCCAGAACAAGTCCAGGGCTCTGGCGGGAGTATCGACCATTTCCAGCCACGCTTGAGCAACAGTGCTATCGGTGACCGGGATTTCCAGTGCCGAAAACTGCTGCCAGAAATCACCCGATTCTTCAAAGTCACCATCGGCGAAATTCGCGAACTCGGGGTTGGTTGCGGCAGTCGCGGTCGCGGTAATGGATGACGACGCGGGGCAGACGAGAGGCGCAGGAGTCGCTGCAGTCCGGTTCTGGCCAACATAATTGTCGAGGATATATCGTTCCGAGAGTATCGGTCGATCTCCCGATTCGGTGTACAGTGGCGTGACGTTCAAGTGATCAGACAAGGCGTTTTTCTCGCTGGTGCTGTCGCCCTTGAGAAAAATGTCATGGAACCCGTCGCTCTTCCGTTCCGGTGCCCGCCAATCGACGAAAGAATCCAAGAGCGATGGGATTTCGGACGGATCGAGCAATTGACCGGTAATCAGTTCGTAAATAAATACCGATAATGACGCTTCGACTCGGTAGTTCACTTTGCAGTCAGCTTCTGTCTCGCTGACAATGCTAATATCGCCCAATATCGAACTGGGAAACGGCCAGTCGGTGGAATAGCCGTCTAGGCCGGTGTACTGGCCGACTGTGTATCCTTTGCTTTTCAATAGGTTGGAAACGCGAGCATTGACCGCGCCCCCTCGGCTGTGACCGATAAGATGAATGACCTGATCATCTTCCGGTCGTGTGAGATATCCCGGCGTCGTGGTAATGTCGGTGACGATTTCCAACGCGGCGGCCTCGGCGAGTTTTCCGGCTCGATTCATGTACGCTACCGCGGAAGCCAACGCCAAGGGTGCCGATACCCCAGGTATCGCTGATGCACCGACGGCGACAAAAGCACCAATCCAGCCGCTGGATGAATCCCATCGCGACACATAAGTACTGACTTTGCCATCCAAAGTCGTCCCGTCTTCCGGGACGTCATTGAGTTCATTTGCCAAAACGTACCACCCCGCGCGAAAGCCCTCAAAATCATAGAAGGTCGGATTAAATCCGTGCGTCACGACATTCACCACTTTGGGAGGAGCGGGTTGTGCAATAACAACGGCTTCCGTGCTACCGGCTGCCGCCCAAAAAGCAATCTCGCCGAGGCCTTGGCCATTGACCGCATCGTGGATGTTCAGGTCCGAGATCTGCCCAAATCCGATATCCTCGCCAACTTCAACTACCGCAATGGGAGCGAGAAAGGCACCCAATGAACCGTCCGAGAAGAAGTTTAGACGGCTCGAATAGATACCCTTGTTTCCAGATGAGTCATTGGCCAAATACACAATAGTGACGGCTCCTTGAGCTGCCTGTGTGGCGTTGACACTCACTCGCGTGTCGGTCTCAAAGCTCTGGAACGGTCCGATGTCTGTTTCACCCGGGTCGAACTGGCCATTGCCGTTAGAATCAGCGAAAGACTCGCCTGGGTCGAGTTGGCCATTACCTGCAATACCAGCGATCCGCACAAGCTCTCGACTAAGAATGGTCTCTACCCCGAGCACCGAAGCCTGAACGCTCGCAAAGATCCCGGGACCTGTTATGCCGTCACCATCCATGTCAGTCCCCTCATTGCCGTAAAAGACGACAATTGTGCCATCGTCACTGATGCTTGGCCTCACTCCCAGGTCGAGCCACGTTCCACCAGCGGTCGTCGCGATCGTCACTTGCGTGTCAAGTCCCGAAATGTCGTACAGCACGATGCGCATATTCGTACTGTCACGGGAGCCAACTACCACGCGATCTCCGTCGGCAGCTGCGAATCGAAAGAAAGTCCCCGTCGGCAACGAGGTGACTTCGGAGAAGACATCACTTTCTTCAACTAGTGCGTCGCTCAGGTGGATTTGGAACTCGGGGATGTCCGAATCGAGCCCAGCGAAGGCTAACCGCCCGTCATTACCGATACCGGCAAACGTAGTGACGGCATCGAAATGCCCGTCGGTCACCGGCGGGCTTGGCGGCGTTGTGCCGCGAGCGATGATCGTGAAAGCACCGCTGGTCGTCCCGTCCCAAATCCTGGCCCGAGTGCCTACTGTGCCGCCGGATACGCGGTCCACCGCCGCCACTTGATTGCTGTTGTTTATTTGTAGCTCGCGACCGTAAGTCCTGGTGGCACTCGCCGTGCCAAAGCTCACCACACTGGACGACGTTCCATCGGCGACATAGATGCTTTGCCCATCTAACGTACTCGCCACGAACGCTACATTACCGTAATCATTGATCGAAGCAGCTGGTTCAATGTCCGTAATCCCAGACTGTCCCGTCTGGGCAACAATGTCGAAGTCATAAGAAGCCGTTAGATAGAGACGCGGTTCGAGAGCTTCACAAAGCAATATCCTCGCGCGAGCGTCCTTGGCGTGGGAAGAGCATCTCCCTTTTCGCACACCACGTTGCTTCACCGAGGTCCGATAACCCCGTGATCTGTGAGGCATTATTCTCAACCTCTCTTAAGCTTAGAAATTGATGCAACGTGATCCGCGAGTGTCGCATTTATCCCGCGCGATGGGTCACCGAGGTCTATCGGAATTGCAGTGTTGACTGCCTGCCGAATCCCACACTGACATGTACTGACCGATGGGAGTTTGTATCCTGATCGCCCCGCTTTGCAACTCTCGGTTCCGCATTTTTTGCCGAGCCGGATGCCAGGCCAGGCTGCCCAAAAGTTCAACCACTGGGGGCCTTTTTGCCCATGATTGATGCGACAATCTTTTTTCGATATTGGTGTTTTTTGAGCCGCAACGTTTGCTCGTCACCGTATAGTTGGTCGCATTAAGCGAGGAGGTTGTCGTGGCGACTGGAAACCACGTGTTGCAGAATCCCGCGCGGAGACGGATCGTAAACGACCGTCAACGGCGCCACGCCTCCTTTCAGGAGGTTTTCCCAAGCCACCGGCTCTGGGCGTAGTACATGACTGCCACATAGCTCGGCACAGGGGACAGTCTCGCAGCGAGACCTCCCTCACCCCGCCACAACAGCTGGCAAGCGCACTTCGCACCAGTGCCATCTAGCTGCTTATTTTCACGCAAGTGAAAGTTGGTCGATGTAGATCGACTCAAAATCGGGGGCCAGGTTCAGTTCGATGATCTTCATTTGGCTGCTCAGTCGGCGGATCTCTTGCAGCGCGCCACTGTCGAGCAAAGTGAGGTACGCGCCGGCCAGCGCGGTGTTTCCGACCAACTCGACCTGCTTGGCATGAAAGCCCGGCAGCATGCCGCAGCCCAACAGAGAATCGACGTGCATGTGGAACCCAAAACCACCTGCCAGGTAGACAGTCTGCACGTCGCTGGCCCTAAGCTGAGTCTCTCTGAGCAGACAGGTAACTCCGGCCGCAATCGCGGCCTTGGCCTGTAACAAAGCGGCCATGTCCGCTTCGGTGATCAACAATGGCTCCTTCCCCTGCCCTTTGGCGACGACAAAGGCACGACCGTGCTTCTCATGCCGCATCAGACTCGGATGCTCCTCGGTTGCGAACCGCGCTGTTGAGGTGATCAATCCCAGTTGCCGCGCCCGTGCGACAAAATCAATATAAGCCGTCCCGCAGAGACCCACCGGTTTACACCGACCAATGACTTCGATGCGAGGTTGGTGGAGTTCCTGATCCAACCAGATGTGCCCCACGGCACCATCTCCGGCTCGCAGCCCGTAGGTCAGTCCGGCCCCTTCGAACGCCGGTCCCGCCGCCGTCGCACACCCGACCAACACATCCTTGTGACGCAGCACAAGTTCCCCGTTCGTCCCCAGATCGACGAGCAGACAGGTGTCGTCGCGATAGGCCATGCCGCTGGCCAACACTCCAGACGTGATATCGGCGCCGACATATCCCGCTGCTCCCGGCAGCAGGTGAATGGCCATATTGGGAATCACCCTTCCCTTCCCTTTCACTTCGGTGGCTGCCGGCACATCATCCGACTCCGCATCGTCATCCGACTCGGCGACGTCCACCGCCTCCTGCTCGCCAGCGGTGCCTGGTGGAACGTGTTCCTTCGGTTCGCGGACCGCCAACGACAGGTCGCTCGCCGTCACAACATCGTGTTCCAGAAACGCAGGAGTGAAAGGTGCGACCCCCAGGCTGCTCGGATCCACGCCCAGCAGCAGATGTAACATGGTACAGTTACCGGCCACCACCATGCATGCCAACTGCCGCGGTTTGATGCCGGCATCGCGCACGGCCTCCGACAACAGTGGGGCAATCGTACTGCGGACGACGGCTCTCTGCATGCGTTGCACTAGCCGCGGCTGCGTCATACAAAGATTGATACGCGTCAGCACGTTGTCACCCAATCTTGTCTGAGCATTGAGTGCCGACGCCTGGGCCACGACGCGACCCGTCGTCAATTCGACGAGCAGCACCACGACCGTAGTGGTGCCGATGTCCACCGCCACTCCATAGGCCGGCTGCACGACGTCCACGGCGTGCAACGTTCGATGATCACCGCGATGTTCAAGCACCACGTGATAACCACCGTTCTGATCGGGCTGCACGGCAGTCAACTCTGCATCCCACTCGATCGGCAAACCACAATCCAATTCCGCCGCGACAGCGGCCCGGATCGACTCGCACAACGGTCGTGGATCGGAAAGGTCCTCCACGCGGACGGTCAAGGCCTGCCAGAGCGGGTCGTGGGCACGCGGAACGTTCAGTCGAAACGATGTGACCACCTGTGGCTGGTGGGCGAGCAACGACCGCGCGGGAAGATGAATCCGAGCTGTCCCCGTCGCGGGCACACAGAGCTCGCAACCACGCAACAGCTCCCCCACCAACTCGACGCGCTCGCTTCCGTCAGAATCTTCCAAGCTCCCATCCAATAGTTCCACCAGGCAACCATCGCATAATCCACGCTGTCCGCATCGTGTGTTCAACGGCAAACCGGCGCCACGCAGGACTTCCGTCAACAGAAGTTGTCGCCCTCGGAAGGGCACTTCGATAAGTCGTTCTTCGTGCGGCAACTGGATCGTCAATTTGAACATAGGTCGTCAACTTTCCCCCAAGACATCTTTCGGCAATGACGATGGCCCGTCACTGCGATTCCGCCCCGCCACGTTCATTTGACCCTGGGCTGGTCGCTTCGATCACCGACTCGTCACCCGTTAAACGAATGGTCTCCCCGGGCTCGACGATCACGAAGCGTTCGGTCGCCCAAGGGCCCAGCACCAGTTCCTGCAGCAGTTGGGGATCGCCATCCTGCTGGTCGAAGTTCCAGCCCAACCAACGCGCACATTCCTGTGTGTACTGGACGTCCTCTCTGGTCGCACCGATTCCATTCACATCGACATAAGTCGCGCGATCATAGTTGGCGTGCCATTGCTTCTCGGTGTCCATCAGGAATTGGGCGTTGTCCTCACCATATTTTTCGCAGTATTCCCGATACATCGCCTCATGCCTCTGCGGCCCGGGGGGCAAATGATGCTTGATCCATCCGGGCGAGTACCAGTAGGTGCCCGGGTGTTTGGCGACATATTCCGAGTAGCGTTGCTTGTCGCCCAGCAGCAACGTGATGCAATCGTGAGCGCGTGGAACCACCAGCCGGCAGCGTCTGGTCCGAACGCCCTCGGTACCTCGGCTGCAGAGCCCGTAGCCCAACACGATCATTTCCGCTTCCGTTTCCTCTTCAATCTGCTCGACAGCGGCCTGCACTTGCTCGCGCAGCTTGTTCGGCTCGTTGTGCAGTCCCTGCTCCAAACAGATGATGCGAACGATGTGCTCGGCCCCGGACGCAAAATGCTCGATCTCTAGCTCCAAAACCTGGCACAGGATAATGGCCGTTTTCGGAGCCACGAAGCCGTCGGACCGTGGTGGATCAGTCGTGTTCATGCAAAAACCATGCGAAAAAATGAGCCCAGGGCCCTGGCCTTGAAATCCAGACTACGAAATATTCCAATCCGAAACAAATCACAAGTACGCACCATACTCACGTTCTGGGCCCGGCAAACGGCCCAATCGCTCAACGGACCGAAACCACGCCACCGACGTGCACAAACCGCAGAAATATTGCGGATCATACTCGCCGCGTCACCCAAATCGGCCCGCATGTTGCCCATAATCCGGGGGGCTGATTGCTAAGTGCGTGGTCATATTGTAAGCTGCTCAATATTCTTTACCCATCCCCGATTTCTGCTGGAGAGATTCATCGATGCCAGATCTTCAGGAGCTCGGCGAAGCGATCAAACGTGGTGATCGTGAAAAATCAGTTGCGCTAACTCAAGAGTCCATCGACGCGAAGGTTCCGGCCCAGGATATCCTGGATGTGATGGTGGGAGCCATGGACGTCGTCGGGCAGCGATTCCAGAAGAACGAGATTTTCGTTCCCGAGATGCTGATCGCCGCCCGTGCCATGAAGGAGTCCATGGGATTGCTGGAGCCAATCCTGGTGGAGGCGGGCATCACGCCGTTGGCGAAAGCCGTGATCGGCACGGTGGAAGGCGACCTCCACGACATCGGCAAGAACCTCGTGGCCATGATGTGGAAAGGCGCCAACTTCGAAGTCATCGACCTGGGAACGAACGTCGCTCCCCAAAGATTCGTGGACGCTGTCCGGGAGAGCCAGGCACAGCTTGTCGGCCTCTCAGCCCTGTTGACGACCACGATGCCGGCCATCAGGTCCACGGTCGAAGCACTTAAGGGCGCTGGACTTGACGTCACCAAGGTGGTCATCGGTGGAGCTCCCGTGACGCAAGAATACGCCGACGAGATTGGTGCCGATGGCTATGCTCCCGACGCGGCCAGCGCCGTGGACGTCGCCCGCAACTTGATCTCATCGTAAGCCCTGCTTGAGATCATTACCGAGTGACAGCCAAGAACCGGGGCTGCGCAATGCGGGGGATTCGGGATGAAAGAAGTCCTCTGCACTGCGAACGGGTCGCGTGTGCGGATTCGAGTGTCACGCAGAGGCGCAGCGACCACTGAGAAGGGCACCCGCTTCCGCATCTCGGCGAACTCTGCGCCTCTGCGTGAGTCTTTTCCTTGTGACGGATGTGGCTGCGGCCAGGGCTGCACGCCGTGCGAGCGGTCGGTTGCACCTTGGCCGAGATACCTTAAAACTCAAACAGTAAATTACGCGGTCCATGTAGCCGGCAAGCCACATTTTCGTGGCTCGTTTCCCCTCGGAAGGGTTCGGAATGCACGTCCGTCGCAGACTGGTATAATCACAGGCCTTTCCGGCGTGGGATCGGTTGGCAGGGGCGCGAAGGCTTGCACTTTGAGTTAGAACGCCTCGGTGATTCCTGGCATGGGAATCGCATATTCGCCATCCGCGTCAGGCAGCGAGGGTGGATCGGCGTCCCACGCCAGGCTCTTAGGAGACAGGTCGAGCTGCGAATGGATGGCCTCTTCCCAGGTCACCAGCTTTCCAGAATAGCTGGCCATACGTCCCAGGATGGCGGTCATCGTACTGTCCGCACTGTAGTCAACTTCGTTGTAAGGGCGGCCAGCCAGCAACGCCTCGAACAGGTGATCGTGTTCCACCTGGTGACCGTCCTTGCCGCGTTTGCGCTTTTGAGGTTCCTGCCCTTTCACGTGAATGACACTGGTCCCGTGCCCTTCGATGTTCACGGTTCCGTTGGTGCCGTGCGCGTGTTCTGAAAAACTGCCCCAACAGCCGCCGATTTGTCGGCAGTAGCTGAACAGTTTGACGCCGCCAGGATAGGTGAATTCGACCGCGTGATGGTCGTAGATCTCGCCGTAGTCATTGTCATCCCGCTTCTGCCGCCCCGCCAGCGATTGTGCCTCGATCGGATGATCGTTCACCATCCAGTTGCAGACATCCAGATCATGCACGTGCTGCTCGACGATGTGGTCACCGGAGAGCCAGTTAAAATGATACCAGTTGTTCACCTGGTACTGCATTTCCGTCTGTTCGTCAGTCCGCGGCCGGACCCAGATGCGTCCGGTGTTGAAATAGGCGCGCATGAACATCACGTCGCCAATGGCGCCGTCGTGGATCTGCTGCAGCACCTCGGTATGTTTGGCCTCGTGTCGCAGGTGATGTCCGACGGCAACTGCGAGCCCTTTTTTCTTGGCCATTTCGTTGGCCGCCAGGACCTCGCGGACGCCGGGCGCATCGACGGCCACTGGTTTCTCCATGAAAATATGTCTACCCGCCTCGACAGCTGCCCGAAACTGCGCCGGCCGGAACCCGGGAGGCGTGCATAGCAGCACCATATCGACGTCGCAATCAATCGCCTTCTGGTACGCCTGGAGGCCTACGAATTTCCTTTCCTCCGGGACGTCCATGCGATCCTCGTTCAGCTGTTTCAGCGAGCCATAGGTGCGATCGATCGACGTGCGAAACGCATCCGCCAAGGCGACCAATTGGACGTTCGCTTGCGTGCTCAACGCGTTGTGCGCAGCCCCTGCCCCGCGTCCGCCACAGCCAACCAAGGCAATCCGAATCAAATCACTTCCGGCGGCGTGTGCAGAGCGACCGATGCTCAGTCCCGCAGCCACCGCCACGGCGGACGACGTCTTAAGAAAATCTCGCCGCGAAGGCGACGCACTTGACTGCTGCAACCTACCATGCTTCTTCATCGTGTGGCTCCTCATCTGATACATAGGTTGTTCTGATACAAAGACTGATCACCAGGCAGGGACGGGCAGCGAAGAGGCTTCCAAGAGCGAATTTACCACAGGCGACACACCGCAGCAGCGGCCTATCACGAAATTCGCTGCCAACGTGTCTCGACTCCTGGTGACGGTCCAGCCGGACGCTTCCCTACACGCTTCAGGATAACAAAAACGGATCTCCGCTGCGTTGCCATCTAGAGAAACAGCGCCAAGTGTCGTACGATCAGGGGCGGCGACGGTCTGCGGGGGCTGCGAACGGACCGGCATAACCAGCATCAATCAACCAAGGAGTTCGACGTCCATGAACGGTCGAGAGCGTCTCCTTACCATGTTGGACGGTGGGACAGTGGATTCGCTGCCGCTGATGCCCATTACCATGATGTATGCGGCAGATCACTCCGGGGTGAAATATAGGCAGTATGCCACTAACCACCGGGTGTTGGTCGAGAGTCAGATCGCTGTCGCCCAGGCATATGATTTCGATTTCGTTTCCTGCATCTCCGATCCGGCTCGGGAAGCCACCGATTGCGGGGCGCATGTGGAAATCTTCGAAGATCAACCGCCGGCAATTGTCGAGACGGACGCCTTGCTGTCGGATAAAGCCGCATTGAGCGGGCTGCAGATGCCAGATCCGCTGTCGGAAGGAAGAATGCTCGACCGGGTGCGCGCGGCCTCGCTATTCCAGCAAGAGATTGGCGACTCGAAGCTGATCGAGGGCTGGATCGAGGGTCCTTGTGCGGAGGCCGCCGACTTGCGCGGCATCAACACATTGATGATCGACTTTTTCGACGACCCGGATTTCGTGCGCGATTTGTTTGAATTCACTCTGCAACTGGGAATTCGCTTCGCGCGGGCTCAAGTGGAAGCAGGCGTCGATTTGATGGGGGTCGGAGATGCGGCCGCGTCCCTGATCGGCCCGCAGTTCTACCAGGAGTTTGTCTGGCCCTACGAACGGCGGTTGGTCGAAGAACTTCACGCCATGGGGACGCGGGTGCGTCTGCACATCTGCGGCAACATCGGCTCGATTCTCGAACCGATCGGCAAGCTGGGTTGCGACATCGTCGATCTCGACTTCATGGTTCCGGTGGAAAAAGCCCGCCTGGCGATGGGGGATCGGCAGATTCTACTGGGGAACATCGATCCGGTGCGTGCGCTCAAAAACAGTTCGCCCGAGTCGATCTCCGCGGCGATCGATGCATGCCATCGGATGGCGGGTCCGCGGTATATCGTGGGCGCGGGCTGCGAAGTCCCCCGCGGCACCCCCTCCGAAAACTTGCAGGCCTTAACCGAGTACGCTCGTTCGACCGGTGCGTAGTGATCGCCCTTGCTGATCGCTGCCTGGCGTAACGCTTGATGGACATCCTGGAACATCGCGCGAAGAAAGGAAACCATGCTGCTTGACGAACTGATGGCTGCCGGTCCCGTCATCACAGACGGAGCGTGGGGAACACAGCTTCAATCGCGAGGCCTGTCGGGTGGTGCCTGTCCCGACCAGTGGAATCTATCGCATCCTGACGTGGTGGAGCAGGTTCCGCGCGCGTATGCCGCGGCGGGGAGTCAGATCGTACTGACCAACACGTTTCGCGCGAACAGAATCGCCTTGGCTGGTTATGACCTTGCGGATCAGGCGGTGGCCATTAATCGTATCGGAGTCGAGATCTCGAAACGCGCAGTAGGAGACCGGGCCCGGGTATTCGGGTCGCTGGGGCCCAGCGGCAAGATGTTGATTTCGGGCGAAGTAACCGAGGATCAGTTGCGAGATGCATTTGTGGAGCAGGCTGACGCCTTGGCAGCCGCCGGCGCCGACGCCATCGTGATCGAAACCATGGCTGAGCTCGAAGAGGCGGAACTGGCACTCGACGCGGTCAGACGCACCGGTTTGCCGGCCGTCGCCTGTGTGGTGTTCGATTCGGGTGCTGACCACGACTGCACAATGATGGGGGTGACCCCGGAACAGGCTGCCCGGCGACTTACCAGTGCCGGTGCTGACGTGGTCGGAGCCAACTGTGGTCAGGGAATCGAGGGCTACATCGGGATTTGCCGCCGCATGCGTGCCGTCACCGACAAGCCGCTCTGGATCAAGGCGAACGCCGGAATGCCGGAAATCATCGACGGCGAGGTGGTCTACCGGACAACACCCGAACAATTCGCGGCACATGCTCACGCGTTTGCTCGAGGCGGGAGCCCAATTCGTCGGTGGCTGTTGTGGCACCACGCCTGAGCACATTGCCGCATTGTATAAGGAGATCCGAGCGTGAATTCCCGCCAGCGGATTTTGCGAGCGATCAATCATCAAGCAGCCGACCGAGTGCCCATCGATGTGGGGGGCACGCGGCAATCGGGAATCGCCGCTTCGACGTACCATCAACTGAAACAACGACTGGGATTCGACACGCCAACTCGCGTTTACGATCTCTACCAGATGCTGGCAGAAATCGAAGCTTCCCGTCATGCAGCGGTTTGGCGGCGACGTTGTCGGGCTCTATCGCCCAGATGTCGTGTTCGGAATCGTCAACGACAACTGGACGCCCTGGACCACTTTCGACGGAACTCCCGTCCTGGTTCCCGGCGGTTTTCAGCCGCAGCAGGAACCCGACGGCAGCCTGGTGATTATCCACGACGGAGTCGAAATCGCGCGGATGCCGAAGGACGGGTTCTACTTCGACCGCCTGGAGAAATATCCGGGCGCGGCACACATTAATTTGGACGGCTATCAACCACCGCGACTCTCGCCCAAACACTTTGAACACTATCGTGCTCAATCGAAAGCGATTTCCGAAAACACCGACTTCGCGATTGTCGCGCCGATGGGCCCTCCTTACGAGCTGTTTTACGGCTTGGGGACCGGGGATTTCGAAAACTGGATGATGACACTGGCGTGCGAGCCCGACTATGTCCACCAGCTCTATGAATTGCTGGTCGACACCTGGCTGGAGAATCTGAAGCGATTTGCCGATGCCGTCGAAGATCGTGTGCAAATCCTGCAGATCTGTGATGACTTCGGCACGCAGCAGTCACTGTTTCTGTCGGTCGACATGTTTCGGCAACTCGTTATGCCTCACTACCAACGTGGCCTCGAGTGGATCCATGACCACACGAACATGAAGGTCCTGCTGCACAGTGACGGGGCGATTTTTCCGCTGCTCCCCTCGCTGGTCGAAATGGGAATCGACATCCTGAATCCCGTGCAGACCAGCGCCGTCGGCATGGACCCCGTTAAGCTAAAGGAGCAGTTCGGTGACCAGCTGACGTTCTGGGGAGGGTCGCTCGACTGCCAGAAAACCCTGCCATACGGAAGTGTGGATGAAGTCGTACAAGAGGTCCAACGACACGTCGAGGTCTTTGCCCCAGGTGGAGGATACGTATTTACGTCCGTGCACAACGTACAGGCGAATGTCCCTCCGGAGAATGTCATCGCCATGTACGATACGGCTTTAGCTTACCAGATGCCGGCCGAGCGCGCTGAAACGCGTGAAGCGTAGCAGGTGATTGGTGATGCATGAAGTGTGATGTTCGCTGTTGAAGACGCTTGATTAACAAGGAGATTCCGATGTTTTCACAATCCAGAATTCGGATTATCTGTACCTTCCTGGCGGTGCTCGCATGCGCCACGAGCCTCGCCGCGCAAACTGCCACGGAAACACCAACTCAACGAGACGCCCGCATGGAGTGGTGGCGTGAAGCGAGATTTGGCATGTTCATCCACTGGGGTTTGTACGCCGTGCCAGCCGGAACCTGGCAGGACCGGAAGATTGACGGTATCGGCGAGTGGATCATGGACCGTGCGAACATCCCGGTCGAAGACTATGAGAAGCTTGCGGCAAAATTCAATCCTACCGAGTTCGATGCGACTCAGTGGGTACAGATCGCAAAAGACGCCGGCATGCGATACATCGTGATCACTTCAAAACACCACGATGGATTCTGTCTCTTCGATTCGGATGTCACCCGGTATGACGTTGTCGAACGCTACACCGTACAAGAAGGATCTCCTGCAGGCACTTTCCGACCAATGCCGACAGCAAGGTCTGAAGTTCTGCGTCTACTACTCCATCATGGACTGGCATCATCCGGCACAATATCGTGGCAGCGACAAACGTTACAATCCCACGAAAATGCATCCCGAGCGAAAGCAGGAATACATCGACTACATGAAGTCCCACATGAAGGAACTGCTCGGCAGTTGTGACCCGGAAGTACTCTGGTTCGACGGTGAGTGGCCCGACTGGTGCGACAGAAGCCGATGCTCAGGATCTGTACGCGTTTCTGCGAGAGCTGCAAACCGTCGCTGATCATCAACAACCGGGTGGGCAAGGGCCGCAAGGGCATGGAAGGGCTCAGCAAGGACGATCAGCAGTATTCCGGCGACTTTGGCACACCCGAGCAGCAGATCCCCGCCACGGGAATACCAGGCGTCGACTGGGAATCGTGCATGACCATGAACGACACGTGGGGCTTCCGAAGTGACGACCACCATTGGAAATCGGCTGAAACGTTGATTCGGAATCTGATCGATATCGCATCCAAGGGGGGAAATTACCTGCTGAACGTTGGCCCGACAGCCCAGGGCCAGATCCCGGCCCCGTCGGTGGAACGCCTGGTGGCGATCGGCGCGCTGGATGGAAAAGAACGGCGAATCGATTTATGCCACGCAGGCCAGCCCGTTCGAGAAGACTCCTTGGGGGCGCTGCACACGTAAGAAGATTACCGACGGAAAGACCCGCCTGTACCTGCACGTCTTCAACTGGCCAGAAAGCGGCAAACTGGTGGTCCCCAGGCTCGCGAAACAACCGGTCGCAGCCAGCCTGCTCGCCAGTGGACAGCCACTCCAAGCGGTAATGCAGGATCAGAATATCGTGATTTCCGTGCCCGACCAAGCGCCCGATTCGATCGCCACCGTCGTCGTACTTGACGTCCAGTAGCCATGGATTCGCAACTGCAGCGAGACGGAATACGAAAAGAAGAAGAAGAAGAAGAAGAAGAAGAAACCAACCCGCACGCAGCCTGCTCACCAGCTATCGCGGGTTACATAAAAGGTTTGCTCGGTAACATGCGCGCAGTGCGCCTATGTTCGTGGCTGCGGCAGCCTGCCGCAGCCACGTTAAGATGATGGACCGAGGTCACGCAAATCCGTGAACGGTTACGAAAAGAGTACGGGACGTTGACTCACTGGGCCGACGCCCCGCACTCGCATGGCAGGGGAATTCCGCGATTACCAAAACAATGTTATTGCTGCATAGCCCCCGTGCAGGATCATGTCCGCGTTGCCGTCTACATCCACGACACCCGGCAGGTCGGCGAAGTGTCTGGGGATCTGGTCGGTGGCAAAGGCCAAACCACTGACTGCTATCGCGCGGTATCCAATCGCCGCACTCCAGCACTCCCGGAACTGATAACTCAGCCCCAGATCCAGTTCACCAATAAATGATATGAGTGTCTCGTTCGACGCGATGTCAAACGCATCTCCAGAGAGCGGATTGCCCGGCCCCACAACGGCAACGCCATTGACATTGTAGATCTCCGAACGATGCTCCATGTAGTTCGCGTAGATACCGAATTTCGGCGCCGCATATAGGGAGAACTGCGGAGTCACAAACCAATCGGCACGTCCACCCAACTGACAACCCCACAGATTATTCCTGACGTCGATATCATAGTAGGCTTCGTTCGCCAGATCCGCACCAAAGACCGGGTTAGCGTCGGCTGACCCGTAGTGAAAATCTTCGGTGAATCGCAAGTAGCGCAGTCCAGCCAGGTAGCTGACCCGAAGACAACTTCCCTCCATCCAGGGCAATCGACCGCCGATCATATTCAGCTCAAAGTTGTGTATCTCGTAGTCGCGATGGATGCGGTGGGCCTGCGCCGCATCAAACAAGTCGTTCACATTGTCGGCCCCGATATTCAGCGGACGGAAATCGAATACCGTGTTCAGGTTACCGACCAGGTCGGCCGCATACACGATAGCCTCGGTTTCCTCTGCGTAGATACCCCAGTAATTCAGCTCCAGTGCCCAGCATGGACTAACGTACCAGCCGAGCTGCACTTGCGGTCCCGTATCCCAATGCCCCAAACCGGTATCGGTACTCAGCACCTGTCCCACGAGATTGGTGTCGTCAAAACTGATTTGCGAAAACCGCGGCCGGTTGCGTGTGAAGAGCAGTCCCCCCACACCGGCATACCAGGAAGGCCCGCAACAGGGATCGCAGCAAGGATCACAGCAGACGGGCGTTTCCCAACAACATCCGTCATCGCAGCCAGCAAACACGCCATGAGACGACGGCACGGAACTGCCCACCGTACCCGAAACCGGGTAGTGGGGTAGCCCCCGATCCAACGTCTCATTCGGAACCGGGGCCCCATACGGAACCGGAGCGGCCGGATGTGGCGTGCGGGAGGCGGCATACGGCATCGGCACCGTGGGTCGATTGAAAGAGGCTGGCGGCAGGTACCCGACGTTGGCTGGCCGGGCCGCGGCAGGAATTACCGTTCGCAAGGCAGGTGCCCTCTGCGATGGCGACGCCGCTGATGATTGCCAGGCAGGATAGAGGTTTTGAGTCGGTAGCAGGGAGGGCGTGCCAAAGGGAGTCGGGGCCTGCGCCACAACAGGCCTCCTGGAAACGCTGCCAGAATCAGTAGCAGCAAGCGTGCATAGGCCGTATTCATAGCATCTCTCACTTCCCCGTCGCGCGTTAGGTGCATCTCAAACTGAGTTTCAGTGTGCCTCGGTAGTCGGTCAACCTATGGGTGTCGGACCAAGGTGGCACTAAGAGAAGAAATCGGTGACCGCTGCCATATTGCTTGCCTCGTTTGGTCGTTTGCGGAAGAATTCCGGCAGGCACCTTGCGACAGTTGGCAATTCCCGATCACTTTAAATCCAGGTGTAACGATTGCATGTGACCTGCACCACAGCGACGGGTCGCGCCCGAAATGCATGCCGTAGGGCCGGTGACGCTTGTGCGGACCCTGAAGATCGGGACCAGTTCGCCTGCCTGGTTTCGATGTTCGTCATAATCGACAACAAAAAGCGAACCCGCTGCGACCCCGTTTCTTTCACGCCTTCAGGTAAGGTCTTCCAACCATGCGTGTATGATCTGGTAGAGAGTGGCAACTAACGCTACTCGACATTGCGGAGCAGATCGAACTCCACGACGCCGGCTGGCTGACCCTGATCGTAGGCCTGCCATTGCGACTGGATGTGATCGTGGTCCACGATCTTGATCGTCCCGCAGCGCATGTGCGGATCATTCGTCGACCGCATATTCGTGGCGTCGACGAACTCGAACCGCAACAGGTTCGGCTCTGCATCCCCGTTGCATTTCATGCGTGGCTGATTCCTGGCGGAGCAATAATGCGTCAGTAACAAATCGTCACCGTCCTGATAGTAGACCGTCACCATCTCTTGCTCGCTACCGGGAAACAGCACTTCCACGAGCGCACTTCCCGCGGCCGTCACTCGATAGATCGACACCACCTTGTCGCTCGGCTTCCCGTCCTTCCCTGCCTGGACCCAGGTTCCGGCGAGGCTCTTGAGCGTGTTCCAGATGAGGCCTCGCTTGTCTTGCGTGGACTGCGTGCTGCCCGTCAGCAATTCGCGAGTCTCCCGGTTCCAGACAACCGTCCGGTGATCAAGGCGATGATAACCGTGACAATCCGTGCAGGCCAGATCCTGAGACTGGCTCATATGCGGTACTCGCTCGCGAAGTCGAGCTACCACCTCCGCCGCCGTAACATCGTGGGAGTCGTGGCAGCTGGCGCAGCCTTCTTCGATCTTGTTGCGTGGGAACATGACGTCCGGCGGAGTGGTGTTATTCTCATCGTTGCGATGCGCATACGACTTTCCATGACAATCCACGCAACCCACGTCATTATCCGCATGTTGCGCGACCAGCTCTTCGGTGCGGTAGTTCTCGTGGCAGACGTAGCAGGCCGTGTTTTCGAGCACGGAAGGGGCGATTTCCTTGTCCGGATCGGCCTTTTTGCCCGCTTCTTCCAGCATGAGCGGCGAATCGGTATCGACAATCAACGGCGGCAGTTTCTCTTGCTGCGGTGTCTCGTCCGGCACGGCCCAGGCGATTCCCGGGCCGGTCCCGCACGTCTGTGGTGACGGGCCAACAAACGAGCTGATCATCAAGACTCCCACCACCAGCAGTGATCCGACTGTCGATAAACGCAACTTCATCGCAATGTCCTATCCACGCAAATTGAGATCACATTCGCTCCCGGCGGACAAAGACTCGCCAGCAAAACATGCAGGGCGTGATTCGACCCCGAGCGAAAGTTCGACTACACGTACTCCCAGTCCTTCAACCACTGGTAGTGTGGCGAGAGATTGGCCCACGCGCGATCCATCGACCTGTCGAGTTGGGCCTGCTCGTCCACATCCAGGACACGGCGTTCCGCCACCGCCAGGCAGACGTTGTCGACCTGCTGCTGGGTAATCATACCGGCCATGGGAGCCGTGATGGCGGGATTGCACAGGATGTGCCGGATGGCCAATCGCGCCGTTTTGCTATCTTCCTTGGCAAAAGGGCTACCCGGCGAGCTGTCGCCTCGGAATATCGAGTTGCTGGCAAAGGGCTTGATGCCAAACCATCCGACGTCGTGTTTCTTGATGGAGGCCCACAGACCTGTCTCGTCGGTGACCACCTTGGTTTTCGCCGTATAGGGAGTCAAGATGACTTCCATCTGATCGGGATAGGATTCGATCAGCTGCTTCAAATGCGGACGATCGTGCGACGACACGCCGATAAAACGTGCCCGCCCGGTCTTCTTGGCCCACTCGAGAGCGTCAGCCACGTCATCCAGTTCCGCCGGCGTGTGCTGGCCGCTGTCGATCGAGCAAGCTGATGCGCCACAGATCGACGTAATCGAGGCCCGCTTCACGCATGCCTTGATCGAGTCCTTCCTTTAACTTCGTGCGCGAACGCCACTCCTGAAACCGACTTTCCTTGATGTGCCACGAGTATCCCAGGTAGACTCTGTCGCGACGTCCTTGGAGAGCTTTGGAATAAGCCAAGATCTCTTCCCGGCAACAGGCGTCAATATAGTTGATTCCCCGTTCCAGACAGCGCGTGACCACCTCGGACCGATTCTTCTGGAAGTCCTGGCGATCAATATCCTGGGTCATCCAGCCCTGAGGCTCGGTACCACCGATCACCTTGACCAGTCGTTTCCAGTGCCCTCCCAGCGTCACCGCCGAAACCATCAAATTGGTCTGGCCACACCGGCGATATTCCATCTGCTCGTTGTAGTTCAGGATCTTGCTGGTGTCCTCCTCGGTAGGATTTCCCGCATAGACCGTGCGCGTGGCGATCAGACCAGCGTACATCGCCGCGGTACCAATCGCACCGTCACGTACAAACTGGCGTCTGGAAAGCATGTCGGCCATCAATAACGTCCTCCCACATGAACAACGACCGTGACCCTATTCCCGTGGTTGCCATTGTAATCAATGTCTAGAACAGAATAAACACGAATCACCACAGCCTACTCGTGGCGCGTGAGCGAAGCTGATATGCTGGGGCCTTACGCGGTGACGCGCAACCCTGCGTGTACACTGGGCAGGCGAACGATGCGCACCCACAGCATGTCCCAGCACGTTCGCGACCCAACACACCACTGTGCCAACACGCCCTACCCGAACTACAGCAACCCCCTCTATCCTGGGAGCACGAAAATGAGTGCAGATACCGGTGGCAACGCGACTCGAGGGCTAATGGAATTTGCCGCGCAGCAACAGACGTTCCAGATTGGAAACACGAAGATCGGCGGGCAACCGGGGGCCCGACCCACCGTGCTGATTGGCACCATCTTCTATCATAAGCATGACGTAGTTATCAATGCGGACCGGGGGGAGATTAACGAGGACGAAGCGGAGAAACGGATTCGCCTGCAAGAAGATTTTCGCAGCGCACCGGAAACCCTTGCATGTTCGACGTCGTCGGCTCCACACCCGAAGCGATCGTGCGGAATCTGGAATTTGTCGCCAAGACGACGGAGATGCCGTTGCTGATCGATGGCACCACCGCCGCGGTCCGAATTGCAGGCTTACAGTACGTCGCCCAGGCCGGCATCGCGGATCGCGTGGTTTACAATTCGATCCAACCCGAGATTACAGACGCCGAATGGTCAGCCTTACAGAACGCTGGTGTGCGGAGCGCGATTCTGCTGACCTATTACCTGTTGGATTTTACGGCCAAGGGTCGCGTTCAGGCTGTCCGAGACCTGTTACCCAAGGCGACGCAGGCGGGCGTCACCAATTTAATTGTCGACACGTGCGTGCTCGATCTCGCCACCCTGGGACAGGCCTGCAGTGCCATGCATGACATCAAGAACGAATTCGGATTGCCTGTTGGCGGTGGAGTGCACAACGCGGTCGCCGTCTGGAAAGGGTTGAAAACGAAAATGGGCGAACAAGCGGTCAAGCCGTGCGTGGCCGCCGTGTGCGCTTTGTCCGTGGCCGTGGGCGCCGATTTCATCCTGTACGGTCCCATTGAAGACGCGCCTTATGTCTTTCCCGCCGTGGCCATGGTCGATACGGCCTTCAGCCAATTGGTGATGGAACGCGGCGGGCGTCCGGATGAGAATCACCCGCGGTTCCGGATTGGCTAGCGGCACGCATCGTGCCTCATGCCTGGCTGCCGAGTTCCAGAAGCAATTCGAAAGTGAAGATGCCCGAATCGTGTCCATCCGTGAAGAGGATCGAATACGCGTAGTTCCCGACCGGTTTCATGGACACGATCCGTAGGGGCTGGGCTTCCGCAGGTGAGAGAATATTCAATTGCAGGCCTCCCGCAGGTTGATTCTGCTGGCCCTGACGCTTTTCGCGGCAGGTTGCGCACGGGCATTTGTCGCGCAACTCCTTGATTGGGTAGCGGCGAATTTGGCCGTCACTCCAGACGATTTGAAGCTGTGTCTGATCCACGATCTCCAGGTTGGTCGGACAAGTTCCCATGATTCACATCGCCTTCGCCGGTAACTCGACCAGCAACACGGCCTCGCCACAACTCCTGACACTTTGAAACACAAGTAGCTCGATTCTAGGAGCGCGGCCGTGGTCGCGCCCAGCCCCCCGACGCCGTCTCCTCGCGCTGTGCCACCAGTGTCCCGGGTTCCTCACGGAAATCCGGTGCACCAACTGCTGGACAACCGGTGTAGTTTATGACCGCTCCATGGTGCTTTTCCCAGTGCGAACGGTGTTCCGGCAAGCAGTTTCGAGTACGATTGAGGGCTACCAACGGCGTCGCACCTGTTCGAACGTCAGGTTACAGGTGAGTGTTGAGAGGTGTGGACCTGCAGCGTTAGTGTCGATTGCCAGATTTCCAGGCACACGCCCAAAAAAAGAAATGGATCGACGATGGAGAATTCGGAAATATGCTGACACGTGATCCTTTTGTGATTGATTGTCGCGTCCGCCATTCTTGTGGCTCGTTCGCTTTCCGCAGCCCGGTGCGGTCGGCATGGCTGAGCGTGATCGCCCTGGGAATCGCTTGCCTGGCGTTGGCTGCGCCAGCCTATTGCCATGAGCCACACTTGAAGGGGCGTATCCCTAATCACTACGAAGACGCGGCGGTGGCCAAAGGGGAATCGCTCGGCGTCGGCTCCGCCAAATTGGTCGGTCCACATCAGGTGGAAGTCTTCTCGCACCAAAGTTGGACGTTCGTGTACACCGCGGGCGAGGCTGGCGTTCAACCGGGCGGTGGGATTCGCATCGGCATGCGTCACTTGCATTGCTGGACACCGCCGCAAACGAATGATCCAAGAGCGGATGGATACATGACAGCAAGTGCCGAGAACGGGCAGCCACTGTCGGTCCAGACTCAGCCACCAAAGGAATTGAACGGCCAATACTTTGCCTGGCAGAATCTCATCGAAATTGGATTGCCTGACAAAGGCCTCGCACCAGGCGAAACGCTGGAAGTCATTTACGGGGATCGCCGTGGCGGCTCGCCCGGCGTTCGTGTGCAACCCTTCGACGAATCGTGTTTCGTGTTCAAGACGTACGTCAACGCGCGGGGGCAGGGCGACTACCTGCCACTACGAGAGAGCCCGGCTATCGAAATCGTGGCTGCACAACCGTACCGGCTTAACGTGATCATGCCTTCCGACGCCATCGTCAACCAGCCGACGTGGTGCCTGGTGCGCGTCGAGGACCGTTATGGTAACCCGGCCGTCTCCTACCGCGGCACGATCCAGTTCCAGACGCACAGCGACACGTCCGGCCTCCCCGAGTCGTACACTTTCACCGCGCAGGATCAAGGCGTCCACCGGTTCGAATCGCTGATCTTCTTGCAGGAGGGTTGTCGCACGATTCAGGTCAGCAACGGAGACTGGCGGGCGAGCGGGAATCCTGTCCTTGTCCGTGGCCAACGCCCCGAGCGACTGCTTCTGTGGGGTGATCTGCACGGGCACACGCTGATGTCCGACGGTCGCGGCACCGTGGAAGAGTTCTACGATTTTGCGGAGCGTGTTGCAGGCCTGGATTTCTGTGCCGTCACCGATCACGCGTTCGAAATCCTGGACGAAATGTGGGAGCACTCCAAGAAAGTAACGAACCGGGTGCATCGACCCGGAAAGTTCGTCACCTTTCAGGCCTACGAGTGGAGTGGAATTACGCCGTTGGGCGGAGATCACAACTGCTACTTCCTGGACGACGACCCACCTATCTTCCGTTCCACGTTCTAGTACACGCCGACGAATCTTCAGATGTATCACGGCCCGACCCGAAACAGGAGCATGTGACAGACGTGTTCGCCGCGTTGAACAAGCGGCTCCATGACAAGAACGTGCTCTGCATTCCCCATTTCGGAGGTCGGAAGGGCAACCCGCAGTGGCATGATGAAAAAGTGCAGCGGATGATCGAGATCTTCAGCGAGCACCAACGGAGCGAGGACTGGGCCAACTCGTTCTTGAAGCAAGGCCATCGGCTGGGCATCATGGCCAGCACGGACGGCCATTTCGGAAACCCGGGTTACGGGTATCTGAAGCCGACGTACGACTGGGAGCAACAGGAGATCGGCATGGCTGCACTGGCCGTCCGCGCACCGCAGCGCACCAGAGAGTCGATTTTCCGATCGCTCTACGACCGCCAAGTGTATGCCACCAGCGGCGATCGTATCATCCTCGACTTCCAGGTCAACGGACATCCGATGGGGAGCGAGTGCCTGGCCGAGTCGCCCCCCCAACTCATTGTCCAAGCGATCGGCACGGCACCGCATTACGCGCGTGGAAATCAAGAAAAACAGCGAACTGGCGGATGCGGTCGAACCGCGACAGGAGAGCGTCCAATTGCAGTGGCGCGACCCCGATTTCGACGCGACGCTGCCAACCTACTACTATGTTCGTATCGTGCAGGCCAACGGCGAAGAAGCCATCTCCAGCCCCGTCTGGGTGAATTGATCGGCTGGCGCGGAGCAGAACTTGCCGACGAGGCAATACCGTTGTCCAGCCACCTCGGTGGGAACGATTCACCAAACTCACAGGATGGGTCGAGCCAGCCGTGCTGCCGGTGGGCCTTCGCTCGCTGGCGTTCCGTTTCGCGCAGACACAACGTGTTGCGGCGAAGTTGAACAGCTTGTGAAGATCCACAACACTCTATGCGAGCTTGACCCACCCTACGTAGATGATCCCCCTTCGCGTCGCGAACCTGCCGTGCCGGGCTGGTGGTTCAACTCCCCAGGAGATGGTTCAGCACGGCTAGTTCAAGTTCTTCGTAGTCACGATTCTCGATGCACTGCCGCTCCACCTCTTTGGGGAACGTGCGGACTTTTTCCACCAGCCGCAGGAAAATCGCCTTGCTGTTGGCCAAGTGCTTCTCGGCCACGTCCGCCTTCTGAGTGCGCATCGCCTTCACATCCAGGCCGACGAATCGTCCTGTCTCGGCGTAGCCATCCAACTCCAAGCACGCGCACCTGGTTGTAGGCACTCCGCAAATCGGCGGAACCGAACGACTTGTCCTGGTCGAATTTCAGACCGTTCTGATCGTTCAGATGGACGCTCCACAACTTGTCGATCGCCAGGGCGAAGGCCATCTCATCCGCGGCGTCCAGACCGGCCAAACGGGCGTGCGCCGTTTCAATCAAGCCACCGACGCGTGCCGGATCGATCGTCCGGTAAGCGATCGCCAAGGCATGCCCAATGGTCGGAACATAAGCCTGATCCATCGGTTCGTTCGGCTTCGGTTCAATCGCAAACTCGATCTCCGGGTTGTGTTCCAGCAACGCATTGATGGCATCGATCTGCCACTGGTAGGCTTGAATGGCGTTCTTCGACTCGCGGATGTACGTGCCTTCGCGTGCCAGCCAGAGCACCATCAAACGCGTTCCCAAGGCGCTGGCAATGTCGATCGCTCGTTTCGTTCGATCGATCGCCCACTGCCGAGCCTGTGGCGCAATTGGCCGTGAAGCCGCCGTCGATTCCGCGCGGATCTTCCCACAGTCGCGGAGCGACGAACTCGGGCACCAGGCCCTGCGTCGTCCAACACCTTTTTGAGCTCTCTGCGCTTCTTTTTCAACTTCAGCCGCCGACTTGTCGTCCACGTTGGGCACGGCATCGTCGTCGTGTAACTGCACACCTTCAAAACCGAGCCTCTTGTAGGACGCCAGCTTCTTCGGCGAACTCAATCGTCGGACGAACCGGGGGGCCAAATGGATCGGCGCCTTCACTGATGTTCCACGGGCCGAACGAAAACCGATAATCACTGGGCATCGTTTTTCTCCTTCAAATGCAGTGAATCACTATGTCGTGTCTTGTCCTGGAACCGGCGTGAGACTTGAGCATTAAGGCTGTGGTGTCCAAATTCAAGTATCACCCTTGCTCCGCCGTCAACTGTTTGTGCTCGGCTCAGAGGAACCGCGCTGTTAAACCTGGAGGCCCGCCAGTCGTGCCGTCTCGGTGTAACCACGCAACCCGGCGCTGGCTCCCAACGCCGTCACGCAACAGGCGCCCGTGGCCGCGGCCAGACGCCCTGCCTGCTGCACGTCCATGCCACGCAGCAAGCCGGTCAGCAGTCCGGCATAGAAGCAATCCCCGGCTCCCGTCGTATCCAAAACGGCTCCCGGCGCTGGCAACCTGGTCGATCTTGAGATACTCTCCCGGCTCGGCGACTGAGCATCGCTCCATCCGCACCCAGTTTGACTCCCAGCAACCCCGGCGCACCACAGGCACGAAATGTGTCAATAATGGCCTGCGGCTCGGTCTCTCCGGTTTGATGTCGCGCTTCGGCCAGACTGGGGACATAAACATCAAGATGTGGCAACAACTCGTCCAGCGGCTGCATCGTGCCACCATCGCCAGCGGCGTCCAAGTGCCGTCTGACAACCAGTCTCGCGAATCGCCGCCAGGACCTCGGCCAAATCGCATTCCAGGTTGGGCATGAGCGAGTAGTAGCCAATCAGTGTCATGCGGCTTTGGGCAAACAGGTCCAGGTTTTCCATGAACAGTGTCTTGGTCATCTGCTTCGGTGCACCGACGCAATGCGCAAAACTCCGCTCCCCGGTCGGATCGATCAGCACCGCAGTGGTACTGGTCGCTCCCCCTTTGAGCGTCAACAGGTGATCTGTGCTCGACGTCGTTCTCGCGATACCGTGAGCGAATGACAGAGGCCCATTCGTCGTCGCCGACCAGCGTGAAAGCGGCCACGTTCATCCCCAAGCGCGCCATGGCGATCCCCGAATTCGAGACAATGCCGCCCGTCGTCACCTCGATCGGATCCACCTGCACCAGCTTGCCGCCTCCGATGGGCAGTGTCGAGTGGCACGGGCCGCACCAGAATATCCACCACGCACGAACCACACAGAACACAATCGAATTGTCTTTTCGGTCGACACCGCTCACCTTCCTTCTGCACGTCCGCGAGACCAGCCCTTCTGACGCGTGATCCGGCGGACTTCTCAGTCCGATCTGCCCACCCGCCTAGGGACCAGATTGCCACATGTTCGGCAGTCTCCACGATCGGCAGTCGAGTGCCTTGGATCATACCCGATCGTCGGGGTCGTTTCTATCCGCCGCGCACGATTAGAATTTGAGCTATAATTGTGCGTGTCATGCCGGTTGTGCCGTACCGCTGGGGAAGGTCACAAATTGCCGGCCAACTTCTGAAAACATCCGTTCTTGACGAACTGTGGTCAGTACTAATGCAAAAATCACTTGACCAAAATTGCTCGGATCTTAGCCGATCCCAGCTGTCGCGATTTCATTCTGGCCGACGCCAAGGATGCCGACATGGCCTTCGGGTTGTCGGCACCTGGACAAAGCCCCGAACACCATGCGGCGGAGGCGCGATTTCGCACGCTTGACGAGTATCGGCAGTTGATTCGTGACGTCGTCCAACAAGGGCTGGTCGATATCGCCTTGATGAGTGCCAGTTCCAATGAAATCCTGACGATCCAGGAGCGGCTGTTCGACGACAGCACTGTCACTCCGGCGATCCGCGCCAACGACACGACCGACATCTGGCTGGCGGCCGGAACCGGGCCGCTACGCAACCCAGCCTTCGCGCCGTTTCGCTCCGCCACGATCGATCACGCCATGTGTGGCAAGAGCGCAGTGCTCACCGGACGAGCGCAGTTGGGGTGCCGATCTCGGGCTCTACTCCATCACGCTGAACAACGATGTCGAACTCGATCACGATACACTCGGCAGGTACAAGGAGTTTCGTGAGGAAGCAGAGCCTCGAAGGGTTTTCGCCATTTCCTGGAAGTCTTCGCACCCAATGCCTGTGACAACCATTGCCCCAACGATGTCGCTCGATTCGTGAACGACAGTATCGTGCGCACGCTGGCCGGCGTGACGAGTCGCGGACGGCCATTGTTTCTGAAGATTCCCTACTTCGGCCCGGCGGCGATGGAAGCGCTGGCCGGCTACGATCGAAACCTGATCGTCGGCATCCTGGGTGGCTCCGCCGGAACGACCTTCGATGCATTTCACATGCTGTGGGAGGCCAAGAAGCATGGTGCCCGTGTGGCCCTGTATGGCCGGAAGATCAACAATGCGGAACATCAACTGACTTTTGTCTCGTATTTGCGTGCCAATCGCCGACGATGGAATCGAACCGGGCGAAGCCGTGCGTGCTTATCACGGCGATCTGCAGCGACTGAAGATTCGCCCCCACCGCAGTCTGGAAGAAGATCTGCAACCCACCGCTACCGCACAAAGCTATGCGGGAACGACCGAGAGTCGATCACGCACCGCCACAACGGCCTCTCAACGCCAGCCGTCGGCCGCCGATCCCGATTTCGGCAAAATGAGCCAAGCCGAGAAAGTCCAGTGGAACCTGGAGAAATGGCGTCGCATTTTGGATTGAGCCCGTCGTTTCGTGCTCACATCTTACCCACGAAGCCTTGAAGTACATGAAGCATTTTTTCGCAGCGCGACATTTCTGTGGCCGACTCGCCGTCCTCACGCGATTGCCAATCGATGCGTCCCCAGTACATGCATGCCGCTATTGCTGCCGAATCTGCTTTACATACTCATCGTACGCCGCAAGAATGGCCTGATCGTTGGGAGCTTGAAGGAGCTGCAGACGAGCGTGGGCCGTGGCCGGCTTGCCGGCGGGCAAATCGCGGCCAAATAGCGACAGATAGACCGAACAATGCCCGTCCGTTTCGTGGGGCATCGCCACGGCAAAGCAATCACGCTCGTCGGCCATGACCAACGCCGCGAGCTGCCCGTCGAGTGCGCGACGCACCGCAAGTGGCCGCTTCAGATTCGGCATGATCACCCAGTCCACGGGGTTCGGCACGAGCTGCCAGCGACCATCCTGGATCAATCGGACCACCTCCCTATCGCGTGGAAACATCAGCCAGTTGCCAAACGACTGCCTGGCGGCCAGGAAACCTGGCTGACCCGACTGTCCAACATCGGTCGCCACGTAGGCCGAACAATGGGAGAAGACCGGATCGAAGTAGGAGGCCAGAAAGACTTCAAATCCGTGCAACTCCTTCTCGGGTGTCACCTCAATTTCCAGATCCATCGTCGTGGGGTCGTTCCAGCGGTAGCTTCCACGCAACATGAACGGCCTCGACGCGTCCGCCACACACTCGACCGTCACCGAACCATCGTCCAGTCTTTTCGCGTGGCTGGGCCAATCCCACGCTCCCGTAGCGTATCGCTGGCCGTCCGAGAACACTCGGTACACGTTCATCACGCCATGGCCTCCGGCCAGATTCTGGCCACTCGGAACGTACTGCAAACCATGCAACCCGAAGGCCAGTTGCGGCGTTCGTAAACGGCCGCGCAAGGTGCCCGTATCGAATTCAAATGTCTCGTGATCCGCAGGCACAAAGGACAGCCTTGCCTCTGTCTGAGCATGCACGGACGCGGGGAGCAACCAGGCAAGGACCGAAAGAGTTACCAGCTGAGACAACACAATGGCGGACGGACGGCGTGACCTGGACATAACAACCTCGGTGTGAAAAAGGCGGTAGGACAACCCGATTCAGCATACCCAATAGCATGCACCGCCACAACGAACGAATCGGTGAAACACCTGACTAGCGCCGATTCCATGATGGGGAGCAGTTAGCGAGATTTTTTTTCTACATTGCTATTTTTCGTGAGGGGAAACCCGCGCCGATTGCGATGCACCTTATAGGGACAATTGGCCAGCGAATGACGAAACGAGTGTTCGCAGGCCACGGACAATTCCTGGAAGGAGTGATTGGTCCGGGAACGTGCTCCCGGACGTCTCGACCCAGTGGGGGTTGGGGTTTCGCGTTGCCGATGCCCGGGGTCGGTTCCGCCTGCGGGTGGACCGGCCCCGGGTCTGCGCGACACGGACGTGGGTACGGGTAGGGCAATTCGACCGCTTTCGCCGCCTGACTCAAGCCCCTCAGCGAGAAGGCTCGTCAACGAGCCTCCCCAAAGTTGCCTTGCACGCCGCCGTCACCCCGGCATGAATGCTCGGGGCTAATACCAGAATGCGACAGGCCATGAGAGCCCTGCAGTCCCGCGATCAGAGCCGCAAGGAAAGAACGGGACCGACGTCCACATCCGTGCCGATGGTTTCGGAGATGCGCCGTACAACTGGCAAACATGTTTTGCGCACGCGGCATACTAGGACGTTGACTGGCTTCGCAATACATCCCTAGTTCGCGAAGAACCAGACCATCGATCCCGAGTACAACAACAGCAGTAACCCCAAAGGCAACATCCCCCGCAGCGCGGCTCGTGGTTCCTGGCTGAGTCCCAGCCAGATCCGCCAGCCGTTTCGCAGGCTGTACCCCAGACCCACCGCCAGACAGGCGACTTGAAGCCAGGGGATCGCTCGCGGCCAGACCTGATGCCATGCCGAGCCGGCCAAACCAAGTAGATTCCAACCCCAGCCAAAGGGATCGGAGAGGGACTGCAGCAAGAACGTCATGTTCACGGTCAACATTGGAATCACAAAAGCAACCCAGACGAGCAGTCCCAGCGGAATCAGCGTGCCGGTACAGTCCTTCATGACCGCCCAGGACGATTGGGGGAGGCGGGCGAGTCGCTTGCCGAGATACGCAATGCCCAGCATCATGGCCGGAACCACCACCAGTGTCAGCAGCCATAACACCAGCGAGAAGATAGCAAACTGGCCCCAATTTGCCTTGTCCAGAACGTTGACGGCGTCGCGCAGCGCCGGCCAGTGACCGAGATGTACCAGCGAATAGGCGGTTGCCAAAACGAGCATTCCTATCGCCAACCACGCCTGCCCGTATGAGCGCACACTGGTCTCATGCGCGAACGGACGCACGCGAAACGTTACATTGTCGTAGGTGCAGGTCTTGATACACTCGGTACACATTCCACAATCGGTATTGTCATTGAGTTCCGCGGCGCACAAACCCCAGGGACAGGCCCAACCCTTTGCACTTCCCAACAGACACGTGTGGACTTTGCACGAGTCGCAGACGCCCGTGTCAACGACTCGCAGGGCCAACTTGCCCGATTTGCCGTACAGGCCGATGAACCCCGTGACTGGACACAAGTATCGGCAGAAAGCGCGCAGTTCCCAGATCGGAGCCATCAACGTCGCCATCACGATCAGGCCCAGAATCGCGAAGCCCGTGAATCGAGGGTACGCGACCAGGGCGGCGGAAAATGTGCCAAACCCCAGAAATACGAAATTCCGCGGCCAATCGTTGGCAAGCCATTTGGGCCAGGAACGATTCAATCCGAAGAACTTGTTCAAGAAACCCTTGGTGTGCCCCTTGCGCACACCGGTGATTGTCCCGCGCTGAGCGAAATCTCCGAACGCGGGAAGCGGGCAAGCCATGCACCACAGACGACCACCAAACGGCGTCAAAACGACCGTCAGCAGAAACATCCACAAGACCCACGTGACCATCACGCCGAAATTCCGACCGGCGACTTTGGTGCCGAAAATGGACGTCAGCACGACCAGGTAGAGCAGGACCGCCGACACCAGAATCCAAATGAACTGGAACTCCCGTGATTTCACCCAGCGCTTGAGCCAGGGAAATCGCCGCAATACATCCCAGCCATCCTCTGGCCCGACAAGCGAGTTGTGGACCAGCCCCAGATGCAGCTCACGGCGAATGCCCACCCAGCCTGCGAACGGAATCCCCAGCAGCAGCCCCAGCCCCGCGTAGAGCAACGTGTTCGGTCCGATGATCAGATTCCCGTGCTCGAAGGCGTGCATCGGGCCACACCAGACATGGCACCGATACTGGCTCTTGGAGACCAGATAGCGAAGCCACCCGGGATGCTCGGCCTTGAGCACCAACTCGTGCTTGATTTCCGGAGCCTGCTCCGGCTGGCTGGTACGAAACACCGCGACGTCCGGACTGCCAGGTGTGATTTTGGCATCGACGTCAAATTCCTCAAGGAAGAACGAGTGGCCGGTATCGCGTGACGAAAACGTCAAATGCAGCTCATCACCACGGTTGCAGCGAATAACCGCGGGATCCTTTCCGTAGCGGAAGGCCTCGACGTGCACGTGTCGAACTTCGGGCGGGGCGGCGAAGAACTGGACCACCGTAGCCGGCACCACGGCGAACAGGAGCAGGACGAAGCCTTGAAACAGTCTTGACCGCCAGCCTGTGCCACCCGCCGCGCGAGCCGAAGCCGCGCGATTCGGCGACGCCGCCAGGGATGACGCGACGCGCTGAACTTGTTCCAGGAGCAGAAACGATTTATCGGACATCAAAGTATTGTCTATCGGTCATCAAAGTCGATCGTCTCTGCCGACGTTACGGCGTTCTCGCCGCGCAAGCCACGCCTCATCGCCCGTATCCATCGCACCACCACGATCGGACTCCTCTTACCTGCTGCCAGGCACTGACAGCGTTCGGACAAAATGCGACAAATGCAGGTTCTCATTGGCTCCTGACTGCCGATCAGGGAGTCCCCTGCCGCCAGACCCGCGGAGTCCTCGGACTCCGCTCCAAAATCCAGCCCAACCGCGCTTTCCCGCACCATTGGTTATATTAGCAGACGGGCTACCACTGTGCGAGCTTTCCCACGGCGGCCGATAATCGCGTCCATGCTTGTTGGGCCCTCGATTTCAACGACGGTCATGCGCAGGTCCTACTCCCATTCATCTCCAACCTGGTGGGGGCAGGTCATCGCCCGCTCGTTTTCCGCCGGGACCGACAAAAACTGTTGTTGCGGATTGAATCGGCTGGTGATGAACCACCAGCACTTAACGCCAGCCTGTCCCACCCTCAGTAGATCATCCCAACTTGAGGTGGCGATTCTGACCACACAAGCTCACTCGCAGCAATGCGTTGGAAACATGCTGGACCCAGCCGGCTCGAGGATGAGGCGCAAAAAAAAGAGGGGGCTTCTAGGCCCCCCCTTCGTTCATTAGTCGCTCAGCGATCTCGGTCAGTTAGGCATGATCACAGCGTCAATGACGTGAATCACCCCGTTTTTGCTCACGATGTCAGTCTTGACAACGTTCGCGTTGTTGACCTTCACCTTGCCATCCTTCACCGCGATCTTGATGTCCGAGCCCTCAACCGTCTTTGCCTTGGACAGCTTGACCACGTCGGCGGCCATCACGTTTCCGGCCACCACGTGGTACGTGAGTATGGCCGTCAACTTCTTCTTGTTCTCGGGCTTCAGCAAGTCCGCAAGCACGTCCTTCGGAATCTTCGCGAATGCTTCGTTGGTCGGGGCAAACACGGTAAACGGTCCCTTGCCCGACAACGTCTCGACGAGCCCAGCAGCCTTCACGGCAGCCACTAGCGTGCTGAAGTCTTTCGCTTCTACCGCGTTTTCGACAACTGTCTTGTCGCAGGTGCCACAGTCAGCCAGCACACGGGAGTTAGCTACCAAAACCACCGACATCGCAAGCACCAAACTCATACCAACTTTCATCATCCTCAGGTCTCCTTTGAGCATGTGATCCGCCTGCCACGTGGAAATCAGTCTGCGATCCCCGGAGTGACAGCAAAAATAGTCGTTGCTCGATGAGAGCAACGATGGTCACGCGAAGTGCGTTTCATGCAGGTACATTAGCGACGAGCCACACATGGACAACCAAGAAAACGGAAAGATTTCGCTGACTTTCGTCAAACGCCGCGTTTCGGATGTTGACGATAGCATTTTCACGTTGAGCCACTTCGGCGGCCAAATGGACCCCCGCAGCTGCGAGATCCGTGGTCAGAAGCTGCGTAACCTCGAGAAAATGAACCTCCGAGGCCTGGAACAAAAATGCTCTTGGGGCTTGGGCCACCTACGGCGGACTCCGCCCCAGGCCCCGGCGTGGCACGCCTTGTGCTCCGTCACCTCTAAGAATTGGGGTTGCGCCGAGACAAATGTATGACGGACGTCCAAGTCCGTCATGCCGCAAAGGCAGCCGATTTCGACACCGCGTGGACGTCCGTCATACACCATTGAGAACAACGCTTCACCGTAATTCTCAGAGTTGACAAAGCACCAGAGCGGATTATCCGCAAAACTCATGGGGTAGGTCGAGCAAGCCGTGCTGCTGGTGAGTCTTCGCGCGCTCGTTTTCTGCCCGCACAAACTCGGACGATTGCGGGAGAGCTGGTCGGTTTGTGAAAACCGACCAGCACGTTGCGCGAGCTTCACCCACTCTACGCGAAGAATCCGTGTTAGAGCGGGTGGCGAGTTGACAGGAATGTCCAATCGGTCTTAATCCGCTGGCCGACACACAGGCACTTGCCAGTCCATCGATATATTGCTGCGCAGGAATGTGAGGCGCGACAACCGGCAACGAGTGCGAGACGGCTTACGGCCGAACGATCACGGGGGCAGTTTTCACCCGCGGGCGAACAGGCAACTGCTCGATGCCAAAAAACTCCGGGTCGTCCATCGCACGTACCTCTTCCTCGCCCACGTACGGGCAATTGGCGTCGACCCAGGCAATCAGCCGGCGGAGGCCGACGGGATCGACCTTCACGTCGTAGTGCTTGCCGCTCATGGCCAGCTCGATCAGCCGGCTGCGCAAGGAAAGATACTGCATCGGCCGCATCGTTCTGCGAATCGTCGAAGGCACGTCGGTGGCAGGGTCGTTCGGATACGTGTCGTCCGATTCCAAACCGTACACCGGAAAGGCTCCAGCAATTCCGTATCCCGGTTGGTCCTTGGTGGGTACCGGGACCGGCCAGGCCGCCGGCCCGATCAGCGTCAGGTAGGGTTCTCGAAAAACGTGTTCTTTGAAAAACCCAGGTCCAGGGCGTAGCGTCAGGTCGGGCTTCTCGGCGACCTCCCCGTTGGCGGAGTGGCACCTTCGGCAGTACTGATCCAGCACGGGCTGGACGAACCGCTCGTAACCGATGCTCTCGGTGCCCCACGGCGGCGGGCTCAGCGCGGTGGGCGGGCGCTGTTGCGCCAATCCGAGCTTGGCCGGCGGCGCGGTGCTGTGCATCTTGTGGCAGCCGACGCATCCGCGCCGTTCGCCCGGCAGAACGCCGGTGAACGAACGCATCGTGTGCAGCGCCCGGTAGTGCTCGTCGAGCAACTGGAAGATACAGCGACTCGCCGGCCGGGGCCTCGAAATAGACCGAGCCATCCGCCTCGACCGGCACGACGGAGACGATCCGCTTGACCGCCTCCGTCTGGACGGCCGAGACAGGCGGGCCGGAGAACACAAAGGTCTTCTTCCAGGTCGAATAGGTCTTGGCGTCCTGCTGGAACACCCGCAAGATACTTGACGCTCCCCCGTGGCAACTCCGGCACCCCCTGGTAGACGTCGGCGTTGTAGAACAAACCCGGCTGCTTCGGCTGGCGGTCACTGCCGGTTCCCGGCCACGCGACGCGGTCCGGCTGCCGAGGCGGGCATCGGCGCGGGCTGACGGGGATCGCGTACCAGGCGTTGTACACGCCTTCGTAGATCAACTCGCGGTTGCCGTGCACGTCCATCAGGTAGACGCGGAACTTGTCATCCGGGCCCTTGGCAGATACCAGAAAATCCTCCTCCGAAATCGGATAGGCGCCCAGGTATCCCGTGTAACGTCCCGACGCGTGATATTGCGGCGATTCGCACTCGTCGCGCGGCGCATTGCCCGACCTCCCCCCACGGCAGGTCCCAGGTGACGCGGGTCAGCCCTGCGGAAAGTTGGATCCCTGGCTTGGGTCGATGATCCCGATCGACCCGTTGAACCAGTTGTGATGTCCGACGCCGGTGAACATCACGCGACCGCTGCCGGGAATGGGCCGCGGTTCGGCCAGGTGATCCGGCCAGATGCTCTGATTGCCCCACAGCACGGCCGTGCCGGTGCCGTCCTGGTTGGTCGTCCACAGGCTCTGCACGCGGTTCTGGTCCTTGTCGGAGTACTCCCAACGCGAGTAGACGACCCGGCCGTCGTCGAGCAGCGCCGGCACAAAGTCGGGCTCGCTGTTGGTGCTGATCAGGTAGACGTTGCCGCCGTCGGCGTCGCAGCGGGCCAGCACGTACGAATAGATGTACGGCCCGCAGCGGACGTAGGTGTTGCCGCGCGTGGTGGTGAACATGATGTGCCCGTCGGGCAAGTAGATCGGATCGATGTCGTCGTAATCGCTGTCGGTAAGCTGCCGAAGTCCGCTGCCGTCGAGGTTGATTTCGTAGAGGTGAAAGCTCTTCTCGTCGTGGGCTTGAAGCAGAACAAGACCCGCTTGCCGTCGAAAGAAAGTTCCGGCCGCCAGAAGCTGCCGGGCTTCGGGGGAAAAGTCTGGCGGACTCGGCCGCCCGGGTGCAGCCCGTCGAGCACCAGCAGCCGTCCGCCGGGAACGGCCCGATGCCCCAGGCGATGAATGGCCTCGTGCTGCCACTCGGGACCCCTCCCGGATACGGCTGGTCGATCAGCAGCAACTGCGAAAAGTCCAAACTCGGGTTCTTGAACATGATTTGCCGCTTGATGCGACGCACGGTCATGTAGAGCGATTCAGCCGCAGCGGCATCCACCGTCTCGCTCGCTGCAGCCGCCACGCGCTTCTCCCATCTGCTGAGTTCAGCCAGCTCACTCTGCACATCCGGGGGGTTGCCAGTGGCGGCGAATCGGACCGCCAGTTGCCGTGCCCACTCAATCTCAGCCAGGCCGCGATCCAATAGCGGGGTCCCCGCCGCCTGAAACTGCCAGTCCCGTTCCAAGAGGTCGGCTGCCGCCTCCGCAGAGAGTTCCCGCGTTTCCGGCGTGGCGGGGTTGTCTACAACGACAGGAAGATAGCCGTTATCAATCACAACCATCGGGTGATCGTCAGCCGCGATCGGTATCCCATACTTTTCGGCCAGGTATATTCGCGTTTGCTGCCGTAGTCGGCTGCTGAGTGGCCTGTCGTAAATCAGGATCTCGGCGATATCGCCCTGGAAGAACTCACATGCCTCGGGAGCCTGGGGGCTGGCACCGATCAGCAAGTTCAGGTCGTTGGTTTGAATAGGGCCGGTAGTGATCTGTGCCCCGACTATCTCCCCGTTCAAGAGGCCATACAGCCGGTTTGTACTGCAAGCGATTTCCACCATCGCCAGTTCGCCGCCAATACTTCTGTCGTACCTGAAATATCCGTTGTCCTGAGCCGTCCCGCGTCCCAGTCCAAGGTGTGGCCACGGATTCAACGTACCCTGCTGGACGGCGATACCGTAACCGGTCCAAGGCGAGGCAAAGCAGTTCTTGCCAAACAACCACATGTTGGCATCGTGAGGCTGGGCTCGGGCAACCACAAACGCCGTCATCTGCGCGAGGTTCAGTGATGCCCCGTTCCCGGCCGACAGAGACTGCCTCGTGACGGCGTTGAAGTGAACGGCGTTCAGGCCGGGTTGCATGTTGTCGAACGTTACAGGCCGGCTGGCGGTCAAGGACGTCCTGAGTGGCGTGATTGCCGCATCCGCTCTTGTCGGTCCAGCGGCCGATCAGCTGTCCGTGTGATGGGTTGTCGCCGACGTCACCGTCGCCGTCGATGTCCTGGGCATCCAACCAGAGAACCAAGTCGGGACCGGTAACCGGTTCCACGCCCGCTGATCCGTTCGCTTCCGCAGCGATGCCCAGCAGCAACGCCGCAAGAACGATCCCAAGACGAGCCACGGAAGCCGGTAGTCTGGTTGTCTTCATCGCGTTTGCCACCGAGATTGCTGAAGGTACCGCGTTGATTTGCCCGATGCTCGTCCGGAGACAGTCGAACCCTGGTGCTTTGTCCGCTCTAAGAATCTGGGTGACGCGTTTTCACAATGGTGTACGACGGACGTCCTCGTCCTTCGAAATGGGCTCGCTTTGCAGTGAGACACCACGTGTACGCGGTGCTGTACATTCGTCTGGCTCAACCCTAATTCTTAGGCGTGACAAGGCACTGGCGTAATTGTCACGTATTTTGCACCCTGCGGCAATCAACGGTATTGGGGCCAATATGCTTCGCGACAGCATCCGTCAGCCGGCGTTCGAAACGACTCCATACTCCAGGCTGATTGATTCACGCAGGGGGGCGGCAGAGCCTTGTGGATTCTCACCAGGAGAGCTGGTGGATGACCTGGGAATCAACGGGCGAACTGTCTGAAGCGCAAGGACAAGGTGCTGCTGGACCAATGAGGTAACCTCGACCTGCTCAGGGCTTTGCGGCCCCGTTGGCCGCCCGCCTCGCTGCCCGGTACTCACCATTCATAAACAACCAGGTGGCGATCGTGGCGACAGCACCGATGACGATCAGCACCGTCATAAAACTGGTCCAACCTCCCGCGCCCGCCGCCAGGCGACCGCCCAGGAATCCAAACGAGGCGCTGGCCGCAAAACCGCACATGTCGATCAAACAAACCAAGGTGGCCGAGTGAGGACCACCAAACTCGATCGAAAAAATGCTCATTGGAATATAGTACGCCGGCGATGTGAGGACTCCGAACAGCAGGATCAGTCCTTTGGCAGTGCGGAGGTCCCAGGCCAGAGGGAGGCCAAGTTGCGGCAGCAGTTGCAGGCTCACAATGCACAATGTGGCCACCGCCAGCGTGGCGGTCAGCACGGCTCGCAATTGCTTCTTCGAGAACCGATCGTAGCAGACGATCGAAACGACGAGACCGAGCAGTGATCCCAACGGCATGTACGACGAAGTCATGGAAGCTTGGGATGGTGTGAGCCGAAAATTCTCCATCAGGTACGCGGGCAAGAAGTCCAAGAAGGCCATGGCGCACGTCAATGCCATGAGCATCACGATCACAAACCAGACTCGGATACTATTGGCAAACGCCCACAAACCTTTCCAGAGTGAGGTACCGTCAAGTGGATGTTTCTGTTTGTCCACCAAGGTGGTGTCGGCCTGATGATCATCTTTCCGGAAATGAGAATCTGTCGGTTTGTCCTGCAAAAAGAACCGACAAACCACGTACACCAGCAGAGCTACTGCGGTCGACAGGAAGGCGACGGTTCTCCAGTCAAAGAAGGCCAGCAGCCAGCCAAAGAAGAGCGTGCCCAACACAACACTGCGCACGAGCTGGTCGAGAGAATCGACCAGACACGTCCGTATTGGCTCGGTCGATACCAGTGGCCGACGATCTTCGTCATGCCCGGCCAGCCCGAAGACTTGGTGCAGTAGAGCAACGCCGAGCAGACGGTGAACGCCACCACGTTTTGCGACAGCCCGAAGGCGGCCACCAGCAAAGCCGTCAGCACGATCCCGATCAGAAAAGTGAGTCGCCCGCCGATCTTGTCAGCCAGTGGTCCCCAAATCAACTTGCCGACCATCGCGCCGACGGTGCCATAAGCCAGAATATCACCCGTGTCCTTGACGGTGAAGCCCAGACTCTTGTCGGCCAACAGAGCCGGGCTGAGGATGGTCACCATCTGCCGACTGATCATCATGGCGCCATAGCCGGCATACATACAGCCGAGCATGGTCAGTTGCTGGCGAAACGTGCGGTCGCGAAAATAATTCCTCACCGGACAACTCCCACATATTGCAGTTCGCCAGGAGCATCTATGACACGGTTGCTCGCCGTGAGCCGGCGAGACTCATTTTCGAGCCGAGGCAAGTTCTTCTACTCAAAGTGCGAGCTTTCCCTCACCTGCCAACGGATCGGACGCCGGAAAAGCCTGTCGTTTTGCCAGTCCGCGCCAGATGTGAATTCCGAACCTTTTCCGACGGGAAACGAGCCACACAAACGCGGCTTTACCGGCTACATGGACCGCGTGTGTTACAGCTTGAGTTCTCTTAGCATGGAACGCAGACTCGCTTCAATGGCCGACATGATGGGGTCTTCGGTCGCCGATCGATCTCGCTCCGGACCGACTGGAATCGCCTCTCCTACCTGCACCGTGGCGGTCATCGGGGCGTGGATTCGGCAGACGTCCGTGAGATCTTCCTCAAAGCGTTCGACTGTCTCGAGCATTCGTTCCGGAGTGGGGTTCGACTTGATGTATTCGGGCTGGATAGTGGGACATCTGCTGGACAATATACATATCGGCCAGTAGTCGCCATCGCCGTTCGCGTTCCGCGTCGGAGATCTGTCCCTGAATCATGTCGGGGAGAATCGCCGTGCGCAGCATCTTCACGCGAGCGACAACGTTGTCCCCACGCTGTCCGTCAAGCCACTGCTGCTCGAGCGGCAGCAGCACCTGATCAATGAGCCGTTCAAGCCGCTCGTGAATCGGACCCGTTTGTGCGTGTCCCAAGTACTCCATTTCCTTCAAGCAGAGGAGTGCGTCGCCGAGAAGATAGATTCGCTGGTAAAGGTCGAGGTCCCGTTTTGGCTGCCATGACAAACGTTGTTCAATCTCATCGAGGACTGGTCGCAGCGACATTTCGATATCGCCGTGGAAAAAATAGCGGATGGCGACAGGATGGATGACGACCTGGCCGGGCGGGTCCTGGTCTTTTCGGCGTTTCGCCGCTGCCCGCCCCATAAATGATGGGCCTTCCATCAAGGCAACAAGTCGATCGTTGGTGCGCGTGATGACGCCTTCTGGAAAGATGACCAACGGACGTTTGGCCTGCTGCAGGATATCGATGGCCGTTTGCAGTGCCTGCCGATCCATGCCTTCGCGATAGACAGAGAAAGCACCGGCACGTCGCAACAAGAACGCTTTCCACCGGCTTTCCAGAAAGATGTGCCAGCTGGCCATGACCAGCGGCGCGACGGCGACACGACGGCACAATTCACTGATAATCAACGGATCGTTGGGCCGGCAGTGGTTGGGAGTGAGCATGATCCCATGCCCCGCGGCGAGTGAGCCGTTCAGCCGATCCAGGTCCCGGTATTGAATGTCCACAATTCCGTACTCGCGCCGCAACTTTCGTCGTCCAAACAACTGCAGAAGACGTGGCCACCAGGTTCCCAGGTGTGGTGGGACAAACGAATACGGCTTGTCGAGGACGACGGGATGCATCTGCTTTTTGCTCCAGTGGATTTGTAACATTCCTTGAGATCGCGTGCAACGCGTTCGAGTTGCTTGTCATCTTTCGTGCCGCTGATCTCAACGTGAATCCGTTGCAGCCCGTGCCGTCGAACGCGGCTCGGATGCGTCGATGCCGCTGACTCGCTTGATCGGCTCAAGCGACCAAATCGGCCGGCCATCCAGCCGTGCCGAAAACCGGTGGTTAGTTGGGACGTGACCCGTTTAACCGCTATCCTGGAGTCGCGTCCGGAAACCAACGTGCCATGTCGCCCCTACTTACCACCGGACACGGCGGAGGGATGCGCCGGGCCAACCACGTTGCCATCGGCCGCGCGAAAAGTCGCCTGGTGGTTCCGAAACGCACCACAGTGTAGAACTAATGACCAGCGTATCGAGGTACCGCTACTCGTCCAGACTCTGACGAGTAGGGCGGACGTCACGTGGTATTAATAGCAGTGCCACGAGTCACGCAACGTGCGCACTGCGGACCGTGGGAATCTGGCGACGAAAAGCCGCCATCGACGTCCGTCGTACTGTTTGTGTCTGCAACGTCAGGAATAACCAAAACAAATGACAACACAATCCCAGAATTATCCTTCACTGATCAAGTCGCCATCGTCCGCCATTGTCAGGATCGGCATATCACTTCAGACGTGGATCCTGGTCATTTTCTTCGGCGGCATAGCCTGCATGTGCGAGGAGACAGCGGCGAGCAAAGCTACCGATCAAGCCATCTACGTGCGTGTCAATCAAGTCGGTTATCTCAACAACGATACGAAAGTTGCGATCGCTTTCTCGCACCAACCTGTCGAGGGTCCGTTCGCGGTGGTGGATCATGTTACGGGGAACACGGTCTTCCAACAAGAGATCACGCCGTCGACTTCCAAGGGCTGGGGGACCTTCGCCTACTATTACATTCTCGATTTTAGCGCGGTGAAGACACAGGGACGTTACTTCCTGCGTGTCGAAATGACGGGAGACAGGTCGCCTGAATTCAATATCGGGAAAGACGCGTATGGCGGCTACCAGGCAGATCTGCTCATCTTCATGCGACAGCAACGCTGCGGCTACAACCCGTTTCTCGACGTCGAGTGCCATCAGCACGACGGTCGTACCGCTTACGGACCTCGACCCGAATCCACTCACATCGATGTCACCGGCGGATGGCATGACGCGGGTGACCAACTGAAGTATTTGATCACCTCCAGCAACGCCACAGCGCGCATGCTGTTGGCATACGAACTGCAACCGGAAAAATTCGGCGATGTCGTGGACGCCCTGGGGCACCCGTCGCCAAACGGCATCCCGGATGTCCTCGATGAAGCCAAGTGGGGCCTGGACTGGATGCACAAGATGCACCCGGCCCCGGACGAGCTCTACCATCAGGTCGCCGACGACCGCGATCATATTGGATGGAAATGGCCGCATCAAGACAAGTCGGACTACGGCTGGGGGCCCAACAGTTATCGTGTGGTCTACTGTGCCGACGGAAAGCCGCAGGGACTGGCACAATACAAGAGCGAGGCCACCGGCATCGCGAATCTGGCGGGGCGTTACGCCGCGGCCATGGCCATGGGTTATCGGATCTGGAAGGACGACTTGCATGACCAGGCGTTTGCGGCGAAGTGCTTGCAGGCCGCCGTGGAGACTTACCGGCTCGGCAAGGCATCGGAGGGGTTTCAACAAGGCAACTCGTATGGCGCTCCCTACCGTTATACGGAGGATACGTGGGCGGACGACATGGAATGGGGGGCAGCGGAACTTTACCGGGCAACGGGCGACAAACCCTACCTGAATGATGCCAAGCGATTTGCGAACATCATCGGTGCTACTTCCTGGATGCCACATGAGACCGCAAAACATTACCAGTTTTACCCGTTTGTGAACGTGGGTCACTTCGCGTTGTACCCACACGTGGACAAAGAGTTTCAAGAGAAGCTTGCCTCCTACTACCGGGCGGGGATCGAAGCCACGTTGGAGCGAGGGGGGGGCAACGCTTTTCAAATCGGCGTCCCATTTATCTGGTGTTCCAACAACCTGACCGTGGCGCTGATCACTCAAGTAATGCTCTACGAAGAATCCACCGGAGACATGCGTTACCACGATTTCATGCTGGCTCAGCGCGATTGGCTGTTCGGCCGCAATCCGTGGGGCACATCCATGTTCACCGGCATTCCGGAAAACGGAGAGTATCCGGAAGATGTGCATACCAGCATATGGTACCTGACACGAAAGATGATTCCGGGCGGCCTTGTCGATGGACCGGTCTACGGCACGGTTTACAGAGATCTCAAAGGCTTGGAGTTGACCGAACCAGACGAGTTCGTGAACTTCCAAAACGAATACGTTGTGTACCACGACGACATCGGTGACTATTCGACCAACGAGCCGACCATGGACGGCACTGCCGGAGCGATTCTCATGATGGGATACTTCGGCGCGCCCGATCCAACGGCACCGCGTCTTACGGGCGACTCCGCCAGATGACTATCGCTGCCAGAACGACCTGTCCGCGACCGCGCGTGCCAGTATCCACACTGGGCAAGCGTCTCGCAAGGGGCCGAGCCCCAGGCTGAGATGGACTGGTCCGTCCGGTCTACCGGTCCCGCCCGCCACCGGCCTTGTGCCGGTGGAAGGCACGTTTGGAGACTACCGGGAGCCGTTAGAATACAGGTCGGTCGAGTGGAGTTGGTGAATTCAACCGGCACTCAGCCGAGACCGAAACAGGCCGTGGTGTGATTCGGCCTCGGCGAAGTGCCGACGAGTTGGAGACAATTTTGCTCGGCCGCAGACCGTAGACGTAGTGCCTGTAGTTGTCAAACCCAGAACCACTGACACGAGGTCGGTGGGGCACTTAGTTGGCAAACCCGGAACTGCTCGCCACCGGCCTTGTGCCGGTGGAAGGCACGTTTGGAGACTACCGGGAGCCGTTAGAATACAGGTCGGTCGAGTGGAGTTGGTGAATTCAACCGGCACTCAGCCGAGACCGAAACAGGCCGTGGTGTGATTCGGCCTCGGCGAAGTGCCGACGAGTTGGAGACAATTTTGCTCGGCCGCAGACCGTAGACGTAGTGCCTGGTAGTTGTCAAACCCAGAACCACTGACACGAGGTCGGTGGGGCACTTAGTTGGCAAACCCGGAACTGCTCGCCACCGGCCTTGTGCCGGTGGAAGGCACGTTTGGAGACTACCGGGAGCCGTTAGAATACAGGTCGGTCGAGTGGAGTTGGTGAATTCAACCGGCACTCAGCCGAGACCGAAACAGGCCGTGGTGTGATTCGGCCTCGGCGAAGTGCCGACGAGTTGGAGACAATTTTGCTCGGCCGCAGACCGTAGACGTAGTGCCTGGTAGTTGTCAAACCCAGAACCACCGACACGAGGTCGGTGGGGCACTTAGTTGGCAAACCCGGAACTGCTCGCCACCGGCCTTGTGCCGGTGGAAGGCACGTTTGGAGACTACCGGGAGCCGTTAGAATACAGGTCGGTCGAGTGGAGTTGGTGAATTCAACCGGCACTCAGCCGAGACCGAAACAGGCCGTGGTGTGATTCGGCCTCGGCGAAGTGCCGACGAGTTGGAGACAATTTTGCTCGGCCGCAGACCGTAGACGTAGTGCCTGGTAGTTGTCAAACCCAGAACCATCGACACGAGGTCGATGGGGTGATTGGTGACCAATTAGAAAGCAAACACTATTCCATTCTGCGCCCGAAAAGAAGCGCGCACGGTGCCCGCACGCAGTAGGTCGATTCTGTCGGATGGAATCTTTCAGGTTGGACACATGCAAGACTCACGCTGTCCACCACGTCGGTTCACGGACCGCTCGTTAAGCTCATCCCGACACAACGGTCCTGAAAGAGTGCACTGCCCAAAATCGGAATAGAGGGGGTTCAGATTTGACAACTGAAGATCATCCGGTGAACTTACCCGTGTAACCATAATTGCCGCCGTCGCTTGGCGGCCTACCGGAACTCGAGCGATAGACGGAATTTGAGTCGAGGCTCCGCGCCACCAGGCCGTTATTGGCTGGAGAGATCGAAACGCGTGTGTGCGTTTGATCGGTTTCGGACTCAGAGATTTCGTGCTTCGGATTCTCAGCGTAGCGCCCGCGGCTAAACCCTCAGGCGCAGACCAGACCGAGCAATCAGCCCGGTGACGCCGCACACCGCCAGTGACATGACGAGCGAACCGGACATGCAGATCCAGGGCGATTCCGATGCCTTGTAGCTGAGAAGCGTACCGGCCAGGCCGCTCAGCGACAGGCACCAGATGAGAATCGGGTGCAATAGATATGCGATCAGCGGATTGGCTCCCGCCGGCCGGACAACAATCGACCAGGCTCGCCAACCCCCGATGTCCATGACGACATAGAGCCCGATCCAGACAGCCGTGGTGATGGCGGCGGACCACAGGCACCACGTCGGCGTGGCCGCGATTTTGTTGATTCCCCCAAACGTATCCGTTACCAGGCCGGCGGTGAAGAGTCCGGCGGCAAACACGAGCGCCCAGCCGATTCGATCGGCGTGATGTGCGAGGCCGCTGCGTGGAAGCAGAATCGTGCCGAGCAAACAACCGGCCATGGTGATCGAGCCGAGTGAACCGATGGCACTCCCATAACCCACATAGCGGCCGAAACTCGCCATCAAGCCTGCCACACCATCGATGAGTGGCCGAACACCGTCGAGCCATGTCTTGCCGTCAAGATGAGTGAAGAAGCCGCCGGCCCGGTCCGCCAGAAACACTCCCACCAGGATCGCCATCGCGCCCATCAGCCATTCTCGCCGTCGGCCCAGCAATAGATAGAGGAGCGAAACGGTCAGGTAGGCCCAGCCGATCAAGCCGAGGATTCCCCACCACTCGGTCCTCAGCCATGCCCACTGCGGGACATCGCCGTAGAAGGCGATCGTCGTCGAAACTGGCTCTCGACGGTAGATGGCCAAGAGCACAATCAGCCCTCCGATGCCGAATGCCTTGAGTGCCCAGAGAACGTTGCGTCTTACGCTCGCGTCACGGGGTGTGACACACCAGGCAAGTAGAATCGAAGTGCAAGCTAACAGCCCCCACCAAGGGTCGCCGAGGGTTATGTCGTCCGCGCTGTTGTTCAGGACGACACCCATCAGCAAGAGAGCCGCTGTGCGCATCGCGACGTGCCCGACTTGCCGCAACCGAGTGACGCCGCGCTGTTTCGCTCGTTCAAAGGCTGAGCGGGATAGACATTCCCACGATGAACAGAAAGCCGGGAAATACCATGTCGGCCACGGTCATACCGTCCGCGTCGGGAGGTTGGATGTGGTGCGCCCAGGCAGGCGCCGCCGACCCGACATCGTTGACGAACACCATGGTAAGAATCGTCAAGCCACGCAGAGCGTCAATCGAATCGACCCGTCCCATCGACCATTCCCGACTGGCAGGTGCTACGATCTGACCTGCCCGCGCGTGCTGATCCTCCCCACCCGCCGCCGGTGTAACTGGATCATTGGAATCAGGAGTGGTCATTTCGGTCACGTTCTCCGGTTAGGTGCACGTTTCGCAGAACGACCATCCGGTCAACGAGCGGCTACCTTTTCGGGGTCGAAATCCTCCAGTCGCTCGTGGTGTTCCTTGATTCGAGTGTCGAATCTACACTGAGGCACCATCTGAAACAAGCTTCACAGCGTCCCAGAAACCCTTTTGCACAAACCAGCGCGACATGGAACTCGCAGAGAGCAAGGGTTTTCACGGCCCCGGCCGCCGAACGCGGCCGCGGGAAACGCACACGCCTCATCCTGGTGTGCCGGCGAGTGCGGAACCAGGCCCACGCGCTTGAGAAGATCACCCACAAGTGCGACAATCGAAATCCGGCAGCGGCCGTTGATCCGGTCGCCTTCAACGCGACTTTGGCCTTCGCAAAATGGTCAGTACATTTGGCTAGTGCAGCCCGCCGTGCTGCGTGGCAGACGGGCAAGCCTCATCAAAAACACACCCAGAAACACGACGCGCAGGACAAGGACCCACCGATGAGAACTCGACCAGCCATCCGATCTGCGACGCTATTGCTGGCAATGCTACTCATCATGGCGACCGGTGTGGCGGCCGCGCCGCCGGCTCGGTTTGGACGGATCGACGTGTATAGTGCCGACGGCACATTTGACGTGCGCGACGTGCGCGCGAGTCCCGATGCGCAAGTTCTGGACGTCGGTTGGCGTGGCCCCGAAATGGCCAGTTCCGGCGCGACGGCGCAGGCCCGGGTGCGAGAGATGTGGCGTGAAATCTGGGTCGAAGTGGTGCCTGAACAAGACGGCAAGCTTCAGATCAACTTCCAAGGGGAATACTACCGCAAACAAAACGAGGACGACGTGCGGCTGGTGTGGGTCGATCAGATTCAGGTCAGCGGAGCTGAGCTCATCAATGGGGACCTTGAAAAGTTAGAGGAAGACGGCGTGCCGCGCGGGTGGCAGTTCTCCGGACAGGCTTCGGCGGAAGCCGTGAGCCGCGACGGAAGTATTGCTGCCAGCGGCAGAGTGTGCGCGGCAGTATGGTACGGAGCACAATTGAGGCAGACCGTGGATGTGCGAGCCGGACACCCCGTCCGCGTGACCGCAAAGTTTCGCGCTACCGGCCCGGAACGGGAGCCCGCCGAGACGACTCAACATAATGCACAATTCGACCACCTGCTGGAGCTTCAGCCCCAGACAATCACGGTCCGGCTGGCTTCGTCCGATACTGCTCACCTGGCAAAGATCCGCCCTTTGCCTCTCTTCGACGGAGCGGATTGGGCGGTGACGAGCCGCTGGGACGACAACACGTGGACCGATTTGAAAACGCGCGCCGTGTTGCTCCAGCATGGTCACCGCGGCACTTTCTTCCTGAACGATCCGCAGCAGAACTTTTACGGCAAGGACTACGGGCTGCTGTCCGTACGCACTGTGAACGAATTGGGAAAGACGTTGGCAGCCGGAGGAACGACCATTGGAGGGCACTCGCTAACCCATCCGATGATGAGCTATCAGAATCGCAACCGGATGTTCGAGGAAGTGTTGGGATGCCGGATTGCGCTCGAGGCGGCCTTCGACACCCTGGTCAACGCCTATGCATTCAGTTTCTGCGACTATCGCAGTCCCGTCGAAGGGCTGACCGTGCAGCGTGATATTGCGACAGTGCTCGGTCGCGCCGGATACCTCCAGATTGCCAACCACCGGTTTGCCGAAGACGGATGCTGGCCCTGGGGCGTCGCGGGGCTTCTGCCCCCGGACGGGCGACCCATCGACCGAGCGTTTGCCGCCTTCCTGGCCGATGAGGACCTTCACAACGAAAACCCGTGTGTCACGTACAGCATGCACAGCTGGTATGACACGCCCGAAGAATGGTCGGGTTTTGAGGCCGACCTGGATCGATACGCGGACCGACCCCAGTGGTGGTATTGCCATCAGAACGAGTATGGTGCTTATCGGGCCCAGTATCGGGCCGCGGCTCAAGGGACAATCGAAACGAATGGCTCGCTGCTCCGATACCGTTTCCAGCGGCCCAGCCTGCTGGACTTGAACGATCCGATTCCCTTGACGTTCGAGATCACCGGCGTCGAACCCGCAAGAGTTACTTCGATTGAGTGCCCCGGCACGAGAATCGAACGAACGAAAGCCCCCGAGGGCACAGTTCGTTTTCACATCCACTGCCCTGCAAGGTCGAGTTTGCCGATTCAGATCGATCACGTGGCAACGGATACGGGCGACAGCGTCGCATCAGCCGACTTCCCTGCCATTTCCGGTGTGTTGAAGTGCGATGGTGGGGTATTGATCTTGCGGCTGGAGAATGCGGGACCCATCCCGATCCAGATCGAACGAGTAGCCTATCGCATCCCCTTAAGATTCGGGCCGGGCGTCGTGTTTCGCGCCGGACGCGAACTGACGGCCGGGCAGTCGTATTTGGATCAGCTGAACCTCGGGGAAGATCGCCAAGATCGCCGGTATCAGGCGGGCGATTACTTCTTTGCCGCCCAGGTTGACTTCGTGCTCGAGCGAAGATCGGGACGCGTCTATTTCACGACCCATGAAGCGGGCTCGCTAAAAGACAGTTCATATCCTCAAGAGGGTTTCTCCGTGCTCGGCCCCGTCCCGAAGTCCGAGATCGACTTGGAGACTCTCACGACTAAGGCGATCGCGAAGAAGCGATGGAAGGCAGCTGACGGTCAGGCACTCGAGTTCGAGCCCGCCGACCCGACGATTGCCAGGCCGCTCAACGTGGAGCTCATCCCCGTGCGCGGGCGTTGGGACAACCGCGGACTGAAGCCATGTCTTTATTTACTGCGCAGCCACGTTCAATCGCCGGACGAGCGGGAAGTTCGCCTTCTCTGCAATCGCGGCACCGTGCCGGCCACGTGGCTCAATGGGCAACGAGTGGGAGACACCTGCGAGTTGAAAGCCGGCAGCAATGATTTACTCATCGCCTACGAGCCGCCCGTCGGCCAATCCTTTTCGCCGGAACATGCAGGGCCGATGCTACGTATCGTTGACGCGAGGACAGGGCAGCGGGTCGAGGACATTCACTATCAACATCAACCCTGAAGTGTCGTTCCGGGCACTGTTTTGTTGTGGCGGCTTTCCTGGTCGCTTCAGCTGTCGTGTTGCCGTGGGCTCAAATAGGCAATATCTTCAAGGTCGTCTACCGCCTGTGGTGTCCATACCGCCCTGGGCATTAGCTGGTCGTTCCTTCCTCGCCTGGTCGCGTAGCAACTCGCTCCATGATTGCATCCACGTCCAGGGGTTGCCCCTCGTTTCGGCGAGCCTGGTCGAAGCCCCGCTTGGATTCGCTTAGGAATCGTCGGAGCTCCTCTTGGTACTGACGAAACTCGCGGACACTATCTTCGGGAGTCAGGCACGGGCCCTCGTGATCCAGACGACGTCCTAGAAATTCGTAAAAAGCCTGCATTTCATTTTGAGGGATGTCTGTGGTCATTGCGGTTCTCCTTTACCTGCTCTAATTTTAGCACGCTCCCCCGATCGAGGTCCAAGCAGCTTGGCTAGTTCCCTTCATCTCAAGGTTCGCGGACGTCGATGATCAGCTCTCGTGAGCCTTTCGCGATGCGCACCAGGCCGCTTGCCCACGCCTCGTTCATCAGCGGACTGGAGAACGCGTAATCGGGAGCCAGATCGATCGGCCGGCCATTCAACTCCGGCGCGCGGTCACTGTCACTATAAAAAGTGAAATGACCCGAGCCACGCAGTCCCTGGTACCGGAGTACGCCATCGGAAATCACGACCTGCTGACGACCGATGGCCCTTTGGAACTGATCGTAGCTTTCGTAGTCGCTCTGGCGAACCACCTCGATGATCACGGGCGAGTACTCGTCATCGCAGCGGAGCCACCGGCTGTCTTCCCACTGAAATCCGCCCCGAACCACCTTGACGGCGGCGAACGCCCGCGCGGCCTTGGCCAACACCCAGCCTCTGAAAGACTCGCGTTGAAGATCTTCCGAGAAACAGACTCGCATGTGTCGCGTGCCGGCCGCGCTGGTCCGTTGCTTCTGGGCGATCATGGTCCCCTTGTTCTGAATGGCCCACTGCCCGTTGGAAGTACTCGGGTCGCCCAGACATCGAGGATAAAGTACGCTGTCTCTCCCGCCGGCGAAGATCACGCCATGCCACCGATTCTGTGAGCTGATACCTGTCCAGAACGATAACGGGTGTTGTTCGAACATCAGCGAACCCATGATGAAATCGGGCGTGCAGTAGGTGTACCGCAGGATCCCACCGAACTCGGAATCGACCACATAAACCGGCGTCTCGGGTGTGGACAGCGAGCGGGAAAATTCTGGGTCGCGATGTCGCCCAGGACGACGCGATTTGCACTCGTACTCGCCCAAGCTCTCCCGATTCAAGGCGATGTCCATCACCACCAGGGGCAGTCGGTAACGCGTCGTGGCAATCACCGCCAGTGTCTCGTGTTGATGAGCGGGAGGTCCCTGGCCAAGGTAGAACCAACTCATCGCGCGGTTGCGATCGTTGCTCGAGAGAGCCCAAGCTCCCGGATACAATCGCGTCTTGCCGCCGCCCCGCATTCCGTCGATCTGCTCCTGTGCCCAGTCGGCCCACCACACATCCAGTGCCGCTTTGGCCAGGGCTTTCAACTGCTCGTCATCAGTGAAGTCATAGATATTGTGCCAGCCTTGGAGAGTCCGCGAGCCGTATCCGGCCGGAGAGATCTCGACCAGCATGCCGCGTTTGATCCGTTCTCGGAAATACTCCTTGAAATACGATCGCCAGGCCGCTAATTGCTCTTTCGGCGTCGAGCCGTCTTGGTAGCGAAAGTCGGCCGCTGTCGGTGTGTCACAGAGCATTTTGGCTGCGGCCCAGGCAGTTGCATCCCGCTGCGCACTGTGGTTTTCGCTGCCCCATATTTGCCAGGTATCCGCGGGCGAGGCGTCGGCCATCCGCGACTGTGTCTTGGCCCAATCGGCAAACAACCGCTCGATCGCAGCCGCTCCCTCGGGAGACAGAATCCGTTCGCGTTGACCGTGGGGCCCGAACAGCGCATAGATGCGATAGAAAACGGCGCCCATCCAATGCATCCCAAACTCGCCGAGCGATCGGTTTCCACGGCGAATGCGCTCGACTGCATCAAGTACGGCGGCGTTGGCTCGCCGCATATCGGCAGCCGGTTCTCGGCCATGCAGATACAGGGCCGCCAAGGCGAACGTCAGACGACTGAAGGCGTAGCGGCTGATCAGCGCGCTGTCGTCGTAAAGGGTATGGCCCCACGGCGCACAACCACGGGCGCCCAGCTCCTCGGCCGTCGTCCAGCCTTCGTTGCCGGCTCCTTGGCCGTCCTCTGTTCGGGGGCGCGCGGGGGTCGCAGCATCTGACGGGCCACTGCGTGCCTCCAGATCCTGCTCGCTGCTGGAATCGGGCGCCCGGGCATACCAAGTCGCGTCAGTCATGATCCGCAGTGGCGGCCCGGTTTCGAAATCGACGTGCAGCACGGCCAGCAAACCCGCCGGGTTGGGAGCGTCCCCGACGTTCTGGACACGGACGCTCAGCGTATTGGCCCCCGGTCGTAACCAACGACCGACTTCGAACAACTTGGCGCGAGAAGCCGCCGCCCTGCCCTGCTTGCTTCCCATTGACGAACAGTCGGTATGTGTTGTCGGCTGCCAGCGCACAGTGAGCGGCCACCATCTGCCGATCGGCTGGAATCTCCACGCCGCGGCGGAATTCGCGAATGCCCACCGGTGCCGAAACTCGCCCAAGTTCATTCGCGCGCCAGATCCACTGAGCTTGGGCCAACGCGTCGTTGTCCAGCAGCTTGGGCAACACATCGAACGGTTGTTGGAGGTACAGACGCTGGTGTTCCCGGGCTCGACGTTCCATCCCCGCGCGAATCTCCTCCAGCTGAGCGTCCGTAAACTGCGTGGCCGCGGCGGCTGCCTCGCCGCAGCGGCCGCGGGTACCAAGGCCGGCGACGGCACCGAAGACCAGAGCTCCCACTAATACGACAGCCAGCAATTCCGAAACCGCAGGTACTGTGGACATCGGCATTGGAAACGATCTCATCGGAAGGCTCCCTGTTTCACATCATTATCGGCCAAGACAGCTGAGCAGTAATCCGTCCGTCCAGGTTCCCAACCTGCGGGACGCACGCGCGGGTGCGCATGTTTGTGGCTGCGGGCAAAGCCCGCGTTGAGGTTTAGAACATGGTCGTGTGAGCCGAGTTTATTCGTCAAACGCTTCGAGCAACTTCAGCCGCTGCGCGCGGAAAATCTTCTCGTCACGCACGTAGTCCGTGAAAGTCCGGACGGTACCTTCGGCAATCTCGTGTGCCATAGCCCGGTCCTTCTTCGCAAGAAGCGTCAGTAGCTCGAAATCCTCCACGCCATCCCGCATTGCTTCATGGCGTATCGAGTCCAAGAGCTGCCGATCGCCGGGATAGACAATCCAAGCGTCCCCGGGGGGCAACACCGATGTGCCGTGGGGAGGTTCCAGGTTCTGGAACGGATCACCTCCTCGCCATTGATTGAATCCCCAATGCAGGTATCCTGGGAATCCCCACTTGAAATTGATCCAGTGAAGGACTCGGGTCTTGATCAAGGGATAGTCCACGAAGCGGTTTGGATAGGAGCCGTTGGGAAAGAGGCAGGTGTAGAACCACACTTCTTTTCCTGCGGAGAGTCGCTCGAGCATGCGGTCCAACGACTTGTCGAACCGGCCGAGCTGCGGGACCCAGACGTCACAGTTTTTCTCGAAGAATTCGAAATCATCCTTCACGTCCAAGGCTTCCATAATGCGAAATTCTGGAGCGAACTCGCGCACATAACCGGCGATGACGCGATAAGGTTCCAGCTGATGACCGTGCGGTTCATCGGTGATATGGATGCGAAAGCGATCGATCCAGCCCTTGTCCTGGAGATGCTCGTTGAGTGCCGAGAGAAAACGCGGTAGCCTTCGCGCGCCGCAGGATCATCGGCCTCCAAGCGAACTTCTTCCGGCTGAGCCGTTTATGATCGCGCCATACCCGGGCTTTCACGTGACCATCGTATCCCTGGCGCCAGGCGATCGGCTGCCCTTCGATGTACGTTTTTCTCGCTCCGCCTCGCGGACGCGAAAACGCTTCGACCCAGGCGTCAAAGAGCGTAAAGTCAAATCGCAGCTCGCCCGACTGCGTGGCGAGGGGCTTGATCCAAGGCGGCCCGAGCGGCGTCCAGAACATGTTCTGGCGATGGTCCCACATGCTGTCAAACAGCAAGTTGACGCTGTCCCACCAGGCATCGCTTCCCGCGGCAGCATCGCCAAAACCGAGTTCCTTCGGCCGCGCGGAGAACCAGTTGGTCAACAGCAGGCTGCCCTCGAAAGGCACCGTGACCGGGTGGACCTTCAAAACAAGCGGCAGCTCGACCGACGTGCCATCCGCCGAGACCACAATGCGCGTCCGGTACTCTCCTGGCTCGGCCGTAACGGGAACCCTCATATCCAGCCAGAAACATTCGGTTCTTCCGGCCTCCAGCTGCAACTCGCGGCCCGGAAACAGAGGATCCGGCAGCTCGACGGGCGGCAAGGCCACGCGCTCATCGGGCGGCGTGTGATGGGTGCCCTGGCGGATCGGCACGCGCCCGACCGTCCGAACTCGGACCGGCATCTGGGGACCAAAGCCCTCAGCCTCGAGCGTCACGCGGCAGTTTGTGCGGCTCCGCACGGCCACCTGGATCGCCTCCACTTCGCCGCGGGCCGCATCGATCCGTCCGGGCCAAGCCGAAGCGGGTGCCGGTGCCTCAACGAGCACCTGTCTCAGGGAGTCGACACACCAGGCCTGAAAGATCGGCTGATCCTCCTTGGGCTCGCTCTGCACAGCTGAAACGAAGGCCAGCACCACGATCATATTCGAGATCATTTCGCCCTCCGGAAGCAAGAGTTCACTCATGAAACACAGAAATACTCTAGCCGGGATCCTTCACAGAACTCGTAGGCTGAGTCCAGCAAGCCGTGCGGGTGGTGGGTCTTCACTCGCTCGTTTTCCGCCCGCAACAACACGATCTATTGTGACAATGTTGATCGGCTTGGAAAGCCCCAGCGGCACGAAGCGCAAGCGTGACCCTACGTGAATCACCCAGATTCATGAATTAGACCTTAATCGCCGGAGTGTGCAAGGACGCACGGCATCAGGTTCAAGCTTCGATTGTCGGCCTGACGAAACGTCAGCCCTCCTGACACAACGATCCGAACGTTTCAGACGTTGCATTTCCACGCTCTAAGTGTTGCGGTTGAAGAAACTTCACGGCACTCACTATTTGGATCGTTTCCACAAGGTCTGATACAATGAGCGTGACGCGCCCCGAGACAATCACCGCGCAACTGGCTTGTGGGGTCCACGGTGATGGAATGTTGAAACCAGACGCAGGAGATCAGCCCGCGCGGGCGACGTCCCACGAAAGCGAGCATCCTCCCGCCCCCGGGCCGCCCCCTATCGTAATTCAGGAGAGTGTGTAAGGGAGTATCCATGATGAACGCTAAGCAGTTGACGATGGGCGTGGATAGTCCTTCGACGTCCAAAGAGGAAGAAGCGGATCGTATCGCCGTGTTAAAGGAAACGATCGAGAAATATCTTCCTGAATTCGCTTCCGGCATCAAGAAATTAGCCGCCAAAAAGGACGGAGACGAAGGTTTCTTCCTGCTCCTCCAAGATGCATTCGCGGCCGGATACGACGATGACGAGTATACGCTGTTGGGAATGGCGATAAAATTCGCTGGGCTACATGGAGTCACGATCCATGTGATCGGGGCAAATCACGAGACGTTTTGACGTTGATGACTAACACTAGACGGACATGCCGATGCACGCCGAACCGACGACAGTGCATTTGACCCGTTCAAGATTTGCCGCGGCGGTCCGGAAATACGAGACGTTGGACGATGCCGAACAGAACCATGCCGCTCCTATTGTTGCTGTTCGTAGCAGCCGTATTTAATGGGTCGGCTTGCTGTGGTCAGGCCTTGCGCGTGGCAACCTACAATCTTAACTGGGGAAACCGCCAGGGTGACCAGTTGTTGGATGCGATTGCCGCCTCGAAAGCCGACATCCTCTGCCTGCAGGAGACCACACTTCAATCCGCACGTTTTCTCCGTGCACGTCTTTCCGATTCTTATCCGCATTTCCGCGCGTCAGGGCATGAAGGGCGATACTTCGCCGAGCGATTCGCGTTCTTGTCGAAGCAGCCACTTGCAGAGCTCCACTACGAGCCGCCGACTGTCGGCCTGTTTGGTTTTTATTCGGCTTCGATTTCGTGGCATGGCACCGAGGCACGACTGGTCAATGTGCATCTGACACCGTTTGTGATTCCTCGTGACTCCGGACTGCTGGGTGTCATGAACGCGATCTTATCAACGGAACGCAAACATGCCTTGGAAATCGCAGCGATCGCAAAAACCATCGATCCCTCAACACCAACGATCATTCTCGGCGATTTCAACAGCCTGTCCGCGTTCAGCGCCCCAAGACATCTAGCCGAACTGGGCTTCGTCGATAGCTATGGCTCGATATATGAAGATGCGGAAGAGCATCCGACTTGGCGCTGGCCCACCAGGCCCGTGCCGTTATCGTTGAGAATAGATTTCATCTTCCACACCGGTCATTTCAAAACCGTGGAATCCACAATTATCCAACGCGCGGGTTCGGATCATTCACTCGTAGTGAGCGTATTGAAACTCCTCGAACAGACGCGCCGAGCGCTGCGCGAGAAACTCGTGGCCGCTTTCGGGACTGAAGAGGCGGATGAAATTCTGTGGCGAGTTGGTGTGGGACACTGACGCGCTCGTCACCGCACCAGTCGAGTGTGCAACGCTGCGGAGCCTTGAGACGGGGCGTCACGTGCGGTACCCTCCATGGAGCGATGGTGGCGATAACTCCCACCAATCAACGGTCACTGGCTCAACAACTTCTTACCCATCGCGGAGAAATCCATGAAACAGCAGGCCAGCGTCGAAATTGACCGTCCGATTGACGAGGTGTTTGAGTACACAAATAACCATCTTGCAGAGTGGAGCCTGACCGTTGTCGAAGACGAAGCGATCGGGGAAAAATCCGAAGGCGTGGGCTCGCAGTTCCGTTGTGTCACCGAAGATCACGGCAGACGGATGGAGTTCGAGGGCGTCGTGACACGACACGAACCTCCACATGTCTCGGCGATCCACATGACGGGGCAATATTTTGATATCGACGCGGAATACTTTTTCGAACGACTCGGCGAAAGAACTCGGGTGACACAGCGTTCGTCGGTCGCGCCGAAGGGATTTCTCAGGATCGCTTTCCTTCTGTTCGGTTGGACGATGAAAAAGGCCAGTTGCAGGGCGCTGGAAAACGAACTCAACAACCTCAAACGCCTGCTCGAAGAAGGAGCGGGGCAGGTGTCGGGATAACCCGGATTATTCACGTCACTCGCAGGGTGGGTCGAGCAAGCCGTGTGCTTGTGCGACTTCACTCGCTCGTTTTCCGCCCCGCACAACGACAGACTGTGGCGGCAGAGTTGATCGACTTGTGCAGACCCACCAACTTGTTGCGCGAGCTTGACCCACTCTACGTGAATCATCCAGTCCAGCATTACCGGATTGCCGGGCCTTACTCGATTTCGACCAATTGAAGGTCAAAAGTAAGGTCTTTGCCGGCCAACGGATGATTGCCGTCCAAAGTCACACTGTCGTCGGACTGATCGGTCACTTTGACCTGGAATTCGCGTCCGTCTGGTTGTTGCACACGCAACTGCTCGCCGACTTTGGGCTCGATTTCATCCGGAAACTCCGCCCGTGCCACGACCAAGACCAGCTCCTGTCGGTGTGGTCCATAGGCTTCGTCTGCTGGGATCTCCACCGTCTTTGATTGCCCGACCTCCATTCCGACAACCGCTTTTTCTAAGCCGGGAATCAGTTGCTCCTGGCCAAGTTGAAATTCGAGCGGTTGACCGTCCACCGAAGAGTCAAACACCGAACCGTCTTCCAACTTGCCGGTGTAGTGGACTTTGACGCTGTCGCCATTTTGTGCTTGAGACATAGGCCCCCCCCGTCGAAAAAAATTCATGGTAGAATGCGCGGCCAGCAGAGCGGATGGCATTCTGGCGAACATCCCAAACTGCGTGGCGCTTCGATTGGACCGCACGAAGTACGGACGGGTGGATGCACGTATCATTGCCGCCATGCAAGCTTCACAGGGCCCAACACCACACATTCTATCGCACACTAGTCACGGCCGAAAGGCGTGTTGACCTCTCAAAGCAATTCCGCACCGCCGTTTAGCGTTTCAACACGTGACGTGCGGGCATCGGTAGCTCCAAACTCAAAGTCGAGGATTTCGCGGCGCCGGACATTGTCTATCAAATTGGCGTCGCCCCTTGCCGAATTGACATTTTGACTTCCGTCTCCGGTTTGTCGTTCGACGAGGCCTGGAATAAACGACTGCCATTGACGCTTGACGGTCTCTCGGTCCCGGTACTCGGACGCGACGACCTCATACGCAACAAACGTGCCACCGGACGTGCGAAAGACTTGATCGACGCGGATACCCTGGAATCAACGAATCCGTAACATGACGATCAAAACGATCCGCAGAGGGAAGAGTACTACAGGTGGGGCGTTTTATCGCGGGAAAGCGGTAAGCGAAATAACCTTCGGTGCCCGACACAAAAACGTTGACGTGCGTCGGCATCGACTGCGCAATGGTGGGGACCACGGTGGCCGATATCAACAGGACCACGCTGACGGTGCGGAGTATCATGGTCGGATCCTCTTGGGGTTTCGTGAACGGATATCGGGACGACCCGCCATGATACATGGAAAATGGGTCCGCCCAAAACCACAAGAGCCAAGATGGTCTCCTTTCCGTGTGTTGACGTCGTGGTCCAGCAACGATTGATGACGGTCCCGGCCCGCGGGAATTTCGCGACAAATCGTTTCCAAACGCATTCCGCGCCCTTTACAGTGTCTCAGACGCGAAGTCTGATTGCAGTCTTAATCTGTTTCGGATTGGAATTTCCTTATTTCGTATTTCAAGGGATGAGCCCTTGCCCGGTACGACAGCGCAGGATCAAATGGCGGATGGGAACGAGTGCATGACGAATGACAGTACCTCCAAGTCTCGTCCGACGACCTGGCCCCTTTCCCCTGCGGGAACGCGGTTCGCCGCGCAACGGAACACACCCATCGGGCGTCGGCACGAGGCACCTGTTAAAAGGAACTCGCCGGTGTACACACGATGCGCATTGGTCACCGCCTTGCTGTTGGCTGGAAACGGTTTTCCCCCAGCCGAAATGACGACCGTTTATGCGCAGACGCAGCCCGGCCTCGTTTTCTGCGCTAGGGCCGAGAACGACCTGGTTCGTGTCGCCGCGCAGTGTGGCCTTGCGGCCTCGCGATTCGACTCGCCGGTGGACGCCGTGCAGGCCGCACCGGAAGGTGCCGGTCTGCTGATTCTCGCCGACGGCTATCCGCAGCAAGCGACGACCATCGTTCCGGACCTGCTGGAGGCGGCGGCGAAAAAGCGTCTGCGACTTTATATCGAGTACCCTGCCGCTCTGCCCGGCCTTCAGGTGGGCCCGACCAGGGATCTGAAACTCGAACGTATTGTCGTCGCGTCCGACGCCTTCCCTCAGACGCTCCGCCCGATGCGCATTGCCGTGGCCCATGCGTGTCAACTCGTAGAAGTGAATGCCTCCCAAAATCACTTGGTGGCGGCGAAGGTCGCGGGCGTCGATACGGCCGTTTTCGGCTTGAAGGACACAGAGACCTTTCCCATTCTATTTGAGCATCCGCGTGGCAATATTCTGATAGCCACCACCAAACTCAGCCACTTCGTCACCGGTCGCTACATGCCGCAGGATGCCTGGGCCGCAATCTGGAAGATGATTCTCAACTGGATTCAGCCGGCGGGCAGCGTCCCCGAACTAACGTGGACACAGACCGTGCGTCCTTCGTACAGTGCTGCCGAACAACTGCCAGCTGATGCCGAACTGCAGGCTGTGCGCCGGGCAGCCGCCTGGTTTACCAAGAGCCAAATCCTCCGGCACCCGGACTGGCCGCAAGAGTCGCTCGATTGGGCGCTGACGTATAACACGGTCCGGGACAAACCGGGGGACGACTGGCCGCTCGGCGACGGATCGCTCGGCATGCTGGAGGGCTACAGTTCGACAATCCGGCTAGACGGAAGCCAGCCGATGCGTTACGCAGTGCGCAACGATTGCATGAGTGAAGTGGCCATGGCGTTGGCCTTTGACGCCACGGTCCATGCAAACCGGCAAAGCGCAGCGATCGCCACGAACCTTCTGGACTATCTGTTTACCAAGTCTCCGCTGGCCCAGGGACCGCGTGCCGACCCCGACAACCCTTCTTACGGGTTACTGGGCTGGTCCCTGGACTATCCGAACAAGTACTGGGGTGATGACAACGCCCGCGCGCTGCTCGGCGTGCTGGCCACCTCGGCGTTGCTTGACACTCCGCGATGGGACGACGAAGTCGCGAGGTGTATTGTGGCCAACTTCCGTACGACCGGCATCCATGGTTATCGCATTGCCTGCGTGCTCGACGAGGAGTTGCAGCACCGGGGCTGGGAGTGGTTTGCCAGCAATGACCACGTGCAATTCTCGCCACATTACCAGAGCTGGCTCTGGGCCTGTTTTTTGTGGGCCTACGACAGAACCGGTTACGAACCATTTCTGACCGCGAGCGAGAAGGCCATCCGAAAGCTCATGGAAGCCTATCCGGACCGGTGGTCCTGGGTACTGCGCAGTGCTCAGATCGAACGCGCTCGAGCCTTGCTGCCTCTGGCCTGGCTGGTCCGGGTCGCGGATACGCCGGAACATCGTGGTTGGCTCCGGCGGGTGGCGGCCGATCTGTTGGCTACGCAGGATGAGAGTGGGGCGATTCGCGAGACGCTTGCCAACGGCGGACAAGGAGTCGCGTCGAACGAGGAGTATGGCACCGGCGAGGTCACGATCATTCAGCAGAACGATGATACGCTCTGCGATTCGCTCTATACGTGTAACTTTGCGTTGATCGGCCTGCACGAGGCCGCGTTGGCCACGGGCGATTCGTTTTACGCCACCGCCGAAAATAGGCTGGCCGATTTCTTCTGTCGTATCCAAATCCGCTCGCCCGATCATCCGGAACTCGACGGGGCCTGGTACCGCGGATTCGATTTCCGCCGGTGGGAGTATTGGGCCAGCAACGCCGATTGGGAATGGGGCGCCTGGTGCACAGAAACCGGATGGGAAACGCCTTGGATCGCCAGTGCCCTTGCTCTGCGTCGGACAAATACGTCGCTTTGGGAGCTGATATCACAATGCAAGATCACGCATCATCTGGAGACATTCCAAGCTGAAATGTTGCCCACATCACATTTTGGGCGGGTGCCCGAAGGGATGGAGAGCGTAGAAGCGAACGGGAATCGCTAACACACGATCGGCCAGACCGACCGCGCGGTAACGAGGATGATCACAAAGTGAAAAGGCGTCTGGTGGTTCACCAACGCGCTGAAGCGCGAGGAGAGCGATCCCCATGCATACGCCACTGCTTGCTGCTCTGTTAACAACGGCATCAACCGTTTCGTCGCAGTCATACCATCATACCATGTGTCTCCCAACGGAAACGACAGCAGCCCAGGTACTCGACAGCAGCCTTTCGCAACCCTGCAGGCTGCCCGTGATGCCGCACGTCGCATGTCAGCCAACATGTTTGTTGCGCAAGGTCGCTTCGCGATCGCCTCCCATGTAGTGCAAACCGCGCTGACGCTGGTAGAATCAATCGTGGTGCAAACCGTATGCCTTCGGCACGGGCGGCGTCGGCCGTGCCTCCCTTTGGTGGACGCCAGATGGAATCACTGGAACATCGTATTCAGCGCGTGATCCGCGAAGAAATCGCCATTGACCCGTACGATCCTCGCTGGTCAGAGTCTTTCCAACGCGAGCGACAACACCTCCTCGATTGCCTGCCCCATGAGCTCATCGAACGCATCGAGCACTTCGGCAGCACGGAACAGAAACCGGACCAGCTCTCTTTGCCCGCCAAGCCAACTTTCTAGCAGTCCAGCATGGCACCTGATGCCATGCGCTACTTGACCGGCCTCGGATCGGTTTGGATGTGCTGCAAGCAGTTGGCGTAGTCCGGGCCGATGAAGGCCGCGACCTGAACGATGTCGTCTGGCACGTCCGCCGGCAGCTCGAACGTCACCTGGACCACTCCGCTTCCGGAAAGCTGCACCACCTTGCGGTCAACACGTTTGGCCGGCCGTCCGGCCTTCAGCGTCACGTGGACAAGCTGTGGGCCGAGATCTGCTTCGACGTCGTGATGCACCCTGACCGTCACGGGACGGCCGGCGGCAATCGACTGGGGAACTTCCAGCGTGATCAGCTCCGCCCGCTTTCTTCCCCGCCGCGTCGGTTTCTTTGCGGTCTTTTTTTTCTGCTTCCGCGCTTCAGCCTCTTTTTCCTTCGCGACCACATAGGCCTCGCGTACGGCCGGATCTTCCCGGTGGCGGAAAACGTCCAGCAGGTGATCGTGCGTGCGGACCATCCACGATTCCAAGTTGCTGCGGAGCTTCGCCAGCTCCTGCTGGTGGGCGGACGATTCGATCAGGTTCACCAGGCAATCGGGATCGTGCTCGAATGTCGTAAAGCTCCTCGACCACGCGATGCTGATACAAGTCGTGGCGGGCCGCGATCCGTTGGTCGGTCTTGGCCAGCTCCGCCATGCGGCGATAGGTCGGCGTACCGGTGGTCGCGGTGGCCATCACCCGTTCGCCGTTCGACCACGGATTGAAGATGTAGAGCAGCTGCTTCGTCTGGACGGCCCGCATCGGGTCGCGCGAGCCGCCGGCATTTTCGTTGTACTCCTTGATGACCAGATCGCGGCCGTCCTGATTCTCGCCCTTCAACAGCGGCGCGAAGCGAGCGACCGTCCATTCCTTCCGGATGCTCCAGGCCGCAACACGTCCAGCAGCGTGGGCAGGAAGTCGACCGCCGAGACCATGTGCACGTCGTCCATGGCGCCGGGCTGGGTGACGCCCGGCCAGCGGAAGATCAACGGCGTGTGCGTGCTGTGGTGGTAGAGTTGCGTCTTGGCGAACGGCAGCGGCATGCCGTGGTCGGAAAGGAACATCACCAGCGTGTTGTCCGCCTGGCCCGAATCTTCCAGCGCCTTGAGAATGTACCCCACCGCCGTCGTCGGCCCGTCGCACCGACGAGTAGTAGTGGGCCAGCTCCTTGGACACGACCGGATCTTCGAACAGAAAGCCGGGCGTGGGCGGCTCGTCGGGCGTAAAGACGCGGGACGGTTCGTGCGGATCGGGAATCGTCGCCCCGTTGCCGGCCTGCGCATAAAACGGCTTGTGCGGATCGGCGATGTTGATCACCAGGCAAAACGGCTTCCCTTCGGCCTTGGCCTGCTCGATGCCCCGGCGTGTGGAAACGCCATAGGACTTCGGGTCCTTCACGTGGGCCTTGCTGCCGTCGGGCAAGTTGATCGAGGACGAGATCCCACGCCGGATACGGATGATAAGGTGTCGAGTGCGACACCTTGTGGCGGATCGCCGTGAAGTAGCCGGCCTGCTGCATCAGGTCGGCCAGGACCGGATAGCCGGGACTGGGCACCTGATAGAAGCCCTCGACGCCGTTGTTGTGCGGATAGCGGCCCGACCACATCACGTTCCGCGACGGCATGCAGTTGCCCACCTGAACGTGGGCATGCCGGAAGCGGAGCCCTTCCGCGGCCAGCCGGTCGATGTTCGGCGTTGTATCGGGCAGCTGGCAGCCGAACGCGCCGATCGAATCGGCGCTCATGTCGTCGACCGTGATGATCAGCAAGTTCAATTTCTCGGCCGCCTCCAGGCCTCGGCTACCGAAACTCGCAAGGGAGCAGACCAACAGAATGCATAAACAACGTGTCATGGAACAAGTCTCCTGAGTCAAAAGGTGCTGGACGCCAAACTGTCCATTTTGGATATCAAGGCTCGAGATGACCAGGGACGGCTGTATAACGTGGAGATGCAGATGGTGGCCAACGCGTCAGGGCCGCGCCAACCCGCTCAGGTGACGCACGCATCTGCGTTTCTTGATTGCCCCAAGAGCTGCAGGTCCGACACACCGAATGCAATTCACCATCTGTCGTGATTGCTCCTGAGCCTCTGCGCGATCGCCCAACAGAAGCTGGATATCTTGCTGCTCCAATTTGCGGATGGCTTCGTCCAGGCCCAGCAAGTCGTCGCAGGCCATCGGCAGCACGGCAGGGACGGCCGCATCCAACGCAACCCGCTCGTGACCACCGCCGCCTTTCAGGCTCGGCTTGTGACGAGCACGTTCGATGAGAATCCGCCGCATGGCTTCCGCGGCAGCGGCAAAGAAGTGTCCACGGCTATCCCATTTCTGCGCCTTCTCAACGCCGACCAGCCGCAGATACGCCTCGTGCACCAACGCCGTCGCCTGGAGCGTTTGCCCCGGTTTCTCGTGAGCCAGCTTGGCAGCGGCCAATTTCCGCAGCTCGTTATAGACCAGCGGTAGCAACTGCTCAGCGGCAGCCGGGTCGCCGGACTCGATTTGCGATAGGATGCGGGTAACGTCGGACATGTAGACCAGGATACCGTTACGAGAGGGACAATTCCATCACCGGCACCCGCACCGACTCACGGCTGGACCGCTGACAGACGGGCTACGAGGTTATCCAACACGCGGAGTGTCGTGATTTCCCATATACCCAAGCGGGGATTAACAGGACCGTTGACGTCGTTGGCTGCTCGCTGTGGATCCAGAGTGTATTCCCTGGTGTGGCACGTCGGGCGCGAATCGGGTTTCGCAAAAGATCGATTTTCGGTGTGTCCGAGAATTCGTATGAGTTTATGAATCCGAGGATGCCGGAACGTCATTAATCACGGGGCGGCTACGATTGATTTTCTATTGTAAGCCCGTCCGACCTCGCCGCTCCCGTGCATCGGCTCGGTTATGGCACATCGTCTGACCAGCCCTTCTTCATGAGCACATTTGATTTATTCCCAAAGTGGACGCCGCCGGATGGCTTCCCTGTCTTGGGGTGGTAGAACGTCAGATGCGGATTTCCATCGTCCGTGATGACCTTGGACAACGAGAATTTGCGTTTTCCATTCCGCGCCTTGATCCTTTGGCCGGCCTGAATTGGCGTCGGCTTCGGTTTTTCGCCACGCTTCAAGGTCGTTGTCGAATAGAAGCACAAGTCGGCGGTGTCCACCGAATTCAGCGTGTACGTCCCTTTGACAGTAACCGTCGCACCGATCTCGAAACCACTCCCGGATGGCTCAACGGATTGAATCTTGATGTAATCGGCGTTGAAGAACTGCGACTCACCAACGACGATATCAATGGGCTTGTCGCCGTGTGCCGTGCTCGCGAGGAATCCGATGAGCATGATCAAGGCAAGCGGTGTTGAGTGTCTCATTTCTTCTGTCTCATTTCTTCTCCGGCTACAGGCGGACACTCTCCGGCCAAGGTGTCTTCTCTGCCGTACCCCATAGTCGGCTGATGTACTCGATCGAAAACAGATCCTCGAAGGCATGAAGCCAATAGCTGCCTTTGTCGGTCAGGACAACTCGCTCCCCATCATCCTGCACGAATCCAAGGGCGTGCAACGGCCTCAAGTACTTGCCATACACGGTGTCAAAAACCTGCCCGAACCGCGTCTGGAAATCTGACTTGCGGAACCGCGTTTCGTAGATCCTCCAGTAAAGCCAACCCGCCATCTGCATGCCTTCAGTCAGATCAAGCGAAAGGGCCACCGCCGTCCCTTTGGTCTCCATGGCCTCCACGTACTCAGCCACGTTGAAGGTGTTGAGGTAGAAAATGTCTTTCAGGTACGAGCCTCCGCTTGCACCAAGGCCGAGATAGAGAGGCACAGTCACAGAACAGTACCTTGGCACGCCTTTCCTGGTGAAGGCCCACACGGAAGTGCGCTCGAAGCCAGCCTCGTAGAAGATCCGCTCCAGAACACTCAGCATCTTCCTTCTCTTCCAGACGGTTCTGACGCCATAATTGACTGTCCTGCCCGTACCGCGCATGGCGGTGTAGGGAAACCGGAACAGGGGATAGGCCGCCACCTGATCAATGCCCATTTCTACGAGAGCGTGACCCGTCTCCTCAACCTCGCGACACGTCTGTCCAGGGAGTGCAAAGATGATATCCGCGTTGACACACTGAAAGTCCCGCTCCACGGCCCGTCGCACAGCCTCCTTCGCCTGCTCGGCGTCGTACGGTCGGCTGAGGAACCGCAAGAGTCGGTCATGCAATGACTCGACTCCGGTGCTGAGATGTTGAACACCCAACGCCACGATCGCATCCAGATTGTCATGGGTCAGATCATTGGGGTGGCTTTCCATGTGGATGTCACAGCGCACGTCGAACACATCAAGAATGTGCTCCACCATGTCCACCAAGCCGTTGTGCAGCATGGTCGTGGGCGTTCCGCCGCCAATGTAGAATGACGTGACTGGTCGCCGGCCAACAATGCTGGCATAGGAATCCACTTCCTTCTGCACGGCATCCGCGTATCGCCGCGTCATGTCGGGTCGATAGAGTTCCTTGTTGTAAGGGCAATAGGGGCAGACTTGCCTGCAGAACGGCACGTGCAGGTATATCCCTAACTCCTCGATATCGTCGAAGCGCCTGCTGAGTTCCTCGTGCGTCGGAAGTCTGTTGCGCAAGGTGATCTCTGCCTGTCCCGTCAGTGCTTTGGACAGTCGCTTTCTGACAAAGTTGTCCAGCATGTGAGTCTACCTTCACGCACGACACATGATCGCGCACGGCCGCGCAGCCGGCCGCGTTCAGAAATACTTCAGAGCACTCAGAATAGCCGATGGTTTCAGCTTCAACGTCTGGTCGATCTCGGCGTAGCTCAAATAGCCACAGTTCTGGCATAACTCGGGATTGTTCGGGTACCGGCAGCACTGATAGGTCGCACCGTGCTCATACACGGTACAGACGTCCAAGGGCCGTTTCCAGTCGTTCCTCAGAGCGGACTTCAACCCGGCCCGGGAATTCAGGATGCGATACCTACTCTTGTATTTCAGCAATTGCTGCAAGAGCACGGTGCGTTCAGCTAGTTCGATATACAAATCGTCGCGACCATAGTATGGAGTATGAAAATAGAAGAACGTTCCTCGGATGTGCTCTACGCGATCCACAAACGAGCAGAAGTCCTCCAGCTCGGACTTGTTGCGGGCGTTGATCGTGAAATTCACAAACAGTGAAGTATGCGCAGTGTCCTGAACATTCTTCATGATTCTGTCGAACGAGGCCCCGCGCAGGTAATCATGTGTTGCCTGCAACCCATCCAGGCTGACAAACACGGTATCGGCCGACGTGTCAATCGGGATGGTGCCATTGGTGTAGACGACGACCGTGAAGTAGCCAACTCCATGTGCATACTCAACCACGTGTTCGATGCCGTACTGCGCGTCACGCCACAGGAACGGTTCACCTCCCTGCAGATAGAGGCAGCGCCCACCCCGCGCATACGTACGAGTCAATCACCGCTTGGACTTCTGCGAAGGATACGTGTCGGTCATCACGACTCGGGATTCTGCAGTGTCGGCATCGTAGATTGCATTTGTTTGTGAGCACCAGGCCGCAAATCAGCGGGACATGCTGACGCAGAACATGGTGACGCAGCACGTACTGAATTCCGTATCCGATAGGTTTCATGACCAACCTCCGTCGTTTGTTCGCGACAGCGCCGCCATCGGCGGTTGAACACGAACCTCCCGCGGCTGTAACGTCACGGTCTGGCCGTCGATCGAAACTTCGGCAGCCTGTGAACGCAGGCTTTCCTCTTCATCCGGCAGTCCGGTGCAACACCGTTTAACGTGTGGGTACTCCACTGGCTCTCGATGCGGCAGCCAGCCGCGACCTCCCAGTGGCGTCCACAGCCCCACCACCAGCACAAGCGCCCCAGAGACCTCGAGACACACTCTGTGCATTCGCGACATGCCCAATCCTTTCTAGACGAGGCAAATGTCGTGTCTCGGATCGCAGGTATCCTGCGATCCTGTCAACCGCCCCGTATGCGGCCACTCCATTCCCGACATAATCGGAGTAGATGTGGCCAGCCCGACGTTTCGCCAAAGGTTCCTTTCCCGCCACACTTCTTCCATATCCCAAATTCCCATAAGGACTTCGGCAGCCCAGTCCCATTTTGCCGTCTCGTCATTCAAAACACCATAAACCCGTGGGGAATCGGTTTCTGAGACAGGCATTCAAGGGTCAGTCGAGGCCACTTGGTAGTCGATGGCGGGCACTCCCACCAGTCACGCATTTTCCTCGACGCTTGCCAGTCGATCAACCAGCTCCCGGTTAAACGCATCACCATCCGCGCCGTAGTCCACCCGTGCATGGCAATTTGGATACAGCACACCAACCCACCTCGGGTGATCAGGTCCGTCGTCAACCAAGCGGCAGGTGTGATGCGGTTCGAGATACGCCTTTAAGTCGGCAGTCTCAAACGATAATCGAACACTTCATTAACGCCGCCGCGTACGGCACGTGTGTCAGCGTTTTTTCGCGGAACACATCGTGGATGACGCCGGACACCATAAGGGCTGCGGTGAGCAGGATTTGGCTCTGGGAGCCCGTCGGTTGCGCACAGATTTGATGCAGCCCGGGAGTGGGACAGGCGAGCCACATCAGCAGCTAACGCGCGAGGCAGAAAAATCTTCGCTGGCCTCGACCACTGCTTGCCAGTACCAGACCAGCAGCGAGAGTAAAGAGGACATCGCTCAGGTGTATTCCCGGTCCAGCCAGCCACGAAGCCCGTCGTGTGTTACGCACTCCCCAGCGACGCCACCACGAGCGAACAGGCTGCTCAGGCCGTGGCTGCCGTGCCAGGGTAGGACCATGCACCAAAACGTTGATCAGACCGCATGCTGCAAAACAGGCGTGGACCAGCGTAGTTCATCACCTTCACTCTCAGGCAGCGAGTGGTTCTCATCCTGGGGCCAGTACCGCCCGTGCCGCCGGGCGTAGTGGACCCGGCGGCTAGGTGAGGAAAGTGTGCATTGACTTTTGCAATGACTCAATCGCTGCCTGCCAGTGGCCAGCGCGGTATTGAGCAACACCGAGCGTATTCAAGGGCCCCCGAGCTTGCGGCGCCAGTTCGATCGCTTTCAACGCGTGGGCGATTGCTTCCGGCGGTTGTCGCAGCTCCAGATCGGCGGATGTGGCCAGCAACCAAGCCAGGTTGTTGTGGGCCGGCGCACAGTCCGGGGTGATTTCAATGACGTCTCGGAGCTGCGCGATGGCCTGGAACAGGAATTGATGCGAACGCAATGAACACTATACTCGCTGCCAGCCACCCCCCCGAAGGCTGAGAAAGCCGACTTGGCCCTTCATGCCGTAGTCACCTGGAAAGCTCAGCCAGGTAACAGCCTTTCTGGCGCATCAGAGCTGCGGTAGCGGCGAAGGGACGAGAGCCCTGATCGTCAATCATCGGGGCTCATCGTAGGAAGACGGCCTGACCGGAAGCCCTGAATGCGCCGCACTTCAATTTGCCATCCGTGACGAGGTGTGCCCACAAAGAAAGCCGCTCTAACGCGGCTGAAAGTACCCCCTAGGGGAGTCGAACCCCTGTCTTCGGACTGAGAATCCGATGTCCTGGGCCACTAGACGAAGGGGGCAGCTTCTCAGGCGCGTGATTGTAGTGACTACGCGGGTTCCCAACAAGCGGTTCTCCGCCTCTGCCCAGCCGGCGGGTGCTGGTGCGCGATCGGTCAGCGATCGGTAATTCGGACCTTCGCAGTGAGAGCCAGCCCACAGCGTTATCGCCCGTCGCGCCATACTACCCCCGTCGTCCCACCTCGATTGATGCCTCACGCCACAGTAGAACTCTAAATCCAAATCTTCACGCGGTCCGCTTGCGGCGGGTTGTAAGAAGCCCGGTTTCCGGACTTACCGCTGTCACCCGCTGCGCCATCGCGACGCGAGCAGTCCACAATGTTAATTTAAGGAATTTGAGTCATAAAAATTGCCTACGGGCAAATTGTCTGATTATACAGACTGGCGGGTTGACGAAAGATTTGTGCAGCTATACGTTAGATAAGCCATTGGCTTTTGAGGTTCCGCGCCGGAAACAACCTCACGTTTGTCGCGTCCGCGCCGGTGGACTTGGCCACGTAAATGGAAAAGTGAGCTGCAATCACGAGGACCACCAGCAGCGGGGCTCGGACCCGACACCTGAGTTCGATTTAGACCTACCACGAGAGATTGCTACGACCAAGATTTTTCTCTGCCAAAATTCACGAAAGGAAGGATTCAATGCCTCTTCACCGCTCCTATTTATCTCTGTTGGCTGTCATGCTGATAGCCTCTGCCGCGATTGCGGATGACGGTGGTTGCGAGACCGTCGTCGCTGCGGGTTGTGAACCCCAACCGGTCTGCGTTCAGAAGACCGTCTGCGTGCCGCAATGGGTGACGGAAACGCGCACCGTCACATGCACCGAGTACGCCCATGAGCAGCACACCAAGACCGTGACCTGCTACAGGAACGTCCCGGAGACAAAAGAAGTGACGCGCCAATGCACTGTCATGGTGCCCGAGACGCGCACCAAGACCGTCACGTATACGGTGTGCAAGCCGGTGTACGAAACCAAGACCTGTGACTATCAGGTCCGGGTTCCGGTTTACAGGGATGTCGCGCAGACCTACACATGCCGCGTGCCCACGTACAAGACCGTCGCCAAGACCTATACCGTGATGGTCCCGACGATCGAAAAGCGTCAGGGGGTCCGCAAGGTCAGCCGAGTGGTACAAGAAACGGAAATGCGGACTGTCACTGTGGATGAAGGCCATTGGGAAACGCAGATGGTGGAAGTGCCCTGCTCAACGGCCCCCGCCCGCACCAGGCTGTTGGGCCGCTGCCGATTGTCCCGCCGTGGCTGCGGTAGCGCGTCGGCTTGTGGTGGTTGCGCCAGCGACTGCGGTGGTTGCGCCAGCGACTGCGGTGACTGCGGCGGCGGCGGTTGCGCCGACGGCTGTGGCGATTGCGGAGGCGTTCAAACAACGACCGTCTGCAAGAAAGTCTGGGTTCCCAACTGCGTGACGAAGGAAGTCCCCGTTACCGTCTGCAAGACCGTCTGCGAAGATCAACCCTACGAGTACTGCGTAACCGTCTGCAAGCCCAATACCCGCACCTGCCAGGTCAAGGTTTGCGAGTATGTAAACGAAACCAGGACGCGCATGGTTCGCATGTGTGACTATCGGACCGAGACACGCACCAAGACGTACCAGGTCTGCAACATGGTCCCGCAGCAGATGACCCGCGAATGCCAGTACACCGTGTGCGTTCCCAAGATGGTGACCAAGACGGAGCACGTTACGGTCTGCAAGGCGGTACCCTATGAGAAGGAAGTGACTTACACCGTTAGCGTACCGAAGCAAGTGCAGAAGGAAGTCAACGTTCGCGTCTGCAAAATGGTGCCAACAACGGTCATGGTTCCCGCCGGCGGTGCTTGTGGCGCTCGCCGCGGCTGTGGTCTTTTCCGTCGCGGATGTAGTGACTGCGCTGCGACAACTGACTGTGCCTGCAACTGACCAACCACGACGATCGATGACCCAGTTATGAGACGCGCGGGGTGAACTGTACTGAGTGCGGTTCACCCCGCTGTTGTATTTGCGACAGTGTCAAGCAGTCGCGATGATTCACCAAGGTTCGGTCGGAACGTGAGAGTTCGTTGGGGGGCTTTCGGCGACCGGGACTCAGCGAACCGCGGGAGCCAAACATAGGCTCGTCACGACTCTTTCATCCATTGTTCACTGCCGGTCGTTCCATGTTCGCCCGACCAACGTCGAGAAGAGCATGTTCAGTCGGTTCATGGTCCGGCCTGATCCGAGTAGACCCCAAAAGTAGCCTAACCCTCGCCCGCATCGGGAGCGCCTCCACGATGAGGCATCATGGCCTCGATTTCTTCCTGACGAGCGGGACCCAGTACCTGCAAGACGGTGGGATCCAGCAGCCCCAGGACGGCGGCTTTCTGGTCGTCTCGGGGCAGGTCTTTGATCAATTCCCTGGCTCGGACGAGTTTCGCGTAAACTCGCTCACCGTCTTTCTGTTGCGCTAACAGGTTGGCCTGACCGATCAATCCGCAGGCGGCAAACTGCGGCTCGACATCCGCCAGATTGGCCAGCTGGGTGTACAGCTCCATGGCTTTTTCCGGCTCATCTTGTTCGCGGTGCAATTCAGCCAAACGCTGCTTGGCCTGCAGAGTATACACCCGGTTCACCGGGTCGTTCTGTGGAAAATTACGCTCGACCGCCAACCACGCCTCCTCGGTGTTGAGATCGTACGCGTACCAGTATTGCAGCATGGCAGATTCCTGCGGTTCGACCGTCGGCGTACTGACCGCCAGCAGATCCTTCGGCCGCGACCACCAGGCCCCGCTCACGCCCACCAGCAATCCCACGGCAACGATTAGGGGTAAATGCCAGCGGCGGACCGTCTGACCGTACTGTCGGGCCTGGGATTTCATAATCGAATCCAACTGCAGCGTGGCTTCGGAACGGGCGTCGGACAACGCCAACAGTTCAGGCGTATCCCACTCCTCCATCGCCGCGGGCCATTGTTCCAGTCCTTCCACATTCAGATTACGGAGCTCGCGCATCAATTCGGCGTGCGAGGCGAATCGATCGGCAGGGTTCTTGGCCAATAGCCGATGCACGATCCGACACAGCCCTTGAGGCAGATCAGGCCGGTGAGCCTCCAGTCGAGTCGGCTCAGCCCGCACATGCTGGATGGCTACGCTCAGGGGTGTATCTCCTTCAAATGGCGGGCGTCCCGCGAGCATCTCATAGCACGTGACACCGAACGAATAAAGATCGCTGCGCGGATCCACCATTCGTCCTTCAACTTGTTCCGGACTCATGTACAGCGGCGTCCCGAGCGTGACCCCCACCTGCGTCAAACCGACCCCCTGTCCTTCCGCCGTGACACGGGCCAAACCGAAATCGGCAACTTTGACTTCTCCCGTCTTGGACAGCATGATGTTTTCGGGTTTGATGTCCCGATGAATAATTCCCTGCTGGGAGGCGCGACTCAGGGCCGCAATGACCTGCCGCATGATGTGCACCGCGGTACTCGCATCAGCCGTGCCACGGCGCGTTAACCACTGCTTGAGGTTCTGGCCCGGAACATACTCTTGAGCAATAAAATGCACGCCGTCAATGCGCCCCACCTCGTGAATTTGCACGATGTTGGCATGCACCAGGGACGCCGCAGCGCGGGCCTCGTTGTGGAATCGACGCACATAGGCTTCGTCTTCCGCCAGGCTGCGTTTCAATACCTTGAACGCGACTTGCCGACGCAGTGATAGCTGCTCCGCCAAATAGACGTCCGCCATCCCACCACGCCCCAGGCGGCGCAGGAGCTGGTAGTTGCCCAACTTCTGCCCCGAGAGATCGGGGGCCAGAGTACCATTCTCTTTGGGCAGGGGCTGGTCTGACATGAACAGGTGTTCCGGTAGGAGGTTCTTTCCCTAAGTATGCCCACTCCGGACCATCAAGGCAACTGAGCCGGGTGCCTGCGATCGGAGGCGTTTACGCGGTGCACAAGCGACACAGTGAGCAGCGGCGGGACCGGTCGACGCACCGCGTTGACTGGCCGCTACCTGAACGTCAAGCCTCGTGTCCCCGCTTCAAGCCTTGCGCAGCTGTTCCACCGGGACGAGCACATTCAGGCTGCCGGAGCGAAACCCCAGCAGATCGAGTGTGACGAACTTGAAACCTAAGTCGCCCAAGTGGTCCACGAGTTGTTGCCGCACGTCGCCGGCCAGCAGTCGCGGCAGATCTTCCAGCGGTACTTCGACGCGAGCCAGATCGCCCCGGTGGAAACGCACCCGACAGGTCGCGAATCCGTGGCAGCGCAAGAATTGCTCTGCCCTGTCAATCATGACCAACCGTTCGGCCGTTACCTGCTCACCATAGGCAATGCGGCTGGAAAGACACGGTGTGGCCGGCTTGTTCCAGACCGGCAACTCCCATTGCTGAGCCAGTTGGCGCACCTCGTTCTTCGTCAAATCACAATCGGCTAATGGGCTGAATACCTGCTGCTCGCTCGCCGCCTGGGTGCCGGGGCGATAGTCGTGCAAGTCGTCCGCGTTGGCTCCGTTGAGGATGACGGCCACGTCGAGTTGGCCCTGCAGATCCTTCATTTGCAGATAGAGCTCGGTCTTGCAGTGATAACATCGGTCGGGAGCGTTTTCAAAATACTGGGGCTGCGTTATCTCGTCGGTTTCGATTTCCAGATGGCGAATTCCAATCAGCTGCGCCATTTCCCGCGCCTCGTCTAGCTCACCTTCCGCCAGACTAGGGCTCACCCCCGTGACCGCCACTGCCCGCTCGCCCAACGCCAGAGCAGCAGCCTTCGCCACCACCGCGCTATCCACGCCCGCCGAGAAGGCCACGGCGCAGCTATCGTACGCGCGAATCATCTCGAGCAGTCGGTCGCGTTTGGCGCTGAGTTGTTTGGTGGCTGCTGTCTTCATTCTTCGCTACCGAATCTCTTTGTGATCAAAAGGCGAAATCCTCCACCTCAATGCCGTGGCAATGGGTTTTGTGAGAGCCCGCAATTAATAAGGGGGGGACCTGAGCCCCAGGTTGTGTGATCCATTGAGCGGTCCAGCACAAGTGTCCCGAACCGTCTGGCTTTACACGCGGCCAAGACTAAATTAAGTCCCCAACGGGCCTCATATCGGCTCCCCAAAAAATCCACATCGTCAACACGAACATGGCAGAGGATTTCACCGACGTGCCGACGAGGGCACGTTACATGGCATCGTATCAGTGGGGTCCCGCCCGAGCAAGAGAATCAGACGTGGATGGCGCCAGGAACCGGCATAAACGGAGGCTTAGACAGCGTGTTGGGTGTTATGAGGAAACGGCAGATTTCTTGTCTCCACCCCACCGCTTACATCATACGCCGCAATCGGTCCATCCCGCGCGGCCCAACCGCGACAAGCCCCAACTCCGCCGCTCAAGTATTGAACTCACGCGTCATCGGCTCCATGACCTTCGTGTTTCGTTCAACTGCCAGCACGATCGTCCGTTGTTCCGCACCGTCACGGCTGCTGGCCACAACCGGCAGTAGCTGCCGCCGATCAGGCATGCTGAGCCGCACCGTGAACGTGCCGTCGGGTCGCAATCGCACTGGTTCGCCGGACAATGTCACATGGGCCCCGGGCTTGGTGGCCCCGTAAATGATCATTTCCGCGTCCACGTGGAAATCAAAGTCTTTGTCGCGTCGCAGCGCAGGTGCGGAGCCGTCGGCCGCCATGCGGGAGACCAAGGGCGAGCCCATCGGGCGGCGGAGTTGCTCTTCGAACAGCTCCTGGAGATCGCCGCCGGCCGTCAACGGTTCGTATCCCCCGCTGAGCGCGTAAATACGCTCGTAGTTCTCCGCAATATCTGCCCAGTTTTCGTCGATCGCGTCAATACTGCCCGGTCGCGGGGTCGTCACCACGTTGCTGCGCGACAGGACGAAAAAGCGGCCATTTTCGGCTCGATAACCGAGTTCCACACGATAGCTGTTAGGCGAGTCTTTAATATCGACGTACCAGTTCTTGACGCCGCCATGGACCGGGATTTCGCGGACCACCCGCTCGCTGGTACTGGTGGTCGAACCAGCCTCCACCTGCATTAGCCGCAGCACGGGCTCACAAGTATGCCAATGCTCGGCCAACGCCGCTTTGGCCCGGGCCACGTTCTGCCGCGTAATATCCCAACATGCCTGCAGCCAGTAAGGATCGCGAACCAACAGCACGATACGATCCTTCCGCGGAGTCGGCATCGGTTTGGGCTTGGAGGCTTTCCGCTTGCGACCGTTTTTCGCGGCCAGCACCGAAGAGTGCGAGAGGTCCCGCTGCACCTCGCGCTGGGCGTGCAGCTTGTGGATCTTGCGGATCACCCGCTCTTTGCGGGGCTCGGCCGGCGACGTTGTTGAAGTACCCCCATGCGAGCTCGACTTCCTGGCTGAACGCCCGCCGTTGACACTCTTGGAAACGCTGCCCACGCGCACCGCGTCACTGGAGCGTTTCTTTTGCCCCGGGGGACGGCGACTCGACGCCTGCTTCGATTTGACCGCTTTCAGCAAGCGCGCGAACCAGTTGATCCTTCCGCATGGAGTGGACCCCCGACACACCCATTTTGCGAGCCATGGCGGAAAGGTCTTTCACAGTCTGAGAACGCAAGTCGGCTACGGTGATCAATGGACTCACCCTATTGATACGGGACAACAACCACTACGTCGTGTTGGTTACGCCATGCTTCGTCCGTGAGCCGGTCAACGGCCACTCCCCACCTGCCCTTAATGTGTGGGGGGTGCTCAAGGACGATCGAAACCGGGTCAGCATCCCGATGGTCCCGTCACATCCCGCGTCGCTTGCGGCGTCAACGCTGGGCGGGCAACCCTCCTAGAAACCCTACGGGGTAGTGCACCCCAAAAGGCGGGTTCTGATAACTCGTACTATTCCGAGTCTAACTACTATGTACAAAATTGCAACGCACGCCACCCGAAGGAGCTACCCGGGATTCCATGCGTTGGGCTACAAACCCAGACCTAATCGAGACTTAGAATTTATGAGATTTGGGCCGCCCTTGGCATTGCGCTTAAACCGCCTGGAACTACCATTTCAAACCACTCTTTGAGGGACAGTTCAAACACCTCTGAAGAGCCCCGTTCTTGACGGCCGATTTCAACTCACAAGTAATTTCAGCAAAACAACTTGCGGTTCTATATTGGGATTCGTTCGGTGCTCTCCCGACTGGGTTCCCTTTCGCCGGTCCGTCGGTTGACGTCCCTGCAGCCTTGCGATAGATTGGGCCCGTTCAGCCCTATTTCATCGTGGCTCGGCACGTCAACCGGTACACAGTTCGCGTCGGCCCGTCGGTGGCTGACGCGGCATCGATTTCACGGCGCCACGTCAAGACTTGCACGAGATTAGCGCAACACGCGTGACTACCCCTTCGGACGATAGAACCGCTCTGGCCAAAGCGTATCAACGGGCAAGCCGTGGAGTAGCGATTGCCGTGGGCATGGTCGTTCCCGGAATGATGGGCTACTTTTTGGACAGTCGGATCGGAACTGTTGCCTTGTTCACCATCATTGGGTTTGGAGCGGGAATGTCATACGGCATCTGGGAATTGGTGCGTCTGGGCCGCACGGGCGACCAGCATGGAGAGTCGGTTCCCCGATCAGGAGCGCCGAACAGCCCGAAGCACGATTCGGATGTCGGGAGTCCCAGTAAGCGCTGCTGAACTATGGTTAGTCGGCGCTGCGGTTGATCGTCGGTGCGTCGTGAGGCGGGCCGCCTGTATTCGGGTCCGTGGTCTCGTTGGAGACGTGCGCCAGGCGTGCACGGACCTCAGAACGCGAAGTGTGCGAGCCGCACGACCCGAGACGGACCGATCCGAATTGTCGACTCCGCCACAGAGTTGGTTGACAGAGTCTACGAGCGCAGAATGTCTACGAGCGCAGAATTTCCCAACAAGGGCGGGTCAGTTTTTCGGGTCGAAGAATTGTTTCGTTTTACGATATCCGGATATCGCCGCTGGTACCGAGCCATCTGTTAGGAAACGGCCACCCGCTTTCAGCTGGAGGAACACGCATCGTGGCTAGTTTGGTCCGAAGCGATTGGGGTCGCACGGCCGTCCTGGTCGGTCTGCTGTCGGCGACCGCCCTGTTGGTGGGTCCGCTGGCGTTCCTTTACGACCAATGGAATGGTCTTTTCAGTGCGGGTGTTGCTTTGGCGGTCTGCCTGGGAAGCGGCTTGGCGTCCCTGTGGACGGCTCATTTGTTGCGTGCCCCCGACCAGGTACTCTATCAGGTGTTGCTGGGCATGTTTCCCCGCATGGGATTTCCCTTAATTGCATGCATGATCGTAATTCTCCAGCGAGGCATGCTGGCCGAAGCTGGATTTGTCTACTACATTATGGCCTTCTACTTTGTCACATTGGCTGCCGAAACCGTACTGATGGCAATACGGTTGTCCCCTGAGCCCAACGAGACACAAGCAGGCTAGAAGATGGCCCAAGAGAACGATTCCCAACACACGCTGGACCAGCCAGTCGAAGCGGATCTTCACACGAAGGAGCCGGCGACCGGTGCGTTGCATGCCGCACGCGGGACGGATGCGTCTGCGGGCCACGCAACGGAGGGCGGTCACGCTGCTCATGATCCGTTGTCGGCGGAGCACCTGATGGCGCATGTGAAGGACGCGGAGTACTTTCATGTTCCGCGTGTGTTCAGCCCCGCGACGGATGGACGGATCGAAATTCCGCAATTCCGCGAATCGACGACACCGATTGTGCAGATCAGGACCGGTTTCGAGCCGATCGATGACTTGATCGAGCCATTGAATCTCCGGGTGACGAAGTTCATGGTTCTGGAAGTGGTCGCCGCGATCGTCTTGATCGCCGTGTTTGTCCCCCTGGCACGGCGCGTCAGATCGGGAGGAGCCCCGCGCGGCCGATTCTGGAACTTGCTGGAAGCCATGGTGGTCTTCATTCGCGACCAGGTGGCTCGGCCCACGATAGGCTCGCACGACGCCGATCGATTCACGCCATTCTTGTTGACGATATTCTTTTTTGTGCTGGGCTGTAATCTGTTGGGACTGATCCCCTGGGCGGGGTCGCCGACCGGTGCTCTGGCGGTCACGGGAACCCTGGCCTTGATAACCTTTGCCACGGTTGTCGCAGCCGGTTCGATGAAGTTGGGGCCCGTCGGCTTCTGGAAGGCTCAAGTGCCGAGCATGGATGTGCCCAAGCCGATCGGGATCGTGCTCAAACCGATGATTTTCGTGCTGGAAGTCATGGGGCTGCTGATCAAGCACTCTGTTTTGGCCGTCCGTCTGCTCGCCAACATGATGGCGGGTCACGTGGTGTTGGCGGTGATGGTCGCCTTCATCGGCGCGTCTGCCGGGACCCTGGCCTTTTGGGGAGTCATGCCGGCCAGCCTGCTAGGATCGGTCGCGTTAAGTTTATTGGAGCTTTTTGTGGCTTTCCTGCAGGCGTACATCTTTGCATTTCTGGCAGGACTGTTCCTGGGCATGGCAGTGCATCCTCACTGATTTCCACTCGAGCTACTTACTACTTATACACCTTTTACACCAGCCAATTTTTCCAACTAACCTTTTCTCAACGGAGACGGATGACATGTTCAAGTGGGTAAAGATTGCGGCGATCGTTTTCGTATTGTTTCTGATCGCCTCGCCGGTCATGGCTCAAGACAACCCCAATTTGGATAGCAAGATTTATCTGGGTGGCGCGTTTGGGGCCGGTCTGGTAATCATCGGCGCCGCTTACGGTATCGGCAGCATCGGATCGAAAGCCGTGGAGAGCATGGCACGCCAGCCGGAGGTGGCAGGTAACATTCAGACAGCGATGTTGATTTCGGCCGCCTTGATTGAAGGTGCCACGTTCTTTGCCTTGATTATCTGTATGCTGTTCAACAAGTAACGGCTCGCGTGGTCGCAGCAGCGTCCCCGCGCCGCGTGATGAGAGCGGCGTGGCAGGCGCAGCGAGCTCGCGGGTGGAATTGCTTGACGCATTTTCTCCGGCCCCCGAGTTTGGGGCGTGAGACAACGCCCAGCCCCCCATCGCGGGCAGCGACTGGCTTTTCGACAATCTTCGTGGAATCGGCACAACGCAATGAAGATCATCAACACTGTGACAACCGTCACTTCGCTCTTCGTGGCCTGGCACACGGGAATGTTATCGGCGCTGGCGGCGGAATCGGAAGCGGCTGACGCCAATGCACTCAACCCGCTCACCGGCAATCCCGACCTGGCGATTTTCACGGGCATTGTGTTCTTGCTGTTGCTGGCGGTCCTGACAACTTTCGCCTGGAAGCCCCTCATGCTGGGCCTGGACCAGCGCGAGAAGTCGATCGCGGACATGATCGCCGACGCGAAGCGGGGCAGTGAAGAAGCGGCCAAAAAGCTCGAACATTACGAGCAGAAGCTGGAGGCGGCCGCGGTGGAGGCGCAGGAGATCGTCGAAAAGGCTCGACGCGACGCGAGTGTGGCGGGCGAAAAGCTGATTGCGGACGCTCATGCGGCAGCGGATCGCGAACGCCAGCGCAGCTTTGACGGATATCACCACCGCCAAGAACGCGGCCGTACAGGAAATTGCTGAGCAGAGCGCCAATCTGGCGTTCACCTTGGCCCGCAAATTGATTCAGAAGGAACTCAAGCCGGAAGATCACGCGGCCCTGATTCGCGAATCCCTGGAACAGTTCCCCAGCGAGAACTAGCGCCATGAGCCAGTCATCTGCAAACCCGTCGTTCGACACCGCTCGCGAACACCTTGGCAAGATCTACGCCAAGGGGCTGTTGGGAGCCGCCGAAGGTCAGAACCTGATAGATCGCGTGCTCTTGGAGCTCGATTCGCTGATCGACGATGTGTTGGACCACATGGCCCAGTTTGAACAATTGCTGGCATCACCCCGCATCGCCCTGGAGGAAAAGAACCGCATTCTCGATGAGGCCTTTGGGGGACGTATGACACCCCTGCTGTTGAACTTCTTGAAGGTTGCCGCCCACCACGGGCGGCTGGATTGTCTGCGTCAGATTCGCACGGCAGCCCACATCCTCTACAACGAGATGCGGGGTCGGGTGGAAGTGACCGTGGAAACCGCCGGCGAGATCAGCGGCCAGGTCGTGGGGCAGATTGAGCAGCGGCTGACCATCGCTTTGGGCCGCCAAGTCGAGCTTTGCTGCAGTGTTAACCCGAAGCTGTTGGGCGGACTCGTCGTGCGCGTGGGCGACACGGTGTATGACGGCAGCCTGGACAATCGGCTCGATCGGATGCGCGATGACACGGTTGGCCGGACGGCAGAACTGATTCGTAATTCATTGCAACGCTTCATGGTATCGGACCAGTAGCGACCCCGGAGAGGGACTCGATGAGATTCAATGCTGACGAAATTGCCTCGGTCATTCAAAAAGAAATCGAGCAATACGAGAGCGAGTTGGACGTGCGCGAAGTAGGCACGGTGTTGGATGTCGGTGACGGCATCGCTCACGTGTATGGACTGGCGAACGTCATGTCGGGCGAGATGGTCGCGTTTCCCAACGGGGTGAACGGCTTGGCGTTCAACCTGGAGGAGAGCAGTGTGGGAGTCATCATTCTGGGTGACTATCTCGATATTAACGAAGGCGACGTAGTCCGCTCGCTGGGACAGTTGTTGTCGGTTCCTGTGGGGGAGGCGGTGATCGGCCGGGTCCTCGATCCGCTGGGTAACCCCTTGGATGGCAAGGGCCCCGTCGCGACGACCGAACGCAGGCCGGTGGAGTTCCTGGCACCTGGTGTGGCGGGAAGACAACCGGTGTCGGAGCCGCTTCAGACTGGCTTGAAAACGATTGACGCGATGACCCCCATTGGTCGAGGCCAGCGTGAGCTGATCATTGGCGACCGGAAAACGGGCAAGACGGCCATCGCGGTGGACACGATCCTGAACCAGAAGGACACGGGCGTCAAGTGCTTCTACGTGGCGATCGGCCAGAAGGACTCCTCCGTGGCCGGCGTGGTCAAGATCCTGGAAGATCACGGTGCCATGGATTACACGACGGTGGTCGTTTCAGGGGCTGCCAGCCCGGCTCCCATGCAGTACATCGCTCCGTATGCCGGTACCTCGATGGCCGAGCATTTCCTGTTCAACGGCCAACACGCCCTGATCATCTACGACGATCTCTCCAAGCAGGCCGTGGCTTACCGGCAGTTGTCGTTATTGATGCGACGCCCGCCGGGCCGCGAAGCCTACCCGGGCGACGTGTTCTACTGCCACAGCCGGCTGCTGGAAAGATCGGTCAAGTTGAGCGACGCGTTGGGTGGCGGATCACTCACTTCGCTGCCGATTATCGAAACGCTCGAGGGCGAAGTCTCGGCGTACATTCCAACCAACGTGATTTCGATCACCGACGGCCAGATCTACCTGCAGCCTGACCTCTTTTTTGCCGGCATCCGCCCCGCCATGAACGCCGGCATCTCGGTCTCCCGCGTCGGTGGTGCGGCCCAGGTCAAGGCCATGAAGAAAGTGGCCGGCGGTCTGCGGCTGGACCTGGCATCGTTTCGTGAACTCGAGGCCTTTGCCCAGATGGGAACCGAGCTCGATCCGGCCACCCAGGAGCGCCTCGACCGCGGCTACCGCATGGTCGAATTGCTCAAGCAGCCACAGTATCAGCCGATGCACGTTTGGGATCAGGTACTGAGCATTTATGCCGGTACGCGCGGCTTCCTGGACGATGTTCCGATCGCGGGAGTTTCTGCCTGGGAACAAGCGTTTTTGAAGTACATGCATGATCGCCGCCAAGAGCTGATTGATGAGTTGGCCAGCGTCAACGACCTGACGGACGACATCGCGGAAAAATTGAAGGCGGCGATCCAGGATTTCAAGGCTGGCTACAAACCAGTGGCCGGAACCGCCGCAACTGCATGAGTCTGAAACGAGAGACCGATGGCTAAAGCTCGCACACTCGACAAACGCCGCAGCTCCATCAAGAACATTCGCAAGATTACGCGCACGATGGAGCTGATCGCCAATGCCCGGTTCAAGAAAGCCATGGATCGAGCCACGGCGGCCACGGCGTACACTCGGAGGATCAGACAGCTGGTGACCGATCTGTCCCACAGCGGCTTGGACGTGCGTCACCCCTTGCTGGACGATCGCCCGCAGCCGCAATGCGCCGTCCTGCTCGTGCTGACGGCGAATCGAGGCATGTGTGGCGGCTACAACTCAGGCGTGTTTCGGCTGGCGATCGAACACTATCTGCAGTTGAGCAGGAAGGTCGCCGAAGTCCGCACCGTGGTGTCGGGAAAGCGCGGTATTTCGGCGATGAAATTCCGCAAGATCTATCCCGACCGATCGTTCACGCACTTTGGAGACGACCCGCAGTACCACGACGTCGAAACGTTGGCAAACCAGTACTTGGATGAATTTGTCACGAAGAAAATTGATCGGCTGGATGTAGCCTACACGAAGTTTGTCAACAGCGCCAGGCAGGAACCGGTGGTCGAGACACTTCTGCCACTCGGCTCGCTTGAGGGGCTGGATCAGCAGCAACCTGAAGAACGTGGCGAGTCGCTGTACGAGTTTCTGCCTTCGGCCGAGAGTATTTTGGCGGAGGTCGTGCCGACCAGCTTCCGCGTCCAGCTGTTCAAGTGTTTTTTGGACGCGGCAGTCAGCGAGCATATTGCACGAATGGTGGCCATGAAAGCCGCCACCGAGAATGCTGACGAGATGATTCGCCAGCTATCGATGACGTACAACCGGGCCCGCCAGTCGCAGATTACGGGCGAGATCATGGAGATCATCGGCGGCGTCGAGGCCTTGCAGACATAGCCACGAGTTCCGCCCAGCCCACATGATTCGGCAGTCGGAAAACGAAATACCCAAGTCCTAACCAGATTCAGAGCGAGAACGGAACTAACGTTGTTGGCCGCACAATAGGCAGAAGAACAGGCGTTCGTTGCCTGCGCCGTGGCCGGCATCACGCAGTGCACTGCCGCTTGAAAACCGCCGGCGCGGAGCGGCGACTAGAACAAACCAGGCCCACCGCCGCGTACCGATCCCAACATGGGCTTCGGGCACGGCGGGATGGTGGGGATGGCGGGATCACGACCAGACAGAACATTCACGGCGAACGAGGATTCACGAGACATGGCAACCGGCACGCAGAACATCGGCCGTATTACGCAAGTTATCGGTTCGACTTTTGACGCTCAATTCGACGAAGATCAACTGCCCGCGATTTACAACGCCGTGAAAATCAACTCCGATTTCAAGAACGTCAGCATCGACCTGACCGGCGAGGTGCAACAGCATCTCGGTGGAGGGCGCGTCCGCTGCGTGGCTCTGGGTGGTACCGACGGGTTGATCCGGGGACAGGAATGTATCGACACCGGCAGTCCCGTTTCGGTCCCTGTGGGAGAAGAGACCCTGGGACGCGTCTTCAACCTGCTCGGTGAACCCATTGATGACCGCGGCCCCGTGAAAGCTAAGCAACGGCGTCCCATTCATGCCGAGGCGCCGTTACTCAAAGACCTGTCGACGACGACCGAGCTGTTCGAAACCGGGATCAAAGTCATCGACCTGTTGACCCCGTTTGTGCGGGGTGGAAAGGCCGGACTGTTCGGCGGTGCCGGCCTGGGCAAAACGGTGATCCTGACCGAACTGATCGCGCGGATTGCTTCGGCCCACGGCGGTTACTCCGTGTTCGCGGGAGTCGGGGAAAGGACCCGCGAAGGGACCGATCTGTGGCTGGAAATGCAGGAGGCCGCCATCGGAGATACGGGCCGCCACGTCATCGACCAGACGTGCATGGTATTCGGTCAGATGAACGAGCCGCCTGGAGCGCGCCTGCGAGTGGCCCTCTCGGCCCTCACCATGGCCGAATACTTCCGGGATACCACGGGCAAGGACACGCTACTGTTTGTGGACAACATCTTCCGGTTCTCGCAGGCCGGAAGCGAAGTCTCCGCGCTCTTGGGGCGGATGCCTTCAGCGGTCGGCTACCAACCGACGCTGGCCACCGAAATGGGCGCGTTGCAGGAACGGATCGCTTCGACCAGCAAAGGGGCCATCACGTCTGTCCAAGCCGTTTACGTCCCGGCCGACGATCCCACCGACCCGGCACCGGCCACCGCATTCAGTCAGCTCGATGCCTTTGTCTATCTGGCCCGATCGATCACGGAGAAAGGGATCTACCCGGCGATCGATCCCCTCGCGTCATCCAGCCGAATTCTGGATCCCCAATATGTGGGCACCCGCCACTATGCCATCGCGCGTCGAGTACAGACGACACTGCAGCGCTACCGCGAACTGCAAGACATCATCGCTATTCTCGGTATTGATGAGTTGAGTGAAGCGGACAAACTGATCGTCCACCGTGCGCGACGCATCGAACGTTTCCTTTCGCAACCGTTTCTGGTCGCCGAGGTTTTCACCGGTAAGCCGGGAGAGCTCACCTCGTTGGATGACACAATTCGCAGCTTTGAGGAAATTTGCGACGGCAAGTGGGACCACTTACCGGAACAGGCGTTCATGTATGTGGGCTCCATCGAACAGGCGGAGGCTCAGGCCAAAACGATGACGAAATAACGCAGTGGCTTGGCTCCCGCCCGCAGGCCCTGCCGATCAGATCGCCGCACCAGAAAACTTGTGACGGCTCCTAGAAAACAAACCAGCCGAGCGACGACTTCCCATGGCACAATTAAACTGTATTGTCGTGACGCCCGAGAAAACGGCGGTCGAAACCAAGGCCGACTTTGTCGTCTTGCCACTCTATGACGGCGAAATCGGTATCGCCAGTCGGCGAGCGCCCATGATCGGACGGCTCGGGTTCGGCGAAATGCGCGTGAAATTGGGCGACAAAGTCACCCGTTATTACCTGGACGGCGGATTCGTTCAGGTAGCGGACGACGTGGTGTCGGTATTGACCAACCGGGCCACGCCGGCACAGGATGTGGATGGCCCGGCTGCCCAGCAACAATTGGACGCATCTTTGAAACGGTCCATCGCCACGGCCGAACTCGAGGAAATTCGCGATCGGAACGTGGCCCAAGCTCGAGGCCAAATCCGCGTGTCGCGGCGCAGTTTGATGGCCAGTTCGTCTCCCGCAGGTACTGCCTGGCACGCTCGACCGATGGTCTGTGCCACGCGTTGACAGTCGGCTTAACGGCAAGCGATTGAGCTTGCTCGTCGACTTGCGTGCGGCGCGCCTCGGGCTCAATGGGCGGACTTGCCGCATGCCCTAGCCCGGATTATTCACCTAGGGTGGGTCAAGCTCGCGCAAGGTGGTGGTGAAGAATCGGGGCTAAGGGGTGACACGAATTTCGGGGGCCGAAAACTCCCTATCTTTTCCAACGCGACCCATCGGCCCTTCTTTCGGACTATCCGCCCCCAACCACACGACTCTTGTGTATTTTGCGCAAGAGGTGTGCCGAACGGTACTTGAAGAAGCACACCCCGCAGCTCACGCCACCTGAGCCTGCATTGCACGATGTGCCGGACGCCGGTTTCGGCGTGAGGAGCCACGTCAGATGACTCAGCAGTACCAATCCGTCGGCATTATCGAAATCGATGCCCATCCGCAATTGGCTTCCTCGTCGCCAGGGAGTATCGGTGAAGCGCTGCGAGAACTGCGTCGTGCGGCTCCCGCCCAACAGGACCTGGAGGCCGACCCCTGTTGGGACTTGAGCGACGACTCCTTGCCCGACTCGGTCATCGTGCTCAAAGCCAATCTGCAGCAGTTGCACTGGGAGCTGGAGAATGAACTTACGAAGTTCATCGACAGGCTGCTGGCCTGCAGCTGAGCCCTTACTACCGCTGGTGCGCAGGGACCCGATTTCTCGCAACCTCTGAATAACCTGCTTGCGCCGCGCTCCTGCCGACCGAACGGCCGAGTAGGGTTGGTTGGCGGTCCTGTCGTTGCGTGTGGTATAATCGCCGCCTATGCCTTGCCGCGGGCCGATTCTGGCGATCGTCGTGGCGATCCTGATACCTTTCTTCTGGTGTTTCGGATCGACACTTACCGGTACGCGCGTCTGTGCCTATCGCGACATCGCTCATTTCTATTATCCGCTCTACGCTTGGACCTCGCGTACCTGGTCTCGGGGCGAGATTCCGCTCTGGAACCCGCAGGAGAATATTGGCACGCCGGTGGCTGCGGAAGCGACGTCCGCCCTGTTCTATCCTGGACAGTTGCTGTTCGCGCTGCCGTGCGGCTACGCGTTGAAGTTCAATCTCTATATTGCGCTCCACGTACTGCTGGCCGCCTTCGGCGCCTTGCTCCTGGCTCGCGAGCTGCTTCGACCGCGATTGTGGCCCGCTGCAGGGCATTCAGAGCCCCAGCCAACATCGTCGTCGCCCGAGAACCTGCATCAGAATCCTCCTGCAGGACTGAGTCTCCTGGCGGCCGGGTTTTGTGCCGTGTCCTATGCCTTCAGCGGCGCCGTGCTGTTTCAGTACTGCAACATTGTTTTTCTGGTAGGGGCTGCCTGGTTACCACTTTCCCTGCTGGCCGCGATGCGCATGCTCTCCCGGCGCAGCCTGCGCTGGGCACTTGGACTGGGTGCCTGCCTGGCGTTGATGACGCTCGGCGGCGACCCACAGTCCGCGTACCACGCTGGTTTGTTGACCGCACTTCTGGCTTTTTTCCTGCGGCGCGATCCGGCTTCCCAGCCATGGAGCCGACGGCGGCACTCCGGAACCAGTCCGCCACATCGTCGCCGCATCCGTCAACATGCTGTGGCGTTGTTGATCACGGCGGCGGTCAGTGGCGTGGCGTTGTCGGCGATCCAGATTGTTCCGGCGTTGCCCTGGACCCGGGCGAGTGATCGAGCCGCATTTGAATATCCACGGAGCATTTACGAAGCGCCGACTTATCTGGCCCGCACACAGTCCGAACCCGCGCAGCCACCAACAGCCGCCTCCCAGACAACGCAACCGGGTTGGCGCGGGGTGACAAGAGGGATACTGGGACCGCCGCCCCATGGCACCCATCATCAACGTCAGTATGACTTCAGCGTCGCTCCATGGCGCCTGCTGGAGGGGGTATGGCCCAACTTTTCCGGGCGCATGTTTCCGGTGAACCAGCGTTGGCTGTCGGCGCTGCGAGCCGAGGATCGTGTTTGGACTCCAACCCTCTACCTCGGATTGTTGCCGCTCGTGTTGGCCCTCACGGTGTGGCGACTTCGCACGCCAGATTGCCGAGTGCGGTGGTTGTCTTGGATGGCGATCGGCTCGTTGGTAGCAAGCTTCGGATGGTATGGTCCCGGCGTATTGCTTGGCGCCGCTCAGAAAACATGGATCGCGAATCCTCAGTCGGTCATGGTAGGTGAACCCACTGGTGGGTTGTACTGGCTGATGGTGACCTTGCTGCCCGGTTACACCTATTTTCGTTATCCGGCCAAACTTCTTGTGATCGCATCGCTGGCAGTGACCCTCTTATCCGCCATCGGATTTGAACGCGTATTCACGTCAAGTCGTGAGACGGTCTGTCGTTGGTTGGCGAGACTGGGAATTGTCAGCCTCGCAGCGGGCGGCGTGATCGCGGTGTCTGGCATCTGCTGGTCGGACTGCTTTGAGAGGGCAGTTCCCGACGAACTATTTGGCCCGCTCGATTTGTACGGTGCCTGGTCAGGGTGTCTGCTATCGTGTGCGCACGCGGTCCTGCTCTGCGGGCTCCTCTGGTGGCTGTTGCGCCACTGCACGCGGTCTGCAGTCCAAGTGGGGTCCTGGATCCTCATGATCACCTCATTAGAACTTGTGACGGCCAACGGGTGGCTGGTGCTGACGGCTCCCTCCGACGCCATGCAAGCAGAGGCGGTGCTCGAGAGCCGCAAGTCGAACCGAGAGGTCGTACGCCTCTATCGTCCGCCACAGCGAGCATGGGTGCCCCCAAAGTGGCTAGAGACGCACGACGCGCGGCGGGGCGAGCAGTCCGTGCGTTGGGATCGGGCGACATTGTTTCCCAAGTACCATTTGCTGGGGTATTGGGGGTCCGTGCAATCACAAAGTACCATGGTGCCGCGCGATTACCGCGCCTTTCTGCAAGCGGGCGGAGTGGGAACTCCGCGTCCCGAAATACTCGACGCGCTGGCCACTCGCTATCTCGTGCTTCCCGCCCCAGATATCTGGCCGGCTACGCGAGCGCAAGAGTGTCTCACGCGATCCCGAACTGTCAACGTTCGCGTCTGGCGAAATCCTCAAGCGTTCCCGCGGGCATGGATCGTGCATCAGGTCGACCGTTTTCCGCTGGAACCAACAGCCGATCCCGCACGGCTCAGAAATCGGTATCGTACGATACTGTTTCCTGCCGGAATTGCCCGCGATCTTCGTCAGGTGGCTGTCATACCGAGCGAGGTGCCAGTAGACCTGCAAACGGGAGAGCATCTGACCCCGTTGACGTCGGCCGAGACGTGTCGCCTGCTTTCGGAACAGGCCTGCCACTTGGAGTTGGAAGCCACACTCACGGCGCCAGGAATGGTCGTCCTGAGCAATCTCTTTGACCGCAGTTGGTCGGTGCAAGTCTTCTCGGACCCTGCACTCGCGGCGTCCGACGAAGGAACCAGCACAGAGATCCTCCGGGCCAATGGAATCATGCAGGGCGTGGTTCTTCCGCCAGGCACACATCGATTGAAGTTTCAATACACTCCGCGAGCACTTTTCTGGGCCGCTGGCGTGAGTTGCCTGAGCTGGCTGTTGATCAGCCTGATGGTGATGCGGAGCCTCTGTATAACCATCATATCAAGACGCGCCCCCTGAGCACCCCATCACCCCCGCACCCCCGCACGGCGCGTCAGATCTGATAATCGACGGCGGACTCGATGCGTTCAGCGGCACGGATTCGCAATCGGGGTTTCTCCATGGTCACGGTTGTATACGGTTCGACACCACCCGTAAGCCAGACACTTGAGCCGATGACCGAGTCGTGACCGATCACCGTATTGCCGCCCAGGATGGTAGCGCTGGCATAGATGACCACGCGGTCTTCGATCGTCGGATGGCGTTTCTTACCACGGATTAGATTGCCGTTGATGTCCGTCGGAAAACTCAAGGCGCCGAGCGTCACACCCTGATAGATCTTGACGTGCTCACCGATCTCGCACGTCTCGCCAATCACGACGCCGGTGCCGTGATCGATAAAAAAGTGATGGCCGATTTGAGCACCTGGGTGAATATCAATACCGGTCTGCTTGTGTGCCCATTCTGTCATCATCCGCGGAATCAACGGCACGCCGAGCAGATGGAGTTCGTGGGCCAGACGATACACGGTAACCGCGTCGAGTCCGGGATAGCAGAAGATGACTTCATCCAGACTCTGGCAGGCCGGGTCACCGTCGTAGGCAGCCTGCACATCGGTGGCCAGCAGCCGGCGCAGAGCCGGTATTCGCTCGAGAAACGTGATGGCGATCACCTGTCCTTTGGCCTGGAAATCGTCCTGTCCTGGAATGCAATCATCCTTCTGATCCCGAACTCGCGCTTCGTGCTGCAGAGCGCGCCCGATCTGCGTGGTCAGTTTGTCGTGCAGGCCGTCGATCAAATCGCCGGTATGGTAAGTCACATTGCCGATGTGGAGCCCTTCTCGGCGGCGATAGCCGGGATAAATAACTTCCTTGAGATCGTCGAGGATCGAGACCACCGCCTCATACTGCGGCAGAGGGCAATGCCCCAGATGGTTGATAGTTCGTGCCCCTGTATAGGTCGCCACAATACGATCGGTGAGCTGAGGCAGTTGCTCTTTGAGCCGAAAGTCGGAAGCCATCGTAGATTCTCTTTTGCCAACAGGGGACCACAAACGAGTCATCGCGCGGGAAAACCAGCCCTCGGAAAACCAGCCCACGCAAGACCATCGCGGGGAAGACCACAAGCCAGTGGTGAGGGCGAGGCAAAACAGCGGAGAGATGGAGAGGGGGTATTTGTCCGGTTAACCCGGACAGGTGCAGTTCGCGCGAAAACTACTCGACATGCAAAACTGGCTCACGGGTCCATACCCCATTCTTGGATGTCCCACTCCTTCGAGATCGTATACGCCTGGCAAGGCGTGTACAAGCCGCTTAAGATCATTTCGGCTAAGCGCACGCAGCGAGTTTAGCACAACTTCGCCCTCCACCGACCCGCGTCCGCGTACCGCGTGGCTCCTGGCGTTGTCAGATGAGCCCCTTCACTCGATTTATGGCCCCGCGGCCACCCGTTGCCATCGGTCGATCGGCTGGTGAAGTCCCACCAGCGTTTCGCGCGAGCTTGACCCACCCTAGGTGAGTCCTCCGCCTCAGTCGTCTTCCTCCTCCTCGAGCTTAGCCTTGGCGATCATCTCCTGCATAACATTGGGGGGCATGGCATCGTAATGACTGAAGTCCATGGTGTAGCTTCCCTGGCCGCCCGTCATGCTCGAGAGGGTCCGCGCGTAGGTCGTGACGGACCGCAACGGCACTTCACAATGCACGGTCTGCAAGCCACCGCCGGCCGAGTCGCTGCCCGAGACGCGACCACCGCGCCCGGACATATCGCTGTAGACGTCCCCGACGTGGTTTTCCGGGATGGTGATGTCCAGCTTGACGATCGGTTCCAACAGCGTCGGCTTGGCCGACTGAAACACATTGCGGAACGCCATCGAGCCAGCCGTCTTGAAGGCCTGTTCGGAACTGTCCACGTCGTGATGTTTGCCGAAGAAGACTTCGACGCCCACATCCTGCACCTGGTACCCCGCAATCACGCCACGAGTCATGCGCTCGCGGAATCCTTTTTCGATGGCAGGCATGAAGTTTCCCGGAATCACGCCCCCGACGATCGAGTCGACCCACAAGAAATTGTTTTGCTCGTCATAGTGGTAGTCCTTCAATTGCGGGAAGTTGGCCTTGGTGGCGTACTCTTCGATGTCCGTCTCGCGGCTCAACGGGAACATGCGAATATGGACTTCCCCAAATTGCCCGCGGCCGCCGGACTGTTTCTTGTGCCGGTAACTTCCTTCGGCCTTGGCCTGGATCGTCTCGCGGAATGGGATCTTCGGTTCCCTGGTTTCGACTTCCAGTTTGTCGCGTCGCGACAGTCGTTCGCGTATCACGGTCAAGTGCAGCTCGCTCATCCCGGTCATGACCAGTTCCTTGGTCTGACCGTCGCGGTCGAGTTTGAAGGTCGGATCTTCCTCCACGACCTTGTGCAGTGCACCGGACAACTTGGTTTCGTCGCCGCGACTCTTGGGCAAGACCGCCAGGCCGACCATCGGTGTGGGAAACTGCATTGCTGGCAGACGCGCGTCCCCGAGGGTCGCGCCGGTCTGGAGCGCCTCCATTTTGGCAATGGCCACGATTTCGCCCGGCCCCGCTTCCTCAATCGCCGTCGTTTCCGCGGCCTGTACCGCCAGCAGTGGTCCCAGCTTGACAGGTTTCCGAGCGCTACTGGCGGTGACCGCATCGTCTCGTCGGATCTTGCCGGAGAAAACGCGAATGAAACTCAACTTCTGCACGAAGGGGTCGATGCGCGTCTTGAAGACCTGAGCAACCAGGGGGCCGGCCGAGTCGGCTTTCACTTCGATTTGTTCCCCCTGCAACGTGGCGGTGCGCGGCCGCGACTCGGGGGAAAGGCCGCACATGGCGACCGACTCCAGCAATTCCGTCAGGCCGACGCCAGTCTTGCCCGAACAACAGAGCACGGGCACCAAGCTGCCTTCCGCCACCGCACGGACGATGAGCCGTGAAAGCTCCTCATCGGTCGGCGGTGTTCCCTCAAAGTACCGCTCCATCACGCCTTCGTCCACCTCGATGATCGACTCGAGCAGCGGGTCGTGGATCTCGTTGGGATCGACCAATGCGCCACGGGTATCGTCCGGAACATGGAGCGTGCTGATAACACCTTTGAAATCCGAACCGTGACCCACCGGGACGTTCAGTAGCACGCAAGAATTGCCCCACAGTTCCTGGATCGAACGCATGAGGGCCGCGAAATCAATGTTTTCAGCGTCCATCTTGTTGATCACGATCATGCGTCCCAAACCGGTCTTCCCCGCCTCGTCAAAAACGCGACGTGTGTTGACCTCGATCCCTGATTGAGCGTTGATCACAATCGCCGCCGTGTCGACTCCATACATGGCGCCGATCGTCTGACCGATGAAATCCGGGTACCCGGGAGTGTCCAACACGTTAAAGTGTTTTCCGCCATGTTGAAAATGAACCAGGGTGGCTTCAATGGAGTACTTGTGGTGCTTCTCTTCGGCGTCAAAGTCGCAGATGCTCGTGCCGTCATCAACGCTCGGATGCGCATTGACCGCGCCGGTCTTGACGAGCAAATTGTCCACCAACGTCGTTTTGCCCGCGGAGCCGTGTCCGCAGAATACAAGATTGCGAATGTCTTGGATTTTCGCTTTCGCCATTGCTCAAAATCCCTTGCTTCCGTTGTCGCGAATGTTCATGTTGCGCTCTGGCAGCCGGCAGCTCCCCGAGCATTAGGACGCGGCGCACGGCACACTGTTGCCCGAACGCCACACACCTGAATTTCTCCGTTGACCAATGTCTGAACGGGCAGTTTCTATCCCGGTCAACACAGGTTGGTACGTTCTCCCATCCCGAACCTTCTCACCTCGCGTCTTCCTATCCCGGCCAGCAAAACGGGCGCTCGACGGGTGCCCACAAGATGCCCGGGGCGATCAGCGGTCGGCCTCCAGACGAGATCCCGCTGCCGCCAGCGCATCGCTCAGTGCCAGACTACCCTCGTATAACGCTCGACCGATAATGCATCCTGCCACGCCCGTCACGACCAGTTGTGTCACGTCCACCACAGTCGTGACACCACCGGAGGCGACAACCGGCGTTGCCACTGCGGAGGCCATGTCGGCCATCGCCTGCACGTTGGGACCCTCCATCATTCCGTCTTTGGCGATGTCCGTGTAAACAATCGCCGCGATCGGATGACGCGACAGGTCCTGGGCTAACTGAGTCGCCTCGATGGAGCTGGTTTCCAACCAACCGTCCGTGGCGACGCGTCCTTCCCGCGCATCAATTCCCGCCACGAGGGTGTACGGGAACTTGTGACACATCTCCTGAAACCACTCCGGGCGTTTGAGTATCTGCGTGCCGATCACCAAACGCTGCACACCCAATCGCAGCCACTGAGCAATCGTCGCCTCGTCCCGGATTCCACCCCCTAATTGACACGGCACGTCGACCGCCGCCAGAATCCGTGTGACCGCTTCCCGGTTCATCTGGTGGCCCTCTCGCGCCCCGTCCAAATCCACCAGGTGCAATCGTTCGGCTCCCTGGTCGACCCAGTGGCAGGCCATATCTGCCGGGTTTTCGCCGTAAATGGTCTCCTGACTGTAGTCCCCCTGCCGCAATCGCACACACTTTCCGCCTCGCAGGTCTATGGCGGGCCAGATCTGCATTGGTACAACGCCCTTGTCTTTACTACAACAGGATTTACGAAAACTCGTAATATCGCACACAAACGCCGTATTAGCAAGGCGGGGCCAGACGCCGCGCTGCGACACAGAGGGGGATCGATGGCTTACAGACGCCCGAAGTTCTCGAGGATCTTCAACCCGGTCGCTTGGCTTTTCTCGGGATGGAACTGCGTGGCAAACAGGTTATCGCGCCAAACCATGGCACAGAAGGGCTCCCCGTAGTCTGCTTCGATTGCCACCACTTGGGGGTCGTCTGGCACGACATAATAGGAATGCACGAAGTAGAAGTAGGATCCTTCGTCAATGTCCTGGAGAACCGGGGCGGGGCGACGTATCAGTGCCTGGTTCCAGCCCATGTGGGGCACCTTGTACTGTCTGGGAAGTTCGAATCGTACGACCTTGCCTGGCAACACGCCCAGCCCGCGACATTCCCCACCTTCATAGCTCACGTCGAACAGCAACTGCAATCCCAGGCAGATTCCCAGAAAGGGTTTGTGGGCGGCAATCACCTCTAACAGAGGCTCCACCAGATCGCACCGCCTGAGTTCCTCAATGGCGTCGCGAAAAGCCCCCACGCCGGGCAGGACAACCTTGTCCGCACGGGCTACGATTTCCGGGTCGCGGCTGATCATCGGCGCATAGCCCACACGCTCAAAACCTTTCTGTACGCTCCGCAGATTCCCCATGCCATAATCGACGATGACGATCATTTCCGCGATCACTCTCTGACTTCGAGTCCGAGTATCTGACAGGCACACCCCGTGTGTGCATCATCGACAGCGACCAACATGCGACGACCCTGACACAAATGTGCTGCCAATGTGGCGGGGATCCTGCCTCCGTTGGACGCAGCCAGACACGCGGAGTTCACTCCGGCCAGGGGGGGAAAACACTCGAATGCAACTACTTCTCACCTCCCCACGCCGGCAACGACTCGATTGTACTGGACCCCCACTCGAGTCGTAAGGGACGCTTGGCTGCTGACGTGGTCCATTCCCCGGAAGTTGGGCGTGCCTGGTCAAGATATCCAAATTGGCCTAGTTGCGCTCATCCCCTGGACGGATTGAAGATGGATCAGTGGCGATTGTTGATCGTCGAAGTAGGAGTCGTTCCTTCGCAAATCAACAATCAACAATCGCCGTTCCTTTCGGCCAACCTGCGTTTATCGGCGCAACAGAACAACAAGACCAGCACGACGGAATTGACCAGGTCACTCCGCTGCGCCCCTGCGGACCGCGCACCAGGCGGGAACTAGAAAGGACTATTCACAAATCTCGATGGGTCGAGCAAGCCATGCGGCTGGTGGGGCTTCGCTCGCTCGTTTCCTGCCCGCACAAACACGGACTGTTGCCGGGGAGCTGATCGGTTTGTGAAGTCCCACCAACGCAATGCGCGAGCTTGACCCACCCTACGGGAATCATCCGAGCTCTAGCGGGCGCACACCTTCTCCCTTCCGCCGAGGAAAGGTCGTAGAATCGAGTCTTCGATCGTGACAGTCCGTTACAGTTTGGAGCAAGAAATGCGCATCGACAACGACCCCAAACTTGATTTTGACGATGTGTTGATTCGTCCCAAGAGATCCGAAGCCCCCAGCCGATCAGCCATTATTTTGGAGCGCGAACATCGATTTCTCAACAGTCGGGCGACGTGGGAGGGAATTCCCATCGTGGCCTCGAACATGGATACGGTGGGCACGATGGCCATGGCCCGAGCGTGCGGTCCAGAGCTGATGACCTGTCTGCACAAGTATTACTCCGATTCCCAGCTGGTGGAGTTTTTCAGCAGCGATCCCGTACGGGCAAGCGTTTTTTTCACGGTCGGCATTAAGGATGACGACTTCGAGAAGCTCGCCAGGATCAGAAAAAAAGCCGATATTCGTTTTGTCTGTGTCGATGCCGCGAACGGTTATTCCAAGTTCTTCGTGGATCGCGTCAAACGCATCCGGGACACGTTCCCCAGCCTGACGATTATGGCTGGCAACGTCGCGACGCCCGACATGGTACAGGAACTGTTGATCTCGGGTGCGGCTGACATCGTGAAAATTGGCGTCGGTTCGGGGAGTGTTTGTACCACGCGAATCAAGGCTGCCGTGGGCTACCCGCAGCTCTCCGCGATCATCGAGTGCGCCGATGCCGCACACGGACTGAGAGGTCACGTCTGCGCCGATGGCGGTTGCCGTACTCCCGGAGATGTCGTCAAAGCGTTCGCGGCCGGCGCCGATTTCGTCATGCTGGGCGGCATGCTGGCGGGACACGACGAATGTGAGGGAGACTGGATCGAGGAGAGAGGACATCGCGTGGGCTTAAAATTCTATGGGATGTCCAGCCGCACGGCGATCGACAAATACGCGGGCGGCCGAAGAGATTACCGGGCCTGCGAGGGAAAGGAGGTCGTCGTCCCGCACATGGGGCCTGTGAGTGAGACGGTCCAGGAGATCACGGGAGGCATCCGAAGTGCCTGTGCTTACGTCGGCGCAGCCCGGCTAAAGGATCTATCAAAGTGCACAACCTTTGTCCTCTGTCGCAGGACTCATAATACGGTCTTCGAATCCTGATGGCGGCGCTACGACATCGCCGGTGTGTCCTGACTGGGATCGAAACGGCGATACACGCCAGCCAACAGCGCCGTTGCACCACAGGCCGCGGCTGTCAACAGCAACCAGGAGCCGGCGATAAAGACGGCGGACGTACCCACCCATTCGCTGCGCGGAACCAGCTGACCGGCAATCTGCTTCGAAACAAATGCCCACGCCAATGCCAACGCCAGCGCACCCGCGAACAGAATGCTCTTCGCGGTGAAAGCCAGGATCGAACGGAAGAAGACGCCCAAACCTTCCTGGTTCAACCGATAGGGATACAGCAAGAAGATCAGATTCTCCAAGGCGAAGATCAGGACGTTGGTCGGCGCCAGCACCAGCATCGCCGCGATGAACAGGGCGAGATGGTAAGGACGAAGGGCGAGGGCGACGAGCAGCACCACGATTTGAAACAAAGTGCACAGAAACACCGGCATCGTCAGCTGGCCCAGCGTGACTGCCAGCGGGCTGATGGGCAAGGCTTTGAGAGTTGCCAAGCGATCGATGTCCCGACGAAAGTCAAACTTCAAGGCAGTTGGCAGAAGCAGGAAGGAGTAGAAAACCAACCCCCCCACCAACTGAACCAGCATCAGGCATCCACTCTGGGGCGTCAACAGGGTCAGGCAGGAGAGAAGCCCGGGAACAATCAGCGATACAGCGAGCGACGTGCGGTAATGCACCGCCCCCAATGCCTGGCGCCAGGCCAAACTGCCCACGCCCCCGATTCGCCGCGGCGGACGCAGGCCGTGCCGCGGCGCGGGGCACGTTTCGCGGTCCTGTACCTGACCGATACGCAGTAGCCGAAAAGCCCGGCGCTCGGACGCCACGCGGCAGCGCGAGAAAAACTGGTCCAGGGCCAGGACGGCAGCGATCATCGAGGCGACCAGGCCGGCGGCTAGAAGCAGTCGGGCACCCAAGGCCGCGGAAACACTCGGCGCCAAGATGGTTGTCGCGAACACTTCGAACGGTGCTTCGGCCAACCCGCCAATCCAGGTGTTCCGGAGGTCGAGCAGTGCATTGAGGATGCGCAGGGCGACCACCAACGAGGCGGGCAACTCACTTCGCCAGGCCGCCTGCGGTACAGGCAGGGCGTTGATCAGCGCGAGGCCGATGCCTATCCCGGCCACCCCCAGCACGGTGACTCGAAAACGGAAAAAGGCCTTGCGCCCCATCCCATACGCGGCGATCTCCATCGCCATGCGAATCAGATCCACGAACAACAACGCCATCAACATGCCGGCAAGTCCCGCCAGCCAGACCTGGAGATCGGGCAGCATGACCAGCGAAAAACAGGCGGCTTTCGCCATGGCCGCTGCCGCGATGGCGATCAAGCGGTACATCACCAGGTCCTGCCGCCTGAGCGGCGCCCCACCCAGCAATTCGCGTTCCGCCGGCGTCCACTCAAATGGCTCAATGGGCTGGCGACAGGCGGTTTTCAACAAGTGCCACAGCGTGTACGCCAAGAGTCCCAAGGGAATCCACACCGCGAGCTTTTGCGGATCAGCCGGCTCGCGAAACAGGAGACCGGCCACCACTTGTCCCAGCCACACGACGGCCAGCAGTATCGCCAGGAGCGACAAGAGCAACCGCCGCGGTCCCCGAAAACGGTGCCACGTGCGCAACAGTTGCGCGGCGGCCTGGTAACGCAATAATTGCAGCGTGGCGGGATGGGGTAACAGAGTGTGTGTAGAGGTCTGACTTCGCAGAATGGTCATTGAACTTTATCGCAGGGAAGGTCGGTTGCAGCGCCGCGCTACTTCGCGCGACGCATTGTTACGCCGTGTCGAAATCAGCCCACCGTCATCTCTGCCGTATCGGCAGATGACCTTTGAGGTACCGACGCCAGTTGATCGATAGCGAGGAAAAATACATCCTCCAGCGACGCGTCGTCGCCGGCATCCGCAAAGAACGTTCGCAACTGACCAATCGTGTCAAAAAACCGTTGTTGGCCGGCATCCAAAATCAGGACGTGCGAGCAAATATCCTCGACCATTGCCAGTAGGTGCGAACTGATCACGACCGCCGCGCCTTGCTCGGCGCGCCGAACGATCGACTCCTTTAAGACCCGAATTCCTCGTGGATCGAGCCCGGTCATCGGCTCGTCCAACAGTAGTGCGAGAGGGTCGTGGAGATACGCGCAGCAGATGGCCAGCTTCTGGCGCATGCCGCGCGACAGATCCGCGGCCCGGGTGCGCCGCTTGAACTCCAGGTCAAATTGATCCAGCAGCGAAGCGATCTTGGTGGCCGGATCATCCACTCCATACAGGCTGGCCACAAACGTCAGATGCTGTTGCACCGTGAGATCGTGAAACAACTGCGGATCGTCCGGTACGTAGGCCGCACGGCGTTTGACTTCGAGCGGATCGCGATCGAGATCGAATCCGGCGATGCGCAGTTGCCCACCGCTCGAAGGGATGATCCCTGTCAATGTGCGCAACGTCGTTGTCTTTCCCGCCCCATTGGGACCCACCAATCCCAAGACCTGCCCCGGGGCGACGTGAAACGAAATTCCGGAAACGGCCACTGTCGTGTCATAGGCCTTGCAGAAATCCACCACTTCGATCACCAGGGACCTCCGATCGCCTGCGTCCGAGTCATGGAAAAAGCCCGGACAAGGAGCCAACGCAATGCGCATATGAATGTGTTAGGGGATATGAAAAACCTAGCTTCCGGAATGTGGCAGGTTTTCAGGCAACGAATCGCTGCAAACCGCGCAACCGCGCCAATCGCACACCGAGCGGCGGACCGCTTCCAAAAATTCGATCTTGGCGTGCAAAGACCGACAACACCCGCTGAGACCAGCAGCTCGGCGTCCTGCACATCAGAAAGCAGTACCGCCCAATTTCGTGCGACAAGATCACTGGCTAAAGGCCGATCGTCAGCGCAGCGGCTGCCTAGCGCATCGAGTGCATTTCGCGGCTGGCGACGGTCCGAATTGTCTAGAGGGAAAATCGCGACGACTGATCGACCACCCACTAGCAGCACCAGCGAGACCCCGCGCACTGTAAAACGTTTTGCGGCGCTTCCCACAATACGTATGGGTTTTTCAAATACGGTGACATATTGGAACACGTGGAGGCGCACGGTCGATGGCTTCCTCTACTATCCTGCCGGTGTCCCGAAATGGCTTGAGCCAATAGCCCAGCTCGAGTGGGTCATTCCGCGAAAATCGATCTTGGTCCCAGGCCACATGTGAGGGCTTCTACACGTGGCGATTCGGCACTGCCCCCGATTTCGCGGAATCAATGCTCCCGAAAGCCAAGGAACGGTCACGCGAGATCAACGCTCAGATGGCGCCAGGCGATGAATTGTGGGAATGGGATGGTGGCGGTTGGCACCATCTCGCCGGGCGGGCGGGCGTCGCTGTTATACTGCGAAGCACGCCACGGATAAGTCGATAGCTGCCGAACGCAATGGCCCCCGTCGCAATCAGGAAGGTCCCGCCACCTTGGGACGCAGTCATCAGAAAATCGAAGGCGGTAAGCCCAAGCCCCCCACCAAGAAAACGGTGCCGACTGCCATGTCGCGTTTGCTGGCGCTGTCTTTCGATGCCAACCAAACCGCCGCAAATGCAGACTAGAACAACAATCCCCGTAAACATCCATAGGCCAATCATTTTTCGATGTCCTCAGAGTTTCTGTATGTCCATAACTCCATGCGCCCCAGAGTTAGGACGAGACACCGGTCAATATATCACGCCCCAGGTGCCACCCGGGTCGGGTGTCACGACCGAGGGAAAAACAGAGTCGGACGCTGGGCAACTCAGCGTGTCGCAATACCTTCCGTTCCCGCCCCAAATCATTGGTGCTGCTGCGGTTGCTGCGGAGCCCATTGATCGCCGTCCCATTTTGCCATCTCAAAACACCATCTACCCGTGGCAGCCAATGTTTCTGGGACACCCAGCGCGCTACACCCATGTGGATTGCTGCTGGCGGGCCTTCGCTCGCTCGTTTTCTGTCCGCACCAACACAGACTGTTGCGGGGAAGCTGATCGGCTGGTGAAGACCCACCAACACGTTGCGCGAGCTTGACCCACCCTACGTGAATCATCCGAGCTAGTCCATGGTCTGAGGATAGATCACCAGCTCGATACGCCGGTTCTTAGCGCGGCCGGCTTCGGTCGCGTTGGACGCGCGGGGGTGGTTGGCGCCCAGGCCCATCACGAACAGCTGACGAGTGGGCAGACGGTTACGCCGGGTGAGTACGTCGAACACGGCCAGCGTCTGCATGCAAGAGAGTTGGTGGTTCGTAGTCGTCGTGCCGCCGAATGTGGGAGCGCTGTCCGTGTGCCCTTCAATCGCCACCCGCTGCTGAGGATAGTTGCGACTGATCGCGTCGGCAACCTTATCCAGATAGGCATATGCGGTAGGGGTCAGCTGGACGGTCCCGCGCTGAAACAGTTCGTCCGCTGGCATCTCGATACGAATCACATCCTGCTCTTGCCGCACTTCGACCCCGGCAATATCAACCAGCGCCAACGATTGGCGGACACTGTTGTTGGCCGTGATCATCGCTCCACCCTGCTTGCGCGTTGACGCTTGCAGCATCTGGACGCTCTTTTCCGCTTCCTGACGCGCCAACTGAGTATCGCGAAGCTGATTCGCAGTCTCACGCAATTGCTGCTGAAGCAACTGTGTTTGATCCAGGTAGATTTTCGTCTGCTGCTCGGATTGAGCTAGCCGTTTGTGTAAGTCCGCATTACTCACGTCCAATTCGCCAACGCGACGCTCTAACTCCTGAACCTGAGATATGTATGTGGACTGCTGCTGTTGAATGGCGGACTGCTGTTGCGGCGTCAGAAAGGCGTTTTTCCCGCACCCGATCACCGCCAATCCCGCCACGGCCAGCAACCACACGGATCGCGTTCTGGGCAACATGGCTGGACTCTCCTACAAAACCCTCCTTGCCGGGCAATCGCCAAGAACACGGCACCTCACTTCCCGCAAGGGCAGCCCGGTTCAACAGGCGGGGCGGATGGTAGCACCCCCGGCGAGTGGCCACAAGAGCGAAAAATGGCCAGCTGGGAGGTTGCCGCTGGCGGCGGCAGAGCAGGAAAAATAGGCAAACGAACGGGCGACAAATCGAACGTCAAATGATGAAGAAGTGGTGGTGGTGGTATCCCTGCAGGCGGAGTCGATCTGGCGGGGCGGGAGCGAGCTTTGCCGCGCAGTATATCGCACGTCCCCGGCACTCGTTTACTCAAAGTGCAAACCTTGCCGCCGTCGCCAACGGATCCAACGCCGGAGAAGCCTGTGATTTCGCCAATCTGCACCGCAGTGGGTTCCGAACCCTTTCCGATAGGAGACGAGCCGCAAAAATGCGGCGTTACCGGCTACATGGGCTGCGTGATTTACAGTTTGAGCTCACTTAGGAACGGTTCAACAATAACTTCGGCGTTTCCTACAGCGGGTGCCACTTTCCTGAGCGAGCGCACAAATCGTAACTGTCACCACGAGCCGTCAATCGCGAGCGGAGCCAGTGCTGTCTGGGACTCGCTGGCACTCGATGATGCTTCGAGCCGTCACGAGCACTGGCTCCGCTCGCGGTAAGCGTTTCTCGTTGTTAGCAAGGTCTTCGGCGCTGTTCAGGAAAGTGGCACCCATCCAATATATGGAAGTTATTTTTGAGTCATCCCTTAGGATCTTTCGCGCCGCATTAACGACCAGGCTTCGTCCGGTTCGGGGTAGGTCCCGTAGAAGCGTTTGATGTAGTGGCGCCGACGACTCGACGGTACGTGCGATTCCCACCCCCAGCGTTTCAGCAGGCGCTCGGAGATCCGCAGATTGCTGACCTCACAGACTATCGCATCGGTCCGTTTGATGCGGGCAATTTCATCGAGCACAATCAATGAGCTGCGAAAGGTCCTGAGCGTCGCCTGACGGCTGGATACCACGTACTTCAGCGCCAGGAAGCTGCGATGGCCCCGGGGCTGGTTGTAGTACAGCCAGCAACGATTGCCATCCGCTCGGTTGTGAAAGCCGCGTCCGACGAGCGAGATTTCGGCCACGGAAATGATCTTTGGCCAGGGCCGCAATCGGATTTCCTTCAGACGTTCGTCTTCGATGACGATCATGCCGTACGCTCGGCGGCGCAACCGACCCGCCCCGCGCTGCAGGTCTTGGACGGACTCAAACAGTCGCATATTTCCGGTTCCTTCGTGCATGGACGACAATCAGAAGAAGGCGTCGCGCACCATTCGCCAAAACCACAACAGTCCGCCAAACAACACCAGGCAGCAGGCCAGCATTCCCGGAATGAACCAGCCTAACGAAAACATGGGATGTGCCCATTGGATCCAGATCGCGTCCCAGGCCATCAGCACAAGAAGCGTCGAGAAACAGAGATACGGCCCGAAAGCAATGTGTCGATCACCGGTAAGAACTCGCTGAGCGGTGGCAATGAACAGGGCCGTAAATGGTGCCAGGAAGAAAATCAGGAACGCCGCCTGCCAGCCGACAAAAGAGCCGATCATGGCCATCAACGTTACGTCTCCAAATCCCATCGCCTCGGTCCGCAGGGCGTGCCCGCCAATGATCCGGACGGCCCAAATCAAGCCGCCACCGAAACACATTCCAACGACGGCAGACAAGAGACTCTGCCAACGCGTCGAACCGAACCACCAGGTGAAGACCATCAAACTCGACAGCAGAACGCCCAAGATCAAGGGCGCCTGCCAGGTCCGATGTCGCACGACGCTGGCGATCATGTAACGTAACGCTCTGGCGAGACCGTAACGGAGCGTCCATGTTTTGTGCATAATCGCTAAGCACCAGGCCCACACGCCAACCAGCGCCAGACCCAGCCCCGGCGCCGTGTCCAGCCAATGGGGCCAGGAGTACGGGCCTCCCCATCCACTGGCCCAGCGCAACGATATCGTGGACGACGTCAGCACCTGATGGTGCAGCGAAGGAATTCCGCCAGGTGGCTCGAATATGTTTGGCAGGAGCGAGGCGGGGAGTCCGACCGCGAACAACAGTCCCAGCACCGTCCCGGTGACTGTGATTTCATCGGGAATGATCCGCTCGTCAAAATCGATGAACGTGGCCACGATCATCAGCGCGATCAATACGGCGTGGCTGAGAAACTGAGCGTGGAGCACTCCAAACGAGGGCGTTGCATCACCCTGGATGGAGGGCCACAGAAGGCCTCGTTCTGTTTCCAGCCAGTAGAGTGCGGCGAGTCCGCAACCGGTCGCCAACTCAATCAACATCGGCCGGATCCAGTAGCCGCGACCGTGCCAGGCCACCTCGCGCCGCAGCCCCCACCAGCCGACCACCGGCAGGCGGTCCAACCAGTGGCGAGGAGGGACACCTTCTTTGGGCGATGACCACGGACCAATTGCGCGGCGGCAATAAGCCAGTTGGTAGATTGCGCGATTCAGCTGCCCCGCCAAGAACGCGGCCAGCAGGAAGACAAATCCCAGACGCAGTGGAAGCGGAATGGTCAGAATCAGATTCACAAGCTCAGCTTTGTGCGAAGTGGTGCCGCCCGGCGGTGCTGTCAGGTGCGACAATGGACTTTGGCAGACTGGCCCGTATGGTAGCCGCGAGTAACCCGTTCACGCAACGGGAATTGAGCGTGCCCGCACGAGAACCGAATGCGCCGGGCGTCGGAAAGTCAGCCTGCGGCACCACGATTCTTGCCGGAGATCGGCTTGCTCATTCACATCTTGGCGGCTCCAGTAGCTCGCTTGAGCGCCAGGCGCATGTCGTCGATGGGAGCTGTCTGCTCGGTAAAGACCTTGAACTGCAGCGCGGCCTGGCGGACAAAGAGATCCACTCCCGTAACCACTTTACAGCCCTTCGCACGTGCCTCTTTGATCAGCAGCGTCTGTTCCGGGTTGTAGACGGCATCGAAAACGACCCAGTTACGTCGTAATTGTCCGCCCGAATAGGGGATCTCATCCACGTTGGGGTGCATCCCGACGGGAGTGCAGTTGACGAGCATATCAATCTTGACGGCATAGCGGCTCTCCCACTCTACCGCGCGGCAATCCGTGGTCCGTGCCAATTCCTGCGCGTGTGCCAGGTTGCGTGTGGCAATGACGACGTCGACACTGGATTGTTTGAGCCCGTAGACAATGGCACGCGCGATGCTGCCGGCACCCAGCACCAGGGCCCGCTTGCCTTCCAACGCGTGCTCCGGCGAGACTCCGCTGGCCTTGATCAGTCCCGCGATGGCCGCTCGATAATCCGTATTGTAGCCGAGCGTACCTTTGTCGGGATGGATGACGACGGTGTTGACGGCCTGAATCTGGTCCGCCGCTTTGTCCAGCTTCTTGAGTCGATGCATGATCGACTCACGATGCGGATTCCCTACACACAATCCATGCACATCGAGCTGGTCACAGTCGCGCAAAAAGCTCGCCAGATGCTCCCGCGGCACGCGAAACGGCACGCACACAGCGTTCAAGTTCAACGACCGAAAGCCGGCATTGTGGACCACCGGACCGAGATGATGACCGACAGGATCGGCAATCACGCCATACACCGCAGTCTCGGCGTTGATGCGGTCGTAATGATAGGTATCATGCATCTGGCGAAAACTCAGCTGCCCCGGAGCCAAGGCCCGCTCATGCGAAAACGTGGAGTAGGTAAAAGGCGCTCCGAACTTGCCGGCCAGAATCCGCGAAGGGGTCCCGATTTCGCCCATGCAGATACCAACCGTCGGGATCTTGCTCTGGCGGACCAGCTGCAGCATCCGCACATTGTCATGCGGATCGTTGGCCATCGTGGCGAGTTTGACGATGTCGGCATCGAGGCTGGCGAGTCGCGCGTGGATCTCCTCAAGATTCTCGGGTGTGTCACGGAAATTATGCATGCTGACGATTCGTTTCGTCTTGCCATAACGTGGGATGTCGGCGGCGATATCGGCTTCCAGGTCCACATATTCCACCCCATCGGCAATCGCGGCGCGCAGTAACATCCGTCGCGACTCTTCGCTCCCTTCCCATTTTCCCTGATCGTCGCTGCGCCGGCACGTCGCAATCACCGGACAACCGCGATCGCGCAGCAGTCGTTTCAGATTGATCTGGCGCCGGATGTAATCCAGTCGGATCTCGACCAGTTGAGCTCCCTGCTCCACCAAATGCCGATGCTCGGCCATGACATGTTTGTGACGGCCACGGGCGATACTTACGCAGATCATTTGCTGAATTACTCTTGGTGGTGGCTGACGCGGCACCGCCGTCGTGCGCTCGCCGTGGCGCCGCCAACGCGGCCAAATGGGAAATAAAATTGCGTCCGGCCCGCTTTCTGCGGGGCCAATCGTCCATTGTACTCGCAGCAGCCGCCCGGTGGGCATATCCCCCTGAAATTCCACCCCGGAGGGCATCTCGGCCGTTAGATTCGTTTGAACCGCTTATCCAGTTCTTCGTTGGTGAAGATCAGCGCCGTGGGACGTCCGTGGGGGCAGTGGTGCGAGTCTTGAAACAGATGCCGCTGCTCCAGCAACGCCGAAACCTCCTCTGGAGACAGACGATCACCCGCCTTGATGGCCGCTTTGCACGAAATCATGTGCAACAGCTCATCCAGCAAATCGCGACGGTCCGGAGATCTGGCGTCCTCGACCAATTGCTCCACAACCTGTCTCAGGACCTCGCCGGGGTTCAGATTGGCCAACATGGCAGGGTACGACGAAACGAGAATCGTGTCACCTCCAAACGCCTCTACTTCAATTCCCAATTGTGCCAGCAGTTCGCGCGCATCCAAGACGGCCGCCGCTTCGGTGGCCGTGAGGGTGACCGGTTCGGGCACGAGCAATCGTTGCGCCTCCAACACCCCCTTCAACACGCGGTCGCGCAATTGCTCGTACAGGATGCGTTCATGCAGCGCATGCTGGTCGATCACGACCAAGCCATCCTCGTTCTCAGTGATCAGGTACCGGCGGTGGACTTGCAGACCAGCGCCGAAATGCGGCGCCCGCCCGCCGTGGGACCCCTCCGCGCGACCCGTCGTTTCGCGCGTCTCTGGGAGCGGTTGATGCGGCCGCTCGCTCGAAGCATGATCCCGGGGGAACGAGGCTGTGTGCGAAAACGGACGAAACTGCGGTAACGAAGCCGGCGACCGCTCCAAGGTCGGGTTTTCCGCGGTGCGCGGATCGCCCGACGGCCTCGCCTCGCTCTCTCCTCGAGCCCATTGGATCATCTCTTGGCGATGGCGCTCCGCAGCCTCGCGATCATGGCCGTGCGTGGCTGCCGTCGGCGCTGGTTCGTTGATTTGCGCGGGCCGTCAGGTCTGTCGTCAGGAACTTATTGCGCAGCGTCGCCAACAATGTGCTGTAGAGTCGATGCCCGTCGACGAAACGCACCTCGAGTTTGGCCGGGTGGACATTCACGTCGACCATTTCGGGGGAAATCTCCAGCCGCAGAAAGGCGACCGGATACCGCCCCGTGAGCAGCAGGCCGCGATACGCTTCACCCAATGCGTGTTGCAGGGAGCGATCGCGAATGTGACGACCATTGAGCAACAGGTATTGCATGCGGTTATTGCCCCGGCTGACGCTCGGATCGGCCACGTAGCCCACCAGACGCACATCGTCGTGGCGATTCTCCACCCACACCAGGCTGTCTCCCAACTCGCGGCCAAAGAAAGCCGTGATCCGCTCCAACCACCGATCGACAGCTGGCAGATCATGCAGCACACGGTCACCATGCCGCAAACTGAGGTGCGTGTCGGGTTGGCGCCAGCGCGATGCGCGTGAAAGCTTCCATCGAATGCGCCATTTCCGTCTGCGTGGTACGGAGGAACTTGCGACGCACCGGCGTGTTGTAAAACAGATTGCGCTTCGATCGTCGTGCCCACCGGGCATCCACAAGGTCTCACCTCGCGAGCTTGCCCGCCACGCACCTCCAACTCGGCGCCTACCTCGGCATCCGCCGTGCGGCTGCGGATCACCAACTGGCTGACTTCGGCGATGGAGGCCAGTGCTTCGCCGCGAAATCCCAGCGAACGGACCTGAAACAAGTCATCCGCTTCGCGAATCTTGCTGGTCGCATGACTGGCCACGGCCAGCAGCAATTGGTGCGCCGCGATGCCACAGCCGTTATCGCTGACGCGGATCAGATCCGCCCCCCCCTTCTCGACCGTCACATCAATTCGCGTCGCCCCGGCATCGACCGAGTTCTCGACGAGTTCTTTGACGACACTCGCCGGCCGTTCGATCACCTCTCCGGCGGCAATCTTATTGACCACGCTCGGAGATAGTTTGCGGATTTCCGGAATGTCAGGGGTCATGGGGGGCAACTTTTCACTTAATGCATGTCGGGCATTGAACTTCCACCTTCCACGGCTGGGAGTTGCCTGCGTGGCGTGGGACCGTGCGCGACGCGGACGGCGTGCGAAGGTCTAACTGATTTCGTATTTTTCCAGCTTCCGGTAAAGCGTCCTGGCTCCAATGCTGAGGATCCTGGCGGCTTCTTCCCGGTTGCCGTTCGTCAACTTCAGTGTTTCGACAATCGCATGCTTCTCGTACGCATCCAGCGGCTGGCCGATCAGGTGATCCAGCCCCCCGCAACGGGCCGTCTCGCTGGGCCGGGAATCGCCCAGTTCCGGCGGAAGATCGTCCACGTCCAGGATCCCATCGATGTCCAACACCACCATGGTTTCCACCGCGTTGCGCAACTGCCGCACGTTGCCGGGCCAACGAAAGGAAAAAAAGCGAGTGCGAACCGTCGGCGAAAAGCGATCGACGCTCTTGCGATGATGCTTGGCGAACTGCCGACGAAAATGCTCCATCAACGGTACAATATCTTCCGGCCGGTCGGCTAGCGACGGGATCTCGACGGTCACCACTTTCAAACGGTAATAGAGATCCTCCCGAAAGTCGCCGTCGGCAATCGCATCCTCCAGACTGCGGTTGGTGGCCGACAGCACGCGGACATTGACGTCGATCGCCTTGTTGTCTCCCACGCGAGTAATACAGTTCTCCTCCAGCACGCGCAACAACTTGGTCTGCGTGGCCCGCGGCATATCTCCCACTTCGTCCAGGAATAGAGTGCCGCCGTTGGCATATTCAAAGGCACCTATCCGATCGGTGCGCGCGTCCGTGAACGAGCCCTTGACATGCCCGAACAGCTCACTCTCGACAAGATTCTCCGCCACCGCCGCACAATTAATTGGAAACAGCCGTTTCCCCTTGCGCGGACTGTTCTGGTGAATGGCCTGGGCAATCAATTCCTTGCCCGTGCCACTGTCCCCGGTAATCAATACCGTGGCGTCGGTGGGTGCAATCCGCCGAATACGATCGATCACCTGCTTCATACTTTCACTGGCAAACACAATTCCCTCGAACCCGAACCGCTCATCTAACCGCTTGTTCAGTTCAACATTGTCACGGCGCAGCCGCACCGCATCCGCCGCACGTTGCGTGATCGCCCGTAACCGGTCGGGAGTGATCGGTTTCTCCAGGAAATTGAAGGCCCCCTGCTGCATGGCTTCGACCGCCTTGGGGACCGAGGCGTGGCCGGTAACCATGATCACTTCTGCATCGGGCAGGCACTCGCGCGCGTGTCCCAGCAACTGCATGCCGTCTACATCATTCATCACCAGGTCCGTGATGATCACGTCATACGTGTCTTGCTCGATGCGTTTGACACCGTCGGGACCGGAAGTGGCGACAGAGCAGGGATAACCCACACGATCCAGGCTCTCGGCCATGGCCTCGGCCAGAGCGGGATCGTTGTCGACGATCAGGACACGAATCGGAATCGGAGCCGCGGTTTTCAATTCTGGCATGCCCCTGATGATACAAGAAACAGGTCCCTTCAGACCAGTAGCCGCCCCGCCCGCCGGCACGTGAGCGAGCCCCGTGAAGGACCGGAAGGTGCTCGTGCTTTGTCACGATGAAGAATGAGGTTTGTGCCGAGATGAATGCACAACACCATGTCCACGGGCGCTCCAAGCGACTCCATATGACACGCCGAATGATTTATGCTGGCGGGCGGCAGAGCCTTGTGGATTCTCACCAGCGGAACTGCTGGGTTACCTTGGATTCAGTCAGTTCCGCCGCGGTGGCACGGTCTACCTCGAAACGGGTTGCACCAACAACTCCCCGTGGCTTGGTAAAGCGATCCTGCTCAGGAGCCGAACAGCGGTTGGCCAGGACATGCGCGTCCGCCCCACACATGCCGCAGGTTGAAACGCTTCTCGACTCGACGCCCCCTCTCAAATGCGTCTGGGTGTGGGGAATTCGAGTGTGAACTTGGTGCCACGTCCCACGTCGCTCTGGACACTGATGCGACCACCATGCGCCTCAATGATCTTGCGTGCCGTCGGCAGCCCCAACCCCGAACCGCCGTCTTTCGTCGAGTAAAAAGCTTCAAACATGTGGAGGGCCGTCGTTTCGTCCATGCCGCTTCCCGTGTCGATTAGGTCGAGGGCGACACCGTTGGAGGTGATTCTGGTGATCAAAGTCAATGCGCCACCGCCCGGCATCGCCTCGATGGCGTTCTTGACCAGGTTGACCAAGGCCGCCCGCAAGGTCTCCCTATCCAGCAGCACACTAGGGAGTTCGCGATCGAGATGCGGCAGAATGCGGATACCCGATTCGCGCGTCTGAACGTCAAATAAACGGAGCACCGATTCGACCTGCTCGTTGAGATTTCCCGGCACCAGATCAAGCGACCGGACGCGAGCGAATTTCAGAAAATCGTTCAGCAAACCCTCCAGCCGCGTGCACTGGTCGTGAACCGTATCGATTTTTGACCGAGCGCGCCTCTCACGAGGCGTTTCCGCGTCGGCCAGGTCCTCGGCCAGCAGATCCATATTCATTCGGATCACGGCCAGCGGGTTCTTGATCTCATGTGCCAGCGACCCCGCCAGCTCGGCCAGCTCGTTGTAGTGCGACACCAGCTGCTGCAGGCCTTCGTGCCGACGCGTCTCCAAGTCGATCGAAGCGTCCATCAACTCGTCACCTCTCGATCTCGCTCCAGATCCGCGCGGTGCAATGCTCGATCCGCGCAATGCCCCCTCCGACGGGAAACAAGGCACATCGCCCGCGTTATCACCCTGCCGAACGTGCGACCCTTCGCGGCCGGCGCATCCGCCGCCACGACCGCGACACCACCCCTGGTTCCCCAGCCAGACGTCACCCATCAGAAGACGTCACCCATCAGAAAACGTCACCCATCAGAAAACAACGTCCACCAAAAGGCCCTGCCCAGAAAACTGAAACCGGAGCGACGCATGAGCGTCACTCCGGCTGATATCGTTCACGGCTTGCAGGACGCGGGAGACCTCAGTCGCGCCGTTGACCGCGATCACCGCCGCGGGGCCGACGTCCGCGATCTCGATCGCCACGATCGCCACGATCGCCACGATCACTGCGTTCCGGGCGTTCGCCGTTGTCGGCCGACACGAGATCGTCCTCCAGTCCCAGTTCTTCCATGGCACGACGACGGCTCAGCTTCACACGGTCATGTTCGTCGACATCGATGACCATGACCTTCATTTCATCCCCTTCACGGCAGACGTCAGCGACGCTGCTGACGTATCCGCCGGAGAGTTCGCTGATATGGCACAACCCGTCCCGGCCTGGCAGGATTTCGACAAACGCGCCGAAGTCCTTCACACTCGAGACGCGTCCCGTGTAGATTTTGCCCACCTGCACGGTCGCTGTACAGGCTTCAATCTGCGCCAAAGCCTGCTCCACGTATTCCTTACTGTTGCCGGCCACGGTCACGATTCCTTCATCGTCCACTTCGATGACCGTGCCCGTCGTTTCCTGAATCATGCGGATATTCTTGCCACCAGGTCCAATCAATGCACCAATCTTGTCGGGGTCGATCTTGGTCCGGATCAGTCGCGGAGCCCAGGGGGAGATATCGTCCTTCGGCCGCGAAATGGTCGTCAGCATGGCACGAAGAATCTCCATGCGTGCCTCTCGCGATTGTTTCAACGTGGCACGAATAATCTCGTCAGAAATCCCACTGATCTTCAGGTCGAGTTGAATTCCGGTGATTCCGTTCTGCGTCCCGGCGATCTTGAAGTCCATGTCACCGAAGTGATCCTCGTCGCCGATAATGTCGGTCAACAGGACCCAGCGGTCCGGCGACTCGAGGACCAGGCCCACGGAGATGCCCGCCACGGGATTGCTGATCGGGACCCCAGCGGACATCAGACCCAGCGTGGCGCCGCAAACGGACGCCATCGAGGACGACCCGTTGGATTCCAGGATGTCCGAAATGATCCGCACGGTATACGGGAACTCATCCGGCCCCGGCAGCACCGGGTTGACGCTTCTTTCGGCCAGGGCACCGTGCCCAATCTCGCGCCGTCCCGGTCCGCGGATCGGACGACATTCCCCCACCGAGAACGGCGGGAAATTGTAGTCCAGCATGAACTTCTTGGAGTATTCGTCCACCAGGCCATCGACGCGTTGTTCGTCGCGCGAGGTGCCCAGCGTAACGGTTACCAGCGCCTGCGTTTCACCCCGCTGAAACACGGCTGAGCCATGGGTGCGAGGGAGCACATCGACCATGCATTCAATATTCCGCAGCTCCTGGTATCCTCGCCCATCAGAGCGCGTTCCCGCCAGGGTCAAATCCCGTACAACGCGTGCCTCCAAGGCGTGCCAGGCCTCATGCAGCGCGGCCGGGCTGATCGCCCCTTCGGCCTCCGGGTCCGGAATCAACTCGCCTTGCACGCGCTGGTGCAAAGCACTCACCGCCTCGGCTCGCGCCAGTTTGCCTTCGGTCTGCTTGGCCGCTTTCAGATCCTCGTAGTAGCGGTCTTTCAGCCGATCAAACAAGCCGTCATCCGCGGGCGGGACGAACTCGGTCTTCTCCACGCCCAGCTTGTCCGCCAACTCGCGCTGAAGGGCCAGGATTTCCTTGATCACACCGTGAGCGTACGCAATGGCCTCGGCCATCACGTCCTCCGGCAATTCGCGAGCAAACCCTTCGACCATGGCCACCGCGTCGTCGGTCCCCGAGACGATCATATCGAGCTCGCTTTCCTCCAGCTCTTCGTGAGTCGGCAGCGGCACAAATTCGCCGTTGATGCGTCCCACGCGGACACTGGCAATCGGGCCCAGAAAGGGGAGCGGCGCAATCAACAGTGACGCGGCCGTCCCATTCATGGCCAGAATGTCGGCGTCGTTCTGGCGATCGCTCGAGAGAACAAAGCTCTGGCACTGAACTTCGTCCACATATCCCTTGGGAAAGAGCGGCCGAATCGGCCGATCAATCAGACGCGACGTCAACGTTTCTTTCATGTTCGGACGACCTTCCCGCTTGAGGAATCCGCCCGGAAACTTTCCCGCCGCCGCGAATCGCTCACGGTAATCGCACATCAGCGGGAAAAAGTCGATACCCAATCGCGGCGGACCCGTCGTGACAGCGCTCAGCACAACCGTGCCGCCATATTGTGTCACGACCGCCCCGCCTGCCTGTCGGGCCAAAAGCCCTGATTCCATGGAGAGAATGTGTTTGCCAATCTGCTTTTCTACACGTACCTTCACGTCCTTCGTCCTAACATAATTTGTGTCCTGAAACGGGGTCACGGGCAAAGTCACTGCGTGCCACTGCGCACGCCAGAATCAGAGTGGGCTGCGGTGTCACACGCGCCTTCATTCCCGCAACAGAAAAAGCGCAAGGCATGTACCGCAGCCGTCAAGAAGCCACGGTGATGGTGGCGGCCAAGTAAGATTACTTGCGGATGCCTAACCTGCCAATAATGGCCAAATAACGCTGCGGATCAATGCGCCGCAAGTAATCCAACAGGCGGCGGCGGCGGCTCACCAGCGCCAGGAGTCCACGCCGACTTGCAAAGTCCTTCGAATGGACGCGCATATGCTGCGTCAGGTTGTTGATCCGCGTCGTCAGAATCGCAATCTGCACTTCCGGCGAACCTGTATCCTGATCGTCGTGCCGATATTCCTGGATTAACTCTTGCTTCCGCTCTTTCGTGATCGTCATTGGCTACCGTGGTTCCTGTACTTGCGGCGGGCCTTGCTCAGCTTCTACCTGCCGACACCGAAACTCCTTGACCCCCGTGTCCGTCAAGACTGTCCCTACATACAACACTACTAACAACTTAAACCGATAAATTTAGCGATACTGCGGCGATTTGCAACCGCAAATCCGCTGGCCAGCAAGCGAAACCCGCACCGATGGCGGATCGTCGGTCGCATTTTCCTTGGCACGGCTGCCCGCTCCCCCGAAGCGTTGCCGTCCACGGGCGGTCAACGCCGGCGGTTTATCGCGACGATATCGGCTCAAACTCGAAACCGCAGAACAACTTGCGTCCTGCGTGTGGGCGCGGCTCGAAGACCATCACCAATTTGACAAGGCGCGTCCTTGGCAGGAATATGACAGAAGCGGAAATGAGCTGTTTGAAGCCATAATACTTGCAGATTCCCATGGGGACCTTGAAACACCCCCCCCAGCGGACCGCCGAGGTCCGGCCTTTGTACCGACGGATAGCCTCCCAACGTGACCAATGAAACACAGCTGATCGAACAGACACTGCAGGGCGATACCGCTGCCTTCGGTCAACTTGTGCGCCACTACCAGGACCGACTTTTCACCAGTATCGTGCACGTCGTCGGACAACGAGAAGAAGCGGAAGACATCGTCCAGGACGCGTTTGTTCACGCCCTGCTCAAGCTTGATACCTTCCGCCGCAAGAGCTCCTTTTACACGTGGCTGTACCGGATCGCCATGAACACGGCCGTGAACCGCCAACGACGCGCGCGGCCCGAAGTCTCGATCGGTCAAGTACCCCACCAGACGGGCCACGACCCGGCGGACCCCGGCGAACCACCGACCGAGCGCATGCTCCGCACCGAACGTGCCCGACAAATTCAATCGGCCTTACAGCGGCTGAGCGAAGAGTATCGAACCGTCCTGGTGTTGCGGGAAGTCGAGGGTTTCAACTACGAGACCATCGCTCGTGTCCTGCGCATCTCCGTCGGAACGGTCCGCAGCCGCCTGCATCGCGCCAGAGCCCTGATGCGCGAGCAGTTGCGGCAGATCCATCACGGCACGACGTCACCGTGAGTTGATATTTTCAGTTCGTGTTCCGTCATCCAGACTTCCACCAGCCCGTCACGATGCGTCCAGAGGACTTTGGCGCCGGCTCCCCCGTAATCGGACACCGCCCGCTGCCATGGAAGACTGGTCCCTGCACTGATCACCACCGCCGACGGATCAGCCCAGCGCACCCAATCTGCCGGCCGGCTGTGACGGCTGCCGTGATGGGGTGCCATCAGGACGTCGCATCTCTTGGGGAGCTCAGCCAGCAGTTCGTCCAGACCCTGCTGTTCCAGGTCACCGGTCAACAAGATTCGATATGGCGGCCGCGATACGGCAAGCACGATGCTGTTGGCGTTGTCACCCCACGGGGCCGGCCCGTGGGTGCACCCATCTGGCGGCGGATGAAGGACTTCGACAGCAACGTTTGTGCCCGTGCACAGGCGTGATTGCTCCTGCAGCTCCCCGACGGGCACGTTCGCCGCATCGATCGCCGCGCGCAGTTGGGTCACAGCCGGCGCGTCGGCACGAAACATGACCGGAGACACATACACGACGCCCACGGAGAACCGGTCCAGAAGTTCGGGGACCGCATTGAAATGGTCTGCATCGGCATGCGACAACACAATCGCATCAAGGTGACGAATCCGGCGTGCCCAGAGTACCGAGGAGATTGGCAACGCAGCCGCATGCGGGCTACCCATGCGGCCCGCGTCATACAGCAGCACGCGTCCTCCGGGCAACTCGACCAGGACACTCGTTCCGTGTCCCACCGCGATGAAGGACAGGCGCAGCGGCTGATCCGTTGCGGATCGCCACGCGCGAGCCGCGCCACTGCCACACGCTACCCCCAGGATCAACCAACCGCCCAAGAGCGCGCACCACCATCGCTGCCTGATTGGCAGCCCGCTACATTGTCTCACCATCAGAGCGCCGTAGAATCCGGCCACCCACCACGGCGGCGGACCGACCACCCAGCTATAGCCCCACGACCAGTCGGCAACCATGGCCGTGAGGAACTCAATCAGCAACAACATCCTGTCACATAACCAGCCAAACAAACAAGGTAGACCCGGTAGCGGCGCGGTGACGAGGACCAGCAGTGCGGCAAACAAAGCAACTGCCACCGGCGCCCACAATAACACGTTCAACAACGGCCCGACCGGCGTCACAAGGTGAAATCGATAGGCGACCAGCGGTAGACTGACCAGCCACACTATCCCCGAAATCAACCACAGCTGCCCCATCCGATAGGTACATACGTGGAGTCCGCGCAGCCAGATCGGACGACTCAATTCGACGAGCCGATTCAGGCCGTCGGAGGGTGCCGCTCGCGACACTGCGGGCCAGGCAGAAATCAACGTGGCCACGGCCAGGAAGGAGAGCTGCGTGCCTGTGTCGAACAGCCCGGCCGGGCTCACCGCCAGTGTGAACAGGCCGGCTGCGGCGAGCGAATTCCAGGGGCTGGCCGACCGTTGCCCGGCACGCGCAAGGCAATAGAGGATGATCAGAATCGTCGCCCTCACAACCGGTGGCCGGGCCCCGGTGAGCAGCGCGTAGCAAATAGCCAAAATACAGGTGGCCAGCAAGACCTGGTTGCGCGTGAACCAATCCAGTCGAAGGAGCAGCCAGAACACAGTAGCCAGGAGCCCCACGTGCAGACCGGAAATCGCCAACAGGTGTAATGTACCGCTCAAAAAAAACGTCTGCACCGTCTCCTGGTCCAATCGCTCGCGCGTTCCCAACAACAGCGCAGCTGCCAGCGCCGAGCGGCGTGAACCGACGAAACGATCCAACGCACCCTCGGCCCACAACCGCAATCTCCCCAGTTGTCGCAACACACTCCCACCCGCGCCTGCCTCCCATCGCCTCACGCAAGCCGGGTGTTCGCACAACAGAATCGCCAACTGCCGACGGCCACGACACATGGCCGCAAAATCGGGCTCGCCAGGATTCAGCGGCCCGCGGATCCTAGCCAGCAGCGCAGCCAATTCCAGTCGATCGCCCCGATAAAGCCCCTCCACGTGCCCTTCCACGAGCAGCGTCAGATGACCGGAAGCACGCTGCCAATGTGTTGCCTGCCGCAGCGCCAGCACGCGCACCTCCACGCGCGTTGTTTCGCCACGTGTCATGGTGCTGAGCGGCCCCTCCCGCGCAGCCGGGCTCCACCGTGGTGCATCGCGTACCGCGACCCGCACACGGACCGGCAGGGGAGCGGCGGCGGCGTAGCGGGCGATCTCATCCTGGGGAAAGAACCGCCAGCGATCGTGGTGCCAAATGCCAGCCAAAGCGGCGACACCACAGAGCAACGTCAAACCGGATGAAAAATCGCGCCGCCGCGCGGAAAGAACCGAAAAAAACACGAGGGACAGGCAGACCAGCGTACCCCAAACAAGAATCGACACCGCCAGCACGCGGTCGATATAGATGCCCGCCCCGGCCGCCAAAAACACCCATAACAACGGATGCTCCGGCGCACAATGTGATCGTCGATCAACAACATCCTCGCAAACGCGTGACACGCAACGCCCCCCCTGCCCTGCACTCACACAGGACTCGGAAAACGCCTGCCCGCGTCTCATCGCCAGCTCAATCCTATCGAAGTTCCCCGCCCGATGGTAGGGCTGGCGGGAGGAGGTGTGGGGTGCGGGGTGTGGGCGGTCAAGAAGTCGGCCTTGTGGACAACTGGCGCTGATCCGGTTTTTGTACCGAGCCGCGCAGTGTCTGTTGCTCTTGCCTCGCAGGGACTTTCCAGGTCGGCCGCACATCTCTTGTGCTCCGGCCGCCCCGAATGGGGCGCGCTGTCAGGGCGAAGCACGGTCACCGTCAAGCAACCAGCGCAGCCCTGGGTTACGTCTGCCATGGAAAACTGCAAATATCTTTTGCGGTTTGGCCGGATGCATCTATTCTGGCCCCCTGCTCCCCCGAATTGTTCGCGCGAAGGACGATCCATTTCTCTTAAGAGAATCGCGAACTATTTGGGGGAGAGGGCGGGGGGTGAGGGGGTGTACCCCGATGGTTTTCAGACGTCGCGTCGAACGTCGAATGAGAGCGGGGAGAATGGGGTTGCGTCAGGCGACACGGCACCATGGTACGCAGACTGGCGCCGATTCTCTGCGAGGCAGAGGGAACGAAAGACGCTATTCCTTTCGCGAGGATGCCGGCCTGCTCCTCACGTCCCCTCACCGTCACACCCCCACACCCCATCACCCACGCACCCACGGCGGGCAATTGCGGCCGGTGGGAGCGGCCCGCTATGCTGAGCGGAAAGGAACGCCGAAGGCCACGAGCGGCCCGAGAAGGGTAGCGCGTGGTTCGAATCGCACTAGTGCCGCGAGCAGATCCATGTCCTACTGGCAAGACAAGGTTGTATTGATCACCGGGGGAGCTGCCGGGCTGGGATTGCGACTGGCCACGCATTTCGCGCGCGCGGCGCGCAGTTGGTGCTGGCGGATGTTCATGGTCACTCGTTGGCCCGAGCGACCGAGGAACTCGGCCAGCAAACGACCCGTCTTCGCGGCGTGGTGACCAACATCACCCACCAGCCGTCGGTAGACGCTCTATTCGCGGTGGTCGACGAGGAATTTGGCCGCCTTGACGCGCTCATCAACTGTGCCGGCAGATCGGGTCGAGGCGCGGTTCTCGATACGCCACCCGAAATGTTTCAGTCTTTTCTGGACCTGAATTTCTTCGGCACCGTCCGCTGCACGCGAAGTGCCGTGCCGCGGTTGCTGAAGACCCGAGGACACCTCGTCAACATCGGGTCATTGGCCGCCAAAATGGCGGCCAGCTACCTGGGTGCCTATCCGGTGAGCAAATTCGCGGTGGCAGCCTATACGCATCAGCTCCGCTTGGAACTGGTTCCCCAGGGCCTGCATGTGCTGCTGGTCTGCCCCGGTCCCATCGCCCGCAAAGATGCCGGTCATCGCTATGCCGACCAGACCACGAACCTCCCGGCATCGGCCAAAAGACCGGGAGGCGGTGTCCGCATCCAAGGAGTTGATCCTGCATATTTGGCAGCCCGCATTTTACGAGCTTGTGAGCGCCGCGAGCCGGAACTCGTCCTGCCACGTAAAGCCCGTTGGCTGGCAGCCATCCTTCAGCTTTGGCCTTCCTGGGGAGACCGGATCATCCGCAACCGAACCCGCTAGCCCGGATCGTTCACATAGCACGAGTCAATCGCGCACACCACGTGGGTGGTGCTGCACAAGTCGGTCCACTCCGCAGCAACAGCCTCTCTCGGCACAGGCGGAAAGCGAGCGACGTCGCGAGCGAGCACCCAGCGGTGACACGGCCCACTCGACCCAACGTTGCCTTGCCAGCTGGAACACGAGCCGAGCGCGAAGCACTTTGCAGCCGCGAAGCACCGGCGAATCACCGATCGAGATCCAGAAAAACGTCAACCACACAAATACGAGACGACGACGCCCCCCACAGCTGGGAGTTCGATCACCCAATCTACCCCGCCCCGCCCGTTGTCAGCCGGACGCAAATGTGGCACGATGGGGGGCCACAGAGGTTCCTTTTGGCAACGTTCGGCATGATGTTGTCCGCGTGCACATCTCCTGTACGGCGTTCTGATGGGACTCCTGTCTCAGTCCGCCGACAGAGGATCTCTGATTTCGGGGTCACCCCCTGCTCTGCCACTTACCAGTACCACCCAGATCTATAGAAAGAGTGCGTTCGATGTCCGCGTTTCCTGAGGTCACCACAATTCGTTACGAAGGTCCAGACTCCGCCAACCCGCTCGCCTTCCGCTGGTACAACGAAGAGGAGGTCGTGGAGGGCAAGACGATGAAGGATCACATGCGGTTCAGCGTCGTATACTGGCACACGTTCCGTGGCTCCGGGGCGGATCCGTTCGGCCCCGGTACGATGCTGCGTCCATGGGATGACGGAAGCGAATCGTTAGACAACGCCATCCAGCGAGCGCGGGCGGCGTTCGAATTTATCGAGAAGTTGGGGGCACCTTTCTATGCGTTCCACGACCGGGACGTCGCACCCGAAGGTAGTTCGCTGGCGGAAACGAATAGGAATCTCGACGCGGTGGTCAGCGTTCTGAAGGAAGAGCAGCAGCGAACCGGAATCCAGCTGCTGTGGGGAACCGCCAATCTGTTCAGCAATCCCCGGTTCATGCATGGCGCTTCAACCAGCTGCAATGCCGACGCCTTCGCCTACGCTGCGGCTCAGGTAAAGAAGTGTCTGGAGGTAACCAAGGAATTGGGCGGCAGCAATTATGTCTTCTGGGGTGGCCGCGAAGGTTATCAGAATCTGTATAACACCGACATGCGGCGGGAAATGGACCACATGGCCGCGTTCATGCATCTGGCTGTTGACTACGCCAAACAGATCGGTTTCAGCGGCCAGTTCCTGATCGAGCCGAAACCGAAAGAACCGACCAAGCATCAATATGACTCAGACGCCGCTGCCTGCATCAACTATCTTGCGTGCCTATGATTTGCTGGACGCGTTTAAACTGAACCTCGAAACAAACCACGCCACGTTGGCCGGCCACACCATGATGCACGAACTCGATTATGCCGGCATGCAGGGCGCTCTCGGCTCGATCGATGCCAACACCGGAGACCTGCTGCTGGGCTGGGATACCGACCAGTTTCCGACCGACTATTACCTTACCACCCAATGCATGCTGGAGATCTTGAAGTATGGCGGATTGGCCCCCGGCGGAGTGAACTTCGATGCCAAAGTCCGCCGCGAGAGCTTCGAGCCCGTCGATCTTTTTCACGCTCATATCGGCGGCATGGACGCGTTCGCAAAGGGCCTCAAAATCGCCGCCGCCATTCGCGCTGACGGTCAACTCGAGAAGCTGCTGAAGCAGCGCTATGCCAGCTGGGACGCCGGTATCGGCGCTGCAGATCGAAAGTGGCAAAGCCAACTTCAAGGAACTGGAAGCATACATGCTTGACAAAGGCGATATCACGCCCAACGAGAGCGGCCGACAGGAGATGCTCGAAAACCTGATCAACCGATATCTCTGACCGGACCGGGAACATGACGGCACTTGGAATCGCCGGGGGTCAGTGAACGATGACGTGACGGCCGTGCACCCCTCCGCCGCCCGCTCGCGAAAACTGTCTTGTGACGGGAGGAGGATTTCCTTTATACTTCCGCGCGCTGCTCCGCGCCGCACCCACCCTTTTGGGGGACGCAAAGACACGCCCAAACCGCAGACAAGACGATAGGCAGGGAGGCAGATCGTGATGGCAAAGATCGCAACAGGTCTGGCAATGCTGATGCTGGTGGCAGGACCGCTTTCAGCGCAATCGACACCCACTCAACCTACGTCGGCCCAGGCGTGGGACAGCCCTGCGCCAAGTGCGACTTCGGCAGGCGGCGCGGATTCGGTGAACGCGAATTGGCGGGCACCCGACCTAGGAAAACAGCGGGCAGTAGCCAGCCTTTCTTCAGACACTCCGTCTTTGGACGCGCACAAGGTCCAGCCAGCCACCTCCGCGGTACCCAACCGTTCCGGCGGGAAAGACATGCTACCGAATGATCACGGACAGATTTGGCAGGAGTACGATATCAGCGTTTACACGTCCAAAGTCGCGGGGGTCGAAAACCCCCAACAGGCCATCATTGATTGGATTTTGCGAGAGACCGGCACGGAGGTTTGGTTTTCCCAGCCACTTGGTTTACTGAGTGCTGACAGCCGCACGCTGAGCGTCTATCACACACCGGAAATGCAACGCATTGTGGCCGACGTGGTGGGCCGCTTCGTCAACGGAACGCAGGACCCGCACGTACTGGGCATGCGGCTAGTGGCCGTCAGCAGCCCCAGCTGGCGGACCAACTTCCTGCATCGCCTGCGTCCCATTGCGGTGCAGTCACCCGGGATCGATGCCTGGTTGATATCCAAAGAAGATGCGGCGCTCATGTTGGCAGAACTGCGTCGCCGCAGTGATTTCCGCGAGCACAGTGCACCCAACCTGGTCTTTTACAGCGGCCAATCACAGACGATCGCCCAGCAGCGTCCCTGCAACTACATTCGCTCCTACCGCACCCGTCCTCAGGAAAACGCCTGGATCGGTTACGATGTTGAGCGCGCTCAGCTGCAAGAAGGTTTCACGCTGCAGATAAGTCCGCTGCTGTCTCAAGACGAACGGACGATCGACGTGGTACTGAAATGCCACATCGATCAAGTCGAGAAGCTCGTCCCGGTGAGTGTCGATTTGCCCGGTTTCAACGGTCAGGTGCAGCGCGCGGAGATTCAGGTCCCGCAACTGGTCAGCTGGCGACTGCACGAGCGATTCCGGTGGCCGACCAGCCAAATTCTTCTGCTCAGCTGCGGCGTCGTCGCGTCACCGGGGCCGGAGCGGCCGACAACGTTTGGCATCCCCAATCCATTTGCTCGTGGAGGCGGCCGTGCCGATGCGTTGCTGTTCGTGGAAAGTCGCGGAAAGGCCAGTCAAGCGCTGATTACCAGCCAGATCACGACCGCCAGCGGGCAAGTGGTCACTCCTGGAGCGCGCTATTGAGACGCGCCGGCGAGGTCTGGGCAGCCGTTCCCCGGGAGGGGATCCCGGGTCGAGCGGCCTGGCGTGAGCCAGAGCCGATTGACGAGCGTCAGGACATTGCGCGGCCGAAGCTTCCAGGGGAAACTCGCCTACCGATTCCGGTTTCCGTTTCCGTCCATCGCCCCTCCGCCTCGACTTCTCCGACCGTGGCTTCTACAATATGCGACTTCCGGAACATCCGACTTGGAGAGCCACGCCCTAGCGTAGGGTCGTGTTTGTTCAGGCAGTCGCCGCTCTTACCGCTGTGAACGAAACTCGGCATGTCGACATTCCCTCAGCGCCGCGTCGTCATTACGGGCCTCGGTCTGATCAGTCCTCTGGGCAATACGACCGACGGGTTCTGGTCCGCGCTGATGGCAGGCATTTCGGGTGTTCGCCCATGGGACAATCTGCCGACCGCTCTGCTGACCATGCCCTGGGCAGCTCCAGCCCACGATTTTGGGGGCGAAATTGATGATTTTGGGCCCCTGGAAAAGGACCAGAAACGGTCCATCCGCAAGGGCATCAAGGTCATGTGCCGCGAGATCCAGATGGGTGTGGCCGCCGCGCAGAGAGCCTTGGCCGACGCCCGTTTGAAACCCGGCCTGTACGACCCGGATCGCTCCGGCGTGGTCTTCGGAAGCGATTACATTTTGTCGGGACCGGACGAGTTCGTCGACGCGATGGCGAGCTGTCGTGACGCCAACAAGTGTTTCGACTTCGACCAATGGGCAGAGCAGGGAATTCCCAAGATCACACCCTTGTGGTTGCTGAAATACTTGCCCAATATGCCGGCCAGCCACATTGCCATCTACAACGACCTGCGAGGTCCCAGCAATTCGTTGACGATGCGCGAAGCATCGGCGAATTCCGCGATCGGGGAAGCCAGCCATTTGATCGCCCGCGGCAGCGCGGACACAATTGTTGCCGGCGCAACGGGGACGCGCGTGCATCCGCTGCGCACCTTACATGTGGTGTTGCAGGAAGAGATCGCCACCGTGGGAGACAATCCGTCAAGCGTCTGCAAACCTTTCGACAAGCATCGTGTCGGCATGGTGCTGGGAGAGGGCGCAGGAGCGGTGGTCCTGGAGTCCCTCGAAACGGCTGAGGGTCGTGGCGCGACCATCCTGGGGGAAATTATTGGATCGGGATCGGCGGCGGTCATGAACGCGCGCGGAGTTGGCGATCTGCGATCGGCGACCAGCGGCGCCCTGCGTCAAACGCTACGCAGCGCCCAAATCGCGCCGGAATCCGTGGGACATGTTCACGCGCATGGTGTGTCTACGATTCGATCCGACGCCGAAGAAGCGCAAGGGATCCGCGATGTGTTCGCGGCACGCCAAACACCAGTCCCGGTCACTGCCGTGAAAAGTTATCTCGGCAACACGGGCGCCGCGTGCGGTGTCATCGAGCTGATTGCCAGTGTTCTGGCATTGCGGCACGACAGGCTGTTCCCGGTGCTCAACTTCCAGACGTCCGACCCCCAATGCCCGGTGGAGGTAGTGGCTTCTTTCGACGTTCCGCCGGGCGACTCGTTTGTCAGCGTCAATGTCACGCCACTGGGTCAATCGAGCGCAGTTGCCGTACGCCGATTCGAGGCCAACTAGAAATTTAAAGCTGGGAGGCGGATTCCCAAGGCCCGTTGATCGCGCGTTCACATACTGAGCTCGCATCCGCCACCCCCCCCCCAAAAATAGCGCATCAAAACACCCCTTTCAGAGCGATTCCCGTACGCAGTTTGGGGGCTTTTGCGGCACCGTACGTTCAGGAGCGTGCCAAGTCGCGGCCAGACCAGTCGTGGGGCATACGATGCCGCCGCCCGGTGATTGTCCCGAGATGGCATCAGCGCCTTGCCGCTTCCGCGGCTGAGCCACCACGCACGCGCTTGACACCTTCGGGCAATGCCTGTATTCTAGCGGGATTAAAATCACACTAAGTTGTGATTTTAGAAGGTGTTCGAGCGATTTTCCGTCGCAGGACCCGCTCCAGCGGGAGTGGGTTGTTTTTTTGTCGCGCCGCACGTGGGACCGACGGGCATGGCCGAGCTGGCTTTGGAAGGCGTGTCCAAGATATTCCCAGGCCACGTGGCTGCTGTCCAGGACCTGAATCTCACGATTCAAGATCAAGAGCTGATCGTGCTGGTTGGGCCGAGTGGTTGTGGCAAGACAACAACCCTGCGGCTGATTGCGGGCCTGGACGATCTCAGCCACGGCGTGATTCGCATAAATGGCCAGTCGGTCAACCAGACTGCGCCACAGAACCGAAATATCGCGATGGTGTTTCAGCATAGCGCGTTGTACCCGCACTTGACGGTGTACAACAACATCGCGTTTGGTCTGCAAATGCGTCGTGGTCGAGGCGGGGTTCGGAAGTGGTGGACGCGGATACGGCACCCGGCGAGCGCTGAACGCCCGAGGTGGAAACAGGCGATCGCCGAGGAGGTTCGTCATGCTTCTCGGATCTTGGGGGTTGAGCACCTGCTCGACCGCATGCCACGAGAGCTGTCTGGTGGCGAGCGACAACGGGTAGCCCTGGGAAGAGCCATCGTCCGCCAACCGGCGGCGTTTTTGTTGGATGAGCCGTTCTCGCATCTCGATCCGCAATCGAGAGGCGAGCTGCGACGACAACTGAAGCAGTTACTTCAGCGACGGGGAGCGACGACGGTCTACGTGACACATGACCAGGCTGAAGCCATGTCACTGGGAGACCGCATTGTGGTGATGCAGCAGGGACGTGTCCAGCAAATAGGACGGCCCGGGGCGTTATACGAGAGACCGGCCAACCTGTTCGTGGCCCGTTTTCTTGGCGAGCCGAAAATGAATGTCGTGCGAGCACGGCGTGGCGGAGCAGGCAGCGAATCGTATCTCGCTGGCGGCGGATTGTCGATGCAGTTGTCCGGCCAACCGTCGGACTGGTGGAAACGGGATTCGAACGCCAACCGCGACGTCGTGGTGGGCATCCGCCCCGAACATATCCACTTGGTGGAGATCCGGCGGCGGCCCAGCCAGGGCCGGCAGAACAAAGGAAAGCAGCAGAGTGAGTTGGGCAAGGTTGCCGCGCACAGAGTTGCGGATCAGGACGCGTCACGCAAGTGGAAATGCTCGGCGCGTTGTCGGTGGCTACGGTCGCCGTGCAGCCGAGAAGTGGCGACGAAAGCGATCCGAAGAGGGGTCCCGGCGAAGCGTTGAGATTGCCTGCGCCGGCAAGTGTGGAGGGTGGCATGATGGAGCTGGCGGTTGTTCTTCCTACCAGGCGGGCGGTGGAAGTTGGCACCCGCGTCGCAATATTCATCGATACAACGAGAACCCAAGTATTTGACGCCCAAACCGGTCGCAATCTGCTTGGCGTGGGAGAGTCGGCCGGAGCATCGACGGATCCAGGCCGGCCGAGCTGCGAACCATAAAGACAGAAAACAGAACCAACCATGAATCCAAACGAGTTGCTGCGAATCGTCGACTCGCTTCACCGCGATAAGAATATTGACCCCGAGATTGTCTTTCAGGCAATCGAGGCGGCGTTGGTGACTGCTGCCAAGCGTCAATATGGTGAAGAGTCGGATATTGTCGTCCGCATTACCCGCGACAACGGGGCGATTGATGCGAGCTGTGACGGCGAGCCGCTCGATCCGGAAGAGATGATCGGTCGCATCGGTGCTCAGACAGCAAAGCAGGTCATTATCCAAAAGATACGCGAGGCAGAACGAGACTCGCTGATCGACGAATACGTGGAACAAATCGGACAGATGATGTCGGGGGTGATCCAGCGTTGTGAGGGGGGAGCTGCCACCGTTTCGCTGGGTAGCCTGGAAGCCATTCTGCCACGCAGTGAGCAAATCCCTGGCGAGTCGCATCATCCGAACGAACGAATTCGAGCCGTCATTTTTGAAGTCAAACCGCAAGGCAGCCGTGTCAAAGTGGTCCTCAGCCGGACGCGCCCACAACTGGTACAACGCCTGTTCGAGCAAGAGATCCCCGAAATCGCCGAGGGGGTCATTACGATCAATGCGATGGCCCGCGAACCGGGCTACCGCAGCAAGGTGGCCGTGAGCAGCAGCGACCAGCGCGTGGACTGTGTGGGAGCCTGCGTCGGCGTGCGAGGCAATCGCATCAAGAACATTGTGGATGAACTGGCGGGCGAACGAATCGACATTGTTCGATGGAATGACGACCCGGAAGTCCTAATTCCCAACGCTTTGCAGCCGGCCGAAGTCGATCAGGTCTTGCTGTGCGACATGATTGGACGAGCCATTGTACTGGTCCGAGAGGATCAACTGTCCCTGGCCATTGGCCGCCGCGGACAGAACGTGAGGCTGGCGAGCAAGCTCTGTGGCTGGGACATCGAAATCATGACCGCCGATGAACTGGAAGAACAGATCGAGCGGGCGGTGGGCGGGTTCAGTGCACTGGACGGTGTCAACGAAGAGCTGGCGCAAGCACTGGTAGAACAGGGTTATTTGTCATACGATGATCTTTCTGTCATCGAACCCGACGCGCTGATGGAAATGGGTGGACTGACAGCCGAGCAGGTTGATCGAATTGTCGAGCAGGCGGAACAGCGGGCAGAAGAAGCCGAGCAAGCGGCGGCCGCGGAGCGGCGGCGTCAACGGGAATTGCAGCAGAGAACAACGCCAGAGCGAAAGCCAGGCTGATTCGTCGGCCGCGTCGGCCGAGCATGCCAGAAGTGTGGTCGTCGAGCAAGCCGCGGAGGTAGGCCAGGCGGTCACCGAAACACCGGAAACAACGGTGGGCGAGGTGGCCGCCGGCGACCCAACGGCCGAGTCGGGCGAAAGTGCCGCCGCGAAAACCGAGCAGGCAGACACGCAGCAGACAGACACGCAGCAGACAGACACGCAGCAGACAGACACGCAGCAGACAGACACGCAGCAGGCAGACACGCAGCAGACAGACACGCAGCAGCAGACACGCAGCAGGCAGACACGCAGCAGGCAGACACGCAGCAGGCAGACACGCAGCTGGCAGACACGCAGCTGGCAGATATGCAACAACCGGTGGCGCAGCAGCCGGTTGGCGATGAGGAAAGCGAAGACGAGAAGAAGGCCTAGTGGAGCGGATCAACATCCGCGTTGCGTCGCACCACAGCCGGCCGCAAGCCGCTTGGCAGGCACGCAATTTGGGGCGTCTAACCCGCATGGCGACGTGGGAGGGCGCGATGCTCGGGGCGACGCAACGGCAGTCCACCGGAGGCCACTTTGGTGGACGCGTCGGGCCGAACTGGTGATCATTGCGCAAGAGCCGGCGTCCGACATGTAAAGATTGTGGGCCTGTGAAAAGGTCCTTTTCGTTCCCAAAGGTTGCCGGGAACGCCGCACAACATAGGAGAACGCGGAAATGATTTGACTTAGTCGCAACCGGACGTTCGAGCGATATAATCACACGACGGCATCGCTCGACAATCACAGGAGGGCGCACGTGCCCATTCGCATCTACGCGTTAGCCAAAGAGCTGGAGATTGACAGCAAGGAGCTGGTGGATGTCTGCACGAAAGCGGGCATTCCTGGAAAGGGTTCTGCGCTGGCGAGTCTGACCGATGATGAGGTAGACAAAGTCAAGACGTTTTTGCAGGGACCGGTGCCTTCTCGCGATGCGGCACCGGCCGTCGGCGCGGGCCCGCCGGGCCGCACTGGATCGGGCATCAAGATCGGCGGCCGGAATGCCGGGTTGCGGGGACGCGGCCAGGCGGGCGGCGGCGCGGCCGCAGCCCCCACCACGCCCATCACGCGCGAAGATTACATCGCACCGACCGGCTACGCCGCCGGCAAGATCCGCGTCATCGATACGCGGACGCGTAAATCACGTCCTCAAGAGACGGCCCCCGAAGAAATCACGGCACCCGAAATAGAAACAGAAGAGGGCCCGGAGGTAACCGCCGAGCCGGCGGTGAGGGAGCCAGCCGCCGAGACGCCCGCCGCCCCGGAAGCACCCACGCCGATCAGCGAGATGGTGCGCCCCGCCGACGACCTTTTGCACCCCGTGATGCCACGGGACTCGGGTCCGATCAAGGTCATTGGAGCGCCCCAAACCAAACGCAAGCCCGACCGCGAACGGAAGCCCGAGAAACGAACTCCGGTGATCAATGTGGCCCCGGCCCCCATGCCCGACATCAAGCAGCCGGCGGCAACCGCCAAGACGGATGAGCCGAAAACGCAGAAACCGGAAATCCGTTTGCCGAAAGACCAGATGACGGTCCGTAAGGGACAGCGGCGTCCCCCGCTGGAACATCTGACCGACAAACAGTCCAAGAAGGAAGGCAAGCGATTCGTCGCCAGCAAAGAGCCCCCTGCGGGCGGTGAAGATGCCTCCACCGCCAAACGGGGGCGCAAAGGACGTGCCGCCGAACCCAATGCCCCCGGATTAGCTGGCATGGCGAGCGCCCGTGCGGATCGCAAGGCTCGACGCGCCTCCCGCAAGCCGAAGTCATCCGGGTTACCTGACCGCGAGCAGGATGTTCCCACCCCCCGACGACGACGCACGCTGGTTCACCGCGGGACCAACACCGCGGCACCTCGAAAAGGAAAAGTAGCCCTGGAACTCCCGTGCACTGTCCGTAGTTTTTCCGAAGCGGCGGGTGTGAACGCCAACCAGGTTCAGAAGACGCTGATGGGAATGGGGGTCATGTTGACCATCAACTCCACCATCGAACCCGAGTACGTTGATTTACTTGCGGCGGAGCTGGGCGTGGACCTGGAATTCAAGCAGCACGACTCGCTCGAAAACCTGGTCATCCAATCCATCAAGGAAACGGAAGATGACCCGGATCAATTGGAGCCGCGTGCGCCGGTCGTGACTTTCCTGGGCCACGTCGACCACGGAAAAACCTCGTTGCTGGACTATCTGATCGGAATCAACGTGGTGGATGGCGAAGCGGGCGGCATCACGCAACACATTCGCGCCTACCGTATCAAGAAGGGGGATCGTGGGATTGCCTTCGTCGACACGCCCGGTCACGAGGCCTTCACCGAAATGCGGGCCCGCGGTGCCAACGTAACGGACATCGCGGTACTGGTCATTGCCGCCGATGACGGAATCATGCCGCAAACCGAAGAAGCGATCAGCCACGCGAAAGCGGCGGGAGTGCCGATCGTGGTCGCCTTGAATAAGAGCGATCTACCGGGGGCCAATCCGAATCGCGTGATGACCCAGATGACCGAGCATGGCATGACACCCAGCGAGTGGGGTGGCGAAACGGAAGTGGTACAAACGAGTGCCCTGACCGGTCAAGGGATGGACGATTTGCTGGAAACGATTCTGACCATTGCCGATCTGCACGAATACCGGGCCAACCCGCATCGTGACGCGATCGGCACATGCCTGGAAGCGGAACAGGAAGGTGGACGAGGCGTGATTGCCAAGTTGATTGTCCAGAACGGCACGCTCAACGTGGGCGACGTGATCCTCTGCGGCGCCTCTTTCGGACGCGTCAAAGCCATGTACGACACGCTCCGCACCAAGGTTCGCGTCAAGGTGGCGGGGCCGTCAACTCCGGTCAACATCACCGGACTGGACATAGCACCCGAAGCCGGCGATCCCTTTTTCGTGTTGAAGGACATCAGCCAGGCCCGGGAGATCGCCTCGTCGCGTGAGAATGAGTCGCGACAGAAGTCCCTCTCCACGAACACGGTGCGGGTCTCCTTCGAGGAATTCCAGCGACGCATGACGGCCGGTGGCCGTTTGGATGGGCCTTCCTCCGAAGTGGTCACCCTGAACTTGATCATTCGTGCGGACGTGCGCGGCTCGATCGAAGCGATCCAGAAGGAACTGGGAAAACTCGAACACCCCGAAGTGCAGGTCAAGGTGTTGCAGGCATCGGTCGGTGGTATCACCGTGGCCGACGTCACATTGGCTCACGCCTCCCAGGCGGTCATCATTGGCTTCAATGTGATTCCAGACGAAGCGGCCCGCTCGCTGGCCGACGAACGAGATGTGGAGATCCGGCGCTACGACGTGATCTATAAGGTGACCGACGACATCAGGGCGACACTGGAAGGGAAACTCAAACCGGAGGAACGGAACATCGAATTGGGACAGGCACTGGTCAAGCAAGTCTTTGCGATCAGTCGCGTCGGCGCCATCGCCGGTTGCTACGTGGTGCGCGGAACGATCGAGCGTGGCTGCCGGATTCGAGTGAATCGCGACGGGCGCACCATCGGAGATTACGAACTCGAGTCGCTACGACGTGAAAAAGATGACGTGAAGGAGGTTTCGCGCGGGATGGAATGCGGCATCAAGCTTTACGGCTTCAATGACATAAAGCAAGATGATGTCTTGGAAGCATATAAAATCGAAGAAGTGGCTCGGACGCTGTAAGTCAGCAGTGCGTCCTCCGGCATCGCACACGCTGCCCGGCGCGCACGCAGCTTTGCCCCATCACACCTGTAACAACCTATCGATGACATCGCGACGAGTATTAAAGGCAGCCGAGGCGATTCGAGAAGTGGTCAGCATGACCATTCTTACCGAGTTGCGCGATCCGCGTATTCAGGACGTGACCGTCACCCACGTCGAGGTCTCTGCCGATATGCGGCATGCCAAGGTGCATGTGTCAATCATGGGGGACGAAGCCAAACAGAACCTGGCGGTCCGTGGTTTGCAGAATGCTTCTGGATTCCTCCAACAGAAAATTGCTCGACGTATCGACACCCGCTACACCCCCAGACTGCGGTTCGTCCTTGACTTGGGTGTGAAACGCTCCCTGGAAGTCAGCCGCATCCTCAGCGAAGTCCTGCCGTCAAACGATGCGACCGACGACCTCGCGGCAGACAATGGACCCGAGGCCGAGCAGACGTCGGCTGACCAGAAAGACGATCCGCCAGTTGACGCGCCGAGGCCCCACGGGCGCCCCCGGAACTGTTTACGGATCCGCCTCCCCCAACAGCCTGAAGACAAACGCTCCCTGAAGGGCAGGCGTGGTGCCGTCTGGTGATCCCATCCGCCAACCACTTCCGACACACAAGATAACCGGCACAAGACAACAGAGAGGTTCGATTCGCTGTATGAGCACCTCCAACCGAGCATCGAAGCTGACCAAGACTCACAAGGTGCTGAAGAAGCACTACAAGCCGTATCCTGTCGCCGACCGGCCCGTGCTGGAGCACCTTCTCTACTCCTGTTGCCTGGAATTCGCCGCACACGAGGCCGCGGACGAGGCCTTTGCCAAGCTTCAGCAGGCCTACTACGACTGGAACGAAGTGCGCGTCACGACCGTTTCAGAACTGAGCGAGGTCCTCTCCAGCCTGCCGAAACCGGCGGAAGCCGCTTCCCGCCTGAAACGCAGCCTGCAATCGGTTTTCGAATGCTACTATTCCTTTGACCTCGAACCGCTCAAGAAAGAGAACATTGGCAAGGCCGTCAAACAACTGGAAAGGCTCGACGGGATTTCCGGTTTTGCCATCGCCTTCGTCACCCAAAACGGATTGGGGGGACACTCGATCGCCGTCAGTGACGATGCGCTGGAGAGTTTGAGAATCCTGGGCGTGGTCAGCGACGACGAAGCGAAGGAGCGGCGGGTGCCCGGATTGGAACGGGCCATCGCCAAGAACAAGGGAGTCGAGTTCGGGTCCCTCCTGCACCAGCTGGGAATCGATTACGGCAGCGCGCCGTTTTCGCCTCGCGTGCGGTCCGTCATGCTCGAGATCACCCCGGACGCCAAGGAGCGGTTCCCGAGACGAACGAGCAAGAAGGGAAGCAGTGACTCCTCCCACGCCCCCACGGCGCAGGAAGGGGCCGGTGCGGCGAAGTCGGGGCGTTCCAAGAAAAAGGCGTCTGCCAAGAACACCAAAAACAAAGCCACAGCTGAACGATCAACGTCGGAACCCAAAAAGAAGAAGACCAGCACCAAGCGACTCACCAAGAAAAAACCACGCTGATACAGGTCGCCCTGCGGCGCTGCGCCGCGTGTGTAGGTCGTACCGTCCCGGTTGGCGGTGTATGCCTGAGACCGGCTTGGGTCGCGCGAATCTTCATCTCTGGAGCGGGCATCGTAGACGCGGCACGTAGCTGAGGCCTGGTCCTCCTGTCGGCCGTATCGCTTCTCCCTGCCCCAGTTCCGGGACTTGGCAGTCCCACGAGGCGGGCGATTGCCTGGAGCGAAATCCGAAGAGCCAGAAACGAAATCCCGAACCGATCCCATCCCCGGAAACCTCTCACTCTTTTATCGAGAACACCAATGGACCAGTGGTTCATGACAAACCTCGCGTTCCCACGATGTGCGCTCACTGGTCTCGTCAACCCGCGAAGCATTGGCAGCCGCCAACGGGTCGAGGCAGTCTTTCTTGGGCTGCTCACACTCTGGTGCGCGAACATGCTGCTTGCTCCCCAGCCCGTTCAGGCACAGCTGTTTGAAGATCCTCCCAAGGTGCTGAAGTCGGACGAGACGCTGACGGAAGCGCAGAACGACCATGTTGAAGCGGTGACACTCTATGCCCACGGGCGTGTCTTACTGCAACGCGGCCTGCCTCTGGAAGGTGCCGAACAGGAGGCCGCCTTCGCGCCAGCACTGCGGCGATTCCAGCGAGCCTGGTGGTTTGAGCATGACCTGGTTTCCATCCTGGAAGATATCGTTCCGCTCGCTTTCCGGCTCGACCGAAAACTGGATGCCACGCGATATCTGATTCTGGCGGCCGAACAGCAGGACGTGCCCGTCGAGTTGTTGGAACAGATCGCCGCCCAAGTAGCAGATCTTGAGGACTTCGATCCGGACCAAGCCGCGCGGGCCTGGAAGCTTTTTCAGAAGGTAAAGCAATTGAGGGGCGATGCCGTCCGTGCCGTCACGCTGTTCGAAATCGGCCGCCTGTCGCTCACCATCGGCAAATTTGAAGAGGCCGCCGAAGCCTTTGCGGCGGTCCAGCAGGCTGTGGAAAACAACTCCGACACGCAAATTGCCGCCGCCCTGCGGGACCAACTGCTGAAGCGCCCCGACGCCACTTACGCGCTGTTTGGCGAGAGCTATTTACGGGCCGGAAAACTCGACGTGGCCGAGGCAGCCTTCCGCACCGCCGACAAGGCCAAGCCCAACGCCGCCACCTTGGGGTTTCGCTTGGCGCTGGTCGAGAACGAGCGGGGCCACCGAGATGCGGCGCTCAAGCACCTCGACGCATACTTCCATTCCAAGACCACGTCGGCCGGACTGGCTCCCTACGTATTGCTGGCGGAACTGCTCGACGACCCGCGGGACGCCGGCCCTGGGGACGACAACGATGCTCAACCGGACGACGCCGGCACACGCCCTCAACCCAGTGAAGCCCTGTTGCATCGGCTGCGGCAATTGGCTCAGGCGGACCCGAACAATCCCCTGTTAGGCTACTTTCTGGCAGATCGCCTGAGGCTGGCCGGAAAACTCGATGAGGCCGAGTCGCTTTACCGGAAGTTGCTGGAACAGGAACCGGCGGCCGACGGACATCAGGGATTGATCGACATCTATCTGCAACAGCAGCGGTACGAACCACTTCTGCGGCAGGTGGGAGAAGTCGTGTGGAAGACGGGGTCGCTCGACCCCTTGGATGCGAACGTGGACTCGATAGCGGAAGATCCGGCCATCCTGGGTGAATTGACGAAACTGACACGGGCCATGCTGGCGGACCCGGAGAATCCGCCACCGCGCGGCGTCGTGTTGGCCCTGGCGCTGCTTCAAGGCCGCGCTCAAAATGCCGATTTGGCCCAAGAGTTTCTCAACGCGGGGCTGAAACAGCCCGGTCCGGCCGCTGGGCAGGCCGCGATTAACATCGCGTTTCAAATGTTTCAGATGAACAAACCGGAACCAGCGGCTAGGGCCTTCCAGCGGGTCCTCGATGACAAACTGCTTCCCGAGCAAACCGCCGAAGTGTCTTTCTATTTGGCCGGTGCCTGGACCCTGGCCAAAGATTATGAAAAGGCACTCGAAGCCGCCCGGCAGGCGGGCAAGCTCGATCCGACGTCACCGCGGATGCTGGCTCGCGAACCGTGGGTCCTGTATCAGGCCCGGCGATTGGACGAAGCGCAAACCAAGTATGTCGAGATCCTCGATCGGTTCGACTCGGATCATGCATCGCCGGAGAACCGGGAAGGCATGCGAGACGTCCGCTTGTCGCTCTCCGCGATCGAAGTGGAACGGAAAAAACTGGACGCGGCCGAGGAGTGGCTACAGCAAGTGCTGGACGAATTCCCCGAGGATATCGGAGCGTTCAATGATCTCGGATATCTTTGGTGTGACCAAGGCAAACACTTGAGACGTTCCCTTGCCATGGTTCAGAGGGCCGTGGAGGCCGAGCCTGACAACATCGCCTATCGGGACAGCCTTGGCTGGGCGCTGTTCCGCCTGGGTCGATATGAGGAAGCCGTAAAAGAACTCGAAAAAGCCGCCGCCGCGGAGAACGTGGATGGTGTCATACTGGATCATCTCGCAGATGCCTATGCGAAATCCGGCCAGGCAGCCCAGGCGCTGGAAACCTGGCAGAAAGCGGCCGAAGAATTTCAGCGGCAAGAGGATACCGAACGCCTGCAGGCGATTCAAAACAAGATCCAACAACACACGGCAGGCTAGGTGTGGGCCTTTGGTACATGGCAAACAGGTTCGCAATTCAGCAGGAAAGAAGCACAGCGATGGCAGGCCATTCACATTGGGCAGGTATCAAACACAAGAAAGCACTGATCGACAACAAGCGTGGCAAGCTCTGGAGCAAGCTCTCCAAAGCGATCATTGTCGCCGCCCAGATGGGTGGCGGTGATCCGGACATGAACATCCGCCTGCGGACGGCGATTGCGGATGCCAAAGCAGTCAGCATGCCCAAGGACAATATCGAACGGGCCATCAAGAAGGGCACCGGGGAACTGGAAGGCCGCCATTTCGAGGAGGTTCTCTACGAGGGCTACGCCGCGGCAGGCGTCGCCGTGTTGTGTGACATCATGACCGACAATCGCAACCGCACCGCGCCCGAGATCCGCAAGATCTTCGAACTGCACGGCGGGAAACTGGGCAGCACCAATTGTGTGGCCTGGATGTTCGACCGAAAAGGTCTCTTCGTGATTCCCGCGGCAGGAGTCGAAGAAGACAAGCTGATGGAGGTGGCGTTAGAGGCGGGTGCCGACGATGTCGGGCAGAGTGGCGAGAATTATGAAGTCACGTGCGATCCGGACATGTACTCCAACGTCTCGGAAGCTTTGGACGGCGTACCGATTCAGGTCCAGGCCAAGGAGATCACCAGGATCCCTCAAAACACGATCGAGCTGGGGATCGATGATGCGCGCACCGTCTTGAAGCTGCTCGAGACGCTCGACGACCATGACGACGTACAGAGCGTCTCGGCCAACTTCGATTTGTCCGACGAGATTCTGGCGGAGATCGAGGCCGGCAATTGAGCGCGGTCAATCCCTATCGAAGTCCCGAGTCGATATCACGCGACGAAGGGAAGTACGTGCTGGCGTCCCGACCCGGGGCGCGAGCCACGTTGCTGGCGCAGGGCCTGCTCTACCGCCGGCTGGTCATTGACGCCCCCATCCAAGCGACACTCGAATTCAACGGCCGCAGCCTCCACGATACGGTCGTGGTCGACAAGCATGTCGTGGCGCGTCAGACCTCCTGGTGGCGGATCACGCCGCGCCTGGCATTCGTTTTGCCGACAGTGCGTGGTTCCATTCCAGGCCTGGTCGAAGTGCGTGTCGGGCCGTGGCTTAACTTGCGCGGCTTTCGCGTCACCATCGCCGGCCAAATCGTCTACGCGGAAGGGAGCTTCGCAGCCGCCTAGGGAATGGAATGAGCACGTGCGAGGTCGCGTCAAGCAACACGCGACGGCCAACAGCATGGTGCGAACGTTCCTGTCGAGTGGTATGGTAACGGGAAACTTCAACATGCGAGGCGAGCATGGCAACCGAACAACCGAGTCACCTTGGCACAGCGCTATCTGCCGAACCCAAAACACAAGCCCCTCTCGCACCCCGTTTCGCGGATGCCTCCCCCCTTTACCACTTCCTGCGTTCTGTGTGGTTTCGCGTCAGCCTGATCTTGATACTGATCGCATCGCCTTTGCTGATCTACTGGATCTACTCGATGGCGACGGCCTTCCCCAACCGGCTCCGCATCGGTCTGGGCCCCGAAGGAGGTCTGCACCGGCCCGTCATGGAAGGACTGATCACCAACCTGAGAGACGACCTCCCGAACTACGGCTTAGCCGAGGAGAACATCGATACACGCTCCATTCGCGGTTCACTGGATGCCTATCGGGGGCTGCAATTCGGCGAGTTCGATTTTGCGCTGTACCAGTCTGGCACCGCCAAAGTACTGAACAAAATTGAATTCCAGGAGCTCGACAAATACAAGGACCATGAAGGTTTGCTCAGTTTCGACGAAATGAAGTGGCGACGACCGATCGACGAATCGGACGCGCAGCAGGACGCCGTGACCAGACGAGTTTTTGAAACGCTCGGCAAAGATCCACGATCTGCGGGAATTACGGAAGACGAGTTCTGCGACAGTTCGCGGATCCGCTTCGTCGCGAATCTGTATATGGAGGTCGTTCACTTCGTGGTTCGCTCCGACGCCGACCTGCACACGATTCACGACCTTCGTCCCCGGAACGCTCACCAGTGGCTTGTCGCGTTAGGCAGCGACTATTCAGGCGGTTTTGCGATGAGCCTGGCCGTACTGGAGGAGTTCGGTCTTGCCGCGATGCAGGATGGTGTCGTGACCGAGTTGAAGGTCGCGAAATTCAACGGCCCAAGTAATTCGGGACAATATTATTCGGCTGTCCGACAGGCTTTCGAAAATGGCGAACTGGATGCGGCGTTGATCACGATGGGCCTCGGAAACCCCGACCCGGAGAACCCGACCATTCTCGAACAACTGCTCGGCAACGGAACTTGCCGACTCCTTCCCATTCCCTACGGCGAGGCCCTGTCGAAAAAGCATGTTCTCGTATCGCAATACACGATCCCCAAGGGTACCTATCGCGCGATTCCTGCCACTCTTGCACAGGACAGCTGGTTGTCACGTTTTCTGGGCTCAGACAATGGGATTGTCCCATCAACGGACATTCCGACCATTGCCGTGCGATCAAAACTGCTGACCCGCGCAGATGTCGATCCGCGATTGGTCGAGGTCGTGACGCGCGAAGTGCTGAACGAAAACTTCCAAAAGGAAGAGTCGCTCGAGGAGCTGTTCTCAGGAAGCCGTGAGGATCAATTGCGTTTTGCCCAGCAGAAGCCGGAGTTTTCCATTCACGATGGCGCCCGACGAGTCTATCATCCCGAAGCCTTTGACATCGGACAGTTCGAAGCGTGGGACGCGCTCTACTCGCTGCTGGCGTCCACCATCATTGCCGCGTTCTTCGGCGTACGTTGGTTCCTTCAACGGCGAGAAATCAGGCGTGGACATCGAATGGATCGCTGGATCCAAACGCTCATGCGGATCGAACGGGCTCAGATTCGACTCGATACGGGACCGAAAGTCCAGCACGAGGCACGGCTGCAGGAACTGCTGGATGAGATCACGAAACTACGTTTGCAGGTTCTTTCCAGACTTTCCGCGCATGAGCTCAAAGAGGATCCCTCTGGACCGTATTTCGTCCAGATGTGTCACTCGCTCAGCGACAAGATTAATGCCAAAATCTCCCGGCAACGGATGGATTCCCGGTTCGACGAATTGCTCGACGCGCTGAATCAGGGCGACTAATCGGGCTCGTCGGCCTTTGCCAACCGAGCCGCCTAGCGCAGCGCTGGATTCGCCTGGCGCTGTGCTCAATTCATAGCGCAGTGCTGGATCACTTGTCGTCCTTTCCGTGTTTGATTTTCTCCCAGTACCGATCGAAAGCACCTTGTTCCTGGAAGGCGGGACTGTTGTCCAGGTCGTGGCACTCGAGGCACTTCTGTTCGGCATTCTCGAGAGACAGCACCTGAAGCTGACGAAGTGCGCTCCATCTCGTCTTCTTCCACTTCAATGTCCCCATTTTCAGCTGCTGAATGGCGTGCTCCGGGGCCGTGGCAGTCTTCACATCCGACGTCGATCAGCTCCGGTGTTTGCTCCAGACTCCAGAAACCGGACTGGTAGGGAAAATATTTCTGCGGATTCCATCCCACAACGTGACAGCTGATGCACTCGGGATCGAAGTTACGCGGAATCTTGCTCCGCTTGGGAGGATTCAGCAACGTCGCGTATGCGTGCGCGTGCCGCGTCTCGTGCCCGTCGCGTCCCTCTTTCCAGATTTTGTATTCGTCTTCGTGACAATCCTCACACGCCTTCGACCCGATGTACTCCAGCCCGCTGGGATGCGGCTGGGGACGAACGCCGAGTCCCTCAAAACCCGCCGCCTTGAGCTGGTCCTGGTAGGCAGACAGAAGCTGCAGCATCTGCTCCGAGTCGGGGAATCTCGCATCCAAAGGGATCCGCTGATAGCGCATCGGAGTTGTCGGATCGTCGAACAGCCCGACAACTCCCGCATACATTCCTTTGGTACCGACTTGTATCATCTGGCTGTCGGTCCCGTCGATTCGCTCGGGAGCCATCGTTGGTTCCCCCGCACCACCGGTCGTGGCCACGAGCTTGAACTGCGGAAATTTCTGAGCCAGCGCCACCGATTCCTCGATCGTGGCGTGCGCGATCAGCACGTAGAGATCGCACCGGGCCGCGGCCAACGCCGGCCAGACCTCTCTGAGCCCTTCTTCCGCGGGCCGCACCATGACGTCAGCATTTTGGATGAGCTGCTGGTTGCGTGCCCCGAGAATCGCTGTGATGCCAATCTTCTTCCCGCCCTTTTCGATCACCAGATGAGTCAACGTGAAGGCGGGGTCAATCACGCTCACGTTCGCCCCCACAAACTTGCTTGGGCCATCTCCCACGGGAGCGATCACGCCCACCAATTCGGGGGCCGGCAACCGCAGGTCATCCGGGCCAAACGCAATCGCCTGGTAGCCCATTGTGTTCAGGCCTTCAATCGTGATCTGGAATTTGATTTCCGCCTGACGCCCAAATCGACGGACCTGGTTTCCCGCATCGATCGGAATCACGGGCCAGCCCTTGTTCGCCAACTCCTTCAACAAAGTGCTGCGGCGCACCAGGCCGCCATTCTGATTCTCCAGTCCGGAACAACCACACGGCTCCAAAAAGCCAAATTGCCGACCCGTCAGTAAGAGCGCCACGCGAGGCTTGGGCCAACCTACAAACAGCGGCTCTCTCGGAAACGGCTTCGTGGCATGTTCCGAGGACGCGGGGACGCTGCCTGCTTTGTCGGTCAGATTGAATGCCGCGGAAACTGTGGACTGCTGAGCGGCGACATTTTCAACGTCGATTGGCGTTGAGATTTCAACGCCAGCCCCATCGAGGGCCGCCACCAAGCCCCGGTCCAAATTTTGGCCTCCACCTTCCTGCTCCAACGCCGCCGGGGCATCGGCCACGGCAAGACCATCCGCGAGAGGGTTATGGGGTGCATGGATTGATGGCCCGGCGGCTTCTTGCTGAGTCGCCGACACGGGCTGTTCGGAACAACCACAAGCGACAAGGGTCATCAACGCCAAGACAACGAGAACCGCATCCTGCAAAGCTCCGCTGCATTTCGTATTCATTCAGCTGACTCCGTTCTTCAGAAGTCTCATTGGATCTGTGTGGAAGAGTGGCGTCGTTTGACGTACGTTAGCTACTCGACAGCAAACTTTACCCTGATCGGGACTTGCTTGGTCTGCGGGTGCGTGGTTTCCAGCACAATACGGCCATATCCGGCCTCGGCTGATCCGAGCCGATTGATCGGATTCAGCCCCGAGGGAATTTCGATCGTTACCAGGTACCGGATCGTCTTGCCTTGATTCAATTCCTCAGGTGGACTGATGTTCACCTCCAGGTAGCTTTCCGGGTCGACTTTCCCCACCGAGAACGCGACGTCGTGCCGGTATTCTCCTTTGACAAAGACCTGGAGCACTGCCTTGGCCGACTCGCCTCGTCTCAACGCGCCCAACCTCAACAACCCGCTGTTCGCCTCGAATTCACGTGACGAGGCAACCAAGATGTCACTGGTCGTCTGGCCACTGACGGGCAGATGAATCGTGGCTTCCTTGTCGACTCGCGTTCTCAGTTGAATTGTCTGGATTATTGGTCCCAAGGGCAACCCAGGTTTCACGGTCAATTTGCCCAACAGACCACAACTTGCCGCCCTTTTCCTTGGCCAACTCCTCCTCCGAGAGCGGTTCCAGATGGAGCTCGAATTTGTCGGCGATTTCCTGGTTTTCGAACTCGGACTCGAGAATCTCAATCTTGTCCCCACGGAAGCCGAACAAGCGGAAATCCAACTCCGTACCCGTGTTCGAGGAAACCCGCCCCACAATCAAATCCTCGGGCAGAGCCCGTACTGTTTCGGTTACCAGCCCGGAGACGAATAAACGCACGATCTCGCGGTCGGGGTCGTTCGTGATAACGTCCACCGATTGACTGAATTCGGGGTCGCGAGATTGCGTTTGCCCAGTCCACTCCACGAGGATCTCCGCCTCCTCGCCCGGCTTACACGTCTCCCGGTCGATCTCAAAAAGCGTACATTTGCACGTCGAACGTCCCGTATTGAGCATCAGCGCGGCATCGCCCACATTGCGAATGCGAAACGTATGCCGTTGCTTGGAGAATCTTTCCATGCTGCCAAATTTGTATTCGTCACTGCCGACAACTTCCGCCTGGGCCATTTTCTCAGTTCTGACCACCTGCCGCTCGGACTTCCGCTCTGCCGCCCGTGCCTCAAAGTCTTCCAAGTAAAACAGATTGTGGCTGTTAGTCATCTCCACGGCAGTCATGCCCGTACCGATTGCAGTGCCGAAGATCGCCGCACCAACCAAGACCGCCCTGCTCTTCATCAAAGTCCCCTCACACGACTACATCACCGTACGAACACCTGATTGCTCGCGGACGCTTTTCCCAGCGTGATGCTCGGAAAGCCTCGCTACGAGCAGACCGCTACTCAATGATTATCCGCTTTACGGATATTCTCCATTCTTTGTTCGGGATCCGCACCTTTGCTGGGCGGATGAGGCCCCCCCTTTAATGAGGAGGGGGCGCCGCCCGGCCAGCTGTTGGTTCCTCAACCGCAATTCGTCATAAGGCATCATCTGATCGAGTCGAAGCGCCTCGGCGGCGAGTCGTTCAGCTGGTGGTCGATCGCCCGCCAGGTGGTAGGCCCAAGCCAACTGGGCACGCAGGACGCTGCTGTTGGGATAAAGCGCGCTCGCCCGCCGATACGCTTCGATGGCGCACACCAGGAGGTCTTCGCGTCCAGAGACGGCATACATCTCGATCAACCAGTCTCCGCCACGGCGATATAGGTTACTGGAGTGAGCGTTTCGCCGCAGCATCGAAGCAACAGCCTGGTCAAATTCCGCCAACCGCGAATCGGACTGATCGAAAACCCACTGTTCAAAAAGCACTTGTGCCCACAGCTCACACGGGTCGGCCCACCACGGATCCGTTTCCGCGGCCGCGCAACATTTCTCTTTGACCAACTCGGGGCTCACCTCGGATCTGAGAGCCTTTCCATGATCTTCTTCCGCTTGAGCATAGTATCCGCGTGCCCCGAGCACGGGGCGGTAGGAGGTCCGGTAACCGAGCAGCCCCAAGATCAACGAGAAGGCCAGCCCCGCCGCAACGACACGTCTGCCGGCGACTGGCGTCGGCCCTGTTGGCTGCCGATCGTCCGTGGGCGATTCCGCAGCATTGAGGGTCAGCGCAAGCAGGATCCAGAGGACCTCCGCGACTCCCGGATAGCCGATCCCACCGGCGGCCAGCAAGTTGACCAGCAGTGAACCGGTGGCGATCAGTAGTAGGCCAGTGGAAATGGTCCCGCCGACGACCCAGGAGTGGAGCAGGCCGAGGGTTCCTAACGCGACAGGCAGGGAAATCCACAACAGTTCGGGCGGCGGAGTCTGACCGCCGGCCCAGCCAGCGGGATAAGTAAGCAGAAAGCCCACCAGAAAACCGACGTAGACGGGGCCGTGCCTGCGGGCGCCCGCATCGGATGCATCAGGTGAACCGCGGGGCCGCTTGTTCTGGGGCGCGATCTGCGATCGTGTCGCACGGCTACGTGTTTGCCACACGACGACGACGCCCACCAGAGAGAACAACACGAGCGCCGGCAAGCCCGCCGTCGCTGCCACTTCGAACAGAAAGTTGTGCGGATCCGCAACCGTCTCACTCGCCTCGGGCAGCTTGTACTGGGTGTAGTATTCCTTGAAGTTCCCCGGTCCGCAGCCGAACCACGGATGATCCGCGATCATCTCGCTTGTCGATCGCCAGTACTGCAACCGATAGAGCAACGACTTGGGAGCTTCCGTCAGCACTTGTCGATCGAGTCCGCCAAGTGGTGCGGCGATGGCAGCAATACCTATTACAGCCACCGCTGCTGGCAACAACCACCGCCAGCGCAATCGCGACCGGATTGCCGTTTGCGAAGCGACAAGCAGCCCAAGACCGATCACCGTGGCCAAGTACGCCGCGCGACTCTTGGTCAACAGCAGGCACCCTCCTGCGAGCAGGGCAATCAGCACGAGTCCGCCCCGGTGCCACACTGGAAGCGCCGCGACGAACCACAACTGCGCGGTACATGCGACCAGCAGCAGGAAACAAGGCGTCAAGAATCCGGCCAGGGAGTTGGTCAGCGCAAAAGGTCCAATCGGTTCGGTACTGGTCAATCGGTTCTCGAAGTGACGGCGTTCCGGAGAGCCGGGCGGAGAATACGCGTTTTGTCGGCGCAGAAACGCGTCCGGATCTTTGGCATACGCTTCACGCTGGTGCGGATTGCTGTAGGCCACCTGGTACATTCCGTAGGCAGCCATACCGACCGACAGGGCGATTAGCATGCTGCAGACCGCTCGTTGCTGCGACCCGCTGCGTATCAACTGCCGAACGGTAAGAAACGCCAGCCCGAACGACACCCACAGCCACAACGCATTCAGGGCTGAACGTGCATGCCCCGCATGCAGCATTACCACGGCACTCACGCTGTGGGCGATCAAGAACAGTACCAAGGCCGCCCCGGACGGTCCAATGTGCCACACAGGACACGGCTGCAGCAGACACCGCGCCAGCCAGACAATGGTTAACAGCAGCCAGCCCATCACCAGTACCACGTGTGTGCCAAACGCCACGGCCCCTTCGCTGGCGATCAAGGGAGTCGCCGTGACCAGGGCGACGGCGCACCCCACCAACAAGGCATGCGATCGCTCCAACCCCAACTCGTCGCCCGCTGGCGGCGTGGCGATCGGGGGCGAAGTGACCGATCGGGTCTTTCTTCGGGCTGATCTCTTCACCGATTCAACCTTCGCCGGGCCGTCGATTCCAGAATCGCAATCAGACACAAAATGCAGACGATCATCAAAACCACCACGAGGGCTCCAAACAAGTCGACGCGATTCAACAACAAGGCTCCCAGACCACAGGTGGCGGTCGTCAAGTAAATCGTCAATACGGCTTGTCCTTTGGTGAGTCCCAGGTCGACCAGGCGGTGCGAAAAGTGGTTCTTGTCCGCTTCAAAGGGGCTTCGCCCCTGGCGCAAACGAATCCATATCACGCTAATCATGTCGTAGAGCGGCACGGCCATCACACACAACGGTGCCAGCACGGCATGCTGCCGCGTGCCTTGGTACTGGGTAAACGTGGCCAGGAGCGTCGCCACGGCGATACAGAAACCGACAAAGTAGCTTCCCGCGTCCCCCATAAAGATCCGCGCCGGAGGTCGATTGTGCCACAGAAACCCCATCAGGGAACCGACGAGCACCAGCAGGAACCCGGCCACAAAGATCTGCGGCTGGCGGGTCTGGGGGTCGAATGTCAACAACAACACCGCCGCCAAAATCGCGGCGGCGACGGCAGCCACGCCCGCCGACAAGCCGTCCATGTTGTCCAGCATATTGAATGAGTTGATCAGGGCCACGATCCACAGAACGGAAAGCAGCCAAGTGATCCAGGGCAGCTCAATAAACGCGGTCAATCGCCAACCCTGCCAGAGAACACAGGTTGCCGCCACGGCGAATTGAACACCTAACCTCAACTGCCACCCCAGGCCATGGCGATCGTCAATCAAGCCGACAATCATCAAGATCGTGCCGCCACCCAACAACGCCCAGAGCGCGGTGGATTGGTGCAACAAACCGTCGAGATGCGGGCGCGCGAAGGCCGGGATGATCGAGTTCGTCAGCCACGTTATTTCGCCACCCATTGCGTGGAGCAGCAACACAAGCTGCCCCAGAGCGAAACAGAGAACCACGCCAAACCAGATCGCCAGGCCTCCACCCATCGGTGTCGGCGACGTGTGCACCTTCCGGGCCCCGGGCCGGTCCACTAGTTGCCAGCGAATCGCCCACCGCCGCACCACCCACACCGCCAACCAGCAGAACAAGAAGCTGGGCAGCACCGTTCCACTCAGCAACCAGATCAAATTCAAAAGAGTCATACCGAAGTAGTGCGCCAAAAGGGGTCGATCAAATATGTCACGCCAGCCGTCGCAGCCTCGCACGCGCACGGGGCAGGACCTCAAACCCGTGACGAGCTATCACTCGGCTCGCACAACCCACCGAGCGCCTGGGTCGCTCGACGCTGCCTGCAAAAGGATCGACTTCCGGCCTCAGCAGACAAACGGGTCCGCCGATGGGGCACCCGGTTTGTGAAATGAGTCGCGCACGTCACCGCGGTCTCCTCACGCTTTGCGCATCGGCTTTCGGCCGCGATAGTAGTCGCGGCAGCGGGTCAAAAACTGATGATAATCGGCCCGCTGGTAATCCGGATAGGTCCAAGGGCGTGTCTTCCACGCCCCACTGGCAAAGAAAAGTGTATTTTCAGCGAAAATTCCACGCCCCAGGTAGATGCGATGGTCGCGGTCCTTGGTCGAAGCGAGGATCAGCTTGGCCTGCGTCACGTAACCAGGGTCGAGATTCACCGGTCGCGGCACCCCTCCAGCATGCTGCCGAGCATATTCTTCTTCCCACATGTTGGTGTGCCGTTTGAGATCTGGCAGGGAGGCCGGATCGATCAAGGATTCGAAGGCCAGAAGCACCTTCTTCAAGTCGGGGCCCATCGTTTTCTCGTAGAACTGCGTCTCGGTAAATGCAAACGGCTCACTCTCCAACGCGATCGGCCCCCACGCCCCGGTAAGCCGCTGGCGTGCCCATTCGAATGCCTCGTCGAACCGGCTGAAAACAGCCACAAACAAGAGGACCTGCTGCTCTGCTCGAACGTCTCCCATGTGTTGCTTCTTTCATCCGCAAAAAGGGAGGCCGGGGCCCGAATGATGATCGCATCAATACGCTTTGGCAAACAGTACCCTCTGATGGCTGCGTTTGCCGGTGAAAATGCAGCTGCCTTGCTCCTGCTCGCCGCTCAACGGGATACAGCGGATGGTGACCTTCAGATCCTCGAGCACCTTGTTCACGCCAGGATCTTCAACCCAGTGGCACATCGCGAATCCGCCGTGAATTTCCGGTTTCTCCTTATTCTGGGGAGTGAAATAGGCCTGGAATTCTTCCAAACTGTCAATTCTCCGTGTGTACTTCTCACGCATCGCTAGCGCCCGGTCGAACAGCCCTTGCTGCATCTGCTCCAGTATCTTGGGGAGCGTGGCGACGAATTGCCTGCGATCGATTCCCTCTTTCGTTCCCGTGTCGCGTCGTCCGACAAACACGGAGTTTTTGGCCATGTCCTTGGGACCGATCTCCACGCGTAACGGCACGCCTCGCTTGACATGATGCCAGTTCTTCTCTCCGCCCCGAATATCGCGATCATCGATCAAGACGCGCACCTTGGCATCGGCAAAATCAACGGCTTGGATCTCTTTTTCCAGTGTCTGGCAATATTCGAGCACGGCAGTGCGTTGCTGTTGGTCGCGGTAGATCGGCAGGATGACCACATGTTTCGGCGCCAAGCGAGGCGGCAACACCAGACCGTCATCATCGCTGTGAGTCATCAGTAACGCGCCGACCAGACGTGTCGAGACGCCCCAGGACGTCGTCCAGGCGTAGACCTCCTGACCCTTCTGATCCTGGAATTTGATGCCCTGAGCCCGCGAAAAATTCTGTCCCAGGAAGTGCGAAGTTCCGGACTGCAACGCTTTGCGATCCTGCATCATCGCCTCGATACTGAGTGTCGAGACGGCGCCCGGAAATCGCTCCCCGGCAGACTTCTCTCCTCTGATCACCGGCATCGCCATGAACTGCTCCGCAAACTGGGCGTAGACGTCCAGCATCAGCCGCGTTTCGTCCCAGGCTTCCTCTTCGGTCGCATGCGCGGTGTGGCCCTCTTGCCAGAGGAACTCCGTGGTGCGCAGAAACAACCTCGTACGCAACTCCCAGCGGACGACGTTCGCCCACTGATTAATCAGAATCGGCAAGTCGCGATACGACTGCACCCAGCGGGCATACATGGCGCCAACAATCGTCTCACTGGTGGGCCGCACCACGTACGGCTCTTCCAGTGGGGCGGCGGGAACCAGCCCTCCTTCCGGTCCGGGTTCCAATCGGTGGTGCGTCACCACGGCACATTCCTTGGCAAACCCCTCCACATGCTCCGCTTCTTTTTCCAGGAAACGCAGGGGGATAAAGAGCGGGAAATAGGCGTTTTGGTGCCCGGTCTCCTTGAACATGCGGTCGAGCACCTGCTGCATGTGCTCCCAGATGGCATATCCCCACGGCTTGATGACCATACAACCGCGCACGTCTGAAGATTCGGCCAGGTCAGCCGCGGCAATCACTTCCTGATACCATTGGGCGTAGTCTTCCTCACGTGTGGGACTGATGGCAGTGCGAGGTTTGGCGGCCATGAGCGCTCCTTGGATGGAGATGGAATGCTGGGAAAGGGGGCAGTCTGGGCGGCATTGTAGGACAATCTCGGGAGGCCGGGCAATACGTTCCCTTTGAGCGACCTCGCGACGAACAGCTCGGCACTGACAACGTATCTCCCCCGGGTAGGCACTACTGCCCAGTGGCACTAGAATCTGGGGCACTAGAATCTGGGGCACTAGAATCGGTCTTTGTGCCGGGCGTCTCGGGCATGCGTTCTTGCCTTGCCCGATCGCCGGCGGGGATGGGAGAGCGCAGAGACTGTTCAAGCGTGCTGTTGCGCGGCCGTTGCTGCTGCATGGAACCTTCGCCGTACGGGATTTCCGCCCTGTTTCCATCTCCAAACCGCGGCACCACGACTTCTTGTTTCCTGGAAGCCAGGAAGATGACGGATATATCATGGAACGTCGCTACATCAATCAGCTGGGTGAACACGAGAGCGTCGATCAGGTCTTTCTGGTCTCCGACAAACAGTTGCGCACCAACCGCAACGGCAATCTCTACCTGCAGCTGCGGCTGGCGGATCGCACTGGCACGGTAATGGCAATGCTTTGGAACGCCAGCGATCAGGTCTATGCCAGCTTTGACAACGGCGAGTACGTGCGGGTCCAGGCGACCACTCAGTTTTACAATGGCGCGTTGCAGATGATCGTGCAGCGCATCGATCGGGTCGCCCCATCGAGTGTTGACGAGGCGGACTTTCAGACACTTGGTTCGGTCGACATCGACCGCCTGACCGCACGGCTGTCTGAGTTGCTGCGTGGCGTGAGCAACTTCCATCTGCGGTGTCTGGCCGAGTGTTTTCTGATGGATGAGGCATTCATGACCAAATTCACGCGGGCACCGGCGGGGGTGAAAAATCACCATGCCTACCATGGCGGATTGCTGGAACACGTCGTCAGCATAATGGAACTGGCGGCCGTCGTGGCGCCCCTGTACCCCAGTCTGGATGCGGATTTGTTGCTGCTGGGCGCGTTTCTGCATGACGTCGGAAAGGTCGATGAACTGACGTACGAGCGCGAATTGGGCTACAGTGACGAAGGGCAGCTGGTCGGTCATTTGGTGATGGCCGTCGAAATGCTCGATGAGAAAGTGCGTGAATCGCAGACGCTCTGCAGCGAACCTTTCCCCACCCAGCTGCAGTTGTTGCTGAAACACATGATCTTGAGTCATCACGGTGAATACGAGTTTGGCAGTCCGAAACTGCCCATGACACCGGAAGCTGTCGTACTGCATTACCTGGATAATCTCGACGCCAAGCTGCAGTTGTTCAATCTGCTGATCCAGGGGGACGTCAACACCGACAGTAACTGGACGCCCTTCCAACCCCATTTAGGTCGCAAGCTATTCAAGGCCACGGTATCCGACCGTTCTCCCGAAGACTCCTGAAGTAGTTCCGTGCGAGCGGCGACGCGGGTGCAGGGACAAGAGGTGGGGACCCCGTGGTGCACCACACTCACGCCGCTTGCCGACGGAGCCGTCGAACATGAGTCATACCGATCTGGAACTGCTGCTGCTCAAACACATCCAGGCCGAGAACTATCGGCCGGTGAAACCACGCGTGATCAACAAGCAACTTGGCTTTCCCGAATCGCGGCGGGCGGAGGTCCGCAAGGCGATCAAGCGGCTGGCCAAACAAGGTGTCATCTCCTACGGCTCCAACCACCTGGTAACGCCGCACGAGGGGCGACCGCCACAGCGGCAGGAGGTCGTCGGCATATTCCAGCGCACCGCGGGCGGTTTCGGATTTGTCCGACCGCGAACCGCGACGGCCGCCGTCCCGCGCACCGCGGACGTCTACATCCCGGCGAGCCGTTCGTCCGATGCCTCCTCGGGTGACCTCGTTCGCGTGCGATTGGGCAAAAGCCGGCGTGGGGGAGACGGCGACAGGCCCCGCGGAGAAATCGTGGAGGTGCTGCAACGCGAGACGCATCAGTTCGTGGGAACCTACAAACCGCGCGGTGAAGCGCCGTTGGTGCAGGTGGATGGCAAGGTCTTTGCGCAACCGGTTCCCGTCGGTGATCCCGGCGCTAAGAATGTGCGTCCCGACGATAAAGTCGTGATCGAAATGGTGCGATTTCCCTCTCACACCAGTGAAGGTGAAGCGGTCATCGTGGAAGTGCTGGGGCCGCGCGGTATGCCGGGAGTCGATACGCTCTCGATCATCCGCGAATACGGCTTGCCGGACGAATTCTCCGAGGAGGTTCTGGAAGCGGCCCGCCAACAGGCCGACCGTTTCGACCCCACCGAATTGATCGAGCGTGAAGACCTGACCGGCCTGACCGTAGTGACGATCGATCCGGCGGATGCGCGCGACTTTGATGACGCAATCTCGCTCGAGCGCTTGGACCAGGGCCATTGGCGTCTCGGTGTCCACATCGCCGATGTCGCCCACTTCGTGCCACCCAAGTCCTCGCTCGATCTCGAAGCACGGGAACGCGGGACCAGCATCTACCTGCCCGACCGCGTCATTCCGATGCTCCCCGAGATCATCTCGAACCATCTGGCCAGTTTACAGCCGAATCGAATTCGCTTTGCGAAAAGCGTGTTTCTGGAGTTCACGCCGGACGCCGTCCGCGTCCATACCGAAGTCGTGCGCTCGGCGATCAAGAGTGACCACCGATTCAGCTACGAGGAAGTGCACGACTTGGTGGACGCGCCCGAGCGCTGGAAAGACAAACTGACTCCGGCCGTCTTCAGGCTGGTGGTGCAGATGCACGAGTTGGCCATGATCCTGCGGCGAAGACGATTGGAGCATGGATCCCTGGAACTGATTCTGCCCGAGGTCAAGCTGGACTTGGACAGCGACGGGAAGGTCCAGGGGGCGAAAGTCGTCGAACACAATGAAAGCCACCAGATCATTGAAGAATTCATGCTGGCGGCCAACGAGGCGGTGGCTGAGCAGTTAACGGCCAAGGAGATCCTGTTTCTGCGTCGCATTCATGCTGCTCCATCGCCTGTGAAGCTGAAGGATCTCACCACATTCGTCCGCGAGCTGGGCATTGAATGTGACAACCTGTCAAGCCGATTCGAGATCCAACGCGTGCTGCAGCAGGTCGCCGGGCGACCCGAGGAACACGCGGTGAACTACGCCGTGTTGCGAAGCATGCAGAAGGCTGTGTACGGCCCCGAACCGGAACAGCACTACGCACTGAATATGACGAACTACTGTCACTTCACGTCACCGATCCGACGCTATCCCGACCTGACTGTCCACCGGCTGTTTGATCAATTGGCCGCCGGCCGCCGGCCGCCGGGCGACATGGCCGAGCAGATGGTGCTGGGTGAAATCTGTTCGAGCCGCGAACAGCGGGCCACGGAAGCGGAACGAGAGCTGATCAAGGTCAAGCTGCTGAACTACCTGAGCGAACATATCGGTATGGCCATCCACGGCGTGATTACCGGAGTGGAAGACTTCGGATTGTTCATCCAGGGCCTGGAGCTGCCCGCCGATGGTCTCGTCCACATCAGCGCTTTGCACGACGACTACTATCAATTCGATGCAACCACGCACTGCCTGGTGGGACGTCGCGAGGGGAATCGATACCGATTGGGTGATTTGGTGGAGGTGGAGGTCTTTCATGTGGACGTCGATCGCCGCGAACTCGATTTCCGGATCATCTCCGCGGGACCCCCGCGCCCGGACTGGCTCCCAGCGCCAAGAAGGTCCGATCGCAATCGGCGGCCGGGCGGCGAACTCCCAAAGGACGGCGCCCGGGCCGTGGCCGAAAAGGCTCCCGATAAACATGCGTCAGCCAGGCGCATGAGCGATGTCATGAAGAGTCGATTTATCGCCCCGAAGGAGCGATATCGCGTCGCGGCGGGCTGAATCGCCACCCTGGAAAGTCGAGCCTGACTGGCTACAATGCGGGTGAAAACTTGGTTTCCACCGGCTTCGCTCGTTGGCATCTTGGCGAGATCATCGACACGGTGAGGTTGCAGCGGCTGCGTCCCCCCTGGGAAGCTGCCGCGAAATCGCGGTGAGAAGTTATGGCAGGCACTCCCTTGAAGACACCTCTCCATTCGTGGCACCGTTCGCACGGCGGTCGCCTGGTCGATTTCGCCGGCTGGTCGATGCCGCTCCAGTACACGTCGATCGTGCAGGAACATGTGGCCACCCGCTCGGCAGTCGGCCTCTTCGACATTTCCCATATGGGACGTCTGGAAATCACGGGGACCGGCGCGCTCCCCTTGCTCGATCGACTTGTCACCCGGCATGTGGCACACTTGAAGCCTGGCGCCATTCGTTATGCGCTGATGACCAACCAGCAGGGCGGGATCCTGGACGATGTCTTGGTGTACCATCTGCCACAAGCTCACGGTGGGCCGCGCGTGATGATGGTCGTCAACGCCTCGAATCGCGACAAGATCGTGACCTGGGTGAAGCAGCATCAGCGCAGCGACGAAGATGCGGCGTTGATCGATCTAACACTCGACACTGCCATGATCGCCGTGCAAGGTCCCAACGCGGTCCCGCTCGTCGATCCACTGCTTTCGGTCAACCTGTCGGCCATGAAGTACTACAGCGGCGCCATGTCGCGACTGGGCGACCTGGAGGTCATTGTCAGCCGAACGGGCTACACGGGCGAGGATGGCTGCGAACTGTGGGTGCCGCGCGAAGCGGCGGTGGATGTCTGGCAGAAGCTGCTCGATGCCGGTCGCACCGTGGGAGCCGTGCCGGCCGGTTTGGGCGCTCGAGATACGCTGCGACTGGAAGCCGCCATGCCGTTGTATGGGCACGAGTTATCGGAACAGATCCATCCATTCCAAGCGGGGCTCGATTTCGCGGTCCAGTTGCACCAACACGAGTTTCTGGGGCGCGACGCACTGGTCAGGGCCCGCCAAGATACGGCCTGCCATGTGCGTGTCGGGTTGCAGCTGGACGGCCGACGCGTCGCGCGCGAACACCATCGAGTGCTTCAACACGGCACGGTTGTCGGCGAAGTGACCAGCGGCACATTCTCACCGACGCTGCAGCGCCCGATCGCCATGGCCTACGTCAAACCGTCGATCCGCCAACCCGGCACCATTCTGGAAGTTGACATCCGTGGCCGCTGTGTACCCGCGGAAATGGTCGAACTGCCGTTTTACTCCCGTCATTCGTAGCAAGGAATTGAACGTGAAACCCGAGGATCTCCTGTTTGCCGAAACACATGAGTGGGCCTATGTCACGGAAAAAGACGGGGCCAAATTGGCCACGGTCGGGATTTCCGCTTTTGCGATCCAACAGCTCACGGATCTGGTCTATTTGGAGCTGCCCGAAGTGGGCCGCACCGTCGAATCGGGCAAGGAGTTCGGCGAGGTCGAGTCGGTCAAGGCGGTGAGTTCGCTTTTCAGCCCCGTCGACGGTACCATCGCCGAAGTCAATACCAGCTTGCCCGATCACCTGGAGACCCTCAGCGATGATCCTTACGGCGGCGGCTGGATCGCCAAGATTCGCGTTTCGGACGACAGCTGTTTATCCCAGCTGCTTGACTACAATGCCTATCAGAAGCAGTGCGCTGAAGAAGGTTAAGGATACTCAAACGGCCCGTCACGCGGGCCGGGGAGCCGGTAGAGCCGCGTTCTTGTGGTTGTTTGCCATCGGAAAGGAGTCGAAGCTCCCATCCGGTACAGATCGGCGAAAATCACAGGCGTTTCCGGCGTTGGATCGTGGGTCGGGGCGGCAGGCTCGTACGGTAAAGATGGAGACTCGCTTGCCGTCGATTTACACGCGCGACGGCGCAGTTGCGCCATGGTGCGGCCACTCCCTTGCGTGACAAGATTGCGATTAAGCCCATGTCTTACTTGCTGAACAATCCTCAGGACCAACAGGAAATGCTCCACGCGATCGGTGCGAAGTCGATCGCTGAGCTGTTTGCCAGTATCCCGCCGTCGCTCCAGCTGCAGCGACCGCTCAACTTGCCTCCGGCGATGGGCGAGCTGGAGCTGACCCAGCACATGCAAACGCTTTCGGACCGCAACGGACATGCTCGCCGGGAGATCTGTTTTCTGGGGGGTGGCAGTTACGATCACTTCATTCCGGCCGTCGTGGATGCCCTCGCTTCACGGGGCGAGTTCTACACATCGTATACGCCGTACCAGCCCGAGGTGAGCCAGGGAAACCTGCAGGCGATGTTCGAGTATCAGACATTGGTCTGCCAACTGACCGGCATGGATGTGTCGAACGCCAGCCTCTACGACGGAGGCAGCGCGGCCGTCGAAGCCGTGTTGCTGAGCATGAGTGCCACGCGTCGCTACCGGAAAGTGGTCACCGCCGACAGCGTCCATCCAGAATATCGCCAGATTCTGCAAACGTACCTGGCGAATCTCGACTGTGAGTTGCTTACCGTCGAAACCTCGCAAGGGTGTTTGGACCCGCAGGCGCTGTCCGCCGTCCTGGATGATCAAGTGGCGTGCGTCCTGCTGCAACATCCGAATTTCTTCGGCTGCCTGGAAAGTGTTCGGCCGATCGCCGAGGCCACGCACGCGGCCGGCGCTTTGCTGGTCTGTGCGTGCGATCCGCTGAGCCTCGGGGTGTTGAAGCGACCGGGCGATCTGGGCGTGGATGTGGCCGTGGCCGAGGGCCAGTCGCTGGGCAATCCGCTGCAGTTCGGAGGACCATACCTGGGGATCATGGCCTGCCGTGACCAGTTTGTGCGGCGGCTGCCTGGACGCATTGCCGGCCAGACGGTGGATCGCCGCGGCCGGCGATGCTGGGTCCTGACGCTGCAGACGCGGGAGCAGCACATTCGCCGCGAAAAGGCGACGAGCAATATCTGTACGAACCAGGGACTTCTCGCGTTGCGCGCCGCCATCTATCTGAGCATCATGGGACCGCACGGGGTCCGCGAGGTGGGGGAGTTGTGTGTGCGGAAGGCGTATTACGCGTCACAGCGCATCACAGCCCACGAGCGTTTCGAGCGACGATTCGCTCAGCCGACGTTCAAGGAATTCGTGGTCCGCGACTCACAAGGTCGCGTTGCCGAACTGTTGGCCCAGGCACTCGATGCGGGTCTGTTAGCCGGCATTCATCTGGGACGCTGGTACAGCGAGTTAGACGACTGCTTCCTGGTGACGGTCACCGAGAAGCGAACGGGAGCGGAAATCGAGTCGCTGGCCAGCTGCCTGGCCGGCGTCTGTCAGAACACGGCGAAGATCCATGCGTAATACGCAAGCCACTCAACTGCTTTTCGAGCTTTCCAAACCGGGCCGGCGGAGTTCACAACTGCCCGCCTGCGATGTCGACGTCCCCGAACTCGAACAGCTGCTGCCGGACGACGCGCTCTCCCACACCCCTACTCCGCTGCCGGAGCTTGCGGAACCCGACGTGGTGCGCCATTACACGAACCTGTCGACCATGAACATGTCGGTTGATGCGAACTTCTATCCGTTGGGTTCGTGCACCATGAAATACAACCCCAAACGCCATGAGCGGTTGGCTTCCTTGCCGGGTTGGCTCGATGCTCATCCCTATCAGCCCGAGTCGACTTTGCAGGGACTGCTCCAACTGCTGTACGAATTGCAGCATTACCTGGGCGAGATCAGTGGTCTGCCAGCGGTGTCGTTACAGCCAGCCGCCGGTGCGCACGGCGAGCTCGCCGCGCTGATGGTGGCCGCCCAGCATTTTCGGACGCGGGGTGAAAAGAGAACCACCGTGCTCACGGCTGACAGTGCACATGGTACGAATCCGGCCAGCGCGCGGATGGCGGGCTTCGAAACCCTTACCGTGCTCAGTACTCCCAGCGGCTGCGTGGACCTTGAGGCACTGCGTTCGCAATTGAATCGCGATGTGGCGGTGCTCATGATTACCAACCCGAACACGCTCGGTTTGTTTGACGCTCAAGTCGCTCAGATCGCCGAGTTGGTACACGAGCAGGGAGGCTTGGTCTATTTGGATGGCGCCAACATGAACGCGATTCTCGGTGTCGCTCGGCCGGGCGATTTCGGCGCGGACATGATGCACTACAATCCGCACAAGACCTTCTCGGGCCCCCATGGTGGCGGTGGTCCCGGGGCGGGTCCGATCTGCGTCACGCAAGCCTTGGGCCGCTATCTGCCCGCGCCAATCGTCGGCCAGCAAGAGGACGGCGAAGGTGGAGTCCAGTACTACTTGGACTTCGAACGCCCGCATTCGATCGGTCGCGTCCGCTCCTTTTTTGGCAACGTGGGAGTGCTCGTTCGCGCCTACTGCTATATCCGCACGCACGGCCCCGAAGGACTGCGGCAGGTATCGGAAAACGCGGTTTTAAACGCCAATTATCTGCTCAGCCGCGTCAAGCATTTCCTGCCAGTGCCGCATGGAGATCGTTGCATGCATGAATTCGTCGCCTCGGCGGAAAAACTCAAACACGATAAGGGACTCAAACAACCCGCCATGGATCTGGCCAAGCGACTGCTCGATTTCGGCTTCCATGCACCGACCGTCTATTTTCCCCTGACCGTGCACGACGCGGTCATGATCGAACCTACGGAAACGGAAAGCCGGGAAACACTGGATGCTTTCGCCGAAGCACTGTTCCATGTGAGTGGCGAAGCAGCCGAATTGCTTCATGAAGCACCACACACAACTATTATCAGCCGGCCCGATGAAGTGGCCGCCGCCCGCAAGCCGATCTTGAAATGGACGCCGGGCGGCTGATCGGCCGTGCCCCCCTGGGGCGACCCTGACGCGCCAGGCCTCTCACGCGTCCGTCTTACTGCTGCCTGTTTGATTATGAACACCGCCCGTTTAATCATCGATCCCCCCGCGGCTGGAAGCTGGAATATGGCCGTGGACGAGGCCTTGTTGCGCACAGCGGGTGAATCGCGACAGATTACGTTGCGCCTCTATCAATGGGAACAACCGACACTGTCGCTGGGCTACTTCCAGGCTTATGACGGCCGGCAAAACCATGCGGCAAGCCAGCCATGCCCGGTCGTGCGGCGTGCCACGGGAGGCGGGGCGATCGTGCATGATCGCGAGATCACTTATAGCCTGACCGCCCCTGTGGCCCATCGCCTCGATCAACAGCTGCTGAGCTGGTATCAACATGTGCACCAAGCATGGCGGACGACGCTGGCGACCTTGGGAATCGAGGTGTACCTGTGCCCACGGACCGATCCACAACGCGAAGAAGCGTTTCTCTGTTTTGAGCGTCGGTCGGCCGGCGACCTGCTGCTGGGCGGATACAAGATCGGCGGCAGCGCTCAGCGACGACACCGTGACGCCGTACTGCAACATGGCAGTCTGCTGCTCGATCGGTCGCCAGCCGCTCCCGAACTGCCCGGAATCGCTCAGTTGGTCGGGCCTGATTGGGAGTCCCGTTGCTGGCAACCGGTGTGGTTGGCCGAGCTGAGTCGAATCTTTGAGGTGTCCTGGGCAGGAGGGAAATTGACGGATCGAGAATGCTCGCTGGCACGGAAACTCGATGGCGACCGATTTGGATGCGAAAAATGGACCCTTCGGAGGTAGGAGATGCCACCCGCAACCATTTTCCTGCTTTGACCGCAACCAGGGGTTTTGGTATTCTCGAGGTCCGCAGGGGACTATCGAATTACCTTGCAGAGCGTGTCACTTGCTGCCCATAATAGAATACAAGGTGAGTCAGGTTTCACAACGTGTTATACCTCTGAACAGACGGCCGTTTGAGAGAGTCCGCGAAGGCATTTTCCTTATTCATACGATCATTATCCCATCGCCCTCGTTGTCCTGTCTCTAGCCATTTGTGCCGGGGCGGAAGTTGTTGTTTCGTACATGCGATCATTCGTGCGGGTGCGTCCTTATTGGTCCGTTAGACAGTTCGATTTTTATTTGTCGATCGCAGAAACGACGCTTCAAAGGAATTACGGGTAATGCGTGTCAAACTGAGAGTGATGCAGGGGGCTCAGGCTGGCCGAGAAGTCATCATACCTGTCTCGGAGTTTCTCATTGGCCGAGGTGAAGAGTGCCATCTTCGTCCGCGTAGTGACGCGATCAGCCGTCAGCATTGCGCGATCGTCGTCAGCGACAAGCAGGTGGTTGTACGTGATCTCGGCAGCAAGAATGGTTCGTACCTCAACGGGCAGCGGATTGAAGGAGAGCATGTGGTTGAATCCGGTGACCAGTTTCAGGTCGGACCGCTGGAATTCGAGATTGTGATCGAACACGTGCTAGGCGGCGCAAAACGTCCTGCGGCAAGAGATGTGAAAGAAGTCGCTGCACGCACGGCCGCGGCGTCGAGCGAAGATCTGGATATCGCGCGTTGGCTGGAAGACGACGTAGACACGGACGTGTCGCGCGCGGTCGCCACGCCGGAAACACGCCAATTTCGCGTCGACGATACCAGCAATCTCGCGCTCGAGACAAGCGTTCACGGTAGCGCCCAGGATGCCGAACCGACGGACGAAGTCGAAGACGACGAGGGAGCGGCGGCGGAAGACGAGCAGGGCGACGAGGAGGATGAAAAGAAAAAAAAGAAGGGATCTGGTCGTTGGAAGAAGAGCGAACCCGGCAAGCTACCGACGCGACCATCAATGTCGTCCAAAGATTCACGAGAAGCTGCGGCCGATATGTTGAAACGTTTCTTCAACCGTGGGTAATGCCCCCTGTATGGATGCTCTGCCACGGCAGCTGTCCCTACAGTGGCGGAGATCAGGCGACGGGCCCGCCAAGCTGCTCGGCGGCCGGAAAGTGCCGAGCCGCTTCACAACCTGGGCCCGTTTCGGCAGGGATTCTTGCGATGCGTTGCCGCTGTGCTAAGAATCGACGAAGCAATAACTGTCGTGTTGTCTCTTCTCCCCCGCCGCGTAGCGAATAGCGGGGGAGAGGATAAGGGTGAGGCGCAAGGAAAAAACTGCCAGTTATTGCTTCGCCGATCCTCAAGGGAAGCGCAGCTACGGGAGTTGCGAGTTGGCAGGCCTGCAAACACCGAAGGAAGCCGCAGGCTGCCAAAAATCTCCCCGTTTTTGCCCCGGGCTGCAAGATTTTCCGCCCGTGGGGGAATAACTAGAGTTCGATGTGGCTCAACCGCCGGTTTTTTCCCCGGACTGAAACCGCTGCGGTCGCCGACGAGTATCTCTTTCTGTGCGAGCCTGGGGTCGAGGATGCACCGGTGACTGACAACCTACGCCAGTTGATTCGTTGTTGTCTGGCCGGTGACCAGCAGAGCATGCTGGATCTGGTCAATCGATTCCGTGGACAGGTGTTTGGGCTCTGCTATCGGATGCTCGGGCATCGCGAAGATGCCGAGGACGCCGCGCAGGAAACGTTCACTCGGGCTCTGCGCAACCTTGGGAGCTGGGACTCCAATCGCGACTTTGAACCTTGGCTGTTGGCGATCGCCGGTAATCGCTGCCGCACAGCCCTTTCGCGGCGCGTGCGACGACCCCCTCCGCGAGCCTTGAACGAGCCGGTGCCATGCCGATCTCCCGATATGCAGGCCGCCAAACAGTTGGCCGAAGAAGTGGAACTTGCCCTGGCGTCGCTGCGGGAACAATACCGCGAAGCGTTCATCCTGTTTCATCAACATGAGTTGAGTTACGCACAGATTGCCGAAACGATGCAGTGCCCAATCGGTACCGTGCGGACATGGATTCATCGAGCCCGCCGCGAGTTGATCCAGTGTCTCCAGGCTCGCGAAGTAGTGGAGTCACGTTATGCTGTGTAAAGATTTCGAAACCCGACTGCAGAGCCTGCTTGACTCTCGCCAGTCACCCGAATGCGATCCCGCTTTGAAACGGCACGCCCAGCGCTGCAACCACTGCCACTCACAGCTTGCGACGCTGTCCCGCCTGCTCGATGGACTCGAGCTGCTCGACGTCCCGCCACTGCCCGATGAATTTGCCCACCGCGTGGTACGGCAGGTGCGCGGCCGGGCGTCGCGTCGCGTCGCTTCGACCTGGGCCCTTGTCGCTCTGGCTGTCGCGGCCACATTGCTGATGGCCGCCCTCCCCGGTTTCCTGTACCTGTTCCGTGGCGAGACACACGTCGCTCAGGACACGCGATCGCAGATCCACTCACCCCGGGAACTTGCCGACAGTTCACAGCCCGTGCTTCCGCCTACTTTGCTGGAAACGACTGACGAAGAAGGTTGGCTGGTCCCAAACGCCTCGATCTTGGGACTCTATCCCAAAGAAGCGCGGCAACGTCACCGGGACCAGGTGAACCAGATCGCTCACGATCTGCGTCCCATCGCAACGCCGTTTAACGCGGCAATGGCGGCCATTCGTCGGTCCATTCCTGTCAAACGATCAACCAACAAAGGCGAACCGCGCGCTTCAACGGACCGACCGCTTCATCACGTCCGAGACATCTCCTAACGCGGCCTGCGGCCAAAACCAAATGTGGCTGCGGCGTCTCGCCGCAGCTGCGGCAGGATGCCGCAGCCACGAACATGCGCGCGTCGTGCGCTCATGTTACCGAGTAACACTCTAAACGGGTTGCAGCTCGCTTGCGTTCCCACCTCGCCCGCGACTATTGCTGCAGTTGCTCTTTCTAGCCCCCCATAAGACATTAGACAGACCCCCATGCTAACCATTTTTAGACACCCTTGGTGGACAGCATCATCATATTCATCGCAACCGCAAACATCACCAGACCCCTATTTTCTGCCAAAACCCAACAGGTTTCCTAACCATTCAGGTTTACCTTGCCCGCCATCCGATGGTTCTCACATGACAATCGCGGTCCCTCACAGTCGGGCCGCTTTCCGGATCGCCCATGGGAGAATCACGCTGTGGCCAGTACGAAGAAGAACGAAGTACCCGTTGATCGACGGACAACGAAAGACCGCCGTGCAGGAGGCGAGCGGCGACAGAAGTCGGAAGCCGTGGCAGACGAGCGTCGCAAGAGCGAACGACGCAAGGTGCCGCGGCGTCGGCAGATCGATCCGACGACGTGCGAACGCGACTACACGGACGACGAAATCGAGTTCATGCAGGCACTCGACGCGTACAAACGCGCCAGCGGACGCATGTTTCCCACCTGCAGTGAGATTCTGGAAGTCATCCGAGAAATGGGCTACGTGCGCATGTCGCCAGGCACGATTCTCGCTCAGGAATCTCCTCAGCTGGAGCTGGAACAAGAGAGCGAAGTGGCCAGCGCCAGCGGCGAAATAGCCAGCCTGGATGCCTAAGCAGACACGGCCGGGGCACGAGCAAGCAGCAGGCATGAGACCTGCGGGCGCGCCACACTGCGCCCACGCAGTGTCGCAATGGGCTACCTCTGCGGGGCGACGGACGAGGACGTCCCTCGTACATCGTTGAGAACAACGTTGCACCCCAATATCGAGAGTTGACAAGGCACAAGTGGTGTCGTCGAGCAAGCATTTGGTCCGTGACGGAGTGGCCGCCGTCTCGCTTGATCGTTTCGGTTCACAACTCCTCATAGCCGGTAAACAGCTGCTGAGCAATGCAGCGAAACACTGCCGCGTTTCAATTCGACCTTGTTGGATCTTCGGAATCTCGGTACCTTCTCGCCACGTGTCGCTCAAAAAGGGAGCAGCTTGACGTTCTTGTTTGGGCGGTCGGGGCTGGAGTGATGAACCACAATTCCGGCCCCTGTGGCGTGCGCAAGTCCATCGGCGGTGCTGCCTTGCACCGCGAGTGCAGAAGCTGTGCCGTGCTCACGGCGGCGGCGGTTTTACTTCGATTTAACTGAGGTGCCACGGTGTTGGGGAAGATCGGTCTACGGCAGGTGCGTGGTCCCGCATGCTACGGGAGCGGTTTGATACTCTCGGCGCTTCTGACGTTTGCCAGCGGCTGCGGCATGATGGCCACGGGACAGAACATGCAAGGCGTTCGTCTGTATGAAAAGGGCGAACTCTACGGGGCGACGGAGCAATTCCAGAAGGCGATGATGAACAATCCCGACGACGCGAACGCCTACTACAACATGGCCTCGACGTTACACCGGATGGGCACCGCCGACAAAAACCAGAACTCCCTGCAGCAGGCCGAGACGCAGTACAATGAGTGCCTGAATCGCGATCCGAACCACGCCGCGTGTTATCGCGGCCTGGCGGTCCTGCTGGCACAAACGGATCGCTCTGACAAGGCGTTTGTGCTGCTAAAAAACTGGGCCCTTTCGAATCCACAGAGTGCCGACGCGCGGGTCGAACTGGCGCGTATCTACCAGGAGTATGGCGACACCAAGACGGCCGAACTGCAGTTGCAGCAGGCACTTCAATTGGACCAGACAAACCAGCGCGCGTGGACCGCCATGGCCTCACTGCGCGAATCGAAAGGAGACTACCAACAGGCTCTGGCCAACTACCAACGGGCCTATGTTCTGAACGGCTACAACCCTGCCCTTGCCAACCGGATTGCGGAACTTAATCGAGCCACAGCAGGGACGCCCGGTGCCACCCCGAGGCCAGGCGAAGAGACCCGCACCGTAAACGCACCGATGCCTACGGCTCGTTATTGAAGACCGCCGGACGGCACTTTGGACGTCAGCTGACCGCCGGGGCCGGATCAATCTGGAGATCTCCGGGACGGACACATCGGTCACCCTCTCTCGGCTCCCGGCCGGCACCGATCCGCCTCTCGGCGTGCAAATAGGCCTGGAATCGCCAGCGTCCTTCTCAGCCTTGCATGCAATGTTTAGAATCCGTGTGAGAGAATCGACGGGTGGACTTCAAAACACCCCATGCAGGCCGTGCTCACCCCGCTTGACTGGTGTCCACGGTAAGACTCACATGGCAACGTGTTGACCAGGCGACGCGTTTCGCAGACCACGCTCAGGCAGGGTGATTCACCGAACGTGCAGGACGAGTGTTCACTCGCTTATATTGCTTCCTGGACCGACACAGACTGTTGTTACGGAGTGGATCGGCTTATAAAGACGCACCAGCACCTTGCACCAGCTTGCCTGCCCACGTGAACAATCCCGGCCAGTAGACCATCGGATTGAACCAGCCACGCAGAGACGGCAATTGGCTGGTGCGCCTTGCCGTTTTTGTTGGAAATTCCGTGATGCTCCGCACTGTTTTTGTTTGGACGACACCATCTCGAGGCGCATGACATGGCCGAGAACGCCACCGTGAATCGAGTTTACAATTTCTCGGCAGGACCCGCCGTTCTGCCGCTTCCTGTCCTGCAGCGGGCGCAGCAAGAACTGTTGGCCCTGCCCGGCTGTGGTGCCTCGGTGATGGAGATCAGCCATCGCAGCAAGCCGTTCGAGGCAGTTTTGGAAGAGGCCAAGAACCGTCTCTCGCAGCTCCTGAGCCTCCCCGGAGGCTATCAGATCCTGTTTTTGCAGGGGGGAGCTCGTCTGCAGTTTTCGATGGTCCCGATGAACATTTTGCGTGGGACCGGCAAGCCGGCTGACTTCATTCTGACAGGGTCTTGGGGAAAGAAAGTCGCGGGACGAAGCGCAGCGTGAGGGAGACGTGCACATTGCCTGGGATGGCAAGCCGTCGAATTACGACCATGTGCCGGCAGCCTCGCAGCTGCAATTGAGCGGCGATGCGGCGATGGTTCACTTCACTTCGAACGAGACGATCGAGGGTGTGCAGTTCGCTTCGGAACCTGCCGTAGGAGACGCTCCGTTAGTCTGCGACGCCTCATCTGACTTTCTTTCCCGACCGCTCGACATCCGGCGTTACGGAATTATTTATGCCTGTGCTCAGAAGAATGTCGGGCCAGCGGGTGTGACCGTGGTCGTGATTCGCGACGACTTGCTCGAACGAAGCCACGATTCACTCCCTGGTTACCTGAATTATGTCGAGCACGCCAAGAACAATTCCCTGTGGAATACTCCTCCCACGTTCGCGGTATACATGGTCGGATTGGTGGCCCAATGGTTGTTGGAAGACATTGGCGGACTGGAGGCCATGGCCCGTAAGAATCAGAAGAAGGCCACGACGCTCTATCAGGCGATCGACGCGAGCAACGGTTTCTATCGCGGGCATGCTCGTGCCGATTGCCGATCGCGGATGAATGTGACGTTCCGGCTTCCGACCGAGCAGCTGGAGGCAACGTTTGTGGCCGAAGCTGCCAAGCAAGGACTGACGACGTTGAAAGGACATCGCAGTGTTGGAGGCATCCGTGCCTCGATCTATAACGCCATGCCCGAGGAGGGTGTTAACAAGCTCCGTGATCACATGCTGGAATTCGCCGCGCAGCATGCCCAATAACTCAAACTGCAAATCACGCGGTTCAGGAAGCTGGTAAAGCGGCATTTTTGTGGCTCGTTTCCCATCTGTGAGGATTCGGAATTCACATCCGGTTCAGATTGGGGAAATCACAGGCTTTTCCGGCGTGGGATCCGTTGACAGAGGCAGGAAGGCTTGCACTTTGAGCAAATAACTTGACGTTTGCGCAGCACGTTGACTTTCCTAACGAGTTGTGCCGCGGCAGCGGGGACGTCTTTCTCTAGTACGGAAGGTGGAGTCAAAACCATGTATCGAGTCATTGTTCTGATAGCGTTGCCCAAGAAGGTCTGGACCTGCTCGACGCGGCACCTGAGATCGAGTACGACGTGCGCACCGGCCTCAAGGGTCAGGAGCTCCGTGCCGCTCTCGCCGAATACGACGGAGCGGTATGTCGCAGTGGAGTGAAGATCACCGCGGATTCTCTGGAAGGAAATCGTCGTCTGAAGGCGGTTGTGCGGGCGGGCGTGGGAACGGACAACATCGATAAGATCGCCGCGACCCGGCAGGGAATCGTGGTGATGAACACACCGACGGGAAATACAATCAGTACGGCCGAGCACGCTTTTGCACTGATGTTGGGACTATCGCGCAATGTGGCATCTGCCTACCAGAGTCTGCAAGAAGGGCGATGGGATCGCAAGTCTTACATGGGCAGCCAACTGGCCGACAAAACGCTCGGCGTGGTCGGGCTCGGACGTATCGGTCAGGAAGTGGCACGACGCGCCCTGGCCTTTGGCATGCGCGTGCTGGGATACGATCCCTACCTCTCGAACGAACTGGCCATCAAACTGGGTGTCGATAAGATGGAGACGGTGCACGAGATGCTCCCCTTGGTCGACTACTTGACCGTCCATACGCCGCTTACTCCCGAAACGCGTCACTTGATCGGCAAACAGGAAATCGAAATGCTCAAGCCGGGCGTGCGGCTCATCAACGCTGCCCGCGGTGGCATCTATGACGAAGCAGCGCTGGCTGAAGGACTCAAGAGCGGCAAGCTGGCCGGCGTGGCATTGGACGTGTTTGAAGAAGAGCCGTGTACTGCCAGCCCGCTATTCGAACTGCCAGGTGTGCTCTGCACGCCACACCTGGGAGCCAGCACGGAAGAAGCGCAAACACAGGTCGCGGTGGAAGCGGTGCAACTGCTGATCCGCTTCCTGACCGCCGGGGAAATCCGCCACGCCGTAAACATGGCCGCCGTGGACCCGAAAACCGTCAAGTCGATGCTCGGAAACCTCGACGTAGGGCGCGGCCTATCTCTATCACGGCAGCGCCGACGGCCTCAACGACCTCATCTGGGACTGGCTGGAGGTGGGCGAAGAAAATGACCACAAGATTCGGCGAGTCGGTGTCCGGGGCCGGCGACGTGAACGGCGACGGCTACGCCGACGTCCTCATCGGTGGGTCTGAATATGGCGTCAATGAGGGGCGAGCCTACGTGTACCGGGGTGGCTCGGACGGGGTCGCTGCCGATCCGGACTGGACGGACGACGGCGAGTCGGCTTGGATCTACTTCGGCGTCTCCGTGGCCGGGGCCGGCGACGTGAACGGCGACGGCTACGCCGACGTGCATCGTCGGCGCCCCTGGCTTCTCCAGCAACACGGGCAAGGCCTATGCCTATCACGGGGCCGGCGACCTCCCCGGCCACGACGACCAATGGGGCGAAGAGGGCGTCAACACCGGGGACTGGTTCGGCTACGCGGTGGCGGGCGCGGGCGACGTCAACGGCGACGGCTATTCGGACGTCATCGTCGGCGCTCAGAACTTGAACTCGTCGCACGGGCCGGGTCTACGTCTACCTGGGCGCCGAGGACGGCCTGTCCTCCTTCCCAGCGTGGAACGCCGACGGCGAAAACGGCAACGACTGGTTCGGCGGCTCGGTGGCGGCGGCGGGGGACGTGAACGGCGATGGCTATGCCGACGTTCTCGTCGGGGCGCGAGGCTACGACGATGGCGCCAACGGTGAAGCGGGCAAGGCCTATCTCTACTATGGCCGGGCAACCGGCCTGGGCAACGTTCCCTGGGTCGTGGTCGGCGAGGCGGGCAATTCCGAGTTTGGCACTCGGGTGGCCGGCGTGGGAGACGTGAATGGCGACGGCTACGCCGACGTCCTCGTCTCGGCGCCCGCTACGACGAGCTATCGCGGCAAGGTGTACGTCTACTATGGCTCGGAGAGCGGCCCGAGCGCCAGCGCCGACCGGACCTACCAGGGCGCCAGTACCTGGGAGTATTTTGGTCATGCCGTGGCCGGAGGTGGCGACACGAATGGCGATGGCTATGCCGACGTCGTCATTGGCGCATACGGCTACCCGGCCAGCGGCGGCAGCCCTCAGAGGCAGGGCAAGGTGCAGCTCTACGTGGGGTCCGCCAACGGTTTGAGTTCCATCTCGGTGTGGACCGGCTTGGGCGAGAACAACGGCGACAACTTTGGCAAGGCCGTGGCAGGCGCCGGCGACGTGGACGGCGATGGCTGCGGCGACATCCTCGTCGGGGCCGATGGCTTTGGCGGGTTGCGCGGCAAGGCGTATCTCTACCAGGGCGGCTGTGGCGCGGGCGCGCCGACCCAGGTCTGGGCCGGGCTGGGCACCCAGGCCTTGGATGCGTTTGGCAACGCGGTTTCCGGTGCCGGCGACGTGAACGGCGACGGGTTTGCCGACCTGATTGTCGGGGCGTTTCAGTCGCCGGCCAACGGTCAACGGGGCAGCGCCCACCTCTACACCGGCCCGCTGGCTGGCGTCAGCTACCAGGCCGACTGGGAGGAGTTGGGTGAAAACAACAACGACTGGTACGGCGTCTCGGTGGCGGGCGCTGGCGACGTGGACGGCGACGGCTACGCCGACGTCATCGTCGGAGCGCCCCGCGGTACGACAGCAGCCGGGGCAAGGTCTATGCCTACTTGGGCAACGACGGTGGGGGCCGGTTGGTCCTGGCCCGAGCAATGCGCACAGGATGGGAGGCAGGTCCAACCCTGGGGCTCTGACGGACGCGACGGACGGATTCTATGCGCGGTTGTGGGCCTCCAACCCGGCGGGGCGCAGTCGCATCAAGCTGGAGGTGGAGGCCTGCCCGCCGGGTGCTGCCTTTGGCGATGCGGCCTGTACCATCGTCGTCCGGCGCCATCGTGGCTCGACAGTGTCCCGCCGGCGGCAACCCGCCGCCGAAGGGCTCACCCAGAGCGTCACCGGTCTGGCGGGTGGACACGCTGTACCGCTGGCGGGCGCGGGTGCTGTACGCGCCCTACGCGGTGCTCGCGGGTGGGCATCACGCCGCCGCCCAACCCGGCCCACGGCCCCTGGCGGCGGTTTCAGGCCCAGGCGTTCGAGGCGGATCTGCGGACCGCGGAGGGCTGGCGCGTATTCCTGCCTCTAGTGCAAAAAGGACACTGAGCTACTGAGCGAGTTCACCATCTGTGCAGTGCAGAGTAGTGGATGACAACCAGACGAAAAACAAGGAAGGGATGGATCTCATGAAACACAAACGCTTCACTACGGTATTTTCGGCAATCCTGGTTTTGCTGCTGAGTGTGAGCGCTGTATCAGGGCAGAACCCTCGACAGAACACCGCGCCGGATGCCTCGGTAAGCAGCGCCATCAGCTACCAGGGTTTTCTTCAGGAGAGCGGTGTGCCTGTCACCGGCAGCCGGAATATGGTCTTCCGGCTCTATTCTGACGGTTCTTGCACGGCACAGGTTGGCAGCGACATCGTGATGAATGGTGTGCCAGTCGCCGAGGGCTTTTTCAGCGTTGACCTGGCTGTCGATCAGAATGACTTCAATGGGCAGGCGCTCTGGCTGCGGATCAGCATTGGCGGCGTCCCACTGGGTTGCCAGGAACTCATGCCGGTGCCATACGCCCTGAGCCTGCGGCCGGGGGCCGAGGTTTCGGGAACGGTAAACGGTGGCAGCACCTTCTCAGCCCATAATCCAAACAGCAACGGTTACGGCGCCTCCTTCAGTGGCTACAGTGGAATCTACGTTGAAGCGAGCTGGGATGCTATCTATGTGGCTGATGCCGGTGATGGACTTGATGTCAATCAAGCAGATACCGGAATCCACCTGGGCACAGTAGGCGCAGGCTTGGTCCTCGATTCGGCTACCAACGTGGGGATTTCGATGAATTCGGTTGGTGGTACCGGCATCGAAATCTTTGGGGCCGGCAACGACGGCGCTCATATCTATGGCGGCACCAATCAAAGCACCGACCACGGCGGCTGGTTTTCAGGCTACAACGGCGTCTATGGCAAGGGCTCTGGAACCAGTGGCTATGGGGGCAAGTTCGAGAGTACCTATGCCCACGGCCTCTACGTCGATGCCGGTTCGGGATCTACGGATCATGGTGTCTATGTGGACTCGGCGGGTGGTCATGGGCTCTACGTGGGTTCGGCTGGCCAAGCCGGCGTCCAAATCGAAGCTGCCGGAGGGCAGGGGGTCTACGTGGTTTCGGCCGGTGATGCCGGAGTCTACGTCGAAGCGACCGGTGGCGAAGGCATCCACGTGGATTCGGCCAATGGCGGTCATGGTGTCTATGCCATGAGTCTTAGCGGCGCTTCCACCGACTATGGCGGCTACTTCCAGGGCTACCACGGCGTCTACGGCAAAGGTACGGGCGCCAGTGGCTATGGGGGCTACTTTGAAAGCACCTATGAGCACGGTGTCTATGGCAAGGGAATAGGCAACTTTAACTATGGCGGCTATTTCGAGAGCGCCAACAGCCACAGCATCTATGTCACCGGTGGTGATGATTTTGGCGATCACGGCATCCACGTGGATTCGGTCGCCGGAGATGGCGTCCACGTCTATGCCGCCGAGAACTGGGGCGTCTATGCCGATACCACGGCTGCCAGCCACGAGTGGGGCCTGCGCACGCCGGACAAGTTGTACGTCGGTACGACGATAGCCAGCGCCGGCGCGCTGACGATGGTGGCCCAAAACGGCGGCAAGGACGCGCTGGAAGTGGGCGACGTCGTGGCAGCGGTTGGAGTGGGCGCACCCTTTGCCGACAGCGACGTCCCCATCCCCTTGGTGCAGTTGGCGGATGCTGGCAACAACGCAGTTGTCGGCGTGGTCTACAGTCGCTTTGTGGTCGAAGAAAGGGTGGAAGAGGTCCAGCGCCAAGGCCAGGTGGAGCAGGTCACGACCTTCGATAGCCACAGCACAGAAGGTCCCGCTGCCCCTGGAGAATACCTGCTCATCGTCGTGCTGGGTGTGGCCGAGGCCAAGGTCGATGCCAGCGCCGGTGCCATCGCGGTCGGGGAGCGGTTGACGGTCTCCGAGGCGGGGGGGCAGGTCCGGGCGCTGCAAACCCGGCTTCTGGAGGGAATGACAGTCACCGAGGGGGCGCCCGGCATTGGCTACGCACTCGCCTCGCCGATACCCGAGTCCGGCACGATCCTGGTCTTTGTCACTTTGAGGTAAGCGCACAGGATCTGAGAAAGGACGAACCATGAACAGAAAAGGGATCATTCTCTTCGTCATGGCCGCCAGCCTGTTGCTTGCCAGTGCAGCGCTGGCAGCCGGCAGCTACAGCATCCCAAGCTGGATTCTCAGCGGCGGCGGAGGGAGCGCCACAGTCGGCAATACGACGCTGGACTACACTGTGGGCCAGTGGATCGCAGGTGCGCAGGTCAGTGGTGACATCGAGCTGGGTTCAGGTTTCTGGTTTGGCCGGGAACCCTACAGCCCAACGACATACAAAGTATTTCTGCCAGTCGTGCTGAAAAATATACCCTAATCCTGGTGCCGTCACCCGGACCGGATTCTGCAGGGGCGAGGCTCACCTCGCCCCTGCTTGCTTGCGCTCGCATCGGGACGCTGACCTCACGCTGGGCAGCTCTGCGCCGCCGGCTACCTGGCGTGCATCTCGTTTCGCCACGGGGCCAAACTTGTGCTATAATGGGCCACTGTTGTCGGGATGGCCCACTCTGCGACGTGGCGCCATCCTCAGGGAACGTTGTCAAGAAGCCGGAGAGCTTCTAGAGAGAGTTAAATGTTTGATCCAATACAGATGGTGTTCTACCTGGCCGCCCTGGTGATCTCGATCAGCGTCCACGAGTTTGCCCATGCGTGGTCGGCCAACGAACTGGGCGATTCTACGGCGAAAAATCAGGGCCGTTTGACGCTCAATCCCGTGGTTCACTTTGACCCCGTCGGCGCGCTGATGATCGTCTTTATGGCCTTTAGCGGCTGGGGGATCGGCTGGGGCAAGCCGGTGCCGGTCAATCCTTACAATCTGCGCACTGACGCCCGGGTGGGGATGGGGTTGACAGCAGCCGCCGGACCCTTCTCGAACCTGGTGCTGGCGACGCTGTTTGGCATCCCCCTGCGGCTGGGCCTGGTGCCCTGGGGAACCCTGCTCTTTGATTTCCTGCTGGCGTTGGTGATCACCAACGTCGGCCTGGCGGTCTTTAACCTGATCCCGCTGCCGCCCCTTGACGGATTCAGCGTTATCCAGGGGATTCTGGGCACGTTTCGCACCCGCTGGTCCTATGAGTGGGGCGACCGGCTGGATCGGCTGGCGGCCTACGGACCGTTCCTGTTGATGGTGCTGCTGTCGCTGGGCTGGTTCACGGCGTTCAGTCCCCTGAGCCTGCTGCTGGGGGGCCCGTCGACGCTTTGCTGAGATCTGATCATCGGCTAGCGGGGGCATGGGCGCCATCTACCGGGTCCGGCAGTTTGTGCGGGCGGCGAGCGCCTGGGCGGGGCCTGGCCGATCCGACGAGGCCCTGGCGAACCGCTACCTGCCGCCGGCGAGCGTGTCGTTGTTCCGGGCGATGCCGGCGTATGACCGGCAGCACAGCCTGCGCGTGCTGCGCGCGCTGCTGGGCCAGGGGCACACCGACCCCGACCTGCTGGCCGCGGCCCTGTTGCACGATGCGGGCAAGACACTGGGCGGGGCCGGCCGTTTGCAGCTCTGGCATCGTGTGGCGGCGGTGCTGATGCGGACCTTTGCGCCCCGATTTCTGGGTCGCATGGGCCGCGACCGGACGATGGGCTGGCAGCAGCCGTTCTACGTCCAGCAGAACCACGGGACCATCGGCGCCGAGCTGGCCCGGCGGGCAGGCTGCTCAACGCAGACGGTGGCGCTGATCCGCCGTCACGAGGATCCGCCCGCCGCGACAGACGATCCGCTGCTGGTCGCGCTGCGGGCGGCCGATAGTCTAAACTAGAGGTTGGAGAGTCCAGCTTCCAACCTCCAACCTCCAGAACAGAGGAATCGCCGTGAGTACAGAGAAACCACGTGTAAGCATAGTCGGCCTGGGCTTGATCGGAGCCTCTTTGGGGCTGGCCCTGCGCCAGGCTGAGGCTGTGTCGCAGATCGTGGGCCACGACCCAGATCGAAAGGCCAGCGACCAGGCCAAGCGGCTGGGAGCGGTGGATCGCACCGATTGGAACCTGATCTCGGCCTGCGAAAAGTCGGACCTGATCATCCTGGCAACACCCCTGGCGGCCATCCAACCCACGCTCCAAGCTCTCGGCTCGCATCTCAAGCCCGGCGCGGTGGTGATGGACACCGCCTCGCTCAAAGCGCCGGTGCTGGCCTGGGCCGACGAGTTCCTGCCAGAGGGGGTTCATTTCATCGGCGGCAACCCCATCGTCGCCGTGCCGCTGGGTGTGGCACAGGCCACCGAGTCTGCGCGCGCCGATCTCTTCCAGGATGGCCTCTTTTGCCTGACGCCCGCGCCGAGCGCCGACGAGCGGGCCGTCCAGATGGCGGCGAACCTGGTCGGCCGGCTGGGGGCCAAGCCGCTGTTCATCGATCCAGCCGAGCACGATGGGCTGCTGGCGGCGGTGGAGCATCTGCCCGGTGCGCTGGCCCTGGCTCTGCTGGAGATGGCCAGCGAGCAGCCTGTGTGGCGCGAGCTGCGCAAAGTGGCGGGCACCCCGTTCGACGCGAGCACCTACCTGGGCGGGGCTGACCCCGCTGCCCACGCCGCGCTGGCAGCCGCCAACCGCGAGAACCTCGTGCGCTGGATCGATGCCTTCTCGGCGTCGCTGGCTTCGGTTCGCCAGGCCCTGGCCGACGGCGATGAGGAGGCGCTGGCCGCTCGCTTCGAGACGGCGCTCCTGGAACGTGGGCAGTGGTTGCAGAGCCGGGCCCAGGGAATCTGGGACCTGGAAGATCAGATCGAACTGCCCGAACGGGGGGCATGATGGAGATGGTGTTCGGCGGCTTTATGTCTGGCAGGAAAAAGAAGGATCGCTGACCGGTGCCATTTGTCTACATCGTGGCTTGCCGCGATGGCACGCTCTACACCGGCTGGGCGGAGGACGTAGAGGCCCGGGTGGAGGCGCACAACGCCGGGCGTGGCTCGGTCTACTGCAAGCATCGCCGGCCCGTGCGCCTGGTCTACCAGGAAGAGTTGCCCGACCGCAGCCAGGCGCAGCGCCGGGAGACTGGCCATCAAGCGGCTGCCGCGCCGCAAGAAACTACAGTTGATTGAAAGCGCATTGGAGCAGAACCATGCCTAGCATTTCACTGGTACTTCCCGCCTACAACGAGGCGGACAACATCGAGCCGATGGTCGCCGAAGCCGTCCCGGCCCTGGAGGCCGTGACCGATGACTATGAGATCATCGTCGTCGACGACGGCAGCACGGACGACACGGCCGGCGTCACCCGGCGGGTGATGGAATCCGAGCCTCACGTGCGCCTGGTGCAGCACGAGGTCAACCAGGGGTTTGGCGCCGCCGTCTTTACCGGCTTTACCAGCGCCGAAAAGGACTGGATCTTTTACACCGACGCCGACCGCCAGTTTGTGCTGAGCGAGTTGGAGAAGTTCGTGCCCCTGATGGAGCAGGCAGACCTGATCGCCGGCTACCGCGCTCCGCGCCGCGATCCCTTTCTGCGCGTCTTCTATGGCAAGGGCTGGAGCACGCTCTGCACCCTGGTCTTTGGCTACACCGTGCGCGACGTGGATTGTGGCTTCAAGCTCTTTCGCCGCGAGATCATCGAGGAATTGGCCCCCCAGATCGGCTCCCGGGGTGCGACCTTTAGCATCGAGTGGCTGGTCCGCGCCAAGCGGGCCGGCTATCGCTTTGTGGAGCTGCCCGTCACCCACCGGCCGCGCGTCGCCGGCAGCCAGACCGGGGCCAACATCGACGTCATCGTCCGCGCCTTCCGCGAATTGGTGCAGGTCCGGTTGCAGCTCTGGCGTGAAGGCTCAAAGAATGGCTAATGACCAATGACCACCGGGCCAATGAGCCAATGACCACGGCCCGGTCGGGATTCTTGGGCTTTCGACAGTGGACATTGGTCATTTTGGTGCTACTTGCTTTTGCGCTGCGTTTGGTCCAACTCGGCGAGCAGGCGCTCTGGCTCGACGAAGCAACCAGCTCCGTGATCTCGGGCATGGGGTGGCCTGGGGCGATGGCCTATCTGCGCAGTGCGCCGTGGGAGCACCCGCCGCTGTACTACCTTGTCCCTCTATCCCTGGCAGGTGCTGGCCGGCACCAGCGAATTTGCCTTGCGCTTCTACTCTGTTTTCTGGGGTGTTCTTTTTATTCCCCTGCTCTATGTACTGGTCAAGCGCCTCGTCAACCGGCAGTTGGC
>CAVOYC010000028.1:0-306126 GCA_963700575.1 uncultured Planctomycetota bacterium | reverse complement strand
GACCGCCGTGAAACTGATCTTCCCGCTGGTGATGTTCATTTTCCCAGGTATTTTCGTGGTGCTCGTCGGCCCCGCCGCGATTACCATCGTCCGGGAGATGTTCCCGGCCATGTCGGGCGGTTAGTCCCCCCCGCACGCGGTGAACAACTGCACAATCTGGGAAAAATCTGCGGACAGCGATCCGACCGCCCTCAGTTGACGGCGTTGATCAGCCGATAAGTGCTTGAAGAGGACCCACTGGGTGGCGCGCCTTTGCGGAAATGCGTGCCACGTTGGTGGACCTGTGTGCGTGGACGCGGTCGGCGGTACCGCGAATCTTTTTAGCTCTCAATGCTCGTGGGCGACGCGAGCACCATCGCGACCACAGCAAGGGTCGCCGTTGCGGGGGGACAGGAACATGCGACGAATTGTGTTGTTATGTGGGTTGGCGCTGACGGTATTTCTGCAAAGCGGAACGGCCTTCGGCGATTGGCACACGATGAAAGCGAAGTGGCATTGTTTTTGGGATCGCGTGCATCTGGACTGGCACCGGAACAATGCCTGGCCCGAGCCCTTCAATCTGGTCGATCGACAAGCCACACGGGCCCCGATCGAGCTCATGGTGGACAAGGGGTGGCAGATACAGAACACGATTCCCAACGAGCTATTCGACATCGAAACCCAAGAGCTCACACGCGCCGGCGAGCTTAAGGTGCAGTGGATTCTCACGCAAATGCCTTCCCGGCGGCGGACGGTCTTTGTGCTGCGTGGGAAGTCGGCGGAAATCACTGAAACGCGGCTCAAATCGGTGGAGAAGGCGGCCACGGAAGTCATCGGGGATGCGGCGTCCACAATGATTGCCGTCACCGATGCGGTGCCGCGGGGCGGATCGGGAGCCTATTACGAACGCGTCAACTCAGGGTATGAATCGACGGTGCCTCCGCCACGGCTACCCGATATGTCGAGCTCCAGTGAAGGTAACTGATTCTGTGTGAAGAACGAGCGGCGTAGCGGCATAAACCTTTGCGGGGCTGCCGTTTGCCGCTCAGCGGTCTGCGCGATCTGGCCTTGTTCTGCCGTTGCGGCCGATCTCAAGTGTGAAGTACGCGGTGTTGTCAACGGATGGCGCAGGAGGGTGACAGGGGATGTTTCGCTTTGCCCTGCCGTGTCCAATCTACGCTCAAGGAGGTGCGGGGTGGACGTTCGTCGATTCCTAGTGATTGGGCTGGCGGTGTGCTCGATTCCTTATCTTGGTTGTTCCTCGAAATCGGGACGCAACCAGTTACAGTCGGGTTCCGGACCTGCGCTGAGCAAGTCCACTACCACAGCCCCTTTCAATGACCCAAGATACCAGGAACTGGTGCGGCAGATCGAAGAAGACGGCAATATATCCAAATCGCCTGACGAGTCGGAATCGACAACCGCGAAGATCGGTTCCGCCATGAAAAAGGCCTCTTCGTCCGTGGCGGGCGCCTTGACGTTGAAGCCGAAAGTCATCAAGGCTCCGGATCCCGTTTCTTTGGAGAGCATGCCCGAGAAAATCAACGTCAACGTCTACTACCAGGCCGGACGCCTGGCGGAATCCAACGGCAGCGCGTCTGCCGCGATCAAACAATATTCGCGCGCCTTGGAGGAAGATCCGAAACACATCCCGTCGCTCATCAGTCTGGCTCGATTGCACGATCGCCAGAACAACTTCGACGAGGCTCAGCGACTTTACCGGCGAGCCATTGCAGCGGAGCCGGAAAACGCCATGGCCTACAATGATCTCGGATTGTGCTTGGGACGCAACGATCGCGGCGAGGAATCGATTGAGGCGCTTCGGCAGGCCATCAAACTGGAGCCCAATCGCAAGCTCTATCGGAACAACCTGGCCACGGTCCTCGTCGAGTTAGGGCGGATCGACGAAGCCTGGAATGAACTCAATAGTGTCCATACCGCGGCCGTGGCCCATTACAACCTGGGTTTTCTGCTCTACCAGAAGGGTGACATGCAAGCTGCACGTCGGCGTTTTGCCCTGGCTTGTGCCAATGACAGCTCGCTGTCCGCAGCGAAAGACATGTTGGCACAGCTGAACGAGCAACCGACACAACAATCTGCTCCTTCGGGCAAAGTCCGATATCGAGTGGAAGACATGATCGTGGGCCCGGCCACCGTGTCAACGTCCAATGGACCGCCGACGAAACCCGTGGCCATGGTGCACTCACCGCGGGAATTGCGTAGAATTCCGCCCACGGAGTTGACGCCGCCGCGCGATGCCGCAACACCGCCGTCTGTGCACTTGCACGAACCGGTCTTGATGGGTCCCGAACGCGAGGAGGCGCCCGCGTCGTCGGAACCGACGGAGCCCATTCGCAGCAGCATGCGGCTGCTCGTACGCCCAGTATCGAGCGGGCCGTTGTCAGGTGGTCCGGTGTCCGGCAGTCCGTCGTCAGGCGCTCTGACGCCAGCGCACGACGACGTGGAACTTCCTACGCCGGATGTGCTGAATGAGATTGGACCGAGCGAGTGGTATTGACCGGCGATTGACCGCCCGTGTTGCCCGGGCCAATTGACTCTCGCGGGGGCGGATTCGCCCTCGCGAAAGTCCCCATCTCGGGGAAAAAAAGGGCTGCTGCCAACTGCGGCTTCGATCCGGTGGCAGCCCCCTTGCCCACATCAAACCGCGTTCTTCACGGGCCCCCAAGCGCAGCAACGCACGATTTCAACTCCATCGACCAGTGCCGGCAAGCAGACGTGAATGCCGGCAGAAGTCCGCTTCGCTGTCGCCTCTCGTGTGGACCCGGCTGCGTTTCAGGTCGAGCACGATCCGGGACCTTCCGCGACTGCAAAAGGCAACCCAAATTCAAATCGCCACACCTGCTTTTCAGGCGATTTGGGCTGACCTAGAATGGACCCACGATTCGTGCCACCCGCGACGCCCGCTGCTCGCGACGCCGGCTTTCCGCATCCCGTCCATCGCTGCCGAGGAGAGACCTGTGGGTATTGACACCAAAATGTACATCGCCTTGAGCGTCGTTATGTTCCTGGAGTACGCGATCTGGGGAGCCTGGGCACCGGTACTGGCCGCCCGACTGCTCGGTCCCCTGAAAATGACCGGAAAGCAGACCGGTTGGATCTACGCCACGCTGCCGCTGGCCTGCATCTTCTCGCCGCTGATCGCAGGGTGGATCGGGGATCAGTTCGTGAGCAATAAATGGCTGCTGATCGCCGCGCATGCTGTGGGAGCAATTCTGCTGTTCCTGGCTGCCAGACAAAGTGGATTCAAACCGCTGTTGATCGTCATGTTGCTTTACTCTCTCTGCTATGCAGCAACCTTGCCCCTTGTCAACGCCGTCTTGTTTGCCGGAACGGCTGATATTGCGGACTCGGCAGTCAAACTTGATACACAGGGAAAGGTCTTCATCTGGGCCCCCGTGGCATGGGCTTTGATCGGCTGGTCCTTGAGCGGTTGGCGTATGACCCGCAAGGAGCAGGGCGATGGATCGGATTGTCTCAATTTCGCGGCGGGACTGTCGGTACTGATGGTGCTGGGCTGTTTCCTCTTGCCGGCTACGCCGCCGCAAGCCAAAGGGCTTCCGATCATGGACACGCTGAGCCATCTGGGCGACATGAATTTTCTCCTGTTCATCATCGTCGCCATGATCGTCGCCGGCCTGATGCAGTTCTATTTTCTCGGCTCGGCACAATTCATGCAGGACAACGGCATTTCCAGCAAGCACGTACCGGCTTCGATGGCGTTGGCCCAAATCGCCCAGGCGGCTGCTACCTTCTTCCTTCTGGGCTTCTTTCTGACCGATATCGGATTCAAGTGGACGTTGGTGATTGGCGCCGGATGCTGGGCTCTGATGTATCTGATCTACGTGATTGGAAAACCCCAGGCGTTGATCATCGTGGCTCAACCACTGCACGGCCTGGCTTACGTATTTTTTATTATCGTGGGGCAAATATTCGCCGAAAGCATCGCGGGAGCGGACATCCGCACGTCCATGCAAGCACTCTATTTTGTGGCCACCACCGGCATTGGGCTCTTCTTCGGCACCCAGTTTGCTGGCATCGTCATGGACAAGAACTCGAAGGATGGCAAGTTCCAGTGGCCGAAAGTCTGGATCGTGCCATGTATTATTACCCTGGTCGGCGTCTTGCTGCTGGCGGCCGCGTTCCACAACCCGCCGGCCGATGAAGAGGCACCAGCCAAGCCCGATCCCGTGGAATTGGTCCAGCAATAGGCGGCTGCTCCCTGAACTCGGCACGCCTCCAAGATCTTTGTCTGGCTCGGCTCGCGAGCGCCGCGCCAGACTGCGGCGCAAGTTTCGGCTACCGCTTCCTGGCGACGGTCGGTCGTCCTTCCACCCCTGCCTTTCCCGCGTACTTTGTTGGTGCGACTGTTTGATTTCGCAGACAAGACCCCGTCCAGCCCGCCTCACGCGGTGAATCTGATTGATCAGCTGCAGCCATGAGCCCCTCTTCCCTTTCTCACCCACTTCCGCCTCCGGCGGCGAAGTGGGTGCGAAAGGGAGCCTTGGAGGGCGGTTCGGGTAGCCTGTCAGTCAGATTCACCCACCGCACAAGGCGGTGGGAGTCAAAGTCAAACAGTCGAGTTAGGCGGAGTGTTCCATTTGGCACGGTGGACTCTCTGAGACTGTCGGTTTCATGCAGGGAACCCGACCTCACAAATTGGGCGGGGTCCACCGTTACCCAGTCTCCGTGAGGTTGTGGTACACTGGACTGGGGTTCGGACACGATTACATGGAGATGATTCCATGAAATTTATTGTGACGATTGACCGCGACGAAGACGGCGTTTGGATCGTCGAGTGTCCCTCCATTCCCGGCTGCGTCAGCCAAGGCGCTACGAAAGAGGAGGCCCTTGCCAACATCCAAGATGCCATCAAAGCCTGCCTGGAAGTGCGCTCGGAACGCGGGATGCCGCTCACCATAGAAACGCGTCAGGTGGAGGTTATCGCCTGATGGCTCAATTGCCACGCATCAGCGACCATGAAACGGTGATGGTGTTTGAATCGCTGGGATGGTCACCGGTTCGTCAGATTGGCAACCACATGATTTTGGTGCGGGAAGATCATCCAGCTACATTGTCTGTTCCCAATCACAAGGAAGTCGCGAAGGGGACGCTGCGCAGTCTAATCCGCTCAGCCGGCATTCCGGTGGACGGTTTCGTGAACGCCATGGCCTGACGGCCGCTTTCCAAGAAACGAGGAAACCCTCGGTTTACCGAGGGTTTCGCTGCTTATTGCGCCGCTCTGTGCACCATACAAGTGGAGGATAAGGGAATCGAACCCTCGACCTCTTGAATGCCATTCAAGCGCTCTCCCAACTGAGCTAATCCCCCAAATGGAGCCCCGCATGGCGTCTTCCCGCCACAGCGGGAAAAACGTATGGTGTTCAGCGAACACAAAGGACCACAGAGACTGGAACATTAACAGCGTATCTGACGAGTGTCAAGGACGGCGCCGGCCTTCCTCACCCCCACGCGAGTGGTTTCCCGGACAAAGACCATCAACGGCACATATCGACGGCTCGCGGATATGAAGATAGCATCGGCATCGAAAAAGACGGCATTGAAAAAGACGCTGCTCACCATCTTGAAGTTCGGCGTGCCCATCGCCATCATCGCCTGGCTGCTTTCCAATGTACCACCGGAGCAGTATCGCGAGCTGCGGGAGCGGCCGAAGAATTGGCCCCTGTTGGCCACGGCGTCGCTGCTGGTGTTTGCTGCCGTCTCCCTGACCTTCATTCGTTGGCACCTGCTGGTGCGTGCACTGCGGCTGCGATTCCGATTGATCGACGCCTTTCGGCTCGGGTTTCTCGGCTATCTGTTCAACTTCATTTCAGCGGGTTCCGTGGGGGGCGATCTGTTCAAGGCCTTCTTTATCGCCCGCGAACAGCCGGGACGTCGTGCCGAAGCGGTGGCCACCGTGGTTGTCGATCGCATGATTGGGCTTTATGCACTATTGCTGCTGACCAGCGGTGTGATTCTGGTCAGCGGCGTCCCTAATGCGACGCCAGAACTCAGGACATTGGCCAACGCGACGATCATCGTAACCGGCGCCGGAGGTATCGGCATCCTGATGCTCCTGGTACCTGGTTTCACCAGCGGGGCCGTCTCGGAATTTCTGACCGGGCTGCCCAAAATCGGGAACACGCTGGGAAAACTGATTACGGCCGTGCGCATTTACCGTAAACGCTGGCCCACCGTCGCGGTAGCGCTGCTGATGAGCCTTGGCACACACACGTTGTTCGCGCTGGCACTGTTCCTGACCGCCACCGCCCTGTTCCAACATGTCCCGACTCTGAGGGAACATCTGATCATCGTGCCGCTCGGGGCGGTGGCCGGCGCCGTGCCATTCCTGCCCGGTGGCCTGGGAGCCTTCGAATTCGCCATTCGAGAGCTGTACCGTATCGTTCCTGCCGCGACCGACATTGATGTATCTGGAGTGCTTGTCGCCCTGGTCTACCGTTTGATGACGATTCTGGTGGCCGCCATCGGCATGCTGATCTATTGGTCCAGTCGCGGTGAGATGCGGCAATTACTGGACGATGTTGAGCACAGCAAAGAGGATGAGCCGAGCGAAGCGGAGCCGCTGTCAACGAGCGAGCCGTGATGGAATTCTGGTTCGCGGTCAGGCATTCGCCGCGCGGATTGTCACTGATTGACCACGACCTCGCCGCCATCTCGCACGATTTTGGGGGCCGTGTTGTCCAACAGATCGCAGCCCACCAATTGGGCGTGGCAAGCTCCTTCCGTGCGGACTTGGGCCACACCGTTGTTGCCCACCAGACACGACTCGACCGTCACGCGTGAGGCGCCGCCAATCGAGATGCCGCTGCGGCCGTTGCCTCGGCAATTCAATCCCGTCAACGTGGCGCGATAAACCCCGTCATGAGCGTTGACCCCGTCCAATTGAAAACCTTGAATCACCAGATCCCGGATAATCACGTCGCGCACTTCGTACAACGTGATACCCACCTGTAAATCGGTGAAAGCCAGGTCGTAGGTCTGCGGCAATCGGTCTTGTTCGACACAAAAATAGAGGTAACGATCGAACAGACACCACTCGAGTGGCTCGAGGTTCTTGATCTCCTCACGCTCCGACACCTTACATCGCTGGGCAGGCCTGTCGCCAAGATACAGCATCTGGAAACTCGTCTTCGGCGGACGATAGCGAAAGACTTGGCCTTCATAGTGCGACCAGGCATCGCTGGGAACGCGGACCGTGCCGTCAAGCACCACGCCGTTGCCAACCAACTCGAACGGTGTCTGTCGTAACCCGCTTTGGCGAGCACCCTGCAGCGTGATGCTCTCGCGATACACCGTGCCCGTGTTCACCAGGATCAGGCGATCTCCTTTGTGCGTGATCCTGAGGGCGCGCGATATGGTGCGGTACGGCCCAACACCATCACCTACCGCGTCGGGAGCGCTGCCATCATTGCCATCGTCGCCAGCAACGTTGTTGACGTAGATATCCCGCCCCCAACCCGGCGTGGCCATCGCTAGGAAAATCATTAGGATGATGCTCAGTCGCGATCGCATAGGACCGGTTCTCCCAAAGGGCATCTGGATCGGGAAGCCGCCGCGAAGTATCAACAGCTGCGAAACAGCCAGACGTCGAGCCTTGCCGCAGTGCGCCGGGGGGGATTGTGCCGAAACACGGTGCTCGCGTCAAGCAGAAGTTCGCGCGAAAACACGAAAAAGAGAAAAAATAGATAATCTACCCAGTCCCCACAACACGTTTTTCGGCAGGGCCGCAGCAAAAAGGGGGGCTTGGTCGATGCAGGTAACCATTGGCACGGCGCGGTTGGAACTGGTGCTTGGTGACATCACGGATCAGGACGTGGATGTCATCGTCAATGCAGCAAATTCCCGTCTTGCGGGCGGTGGGGGTGTGGACGGCGCCGTGCACCGCCGCGGAGGACCGAGCATCATGGAGGCGACCAACAAGCTCTTCCCCGAGGGATGTCCCACCGGATCAGCGGTGATGACTCCCGCTGGTGATCTGCTCGCCAATTACGTGATTCACGCCGTGGGACCCGTTTGGAATGGAGGTCGGCACCAGGAGGCAGAGTTACTGGCGAGCGCCTATCTCCGCTGCCTGGAATTGGCTGTGGAGCATGGCTGCGAGAGTATGGCATTTCCGTCGCTCAGCACCGGCGCCTACCGTTATCCGCTGCCGTTGGCCGCGAAGGTCGCGCTCAACACCGTCGCTCAACACCTTCACCAACGCCAACAGCCGCACGTCGTGCGATTCGTATTGTGGGGTGACGAATCTCTGGAAGCATTCTTACAGGCCCTCGCCCATCTGGAGATCTCACCCGGATGATTCACGTCGGGTGGGTCAAGCTCGCGCAGCACGTTGGCGGGTCTTCACTGGCCGATCAACTCTGCAGCAGCAGCGTGCCTCTCGGGGGGACGGAACGGACCTGGACAATTTCGTCGTGCTCGCTTTGCTGTTCTGCTGCGCCGATAAACGCGGGTTGGCCGAAGTGAACGGCGATTGTCGATGGCGCTTTGGCAGGTCCGAAGCCCCGCCCAACCACTGGGCCGACAATACAAACCCCTCTATAGAACTGTTTTGCCGGTTTCTTGTTAAAAATGGGTGACCTGCAGGCGTATGGAGTTGACTCGCGGAGCGACTTATCACATTTTATACATTTAAATAAGTTAGTTATGTGGCAATGAAAGCGAGAGGGGAAGTGTGCACCAACAACTCAACTGTAGCGTGACGAGCTGATGCCGGGCTTTCCCCTCTTTCCTGCTACTGCTTCAGATGCGAGGACAAACGTTATGGCAACTGCCACGCTGAGGGAACCGACAGCACGGCGGACGAAGACCCCCGCCCCGGACATTGGCTACACCGACGGCTATCGGTGGAAGCATGTGAGCCAGAAGCGAGTGCAGCAGACGCTGGATCAGCGCATCGAGTACATTGTTGGTGACTGGTCGCGGATTTCGGAGCGGGAGCAACATTGTGACACGGCGCCGGAACCACGACGCCTGACGGCGGACGAGGAAGCGGCTTTGTTTCGTCGCATGAACTACCTCAAGCATCGCGCGGACCGCATGCGGCAGGTGATCACCAGGGATTACTGCCCTCCCGACACGTTAGACGCCATCGAACGATTGCTGGACGATTCGACTCGTCTTCGCAACTATCTGGTGCAGGTGTTCTCCAAGCTGGCGGCATCCGTGGCTCGGCAGTATGCGAACAGCGAATTCCGCGTGGACGAGTTACTCTCGGAAGCTCATTTGACCTTACTGCGTTGTGTTGAGATCTTCGATGTCGAGCGGGGCTATCGTTTCAGTACCTACGCAACCAACGCGATCCGCCATAACCTGAACCGCTACATCTCGCGGCAGCACAAGATGCGGCAGGCAACGCGAGAATACGTGGCAACCGACGGTATCGCCGCCTCCGAATCGGAGAACCCTCGTCGTCGGGAACGTGAATACACGGATCGTATCACACGCATTACCAAGTGGATCCGGCAACTCGATTCGCGCGAACAGACGATTGTCAGATCGCGCTTCGGCCTGACTCAGGCCCCGGAGAAAGTGACGCTTCAGTCTTTGGCCGACCAGCTCGGCCTGTCGCGTGAACGCATTCGCCAGCTGGAAATTCGCGCCATCGAAAAACTGCGCGGTATGGCTCGCCAAACCGCCCTGGAAATGGACTGCTAGTGGATACGGGGTAGAGCAGACGGCACGCCATTCTCATCGTGGCGGACTTCTCTACCACAAAGGGGGTCCTTGCGGCGGCCCTTCGCGCGAAGCCAGCAGGTCACCACGGCAGCATCCGTGAAGACTCAGCTTGGGAGAGCCGAGCCACGACCTGTCCGAAACCCTATCTCGCGGCTTGACACCGACTCGCGCTGCGCCCATGCTCAACCGTATGGGGTGGTGGCACGTCTTTACCAGGCCGAGGGAGGTGACGCGATGTTCCGAAAATTCTGTGTATGGTTCGGGGTGCTGGTCTCTGTCATGGCCATGTCCCGGACGACAGTGGCGGACGAAAGAGAGGCTGATGAACTGCGAGCCCGCGCGAGAGCATCATGCGCGAAGCGAGTGAACTGTTTCAGCAAGGAAAACAAGAAGCGGCCGAGCGTCTGGAGAGGGAGGCACGTGAGCTCCGCGAGCGAGCCGAACAAATCGTGCAGGAATATGCGAGCGGTCCCGGCCAGGAGTTGGCTGGTCGCATCCAGGAGTTGAAGGAACAGCTGGCCGAGGCAATCGACGCCGGAAAGCGTGAACTCGCCGAACGACTTGAAAACGAGATCCGCGAAATGACGCGCAATTTCGCTCGCCGTAAGATGCGTCAAGTCGGCGAGCGAGCAGAAGCGGCGGTCGAGCGGCGCGTCGAGCAAGCGGAAGCCCTCGCCAGGCGGCAAATCGAAGCGATGGAGAGGACGATCCAGAAGCTGCGTCAAGAAGGTCAACCGGAGATCGCGGAGCGTATGGCGGCCCAATTGAAGCGCATGCTGGAGTCACGCCGCGAAGTGGCAGAACAGCGCGAAGCCGGTCGCAAGAAGGTCGCGGTGAAGGAACGCCAACGCGCTGAACGCGAGCCCATCGACGTGGAAGCGGAGCAGTGGGAATTCGAACAGCGCGTGCAGAAGTTGGATCGCGAGATTGCGGAATTGCATGAGCAGGGCAAGCACGAGCGGGCCGAGCAACTGACGAACCAGCTTCGTGAAATGTCAAGAGCACGTGAACGTGAAGCCGTCGCACAAAACAGAAGGGCGGCGCCAGAGGCCCGACGCGAGACGGCACGCGCCGAAGAGGAACGCCGCGAGGCAGAACAACGTGCGATGGAGAGCCACGAACGCCGGCAACGAGAGGAAGTGGGCCGCGAGCACGAGCCACGTCGCGTCGGCCCGGAGGAGCGTGAGGAGCTGGAGCAGCGGATGCATCATTTACGAGCCGCCGCCGAAAATCTCGCTGCCATCGGCATGCACGACCTCGTCCAACGACTACAGGGTGAGGCCGAAGACATCGCACGGACCTTGCGCGTCCCGGCTGAACATGGGGAAGATCCGCACGCCGGGCTCGTGGAAGGAATCCACCACGAATTCAGACTCATTCACGAGCGTCTGGACGAACTCAGCAGACGATTGGACCAGTTGAACGAGGAGGTACGCCGAGCGCATCCGAAGCGTTAGGCCGCCGGAAGGCGAGAAGTTCGTATGACGCACACGTTTGGCGGTTGTGGGGAGATCTCCAAAGTGTGACGCCCCCCTTGCCGACACCTGAGTCTTTGACACCGGTGGTCGTCGCGTCACGTTTCTTCGTGATTCAGAACTCACTCGCCGTTCGTCCGTGGGTCCGTCTTGCGAGCCGAGACGACTCGCGTGGGCGGCCCGTGATGTGGCAGGTAACCCGTCTTCAGAGGGTCCCACTCAAAAAGCTTTTGCTTGACAGTTCAATGGGGTATGTGGCAAGTTAAACGAAGTCCAGGGGCTTGAACTAAAAGGGCCGGCGCTCGTCCATCGAATCGTCACTTCACACGGTAGGTCGTTTACCGCGACAGCTTCTCCGACGGGGCAACGGTTTGCGCCTTGCTCGGCTGTGCGACGGCAGGCCGATGGTGTGGCGTGCGCACGAGGAAGCGAGACGCACGTCGGGAACAGAGGATTACATTGTGGCAGAGTCTATTCTCGTTTGCTTGAGACGGTTCCGTTTTCGTTGTCTGGCTCTGGTGTGGGTTGTGGTGGGCTCAACTTCGCTCGCCGTGGGCGAGGAACCAGTCGAGGCGATATCTTCTTACTTGAAGGCGGGCGAATTCGGCCCCGCACTCAGCACAGCCCAAGCGATCCAGGATGATGCGCTACGTGACCGTTGGCTCGGGCGTGTGGCCATGGCCCAGGCTGACATCGGCGCTCGCCGCGCCTCGATGTCCACGTTGCTGGACCTGCAGAGCGACGTCACGCGAAGTCAGGTCGTGCGCGAGATGAACGGGCGACCGATCGGCGCGAGCGGCGGTGCTGCCTACGCGGATTTCGACACTTTGATCGAGCTCATCACTTCGACCATCGCGCCCGACACGTGGGATGAAGTGGGGGGCGCCGGAGCGATCGAACCGTTTCCCACCGGAGTCTACGTGGACACATCCGGCGTGATGAAACGGTTGGCGCCGGCGCGGCACACGCCATGGTTGGCAGGAGCGCGACAGGGAGCTCGGGAAGATTCTGGAAATCGAACGGTGGAGCGTAGCTCGGGACTCCGCAAGGTATCTCTGATTCGCCTGGAACGCCAGATTCAACTGCGTGAGGCTTTCGGCCTTTCGCCTGATGAAGCGATGCGGATGCTGGCAGGGATCTATCGCATCAAGTATCTGTTCGTCTACCCCGACAGGGAAGACATCGTTTTAGCGGGCCCGGCCGGACCATGGCGCACGGATGCCGAGGGTCGCGTCGTGAACGTCGACACGCTCGCGCCGGTTCTGCAGTTGGACGACCTGGTGACCGTTCTACGAAATGCATTTCAGCACGGCGGGCGTCTGGGATGCGCCATCAAGCCAAGACCGGAGAATCTGGCAGCTGCCAAATCATTCGCCGACGCGTGGCAAGGTAAACCGGTTCGGCGCCATCGGCGTGCTAAATGGGTCGACGAGTTGCGTGACGCCCTGGGAAAACAGGACATTGAAGTGTGGGGAATCGACGCCGGCACACACGCCGCGCGGATCCTGGTCGAGGCGGATTATCACATGAAGCTGGTCGGCATGGGGTTGGAAGACGGAACGCTGGGAGTAGACAGTTATCTTGACACGTTCAAGCGCACGTCACCCAGGGCACAGCCTCCGATGAATGTCCTGCGCTGGTGGTTTACGCTCAATTATGAGGGCGTACTTACCAGTGCGAACCGCGACGCATTTCAGTTGGACGGACCTGGTGTCAAAGTCTTGAGCGAAACCGAATTGCTGACGGAAAAAGGGGACCGCATCCACACCGGAAAATCGGAACCCCTGACCGCCGAGTTCGCCCACAGTTTCACAGGGCACTTTGATACGCTGGCGGAAAAATATCCCGTGTATGCCGAGCTGCGAAACGTTTTTGACCTGGCACTGGTCAGTGCCATCATGCGGTCCGAGGATTTGCCCGGACAAGTCAATTGGCACATGACACACTTTGGCGACGCCCAGGCCTATCAGGTGGCGTTGGGGCCGGCACCGCGGGAGGTGGAAAGTGTCGTAAATTCGATTGATGTGAGCGATTCTCGGTTCGTCGTCGGTGTGAGTGGTGGCGTGTCCGTGGATACCGGTAGCCTGGTTGAATCGCAGTCCATCAAGGTCGACGACTACGGCCTGATGGATGCGGCCCGCGGTTCCGCCGCTCCCGACGCGTCGCGGCTGCCTCGTGACGCATGGTGGTGGGACTGACGCGAACCACAGCGACAGAGCTGGCTCAGCGACGTAGCAGCTGGGTGTGTAGCACAGCAATCTGCTCTGCACGCTCGGTTCGTGTCGCGGCGGGATCAAAATCGATGGAATGCTCGCAGATCCGTGCCAGTTGCTGGCGTGCGACGTGGCGACGCCGAGAATCGTCATCGTTCAACAGAGCAAGCCACACCCGTTTGTCGTTGATCAGCCAGGCGGCAACGCGGTCGGGCGTGTCAACGTGGTCCGCTTCAATGGCGCGGCGAATCCCCGCAATCCGCAACCTCTGTTCGGCATCCAGGTCCTGCAGATCCAGCTCATTTAACACGGCCAGCACACAGCGCCCGCGCGACTGGATTTCGCGGTCGGCACGTTGGCGGACGCGGAAATCCGGGTCGGCCAGCTGCATGACCAGCAATCTCACTTCGCTCAACGAAGTTGTGGCTTGCCGCAACGGGGAGTGAAACAAACTGGTGCGTATGGCTCGCGCGTCATCCAATAGCTGCCAGTCGGGACGGAGTGATTGAAGGGCGCCGACCAGGTGAGACTCGCAGACGTCGGGGTGCGCGATGGCCAGATGCCACAGGCTCGAAGCCCGATAGACTTGCTCGGTCTGCTCCGCCCCGCAGACCACCATCGAGACGTCGCCAACGCGGGACTGGGTATAGACGGCAGTGACCGGTTCACCATCCGTCTGCTTCCGCGTCCAGCGGATTTCCATGTCGTCGCGGCGGACCACGCAGATCGTCAATTGCCGGGAGTCGTTTTCCAGGCAGTAGTGAAGCGAGATGAGACCACGATCAATCGTTACGGTCAGGCATTCCGAACCGCCGTCGGGAAGATCGCGCCGGGCACGTTGTCGATCCTGCTTGGTCCGATTCGAGGTTGCCATGACGCGTCCCATCGCAACGTCAAAACGAACCCAGTTCAGACCGGAAATGAGCAATTCCGATCCATCGCATTCCTGACCGCGCTGCTGCGCGTCCGAGGTATCGCGAGTCGCAAGCGTAATTCCAACCGCAACGATCAGCATGGTCCGTCGCCACATCGCTTCACCTCTGCCATGGCTGGGAACCACAACTGGAGGAAACCGCTTGAGACGGGCCCTACTCAGCACCGTGCAACGGAACAAACATGCCCGGAACCGTTGCTTCATCAGCTGTGGTTCGTGCTCCTCTTGGACGGAAGCGTCGATGGCGAGGGGGACGACTCGCGGCGCGAAGATTCATCCTGATCGTCGGGCCCGTTGCGAAGCAGGCAACCAGTCGATGCGAACCACAGCCCACGCCATGGCAGATCGCAATGGTTGGCGGCCTGGCCGACCTGTAAGCCTGCGCCACCAAAGTCCGAAGATGTTATCGGAAAGTCCAGTTCCGTGGCAGGTCGATTTCTGGCGGAATTGCGGCAAATCGACGTTTTTTTCCGAAATCTGTCTCGCGTGACAAGCATCTGCGACTCTTTCGTGGGGTAGGAGCGGGCGGATACCAACTACCGACAATGACGATTCGTCTTCTGGCACTTTCCTGGCCTGAGGCCGTCCGTCGCCGCCTGCCAGTCACCGTCGCACCTAACAGACTTCGGCGGTCGTGGCCGCCGAAAGTCGTCCGTCAATGTATGTCATTTACTTGTCACTCATCCAGCACCCTCAGTTCCCCGTCCCGTCCCCCATCATCCAGGCCGATCGTTTCGATCGCCACGGTACCCTTGCGCGCCGCGGGCAATACGAAGACCACGGCCAGTTCCGGGTGACGCTCACAAAAGGCTCGCGCAACATCCACGCCGAGCACAAAAAAACTGGTGGCCATCGCATCCGCCATGGCGGCCGACGGGGCCAGTACGGTCGCGGAAAGCACACCTTCTGCCGGGCGGCCCGTGCGCGGATCGAGCACGTGCCCATAGCGACGTCCGCGATGATAGAAAAACTGTTGCCCCGATCCCGATGTCCCCAGCCCCTGGTCTCGCAGTTGCAGTTCGGCCAGGCGTCGTTCTGGGCGAAGTGGATGTCGCAGCGCGACGACCCAGGGAGCGGAACCATCCTGTTGGCTGCGTCCGCCGCGTGCCAGGATGCTGCTTTGGCCACCATGGATCATGTAGTCCCAGACGCCGGCAGCCTCCAACACCTCCGCACACCGGTCTAGCGCATAGCCTTTGCCCACACTCCCCAGATTCAAATCCATGCCGGGGCGGGCGAATCGAATCGTCATTTGCTCGCGGTCGAAGCGCAGGAACCGACTTCCGATCGAACGGATGACCGCCTCGATCTCGTCTGGCTCGGGAAATCGGCCTTGCCGCGTATAGAAACCCCACAGCTTGACCAGCGGACCGGCGGTGATGTCGAATCCGCCCCCTGTCGCTTCGCTCCACATCACGCACTGGTGAAGCAATTCAAATAATCGCGGCTCCACTTCCACCGCCTGTTGCGCAGCGGACCGATTGATCCGCATGATCTCGCTCTGCTCGCGATAGACAGTCAGCTGCTCTTCCAACGCTTCGATCAGATCGAGCGATTCGACGGCCGCTTCGACAGCGCCCGGATATTGGCCCGGATTCAAGAAGACCTGAAAGTCGCACGCCATCGCGCGGCGTCCCACCTGCACAAGGTATTCAGCCCTCGCGTCGCGTCCCCAGGCGTTTGGCCCGGGCAATGCCTCGCGGCCGTCCTCCGCCTCGGCACTGCATTGCAGATCTTGCAGGGCATCGACCGCGGCTTGGCCTTGGAGGAATTGACGTCGATTCGTTTTCCGCCCGGGACTCATGAATTTCTCGTCAATCAGTTTCGAAAGACCGCCATTCTGCCACTGCAGGACTTTCCATTCGACGCCTCGCTCCGCGCACCGCGCATCGCTCCCCCAGGGCCGAGCTGGTCTGAGTCGATGCGCGCTGAGCGTGATTTCGACACGCTCACTAGGGAGTTTACCAGACCGCGGCAAGATCCCGAAGGACTCCCGCTGACCACGGCCGGCGTGGCTTGCCTGCCTTTGCCGCAGAGCCAATAATCAAAGCAACCTGGGTGATCGTTCCAACGGAGATAGTAGACCATGAATCGTATCGTGGTGCTGGCAACAATGCTGCCAGCTTGCATCTTGTTCTCGCTCGTCGGAATCGCCCAAACAGCGACCGGGCGCAGTTCCCCGCGCCCAACCACCAGCATTCAGTCGTGAAGAAGCGGCGCGGGTCTTCTTCGAGGATGTCTTCCAGTTCCTGGTGGGTGACCGCCCCCGTAACACGCCGAGCAGACCTTCCGACTCATTAGGCCTCGAGGAACCATCTCCGAGGGCGGCCGCATCGGAGGCAGATGCGAAGTCCTGGTCACGAGTCATTTCCAACGTCACTCTGGAGGACGAGATCAAGTCTCTGAAATTGGACGTCGATCGCATCGTCACGACGCCCAGCAGCTTTGCGGGACTCGGACACAAGGGCGCTCGCCTCGACTTTTCGCTATTAGCAATGCTCTTTGCGATTATCGGCCAATACGACGGGGAGGTCCGTTGGCAAGAAAGCGCCCCGATCGCCCGAGACTTGTTCTCGCGAACGGCTTTCAACTTGAAGGCCGGTGGCTCGATTCAGGTCTACAACGAGTCGAAACAGCGTAAACAAGACCTGGATGACCTGGTACGTGGTTCGAGATTGCAAGGGGACGTTAATGAGGGAGTGTCGTGGGATGTTATCGTCGAACGTTCCCCGCTCATGCAGCTCCTGGAATCACGCTTTGAATCCAACCTGAAGTCCTGGACCAGCAATGCCACCGAGTTTCAAGCAAGAAGTGACGAAGTGCAGCATGAAGCGGAAATTGCCGCGGCGATTGGCGCTGTGTTGTTGAGCGAGGGAATGGATGATGCCGATGACGAGGAGTATCGAGAATTTGCCACGTTGCTCAAGCAAGGGGGAGTGAAACTAACCCAGGCAGCGAAAGCCAAGGACCAAGAGGCGGCTCGCCAGGCCATGTCAGAATTGAGCCGCTCTTGTACCGACTGCCATGAGAATTACCGCTAACCAAACTCCTATTGTGCCTCATGCAAAGGAACCACAACAGGCGTTTCGTCAGGACCTCCGCCGATCATCTGCACCCCGACCGTCGCGAAGTCCCGCACCAGTTCGAAAGGCCGGCCCGTTACCGGGCTGACAGGCATAGGATCGACACGGCCCAGGGTTGCCATGGTGAGTGCGACGACCCAGGCCTCGCACCGCGCACGATCCAAGGCCTGCTCTCTTTGGCCGGCCGCAACATTGCCTAGCAATACGGTGGCGGCAAACAGCGGATAGCGTGGCGTATCACTCAGTTTCTCGAGCTCTTCGTTGGTCCCCTGCAACACGGCCGCACGCTCGAAGTACGGCTCGTCGCAACTGTCAATCAGGCGGCGCATGGTGGAGAGATAAAACCATTCGTCTTCGTCCAACGAAGTCAGCACCGCCTTCGTAAAGGCGTTAAGTCTTCTTTCTTGTTGCAGGTTCTGCAGCTCTTGTTCGGTCAGAATGCTTAACAACTGACCGTCGCGCACCATCTCGTACGCATGCAGCCCCAAAGCCCGATCGCCTAACCAGGCCTTCGCGTCCGGCGACCAGTCGATGAATTGCGACTCCAAAATCGCCAGTAATTCGCGTTGGAGATCGATCGTGCACCTGGGATGTTGGACGATTGCGGCGACCAGATCGAGTGCCTCCCGACGCCGCAGCGCGGCAGCGAGCCGAGCCGTGACATGGGGGACCAGAGACAGGCGGGAATCGATCAACAGCATGTTGCGTAGCGGCAACAGCGTCTCTTCCAGTTTGCCTGTAGCGAGCAGATCGGCCGCCTCGAGACCCTCCAGGCGATGGGCTACCTCGGCATGATCGAGCGCCGCGAGATCGGCCAGCAGTCCATCCAACAAACAGACGTGGAATTGAAAACCGTCGCGCCGCAGTACCGCTCGATATTGGCGCAGTTGGGGAGAGAACTGCTGGAGTACTTCCCGCGCTTTCTCCAGGTCTACGGGATCAAACTGAAACTTGCCTTGCGGATAGCAACGCTTCACGCGCTGCAGCGTCAAACGCAGCGCCTGGGGGGCGAGTATTTCACCCAATTCATCATCCACACTTTTAACGGAATTGGACGACGCCCCGCTCTTGTGGCTCTGCGACGCGGATGGCTCAAGCAGTTCCGGAGTCGCCTGCTCGGCGATCAGTCGATCCAATTCGGCGCGCAGCTCCGGGTGATGCGTCTGTTGCAGGTAAGGCAGCGATCCGAGTCCCTGTTGCTGTTTCGGAACTTGCGGCTGATCGCAGCCAGAACTAAAACCAAGCATCAACACGATGCCGAGTGCGTGAGACACCCAGAAAGCTCGGTCCATGAGGTCTCTCCATTACTATCGGCCCCTTGCCGGACATCCTGACTCGAACATGCTACTAGGCTTCCACGACTTGGGAAAAGGGCAATTCCCTGAAGGGCGAATCCACACCCTCAAAGTGTCATTTAAGCCGACCTGCCCGTTCCAAGGGAAGCTGCGTCGTTGTCGCGACTATTTCCGCGGCCGTGCCGACTCAGGGACGATCAACGGCGCGAGTTCCACGAGCTGGGCCAACCCGGCTTCCGCCAGTTCGGATCCCGACACGTATCGGCCCGGTCGCATCCATTGCAGCAGCCGTTCGTAAGGCAAGTCGAACAACTGCGCCAACAAGCGATCCATGTCATGTTCCAGATCGTTGAAGTGACGCGCCCATTCGGCGGCTTCCGCCAGCTGAACATGCTCTTCGCTCTGCCACTTCATCGGATGGAACAGGAAGACGCTATAGGGCGTCACGACGCGACGCGAGCACGCCGCAAAGGGCCACAGCGCGGCGGATGAGCATTCACCCGTTACGACTCCGGTGACTCTCAGGTCCCGCAACCGAATCAATGTCATCAGCGAAATGGCGCTATAAGCACTACCACCAGGAGAATTGATATAAAGCGCACATTCCGAACCTACGGGGATGCCCAGCATTTTGTCATACACATCAGATTCGTTCTCGGTCAAATCTCCAACTAGCGCTATTTCGATGGGCCCGTCTTCCCCTTCAATCCGGTCTTCACGCAAAGTCTCTTTCATCGTTATAACACCGCCTTACACTCATCAAACAAGGGACGGGGAATTCTCCGACGCAATCGGCCAACTGGTGGTACGTTGGTATAGTCTTCACGGTCGGGAGACACAAGGATGGCTGCGGATCGTGGAGCGTTCCGGCCCCGTTGCGAGCTGCCGCAGGGTGGTGGCTGCTGCCAACGTGGTGGCGGCCAGGTTAACGCGGGAGAACGAGTCCACAGGTCTTTGCCTGTTCCCCAGGCTGCTTGCTCGTGGCATGCACCTGCGTGACTCGGAAACTTCACATCTGAAAAATTGTCGGTATAATTGAGTTTTGGCGACTCAGGCAACATTCCGTCCTGAAGGCAGGTGGACGTCGGTTTCAGGGACGCAATTGACGTGTGATCCTTGTTGCCGCGATCGCTTGCGGAACCGTTGACTGGGCAAGACCGTGACGCGCCGTCCGTAAGTGAAACTCGGTTTCTTCGACTGTGGATCGTGTTATGGGTATCAAGTTCCGCTGCCATGACTGTGACAAGAAGTTGCACGTCAAAGCCTTCTTGGCAGGCAAACGAGGCGTCTGTCCGCACTGCGGTGCCAAAGTTCGTATCCCGCGCGAAAGCCAATCGAGCGAGCAAGGGGATTCCAGCGCAGCGCACGTCAAGGGCTCCTCAACGGCAGTGGCCGAGGAAGACGGTCCAGACCGAGCCACGGCTGCCACAAGAACGGCCGGTGCCCCGACCAGCTCGCCGAGCCGACCTGCCGCCGGCCAGCAAAGCGCGGCGACGGCACCTGGGACCGCAACACACCCGCGCGGTGCAGACCCGATCAACGATGCGCCGGACGCTGTGTGGTACGTGCGTCCACCTTCGGGCGGTCAGTATGGCCCCGCCGACGCGGAAATTATGCGACGATGGCTTGACGAAGGTCGTGTCAGCGCGGATTCCCTGGTGTGGCGGGAGGGCTGGGCCGATTGGAAGGCTGCGGACTCCGTGTTCTCCTCACTGGCTCAACCAGTCAGTATCCCCAGCGAAGCGGCTGCCAGTAGTTTGCCGGTGGTCCCGCAGCAGAACGCATTCGAATTCGTTGATAACCGGCCGCTTCGTAAGGCCGATATGATGCGCAGGCTCGCCTGGGCGCAACGTGGTGATCGTGGTTACGTTGACCGTCGTCTGCGTTGCCCTGCTCGTCACGTTGTTCCTGGTGCTGCGGAACTAAGGGATGACTCAAAAATAACTTCCGTATATTGAATGGGTGCCACTTTCCTGAGCGAGCGCCGAAGACTTTGCCAACAACGAGAAACGCTTACCACGAGCGGAGCCAGTGCTCGTGACGGCTCGAAGCATCATCGAGTACCAGCGAGTCCCAGACAGCACTGGCTCCGCTCGCGATTGACGACTCGTGGTGATAGTTGCGATTCGTGCGCTCGCTCAGGAAAGTGGCACCCGCTGTAGGAAACGCCAAAGTTATTGTGGAACCGTTCCTAAGTCGAGGCGGGACGCATACGCGCGCCTACTTGGCGTAGCCGCTCATAGCAGAGCTATCCGAGCGCTGGTTGACAGCCTGAAGGCGAATGCGCCTGATGGCAGCTGAGAAATCGATCTTCGCTCCAACTCCCACGGCCCCGAGTTCGGAGGACCTGATACAGGCACCGCAGCTGATTCATGGCCGCCAGGTCTTCGGGGATGTCCGGAATACGTGTCGATTGCCATACTTGCAACATTGGAGCACCTCTGTTGAAATGCAGCGTCTCGAGTCATGTTCGAGCCTTGTTGCAGGAGAGGCACGTATCGTGATCTTAGGAATTCCCAAAGAGATCAAGCGGGACGAGTATCGTGTGGCCATGTTGCCGGTGGGTGTCGAGGAAATGGTCCGCGCCGGCCATTCGGTACTGGTCGAAGCGGGAGCTGGATTGGGGTCCGGGTTGCCGGACCATGACTACTTGCGGGCCGGGGCCGAGTTAGTCTCTTCGGCCGCGGAAGTGTTTGCACGGGCGGAAATGGTCGTGAAGGTCAAAGAGCCGCAACCGACGGAATGGCCTATGCTTCGCCAGCGGCAGCTAATATTCACCTATTTTCACTTCGCGGCGAACCGTGAATTGACCACCGCCATGATCCAATCGGGGGCCACCTGTATCGCTTACGAGACGCTCGAGGACAAAAACGGGCGTCTGCCGCTGTTGACGCCGATGAGCGAAGTGGCCGGGCGAATGAGCATTCAGGAAGGCGCGAAATATCTCGAGCGACCGCAGATGGGACGGGGAATTCTGTTGGGAGGTGTTCCCGGCGTCGCGCCGGCGCACATCACCATTCTCGGAGGGGGTGTCGTGGGAGCCAACGCCGCGAAGATTGCCGCGGGCTTCCAGGCCGATGTGGTCATTCTGGACGTCAATCTGGACCGGCTGCGATATCTGGACGACGTGATGCCGGCCAACGTCAACGTCCTGTTCAGCGATCGGCACGTGATTCGAGAAGAACTCAGATTGGCCGACCTCGTGGTTGGCGCCGTGTTGATCCCCGGCGCCAAGGCACCCTGTCTGATCGGTCGCCCAGAGTTGCGCATGATGAAGCCGGGAAGCGTGATCATTGACGTCGCCATTGATCAAGGCGGAAGTGTGGAGACCAGTCGGCCAACAACGCATAGCGATCCGACATTTATTGAGGAAGACGTGGTGCATTACTGTGTGACGAACATGCCGGGAGCCGTCGGCAGGACCAGCACGTTTGCGCTCTGTAACGTCACGCTTCCCTGGGCGTTAAAAATTGCCAATTTCGGTCTGATCGGGGCGACCCAGAAGTACTATCCGATCGCATCGGCGGTAAATATTCACCAGGGTCGCATAACCAACGCGGCCGTCGCCGATACATTTGATCTACAATGCTCGCCACTGGAGTGTTGACATGCCTTGGGCTGCGAGAGCACCGCTTACTCGGCCCGTGTCAGGAAAACAGCAGCGTTATTGATAGAGGAGATGACCCATGGCCAAAACACCCGTTCCGCGTGTCGGAATCTTGATGGGAAGCGACAGTGACTGGCCCAAAATCAAGGCAGCCAAAGCGGCCTTGGATGAATTCGGTGTTGGTTGTGAAGTGCGAGTGATGAGTGCCCACCGAACACCCGACGTCGTCCAGAAATATGCCAGCACCGCTCGTGAACGTGGTTTGCGGGTATTGATCGCCGCAGCCGGCGGTGCTGCACACCTGGCGGGAGTCGTGGCCGCGCACACGGCGTTACCGGTGATTGGGCTACCGGTGCCCACCGCCGAATTGGGAGGACTCGATTCGCTGCTGTCGATGGCACAAATGCCTGGTGACGTCCCGGTCGCCACAATGGCCGTCGGCATGGGCGGGGCGCGGAACGCCGGTTTGTTGGCGGTGCAGATCCTGTCGCTCGCCGACCAGGAACTGGCAACGAAATTCGACCAGTTCAAGCAGGGCTTGGAGCAGAAGATCGCGGCGAAGGACGCGCGTTTGCAGGAGACGATTCGTAACGATGGCCAATAGCGGTCAGGAAACACTGCGCTGGGAGGGGGAAGCGGACGGGCAACTGGTGTTGATCGATCAGACACTCCTGCCGGTTGAATTTCAGATGTGCATCTGCACGACTGTCGGCGAAGTCTGGGAAGCCATCAAGCAACTCAAGGTGCGCGGGGCGCCGGCCATCGGAATCGCAGCAGCATATGGTGTCGTGTTGGGCTTGCAGGAGGCCAGGAGGGCGGACCCTGCCGCTTTCATGGATCGTTTGGAGCAGGTCATCTTGTATCTGCAGTCCAGTCGGCCTACCGCCGTGAATCTCTTCTGGGCCTTGCGGCGGTTACGCGACCGGGCACAGCAGTTGAGCGGAACGAAAACGCCCAGCGAGATTCACGCCCGCCTCCTGGATGAAGCCCGCGCCATCCATGAAGAAGACCGCGCCATGTGCCACGCCATCGGACGGCATGGTGCGACACTGCTGCGGGACGATATGGGCGTATTGACACACTGCAATGCCGGTGCGCTGGCCACATCCGAATACGGCACGGCATTGTCCGTCATCTATACGGCCCAGGATCAAGGCAAGCGACTGCGCGTCTTCGCCGACGAAACTCGCCCCCTGTTGCAGGGAGCGCGCCTCACGACTTGGGAATTGATGCAGCGTGGCATCGAGACGACGTTGATCTGCGACTCAATGGCCGCTCAAGTGATGCGCGAGGGACGCGTTCAGGCGGTCATCACGGGTGCGGATCGGATCGCGGCCAACGGGGATACCGCCAACAAGATTGGGACCTACGGTGTGGCACTACTGGCTCGTGCACACAACATCCCTTTCTACGTAGCCGCTCCCAGCTCAACGTTCGATCTGGCGTTGGCCGACGGGCAGAAAATTCCTATCGAACAGCGCGATCCCGGCGAGATCACGTGCGGCATGGGTAAGCGAACCGCCCCGGAAAACGTGCAGGTCTATAACCCAGCCTTCGATGTCACCCCCGCCCACCTGATTGCCGCGCTGATCACCGAACGTGGCATCATTGCACCGGTTACATCCGACCGCATCGCGGAACTCCTGCTCGGTGATTCCGTCCTGTAACGTCTCCGTAACCGTTCACGAGTCCGGTAAAAGCTGGTCTTACGACTACGAACCGATGTCACGCAAATCGGTGAACGGCGACAAGTTTCCGTCCACTACACCACACTTTGGGCGACCGGCAGCCCATACCTCACCAAGCCAGCCGCGGCAGCGGCCCGACCAAAAGAGTGGCCGAGCCGGTAGTGGCGTACCGGCTCGGCCAAGGGGACCAAGCGGGAGGTTGCTTGATCTGTTTGTGTTGACGCCAGCAGGTATTGCCTGCCGGCGTTACCTCATCTTACTCAAAGTGCAAGCCTTCCCGCCCGTTCCAACGGATCCACGGCCGGAAAGGCCTGCGATTTTGCCAGTCCACGCCGGATGTGCACTCGGAACCTTTCCGATGGGCAACCAGCCACAGAAATGCGGCTTTACCGGCTACATGGACCGCGTGATTTACAGTTTGAGATCTTACATATCGTAATAGAGGCAGAACTCGTAGGGATGCGGTCGCAGGCGCATCGCATCGACTTCGTTCTTACGCTTGTAATTGATCCAGGTCGCAATCACGTCCTCCGTGAAGACATCACCCTTGAGCAGGAACTCATGGTCTGCTTCCAAGGCATCGAGCGCCGCGTCAAGCGATGCAGGCGTTTTCGGAACGGCAGCCGCCTCTTCCGGGGGCAGGTCGTAAATGTCCTTGTCGAGCGGTTCCCCAGGATTGATCTTGTTTTGAATCCCATCGATCACCGCCATCAACATGGCCGCGAAAGCCAGGTACGGATTACAGCTCGGATCTGGACAGCGGAACTCGACCCGCTTGGCCTTCGGACTGGGGCTGTACATCGGAATTCGGATCGACGCCGAGCGGTTGCGCTGCGAGTACGCCAGATTCACTGGAGCTTCAAAGCCGGGTACCAAACGCTTGTAACTGTTGGTAGTCGGATTCGAGAAGGCGAGAATCGAGGAGGCGTGAGCTCAGCAGACCGCCGATGGCGTGCATCGCCATCTCACTCATGCCGGCATACGAACTGCCTGCGAACAGCGGCTCGCCTTCCTTCCACAAGGAGATGTGCGTGTGCATACCGGAACCGTTGTCACCGAAAATCGGCTTGGGCATGAAAGTCACAGACTTGTTATGCCGCGTCGCCACATTCTTGATGATGTATTTGTACATCAAGAGTTTATCCGCCATCTGGACCAGCTTGTCGAACTTCAGGTCGATTTCGGATTGCCCGGCTGTGCCGACCTCGTGGTGCTGGCATTCCACGTCGAGACCGCAGTCGATCAGCGTTTGCATCATCTCGTTACGAAGGTTCATCAGCTGGTCTGCAGGTGGCACCGGGAAGTAGCCTTCTTTGTGACGCAGCTTGTAGCCGAGATTCGGGTTCTCTTCGCGGCCCCGGTTCCATTGACCTTCAATGCTGTCAATGTGATAGAATGCTTCATGTTCGTTCTGCTCGTAACGAATATCGTCAAACACAAAGAACTCGGCTTCAGGACCAAAGAAAGCCGTGTCGGCGATCCCCGTACTCTTCAGATGGTTCACCGCTTTGCGGGCCACGTTACGCGGGTCGCGCGAGTAATCCTCCCGCGTGATCGGATCCTGAATGTTGCAGATCATCACCAACGTAGGCAGCTCGGTGAAAGGATCCAAAAAGGCCGTTTCGGGCTGCGGAACAACGAGCATGTCGCTTTCGTGAATTCCTTGCCAACCTCGGATGCTCGACCCGTCAAACCCCAAACCGTCTTCAAAAACATCTTCATCCAGCTTGGAAACCGGGATTGTGAAATGCTGCCACAATCCCGGGAAATCCATAAACCGCATGTCCACCGCCTTGACATCCTTTTCACGACACAGAGCCAACACTTCTTTTGGAGTCACTTTGTCTCCCCTTTCGAAATCAACAAGACCAGAAGGATTTGAATTTGCCGGCTTGTTACTACGCCTGCCGACACTCCACCCACACAGCAATCACGTCGCGATTTCGGCCGAAAGCTTCCGCTGGCAGCTACGATGACGGTCATGCCCCACAATCACTCCACCTCGCCTGCCACTCGGCCTCTTCGGAGGGCCCGTTGCTACCCAGGTGCGTCTGCGTCAGACTCGGCCAAAAGCTTTCTCTCGTAGTGAAATCGCTCCTCGGACCCGCTGCCCATGGCGGTCCCAGTCCGAGCCTAATCTCTAATGCAATCCGAGCGCCAATCGGTCGGCGCTAGTCCAAAGAAAACAGCGATATTCCCTAGCATAAAACGACTTGCGACAATTCAGCCAGACTCGTAATCCGGCCCGGCAGGCTCCCAGATGCCCGCTGAGCAGGCAGTCCCTGGCTAGTTTATAAGCACCCCCCACGCCGAAACTGCCAACGACAAATCAGCGCCAGGAACGCGGGCACCAGGATGGGACGGACCACGAACGTGTCGATCAACACGCCTAAAGCCAGCGCAAAGCCCAGCTCCACGATGCTCTGCAGAGCACCGTAGGTGGGGGCCACCCACGGACTGAGCCACGTGGGCACCACGGCACTCCAGGCGGCACTGGTCATGGAAAGAAATGTACCCGCCATAATCACGCCACAACTGGTGATGATGCCCCCGGTTCGCACCACGGCGCACCGCAATCCGGCAAACGGTCCAATGCGAGCCTGTTCTTCAAATACGCGTGTGGCCAGATACACGTTGTAGTCTTGCCCGACGGCGACCAGGATCACAAACAGGAACAAGGGGACTTTCCAGTCCAGGCCCTGGTAGGCATCTCCATAGGCAAGCGCAAAGACGAGGGTTGTGATCCCCATCGTCACGTAATAACTGAAGAGCACCGTTAACATCATGTAGACCGAGACGGCCGGTCGCCGCAGAATGATCAGCAGAACCACCAGGACCGCCAGAACCACCAGCAGTTGGATGCGGATATTGTCACGCCGCGTCACGGTTCGCAGATCACGGATGGCCGCCGTTGTACCAGTCAACGCAAAGCTGCCGCACAGACCAGAACGAGCTGGGGCTTTCGCTCAATGCGCTCAACGTCTTCTCAACATTGTCAACGACTTTGATCGCGTCCAAGGAAAACGGATCATAATCCAGAACGAGTTCGAACCGCGCGACGTTGCCCGCCAGCTCCGGCCGCTGGGCAACGAAGATGGCTTTCGTACGAGGATGAGCTCGCAAGATGCGCAACGTCCTTCCCCGCTCGCTCAAAATTCCGGGCTTTTCACCGGGAGCGTAGTCGCCGAGGGGATCTTCCGCACTGCGCACCGTTTTCACCCCAGGCAGATGAAGCTGATCCGAAAGACGGCGGATCTGTTCACGACCCTCCAGCGTTTCAAACCGGGCGTCTTTTCTCCGTACCAGCACGGTAACCGGCCCGCTTTCCCCAACCGGGAAATGCCGTCGCAACATATCAGCCCCGAGTCTACTGGGACATCTTGCCGGCAGGCCACTGAGGAAGTCGTACGTGACATCGTTACCGTGCCACACCCCATAGATGGCCAGCGGCAGCATGGCGATCACGCAGACCAGTAGAATCGAACCGGGACGCGCGACAATGTGACGTGCCAGGAAGTGCCACAGACGCCAAGTGCGGCGCCGTCGATCTTCCCCGCTCGGTCTCTCACCCCCACCGGCAGTCAGCTGGTTCTCCTGTCGAGCCACGCCAAATGGCCAGAACAGCAGCGGCCCCAAACCGCTCAAAATCGCAGGGGTGAAAGTCATACAGGTAATCAGGGTAATCGCCAGGCAGAGACCGATGACCGGGCCGCTGTAGCAGAACTTGCCGAATTCGGCAAAGAACATCATGCCCAGCCCCAGCACGGTGGTTAACGCGCTGGCTGCCAGGGCATCGCCGACGTGCGTCAACGCGGCAGACACAGCTTGCTCATGGGGCAACCCCGCCTGTAACTCTTCCTTGTACCGAGCGATCAAGAACAGACAATAGTCCGTGCCGGCCCCGAACAAGATGACCACAATGAAGATCTTCGTGGTCGAAAAGACCTTCAGGGTCCACCATTCGAACCCGCGGATTTCCCCCAGCTGTGTCAACAGTGCCACCAGGCCGGTCGACACAAGCAGGGAAACGAGGATCGAAACGACGGGCACCGCCACCAGGAAGGGTGATCGATAAACGAGCGTCAGAATCACGATCACGAGCACGATCGTGAAGATTTCCGTATGCTTGATACTGTCGGCTGCTGCCCGCAGCAAATCGGCACCCACCGCAGCGGATCCCGATTGCATCACAGACAATCCATCGGCCGTCCACTCGAACAAGTGTTCGCGCACGGGCCTCAGCTCGGCTTCAATTTCCTGGACCACGCGAATGTTATCGACCGCCATGAATTCGTTGGTCAATTGCAGGACGACCAGCCGAACAGAGTTGTCGCGGCTCACAAGCTTGTCGCCAAAATAGCTGTCCCGCCAAGTCCACGTGTCCACCAGTGGCAATGTGTCCGCACCGCGAGGCACCACCTGATCGCCCGCATCCGCGAGCGTCGCATCGAGCTGGATCGCGAGTATGCGGTGCTTCGCGGCAGACTCGACGTCACCCTGTAACGCCTCAAGAAGCGCGAGATTGTGATAGATTTGTGCCAGTCGCGGAGGACGCACCGCGGCAACTGCCGTCCCTTCCGCGATGCGGCCATCCCAGTAGTCGGCAACCCGCTCGTCCAGCAGCAGAGCGTCCTGTAAGGCGTCATTTGCTTCTCGGACCGCATTTTCAAATTGCCGGTGTACATCGTCTCGCTCGTCCCCTTGATTCTGACCACGCAGCGTGGTTTCCTGCTTGGCGAGTCGTCGGGCGGCGGCCAGCCGAGCTGCGCCGAACAGGTTCTTGAGACGACGAGCCACATCGTAGGCGACGTGGATGTCATCGTTGGTCTGCGGAGCTTCACTCCGCGCTATGGCGACCACCACCTGGCTCCGGCCACGCTGGCGCGGGAAGGCCTCGGTCATCCAATACTCACCAATCACACTTGGCATGTTCGCCGGCAGATAGGCAAAATCACCGTCGTCCGTGATGCTCTCCCAGCGAGGCGCGGCTACCCGCACCCCGACGACGGCGACGAGCCACAGCAGAACCACCAACAGCCAGCGGCGCGTAACTAGGTGGGCCAGGCGTGCAAACATGGTCCGAGGATATTGACCTGCTGAAAGTGAATCACGACGGATCAACGCCCAATAGGCTTACGACGTCTCACGCAGTGCCCGACACCATCCGCGTGACGCACGGGCGGTCACCACACCACATGTACCCATGGCAAACTGGAGCAGATCGCGCCCTGGCTTCCACGTGACCATTGCGGGCGACTCCTGACGAGGCGGAGCACGAAACGCACCCGAATGATCTTTGGCGTGCCACAGCCGGCTCGGGGCGGGCACTGGCACGACACACACGTGTTCTGCCCTCCAGCCCCTGCCGCGATCGCTTGCCACGGATTGAGACCCTGGAACTCTACCAGCAAACAGCTTGGAGTCCAAGCAGGTATACCCCGCCGTAGTTGGGCCTCCAGCAGGTGGCGGGGCCGATGCGGCAATTGCGCAGCGTTAGCTCGGCTCTGGCGAGCCGCGCACTGGGCCGGCGCACTGGGCCGGTAAGCAGGTGAAGGATGGGAGGCAAGGAAAGCGCCGTTCGAAAGCAGGTGCGGCACTTGCGAATCCGCCAGGTATCACTCAGGACGACGGACCTGATTGCTTCCCGAATGGCGCGCGACATCCAGCGCCGCCCGCAGCGTTGAATCGAGCTCCGTTTCAAGCACCTCTCCCGTGTCGGTGGGACGAGCGGCGACGTGCGTCGGCTGAGCCCGCACCACGACATTGGGCGTCACGCCACGATGGCTGATCGGCTGGCCGCTGGGCGAATAGAACTTGGCGGTGGTGAGTCGGATCCCCGACTTGTAGCGGCTGAGCGGAAAGATACCTTGCACGCTCCCTTTACCGTAGCTCCGCTGACCGACCACCGTTCCACGCCGATGATCGCGGATGGCGCCGGCGAAGATCTCACTGGCGCTGGCGGAATCACCGTCGATCAGCACGATCAGGGGGACGCGCCACGTGCCGACATTGTGCGCCTGGTAGTCGAAATCCTCCCGAGTACTGCGGCCACGCGTGGAAACGATGGTCCCGACAGTGAGAAATTTGTCGGCCACTTCGACCGAGGCGTTCAACAATCCGCCGGGATTTCCCCGCACATCGACAATCAACTTGCGCATGCCCTGCCGATGCAGGGACCACAGAGCACTGTCCACATCCTGGCTGGTAGTTTTCTGAAAACTGGTCAGCTTCATGTAGGCCACGCCGTTGGATCCATCCAGGATCTTCACATCCTGCACACTCGGCACCTCCACGCGACGGCGCTGCACCTGCAGGTATCTGAGCCTGCCGCCGGGTGACTGCACTACAATGTCGACCAGGCTCAGCTCCGGACCTTTGAGCATATCCGCGGCCGCGTCTGTCGACACTTCGCGCGTTGTCTTGCCATCTACCTCCACGATGCGGTCCTGAGCAACGATCCCCGCCTGTTCGGCCGGCCCACCCGGAATCACGTTGACGATCAAGAGCGCGTCGTTGTCCGCTTTCAGCTCGATCCCCAGACCAACGAAGTTCCCCTCAATCTGTGAAAACACTTCATCAAGTTGATCGCCCGTGAGATAGGACGAATACGGATCCAGCGACGACGCCGCGGCACAAGTGAACTCGAACACGGCGGCCTGGGGAGCCACTCCCAAATCACGAACGGCAAGTCGAGAAATGGCCGCCACGGCCTCCCGGGCCTGATGTCGGTTTTGAATCTTGTTGAAGTCGGTAATCGACCGGACATCGGCCACAAAGGAGTCAATCGGGCTGGTCGACACCGGTTGTGGAAACTTGTCGGCAAACGCAGGTTCGGTGGGAGCGACCTGCAAGTTCAGTACACCACGATAAACGAGTTGCCCCCAGTTGGGATCGTTGACGTGGTAAGTCTCAATCTTCAGCAACACTTCCGCATACAGATCGAGCGTCTGCTGCTCAGTCAACTGTTCCAGCGCGTTGACATAGCTTCTGTCTGAATAGCGGCGGGCGATGTCAAGATGCGTACGGGCCACGTTCAGGCGATGCTGCAATTCTCGACGATCGGGATGATTTCGCAGCGCATTTTCGTAATGCGTCAGCGCCTCGCCCCACCGCCTGTCTCGCTCCAGTGCCTCGCCCTGCCGAATAAGGTCTTCCATCGGCAGTTGATCGACGAGTGCCGCCGCCGGGATGCGCACTTGCGCGGACGCCGAAGTCGGACCGAAAAAGACCCCCAGCAGCAGTAAGTAACAGGTCCACCGTCGCGCCAATAAGAAAGCTGTTCGCATGATTCGTTCCATCGTAACTTGGCGGGAGAGTGCGAGTGAGCCGCGCGCCGGGCACGTTGCATGATGCCTGGTCGGACATAACCAACATGCGCGAATGCCATTTGCGCGCACGTGATCCTCACACCACTTTGGGTTTCAATGGCCGATCAGAGAGAAACGGAGCGTCGGCCAAAAGGAATATAGAACGCGTTTTGCCCACGGTCAAAAAAACAAGTCCCATCCTTGGCGACCCAATTGCCGTAACCGTTACAAGTGGATCGCAGCGTTCTCTTTGCAGCGATTCGCCGCTTTGTACCGCCGGCAGATCGCTCGACTTGCTCGCGCTTCCAACTGCGCGGGGCCCCTCGTGGGCCGGAATTCCTGTGGGCGTCCGGGAATCGTACGCGCCGTGACGCGGAAGGTCAAACAACGGTCCTCCCAGCCGTTGCGTGAGTCCCTCTTCCGGCAACCTGCGCAAGAACGAAGCGAGTTGTCGGATCGGACGCCACCTCGACGGGAGTCAGTCAGCCAAGTGTCCAGGGGATGGGACGCGTTCCTACACGGATCTGGCGGAAGCTGCCAAGGCCGCGCCACACGACTTAGCCGGATCAGTCCCGCAATACGCAGGGTCGGGCTGCTGTGGATCTTCACCCGCTCGTCTCCTGCCCGCGCAAACACACACGGTCGCTGCGGAGTTGGTCGGCCGGTAATGACCGAACAGCATCTTCCACGAGCCTGACACACCGTTGATGTATCACTGTGGCTAGACCTTCACGCGCCGCCCCTTGACTACCGATTCGGTCTGCTTGTGCGCGAGAAGGATGGCGTCGCGAGCCAGATCACCACCCAGAATGGGCGAGGGTACACCTGTGCGGACGGCTTTCAGCATTTCCTTGATCTCGGCCACAAAGGGAGAGATCTCGTCATGCTCTCCCAGATCCGGTGTCAACACTTTGCCTCTCGAATCAAGCACCGTCAGAGGCATCAGCAACTTCCCTTCGCCTCCTATCACCGCCAAATCGTATAACAGCGTGGCCTTTTCCAAATGGATCTCGAACCCATGCGTAAACGAGCGGCCTTGCTGGTTGATGACTCCCGATGTGGCGTTTACGGCCAGCCCCGGATCTTCGAATTCGAAGATCGTATTGCAGTATTCGACCACCTGACCACGCATGCGTCCCTGACTGATCAGCGACTTCGGCATGCCGAACAGAAATCGAATCAGATGCGCGTCGTGAATGTGCAAATCAAGCAGCGGCCCGCCGCACCCCTGCGGATCGTAGAAGTCTTTCAGCCAAAGCGGATCTGATATCACACGTTTGAAAGAACCGCCGATCAACTTCCCATATTTCCCGCTACGGATCAGTTTGCGGGCGTGAGCATATTCGGGATACATCGGCAAGACGTGACCAATCAGAATCTGACGCCCCGCCTTTTCCGCGGCCACCACCATCCGTTTGCAGTCCGCAACTGCCAACGACATCGGTTTTTCGCAAAACACGTGCTTACCGGCCTTGAGTGCTTTCACTGCCGCGGCGGCATGTGCCGAGGGGGGCAAACAAATATCGACGACATCAATCCGCTCGTCGGCGACCAGGTCGTCCAAGTTGTCGTATCGCATCATGCCCGACACATCAACCATTTTACCACGCGGACCGAAATTGCCCTGGATGTCCCGCCAGTCACCTCCCAGCCGCTTTTGGTTCTGCTCGCAGATCGCGGCGATCCTGGCACCCGAAACGCGTTGATATGCCAGGTAGTGTATCCAACCCATGAAACCAACGCCGGCAATTCCGATCTTAATCATGGTCACGATCCGTTCGCTAAATCAGTGAATGGGATTAGTGTGTTAGTCGATAACATGTGCGCGCATGGTGGTGGCTGCGGCATCCTGCCGCAGCAACCGCGGCGAGACGCCGCAGCCACATGAGGCCGTTCCGAGGCGAGACGGCAGTCTATTTCACAAGCTTCACAAAGCGGTCGTATGCCTCGTCCCACGGGTCGGGATCGGTCGGTACGAATTCATTCATCGGGAAGCTGCCGCGTATCACGGCACGGGCCTCGGCGATGGAACCCACGTCGCCGTTGGCAACCGCCTGCATCATCAGGTTTCCAATGGCCGTCGCCTCGATCGGGCCCGTGACCACGCGCCGATTGCAGGCATCCGCGGTCATCTGGCACAGCAATTCATTCTGTGTGCCACCTCCCACAATGTGAACCGTTTCCAGCGGACCCTCAATCAGTTGCTCCAACCATTGCACAACCATGCGGTAACGCATCGCCAGGCTCTCCAGAGCACAGCGAATCACCGCACCGTCACTCTCCGGCACCGGCTGCTCCGTTTCCTGGCAAAACTGTTTTAACGTCTCGGGCATATTGTCAGGCGCCACGAACCTTACGTCGTCGGGGTTGACCAACGATACCAACGGTGCCGCCCCGTTTGCCGCATTTGTCAGCTGGCTCCAATCGTACTCGCGTCCTTCACGCTGCCACACGGATCGACATTGCTGCACCAACCAGAGTCCGGCGATGTTCTTCAGCAGGCGAATCGTCCCGCCAACGCCTCCTTCGTTCGTGAAATTCAGCTCGCGACATCTGTCGGTGACCACCGGAGCGCCGACTTCCACTCCCATCAGCGACCATGTGCCACTGCTGATGTAGCACCAATGCGGCTTTCTGCCGGGCGTACTATTGGCCGGTACCGCCATCACCGCACTGGCAGTGTCGTGGCTGCCCGGCAACACGACCTGGATGCCGGTCGCTCCAATCTCGCTGGCTACCGAAGCCCGGATCGGCCCCAGCCGCGTGCCGGGCTGGGAGACCGGACCGAGCAGGCCTGTCGGGATCTCAAACCGTTCCAGCAGCGGTAAAGCCCAATTGTTTTGTTGCGGATCAAAGAACTGGGTGGTGGTCGCATCCGTGTACTCGTTCGATTTCTCTCCACTTAACAACCAGTGATACAGATCGGGGATCATTAACAGCGATTGGGCGGCATCTAATATGGGCGACGCGGTGCGCCGCATGGCAAACAGCTGGAACAGCGTGTTGAACTGCATGAACTGCAAACCGGTGTGAGCGAAGATCTCCTCGCGGCTGACGATCTCAAATGCCGCGTCCAGAAGCCCTTCGGTGCGTCGATCGCGGTAATGGACCGGGTTGCCCAGCAGTTCGTTGTGGGCATCCAACAGGCCAAAATCGACCCCCCACGTGTCCACGCCAACGGAAATCACCCGCTCACCGTACTTGGCGCAGCCGGCCCGCAGGCCATCCTTAATATGTCGCCACTGGTTGAGCAGATCCCAATACAACCGGTCGTTGGCCAGCACGCCCCCATTCTCGAAACGGCTGACCTCCTCCAGCTTCAGCCGCTGTCCGGTGAATTCCCCCGCCACAACTCGGCCACTGGAAGCCCCCAGGTTGACCGCCAAATAAACCTGCGTACCTTTTGCCATGACAATAGGCCCTCTGGATCCCCAGGAATGCAACCACACCAGTGCCACACGCGGCGTTCTTTCCTCCACCACGGACTCAAGTGATGGTGACGCGCTGAGGCACGACCGTCAAGTACCTTATCGCCATAAGAGAAATGGGTGTCGGCAGGCAGGAAATCACAGGCGATCAAGAACCGTGCACACCTCGCGCCCTCTCTTGGTCCTGTCATTTCTCGATCAGCTCGACGTGGCGAAAGTGAATCTCGTCGCCTTCGGCGGTCAAACAGATCTTCCCCGGCACCACATCACAGCGAGTGGCTTTATTGACGACTTCGCCGTTGATTTTCAAAATCACGATTTCGCGCTCCGCCACGATCTCGTATTGATTCCACTGGCCAGCCGGCTTCTCGACACCGCCCATCTGGGCGACATTTGTCAGCTTGCCAAACTCTGCGTGGTCAAGAGATTTCGTTCGGTCTTCCGGCCCTTGCAGCCGGTACCCATCGAGTCCCCAGAAGTCACCCGCCTGTCCGGCATTGATCTGAGCTTCGAGGCTCTTCGGCCAGATCTTGTCACCGCCGGTCGTGCGAATCAGCACACCTCCATTTCCCGCCTTCTCGCCTCCCGGCCAGCGCCACTGCAGCCGCAACACAAAGTCCGTGTAGTCCTTCTGTGTGCGAATATAACCTTTGGGCGATCCCTTACAGATCAATACACCGTCGGCCAACTGCCACACATCGCTACACCTGACACCGGCTTTTTCGCAAAAGAATTGCCAGTCAGCCAGGTTGCCAGCGGTGTCCTGTGTAGTGATCAACGGCACCGGCGTCTCATCTCCCTGAGCCACTGGCTCCAGCACGAAAACAAGTGCCATCGCCAGTGCCCCCACTGCAAATCGATTCTGTCTTGTCATGGTCTTTCTCACAAAAATGCCTTCGGCGGCGGACACGATCCGTTCAACGACCTCTCAGCCATCGACAATCGTAAGCGTGAGAGACAGGCAACGCAACAAGCGTTCGCACTTCTTTGTGTTGACACTCCATCCACGGTACAATCCAGATCGTTAGATCCGCCATGGGCCCGGTTACCTGCATCGACAACAGGGCGGGAACGGCATTCCTTGGCCCGAAAGAGCCAAGCCATTTTGGGAGGTACATCATGTCCAGGACAGATCGTCGCGGCTTCCTTCAGACAACGGCCACGGTAGCCACCGCCTGCATGGCCGCTCCAGCTTTGGGTCGAAGCCGTCTTAGCCCCAACGATCGCATTCGAGTCGGTCTCTTGGGGCTGGGCGGCCGCATGCGAGCCCACGTTGCGGCGCTGATTCAAATGGAGGCCGACAACGTCGAGATCGTGGCCGTCTGCGATTGTGACCAATCGAAACTCGATACCGTCACAAAGCTCTATCCCGAACTCGAAGGGAAGAAGCTGGTCAAGTACAACGACATGCAGGCCATGTTCGACGACGATTCGATCGACGTCATCAGTAATGCGTTAGGAGATCGCTGGCACGCGTTGTCGACCATCTGGGCCTGCCAGGCCAAGAAAGACGTCTACGTCGAGAAACCTGGCATGCACAATCTGTTCGAAGGACGGCAAATGGTTGCCGCCGCGCGGAAATACGAGTGCATGGTGCAACATGGCACGCAAAATCGATCCAGCCCCAACATCATGGAAGGTATCCAGAAGTTGAAGGAAGGTGCGATCGGAAAAGTGTACATGGTGCGTGGAATCGACTACAAGTTGCGTGGCAACTTGGGACGTGTTCAACCCACGGAAGTTCCGCCTGGACTAAATTGGGACCAATGGCTGGGACCAAAACCGAGTCGTCCCTATAACGAGTTCTGGCACCGGCGCTGGTATTGGCTGCTGGAACTTAGCAGCGGCTGCTTCGCCAACCAGGCGGTACACGAAATCGACATCATCCGCTGGGGGCGCGAACTTGACCGGCTGCCAACCGAGATTCACGCCATGGGTGGGAAATACGTCCATGACGACGACCGCACGTCGCCAACGCACGTGGCCATCACGTATCGGTTCGGCGATGCGGACCCGCTGGTTACCTATGAACACCGCTCCTGGTATACCAACAGCGAAGCGGGATTTCGAGACAAATATCCGTTTGTGCAACCAGGTTTTCCGGTTGGAACGATCTTTCTCGGCTCCGAAGGCTATATGATCTTCCCCGACTACAGCAGCTATTACACGTTCCTGGGTCCCGACGGAAAACCAGGCCCGAGCGCGGCTGCGGAAGGACATCCCATGGAGGATCTACCGCATTTCCAGAACTGGATTGCGGCCGTGCGCAGTCGCAAATGGAGTGACCTGCGCGCGGATATTGATGAGGGCCGCAAGTCGACCGCCGTCTGCCTGCTGGCTCGGACGTCCTATGAAGTCGGCCGACCACTCAAGTTTGACCCTGACACGGAGACAGTCCTCGGCGACGACGAAGCAAACCGGTTGCTGAACGAACCACAGTACCGCGCCCCGTACATCGTCCCGACGGAAGTCTGATTGTGGCGAAAGGAGTCCGTGCCAGCCCCCGCCCTCGCGAGGCAGGCGTCCGCGCCTGCCTCGCACCATCAATCCCCACCCGCCTGCCCTTATTTCACCGTAAATTGGAGATTGTTTGGCTGATCCTTCGCGATGATCACCGGGAAGCTGAGGACCTTGCCACTGCCGAGCGTTACGGCCACCACGTATTCTCCCAGAAAACCACGAAACACCGCGCGCCCTTCAGCATCCGTTTGCAGTTGGAGTTTGGTCCACCACTGGTTCTTGGCCAGATCGTGGAGCACCTTGTAGGCCGGCTTGGGCTGCAGATCTTTTCCGATCAGGCCCGCCGGCGCTCCCTGCCACGCATTGCGATCCGCGAAATCCCACCAGGTGATGGCCGTCACCGAGGGGTGTGAGAAGAGCATGGTGTAGATACGACGAACCTCATCCGCCTGGCTCTTTTCTCCTTCCGGCGTCGAGTCCCAAGTTTGGCCCGCTTTTCGCCGCTCCCATCCGGCAGCGCCAGACACAACGGTCAGTTCCGTGAAATGCAATGGCACGTCAAACGGCGTGAACCGCTCGCAGACTTCCCATATCTTCTGGTTCGTCCACACTCCGTCATGCATGTGACTTTGAATCCCGATCACGTTGTAGGGACGCTCTCCAGCCTTCTCGGTCATCTTCTTGATCAAGTCTGCATAGGCAGGGTCGACACGGTAATCATTGATCAGCAGCGTCGCCTCGGGGTTGGCACCCCTGGCCTCTTTGAAACACTGGTCAACGAATTCGACGCGTCCCGTTTCTTGCCACATCTTGGTCAATTTGGGCGCTCGCTTCACCAACTCCCCACGCTCGAAGTGGGTGGCCTCATTCACCACGTCCCAGATATCAATCAGTCCACGAAACCGCGTCACGCAATCGGAAATGCGTGCCAGCTGCAATCGTTTCACCTCTGCAAGATCATCAGGCAACCATCGTGGTTCAAAGTAATTCCACGCCAAGGGATGCCCTTTCGTCGTGATGCCATGCCCCTGGCACCATTCCGCTACCGCTTGTGCGTATTGGTGATTGGGCTGGTCTTTTCGGTTTTCATAGCTCGGCCAGTAGAAGCCCAACGTCGCATAATTGAACAGATCGGCGAATTGACCGCGATAGGCTTCTTCATCCGCGCTGGTTTGGAACCGGCCGAACTGGAAGAAATTGCAGCCAAACAAGAAGGCGTGGCGCTTTTGCTCGACGGCAACTGCAACACCTGACACCGGCTTGCCGGTGTCATCGATCACGGAAATACTCACGTCAGCCTTGCGGTGCTTGTCGATCCGCTCCGCCGCACCCTGCAGCAGCGCATCATCGGCGTCCGCCGCTTTCAGGCTTGTCGCCAGACAACAGAGAATTAACAGGGCGATCGGCGTAACGAATCTGATCGATGATGCGTACATGAGCATTTCCCTTGTGGTAAAGCCTCTGGCGGGAGCCACGTTGGTGGCCGACAAGGCTGGCGACTGTGCAACTTCCGGTTCTTCTCGAAGGATCATGGGAGGAATGATTTCGGTATTTGATGCTCGGAAAATTGCTTCCCGCCCGCGCACTTTCGCTGGTCTTGTCCCGGCGCAGCGACAACTGATCTGCTACCGCTTGACCGCATGACCTCTGCTCCCCCACTCTCCTGCCCACGCGCTTCGCGAGTGGGCAGGAGAGTGGGGGCGGGGATTTTCGCCATCGCCAGTAGCTGGCCAGTTGTGATTCCGACCGGGGCAAGCCCGGCGGAAATCGGAAAACACCGAAGCTATTTTTCCCTCATACCTGAGGACCAACGGGGGAGTGGTTAGCAATCGTGTGCCGATGGAAGTGGTTTTCCCGCGCAGGGGCGAGGAAACAGTGATTAAGCTGCAGGTTGAACATCGATGCCGTGAAGCAAGCAAAGGACTTCTGCGGCAGCATCCAAAACGTCATTATGGGCGATTTACCGGTCACCAACAAGCGCTTCGTGGGCGCCGCAAGGTGATTGGCGCGGGGGAGTCGAGAAATGACAATGGAACAGGGTTGTACGCCTGCCGCACGATGAAAGGAAAGCCATGAATTACCGGTCGATGAACGGAGTGCTGGTGTTGGTTGTCTTCGGGGTGGGTCCGCTCGAGATAGCTTGTGGACTCGAAAGCGATGCCAGCCACCCTGCCAGGCCGCCCGCAGTCGCGGCGGAGTTGATGGCGCACTGGACATTTGACGAGCGAGATGGCGGTGTCATTGGAGAAGCGACCAGCGACCCCACCTTACAAATTCGCGCCGACGTGAATCGCGTGCGTGGAGTATATGGCAACGCACTCGAACTGCGTGGCAGCCATCAACTGCAAGTGCGAGCGATTTCCACAGAATCCAGCTGGCAGCAGATCGCTCTCTCGGCTTGGGTCAGGCCGGCAGACCTGTCGGGCTATCGGGAGATCTATCGCCAGGAATGCGCCCAGCGTCTGCTATTCTCGTTTCAGAACAACGGCACCATCCTCTCGTTGGGGCTGAACATCGGCGGATACGTAGAATGTGATGCGACGCTCGATCGCCTCCTGGTCTTGGACGGCGCGTGGCATCACGCGGCGGCCTCGTTCGACGGACAGGCCCTCCGCGTCTACTTGGACGGCCGGCAGATCGGTCACCTGGCCCGATCGGGCGTGATCTCGACCGATTCCCAGGCTCCCGCGTTCCTTGGATCCAGCGGTGGCGCGGGCGAGCATTTTCAGGGTGGACTGGACGATTTGCGGATCTACCGCCAGGCACTCAGTGCTGATCAAGTCTCAGCACTCTACCGCCAGGGCTTGGACACGTTGGCGGCTCGATTCATTGAATATGAAAAGAAACTGGTCGATCTGTACCAGCCCGCCGCCACATTTGCCCAAACCTTGGCTGATTTCCGGCAAGCCGTTTCCGATCACAAGCTCGTGTTGGATCGCGACTTCATGGGGATTCTCTTGACACGATTGCGCACGATTTTCCCCAGGATTATGCCGATTACTCGCGAGCAACGGGCTCCAATCCGCTTGAATACTTGACGGCGGAGAGCACCGATTCGCTTGTCGCGGTGGTCGGTCGATATGTGGAAATGATGCAGGAGTACCAGCCACTCACATCCGCACAACTCGCGCGTCTGACGGCCGAGCAGAAACATTACTGGGAAGATGTTCAGCGGATTGCGGATCAATTCACGGCGCTCAGGTCGGCCTCCGAATCTGCCGCCAACTCCTCCGAGTGGATTGAATTACTGCTGGCAGCCGCAGGGCGCGTACAGCAGCGGCCGACGGTCTCGGAAGCGGTGGCCCCTTATCGCAGGCCAACGACACCGGCAACAGCTGACCTGACCACGCAGCAGTCGGGCGAGTTGCTGCGCGGCGACTGGCTCCACCAGGCCGACGGTAATCCAGACAAGAGGCGGATCCTCGACGAGATCGCCTGGACACGCCAATTAGCCGGCAGGATCGCAGCCACGAAAGATCATCCACTCGATTTCTCCAAAGAACTCAGCCAACTGGTTGCGCTGGAGCGGGCGGCGAACCAGTTGCAGGGTACCGATCAGGAGCTTTATTTTGCCGTACGCGAAATCAAGAGATCGATCGTGTTCCGAAACCCCGCTGTCGATTTTGACCGGGTCCTGTTCGTCGACATGCCGTTTCCCGATGGGAGTGAGTGGCCTCACGAAACACGTCACCGTTTGGGCTACATGGCCGTACCGGGAGGGAGATTGTTGGTGCTCCAGGGGCTCTCACCAGCAGGTCACCTGCAACAGTTAATGCCGCAGGCGCCGTTGCACGGTTCCTTCTGGCGTCCCGATCTTTCGTTTGACGCCCAACGCGTGTTGTGCTGCTTCAAACCACACAACGAAAAGTCCTTTCACCTGTATGAAATCTATTTGGACGGCTCGGGTTTAAAGCAACTTACCGACGGCCCCTACGATGATCTGGACCCCATCTACCTTCCCGATGGTCAGCACTTGATGTTCTCCACCACTCGAGGACATACCTACGTGCGTTGCATGCCACCGACCAATGCCTACGTACTGGCTCGCTGCGACGCTGATGGCAAGAACATCTATCTGGTTTCACGTAACAACGAACCCGACTACCTTCCTTCCGTACTGGAGGACGGTCGAGTTATTTACACGCGGTGGGAATATACGGACAAGCCACTGTGGCGAGCTCAGGGACTGTGGACGGTCAATCCGGACGGGACGCAGGTCAACACGCTGTGGGGAAACCAAAGCGTGTGGCCCGACCTGTTGAAGGATGCACGCGGCATTCCCGCGAGTCGTCGCGTGATGTTCACCGGCAGTGCCCATCACAACTGGTTCTCGGGTTCGGTCGGAATCATTGACCCCTTGAAAGGCTTTAATTTCCCCGACGGGTTGACCAAAGTGACCGCCGATGTAGAGTGGCCCGAGTCCGGCAATGGTCCGGTGGATCCGATCGAATCGCCGCAGTACCACGCCAGCGGCGCGTACTCGGCATACTACTCGCCACTGCCGCTCAATGAACACGACTTTCTGGTTTCGGCCAACCGGGGAGGGAAGTTCGTGCTCTACCTGATGGATGTGGATGGGAATCGTGAACTGATTTACGAAGGCACTCACAACATCCTGCATGCCCTTCCTGTGCGGCCGCGCCCTCTTCCTCCGACGATCACGGACCGCGTCACCTGGCCTCAACCGTCCCAACGCTTGGACCCGCAACAGGGCGTGATCTTCAGCGGTGATGTGTACCAGGGCGCGCCGGAGCAACTGCGAGGCAAGGCGCGTTTCTTGCGCGTGCTGAATATCGAGCCGAAAACGTACACCTATTGGCATAAACGCCCCTATCTCTCGACCGGACCGGTGGTCTCCGCAGTACAATCCGAAGGTGTCAAACGGATCCTCGGCACGGTTCCCATCGAATCAGATGGTTCCGTTTCGTTCCATGCTCCGGCCGGCACGGCACTCCACTTCCAGCTGCTCGACGAGCGATATCGGGCGCTGCAGACGATGCGCAGCTTCACTGGCGTGATGCCAGGCGAGCAACGCGGTTGTCTCGGTTGCCATGAGAGTCACAGTCGATCGCCCGCGTATCAGGCAATGTCGCTGGCACTGATGCATGAGCCGCAAACGATCACTCCGCCGCCATGGGGAAATGAAACGGTTAGCTATACCAGGTTTGTCCGCCCGGTACTCGACCAGTACTGCGCCCAATGCCATGAAGGCGATGGCGAAGGCCGCGCCGCACTCGACTTGACGCCTCGCCCCGGTTTTCTGATTTTCGAGGAACCCTATCTGATATTGACCGGACGGCCAAGTTGGGGAACCCCCTACACGAAACCAGACCAGAACGTACCGGGGCTGGGTGTGGCCAACATGCTGATGGTGGAGGGCTACGATCAGCGCGATCCGGAAGCGTATCGCACGCCACAGCCGATGACCCACCTGTCGTATGCCAGCCCGCTCATTGAACTGGCTTCTTCCGGTAAACACTATGACGTGCAAGTCGATCCGCTCTCATTGCGAAAACTCATCGCCTGGGTGGATACGATGTGCCCTTATCGGGGCGGCGAAGAGATTCGAGAACTGGACGATCCAGAGTTTCAGGGTATCGATTGGCTTTCCGTTCGCCCACGAATCAGGTCGGCCCCCATCATTGTGCGTCCGGGCCCCGTGGATTGAGCGTGACGTGCCGTTCCAGCGCCGCGCGGCTTGATGTCGCACCGCTCTCCGGAGCCGCGCTGCGAAGCCGCTCGACCTGGCCCGTGCCACTAAGAACCGTTCGGAACACCATCAGAGGCCCTGGTGGATTCAGCTGCCAACGCAATGACGGGAAGGGATTTCGTACCGACGATGCTCACAACACCTGACATCTCCGCGGCACGGCAACGGATCGCCATGGCCTATGATCCAGAATTAGTTCGGGAGGCGGGTCATCGACTGGTCGATCAACTGGCCGAGCACTATCGATCTGTACAGGCGGGCGAGGGCGACGTATTGCCCTGGCGCGACCCGGCCGTGAACGTAGACGAGGCGACTCGATGTCTGGATCAGCATTTGCGGGAACCGGGGAATCGTGAGCAGGTGGTCGAGCAATTCGCGGCGTTAATCGCGTTGATGTTGCAGCGTGGTCACAATCTGCACCACCCGCATTATATTGGGCATCAAGTCCCTGCTTCGACGCCTCTGGCCAGCCTGTTCGACGTCGTCGGGTCGGCGACGAATCAACCCATGGCGATCTACGATATGGGTCCCTGGGCAACGGCTGCGGAATGGGCCATGACCGACCGGCTGGGGCAGTTGATCGGATGGCAGCGCGATCAATTCGCGGGCCTGGTCACGCACGGCGGTTCGCTGGCAAATCTGACCGCGTTGTTGGCCGCGCGCAACGTCATGCTGCCCGATTCGTGGGAAGCCGGATTGGCCCAAGCCGCCTCCCCGCCGGTGTTGCTGGTGCATTCGGATGCTCATTATAGCGTTGGTCGTTCGGCGGGTGTTTTGGGACTGGGCACCGCTCAGGTAGTGCGCGTGGGCCTCGATCGACGGCGGCGCATGGACCCCAACCAGCTGCACGATACTCTACGTGCCTTGCGCAAAAAGAACCGGCCAATCGCTGCCGTCGTGGCCTGTTCGTGTTCCACGCCAATCGGAGCATTTGACCCGCTGCCGGAGGTCGCTGACATCTGCCATCGGCATGGCGTCTGGCTGCACGTCGATGCGGCTCACGGAGGAAGTGCGTGTGTCAGTCCCACACACCGCCACCTGGTGGAGGGTCTGGACCGAGCTGACAGCCTGGTTTGGGACGCACACAAAATGCTCTTCATGCCGGCGCTGTGCGCATTCGTGTTCTTTCGAAACAAAGCACATCGATTCGAGGCGTTTCGCCAGCAGGCGCCTTACCTGTTCGATCCAACCGCACCCGGACTGGCGGAATACGACAGTGGTTTGCGGACCATTGAATGTACCAAGCGAGCGGCGGCATTCGGATTGTGGGGCATCTGGAGTATTTACGGTCAACAGCTGTTTACTGATTTGGTCGACGTGACTTTTGCCTTGGGCAAGATCTTCTACGAAAAGCTGGACGCGGCCCCCGATTTTCGACCGCTGCACGAACCTCAATGCAACATCGTTGTGTTTCGGCATGTACCCGAGGCATTGCAGGACGTGACGGACGAGCGGTTGGGGAAATTTCAACTGGACCTGCGGAGGCGAATTATTGAGTCGGGCGAGTTCTACATCGTATCGACCAAACTCGACGACGTGGGAGCTTTGCGCACCACCATCATCAACCCACTTACGACGCCCGACGACTTGGACCAACTGCTGGAGTCGCTCCGTCGGCACGGGCGCGATTTGTTGAAGGACGGCCACGGCTATCGAGATGCGTAGCCATGCCGCTCAGACTTCAAACGATGTGCCAAACGCTCTCTCGCCGGTTGAGCCGGATCGGGGAATTCCCTGCCGCAGCTGGCTCGGCTCGGGGGATCTGAGCGACGAGACTACTCGGGCACGCGCGCGAACAGAAAGGCATCGGAAAACAAACCGTCCCGCTTGAAATACTTCTTCAAACGAGCTTCCGGCGCAAAGCCGTTCTTTTCCAGGACGCGGACCGACGCCAGATTGTCTTGAAAGACGATCGCCGTGATACGCGCCAGTTCCCATTCGGTCACGGCTATTTCACACGCCTTACGAACCACCATGGACATAATGCCCTGTCCCCAGTACGGCTTGGCCAGCCAGTATCCGATTTCCGCTCGATGTCCTTTGATCAGGTTGTCAAACCCGACGCCTCCGATCAGATTCTCATTCGGGTCTCGAATCGCCCAATTGATCGGCTCACCATACTCCTCGGCCGCCGTGGTCACGATCCCAATCCATTCGTCAAATGATTCGTTCGTGTAGGGGTACGGAATACGGCAGGTGAACCGGTGGATGTCGCCGTCATTCAGGTGCTCGAGAAATGCGGCGCGGTCCGCATGACGGATCTCCGTCAAATGGAGGCGGTTATTTACCGTACGATGCATCACGATGGTCCTGCCGGCGGAACGCTCTGTGGTGTTAAGTGGGACGCGCGTCACGGTGCAGCGATTCAGCCCCGTGCCCGACCCGCTGTATCCCTTGCGTTCGCCCAGATCCGGCCAGCAAGGCACGCCCGGGTACGCCGCACAAGGCGCACCGTCAAATCGCCGCAGCCCGGAAGGTGGAAACAGATTCGTCTGGGGAAGGAAATCTTGTGGCGTCATTCAATTCTCGGATCGGGAGGCCGACATCGCCTCTTCTGGGGGTCCCACATAAGTATAGCTCGCGGGCACTGAGCGCGCGAATGCTCACGAATGGTGCGGCTCGGCGAGGGATCTGTTTTTAGGGGTTGAGACAATTCACCGTCAATAGGTGTTCGCAACTTTCGTCTGTTCTGCCGCCAGGCACTAGTCACGGTGGCTCCGCGAGCGAGAAACGAGTAAGCACCGTTCGAGAAATAACTGACGTATTCTTGGTCCCCTCACCCTGCCCTCTTCCCAGTGGGGCGAGGCGACAGTGGACCGTTGTTTCTCGAACGATGCTAACCGACAGTCGTCAGGTCCGAGCCGGGGCGCGTTCAAGCCTGTTCTTCCAGCATCTCCCAGCGCTCATAGGCGTTGGACAGCTCCGTTTCCAGCTCTTTCAACCGCGTTTGCTCACGGGCAATCCGCTCCCCCGACTGCCGGTAGAAGTCACTTTGAGCCATCCTCTCGTGAAGCTGGCCAATGTCCGCCTCAAGCTGCTCGATTTTTTCGGGAAGTTGAGCCAGTTCCTGTTGTTGCTGGTAGGTCAGCTTTCGCTTGCGGTCATGCGTTCGGTCGGACGCTGACGTGTCGGGCCGCAACCGAGCTTCTTTCTTGGCTGCCGCGGCTGTCTTCTGGGCGCTGGCCTCCGCTTGACGCGTGTGTCGGGCACGCTGCCAATCGTCATATCCTCCATCATATTCGCGAAGCGTCTGATCTTCGAACACCATGGTGCTGGTGACGATATTGTTGAGAAACGCACGGTCGTGGCTCACCAAGAGGACCGTTCCATCAAAATCGACCAACCTCTGTTCCAGCAATTCAAGCGTCTCCGTATCGAGATCATTTGTCGGCTCGTCCAAAACGATCACGTTAGCCGGTTTGGCAAACAGGCGAGCCAGGAGCACCCGATTCCGTTCCCCACCCGAAAGGAACTTGACCTCCATACGAGCCCGCTCGGAGGTAAACAGGAAATCCTGGAGGTATCCGAGCACATGCCGCGGCTTTCCGGCCACTTGTACGGTATCGTATCCATCTCCGACATTTTCTTGCACGGAAAGCTCATTGTTCAACTGGTCACGAAGCTGATCAAAATAGGCGATCTGAAGATGCGTGCCTAGCCGTACGGTGCCTTCGTTTGGCGGTAACTGGCCCAGCAGAATGCGCAGCAGCGTGGTCTTTCCTGACCCATTGGGACCTACGATCCCAACCTTGTCACCGCGCAAAATCATGGTGGAAAAACTCCGCACGATTTCTCGGTCGCCGTAGGCGAACGTGACGCGATCCATGGCCGCGACCAGATTACCGCTCCGCTGCCCCTCTTCGATGCGCAGAGTCACGCGGTTTCGGGACGATCTTCTCTCTCGCCGTTCTCGTCGCATTTTCTCCAAAGCTCGCACTCGGCCTTCGTTGCGAGTGCGCCGCGCCTTAATTCCCTGCCGAATCCACGTTTCCTCTTGGGCCAGCTTCTTGTCGAACAGGGCATCCTGTTTCTCTTGAGCTACCAGTGCCGCTTCCTTGCGCTGCAGAAATGTGTCATAGTCGCAGGACCAGTCGAAGAGTTGACCGCGATCGATCTCGAGAATTCTGGTCGCCAGGCGGCGCAGAAACATGCGATCGTGCGTCACGAAAATGAAGGTGGCTTCCCACTTCAGCAGAAACTCCTCCAGCCAGGTGATCGTCTCGATGTCCAGATGATTGGTCGGTTCATCCAGCAAGAGGATGTCGGGGGACGAGACCAACGTCTTGGCCAGCAGTACGCGACGTTTCATCCCCGACGAAAGAACGTCAAAGCGATCGTCTCCATGGAGGCCGGTGCGTGACAGAATCTGCTTGACCTGTTGCTCCGCCTTCCACGCCTCGTCGATCGCAGTGGGTCCGTCATGGTGCAGACCCCGAGCCACGATATCTGCCACGCGCCCTTCGATATCTTGCGGCACGTCCTGCGGCAGCAGAGCAACTCGCGTCCCCGGCGCGAACGACACGGTGCCAAGATCTGGCTCCACATCACCACAGAGTATCCGCATGAACGTGGTCTTGCCCGAACCGTTGCGCCCCAGCAAACCGATCCGCTGCCGCGCTTCGATCCGGCACGTCACGCCCGACAACAGCGGCGGGCCGCGAAATCCGATGCTCAGTTCGTTGACCGTGATCTGGGCCATGAAATTGCGACGAAAAAAGACAACCTGGCAGCCCGTTTCTCACATCGGGCAGCTTACCAACCAAACGTGGCGCTCAGAATAGCGAGTCCCGCCCTGACACGACAAGACTGGCAGAGCCTGGTGACAACCCCGGGCTCGGCGTTCCGGAGTGGAGCCTCGGCGCAATACCATTGAATTAAGCAACGGTGGCATCCAACGGCAAACCAGATATTCCGACAGCACGACCATGCCGGCTCAACAACTCATATCGCAAACCTATCTGACAGCGCTTCGTTAGACGGTATTGAGCCTCGGCGCGGGTAGCCGTGCCCGCCTCAGGCAGTGGATGGCCACGAAAACTACACGACCCCGCGAACCATTTGCCTTCTCTCGCGTCTTTAGGTTGGCGAGCCGCTTCTCCAGCGTGGAAGAGCGTCTGCATGGCTCAAATTTCTCTCTCGAAAGGAGGCCGGCGATGATTGCTGAAGATCGAAGAGATCAATCGTCGAGCCTCCGTTTTTTTGGCGGCTGACACGCCTCGTCTGGGCGGTGCCGGCAGGCCATCCATCCCGGAAGGCTCTCCCTTCCAAGTCAAGCTCGCTACCTCGCGTCCTGGTTGGTGCCTCAACCACCCGACTGCGGCCAGGCGTGTTGCGTGCCTGGAAAGGCCGCCCCGCGACCGTCTGAAACGGAACTATCTGAATCACCAAATGTCTGAGAGAGAGAATGATGAATACCAGCAAACATCAGCGTGACAAACTGCTTGCATTGTGCGGCCAATTACATGACGACGATGGCGTGGATCCACGCCGCTTTTTTGGAAATCCCGGAAATCGAGACAAACAGAATCGCAAAGCACAACAGCTTTGCAGTCAGATTGCGCATACAATCGCCCTTGTTTTATCGGGGGACTTTGGCGACGAGATGTTACACAACCTGCAGGTTGTCCAGGTGACGCCGGCTCCCGACAGCACTCGAGTTCTCGTTACGCTGACCACGGACGCCGGGCCGCAACCGGCCATGGCTGACGACATTCTGCGTCGTCTCTCGCAGGTTACACCCCGGCTGCGCAGTGAAGTGGCCGCCGCAATCACTCGCAAACGCACGCCCCAACTGGCGTTTCAGATCGTGAGCGCTGAGGATGCCCAGGAGCAATCACAATGAGTGAAAACCAGCTGGCGACCCACGTTCATGCCTGGACGCCCGACCCGCTTTCGGCGGAGGTAAAACTGTCGCTTCAGAAACTGGCTGGCGAAGACGACGTACGACATTTAGCCATCATGCCCGATGTACATCTGGCACACGAAGTTTGTGTCGGCACGGTGCTTGCTACGTCACAAATGATCTATCCGAGCGCTGTGGGAGGCGATATTGGCTGTGGAATGGCCGCCATCCGTGTGACAGCGCAGGCCGATCTGCTGCGTGATGAGGAATCGGCAGCCCGGCTACTGGCCGGTCTGTATCAGCGTGTGCCATCCAACCGGCACACCTCGGCCACGCTACCCGAGGCGCTTCCCGCGGAATTGCTTGACGCGCCATTGAGCAACGTACGTCTGGAAAAAATGAAGCAACGTGATGGGCGCGTCCAGTTTGGCACGTTAGGTCGGGGCAATCACTTCCTGGAATTCCAGTCCGACCCGGACCACCATTTGTGGGTCTTGGTCCACAGCGGATCGCGCGCCATGGGGCAGGCGATCACCTTGCAGCATGTGGAAAGCACCCCGCGATCACGTTCAGGCCTCGCGTCATTCAATGCCGATGATCAGGCTGGCCAGCGATATCTACAAGACGTCGCCTGGGCGATCCGCTATGCGCAACTCAGTCGGCTGGCGATGCTGGCCGCGGTGGAATCACTGTTGCAGCAGCTGTTCGGGGTCAGGTTCGACGGCTCGTCGCTGCTGCATTCCCAACACAATCACGTGCAGCGTGAGACGCACTTTGACCGCGCCTGTGGGTCCACCGCAAAGGAGCTCAATCGGCACGATTAGACGAACCTGGGATCATTCCGGGATCGATGGGCACGTCCAGCTTTCATGTCTCGGGACGCGGACAACCCGAATCGCTCTGTTCCAGTTCGCACGGGGCAGGTCGCCGCTGGAGCCGCAGCGAAGCCCGCCGAAACATCACGGCCCGGAAACTGGAACAAGCCATGGGACATGTCTGGTTCGACCGGCGAAAACGCTCCCTGTTGCGTGATGAGGCACCTGCAGCCTACAAAGACATTCACGCCGTGATGCGTGCCCAGCGGAAATTGACACGTATTGTGCGTGAACTCCGGCCATTACTGATCTATAAACTCAAATTGTAAATCACGCGGCCCATGTAGCTGGTAAAGCCGCATTAATGTGGCTCGTTTCCCATCGGAATGGATTCGGAACTCACTGCGGTGCATATTGGCGAAATCGGAGGCTTTTCCGGCGGTGGATCCGCTGGCAGGGGCCAGAAGGCTGGCACTTTGAGTATAAAGAATGACAGACTTGAAACGACTGCCTGGAAGTGTTTGGTTTGCGCGTAAGCGCGGGGATAAGATGCGATGAATAGTCGGCAATTATTGAAGCTGGGAGTTCCTCAGGAATGCCTGAAAGAGGCCACGCTCGCCATTCAGAAGCTGGTGAGTGCCGGAGCGATCAAGGGCAAGTCGATTAAGAAGCGATTGGTGGCCGTCCTGGGAGACCCGGGAACCTATGTCACGGACGAACACCTGGGCGGCTTTGCGCGGGCTCTGATTGCGGATCGGGAGTTTGTGCGTGCGGAGCCCATTTCCTACCGCACATGGGGCGACTATGAAATCGATGAGCAATCACACGCACAGATGCGGCAGGCCTGCGGTGTCCCGGTGGCCGTCGGCGCGGCGCTGATGCCCGATGCGCATGTCGGGTACGGCCTGCCCATCGGTGGCGTGTTAGCGTGCGACAATGCCGTGATACCCTATGCGGTTGGTGTCGATATTGCGTGTCGCATGAAGCTATCGGTACTCGACATGCCCGCGGAAACCATCAAAACCAAGTTCGAATCGTACAAGCAGGCGCTTGAACGCGGAACGTGCTTTGGAGTTGGAGCCGAATACAAGACCCCACACTCGCACGCTGTCATGGACCAGGACTGGTCGATTACACGCATCACACGCGAGCGAAAGGAGAGGGCCTGGAAACAACTCGGAACGTCCGGCTCGGGTAATCACTTTGTGGAATTCGGCATCCTGGAACTGGAGACGCGCGATGACGGTATCGGCCTGGACGCGGGAACGTACGTGGCGCTGTTAAGTCACAGTGGCAGCCGCGGCGCGGGTGCCGCCGTCTGTTCCACCTACAGCTCGATAGCGCAGGCCAAATTGCCGACGCGGTATGGAGACCTGGGGCGGCTGGCCTGGTTGGACCTGGACAGCCAGGAAGGGCAGGAGTATTGGGCCGCCATGAATCTAATGGGTGACTACGCCGCCGCAAACCACGATATCATCCATCGCCTGGTCTCCAAACTGCTGGGCGCGCATATTATCGGCGGCGTAGAGAACCACCACAACTTTGCCTGGAAGGAGTCGCACGGCGGGCGTGAAGTGATTGTGCACCGCAAAGGGGCAACACCCGCCGGCGAGGGTCAGCTCGGCGTGATTCCCGGTTCTATGGCCGACCCGGCTTTCGTCGTTCGAGGGCGCGGCAACCCGGAGTCGTTTGACTCGGCATCACACGGCGCCGGACGTCGCATGTCCCGAAAAAAAGCACGCGACATGTTCAACTGGAAAGCGGTCCGCAATGATTTGGCCCAGAAGGAAGTCCATGTACTGTCGGCAGGTGCGGACGAAGTCCCCGGCGTTTACAAAGATATCCGTGAGGTCATGCGGCAACAAACGGACCTGGTAGCCGTTGTCGCCAGATTTGACCCGCGGATTGTCAAAATGTGTGACGATGGCAGCCGGCCTGAAGACTGAACCGCGTAGCGGCGGCTTCCAGCCCCCGTTCTGCGACACGAAGCCGCCGCCACGCAGATCCATCGTGTTGCCGATCGCCCTAGCTTTCGTTCTCCTGAGACTGACGCTGGCGAATCTTCGCCGTGGCCTCGTTCACGTCTTTCTGTACTAGTCGGTAGAAGTTCAGCTTCCTCAGCAGGCGAAATGCATCCAGACTTCGGCGAGTACCGATGTCGCCCAACAGCTGGACTGTCGCTTGCGTAAGCATGAAGTCCGTGGGACGCGACAGCTCTAACACCTTGTCTTCGGCCTCCGTTCCGAACCTTCGCAGACATTCGGCCGCATCCCCGCGCAGCGAAGCGTTCTTGACGAAGATCTCCGCCACCGGTTCGATAGCCCGCAGATCGTTCATCTCGGTCAGTTCCCGCAGCGCGTCCAATTGGACTGTTCGGCTGTCGTCCTGCAACAAGCCAATGAGAATAGGCGCACTGTATGTTGACGCCCAGGCCACCAGCACCGGAATCGCCTCACGTCGGACGCGATCGTCCAGGGCCGGATCCTCGGCCACATCTCGGATTCCCCGAGCAATCTCCTTCCGCAGTTCGGCGTCGCTGACGTCGCCGGGCGCTACTGCGGCAAATCGCTCGAGAACCTGTAGCTTCTCCGTCTCACCACCGATCTGCAGCAGCTCCAAATTCGCCCGATCATACTCGGGACTACCTGGATCGTTTGCCGTCGCGATGATCTCAGCCTTTCTGGCAGCCAATTCGGCACGCCGTCGCACTTCCTCGGGATCCAATGGCTTGATCGTAGGCGGACGACTCCCCCCAGACATACCTGTGCCCAACATGCCCGCTGAGCCGGAGCTGCCAGGCGGGCCTGAGTATCCGCTCTGCGGAATTCCACTGCCGCGAAAACTGCCGCCCATGCCGCTGCGGCCCGGTGGTCCACCGTAGCCTGGTCCGGTTCCCATCGCGCCCGGATATCGGCTCGCCATACCACCAACCCCCGGAGCTGTTCTTCCAGGCACGCCACCGAGTCCCGGAGGACCGCCCATAGCCGGCGGCCTGCTCATTCCCGAACCCATACCACTGCCGGCGTAGCTCGCGTGACTAGCCCCGGGACTGCTCGGCGGAGGTCGGCTTGCGGGATAACCGGCGGAACCGGGTCCGCTTCCAGGGAAACCGGGCGGGCCAGTTTCCGCTCCCATTGCAGGACGATTGGCTGAGCTGGCAACCGATCCCGTTTTGGACCAGGGATTCGTTGCCCCCGTGTATCCAGGCCGGGTAATCGTCTTGAGTGAGTTCTCTAATTTGGAAATGCTTGAGTTCGCCCTCGACCCAAAGTCCATCCCCAACGCGAACAACAGATAGGTGTCATCAATCATCAGATAGCCCACTCCGTGCATCGAGCGCGTCTGATTCTTGACCGTAAGATCGCCGCTGAAATCGACACGTACGGTGGGAATCCCGTTTACCGTCGTGGGCGAGCCCACGTTGCTGGTGAAACCGGTGCAATTTGCCTTGAGGCCCATAAGGCCCCGTCGTACACCTTCCGCCCAGTTGGGGCCGCTCTCGGGAATGGCTCCCCCGTGGGCCGCGTACGACAAGACGATTCCCGGTTCCGACCTACCGGAAACCGGCCCGCGAAACATGACTTTTGTCTCACCCGGAACGCCTCGCGTGGTTTGGTCCAGCTTGAACTTCGCGGGCGGCTGGAAGCGGTAGGGGCCGGCCGACGTTGTTTCACCCAGCTCACCCCAACTCGTCCCAAATAGTCCGCTCACAACATCTGATCCGCAGCCAGACAGCGCGGTGACGCCAAGAAAGGCTGCGGCAGCGACAAGGCATAGCCGACGCATGAGTCAATTCCCCTGCAAATGAAGGGCTGAAGGCCCCGCTCTATTGAAGAGTACCCCTCAATTTAACTACCAATATCCAATTTCGCAACCACGAAAGAGGCCGCATAACCACTCACCTAGTCCAACGGAGGGGAACGATCTACTAGACCAGCGAACTGGTATCTGTGGCTGGATCGAAGCCCACCGCTGCGCCAACCTGGGCATGCTTCGTCCACGTCTTTATTGTCTCGGCGGGAGATTTGTCCAGCGATGTCTTTCAGATAGGCTGAGCCCGAAGAATTCACGCCCCCGTGCGCCCTGTTTCGGGCCCTGTGCGCGTCAGCCCACAATAACTTCCTCGGACGCTTTTGGAGGCTCAAGAATTCCACGGACTCATCGATCATCCCCGTTAGCTCCCGCCGCGCCAAACGTGTGCCCATGATGATCGGAAATAGGGAATCTCGGAGGCGGAATACGGAAGGAACAGAGAGGCAACGCGCTTGAGAATTTCTCGCACTTTGAGCTACGTGCCTGGGCAAGGGAGTAAGACGGATTTCAATCACAAGATGAGGATCTGCCACCTGAGACGGTGCACTTTGACTTCAACATTCCCGCATTCCGCACTTCACACCCGCTTCCCATCAGGGTCCGAAGCATTCACGATCCGGCGCGCCGTTGGGAACAACGCTTCACTCCAAATTTTCTTGGCGTTAACGAGTTGGACAACGCCACTTTCAGATTTCCGATCATCTTAAGGCCTCATTAGCACGGGCTTTATCGCCGTCGGGCTTGTCCCGGTGGTAGAGCGTTTGACAACTACCGTCGAGCTCGGCCACCCATGGATATCCCTCCCGGCGGCGGTGGCCGGCGGGAAGGGGCGTTTTTCGGCTGCCAGAGTAGTCAGCAAACGTAGACCCACCGGGACGAGCCCGGTGGCGAGAGTCTGTTACGGAAACACGAGTTACGCAGATCCATTGCTGCAAACTGGCGCTGTACAACGAGGCATTGGGGCAATCGCTCATCAACGTGCCAGATTGAATCCAACTCCTGTTGCGGCATGGCATGTCGCACCACGATTTCGATGCCCTAAGTGACCCCACAGAAAGTGATGATGCTCGATCAACAGGCCACAGTTGTCCGTTCACTGTGATCCTCGCGTCGATCCACCGGAGTCGTTCTCTTGCGGTTGTTCAACGCGAACCAACGTCACCTCTTGTGTCTTGTCCGCTCCAAAGTGCAACAGGGCGCTCGTCACGTCATTGGTGAGATTGTAGAGGCCCGTCTCCATGATTACGTCGCTGTTCTTTTCATCCATGAGATGCCAGGCAGCTCGCTGCGTTTCGCGATCGACGGAACCCTCGACGGGAACACTTGTATCGGTCGTTTCGTTGTAGTAGGTGCCCGCAATCACGCCGTCTTTGCTTACTGCCAGCTGAATGAGCCTGTTGGAATCCGTCACACCCTCCTGGGTCACAGCCCAGACTCCCAAGGGAAGCCAGTCCATCTGGTCCGATTGCTCTTCGTTGTACTCCGGCACGCTGGTGGCAATTTGCTCGGCCTGCTGGTAGTACTCTTCGCCCGTGCAATACTCGTTTCCTTCGATGTAGACCGTGTCCCCTTCGTAGTAAACGTTGCCTCCCGTCCCGTAGTTGTAGTAACAGGGTGTGCCCCAACTAGACCCCACAAACCATCCGGTAATTGCCCCCACGGTAACCGGCGCCCACCAATGCCAGGCTCCCCAACCCGGTCGGTACCAGGGATGCCAGATTGGTGGACGAACATGGGCATGCCCACCCCACCATCCCGGATGGAATGGCCTGTTCGGCCGATTGTACCAGTGACGGTTGATCTGATTGAACTGATTATTCCAGCCAGGTTTGTTGATGATCACGTTACCACCGCCAGGTCTACCCGGACGACCAACTCCAGGTCGCCCAGGACGGTCGCCACCGGGTCCACCCACACCGGGACGACCTGGTCGGTTTCCATCGCCAGGGCCGCCGATGCCCGGACGGTCGCCACCCGGTCCACCAATGCCTGGGCGTCCCGGACGGTTTCCATCGCCAGGGCCGCCGACCCCAGGACGATCGCCACCCGGTCCACCAATACCTGGGCGCCCCGGACGGTTTCCGTCGCCAGGGCCGCCAACACCAGGACGGTCGCCACCTGGTCCACCAATACCTGGGCGCCCTGGGCGGTTGCCATCGCCAGGGATACCCGCGCCGGGCGCGTGGCAGGCAGCGTTGAGGGACGCCCTGCCGAGGGCCGCTCTTTCGGCAAATTCAAAAAGTTGCTCAGGTCATTTGCCGAGGGACGTTGGCCAACACGCGAACCCGTGCTGCCACCCGGACGCTGCACGGCCCCACTTCCGGGACGATTTCCTCCGGGAAGCCCGCCAGTAGAAGGACGTGAGGGTGTGGACGGCCGTTGGGAGATCGAGGGACGCGAGGGCGTCGCGGGACGAGTCGAGGGACGCTGGGAGATCGACGGTCGCGATGGCGACGCGGGACGAGTTGATGGGCGTTGGGAAACCGAGGGGCGTGAGGGAGCAGCAGGACGGGCGGAAGGTCTCGTCACTGAGGGACGAGACGGGGCGGATGGTCGCGATGCCGGTCGGCTCGCCGACGGCCGTGAGGCCCCGCGGCTCATGGAAGGTGCTCGACTGAATGATCCGCCGCCTGCGCGTCCTCCTCCTCCTGCTCCACCTCCACGTCCTCCGCGTGCCATCACAGGCGGTGCGGCAAGTGACACACACAACCAGGCAACCATTGCGAATTGCAACTTCTTACATCTCATGGCTCAACTCCACAACTTCGAAAGTGCCAGGTCGTCGACGGCAATCGCCTCAAAATCCACGGCAACAGTGCCCGTCCTGCATTTAAACGTACAACCAAGAGGTTAAGTCGTCGCAACTTACTTGCGAACCACCGTCACGGGGTCGATGTCCGGCAAAATTTCGCCATCCAACTCGCGTCCGGTCGACTGCCAAAGGAAACTACTCCCATCCACCTGCGTAATGATGTTCATCGATGATCCCACCTGGCCGGTGGCCAGGTGATGGGAACTCTTGACAATCCAGCTTTCCCCATCCTGCTGCCAGCTTCCTTCACCGATCCCACCTTCCGTATCGAAAACCCAGGAACGTATCTGCTGTTTCACCGCGTCATAGCCGATCACCTGCGTCCCCTCCATGGTCGTCCGCTCGTCTGTTTTGACGCGAAAGGACCGCGTCATGAAGTTCTTATTCTTGGTCCACTCGCAAGTGGTCTCCAGTTCCGAGTCCCCGTCTCGGTCGATCCACGTACCAACCATCCATTCGAGTGACTTGAGATATTCGTAGTTGGACGACGCATTGGGAATCGCGGTCTCACGCACCGAATCAAGTCGCCATTGATCACCCTGTTTGACGTGAATGGCAATGTAGGTGGATTCTTCCGGCGCTTCACCCTGCCGCACGACGCGAGCGGTTCCCTCCTCCACGGCCACCGTCGGTGCCAGAAATCGAACATTCGTCTCGGAGAGTGTCAACGCCTGTTGTTGACCTACCGCAAAGTAGCTCTCCAACTCAGCACGAATAGCCTCTCGCCCAGCGATTCGATCTCCGCCCGGACTGATCCACATCCCTCGCTCGGACCAGAGTTTGGCAATGGCCTCCGCGTCACCACGGTTGAAGGCGTCGACGTACTGCTCGACACAGGCGCGAACCGCTTGTTCTTGTTCAGCGTTCGGAGCAATTTCCTGGGCCCACGACGGAATGGAGAATACGATCAGCATGATAAACAACGTGGCGCGATGGATGTCACACATATCAGATCCCAACACTCAGTTAAGTTAAGTTACCGGACAAGAGGGCCACGAAGATGCCAGGGTGTCCGAAGAGACCTCTAATGGCTTGTCACGCTTCAGAAACAAGATTGCACCGAGACGACTGTACGACGGACGTGGACGTCCGTCGTATACCGTTGAGACCCTCGCGAGCCGTGCAGCGTCACCCAGGCCCCCTAGTTTAGCACCGTAGCTCTGGAATCGCAAATCTCGCGCGCGACACACACGCAGCCGTCGAGATCCGCATAATCGGCCGATTCAACCTCAGTCGGACAAGGTTGTGGCGGGAGGTTTCTGGAGTCCGAGCTGGCGGGCATGTCGCCTCATTGCCTCCCAGGCCCCGGCCCATCATATTGGGGTGGATATTCGATCGTTTGACGCTGGGGCCAGGTAGGCAGCGTTTCCGCTGGTTGCCTTGCAGGTCGGCCTTCCCCCAACACACCGCATGAGGATCCTGTCATGAGAATCGTTCGCCACTGTGACGAGATGGGTGTTGCCCAATATGCTTGCCAGCACGCTGACGGGTCACTGACAAGCGTTGTCGGAGACATCTTCGGCGACTACCACGACAGTGGCGCATCGGTCGTCGCCGGCAGGAGACTGGCTCCGGTCGACGCCCGTGCCGTGCTGTGCATCGGCCTGAATTATCGCCGTCACGCCGAAGAGAGTGGAGCGAAGATTCCGGAGCAGCCGGTACTGTTCATGAAAATGCCGTCGGCCGTACAACACCCGGGCGAGCCGATCTTGTTGCCGCGACAACTGGCCAGCACGCAAGTGGACTACGAATGTGAACTGGCAGTGGTCATTGGCAAACCGTGCAAGAACGTGTCACGCGATGAAGCCCTGGATTGTGTCCTCGGCTATACCTGTGCAAATGACGTCAGCGCTCGCGATTGGCAAATCAAATGGGGCGGCAGCCAGTGGTGTCGCGGCAAGACGTTCGACACCTTCTGCCCCTTGGGTCCCTGTCTCGTCACGACCGACGAGTTACCCAACCCCAACGCACTAAGCATCAAGACAATTCTCAACGGCGAGACCATGCAGGACTGGAACACCAATGACATGATCTTCGATGTCCCGGCGTTGATCGAGTTCCTGAGCGGAAGCACAAGGCTGGAGCCAGGCACCGTCATTCTGACCGGCACGCCGCACGGCGTCGGCTTCGCTCGCAAGCCTCCCGTTTTTCTTCAAGCCGGCGACACGATTACGGTTGAAATCGAAAACATTGGGGCCCTGACCAATCCGGTCCAGGAGGAGGTCTTGGCCACAGGGGCGACCATCAAGTAATCGTCTCCGTATCCAGTTTTCCCACCGGCTGGCCACGTTGACAACGACGTGACGGCACACGCGTCGCAGACGAACATGCTCACTTGCGCACTTAGGACTCGTCCGGAAATAAGTTACCGGTTCCCGTTCCCTCTCCACCGCCCCGCGGAGCGGGAATAGCGGGGGAGAGGATAGGGTGAGGGGCGATAAATGCGGTAACCTATTTCCGGACGAGTTCTTACTTGTCGAAACGCTCGAACTGGGCCGTAAGTTGCTCCTGTAACTGCGCGCACAAGGCCTTCATTCTCCGGCAACTCGGCGACATTCACGTTTTCGGCAGGATCCTGCTGGTGGTCGTAGAGTTCGATGGCTTCCACGCTTCCCTGCTTGCGGTTCTTCCAGACGGTCAAGCGATAACGGTCGGTGCGTAACGAGTACCCCATCACGCGGCCACGCGGATACTGGCTTAAGGCAGCCGGTTTGCTGGGCGCCTGCGCGTCATCGAGAAACACCGCAGCGCTGTCACCCTGCAGGTGTTTTGGCTTGTCTAATCCCGCCAAATCACACAACGTAGGATAAATGTTCGACGAACTCGACCAGCGCATGGGCCTTTCCCCCGGGCGCTTTCTGCCCGGGACTGCGGATGATCAAAGGGGTCGTGCGCGTCGAGTTCGAAATTCGTGTGTTTGCACCAGCCGCCATGTTCGCCCAGTTTCCAGCCGTGGTCGCCCCACAACACGACAATCGTGTTATCGGCCAGCCCGGTTTCGTCCAGCGTCTGCAGCAACTTGCCGACGTTGGCATCCGTGAAACTGACGCAGGCGTAGTAGGCATGTCGGAGTGTCCGAGCTTGCTCGTTGGTCAAATCACCTTTCTGCGGCATCCCCTCATACACACGCAACTCACCCCAGGTGGTCAACGAATAAGGTGTCACGCCTCGTGGCGGAAACGGATTGCTGGCCAGTTCGATGTCCGCTGGATCGTACAGGTTCCAGTACTTTGCCGGGGCATTAAAAGGAAGATGCGGCTTGTGAAACCCAACGGCCAGGAAGAAGGGTTGCGACTTGTCTTGGAGTTCCCGCAAAGTCGCGACACCCAACTGCGCCAAGGCGCCGTCCGTGTATGCCGGATCCTCGACTTCGCCGCGTTCGTAAGGCGCCCCGCGAGCGGCTCGACTCAAGGCCCTCCCTTTGAGTCCCCGTTCTAACGCCGCCTCGCGACGTCGCCGGATGACCTGCTGGTTCTCACTGGACACGTAGCCGGAACCACTTTCGGGCCTGCGTGCGGGTTCACTCCAGGTGGGAGGATCATCGAAACCGCCATGGTAGATTTTGCCCATACTCACGCTGTAGTAACCGTTGTTCTTGAAATGCTGGCCCAGCGTCACCACGTCAGGGACAAATTTTCGGAAATGGGTATTCAAGTCGTAGACTTTGGTCGAATCGGGTCGCAAGCCGGTCATCAGACTGGTGCGCGAGGGCGAACAGACAGCCTGTTGACAATAAGCGCGTTGGAACAGCGTCCCGGTTGCCGCCAGCTTGTCGATGTGCGGACTCTTGATGTGCGGGACGCCGTAGCATCCCAGCTCGGGGCGAAGATCGTCCACGGCAATGAAAAGGACGTTGGGCGCTCCGCTGCACAAACAGACTGGTACGAAAAACCACTCAACAAAACGCAGGCCAAAAAGCAGAGATGCAGACGACTCACGTTGATGCTCCCCCGTAAGCACGTTCATCGCGTCGGATGAATCCGTTGAAACAGACCAAAAGAACTGGGACTAGGTTGACATGAAAACCTCGATCCCAGACGATCCCGGAGACGGGTTTCTCGCCCCCCCTCGCGCAAACATCAGGGCTCCATTCTAACAGGCACACGTCTTCCGTACATCAAGGCGCCACGTCCCGCGTCGGTCAAGTGGTAGACGGTCCTGGCACGACTCTGACCATGCAGTTTCGAGTGACAGTGCCACTGCTCAAGGCACCGAGTTTCCAATTGACTGACCTCCGTGCCGACAACTCGGTCCACCGAAACCAGACCACTCGACTTGAGCAGTGCGCGGCGCGGACACGCTTTCCATTGCCGCGATGCAGCGTCGGTAGCCGCTTCACACTGCGTGCCCCATACGACGTCGAATTGGCACGATTTCGCTTGGCGATCGTGTATGCATGTACTTGACACGCGTCTCCGCACGCAGTGGCACGACTCTGACCAGGCAATTCCCAGTGACGGTGCCACTGCTCAAGGCACCGAGTTTCCAATTGATTGACCTCCGTGCCGACAACTCGGTCCACCGAAACCAGACCACTCGACTTGAGCAGTGCGCGGCGCGGACACGCTTTCCATTGCCGCGATGCAGCGTCGGTAGCCGCTTCACACTGCGTGCCCCATACGACGCTCACCATTGGGCCGTTCGACCAGTATAACTATCCTCGTTCGTGCCCTCCCGCTGGAAATGAACTTGATTCGGAATACCTTCGTTTCTCGGAAAACTTTCGACGCCTTGATTCTACCACAACCGGCTGCTTGTCTCATTGAGGAGACGGTCGATATTTTGGTCGCACCGGATTCTACTGTGGCAGCTCAACTTCCACTGCGTCTCCCAATGCACAGGACTGGCCCCCGTCCGTCACCTCACTCGCTCTTCCCGACATTGGCTGATCTGAGTTAATGATAACATCGGTGATCATGCCACTATTGACCCGAATATCTACCTGTTCGGCTTCAGGAATCGCAAATGTGTAAATGATCTCGTTGCCATTGGCCTCGCGATGTGCCTACGATTCCCACGAGACCACTAACTGACCCCATCACAGCCCACGCGGCAGGAGACAAGCCCCAGTCAACCCGTGCAAACAAACGTCCGGGCGGAGTAGGTAACAGGCTCAATTCGCCAATCATCAGAAGTGCTGCGAGACCGGCGAAAGCACTTGACACGCAACCGATGACAAGCTCAACAGCGTCTGCTCAGCACTTGGCGAGTGGCGTAGTCCAGTGACGGAAGCGGACTGATGGCCAGGCCAAGGCCGAACTCCCATCAACCGGCACTCAGTCGAAATAGAAGGCCCCTGACTACTTGCGGATGGTCGCCAGCACGGAAACGATCTGTTGGCGATAATCCTGAAACGCTCGACGTCCCGCGTCCGTCAAGTGGTAGACGGTCCTGGGGATCTTTTCGACAAACTTCTTCTCGACCATGACGTATCCGGCCTCCTCCAGTTTCCTGAGATGCGATGCCATGTTGCCGCGAGTCATACCGGTTTGCTGCTCGAGATAAAGAAAATCGGCACACTGCACGACGTACAGGAACGCCAGGATCATTAGCCGAGCGGGTTCGTGGACAACTCGATCCAGTTCGCTGAGACGTTTCAAGTCCCTGGGCCGTGACTCATTGGTTGACATGCGCCTTGTCCTCCGTGCCGCGAACCGGACAGCGGTGTAGGAAACGAACGAGATTAAACAGTCCCGCAAACAGAACGATGGTGGCCATGATAAGACAGTAAATCTGGACTCCCGCATAGGACGCTCCGGTGCCCGCCAGACAGATGACTAACGCAGTCGTCAGCGAGATGACCTGAAATACGTGAAGGCGCGCCAAACCCGATCGCTTAGCCGCGTAATGGATGCCGCCACCGATCGCCGCCGCCGCGAACAGAGGGGCCCACTTGCGCCAAGCCGCCGGCTCATCGACGCGGCCGATGATCAGCAACAGCAGCGCCATCGCAGCGAACACGACGCCCGTGAAGGCGAACATTCCCCAGGCCAGGCGCTGGGGGGGTTCATCGGCCAGTTCCACGTAGCCCATCCGCGGATACGTAATCCGCCGTTTTAGCCGGTTGATGGCCACCGGCAGAAGAAAGAGCAGCAGGCCGAGAAAGGCGAGGAGTTTTGGGTCCGCCAAGATCCCGGCCGACGTGAACAGCATGATCGCCACGAAGATCTCGGTTAGACCGTCTTGGATCGTGGATGCGTAGACGCGGCGCTGTAACTGCCGCACATTCGATTCGGCCAACATGTCAACCTCCTCAGTTTGCATCAACTATCAGTCTGTACAACAAACCGATCTGCATGAATTTTATTCGTTCGCATCGGCCATATCTAGTCGATCAAATTCAAAAAAATCGTCCCTGCCGCTGATTCACACGCCACAACACTCGATACACCTATGGGGGGGTGAGTGCAGTTCCAATGCACAGTAGTGGGCGTACTGCCACCCAGTGAGCAGGTGGTGGCTGCGCGCCGGTGATCATCGTAGTCACGTGCCTGGTCGCATTGCATTGCGGATTTTCGCGGGTGCGGAGTAGACTGACGTCCGCATTGGCGTGAGGGCAGGTTGAGAACGAAGCATGGGAGGTGAAGGCATGGAACGTTGCCTGTATGCGCATCTGTCGGGTCTCTTGTTGGCAGTGCTGATTCTGACCACCGCAGCGGCGGAAGATTGGCCCCGTTTTCGAGGTACTGCGGGTGCCGGTGTCAGTCCGTCGAAGGGCGTGCCGTCGGAGATAGGTCCCAAGAAAAACGTGCTCTGGAAAATCGACACGCAAGCCGGCGGTTCGTCTCCCATTATTGTGCAGGGGAGACTCTACTTTTCCTCTTTCGAGGGTGACCGCCGCAGCCTTCACTGTTTGAATGCCGTCACCGGCCAGCAGATATGGAAGCAAACGATCACGAAGGTTCGCGAGGAAAACGCGACTGCACCCAACGACCCTGCTACATGCACCCCGGCGGCCGACGGGGAGAACGTGGTTGTTTTCTTTCCGGACACGGCGTTGCTCTGTTACAGCACGGCGGGTGCATTGCGGTGGCGCGTGGAGGTTGGCCCGTTCCACAGCATGCATGGTATCGCCAGCTCACCGATTATTGCCGATGGGAAAGTGTTGTTGCTGGTTGACCAGTTGCGCGATTCGTACCTGGCCGCTTACGAACTGCAGTCTGGAAAGTTGAGCTGGAAAGTGGATCGCACCAACGGATTGACCGGTGGTTTTTCCACTCCCGTCATACTGCGTCCCGTGGATCGAGCAACGTTGGTGTTAACTAGCGGGCCCGGCGGCCTCTACGCGTATGATCTTCCGACCGGCAAGTCGGCTTTCTCAGTACCGGGAATCGCCAACGCGCCGATCACACTTCCCGTGCTCCTCGACACGCGTGTCGTTCTGTGCGAACCGGTTGGTGAGGCGATGCCGATCAGCATGCTGCTTCCGAGATACGACGGCAACAAGGACGGCAAGATCTCGTTTCAGGAAGCGGGCCGCGACGTCGCCATACGTCGGCTTCTGGAGCGCATCGAACGAGGTTGGGGCAATGGTGACCAGGTGGTGGAGACATCGGAGTGGAACCAGGCGTTCCAGAGCTTCCTTAACAATGGTGGCCTGGTGGCCGTTGACGTGGCGGGAAGTGGCGACGCGGTAACCGGCACTGTGGCGTGGAATTATCGAAAGGAAGTGCCGTATACAGCCACACCTGTTGTCTACGAGGATTTCCTCTTCATGGTTGACAATGGGGGTCTCGTGACGATCGTCGATCCCAGCGACGGAAAGCTGGTGCAGAAGAAACGACTCAAGAAGGGAGGCAAGCAGTTTTTTGCTTCCCCAGTCGCTGCCGACGGAAAAGTGTTTGTGCTGGACGTCGCCGGACAACTGAGTGTTTTGCAGGCGGAGCCTCCCTGGGAAGAGCTGTCCACCGTTGACTTGCAGGAGCCTTGTTTTGCCAGTCCGGCGATCTCAGAGGGGCGAGTCTACCTGCGGACCCGAGCGCATCTGTACTGCTTCGGAGTGGTCAATTAGCTGCGCGGCATCGCTTTGACGAGGACTAACCGTATTCAGAAGCCGAACATGTTATCGAGCGGTTTTTCGCAGCAACTTCTATCGCTCGACAACAGTCACTTCGACCTGAGTTTTATTGCCATCACGCAGCAGCTGCACGGTCACGGTCTGGCCCGGTTGCAGTTTCTTGAGTGCTTCCGAGTATCCGCGCAGGTCGGCAATGGCCTGGTCATCAATCCGTACGATGACATCCCCCGTTCGCAGGCCCGCTATCGCGGCCGGTGAATCGGGCACCAGCGAATCGATCTTCACGCCGTCGCCCTGGTAGTCGAACACGGGCACCGTCCCCATCAGGACGCGGCGTCTTTGGTCACCTTCTTGAGCCGACTGTGTTTGGGCCGACATGGGATTCTGGACTGCCGCACCATCGATACGCACGCTCAGGGGTGCCTCCCGTTCCAATAGGTAGACGAGTGCCTCTTTCACGAACGTCGACACTTTCACCAATCCGGCCGCGTCAACCTTGTCGGGAGAGTCGCCAGGTCGATGGTAATCGCCATGCGCACCGGTAAACACTTGCACGGCCGGAATCCCCTTCTCGATAAAGCTCATCTGATCCGACGCTTCACCACCGCCAGGCACGATCTGATTCGGAATCCCCGTGACAAACCCACATCCCCGGAAGATGTGCTGCCACTCGTCAGCCGTCTGCGTGGCGTGAATGGCGACTTTGCCGTCGAAGAGCCGGCCCACCGTATCGAGATTTATCACCCCACGAATTTCTTCGGCAGGCAATGAGGGACGTGTCACGTAGTGCTGCGATCCAAGCCGGCCACATTCTTCCGCCGAAAAAGCAATGCAGACCAGCGTCCTCGAACCCCCCTCTTCCGCCACCAGATTGCGGGCCAGCTCCAACATGACCGCCACGCCACTGGCATTGTCGTCGGCGCCCGGGTGAAGTTTTCCTTCCGCTCCCGCACGTACGTCGGGCCAGCCGTATCCGAGATGATCGTAATGGGCGCTCAGCACGATCGACTGCTGCTTCCAATCGGTCCGTTTACCCCACAGAATGCCAATCACGTTCCTGGTCTGGACGGGCTTTCCTTCCGGACCTTGCAGCACGGTAAACGTCTGAAACCAGCCGCCGTCGTCACCGCCCGGCTGGAGACCGATGTCAGCCATCTGGCGTGCAATGTAATCGGCGGACTGTTCCAACCCCTGGCTTCCAAGCCCACGCCCTTCCCGCTGCGGTGCGGACAGCCAATCGACGTGTTCCATCAAGGCTCGGCTGGAGAAGACGGGGGGCAATTCTGCCAAAGCCTTGCGCTGCGAGGTGGCCAACGGTAGTAACGGGCCGTTGCCGTCGCCGCGCAGGTCAACGACCAACGGGGATCCGGTGATACTCCACTGCCCCTTCACGGTATTGGTCGGTTCGTCCCCTTCAAAGGCCAGATAGGAGTACTTGCCATAGTGCGGAAGCTTACGGGCCAGCCCGGAAAACGCGGCATCTGGTTCTGCGATCAACAGTCCGACCGCCTTCTCGAGATTCCGAGGATGGCGACGCACCAAAACGATGCAGTGATCCGCATACGCCACATTCTCCGCATCCAAACGAATCGAATCCGCCGTCGCCTCGGCAGCGTCACCGCCACTGTCACCGATCAAACGCGCCGCGAATCGGTTCTCACGGCCCAGAACCCAGACAGCTCGATCGACTGGTAACTCGTCGATATCGGTATCCAGAGACATCTCAATCATGTGGCTGTCGCTGGTCCACGCCTGCATCAGTTCTTGATAAAGTTTCGTCTTTTGCTCGGTGGCGGTAGAGGGGAGTATTGCTAACACCTTCGGCTCGCCAAAGATCTGTCCGATCGAGCTTGGTGTTTCCCTGGGGTCCAACAACCGAAAGAGATCAAACTCGGGATCAACATGCAGTGAGTCCGGTTCCGAGCGGGTGACGATGGCAAACGTTTGTCGCTGTTGGTTCACGGTGACCAACTCCGTTGTGGCACCCGCGGCCGTATTGACTGTGACGGGCACATCGAGCGAGTAAGGGGCCTCCGCCTGGGTCTGGACCAACACACCGCTGACCGAAAAACCTTCGGCAGTCTTGGTGACTGCCACGTCGTCCACTGCCAACGACGGCGGCCCCGGTCCGTTGAGTCCATTGCCGAAAGAAGTCTCCCAAGTCGCGCTGAGCAACGGCGGCGAATTGTTCCTGCAGATCGGCAAAACTGGCCCGCTTTCCCCGGTATTGCCGATAGAAACTTGTCAATCCCTTCCGAAACGCATCGTCACCGATCTGAAGGCGGAGCATGTGATTCATCATCAGCGCCTTGCCGTAGCCCACTGCTTCGGTCGCCGCGTTATGCCGTTCGCGGAATTCCACCAGTGGGAAATCTCGCCCTTCTTGCACGTAGTTACGGTACTTCTGCAGGGCGTTGCGACGATAATCGCCACCCAGCCCTCGTTGTTCCTGCACCAGATGATCGGCCAGGTACGCCGTCAGCCCCTCGCACCAGTTCCCGCTCTGATAATCCACGAAAACCGAGTTGCCCCACCAATTGTGCAGGATTTCGTGCGGGTAGGACGAGTGCAGGATGAACGGGAATCGAAGCACTTGCGGTCCCAGCAGCGTGAAGGACGGCATGCCATATCCGGTTTCCCAGAAATTCTCGACCAGGGCGAATTTTCCGTACGGATAAGGCCCGATCAAGTTACGGTACATCTCGATATACCGCGCCGTGGCGTCCAGGTACTTGCTGGCCAACGCTTCGTCTCGCTCATGCAGGTACACCAGCGTCTCGACCGCGCCGGCCGCATCGCGATAGCGATGCACGGGACCGCCGACCAGATACACCTGCTCGACCAATCCGCCTGACTCCCAGCGAGCCAACCCTTGTTCGTTTCGCGAGGTGCCACTTCCCTGGCTGATGACGTGCCAGTTTTCTGGCAGCGGTACTTCGAGCGTGAAGCGAATCAACCGGTCATCGAACCGCGGTACCCAATCACTCCCTCCATCCAGATACACACCTTCAGCCCCGATGAGGCCGTTGGTTTGACGAAATCCTCGCGTATATTCTTCTTTCTGTTCCGACAGTTCGTGCCGGATCACACCTTCGTAAGAGATTTCGAGAATACCCGCTTCGGGATCCGTGACGAGTCGATAGCGTGCCGGCTGATCCTCATCGCGCGGCTCAATTCGCTCCACGGCTGGGTTGCTGGCCGCGATCGTCAAACCACTGTACAAGGTGAACTCCTGTCCGGCTTGGCGCATCGACTGCGGCAACTCGATCCGATCACGGACTCGAATCGCATGTGTTTCTGGCGACAACGTCACGACGATCGCGTGCTTCAGCGGCAGGTCGGTGGCCGTCAACGCCTCGGCGTCCAGCTTGATCCTGCACCCGCCCAACCCTGGTAGCCAATGCAAAGTCATCTCGTTTTCGAAAGGGCGAACCGTCCGTTTGAGCGACCGCAGAGAGTCGGCATCCGCGCAAAAGGCGTCGGGAACAATCAGGATGTTTTTGCGGTTCTCGGAACTCAGCTTCGCCAATACGCTGGCTAGATCGCGGCCGCTTGCAGCGGGCCGCGCGACACGCAGACGGTGAAAGCGGCTTTCCTTGGCCAGCGGATCGTTTTCTTCGATCGCCAACCAGCGCTGAAAGATGTCCTCGGAACTCGACGGTGACAGCACGACAACCGTGGTGCCTCCAAACGGTCCCGGGCACTCGGGCAACGTACCGGCAGTGGAAAAAGCTTCCGGACGAATCGTCGTCGGAATCTCAATTGCCGAGTCACCCGGTGACTCGCTGACAACCGCGACTGGTGCCCCTGCGTCGGCAGCGGCCCACAGCGCGTGCAGTCGGGACCAATGTCTCCGGCGCGGCAAATCGTCTTCAGCCAGTATGAACCGTCGCGGCTCAACCGCTTTCTCCTCGAGCTGGTCGAGCCCCAGTGCCGTGCGGATCGCGTTCTCCTGCTGAGCCTCCTGTTGCCACGGGTCCTCGGTTCTCAGCTCCATTTCGCTTGGAATGCCGATCCCCGTGTATTGTTCCAGTTCGCTCGACCACCACCGCTGATCGTCTCGATTTCCGATGACCTGCAGCGACTTAGTGGGAGGCGCGACCTCACCATACTGCTCAGGAAGCGGCAGCGGAAAATCTTTCAGCTTGGCGTAGTGGCTCGGGTCGACAGTGACCGCTCGCAGGTCCATGCGATCACTCAGCAGGGCGATGGCAGCTGCCACCGTACCTCCAGCCCCCTCGCCAGCCACACAGACACGCGTGGGATCGACCGGGTAGTGCCGCATCACGTAGCCCCAGATCCGCTCGCCAGCCACAACCATGTTGCCGAGGTCCGACGAAAACGTGTCCGGCCAGAACCACCTACCACCGACCCCTAAGTCCAACTGCGTTTCGCGGTAGGGCGACTCGATCACCACAATGGCCGCCTCGCTGCCCAGGCGATCTTTCCACAAATCAAGCCCGTCGGTCGAGGTCAAACCATCGTCATTGAGCCAGATCAACAAAGGCACTTTGTGCTGTTCCGACGCGCCGGCCGGGAGATGCAGTCGATACTGTACTTCTTGCTGGGCGTAAACGGACCAGGTGCCGTCGTTCAGGTCGGTCGCTCGCGCCTCGGCCAGCACGACGAAATCCGCGACCGGCTCTCCCTCCAATTCGACCGATGCCGGATTCATCGACGGGACAATCGAAACCGTCTTGATGGACACGCCGGGACGGCGAACCTGCAACTGGTGCACGGTCCCATCCCAGTAGGCGCTGTGAAAACCACCGTTGATGTGCAACACCATGTGCTCCGAATACTTTTCGATTGCGTCGGCACATGACTCTCCCATCGAGTTATCCCACAGCGACTGAGTGGAATAGAGTCGTGAGTCTTTGTCGCCAGCGCCCATCATTGCACGATGGCCCCGCACCGCGTTATCGACACGCCGCCAATAAGCCTCCGTATTGGGATGGAACTGGCGCGGAATCAGCTTTGCTTCATCCGGACTCAGATCCTCGATGGCGGCCGCGTCCTGCATCGCAAAACGCATTCGTAACGATCCGGGAAAATTCGAGGCAATCACTGGCCGGCCAGCGGTTTTCGCTCGTTCGATCAAGGGCCGATAGGCTGAGGAATAATTGCCCCACGGCCGACTCTCGGCCAGCAGCTGCGGCTCATCAATCCGCCCAGCCAGGTAATCGTCCAGGGCCTGTTGCACATCTCGCTCAAACATTTCCAGCGCCAGCACCACGCGATCTTGTTTCCTTTGCAGCAAGCCTTCATAGACGGCCAGCTCGACACGGTGCGTCGTCTCGTCGGTATGCGTTTCCCCGAGAAACACCGCATCCGCCACGGCCAAAGCGTCGAGCATGGCATCCAGCGAGATGGCCTGGCCGCTTTTCCCATCGCGCACCGATATCGCATCTCGAACGGCAGGCGCGGCCCAGCGGGGCCGATCCTCGCACCGACCGATGGCGGTCCAGAATATTCCGGCCGCCAGCAAGAGATAGACGATTGGCCAATAATGCGGTCGAAACATCGGACCTGGATCTCCCTCAAATAGACACTGATTATCGCAGCGGCCCACGCGCTAAGCGGCACGGCTGCCATGACTTCCGCCCAAACACCTATGACGAGTGGCGAGTTGCGGTCGGCTGTCCTACACGCTGTCCGATGGACGCACCACATCCTGGCCTGCGTCCACTTGTGAGCAAAACGTCTTCGGTTGGCACCCGATTATAGCGACCAGCGTAGGGCAGGCCACCGTCTTCGAGCAGCAGCTGGTCAGTGACTCGCCCCGATAGGTCTTCGCCAAGCAGCCCGGTGTGCAAGCTGGTCGGAGCAGTCGAATTAGCGTTAGAATGGCCCACACGGCACGCATGCGCTTCGCGAACAGGCTGTCGGCGATGACCTCCCGCTGGATTTCCTTCCGCAATCGCCCCATGGTTTTTGGCCGACCGCCGTTCCGTTATAATCGCTGGCGCGGTTAGTGGCCGCAGTAAACCTCGATTGAACGCGACCCGCCAGGGATCGCGAAATCTGCGTTGAGAGTCGATCACGACAAGCTGCCATCCGTACCGGAGGGAGTATCGCCATGTTGTATCGCGTTGTTTTGCTGACGTTCATTGCGCTTGCTGCGAACCACGCTTCGGCCGAGGATTTCTATATTTCGCCCACGGGCGACGATGCAAATCCCGGCAATTCGGAAAAACCTTTCGCCACGTTATCGCGAGCCCGTGACAGTGTCCGACAATTGACTGCCAAGGGGCTGCAAACGGACGTGACGGTCCACGTGCACGGTGGGACCTACCGGGTGAACGAACCGGTTGTGTTCGGACCGCAGGATGGTGGTGACGATCGTTTTCGCGTGACGTACGCCGCCTGCCAGGGAGAGACTCCCGTGATCAGCGGTGGACGCGCGATCACCGGTTGGCAGGTGCGGAGTGACGGTCTGTGGACAGCGAGGATCCCGGAAGTGCGATCGGGCGAATGGGCTTTTCGTGAGTTGTTTGTTTCGGGAGCACGGGCGACCCGGGCACGTCATCCCAACGCAGGCTTCCTTCGCGTTGAGAAAGTGGGCGCGGATCGTCGCACGAATTTTCAATACCGCGACGGCGACCTGGACAAGTACGCCGACGTTGAGAGTATCGAGTTGGTCTTTTTGCATGATTGGTCGATTTCGCGAGTGCCCCTCAAGTCCATCGTCCCGGCGACGCGCACGCTAACGGTGCAACACAAGATCGGCGGGCCGGGAACGTGGACGGCAATGGATTGGTTCGAAAAGCAACCTCGCTACTATCTGGAGAACGCTACGGAGTTCGTCGACAGCCCCGGCGAATGGTTCCTGGATCGGAAGTCGGGCGTCGTCACGTACTGTCCGCGCGATGGCGAATCGCCCGCGAACGTCGAAGTGGTCGCTCCGATCTCATCGCGAATGTTCTGGGTCTCCGGAGACACCGCGACTGGCGACCTTGTCAAGAACCTGCATTTCGTCGGCTTGACCGTCGAGCACGCTGCGTGGGCTCCCGTGGACGGCGTGTACTGGGGGAGGCAGGCCTGTACCTACTGGTCGCCGCGGACAGCGGAGAACGCACACGAAGAGGCGGATCCGGCGGCCGTCCAATTCGAACTGGCTCAATCGTGCAGTTTTCGCGATGGTGGCGTCCAGCACGTGGGCGCCTCAGGGATCTGGCTGGGACGCGGCTGCCGCGATTGTCGCGTCGAAGGTAATCTGATCAGCGACACCGGGGGCAACGGTGTCATGGTCGGCGAGGGGCAGCGCCGGACGGTCGGAGACGATCCCTGGTGGCAAAACGCTCCGCAACAGGCAGCCATCGGCAACACGGTCGCGAACAACGTGGTTCGACAGTGCGGACAGGAATTGTTCGGGGCGGTGGGTGTTTGGGTCGGGTTGGCGGCCAAGACGTCTGTCATCCACAACGAGATCTGCGAGCATCCGTACACGGGTGTTTCCGTGGGCTGGATGTGGTGGAATCCCACGAGTCGAGCCGAACCTCGCGAAACGCCTTGCCGCCAGACGCTGGTGGCGAATAACCATATTCACCATGTAATGCAGGCACTCTCCGATGGCGGCGGCATCTACTCCCTCGGAAATCAGCCCGAATCGGCCCTCCGCGGCAATTGGATCCACGATGTGCCGGCGAATGTGGGGCGAGCCGAAAGCAACGGTATGTTTTTGGATCAAGGGACCGGCGATTTTGTGATCGAGGAGAACCTGATCTACAACATCGACCGTTCGCCGTTGCGATTTCACAAGGGGTGGATGAACGTGGTTCGAAACAACACCCTGGCTGTGCATCCCGGCGTTGAGCCCGTACGGTACAACGACACGAAAAAGGAACGGATTACACTGGTAGATAACACGATCGTCGAGTCAGTACCTGCGGCCGTGATTGAAGAGGCAAGCCAAAGAGCGGGCCTGGAATCGAGTTATCGAGAAAAGTTGCTACCGTCACCTTGAAGGATGCTGCAACGAGCGAAAACGCTCGGGAATCAAGGAACAATAACTTCCAGATTTACTGGCCCCTCACCCTACCCTCTCCCCAAAGGGGCGAGGGAACAAGGTGAAGTAATTCTTCCCTGATTCCTTGGGGGCGGGAATCTGTCAGTTCAGCCACTCGTGAAACAGATCGCGTTGCGGCCACTCTTTCACGGCTCCTGCCGCCACGTGGATCAGTCGATCGATTTTGCTGGCCGGTCGTTCTTGATCAGATGTGTACGAGGTATTGAACAGCGCGGCCCAACAGAGACCGTCGTGACGCACCACGAGCAGTGCCGAGGTACCAGGCAACGCTCCGGTATGCCACAGGTTACACTTACCCGTTGAGCCGACGGGACGCACCTGCCAGCCAAGTCCGTAGTACGAATCTTTGGGCTCACCTGTCGCTGCGTGACCCGCGGCGCCGGGCGGACATGCGATCATCTTTGCGTATGTCGCGGCACTCAGCAGGCCCGCTCCATCCGTGGGCTGAACTTGTGAAGCGAATCGAACCAGATCGATCGCCGAACCGATCCAACCACCATGTGCGTCCATGGCCTCAATGGACCAGCATCCGTACTGTAACGGCACCTGACGCGCCAGCGGCACGCCGACAACGGCCGGGCCTGTTTCCTGCCCGGGCGTATAATACTTCACCTCACCTTCACAGCGTTGCTCAAGCAGTGTGCGGCCAATTCGCAGGCGGTGAACGCCGATTGGATCCAACACTGCATGTCGGACAAACGACTCGTATTTTTCGCCCGAAATCTGCTCAATCACACGACCCAACAGACAATAGCCGAGGTTCGAGTAAGCGTATCGCGCGCCTGGTTCGAAATCGAGGTGCCGTCCCAGCATGTACGAAACAATGTCATCGGGCATCGCGGGAGCTTGGATGCCCAGACTCTCAGCAATCTTCCTCGACGAGAACATCGGATCGAACGACCGCTTGCGATCCCACCCACCGCGATGTTGCAGCAAGTGCCCCACGGTAATCTGTTTTAGTTGCTCGTCGGCTGCTTGGCCGGCGGGTACATGCGCCTGGTGCTGCAGAAGATCCAGAACGCGATCGTCCAACTTCACACGATGTTGGTCCACCAGCTGCAATAGGGCCACGGCGGTAATCGGCTTCGAAATGCTGGCGATGCGAAACAAGGCGTTGGGTTGCACCGGCTCCTGCCGTTCCACATCCGCGAATCCGAAGCCGCGGGCGTAGATAAGTCGCCCGTTTTGTGTTACCGCCAGCGCCCCCCCCGGGATTTGATTGTCCCGCAGGAACACTCGCATCAGCGCGTCAAAACTCGTCAGCTGCGGCCAGGTGACCCCCGTTTCGGGCATGCGGGGACGCGATTTGTTTGTCTCAGCTTCAGCAGCAGCCAGAGAACTCGCCCACGGCAACAAAACAGCTAACACAAGAACGAACAGAGCCATCCGAGTGACGTGGTGCGCCGGGTGTGATTCACTCATCATCTCATGGTGCCCACTCAGAAGCTCGGCCCGCCACTCTGTTTCAACAAGTCGCACGCACCGTGCCCGCGTCTCACAGGCAAGTCCTGTGACCGCGCAAAACCACCTGATAACGTTAATTCGGGACAATAATTAGTCGCGGTGCGAAACAAAAGATGGGGATCAAAATCGCGCAGTACCCGATTACGGTTCGCACGCGTCCCAGAGATACGTTGTCGTCTCGAGTCGGCGGATGGTCCGGTCCGATGAACAACACCAGCAGAATCATGGGAGACCATCGCCACTGCCCGAATACAAGCACCAGGATCGCCGCGAACAACACTAACCCCCGCGCGACCCAATGAGCCTTCTTGCCGAATAATGTGTATGTCACGTGACCGCCATCCAGTTGGCTCACCGGCAGCATGTTCAACCCGGTTATCAGGAATCCGACCCAGCCAGCCATAAAATACGGATTCAGCTGGTTGAACCAGATTAATTTGTCTGCCTCGTAGCCGGGAGGTTGAATGTAATGCAATCCAATGCGCGTGATCAGTGGCAGATCCAGAGCGAATGGCCCATATCCGAATTGGGCCAGGTCCAGCTTCGCGATGCCGATCCACATGATTGGCACCGCTAATAACAGACCTGCCAACGGTCCCGCCAGCCCAATGTCGAATAGTTCCTTGCGGTCGGCTCGCAAACCGTCCATGCCGATCACGGCTCCCATCGTGCCAATCGGCGAAACGGGAAATGGAATGAAGAAGGGTAGGCTGGCGGGAATTCCGTAACGCAATGTCGCGATGAAGTGCCCCATCTCGTGCGCCAGCAAAATCGCCAGGACACAACCCATGTAGATCAGACCGTCTTGCCAGTGAGTCACCAGTACCTGCCGCACCGTACCCGCAACAGGAATGGGCAGCCAATGGTTGGCCCCCGCCCAGAAAGTCGACAGGCACGTGGCGATAAAAAGTATGACTGGCAATCGGACCCGACGGCGACGAACCGGCTCGGCCAAAGAAGCCGACGCTTCTGACTGCCGTTCCGAGTTCGTGTCAACGCAGCCCTCCGTGCCGAGGGATTTGGAGTGCTCCGCCTGGATTGGGGCCCCTTCTTTCTCGGAGGCACCCAGACCCAAGTCGCCGTCGGCAAATGACCGCTTTTCGCCCGGCCCTACTTCGGGTGGCCCCGCATATCGGCGACCCCCCTCCAAAGAGGCGTTTCCAAGAGGAGGATCAACCGGTTGCGGATCTGGCTCGTTCGTTTCGCTCATGGTCTTCAGGATAGCATCCGTTGGCAAGGCTTATAACCCATTATGGGCTGCGACAAGCATTCGGCGGGGCCCACGAACGTAACGTCACGAGTGTAGAACCCCGCGTGAGAACCGCTGCTAAATGACCGGAAATCATCAATTGCTCTTCACTTACATCAGCCTTTCTGTTATCTAGCCCCACCCGAACTGGCACAGCACCGCGGTGCTTCGCCTTATTGAAACGTGCTTGCGCCAATCCGGTCGCAGACCGACCGCATGAGCCTTTTTTTTGGTTTCAGGATTCGTTGGGACGAGTGCCATGAAACGCTTAAGCGTACGACTTTCCATTGTTGGTACCGTATTAGCGCCGGGTACCGCCACGATTGCCCACAGCCTCCTGTCCCAAAAACCGGAGGAGCCGGCCAATCAGGGGCATCAGTCGGCGGCCACGGCGACGTCACCGACAAGCGAGCCTCCCAACCCGATCATGGTCGAGGCAGATACAAGTGGCGGGGGATCCCCTGCGTTGAAGCCGCCACCGGCGTCAGTGTTTGAGCGGTCCGAGACGTTAAGAACCGTCAGTCACGAAGCTGTCTCGCCCGCCAACAATCATGACGGTGTCGATCCAACAAGCCCTGTCACTCCCATCTCCGCGGCCGATCCAAGCGAATCGGGACCCGGGGGTGGCAAGAGCTTTCCAATCGCGGATCCCACTTATGCCACAGCCACCGAATCGTCGCAAACGGCTTTCGGCACCCCGTCCGGCAACTTTCGCCCAACCTCGTCCGTCGCCCCTCCGCCCGCAGAACCGGGCTATGCCATCGGCTTTCCGGCGACAGATCCAGATAGTCCACCGGCTGACAACACGGTGAATTCCGAACCGGAAACAACCTCCCCGCCCGCAACATCCGGGTTTCCCGCGGGTGAAACGGCTGTCTCTGCCACTCAGCCGCCACAGGATCCGCTGCCACCACAACCATCCTCGGCGCTGTCTGGCTATCCGTCGGCAGCGGATGCCGCTGCCGCAGAGCCGGTTTCGGGCTTGCCTCCGAATTCCGGCATCCTTGGCGCACCAGTCGCTGGCGGAAATCCGCCTGACGGCGCCGCGGGGACCAGCGGGTTTCGCGGAAGCACTGCCGATGCGCCACACGTGAGGTCAGCACTTGGCGTACCTGAAGGCGCCAGCGCTTTCGCGGCCACTTCATCCGCTGCCCTCAGCAGTCCGAGCGTGGGTGTCCCTGTGTCAACGCCACCCTATCCGTCAACCAGCGAAAGAGCTTCTCCGTCTGCGCCACCCAACAGCGGGTATGGGGTGGGGACCGGCACGCTCTCCGCAAACCAATCGCCTGGCTCGACCACGTTTCCCGCCGCGCACGACATGTCCAGCGGGGCCGTGGAGAGCAGCGGTACTGCCAGCGCGCCGGCTGGAGCGTCTTCGGCCGTGAGATCCCCCGGAGGACCTTACGCGGGACCGGGCGGACCAGCAGTGTTGTTGGCCTCGAATCTGCCCGGCGACCCTCAACTGGAGGGCCAACAGGCGCCCGCCATTGTGCTGGAGAAGACCGCGCCGGAAGAAATCCAAGTGGATCGCAAAGCGACGTTCCAGATTCGAGTGCGCAATACGGGTAACGCACCAGCTCACAACGTGGTCCTCGTTGATCGCGTTCCTCGCGGCACCGAATTCATTGATTCCGTTCCCGCGATCATCCCCACGGCTGACGGCACGCTGGTCTGGAACTTAGAGGTCGTGAAACCTGGCGAGGAAGTGGTCATTGCATTGAACGTGCTACCCAAAGCGGCGGGCGAGATTGGCAGTGTCGCCCAGGCGACATTCCAGGCGCAAGCATCTGTTCGCGTCATCTGCACGAAACCAGAGCTGAAAGTGGATGTCTCGGTGTCCGAGGAAGTCTTGATCGGCCAGCCTGCGACGATGGAAATCACCGTCACCAACACAGGCAATGGGGCAGCCGAGAAGGTGGTCCTGGAAGAAGATGTGCCCGAAGGTTTCACGCATGCCGCCGGTCGCCAGTTGGAACACGAAATCGGTACGCTGCGTCCTCAGGAATCGCGTCGCCTGACCTTGGTTCTCGAAAGCACCCAACCAGGTACCTTTGAGAACCGGCTGACGGTGCGCGGTGAGGGCAATTTATTTGACGAAGATGTTCGCCAAATCGCGGTGACCTCCCCGCAACTACAGATCGCGATGCAAGGCCCCACGCTCCGCTATCTGGACCGTCAAGCAACCTACGCCGTTCATTTAGCCAATCCGGGTACCGCGTCCGCACGCAATGTCGAGCTGGTAACGTATCTGCCCAAAGGCATGAAGTACGTCACCAGTGACAATCACGGTCAATACGATTCCCAGTCCCACGCGGTCTACTGGAGTTTGGAAGAGCTTCCGGCCGACAAACAGGGTGACGTCCATGTGACCGTGTTGCCGGTCGAGCCTGGCAACCAGAAGCTGAAGACCGACGCGCGGGCCGAATTGGGACTCAAGGAGATCTGCGAACATGAAGTGGCCGTGGAAGGTCTGGCAGAAATCTCCTTCACCGTGTCTGACGTGGCCGATCCGATTGAAGTGGGAAGCGATACGGCCTACGAAATTCGCGTGCACAACCGCGGCTCGAAAGCGGACACCGAAATCCAGCTCGCCGTCGCACTGCCGCAAGGCATCACGCCCACTACCGGAGACGGTCCGACTCAAGGCACGGTGGACGGTCAAAGCGTCTTCTTCGCGCCGCTGGCGCGATTGGGTCCCAACGAGGAAGCGGTCTTCAAAATCCATGCGCAAGGTGCCGTCACCGGAGATCACGTCATTCGCGCCCAGATTCAAAGCACCGAGTTGCGCGTGCCGGTCACCAAAGAGGAGATTACGCGAGTCTACTCGGACAAATAGCCCTGCCGGCACCCCACCGACCTCGCGTCGGTCGATACGGGTTTGACAACTACCGGCAATGCTCTCGAGACTCGCGGCCGAGCGCACAGTTATCCACCAAGCCGGCGCGGCAGGTCCCCGGGTGCGCGGCTGTCTTGGAGCACCGGCTGGGATTGTCTATTTCACTTTCTCCACTTTCCCGCTCTTGATCGACCTCTCTTCTGCCTGCACGATGTTCATCGATATCTCGGTCGATGCGATGGCGTTCCGCTTCGGTTTCTTGCCATCGGCCACACAATGGACCATGTATTTGATCTCTTCGAACCATCCGTCGGTCGTCTCGACCTTGATCTCCTCCGCGACCTCATCGGTGTACATCATTACGGGTTGCGGACGATTGATATCGAAGTCAAGCGTGCCACGCTCGAAGACCGCCGTATAGCCCATGTAGAAGGGCCACGTCTTGTGCTGATGCCACGCGCCAATCGCGGTGACCGCCTCAACTGTTTTCTTGGGATAGTAGTAGTTAGTTACCACGTGATCGACACCGCGATCCGATGTGCCTCCGACAGATCCCACGGAGCAGACCGCCCGCGGTTTACCGAACAGGAAGTTGACAAAGTCCGTATCGTGAACGTGGAGATCGTAAAGTGCACCGCCTGAGTTCGCCGCGTCGAAGTACCAGGGGCTCCACAATCCTTTCCCCGCCTGCCGACGCAGGATAAGGCTCTTGCACTTCCCAAGTTCTTTCGAACTCACATGTTCCTTCAACAGCGCATAGGCCGGCCAGAAGCGGATGCAGTGGGCGATCATGACGGCGTTTGTTGCCTTGCGTCCCGCCGCAATCATGGCCCTGATATGTGACCGCTTCACCGCCATCGGCTTCTCGGACAGCACATTCTTGCGGGCCTTAACGGCCGCCAAGAACAAGTCTTTGTGGTCGCACGTTGGCACACAGATATCGACCAGGTCGATCTGTGGATCCTCAATCAGTCGGAAGCCGCTGTCGTAGATATTCTCGAAGGAACCCGACTCCAAAGACAACTCGCTGTCACCAAGGTTCCCAGCGCCGTCGCTCTTGCCCTCGCGTTTGCTCTTGTCACTGTCCGCCAGCGCAACGACTTCTGCGTCAGGCAACTTCGAGTATGCCGACAAGTGCATGCGCCCCATGAATCCCAGTCCGATAATACCGACTTTCACCGTCATCACTACAGCCTCCTCGTTTCAGGACGCGCTTTGTCGCAGGCCAGATTGCCGAACGTCCCCGCCCACCGTTCTGTATCACTCCCGCATGCCGGGACGATGAGTCTGGAATGGCGCATTTCACGCGGCGGCAGTCCAATGCTGCTTTCGTTCACGCATGCAGTTATTGTGTGACACACCAGCCATGCACGTCAATCGGTAGGGCGAATTTGTCCACGTCAGGGCAGGTGTTAGCCTTGCCTGGATGTATTGTGATAACGGGCCCTGATATGATGGACATCTCGGCAGCCGTTGTGAACCGCCCTGCCAACGCCTGGACCACAGCCGAGAGACCGATCGCCCAGGCCGCACGGTCCACCGCACGTCGGGCGGCAACGATACGGTGCGCAGGGCGCCGCGGTGGTTGCACCAGGCGTGCACGAAGCGGACATTCAAAGGAGACCGAAAACATGAAGAACCTCCTGCAAATCACTTATTGGACCGTTGGCGGCCTGGAGGGCCAGACACCGATCCGCCAGGCCCTGGAGGAGGCCAGAGCTTGCGGATATGACGGGCTGGAACTAGCGTACGGCGCGGGTGTGCTCGGCACCGATGTGTCTCGCGCAACGTGCCAACAGATTCGAGAGGACGCCCAGCAAATCGGCTTGTCGCTGGCTACCATGGTCAGTGGCAACTACTGGGGTTGTCCGTTGTCCTCAACCGATCCCGCTCAGCGCGCGGCCGCGGTGCAGTTCACACGCAAATACATTGAGACTGCCAACTGGTTGGGGATCAGGACGATCTTGGTGATCCCTGGAGCGGTAGACGTCGCCTGGGATCCATCCATACCGGTCACGCCGTATCAACAAGTCTGGGACAACGCGACAGCCTCGCTGCTGGAGCTATTGCCGTTTGCTTCGGAACATGACGTAACCATCGCCCTGGAGAATGTGTGGAACAAGTTTTTGCTGGGGCCTATCGAGTTCCGGTCGTTCATCGACCAGTTTTCGAGTCCCCATGTGGGTTGCTATTTCGATGTAGGCAATGTCGTCATCAACGGCTATCCACAACACTGGATCGAGATCCTCGGTCCGCGAATCGCCGCGGTGCATGTCAAGAACTTCCAGCGGGAGGACTGTGGTGGAGTGTTGCATGGATTCGGGGACGATCTGTTGGAAGGCGACGTAGATTTTGACGCCGTCAAGGCAGCCCTGGCGAAGATCGACTATAAAGGCCCGATTACGGCCGAGATGCTGCCGTTTTGCCGCCTGCCTGATATGGTACTGCCCGACCTCCAATTGGCTCGCGACACGGCATCCAAGATGAAGCAAGTATTTGCCGCCTAAAGCGTTGGCCATTGCCGCCGGATTGCCCACGCAGATGAAAGCTGGGACGTTGGGCAACCCAATCGCACTGTGTTGCAGAGGGGTTTTGGCGCTGGGATGATACGAGTAACTCAGTCTGCCGGCGCCGCCGGCCGGCAAGATGCGCGAGTCACAACCGAGACTTCAAGGAGCCAGGAGTTATGAAGAACATTCGGTGGGGCATCATCGGCCTGGGTTGGTTTGGCGAGGTCCATGCGGAGGTGCTTTCCGCATTGCCGGGAATCGAACTGGCAGCGTTATGCACGCGCCGTCCGCAACGTCTGGCAGAAGTCGCCGACCGTTTTCAGGTCACTCGTCGATACACGGATTATCAGGAGCTGCTGGCGGACCCAGAGCTCGACGTGATCGGCATCACGACGCACGTTAACGACCACCGGGAGATTGCCATTGATGCGCTCCGCAGTGGCAAACATGTGTTTCTCGAGAAGCCGATGGCACCAACTCCGGCCGACTGCGACCAGATTATTGCGGCTGCGGACGCGGCAAGTGGATTCTTCATGGTCGGACACATCTGCCGTTTCGACCCGCGAGTGGCCTTGGCGAAGCAGGCGATCGACGAAGGGCAGATTGGAAAGATCGTCTCGATGCACGCGCGGCGAGTCTCTCGGTCACGATCGGACGTATGGTGCTCGACAGCATCTCCGCCCTGATGGGCGACGGCATCCACGACGGCGATCTGATGCTCTGGTTCAGCCACGCTCGCCCCGTGAGTATTTACGCACAAGAGATTCACCCAGGCAGAACAAGTATCCAGACGGCGGCTGGGCCATGGCACGCTTGGACAATGATGCCATCGCCGTGATTGAATCGATCTGGCATCTGCCGGAGAGCACGCCCTACCAGATCGATGCCCGCATGGAAGTCATCGGCACAGAAGGTGCCATTGTACATCAACTGCGGCGAGGCGGGACTGGAGATCCACGACGGGGCCGGAAACCACCGGCCCGATACGCTGTACTGGCCCCAGGTGAGCGGACAACGATTCGGTATCCTCTGCGCCGAGCTGCGTTACTTCGCCGACTGCGTTGCGACGGGACGTCGTCCCGATCGGATCACACCCCAGGAGTCGCGCGAGGCCGTGGCACTGCTGGCAGCGGCCCTAGAGTCGGCGCGGTCCGGACAGGTGGTTCTCTTTTGAAACGGGTGGACAGCAAGTTCCGCCTTGGGGGCGGCTGGGCCGCCAGCCAAGTGCGAGCGGCCGCTCGCTCATAAGTTGCTAGAAAAGGGAAGCATTCGCCAATTTGTCACGCGGGGATTGAGTTTTCAGTTTCCCACAGGAGAGGTGACCCATGCAATTCGATCACATTGGGATCATTACGGAAAAAAAACACGACGAAGAAATCTACGTGTCGGCCACCAAAGTCTGGGTGACCGATTTCCGCACACACCCATTCCACATCGAGTGGTTGCGATTCGAGCCCGACAGCCCGGTTACGGGCCCGGTGAGGCATTGGCCACATGTCGCCTATCGAGTCGACAACATTCGTGAGGCTGCCCAGGGACTGAAGGTGCTTCTGGAGCCGTTCGATGCGGGGATCGCGGTGGTCGGCTTCTACGAGACGGCCGACGGAGGCGTTGTGGAGTTCATGGAGTACCCGGACCACGACGAATCGTAGGTGTCGTAGAGCCATTGATCGCCAAGGTCGCCCGGTCCAGGGTTATTGACGTTGAGGTGACGGCATGCCGACGCCTGGATCTCGGGCCCGATTGACTACGCAAAACTGACGCCCACGTGCGCAATAACCACAGGAGTATTCGTTATGCCAAACGCGATCAATCGCGTGTTTGTGACCGGGGCAAGTGGGAAGTTAGGCGCCCCATTGTGCGAGGCCCTGCTGCAGGCCGGCTACCAGGTTTGCCTCTATGCCATCGCTACGAAGTGGGCGTCCCGGGTGTCGAAGAAGTTCAGGGCGATGTGGCCGATGCGGCCTTGATCGAAGATCTGGTTTCGCACAGCGACGCCGTGATCCACCTGGCGACCTGCAAGGAGGACCGCGAGGCTCTAATTGGGGTCAGCGTTCAGGGCACTTTCAACGTGTTGGATGCCGCCATGCGCACAAAGGCTCCCCAGCGAGTCATCCTGGCCAGTGGCGACGCGGTCAACGGGATCTACTTCAATCCGCAACCAGTTCCCATACGAGAAGATATGCCCCTGGCCGCCTATCCTGGCTACTACCCACTCTCGAAAGTGCTGGAGGAAGCCATGTTCGGGCAGTACTATTGCCAGTCGGGCGTCCCCACGGTCTGTCTTCGCATCTCCTGGATTCATGCCGAGGATGACATTCTCAACCATTTGACCGTGGCAGGCGAGTGCTTCGGGATACCTGTCTGGCGAGAACTGATGGATGATCAACAACGTGCGTTGTATGCGGATGGCCGGGACGCCGCAGTCGCGTTGCGCCGTGGCGACGGCCGGCCTCTGCGGCGACATATCGTGGCCGTAGAGGACTGTGTCCAGTCGTTTCTGCTCGCACTCCAACGCGATGGGATCGAAGGCCAGACGTTCATGATTGCCATGACCGATCCATTCGACTATGTTGACGCGGCCCAATACGCGGCCGAGCGACTGGGAGTTGGCGTACTGGAACTCGTTGATCCGATCGGTCACGACTTCTGCATCGATACCACCAAGGCGCGTTATCTGCTCGGCTACCAGCCGCATTACGATATCCGACGCCTGATCGATCAGGCCGTCGAGTTCCGCCGGTCGGGCTCGCAGCGCAGGCAGCGTTCCGGTTACGCGGGATAGACTCCCAGAGTCTTAGCATATGACATGCGCGCACCGTGCGCGCCAGTTTGTGACTGCGGCATGGCGGGCGCAGTACGGCGGCAAGATGCCGCCGCCACTTGGGTGGCGGGCAAAGCCCGCAATCAGCATACCACCGGCAGAGCCGGTGGATTACCTTGGATTGAGAGAGAGTGGTCAAGCTCACCAGACAGACACGCGAAACTTGGGCCCGTACTGCCGACCGAATTTTTGAGAGCACTATCGCAGGATAAAGGAGACGACCCATGCACCTGAAAGACAAGAGCATTCTCATCACGGGAGGGACTTCGGGCATCGGCCAGGCTTGCACCGAACTGTTCGCTCAGCAAGGGGCGAAAGTGGTGACCATGTCGATCCAGCAGGATGCCGGGACGGTGCTGGCCGAGCAGTTGACGGCGCAAGGACTCGCCTGCGTTTTCCAATATGGCGACACAAGCAAGGAAGCCGACGTGAAAGCAGCTGTCGACCTGGCGCTGGAGAGGTATGGTCGGCTCGACTGTGTCCATGCGAACGCCGGTGTGTTGAGCAATCAGAAAATCACGGACATCCGCGTGGAAGATTTTCATGCCGTGATCGATGTGAACCTGCTCGGACCGGTCCTGCTCGCGAAATACGCGGTGCCTGTCATGGAACGTCAGGGCTCGGGCGTGATTTGCTTTACGACTTCGGTCGCAGCAGAGATCGGCTTCCCGGCGCACGGCATCTATTGCGCTTCGAAGGCAGCCGTCGTGGCGCTGATGCGTTGCCTGACGACGGACCACAGTCCTCAGGGCGTACGGTTCGTCGCGGTCAGCCCGGGTACGATCGATACGCCGATGCTGGCCGCCTCTTGCGCTGGATGGGACACACCAAAAGAAGTTCTTTATGCCGACGTCGCCAAAAAGATTCCCGTCCAACGCATGGGCACGCCGATGGACGTGGCATACGCGGTCGGGTTCCTGCTAAGTGACGAGGCCGGATTCATCAACGGCAGCGTGATTCACTTGGAAGGCGGCACGTTGTGTCTACCTCCCTGGTAGCTTCGCTAGTTCGCCAGTTCTTGGCGGCACTTCTCACGATACTCATTTTGCCACCCGGCCACGTCCGCGCCGTCGGCTCCTGTCTGCCAGGCTGCCTTGGCTTCCTCAGGACGGTTCAGCAGAGACAGTGCCTTGCCACGCCAGTACTGCGCGGGTGCTTCAACAGGCCGGTTGGATCGGCCCACGTTCAGGTTTTTCGGATACGTCAACGCGGCTTCGAAATCGGCCAAAGCTGCCGCCGCATGACCCTGCTCCAATCGCTCGCGTCCACGTTCGATGTGAGCTCGATTGAACAACCGCCAGGTGACGTCCTGTCCTTCCCAGTTCACAAAATAGGGCAGTGACTCCAACAGGTCGATGCACTTCTCATAACGTGTTTCCGCCATGTAGGACTCGGCCAGAATCACGGTCAATTCCGCACGACGCGGGCCGTCGAGGGGCATTTGCTCCAGCAGCTCAATGGCATCCGCTCGGCGGTCGGCAGCGATCAGCAACTCAGCCAGGTCGCGATACAGCGTCTGGTCACTCGGCCGGGTGACGATCGCACGGCGAAAGTACTTCTCGGCCTGTTGCAAGTCGTCGTTGACCGCCGCCACCAGGCCCAGGTTTCGCCAGGCGACACTGCCCGCGTTGAGCCGCACCGCATCCTGCCACAACGGCACCGCTTCATCGACCCGCCCCAGATTGGCCAGCAGACATCCCAACTGCAAGCGAGCCTGTCCGTCGTCAGGGTTCTGCTCGATGGCGTAACGAAGAATGGGTATCTCATCCGTGCGCGAAGCAAAGACTCGGTCGGCGCTCGTTTGTGCCGCTTCCTGCAGCCATTTCTTCGACGATTCAACGGCACCAAGCCGGGAGTCCAGCCAGGCCAGGTAATAGAGCGGCATGAAACTGCGCTCGGCCGGCGGTACGGCATCGACACAAGCAGCCTTGATCAGTTGCTGCGCTTCACTGAAAAGTCCCAAGTCGGCGAATACCAGGCCTGATTCAAGGATCTCAAAATCTGCCTCGCCCAACAGCGGTCGCACGGTGTCCGCAAACCGCTGTACCGATTCATCGCTGAGCAATCCTAACAGGGCCCGCGGCACAAGTGCAGTCGGCTCAACGGACAGGCGCCGCTCAGCCAATTGCGTGGCCGCATCCTGACGAGCCGCCGCATGCAAAGCCAGCATCAGGTGATCGGCGGCGACCGCGTCATTTCGATTGGCTCGCACGGCATTTCCGAACGCCGCGACGGCAGCCGAGACCGCGCCGAGTCTCATGCGCGCTCGGCCCACCAGGTCGTGGCCCAGCGAGACGGTGCCGCTGCAGCGCGTGGCTTTGTAACCCCAATCGAGCGATTCGGTGGTGTCGCCCAGTTCGAGACAGCAGAGACCGAGGTAGTAACAGCAGAGCCCGTCATCGCTGTCACGCGCGACGGCCTCCCTCAGCCGATCACGCGCCGCGGAGTATAGCCCGGCCTCATAATCCAACACGGCCAGTGCACGCAACGAGGCAACATGACCGGGATCGTTATCCAAAGCCTTGACGTAATACTCTCGCGCTTGACGTCGTTGCGTGAACCGGTCGCATTTTCGCCCCTTCAAGTACAATTGTTCCACCGTTAACTGGTCCTCCGCCTGGTCAACATACTTGGGACGAACAGGCGGGGCAACAGAAGGTATTGGCAACGGCGTTTGAAACGCTGCCAGCGTCTGGCCGTCTTGGCTTGTTACTTTGACTCTGATGGGCCGTTGGGGATCGGCGCAGTGTCAAGACCACGGGGGAAAGCGGTGACAGGTCAACTTGTTCCTTCGCCACACTCTGCCCACCCTGCTTACCGGCAACGTGCAGTTCGCAAGTTGCCCGCGGAAACGAACCGGTAGCCAAGAGCCGCAGTTCCAGCTTCCCGTCATGACGCGACGACTCCACTGCCAGGTTCCGCGTGGCAAACTCGAAACCACCTCCTAATCCATGGACAGGATACCACCATTCACGCCACTCGACTCGTTCGTGCGGACCCAGCATGCCGTAATCCGACTGCGTCGGAAGCGGACCGCTCTGAACTTCGATGTACGCACCCTCTTCATCGGTCAGGTTTTGCTGCGCGACTTTGCCGAACTCCCATTCGCCCCACGTCCAGGCTTTCTTCCCCCCCAATTCGCGCCGGTTCGCCACTTGAACGATGCCACGATCATCGTCCACGTCGTACGCGCCAAAGAAATCATACGAACAGTTGACCGCGAAGATGGAGGCATAGGTCTCGTAGTTCTTTAGCCAGGACAAGTCGCGTCCTTTGTCGATTGGCCAATCGAAAAACTCTTCGGCACTGTGGTCGGTGCCGAGGCTCATGGGGTAAATGAATCGTGTACCGGCGCGATTGGGGAAAGCCGTGCAGTTCCAGAAGTAATAAGGGTGCATGCCATCGGTGGGATTGGAAAGGCAAATTTGTTCGTCCAGGTAGGCGCGACCGGGATGCAACGTGACACGAACACTCCAGCAAGTTCGGAAGATCTGCTCCTGATTGCTGATTTCCAGATAGGCGGATCCATCTGCGTTCTTGCCGACCAGCGCGTTGACTGGCGAGATGGCGGTCACCGTGTGGCCGTGTGGCCCCGCATTCCACTCGACCCCTCCGCTGATCCACGCACCGCGCATGGCGATCATGCCCGGCTTAATCACGCTGTTGCGATAAAACATTTCTGTGCCGTCAGTTTTGTCCAGCACCGAATGCAGGCGCCCGCCCAGTTCCGGCAGACAGGTCACTTTCAGGTACTCGTTCTCGAGGAACAACGCTTTGTATGAGCGATTTTCCTTCTGACGCAGGAGATGATCCTGCATCACATAAGGGTACACGATGGCTCCACGCACCGTCGTCGACATTTTGGCGCCGCCCTCGAGCGACCAGAACTTGGGATTGATATCCTCCTGCCAGACATAAGTCGGCACCGTAATGTTCCCCTCCCACGCCCGCACGTCAGCACTGACGCAGTCCGAGTTGAGCAACCCGATGCAAGATGCAGCGATCAGGATGAAGATCTCCGCCAGTCTCTTCTTCATGTCTTGGTTCCTGTTGTGGGAGGATCGCGATTCCACTGCCAAGCGACGACATCAATCGATACGCATTGTACACTCCTGGGCCACACTTAGCACGCACCTGGACATCCGCCAACAACAACAACCGTCAATCACGACATTCTCAGCCGCTCCATGATGAAAAGTTGCTCGACCAGCTCGATCAACGTCGGAAACGCACCCAGCACTTCGTCGGGGATGATCAGCACCGGGGGCGGTAAGAAAAAGATCCGGTTGCGATACGCTCCAATCAGCATCAATGCTCGGCGCTGGGAAACGTTAAGAGAAATGCCGGTCGCCCGTCGAGTGCTTGCACGCAGGTCCCGGCAGAGGTCGGTACGGTTGACCCAACCGTGATGCAGCTGCGGACTGATGCAGGACAAATCGTGATCGCTCAACATATCGAGTGCGTCGATCAAACACAGCGATTTCGGCGGATGGACGAAGTCGCGCACGAGATCCACGTCGGGCGGAGGTGAATCGAGCAACATGGAAACGGAGGCCGGAAACTCCTGACGCACCGTGCGCAGACACTCGATCGTCAGAATCTCGACGACACGCATGCCCAGATCGACTGATTCACTCAACCGAACCACATCCCGACGCGCTTTCTCGATCGCCTCCCGAGCCCCACTCCAAAGACGTTCCGCCTCTGCGTGCGGACTCAGCAAAACTTCCTTCTGTTGCTCAGACATGGCTTCCTCCCACCGGTTCTGCCTGACCTTCACCATACCGCTGGCAGTTCACGCTCAGCGGAACTTCAGGGAAAACACGCGGTCTGAGCGTGAAGCCTCAGCGAATTCTCCCTGAGACACGACGACAGTAAGACTCCTGCTCCGCTGAGCTTAAACACCTCGGCAGCGGAAGCAATACCGCCAAAGTGGCATGTCACTCGTGGACGACGACATCGTGTGCTGCAAGTTCGTAGAGGTTGGCTGTCAGGCGGTCGGCAATAAATGAGCGATGCTCGCTAACGGTTGTCTTTGTTCCGCAGATGTGCCCCAGCCTCACAAGTTGCGCGTGGCTGTCCGGGGGAATATATCCGGTTTCAACGTCGATCGGTACATTGATGGTGATCGCACCGCCTACTGACTTGATGTCATCGATGAATCGGAACAACTCCTTATCCGTATAATGACAATACTGGTTAGGCACGGCCGGGTTGAACGTCAAGTCGATCGGCAGCAGGCAATGCCACTGTACATTGTCGATAAACTGTGAATCCGGCATGTAGAATGCTGCTTCCTGCCCGGCCTTTCGCAACTTGCGATTGGCGTCCACCAGAATTCCTTCTCCTGGCGGCCAGACGAAATCCGTTCTGATCTTGCCGTCCTCTAATAAATGGATTTCGCCGGCATGATAATCCTCGACGGGGCAAATTGGCTTGATGCGTCCTCCCGCCGCACAAAACTCGGCGCCACTGAAGGCGATCACGCTGTCCGGATTACCCGCTCGACAAGCTTCCATTTCTTTCTTCCAGACGGCCTCTTGCTGAGGTCCACAGCTGTCGAACCACCAGCCATTGCAGAGCGGGCCAAGTTTGAGCGAGTAGTCGCGGATGAACTGATTGTGTCGGTCGGCATAGCCATCGGTGCCGAGCCCCAAGAGCCTCTTCACCGCGGGATCGGCTGGAGTGTGTGGGCCGGGCAGGTAAATGATCATTCGCTTGCCCCGTTGATGCAATTGCCGCCCGATCTCGGGGATCAGGTCACGTCGCGGGGTCAGGCCTTCCTCCAGACGATCGATGAACTCGTTTCTGCTCGACAGATACCCCGTGCCCTGTCCCAGGGTGAAAATCAGCCAATCGGCTCCTGTTTCGTCGAATTGCCGCATGAAATGGTCGAGGTCGAAGTTATTGACGATACGGCTCAGGTCGGCGGATTTCTCCAGTGGCGTGGCGCCTTGCGGCTTGATCAGGTAGTGAGTCATTACGCCGTAGGCACCCTGGGCCATCCAGGCGGCACGATTGGGAGTGCCGTCGGGTTTCATCGTCTTGACCGGCACACCGGCGGTCGCCGTACTCGCAAGGCACAGAACAGCCGACGTTACTGCCAACCAGCGTTTCGCAGTGCTCATGAGTTTCCCCGGTGATGATGCAGTCAATGGTATGAAAAAATGGTAACCGTTCACGGATCTGCGTGACGTCGGTTCTTATTCGTAATCCTACTGGATGGCTCAAGCCCACGTGAGCGAGAAGCCCCGTGAAACGGGACTACCGGTACGAACCAACTCGCAGACCGCGTGCTGAAGCACGGGGCTAATACCAATACCGTTTAACGAAGCGCTGCCAGATAGGTTTGCGATACGAGTTGTCGTGCCAGCACGATCGTGTTGTCGCCATATCTGGTTTGCCGTTGGATGCTATCATCGCTTAATTCAACGGTATTGGGGCTAATACGCTTCTCGCTTGATCAGTAAAGCTGGAACTCCCAGATCGTAGGCCCTTCGGTGGCGTCGAGGATGTTGAGCCGAACATGTTGGGCAGTGACTGGCGGAAACCGTCGATTGAAATTGCGGCCCACCGTTTCGCCGGCCAGGATCGTCTGCCAGACACCACCGTTTTTGGCCTGCAATTCGAACTTCTGAATTCGACCTTCATATGCCTCATCAATTATGACCCGGCTGATTTTCCTGTCCTGACCGAGATCAACCTCCAGCCAGGCCTGGTGGGTACCGGCATCTGTGGCCCAGCGACTGTTGGTATCATCATCCAACGCCATGGCTGGCCCGTAGTTGTGGATCATACCTTGGAACACATTCGACGCTGTGGCTGGTTTCTCGTATGCCAGCGAGTGGCTCCAAGCGACGGAGACAGGGGGAATCGCAAACGCCTGCTTGTCCACTGTCAGGCGAATCACTGTGGCGACGTCCGGACGGGCGTCTGGTGGGACGTCGACAAACAGGCCCTTTTCCGACTGCTCCAGCTTCATGGTGCCGTCGGTGAGCAGCTCGCTGCGGACAATCTGAACTGGCAAAGGTGGAAGTTGCAGCGGCCCTTCTTCAGGCCATTTCATGACGAACAGGTAGACCTGGTTGTCCCTGCAAGTTGCTGCACCCAGGGACCGGGTTTATAAGGTCCTCCTCGGGTCCCGTACACACCATCGCCGTACTTAGCCAGCCAGGCGCCCATCTCCTGGAGTCGCTCTACTTGCTCCGGCTCGATGCGTCCGTCCGGCCTGGGGCCGACGTTAAATAGCAGGTTGCCGTCGCCCCCGACGACGCGCAGAAGCGTTTGCAGGCATTCCACGCGCGACTTGATTTGGTCGTTGGGCTTCCAGGCCCATTGTCTGCCAATCGTCATGCACGTTTCCCAGGGCCGTGCGCGGTTGAAGCCGCCGATCCGCTGTTCGGGCGTATCATAATCAGCGGGCACGGCGCATCGGTTGTTGACAATAATATCGCTCTGCAAGGAGCGGACGTAATCGACCACACCTTGCCCTCGTTTCGCATCGAAGTCCTGCGACACATCAAACCAGAGGATCAAGAGCGGCCCATAGTTCTTGATCAGCTCCCGCACCTGATGGCGTAAGTACTGCTCATAATGATCCAGATTCGGGTTCGGTTTGAGCGTTTTGCCGCCTGGGCTTCCATGAGGAAAATCAGGGTGATGCCAATCGCAAACGCTGTGATACGTGCCGAATGCGATCCCTGCCTGGCGACAGGCGTCGGCCAATTCCTTGACCACGTCGCGGCCAAACGGGGAGTGCATGATGTTGAAGTCGGTCTGCTGCGTGTCAAACATGCAGAAGCCGTCGTGGTGCTTGGTGGTAAACACCATGTATTTCATGCCGGCCTGTTTCGCGATCGCGACCCATTGTTGAGCATCAAATTGCACCGGATCGAATTTCTGGTAGAGATTGTCATACTCTTCCTGCGGCACCTGGGCGCCGCGCGACCAGCCGATTTCGGTTCCTTTGAGGCTCACCGGGCCCCAATGGATGAACATGCCGAAGCGCGCGTTGCGCCACCATTCGAGACGTTCGGCATTGGCCGGCCGCACCGCGTTCTTCGCCGCAGGCTGGTCGCTCTCCGCAGCCCTTTCCGCGGCAAGTGCGTATCCACCAAGCAAAAGCAGACCCACGATTCCGCCGATTCGCCAGATTCGTTTACGACTGCAGCTCATGCGATCCTCCCACCTTCGTCTGGTTTTGCTCTGCGATGCCCGCACGCAAGCAATTCCCACCGCCGACGACAACTCTAACTTACCAGCACGCTTCCAGCGAAAGAAGTAGGGCAACCTCCTCCGGTACCAACCCGCTGGGCACGGCACCAACAGAGAACGCCCCTGGGAAAGAGATCCGCCAAGGGCGTCGAGAATACACGTGACGAGTTTCGGGGCAAGGCAAATTATTCCTAGCGTGGCCTACGGCCACAACCAGTGTAAGTGGCCTTACTCCCGCAATCCAAAGCTGAAACAGATTCGAAACAGCGGTCGAGTTTCAGGATCGTGCCACGATAACGGTCCGCCCATCGGTCAAGCCGGTGGATTCGACGAGGCTGTGTGGCAGCAAGTCGCTGCCAATCTTGCAGCAGTAGGCATGCTTGACACAGCAGCTGGACGACACGACACGGTTCTCACGCTGGAGGTGAACCGTTTAGCTCGCCACGGCAAGACCGACGAAAACGCCAACTTGTGGGTAGCAGGAAGAGGCAAACGCGCCGGTTTCTCGTGTTTGCGTGGCAAATTCAGGAAAGCCGGGCACCTGGTCCACTTCGAGTGGCTGATCTCACGGGCCGAACCCGTCGTCATCTTTCAGCCGAGGATATCAAGCGAATAGCAGTCGATGAGCACCGTGGCGGGCGTCCTCGCCTGCCACGGTGTCTCAAAACAATACAACCTGCGCAGGTCTGCACCGAACTGCAACAGCTTCGCAAATCCTGGCAAATTGTCTTCTCCTGTCTGTCAACTCCCAATTCAGACGTCATTCGACGGTCTGCGGCCTGTTTACCGGTACTGAGGCGCTGCTGACGGCACGCCCCGGCACGCGGATTGCATCATCGACTACTTCGTGATTGCGGAGCGGCCCCGCCATGTGCGAAGCGTCCGTCCAGCGGAACGTTGAAAAGCCGTGGCCTGGTCCCGTTGCGCGATGTCAGGCCAGCAGACGGTATCACCAAAGGGGCGTGGATGACGTCCGCACGCCGCAGTGCGGCCCATTGGTAAGGATCAAAACGCGATGACTCGATGGACATCTAATCTGTTAGTCTGTCTGCTTGTATGTGGCTCGTGTGCGCACGCCGAACAGGCGTCATCACAGCCCGTCCAAATGCACGGCGTGGTTCGCCACGTGACGCTATACCGCGAGCGAGCACGGGTGACGCGCGAGATTGTTGTCCCTCCGGGCGATCCGCTTCGCGCTGTCAACGTGCCGGACTTACCGGAATTGATAGTGCCTGACAGTCTCTTTGCTGAGGGGAACGATCGGACGGTGGTCCGCGGGGTGCGGGTGTCGCCTCGACCGGCCGTTGAGTCACAACGCGAAGAAGTGCGGGCGGTCGATAAGCGAATCGCCGAGCTGACTCGTCAGCGCGCCGAAACACAGCAACAATTGGATGTGGTCACCCGGAACATGGAGTCCCTCGATCAGATGGTAAGCTTCTCCATTGCGACCGGAAACAACGATCTGAACCGCGGCGTGTTGAACGCCGGCACGCTGATCGAATTGTCGACGTTTTCGATGACTCAGCGTCGCGAACTCGCGGGCCAGCAGTTTCGGCATAAGAAGCAGCTGGAGCAACTCGATAGCCAGTTGCGGCAGGCCGATTGGCAGCGGAACCAGGCTACCGGTAGCCAACGTGCCACGAACTATCAGGCAAAGATCTTTGTCGAAACAGCCGACGGCAGTGAAGGTGCCGTGCGGCTCAGCTATCTCGTGGGCGGTTGCGGATGGTCGCCTCAGTACACAGTGCGAGGTCGCATTGGCCAGCCAAACGTTGAATTGCGGTACAGCGCCCTGGTCCAGCAGATGAGCGGTGAGGACTGGCACGCCGTCAGCCTGGTTCTGTCCACCGCCTCGCCGTCAGTCAGTGCTGCTCGGCCGATTTTGACGCCGTTACGTATCGTGTCGGAATCGCCGACGACCGAAGACAATAAAGCAAGAACGTCGAGGCGGAAAGACGATCCGTTTGCTGATCCACTCACTGTCGATGAGTCAGACAGACTGTCCGGCATGATCCAGTCACTGCGCTGGCAGCAGCAGCGGGCTGAAACACAGAGCGATCTTGGGCCATCGGCTGACTCCCCCGTTGCCCGCGACTTGACGCTGAATTCCTTGGCCGGACAAATGCAGCAGATTGAGCTGCAAGCCGAATCGAAATCGTGGCGCACATTGGCCCCCGACGTAAGCGACGACGTGGCGAGCCAGGTCTATACGCTTTCACAACCGGTGAGCCTGGACACACACCGCGAACAACAATTAGTGCCAATTCTCGAGACAGAGTTGGCGGGAAAGATGTTTCACGTGGCCACGCCGCTGCTGAGCACGTACGCCTACCGCGAAGCCGAGATGACAAATACGCAACCGTGCGGATTACTGGAGGGTCCAGCTGCGGTCTATCTGGACAATCGCTTCGTCGGTCGCACACAGATTCCGTCAACCGCCAGCGGGCAACGGCTGACGATCGGTTTCGGAGCCGACCAGCAGGTGCGCAGCGCGCCGCGAGTTGTTGGACAAACAAGATGAAGTGCAGGGAGGTAACCGGCGTCTGAAATTCGTTTACCGGTTAGTGTTGTCAAATTTCAAAGACCAGCCGGTGGCGGTACGTTTGATTGATCGAATGCCGATTACACGGCAGGCGCAACAACTGTCGGTCAATTTGGATGCCCCTCAACTGCCGCTTTCGGTTGACGGTCTGTACCAGCGCATTCTGCGGCCGACGGGCATTCTCCGTTGGGATCTCTCGATCCCCGGGCGCGACACGGAAGCAAAGCTTTCGACGTCCAATACAGCTACACCATGGAATTCGATCGTAGTCGGCTTCCAACCACGCAGCACATGGTTTCCGAGATGCGGGCGGACTACCAGGACATGAGCCTCCCCGCCGGTGGTATGGGCGGGATGGGCGGCGGATTCGGTGGCGATGGTGGTAATCCATGAGTCTCGGCGATGATCACGTCATGTCCGAGATGCTGCTTTGCGGTCGCATCGGCAAGGCAGCCGACATCCGAATGCGAAGTAGAGGTCCGAGGTCGGGCGGCAAGGGCGTTTGTGCATCGGGCTTTTCTCAGGCCAGTGCTGCGGCGGAGCGTTAGCTTCACCTCAGGAGCGATCGCCGACTTCCCGTCTCCCCTGTCCTACAGATCACGCGGTTGTTGCCGTTGTCACCTCGACGACAACGCTTGTACGAGTAAAATCGGTGTATCCCGCCATCCGGAAGACGTCGAAAAGCCTTGTACTACAAACCTGCGAAAGCCTGCTATTTTAGCGAAGCCAATTTGGGACTGGCGTTTCTGGGGGAGCGATGCCGAACGAGCGACAGTTCGTCCTTGGCAGCTCTGCCGCCCTGTGCCCGACGACCCGTGACGAAAGACGATATGCAGAACAGCCCTTACGAGTGTTTTCACCTGGATCTGACGGTGCAGCAGATCGCTGCCGCCCTGTCTGTGGCACCGGAGCAAGTTCGTGCGACGGCCGAATTGCTGGAATCCGGCAATACCATTCCGTTCATCGCACGTTATCGCAAGGAAGCGACGCGGGGACTCGACGAGATCGCCCTGCGAGCGATTGAGGACGCGTTGGGCAAAGCCCACGATCTGGCCGACCGAAAGGCGACGATTCTCAAGACAATCGACCAGCAAGGTCAATTGACGGACGACTTGCGGCGCCAGCTCGAATCGTGCCGCGACAAGCAGACGTTGGAAAACCTGTACCTGCCATTCAAGCCCAAGCGACGAACACGCGCCACGATTGCCCGCGAGCGTGGTTTGCAGCCGCTGGCAGACCTGTTGCTGCTTCAGCAGCAGCTGAACCGGTCGAGAAGCGAAGTCCTGCGTCCCTACGTGGACTCTGAAAAAGGGGTGGCCGACGAAGATGCCGCCTTGCAGGGTGCGTGTGACATTGTGGCTGAGCAGTGGTCGGACGACGCCGTTACTCGAGGTTGGCTGGTCGAACAGGCGACAAGTTACGGAAGGATTGTTTCGACGGTCAAACGTGGCAAGAAGGATGACCCCGCCACTGCCAAGTTTGAGATGTACCTGGATCATTCTGAACCCGTCTCTCGAATACCGTCGCACCGTTTGCTGGCGATGAAGCGAGGCGAATCAGAAGGTTTACTCCGAGTGGAACTGAAACTGGATGACGATTTCGTGCTTCGCACGCTCAAGCCTCGATTGGCGCACAACGCCCAGTTCGAATTCCATGTCGATCTTCTGGGAACCGTAGAAGACTGCTATCAACGTCTGTTGCTGCCGGCGACCGAATCCTCGGTGTTGCAGGATTTGAAGGAAAAGGCGGACGAGGAGGCGATTGGAGTGTTTGCCAAGAACCTGCGCGAGCTGCTGCTGGCTCCGCCCGCCGGTCCTCTTGTGACGATCGGCATCGATCCCGGTTTTCGTACGGGCTGCAAAGTGGCCGTGGTCGATGGTACCGGCAAGTTCCTGACCAGCACAACGATCTACCCGACACCGCCGCGTAACGACGTTGAGGGAGCTGCCAAAACGCTCAAGGAACTGATTGCCAGGTTCAATGCCGGATTGATTGCCATTGGGAACGGAACCGCATCACGAGAAACGGACGCGTTCGTGTCGCATGTGTTAGACTCAAGCGGTCTCAACATAACGAAGGTCACCGTCAGCGAATCGGGAGCGTCGATCTATTCGGCCAGTGAGCTTGCGGCCCGCGAGTATCCCCAGCTGGATGTCACGGTGCGCGGGGCCATCAGTATCGCGCATCGATTGCAGGACCCGCTGGCGGAACTGGTCAAGATCGATCCAAAATCGATTGGTGTCGGTCAATATCAGCACGATGTGAATCAAACGCTTCTGCGCAAATGCCTGGATCGTGAAGTAGGATCTTGCGTCAACTCCGTGGGCGTCGATGTGAACATGGCCAGTGGACCGTTGCTTTCACACGTAGCGGGGATTGGCCCTAAACTGGCCGCCAATATTGTCCAGTATCGTGATCAGAACGGACGGTTCGAAAGCCGCCAACAACTGAGCAAGGTACCGAAGCTGGGGCAGAAGGCCTTCCAGCAGGCTGCGGGGTTCCTGCGAATTCGCGACGGCACCCAACCGCTCGACAATTCGGCTGTGCACCCGGAGAGCTACTATGTGGTCGAAAAAATGGCGTCACAGCTGAATGTCGCACCAACACAACTCGTTGGCAATGCGACATTAGCCGGCAAACTGCACGCGCAAGATTTTGTCGACGACCGGACTGGCTTGCCCACTATTCAAGACATTCTTTCCGAGCTGGCCAAACCGGGCCGCGACCCCCGCAGCCAATTCCAGGTCGCCACGTTCGCCGAGGGCATCAACGATTTGGAGGACCTGAAGGAGGGAATGATCCTGGAAGGCGTGATCACCAACGTGACTCGCTTCGGCGCGTTCGTCGACATTGGCGTCCATCAGGACGGATTGATCCATATCTCTCAGTTGGCGAATACCTTCGTGGAGGACCCCAGCGACGTGGTGGCCGTAGGCGACGTGGTTCGCGTCAAGGTCTTGGAAGTTGACTTGGAGCGACGTCGCATCTCCCTGTCTCGAAAACAAGCTTGAAACAATCGAAGGACGAGCCATGAAATCACGATTCACCCGACGCCGTTTCCTGTCTGCTGCCGGCGCGAGCGCCGCGAGCCTGATCATTCTCAAAAACAGTCGCTCCGCGCGGGGATACCACGAGAATGAAAAACTCGACATCGCCATCATCGGTGCCGGTGGGCGTGGAGCCGCGAACTTGGACGCCGTCGCAGGCGAGAATATTGCCGCATTGTGCGACGTGGACGAACGTCGAGCAGCTGCCTCCTTTGAAAAATATACACAGGTCAAGAAGTACCACGACTATCGCAAGTTGCTCGACGAGTTGGATGGCCACATCGATGCGGTTGTCGTCAGCACGGCCAACCACGTTCACGTACCGGCGAGCGTGATGGCCATGCGGATGGGCAAGCATGCCTACTGCGAAAAGCCACTGTCGCACTCCGTGCACGAAGCGCGTCTCGCCGCGCAGGTGGCGGCTGAGCAGAAGGTCGCGACGCAGATGGGCACTCAGATCCACGCCTCGGACAACTATCGCCGCATTGTCGAATTGATCCGCGCAGGCGCGATTGGTCAGGTACGTGAATGCCACTGCTGGCTCCGCGGAGGCGGCAGTGCCGGGGATCGACCCCAGGAGACGCCACCCGTGCCGCCCGGGCTCGACTGGGACCTGTGGCTCGGCCCAGCACCCAATCGGCCCTATCATCCCTGCTACGTCCCACACGATTGGCATTACTGGTGGGATTTCGGTGGTGGGGCGTTCGGCAACATGGGATGCCACTATTTCGACCTGGCCTTCTGGGCTCTGAACCTGCGCCATCCGACGGCGATCGCCGCCGACGGCCCACCACCGCATCTGGAAAGCACTCCGGCCTGGCAACATGTGCGTTACGAGTTCCCGAGTCGCGGCGACGGGCCACCCATCACGCTTACCTGGACGCACGGTCCCACGCCACCCGCCGTTTTCCAGCAAAACACGTTTCCTGATTGGGCCTGGGGAGTATTTGTTGGTACGAAAGGCAAACTCCTGGTCAGCTATGCAAAGTGGATGCTCTGGCCAGAATCATCGCTGGCAGACTATCAGCCGCCCGAGCCCACCATTCCGTCATCCGTCGGCCATCACCAGGAGTGGATTAACGCCTGCAAGACAGGCAGCCCGACTAGCTGCAACTTCGACTACTCCGGTGCCGTTACCGAAACGATGCTTCTGGGCAATATCGCCTATCGCACGGGCCAGAAACTGGTCTGGGATGCGACCGCTATGAACTGCACCAACTCCTCTCAAGCCAACGATTACTTGCAACGGGATTACCGACCGGGCTGGAACCTTTAAGGGCCGGTCGAAAAAACAGCTTCCCGATTCTGCGGTGGCTGCGGCTTCCAGCCGCAGTTCGGCGGCAGGATGCCACCGCCACGTTATTTTTCGGCCGCCACTAAGATCGAGCATTGAAGCAGCTGGCAGTCAGAAAGAAGTGTGGGCAGTACTATCATTTCTCGCTGGCAAGACAAACTCCTGCAGATTTGTGCCATGCAGAACGTGGAGGAGGCGCCGGGGGATCTTTCGTCGCGGTCGGAAGTTGGCCAGAATGGGTGTCACTAGCGCCTACCTGCCCGCCCATCCTATCCGGAGAGAGACCCATGATCTCACTGCTTCGTATCAGATTCAATACGACCGCGGGTCACGATTTCACACGTCCAAGTCTGTGTTGGTTGGCCGTTTTTCTGGGCGGCGGCCTTATGCACTCACCCTCGTCCGCGGCATCGGCGGAAATTTCGGCGGTCGTTGAAACACAATGTCTTCGCCTCGCCATCGGAAGTGACGGGCTTGTGACCGAGTTCGTGGATTTGCAGAGCGGCGAGAATTACGTGGCCTCCGCGGACCACCCTTGCGCGTGGGTGCGGAAGGCGAATCAGATGCTGCCTGCCACGGCCGTTTCAGTCAACGACGGCCAGTGGAAGCTGCAGTTTGGCCCATCGGGTGTCGAGGCCGTGCTGCGACCCGTTGCCCGGCAGCGACATCTGGTACTGGAAGTCGTGGCGATAGAGGGCGATGGAGTACAAGAATTGGTCTTCTGCGATGTGCCACTCAAACTTCAAGGCGCGCCCGATGAATCGTTCGCCGCTTGTGCCTTGGCTTTGAACTTGAAAACCAACGTGGTTGAGTTACCGCGTCCGTCGAGTCGCTTGCGTGCAACGTGCTATCCGAAGTTTGGCTGTGCCGGTGCGGCGGTCGCCATTGCAGCTTGTCCGTCTCCGGATCTACGCGCGGCGCTGCAGGAAGCCGTCTCCGCCGCGCCCGGACTGCCTCATTCGCCGCTGGGCGGCCCCTGGGCGATGGACGCGCCGATCAACCGAGGTTCGTATCTGTTCAACTTCGACGGCATCACAGAAGAGAACGCGGCTGAATGGATTGACCTCGCACAGAGCTTGGGGATGACGCAGATCGATTTCCATGGCGGGACCTCGTTTCGCTTCGGCGATTGCCGGCCGAACCCGGCCAGGTACCCCGACGGCTACGCCAGCCTGCGGCGGTGATCGATTCGCTACACGATGCTGGCATCGCGGCCGGTTTGCACACCTACGCGTTTTTCATCGCCAAAGACTGCCCCTGGGTTACTCCCGTGCCTGATCCGCGACTGGCCAGTGACGCAACCTTTACACTCTCCGAACCGCTTTCTGCCGAGGTCGAGGCGGTGACCGTGGCAGAATCGACGCAGGATGTTTCAGCCATCACCGGCTTTTTCGTTCGCAACAGTGTTACGTTGCGGATCGAAGATGAACTGATCACGTACACGGGCGTGCGATCGCAGCCGCCATGGGGCTTTACGGGTTGTCGTCGCGGCGCCCATGGGACTCAAGTCTCCTCACACCCGGCCGGCACGAAAGTACATCACTTGAAGGAGTGTTTTGGCTTGTTCGTGCCGGATCCCGAAACCACCTTGCTGGCCGAAGTCGCAGCCAAGACGGCGGAGGCCTTTAACCAATGCGGTTTCGACATGATCTACTTCGATGCCTTGGACGGTGAAGACACTCTAGGCGGTTCGCAGTGGAGCTGGCACTACGGATCTCGCTTTGTCTACGAGGTGTGGCAACGGCTCGAGAAACCGGCATTGATGGAGATGAGCACCTTTCACCATCATCTTTGGTGCGTGCGGTCTCGCTACTGTGCCTGGGACCATCCCAACCGCAGCCACAAAAGGTTCATCGACCTGCACGTTGCAGACAACGAAAACAGCCGCCACATGTTCCTGCCTGGCGAACTAGGGTGGTGGGCGTTGAAAAACTGGAGCGGGCCTCAGGTCGAACCGACATTTGCGGACGATATCGAGTATCTGATGACCAAGGCGCTGGCCACCAACACCGGGTTTGCCTTAATGGGCATTGATCCGAATACGGCTAAGAACGTACCCGCGCTGCCACGACTGGCATCCATCATTAAACGTTATGAAGATCTCCGTCACTCCGGCCAGGTTCCGCCGGCAATCGCATCCCAATTGCGACAACCGGGGGCGGAATTTACCCTGGTGGGTGACACGTCGGGTCCGTGGCGTTTCGTGCCGGTGAGTTACGCGAAACACCGCGTTGAAGAGAGTGGTGGCCCCACCGCGATTTGGAGCGTCACGAACAAATTCGCCCCGCAACCGCTGCGCATTGCGCATTCAGAGCGCTGATGGCTGCCGGTCCGTACGATGCTCCGGAGAATCTGACACTTACCGCATTCCCGTCGGCCGACGAATTTTCTCAGCGCGGTACGCAGCAAAATGTGACTGCTGAACTCATGCCTTCCAGCGACCTTGTGCGGCCGGGCACGGTCAGCGGACTCTATACAGCCACCAGCGACTATCCCACCGCGACTGCCGCCTGGACGAACTTCGAAAAACCGTTCACGCCACCCATCAACCTCGGCGGACATCAGGCGCTGGGTGTCTGGATCCATGGTGACGGCCAGGGCGAAATCCTCAACTTTCAGCTCCGCAGCCCGGTACATCTGGTCGGCCACCTGGCAGATCACTACGTGAGTGTCGATTTCACGGGCTGGCGCTATTTCGAATTAATCGAGCCAGAAGGAAGCCGTTGGTCCGAGTATGGATGGCCCTACGGGAACATGTACGCGATCTACCGCGAGGCGATTCAGCATGGCCAGATCAGTAGTCTGGGCCTGTGGTACAACAACCTGCCGCCGGGGACGAAAGTGACGTGCTATTTGAGTCCCGTGAAGGCTCTGCCACTCGTCAAGACAACACTCATCAACCCGTCGATACGTGTGGGCGACGTGCAACTCACGTTCCCCGTGGACATCGAGAGCGGCCAATACCTGGAGTACCACGCGCCTGACGATTGCCGACTCTACGGCTCGCAGGGAGAAGTCCTGCGGACCGTTGAGCCACATGGCTCGGCCCCTCAACTCGCCGCCGGCGACAACACAGTGCAATTTCGTTGCGATTCGCCGCCCGGTGTTCGTGCCCGTGCCACTGTTACGGTAATTACGCAGGGCCAACCGCTGGAGTAAATCCGAAGCCTCGTTACGTGTCCAGCGTGTATCCGTTGCGGTAGGTCGGCTTGATCATATCGTCCAGGCCCGGCATGTTGGTAACCTTCATGTTGACGGCATCCCACTCGACCTTTTCACCGGACCAAACTGCCAGGTTACCCAACAGCATGGTTTCGGTGAGCGGACCGGCATAGTCGGGGAAGTTGGACATCGCCGGCTCACCCGTTCTGATGGCTCGGATCCATTCCTCGAAATGACCGGGAGAATGCGGGAACTGTGACGTCCACCCTCTCGCCGCCGTCCAAGAGTTGATCGTTCAGTAGTATACCCTTCTCGCCAATCGCCAGCGATCCACCTTTGGGCGACGGGTCTCGACCGCCGAGCAATCCCTTGGGGGGAAGCTTGCCTCCATCGTACCAGGTGAGTGTCAAAGCTTCCCGCGCATCGGTGGCGGCGAATTCGAAGGTGATAATGGACCACTCCGGAAAACTGTCTTTGTTGTGCCCCGATGTTTCCGCGGCAACGGAAACGGGGTTCCGCAGATCAAGGCCCATGAATGGCATGCTGACTACATGGCAGGCGATGTCGCCCAGCGCACCGGTTCCGAAATCCCACCAGCCACGCCATTTGAAGGGATGGTAACCGTCGCTGTAGGGCCGTTCGGGAGCCACGCCCAACCAGAGGTCCCAGGGAAGATGTGCCGGGGGCGTGCCTGGCGCCGGCCGGTCAACGCCTTGCGGCCACCAGCCCTTGGCCCGATCGGTCCAGATGTGCAGCTCCTTGACTTTTCCAATGGCTCCATGCTTGAGCCACATCGCCGATCGGCGCAGTGAGTCACCTGCCGTGCCTTGATTCCCCATTTGTGTGGCCACTTGGTTCTCACGAGCGACCTGCCCCACTAGTCGCGCCTCGTAAATCGTGCGCGTCAACGGTTTCTGACAGAAGCAGTGAATTCCCATCCGCATGGCCATCAATGAGGCAGGCGCGTGCATGTGATCGGGCGTGCTGACCGTCACGGCATCGACCTTGCTGCCCATCTCGTCCAGCATCTGGCGGAAGTCCGTGTAACCTTTGGCACCCGGAAAGCGTTTCAGTGCGCCAGCCAGACGCTTCTTGTCGACATCACAGACCGCCACCATATCGCCATGGCTCGCCGCGTCCCGGGAATCGCTGTCCCCCTTACCTCCGATTCCAATACTGGCCATGCCCAGTCGCTCATTGGGCGAATCCTGAGCGCGAACAGAAACACCTCCAGCAACCCAGAAACCGGCGGCGGTAACGCCAGCTGTCTTGAGAAAGCTGCGACGATTCGTAGACTTCGACATGGTGCGTGTCCTTTTGAATGATGGTTGGTAGGGCGGGATAAGGGGTTCGAGTCGCACTCGTTTGCTCGTCCCGTTCGAGCTCGCAATATTCGCCTTGGCTCTGCGCTCCTCGTGCGTGGGCCCGGGGAAGCCACTGGTTATTGTAACAAGTGTTCTGCCGTGGTGTCTGAGAGTTTCACGCCTGCCTCCGACTTCCCCACGAATTCTGAAAGGAGGGGTGGTGTCGTTGATGGTCAACGACGATCATTTTCCGCGAATTCGACGATGATTGACTACGGTAGAATGCTGACACGCGGCTTGACATGCCGCTTCGAAAAACTAGGTTAGCAGGCTGTGGAAATCGTACAGCGTGGCACGCCGAGACCGGGACAGGTATTGCTGTGAGGCAATCAGAGATGCACTGGTGAATATCGGTACGCGCGAATCTGTGGAACAACTTTCCAAGATCGAACCGTAGGGCCGTCGGTTGTGACGAGCTCGTTCAGTAGGAGTCGTAGGGTGTGCCGAGATCGCCCGTTAACACCTTGCGTTGTCAAAGCACTCACCGGCGAACGCTGGCACACCAGGATGTGTTTGGTTCGAAGTGCACGTCGCTTCGAATGCGCCTGCGCGGTCGCACCGTGAGACGCGGGCCCGTCTTCGTTGAGGCAAATACGTCACTTAGGATCGACGAAGCCATAACTGTCGTATTGTCTCTTCTCCCCCGCCGCGAAGCGAATAGCGGGGGAGAGGATAAAAGTGAGGGGCAAGAAAAAATCTGCCAGTTATTGTTTCGCCGATCCTTAGCAAAGACTGGGGGTGGTCCAAGTGTTGAGACTGAAGAGACGCTCCGTGCTGGTCGCGTTGCTGCTTGCCGCATCGCTGATTTTCGGCGTTCACAATCCAGGCAACCTGCCAGCGACAGACAAAGCTACCGATAACCGAAAGACGGACCAGCGGGATTCGACGCGCTGCCTGGTCGGCGTCTATTACTTTGCCGGATGGTGGGAACCGCTGCCTAACAAGTACACGCTCAATGGCAAGGACTGGCGGGCGGAATATCCTGGCCGCCTGCCGCTGCTCGGACAGTACAACGACCAGGCCACGATGGACCAGGAGATTGTGGCGGCGGCGAAGTATGGCGTCGACTTCTTTCAGATCCTGTGGTATCCGGTCGACGACTTGAAGAGCCGCCTGACTGCCGAGGGACGCCCCGTATCGCCTCATGTGGAATATGTCAACGAAGGCTTGCGTCTGTTCTTGAAATCGCCGGAAAATCGCCGGCTGCGTTTCACGCTGGAATATGTAAATCATGCGCCGTTCGGTATTTGCGACGACGCCCAATGGCAAAAGACGTGCCACATGTGGTGCGAAGTGATGCGACACCCAAGCTATCTACGCATTGGCGGCAGACCTGTCTTCAAAATCCACGGTCTGCACGCTTTTCGGCAGCAAAATAGCGAAGATCCGGTACGGGTCGCAGAACGAGTGGAAACACTGCGCACGATCGCTCGAGAGATGGGGTTGCCCAACCCGTTGATTGGTGGCGGTGTATCTCCGTTAGGGATACCTGCTGCCGAATCGCTCGAACCTTTTGACTACGTGACGACTTACATGGAGATCCCGCGGTTGGAGAAACGAGAGTCGCTCTATCCGTATGAGGATTTACTACAGCTGGCACAACAGGGGTGGGTGGAATATTCCAGACACTGCGCCAAACCATACATTCCCTATGTTCCGGCAGGCTGGGATCCACGCCCTTGGCAGGATCCTCGGCCGGCCTTCGAATTGCCGACGCGCCGGCAGTGGAAAGCCGCGCTGGAATCTGTCGCGGACAACTTGAGTCAACACGACAACCTCGGCCTTCCGACGTCAACCGGACGGCAGAAACTGCTGCTGATCTACGCCTGGAACGAATTTGGTGAAGGGGGGATCGTCGCGCCCACGGCGGGTGACGGCTATATGAAACTGGAGACTATCCAAGAAGTCTTCCAGGCGCAGGACGACAAGTAACATAAGCTCGCGGCTCGCAATCGAAACTGAAATCGGTATCGCCGGCGCCGCCGAGGCTTCAGCTGCGTCACAAGAGTTATTGGCGGTTCGGCCGGGTCCAGTGCAGCTTGGCCACGAAGATGCTGTTATCACTCCCGTGCTTCTCCACACCGGCTGGCTGCATCCATTCGGCAACAACCACCCACGTCTCGTAGGGACTGACGTCCACCACCCCGAAGTTCCCCAAACGGGCGCCTCGCTCGGGCACCAGAATCTCTTCCGTGGCTCGGATCACGCGCAGCGTGCCAGTATCGACCTGGGCGATGAAAAGTGGAGCGCGATGGCGAAACACGTGGTCGTTATGGGCTCCTTTCCGCGTATAAACGAGATATAAGCCGTCACGATGCGTGACCCAATGCTGCTGCGTGTTGTAGTTCCCGAGATCTGCGCCGTCGTCGAACATCCATCGTTCAACCGGCTCGTAATGCAAACCGTCGTCACTCACGCTGACGTAACCGTGGTCGTCGTTTCGCATCGTCAAATAGAACTTACCGCCGAAGCGTGTGATGGATGGCTCGTACAGTCCACGTTTGACGTCCACCGTCAACTCACTGCCGTGTTCCAGGTACTTGAGCGTGTCGCCATCGAACGTACAGCGGCAGACAGTTGAGCTGAATTGCTGCTGGTCGGGTTCTTTGAAGTAGATGGGCAACAGGATCTCGCCATTCTCCAGGTCAAATCGCTGTGCCGATCCGGAACCGGCATTTTCAAACTTGGGTTCGTCTGGCAACTGAAGCCGATTCCAAGCAGACCATGTCGCTGTGCCGGGATCATAAACCGCATACGCAGTGGCTCGCGGCCGCACGTGCATGACCCGGTTATCCGCATACCATACCGTCTGCCCGATCCCGAGCATTTTTCCGGTTTTGGCATGCCACATTGGTGTGAAGTCGCAAACGGTCACTTCGCGGCCATCCTGAAGCTTCTGACGCGCGAAGGCCGCTTGGCATGCGAGCGGACTCCAAGTCTTACCGAGATCGAGCGTGTGCATTGCGTGCAGTGCGTAAAAGACGTCAGAACCGGTCAACAGCAACTGTTGAGTGGTCATCACCACGTATGGCTGCGCGGACGTATTGCCCGAAGTTCGTGGAGGAATCGCGCCGGCCCGAGCATGCACCCAACACCTCTTGCCATCAAATCCTCGGTGAACGATCGCGAGTTCCTTGTGGTAGTGGATGCCATGCGATTCGTCCCTCTCGACCAGGGTCTGAAAGGCGCGGTAATATCGGTGGCCGAGTTCGCGATAACTCTTTGTGTCAAAGTGGACAGCGTCACCTTTATGCGAAAGGCCATCGGAGGCGACGAACGCGGTGTTGGGCACCTTTACAGGGAGGCTCTGATGTGCTGCATCGACCGTCCGCTTGGCGTCATCCCAGGGCCGTTCCTGGAATTGACCCATCTGTCCGGCGATGAAGGGAACTTCGGGGGCGGCGAGTTCCTGGCGAAAACGGGCGATCAGCGCATGCAACTTCCGTTCGTACATTCCGGACAGTTCGGCATTCGCATCCGATTCGCCCTGATGCCACAAAATCCCTTTCAGGGTTCCGGCTTTCAATGCCGCTCTTGGCCCTGGCCACGGCATCGTCATACGGGTGCGTGTTCGTCTGAGGATGAAAGCCACCCGGTTCCCAAGATCCGATCGGCGAACCGCCCACCGCACAGGGAATCAAGCCGACCGTAGCGTCCGGATGCTGCTGAGCGTAGTCGGTCCCAAAAGCCATGCCGAGCCCCACCCCGGCGATGCCAGGTTTGTCGAAATGCAGGGGGTCAACAGCCGGCACCCAGTCAAGTTTTTGATCCAACATGAATACGCGCGGATGCGGATGCCGGTCCTGACCTTCGATTTTGCCACGCCCCGCCATATTGGACTGACCCGCCAGCAAGAACAAATGAAACGTGCCGCGCTCGCTCGGGATCGTCACTGCGTCTTGAGCAGGCAGGGGACGGCCGGAGACAATCGTCAGGAGGAGTGTGAGGCTAATCTGGAGTGTCATATTCATAATCATTGGTTCCTCTGTGCCGACGAGTCTCGTCTCACAAAGACGATTTGGGTCAAGTCCAGTTGTTTTTCCGCGACTCGAGAACGAGACGGTCCTGGAATGCGCCGACATCACCTATGGAGTCGCTGCACCCCTCAGCTAAGGAACGAGGGAAAAACAACTTTCAGATTTCTTCACCCCCTCACCCTACCCTCTCCCCATTGGGGCGAGGGGACTCGGCGAAGTTCTTTTTCCCTCGTTCCTACGCAGCCAATCTTGCGTCGAGAGGATGGGTGTCGCATTTCTTGCCGCACGATGCAGTATATCAGGTGATAGGTGTCGTTTCATTCAACCCAGGTTCGTAGCTGCCACGCGCCGGGCAAAACAGTCACGCCAATTGGGGTGCGCGGATTCGGCTCATTGCCCGCCGGTCGTACCGCGTTAGAATTCGCAACAGGGCTGCTGCGCAGCGGCCTTCGTAGGCAGTGGGGGGTTGGAAGTGCGGGCTGCTCATTTTCGAAAGGTATCGCCGTGAAATCGACACGAACAAGCTCGTGCGTGTGCCCTGGTCCATCGGTATACTGAATCGGGCCTGCCTGTCCGCCCCGTGCTCGATCTCCTGCTTCGCTATGCGATCAGTGACGACGGCGATTTGCACGCTGAAAAGTACTACCGCACCGTCGTGGAGGAATTTGCCTCAACTCGCGAGGCGTTTCGCTCAAGACAACTGGTGGCGTTGGCCCGTGTGACCGCCAGTGAGTATGGTCAACCTGCACCGGGCTATGCCGAATCCCGGGAATTGCTGATGCTGTGAGCCAGTATTCTGACTGCTGTTGGTTGGATGTTGCGAAAACGGCACGATCTTAACGTCCAGCCACGCCACGAAGCCCGGGGTGGAAAGATGAACAAAACCGTAAATCCCGCATACAACTCCGTCTTGATTTCGGCTGCCGTGGCATTGCTCGCAGCGGCGACCGCGACCGCGAGCGGCGAGCCGATGGTCACGGCGTCGGGCTTGGCGGCCGGTTTCCAGGCTGCGGGGGCTGTGGATGGCGATCGCTTTTCCTGCGCTGCGAGAAGTGTCTGGAAAGGGAACGGTGGACCAGGATGGTGGCAAATCAGATTCGCCCAGCCGAGGCCAATCGGCGCCATTCTTCAGATCAACGGCGACCACGAATATCGGTTGCAGAACGCGCCGAGAAACTACGTGTGGCAATGGAGTCGCGATGGCGAGTCGTGGAGCAATATCGGTGAGACGGTCGTCCACCAAGAGAAGAGACTGTTCCGTATTCATCGCTTGAAGGAACCGCGGCGAGTTGAGTACCTGCGTTTGAACATCTATCTGTCCGAAGGCGCGGCACCAGCACTGCGCGAAGTTGAGTTCTATGCGGCGACCGATACGCGGATCGAATTTGCGGATTGGATCATTGCCGTCAACTCGGCGGAAGACCGGAGACGACAAGACGTCGGTACACGTTTTGTCCAGCTCGCCAGACAATGTGAAGGCTGGCACGACCTGCCCGCTCAGCTGATCTGGCATGGCGACTTCGATCAGGAGTTCATCTCGACCGAACCGCAGCCGATGTGCGCGTTTTTTTCCGGCAGCTTTCTGGAGTGGTGCCAGCGCAGTCGAGAACCTTTGCGAGGCGTACAACAGGTGCTGAAAAGTCGTAGCCTGCCGATGTGGGCTGCTTGCGGCGGCGCGCAGGCCCTGGCCATTCTGGAAGAGACAGGCGTGGACCACCCGTGGGATTGTCCACGCTGCCGGGATGCGAAGAATCCGAATCTGCCAATCTACTCGCACATCGGCCACACCGGCCCGGCGCCTTGTGGAGATTACAGCAAAAATCTAGGGGAACACGGTAAGCTCAAGGTAAAACAAGTCACGGACGATCCTGCTTTCCACGGCTTGCCCGAAGTGTTCGAGATCATGGAAAGCCATGTGGGCCAAATTGCGTATGTTCCAGAGGGCTGGACGCGCGTGGTCACGAACGGCCCCGATGCGTTGACGGTCAACCAGTGCCTGCGCGTGAAGGACTATCCCATCTATGCGGCACAATTTCACATGGAAATGGATGGGACTGCCGAAAACTCGCGGAAGATCATGGCAAACTTCCTGCGCCTCGCCAAAGTGCAGGGAACAACCTTCACGCACGAACAACAGTAAGTACCCCGAATCCGCTGGAACCATCGAAACGAGATTGCCTGCATGGGGCGCAACGCGGCAGGTGACCGAAGCGATTCGCTCACAATGGTCCACACCCGGCGCACGGCTCGATGCGGCGGATCTGGCGCAACTGGTTGAGGCTAGTTCGCAGAAACCACAAGATCTTGAGATGGCCACGGAATTGGCCTCTCGTTACCTGGCGCTTGGCCTAGGGAAGGATGCCCAAGTTGTGTTGCAGCGAGCGACGAGTCAATACGACATGAAGGAAGTCGCACGGATCGGCGGTCAGAATACTCAGTTGCTTGGCCAGGCTTACCTCCAATTAGCGCGGGCTTGTGACGGTGAGCGCGAAAGACAGGTGCGTTATGCTACTCTTTCCTACAACCTCAATCCATCTGTCGGCCTTCGGAAACAGCCCTCGCGACCCATCCATTCATGCGAAAACACCTGTGAGGGGAGTTCCATGTAGGCTGGGCTCGCCCCCCGCTTCGGCGGGTAGCGCACCGGTGTCGTTACCGCGACCAGCGACAGAGAGCGTTTCGGGCAGTAGTTCCGGCACAGGTCTACCCAAATGTCCAGTTCACGAAAGGATCGTCATATCGGTCATAACTCCATATTTAATAAACACTTACGATATTGCATTTAGTCTCGGTGATGGCGCCGCCCGCAGCCCATGTACAATTAGGGCACGTTCCGCTCAAGCGGTGTTCGGACGATTCCGTTCAGCCCGATACGGAGGAGCGCCTATGCTTGAACCACCGGATGGTGCGAGATGAGGGGGAACCGGTCAGCCCCTCACAGGTATATGTTTACTGACCGTTCACGTTTTTGAGATTTAGAAGCCCGCTTCAGTTTCGGCTGGAGCGGGCTTCCTTTTTTGCGGGAAGAGGCGGTTGATCACTCCTGCCTTGTGGTGGGCCGACGCGATCTCGAACGGTTATAATCAGCGATCATGAAGGCGCGAGCGAGTAGGTTTCGGGCTCAGAAAAAACTGCCGTGACCGGAAATCCTTCTTTCGAAGATGACTCTCTGGCTCTTGAGATTGTGTCCAATCCGTCGTATTCAGCCCTAACGGTAGTCTTCTTGCATCGGGTAGCAGCGACAAGACCATCAAGCTCTGGCGCCTCTCGTCTGGCGATGTTCTCCAGACTCTCCAAGGGCACGAAAAGGTTGTCAATGACCTGGCGTTCAGCTTCGATAGCCAGAACCTGGTATCGGCCAGTGGCGATGGAACCATCAAGGTCTGGAATACGGACACTGGCGAGCAGGTGCAGACGCTCGAAGGCCAACAGCATGCAGTTTTGGGGATTGACCTGTCTTGGGACGGTGTTCTCGTTTCCGGCGCTTACGCCGGAGTCTCATTTTGGGATCTGGCTCGCGGGCAAGAGTTATTGCGAGTTCCCGGACACTCCAGGTTTGTGCGTTGTGTTGCCGTCAATCCTGAGGGCGTGCTGGCGGCCTCGGGAGGAAGCATGGACTTGACGGCGGGAGGCGACGAACTCGGCGAATTGTTCCTTCTCTTTGCGCAGCGTGATCCGCTTTTGGACGAATCGCAGCGAGCGGAGCGATCAACGCACTACGCGGAACAAGCCGTTGCTCTGCTACGGGAATCGCAGGAGAAAAAGGACTCCCTAACATGCAGGAAGTTGAGACAAATCTTGATTTTGAGCCACTCAGAACGTGGGATTGCTATCGCCGTCTGATCGACTAGGCAGCCTAACGGGAATGCAACAGCTATCACCACCGTTGGCAAGCCATCCGTGTCTGGTGTCAGACAGGTTCTTCGGCAGGGTTCTTGCGGTGTCCGCCAACTCAACGCGCGGATCAGCAGTCGCGTACGATTTCTTCAAAGAACCGGAGGTAGTTCTTGTTGTCTTCGCTATCGAGAAACTTGATCGCGGCACTCGGATGACGATTCAACTGGCCAGTCAAGTTGTAAGGCAATAGCGGCCCCCAGATATTCGTATCGCGGAGCGGCTCGATGTAATGCTGCAAGAGATCCACCACGGGCCGCAGTTTGAATTTCGGGTTGCGCAGAAAACCGAGCAGCAGTTCCATGGGACAATTGCCCGCACCGCGCCCCAGGCCGCCCATCGTCGCGTCGGCGCGGTTGGCACCCAGAATGATGGCTTCGATCGTATTGGCAAATCCCAGCTGAAGATTGTTGTGCGCGTGGATTCCGATTTCCTTGCCCGTTCCCTCCATCGCCGCGGCGTACTTCCGGTACAACATATCGACTTGCTCGCGATACAGATGTCCGAAGCTGTCTACAATTACCATCACGCTGGCCCGCGTGGGACGAATGGCGTCCAGAACCGTATCGATTTCCCTTTCACTGATGTTGGAAACGGCCATCAGATTCGCCGTTGTCTCGTACCCAAGATCGCTGCAATGTTCGATCATCTCGACGGCTTCTGACACCTGTTGAGCGTAGAAGGCTACGCGAATCATGTCCAAGACGCTTTCTTCGCAAGGGACGATCTTGTCCTTCCAATCGCTCTTGCCGGCATCGGCCATGGCGGTGAGTTTCAAACCCGTTTTCTCCGAGTCGTGGCCTTCCAAGACGCGGTTCAGATCCTTTTCGTCGCAATGCCGCCAAGGACCAAATTCGCCCGTCGGGAACAGACGGGCTGAGTTCTTATAGCCCACTTCCATGTAGTCGATGCCGGCGGCGATGCACGTTTCGTACACGGCACGCACAAACTCGTCTGTAAACTGGTGGTTGTTGACCAATCCGCCATCACGAACGGTGCAATCCAGAACCGTCAATTCCGGCCGATACGTAATCCAGGGGGCTTTGTCAAACATGGTGCTCTCTTGGAAGGTACAGGGAAGTTGGTCATCCGGCTCAAAGCGGCGCTAAGGTTGTGTCCCAACGCCATTTCGGGTCGGTGGGCTAATCGTCGGAGAGTCATCCATTCTGAATGGCAAGGGACGAGAACGCAAGATGCGACCTGGCGGCAAAGCGCGGTTCTGCCCCTAGAATGCCGGCTGGGCAGGTTGGGGGGGACCTGCCGGTCAACCGCCTTGCCAGCGGGCTGCTACCCGGACGCGAACCTCCAGATCGAAGAGCCGACAGGCCCGTGGCGAACGCGACCCCGGACTCAAGACAAAGGAGCTTAACGGCGGCACGTAAGGAACGGTTCAATAATAACTTCGGCGTTTCCTGCAGCGGGTGCCGCTTTCCTGAGCGAGCGCACAAATCGTAACCATCACCACGAGTCGTCAATCGCCAGCGGAGCCAGTGCTGTCTGGGACTCGCTGGCACTCGACGATGCTTCGAGCCGTCACGAGCACTGGCTCCGCTCGCGGTAAGCGTTTCTCGATGTTGGCAAAGTCTTCGGCGCTCGCTCAGGAAAGTGGCACCCATCCAATAGACGGAAGTTATTTTTGAGTCATCCCAAAGGAATCAGGGAAAAATAACTTCCAGATTCTCTAACCCCTCACCCTACCCTCTCCCCACAGGGGCGAGGGTACAAGGTGAAGTTATTTTTCCCTGATTCCTAAGCAGGTCATGCAGGTTATGGTTGTCTCTCGGATGCTGCCTCGCAGGGCGCGTTGGCGATGGCTTCGTCAATGAAACCGTAGTATCGGCCTCGCCAGTAGGCATCGATGAAAGCCGCACCGCCCAGTTCGCGGCGCGTATTGTCGTTGAACTGCAACCAGAGGTTGGCGTCCTGCCACGTCAGACCAGTGTCTTTCGACACCTGAAGGCCCCCCGGGGTCGCCGCAAACACCCATTGGGTGTGCCGTGGTTTGAAGACACGTTCGACCCGCGGAATGCGCAATCCGTCGCCGTGTTCGGACCACGTCTTTCCGCCGTCCGTACTCTCTCATAACGCCGCGTGCCCCAGCCGCAAAGAGCGTCCCCGGATTGGCGGGATCTATCACGGCGTGGTTGATTTCTGCCCGCACACCCAGGGTCATTACACCAAGCAAGCCCTGGTCTTGAAGTGTCTTGACAATCGACGAGAAATCGTTCGACCAGGACTGGGCCGCATCGGTCGATTCCTGCACGACCGACAACGGGCCGAAGTTGCCGTAGTTCGACTTGAATCCGCCGATCAGGCGATCCGGGTTGAGCGGGTCCACGAGTATCCACGGATAAGTCTCGGCATACTCGCCGATGCCGCGGTTGCTGGCCCGCGTCCACACTGTCGTATCGAGTCGTCTGGTGAACACCGCGTCATCGATCAGTGCATAGATCCGTCCCGGCTCGCTCGGCGCCACGATGTAACGTCCCCCGCGCTGCGGCAGACCACTGGTCAGGGATTCCCAGCTCTCGCCCAGGAAATCCTCTCCGAAATCCAGACTGCGGTACGCGCCCCGCGAGGTGGTGGCGTACAGCACGTTCGGACTTGTTCGGATCGAAGGCTATGGAAACCGGTGTGCCACCGTCTTGCGGGACAGGTAGCCGCTGCCAACGACTGCCGGCAGTGGTGGTGATATAGAAACCGTCACTGGCGGCCGCGGCCAGGATTCGCGATTTATCTCCCACGTCGATATCCTTGACCGCAGGCTCAAGCTGTCTGCTGATCGGAATCCAGTTGTCCCAGTTCGCGGCACCATCCCGCGACTGATAGATCTCGCCCTCCTCGCCCACAGCGTAAATGACCTGCGTATCCTCCTGCGACACGGCGACATCGATCACCAGCCGGCTGAGCCACCCATCGGCGCCCAGCAGGTTGCCCTTCCAGATATACTCGTTATCCCACCTCGCGAGATAGGTGGGATAGGGCGGTTTCCGATCCGGGAAGAGGCTGTTCATTTGCGGCGTTTGCGTGGTATCGCTGGGGAAAGTCTGGAGGGAAAAGAGGGCCTCGCGAAGCGCCCGTTCTCGGTCGGGCGCATCCGGCGCCAGTCCAAAGTAGATGTACGTGAACAGACTGTGGGCGTCCCGGGTGTGGTTGGCCCAGATACCGTCCGCGACGCGGCGAAACGCGGCCCGCAGCTCAGGGTCCTGTTCGATGCGGAGGAGAGCTTCCAGGTGACAGAGTACATGCTCACCATCATCAAAATCTTTCTCGGTCGAAAACGACTTCAGGCCGCGCACCTGATACTGGTCAATCAATCGATCATAAACGGCTTTGAATTTCTCTTTGCCGGTCGCAAGGTGCGCGAATTTCTGCGCGGTGATAGCCATCATGATGCGCGTGTTCAGCGTCTTGCCATCGGTGATTCCCAGAATGGGAACGGAAGGGATTGACCTGTCGAATTTGTCAATTTTCAAGTCGTTGTCAACCCAGTAGCTGACGAGGGCATCAATCGCTTCACGGGCCCGTTCCTTTTGCCGTCCCTTTGCGGCAAGCGTGTAGTACTGAATCAGTCCGTGCACGGAATCGCTGTAGTTATGGTGACTGGGATCGCCAACCCATCGATAAGCCTGGCCATCCGCTTCGCCCTGCCGCCAGAACGGCAGCTTTCCGGAATGCCCACCACGCTCGTCATACACCGCACCGTGACCAAGCAGATAGCCTCGTGCCTGCAGTCCACGGCGACCGGTGATCCGCTGGCAGCGGTACACAGCCTCAAATACCTCGTCAGCCCGCCGGTGCGTCATCAATCGTCGCCTGTGGCGCTTGGTTTTTTTCCAACGCTGCCGTCTTGAACGACAGGCCCGCCAGGTAGTTTGAGGTCCAACAGACAGCGTGTACCACGTCGGCAAAAGGGTTGGTGGTATAGAGGTCGCCCGGTTGACCATGCGGTGGAATCTGCACCAGCGACGGATACAAACCTTGAATGTTGTGGGTCTTCCTGATCCGCGCTTCGATAATCGCCTCTTTCTCACTCAACGGAGCTTTCCAGGAAAAGTCATCGGCGGCTGCCGAAGTGACACACAGTACCAGGATCACCGATGCTCGTATCATAACTGGCTCCCAGGGAGGCATGAGCTGCGGCAGCAACATCTCCCCATCAGTCGGGGTTCAACTTGCTGTTCGCAGGGCGCGCCAAACGTAATGGTGTAAGTTGTCGCTCAGTAGTTTCATCAGTATATATATGGTACAGCGTCGTCAGCTGTGTTTGCAGGCAGGTAGCGTGGAAAAACGCAATTGGATCAGGAGTGTGCCGATGTCCCAGCGCGGACGAATCCTCATGTGTCGACCCACGTACTTTGGCGTGCAATATGTCATCAACCCCTGGATGGAGGGTCATATCGGCTTGGCGCGGGGCGACGTTGCCATGCGACAATGGGAGCAATTGCGGGCGGTTGTCAGCCGGCACGCGGAGGTGAGCGTGATCGAACCGGCGGAACACCTGCCGGACATGTGCTTCACGGCCAACGCCGGACTGGTCCTGGGGGATCGGTTTGTGCCATCGACCTTCCGCGTCTACCAGCGCGACCCCGAGATTCCACTATTTGTAAACTGGTTCGATAACGCCCGCTTCAACGTCGTGGAATTACCGAACGCTCTGCCGTTTGAAGGCGAGGGAGATGCCCTCTATCAGGCACGTGGCAACCGCGAGGCGGTACTGTGGGCCGGCTACGGCGTTCGGAGTGCCCTCGAATCACATCGCTCGTTGAGTGAATCCTTGAATATCGAGGTCGTGTCACTGCGCCTGGTCGACGAGCGGTTCTATCATCTCGACACATGCTTCACGCCGTTGAGCGACGGCCGCGTGATGTACTATCCCCAGGCCTTCGATGAGATGTCGCTACGTGAGATTCGCCAACGCGTGGCCGCTCAGCAGCGACTGGAGATTGGCGAAATAGATGCGATGCGTTTTGCCTGCAACGCACTGGTCCTCGACCAGGCGATCATCGCCAACTATGCCAGCGAATCGTTGATCCGGCAGCTCAGTGACTGGGGCTACGAGGTGATCACGAGTCCGGTGGATGAATTCTTGCTGGCGGGTGGAGCGGTCAAGTGTCTGACGCTGGTCATCGAACGGGAATATCGGCCTCCCGCCAGATCCGCCAACATGGTCTCGCCCATCCATTCCACGCACGTGGAAATCGCCGGGCATTTGCTCGACAGCGGCCTGGTGAACATTCTGTTCGATCTGACTGCTGAGGCAGGGGGAGAGGCGACGGTCGAGAACCTGTCGATCGCCCAGCGTCACGACCAACCCTCCACCGCACACGTGCGGTTGAGTGCTCCGTCGGCCGAACGATTGGACCTGATCGTGAATCGGCTCATGCCGCTGGGTGCCCGCCCCACCGCGGAACCGACCGACGCGCGACTGGAGCCTGTCACGCAAACCGCGGTCGCCCCTGGCGATTTTTATTCGACGACCATCTACCCGACGGAAGTGCGAGTCGACGGCCAGTGGTTCCTGGTTTCGGGGCAACGCATGGATGCGGTGATCGTAATCGACGCCGACGATCAGCAGGCATGTTCCGCACGTTGTTGTCTGATCCGCGATTTGCGGCAGCACGATCGCGTTGTGTGTGGCGTGGAAGGCGTACGCATCAATCGGCCCCTGGTACAGAAACGTGAGGGCGAATTTGCGTTCATGTCGGCAGGCGTATCAAGTGAACGGCGCGTGGAACTGGCTGTCGACCAATTAGCCTGGGAAATGAGGCGTATCCGAGCTCGAAAAGGCCGCATCGTGCTGGTGGCCGGGCCGGTGGTGATTCATACCGGTGGCGGGAAATATCTGAGTCAGATGATCCGACACGGATATGTACAAGCCCTGTTGACCGGAAATGCTCTCCCCACGCACGATATCGAATTGAACTTGTTCGGTACGTCACTGGGTGTTGATCTGGCACGCGGCGTGGGTGTGCATGGCGGCCACCAACACCACATCAAGGCGATTAATCGCGTGCGGGCGGCCGGGTCGATCCAGAAAGCGGTGGAGCGGGGCATCATTACGAGTGGCGTGATGTACGAATGCGTGAGAAACAATGTGCAATACGTGCTGGCGGGATCGATCCGCGACGATGGGCCACTGCCCGATACACTGATGGACCTTTACGAAGCGCAATCGGCGTATGCCAAGGCTATTGAAAACGCTGACATGATCGTGATGCTGTGCAGTATGTTGCACGCGATTGGGACGGGCAATATGACCCCGGCCGGCGTGCGGCTCGTGTGCGTAGATATTTCACCGGAAGTGGTCACGAAACTGGCCGACAGAGGTAGCGTCGAGTCGACTGGCATCGTCACGGACGTCGGTTTGTTCCTAAATCTGCTTGCCCGTCGGTTGTGTGAAGAGTGACCCTGCTGAGTGGTGGCCAGAGAAGTTATGCGGCACGGCCAAAGCTGACACCGAAAGGGTCGGCAGACCGTGGCGGGGCTGGGGCAGATTCTGTTTTCCGAAAACGTTGCGGCTGCCGGTGGTTGTCGGCTGGCCGGTTTGACACGTGACCGCTTGAACCTGATAACAGCATGATGTTAAGGTAGGATCGATGCCAGATCCCAAATGTAATGCCACGCGGGCAAACGTTTGCCGCATCGTTCGAACGATGGATCTGGCAGGCACACCTGAGAACACCTCCGTCACGGCGAATGAGAGATTGAAAGGGTCCGGGCATGACACACGAATGGTCTGACAAGTACTTGATTGGGATCAGTCAGATAGATGCTCAACATCGGCGATTTTTCGATGCCGCTCAGCGTCTATCCGACGACATACTGAATTGCGCGGGCGAGGAGGCTGTGGAAGGCTCACTGGCATTTCTGCGCCAGTACGCAGAAGAGCATTTTGCGGAGGAGGAGGCCTTCATGCAACAGCACCAATATCCGCAGGTAGAGGCTCACAAGAAACTGCACGTCGCTTTCATGGCACGATTGCAGGATCTGCTCGAAGACTACAACGTCTATAACGCCCCCACTCAAGATATGGCGGATCAGATCCTGGAGATGACTCAAGGCTGGCTGATCGATCACATCGCGGACGAAGACAGGCAGTATGCACGTTACGTGTCGGCCGAATAGCTGAGAGCGGAAGACGGGATGCATCGCCACGGCAGAAGTGTGGCACGGGGTTGGACCGTGTTTCACGAATGAACCATGCCGCGTCTACGATGACACGCCCGCCGGAAAGATCCAGTTGGAGAAGAACAACAGAACGGCCAGGATAGCCAATACAAACAGGAACCACCACGTCACCACACTCGTATACCAGTGGCGACCGAGGTTGTCGAAGATATTGAGCTTCCGCCAATTCAGCGTTACGTCGTCGGCGATCTGCTCCGCCGCTGGCGGATGCGTGAAACAGCTGACGATGATACACACGGTGGCGCTCAAGACCCAATTCATCGCAGCTTGATTGGCGTACGGATCAAGCCACGCAGAGTGGTCTGGCAGACGGGCCAGGAGCAACTTGATGCCGATTCCAAACACGAAACCGATCACCACGGCAGCCATCGCTCCCGTGCCGTTGATGCGTTTTGACAGGATGCCGAGCAGGAACACAGCCGCGAAGGGAGGTGCGAAGAAAGCATAAAGCGATTGGATATACTCGAACAAGCTGCCACCCAGCCGGTCGATGAATCCTCCCAGAATGATGGCGACCAGCAATACAACACAAGACGACGCGACGCCGACAGCGACCAACTGCTTGTCGCTGGAAGCGGGACGCAGCCAGCGCCGATACACGTCCATCGTAAAGACCGTGGCGGTCGAGTTGAGCACCGAATTGACCGTTCAACTGGATGGCGCCGAACAATGCCGCCAACAACAGCCCGCGCAGCCCGATCGGGACCAGTTGCTGGACCATCGCGACATAACCTTGATCGGCCGCCACTCGGACTTTGTCCCAAGGCTGCAGGAGAATTTCTGGCCTGAGCGCGAAGAGAATCAAACCGGGAATCACGACGATGATCGGGAGGATCAGTTTCAGGAACCCTGCCAACACGATGCCCATACGAGCGTGGTAGGCATCCCGCGCTCCCAGGACGCGCTGGATCATGAACTGGTTCAACACGTTGTACCAAATGCTGACCGAAACAATACTGAACAACAGGCTCACCCACGGATGCGTGGGATGGCTGGCCGGCTGAAAGACCGAGAGCCGGTTGTAGCTGGCAGCGGCCGCAAGGTTGTCTGTATTTTGAGCCACTGCCTCCCGCCAGACTCCTGTGGTCGCCTCATTACGACTGAGCATTACGGCAAATCCATCAGTCAGCGAGCCACCCTCACCCGCCAGTTCGTAAAGGCCATAAACGGTCACCGAAACACCGCCCAAGACCATCACGACCACCGTAAAAAGATCGGTCCACGCCACGGATGAAAGCCCACCGTAGATGGCCCACATCCCCGCCACCACCCCCAGTCCAATCAATGCCAGCCACAGATCCCAGCCGAACAAATTGTGCAACGCCAGCGCGCCGCCGTAGAGCACGGCGGCCAGGAAGGCGACTACGTTACTGATGATTGTCACGACGGCAAAGATCAGTCGCAGCGCAGGACCGAATCGTCGCTCGAGGAATTCGGGAATGGTGAACACGCGTGAGGCAAGTAGAAAGGGAATAAAGATCCAGATCAGCAATGAAAAGGTGATGACGTTCATCCATTCGGATAGCGCCACGCAGATGCCATATACGACCGCCGCACCGATCATTCCGATAAAGTGCTCAGTGCTGATATTCGACGCAATGAAAGATCCGCCGATCACGTACCAGGGCAGGCGTTTGCCCGCCAGAAAGTACTCCTGGGCACTCGCGCGTTCTCGGCGACCAGCCCAGTAGCCAATGGCCGACAACACGACAAAGAACGCTGTGAACGCCAGGTAGTCGACAAACTGAAGTGGAAAACGGCTCATGCCGTATCTCCATCGTTGACTTCGCCCGATTCCAGACGTTGTACCATCTCGATGCACGCGTCCAGCGTCTTCTCCAGACAGCCAGGACCAAACAGGGAAACATCCACCTGATAAGTGCCGGTGCCATAACGACTGGAGGGCGCCAGATAACTGTCGTGTCCGTTAACCATGTTCAGCACGACTATGGCCCGCTGCGGGAACTCCCTCCGCAGTTCCACCTGCAGCAGGCTGTACGCCTCGCCGGGCGTGCCGATCAGCATGGCATCCCCCAGCCGCCAACCCCAGATCGGCAGCGAAAAGCGATCCCCGCTTGGGAGACTTAGGCGGCGCTGATAAGCTCGTTCGAGTCGTTCACGAGTCACCCGGTCGTCACACCGCTCGAGGCGCTCAGACAGCTGTTCGGCACCCAGCAATTCGCCCTTCAGGTCAAGCTCCACGAAAGACTGCCTGGCTTGACAGGCGGTCGCCGGAGCGTCCTGTTCGAAACGCCATATGCCCAATGGAGCCCCCGACGGTGTTGCTCCGGCGAAGGCGAAGGCTTGGGCGTGAGGCAGCATGCCGGTAAGCGCCGAGAGCACGCCATAGCCCAGCTGTCGGCCGTTGTTGTCGGCCACCGCCGGATCACCTTCGTACTGGCATCGAGGGCCAAGCTCACCCGATGCTCCCTGCAGAAAAAGACAGGGAGCGGCGGCCGTCGCGTCTTCGACCAGTTCTCGCATCGCACCGACATAGTCGGGTGAGATCAGTCGGTTTTCACCTCCCAGCGAGGTTGGATGGCAGGCGTAGTTGACGATCGTGGCCATAGTCGTCTGCGAGTCGGTCGTGACGCGGCCCACCAGGATCGTATCATCGGCAGGCACTTCCGGGTTGTAGCCACAAAGTAGCCCCTCACCGCCAGGATCCGGCAGGTCACGATTCGCGGCCAGGTTGCATCGACCAACGGTCCAGGAAAGCGTGGCGGGAACCGCCTGTTCGACCGCATCAAGAGCCACCTCCATCACCATTTGCTGCACGTGACGCAGATACTCTTCCATTTTGGCCCCGCCCGGCTTGTCTCCGGCTTCGAGCGACGTGGCGGGTCCCGCGTGAGTGTGTGCGGTCTGGATCATCAACTGCGACGCATTGCACGAAAGAGCCTCCTGCACCGCGCCGCGGATAAACCACTCGTCGGCGGAACTGCGCCACCAACCCAGGTCCAACGCAATGAGCACCAGCGTCAGCCCCTGATCGAGCGGGCGGCATGCCAGCGCCGTGGCCAACAAAGGACGGTGAATCCCCTCCGCTACGTCGTGCTGTGCACAGCCCCAATTTCGCGAATAGATGCCAACCGGCGGCGTGATGTCGCGTCGCGCCACGCCGACCTGGCCATGGAAGGATGGATGAGCGACTCGAAGTGTTGGGCCGGCGTTCATTCAAGCCTCCTGCAGATTCAACGCACTCGTGGCGTCCTACCGCAGTTGCACGATTACTCACAGGTCACACGTCACGCCTCGTATCTTAATCCCAGCCGGGATAATTCACCAAACCGGTGCCCAGCGCAAAATCTTGTGCGAGTCCAATCTCACGCCGATCGTGCCAAAAGGTCCAACGCATCCCGGAGACTCTTTTCGATCAAATCGACCATTTCATCAATGTGCGACCGCTCAGCGATCAGTGCCGGACAGACGGCAAACCAGTCGGGATCGATTCGCATGATCAATCCGTTGGCGATCGCCGTCTTCTTGAGAAACAGACCCAGCTTGCCATCTGGTGGAAAGGGACGGTTGGTGACCGGATCTTGCACGAGTTCCACGCCTCGTAACACTCCTTTGCCGCGGACTTCGCGCACGACACCCAACCGCTTGAGCCCCTCGAGTTTGTCGGCCAGGTATGCGCCGGTCTCCCGTGCTTTACGGCAGAGATCATTCTCGAGAATCTCGTCCACGACAGCGATTCCGACGGCGCATGCAAGGGGATTGCCCGCGTAGGTGTGGCCGTGAGCAAATTGCACATCCGCTGCCAGCGGGCCGTAAAACGCTTCGGCCATGTCATCTCGAGCAATCATGGAACCGAGCGGCATCATGCCGCTGGAGAGCGCCTTCCCGGCGCACAAAATATCGGGGGTCACGCCAAACGTCTGGGCCGCAAACATCTGGCCCGTGCGGGCGAACCCCGTAATGATCTCGTCGTAAATCAACAGCACATTGTGCCGGTCACAGGTGTCCCGCAGCAGGCGGAAGAATTCGTCGGTGGGAGTCACGATCCCCCCCGTGTTGGAAATGGGTTCCAAGATCACGCCGGCGACCGTTTCCGGATCTTCCGCAACGATCACGTCCTCAAAAACACGAGCTGCGAAGCGATTGGCTTCCGCCCAGGACGTGAAGCGATCCCGGTAGTGGAGAGGGAAAAAGGTCTTTAGAAAGCCGGCCACCTGCGGCTCGAATTTCGTCTTGCGACGTCCCGTGCCACTGGCCGACATCGCACCGAAAGTGCCTCCGTGATACCCCGCATAACAACTGATGAACTTGTATTTACCCGGATGTCCTGTCTGCTTGAAGTATTGGCGAGCGAACTTCATGGCCGCTTCGGTCGATTCGGATCCGCCACTGAATCCCTTGACGAAATTAAGCGGCCCAGGTGCCACGGAGCCCAATTTTTCCACGAAATCCAGTGTCACGTCCGAGATGCCGTGCAGTGGTGGAGCGAACGTCAGCCGCTCGATCTGGCGCTGCATCGCCTCCACGATACGCGGGTGCCGATGGCCAAGAACGGCCACAAAGATTCCACCAATCGCGTCGAAATACCGTCTCTTCTCGCTATCCCAATAATAGAGTCCCTCGGCGCGGTCGATCAGCAACGGTGCTGTAAGGAACTCCGACGTTTGCTGGTAATCCAGAAACGTTCTCTTCAAGAGTCGTGTCTGTCGTTCGCTGAGCATTATTGGGGCATCCGTCGACTGCCATCCCTCGATCATGGTTCAGACCTGCTTGCGACGTATCTTATAATTCCCGCGACTGGCATCATATTCCAGCTCGATCAGGCCCTGGGTCGCGATGTCTTGCAGCAATTCAGAAAAACTTGAATAGCCGTAATAGTCTTCGTTGAATCCGGGATAGACGCGCCGCAAAGCCTGTTTGAGTGCCGAACCCCACACGGGGTCGTAATCCTGCTCGACCGACTGCAGTACCTCCATAAGTTGATCGGCCGCGTCCAGCTGCTTATCCTTCTTGGTCCTGGCCTTCTTTCTCGGCGCGCGACGGCTCTTGGTCGCGGCGCGCACCAGATCATCGTAGTAAATGAACTCGTCGCAATTAGCAATCAGCAGATCGGAAGTCGAACTCTTGACCCCACACCCTATGACGCGCTTATTGTTTTCCTTGAGCTTCGACACAAGTGGTGAAAAATCACTGTCGCCGGAAACCAAGGCGAAGGCGTCAATATGCTGCTTCGAGTAGCAGAGATCGAGTGCATCGACCACCATCCGAATGTCGGCGCTGTTCTTGCCGCTCATCTTGCTCTGCGGTATGTCAATCAACTCGATGCCCTGTGCGTGAAATTCTCGCAGCGCCTCAGCGTAGTTGCGCCAGTCACAATAAGCTCGTTTATAAACCAGCCGGCCTTTCTCTAGCAGCCGCTTCAGAACCAGGCGTATCTTGAAGTCACCCCACTTCATGTCGCGGACGCCAATGGCCAGATTCTCAAAATCCACGAATACGGCGATCAGCGGCTCAGCGGACATGGTCTTCGCTCTCACAAAAAAAAGAGGATCAGTAAACGGGTCCATGATTCGCAACCCCGCAGGCACAGGGTGGCAGGACCGCCAGCCAAACGCGAACTGCCGCTCGGCTGGTATCGGGCCGGCGAGCGTTCGTCGCTCAGTGGTTGCCGGAAATACAGGTCTCCGCGCATCCGCAGCACGAAGCGTGTATGGACAGCGTCACTTCGAGCGCAGGAAGCAGTGTAGCTTGCACCCAACACCAAGTCGCGCTGCCCCATTGTTACGGGCCCTATTCTCGCTTGCCGAGCTACAATCTGGCAAGTAGTGCACCTCTGGCACCTGTCCGATGCACACGGCACCGGACGAGAAATACGGCGTGAGCCAGCCGCGAGCAGCCGCTGCCCGGCTGAAAACCAGTCGTCGGCGCTGAACTAGAATCGTCGGAACAAAAGCCGACCCCAGCACTTGGGTTGGCACGATCAGTGCCACCGAGCCGAGACAGTCCCCAAGCCCTTTCGTTGCCAGACCAGCGCAATTTCGCCCGAATCGTGGGCACTCGACCAGGCAGGCGATAGGCCCGCGAGAATGTGAGGCGGTCTTGCTGAACGTTGCGCCGCCGAGCAGTGTCTCTCAAACGTGGCCCGTCATGCGGTCGGAAACGAACGACATGGGACGGCCACATCCGATTGCGGCGAGGTGCGTTCTCGCGCCGGAGGTCGTGATGCAGTTCGTCACATCCGCGACTTGTGCTGATCGACTCCTCAGGACGGCACGCGTGCTGAGTGACGTCAGCAGCCTGGAGTTTCTTGCTTGCATCTGACGGCAAAACTTATGACAATCTAGGCCTCTGGATGGCCAAGGTGTTCCTGCGGCTGTGATGGTTCGAGCATGTTACACGTGCGTTTTGTGCATTTGGTGACGGGATTACACTGCCGGGATGCGGGACACAACGCGCGCTGCATCATCTGATGCATGGAAGACTGCTGCTGGCAGCGCATTTCAACTTGCTGGCTATCGGCTCGCTGCCGATCTTGTTGTCTGGCTACGTGCGGTGGACTCTGCAGGTGTACAACAGTCGGTGGCAGATTCGCTGGCGGGCGAAAGCCGCGTGGATCTGGGCACTCTCGGTGGCGATTATTGCCTTCACGGTCCTCAGAAACGTTCCATACTATCCATTGACGCTCTTGGCCCCTCCCTTTTGAGTGGAGGTCGCAATTATGGCGGGAAGTGAGCGGTGTGTTGTTCGCGCAGCGACGAGTGAGGCAATTCTGGTACAAAAAGGCAGCAACAATCGATCAGTTCCAGGCCGTTGCAGGGAAGCATCATCTTGTCTCATGCAACAGATAGTCTTTTCATAACACGAATTGGGGATTTGCGCATGATCCGCCCGACATTGACCTGTCTCCTGTTGTTACTGTCCGCGTCCTTGGCCCTGGCTGATACGCGTCCGAACATTATCCTGATCATGTCCGACGACATGGGGTTTTCGGATATCGGATGCTACGGCTCCGAAATTGCCACGCCGAATCTTGATCAACTGGCCGCCAACGGCCTGCGTTTCACGCAGTTCTACAACACCGCTCGCTGCTGCCCAACGCGAGCATGTCTGTTAACCGGACTCTACCCGCATCAAGCGGGAGTCGGTCACATGATGGAGGACCGTGGCTACGACGGCTATCGAGGGGACTTGAACCGCAACAGCGTCACCATTGCGGAAGTGCTCAAACTGGCTGGTTACCGCACCTACATGTCTGGCAAATGGCATGTTACGAAGATGACCAAGCCGAAGAGCGACGAAGACCGACACAATTGGCCGCTACAACGCGGGTTCGATCGGTTTTACGGCACGATTCACGGGGCGGGCAGTTTCTTCGACCCCGTTTCGCTGACGCGTGACAACAAGCTCATTTCACCCTACGCGGATCCGGAGTATCAGCCAGAGCGATACTACTACACCGATGCGATCAGCGATCATGCAGCTCGCTTCATTCGAGAACATCACCAAAAAACGGGGGAACAGCCGTTTTTCATGTATGTGGCATACACGGCAGCTCATTGGCCGATGCACGCGCTGGAAAAGGACATCGCCAAGTACACAGGCAAGTACGATGCCGGCTATCAAGCCGTGCGGGACGCGCGTTACCAACGCATGATCCAACTTGGATTGATTGACGAGACGTCAACCGTCAACTGGCCGATCAGCGACGACTGGAAAGAGACGGAATACCTGGAGTGGGACATCCGCAATATGGAAGTCTATGCGGCGATGATTCACAGTATGGACCGCGGCATCGGCCGCATCGTCGGATCGCTGGAAGAAACTGGTTTGTTGGACAACACCTTGGTCTGCTTCTTCCAGGACAATGGGGGCTGCGCGGAAAACTATGGTCGAGGAGGAATCGGTCAGGCGCGCGCGGAGAAGCCCGAGCTGGATCCTTTGCCCGACGACTATATACAACCGGACATGACCCCCAAACAGAATCGGGCGGGCTACAAGGTCCGCACCGGCAAAGGAGCGATGGCTGGGCCAGACGATACGGCGATAGGTTACGGTCGAGGTTGGGCGACCGTTTCCAATACTCCGTTTCGGGAATACAAACATTGGGTGCATGAAGGGGGCATCTCGACGCCGCTGATCGTGCATTGGCCCGCCAAGGTTCATCGCAAAGGCGAGCTGGAATCCACACCGGGTCACCTGATTGACTTGATGGCTACTGCGGTGGATGTGTCCGGTGCCAAGTATCCGGAGACATACCACAACGGTCAAAAAATCACACCGATGGAAGGCAAAAGCCTGTTGGGGGCGTTCGAGGGCAAGGGAATCGATCGGGAAGCCATCTATTGGGAACATGAAGGTAACCGGGCAATACGCGTCGGCGATTGGAAACTGGTCGCCAGGGGTGTTAAAGGTGCCTGGGAGCTGTACAACATCGCTCGCGACCGCAGTGAACAAATCGACCTGGCGACCGCCGAGCCGCAGCGTGTGGAGCATCTAGCTGCCATGTGGCAAGCCTGGGCCGAGCGGGCACATGTGCTGCCGTTGAATCCAACCAATCCGGCGACGCGGAAGAAAAAGGCGGATAAGAAGCAGTTTAACCACAAGCAAACCCGCTTCGAATTGAAGCAGGGCGATGATCTGGAACGCTTTGAGGCACCCTTTGTGGAAGGCCGCGCGTTTACGGTTGCAGCGACGGTTACACCTGACACGGCCGAGGCCAGCGGAGTCATTGTCGCCCAAGGTGGAGTCACGCATGGCTGGTCGCTCTATCTTGAGAATGGTGAGTTGCTGTTTGCGACGACACACCAAGGCAAGCAGACGATTATCCGCTGCGGGATGGCAATCAAAGAGAAGACACGGGTGGCGGCCAGCCTGGACTTGAACGGCGTGGTGATGTTGACCATCAACGGCGATGAAGTGAAAGCGGGGCATGTCCCCGGCCCGTTGGTTCAACAACCGCTCGACGGGCTGCAGGTCGGCCAGGACCTGAAGGGTGCGGTCGGAGAATACTCGGCACCGTTCGCACTGCACGGCAAGGTTGAGTCGGTGCTGGTCAACGTCGAGCGCTGATGGTGGGTCTGACGGCCTTGCGAAGATCGTTCTCCGCGAAGCGGAACTCGCCCCCGACGTTCACGTCGCGGGGGGGCCGCAGAGCCTCGCGGATTCTTACCTGCGGAGCTGGTGAATTACCTTGGACTTAGGAACCTGGGAAAAACAACTTCGCATTTTCCATCCATGGGTGGCACTTTCCTGAGCGAGCGGAGCCAGTGTGGACGGACGGCTCCCCCGCGTGTAGTAACCATGTCCGTCCACTGGCTCCGCTCGCGATTGACCGCCTGATGAGGGTTAAATAGCAAGCCGCTCGCTCAGCCAGTGTCACCCGTCGGTCAGAACACACACGCTAGTTCGTGGCTGCGGCGCTCGCGCCGCAGCCATGTAAGGAAATGACCGTGACAGAAACAGAGACTCCCCGCAGGCAAGTGCGGGGAGCATGTCACGAGCGTGCCCGTCGGATCGGCGCTGAGGCGCACAAGGCGCACTGAACACTGCAGGCAACGGCTTGGCCTGGACTTGTCTGGGTTGGGGCCGAGTGTCCGCTGCCCCAGCGCCACCCTTCGATGTCGTCCCCGAATCGATGGGCGCTGACCAGGCTCGCGTTTGCGTGATCGCTAAGAGCTTCTGCCTTTCGAGCCGACAGGGCGCTACTCCCATCAACCCGACTGAACCTCGATTCGCCGTGGCTTGACCGCTTCCGTTTTCGGCAAGTGCAGCGTCAGCACACCATTTTTGAGCTCGGCGGAGATCTTCTCCGAGGCGACGGTTTCTCCAATCGTAAAGGTACGGTAGAAGTCGCCGATGCCATACTCGCCATAGAGAAATTGGATCTCCTCGTGACGCGGCCCAACTCGGCCGTGAATTCGCAACTCCCGGTTTTCGAAGTGGATGTTCAAGTTATCCGGCGAAACACCTGGCAAATCGGCATACAGCACCAATTCGTCATCAGTTTCCCAGATGTCAATGCGTGGCGAGTAGGTCGGGCCACCATAAGTCCGCTCGGCAGTAGCCACGCCGCCTTCTTTTTTGGTCATTTCTGTGGACATGGATTGTGCTCCTTTCTGTGATCTTTCCCATAGTCAACTTTGTTCGAACGAGACGGACTCCGGATCGTATCGGGCGATGGATGACGGCTGCCCTGTGCGAGTTTGCGCGAAACGTTGCCTTTACGGGCGAGCCGTTCCGCATCCGGAGTCCGAGACTGTGTGCCGGTAATCAGTCTGATTTAACCTCAATTCGGCGGGGCTTGACCTCTTCAGACTTAGGGAGAGTAACGGTCAGCACGCCATGTTTGAACTCGGCCGAGACTTTGTCCGCATTCACGTTTCCAGGCAGTCCGATCATGCGGGAGAAACCGCCGTGACCGCGTTCCTGCCGATGCCACGTGCCCCCCTTCAACTCCGGCTCTTTCCGTTCACCCTTGATGTTGAGTTGATTCTCACCGGTGACATAAATCTCCAGGTCACTCAAGTCAAACCCGGGCAATTCTGCCTCCACATACAAATGATCTTCGTCTTCCCACACGTTGAGTGGGGGATACATGCTTCCGGCGGCCATTCTGCCGCCACCATTCTGCCGTCCAGACCAGCGGTCGAACAGCCGATTCATTTCGTCATGCAGCCGACTCATCTCGGCCCGCACATCACCAAAGGGTTGCCATCGTGATAACATCGTTGCACCTCCTACTCCAGAGCTACATGAATATGTTGGAAACGGTTTGCTGTGTTTGCGCCCGCCGCTTGAGGCGGCAAAACTCTTGGAACTTCACCCCCTTTTACACAGCAACCGTTGTGCCAAATTTCGTGAAACCGTTTTTTTACTGTGGTGGTTCTGGCAGACGGATTGGAAACGGCGGCTGGACAGGCCAACCGCCAGATTGTCGCGCCCCATCGGCCAAAATGACCGGACGATTTGTCCTGCGGATTCGTGACCAGAAGCAGGGCTCGCCGAACTGCCGCAAGGTCAGTTGCCGTACAGCGGAAAACAGCGTGGGGTGGGCATGAGGAGCCGCGGGTGAGCCGCCTCTGCGAATCAGGTTCAGGCGAGTCGGCGGGAATCCCCTTTTACTTCTGCGGAAAGATCTCCTACACGACCATCCCGCCCTCCGTCTCGCGAGGGAAGTTCATCCGGACTTAGGAAAGTAACGTGATGCCCAACTGCCCACGCCCACCCGAACCAACCGAATTGCACTTGACAGGCATGACCACAATCGAGTAGTCGGCGTAGAGGGTCAATGTACATTCTTCCATCGAGAGCGAACCATGTGGCGAATCGCACATATTGTCGGGTTTCTGTTAATTCTTTCGATGCTAGCGTTCGTCGTTGCCGGGTGTTTGTCGAAGGATGTGCAGCGTCGTCCCGCGACCGTCTCGGAGTGGATCGGTGGCGACCGACCCGGCATGGATCCCTGAGTCACTTGGCCAGGCGGTTTCGTGACTCATAGGGCTATACCAGACAGGGAGTTGTCGACAGCTGTGATGGTGAATGCCTTGGCTGCGCAAAACGCTCCCGAGCCCGAGTGAGCCGAGCTACTTCTCCCGGCCGTCAAATAACGCTTCCAGCATCTTCTGGTCCGGCGTCTGGCGATCGGCCGGCCCGAACGGTTGCCGATCCGGGGTCATCACCGTCAGCGTCTCGTTGTACGACCAGTAGGCCCATCCGATCCCGTTCTCTTCGAATACTTCGCGCACATCCTGAATATAGCGATACCTGTCGTCCGCTTGAATCGTCCGTTGATAACAGCCGAATTCGGCGCACCAGATTCTCAGGTTGCCTCCGTGGCGTTTATTCCAGTCAGCCAGCTGTTTCACTCTGGCAGCGATCGTCTCACGATTCCACCGCGCGTTACCGCGCCGGCGAGATCTCCCAGGCCCAGGCGGATCGTGGAGGAACATCCAGCTGTCGGTCGAACGTCGCGGGGACCACCGCGTTTTCCTTGGGCCCATCCGCAGTGATTCGCAACAGATTGACTTGCGACGCTGCCAAGGTATCGGCATACGCTTCCAACGACCATTTTGCCTGCAGCCGTTGATCCGTTACGTTGGCGAAGATCACCACGACTTTGTTTTCCTGGGGTAATCGCCAGGCACCGGTCAACAGAGCGTCGGTCTCTACCCACCACGTGTTCTGCCATTGCCAGTCTGCGCCACCTTGGGAATATCTCCGGCCGGCCGGGGAGGTCGCAGCATCTCGCCGGCATAGAAATAGCGCCGCAATTGCCATCGCAGCCGCACAATCTGCCGCAGGAACTCGGCGTTCTCAGGTTGATCGACAACCCTGGGATCGAGCCAGCCAATCTGCTCGCCGAACACCAGTTGCTGAGCCGATTTCATGCGCAGAGCGAGGTCACCTGTTTCACCGCCACGATACGCTCGTCCGAACATCTGAATGGCTCCGCCATACACGGCAGGGAAAGCCGGTACCTGACCGTCGTATTGCCAATGCCAGGTCAGGTAGCCGTCAAACCAACGCACGAATGGTTCCGCATTGCACTCACTGGTCAGCATCCGATCGGGTTTCATCCCGCGGCGCATGTTCTCCAACATTTTCCAGTAGCCTTCGTTCCACCAATGCCCACCGCCCCATGGATGGCCGTGCGACGGGTCCATGCATGTCTTGGGCGACGCCGCGGCGATCTGATCGATGTAGACCCCAGATACGTCACATTGGTCGAATAGCCGTACCACGATTTCATTGACCTTGTTCTGCCATGTCGAGGTACTGGGACACATGACTGCCAGACTGACGCGACTTCCATCGCTTTCTTTGCTGCCGTACATCTCCGTGTACGGCTGGCCCTTGTCATCCTTCGTCGCGGCACTCAAGGCACGTTTGGTGAACTCAAAATCCTCGACGCCTCTGTCGCGCGTGTCCCAGAGACGGCCGTTGATATACGGCATCACGTACACGTTCGACTTCCTCAGCTTGCGAACCTCTTCGACGAATCCGTCCGTGGTCGGGAAGTAATGCGGGTAGTCGTTGTCGAATGGGATCTGGTGCCAACGATACCAATGAAAGCCAACCGGCACTCCGAGATACTCAGCGAAACGTCGCACCGGCTCGCCGCAATCTGCAGCACTACCGCCAGTCTGTGCCCAGACACATAGTTCACGCATCCAGAGAGGTGTGTCCTCACGTCCGTCGGGGCCTAGAGTTGGGTACCAGTGAGCGTGTTTTTGTACCCAACCTCGATAGATTCGCGCCGCGTCGAACCAGTCACCCGAGAATAGCTGCCACACTGCTTCGCCATTGAGCTGGAATTGGTTGCCTGCTTTCCCCATGTCGGGCACCGGAAACTCGGTGGCGACCACAACGGTCGATTGAGTGGGGCGTGACTCAGCCGACAAATCCTTGGTGCCGCCCAGCGGGTCTTGGACTGCTGTATACAGACCGTTGCCTGTGGCAGAATCGTAGACGGCCATGAATTGCATGGTCGTCCAACCGCCAGGATACGTGCCGCGAAAGGAAAACGTTCGGTGCCAGACGTCGCTTTGGACCTCACCCGGCCCGCGCGGGAAAAGAATCACGGGATCCGTGCCCGGCGCCACCAATTCAAGCTGTGGAAAGAGCACTCGCCACAGACTCCATGGTTCCCGTTGACCGGCCACCGTCAACTGCCACCGCACCGCATCGTTGGCATGATCAGGAATGACCTGCGCTATAACCTGCAGGTTTCCCACATCCGGGTTCTCGGGAGTCTGCCAGTGGATCTCCACTGACCCATTTTCCGATTGGTGAATCGCGGTCTGCTGCCAGCCTCGATCGGCCTCCAACGTCAACTGCTGCTGTGATTGCGCATTGCGCAACGTGATACCGAACAGCGGGAGGGGCGCCGGCGGAAGATGCTCATGTCCGGCACGAGCGTCGAAAAGGCTGCGCAAACATACTCCACTGTTGCTCTTTCGCAGCGCCAGTCGCAGGTCACCCGCAGCCAGAATCGTCCAGTCAGCTGGTACTGCGTCCTGAAGGGCCGCCAGCGCATCATCAAAGCGTCCTTCGGTCTCCAATCGACAAGCCATCGCCACGCGCCACCGCTCAACGGCTCCGTCGGCTGTTGGTAGCTGAGCCACGCGGTATCGGGCCGCTTCAATTTGCTGATGCACGCCTTCGAGGGTGAGTACTGCTGGTACTTCGAGCGGAAATCGTTGTTGCCAGGCTCGAATCGCCTCTTGAGGAGCTTCGTCGGTTCCGATCCACAGCCACCCGGAGTAGCTGCGCCGGGTGCCGTTCCAAGCCTGCCACGACCGATCTCCGGCGGCGTGCAGATAGGTACCGTATTGGCCTCGGCCGTCATGGACCAGAACGGGTCCGCAGCCAAACATGCCAATGGCGTCTTGGCCTTCGATGACTGCCGCCCAGTCGGAATACCGGTGCGAGGAACTATCAGCCACCAGGGCACCGCCTTCCGCGGGGTCCGCACCAGCCCATTGCGTAAAATCACGCCCCGGAAAATTCAGTTCCAGAAAATGGACCTCGTTCCAAGCGAAGGGAGTGCTTTGAGAAATGTGGGCGGTCACGAATACCAAAGGCTGATCGTGGAAGAAATACCAGTCGTAAATCGCTTGCGGCCTTGATTCAGGCGATGTGCCGTCTGCTCGTTTATACGCCGCTTGCATCCGCACGACCGTACAAATCGGTCCGCTACTGACGATTGACGTTCGCGCCTGCTTGTCGTTGCGCAAAAGAAAGCCGCCAAGCTCGCTGTGGTGCAGTCGGTCGTTCCAGGCAAAATCCGTGAACGCTTTCCGCGTCTTGGTAAACACGATGGAATTGGGCAGCCCCGCCATCCTGTCCGCCTCGTAGGCAATCGTGCAGCCGGCTATCTCAACGATCCCAGTCTGAACGCCAGGACTCTGATCGATCGGACCGTCAAATACCAGGCGAATCGCCTCTCCCGTCGCGGGTGGCAGTTTCATAATCAACGTGCCTCGGGGCGCGGCGGGCAAAATCGCAGTGCCCGGATCGAAGGTTAACTCCGGCACGAATTGGATGGGTAACGGCGTGTCATCCGAAAGCGAGAAGGCTTGTACACGCGGCAGTTGCCGTGGATCGATGCCGGAGCGCTGTACGACGGCCTGAAAATCAACGTCGGCAACGACCAGTTCACTCTTGGGTGAATGCTGCAGGAGCAACAGCATTTTCTCGCCACGCGCGGGATGGACCATGACACACAACGCGGCAAACAGCAAGAACATCAAGTGACGGCAGCCTTGCCGCGATATGTCGTCGCCGCGGCCGCCAAACGTGTCGCCAAAGCCGCCGGAGCTCAGACGAATCACCGGAGCAGCCGTGCCTCGGCGGAACCGGCTAACGTAGAAGGCGATCGATCGATCCATGGTGCGAGCTCCTGAAGCTTCTTGGGGTTGGGCAACGACAGGACACCGGAAGTGCTCACATTGTACCCAATGCTGATCCCAAGATCGTCTCACGTCAGCAAATATCGCACAACTTGGATCAAGCGATAAGTGTTCGGACTGCTAATGGATCTCTTTCCAGTCGATCGACTGACCGTCGGCTTTTTGGAACAATCGCAACAACATTTCCGGCTTGATGTCTCCACGCATTTGATGAGCACTTCCGTCACCCATAGCGGACAAGAATCGACCATCGGCCCCGATCAGCAGTCCCTTGCCTGGCGCGTCTGGATCGAATGCGTAATCTCCCGGGGCCGTCCAGGGGACGGCGAATTCCGGTTTCACCTCCACGAGCACGATCGTGTTACTCGTTCCGTCGCGAATATCCCCGAATCGTGTCGCTTTGGCCCCACCAAAGACCGTATCGTTGCCCACCGGTGCCAGAAAGGTCGTGTAGCCACGCTTGATCTCCGGGTCCGGCCGCAGGTCGAACACATCCCTCCGGTACACATCCGGCATCTTCTCCAGCAGCGGCTTGTTGTGCGGGCTGTCCCAGGGTTCGTCGAGATGAAACTGCTGGAATAGTTCGTTTTCCTCCACGAACGGCAGAATATGCACGCGCCAACTCAACTTGCTTCTGCCGCTGGCATCGCGATCTTCATCACGGGGCGGGAACATTCGATGCACGTCATAGTAGTTGTGCATCGCGAGCAGAATCTGATTGAAACGGTTCACGTTGGTCCGGCGGCGCATCTCTTCCTCAATCGCCCCGGTCGCCAACGCCAGCAGTCGCAGGTTGTTGCTCGTTTGCTCCAATCCGCCAATCTGCAAGCTGATCCGGTCGCCGTCGACTTGTGGCTTAATCAGGCCGAGCATGGCCGCAAATGTTGCCTGCGAGATCCTTGTCTGGATGCCCGGCACGTTCGCATACACCTGCTCTAACATCTTGGGCAGATGCTCGGCAAATGCTTGTGCCGCCTGCTGGGAAGCCGATTGCACAATCAACTCCGGGCCGCGCAGTATCTGAACGGGATAGCTGACAACTGCCTCAAAGGCGTCTGAAAGGTGTGCGCGAGGTGCGGCCGGCGCTCGATCAAGCATTGCTTTGACGTCCTTTCCACGCAGCGGCGTGACGACAAGCACACCGTCGCGGATACACATTTCGCGCTGCCGGTCCGCATTCAGTCGCTCCAGCAAAGGTGCCACATCGGTCTGAGGCGTGTTCTTGAGAAACGCGAACTAATTCGCTTCGCGACAGCATCCGTCAGCGGGTGTTCGAAACGATTTCATACTACACGCCGAATGATTGACGCAGGCGGGCGGCAGAGCCTTGTGGAATCTCACCACCGGAACTGGTGGATTACCTTGGATTGAATTCGATAGCGCATTCAAGCTAAACTCAAATGACATCCCATAGACGTCACCCAGTGCGATACGGCTGCCGACCTGCCCTGAGCTACCGCGCAGTGGGCAAAACGCAAGCACGCGTTTGTCACTTGTTTTCTGTCGGATTTACAGGCACCTACTGATTTGGAGCACCCATGTTTAGCGTCTTGCTGCGCAGGTCAAATCCCTGCCGCGTCCCTCCATTGGTTAGCGTTGCGTTCTTACTGTTCTTGATTGTGAGCCACGGCGACGCGGCCGCCCAGGAGTCGGGCGCTCCCAAGGGGCTCAGGAGCGAACAAGCACTTCCGTCCCGCTACCCGCACGTCGTGCAGGACGTCCTGAAGTACTGCCAGCCCCAAAAAGGGTTTTGGATCGACCTGGGGGCCGGCCAGGGACAGGTTACGATTCCACTGATTGAAGCAACAGGCAATGCCGTGGTCATGGTGGACCCGAACGTTGAATCGATGACCAAAGGCCTGGAAACTGCCCGCAACAAGGGATTGGCCGATCGATTGTTCGCGGTCGTGGGCGTGGCGGAAGCACTGCCCTTTCCCGATAACTCCGTCGACCTGGTCGTGAGTCGCGGCGCCATCTTCTTCTTTACCGATCCGGCTCAGGGCTTGCGTGAGGTCTATCGCGTACTCAGACCCGGCGGCAAGGCTTACATGGGCGGGGGAGCGGGGAGCGGGTATCCGAAGTGGGCCACGGACAAGTTGATCGAGCAGCGAAAAGAGAAGATGCAGGGTGACGAAGCGGACAAATGGCAGAAGTTCGTAGCACTGCGTCGTCCCGAACAAATGAAAACCTGGGCCGAACAGTCTGGGGTACCCGAGTATCAGATTATGGGTACAGGGGCCGTTTCGGCCGAGGATGAGCGAGTGGGACAGGGCGTCTGGATTATGTTCGAGAAAAAGCCGGAAGCGGTCGCAAACAAACCGTAGGACGATGTCTAGGATGACACACACAAAGGCTGAGCGATCTTGCCGGTCGTCAGCCCCGGCGCTGCCCACCACTATGTGTGGCGCTTCGCGGCTACGACCGTAAGTCAGTCGTTGGACCAAATCGACTTGATGGACTATCGATGTTCGAGGACATTCGGCACGTCCAGCGAATCGTTTTTCACCCTCCAAACCGCTTTCACAGCTCTCTCAATTTGCCAACACGATGCGAACATCAATACCTGCAGTTAATCCCCCTGGCTGGTGATCCGTAATCCCTTTTCATCATCCGCCTCGGCCAACACCACATTTCCGCGACAGCCTATGCCCGCCTGACACGAGCCTTGCCCGACCAGGAAACCTCCAGCCGGCAAACCCACGATCCCCAGCGAGCAGTCAAATTCATACTTGCCTAAGAATTGGAATGACTCGTCGCACTTGAGGAGTATCTTTGGAATTCCGTAGCAGCCAAACCACCAATGACCTTGCGCGTAGGCTGCGGTCTGAATTCCCATCAAAGTGTATCCACTGTGGATCACATGTTTTTTGACGAAGCCAAAGCCCTGATCGTACTCATAAACGTAGTTTTCGGTGGCGTTTTCGGGCAGACCACCGACGATGAAAAAGTGACCTTCTCGAATTCCAATCCCGCCGGCGCCGTGAAAGACTTGCTGTGTCTCGTGTTTGCCCAGCAGTTCCAGATCTTCCGCACCATAAACGTAGACCCAGGAATCCGCCTTGCCGGCAGCGTTGTTGAATTCGCCCAGATTCACCGCCACATAGACGCGACCGTCGTGGAAGCAGAGGTCGCCGTGATGACTCGGCACCGACGTCTTATAAAGTATCTTGCCCTGCGCGTCGGTTTTGACAAGTGCTGACGTAAAGCTCCAATAGATTGCATCACGCTCATTGGTACAAATGCCCTGCAGATGTTGTGGGTAGATTCCGTCGCAACTGGCCTCGCGCAATTTGACGTTCTTGGAATCCCGTTGCCGGGCAGCGTTTAACGCGGAAACGTACGCGGCCGGCAACTTCTCGTTGGTCCACCAACGCGGTTGCTCGGTATAAATCCAGACATATTTGTCACTCGATTCCAGCGCGAAGCGGACGGCGTTCTCAAACTCGCTGGGCGAGAAGTGATTCTTCGTGAGATCGTCCACATCCCAGCCCACTTGGCGCACAGTTATAGTCCATCCAAATTCCGAACCCCGCTGTGACATGCCGGCGGTATTTCTCAGGTTGGCTGGTCCACTCGAGTGATTTGACTCTGATCGTCTCATAGCCTTGTCGGAACTGTTGGCGTTGCTTGTACGGATACGCGTATTCCCACGCGTCAACGAGCCTGGTGTCCACCGAACAGCTATCGAGCATCCCGTCGAGAAAATCGGCCAACAGGCCGTAATGCGATGCAGATCGATCTTCGCCCTGGCGCGGCCGAGCGATGCTGTAGCCGAACGGCAATAATACGGTAATGTCGGGAAAGTGCTGATTCACCTGTTGCATCCACTGCCGGCCACGTTCTCGAACTTGAGCCTGGTAATCGGCGAATCCCCTGGTGTCTCGCCGCACCTGTTTGCGATAATCAAACAGCGCCTCGTTGTACTGCTCGACATCGAACATGAATCCCTGGCAGCCACCTTCTTTGGCAACGTGCGACGCCACGGAAAAATTGTTCAACACCGTGGACCAGGCATTATCATCGAACCAGTCCACGCTACCCGGAGTCACGTTGACGCGCAGGAACCGATCGGTGAGCCGCTTGAATGGTGTCGCTTTCAAGTTCTCGACCGCGTGGTCGAATTCGCTCCGTTCAAACTTCCTGTCCCCCCACATCTCCCAGACGAAATTCCCGCCCTTACTGCTGTTGATGTGGAACACGAAACCGTCGAAAGGAAGTTGCTCCATCTCGGCAATATGTTCGCGGATGAATTGCGTGTCCGGTTCGTCCCAGCCCCATTCGATAACCTTCTTTGCTCGGGGGTCGTGTTGACCATAGCACGTGCCGGGCGCGGCAACGATGGCGGCAAGGCAGCAGGCAGCCAGGTACCTGAGGGTCCGGGAGGAAGACAGGCCTGGAAGAAGGCGCCGTGGAAACTTCATGGTTCGGGTACTCCTGAAAGTGCAAGTGACGATAGTCATTGTAGCCGTCACAGGTTGCCGTGGCATACGGCACTCATGAGGAGTTTCGATTGACGAGGCTTCGCGCGGCCGGGCATCAACCACGTATCACCGCGCAGAGCAAAGATTCATACGCCACCGGCCTTGTGCCGGTGGAAGGCCCGTTTGAAAACTACCGAGACCCGTTGGAACACCGGTCGGTCGAGCGGAGGGGGTGAATTCAATCGGCGCTCAGCCGAGACCGAAACAACCCGCGGCGTGATTCGGCCTCGGCGGCGCTCCGGCAAGTTGGAAACGATTTTGCTCGGCCGCAGTCTGTAAAAGCACTGCCTTGTAGTTGTCAAACCCGGAACCACCGACGCGAGGTCGGTGGGGAGTCTGATTGTCAAACCCGGAACCACTGTTGCGATTCGCGTATTGGCTCTCACCACTGCTCCGCCAACCGAACCATCGTCTCGTAGTTCGTCATGGTGCGCGGAGTGATCTTGCGGCCGTAGGGAGCCGCACTGGGCATCAACACGAATCCACGTCCCGAACCGGCGGTTCCTTCGTGCAAGGCACGCTTGACTTTCTCCTCAAATCGCTCGGTTGACAGATTTTCCACGTCCGCGATTTCAATGTTCCCAAACAAGACGAGCTGTTGGCCGTAACGCTCGCGCACGTAGCTTAACGGCACATCGCCCTGCGGAGGTGGTTCGATGGGATCCAATGCATCCGGCGCCATCGTCGCGATGTGGCTCAGCACGTCGCGCAACCGGCCGTGTGAGTGAATCCGCGCATACCCGCCGTGTGCCTGAATCGTTTGAACCATGGGGCCCACATAGCGGACGACATATTCTTCGAACAAACGGGGCGGCAGGTAGGGGGGCGTTGCGTATTCCGGCCCGTAAATCCGCCACAGTCGGCCAGGCAGCAACCGGCTGACCTGCTCGGTGCGCGTGTGGATCGGGCGGGCCAGTTTCTCCAGTAGCCTGTGGAACAAAGCTGGTTCCGTGAGAGCGATGATGGTGTAATCTTCCATACTGAACAAAGTGGCCGCCGCGCAAAGCGGGTCTTCCGTGTCCACCATGACAATGCCTTTGTCACCCAACTCGACTTCCTCCGCCTCCAACGGCGCGACATCGATGGACTCAAGAAACGCGTCATCGGGGATCTGCAGGTAAGCTCGCAAGTCATCCGTGTTCTTGAGCAGATGCTCCGTGGTCCAGATCGTGTCGAGATCGCGATCTCGCCGCGTCACCTGGGTCATTCGATGTCCTGATATCACGACCGTCGTCCGAGTCAAACGGAAATGGCCTTCCTCCCATGTCTCCTCTGTGAAGAATTCCCGCCTTGTCTCGCCCCCGCATGACTCAGTTGGATCGAACGAACGTGCTCGGACGGCGCTCATCATGCGGATGATGTCGGTCCGCTGCTCGGCCAGCTCCAGCAAGGGTTGCCAGTCGGGTGCGCTGTAAACGTTATAGGGATCCGGGTCCGCGACGTTCACTTTGAATCCGCCAATTTCATAGAAATTCACTGCGGGTCGGTCCACCGGCTCGCCCCGCAAGGTGGCTATCAGTCGTTCACGTCGTGTCAGCATCGGCAATCTTTCCACGAACTGCGATCGATCGCACTCTCACATCATTGGTGATCGTTATCTTACATCATCGACGCGCAGTAGTATTAGCCCCGTGCATTCATGCCGGGGCAGAAGCGGCAACTTGTAATCGGCAGTCGGTCCCAACTCGCTAAACTCCGATACATCATGGCAATACGTTCAACCAGCAGGATCGACACAGACGATACAACTGTAATAGAACATGCCCAGCGTCCAGGAGTGACGGCTGCACGTTCCAATCCTCACCTTCCTCCCCTCACCCGCCCCGACCAATTCGCCGCACGGAATGCCCATGGAACGCTTGTTTCTTCACGCGATGGCGATCACGGTGCTATGGACAGCCGCCATGGCACCGCACGCGTTGGGACAGACGCCCGCCAAAAGCGTCGCTCAACACGACCCGCCGAGCCCGCGGATGGCAGCACGTTGGGGGGGGCGCGAACCCCAAGCAGCTGACGCCGCGACGCTCGAACCGCAAATCGAAGGGCTAAGGCCCTCCGACGTGATATTGAGTATTGCGGATTTGGAGCAGATGGCATTGAGCCACAACCCGACGATCGCGGCTGCGGCTCGGCAGATCCAGGCGCTGCGAGGAAAGTACATTCAGCAGGGCCTTTATCCAAATCCCGTGATCGGCTACATCGGTGAGGAAATTGGAATTGAGGGCCGACCGGGGCAACAGGGAGTGTCGATTGGTCAACAGGTGGTGACGGCCGGCAAGTTGGATTTGAATCGAGCGGTGGTGAGTCACGAAATCGCCGCCGCGCAACAAGATTTGGAGATCCAGCGAGGGCGAGTCATTAACGACGTACGAGCCGCAGCCTACCAGGTGCTGACAGCACAACGTACGATTGCCCTGAGCGAACAGCTCGTACGGATCGGACAGGAAGGCCAAGACGTCGCGCAAGAGTTGCTCAAGGCTCGGGAGGTCAGCCAGGTTGACTTGCTCCGGGCTCGCGTCGAGTCGAATTCCGCCAAGATCCTGTTGGCCAACGTGCGCAACGATTTTCAGGGTGCCTGGCGCAATCTGGCCAGCGTGGTGGGGATTCCGGACATGCAACCCGCAGTCTTGCAGGACAACCTGGCCGAGGGGCCCCCGGCACTGACCTGGGACGGTTCGCTGGCGCGATTGCTCGGTTCGAGCCCCGAACTGGCGCGGTCGCTGGCTGGTGTCGAGCGTGCCCAATGTGAATTGGCGCGGCAGTATGCCGGTCGTGTGCCGGACATCAGTCTTTCGGCAGGTGTCCGGTACGCCTTTGGGGCGGAAGACACGATTGCCACGGTCGGTCTGGGAGTCCCGTTACAGATTTTTGATCGCAACCAAGGGAACATCCTCCGCGCTCAGGGGGAACTAGCCGCCGCGCGTCAGGAAGTTCGCCGAATCGAGTTAGCTCTTCAACAGCGGTTGGCGAGCGCCTTCCAGACTTATGCCAATGCTCATCAGCAGGTTCAGCGTTATGAGACGGCCATTCTTCCGGACGCCAAGGAATCACTCAGTCTGATCCAACAAGGCTATCGTCAGGGCGAATTCGGCTACCTGGAGCTGCTCACGGCCCAGCGGACTTATTTCCGGGTGAACGTCGACTATGTCACCGCTTTACGCGAACTCTGGGTCAGCAGCACGCGGATTGAGGGATTACTGCTCTCCGGCGCACTCCAGGCTCCTGGCCAGTAGTCCACATCTTCGCAAGAACCCGCTCGGAACTCGGCTGTGCCGAGCCTCTGTTCACTGGTGAACGTGTCCTTCGTGTTCATGAGGTTCGTGCGCGATCATGCCAACATAGTCTCTACCGTCGATGGTCACGTTCAACCGCCCCTTTACGTCCGCACTGTGCAGCAGCATATCGCACAGAGTCTCGTCGACCAGTGTAAACATATTCGGCTCGGCACCGGGGGCCAACGCATAGTTGATGAAATCGCCGTCCTGGAAGACTTGCAGCTGAACCTTCGCCTCGTCCACGCCAGTGAGTGCCTGGCCGTCGGTATGCTGCAGATAGACGGTCACGCTCTGGTTTGCCTCGTCGTGCAGCAGCTCGGCGTGATACGCCTCCTCGCCCAGTACAATCAAGTCTCCGCCGTGCGGACCTGGTTCTGCGTGCGAGTGCGGATCGGCCCCTTTCGATGCAACTCCAGGCTGGTCATGTTCGTCACTCGAAGTCGAATGCGTGTTCGAATTGCATCCGAGCGTGGCGAAGCAGACTCCTACGGACACCACTAATAATAGGCTCTTGTACATCGCTTTTCCTTTCCGTGGGCAAGATGCAGTCAATGGACTTGGTCCGTCACAGCGCGGGCTCGCGAACCATGTCATCAAACGAGCGTTCGTCACTTCCTCTCTCAACAGTGCGCCGCGCTGACCCGATCCCGAACGACCAGAACATGGCGGGTCGAACCAGGAATTCCAGCAGCGTACTGGTGATCAAACCGCCGATAATCACCGTGGCCACTGGATAGAGTATCTCTTTGCCGGGCTCGCCGGCCGCAAGCGCCAGCGGCACGAGCCCGATACCCGAGGTCAAGGCGGTCATGAGGACCGGCGCGACGCGTTCCTGGCCGGCTCGGATCATCATTTCCGGTGACCAGGTCTCACCTTCGTATCGCACCAGGTACAGATAGTGATTGATCAAGAGGATTCCATTGCGCGAAGCGATACCGCACAGCGAGATGAATCCGACCATGGCGGCCACCGTGAGCGTCTGGCCTGTCAGGTGCAACGCGGCAACGGAACCGATGAACGCCATGGGTAGTGCGACCATGACCTGCAGCGACAGATTGGTCGAGTGCAGCATCGTGTAGAGTACCAGAAAGACACCGATAATGGCTCCCGCGAAGTAGACAACCATGCGCCGAGCAGCCGAGCGCTGGCTTTCAAACTGCCCGCCATACTCCACGAAGTAGCCGGTGGGCAGCGCGGTTTCGATCGCGGCCAATCGAGACTTGATGTGGTTCACCACCTCGACCAGGCCGCGTCCCGTCGTATTGCACTGGATGACGATTCGCCGTCGCACCTGCTCGCGGTTGATCGTGTTGGGGCCGCTGGCTTTGTAGATCCGGGCCACCGAACTCAAATGGGTCGATCCACCTCCCGGCAGGTCTATAGTCAGTCGCTTGACCGCGTCAATGTCTTCGCGGAAGGGCTCGTCGAGTCGCACGAGCAGGTCGAATGTGCGCTGACCGATCAGTATCTCGGAGACAACTTGGCCATTCATGGCCGTGCGAACAAACTCATTGATATCTTCCCGCCGAAGTCCGTATTGCTTGAGTTGATGACCGTCGATTTCGATGCGCAATTGGGGAATCTCAACCTGCGGTTCCACCTGCAGGTCGGTGATTCCCGGAACATCGGAGATAGCAAGCTGCATTTCCTTCGCTTTACTGCGCATGATGTCGAGATCGTCGCCATAGAGCTTAATCGCGATTTGGGCTTGCACGCCTGACAGCATATGCGAGATCAGATGTGCTAACGGTTGCTCGACGCTGGTCACGATTCCAGGTATGTCCGCCAAGGCCTCACGTATCTCGTCCAGAATCTCCTCGCGACTGCGCTGGCTGCGGGGATGCAGCGTCGCAATGAATTCGGATGCGCTCACCGGCACGGCATGTTCATCCAGCTCGGCGCGACCCGTTTTGCGTACGAACGCCACAATATCATCGATTCTCTTCAGACGCTGTTCCACTTTTCCCGCCACTGCGCGAGACGTTGCCAGAGAGGTCCCGGGTGGCAAGATCACATTGATTTGTACGGCCCCTTCATCAAACGGCGGCAGAAAATCGTTTTCCAGTCGCAACAAAGTCGCACCGCTCAGGGCCACGGCCGCCAAGGCCAGCAACAATATCGGCACGGGCGCTCGCAGGCTGAGAGCGATCGCCCGACCCGCCGCGACTTTGACCCACTGCAGCAGAAATCCTTCACGCTCCTGTTCCGAGAATCGGTCAGCCCAAATCATCAACAGCCAAAAGGGGGGAGCGGTCAGGATCGCCGTGGTCACGTGCAGCCAGAGCGGTTGGCTGATCCACCACTGGGCGGCCGCGCGCAAGCCCCCCCACGTTAACGCGGCGGGGAGCACCCAGTAACAAATCCCCATGGTGATCGCGGGAGCCAGGAAGCCGGCCAGCCACGGCCACATCCGCTTCTTGGCTAACAGCCAGTAGGAGAGTACCGGAGTCAAGGTGAGCGAGACGGCCAGTGACGAAAGTATCGACACGATGTAAGCGATGCCCAGCGGAGTGAACAAGCGACCTTCCATGCCGCTGAGCGCGAAGACCGGAATGAAAACCAGCACCACAATCAACGTGCCAAAAACAATCGAATTGCGGATCTCGGCACTCGCCAGGAAGACAACCAGCAGCGGGTGTTTCGGATCGTCGCTGTGACGATTCAGTTTCAGACGCCGGAAAATATTCTCCACATCCACAATCGCATCGTCCACCAACTCGCCGATCGCGACTGCTAATCCCCCGAGTGTCATTGTGTTGATCGAGAGACCAAAGATGGTGAAAACAAGTCCCGTGATCACAATCGAGAGGGGGATGGCCGTCAGAGTGATGAATGTTGTGCGAAAGTTCAGCAAGAAGACAAACAAGATCACCACGACAAGAATGCCGCCGTCTCGCAATGCTTCCAGCACGTTGGTAACAGCCAGGTCAATGAACGTCCGCTGCTCGTACATTTCGGGATGTAACTGAACGTCCCGTGGCAACCGACTCTGCAGTTCCTGGAGAGCGCCGGTGATCGCATCACTCACCATGCGTGTATCCGCGTTCGGCTGCTTGTTGATGGTCAATACAACGGCCTCTCCGCCGCTAAATGTGTTGTCGCGCTGGCGGACAAAGGCAGCGCTGTCGCCTCGCTTGACCTGCGGGCCCTCGACCACACGCGCTACTTGTCCCACCGCCACGGAGCGTCCTTCACGCATCTTGACGACCACGCTCTCGATCTGTTCGGTCGTACGCAGTCTGCCTAGCGATCGCACCAGCAATTCGTTCGGGCCCTGCTCGTCCAGGTAGCCGCCGGTGGCGTTGGCGTTGCTCTCCAAGAGGGCGGCCTTTACCTCGTGTAATGTGACACCGTAACGAAGCAGACTATCCGGATCGACCAACACCTGAAACTGTTTCCGCTCGCCTCCCATCGCAAACACCTGCGAAACGCCTGGAATGGTGAGTAGCCGTTGACGCACCACCCAATCGGCCAGCGTCCGGAGTTCCATGGGAGAAGTAGAGCCGTCCTCGCTCCACATCCCGATGATCATGATCTGCCCCATGACCGACGAGATGGGCGCAAGTTGCGGCGTCACGCCTTGTGGCATCCGCCCGGCAACCAGCGCCAATCTTTCAGCGACAATCTGCCGGTCGTTATAGATGTCCGTGCCCCAATCGAATTCGACGTAGACGACGGACAGTCCGATCGCGGAAGACGTTCGTACCGCCTGCACGCCCGTGGCGCCATTGAGTGCCGATTCAAGCGGAAACGTGACAATGGCCTCGACTTCCTCGGGTGCCAATCCCGGCGCCTCGGTCATGACCACCACGCGGGGACGGTCAAGGCTGGGAAACACGTCGATCGGCAACTCGGCAATTTGCCAGCCACCAAACACCATGAGAAACACGGCCAGCACTGCCACCAGGACGCGCTGCTGCAAGGCAAAACGAATCACGCCATTCAAGAGCTTGCTCAGCATCCAACCATTCCCTGCTTCCAGAACTCCCTGAAACGGTCACATCGAGGCAAGCTCAATGGTGGTGGCCGGCGTGCGGATCGGGGCCGCCACCCGCCTTATTTTTCAAGGCCAGGTGAATTTGAAAAGCGCCATTGGCGGCCACTTCGTCGCCTGGAAACAACGATCCGTCACGTTCGATCACGGCAAACCGCTGGTCACGGTATTCGACATGCACCGGCTTGCGATCGAAGTGTCCTTGGATCTCTTGATACACATACGATTCGGGGCCCTCCTGGATTACGGCCTCGACCGGCAGCACGATGCGTTTTTCCCACCGTTGGATCGGGACGAGCAGTTCTACTCGTTGCCCGGGCTTGTACCGCCATCCAATAAACCGATGGCCATCGTCCGTCTGCTCATTACGTATCATTTCGTTTGGCAGTCGGACGTAGAACTTCAAGGCCCGCGACTCCCGTTCCACCTGATTCTCGACATACAGGATGCGCAGTCCGGTGACCGCCCGTTTCTCCACACCGTTAAAATCGATTACGGCGGTCACATCAGCGCCAGCACCAGCCGCCCTGTTCAACGCTTCGGCGTCCTGTTCGAAAGCCTTCCCTTCCACGTGCAGTTCGCAATGGTCGGTGAGTGTGGCGAGCTGCGTGCCGGTGGCTACATGTTCACCAAGTTTCACCGGCAGCTCCGCGACCTGCAGGAACTCGGCATGTTCGTTGCACGACTTGCAATCAGTCAACGGCGGCGCGACAATCGTCAGCATTTGCAGCAACTGCCGCGTTTCGACGATCTGCTCGATCTGTTGATCGGTCAGGCCATGCAACAGCAACGCCTGCTTTTCGGCGCGGATGGCAGCTTCTGTTTTCTGCTGCTCGTATTCACGTTCTAACAGCCGTTTGCCAGCCACAGCGCCGCTGGCAGTGACATCCGCCAATCGCGCAACTTCTCGCTTGACAACGTCCAGCTCCTCTAACCACCTGAGCAGCGAACTCTGTTTCTCGACCAGGTCCTCGTGGGTCAGCCGTAGATCGAACAACGGGGCACCCGGCGCCACAGCTTCACCGCGAATCGGATAGATTCGAGTGACGATGCCCGTCATGGGAGCGGAAACTGCAATGTCGGTTTGTCCAGGACGGCCGACGAGCGTAGCCGGCATCGAAATTGTCCGCGCGAAATCCTGCAACTCGATTTTGGCCAGCGTCAGTCCAATGTTCTTGCGCCCTTGCCGACTCAATGCCAGCGAAGTTGCCTCGTTGTGGCCGGCATGGGTGTGAGCACTTGATTCCTGCGCGGCCAGCGCTTCGTCCTCGCGCTCGCCAGTGGGAACCGCGTGATCGTGCTCATCGGCGACGGCCGCGGCCGAATCAGAAGAACGCAGTGCCGCCTGAATGCGAGCTAACCACCAGGGGGAAGTAATCGTCCCAACTGCGGCGAGCAAAAGCAGCGCAGAGGCGATTGCCAGGTACAAGGTCCAGCGAGGACGGTGAGTTCGCGATTCTACGGGATTTTCGCTGTTCACCGCTCGCCCTTCGTCAAGTCGATGTTTGTGACGCTCAGACCGACGACTGCCGACGAAAGTCATGTCGCTTCTCCTCAATTAATGCCACAAGATGCTGCAGCGCGGGGTGCGACGAGACCACACTGCGAGAATGACCAGGCGAATCGGCGAGGAGAAATCAAATCAGAAGGATCTGGTACACCAAATGGAGCCGCAGTGGTGAGCAGACTATCGGCGGTGTCACGGCCGAGGCAGCGGTGGCGATCTGCGGGCCGCCAGTTGCCACGAAGTGGGGTACGACATTGGCCAAGGGGTTGACGTTGTCAACTAACCGCACAGAACCATCTACTGCCGGTACCACGAAGACACAATGGCCATTGGGACAACCTCGGTGAGACTGGCCCGGTCGCTGCTGGTCAGAATGGTGATTCGCATGCCCCTGCTGATGCGGGCAACCGTGGCAGTCTCCGTCCACTCGCTTCCCTACTGCATGATCCGTGCACGCAGATTCGGTCGCCGCATCCCTGTTGTGAGGCTCGACTGCGTGCGCATGGTGCCAACAGCACCCTACCAGCAAATGGTAAAGCACAACGAACAGCGCCAAATTGTGGATCAACTTGTGCATGGGACTCCCAAGCGTCAACGACACCCAACTCCGTATTATAGGTGCCTCACCGCGTTAGGAACACACTTACCCGGGGCATCTTACGCTGCGAGGATTATCGACAAACGGCCCGCATGAAGATAGGCCAGTTTTCCTGGCTTCCAACACAGGGATAGCCCGCTTTGCGGGGGCTTCCGCGCCGACTCGCATCACACGAACGCCCCTCCCCCACCGTTGACGTGACCGCAGCAACTTACCAGAAAGGCACCGCAATGCTGGCGGCAGTAGCCCTGCAGAGGGGGGCAGGTCGAGGGTGACGAACCGGCGTGGATGTGCGAGCACATCGAGCCTCAAACGTGGAACGTTACCGCCAAAACGCAAGGGTCGGAGGACAGACACTCTCAGGACACGCGCCGTACGTCTGATTTTGAGCAGCTCACCTTGCAGCATGTCGGCTTTTCGTAGCGACATGGAGCTCACTGCACGGCATATCGTGATGCGGCGGAGCAACACGTAGGCACGCGGCAACCAAGGCCAGAAAACAACCGGCTCGTTTGTGAGCCTTCGACGCGCACCAGTATTAGACCGAGCATTCATGCCGGGGTGGAAGCGGCCACCAACTCAGCAGAGGCAGGCTCGTCAAACGGGACTCCTCACGAGCACTATCTGCCACGGCAACCTCGCGCTAAAGCACGAGGCTCATACAACTGGTCAGACAACGCTCGCCCCGACTGTGCAAAGGGGTGGCCGAGGCCGATTCAAACCGTGGCCTCTTTTCACGTTACAAAACGTTCGTCGAGCCCGTTAAGGCTGTTGGTTTCGTGGTAGCCATCGCATTCCGCGTGATGTAACATGAACCAGCGAGGGGGGGCGAGTCCACTTCTCGCGGGACGTGACGATCGTGCGGTAAACCGTCGTGCAAATGTTGAAGCATACCGAGGCTCATCGTTCCGCGTGATGTCGCGACCGGTGGGTGTGAGCGTCTTTGCGGACCTCGCCTGGGTTCCAGAGCTTTGACGCTTGATCCCACAAGTTGGGGACTGCCGTTCAGGTGTGCGGACTTCGAGGTTCGAGCCAACCGGTGCGGCTGTGGCTAGAAGAGCATTTCCTGAGAGACGGAAGCATGCGTGGCATCCTCATTTTGGCAGCGATCGTGGCACTTGCCTGTCCGCGGTTATCGCGTACGAACGAAGTAGATCAGGACGCTGATTCCGCCAGCCAATTCGAGAAGCAGATTCGTCCGGTACTGGCCACACAATGTCTGAAATGCCACGGAGAAGACAAGCAAGAGGGTAATCTGCGGCTTGATTCGCTCGATGCGATGTTGGAGGGCGGTGACAGCGGTCCGGCTGTTGTCCAAGGAAAGCCTGAGGAAAGCCTGGTGATGGAAGCTCTGAGTTACGAGAGCTTCGAGATGCCCCCGACCGGTCAGTTACCGGAAAAGGACATCCAACAATTCAAAACTTGGATCGCTCACGGCGCCGGCTGGCCAAGCCACGCCGCGCTCATTCGCCCGGCGGCTCGGCAATTCACCGATGCGGATCGCAACTGGTGGGCGTTTCGCCCGCTCTCAGATCCAGAAGTTCCGTCCAATGGTGGTGATGACTGGTCGCTCAATCCGATCGATCGATTTGTCTTCCACCGCCTATCGGCGCAAGAAATGCGCCCCGCACCGCGGGCGGAAGAAACCGTCCTCGTGCGACGACTCTACTTGGATCTGATCGGTCTGCCCCCCACACCGGGGCAAATCGCTGACTATCTGCAGGGTGACCCAGCCACTCGCTGGGAACGACTGATCGACCAATTGCTAGAAGATCCGGCTTATGGCGAACATTGGGGACGCTATTGGCTGGACATCGTGCGATACGCCGAGTCGGACGGCTGGAATCAGGACGCCTACCGCTCTTCCATCTGGCGGTACCGCGACTACGTCATTCGGTCATTCAACGACGACCGGCCCTATCCGGAATTCGTGCAGCAGCAACTTGCCGGCGATGAGATGCCAGGTGACGAACCGGAGAATCTGGCGGCGACAGGATTCTTACGACTGGGGATTTACGAGTACAACCAGCGCGATGCGAAATCGCATTGGAATGATATTGTCAACGAACTGACGGACGTGACCGGCGACGTGTTTCTCGGGCTGGGCATGTCTGTGCTCGCTGTCATGACCACAAGTTTGATCCGCTCCTGCAAAGCGACTATTACCAACTGCGAGCCTTCTTTGAGCCGCTCGTGTGGCGTGATGACCTGCGCTATGCCAGCGGCGAGCAGCGTGCGGAATACCAACAACAACTTCAAATCTGGAAGGAAGCAACCGCGGATATTCAAGCGAGAATCGATGCGCTGCTGCAGCCGTATCACGAGCGGAAATGGAAATCGACGGTGGACAAATTCCCGCTGAGTATTCAGGCCTGCTTTCACAAGCCTGCGCACGAGCGGACATCGTGGGAACACCAGATGGCGTACCTTGTCGAACGCCAGTTTGAAGAGGAAGGTGGTGGCCCGCTGGCCGGAATGTCGAAGGATGACAAGAAGTTGTACGAGGAATTGAAGAAAGAACTCACGGCGTTTGATCAGCTGAAACCCGATCCACTGCCTGAGCTGATGACGGCCACCGATTTTTTCGGTCCGGCTGCGCCGACCCTAATTCCTGGCGATCCGCGGCAGACGCCGATCGCGCCGGGTTTCCCGGCCGTATTGCAGGAGGTTGCCGGGCGTCCGGCCGTATCCGATGGTGAATCGGCGGAAAAGAACGGCAGGCGAACCGCGTTGGCCCTGTGGATCGCCGATCCCGAAAACCCGCTCACCTCGCGCGTGATCGTCAACCGGATCTGGCAGCAGCATTTCGGCCGGGGACTGGTCGCCACTGCCAACGACTTCGGCCATCTGGGGCAACGGCCGACACATCCCGAGTTGCTTGACTGGCTCACGCGATCATTTGTTCAGAATGGCTGGAGCTTGAAACGGTTGCATAAGCTGATCCTGACGTCCGCCACCTGGCAGCAGTCGGCCTGTCACCCGCGGGCACAGGACTATCAACGCCGGGACCCTGCGGAGGAATTGTTGTGGCGCTCGCGGGTCAGGAGGCTTAGCGCCGAGCAGATTCGAGATGCGATGCTGTCGGTCACTGGCGAGCTTCAGCTTCAGGTTGGCGGGCCGAGCGTCGCCGGCAATATTGATCGCCGCTCGCTCTATTTGAAGAGTTTTCGCAATCGTCCTCAGGAGTTCCTGCATGCCTTCGACATGGCCAACGGGCTCAAGAGTGTCGCCGAGCGGGATACGACCACCACGCCGATACAGGCGTTGCTGATGTTCAACGGGCCCTACTGCCTGGAGCGAGCCTCACGACTGGCGGACCGCTTGCAGAAAAAAGGCTTTCCACGGTGCGAGGATTTATTGCGTTATGCCTTTGGCTTGACCTGGGGACGCTCGCCATCCCCGGCCGAATTGGCTCAGGCCTGCGAGTTCAACGGCGTGGCGGACCCACAACAGAAGTGGAGCGGTGACCAAGAGCGATTGGTTGATTTTTGTCACGTGTTGCTGAATTCGAACGAGTTTGTGTATGTGGATTGAGTGGCGATCGGCATCAGGCGATCCGAATGATCGATGACCGAAAGGTGGGGGACTGGAATACGCATGGACGCGAAACATTCTTGCCGCCCCTGTTGCTGGCTTACACCTCACAGGAGCAAGATGGTGACTTCACGCTTGTGTCACGACAGACATGTTGCGCATCATGAGGCGTCGTTCACACGTCGCGATTTTCTCTGCCGCAGCGGAGCCGGTTTCGGCGCGGTGGCCTTGAACTGGATGTTGCAGCAACAGGTCGCGGCGACAATTACTCAACCGCAGCGCACCCATCACAGGCCACGAGCCAAGAGCGTGATCTGGCTGTTCATGGAGGGAGGACCCAGCCACCTCGATCTGGTCGATCCCAAGCCGCTGTTGAATCAACTGGCAGGTCAGCCGTTGCCGGAGAGTTTCGCAGAACCCATTACCGCGATGGGTGAAAAAGGTGCACCATTGCTGGCCGCTCCGCGGACCTGGAAACGGCATGGCCAAAGCGGGCTGTGGGCCTCCGAATGGATTCCCCACCTTGCCGAGTGCATGGATGATGTGGCCGTCATCCGTTCCTGTTGGACGAACGGCATCAATCATGCCGGCGGCGTGTGCCAGATGAACACCTGCACCAACGTCGCTGGACGACCCGCACTTGGCGCATGGGTCAGCTACGGCCTGGGGACCGAGAACCAGAACCTGCCCGCATTCGTGGTAATGTGTGACAATACGAAGGCACCCGTGAACGGGCCTCGCAATTGGGGGCAGGCTTCATGCCTGCATCGTATCAAGGTGTAAGAATTAACGGCACGGGCAAGGATCCGATTGCGAATCTGAGCCCTCCTGAGGGTCTTTCTGTGGAGAGACAGCAAGAGAAGCTGTCGCTGCTGCAAACTCTCAATCAGCAACATGCCGCACGGCGGCCTCAGCAAAGCGAATTGGAGGCACGCATCCGCAGCTACGAGCTCGCGTTTCGCATGCAGGCAGAAGCGCCACAAGCCGTTGATGTGGGCGATGAGACCGAGGCTACCCTGCAAATGTACGGCATCGATGAGAAAGAGACGGAGACATTTGGCCGCAACTGCCTGCTCGCTCGGCGACTGGTTGAACGCGGCGTGCGCTTCATTCAACTCTACAGCGGTACGGGCAGCCAATGGGATTCGCACACGGCCATCGAAAAGAACCACTCGCGCATGTGCCGCTCGATGGACAAGCCCGTGGCCGGATTGCTGAAAGATCTGAAACAGCGCGGTTTGCTCGAAGAAACGCTCGTCATCTGGGGAGGCGAATTCGGTCGTACTCCGATGAGCGAAAAAGGGGACGGTCGCGATCACAATCCGACCGGTTTTTCGATCTGGATGGCGGGGGGCGGGGTCCGAGGCGGACAGACGATTGGCGCGACCGACGACCTGGGGCTGTACGCCATCGAAGACCCCATGCACGTGCGCGACATTCACGCCTCGATCCTCTGGTTGCTGGGCCTGAACAATTTGCAGCTGACCTACAGCCACAAGGGACGACCCGAACGCCCCACGATCAATGAAGGAGCCTTCAATACAAAGCTGATCGGCGGGTGAGTTCGATCGGTTGTGATCCTCCTTGTCGCGGCAGAACATTTCTCCGTGAATCGCATTCACAGACGGAAAACAAGAATCACTCCACGGGTCCTACTCGGAAAACAGTCTATTCGCGGATCGACCTTGCCATCCGCGGTTGGCATGACAATGCACTGGACTGAAGATCCGCCCTGTAGGTCCGGTATGTGATCCATGAAGCGAATACCGTCTGCGTTTCCGATCCTGTTTTGGATTCACAGTTTTGAATTCTGGATGTCCAGGGCAGAACTCTTGCCAGGTCATCGCACTTGACAGTCCGCTTCCGCGGGTTTCTGACAGGGCTTTGGGTTGACAGCGCCACTTTCACATTTCCGATCACCTTAAGGCCGTATTAGCACGAGCATTATCGCCACCGGGCTTGTCCCGGTGGTAGAGCGTTTGACAACTACCGTCGTCGCAGCCACCCATGAGTTTCCTTCCCGCCGGCCGTCGCCGCCTCCGGCGGCGACGGCCGGCGGGAAGGGGCGCTCTTCGGCGGTCAGAGTAGTCAGCAAACGTAGACCCACCGGGACGAGCCCCGGTGGAGAGAGTCTATTACGGAGACACGAGTTACGCATATCCACTGCTGCAAACTGGCGCTGTACAATTAGGCAAGGCTGCGATGGTGCGATTTCGATCACGGCGTCCGCAAACTCCCAGTCGGTGGCTGCCGAGTAAATCAAGCGAGGAACGTTTATGCAGACAGTATCTCGTCAACGCTTTCTCTTTCTGCTGGGCGGTTGCGGAGCGACAGGAGGCATGGCGAAGATCTGTGGAGCGCAGTGGCCCGAATCGCCCGGCGGCGGACAGCATTACGGCCATTCGGTTGTTTGATCAGGCTGATGTGCAGAACGTGGCAGACGGTACGTACTCGGCTTCCAGCCTGGCATACAATGGCGTGCTGCACGTCGAAGTGATGGTCGCTCAGGGCCGAATTGAGGACGTTCGAGTAACGGACCACAACGAAAAGCAATTCTACTCCGCGCTGACGGACACAACAAAACAGATTATTCAGAAACAATCGGTCAAGAACATCGATGCGACCAGCCGCGCGACGATCACTTCGCAAGCCATCGTGAACGCCACCGCCAAGGCGCTGTCAGGCGGCCAGCGCCGACAGTGATTTGAAGGCACAGGATGTACGCCATTGGGCCGTGGATGCCGTCGCCGGAATGTGCGGTTGCAGACAAGACGCAGTTTCCAGTCAAAACGCCATCCGACTCCGGCAAGTCAAGCCACGTTTCGCCGTCGCGTCTCCAGCCATTTTGCATGGTCCGCGGCCTCGTCTTGTCTGAGGTTATAACAGCGTATAGCGGTTGTTTATGAAGAAACGACTTCCTGGAATCCTGTTATCCGTAGCGGGCATCGCGCTGCTGATCCCGGTGTACCGGTTCTTGGTGACCGGGAGCTGCCTGAGCGCATGGACCAGCGTCACCAGTGCCATCGGTTGTGTTCTGTTGGTGGCGGGGGGAGCGGCACTGCTGAACGCTCGAGCGGGCAACCCTGGTCCGGATCTGGTGCGGTTAGAGTGGTTTTTGCCGTTTAGGGGCGCACGAAAAAGGAAGGCACCGCGGACTTCCCAGGCACAACGACACTGGATATGGCTTCCCAACTCCTGGCTTGGCGGACGGGAGACAGGAGGCCCGGGATGGCTGCGCAGGACGTTGAGCAAGCTCGGGCCGTCGGTTGTGGCCTCGCCATTGCGGCGCGCAGTGCAAACTGTCTGTCTGCTGGTCTTCTTCTGCCTGTTTTTCTACGTTTGCTGGCCCTATACGACGCGGCCCGATGCCCCGGGTCAGCGAAGCAGCGGCTGGAAGTTCGTGGAGATCGATCAGCAAAGCGGCGCGTTTCTGTTCTCACACGACCATCCGCCTGCCTGGGCCACACACGAGGACCGGACCATCCACATGGTCGATTTGAACGCCGCCAGCGATACGGAAGGTTACGTCGGCGCGTTTCGCATTGTGTCGCATGGCTCGAATGCCGTGACCTTGGTGCCCGCAGGCACACCAGCGGCGGAAGTATTCGACACATTGGCCATGAGCCCCGGGCCGTGGTCGTTGCGTGAATACGATCCGGGTCGATGGCCCGCTCATTATACTGAGGATCTGGCGGCAAAGAGCTGGTCTCGGCCGAGCTGTTTCTGTTGATCGATCCGCTGGTGAGTCTGTCAACCTCCATTGCGGCGCGAAGTTGGGTCTGGTCGCTGACGGCTGGGGCGGTGATTTTGATCGTCTGTGTGCTGATTCCACGCGGGTTCTGCGGTTACATTTGTCCACTCGGCACCGTCATCGACTTATTTGACTGGAGCGTCGCTCGCCGCGTCAGTCGTTATCAGCTGCCCGACAACGGATGGTGGGTCCATATCAAGTACTATTTGCTGGCCGGGACTCTGGTTTGTGCGCTGCTGGGTGTGATGGTGGCCGGATTCCTTGCCGCCATTCCGATCATCACGCGCGCACTACTGTTCGTGGCCGAACCGCTTCAAACAGGAGTGCTGCGGAGTCGCGTCGCCGCGAGGCGGATCGCCCGGATACGGGTGAAAGCGAGTTCTTTCTGCCCAGTGTTGAACCGGCTGAGAAGCAGCAGCCCGCTCCGTCGGACGAATCCGTAAGTCCGTTTGGCTGATGGGCGCAAAAAAAAGATTGCCGGGTACTCGCTCAACGCAAATGGCATTTTGCCCGAAGCGGCGAAACGGCATGCAGGATTCCTGAGACGTTACCGACTATGCCGATTTCGCTGGTTGTGTGGTCACACGGATGGCAAAGTGAAGTCGTGACCATTTCTCCCGATGCTTGGCGGGCGGGACGAATCCACGAGATCGTAAGCTTTTGTACCGATAGCGGTGGCGACGCCCCGGATGCGAATAACCTATCCTTCAGATGTCCTGATGTGGCCTGCGGCCACCATCAAAGAGCATCCGTGAATCCAGACTGCCCGCCAGCGGTCTTGAGCCGATGCCGGAAACGTTTGTCAACCACCTGCGATGAACGCAAAGTTGTTCGGTCGAACGGAGCGGGTAAATTCAACCAGCACTCAGCCGACACCGAAGCAGGCTGCGACTTGATTCGGCCTGGGCTATGTGCCGGCCAGATAGACATTTTTTTCTCGGCCGCGACCTGCAAGGCAACTAACATAGAGTCGTCAAACCTGAAACCACCGACGGCGTTTCCAAAGAGCGACCTACGGCTGGGGAAACGGAGTACTGACATGAAGGCAAAGAGAGCGGGCGCACAAGTTTCCCTCAGGATCGAGCGTTTAAAGCACTCCGTGCGGGCGACATCCATGCGTTTCACGAAGCGGTCGTGGATCGGGAAGAAGTGGACTTCAGTGGCACGGATCTGCGCGGCACGGATTTTCGTCGAGCCGACCTGAGCAAGCTCATTTTGCGGGACGCATATCTGCGGGATGCCGATTTCCGGGGATGTGACCTGCGGCACTTGGACCTGGCCGGTGCTTCACTGCAGAACGCGAAGATCAGCGGCACGTATTTTCCAGAGAACATCGCGGCGAGTGAAATCCGAATGAGTCTGCGGCATGGGACACGGATTCGATTTGAGCAGGTTTGAGCGTGGTTCGTCGCGTTTCGGTCACTGATCCTGAACGGCATTATCGTGACCGCGCCAAAGCCTTGCCCGCCAACAACAGGCAATTCGAATGACCCGGCCGTGCCGCTGACTGAGGATGGACACGGGCGGTGCTTGCCGAGTCTCAGAATCCGATCACCGCTCGCAGCCGATGTCACAACCCCTGCCATCTGTCCGTACGCGGGTCGCAGCCTGCGGCGACGGACTTCGCCGCTTGCCATCGCCTAGGGACAAGCTACGGTTGACGAGGGTCGTGGGCCGCTCTTTCGCCACTTGGTCTCAGACCAGTCCCCTAATGCGACCTCTGCCAGTGCCGGGGCTAATTCGCAGCCCCGCCCACAACGAACAAAACAACTCGGACCGGAGCCTTGGAAATGACTTCGATTGCCACACGTCCTGACACCCCGCGCACCGCAACGAGACCTGGATGGTTTCGTTACGAGCGAGTACTCCGTCGTTGTGTGCTTGCCGCACTTGTGGTTCTCGTGATCCTGTACGCTGGCGAATTACACCGGCGGGCAAGTTTTTGGGCCACCGGTGCCGTCCAAGTGGACGGCCTGACATTCCATCTCAATCCAGACGATGAATTTCTGACGCAGTGCGTTCTTGACCACGGCTCGTGGGAGCCTGAGGAAACGCGGCTGGTGTGTGAGCGGCTGAAGCCGGGCGACACCGTGGTGGACGTGGGAGCTAACATCGGCTGGTACACCTTGTTCGCCTCTCGGGCGGTGGGGCGGGACGGTCTCGTGATCGCATTTGAGCCAGATCCGACAAACTTCGCTTTACTGAAGCGCAACATCGAGGCCAACGGTTGCCGCAACGTGCGTCTCGAGCAGAAAGCACTTTCAAACACAGGCGGTTCTGTCACGCTTTTTCGGCATGAATCCAACCAGGGCATGCACAGCCTCCTGTGGCTCGACGAAGGCGAGAATTCCATCGAAGTCGAGGCCGTTCGGCTGGACGATTATTTCCGCGATCACTCTCGCCGCGTCAACCTGGTCAAGATAGATGTCGAAGGCGCCGAAGGGATGGTACTCGAGGGTATGCGCGAGACGCTCGCAAGGAACCCTCACATGAGCCTGTTCCTGGAATTCGCTCCCTCACGGCTGGCGGCCTCTGGCTACGATCCTAGTTCCCTCTTGGGCGAACTGGCCCGAACTGGCTTCGATATCTACGACATCGAGCAGCCACCGAGCCAGCGCCGAGTGACCGGTGTGAGTGACCTAATTGCCCGGCTGGATCGCGAAAGACTTATCTTCACGGACCTCCTTCTTTGCGGCCATCGAACATCGGTCGACAGCGAATCTCCGTCAACCGTGGCTGATTGACGACTTCCAAGAAGAGCACCTCCAGGGCCACAGAGTTAACACGTCTTGCCTGCACGTTCATCCGTGCACGTTCATGCTGCGCCGATTGCCGCGGTTACGCCGACGGGCTTGGATGGGTCTGAGATATCAAGGCTTTGCCTTTTTGGGGCGGGCGGCCTAAACTACCGAACAGCAACGCTCGTGCAGACCCAACCGATTCGTCTGCCTGGCGATATCAGAAACCACGTGGCGAGGAACCCCAATTTGTACCTGCTCCCCGATCTTCGCACGCTTTTTCTGTGGCTAACGTTTCCTGCGGTGCTGCAATCTGGTGCCGGGCAACTGGTTCCGCCGCTCGGTGATCGACCACCCGAGAAGACTGGATCTGCACCAGAATTAAGTTTGACCAGCTCGCTGCAGGTTGTGTGGCGATTCGACGATCATGGAAACGCCCCGGGACTGAGTGATGTGGCCGCTGTCCACGGCATGCTATTCTTTGGCGACGACAATGGGGTCGTGCGCACTCTGGCGGCCAAGCAGGGAATGAAGATATGGAGTCACAACCATGGGGAACGTATTTTCTACGCGCCGACATCCGACGGCGAAAGACTTTTTTTTACCAGCGGTCGCGGTTTGACGGCATTGCAGGCCGCCAGTGGTTTATTGCTATGGCACCACCCCATCGAGCACGGCGCCGGGCGATGCGTAGCATCGCGCAACGCGCAACGCGTCTACTGCGGAGGTAGTGATGGTTGGGTGTACGCCTTTGATGCGGCAACCGGAGATCAGCAATGGAAATACAGCATCATGGACGATGCTCCCAAAGATCCTCCGGGATTTGACGGCGAGCGAGCTCGCATTGGTGACGCGACAGCGCGGCCGACTGGGATCGCGACGGATGGACATCTGGTTTACCAGTGCGTCTTTGATCAATGCCGGGTTGTTGCGATCCAGTGTGTGACAGGGCAGAAACAGTGGTCATTTCAGACTGGCGGCTGGATTCTGGGCGATCCAGCCGTTGATGACCAGAGATTGTATGTCGGGAGCCAGGACAAGCACATATACTGTTTGAATAAGACGACCGGGGAAGTGCTGTGGAAATCGGCGACCGGATCGCGTATCGAATCTGGGCCGGCGGTGAACGACAGTCGCGTGTTTATTGCGTCGTGTGACGGCAGTCTCTACTGCTATGCAAAAGAGACCGGTGTATTGATCTGGAAATTTGCTGCCGACAGAGACGGCAACCGTGCGAGTGCAATTTACTCAGCACCGATCGTCACTCACGACTCATTAATCTTCGCGGCGGCTGAAGGCCACGTCTATGCGCTGGTCGCCGAAACCGGCGTTCTGCGTTGGAAGCTGCAACCATCCAAAACCTCACACCTCTACACAACTCCCGCTACCGACGGCACGCGTATCTTCGTGAAATCGCGGCCGCAGGCGCAAGGCGTCGGCGAGAATGTGATAATAGCGATCGGCCCCAGTCCTGACAGTAATTGACTGGAAGTGTGAATCGATCGAGCCGGATGTCTCGTAGCGTCTTTTCAGCTGCGTCGCCTCATCGTTGGACGGAGCATCCTTCAACTGCTCGGCGACCGGTCTGCCGTTCGAAATCTCCCAGCACATCGCACGATTTCGCCGGCAGGTTCGAGGCAGTTACGCTCTCCGGGTCCTTTTGCCGCAGTTCGTTCCGCATCTCCAGTGCCTGGTGGTAGTCGTTGTGTGCTGCGTCCCGTTGCCCAAGCAGAATATTAGCGCGCTTCAAGTCACGGTGTAAGATGCCGCGAGCGTGCGCGAAGTGCACGGCGTGACAGATCTTGCGCATCAGTTGCGAGATCGCGCGAGAGTCGCTGGTGAAATCCTCACGTTGTGCCTTGTTGAGCGTTTTTCCATCCACGAACTTCATTACGAATTAAGGGATCCCACGCGTCTCTCCGGCTCGGTAGATGGGAACGATGTTAGGATGATCCAGACTAGCCGCGGCTTCCGTTTCAATCTGGAATCGACGCACCGCATCGGGCGACGCATACTCGCCAGCCAACATCATCTTGATGCAGACCAATCGTTGGGTAGCTGTCTCGCGGGCCTTGAATACCACGCCCATTCCACCGCGTCCGAGTTCGTCGAGTAACTCGCAAACTTGCACTTTCAGTTGAGGCTTGCCGGCAACCGGATCCGGACCAAGCGTAGCACCCTGCTCGTTGTTCGGGGTCGCAGACGAAGCTGGAGAATCCGAATCGAATTCGACGGTTTCACCGGACGCGTCCTGGGACGAGGCGGGCCGAGTCGCACCGGGAGTGACATCCTCTTTGGAGGTAGAATGACCGCCGGCAGACGATGGGTCAGATATCGCTATCGTAGCATCGGTCTCTTGTGGTACCGATGTATCGCGAGGCGGTGAATCCAAGTCCATCGTGCTGGCCGCCGTATCGATCCCCGGTGAAGGCTCATCTGGGGGGCCGCCACGATGTTGACCCGCGATACGCTCCAGTGCAGCTTTTGTGCAGGACGATCCGTCACGGGAACGCGCTGCAAGAAGACTTCCAACGCCGGTTCCGAACCATCTTCCTGCCTGTGAGACCAAGCCGACTCGTATTCCACCAGTACTTGTTGGAAGCTGCTGCCGCCAGAATGGCGTTCGTGTTCGTCCATCATACCCGACCCCCGCTATGCCTTTCTGTCGCACGTCGCTCCACATCACACCCTCGCCGCACGCCATAGATCATAGCGCAAAACAGTTCATATTGAACATTGAGAGCCAAAAAATGCCGAGGGGGATGTGGTGCTCGCGTCGATTTCCCTTGCCGATCACCCACCTGGCATGTCACGGAAGGTCAGGCAATTGGCCTGTGCGACAATCTCGGTAAGAGATGCCGTCTTTGACGCGGCTGGGCGCATGTCGATGGACCCCGATTCACCCAGGCAGCTGCCGCGTCCTGCCGCAGACCGGCGGCGGGAAGCCACCGCCATGATAGAGAAGACGGTGCCGGTCACCTCGCGGGACACGATTGATGCCACAATTGGCCACGATCCGGCTCGACTGGAACAGGGGTAATTGTGGACTCTTGATGGGTGACTGACATCGTGTCACCAGATGGTAGAATGGGGAGCGCGCATGCAAGTGTTCATGGAGAGGGAGATGCGCCAAACGTGCGCTGCCAGCTGCGTTATCCGATGATCAGGTTCTCGAAGACGGGAGAGTTTTACGATGTACAGAACGCTTACGGGTGGCCAGTGCAATCGCCGTGGTTTTCTTGCCGCGGGAGGTGCTCTTGGGGCAGCGAGCCTCTGGTCTCAGATGGCGACCAGCAACGCCACCGCGTCCCTTTTGTCTCCGAAACCTGGGCCTGCGAAGCAGCCGGCCCGCGTCGCGGTGGTCTTCCTTTATCCGCCAGCTGATGTGGTTTACGCGGGCAAGATGGAAGATGCCTGGCAGAAGCACCAGTGGTTCACCTGGCCGGGCAATCAATTTGAGCCGGAGCAACAGGAACGCAAATTCACCGAAAAGATCCGTAACATGGCGGAAGGCCTGGGTGTCGATGTCGAATTTGCGCCGGCCGCTATCTACCAGGAAGCTAAGGTCAATGAGTTCATTGAGCAGGCCAAGGCCAGGCAGCCTGATGCCGTGCTGGTTGTCAATTTCTGGAACACGTTGTCGAAGGCGGCCTACAGAATTGCCACGGAATCGGCGCCGACAGGAATTGTCTACCACAGCGTCGGCTCGAACCATCAACTTCCGCCCGACTACCTGCGCAATGCGGAAGGAATCTATTACATCCACTCGATCGAGAACTGGGATGAGATTCAGCGCGGCCTCCGGGCTGTTCGCGCAAGAAAATGCTGGCGCAAAGCCGTATGTTGCGTGTGTCTGGCCAGCAACAATCAATGACGCATGACGTGGAAAAGAAACTCAGTGTGGACGTCGTGACGATACCGGCCGAAGAGTTCAATTCGATTTTCGACGCGACGCAGCAGGATGATGCGATCGTCCGCAGTGCCATGGAGTTCAAGAACCTTGCAGCACGTGTCACCGACGTTGCCGACGACTATTTTGTGCAGGCCATGCGGGCTCATCGTACCGTCAGTCAAGTCATGGAACGTTACGAGGCTGATGCGATCACGATCGAGTGCCTGTTCTTGAAACATCGGAAGCCGTGCGTCAGCTTTGCGATCAACAATGGCAACCTGGTCCCCTGCGGATGCGAGAACCACCTGGACGGGACTTTGACATTGATGCTGGGGCGCTGGCTGCTCGATCGGGGCGGTTTTTTGCACAATCCCGAATTCGACACGAGTGAAAACCGGTATTTCGGCGCGCACTGCACTTGCGCCTGGAAACTGCACGGACCTGACGGAAAGTCGCAAGACTTCCTCGTGCGTCCGTTCTTTCATCAGCTGCCCAAGACCCCGGCGCTGGATGTGCAGTGGACTCCGGACGAACCTGTCCTGCTGGCCAAATACATGAGTGGCAAGGACACGCTGTGTTGCTGGAGAGGGAAGGTATTGTATTCACCGGCATCGCCCCCCGCAGGCGGTTGTGCCACGCGCGTGCTGGTGGAAATCGACGACGTAGAGGATGTCTGCGACGTATACCGTGGTACGCACCCGATTCTGTTTTGTGGTGATCCAGGTGATGCTCGGCGATTCAAGGCGTTTGGCGCATGTATCGCCTGACGCTGGATGGAAACGTCTGACCTACTGGGTTCTGACCTGCTGGGCTGAGCAGGAACTCCTCGCGGGAGATCCGCAGCCCAAAATACGCAAGCAAACGTTGCTGCGGCGTCTCGCCGCTGCTGCTGCGGCAGGATGCCGCAGCCACGAACAGGCGCACGCCGTGCGCGAGGGTTACCGGTTAGCACACTAATGAACGTCAATGGGATGAAGGAGCCGATCATGTCCGGTGAAAATAATGAGTCCCGAAGTAAGGGCACCACACGACGTGTGTTCATCAAGACGTCTGCCGCCGCTGCGATGGCCGGTGCGCTGCCGATCGAACGGTCTGCTCACGCCGAGGGAAGTGACCTGTTGAAGATTGGGCTCATCGGTTGTGGTGGCCGGGGAGCGGGGGCGGTCAACAGCGCACTGACGGTCGAGCCGAACGCCCGATTGACAGCTATGGCGGATGCTTTTGTGGACCGCACGAAGAAGGCACGCGATGCTTTAAAAGCTCGGCTCGGCGAGCGCGTTGCCGTGGATGATGAGCATTGCTACGGTGGCCTCGATGCTTATCAGCAACTCTTGGAGAGTGGGGTAGACGTGGTGATTCTGGCGGAAGCACCCCATTTTCGTCCGATACACATCGAGGCCTGTATCGACGCGGGAGTCCATGTGTTTGCCGAGAAGCCGATGGCGGTCGATGCGCCGGGCGTCCGTCGTGTGCTGGCGGCCGGAGAGACGGCCCGTCGCAAGAACCTGAGCCTGGTGAGCGGTTTTGAGACCCGGTATTCGACCAATGCGCGTGAAGCAGTAGGAAAAATACACGATGGTGAAATCGGTGACATCGTGACGATTCAGACCACTTACAACACCGGCCCCTTGTGGCATCGCGGCAGGGAACCCGACTGGACGGAAATGCAGTTCCAGCTGCGCAACTGGTACTATTTCACCTGGCTCTCCGGAGATCACCTGGTCGAACAGCACGTCCACTACAACGACCTGGTGGGATGGATTATGCACGAGCAACCGCCGCTGCACGCCTGGGGTTATGGCGGTCGCCAGGTTCGGACCGAGGCCAAGTATGGCGACATCTTTGATCATCACTCGGTCGTGTACGAATACGACAACGGTGTCCGTTTCTATGCTTTCACGCGTCAACAGCCAGGCTGTTTCAACGAGAACTCGAAATACATTTTCGGGACCAGGGCCACAATGGTCGCCGCGCAGCGAGGATGGATCATCCAGGATGCCGCGGGAAAGAAACTCTGGTCGTCGGCCGGCGAATCGAGGCACCCTGAACTAAATTGCTTCGACGAGATGTTCCAGGCCATGAAAGCCGGGACGCCTATCAACGACAGCCTGGCGATGGCACGCAGCACCATGCTGGCGATACTGGGACGCATGGCCACGCACGGCGGACAACGAGTCACGTGGGACGAAGGGATCCATTCCCAACTGGCTCTAGCTCCCCAACAATACACGTGGGATGCGGATCCCCCCGTGATGCCCGATGCCGATGGCAACTATCCCGTGGCGATTCCAGGTGTCACGAAGGTGTTGTGAGAGTGTTTTGCCTACGCGAGCTTCGCCCGTCGCCCAAGTGACGGCGCATCGTGCCGCCGGACGGCGGCAGGATGCCGCAGCCACAAATACACGCGCATCGTGCCGGTTTCGGCTTTCGAGTAGATTTTCTATGGCGATCCAATCGGTGGTCAAATCATGTTCGTACGACTGAGTATTGTTCTCACTGTGATTGCAGTGGCATCTGCCACACTCGCTCAACAGGGTGACACGCCGAAAGACTCCCGGCTGCATAGTTGGTTGAAGCGCTATCCCGCTGCGGACGCCAACCAGGACGGTGTGCTGATCCATCACGCCTACTTCGGTAAGGTATTGAAAGCCAGGCTCGACGAACTCGGTGTCCAGAACCAACTGCTGCCGCAGACCGATCCACGTAAGGACGGTAGTCGAGTGATTCTGGATTGGCTGACGAATCACTTGTAGGACTGTGGTGGGTCCAAAATGTTGCGCTGGATCCTGCTGGAATCAGCCGTTCCTTCCCTTTGCGGTGGCAGCCTCGTGCGGGTGCTTTGGCTGAACCGGCAAAGCCCGAGAGCAATTCCAGATTTGTGAAATCACCATGTGCGAACTCTCACAAAATGCTCGGCGAAACCTCGGCCTCTTCGGCGCCGGCGTATTGACGGCGATCGCCGTCTGGCACGCTTTCCCGGCCCCGCCACGGGCGACGATTCTCCGTGAACAGATTCTGGTCGTGGATGGCAGTCAACGCACGTATCGTCTCGTGATTCCGGATTCGCTCGACGCGGCATTACCGAGCCCTCTGATCGTCGCTTTGCCTGGCGCAGGTGATTCGCCTGAAGAAATGGCCCAGTACACACATCTCGACTCGCTGGCCGTGAAACATGGTTTTTGCCTGGTGTATCTTGAGGGTCGCCATCGAAACTGGCCACCGTCAATACCCGAAGAAGATCCCGACTACATCATCCCGGACTTGGCGTATTTTGACGCGATCTGCCACGAACTTATCGGGCAATACGATCTTGATTCAGGTCGCATCTACGTCGTCGGCATCTCGCAAGGCGGAGCCTTCGTGAATCTGCTGGTCGCCAAGCGAAGCAGCAACATTGCCGCCGCCCTATGTCACTCAGGTTGGTTGCCCAAGCCCCTGCCCGACGAGGGGATCCATGCGGCGAGAAAATCCCCGATTCTGTTTGTGGTCGGCGCCGAAGACAGACAAGTTCCACCCAACCTGGTGGAGATCGCAACGGAGTGTTTTCGACGTGAGGGCCATCCGGTGGAGTTCTGGAAAATTCCCGGTCTCGGGCATGGATGGTGTCAGGCGAGCGATTTCAACGAGCGGGTTTGGAGGTACCTGGCCCAACATCGTCTTCCGTAATTGTCCATCCGAGATCCATCGCGAATACTCGGACCGCAGTCATTCTTGTGGTGGCGAAAAGGACTAGTGGCCATCCTGCGCAGAACTTTGCACATATCGATCCGACGCTGGGCTGCCTAAGGAACCAGGGAAGAATGACTTCGCATTTTCCGTCCATGGTTGCCACCCGTTGCCCGTTGCAGCATTTGCCGAAGGTATTTTTCCCCCGATCCTAATTGTACAGCGCCATTTTGCAGCGATGGATGTGCGTAACTCGTGTCTCCGTAACAGTCCCTCGCCACCGGGCTCGTCCCGGTGGTTCTACGTTTGGTGACTACTCTGGTAGCCGAAAAACGAACCTTGCTGCCGGCCCTCGCCGCCGGAGGCGGCGAGGGCCGGCAGCAAGGAAACTCATGGGTGGCCAAGATCGACGGTAGTTGTCAAACGCTCTACCACCGGGACCAGCCCGGTGGCGATAAAGCCACTGTTAATAAGCCCTTAAGATGATCTCAAAAGTGAAAGTGGCGCTGTCCAACTAAGCGTTCAATTGGCGTGACTTCTTCCCGCGAAGCATGTTCTTGTGGTCTGTACAGTGTGGCCTTCTTGCACGAGGCTGACGAGGCGGCAGGTCAAAAAGCCGTCGCGCTACCTAGTCCGTCATCACTTCGGCCTCCTGTGTTCGCAGGTACTCCACCAGTGCCGTTGGCATGGGATGCTCTAACTGGACGTGCTGCGAGCGCAGCTGCGCTCGGAGACTATCGGGAGGAACTGCGGGGAGATCAACCTGCAGTTCTCGAGCCACCGCCACGGCCGTACCGGCTGCTTCGCCCAACTGCATCATGGTCCGCGACAGGCGACAGCTGGACGCTCCGATCGAACTGAAACTGGCCGCGCGGCAGGCAATCAGCAGGTTATGTTGTCCGCGCGGAACCAGACAACGGTAGGGAACTCCGTACGGTTCGTTCAATTCACCGATTCTTCGAGCATGGCTGCCGTGCGTATCCATGGCATGATCAGCCAGACAGACAACGTCGGGATGCTTTTGGCTGCTGATACCGGCAAGCAAGTCATGCTCGGTAAGTATGTATTGACCGACGATGCGACGTGACTCGCGAATGCCCAATGCCGGCGCGGTCCAGCTGAGACGAAATCGCCGAAATTCTTCGTAGTTCGACTGCAAATGGTGCCAGTGAGCTTGCACGCGGCGATGGCACTCTTCCAGGGCTGTTGCGTAACCAAGTCGCAGAAACTCCGCCCCATCCATGGTCGGCAACATGTTGATGTTCAGATCACCATTGGGGTAGTGATTGATCGATGCCACGGGGAAACGCCCTGACCACCAGCAGGTACTTGGTTGGCCCTCGGGAAGAGGTTCAACTTGTGGTGAATCGATCGGCGTCACACGATACAGCAGGCTGACCCCGTTGACTCGATCAGTTGCCTTTGGTGGAGCGTCTGGTTCGTGAAATCGAATCTGAGCTTCCTGCCCCATCATGGTCTCGCATCCAACGGCCAGGCAGACGGCCCCGTCACCGGTGGCGTTGACGAAGTATGACGCTTCCACACGTCTCCCGTCGGCCAGTCTGACGCTTCTGATTCGTCCCGCACTCGAGTCTGCGCTGACGAAAACCGTGTTGAGCAGCACGCGGCAATGACCGGTCTCTCGAAGCATGGTCAACATGGTGTCGGCCATGGCTTGAGGTTCAAAGGGGACTCCGTGCCAGAGCTGTCGGCACTTTGCCTCATCCTTTGCCATACCGTTCGTACCGTAACGGCGCAACGTATCGCGGTACGTGCGATTCGGATCGATGACGGTCTCGCCACCGGGGTAACGATACGCTTCTTTTCGCGGATCAAACCAGAGCAAGTGCCGTCCAAATGAATAGATGCCAACGGCGCCGGGCTGAGATTTCAGCCGCAGATAAAGTGCGAACGGAATACCTGTTCCGCCTGCTCCCATTTCCCAGCAGTTGACGCCACTGCGCACTGAGTTACCACCCAGACAGTCGGCCCTCTCAATCAGCACCGTGTCAACACCGTGGCGCGAGGCAGCCAATGCGGCTCCAAATCCTCCACTCCCGCCCCCGATCACTGCCAGCTCACACCGTATCTCGGGCTCTCGCGTATCACTCGCCAGAAGCGGACTCAAGAAAGTAACGAAGGCGATGTAAGAGAGGCTGCTCTTGACCATGAAGCGAATCATGCGATATCCCTTTGCGCGATCGTCCGACTGCGGCGGCGTATTTGAGTTGTCTTGGTACCTAACGTGGTCTGCGGTCACAACCGAACGTGACTGCGGCGCGAGCCCCGTAGTTGCGGCGGCCGCCTGCCGCAGCCACGAACATGCGCGCGCGTGCGCATGTTACCGAGTAACACTCTATTGTACTCTTCGCGTCCCGAGCTCAACCGGTCGGTCACCCGGATTCCTTCCTCGAAGAGCGCCTAGACCTCGCGGCTGTCTTTCGCTTCGGACAGATCGCTTCCGGCCTGCATGCGTCCCAGTCAGCCTGCTTTCCTCGCATGCAGAACCAACATTCTGTGGAAAATCGAACGCGGGGAGTTCAATCGCCTGGACGCGATACGGTACAATTGCAGCGCGCGGAGACCAGGCGAGCACAATGACTCGCAGGTGCCGCATTTCGAGGCCAAGAATCGGGAGCATCCCATGAAACGCTGTCTGCTGGTCGTCGTCGTGCTACTCCTTTGGTCCCCAGTCTGGGGTGCGGGTCGTCCAAACTTTGTGTGGCTCATCTCGGAAGATAATTCGGTGCACTACATGCGGTTGTTTGACCGTCATGGGGCGGAGACACCGCGGATCGAGCAGTTGGCCAGGCATGGACTGGTGTTCGAGCACGCGTTTTCCAATGCTCCCGTCTGTTCCGTGGCTCGCACGACCCTGATCACCGGTTGCTATGCACCACGCATTGGAACTCAGTTTCACCGACGCAACGTCCTGGTACCGTTACCTGATTCGCTGCGCATGTTTCCCGCCTATTTGCGTGATGTCGGATACTATACCACCAATAACAGCAAGAAGGACTACAACGCGATCGAAGGAGATGGAGTGTGGGACGAGTCTTCCAGAAATGCTACCTGGAGAGGTCGAGCGGACGGTCAGCCGTTCTTTCACAAGCAGAGCTTCCCGACGACGCACGAGAGTTCACTGCATTTTCCGGCGTCTACCATGAAGGACGAAAGCACGAAAACGGACCCCAAGCAGGTATTTTTGGCACCGTATCATCCCGACACGCCCACATTTCGTTACACCTATGCACGCTACCACGATCGAATCCAGCAGCTGGACGCACAGATCGGTGAGATTGTCGATCAGCTGGAACAGGACGGCTTATTGGAAGACACATTCATCTTCTATTTTGGCGACCATGGCGGTGTGCTTCCAGGCAGCAAAGGCTATGCGTATGACAGAGGGTTGCACGTGCCGCTGGTTGTCCGTGTTCCTGAGAAGTGGAAACATCTCGCAGCCTGGCAGGCAGGTTCGCGCGTGACAGGCTTCGTGAGCTTTGTCGACTTCGGACCCACCTTGTTGCAACTGGCCGGGATTCCGGTTCCCGATCAGGTCGATGGTCGGCCGTTTCTGGGTGCGGGCGTCTCGGCAACCGAGGTGGACCGACGCGACGAAGCCTTCGGATACGCCGACCGTTTTGATGAAAAGTACGATCTCGTGCGTACGTTACGCAAAGGACGTTTTGAGTACGTTCGCAGCTATCAACCGTTCAATTTTGACGCGCTGCAAAACAACTATCGTTACATCATGCTGGCTTACGAGGAGTGGCGCAAGTTGTACGGCGACGGCAGATTGAACCCGGTACAGAGCCAATTCTTTGAAAAGCGTGCTCCCGAGATTCTGTATGACCTGGAGGCGGACCCGTATGAGACGAAGAATCTGGCGGGGGATCCGGAATATGCGGACGTACTGGCAGACCTCAGATCGCGGATGGTGAACTGGGTCAAGGGTCTGCCGGACCTTAGTTTTTATCCGGAGAGCTATCTCGTGGAGGCGGCGGCAGGAAACCCGACCCAGTTTGGGCAAACGCACAAGGCGGCGATCGGCCAGCTAGTGGACATAGCCGATTTGAGTTTGAGGGGATTCGGCATTGCTCGCTCAGGGATCGGACAGGCGTTGGAATCGCCTGACCCTTGGCAGCGGTACTGGGGATTGATCACATGCAGCACCTTTGGAAAGACTGCCCAGTCGTTTGTCCCCGAAGCGAGGAAGCTGGCCAGAAGTGATGCAAATCTGTTGGTGCGTACGCGGGCCGCCGAGTTTCTGGGATTGATCAAGGCGGCCGACCCGCGGCTTGAAATCATGGACGTTCTAGCTCAGAGCAAGTCGGGAGTCGAGGTGGCGTTGATTCTCAATACAGTCGTATTGCTGCGCGATGGAAAACCAGGTTATGAATTTGCCGTGACGCCAGGGAATATTGATCTGAGCGTGCGTGATGCGGAAAACGTGAAACGTCGTCTGCAATATCTAAGTCCCTCCCAGGAGCCTGATCAGTCGGTCAACAAACGAAAGGCTCGGAAGACTCGCAAGGCGGCCAAAGGCAAAGGTTGATCGCGCGTCCAGCTGCGGAGCCGGATCGCAGGGCGCGAATCAGGAAAGAAAGAGCCGTGTGTGGGCCAGCAAAGGCCCGTCAAGCCATCCACGAGAATCATTCCCCCGCTAAGATTTCGTGTCGATTGGGTGGTTCGGTTCTTGAACCTTTTCTTCGGCCTCGATGACGTCGAGCTGCTTGGTGACAGCCATGACGTGCTGCAGGTTTCCAACGATATCCGCACGACGACTAGTCAGGTCCATCATTCGTTCTTGTGAGCTGTACAGAATCAGCGTATCTCCTGACTCGATACGCGAAACGCCCCGTGGTGCACCGATGTAATTACCGCCGAGTCTCTCAATTCCCAACACCAAGACACCTTCGCTGGCCAACTGCGATTCGGCGAGTGTCTTGCCGGCCAGCCAATCATCTGCATGAATGTGCAACTCGGAAACGACGAAGTCGTGTGACAGTCGCAAAAGTTTCATATAGTCGCGCACTTCGATCTCCGTCCAACGTCTCAAATACCAGGTGTTGATGGTCCAAATGACTTCGCCGGCCAACCGACTTCGAGACAGCCACAGCAGCACCAGCACGGCGAGCAGCAGGAACAACATGCGTGCCCAGGTCGCGTCGTACCAATCATCCCTCTCTTGCGTATTGACGAACGACATGACCACCGAACTGATCGCCAGGACGATTCCGGCATTCCCGGCCAGCATCAGGTACATGACAATACGGCGTCGAGTCGGATGGTTGACGATCTCTTCCGATTCGGTAGTGGTGAAGCCGGATCCCGTGAATGCGGAGAGAGCTTGAAAGTGAGCCAGGTCTTTCGACAAGCCTGTCAACGTCAGAGCGACCGTCGCCACACGGACGACCAGCAACGAAATGAAGAGCACCAGGAAGACGGTGAGAGCTGGAAGCAGGCCCAACATGGACGTTCCTTTTTCAGGGCAATTACCATGGGAACCGATGCGTTACGAGCTAAAACCTGTGACCACGACCATTATCGCGTCTAACTTCCAGTTCTTGAATAGTGTTATATCGATGAACGTCATTTGCTACAGTGGCTCGTCTTCGCTTTCTGCCACTTCATCCTCCGCGTCCTCACCCTCTGCGGCTTGCCGGGCTCGCGCGACGAGTCGGTTAAATTCTTCTCGGGAGATGAGGAGATGCTGTGTCAAATCGGTCGACTTTTCGCTGGACTTTCCATCTTTGTCGATTTCCAATGATACGGCCTTGATCCGACAGGTAGCCGTATTCTGGCATTCCTGGCAGTTTTTCGTCTCCACCTGCATCCGCGGGTACTCGTCAAACGCGACCAGATCAAGCTGATAAAGATCTTCCAGATGACCCGAGCCGAGCCGTTGAAGAGTCTCCATCCGTTCCGGCGCAGCCAGATGAAGTGTCGGACCATCTTCGATCCAGCAATGGCAGCGTTCACAGAACACTTCCTGAGCCACGGCGCCGAAACCGAAACTGGTAATCATACCCACGATGATGGCCGCTTCGATCAGCCAGAGGACCCACAAGAAGATACCGCTAGGAGTGCCACCAGCCATTTCGAACCAGCCGTTGTTATTGATCGCCAACACGGCGTCCCAATTCGCCTCGGCAGAGAAGAACATCGTGGGCACATCACTCCACTGGATCGGAACGCCCCCCTGCCGCAGCAACACGAAGAGGAAGAAGATCCAGGCGTGTAGAGGGCAAACAGCCCGACGAAGAGTGCCAAAATGCCTGCCAGCGTTGTATTGCGGCACTTGGAGGCTTTGATCGCCATGGCCGTCGCCAGACCGACGGCAAATGCATATCCCACGACAAAGATGATGGAGATCCAGCCGCCGATAGGGCTATAGACCGTGACATATGCGTAGGCCGACCCGCAGACGAGTCCGGCCAGAATGCCAACTACCGGTACCAAAATCAGAGAGCTCCCGATGGCTCCCGACATTTCGTATTTGCTCGTCGCGCTGCTCATGCTGCTCCTCACACGTGGTCACGTGACCGATTTGCGACGCGTCATGTAGCGTATTTGAGTCTGCCAATTCCGTTTTGAGTCTACCAATTCCCTGTACCCGTCGCAAACGTTCGAGAAACCTCCTGACGAACCAGTCATGCATCTGTGGCACGTAACGGCTATAATGCATCAAGTGCTCTACAGCACCTGAGGTCCATCGGTGTCCGCGTTATTGGCGGCGCTGGGCACCGCGGTGTTTCTGGTCTGCCTGCCCCCGGGGAATTGATGCCATGAGTTTTGTAATTGCTGCGATCGGTGAGGTGCTTTGGGATGTCTTTCCCGATGGGGCTCGCTTCGGTGGGGCTCCGGCCAATGTTGTCAGTCATGCGGCGTCTCTAGGCGCTCGAGCAGCCATGGTGTCCTGCGTGGGTGATGATGAGCTGGGTGTGAAAGCGTTGGAAGCGCTGGCCGAACGAGGAGTGGTCACCGATTGCGTAAGCGTGAATGCTGGTTATCCTACCGGCGTGGTAAATGTCGAACTCGATGCGTCGGGCAAACCTCGCTTTACGATCGGTCAGCCGGCGGCTTGGGATCATCTCATGTGGTCGGAGGATGTCGAGCAACTAGCCGCTCGCAGCGATGCCGTATGCTTCGGCACGCTGGGACAGCGCAACGCGGAAGCTCGTCAGGTGATCCACCAGTTCGTGGCGGCCACGCCAGAGAGGACGCTGCGAGTTTGCGACGTGAATCTGCGCCCGCCTTTTGTGGATGATGATGTCATTCGCACATCCGTGGAACTGGCCAACGTGCTGAAGTTCAGCGATGAAGAGCTGGACAGGGTGGCCTCGGCATGTGGATGTGCCGGTTTGGAGACAGAAGTCCTGGCCAGTTTATTGCGAAACTGGGATTTGCGGCTTGTGGCCGTCACACGTGGGAGCCGCGGAGCCACGCTGCTCAAGGAGAGCCAGCGAAGCGATTGTGCCGGGGTCTCTGTCACCGTCCGGGATACGGTTGGCGCCGGTGACTCATTTACTGCCGCCATGATGTTGGGACTGCTTCAAGGCTCGTCGCTCGACGAGATCAACCAGCACGCTTGCCGTGTGGCCGCCCATGTCTGTTCGCAGAGCGGTGCCACGCCGCCGTTACCACGCGAGCTGATGCCGAAAGTCTGACGAGGCGTGCCGCCACCACCACAGAGTTACCACCCGGTGGCGTTGGACGCGTCCGAGAAGAGCATCGGTTCTTAGGAGCGGGGGAAAAATCACTTTGGCAAAGGCTGCCACGGGTGGCACTTTCCTGAGCGAGCGGCCGGCTATTTTGCCATCATCAAGCGGTCCATCGCGAGCGGAGCCAGTGGACCTACATGGTTACTACACGCGAAGTTGTTTTTCCCCGGTTCCTTGGGGCAAGTCGCGGACGAACAGCGTTGCTCCTTAACGCTAATCGGCATGCCGGCGCCGATCGGACTGGCGGTGAATCCGTAGTGTTCCAGCCCTTCGATAATACCGCCGGCGCAATGCGCGCTGGCAAAGTAGATGCGATGGGCCTTGGAATCCCGCAGCGACGCCAGTTCGGGATCGTGATTCCCGACGACAATGCCCGCCGTCTGTCCGATCAGCATATCGCGATCGTTCCCCGAATCACCGGCCGTGGCCACACGGCTCAAGGGAATATGCCACTTCCCGGACAGGTACCGAACTGCTTTTCCTTTTGAGGCGCGGTGCGGCAAAATGTCGATGAAAGTGCCATGCGAAAAGATCAGGGAATAGGCGGCTCTTGCCATGGCCAGGGCGTCGTGAATCTTCGCCAGGGCATCATCATGGTCTGCCTCCTCATCCAGGTCATAACTGATCTTGAATTCTCGTTGCGTGTGTGGCTCTTCCTGCAGCTGCAAGAAGCGAAAGCCATCAAGTGCTTCGTGGATCCTGTCCGGACGCCACTTTTTGCGGAGCTGGCTGGCGTACCCTTTGTTGACCAGCAGTTCCTTCCCGTAGTAGATCTCCGAACCGACCGCGGCGATGATCACGTCCAGTTCCTCCACGCCACTGTCACGCAATGCCGCCGTGACCAGTTCCAGCGCCCGCCCCGAAGCGATACCGAAACCCATGTGGTCTCGATGCTCTCGCATGATCTGCTTCAGTTGCTCTAACGCTTCGTCGTCCCCGAGCAAGGTGTTGTCGATATCGGTGATCAGCAAACTGTCGAGTGAGCCAAGCCGAGTGCCCGGTGCCGCTTTTCCAATCGCGGACGGTGTCTTGGATGGCGTGGAAACCACGTCCTTAACGCATTCAATGTAGCGACCGCAGTGGGTTTCCCAGGCGTAGTATTTTCGGACCAGATTCACACCATTGTTAGAGCACTCTTCCCAGACAGCTTGATCTGTCAGCAATTTCAGCATGGCATCCGTCAGAATCTGCCGGTTCTTTACGTTGACGATAATGCCACTCCTACAATTCTCGACGATATCCTGGGGGCCTCCATCGTCCGTGACAACGAAGGGAAGGCCGGTTGCCGATGATTCGATTGCGGTCAAGCCAAACAGTTCAATAAATGCTGTGTTGACGAAGATGCCGCGACTGGCGGCCGCCAGTCGATAGAGTTCGGGTACGTCGTATTCCGAGCTATGGTCTTTCGGAATGGCCATTTTCCCGTAAAGATCATAGCGATCCATGGCCAGTAGCATGTCCGTGAGTACTTGCTGTTCGTTCTCGGGCATCGATTCGATATCGTCACGAATACCGGCAAAGACAGCCAGGTTGGCGATCGCCTGCAATTCCCGGCTCAGGCCATAGGCGTCAATCAACGCCGCGATGTTTTTTCTTCGATCGGGACGGCAGAGCGCCAAGATCAGCGGCTTGTCAGGGTTGAAGTGAAAACGTCCCAGGTCTTTCTTCATACGTACCCGCGCCTGCTTGAACCGGGCATCGATGTCCGGTTTGGGCATGTCGTACTCATAGTAGGGAAAGAAGCGATCCAGATCGGTCCCGGGAGGAATCACCTCGAATCGAAAGTCGTCATCGATAAAGTACTTGCCCCATTGGGAATCCCGTTCGTGACGCGTGCTGGTAATCACGAGATCCGCCACCGCCAGACAGTCTTGTTCCACGTTAATGCGGTGATCAATACTCAATTCTTTGTTAGCCTTGTCGCGCGTCCAACCTTCACCCAACAAATATTCGAGTTTTGGTTTGCCGAGCGAGTGACCGGTGAAAACGAATGGGACGTCGAACGCCGCCGCCACTTCCTTCGCCACATAGCCCGCGTCGGCATAGTGACCGTGAACCACGGTTGGAAGGCGACCATCACGACGTGTGAAAGAGATCATGCCGTCCACGAAGTCGTCCAGGAATGGCCACAGGCGTTCCTTGCGAAGGTATCGGCCACCACCGCAGGGCAGCCGGACCAGGCGGCATTTGGGTGCCAGTTGTTCGATTTTCTTGGAGTAATCGTTCGAGACCCGCTTGTCCTTGATCCGCCTCGTGAACAGGTCGACCGCTTCAACGCCCGGGAACTCGCTGAGTGTCTTGGCAAGTTCCAAGACATAGCGGACCTGCCCCCCCGTATCGGCGTCCCGCCCCATTTCGACGTTCTCACCACGAATCAATCCGTGAATACTGACCAACTGAATGTACATCGTATCAACTCTCCTGCGCTCAGCTGGGCGCCAGCTTCCATCGACCCTGCTTCCATCAGCTCCACCACACGCTGCAGGTTCGCCAGGTTCTGCCTGCGCTCCGATTGCTTGAGTACCGACGTTGAGGGCCCCTTAGGAATCAGGGAAAAATAACTTCACCTTGTTCCCTCGCCCCTTTGGGGAGAGGGCAGGGTGAGGGGTTAGTAACTCTGGAAGTTATTTTTCCCTGATTCCTTAGAACGGGACCTCGTCGTCGTCTCCTTCAGTCTCGGCGAGTTGACTATTGATGGAATCGGGATCGACTCCCGACGGTCGTCCACTGATTGTTGTGAAACGGAGCGCCTCGGCAGAGAGAAAATACTTGATCTCACTATTGGAGTCCTTCTGCCATTTCCTGCCGCTCAGCCGATATTCGATCTCCACTTCCTCGCCGACATTGAGTTGCTCGACGCTGTCACATCCGTCTTGCATAAACTCGAGCGGAACGAAATTGGTGAAGCGTCCCTTATCTTGCTCCAGTACGACCAGACGTTTACGAAAACCTTTCTGCCCATAGGTCTTCGTATCATCGATAAAATGCACCACGCCACGGATTTTGCCATCGCTCATCGCAGGTCTTTCCTACCTGGTTGCAGTTGCGCTGCCGAGATTCCCCATCTTCGACCCGTTTGAGCTCCGATTTCGTTACCGCGGCAGCCAGAAGAATTGCGTATCGGGTGTTTCCATCGTAACGGTAATGCTCGCTTCGAAACAGCCCCTGAGCGGACGGAGTTATTGGAGCGGAACTTACAGAGGGCATTTTCGAAGCGCGCAGCCTTCAAAGCCGAGTGGTTAAACCGCACATAGCCGCAGGCCGCGCCGTTCGTCGCATTCGCGACAAGCCGTTCGACGCTGCTGTTTCGTCCCGGTTTGATAGTAGAAAGGACTGCAGAACCGCCACGACAGGTCGCGCCAAAAATCGCCTCTCCCTTCGCGTGGCGCGGGGGTAGTCAAACGGATGGCGGACTCCCTAAGATTTGGGGATCGGTCGACGCCTCGGTCGCGTTCGTTCGTTGGACTGGCAATTAGCCACAACTCCTTTGAAATAGGCATTTTATGGGGGCTGAAGACATCCCTTGCCACCTGTTTCAATTTCAGCATTGCCGCTTGCTGAGTCGTTCCGCTGGCTCGGTGAATCGAACCCACGGCGTCTCGATACGCTCTGGGACCGCGCCGACCGTGTTCGGCGGGACCACGTCGGCGACGCGGTGCATCTGCGGGGTTTGTTGGAAATCAGCAATTACTGCGACCGCTCATGTCTCTATTGCGGCTTGCGCATGCCGAATGAGCGCGTGTCGCGTTATCGCGCGCCGCGCACTGCTCAAGTCAAGTGGTCTGGTTCCAGTGGACCCAGAAACTCGGTGGTTTGAGCAGTGGCACCGTCCCTCGGAATTGCATAGTCAGTAGTCGTGCCACTGTGTGCGGAGGCGCGTGTCAACTACCGACAAAGACGAAACAATATTCGGGACGCCAGGCTCTACTTCCCCCGACCGGTCGCTGCCGCGATTTTCCTCCCGACGGGGAGTATAATGACGCGAAGCGGCCGATAGAATCTGCCTGTTTGGACGACGATGACCATGCAACGTTACATCCGACGAGCGTTCTGGATCTGCCTGCTTGGGGGAGTGGTCTGTCTTAGCAGTCGCTTGATGTGGATTTCCTCCAACACCGAGACGGGGCTGCACACATTGCGATCCCAATGGTGGGATGCAACTCTCGGTTTGCTGTTGGGTAGCGAGATACCACCGCTAAGTAAATGAAAGGTGGGCAAGTTGGCCGTCGAACACTCACAACGATATTTTCGAAGGGCGATGATCGGGGCCTTGATATGTCTGTTGCTGTCGGCCAATCTCGTCATGCCCTTGATTCTCGACTCGAGTAACGAGTTGCTCACCGGGGTACTCTTCGGGATTTGCATTGGCCAGGTCAACCTCATTGCAGCATGGGCGGCGCTCGCTCCGGGGAACGTGCTATTTCGACTCCCTTGGTCCATGCTGCTTGGTGTTCTGATGTGGTACAGTCTGGTCTTGGGATTCCGTCTGCAGGGATTGCTCGACAGGTTGGGCGTAGTGTCTTTTCATTCAGACCTCGACATGGGCGAAACAGTGCTACTGGGAGTGGTTCTTGTAGTGGGCATTATTGTGGCGCAGATTCCCTTGTGGCTCGCCGGTCAGGTTTTTCGCTGGAAACTGGTCTGCAGCGAAATGCCCGACAACACTCATCGACACCAATACAACCTCCGGCATCTTCTGTTGAGCATGTTTCTCCTGTCCCTGGTGTTGGGTGCAGCGCGTGTGATCTTGCCCACTGAGGAGCAGTGGCGTCTACATGTGAACCACGAGTTCTGGGCCATCCTCGGCGCTGTCATCCTCTGCAATCTGCTGATCACGGTTCCCTGCATTTGGGGCTCGTTTTTGCCAACCGCCATGATGTTCCCACTAGCTGTTGCCTGGACAGTCTATTGCGCCGTGCTGACCGTCATCGAGTTTGGTGTGCTGTGCCTGTTGCTCGGTCCACCCAGCGGCAATGTGGTCGAGACGCTCAGCGTGTTTCTCCTGCTTAATCTGTCGCAGTGCGGAACGGTTCTTGGATGCTTTCTCCTCCTTCGCTCCGTGGGCTTTCGCTTTGTTCGGCTGCCAATTCAAGGCAAGCCTTTGTTCCCTGGAACAAGCCACCAATCGACCGATTGTTGCTGACACAGCCCCATGCCCCCGTGGTGGGATCGGGGACTCGATGGTGCTGGCCGGGCGACGGTACGGTAAGATAGCGCCGTCCAATCGCCGCAATCAGGGAAGGTATATCGGACTCGAGGCTGTTACGCTCGCGGATTTGTGAGTGAGTATTCCATTGTTGTTACTGGTTCCAACAAACGACCGTTAAAGAAACGGCCCATCGCCCAACGCAAGGGCCGAAGACCGGCGAAGACAGCGCGGCACGCGGATAGGCGAAAGTGAAGACGTGCTCCGTTGTACGGCGGCAGTCGGCCTGGTGATAGAGCCCCCTGGTGACTTCGCGGAAGACCAGACTGCCGCCAGATCATCATTACTTGTCAGTTGTGGAGTCGGGAGAGGAGTTTGCCATGGCGATTCGGCAAGCAGTTGTGGCGAATCGGTGCACGAGGATCATGCTCGTACCGGCCAGGAGGATCGTGGCGGCGGCTTTGGTGTGGGTGGTGGTCACGCTGATCGCAGCGGTTCCGCGAGTCCTCATCGCACAGGCCGAGGATTTGGGCAACGCCACCCATAACGGCCCTCCTCCAATAGCGTCCGATGAGCTTTCGTCGGCGCTGTCCCAGTTCAACCGCGGGGCAGCGTTGCTCGAACAGTACAGGTATTCGGAAGCTGCCGAGGCGCTCGAAAACGTCGTACGGTTGTTTCCACAGTGGACCGCCGCCGCCAGAGGAAGTATTCTGTTTCCGCGGTGCGATCGAGCCGGCCAGGGCGGTTGACCATCGGGGTATCGACGTGACCGACGAGATTCGTCGCATTGATCGCCATTACGCCGGCGCGACCGACCTGCACGAAGGTCTCTACGGATACGCTCACGACCACCGCGTGGAACTCGATTTCGGCGAGCGACTGCGCGGGCTGTCCACCGCAGCGCGGCCGATCCTGGTCCTGTACGGGACGACGGAGTATCCCTATTCCTCCACCAACTACGCCGCGAGTCTCGAGGGTCTGCGCATGAAGCCTCCCAGCATCCACGTGTGGCGGGACGGCCGGTGGGAGGAGGTGTTGCATGAGGTTGGCTGCCCGGCAGGGATGCAGCACATCATGACCGTGGAACTGACGGGCAAAATCCTGCCCTCCGACCGAAGGTTATCCATATCCAGCAACATGGAGATTTACTGGGACCGGATCTTCGTTGGCGTGCACCTTGACCACGTCCCTCTGCAGTTGCAGGAGATCGCAGCGCAAGACGCCGATCTCCACTTCCGTGGCTACGCGCAACCGTACTCTCCCGACGGCCGACGACCCGAATTGTACGATTATGACCGCGTGGACCGCGCGTTCCCCTGGAAGCTGATGCAAGGCGAGTACACGCGTTACGGACAGGTGCGTGAGCTAGTTCGTCGGGCCGACGACTGTTATGTGATCATGGGCCGAGGTGATGAACTGACCTTACGCTTCCGCGCCGATGAATTTGGGCCCGTCTCTCCCGGTTATCGGCGTTCTTATATCTTGAAGGTGGACAGCTACTCCAAGGACATGAATCTATACACGCCTCATTCCAGCACCGTGGAGCCGTTGCCGTTTCACGCAATGCGATCCTATCCTTACGGTCCGGATCAAGACTACCCTGAGACGGAGAAGACCAACTGCTACCGCCGGCGTTTTAATACTCGTCGGGTGAAATGAATGGTTGACGGTTTTGCACCCGGGTGTCAAGCTCTCGTTCGAATGGTGAAATTTCTATGGACGCGGACAGCGTCGATCCCACATTGCAGTCCCCGAGTTCTTCGGCACATACGTAACGATCCGATTGTCCTCGTCGACCACGTACATGCATCAACGCTCTTGTCCCCGAAACCAGCGGTCGTCAATGTTTCGGCCTAGGAGAAAGAATTTGCGGTCCGGATACCAGAGTACGGCTTTGCCCTGGCGCACGGTGAAGCTGGAGTAGAGCGCGAGATCGAGCCGACCTTTCGTGCCCGGCGCCCCTAGGCTCACGCCCTTGTGATCCATGAACAACTGCGGTTCGTCAAACCAGACGGCTTGGTCCGCCCCCTCCTGATATCGCCCCGTCACCAGGTAAACTGGCCGACGATGGTAACCGGTATCTGCCGGGCCGTAACCCATGTAATGGCCGTCATGGTTATGAATGAACAGTACATATCGTCCGCTTCCCGCGGTGTTTCCACCCACATCAAAGATAGGGCAAGGACTCAGCGGGTGTAGCAGCGGTTGTCCACCGTCTTTGCGCAGCAGCCGTTGGGGAACCGACCACTGCTGGCCGTTCGCGGTTCCGAGCGACCAGTATGGGCTTCCCGCGGCGGTGCGCATGACGCAAAACAGCCGACCATCCGGCAGCTTCACGATTGACGGTTCCTGGCAGGAACTCACTTCGGGATGTTCCGGGAAGGGAACCGCCAGCGAGGCGTCGTCGCTCATCGAATACGTTATCGCGATGTTCGCCACGCGTGGATTGTCGTCCAGATTGTCGAATCGCATGAATTCCACTCTCGAATCCATCGAGATCCACGACCGTGTCGGGTTCTTTTTCACGGACAGGCTGGTCCATCTGGTAAAGCCGGCCAGATATTTGTCATCGTCGGTCAATCGCAGCGGTTTCTGCCAGACGATCCAACTGGCGGGATAACTGGTATCCGCATGATCCCACTTGCTTCGCGGCATCGGAATTGTCTCTGGAGCGGACCAGGTGTCTCCGTTGTCGTCGCTGCAGATCCCGTCCATCCGACCGGGCATGTGAAAGACGGTGTCGTATTTCCCGACGTGCTGGCTGTACAGGACGTAAATACGTCCGGACTTGCTGACCATGGGGAACGCCCAGCTGGCAATCGGCCCTTGTCCGCTCTTGGACGGCCCGGCGATCAGCCTGGGCGTGGACCACGTTTTCCCTTCGTCGAAGCTGCGCGAGAACACAATATGCTGATCTGGTTGCGCTTCGGCCGTGCTCTGGGTCCAGATCGTCATCAGCGACCCATCCGGTCCATCAAAGACCAGGAAATGCTCGTTTCCCGTGTCCCGAACTTGATCGCCAGTGACTTCTGGAACAAACACCACGTAGTCCGGTTTGGTCACCCGCAGTTCGCCGCGGTATCCGTTCCCGCAGTTCCTTGGCTGAGTCGATGAAATTTGGATCGCTATCACTCTCCCGCGGCGCCGCGGAGGCAGGAGTGGTCGGTTGTGACTGTTCCGGATTCTGCGACTTCGCGGTCGACTCTTGTGGCAAACCGCGTGTCTCCGCTGCACTTGTAGAAGTCGTCCCATTGGGGATTAACAATGCCAGTATGAGCACGCCGGTGGCGGCCGCATTGTGGCAATCTTTGAATAGGACTGACCAAGCACAAATAGTCCTGGCGATTTCGTTCATGATGTTACTCGCCTTTCTTCTGGTCTGTTCGCCACCGGGCTTTTGTCATGTCCAAACAGCGATTCGATCCCCAGCCGACCGTCAACCGGTTCTCGCAACATCCTCGGCAAATATCCCCCTCACGGCAGGCGGAGACTGGTCGCTGGAACCCGGGTCACGGTGAACGGCATCCATGTTTTTCCAATAGTTTCGGAAGCTGGGAAAGAAAGACGGGAGATTTCCCCCGTTCCACTGATCATACAGAGTGCGCATCGTTGTCACACGGTCTTGCGAAGCGTCAGACAGGTCGGTCATTTCACCAATATCTTGCTGCAGGTCGTACAATTCGAGCTGCTCTGATGACTGGAAGCATACATCCGATACAATCAGGCCACTCATTGCAAGCGCCCTGGGCAATTTCAGGAACCTGGAACATGAGCTTTCATCTTGCTGTGCCACCACGGCGGCTTGAGCCAGCAGAGTGGAAGTCAAATCCAGCCGCAACTGTTTCTGCACTTGCGGCGAAGCCCGACCACTACCGAGCGTGGCCTGTGGGATCAGCCAGCGTAGCCTGGGACCGTGCGAGGGAGCTGGTCGGGACATGGTCCCAACCGAAAAGATGCGCTCACGCAACGCGCATCTCACAGCACAGGACGCTCGTCACGACATGCAATACCTGCTCTTGCCTTGGCTAGTGCCTGAACACACGCGTCGAGATGGCGGGCGATCCAGCTTTGTCAAGCCCCATCAACGGCGGGCCTCCGAGTTGGGGGGTGCGAGGTCAAGGGGGTGGTAAAGTGGGTCGATCATGACGTTTGTATTGGCGGCGGCAGGTCGCCAGGTTCAAACGTGGTTGTGCGGAGCTTCCACTGTCACTGGCGAGGCATTACGATAAGTTGATTGGCTCTAACTCCGGGCGACGAGTCAACGACGATGAGTCAATGCCTCACGACCAGCGCTGGGTCGGATGACGAATCTCCGGCTGGTAACTCGTAATTGGTTCGCGTTACAGCCTGGTTGGAGTCTTCGACTGTGACATGCAGGCAGGGCGCGTCTGTTGCGTCCGCGAGCAACGGGGACGAAGCAGACATAGAAGATCTCTCGTTTTGACGGCAGTTCTGCCGCGTCGGGAATAAGACTGTTCCTTTTGGTCGCGCATTGCGTGGCAAACAAAAATCATGTCATCGATTCGAACCAGGTCAAGAAAACCGTCGGGACGCTTGTTACTTGCGCTCGCTGACTACGAACGTTTTCTGGTCGTGATGCACGACAACCCTGATCCGGATGTGATTGCGGCGGGCTGGGCCCTACTTTGTCTGTTGGAAGAGAAACTCAACAAGCCGGTCCGACTCGTGGGAGGTGGGGCGATAGTCCGTGCCGAGAACCGGCACATGGTCGAGCTGCTGAACCCACCCATCGAATTGGTAACGGACATTTCGGCGGACCGCGATGCCACAGACGGCCGGACGGCGGTCATTCTAGTGGATTGCGGCGTGGGAAAGACCAACCACTTGTTGACGCGAGCGTCCATTGAGCCGGTGGCTGTGATCGACCATCACCAGACCATCAATGACCACCGCCCGCTGCTGTTTAAGGACATTCGCACCAACGCTGCCGCGTCGGCAAGCATCACGGCCAGTTACTTGCGTGAGCAGCGGGTTGATCCAGGTATGAAGCTGGCCACTGCCATTATCTATGCCATTCGGACCGAGACATGTGGCAGCGAGACGGCACATTCGTTCTTGGATCGGTCGATTGTCAAGTGGATGACGCGAATCGCCGATCCCACCGTGCTCGCTGAAATCGAGAACGCGCCGCTCGAACCCGAATATTTTGGGGATTTGGCGTTGGCGATGCAAAGCACGTTCATCTACGGTGACACGGCACTCTGTTTTCTGCCGCGCGCGTTGGGAGCGGAGATTGTGGGAGAGGTTGCCGATTTGCTTGTCCGTTGCAGAGGGATCCAACGCGTGCTCTGTGCCGCTGCGATTGGCGGAGACCTGCTACTCTCTTCTCGGACAAGTCGCGAAGGGGGTGACGCCTCGAAACTGCTGCAAGCGACGATCAACGGGCTGGGAGGCTGTGGTGGCCATACGCATCGCGCGGGGGAAAGATACCCAACGTTGCCTTGGATTCCAAGGTTCGAACAGGGGTCTATGAAGAGCTGCGAGAACGTTGGCTCAACGCCTGCCAGGTGAATCGCCAGCGCGGCACGCGATTGGTCGCGCGACGTGAGATTTTTGAAAACCTGTAAATACTGCAGCAGGACTTTGAGTTTAGAAGTAATCGGTGAAACCGGGCATGGGGAGCGGGTAATTTCCCGCCGCATCGGGTTGGATCGGCGACGGCATGTCGAGCCGGGTATCAGCCAACTTGGGCTCGAATTCGAAATCGGCCGTCAGCATTTGGTCCCACGTCACCTGTTTGCCAGTGTAACTGGCGATCTGGCCCATGATCGCCATGTACGTACTGTCGATCATCGTGTCGGCATGATTCACGGGTGTCGAATCGCGAATGGAGTTGATCAGAATCTTCTGTTCTTCGACATGGGCGTTGTTTTGAGGTCCCTCGTAGCGCCATGGGTTCTCGCCTTCGATCCTGCAAGCAGTCCAGTGGCAGACTCCTTTCGTTCCCATAATGATGTCATCCCAGTTGGGATAACAACCTGTGCGCGTCTGGCAAAGGGCGTAAAGGCGGGGTCCGCTACCGAATTCGTAGACCACCGCACTGTGGTCAAACATGTCGCCGTAGACTTCGCCAAACGAGCTGGAGCGGCCAGCGAGTCCGAAGCACCAGGTGGGGTTCTCTTCGCGTAACACCCAACGCATCCGATCCAGGTTGTGGACCAGGGATTGCGTGACATCATCGCCCGAAAGCCACCGGAAGTGGTACCAGTTCGAAAATTGATACTCTACCTCCGAGAGATTCGGATCCCGCGGGACCAGACCATAAGGCGCGCGCAGGAACATCGACTCGATGGCGACCACGTCCCCGATCGCTCCCTCGTGGATCCGTCGCACTTGTTCCTGATACGAGAGCGTATACCGGCTTTCATGCCCGGAGACGACCGACAGGTTCTTCTTCTTGGCCAACTCGCAGGCTCGGCGCATACGAATGCAACCGGCCGGGTCAATGGCGTGGGGTTTCTCCACAAACACGTGTTTGCCTGCTTTGATAGCCTCCTCAGCATAGAACGAATGGTACTTCGACGCGCATGCGATAAGGACCGCGTCGCTGGCTTCCAATACCGCTTTGTAGCCGTCGAGGCCGTAAGTGCACGTGTTATCGGTGGCTAGAAACTGATCAGGAAACGTGGTCTTGAAATACTCTTTCTTCGACTCCATGCGTTTCTGAAACACGTCTGCCATCCCAACCAACTTGACATCCTTGCCCAGGCCAAGCGCCTGAGCAGCCGCTCCGCTGCAACGGCCTCCACACCCGATCATGCCGATACGAATGTCGGCGTTGCCGCCGGCATGGACTCCCTGGGGAAACGCCAGGCGACTCGCGGCCGCCGCGGAAAGTGACATGATGGAGGCTTTTAAGAATGTGCGACGGGTTTTTGGGGATCCGGGCATCCCTCTCTCAAGGTGCGTCATGAGATTGCTCCGCTTGCGAGTTTTGACTTCGATTCAACTGCCTGACGTCCATTATGAGAACCGTTATAAGGATCGGCGAAGCAATAACTGGCAGATTCTTTCTTGCTCCTCACCGTGATCCTCTCCCCCGCTATTCGCTGCGCGGCGGGGGAGAAGAGACCATACGACAGTTATTGCTTCGTCGATCCTAAGCTTATGATTAAGGAACCGGGGAAAAATAACTTCCAGATTTGCTAGTCCCTCACCCTACCCTCTCCCCAAAGGGGCGAGGGAACTAGGTGAAGTTATTTTTCCCCCGATCCTAAGAACACGCATTCCACGGACTCGTCGCAAGCACCTAATCGTAAAACCATGAGGCCGGCAAGGTCTTCAATAGCAGGGAATGCCCTCCCTGGTAGTTGAAATACGTGATGTAGGCCTGGTCTTCGATCCAGGTGACGGCAGGGTAGGCCCAGGCGTCGTCAGGCGCATCCTCGATGTTGCGCACAGTTTCCCAGGTCTCCGCCTCATCGCGCGAGATGGCCGCCGTCAGCGGGTTTCGCTTGTTGGCGCCAGGGTTGTGGTTCCAAATGGCCAGCAAGTGATTGGTCGCCGGAATACGACTGATGGACACGGGCGCGGCCGTGCCAAGCAACTGAGTCAGTACCGGCTTGCTCCAGGTCTGGCCGCCGTCGTTTGAAAAACTCTGGAACTGGCCGCCACATCCGGTCCGCAACAGCATCAAGACCCGCCCGTCTCGCAACTCAATGCAGGCCGGTTCGTAAGACGGACCTTCAACTGGCTGCACACGCTGGCTTTCCCGCCAGGTCTGTCCGTCATCGTCCGAGAGGTAACAGTAACTGTCGCCCCCTTCCCAGGCTTCCAGCAGGATGCGGCCGCTGCGCAATCGAATACAGCGACCGTTGGTCAGGCCGGTGTACTTGTTGCTCGCGCTAAGCTGTTTGGCGGGACTCCAGCTGCGTCCTTCATCTGGTGAAATACGCATCATCACACGGCAATCCGAGTCGGAAGTGTTCTTCTGGCAATAGAAGAGCGCGATAGCATCGCTGTTGAGACGCAGGAAGTTCACTTCCATCACGTTACAGCCGCCATCGTTTTCCACCAGCACATATTTGCCCGCCCAAGTGCGGCCGCCATCCTTGGAGATCAGACCGGAAATGCGGGCCGGGCCATGATCTTCGCTTCTGCCGTCATAGAATTCAGTCCACCCCAACAGAAGCGACTTATCTTTCAACGAGATGATCGCCGCCTCGCTGTTTCGTGGATTCGACGGACCTGCGGGCACGACCGTCAACCGGAAATCGCCTGCCGCATTCGGTTCGTCGGCCAAGGATGCACTGCAACACACGGCCAGGAGAATCAGAATCGTGGTACGTCGCATGATGCGCGCTTCCTCCTCGAATCAACGTGTGGCCGCCGGTTGTGAGCTACGTTTGCTGCCACCCATGATATCCGAGATAGAGGGCGGCAAGAAGAGTGGCGCAACATGCATGTCGCCCATCGAGCGTGCATCGGCATGGCAGATTGGCTCGATCCAAATGCGCTCGAGGGGATGCTGGTGGCGACCCAACACACGTCGCCCACCCCCTTCACGCCACGCTGTGGAGTGGCACACTGCCGGGACTACTCGGCGATCTCGAGATCGGCCATGTAAATGGCGGTTATCGGCTGGCCAGAATCGTCTTTTTCGTGCGATGAATACCACGACATGATCGCTTGACGCGGCGTTAGTTCGATGAATCCGGGATAGGAATTATCACCGCCACTGGGCAGTTCGGCAAATTCCTGTAACTGATCGTCGACCAGCCAGCACATTGACGTTTTGGGACCACGGTCGGGTGTAGACTTGCGCCCCCCGACCACATAGCGATCGCCCCACCTGGCGAGCAACGGACCGCCGATGTAGCGATCCAGGTCAGAGCGCTGCCATTGGGTGTAGGGGGGAGCGGAGCGCAAGAGCTGCGCTTTCTGGCTGCCACAGCGACCAATGGCGATGAGACTGCCGTCCGGTTCGAATTGGAACGCCGTCTCATCGCCCCGGTCTTCCTGGAATACAGCCCTCTTGCGCCAAATCAAGCCGTCATCACTTTCCAGCATTAGCGATTCGACTTGGCGGCCTTCTCCGCGCGGTGCGATGTCAAATTCTGTTTTTCGCCGGCCGCAGAGGTATGCCTTGCCGCCAAACGTGTTGGCCCGCCAGATGTAGTGACCGAATGTCCCTTCGAGCATGATCGGGCTGTGCCAATTCGAGCCATCGTCAGACCACGCGGCGTAGCCAAGGTGCTTGTTCAAGTCGTATTCGGCGATGGGAATCGTCGTCGCGCCGCTATACCAAGTGCCGGTATAGACAAACAGACGGTCGTGGAATACCAGGAAATGGGGATCACGCGTATCGCGATGTGTGACGCCGAAACGATGCACCTGCTCCCACTTCCGGGCGTCTTCGCTTCTGAGGACAATGATCGAAGCCGTGGGATGCACCATGTGCCCGTCGGGACAACTGCGGAACGTTAAGTAGAATAAGCCTTGAAATCGCACCAGATCGGTGAAGGCGTTATGTTCGCCGTTATGAAACACGCGGCGGACATGCGTCACGTTGACTGCAGGCAATTCGGTGCCCGTCGTCACACCCGCAAAAACGGTGAGCAGAGCACATATGACAAGCCAGATGTGCACGAGGGCCATCGAATGATGGTACCCAATCCGGGTCCGTCTGACGCGTCTGGTCCAGGTAGCTTCGGTCATGGGGATTACCTCGTGTGGCTGTCGAGCGACTCGACGGTTTTTTTGAGTGGGCTTGAGTTGGCGTGACAACAACCCTTGGTCGACGTAGCCAAATACACGTACGATTCTAACGATCGGGTCGTCACTCGTTAACAGACGGTCGGCGGCCGGCACCGGGTAACAAACAGCACTTCGTGGAGGCAACCCACATGCCCCCACACAACGTCAGAGAGCTCGCATCAACGTTCCGTTTGCGAGGCGACACAGTAAAGATGTTTGCTGGAACGGATGAATAGTTGACCATGGCTAATGGCCGGCGTAGCGCTGAAATCTGCACCCGCTTCGGCCAGACGGTTCACGGCCAGTTGTTCGAACTGGCCGCCGGCCTTCAGAACAAAGATATCTCCGGACCGCATGGTGAAGTACAGCTTGTCGTCAGCCGCGACGGGAGACGCATAATCTTGGCCGCCCATTCCGCCGCCGCGGCCGCCAAAACCGCCCCCGCCCCGGCCGCCGCCAGGTCCGCCAGGGCCTCGTGGTGCGACCGATTCGTCGGGCTGATCCGCGCTGCTCGCACCGGGCGATCTGAGGCGGGACTTGAAAATTTCGCTACCGGTTGCCACGTCGTAACAATTGACGACCTTGTTGGAACACGCATAAAGCCTGCCGTCAAGGATGATGGGTGTCCCGACGCGGTTCGATTGGTTGCCGGACCAGCACGTGACGAACACGCGATCTCCGACAACTATCGGGCTCGAAGAACCCGGACCGGGAATCGCTACCTTCCACCGTAAATTCTCCGAGTCGCTCCAGGAACTCGGCGTCGGTTCGCCGTCGGAACTGGTGCCCGATCCGTTGGGTCCGCGGAACCGAGTCCAGTCGGCCTGGACGGTTGATGAGGCGAGCATCAGTAGAAATACGATCGTTGCGGTTTTCATCGCGCGGCACACCATCGAGATCTCCGTTTCCAAGAAAAGTTCAACAAAAAATGGGCCCGTCGAGTCGTCCTGCCCTTGGGCCCCGTTTGTCTTGGGCCATGACCAGCCCGACGACCTGAGCCCATTTGGCGGTACGCGAATCACTCAATTGCGCCCCCGCTTCTGGAAGTGCGCCGTAGAGGACCTACTCGCACCCGCAGAGATCTGCCACCGCTCAGAGACCGGCACGAGGCGGTGAGCCACCCCCAACTGGCCGCCTGCTTGACCTGGCTCCCTTGCTGGCTCTCGCATCTTCGACGGGCTTGCTAGGATTAACCCGTATTGAATACAGTTGTTTCGAGCAATAATACCGATGTCCCGATTTTCGTCCAGAAACTCTCCGTTCAGAGTTGGATAGAGTCCAGCTGCCAGCCCTGTTGCGGCCCGTATCGGCAAAGCCACATCGAGAGAAAAGTGCCGGGAATTTGGGTGTACTTGGGGAGCTACTCGAGGCTACACTTGCCGCATCGTCAAGGCGACAGTCTACGGAGGCGATCGATCGACCGCTGGAGGTCGCCGGGAAGCGGTGGCTGGTCATAAGTTTGAAGTCCCACCTTGTCAGTTGCTGTGCATGGGCCAGGAATTCGACAATGATTACCCCTCACGCAATAGGGTTTTGAGCTTGATGCGACGTTCCACAATCCGTTTGCGGCAACGGCTCGGTAAGTATCGGATCGAAGGCAAGCTCGGTTACGGTGGTTTTGCTGCCGTATACAAAGCCACCGACACCATCGAGGGGATCCGGGTTGCGTTGAAGATCCCATACGACCACCTGGTCACGGAAGACGTGTTGGATGACTTTCGCAGCGAAGTGCGGATGGCAGCCAAATTGAAACACCCGAACATCCTGCCGCTGAAGAATGCCGATTTTGTGGAAGGACGTTTTGTCATCGCCTACCCGCTGGGGGAACGCACACTGGCCGATCGACTGCAGTCCCGCCTCTCGTTGAGTGTGGCGATCGATTTCGCCGAGCAAATGTTGGCGGCCGTAGCATACGCCCACGAGCAGCGGATCATCCACTGTGATATCAAGCCGGAGAACTTGATCCTGTTTGCCGACGGCAGGCTGATGTTGACCGATTTCGGGATTGCCAAGGTGGCATTGCGTACGATTCGCGCTTCTGGTTCGGGGACGGTAGGTTACTGTGCTCCGGAACAGGCGATGGGGCAACCGTCGTTCCGATCGGACGTATTTTCCCTGGGCTTGATCCAGTACAGGATGCTGAGCGGTCGATTACCCGAATGGCCATTCCACTGGCCCCCCCCCGGTTTTGATCGTATGCGAAGGCGTGTGCATCCGGAGTTGATCGAGTTGATGCGGCGGGCCATCGAAGTGGATCCTCACGAGCGTTATCCGAACGCGGGCGCGATGCTCGCGTCGCTGCGACGGATCAAATCGAAGGTTCTGCAATACGGTGGTTCCGCCGGGACATCGGTGGCCCGCAACGACTCGAAACGCGATTGGCGGACGTTGCGCCGCAGGGCTTTTCAGCGTCTGTATGCCGTGCCCCTGGAGACACGGCATACCTGCTCGCGTTGCGAGGGACCGGTGTCGGAAGCCATGACGTTCTGTCCCTGGTGCGGCCAAGACCGCGCGCGACACGACGGTGACACGCGTCTGCCGCTTCAATGTCCTCGCTGCTGCCGTGGCCTGAAGCTCGACTGGTCCTATTGTCCCTGGTGCTACGGCGGTGGATTCGAGTTGACGACATCCCGCCAGTACCCTGACGTACGATATACCGCGCGTTGCACCAACTCACAGTGCTCCCGCAAGCAGTTGATGCGCTTCATGAGATATTGTCCCTGGTGTCACCGAAAAGTGCGCCGGAAATGGAAGATCGCCGGGTCCGAGGATACCTGTGCATCGTGCGGCTGGGGAGTAATTGAGGAGTTCTGGAGTTTTTGCCCCTGGTGTGGCAAGAAGCTTGGGGAGAAGTAGCCGATGAACGGAAACGAATTCGGCACCGTGCATAGTTATTTCAATCAAAACATGACGCAGCCGGAATTGATGTCCCTCAGCGGGGGCACAGCGTGCGTTTTCTCGGCCCGCTGCCCCACCAAGGAATCGGCCAATGAGGATGCGGCCGGCGTGATTCCTGTCGGAGACCGGGCGGCCGTGCTGGTGGTGGCCGATGGCATGGGGGGAAGCGCCGCCGGCGAACAGGCCGCCCGACTGGCCGTCGAATCGATGCACCAGTCGATCCAGGAAACACGCGGCACAAATGCCTTGCTCCGTTCCGCCATTATTACCGGTTTCGAACGTGCCAATTCAGCGGTCCAGGAACTGGGGGTAGGAGCGGCGACCACCTTGGCGGTGGTGGAAATCAACGACGGCATCGCGCGTCCCTACCACGTGGGCGATTCCATGATCCTTGTGGTCGGTGGACGTGGCAAGATCAAGCATCAAACCGTTCCCCACTCACCGGTCGGGTATGGCATCGAGGCAGGACTGATCGATGCGGATGAGGCGATGCACCATGAGCATCGTCACATTGTGTCCAACTTCATCGGAACTGCCGAGATGCATATTGCCATCGGCCCGCACGTCAAGCTGGCGCTTCGCGATACCGTGCTGCTTGCCAGCGACGGGCTGTTCGACAATCTCTACGGCGACCGGATCGTGGATGTGATTCGGAAAGGGAAGCTGGCTGTCGCCGCTCAGCGCCTGGTAACCGATTCACGGCACCGCATGGGCAGCGATTCCGACGGCCACCCATCCAAGCCGGACGATCTGACATTCATCGCATTTCGCAGCAGCGTCTCGTGAGAATCGGAACCGGCCGCGCTCGCTCCCCACTAGAGGGGGCACGCTCCATTTCCTTGCCGGCGGTCGGCAGGGTAAACTGCAGACGTTGCTCGCCGGCGTGGCGCGTCTGGTGCCACCTGATTTTAAGTGTTCTGGCATAGGTATGCTCATGCGGAATTGTCCACGCAATCCTGCCACAAACCTTGATTGGACGGTCAAGATGTGGCTGCCGGCCATCCTTCTCCTGGTCGTCATGTCGAGCAAGACACCGGCAGCTGAGGGGTATTTGGGTCCCAGCGCTTTAGCGGTGTCATGTGACGCGCAGCATCTCCTGGTGGCCTGCGCCGACGCCTGCCAGGTATTGTGGGTCACACTGCCGTCGGGAGAGGTCACGCGCCGCGTCAACGTGCCTTCGCCACCGACGGGGCTCATCTTGACCTCGGACGACAAACAGTTGATCGTGACCTGTGCCGCGGTCACAAGCACGGTCCTTGTTTTCGATGTGCAATCGGGGCGGCTGATCAACGATTTTGCCGTCGGCCACACCGCCGTCAGCCCCGTCTTGAGTCACGACGGGCAACGGCTTTATGTCTGCAATCGATTCAGCAGTAATGTCTCCGTGATTGACATGACGTCTGGCACGGAAGTGGCCCGCATACCGGCAGTGCGAGAACCGATTGCCGCGGCTATCACGCCGGACGGCAAGCAGTTGTTGGTGGCAAATCATCTCCCGAATACCCGAGTCGATTCGGATTTCGGTGGCAAGATCGGCGCTGTGCTGACCGTCATCGACACCGACACGTACGACACGACTGCCATCGACTTGCCCAACGGGTCCAGCAGCGTTCGTGGTATCTGCGTCACCCCGGACGGTAACTATGCTTTTGTCACGCACTTACTCTCCAACTTCGAAAACGTACCGTTCCGTGTGGACATGGGCTGGATCAATGTCAATGTGACCAGTGTCATCGATCTGCGTGAGATGAGATCGCGGAGCACGATTGGATTGGACGAGTTGCACATGGGCTCAGCGAATCCCTGGGGCGTTGCGTGCAATCAGGACGGCACCACCGTTTGTGTGGCGTCGTCGGGAACACACGAACTGAGCGTGATCACCACTTCGGACCTGGTTGGCGATGTCGCTCGCCGGACCATGTCGCCATTGCCGGGCGCGTGGCCGGTCTATCCAAGCCTTGGTGAGACCTTGTGGCAGCGGATTGCTCTGCCCGGCAAGGGACCTCGAGCCGTGGCCGTGTCGGGGTCGGAAGCGTACGTTGCCGAGTACTACAGTGACGCGATTGCGATCGTCGATCTTGCACGCCGCGACGCATCGAATGTGCGATCCATTGCGTTGGGGCCACCACCGAGCATGTCTGTGCAGCGACGCGGCCAGCTGTTGTTTGACGACGCGACGATCTGTTATCAAAATTGGCAGAGCTGTTCCAGCTGCCACCCTGATGGGCGATCGGACTGCCTGAACTGGGACCTGATGAATGATGGGATTGGCAATCCCAAGAACTCCAAGAGCATGCTTCTGTCTCATCAGACTCCGCCGTCGATGGCGAAAGGAGTGCGTGCCACGGCAGAAATCGCCGTGCGTTCGGGCCTGTCGCACATCCTGTTCGCCCATCGCCCCGACGACGAGGCGGAGGCGATCGACGCTTACTTGAGGTCTTTGCAGCCCGCTGCCAGCCCGCATTTGAAAGATGGGGAGCTGAGCGCAGCGGCGAGGCGAGGAGCGGCATTGTTCGAGAGCGAGCGGGTAGGATGCCATCGTTGCCATCCCGCACCGCTTTTCACCGACTTGCGGACCCATCGGATGGGACGAACGAATTCGCGGCGGTTTGAGAATCTCTTTGATACCCCGACATTGGTGGAAATTTGGCGGACGGCGCCCTACCTGCACGACGGACAATACGCCACGATGAAAGAGCTGCTCACGGAAGGCCGGCACGGGCTCAAGCGTGTCGATGGAGAGGAGCTGCGCGAGCAGGAAATCGACGATCTGGTTGAGTACGTGCTATCGCTGTAGCCCGCACTTCCTGCCGCGGCCAAGAACTTAGGATCGGGGGAAAAATAACTTCACCTAGTTCCCTCGCCCCTTTGGGGAGAGGGTAGGGTGAGGGACTAGCAAATCTGGAAGTTATTTTTCCCCGGTTCCTTACTTGGTGGCGCGACCTGCACGGCGTGACGTAAGACAGCGCCGCGCCGCCCGCTTTTCCTCCGTGGAGGCCACAAGATATGAAACACGCCGCGACGGTTTGGCTGTTCCTCATTTCCAGCACGGCGTTGGGCTCTGAGCTACTTGTCGAAGCCGAGGGGTTCTCCCAGCCGGGTGGCTGGATTGTCAACCCACAATTTCTCGATACCATGGGATCGTCTTACCTGTTGGCCCATGGTTTGGGAACGCCGGTCGACAACGCCAGAACCACGGTGGCTCTGGCCACCGCGGGACGCTACCGGATGTGGGTGAGGACGAAGAACTGGGCGGCGTCGCAGACCTGCGGCAGCTTCCGCGTTGTGATCGGGGGAAAGGAATTAGCGACCACGTTCGGAAATCAGGGGCGGGATTGGATTTGGCAAAGAGGGGACGTGATTGAGTTGCCCGCCGGCGACCTGGAATTGGAGCTAAAGGACCTCGCCGGCTTTGACGGCCGATGCGATGCCCTCTACCTGACCAGCGATCTGAGCGTGATTCCACCATCGGTGCCGGACTCGGCCATGGCAGACTGGCGTCGTGGGCTGCTGGCGATTCCCAAGACGCCCCCGTCGGCCGGCGAATACGACGTCGTGGTGGTGGGAGGGGGAGTTGCCGGATGCTCGGCGACTCTGGCGGCAGCGCGCTTGGGCTTGCATGTGGCTCTGGTCCAGAATCGGCCGGTACTGGGTGGAAATGCCAGTCCTGAAATCGGTATCACTCCACGCGGACAGCGACGCTCGATTGTTGATGAATTCATCGGACCTGAACGGGATCGGGTGCTGAAGAAAGAGGAGCTGGTAGAACTGTTTTTGGGCTGGCATGCTTTCCGTGCCGAGACGCGTGGTGGCAAAATCGTTTCTGTCGATGCGCGGAACATCAACACGAACCGGGAATTGCGTTTCCAGGCACCCGTGTTCATCGATTGCAGCGGTGTCGGTGCGGTGGGGTTTCTGGCCGGCGCGGAGTACCGCATGGGCCGCGAAGCAAAGACGGAGTTTGACGAGAGTCTTGCTCCCGAGCGCGCGGATAAGATGCACCACGGTAACACCATCGTGTTTCGCACCGCGATTTCGGACCAGTCTGTTTCGTTTCCCGAAGTTCCCTGGGCCGTGGAGATCGCCGGGGACTTTGCCGAGCTGGGTGGTCAGGTCGTTGACGGGCGGGATAACATCGGCGGCCTGACGCACTTCTGGGAGTATGGCCAGTGGCTGGATCCGTTCGCCGATGGTGAGCAGATCCGAGACCATCTGCTGCGTGCGATCTATGGCACGTTCTCGAATGTGAAGCGACGCTACGGGGAAGCGGCCGACCGACTGCACTTGGCGTGGGTGGGGCATGTGCCGGCCGGCGGCGAGTCGAGGCGTCTGATGGGCGATTACATTCTCACTGAAAACGATATCCGTGCGCAACGATCGTTTCCCGATGCGGTAGCCGTTTGCAGCGGACATTTCTGCTTGCACTATCCGGGCGACAAGTATGACTTTCGCCTGGGAGATTGGAGATTCATTCCCGTCCAACCCTATGGCGTTCCGTTCCGATGTCTCTTTTCGCGGAATGTTAACAACCTGATGATGGCGGGAAAACATATCAGCGTGACACACATTGCGGGCTCGAGCACCAAGACCATGCTCAACGGTGGTTCCATGGGGGTGGCAGTGGGAGCCGCGGCATTTCTGTGCCAGAAGTACGACACCTATCCACGTGACATCTATCAGAATCACCTGGCCGAATTGCGGGCCATTGTTACCGAGACGCACCCCTACGAGAAGTGCTTTCGGCGTTGAGACCGACAGAGTCCCTGGAGATTGCTCAAACGTCACAAGCACAACCTTCGTCCCACAGCTACATGAATGGTCCCATCTCCGGCAGCTGAATGAACTGGCACCTCAGTTGAAGCAAAGCATTCGCTTCATCAGTGCGTCGGACGATGACCAACAACAAACGCCCGTCTCCAGCGGGGATCGCTTCGACAATGGCCTCCGGATCGCGCATCGAAGTGTCGGTCGCGTTCTGCAACCGGGGTAATTCCATATCAATCAAGGCTCCCGATTCCGACTCGACAAGTTGCTGCAGGTTGACGATCCAGCCGCTGTTATCAGGCAAGCAGATCAGGTCACGCTGTTGCAGTTCATGCTGCCAGGCGTATCCTTGTGTCGATGGGAGAAGGCCATCCACGATCTGAATCACTTCGCCGTCGATGGCGTTTATATGGATCAGCACACGCTGAGGATTGAGCGGGGACACATTCCAGAGCACCGCCAGTTCCTGACCGTCATAATTGAACATAATCGCTGAAATGCTCAACTCGCGATAATCGGTGGCCACAACCTGATTGCCCAACAAGTCACCCGTTTCCAGTTCGTAGACACAGACTTCCATGAAATGGCAACGCCGCGACTGAACAGAAGGAGCATGCAGGTGTGCCACGGCGACGTACCGTCCGCCGGGACTCATGGCCGACGCCGGTAAATCGTGCGAGACCCAGTCGGGAAACGGCACTTCCCGAGCCTGACCGGAGTTGAAATTCCAGACCCAGTATCCGGTTCCCGAAATCGCACACACCTGATCGGCGACGCAGTCGCGCAACACGTAAAGAGTCTCAGCATTCTTCTCATCCGTCCGCGGCAATTCCTTGCTCGCCAACAACCTGCCTGACTGCGTGGACCAGACCTCTACCACTGGCACGCCTGCTTCGTTTTGGCGGTCGACGACCAAATACCGTCCATCGGGCGAGAGGAGCGTGGTGTGACCGATACGCTGCTGGGAGATCTCGCACTTGCCAATTGACTGGTCTGTCAGCAGACTGTGACACTGGTACAGATTCGTGCCTGGTTGTGTTGGAGCGCCGTTGGCCACCGCGAAGATGCCACTGGACGCCTGCGGGCGGTACCAGCCTTCTTGGGCCGGCCCCGCAAATTCGCAGGTCTTGATAACGGGAAGTCGGACGCTGTCGGGTTCGATCCTCCACGCCACGCGAGGAATTCTCAATTCGGGTCGCAAGCGGGCCGCGTACTCCTCAATCGGCACGCGTTTGATCTTTTCACGCTGAATCATCTCGCGCAGTTGACCGCGTTGAGCATCGGTAAGGACCTGTAGCAGCTCAGTGCCAATCTTCTCGCCGTCCGTATACCACTGATCCAGCTCGATCGAGCCCGAGTTCAGTTCCTCTTCCTTGGTCTTAAGCTGCTCAGTGAGTTCGTCGATCTGTGTCTGCTGCTGCTGCGTGATCTCAAGTTGCTTATATTCCTGGCCAAACATCCCGGTCAGGAGTAGTCCTTCATCGGCGCCCAATTCGATGAGTTCGGCAATCCGCGTCTTCAGGTGGCCCGTGACGTCCGACAATTCTCCTGTATCCGAATGGGAGCTGTCGTCCGACGGCAAAACAACCATCTCGCCTGGCGATGCCGATGTCACTGTTGTCTCGTCCGCGCTGTCTGCAATTACCGCATTCTCAGTCGCGATGACGTGCGTTGACTCTTGAGTGTCTTTCTCGTGTTCTGTTGTGGCAGTGGGCGACGAATCCGCCCGATCGGCATCTGCCTGAGCTCGATACTTCCAGCCAGAAGGAAGTTGCTGTGGCAGGATGATCGCTAACGCAACCAGACAGAGAAGGGCGATCAGTGTGCCGCCTCCGAAGATGATTCGTTTCCGCGCCTCCGCGGGATTATGCCGCGAGCGATAACGAGCGGCTACCGAGTGGTCCACTCTGTCTGCGGAAACCTCTAGTCGCGTGGCGGTATTGGAGGCACTGGCTTGCGCCGTTGTTGTCGTTTTCGGAGGCTGCCGCTGGTCCGCCTGCCTGGGCGCATCGGCCACAGGGGGTTCAAGAATGTTGCCGTCTGCGCTGATCACGAAGCTGCGTCCGCACTTGCATTGGATTCGCATCCCTTCCCATTCGTTGGGAACCTGCTTGCGAAACCCGCATTCACAGACTACCGGGATCGTCATGACTCGCACTCCGTATTTGCCGGGTTACATGACGACGTGTTCGCTGAGACAATCACGCTCGTCCTGAGCCGACTTGGGCAAGGCGGAGACTACAGCCGGTTGGATGCCAGGTTTGGCTGCCAGGAACTTGGCCTGCATGGCACCTGCCCGGTCCGACCGTTTCCACCACGCACTTCATTGTACTATCAATGAGGTTGGTGGTCACATGGTTGTGTCGGAGGTCAGGTGGCAGCTGTGGATACCTGGCGAAAATCGCGAGAGAAGGTCATGAGATCTGGATGGAGGAAGTTGCTGGTGCCGAGGCAGCTGTCACTGGGCAAACCCAGCTTCTCCAGGCCAGCGGTCGCCAATGGTGAGATGTACTTGCGCACGCGATCGGCACCGGTGTCTTTGGGCGGTCGGTGAACAGATACGGATACTGACTAACGTGGCTGCGGCCGCGTGCCGCAGCCCTGTCCCTGGCGCGATGAAAATTACTTCCATATGTTGCACCACGCCCCCGTCGGCCAGCCGTTCACCGAACCATCCCTTGGGCTCGGCTTCCAGATAGAGGTTGTTCGAGTCGCCTGAAAACGTGTGGCTCGGATCCCACCATTTTCCAATATTTTCCACCAGCTGGCGATACACCTGCTGTGGCGATGCCTGAATCGGTACCTCGACCTGGATGACGAAACCTTGTTGCGACGAATCGGTCACCTTGCCCCAAGCCGCCCCTGGACACGCAAACACGCTTGATAATATCAACGGGCAGCAGGAAAGGACGAGACGCACGGACCAGCTCCTTCAGCAAGGTTCGGCTTGACAACGCTCGGGATGAGTCGTCGCAACGGGGTTCGCCCCAGCCACCGATCGAGTATCGTATACCCAAATCAACGCCTGTCAAATTCCAATCTCCGCGCCTGACTGATGCACCAGGAGCCTGCGGGAGGATATTCAATGATCATCAGTTATGCCATGATTCTGCTTGCCGTCGGTTCTTTCGCGGTGATCATCGGCCTGGCGGCCGCCGTGACGGCAATTGCACGCAATCCACATAGCAGGCAACGTGACAATCCGAATCTGCAACCTTGCCAGGATTGCGGCGCGTTTATCTCGATCCGCGCAGTCACCTGCCCGCATTGTGGCGGTCCCATCAAAGGGGCCTGAATCCGCCATCCGACGCCGTGCATGTCGCGTTGATTCTCGCTGGCGCCGTTTCGTACTGCCGCTCTCCGCTTGCTGTAACTCGAAGTGCATTCCTTCCCGCCCCTGTCAACGAATATAGCGCCGGAAAAGCCCGTGATTCCGCCAATCTGCACCGGTCGTGAATTCCGAACTTTCCGCGATGGGACACGAGCCACAAAAAAAGCGGCTTTACCGGCTAATATGCCAGCATGGTCGTGCTGTCGCCATGTCTGGTTTGCCATTGGATGCTATCATGGCTTAGTTGCACGGTATCGGGGCTAAGCGAGTTGTCTCGGTGCGCAGACTGACTCTCTCACGGAGTCGTCGCCGAGGCTTTTCGAGAAGTCCATCGGCAAGTGCGGATCAGACGCGGCAAAGTAGAGATTTTTCACCAGGAGTTCACCATGAAATGTTACTTGCTGTACTCGAACCTGTTTCGATCTCGTCTCGTCCTGGGCTTCGTCTGTCTGGGGATGCTGGGCGCGGAAGTGGCCAGAAGTTCTGAGGGCGACATTTTGGCTCCCGGGGCGACGGTCGAACGGTTAGCGGACGAGTTCTCATTCACCGAAGGACCTGCTTGCGATGCGGAAGGAAACATCTTTTTTACCGATCAGCCAAATGACCGCATCATGCGGTGGTCTGTCGATGGAAAGTTGTCGACCTTCATGCAACCATGCGGTCGCTCCAACGGCCTGTATTTCGACAAGGCTGGCAATCTCTGGGCGTGCGCCGACGAAAAGAACGAACTCTGGTCTATCGCCAAAGACAAGTCGGCCAAGGTGGTGGTGAAGGACTATGAAGGCAAACTACTTAATGCACCGAACGATCTCTGGATCCGTCCCGACGGAGGTATTTACTTCACCGATCCGTTTTACAAGCGGAATTATTGGAATCGTGGTCCGATGCAACAGAGCTGCCAGGGGGTTTACTTTCTGACGCCCGATCGCCAGACCTTGGTGCGCGTTGTCGAACGACCTGGAGCAGCCGAACGGAGTGATTGGCACACCCGATGGGAAGATGCTGTACGTGGCGGACATCAAAGCCAAGAAGACGTATGTGTATGAGATTCAAGAGAACGGTTCTTTGCAGAATAAGCGGCTGTTTTGCGAGCTGGGATCGGACGGCATGACCATTGACAACGAAGGGAATGTCTATCTAACTGGCAACGGTGTGACGGTATTCAACAGCAAGGGAGAAAAGATCAAACATATCCCGGTTGATGCCCGTTGGACGGCCAACGTCTGTTTTGGTGGCAAGGATCGTCAGACGCTCTTTATCACCGCTTCGCAGTATTTGTACGCAGTGCAGATGCGAGTGAAAGGCGTGCAAACTTTACGCGAACAGAACGGACAGGGGTGAGCGGGTCAGTGGGCGGCGGCACGGGGGACGATATCACATGCATTCTTGGGCAGCGCGAATTCTCGCGAAAGAGGCCAAAGTTGCTGGGGTGATTGGGTTTGCATCGATTTCAGTTTCGCGTTATCATGCTCCCCGCCATGCTGGCTGTTGCACCCTGCCCGCGGATCGCGTCAGCGAAGTTTCTGTCTGCCGAAAGTCGCTTGCGTGTTGACCGCGTGCGTCAGTGCAAATCAATGCACGTTTTCTCAGCCAAGGAGGTCTGGGAAATGACCGACGTTACGCATAGTTTCTCGTTGTCCAAACGTTGGATTGCGGCGGTCTTGTTGTTGTTTGCCGTTCTGTCGGTGGCGATGCCGAAAGTGCGCCGAGTCGGCGAGATTAAGGTCTACAGTCTAGCGTCCGAGCGGATGGCGCACGGCGAACAGTACTACCGACCTCTGGAACATCCCCCGTTCACCTATCCCCCGTTTTTCGCCTTGCCACTGACCGTGCTGGTCGGGCTTCCTTTTGCCGTCCAGCGATGCATCTGGTGGTTCATCAACCTGACGCTGTTAGCCGCAATTGTGGTGGCAATCACCAAGATGGTGTGGCCGGTTGTGTGCCGTGGCGTGGACCGCGGTGGACCTCCAGTCTGGCTCAACACGCTGCTCATCGTACTGTTATCGGGCCGGTTCCTGATATCGCCGCTGGAGTACGAGTCACACGATCTGATCGTATTGGCGCTGGTGGTTCTGGTAGGTTTTCGAATGGCCGCCAATCGAGCCAAGAGCGCGGGTTTTTGGGCGGGGTTGGCAACGGCCTGTAAAGCGACACCGCTGCTGATCTTGCCGTTGTTGGTGTGGCATCGAAGGTTTCTCGCCGCAATCGTGATGGTTGTGGCGATGACCGCCGCGACCTTTCTGCCTGACCTTCTGTTCCCCAACCAGGAAGGCGAGCTTTGGGTTTCCTGCTGGTACAAGCGGTTTGTCTCCAAGGTTGAAGTCGGGCAGGTAGCCGACGTTCAGGGGGCCTGGGCCAGTTGGAATTCGCTGAATCAAAGTCTGCCTGGCACGCTCTACCGTGTTTCGACGCCCGTGACTCCCGGCAAGCATCGTTTCGATGTGTCGCTGTGGAACCTGGACGCCGCGACGCTCAAGTATGTAACGCTTGCGTTGGAGCTGACAATCATCGGTTGTCTGGCCTGGATCACATGGCCTGGTCGGATGTTACGCGTGGCGCCATCAGAGTATTCGTTTTTCTGGCTGGGACAAATCGGTGCCCTGTTGTGCGGCATGTTGCTCCTATCGCCAATCAGCAGCTCACAGCACTTCTGCGCGCTGATTGTGCCCGTGGCTTTCTGCGTGACGCACTGGATGTATCGTCGTCGCAATGTACCTGTGGCGGCCGTCTTCGTCGGAATACTCTTGTTGGGGACAATCGGCGCACAGGATATCGTCGGCGAGGAACTGGAGGATGTGATGAGCGCCTACGGGGCGACCACAATCTGCACTTTGCTCTGTTTGTTCGGCACAGGGTACATTCTGGTGCGCGAGAGTCAGTTACGTCAGGCGGTAATCGGAAAGCGTTGTGGTGAACAGGAGCACTTTCAATTGGCGCCGCCGGCTGCGGCGATCAATCAGCAGAACACCTCAAGTCGGGATGCGATGGCGTCAGACATCCTTCCATTTGCCAAGCTCGTGCCGTCGGAAGACACAGATTTATTGCGAGGCAAGTTGGATGTGTCGGTGATTGTGCCGACCTATTGCGAAGCCGAGAACCTCCCCATCCTGATTCCGCTGGTCGCGGAAGCGCTGTCCCAGGCAAGGTTGGCTGGCGAGATCATTGTTGTCGACGATAACAGTCCTGACGATACGCAGCATCTCTGTGCTAAGCTGGCCCGTTCGTATCCGCTCCGCCTGCTGGTAAGAAGCAGCGAGCGGGGGCTGTCGAGTGCCGTGATTCACGGGATGCGAGCGGCCGACGGAGCAGTCTTGCTGGTCATGGATGCGGATCTTTCGCACCCTCCGGAGCGGATTCCGGCCTTAGTCAACTCCATACGATCAGGTACGGCGGATTTTGTGATCGGCAGTCGCTACGTGCCTGGTGGTGGCACGGATGAGGATTGGGGTCTGTTTCGCTGGCTCAACTCGAAAATCGCCACCTGGCTGGCCTGGCCACTCACGGCGGCCCACGACCCGATGGCGGGTTTCTTTGCGATGCGTCGCGAGACGTTCGAGTCGGCCGGTGAGCTGAACCCCGTCGGCTACAAGATCGGCTTGGAATTGATGGTCAAATGCCGTCCCCGCGTGGCCGAGGTTCCTATCTCCTTTCGGGACCGGATGCACGGTCAAAGCAAGCTTTCCTTGACCGAACAACTCAATTACCTGCGGCACCTAGGACGACTTTACGAGTACCGAATCAAGGGCCTGTTGGCCACGCCTGCCGCGACGCCGCCGAAGCGCAAAGCAGCTTAGCGCCAATACCGTTGAATAAAGCCATCATAGCATCCAACGGCAAACCAGATGTGGCGACAGCACAACCATACTGGCACAACAACTCGTATCGCAAACCTAACTGGTAGCACTTCGTTAAACGGTATGGCGCTTAGCCCGGATGATTCACAAAACTCGTAGGGTGGGTCGGGCAAGCCGTCCTGCTGGCGGGTTTTCCCTCGCACCTTTTCTGCCAGAACAAACACGGACTGTTGCTGGGGAGCTGATCGGCTTGTGAAGACCCACCAACACGTTGCGCGAGCTTGCCCTACCCTACCTGTCTGAAAATGGAGACACACATGCCAACGTCCATTCTTCCCGCCACTTGGCAGTTACCGGAGGGAATTCGCAATCGACTTGGGAACAAGGTAGGTCGGCAGCGTGCCATGTTTCACGACGGCCATCTGCTGCTTGTGTTGCACGCTCCACCTAAGGCCGACGACAATGAGCGACAAGCGAGATTGATCTACCGTAATCCCCGCGGCGAATGGACTTCCAAGGACTTGGGAAACGGAATCCGCGCGTTAGCCAAGCATATCGACGAATATGAGGAGGTGATCGCTCGTCTTGATCGGCAAGAGGAACAAGCGACGACTGCCGATCAGTACTTTCTGATATTGGAGAGTCTGGCGCCGATCCATCGTTCTGCCCGCCACCTGCACGAGGTACTTCAGGACGCGCGGAAAAAGTCTCCCGACGATCAGGACATTATCAACATGCGGGATCGCGCCTATGCTATCGAGAGAAGTGCTGAACTGCTGTATGGCGAGACCAAGAACTCGCTGGATTTTCGGGTGGTGAGACGAGCGGAGGAACAAGCTCGGTCGACGCAGCATATGGCCGTGGCCGCGCATCGCCTGAACATGCTCGTTGCCTTCTTCTTCCCGATCGCCACGCTGACTGCCATCTTTGGAATTAACCTCGAACATGGCTACGAGCACGAGTATACACCCTACCTGTTTCTGGGCACGATTGCCGTCGGGCTGCTGCTGGGCGCAATCCTGGCCGCCTTTGTCCAGCGGCGACACGACAAGCGGTAAAGCAACGTTGAGCTCAACGACTGTCGTCCGACCAGGTGGCGTCTGAGTCGCGCGGTGCTGGACGCGATGGTGGGTCTCCTATCAGCAGCCTCGGACGCGATTGGCCGTGCTTGCCGCAGGGACAGTCCCAAGCGATGCAATCCAGCAAGTTGGCGCAGCCGGCGGTCGATCGCACTGGATGACATGTCAATTGTCGATGTCTTGGTCACGCTGCTTGCCTCCCGGAGCTGGACCCTCCAGCCGTTTCACATCAAGTAGATCTTGATCACGACCCGATATCCGTTTCATCAATGTCAGACCATCGGCTGATACGACACACAACCGCTGGTCCTGCCACTCGTAATCGATGCGCGAGTCCCAGACGGACTGGAGCACATCATTCACAAGAAGCAGATCGAGCACCAAGTGGTCGCTGCCCACCGACTTGACAAGGCGATGGGCAATGCAGGGCCCCAGCGGAATTCTGCCCGTTTCGTCCAGAAATCCACTCATCTTCGCCGCGCCGATTGCTTCGGGCAGATTGTCGGGCCGAATCAACAAGTCAATATCGTATGTGAATCGAGGATAGCCGTGAACGGCGACTGCAATGCCGCCGCACACGGCGTAATCTACGCCGCGTCGATTCAGCATGTCAATCAACCCTCGAAACTCGTCGTAAAGCTCCATCGCGCCAACTCCATTTTCCACGATGCAATGGTAGTTGACAATGGATCGCTCACCAAGCCCCGAAGGGTGTACCAAGAGCATCACTTATTGACACGACCGCTGATAAGACAAACAATCCCAGATTAGTCAGGACTCGTCCGGAAATAAGTTACCGGTTCCGCTTCCCTCTCCACCGCCCCGCGGAGCGGGAATAGCGGGGGAGAGGGTAGGGTGAGGGGCGATAAATACGGTAACTTATTGCCGGACGAGTTCTTAGTCTGTTTTGGGTGAGTTACCGGGAACACACTGAAGCAGTCCCGAGCAGCTGCCCCGGTACAAGGCACAAGTGGATCCCTGGCAGGAACGGTTGCGAAACCTGTCGGGTCTCTTGCCCTATGGTGGGCGATGCTTATGTGTCTGCCCCAAGCCGGCGCCGTACGCGCTCGACCAGCGGCCGAACTGGGTGCGGCGTCCGGCGAGTCCCTTGACAACAACAGGACGACCAAGGTCTTGGTTCGCAGCGACGCCTCGATTTCCATCACGATCGGAATCCCAGCGTCACTGGCAGTCTGAATCGTTCAGTAAGACGGGAGGACGAATTGAACTCACCACACGAAAAACCCCTCGACAGCGATTCCGCAATGACTCAATCGGCAGAGCGCCAGCTGCGCGATTACGACGAGAAAACGCCCGGGACATTGTTCGACAGTCAGCCGTTGATGCCAATTGACGATGCCTACACATTGCAGACCGCTGTGACACGGCTGCGAGAGAACCGCGGGGAACGCGTCATCGGCTACAAAGTCGGATGTACCTCGAACGTCATTCAGCGACAATTTGGGATCGACCGGCCGGTTTTCGGACGATTGTGGAACAGCGAATGTCACCTTTCAGGTGTTCGGCTTGCCGCGTCGCAGTTCGCCAGCCCGGCCATCGAAGGAGAATTGGCGCTGCAACTTGCGGCAACCATCAGTCCCCAGGCAAGCGACTCGGAGTTGATCGATTCGATCGGATGGGTGGTTCCGGTCATCGAACTGCACCATTACGTCTTTCGATCTGAGACGCCCAATGCATCCGAATTGATTGCCAACAACGCGCTCCATGCTGGGTTTGTCCACGCACGCAAGTCATCCCAACGCGTGGTGCCACAGCGGCCCGACTCGAGTTTGACTATCGAAGTCAATGGCCACTTGATCGATTCGTTTCGCGGGCGCGAGCTGGGAGATAACGTGCTCCGATCCATGCGTTTTCTGGCGGACATTTTGCCGAAACATGGGTTGGCACTCACTGCGGGACAGTTTATTTTGACCGGGTCATTGATGCAACTCATTCCGATCCGCCCCCCCAGCCATATCCTGGTCAACGCCGGCCCCTGGGGAGCCGTGGAAGCCGAAATCGGTGCCTGAGCGACACGCAACGCATGGTACCAGCCACGTGTCACCCAGGGCAGACCACCGATTTACTTCCCTACCCCGGCTTCCTGCAAGAAGGAGCAGCTGATTGCATGTGAAATGACAGCTGCAAATGGTTGACCCTACGACTTGCTTTTATTTGATCAAAAAGGACACTCAGAATCCCCGCGTGTCTCCGCACGCAGTGGCACGACTCTGACCAGGCAGTTCCGAGTGACGGTGCCACTGCTCAAACCACCGAGTTTCCAACCCGGTAGTCTCGACACCGAGAATTCAGTCCACTGGAACCAGACCTCTCGACTTGAGCAGTGCGCAGCGCGGATACACAGGCCACCACCGCGATGCAGCGCCGGTAGCCGCTTCACACTGCGTGCCCCATACGGCGTCGAGTTGGCACGATTTCGCTTGGCGATCACATATGCATGTATTGGACACGTGTCTCCGCACGCAGTGGCACGACTCTGACCAGGCAGTTCCGAGTGACGGTGCCACTGCTCAAACCACCGAGTTTCCAACCCGGTAGTCTCGACACCGAGAATTCAGTCCACTGGAACCAGACCTCTCGACTTGAGCAGTGCGCAGCGCGGATACACAGGCCACCACCGCGATGCAGCGCCGGTAGCCGCTTCACACTGCGTGCCCCATACGGCGTCGAGTTGGCACGATTTCGCTTGGCGATCACATATGCATGTATTGGACACGCGTCTCCGCACGCAGTGGCACGACTCTGACCAGGCAGTTCCGAGTGACGGTGCCACTGCTCAAACCACCGAGTTTCCAACCCGGTAGTCTCGACACCGAGAATTCAGTCCACTGGAACCAGACCTCTCGACTTGAGCAGTGCGCAGCGCGGATACACAGGCCACCACCGCGATGCAGCGCCGGTAGCCGCTTCACACTGCGTGCCCCATACGGCGTCGAGTTGGCACGATTTCGCTTGGCGATCACATATGCATGTATTGGACACGTGTCTCCGCACGCAGTGGCACGACTCTGACCAGGCAGTTCCGAGTGACGGTGCCACTGGTACGTCAATCAGGTAACGTCGAGAATCTCTGCAGCCACAGGATCGCTATGCCCACCAGGATGGTGAACGGGCCTTCGGCGATCGTCCAGTGAAAAGGCATGTGCGACCAGTAGTCAATGCCAAACAAGGTGATGCCGATCAAGAGCGAGAGAACGGCCAGCAACGTGACCAGTGAGTGATAACGCCGAACGTCGAGAGACACGAAGACGGCAATTGCCCCGAACATAGCGTAGAACATGGATAGGGAGCGAGCCAGGTAACTGACGATGGGCGTATCGGGCAATTGCCCCAGTCCCATGAACGCATGGATGGCGTTCATCCAGCGGTAGGGAAAGAAAATCGCGGGTAGGGCACACAACGCGGCAATCCCGAGAACACGAAGAATCATCGCAACGGCCAGTTCGGTTTTTCTCACGGATGCGTTCCCTTGGAATGGTCGGATTCCCAGTCTGGTGAATTCCTGCTTCAGCGAACCGCCATACCGCGATACATGTAACCGAGCGTCTTCGGCGACTCGTCCATATAGAAATTCTGGATCGTGATGGAGCTGAACGCCACTCGCGAAACCACTTCCCGCACGTCAACATCCAGCCGGCAACCGTCACTCAGCAACCGCCAGGCACGGCTCAAACGGCGTTGCCACTTCTGCACTTGCTGGTCGGGAGACAGACCGTGATCAAGGAACAGGAATTGTCCACCCGGCTTGAGTACACGATACACTTCACCGACCGCTCGGTCCACATGCGGAATGCTACATAGCGTCAACGTGCTGACGACGCAGTCAAACGTCGCTTCATCAAATGGCAGCTGCTCGGCACTCCCAATTCGATGTGCGATCGACACGTGCGTCTCATGCATCCGCCTCTGCAAACGCCGACCCATTCCATGGTTGGGATCGATGGCGACAACTTCGCGCACCTGTTGCGGATAGTGTGGCAAGTTCAACCCGCTCCCGGCCCCGATCTCAAGAATCTTTCCGCTCGCCGCACTCAGCAATTCGCGCCGATATTTGTGCCAGTGCCGTCTGTTGACAGCCAGGTCATGAAACACCGGGAAGAGGACGTTTGAGTAGAATCCCATATTGTTTCCGCACTGCGTGACAGGATTGGCTGTGTGGACGCCAACGTTGCATACGCGAGAAGATTACATTGTGCAGCGCCATTTTGCAGCGATGGATGTGCGTAACTCGTGTCTCCGTAACAGACTTTCGCCACACGGCTCGTCACGGTGGTTCTACGTTTGCTGACTACTCTGGCAGCCGAAGAACGAGGGTAGTTTTCAAACGCCCTACCACCCAGGACCAGCCCGGTGGCGACGAAGCCCGTGGTAACACGGCCTTAAGGTGATCTCCAAGAGTAGAAGTGGCGCGGTCCAGTTAGGATTCGAAATAGACACCCGCTTTGACCAGTGCGTCACGCAGTGTGCCATAGGGCAGGTCTCGCGTGCCACACTTGTGTTTCGCACAGAGGGCCGCGGCAGTTCCGGTGGCCTGCCCCTGTCCCATACAGCTGACGGTATTGCGAGTCGACATGTGAGCACGATGATCGGACGTGATCATCATGCCGGCAGCCAACAGATTCTCCAGCTTGGCCACACGAAGTGCCTGGAACGGAATGCCGTAGGTGCCCCCATCTTTGATCTGCAGACGTGGTGCGCTGTCATGGAAACCATACGCCATGACGTCGTCATCAAAGTGCTTTCCCTCTATCACATCCTCGTGTGTGATATCGTAATCGCACCGGATCAAACGCCCTCGGCGAATACACAATTTCGGGCTCGTTCGAGCCATAAAAGCCTTCTCGCAGCCAGGGATAAAGTCCCGAAACAATTCTACCGCCCGGTACTGCCTTTGTCTCAGCTCCAGTTCAGCCTTGGCGACTTCATCGCGGTTCGTCGGGCTAACCGGCATCTTGAAGTTGATCTTGATGAACATCCAGTAATTGTCGTGCACCGTCGTGGTAACCATCGACATGCCAATCTTCTGAGCTTCCGTTCGAAACTCGTCTGGCAGCCTGGCCATCGTCCCCTGCAGACGGATAATCTGATCATCCTCGCCACTGCGCATTCCATCGGCTCGTTGCGTGACGGCGTTGTGCTGTTCAAGGAACTGGTTGAGTCTCTCCATACTCACATTTCCCACGCCGATACTGTTGACCACCGGATAGTCATTCGGCTCGGTGAACTCGGCGCCGGCAAAGGCCGCCAGGTCACCGTAGGCCGTGCAGTCCACGAATGTGTCGGCATAAAAGGCTTCCCGCCCTGAACGGCTTTCGACAATGGCACCGCGAATTCTCGTGCCATCGACGATAGCGCCGGCCAAGAGCGTGTTCACGCAAACGAGCACTCCCGCTTCCACCAGCATCTCAAACGTGATCAGTTTGTAGAGTTCCGTATCGATGGCGGTACAAACACTGTCGTAAGCATACCCCTTCGACATCTCGGCGTGTCCCGAACAACCGCCCACGGCCATCAGTCGCTCGATGATCTCTTGCGGTATCCCCTTCACGACTTGCCGCTTTTCGCATCCTGGAAATGCCTTCCAGAGATTGTAGAAACTGTGCAGGGCCGTTCCCCCTTCGGTAATCGTTCCTCCCGGATAGCCTTTGACTTCGATCAAAGCTGTCTTGGCGCCCTGTCGCGCGGCGGCAATCGCGGCTACCACGCCCGCCGTCCCGCCCCCGGCAACCACAACGTCGAATTGCCGTGCCGGAAGCCGTTTGGCTGGTTCTTCGTAGTACTGCGAAGCCTGGCCGTCGGCTGACCAAGTATGACCGTTGGCCGGAGCAACTCCCACCGCCATGCCGGCCGCAAGCATCGTCTTCGAGAACTGTCGTCGATCCATGGTCGTTCCTTATCGTTGCAATCAGAATACAATTGTCACCACGGCCGCCGACAGCGGCGGCAAAGTAAAACGAACGGTATTGCCTTCTGTGGTGACGCGACCTTCGGTCACACGTACTGCGTCTGGCGTCTCCATGGTGTTTTTCGCCGACGTGGAATCTGGGGCTACGAGGCTCATGGAAGCACCACCCACTGTCTGCTTTCCGGTTGACCGCAGCGCGATGGTCCGTGACATGTTCGCAGGATTGACGACTTTGAAGAAACATTGCTTGGAATCCGCCGATTTGACCGCGGTGAAATTGAGCGATGCGTTCGCCTCACTCTGGTCCGCAACGATGACCTTGGCCTCGATACGCTGTGGCCCACAGTGATCCCGCCACAGCTTCATCACGACATAGTTCGGGGCCGGAAACCAACCGCGATGATCAAAGTTAACAAATGCGTTGTCCCATGCCGTGGCCGAGGTGTGACGCAGAAAGAGGGCCGGGCCACCCATTTCCAGAAACGCTCCACAACGTTCGAATGCGTTGAGCAAGCCCGCACAATAGAGCCCGGTGCGCCAGTCGGTACTCTGGGCGTTCCATTCCGAAACGTAGATCTTGAGACCAGGATTGTCTGACGCGCGGATCAAAGCCGCCGTCTCGTGAAAGAACGCTTCATAGTCAAGTGGGCCCTGCTGAAAACGGTCCGGATTCTCATAATGATGGATGCTCAAGTAGTCAAACAGTTCCGCACACCGTTCGACAATCGTACGATTCCATGCCAACCCATTTCCCTGCTCACCGTATCCGGCACTGCCACAGGCCGCCAGCTTGATGGAAGCATCGGCCTCGCGCATGGCTGGGGCAAATCGCGTTACCGCATCGGCATAGTTGCCGGCTCCCATGTGCCAGGTTTCATTATCGATCTCCCAGTACTTGACGCGGTAGGGTTCCGGATGCCCATTTTCGGCGCGCACCGCTCCCCATCGGGAACTGGCGGGTCCGTTACAGTATTCGATCCAGTCGAGAACATCCTGCAGGAACTCGTTTTGATCGACGTCGCCGTTCCACGTTTGAGTTCCGATATTGACTACAATCAGGGGTTCCGCGCCAATCATCTTACACATCCGCACGAACTCGTCGACGCCGTAGGAGTTGACATCTTGATCATCCCAGATATCGCGTGGATAGATCTTGCGTTTCGCCTGTGGGCCGATGGCATCTTTCCAGCGATACGGCGAGGCGAAGCAGCCACCGGGCCAGCGAATAATCGGCGGTCGAAGTTGGGCCACGGCATCCAGCAGGTCGGGGCGATAGCCACCCGAAGCCTTCCAACTGGCCGGCATCAAGCTGACCTGATCTACCAGCACGTCGCCTGGACCGGCGATGGCGATCTGCAACGTGGCATTCAGAGCTTCCTGGTCGACTGCCAGCGAGAAAGGATACTCGGCCCAGCCGTCACCAGTCACGTTCACGCTTGCGGAGGCCAGGACCACGTCGCCGCTGCGCAGTCGCACGATCAGTCGGCTGGCATCTTCAGCACGTGCGAAGAGTGAGCCCACGTATTGCTCGCCGCTGTGCACAGCAAACGGCGCCTGTTCAATTCCGGTCTCTTCATCAGCGGAAACGAGGCGTTGACTGCTCTTTCCATTTGCCGCATCGCGGCTGACGATTTCTACCGCTCCCGACCCGAACTTCTGCCAATGCAGAGCCGTGGTTTCTTGGTGCGGCAGCTCCGGGATCCCTTCCAACAGCAAGTCACCATTCAAAGCGGTGACTTTCAAATTGCGAAACCTGGCTTGCGTGGCCCAGGTCCCCACACCGGCCTTGCCCGCCCGATGCCCATCCGGGTCGCTGAAATCAATCAGTTTCTTGCCATCCAGCCAGACCTGAAGACGATTTCCTTCGCAACGAACCTTGACCTGGTACCAACGATTTCGCTCGATCGAACCTGGCACACGTGGCCCCACGCCATGCCAGCGTCCCTCATCCTTACGTCCGCGCTCCAACTGGTGAGCCGTATTGTTCCATCCACCGAGATTGCACCAATAAAAATCCTCCTCAGTGCCGCAGCGAAAGAGGATCAAAAAGCCTTCGCTGCCGCCTGTTTTCCGGGCCTCCAGCGTGAATTCATAGTCGGTCCATGTTTCGCTGCCGAATGTCAGACGCTGATTGGTGCCCACTGCCTCTTGAATCACACAGTCGTTGGCAACTGCCCAGGTCCCCAGACTGTTCTGTTCGAACGTGCGGTTCCATACCAGTTCGCCCCACAGACCGCCGTTAACCGAATGGTAGACGTGTTCCAGGAAATGCCCGTAGATCTTCTCGTCGACATTGTTTTCGACGTGGCTGGGATCGATCTCTATGCGGACCTCTTCCGCCATCATCAGGCGGGGAAGGAAACAGCAGGCAAGGACCGCCGTAAAGACTCTCAAAGACGACATGGAAGCTCCTCTCGTTGACAGCAGGCCAGATTATTCAATGGGGCGGGTCAACGTTGCACAAAGCACGGGTGAATTTCCTCCCGCCTGTCAACCTCGTCACAACAGGCAGCCTCTTTCCGGGGCGACCCAAGAGCGAGCGAAAACCCACCAGGAACACGGCTTGTTCGACCCAGGCTACAAGTTGTGTGAATCATCCGCGTTCAGCCGACCTAACCACGGAAGTAGATGTAGGCGGCCAGAATCGCCACGAGCACAAGTGCCGAGAAGAACACATCGGGAACACCCCAACTGCTGCGCGTCTCCTGCCGTTGCTTCGCGGTAAGCGTGCCGAAGGTCAGTCCCGATATTTTCTCATAATCAGGCTGTCGCGTCGCATAACTGACAACGATCATTGTCACTGCACAGACCACCAGAATCAGGATGCTATAGTATTGAAAGAACATGTTGTTCACGATCCACAACAGCGACCCTTCGTCATAGGTAAAATCCTTGATCAGTTTGACAGGTGTATCGACGGCCAGGCGAAATATACCCAACAAGAATCCGACGATCAGCGCCGCCAGGCAACCGGCGCCATTGAGTCGCTTCCAGAAAACACCCAGGAAGAACACGACAAAGATGGGCGGAGCGAGGTAGGCCTGGACACCCTGCAAGTAGTCGTAGAGCCCCTTGCCCCCCTGGATCACCGGAATCCAAGCCAATCCGATCAGAATCATCACGCCGGTGGCCACGCGGCCGATCCATACCAATCTTGCCTGGGGCACATTGGGGCGGAGTTTGCTGTAGAAGTCCATCGTGAACAAGGTCGCCGAGGCGTTGAAGACGCCGGCTAACGAACTCATCAGCGCCGCCAATAATCCGGCCACCACAACACCACGCACACCCACCGGCAACACGGTGGCCACAAGCAGGGGAAAGGCTTTCTGGGCCTCGTCGCGAATCACCTCACCATTCTCGTCCAGAATAATGCTGCGGATTACCTGATTGTCGCCATCGGCTGCCAAGGCAAAACAGATCATACCGGGAATGATGAAGATAAAGACCGGAAGCAACTTGAGGAACGCGGCACAGATGGAGCCACGTCGAGCCTCACGTTCATTCGGTGCGCCCAACGCACGCTGCACAATGTACTGGTCCGTGCACCAGTACCACAGCCCAATCACTGGAGCACAGAACAACATGCTCAACCAGGGATATTTGTCGTTGAAATACCATGCCATGCGGCCCGCTTCCTTGACCGGCGCCCACGTGGCTTCGACGCCGTCGGGGACGAGCGGCTTCCACAAGTTGAACATCTCACTGCCGCAGACCTCTCGCAATTGGGACCAGCCCCCCAATGCCTTGAGCCCGAAGATGGTGACCAGCACAGAGCCCATCACCAGGACTACGGTCTGCATGGCTTCGGTATATGCCACCGCCCGCAGGCCGCCCAGAACCGTGTAGATTCCTGTCAGCACGATCACCAGAATCGAACCGATCCAGAAACTGTCCAGGGGCCCCAGCTTCATCTCCGGCAACAAGACGGAGAAGACGATGCCGCCAGCAAAGATGCCGACTGCGATTTTTGTCACGACATAAGCAACCAGCGTGATCACGGACAACACCCAACGGCTCGTGGGACTGAATCTCTTTTCGAGGAATTCGGGCATCGTGAACACGCGTGACCGCATGTAGAACGGCACGAGCACCCAGCCCAATACCAGCAGGCACCAGGCGTGCAATTCATAGTGTGCCATCGCCACACCGTCCGTGGTGCCCGAGCCGGCCAAGCCGACCAGATGCTCGGAGCCGATATTGGAGGCAAAGATTGACGCACCGATAATCCACCAGCTGAGATTGCGCCCCGCCAGAAAATAATCGTCCGCCGTATCGCGACTCTTCGAGATGACCCACCAGGCCAGAGCGAACAGAACTGCGAAGTAGAGTGCCACGACGAACCAATCCAGAGCCTGCATGTTCCGCGCCTTTCTGAAATGATTGTTTCAAGAACGAATGTTCATCTTGAGTTTCATCGCTCAATCACGTGCCAGGTGGTAGTACATTTCATTCCACCGAAGTTCCTTTTTGAAGCCAGACAAATCGGTGCTGTCTCCAATCGCCACCATCTCGATATTTGCCATCTCCGCAAAATCTTCCATCTGCTCGACCGTCACCGCCTGGGCAAAGCTGGTGTGGTGAGCGCCACCGGCCAGAATCCACGCGGCAGCGGCTGTGTCCAGATCCGGTTGCGGCACCCACAGCGCGCGGGCCACCGGCAACTTCGGCAGGGGTTCGTCGGGTGGAATGACATCCACCTTGTTCACTACCATACGAAATCGACTGCCCATGTCCACTACCGAGACATTGATGGCCGGACCGCACTGAGCGTCAAAGACCAGTCGCACCGGATCTTCCTTGCCACCGATCCCCAAAGGATGAATTTCGCAGGATGGCTGTCCCGCCGCAATGGACGGACAGATTTCCAGCATGTGGGCCCCCAACACCTTCTTTCCGGCGGGGTCAAAATGATACGTGTAGTCCTCCATGAAACTCACACCTCCCTCCAGACCACTCGACATCACTTTCATGGCGCGCACCAGGGCCGCATGCTTCCAGTCTCCTTCCGCGCCATAGCCGTACCCGTCGGCCATCAGTCGCTGGACCGCCAGGCCCGGCAACTGCCGCAAGCCGTGCAGGTCTTCAAACGTGTCGGTGAAGCCCGCGAAGTCCCCGGCCGTCAGGAATGCTCGCAGGCCCAGTTCGATGCGCGCGGCCTCCTCCAATGCTTCTCGTCGGTCACCACCCGGCAACAACGAGGAAGCCATGACGTATTGCTGATCGTAGGCCGCGCACAACTGTTTGATGTCGGCGGGTGAGATCTCGTCTACGTACCGCACAAGGTCACCGATCCCATAACCATTGACTGCATATCCAAATTGGATCTGCGCCGCGACCTTATCTCCTTCGGTGACCGCCACCTCGCGCATATTGTCACCAATGCGCGCGAATTTGGCGGACTGCGAATCGTGCCAGGCCGCCGCCGTTCGCATCCAGGTGCCGAGCCGCTGCTGCACCACGGGATCTTCCCAATGCCCCACGATGACTTTGCGGTTTTGTCGCAGTCGACTGCAAATGAACCCGAACTCACGGCCGCCATGAGCCGATTGATTCAAGTTCATGAAGTCCATGTCAATCGACGACCAGGGAATATCGCGGTTGAACTGCGTGTGCAAATGGGCGAAGGGTCGCTTGAGCGCGGTCAGTCCGGCAATCCACATTTTGGCCGGCGAGAAAGTGTGCATCCAGGTAACCAGGCCAATGCAGTGCTTCGTACCGTTCGCCTCCAGGCAGATGTCTGTGATCGCCTGCGGAGTTGTCAGCACCGGTTTCATGACCATCTTGATCGGCAGACTACGCGAATCATTCAAGCCGGCCACGATCTGCTGCGAATCGGCTGCAACCTGCTTCAGCACCTTGGGACCATACAAGTGCTGGCTACCCGTGACAAACCACATTTCCAGACTATTGAAATCAGTCACTTATCGGAACTCCGTGAGAATCAGTACAAGACCCGTTGTGGGCACCTGCCGGATCGACGACTCTTGCCGGCGGTCAGCGTCGCGCGGAATGCGCCTCCGCACCGCGAACATCTACTTCTGTCCGTAGTAGGCTCCAGTACCATGTTTGCGTTGATAGTGTTTTTCCAGTACGTACGCTTCCAACCGTGGCGCATCGCTTCGCAGGGCCAACGTCGCTCGTGCCATGGCCGCCACGGCTTCCAACGCCACGGCGTTCTGGACCGAGTCGGCAGCGCTCTTTCCCCAGGCGAACGGGGCGTGGCCGGCGACCAACACCGCGGGCATGGAAATCGGGTTGAGTCCCCTGAATCGCTCCACAATCACGCGGCCCGTGTGGGTCTCGTACGCGGTTTGGACTTCTTCTGCCGAGAGTGGACGAGTGACCGGTACCGTCCCGCAGAAATGGTCGGCGTGAGTCGTCCCGAGGCACGGTATTTCGACTCGTGCCTGGGCAAAAATGGTGGCCTGCGGACCGTGTGTGTGTGTGATTCCCCGCACTCCCTCAAAATGCTTGTACAACACAACATGCGTGGGCGTATCCGACGAGGGACGCAGTTCGCCCTCGACTACGTTGCCCTCCAAGTTGACGACCACCATGTGCTCGGGAAGCATCTGGTCATAAGGTACACCGCTCGGCTTGATCACCACGTGGAGACCATCGTCACTCAAAGCACTCACGTTGCCCCAGGTGAGCGTGACCAGTCCATGGTCGACGAGGTCGAGATTCGCCTGACACACATCCGCTTTCAAATGTTCCAACACAGGTTCACTCGATTCAACGTGCAACTTGAAGACAGGTACTCATTCAACATCATTTGATGGGCGTGAAACTACGTCAGCTCCGCCATGGGGAAATTGGCCACCAGGACCGCCTCTCGTTGTACCATACATCTTCTGCCTACGCTTCCGCTGGGCTCGTCCCAATGGGTGCGACAACTGACAAGCTACATCCATGACCATGAACATCATCTCTATCTTCACGATTTCATGCTCTCCGTCGGGCTTGCCCCGGGGGGAGTAACGACTGTCGCCGGTGCTGTAGCCTGAAAATCGCCGCCTTCCCCCGGGGCAAGCCCGGCGGAGAGCAGAAGAATTGTGTGAGTGACGCGTAGCCAGCCAATTCGGATCCCACTTGGACGAGCCCAGTGGAAATCAGACCTGTGTGTAACAACGAGCGACCAGCCCGGTGCGAATCAAGGTGAAACGAACTACCCTCTTCTCACCTTTTCTCGAATGGAGATCAACTTCTTCATAACCTGGTCGAGTTTTCCTGAAAAGTCGCGGGTGCCCAGCGCATCATGCAAAGCGTGGTACAGCTGGTATAATTCGGCGTAGACCCGCACCGCTGCTTTGTTCGGGCGATAATAGTCCGGTTTCGTTCCTGTCATCTTGCGTTGAGCTTGCTCGACCGACCTATAACCGCCCCCCACCACCGCTCCGAAGATGGCCGCTCCCAAGGCGCACGTTTGAGCGCTGCGGCTAATCTTCATGGGCCGGCCGGTCACATCGGCGTAGATCTGCATGACGAACGCGTTCTTTTCGGCAATACCACCGCAGTTAACCACTTCCTTCACGCTGACTCCGTACTCCTCAAACCGATTGATGATGGTCAACGCACCGAACGCGGTCGCTTCCACCAACGCGCGATAGATTTCCGGTGCGCTGCTGTGCAGTGTCTGGCCGACCAGCAGACCTGACAAGAGTGGGTTGACGAGAATCGTCCGGTTGCCGTTGTTCCAGTCCAGAGACAGCAACCCGCTCTCGCCTGGCTTCAATTGTTGGGCGGACCTGGTCAGATTCGCGTGCGGGTCGCCCGAGGCGGTGTACTCGGCCGGAGTCAGATGCCTGACGAACCAGTTGAAAATGTCGCCGACCGCCGATTGACCCGCTTCCAGCCCATACATGCCCGGAATAATGGAACCGGGAACGATGCCGCAAAGTCCCGGAATGTCGGGCAAGGGACTGTCCATCGGCGCGACCATCATGTCACACGTACTGGTCCCAATGATCTTGACCAGTGTTCCCGGCTTGATGCCGGCGCCCACCGCACCCATATGGGCATCGAATGCGCCCACCGCCACGGCAATCCCGTCAGGCAAACCGACTTTCTTGGCCACTTCGGCTGTCAGTTCGCCGGCCCTTCGGTCTGCACACAAGGCCGGATGGCCGTAGTGATCGCGCAGCGATGCCAACCCCGGATCGACGCGTTTCAAGAACGGTTTGCCCGGCAGACCTTTCCACTGCTCGTGATACATCGCCTTATGTCCGGCGGCGCAAATGCCGCGTGGCATCGTGTCAGGGTCCAGGTTCCCGGTAATGAAGCCTGGTATGAAATCAGCCAGTTCGACCCACGAGTAAGCGGCGGCAAAGACCTTCGGGGCAACTCGCTTGCAGTGCAGGATCTTCGACCAGTACCACTCGCTACTGTACGACCCGCCACACTTGGCAAGATAGCCTTCCGAGCTTCGTCCCGCCTGCTCCGTAATCTCTGCCGCTTCCGCGTAGGAAGTATGGTCTTTCCAGAGCCAGGCGTGCGCGGCCAGATTCTGTGCCAGCGCCGGGTTCATTGCCAAAGGCATACCATCGCGGTCGACAGGGATGGGCGTTGAACCGGTCGTATCGACGCCGATGCCGATGACTTTCTCTGGTTTGAACCCGCGCCGGCGTGCCGCCGCGCTGACGGCTCCTTTCACCGATCGGTAAAAGCCTTCAATGTAATCGGCGGGATTCTGCCGGGCCAGATTCGGATCGCCCTTGTCTAACAGAATGCCCGATTCACCGCTTGGGTACTCGAACACGCAGGTGGCGACCTCGCTCCCATCCTGAACGTCAACAACCAGTGCCCGTACGCTATTCGTGCCGTAGTCCACCCCGATCGCAAACCGCTTCTCCGGACTCTTTGCCATGGCTCATCACCTGCTGAATGATGGGACGTTGCTATTCGAAAACCGCCAGCTGAAAAACAACATCATTCCTTCAAATCCACACGAACGCCAGCACCCCGCGAGCCAATCTTGCGCAAAAGTCATGTCAAATCGGTGGGGGCTGCCGGTTCAGGCATCGCCACGAAACATGGCAAACACCTGGAAACCATCGTTCATCAGCTCTTTGAACTGATCGGGACGCACGCGTTTGTGAGGCCGATAGAACACCAGATCGTGCTGCCGCCCCTCGACCGAAACGCCTTGCTTTTGTTCGAGAGAGGTTAAGAGCTCCGGACGGAAGGTCTGGCGAACGTGCTGCTCGTTCGGTCCGCGTAAGATGAATGCTTTGGAAAATACCGGGTGCGAATCGAAATCGATGTCCTGGTAGCCAAACATCTTGCCGATACCGTGCAAGAAACTCTGGGGACGCATCTCGAAGACCGGCAGCCTCAGATCCCCTGAACGAAAAAAGGCTACGGACTGGCGATAAGTGTGCGAGTTCTTTCCACTGCCAGTCGTATAGCGGTAATCGAAGACCCCCATGACGACATCGTCTGTCTCGCCATGAATCAGGTTAGTGATCCGTTTCGAACGTCCCTTGGTGAACAAAGGCAAGTCCGACAGTTCGGCCATCAGGTTCGGATCCCCGTCCTTATAGAATGCCAGCCCCAGTTCTTCTGCCACGCGCTGCAGCGCCTCGCGGCGTTTCTTTTCCGAGTAAACGCCAAGCGCCAGGCCGCCGACCACCAGCACACCAATACCAACAAAGATCAGGATGGGGATGGGGATGTTCAGACCCATGAGCAAGTGAACTCCATTATTGATATCGAGAAAAAATGCTCAGTTCATAACCCTATCACCATTGCCCTATTTCATCAAGCAAGCCGAGCCGTGGCTCCGATGATCGGCCTTCAAACCACCGCGCAGTCACACCGCTTCACGGGCCGGTCCGGCCCTATTTTACATCCTGCATTGAGCGATCCTTGCTGCGTCTCTCTCTCTTGTGCCCTTCCTCCTTATCTCTTTGCTCCTCGATCTTGACCTCCAGCGCCGAAATCTGGCGTCGCAGCGATTCGATTTCCAATTCCTTTTCCGCCAGCACCGTGCGCAACTTCTTGAGTTGTCGTTCTGGGCCGATGCGGAAGACCCGGTTCAGCAGTTCCAAAATCATCAGCGCTGCAGCGCCCGCATAACCAGGCCACGCAACCGGTAGAGGCGCCCCATTTTGGAAAGTTGCTGAACCTTCGCTAACCGCGCCAATCGCGTGGCTCGAATAATTCTCAGGGATCGCAAGAAGGAGATGATGGGAAGCAGAATGATGGCAATATCCAGCCAGTGTCCTTTGCAGTATTGGAATTTTCTTCTGGCGACCGAGACCATCACGATGAATTCGGCGGCGAAGGCAAACCAGATCAGTCCCATGCTCACATGCAACAGTATCTGCAGCCAGGAGTGCGCCATCACCTGGTGCTTCATCCCCACATCGACCAACAATACGGGCAGAATGGTCAGCGCGATGAAAATCATCGGGACACTAAACAGTCGCTCCAACCGTTCTCGCAAGTCGTTGTTGACGTTCTGCCAGCCGAATGACGGAAGCCACAGTTTACCGTCCATGTCGTAGTGACGCGTACACATTCGCAGGGGTGGACAAAGGCAGGCGATCAAACCCGCATAACGCCGTCGCCAGAAGGGTTTTGCGGGATTGCGATAGAAATACTGAACTAGAAATTCCGCCCAGAAGACCGGCCATAACAAGTAGAGTATCAGGAGGCAATCATAACCTGCCTCGAGGGCCGTCTGGGCGGAAATCCAGGTCTGCACGCCGGCGTGAGTGGCGGTCACGGGCCGATCCAGCGAATCACCTTCATGCGGCGTGATGAACATCGGCACGTCGACCCACAACACAACCAACGTCGCCACCAGGACCAGAAACAAGAACGAGAGGCAGAACATCGGGAGCGCCGTCATCTCCGCCACGCGCCGCCGAAAATCCTCACTCACGTTCAGCACCGTTTGAGCTCCCTTTGCTGACGCTCTGATCCCCCCCGCAACATCAAGTTGCCGCAGCGCCACCAGGCTTGCGAAACGCCTTCGCCGCCACAACATTCTCAGCGGTCGCCCACCAACACAACATCACATTTGGCGTGGCAACGGTCGTGAGCAAAGTTTGGTCATGTCGTTCGAGGCGGCACATTCGCCACGGCGTTGCTGGTACAAGTGGGCCAGCAAGACGCTTCCGTGCGTCTCACGGCTGCATCTTTCGGGATGCTCGGGAACGAACTCCAGTCACCACGTCGTCGTGCGGTGGCAGGCAAAGTCAAATGAAACCCCGCCGCTCTGAGCGCCGCGGGGCGATGGTGTCACACCCATGCGCAGGACAGCCCTCGTGCGGTCCATCGAAACGGTGCATATCTTGCCAGTTATGACGTGCTACTTCCTGGCGGTCCTTAAAGACAGATGGCGTCTGGTCGGACATCGTACGCAGCTTGGCCACGTCCTCTTCACTGGCAGGATGGTAGTTCTTGCCCGCACCCCAGGCCTTCTCGGCCAAATCCAGCCAGGCTGGTGGAATCCCCGCGACAACGGCTTTTTGGGACAACGTGAATCGCATGGCCAGGTTGATGTCCTCTTGGTCTTCGAGGGTCCGATACCACCACTGGCGGGGACGCTTGCTGCTGTTCTTGCCCTTGAAATCGTCAGTCCAATCACCGGCCGACATCGGCTTGATCGCCAGCACCGCCGCCCCCTGTTCGGCCGCTAGTTCCAGCACCTGCTTGCCAAACGCGAACCGGAACACTTCCACGAAGTTGATCGGGAACATGACCGTGTCGAAATGATACTTGTGCAAAGCGGCTAGCGCCGCCACGGTTGTGTGTGCCGAAAATCCAATGTGACGGATCAGGCCCTCTTCCTGAGCCTTGAGAATGGCTTCCATGGCCCCGCCCGGCGCAAACGCCTGCTCAACATCTTTTTCCGGGTCAATCAAGCAGTGCAGCTGATACAGATCGAAATAGTCGGTCTTGAGCAATTTCAGCGAATTCTCGAGCTCTTTGCGGGCACCATCTTTCGCTCTTTCCTTCGTCTTGCAGGCCAGGAAGATGGTCTCACGCTGGAAGCCCGGAATGGATGCAAAGGCCTCACCCATCCTCGCTTCACACTTGGTGGCGGCATACGCGGGCGCCACATCAAAATAGTTTACTCCGTTTTCCATCGCCTTGCGGATAGACGTCGTGTACACCTCCGGGTTATCGTGGTTCTCGCGGAGAGCGAAGCCGGGATATCCGACGATCGAGACCTTCTTGCCCGTGCGACCCAATACGCGGCGTGGCATGCCGGCTACGTTATCCACGATCTCCACCGCGGCCGCCGGTTGGTGCACGTACATGCTCTGCCCAACGACTCCCGCCCCAACTGCCACCGTCTTTAAAAATGAGCGTCTTTTCATGGTTGACTCCTGCACCGCTTGGCGTGAATAGCTCGTTCAATAACTCGGGCCGAGAAAGGGCGAACTTCGCGATCGGCGTGCGCTCAGGCACGATGCTCCTGCGCGTCCCGACTCACCCGTTGATTGTTGCACGTTGCCGGCCACAATTCAATTGACGCCGTGCGTCAAAACAGCGGAACCGCCTTCAGAGGGAGAAATCAACCTCGGTGGGGCCGCTCCGGTCGGGCAGATGCGCTCCACTTCCCGCCGGGACACCGCCGGCCAAGAGGTGGTAAATCTACCGGGGCGGAAGACTATAACAGGCGGATCATCATCTGGGCACCGATCGTCATCATGACCAGCGCGGCAGGGTAGGCGGCCGCATAGCTGATGACCGGCAGATCGCAATCCGTCTTGCTGGCAATAGCGCCGATTCCGGCCGTGGAAGTCATCGCTCCACACATGCCGCCGAGTGACTGCATCAGATCCATCCGCAAAACATAACGCGAAATGAAGAAGCCCACTGCCAAGGCCACCACGGTCACTACGGCACTCATCAGAAATGGCAGCGCACCATACGTCTCGACCATGGGTACAAAACGCCCGCCCGCCTGGAAGCCGGCGGACGCCAGGAAGAAGGCCAATCCAATCGATTGAGTGAGCATGCGAGCCGCAATCGGCATGTGCCCCACGATTCCCATGAAGCGGCCGAAATGGGCAAACAACAAGCCGGCCAGGAGTGGACCACCCGCCAGCCCCAGCGAAAACTCGCCCATCCCCGGAATTCGGATCGGCACCATGCCGATCACAATCCCCGCCACGAGACCCAAGCCGAGCGACATAAGGTCCGTTTCATGGACGCGCCGCATGCGATGTCCCGCCTCCTTCTCAAACGCTTTCAATCCGTCCGGTTCGCCCACCACCGTAACCCGATCGGCCATGGCGAAGGCGGTGCTCGCATTCGGCACGAAATCGACGCCGTAACGCTCGATACGCGCGACGGTCACTCCATACTTCGACCGCAAATGCAGGTCACGCAAGGGCCGGTTGATCATGTGCGAGCTGGTGACCACCACGGTCGCGCGATCACGATCCGCGTTGATGACGACCTTGGCATCCGACGCCTCGCCAAGAATCATGGTCATCATTTCCGCCGTCCGCGTGTCGGTGACCAGCAAGACAACCTGTCCTTCGTCAAACACGTGATCAGGGCGTATCGGTACCAGCTGGTCACCGTGCAACACGCGCGTGATTTGACCACTCACCTGCTCGAACAAATGAATTTGATTCAGACGCTTGCCAAAGACGGCCGGATTGGAAATCCTGACGAGAAACCGATCGATGCGGTTGTTGGACTCCAGCCGGCGCTGCAGATCATCCCCGAGACTTGCCATGTTGATGCGCAACAGCTTCGGAAGAAACTGCACAAACACGACGACGCCAATCACGCCCACAGGGTAAGCCATACCGTAGCCGATGGATACGGAGAGCCACTCCTTGCCGGCGTTCTCTGCCGCTTCCATCCCAGATGCCAGCGCGGGCGTGCTGGTCATCGATCCCGCAAACACTCCGGTCGCCAATTCACCGGGCACATCAAACAGGAGTGTAAGCAGCCACATGGTGGCGGCGCCAATCACTACGGTCACCATTCCCAGAAAGGCTAGTTGTCAACCCTGATCGCGAAAAGCGGAAAAAATGTGGGACCGGCACCCAAGCCGACTGCATAGACAAACAACACCAGGCCCAACTCGCCGATACCTTGGGGCATTTGCCAAACTTGCTGTTGGCCCAGATGTCCAAACAGCAGCCCGGAAAACAGCACGCCACTGGTGCCAAACGACATTCCGACCAGACGCAGCGATCCCAGTCCCATCCCACAAGCGATGATCAAGAAGCACAAGACCAAGGGGTTTTTCTGCAGCACCGCGCAGAGGACACTCCACAACTCGGTAGAATCCGCTCCCCCGGCTGTATCCGCTGCGGAGGACGCATCGGCCCCCATGAACGCGGCGGTGGCACAGACAATCAAGGCCGCCAGAGCCAACAGTCGAAAACGGTCGCGATGCTGAAAATTCGGCGAAAGAAGCGGTACCATAGCGATTCACAATGACAGAGATCGACGCATATCAGGCAGGGGTTGACAGGCCCCCCGTTTCATGGCGTTCGCACTCCAGGGAAGTGTCGCCGCCTCATGTCGTTGCTGAAAACTCTAGTTGGTTCCACCCGCTTGTCCAGGCGTCGTCAGAATCGAATCTTCTTTTTCCGCTCCCGAGTCACTAGACTGCCTAGCGAGCCTGAAGAACGGTCGTGAAGCGTGCCGCAATTACCGCCCCACGAGCGTCGCAGTGGAAGATTTTTTTCCGATAATCATTTCCTCATCAGCGTCCCTTCATCGTAGACAGGTAATGCCATGAGAAGCTGGCCCGGTCGCCCCTATCCTTTGGGAGCCACGTGGGATGGGCGAGGTGTGAACTTTGCCCTCTTCTCGGCGCATGCCTCGCGCGTGGAACTGTGTCTGTTCGACAGCGTCACGAGATCCGAACGTGACTGTATTCCGCTGCATGAGCAGACAGATCTGGTGTGGCACTGTTACCTGCCCAACATACGTCCAGGCCAGCTTTATGGGTACCGTGTCCATGGGCCTTACGATCCGTCGCACGGCCATCGTTTCAATCCGAACAAGATTGTGGTCGATCCGTACGCGAGACTGATCGGACGCGATATCCGCTGGTCCGACGGCATGTTTGGCTACCGCATCGGTGATGCCCAAGCTGATTTGTCGCTGGACAGCCGCGACAACATGGAAGATGCGGCGTTGGCGGTGGTCGTCGATCCGCGTTACCGCTGGCGACGGGATCGCGCTCCCGGGACGCCGTGGCACAAAACGGTCATCTACGAGGCGCATGTGCGGGGTCTGACATTGCGGCACCCGGACATACCGCCACGCCTGCGTGGCACATACGCCGGACTGGCTTCACGACCGATGATCCGTCATTTCCGCCGGTTGGGAGTCACGGCTATCGAATTGCTGCCGGTCCATCATCACGTAGACGATCGGCACCTGGTCGAACGCGGGCTGACGAACTATTGGGGCTACAATACCCTGTCGTACTTCGCCCCCGACACGCGTTATGCGGCAGCGCCGCGCCATGCCGTGCGCGAATTCAAGCAGATGGTGCGGCGACTGCATCGCGCCGGTTTGGAAGTGATTCTGGACGTCGTCTACAACCACACTGGCGAAGGCAGTCATCTGGGCCCCACACTGTCGCTGCGAGGCATCGACAACGCGTCGTATTATCGACTGGTGCACAATCAACGCCGCTATTACAACGATTTCACCGGTTGCGGCAACACGCTGAACATGCTCTGTCCCCACGTGCTGCAGCTGATCATGGATAGCCTCCGTTATTGGGTCACGGAGATGCACGTGGATGGTTTCCGTTTCGACCTGGCCAGCACACTGGCACGGGAGCTCCATGCGGTCGATCGGCTGGGCGCGTTCTTCGATATTATTCACCAGGATCCGATCTTGTCGCAGGTGAAACTGATCGCCGAGCCGTGGGACCTGGGCGAAGGTGGCTACCAGGTCGGCAATTTTCCGGTCCTGTGGACTGAATGGAATGGAAAGTACCGGGATACCGTGCGACGATTCTGGCGGAGCGATGGTGATGCGGTGTCCGAGTTTGCCACGCGTCTGTGCGGGAGCAGTGATTTGTACGAACATAGCGGCCGCAAGCCCTACGCCAGCATCAATTTCGTGACTTCCCACGACGGATTCTGTCTCCGTGACCTGGTCAGCTACAACAACAAGCACAACGAAGCCAATGGAGACCAGAATCAGGATGGCGACTCACACAACCTGAGCTGGAACTGCGGGGTGGAGGGCGAGACGGAGGATCGCAGAGTCATCGCGTTGCGGCAGAAACAACTACGAAACTTTCTGGCCACCCTGATGCTCTCGCAAGGGGTGCCCATGATCCGCAGCGGCGACGAGCTGGGACACACTCAACGGGGAAACAACAACACCTATTGTCAGGACAATGAGCTGAACTGGATCGACTGGAACCTGCAGGACTGGCAGCAGCGACTGCTGGCGTTTGTGGGGCGGATGACGCGATTGCGAGCGGAACATCCGGTCCTGCGACGGCGGCAGTTCTTTCAAGGACGTCCCATTTGCGGTGACTCGGCCAAAGACCTTGTCTGGTTCACGCGGGAAGGAAGACCGATGACCAACGCCGACTGGCACGCTGCCCGTGCTCGTGTGCTGGGCGTTTGCTTGAACGGACAAATCGAAGAGTTCGATGAGCAAGGAGAACCCATTGTCGGGACCACGTTGCTAATATTCTTCAGTGCCGAAGATCGCGAGATTCGGGTGCGATTGCCGTATCTGGCGAAACGCCAGTACTGGCATCCGATCATCGACACTGCCCGATCAGAGAGCTTGCCGCGCCGCTGTCCGGGGGGCACACCCTACACGCTGCGCGGCCGTTGCTGCGCGGTATTTGAATTGCGGCGCACCTTTGCCAAAGCGGTCCATCGATTCTTTACCAGGCAGACTGAAACCATGCCGCGACCCGACGGTCCGAAGACGTCGCGGCGGGAGACTCCCCACTTAGGATCGGGGGAAAAATAACTTCACCTAGTTCCCTCGCCCCTTTGGGGAGAGGGTAGGGTGAGGGACTAGCAAATCTGGAAGTTATTTTTCCCCGGTTCCTTATAACGCCAGGTTCCCTTCTGCCAGGCGGTTGATGAGGACCACCACGTTACCCGGCGCGCGCGAACTACTCAGCACGTCGCGCGACGCGGCGCGAAAGGCTTGCCAGGCCTCGCCACCAGCCTGATAACAGGCCAGAGCGTACAGCACCGCCATGTCTTCATCGGCAATCTCGTTCAGAGATATGCCGGCTCGTGTCATATCCAACTTTCGACCGGAAGCCACGAGCGACTCAACGATTCCCATTTCCAGCTTGTGCGAGTCGTTCTTCCCGGCTGCCTGTCGGAGCGCCGCGAGACAGCTGGCACCAAGCGTTTCATCGCCGGGCAAGGCAAGTGAAGCAAACAGCAGGCCTCGCAATGCATGGATGTCGCTCGGATCTTTCTCAACCGCATCACGCGAATCGTTAATCAAAGGCTCGCATTTCTCCAATGCAATCTTGGACAAATCAGTCAGACGCGACTCACCCGGCAGGGCCCGCGAAGCCTGGACGACGATCCAGAGCGATCGCAACACGAGTGTCCGGCCTTGGCCTTCCCGCAGTTGCAGCGAAGCCGGGTCATTCCAGGCGATCTCGAGCTCGGTGACCGCCTGGTCGTCGAGCTGTCCCCTGGCCGCGCCGGCGAGTAACTGCCAGCCGAAAGTTGCGTGCGTCTGGGCGATTCGAGATATATGGCGAGCGGCAGCAAGTTTATCGGCTGTTTCTTTCCACGCCTCGGCGCCCTGGAATGTCACTCGCTGCAGGTCGCCGGCTGCAGCGTCCAGAGCCCCTTTCCGCGAAGGATCGCGGAGCTCATAAAACAGCTTGGCCGCATCCTGATGGAGTTCTTTCGATCCGATCAACAGCAACTGCCCCGGGCTGTACCACACCAACAACTCATCGTCACGCGGTCCGACTTTGTTACGTACAACTCTCAGGAATTCTTCGTTGGCATTCTTCACGATTTCTATAATCTTATTTGGATCGTTTTGATCACCCAGTTCTTCCCGCGAGGGAGTCGCGATCCGCGCAACATCGTATACCCAAGCGGATGTGCCGGCCATTCGGCGGTGCGAACCTGCCAGAATCTGGCCCTCCTCAACGCGCCACGCCAACCGCATCGGTTGCAGAATCCAGTCGAGTGCCTGGGCGACGGTCGCGCCCCGCAAATCAAGATACGTGATTGGGATCGACGATCCCGTAAGCTGTTGGGCATCCTCGGCGCTACCTGGAATCAGTTGGATAGTGACATTGCCGGCCTCGCCGACCTGTCTGAGAGCCTCTGCGATCGTCTGGTCGCGCAAGACAAAGTCGAGTGTTTTGCGGAGTACCGGCAATTCCTTTTCCCAGACCGAGACCTGCAGCTGGTGCGACTCGATCAATGCATCCAAGGCTGCGGTGGCAATGTCACCGCGCGAGCGGCCAGCATTCGCGGCGGCCTGATCGAGAAATAGAGATCGCAACAAGGCCGTTTGCGCTGCGTCCATTTTGCCCTGCTGCTTCAGCTCTTGAAGTGACTCCCACGCCGCCTGGGCCAGCGAGAGCGTTTCTTCCGCTTGTTGATACAGGATGGCCAAGGAGGCCAGCGAGTTCTGCCCGTGAGGCGACTCGGACACAGCCCCACTAGATCGCAGGCCGCGCACGACTCCGGCGTCGAGTCCACTCAGCTGGATACCATCGCTGAACAGAGCTGGTGTAGGGTCAAGGGCTTTCCTCCGGCCAGCCGCTGCCGGGGCGAGATTCGACTTGAACTCAAATCTGGATGTCACGGCTGGCCGTTTACCCAACTCTATGGGCTGTGTACGCTCGCGAGCGTCCAATGACGGTCCACCTGGCCGGTAGGCCCAGCCATTTGCACCACTCATTGTCCTTCCGGCAACAGCCCCGCCGTACATTCCACCACCCATTCCCATCCCCATTGCCGGCACGCCGGCGGCGGGCAGGGTGCCGAAGTCAGAACGACGGGAATACGACAGGCCCAGCGCGAACCCATCCGCCTCTTCCTTGTCACCACCAAAAAAGCCTCCCCACTGGGCGCCCTCTGGCAGTGGAACAGGGACAAGCATTTGCCGCGGCGGACGGCCAACGGGCCTGGTCAACTCAGCCTGACTCTCGTCCACCGCCACAAAGCTCGTATATTGACTCATCAGGCGATAATTGAGCGCGATGGCCGTGACTTCTTCTTCCACGGCGGGGGAGCCAACGTAGTACGACTGCTGCATCAGGTCTTCAATTTTCTGACGAGCCCAGACCTTGGCAAGCACGTCGTGTGCGGGTTGCGACTGCGGCAGATCGATTGCCAGAGGCCATGTGACAGGATCTCCTTCGATGGTACCACTCACTTGAATTCTGCTCTGACCGCCGTTGGCAAAGCGACCGTAGATGATGACAGGTCGTCCGGCCCACAATTCGGGGATACGAGTTGGATAGGTTTCCGCGACCTGAGCGTCGCCCCAATCGATCTTGATGTTGGCCAATTGAGCTCGTTGAATGCGTGTCATAATCTCGGTAGTAAGTGGCTCTGACGGATCGTTCAGGCCGAGTCGCTTGCCCATACCGCCACCCTGCCGGGCCACGCCGTCGATGAGAAACATATTCGGCGATTGGCCAATGCCGACGGTCCAGAAGCGAACCTGGTCTCCGCAGTGTCGCCCCACATGCTCAATGATCTCGGCTTCGTTACCGATAAACCCGTCGGTCAACATGACAACGATGCGGATCCGCTCCTTGTCGATCGGCTCGTCAATGGCCAGTTTGACTCCCTCCAGCATGCGAGTGCCACCGCTGCCACGTAACCCAGTGGTGAAATTCAACGCCCGCTGAATATTGGTCTCGTTGACCGGTAGAGGCCGCTCAAACAACTTCTGTGCCTGGCTCGCGAAAGTGATCACCTGTACCGTATCCTTGTCGCGGCAGAGCCCCAGCATTTGTTGCATCGCTTCGCGCGTCTTCTGCGTCTTGTCACCACGCATGGAACCCGAGACATCCACCAGAAAGACGATTTCCCGTGGAGGGCTCTTCTTGAGACGCTCGTCTTCTTTTGGCTGAATCATCAACATGAAGTAGCCGTTGCCCAGCTTGCTGGCATCGCCCGAGTAGTCACCCGTATGGGCCAACAGGGCCATTTCCGGCTTGGTGCCCACAACGTCGTAACGAACCACAAAGTCCTTGTTGGGAAGGGAGTCGGCGGGTGATAGCTTGATCACCACCCGGCTATTCTCCGGACGCTGGATATCCGCCTGATGGTTGGCAACCTCGCAGTCTCGAACCGGAACGCCGCTGTCAATCGTGAGCGAGAGACTGATATCGTGACCGTTTCGCATATTGGGACGCAGTACGGGGGGGCTGATTCGCTGAGCGTCGGGTACTCGGTCAGTGTTCGCCACGGGCGGGGACACGTTGCCCTGCAGCTCTGGCGGCGTGGCAGGAGTGGACGCGCTGGGGGAGCCGGGGATGAACCGCGGGCCAACTACCATCGGGAAATAGAATTCATACTGCTGCAGATCATATTTCAGCACATCCACATAGGAGATATGGATTTCCACCTCTTGTCCGGGCGCGATGTTCCCCACCGATTGAGTGAAGATATTGGGCCTTTCCTGTTCCAGCAGAGCGGCTGTTTGGCCCTGCATCAGCGCCTGTTCGTAGATCAGCCGCGCCTCGTCACGACGCTTGATGATTCCGACAATCTTTCGCTGCCCGACGACCATCGTCATGCTGTCAACAGCCGCCTCATGAGGCAACGGGAAGACATACGTCGCTTCGATCGGCTCCTGCAACGGATTTTGAAATGTCTGCGTGACGTTCACGCGGGCGATGAAGCCGGCGACTTCGGCCTGAACGTCCGTATGTTTGAGCGGGCACTCGACGATCGTACCGTCTTTTTTGACGATGCGTAACGCACCTTGCGTGACATCCTGTTCCAGAGCGGCTGTGGCTTCCGCCCCTGGTGCCATCAGCTGATCGTCCTTGCCCGACTCGGCAGACACCACCGGAGTGACCCAGGACAGCAGAATCACCAGGCAAGCGATGGCAAGCCGTACGAGGTAAAAATGATCACGGGGCATGGATCTACTCCTTCTGCGCGACGCTGTGCGCAACGCGAACAGTCGCATTGCCGCAGATGCCTTTTCGACGGGAATCAACAGAATAGACGGCACGAAGGCCCGGAGAGTTCCGACGGTCTGGAAAGAATCCGAGAATTACCGGTGGTGAGGGTATTTGACAGCTCGTCGCTTTGTGCGCAACAATGGGAACCGCAAATGGTGAGAGTTGATCGATTGGCCCCCTATTCCGTCAACTGTAGGAACGTACCCATGATCCGCGCAGCGAGTCTCCTGGTCATCCTCGGCTATACAGCAATTGCTTTGAGCGCAGAGCCGCCAGCGAGCCGCGCCCAGCAGCCCGTCGCCGATCACGACCCAGATTCGAAATGGAAACTGGTATGGAGCGACGAGTTCGATTACGCAGGTCTTCCCGCCACGGAAAAGTGGGATTACGAGACCGGAATGATTCGTAACCGCGAAGCACAATATTACACAAAGGCGCGCAGTCAGAACGCGCGTGTCGATAATGGTCAGCTGATCATCGAAGCACACAAAGAAGATTTCCAGCGCGCGAAATACACTGCCGGCAGTCTAAAATCCAGGGCCGATTGGAAATACGGACGCGTCGAGGTGCGCGCGAAGATTCCGACCGGCCGCGGCATGTGGCCGGCGATCTGGATGATGCCCACTGATCGCCAAGGCGGTTGGCCCGCGTGCGGCGAGATTGACATCATGGAGAATGTGGGATTCGATCCAGATGTGATCCATGGGACCGTCCACACAAAGAGCTACAATCACACCATCGGGACGCAGAAGGGCCAACAAATCAAAGCCGAGAAACCGTACGACGGATTTCTCGTGTACGCCATGGAGTGGGATAAGGACAAGATCGACATTTTCTTGGATGACACCAAGTACTTCACGTTTGAAAACGAAGGAACCGGTACGGACAAGTGGCCCTTTGACAAGGCCTTTCACCTGAAACTGAATATTGCCGTGGGCGGCGCATGGGGTGGCCAGAAAGGGATCGATGACAGCATCTTTCCGCAGCAGTTTGTAATAGACTACGTGCGGGTGTATCAGTTACAGCAGGAATAGGGCATGCCGTCGTACGTTTGAGAGATTCGCGGTCTCTGCGGTAGCCCGCAACTGTCGATCCAGCTCGGCTTTCGCTGCTCGTCACGTCTTGGATCCTCCTGCCATCCTATGGGACACTCCTGGGATGGTTGGCCCGGATTATTCACGTAGGGTCAATCTTGCGTAGCCTGTTGGTGGGTCGTCACAGGCCGATCAACTCGGCAGTTGCGGGCGACCGCCATCGCATCCCTCCGTCGCATTGGTATTTGCCCGCGCCCAAGCGGCATCAGGGCGCCGGCGTGTACTACACTTCAGACGAGTAGTGTCGTGCCGGGCGGCCGGGCGGCAGGGCCGCCAGCCAATCACGAGCAGCCGCTCTACTTGGCATGGGCCCACTTCCCCTTGGTCGCTCACTTTTTACTCAAAGCCCCATCCTCCCCGCCCCTGCCAACGGATCCAACGCCGGAAAAGCCTGTAATTTCGCCAATCTGCATCGGATGTGAATTCCGAACTCTGCGCGATGGGAAACAGACCATAAGAATGCGGCATTGCCGGCTACATGAAACGCGTGATTTACAGTTTGAGTTTTGGCCAGACAAACAAGCTCTTGCGAACTGGTTGCACAAGAGTTCCCCCACCGAGATTACGAGACCGAGGGACACCATGGCATTCGACACCGTTGCAACCCGAGTATCCGCACTATTCCGCAAAATCGGCTCGGTGATGCTCAACACAAAGGCCCGCCTGCGGGGCCAGGCGTTTGTTTGTGGAGCGTTGCAGGGCAATGGGCATCCGGGGGTTTGCGTGAACTCTGATCTCATGCTCTCCTGTGGTTATCGAGACACGGATGGAACTGGACAAATCGGCGATCTGCGAGAAGCGCGTTTCGAGGAAGTGTTCTTTGGTGAGAAGGCCGAGCATTTCCGAAGCCAGCTAGCCGCGGGTCGAGTCCCCACGCCAAACTGCGTCCGATGCAGTCATCTTCAAGCAGCCACCAGGCGGCAGGCCGAGCAATCGAGCAAGGACGTCAAGTTGCCCCACTCGATCATGGTCGAGAACACAAGTGCCTGCAATTTGCGCTGCCTCAGTTGCCGCCGTGACGCGCTGAGTGTCTTGCGAAAACGACGCATGATGTCGCTGGATGACATTCGGCGTCTGGCGACGGAAATGAAACAGATCGGCGTCACCAAAATTACTTATCATCACTTGGGCGAAGCGTTTCTTTCGAAGCGTTTGGCGGAGGAACTACGCATCATTCGTTCGCATAACCCGGAAGTGTATATCCAGGTCTCCACGAACGGCATGCTGCTCACAACTGATGCTCACCGGGAAGCGGCGATGTTGTTCGATCATATCCAGGTTTCACTCGACGGTGTGAATCAGCATATGGCAGCCCGTTACCAACGCGGTATCTGTTTTGAGAAGGTCTTGGCGAATATGAAGCACCTCGTTGCCTATCGCGACGAGCGGAAACTCAGCCGTCCCGTAATCGTCTGGAAATACCTGCTATTTCACTGGACCGAATGTCGAAGGCATCAGCTGCAGGCCATCGAACTGGCGCACGATGTCGGCGTGGACGAACTGTGGCTGGAACCGACCGTGAGTCCCTTTTACGGTTTGCCGTGGCGCACTTTGCTCGGGCTGAACCGCGATCTGGGCATCCAGGATGGGTCGGTCAGGTATGTGCCGATTCGCGACGAGAGGGAGCAACACCAGGCCAACACGCTGGTCAAGTCGGTCAGCGGGGAGAGGACGCCGGAAACGTCGTCCTGCGGGCATCGAAGTTGACGCTTCGTGGCTGCCGGCAACTCTTCACCTGCCTGTATGCCCAAGCCGACCTGGTTGACTTTGAGGACCCCGCTCTCCATGGCCGGAAGGACAGCCGATACGGCAATCGACCCGCGCTCCAGCCGGGCCGATACGACCTTGCCGGGGACGCGTCTCACTTATCGCCCTTGCAGGTGCAAGACCATTTCTGATGTGTCGCTGCGAAATCCGAGTCCGTGATAGACGCGAGTGGCACCCATGGTCGTGTGCAGACGGATGCAGGAGACCCCCGATCCGACCACAAAATCTTGGATCGCTTCGAGCAACTGGGTGGCCACACCGCGCCGCCGATACTCGGGCAGCGTGTACATGTTCATCACGTGGGCTTCGCGGCCGGTGAGGTTTCGACCGTGCGGTGGTTTGTCGACAAAAACGAGTCCGCTCGAGCCGATGACCTTGCCATCGGCTTCCGCCAGCCAGGCGATGAATTCTCCCGCCGGGAGGGCCTTCAGCAAATAGTCGCGTACGGCGTCGGCCACTCCGTCACCCGAGTAGCCGATTTCTTGAAGAAAAAGCAATCGCAGCTCGGTCAGCGCATCGGCATCCGTTTCGCTCGCTTGCCGTATCGTCCACATGTGCCCATCTCCACGGCCATGGTCTCATCTTGTCAGCCTTCACCCCCCGCGTGATGTGGCTGAAAAAAAACGCCTCTTCCCGAAAGCTGTGTTTGACGACGTGCGCCGAACTCCGGGCGAATCGAACTGACCCACAGCCCCTGCGGTCCGCCGGCAGTGCCTGCCGTCCCCAACTCGCTCGACTCCAAAACCAGCCCTTATGGCTCAGCACCCCACAGACAAGATGCGTGACCGGCCGCATTGTTGTCAACGTCATAACCGGCGGCCTTCAGTGCACTCTCGACGTCGGGTTGCGACGGCGTCTTGCCGTCAAGGTGCACGAGCCCCCAGACGACGGTGGGGCCTCCGTTGACGTGTCGCCCCGTCGCCAATCGCGTGACAATCAGCTTGGGGTTCAGCCGCGCCAAGAGGTGCTGGATCGGGTAGAACTCGTTTTCGTCTCGGACAGAGAACGCCTGCGGTAGAACAATCGAAGTTTGCATATCATGCTTCTCCAGGGCGAGCGAGACTCGAGCGAGATGCTCGAAAAACAGGTGCCGTGATACTCCGTGTTGATCGGCGGCCCAGCGGGGCACATCCTGCACGACATGGCGAAATGCAACGGACGTCGGTCGCGACAACGTTCAAGACAGGCAACGCTGTGCATCCACGCCTGTTATTCTACGACGTTTGGGGCTTCATTTCGACCCGCCCTGGACGGGAAAGCCGGCCCAGGCAGCGGGGTCTGCACTGGCTCTTGAGACGGAGCAGGACGCGGGGGATCAACCGACAACAAGAACGAGAGGCCCTTTCCGCGGGCTGCGCGTCGGGCCGTCTGCCCCCCCGATCTGGAGAAATGTGGACCAGAGAAACTCGGGATTTAGTGAGACTCGTTCAGGTGTCTCCTCTTGGCCTCCGTCGTCCAGATCATCGAGGTTCCGATTCGCGATTCGTTGTCAGCTGTCACGAAGTCGCTATATTGACGCAAGGTGCAAACGTTCCCGCCCCTGCCAACGGATCCAACGCCGGAAAAGCCTGTGAGTTCGCCCAGCTGCACCGAATGTGAATTCCGAACCCTTTCGGATGGAAAACGAGCCGCAAATAGTTGGCTTTACCGGCTACATGGACCGCGTGATTTACGGTTTGAGTATATTGACACTGCGAGGTAACGCCAAATCGTCCTGGAGGAGAACCACGCGATGACCACGATTCAATCCATGTCGCACGAAGTCGAGCAGTTTCTGTCGGAAAAACCCTTAGCCGCCGTGATTGATGGTCAGGAGGTGGTTTCCTCCACGGGCGAGGTCTTCACCACCCGCGATCCCGGCACGGCGGAGCCGCTGGCCGACGTGTGCGCGATGCAGCCAGACGACGTCGATCGGGCTGTCCGGGCGGCGGCAGACGCTTTTTCCAACTCGGGCTGGAGTACGATGCCGGTGAATCAGCGTGGCGCGATTCTTCACCGGCTCGCCGATGCAGTGGAAAAGAAACAGGAAACGATCTCGCAACTGGAAGCCCTCGACTGTGGCAAAGTCTACGGGCAGGCAGTGGGCGACGTGGAGAATTTTGTGGCAACCATGCGCTATTTTGCCGACATGGCGTTGCACGTCGACCATCGCACGACGTTGGCGGTGGCCCATCATGCGGCCTGGAGCGTGCGACATCCCTGGGGTCCGTGTGGTTTCATCTTCCCGTGGAATTTTCCCTTCTTGTTGGCCGGTTGGGGAATCGCGCCGGCACTTGCCGCTGGCAACACAGTCGTCATTAAACCGGCCGAGGATACTCCACTCTCGACGATCTACCTGGCGCGACTGGCCAGAGAAGTCGGAGTGCCCGATGGCGTGATCAATGTTGTGCCGGGATTGGGGGACGTGACCGGCGCCGCATTGGCGTCGCATCCGGCCGTGAAACGGATGTCCTTCACCGGATCGCCCGAAGTGGGGCGACTGGTGGCCGAGTCGTGTGGTCGTAACCTCGTTCCGGTCAAGTTGGAACTGGGCGGCAAGGGAGCGGCGGTCATCTTTGAGGATGTGGACATCCCCGATACGGTCGAGAAGTTAGCACAGGCCATTACGTTTCACACCGGACAGGTCTGTTGCGACGCCACTCGCTGGCTGGTACACGAATCTATCTACGATCGGTTTGTCGAAGGTTGTGTCAACCGCCTGAAGCAAGTCGCGGTCGGGTACCAGATGGATGACGATACGCAGATGGGACCGGTGGTCAGCGGCAAGCAGCGCGATCGCATTCTTGGTTACCTGCAGCGCGGTCAAGAAGAAGGAGCGGAAGCCGTTCTCGAGGGCGGCGAAGCGGCCGTATCGGGCCGCCACGGCTTCTACGTGAAGCCCGCTTTGCTGGCTGGGCCACTCACCAACGTGGCGGCGCGGGAGGAAATCTTTGGCCCAGTCGCCTATCTGGCATCGTTTCGTGACGAGGAAGAAGCGATCCGGATGGCGAATGATACCGAGTATGGTTTGGCCAACAGCGTCTGGACCAGCGACTTAGGGCGAGCAAATCGAGTAGCCGAATCGATGGTGGCAGGAAACAGCTGGATCAACGCCCACAATGTATTCCCGCACGGGGTTCCCTACGCGGGCGTCAACAAGAGCGGCATGGGAGGCGGTGTGCTCTCGATCGACACGCTCTTTGACTATTGGCGCAGCTTGTCCGTCGTACGGCCACTGTGAGACCCGGCAGCGAGACTTGCTCGAATGACTTCCAACAGCTCCGCATCGCTGGGATAATGCGTGGGCAGGATCGAGCTCAGCGGAATCGGTACTTCGTCCATGCGATAGGCGGTGCCCGACAGGTGTACACCGTACACGGCGGTGGTGAACCGAACCGTGGGCGGTGACGCCGAGGTGACGGTGGGATAATCAAGCGCGATGGTCGGAAGGCTCCGCAATTGTGCCTGGGCTCGCGCCGACATCTGACGGACCCCTTCGCTGCCAACCAGCAAGCACGCATCGACTTCACCACGTTCGAGCATGTCGTTGGCGGAGTATTCGCTCGGGTTGTAGCGAGGGTAACCCCGGCTCAGGTTGACCGCGAATGGATAGCCGGTTTGCCAGCAAAGCACGGTATCGGCACCAGTCACATCACCGGCGATCCGCATCCTTCGGGCGTGAAAGCGTGTGTGTGCATTCAGATCGGCGACCAGACGCAAGAGTGCTTCCACATTTCTGTGCCCCAGAGGTGCACCGGCCAGGCCCAGACCGAAGAAGAAGACGCCGCAACGACACGATTTCATGCGTGCGGCGAGTTCCCCAAGTGTTTCCCGCGAGATCCCCGTGGCATTGATCGGAGCTAAAGGTAGGCCTCGCACCAGGCACTGCAGAGCCCAAAGTGCCTCAAAATCAGTGCCGGGCTCGACAGGCACAAAAAGATCGGCCAGCTGGCTGGTCTCAGTTGGCTTGGTATCCACAACGATCACCGTTCGATCCTGCCGTCCGTTGGGGACAAACATTCCCCGAGGCTCGACGCTATAGCGTTCGAAGTGTCGCGGATGACTGCGAGCCGGATCGACTCCCCAGAAAATCACCAGATCTGCCCGATTCTTGATTTCCCCCAAAGTGCCCGTTGACTCGCCCACCTGCTGGATCGCCATGATGGACGGAGCATGACACAGCGAAGCGGTGGTGTCGATGTTGGCCCCCATCTGATCGGCCAGTCGTACCGCGGCCCGCTGCCCGTCCGTACTGCTACGCGAGAGCCCGAAAACCAGTGGCCAGCGAGCTTCGCTCAGGATCTGGACACTTCTGGCAATGGCCGCTTCCATGTCAACTTCTCGACCATCGATTTGCGCGACAGGCGGCTGCAGGGCGTCCTGGCCCAGGAACCAGTCTTCCGACAAATGGCACGCTCCTTCGGCCCTCACGATGCGCCCTTTCTCGACGCTGATGCGCAGATCATCACAGACGCACCCGCAGATGGTGCAGGCAACGTCGGCGATGACTTGAGGCGGATTCACGCGGATGCTCCATTTGCCGTGGATTTTGGTGCGTTGGCGAACGTCACGACATTTCACCCAGCAGCCTTGTGAGATAGTGGCGCGACTGGTTGATTTCAGCCGTGACCGCATCGATGGCGGGGTGAATCGGGATGCCGCGCGGAAACGGGTGCATGAAGATCTCGGTCCACCCCCGGTAGTCGATATCGTGCAGCGCCTCCAACAGCGGTGCAAAGTCAAGTTTTCCGCGACCCGGCATTTGCAGCAACTCCTGGTCTTTCGGCAACTTGGCCATACACCCCATGCCGTGCTGCCAGGCGTAGAACATGGCGATCGCGTCGCCAAGCGAGCGGATCAGGTTCGCCAGCAGCTGCTTATCCTGAGGTAGATGATAAGGTGCCAGCGCCACTGCCAGATGCCGCGACGGACGCAGCTCTGCCAGCCACTTCAAGGAGTCGGGCGATTCGATCAGGTTGTTGCCGTGGTTTTCAATCGCCATGGTAACGCCGGTTTCCTCAGCCACGGCCAAATGTGGTTTCAGCTGCTCAATAAACTTCGATACGGCAGCCTTGAGCTCACCTCCGGTCAGCCCCCGTGGTCCACTTCCACCCGTCACCATCGTGTGACAACCGAGTCGTTGGGCAAGTCGCATTTCGTCCTGCAGGCCAAATGGACCGAGCTTGTATTGCGTGATGCAACCGAGTGTGATGCCGTGTTGCTTTAGAAGAGCGGAGAATCTGTCTTCACCCATTTCTGCGAGTTGCTCACGCTGACTGCCGTGTACCTTGGGCCAGATATCGATGGCCGTCGCATCGATCTTGGGAACTTCTGGTAGAATCTTATGGATGTCCGTATAGCCGTACATGCAGGAGCCAAGAATATAGCGCAACTTGAATTCTGCTGATGGTAAGGACCGCGAGAACACCAGAAAGGGAGTTGCCGCGGCACCGGCAACCGCCGCACAAAACGTGCGGCGCGATGGGGTGACGACTGACGCATCACCGCGCTGATCGGACCGGCTGGTTCTTGTCGGTCATCAATTCCGCTCCTTTGTCGTCGTATCGTAAACTCCGAGACGGAACGTCTTGGGGTGGAGATCCTGGCGCGCCGACACACCAAAGACGAGAACAACATCGCCTGGTCGCTCCAAGTCCACCCGGCGCGGAACTTGCCAGACTCCCGGCGATTCCGACTACCGTACTCGCCAGCTTAAGAGGGTGGCATCACGGACGCATCACGGACCACCTCGTTTACCGTGAGATTACCTCCTGTACGATTTTACCCGCCTTTGCCGTGGGCGACGAGAGGACCACAACCTGAACCGTAATGATTCCTGTGGGGGTCACGTCGTGCACGCTGCTCGGAGGTCATTGATCTTGCGATATTCTACTCCTGCTCGTCGCTCACTCGTGCTTCACCACTCTCCCGGGATCAGAAGGGCCAGATAAGCGGAATCAGGGCGACTGCCAAGACCCAGAGCACGAGATTCAACGGCCCGCCAATTCGCAGGAAATCGGTGAAGCGGTAACCACCAGGACCATAAACCATCATATTCGTCTGGTAGCCGATGGGCGTCATGAAGCTGGCCGATGCCGCAAGAATGAGAGCGATCAGAAAGGGCCGGGGATCGGCATCGTAAAGTCGAGCCGTCTCGAGACAGAAGGGAAACAGCAAGACTGCCGCGGCGTTATTCGTGATCAGTTCAGTCATGATCGAACCCACGAAGTAAATAGCAGCCAGCGCCGCAATCGGGCCGAGTGTGGCGGTCGAATCGACGAGCGTGGTGGCGATGACCGTGGCAACTCCCGAGTTCTGCAGGGCGGCACCAACACCAAAGGATGCTGCAATCGTAACGAGAACTTGCCATTCAACACTGCGGCGGGCATCGCCGGCTGAGATGCACCCGGTCGCAACCATCAGCACGGCGGCGAGCGTGGCAGCGACGACTATGGGGACAAGCCCCGTGGCCATCAGGGCGATAAGAGTCAGGAACAGCACGAGCGCAACCCACACCCGATCGCGCCGCAACGGTCGCCACTCATCGACATCGCTGATCAGATGGAAAGCTGGATCATGCCGGTAAGCGCGCAGAAAGTGATTTCGGACCTGGAGCAGCAAGGTATCACCGGGTCTCAACGTAATGTCGCCAATCTTCTTTTCAACCCGCTTTCCACCACGGTGGACAGCCACCACGGCGGCGCCATAGGTCGCCCGGAAGTCCGCATCGCGGATCGTCTTGCCGATCAGCGGTGAGTTTTCGGAAATGACAGCCTCACACAGTCGGCGTCGGCGTTGCTGTTTCGGGGACACTTCGTAAGCAGGGTCAGCAATTGGTACCAAACCGGGAATTCGCTCCAAGTCGATGATGCTGCTGACGATGCCGGTGAAAACGAGCCGGTCATGCTTGTCGATGACATCATCCGGGCCGACCGGCGCAAGGATTCTGCCATCACGGTCAATTTCGATGAGGAACAACCCTGGCAATTGCCGCAGGCCCGCCCTTTCAACCGTCTCACCAATCAGACGGCATCCCGGTTGCACCAGCATTTCGGTCAAGTATTCTCGTCGTGATTCGCCCAGTTGTTCCAGCAGTTCTTTTCGATCAGGCAGGAGTCGACGGCCCGTGAAAAAAAGGTAGGTGAGACCGACCAAGGCATAGGGCAAACCGATCATGCCAATCTCAAATAGGCGCATGCCCGGCAAACCCTGTTCGATCATTAATCCGTTCACAACAAGGTTGGTCGAGGTTCCAATTAGAGTGCAAGTGCCACCGAGGATGGCCAGAAACGACAAGGGGATCAGGAGCTTGGAAGGCGACACATGGTGGCGTCGCCCCCAATCTATGACCATCGGCATGAACATCGCGACAATGGGCGTATTGTTGAGAAAGGCCGACATGGGCAGCACCACTGCCGCGAGTCGCCCAAGCGCACCGCGGGTCGTCGTTGCGCGACCCAAAACGTGGTGTCCGACAAGATCCAGGACCCCCGTCTCCCGCAGACCCGCCGCGACAACGAACAATACGGCAACCGTCAGCATTCCGGAATTGGAGAACCCGGCGAACGCCTCGGTTGGCGTAATGATCCCCAAGGCAGCCAGCAGAGCTGCCGCACCCAGGAACAGCAGGTCGGGGGGAGCCAGATTCGCTACCAACGCGGCTAACAAGCCAATCACTATGCCCGCTGTCGTCCAGGCTTCAATGCCCATGGATCTCTCAATCGCGTAAAGAGCGTCGCAATGCGAAGGTTCCGAACGTTTCGTGGCATCGGAGCCATCGTCCTGAAGCACCCGAGATTATGACCTGCCGGTCGCAAGTCGAACAGAGCATGTACGGTGGCTCGATCCGTTGCTGCTTGGAACCAAAGCGAACTACCGCTCGCAATTTTCCTAGCCCGTTTGCGTTGGTCGCTAAACCGTGACTCCAAATGATCACGTTCTGACCCTTCAGGATCGGCGAACAATAACTGGCAGACTTCTTCTTGCCCCTCACCTTGATCCTCTCCCCCGCTATGCGCTGCGCGGCGGGGGAGAAGAGACCATACGACAGTTATGGCTTCGTCGATCCTAAGGGGACTAATAGCGTGGGAACTGCGCTGCTGCCGCCTTGCGACTGGCCGGCAGTGGAGTTTTCAGTTGCACTCGGATTTCACTGGGTTGGATGCGATCGACTTTCAGGTTTGGCGGAAGGCGGACGTCCTCGGCGCCGATAGAGATCGTTTCCGCACCGTCTTTGACGGCGCTCAGGTTAAGCGAGATTCTGAGCACACGGCGAATATCCTCTTGAAACAAGACGACAAACACCACCAAGAGCACCGCGAATGCCATGTGAAACACGAGCGACGTCAGGTACATGTCGAACGTGCGGGCCAAGAAGTAAAGCACTGTCACCACGGTGACGCCCACAATCACACTGCGAGACGCCGTTTGCTTAAACCACACCAACCCCGCATAGAGCAGCACGGCAATCACGGCAACGTCTAACGCATCGACGAAGCGAAAGTTTTGACGGAACTCTTCGAAATACGGAATCAGTTCGCTAAGCATATCGGCGTGGCACGCGAAAAACCCAGTAAACAGGTTGCCTTTTGAGGGAGAGATGGGCACCGTGGCGGTAACCCAACCGACTTGCCACTGTATCACAACTCCGCTCTGCGATACGATAGCGATTTCGCCCGGAAAGCCGGTCGGCACGTTGCATGGGCCACATGATATCAACGCCTGCCGTTTCACTTATCAGCGGCTTTGAAATCCTCTTTCCTCAAACCATGCCGTTTCATCAAATCGTACAACGATCGCGGGTTGATGCCGCTGCGGCGAGCGGTTTCGTCGACGTTGCCGTTGGTCTTGTCGAGTTGATCGACGAAGTAAGCTTGTTCGCAGGAACTGACGACCGCATTGCGTACGTCCTTCCAGGGTCGCGACTGCCAGTCGCCGTCGAACAGCACGTCCAAGGCTGACGAGGACTTCGCGTCATCCGCGTGGCGCGGCGCGGGCACGATCGTTCGCGGCAGGTCGTCGAGCGTGATCTGGTCGCCCTCGCACAACAGCACGCTTCGTTCGACGACGTTGATCAGTTCGCGGATGTTGCCCGGCCACGGGTAACGCACCAACGCCTGCATCGCTTCTTCGGAAAATGACGACACGTTACTGCTGAGCCGCACGCGGAAGTCGGCCAGATAACGTTCGGCCAGCTTCGGAATGTCCTCGGGATGCTGACGCAGCGGTGGAACGTCGAGCGTCACGACGCTCAACCGATAATAAAGATCGCGGCGAAACCTGTCCGTCTTCGTTTCGTCGTGCAAGTTGCGGTTCGTGGCCGCCATCACGCGCACGTTGACGTGCATCGGCTCTTCGCTGCCCAGCCGCTGAATCGTGCGTTCCTGCAACACACGCAGCAGCTTGACCTGCAAGTGTTGTGGCAATTCACCGATCTCGTCCAGAAAGATCGTGCCGCCGTGAGCGAGTTCAAAGCAGCCTCGACGCGCCCCCACCGCGCCGGTGAACGCTCCTTTTTCGTAGCCGAACAACTCGCCTTCCACCAGCGTTTCGGGAAAGGCCGACAGGATGACGGGAATGAACGGACTGGCTGCCCGTGGGACTGGCCGCGTGAATCGCCCGCGCAAGCCGTTCCTTGCCGACTCCCGTCTCGCCTTGAATCAGCAGCGAACTGTCCGGTTCGACGACCCGTTTCACGATGCGCAAGAAGGATTGCATCGTCGTGCTCACCGACTCGAAGTCGCTGAGCTTTGCCTGCGGCGCGTCGATTTCGTGCTGCAACCGTTCAATGCTGGTCTTGCGCTGGCGGGTGACGAAGGCGTTGAATGCATCGCGAAGCGTGTGGTCGTCCAGAGACATGTTCAGCACGGCCGTGCATCCGGCGATCAACAGGCGGGCACGTTCTTCCGCGTTCTCTTCCTCGCTGACCACGATCACTTCGGGGCGCTCCGGCAGTGCTTGAATTGTCTCGACCGTCCCTTCGATCGGATCGGGAAGCGACGAGCGCCCGATGACGACCAGGTCGGCCGGAAACGCCTTCACGCGATCCCACAGCACGGCCTTGTGCGGAGCGGTGGCGACGGCGGTTTCCAGCGGCTCGAAGATCCGATCGAGTCGTCGCTCCAAATCCGCGTCGTCAACAATTAACAGGACTCGAACAAGCATGATTTCTCCTCGGATCGCGATCGGCAACCGCAGTAACGTTTCGGGGGTGTGCACCCGATTCTATCGGCAACGCGATTCAAATGACACCCGTCCCAACCCGATACCGCCGTGCCGTAAATCGTTACGTATCAGCGGCTTATCGAACAGAATCCAAAGTTGCCACCCGTTAGGCACGGCGATTGCTTAATAGGTCCACCGGACGTGAACTTTGGTTTCACCCCGGACGACCATCATCAGCGAAGTGCGTCTCCATGCCATCGGATACCACCAAGCTGCGAACCAGCGGGAAGGACAAGCAGATCATGAGCAAGCTGACCGGACCGTTGATGCAGAAGGCGAAAATTGCAGCCATCGCGTTGCTGGCACTTCTGGTGCTGATCGTCGTTCTGCAGAACACCGACTCGGTCGAAACGAAGATCCTGTTCTTCAGTATCACGATGCCGCGAGCAGCGCTGTTGTTTGGCGCCTTGGTCGTGGGCTTCATCCTCGGCGTGTTCACCGCGGGCAAGGTGATAGCACAAATTCAACCACCATCGGAATAGGACCGACCGACATTGGGAAGAACGAGAAGCAATATTTACAGCGCACCGAACCGTCTGCGACGAACTGCAGCGCACGCGAGATCGCGCGCATCGCGAAGGGACATATGAATGACCGACCAAATCTGGCGTTTGCACGTGGGCAGCGGCCCGCTGGTTGCCACGGCGATTCACGACGGACATGACGTGCGCGACGAAGTGGCGCAGCATTTGGCGCTGAGCGATGCCGAGCGACTGCGCGAGGAAGATCCGTTCACGGGCGAGTGGACGCAGGTGGCACCGACTCGCGTCGTTGGAATGCGATCGCGTTTTGAAGTGGACTTGAACCGGCCGCGCGAGAAGGCCGTTTACCGCACGCCGGAAGACGCCTGGGGACTGACGGTCTGGAAAGACGATCCGCCGCAAGAGATGTTCGAGACGTCGCTGGCGCGAGTACGACGCCTTCTACGACGCCATGCGAAAGCTGTTCGAAGAGATCGCGCGACAGCACGGTCACTTCATCGTGTTCGACTTGCACTCGTACAACCATCGCCGCAAGGGTCCGGATGGTCCGGCGGCCGACCCGGCAGGCAATCCGCAAGTCAACATTGGCACGGGCACGATGAACCGCGAGCGCTGGGCGCCCGTCGTCGATACGTTCATCGACACGCTGCGTTCGTTCGACTTTCCCGGCGGCAAGCTCGACGTGCGAGAGAACGTGAAGTTCTTCGGCGGCAATTGGCCGCGGTGGATTCACGAGAACTTTCCCGACACGGGCGTCGCGATTGCGATTGAATTCAAGAAGTTCTTCATGGACGAGTGGACCGGCGAGCCGGACGAAGACTGCGTCGAAGCGATTGGAGAAGCTCTGCGATTCACGGCACCCGCCGTGTTGGACGCGTTCAAGAGGATCTAGCCGTGCAAGCCGGAGTCGAACCGATCGTGCCGCCAGTATGACGATTTGACTTGCCGCCTGTTTTTCACGACAAGCCTTTTGACCGCGGAACCTCCGGCGGTCCGTCCTACGGAGTGGCAGCGACGGACATCGTTGTTCGAACCCGAGTGATAATGACAACCAACAAATCGAGCAAACGAAAGACCGGTCGCAAAGTCGAAACGCGAAATTCCTGCGTCGCTGATCGACGCGGTTTGTCAGCGGCTTGCGCGGAACCAGCGCGTGCGCCGAACGCTGCCCGCAAAGGGTCGGTTGCACATTGACCGGCAATTGCCGTTCTTGTGCGTCTATCGCCAGCCGCCGGACTACGAGGATGCCGGAACCGAGCGACTGGTGAAGGGGGAAGCGTCCTACCTGGTTGCGCCGGGCGCGACACGCGTTTCGCGAGAGTGTCTCGAACCTGGTGCGGCAAGTTGTCAGAACACTGTCGGCCGAGTTTGGTGCGTTTCTGATCGTCGAAATTTGGGCTGCGCCGGATGGCGGAAAGGCCAACGATCCGGCGGTTCCGACGGTGTTGCCGACGTTTACGATTCACGCGCCGGCGACCGCGGCGATGACGCGCACGGTCGAAGCGCTGGAGAAACGGCTGAAGCGAGTCAAGGTTCTCAAGCAGGGTGTCGAAGTCGAGGTGGTCCGCGACGGCAGAGGCTATCCGCCGGACATGCGGCCGCTGCTGACCGCGAGCGGAAGCCCGCGAGCTGAACTGTTCGTTCATCGGGCTCGCCGTGCCGCCGGTCTATCGCAAGCCGAATTCGACAGGACGAGTTCCCGCTGCTGGCCCGTTCGCTGCGGCGCAGCCTGAGTCTGGCGCTGCGACAAACCTATTTCGAATTCGCCCGCTCGCGCACCACGCATCGGCCGCCGCATTATCACGCGCTGGGTCGCAAGGCGGTCGTCAAGGCCGTGTGGGACATCGACCGGCAATTGGCCGCGGTGAGCAACCAGTTCGACTACCTGCTGCAACTGACGCCGGTCAACCCGAACGGCGCCTGGAAACAGTTTCAGCGTGAGCGGTTCGAGCGCGTGCCGGAGTTTCACTACCGACCGCTGCCGGTCGATCCCGCGGTGCTGAAGCGCGAGCTTTACAGGATCCCGATCGAGCGCGTCGAGGATCCGGCGCTGCAGCGGCTCTTTCAGGAAAAGCAGGAAGAGCTGGAGCTGAAGCTCACCATGCTGCGCGACCGCGACACGCCGCGATTCCTGTACGAGAGCCTGCAACTGTTCGGCGGCGTGCGGGACGACCTGCTGCAGCTGGCGAAGGACCTGCTGAATCAGCTTGCCGAGCAAGGAGCCGCGGTGACAAGGGGCGTCAGCATCACGGCGGATGGCTTCGCACAATGCGCCGAGGCGGAGTTCGACTTCTATCGGCAAGCGTGTCCCGAATTCAAAGCGAAAGCACAAGTTGCCGGCGACGTCAGCGGACTGATCGTATCGCGCGGCAAGTTGCTGATCAACTCGGACCTCAGCCTGCCGCCGTCGCGCGTTCGACGCGCTGCTTGGCCCACGAAGTCGGCACGCATTTGCTGACGTATTACAACGGCCGTCTGCAACCGTTTCAGCAGCTCTACTCGGGGCTGGCCGGTTATGAAGAGCTGCAGGAAGGGCTGGCGGTGCTGTCCGAATACCTGGTCGGTGGATTGAGCCGCAGCCGGATGCGGCAACTCGCGGCCCGTGTCGTGGCCGTGCGGCATCTGACCGACGGTGCGTCGTTCGTCGAGACCTTCCGCACGCTCGACCGCGATTACGGATTCAACCAGCGCACGGCCTACAACATCACGATGCGAGTCTATCGCGGCGGCGGCCTGACCAAGGACGCGGTCTATCTGCGCGGGCTGGAGGCGATTCTGCGGTACGTGCAAAAGGGCGGCGACTTGAATCCGCTGCTGGTCGGCAAGATGGCGGTCGAACACATCCCGATCATCAAGGAACTGCAGTACCGCAAGGTGCTCAAGCCGGCTCCGATCGTGCCGCGCTACCTGCAGGATGCCGCGGCCATCGAGCGGCTCGAACGGCTGCGCGGCAGCAACGGCTCGGTCGTGGATCTGGTGAGCCAACCCACAACGACAGAACGGAGTCGCGATGATGAAACTGGGAATTGTCGTCAACGTGATGGACAGCGGCGAAGCGGGCGCGACGACGTACCGCCTGGCTGCCGAGGCGATCAACATGGGCCACGAAGTGTGGGTCATGAGCACCGGCAATCTGGCCTACAACCCCGACGACACGATCGGTGCCTTTGCCCGCACCGTGCCGCCAGGGACGTTACACGTCGGCACGATTTCTCGACGTCTTCAAGAGCGACAAGGCGATCGACAAATGGATCACGCTCGACGACCTGGACGTGCTGCTGTTGCGCAGCAACCCGTCGGTGCAGCGTGCCTGGGCACAGTCGGCGGGCATCCATTTCGGGCGGCTGGCGATGCGGCACGGCGTGATCGTGCTGAACGATCCCAACGGCCTGGCCAAGGCGATGAACAAGCTGTACCTGCAGACGTTTCCCGAAATGGTGCGGCCGCGGACGCTGGTCACGCGGACATCTTGGCCGCATCGAGAAGTTTCTCGATGAAGAGGGCACGATCATCTTGAAGCCGCTTGCAGGGTTCCGGCGGAACCGGCGTGTTCATCGTGCGAAACGACGAGGAGCACAACCTGGAAGACATCTTCGAGGCGGTCAGTCGCGACGGCTACGTGATCGCCCAGGAGTACCTGCCCGCCGCCGCGGAAGGCGACACGCGGCTGTTCCTGATGAACGGCATGCCGCTTGCGCCACAAAGGCAAGTACGCCGCCTTTCGCCGCATCCGCACCGGCGACGACATCCGCAGCAACATTCACGCCGGCGGCCGGCTGCGCCGCGCGGAACTGAACGACACGATGTTTCAACTCGCCGAAATGGTCCGCCCGCGACTGGTCGAAGACGGCATGTTTCTCGTCGGGCTTGGACATCGTGGGCGACAAGCTGATGGAAATCAACGTCTTCAGCCCGGGTGGCCTGGGCAGTGCGCAGAAGTTCGAGAAAGTCAACTTCACGCACGCCGTGCTCGAAGCCCTGGAACGCAAAGTCCAATACATGAAGTTCTACCGTCGCAACTTCAGCAACGTGGAGTTGGCGACGCTTTAGATAGCGTGCAGGCGTCGCCGCATGTATGCATCGTCACGCATTCGGCAACACGCGACAATGCTTGCTCCCTGACGAAAGGAGATCCAGATGAAGATCGGATTTATTGTCAACGACGTGATGACCGAAGAGGCCGGTTTCACGACCACGCGGTTGGCCCACGAAGCCCACCAGCAAGGTCACGAGGCCTATGTGATGGGTGTCGGCGACGTGGCCTACGATCCCGACGAGTTCATTCGCGCCGGGCGCGATCGTGCTCCGCAAGACAAGAAATACAAGTCGCCGGAGACCTACCTGACCGACCTGCAGGGCAAGAAGGGAGTCACGCAGCGGATCACGGTCGATGATCTGGACGTGTTGATGCTCCGCAATGTGCCGTCCGACGACTATCTCAAGCGGCCCTGGGCTGCGACGGCGGCGGCGGAATTCGGCCGCGTCGCGATGCGGCACGGAGTGATCGTGGTCAACGATCCGAACGGTCTGGCCAAGGCGTCCACCAAGATGTACTTCCAACTGTTCCCCGAAGAAGTTCGCCCGCGCACGCTGATCACGCGCGATCGCGACGAAATCAAGGCGTTTGCCAAAGAGGAAGGCCGCTGTGTGCTCAAACCGCTGCAAGGCTCCGGCGGGGCCAGCGTGTTTCTCGTCCAACAAAGCGATATTCCGAATCTGAATCAGATGATCGACGCGGTCAGCCGCGACGGATTTGTCATCTGCCAGGAGTACCTGCCGGCCGCGGAAGAGGGCGACATGCGGTTGTTCGTGATGAACGGACGGCCGCTGCAGGTGAAAGGCAAGTACGCCGCCTTTCGGCGCAGTCCGCAGCGGCGGCGACATGCGCAGCAACATCCACGCCGGCGGCAAGCTGGCCGCGGCCGAAGTCGACGCGACAAGGACCTGCAAGATCGCCGAAATCGTGCGGCCCAAACTGGTCCAGGACGGCATGTTCCTGGTCGGCCTGGACATCGTGGGCGACAAGCTGATGGAAATCAACGTCTTCAGTCCCGGCGGGCTCGGCAGTGCGCAGAAGTTCACCAAGATCAACTTCAACAAGTACGTCATCAACGCGCTGGAACGAAAGGCGAACTACATGAAGTTCTACGGCCGCAACTTCGACAACGTCGATATGTGTACGCTTTGATCTGCTGAACGGCGGACACCACTCGGATTGAACCCCTGTTTCGCGGCCTGCGCTTCCCGTTTCGTCAGACTGCCGCAACCACGCTCCCGTGCACGACCACTTCCCCGCAGGCGAGTGCCGTTGCATGGTCACCCCGCTGGGACTCCGCCCGGAACTCCACGCCTTCTCCCACCGCATCCGCTTGCTCCCAAGCCAGGCTACCGGCGACGGCAACAATCTGCTCCACATCGGCCACCGACGCACGTTGATCCGTTTCACCCTCTTCCAACGCATCAAACACGACACCTGTGAGCAGGCGGTCCCAGACCTTCTGACAAGTCGCTGGCTTGTCGAAGACATCGACCGATACGACTCGACCTCCGATGGCGATGGCAACACCGGAAGCGCCATCGACGTACTTCAACTGCTCGCGAAACGCACCGATACGATCCTGGTACGTCGCGAATGCATCGGACATGGCCGCCGTGCCAGACTGAACACCGTGCACGAAGTGCAAGCAGGCGACCTCCTTCCAGACTTCTCCCTGGTCGGAGCGGTGGCCGCGTTTTTCTTTGACGCTGCGGCTCACCGATGCCCTGAGCGCACGACGCAGCTTCGAGGGTGAGTGCGAACCGCTCGATTCAAAGTATCGAGACTTGTAGCCCCACCGACCCTGTTCAACACAGGAGACCGGAATTTTGATCTTCGAATGAGCGGCGACCAAAACCGAAGTATTGAGAATCCGGTTCTGCTTGGCACCCACAAGTTCCTCGCCCTCCAGGAAAAGCACGAGCGTGTCGCCCTTGTTCTCGACCAGCAGATCAGGCACCGAACCGCCTTCGCTGACCTCTTCGACCAGGAGGGATTCGTCGGTCAGGGCCGCGTCGGACAAGCGGTAATCGACATCGCTACGCGCTTCCGAGAACAGCGGGAACAGAGAGAGGGCTTCGTGGCGCACCGGGTCGCCGACACGGAGCGTGGGAAGAGCAACAGGCATGGCAGCCTCCTTTCAACAAGACGGGCACCCAGGAGAGACACGCTGGCACAGCGGGAGGTTCACCTGCGGAATTGTTCGAGTGTCGGGTCGCAAAGGCAACTTACGCCGAAACCCACCGCCACTTGCGATGGATAGGTCTCCGGACAGCCAATTTGTCGCGGCTGGACGCGGACCGTTTGTCCGGACAGTTGGGCGGAGTTAGACTGATGTCCGGACCAAGACGCCTGCCCTGACACGGCGGTTGAAACGGAAGACCGCTTGGCACCAACTTCGAGCCGAGCTGACATCAGGGACCACGATTCAACGTATCATGCAGGAGGTCTCCCGACCACCTGTTTTTCGAGGACCAGACGGCCACTCAAGTCGCGGCGGTCACTGTTCGGCCGTCTCGGTTCGATGGCTTACCGGCGAAGGATAGACTGCGACCATGAACTCGATCATCCTGGAATCGCTGTTGCGTGGCGTGGCGATTCCTGCCAGCCCGCTGGCGCTTCATGCGAATCGGACACTGGACGAACGTCGGCAGCGCGCACTGCGGCGCTGACTATAGTGCTGCTGGAGCCGGAGGTATTGCGGTGGGAGTCCATACCACACAGTTTGCCATTCGCAATCCTCAGATTGGCCTGTTCGGGCCGCTGCTGCGATTGGCCGCCGTGGAGTTCAATCGTCTCGACCTTGGGCGTAAGTGGCCCCTGATTCGCGTGGCTGGCGTGTGCGGTGAGACCAGGCAGGCAGTAGCTGAAGCATCTCTGCGCGTGACAACGGGTTCCACCTCGGACTACTCAGTCTGGGAGCGATGCGCGGTGCGGATTTCCCCGACCTGATCCGCCATTGCCGCTCGGTCGGCGACGTGTTGCCCCTGTTCGGCTTTTACCTGCAGCCCGCCGTGGGCGGTTTGCTCTTGCCGTACCGGTTCTGGCGTGCATTTTTGGAGATCGGATCCGTCGCAGCGATTAAGGTTGCCGCCTTCAACCGATATCAGACGATCGATGTGGTCCGGGCGGCGGTCGATTCTCAACGCGATGATGTAGCTCTTTACACGGGCAACGATGACAACATCGTGATGGATCTGCTCACGCCCTACCGCTTCAGCGTGAAAGGGACAGTGGTCGAGCGACGGTTCGTCGGTGGGCTGCTAGGGCACTGGGCCTGTTGGACGCAGCGAGCAGTGGAATTGCTCGAGCAGTGCAAATCGATCAGCGACGCCCCAGTGGCGTCTGCTCCGGGCGAACTGCTGTGCCGGAACATTGAAGTCACGGATGCCAATGCGGCATTGTTCGATGTAGCCAATAACTTCGCCGGCTGTATTCCGGGAGTGCATGAGGTGCTGCGGCGTCAGGGACTGCTGAAAGGTTGCTGGTGTTTGGATCCCAATGAAACACTGAGCATCGGGCAGGCAGAGGAACTTGACCGCATCTATCAGCTTTATCCTCATCTGACCGATGATCCGTTCGTGGCCGAACATCTCGACCAATGGCTGGCCGATTGAATGTCGCGGTGCGAAACCGACGTTTTCGCCAATGGGAGCCCCAGCGACGGGTAAGCCCGTTTCAGTACCATCATCGCGGTAACACGGGCAGGTGGCAGTGTTTGATCTCCTGGTTCAACGTGGCACATACATTGCTTTCCAACAACCTGTTCGCCAATCTGGTAGAGGGCGTTCTCAAAACCTGAGATTTGCCCGATCTCGCCGCCACCTCGCCAGATGCTAGATTGCGGATCCAGGAAACACTCGGCGACATCAACGTCATGTCGGGCCGGGTGAAGCGGACGAAACAGATAGCAGCGGTATTGGTCATACGGGTGGTTGCGGTTGTCGTGAAACAGACAAACGGATTCATATTCAACAGGAGTGGTGACGAAATGAATGCAAACGGGCAGGAGGCATCGATGCCCGGCAGAATCATACGGATATGAGCGATCCACACAGGCTGCGAAGCTGTCACAACCCGCACAAAGCGACAGGTAATGGAAGACGCTGGTCACGGACACGTACGGAGAGATCTGCAGACCGAGTCCCGGGGACTTGGTGACATCGCCATTGCGGACCCAGTGCGCTTCGAAAGCCGCGCTCAGCCGCTCTCGACACGTCGTGGAATTCCAGAATTCAGCGAGTTGGTACTCGCCTGTCGGCACCATCTGATACTGACCGCGTTTCTCGGTGCTGTCGTTTCCGCTGCCTTGGTGACTCTTTCGTGGCAATGGATCGATGCGCCCTACAAGGCCGAGAGCCTGGTGCGAGTGCGACAGCATCAAGAGGTCGTTTTCACTCCCCAAACTTCGAGGGCGGATGATGCCGCCTTCGTCCGCGCACAGGAGCAACTGGTACTTTCTCCGCAAGTGCTTGCGGCAGCGCTAAGTGACAAGCAAGTCCAGTCCCTGTCGCAGCATATTCCCTCCCACGACGCAATCGATTGGCTGAGGAACTTTGCTGCACGTCGACATTCAAGCCTGGCGCGGAGATCATGAGCATTTCTGTGCTGCATCCTTCGCCACACGTTTGCCAGGCTCTCTGTAATGCAGTCACACGTGCCTATCTGGAAAAGATTACTCACCGTTCGGCTTCGGATCGGCAGCGGAGGCTTGAGGAACTTGAACGAGCGGCTCCCGAGGCCGATCGTCGACTCGACGAGTTATGGGCAGAATTGAACCATGTTGCGAGCGAGATTGGCTCGGACAACTCGCAGTCGTTGACCATTCGCGACGAGATTCAACTCCAGGCGTATCGCGAATACGCACAGCAGTTGCGTGCAGCACAATTGCGAGGCAACGAACTGCAGAGCTTGCTGACTGAAGAGCAACTGCGAATGGCGGACGAGGAAAAGACATTCGACGAGGCAACAGAAAAACTTCTATAGCATCACCCTGATGTTGTGGCTGCTCGAGAACGAATTGCCACGATCGATTCACAGATTCAGCAGATGCGGGAAGTCATCGCTCGCGATGATTCCCCGAGACTCACGCGACTGAACGAAGACCGTGAGTTCTTTGTGGCAGATCTTGAAAAGATCATGAGCGATCTCAGGCCGCAATTGCGTGAAGAATCCCGCGAACAACATCGAATCGCAACGGACAGCAGCCTGGTGCAGCTGCGGAAACAAATCGAGCTCAATCAGGCGGAAAAAGAGTTCCTGCATAGCAGAATGGAAGAGATTGACACGACGATCGTAAGAACAGACGAGAAGAATGGCGTCCAACTGGAAATGTCGCGCCACGCAGTCGACCGTCAGACGCGACTGGCCGACGGTCTGTCGCGGTCGCTGGAGGAGTTCAAGATTGAGAGCCAATCTCAACCGCGCGTCACACTGATTGAGTTGGCAGAGCTTCCTAGCCACGCAAATCACGGACGGCAGCTGAAGGCGGCCGGAGCCACGGCTGGAGTCGGTTGGTTGATCGCGATCATCGGGGTCGGTTGTTTCGAATGGCAGAGTTGCCGCGTGCGGTACGGCGACGACGTGAGATCTCATTCCGCGCGTCCGGTTTTTGGAGCGACTAGCGTTTCGGCAAAGGACATTCGAAGAAAGAAGAGCGACCCGGTGAGTGGGGCTTACGAGGCAGCAGCAAGACTGATGTTGCCCAACAAGAATGGCAGGACGATTCCGAGCTTGATGGTCTCGAGCGCCTCGGCCGGCGAACCTCGACATCTCGTCTCACTCGATCTTGCACGAGCGTTTAGGATTTTTCGGCGCCGAACGCTGCTCATTGATTGTGATACGAGCGGACCTCGCCTGAGCCGGCAGTTGGGCGCCGACCATCTCCCGGGCCTGCTCCAAGTCTGCTCGGATCAGATGACCCCCGCGTCAATACGTCATTCCTACTGCCGAGGAAGGTCTCGACTTCTTGCCATTGGGCCGCAGCCAGGAAGGAGCCTCTTGGATCGATCCGCAGACCTTTCAGTCGGTGCTGCGAGCCTTGCGCAACGACTACGACGCGATCGTCGTCAACGGACCGGCGGTGATGTCGTCCGCGGAGAGTCTGTTATTGGCATCGCAAGTCGACCAGACGGTGCTCGCAGTATTCTATGGAACGAGCCGTTGGAATCAGCTGGCGGCCAGTGAACAAGTCGCGGTTGAGGCTGGAATCGCTGTTTTGGGATCCATACTGCATTCAGGAAGACGCTCGGCAACCTTGGAATTGAGGTTCGATCGTCAAGGTACGACGCGCCAAGCCACGGGGACCGAAGAAGCGACCGAAGAAAGCCTGCGCGAAAGTATTGCCGCCATGCAACAAGAGTTAAATCAAAGCACGTCTCACGGAACTGAGCCACCAACCAGACCCACACCGGACAGGGAGTTTGCTTCATGAACGATTTGTGCGAAGCTTCCAGCCCGTTCATACTGCACTCGGTCGCAACTCCGGTGCGTGAATTTCAGTTTCACCTGCCCGCGGTGCCTCGCGACCACGCTGTCGCGAATGAAGCGAATGACCGATCGACGTTACTTGCAGGTGAATGTGCACCATACTTCGCACTGAAGTCCGCCGTTGATCGCATGATAACCGCCATTCTCATGGTCGTAGCACTGCCGCTCATGCTGTTGGTAGGTCTGGCGATTCTCATCCTTGATGGTCGGCCGATTTTTTACCGCCAAACACGAGTCGGGAAAAATGGGCGGGCGTTTCGAATATGGAAATTTCGCACGATGTGCCGGAACGCCGAGAATGCGACAGGAGCAGTTTGGAGCAGTGCCACCGACCCACGAGTCACACCACTCGGCCGCTGGCTGAGATGTTCTCACCTGGATGAACTCCCACAGTTCTTCAACGTCTTGGCCGGCGACATGAATCTGATTGGCCCTCGTCCCGAACGCCCCGAATTTGTGCGTGAGTTGGCCCGGAAATTGCCTTGTTACCGAGAACGACTGAAGGTGCGACCCGGTATTACGGGCCTGGCACAATTGCATTTGGGGTACGACCAGTCGTTGGCGGACGTGCAGCGCAAAGTCATGCTGGACCTGGAATACATCAGGACTATGAGTGCTATTCAAGATGCGAAGATCCTGGTGACTACCATTCCTCACATCGCACGACAGCTGATAAGCAAGTGGAGAGCTGACCCGAAAACACCCAACGACACCGGGAATCCCGGTGCCGTCCGTCCGCTCCCAAGCGCCGTGTCAACGTTCGTTCGCCGACGCGAGCCGGCAAGTCCCGGCGAGCTCGAGCCCCACATCTCTCACTTCCCAAACATTTCCATTGACACCGGCGGTTGCACTCCTGGCGCGCATTCGTGCCCTCTCTTCTCCACGACGGATGACGTGGTGCGAACGACACACGATTGCCAACGGTTCACGCGATAGCTCCAGGTTACTTTGACAACTTCTCGGCCGGAAGACCTCTTTGTGTCAGCTCACTCAGCGGGCGCGGTACCGAGGCGGTGCTTCACCCCAATTCGTCAGAGTGGACGAGGCGCTAATTCCAACCGAGGCGGTCAAAATCGGGAGCGGGAAGGTTGTTTTCAGCTTGCATCACCAATTGGGCCATCTCACGCGCTGTGACGTAGTAGAATTGAAAACCCTGATGCGCCGACAACTCACGCAGTGCCCGGTGTAACTGACTCATTGCCGGTCCCAACAGGACGGCGGCATTATTTTCCTGGGCGCCGTGCGTGTGCAGCTTGACAAACGACCATTTATCCTGGCCCTTCACCGTCACGCCGGCTCTCAACCAATCGAATAAGCGATGTGCTGTCGGCGGTTGTGAGCCAGCAAGATTACCGTTCTCTACACGCGGTTTAGCCCAGGGGCGCGGCCGCGTAATGAGCAACGGGCCCTGAATCATCAGCAACCCGCTGAGCCGCTGGTCTGCCCCCGACCGCTGCCGGTATTCCTGTGTCGTGAGATTTGGGGCGATGAGGATCATCCACCGCATAATAAATGCTATTGATCGTACGAGTTTGCGCAAGATCGGGAGCAGCGGGCATCGTGAAGTCAGCATAGCACCCTGTTTCACGCAAAACCGTCAGCTCATTGTTAACACCGCACCAGCGGCCATCCGGATGCGAGTTGTTCAACGCCCAATTGCCGTGAATGAATCCGTATCGAAGTTGCCCAGAAGAATCTGCACTGAGCAGGCCGTGTCGATCGTGCAGACGCTCGACCGACTTGAGCAGAAAATCCCTCAGTCTTTCTGCGTTATCGTCATCATGATGCAAGTGGACTTCAATATCGCCATATCCGGAACGGACAAGTTGCATGAGGCGGTCTAGTAATTCAGCCCGATAGCGTTCCACCGGAAAGAAAAAGGTGTGTTGCGGCGGACGACCACGAGAATCACTGAATGGTTCGACCGAACGACGGTAATCCGTCACCCATCGAGACACTCGCTCCCGCTGCTTGGCCAGAGACGCGGATTGCCATTCTGGCTCGAAGTGATCAGCCACGCAGACAAACACATGCGTCGGGCTGGGAACTGTTCGCCAACCGGTCATGACGGCACGTGCGAACGTGCCCGGCTCCATTCCTTTCAATCGCAACATCTGGTCGGTGGTCCCATCAGTTGAGTGTCAGTGACTATTCTGCCATGCACGGTCAAGTCGACATCCGCGCACTACAGGTCGGGCCGAATGAGTGGCGCCGCCTCGAGGATGCGCCGCGGCGTAGGATTCCAGATCACATTATGAGGATCGACGACCCAGCGGACAAATCCGGTCAGAAGCGCTAAATTCATCACCAGGAAAGCGGAAGCAATGCGTGCGACGCGTGCCACGTGTCCGCGCTCCGGCGCAAATAACCCAAGGATCGCCAACAGATAGGCAGCAGCCTGCAGCCAAATGAACAATCTGTAGCTTGGGAAAGACACCAAGGACAGATTGGACGCGATCAGGGCAACCAGCAAGAAAGGACAGATCCAGCGCAACAGCTTGTGCGAACCAAACGCAAACAACTGTTTTGTATGCTGCCATTGCAGCATCTCACGCAATACCGGCAAACACTGGAAGGCGCCCGCTCCAATGCGGCAACGGCGCCGAAACTCGCCGGCCAAGCCGCCGGTACTCAGCGCGTAGGCTTTCGCAGTTTCATCGAAGACGAACGCGCAACCATGCCGCAGGTGCGCCAGCATCGGCAGGACAAGATCATCATTGATCACGGGGCATTTAGGTTCCACGAACAGCCGCCGCCGAATGGCATAGATAGCCCCGCTCGCACCGAGCATGATTCCCAGTTGCGCCTCCGAGCGGCGCACCATCATCTCGCTTCGCCAATAAAGCGATTCCAATGGCAATCCATGTTCGTCCACGACCGCGACTTTGCCCGTCGCCAGTCCGACCTGCGGATCAACAAAATGTCGGGTGAGTTGTCGAATCGAGTTTCGATCGAATTGACTTGAAGCATCGGTAAACACGATGACGTCAGTCTGTACATGATGGACCGCGTCCACAAGCGTCATGGCCTTGCCACGTCGTTGCGAAAAGGCAATCGCACGGATGTGAGCCTGGCGGAATCCCTGGACAACTTGAACCGTGGCGTCGGTGCTGCCGTCCGAGGCCACAACAATGTTGAGCCGATCTTGCGGATAGTCGCAGGCGAGTATGTTGTCGATTCTTGCGCCAATATGGTGCTCGGCATTGTAAGCCGCAATGAGGACGGTCACGTGCGGCAGACCCTCGTCGGAAGGCTCCACATGACATCGACGCGTCGCTGAATGACGGCGGGACGCCAGGAACACCAGTATCGGGTAGCCCAAATAGCTGAAGCAGAGACTGGCGAAAGAGGACCAGAAAAGGATGACTAAAGCGGTATGCACCGTAGGCCTCCCGTAAATTGAGCCAACAGTGCTCGTCGGGCAAGAAGTAGTGGTTCCAGCGGGCTCAACGACAACGATCAACCGGTTACATCGTCTAGATCGGCTGGCCAGAAGCGATTTCGACATTTCGATTTGCGGAGCCAGCCTGGAATTGCACGGAAGAGTTCGGATTTTGATGGGCGTTGTGAACGCACAACGTCTCGGGGTACATCCTCCGAACGAACCTGGAGGCCGGTTTGCCGCATGAAACAGCTAGACCGGATTATTCACGTAGGGCGGGTCAGGCTCGCCCAAAGTGTCGGTGGGTCTTCACAAGCCGATCAACTCCCCAGCAACAGTCCCTGTTTGTGCGGGCAGAAAACGAGCCCGCGAAGACCCACCAGCAGCACGGCTTGCTCGACCCACCCTACGAGCCTCTACCCTCCACGCGAATTACCCGGGCTCGCCGGCTGCGACGCAGCGGTGAAGCACGTCCGCCAGTTCGCCCGCAAGGCTCGGCCGAGAAAACCGAGCCAGCAGCGATGGGGCGACCGGTGTACCAGATGCGACGCCCCGGGACCTCCCGGGTTCTTTCCGGTCGTCGAGTTGTGTCTCCAGCCAGCGGGCAACTCTCTCAACCTCGGCAGGCTGGAATACGTGGGATTGCCCATGGGTACGTAGCAGCTCATTGGTCTCACCTTCGGGACTAATGGCCAAAATGGGCTTCTGCAGCGCCAGGTATTCAAACAATTTAGCCGGCACAACTCGCTCCGCCCCCGGCTGGTCAGCCAGCAATAGAAGCAACAGATCTGCAGCGGAAGCAAGTCTAAGCGACTGGCTGTGTGGCACGTAATCGCATCGCACCACTGACACCCCTGTGCCGCTCAGTCTTTCGAGGACGGCATCCTGCTCAGAAGTGCGCCGTCCCGCCACGGTCAATTCGACTCTTGCCGCTCGATCCGCTGCAGTCCGCGCGAGTGATTCGAGCGCCGAGACAAAGGGGCTAATATCGGTCAACTGCCAGAGTGTTCCCGTGTAAACGATTCTCAGCTTGGGGGATGCAGAATGCGAACTGAACAGATCACTCAGGTCATCTGGGTCGAAGCCGTTATAGATACAGGAAACCGTTGCCGTGCTCTTCGCTTCACGACAGAAACTCGCCAATTTCGCGGCGCTAGCCTGCGTCGTTGCGACAACTGCATTTGCAGCTTGGAGCGCCTTTCGCATCATGGCAAGTTGACGTTGATAAGCGAGACCGCGAAGTTGATAATTTTCCAGGTATTGACTGACAAGCATCCATTCGTCTCGGAAATCGAGGACCAGTGGAATGCCAAATCGCTTCTTCAACTTGCAGCCAAGCAGGAATGACGAGAACGGCGGACCGGTGACAAAGACTGCATCGTGAGACTGCGTCCGCAATGCACAGACAGCCTCGCGGAAGGCAGACGGATTCCAGAGAACTTGTGGATCCGGCTGTAACAGCTTCATGCCCAGTTTTCGAAGCAAGGTGCGAATCGATGCTCGCCTGCGACGACCGGTACGTGTCAATTGTTTTTTCACTCCGTAGCCAGGCTCCCAGGTCCTGGCTCGTACGATCTTTGTACGTGGATCAAGGTCCCCCGCGAGGTCGTGATCCTGAATGGGAACGGAGGGATTCGCAACGGTTAGAATGGTTGGTCGCCAACCGTAACATGACAGGTATTTCGCAAACTTGACAGCACGCTGCACGCCACCTCCGCCGGTCGGCGGAAACGCGTAGCTGATAAAGAGCACGCGTCGCTCCACATCGCGTCCTGAGCGAACGCCACGCCATGCGGCGCCCGCTCGATTCGACATGACCGATGCATGATCCGCGGACAACTTGTCGAGAAATGATGTTTCACGAGCATTCATCAACCAGCCGGCTCCTGGAATGCTTGGTGGACCGTCGGGACGTGTGACGTTGGATGGAGGTCCCAGGCCGCCCTCCGCGCGGGACCTGGTACGGCCGCTGTTACGCGCGCCATGACGGCATCAAACTGATCTGCCATGCCAACAAGATCGGTTGGCACAAAAGCTCTTCGACCTTCGGGCGCCGTGCGCACGTGCTGGATGACCGCGTCAGTCATGGCGTTAACGTCGTCAGCCGGAACCAGGTGATCGATTCCTGGCGTGGCGATCTCTGCAACACCACCAACGTCGGTTGCCACAAAGGGTGTTCCGCAAGCGATCGATTCCAACAAGACATTCGGAATGCCCTCGCTGTGGCTGGTCAGCACGGTAACATCCGCCGCGTTGTAACGGAGTGCCAATTCGCTCTGAGTCAAATTACCTGCGAACAAGACCACGTCTTCCAGATCGAGTTGTCTGCGGAGCTGACAAAGGCGATTTCGCAATGGCCCGTCACCGGCCAAGATCACACGTAGCCGATGGCTCCATTCACGCTTCCAGTGCACGGCGGCGTGAAGAAGCATGGTGGGATTCTTGACGAGTTCGAATCGGCCAGCCCAGAAAACTACGACAGAACTCGGGGCTTCACCGCACATCGTGCGCACCACCGCTTGATCTGCCGGATAGAAACATTCCCGGTTTACGCCACGATAAACCACATCCACCACACCCGGCGCAACGCCTAAACGATCCGCTTGGGCAGCCAGTTCGCGACTGAAGACGACCAGCCGATCGGCCCTTGCGAGAACTCGCGCGATTGCCCTCTGTCGACGTGTCTGGCGAGGCAGCAATCTCAAGTCGGTGCCTCCGGACATCACGATCGACGGTACACGATACCGTTCAGCCGCACGGACCGCTGCCGCTCCGTCGGGATGCAGCCAGTATCCCATCACGATATCCGGCTTGAACTCCCGTTCTAAACGCTGGATCGACGAGCGAATCGACCGCCAATAGAAATGGTGATAGTACTCTCGAAAGACCCTGGGCGGATAGTAGTAAGTCGGATGGAGTGTTCGCGAACAGCAGGAAGCAGTGGCGGTACCGCAGAAGGCTTGCGTCCACGGAATCGGGGCGATCACGCGAACATCATGCCTGGCACAAAGTGCCTCTACGAGAACCTGGTTGAAAGCTCCCTGTCGAGGACGCGCGGGCGTAGGGTAGGTTGTCGTGATCAATAGAACCTTCATGGCTTCCTGCCGTTTCAGCCTTTGTATTGAGCATCCTGTCACAATTTCTTGCCCATCGTCCGATGTCTGTTCCATGACGGCTCCACAAGCGCGGGGCGATGATCGCCTCCTGAACCTGCCCCGACAATTGTGGAATCGATATTTCAGTTCTTATCTACTAGGAACCGGGGAAAAATAACTTCCAGATTTGCTAGTCCCTCACCCTACCCTCTCCCCAAAGGGGCGAGGGAACTAGGTGGAGTTATTTTTCCCCCGATCCCTAGGACATGATGAATTTGATCTGCGATGAGAGAGCACCGGTTCATCGGCACGCTTCCTCATCCACCGAGCGCTATCTTCCACGTTCACGCGCACTCGTCTGCCCTACGACAACACGAGACTTGCCCATGGCTGTAAGCGGAATCTTGTCTACTTCGTTGATCAACAAACGCGTAGAATCCCCTACCGACTTGCTGGATTTCTCTGCGGAGAGATTCTCGCGCGTCTTGCCGCCAGCGGCTGTCGACGACCAGTTTCAGTTCAACGAGATCACTTTCGAGTTGGACCACTTGAAACTGGCGTATAGCAGCATAATCCTTCAGCAGGTGCGGAAAGAACTCTCCGGCCAAACGATGGCCATCAGCCGTAACGAGTGTGTCGAGTTGCCGCCCAACCACCTTTTTCATCAGCGGCAGGCCGCGACCGCAAGAGCACGATCCAAAGCCCGAGATTGCGCGATCGCCAATCGCGTAACGCACGAAAGGCATCGCTACGTTGAACAGATCAGTGACGACGACGTGACCTTCCTGGCCAACGGGTGTCGGAACGCCCTCGTCATCCACCACCTCGACGAGCAGATTTTCCATCGTCAGATGCAGACCCGCATGCTGTTCACACTCCGCTCCGATCAGAGTGAACTCGCGCGAGCCATACGTCTCGAATACCGGCGCGGCAAAGACGCGTTCGAGCACTTCGCGCTGGAAGTCATGGAGCTTTTCCGCACCAACGATAATTGCCTGGGGATGATAGGCACGCAGGCCATGTTCTTCGATGGTGCGAGCGAACATGTAGAGAGGATTGGTGTAGGCAACCAGAACGTCTGGCTGGAAGCGATGAATGCGCTCAAGAAACTGCGGGATGGAAGCGTCGCTCAAGTCAAAACTGTTGAGCATGTCTCGGCGATAAAGATATCGTGAATAGAGATACTCTTTCCAGCGACGAAGACGCGATGGACTCCCGAGCGTGACACCCCAGAGATGCGTTTGTCTGGTGCCGGGGGCCGCGCCGGCCCACGCGTAACCGCGATAAGCGGCCCCCATCCGGCGGTCATTGGCTTCGCGGTCAATCACAAACCGCAGTGGCACGCCGCTCGACCCACCCGTTGATTTCGTCACGATTTGCATGCCCGGCACTATTGATCGAATCTCGATCCGAATGATCGCGCATCACTTCCCGAGAAGTCACGGGCCATTGGTGAATGTCCGCCAGTGACTGCAAGACCCGAAGGCTCAAACCCCGCGCAGTCCACAACTGGTGGTAGTAGGGTGAATGTTCGAAGCAGTACTCGATGAGCGTACGCAGCCTCCGCAGCTGCAAGGCCTCCAACTCCTCTCGCGACCACCACTGGCTTTCCTCGAGTTCCTGCCAGAAGCGAAACGTCTTGCGCCGTTTCAGTACGGATTCAAAGCCGGGGATGATGAATCGTCGATAGGCTCCCTCCATCATGGCTGGGCCTCATCAACGTATCGCTGCTCGTATCGTCGGATCATGTCAGCAACGGAGAACTCTTGCTCGACCCGCTGCCTGCCGAGCCAGCCCATGTGCTTTGCCAGCGTCGGATGCTGATGAAGGCGTACCATGGCCGAGGCAAGTGCTTCAGGATTCCGAGCGGGTACCAGGAACCCCGTTCTTCCGTCCAAGACAACTTCCGGGTTCCCGCCGATGCGTGTGGCCACCACGGGAAGGCCTCGTGCCATCGCCTCCAGCAAAGTCAGGGAGATCCCTTCCGTCAGCGATGGCAGCACAAACATCGAGGCCTTGGCCAGCAGCGAGGGTATATCGTTTCGCTCGCCGAGAAACCGAATCGAGTCGCCCAGCCCCAGTGACCGCGACAACGATTCCAGCTGCGGACGAGTGACTCCATCGCCGGCGATCTCTAGAGTCAATGCAGTCCGCTCGGATTTGAGTATTCGCGAGGCATGCTTCACTGCATGGATCAATGTGGCAACATCCTTTTCAGGACTTAGCCTGGCCACCAGCAGCGCTGGGCCGACTGCATTGGGACCCGCGTAGGGAAAGCGCGAAAGATCGACGCCATTGCGAATCAGGCAGGTGCGTTCGGCAGGGATTCCCTCGGCAATGGTCAGTTGTCGTGCATCCTCGGACACACTGACCACGCGATGAGCGAGTTTGGAAAGGATACGAAACATCCAAGTCTCGCGGACTGAAGCCCCGAATCCCTGGCCATGTCGCGTGTGAATAATTCTCGGTACACGAGCTAGTGTAGCTGCCATGGCGCCGTAAAGAAAGGCCGAAGTGTTATGCGTATGCACGACACTCGGACGCAGCTCCCGCAATCGCCGCGCCAGTTTCAGCACCAGCCCCGGCTTCAGTCCCGGTGGTTTGCCGAGTGCATACAAAGGCCATTGCAGGTTCTCGATTTCCGCGGCAAGTTGGCCCCGCTCTTCCAGCGACACGAACACCAAGTCGAATCGCTTGCGGTCCGTGAATCTGGCGAACTCCACCAGGAGCTTTTCCATTCCACCGATGTCTGTTCCCAGCGCAACATGGACAATACGCGCCCGGCGTGCGGTTCCTGGTGATCTGCCAAGCGCGGTTGCTGCCAGGCTGCTATCGGCAGCGCGCGCAGTTCGATTTATCCTCGGCGGAAAGGCGTTTGCTGGTGGGGCCTGGTCGCGCATGTTGGAACACTCGTCTCACGCGGATTGTGCAATCTCTTTCATCAAGCTCTTGATGACCCGAGCCGGATTGCCGGCGACAACAGTGTCGGCTGGTACGTCGCGTGTCACGACGGCGCGGGCCCCAATGATGGCTCGATCGCCGACATTGACGCCCTTCAGGATGACTGCCCCGTGGCCTATCCACACATCGTCCCCAATGATCACCGGCAGAACGGTATCGGCGGCGAATATCCCACCGGCTCGGCGCTCGTCGGCGCCGAGTGGATGTCCGTCAAAATCCGTGATTCGCACTCCGGCGGCGATCAGGCAATGGTTGCCGATCTTTATCTGTTTTGCGATCGTCAACGCACAATTGTGACCCAAGAAGGAGCCGTGCCCGATCGAGAGTTGCGGTCTCTGCGAGTGTCGAGAGCTGAATACAAAGGAAGGTTTTCCGGAGAACGATACGTCGTTGCCGATCACAATCTCTCCACATCCGATCATGTACGGGAGCTGTTCCATCTGAAATCGCTCGCCTATCACGCGGCACTGACTGCGCCATAGCGGCTCATACCAGATGAAGCGAAGTGACCAACCCATGGAAACTCGTGCCGCGACGTGCAATTGGTAGAGCGCACCGAAGAGAGGGCGATTCAATGGTCCCACCGGCAAGTGCCACTGCAGCAACCTCTTTGCAATTAGCTTCGGAAGATGCCTTCCACCACGTCTTGTCCACCTGGAAACGGTGATACTCATGGTGTCCCCCGCATACCGTTCATGAGCCGCAAACCGCGCAAAAGCTGCTTGAGTAAGACAACCAGACGTCGATAACGACCCCAGGATTGCATCACCGGCATGCCAACCAAGGGGGCAGGCCAATTAGAAAATGAGCGCATTAATAACGGCAAGGCGATCCATGGTACCGGTTCCATGGCAGCCCACCGATACCAGATGTAAGAACGCCAACACAGCAGTGAAAACACTCCCAGCAGCTGCCGATGACGCTGCACAACCTCCAGCATTCGCGTGCAATCGTTGGCAATATCGACACGCGAAATGCTCCCAGCCTCCAGCACCGCCGTCGCCAGCGGTTGCGAGAGCACATAGACCGCGGTCTGCGCCGCCAGCCGAATCCACAAATCGCGGTCTTCGGCTGGTTCCAGCCCCGAAACAAATCGTTCCTTTTCCAACAGGTTACGTCTGACCATGACGGTTCCTGTCCACAACATCGTTCCCAAAAAAAAGGCTTTCGCGTTCGACTCACGCCGAACTTTGTCATACCAGGAACTTGTCTTCGTCTTGTTGATCTCTCGAATTCCATGGGGCTCCTGGCAGTAGTAGCGACTGGCGACAACACCCACTTCTCGATGGGTAGCGAACACAGCCAGTTGCCGCTCCAGCTTCTCCGGCTCCCAGTAGTCATCTGCATCCAAGAAGGCGACGAAATCACCCGTCGCGCACTCGATGCCTGTGTTTCTGGCGACAGCTGTCTTGCCGTTCGCTTGCCGCAGCAGAATAACCGGTGGGCCGTACTGCGAGACGATGGCAGCCTGGTTATCCGGGCTACCGTCGTCGACCACGATGATTTCACTCGCCGGCTTCGTCTGAGCAAGAACGCTATCTATTGCTCGTTGGATCGTACTCTCGGCGCGAAAAGCCGGAATGACCACACTGATCGACGGTTCAGTCATGGATCGCAAACAGGAATTCAGGGTCTTGCATTTACCTACAGTCGCGAGAACGCATTTCCTCTTTAATCGTCAGGATTGATGTATTCTCCGAATGCAAAACGCGAAACCGACCGACAAACGCCGAGTTATTGCTCCCATCCGCAACCTTCCGCAACGGCGGCCGGTGGTGCGTCGCGCGCCGCGGATGCTACGGATGCGCGCCCACATTGGCGGTTGCAAGTACTTGTGCGATGGGGCTTTACAGCGAGGGGCGTCGTTCCTTATGGCTTCGACGTGGTTTCCAGCAGAGGCGACACTGCCCTGGAGTCTGGGCCTAGGAAGATTTGCCGCCAACCAGCGCCTGTGCCAGAGACTCTGGTTCGTCGCCCATGAAAAACAATCTGCCCCAACATTCCGTCGCCAAGAGCGGGAATCGCAAGTCGGGGAAGGCTCCATCGAGCGTTTCGCGTTGCTTGCGTCCCATCCGGAACCGATGCTCCAAAAAGCCATCGGCATAGAAATCGGACGTCGCAGAGGCGTACTGGGCGGCTTCGACCGGGAAGCCCTGCTTGGCACGCCCGCTGAGCAGACTGGGCAGCCGCCTGGCAGCCACTTGGCGAAGAACCCATTTGTGAATGCCGCCACGACGCTTGAAACGCCAAGGCAGATTGAGCGCGTGGCGAATCAGCTCGTTTTCCAGGTAAGGGACCCGACTTTCAAGTCCCACCGCCATACCCATTCGGTCATTCCGCCAGAGAATTGACTGCAGGTAGCTGTGCAGATACCCGAACAAGTCTGCCTGATACTCGCGCTCCAGCGGATCCCGCACAAACGAATACGCTTCACGAGCTCGTTCGATGCGTTCGAGCCACCGACCACGGGTCACAACGGAAAAGGCACGCGAATTGAATCCCCAATGGCTGTCGGCATCGGTCAACCAGCGGGCAAAGCGACCAACGCGTCCAAGCCCAATTCGGTTCAGGGCAAATATCGCCCTCTCGCGAAGGCGGACGATGTGGCGGCGACGTGCCAGTGACCGGAACACCGGATATCCCCCGAAAAGCTCGTCCGCGCCTTCTCCCGTTAACATGACCTTGACCCCTTCGTCGGCCGCCAGACGGCAAACCAGGTAAAACGGAACGGTGTTGGGATGTTGTGCGATCGGACATTCGTTGATGTACGTCACTTGCACCAGGTGCCGCAAAAACGTATCGGCAGTCAGGTGGACGACACGCAAGGACTGTGATGTGTGAGTGGTCAGCGCTTCAGCGTAACGAAGTTCACTCAGGCGACCGACGACGTCGGCATGATACGCGTTCAAGTCTGCCTGGTAACCGTTGGCCACACACGAAACGAGATTGGAATCAAGTCCGCCGCTGGCCATGGTCGCAAGCTCGGCATCGCTGGCGAGATGCAATCGGACGCTGTTGCTGACGAGTTGATCAAAGAGCTCGATGATCTCCTTGTCCGTTTTTCCATTCAGTTCCCGGTACAGATCTGGATCGATCAGTTCTTCGAGCGACACAAATCGCTGCAATGAGTGGTGACCGTCCGCTGTGAAGCAGAGGGCGGCTCCCGCCTCGACCGCGTGGACTTCGCGAAACAGGGTGTGTGGCTCCTGCAATGGCCCTTCCATCAGCAGCGCAAGCAGCGAGCTCTCGTCCAGCTCGGGCCTGATCTCACCCAATAGCGATTTGACTTCCGACGCAAAAATAACCCGTTGCGGATCACAATGGTAATACAACGGCTTGATGCCGGTTCGATCCCGCACGAGCCACAGTCTGCGGTTCCTTTCATCCCAAAAAGCGAAAGCAAACATGCCGTTAAATCTTTTCGAAGCCTCAACCACGCCCCAAGCCTGGCACGCCTTGAGTAACACCTCCGTGTCCCCGGTCGAACGAAAAGTGACTCCCTCCGATGCAAGGCAATTGCGTAGGTCGACGTAGTTGTAGATTTCACCGTTGTAAGCTACTACGGCGGAACCATCCACCGCCCGCATTGGCTGGTGCCCCGCGAAACTCAGGTCCAGGATACTCAATCTCCGGTGAGCGAACGCGACCGGACCGCTGGTCATGATCCCCGCATCATCCGGCCCCCGGTGCGCGATTCGTGCGCTGAGGCGATCCAAGGTAGCGGTTTCCGGAGACAGCTCGTCCCATCGAAGGATTCCAGCAATACCACACATGGTTGTGAGCCTTAATCCGATGTTTTGAATGATCCCGCAGCGATCAGCAAGTAACCGCGGCGCGATGGCAACCAGGCTCGTCGGAACGATGGGCGCCACCAGCACAAAACAACAACAATCTCCGCGGGCGGAACGGTTTCGAGGCGAACACTGTCAACCGCGTGGCGAATCGTCTGTTCCGCCTTGTACGCCCGAATGATCACACTGGTCGTGGCCACGCTACTGTTTGCGGTTGCCAGATTTGCTTGTGTCGCCTTTCCGGCTCCGTGGGCGAGGCGCTCCCCAGGTTGCCTTGTCGTGATTGAGCACAAAGTCGTAGTAATCGATGATCCGATCCACGACGCGATCGCGGCTGAAGTTCTGCAGGCAATGTGCGCGAGCCAGTCGCCCTAACTTCTGTCGTCGTTGCCGATCCTGTAACAACGGAGCTAATGTGTCGGCCCAAAGGCCTTCGCAAGATAGATCCGCCGCGTCGCCGCCGGGGCCAATCATCCACTGCATCACAGGATGCTGATTCACGACACAAGGCAAACCGCTGGCCGAAGCCTCGAGCAGCGAGATGGGCATCATTTCCTTCAGACTGCCCAGCGTGAAGACGTCCGCCGCACGGTACAACTCCGCCATGCGCGGACGGGGAAACCGCACCAGAAACCGAACTCTGTCTCCCAGTAAGTGCTTGGCCTCGGCAATCACTTCCTCCGTCTGAGGCTCCCAACCGCCCGCCACGACCAGCCACGCCGGCAAGTCATGATGTCGGTCGAGCAACGTGCAAAACTCTCGGGCCAAATAGTCGACCCGCTTGTGATGCCGCTTTATCGCTGCGGTCGCCAGAACAACCAATCCGTCTTGTGGGATGTTCAATTCCTTAAGCAACGCCGCGCGGCGCCGGGCTGAAAATGATCGGTGTCGACGAAGTTAGGCAGGGCTGTCCAGGTATCTTTGAAAAAGCCACGCTCACGGGCTTCTTCCAAGTGCCAAGGAGCCAGGTGCTGCAAGTAGGTGATTTTGCCTTGAAACTCAAACGGCTCCTCGGTTCCATGCGCCAGAATAGTCCGCGTATTCAAGCGTCCTTTCTCATGCGCTTGCTGCACGAGCAGCGCCACGTACGGATCTTGTACGTGGAGCACATCGATCCTCTCGACCTGCAGCAGTTTGATCAGATTGCGAGCGAACGTGGTTTGCTCCACACCATATCCGGTCCCCAGGCCAATGCGCCAGCCGAGTGGACGAGGCATCCATTTGAGCAGCCTGAGTGTCTTATTGGCTTCGCGGGTCCAGCAGGGTACGACGCGTTCGAAGTCTGCCGCGGGCTTTCCGCCGCCTTTGCAGAGAATTACATCTTCTCCCCGACCCGCCAACGCCTTCCCCAAATCATCGGCCCACGCCTCAATCCCGCGTGCCACGTGGCCCAATCCCGATGAGGCGATGCAGATTCTAGTCATTAGGCCCGACGCCCCCCATCGTCGAAAACGCTGGTTGATTCAAAGCGATGCTTGCGCGGTCGTAATCATAGTGATCTTTGAAACGCAGAATTGGTTGCTCGATGAAACGCCAGGAGGCGATAGCAACCGCAAACGACACACCAACCTTGATCACATCGAGCCACAACGGATCGCCCATTTTTCCGCCAAACTTGATCACGGTATCAATGATCTCATAGATAATCCAATGATACAGATACAAGCCGTAGCTAATTGTCCCGATGCTTACTAAGTGCCTATTTCGGAGTACCGCCAGCGATGGGCTACCTGACATGCAAACAATAAAGCCAATCAATCCAAAATACGCAACGCTAATGATGCTTATTGCTGGATTCAATGCCAGGTAATTCTTCCCTGTCAAGTCACCATTTGCGGAAGTCAGTTTCCAAAGCGCCCAATAACCGATGAAGCCAGCTATCGCAATTCCAGCGTAACATGCCGTTTTCTTCTTTTGTTTCACCTGCTCCGTCTTAAGCATGATCCAGGCCAACAGCGCACCAAGTGCCAGGCCGTCGGTGTGGGCGAACAAGACCGTTCGCGGCAATCCCAAGTAGCGTAAGGCAATTGGCAAGACGACGAACAGCCCAACAAGCCACGGCGTTACCCACCTTCTTGACAGCACGAGTGCGACCGGCCAAAAGAGGTAAAACTGTTCTTCAATAGCCAATGTCCACGTATGGCCCAATGAAATATCGGTGGCAGGCGTCGCACTCCCCCAATACTCATGAATGTGCTGCAGATAAAGCAAATAAAATGGAAAACCGGCAGTGTCCCCCGGTGAGGACCGGATTAAGTTAACGCCAAATGCGCCGAGTAACGCCAGGTAATATATGGGGAAAATACGTAGACTTCGTCGCCAATAGAAGGTACGCAGAAATCTGGGCTGATTGAGACTGCGCAAGATAATGCCCGTGATCAAGAAGCCGGAAAGCACGAAGAACAGGTCTACACCCGTCTCACCAAACCAGAATCCTCGTGGCAAATGGCAAATGAGTACCGCGACTGCCGCCATCCCTCGTAAAGCATCGAGTTCAATAATGCGTGCGGGTGTGTGCTGTGATTTGATATGCGTCATGACGTCGATCTCTGGCTACCCGCCAACTTTGGCCGCTCAAGACGGTTTACGGATCTGAATCGACCGCCACGCTCGAGCGGCAAGCTGCTGGCTCGGTCCTCTTGCATTTGGGGCGAAACGCTGCGCCAATCTGAGCCACCGCCACGCATGAGGGAGAGCGATAATCGACGATCGCGCGACCTGCCTGCACCGGTAGTACATCGTCTGCTGCACGTGACAAACGATGGAATGTACATGTTCGTCCGCTGAGTTCCTGACATGGCCACAGCAAAGCGAAAAGGTCGCGGCAAGTCTTCGCGCACTCGCGTGGGTTGGAGTAACGCCGGCTACATACCACTTGCTCAGTTCCACCAAATGATCTGAGTTCACATCGGGTAGATATGACTTGGCATACTCCCGGAGCGCAAGGCCGGCAAAGTAGCACTGACGTTCGCTGGAAGTGGACGTGATCGACTGCGTTGTACATCGCTTGTGGCATAATATCTCCGGATGGTTGCCGATCCGGCCATGGTGTGCCAATCGAGTCCAAAGATCGAAATCCTGGGCTACCGGCGATTCAGATCGATATCCGCCGCAAAATCTGGCGATGTCGCGTCGAAACACTGCCCCTGGATGGGGGAAAGGATTAAAGAATAACATTGCCCAACGCGCAGCCTGGTCCGACACGACATTCAAAGTTGGTCTTAGCCATCGTCCATCCTCGTCGATCAAGTCGAAGCCGCAACCCAGTAACACTTGGTCGTGATTCGCTTGCAGAAATTCCCATTGCTTTTCGAGGCGTTGAGGCAAGGCCAAATCATCAGCATCGATACGAGCGATCCACGGTGAGCGAGCCATTGTGATCCCGGTGTTTAGGGCGTCCACCAAACCTGCATGGGCTGTCCGCACGTAGCGGACGCGCGGGTCCTGGATCGACCGCACGTAGTTGGGCGTTTCATCCGTTGAACCGTCATCGACAACAATCAACTCGAATTTGTCCAACGTCTGCCGCAACACGGACTCAACGGCATCTTTCAAGTATGGCATGCCGTTGTAAACAGGAAGCACAACGGAGTATATGAGATCGTTCATGCCTCAGTCTCGTAACTGTGGTCTGAGTCTTGGTAGAGATGGTTCGCAATTCGTATGTAGCCTGACATTGTGCCGCGGCTCAAAAGAATAGATTCAGCCAGGGCGGACGATTGGATGGAAGAATTCGAGATGGATTGGCCAGTGCGCGTATGCACACCTGCGCGTACCCCAACAAGGGAAATGGGACTACTTTGCACCAGCCATGTCCTTTCGTGCGGGCGCAGTCTGCGCGATCAATGCGCGATCATGCCAACCCAAGCCGGGTAGACGCCGAAAACCGCAGTCGCAGGCCGAGCCGAGGTCGACACCACAGACCTCGTACGCAAGACGCAGCGCGAGCGGCCGAAACCAGGCTCCCCACATATCGCTTCCACCTCGAGTTACGACGAGTGTTGCCCATCCACTATAGTGGGATTTCAGCACATATGCGGGGCGTCGAAGAAGCTTGTCAAGCCACACCGCTTCCGCGACCCGTCGCTTGAGCGACCTGCGCAGTTGGCATTTTGGGTAGTTCGGAAATCCGCCATCTACGTTCTGGAGATCAAAGATGCGATTCGCGCATCGACGCACTGCATGTTGAATCTCACTGTGTCGATAGTCGGTAACGAGCCGCATGTAAGCCAGGGTGTGAATAGCGTCAAGGTCTTCACAAGCTCCGCTTGGATTGGCTCCGAAGCCCCCATGCGCTCCTTGTACCGAGAGAACCGAGTCCACAATTTGCTCGCTGAACTCAGGACAACGCCCCAGCCAAAAGTAATACGGGAGGAAATGGTATGCGGCGAATACCGCATTCTCCATGTTTTCACCGTCGTCCGGTTGCCAAAGTCCGCTCTGTGCATCCTGCCGCTCGTCCAGGAATTGCAGTGCGGCACTCATCGCACGCAACGCCTGTCTGTTACGATAGACTCGGTGTTCCAACTCCAAGAACGCGAGAGCGAACATGACGTAGTTGCTTTGCAGCCACGGATTGAACCACATCCCGGCACTCAACCAGCCCCTCACATACCCAATATCGGAGAGTTTCTGCGCAAGTTCGATCCGGTATTTGGGAATCGCCTGAAGAGCATCTAGCGCGTGTATGGCAAAGTACGTTCCCTGCAGCTGTAAGTATGTCGCGGAGTGTCCTTGGTTACGCCCAAAAAGCTCCGATCGCCGAAAATCACCAAAACGAAAAAGCCCATCAGACGATGATTGTCTTTCCCACAATGCCTCTACCAGGGCAGCTTGCTTTTCCTTGGAAAGCAGGTCAAGACGGTCCATCGCTTCCAGCGCCAAACGGCAAATACCGTTGCCATTCCATTCGGTGACGCATCTTCGGAGTACCCAATCAAGACATCATCCCAATGGCGCATCACCCAGTCGGCACACCGATTTATCGCGGATTCAAATGTGTGTGGATTCAACTCATCGCTCATGCTGGTGCCCATATTTTTCGTCGTTCACAATGAATGCATGACCGTGGTGACAGAAGCTGAACCAGGGGTACAAAGAAAGGTGCGGATTCTTGACAAGCCACTCTCGTGTGGCGAGTTGAACTCCACGATCGCGGCTACCACGAAAATTTAGCCAGTCATCAAATAGCAGCACTGATCCTTGTCGGACCTTCTTCGTCAGGAAGCCAAGGACAGGAACGCACGAGTCATACAAATCACAATCGATGAAGGCCAATGATACAGATTCCAAGGAGTGTTCGACCGCAGTCTCATTCGTCAACGTGTCCTTAAACCATCCCTCAACGATCCGTACCCGCGATGTGTGCGCTCTCAGCCGAGCCAGATTTTGTTCAAAGTCGCGACGAGTACAGGAAAACTGACCTTCCCAAAATTCTCCGTTCTTGTCGGCTCTCGTTAGTGCAGGCAGTCCCTGAAAGCTATCGAAGGCAAAGAAACGCATGAACGGCATGAGAGGTGACGAACGACGGACGACGTGAGCGAATGTCTCGCCTCGATAAACACCGAATTCGGCGTAATCCCCTACAAGCGTGTCTGACGCGCGTCGGGCAGTGGTATCCCGTTCAATACGTGTGCAAATGTTGACGTTCAGAATAGCTCGATCCAAAGCATCGATTCGATGTTGCATCGTATTAACAGGAATGTCCCAACTGCTAACCTCACGCTTCGCCGTGAGATGAACGATCTTCTTGGCGATATCTCTGAACATTCGTCTTTCCGGTTTAGTTTTATCAAGGAGAGGCCACAGGACCATCATTGGCGGTGACGCTCCATACCGCATCTAAGTACACAATGCCTTCCCCGGTTCCGACAGTGTAGCCGCTGCCGTAAACATCATACGGTTCGACAGAAAGCGAAATGGCACGATTTACATAGTCCAAACGACCTGAAGATTTCTGAGCGACGCTAACGTCGAGCCAATATTGCCCAGGGACAAGCGGGAGATTCGGGATATCCAGTATCGCTATCTGTCTTTGTGCCGCTTCCCTCGCTGTTGGTGGCCTCATGCCTGTATTGAAGTTCATAATCCATTGATCACCCACTGTTTTGAAAATGACGCCCACTTGCGAACCGGGATGTTCGTCAAACCCATCAAGTTCGATCCGGATCTGCATCGGGCGGCTCGTCCAAAACGTGTCAGAAGGACGGCCGCCATCATCATAAAGCGACACGGAATGGATAATCGTCTTGCCGTGCAGGTACCCATTGTGGCGATTTGACAGATCAGCGCACCGTTGGTTCTCTTCTGTCGTGGATGACTTCGCGTATTCGGCGGTAGCCTCACCGACAGACCCGAAGTACCGCAGGCCACCTGCGGACAAAACAATTCCGAGACTGCAGAGTCCCTGCACTGCGGCCAAGTTGTGACTGACGAAGAGAACCGTCCGTCCACTCGTGGCCACTTCTTGCATCTTGCCGAGGCATTTTTTTTGAAACTCTGCGTCCCCGACGGCCAGAACTTCGTCGACAATCAGAATTTCCGGCTCAAGATGGGCCGCGACGGCGAAGGCGAGTCGGACTTGCATGCCGGAGGAGTAACGTTTGACAGGCGTGTCCAGAAACTTCTCCACGCCCGAAAAGTCGACAATCTCATCGAACTTGCCGATCAATCTCGCGTTTCGTCATGCCGAGAATCGTGCCGTTCATGTAGATGTTGTCGCGACCAGTGAGCTCCGGATGAAAGCCGGTGCCGACCTCCAGCAGACTCGAGACACGTCCTCGAATCACCGCCCGCCCCGACGTCGGCTCGGTGATCCTGCGACAGCACCTTCAGCAACGTGCTCTTGCCCGCGCCGTTGCGGCCGATAATGCCCACCACTTCCCCCTCGGCCACGTCGAACGATACGTCTTTCAAGGCCCAAAGAATGTTATCTGCCTGGGAGTCGTGGCCCGGGAAGTTACTTGAGCCATTGCCGTTACTCGCGAAAGTATCGAGTCGGCGCAGGTTTTGGAAATTGCGCAGCGGCGCCAGCGCCAGCGACTTCACCCTGCCGGTGAGCGTGTCGTGCGGTTTTTCCTGTTGGCCAAGCCGAAAGGCCTTGCTCAAGTTTTCAACTGAAATAATGGGCTGGGACATGATACGCGATCAACGAGTCAATGACATATTCGAGGCTACGCAACGTCGGCAAACAGCCGCTCCTTGTTTCTGAAATAGATCAAGCCCGATGCGGCAATGACGGCGGCGCTGGCCGTTCCCACCGCCAAGAACGCCCAAGGCATGTCGCGCGTCCCTAAGAGTGCGGCTCGAAAACCTTCAATCACGCCTACCATGGGATTCAAGGCGTACAGCAGTTGGCACTGCCGGGGGATCAGGCTGGCAGGATACACCACCGGGGCGCAGTACATCAGGATCTGCACGACAAAACTCATGGCGTGCTTCACGTCGCGGTACTGGACCGCCATCGCCGTCAGCCAAAGCGCGACCCCCGAGGCGGTGACGATCATCAGCGCCAGCAGCCAGGGGATCATGATCACGCCCCAGTTGGGCACCATGCCGTACCAGGCCATCAGGCCGAACAGCACCACCGAAGCGATGGCAAAGTCGAGAATTCTGGCCGCGACAGCCGAGAGCGGCATGAGCATGCGGGGAAAATAGATCTTCCGCAGCATGTCGGTGTTGGAAATCAGACTGTTAACGCCGTCAGTCAGGGCGTTGGAGAAATACATCCATGGGACCAGTGCGACAAAGCTGAACACCGCATAAGGAGCGCCATCCGACGAAACTCTGGCGAGGCGTCCAAACACGATGGTGAAGACAATCATGGAAAACACAGGTTGAATCACAGCCCAGCCAATGCCAATCGCGCTTTGCGCATAGCGTACTTTGATTTCCCGCCAGACCAGGAAACGGAACAGGTCACGGTGGGCTGACAGTTCGCGCCAGTCGATCAACTGCCAGCCGGAACGCGGCTGAATGATTGTGATATAGCCGTCTGGCACCGATCGGGAGGTTTTGCCGCGCACTCGGCCGTTCGCGGGCTTTTCCGATCGCGCCCGGCCACTCGCGGCGGACCGCTACCCAGGAATCCTGCTTCCGCGCTACCGAATGCTACTTCTCGGTTATCAGAGTTCATGACAAATTCAGCTCCCGCTGTTACCAACGGACCAAAATGCGAATAACCAGGTAAATCCCCACTAAATAGGCTGCACTAGACAATAAAATCAGTACTAACAAGCGGTTCCCAACCGGCCGCCGCATCGCATTCGGGGAAAGCAGGGACTGTGCCGATGTGGCTACACCCAGGATCAAGTAGGTGGGGGATACGAACTGTCGCGAAACCGTCATTATGCCTGCTGCGTAGGCCACCAGCACTGCGAAGATGAACCCACCCTGGTGCGCGAACTCACGGCGCTTAGCAGCTGCCTGCTCGGTCCCAAGGTCGCCGACGTCTGCATCTCGTAGCGACCAGAGCCCCAGGCCTGCCACCAAAAAACAGGAAAGAAAAGCTGTTCCGCCAAACAGGCCTAATTCTGCGTAGCAATGCAGGAACGAATTGTGCGCGACCACTCCAAGTTCATCGGCCAACAAACCTTCTCCCATCCCAAACACCGGATAATGCCACCAAATGGTCAGGCTGTCGGACCAAATCTGAATTCGACTTTGGCCTGTTCCCACCACGACTGCATTGACATCGGTCATGCGGGCGGAAAAGAAAAATGCTAACAAAGGCAAAACCAGCAGCGCGAATAGACCCAACTTCCAGCCACGCCAATAGGCAAGGGCGGCGGGAAAGGCGCACGAGAGAGACAGCAATGCACCTCGCGAATGCGTCAGCGCCAGCGTGGTCAGCAGCACACAACCTGGAATCAGCCACAGGTACCGAGGCCATCCGGCGCGGGGCCTGAAAAGAAATGACGCACTGAGTATGAAGCCGGTAACCAGAATCAACCCGAAGTCATTGGGGTCCTGAAAGATTCCTGTCCCGCGGATGCGCTCGATGAATATCGTTTGACCTTCCACATTCGGACCACGGCTGTTGACTGGCTCCAACGCGGCAATGGAAATCCACCCAGCGCGGTCCAGCAGTGCGAGCACCGCAACGGTCGTGATCGCGAGGGTCAACCATCGTACAAAAACGACCAGTCGTCGAGGTGTATTGACTAACCCGGTAATCAGGAGATAGATCGCCAGCAACTTACTGACTTCATACATCGACATGCGGGCGCCCCACACGAATCCGTGGGAAAGGTGTGAGACGATCACGGACAACAGGACCACAGACAGGCAGGCGGCAACAGGTTGCTCAACGAGCTGCCGAAATCTCAGCTGTCGCATGGTGGCACGGGCGGAAACGATTAAACAGCCCACAATCAGGAACTGATAGATGGGCCAGTCATGGAGTGCCGGGATGAGGTCAGCCGGGCGCAGAAATAGCGTGGCGACTACCGCCAACAGCAGTGCAAAGCCCCACCCGTGCCTGTCATCCAACGGCGTGCGGAGGCAAAGTGCGGAATCGGGGGTTGGAAATGCGGCCGCTGCCATGAAAACCTGTGTGCTTCCCTGTCAACTGTGGTGCTCATCGGAATACGGTCTATCGTGGTCTGAAGTGCTTCGTTTCAGTCGGCAAAACGAAAAGAGACCGGTTGGCTGCTACTGCTTGCGGGAGGCGGCGGTTGGAGTTTGCGGGGAAAAGCCGTTTGCGCGACATCGGTCACGTGTGATGAACCCGTAACCCCACTCCGCTCATGTTCCGCCTCGGGAGCCAGCGTCATGGCCGGCGTCGGAAGTTCTTCAATGAATTCTGTATCCGAGGGCACGTCGGGAGAGCAGTCCATTTGAGGGTCCAGCGAAACCCAGGTTGTCTCGCAATATCCTGCATTCTCGGCAGCGGAAAAACATCGACATTGGTCGATCGATAGCGCACTGCAAACCGGGCAGACGCGCGGATGCACAAGGCGCTCCAAGCTACGCTCGGTGATGCCTTGGCAACCTCCTGACAACAACGAAATAACGATCAACACCCACTCCGTGAGTGCTCGTCGATGCGTGGCTGTCCGTGAGAGTACCAAGGTTGGGATCCAAGTCTGCTTGGGGCAACTAATAGATGGGGGACAGGAATGAAACGTCGTTGTTGCGAAGTACCTTTCCAGAAAATCGTGATACGGCTCCCGTTCCCAGAAGCGTGAAGCCGAAGATGCGTTCAATAGGTGATGTGAGCTTGGCGATCGCACCGTCAAAGGCGACCAACCGGTCGTGGGCAATATACAGCCGATCTCCCGGTAACAGTTGATAATTCGTTTCGACTTCGGCACGTTGAGTCATTGCCTCCCAATCGATCGGCAGAATGTGACTCGTACCTTTGTTGCGATCCGGCCGGGCAATCCACATCCGGCTGGAAGAAACGTAACTCAGGCCATGTACCTGGCTCAACGCGTCCATAACGGTTTCGTTCCCCGTATAGGGAAGTCGTACCAAATTGTCGCCCAATCCGCCGCCTTGCGTAATGATGTAATAGGCCTTGCTATTGAATGCGAAGACTGAAACGGAAACCTCTGGATTCGTGAAGGACGCCGAAAGGTGGTCGGCAATGGCCCGACGCATTTCATCTAACGTCATGCCAACAACAGAGATGGAACCGTAAGGTCCGAGAGTGATTGTGCCATCCGGGACGACCACGTATTCGCCAGAAATACGCCGCGCACTCGCCACGCTTCGCAACGACATCGAAACTTGCGGATCACGAAGCTGATGGCGAAGATGGGTCACTATCAAGTTTCTCGCGTCGTCAACTGTCATGCCAGCAACTTCCACCGCGCCATATGCGTGACCCAGTTCGAGCACGCCGCCAGGGGCGATCAGATACTCTCCGGAAATGGGCTCGTCCGGAAACGTGCCGATAACCGTCAGCAGGACAGTGTCGCCCACTTGCAGCGAATACGAGGACTGAGCAACCTGTTGCACCACGTCAATCGTCAGGATGTCTGGTGGCTCGACGCGGTACATAGGCACAGTCGCCTTGTCCAGTTCACGGGGAACCCATGGCTTGAGCGCGACCTCAGAGCAACCGTCGGGCGGCAACAGCGGCGCAGGCTGCTGAAACAGCTGGCAGCCGCTGCCCACGAGCAAGCACCACACTAACCCAATCAAGGGCCCGGCTCGGCGAGTTGAGATTGGTGGATTCACGCTATTGTTCTGTGAGACCAGAATGGAGTATCCAGGCTGTCACAGACGTTATCGACACCATAATCGGAATATCTTTCGTAAACCCCCAAAAAAACCCCTCAAATTTGCCAATTGGGAAGTGCGACTGAAGTCAATGTCGCGACGAGTTTCCCGCGCTTCGTTGCATTCCGTGCAGAATGCTGAGCAGTAAGGATTCTCGATCCTGGCACGTTCACCATGGTTCGGATCGCATCAACCCGGTGTTGCATCCCTTTCGCTATGGCGCAATCTTTCAGGATGCCTTGCGGGCAAGTGCCACTTCGGCGACATGCCGACCAAGATTCTTTGCAGTTGTCACACCAAACTCGTCGGTGCTGATGTCATCACTGCCATCGTTCCAGAGTCGAGCTCCAAAATGACCCGTGGGGCGACCGTCGCCAACCACCAACATTTCATGGCAGAACAATGCCGCTTGGATCGACTGGATTGTCAGCTCCTGGCCACCACTGCGCACGCCGCCCACGGCTACCACACCCCCAATTTTCCCAGAGAGAGCAAAATTGTTCTTGCGGAAAAACCCACAGCGGTCGATAAACGCTTTGCAGAGTGACGTCATGTTGGCAAAATAGACCGGTGTGCCCACCAGGATGGCCGCAACGGCCGGATTGGAAAGCTTTTCGGCGATCATGGGAAAATCGTCGCGCGCCCCTTCCTCCAATGGAATCCCGGCTGCCAACTCTCCCGGGATCTTCAAGCCAGCCAGCTCCACAAGTTCCACGGCGATCGTTTCCGGAGCGACTTGCTTCGCGGCATCCAAGGCAATCTGCAGAGCCTGCGCCGTCGTTTTACCCTTGCGCGGACTACATGCCACGGCGATGATCTTCAGTTGGGAGTCGGGATCTTGCCCGTAAGCCTTTCCCGCAACAACCGCGGCGCCTGCGGCAGCGCCAATCCCGGCAGACTTCAGGAAATTACGTCGCGTCACATTTGTGGCCATCGTAGCTCTCCTTCTGGTTACAGATTGGAAACAAACACTTGTGCCTCTCGTCACAGGTCCCCGCCCGGCCAACAGCAGCGCCAGGGCCGGCCCCGACGCCATACCGTTTTTCATCAGAGCTTCCAGGATGGGCACCTCGGTCAGCGTCGCGAAATAGAACAGACAGCCTACCACCGAGGCGATCAGGTTCGACATCACACTGTTATCGCCTACCAGGGCCGCGACTTGGCTCTCGGGCACCAAAGGCACCCAGAAATCCAACGATGAACACGCCACCAAACAGCAGGGGCACGAGCAGCTTGGAAAACATTCACGTGTTGCCCATCCACTCCAGGAAATCGGGCTTGTCCAGCCACGTGAGGCTCATCAGCACCACAAGCAGTCCCATGGCTCCGGCCAAATACCATCGCACGTGGTGAATGCGAGTCACCCACGTATCGACGTCTTCGATTGAATCAATATCTGATTTGGCTAAACGCACGACTTCCGCTGTCTGGTGCCCTACCGCGGCTTGCTTCAGTCGCAAGTCGTAATGTCATCGGGCCAGGTAGATGCCAGTTCAGCCTCCTTCAACATTGGCCCCCTCCGACATGCCATTATTCAACACGGACTCCTGCTCGAACCAGTCCTGTGTTCGTACACAGAACTTGACGAGCATCAACATTACGGGCACCTCGATCAAAACGCCTACGACGGTTGCCAACGCGGCACCGGAAGAAAGCCCGAAGAGCATGGTGGCCGTTGCAATGGCGACTTCAAAGTGATTCGACGCTCCAATCATGGCGCTTGGCGCCGCATTCTGGTAATTCAGTCGCAGCGCTTTGGCCAGCAGATACCCGAGGGCGAAGATAACAATTGTTTGAATAAACAGCGGAACTGCGATCCAGAGAATCGTGAGGGGATTGGAGAGGATCACGGCTCCTTTGAACGAAAACAGCAGCACCAATGTCACCAGTAACGCCGTGATCGTGACTGGTGTCAGGTAATGCAGAAAACGGTCTTTAAACCACGCTTCACCCTTGGCAGCAATGATCCATCTGCGCGAGAAATACCCCGCCAGCAAGGGCAAGGCGACGTAGATCCCAATCGACAGGAGGAGAGCCTGCCAAGGCACCGGCAGCTTACCAACACCCAACAAGAAGCCTCCGAGCACGCCGTACAAGACCAGCATGGTCAGCGAATTGATGGCCACCATCACCAGGGTGTGGCCGTCATTGCCGCGCGCCAGATACCCCCACACGAGAACCATCGCCGTGCAGGGAGCAACCCCCAGCAGAATGCAACCGGCCAGGTAACTCCGCCATAGGGGGACCTCGAGCATTCGTTGACCCTCATGTATGACCACCTGACCCGAGCCGTAGGTATCGCCCACATCAAGTTGGACACCGAACGGCATCTTGACGTAGTCAACCGCGTCGGGCCCAATGAAACCCAGGAACAGGGTTCCCAGAAAAAACAGCGCAATCGCGTACATGGTAAACGGCTTGACTGTCCAATTGATCAGCAGCGTTAGACCGACTGGCTTGATCGCCGATCCAGCCTTCAAGACCTCTGCGAAGTCGATCTTGACCATGATGGGATACATCATGAAAAACAGGCACAGCGCAATCGGTATGGAGACGACCGGCGCGTCTCCGACGAAAATGGCCATGGCATCCAGCGAACGGGCCACTCCCGGTGCAAGTTTGCCGAGCACGATGCCAGCCACGATGCAGAGGATCACCCACACGGTGAGATACCGCTCGAAGAAACCGATGCCCTTGCGATCCACATCAGCCTTACATTCTTTCATGGGTCGTGTGTCCTTGAGCCTGTCTTGATCATGGAACTACGAGTTTAACGATTCGGGTAACGTCGCCACGAACTGACGAATCTCGTCTCTCACACGCCTGTAGTGATTCAGTACCGCTTCCTTCGTGGCCGCATCTTTCGCCAAGCGTGGCGGGTCATCGAATTCCACGTGTGTTACCTTCGTGCTGCCGGGGAAGACCGGGCAGGATTCGTGAGCATTACTGCACACCGTGATCACGTGGTCAAGCGAAATGTCTTTGAACTGGTCGATGTGCTGGGATCGCTGCTTCGAGATATCGACCCCCACCTCGGCCATTACTCTCACCGCATGAGCGTTCAGACCGTCTGTTTCCACGCCTGCGGAGTAGACTTCGATCACATCACCCTTGAGCTGACGCGTCCAGCCTTCGGCCATCTGGCTACGACACGAATTGCCCGTGCATAGGAAGAGAATCTTCAACATTTGCACTCACTTTGTCTTCTGCAAAGAAGTTCCGGATCCATTTTCAGGATTTGCCGTAAACGTTTTCCGTCATCTCGTATCTTCTTGTCGCGTGCCAGGGCCCTGGCAACAATCGCAACCGCCGCAGTCGCTGGGGGCGACTCTGCTGGCTCGCCAAGTCGAAAGTAGTTCCAGCGTCCTTCTTTCCTGGAGTCCACAATACGGGCGTGGTGCAGGATCGACAGGTGCCGCGACACGGTTGAGTTAGCCAGGCCCAGCAGCTCGACGACCTGGCAGAGGCACAGCTCCCGGCCCTGCAGCGCCACGACAATTCGCAGCCGGTTCGCATCGGCCAGCGCTTTCATCACAGCCAGGATTTCCCGCATCAGCCTCTCCCCGCGCCAATTATTCGTCATTTCGAGAAACGACGAAATATTAGGCGGACCGGCAAGACTTGTCAACACGACCATCCGGTGAACTGGCCCAGGGACTTTCGGCGTGAACACTTGCACAGCTTTCGGCGGGCTGGCCGGAGCGGCGGGATTGAGAAAACAGCGCCAGCAGTCAATTGATCTTTGACAATCGAGTTGAGTAGATACGCGAAAAAGGCGTGTCGTGCGCAACGGTAGCGCGGCGGGTTAAACGATAGCAACGTTCACGCAGCATGTCGAGCGCGAACGATCGGGAGATGTCGACGACCTTCATGGCAGTCGATCTCGATGATCACGGGATCGCCTGGCTTACCGTCAACGTCAACTTGCGGATTTGCACACGGCGATTTACGTGGCCAGTCTCGACGCGGCTCGATGCGAGACTGTTCGTTAGCTGGTGGGCGTGAATGGTAGACCTCGTTTGGTGTCTTGCCGTTCAACGTCATGTGCGGTCTCGACTCGTTGTACCAATCGACAATGCACTGGACCTCGCGCTCGAATTGCGATTGATCCTCGGGAACGACGATCAGACGAAGGATTTCTTTCATCGTGCGATGGAAGCGTTCGACGACAGCAATGGAGCCGTGCCTGCTGACAGCGCCGAAACGATACCGAATGTTCCTGGCTTTGCACCACACGTCCTTGAAGTGCTCGCAGTTGAACTCGGGTCCTTGGTCAACAATCAGGTGCTTGGGCTGGACTTGCTCGGCGGACATGATTCGATCCAATGCCGCAGTCACTTCTTCGGATGTTGGTTGACACTTGAAGACGCCCACTCCCATGGACCGTCGTGAGAAGTGATCGATCACGTTGAGCACCCACCAACACACTGGCCATCGCTGCCAAATGGCGTTTGGAATCCAGTTGGTCCAGAACCCACCGGAGATCGGCACGACTGTCAGATCAGCGTGAAACGTGTGGCCCGGATGTTTCGACACGATGCGACATTGTTTGCCAGTTTCGTCGGTCGATGGACCTGGATGCTCGACAGCTTTCTCCTTCAGAATCCGCCCGACGGTCGTCTTGCCGATGTGAATACCTGCTCTTGCTAACATGTCGGCGATCTTTGCTTTGCCAAGCGTCGGACAGAACAGCTTGATCTGATGAACGGCGTAGCGGACAAAGTCAGGAAATCGGTTCACAGGCGTTTTCGTTTGGACCAGTGAGTCATCATCGACGCGTCGAAGCCACGATCGAATCGTGTCGTCGGTAACAAAGAAATGGCGAGCAGTCTCTGCTTTGTTCCAACCCCGCATCGCACGCAGTTGCAGGATCGCCATGCGCTCAATCGCTGTATATTGCGGTCGTCGATGTGAGGGCACGCGATTCATGCGCGCCCCGTTGATCCGGAGTTCCTCGCGGAGCATCGCGACTTCGGATTCCAACTGGTGGATTCTGGCGTGTCGCGAATCGCCATTCTTGATCAGCGCCTCGCGGCCAGCGAGCATTGCGATTCGCACGACGCCAACGACATTGAGTACCGCACTTCGCAGGTACGCGTGCCAGTTCCTGGGGAGACGCAGTGTCTCGACATCGAGTTCGGGGACTTCGGCGGACATGGGGGATCCGGAAATCACCCACCATATCAGGTTGCCGCAGGCAGCGTGCGACGAAACCGACGTGATCGACGAGCCTTGGCACGCCAGCTGCCCACACGCAACTGAATCTAGCAGTTGTGCCGGCGGCGGCCATCATAGGTAGGGGGCACGTGTCCATCAAACGGCTGGTGAAAGTCGCTGGACCAGTACAGCCCGTCATTAGCATAGCGGAATGTCAGGTCGGTTCCGCTTTGCTGGATGTTTCTGATCCCCAGCGCAACCGGCACCACCGCATGCGGTTTGATGCGCTCTGCTAACTGCTGAATAGTTTTCAATTCCATCTCCGTCCGCTCCAGCTCGAGCGGCTCCGTCACCGGCTCCTGATTCTGCGCATGCGGGGCCGTTATGTACAGGATCACTTTGATCCCTTCCTGCTCCGCAGCTCCGCCCATTTCTGAGCATACTCGCAATAACCCGCATCCACATCAGCCACCACATCCATCCAACTTTGCAACACAAGGTAGTCCCACTTCACTCGTTCATCATTTTTGATGCGCTGGCTCAACAGCTTCTGTATCTCCACCGCTCTCTGGAGATGCTTCCGCGGCCAGGGCTTGGGCCCTATGCCTGCTTTTTCCCAATAGGCATTGTAGAACGCCGGTGGCTTTTCCGCCGCCAGCAAGGACTGAATGACTGCGGTCTTTTCCTCTAGCTCGGGAATCGTGATGGAGCTCAGGCGGACTGCGGTTTCGGAAAAATAGAGATCGTGGTGCCGGAACAGATCCTGCCCGCCATAAACGATCTGTTCGACATTCACCGTCAGATCAGGCTGCCCTTCTTCAAAGACCTGCTTGACCAATTCCGGCAGATCATGACGGAACGTGAAACTGTTTCCCATGAACAGTACATTGATCTCTTTTGCCTCAACACTGCCAACCGAAGTCAGAAGCAATATTCCAATGACTGCTAATAGAAATGCGCCGATGGTGGGTCGTCTTCCGGGTCTCATCTTGCTTGTACTTCCAATTCGTTCGGTTGCAGGTTGCCATCGCCATTTGAATCGAACTTCTTGAACCGCTTGGTCAGGGCCGGGACGTTGCGACCCTCTGGATTGCCGATGAATTCCTCCAGCGTGATCGCTCCGTCCCCATTCCGGTCTCGATTCTTGAAGAACTGATCTTGCGACCGGAGTTTCGGAGCCGGAGTGGTAGTCGTTTTTCTGGGCTGAGGCTTCTCACTACCAAATCTCTCGAAACTTGCACCGCCGGGATACTCCGTGTTGATATTGGAGAAATGCTCGATCAGCTCCGCCTTGAGCGAGGTGTAGATCTCGGGGAGGGCGGTTCGCAGATCCTTCTCTTCGGCGACGTCTTTGCTGAGGTCGAAGAGGGCCAGATCGGTGTGCTCCAGTTCGGCGCTCAAGGCGTCCCAATCCGGGGAGTGCTCTCTCCCGATATCACTCCACAGTTTGTATTCGCCCCGTCGCAGGCCGATGTTGCCCCACAGCTCGAAGATCATCGTTCGCCCCGGAAGGCTCTCCATCCCGGCCGAGAGCATGTGCGGCATCAGAGACATCCCGCGAACCGGGTTCTTACCATTCATTTCCGGAACGGGGATCGTGGCAGCGTCCAACAACGTGGCAAAGATGTCGCAATGCATCACCTGATCATCCGAGACCATACCCTGCGGCAGTCGTCCCTTCCAGTTCATCAGCATCGGCACGCTCAGCCCGCCCTGGTATGTGGTGGCTTTGCCTCCGGTGAACGGTCCATTGTTGCCGGGGAACCTGCCGCCGGCAGCGTTCTCTTCCATGGTGCAGCCGCCGTTATCACTGACGAAGACGATGAGAGTATTGTCGGCGACGCCCAACTCATCCAAAAGGTCGACTAACCGGCCGACGTTGTGATCCATGTGTTCGAGAATGGCGACATAGTCGCTACGCAAGAAACTAACACCCCGGTCAAGGGCCTCCTTGATCCAAGCCTCGGCGCGGAGGCCGGCTTCGACTCATCGGTGCGAAGCGGACCGTGCACGGCGTTGTAGGCGAGGTAGCAGAAGAACGGGGCATCTCCCGCGGCGCTGTCTCGAATGAATGTTTCCGCCCAACCGGTGAACAACTCGGTCGCGTGCCCTTTGGAGGTGCGGTCGGGGGTGCGATTGTGCATGAACTTGGAGCTTCGTTCGGTAATCCAATACGGATGGGCCCCACCGAGAAACCCGTGAAACTCGTCGAACCCACGGTCGTTCGGAACCTCTCCGTCCAGCGCGCCCAAGTGCCACTTGCCGAAGGCTCCCGTTTGGTAGCCGGCGTCGGCGAGATACTCCGAGAGCATTTTCACATCGCGTTTGATGCCGCGATAGCCGGGCGATCCGAGCGGCTGACTGCCGGGGCCGCGCCACATGCCGTTCTCCGACGAGTATTGACCCGTGAACATGCAGGCACGAGACGGCCCGCAGAGCGGGACAGTGTGGTAGTTCGAGAACCGCACACCTTCGGCCGCCAAAGCGTCCAAGGTCGGAAGACGCACCTCGGTGTCGTCCCAGTTCGACGGCAAATCGCCCCAGCCATGATCATCGGAAACGATGAACAGAATATTGGGCCGAGCGGGCGATGTTTCCGAACGCAGCGGTTCTCGAGCTGGGGCAGTGCTCTGCATTAGCAAGAGCACTGCAATAGCGGTTGTCAGGATTTTCATTTATATGTCTTCCTTGTCCATTTCCAGGTGTTTACTTCGCGTTTTTCAATGACGGGTCATAGCTGATGTTGCACTTGACGAGTCGGCGGTTTATCACATCCAGGACAAAGAGCTTGTCTTTCCAAACGACCAGACTGGAAATGGCCCCGAAGGGAAGCTCAGGATTGGGGTATGCGCTGTCCTTGCCCTTGCAGTCCGTGTTTCCATAGGTGCCGAATTCGCCCACGAGCTTGCCCGTCTCCGTGTCAACGACCTGAACACTGAATTTGTTGGCTACGTAGATGTAGCCCTTCTCGTCCAGCGCTTGGTTAATCCGGTGGGTGCTGCAGATGCAGTGCGGATTGGGCGGAATGAAGCCCATGCCCTGGTTGCCACTCCACGGACGCGACCAAATCGGTTCTCCGCCGGTCGGGGCGAACTTGGACAGAACGAAGGGCCGCATGGGCAATCGTTTGGGCGCTTTGGCGACCGCTCGGGCAATGGGCTTCTCAGGCTCACGACCGTCGGTGGGGATGTGAAGGATGTAGAGGTGCCCCTCAGCATCGACCTCAATACCCATCACGCTGGTGAGGTTTAGCACATCGTCTTGTTTCAGTTTGCCCGTGGCGTCGTAGACATCGATTGACCGGTACAAGCCATAGCGGGACAGCATCATGTCCTGTTCTATATATCGCTTCTGCTTGCCGGCGTAGTAGATATTGCCTTCTGCGTCCACGTTCATCCCAACGTAGATATCCCACCAGCAGGTCAATTGCTTGTTGAGATGTGCGTTCTTGTAGAGCCTGCCTGTGATGGGGATATCGTCCACCAGGATTTCGTTCGTGCCCGTGGATTCGAAAGGAACGGGCTCGCCATCGCGGTCGAAGCGCAGGATGCTGATGCCATCGTCGTGGAGCTTCCAGCGGTAGATCCGGCCGTCCTTTCCAAATACGGAATCGATAAACAGGTGCTCCTCGGGATAGCGGAAGCCCCGTTCGAGATTGATGGCGCCCCAAGGCGAGATAAGCCCGCTCTCTTCAATGTCAATGAAGTAGGGATCCCAGGTCTTCAGAACCTCGCCCTCTTGGTCCAGGCGATAGACCGTGCCGAAGGTCTTGGAACGGTAGCTGGCATCGTCTTCCACGTAGACGTGGCCCGTTTCGGGATCCACGTTCAACACGGCCATCTTCCCGTCCTGTCGCGGGTTGCTCAGCGTGCTGCCATCATCCTGCCATTGGTTTTTCAGGGAAAGATCGTCGCCCGACAGCTGCTGCAGCGTTCCCGGACCGTCGCCGTTGGCCACCCACACCAGCGGCGGGCGTAACGCCTGCATCGACCGCGATCTGCAAGGTGTGGGCTATAAACCGGCGGCGCGCTCGGCGAGTAGCTCGGGTTTCTTCCAGCTTTTCAGCTTGATGAGTTTCCGGGGCAGCGGCGGGGGCGGGTCCGGGTTTTCGCGTGAAGAGGGCGGTGCAAGCGGCGTTGCGGTAGCCTCCTGATGCATCCAGCGCTGCACGTTCCTTACACCACGTTCCGTTCGTCGGGTCTTTACCCCGCTCTTTCGCAGCCGATGAGCACATAGAGGCATCCTGTCACGGTCCATGACCAGGGCGGTCGGGATCCAGAATGGGCTGCTTCTGCCCCTTCTGGTCCGTATAGTGGGTGATCGATGCGACTACCTCACCGTCGATGGTGACCACCTGAATGCGGCTGTTCCCGGCGTCGGCAACGATGATGTTTTCGCCGTCTACCACAATGCCGCTGGCCTGATGAAAACCGCCTACAACGCCCAGCTTCTCAACCTTCGGGCCGTCCTTCAGGCTCATCTTCCAAACGTAGCCGCTCCGGTCGCCGTCGATCGGAAAGTCGTACTTCGGCTTGTTCACGCCCCCTTCCAGGTTGTAGTGGTAGTAGCCGGGTCTCGTAGGTGCTCTGCCCACCCGATATATACAGAGAACCGTCGGGGCCGAAGTGGTAATAGGGATAGCGCAGGGAGTCAAAGGGCAGGTGATTCATTATCGCACTGCCCCGACGCTCCGCCGACATGCACCGCATCGCCCGAGTTCCAACCCGTTTTCGGCAGGCTGCCGTCGGTACCGATTTTCATGAGTCGGCCCCGGTAGATATCCGAGATGATCAGGTCGCCATCGGGGGCCAGGGCAATCTTCTTCTGGCTGTCCCAGAAGGTGCCGTAGAAGTTAACATCACCCCAACTCAGGTCCAGTTCGGGAACGGCAAACTCGCTTCCGCCTTCCCGTACGACCGCCTGGGATATGGCATCCATGCTGCCGGAAGTCACGGCAGGATTGAAGGGCATGATGGTTCTGAGATAGGCGCCGTAGCGGTCAAAGACGCGCCACTTCGCCCACGCCCCGGACGCGCCGGGGCTCGCACATCACAAAGACCTCGCCCTTTTTCTCGTCTATGGCAATGTCCCATACAAAGCCGTAGGCATGGGGGTCGCCATCGAGGAAGATGTCCTCCAGCTCCAGCCTCACCTCGCCCGTCGTTCCCGGGTGCGCGGAACCGGGACCAAGCTCGATGACCGGCTTCCCGCTTTCCTCTGCCGCTGCCGGGCCGGTAACAAGCGCCAGAAGCAGCATGGCTGCTACAGTGCACTGAATTAAGATTAGTTTTCTAGATCGCAGAGTACTCATAACAAAGGGCTCCCTTGTTTTGGCTTCTATGTCTCACATTTGCATTGGGTGACTATAGACAGTTCATTTCGCGCTTTTTAGTGCCGGGTCATAGGTGATGTGGCATTTGACGACTCGTCGGTTTATGACATCCACGGCAAACAGCTTGTCCTTCCATACAGCCAGACTGGAAATGCTTCCAAATGGCAGCTCGGGATTCGGATACGCGCTGTCCTTTCCTTTGCCGTCCATGTTGCCATAACTGCCGAATTCACCAACGAGTTTCCCTGTCTTAGTATCAATAATCTGGATGCTGTGTTTACCCGACATGTATGCGTAGCCTTTGTCATCCAGCGCCTGATTAATCCGGTGGGTGCTGCAAATGCAGTGGGGATTCGGCGGGATGAGGCTCATGCCCGGATTACCGTCCCAGGGCCGCGTCCAAAGCGGTTCTCCGCCGGTTGGTGCAAACTTCGACAGGGCAAACGGCCTCATGGGGATTCGCTTGAACGCCTTCTTAGCGGCGGGATCGGCCCGGTTGACGCGTTTGACGTAAGCACTACTGTCGCCGGGCATATGAACGATGTACAAGTACCCATCCTTGTTGACCTGAACGCCCTTCACACTGATGAGATCCAGCAAACCTTCCTGTTTCAGATTGCCGCTGGAATCCCAGACATCGATCTGCCGGTACAAGCCATAAGCGGGAAACACGCTATTGTTTTCTACGTAGCGGTCATCCTTGTTGACATAATAGATATTGCCCTCGCTATCCACGTCCATTCCGCAGTAGACATCCCACCAGCACGTCCACATCTTCGCGAGATGTGCCCTTTCGGGAAACTTGTCTATGACCGGGTTCGGGTCCACAAACAGTTCGTTCGTTCCCGTGGACTCGAAAGGAACCGGCTTGCCGTCGCGGTCAAACCGCAGGACTCTGATGCCGTCATCGCTGAGTTTCCACCGATAGATCCTGCCGTCTTTGCCGAATATGGAATCGATGAACAAGGTTTCGTCGGGATAGCGATGAGCCCTTTCACGATTAATGTCGCCCCAAGGCGATATCAGCTTGCTCTCTTCTATGTCAAAGAAGAATGGATCCCAAGTCTTGAGAATGTTTCCCTTTTGGTCCAGGCGATACACCGTGCCGTACGTTTTGCTGCGGTAACTGGCATCGTCTTCCACATAGACGTGACCCGTTTCAGGATCGATATTCAGGATTTGCATACCACTGTCCTGCCGCGGGTTGGACAGTTTGGTGCCATCATCCTGCCATTGCGCTTTGACAGTAAGATCTTCGCCGGACAACTTCTGCAGATTTCCCGGTGCCGCGCCGTTGGCCAACCAGACGATCGGCGGCGTCACACCGGCATCAACCGCTATCTGCATAGCATTCGTATTCACGGGAGCCGACTTGGCCAGCAACTCCGGTGCCTTCCAACTCTTTAGCTTAATCAAGCTTCGCGGAGGCTCAGGCGGCTCGAAGGCCCCGGTTTCCAACACTCTCTGTACTGCCGGCTTTCTAAGTTCACTTCTTGGGTCTTTAGGCCTCGGTTCGGAACCGATGAGCACATAAAGGCACTTGTCGCGGTCCATGGCCAGCGCGGTCGGAGCGAAGATCGGCTTCTTCGTTCCCTTGTCTAAATAGTGCGTGATCGATGCGATCTCTTTGCCCTGAATCGTGCAAACCCGCAGGCGATTGTTCCCCGCGTCGGCAACGATGATATGATCTCCGTCCACGACTATGCCACTGGCCTCTTTGAAGCCGCCGATAACGCCCTGCTTCTCAAGTGTCGGGCCAGGTTTCAGTGTGAATTTCCAAACGTAGCTGCTCCGGTCTCCCTCTACCGGAAACTCAAAGTTGCCTGATAACCTGTCCTGCCCCACCTCTAGATTGTATTGGGAGTACCTTGTCTCATAGGTACTTTGCCCTCCCGATACATACAAGGAACCGTCAGGACCAAAATGAAAATAAGGGTAGCGCAGAGGATCGAAGGGCAAGTAATTGGATGGCCTGAGCCCCTTTCGTCTTGTATTACGAGCCGTGTTCCAGCCTTCCTCGGGCAGGCTGCCATCGCGCCCCATACTCACAAGTGTGCCGTGGTAGATATCCGCCATGATCAGGTCGCCACCTGGCACCAGCGCAAGTTTCTTATGAAAATCCCACGTTGAACCATAAAACGATGGATCGCCCCAAGCCAGGCTGAACTCGGGAATAACCAAATCAGTTCCGCCCTCACGCGCATTCTTACTGCTTATGTCCCACACACTTGAACGGCGCAGGATGGGATTGAACGGCATAATGGTTCTCAGATGCTCGCCGCTGCGGTTATAAACCTTTAATTCCTCGACCCCTCTGACTCTTCGGGGATCAGACAGCACATAGAGTTCGCCTTTCTCCTCATCGACCGCGAGGTCCCAGATATGCCCGTGCGTGCGAGGATCACCAGCCATCAGAAACTCTTCAAGTTCCAGCCTGACCTCACCGGTCGTGCCGGGATGCGCCGAGCCGGGACCAAGCTCTATAACCTGTTCTGCTCTGCCAATGTCTGGCCGGTGAAGAATCCTTCAGTCAGTTTTCTTACGTCTTCATCCTGTACTTCCTGTGCCGATGCCCGGCCGGAAGGAAGCGCCAGCACAAGAATGGCTGCTGCAACATGCCGAAACACGATTGTCTTTCTGCCTCGCGTATTCGTCATAGTAAATGCCTGCTCTAGGTATGCCTTGTATTCGTTAAGTTCCCGTAGGTTAAGGCTCGCCCTGACGCGATCCTTCGCATCCGATCAACGCCCATTCGATGCCGGAAACATCTCGTTGACTTGTTCAACAAGTGCATCCTTCTGACCCACAACCTGCCCCCCACTCTGATGGACGAGAAGAGCCCGCACGCAACCGGAAATGTGCGCCCGCCTACGAGTCGACCCGAAACTGTCGCCTCATCCGAGGTCCTCCAGTCTGTCATACTGTGGCGGGCAGTTCAGTCTGTGAAACACGGATGTTCCTGGCGGCCAGCCGGCGGATTTTCAGTCAGGACACGAGAGCGTTCCGACTTGGAACCGGCGGATTGGCGGACTCTCGAAGCGAGTCCCACACGATAGAGAGCTGCGGCGCGCACGCTGATCGCGGCGACTGCTGCTCTCCCGGGGGAAACGACGCCACGCTCAAGCTGCTGCTCGGTGGTAGTATCGCAACAACCCGCCGAGTCGTTCGCGGCACTGGATCTCGCCTTGGTGCTGGTCGATCTCGTCATCCGGCTCGATCAGCTTGTTGCCCAACCCTTGGTGATTTCGTTCGCAATGGTAATGAGCGAGATAACCGGTTACGGCTCGCCGCAGCGCCGTCTCACCGAAGAAGATCATTCTCCACAGACATTCTTCCTTGATACTCTTCATGAATCTCTCGATGTGCGGACTCAGATTGGGTGATCGGGCAGGCAGCCGCACGGCTTCGATGCCCTCATTCTGTAAGATCTGTCGAAACCCGGCGCTGAATTTGTCGTCGCGGTCCATGATCAAATAACGTTTGCCCAGCAAGAACCCGTCGAAGGGGTCCGTGAGATTCCTGGCCATCTGCTTCATCCACAGCTCGTGTGGACTCGGGGTACATCCAGCGAAGTGCACGCGCCGCGTGGCCACTTCCATCACGAACAGCAAATAGAAGGTGACCAGGCCGCCCTTGGTCCACACCTCGATCGTCGTGAAGTCGATGCTGGCGAGCACGTCCCAATGGGACTTGAGAAACGTCTTCCAGGTCGTTTGTCGCTGGCGGTCCGGGACGGGCTCGATGCCATGACGCTTGCAGGATATTGCCCACCGTCTGATCGGAGATCTTGTGTCCCAGGTTAGCCAGAGGCGCCTTGAATGCGATCGTAGCCCCAAGTGGGATTCTCACGTGCCATCCGCAAGACCAGTTCTTCCACCTCCGCGCTGACCGGTGGCCGGCCTGGCTTTTTGTTGCGCTGCTGCGAGTAGTCCCACTTCCTGGCCACCAGCTCACGATGCCAACGCAGTATCGTGTCGGGTGTGAAAAGCGTGCCAAGCTGTTCCAACTGCTTGCGGCCGAGCACCTTACCCTTGACGGCGAGTCGACGCCGTTGGTCGTCACTGAGCAAGATGCGTTTCTTGCCCAGCTTCTCTTTGAGCACCTGGTTCTCGGTCCGCAAATACTCGATCACCTCTTGCTGCTGACGATTGATCCAACCAGCCAGAATCAAGACGAGCAGTTGCCAGGGTTGCAGGATGAAACTCATGGACAGTCCGTGGAGTGGAAGTGATGGCAAAAATCACTCACGATCGCGCGGACTCGACGTCGCGTCAACATCCTCCGTGGGCAAGATGCCGAATGATCAGGCGTGTAGCCCGACAAGCGTCCGATTGTCCTGATTGGAGAAGAACTATGAGTCGTGACCTCGCCCGAATTCCCCACCCACCGGCATGCCATAACTCGTTTCAAAGATAGCACTTCGAGTTCGGCTTAGTATTTTGACCACACGTGGTCGCTGCAGGAAACTGCCGACGCATTCCAACTGACGGCGCCGACCATCGCGTCCTGGATGCAGCGGGTCGATGAGGCAGGTGCCGATGCCTTGGTGCAGATGCGCGTCCCTGTCAACAAGTTCCCCGATTTCGTGCGTTACGTCGTGCAACGGCTGCGTGTGCTGTGCCCCACCATGGGCAAGGTCAAGATGGCCCAAACGCTCGCCCGTGCCGGATTACATGTCGGTGTCACCACGATCGGCCGGATGCTCAAAGACAAGCCGCTACCCGAACCGAAGGTAACGGAAGAAGCCAAGAGTGCGGATCGCGTGGTCACGTCCAAATACCCGAATCACGTCTGGCTCGTGGATCTGACCCTGGTGCCCACGGGCGCCGGCCTCTGGTGCAGCTGGCTGCCGTTTGCCTTGCCGCAGCAGTGGCCCTTTTGCCATTGGGTCGCGGTGGTCATGGACCATGCTTCACGTCGTGCAATGGGGGTGGGTGTCTTCGCCAAGCGGCCCAGCTGCAGGGACATATGCGCTTTCTTGGGGCGAGCGACGAGGCGAGCCGGCACCGTCCCCAAGTACGTCATCTGCGACCGAGACAGCATCTTCGACTGCGACGCTTTCAGGCGCTGGATCAAACGCAAAGGCATCCAGCCGCCTCGATATGGCGCCCTTGGGCGGCATGGCAGCATTGCCGTCGTCGAGCGTCTCATCAAGACGATGAAGGATGAGTGCACGCGACGCGTCCTCATCCCGTACCGAAGGCGAGCATGCCGTCGCGAGCTTCTTGCTTTCGTTGACTGGTACAACGAACATCGCCCGCATATGACGCTGGATGGCCAAACGCCGAATGAAATCTACTTCGGTCAGCGACCCGCCCATCGTGGCCCACGCCTCGAACCGCGCCAACGATGGCCTCGTGCCTCGTGTTGTGCCAAACCGCAGACGCTGGTCGCAGGCCAGCCAGGTGATCGGTTCCAAGTCCGTGTCGCGTTTCACGCCGGTCGACGACACCTGCCGGTCGTCAGCCTGCGTCGCGCTGCGTAAGTACCCGCGTCAGCTGCATCGCGCTCACCGCCTGCGCCGACCGGGAGCCTTCACCCATTCTCCGTGTCAGATTGCCAAAGATCGATCGCGCACAACGGGTTCTTGCGGCCACACCCGGCCTTGTTTGAGCCCGCGTCGAACATTCTATCGTCCAAAATCATCCCGCAAAGGTCGTTGGACCACCACAGCCGTTGTGGCGCGCTTTAAGCTGCGTCGAAGGCGCACAGGCAGGTAGAGCAGTGAACCTAAAAGTCCACAACACCACACGAGCAATTGGCTCGAGGTCTACCACAACCGTTCGTAAGCAATGCCTCTGCGCCCAGCGAACATCGCGATGCGCACGATGCGGGCAACGTTCAGTGCTGCATTTCGGACGGATTGGTATTCGAACACTCGGTCTCACTGCCTTCATCGGAGTCTTCGGCGAGTCGTTTGCTGATGCGTTCGCACAGCAACCGGGCAACGTAGTGAATCGGGTTGTCAGTTTGACCGTGTTGTACAACTTTTGACAGGCTATCCATAGCCTCCACAAATCGCTCATGTGCGTAGTGATTCAAGCCAATGTAATAGTGGGTTCCAACTAGAACACGGCGGGAGTCGCCGGCCTTTTCGATCAACTTGGCCGCGTCTAGCTTTCCCTCGAGGAATTGTTTCGTATCGGCTGGATCTTGCAGTGTTGTGATCCAGAACCTGTAGTACATTCGCTCATTTGACTTCATGCGGACGACGGTGGGGGATATCGAGCTCTGGTCGCCGACAAATAGTATCACGGCGAGACCGGACAAATCTGGCAACACTTCTACAGTGTCCATCTTACTTCCAGGCCCAACCCAAAACTGAGTCTTGATGACTTGACTTGCGTCTTGCAGGTTGGCGTGGTTGACCAGGTACTTCGCCGCAGCCTCAGCTTTCCCGAGTCGAATGGCTTCAGGAATGTAAGCGGCCTCGCCAGATCCGGCGAGAGCAGCTGCTTTCCAACTTGCCAGCGCTGAGTCCTCGTCACCGACGGCAGTGAAGTACATCCCCCGAGAGCAGTGGGCCAAGCCAAAGTCCTTGTCGGGCGTTGTCGCGGCACATTTGCGAGCCCGAATTCGGACCGACCGCGATCAAATCCGCGTCTGGATCCGCGGACTGAAGGAACTGGGCGTACGACAACATGTTGATGAACTGAGCAAGCTGACTATCTCCCATAAGCTCTTCATTGACCACCACATTCCTTTCTACGTTCATTCGCGCAAGCTCAATATCTCCCGTTTCCCAGATTTCATGGTAGCAGGCCACGGTATAGAACAGGCGGACGAGCGTTGAGTGTGGGTACTCTTCAAGGTACGATCGAAACTGCTTGCGAGCTGTGGGCGCGTCACGATAGACATCGAGCAGTGAATTGAAGACCCGGTCGTACTCTTCGTATCCCTTCCTGGGTGTCATCGTGCTCAATCGATCACGATAGGCAATTGTCTGATTCCAGTTGCCTTGCCAGCCCGATGAGAACGCGGCCAACGACAACGCTGTCATGTTGTTAGCGTCGCTCTTGAGGGATTGCTCGAAATCACTATTCGCTTCTCCCAGTTGGCCGTTGTAGAAGTGGATCATTCCTTCCAGGAAAAGTCGCCAGTCTTGCGGTATTTTCGCTCCGTCTGCGTCCGTGAATTCCTTCAGCGATTTCGTATCGCCTACAACGGCGGCGTGCATTGCACCTCGAAAGGCCAATTCGCGGTAGGCTGATTCACGTTCAAGGGCATCGTCCCTTGCCTGCTCTGCTTCTGCCACACCCCAGATGGCGGTTGCGAGTCCGACGATCAGCGCGAGAAACACTGCCGATACACTTGATACCAGCAGTCTGTTTCGATTATAGAACTTCTGGAGTTGATACCACGTTGACGGAGGACGAGCTTCGACGGGTTCATTGTCGAGAAGGCGATGGACATCGTCGGCGAGCCGGCTGGCCGAGTCGTAGCGGCGAGATCTTTCTTTCGCGAGGGCTTTCATCACGATCCAATCAAGATCCCCTCTGATCTCGGATGCGAGAGCCTCTGGTTTGACCCCGCGATACGCGGCCGTTGCGGTGGCTCGTTCACCAAGACTGCTAATGCGTGTGCTTGGTTTGGAAGGCTCCTCTTCACGGATAATTCGCAGTGTCTCCATCAATTGCGCGTCACGCAGTCGCTGCCGGTCGAGAGGCGTTTCGCCCGTCAGCAGTTCGTACAGCAGCACCCCGAGAGAATAGACGTCCGTGCGCGTGTCAACATCGAGTTGATTGAGTACAGCTTGTTCCGGGCTCATGTACTCCCACGTGCCAAGGATTGAGCCAACTTCTGTGAACAGCGTCCGTTCGGTCAGTCGCTGATTCGTGGCCTTTGCCACGCCGAAGTCGATGACTTTGGGCACCGGCTTCTGATCGTAGAGCGCGACCAGCACGTTTGACGGTTTAATATCCCGGTGGATAATGCCCTTCTGGTGGGCGTGATGAACGGCTTGGCAGACCTGAATGAACAGTTGAAGTCGTTCACAAGTCGTCAGCCGATTCTCGTCACAGAACTCCGCAATCGGAATTCCCTTCACGAGTTCCATCACGAAGTACGGACGTCCGTGGTCCGTGCAGCCTGCGTCCAAAACAGTTGCGATATTGGGATGGTCCATCATCGCTAGAGCCTGTCGTTCCGCCTCGAATCGAGCAATGAACTTCTTGGAGTCCATTCCCAGTTTGATGATCTTCAAAGCGACACGCTGTTTGACGGGCCCTTGGCGTTCAGCCAGATAGACCATTCCCATCCCGCCTTCGCCAAGTTGTTGCAGCAGCTTATACGAGCCAATGACATTGCCGAGATCCTGTTGCGGGGATGTGGTATCTACTGTTCTTCCCAGATCAAGGGGTGGTGACTCGAGGAAACTGCCGATTTCCTCGTCTCGGCGTAGCAGATCTTCCACATCGGCTCGGAGACGCAGATTACCACCACAAGCCTTGTCAAGGAACGCAGCCCGTTGCGACGTGTCAGCGATTTCGGCGGCGGCATTGAAGATGCGATCCCGGGCAGGTTTTTCGGTACCCATATCCAGATTCCCACATGCAGTAGATTTTCCCGATCACTCGATGCGACAAGGGACTATGCGCCATCTGGAGCCGCTGAGTATCACGGTTACTTGAAAAGAACGTGAATTGTCTATCGGGTCAGCAATGGGAGTCATCTTCGCCTGCGATTTGCTGGTGCAACCAAACGCGAGCGTAACGCCAGTGACGTTTGGCAGTTATCACGGACACTCCCAGCAGTTTTGCCACCTCCTCATGGCCTAATCCGGCAAAGAACCGCAGTTGGACTAGCTCCACCTTTTCGGGATCTTCGGCTGCCAACCGTGTCAATGCCTCGTCCAACGCCAAGAGATCCACCTGTGAAGCCGGGCAATCTATGGCGACGTCCTCCAGAGGTACTCGCTTGCGCCCGGCACCGCGTCGAAGCCGCTGTTTGCTGCGGGCACGTTCTACCAGGAGCCGGCGCATCGACTCGGCTGCGGCCGAAAAGAAATGCCGCCGATTGTCCCAGCGTTGCGGCGCTGTACGGTCCACCAGCCGCAGGTACGCCTCGTGCACTAGTGCTGTTGCTTGCAGCGTCTGCCCTGGTTTCTCGTGAACTAGCTTGGCAGCAGCCAGTCTGCGTAGCTCATCATACACAAGTGGAAGGAGTTGCTCGGCAGCCAACGGATCGCCCTGTTCCATTCGCGAGAGAATCTGAGTAACGTCGTTTATGAGCTTTGCACCGAAAAGAGCGGGATGGCCTGATTATATCGCTATTCTGGCGAGCAGGCGACAACCATGCACTCAATGCCATCCACACAGTCCGTTATGTTGATCGCCATCCGCAGTATCCATCGTTCATCAGGATTTGGCGTACACCCAGCGAAATGGTAACCGTTCACAGATTTTGAACTGATCTTGCTGTCCTGGTCCAGCGAATCTATCGTGAACACTTGTTGACCTCATTTGGCGGGCATTCCGAGCCAACGGACGTCGTTGCGAAGCGTCATGGTGAATGAAGTGGTGACGCCGTTGGCTTGTTTGTCGAGCTGAAGAGACATGTCTCTGAGACGCGGCCGCACCGGCAGCGGATGTCAAACGATCCGGTTTGAAATTGCGTTCACGCAGCACGCGTGAGCATCACGACGGGCAAGTGGCGGTGCTTCGACTGGAAGGTGATCGTCATCTGAAACCGTCCTCCCGGCTTGCCGCCGACAAGTGCCCAGGGTCTGGCACACGGCGCGCCGCGTGGCCCATGCGAACGTGGTTCGATTCTCGGCTTGCGGTTGGCCGGGTAGCGCCCGTCGTAGACCTCGTTCGGCGTCTTGCCTCCCAGAGTCATGTGTGGTCGGTGCTCGTTGTACCATGCAGCGATCGCAGTCACTTCATGCCGAAAGGAGTCGCGGCGAAGCGGGATCAGCGGTAGCTGGTGCAGGATCTGTTTCAGGGTCAAGATGAATCGTTCTACGACGGCGATGCTGCCATGCTTGCCGACTGCCCCGTACCTGGGTGGTTTGATCCCTTTGCGTTTGACCCAGCGTCGGAACGCGTGACAGTCGAGGATGCTGTCTCGGTCGCAGACGATGTACTTCGGCTTCCCGTTCCGACGGATGGTTCGTCCCAAGAACGCACAGAACTGTTGCTGCGTGGGATGGTTGGCGAACGCAGCGATCCTCATCACACGGCGGCTGAAGTGATCCACAACGACGCCAACCCACCAACAAAATGGGCACTGCTGCGTTACCGCAAACGGCAGCCAAGGAACCCAGAAGCCCAGACCGGTGGGCACGGCCGTCAGGTCGATATGCCAGACATTGTTGGGGTGCTTTGCGGTTACGACCCGTCCCGTGGATTGTGCGCTCCTTTCAGGTCGTGGTTTCGGCGTCGCATCTTCACGTAGCATCCGGCCAACCGTCGTGGCACCCAAATGGAGTCCCGCACGCGCCAGCGTTTGAGCGATCTTCACCTTGCCCATGGTGGGGCACAAGGTCTTCAGTCGCTGGACGGCGTATCGGACAGAATCTGGGAATCGATTCACGGGCGTTCGCGTCTGGACCAATGCATCTGGACCTTCCTCATCCAACCGGCCAAGCCACGAAGCAATGGTGGGCGCCGTGATGTGGAACACACGGGCTGTCTGCTCCAGCGACCAACCGCGGGCCGCCTTGAGTTCCAGGATTGCCAATCGTTCGGCTGGTGGATAATGTGGACGTCGATGCGGATTGATCGATGCCATGCGGGCATCCTTGATCCGGATTTCCTCACGCAGCAAGGCGAGTTCCTGTACGGCGCGATCGCGCTGGGCCTGGAGTCGGATTCGTGAGTGGATGCTATTGGCTGACCAACTCCGCGTGTAGGCTGTTGCGAACTGAGCGAGCGAGATGACGTGTAGAATTGCGGCGCGGACGTAAGTTGGCCACGATTTGGGAAGCGGAATTGGGGGATTTTCTGATTTCATCGCGTCTCCAAAGTGCTGAATGCAGCTTGCTCGGAGAACGCGGTAACGTCAAGATAGGCAACGATTTCCCTTGCAAGACGTCTCGCGCAAAAATCGGTGGACCAGCGCACCCTGTCCCGTACACGGCTCCACATCCAAGAACAGCCGTGCGTTTTCGGTGAACCTCCGCACGGATCGCTACTACTGTCACAAATGCAAATCACATGGCAACCAACTCGAACTCTATGCTGCCGTGCACAACACCAAGGTCTACCAAGCCGCGGTCGATTTGTGTCACGCGCTAGGCCGCGAGGTGCCATGGATCAAGCGATCGTAAACCACCACTGCAAACACGGAACAGAGAAGAGGCACCGGTACTTGAAGTGCCCAAAAGCGTCGCCATTTCAAAAAACTGATCCACAACTATTGACAATAACTTCCTGCTGGATCATGTAGTGCCTTGTTGCATGCCAATCGGTTGGTGAATCCTCGATAGATGAGTGCTCGACCTAATGCATGATTGCGCAGTCAGGTAGAGCCAGCTGGAGCTTGACAACTTCTTCATTGGAGATTTCCGTATGCTCCAGATCAATCTGTCGCAGCGCCCGCAGTTTCACCAATGGTGACAGATCCCTGACGCTGGTGCGTCGAAGATGCAGTTCCTCCAACTTCTCCGCGCCTGCAATTGGTGACAAGTCCGACACGTTCGTGGAGTCTGCGGAAATACACTTGAGTTCTGTCAGTCCAGCCAAAGGACCCAGATCGGTGGCCTGTGTTGCGTCAAGTTTCAGCTCTAAGGTTTTTCATGCCCCTAAGCGGAGTAAGGTCATTCACAGACGTGCACGAGATATTCAATACCTCCAGGTTTGAAAGGTCAGAAATTGATGACAGGTCAGAGATCTTGGTACGGGACAGGTCAAGTCGTTGTAGGCCTATCAGATGAGCAAGGTCCGAGAAGTCAGTGACACGTGTGCCACTCAAGTGCAGTATCTTCAGATCAGTCAAAGTCTTGAGTGGAAATATGGCGCGCACCGTCGAATCAGATAGATCAAGCTCTTGAAGTCCAGTCATCTTGCTGAGCGCATACGGGAACGCAATGGAAGCACCGCGCAGTTCGAACTTCTTGAGACTTGTAAGATTTGCCAAAGCGTCAAGCTTGAGATAAATCGGAAAGGGTCGATACGGCCCATGTAAAGCTGCCCCGGAGCCAAGTTCGCCGTAAATCCCGTGTGGTCAAAATACTAGGCCGAACTCGAAGTGCTATCTTTGAAACGAGTTATGGCATGCCGGTGGGTGGGGAATTCGGGCGAGGTCACGACTCATAGTTCTTCTGCAATCAGGACAATCGGACGCTTGTCGGGCTACACGCCTGATCATTCGGCATCTTGCCCACGGAGGATGTTGACGCGACGTCAGTCCCGCGCGATCGTGAGTGATTTTTGCCATCACTTCCACTCCACGGACTGTCCATGAGTTTCATCCTGCAACCCTGGCAACTGCTCGTCTTGATTCTGGCTGGTTGGATCAATCGTCAGCAGCAAGAGGTGATCGAGTATTTGCGGACCGAGAACCAGGTGCTCAAAGAGAAACTGGGCAAGAAACGCATCTTGCTCAGTGACGACCAACGGCGTCGACTCGCCGTCAAGGGTAAGGTGCTCGGCCGCAAGCAGTTGGAACAGCTTGGCACGCTTTTCACACCCGACACGATACTGCGTTGGCATCGTGAGCTGGTGGCCAGGAAGTGGGACTACTCGCAGCAGCGCAGACAAAAAGCCAGGCCGGCCACCGGTCAGCGCGGAGGTGGAAGAACTGGTCTTGCGGATGGCACGTGAGAATCCCACTTGGGGCTACGATCGCATTCAAGGCGCGCGCTCTAACCCTGGGACACAAGATCTCCGATCAGACGGTGGGCAATATCCTGCAGCGTCATGGCATCGAGCCCGTCCCGGACCGCCAGCGACAAACGACCTGGAAGACGTTTCTCAAGTCCCATTGGGACGTGCTGGCCAGCATCGACTTCACGACGATCGAGGTGTGGACCAAGGGCGGCCTGGTCACCTTCTATTTGTTGTTCGTGATGGAAGTGGCCACGCGGCGCGTGCACTTCGCTGGATGTACCCCGAGTCCACACGAGCTGTGGATGAAGCAGATGGCCAGGAATCTCACGGACCTCTTCGACGGGTTCTTGCTGGGCAAACGTTATTTGATCATGGACCGCGACGACAAATTCAGCGCACGGGTTTCGACAGATCTTACAGAATGAGGGCATCGAAGCCGTGCGGCTGCCTGCCCGATCCCCCAATCTGAGTCCGCACATCGAGAGATTCATGAAGAGTATCAAGGAAGAATGTCTGTGGAGAATGATCTTCTTCGGTGAGACGGCGCTGCGGCAAGCCGTAACCGGTTATCTCGCTCATTACCATTGCGAACGAAATCACCAAGGGTTGGGCAACAAGCTGATCGAGCCCGATGACGAGATCGACCAGCACCAAGGCGAGATCCAGTGCCGCGAACGACTCGGCGGGTTGTTGCGATACTACCACCGAGCAGCAGCTTGAGCGTGGCGTCGTTTCCCCCGGGAGAGCAGCAGTCGTCGCGATCAGCGTGCGCGCCGCAGCTCTCTATCGTGTGGGACTCGCTTCGGGAGTCCGCCAATCCGCCGGTTCCAAGTCGGAACGCTCTCGTGTCCCGACTGAAAATCCGCCGGCTGGCCGCCAGGAACATCCGTGTTTCACAGACTGAACTGCCCGCCACAGTATTTTGACCCAACGGCTTCTGAAAGAAGAAAGGGTCAACGCGAATGCCCGGGGCCGATCGGTCATCTTGCTTCGGCCAACCGAACGGACTCTTCACGACATGGAACAAATCCGGGGCGAAATGCCATGAAAGGCGAGTTTGTGCACGAGTACATCTTGGAAACGCTTCGCGCCTCGTTGCTGCAAAGGGGAGCGTCCGTGTTCGTCCAGGCGCCGACCAGAAACGGGCGAGCTACCGGATACGCGGACCTCTTGGTGATTGGACACGGCATTCGGCTGGTGATCGAGGCGGAGACAACGGCACGTCGGGTCGCCAACGATTTGCAGAAGGCTGCTGATCTGGATGCATGGTTGTGGCTGGTAACGCCGAACGTGCGCGTGGCACGGGCCATTCGGGGACGGCTCAGAAGTCTGGGGGTGCGCGAGAATCCACCTCAACATTCTGTTCTGACGCTTGGTCAGGCGCGGGCTCAGGTTGCGAATTATTTTCCTATATTCTCCCTGCCCATGGTCCAGGGAAGACAAACAGAAAAAGATCAGACAATCCACAACCAGGAAATGGGTGATACGGCATGAGCAAACCGTAGAACGACCGACCGGTTCTTACTCTCGCGGTCTTCTGAGCGGAACACCACGATGAGGGCGTGGCGATGGACCTTGTCCTTTTCACGGCGATGGCAGTGATCCGGGGAAAGCGACGCTTAGATGTCGCCTCGAATCCCGGTCGGAAGATTTGGAAGAGAATGAATCACTCGCAAACGACACATCGAGTGGAGTTGTCTATTCGTTGGTTCAAGGCAATCGGCTGTCTTGATGTTCAAAGGGGCTTGTGATGTGAACGGGAACAGCGTCATCAGAATTACGCGAACACGATATGAGAGTGCGAAGAAGAAGCTCTCCAAGATGGAGACGTTATTGGACGTTACCCGCCGATGGGAGCAAACGATGGAAGAGCTGGGCGACGCGGCTGCGGCCAACGTCGTCGCGATTGAGACGACGAAGGATGACACGGTCAAAGTGGAATTTGGGAAAACGGAAGACAAGACCCATTCCTTTCCAAACCAACCAGAACGGGAGTGTTGACGTGAAATGTCGTCTCAATTTAGTTCCATACCATTTCGCTTCATCGCAGGAATCGTCACGATCGGCCGATTCGGCACACGGGGATTCGTTCGGGAAGAACACCCGTTTCGCAGGTCTTTACGGATTCTTGATTCCATGCACGATCGTGAACTGCATGGAATGTTACGAAACTTCGGACTCGGGGCTTGCTCAAACACTGCATGAAACTCACTGCTGAGTGAAGGAGTCGTCTCATGGAAATCAAATGGCCTAACGTAGTCACTTTTGGCCTGCTGATACTTTTCGTTATCTGGACGATTCGGTCCCAAGATGCCGTGTTCAGTTTTTTGTCGCGGATGGGTCGCATGGGCCCGGAGCATCCGACGGACGAACGCTTCTGGGGACTCATGGTCTTCTCACTCTTGGTCATCGCGATGGTTGCGTTGGTTCGGATTTTTGTTGATCAACGCAGCCAGAAGTGAAATTTTATGCCCAGCCACCGGGTCATCGTCGCGGCTGCATCGCCCAACAACAGCGCCGCATGAAAGGAACGCTATGAACCGACCGAACGAGCATCGAAACGGAAAGCCGGGTAACCGTGACGAACGGCCGGTGCTCATCACAGCAGCTGAACTGGCCAACATGCTGAGCATTTCGGTGCGGACGCTCTGGCGACTATTGAGCGCAGGCGAACTGATCGAGCCCATCAAGATCGGCGGCAACACCCGATGGCGCCTCGACGAAGTCCGCACATGGATTGCCGAAGGTTGCCCCAACCAAGCGACGCATAATAATTAGGCCGGAGGTGAAACATGGCATCCGTGGCAAAGCTCAGTCGTGACCGACGAAGGAAGAACGCCCCCTATTACATCCAGTTCTTGGACCACACTGGGCGGCGAGAACGACCAAGGGCTGCCCCGACAAAGGGGTCACGGAAGCCAAGGCCGCGAAGATCGAGACGCTCGTTGAGAAGATTAAGACGGGATTGGCCACCCCGGCTGACCTCGAGGCCACGCTTGGCCGCAAACGCGTTTTGAACGTCCAGCATTATCTCGACGAATTCCGCCAAAGTCTCGAACGCAAGAACAATACAGCTAAGCATGTGGAACTGACGATGACGCGGGTGACCACGGTCATCGAGGGTTGCGGTTTCCAGTCTATGGGCGACTTTGATGCCGACACCGCGGAAGCGTTCCTATCAGAATATTGCAGAGAAAACGACTTGGGCCATCGGACTTACAACCACTACCTTCAAGCATTGGATTCCTTTGGCAATTGGCTGGCTCACCCCAAACGCAGGATCTTGGAACGAAACCCATTTGCGGGCATTCCGCGACGAAATGCCGAAATCGACGTACGGCATCCACGGCGGGCGCTCTCACAGGAGGAATTCGCCCAGGTCGTCGCGGTGGCCCGAAATAGCACTGTCAGGGTACAGGGTTATGACGGCGAAATTCGGGCCAGAATCTACATTTTGTCCTACATGACAGGTCTTCGCAAAGGCGAGCTGGCCAGCTTGGTTCCCCAGAGCTTCGATCTGGATGCAAGCCAGCCGACTGTGACGGTACAAGCCGGAGCATCGAAGCGTCGCCGCAAGGACACACTCCCCTTGCACCCTGCCTTGGTGGAAATGCTGCGTGAATGGCTCCAGGACATTTCTCCCGGTGAACCGTTGTTTCCCAATTTAGCGGCCCGCAAGACCTGGAGAATGATCCAAAAGGACCTGGAAACCGCCGGCATTCCTTATCGTACGGATGACGGGATCGCCGATTTTCACGCTGCCGGTCGCCATACACATATTACCGGCTTGCTCAAAAACGGGGTGACGCTCGTGGAGGCCAAAGAACTGGCCCGACACTCCGATGTCCGCATGACGATGAAATACACGCACATCGGACTAGATGATCAGGCCGCAGCGCTCGCGGCCCTCCCGTGTCTGCACATTGTCTGCAATTCCGCCGTCATTGGTGAGCAGCGGGAGGCAGCTGGTGACGCGGATGGACAGCAAGATGGTGCGTGTCAACAAAGCGAAAACCCCGGCGAGAACCGGGGTTATGACGCTTGTTGCCAGCCGCTGACACCGGTTGGCGTCAGTGGTCACCAAGTGGAGGCGGCGGGAATCGAACCCGCGTCCTTGTGCATACCCGTCGGCGTTTCCGCACACCGACACATTCCACGACGCACTTTCTTCCGAGCATCCACAATGCTCGTGCATCGCCGTAACTGGGGCTGCAAAAATGGCTACTGCAATTCGTCCGGCTGCAGTGG
>CAVOYC010000027.1:0-196662 GCA_963700575.1 uncultured Planctomycetota bacterium | reverse complement strand
TCTCCACATCCGGAATGCCGCGATGCGATTCCGAGAGAAACACGTATCCATACTTCCCGTCGCCCGCAGTCTGTTGAAATTGCTGCCACAGCTTCGTCCCCGGGCCGGCATTCTCGTCCACAATCACACGCCTGGTCATCTTACCAACTCCTGCCTCACACGCCCACGTTTACGGCGTAGTGCACCGGTCAGCATCTTGAGCGTTGGATGCTTCTTTGTCAGGTGAGCCGCGTGCTTGCGGACAATCATAGCAATCCACCCATTTCCGATGCCAATCGCTCGAGATCAAGCGATGGTGAATAGAGTGGGTGTTCCAGAATGCGAAGACGCCCCACCCCGTCTGCAGCAATGAAATGTGTTTGCGCAATCGCACGGGCATCGAGCACCACCGAATGTGATGAAAACTCCGCACTGAGCTTCCGAACGGCGCGTCCTCTTCCCGTTGTCAGCAATCCCACGAGTCGGTAGATGTCGAGGGCGTGATGCTGACCGAACGCCTTGTCGCTATCGTCCATGCGGTCTCTGAAGGCGAAAAGCTTCATCAGTAGATACGTAAAGGTCTGTGGGATGAGCACGTGCGACTGGTGAGTTTGACCCGAGGAGAGCACCCCGGAAATGGGAATGCGCAGCGCCCCCCGGTTCACAGCTACCGCTTCTTCAAGCTTGCTGGCGTGCAGGCCGACTGCGGGACGAGGCTTGACGCGCCGGGCGTCCTTCGGAACTCGGTTGGCGAATTCTCCCAACGGAGCCGCAAGCAGATCGATCTTCACCTGTCCCGGCTGCATATCGCGAACAAACTGCGTGTATTTGGCCGTCGCGACGACGGTGAAACCAAGCGTATCCAGTACTTCACGAATCGCTTTCATCGACTTGGAATCGGTCACGACTTCCGCCCGCAAGATGAGGTCGATGTCTTCGGTCGTTGGCGCCGATGGCAGAGCGTGGAGGAAACAGAGTGCGGATCTGCGGATTTTGTTTCAGGTGTAGCTGTTCCAAGTAGAAACCATAACCGCCTCCGATAATCAGTTCTCGACTCTCGAGTGCGGCATCGAGATCAGAAGTGTTGTCAGAAGTGGGTCGCGCACCATAATTTGCCGCCAATCGTCACTGTTTGAGTTCCTTCAGAATGAAATCCTTTACCTGCGCTGCGGCTTCTCGCTCGCGTTTGTCCCGGCGAGTACTCCAGGTACACCTGGACGGGCGAAGCATAAGATACGCCCCCCCTTCATTCGAACATCAAAGTACGCGGTGGGGTCGTCGGTTTGGCGGAGCTCCAAATCTATGAATCGTGAGGTCTCCTGCACGTTGTCTCCCCACGCATCGATGAGGTGGTCGGCATTGCGAGCATAAAGGACCGGCCATTCATCTCGTCCCATCACCCCGTAAGCGTCGAGCGAAGATTTACCCGTGAGCACGAGCTGGTCTTCCGTACCGGCTGCGGCAGCGAGTTCCGCAACACCCTGTTTCGTGGAGCAGGTGAAGGTCTGATTCACTGTCGGTTCACGGTAACTGGCAGAAAGCTGGTCCAACAGCTTTTCCGGTTGTCTCAGCTGTATCGGAATCGCCGCTTCGATCGATAATGATATCCGACTCGAGCCGCTTGAGGGCCTTCGAGATGGTGGAAATCGCGACGGACCGCCGCGAGCCTGGATTTCGTCTTTGATATCGGCCAGGGAGGCAAACGCTTTTCGACAGAGAAAGGCGCGAGCAATCAGCGAAGTGGCTCCGCGATAGGCGTATTTGGTCGGTGCGGAATCGGGAAACTTGTTCGGTTTTCCAGTGCGATAAACAAACAGCTTGCCAGGGATCGTGATCACACCGTTTCCCGACAGATCAATGCCGCTCACCTGCTGCTGCTGAAGCTCTTCGAGCTGAGCTTCACGAAGGTAGGGAGTGACCAGCATCGGATAGTAAGAAGTGCCCTGGACAATTCGCTCAACTCGCTGCAATGCCTCCTCGAAGGCGCGCGGAGTGCTGCGTGCGCGCAACTTCGGCGGCAAACTGGTAGCTCTGTTCGCCGGCGCAACTTCGAGGACCGCGTCGATTTCTCCGGCCCCGTCATGCGAACCTGTTTGGACGAGGCGGAGTGCGACTGGCGGGAATTCAACACCCTGCTGCAACTGCTTGAGCATTTCGGTTTCGCTGATCATGGCCCTTTGGCTCGCCGTGGCCTCAATAGCCACGATTTCCAAGAACAAAGCATTTTCCAGAGCTGGAAAACGGTCGCCAGGAGAAATTGACCGTTCATTTCCAATTATGGCATATTTTCCAGATCCGGAAAGTCAATGCATATTGGAAAATAGAGACTGCTGCCGAGAATCCGCTGGCATTATCACGCCGAGCGACCCCCATAGGGGTGGGCCAGAACCTTGGCGTCATCGAGCAGGCATCATCCTCGCGTCCGCGAATGCGTGATGCTCGCGGTGATCTGTGCTCTGCCAACCATCACGGTCCCACTGCGCCGTCAGTATTTTCGCTTCGCTCACTCCGCGCTTCCCGGGACAAAGCTGTCTTCACCTCGCCTCGCACATCTCTGTACCCGTCGACGACGAAAGTCGCTGGGCCCCTTCAGCTGTTCTTGACGGCGGGGGCCTTTGCTGGTAGCATTTAATTAAATGCTAATTAAATGCGAGGACTTCGCCCATGGACATCACCCGCGATATCGACTCCTTGACGCACTTCAAACGAAACAGCTCCGAGGTCATCGAGCAGCTGAAATCTACCGGACAGCCCATGGTGCTGACCGTAAATGGCAAGGCCGAGGTGGTGGTCCAGGACGCAGCTTCCTATCAAGCGATGCTCGATCTCTTGGACCGGGCGGAAGCCATCGCCGGCATCAAACGGGGTCTCGATTCGGTGGAGAAAGGTGAGGGGATTCCTGCGGAGAAAGCCTTTGAGCGCCTCCGGAGAAAACACAAGATCTCGAAAAAGGCATGAAGAAATACCGCCTCATCATTCAGCCCCCGGCACTCGAAGATCTCGAAGCTGCTTACCAGTGGATTCACCAGCGGGCGCCCCAAGCAGCTGCCCGCTGGTTCAACGGCTTCGTCGAAGCACTGAATACTCTCACAGAATTTCCCAATCGTTGCGGCCTCGCGCCGGAAAACGACGCAGTCGAACCGGAAATTCGCCAGCTTCTATATGGCGGCCGAAGCGGCGTCTACCGGGCACTCTTCACCATCACGGAACGCGAAGTCCGCGTGCTCCACATCCGTCACGCCGCCCGCACGACACTCTCTCCCGAAGACTTGGCTGACGATATCTAACCCTTTTCTTTGGAACGCTTGCCGGAACTGGAGCAGGACATTAACCGCTGCATCAAATAAGCGAGGGTTCCATGTCAGCGAGGTCGGCTGGACGTCGAATTGGCACAGTGCTCCAGCGTCCGCAGAATTGTGTCCAGGCAAAACACCAGAAGCTGCGTCGGGAATGCTGCTCGTTTGCCACTGCGATCATCGATTCCTGGCGGCCAGCTGATCGTGGCTATGCATGGGAAGAAAGGAGTACCGACCGCGACGCGTTCCCCGCGTCGCTTTGTGAGTTGGATGATCCTGCCCTTGTTGAGAGCTTTCTGTCCAAGGCAATGCCGACCGATGGAATCGTACAGCTCGACAAGTCGCTCGGCAGATTCTGCAAGAAACACGGCTGGCAGCGGTTCGAGAAACCGCTTGCGACTGTGATCGAAGCTTCCACGGCGGCGACAATCGGCCGTAACGCGGAGATGCTGCGAATTCTCTGCACGCTGCGCAGACAGGAACTCCGAACGCATTGAGGTGTGCTCGCGGTTATGTGTGCGGATGGCGAAAGCGGTCGAGGCGCTCGATGATGAAATCTGGCAAGCCGGATTGGCGAGCGCGGGAAGTTGACCGGGCAGCGCTGCTTCGTTCCCTGGTCAGTGCGATGCTAACCGTCGGTGCGGAGAAACCGCTGGGCCGCCTGATCAAACATGCTTGGTCATGTGGCAAGTTTGACTTGACCGACGCACACCTGGCCGCCATTTTTGGGCTCGAGCGACAACTCGCCAAGCTTGCGACCCCGAGTGCCGCGATTTCGAAGTGGCTGAGTCTTTGCCGCGCCGCATTGGAAAGCCGCGTGGCTGCGGCGCCGCAGAAGCCGCTGGACTATCGTCGCGCCGCAGATCTTCCCTGTAAGTGCAGAGACTGCCAGGCTTTGGCGGAATTCCTGGCCGATCCAGAGAAGCCACAGGCTCGATTTCCAATGGCCAAGGCCCGGCGGCAGCACCTGCACGGCGTAATCGACGGCCACCGCTGCGATTGCACCCACGTCACCGAGCGCCGCGGCAGCCCACAGACATTGGTTTGCACGAAGACCACTGCATCTTACGAAGCAGCCCGCAAGATTCATGATCGGGATCTGAAGAACCTCGCCCGCCTGGTCGCGATTGAAAAGAAGCTGGCCTGAGTCTCATCCTTGATGCATCGGCACCGGGGCCAGGGACCGTGTGATGCGAAGTGGGATACACAACGCTTTCCGCGGCTCTGGCAACAGGAACCGGCAGCCCTCATCGCAATTCCCCTTCTGTACCCGGATAGGATTCGCTTAGACCTTGGAACCGTTGAATTCCACACTCCCTTCCGCTAGGCTAATCTGTAGTTTTGGCGGATCCGACGCCCAACCCCAATGGTCCTCCCTCGCAGGACCTTTGATCGGGGCAAAGGGGAGCCCTCTCCTCCGGTAAGCGTATCGTGCGTCTCTTTTGGCTGCGCGATTTTGAGCGAGGGTCAAGGTCACGCGGTCCAATAGGGAGACGTTCATGACTACGAAGAAAGACCTGAAGAAACGTGTACGTGCGAGGCAAGCGAACACAGGCGAATCCTATTCAACGGCGCACCTGCATGTGCTTCGCGGAAAAAACCCAGAACACGTAGACCAGGGTATCTCACCCAAACGCATCACTGCGATTGCGCTGAGTTGCTCGCAGCAGTCGATACGCCTTCGGCAGCTCAATGGGAACCGCTGTACGAATTCCAGTTGGGCCGTCGCCCGTTGGATCCGGACGGTTCCAACTACGGACGGTCATAGCGCTCGCGAACCGCGAGCGACAGCAGTATCGGAGACGTGCGATGACAAGCCGCGACCCCGCTTCGAGTGGTACGTTGCGTGTCGGCGTAAGAGACGACTTTGTCCTGAATGCTGGAAGCTGGTTCCAGATCCTCGATGAGGAACAACTGTTGGTCACGCACGTCATTCCTCCACAGGTGCCAATGTTCCGACAAGTGGTTGACTATCTTGAATCGAAACCAAGTCCTGCCGACCAATATGTGCGACCCGCTGACGAGGCACGAGCAGCGGTCGCCGTCTGCCTTCGCTGGGGTTCGTATTTCGCCGCACTGGTCGACGCATCACGACCGTTTTCCCCGCACGCTAGGGACGAGAACATGAGCCAAATCGCTGACAACGAAATGGCACGATTGAATATTGAGATATCGGCTGCGATCCAGTGGTGGCTCACGCTGAAGGGTTCAGATGACCGACGCTATACACAACTTGTCCAGCGAACACTGACGCACCTGCCCGCTGGACCAAAAACGGTCACGCGTGTTCCAGAGGGGGACGTTCTGGCGGAGTGTGCCGACTTCAGCGATGGCCGCCGCAGTGCAACGTGCTTGGCCTGAGGAGATATTGGCGCGTGATCTAGAACTCACGCGAGAATATGGGGTCCGCACAATCGCCAACACGATAACACTCTTGTCCTGGCGTAATGGTCCTGTGGAGAATGTACACGCCGGTCGGCATCCCGGGCATCGATTCAATGAGCGGCGTGTTTTGCCACGACACGAAAAAGCGATCATACGTCAGGCACAGAACGTGCTTCGCGCCGCCCTGAACGCAATGGAGTCACATGGTACTTGATGGTGCATGGCCCCCACCGCCAGAGCGAATCCTCCCGTTCATGCGTCCGTTCTGTCACCCGAGGGACTGGTCGTGTACACAACAGAGCCTCGCAATTGATCTCCCTATGAATGACAATTGAGTGCGTCAGCGTGCCGTGGCGGCAGAAGGTCTTCATGATGACGACCGGGACGCAGGTACTGGACGCGTCGTAAGCGGGAACTGCTTATTAACGGTGCCCTTCGTCTCCAATCACGACTGGGGGCAACCGTGGTCGCAGAAAATCCAGTCGCTGCTGGAATGTGGCAGACTTGTCTGGCATTTCCGAAGAGGCACGGTAGACGAAATCGACCGCATCAAGCATCAGTTGCCGTTCCGATTCGGTAACAACCGATAGTTCAAGCGTGACTTTTTCGTCCTGCCGTTGCACAACGGTGGGCTCCAGCAGGACGACGCGGTAGATCCGATCATCTGAGTCTCCCATCTTCTGTCGGAAAACCTCACGCTGCGACCGATTCAACTCGACAAAACTGTCAGCAGTGAATTCGATTTCCGTTCTGAAAATCAGCTGCAATGCCGGAATTAATCGAAAAGCATCTAACATGTGAAGTGAAGCCTCGCCTCGCATGGTCTCTCTTAGAACAGTCGCTCGAAGCCGGACGTAGTGGCCCGTAGTTGATCGATTTCGCGCAGTCTCCTCGCACCCACTCATTGGCACGTTCCGCAGACTGGCGAGTATCCAGACTTACCCATTTTTCGATTGTAGAACCGACGTGCGTAAACATCCTCGCGCCCGCGAAACAATGACCGAAAGAGGGTGATCTTAGCGTCCGGTGGTGATCCGTGATGAACAGCAGCGACGTTCATAAGCATCTCCGGAGGTCTAGCGGGTTAGGCACTTCCATGCACTACCAGACGCGGAGTACGGACTCGCGCACGCCAAGTTCTCGGACAGCTTGTCCGAGTTCTGTCAACGGAAGGAAGATAAGCTGTTGACTGGGAATGGGTTAGAGCAACAGCAGATTGGATAGACCGTTGGCCTTTTGGGCCGACGCTCTATCCTTTGGGAAGTCGGGTAAATATTCGCCGAACCCGGGCAGCTGTCAATCTGGGTAAGCAAACTGATCTATCCTCGTTTCGGGGTTTGTTGTTCTATTGCGTGGCACTATGGAAGCCACGTTACTGGAACCGGACACCCAGCACGTCACCAATCATCTCATTCTGGAGATGCGCGAGGAGATTTCGCGATTGCGTCGTGAGATTTCCGAACTTCGGTGTGAAGTGGGCTATTGGAAGAGCCGGCATGCCGATGCGGTCACGCGAAACCAAGAACTGCAAGAGGAGCTCGCTCAGGCCAACGCGGAAATTCGCAAACTAAAGGCGGATCAGTTCGGCAGGAAATCTGAAAAACAATCTTCCACTGACCGCTCCAATGACTTGGATGACCCTCAGGATCAAAGCTCGGCGAACAGGAAGAAACGCGGCCAGCAGCCCAATCGACCAGGCCCTGCGCCGAGATTATTCACATCTTCCGGTGCGTGAGGAGTTCATCGACATTTCGCCTCACGAATGCGTTTGTGGTCGCTGTGGGAAACCTTTTGCCGACATGGGGCAAACCGAAGATTCCGAACAAGTGGAATTCGAGTTCATCATCTATCGTCGTCGGGTTCGTCGCCGAAGATATCGTAAGACCTGCAACTGTCCTGGTCCGCGAACTCATACCGCGCCGAAGCCACCGAAGTTGATTCCCAAGAGCCGTTACGGTAACAGCATGTGGGTGCACCTGCTGCTCGACAAATTTCTCTTGGGGCGACCGTTGCAGGGCACGATCGAACAACTTCGCTTGTACGACTTGCAGCCCGCTGCGGGAACGATCACCGACGGGATGAAACGCATCGAACCGCTGCTGGAGCCGATTTATGTGGCACTGCGCGAGCGCAACGTGCAGTCGGCTTTCCACCACGCGGACGAAACACGTTGGCTGGTCTTCGTGGAAAAACAAGGGAAAAACAGCTATCGCTGGTGGTTGTGGGTCTTCGCCGGGGAAGATTCGGTTGTCTATGTGCTCGATCCGACTCGCAGCCACGAAGTTCCCGAGAGCCACTTTCCCGCGGACGCGGAAGGCGTGCTGATCGTTGACCGCTACAGCGCTTATAAGGCCATGAAACAAGTCCAGGAAGGCAAGCTGATCCTCGTCTTCTGCTGGGCTCACGTACGTCGCGATTTCGTGCGTGTCGGAAAAGGTTATCCGGAATTGAAGGACTGGGCGCTCATGTGGCTGCGTCAGATACGCGAACTGTATCGGCTCCACCGCCAGCGCAGACAATATGAGCCGTCATCGCCGGATTACGCTCAAGCCGACGCCAGATTGCGAGAACATGTTGCCGTCATGTGCCAACAACGGGACGCCGAACTGGCTGACCCGAAACTTCGCGAGCCCTGCCGCAAGGTTCTGACCAGTTTGAAGGAACATTGGTCCGGCCTAACCGTATTTCTCGACGATCCGCGGATTCCGCTAGACAACAACCGTGCTGAACGTCTAATGCGTAATCCGGCGATTGGCCGTAAGAACTACTACGGCTCGGGAGCCGAATGGGCCGCACGTCTGGCGATGATGATGTTCTCCATCTTGGCAACGTTGAAGATCTGGAAGATCAATCCGCGACTTTGGCTCACGTGGTATTTCGAATCGTGCGCTGCCGCTGGCGGCAAAACCCCTGCCGACATCCATCATGTCTTGCCTTGGAACCTCTCAGATGAACGTCGCGCCGCCTTGAGTAGTCACACACCGACTCCGGAACCCGTTGACTCATCCTGATCCACATCATGCCGAGGATGCTCGGCCAAACCCGGCGAAACAACCAAAGCCCAGAAACGGGTTCACCAACCTTTGCGCCCGGTACGACCTACGGGTTCGGCGAATATTTACTCCCCGAGAGGATTCGAACCTCTAACCTTCGGCTCCGGAGGCCGACGTTTGGCCTATCGTTCTGGCGGGAAACAAATGGCGTAAACGCCTTGTGGCTCTTGCCTTAGGAAATGCGAGTCTCGTTCCGTTCGGTCACCTCATTTTCAATATTTTACAGGGAATCCAATGGAGTACCACCAATTCCCGGACAGTTCTCGGACAGTGACACTGCGAGGTCGTCAGTTTGGCAAGACATACGCAAAGGCTTCCGCACCGAAGGACTCGGTTTTGTCGGGAGGAGTGAGTAGAATTGAGTTGGTAAGTAACAAGTAAACGGCAGCATGCATTTCTCCTTGCGAGCATTTCGGACATGGCAACGACACACGACACGGCAGCGTTTGATCGGGCGGTCGACCCGGTGATGGGGATCTTCACGCGCGAACAGGCGGAAGCAGTTGGTGGCATATCGTGGAGATGACTCGTTGCGAAATCGTATCGACGAGTTGGCGGAGAGAAACACGGAGGGCAAACTCACCGACGAGGAGCGTGCCGAGTACGAAGGGTATGTGCGCGCTAACAAGTTTGTGGCGACGTTGCAGGCGAAAGCACGAAAGCTACTGGCAGACGATTGACTCCGCATGGATGAAGCCACGCGAAAATTCGTTCGCCAGCAAGCTGGCAACCGCTGTGAGTATTGCGGTCTCCACCAGGATGATTCTCCGCTCGCGACACTCCATATTGAGCACATCCGTCCGAAGAAGCATGGCGGCACGGACAATATCAACAATCTTGCTCTGGCCTGTGTGGACTGCAATCTGCACAAGGGAAGCAATATCGCAGGCTACGATCCTGAATCATCGGCGCTGACCGAACTCTTCAATCCACGCCATCATGCCTGGGATGAGCACTTTTTGTGGCAAGGTGTGCGAATTGTGGGCAGAACAGCGATTGGACGCACGACAGTGTAAGTGCTTCAACTCAACTCTGAAGAACAGCTTCAGCTACGCATGGTTTCGCGATGATAGTTTCACGCCCGAGATCGTCATCACTTGAGATGATATCCAATGCACTGAGTCGCCCCCATGAGAGGTAACCTCCTCTGAGAATTAGCGGAGGCTGTGAGCTTCAAACCCGTATCCTGTGCCTTGCGTGCGCGTTGATCGGATTGCAGACACGTTCGGTGTAGTTCGATGCTCGCCAGTGCAATACAATCGATTTTGATTCACAGTAGCAAGCAGACCAATGTTTGGTGGGACAACTCCAACGCCGCCATTGAATGGTTCCGGGCTTCGCTCCCGGCGATAGTCCGGAATCAATGAAAAGGGAAGAGAATGACCATGCCAAACCAAGTTCAGCTCGTTCGCCAGGCGGTCGCATCTTTGATGGTTTGCGGCCTCATCGCCAGCCTGTTGTCTAGTTTCGCTGCGGCTCTTCATGCTCAAACAGTGGACCCGGAATCAGTACTGGGCGACACAACAATCCCGTCCCCCGAAGACGTGTCGCAAAAGTTCCCCTACGGAATTACGGGTAAGACGCCACCATCTCTGATCAAAATCAATTACGAAGGACAAGAGCCCTACCACAAGCACCGCATCAATCTCAGGCTCTTTCAAGGCTGCCCACAGGTAGAAATCTCCGAGGGCGGCAGACTCTGGGCAACTTGGTTCGGATCCAACGTCCAAGCCGAACGAGCGCCGTACCACAAAGGCCAATTCTCGGTCATATCGACCTCCGCAGACGATGGCAAGACCTGGAAAGAAGTCTTTGTCTTCGACCCGAGCGAGCTCCTCGGCGGGGGAGCATCTGACCCGATGCTGTGGAAAGACCCCAAGGGCAATATCCGCTTCATCGGCCTTAGGAACGTGGATTTCAAAGGCAAGGACGAATTTGCCTCTTCCGCGTGGGAATTCACCATGCTCGACCCAGAAAACGAACACACCGATTGGACCGCGCCGCGACTGCTTGGAAACAAGAACATCTCCGTCATGAAGCCGCTCATCTTCCCTGACGGCACGATCATGCGCTCGATGGACGACTTCAAGCTTGTCGGCACGCCCGACAAGGTGCGAATTCGCTTTTTGAAAGAAGACGTCGACGGCAAGCCGATATTTGTTTCCGAATTCCCCGTTGATAACGACGCGGTGTTTGCGGAGCAAATGCCCATCATCAGAAAAGACGGCAGCCTCTTCACCTTCTACCGCGCCAAGAAGGGGCAGAAATTTGCCGAATCCTTCGACGGCGGCAAGACCTGGAATCTGGGCGGCTACTACCCGATGCAGTTCTCGATTAACACAAAGTGCATACTCAAAACACTCCCTTCGGGAAGAGTTTTGCTAGTCGCAAACGACGTCCAGATGAAAGAGGAAGGCGGCAAGAGAATATACTACTATACCGACGAAAACGGTATTGATCGCGAGCTTGAAAAACATAAGACAGCTCGCACCCGCATGACGGCCTACTTAAGTGACGACGACGGCAAGACCTTTTCACATAGAATGCTCTTATGTGACGAAGGTCAAATCAGTTATCCTTCGACGACGCTCAGCAAAGACGGATCCATCTACATCGTCTACGACCAAGGGCGTGGCGTGATAGGCCAGCACACAATCTTCTTGTCAAAGATCACGGAAGAGGACATCCTTGCAGGCAAACTCGTCAAAGACGGAAGCTTCCTGAACAACATCGTAAGCCGCCCCAGCGACCAAGGCGGCGGGCGCCGCGAAGGCGACAAAATCTAAGATCGCCCCGCAGTCATGTCGCCCGTTCCTGGTGGCAGTGTCTGGTGAAGCTAGGCACAGAAAAGTCGCCACCTGTGTCTCGCATCGGTATATATAGAATCAGGACCAAGGTGACGGACCAGGTTTGCAAGTCTGATCGGGACACGTCAATCGAGAGCAGTTTCGGATGGCAAACGGGATCCTCGCCATCGACAAGATGAGCAGCGCATCTTTACGCGTGCGGGTCACTCCGTAGGTGCCTGCGACTAATGCGTCGCTTCCGCGCCGCTGGCAATTGACGGTCGGCTCAGTTCACATGAGAATGCAGATACTTAAGGTGTCAACTATCTCACTCGATGTATCGTAATAGTATGCAGTACCGTGGCACAGTGATTCGGCCCCCGAGCGAGGCTGACAGTTACATTTTGCAGGTCACCTACGGTTGTTCGCACAACCTGTGCACGTTCTGCGGTACATATCTGGATAAACCTTTTCAGGTCCGGGACGAAGCCGAAGTCCTGCAGGACATCAGACTGGCTGGGCGGCTGATGCCGCGCACACGGCGAGTCTTCCTGGCCGATGGCAACGCGCTGGTCTTGAGCGCAGGCCGCCTGTCCCGCATTCTGGAGGCACTTGCAAACGCCTTCAGCAGCCTACAGAGAGTCGGTGCCTACGCCAACGCCCGCGACCTGCTGACAAAGTCAGATGCAGAACTGGCACTGCTCTGCAGCCTGGGGTTGCGCATCGTGTACCTGGGCCTGGAGAGCGGCAGCGATGCGGTCCTGCGACAGGTCAACAAAGGGACCACCGCGAAGGAAATGACGGAGGCCGTACGGCGAGCCAACGCGGCCGGGATCCGCGTGTCGGTGATTGCCCTTTTGGGTCTCGGTGGTCCTGATCTGTCGGCAGAGCACGCGGAGGCCACGGGTCGCGTGGTCAGCGAGATGGACCCGCGTTACTTTTCCCTGCTGACGCTCATGCTGGTCCCGGGAACACCGCTGCATGAAGCGTATTGCTCGGGGGCTTTCCAGCTGCTCAGTCCAGAAGCGCTGCTCACGGAGTTGCGGCAAGTCATATTGCACCTGAATGGACTGTCGGGGTGCATTTTCCGCACCAACCATGCCTCCAACTACCTGCCCCTGGCCGGCACGTTTCCCAAGGGCAAGGAGCGCACTGCTGGCGACACTCGATGCAGCACTGCAACAAGGTAGGGCCGCTCTTCGCCCAGAAGCATGGAGGGGACTCTAACGTTTTGGCCGTCTGGTCCGAGAAACAAACACCCCATCTGTCTGGATAGCTTGAACTGAGAGATCCCTGGGGAAAGCCGAACACGCAGCCGGTCAAGCATAGCTTTCAAGGCGTCGAGAAGTCGTTGCACTTGGCCGTCATTTAGCTGGTCAACGGGCGGTAGTTCTACTTTCCGGATTCCCGTCCACTCTTCCAGCGGAAGGACGGGGGCCACCCGTTCCTCTTCATCGTCGGATATCCAATCGTGAACGTCCAAGCCCTGCTCTTGATACGGCCAATTCACGTTCTCCGTGGCGTACGCGATGTCTTTCAGCAGTTGCTCTACGTATCGCTGCATTTCCATCACCTCATGCACATTGCCGCCCATTATGCCCGACGTGGCGAGAAGCGCAATCGGACCGTGGCGATGCATGCTGTTCAGCCATCATTGTGAAACTTCCCCAGTGAATCACGCGATTGTTGGATCGTTGTTTGCCAGGACACGGACAACGTCGTGGACGAGCAGAGGGATCGGTTTATCCAAGCCAACCTCGCGTTCGAGGGTCCATGTACAATAACGCTCCTCTCCTGCGAGCCGAAGCACAAGCTCGATTATCTCGACTTTTTTGCTTCGCCGTAATACGGCACGGAGCAAGTTCAGTCTGGGAAGGGCATGTGTCGGACGAACCAGTTCCTGGCGACATGGGTGCACACCTGCAGTTCGCTTTCTTATTGGCCGAAATCGTGACCGAGCGGAAAGCGGCCGCCGCGCCGCAAACCGACATCCGTCAGCTCAATGAGCATTTTGCGAGCTTTCGAACGTGCGGCTCGTTGGAGTTGGCCGAATCCGGCCGCCAACTGGGCGACTTTCTTGATTCACTTTCTGATCGCTATCCCATGCTTATCTCTCGTACCGCCGACTTCCGCAGCCGAATTGATGAAGGTACAAGAGCAGCGACGAATAGCAACAACACGGATGTTACCTAGCGCTGCGCCACAGCAGGCAACTGAAACCTGGCGATACATACAGTGCGTACTTCAAAATGCCTCGCAATTTCATATCAGACCCCGGCCGATATTGCTGCGGTTAAGAATGCGGACTATGACGTATTCAGGGAAAGGACGGTTGCTTACTGGAAAGAGATCATTGAAGGCAGGATGAGTTTTTCTATTCCTGAACCTCGTGTAAACGACAGTTACAAGGCGGCACTTGTTCACCAGCGGCGTTCTTGCGCGTGTGATGCACCAGCACGACGGACAGGTCCAGTTGCCGCTGCAGCGTGCGGAAGTAGGCCAACAGCGCAGCCATCTCCGTGGTATGATTCTCATCCACTCCATGCAGACGCACCAACGGATCCAACAACAACAGCCGAGGACGCAGCCGCGTGCGGATACGTGTACCCAACGGTATGAGATCTTCATGACGCAACAGTTCCAACAGACGGCCATCACCCGACAGAACCACGGTCAGCAGAGACGTAGCATCGAAGTCCGCGTTGGAGAGGATACGCAGCTCGCTCAACACCTTGGGAGACATCTCTTGTGCCTCGTCGATCAGCGGCACGGGTTTGATGCGTGTGAAAGCAACGTGCGCCTTCCAGCGTTCTCGCAGTGCTTTGAACCCTCCCCAACGATTGGATGCCCGGCACTGGGGAAGAAGAAGATCGCGGATGCACTGAAGCAGCAAAAGAAAGGTTTGATTCAACAGCTTCTTACTGGCAAAGTGCGGGTCAATGTGGGCGCCGAGCTGGTGAGCGACGCATGGCTCTCTGGATTCTGTCGGTCGCGTCTCTGCCGTGGTAGAATGAGAGGAATCATCAACAGGAGCACTGATCATGACCAAGACCGTGGAACTGGACGTGGCTCAAGCCACACTGAGCGAAATCATCGCCGGGCTGGGCCCAGATGAGGAAGTGGTGATTGTGCGCAACCACCAGCCCGTGGCTCGCATCCTCTCGTCGAAAAAGGGGAAACCTCAATTCGGCAGTTGCCAAGGGCTGTTGACCATTGTCGAGGAAGACGATGAGCATTTGAAGGACTTCGAGGAATACCTGCCATGAGGCTGCTGCTCGATACGCACACGTTCCTGTGGTTCGTGCTGGGCGATTCCCGTTGCAGTCAGACGGCTCGGGAACTGATCGAAGACGAAGCTAACGAAAAATGGCTTAGTCCTGCCAGTCATTGGGAATTAGCGATCAAGATTTCCATTGGCAAGTACACGCTACCGATTCCCTTTGAAGAGTTCATCCAGCGAGCGGCGACGAACAATGGGTTTCTGTTTCTGCCCATCGAGCCGAGCCATACGGCGTTACTGACCACGATGCCTTACCACCATCGAGATCCTTTTGATAGGCTGATGATCGCTCAAGCGACAGCGGAACAAATGGGACTTCTTAGTGCTGATACGGCATTTGACGCCTATTCGATTACAAGACTCTGGTAGAGCAACGTTCATGCTGGTCCCGATGGGCTGACGGCAGGCAACCTTGCCCAGTTCACCATCGATCAAATACGGTCGGTCGGATTGTCACAGCAGAAGGCGTCCTACGTCGCGGATCTGTCGTGTAAGGTGAAGGATGGAACAGTGGATCTGCGGAGGATCGGGCGGTTGTCGGATGAGCGAGTGGTTACGTATCGGATCGTGCTGCTGAGTGAATTGGTGACCATTTTTGTAAATGACCGCAACTCGAAACGTGGCACAAACCGTTAGAGGCCGTATTCTCCGCCGCATACGGGGAAAGGGGGCGGGTTGGGTCTTCACCCCAAACCACTTCCTATAAACTGGAACAGGAGATCAACAGCCGCATCAAATGAACGAGCATTCCATGTCAGCGAGATCGGTTGGACATTGAACTGGTATAGTGCTCCAGCGTCCGCAGAATCGTGTCCAGCACCAAGTCCAGTCGTGCGCCCAGGTCTTCGGCCAAAAAACGTAGGACGAAGTAACCGTGTCCCTGCAACAAGATGTCCTTGCGACGATCGCGACGATATGCGTCCGTGCTTGACAGATGTTGACCACCGTCCAGCTCAACGACAAGCCGCGAATCCGCGCACAACAGATCCACTTCCATGTTGCCCCATCCATCAAACGGAATCGGCAACGGAACGTTCAGCTGGAATCGTCCAGTTGTTTCCGGCAGCGACTCGAGTCGTCGATAGAAGAACCTTTCGGTGGCACTGCGTGCGCAGTCCGCGCCTTTGCGCCGGGATCGGGCTTTCTCGCAACGTGAACAAAGAGTTGGGCCAGCGGGGCGTCAACACCGTCGCGAACAAGACGGCGCACACTGGCCGCATATTCGTGTGCTTTCGGTAAGCGTGCCCGACCGCCGAGCGGGAATGTGCTCAGCGTGGTTGTTGTCCATCTGAAATTGGAGAACAGCCCATGCGCAAATCGCAAGAGTCCGGAAGTGCCAGCATCCCTGTCCCGTCTTGAACAGCGGTTCGCTGCCTGGCGAGAGAAACGTGCGGCGGGTCAGCGAATTCCCGAAGTCGCTTTGGAAGTCGGCGGTGGAGGTGGCGCTCCAACACGGGGTGAGTCGCACCGCATCCCTCCTGAAGCTCGACTATTACTCGCTGAAGAAGCGGGTTGAAGATGCTGAGCAGTTCCAGCACATCGTCGGCCTTCGTCGAGTTGCCACCGGTGCCGCTGTCGATGATGAGCGAATGCGTGATCGAGTGGGAGGATGTCGCCGGGGCGCGCATGCGGGTGCAGCTGAAAGGGCAGAGCGCTCCCGATTTGCTCGCCTTAAGTCGCAGCTTCTGGAATGCCGACTGATGCTGCAGATTACGCCCCAGATGAAAATCCTGGTGGCCGTCGAGCCCGCCGATTTTCGCAGCGGCATCGACGGTCTGGCTGCTCTCTGCCAGAAGTCACTGGAGCAGGACCCGTTCGCCGGGACGGTGTTCGTGTTTCGTAATCGCCGCGCCACGGCCATCAAGGTATTGGTCTATGATGGCCAAGGCTTCTGGCTCTGTCAGAAGCGTCTCTCTTCGGGTCGCTTTCGCTGGTGGCCAGCTGCCACGAGCCACCCCACGGATCCCGCCACGGCAACTCTTGCCGCACACCAACTGGCAGTGCTCTTCTCGGCTGGCAATCCGAGTCGCACGGCGAGCGGCTCCGGATTGGCGTCCGCTCAGCACGCGCACGTGAAGACGAGTCGGCAAAAAACTGCTCTTGCCTCCGGACAGAGATTTGTGGTCCATTGACACCCAGATGGATCGCACCCCAGGCACGTTGGGCGTTCTCGTCATGACGCGCAAGATGCCAGAGATCATCGACGTGAATTCCCAGCAGTTGGAAGAACTGCTCGCAGCGAGCTGTGTCGAATACGCTCCGCGAGGAAGACACGCAGCTGATCCGTCAGATCTTCGATTCCTACGTGCATCTTTTCGAGATCGTCGGCGACAAGAACACGACCATCGCCCGGCTGCGTAAACTGTTCTTCGGCGCCAGCACGGAAAAGACGGAGAAGCTCTTCGGCGAGGAGCAGCAGCCGGACGTCGTCGCAGGGGGCCGGCGACGACAACGCGGAGTCTGAGCCAGCGTGCTGCGAAGCGAACGTGGACGAAGCTGACCGACGGCAAAGCTCCTCGAGGTCATGGCCGATACGGCGCGCGTGATTATCTGGGAGCCCGTCACGTGGACGTTCCGCACCCCGACGCTGTGCGCCGGTGATGATTGTCCGCGTTGCCAGCAGGGGAACCCTCTACGACCAGCCTCCCAGCGTCTTCGTTCGTTTCACCGGACAAGCTCCCCTGCAGGCGACCGTCTATCGCCGGCAGCGGTTGCGGTGCAATCTGTGTGGCAAGGTCTTCACGGCCCCGGCGCCGAAAGAGATGGGCAGACAGAAGTACGATCATACGGCCTGCCAGCATGATCGGCCTGCTGAAGTACGGTAGCGGGATGCCGTTCAACCGCCAGCAGCGGCTGCAGCGGAACTGCGAGATTCCGTTGGCAGCCTCGACCCAATGGGAGATCGTCGCGGCCGGGGCTACGGCGATGGTTCCCGCTTATGAAGAACATCATCCGACAAGCGGCTCAAGGGGAGGTAGTCTATAACGACGACACGACGGTCAAGATCCTGGAACTGATGGGAAAGCGTGCCGAGAAGTCACCGCCACCGGACGATCCGCACGATCCCAACCGCACCGGATTATTCACATCGGGCGTGGTGGCGACGCTGCGCGGGCCGGCGGATCGCGATCTTCTTCAGTGGGCGTCAACATGCCGGCGAAAACCTGAGCGATGTCTTGCAGCATCGCGCGGCAGAGCTCGACGCGCCGATTCACATGTGCGATGGACTGTCGCGGAATCTTCCCAAGGAACTGGCAACTATTCTGGCGAATTGCCTGTCGCACGGACGACGGAAATTCGCGGACCTCGTGGATCGATTCACCGACCAGTGCCGGTACGTCATCGACGCTCTCAAAGTCGTGTACCACAATGATCAGGTGGCTCGCGAAAAGGGGATGTCAGCTGAGGAGCGATTGGCGTATCACCAGGCCCACAGCCAGTCCACCATGGACGACTTGAAAGCATGGCTGCAGCGCCAGTTCGACGAGAAACTGGTCGAGCCGAATTCGGCCCTCGGTGACGCGATCAGCTACCTGCTCAAGCGATGGGATGCGCTGACACTGTTCTTGCGGAAGGCCGGTGCCCCGCTGGACAACAACATCTGCGAACGCGCGTTAAAAAGGCGATTCTGCATCGCAAAAACTCCCTGTTCTACAAGACTCGCCGCGGTGCTCGCGTCGGTGACATCTACATGACATTGATTCACACCTGCGAGCTGAACGAAATCAACGCGTTTGACTATCTGAATCAGTTGCAGCTCCACGCTGCGGATGTGGCGGAACATCCCGATCGCTGGATGCCGTGGAACTACCGGGACAACGTCGCAGACGGGGACGGGCACACGGACGGCTCGGCACCGGAGGCTGGCACCACGCACGTCGCAGCGTGCTCCACTTAGTAGAGTTCGTGGAAACTCTCTTTACCCAGACGCTCCACGAAATCGTCCACCAAGCCTGCCAGCGCAGCGGGACCTCCCAGGTAAATCCAGCCACCGTCGGCGTCGCGCGAGCACCACCGCTCCGCCAGAAACAGACGCTGCTCGTCGTCGCACAATTGAAATCGCAAGGCTTTCTCGTGTTCTGACTCGCGCACAAACTGGTCTCGTGCCTCGCGGTACCGTGGAATCTGCAGGGCGTCCGGACCGGCCAAGTGCCGCACCAAAGAATTCAACCTGTCGTCACTCATGGTGGGCACATACACGACCAGGCAGTCCTCCTCGATATCGACGATGAAGTGACTGACCTCCGAGAAGAGGCTAATCCCGTCCGCGACAATCTCGCGTTCCCCGGGGGCAATGCACGTCAGCAGTTCCTTGCGCAAGTACACCTGACCATGCTGGGGCGATTCGTAGACCTCGTATCCCGCTGGCACGTCTTCCATGGGCTCGCCGGTCAGCTTGCGTCCGAAGTAATAGCGACGCTTCCCGGTTCGGGTCTTCGCGGCCTGCAGAAAGTAGACATCCCCGCGCCGGTTACGATGTTGGTACGCCATGGCGGTCCCTCCCTGGCTTCTTGGTGGATCCCTCCATGCTAACCGATGCGCAAAAACGGCGAATCGGAGTTCTCCTCTGCTGGTCCCCCACGCGATCGGTGGCACCCGCGACCGGTGTAAGCGTACACCACAACGCTGTCTCTTGCGGTCGTGGCGGCGAGCCTGCCGGATCCTTTGGATCTGGCCGGGGGCCACGGGCGCCCTCGACGCACAGAATGGAATTGGGAACACTGATCTTCGCTAATCTTCGCTGATCAGATAAGCGGAGATCAGCGCAGATGAGCGTTCTCCGACTCTTCGGCCTCAGGTAAACGCCGGGGGACGGGATGGACCGAGTGCCGGCCACGATGGCAGGCTAGGCCTCAGGCGGAGGATTTTCTCTTGCGAAACCGCCAGACTGCCAATTGCCCCTCACATTTCAGGTGCTAGCTGCCGGACGAGAAAGTGCAGCCTTGCCGAAAGGACACGCATATTCGCTCTTCCAGAGTGGATCGACCGGCAGCGGAACTTCTGGCGGCCAACCGGGCACGGCGCTCCCGGGGATTAGTACCGTGTACTGGTATTCAATTTACCAGACGTAGAAGATGGCTTGCGCACCCAGACTTCTCGGACATCCTGTCCGAGTTCTGCCGACGGGAGGAAGATAAGCAATTGACTGGCAATGGTTTAGAACGACAGCAGATTGGATCAACCGTTGGCCCGTTTGGCCGAAGATTGGTCCTTCCATAAGGTCCTAGAAAGAAAGGACTTAAAGTATCCCCGAGAGGATTCGAACCTCTAACCTTCGGCTCCGGAGGCCGACGCTCTATCCAATTGAGCTACGGGGACGCTGATTTGTAAGTATCTGCAAAATCAAGGGCTTCTGGCAAGGCAAAACGCCACTGGCAGAAAAATCTGGCAGAAAACGGCGACCGTTTCGGACAACAATCCCAGCCAAATTCGGTCGCAACAGGGAGATTCTAGCGGTTCCCTGGGCCCATGACTAGCGTCCCGGTAGCTCACGGATAGAGGGACGCGCGGCCCGGAAACGCGAGCCAACAATCGACGTTTCACGGCAACCTCAGCCGGAGGGATACGACACGCTCGCCCGCGATTCTGTGAGAAACCTCCGTGCCTTCCGCCAATGTGTTGCGGCAGAACCGAAGGATGATCGATGAAACTCGCCAATGACAACAGCCACGATCCAGCTGACGTGAAGCAATTGATCGCCCACATCATCGTCGATGCCGCCACTGACGACGAACAACTGCGGGCTTTCCATTGTGCCCTCCAGGATGGTACCGACAATCAGGGAGCGCGGATTCTGATCGATGACGTACTGGCAAAATCGCTCTGGGAAGATGGCTGCCAGGACGGGTGATGCTGACCGGACAACAGAAATGATGCCGCAGATCAAGGCTATCAACAGCGGGAAAGCACACCACACGCCCAAACCAAAACGCAAATTGACCGCAGCCGAGAAGCGGCGAAAAGAACGCAACAAGAACTTCATGACAATTTTCGTCAATGGCAAGGAGAAACGAGTACGCCGCCCACAACTGATCGAAGGCTTGCCGGTCGACGAGTTCATTGTGCGCAACGCGGATCCCATTTGGCTGCACAAGAATGAGATGTGGGAGCTCATGCCAAGCGAGGACGGGGACCCGCGATAGATTCAGGATCTGCTCGTCCCATGGCGGCCAGACCGGCACTGCTGACTCGACGTTTCATCCTCAAGCGACCGCTACGCTCGCCACCACCGCGCTTGTCGCGGTGGGGCGATGATTGGCCAGCTACCTGCTACCCACAGAGTACTCCGTCGGTCGGGTCCCAGACACGACATCAAGCCGCCGTGTTCGTCCGACCGAAAGGGAACGCATTTGGCTTCGCAAGTAGTACGCGGGGCACGATCCAAGCCGCGGCTCGATGGCGGCCTCGAGATACCGCCGGCGTGCTGGTGGGGCCGGTTCGACTCGGCCGCTTGAGGTGCGTAGGAGAGTGTGGGTAGCTGGCCAATATGAGATGTGGGAGTACGTTACTACCGATGACACGGACTACGGACGTAGAGCTGTGGGTTGTACGATCGAGTAGGCCACTTCGAAATAGAGGGAACTTGCAGATTCGCGGGTGAAGTGCACGTCAAGGATGGTGACATGCAGATTTCGAAGTCATCAGTGCGCCGCTAATCCCCCAGAAGTTCACCCAGGTCCCCGTAATCGTAGGGCGGCCGTTTTCGGACGGCGACAACATCGACCGTCCTCTCTTCTTCGCTGACCACATACACGATTCGCCAGTGGTCCAGACGAAGGCGTCGTACCTCGACACCCGTAGCTTCAACGTCGGCAACATCGAATTCTTTGCTACGAACCGGTCGGGGACCTTCCGCCAATTCGTCGATGGCGCGTTTGACGCGTTGCCGCACATGGCCCGGCAACCGTTTGATCCGCCGAAACTCGTCCGGCAGGATGTAAACAGTGTACCCGGTCATTCAAGCTCTTTCTTGACATCATCCCAGCGAAGCCACCCCGCCGCCTGACGATCATGGCCGGCGGCCTTTAAAGCACGCTGAGCTTCTTTGGCGAGGCTCACGTCCTCAAGTGACTCCAACCACTCCACCAGCGCCTCCCAGTCTTCCGCATTCAACACCGCCAACCGGCGACCACGGACAGTCACGAATTGTACGGCTTGCAAGGCCTCGAGCCCTGTCATGTACCAATCTCCCTTGTGTCCACTACCGTCAGCCGTGCCGAACCCACGACGGCCTCAGCTGCCGATCCGAAATCTTCCTTATCCATTCTCGAAATATCTTGTATCTTCCGCATCCATTGTATCGCGTTCGAAGTTGAGAGACACTGGAAATCGATCTGGGCTTCACCAAGTGATCGGTCAGCAGATCGGAATCCGCGTCATGCCGTGCGACGGTCCATCGCCCGTCCAGGCACGCCAACAGACTTCGGCAGCAGAATGACCAACCGTTTTTAAGGACTTATGTTGACAGCCATTTGGCAGAAAACCTGGCAGAAAAAGACGGCAGAAGGCTGCCGAAGCGTGCAGGAGATTGCAGGTCAGGCAAACGCGAGAAACCCCGGAATTGCCGCAGAAAACGGGGTTTCTCGAGGTGCGACGTTTGAGCAGTTGGGCTACGGGGACGCGATTTGTAAGTATCTGAAAATTAAGGGCTTCTGGCAAGTCAAAACGCCACTGGCAGAAAAATCTGGCAGAAAACGGCGACCGTTTCGGACAGCAATCCCAGCCAAATTCGGTCGCAACGGGGAGATTATAGCGGTTCCCAGGGCCCATGACTCGCGTCCCGGTAGCTCACGGATAGAGGGACGCGCAGCCAAGAAGGCCGAGAGAGCGATGCGTGGTTCGCGGCAGCCTCAATCAGACGATGCCGATACGTCCGTCGGCAATACTGCTAGAATCTACCCTGCCGATACAGTCGATGTGTTGTGGCGCCGTTGCCTGAGCAGTCGCATCGGAAACGGCGGCGCGGCGCAACAAGCCAAGACGATGATCGGTTAGGGACACTCACGACGATGGCCGCGATCTGGTTGACTTGAAGCGATCGATTGCCCAGAACAACTGCTGTCAGCAAATCGTGACGACCAGCGTGTGCTGTTACCTGCCGGAAGATGGAGCGGCCTTTCAAGGCTGCCCAACAAGACCGGCAAACGACAGTAGAATCGCAACTGATTCGTATCAACACCCGTGCTGATCAGTTACCCGACAGTCAGGCGGTGGACGGTAGGGGGGCCGTGTTGACACCGCCGTGACATGACACACCATGGCTAATTTCCGCCCTGCTACTTCAGAATTAGGGCGCCCGCCGAATGTGAGCCAGCCAGTAAACTCAACCTTGCCTGGCACCGTCCAATGGCGGCCAATCGTCAAGAGTTACTTTCAATTCAGGTGCGTCTATTCGTCGGTCTGTCAATCTCTTCCAGGTGTGCCTCGATCAGGTCACATAGCTCGCAGAGCTCCTCAAGAAGCCTCTGATCTTCCACATCCTCGTTCACCGAAATGGAGAGGTTGCCGACAACTTGCCCCCACCAAAACGGCTTGTCTTGAATCGTGACGCGACCTCGTTTGCCACTGGCATCCCGCAACTGCCGTTCGATCTCTTCAAATGGATAGCCATACTTGAGAATCAACATGCGTTCCCGTCTTGTCAGCACGATCTTCAGCACAACTGACATAGGTTGCTTCTCTCGGGTCTAGATTGTTGGAAACCCAATCTGCTGCAAATAATCAAATGTGGGATCGTAAAACTCCGCCCGACGTGTGAGGTCCGCAGGATCGCCTTCGGGTCCGACAATGACCATACCTTGCCGAGCACGAGTGAGAAGCACTCGATACGCGTTCTTCTGATACAACCGGCGATCCGCCTTGTGAATTCGATTCCAACGATCGCCACAGAATGACCAGTGCTGCCACTGGTTCCCACCGTACCGGAAGTCGGCGTCCCATGTGACACAAGCCCAATCAAGCTCGAGTCCCTGCACATGAAACTCGGTCGCCACATCCTCCATATATTAGCTTGATCGCACGTCGGTCTTGTCATCCAGAAACCAGTGAACCGGATCCATCGGCGCACGGACGTCAATCGCGTGGGGATTTAGTCTCTGTGCTTGGGAAGAGACTACAACTCCGTACCGCTCGGTTCCTCGCGCACGTTCAAGGACCCACTGTTTCGCGCGTTTCAAGTTGCGAGTAATCACCAGCGGGTAGCGCTCGCCGACCTGACGGAGCGTAATCGCAGCTTGCTCGAGTTCGAGGTCCAACAGTTGCTTGACCAGCAGCGAGACATTCTCGGCCCTGAATGACCGAAGAGAGACTCCCAGGTGAAACTCATCCTGCATCGTCACCTAGTGACGGCACTCAATATAGGGCACCGCTCATGGCAAGGGCACCGCTCATGGCAAGACCACCGCGTGAGCCGCAAAAAGAAGTCGCGTCCACAGCCATTCACCTGCTCACGGAAGGAAACATGTCACGACAGATTCTTCGGCGCACGCTGAGCTTCCCTGGCGATTACCAGCTCTACCCCAATTATCTTCTGCAGCCATTGTATCGCGACTGACGTTGACTGCCACGGCAAACCGGATCGAGGAACAGCCGGGGCATGCGCCGGAAATCGTTTCCGATAACGGGCAGGATTATGGCGTGTGTTCGATGGTGTCCACGCTACCAAGTGCAACGCACGCGGCCCACGACCTAGAGGGTATTCTGATCCAGCCTCTGCATTGGGACAGACCTGACCCCACCGCGGAAAAGCGGGTGACCCGCAAGCGATAGTGGGGATGTCCGGGAACCGGCTCGTGAGTCCCCCAAGAGCGCACAACGGGACAGTTGTAGCGACGGCAAGGATTCTTGAAAGCATGGCCCACTCATTCCATTGACTCCGGCTTCCCCAAGTGGACGGCGACGATGGCGCACGGCGGAATGTTCAGCATCACCTTACAGCCGTCAATGACCAGTAGTTTCGCATCGTGGGGAGTGACAAGACGGGTGGTTGGCCTATTCGGGTCTCAAATCGTCTCGAACCCAATCCGCTGCAGATAAGTGAACGTGGGGTCGTAAAACTCGGCGCGGCGAGTGTGAGATCCGCACGATCGCCTTCGGGTACGACAATGACCATGCCCTGCCGAGCCCGGGTGAGGAGTACTCGGTACGCATTCTTCTGATACGACTGGCGGTCCACCTTGTGAATATGATTCCAGCGATCCCCACAGAACGACCAGTGTTCCCGGCGGTTTCCGCCGTATCGGAAATCCGCGTCCCAGGTGACGCAGGTCCAGTCAACCTCGAGCCCTGGCATTGCCAACTCGGTCGCCACACTCGCGTGCGGCAAGACGGTCGCGCAAGGTGGGGACCCTGCTGCGGCAGAGGGCTCGCCTGGACGGCGGATGGATGGCATAATGGGCGCATGAGTCAAAGCCTTCTCGATCGTGTCCTCGAGCCTTTGTCTGAATGCCTCACCGTGGAGGCAGCGAACAACATCGTCGCGATCCGGGCAGATGCCGAAACACAGGCCCGGGTGGACGAACTGGCGGATAAAGCCAACGAGGGACAATGAACGGAAAAGGAACGAGCCGAATACGACGGCTACTTGGCTTCGTTCCACGTGATCACGATCCTGCAGGCCCGAGCTCGCGCAGTCCTCCGGAATCAGGCAGCGTCGTGATAGGGATGCGGCTGTGCGTCAACTCGTTCGGCACCGCATCGGCGATCGCTGCGAATATTGTCGGCTTCCGCAAGCAGCGGCTCCCGCGTTTACTTTCCACGTAGAGCACATCCAGGCGCGGCAGCACGGAGGCGGCGGCGAGCCTTCGAAATTGGCTTTGGCCTGTCCGGACTGCCGTCGTCACAAGGGACCGAATCTCAGCGCGATCGACCCGGAAACGTTGCGCGTGGTACCGCTTTTCCACCCCCGACAACACTCGTGGAACGAGCACTTCACGATGCACGGAGCAGCATTGAGGCGAGTCGCTCTCGAATGAGTAATTACAACGAAGAAGGTGGCGGAGACATGAGCGGAGATGTATTCAACGATGTGACGGACGTCTATGAGGCCATGATCGACTGGCCGAAGAGGCTGGCCAACGAAGGGCGTTTCTTTCGGCGCCTGTTCGACAATGTCGGCGTGCGTCGTGTGGTGGATGTCGCATGTGGCACGGGCCGCCACGGCGCGATGTTCCATTCATGGGGACTGGAGGTCGAAGGGGCGGACATCGGGACAAGCATGATTGAGCGGGCACGAACGAACCTCGGAGAGCCCGCTACCATGCACTGGGTGGTCCGTGGATTCGACCAGCCCATCGAACCGAAAGAACCGTTCGACGCGGCCATCTGTATAGGGAACTCGCTCGCGCTCGCCCCGGACGTCGCGACGGTCCAACGAGCCGTGCAAGAGATGCTTGCGGCTGTGCGAAGCGGCGGTGTGGTTGTCGTGCATGTGCTCAACCTATGGCGTTTCCCAGACGGCCCGTGCCAGTGGCAGAAGTGCAAACGCGCAACCTTGGAGCGAGGGGACGTCTTGATTGCCAAAGGTGTCCACCGTGCTGGAGCACACGGTTATGTGGACCTTATCATTGCGTCATTGGAGGCGTCGAGTAAGATGCAAACGGAGTCGATACGGTTTCTGGGCATCGAGGCCCAAACACTTGCCGATTGTGCCCAGAACGCTGGTGCGGTCGCCGTACAGGTTTTCGGCAATTACGAAGAACAGCCGTACGACCGCGAAAACAGCGCGGACCTGATCGTAGTCGCGCGAAAATAGGTCGCGATCCGGAGCCAGTACGCTGGGATCACAAACAGCGACCCGGCTTGATGAGCGGTTAACAGGAGCCCTCGAATGAGTTCATTCTCGTGCCAACACTACAACGTGCAAGATGAAACCTGTGAACGCGTGAAAGCGGACTGTGTTCCTGGACGCCCTGGATGTGTGCTGCAGCACAACTCCAAATTCGCAGTCCCTGTCGAGGAACGAATGCGCATGAAAGCTGTCGAAAAGGGCGAGCGGCCGCCGAACTCGACGGCGTGACGAGATGGAAACACTCGTGAGGGATCCAACGAGGCTATGGGTGCGTAGCCGATGGAATCAACTTGGCGAATCAGTCAGTGTGCGACTAGAGCCTCTCGCCAGGTCGCGTGATACGCACAGGTTGTGAAGGACTCGGTGATCATCGCTCGTGCATGTGTTCTCGCGTCGCGATGGGACCGATGGAGGTGGAAGGCGTAGCAACGTTCCGGAATGGAGTGGTAAGACCTTGATGGGCAGGAACCGTGAGAAATCACGGTCAGCTCCACTTAGGTGCCGCAACCGTCCGCCGTTGCCCTGATGAGCAGGATCGCATGTGAAAGTCATACTTGCCGAAAAGCCATCCGTTGCCCGTGAGATCGCCGGATTCGTCGGTGCGCGATCGCGGCATGATTCGTACCTGGAAGGCGGCGGATACCAGGTCACGTGGGCGTATGGGCATCTTGTCGAGCTCAAGGAACCGCAAGACTACGATCCGGCGCTGAAACGCTGGTCGCTTGAGACGCTGCCGTTTGTCCCCGAGTGTTTTGGGCTGAAGCTCGTGAAAGACAAGCGTTCTCGTCAGCAGTTCAGCGTCATTAAGCGTCTGTTTCGCGGTGCCGATGAGATCATCTGTGCCACGGATGCGGGCCGGGAAGGCGAGTTGATCTTCCGATACATTCTGGCTCTGACCGGTTGCGAAAAGAAGTCCTTTCGGCGGTTGTGGCTCAGCTCACTCACTGCCACAGCGATTCGGGAAGCGTTTGGGCGGCTACGTCCAGGTAGTGATTACGACAAGTTGTATGCGGCGGCCAGATGTCGCAGCGAGGCGGATTGGATCGTCGGTCTTAACGCCACGCGCAACTACACGGTACGTTACGGCGGAAGCGGCGTGCTTTGGAGTGTGGGCCGGGTCCAGACACCGGTGTTGGCCATGATCGTCGGGCGGGACGATGAAATCCGAACGTTTCAGAAAGAACCGTTCTGGGAATTGATGACCCGCTATCGGGACGTGACGTTCAAGTATGGCGGAGACCGATTCCTGCAAAGTGGCGATGCTGAGGCCAAGCTCGCGCAGGTTCAAGGCCACCCTTTTGCCGTCGTGAAGGTCGATCGAAAGGAAGAGCGGAGTCAGCCGCCGCAACTGTTTGATTTGACGGAGCTGCAGCGGACAATGAACCGCCGCTTCGGCCTGTCGGCGGACGCCACTCTCAAGGCGGCCCAGGCGCTTTACGAGGCCAAGTTGATCACGTACCCACGCACGGACTCGCGGTACGTGGGCAGCGACATGAAGAAACAGATCCCGGGGATATTGCGACAGCTGCGGGCTTACAAACCCCGGGAAATCGACCAACTGGATCTGGACTCGCTACCGTTCACCGGGCGCATCGTGAACGACCGCAAGGTTTCCGACCACCACGCGATCATCCCGGTGGGTGCACTGCCCACGAGCTTACCGTCGCCCCAAGAGAAAGTCTTTGACGCCGTAGTGACGCGATTCATTGCGGCATTCTATCCCGCCTGCTTGAAGGAGGTCACAACGGTCGACGGCACGGCGAACGAAGTGCCGTTTCGCGCTCGTGGTGTTCGCGTCGTCCAGCCGGGCTGGACGGAGCTTGAACAGCCTGCGCGCGAGAAAGAGGATGACGACGCCCAGTCGCTTCCCGCGTTCACGCCAGGCGAAACTGGCCCACACGAGCCGTTCATCAAGCAAGGCGAGACTTCGCCACCTCGGCACTTCACTGAGAACACGCTTGCTGGGCGCGATGGAGACGGCCGGCAAGCTGGTCGAAGACGAGCAGTTGAAAGAAGCACTCAAGGAGAAAGGGATTGGCACACCCGCGACGCGAGCTGCCATTATCGAGACTCTGCTGAAACGCGACTACATCAGGCGAGAGAAGAAGAACCTGGTCGCAACAGACTTGGGACGATACTTGATCGCACTGGTCCGTGATCGCGACCTGAAGTCGCCGGAACTCACTGGGCAGTGGGAAGCCAAGCTGCGTAGTATCGAGGCGGGCAAGCTCGAGCCAGGCCAATTCATGAAAGCGATCGCCGAGTACACCGCTCAGATCGTACGGCCAGGCGAATCCGCACTGGTTGACGAGCATCGCCTGGGCAACTGTCCTCGCTGCGGCAGCGAGGTGATCCAGGGGAATCGGGGCTACGGGTGCTCGGCTTGGAAAGACGGCTGCAAGTTCGTACTTTGGCCGACCTACAAGGACCGGCAGCTGGAGGTGAGTGAGATCCGCGAGTTGCTGCAACACGGTGTGCTGCAAAGGCCGATCGAACTTGCCGGCGTGGGACGGGTGATTCTTTCGCTGACCGACTCGGGAGCGGTGACGGACATCCCGGTTCCGGAACGAGAGCCGCGATCCAGCCAAATCGAAACGCAAACCGACAGACGGCACACGACCACGAAAGCGTTCCGCCAGGCGGGCAAGGAGGACGCGGCGTCAACACCCTCGGCCGGGCTTGGCAACTGTCCTTTATGTGGGGCCGAAGTGCAGGAACAGCCGAAATCCTACAGTTGCAGCGGTTGGAAGGCGGGGTGCAAGTTCGCGATCTGGAAAACGATTGCCGGGAAGAAGATCAGCATCAGCATGGCCAGGACGCTGCTGACGAAAGGACAAACCAGCCGGCTAAAAGGCTTCAAATCGAAAGCCGGCAAGGCCTTTGACGCTCGGCTCAAGCTGGTCGACGGCAAAGTCCAGTTTGACTTTTCGCAGTAGCTCGGACGCGACCTGTAAGGCGACGGCCGATTCTCCGCGCGGACTGTCAGTTGTCGCACAGTCGCCCTCCCACCGGACAGGTCCTTGTCCAGTCGAACGACTGAGGTTCCCACCGTGGTGCTGAGCCGGTTGCACGACACTCACGTACCGGCAGACTTGGCAGAAGTCGTCGAAGCCTGAGAGGTGCTACCGGAGGCCGTTCGTCGCGGTGTGCTGGCCATGGTGCGAGCCGCGCGAGACAGTACCGTGTCTCACACTGTTGATACAACAGAACGAGGCTTGACATGTGTACTGTGTAGTATATACTACACACATGAGTGATTTTGGCGAGTACCTACGCAAGCGCCGGGAAGAACGGCGAGCGAAAAATCCCGGATTCTCCGTCCGTCAACTGGCGGCCCGGGTGGGTGTAGAACCTTCGTACTTGAGCAAGGTGGAGCGAGGCCAACAGCCGCCTCCGTCGGAGCAGACGATTGCTTCGCTGGCCCGCGAATTGGACGAAGATCCCGACGTGTTGTTGGCGCTGGCCGGCAAGGTTTCCGGAGAATTGCAGGCGATCATTCGTCGCCGGCCCAAATTATTCGCCGAGTTGATTCGGCAGCTGAAAGACGCTCCCGACCGCGCGGTGTTACGCCTGGTGCGCGAGGTGCGGGACGGCGACTGGTGAAATGTCTCTGCGAGCAAAGGATGTACCTGATGATTGAATTGAAACACAACCAACTGACTTTCTCTTTTCCGGAAGTGCACCAGCAGGCGACGTTGACGATCGAGTTCCAACGAACGCTGCGGATTCCTGATGACGACAGAACTTACCCGTTGCCTCCGGGGTTGGGAGCATTCCCCCTGCAGCACGTGGATGATCATGCCGCCAACGTTCCATCGACATGGCTGCAGCGCGGCGGAGTCATGCTGCCGATGTATCAATCGGAGGCGATGTGGTTGAACTTCAGCTCTGCAACGATCGCCGATCGCGGGGTGTCGTATCCGTTCGCCATCAAAGTCGCCACCGGCAAGCAATGTGCCGTCAGCGGCAAAGCGTGGACCGAGGGACTACGGCACGGCCCTCAGAATTACCTGGTCGCCCCGCGGCAGCCGTGGCTGGACGGCTACGTGGTAAAGAAAGGTCTGATCCGCCAATTTGTTGCCATGCCGCTGGGTGCGGGTTACTCCGCGGAAGAGCAAATCACCGGAAAGGCCGAACATGGCGGGCTGCAGCTGGCAGTTTATCCGATGCAGCGGAATGTCTTCGACCGACGATTTCCCAAACGGGAGATGCGAGACAGACGTCGCTCCGTCGCGTCGTTCGCATATCTCAGTCTCGGTGTCGTGCGTGCAGACGCGCCCGATATGGGTCTGGCTCCGGGCGGTCGGATGCGGCAGGAGATCTACGACGACCTTTACACATTCTCAGATTGGGAGACCGATGCCACCAGCCGCTGTTTTGTGCATCTCTGCAATTCGCTGATTTGGCAGGCAATCACCGGGTCACATCCGCCACATCCCGCTCCGACGTCGAAGCAGTACACTCTAGCCGGTCTGCCCTGGTTTGAGTACTACGACGACAGCGCGACGGCTGTCGCCGGTGCGCCCGCACTGACCAAAATGAAAAGCGTCGCGGAGTTGAGTGCAGAAAAAGGAGACGTCGCTTTGCCCGAAAACGAATCGGTCACGCCCGAAAACCTGGTAGTGTATCGCCAAGGTCTGAAGCGAGGCCAAGTTCGCGAGGGCGCATTTTGACAGTGGCCGCGAGAGCAACGAGGAAGTAACTGTAATTCGTTGCGTTGGCTGTCACGGACGCGCCCGGGTGGAAGCGAATTTTGGGAAACCACGAGATCACCATCTAACTGCGCCGTCCTGTTTCACTACCCACCGCATTGCCCGAGGGCTGGGCGCATGGCTAGCGTACGCTTCGCGGCAACATGGGCTGCATGCGATCGGCCAGCGGTGCCAGGGGCGCGTGCACGAAGTCACCGGGCGTCGACTGGTACCAGTAATGCACCGTCGCGTAATCCACCCAGCATCCATCGCGCTGCACAGCCTCGGCCCACTCCGGACGACTCGTAAACAACTGTTCCTCTCGCCAGTTGATATGCCACTTGAGCGACTTGTTGAAGCGAATCGGCATGGTGTCGTGGAACCGAAAGACGCTCAGTCGATTGAGTTTGTCCAGCGGCCCGTCGCCGCCCGGTTTCGCGTTCTCGACCAACGTCATGCCACTGCGCAATCCCGCGTACGTGTGGCGGTACCCCCAGCAGAACCCGAACGAACACTCCGTGCCCAGATAGTCAATCACCCGCTCCCGACCGTCAATGTCGATCTCGTTGTTGCCTTCCATGACGACATTGTAGCCCTGGAAGATCGGCTCATCCGTAACCATGCTGAACTGCCGCCCGATCACCTGACCTGTTCCCTGGACCTCGAACAAAGTCTGGTCCGTATCTTTCGTCAACTGGAAGCGTTTGCGGGCGTACGTCGCGTGGAAATAGCCCCACTCATCCTTCCACTTGGGCACCCGGTCCCACTCGACATACGTGTAGTTCATGATGTCGTTGTCCGTGTCATTGCAGAGGACGACCCGCGCGCGGCTCCGGAAGGGCATGGGGAAGTAAGCATTGTAGTTCCATGGTGCGCACTCGAGGAACTTCGACGTGAAGTCCATGCTCGATCCATTGCACCCGTCACCGAAGAAGTCGGCCAGGGGACAGAAGACTGCTGGCTGCTGAGCGTCGTCAAACCAGATCTCCAGCACGACACCACGGCTGGTTACTTCTTCCGGCACATGCCGAGTGATATGCAGGGTACGAATGACGCCCGGCCCTTCCAGATCCGCCACGGTCATTCGGCTGTGGGCGTCGAGGGAAGGAAGGTCCTTGTAGCGATCGTATTTCCAACCGCCGTTCGACAAGCGCGACTGCACATCCGGTCGCAGAACGGCGATCTCGGGCACTTCCTCACCCAAGGCGCCGCCCGCGCAGCACAGGCACATGATGCACGTCGCGAGGAACAGTTGAATGCGGTCGTTCATTTTGTTACGTCCTTTCCCAGGATTGGCACCAGCAATAAAATCGCCAGCGTTGCAGAGGCCGACCGAGTCGCGAGATTGACCATTTGGCTTGTGATTCATGACGCCACCATCCATTTGCGCGATAATTGCAGGAGACGCTCATAGCACGCGATCGCTTCCGCTTCCTTTCCCATCCGGAACAGATAGGGAATGGAAAGCGCAAGTTCAAAGCACTCGTCCGCATCGCTGGACGGTCGCGCCGCCAGCTGGTCGGACAACTCCGCGGCGGCCAGGCGCCCGGCGCTCAGACCTATCAACGAGACGGTCAACAACACGCGCGCCAGGACCAGAGACCAGACCAGAGTGTTAGGACTCGTCCGGAAATAAGTTACCGGTTCCCATTCCCTCTCCACCGGGATCGCGAAGCGGGAATAGCGGGGGAGAGGGTAGGGTGAGGGGCGATAAATACGGTAACTTATTGCCGGACGAGTTCTTAGATCGTCTGACGCCTCTACCGGCCACAAAGACTTGGGCGTACGGTTGTGTCATGTTCGTGTTCTCCAGGAAACGGCGGTGATGTTGGGCACGTGCATGAGCAACGCCAACGCGTTACGGTTTGGGTGTCTTCCGCTCGTCCTTCCGCTCTTCCCTGTCCGCATTTTCGGGCGGAGGTGGGGGCGAGAGAGGAATGGGTGTACACATCCCGAGAAAGGCGCGAAAATAGCCGTCCGCCTCGGGTACCCACTGGTAGTCCGTGCTGCCGAACCCCTGCAGGATGTAACGTCGCTGTGTTTCGGCGAACAACTGCTTTCGGATCGTCTCGGCCTCTTCCGGAGACAGCCCTGCCTGGTTCAGCCGGTGAATGCCAGGCATCAGTGACAACATGTCAGCAGTGTACTCGAGCTGATAGGAAGACTCACCGGTTTTCACCTGGTCGAACAGCCGGGCGGCGCGATCGATGTTGGCCAGCTGGTCCGTGCCTTCCCAATACTTGTCGAGCGCGACAATGGCCTCCGCCACTTTCGCCCGATTCTCGGGTCGATCGGTCAGGTAACCGGCCATCTCGCTGACCAGTTGTTCGTAGGTGAGGTCGGGGTTCCAAGCCAGTCGCATGAACACGAAATCATTCAGGACACGACCGTGGGGAGCGAGGCGGTAGCCGTCCACACCATCCAGTCCCGCGGTACGTGCATATCGCATTGTATCGATCATCATGCGCATGCGCGGTTGGGGGAAGGCGAACAGCCGCAGCTCCGGGTTCATGGCGTAGGCAAATGCAATAACCTTGCCGAAAGCTGCTTCCTTGGCTTGTACCAGCGTGTCGCGTTGATGTCCGCCGAAGACCGGTGGCACAGCTGCAATGTCCTCGAAGGGGATGTCGCGTGCGAGCCGTTCAAAAATGTCCTGCTGGATGCGGCTCGCCCGCGGGTATTTTTCCGCGTATCCGGGAATGGACCTGGTGAATTCCTCATACCACCAGTCGAGCGCCCAGTTCCAGAAGATCACCTCGGCTTGCGAGCCCACTTCGCGCAGCGTCTGCTGGGCATCCGCAACCATCCGCAGGAACACGGCGGCCTGGTCGCGTGAACATGCGTCACAGTAGCAGGCTCCTCCGCCGTCGCTGAACATGAGCATGAAGTAGTCGGCGTTCTTGAACCGCTCGAACGTGTGGCGCTGCGTTTTGCGGATCACTTGCCGGCCCTTGCTGTAGCACAGAGCGCAGCCGAACCAGCCCTGCTCGTGCTCCAGACGCAATTCCGGATGGCGCCACCACGTCTCCTGGTGTACGTGATTCGCCGTCTGGACCCACGTGAACTTTATCCCCAAACGGTGCGCATAGTCCATCGCCTGTTCCCAGATCTCATAGCGGGTCTTGTTCGGCCACGTCTCGGGTATCGCAGGGTCGTACATCCGCATCGGGTAGAGGCCTACCCTGTTCATGTTAAATAACCGCAAGTAGTCGAGGTACGCTTGCCAGTGTTTCAAGGCCCACTGATCTGGACTGAAGACGCTGAAACCGTGGGCTCCTCCAAAATTGTAAGGAGCGACCATCATGCTGCGCCAGCCGAAGGCGGGCTTTTCGCGCAGATTCCAGGGGCGGGCCCACGGCGTTGGCAGGTCTTCGATCACCAATGTGCGGAGCATACTGTACACGCCGTTGGCTGCTCCCGCATCCGTGTTGGCCTCGACCGTGATGGTCGGGCCCTGTGAGCGAATGGCGTAGCCTTCTTCGCCCAGCGTCTGGTCGGGTATTGTCAGTCGTAGGACACGTATCTCGCCGTCTTCCAGGCAGTCCTGCAAATAATTGGCAAGTCGATCGCAGGCCATCTTGAGCGGGATCGAGGACTGCGGATCGCTGTGAATGGCGACTTTGGCGACGCCACTGGCCGCGGGGATGAACGCCAGTATCATGACCATCGATGTGCGGAGACTCACGTGCATATCCTTACTCGTTGACGCGCGAATTCAGGAACGACAGGAACCTATCATTATAGTTTCCACCCAGGCCTCTCCGGCAATGGTGGCGGAGCTTGATTGTCTTTGGCCCGATCCGACGTATGGAAGTCGAGACCGTGTGATGCCGCGTACTGACCTACCAACTGATGTACCTTCTCCTTTCTGGATGGAACGTCGTTGTTGGACATGAAGGCCACTGCCCGCAGACCTGTTAATGTTCATAGTTGTTACTTCTATGCGAATCGTTCGGCGTAAGAAGCCGATTACCGCAACGCTGACTAATTCGACTGTTTGATTTCGCAAACAAGACCCCGTCCAGACCGCCTCACGCGGTGAATCTGACTGATCAGCTACAGCCATGAGCCCCTCTCCCCTTTCTCACCCACTTCGCCGCTTCCGGCGGCGAAGTGGGTGAGAAAGGGAGCCTTGTGGGGCGGTTCGGGTAGCCTGTCAGTCAGATTCACCCACCGCACAAGGCGGTGGGAGCCAAAGTCAAACAGTCGAGATAGCGTGGCGTCTGCAATTTCTTTGCCGGCCACGCTCGCGGGGCCACGGAGTGATCGTGCACGCTGTATCTTTCGAAGAAGGCCTGCATTCCAGCATTGTCTGTAGGGTTTGCCAACTCACGGCAACCGATCTAACCGGCGCCATCGGTCGATGTCCACCCCGGCCAAATCGTCCTGTAACGATTGTAGGAGCGGATGGGAACAGTTTCTCTCTTCGGCCGAGGAACACTTTCCCGAAAAAGTGACCGTGTCGAGCGCTGAGAAACTACATTCCTATGGACGAATGTGCCGTTTTGCCATGATGTATTCTGCCTCCCTTGGTGACTTTGATCTATGCTCACACGAACTCATGTCTTGATTGCTATCGTGTTTCTGGCACCGATTGTGGCCGTGTTGGCGATGAACAAGGACTCGATTGTCGACGACTTGACGCCGCGTCCCGAAAACGGGTATCTCATCTATGTCACGATGGACAGGTGAGGCCCCTGTCGCAATACCAGGCCAGCGGTCGCTGCGTTGAGAAGACAAGGGTATCAGATCGAGACGGTGGACTTCCAACACGACGCCAGGCGTGCCAAGTCGTTGGGTGTACACAGCGTACCGACGTTCATCTTTTTCTCCGGCGGCAAGGAGATCCGTCGTGACAGCGGAAGTCTCACGCGCAACCAGATCCGCCAACTGTTCCGCAGCCCGAATTCACTGTTCTAAAACTCGCAGTGTCCGTCGGGATGGACACGAACACTGCCGACACGCCGCCGCCGTGGTACAGAAATCGCCGCTGGTGACCATCGTTGATTGTGCTCAAGGCGGCCAGACGATGGCTCGCTGGGCCGATCCGAAAGCCGCCTGCTGGACCGAAGCAGATCGTCGCCTGCAATCCTCAGGCGTGTCGCGCGAGCAGGTGCAAGTCGCCTGGGTCAAGCTCGCCAACGCCGGTCCCAGCGGCGAACTCCACGAGCACGGCAAGCAGCTTGAGCAGGATACGCGGACGGTGTTGGTGAACCTCAAGAACCATTTTCCTAACTTGCGGCTCGCCTACCTGGGAAGCCGGATCTACGGCGGCTATGCCGACGGACGACTCAACCCCGAACCGTATGCTTACGAAGGCGCCTTCGTCGTGCGCTGGCTGATGCAGAGCCAGATGAAGGCTGACGCCGGCTTGAATTACGACGCCGGCCGGGGCGCGGTGAAGGCGCCACTGCTGCTTTGGGGTCCCTCTTTCTGGGCCGACGGCATGACGCCCCGCAAGAGTAACGGGCTGGTTTGGGAACGCAGCGACTTGGCCGGAGACGGCACCCATCCCAGCAACACGGGCCGCCAGAAAGTGGCTGAGGATCGACGAAGCAATAACTGTCGTATTGTCTTCTCTCCCCCGCCGCGAAGCGAATATCGGGGGAGAGGACAAAGGTGAGGGGCAAGAAAAAATCTACCAGTTATTGCTTCGCCGATCCTAAGCAACTGCTGAACTTCTTCAAGTCGGACGCCCATGCGCGGACCTGGTTTGTGACGACGGGAGTCGGGCCATTCACTTCGGTCCGTCCGCCGTGCGCCCCGATACCGGCAAGTCGGTTTTGAGGCGAACTCGATCGTCGCCGACGCACTTGTACACCGACCAGAAGTAGGGATGGAGATACGGTTCCGGTTCGTCGCTTTGACGGAGTCTGCGGAGAAACGAACGCTGGGATGCGGCGAGAGCTGCCGGGGCGGTCAGCCCCGCGTTGAGATTCTCGAAGAAGTCCTTCATCAACTCAGGTCCCGTGCCGTCGTAAACGTCCCACAAACCGGAAACAACCGCGCGTCCACCTGAGTGAAGCAGGGCACGCTCGAGCCCAAAGAGGTCGTCACCGGGCAAAGGGGAGCGGTCGGCGAGTCCCGAATAGCACGCACTCATGACTACGAGATCGGCACCGACCGGCAGGCAATACAATTCACCGGCCATCAGCAGGCCGTCGTTCTCCGAATCGGGTTGAAACATCAGATGGCTGAAGAGCGGTTGATCGGCCGTATTCACGCCGTGGGTAGCCACGAGCAGCAGGCCCGGTTCGCGCAGGACCGTCCTGGCCCGACCTTCCTCCGCTTCCGGCCCGGGCAGCACTCGGTGAACTCGTTCGCCAAAGACCTGCGTGAAATTGGCCAGATCCTGCTCCACACCGGGAAGCCGCGGCGCGAACTGAAAATCGACGATGCCCAAGGCATTTGCGTCCGACACGAGCCGATCGGGGCGCTGCCTCAAAAGATTCCACGTCCCCAACGACGGTGCGCAGCAGAGGCTGAAAGGCTCATCGATCCAGAAGGCTGGATTGACCATCTGGTTCGAGTCACGTGACGTGCGATCAGGATGGGTCACCAAGGCCGCAAACGGGAAGTAGTGCAAGATGTGGTGCGGCACTATCAGAACCGTCTTGGCCGATTGCAGAGATGGCACTACCTCGTGGGGGACAAGCTGGCGATAGAATACATGTAGTTCTTCCTGCCACTGGTGATCGAATCCTTGCCCATTGAGCAATCGCCCGCGCATTTTCACCGCCTGCAGCTCGGTGTGATTGAGCAGAGACCGAACTCGCGTGACCAGATCTCGTGAGGAGATCGGGCGATTGTCGGCATCGCGCAGCGGGAAAGCGCTGACACTGCCCGCAGTGTCGATGAAAAAGACCCAGGCCCGCCTTGTACCGAGAAAATAAACGAGTGATGCGACGTCGCGCGGCCAGGATGCGAGGGTCTCACTCAAATCAGTCTCACTCAAATCCGAGGTGCCGCCCGCGTCCACTGACGAGGTTTCTGCCGAAGCGGCCAGGACATCGGCGAGTGCGCGGGCTTTGGCCAGTTCGACAAAGCGCAGTGCTTCGACCGGTTGTTGGTCTTCGAGGAGCAGTTCGACCAGTAGTTGGCTCACGTAGGCCCGCCGCGCCAGAAAGCCAGCACGAGCGAGTCCGATCTGGTCGGAGGACATGCGATCGCGGAGGATTTCGGCGAGGAAGTGCGAGATCTTAAGATGCCTCAATGCTGCGTTATGATCCCCCGCTGAGTCTCGCAGCTGGCACTGTCCCCTGAGGCGGTGGATCCCCTCAACACCGGCCAACGAGCCGGCGTCGAGGTAGCAACGACGTGCGTGAGCGGCCTGTATGGCCGCCCTGCCAAAGTCCTCCTCGCGAAAGGCCAAATCGGCCAAAGTCTCATGCGCCACCGCGATGATCATCGCGTCTGCGTTCTCGCCAGGCGTGTCGAGAACCGATTCTGCCAAACGGCGCGCCTCTGCGGCCGCCGCCTGTTGCCCCAGCACGAATTTCCTCTCGCCGCTGGCCGGCGCATCGAGAGTGCGAATGATATCCGCCAGCAGCCCATGGAGGCGGGCCAGGTTGACCCGAGCCACCGTGCGCTGGGGCGTTCCAAGCTCATCGGCCAACTTCAACGCCTCGTGCCACTGCCGCTGGGCCTCATGCCAGTCCAGCAGGGCCGCCATCAGCGGGTTCGGTACGCCGCTGGCCATCTGAAACGCGTGGTTATAGAGCCGGTCCCGCGCACGACCGAACAGAAAGCCCGCGTAGTTGTTGCGGGCGAAAAAGATCCGACTGGTGGCCGGTCCCCAGCCGGTCGATCGCCTCCATAAAGCAATCCCGAGCGGCCGCCTCGGAGGTCGCTCCCGATTCGGAGAGGACGACGCCCCGATACAACGCCGCCAGGGCTTGAGTCCGCTGGCCATCGCGCGATGCTTCCGAGTCGAGGATCGCCAGTGCGTCACGGCCGCGTCCCTGGGAAATAAGTTGCCTTGCCCGGTCGATTGCCGCATTGCCCGTGGAGTCCGGACCGGAGTCTTCATCTTCGCCTCCCGACGGCAGACGCTCCCCACTGAGCCTGGCAAGAACCTCACCGCGAAAGTGGATCAAATGCTCAGTGAGTGCCTCGGCGGGTACGTTTTCGAGAACATCAATGACATCGCTCAGGTACGGTTGCGGCCTTCCATACTCGTCCAGCACGCCCATCAGATGCTCGGTCGCCACCTGATAATAGAGTGGGTCATGGTCATCCTGCAGAAGTTGTCGCAATTCATCGAGCGGCTCGAACACCCAGTGACGGACTTCTTCCGGTTCGACGACAAAGCGCGATGCGCGGCCCCCGCCCGCTTCCCGCAAAGTGTATTCACCCGGCGGCAAACCGTTTTGCAGCGACGCCGGTAGTTCCGGGATATCAGCCCACCGCAGTTTGTGCTGGTCTTGTGCGAACGGAATCGTCAACAAAGCCTGGTTGCCTCGGCGCAGCTCGACGTTCGTCGAGCCAACCGGAACACCATTCGCGCCAGCGGCTCGTCGAATGGTAATGCGGCCGTCCAGGATTCGTCCGGTGGGTGTAGCGAATGTCGTTCCACGCACGACGTACTGGCCCAGCAGCTGATCGATCTGGACGGTGCCGAAGGCAAGGCCTTCGCCCGCACTGACACCGGCTGGACTCGCGTCGCTGGCCAGCCGGCTGGCAAATGAAAGCGATTGCAGGTTGTCCGCTTCCTCGTTCGGCGGCACAAACTCAATCCGCTCGCCCTCGGACGAGCGGGTCACTATCAAGCCGCAGCCCTCCGGCAAGGGCGCGGTGACGTCACTCAACGGCACCACACTCAGTTGGCCTGAGGGAGTGAGAACGATGAGGATCGCCGCAGGCATACCGGAGTCGGCACGGGCCACATTGAGCAGCTTCACGTGCCCCAAGCAACAAATTGCGACCCATGCCGCGAGCGCGCGAATGGCAATCCTGATCGGCAAGTCACGCATGCGTCGGGAGTCCCGTCGTTTCATTTGGGTCCGGCATCGGGATTACCTGCGGGGTCGCCCAGCGGCGGCAGGTCGGCGTGGAACAGTTCGATCTACTCGAGCCGGCATCGGACCGGCAGGGTCCGCCGCGGCAGGAAAGCCAGCATCACCCGGAAAGCCGCCGCGGCCCGGTCTGCCATAGGCCGGAGCCGCCGGCTCTGGTCCCGGTCCAAAGCCAGGACCGCCACCACCGGCAATGGGACGGCCGCAGCCGGGTTCGCATGCCGCCACGCCACCGCCACCGCTCGGAGTAATCCAGATCCAGTAGGGTTCGTTGTATCGCGTGAGCATTTCCATGCGCAGCGGCGCTCCAGCCGGCGTGCGATCAGTGATCTGGTAGATGTCCTGGACGCGATAGATCGGCCGTCCGGCCAAAGCTCGCACGACGTCGCCGGCCTGCAATTCACCGTCCTGATGCAGCTGGTCGGCGGAAGTGCCGGGAATGAAGCTGGTGATCAGCATTCCGCGCCGATCGGGGACCACGTAAAAGCCCAAGAGACCGGCCCGATGCGCGTCCTGCAACTTGCCGAGAATCCGACGTATTGAGTCGTCCACTCCGGTCTGTTCCGGCACGCCAGCTCGCGCTTGCTGGATCGCTTTCTCGAGTTTCTCACGGCTGAGCGACGAGAGCTCAGGCTCCAGGGCAATTCTCTCGGCAATCTGGTCAAAATTCGCCGAGTTTTGCGCGATTCGAGCTGCGGATTTCGGCCAGCAAGCTGCGAAATAGAGCGAACTCGCTCGAACCGACCTGGCTCATCGAAACGCTGGCGCCGAGCTCGGCCCCGCGCGACTGGCCGGCGAGCTTGCTCGCCATGGCGACGCGGTTCTGCAGCTCTTGATCGTCACGACTTGTTGCGGCTTTGGCCAAACGCTCGAGAGCAGTTTTGTCGTTCGTTTCCACGGCGACATACGTGGCAAGCTCCAGCAGTTTGCGGGCACCGATGGCTCGGTGGCAGCGCTGCAATACTCGCTCCCCTTCGGCCAACTGCAGGCCCACGTTGACCAGCAAGCCCGCATCCATTTCATCCCACGCTTTGCCCAGCAGCAGGATGTTCACGTAACGATCAAAGGCTGGGTCGGCCAGGTCCTCTGCATCGGCCGGAGGTGCCTCGGGCACAACCGCGGACGAATCGGCAGGTTTGTCGCTCTCCTGGCCATTGGCTGGCGACATGCAGGTGGCGGCAAGTGCCAGGCCCAAGGCCAAAAAACAGGTCGCCTGGAACTGACGAAGATCTTTTACGCGCATTGGACGCTCCCAGTAAATAAACGAGTTTTCGAACGAAGTGGCTCAGGTACTGAATTCCGGGCCGGATTGGCACAGACCTAGGCCTCAACGCGAAAGGGTCAAAGAACGGACACGCCCACGAGAAGAAATCGTCGATGGGCCGACGCAGCCACGGGGCTGCTCCCGGCAGGCCCGCACGAAGCTGCCGACGAACCATGATTCGACGTGTCGAACTGAAAGGCAAGCGTGCCCCTCGCTCTCTGAGCCCTCCAAGACAATTCCTGAGTACTCTTGAGTCACCACAAAATCTGCGAAACCAGGGCTGAGTCCGCGGCAATCGATGGCTGGACACCTGAGTTAGACAGCGCCACTTGTACTTCGAAGATCATCTTCACGTCTCATTAAATCGAGTTTCATGATTCGTGGAAGTTTCGCACCCGCCAAATATGGCCGAAGGCCATGATCATCGTAGCCTGGGGTGCAACCCCAGGAAATCGTTGCCACCACACAGGTTTTGGCTGAAAGCCAAAATCAACGGACCTCCGTCAGGGATGTGAATATGGCCTTCGGCCAAATGGAGCTATCGTGTCTGCAATCCTGGGGCGTTGCCCTCGTTGTTTTACACATCTGCCGCTTACACTTCCGCTGGGCTGGTCCCAGTGGGAGTGACAACTGGCCAGCTACATTCGGCACCGTGAGCATCATTTCTAGCATCACTTTCTTCTGCTCTCCGCCGGGCTTGTCCCGGCGGAAGCGGCGACTCTCACGCTACAGCACCGGCGACAGTCGTTACTCCCCCCGGGACAAGCCCGGCGGAGAGTACAGGAATTGTGTGGGGGACAGGTAGCCAACCAGTTGTGATCCCACTGGGGCCAGCCCAGTGGAAATCTGACTTGTGTAAAACAACGAGGGCGTTGCCCCAGGCTACGGTGAAAAAGGCCTTCGGCCAAAAATTCCACGAATCGTGAAAAGTGATTTAGCACGGGCTTTTTCGCCACTGGGCGGGTCCCGGTGGTAGGCATTTGACAACTACCGTCGATCTCGGCCACCCATGAGTTTCCTTCCCGCCGGCCATCGCTGCAAGATGGCGTCGTTCAGTCCGCGGCAACAGGCTGCACATCTTCCTGACCGCCACAGCAGCGGTGGTGGAAATGCCGGCACGCCGCCAGGGCAACGTCGCCTTCTGGCAAAAGTGTCCAGCCGGTTTCTGGCCGTCGCACGTAACGGGACATAGTGTAGGCGGCCTCGGCAGTCGCTGCTGATTGCCATCTTGAACGGGTTGGGTAAGGGTTGAGGGCTGAGCCCACCATCCTGAGGGGCTTGTAAATCTTACAAGCCCACGTCTAATGAATCAGTGGATGCGCACTTCAGTTGCGATCCCGGCGTGGTTGCCGCTGCTGACCGTATTCCAGAGAACCACGTCTCACGAGGCCGAATTCTGTCGTCGCTCGCCGTCTCATCATCTCGTCCCGGAGATTTTCGGCGAGGACGGCGGTCGCAGCCGACCGTTTCGTATCGATTTCCCGTTGAGGGATGCGGGGAGCCTGAGCAACAGTGGGGCATGGCTGTTGCCCCCTGGCTCGAAAGTTACCGCTTGTGCTGGGCGAAGGGGGGACCTGTGGGGACAGTTGCGAGAAGTTGTCAGGCGAAAACGGGGTGTCTCGGGCTGTTCCTGTTCGTGACCGTTTGCGCCGCCGTCGCGGACGGGCAGGATGCGGCGATTTCCGCTCGCGGCGACACGCGAATTGTGCCCGCGACGGCACAAACGGCCAGGCCGCTGGAAGAGGGCCACCGTTGGGCGTTGTTGATCGGCGTGAACAACTATGGTTTCGCGACTCCCTTGAAGTTTTGTGTTCGTGACATGGAGGCCTACCAGGAAACGCTCGTTCGTCACGGTGGTTACCCCCAGGAGAACGTGTTCCTACTGGTCGATGGCAACAACGACCAGGCCCGGCAACCGTCTCGCGGAAACATCTACAACACGCTCAAGAGGATCTGCGATCAGGCTGAGGAAAACGATTCGATTCTCGTTGCGTTCTCGGGACATGGCGAATTGAACGAGGACGGGTACGCCTACCTGATGCCCTCAGACGGTTCCAAAGACAGCCTGGCGATCACGGGACTGTCTGTCAGCCAGATCCACCAACTTCTGAACGACAGTCGCGCCCGCCAGAAGATTCTGATCATTGACGCGTGTCATGCCGGCGGCAAGAAAGGCTCCATCTCGTTCGATCTGGGAAAGCTCCCTGAGTATCCAGCGGGAGAGGGTTTCGTGGAGATGCTTTCCTGCCGCAGCGACGAAGTGAGTTGGGAAGATGAAGAGATGCAGCATGGATTGTTCAGTCACTTTCTTCTCGACGGCATCGCGGGCGGCAAAGCCGATCGGGATAGTGAAGGCAACCGGGATGGCTACGTCTCGGTGAGCGAGGCGATGGGCTACGTCGAGCGGAATCTGCTGGACTATTTTCGGAAAAATCGCAAGTACTCGGGACGTACCCAGACTCCCGTGATTCGAACCCGAGAACAGACCGGCACGGTCGTGTTGGCCAAAGTTGACCAGGCGGCGGCTCCACCGCTGCCTGAATTTGAAGGTGAGACGAACATCGCCTTGTTGACGCTACCGGGCTTGTCGGGACGCTGGTGGTTCGAAGAGACGCCCTGGCTGGCGCCGCAGATCAGACCTCATCTGGCCCGGCTGATGCCGCAAGCGAGAACGGCCGCACGACCGATCGACGGCCGTTTGCCCAAGTCGATCGAAGGCCTCTACAACCCGCACATTGGCGAAGTCCATGAGCGACTTGCGGGAGCCTTCTCGCAGTATGTCGCCGACCAGAGTTTCACTCGACAGCGATTCTTGCGACGCCTGCTGAATCTGCATTGGGATGAGCTGCGCGACGAAGACGCGGCCCACATCGTCGACAGCGTATTGCAGCTCGACGATCCCCACTTGTCAGCCCTCGTGCAGCACAAGCTGGGAATGGAGCAGGCCGCGAAATCCTACGACGCGGCACTGCGCCGCTATGAGGAGGCTGCGAAAAAGACCGCCGCCGGAGCGAACACGGTCGTGGGCCTGTACGCATTGTGCCTGGCCGACATGGGCCAGTGGCAATTCACCACAAGCCGATATCGCGAATCGGCTCTCAACTTTCGTGAAGCCCGCGATATCCTCAGCGGCACGCAGGCCGACGTGCCCCTGTTCGACATTGTCGCCATGTGCAATGAAGCGCAAGCCTATCGGAAACTGGGTGACTGGCGGAACGTGAATCGAATGATGGCCGAGGCCCGCTCACTGGCTGACGAACGATTGACCGATTTTCATCCGCTCCGCGCCTACGTCTATGAGCGACAGGCCTGGGCTATGATGGACCAGTGGCAGTGCAGGGCCGCCGAGACGAGCTTCCTGGAAGCACTGCGATTGCGGCAAGCGGCACTCGAACAACACCTCGATGCGGATGCGCAGTGGACCAAGATCTCCTGTTTCCACAACCGGCACGGCCTGGCCATGGCAAAACGCTTTGCCGGGGATCTCACCGATTCACGCCGCCAGTACACGGAACTGATCGCAGCCTTCTCTGACGAAGTTCGAGGTCGACCGAGCGCCGACTTTGCGGGGCGACTTGTCAACACGATGGAGCGTCTGGCCGACACGTACCTGTTCACCCGCCAAGGGGCACCGGACCGGGCCTGGACGATCCTGGGAGACGCCTACGACAGCACCAAATACCTCGCGCCGGACACACGCGTCGCGATTCGAGGGCAGATACTCTGCAAGCGGGCGATTGCGGCCGCCATGCGAGGACAACCAGACCAGGCGAAGGCCCAGTTAAGCGCCTTGGACGAGCTGGACCTGCAGGACAGCCAACGGGACCGGCTCCTCGTGTATCGAGACGTGGCCGAGGCACTGTTGCTTCTGGAAGACCATCCGCAGGCGGGGGCGGAGCCCGAGACTGGGCGCGTCCGGCTCCGCGGCATCCTGGCTCGTTTCACGGGTGAAGATCAGACCGATGCCGCCGATGCCGGTGATCACGGCGAAACTCGAGAGACCCTTCGCCGTGAAATCTTGGAGCTGCTGCTGTTGGCTTGGGATCGTTTGATGCAATCCCAACTCCATAGTCCGGGCGTTGGGGATCAAAACGAGCCGCTGAAGGCGGATGCCGTGACCGTTTTCGAGCTGGTTCCGTCGCAATTCCTCATGCCCGCGGAACTGCCCAGCGGCGGCGCAGAGCGGAGCGTCTCCTCAGCCCCTTCAATCCTCGGTTTCCTGCAGCCGTATTACGCCGAGGCACTCCGGGTGGAACTGGCCGCGACCCCACCCCAGGACGTGATCTACGCGATTCGTCATGTCAAGCTGGCCGAAACCGGGTCCGACTTCTTCCCGCGTCCCCAGTACCCCGTCCTCGTCCCATATCTGTTCGAGGATACAGGCTACGCCCTGTGTTACAGCCCCCGTGGCGACAACCGTGTCGTCACGCTCGATTTCGGCCTGCAGTCCCTTCGAAAAGCGTCCGGCACGCCGCCGCCACAACCGCCCGACTCGCTACGCACCTGGGCTCAACAGGTCGGAGAACAAGTCACCGTCATCTGGTCCCGCGAAGAAAAACTTCCGTTCGATTCGATGGAGAACTTCAGAACCGTCGATCGGTTCTGACCATCAGCACTTTGCCGACACAGGCCTCACGCGGGATTCACCATGAAACCGGCTGCTCTTCGTCTGGCGTTGGGAATCACACTCGGGCTTTTGTTCGTGACGATTTCCGTGACGCAAGCTGACTCGCCGGACACCATCACCGACAATGTGCCGCGGCTGGCCCTATTGGTCGGGATCCAGGAGTATCCGAAGCTTCCGGCAGCGGAGCAGCTCAACGGTTGCACGGACGATGTGGCGGCGATGAAACGCCTGCTGATAGAACGATTTCACTTTGCCGAACGTGACATCGTCACCCTGAACAACGAAGCAGCTACAGGCGCTGCGGTGCGAGCCGCCCTGGATGACCTGGTTCGCCGGGTACGCCAGTTCCCTCCCGACGGTCCTGCCGCGCAGGTCGTGTTTCACTTCAGCGGGCATGGTTCGCAAGTGTCGGATCAGTTGGCCGGTGATCCAGACCGGGATGAGGAGGACGGACTCGACGAGACGCTCGTACCCTGCGACGCAGAACGCCAGGGCGGCGAAGGGGACATCCGCGACGACGAACTGTATGCTTTCGTCGAACTCGATTTGCCGCGACGGTCGCGCTCGACTTTGGGTCGTCCTGGACTGCTGCCATTCGGGAACGGGCGTAAGAGGGGCCACGAAGGTCCGCAAATTGGCGCGACCGAATCTCGCTCCAGCCAATTCCGTGGGATCGATCTTCCCCAAGAAACTGGCAGCCGGCTGCGTGGTACTTTCCGCCTGTCGTGCCACGGAGGTCGAGCCCGAATACCAGGACGAGGGCGGCCATTTTGGCTTGCTGACTCGTTTTCTCGTGCAGTTACTCCTGCAGCGGCCCACCATTTCCAACGTTTCCTACAAGACGCTGCAGGAAGCGATTGTCGCCCAGTACCGCGGCGATCCCACACTCGTCCAACCGCCTACGCCGCAACTTGAAGGCAGTCGGGAAATCCTTGACCAGGTGGTGCTCGGTGCCGGAGAGGCCATGGATCGCGCCCCCTGTTGGGAAGTTGTCCCGGCCGGGCGGGATCTCGGGCAGGCAATGCTCTTGGCGGGCCAGTTGCACGGCATCACCGCGGGGTCCCTATACGAACTGGCTGCCAGCCCCGACGCGTTCACGCGGGGGACAAACGACCAGGGGCCGGCCGAGAATCGTCCACAGAGCGACTGGATTCGGATCGAGAAGGTCCAAGGTATTACGTCCATGGGACGCGTGTTTCATTGGACGGACGAACAGCAGACAGAAACGGTCAACGTTCTTCTGCCTCGTGACTTCCGGCGCGGCGTGGCCATGGAACGCTACCACGAGCCAGGCGCCCTCGGTATCCGAGTGCGTGTTGTTCGAGCTACCGACGCGCAGCAAGACTCGCCGTCGTTGACTCCCGGCGAGGCCCCGGACGTCGTCCAACGGGCCCTTCAGAACGCGCAGCGGCCGGAGGAAATGGACTGGATCACCTGGACGGACGACGAGATGCCCTGCGACGTGTTGTTGAGGATCGACGGATCGCATGCCGCGCTGTTTCCGGCAACCGGGCTGAACGAAGGCGGTCAAACTTTTTCGGCCCGCGGTAGTGCCACTTTAGCCTCGCTCCGCGGCGGCTGGGGCCCGATCGATCTGCGCAGCCCGATCAGGCGATCACCGAACTGCAGGGGTACCTCCGTCGCATCGCGCGGGTCAGGAACCTGCTGCGTCTGGCCGCCCTCCAGACGGCCCGCGATTCTTCAGACGTCGCAGTCGCCTTGGAACTCCTGAGCGTGGAACTGGACGAAGCCTATCGGATCTCTCAAGCCGCACCCTGGGTGGAAACTGCGGGAAGCAGGTCCATGCGTCTGGAAGACGTTTACGCACTGCGTGTGGCAAATCGCGCTGAACCGTCCGGCCAACCGTTCTATGTCACGGTCTTGGCGATCGATCCGGATATGGAGATCCAAGTCGTGCTTCCGTATCAGGAGGGAGTGGGGTTGGTCGACGAACAGCGTCTCGACGGCGGCGCCGACCGAGTCACCGACGCGTTTCGCTGTTCAGAGCCCGCCGGTCCCCGCTGGGCGGTTGCTTTGGCCACCCGCGAGCCCAACGACTTCTACATCCTGGCCCAAGCTGCCCTCCCACGGCACAAGGGAACGACATCGCGCAACACCGATACGCTTCGCAGTCTGCTTCTGGAACACACCTACTTCCAAAGCCGCGGCGACCGTCGCTTCCGCCCCGTCAAGCTCTACGACGACACCTGGTCCGCGGCCGTGCTGCGGTGGGATGTGACGCGGTGATGTGAATACCGTTGCATTAAGCCATGATAGCATCCAACGGAAACCAGACATCGCGACAGCACGACCATGCTGGCATAGCAACGCGTATCGCAAACCTATCTGTCCAGCGCTTCGTTAAACGGTATTGGGGCTAGCGTGAAACAAGCTCGTACGAGCTGCTGGTGGGTCTACGGGACTTGTGAATCCTCCTGGTCATGGGCACTCAAGCCACCGGCTGCGGAACATTGGCGGGCAAGCCGATACTATCCGCGGAGGATCTCCCGCGCAGGGTGTCGAGAAACCATCGCAGGCTTTCCGATGGCACGAAAGCCAGGCAGGCGATCAGCATCACGGCGGCGAACGTACCGAGTCCCATGAATAGCCCAATCCCGACGTGTAAGAACACGGCTGCGAGCAACAGAAGAGGACGCAGCATGCGGTTCCAGATCAGGAATGTGAAACTGATTTCGAAGATCAGGGTGGCCGCCACTCCGGCGCCGGAGATGGCGTCGATACACCAATAGGGAAGCTGACCCAGCCACCGCATGTCGAAAGGGGTCAGGTCGCCGATCATCAGAACGTTCCAAATGGCCGTCCCGTCCCACCACATTTCCCCCTGGAGTTTCGCCAGACCCGAGCAAAGGTAGACGATGCACAGGTGGACTTGAATCATGCGGAGCACGACATTAGCGGACCAAGACGCTTCCGGCCTTGCGCCAGCGGCTGATCGCCCAGCGCGACCGCGCACCGCCGGCGAATCAGCTGATCCAGAGAAAGCGTGCGCCCGGTGGGCCCGAACATCATGTACAGCAGCAACATGGCCAGGATCACGTCCAGCCCGAACCAGGCTGCGTAGCTCCGATGGATGAAGCTCAAATGTCCGATCCAGACCAGCACGTTGGACGTCCGCGAAAAGAAGCCGACGGTCAAGCAGGTGATGGCAGCCAGGAAGAGCCCGTAAACCAACTTGATCGCGAGCGGATCCCGAACGTAGAACCAAACCGAGTGTCCCCACCAATAAAAGATATCGGCGCCGTCTGCGGACATCAGGCTGGGGACTCCCTCACGAAGTTGTCCGATCGCCTGATCGTCGATCCAGGCCTCCGGACCAATGAGGCTGAAGATGGCCGGTGCACACCCGACGTAGACGTAGAGCAGGACCAACCCCGTGCAGATACGAATCGCCGCAAGCGTCGTCGTGTCAGTGGGAGTGAACCAGAATCGGTCCCAGCCCGTCACGAGGGACGTGTAGAGCTGGGCGATGTACCGCCGGACCGGTGTGAATAACGCTCTCATCGCGAGCTGGCCGCCACGGCGGACCCTCCTGAAATCGGTGATGACGAACGACGCCGATCGTTACTCAGCCGCTTGGGAACCGTTTCATCCACGGCAGACGGCAGTGGCTCAGCGGACTCCTCGTCCGACAGGGGGCCCTCGATGGCAGTTCGGACATGCTCTGACAAATGGCGTGCATCACTCGTGGCCAGCTCGGGATGCTCCTGCAGCAGGGCGACGATCGGCAACGGAAGCATCGATTCGGCAAGGACGAACGACGAGGGGTCGGAACCTGACGGCTGCAGACTCGAGCCAACGCTTTCTTGCACAACCCGCGCCGCCAGGTCGTGCATGGGAACCGGCTGGCCGCGCGGGCCATCGCGTGTCATGCCATTCACGAAACATGTACCCAAGTATGTCGCCTCGCGCAAACGCAAATCAGTGAAACGCCACCCTTCCCGAGCCTCGAACGGACGCATGCATCGTTGGTCAACGCGGTAGACTTCCACATCCTCGGTGAGCACGGGCAAACCGTTGGCACTGTCCACGACATGGGAACGCACCAGGCCGCGAACGTAGGAAGCCAGGCAAATTCGCGACGTGGGGGTGAGCATAACGTCATCGGGAGCCTCGCCCACCGGAACAGTCTCGACCGCCGTGCGAGGCATGGCCATCAGACGTTGTCGCAGCACCGGGACGGCAGACTCAGAAGGTCCCGGAAACTCCAGCCAACGCACGTTTCCGTCGCTGTAACGAATGCGGACCCACATTGTCGGATCGCAACCGGGGTTCGGAGCGTAGAACCGATAAGGGTTCTGGAGGAAAACGAGTTCAAGATAGGGTGCGAACTTCTGATTCGCTTCGGCACAGAGCCCGGGTGGTGGGGCGTAGCCGACGCCCAGCCCGGTGACGGCCGTCAGGATCGCGAAGAAATGCAGGGCGATGACCACGCTGACGGCCCATTTCGTCCACCGCTGAGCTTCGCGGCTGTCGTTCTCGGGCAAGGACATGACAAGGATTCCGTGGAAAATACAATACATAGACCGCCCGGCCTGCTCCGTTTGCGTTGGGCAGGGCCGGGCGGCTGCATGAGGAAACACGGTCGCGAAACGCTGGTTTTTCGCAACGTCTTCTGCACCGGCGGCCAGCTGTGGCCCGCCGTCGTCGCGGACGCTCTGCCTTACCGGTAGCCGCCTCGCTGACCACCATAGTAGCCGCCTCGCTGACCACCGTAGTAGCCGCCTCGCTGACCGCCGTAGTAGCCACCGCGCTGACCGCCGTAGTAACCACCGCGCTGACCACCAGAATAGCCACCCTGATACCCGCCTCGGTATCCTCCTTGATAGCCCCCGTAGCGCCCGCCATACGCACCGCCACCGCGGCCGCAATGGTAACCGTAGCGACTACTGCCGCCGTACTGGCCCACGCCGACGTACCCGCCACCCACGCCGATCTGGATATCGCGGGAAACGTTATTCAATTTGCGTGCGGCCTGGATCGCCGATTCGGTGGGCTTGCCCGACGCCTCGATCTGCTTCTGGCTGCTGGCGATCATCGATTTCAGTTGCCCACGCTGCTGATCGTTCAAGCCTTCCAACTTGTCTACATCTCCGACAAGCTCGGCGAGGCCCTCCCGATCGGTGGCGATTCGCGCGGCCTGGATCGCCAACAGCATGCCCCGCACTTCCTGGTACTGCTCCGGCGTCAGCGCGTCGACGTCGACTTGGAATTCCGCATCCGCGTTTCGGCTGCCGGCGGCCAACTGCGCTGATCCCTTCACCTCCGCCGCAAGGTCTTCATACCCAAGTTTTCCTGCTATCGTCTCAATACGGCTGAGAACTTCCTTGTTGCCCGCATCGGCTGCCACCTTGGCGGCAAGACGCAGCATCTGCGAGGCGCTAATGGCCTTGTGAGGCCGCAACAGAACCCGCTCGCCCTCGGCAAGCTGGAGAGCCATGTCGGTCATCAGTCCGGGATCAAGCTCACCCCAGGCATCAGCCAGCAATTGCATGTCGACATATTGGTCAAACGCCGGATCGAATAGATCCGACGGAGGCGACGCGGCGGTGTCCGCCGGCGCCGGAGTATCATCCGCCGCCATCGTCAGGCACAAGGGTACGAGAACAACGACCGCAATCACAGCAGCCACCCGTCCTATAGTTCGCCAACTCGATTTCATCAGGATTTCCCTTTCATCACAAAGATCACGCGATTCTTTAAACAAATAAACTGGGCTACGCCAGAACTCTAACGACATTCCCTACGCAACCGGACAACAGTTCGATGCAGTGCCACGGAATCGTCAAATCGCTCGCCAAGGGGCCTGGATGGAACTGCATCGTTACGCAGATTCCAGCGATACTAAGTCAACTCGCCCACATTCTGTCGACCACCACCGCTGCCAGCAAAACAATGCATCAGGCGGAGGCCGCTACAGACGATGTTGGCTCGATGATAAGACGACTCGAATGAGATCAGCAAACGTGTGGACCGATGGCCCACACGCGGAGCGCACCACAGTGAGACAGCAGGAAGATATTACGGTCAAACCGCCAGAAGTCCAGGAAGAGACGACTTGCGGGGCGCATCGTGGTAGGAGGAGTGGTGGACAACGAGTTTTCGATTTCCCGGCGACCGGCCCCTCCGATCGCTGTACTTTCGGCCCCACCGTAATAGTGGACACTTCCGTGGAATGGTGTGCTCAGCAATCCACGACGCGGGTGGTCAAAGTACCCCCCAGCGCCGAACAGTGGGAGACCGAGCACGTTGGCTTGGCAACAGCACCCGAGCGGGAGCCGCCATGATGCATTTTGTCTCGTGGCCCATGTCTCGCCCGGCATTTCGGCCATGGCGCGGTCGATTTTCATGGAGTGGTGCGGAACGCATGGCCGCCGGAGATGACCGTTTCAGTACGGAAGATGGCCGGATCAGCAAACGCCTTCCATACGAAGACATGGCCGAGATCGTCGATGTACATGCCGACTCACTGCCGCCATTGGCGTGGCAACGATCCAACGCGTCGGCCGCAGACGTCGTTCGGGAAGCCCTTCTGCGACGGGTCTGCCGCGTCAAAGCGAACGATCCGCCCGCGAGCGTCGTTGCCTGGCTGTCCCGCTTTCTGCGCAACGAGCTGATCACGCAGCACCAATTACGCGATCCGCGCCGCCAGCCGTCGAATTAAGTGTCTCGATCCAACTCGGTGGCCGTCACGATCTCGTGTCCAGCGGTAGACTTCGTTCCTTCACCCAATTGGACCAGCACGTTGCTGGAGGTCGGCAGGATATCGATCGTCGCCCCTGAGGCGAGCAGGTTATCGACCTCCATGACTTCCAGGACGGTGTCCAGGATCTCCGGATCTTGTTTTGCGATTTCGTTCAGCGCTTTGCCAACGATGTTCGGACGAGCCGCAGCGGCTTCGGCCATCTTCTGTGAGACTTTGAACGCGGTTTCGCTCTTGATCAAACCCACGCGGTTTTCACCATCCTGCTTCATGGCGCTGGTGACCTGGACCAGGCGTTTGACGACCTTTTCGGTAATGTTCTGCGACCATGTGCGCGTCCGTGAACTCGACCTTCCGGATATAGACAGAACCGAGTTGGTAGCCCCATTTCTCCGAGAGCGGCGATACCGTCTGGCGGACCGTGCGACTGAGACTGTGCCGGTCTTCGAGCATTTTCTCCATCTCGAGATTGCTGAGCGTCGAGATGGTGGAACTGGTGACGTTGGCCTGCAGCGAGCCATCGGGGTTGGCGTTGGTAAACAGGTAGGAGACGGGATCCTTGACCTGCATCTCGTACCAGATTCCAACACCCATCGGCGTGCCTTCCTCCGAGTTCACCATCTGGCTTCGCAAGTAGTGCTGTCGCAAGGCGGTACTCACCACGTAGCGTTTCCCGAAGAACGGAATCAGCAGCGCCTTGGGCCCGAAATGACTCAGAGGGAATTGCAGCCCCGCCATGTCGATCGTGCCGATCACTTTTCCAAACAACGTGAAGACCTGCGATTCACACTCTTGAACACAGGTGTACAGCCCAAAGAACCGGGCCATCGCCAGCAGAATGGGGATCGCGACCAGGCCAGCAACGAATCCAGGTACAAAGTACATTACGTCGTCCCTCCATTCGGGCCCACTATTTGTTTCTGTCATGACGATTCGATCCGCTCGCCGGTACAGGGGCACTCGCAGGTTGCGAAGATAGGCCGTCAGGCAAGGCGAGCCGCCTTCGGCTTTGATCGCCGAGAGCGTGTTGGCGAGTTCCCGCAGAGGGGCAACCTCAGCCTGAGCGTTGTTGGTCGCGATTTCCACCGCCCGAGCGCTCATCGTAATCTGTTGTTCGGAATCTGCGCGGGCCGTGCTAATGTCGGCAGCGACCTGATTGCGCGTGCTGTTGATGGCCGACAGAGCGCGGTCTACTTCGCGTGGCGGGTCGATCTCAGTAATCAGCGCCGCGTCCAGCTCGATGCCGTAACGACCCGTGGTCGAGCGGCATTGCTCTTCCATGTACTGGTTCAGCAACGGCAAGTTCTTGCGAAGGTCGTTGATCGAGACTCCTTCCGAAAGCTCCACTGCGCTGGTCTGAACGCCCGTTTCTTCGACCTTTTGGATCTCGCCTGCGGCCACCAGGCTCTGCCCTTTCGGGTCAACGAAATTCGCGATTCGCTCCCGCAATACCGAAACGAAGTATCCCATGACGTGTTCCAGCGGGCTGGCCACGCCGAACAAATAGGCGTACAGGTTGTTTTCGCTGACGCGATATCGGATCTGCCCGTTCACACCGGTTGTCAAGTTGTCTTTGGTGACGGCTTCGATCGTATCCTGAGCCTTAGAAGGATCCCACGACAAATCGACCGCCTGCGTCGCCACGCTGACCTTGTGGACCTTCTGCCAGGGCAGTTTGAAGTACGGCCCGCCTGGCCCGACAACTCGGACTTGCGGATATTCGTAGCGTTCCCTTTCGTCACCCGTCAGTGGCGGGGGCGGCGCCTTCTCTCGCAGTTTCTGCACCGCTCCAAAACTCGTAACAACGGCCCGTTGGTCCGGGCGCACGGTGTACAGGCACCCGATGAGAACGCGCACGGCCGCATACGCCAGAACCCCCAAAAGAAAGCCGACAATGATCATTTGTTACCTCCTAGGTGGTTTCACCGGTGGACTGTATTCAATTCTGGTTCGCATCTCTGTGATCATCACGATGCGACTGCCCCCATTCCAAAATGCCCGGGTTCATGTCGTCAATGACCTCACCCGCTCGCTGAAATGCACGATGCACTGCGGTGTTTCGTGATTCGGCAGCCTTTCCTTGGACAGCGTCAGGTGATTCATGGGACGTCTAGCCGCCCGATAACAGACCGCGTGCCTGTGCACCGAAGTTGATTATACGGACCGGAGTTGTCGAACAACCTTCGATATTTGAAACACTCGAACAGCCCCATTCTGACGACTCGTCAAGAGTGTGTCAAAAAGGGTGGTTTGATGGGACTGCTTTCGCACCGCGATTACGAGTTGGGAATAGGCCGAAGGCCTTAGCGAGTCCCGCATAACCTTCCTTTGTTGCCTCAACGCCAGCGTATCCCCACGTCCTGTAGAGACTTGGGCACATGGCTCGCATTTTGCCATCTTGGCAGTCAAAGTGCCATCTGCTCGTGGGCGGTTGAAGTTTACGACACATCCAGCAGCCGGCTCATTCGTTCATAACGTGACTTGGCGTGCTCAGGTCTCAGCCACTCGGCGCAAAACGATTGTGCCGGCTTCCGGTCGGAAAACTACCAGGAGAGGAGATCCAACAAGCCGTGCGTCGGCGGGTGGTCGACTGTCGCCCGTCAATGCGGCTCGGGCCCGTTGCCGTTTACTAGCGGAACGTCCACGGTCGTGTTGATTCCATCTTTCGGGACAGACGCGCCGGGCAGGTGCGGCCTGATGCGGCAATCGTTGGGCTCACCCGGAGCGACAACGGCGGGCGTTGCGGCTGAACCGGGTGTTTGAGACAATACGATCGTGGAATACGGACTTTGTTGATCAACGGACCCTGATAGATGGCGATTGCACGGAAGTTTCTGGATTGGAACCAGCTGGCGCTGCCGGCCGTGGCTGATTACCTGGCACAACGGTTCCGACGCGATACGACACTTGACTTGGACAACGTGATCCTGGTGCTGCCGGGCGGTCGTGCCGGACGAAGCCTGACCGAGTTGCTGGTGGAGCGTTGCCAACAGCAGTCACTGGTCCTCTTCCCGCCCGAACACTGTACCGTCGGCACACTGCCGGAATATCTGTACGAATCCAAACGCCCGTTCGCCACCGATCTGGTGCAGCAATTGGCCTGGGTCCAGGCGCTGAAAACAACCGATCGCGAGCGATGCCAGCTTTTCGCCGCTCGTCTGCCCCGCGACGATGACTATGCGAACTGGATGGAACTGGGCGCTTTGCTGCAGCGTCAACACCGCGAACTGGCAGCCGATGCCCTGGACTTCGCACAGGTCGCTCGGCGCGGCGCTGATGTAACTGGTTTCCAGGAACAACCGCGTTGGCAACTCTTGAGTGAAGTCCAGCAGCGATATCTGGAAATCCTGGACGCGCTGCAGCTTTGGGATCTCCAAACCGCTCGGCTGTTTGCCATCCAACATCGCCTGTGTCAGACAAACAAACAGATCGTGCTGGTCGGCACCACTGACATGAATGCCGCCATGCGACAGATGCTGGATCTGGTCGCCGACCAGGTCACCGCCTTGATCCATGCCCCCGAAACACTGGCGGATCGCTTTGACAAGCACGGCTGCCTGAATCCCGACGCGTGGCAGAATGTGCAGATCCCAGTGGCCACGCAACAGATCCACGTGGTCGAAGGGCCGGCAAATCAGGCCAGCGAAGTGATCCACTGCATCGCGGCGCTGGATGGTCGTTACCGAGCGGATCAGATCGTCGTGGGTGTGCTGGATGAAATGCTGGTCCCGCAACTGCTGCGTCGCCTGCAGGAGTCGCACGTATCGGCACGATGGGTTGTGGGAAAAGTCGTTCGCGAAACCGCCCCTTTCCGCTTGCTCGATGCGCTGGCCAGCTATATGGAGCGCGGCCGCTACATCGACTTGGCCGCTCTGGCTCGACATCCCGACCTGACCCAGTGGCTGGCAGGGCAGGGCATCGAAAGTGATTGGCTCACTGACCTCGACCGCTATTACAATCAGCATCTGCCGCCCCATCTGGAGCGTTGGCTGGGTGACGATGACGACACCATGACGCTTCGACAGGTCGTGACGCTGCTGCACAAAGCAATCAAGCCGCTACAAGACAGCGCTCGTCCGCTCACACAGTGGGCCCCCGCGATTGCGCAGCTGTTGATGACGTTCTATGGACGGCGAATCTTCCAGATTGATCAGCAACACGAGTTCTATTCACTCCAGGCACTCGAGCAACTACGCAACGGACTATGCGCTCAACAACAGATCCCGCCGGAAATCGCGCCACACCTGACTGCTGCCGAGGCCATCCGGCAACTACTCTCGCAAGTGGAAGGCGTGCAGATCCCGTCGCCGCATGGCGAATGTCAAATCGAACTGCTGGGCTGGCTGGAACTTCCCTTGGATTCCGCGCCGGCGCTGGTAATCACCGGTTTCAACGAAGGAAACGTCCCCACCTCCGTCAACTCAGATCTGTTCCTGCCCAACTCATTGCGCCAACAACTGGACCTGGTCGACAATCGCCGCCGCTATGCCCGCGATGCTTACGCGTTGAGCGTTTTGCAGGCCTCGCGCAGAGCTGACGCTGATCGCCGGCCGGTTCACCGCCGATCACGACCCACTCGCACCCAGCCGACTGGCGTTTGCCACGGACGTGGAAACGATGGCCCGGCGCACCATGCAATTCTTCCGGCGCAAGAATCGGAAGCCGTCGCACACCCGTTGATCACGACGGGAGACAACTCGGAGGAAGCTTCTGGGATCGTGGTTCCCAAGCCAGCATCTCTCGACGAGCCCATCACCGCGATCAGCGTGACGTCGTTTCGCACATATATTGACTGCCCCTATCGCTTCTACCTCAGCCACGTACTGCGTCTGCAAGCAGTGGACGATATGGCCGAGGAACTTGACGGAGCATCATTCGGTACGTTGATCCATGACGTACTCAAACGCTTCGGACGAGATCCCGTGCGCAAGTCGACCGATCCGGCGAAGATCGGCCGGTTTCTGGACGAGGTACTTCACGAACTGGTCAGCGCACAGTTCGGCAAAGACCATCTCCCGGCCGTGAACGTGCAAATCGTTCAAGCGCGACAACGCCTCGAAGCGTTCGCCCACTGGCAGGCGCAACGAGCGGCCGACGGCTGGGAGATCGTCCATACGGAAAGCTCAGGCGGCAAAGACGCGACACGCCTGCCACTGGGAAACGGCACGTCCGTGATCCTGCGCGGCCGCATCGATCGCATCGACCACAAAGAGGGAACGTGGGCGATTCTCGACTACAAGACCGGTGACCAGGCGAAATCACCGCAGGAAACGCATCTCAAGGCCGGCAAATGGATCGACTTGCAGTTACCTCTCTATGTCCCTTTGCGCACTCGCTGGGCATCCAAGGCCCGCTGCAGCTGGGTTATATTCTGCTGCCTAAAGAGATCGACAAAGTGGGGGACAACATGGCCACATGGGACCAGGCGATGTTGGAGCAAGCGGACCAAAAGGCAAGGCAAGTCGCCGCCGATATTGTAGCAGGCAGATTCTGGCCCCCCTCGCGTCCCGCTTCGGGCATCGTGACCGATTTCGCCGCGATCTGCCAGGAACACGCCTTTCGGCCGCGACTGCAGGATGAGGGGGTGAGGAGGTGATGGGGTGAGAGGGGTGACTGATATTTCTCATGTTTTGATTCGGGCGTCGGCGGGGACCGGTAAGACGTTTCGGCTCTCGAACCGTTACCTTGGTCTGTTGCATCGGGGCGTGGCGCCAGACCAGATTCTGGCCACGACCTTTACACGCAAAGCGGCCGGAGAGATCCTGGATCGCGTGATGGTCCGTCTGGCCGAAGCTGCTCTGAAACCCGACAAACTTGTGCAGCTGGCCAGCGACCTCGATCTCCCGCATTTGACTCAGGCAAAATGTCTGGAGTTACTACGGCAGCTGATTTCTTATCTGCACCGGCTGCGCATCTGCACGTTGGACGCCTTCTTTGCCCAGTTGGCTGGCAGCTTCAGCCTGGAACTGGGGCTGCCGCCCGGCTGGCGCATCGTGGAGCAACTGCACGACAAGTATCTGCGACGCGAAGCCATCGCCATGACGCTGCAAGGCGATTCCAGTCGCGAAGTTCAACGGCTCTTGAACCTGATGGCCAAGGGGGAAGCACGACGGTCGATCAGCCAGCTGATTCAATCGACCGTCAACAACTTGTATGACCTCTATATGGAAACCGATGCTGCTGCCTGGCAGCGCATTCCAAAACCCAAACCTTTGAAAGATGACTCGCTGGCGGCCGCCATTGAGGTGCTTCGCGCGGCTCCACTACCGCAAGATTCCCGAGCGTCTGGAGCGCGGGACGGTGATGTGGCCGCCGCCCAGCAACGGGACTGGGAACGGTTCCTCAGCAAGGGACTGGCCGCCAAGGTGCTGGACGGGGAAACAACTTATTACAGGAAGGATATTCCACCGGAAACCATCGACGCCTACAAAACCCTCCTGAGTCACGCCAAGGCCACGTTGTTGCTGCAGGTGGCCAACCAGACCGAGGCGACATACGGATTACTCGACAAGTTCCATCTCGTTTACGGACAACTTAAACATCATGCGCGGGCCTTGCGATTTGGAGACATCACGCGTTCGCTGACCCAGAATACTGCCCTGGGCCACATCGAGCGCCAACAGTTCCGGCTCGATACGACAATCTGCCATCTGCTGCTTGACGAGTTCCAGGACACCTCGCTCGCTCAATGGCACGTGCTGCGGCCCTTCGCTCGAAACGTCACGTCGCCAGCGTCAGTCAAGGCACAGTCATCCCGAGCGGCATCACCGTCGTTTTTCTGCGTGGGAGACGTCAAACAAGCCATTTACGGATGGCGCGGTGGCCTGTCCGAGATTTTTGACGCGCTGCACGGCGAGTTGGCAGGACTTGTCGATGAGTCGATGAACACCAGCTACCGATCTTCGCAGCCGGTTATCGATACGGTAAACCGCGCTTTCTTGAACATGACCCAACACACGAATCTCGGCAAATTCGAGGAAGGTGTGTCACTGTGGTGCAAGGGATTCAGGGAACACACAACGGCCAAGAAGCAGCTGCGTGGATACGCCGAACTGCGTACGGCACCCGCTGCCGGTGATGAAGAGAACAAGAACGACGCGAAAATCCGCTACACTGCTCAACGCGTCGGTCAGCTGGTAACAGACGCTCCCGGCTACAGCGTCGGCGTGCTGGCTCGTAGCAACCAGGTGGTGGCTCACATCATCTACGAGCTCCGTCAGTTGGGTATCCCTGCCAGTGAAGAAGGGGGGAACCCGCTGACAGATTCTCCAGCTGTGCAGATAATTCTCTCACTCTTGAAGCTGGCGGACCATCCGGGTGACACCATCGCGCGATTCCACGTTGCCCACTCGCCCTTGGGACCGTTGATCGACTTTGCCGATCACCAGCGACTCGATCGCGCACTCGCCCTGGCGGGCGACATACGATCCCGCTTGTTGCATCAAGGCTACGGCCCTTCGATACTCCACTGGGCCGAGCTGCTGGAAGCGAGCTGCGATCGACGCGACAGGAACCGCTTGCACCAATTCGTGGAACTCGCCTACAGCTACCAACCCATCGCCACTTTGCGGACCACGGATTTTCTGCTGTACGTGGAAGGGGAGCGTGTGGCCGACCCCACGTCGGCGGAAGTGCGCGTGATGACGGTCCACCAAGCCAAGGGACTGCAGTTCGATATCGTGGTGTTACCCGACTTGGACGTAGCACTGACGGGACAGGCCGACAGCTGTGTCGTGGGGCAACCATCGCCTACGCAGCCCATCGACCGGGTCTGTCTGTACCGCAATGCGAGCATTCAGAAGCTGCTGCCTCCCGAACTGCAGGAGCTGTTTGACACATCCGTGCGGCGTGATGTGAATGAGGCCATGTGTGTCTTGTACGTCGCGCTGACGCGAGCCATTCACGCTCTGTACATGATCGTAACGCCATCGGCGGCGAACGAGAAAACGCTGCACAAAACACCGGCCGGGCTGCTGCGCGCTGCGCTCACGAACGGACAGCGGCTGGAGGCGGAAGAGATAGCTTACCAGACGGGCGACCCGCACTGGTACCAGCAAGCGGAATCACGTGTGATCGGCAGGCCGGCCGCTGCCGCACATCAGGCCCAGGTCGCGGTTCAGCTGGCGCCGATGCCAGCCGATTCGCGTGTGGACCACACGGCGCCCTCCCAGCTGGAAGGGGGCGGTCGCATCGCCGCGACTCGAGTCCTCGATCTCGGAAGCTCGATCGCGACGACGCGTGGCACGTTGATTCACGCCTTGTTCGAGCAAGTCACCTGGCTTGACGAAACAGTCCTCGACCCAGCTCAGCTACGGCGTGTCGCCGACAAGCTCAGCAGTACCGGACTCAATGTTGCCCAGCAACTGCACGCCTTCGAGCGAATGCTGGCGATGCCCGATATCTCCGCCGTCCTGCGACGCGACTTCTACCAACCACCGCGGGCGCCCGATTTGCAGCGAGCGATCCCGACTCGCCTGACTGAAAAACGGCTGCGTTCGGAAGTACACAACGAGCGAAGATTCGCGGTGCGCGATCAGACGCGGCTGTTGTCCGGCAGCATTGATCGACTCGTGCTGCTGTATGATGGAGAAGAATTGGTGGCTGCCGATATCATTGATTACAAGACGGATAGTTGCTCGCAAGGCAACGAATCAGAACTCGAGCGGCTGGTCACATTCTATCGGCCGCAGCTGGAAGCTTATCGTCGTGGCGTGGCGACGATGTTTCGCCTGTCGGAGGGCCAGATTTCGGCTCGACTGCTGTTCGTGTCGGCGGGTGTGGCACGTAGTGTGGTTCCCAGCGACGCACCTGACATGGCAGGACCGCAGCCCAAGTGACGGCGGCATCTTGCCGCCGGACTGCGGCCGCGCGGGGCAGCCACGGGCTACTCGCCGAACCCGAACACGCGGCGCAGTTCACTGGGGCTGGTGCGTCCTTCCGCCACCACGTGCAGAGCACGCTGCCAACAGGGGACCATGCCATTCTGGACAGCCAGTTTCTGTAATTGTCGCGCTCCGCTTTTCGACAGAATGGCCCGTCCCAGCTCGGAATCGTCGGCCTTCAGCATCTCGGCCAAGACCAGGCGTCCGGCATATCCGGTTTGCCGGCACTTTTCACAGCCGACCGATTCCCAGGCCTTTTCGACCGGTAGCCCCAACAACTGCTCGTCGCTGGAGACTTCCCGTGCACAGGAGCAGAGCTGTCTGACGAGGCGCTGATTGAGAATCGCCAGTATGCCACTGCGCAACAAATACGGCTCGATCCCCATGTCGGACAGTCGACTCACGGCAGCCGCGGCGCTACCGGCATGAAACGTTGTGACAACTATGTGTCCTGTCAGGGCCGCTTGAAAAACGATCTCGGCCGCATCCCGGTCGCGAATTTCACCCACCAGTATCGCTTCCGGGTCCTGACGCATCAGCGAACGCAGCCCGATTGCCAAATCGAATCCGGCATGAGCATTCACCTGGGACTGAGCAACGCCGTCGACCGACACTTCGATCGGATCTTCCAATGAGACGACCGATTTGCCTCCTTCCGAAGCGCGTACCAGGTGCCGCAGGCAGGCATATGCTGTCGTTGTCTTGCCGCTGCCGGCCGGCCCCGAGATGATCAAAGCGCCCGACGTCTCACACAACAACCGCTCCAGCGACTGCTGAATCTCGGCGGGGAGCCCCAACTCCGACAAGTATTGAAACCGCTGCTGCGTGGCGAACAGCCGGACGACCGCTCGTTCGCCATGCAAGGTCGGAAAGGTGCTGACACGCATCTCGATTTCGCTGCGTTGCTGGCGAATCCTCCCTTCCTGCGGTACGTCCGTCCGGTAAGTCAGCAACTCGGCCAGCACTTTCAAACGCGCTACAACGTCGGCCGATTCGCCGGACGAGAACACGCCGATCCGCTGTAACACACCGTCCAAACGCCACCGCACATCAAGCCCTTGCGAGTCAGGCTGAAGATGCACGTCACTCGCCTTGGCCACCTTGGCGGCGGTCAGCAGCAAGTCAACGAAACGGATGGCGTAACTCGGATCGGCAGCATCGAGCACGCTGAGCTGCTGATGCAGTTCGGTGGCACTGGTCATAAAGGTCGGAATTCCTGCGGAAATGATCAGAAATCGGAGTCCGTGGCGAAAAGCATTACGCCAATATATATCTCTATCATATCAACGACGCTCCGGGGCGGAGCGAGCGCGGATTTCGATTGCGGGAGTACGTCTGGGAAGCGGTGCGAATGGCCGGCCGTCAAGCGTGGTTTAGGCGGCGCAGCGAAACGCACCGGTGCCAAGCCGTCACCCAGGCTCGTTTAGCCGCGCCCCATGCGGGCGTGCTGGGATACGAGCATGATTCGCCAGAAAGTAGGTCCCGCTTGCCGAGCGGGACCTGGCAACGGTTGTCGGCGATTGTGACGCGGTGGAAGTGGCAGATGATTTGCCGCTTCAAGGTCCCGTCCGGCAGACGGGACCTACTTTTTCAGAGGTCTCCATTCGGGGCGGTTGTGGGAGGCGCTTGCCGCGGCCGCGTTTCACGCTACTCAGAGCGACTGAGGGGATTCAATTCGACGCGGGCACAGCGCAGCACATAGTACTGGATCACGCCAATCACCAGCATCGCGAGCGTGATCGGAATCATCTCGCGGTATCCGACCGACGCCAAGGTGGGCCAATACCACCGGGAACCGACGACCACCACCGCGTACGAAACCATGCAGGCGGCGGTGACCAGCCAGACCATGTAGCGATCGAACGACAACGCGGCGCTGGCCACCATACAGAAATAGATCGCCACCAGCGGACTCTGCGGCCCTCCTGAGATAATGATCAGGAAGACCGTGAAGACCACGATATCGGTCCCCACCCAGGCATAGAGGATGGAACGCTTGGCTCGGGGACGCATCAGCAGGACTTGATACACCCACGCGTAGGCGCAGACCAGCAACGCCGCTCCAGTCACCTGCCAATGATAGGGACCGCGCGAGCCAGGATTTCCCATGACCAGCAGGGAGAAGAGGTGATACATATAGAAGGTCGCCATCGTCACCAGCACACTGGCCAAGCGTGGGCGATGGCGCGCCCATCGCTGCAGACGGCGTCGGAAACTGGCGGGCCGCGCCTGAATCAACTCGCCGTCCAGGTAGCTCTGCAAATCAGCGGCCAACTGTTGCGGCGATTCGTAGCGATCCGCCGAACTCTTGCTCAAGCACTTCATGCAGATAACGTTCAAATCACGCGGCACGTGCCGATTCATCGCGCGTGGCGGCACGGGATCCTGCTCTAAGATGCAGACCAGCGCATCAAGCGCCGTACGAAACGGGGGGTGACCGGTGATCAGATGATAGAGAATCGCTCCCAAGGCATAAATGTCGACCGCCGGACCTGAATGCTCCACGTCGCCCGCCGCCTGCTCGGGGGACATGTAACCAGGCGTCCCCAGTATCTGCCCGGCCATGGTCAGCTGACTGGGACGATCCGTGCGTTTGGCCAAACCGAAATCCGTGATCTGGGGCGGGCCGTCGGCGGGCAGCAGGATGTTACCCGGCTTGAGATCGCGATGGACGACGCCGTGCTCATGGGCATAAGCCACCGCATTGGCCAGATCCAGAACTAATCGAGCGGCCTCCTGCATCGAGAATCGCCGACGTCGCAACTCATGCGACAACACCGGCCCCTCGACAAAACCCATGGCGAAATAGTGATGACCGCCATGCGAGCCCACGTCGTAAACGGGAACGATTCCCGGATGATTCAAACCGGCCGCTGTCTCCGCCTCGGCATGAAACCGCTGCACCGCCTCGTTGGATGCCAGGTTTCGATCCAGGATCATTTTCAGCGCCACCGTGCGCTGCAGCCGGGTGTCATAGGCCTTGAAGACAATTCCCATCCCTCCACGGGCCACTTCGTGCAGTAACTGGTAGTTGCCAAACTGTTGTGGCAGCTGATCGGCCGCGAAACTGATCCCCGAGCCGGGAGCCGCGCTCGCCGGCAAGTTCGCCGCGCTCCGCGGCCGCTTGGAGACCTCCTCCCAGAACTCCGCAATCACCTGGCGAATCTGTTGCTCGCGACCGGGGAAACGCAGTAAGTACCACCCCGTATTGACCGTCGTCTCACCGTTGGATCGAAACTCCAAGTCGGACCACAGAAGTTCGCCGAAGAGCCGCGTTCGCAAGGGCTCCGCCACCGCCTGCACATACTCTTCGATCTTGGGCTGCTCACCCTTTCGCCACGCGTCTTCAAACTGGTCGCAGATTCGATCGATCAGAGTCGTCTCTGATTCTGGAGACGGCGAAGGAGTCTCGTGTGGCTGATGGGAATTCATGCTTCGAGAACCTGCGACCATTTCTCGCGAATGCGTTGCAGTTTTCGCTCGATACTGCGTGTCGTCAAGTCCAGCTTCACGGCAATCTCGTCATTCGTGTAACCTTCCAGCTTCCAGAGCGCAATTTGCTGCAGTCTCTCGTCCTCGAGTGCCTCGAGCAGCCGTTGTCCCCCTTCTTCGATGATGGCCATCATCTGCGGGGTGGGCATGGTATCGCCAAACTGCTGCAGCCCCGGTGACGTCTCCTCGCCCGATCGGCGCAAGAAAACCGATTCGCCACGGACCCGACCAGAACCTCGCTTCTTGCCCGCCAGACGCCGCTGTTGGTCAATCGTTTTGCGCAACGTCATCGTCACTAACACACGCCATAAATCTCCTCGATCGGCGATCTCTGCCAACCGGCCATGCTCGGCACCCGCACAGAGACAGCGGAACACGCTGACCGCGACATCCTCTTCATCGGCCACGCGCCGCGGTGTCGTACCCAGTCGCTGCCGCGCCAACTGGACCAACCGATCGAAATAACGGTTCCAGAGGTCCGCGACCGCGTCCTCGTCGCCCGCTTTCAAACCTTCAATCCACTGAGTTACCGGATCATCATCCATCGCAGCTCTTCTTCACGTCGTTCGGTCGTAAACGCTAAAGGCAACGTTGCGAGAACGCAAACACCGCGGTAGTCCTCACGTAAATGAATCCGTCAAAGCCTGGGCCTATTCGGCAGGATCACTCCGCTTGCAGCGGAACCCATGCGAGTCCAGTCAGCGACACCCGGCTCCAGAAAGCCAAGCTGCGGTACCACGCTAGCTGAATTGTATCACGCGAGCCACTGAGACAATACATCTTGATTTGATCCACACCCGGCTCGAAGTACCCGCCGGGTGACCTTTTCTCATTTCGCTGTTCGTCCTGTAGACTGAGGCCCGCACCCTGCGGGATGTCTCGAGATGCCAGAGCATCGCGGACACCCAGGTGGCAGCGTAAAGTGGGCAGATGGATGACGCGGCGATGGAACTTTGGCCGGTTTCGCCATCACTATTCGGCTCGGCGGAACTGAGCTACGATGATTGTGTTGTGCCACGCCGGTTTCACGGTCTCTGCCCCACTCGATACTGGAGCGAGATGTATTTCCCGTAATATCCCAATCCCATGCCCGCCATTTATCAACATTACCATCAGGTTCTCGATAGCGAAATTGACGAGCTGCAACATGCCAATAACGCGGCCTATGTGAATTGGATGCAGGCCGCCGCGATCGCCCACAGTACGGCTCAAGGCTGGCCGTCACAGCGGTACTGGGATGCGGCGTATGCCTGGGTCGCGCGCTCCCATAAAATCGAATATTTGCAGCCGGCCCACCGGGGCGACACCCTGCTCGTGCGTACCTGGGTGGCGGATATGCAGCGAGTCAGCTCGCTACGGAAATACGAAATTGTGCGGCAGGCGGACGGAACCGTCCTGGCACGGGCCGAAACGCGGTGGGCATTTGTAAATCTGGAAACACGCAAACCGATCCGAATACCCATGGAAGTCCAGGGAGATTTCGTGATCGTCTCCGATAGCCCGCATCCGGAGCCCCGCAGGAATGCGGCGAGCCCGTGAGGCGCGATCGAGGACCCAGAAGCCGCGGGAGCCGACCTTCGTGGCTTTCTGCCATGGCGGCAACCACCAAGCGCCAGCCGAGCGGTCGCCCACGCCGAAACGCTTTGCCAAACTTCGCTATTTTAGCAGGATCTGTATTTAATGACGCTTCGCGAAGGGAAAACTGCGACCAGAAAGCTCGAAAAGAGGCCTAAAACGGAAATCTAACGGTCCCACAGGCGGTATAATTCGGGGTTGGATGAGCGGCGAGCGGGAGCAGCTGCACCAAGGTGGGAGCGGCGTTCGACTGAATACAACGCGTCGGTGTCCGGGCCGAAAAGGGCCGGGGGAACCGTTACGCGACTGAGTTGTAGCACGCGCATCGGCGCGTTCGACGCGCAGGTGCGACGAGCATCTATCGACTACGTGTGTGGCAGGAGATGACGATGGGGGAGAAGACGGACGATCTGGATGCGCTGGTAACCCTGCCGGTCGTGCTGGGTGTGGTGGTCGTCATCGGTGGCCTCGCGGCGCTGGCAGTGTCAGGCGTGTTCGTTTATCGGGCCCACGCGGTGAGGGCGGAGGCCGAACGCTTGCAGGCGGTGGTTCAGACGGAGCGTGACAGGGCCGCGGAGGAAACACCATCGGAGGACGCGGCAGCATCGGGGCATGCAGAAGAAGACCCGAGTTCAATCGATACGTTCGCATCCGAAGATACCGAACTTCTCACCAAGACCAGTGTCACCGCTTTCAAACCTGGCGCGCGTCTTCAAGCTCAGCGGCCCGCACACTGGGATAACGCCGAGGTCATCGACATCATGGAGGACAGCCGCATCAAGGTGCGCTGGTTGAGCGGTGAACCGGGTGAGGACGTGATTGCATCGGAGTTCTTGCGCGGTGAAGAGCCGCCGACAAACTGACTTGATGCGTGAATTGTCGGCACGCTTGCCTTGTCAACTCTGAAAATTCGGGGAAAGCGTTGTTTTCGACGGCGCGACCCTAGTTCGCAAGCGTGACAGAGCGCCAGCCGGTGCGAACCGGCGTGGCTAATTTGCCTCCCAGAGTTGGCGCAGGTCCTCTGACATCTGGTAGCGAATCCCCTCGTCTTCCAGAATCTGTTCGGTGGAATCCAGCAGTTCCTGGCGATCGAAGACCAGAGTCTCGTAAGCGCCGGCGATTTTGATGGTGATGAACTTGCCTTCCGCCTCGCGAATCGTCTCGACCAAGTGGGCCAAATTCTTGATTTCTTCATCGTTCACCTGGCCCACGACGCCGAATACCTGGTCGTCATAGCCTTGTGCAATGGGGCTGGGAAACATCCGCGGCCCCAACACTACCAGCTCCTCGCCCGGAAAGTCTCGATGGTCAAAACGCCGACTGATCAACGGGTTCTGGCGTGACGCCAGCAAGGCTTGGCCGTTCGTCCCCATGCCGCTGAGCAATTCTTGAGAGGACGTGGTAAACACCATGGGCCCGATGATGAGGTGTGGCGGATACTCTCCCATGAGATAAGGAATCAGCAAATCGTTTTCGTACTTCACCGGCAGATCGATCTTGAGGGACTCGCCATCACGCAGGACCGTGATGGGCACCTTTCCATCCTGCACCAACTTCGGAATCAGGTATCGGAACGACAGCCGCAATTCCTCGCCCACGCGAATATTCCCTTGGTTGTCGATTGCCTCGTCGCCAATGTGTGTAATCACATCCCATTCTTTCAACGGGTAGGACTCATCTTTCGAATCCGTGCGCGTGACCATCAGTCCACCCACTGCGGCGTCGAGTTGCAGTTTGGATCGCAGCGCCGGATTCTCGACCGTCTGCATATGATCCGGCACACTCGGTTTACCCTGATACGTGCCATCCTTGATATCCTCGAGAAACATCTGGATCTCATCAGTCGGAATCAAGTAGCCGATGTTATCCGCATTGCGAATCGTGCTGAATACCAGCCCCACGATCTTTCCGTCGGCGATCGCTGGACCACCGCTGTTTCCAGGATTCAGTGCCGCGTTGACCTGGATCCGCAAGCCGAGCACACCAAAGGCAAACGGAGTGTACTCGACCCGTGAAATAATCCCTTCCGTAACCGACATCTGTTCGCCACCGATGGGGAAGCCGTAAGCATTCACCGTGTCTTTGATTGTTGGCAATCCCTCGGCAAATGGAAGCGGCGGCCGACTGTCAAACAAGGATTCGTCGCTGACTTTCAAAACGGCCAGATCGATTCCGGGAGCGATCGCCTCCACCCTGGCCGGAATGAGGTCGGTCAACTGGTTCGGCTGCACGCGAATCTGGCTGGCATACATCACGACATGCGCGTTGGTCAGGATCCGATTCCCATCTATGATGGCGCCGGTTCCGGATACCTGCCTGGGATTCCCCTTGGCCCAGGGCCGCAAGAAATCGGGGGCTCGCAGCGTCGAGTGGATCTTGACGACTCTGTCCGGGATTGAGCCCTGGGCCAGAGCAGTCCGTGGCGCCGCCCCAACCAGGACTAACAAAACGACCAGGCGATACATCATGGGTTCTCCACGCCAGATGGGAGTCAGAAGAGCATTACGGGGACCCTGCAACGATCACCTTCCCAGCCCCCTCTGGCATCATAGCAGCGCTTCGGCCGAACAAGAACGGCGGCAGGGCGTTTTCCGCGACCCTGACGATCAAAGTCCATCACGTCTCTCTGAAACTTGCATCGATCCGACCGACTCAGCAAACGTGATCGGCGTGCCCGTGGTCGGTTGAAGCGGTCGCTGCTACACTTGACCAAACCGCTGCATTGCACAGCGTAGCTGCCCCGGTGCTGGATGAGAACGTCTATGGGCAGCTCCAAAAGTTACGTGGCATGGGCCCGATTCGCCGGTCCGAGAGCAGAGGGGAAGGACGACAGTTGGAACCTAGGAGGCACCGCACCATGGAGCTGTCACAACCCACGATCAGACGGGCAATGACGCTGATTGTCTGCCTGCTGCCTGGCTGGCAACACGGCAACAGCCCGACCGCCCGGGCCGCACCGCCACCGCAGATCTTGACTGTCGCCACCTGATCGACAACTCGGGCGACCGCCGCGACCCGACGTTCCGGTCGATAGAACGGCGCCGGGACGTTGTGGTGAAGGGAGAACAACGGGACACTGACCACTGGAACGTCGTTTATCAGATTCCCCAGGCGGAACGCGACCTGAGCGATCACTATCCGCTGGTCGCAACATTCGAGCTGCATTAGAAAGTGGAACGAGGCGGAAGGTCGAAGCATGTGAGCATGCTCCTTCAAATGGCACGGGAATGCTCCAAGAGTTCTTCGCGGAGGGGGGCGAAAATGGCGGAACCACAACCAGTGGAAACAATTCGGCTCGACCAGTTTCTCAAGCTGCAGGGCATTGCGGGAACGGGAGGCCTGGCTAAGGTTATGATCCAGAGCGGGCAAGTGGAAGTGAACGGTCAGACAGAGACGCACCGCCACAGGAAGCTGATCCCGGGTGACACGGTCCACGTCGGGGACATCGAACTGGTCGTGGAGACGAACTGACCAACATCATTTGAAGACGGCGAAGTAACAGCCGCGCCTGCCGCGTGTCACAGAACGATTGCCGTATCCCAGCGGAGCACATCTATGTTCCACCGCACAAGACCAACGCTGTCAACAACGGTCATCTTCACCACCTGCTTGACCCTCGGCGCAACGTATCTGGCTCCTGGCGGCGGCCTGCGAGCTGAGAACTGGCCCCAGTGGCGAGGCCCTCAGGGGACCGGTTTCAGCCGGGAAGCCTCGGTTCCGCTGGTGTGGAGCGAGCAACGTGGAATCGCCTGGAAATGCCCTCTGCCACCGTGGGGAAACAGCACACCGGCGATCTGGAATCGCTCGGTGTTCGTGACGAGCCAGACGGATGAGCAACGGTTGCTGTTGCTGCATATCGACGCGCAAACCGGCAGGCTGTTGTGGACCCAGCAGATCGGCACAGGCACCACGGTGCGAGAAGCACCCAAACGCGAGCGTCAGAAGTTTCATCAGTTGCACAATCTGGCCACGCCTTCACCGGTCACGAATGGGGAAGTCGTCGTCGCTCATTTTGGCAACGGTGATTTAGCCGCCTATGATTTCAACGGCGTTCAACTCTGGAAGCGGAACCTGCAGCAGGATTACGGACCTTACACCATCTGGTGGGGACACGCCAACAGTCCGGTCATCTTTCAAGATCTCGTGATTTCGGTCTGCCTGCAAGATTCGCTTGCCGATCTGCGAGAGGAACCGGTGGTGAGCTACGTCGTGGCGCATGAACTGGCCACGGGCAAAACCCGTTGGTTCACACCCCGCATGACCGGAGCCCGCGCGGAAGAATGTGACGCCTATACCACGCCACTACTGGTCGATGTGGACGGCCAGCCCCGCTTGATCGTCATGGGAGGTAATCAGCTCGATGCCTACGATCCACGAGACGGCAGGCAGATCTGGTTTCTCCCTGGACTGGTGGGTGGACGGACAGTCACCAATCCGACGATCGTCGACAACCTTCTTTTTGCCACGCGAGGCAAACGCGAACCGCTGTTTGCCCTGCCGCTGCAACAACGAGGAGAACTGGATCGCAGTGAGATTCTCTGGACTGATAACCAGGGAACTCCGGATTCCTGCAGCCCGGTTGGGCACCGACGGCTGTTGTTTACTGTTTCGGACGACGGAATCGCACGATGCTTTGATGCCGAGTCAGGGACGCGGCGGTGGAAGGAACGGCTGCCAGGCGATTACAAAGCTTCTCCCGTCTATGCTCAAGGTCGTATCCTGCTGCTCAACACGAACGGACTCTGTACAGTTATCTCCGCCGCGAGCCGATTCGACAAGCTGGTGGAAAACCAGCTCAATGACCAGACGATTGCTTCTCCGGCAATTTCGAATGGCCATATCTACATCCGCGGCCGTAATTCGCTGTACTGCGTTGGTGGCAGTTTCCACTGAAATCATGAAACGCATAACCTGGCTGACCGACATACACCTGAACTTCGTTGACGCCACTCGGATCAGCGAATTCCTGGCGCATCTTTCGGATGCCGCACCCGACCTCATCTTGCTGGGTGGGGACATCGCGGAGTTGACCGATGTCTGTCATTTTCTGTCGCTGCTGGACGATCACCTCAACCGTCCCATCTACTTTGTCCTGGGGAACCACGACTTCTATTTCGGTTCAATCGCACAGGTCCGCGACGAAGTGCGCCAGCTCTGTCGGGAACGGGATAACTTAGTCTATCTGACCGACGAGCCGGGGATTGAGTTGACGCGCAGTGTGGGGCTCGTCGGACACGACGGGTGGGCGGATGCCAGGATCGGTGATTACGAACGATCCATGGTGATGATGAATGACTACCGATTGATCGCCGAATTCACCGGACTTGGCAAACAACAACGTTGGCCTCTCCTGAAAGCCCTGGGGGACGAAGCGGCTGCCGCCGTGCGGCGCGACCTGCCCAGAGCACTCGATCGCCATGAAATGGTCTATTTCTTGACCCATGTGCCGCCGTTGCGCGAGGCCTGTTGGCACAACGGTCGGATTTCGGATGATGAATGGGCGCCTCACTTCACCTGCAAAGCGGTCGGAGATGCCTTGCTGCAAATCATGCGCGACTACCCCCAGCGTGAACTAACCGTTCTCTGCGGCCACACGCATAGCGCGGGAGAAACGCATCCGCTCGAGAACATGCGGATTTTCACCGGTGGCGCCGAGTATGGTTTCCCCGCAATCAATCGACTGTTTCGCGTCGGCTGAGCTCGTGAAGGGGCGAGGGAATGAGGAGGCGCTATGTTTCCCTGATTCCTCAGCGATGACCAGCCAGACCACAACGCAAGCCTATTCAGGGATCATCTGGTGCACGGCGTCGACCACGTCCTGCTCAACTCCCGGTGCCCAGACGGCGGGGAGCCCATAGTAGACCATGGCATCACCGCCTTCGTAACCTCCTTCGCGCAACACGCGTTCCGACGGAATGTAGGCCATGACGTCGTTGGCATAGCCGGCCACCCACGTGTGCTGCCTTACCAGTTCTGATTTCAGACGCAAGGCGAAATCGACAACTACCTCGCCACCCAGGAACACGAACTGGATCTTTTCGCCCAATCGCCACACCGCGACGGGATAAGGGTAAGTCGGTGATAGAGGGCCGCTCGACGCGAGTTGTTCCAGCAGCATCTCGGCACGAGCGCGCGTATACGGATTGTCGGAAGCAGCATCTTTTCGCAACTCTTGTTCGGTCGGTAACTGAGCCAACGTGAGTGGAATCTCCCGGTAGGCGGTGTTCAACGGTCCTGCGATCTTCTGCATGTCGCCAGCCAGCACCTGCGAGACGGTGTCGGCCAACTGGCGACCGTACTGTCGAGCCAGTTCCAGATCGCGGCGCGGAAGTGGGTTTTGATCCGCGCCACACCCGGCCCAGAACAAGGCGGTGCATCCCGCTTGTCGTGACTCGATCTCCTGCGCGGCGAATCCAGGGTAGTCGCCCGACCATTTGTAATCGCTCAACACGGTCGCGTGACAGGCGTAGCCAAAAACGACGGCCTGCAACTGTCCCTGCTCGCCGCGCACCGCCAGCACTGGTACATCATGGTCTACCGGTCCGCGCAAGGCATGGTCGGCTCGCAACTGAGGAACGTCCTGCGCGGGGTTATTCCGCCGATTGACCGCAAACGTGGCGACCCCCGAAGCCCACGTGAGCTGGCACGGCCGCAGCCCTTGTATCGCCGCCGCAACGCACTCGATCACATGTTGCTGCAGTTGCGATGCGTACCGGTCGATCAACACCTGTTGCTGCTGGTCGAGCTGGCGATAATGCAGCGGTTCCAAATTCTTCCCCACCACAGGCCCCGAATGCGTGTGAGTGAAACAAAGCGCGATTTGAGAACGTTGGAGCTCGTATCGTTCGTCCAGTGCTCGGCAAATGGACTGCGACAACGTACGGTCCATCCCCACCAGATCGAGAGAAATCAACACGCCACGTTGCCCTGTGGCGTCCTCCAGTACCAAGGTCTTGGCCCACAAGTCAGCATAGCTGCCGTCCGCTGCGTGAGTGCGAGCCGCGTAACCGGCCATCCACATCAACTGCGGCGGCGTAATCTTGACGCGCGCTACTCCCGCTCTCCAACCCTCGGCACGGGCACGATCTGATTGCAGGAAACCACAGCAAGTCAGGGCAACCAGGAACAGGATAACGCGATTCATTTTCCAGGCGGTGTGCATGGTTTCACCTCAATTTACGGGGATTCGATCACTATACCTTGTTCGCTTTGAGTTCCGCCAGCGAATAATGCGTATCTCGCCAGCGGATTCCGCCATGGATAAAGGTCAACAGCATGGCACGCCACTGAATGAAAATCCACATCGTGACCGCCACCGGAAACAGCAGAGCGCTCCAGCGTGACTGCCGCATATCGGTGGCCGTGATCAGAGCATGTCCCAGCAGAACCACGATGGTGGCGGCATAGAAATATTGCGCGGGACCGCTCAGGATCCAGACGGCAATGAAAGGCCAGATGTCGCATAGCAGCAGGACGACGGTCGCAGCAACAACCAGAGAAATACGATAGTCGACACCTGAAAACGCATTCTTCTCCAACCCCAATACGAGCTCACGGACCGATGTGTACCACGGCACACGAACCATGTCGGTGCCAAACAGCACGTGCTGCCGAAAGCCCTGTGCCTTGATGATCTTCCCGAGTTTCACGTCGTCGTCCGGACGCATGGCAATCACCTGGTGGGTCCCGACCGCGCGATAGACATCCTGTCGAACCAGGTTGAACGCACCAATCCCGATAAAAGCAGAACTCTTGGGATCGGCAACCTTCCAGGGCCGAACATAGATCGCGAACAAGTTCACGAACAGCACGACAAAGGCTTGCAGCATCAGTGAGGGCATGACCGCATCCGGACTGACGGCAAGATGGTCGACTTCGCGTTGCCGGGCATAGGCAATGGCGCACCGCAAAGATGTCGGTTCCATCACGACGTCCGCGTCGGTGAACAGCAGGTACACGCCGCGCGCCTGCTGGGCTGCACACCAGAGCGCGTGATTCTTGCCCAGCCATCCGGCAGGCAACTGCGCAACGTGCAGCACCTTGAGCCGCTGATATTGCCTTGCCAGAGCGTCGAGAATTTCGCCGGTGCGATCGGCGGAGCGGTCATCGACCACGATGACTTCGTAATCATCGTAGTCCAAATGAAGCAACGACATGATCGCCGGCTCCATGTTGGCTTGCTCATTGCGGGCAGCCACCACAACCGACACGCAGGGCCATTCAGAGAGACCATCGGGGTCTTGGTTTCCCAGCTTTTCGATACGACGGTTGCCCAGCAAGATCCGCAAGAATGTTCCGAACACGGCCAGGAACGTAACCGCCGCCAGAATGGTCCACGACGTACTCATCCAGTTTCACGCCCCCGAGATGCGCGCACGAAGTCCGATGTAATTTCCGGGGAGCCACAATCCGAGGACGACGAAAACACGGGTTCAAGGCGCCGGGCTCTTGGAACAACTGCCGGAGAACGCTATCGACTGTCACCCTTTCGCAGCACCTCGGCCGGAAAATCCGCCGCTTTCGACCCTTCTGCCCGGCGCAGATTCGCCCCCGCTCCCCGTTTTTCGGCCAGCGGAATGGACATGCCGTCGCTGGCACGAAGCTGCTTGTACAGTTCGCGGCGTTTCGTACTCACAACGGCAGCATACCCGGGATCAAGAATCAGATTCTTCGTCTCGTGCGGGTCGTTTTGCAGATCGTATAACTCATCCGTATCCCAAATCCCCAGGTGCCGTTTCAGGAGGGTCCCGACTGTATCGGCCCTCCAAAGGTGTTCCGCTATTCTCGCGCAGAAATGCTCCCCGCACAAGGGACTCAGACAACGTCCCGTGCGGCACCCACGCGGTGGGCACCTCTCACGGGGCTCATGGGGCTGACGAGAGGTTGAATCGAGCCTTGTACCTGCTAGGATAACGCCGTCTTCGCCGCGCCGCATTGGACGGCAAAGCCGATCAGCGGGAAAGGTTCTCAGGAGGAGGGTTTGGAGCGTGAAACCTTACGTCAACGCGGTACACAACGAAGATTGTATCCAGGCGATGCGGCGGATGGACGAGGGGGAAGTCAACTTGGCCTTCGCGGATCCCCCCTTCAACATTGGCTACGAATACGATGTGTATCACGATGCACGCCATGACGACGAGTATCTGGCCTGGTGCCAGGACTGGATGCGAGAAGTGGTCCGAGTCCTGAAGCCGGACGGCACATTCTGGCTCGCCATCGGTGACGAGTATGCGGCCGAAATGAAGGTGCTGATGCAGCGTGAATTGCGATTGATCTGTCGCAGTTGGGTCGTGTGGTACTACACGTTTGGCGTGAATTGCAGGAACAAGTACAGCCGTTCACATGCCCATCTGTTCTACATGGTCAAAGATCCCCACAACTTCACCTTCAATGCGGATGAAGTTCGTGTTCCCTCGGCGAGGCAGTTGGTTTACGGCGACAAACGGGCGAATCCGAAGGGACGTCTGCCCGACGACACGTGGATCCTGCGTCCGCAGGACCTGCCCGAGGGTTTTCAGCCGTTGGAAGATACCTGGTATTTCCCGCGTGTGGCGGGAACCTTTAAGGAACGAGCCGGCTTTCACGGTTGCCAGATGCCCGAACAGCTACTGGGTCGCATCATCCGATCCTGCAGCCACTCGGGAGAAGTCGTGCTCGACCCGTTCGCCGGCAGTGGCACAACGCTGGCCGTCGCCAAGAAGCTGGCGAGGAACTTCATTGGTTTCGAGTTGTCTCGCGAATATACCAACTGCATCCAACAGAGACTCGACAGCGTCACAGCCGGGGACCGGCTGGACGGAGCGCCAGAACCGCTGGTCAGCGCACCGAGCACAGAGGAGGGACGCAAACTGGAACGGGGCGCCAGGCGTGCGTCGAGCCGCGCAGCTCGTGTGTCGGCCGGCCAGAAGCAACTCCCGGGACTCGAGTAAGACAGGCGGCCTCCTGACCCGGACCATACATAAGGACTCCTAACCTTTCGCTGAGGGCATGTTTTATGAAGTTCGCCATCTGCAATGAGACTTTCCAGGAATGGCCGTTTGAAAAGGCCTTCGATTTTGCACGGGAATGCGGATACACAGGAATTGAGTTCGCTCCCTTCACGATCGACAAGAACGCCTACAACATCTCGGCGGCACGTCGAGCCGAAGTGCGCGGCCAGGCCGACCGAGCCGGACTGGAAGTGGTCGGCCTACACTGGCTATTGGCGTTCACCGAAGGCTTGTACCTGACTTCTCCCGACTCCGCCGTGCGCCGAAAAACGGGCGACTACCTGAGCGAGTTGGCACGATTGTGCCGTGACTTGGGAGGGTCCGTGCTGGTGCTCGGTTCACCGCAACAGCGTAATTTGATGCCCGATGTAACCCACCCGCAAGGGATGCAGTTTGCCGCCCATGTGATCCAACAAGCGCTCCCCATTTTCGAGGACCTTGACGTGACGCTGGCCGTCGAACCGCTGGGACCCGAAGAAGGCGATTTCCTGCTGACGGCCGACCTGGGATGCCAACTGATCGAAATGGTGGGGTCGCCTCGATGCCAGCTGCACCTGGACGTGAAGGCCATGTCCAGTGAGGGGAAACCGATTCCGGACATCATTCGCCAATGCGCACCGGTGCTACGCCATTTCCATGCCAACGACGCGAATCGGCGCGGACCGGGAATGGGCGACATTGATTTCGGGCCAATTCTCCAGGCATTGTTGGAGGTGGGCTACGACGGCTGGGTATCGGTCGAGGTGTTTGATTACACGCCCGGAATCGAAAAGCTGGCACGCGACAGTATCAGCTACCTGCACGCCTGCCTGGAAAGACTGTCGGCTTGACTAGCCCTAGAGTTGACAAGGCACTACTGGGATGCTCTCAAGTCCGCCAACCGCTGCGCGGCGTTCCGCAACCGGACCCGATTCTCCTGTGCGTACTGCGTCGGACCGCCGATCTGCGCCACGGCGTCAGGCAGGCACTGCGTGGGCACCATTTGTATCGCGTCCCAAGGGCAGATCTTCAGCTCGTAAGGATTCGACTTCCGCTTTGGCACGTGGACGCACAGAGCACAGCCAATACAACGCTCCAGGTCAACTTCGCACCAGACGTGTATGCCCTTCACGCGCTGATCGGCTGCAATCAACTCAATACAGTCGGCCGGGCACACAGCGATACAGGCTTCGCAGCCCGTGCAGTAGTCGGCATCGATGACAGCGATCGTCTTGGGGACTCGTATCGGCGTACTGATGTGTGCCATCGCATTCACTACTTGCGAAAAACCGTGAAGCCGCGCGAGCCCGCATGATTCACGTCGCGTGGGTCGCCCGCGCTTGACAACCTTCAAGTCACGCGGAGCAAGACACTTGCCGGCGCTAACCGACGTCAGAGTCCGTGTCAGCGGTCACTCTTACGACGGGATGGACTCGCCTCGCATAAGGTCTTGGTACGTCTGCCGGCTGCGAATCAAATGAGCTGCGCCGTCGCGGACCAATACTTCGGCAGCCATCGGCTTGGAATTGTAGTTCGAGGACATCACAAATCCATATGCGCCGGCACACTCGATCACCAACCAATCACCGACCGCGGCAACCGGCAAGGACCGCCGGCTGACATAACCCCCTTCTTGTTGGGTGAAAATATCGCCCGACTCGCACAACGGGCCTCCCACAACCACTTCCTGCAGCGCACGACGCGTGTCGCCATCGCGCGGCACAATCGCCATGCGATGGTAGGCACCGTACATGACCGGCCGCGCCAGATTATTAAAACCGGCGTCCAGCAAATAGAAGATGTTGTCGCCGGTCCGTTTTACCGCGCGAATCTCGCCAACCAGATATCCGCTTTCGGCCGACAGGTAACGACCTGGTTCAATCTCCAGCTTCACCGCATGACCAAACTGGTCTTCGATCTCTTTGCGATGTGTATCCCATTGCTCGAAATAGCGGTCCAGATCGACATGCTGCTCGTCCGCCTTGTACGGTACGGGAATCCCACCACCAGCACTGATCGTGGTCACACGACGTCCAGCCCTCAAGACCACCTGTTGCATGGCACCGCAGACGCGGGCCAAGTGCTCCATGTCGGTACCCGAGCCAATATGCATGTGCAGGCCCGTCACACCCAGTCCATACTCGTCCGCCCGGCGCAAGCACTGCTCCAACTGCTCATGCCAGATGCCATGTTTGGAATGCTCGCCCCCCGTGTTCGTCTTCTGACTCAACCCATGGCCAAAGCCCGGATTGATGCGCAATGTGATCTCCCTGCCCGGAGCGACTTCGCCCAATTGGCTGATCATATCGGGCGAGCCGACATTCACATGAATATCCTGCTCGATGACCATCCGAAAGGCATCGTGATCAAAAATATCCGCCGTATACACGATATCTGGCGGATCTCCTCCCGGACGATATCCGGCCGCCAAGGCGCGCTGGATTTCACCCGCACTGACCGCATCGACCAACACGCCTTGCCGCCGCATCAGATCCAGGATGGCCAGATTCGAACAGGCCTTCTGGGCATAGCGAATCACGTCAAAGCGCCGCAAACTCTCGATCCGCTCCAGGATGGTGGCGGCGTCATACACATAGGTCGGCGTCCCGTACCGCTCGACCAGCTCTCGGATCGGCAAGCCACCAATTTCGGTTCGGAACAGGGCGTGCGTAACAGTCTCTGAAGGCATGGATCTCACCGCGACGGAGTCGTCAATTACAAAATACGTATGCCGTATCAGTAGTACGGTATCTCATCGGCCGAAGTGCGAGAAGTGGGCGTGGTGGACGCACGCTGCGCGGGTTTGGCAGGCAGGCACTCACGAACCTCCTGCTCACCACCCACGGGAAGCGACAATTCGTAGCGCCGCAAGACCTCGGTGAGAATGGCACCGATTGGCAGAAGCTGTCCGTTACGCGGCAGGACCTTACTGGGCGGCGGGACCTCACTGGGCGGCAGGACCTCACTGGGCGACGGGGGCGAACAAGAAGACGGGGCGTGGGAGAGTAACGCTGATACGGAATTCATCACCAGGACCTCCATATGGTTCTGTTTCCGACATTCTAGCGGATAGTGTACATTTGTCAACTATCCCAGTAACCAGGGTCCCGCATTCTGTGAGCCGAGTTCTGAAAGCCCACTTCTCAAAGCCGAGCGAGTCGGCGCCGGGGCGCCCGGGGGGTTGGCGTGGTCAATTCCCCGGAAGTTGGGCGCGGGCGTGGCAAGATATCCAAATGGGCCTTGTTGCGCTCATCCACTTCGCAGATTGATGATTGACCAGTGGCGATCGTTGATGGTCGAAGCAGGAATCTTTCCTTCGCAAATCAACAATCGACAATCGCCGCCCATTTCGGCCCACCTGCGTTTGTCGGCGCAACAGAACAACACAGCGAGCACGACGAAATGGACCAGGTCACCCCGGGGCACATGCGCGCCGACTGCGCGTTGATCTTGACTTGGGAGGAAGGGGCATCGGCGAAATCGTCGCCACAGCCTGCGCCGCCTACTGCCGCGAGGCCTTGCCGGCCAACTCCAACACGCCCTCTTCAATCTCTAATCGACATCCGATCCCATTCTTGATGGGCTCGACCTTCAGCAGGATCGCGTCGCCGCCGGTAGACCGCTCCATCAATTCGGCCATCGCGCGATGCTGCTCGTTCTGGTTGTCGATACTCGCCAGAAAGCTTGTCACGGGCTTCAGTGCCACACGCAAATGGATGGGCGGAACCTTCTGGTCACCGATTTCCAGAGATTTGTCGACGACTGTTCTCAACAGGCTATCGCCCCCCTTGCCCAGGGCAAAAAACAGACTCTCTGGGCCTGTCGCGACGGTGATATCGACATTTTCACCCAACATTTTCCGTGCCTCGCGATCGCTTTCCGCGATCGGGAAGCTGAGCGTATGCAAATCCAGATCGCCATGTTTCCCGGCATAGAAACTCATCTCCGGGACTTCCCCTTGGTGCCGGGCCAATTCGAAGAGTTTCTGGAAAGCGTCCACCAGAGCATGACCATCGGCCACGCGCACACCGGCCACGAACTTGAACGACCCTGGCGCCAAGACCAGCGTCGCGCCGACATCCGTCTTCCCTTCGCGCACCGTTCTCTCGACTACATCGAGGACGCTTCCCGCGATCTCCTCCAGAGCCTCGGGCGTGTCAGGGTCGTCGTGGATGCCTTGGATGGCCTTCGTGCGCACATACTGCAGCAATGCGCCGATCTGTTCCTGCCCCTGTTGGGTGACACGCAACGATCCTTGAAAGGCCGCCGCCGCATTGGCCACAAAGAAGCCGGTGAACGTCGAACGGCTATTGGCCAAGGAATCAAATTGGCGCGACAGCGACGAACCGTCCTTGGCTTGGGCGTTCAAGTCGATGTAGGTGCGACGTCCCTGACGGTCGACCGCCCATCCAATGGTGATTTGATCCGAGTCATTGATCAGCGTCAACGCCCACTTCTTGAGATTGACGCGTAACGAGTCCAGGAAGGCCGCGTCGATTTCCGAATCTGACAAGGGACTGGCCTTCAGATCCATGTCGATTTTTGTCTGGAGCGAGAAATCGGCCACATCCTTAACGGACTGAGGAATGTTCCCCACGAAGAACCGCACGGCAATTCCATACTGCTTGTCCAATCCACCCAGCATCGACACGGGATCTTCCGGCAGTTGAGCCAGGTGCCGCGGGTGATCCGTGAAGAACAACCACTCTCCCTGTTGCTTGATGTAGGCTCCTTTGCCCAGCTGAAGCTTCTTAATCCCGTCGCCCAGGTCATCCACTTCGGCGCCGAATTTTTCCCTGACCATCGCCAACAACTTGCCGCCGTCGGGTACCGGCAAGAAGCCGACTCCTTTCGGCTGTCCCTGCTCCATCGTGATCAGAATTCCAGCGGGTCGAGTGCGGTCAAAGCCCTGCACCACGGACGAGCCGATCTGCTGCAAATATCCGGCGACATCCGGGCGCCCGGCCACCTTCGTCAAGAAGGAGAAATCCCCCATCAACTGATCAACACTGGCGATCGACAGCACCACCACGGGCTTCACAGCATCATCCGCCTGAACGCAATTGGGCAACGTCAACGCGGGCGCCGCGATGACAGCGAAGAAAGCACCGTAGAAACAACGGATCAGTTGCTGCACCACCATGTTCTCCTTGCTCCCGAAGATCAAAGGGGGATGAGTCTGAAGCTCGCGGCGGTTCCGCCAACCACGAACTGCGGTCGCCGAGGAACCTGCGACCGCACGAACGGCTCCTAACACCCATATACCCGTCGGAAACCGCCGGAGTTTTGCGAATCCCGACTCCGCCCCCGCCAGAGTGGTGCGGCACGAAATGGACTCGGGTAGCGCGGGAAAACAGACCCGCACAGCTCAAAAAGCCGCAGGGTCTAACGAGGCGCGCCAAGACAGATCGCTCCACAGACTGTCGGCGGCTGCCAGCGCGGCTCGGACACAGGGCCCGTTCAGAACAGAATCCGGGCAGAATGGGGTCCGTCAATCAGCTGAGCCAGGCAAGAGCCGCGGAGGATCCCATCGCACGCGGCACATTTATCCTCTGGGGCCGCTTACCCTCTAGGGCCGCGATGGATACCGTGTCGAATCTCCGCGTTGAGGGTGGGACGAATCGAAGCGATCGAGGGCTATCGTTCGCGGTACGTGATACGGCCTTTGGTCAAGTCATAAGGCGAGAGTTCCACACGAACCTTGTCACCGGGCACGATACGGATGAAGTGCTTCCGCATCTTGCCGGCCACGTGAGCCAATACCTCGCTTCCGCTGTCCAACTGGACGCGAAACCGCGTGTTCGCAAGAGCTTGCGTAACAACACCCTCGACTTCGAGGGCTTCCTCCTTCTTCCCCATAAACACCTCCCGAATAAGGACTAACAACAAAATGTGGGCATTGCCACGGCGTGTGCCTGCAAATTCATCGCGGCCATAGCGACGTGACGGATGGCGGAACGACTTGTCTGTTTACGCCACGCTGAGTTCCGCCATGCGGATCGACTGGCGGACTCGACCTCACTGACCCAATCCCAGCGCCAAAAACGCGACTGCAGGACGGACGGAGACCAACGAGTTGTGCCGTTTTGCAGGTGGGCGCTGTCGCTGGTGCGACAACGTGTTTTGCTGCAAGTTCTTACAGTATACCCGCTGCAGGCTTTAGATCCAGGCCAACTGTGGCGTATGAGCGCCCAGAAAATTCCTTCCGCACCACCGGCGCGAACCGGCGCCTCGGCGGCCAGCCTGCCTGCTACGATTGTCTGTTACGATTGGTGGTGACGTCGCATCAAGCCAGCACGATCGAACTTGCCCGGACGATTCACGTAGGGTGGGTCCTGTGAAAAATCCGGGCTAAGGACTCGTCCGGAAATAAGTTACCGGTTCCCGTTCCCTCTCCACCGCCCCGCGGAGCGGGAATGGCGGGGGAGAGGGTAGGGTGAGGGGCGATAAACGCGGTAACTTATTTCCGGACGAGTTCTAAGGGGTGATTTTGGGGGCGGTCGGGCCCCTGCTTGGGGAGCAAAAGGCCTGAGTGTATGTGTAGTCGGGGACGACCGAGCAAGAAGGTGTAAGGTGCGCTACCAGGAAATTGAGGCCGCCATCGAAACAGCGATGAAGCCGGACCAATATCGGCTGCGTCAGCGGCTGCGCCTCTGCGCAGCGCGTCACTCGAGGCATCTGACGCCGATCGCCAGTTGCGACAATTGGCCCGGCAGGTCGAGCAATCGGCGGCACGACGCCAGCGGCGCCGAGCCGGCCTGCCCACGATCACGTACGACCCATCGTTACCCATTTACGCGCATCGGCAAGAAATCGCGACGGCGCTGGACGCGCACTCGGTGATCATCGTGTGTGGCGAGACTGGTTCGGGCAAGTCGACACAGTTGCCGAAAATCTGTCTGGAAATGGGCCGCGGAGTGGACGGAATGATCGGCCACACCCAACCGAGACGCCTGGCGGCTCGTTCCATTGCCACTCGATTGGCCGAAGAACTCGGCTCGCCACTGGGCCAAGATGTGGGGTACAAAATCCGCTTCACAGACCGGACGCGACCCGAATCCTACGTGAAACTCATGACCGACGGCATCCTGCTCGCAGAAACCCCGTCCGATCGATTCCTGAACCGGTACGACACGATCATCCTGGACGAGGCCCACGAACGATCGCTCAACATTGACTTTCTGTTGGGGTACCTCAAACGACTGCTTCCCCAGCGACCGGAACTGCGGTGCATCATCACCTCCGCGACAATTGACGCGGTTCGTTTCAGCGAGCACTTTGCCGGGGCGCGTGGCCCGGCACCGGTCATCGAAGTATCGGGACGGAGCTATCCGGTGGAAGTACGCTACCGCGTGGCGGAAGAAAATGAGGAGGGGGAGCAGCCTGAAACAGCGGAGCAGATTGTGTCGGCGGTGGACGAGTTAGCGCCGCCAACCAGGTGGCGACATCCTGGTGTTTCTGCCGACCGAGCGTGATATTCGCGAGACAACCACCTTCCTGAACCGTTATGCTCGGCAGCTCAATCGCCCCTTGGAACTGCTCCCCCTCTACGCTCGGCTGCCGAACAAGGAGCAGAACCGTGTCTTCGCTGCGCACCCCCACCAGCGCGTGGTGCTGGCCACGAATGTGGCGGAATCGTCGCTGACCGTCCCGGGAATCACAGCGGTCGTCGACACCGGCACGGCGCGGATCAGCCGCTATTCACCACGTTCGAAAGTGCAGCGTCTGCCGATCGAGTCTGTGTCGCGAGCGTCGGCCGATCAGCGCAAAGGACGGTGTGGTCGCATCGCCCCGGGGATCTGCATCCGTCTCTATAGCGAAGAGGACTATCTGGCGCGCGATCCATACACGACTCCGGAAATTCGTCGTACCAATCTGGCGGCCGTGATCCTGCAGACAATGGCTTTGAAGTTGGGCGACATCGAGGAGTTTCCCTTTCTCGATCCGCCCCGCCTCGAGGCAATTCGCGATGGATACAAGACGCTTTTTGAGTTGGGAGCTATCGATCGTCATCGAAAACTGACACCCCTCGGCGCGAGTTGAGTCGTCTGCCCGTCGATCCTCGCGTGGGGCGGATGATCCTGGCCGCCGACGAAAGTCAGTGCCTCGAAGAAATGTTGATCATCGCCTCGGGACTCGAAGTCCAGGACCCGCGAGAGAGGCCGGTGGATAAAGCCCAGATGGCGGATCAATGCCACGCTCAGTTCGCTGACCCCGCGTCCGATTTTTTCAGCATTTTGAAGCTGTGGGATTTCTACCATCATCTCAAGAGGACGCTCTCACGCAGTCAACTACGCAAAGCCTGCCGCCAGAATTTCGTCTCGTACAATCGCCTGAGAGAATGGGCCGACATTTACCGACAACTGCGCCAGATTGCCGAAGAGAGCGGACGCCAGTTACAGGCACGCCGTGACGACTACGACACCGTGCACCGGGCGCTGCTGACCGGCCTGTTGTCGGGAGTCGCTTTTCGCAGCGACACTTACGAATACACGGGTGCCGGTGGCAATAAATTGCATGTGTGGCCCGGTTCGGCGCTGTTCGACGAGCGGCCCAAATGGGTTGTGGCAGCCGAGTTGGTGGAAACCACGCGCCGCTATTGCCGCATCGTGGCGCGGATCAATCCGGATTGGATCGAACCGCTGGCAACGCACCTGGTCTCGCGGTCGTACAACGACCCTCACTGGGATCGAAGCTCGGGATCGGCCATGGTCTTCGAACGCGTCTCCCTGTTCGGGCTGTTGATCGTACCGAGACGCCGAACGCCGCTCGGTCCGGTCGACCCCGAAACCGCTCGGCAATTGTTTATTCAGCACGCCCTGATCGAAGGAGAGCTACCGGGACGATTCCGATTTCTGGATCACAATCGTGCGGTGCTCAAAGAAATCGAAGCGCTGGCGGCAAAACAAAGACGAAGCGATTGGATCGTCGGCCAGCAAACCGTTTTCCAATACTACGATCGGCACGTGCCGTGCGATGTCTTTGACGTGCGCCGTCTCAAGCGATGGCTCAAAAATGCGGGACAGCACCAAGACAACCTGTTATGCATGCGCCGCGAAGATCTGTTGCCGGACGCCGGCGACGAGGATGCGCCGCGACAGTTTCCCGACCGCTTGACCTTGACCAAAGCCGCGTTCCCGTTGAACTACCGGTTCGCCCCCGGAGATGAACAGGACGGGGTCACGATGACCGTGCCCAAACATGCCATCAACCAGGTCTCCGTGGAGCAGATCGATTGGCTGGTACCCGGTCGATTGGAAGAGAAAATCACGGCCCTGATTCGCTCGCTTCCTAAATCGGTCCGCCGTTGCCTCGTGCCGGCGCCGGATACGGCCAAGATAGCCGCCGAGCAACTTCAATTTGGCAACGGTCCGTTCTTGCCGACATTGGCCAAAGTGCTGCAGCGCATCAGTGGCGAGCCCATACCGGTGGACGCGTTTCAACTTGATCGTCTCCCGCCGCATCTGGTCATGAAAGTCCGTGTCATCGATGATGACGGAACCACTCTGGCAGTTGACAACTCTTTGGATCGACTGCGCGATACGTTGGGCGGAGAAGCAGAAGGCAACTCGGGACAGATCGACGATGCGGCATGGAATCGTCCACTCACCACCGATTGGGACTTTGGCGATGTGCCTGTCGAAGTGACCGTCAAGCGGGGCGGGCTCCTTGTGCCCGCTTATCCTGCCCTGATCGATCAGCAGGATGGTGTGGTCGTACGCTTGCTCGACACGCCCGATCGCGCCGAGCTGGAATCTCGGGCCGGTATCAGGCGGCTCTACTATCTGTCGGAGAAGAAATCTCTCCAAGCACATGTTGCCTGGCTACCCCGTCTGAACGAAACTCGCTTGCTGGCCTCCACACTAATCTCCGGACGGAACCTGGAAACACAGCTGGCACTATTGATTGCCGATCATGCGTTTCTCGGTGATGAACCGCTGCCGCGCAGTGAAACCGAATACCGAACAAGACTTGGAAATGCCGCCCAGCGCGCGGGCGTGGCCGTGCAGCAGATCACATCGCTCATACATCCCCTGTTCCAGGCATACCACCACGCCCGCCTGGCACTGGAAAACCTGCCTGCCGGTCGTTTCCAAGAGGAAATCAATGATGTTGAGCAACAGATGACTCTGCTGATGCCGGAGGACTTCCTGACCTCGGTCGCCTGGACCTGGCTCGAACACTTCCCCCGCTTCTTGACCGCCATCTCGCTGCGTCTGGAGAGGTTAGTCCAAGGAGGACAGACCCGCGATGCAGCCGCTATGAAAGAATTGCAACCGTGGATCGATCAGTACCAGACCCGTGCCGAACGAGATCGACAACGGGGCGCCTTCGATCCGCAGCTAAGCCTGTTTCGCTGGATGCTCGAAGAACTGCGCGTCTCGCTTTTTGCCCAGCAGTTAGGAACCTCCATGTCGGTTTCCTCCAAACGGCTCGAGAAACAGTGGAACAAAGTGGTCGCGTAACAGATGGCAGCCACACTAATGGGGGTGGCGGGATCGCCCATACGTCTCCCGATGGGGCTTCACTCGATTGCTTTCCCACCGCTACCTCGACTGTTTGACTTTGACTCCCACCGCCTTGTGCGGTGGGTGAATCTGACTGACAGGCTACCCGAACCGCCCCACAAGGCTCCCTTTCTCACCCACTTCGCCGCCTCCGGCGGCGAAGTGGGTGAGAAAGGGAAGAGGAATAGGGGGCTCATCGCTGTAGCTGATCAGTCAGATTCACCGTCCAGGCGGGCTGGACGGGGTCTTGTTTGCGAAATCAAACAGTCGAACTACGCACTTCGACAATTGTTCTGGTTTGCGAGGGCCCACCAGTGGCCTGCACGAAACACGTCGTGTGAATCAGAAAAAAGTCGCTGGAGGACAAATTCAAACTAGGGAAACTTTTCCGATTATGCCGATAAGTCAAGCTAATCACATCAAGCAGGGCGAGACGGTGCGCGTTCAGCGCGGCAGACTTACTTGCGGCAGGCGAGGTGCGCGGCAGCATGAACATCGGCTCAACACACGAACCAGCGGAAGGACTCCCCACTTTGTTGGCGGATTCTTGTCCGAACGAGGTAGATCAGCTTGCTGGCCAGCAATCGCCACCACCGCCGGATCTGGTGAAGGCCACCCGCGAAGAAGTGGTGCGCATCACACGTGAGATTGCGGCGCTGTCGAAAAAACCACTTGGTGCCGAAGCCTACTTCGTCGAATTTCTGCAGCGAGTTACGACAGCACTCGCCTCCGTGGGTGGCGCCGTGTGGACCGTGGATGACCAGGGCGTACCTCGTCCGATGGCCCAGATCAACTGGCACACGGTCACCTCATCCGACACTCAGGAACTGCATCCCCAACTGCTCGATCGGGCCCTTGCTCTGGGGCGACCCAGCGCCAGGCCACCCGGCAGCTCTTCATCACCGTTGGACGTCGCGAACCCCACCGAATACCTCCTGTTACTAGCTCCCCTACGGCTGGAAGACAAGGTAGTGGGGCTGGTCGAAGTTTTTCAGCGGCCCCATCGCGGCCCGGCCACCGAGCGTGGCTATCTGGCGTTCCTGGTCGAAATGAGTGAGCTGGCCGGATCTTACATGAGGAACGAACAGTTGCGTCGTCTCTCGCAGCACCGCGAGTGGTCGGAGCAGTTGGAACGGTTTCTCGCCGAAGTCCACCGTCACCTGGACGTGGAGGGAACAGCCTATTCGGTAGTGAATGAAGCGCGGCGGCTGACCGGTGTCGATCGCGTGAGCCTGGCGATAGGAGAGGGGAGGCGATGTCACCTGAAGGTCGTTAGCGGCCTCGACAGCATCGACCGCCGTGCGGACCAGGTACAGCAACTGGCGCGACTTTCTGGCCGAGTGATGAAGGGGCGCGAGCCGGCCTGGTTAGAGACCCACCAGGTCGATTTGCCGCCTCAGATCGAAAAGGACTGGAATCGTTACATTGACATTTCGCACGTGCGACGTTGCGTGATACTGCCGTTGTTGCCGCCCGAGTCGCGTGATGCGTGCGGGGATAGCGGATCACCGTTCAGGGGCACGCCGTTTGGTGCGTTGATCTTCGAACAGTTGCGGGAAGCGATTCCCAACGCGCGGCAAGACCGACGCATCGTGCAACTCAGCCGGCATGGTGCCGCTGCGCTGCACAATGCGCTTGAGCACGAGAAACTGTTTCTGTTACCTCTGTGGCGTGCGTTGGGAGGCCTCTGCGACGCTCTGGGCGGACGTCACTTCGCCAAGACACTGCTGGCCACTATCGTCTTTGTCGCGGGCGCCGTGGCACTCACGACGTTCCAGTCAGAGTTTTCGGTGCCGGTCCGAGGGAAGATGCAACCGGTGCTACGGCGCACGGTTTTCGCTCCCCAGGACGGAGTGGTCACTCAGGTGAATGTGGATCATGGAGAATTGGTCCAAGCGGGACAGATTCTGATGGAGATGCGAAACACCGATCTGGAGGTAGAGATCACGTCACTCTTTGGCAGGCAAACTGCCACCCGCGAGCAGATCCTGTCCGTGCAACGTACGCTGCTCGAAGATCGGCAACTGGACATGTCGCAACAAAATCGGCTCAACGGCGAACTGCTGCAACTGAAGCAGTTGGCCCACAGCATCCAGCGACAACTGGAGCTGGTGCGCCACAAGGAACAACAGTTGCTGTTGGTTGCCGAGCGTGACGGCCAGATTGTCAGCTGGCACGTCCGGGACAACCTGCTGCACCGTCCCGTACAAAGAGGTCAGGCCTTGATGGCGATGGTCGATCCCACCGCCGCTTGGGAGCTGGAATTGTATGTTCCCGAACGTCACATAGGGCAAGTCCTGGACGCCGCTTCCCGCACGGAGCAGCCGCTGCGTGTCGCGTTCGTATTGTCATCGCACCCTGGCCAACAGTTCGAAGGCACATTGGCTGCGATCGACCGCGTAGCCGTCGCTCGGGAAGAGTATGGAAGCACGGTGCGTATCCGGGTTGAAATCGACAAACAACAGATGCCAGAACTTCGCACCGACGCGACGGTCGTGGCCCGAGTTCTGTGTGGCCAGCGGTCACTCGGTTATACGTGGTTTCACGACCTGATCGACACGGTTCAAAGCCGTGTGCTGTTTTGGCTGTAGCGACCGGCAGGGTTTCTACAGCTCGACGCTGATGCACACTCATCAGCGGCCGCACGCAGCGATGCTGTCAGTGCTCAATGGCTTGACGATTTCCGACGGGAACCACTTCAGACTCGATGCTCCGATCAGCTGGACAAAGCAGGGAAGTACAACGTGCTGAACATCACTACTTGCATCTTGACAGCCGTATTGACCGCGGGCGCGACTCCCAGCGAGCCTCGTCCATCCGTCACCCCAGCGAGCCCGGGCGTCAATCAGGCGCTGATCACTCATTGCCAGGTCTTCCTGATTGATGACGTTCATGTACCGGCCAATGCCACGGGAGCGCTCGTCACGCTAAGCGTGCGCGACGGCGAGCCGGTGCGGCAGGGGCAGCTGCTGGCCCAGACCGACGACCGGCAAGCCCAGTTCGACAAGCTGGCGGCGGAACTCAAACGAGATGCCGCCTCGGCCAAGGCGCAGGATGACATCGAGATACGCCACAGCGAAGCTTCATTCGGCGTTGCGGATGCCGAACTGAGCCAAAGCGAAGAGATCAATCGACGGTCACCCGGAACGGTCTCGGCTGCCGAATTACGCCGTCTGCAATTGACGCGACGGCGTGCCGAGTTGCAGATCGACCGCAGTCGGCTGGAACTGAAGATCGCCGGCATGACCGCCGATGTGGAAACCACCATGGTGGCGGCGGCGGAAGACAACATCCGGCGCTGCCAGATCACCGCCCCCTTCGACGGCATCGTGCTCGACATCCTGCGACACGAAGCGGAGTGGGTCAACGCCGGCGAACCGGTACTCCGCATGATCCGACTGGATCGGCTGCGCGTGGAAGGGTTTTTGAACCTGAGTCAGTTCAACCTGGAGGATGTCGACGGCCGGAGGGTAAGTGTCGAGATCGAACGAGCACATGGTGAAAAAATACGTCTCGCCGGCCAGGTTGTTTTCGTCAGCCCCCTGGTTCAGGCCGGCGACAAGTACCGGGTTCGCGCCGAAGTCGAAAATCGTGTACACAATGGCCATTGGCTGCTTGGCCCCGGCATGGCAGCTTCCATGACGATCCACCTGCAGCCCGCTGCGACGCAGGCGACAGCCCACAGCGACCGGCAAACCAACCGACGTTGAGGAGGGTTGCCGCCTACCACGGGCAACCACCGCATGATCGCGCAATCTGAACTCATGACCGACAGTCGCCAGCGGCCGCTCCGGTTGCACGTGCGTCAGGACCTTGTAATCGATCGACAGACGTACCTGGGCGCAACTATTGGATCATCAAGGATCCGCTCTCTCTGAAGTTTTATCGATTCGAGGAGGAGGAGTACGCCATTCTGCGGATGATCGATGGGGAGACCAGCCCGGCCGAAATTCAGCGGCGATTCGAACAGCTGTTTGCCCCCCAACGGCTGGCGTTGCGAGAAATCCAGTCGCTCATATCCCGACTGTTTCAATGCTCCCTGGTGGTGGCTGACGCTGCCGCGCAGGGCGAACAGCTATTGGAGCGACGGCGGCGACAACGACGGCAAGAGCTTCACGCGACCTGGACGAACATTCTCTGTATTCGTTTCACCGGTGTCGATCCCGACCGTGCCCTGCACTGGCTCAATCGACACCTCGGATGGCTGTTTGCCTGGCCGAGCGTGTTGGCATGTGTCCTGCTGATCTGCTCCGCACTGCTGACGGTAACCGCTCGATTCGACCTGTTCATCCAGCGACTGCCTGGATTCCATCAGTTCTTTGCCGCGGAAAACTGGTTGTTGCTGGCCCTCGTATTGGCAGGCACTAAGGTACTGCACGAATTCGGACACGCTCTGGCCTGCAAGCGGTTTGGTGGCGAGTGCCACGAAATGGGCTTGATGCTGCTGATCCTGACCCCGTGTCTCTACTGCGACGTCTCCGATTCGTGGATGGTGCGCAGCAAGTGGCGACGCGCGGCAATCGGGGCGGCGGGTATGTATGTCGAATGGATCCTGGCCAGCATCTGCACATTTCTTTGGTGGATGAGCGACGTTGGGTTGCTGCATTATCTGTGCTTGGACATCATGTTTGTCTGTTCGGTCAGCACGGTGTTGTTCAACGCGAATCCTCTGCTACGTTACGACGGATACTTCATCTTGTCGGACCTGCTGGAAATACCGAACCTGCGACAAAAGGCCTCCCGTGTAATCCACAGAATGCTCGGCGTTTGCTTCCTCGGTCTGTCCACAGAGAAGGATGCTTTCCTGCCCCAACGTCGACGTTGGCTGTTCCTGATCTACGCCGTCGCCGCCTCGATCTATCGCTGGATCGTCGTTATCTCCATTCTCTGGTTCCTGTACCAGGTCTTCGAGCCGCAGGGTCTGAAAGTCATTGGCCAACTGCTAGTGGTCCTGGCACTGTACGGCCTGCTGCTGACTCCAGCCTGGCAAGTCGTGCGGTTCCTGCGCGTGCCCGGGAGGATAAGTCAATTGAAAAAGATGCGGATGCTCGCCACGCTAACGCTGTTTGTCGGCCTGTTGACGGCCATCATGTTGATCCCTGTTCCACACCACGTGACCTGCAAGTTCATTGTGCAACCTCGTGCCGCGGCGGCGGCCTATGCCGACGTACCTGGCAGGCTGGTCGAAATCCACGTTCAAGAAGGTCAATTCGTTCGCGCGGGCCAAACGCTGGTGGTCTTGAAGAACCTTGACGTCGAATTGACTATCGCGCGATTAATTGGTGAGCGTGAACAGTTGGCGGCCAAACTTGCGGCCCTCCAACTACAAGCCTACGACGACGAGGCGGCATTGCTCGAAATGGCTGAAGTCGCGGAGACCATGGGCTCCTTGGACCAGCGCATCGAGCGGCGCAGGCAGGACCACGACCGTCTGACCATTCGCGCTCCACGCGATGGCCTCGTGTTCGCCGCCGCGCCGCTCCCGCCTCTCAACGACCCCGAAACGCTTCCCTTCTGGACCGGTCACCCACTGCAACCGGAAAACCTGACCGCTCACCTGCGCGAGGGAGTTGCCATCTGCCATATCGGCGACCCCACGCAACTGGAAGCGATCGTAGAAATCGACGAAACCGCCATCGAGTCGATCCAGAGAGGTCAGGAGGTTGAGCTCTATCCACACCCATTGCGTGGGAAAGCGCTCGTCGGCCAGATTGCGCAAGTGTCTCAGACCGACCTGCACGTGACACCCGCCAACTTCTCGGCAACCACGCCGGCCACATCGCGTCACGATGGCAGAGCTTCCCACGCATCGCGCGAACCGTTAAACATGTACCAGGCGAACGTCCCGCTGGACCTACGTGAGTCGTTTGTCCTGGCCGGCGTTACGGGCCGCTCCAAGATTCACGCGGGTCGCCGCACGGTGGGACGGCGGCTCTGGGATGCGCTCTGCCGCACGTTCCATTTCGAACTGTAGGACGGGGTGTGGAGAGTGAAGAGTGGAGAGTGAAGTACGTGGCGCGCGAGTCACTATTCACGCCACGAGATTCAAGGAGGTTTGCGCGTGATGAAAGTGCGGACAGTCGTTTTCGATCTGGACGGTACCCTACTGAACTCGCTGGCGGATATTGCCCATGCCGCCAATGCGGTTCTTCAGTCTCACGGGTTTCCGATCCACGATGTCTCCGCCTACCGTTATTTCGTCGGTCATGGCGTGCGGCGACTGCTACAACAGACGGTGCCAGGAGCGTACCGGGAGGACACGCAACTGATTGAGCGAATGGTAGATCAATTCGCCGATCTCTATCGCCGCACTTGGAATATTGAATCACATCTTTATGATGGCATCCCGGAATTACTTGAGGAACTGGTCCGACAGAACATCGCGCTGGCCGTCCTGTCTAACAAACCCCAGGCGGCAACCGAACGATGTGTCGAGCATTACTTGGCGCGCTACCCGTTCGCGGCGGTATTGGGGCAGCAGGAAAACCGCCCCCCCAAACCTGACCTGACCGGAGCACGCGAAATCCTCGCCTGTTTCGGCGTGCCACCACAATCGTGTCTGTATTTGGGTGATACGAGTGTGGACATGCTTACCGCCCGAGGTGCGGAGATGATTCCTGTCGGCGTCTCCTGGGGATTCCGCGATGTCGAGGAACTCAAGACCGCCGGCGCTCAATGGATCATTGACCATCCACGCGAATTACTGCCGCTGCTCGAGCAGCGCGGTGGAGCATCCTGTCCTCTCCGCTCTGATGGGAAGCCGTCATCCTAGCGAGAGTATCTATCTGAAGACCGGTTACGACAGCGGCAACCGCGTAACCGACGCCTTTCACCAGAGTGTCTGCGTGGATGTCTGGACGAACGACTGCTGCAGGAAGGTGAAAGTAGTCTGTTTCTCCTTCGGAATTGTAGGCCATAGCTGGCATTGGTTCAAAACGACTTGGCTGGGATGGCAGCTTGGTGCAGCTTGGATCATCCCTCCCGGCTACTCAGAAGAGGGTGAAATTTACGTGCATCATGATGTAGGGACCATTACCTCACAGAAAACGTACGGGTGCAAGGAAGAGATGCGGTGGTATCGGTGGATGGCAACGCAGCGTGTATACACTAGGGACGTGTATAGTTCATTCAGCTTCAACTGTAGAAGGTATGCGCAGCAGGAATATGCCGACGCCCCGGGAAGGCACTGAAAGGGCCTCCATGAAACCTAAATCGCTGGTCGTCTTACTCGTGCTTCTGGTTGTCGTTGTTATCGGAATATGGCTGGTGTGTGCCGAGCGCATTCCACCTGATACGTTGACGCGCTCAAGAATGATATGGGCAGAAATGAACATTCGGGAGTACGCTGGCGTTCATGGCCGTTTGCCAAATAGTCTATCTGAGCTTCCCAAACAAAGTGCCAATCGAGACGATGGAGTTGCCGATGGTTGGGGCGCCGAATTCAGTATCGAACAAAGGCGTGGACCGTCACTCTGTCGAGCTTAGGAACCGGGGAAAAATAACTTCCAGATTTGCTAGTCCCTCACCCTACCCTCTCCCCAAAGGGGCGAGGGAACTAGGTGAAGTTATTTTTCCCCCGATCCTTAGGCAAAGACGGACATCCGGGCGGCGCCGGCCAGGACGCCGACATTACCGTCACCTTCACTGTCGATCCGGAACAGGAGACTAAGGCGCTGCGTGAAAATGAGTCGTAAGGTCAGTTAACCAGACTCGGAGCCATTATTGAAAAGGAAACGTGATGTCCAATACTTGAACATCCAGGAAGCCTTTCCGGGTAAGGCAGATCCAGCCGCCCGGAACTGCTGCATTTGCAGTGGGAGTTCGGCGAGGTGAAGGGTGTATGCCCTGACCTCTTAAGACTAACCCCTAGCGTTGCAGAAATGGGCTATGCGGCAAGCGATTCAAATATCTGCAATACTCGGTTCCCAAGAATAAGAGATCTGCGGCGGGTGGCAGGCTGAGCGAGCCCGATGAGCTCGGCCAATAACAGTACGCATTGCGGCGAGCGGAGCCAGTGTGCAGCTGGTTACGGTCAACCAAGCCTTCCTGCTGACAGGCCTTTGGTCCGCGGCAATCTGAGCCATCGTGACAGAACGCCGAACAGCTGGCGAGGCAACGTGGCAATGCCGCGTCGCACTGGCTCCGCTCGCCGTGCCCTTTGCTGTCAGTAGTGACGATTGCTCGGCTCGCTCAGCCAGTGGCACACTCCCCGATGCGCAGCTCGACCTCTTAAGAGTTGAGGTCGATCCTGCCTGAAAACGCTCCGCGGTAACCAATCGGTCGTCGAGGTTCCAGTAGCACGTTTCCATCTTCTTCATCAGCCGCTCAAAAGCCTTGGGGAACATGTACCCTTTCGACATCGACGCTCAGCGCGTGCCGTCGAAGGACAGACCGCCAGCGGTAAGCAGTACATGAAGATGCGGCACCGTCACTCGGAATTGCATGGTCAGAGTCGTGCCACTGCGTGCGGAGACGCGTGTCAAGTACATGCATATACGATCGCCAAGCGAAATCGTGCCAACTCGACGTCGTATGGGGCACGCAGTGTGAAGCGGCTACCGGCGGTGCGTCGCGGTAATGGAAAGCGTGTCCGCGCTGCGCACTGCTCAAGTCGAGAGGTCCGGTTCCAGTGGACCAAGATTCTCGGTGTTGAGATTACTGAGTTGGAAACTCGGCGCCTTGAGCAGTGGCACCGTCACTCGGAATTGCATGGTCAGAGTCGTGCCAGTGAGGGTGGAATCGAGGGGGGGTCTGCAGCGAAGTCGGATGCGCAGGGTGCGGATGAGCCCAGCGAGCGGCCGTGACCGGAGCGGGCTCTCTTCTCTCTATGCACATTATAGAGGCGTTACGGGGGGGGCTCTGCGGCGCGTCACTGGCCTGGCGGAAGCCTGAGGCACCAGGAAGAGCCCGGCAACAGGCAAGATGAGATGGCAGCCAGGGCATTCTTGGCGGAAGAGGTGACAGGTTGGTGTCGCCGGGGAGCCGCAACAGCAAGCTGCGCGCAGACCAGGAGCGCACCGGACGTGAAGCCGGTTTGTGAAGCGAGTGATTGTTAACGGTGTTAGCCATCTGCAGACAACTTCACGTCACAAGTAGGCGGAGCTCGGCAGGACATCGAGCCCGGGTGAGTCTCCGCGTGTTCTTTCCGAGTCCATGACCCGGTGAGCTTCCCCGTCTTCCGGAGCGCCTCGATGACGCTCTCGGCAACTTCGTCGCCCAACGTCACCAGGGCGCCGGCCTGCGCCTGGCGGAACCGGCGCAGCGGCATCTGGAGGATCTCGCTCACTTTGGGCCGGTACGTGCTGCCGGCCAGCTGCATGGTGCCCGGGCAGTACTGGCAAGGCCGCGTGGGACCTTCCTCGGGGCGCAATGCGCTCTCTGCACCTTCCGAGCACGGTAGCTCTTCTGCTGCCGGATCATCCATCTCGAAGTGCTTCCGCAGCCACTGGAGCTTCTCGTTGTCAGCACGCCTGGCCATCCCGTATGGTCAAAAAACTCCGACGAGCGTTTCGCCCCACGAAACGGGAGCCTTTGTTAGGGGATGGGAACGGATTTTGGGACGGCGATCGGGGAAAGTGACGGCTGAGTACGTCCCTGAGTGCCCACTAAATTGCTCTGGAAACCAAACCGCTGCCGGCGGGACATTCTTTCCAACTTGAGCTCGTGCCACTATAATCGAGCCAAGGTTGCTTGCCCAAACTTGGAGACGCGAAAGTGGGTATCACAGTCACGCTGAGTAGTGAAGAACTCGCACAGATCAAGCAGATTACACAGCTCGACTCCGACTCGGAGGCGGTAAGCTGCGCGGCACGCGAATTCCTGCGACTGTGCCAACTTCGCCAGCTCAAATCCATCTCGGGTCACGTTGAGTATGAAGACAACTGGCGATCTTTGGAATCTCTGGAACTCGGCAACACCGGTTTTCCGGATTGAGGGGCCTGCCCCATGGACGATTGGGTGTTTGCTGACACGTGCGTCTGGGCCTCGTTCTTCACCAAGCCGAATTCGCCAGAGAAACTCGCCATCGATCGATTGCTTGATGCCGACCGAATCGTATTGACGGGGCCGATTGTCGCCGAGGTGTTACTCGGTTTTCGGCGTAAGGATCAAGCTGATTGGATTGCATCCCGACTCAAGCTGGCCCATTACGCGGAAACGACGTGGAACGATTGGCGAGCTGCCGCTGATCGCGGGCGTGAATTGGCTTCGCTGGGACATCGATTACCGCTGTCAGACCTGGCTGATTGCTGTAGTTGCCGAACGGCTGAATGCTTTTGTCTACACGACGGATCCGCACTTCGATCTCCTGCCGGATCTGAAACGGTTCCGCCCGTAACCGAACACTTCTGCCGGTGGTGTTCTCGGCAAGGTGTTGTTTAATCACCGCTGCGACAGCGGTTACGTCAGCTCGGCGAGCGTCTCCAGTGTTGGGGCCGGCGCAGGCCTCCTATCACTACTTGCGACAAGGCACCAGAAAGAGCACTAGGCTTCGACCAGGAAACGCTGGTGCATGGCGGCAATGTGGGCCAAGGCGGTCGAGCCGGCGGCGGCCGCTGATCGGCACAACCCTTCGAAAACGGCACCGTAACCGTTGAGAGGCTCCAAGCCGAGATCCCAGCCGGCTCGATAATAGTGCTGATAGGCCTGCAAGTGATCTCCTTGCCGGTCCGCCTGCTGGGCCAGCTGCAGCCAATACTCACGGACACGACGACGCAGTGACCCGGAATCGTTGTCGAGGAAAATATTCAGGTACGGATCGCGACGCTGCCGGGCCGACAATCGCCTGGTCAGCGTTGCCAATCGCGAAGCGGCAAACTTGCCATACCCTTCGTCGAACCAGTGCGTGCGAAAGCGGACGGTGTCGTCGGAAAACCAGGAGGTCCGCAATCCCGCCAGGTAGTGCTCAATAGCTGACGCCCAGTCGCCACGCCGCTGAGCCGCCCAGCCGGCAATATCGAAGGCCCATCCCAAGTCCTGGCGGCGACGGATCACGGATTGTGCTTCCTGCTCGGCGGCGTCCCAGTCTTGGCGAAAAAAATCCACGCCCGACGCGTTCGCGCAACATCAGTTCCCGCCGCGCTGTTTCGGGCACCAGCGAGCCATCAAACAACCAACGCACAAAATCGGGTTCCCACGCCACACCCATTTCTTGTGACAACGACTGGTCACTTATAGCTTTGAGCGGACTTTCCAAGTGGTGCAGTATGCGGTCCCGCCGTACCGCGAACTCTGCCACCTGCCACCTGCTCAGATCTTCCAGCACCGATGCGCGGGCGCCTGGCGCTTGTCGAACAGATTCCGTGGGCCAGAAGGGCGGCATCCAATTACTACTTGGCAAAGTACGGTCCGATGGAACACCACCGGTGGCGCCGAGGGGCGAGATGCCGCCTGGCGATGTAATCCATCGGTGCGCCCATTGAGCGGGGCGAAACACCTGCTCGTCGGACAAGTTGGATTCGGCCAGATGGGGACGCGATGGATGCAACACGCGTACCGCCGCGTCGTACAACAGTCCCTCGGCCAAACTGCGACCGTAGGGAATCCAGTCTCCACCACAATGCGACCAATGCACCAGTTCCGAAACTGTTCCGTTGGCGGCAATGCGCACACAGAGCCAGTCGCCATAGTCATTGCCGATCAGGGGGAGCGTGTCTGGAAGCATGAATCCGGCCCATATCGTCCCCGGCTCCGGATCGAGCAACTGCTCGGGGGTCCTGGCCCGGCAGAATTCGGCGCCTCCCTCCTGCTTCCAGATTTCCTCATCCAGGTACGCGCGGACGTCGTCTGGAAGTTGCAGACAATAACGCCGTTCGATTTGTTGGGACCAGTTACCGCTCATGGCGGATGTCGATTCGTCTTGAGGTTGAGCTCGCGCGTTCTGTTCTGTCGTCGAGATGGGCCAACTCGCATGTTCTGGACAAGACCTGGCAACCCACGGAAACGAACCCGCGGCAGGTGAGCGGACGCGCGTTTCGCTTTGACGGCGCTGTCGCACCCACAAGGGACACCCGGTGCGCTGACACACCCGGCTCGAGGCCTGGCAGCGTATCGCCCGGGCGCACTGCCGACGGGGGCAACCGTCGCGGGGGCCAACCGGCCGCGGCGGTCCCGTTCCTTCGCGACGCTCCACTGATCCAAGAGCTAAGCATCGTACGAGAAATAACTGCAGTACTCTTGGTCCCCTCACCCTGCCCTCTCCCCAGTGGGGCGAGGGAATAGCGGACAGTTATTTCTCGAACGATGCTAAGCCAAGGACGACACGGCCGGCAGGTTGCCATTCTCGCCAAGGGGAAGCTTACGGGGTTGCGTCAGAATCTCCAAGTCCGATCGCTCAGACGCCTCTTGCCAAAACGCTTCCGAACATTCCAGCTCGGCAATCTTCAGCGTATTTTCGATCCACATGATCCGCGCATCCGGCGGCGGGGTCAATCCAATCACCGACAGCGCCACATCCAGGATCTCACGGTCCGTTTCGTAGTCCAAGGGAACCATCGCGGCCGTGGCGTGGCTGCCGGTCAAACAGTTCGTTCGGGTGGCTTGGACATCCATTTCTCGAAGTATTTGACTGCGGCAGAACTCGACCAGCCCCAGACCGGTCGCGTTGCCTGCGGAGGCCTTACTAAGCCCCCGCGCCGCCAAATAGCGGATCTTCGGAAACTCGTCCTCTCGCGACGCGTGGTCAAGATACTTGCGTCCCACGACGTTGGTGTCGAGCCCGGCGCCGCTGATGTCCTTGCCGATCTCATCGATCAGCAGCAAGTCGGCCCGATCAAACGGCAACTTGGGCATCCACGCGCGCGCTCACACAGCAACGCGCATTCCTGTTGCTCAAAATGCCCGGGCGCCACCGCCGCAATTTTCGCCGTCTCGTCGTACGCGTTTTCGACCGTGGCCAACCCGGCCAGGACACGGCACCTGCTGAACACCTCCCGTGCCACGCTGCGCAGAATCTGGCCAAAGCTGTAGTCCTGAATGGCTTGATGGTAGACCAGCGCCCCGGCATGTTTTCCCAGGCCGATCAGCATCATCTTCATCAGACCACTTTCCACATCACCCACAAACCGCGTGTGTGGCTTGATCCGGCCACAAACCAGCACATGATCGGCCTCGTACGCGTGACGGTCGAAATGGACCGGAAATCCTTCCGCCGCTTGACACACAATGACCGTGTCCATGCTGGAGCGGATCGGGCACTCGCAGAATGATTCGGTGATCCCGTACATCTCCAAAATGCGACGCTGACCTTCCGCCGTGGCTCCCCCGTGACTGCCCATGGCGGGCACAATGAACGGCTGGCCACCGAGACGTTTCAAGTGCGCCACCGCACTGCGCAGAATCAGAGCGATATTGGCGATGCCACGACTGCCGGCCGTCACCGCCACGCTCTGGCCAGGACGCACCTGTGATTCGAGTCCCAAGGAGCCCAGCGCCGAATCAACGGCGGCGGCAACGTCGTGGACAAGAGGCCGAGCCAGATGCTGGCGAAGTCGAAACATGCGCGGATAGTGGGACATGGACTCACACGCTGAAAAGGAAACAAGAATCGACAGCCACGCTCCCGCGAACCGCTAGTCGAGCGACGGCAGGATGACATCGTCCAGCCAGAATTTCTTGAGCCGGCGCACCAGTTCCAGGAATTTCTCGAAATTGACCGGCTTGACAATGTAACCATCCACCCTCAGCGAATCGCACTGCAGACGGTCCTCTTCTGCCTCGGAGGCCGTCATGATCACCACGGGGATGTCCTTCAATCCCTCATGTGACTTGACCTCGTTCAGCACCTCAAGACCACTCTTCTTGGGCAGCTGCAGATCCAGCAGGATCAAGTCAGGACGAGGCACCTGAGCAAACTTACCCCGCTGGAAAATGAACTCCATCGCCTCCTCGCCATCTCGAACCAGCGTCACTCGATGGCGAAACCCGCCCTGACTTAACGCCCCAATGGCTAAACGTGCGTCCACCAGCCCGTCTTCGACGAGCAGAAGTTCCATGGGACGCCCAATTGCCGATTGGCTGCTCATGTGCTTGCTCTGGTACTGGCACAGCTATCGTGGTGTATTGCCTGTCGCAGTAATCATCAAGAATTGCCCCCATCACAGAATTGCCCCCATCACGGAATTGCCCCCATCACCATGGTCCTCACCCGTCTGGCGGAACAAGTTCGTCCGGTCCTATCTGCTCCTCCCCCTCGCCGCCTTGACCCGAACAGTCACCGGCGCATCAGTCGCCGACTCCGATATCCGAGTCGTAGGCATCGAGAATCAGCTCGTTTTCGCGAGTCTCATGCTGCTGGAAACGATCGTAATATTCCCGAAAACGTTCGACCACCCAGGATCCACTCCGCGCGAGTCTGCCCGCTCGTGACAACTCGTCCACCTCGTCCGCCAAATCCCGGACCATGGCGTACAGAATCTGGTGCTCGTCTCGCAGTTGACTCGCCGTGACACTCAACCGCGGTGCCACGTGAATCGGATCGTCGAAATAACCATAGGCCTCCTCAAGCGCAAAGTGCATCGCCAGTTGATCCCGCAAGTCCCCGAACATGTCGACCAGCCGACGGCCCTGCAACTGCACTCTCTCAGGATCGTTGCAGAGTTGCTTCACGTCGTCGAGCAACTTCCAAAGATCTTCGTTGACATCTTTGATCTCCTGCAGGAACGCTGCATTGACCGTAACCGTAGACGTCCTGTTTCCGACAGTCATGGCGGACCTCCGCTGGTCTCAAGATCACGCAGGATCCCTCAGGATCGACCACACGCTGCACAAGTTTGTCTCTTTGGGCGAAAGAATGCGCTCCAAGGCCATCCTCATGGACCGCAACAGATCACTGCCCGGACCGTATCTGAACACTAAACCATCCACCCATGGCAGTCAAGCTTTTCCAGGGGGATCGAACCCCGTCACAGAGAGCTATCTAACGCCACCTTGTGCACGACCGCAGCCACGCACGACAACCCCGCGGACGAAGTCCGGCACAACCGCCCACGCCCTCCGCGAGGTTCCCTCTTGCAGACCGTCTCAGGAGAACAACGAATACCGGAATACGCACCACAAAGCGGCCAGGCCGTCGCGCCAGCCAATCTTTTTGCCTTCTTGATACGAACGACGCGCGTAATGGATGGGCCGTTCGTAAAATCGGACCCCCGGTTGTTTCACCAACTTGAACGTCAGCTCAATTTCGATCCCGAAACGTTTCTCCCGCAATGTGGGCACGACATTGGCAATCAGTTCGCGGCGGAACATCTTGTAGCATGTTTCGACATCCGTGAATTTATAGCCAGACGCGAGCGTCGCGAAAAACGTGATCAGTTGGTTCGCTCCTTGATGCCAGAGTGGTGATACCGGACGGTCGTTGTGAATAAAGCGACTCCCATATACCACGTCTGCTTCGTCCTCGATGATCGGCTGCAGAAGGAGGCGAAAATCGCGCGGATCATATTCCATATCCGCGTCTTGCACGACAATGACGTCTCCCGTGGCGGCAGCAAGCCCCGACTTAAGCGCCGCTCCCTTGCCGCGATTCCGATCATGGTAGATGACCTGGCAGTCCGTCTCGTGTTCGAACCGCTTCAACACGTCCCGCGTTCCATCCGTGCTTCCATCATCAATCAATACCAATTCGATCGGCAGACCGGTGCCACGTACGCGAGCGATGACGTCCTGCACAGTTCTGTTTTCATTGAAGACGGGAATGATCACCGACAACAGAAAGCCGGCAGGCAGGGGGTAAACACCCAACTGCCGCGAGACGTCCTCCCCCAGAAGTCGATGCAGTAGCTCTACGCGGCCTGAAGTGATCGCTGGTTGGTCTTGGCCAGCCAACTGCTCCACAAATTGCTGTAGCAACTCTCGTACAGCTGCATCATCACCGGCAGCAAGCGGCTCTTTGTCTAATTTGTCGTTCACAGATACTCTGGCATCGGAGTTTGTAGTAAGGAAAAAAGAAAATCCGAAACGTCACGCAATTCCCTATCGCTTGAAGTCTTGCACAATCATGTTACGGCGTGCATGCATGTTACCGCGTGACGTTGCCGCCGGTGAGCCCCCGCGCAGAACAGCTTTGCCAAAGCAAACAACATCCCGCGGGTGGATCGTCGGCGTCTATTCCAGTGTAATTGGAATCTCTCGTCATCGCCTCTGTCCGCGGTAATCGCTTAAAAACAAGGCTAAATCAGCCTACCATGCATCTTCATTGAGAGACGCTTAACACCTTTTTCTCGGCCGTGTCAAGAGCCGAAGCAATACCATTGCATGTCACCAATAGGATGCGGAAGTATCCGGTCATAGAACCACACCACGTTGCACAACGAGAGGATCGCACGCGTCTCAAGCAAGGGGTTTTACAGGGGGGCCAACGTTGAATAACCAACAAACTGAAAAACTCTCTGTTAGGTTGCTTGACAATCTGTTGTGACTCGGCACAATGTGTCATTTGTTAGCTGAACGCAAGCGAGTTCGTTAGCCCCCTTTCACCACCAATGCGTGGTAAAGTGATTCAACCTTTCCAGCAGTGAGTAAATGGCGCTCCTGTAGTGACGGGTTGTTATAGTAAGTCTCTCGACCTGTAATTAACGCGCCGGTGGTATTCGACGGTCGAGGTATGGGGGTGCTCGAGCTTCTTGCTGCACGGGCACTTTCCGATAGTGCACTTTACGCATCGATGATTTGGTCTCGCAGCATGGAGATTTTATTTGGGGGGCGGCGATTGATCGGAACGACTGTCGGCGGCCTTGGTCGTGGTTCGGAGGTCCCCCCCTATATTTGTCCATAGCAATCAGCGCATGGACTGCGGTACTGATGCATTTGGCGGCATGGGACAGTTGGATCAAGTTCCCCTGCCGCCTTTTTGTTGCGCTCTGTGTTGGGCGCCGTTTTCCTGGCGGTGCCTTGTGGCAATGCGGGCACACGCTTTACCAATCTTACATGACCCCGGTGCGGCCGATGGCAGATTGTCTGATTGGTCTGGGTTCCAACATCGGTGATCGCGCCGCTCAACTTGACCATGCGATCGCCCGCATTTGCGGACTCCCGCAAATTCAACTGCGTGGTGCCAGTCGGCATCACCAAACGCTTCCCATCGGCGGCCCACCAGGACAAGACCCATTTCTCAACGCCGCGATTCGTGTCACGACAACATCGTCACCTGATCAGTTGCTGAGCATCGCTTCGCCAGGTCGAGGAGGCTCTGGGGCGACGTCGCGCCGAGCGATGGGGACCGCGCGTGGTGGATATCGACCTGCTCTTATACGATCGGCTGATTCTGGAAACCGAGGACCTGGTCCTTCCGCATCCGCGCATGGCCGTGCGCCGATTCGTGCTCGAGCCGGCTTGCGAAATTGCCGCGGACATGATTCACGCGCCGACTGGCTGGACACTGTCGAGACTTCTGGGACGTCTTGATGAACCCCTTTGTTATGTGGCGGTAACCGGCGCCACCGCTACGACGCGAACCGAGATTGTGACGGCGGCAGCCGCCGCAAGGCAGGCTCGATTACTCTGCTTTGCCCCGCGGGAGCATCGGGCAACGGCCCCGACTTCCCGCGGAGCATCTCACGGCACGTTGCAGCGCGAACTGGACGCCGTGGCGCAACAGGCACACCTGCTGTCGTCGATTGGCGCCTCCAGGGCCAGTCAACCTGCGTCGCTGGTCATCAGCAACTTCTGGCTGAGTCAGGCGCTCGCCGTTGCTCGGAACTGGCCAGCCAGTGCGAATCGGCAGCGTCTGCAACAGGCTTGTCGGGAAGCCCTTGCTCGGGCACCGCAACCAAAGTTCGTGCTTTTTCTCGATGCACCGTGGAACAGCCGCGTGGGGCGCGACCTGGGCACACCAGACATTCCCGCTTCGGCGCTTCGCGACCAAATCGCTCAGCCAGGGCAATGTCCGTACATTCGCGTGGCGGGCGCCGATATCGATCTGGCAGTGATCGAGCTGACAGCCGCCGTAGACGCCATGCAATGAATATCCGAGAATCGGAACGCGGATCCAGGGCAACCCACTCTGCGCCGTCCAGACTCTCTCACTCGGCCAGGCACCAACAGCCTCACCGAAGGACCAACATGATGCCCCGCAGCGACTCGGTTCATCCACCGGTGGTCACGCAGAGCGAGCAACTGCGTGATACCGTCCGAAGGGCCCGCGGAAGCGGAAAGACGATCGGGCTGGTGCCGACCATGGGTGCCTTGCATGAGGGCCACCTGAGCCTGGTGCGGCGAAGCGTCTCCGAATGCGACTTGACGGTGGTGACTATCTTCGTCAACCCGACCCAATTTGGCCCTCACGAAGACTTCTCGCGTTATCCGCGGACCCTCGATTCGGATCTCGAAACGCTTGCCGATGCGCGGGCCGATCTGGTGTTTGTCCCCTTCGCGGACCAGATGTATCCGGAGGGCTTCTCGACCTATGTTGAGCCGCCCGAAGTTGCTCGGCCTTTGGAAGGAATTTGCCGCCCCGGGCATTTCCGCGGCGTGGCAACCGTGGTGTTGAAACTCTTCAACCTCGTGGCGGCCGATATCGCCTTCTTCGGCCAGAAAGATTACCAGCAGGCACGAGTCATTCAAGACATGACACGTGATCTCGATCTCCCGTTACGTATTGAAGTCTGTCCCATTATCCGTGAAAAAGACGGTCTGGCCATGAGTTCGCGGAACCGTTTCTTGACTGCGGATGAGCGCCGGCGGTCCCTGGGGCTCTTTCGGGCCCTCGAGCGAGCAACGGCACTTGCCAGCCAAGGCCAGCGCGCCACCCCTGTCTTGTGCGAAGCGATGCGCGGCACTCTGCTAGAGAGCGGAATTGAAAAGATCGATTACGCAGTGATTGTCGATCCACAAACCTTGCAGGAAGCCCCCGAAGCCTCCGATGATTCGATCGCTCTCATAGCGGCTCATGTCGGGAAAACTCGCTTGATCGACAACCGCCGCATGGGTTAAACCAGTTTCCATGAACCCCGAGAAGATATTGACCTAGGATAGTGCTGTGCGATCGACGTTGTTTTATATTCCCCATGCTGATCCGTTTCTCCACGTCCCGCTGTTTGGGCCCGGATGGATTCTCGCACTGCTGGTCGTGATCGGCCTCCTCGTGTTGGGCGTTCGCATTCGCCAACACGGCTGGAATTCGCAACTGCTCAACGACGTGCCGATGTATCTCGTCGTGGGCGCGGCCGTCTACTGGATCGCTCCTTTGGTGGAAGTACGCACCGCCACGGGAGTGCCGATAGGGATCCCCATCCGTGCCTACGGTATGATGATGTTGTTGGGAATTATCACCAGTCTGTTTCTGCTGGTGCGCCAGGCCCGACAGATGGGACTGCACCCCGAGATGATTTTCGCCTTGGCCTTCTGGATGGTGCTGGGCGGTTTCCTCGGCGCTCGAGTCTTCTATGTGTTTCAGTATTGGGAGCAATTTTCGCAACCGTCGTGGAAAGAGACATTCAGCAACATCGCGAACCTGACAGATGGTGGACTGGTCGTTTACGGCAGCTTTATCGGCGCCTCAACAGCCGTCTTGGTCTTCGTGCGACGCTACCAGCTTCCCCTGCTGGCGCTTGCCGACCTGATTGCGCCGAGCATGATGTTGGGCTTGGCGTTCGGTCGTATCGGCTGCCTTATGAACGGTTGCTGCTGGGGAGGGTATTGCGATCACAGCGCGCTGGGAATCACCTTCCCCCAGGGCAGTCCGCCGTATGTAGACCAGATCAAGAAAGGGACGCTACTGGACATGCAGTTGCAGCCCCATCCCGACGGCACGTATACCGTCGCGCAGATTCAAGCAGGCGGGGTGGCCCAGCGGCAAGGGCTCCAAGTGGGAGATATGATCCAACAGATGTGGTTCCCCGACGAAGAAGCCTTTGCCCGCATGCGACACGGTGAGACGGTGGGTCGTGCGCTGCTGTCGATTCAACTGATGGATGGCCGGCGTGTGAGCTGGGAATTCCAGCAACTTCCCCCGCGCAGTGCACCCGTCTACCCGACGCAGATCTTCAGCTCCATCAACGCCGCCTTGATCTGCCTATTCTTGTGGGCTTACTACCCGTTTCGGCGCCGGGATGGAGAAGTCGCCGCGCTGCTGGTGTCAGTCTATCCTGTCACACGAATCCTGCTCGAAATGATCCGCACTGATGAATCAAGCCTCCTGCGCGTCGATGTCAAGCTGACCATCTCCCAGGCCATCAGCGCCCTGTTGTTGCTCTCGGTCGTGGCGCTTTGGTGCTACGTCTTGTCGCGTCCCAAAGGCTCCGCGCTGCCTCGGACGGCGTGAGACAAGGAACCAATGTGTCGAGTTTCGAACATCACGCGTCACACGCCGCGGTTCACAGACCTCCGGCTCGCCCTCCCCACCGACTGGGGGCTTACCACAAGCCAATGATCGGTTCAGAATGGCGGTTTACCGCAAACAAGTGACGGCCCTGCCACGTAGACAACCCGGTTTGACAGCCGCAACTGCGATCGGGATGATAGGACCGCGTGGAGGTTCTTTGAGGGGGGATTCTGGGCCGCGATATCACGGGGCCCGGGAACTTCTTGGCCGGACACAGCGTCGGAGTAATTGGAGCGACTGTGAGCGACGACGCCCAGTTGATTGACGAAACCATCGCCGGCGACCGAGCGGCATTCGGTCAGTTGGTCCGGAAATATCAGGGCCGTCTGTTCAACACGCTGTTGCACGTGGTCGGTTCGCGAGAAGAGGCCGAGGACGTCTGCCAGGAGGCATTTGTCCAAGCCTTTGTCAAGTTGGAGACGTTTGGCGGCCGAAGCGCCTTCTATACTTGGCTGTACCGTATTGCTTTCAATGTGTCGGTCAGTCGGCGGCGACGCAAGCGAACCGAAGTCTCAATGGATCAGCACCGCGAACGAACCGGTGACGAGCCTCAGGACGCGGGCGAAGGCCCCAGTGATCAGCTGTTGAAGGAAGAGCAGGTGCGGCAGGTCCGAGAGGCCATCAACGCGTTGAGCGAGGAATTTCGATCCATACTGGTGTTGCGGGAAATGGAAGGCTGTTGCTACGAGACCATCGCCGAAATCCTCGAACTACCCATCGGGACGGTCCGCAGTCGTCTGCACCGGGCCCGATTGCAGCTACGAGAGCACTTGGAAGAGATCTTGCGGGAGAAGTTGGCTGAGTGAGAGAGTGAGTGAGAGTGAGTGAGTGAGTGAGAGTTGAGAGTTGAGAGTACGGACTGCGGTGCCACGATGACATCCCCCTTCTCAGACGAACTGATCAGCGCCTACTTGGACGGCGAATTGACTGCCGAGGAGCAAACGCTCGTCGAGAAGCAGTTGCGGGGCGACGCCGAACTGCGGCGGATGTGTGACGAGCTGCGTGCCCTGCGTTTTACGCTGCAGTCATTGCCGGCGGCGGACCCGGCGGAAGACCTGGCCGACCGGGTACTGCGTCAAGCGGAACGTCGTATGCTCACGGGCGAGGAGAGCGTCGCCCAATCGACTCCGACAACGTGCACGCCAGCCGTGCCGGCCATCTCCGAGACCGGCCCGGCCCGGCGCCATTGGCGTCTCGTGGCGGGTGCCGTGGCGTCGCTCGCCGCGCTGCTGCTGCTGGCCTTGTGGCTGCCAGGTCAACTGGCAGAAGACAGTCGCATGGCCGGTGGATCGCGATCCGGTGACGAGAGCGGGCCGCAGGCAGCCGTCCTGGATGACGAGGCGACGACCGATCTGGCGCAACTCCGAGACGAATTGCCCGCCGAGGGTGTTTTGGAAGCGGAGTCCGAGCGCATCAACTTGCCGACGACGCCCGCCCAAGAAAAGCGCGCCGGAGAGATGGCTGATGCGCAATCACCAAAGGCACCAGCGGATCGTCCTTCGGACAGCAACAGGCAAGTTGATCGAACGAGCTTGGCTTTCAAGAAAGATGTCTTGCAGAAAGACGGAGACGCGAGCCGCGTCTCGGAAGGTGCCCCACGACCGGCGTCCGGTGGCTCCCCAATGCGCACCGCCGAGCCCGACGACGTCGCGCTGGGCCAAGCGTCCGGCGGCTCAAAGCAGCCCATGGCACCCGACGCTCCTGATCGCGCCTCGGGTGGTCGATCTGGTGGGAGCCTCGCACAAGGCATGGGAACAGAATCGCGTCAGTCCGTCAGACCGCGACCGCAGGCGGGAGAGCAAAGTGGTAGGGTGGATCAACAGAAAACGGATGCGAAACAGTTCTCTGCGCCGTCTTCCGGCGGACCCGCAATGGCCTTTGGAGGCGATAGCAGCCGCGCTGCCAAAACCGAACAACTGATCAGCCAACTCAACAAGGACCAGGTCCTGTTAGTGCAAGTCCGTTTGCCAGTGGAATTATGGAGAGACTCGGAGGGTTCCATTGCACGCCGGATCGAGAAGTTGAATCTGTCGCAGTCGTTGGGCGAGGCGGCCAATTGGATGTTCGATTCCCGGCATATGCCTGAGGTAAAGCTGTACGCGGCGCAGCCAATGGGAACCGATGCATTCGGACAACAGGCGGAGACGACGTTTCCGAATCTGGTCGTGGTCGAAGGCTCGCTCGACGAGGTCGGGACCTCACTCACCAGACTGGTCGCTCAGCCGGACGTGGACGTCGTTGTGGCACCCACTTCAGCGGATCAACGGCGCGTACCTGTACCGCGCCAGGCCAGCGCTCCCGCAGCGATGCGATAGGCATGGGTGCCGACATGTACGGCATTGATGGGTATCCGAGTATGCCCGGATATGGAGGCGCAATGGGCGGTTACGGATATCCTGGCATGCCAGGCATGCAGGATCCATCGTCCAAAGTCGATCCCCGAGGCGGCGCAGCCATGGGAATGAGCGGCGCGGGTATGGGATCCGGCGCGGGTATGGGATCCGGCGCGGCAATGGGCGTCGGCGCAGGTATGGGACCGGGCGCGGGCGGAAGCGGTAACGTAACGGTCCGCGGTGGCGCGAAGGGCCGCGAGTTGCGGGACACAGAACAGGCCAAGAGTGAGGACGCTCCGGCAATGTCGGAGCCGGTGCCGGCACCGTACGAGACACCGCCATCCGAAGTGCGGGGAGCAGTCAGACTCAAAGAAGAAGCTGACACCACGCGTGAAAAGAGCGGCGACGTACCAAGCAGCCGCATGGCCCGCAGCCAAGCTGCGACCGAACCGGATAACGCACGGGCGGAAGAAAGGCCCCAACCTGAACCCCTTGCTGAACGTCTTGACATGGCACATGACGCCGGCGCCCAGGACGAACCGATGGCCCCCGCGGTGCAGCCCGCGAACCTGGCCACCATCCACATCCTGTTTCGGCTCAAACCCAGCCCGGCAATGACGCAAGCCACCCCGGCCGAGCCGGACCAACAGGAATCGAATGTGCTGCCCCCCAGTGACGCTGACAAAAAGTGACGCTGACAAACAGGACGGACCGCCCTCGGGGACTGCATTCTTGTGGCAAGATTATTAGAATTGGGCGAGGATACCTGCTGTAGCAGGCCGCCGTCTGCGTCCCTGATCTGAGGACCCATACTTCTGGCTTCGTCGTTTCTGAGCATTCTCAATATTTCTGCACGTTTTCAATACCCTACGACTCAGTACAGGAAGAACACCGATGGCAGATGCCGTAACGATTCGTGTGCGCGACAACGGTCCCTTGTTGGTGGCAGGACCCGCCCAAATTCTCGACGCCGACGGAAACGAATTTCCGCGCGATGCGTCAAAACCGGTTGTGGCCCTCTGTCGATGTGGTCACTCCCAGAACTCGCCTTTCTGTGACGGCAGCCACAAGACATGCGGTTTCGAAGCGTGCCAACGGGCGCCGACGTAGGGTTTCCCCGCAACCTGTCGAAGAGACGCCGTGGAGACGGTGATCTGGTTCGTTGACAAGTTTTCCCCAGCCCGGCTGCTGCTGGACATTGCCAGCAAGTGCTTCGCTCACCGAGTTTTCGTCAAATCTGAAGAAAGCCCTGGTGTCTGCTTTGCTCAACATGCTGCAGCTTGTGCGGCCGAGTTGAAGGCATCCAACCTCTGGGAGAAAAGGAAGTCGTCGATGGATCAAGAACCCCAAACCGCTGTTCCCGATGCGCAGCGTCTAGCAGTAAACCAGATGGAACTGGATGCGGCCAGTGTGCCGTTTGTCGGCCGCTGGAATCAGTTGGTGAGCAATACGAATTGGGAGAAGGGACGCATCATCTACCAGTGGCGCGAAGCGCTGGTCGCGTCCCAGGCGCCAGCTACGGAGTATTCCGACGAAGCGTGGAGCAGTCGTGTGGGGGGAGTAACGGGCCAACACGTAGGACGCTTGCGGCGCGTCTACCAGCGATTCGGTCAGGTCTATGAGGATTACCCGGGGCTGTATTGGAGCCACTTCCAGGCCAGCGTCGATTGGGATGACGCCGAGATGTGGCTCGAAGGCGCCGTTCAAAACAACTGGTCCGTCTCCTCCATGCGCAATCAGCGATGGGATACGATGGGCGCTCTGGAAAACGAGCGACCGGACGATAAGGACATCGTGACTAACGACCTGGACGAGGATTTCGAACCGGCCACCAATGAGACGCCCGGGTCGCCCGAAATCAGCAGCGCAGCAGATGTGCAACTTGGCGCGCGCGAAGAAGGTCCTGACTTTGGGGATACCGATGAGGTGCGGCAAGATCCATCAAAAACCGCTCCGGGCGCCTCGGTCTATGCGGATGATCTGGATGCATCAACCGTCGAGTTTGTGCGCCCGTTCGCGGACCTGAAGGACCTGCCGGAAGATCTGGCGGAAGCGTTTGAAGCGTTCAAGCTGGCCATCCTGCATCACAAGATGAACGACTGGGAAGAAGATTGCGCGCGAGGAGGTACTCTCAAGCTTGGAAGCCTTGAAACAACTGGTGGTCGCCCCATCCTCCGAGAACGGCGAGTGAGTTCTTACTCTTAATCTTAATCTTGTTCTTGTTCGTAATCCTAATCCATTTTCGTCCGCAGCTCTCTCAAGGTGACGTATCAAACCTCGCGACTTGAGGAACTAGAGCGAATTAATCCGATCAACATCGAGACAATCTCAAGGAGCAATTCCTTCCCTTCAGCGGCCACGGATCCGTTCTCAAACAAGCGATTCCCGAGCAACCACAACTCGGCAGCGACGAATCGAGTCTCAAGAACAACGGCAAGAGGAACTGGATCTGGTGCGTCACCGCACCCTTATTTACTCTGTTTCACATCGCCACCAGTCGCTCACGGTCGGTGCTTGAAGAGTTGATCGGCACGGACTACGAAGGCTTCATTCACTTCGACTACTTTTCGGCCAACTGTTCCTTCGCTTGGCACTTCGACATGAAAGCCCAGTCCTGTTGGGCTCATCTGATTCGCGACATTCGCTTTCCGCGGAAACACCCTGACAAGAAAACCAACGCGTGGGCCGAGCAGTTTTTGGACCGTTCGCGGCGTCTGTTTTCAGCTTGGCATCATCGCGCCGAAATGACGGAGGTCGGTTTTCACCGTTCGATGATCGCACATCGCGATCGTTTTCTGGAAATCGTCCGAAAACCGCCAGATTCCAGGGAAGCGGCGAACACTGACCCTCATCAAGCGGTCAATCGCGAGCGGAGCCAGTGTGGCGGACGTTCTCCCCGGTGGCGCAGTGCTTCCTCCATCGGCGAACCCGTATCCCCACCACAACAGCCCACTGGTTCGACGTGCTCCCCGTCATCCGTCTGCGTTCGGCGCAACGCTGCCGAGCTACGCCGCCGCCTCGGCGACACGGGTGCCCCGTTGAGTCGACTCTGCCATGCCCAGGACCTCCCAAGCCAAGCTCTGATAGTCTTCAGCGCCGTGCGACTTGGAAGCATACTCGAAGATGGACTGTCCGAAGCTGGGAGCTTCGGCGAGTCGAATGTTGCGTCGGATCTTCGTGTCAAACGTTTTGGCGCCGGACCAACTTGTCGCGGTGCGCGTCTGAGACTCGAAAAATTGTTCCACATCGTGACACACTTCCGCCGCCAATCGAGTGCCCGAGTCATACATGCACATCACCACACCTGACAAGCGCAGCTGCGGATTCAGCCGCGAGGCGACGAGCTCGATTGTCTGCAACAGCTTGCTTAATCCATGCAGAGCCAGAAAATGGGGCTGTAACGGCAGAATGACTTCCTGCACGCTGGTCAGAGCGTTGAGTGTCAGGACTCCCAACGAAGGAGGGCAATCGAGAATCAGGTAATCACAGGGGGGCGGATCCTGACGCAGCTGATCGCGGAGTATGACTTCACGGCCAACCTCGCCGGCCAGTTCCATTTCGGCGGCGGCCAGATTCAGGTGGGCGGGGATCAACGTCAGATCGTCTCCCACGTTTTGCCGCACGTGCGAAAGGGTGGTCCTGCCGATCAAAACGTCATAGACAGAAAGTTCGTCATCCCCCAGGGCGATCCCCAGATGGAGCGAAGCGTGTGCCTGGGGATCGAGATCGATCACACAAACGCGGTGTCCGGCGGCGGCGATGGCAGCCGAGAGATTAACGGCCGTCGTGGTCTTACCTACGCCACCTTTTTGGTTGATAACGGCGATGGAACGCATCGGCGGAACTCCTTTTCCGGTCTTGGACCGAGCAGCACTCGGTGATCACATGTCGGCCGCGAGGGGCTCTCAGGTAGCCGGCCGGAAATCCAACCCGGCGTGACTCAAACGGGCCCCGATTATAGCTCAACAGCCTCCCCTGAGACCAGACGACTCTGGCAGGCCCCTCCGGCAGTTGGTTCGTGAGGCGATTTGGGATACAAAGGGGGAATGCTAGCGATGTTCGAAAGCGGTTTCCAGGAGTCTCGAGAATGCGCGTGATCATTGAGCCGGACGCGGCCGGGGTAGCGTGCCGAGCAGGCAGCATCGTGGCGCGGCTGGTACGCCGCAAACCCCGTTGCGTGCTCGGTTTGGCGACCGGCAGCACGCCGCAGGGGACCTATGGGGAGCTGATTCGGTTGCACCGCGAAGAGGGCCTTGATTTCTCGCAGGTGGTCACGTTCAACTTGGACGAATATGTGGGGCTTGGCCCGGAGCATCCGCACAGCTACCGTTACTTCATGCAGCAGAGCCTGTTTGATGATATCAACGTCAAGTCGGGCAATACTCACGTTCCCGACGGTCTGGCGACTCATTTCGAGGCCTATTGCGAAGAATACGAACAGCAGATCCGGGACGTCGGGGGAATCGACCTCCAGATTCTGGGGATTGGCTCCGACGGCCACATTGCGTTCAATGAACCGGGTTCCTCGTTGGGCAGCCGCACCCGACTCAAGACGCTTACGAGCGAAACGGTACGGGACAATGCCCGTTTTTTTGGCAGTGCGGATCGAGTGCCGCGGCTGAGCGATCACGGTCGGTGTCGGTACAATCCTGGAGTCCCGTCGTTGCCTGCTGTTGGCGATCGGCAGCGCCAAGGCATCCGCAATTCGCCACGCGGTGGAAGGGCCGGTAACGGCTCAAGTGACTGCCTCGGCGCTGCAATTGCACCGAGAAGTCATCGTCGTGGTGGACGAGGCAGCAGCCAGCCAATTGGAGCGACGCGATTATTATGGAGAAGTGGAGCACGCTCAGCATCTGCTCGAATCGGGCGACTTACAGTCGCTGGGGATTTTGCCACGATCGCCAGAAGATCCGTAGCACGAACTGCCTCCCTACACTTGACTTGCGAACAACTTTCAGCGACCGGAATAGCCATGCGACAGATTGGCAGTCTATCTAACGAACGTGATGCACAGCGACTGGCCGCCTACCTTGTGACGCAGGGCATCGATTCTCACGCCGAACAGGACACCCAAGGTTGGGCCATTTGGGTACGGGACGAGAATAATGTAGGGCGAGCGCGGGAATCGTTTGATCTCTTCCGGATCGATCCCAGCGATAGTCGATATCGTGGCGTCGAAAGCAAAGCGGAGGCGATACGGCGGGAGACGATGGAGCAACGCCTGGCGAGCCAGAAGAATGTCGTGGAAATGCGCGGCCGGTGGGGAACTGCCGCTCGAACGCGGGCTCCTCTGACCGTCACGATGATCGGCCTCTCCGTCCTTGTCACGCTGGTGGGCGGTTTTGGAAGAAGCAACAAGGGTCTTGGGGGAACCATCAACAATCAACTCAGTTTCGCCAGCCTGGCCGATCTCGCGGCGCAAAACAACAATCCGCTCGCGTCCTTGTCGAAAGGCGAGTTATGGCGGGTGATCACCCCCATTTTTGTTCACTTGGACGTGATCCACCTGGTCTTTAACATGATCATGTTCTTCCAATTTGGCCAGGTCGTCGAGTCGATGCGAGGCACCGCTCGGTTCGCCATCATGATCTTTCTGGTGGCCGCCATTTCCAATGTGGCTCAAGCGGTGGCGCCGCCCGACTGGGGCCCCTTGAGCGGAGGCCCATTGTTCGGCGGCATGTCGGGGGTGGTTTACGGCCTGTTCGGCTACGCTTGGATGAAGTCGGTGTTTGATCCTCAACCAGGGTTTCGATTGAGTCAGGTGACTGTCATTATCCTGATTGGATGGCTATTGCTGTGCATGACCCCGGCCATTCCCCGGGTGGCCAACGTCGCGCATGTCGTTGGCCTGGTCGTGGGGACGGCATTCGGATATCTCCCCGCGTTGCGCAAAAGCTGATCCGCGCGGTCCCGCGCGGCGCCGGAACTGGCAGATCCCCGAAACAAACTGGGAGCAGGACAAACGTGGCAGACAAATTTGATCCCTACCGCGAATCGCTGGTCGTCGAAACGGAGACCCTCTGGCCCCATGAATGTGCAGACATGGGTCCGGCCCGGCGGGAGGAAATGGCGCGAAAACTACACGCCGATGCCGCCGCCTGCTCGAATATCGAATACATCCGAGTACACACCGGCTTCTGCCGTCGCATCACCGCCACACAGGAAGATATCCAGCGCATCTCAGGCTGACCAAGGCACCCCAGGCGACGGCCGTCCCGTGCGGGCCAGAAACCTTGGGAGGGAAGTGAAGTATGGTGCGCCGCCACGGCGCGTGATGCAACACGAGCACCGTCGAGCGTCGCGTGAAGGCAAACCGGCCACTGGAGCTGATTCATTCACCATCGATTTAACAGGACGAACGACATTTGAATTGCACAGAGAAGGTCCACGTTGAACTCGGCGCCGAAGTTACGATATCCTCATCGGGTCTGATATCCTACGCGCGGCGGCGGCGCAGTCTGCCCAGCAGTTGGGGTTGACTCACGGAGTCGTGATCACGGACGACAACGTGGAAACACCCCATGCCATTGCCGTCGCGGAAAGTCTCTCGGATACCGGTGCCTCGGTCAACCTGATGGTGATTAGTGCCGGCGAAACCAGCAAATCGGCCGACATGGCCGAGTTGCTGTGGCAGCGACTGCTGGAAGCGAACGCGGATCGCAAAACCGTGATCATTGCCGTGGGAGGTGGCGTGATCGGCGATCTCGCCGGTTTCGTCGCCGCGACCTACACGCGAGGTCTCCGCTTTGTCCAGGTTCCTACCACACTGCTGGCCCAAGTTGATAGCAGTGTGGGAGGAAAAGTGGGCATCAATCTCCCGGCTGCCAAAAACATGGTGGGCGCCTTTTGGCAACCGTCGGGCGTGTTGATTGACACGCGGACCCTCACCTCGCTGCCGCAGCGCGAGTATCAGGCGGGGCTGGGAGAAGTTGTCAAGTACGGCGTGATTCAGGATGCCGATTTCTTTGCCTATCTGGAACAACACGTTGAGCAGATTCTGGCTCGAGACGACGACACTCTGCGGTACATCGTGGCGCGATGCTGCCAACTCAAAGCCGATGTGGTGCAACAGGACGAGCGTGAAGAGAGTGGACGCCGAGCGATCCTGAACTACGGGCACACGTTTGGACACGCTCTGGAGGCTGCTACCAGGTACCGGCAGTTGCTGCATGGCGAGGCCGTTTCCATCGGCATGCTGTGTGCCTCCCGGTTGGCCGAGGCACTGGGGCTGGTCGAGGCGGAATTCACCGCCCGCCAAGCGAAACTGCTGACCGCTTTCTCCCTGCCCATCGAAGTCCCAGCCGTGGATCTCAAAATGGTTCTGGACTCGATGCGGCAGGACGAGAAAGTCAGCCCATGGCAAGTTGCGGTTTGTCTTGCCGACGCGCATGGGTCACGTCGAACTCCGCGAAGAAATTGACGAAGCCCTGATCCGGGCCGCCGTACAGGGCTAAATAACTCAAACGGTAACACGCGCCGCCCAGGTAGCCGGTACAGCCGCATGCTTGTGGCGCGTTTTCCATGGAAAAAGGATTCGGAATTCAATTCCGGTGCATCTTGGCGAAATCACAGGCTTTTCCCGGTTTGGCATCCGTTGGCAAGGGCGGGAAAATTTGCACTTTGAGTGGACAACAAAGACCCATCGGCCGACAACCGGGCTCCTCCGGCAGTGCAATCCCCCCTCAGGGTGGTGATTTTGGGTGGTGATTTTTGTTGTTGCTCCCGGAAAGGACTATATTGACTTGCTGTCGATGACTTGTCGAAGTGCCCCACAGACCTGTCTTCGTTGTTCAACAAAAGCATCCGATCTGGGCCTCTTGAAAAGAACCAACGACCCGCAGGCGACACCGTCAACGGCTGTCTTGACTTCGGGAAGATCAGTCCGATCATAAGTGGTGAACCATGTTTGGCACTGGCTCGCGGAGTCGGCATGGCGGTCGGCACCGGTATCGTGTGATTCACGCAATCGCAAACATCCCTACTGCATGCAACCGAGGCAATTGCGTTGTCATCCGCCATCGATCAAGATACGATTGTCTACATTGTGGACGATGATCCCGGCGCTCGCCGGTCCGTCGCCGCGCTGGCCGAGTCGCATGGTGTGCGGACGATGGAGTTCTCTTCGGCTGAGTCGTTCCTGGAGGTGGCACGTGAGTACCTCCAAGGATGCGCGGTCGTCGATGTGCGCATGAAGGGGATGTCGGGGTTGGAATTGCAGGACACCTTGCTGCGTCGAAACATCCCCTTACCGGTTATCGTCATTACCGGCTATGCCAACGTCCCCATGGCGGTGCGAGCGATGCAGGCTGGTGCGATCAGTTTTTTGACCAAACCGTGCAAACCTGATCTGTTGTGGAACACGATCTCGGAAGCCATGGAACGATCGCGGGCAGATCGTGAAATTCGCGAGCAACGTGAGGCGATTCAACGTCGTTTGGAGAGTCTGACTCGCGATGAACAGGCCGTGCTTTCCCGCGTCATTGAGGGGATCCCCAACAAAAGGATTGCTCGAGATCTCGATATCGGGTTGCGGACAGTCGAGCTTCGTCGCTCGAGTTTGATGAAGAAGATGCACGCCGAATCTCTGGCCGAACTGGTTCAGATGGTGGTGAAGATCGACTTTGGCGCCCATGGTCACTGCGATGCGAACCCCAAAGGGCACTGACAGCAAAGGAGACCAACGAGACAGGGCTCCGACAACGAGTGCTCGCTGCCGTGGCAGTGCGGCAATCGGCTGGCGCTGGGGACCTGGACTCAAATCATTGAACTCAAACGGTAAGTCACGCGGTCCATGTAGCCGGTAAAGCCGCGTTTTTGGGGCTCGTTTCCCCTCGGAAAGGGTTTGGAATTCACAACCGGTGTGGACTGGCAAAACGACAGGCTTTTCCGGCGCCCGATCCGTTGGCAGGGGCGAGAAAGCTTGCACTTTGAGATTTAGGTTTTCGCCGCTGAGCTGGCTCAGCAGCGAAGTGTCGGGAACTCCCTGGTTCCTCAGATGGAAGATTGCAACACGGGCAGGTCAGCATGAAGGGTCCAGCGTCTCTCATGAGCTGGATATTTCATGCTCCCACGTTACACCGCGACGCCGTGCCGCGACGTGAGGACCTGAACACCTCCACATGTTGGAACCAGCCCGTGAATCCACGATTCTCTCCCACGCTCAGCGTCGAGCAACGTGCTCTGCGCGCCACGCTCACACTGTGCCTGATTCCCGGTGTCGGTCCACGCACCCGCCAGACGCTGTTCGAGCGATTTCCCACGGCCGAGGCGATTCTGTCCGCCTCGCCGGAGCAGTTACGGCAAGTTCCCGGCATCGGGTCACAGCTCTGTACCCGTATCACGAGTGCGCGGCAGCAGATTGACGTGGAGCGCGAGATCCGGATCTGCCAGCAGCACGACATCGGCATCCTGACCCAGGCCGATCCTGGCTATCCACGACTGCTCAACGAGATCCCCGATCCGCCAGGAGCCTTGTTTTGTCGAGGTGAACTGCTCAACCGCGACCAACTGGCACTGGCCATTGTCGGCACTCGGCACGCCACCCATTATGGTCTGCGGCAAGCCGAGCGTCTGGCGGCCGGTTTGTCTCGTGCGGGATTGACGATCGTCAGCGGTTTGGCCCGCGGAATCGACGCGGCGGCGCATCGCGGTGCGCTGGAGGCAGGTGGCCGCACCATCGCCGTCTTGGGCAGCGGTGTCTTGAATGTCTACCCGCCCGAACACGCCGAACTCGCCGGCGTGATCCGCGCATCCGGAGTTGTAATCAGTGAACTGGCGCCGCTGCAGAAACCGATGAGCGGCACGTTTCCCCAGCGGAATCGATTGATCACGGGCCTCTCGCTCGGCGTGTTGGTGGTCGAAGCTGCCCAGCGTAGCGGCGCGCTGATCTCGGCTTCACACGCCGCCGAGCAAGGTCGTGAGGTCTTTGCCATGCCTGGTCCCGCGGACAGTCGCAACTCGCGTGGCTGCCATCGACTGATTCGCGATGGTGCCAAGCTCGTCGAGTCGGTGGAGGACGTGCTGGAAGAGCTAGGACCGCTGGTCGAGTCGTTGCCGTGCGAGGATGGTCGGACCGTGCGACACCCGGCAGAACTACAGTTGAACCCGCAGGAACGGGCCGTGCTGGACGCCATCCACACCGAACCTACCGAGATCGACTGCGTGGCGGTGGCGACCAACCTGCCGATTCACCGCGTGTTGGCCACGCTCAGCGTACTGGAAATCCGCCACCTGATCCGCCGTGTGAGCGGCAATTACGTGCTGCGTCTCTAGTGTTTTGTCAGGCTTAAGAATGGGGGTTGGTTCGAGACACATGCACGACACCGCGTCCTCGTCCGTCGATCCGGACGACTGTTTGACGAATCATCATGCATCGTCTCGGCTCTGTCTGGTAGACTTATCTACCAGGCGTCGCTCCGCACGGGAGATTTCGACGGCAGCGCAACGCGAAACCTTTGCAACCGCACAGACAACACGACAGAACCTGATCATGGAACAACAAACGGAACAGCTTCGACGGCGGCTGACGCTGACATGGGTCCTGCTGGCGTTAATTGCGATCGTATTTGTGTGGCCCACGGTGAAAGCATGGATCGGAATCGGCGCCGTTGGCACGCCGCGGCCAATCACACCGCGCGGCGACCTGGCAGAATTTGAGAAAACGACAACCGAACTGTTCAACTCCGTCAGCCCGTCGGTCGTCTATTTGACGACGCGTTCCCGCGTGGCAAGCCCGTTTTCGACGCGCGCGTTGGAGGTCGAAGCTGGCTCGGGAAGTGGATTCATGTGGGACGATGCGGGGCACATCGTCACGAACTTTCACGTGCTGCAGCAAGCTTCTTCAGCACAGGTTGTATTATTCGACCAGTCCTCCTATGAAGCGTCGTTAGTCGGCGCGTCTGCTGATCACGATCTGGCGGTGCTTCGCATTTCGGCGCCAGCCGCCAAGCTGCGGCCCGTGTTGATCGGCGCAAGCGATGACTTGCTGGTGGGCCAGGCCGTGTTCGCTATCGGCAATCCGTTCGGTCTGAACCAGACGTTGACCACCGGGGTCGTTTCGGCCAAGAGCAGGACCATCCAAGGTCCCAGCGGTCGCCCGATCGAGGATGTGATCCAAACTGACGCGGCGGTCAACCCGGGCAATTCGGGAGGCCCCTTGCTGGATAGCGCCGGCAGGCTCATTGGCGTGAACACGGCCATATACAGCCCGTCGGGAACGTCCGCGGGTGTTGGCTTTGCGATCCCTGTCGATACGGTCAACCGAGTCGTCCCACAGATCATCGCCCAGGGCAGATACGCACCGCCCCAGTTGGGCATCCGCGTCAACAGTGAGCTGAGCGCGGCCGTCACATCGAGACTGGGAATTAAGGGCGTGCTGATCCTGGAAATCGCGCCGGGGGGTGGCGCTGAAGCGGCCGGTCTTCGCGGGACAGCAATGGGGGATGCCAACCTCGTGCAGCTGGGCGACATCATTCAAAAAGTCGGCCGGCGCGAAGTGGCGAACATGAACGATCTGCTCGAGTCGCTTGAGCGGTACGAACCGGGAGACTCGGTGGTCGTCGAGTATCTACGTGATGGTGAACAGCAATCGGCTGAAGTTGTATTGCAGTAAGCAGGAGCATCTCATCGCATGCCCATGCGAGTACCATCGACGGTAGCAACGCAGAACCATGCCACAGCCTTCGATCGAATGGTCCCTTAAGGGCTCGCCGCCGAGCAGCGATGAAGTGAAAGTGAACTGAGCCGCAGGTTCAACTGTCTGGATCGACGCGCTGGGGTCCCCCGTTCTTCTCTTGCGGCGTCATGATAATGAACTCAACCATCAGGGGATAGTGATCCGAGCCGACGTCGGATCCAATCCGTTTGCTGACTATGTACAGATCGCGTGAATGAAGACAGTGATCAAGGGGAATCAAGAATAAGCGATTGTCGTTCGGCCAGGTGGGCTGGATTCCGCGTCCCTGGGAACTGTCGATGAGCCCGGTGCGCTGCAGCAATCTTCTGAAGTGGTAGCTCCATGGCGTCACATTCAGATCACCAAGCAGCATCGTTGGCTGAGACGAACGGACGTAGTCAGAAAGTTGGTCCAGCTGGTCATTTCGACACCGCGAATAGGCGGCTCCGACGGGCGGCAACGGGTGCGTCGCAATCACACGAAGCCGCTGGTGTCCCACATCAACGGTGGCAAGTATGGAAGGAACTTCAGCCTCCCCGATGTACTGAATCCCGCTCTCAGTAAGCGGGTACTTGCTGAACAGGCCAATTCCGAAATTGTCTTCTCTCGGTTGAATTTCGGAATATGGGTACGCCTTCGTGAGCCATGCCAGATCGCGGACCCACTGAGAACTGATCTCTTCCAGTACGAGGATATCAGGATCGAATTCCCGGACGGCCTGCGTGACGCGTTCGGCATCGCCGAGACGTGTGTTCACGTTAATCAGCATCGCGCGGAGGATATCTGCTCCCTCGACAGTTGCACTCTGGCTACCGTAGTAGAGGGGGAGAATGAGGCTGAGATTGACCAAGGCAAAGGCAAAGAAAATGGCTGCCGTCCTGCGGCGTCGTGCCGCAAGAAGGAGTGCGCCGAGGAGACTGAGGCCGAGGAAGTACTGCACAGGGAAGTGGGAAAACAAGTCCAGAAACCACCAGAATCGTCCCAGGAAACCGAACACTGTGGCAGCACACGCGGGAACACCTGCAGCCGCCAGCAGGACCCACGGGCGTATGCGAATTCGGAACAAGCTGGATTGTTCTCTCATACCAGCGACAACCGTGCGCGCTGTGCACGACGCGTCACCAGAGAGTCCCGGCAATCAGATATCTTGCCCAAGCTGTGTACTCCGCTGGGAAAAAAGCGCTGTCCTGGGCTGTTGAAAATCGGCTTTTTGGGGCCGATGTGCCTTTGAGTGTCGCGACGGTTTTTGTTCCGATATTCGGGTTCTGATCGTACAAGCGAACCCCCTCATCCGGCCTTCGGCCACCTTCTCCCCCACCGGGGAGAAGGGACAAGCTCGGGGGCTTGCTCGAAGGAGAGTACGGAAAAAGAACGGGATGAAGCGAATTGCCGTCCAGCACCACATTCTTATCGCGCCATGCCAGTCCCCTTAAACCGTGGCGGGTGGATCGGCCAACGCCAGACGGGCGGCGACCGGTGGATGGTCGTGCAACAGAAACACCTCCAGGGGGTGTGGATCGGGGTCGGACTTGTTCAGCTTGGCCAGTTTTGTGAAGGCTGAACGATAGGCCAGCCGATTGCCGGTTCTGCGTAAGGCGTACTGATCACAAGCTGTTTCGAACCGGCGGCTCAACGTTTTTTGAAGTGGACTCAACAACAAGGAAAACAGCGTTACGACAAACAGAATCAAGGGCAGGGCAGACACGGGCACCTGGCTGTAATCGAAGACACCTTCCTGGGCCGTGACCCAGCTGACGAGAATCCGGTCACAGACAAAGAAACTCGCAGTGCTGTAAACCAGCCCCAGCAAGATCATCTTCGTAATGTGATGATAGACGTGGTGGCCAATCTCATGCGCAAACACCACTTCGATCTCGTCCGAGGTGAAACGATCCAGCAATGTGTCGCCTAAAATCACACGACGCGTGCGTCCCAGACCTGCCAGCAGCGCATTGGCTTTCACGGTCTCGGAGCTCATCTTCATCCGATAGACGCCTTCCAGGTTAAGCGAAGTCCCCTGAGTCAATTGATCGAGCCGGTCCGCCAACTCCGTATCGCCGAGCTTCTCGATTTTGTAGAAGAGAGGCAGAATCAGCACAGGGACGAACTGACCAAGTAGCACTGTCACAACAAATGTCGCCAGGGCCGCCACCAGCCACCACCAGCTTCCGGTCCACCAGATGATGGCGAACAGACCGATCATCATCACGAGGCCAAAAGCGAGCACGAGCAAATTCTGGAGCATGTATCGCCACAACCAGCGTCCCAGACTCTGGCGGCTCATCTGATACTGGTGCTCGAGAATGAATCCGGAATACACCGATAGCGGAAAGGAGACTACATAGTGTAGCGCCATGGTGATCAGGTACATGGACGCCAGCCGCAGCCACTCATTGTCCAGGATGGCCCATGTTCGCAACCATCGATCCACAACGGTCGCGGCCAGAAACGCCATGACGGCCAGGTAGACGATGTCGATCAACATGTCGAGCAGCGTGCACTGGAGCTCGCGTCGCCCATATTGCTTGGATTCCGCCAGCTGCTCGGGGGTCATCGACTCCGATGACGATGCGGCATCGTCCAGAGTGGCATCCTTCGACGAGGCATCGTCCAGCGGGTGCTTTGGAGTATCATCTGGCGACTGCGGGCGGGAGTCTTCACGATCGATCATCGGCACATTCGAAACTGGAGCGGGATGGGATGGAGATCCGTCAACTGAGGGGCAACAAGGCGATCATTTCAAGTCCGATTCCAGCGGCCAACGCCGCGCGGGTCATACGATCCGAGTGGTAGCTCGTCATGTGCACGTCGTTCCCTGTTGGGAGTCGGATGTTCGGCGCTCGGCGCACCACCGTGGAAATGCTGAATTGGCTCGGGGCCCTGTGTCGTCCGAGTCGGGAGGCCGGAGGAGCGAGAGCAGCAAAGTGCATGGCGCATCGGGATGCTACTGTGCCACCGCCGGTCGACTCTCAGCCTTGTTTCTCGACGATGCTCTGCACCAATTTGGCGGCCAGTTCGGGATTGTCTTTCGCGATCAGGTGGTCAATTTGCGACTGCTTGACACCCAGTTTCGCGAAGTGCCCGGCGAGTTGCTCCCAGTATTTCTGTCGCTTTTTGCCTTCCGACAGATAGAGTTCCGTGACCAATTCCTGGGCCCGCTGCAGGGCGATCGCATCGCGGTTATTGTAATAGTTCTTGATAATATTCTGTTGGTATTTTGAGTACTTCGTCACGCTATTTCCCGTCTCCAATGTGCCAGACGAACTCCCCAGACCATGTTGCCGCGGAGCGCCACGGCGCTGCGAGGGCAGCCGTTCGAGTCCCCGGAGGCCTCTCGCAGAACCACTCCAACTCACTCATCGGCACGGCAGGCCGCCGAATTGATTATGGTGGCAGAAAAGACCTGTCAGGTAAAGATGAAGCCAGGCACGCTCGCCAGGTCTCGCCGCGTCCCACCGCTTTCCGCCGCCCGCCTCTGCGACCGCCAGGGGACTGCCTGGACTCGCGCGGGGGGCCCTGCTACGATGATTTCCGGTACGACGAGTCGTGCCAACGGCTGCCGGCCCTTGTCCCTACCCTCACGTCCCCCCATCGGGAGAGGACCGGGGGAGCATGCCGAATTTTGGGACAGGACAGGGTTGCTGTACCCCGGTGGAACGTCTGCCGTGCCGCTTACAAAATGGGCTCTAAACCGTGAAGCAGGTGATCGCAATCGTCAAACCGTTTCTGGCGGAAAAGGTCTTGGAGAGTCTGAGACGCGCGCCCTTGGAGGCGCTGATGGTTCGCGAGGTCAAAGGTTTCGGCCGACAGAAGAGTTATCTGGACCAGTATGGCGACAGCGAGTATTCGCAAGCCTTTCTTCCCAAGGTCGAAATATCGCTGTGGGTCGACGACACACGCTCGGAAGAGATCATTCAGAAGATCGTCGAGGTGGCTCGAACCGGTCGTATCGGTGACGGGAAGATCTTCGTCATGCCCATTAGCGAGTTCCAAACGATTGATATGACGGACGGGGCCTGATCCGCGATCAGGCCGATCACCCTGTCAGGGTGGGGGGGGCGTCCTCGTCTCACGACAGCGAGGCGAAGGAGGCTGCGTCAAACAGCCGGTGAAAGCAGTCTCGGTTCTGCTGTCTCAGTCGCCGGCAATCGCCAACCAGTTGCTGCGAGTTTTCCCAGCCGATCAGGAAGGCGAGTTTTTGCAGCTCCAGTTCGTCGGTGGGCAGATCGTGTCTGGCAGCGGTATTCATCAAGCGCAGCCCCGATTCAACACTTCGCAAGAAGCGATAGGACTGGTCAAGATGTTGCGCGTCAGCGTCGTTCAATAGACCGGCTTGATGCAGCTTTTCGATCGTGTCGAGCGTACCGGGCGTGATGACTTCAGGCATCTCGCGCGCGTGCTTGAGCTGCAGCATCTGGACGATGAACTCCACGTCAACCGTACCGCCGATGCCACGTTTGAGGTTGCGGTCCGAGGCGAATTGCTGCATGCGAATCCGCATCCGCCGAATCTCCTCGGCGCTCTGCGGCTGCCAATCGTAGGCCAGGATGACGTTTCGTATCATCTGCATCGTGCCGGCCACCGCCTTGTCCGAGCCAAAAACGGGACGTGCCTTGCACAAGGCCTGACGTTCCCAGAGCTGGCCGCGACCATCGGAGAAATAGCGATCGAATTCTTCCAGCGACACGGCCAGCGAACCGCTCTTGCCGGTGGGGCGCAGCCGCGGATCGAGTTCATAGAGCCTGCCCAATGGTCCCATTCTGGTCACTTCCTTGATAATCCGCTGCCCCAACTGGCTGAAGAAGTGCTGGTTGGTCGTGACCTCCCCGCGGCGACCGCGCTTCTGGTGTTCCGTCTGGCCATCCGCGTCGAATAAGAAAATCACATCGAGGTCGCTGTGATAGTTGGGTTCGCGTCCCCCCAGTTTCCCCATGGCCACGATCACCCACCCGCACTCCTGCTTCGAATCCTCGCCGTGGACCTTCATCGGTGAGCCGAATTTTTCCACCATCCGCAAATACTGGCGGTGCGCGATCTGCTGCAGGCAGACTTCGGCGATGTCCGAGAGCGCTCGATGGCAATCGCGCAAGTCTTCTATTCCCAGGATATCACGCACACCGACCCGTAAATGCTGGAAGTTCTTGAAACTGTGCAGGATCGGTTCGATGTCTTCCGCTCCACGACAAAGCGCATTGAGTGTTCGTTGCAGTGAATCATGCGTGGGCAACCGATCCAGCACCAACGAATCCATCAGCTCGTCAATCATTCCAGGATGGCTGGTCAGAATCCCAGACAAGTATGGGCTCGAGGCACACAGCCGCACGTACAGTTTCAGAGAGGGGGGACTGGCGCTGAACAGTTCCCACAACATTCCCTTGCCACCGAGTGAATCGCTAACCTTCGCCAGATCCATCAGTGTCGTATCGGGGTCGGGGGTCTCCGAAATCGCTTTGAGCAGATGCGGCGCGATCGAGGCGAGAAAATGCCGGCAGCGGCGCGTGGAAAGAAATGAGACCCGCTCTCGCGCCAACGCCATCAGGTTTTCATAGGCCGCCGGCGTGTCGCGGAACTGATAGCGAGCCAGACAGCGATCGATGAACTCAGGGGAGGGGTGAGGATCCAGGATCAGGTCGGTTTCGGGCGCCGTGTCGGGATCATCACCAAACGCGTCGTGCAGCAGATGATCGAGGATCTTCCGGTTCAACCTGGTTCGTTCCCGCAAGTCCCGCTTGAATTCGCCCAGCGCTGAATGGCCGTCTCGATCGGAATATCCCATGCGGATCGCCAAACGCCGTAGTTCCTTGTCGCTCTCGGGAATCGTATGGGTCTTCAAATCAAACATGATCTGAAGACGATGCTCAATCTTCCGCAGGAACCGGTAATTGTCTTCCAGCAAGTTCCGTTCCTGCATCGTTAAACAGCCCACTTTCTCCAGTCGCGTAATGGCCTGGATGGTGTTCCCCGTGCGGATCTCTTCCAGGTCTCCCCCGTTGAGCAATTGCAGAAACTGAATGGCAAACTCGATATCTCGAATGCCCCCCTCGCCGGTCTTCACGTTACGCTCATCACCTCCCTCAAGGTGTGCCCGTTGCTCAATGCGGCGTTTCAGGGCTTTGATGCCGGCAATGTCCGCACCCGTCAAGTAGCGACGGTAAATCCATGGCTGTAACTGATCCAGCACGAAGGCGCCGAGATCGTGATCACCTGCGACAACTCGGGCCTTGACGAATGCCTGGCGTTCCCAGGTACGACCCGATACATCGTAATAGTGCAAGGCACTTTCCCAGTCCCGCACGGCGGGTCCTTGGTCTCCATCGGGTCGCAAGCGCAGGTCGACGCGATAGGCAGTGCCGAAGATGGTCGGTTCGGTGAGCAGCTTCCTGATCTGGATGGCCAGCCGGTCAAAGAACTCGGAATTCGTCACCGGACGATCTCCATCCGTCTTGCCATCGCCGTCACTAATGAAAATCAAGTCAACGTCGCTGGAATAGTTCAATTCCAGTCCACCCAGTTTGCCCATCGCCAGCACGGTGAACCGAGCTCGCTGACCGTTGGAAAGACGGGGACAGCCGCGCCGGGCGACCTGCAACCTCCAGGCGGATTGCACCGCCGCTTCAATGATCGCGTCCGCCAGGTACGAGATCTGCGCCGTGACCGTCTCCAGATTCTGGCTCCGCACTATATCACCGTAGGCGATCCGCAACATTTCCCGGTGCCGGAAACCGCTCAAGATCTTCGTCACGACCCGCTCGTCATCCGTGGCCGCGACGTTCGTGCAGATGTCTTCCCGCAAGGCGTCACGCGAGACCGGTTGCCCCTCGGTCAGCCGTAACAGGTCAAACGCCTCCGGATCACGTACCAGCCAGTCCGACAGGTACTGGCTGGTGGAAAAAATCGTCATCAAGGTGGGCAGAGCTTCCTGATCGCGCTCGAACAGGGAACCCAATGACAAGGGATTGCGGGCCGCCGCGATGAACTGCTCTAAGTTGTTCAGCGCCCGGTCTGGGTCGCTGATGTGCGGCAAGAGCCGCTCCAACTGACCCCCAATCACCGCCAGCAGATCGAGGGTGATCCCTGACCGGGCTATCTCGACAAGATTGGTGTTCGCCCGCACCGCATCCTCAACTCCCAACGTTTGGAACCAGGCACTCGCCTGGTCGGGATGATCGAGGAACTCTATGACACGCTCAATATCCATTACGCTCAACGTCCAGTCGTCACGTAGTCTAGCCATCTAGGTATTGAAAAAGACATCTACGTCAACCGTTTCCCTGCGGCGGCCAGCCGGCAACGACATGCTTCCAGCACCGTAGATGGCCCGGTAAGCCCACCGACCAACTGGCGTTCCGCCACACCGCCATCAATCTTGTCTCACGTCCGCGACAGAGACTCCGAATGACGGGCAGGAAAAGGCCCGCAGGTGACGCGTCACAGGAACTCGCGGTGCTCAAACAACGGTTTCCCTCCCGATGCCCCAGGGCCGCGTGGAGCCATGTCAGCGACGCAATCCCCACGTCTATCCTATCATACAGACAGTCAGTGGCCCGGTGAAACAACAGAGTGAGCAACGAGTGAAACAACAGAGTGAAACAACCGTGCGAAAAAACCCCGACAGCAAATGCTGCCGGGGCTTGCGTTTTTCAAACCGGCCAGTCGGCCGCCAACACCTGAGAACTCAATCCAGAAAACCGACCAGTTCCTGACTGCGACTGGGCTGCTGAAGTTTGCGGACCGCTTTCGCCTCAATCTGGCGAATCCGCTCGCGAGTCACTTTGAATATGTGCCCCACTTCCTCCAACGTATAGCTATATCCATCCCCCAGGCCGTACCGCAGCTTGATAATCTCTCGCTCACGGTAGCTCAACGTCTTCAGCACCTTATTGATGCGACCGCGGAGCATTTCCTGCGACGCACCGGTGGCCGGGCTTTCGGCCGCCCCGTCCGGGAGAAGATCGCCGAAATGGCTATCCTCACTGTTCCCCACGGGACGATCCAGACTGATGGGATAGCGACTCATCGCCAATACGCGCGCGCCTCGTCCACCGTCGTGGAAGCTCGGCGAGCCGTTTCTTCGAGCGTCGGTTCGCGTCCCAATTCCTGGAGCAACTTGCGCGAGACGTTCCGCACGCGGGACATCGTCTCGACCATGTGCACCGGGATCCGGATGGTACGACTCTGGTCCGCCACGGCCCGCGTAATGGCCTGGCGAATCCACCAAGTGGCATAGGTGCAGAACTTGAAACCGCGACGGTACTCGAACTTGTCGACCGCACGCATCAAACCGGCATTCCCTTCCTGGATCAGATCCAGGAAACTGAGTCCCCGATTACGATACTTCTTGGCGATCGAAACCACCAATCGCAGATTCCCTTCGGAAAGCTCCTGTTTTGCCTGTTGGTACTCCGTGTAGACCTGCTTCAAGCAAGCAACACGATTCCGCAGACTCAACGGAGTCTCCTGTGTGGCCAACAGGATGCTACGGTATTCGGCCAGTAATGGCTCACGATCGACACCCGGCACACGATTTCGCTTCTGTTCGTCCAGTTGAACGCGGAGCCGATCAGTGCGTCGGCTGAAGTCCTCCAGCGTGCGAATCATCGGTTCGATCCGCTGCGTGCGAAGACCCAGTTCTTCTACCAATCGCACGGCCCGCCGACGACGTCTGCCCAGTCGGCGCCACGCGCTGCGGCGTCTGGCCCTCGTTTCGGACTTGCCAAGTGCCATCCGATAATCGCGACGGTTACGTCGCAACAGAACATCAAGAGTCGCCAGGTTGTGTGGCAGCCGCCCCAGAATCTGATCTTTCTCAAGGCGATCGGTCACAGAGACCTGCACGGTGCGGTCGAAGGGGAGCTCCCCTTGATAGACGCGCTTGAGAATCTTGTAGGCGGCTTGAATCACATAGTCGCATTCGAGCAGTTTGCTGCGAAAGCGACGTCGCGTCACTTCGATCTTCTTCGCAAGGCGGATTTCCTCCTGACGCGTCAACAAAGGAATTTCGCCCATCTGCGTCAGATACATGCGAACCGGATCATCTGACCATGATTCGCCATCCTCCGCTCCTAGCAGATCCTCTTCACTCGAAACTACCTCGGGCTCGTCATCCTGCTGTCCCGTGTCAACAAGGTCGGTGTCGTCATCATCGTCGGAACTATCGTCTTCCGACAACTTCTCAAAGTTCTCCTCATCGTCCGGAGTTCGTGCTGTATCATCCTCGAATTCATCCAGGAGGGCGTCGTACAACTCAGTACTCCTACACTAAGTCCAACAAGCTGAGATAATCACGGGAACGGAAAGGTCGACAGCAATCGGTCACCTGGACACTCATCTGCGCCGCGCCGGGAAACTTGCCACGAGGCACGCCACTTTGCACTTCGCCACCGTGAGACCCGAGACATACAACGCTCTAAGAAGAAGCCATTGCACAATCATGGCAAACGTGAGTCACGCAATTCTACCACCCATTGCTCGACTGTCGTCCTTCCTTGGATATTTGGTAAGAAATTACGTCTGGCCGAGAACGGAACTCGCCACTACAACAACCCAGACCACTCATCTTACCAAGTCGGAGAGTACCATGGACGCAAGTTGAAAGCAAGCTTCTTCGTCCCTTCATGGCACCCGGCAGAAACCGGAACGTGCTGGCTGCTCACCCATGCCTGGGGCAGAGCAGGCGGATTCCCTCCGCTGTCGCCCAGGCAGCCACAGACCGGAATGCACCATCGGCCGCTTTTTGGTCCCTTGCTCGCTGCTCCACGGCCACTCTTCGTACATCGTCATGCCCCAGAGCGGGGGTTGGATGCAGCGTTTCACTGGCATCCGCAAGCTCGTGGGGCAAGACTGTGAATTCTAATCAGGTTCCGCAAATCGTCCAGGGCAGAAAGGTGCCGGTGCCACCAATTTTGGGCCAGAAAGCTGCGTCCGACGACACGCGTCGTTGTCACGGCAAAGGGGTCCCGGCGGCGAGGGGTCCGCGTGCTCAGAGCACACGGTTCTTTCAGGACGATCGCCAGGCTCAAGCTTGTCGCCACATATACCAGTGGTTAGCATACGACTTGAGGACCGCTGGCAGCGATGTGCGGCAATGGCAGACACCGGAGTCCTGGGGCAGGTTGAACGAATCACCATGGCAGACACGGACTTAAAAGGCAGCGTGGCGTTGGTTACCGGCGGGAGTTTGGGGATTGGCCGGGCGACTTGCGTGGCTTTGGCTCGCGCGGCGCTCAGATTGCCGTGAACTTCCGTTCGCATGCGGAGGAAGCGGAGCAGGTTGTCCAGGCGGTCCGCGACAGCGGCTCGCAAGCCATCAGCATCCAGGCCGACGTGGCCGATCAGGCAGCCGTGGAACGGATGGTCGATCAGGTCGTCGACCATTTTGGCAAACTGGACATTGCCATTGGCAACGCTGCCTTCAGTGATCGCGAAGCGTTTGTGGAAGCCAACATGGACGGCTTTCGCCGCACACTGGACGTCACGATGTGGGGAGCGTTCTATCTGACGCGGGCCGCGGCCCGGCACATGATCCGAGAAGGCATTCACGGGTCGATTGTCCTCGTCAGTTCACCGCATGCCACCATTCCGGTCGCCGGGGCGATGGCCTATAACATGGCCAAAGCGGCGGCCGAAGCGATGGCCAAGACGGCGGCGTTGGAGCTGGCGCGGCACCAAATCCGAGTCAACGTGATTCAGCCTGGTTGGATTGACACTCCCGGGGAACGCAAATATGCCACCGAAGAGGAACTCAAGCGGGCGGGACGCCGCATTCCGGCCGGTCGCCTGGGGACTCCCGAAGAAATCGCCCACTGCCTGATTTTCCTGTGTGATCCTCGCAACGAATACACGACCGGGGCGACGCTCCTGGTCGATGGCGGAATCAGCCTTCCGTGGTGGGCCGGGGATGCCGAATCCCCAAAGATGGACTAGGTCTGCCTTCAGACTCTCACGCCAACATACTTGGCTGCCTGATAAAGCTATGAAATACCAACTCCCCTGCTCCTGCGGCGAAACCGTTCTGATCGAAGCCAGCCAAGCCGGCCAGCGAGTGCGTTGTACCTGTGGTAACGAACTCGATGTCCCAACCATGCGCCATATCCGCCAGCTCGAACCGGCCCGCTCAGAAACCAGTTCCAAATCGCGGCCTTCCAGGACCTGGTCCCTTGCACAAGGACTTGTGTTTGCCCTGGGACTGGCTGTGATGGCTTCCGGATTGGCCGCGGCCGCATTCTATCAGTGGAACCGTACTTACCTCAACACCGAGCAGTACGCCTGGGACACCAGGCTGGATTCCGATCTCGAGCTGCTGGAAAATATGAGCTTGACCGATGCCTGGGCGAACTGGTTACTGATTCGTGACTCGGGCATCGGACCCTACATCCCCCCCATGTACGTGCGATCCCGTATGGTCTCTCAATACTGGTGGAAATACGTCAAGGTCGGGCTGAGCATGGCCTTGGTGGGTCTGGTGGTGCTGCTCAGCGCCTTCGTGATTCCACGGCGCGACACGTCGCAGAGAAGACGACCCCCGCGCAAGAGACCATCAGGTCCACAGGATCGTCGCTAGTGCTTTGTCGCGCTTAAGAATTAGGGTTGGGCCGAAACGAATGTACGCCGTGGAGAAGAACGCTCAACGCCAATTTCTTGGAGCTGACAAAGCACTTGGGATCCGTGTCAGCTGAGGCGACGGGCAGGGTGGGGACGGAGAGCACCCGACGAATCTTGTGAATCATCCGGGCGATCCGATCCATTCCGCGCGCTGGACGTCGGTCAGGTCAACCCACGTGTGGGAAAGGCGACTGCCGGCAGCGATATGCAGAACCTCCAACGTCTGTTTGTCAATCACCACAAGCAGCCGTTTCCACGCCGAGCTGCCAACCAGCACGTGGACGGCAGCTGTTTCGGCCATCTTCCAGCTTCGCAGCCGGTCCAGCCGCGGGTGGGCATCGAGAATTCGAGCCATGCCCGGGTCAACTTTGGCAACCGCGACCAGGTGACGGCAGGCCGGACAGCGCGCATTGACCAGAACTTTGGGACTGACCCGCTGCTGACAGGTCGCACATGGCTCCGATACGGACGCCAGAATATTTTCGCCGCTGACCGGGCAGACCTGAAGATACTCGGGCAAAGCGCGGCGCCCCGACACAGCGCATGGCAGCAATTCACTTTCCAGCACACGCCGCGATGACTCGCTACACGTCGCAATCGCATCGGCCACCGTGATGCGTCCGTCATCCGTCGCCCCGAGATGATAGGACAACCGGCCGCTAAGCGGGCACCGATAAGGGGGAGGAAGCTGACGTCGATCCACAAACAGCCGGCCCCACCCTGCGAATGCCACTTCGGCTGATTGCGATCCAATGGAGAAGCTCAGCTTGCCTTCCGCATATTTACACCAGACCAGCGTGGCGGCCACAGACGACATTTCCTGGTCACTTAATGCGACCTCAAACTGCCGCCGGGTGACTTCGGCCCAACGCTGCAGCACATCCCCCTCGATCCGTGGAGCACGTCCTGTCAAGGGAACCAGGTCGTTCAATTCCAAATCGTGCAGCAATCTTGGATCGATCAGTTCCCCCTCACTGGTCCCAATACAGTGCACCAATTGCGGCGTTCCATTGGGGGCATGGTTGTTCACGTAGGAGAGACGCAGAAAAGGGCGATCTTCCAAGCTGCATCCCGCCAGGTGCATGGTACCGTTATCAATTCGGTACTGCGCGAACAAATGTTCCGTCAGTTCGTGCACGCTCAACGGCTGCCGAGCCGCCACGGCGTGAAATAGGCGAGCACCGCCCTGCAACTGTTCGAGCAACCAGCACATCAAAGGAGACTGCCACGTCACGTATTCGACCGCCGGCGAACGGGTAAACTCGGAGGAAATGGTGTCCTCGGACACAGCCAGGTCAAAAGTGAATTGCCGTCCGGCCATGGCAGCCAAAGGATGCGCCGCGGGATCGGGTATGTCATTGCGTTGCGAGGCGACTTCAATGATGTAAACGCCCTCGGCACACGATCTGGCGGGCAATCCTAAGGCACTCAGATACCACAACACGAAGTCGCGTGCCGAGGTATCCAAGACGCCGGTCGATTTGTGATGATCCGTGAAAGTCAATGTCTTGTCAGCCTTCAGAATCGTGCTTATGCAACACTCACGTGCGAACAACGCTCGGCGAGACACCATCACTCGAACCGCCACTCGTCGTCTGGCACCTGCACACGACGCGGTCAACCTGCGCGCGTGCCACAGGCGATCGGTGTGGCTGTGCCGAAAGTCGTGCTCCCAGCATACCAATAATTGGTGGGCACTACCACGCTCAAACGCGGCAAACAACCCGCTCCCGGGGAAGGCCCCCGAAGGGCTGTGCCAGCCTCGCAAACACGCGTCTCCCTGGGCGTCAACACGTTGGCAGATCCGCCATCTCGTGTCCTGCCAAACGCTGTCACGAGAGCCTCGTCGGTCCAACATCAAAACGTCCGTCCGCGCTTCATCTGACACGCAATACAAAAACGACGTCTTCCGTTGTCGCGCCGATCCGCACCTGCGTCTCCAGGTTGTACGCAAAGTCATGGATCGCAGCAATTTCAAAGGCCGACACCTGCCGCAAAAGCTGCTGAAACTGTTGCCATGTGTAGGTGCGAAACACGACTTCATCGGTTAGTCGGAAGTGCCGTGTCGGCGTGTACACATCGTATGTCATGCCGCAATGCTCCCTGCGGCGGCGGCGGTCCCGATGCCGTGTCCATAACCGAGTATTGACGGCCAAGTGCCCGCGCCGGGCCGACCAGTACTCCTCCTCCATGGGCTGGCCACGTGTGGGAGTCAGGTGCAGGCCCAACACATAGAGGCCCCCCTTACGCAGGGATCTGGCCATCGCCTCCAGATGTGCGCGTGCACTCGACTCGTCTGGCAAGTGACGAAAACTGTTGATCATGTTAAAAGCAGCATCGGCCCGCCGCGGAAGACGGAACCTGGTCATGTCCCCCACCCACGCCGACGCCGGCAAGCCGTGCCGTCGGAATCGTCGATTGCAGTATTCAACCGCGCGGATTGAGATCCAAGCCGGAAACCTCGTACCCCGCTTTGCCCAACCGATAGAGCAATCGCCCCGTGCCACAAGCTGGCTCAAAGACACGCAGTACGCGGTGCCTCGCATAGCGATGAAAGCTGCCGGAAAGAAAATCGAATTCGGCCTTCCAGTCGGATCCGTAGACTAGATCATAGTAGCGAGGAAAATCGTAGACGTTGGCTCGGAGCATCTCCATCAAATCGGATTTCCTGAAGCAACGCGGAAATGGCGAAAAAGCACAGCAGTGCCTTGTCAGCCCTAGAAATTGGGGTGAAGCGTCTCGGCCCGACTCGGTCGCAAAGCGGTCACACGTCTCTGCGTCATCGTGACTTCACGCATCCTACCAGATTCACACCACCGCGCACGCGCGTTGCCGCCGGCGGGCGTCAGCTGCACCTCTCACCTCATCACCCTCTCACCTCATCACCCTCTCACCTCATCACCCCCTCACCACCGCGGGCGGAGATTCGGATGGTAACAGGGGTGCCGGTTGTTATGCCCCAAACCCTGAACAAGCGGCAAGTTACGTGAACCCTCACCGGCTGGCTCGAACTTGACATCCCATGTCCCCCAGCTTATCATCGAACCATGAGGTCCTATCCACTAGCGCCCCTTTTCTCGACGGCAGTACGCGCATGATTCCTCTGCTCATTGGCATCTTCCTGATCATACTCTTCATCGTGACTCTGGTTCTCTCCGCGTCAACGTGGCGGGGATGGCATATCGCGGTGGCGGCCCTGGCTTTCTTGGCGACGTTAGGGCTGATTGTCGTCGGTTCGCTGTCGCAGAAGACGCACTCCACGTGGATGAAGAAGTATGCCGAATTGGATTCACGATTGACGCAGGCCAGGCAAGAAGGAATCAATTTAGAGATTGGCGATCCCACCGTCGTGGAATCGCCAACACCATCGGTAAACGACATTCAACAACAATTCAATCGACTACTGCTGGATCGTGGGCGTGTGTGGCGGCAATGCGCGCCCAGCCCTCCCTCGGGCACTAGCGTTGTGGTATCGACGGTACCTCCAACCGAGACCGGCCAGCCCGGCGACCCGAATACGGCGCAGCCCAACGGTATCGACGCGAACATGGTGTTGTACGCCTTTCGCGAAAACGAGAAGCAGCTACCGATCGCCTTTCTGGGGGAATTCCGTGTCACTCAAGCCGAACCGGCCAGCGTGACCCTGGAACCGACGATGCCGTTGGACCGCCCGCAGCTGGAGGTCATCAACAATCCGTCGTCTTACTGGACGTTGTACGAGATGATGCCGCTGGACTCGCATCGCATCTTTTCCAATCAGGACATCATCGACGAGCCTTTGGACGATACGCCAAAGCCGATTTTCGGTGAAATGGACGGGGAGGAGCTGCGCGGCATTTTTTCGCTGGTCTCTGGCGTCGCCCCGGATGATCCGTTTGTCATGGCCCTGGTAGCGCCTTACGTGAAAGACGGCAGCTCGGCCAATGACCAGGAAGTAAACATGTATCCGGAGAACATCTGGCAGAAGCTGGAGTTCGAAAAGGATCACAAAGAACGCGTTGACAGCAACAACCTGGATCCTGGCATCTCGGGTAATTTCTTCGACCCGGAAGGTTACGCCGAAGTATCTCAATTGAAAAGTGGCGGTGAGGCCACGTTTCGGGTCAACGATATTGGCGTGTTCCCCTACGGTTTCGACGAGGACAAGCGATTGGTGGATCAGCTGACTTCCAGTGGCGTTTGCCAGAAGCTCGGTCCCGTGTTCGTCCGATCGCTGCATGACTACGAAGAAGCGTTTCACAACATTCAGGACCGGTTCGTCAAGCGAAACGAAGACAAACGCCGCACGCAGAGAGAGCTCGACGATCTGAACGCCTCGATCAGCAAGACGACGCAACAGATCGAGTATCGCCAGCAGGAGCGTTCCGAGCTGAAAGAAGATCAAGCTGGTTTCAACCGTGACCTGGAAAAGACCAATGAGCTCTTGGCTGCTTTGGAAACACAACAAACCATGCTCCGTGCTGAATTGAGCGAACTCTTCCAGACCAATCTCGCGTTGAGTCAGCAGTTGGCGATCTACAATGCCAGGCTGACCGAGGAGATCAATCGGCGTGCGGAGAATGTCGCCCTTCAGACACCCTAGCGCCCTTGTCACCCTCGAAAGTCGGCGTTGGGCCGAGACGAACTGTACGACGCCGCGTTCGCGCGGTGTCGAACGCCGTTGAGCACAACGCGCCACCCGAATGATTCGAGTTGACACGGCAGGGCAGTCACCGGCCGAGAATTCGCCTCACTCAGCCGCTCAGATTCCGAGCGTGTTCGTCAAAGCGTTGTCTCTGCCGCAATGCCCCTATGTTCCCCACATATTTTCCTGACGGTGTTTTCCTGCCGGCGCACTCCACACGAGCGGAGCTTATCCCTACGATATAGAGCAGTGCTTCCGGGATCCTCCTCGACGCCCCTACAACGCGCTTTGAACCCCACTTTAGGGGGTGGCGCGGGCTGACGTTGTTGAGTGGGGATCGTCTGTGCCAACTCCGCCCGGAGGCCACCACCCGTTTCAGGGCAACCGACGAGAACGGACGGTTATGGGAATCTACGATCGCGAGTATTACCAGGACGACAACACCCCGCGGGGTTTCAACCTCGGTCGGGGACCGCGGATGATGGTCGTCAACCTGGTACTCATTACCGGTGCCATATTTCTTGCAGACCTCTTTAGCAATGGATGGCTTTCCAACGCGTTCGGTCTAGAAGCTGATGTGTATCGTCATCCGTTAGGGGTCTACCAACTGTTAACGTATGGCTTCCTGCACGCTGGAATCTGGCACATCCTGATGAACATGTTTCTGTTCTGGATGTTTGGCCGTGTGATCGAAGAACGCCTGGGGCGCCTGGAGTTCCTGTTGTTCTACCTGATCGCCATTGTCTTCTCAGGGTTTTGCTGGGTCGCTTTGGAGAACATCTGGTTGCTGGGAACCACGGCGGGACGGACCTATCTGGCAGCTTATGGGGCTCCGCGTGTGGTGGGGGCATCAGGTGGTGTGACAGCCGTCTTCATCATGTTCGTGCTCTTTTATCCGCGACAAACCATCCTGGTGTGGGGCATCTTTCCGGCTCCCGCGTGGGTCATCGGCGCGCTGATTATCGGTCTCGACATGCTCAATGCCCTGGGTGGCAAAGCCGGTGGAACGGCCTGGCAGGCGCATTTGGGCGGAGCCGCTTTCGCCTATTTCTACCTGCAACTGAGGTGGAACTTCAGTCGGCTGCTTCCGTCGTCCGGCAAGTTTCGTTGGAAGCTTCCCGGACGCGGCCCCAAACTCCGGATTCACGATCCTGACGATGACCAGCAACTGGCGGCCGAGGCTGATCGGATTCTGGCCAAAATGCATTCCGAGGGGGAACAGAGCTTGTCCAGCCGGGAACGCCGCACGCTCGAGAGATACAGCCGTCAGGTGCGGGACAAACGCCGCTGAATCACGGCATGAGACCGGATTCACGTTTCGCAGGCCGCAGATCCAACCACACGAACACCTGACGAGCCTTGCGGGAGTCAGGTTGGGGCAGGTGGTACCTGGCATGGTTCCATTCGAGGGCACCCGGCGTGCAGTGCCTCACGTGCATCAATCGTAGAGAATGGGGTTCGACTGCCAGTCCTTGTCTCGGTCACGAGCCCACTGTTTGACACGTGGTCGTCGCGCACGCAATCGGACCGCTTCCAACCCCAAGTAATACCCTTGTGACTGGGGATTCTTGCCGACCGATTCCAGCCGCACCGTGTACTCGCCGGCTGCGGGCCAGAAGTCCAAGAGATGGCATTCCCAGGGCGAGACGTCTGGAGCATAGAGATCGAGCGGCCCACCGATTTCCACCCCGTTGAGATACGCCTGATAGATACCGTAATCGCGGGCGCGCGTCACGCTCAGCACCAGCCGGTGCGGTTCGGTTTCGTCAACGGTAAAGGGAATCTCGACCCACGCATTGGCTGGCTGCTGAGGCTTGTAGAAGAGTTGTCCGCCGGGGTAGAAATCCAAGTTGTCTTGTACCTGGCAGGGACCATCGCCGTGATGTGTCTGGTCCGTGAATTCCTTGGCGTAGAAAATCGCGTCCAGATTTGGCAAGCGGCGGTGTCTGGCGTCGGGGACGGGTGGTGGGTCAGACGGTGGGCCGGTCTGATACCAGAAGGCCACGCTGGCGAAGTCATCTTCGCGTTCGTTCCAACTATGACGTTTTCCTTCAGCGTTTTCGTCGGTCGAAATCCAACCCCAATGTTCGATGCTGACTTTGATAGACGTGTTGAAGACGATTGGGTCGTGAATGTGCCAGCGATAGGCTGCCGTGTGCCCTCCGATAATTCCCCACTGGTCGAAATAGGGCGTGCCGAAGTAGGGCGTGCTGGTCGTCTTCAAACCCCAAGCCGACAGGAAGTAGTCCTCGGTTCCCGTACCCCAGATCGACGCCTGTTCTTCACCGTCAATGTAGATCTTCTCGTCACCTTCTCCGAACCAGGACGGGCTGCGCGTGCGGACGGCGAGCACGGTTCCGACATAGTGCCCCTTTCCCTTCGTCTCCAACAGGACGTAGTCCTCACCGTTCTTGACGGGATACTCTTGGTGATATCGAGCGTAGAAGTAGGGCGTATTGGCGGGCAACGATTCTTGGCTGATCCAGTCGATGTTGTAGTAAAGCAGATTCAGCTGCTTGTCGCTTTGGTTAACAACTTCTATCCGAATCGACTTCTGAAAGGGCATGCGCCAGAAGCAGTTGTAGGAGTCTCCATCTTCAACGACGACGGGCACGCTGATGACCTCTGTCCGTTGGCCAAAGCAATTGGCGAAGAAATCGCCGAACGGAACCTCGATCGCAGGACGGTCCCGGCCGTCGTAGAAGACCCGCAAGAGGATTTCCTGGTGATTCGCCGAACCGTCTGGTGCCCAAGTCTGGCGTTGAGGACCCAAAAACGTGAACCACATATGCGTGACGACGCCGGGGCCCCGTGCATCCAACACCACCTTGGTGGCGCCCGACGCGAGCCGGGAATTGTCGGCATTGCCGTGAAGATATTCGCCTTTCTCACCAACCGCAGTCGAGGTGGAACGCATACTGCGCCCCTCCTTGGGTCTGGCAAGTTCCTCCATTGCCTGGCCACTGCAGATCGCAGTCGATGCGTGTAAAATGCCGCACCCGATCGCCAGATACAACGCCGACCGAATCACAGGACTTGACATCTTCATTCTCCTCGCCGTAGGTCACACATCTGGGCCGGCGAGTACAGATCGGCAAGCCCACTCGGCAGGATACGAGCGGATTACCCAGATAGAAGCGCACGGCAAAACTGTGCGGAATTCGAGGGCGGGTCGCCAAAAGGAACGGTGCGGGCTGTTTCACCGCAACCGCATTGTACGCGAAATCGGGCCACCCTCTCCAGCAGTGAACTGCAGGTGTCTACTGTCCCACCAGTTTCTCGAACGGTACGGGCTCGCCGTAGAAGAATCCTTGATTCAGTTCAAAGCCCAGCTGCACGCAGGTCTTGGCTTCAGATTCCGTTTCCATACCTTCAGCCAACGGGTGGATTCCCAGTTCTTTCGCCATGCGCACAAGGCTGGCCAACGTGCGTTGTCGCTGGGCTGGAGCCTGGTCAATATCCTTGGTCAGTGCCAGGTCGAACTTGAGCACGTGCGGTGGGACTTCTATCAATTCGACCAGCCGCGCCTGCCCGGCTCCAAAGTCGTCGTAGGCCAGTTGATATCCCAGTTCATCCAACCTGGCCCGCAACTCACGCATCACACTGGGGCTGGTTACCGAAGACTCATGGATTTCCAAGGTCACGGGGAGGTCGGTAAAAGCGCCACGAATCTCCTGTAGCGAGAGCAGCAGAATGTCCAAATCAGCCATCTCGGAAGGATGCGTGTTGAGGTACAGTCGCTTGGGATCAGGCAACTGACTGCCCGCCTCCAGACCAACCCAACGACAGAGCCGGCTCAACTCCGACTCGAGATTCAATTGTGACGCGGCCTGAAACATCACCACGGGTGTCTTCAGCCCGAACAGATGGCTGCGTCCCAGAACCTCGTACCCCACCACCTGGCTGTCACAGGAGCGGACAATCGGCTGAAAGAAGGGTACTACTGCCCGTTCATTCATAAGTCGATCGAACTGAATCAGTGCCATGGCTCGGTCGCAGTTTTCGCCCTGCAAGGTGTCCGCACCATCATGCGCGTCCTGCCGTTTGAGACGGAAGACGACGTTCGCGAATTGAATCAGATCTCCCTCATGAATAAGCGACTCGACCGGGACCCGCTGGCCATTGACGAACGTACCGTTCGTGCTCCCCAAATCGTTCAGCACCAGGGTGCCATTGCGTTCAATGATTTCGGCATGCAAATTCGAGACAGCCGGACTGGGAATCCTGAATGACAGATCCGAGCGACGTCCCACCCGAAAGGGCAACTGATTCAGCGGAATGTCCCGCACGGGCTCGCCTTCCTCGACTTGCCCGCTAAGTAGCCACGTGGACTGCATCAGTAGCTCAAGATTCGTGGTCATGGTTTGTAACAGCTGGTGCGATGCTGGAACCGAACGAATGGCCGATCGATCGGTAGCACGAAAGAACCGCTCCTCCTCATCCCCATTTCACGACAGCTGCCCGCTGGACCACATCGGGTGATCGGCAGCCCGGTCAATTCAACTGAGGTAATCGCCAAGACTCTCCGGCGAACCGCGTCCGTGCCGCGATCTCTTTGGGCGCATGGCATGGAAGTCTCACCTGGTGCTCGGAATTCCGCTCGGTTGAGAAGACAGCGACGCGAATACATAAAAAGCATAGGCTGCTGCGTGACAAAATGCGCGTGCCCCCCCCAATAGAACCGACGAAATTTTGGGCGATTCTCCATGATCTTGATAAAAATGGACCAAACGGAACGACCAAACGCTCCGCTTTCAAGCCTGGGAGTCTCCGCCCTAGAATGTTTGAGGTAGATGCTTGGGGCAGACGACTGGAAAGTCCGGCGGTCCCACAGGACGCCTATACCGGCACGCCCTGGTTGGTCGCAGCGATTCTGCCGATTCTGAGGAGAAAAACCGGATGGACGACGTGATCCAATTGCAGACGACAACAGACCGACGCGAGTCGGCGCTGGCTCTTGCACAAGACCTGGTCGCGCATGGGCTGGCCGCCTGCGTCCAGATTAGCGGGCCGGTTACGAGCGTCTATCGATGGCAAGGGAAGGTCGAGCAGGCCGAGGAATGGGTCTGCGTCATTAAGACCGTCCGGCGACTCTACGCGCAGGTCGAGCAGCGGATCCGCGAGATGCATGACTATGACGAGCCCGAGATCATCGCGGTGAGCATTGTCGCCGGAAGCCCGAGCTATCTTGACTGGCTTCGTGCGCAGCTGATGCACCCGGAAGCATCGGACTAGTGCCCTGTCGACTCGAATGGAACAGCGCCATTTTCACTTTTTGGGATCATCTTAAGGCCTTATGAGCACGGTTTTTGTCGCCACCGGGCTGGGCCCGGTGGTAACGCGTTTGACCACTACCGTCGATCTCGGCCACCCATGAGTTTCCTTTTTTCGGCTGCCAGAATAGTCAGCCAACGTAGAGCCACCGTGGCGAGCCCGGTGGCGCGGGTCCGTTACGGAGACAAGACATGTATACACTTCGCGCCGCACTGCACGCGCGTCCCGCCGGCATCAACGTCTGCGAACCTGCCTTCCTGGCGGGAGACGCGTATTCGATCCTGCGACTCGATGCCCTCCAGACGACGCTCCCCATGGCGGTCAGCTTCGAACAGGCCAGAGAGCAACTCGAAAAGCTCCCCCGCATGTTCACCGAACCGGACGGAGCTTTCGTTTGGGTAGCACCCCGCGGTGATCCCCGGTGGCAGCTTGATGGCTGTCTTTACGACCGAGATGACCGGGTCGTCTTCGTTGATGTGGTGGGGTCCTGCACGGAAGAACGCTTCAACCAGTTGCTGGCAGTATTCGGTTGGCCCGCTTCCAGGTTGATGTTCCGAATCCCGCAACATGCGGTCTTCCTGGAAGAACCCGAGTTCCGCCGCTACGCGCAGCGCGCGGGGTTGATCCGCGGGCCGCATGTACGACCGAGATGCCGATGGCGTCGGGCCAAGGGACTACGCAGGAGCGACCGTGGCGCGACCAATCGAATGATAGGTGAATCCGGCCGCCGCCATCTGTTTCGGATGGTACAGGTTTCGACCATCAAAAATCACGGGAGATGCCATCCGCTTACGCATCTCCAAGAAATTCGGATTGCGAAACTCGCCCCATTCCGTGTTGATTGCCAACGCATCCGCCCCCACCAGCACATCCAACGGATGGACGCCGTACAGCAGTTTGTCGCCGTACACCTCACGGACATTCTCCATGGCTTCAGGGTCATGGACATGCACACGCGACCCGGCTTCCAATAGTCGGTCGATCAATACCAGTGCCGGAGCTTCCCGAACGTCGTCCGTACGAGGCTTGAACGCCAATCCCCAAAGGGCAATAGTCTTATTCTTCAGATCACTCTGGAAGTAGGTCATTATCTTATCGACCAGTATCAGCTTCTGACGATTGTTGACATCATCCACAGCGTCCATGATACGAGGATCAACACCTAAGTTGCGGGCCATCATCGATAACGCCCGCACGTCTTTCGGGAAGCAACTTCCACCATACCCGACACCCGGAAAAAGGAAGGCAAAGCCGATGCGTTGGTCGTGCCCGATGCCACGTCGAATGTCATTGATGTCCGCCTCCATCCGCTCACACAAGTTGGCCATTTCATTGATGAAGCTGATCTTGGTCGAGAGCAGGGCGTTGGCGACGTATTTCGTCATCTCGGCACTTTCGGGGGACATGACGAGAAACGGCTTATCGGTGCGCAGAAACGGTGCATAAAGTTCGTGGAGGATATCGCCGACCTCCGCGCGTCGGACACCGACCACCACTCGATCGGGGAACATGAAATCATTGATCGCCGCTCCCTCCTTGAGGAATTCGGGATTGCTTGCCACGTCGCATGCCCGCCCGGTCTTCTGCTGCAGCCGCTCCTGCACTTTGGCGTTCGTACCCACCGGAACGGTGCTCTTGATCACGAGCACTGCATCGGCCGACAGACAGGGAGCCAGTTGATCAATCACGCTCCAGAACCCCGACAGATCGGCCGAGCCATCTTCCGCCGAGGGCGTCCCCACCGCCAGATACACCAGTGCTGCCGCATGGACCCCCTCTTCCATCTGCGTGGTGAAATGCAGCCGGCCGGCTGCCGCGTTGCGCAGCACCATCTCGGACAAGCCGGGCTCAAAGATGGGGAGCTTCCCCTGAGAAAGCTGCTCGATCTTGGCCTCATCGATATCGATACAGGTCACTTCGTTGCCACTGTCAGCCAAGCAGGTACCCGTCACAAGTCCGACATAACCTGTTCCCACCATCGCGATTTTCATTGATTCATCCTTCACCTGCAGGATTGTGCGAGGAATCGGTCCAATGGAGACTCCCACGAGGTAGGACCGCGAACCCCTTACGAGCTGCCGCTCGGCTCGAACGACCCGCCAGGCATGGTCGCTCGTCGGTTGCCAGAAAAACTGGCTTCTGCGAATGTGTCGCGCAGAAGAACCCCAAGTATGGCATATTTCGACCCTCCCTTGGGAGACGCGAGAGGTCCAGATCCGCCACTTTCTGGGCGACCGACAAAGAACAAATTAGAACTCGTCCGGCAACAAGTTTTCGTATTTATCGCCCCTCACCCTACCCTCTCCCCCGCTATTCCCGCTCCGCGGGGCGGCGGAGAGGGAAGCGGAACCAGTAACTTATTTCCGGACGAGTCCTTAGGATCGACGAAGCAATAACTGTCGTATTGTCTCTTCTCCCCCGCCGCGAAGCGCATCGCGGGGGAGAGGATCAAGGACATTTCCGCACGAATCATCCGTCACGCGTTGCGCGACTGGGATCAAGGGTTGTGCCGGTCGTCTGCCTGCATTCGGCCGCGAAAATCGGCCAGCGTATCGGCAATGGTTTGCGCCAGTGGGATCTCAGGCCGCCAGTGCGTGTCCCGGGCCAATCTGGAAATATCGGCGATCGGGTGCTGACGGGGCCCCGGGGCGCGCTCGACGGCCCCCGTCGAGCGTCCTGTGAGACGCACCAACTGGTCGAACACATCGCCGCTGCGCACGGACTTGCCACTACCCACGTTATAGACACTTCGAGATACCTGCTCGGCCATCAGCAAACGGTAGGCCCTTACGACATCGCGCACGTCGCTCAGATCGACATGGCTGTCGAGCGTAACAACTTCAATCGGGGTGTCACCCGGAATCGCAAACTGCTGAGCCCATTCGGGAAGCATGAATTTTGGCAACTGGCGGGGCCCCGAGTGCTGGAACGCGCGCACGATAACGACATCCAGTCCCTCCGCCGCCGCCCGCTCGCAGATCCGCTCCGCCTCCAGCTTCGACTTGCCGTAAGCTCCCCGCGGTCCGAGGGGAGCCTCTTCGGTGACGAACGGATGATCCGGCGGAACCGGCGCGTAGACGTGAGCGCTGCTGATCATCAGAACGCGCGCAGGTGCCGCGAGCGACTGAGCCAGTTCCAGAACGGCGCGCGTGCCACCCACATTCACCGCATGCGCCAGCTCGCTCGGCTCTTCCGATCCACATTCGGCTGGCACGCTGATGGCGGCCAAATGGTAGATGCCGTCGGGAGAGAATTGGAGCACCCGGCGTCGAGCCTCGTCGGAAATCGGTTCTGCTAGATTCCACTCGAACAGTGGTACGTCGCTGCGGATCTCTTCCGAGATGTCGTCACTCCAGTGGTCCTGGAACGTCGACCCCAATACCTGATCGCCGAAAGCGACAAGATGTTCCGCCAAGAATTGGCCCGCAAAGCCGGTAATTCCGGTGACGAGTGCTCTCACACGATTTCCTTCTTGACGCGATTCAAGTCGGCATCCACCATCATTTGCACCAGCTGGTGGAACGACACCTCCGGTTCCCATCCGAGGGTCGTTCGGGCCTTAGTGCAGTCGCCGCACAAAGTGGTGACCTCCGCCGGTCGAAGGAACTTCGGATCGACAACCACGTAGTCTTCCCAATTCAGGTCGACGTGCTCAAAGGCAATTCGGGCAAAATCACGGACCGAATGCTTTTCGCCAGTGGCCACAACATAGTCGTCGGGCGTGTCATGGTTGAGCATCATCCACATGGCCCGAACATAATCCCCGGCAAAGCCCCAGTCGCGCAAGGCATCCAGGTTCCCCAGTCGGAGTTCCTTCTGCAGCCCCAACTTGATACGGGCCACGCCGTCGGTGATCTTGCGTGTCACGAATTCCTTACCGCGGAGCGGACTCTCATGATTGAACAAGATCCCGCTGCAGGCGAAAATGTCATAACTCTCCCGATAATTCACCGTGATCCAATGACCGTAAACTTTGGCCACCCCATACGGGCTGCGCGGCCAAAAAGGCGTGTTCTCCGTTTGCGGCTCTTCGCGGACCGATCCGAACATCTCGCTGCTACTCGCCTGATACATCCGAATCGAGCGATCAACGGTGCGGATCGCCTCCAGCACGCGGGTCACGCCCAGCGCGGTGAACTCACCAGTCAACAGCGGCTGATCGAAGCTCGTCGGGACGAAGCTCTGAGCTGCAAGGTTGAAGAGTTCGTGTGGCTTGGTTTCCTCCACCAGCCGTACCATCGACAGCTGGTCCAGCAGATCGGCCTGATGCAACTGAAGTCGGTCTCGCAAATGACCGATACGCTCGAAGTTCTCCGAGCTTGACCGGCGTACCATTCCGTGGACTTCATAGCCGTGTTTCAACAGAAACTCTGCCAGGTACGCTCCATCTTGCCCGGTGATGCCGGTGATCAATGCTCGCTTCGTCACGCAAAAGTCTCCTGCTGTGAGGGGAATTCAAGTGCCTTCGGTGTCACCTCGCGCTGCCTCTCTAACGCCCGCACTGGGGGAGAAAGAGTCAATACAAGCGAGCAACACGAACTCGCAGAACGGTTACTCCCGTGGCGGCTCTGAGTCGGACGCCTCGGGTTCGGACGGATCGGCGGGCGGCGGATCAGCCTCCTGACCGCTGGGCAAGTCAGACGCGTCTGGCACGCTCGGTGGCGCGTCGTCAGGGGGTCGATCGCCCCGGGAAGCCTCTGGGCGCACCGCAGCGTCAACAGGGGACACACCGCCGGAGACCCCGGAAACGCTCACCGCATTGGCCAGCTCCTCGTCGCCCTCTTCCTCCTGCGGGACGCGCACGACGGCCGCCAACAGGTCCTCGTCGCCCAGCGTCATAATGCGCACCCCTTGCGTGTTGCGGCCAATCGTGCTGATCTCTCGGACCGCGATCCGTTGGATCTTTCCGCGCGCGGTCATCATCAGCAGTTCGTCATCGTCGTCAACGCGGGCGATGCCGATCACCCGTCCGTTCCGGGCGGTCGTCTTGATATCGCGCAGCCCCTTGCCTCCACGCCGCTGGGTGCGGTAACGGGCGGCCGAAACGGCGTCCTCTTCATCCACCTCATCGGTCAGAGCCCCGACGCCAAAGGGCGTGCGCTTGCCGTAGCCATGTTCACACACAGTCAGCAAGGTGGCTTCCGGATCCGCCACCACCATCCCCACTAACTCGTCGTCGCGTTGCAGGGCGATGCCCTTCACGCCTGACGTATTGCGTCCCATGGGGCGGGCGTCCGATTCGCTGAACCGGATGGCCATGCCACGGCCAGTTGCCAGCACCACCTCGTCGCCGGGCTTGGTCACCACCACGTCGACCAGTTCGTCGTCGTCGCGAAGTTTGATGGCAATAATGCCCCCCCGCTTCGGCCGGCTGTACGCCTCCAATGGTGTCTTCTTAACCAGGCCTTTGCGCGTCGCCATCATCATGAAATGGCCCGGCAGATCGAAATCCCGAACCGCTCGGCAGTCGGTGATCGTCTCGTCCCCTTCCAGGTTCAGCAAGTTCACAATGGCCCGCCCCCGACTCTCACGCCCCAGTTCGGGCAATTCGTACACCTTCTGCCAATAGACTTTCCCCTTACTGGTAAAGAACAGCAGATAGGCATGCGTGCTGGCAATAAACAGATGCTCGATCGGATCCTCATCTTCAGTCGTCGCGCCTTTGAGTCCTTTGCCGCCACGTCGTTGAGCTCGATAGACGCTGGCCGGTGTGCGCTTGATGTAACCACGATGGCTGATCGAGACGACCATCGTCTCTTCCTTAATCAGATCCTCCAAATCAATACTGCCGATTTCCTCTCCGCTGATCTCCGTGCGACGATCCTGGCCGAACTTACGACGGATCTCACGCAGATCATCCTTGATGATCGAGAGGATATTGTCATCGTCGGAAAGCAGCTCTAGATGCCCGGTGATTTCGTCCAGCAACTTGGCATGTTCGTCCGACAGCCGCTCCTGCTCCAGGTTGACCAACTGCCCCAACGTCATCCGCAGAATAGCGTCCGATTGCACCGCCGTGAGCGTGTAGGTATCCGCCTCGCCCCGTTCGTCCTGGAAGATGGCAAACCCCCGCTCGCCCAGCGCTCGCTGCATCATGGCCGCCGGACACTCCACACCCATCAAGCCAATCTTCGCTTCCGCCTGAGTTCGTGAACGGCGAATAATACGGATAATCTCGTCGATGTTGGCCAAGGCCAGCAAGAGCCCTTCCACGGTGTGCTTGCGACGGCGGGCTTTGGCCAACAGGAACTGCGTGCGACGCCGAATCACCGTCATCCGGTGCCGGATGAACTCCTCCAACAGTTCCTTGAAGTTCAGCTCGCGAGGTTTGCCGTCGACCAGCGCCAGGAAGATGAGCGAAAAGGAATCCTGCAGCGGCGAGAACTGGTAGAGCTGGTTCAGCACCACTTCCGGATCGGCGTCCCGCTTGATTTCGATCACCAGCCGCACCGGCTCTTTCAGATCGCTTTCATCGCGGATCTCCGAAATCCCCTTGATACGCCCCTGGTGCACCAGGGCGGCGATCTTCTCGATCACGCGATCGCGAAACTGCTGGTACGGAATCTCCGTGACCACGATTCGGCTCCGTCCCTTGCTGCGTTCCTCGATCCGCGCCCGCGCACGGACCACGACCGTGCCGCGACCGGTGTAGTAGCCGCGTCGAATACCGCTGCGGCCACAGATCACTCCACCCGTCGGAAAATCCGGACCCTCGACGATGTCCATCAACTCGTCGATCGACACGCTCGGCTCGTCAATCACGCGGATCAGCGCATCACAGACCTCGCGCAGATTGTGCGGCGGAATCGACGTCGCCATGCCGACCGCAATGCCCTGCGCCCCGTTGACCAACAGGTTGGGGAACTTCGACGGCAACACAGTCGGCTCCATCCGACTTTCGTCATACGTCGGCATGAAATCGACCGTGTCCAGCTTGAGATCGTCCAGCAGCATGGCGGCGACCGGCGACAGCCGCGCTTCGGTGTACCGCATGGCCGCCGGTGGCAGCCCGGCGATGGAACCGAAGTTCCCCTGCTTGTCGATCAACACATGGCTCATGTTCCACTCCTGAGCCATGCGGACCAGTGTCGGATAAATCACACTCTCGCCGTGCGGGTGGTAATTGCCGCTCGTGTCACCCGAAATCTTCGCACACTTGACGCGATTGGAGCCGGGACCCAGGTTCAGATCGTTCATCGCCACCAGAATCCGCCGCTGAGACGGCTTCAGTCCGTCACGGACATCAGGCAAAGCGCGGCTCACGATGACACTCATCGCGTACGTCAGGTAGCTCTCTTTCAGCTCGTCTTCGATCGGCAAGACGACCAGCTGTTCGCCATCGCTTCCGTTCTCGTGACCGCCATCGTCATCGTCATCGTCCACCGGACGAGTCACGTCAGGCTCGTCGGGGTCGTCAGGAGGGAGATCGTCGGAGGACAACAGGGCATCCTTTCTAACAGTGCATCATTGAACCCCGAGACGGCGACCCCGTCTCGGGGCGGGGCGGGCTGTTGGGATTCGCTCGAGCGCGCGTTGAAGTGCTAAACTTGTCGGCGACCGTCACCGCGGGCACAACTGACCCTCAACAACGCAAAAAGCCCCACAATCATGCTTTCCGCGTTACGTCCCGATCCCCCGCTTCGCACCGCCGAGTATAGCAATTTTGACGCTGAACCACAACCGGTCCGATTGTCGCAAAGTCTTGCCACAAAGCGATTTGCACAGGGAATCCCGAGTTTGACAGGCCACTCGCCGGACGTGGGTCGCCACGGCACCCGTGACCGGACCGTCTTCGCTGCCCGGCGCCCTCGAACATGACCGGCCGGGACGCGCGACAGGTCTCCCACCGCCGCCTCGTCCGCCGGCGCGCCGCGGAGGAGAACCGCAGGCCACGGATCGGATGCATCAAGATGCCATCGCGCTGCCGATCGACCGCGGTTCGGTATCCGCGATCCTGCGCATAGGCGTCCGCAGCCCAGGGCCAGAACCCGCAGGCGACTTGATCGCCGTCCGGTCACTCCGCCCCGATCGACCCCGCGCCAAATAGAAAACGCCCGACCCGTTCAGGTCGAGCGCTGGTAATGTAGCAACAGCACGGATGACAAAATCAGGACCTGATGTCCCGCGTCGCCCCAGCCTCGCGTTAAAGCCGGGCTCGCATCAAACCGGGCGCCACGTCGGCGGCGCGTCGGACTCGAGACGTACCACCGGCAACGGGGGATCTTCGGTCTGATAAATGTACGATGTCGCAGCACCGCTTTCCGCCTTCCACCAGGGGAACGAGCCCCATCGTCGCAGCTCCAGATAGAGCAACAGACAGGCAATGGTAATGGCACAAAACGCGACAATCAACATCACCGTATAGACGTTCAACTGCTGCTTCTGAACGACTTCACTATCATCGCGTATTAGCTGAATTTGGTTGCGACACGGTCACCCTTCCTAATTGTGCCTCTCTTGAAGTCCGGAATAATCTCCGCCACCGCTCGGTCAGAAGATGTCTTCAACACAATCACTTTGCCCAAGTAGGCGCCTTCACGATAGACATCCAGCGTGTGGCCCACCAGGATACCATCGTCCCCACCAACCGAGATCTCGATCAGGTTCTTCTCACCAACCTCAACCACCTCACCTTTCACATTCGGCGGAATTCGATCGACGTCGGTGCGAACCGTTCCGTCCTGGCCAATATCGACGTGTACCCCCAGCTTGTCCATCGCATCCCGCAAGGCCGCCAAGCGATCCTGCAAGCGGTCGTTGACGATTCTCCAAGTCTGCCTTGATACGCCGCATCTGATTGACTTCGTCGGTCAACTTCACAACCGTCTGAAACTTCCCGTCCGCATCCTTCTGAGCCGCCTGGACTTCGTCGCGCAAGCCTTGACCTCAGCGGTGATGGTGGTCAACTCACTCTGAGCCGTCACCAGCGCACTGGCCGTCGTGCCCGCCGTCGCCGTCAGCTTGGCCAACTCCTGCTGCACTCGCTCCAACTCGTCCGAGCGTGCCTTCAGCTTGGTCTCCAGAGCCGCCAAAGCGAAACGGCGGGCCGCTTGCTCCAGAGCAATCGCCGCCGTCAAGTCGGCCTCGCGCTCCTTCAGCTGGCGGTTCACGTCCTCCTGCGTTGTCCACTTGCTGCTGGAAACCCGGGATCGGATTGGCAACTTCGCCAATTCACATGCGTGGCGTACACCGAGATCGCCAATCCCAAAAATAGCACGCTCATCATCACGATGAGTCCGGTAAAAATCTTGCCCAGCAGCGTCATGGCATGTTTTCCCTTACGTCAATCTGACCCGCCACGAATGTGGCCTGCGAGCGATGGTGATAAACTGTCCACCGGATCTGGATGTTCTCAGTCCGGCACCAGCTTCACCGCACCCAAACAACGACAGTGAAAGGACATATAGCGCGACGCCAGTCCACTCAGTATAATTTCGCCGTTTTACCGCTGTCAACGAACTTGACACAAAATTGGGGAGCTGAGGGAAATAGATAAACCTCAGGCCGGCCGTGGGCTTCCGTTAGTTCCTAGCCGGCAAGCACTTACAGCAGTCAGGCTGGCGCCTAGCTGTCCCTGAAGTGACCTAAGAATAAGTCAGCAAAAGATTTGGGCCGCCTGAGGGTCGTATCGATTGGGCCGTTTTGGAGACCCCCTCACGCACCCACCAAAGGCGCGACAGCCCCAAATGGGGCGCGGCAAGCGGGCACGCTTCACCCAGAACCGATACTGTCTCGCTGGACATCTGTGCTTTCGCAGATCCTTGAGGGGGACGTGAGAGATATGGCGAGGCAGAGAGAACGTCGAACGTCGAACTTTGAATGAAAGACGGGAGAACTCTGACGTGTCAGGCTGAAGGGTAGCGCCAGGCGGGCGCCGATTCCCAGCACGCCACTCGCGACTGCCGGCCGTGAATTCTGGTCCCCTGGTCCACCTCTATTCGACGTTCGACGTGGGACGTTCGGGCCGGCGCAACCGGGAGCACAGCTCTGTCACGGCCATGATCAAAGAGAAAACCACGCACAACGACAGCGGCACATCTCCCCATTTCTCATACCAGCTAGTCCGCCCGTCAGGCACCACTTCGGCCAGCAACGTGTCTTTCGCATGTCGTGGTCCTTTCGCTCGCACCGTGCCATTGCCATCGATCCATGCCGAGAATCCGGTGTTGGCGGCCACCAGAAACGGCCGCCGCATTTCGACTGCGCGAAGAACAGCGCAGTTGAGCTGCATGTCCAGGATACTGGAACCCCAGAACCAACCGTCATTGGTCAAGTTCACCAGTACGTCTGGCCGCTCGCCGCGACGGTCCAACTCGGCCACGTGCCAGCGAATCAAGTGGGGCATCGTATTTTCAAAACAGATGCTCGGCGTTACCTTCAAACCGGCCACCTCCCACGACACTGGCCGAGACCCCGAGGTGAGACCGTTGGGTAGCGGGAACAGGTGATAGAGGGCTGGAACAACCTCTCCCAGCGGAACGTATTCTCCAAAAATAACCGGTCGCATTTTGTAGTAGCGTCCCAAGATCGTGCCCCGAGAATCCACCATCAGCGCCGTGTTGTAACGCCGCGAAGGATAGTCTCCGAATTGCCAGGTGGCGACACCGAAAATCCAGCTGGTAGCTTTTCGGGGTACGGTCGCGGCACTGTTTGTGCGTTGATTCCAGTCGCGAATTCGAGCATCTACATGGTGCCTGAAAACGCTTTGTACATCCTCGATGATGCCCAGGTCCCACGGAGGATCGATCTGTGGCAGGGCTCCCTTTTCGACCACCAAATCTTCGATGGGGAACATGGTTTCTGGCCAGAGCACGAGATCTAAAGCCTGATATTGCTCGCAGGCATTTTGGGTCAGGTCGCTGTACTGATCCAACATCTCTCTGGGACGTTCCGGATTGTCTTCAAATACCGTATCTATGGAGCCTTGAATAATCGCCACGCGCACCGGCGGTCGCTCGCTGCCCGGCGGAATCTGCCGCAAACGATAGTGGCCGTATCCGAGCGTGATGAACACCAGCGAAAACATAGGCACCAGCGGCCACAACATCCACCCGCGTCGCCTTGTCGGATACATCGTCATGGCACCTGCCGCAACAGTCATGACCAGAAAACTGATCGAGTACGCCCCGAATAGATCCGAGATCTGAATGATGTGCGGCAGTTGGATCTGTGAATGCCCCAGCAGCGCCATGGAAAAGCCGAGAGGTCCGTAACCGCGTGCCAACTCAACACCGGTCCAGACCACGGGACCGGCAACCATCAACGGAACGCGCCAGCGATGATGAGCAACGCGTGCGATGGCAACAAACAGAGGTAGATAAATGCCCAGATAGCAGCCCAATGCCGCCAAGCCGATGTAGTTGGCCCAATGAGCCAAGCGAATGCCCTGCATGACAACCACCCAGTAGACTACCGAAGCCAACCAGATGGCCCCATACGGCCTTCGTCCCGCCAGCTTCTCCTGCCGAATCAACGGCAACCAGCAGAGAGAGCGCGATCCATCCCATCGGCCACCAGCCAAGCGGAGGCAGGGCCATCCAGAGCAAGATTCCGCCCAACAGCGCCCCCGCGAAGGTTGCCCCGGACGAGTCACGAAGCGACCTTAGTCGAGCGGACTGCGACGGCGTCCCCGTTCTCCCGCTCTGCGAAGACGGATTGCCGGTTGCTCGTTCGCGGCGACGAGCGTTCCTGTTAGGTCGTGTCATGGGCATGCATTGCATCCGTGAGCCAGGAGCATTCCGCCCTGAGGAATCAGGGAAAAATAACTTCACCTTGTTCCCTCGCCCCTTTGGGGAGAGGGTAGGGTGAGGGGCTAACAAATCTGGCAGTTATTTTTCCCGCGCGGCTTAAGCACCGCAGTGTAACGCGACCTGCGGCGCCGAAAAAGACCGATGCGGGAGAACTCGGACTTCCTACTGCTTCGTATCCGCACATTTCGGTTGGCAAATTTCTCGGCCCCGCTGTCGCCGCGTGAGGATCGACACGTTCTGGGCCTGGCATGCTTCGCGCCGGCCACGCAACGTGTGTCACAGCGGACTGTCACCCGGAAACATCACGAGTTCCACACTATGGCCCGCGGCAAACCGGTGACGACCCGACGGAAGCAAGATCAGACAATTCGCCACACCGATCGCTCTTTGATCGGCTGATCCCTTCCAGGAAACGGGCGTCGCCACGATCCGCCCCCCCTCCTGACGCTGGGCATACGCCGGATGGTACGTGGGGCGATCACTGTCGTGGTCGTGCGCCGCCGTCAGAGTCGCCTCCTGGGACGACCGAACCGCCGGCTGAACTCCCCCTAACTTTCGCAGAACCGGGGCGACCAGCAGTTCAAAACAAACGAGACTGCCCACCGGGTTGCCTGGTAACCCGAACACCAGGCAAGTCCGATCACGCTCTTCGTATACGCCAAACCACATCGGTTTGCCAGGTTTCAGCCGGATCTTGTGAAAGAGCCGTTGCACCCCCAGTTTCTCGAGGACGTGAGGGACCAAGTCCAACACTCCCGCGGACACACCGCCGGAGACCACCAGCACGTCATTCGTCAGTCCGCGTTCGATCAGCGGTCGCAACAAATCCTGATCATCCGGGCCAATACCCAAATCACACGTTCGTGCGCGGTGTGCACGAGCCATCGCACAGAGCATGGGACCGTTGCTGTTTCGAATCATGCCCGCGCGAGGAAACTGGTCCACAGCGACCAACTCGTTGCCGGTCGCCAGAACCGCCACGCTGGGTGGACCGATCACTGCGACTCGAACACGTCCGACTTCAGCCAACAAACCGACATCGACAGGTCGCACAACGTGTCCGGCCGAAAGCACCACGCTATCGCGCATCATGGCCGCTCCGCGACGCATGATATTCTGTCCTGGTACCACGCGATCCGCTTCAATCCTCACTCGCTCTGGTTGTGACGCATTATCGACACTTGTTTGCTCAACCATCACCACGCCATCCGCGCCAGGCGGAAGTATCGCCCCGGTCATGATCTGCGTTGCCGTGCCGGAACGAAGTGGTTGGGTCGGAAGCCCACCGGCCATAATTCTCTCAATGATTTCCAGCTCCACCCCCGCGGCGGTAATGTCGGCCGACCGCAGCGCGAAACCGTTGACCAGCGCCTTGTCGTGCGGGGGCGAGTCAATGTCGCTGACGACATCCTCCGCCAAGACGTGTGCGACAGCCTCGTGCAACAGCACATGCCGTGGCGGGTTCCTCCACGCCCGCTCGAGAATGCAGGCGCGGGCTTCCGAAATGCTGATCATGGCGTCTTGGCCTGTCGAAGGAATCGCTTCAGCAACTCATGACCGCACTCGGTCAAAAAGCTCTCCGGATGAAACTGCCATCCTTCCACCGGATACCGTTTGTGCCGGACCCCCATGATCTCGCGCTGGCCCTTCCGAGTGGTGGCCCAAGCAGTCACTTCGAAATCAGCGTGAACGGTCCCTGACCGGATCACCAGACTGTGGTAACGAGTCGCGACAAACGGATTGGGAAGCCCGGCAAACAGCCCTCGGTCATCGTGGTGGATCGAGTCCGTCTTGCCATGCATGAGCTCCTGCGCGCGAACGATTTCCCCGCCCGTCGCTTGACCGATGGATTGGTGCCCCAGACAAACGCCCAGTATCGGCAACTGGCCCACGAACCGCTGCACGCACTCCACCGATATTCCCGCCTCTTTCGGCGTGCAGGGACCGGGGGAAATAATCAAATGGCTGGGCGGCCAGCGATTCGATCTCGCCGGACGTGATACGATCGTTGCGATAGACCTGAATGTCCAGCGATGCATCGATTTCGCCCAATCGCTGGACCAGGTTGTACGTAAACGAATCGTAGTTGTCGATGATCACGATCATCTCGATCTACCACATGACACGACGTGCTGCGCTGCGCGACAAGAGAGAACATGCGATTGCCACACGATACGGCCACCCTGCAGCGGCGCCTGGCAAACCACCGAAAGCGTCTATCTTAGCTCCCCTCTCAAATTATCGACAGGGGATCTCGCTCGATTTGACCCATCGCCGGTGCGCGAACAATTCTCACCGCGGCCCTGTGGGGGTGAGAGGGTGAGGCGCGCCAACTCAGTTTGCCTGAACTTGGCTTCCCGTCGGGCCGAAACAAGTGAAAGACGCTGAACGAAGACAGGTGGCCGACGGCTCGTCACAGCCGGGAAAAACCGGCATGTGACGCATGCGTCGACCCAAGAACGACTACTGCGGATCGAAATCTCTCAATGAAACCACCGAGAATAGACCTGCGGTGGCGGGGCCTCGAATCAACTACGAACTACCGCTCGGTTCGGATCCCCGGCCGAGCGTGACTCGCTGGAACTTGACTCAAAATGATCGATCTCTTGCCCTTCGTGCGACTGCAAATCGCCTGCCTCATGCTGGCTTTGGCCTGCCAGTCGTCCGCAGTCCTTGCGCGGCCTGTTGACAGCCAGGCCGATGCATTCCCCATTAGCGAGAATTTGCAGAGACTGATCACAGATCTCACGCGGACTGTGATTCCGCACAACTATGAGAATGAGAAAGACTGGGGCAAGACCAAAGATGTGATGCGTGGTCTGTACATCAAACGCGAGGGACTACGCATCAAAACACACCGCACCAGGAGATCGGTCAACCACGGAACATGGACCAAATACCGCGTTGAATTACTGGACCCGCAACAGCAGTTCCAGGTTCGACTGCAGCACGTTCGTAGATTACCGAACAATCGGCTGAGCTTTTACGATTCTCTGTGATGCACGGGTGCGCACGTTCGGCCGACTCTCTCAATGGCAGCAAGGAGTCCAGCTGATCAGTCTCAGCGCGGAGGCGGACGCGGACATCCGGCTCACGATGCAGTGTGACCTGGCAACTCGCCTCGACACATCCTCGATGCCACCTGGCCTGGAGTTTGACCCGGTGGTTCGGCAGGCCGATCTCCAGATCAAGGACTTCCGCATGCGTCACATCAGCCAGCTCGATGGCCCGCTCGTGAAGCAACTCAGCGCCAGCGTACGCGAGGTGCTGGAAGACGAGATCGAGGATTCACGTGCCCGCCTTCTGGCCCAGATCAATCGGCAGGTGGACAAGAATCGTGACAAATTGCGTTTGTCGCTGAGCGAACTATTTGCGCTGGCTGATGAAGTGGCAGATCCAGCACCTCAAGACAGAGTGGCTGGCAGCGACAGAGTGGCTGGCAGCGACGCAATCGCAAAGTTTCCCTAGCGACGGTCAATCTGCCGGTGGAGGCGCGTCACCAGATGCTGCCTTTGGACCTTGCCCTCGTACCGAGTGGAACCGTTCCTCGGGCAACACCATCGAAGTGACTCGCAGTCCGAACTTGTCGCCCACTTTCACGGTCTCCCCCTCTGCCACTCGGTGTTCACCTACTTCCAGGCTGAGCGCTTCGTCACACATTTTTTCGAATTGGAGAATCGAACCCGGGACCAGTTCCAGAATCTCGCGTACCGGCAGCTTGCTGGTCGCCAACGTCACGGTAACCGGCACCGTGATCTTCAGCAAGCTGCGGGAATAGTCGGGCAAGCCCTGCAGCCAGGAACGTTGAGCGCCGTCGCCCGAACCGGAAGAGATGAGTGGAGTCGGCTTGTGCATAGATCTGGTGGTCCGCGCCGGCCTGCCCCTCTTTGCGACATCGTCGCCATGGGGTGGCGGTACAATAGCCTACGTCGTGGCGAAAGACTCTCGATACACGCTATTATTGTCGTCCCGCAGGACCGTAATCTTTACCACAACGCCGCATTTCTCCAGTCCAGAGGGCAGGTCTTGATGAGTTTGTCCTGATTCTTCTGTCTCCAGTGATCAAGCACAGACCAAGAACCTCACATCGCTCGTACCCCCGCCCGCTCACTCGGCCACAGCATGACCCACCAAGCCAGGGGGCCGTTCGCTTCCGACCCCATTTCCAGACCGGTATAATACTGAGGTGAGGATCGGCGAAACAACAACTGGCAGATTCTTTCTTGCCCCTCGCCTTTATCCTCTCCCCCGCTATGCGCTTCGCGGTGGGGGAGAAGAGACAATATGACAGCTATTGCTTCGTCGATCCTAAGCACAGGAAGTGGGCATCGGTGCACACCCGTGCGCGGCGAAAAAACAGGTTGTGAATCGGTGGATTGGGCGGTCCAATCCCACTGCTCTGCCACGCCGACTTTACACCTCCCGACGAAGGCGGCGGCCACGTTTGCTGAGCTTCCGAGTACGTTCCAAGACAGTCATCCTGTACAGGATCCGCGCAGGACGCGCAGTTATGACTTGAGCGACCAACAGGAGCCGTTCGATTGCTGGCGTTTTCCTTGTTTGGTTGGTCGCTCTGCCCCCTCACGCAAATAGCGATTGCCAGCTACGAAATCGAGGCATCGATGAGCGCGATCTCCGGCCAAGTATCCAAATTCGACTTAGCGGATTACAGACCGCTGGATAATGAAACTCTCACCCGCCGCATCAATGTCGTGCGCGGCGAGTTCGGTTCCCGGCTGTTGATTCTGGGACACCATTACCAGCAGGACGACGTGATCGCGTTCAGCGATCTGCGTGGCGACAGTTATCAATTGAGCAAGATGGCGGCATCCAACAGCCAGTGCCGCACCATCGTGTTTTGCGGCGTGCATTTCATGGCCGAGACGGCGGACATTCTGGCGAATCGCCCCGAGAAACTCGCCGAGCGCGGTGCTCAGCGCGTCGCGGTGATCCTGCCCGACATGGCTGCCGGCTGCTCCATGGCGGACATGGCCGCGATCGAGCAAGTCGAGGCTGCTTGGGAGGAGCTGGGGGAGATCCTTGACACGGACGATGTCACCCCCGTGACCTATATCAATTCGGCTGCCAGTCTTAAGGCCTTCTGTGGTCGCCATGGTGGCATCGTCTGTACGTCCAGCAACGCGGCGGCCGTACTCGAAATGGGCATTCTCGCGAGCCAGCCGCGTGCTGTTTCTTCCCCGATCAGCATCTGGGGCGAAACACGGCACTCGAATGGGAATCAGCAACGACGCAAATGCCTGTGTGGGATCCGTATGCGGAAGAACTGGGGGGCCACGACGAAGAATCGCTCCAGCAAGCAAGGTGATCCTCTGGAAAGGACACTGCAGCGTCCACCAGATGTTTCGGCCCGAGCACGTTCATCAATTCCGCTGAACAATTCCCGGGATCCAGATTTTGGTGCACCCCGAGTGCCCGCAGGAAGTCAATGATCTGGCCGACGTATCCGGCTCCGACCGGGAAGATCATCACCACGATTCGAGAACGCTCCGGCAGGCAGCAGGTGGGCGATCGGCACCGAATTGCACCTGGTCCAGCGGCTGAAAAATGAGTTCCCGGGCCGGAAATTCACTTTCTTTCGCCGATCGTCTGCATGTGTGCGACCATGTACCGCATTGATCTGGCCCACCTCTGCTGGAGTCTGGAGAACCTGGCGGCCGGTACCCCCGTCAATACGATCCACGTAGACGAAGCCACCGCCAAGTGGTCACTCGTGGCGCTCGAGCGCATGCTCGCGGTGTCCTGACTGACCGCACGCGTTTCTGCAACACCTGCTCTTGCGTTACTGGCTCTGCACGGCCTGAAACAGATGTTGTAGCTCTTCGTTGATTTCATCCGGCGAGGCGACGGTTTGAGCGATCTCGCGACGCAGGCATTCGCGGCATCGCTGCCGCAGCCGGTGCACATTCACTTTCACGGCACCTTCGGTGCAGTCCAGCTGCCGAGCGATCTCGTGGTACGGCACCGAACTCTCCCCGCGGCCGAGAAAGGACTTCAACGCGTCGAAGATATGCAGTTTGCCCCCCTTTTCATAGTCGGCGCGAAGCGCGTCCACAGCTTTGCCGAGCAACGTCATGGCCCAGCGGCGTTCAAATATCTTCTCTGGCGTGAGTGGATCCGCCGGCTCCAGGTGATAACGGCGCTCACCTTCAGCCAGATCCAACGAGATGGTACGACACGCTCCACCCCGTTTCTTTGTTTGATCGTATCGCCATTGATGGGACAGGTAGTGGTTGAGCGAACTGAGCAGGAACGAGCGAAATCTTCCCCGCGACTGTGCAGCCGCCTGCAGTGTGCCTTTCTCTAACATGTGAGCCAGGAACCCCTGCGTCAGATCTTGCGACTCAGCAGGCTGAAAGCCACGGCGGCGGAGGTAGGCGTACAACGGATACCAGTAGTCCTCGCACAGTTCGGCCAACGCCTGGCGTGCTTCAGGCGACGATCCCTGGCCCGCGGTAACGACGACACTCCAATGCGTCGTGGCAAAGCGACGAGAACCCCGCGAACTTGCTTCGTGACCTGAATCATCGGTAGCCATGATTGTCGGTTTTCTCGACCCAAGGTACGGCCCAGGCGTGCAGCCCCCAGAACAGGCAATTGTACGAAGAACGGTAGACCTCACCTGTAAAGCGCCGTTTTGCAGCGATGGATGTGCGTAACTCGTGTCTCCGCAGCAGACCCTCGCCACCGGGCTCGTCCCGGTGGATCTACGTTTGCTGACTACTCTGGCAGCCGAAAAACGAACCAACCGGCCGAGACCGCTGATGTAATTGTCAAACGCTCTACCACCGGGACAAGCCCGGCGGCGATAAAGCCGGTGCCAATAAAGGTTGAAGATGGAAAGTGCCGCTGTCCAATTACTATCTTAGGAATCAGGGAAAATAACTTCCAGATTCTCTAACCCCTCACCCTACCCTCTCCCCACAGGGGCGAGGGTACAAGGTGAAGTTATTTTTCCCTGATTCCTTAGCTGAAGTTGTCTTCGCTTCCGTCGCCAAAACTACAGACAACGCGCCGTGTGCGGCAAAACCGCGGGTGCCGTCGCCCAGCAAAGCGGGGTGCACCTGACCGGTCAGCGAGCCGGCGGCGGACGAATCCGGCAGACTTCTCGAGAAACCGTGTAACCTGGCTCGCATTTTGGGTTAATAATAGACGTCCAACCCCGTGTTTTTTTTGCACTTGAAGGACTTGACCATCATGGCTGCTCCTGGCATATGCCCCCAATGCGGTGATCGGTTACCGGCAGATATGCCGCATGGAGTCTGTCCCAAGTGCATGCTGGCACTGGGGTTCGACGAGCCACGGGAAGCTGGATCCGGGGGCCAACAGCCGACACGCGAACCGGGCACTCGGTCGGAGGCACCGACCCCGAAGGAGTTAGCGGAGCATTTCCCGCAGCTGGAGATTCTGGACCTCTTGGGGCAGGGGGGGATGGGAGCCGTCTATCGAGCACGTCAGAAGACACTCGATCGGATCGTGGTGCTGAAAGTACTGCCACCCGAGGTGGGACGGGATCCTGCGTTTGCCGAACGTTTCACCCGCGAGGCACGCGCCCTGGCGCGACTGACCCATCCGAACATCGTGATGGTGTTCGACTTTGGCGAGACGAATGGCTACTTCTATTTCCTGATGGAATACGTGGATGGCGTCAATCTGCGTCAATCACTCCAAGCGCATCGATTGAGCCCTGAACAGGCCTTGGCGATCGTCCCGCAGATCTGCGAGGCGTTGCAGTACGCCCATGACGAGGGCATCGTGCATCGCGATATCAAGCCGGAGAACGTGTTACTCGACAAACGGGGCCATGTGAAGATTGCCGATTTCGGGTTGGCCAAATTGTTGGGGCGTCCTGGCGGCACGCTGAACTTGACCGGCACGGGACAGGTCATGGGCACACCGCACTACATGGCTCCCGAACAACTTGAGAAACCCTTGGAAGTAGATCACCGCGCTGACATCTACTCGTTAGGCGTCGTCTTCTATGAACTCCTGACCGGCGAGCTGCCGCTGGGTCGTTTCGCCCCTCCGTCGCGGAAATCCAATGTTTCCGCAGACCTGGACCAGGTCGTCCTGAAAACACTCGAGAAAGAGCCGAACCAGCGGTACCAGCAGGCCAGTGAAGTCAAGACCGCCGTGCAGACAGCCGGCAGCAGCCCGCCTGCCGTTGGCCGATCCGACGCGCGACCGGCCACCAGCACTTCGGATGAGACCCGGCGTTTGCGTGTCCCCTTCACTATCAGCGAACTCTACGCAGGCTTTGCCAAGGCAACCGGAAGCATGCGGCTCAGCGACCAGCAACTGATCCTCGAGTACCAGGTGAAGGATGACGTTGTCGGATACATCAGCTCGGGGGTCAAGACGGTAGCGATACCGTTCTGTGAAATTGTCTCGGTGCAGTTGATACAGAGCTGGTTCGGACTGACAAACACGGTCGAGATCATGACCGACCAGCTACGAACTTTGGAGGACGTGCCGAGCGCCGAGCAAGGACGTGCGATACTGCAAGTCGCCAAGCGAGACGTGCCGCTGGCACAGCGTTTGGTCGAATCGGTGCGGCGGGTGATCGACGGCGATGCGCTCGGGTCCGTCTCTTCACACAGACGCGGGCCGACCGCCGGTGGCACATCATCGCGGCGATCCGGCTGAGACAGCACAAGCTGTGCGTGGGCCGGCCACCGGTTTACAGTTGGTTGGCATTCTCAATTGTTTCACGCCGCTACTCATAGTGCTTCTGCTGTTGGTGAAATTTTGGACCATCTCGCGAGCCCCCACGGCTCGGCCCGCCGAACCTATGGTTCAGATGCGCACCTCGGAGGGCGACGAAGTATGGTTACAGCCGAATGTGGACCAAGTGCCACCGAGACTCGTGCAGCGGCTGGATTCCGGGGCGAGCATATTTCTCGCCCTGGCAGCGTCCTTGCTCGTCCTCCAGCTAGTCGTGGCAATAATGATCATTCTTGGTGCCGCCAAGATGAAACGGCTCGACGCCTATGGTGCTGGAATCTCCGCGTGCGTGCTCGCCTCGCTGCCGATCCACCCGTGGTTCTGGCTGGGTCTGCCCGTCGGGATCTGGGGAATGATCGTCATGTGGCGGGAAGAAACGAAAGTCGCTTTTGCGCTGCGGCGGCGGTTCGGCCCTGCGGCATTGCATGCACCTGGGCCGGTCGGCATGCCAATCGCACCGGTCAAGCCAGTGCTCGCGTCTCGACAGCAGGCCATCAATTCGCTCCGCATGCCGGGCATCGGACTGATCATCTTGGGCGTGTTCAATGCGATGCTCTCCATGGCGTCGGCGTTGTTGTTCTGGACTGGGGGATATCCAACTCTCTGGCCGTACGCGATGCTGTTTTCTGTTCTGATATCCCTGCTGCAACTCAGAGGAGGCGTGCACATGCTGCAGCGTGAGTCGCATCCCGTAGCGCTGACCGGTGCCATCGCTGCCGTTGCACCACTGACCGCGTTCTGGCCGGTCACACTTCCGATCGGCATTTGGGCGCTCATCCTGTTGCAGCGTCCCGAAACAAGACAGCTGTTTGCGGACGCCACAAGCCAATCCTGGAGTGACGCGCAGAGTGATCGAAGACAACGTAATTGGATCTTACTGATTGCGTTGAGCGCCGCCGGGCTACTCGCAGGGGCGTTGCTCGCTATGGTCATTTTCTTCTTCAGATTCGGTGCGACGAAGGTTGAAGTACAGAACACGGAGGCCCAACGCATATACCTGCAGGAAGTGCCCAGCGAGCAGCCGTTGCCCATCGAATAGGAAATGCCGATGGAGGCTGAAGCGGTAGCTGAGGCGGCGAGAGGTTGTGTGAGAGGATGTGAGGCAACGCTGCTAACGACTTTGGGGCGGTGACTTTCCCACTACATCAGAACCAAATTCGTTACTCCCGACGGACAGGCCCGCCGGAGCGCAGCAGATTGGTGTGAGTGACGTGCAGCTTGCCAGTTGTGATCCCACTGTGACCAGCCCAACGGAGACTTCTGAAAAAGTAGGTCCCGGCTGCCGGACGGGACCTCGAAGCGGCAAATCATCTGCCACTCCCTCCCCGTTGAAGTCGCCGACAACCGTTGCCAGGTCCCGCTCGGCAAGCGGGACCTACTTTCTGACGCATGGGCGAGTATTTCAGCACGCTCCAATGGGACTTGTAAAATAGCGAGGGACTGGCCCAGTGGAAACCGGAGCTTAACGCTCAGCGCGTCCAGTTCCGAAACCGGTCGTTCACGACTTTGCATCCACGCGACGGCAGTAGGCAATGATGCCGGCGATATCGGTGGGCAGTGCGTCATCGGCCTGGTGGTCAGTTGGGGGAGCCAGCTCGGGACTTGATGCGGGCGGCGCTGGTGTCTCGGGAGTGCCAGAGGTTGCCGACACGTCGGAAGGCGTGGTCGCGATGGCCGCTTTTTCACCGCGTGCGGCTGCCAGAACGTCGGCTACGCTCATCGACTTGGCCTCTTTCGCTGACTTCGCTGCCGGCGGCTCCACCGATTCCTTCTTGGCTCTCCCCGCCTCCAACGCATCGCCGAGGTTGGGGCTGTCGGTAGCGGATTTTGGCTTACGGGCGGCAGCCAACACATCGGCAACACTCAATTCCTGAGCTTCGGATTCGGTTTCGGCTTCCGTCTTCGGGGTCACCGGTTCCACGGCACCAGACGCGGGGGCCTGTCCCCGAGCTGCCGCGAGAATGTCGGAAACGCTCATACTTTTCGGATCAATGGCTGGTTTGGAACTGGCGGCGGCAGTCGGTTTCGCGGGCGACGGTTTGTCTGGCGTTTTCGCCGGCGTCGCCTTGCCACGAGCGGCAGCCAGAATATCGGCTACACTCATGTTTTTCGGATCGGCCGACTGAGGCTTGACCGACTGGGGAGTGTCCGGCTGTGTCTTGGCGGCCGGCGCCCGTCCACGGGCGGCGGCAAGAATATCCGCAACGCTCATGTTTTTCGCATCTGGGTCCGTAGGAGGCGGAGTGGAGTCCGCCGGCTTGGCTGGCGTTTTGGCAGCGGGAACCTGTCCGCGTGCAGCGGCCAGAATGTCGGAAACGCTTTTGTCTTTCGTATCGGCAGCCTGCTTTGGCTTCGCAGCCGTGGGCTTGGGCTGGGCCTTCGCCGCACCACCCTTCCCCCGGGCGGCAGCGAGGATATCCTCGACACTCATCCCCTTCGTGTCATCGGCTGGAGGTGCCTTCTTGGGCGCCTGGGCCGCTTTGGCCGGCGCGGCCGTGCCCGCTCCCGACCGAGCCGCCGCCAGGATATCGTCGACCGACAACTTCTCTTCCCCACTCTTGGCAGGCGCGGCTTTTGGGGAGGGCGTTTTCACGGATGCAGGTTCGGCTGGCGGAGCCTTCGCCGTGGCTGATTTCGAGGCTTTCGGTCTGGCAGCGGGACGTTCTGCCGGCTCTTCCTCGGCCAGCGGCTGGTCGATCACCCGCAGATAATCAATGTCAATGTCGTACCAACCGACGTTGTTGTTTCCATGGAACTCGACCAGTGCGCGACCACTCATATTCACCGTTTTGACGGTTCCGGTCAGTCCTTTGAATCGCCGCAGTTCGGGACGTTGCTCATCCACCACGACGAATCGATCCGTGTATTCCTGCTGCAGTTTTCGGATGTGATCAAAAACCATAACCAGCCTGTTTGTTGCTCAAAGTGCAAGCCCTCCCGACTCTCCGCGCAAGGCCGTATTTTCGCGGTCCCGCATCACTAAATCAAGGCCACGGCGTAGTTCGCCCCAATTCATAGCACCAGCGCTGGGTCCCGGCGTCCGAGATGACCGATGGCTGGAGCAGGATCTGGCCCTCGTGCAAGAGAATGCGGGAAGCAGCTTCCGGAGATCGGACGCACGGAGCGGAAAGAGAATACCGGTTTCCTCCCACCTCGGCGGATGGGGCATCGGCACCCGCGGCAATCCGCCACGGCGCCAGAGCCCGGTACCTGCTACTCAGTTGGCCGGCACCTCCAGGTTGATTGCGACAAGCCACGTCAAAACGAATTCCACAGGTGCCCGGGAGCTGTTCGGCACAGACGGACCAATGGTTCTTGCCGGCCATACCCACCAGCAGAGCCACTATCAGTCCCGTATCGCGTTCTTCCAAGACCAGTTGCTGGAGTGCCGGGCTGGGAGGAAATGACTGGCTGTCATCTCCCTCGACCGACTCGAGGAGGGGAACCAAGTCACCCTTTTCGACGCCCAACACGCGGTGCGCCCAGCGACAGCCAACACGAAAAAACTCCACGCGCAGACCGCTGCCCCGAGGATCGACAGACTCGAGAACGCGGAGTTCAGGCTGGCTCAAGAAACGGTTCCTTCAGCAGAGCGTTCTACAGGCCCCGGACCAACTCAATGCACGCGCTGTCCCGGCTGGGCACCTTCTGCCACCCCCAGCAGAAACACATCTTTGCCCCCCGGCCCGGCGGCCAGGATCATGCCTTCGCTGGTGCCGAACTTCATCTTCCGCGGGGCCAGATTGGCCGCCAGCACCACCAGGCGTCCCACCAGCTGCTCCGGCTCGTACGCCTGCTTGATCCCGGCAAACACCGTCCGCTTCTCGTTTCCACCGAGGCTGACCGTGATTTTGAGCAGCTTGCGTGCCTCCGGCACATCCTCGGCCGACAGCACACGCGCGATCCGCAAGTCGACTTTCGCAAAATCGTCGATCGTACACTCAGCCGCCAGCGGCTCGTCGATCAGCGCCTTGGCTCGAGCCGCTGCGCCGCTGGATTGCAGCTCGCCAGCTCAGCCGATTGGTCTTTACTCTCTTCAATCATCTTCAACACATCCTTCTTGTCGACACGTTTCAACATGTGCTTGAACGGGGCGACCGGCGTACCGGTCAAGGGGACCTTGCATTCATCCCAGTGCTCGATTGGCTTGCCAAGCAATTCAGCCGTCTGCCGAGCCAGCCGCGGAAGCACGGGCGCCAAGTAGATGGCCAGTTGCCGGAACAGATTCAGCGCCACCGTACAGACATCCTGCAGTCGGTCGGCTTGCTCCGGGTCCTTGGCCAGTTTCCACGGCTCGGCCGATTCGACATACGGATTGGCCTGGTCGGCCAATTCCATGATCAGCCGCATGGCTCGGCTGTAGTCGCCTTCTTCGTACGCGGCGGCGATATCATCTCCGGCGGCAGCTGCCCTGGCAAACAACCCACCGTCATCGTGGATAGGCCGCCGACAAGCCCGTCGCTTGGACAAACTTGGCACAGCGGCTGGCCAGGTTCACGACCTTGCCCACCAGATCGGCATTCGCCTTGGAGACGAACTCATCCAGATTCATATCGATATCGTCAAGTCTTGATCCCAGCTTCGAGGCGTAGTAGTAGCGCAGATAGCTGGGATCCAGATGCCGGGCGTACGTGTCCGCCATGACAAACGTGCCCTTCGATTTCGACATCTTCTCGCCACCCACGGTCAGAAAGCCGTGGATGTGCACTCTTGTCGGGCAGAGAGAAGCCGGCCGACTTGAGCATGCCGGGCCAGAACAACGTGTGGAAGTACGTGATGTCCTTGCCGATGAAATGGTGGATCTCGACATCGTCGCTGCGCCACCAATCGTCGAACGCCTCGCCATGCGCATCGCACCACTGTTTGGTCGACGCCATGTAGCCAATCGGTGCGTCGAACCAGACGTACCAGTAGTTGCCGGGACTGTCGGGAATCTCGAAGCCGAAATACGGTGCCGGGCGCGAAATATCCCAGTCGCGCAGCGGTTCGTTCAGGAAGTGGCCCTTCAAGTAGTTGGCTACCTCCGGCTGCAAGTGTTCGCCCGACTGCGTCCACTCGGTCAGGAAATCGTGCAGCTTGTCGAGCTTGACAAACAGGTGACGTTCGCTCCGCAATTCGGGCTTGGCTCCCGACAAGCGTGCTGACCGGATCGATCAGATCCGTCGCGCGATAAGTAGCTGCCGCACTTGTCACAGTTGTCACCGTACTGATCCGCCGCCCCGCATTTGGGACACGTTCCCTTCACAAAGCGATCGGCCAGAAACGTACCTGCTTCGGGATCGAACAGTTGAGCGACATCGTTTTCGACGATCAGGTCGCCCTGCCGCAGCGCCTGCCAAATTTCGCCACACAACTGGCGATTCTCGTCGCTGTTCGTGCTGCCGTAATTGTCGAACTCAATGTCGAACGCCTGGAAGTCGCGCAGGTGCGACTGCTGCATTTCGGCAATCAGTTCTTCCTCGCTGCGCCCTTCCTGCCGAGCGCGAATCATGATCGCCGTTCCGTGCGTGTCATCCGCGCAAATGTAGATGCAGCGATGGCCGCGCAGCTTCTGAAATCGCACCCAGATATCGGTCTGGATGTACTCGACCAGATGGCCGATGTGAATCGGACCGTTCGCGTACGGCAACGCGGCGGTCACCAGCAGTTTTCGCTGCGACATGATCACTCCATCAGTCCGATCGAGAGAAAGGGTTGGCGTCAGGCGGGTTCACGCGATCTCCCAGCCAGCCCGGCGCGGTGCAGGCGTTGCGCAATCGGGACATTGTAGTACAGACACACAACGGGCGTGAATGCGGGGCAGTGTGACCGCCGTGGGCGGGTCGAGCCACCACCACGATGATAGTGACGCCCCCAGATCGCCGCAGGTTCACCCGGGTCGCAAGGCGCGCAGCAAACCAGGGCGAAAATCTCACTTTCTCGCGACGCGCCGCTACCAGGACCGATTCGCCGTGTGGCACGACATCTGCACTCGCTTGGTGTTCTCGTTGCGGACGAACGGCGTCCGGGAACGGCGTTATTTATCACAACTCTCTACTAATCTTTGCGTTGCGTCTTGTTATTGAGGGCTCGTTGACGGGGTTGAGGCGACCTGCCACAAGCGATTTGGAAAAACTGGTCTTGTAAGATTTTCCATTCCTCGCCAAAGTGTCGCAGCCTTAGACCCAGGCCATCACTCCCGGTACGCGAAATTCGGCAAGGATCGCTGGATTTCGCCGAGAGCAGGACCGTGCGTCCTGCTGCCCGCACCGGGCCACAATTCGCTCGCACATCGAATCCATGGAGGGAAACGATGGTGTCACTTCACGCGTTTGTGCTGGCTGCTGCGCTCGCCGGCAGCAGCGACGTTGTGCTTCTCGATTTCGGCGCCGATTGGTGCGTTCCGTGCCGCAGCATGGAACCGACGATCCAGCGTCTGCACGAGGCGGGGTACCCGGTACGCCGCGTTAACGTCGACCAGAGCCCCGATCTCGCTCGGCACTTCGCCGTCAGCCCGATTCCCTGCTTCGTGATGGTCAAGAATGGCCAGGAAGTGGACCGCGTGGTGGGCGCCACCAGCTATGACCGACTGGTTCAGATGTTCCGGCAAGCAGGCTACGGCACAGTCGGGATCGGGAATTCGGGGGGGACGGCAGATGCGGGCATACGCGGGCAATCCCCCGATCCCCAGTCTGTCCCATCACCATCCCTGACGCCCTTGACATCCGCGCCGATCGATCGTCACGCGCACAGTCCATGTTACAGGTAACGATCGTCCGGCGACGAGAAATCAGCCGACGCGGCAGCGGCCTGTTCCGACCGGTCGCGGAGCGTCGGCCCCAGCCGACCTCGCGGGAACCAGTCAGATCCACCAAGTTGCTCTGCAGGCAACCGTACGCCTGCGCGTCGTGGATGATACCGGGCAGTCGCATGGGACGGGCACCATCATCGATTTGCACGGCGACGAAGCGCTGGTGCTGACCTGTGGTCACATCTTCCGGGAATCCCAAGGCAAAGGGGAGATTTACGTCGAGCTATTTGCTCCCGGTACGCAAGGCCCGGTGCCCGGCCATCTGCTGTCGTACGAATCGGAGAAACCGCGATTTCGCGCTGGTCAGCATCCGTCCCGATGTCCCTGTGACTCCCATTCGCGTTGCTTCCACGGACTATCACGCCCGCCCGGGCGAACCGATCTTCAGTATCGGCTGTGACCACGGCGCCAACCCGACAGTACGAGTCAGCACGATTTCGGCCGTCGATCGCTATCACGGCCCGCCAAATATCGAGATCCACGGACACCCGGTGCAGGGCCGTAGTGGCGGGGGACTTTTCACTGCCGACGGACGTATCATCGGTATCTGCAATGCCGCCGATCTCCAGGAAGATCGCGGCATTTTCGCCGCTTTGCCGACACTCCACTATGCACTCACCAGCATTAACCAGCAACGGATCTATCTCGATCCGCAACCGGCTCCCTACACAGCTGCGACAACACCACGGTCGGATGGTTTTGACGGCATCGCTCCCAACAGCGATGTCTCACTTGTGCCTCTCTCAACGCCCAATCCCAGCGTACGAGGCGCATCGGTCGTCACCTCGGAATGTGACGAAGTCATCGTCATTGTACGATCCAAAGACGATCCCCATGGCGGTGGCCGCGTGATCGTGGTGAAGCACCCGACTCGAGCATTGCTGCAGCAACTGGCGGAAGAAGCACAGCAGAGGGACATGTCGAACAATATCAATCTGGCGGGACGTCAGGGAGAAGATAACGCTCGATTGCCCGATATCGCGGCCCGCCAGCCCCCGATTGTGCGTGCACAAGGCTACTAGTGCCGTGTCAACGGCACAAATTGGGGTGAAGCGTTGTTCTCAGCGGTGTACGACGGACTTCCTCGCCCGTCGAAATGGGCTACCTCTGCGGGACGACACCGCGTGGACGCGGTGTCGTACATTCGTCTCGGCCCATCCCTAATTCTTAAGCGTGACTACGCGCTGACGGAAGCCAGCCGTTGGGAACACCGTCGTCGTATTCGGGTGCGACTTGCTTGCGAGTTCGAGCACTCACCAGGCGAACCGCGTTGCCCCGCCAGCAATGCCGCCACACGGAATTGTGGTTGGGCCTTCTCGTGTCGGCAGGTCTCCTTCGCGGCAGCGGCGCTGTTGCATGGCGTAGTGTTAAAGGAATTGGACTCCACATGCTGTGCCGGAAAGGGACCGAGTCATGTACAGCGCAACATTTGCCATGACCGTCATCATCGGCATTGCTCTGACAAACCTGTTTCTCGGATTCGCGGCTGCCATGCTCCTGGGACGCGGCCCGCGGCGCTGGTTGGATGTTGACCGGGCTATTGTCCTTCAGCCGTTTTCCTTGGACCTGGTTCTCCCGGGCCGAAGACCCAAGGTGGAACGAGTCGATTTGCAGCTTGTGACGAAGCTCGCAGCGGCGCCACCGGAACCTGAACCGCCGGCAGCCTCGGAGGCGGATCCGAACGCGCAAGTGGAAACCGCAACGATTCACGAAACGCCCACCGTCGTGACGGAGCATACCAACGCGCAGTTGGATGTTCCGCCGTCCTCGCAGGAGAATGCCACCCCTCCACAGCGGCTCGTGCTTTCCGTTGCCACGCCGGAGATGTTCGACCCCAATGAGCCGCCGGAAAAGACACTCAACCATCAGCTCGATACGTGGCGCGACAGCGATCAAAACGATGAGACTCCGAGTATCTCCGGGCTGAATGTCGCGATGGACGAGATGCAGCTCGATGATGATACCTGTTCGCGGCTGACCCGAGCCATCCACCGCAAGATCACCGCCCAGTTGCGGCGGGACCGACGAGTGCTGCAAACCGGTCCCAGACAATTCGCCTGGTTCTCTTATGATGTGCCGGCAAAAGACGCGCTGATGCCTGTCGAGCGAATCCGTCAGATGCTGGAAAAGACGCGGTTCCACCATCAAGGCCTGTCGATTGACTTCAAAGTGACCGCAGGTGTGGCGATTGGATTCGCGGAAGATGAAGCGTCGGACCTGCTCAAACGGCTCAACCTTGCCTTGCAGTGTGCCACGGAAAAGGGTGAGACCCCCACCTGTCTGGATGAAGGTGAGGGCCCGAAGTTCGTGCCACCGATGGCGATGGAAATCGAGGCGGCCGAATGTGATCTGGATGGCTGATTCGCCCCTGATTCACCGCCCACTACAGCGTCACAAACAGACGGACCAACATCAGCGCGGCCACTACCAGCAGGAACCAGCCAAATCCTCGTTTTAATTTCCGTTTGTCCACGCGTACGGAAATGCGGCTGCCAATCTGCCCTCCCGCGAAAACGGCGGCGGCCAATACCAGTGAATGCTTCCAGTCCCAGTGTCCGTTGACCAGATGGCCGGCAAAACCGCCGGCGGCAGTCAAGCCGATCATCAGCGCACTCGAACCAATCGCAATATCGAGCGGGACACCCAATAACAGAACCAGCAACGGGACTTTGAGAATTCCGCCCCCCACGCCTACCATGCCACTGACAAGCCCCGCCAGCATCGACAGCGGAAGAGCTAACACCAAATCGACGCTGTACACCTGGTCCCCCACGCAGCGTCGCCAAACGAATCGGCGACTGGACCGAACCGACCGCGGTACGCCCGTGATTTCCAGGCGGATCATGAAGACTCCCGCTACGCACACGACGGCCGCAAACAAGAGACTCAACCAACTGCCCGCGACCCGCGCCGAAAACAACCCTCCAGCAAATCCGCCCACGACAGTTACCGTCTCCAACACAAGCGTCAGCGGCCAATCGATCTTCTTGGCCTGGCGAAATACGAGGGAAGCCGATAGCGAGACCACCATGATCAAGAACAGACTGGTGGCTGCCGCCACGTGAAACTCGACTCCCGCCCATACTTGGAGCGGCGTGTAGAGCACGCCCCCACCCTGTCCGAGCATCGAGAAGACGATGGCCACCAGGAACATCAGCAGTGCGAGGAGGACAAGCATGCGCACTCAATTCAAGTCAATCGCGGGCAGGGCGTGGCACGACACTCAGTCTGCCACCAGCTCGAATATCGCCTCCACTTCGACGGTCATCCCACTGGGCAAGGAAGCAGCGCCGACGGCACTTCGCGCACCGACGCCATCGTCCGGGCCAAACACTTCAGCCAGCAACTCGCTGCAACCGTTGATCACGGCGGGTTGCTGGTGGAACCCCGGCACGCAGTTGACCAGACCCATGACTTTCACCACGCGCCGGACCCGGTCGAGGCTGCCTAGAGCGTGGCGCAGCGTTGCCAAGATGGCCAAACCGGTTTGCCGAGCTGCCTCGTATCCGGCTTGTTGATCCACGTCCACGCCCACGCAGCCCACTAACAGGGAACCATCACCCTGAAGCGGACCGTGACCCGACAAGTAGGCCAGATTCCCCACCACGATGAGCGGCTTGTACAACCCCATCGGCTTGGGCGCCGGAGGCAGCGGCAGTTGCAACGCCGCGAATCTTGCTTCATGGCTCATCGAAATCCTTCGCGTCACAAGGCGTGGAAATGTAGGCCGACATGCGGCGGCGCGCGTCATGCGGGTCATCGTCTCAGAAAGATCCGGCCCACAACCAACGCCAAACGGCACCGCACCAAGAATAACTGTTTCACTCGACAACCGCTATAGTTGGCACAGCCGGCTGCAAACAGTACCCGTCGCCAACGTGAATTGTTGCAGTTCGTCCAACCGCTGCGGGCGGTACGCGTTGCACAATTCGGACGCTCGAGGACAACCCTTCAGTCAGTGAAAGTCAATCGCCGATGAATGCATACGGTGAGTCTTCAGACAGCCGCGTCCAGGACTCCCAGAATGGACTTCGCGCGACCGTCCCCGCCCGGCCAGAGCGACACCGGAGAGGAGCGGCACGACGTTCTTCACACCAGCCCTTTGACGCGGCCCGCGAATGTGTGGCGATCACGGCGATGCACCAACTGCCGTATGCAACGGAGGAGCGCTACACCGTTAAGGAACGCACCTTGATCCTCTCCTCGAACACATAGCAGGTGATCTAGTGGATCTTTCCCTGAGCGTCGTACTGCCCGTGCACAACGCCCAACACACTCTGGCCAACGATGTGCACAAGCTGTTGGAAGTCCTTCCCGATGTCACCACGCAATTCGAAATCCTGATCGTCGACGATGCATCCACCGATCAGACCGAAGAAGTCGCACACGAACTGGCGCTTGAGTACCCCCAACTACGAGTGGTGCGTCACCAGGACCGCGGAGGACAAGCGGCGGCTGTGCAGACCGGTATGATGCAGACCACCGGAGACGTGGTTTTCGTGCAGGACGAGGCGGCCGCCATCCGGACGACCGAAATCCGACAATTGTGGGACATGCGTCACGATCGCCAGCTGGTCATGGCACGCGCCGAAATGCCCCGTAAATCGTTGAGTCCCGACCTGCTGGATCGGCTCTCGACGTGGGGCGAACAGTTGCGCGAGACACCACAAACCACGCCACCGGGCGGCATCCAGATGATCCGTCGCGAAGCAGTTGAAGACCTGGACCGACTTCGTGCTACGGGCCAGGACGCTCCTGTGAGCCATACATCCCGCCCCAACTTCCTGACTGCCACGTCGGTACCCACTTCTAGCTGATGGGCCCGGCGGGAGCACCTTTCCGGCCTGCCCGAATCGACATTCACGCGTGGCACGTGTGGGGCCACCGCACCCGACTCGCGGCGATCAGTCAACTCGTCAAAACCGGAAAAATCCTCATATTCCGGGAACTCTTTCCCCTGTCTGCGCATCTAAGGGAATGTTATTTGCTGCGCAAACCGGAACGAAGCGGGAAGAGAGGACAGGCAAGATGGCAACCGTAGACTACATGGCACTTCCAACCGACGTGATTGCGAGCGGTCCCAACCCGGAGGAAATGCCCACCCACAACGGGGGGCATATACACCGCATTCGTACCGTGCGTCTGCAACAGGGCGCCTCGCTGCGAAGCGTCGCGCGCCAATCGGGAGTCGATGTTCGACAGCTCCGGCTCCAGGAACAGGAGTCGACGGACATTCGACTGAGTGACCTGCACAGGTGGCAGAAAGCGCTCGACGTCCCGCTGGCCGAACTGATTGTCGAACCCGATGCAAACCTGTCGCAGCCAGTCATGGAGCGCGCCCGGATGGTGCGACTGATGAAAACCGCCGCCGCCATCCGCGATCGGGCCGAGTCGGTGGGGATTCGGCGCATGGCACACATGTTGGTCGAGCAACTGACCGAGGTGATGCCCGAGCTAGAAGGCGTCAATCCGTGGCACGAATTTGGTCAGCGGCGTGGTCTGGAAGAGTATGGTCGCATCGTCGATCGCACCGTTTCGGACGACTTCATGCACCAGGGAACAGGCGAATAAGTCACCCGCGCGGGGTGGTGCTTTGTCAGCTTGATCAATTGAGGTGCAGCGTTGTGCTCAACGTCGTACGACACCGCGTCCTCGGCCACTTTTCCGATCATCTGAAGGCCTCATTGGCACGCGACTTGATCGCCACCGGGCTGGTCCCGGTGGTAGAGCGTTTGACAACTACCGTCGATCTCGGCCACCCGTGATTTCCCTTCCCGCCGGCCATCGCCGCCGGTGGCGGCGATGGCCGGCGGGAAGGTTCGTTTTTTGGCCGCCAGAGTAGTCAGCAAACGTAGAACCACCGGGACGAGCCCGGTGGCGAAGGTCTGTTATGGAGACACGAGTTACGCACGACCACCGCTTCAAAATGGCGCTGTATAATTGGGCTGCAGCGTTGTGCTCAACGGTGTCGTACATCCGTCTCAGCCCAACAATACGGCGCGATGCTGGTGCCCACAGGCAGCAACGACCTGGTTGCGTATCGCGTCAGCCTCTTCGTTGGTCAAAGTTCGTTCGGATGAGCGCAAGGTGATCGAGAAGAGCATGCGCTTCTTGGCCGCGCCGTCTTTCTTCGGATCGCGATACACTTCCTGAAACTCCAGCGACTCAAGAAGCGGACCGGCTGCTTGACGAACCGTGGCCTCCAAGGGGGCCCATTGAAGAGACTCGTCCACGATCAAATTCAAGTCCCGGGCAATGGCCGGATACTCGCTCAACGGATGCTGCTGGGGTACCAGATCGGCGGCGGCGGCCAGGACCTTCAGGTCCATTTCCAGGATCGTGGTCGCCGCGCGCAAGCCAAACTGTTTGAGTCCCCGGGAATTCACTTCCCCCAGATAGCCGAGTACCTGATTGCCAAGCTCCAAACGACATTGCTGGTCGGCCTCGAGCAACGGCAAATCAGCCGCAAACACGGCCAGCGGTTGGGTGATGTGCAGGATCTCGAGACACGACTGCACAACGCCTTTCAAGACGCGGAAATCCTCGTCCCGACGTGACCGCCAACGTCCACGGCTCGCGGGGCAATCCCTGCGGCTGAGGCAGATAAACGCGGCCTGTTTCGTACAGTTCAATGACGCGATTGGCCACCGATTCGTTGACGCGCCGCGCCTCGAGCAAGCTGGGAATCAAGCTCATTCGTAATCGGTCCGCTCCCTTCAGCATCGCAGTACTGCTCCGCAGCGGCTGTGCGTCGCTCCACGGACTGAACGCTTGGCACCACGGTTGCGGCACGACGCTGGCCGTAATGGCTTCATCAATTCCCGCTGCCGACAAAACATGCCGAATCTTCTCCAGAACGCGATCCTCATTCGAGCGGTGGGACGGTGCCATGGGAACTCCGACGTCCTCGGGAATCTCCTCGTAACCGTGGATGCGGGCGATCTCTTCCACCAGGTCAATTTCCCGAGTGAGATCGCGGCGCCACGTGGGCGGTATCACTTGCACGACGTCCTGAGTGGTGGCCACTTCTCTGTTTCCCAGCAGCGCGAGAATGCGGCGCACTCGCTCCACCGGAACATCGATTCCCAGCACGCGCGGCAACTGGCTCAAGCGAAGTGAAATGGGCGCACGCGGCGTGATCGCTGAACCGACATCCAGCCCCCCGGTGCCAGCTGGCCGCCCGCCAGTTCGAGAATCATTTCCGCACACCGGCGGCTGGCCCAATCCACGCCAGCTGAATCCACGCCCCGTTCAAATCGGTAGGACGACGGACTGTGCAGTCCCAGTTTGCGAGCCGTGGTACGTATCGACAGCGGTGCGAAGTCCGCAGATTCGATCAGCAGGTCCGTTGTCTTACTCGATACTTCCGAATCGACGCCACCCATCACTCCTGCCAGGGCCACCGCACGCTGGGCGTCCGCAATCACACAGACACCCGGGTCGAGGATATATGTGCGATGGTCGATCGCCTCAAATTCCTCACCCACGCCGGCCTCACGCACAATAATTTCCGATCCGCGCAACAACTGCAGATCAAACACGTGCAGCGGCTGACCACATTCCAGCATCACATAGTTGCTGATGTCGACCACATTGTTGATCACCGCAACCCCGACGCTGCGCAGCCGATTCGCCAACCAGTCGGGACTGGGGCCAATTTTCACGCCACGAATTACCCGGGCCGTGTACCGAGAACAGAGCTCCGGGCAAACGATCGACACCTGGGCCAACTTCGTCACTGCGGGTCCACTGCCAGAGGGTTGTGGATCCGGTTTGTTCAATGCCCGGTCCCACAGCACCGAGATTTCACGAGCGACGCCAAGATGGCCGAGGCAATCCGGGCGGTTACTGGTCACTTCCAGATCGATCGCCAGGTCATCGCCCATCCGCTGCGTCGACTCATGATTCAGGCCTGCCATGGCCAGGCGATGTTCCAGCTCGGCAACATCCATATCCAGCGAGACGTAGTCTTGCAGCCAATTCCAGGAAACTATCATCGTGCAGCTCGATCTGCGTTTGCGAGAATGCTATTGGGTTTGGGTTTCGCCCAGGGGACCTTCAAGGTAGCGGCCCGGGCGAGAACGTCATGACACTTCACGCTGTGGTTGGCGTGCCGCCATCTCAACTGCGGACGGCCGCGCGAGGACGCGTACGCCACAACAACTGCCCTCATGTGGACTAGAACTGGTGCAGAAATCGGACGTCGTTCTTGTATAAATCCCGAATATCCAAGATGTTATGCCGTCGCATACAGAGCCGTTCCACTCCCAGCCCGAAGGCGAATCCGGTGACTTGCTCGGGATCGTATCCGACCGCCCTCAGCACGTTCGGGTCGACCATGCCCGCCCCTCCAAACTCGATCCATTGCTGGTTCCAGCTGAAATCGGCCTCCACGCTCGGCTCGGTGAACGGGAAGAAGGACGGCCTGAAGCGAATGTGAACGTCGCTCCCGAGATAGCTGGTGGCAAACATCCTCAGGACGCTCTTCAAGTCGGCCATCGTCACATGCACAGTCGATCAGCAATCCTTCCATCTGGTGGAACATCGGGTAGTGCGTGGCGTCCGCCGTGTCGGGTCGATAAACACGTCCCAGCGAGATGATCCGCACCGGAGGTGGCGTCTTTTCCATCACGCGGATTTGCACCGTGCTGGTCTGGCTCCGCAGCAACAACGACCCGTCCGCAACGCCAGCCGCGGACAGGTAGAAGTTATCCAATGGATCGCGGGCCGGATGCTCCAGCGGAATATTGAGCGCTTCGAAGTTATGCCATTCGTCTTCGATCTCAGGTCCTTCTGCCACCGAGAAGCCGAGACGCCCCATGATCTCCTTGAGTTCTTCGATGGTCTGGGTGATGGGATGCAGTCGCCCCCACCGCAGGCCGTGGCCGGGCAGCGTCGAGTCGAACTGTTTGCTCCTGCCGCGCCGGGAGCCGGCAAGGTCTGCACCCAAACGCTCCTGGGCCGCGACGAAAGCCTGTTCGATCTGGGCTTTCACGTCGTTCAACCGCTTGCCAGCCAGGGGACGCTGCGTGGGATCGACCTGTCCCATGGATTTCTGAACCGTCTTCAAGCGGCCCTTTTTCGCGCCCACATACTCCACACGGACTGCTTCGAGTGCCGCCGTATCGTCAGCCGCATTCAGCGCGGCTGTCGCCGACGCAACCAGCTCATCCAGCTGCTCCAGAAATTGGGCCAGTGCCATGAGTCTATCGCTCGTTCAAGAAGTAAGAAAAGAGACAGGTCGGGCGATCGCACCTGCCTCTTCGTCAATGGGTTACGCGCCATTTCAAACTGGAGTTGATTTGTCGTGCGATCGGCGCACAACTCGCGCAGAATGATGCAACCGGACGAACCGAGGCAGGCGTTTTGTCTTGGCCTCGCATTACGCGACCAGCTTCGCCTTCACCTGCTCAACAACAGCATCAAACCCGGCCGCATCATGTATCGCCATCTCGGAGAGCGATTTGCGATCTAATTCAATTTCCGCCAGGTGCAACCCATGGATGAACTCACTGTACCGCAAACCGCGCTCGCGCACGGCCGCGCTGATACGGGTGATCCAGAGACGACGAAAGTCTCGCTTGCGAACGCGCCGATCCCGAAACGCATAAGCGCCGGATCGAATCAGCGTTTCCTTGACCGTCCGCAGCAGGTTGCGGCGCCCTCCGCGGTAACCCTTCGCTTCCCGGTATATCCGGCGTTTGGCTCGTGTCCGAGCCGATCCCTTCGTCGTTCTCATCGTTTTTTTCCACCCATGTCCGGTGCCATCGGGCCCCCTCAATTCACAAGATCGAGGGCGTTTTCTTCTGCCCAGGCACGCGGAAAGTCACCTCGTGTCAAGTGCCAAATACAATTGAACTGTTCATCGACCACGAACTATGCATCACGATCCACCGCACAATGTCGCCGGAACACCCTTGTCGCCGGAACACCCTTCGCGGCGACATATCAGGCCTGCCAGTGCAAATTGTGGACGCCCCCCACAAAAACGCTGACGCCGCTCGCAATTTCTGACGTCTGGCATCAAAGACTGTTGTGGTTCAGCGCCCTCTGAATGGATTTCTCCATGCACGCGTCCAGGGTCGAAGTGCCACGCAGATTTCGCTTGCGTTTCTGTGACATCCGCGTCTGAAGATGGCTCGTCCCCGCCTGACGGTGCTTCGCTTTACCGCTCGCGGTCAAACGAAATCGCTTCTTCGTTCCCTTGTGGGTTTTCTGCTTGGGCATCTGAAGACCACCCTGCTTCTAGTTGTACTGACAACCGTGATCGTGTGTCCGTTTACCAATCCGCCCCCTCCTCCTGGTCGACGATGTCGGCGCGGGAGTTTTGGGGGTGCGAAACCTCCCATTCTAGGATTTTCTGGGCGTCTCGCAAAGGGCTCTCGGCAGAATCCTTAAGTATTTGACTCGTCATGGGTTCCGTATTTTGTCCGGAGCCGGAGGGAAACACGCGTGAAGGCAGCTGAGAAATCGCGAGCCGGCTGAGAAATCCGAAGCTCGACGGATGACGAGGTGCAAAATCTCAAACGGCAATCACGCGGCCCATGTAGCCGGTAAAGCCGCATTCCCGCGGCACCTTCCCCATCGGAGAGCTGTCGGAATTCACATCCGGTGCGGACGGGCAAAATCACAGGCTTTTCCGGCGTTGGATCCGTTGGCAGCGGCGGGAAGGCTTGTACTTTAAGTAATCTCTTCCGCGGTGACCTGGAGGACTTCCAGCTTCGGGCCTTGTTTTGGCGTGTATTCGCACCCGGCACCGGCCTGCTACAGTGTTATCAGGTCATCCCCATTTTCAGGCTACTTGCCGCGGTCCATTGCTGATGTCTCCGCCAGAACGACTATCCTCAGACGCGCCATTGCGCATCACCTACCTCACGGCCGGAGCCGCCGGCATGTATTGCGGCAGTTGCATGCACGACAATACGCTGGCACGGGCCCTGATCCAGCTGGGGGTCGATGTGCAACTGGTCCCGATGTACACGCCCATCCTGACCGATGAGGCCGACGTGACGGTGGATCAAGTCTTCTTTGGCGGGATCAATATCTATTTGCAGCAGCGGCTGGGTTTGTTTCGCTACCTTCCCCGGGCCGTCGATCGTTTTCTTGACTGGCCCCGATTGCTGCGATGGGTCGGTTCGCGTGGGGTTGATACTGACGCTTCCCAACTAGGTGATCTAGCCGTCTCCATTCTTCAGGGCTCGACCGGTTTCCAGCGCAAAGAGGTGGCACGACTCTGCCAGTGGCTGAGCCGCCAACCGCGTCCTCATCTGGTCAATCTCACCAACGTGCTGATTGCCGGTTGCGTTCCCGAACTGCGTTCTGCCCTGCAAGTGCCGATTACGGTCACGCTGCAAGGCGACGACATTTTCCTGGAAGCACTTTCCGCTCGACACCGATCCCAGGCCCTGCAACGGATCCGTGTATTGAGTGAGCACATCGATGCGTTTCTCGTCCACAGCCAATACTACGCAGATTTCATGGCCGAATACTTTTCGCTGCCCCGCAACAAATTCCGCCAGGTCCCTTTGGGCATTGACGTCGTCGGCTACACACCGCGCCCGGAGGGGGGTAACGCGCGCATCGAATCGACCAAGGCCCTGCAAATCGGCTATCTGGCTCGCCTGGCCCCCGAGAAGGGGCTGCACGTTCTGGTCGACGCGTTCCTGCTGCTCCGGCAAATGCCAGGGACCCCCGCGATACGTTTGCTTATTGCCGGGTGGTTGGGCAAGAATCAGCAGCAGTACGTAGAAACGCAATTCGCCAAACTCCGCACCGCGGGGCTCGAGGATAGCTACGAATACTGGGGGATTGTAGATCGGCAGAAGAAACTGCAGCTATTGAGTCAGGTCGACCTGTTTTCCGTACCCACGGTGTACCAGGAACCGAAAGGCCTGTACGTGCTGGAAGCCATGGCTGCCGGGGTCCCCGTTGTGCAACCGCGTCACGGCGCCTTCCCGGAACTGCTGGCCGCAACCGGAGGTGGCCAACTGGTGGCTCCCAACGACCCCCGCGCACTGGCTCAAGCCCTGCACCGCTTGCTTGGCGACGCGCCGCTGCGCCACCAGCTAGGACGAGCCGGTCAGCAAGCCGTGCACCAGCGGTTCAATGCGCAGGTCATGGCGCAAGAAACGCTCGACAGTTTCCGGCAGATTCTGGCCGATCAGGCCGGCCGCCGGCGTGCACCGCGGCGTCCGGCGTCTTAGGCACGGAGTTATTTGGGGGCGATCGTGCACATCATGCGTCGTCCGTGCTGCTGAGGAGTTATCTCGACTTTTCCGAATTCCACGAGCTCCTCAATGACATTCTCCATGACACGGCGACCTTCTTCCACGTGCGCCATCTCACGTCCACGAAAGATGACCGACACTTGCACCTTGTCCTTGTGTTTCAAGAAGCCGATGGCCTGTTTGACCTTGAAACTAATATCATGTTCGCCCGTCTTGGGACGCAGGCGAATTTCCTTGGTTTTCGTGTGGTGTGTGTTTTGGCTGGTTTTCTTCTTCTTTTCGTATTTGTATTTGCCGTAATCCATGATCCGGCAAACCGGTGGCCTCTCGTTGGGGGCCACCTCCACCAAATCTAAGTTGGCGTCATACGCCTGAGAGATCGCCTCCTGAGTGGGCAAGATGCCCAGTTGCTGACCATCTGCACCAATCACTCGCACGGGGGTCACTCGAATTTGTTCGTTGACCCTAGTCTGGATACGGTCGATTGCAGTCACCCTTTCCTGTAATTACCTGAGAAATCTACAACGGCCCCGGCAGCCACGCGCTGCGGCGGCTCAAAACTCAAACTGGCCCGTCTTCGTAACCAGTGAGTATTGACGACGTTGAGTCCAAACGTCAACCGGATTCTGGCAAAATCCAGCCTCTTTTGCTGGGAATTGCCCTCGTAATCATAGCTTGTCCATGCTGTTCGTGCCCGATGTCTTGAGCGTTCCTCTGGCGGCGGGACCGTGATCCTGCCACCCGCTGCACCTCGATTCAGCCCTCGGCGAGGGTCGACCGCGGAACCTCGATCCCAGGCGATCGCCTTCTGGCCCAGGGGCGAATTAGCGGGATCAGTATTCGTTCTGCGAACTCCGCTCTGCCAGCCCCGCATCGCCGCCGAAAGTCTGACGGACGGTTCGGTCCGCGACTTCATCGCGAAATTTGTCGATCGCAGCGTCCACCTTCATGGCCCCCAGGTCCCCTTCGATCCGATCCCGGACGCTGACCTCGCCGTGCTCCATCTCGCGGCCGCCCACGACCAGCATATAGGGGATCAATTCCAATTGCGCATCCCGGATCTTGGCCCCGATTTTTTCGGGGCGGTAATCGCCACTGACCCGGAATCCGGCCGCAGCGAGCCGCTGTTCGACCTGACGCGCGTAGTCTTCGAATTTCTGGCTGACCACGAGGACGCGAATCTGCTCGGGTGCCAGCCAGAGCGGAAAAGCACCCGCGAAATGTTCGATCAAGACACCCATGAATCGTTCCAGGGATCCCAGCGGAGCACGATGGATCATGGCCGGTCGATGGGGCCGATTGTCCGCGCCAATGTACTCCAAATCAAACCGCTCCGCGCTGGGCAAATTGTAATCGAGTTGCACGGTTCCCAGTTGCCACTCGCGGCCGATGCAGTCCTTGACCACGAAATCGGCCTTGGGACCATAAAACGCGGCCTCGCCCGGCTCGATCTGGGCCTCCATCGATAAACTCGCGCAGACTTCGATCAGTGATTGTTGAGCCCGCTCCCAATTCTCCGCGTCCCCCACATACTTGTCGCTCCGCGGATCGCGGAAGCCCAACCGCACTCGGTAGTCCTTCAACCCGAGGCACTCGAGTACGTACTGAGTCATTTCAATACAGCCGCGAAACTCGCCAGGAACCTGTTCGTGAGTGCAGAAGATGTGCGCGTCGTCCTGGGTGAACCCTCGTACGCGGGTCATTCCAGACAGCTCACCCGACTGTTCGTACCGATAGACAGTTCCAAACTCGGCCAGCCGCAGCGGCAATTCGCGATAGCTGCGCGGCTTCGATTTGTAGATCATGATGTGATGCGGGCAGTTCATCGGCTTGAGCAGATACTGCTCGTCGTCCTCCATCACGATCGGAGTGAACATACTGTCCATGTAGTAGGGATAATGCCCCGAGACCTGATACAGCTCGATGCGGCCCACGTTGGGGGTGTAGACGGGGAGGTAGCCGCGTCGCTGGAGCTCTTCCTTGATGAAGTTCTCAAGTAGCCCTCGGACAATCGCCCCCTTAGGCTGCCAGAGCACGAGCCCGGAACCGACCAGGGGGCTAATCGTGAACAGCTCCAACCGCTTGCCAAGCACGCGGTGGTCGCGCTTCTTGGCCTCTTCCACCATCTGCAGATGCGCGTCCAGGTCCTGTTTGTTGAAGAAGGCAGTTCCGTAAAGGCGCTGCAATTGGGGGCGGTTGGCGTCACCTTTCCAATAAGCGCCGGCAATGGAGAGCAGCTTGAAGGCGCCGATCGAGCCCGCCGATGGGACGTGCGGGCCGCGGCAGAGATCCAGAAATTCACCCTGCCGATAAAACGAGACGGTCTCGTGATCGCCCAGTCCCTCCTGAATGTGCTCGACTTTGTACGCCTGTTGCATATCACGGCAGACCTGCAACGCCTTTTCGCGAGGTTCGACGATCCGCTCGAAAGGTTCGTTGGCCTTCACGATCTTTTTCATCTCGGCTTCGATGGCCGGAAAATCGTCCTCCGAAAGGGGCTCTTTGAGGTCAAAATCGTAATAGAATCCCCCCTCGACCGTGGGACCGAAAGCCAATTGCACGCCCTTGCGCAGCCGCATGACGGCCCGGGCCATAACGTGGGCGCACGAATGGCGGACTACCGACAGCGCTTCCGCGTCTTTTTTGGTGAGCAACCGCAGAGAGACCTCACCCTCTGGGGGCAACCGGTAATCGAGGCCGACGATCGCATCGTCTACCTGAGCGGCCAGTGCGGCTTTGGCCAGACCGGGTCCGATTTCGGCGGCAATGTCGCCGGGGGTAAGCGTTTGTTCGTACTGTTTGCTGGTTCCGTCGGGAAGATTGACCTTTAGCATGAGTCTTCATCGGGTCCTGGAGAGTTGTGCCACGCGAATCGGCGTCGATACAGAGGACCACCCACTGATTTCCGCGCGGCTGGTAGGGCGTAAAGTACACGATGAAGGACACTTCGGGCAAGGCATGGTTCGCCGGTGCAGGGTCCACCATCGTGGGGGTAGGTATCCTCGCCTGCCGGCGGTGCCCTACCAAACCAGATTGTACGCCGCACGTCGAAGAGTGAAATTCAGATTGAGGGGCGAGCATCCTTGCCTGCACCGACAGGTTGCGTTGCCATTGCGCACTCCGGGCCGTCCCGCCGCATCCGTGGTTCCGCCTTGCCATCGGTGGGACTTCCTGCAGACGGGTGCGGAAAACACGCCGAAAGCGAAAGCGGACACCGAAAGCAGACAGTCTGCTTCCGCGTCGCTTGCTTCCGCGGTCTGCTTGCGCGGGTGACCGTGTTCAGCTGGTGCGGGGCAATTCTTGACATACCCTCAATTGTGCGTGGACGCGGTGGCTGTTTTCGGTCGGTGGGTGTTGGTCGTTCGGCGCTCGATGCTCGCCACAGACCCGAAACGGCTCGAGAGCCTTGACATGCCCGACATCGGCCTGTCATCCACTCCCGTTGGGCCGGACGGGTGACGTTTATGGACTCCCCCCAAAAACGACCAAACAGCGCTTCCGTTGTGGGCCGACATTCGCTAATTTGGAGGATCGTGACCGAGGGCCGTTAGCTCAGTTGGTTTAGAGTGCTTGCTTGACATGCAAGAGGTCACTGGTTCAAGTCCAGTACGGCCCACTGATTCTAAGTTCTGTCGACAGCAGTGATTGCATCCCGCCGGTTGTCCTGGTGGAGCGACGTTCCAAACTCTGAAATGTTGGGAATTCCCAACAAAAAGGAGTCGTCGCCATGCCAAGACCGTCTCAGGCCCCATCCTACGACAAGTACAAAGCCGGCAAATATGCGCGCGTCATCATCGACCGCAAGAGCCACCACCTCGGCAAATACGGTTCGCCCGAGTCCTGGCAGAAGTATCGGCAACTGATCGCCGAGTGGGGAGCCAGCCAGGGGCGTGTGGACGACGATTCCCAACATGCTGGGAAAGTCTCCGTGGCCGAGATCCTGGCCGCATACACCCATCATGCGCGCGAGTATTACGGGGACACCCCGCGGGGACATTATCGCTCCCTGCTGCCCATCATTCGTGAAATGAGGCTGATGTTTGCCGACCTGCCCGCTACCGATTTCGGCCCCAAGCGGCTCAAGATGGTCCGCCAGGTGTTCATCGACCGGGGCAATTGCCGTGGAACCGTGAACCGCTACGCCAGCCGAGTCGTGCGAATCTTCCGGTGGGCCGCCGCAGAAGAGATAATCCCCGCCAGCATACCTGATGCACTACGACAGGTTGAAGGATTGCGACGTGATCGTTCTGGGATTCGTGAGGGGAAACCTGTTGCATCGGTAGCCCAAAGTGACGTAGACGCGACTTGCGCCCATCTGACTCCCATCATGGCGGATATGGTGCGGCTACAACTGCTGACGGGCATGCGCCCTGGTGAGGTGTGCAGCCTGACTCCCGACCAGATCAACCGCACTGGCGAGGTGTGGCTGTATAAGCCGACCCAGCACAAGACGCTCCACCACGGCAAGGATCGAGTGGTCCCCATCGGCCCAAAGGCTCAAGAGATACTACTGCCCTTTCTCCTGCGGCCGTCTGAGGCATTCTGTTTCAGTCCGAAGGAAACACTGGCCCAATCACTGGACGCCCGCCACGAGTCCAGGCAGACGCCCATGAACTGCGGAAACAAACCTGATAAACGGAAGCGACGACGAGCAATCGACAAAGTCTCGGACCAGTACGACGTGATCGCCTATCGACGTGCGATCCACCGAGCCTGTGATCGGGCTGGAGTGCGGCGTTGGAGTCCCAACCAACTCCGGCATACTGCCGCGACCACTGTGCGCGAGCGATTTGGTCTCGATGCCGTGCAGGCCGTGTTAGGTCACAGCCACGCACGCGTGAGCGAAATCTATGGTGAGTTAAACATGCAGAAAGCTATCCAAGTCGCGCGCGAGGTGGGCTGAAAAAAATCGAAAAAAGTCCAAAATCGGTTAGGCCACGGTTAGGTATCGGTGAGACATAGAACTCGTGTTTTTCGAGGTCCCGCTGCGCCGAAACCCCATTTGACACGTCGCGGCCGGAGCGTGTACGTTTCTTCTTAGATGCAGTCGGCACAGTGAGTATTGGTGTTCGAGAAGGGCTCGGCCAATACTCGCTGTGCCGTTTTTTGTGGTACAGCTTCACGCAAACTTCTCTGGAGTGTACCGCATGCATATCGACCATGACTCTCATCTTACCATTGCCCAAGTTGCCGCGATCTTTGGCAACCGGGTGAGCTACCACAGCATTCGTCGTTGGATTGCACAAGGGGTCGGGAAACCTCCGGTGCGTCTTGCCGCTTTGCGCATCGGCAAGCGTTACTACGTGCGCCGCAAGGATGTGGATGAGTTCATCATGGCAATCAACGAAGACCCCGCCCAGTTTGCGCGGCGAAAGAGTTCGGAACGTACGCAGCGAGCCAAGCGGCGTTTGGTGGAGGCGGGAGCATGAGCGACCAGACTACGGTGGCCGCTGGTCATCGGCCACACACGGAAAGACGCCCAGGTTCATCCACATGTCGTTGCGATGTTTCGTCACGCGATGAAAGTGGCGTATCACCTTGGCCAGGAACAAGCGGTCCGCAGGCGTGGGAGCGAACGGCTGATGGATCCGCAAGGCTGTGGTCTGGCCACACGGATCGTACACGGCCAGTTGCAGCCAGTGGATGTGCCGTGTGTGCCGCATGGCCTCTCGATAAAACTGGCGGCGACAGCCACGGTCAACGTCGTAACCGACAATCAGGAACCGGCCGCGGCGGATCAGTGGCCGGAGTTGGAACCAGTGCGACGGAACCGGCTCGTGGAGCGTGTCGATCACGCGTTCCACCGCCACAGTTCGCGGCCGCCAGATCGGCCGAACATCGACGAGGTTTCTCTCAGGGTAGTCAAACTGCAGCAACTCTCCTCGTGCTGCGTCCAGAGGGTCGGGACGCATTCCACTCACCTTTGGGGGCTGATGAGCGGCCAGAGCTGACGGGTCCGGCAGGCCGGGTGCAGTATCACGGCGATACGTGGGTCATTTACCTGCTGAGCAAGAAGTATACATCCGTACAGTACCGCGTCAACTACGTGCGGCCCCGCTTTTTTGACGGTGCTTGCTTCTTACGAGGCGCGGTTTTCCGCGGGCTCCGACCGGCCTTCTTCGTCGCTTTCTGAGCCGTTTCTGCCAAGGTCACGGCCTGTTGGGCCAGGGCCTGCGCGTCGTCGTCGCTGCGCCGCTCGCGCGCGGCGTGGTACTCGGCTGCGAGGTCGTCAGGCAAGCCCAGAAAATCGGCCAACGCGTCGGCAAACACATCATCGGTCACCGCCCGTCGTCCCTGCCGGCTTTCGAGCAATCTTCCTTGCGCGATCATCAGTGCTTCGAATTCCTGCCGCCGGTCTTGGGGAACCTGCAGCAAGGCCTGCCGGAAGCGGTTGTAGTCGGTCACGCAGAGTCCGCGGCGACGATTGTCCTCCGCCTTCTCGCACACCACACAGAGTCCGGCCGCATCACGACGCTTGGCTTCTTGGAGAGTATTCATGTCCACAATTTTACCCAAAAACTTCAGAAAATGTAACTCCGTACACTCTAAAGAGATGCAATGTGTGTACATATGTACAGAGTGCATCCGGAGTAACTTCAGAGTTGACGAGGAGTAATGTCGGAGTAGAATCCGAGCCAGGGCGGCCAGGGATGCTGGCAGGAGGTCGCCGCCACCGAGGACCTTTCGGCGTTGGAGGGGAGACGGAGCGGACGGAGCGATCGCACGGACGTACCTCCCATGCCACTCAAAACAGACGTGCCGTGAGTGAGCTGCCATGCCACAACGCAAGCGACAACGTAGGTCCCGACCCGTGCTCGGTGATATCTATCCGGGTGGCTTGCTCACCAAGGAAGGCTGTATGCGACGGTGCGGGCTGGGTCGCTCTGCGATCCAAGAGGCCCGGCGAAGCGGCATGGTCACGCCCATCGTCTGCAACCAGCGTTTGTACTATCGAACGGACGAATTGATCGCGTGGATCAAGAGCCACGCCATGGATTGATGGTGTCTAACCCAGTGACAGGGGCATTCCGCATGAGCAGCAAAACGATAGATCCGATCCCCATCTTGGCCGGCGACTTCCAAGACCTGTCCGAGTACCTCGAGAGTTGCGAGCCGTACTTGACCGCACTCAGGCAGGCCGTTGCGGCCAGCGACTGGCGGATCATTCAGCAGGCCTGCACCACGCCACGCGGCATGAAGCGGTGGCAAGAGCTGCAAGGAGAACCGTTTGAGGTGCATCTCGACGCATCGCAGATGGGGCACCTGCCCATTTCGCTCGAATTCTCGGTGCGTGTTGACGATCGCCTCATCAACGTTGTGGCGTGGCTGTGGCGAGCAGAGACAGAACGCAGGCAAACGATCGCTACTTTCATTGTGGAGCAAAGGTGATGAATACGAACGCACCCGAACCGGGCATCTACTTGAACATTCCCTTTGAAGAGTACCTGTCCTGGCCCTACGTGAACAACAGCAGCCTGAGCTATGCCGCGCGGTCCATGGCTCACTACCGTTACGCACCGCCGATTCAGCCCACGGCGGCCATGCGATTTGGCTCACTCGTGCACTGCGGCAAACTCGAGCCGGCGGCGATCGGTGCCCGCTACGCGGTGATGCCCGACTTTTCGGAAGAGATCCGCAAGGAAGATGGCAGCCGCTATAGCAATGTCCGAGCCACCAAGGCGTACAAAGAAGCGGTGGCCGCCTGGCGCGAAACGATCGGCGACCGGGAAGAGTGCTCAGCCGACGAACTGGAGATCATGCTGGGCATCGTGCAGTCGCTGGTGATGCACGATCGATCGCGACTCTGGCTCTGCAGTGATGGGCCGTGCGAACTGAGCATCGTCTGGGACGACGTGCCAACCGGCATCCGCTGCAAGGGTCGCATCGACAAGCTGTGCACCGGCACAACTGGCCACGTGCTGGTGGATCTGAAGACCACGCGCGATGCCAGCGATTTCCAGCGGAGCATCGCCCGCTTTGGATATCACCGCCAGGCCGCCTTCTACAGCGACGGTCTGAAGACACTCACCGGCATCGACAACCACTTCGCGCTGGTGATCGTGGAGAAGGATGCGCCGTACGGCGTGCGGGCAGCACTCATGTCAGAGGAGGCCCGGCAAGTGGGCCAGGACCAGTACCGGCAGTTGCTCGAGCAATTGGCCGCCTGCCGCCAAAGCGACCACTGGCCTGGCTACAGCGATCCGCACGAGTGGCAGCTGCCGAGCTGGTACTCACCGCAGAACAACGACGACGAACTGGAACTGACCATCAATGGGGAGATCGTAAGACTATGAACATCAACAGCATGTTTCCCAGTAAGTATGTGGCTGCCGGCGACCTGAGCGGCAGGGAGGTCCCGGTCGATATCGCACGAATCTCATCCGAGTCGATGTCGGAAGGCGAGTCGCGACCGGTGTTGTATTTCGCCGGCATGCAGAAAGGCATGGTGCTCAATCGCACCAATGCCAAGCGGATCGAAGCCGTGCACGGCAGTGAAACGAATAACTGGATCGGCGCCCGCATCGTGCTCTATCCCAGCGAGACGGAATTCCGCGGCGATACGGTGCCGTGCATTCGTGTGCGCGTCGAGCCTGGGCAGGTGCAGCAGATGGGACCACCGCCGCCACAAGCGCCGGCACCGCACACGATACCGCTGCCCACTCGTACCCAGACCCTGCCCACCGGCACGGGATCACCGGTACGGTTCTAACGCCTCAGCGAGCGACCGCGAGTACTGGGAGGTGGGGCATGGGAGAACGGCTGGGTGTCGAGCGATCTTACGGAGTGGAGGCAGAGCGTGCCCAGCGGGCAGGGCGACAAGTGGCCATCGCCCTGATGCGCGGTAACGCCGAGCAGCGCACGAGATCATCGACCGCACACTCAGGCCGATCACGCGCCCCAGAACCCAAGCCGAGATTCTGAAGCTGCCGGTAAGCGAATCAGGCTTGGAGATCCGGATTGTCAATCAGCTGGAAGAGAACGGGATCTACACCGTCGGCCAGCTGCTCAACACCACGCGTGAGACGCTGCTGGCCTATCCCAACTTCGGTCCGGCAACACTCAAGAAGATCCTGGCCGCGGTGGCGCGGCTGGGATTCGTCAAACAGGGGAAGTGATCGTGCCACGAGCAGAAGACGTTCTTCGACACCTTCGATCGCCAACGGCTGGTGCAGCCGCGTGATCCGCACGTGGAACCACAGGACGCCGAGCGGCTGAGCGGGCAGAACGCGGCGATCCTGGCCAGGCTCAGGCAAGGACCGGCGACCAACGATGAGCTGATCACCATCAGCCGGAAATACACGAGCCGCATCTCGGATTTGCGCGCGGCTGGCCACCTGGTCACCTGCACGCGCGGTGAGGGCGGACTCAACACGTACACACTGGAGCAGCACCAATGGAAAGTGAAATCCTGGACACCCGCAGGCCTTCAAGCCCGGCAGTGGCCACTTTGGCTCGATGGTGTCGCCGGTGGCGCAAGTTGTCGGTCGCCAGGTCCGCTACGACCACGTCACGCGGCAAGTGGGTGCTGGAGCTGGGCGGGCCTGGTAACCCGGTCCTGCGCACGGACAGCAAAGCGGAGATGGAAGAGTTTTTGGACTGGAACGAGAACCGGCAGCGGTAGGAGCGATCGTGGCGTGGCACAGAATACGCACCATCAAGCCCGAGTTCTTTGTGTCGGAACAAGTCGCCGATGTATCGCCGACATGTCGGCTACTGTTCGTCGGGATGTGGATCTTCTGTGATGACCATGGAATACACCCCGCATCACCCAAACAGCTCAAAATGGAAGTGTTCCCGGGTGATGACATCACAGTGGCGGAGGTCAGTGAGCATGATCGACGATTTGCTGCGCGTCGGCCTGCTGATCGAGTACAAGGCGGCCGACGAACCGCAAGCCCAATCGTACTGGCAGGTTACGGGCTGGCATCATCAGAAGATCGACCGGCCGCGGTACCAGTATCCTGAGCCAAATTCGGCGAGCACTCGACGACATATCGACGATACATCGACGGGACCTCGCTCCCTTACCCGACCCGACCCGACCCTACCCGACCCTACCTACCTAATACATGCACACCCAAGGGTGTGCGTTATCCCTCGGAGTTCCTCGAGTGGTGGGAACATTGGCCCAAGAAAGTCCAGAAGGAGAAGGCACTCAAAGCCTGGAAGGCCGCCTGCCGCAAAGTCGGACCGGAGCGACTGCTCGCCGCCGTCCAGCAATACGCCCAGTCGCAGCAAGCCCAGGGCGATCACCAGTTCATCCCCTACCCCGCTTCGTGGCTCAACGCCGGAGCGTACGACGACGACCCGCGCGAATGGAACGTCGCTGCCGCAAAGCCACAGCGCACGAAGACGGACCAGGACGCGCTGGAGCAACTGCGCAAGGAGGGCTTGATCGAATGAAACCTGATTTTGATCGGTGGCTGGATTACCACAGCAACGCGTATCCGGGTTTTGCACGGTGGGTCGGCGAGAACAAAGCACAGATCGAGCACATGCGCCGTCTGCTGGGCCACTTTGGCATCGAGCAACTGCAACAGGCCACCGACAGCCTGTACGCGATGGACGAGCAGCCCAACGGCTACAGCAACCATGCGCGAGCCATCCGGCGGCTGTGCAGTCCACACACACACAGCACGACGTCGGCGGTGGAAGGACCCAGCGTGATCGACGGCCGACTGGTTGCTTCGTGTGCACGGTGCATGGACTACGGCGTGGTGGAGGTGCTCAGCCCCAAGTGTCTCAAGGCACTGTGGGCCGACCAGTACTCCGATCCGCAGCCCGTGCTCACCACGTGCATGATCGCCTGCGACTGCCAGCTCGGGCACGAACATGGCCCGGCGCGTGAAGCTGCCGCAGTGGGCCGACGGCCATGCGCTGATCCGCTACGAGACGGTGCTGGACCGAGCGATCACCGAGCAGAAAGATCACGCCAGCATCTTTCACGCGCAGTGGGAAGTGGCTCGGCGACTGCTTGAGGAACATCACGATGCGCAGCATGTACCACAGGCATTGAGCGGGGAGGTGCTGCCATGAGTTGCTTCTTGGGGATCGATCCCGGCGTGGCCGGCGGCCTGGCCCTGATCGCTCAGGACGGTCAGCCGCTCACCGCCCTGAAGATGCCGGCGACCGAGCGCGAGCTGTGCGACGTGGTGTACCAACTGGCGGGCTGCGACGAGCTGCGCGGCATGATCGAGAAACTGGGCGCGATGCCGCGGCGCAGTGCCACGGTCCGCTGCGCAGTACTGCGGCGCAACGTGGACCGAAAGCAAGCCGCTGCAGTCGCCCAGCACGATGCTCACGCTGGGCACCAACTACGGCGGTATGCGGATGGCATTGGCGGCCGCCGGCATCGCGTTTGACGAAGTGCTGCCCAGGACCTGGCAGGCATCGTTTGGTTTGCTCTCGGGCGGCCAACTCGACCAGCACGCAGAAGAAGAACCGGCACAAGGCCAAGGCCGAGCAGTTGTTCCCGAGTGTGCGTGTGACGCACTACATCGCCGACGCCCTGCTGATCGCCGAATACTGCCGGCGACAACAGTGGCACACGGAATCACCGTAAGGGGAGCAACGCGATGCCCGAAAGGCACAGACATCACGGCGAAGATCCGCGCCGCTCGTGTTGGACCGCACCACAGACCTTCTCGTTCAAAGCGATCGCGGCGGCCAGCAGTTTGAGCGAACGCAGTGTGGCGTTGATCGTGCGGCAGTATGCGGCGGCGGCCTGGCGGCGGGAAAAGGCTACAGCAACGGCTGAACGATCTGGCCGACGAAAAAGGGTTGACTACGAGGGAAAAACCTCTTACCCCTGGGGACATGATCACCAGCGCCAGCACACGAGCGCGGCATCGCTTCACCAACGCTCGTCTGCGTCTTTGCCGTATTCGAGCTCATGGCCGGCGACAAACCACCGGAGGATTTCGAGAGCAACGGCAGTTCGTGCAGTCCCGGACGTGGTGTGCGGGATCGACATTCGGCCCGCTGCCATTTTCACGACTACCACTACTCGAGTCGGCACCCTGGCCACACGACGAGGCGGCGCGGTACTGGCCGACCAGCTGTTTCGCGAACCTGCGGACCGCGGCTCTGCGGCTACTGGCCTGGGTGTACTACTCGCGATGCGGCTGTGGGGGCATTTTGCGTACGACATACAGCGGGGTGCGCCGACCGACGCGAACCTGAGGTTCTGGCTGCGACTACTGCTGGGGAGATATTTGTCGTGGTAGGGAGAGGTCGGTACATTTTCGCCGCGATCCTGGTGCTGTGCTGGCCGCTCTCGGCACTGTGCCAATGGGATCCGCAGCAGGGCGCATGCCCGCCGCGTCGGTCAGGCTCGGTCAGAAGAAACATCAGCCTTGATCCATCCGGATGGCCTTGCGTTTGTCGCGTGTACGTCCCAGAGGGAATTCAAAACGTCGTGGTCGATGGGAAGGTGAGGCCAGGCGTAGCGGAGGGTGTCGGGTCAGGCAGCCTCGTGCTGAAGGACCTTGAGCACAACGTGTCGGTCGTCATCACGGCGTGGCATGTGCTCCGCGAGGCCCAAGGCAAGCGAGTCCCGCGTGAAATTCCACAACGGTGAAGAGTTCCCGGCGCAGATGCTCTCGGTGAACAGCAGAACGACGCGGCAAGCATCCTCGTTGAGGGCGTGCCCAAAGTGAAGCACGGAACCATCGCCGAGGACGCACAGGCGCCGGGCGAACCCGTGACGCTGACCGGTTGGGGAGGAAAACCTCGCAAAGGATTCCAGGCACTCTGTACTCGCGTGCAACAGATCAGCGGCACGCGGACATGGGTCGGCGCACCGTCGAGCCAAGGCGACAGCGGCGGTCCTGTGTTCAATTCCAAGGGTCGCATCTGCGGCATCATTAGCGGCACGGATGCACGTTCCAGCTTGATCGTCAGCGGCCGCAGAGGTGACCGGATGAAGGTGCTGCGGTGCCTGGTTCACGCGCTGAAAACCAAGCTGGCGGCACGCAGGCAGGGCCGCGCTGGAGCACCAGCACCAGACGAGACACAAAGCCAGGAGGACGAGGACGAATGGATTGATGATGGTGGGGCAGAGCCCCCGTCCGCTGCGCCGTGCCCGATGCGAGTCCGACTCCAGCTCAGAAGAGAGACGAGCGGACTGCACCGCGGCGCGGGTGAATGTGGAAGTTGACGCACCCTCCGCAAATACCTCCACCACCACTGGAGCGAGCGATCGCGACCCCGTCACCACCTCGGGGGAATGTCGCAGTGGGTGCTCCGAGTCCGACTCCGGTTGAAGTGCCGCCACCTGCTCAATCGCCCGTCACCGAAGGCGGCATCCAGCAACCAGCTAAGGCTGCAGCGGGCGCTGCTGTTGGTGCAGCGGCTGGCGCCGCCAACGCAGCCGCTGACAAAACCAACCAGCCGAGCGCCTGGATTGCCTTAGCAGGCATGCTCGGCATCGGTGGTCCGATCGGCTTAGGATCGGAGTGCGGGCGCTCGGCTTATCTCGCGCAGGCTTCGACAAACGCAGGTTAGTGGACAGGATCACCGACAGTCATCCGGTGGTGTCAGTGGACCCTGTTCCTAGCGGATCTAACGGGTCCTCGGGAGGTGGGTCCGTCGATGCCTTTCAAGGAGTCAGAAACACCCGGGAGGCCACCGAACTACTACGACTTTCTGCTCTCGAAGGACGAAGTCCGGTACTGGACGCGGCTGCTGGAAGAATTGCCCTGGATCGCCTCGACCACAAAATCGAGTCCAGCTCCGCTTCAGATGCGGAAATTCAATTTGCACAACGACTCCGGTCGGACATCTACCAGACGCTCAACAGGATAGCTCCGTTGGCTGTTACTGGAGCGTCACATAACTAGTTTGGGAGCATGCGAAAATCGAGTCCTTGGAACCCCTCGCAGCGCTGAAGAGTTTCGTAACGCCATTCTCGAAGTCCGGAACCCGCACATCGCATTCGGCATGAGCCGAGTGATGGACCTGCGGGAAGAGATCAGCACGAACGATGATCTCAAGCTCCGGCCGGGAGTTGACGAGAGCAC
>CAVOYC010000026.1:0-239927 GCA_963700575.1 uncultured Planctomycetota bacterium | reverse complement strand
GCCATCAATTCGCTGGGAGATTCGCTCACCTCGGCGGTGGTTGTCGCGGGCTATGGTTTGCGCAGAAGCCCGGTGACGCGGAGCATCCATACGGCCACACGCGGGCCGAGGCGATTGGGCCGCCTGAGCGTGGCACTGCTGGTCATTGTGTCGGCCCTGTACGTGGGCTGGGAGGCGGTGCGGCCGATTGGCGCACCGCCATGCCGTGCCACCCGCCTGGACCCTCTGGATCGCCGGCGCTAACGTGTGATCAAGGAAGTCGCTCTACCGGTACAAGAGTCGACGTCGGCACGTCGCACCGGTTCGTTGGCCGATCATCGCCAACGCCTGGGACCACCGCGCAGACGCGTTTTGCTCCTGGCCGTGCTGGTGGGATTGGCTGTCGTGCGGTGGGGGGGGGCGGACTATTTCTCTGGGTCGACGAGATGCCGCGTTCGTTCGTCGTCACGGTGATTCGTGGTCGCCGGCATTGGCCTCTACCGGCGAAGTGCCAGTGAACTGATGGACCTGCAAGCCGACGACGAACTGGTCGCGGCGATTCGCAGCCAGGCGGAGCAGGTGGAAGGCGTGCCGGCGGTGGAGAAGCTCTGGGTCCGCAAAACGGGCCTGGAGTATCTGGTCGACATTCACGTCGAAGTGGACGCCCTGACATACGGTCGAGGATGGGCATCGCATCGGCCATCTGGTCAAAGACCAGACTAGTGAGCACAGTTCCCTCACTTGCGCGACGTGCTGGTCCACTCTGGAACCTCTCCCGCACCGGCATCGGCAAAAGGACTGACGAGCGGGCGAGTCGAGTGTCAGCACTCACATCCACTCTTCACACGGATCGGCGTCATGGCTTATTGCCCGGTCGAGGATGGCATAGGGGTACGGGGGGAGTCACGTTGAATGGAACGGGTAGGGGCTGCCAACCGAACCACGACCGAAAGGCATGGGAGGCAGGCGAGGGCCTCCCAGCACGATCTCCGTAACGTCGTGCTATGCGGGCCAACGACCGCAAGATCCCGTCCCCACGAGGCGTACCAAGGCTGGCGCCTTCGAGCCATGGGCTCGGCCGAAACGCGGGACCGCGGTCCGCGTCACATATCGTCCGAGTCGCCTCACACTTCCACCCACGTCCTTGCGGAACTCTTGACCGGCCGCGTCGATGAAGGCGATCCCCATGCGCCCGTCTTCGACATTCGCGTACTTGCTGCCATCGCACTGGAACGGCTTTCCATCCTCATACGCGCGCACATCCTGCTCGAAGCAGCGATGCAGACGGCGCGAAAGCGTCATGGAACGCTTCCGGATGGCCGGCGGGAATCGTCGGTTCGGCCATCAACTCCTCGGGCAGATCGCCCAGGAATCCGTCGTTCGGCGCGATGGCGGCCCGATAGTAGATCCGCTCCGGCTGATCGGGGAGCATCATTTTCAGCTCTTCCGGATATTCCTGCCGCCACACGAGCGAACCCTTCGTGCCGTTGATCTCGATCCCCAGATCATTCTTGTGTCCGATGGCGATCTGCGAAGCTCGGACCAGCGCCCGGCCTCCGTTGTTGAGCTGGCAGTAGGTGGTGAAATGGTCATCCAGTTGGCGACCCTCGACGAACGTCTCGAGGTGGCCCTGCAGCGTGTGACTTCCGATCCGGTGATATAACGCAAGTGCATCAGGGCGTGGGTCCCGATATCGCCGCCACAGCAGCTGGCGCCGGCCTTCTTGGGATCCACTCGCCATTCGGCCTGCATCACGCCCTGATCTTCGGTGCGTCCGGCGAGCCATCCCTGGATGTAGTAGGCGTCGACCCAGCGAACGTCGCCGATCAAGCCGCTGGTGACGATGAACCGGGCGAACCGCGTCGTCCAGTGTCCCAGGTAGGTGTGGGCCACGCCAAAGGGAATCTTCGCTTCCTTGACGGCTTCGACCAGCGTGTCGGCTTCGTCGAGCGTGACCGTCAGCGGTTTCTCGCAGAAGACGGGGATCCCCGCCTTGATGCACTTCATGGCCGGATCGAAGTGGACGTGGTTGGGAGTGACGATCAAGGCGTAGTCGATCCGTTCTCCCAGCGGTTTCTTCAGTTCCTGGGCAATCATCTCGTCGTAGCTGCGATACCCTTGAATCGGATACGCCCACGCCGTCGGCCTCCTTCAGGGCCACCGTCCGGATCGGGGTGCAGGGCCGCAGCGGTGACGCGACGCGTCCCATCGAAAAAGATGGCCCGTTGGTGCGGCTGCACGATGAACGCGCCACCCCCGCCACCGATCAGTCCAACGTTGAGAGGTCGTTGTGGCATTTGCTTCTCCTTGTGATTAGCGGTACACGAGGCAGCACTGGATGCCCAATACCCGTACGAGCGACCGCTCGGCGCGAACAACCCGCTCCACTGGTCGCTGAAAATGACTCTAACGAGGCAGGGCCTCGAACCAATTGCGAGCCACCGCTCGAACTGTGTTAGCCCGCCGGCGCTGGTCGCTCAAAGTTGGCTAAGTGGTTGATGTCTGCCCCTTGCGTTATTCACGGGGCAGGGCTTCGCAGCGTGCACGAGTCGGCATCCCCTGCGGCGGGCCGATGCTCGTCGCACGCGGCAAGCCCCTTTGTCGGCGGAAACGCATACGGCCGCGGTCAACCGACTAACACGAAAACCTTATAACGTAGCGGTAGGTTTGGCCCGAGTCAATCAGCCGGGTCCGGCCCCGCAAACGCTTGCGAGGGGCCAGTCAACGGCGTGTCCTGACGTCGTTGGAGTCGGACGTCTCTCGCCGGCCTCCGTTGAGCTTGAGGCGCCGCTGCTACTTCACCGACCCGTCTCATTCGCACCAGGCGTGACTTCAGCCAATGTTGGCCGGCACTGTCAGCCGTCTCGATGCCCGTCACCCACTTCAATCCGCCGACCACGACCTTTCTCGAACAGAGGATTGGTCCACACGTCCTCACGGTGTCCAAGCGACGTATAATACACATGCCCTTTCCTTGCTTCCCGCCCAGGTGGCCGGGAAAGGTGGACGCTGATAGTCCCCACCTTCCATCCCTCCCGTCTCCTGAACCAGAAGCACATGCATGTCCGGTGAAAACTCTTAGGCATACCTCCCTTCGTGCAATTCAAATCCATCCCCCAACTCATCCATCCCGGGAAACCCCGTGTCGACGACCGTGTTACGTGCCTTCTGTTGGGCCCCGTGGCCGACGAACTCGGCGCCAATCATTTTGACGTAAGGATCAATCTCACGACCTCCACGAAACGTGTCAGTGGCCGCATGAATACCAAAAATCCCTTGCCGCCACTGACGGCCTCGAGCAACGCCCGCTTTCCGGCTTCGCTCATCGCCGGCACTTGTCTGACCGACTTTCGTCAGATCGCCCGACGTGTAAAACACGTAGGCATCAAACTGCTCGTGATCCCCATCAAAGATTCGCCGTCCTTGCTGGGCGTAACATCAAAGCCATGCTTCTTTCCATCTCCACCAGGATCTTTTCCGAGTGACTCAATTGGCCTTCAGGACGCTGGACGACGCTGTCCTGAAACCCGGACGACTTGGTGAAGTAGAGAATCTTTTTTGGCTCGGTGCCGGCCGCCCGCAAAGGTCGAACGAATGCCGCGGTGCACAATGCAGCACCGCTCACCTGGAGAGCTTGACGACGAGTAAATTGGTTCTGGTTCATGTGGAATCTCCTGAAAATCAGTAGGTCCCGTCGGGAAATTGCGGCGGGTTCGAATGACACAACAGCGTTCTCTCGCGGCAAGCAGGCGTACGTTCACGGGGGCAAGTACGTCGCGCGGTCAGCTCAACGAGGAGGCAGGCCCAGGAGCCGTACTTCACGCCGCAGCACCGCAAACCACTCGCCAACACACCCTCTCTACGGGGTACCGCCAACGCCACCAGTCTACCCCAGCGTCGAGCCGTTGTCAGCCCACGACTTTTTGGCCAGCCAAATTCTCTCGGCTCCGACAGTTCCCATGGAATCACCATCTAGCTCTGGGTTTACACCCCTTCCTGCCTGGACGTATACTCGTGTCTTAGCGCCACCACGCCTTGGAATCGCTGTGGGCAGGGGCTTCGGCTGGACCGGCCGCGGCTCGTTGCAGGACGACGTCGCCGAGCGGCAGCGGTATACTCGATACGATTACTCGTTGGAGGAAAGGTAACACACCATGATCGAGTTGGGATTTCACACCGACAACTGGCGTCCGTTGAGCATGGGTTTTGAAGCAGCCGTCGAGAAGGGACTCGAACTGGGATTGAAACATGTGGAGTTCGCCGCGATTCATGGTCAGAACTTCATCCAGGCGATGGGCTACGATCCTGGCATTTCATTACAGTCAAACCCGCGAGCGTTGAAACGCTACCTCGATGCCAAGGGTATGAACGTGTCTCAGATTGACAGCATCCCCTAATGGGCCCGAACGGATCGACCTTCGGCGTGCAATACGTCCAGCAATCGATCCGCTTCGCATCCGAGTTGAATTGTCCGAGCGTGGATACCACGGATGGTGCCTTCGAGATTGGAGGGCTCTCGCGTGAAGAGGTCTTTCGCATCACTTGCGACAACTACCGCCAATGCCTCTCATGGGCTGAGGAATATCGCATCATGATTGCGATTGAACCGCATGGCCCTTACACCAACGATGGGGACTTCATGCAACGCCTGTTCGACTACTTCGATTCCGAATACCTCAAGTTCAATTTTGACACCGGCAACAGCTTCATCGCCGGTCACGATCCACTGGAGTACTGCCAACGCTTCCGCAAGTACCTGGTTGGCGCGCATCAAGGACGTGAGCGATTCGCTGGCTGCGGCAGCACGGGGCGAGGAGACAGGGATCGGCAGCTCGCAGGTGCCCATCGGTGGGGGTGTCAACGCGGAGAACATCGAGAAGGTATTTGCGTTTCTGGCCGAGAGTGATTGGAGCGGTGTCGTCTCGATCGAGTGCCATGGTTCGGATGAGAGAATATGAGAGCCAGCGTTGAATTCCTCAGAGGCGTGTTGGCCGACATAGGTCAGCCGGCCTGACTCAGAGTACAATGGATCGAGTGCCGACGAGTGTCGGTGCTCTGTCCACTGCGATTGCGGAAACGTCTCCTTGATTTTGGACAGCGCCTGGGTTTACGTGTGCGGGGCAGGGAGCCCCGTGTATCGCCATTTACGCACTAACGGTTTGATAAAGGAATCTCCCATGGCAGCTGAAATGAATCGTCGCAAGTTCGTCCAGAAATCGGTTCTCGCATCCGCAGGGGCTGCCTGGGCCATCAGCACAGGCGGCACACAGCACCAGACAGCTCAAGCCGAAGACGCACCATCGCCGCCGGTCGCTCCTGCTGCCACTGCCGCGGCTTTGCCACGAGGCAAGATTGCGGATCTGGAAATCAGCCGGCTGTTATTGGGAGGCAACTTGCTGACTCACTACACGCACAGCCGTGACTTGAAATACGTCTACTCGCTGGCCAAGCACTACAATACCGACGAAAAGATCCTGCAGACGCTGGCCGAGGCGGAAGACAACGGGATCAACACGGTCGTGGTTCACAACGTGCAGTCAACGATCAAGTTGTTGCAGAAACATCGCCAGCGAGGCGGGAAGATGCAGTGGATCACCTGCACCTTTCACGCGCTCGTCGATAATTTCGAACGGTTCAGTCGTGAAATTGAAGAACTGGTCGATGCCGGTACCGACGCGCTGTATATTTCCGGGGTTGAGGCGGATACGCTGTGCGGTTTCAGGAACAACATCGCCGCGGCAAATTCGTCCGATCGCACCACGCCGGCCAATCTTGACCTGCTCGCTCAGGCCGTCGACTTGGCGAAAGCCCACGGCTTGCCGACCGGGTTGGGAGCCCACCAAATCGGCGCGATCGCCGATTGCGAACAGGCGGGGATCGATGTTGACTTCTACCTCAAAACACTCCATCACCACAAGTATCCCACCGCCGAGATTCAATACGATTCCAGTTTCTGCCCTGACCCCGAGCGGGTGATGGGAGGCCATGCAGTCGGTAAAGAAACCGTGGATCGCCTTTAAAGTGATGGCGGCCGGTGCCATCCCTCCCAAGGACGCCTTCGAATACGCCTTTAATGGCGGTGCCGACTTCGTACTGGCGGGCATGTTTGATTTCGAGATTGTCGAAGATGCTCGTCTGGTGCGCGAGGTCTTTCCGCGGGCCAAACGCCGACGGCCACTCCAGGCTTGAAGAAGTTCTGCCAGCCGCATGGGCCCCGTCCAAGTTGCAGCGTACCAGCCAGAAGCCGTGGACGACCCGGCAGGTTTCAGCCGATCCCGCCGCCCGCTTGAGCCGAGGAGATAGTGTGCCATGACGCGCCAGAACTTCCTGGACCAGCCGTGCTGACGGCTCGCGTTCGTGCTGCGCTGACGCCGTTGCCTGCAGAACTGATCGCCGACAAGGAGACCGAGGTCGGTGGCGTTGAGGATGGGTGCACGGATCTGCAATTGTACGTGTACTGGATCAGTTGCGTATTGCTATTCGGCCCTGGTACCCCACCCCGATCAACGCCACCTGGATCTCTGTCTCCTCTTGTCGGGCATCAGTCTGGGAGGCAACGTGAACCAACGGCACAATCAAACCTGAAGCTGTGACGGCCGTGGTTTTAAGGAAGTCTCGGCGCCTCATGGCACACTATCTCCTCGGTCGGCAAGCGGCGTGGATCGGTCAAAAGCTGTCGGTAACCGTTCACGGCTTCTGGCCGTAAACGGTTACAATTTTCGGACGCGGCGGTCATGCGCCGGCAATAACTTCTTCAAGCCTGGAGTGGCCGTCGGCGTTTGGCCCGCGGAAAGACCTCGCGCACCAGACGAGCATCTTCGACAATCTCGAAATCAAACATGCCCGCCAGTACGAAGTCGGCACCGCCATTAAAGGCGTATTCGAAGGCGTCCTTGGGAGGGATGGCACCGGCCGCCATCACTTTAAAGGCGATCCACGGTTTCTTTACCGACTGCATGACCTCCATCACCCGCTCGGGGTCAGGGCAGAAACTGGAATCGTATTGAATCTCGGCGGTGGGATACTTGTGGTGATGGAGTGTTTTGAGGTAGAAGTCAACATCGATCCCCGCCTGTTCGCAATCGGCGATCGCGCCGATTCGGTGGGCTCCCAACCCGGTCGGCAAGCCGTGGGCTTTCGCCAAGTCGACGGCCTGAGCGAGCAGGTCAAGATTGGCCGGCGTGGTGCGATCGGACGAATTTGCCGCGGCGATGTTGTTCCTGAAACCGCACAGCGTATCCGCCTCAACCCCGGAAATATACAGCGCGTCGGTACCGGCATCGACCAGTTCTTCAATTTCACGACTGAACCGTTCGAAATTATCGACGAGCGCGTGAAAGGTGCAGGTGATCCACTGCATCTTCCCGCCTCGCTGGCGATGTTTCTGCAACAACTTGATCGTTGACTGCACGTTGTGAACCACGACCGTGTTGATCCCGTTGTCTTCCGCCTCGGCCAGCGTCTGCAGGATCTTTTCGTCGGTATTGTAGTGCTTGGCCAGCGAGTAGACGTATTTCAAGTCACGGCTGTGCGTGTAGTGAGTCAGCAAGTTGCCTCCCAATAACAGCCGGCTGATTTCCAGATCCGCAATCTTGCCTCGTGGCAAAGCCGCGGCAGTGGCAGCAGGAGCGACCGGCGGCGATGGTGCGTCTTCGGCTTGAGCTGTCTGCTGTGTGCCGCCCGCGCTCATGGCCCAGGCAGCCCCTGCGGATGCGAGAACCGATTTCTGGACGAACTTGCGACGATTCATTTCAGCTGCCATGGGAGATTCCTTTATCAAACCGTTAGTGCGTAAATGGCGATACACGGGGCTCCCTGCCCCGCACACGTAAACCCAGGCGCTCCCCAAAATCAAGGAGACGTTTCCGCAATCGCAGTGGACAGAGCACCGACACTCGTCGGCACTCGATCCATTGTACTCTGAGTCAGGCCGGCTGACCTATGTCGGCCAACACGCCTCTGAGGAATTCAACGCTGGCTCTCATATTCTCATCCGAACCATGGCACTCGATCGAGACGACACCGCTCCAATCACTCTCGGCCAGAAACGCAAATACCTTCTTGATGTTCTCCGCGTTGACACCACCACCGATGGGCACCTGCGAGCTGCCGATCCCTGTCTCCTCGCCCCGTGCTGCCGCAGCCAGCGAATCGCTCACGTCCTTGATGTGCGCGTGAACCAGGTACTTGCGGAAGCGTTGGCAGTACTCCAGTGGATCGTGACCGGCGATGAAGCTGTTGCCGGTGTCAAAATTGAACTTGAGGTATTCGGAATCGAAGTAGTCGAACAGGCGTTGCATGAAGTCCCCATCGTTGGTGTAAGGGCCATGCGGTTCAATCGCAATCATGACGCCATATTCCTCAGCCCATGAGAGGCATTGGCGGTAGTTGTCGCAAGTGATGCGAAAGACCTCTTCACGCGATAAACCCTCAATCTCGAAGGCACCATCCGTGGTATCCACGCTCGGACAATTCAACTCGGATGCGAAGCGGATCGATTGCTGGACGTATTGCACGCCGAAGGTCGATCCGTTCGGGCCCATTAGGGGGTACGCGCCGTCAATCTGAGACACGTTCATACCCTTGGCATCGAGGTAGCGTTTCAACGCTCGCGGGTTTGACTGTAATGAAATGCCAGGATCGTAGCCCATCGCCTGGATGAAGTTCTGACCATGAATCGCGGCGAACTCCACATGTTTCAATCCCAGTTCGAGTCCCTTCTCGACGGCTGCTTCAAAACCCATGCTCAACGGACGCCAGTTGTCGGTGTGAAATCCCAACTCGATCATGGTGTGTTACCTTTCCTCCAACGAGTAATCGTATCGAGTATACCGCGCTGCCGCTCGGCGACGTCGTCCTGCAACGAGCCGCGGCCGGTCCAGCCGAAGCCCCTGCCCACAGCGATTCCAAGGCGTGGTGGCGCTAAGACACGAGTATACGTCCAGGCAGGAAGGGGTGTAAACCCAGAGCTAGATGGTGATTCCATGGGAACTGTCGGAGCCGAGAGAATTTGGCTGGCCAAAAAGTCGTGGGCTGACAACGGCTCGACGCTGGGGTAGACTGGTGGCGTTGGCGGTACCCCGTAGAGAGGGTGTGTTGGCGAGTGGTTTGCGGTGCTGCGGCGTGAAGTACGGCTCCTGGGCCTGCCTCCTCGTTGAGCTGACCGCGCGACGTACTTGCCCCCGTGAACGTACGCCTGCTTGCCGCGAGAGAACGCTGTTGTGTCATTCGAACCCGCCGCAATTTCCCGACGGACCTACCGATTTTCAGGAGATTCCGCATGAACCAGAACCAGTTTACTCGTCGTCAAGCTCTCCAGGTGGGCGGTGCCGCTTTGTGCACCGCGGCATTCGTCCGACCTTTGCGAGCGGCCGACACCAAGCCCAAGAAGATACTCTACTTCACCAAGTCGTCTGGTTTTCAGCACAGCGTCGTCCAGCGTCCTGAAGGCCAATTGAGTCACTCGGAAAAGATCCTGGTCGAGATGGGAAAGAAACATGGTTTCGACATCACGCCCAGCAAGGACGGTCGGATCTTTGACGGGGACCACGAGCAGTTCGATGCCTACGTGTTTTACACTTCGGGCGATCTGACGAAGGTCGGTTCAGACAAGGCGCCTGCGATGAGCAAAGGCGGAAAACAGGCGTTGCTCGATGCCGTCAACGGCGGCAAAGGGTTTTTGGGTATTCATGCGGCAACCGACACTTTTCGTGGCGGTCGCGAAATTGATCCGTACGTCAAAATGATTGGCGGCGAGTTCGTCGGACATGGAGCCCAACAGAAGGCACGCAACACGGTCGTCGATGCTGGGTTCCCCGGGATGGATGGCTTGGGCGATGGATTTGAATTGCATGAAGAGTGGTATGCCTTGAAGAATTTTGCACCAGACATGCATGTGCTTCTGGTGCAGGAAACCGGCGGGATGGAAGGTAAGGACTATCAGCGCACACCTTTCCCTGCCACCTGGGCGAGAATGCAAAGCAAGGGCCCTGTTTATTACACGTCGCTGGGACACCGTGAGGACGTGTGGACCAACCCTCTGTTCGAGAAAATTGTGGTCGGCGGATTGAATTGGGTGACCGGCATCGAGACAGCCGAAGTGCCGGCAAACATTGGCGAGGTCACGCCTGGAGCCAATGAGATGAGCAAATAGGGTTGCCTGGCTCTCTCTAACCGAACAGGGACAGGTCTCGTGCGACGTGCGAATTCGAAGGACCGTGTCGCCCGGCCCAGGACTCGCCCGGGCGACCGTTCCGCCGGCTGACCGTGACTGATTGACTCGGTACGAGACTACCGGTAGGTTATAGCGTTCACGTCTTGCGGCCAGGTTCAGCGTCCCACACACAACAGGCTGACGGTACGCGAGCGATGGCTTGTCATTGAATTGAGGCCCTGCCTCGTTAGCCTCACATAATCACAAGGAGAAACCAATGCCACTACGACCGCTAAACGTTGGATTGATTGGGGGCGGGGGCGGCGCATTTATTGTGCAGCCTCATCAACGCGCCATTTTCTTTGATGGCACACGCCGTGTCACAGCCGCCGCCCTGCACCCGGATCCGAAAGTCGCCATGCAGGAGGCCGAGGCGTGGGCGTATCCCATTCAAGGCTACCGTAGCTATGACGAAATGATTGCCGAGGAACTAAAGAAGCCGCTGGGCGAGCGGATCGACTATGCTTTGATCGTGACCCCTAATCACGTTCACTTTGATCCGGCGATGAAGTGCATCAAGGCCGGGATTCCCGTCTTTTGTGAGAAGCCTCTGACCGTGACGTTGGAGGAATCGGACACGTTGGTCGCAGCCGTCAAGGCAGCCAAGATTCCCTTTGGCGTTGCACACACGTATCTGGGACACTGGACGACCCGCTTCGCCAGATTCATTGTTACGAGCGGTTTGATGGGTGACGTGCGATGGGTCGATTCGTACTACATTCAAGGTTGGTTGGCCGGACGCACCGAGGATCAAGGCGTGATGCAGGCCGAGTGGCGAGTTGATCCGAAGAAGGCTGGCGCAAGCTGCTGTGGCGGCGACATTGGAACACACGCGTTGATGCACTTGCGCTACATCACCGGGTTGGAAATCAGCAAAGTACAAGGGCACCTGGAAACGTTCGTGGCGGGCCGTCAACTGGATGACCATTTCACCACCTACTGCCAGCTGAGTAACGGGGGCCGGGCACTGGTCCGAGCTTCGCAGATCGCGATCGGCCACAAGAATGACCTGGGCATCGAAGTCAACGGCACGAAGGGCTCACTGGTGTGGCGGCAAGAGTTCCCGGAGGAGCTGAAAGTGATGTTGCCGGACCAGCCGGAGCGGATCTATTACCGGGCGGCGATCGCGCCCAACGATGGATTCCTGGGTGATTTGCCCGAGGACTTGATGGCCGAACCCAATATTCCAGCCGGTCATCCGGAGGCGTTTCACGACGCCTTTGCGCGTCTGCATCGCTGCTTTGAGGTCGACGTGCGAGCATATGAGGACGGCAAGCCATTTAATTGCGATGGCAGCAAGTACGCGAACGTCGAAGATGGACGGATGGGGATCGCTTTCATTGGCGCCGCCGTCCGAAGTTCACTCGACGGCGGAGCGTGGGTTGACATGTAACGGATTTCGCTGCGGACGACAGAGACCGCCCGAGGCGTTCGCATCGTGTGAACGCCTCGTGGCACTTCTTGGCTCATCTGTTTCGGGCATGAATGCCTGAGGGAACTGTGTCATCACTGACGTGGCATTCACCAACGATGCCACCGACGATCTATTCATTGGAGTTAACAGGTCTGTTTGCGCTCTGCGGCGAGACCATCATGTCCCCTCTCGAACCCCCTCACGGTTCCCGTTTGGATGCGGCTCCAGGTGCACAAGGACATCGCGCAAGCGAACAAACTGATCAAGCAGCCTGTCTTTGACCAGATGCGCAATGCGATGTCCCGACTCGACCGTCATTTGCGCGTCCACTTCGACGTGGATATCCGCCAGATACTCAAGCCCTGTCTTGCGGACCCACAACTTCTCGACGGCCGCCACGCCCTCTACTCTCTCAGCGGCTTTGCGAATCGCGTTTACCAAAGCGTCATCCGCCTGAAGGTCCATCAGCTCACTAACACTGTGACGATACAACGTAACGCCCGTCCAAAGAATCCCCGCGACCACGAACATCGCCGCAGCCTTATCCGCCCAAACAAATGCCGGACCCGCCCACCGTACGACGCTCAAACCAATCAGAACGGCCAACGAACAAAAGGCGTCGCTGCGGTGGTCCCACGCGTTGGCAATCACGGCCATCGAACCAGTGTTTCGGCCGACGCCGACTTTGTAACGGTACAAGGCTTCTTTGATGACCGCGTTGGCGCCGGCGATCCACAAGGTCCATATCGGCGGGACGACGTGCGGTTGACGGATTCTCTGCCCGGCCTCCCAGCCGACATAGAGCGCCGATAAGATGACCAGCAGCGCGACGCTCGAGGCAGCCACAGCTTCGGCCCGTGTGTGACCGTATGGGTGCTCCGCGTCTCCCGGCTTCTGGGCGAACCGGAGAGCAACCACCACGACCGTGGATGTGAGGCAGTCTCCCAGCGAATTGATGGCATCGGAAATCAGTGCGAACGAGTTTCCCAGGATTCCACCCACCAGCTTGACAATTCCCAGGCCCAGATTGACCACCAGCCCCAGCAATGCGGCTCGTATCGCCTTGCGGTATATCGGTCGCGATGACGTGTTTCGCAAATACAACGACGCTGGCTCCCGGCAAAGTTCCCACTGCCCAAAACACACGCAACACACCGTCAGGCACCAAAAGCCGCGTAGGGCTGGATACGACTGTAACTATCATCACCGAATGTGAAAAGATGATATCCAACGTCCCACCTGTCTCTACTCCCACCCCGGCACGCGGCTCTGAAGGCTCAAATGGCCCCCTCGTCCCGGAGTCGGCCCAATCGCGTCCCAGCAAACGTTCGAACATGCTCAGCGCCGCAAAGCCCGCGAAAGCCTGTCGTTCCAATCCACCCGGCGTGATGTTCGCAATCGCCGCCGTGGGGGACACTCCGAACAAGCATATGCGACGCTCAGCGGCCCTGCCGCGAGCTGCTATGAGGATAGGGTGTTTAGTGAATGCGGGTCGTCGAAGCGACCAATTCGGTCTTGCCCGAAAACGGATCAGCGTCTAGAGTCCGCCGCTTAAGGTGGCTTCGATCGTGAGGCTTTCACGGGTGAAAAGTGTGTTGAGACGGGTGCAGGCGCGAGCAAGAGCGAAGACAACCTGCGTCGCCTTGTCGCGAGGAGCTGAGAACAGCGGTCGTTGACTGCCACCTCGGAAGTCCCGAATCGTTGTGCCTGATCGCATCTGGCTACGGCCTCCTAAGGACCGACGACGCAGTAACTGTCGTATTGTCTCTTCTCCCCCGCCGCGCAGCGAATAGCGGGGGAGAGGATCAAGGTGAGGGGCAAGAAACAGTCTGCTTGTCTCTTCTCCCCCGCCGCGCAGCGAATAGTGGGGGAGAGGATCAAGGTGAGGGGCAAGAAACAGTCTGCCAGCTATTGCTTCGCCGATCCGAAGGCAAGTCTTGTCGCTCACCCTGCCGACCGTATTGCTGGAAGAGGATTCAATAAGATAAGAGCCCGTTCTGCAAGGAAAAGATGCCATGCGTAAGTCCCTGGGCACTGTAGCACTTCTGGTCATCGTGATTGGCGTCATCGGCGCTTCCCGCGACTGGTTTACCGTCGAGAGGGACCGTGAAGGTACGACGACGGAAGTCCACCTGCGGATCGATCGAGACAAGATCCGCACGGACACGCAACAAGCGGCGGAGATAGCGCGCGAATTGGGTGACAACATCGAAAAGAAGATCGACGAACGGGAATAGGGCTCACAGGCCTCGCCGGCAGTACCGCAGCTGAATCCCCCAGGGTCTGCCGACAGCGGCGGGCAGGCTGTCTCGTGGCGACCAATTCCCCGGCGCAGCCCGTTACGCTGGGGATAGGAGCACGATGGCTCGACCTTCTCTAACCGCCCTCCAGAGCTCTGGTTCGCACGAGTGTGCCGCCCGACACGACGTGGACACGCTCGAAGCCGGACTGCCGCAAAATACGGGACGCCACATGTGCTCGTAGGCTGGACTGACACGTGACGGCGGTCTCTGCCGAGCTGTCCAACTCATCCAAACGGTCACGCAGTTCGTCCAGGGGAATATTGATCACGTTTTCGGCGTTGGGCAGCGGCAGGCATTGCACTTCCGGCGTCGTGCGCACATCGAGTACCTGCATACCCGACAGATCGGCATCGGCCTCTAAGAAGTCGGTGATGCCATCCAGCTGATTGCAGGCGGCGAACGCGGCCATGTGCACGGGATCCTTGGCGGACCCAAACGGAGGCGCGTAGGTCAGGTCCAGGCCGGCCAGGTCGAACACGGTTGCTCCAAAAGCCATGGCGGTGGCAATCACGTCAATACGTTTGTTGACTCCGTCAGTACCCACCGCTTGCGCACCCAGAACGCGACCATTGCGAGGGTCAAAAACCAGTTTTAATGTGATCGGCGTCGCTCCCGGATAGTAACCGGCATGATTGTTGGCAACGACCGTCACGCTGCGAAGCGCCAGGTTCAGCTGCTGAGCACGCGACAATGACAGGCCGGTCATCGCGGCTGTTTGTGAGAAAACGCGGACGATGGACGTCCCCCATACGCTGGCCATGGGATGAGCCGCGTCGGTGGCTGCATGCTCGCCCGCCAGTCGGCCAGCACGATTTGCCGGGCCTGCCAACGCCACGCGCATCGATGCGCCAGTGGGACCGAAACGATATTGCACCGCGTCGCCCACGGCATAGACGTCGGGATCGTCGGTCTGCATGAAATCATTTGTCTCGATTCCACCGTCCGCACCGATAGCGAGCCCGGCGCTGCGGGCCAGCTGGTTGTTGGGACGCACGCCGATCCCCAAGATCACGAGCGAAGTATCCAACTGCGTGCCGTCGTCCAGTTCCACGGCGGTCACCAGGCCATTGTCGCCGGGCAAAATCTTGGCCAGACGCCGGCCTAAATAAAGTCCAATCCCCTCCCGGCGCAGTTCCTGTTCCAAGGGCCTCGCCATCTCGCCATCGAGCACAGGAAGAACCTGCGGTTGCATCTCGACCAAGGCGACTTGGAAACCTGTGTGCCTGAGCTGCTCAACCATCTCCAGGCCGATATAACCGGCCCCTACGACCACCGCCCGCTTGTGGGACACGGTCTTCATGGCCGTCTGAATTTTGTCCGTGTCCTCCACGTTTCGCAAGGTGAAGACATTCGCCGTGTCGATTCCGTCCAAGGGAGGTACGACGGGACTGGCCCCAGGAGCCAGTATCAGTTTGCCGTACGGCAATTCGTAGGTCGTCGCCTGGGCACGATCGCGGACGGTCACGACCTTTCTGCGGCGATCAATCGCTACCGCTTCCTGGTGCGTTCGCACATCCAACCGAAACCGCTTGCTCAAGAAATCCGCCGTGGCCACCAGCAGCTGGCTACGTTCCGCAATCTCACCTCCCAAATAGTACGGAAGCCCGCAATTGGCGAAGGAGACATAAGCGTCCTTTTCCAGCAGAATGATCTCCGCATGCTCATTCATACGGCGTGCCCGCGTGGCAGCCGAAGCACCACCGGCAACTCCCCCCACAATCACAATGGTCAGGGGTGATTCAGACATCAAAGCAACCTTTCAATATGGCGGATGGAAGAAACGAGGATCCGATTGGGGCCTTGGCAAGAATTATCGATGAACCGTGGCGGACGATGCAAGGCACATGGCCAGCGCGGGGCACCATTTGTTGAGTGGCTTAGGCGTTGCGTGACAGCGGACAACGGAGAAATAGTGCTGGACGTGCATCTACCTGAGGGGCACAGGAGTTGCCTTGTCTGCCGGTCCATCTCATGGGGACCCAGACTTCCATCACTTCTCAGAGTCTGCACGGTCAATCGCTTCCGGCTGCGGATCTTCGGCCGATGTGGTCGCTCGCTCCAAAATATCCTCGGTCACCGCCGTTTGATCCATGTTCTTGTCCCCAAGCTCGGCGGGTTGCGGCACATGATCCTGCTGGTCCGTCGGGAGAACTGGGGGAACCGCGTTTACGCGGCTACTCGAATCTTCAAGGCCATTTGACGGGACCGAACTCGGTCCGCACGCCCCCGCGCCTCACGTGGAGACCCCAAGCCCAGGTAGGACAAAGGCCTGCAGGGCAAACCAGCCGAGCAGCATTCCGACAACCAGCAGAAAGTCGATATTCGCCTTGCCGGGGAATTTCCGGCCGATGGAACGTCCCACAGAACGTCGTGACTGATGACCCGCGTGCATGTTATTAAATCCCTCAAGTGGCCGGTGGCCGCAACCGAACGTGGCTGAGGCGCGAGCGCCGCAGCTGCTGCTGCGGCCGCGTGCCGCAGCCACGAATATGTGCGACCCTGCGCACATGTTATCAACCATCACTCTCATGATCGTGGCCGAACCGGGCCTCGATACAGGACATGATCTCGGCCAAATGAGGTTGGGCCACTTCGTAATATGTACATCGACCTTCACGTCGGCTTCCCAGCAGCCCGCACCGTTGCATCAACCGCAGGTGCTCGGACGCCATGTGGCTGGGAATACCGCAAGCGTCGGCCAGCGCTCCAACACTGTAATGCCCCCGCAAGAGCATCTGTATCATCCGCAAACGATGCGGGTGAGCCAGTGTCTTGAGGCATTCAGCCGCCTCGCCCAAAACGGCAAGATCGAGCAACTCGGACCCGTCGGCCGGCGAATTCTTGTGCATCATGTTCATCCAAACTCCCCATAACACAAATATATCGGGATATCACGATATGTCAATCAGTTTAATCGCCGAAAACCCCTTTTTTAGATGCCGTTCTCGAAGAGCCGGTGGCAGGCTGACGACGCGCCGCAGTTTGAGCCTCGGGCATTCAGGCCAAGAAAAGAGCGGCAGCCAACGCAACAGAGAGAGGCTCGTTTACGAGTCTTCTCGCCGCCGTGGCTTGAGCCTCTCGACAAGGACCATCCGCACCGGATGATGACCTCCCACCGACCGGGTTGCGGTTCTTCCGCGAAATGCTGACTTGGAAGGCCAATCGACAGGAAACCTATTCGGGTGCTGACCGGCAAGACATGTGTGGGCTGTGCGCAGCGCGGCTCAAGCCGCACAGTGAAAAGCCCCGTCAAACGGGACTTTTCACTAGCACCATCTGCCACGGCAACCTCGCGCTGAAGCACGAGGCTAATACCAATACCGTTAAATTAAGCAATGCAAGCGTGAGTATCCTGGCCGTATATTGGGGCAGCACGAGGGTGCTGGCACGAGCTGTGGATTACGACACCAGCAGTCGCCCCTCAATTCAACGGTATTGAGATTAATACCGCTGATCAGGCCCCGCAAACCTCACCATTCTTTTTCGAGTTCGGTGGTCTTCCGTTCAATTCAAGCTGATAAAATAGGAAGAGCGGGATGCAGCGCACGCTGATTTGCACTTCTTTGCCCGTGTGCCGTGTTACGGCCAAGAAAACGTGAATGCTGTTCGGTCTTCTCCTCTGTTTCGGACTTGAGTATTTTGGTTTTGGTGTTACTCATAGTGCACACTTCCCCGCCCCTGCCAACGGATCCGACGCCGGAAAAGCCTGTGATTTTGCCAGTCCACACCGGAAGTGAACTCCAAATTTTTCCGCTGGGAAACGAGCCACAGAAATGCGGCTTTGCGGGTTACATGGACCGCGTGATGTACAGTTTAAGGTTTTAGATTGCGAGGGCGGAGACAGTCTTCTCATGTCAGAGAATCGACCATCTGAATCGGATCGGCCGGCACCGTCGGATCAGAAAGCACATGAATCAGAGCACGAGATCGCGGAACGCGAGTCGGCGAAAGAACGGGCAGAGGAAGCGATCCATGATTCCGAAGTCCGGTATCGGAAGCTGTTCGAGTCAACGGGTGACGCCATCATGCTGCTGGGCGAGAAGGGCTTTCTGGAGTGTAACGAAGCCACCCTGCAGCTGTTCGGCTGCCGTACCCGGGAAGAGTTTATCTCGAAGCATCCCAGTGAATTGTCGCCGCCGTATCAACCCGACGGGACAGACTCGCTGACGGCAGCCAACGAGCGTATCGCGCGGGCACATCGTGACGGGACAGCTCGCTTCGAGTGGATGCATCGTCGTCACGACGGCAGCGACTTCATGGCCGACGTTTTGCTGGCTCGTGTGGAACTGCAGAGCGGCAGCATCCTGCAGGCCGTCGTCCGCGACATCACGCAACGAAAACTGGTCGAGCAGGCGCTGCGAGACGCGCAAGAAAAACTGGAACAACGGGTCCAGGAGCGGACGGCCGCGCTGGCCGCTGCCAACGAAGAACTCCAGCGCGAGGTTGTGGAGCGACGGCGAGCCGAGAAGGATCTGGCCCTGGAGCGGTTCTTGTTGGCAACCTTGATGGAGTACGCTCCCGACTTCATTTTTTTCAAAGACCAGCAAAGCCGTTTCATTCGGATCAGTAGAGCCCTGGCACACTTTTACGGTCTCGACGATCCGGCAGACGCAATTGGCAAATCGGATTCAGACTTCTATGACGCGCAGCGTTCCCGGAAATACATGGAGGACGAGCAGGAAATCATGCGCACCGGGCGATCCGTGCTCGACAGCGAGCAAGATCAAACATCGCCGGATGGCCGCATCACATGGCAGCTGACGAACAAGGTGCCGCTCTACAATCCCGAGGGGGAGATTATCGGCACATTCGGCATTTCACGTGACATTACCCACCGCAAGGAGGCCGAGGCCCGATTGCAGGCCGCGATGCGGGAAGCCGAAGCTGCCAACCGGGCCAAGAGCGAGTTCCTGGCCAATATGAGTCACGAGATTCGGACGCCGATGAACGCGATCACCGGTATGACCGAGCTGGTGTTGGACACGCCTCTGACCGAGTCCCAGCGAGACTACCTGAATATGGTTCGCGATTCGGGCGAAGTTTTGCTGACGGTCATCAATGACATTCTGGATTTCTCCAAAGTCGAAGCCGGGAAACTGGAACTGGAACGAAAAGCCTTCGAAATTCGCGAAGTCTTTGGGGATGCCATGAAGTCGCTCGGCTTGCGAGCCCATTCGAAAGGACTCGAACTCGTCTGCCAGATTCGTCCTTCGGTCCCGGAATGGCTGATCGGTGATGCCAGCCGCCTGCGGCAAGTGGCGGTGAATCTGGTCGGAAACGCCATCAAGTTCACCGAGTCGGGAGAGGTCCTGTTGACCGTCGATTGCATGGAGGTGAAGGGGGGGCGGGCCGTGCTGCGCTGTGCGGTGGTCGACACGGGGGTCGGGATTGCAGCCGACAAGCAGACGTCGATCTTCAACGCGTTTGAACAGGCTGACAATTCAACGACGCGCCGATACGGCGGCACCGGCCTTGGCCTGGCGATCTCGTCACGACTCGTGCACGCCATGGGGGGCGAGATTTGGGTCGACAGCCGCATTGGGCACGGCAGCACGTTTCACTTCACCGTGGAACTGGACGTTTCCGAAAAAGCACCGCAGCGTACGCGATTTCGCACCCGCGCCGTGGCCGGAGGAATCCGAGTCCTGGTCGTGGATGACAATGCGACCAATCGCATGATCTTGGAAGAAATGTGTAGAAACTGGCATATGCAGTCGCAAAGTGTTTCCTCCGCCAACGACGCGTTACAGCGTCTCCATGCCGCCCACGAAAGCCGAAAGCCCTTCGATCTCGTCCTGACCGATGCGAACATGCCGGATTGTGACGGGTTCATGCTCGCCGCACAGATCAAGAACGACAAGAGTCTGGGAAGTACCTTGATCATGATGCTGACTTCCGGTGGGAGGCCGGGTGACATCGCCCGTTGCGACGAGCTAGGGATCGCTTCCTATTTGCTCAAACCGGTAAAACAATCGGAACTGTTCGACGCCATTGCGCTGTCGCTCGGTATCACTTCCGCGGAAGATATGGCCGAAATGGCCGACGCGGCCGACCGTCCCGTGCTCTTGCAGTCGCTGCGAATACTGCTGGCAGAAGATAGCCTGGTCAATCAGCGCCTAGCGGTCGGGCTGCTCGAGAAATTCGGCCACCAGGTCGATGTGGTGCCAGACGGTCTTGCGGCAGTCGCTGCCGTAGAGTCCAAGGCATACGATCTTGTGCTGATGGATGTCCAGATGCCCGAACTGGATGGTCTCGAGGCGACCAAGACGATTCGAACGCGCGAACAGGAGGGCGACCAGCATATACCGATCGTTGCCATGACCGCGCACGCCATGAAAGGCGATCGCGAACGTTGCCTGGCGGCCGGCATGGACGACTACGTGGCCAAGCCGATTCGCGCGAAAGACTTGTTTCAAGCGATCAAGAATGTACTGCCCGAGGCGGCCAGTGGTGAAGCGGATTAGTCCCCTGGCCGCCAGCGCGCCACACTTGTCGAGTTGACCTGTGGCGACCGGCAGCCGGTATTCTGTTGCGGCGCACGGCGCTATTTCCAGCTCAATCCCTCGGGCAATTGGTTCAGGTTGACGCAGCCGTCGGCCGTGGTGACGACCAGATCCTCGATTCGGATGCCACCCACCGCCTTGCTGTAAAGGCCTGGTTCCACGGTCAGGGCATCCCCCACAATCAACGCCGGGCCACCATGGTCCAGCAATGGCGGTTCATGCACCTCCAATCCGACGCCATGTCCCGTGCCGTGAACCATGGCACAGTAACTCTCGGGCGCATCGGCCGCGGGCAGCCCTATCGAGAAGCCGTGTTTTCGAATTACCGCAATGGTCGCTTCATGAACCTGCTGGCCCGTGACCCCGGCACGAATCGCGGCTACCCCAGCAGCCTTTGCTTCCGCCACGGCGGTGTGCATCTTTGAAAGCACCTCGGAAATATCACCATGGACGACGGTTCGAGTGCAATCGCCGTTATAGAGTGTCTCTCGGTTCCGCGGAAAGATATCGATGATTACCGGCTCGCTCGTGCGCAACATGCCACTCCCCATGTTGTGGCAATCGGCTCCGATCGGTCCGCCGGCCACGATGGAACCGGGGTTCGTATATCCGCGTTCCAACAACCACACGTCGATCACGGCCCGCAGGCGTTCGGATGTCAGCGGTGCGGCATCGTGTTGCAGGATGCCGTCACGATCCGGTCTCGCATGCGCGACCAGGACACAGGCCATTTCGATGGCCCCTTCGGTAATCTGTTGAGCTTCGCGGAGGTGATCGATTTCCGACTGATCCTTCCCTCTGCGTGCCGTTACACCCATCTCCAAGTCACACTGCACTTCGACACCCACATCGCGGAGCATTTGAGCATAAATCAACGGAAGTGAACGATCAGCCGTGACCTTTGAGATCTTTGCCCGTCGCAGAAATTCCGCCGCGGCTTGGGCCGTTGCCGTCTCCCGGTCGCCCGACAGGCCGGCCGCCGGGGTGAAGTCCGCCGGACAGGCCACGAGATCCGCGCGCGCGTGCGCTCGAGCGCGGTCCATTTCAATGTCGCGCAGAATCAACGTTGACGAGCTGTGACGACCGTCAAACACTTCGAGCAAGACGGCAGGATCCCCGACGAGAAATCGAAGGCGGTGGTAAAGAGCCATATTGAGGGCGGGAATCCCCGCCATGATCGAAGCATGTGGCTGTGTCACTCTGATTCTCCTCTATGCGGGACTAACTGTGAGGGACTATCTGGAAGACGCGAAACGCGACAGCTTGTCGAGCGTCAGGAGCGCGGACAGGTGAAAGGAGATGGCTATGCAGAGTCTCTCACAGCCCAAGCATGGAAACCGGTGTCTCGACGGGGGGCCAAACCGAGCGGAACTCACATTTCATTTGGCCGTGACAGTGCGCGAGCGACGACAAGGCTGATTCTGCTCGTTCACCAGCATCACGCGGGGCTCGTAGTCCTTCAACTCGGCCTCATCGAAATCCGCGTAGCTCACAATAATGACCAGGTCCCCTCTCTCGACCAGGTGCGCCGCAGCTCCGTTGATACAAATCTCACCCGATCCACGGGGTCCCGGGATGGCATAGGTGGTCAGGCGGGCGCCGTTGGTGATGTCGAGCACATCAACCTGCTCGTGGTGCAAGATGTCGGCTTCTTCAAGCAGGTCCTGGTCAACCGTAATGCTCCCCTCATAATGCAGGTCCGCTTGCGTGACCGTTGCCCGGTGGATCTTGGATTTCAGAAGTCTACGCCGCATGGAACTACTCTGGTCATTGGCGAACGAGGGATTTCACGACGAATTATATACTCTGACTCGATCTTGGGTATAGGCGCAACCCCCAAAACGAGACCGATCGACACGCGCGAGAAGTCGGATTTTTCCGCTGGCACAAATGGTCCGGCCGCTCGCCGATAGGGTGCGAGTCGAGTACAAACAAGCTGGTTTCTTGTTGCGCCTAGAGCTCCCCGAGTGCGGGACCAGGCCCCACCCGATTGACGGATTTTCAGGGAGCGGGCATATTCAAGAGTATACTAAGAGCTTGATGACCGAAATTGGCGGAAATCGGTGCGCCTACCGGGTTTCCTGATACACGTACTGATCCTGATTACCGAGGGGCGATGATGGCCCAGTCCGGCGAGCCATTTGATCCTTATTACCATTGGCTCGGCATACCTCCTGACGAGCAGCCTCCCAACCACTATCGGTTGCTTGGCATCCAACCGCTTGAGGAGCACCGCGAGGTGATCCAGAATGCGGCGGATCGCCAGATGGCTCATCTGCGCACGTTCCAGAGTGGCCCGCGCGCTGGAGAGTCCCAGCAACTACTGAACGAAGTCTCCGCCGCCCGCGTCTGTTTGCTCTCGCAGCAGAAAAAGCGGGTTTATGACCAGCAGCTCCGGGAAACACTGTCGGCACGCTCTGCCTTAGCTCGCACCGTGCCACCGGCTCCGCATCCACCAGCCGTAACGCCTCCGGCCGCGTCCCAACCGGCTGTCGGACCGCCGGACGAGCCATCGGAAGTGGCGCTTGACCTGTCGGTCGTTACCGACGAGACAGTTCCCCGGTTCACAAAGGCGACCCGGGGGGTTATGGAGCGGCATCCCAGGCATTTACCGGCGATTGTCGCCGTACTGGTCTGTAGTGCGTTGACTCTGGCCCTGGTTGTGACCTATGTCGTTTGGGCTCCGAGTAGCGCCGTCACGGGCAATCGTCTGGTGCTAACATGGCCCGCTTCGCAACGCGCCGCAGCCAGTCTGGAAATCGACGGCCGGCGATATCAGCTATCGGACGCCCCGGTTGTGACGGACGAGTGTATCGAGTTGGATCTACAACCCGGGCCGCACACGTATCGCATTACACATCCCGATTTCCAACCGCTGGAGGGCACTTTTTTGCTCGACACGGGCGCGCGATTGGAGTTAAGCGTTGCCTTCACACCGCGATCTGCGACTGCCCATCTCGTTCTGCAATGGCCGGAAACGGAGCGTGAGAATGCCATTGTCAGAATCGATGGTCGGCCCTGCGACGTGTTGGCCGAAGCCGTGGATATCGATTCCAGTCAGATCAAGATTCCTTTGTCGTCAGGCACCCACACGGTGTCTGTTGTCCGTGACGACGCGACGCTGCTGGAACGCACGTTGAAATTGGACGCCGGCCGTCAGATCACGATCACCGTAAATCGACCCACGGCACAGCTCCTATTGCGCTGGGATCGCGCCAAACGCGAAGGCGCGACGCTGTTGTTGGATGGTGAGACGGTGCATCTCGAGAATCGTTCCGCGAAGGATAATGGGAAACTGCTGGAGTTCGCACTACCGTCGGGTATTCATACGCTGCGAATCGAGCGCAACGGTGCAACGCTGCTGGACAATAGGCCGGAACTGGCAGTCGGAAAACGGCTCATCGTGAACGTGGATGCGTTGATCGATCAGGCGACTCCAAGCCTCGTATTGGTCTGGCCGGCTGCCGAGCGAGATGGTGCCACTTTAGAGATCGATGGAAAGCGGCAACCTTTAACGCGTGCGGCCGACACCGAGAATACCTCTGATTTCGTGATCGACTTGACTCCCGGGGAACACACGATCAAGATCACTCGTCCCGATTTCGAAGTATTCGAAAAGACCATGCGATTTGTCAGTGGGCAGTTGCGATTGCGAGTTACCTGGAAACGTCTGGCAGCCTCGCTGCCGTCCGTCGAGGAAATACAACGGACGCGCGAAGACTTCGTGAATCGCTACACTCAATATGAGGAATTCAAGCATTGGAACGAAGAGAGTGATCCGGAGAAGAAGCAACGTCAGCTGGCGACGCTGGTGAGCAAGATATCCTCCGAGGCAGGAAGCATGAAGCGAGCTTCTCCGGAGCAGTTCGTGGCATATGACCAGGCATATCGTCTGGCAATCGCCCATGATGAACTGTTGGCAGCGCACGGCATCTTGAGGAACATGCAGCTGCGTGGATGCTTGTCGGAGAGCGAATACGATCAGCGAGATCGCGCCATGTGGAATGAGGCGATCGCCTCCGCCGGGCTCGACGCGCTGGCAGGTTATTTGAAGCGTCGATCGGCGGATGGCAAGAGGCCGAATTCTGAGGAGCAGTCGCGGATCGTGCGGCGCGTTGCCGAAGCGCCGGAAATCGAGAAGAATTACCGCGCTGTCGAGCGAATCATCACGACCATGCACGATTGCCAGGCGCTCAATGACGCGGCCGCGATGGAAGCTCAGGTAAGTGTCTTCTTGAAGGCGTCGAGAGTGAATCAGTTGACATCCGATCAGCTGGTGGAATTGGGCGAGGAGATGATCGGTATCATTCCGGACATCCTGAAGCAGGCGTCAGACGCCGGCATTCAGCACGCCAACTCACTGATTGACGCCGTCGCTGGTTGTCGCCGTAAAGTGCTGGCCGATCGTCCCGTTCCGCTGGCACTCCGGGCGCGGGTCGAGGCGCTGAACGAAGGAACGAAGGACCTGCGAGATCAAATTACCCAGTTTGATCGCGTGGCGGAGGCCCGAAACGCGATATCCTTGGGCGCGGGTACAGAGGCTCAGCAAAGACTATTAGGACTCTGGTTGCTGCAGCAAGGGCAATACGAAGACGCGTTGTCCTGTCTACGCCAGTCGGGCGATCCTGCCTTAGTCGAACTTGCCGCTGCCTTACCGGATACCGCCCGCGGTCTGTCTGAGCGTGCGAGTGCCATCGAAGCGGAATCGAAGAAGACCAGATACTCGCAACGGTACGAAGCCGCCCTGCTCGGTTACGCTCAATATGTTCGCCAATTGGCGCTCTCCAAGGACGATACTACTCTGGACGCCAGCCTGCGTGCCGAGCTTGAAGGGGAGCTCGGTGGGTCTTCCAGGCAGTTCGACCTGCGGCGTTTTCCCAAAGGCAAGTGGTCGAAATTACTCGACGTCATTGACCTTGGAAAGCTGCGCGAAGCTGCTGAGAAGGCGGCATCGGGCCAGTGGAATGTTCTGGACGACGGTACGATTGTTTCCATGGCAGCAGGCCCCTCTCAGTTGGTGCTTCCACTGGCGGTGGACGGAAGCTATGCCATCCGGTTCGTATTTCGGCGTTCCTCCGGCGAGAACGTGAACGTGAACCTGCCGCTGGGTGACCGCAGCGTCCTGTTCACGCTGGGAGCTTTTTCAGGCCGTTACGGTGGACTGCAGTACATTGACGGGAAGAGTGTAAGTGACGCGGAAAACACCTCATCCATTGAGCGCAGCGAATTCTATCTCCGCAGTAATGTTCCGGTGCCGGTGGAGCTCCACGTCGAGTTATCGCCAGCCAGTTCCCAGTTGACGAAGCAACGAAAAATGACCGGAAGCAGTGACTGGACGGTGATCGGCATCCTGATAAACGGCCAACCGATGAGGAGGGTTTCGGCTGCCACCTCGCGGTTCTCGATGGACAGCCGATACACATTGCCGCCCGGCGCGCTAGGGCTGTCTGCCAATGCGATTGTCGCTTACAGCAACATCGAACTCATGCGGCTGGAATAGCCGCATGGGCCCCAAGCCGCACGACGGACGTCCACGTCCGTCGAGAAAGGGTCGCCCTTGCACCATGATCTTCAGAAGCGCCCGTCAAACACGGCTGTTGGGCCAGATCGCTCTGTTAAGGACGGCGGAAACGGGATTTTGTTTTTCGGCCAGCTCTCAATCTTGACAAGGAACCAGGTGGACGCCAGTCGTGCCACGAATGTGGGTCGAACACGCCGTGCTGTGGTCATTCTCCGTCGGCGCGTTTTTCCGCGGCGGTCTGTAGTTTCGGTCGCTCGCGCTGCTGCCACCTCTTGACATCCGTCTTGAGCAACGCCACCGCCTTCGCTAGTTGGCGGTCTTTTCCGGCGGGCATTTCACCGGGTTGCGGCCAGACGGTCACATGTGGCACGGCACCATTGAGCTCCATGTCGGCTCCATCGTTCAGCAGAAACCAGCCCCGAAACGGCATGCGCAAGAATCCCAAGTCCATAATTGATGTGCCTCCTGTGCTGATCACACTTCCCGATGTCGGTACGCCGACGAGCCGTCCTCGCTTGAGTGTCTTGATGGCATGACTGAATATCTCGGCATTGCTGAAGCTGTTTTGATTGCAGAGCACAATGATCGGCTTGTTCCACGTAGCGTACACACGACGGTCATGCGGATACCCTGGTTCTCCACCGCGCGGAACCGTGATGGCATGGTCGGGCTGCGTGAGTGCCGTGAGCAGGTGGTCGGTTGTACTCCCACCGCCGTTTTCGCGCACGTCGATGACGAGCGCGTTCTTGCCAAAGCCCACCTCGAATAACTCCTGCTCAAACCGATGGAAGCTGCGCATGTCCATACTGCGAATGTGCAGGTAACCGAATGTGCCATCTGACGCTTTGTCAACAAGTTCCCGGTTATGGCGAACCCACATCTCGTAGAGCGCGCGACGGGCGGCCGAGTAAGTCATCGGGCGGATCACGACATCACGCTGCTCACCCTCTTCGTTCGCGATTCTCAACGTTATGTCACGTTCTAATGAGCCGTTTAAAACGGTCGTCAGATCCAGGTCCGGATCAACAGCCTGGCCGTCAACGCTCAGGACCACTTCTCCTGGCGTGACCTTGCCGGTAGCCTTGTCGGACGCTCCGCCCAGGATGACGTCGCGCACTTTTAGCCCCGGGCCCCTGTGACTCGGATCGAAGCGCAACCCCAAATGTGCCGTTGTCTCTCGCCAGCGGTCAGCGGGAGTGGAATCAGTCGGGGAACGGCCGCCGGTGGCGTGGAATCCCAAGTGCGAACCGTTCAGTTCGCCCAACATCAAGTTGACCACCTGTGTCAACGCCGTGATGTTCAACCGCCTCTCGCGCCACCGGTACGTACTTGCGGTAAATGGCGTCCCAATTCCGGTTGTTGAGTCGTTCGTCATAGAAGTGGTCACGCATGTGCGCGCCAACATTGCATGAATGCCGTTTCGAAGCGCGTCGCTACGTCGAGGGCCTGTTGCGCGGTGAACGAATACGCACTCGCCTTCCCCGAAGAGGCCGCAAGGCTCGTGGGCACGCCGCCGCTGAGCCACAAAATCTGATTACCCGACTTGATCCACCGGGCTCTGGAGCCGGTCTGGGTGGTCAGCAGCTTGGGTGTCAGCTCGTCCGGCAGCGAGACTGTGTAGGTGCCCTGCTTCCCGTCGATACGAGCGGTAAATGCCAGCTTCTCGGAATCATGTGACCAGAACAAGCTACCTTCGGTCGTATCCGGAATGGAAATGCGATGAAGGCGATCACGGATTGTATCGAAGTCGATCACGACCGGTTCGATCTTCGGTTTCTCGTCATCCGGTTTCTTGGATTCGTCCTTCTTCTCTCCAGCAGATGCGTTCACCTTGGCAGGTGGCTCCACGTTCTGAGGGTCGTCGTTTCGAGGAATTTCCTTTTTCGGCTCCGGCTTGGGTTCCTCCTGCTTAGGTTCTTCTTTCTTCGGAGGTTCGCCCGCGGAAGGAGTCGATTTCGGTTTGCGCGCTTCTGAATCTTTTCGATCGCCTTTTTCAGCTTGCGATCCCGTGACGTCTCGTCGTCCTTCTCCGCTTGTAAGTAGACATAGTAGATGTTGACTTCGTCTCCGGCTCGACGTCCCGTAAATGCGATCAGCGATCCGTCGGGAGACCAGACCGGTGACCCGTCATTGCGTGGATGGAGTGAAAGGTTGAACGGTTCTCGTGAACCGTCTAGCGGAGCGATGTAGACATCACGATTGAAATTACTGTCACTCAATGCATAGACGAGCCACTTGCCGTCGGGAGACCAATCGTAATCGGGAGCATTCCAAGAGGAAAAGATACGTTTCGCTTCGCTGCCGTCGGGTTTGATCACCCACAAATCACCCCGTGACTTGAGAAAGGCGATCAAGTCACCAGTCGGACTCCAACTCAGTCTCTCCTCGACCGCTACGTCACTCGTCAGCTGTTTGAGGACAAACTTGTCATTTTGCCACCAATACTTCCCTGTGTCGTCACGAGTCGCCGACCAGATATCCGATTGTTGTCCTTTGTCGCTGACGAACACCAGAAAGTTATTGTCGGGCGAGAAGAGAATATTGCGTTCCTCTTCAGCCGTTTCGGTCACCTGCTTGGGTTCACGTAGTTCCGTGTCCATGACCCACACATCACCGCCGGCGATGAAGGCTACCTCCAGGCCGTCGCTGGAAAAAGCCACGTCCGTGGCGGAACGCAAGGTCCGCCGCAGTTTGGCCTCTCGCGCCTCGTCTCCCGCGTAGTGGATCTCAATCTTGCAGGGCGTCTGGTCATCACCGAGATGCAGCGCGTAAAGGTCAAACAAATGCCGAAAGACGATCACGCTGCCGTCGCGCGAAATCGTCGGGAACGTGACCGAATCGTCCGAGAAATCGGTCAATTGTACCTCTTGCTCCGCGTCCAGTTCACGTTGCCACAGGTTAAACGCACCGCTTCGGCCGCTGATGTAATAGAACTTCTGGCCACTTGGATCCCACAACGGACTCCGGCAGCCAGTGGGATGAGTAGCCAATTGTCGAAACTTCTTGTTGGGCACGCTGTAGAGCCACACCTGGCTTGCCTGTGACCCTCGATATCCTTTCCGCCACCAGGCGGTCCCCTCGCGCGTGAACAATATCGACTTGCCATCGGGGGAAATCGTGGCGTCGGCACCGTACGCGTCGAATACCAACCGTTCTCCCGACTGCGGCTTGACAGCGCTGACCTCCAAGAATCGATCACCTTTGCGCAAAAATGGTCGCGTGTCGCCTGCGTCAGCAATGACTCACCGTGGGGATACCATTCCAACAAGGAATATCCTTCCGTATGATGGGTCAACTGCTTCGGCTCACCTCCGTCGCGTGCCATCACAAACACCTGGTCGCTTCCCGTGCGATGGCTGATGAAGGCGATCTGTTTTCCGTCCGGAGAAAATGCGGGATGGCCGTCGCTCGCCTCATGGGTTGTCAGCAACTTCGCCCGGCCACCCTTTACCGGGACGACCCACATGTCACCGCGCCAAGAAAACGCGATCTGCGATCCGTCCGGTGACAGTGCGGGGGAAGAGACCAGCTGAATCGGTATGTCGGCGGAGGCGGGAGAGGCGAAAAACGCGGTGCAGGTCGTCAACAGTGCGGCCACGGCAAAGCGAGGTTGCATGGGAGAACTCCAAGATGCTGAGTCGTGAAGCGAATGGCAGGATCCGGGCGGGCCAGCCCTGGAGCCCGCAACTCGGCTGTATCAACAACGAAGATGGTTCGGTCGGTGGGTACAGTCGCGAGGTGCCGGCAAGAGCCTGTCAAGTGTACCACGTCAGACGCTCGACACCGGAGTTCTCCAAAACAAACAACCACACCAGAGCATGAAACCGCCGACCGGGCCGGCGGACACGCCGCAGCTAACCGCACTAACGGCGAATCGATTCTATGAAGAAGTATAGTCGCGCAAGTTATAGGGACTAGTGCCGCCTCACATGCCGCTGGAGAAACGGCGATGGAATACTTATTGATGACATTGGCTGTCGTAGCCATCCTGTCAGTGCTGGCTGCCGGTTGGGTGATGACCCTTCTCTCCTTGCCGGGGAACTGGTTGATGGTCGTGGGAGTGGCCGTCTTCGGGTACCTGGTGCCGAACGATTGGCGGGTTGACGTCGGCACATCGGTCGTCGTGTCCGTGCTGTTGCTGGCGATCGTGGGTGAGATACTGGAATCGCTGACGGTCGCCTTCGGAACGTCTCGCGCCGGCGGCAGCAAGCGATCGGCGTTTTTGGCCCTCTGCGGGTCCATTGGGGGCGGCCTGTTTGGCGGGATGCTGGGACTGCCTATTCCGATCGTTGGGCCGGTGATCGCCGTGCTGCTGGGTGCCGCGTTCGGCGCCACGGCGGGGGCGATGATCGGCGAATCGTGGAAAGGCCGGTCCGCCGAAGAGGGTTGGGAGGTCGGAAAAGCCGCCTTCTGGGGGCGGCTACTCGGAACCTTGGGAAAAATCGGCACTGCATCCGTGATCGTGGTGGTCACGCTGGCCGCGCTGCTGGTGCGCTAACTCGGATTACTCACACGTGCCTCCGATATATATGTAACCACGGAAGCTGTTTAGGCTGCCGCACCTATGGCCTGAAATACAACGCAGTGGGGCACGACTCGGACCATGCAGTCCCCAGTGACCGTGCCACTGCTCAAACCACCGGGTTTCCAACCCAGTAATCTTGACACCGAGAACCCGGTCCACCGGAATCAGACCTCTCGACTTGAGCAGTGCGCAGCGCGGACACACAGTCTGCCGCCGCGATGGAACGTTGGTAGCCGCTTCACACTGCGTGCCCCATACGGCGCCGAGTTGGCACGATTTCGCTTGGAGATCGTATATGCGTGTATTTGACACGCGGCTCCGCACGCAGTGGCACGACTAGGACCATGCAGTACCCCGTGACGGTGCCACTCAAACGACCGGGTTTCCAACCCAGTAATCTTGACACCGAGAACCCGGTCCACCGGAATCAGACCTCTCGACTTGAGCAGTGCGCAGCGCGGACACACAGTCTGCCGCCGCGATGGAACGTTGGTAGCCGCTTCACACTGCGTGCCCCATACGGCGCCGAGTTGGCACGATTTCGCTTGGAGATCGTATATGCATGTATTTGACACGCGGCTCCGCACGCACCGCCGCTGTCAATGTGGCGTTTCGCGGAAGCGGCTGATCTCGCCGCAGACGGCCCTGCAAGGGGCCGGCTAGCCGTTGACGATCTTGTCGACAAATGTCACGGCGTCGCCAACGGTCTTGACGGCCAACGCTGCTTGTTCGTCCATATCGATGTCAAATTCTTCTTCGAAGGCAGCCACCAATTCGACACTCTCCATGGAGCTGGCACCGAGATCTTCGACAAATCGCGAATCGGCGGCCACTCGCGACAAATCGACTTTCAGCGTTTCGGCCGTGACTTTCTTCACTCGATCAGCAACATCGGACATCGAATTACTCCTTACTCGGCACCGAGGGACAAGCGACACTCAGGTAGTTGCACACGCCCGACTGCGTCAGGCGATACGTTGCTTAAATTGCTCGACACGGGCGATCAGCGACTGAATCTCCGCACGCAGTTGGATCACGAAGTTGTTGGAATCGTAATCGCCACGAACAGCTTGGAAATCAAGCTCACGCGCCTCGGGAGGGCCGTCGGTGCCAAAGCCCAAGGCACTCAATTTATCAAATTCCTTGACCGCATCGACCAGGACGGCTTCCAGGAACTCCTTGCGATGGACCAACAAGGTATCGGCCACGGCCAGCAAGTCCTCTGGCGTCGCTTGGTCCAGGTTGACACCAGCCAATTGGCCATAGGCAGCTTTTACCCACACCCATTCGTCTTCCGAGTAAAGCCCTAGGATGCGATCCAACTCCGCGCCGAGCTGCGCAACTGGTGATCGAACCATTCTCGATGTCCGCCACCAGCCGTTCCAGACGCGTGGCGGGCATCAACTGGCCACCCAAGTCGACCCATTGGGGGCAGTAGACGGCCTCGGGGGCCGAGCGGAAGGCATCGGGGGCCGACGTCCCTCCATGGTCCCAGGCCGACTCGACGCGAGACAGGATCTTCTCGGCCAGGTACATCAGAGCTCCCCGGCGATAGAATTTCTGCCCCGTCCGCAGGAACACCCGTTTGACTTCCGCGCCCTGGATGGCCACCGCATTGACCGATCGATCGGTCTTCTGCTGAAATTCCTGCAAGATCTCGATGCCCCTCAGCATTCGACCGACCGTGTATGGACTAAAGACATCAAACACCAGTCGATCTCGTTTGACAGATCCCCGGCGACGATCTCTTGTGGGCCATTTCGCGCCGTCACGCACGGTGCCGACCGTGGTCAAATTAAAGCCCGGGATCAGCGAGCAGCGGCCATCCGGCATCGCCTCGATATGGCTGAACGGGAAATCACCCGTATCGAAGGCGCGAGTGTGTTTGCCCAGCACGACCGAAAACGGCCCCACACGGCAAGGCCACATCATGTAGGAAAACGAACCTGTCTTGGAACCGCGTTCCAATCGCCCTTCGTGGACCGGGCCCAGTTTGTACATGTGGTTGGACTGATTCGTTCCGCTTCCCGCGTTGTAGAAGCTGAACATTCCGGCAATCAACAGCGAACCTTTGTGGTGCGTGACGGTGTACGGGCCTGCAAACACGCTGCAGGCCTCGCCATGAAATGCCTCGCAGTTGGCAAACAGGAGTGATCCTTCGGCGGAGAACTGGCGTCCGACCCGAGAACCTTGCCCCACGTAGCACTTCGCGATCATGGCGCCGCCATCGACCAGGGCGCCTTCCGCGACGATGAAGTCTTTGGCCTGGACACCGGGACCGACATATGCGGGCGAGTCCGGAGAGCTTAATATGGAACCGTTGATCAAGGATGTGGCACCATTGACAACCGCTGCGGGGCCGATGTGCACATCGAGGACTTCGACCGCCGACCGAACCGTGGCGCCAGCCCCGATTTTCCCGCGCGGTCTGTGCGCTAGCTCCGCCTCCCGGGTCGCCATTTGCTGCAATTTTTCAATCAGCGTTGGACGATATCGGTGCAAGCATAACAGGTGCGCGAATTGTGAGGACAACTCATCGAACAGCATGACCTCACGCCCACCACCTTCGTTCAGGACTTCGACCTCCACGCCATTGCCAAATCGGGCCCCTGGACGTGCCTCGAGTGTTCCCACGTTCTCGATCGTCGCACCGTCACCAATTTCATAATGAGCAACGTGAACACCAACATTACTGATCCGGGCATGGTCTCCGATATGACAATCCACAATGCCGCGCGACGTATTTCCGATGGCCTGGCAGGATCGCCACCGGTCATACCGCCCAGCGCGCCGATCCGCACCTGACCGGAAAAATAAGTGTCGTGAACGAGTGCGGCGGGAAACCGATCGGACACTTGAATGGTCGTCCAGTCATTGTTGTCCACGGCGCACCCTTGTTGTTGGAGTGCCGCGATTTCCTCAACGGTCAGGCTGCGATAGTCAGTTGTTTGCGCCAAGATTCAGTCCTTGTTCGACGATGGAGAATGTATCCGAGGCAATCACCCCTTCCTCGTCCGTGGGCACGACGAGCACTTTGATTCGGCTTTGCGCGGTGCTGATCGGACCCTCGCCGCCGACGGTCTCCCGATTTCGCTGCCCCTCAATTTCGATTCCCAGCGGTTCCAGATCGCGACAGATTTCTGCCCGCACTTCCGACGAATGTTCGCCAATCCCGCCGGTGAAAGTGATTGCATCGACTTGCCCCAATACCGCCATGTACGCTCCGATGTACTGCCGGACGCGATAACAGAAAATGGCGATGGCCAGTTCTGCCCTTTCGTTGCCCGATCGTGATTCCTCACTCAATGTACGCATGTCGTTGGAGACCCCGGAGATACCCAGCAATCCGCTTTCTTTGTTGCACATCCGGTTGAGCGATTCGACGTCGTAACCCTTATCGGCCAGATAGAAGAGGATGGCCGGGTCAATGTCACCACTGCGCGTGCCCATGACCAGACCCTCGAGCGGCGTCAGCCCCATGGACGTGTCCACCGACTTGCCATGACGCACGGCAGTCATCGAGCAGCCATTACCGAGGTGGACCGTAATGCAGTTGACCGCTTCGTCAGGGATCCCCAACAACTGGGCGGTGCGTGCTGCCACGTATCGGTGCGACGAGCCGTGGAACCCGTAGCGCCGAACACCGTATTGCTTGTAGACATCGTAAGGCAGCGCATAGAGGTATGCGACCTTGGGGATCGAGGCATGAAAGGCGGTGTCAAAGCAAGCGACGTGGGGCACGTTTCCCAAGGCGTCCATGGCCGCGCGAATGCCGGTCAAATTGGCAGGATTGTGTAACGGGGCGAGGTCGGCACACTGTTCAATGGACCGGATCACCTGCTCGTTGATCAACATAGAGCCAGTGAATGCCTCGCCACCGTGGACCACGCGATGGCCCACCGCGGTGATCTCGGAAAGATCGTCCAGGCTGTGATCGTCGGCACTTACCAGGTGCTCCAGAATCAGCCGCATGGCCTGCGAATGATCGGCTACCGGCTGTTGCACACGCGTTGTCCGATCGCCCACCTCGGATCGCAGCAAAGCCCCCTCGTCGCCAATGCGTTCGATCTGCCCCTTCGCCAACACCTCCCGTTGCGGCATGGCGTACAGCTGGTATTTGACCGAGGAACTGCCACAATTGACGACCAGAATCTTCATGCTCGTGAACTCTTCATTGAGGCGAAGCAGTGCTGAGGAACCAATACGTGCTGCGCGGCACAAACGGTGAGAAAGAACCAACCGTTTCCCGGCTGTCAAATGTACAAACCATCCTCGACTCCGCTCAGACGACCGGCCGGAATCTTGATTCCCGTAGCGGCGGCTTCCCGCCGCCGCTCACAAGCAGGATGCCGCAGCTGTCTGGGTAAGCATCGTTCGAGAAATAACTGACGTATTCTTGGTCCCCTCACCCTGCCCTCTCCCCAGTGGGGCGAGGGGATTGTGGACAGTTATTTCTCGAACGATGCTAAGTTATTTTCGGCCGGTCGCCTTGGCACAAGTACCGATTCCACATGTGCGATGCATGATGGGTTCACGCCATGGCCAGAACGATGGCGGTGGTAGCCACGATGTCATCCACGTTGGCGCCTCGCGACAAATCACTGATCGGCCTGGCAAAACCCTGCAGAAACGGGCCAATGGCCTGTGCTTGCGCCATGTACTGCGTCAACTTGTAAGCCACGTTGCCGGTGTTCAAGTCGGGAAACACCAGCACATTTGCCTGCCCCGCCACTTCACTCGCCCGTTTCACTTTTTTGGCCGCCACGGCGGGGATGATGGCCGAATCGACTTGGAATTCGCCGTCCACCAGCGCCGACGGAGCGCGTTGCCGGACCAGGGATAGCGCCTCGGTGACCTTGTTCAACAAGTTCGTGGGAAGCACTTCCCAGCGTCGAAAACGAGAGCAATGCCACCCGTGGCGTCTCAGCCAGCAGTTTCGCAGCGCTCGCTTGCGAAGCGAGCGCGATGTCGGCCAATTGAGACGCATTGGGATCGATGGTCACGGCACAGTCGGCGAAGATGAAGGGACGATCCGCCTCCCCTTGAAACGCGGGGACCACCATCAGAAAGAAACTGGACACCGTCTCGATGCCCGGGCTTAATCCGATCGTGAGCGCGCCGGCCTGGATGACGGTGGCGGTTGCGTGAGCGACCCCCGCCACCATGGCGTCCGCACCTCCCTGGGCCACCATCATGCCGCCAAAAAAAAGCGGCTTCTTGACCATCCGCCGCGCGATTCCTTCCTTCACCCCGCGGCGCTGAATATACGTTCCCACGTACTCCTCAAACAGGTCGCTTTCCGCTGGTTCGACAACCGAAATGTCGCTCAAATCAACCCCCTCCTCGGACGCCAGAGCTTCGATGCGGCTGCGTTCGCCCAGCAATACGGGCCGCGCGATCCGCTCGTCAAGCAACCGTCGCGCAGCCACGAGGACGCGAGCATCTTCCCCCTCCGGAAGCACCACCGTTTGGCTTCGCCTGCGGGCCTCCTCAACAAATCTGCCGAGAATATCCATGGGATCCCTGCATCCTGGGGCTTGAGGAATGTCTATTGTGAGCGGTCAAGTTGCACACGCGGCTCTCTCACACGTATCGCGGTGCTCCCGGACGATGTTCTTCGATCCAGTCATAATAACCGCGCATTTTCAGGTGACTTGCGGCTGGATCGTCTGCAAAGACTTTGGCGTTGGGATGCATCTGCAGAGCGCTGGCAGTGACCATGCCCGTCACCGGACCCTCGATGGCGGCGGCGACTGCCCACGCCTTGTTGTCTCCGTTTGCCAGGAGAACCAGCTCGCGCGCCTCGAGTATCGTGCCGACGCCCATGGTGATGGCGTAAATCGGAACGTCATCCGGTTTGTCAAAGAAACGAGCGTTATCTTCGATCGTCTGTTTGGCAAGTGTCTTGAGCCGAGTCCGTGAAGTCAACGAACTGCCAGGTTCGTTGAAGGCCACATGACCATCCGATCCGATGCCGAGAATCTGGATGTCGATGCCGCCGCATTCCTCGATCCGCTGTTCGTACCAGGCGCAGAAGGCGGGATAGTTGCTGGTGTTGCCCGAAGGAATGTAAATATTCTGCTTCGGTATATTCACATGCTTGAAAAAGTTCTGGTGCATGAAGTAGTGATAACTCTGCGGGTGACTGGGTGCCAGACCGACATACTCGTCCAGGTTGAACGTTGTCACCTGAGAGAAATCGAGCCCGTCCTCGAGATGCATGCGTACCAGTTCTTGATACAAACCAAGCGGCGTAGAACCCGTCGCCATCCCCAATACGGCGTTCGGCTTGGTGTTCAGCAAACGCGCCACCTCCTGAGCGGCCACACGGCTCATTTCTTCGTACGTCGGCTTAATGATCACTTCCATCTGTTATCAACCTCCAGACAAGAACCGGGCTGCAATACGCAACGCAGCCACCACCGGGCAGCACACGTGCACGAACGGACTGTTCGATCAGTGCCCTCTCAGGTTGAGCGGTCAGGACCTGAGAACTCTCAGCTTGCCAGCGTCAGGGCGTGCCGCTGCCACGGGCGGTGCGCGGCCCGGCAGCTTTCCACCATCCACCCTCAAGCTCCGCATCGGGCGCGAGCGGGGGAAGACCACGCCACTGGCTTCCTCTGCGAGCTGCTGAAGGGATGACACAACACCCGCTATTTCAGGCCGTTGCATCGCCACAATGAGGGGGATCGACCAAGCAGTGTTGGTCCGGTCGTCGGCAAAAATGGGGGGCGCATGGACCCTCGCGCCATTTCGGCAGGCAAACTCCAGCACGATCAGCACCGATTAGACCGTGACGCTGTCCGATTTTCAAGCGGGCGTGATGGCGTGCCGGCCCGCAACTGACGGCCGCGTCCGAGTCTGTCTTGCCGCTGGAGTATTGCTCCTGCTGAAAATGTCTTCTCCAAGAAGTCCGATCGGCTCCTGCGGACGGCACAATGAAGTACCGGCGGAACACAACTTGAGCAGGTAGCTGTATCCTCCTGCCGTCGAACACCCGCTGGAAGCCACCGCCAGGCAGACAAACCCCTTCTGCCGGTCACCTGACTGCTGATTCACGACCATTCTTTGAGTGGAATGGAGCGGAATGAAATGCGTATGTTAAGCTGGGGGGTTAGCGTAAATTTTGCCGATGTACCAGAAACGACTGGTCGATCGGTGACCGGCTGATCGATCATTGATAACGAATACCTGGATCAGAGTAGGGTGGGACGTCCCCTGCTCCTGGTGTTTGAGCTTGGAGGCTCGGCGACGGCGGTCGGGCCAGCGAAAGCACGAGAGAAACACCCCGCAGGGGAGGCAGCAACATGCGACTAACGCGGATCACGTTGAGCGTCACAGTAATTCTTTTCGCAACCGCCACTCTACGTGCCCAAATGGCACACAGTGAGGTGGTTCCTGCTTGTGAATGCCAGGCGTGCCAGGCGTGCCCGGGATGTAACGAATGTGGAAGCTGCGGGGCATTGCTGCCCGGGATCACGCACGCGTTAGGCTCGATTTTACCTTTCGGACCAGGATCCGATGCACGGCACAAGTGCTACAAAGCGGCCTTGAGACGCAGCACCTTCGACAAGAAAGTTCTGCTTCCCATACCCTACTACCCGCACATCGTACCGCTGTGGTCGCACAAGCGCTGTTGCGTGTCGGCCCGCATGGGCTGCCCGACCTGTGGCCCCCAGGGTGCCATGGTTGAAGAATATATGGACATGAGTGAGGTACCCGAGGGAATGCCGATGGAACCCACTCCTGCCGCGCAACCCGATCTACCGGTCGTGCCCGACGACGTGGTACCGTTCAACCGAAGCACGCAGTCCGCAGCGGCAGCGCCATGCAGCAACTCGCTCGCCGGCGACGTTGCCTCCTCGCACCGCGAAACGTTCCGCGAGCTCCAAACGCCCGGTAGCCCGGCAGAACGAAGATCGCGTTGCGCAGCAGAAGGATACACCCGTTTCAACGGGCACCACCGCCACATCCCTCAGCCAATACTTTTCCTTCGGCCCGATATCGCGAACAGATGCAGGACCGGCGGTGCGTCCGGTCAGTGTGGTCCGTGAGCAATCGCAGCCCGACCCAAACAATCCCTTGCGCTAATTCCGTTAACGATCGACGTCCGGCCTCGCAATCCGTTGGATTACGTCCCAGCTGGAACTCGCTCGTATCTCCGCAACAGACCTTCGCCATCGGGCTGGCCCCGGTGGCGACAAAGTGCGCGCATGTTCGTGGCTGTGGCCACCGGCCGCCTGAGGGTTGTGTGCCCCTGGCAGGGACGGCGGCACACCGCTCTTTCAACTTTGACAGAGCACCAGGGCTTGATTCAGGTCATCGCGCAGATCGGTGAAGTCTTCGAGACCGACGCTCAGTCGAATGAGTCCATCGGTGATCCCGTGCCGCACTCGATCCTGGGCGTCGTAGCTCGCGTGTGACATCGCGGCCGGTTGTTCAATGAGCGATTCCACGGCCCCCAGACTTACCGCCAACTGAAACAACCTCGTGGATTCAACAACACGTTTCGTTTCCGCGAAATCTCCCTGGACCTCGAAACTCAGCATGCCGCCAAAGGCGCCATCCATCTGTCCGACCGCAAGGTCGTGGCCGGGATGCTGAGGCAACCCGGGATACAACACTCGCGCGACACGCGGATCCGAAGTCAACCACGTTGCCAACCGCAGCGCCGTGTCGCACTGGGCTCGAACTCGCACGTCGAGTGTTTTCAAGCCCCGGCTCAACAGGAACGCATCGAAAGCACCGAGGACTGCTCCGGTCGCGTTTTGGAGGAAATATAGCCTGTCATACAGTTCTTGATCGCGTACGATCAGCGCGCCTCCCAAGAGATCACTATGGCCTCCCAGATACTTGGTGGCCGAATGCATGACGATATCCGCGCCCAGCTCCAAAGGCCTGGTCAGCACGGGCGTGGCAAAAGTATTGTCCACGCCCAGCAACGCGCCGTGTTGGTGAGCCAATTCGGCGCAGCGAGCAATGTCGGTAATCGACATCCGCGGATTGCCGGGACTCTCGATCCACACCAAGCGAGTGCCCGGAGTGATTTGCTCGCCCAATGCCGACGGATCGGTGCTGTCTGCCAACGTCACATGAATTCCCGCGCGATTGACAACTTTGTGCAACAGGCGATAAGTCCCGCCATAGATATCAGAACCGGCCACAATCCGGTCACCCGATTCCAGGAGCATGGTGACACAATGAATGGCCGCCATGCCGGAGGAGAAGGCCAGCGCGCCCGTCCCCGATTCGAGAGACGCCAAAGTCCGCTCCACATTCTGTCGGGTGGGATTGCCGCTGCGTGAATAGTCAAACGTGCCCCACTCGCCGGCCCCCGGCTGAACATACGTCGAGGCAACATGTATTGGTGGCACGACGGCACCGGTCTGAGGATCGCGCTCGTTTCCGACGTGAATTGCACGCGTGCGAAACTTCATGATTATCCCCTTTTCCAGCCAACACGGCGCCCATCTGTCGCTTCCGCGACCACCACCAACCGGTACCATGGGCAGACAGCGGGCGTGTCATGAAGCAATCGACTCGGGCGTACTCAAGGCCGAATCGCCGCGCGTCAGGTCTGTTCCAATGCTTGCCGCAGATCCTCAATCAAATCTTCTGTGTCTTCAATTCCGCAGGAGAGTCGGATCATGTTCTCCGAAATGCCGAAGCGTTGCCGATCCTCTTCGCTACATTCGTGATAGCTCATCAACAACGGCTGCTCGATTAATGACTCCACGCCTCCCAGGCTGGGGCCGATGCGAGGCAATTTTACGGCATCCACAATCTTTGCACAGCGACGCCAATCGGCGTCGCGCACCAAGAACGTGATCAGACCGCCGAAACCGCGCATCGTTCGTTGGGCAAGCTCATGGTACGGATGCGAAGGCAAACCTGGATACAGCACGCGCTCCACCCGTGGGTGGGCACTGAGGAATTCGGCGACAGCTTGACCATTTTCGTTATGACGCCGCATCCGCAGTTCGAACGTCTTCAAGCCTCGTTGCAGCAAATAGCAATTGTGGGGCGAGTTGACAGCACCCATGATCCCGCGCAGCTTGCGCACCGATTCCAGAGCCTGTTGGCGGCCAATAATGACACCCGCCAGCAAATCGTTGTGCCCGCCCAGATACTTGGTGGCGGAATGCAGCACGTAATCGACACCGTACCGAATCGGTTGCACGTTGTAGGGCGTTGCCAGCGTCGCGTCGATCAGCGTTTCGACCTGGCAGCGACGTCCGATATCCACGAACTTCTCCAGATCGACCACACTCAAATGCGGGTTCGTGGGCGACTCGCTGATCAGTAACTTTGTGTTGGGCGAAATCTTCGCCTCCATCGCATCGTAATCGCAGGCCTTGACCTGGTGCGTCACCACGCCAAATCGCGACAGGTGTTTCGCACAGAACTCACGACTGCGATGATAGCATTCGTCGAAGAAAACGACCTCGTCACCAGCATTGAGCTTGGCCATCAACAGACCCACAATGGCAGACATGCCCGTGGAATAGAGAATTGCCTCTTCCCCCCCATCGAGCGCAGCCAGCTTGCGTTCAATCACGCGTTCGCCCGGATTTCCATACCGCCCATACTCCTCTCGCGGCAATCCCTGCTCGACGTACTCAATCAACTTTTCTGTGTTCGCAAAGGTGTACGTTGCCGCACAGACAATGGGGTCCGTAATCGAATCGCCCAGCTTCTGGCGGTCTTCACCCGCGTGCACGGCAAGAGTAGACGGGCCGCACTGCTGAGGGCGTGCAGGACTTTGACCAGACGTCGAAACAGATGGGTCCATGATAAGGTTATCACTCCACTTTGAGGGAAGACCAGCAAGCCAAGGAGTCGCCCATGGTGAGAACTCTGGTTCAACGCCATGTCGACGTGCAGCGTCGCGAAGCCACAGGACGGGCGACCAACCTCCGTCTGCCACGGCCAGTCGCATACCAACAAGAGATGTGTGGTACCGATTGCAGATACAAAAACGCCGCCAACCAGAAAAGTACCAGGCGGCGGTCGTTGCGCTTTTGGAGATCACCCACCAAGATAACCCGAGTCACACTCATTGAACTGGCCACTAACTCGCTTTCCAGCGGGGCCAAATCGATTTCGGCGGGGATGGCTCTTTAGCAGTTAAGGCTGCAAGCGGCCGCAAATCCCTTGGTGCGAGCATTCTATCCGGGGACACCAGCTAAGGCAACGGGCAGCACCCTTGCAACCGCCGCCGTCCCTGCTCGGCTCGGGCACCGTCGCGCAAACGACACCGCGTCGGAAGCTCACCGTCCATCGAGTTCACAGCCCCTGAACCTCACAGTCCCTGAATCCTGCCAAATCCGTCCTTCTTCTCCAACCGTTGACTCCGGTCTCGCGCAGCGTGAGAGGGATCGCCAACGGGGGGTAAACCGCTCGAGTTTCTGGACCCCTCGCCTGGCAATCGTCTAGAATAGAGAGGAAGCCGTGGATCAGAAACAAATGGAGTCGTACGCATGGGTCGGACTCAAACTACTCTTCTCGCCCTCGGACTGCTCTGCGCATGCGAGCCTTTGGCGGCAATAGCCGACCATTCCCCAGGTGCCGGGACGATCACCACCAGCCAGACGCCGGGGGAGTTAGTGCAACAGTTGGGAGATCCCAGCTTTTCGTCACGGAGCCAGGCGATGGCCCGTTTGGTGGACTTGGGAGTAGACGCGATCGAGGCGTTGCAGCGGGGTGTCCAGTCGAAGGATCGCGAGATCAGTTTTCGCAGTCGGCGGGCGTTGAAAATGGTCCAGGAAAACGACTTCCAGCGGCGTTTGCAGGCTTTTGCCGCGGGTTGCGATGCCACCGAGAGCTACCAGCTGCCCGGCTGGAACCTTTTTTTCAAGGACGTTGGGAGCAGCCCGGAAGTCGCGAGCCCTGTTCGTGGAAATGCAGCAGGCGGAGCCCGATTTATTGGAAACGCTGGAACAAACGAATGACAAGATTGGTGATAGTCTGGCGGAACGGATCGTCGAGTTGCAGGCATCCGTCCAGTTAGGGCGTCAGACAGAGCGGGTGTCGCTGGGCACCGTAGCCACCATCCTCTTTATTCTGAACCATGAGCAGGTCGAACTGCCGACCGTCGTGACGCAGAGCATTGGATCCTATTTCCGTGTGCCGAGTTTCGCTGGGGCCATGCAGGCCGGTTCCCAACGCGATCTGTTACGCAAGATGCTGGGCACTTGGATCGAGAAATCCACTGGATGGGATGCCTACCACGGCCTCTATCTGGCAATGCAGTACGATCTTCCCCAGGGACTGGTGCCCGCCCGGAAGATACTCACCGGGGAGATTGACGGCCAGAACCAGTCCTATTTTGTCTGTTACGCGTTACTCGCTTACGCCAAGTTTGGCGATCAGTCGCACATCGACCTGGTGGAACCGCATTTAAACGACGAAACGCCCTATGGTGGCGCCGTGGCGGCAGGCAATGCGAAAAAACGGACCCAGATGCGGGATATCGCACTGGCGACACTGGTTCGCTTGACCGACCAGAACCCCAAGGATTTTGGCTTCGATCGATTACGGCTCGGCGGTTCTCAAGTATTCAATACCAGTTCCCTCGCGTTTGAAAACGACGAGAAACGCGCGGCAGCGATCAAGAAGTGGATACTTTATCGTGGAAAACAACCACCGGAGAATTATCCTGGTCAACAGCCGCCGCAAAAAGCAGTGTCCGAGCCTTCGGAGGTCAAGTAGGATCCACTGCCGAGTCTGACTTCCCGGTGGGAATCCCATGGCGACGGGTACTGCGCGTTTCGACGCTCGCCTGACCATGGTGGGCCCGGCACTGCACGAAGTTTGACAGCCACAGTGGGACTGCAGCCGCTGGTGATTGGCCCATTGCGACCCCACCATCTGCTCGCTCAATACGCACCGCTCCCTCGCCTCGCCCGCATCTTTGGAGCGAAAACAAGCGTGGTTCCCCTTTGTCGATGGCAGCGTCAGCCGCTAGCATATCTGCGGTGGCGCGTGGTCTGCCATTAGTTACAATCGCCAGGGGGAAGATACGTACGACGGGCAGTTCACAAACGTGTCTTTTGCCGGCACATCGCCGGTGGCCAGCAGGCCCGGCCCCGTGCGTGCTTCCCCGACGTGGCCGCAGGCCACCTCCAGGAACAAGACTGTTTTCGAGCTGCCGAACGATGGTCGCTATTTTTCGTGCTCGCACGGTGCGGGCGAAACAGACTGAAACGCTAAGACGCGACGGCCCGCAATCGAATTGCGGCTGACAGCGGATAAGCTCATGGGCGCAGGGTGAATCGATGCCAACGGATGTTCCTGAAACTCCTCCAATCCAACAACGTGCGCAGATCGAAACGAAGGACAACACCGCTCGACAGGGTTGTTTGCATACCATGTCTCGCGTTGCCGGTGTCGGTGCCCTAGTGATATTTCTTGCCTGCATCGTGTTGATCATCATACTGCGTTGGCGGGCACCGTCGATGGACTTCGCGACGGTGAACGTGTTGACCTTGATTCTCGGCTTTTTTGGGCTCGTAGCCCTGCTTACCAGCGTTTTGCTGCGGAGCGACGTGTCCCTGTTGACTCGTCTGCTGACTGTCGGAACGATTATTGTCCTTGTCTGCGCCGCGATGTTGACCTTGCGCATCGCTCGTGTGAGCGGTCGCCTCGTGCCGACATTGCGTTGGCGCTGGTCCGTCAAGCCCGATCAGCTGCTCGCAACTCCTCAGGTCGCCCAGACAGCAGGCGGAATTGACTTGACAACATCAACTCCCAACGATTTCCCCCAGTTCCTGGGGCCCGATCGAAATCTCTCTCTGTCCCTGCCCAAGCTGGATCGCGACTGGAACGCGAATCCGCCCGAACTGATGTGGCGTCGTCCGATCGGCGCGGGTTGGTCGGGGCTGACTGCGGTGAACGGTTACGCGGTGACCATGGAACAACGGGGGCCCGACGAGTTAGTCACTTGCTACAAGGTCGAGACAGGCGATCTGCTCTGGGTCCATGGCACGGAAGCTCGTCACGAGACAATTATGGGCGGCGTCGGCCCACGCTGCACCCCCACCGTTGACGAGGGACTGGTTTATGCCCTGGGTGCTACCGGAATCTTGCGTTGCCTGGATGGAGCGACGGGGGAACTCAAGTGGAGTGACAATCTGCTGCAGCGTTGTGGCGTCACGCCTGAAGAGGATCTGCGTGCCGTCGCCTGGGGACGCGCTGCGTCGCCATTGGTGGTTGGCCAGTTGCTGATCGTGCCACTGGGTGGGCCGAAAGGTGGCCCTTTTTTCGGACTCGCCGCGTACGACAAGACGACCGGCCAACTTCGCTGGCAGGGTGGTGCGGATCAGGTCAGCTACGCCTCGCCCACGTTGGCGACGCTTTGCGGCATACAACAAGTAGTGATTGTCAACGAAAAGACGGTTTCCGGCCATCGAGTGGAAGATGGACAAATCATTTGGTCTTATCCATGGGAAGGAAATAGCGCTGCCAATGCCAGCACTTCCCAGGCCGTCGTGTTATCCGACGAACGCGTCTTGCTGTCAAAAGACTACGGTACCGGCGCGGAACTGATCCAGCTGACCGCACGCGACGATTCTACACTCCAGGCGGACCGCATCTGGGCGAAGAGCAGTCTGCTGAAGACAAAGTTCACCAACGTCGTCGTGAAGGATGAATTTGCCTATGGGCTGTCAGACGGCATTCTGGAGTGTGTCGAATTGGATGGCACTGGCAAGCGACGTTGGAAGGACAGGCGGCGAGGGAGTTTTGGGCACGGACAGATTTTGGCCGTGGACGACGTGATCCTCGTACAAGACGAGTCAGGTGATGTCGTGATGGTGGAACTGAATCCAACCGAATTGGTGGTACTCGGTCGTCTGACCGCGCTCTCGGACCAGACCTGGAACAACCTCTGTTTGTATGGCCCGTACCTGCTGGTTCGCAATTCGGTCGAGGCAGCCTGTTTCAAATTGCCGCTGCGCAACTGAGCGGACAGCGCCAGGTGACAGCCACCGGCACGGTAGTGAGGGTCGGCCGATACCTGCCAAAGCGGGATCCTCTGAGCTCAAACTCAAGGGGATACCAGTTTGGTTGAAACCATGCTGCACCCCTGGATCAGGCATAGGTGCAATCTGCAACATTAGCGAGGACTGATTCGGTGACAGACATCAGCCTGGAGACGCTGGCGGGAAGGACGGCGGTGGTCACCGGATCCTCCAGCGGGATTGGACGGGCGATTGCACTCCAACTGGCGAAGATGGGTGCCGACGTGCTCGTGCATGCTCGCGCACGCCTCGACCGCGCCGAAAAAGTCGCCGCACAGATTCGATCTCTGGGACGCCGGTCGGACGTTGTCCTGGCAGATTTTTCCGATGCGACCGTTCACGGTTCTTTCGTCGAGCGGGCCTGGAACTGGGGCCAGGGAATCGACATCTGGATCAACAATGCGGGTGCTGACGTGCTGACCGGCGACAAACGTGATTGGACGTTCGAAGACAAATTGGACTATCTGTGGCGCGTCGATGTGCGAGCAACCATCGGACTCTCCCGTTCAGTCGGTTGACGCATGTTCAGCAATCAACCCAGACGGCGGGATTGTAACATTCTGAATATTGGATGGGATCAAGCAGAATCTGGCATGGCGGGTGACAGCGGTGAGATGTTTTCGGCAATTAAGGCTGCCATCATGGCTTTCACGCGAAGCCAGGCTCGCACACTCGCGCCGCACGTAAGAGTCAATTGTCTGGCTCCCGGTTGGATCCGAACCGCCTGGGGGGAAGAGGCCTCCGACCACTGGCAGCGTCGCGCCGCGCGGAATCGCTGCTGCAACGCTGGGGAACGCCTGAAGATGTCGCCACCGCGGCGCAGTTTCTGGTCTCGCCGGCCGCCAGTTTCTTGACTGGGCAAACGATCGCGGTCAACGGCGGAAACTGCGCGAGGCGAAGTGACCTGCGAGGGTGAGAGTGAGGAGGTGAGAGGGGCGTATCCCGGCGGGTACCGGGAGCCGCCGGGCTGACGACTTTGGATCGAACCATGGGCCAACGCTGCGAGAAGATCCATTTTGTGACGGGCCGTCTGGCGGAACACGCTTTGCGCAAAGTATTGGAGCGCCTGGCACCGGCAGCCGGCTTTACGTACAGTGTCAACGTGCTCCCCATCACGGTGGCGGCCCTGATGACCTCGAGCTGGATCGAGCGGCAGATCCGGGTACCGGAGGGAGTCAACCGCGTACTCATACCTGGCTATTGTGGCGGTGATTTAGGGCAACTGGCGACATCGGTTGGTTTACCGGTCGAGCGTGGACCGCGGGATCTGCGTCAGCTGCCCGATTATTTCGGTCGAGGTGATACTGCCGTGAGTGACTTTCGCGCCTATTCGATCGAGATCCTGGCGGAAATCAACCACGCGCGTCGTCTGAGTCGGAAAGAAGTTCTCGATCAAGCGAGGCAATTGGCGGCCGACGGCGCCGACATGATTGACGTCGGCTGCGAGCCGGGTGAGCCTTGGTTGGAAGTGGGGGACTGTGTCCGGGCTTTGTGCGACCAGGGGTACCGCGTCTCGATTGACAGCCTGCAGCCGGAGGAGATTCAACGGGCGGTGGAGGCTGGCGCTGAACTGGTGTTGTCTGTCAACGCAACGAATCGAGAGGCTGCTGTGGACTGGGGTTGTGAAGTCGTGGTGATCCCCGACAACCTAAACATGCTCGACAGTTTCGACGAATCGATTGCCTATCTGATGGCCCGCAAGGTACCGTACCGCATCGACCCAATACTTGAACCGATCGGATTCGGGTTTGCAGCCAGTCTGTGGCGTTACATGGACGTCCGTCGCCGGCATCTCGAAGCGCCGATGCTGATGGGGATCGGAAATCTGACCGAGATGACCGATGTTGATTCTGCCGGAATCAATGTGATTTTGTTGGGCATTTGCCAGGAGCTGGGAATTCGCAGTGTGCTCACGACCCAGGTCATCAATTGGGCGCGCACCAGCGTCCGGGAGTGCGATCTGGCTCGGCGTTTGGTCCATTATGCGATAGCGAATCGAGTACCGCCCAAGCATCTGATAAAGGATCTGTTGGTGCTGCGTGATCAGAAACTTCCGTCGTTTGGCGGCGAACAACTGGATGAAATCGCTCGGCAAATAAAGGATCACAACATCCGCATCCTGGCCGAAAGCGGTCAGTTACATGCTTTGCGCGACGGTCGGCACCTTGTCGCTTCGGATCCGTTCGCGTTATTTGAGCAATTGCTGCAGGAAGCTCCAAATCGCATGAACGTTACGCACGCGTTCTACCTGGGATACGAGATGTGCAAGGCAGTCATCGCCTTGCAGTTAGGCAAGGAATACGTGCAGGATGAAGCACTTGACTGGGGGTACTTGACGGTCGAAGAGGATTGGCATCGACTTCCGAGGCACGGTTGAATCGACACGCGGCGCCCAGCCTCCTGGACGTCGACCTCTTGCTGAACGATAAGGAACACCCGGCCATGGCAAATCCGGATGAGCAACTGGAGGGCTCACCGCCGCGCCCCTTGGCATCGGAATTGTTGCCATTTCCCGACATCGTCGCGGTGTTTCGAAGGCTCGCAGCCCTACCTCATTGCTTGTTTCTCGACAGCGCCATGCGGGACGATGTCTTGGGACGCTATTCGTTTGTGGCTGCCGACCCATTCGAGTTCTGGACCATTCCGGCAGATGGCACGGATGCGATTCGTGCTGTTCAGAAACGCATGTGCGACTGGCCCGCGGCACATCGTGACGAATTGCCACCCTACCAGGGGGGCGCCGCAGGCTTGTTTGGCTACGATTTGAACCGCAGCTTGGAGCGGCTTCCGCTGCCTCGGCACGACGAGTTTCAGATTCCGGCTTTAGCGCTCGGCTGTTATGATGTCGTCATCGCGTTCGACCACCTGGTGAACCGAGCGTGGATTATTTCGCAAGGGCTGCCCGAAGTGGATCACGCTGCACGCCAAGCTCGCGCACGATCACGACTGGAGCAAATGCGTGCTTATTTGAACGGGGACGACTATCCGCCAGTGCCCCCTTCTACGGTATCCATGAGTCCCGTCTGCCAGGCCGAACTGGCCGCTCAGTATCCTACCGGTGACGATCCACGCCTGACGAGTAATTTCTCGGCGGAAGGCTATTGTGAGGCGATTCGGCGCACGATCGAGTATATCCGCGCCGGCGACGTCTTCCAGGTGAACCTTGCACAAAGGCTGCTTTACCCGGCCGAGGAGGATTCTCTCAACCTTTACTTGCGGCTGCGGCGCTGCAACCCCGCCACGTTCTCCGGATTCCTGGATCTGGGTGCTTTTCAGATTGTGTCGGCATCTCCGGAGCGATTTCTGGCGGTGCGTGGCACCCAGGTCGAAACACGCCCGATCAAGGGGACCCGCGCCCGTTGCCGGATTCCTGAGGCGGATTTGTTCGCCGCCAACGACCTGCGCGGCAGCGAAAAAGACCGGGCTGAGAATGTGATGATTGTCGATCTCCTGCGCAACGACATTTCTCGGGTCTGTCGCCCTGAGACGGTGCATGTCAGCGATCTGTGTCGCCTGGAAGTCTACCAATACGTACAGCATCTGGTCTCGGTGGTCAGAGGAGAGCTCTCCGTAGGCCAGACACCGCTGGATTTGCTGCACGCCGTCTTCCCCGGCGGATCGATCACGGGAGCACCGAAGGTTCGCGCGATGGAGATTATTGCCGAACTCGAACCCACCACCCGTGGTGCGTATTGTGGCTCGCTGGGTTATCTTGGATTTGACGGCACTCTGGACCTCAATATTCTGATTCGAACGATTACTGCCGGTCGCGGATGGTGGCAATTCCCCGTGGGGGGTGGTATTGTCGCGCAATCCGATCCCGCGCGGGAATACGATGAAACCTGTCATAAGGCAATTGGCCTGGTGCGAGCACTGCGACCTTGATGGTTTCAGTGCCTGGCGTCGATGCGCGAGGCGTGAGCATAGACAACTCACTCGGCAAACCCCAACCATCATGATTCTGCTGATCGACAATTACGACAGTTTTGCGCACAATTTGGCGCGGTATCTGACGCGACTTGGCGGCGAGATCGTCATCGTACGCAATGATGCCGTCACCGTGGCGGACGTGCAGCGCATGGGGCCATCGGCAATTGTATTGTCGCCCGGCCCGTGTACGCCGTCGGAAGCAGGCTGTTTGCTGGACGTCGTGGCCGCCTTCGCGGATCGACGACCCATGCTGGGCGTATGCCTGGGACATCAAGCCATCGTCGCCGCGTTAGGGGGACACATTGTGCGTTCCGATCCTGTGCATGGCCGAACCAGTCAGATCCAACATAACGGTCGCGGAGTGTTTCAGGGAGTTCCAAATCCTTTTGAGGGCTGTCGGTACCATTCCCTGGTGGCCGAACGGGCTTCGTTGCCCAGGCAATTGGAGATTACGGGTGTAACACTCAGCGGTGACATCATGGCGGTGCAACATCGATGGTTGCCGCTTGTGGGTGTGCAGTTTCACCCCGAGGCGATCCTTTCCCAGTTCGGTTACCTGATCCTGGCCAATTTCATGCGTGTGGCAGGAATCCCCGTTGCGAAGTCCATTCCCAGCATCGAGGACGAGCTGCGGTGTCGATCGACTCCAACCACGCAGTTACCTAAATTCCCGGTGACGTTCTAGCTGCCCTTCGATGCCGCGTCCAACGAGCTTCGTTCCGTAAGGTTTGAACGAAAAATAACTTCGGTGTTTTCCGATTTCCGCCGGGCTTGCCCCGGTCGGAATCACAACTGGCCAGCTACCGGGGAGGGCAAAAATCCCCTTCCCCCACTCTCCTTCCCACTCGCGAAGCGAGTGGGAAGGAGAGTGGGGGAGCAGGGGTCATGCGGTCATGCGGTAGCAGATCCGTTGTCGCACCGCCGGGACAAGCCCAGCGGAAGCGACCGGGCGGGAAGCAATGTTCCGAGCATCAGATGCCGAAATTATTCTTCCCATGATCTTAAGGATTCGGATTGTGATTCTTGAAGGTATCGTCACCACGCTCAACGAGGACAAGTCGGTACGCGTCTCGGCCATGGGACCCATTGTTGAGGCAGATTTTCGGCGACTCGTCTTTCGCCCCTTCACAACGTCTCGGACCTTCGTCAATCTCAAGCGATCGGGACAAGGCATATTTCACGTGACGGATGATGTTGAGCTCATTGCCCGCGCGGCGATCGACCAACTGGAGGTCTTGCCGCCCGGCCAACTGGCTGTCACACTGGAAGGCTATATACTCGCCGACGCCTGTCGCTGGTATGCCTTTCGCGTGGATTCCATGGATGAGGAACAGGCTCGGGCAGTCGTTCCCTGCCGCGTAGTGGAGAGAGGATTTCAGCGCGAGTTTTTTGGATTGAACCGGGCGAAGCACGCGGTCGTGGAAGCAGCCATTTTGGCCACTCGCGTCCAGTTCATGGATGCCCGGCAGTTACGGGACCAGTTCCTCAGTTTGACGCCTCTGGTGGAAAAGACGGGCGGTCCGGTTGAGCGACGGGCATTTGCATTGCTTCAACGATACGTTCTGCAGGCCAGCGCCGAGACAGAAGATGATGTCGGTCAGCCCTAATCTTTATGCGCCATTTTGCAGCGATGATGCGCCATTTTGCAGCGATGGATGTGCGTAACTCATATCTCCCTAACAGACCCTCGCCACCGGGTTCGTCCCGGTGGTTCTACGTTTGCTGACTAACCTGGCAGCCGAAATGCGAACCTACCTGCCCCTCACCTTTATCCTCTCCTCCGCTTTTCGCTGCGCGGCGGAGGAGGAGAGACAGTACGACAGTTATTGCTTCGTCGATCCTAAGGGGCGCGGGAAAAACAACTTCCAGATTTCTCTCTTTCGAATTCGTTTGGCAGGGCCCTGCTTTGCAGTTCGGGTCTTGAAATGCGTCCACCTTCCGCACATCTCGCGCAATGAGACTCGTCGGCAGACCTGTTGCCTCGGAAGCAGCACCCTGGAGCCCGCAGCCCAATTCGGATAGCATGAGTCGATACTGGACCGACTATGAGTCGCGTGAGCCAGCACGTGGCCGAGGCCGAATCAAACCGCGACCTGTTTCGTTCTCGGCTGAGTGCCGGCTGAACTCAGCAGCTCGACTCGAACGAACAAATTTCAACTGCTGGCAGGTCGTTGCCAAACGTGCCTACCAGCGGCACAAGGCTGCCGGCCCCAGCCTTGACATCGGGCATGCGTCTGGGTTGTGGCCACTGGCCGCGCCGGGACGTGGTCGCACGTTGAGTGTCGCGTGAAGATTTCGCGAAGGTACGGTTTGGGGGGTACGAAGCACGAGCGGATTGCTTTCATGCAGTGCTGTACGGTACACGTTCGAGCGCCATCGAGGCTGCACTTCGGGTTGTTCTCTTTTGGGAACCAAGGACGGCAGTACGGCGGAGTTGGCGTGATGATCGAGCCACCTTCGGTGAGCCTGGAGGTTTCCACTGCCGAGCAGTTCGTGGTGGAGGGGCCGCATGCGCAGTTCCTGCTCCAAGGGGCGCGGCGGTGGGTAAAGGCCTCTGGTCTGGATGAGCTTCCGAACTGCCGCATGTCCCTTCTAACGCCGCCACGGCGTCACGTGGGACTCGGCAGCGGTACGCAATTGGCTCTGTCGATTGTGGCGGCACTAAACGCCTGGCGGCAGCGTCCACCATTGTCAGCCACCGAATTGGTACGGTGTAGCGGTCGTGGTCGGCGGTCGGCGGTCGGCACGCACGGATTTGTCCATGGTGGCTTAATCGTGGAATCTGGAAAACTCGCTGGCGACGAACTTGCTCCGTTAGAACGACGGATGCCATTGCCCGCCGAGTGGCGATTCGTTTTGGTGCAGGCGGGACATCGCGAGGGTCTCTATGGCACGGACGAACGGCAGGCGTTCGAATCCCTGCCACCGGTCCGTGACGAAGTGCGTGAGGCGTTGATTCATGAGGTCCACACGCGCATGCTTCCGGCCCTGGTCGCCGAAGACTGCGCGGCATTCGGCAACAGCGTTTACCGGTTCGGCCAGCAAGCCGGCTCATGTTTTGCCCCAATTCAAGGCGGACCGTACAACGGTCCGCGGCTCGCAGCGCTGGTGGCAGAAATCCGTGCGCTTGGCGTGCACGGAGTGGGGCAGAGCTCGTGGGGCCCAACTTTGTTTGGCCTGGTTCCGAATCAGAATGAGGCCCTGCGGGTCTGCGGCGAGCTAGGCAGTTGACACGTCAACGAAGGACTCGAAATTTATCTTACCGCCGCCAATAATCGCGGTGCCGTGATCACCATTTCGCCGCGTTGAACCGGTCATGCTATCCGTGCTCCCGTTGCATATTGTCCAGACCCAGGTTGAAGACCAGCATACCGCCTGATATCAAGAACGGATTAGTTGTCATTCAGCATCGACTTGGGGGTATGATCGCTATGCCTGAATTGGGAGTGAATGTTCGACCATATTGCGACGGTTCGCGAAGCGCGAAAGACCTATGAACCTGACCCTGTTTGGGCGGCGGCAGCCGCTGAGCTGGGTGGGGCCGATGGCATCACGATTCACTTGCGTGAGGACCGACGTCATATCCAGGATCGAGACCTGCGGTTGTTGCGGCAGACGGTCACCGTCAAATTGAACCTCGAATTGGCGACGGACAGTGAAGTGCTCGAGATCGCCTGCGAGGTTCTCCCGGATCAAGCCACGCTGGTACCTGAACGTCGCGAAGAGGTGACGACCGAGGGGGGATTGGACGTCGTGACCCACAAACGCAGCGTGTCTGACGCGGTCAAGAGACTGCATGACGCCGGGATAACGGTCAGCCTGTTTTTGGATGCAGACGAGCGACAGATTGCCGCAGCGGCCGAACTTGGCGCCGATGCCGTGGAGTTGCATACGGGCCAGTATTCACTGGCGCGGGGCACTGATGTGGTTCGCGAGCTGGGCAAACTGGCCGCCGCTGGCCGGCAGATTTCTGCACTGGGCATGACCTTGCATGCCGGCCACGGGCTAAATTATCAGAATGTCAGGCCGGTCGCCGAACTGCAGAAAATGCACGAGCTGAACATTGGACACAGCATCATTGCTCGCGCACTCATGGTGGGGATGCAGGCGGCGGTGCGCGACATGAAGAACCTGCTGTTAGAGGTCGAGCGGGCCCGCGGCAGATCGCTGCGTGGCGGGTGAGCGAGCCGGGAGTTCGGCCCCTTACCCCATCGGCGGGTGACACGTATGATAGGTCCCGACACCCAGCGACGACCTGTCGTTTGCTGGACTGGTTTGGGGATTTTGACCAGGGTTCTGGCGTTTTCATGGAGAATCGGTAGTCATGCCACGAAAGGGATCCGCGTTTGCCGGCGTTTCAGTTGCTCTCATCACCCCCTTGCGGGATGACGAGCTCGATGTGGAGGCGCTGCGCGCTCAGGTGGATTTCCAGGTACAAGCCGGCACCATCTGTGTCTGCCCAGTCGGCACAACGGGCGAATCTCCGACCCTGTCGCACCTCGAACATGAACGTGTGATTTCCGAGGTCGTCCAGGCTGCTGCGGGGCGGATCAAGGTGATGGCGGGCACCGGTTCGAACAGCACCAAGGAAGCTCTACGATTGACTCGCTGGGCCGCGAGGCGGGAGCCGATGCGGCTCTGATGGTCGCACCTTACTACAACAAGCCAACGCAGGAAGGTTTCTTTGAACATTATCGGACGATTGCCGAAGATGTCGCTATTCCTGTTTGTGTATACAACATTCCCGGGCGCACGGGCAAGAACATCGAACCGGAGACCATCGCCCGGCTGGCCGAGTTTGAAAACATTTCGATGGTCAAGGAAGCCACGGGATCGCTCGATCAAGCCTCGCAGATCCTGGCCCTTAGCGACTTGACCGTGCTGAGCGGCGACGACAGCCTGACACTCCCCTTGCTGTCGGTGGGCGCCGAAGGTGTCATTTCCGTGGTCGGTAATATCGTGCCGCGCGACATGATCGAGTTGGTGCGAGCTTATCAGGAGGGACGCGTGGCCGAAGCCAGCCAGGCGCATCTGAAGCTCTTCCCGCTCTGCCGCGACATGCTGGGACTGGCGACGAATCCAATTCCGATCAAAACGGCGATGAAAATGCTGGGACGTGACAGCGGCGAACTCCGTTTGCCGATGACGCCGCTGGATCAGTCTGGTGAGGCGTTGCTGCGTCGGACTTTGGAGGAATACGGTTTGCTGTAACGGCCCGCCGCGAGGAATTGATCGGTTCGCTTCCCAAACCTGGCTTGACGCGGATAATACTCCGCGAAGTACCTCCCTGACCCAGTCTCGTTCGTGAACGACCCTCAGCGACACCACGTGGAGGAGGGTTCGTGATGCATGTCCTGGTGTTCTGCGAATATGCCTCGCTCAATGGTGGTGAGCGTTCGCTGCTGGAAGTTGCCCAACGCTTGGACAAGCAGAATTTTCAATTCACGATCGCCGCACCGGCTAAGGGACCGCTGGGCGAGCGGCTCCACCAGTGCGGCCTGGAACATGCGGCGTTTGAATTGTTTGACGAGCATGCCGCGCGTCCCCCTCGCGCGCTGCTGCGTCAGAATGCGGCGCGGCTGATCTCCCGCGTCGCGCCTGCCGTCGTACACGCAAATAGCCTGTCGATGAGCCGCCTGCTGGGTCCGGTCGCCCGCGAGTTAGCGATCCCCAGCATGGGACACTTGCGTGACATCATTCGTGTCAGCAGATCCTCGATTGTCGACCTGAACCACCATCAATGTCTACTAGCGGTCTCGGCGGCGACCCGTGACTGGTACGTTTCAGCCGGATTGGCCGCTGCCAGGACGGTGGTCGAGTACAATGGGATCGATTTGCAGCGATTTGCCCCGCGAGCTGCCGGGAAATTCTTGCACTTGCAGTTAGAGATCCCTCAGCGTATTCGACTGGTGGGATGCGTGGGGCAGATTGGCGTACGGAAGGGGATGGACACCTTTATTGAGGCGGCTTCGATCGTCGCCGCGCGGCAACCCGACGTCCACTTCCTGATCGTCGGACAACGCTACTCTCAGAAGCCGGAGGCGAAGACCTATGAAAGACAATTGCGCGAGGCCGCATCGCGTGGGGCGCTGATCGGGCGTGTCCATTTTCTCGGAATCCGTGATGACATCGATCTGATTCTGAACGAAATGACTCTTTATGTCCATGCGGCGCGACAAGAGCCTTTAGGTCGAGTATTGCTGGAGGCGGGCGCGTCAGGTACGCCCATCGTGGCGACCGATGTTGGCGGGACACGTGAAATCTTTCCACCTGACTCGGCAACGGCACTGCTCGTTTCTCCCTCTGCACCGGAAACGTTGGCGCAAGCAATACTTCAACTGCTTGATGACCCGGCAGCCGCGCGGAAAATGGGAAGTCTGGCACGCGAGCGAATCGCCCGTCTATTCGATGCCGAAACTGCGGCGCGACGCTTGGCTGGACACTATGTGCGGGTAGCCTGTCGTCGTGCCTCGGATCGGTTGTGACGGGTCATCGTTCGCAACCGTTGAACGTTACCGGGCGTCTTGGATTAGAATCCGATTCTCCAAGCACGCCACCGGCCTGGGGTCGGCTCGTGGCACGTTGGTAGACTACCTGCGAAGTTGCTGCGTTTATGAAGCCCTGCCAGCACCTTGCACGAGCGTGACCTACGTTTGTAGGAACCCTTGCTCAGGCACTGCGGCCGATGTTGCACGAGTAGCCTGCCGCGATGACTGAAGCAGTGGATTTTGGTGTCTTGACCCTCACTTTCCGCAAAACCGGTTATTTCTCGCCACCAGACATCAGGCACCAAGAGCTGAGCTAAAGTTCCAATAGAGTCAAGCCGATACCAACGGCTTCGTCGATCCTGACAGCTTGGGAACGAATCGAATGAAATGCGCCGAACTAGCCGAACGCATCGAGACATTGCAGCCGGGAGCGGATACGCGCGATGTGGCTCGCCTCTGCCTGCTCTTGAGCAACGGCACTCATGCTGTTGACGATCTGACTGACGATCAGATTCTCACTCAGGCGTGGAAGGAGATGGGGCTACGTCTGCAGGCCGCGACCGATCAGCATGCGGCCATGACCGATGAGTTGGAGCATTTGGCCAAGTCGGATCCCAAGAGGTTCACTCCCGATCAAATCTGGATCCTGATTCGCGCCATCAAGGTGCAGAGCCAGATCCTGCAGCTCTATATCGGGGATACCGGGCTCGATGTCTAAACGGCGGGGGGGCGATTCTGGGACGACCTCGCAGCTGCTACCGCACAAGGCGGCATCTCAGGCCGGCGGCGCGTCGAAAAGAGCTTGCGCCAAGTGCCAGATTCATGTAGATCACGATCCCCAAGACATCGATGATGGCCGCCACAAACGGAGTGCTCATCAGCGCCGGATCCAAACCGAGACGGCGAAACACGATCGGTAGTAGCGATCCCGACAGCGTACCGCACACCACGACCAGTAACAGCGTGATCGGGAGGATCGCCGCTTGTTGAAGGTTCCCCAGGATGATCCAGGCGGCAAAGAATCCGATAGCTGCCAGAAAGCCACCGAGCATCAAACCGATCAGTATCTCACGCCATACGACATGCACCCAGTCTTTCAATCCAATATCGCCGGTGGCCATGGCCGTAATCACCAATGTCGCTGATTGACTTCCCGAGTTACCACCACTGGAAATGATTAACGGGACAAACCACCCAAGCCACACCCACCGTTCCTGGATGACGTGGTAATGTCGCATGGCCAGCGCGGTCAGCGCCCCGGTGAAAAACAGAATCGTTAACCAGAGACCACGTTTCCAGCTCAGCGTCATCAAGTGTGTCTGCAAATACCCCACTTGCAGTGGTTCGACCGCGCCAATCCGATGCGCGTCCTCTGTCGCCTCTTCACGCAAAACGTCCATCACGTCGTCATGCGTGATGATCCCCAGCATCCGCCGCTCATCATCGACGACGGGGATGGCCAGCAGGTCGAAGCGTGCCACTTTGCGGGCCACTTCTTCCTGGTCCTCCGACGGACGAGCGACCACAACGTCGGACTCCATCAAGGCGGAAATCGGGGTGTCTGGCTTTCCCAATTTGGAGACCAACTGCCGGGCCGAAACCACTCCACGAAGATGGTTCTCTCCATCAACCACGTACAAGTAATAGATCGTTTCCAGATTTTCCGATTGCCGCCCAAGTTCTTTCAGCGCGTCCCCGACGCTGAGTGTTTCCGGCAGCATGGCCACCTGCGTCGTCATTATCGCGCCGGCCGTGTCCTCCGGATACGCCTGCAGGCGAATAATATCACGACGCTCCTCCTGCGGCAGGAGTTTCATCAACTCGTCGACAACCGGCGCGTCGACGTCTTCCAAAACGTCCACGCGGTCATCAGGGGCCACATTGGCAATCAGTTCGGCGACCTGATGCCGATCCTCGCTCTCGATCAATGCCACCTGCTTCTTGTGTTCCAGGTAGCTGAAGATCTCGCTGCGCAGGGGTGGATCCGCATACTGCAAGACCTGCCACGCCTCTTCGGGCTCCAGCCCCTGCATGTAATCGGCCGTTCGAGCCGGATGGAGCGCGGTGCAGAACTCGCGAAGACCCGCTTCATCATGGTCCTGAAGCATCTCGCGCAGTTCTGGCAGGTAGAGTGTGTTAATCATGATCTGTGGACACCAAATCGTCAGGGTATGCATGAGGCGTCTGGGCCCGCCAACCAGACACAAGCTGCCAGTTGACGGTTTCAAGTCCCTCAGCCGCTCGTCGCTCACGTAGCGTGAGCCGAAACGCCACGGAACTCTGTAGCAGGGTGGACCGGTTCCGCGGGCCGTCGCCTGACCGCCCTGCACACGCATTCTAACGTGCTGAGCCGTGAACCAGTAAGCGGGATCTGAATCGAAAAGGCGATTCAAGACGAATCGAAACGGTTAGTAAACCGTATTCAACCGGGCCCGTCGGCAGGGCTGGAAAAAGCGGTTGACACAGTCCGGACGCGCGGCGAAGTTAAGGTGAATGCGGCTGCCGACAATCTGATAGTCGCCCACAAGATCGTAACTGTGTTCAGCCTCCGAGACGAGTGGAACGAGGCAACCGTCCGGGTGAATGATCCACTTGGAACTCAAGTAGCCGCGGACGGGTTCGTTGGATGAAAATAGCCAGGACCCTCGCGCCGTGCGGATCTCGACAGGGCGGTCGGGGGCGGGACGCGGATTACGCCGCGCCAGCGACGGCAGTAATCCGACCATCGGCCAATGTCGACCACAGGGCATGACGATCTCGCGACAAAGGTATGCCAAGCCAGCACTCTCCGCATACACACGCCCTCCCAACACGACATGGTTCCAGAGCGATTCCTTGACGCATACGTTGGCCGCCAGCTCGTTCATGTAATGTTCCAGCTGCCCGCATCCCAAGTACACGACGTCGGTTCCCTCAGGAAGCTTCTCACTGCGCAACGGCGAAAAAAAGTTCACCGTCGCACCCTGTGACTCGAGCACGTCAAGTGTGTCGGGAAAATAGCAGCTGAACGCCTCGTCATGCGCCACTGCCACGCTCAGTGGACGCGACGAATCACGATGGCGAAATAGCTCGCCCTCTACGTTGGCAAACGTTTTCCGAGAGGCAATCTCCAGGAACGCGTCAAATTGAAAATGCGGAGTAAAAGCCGTGCCGAGCGCGTCGCACAACTCGGGTGTCGGCTTGCCGTCCGGCGGCAATTGTGCCACGGCCGCCCGAAGATTGCTCTGACGTTGCATGGCTCCCAAAACCGGAACTCCATACAAGGCCTCGAATGTCGTTTGCAGCCGGCACAACTGCTCGATACTCGCCACATTGTCCAAGACAATGCCGTCCAAACCGCTCGGCGTGGCAGGTGGCAGACAGGGCCGCACGGCGGCGGCATTGACAACTGCCAGCTGCGGTAAATCGAGCCATTCACAAAGGGTATCCAGGCTGCCACCCACCAGAGACCCAGAAACCGCCACGTTGAATTGCCCGTCAACGATCCCAATGTCCGCACAGCGACTGGCATGACAAAACAAATCGGCGGCCACGTCGGGCTGCATCAGCCAGCTGTCCAGATGCCGCCTTCCCTGCCCCGTAATGGAAAGAGCCACATCACGCGTGTCGAATCGCGATTGCGATGAAAAAGATTGAACGTGCAGCCCGGAACGCTCAAGCACGTTCATCAGCGCCCACAGCACTAGTTGCAGATCTTCATTCGGTTGGACGCTTCCCAGGGCGATACGAGGCAAATGGTTCATGCCGATGGTCTGCTGGTGCGCTCACACGTTCAAACCGCCGCGACACCATCCAATACTGTGTGAAAGTCGGGAAGTACAAAATCAACGTCACTGCATTCTTAGGGGCATCCCGGGGGGAGTCAATAGGCTGGCAAGAGGTAGGAGCAGCTATCGCCGGAACAATGGCAGAGGCACCATGATAGCATGTTTCCGCTGACGACGTAGCCAGGGTCTGACCCGACTTCTGAGCGTTCTTATGCGTTGCCTTCCCCGGTAATATTTCGCGATGGACCGTCGCACGGCGGACCACGGGCAAGGTACAAGATAGCCGGGAAACGACCACGCTGATCAGGCGCTCCGAGGAGCCCTGGCTGGCTCGCGGCCGCTGGACTCTTGGGTGAGCGTGGCCTCCAAAATGTCCCCATCATTTGGCCGAAACGCTTGTACGCCTTGAGGATGCGTTGACAAATGCACCGTCGAGTGCTACTGTTTTCTGAATAGATCGTGGACTGCGTGGCTCCCGTTTGCATCTCGGTGAGGCTGGAGAGTAACGAAGTCTCGCGTCTTTCAGCCTGTCGAAAAACGGGAACCCGTGCGCGGCGGCGAGCCCCGTTTCCCGTTTTTCAATCGGCTGATTCCATCCAGGGCCACAGGTATGGTTGAGCCGATAATTTCTGAGTCCGCGGAACCCGATCGTCCGATGATCGAGCTTGAACTTGACTCGGCCGGGAAGCTCGAGGCGTGTCAGAAGAAACTTGAATACGTGTTTCGCAGCCGGCAACTCCTGCAAGCGGCACTCACGCACGCCTCGGGAGCCGACCATCGACTGGCTTCGAATGAGCGGCTTGAGTTCCTCGGTGACGCAATCCTGGGCGCGATTGTCTGCGAGTTGCTGTATCACCAATATCCCGACTACCTGGAAGGTGACCTGACGAAGGTCAAGTCCGTGGTGGTGAGCCGCCAATCGTGTGCCAAGATCAGCTTGTCGTTGGGCCTGCATGAGTTCCTGATTGTGGGCAAGGGCATGGCCGCCAATCGGGAGGTGCCGCCCTCTTTGTTGGCGGACGTGTTTGAGGCACTCCTGGCAGCCATATATCTCGATGGTGGAGATTCCGAAGCGCGACGGTTCATTGAGCAGCACGTCGGTCCGGAAATTGAGGCCGCCGTGGCTGGGGAGTTGGCTGGAAACTACAAATCGCTTCTGCAGCAATTGGCCCAACGTGAATTTGGCACAACACCCGTCTACCAATTGTTGGACGAGAAGGGACCTGATCACGCCAAGTGTTTTCAGGTGAGTGCCGTGGTTGGCGGGCAGCGTTTCCCGTCGGCGTGGGGACGAAACAAGAAAGAAGCCGAACAGCGCGCCGCCTGCAACGCCTTGTCGGATTTGAAAAGCCACCCCGCTCCGTTCACCAGCGACTGACACGGCACTTTCGGCGTCACACTCAACCCCCTATCCGCTTCCTCTTGGTCGAGAAGGATCACTATGCGTTGCGTTGCCCTGCTCTCCGGCGGACTGGATAGTCAACTGGCTATTCGTATCATGCAGGAACAAGGCATTGAGGTCGAGGCTGTTAACTTCAAGACCGTTTTCGCCTGTTGCCAAAACCAATCGCCGCAGGTGGCAGGCCGTCTGGGCGTGCGGTTGACAATCCTCAGCCAGGAAGATGACTATCTGGATCTTGTCCGCAATCCCCGTTTTGGCTACGGACGCGGTGCGAATCCCTGTCTCGATTGCCGCATCTACATGTTCGAGCGCGCATTCCAGTTCATGCAACAGGTTGACGCTCAGTTTGTCGTGAGTGGCGAAGTCGTCGGCCAGCGACCGATGAGTCAAAAGCGACGCGATCTGGAGACGATCGCACACCATGCGGGACATTATGACCTGTTACTTCGACCGCTGTCGGCCAAAATCCTCGCTCCCACTCGTCCCGAGCGCCAGGGCTGGGTTGACCGCGAGAAATTGTTCGCATTTTATGGCCGCGGAAGACGCCGAATGATCGCCCTGGCCCGGTCGCTGGGCATTCAGGAAATTCCCGCTCCTTCCACGGGCTGTGCTCTGACCGAAAAACATTTCGCGTTGAAAGTCTTCGACCTGCTGCGTCACCAACCCTCGAGTAGGTCGTGGGATTATGAGTTGTTGAAGCATGGACGGCACTTCCGTTATGACGAGCACGTGAAGGTGATTGTGGGTCGAAACGAAGATGAGAATGGTCAACTGGAGTTTCTCCACAACGCACGAGGTGCCACCAGCACGGCGCTTCTCCGTCCCAACGATTTTCGCGGCCCCATGGCCCTCGTCTCGGGACCCGCCACTCCGGACGTGCTCGATTATGCGGGTGGACTGATCCTGCGGTACTCGAATCGCGGGCCCGGCGATGGATGCCGCATTTGCGTGACTCGAGAAAACGGTGTGTTTTTCATGATCGCGCAGCCCCATGTCACGGCAGATCTCGCCGCCACGCTCGTCACGTCCTAAGGAATCGGGGAAAAATAACTTCGTATTTTCCGTCCATGGGTGGCACCCGTTGCAGCATTTGCCGAAGTTATTTTTGCCCCGATCCTAAGGGGGCATCGGTACGGCGGCCGCTGAGCACATGTGCCGCCAGAGCGTCTCGAGCACGCTGCGGCGCTCCGACTCGATACGTTCGTGCCCATAGGCAACACGCGAATAAAGGTCGGCCAGGCTCTGAGCTTGCATGCCCAGTGCCGGATGCTCGCGAGCAACCGCACGAGCAAATTCCAATGGAGTCTGCTCCTCCGTGCGGGGACAACTCCGTTGCGCCCCCAGGCCTCCAGGGCTTCAAAGCTGTAGCGCACCAGTTGCTCGGTCGAGTAATGTTGAGCCTTGCCGCTGGCAAAAGGATCCGCGTAGCTGGCAAAAGGCCGCTGTGGGACGGTTTCGAGCGGCTGGGAAGCCGCAACGTCTTCGTCCACCCTGTTTCGCCGCCCGCCCAGCAAACGCGCCAGAAGACTCTTCAAGTCACTGATTAACTGCCGGACTGCTTCCAGGACGCGATCGCGGTGCTTCCACGCGAAATACGCCACAATGCACATCAGTACCGCCCACAGCAAGAGCTTCAACAGAGCTCCGAATCCGCTCGCCACGCGACTCAAGGCCCGCGAGACGGAAAACGCTTGCGATGAACTTGTAGCGGACTGTGAATTCGTAGTCTCTCTCGAATTCTCTGGCTTCTTGTTGGGTGCGGATGGCGAGCGTTCTTCATCCATCTTCGTCCCGCCCGAACCGCGATCATTTGTTTGCCGCTGATCCATATCCTGCTGGTTTGGCTTTGACTCTGCTTGACGCTGTGCGCCCTGTTCGCCACGTTCGGTAGCTCCGTCGCCCGACGCTGCTCGATCGGCTTCCTTACCCTGTCGCGACCCTTGCCGAGCGTCGGCACTCTCCGGCTTTGCCTCTCCGCGCGATGATGTCTTGCGTTGAGAGGCTGGTGGCTTGCCAGGCTCCTTGCCCGATGCCCTTCGACCGTGGGGATCCTCGTCCCCGGGGTTGTTGCGCGTATGGTCCTGTGGATTAGGTTTTGGCGCAGCCGACAAGTCATTTTGACGCGAGCGATCCTGGCGCTGCTCCTGACCTCCACTCGCACTGCCTTTCGATTTACCAGTCGCATCCGATGGCTGTTTGCCAAAGTCGCCCGGGGCGCGCTGCGAGGAGTTCTGGGGATTCGAATCGGATTGTTCCCCGGCTGCCGACTTGCCGGCGGCCTGCTTAGATCCTCCCGGCGACTGCTGTGCACTCGACTGGCCGGAAGATCCTTGCTGTGACGACGAATCCGTTGCGGCACCGCTTTGTGCGCCACCGCGGGGATTCTCGTCCTGGGCATCGTTGCGCGTACGCGTGGCCTGGTCGGGCTGCTGCGGCCCGTCATTTCCCCAGGCGCGCTCGTGGGTTCGATCGTCATCGGGAGATCCAAAGCTGACGGGAATCTGAGACACCTTCAGTTCGGCGCCCGGCCGCGGCAAGAACACGCAAAACAGCAGCAAGACGAGGATCAGAATCGATCCGATCCCAAGCCACATGCCAGCCATATCCAGAGGCATTTGCAGGTGGCGCTGTCGCAAATAGCGCCGTAGCCCCAGAAAACTGGTGGTCAGCAACAGACCTAAGGCACTGAACATATAGACGAACATGAGCCGAAACGCCCAGAGCCGGCTCGCCGAGTCCGAAGCGGGAATAAATCGTTGGCCGATCCCGAATAGTACCAGTGCGGCGATCGAGTAGTAGACCACCCACACACCCGGTGTGTGGGGACGATGGCGACGGTCAATCATGCGTTGCCACCAAACCGGCACGTTGCCCCGCGGCTTGGCGTCTTGCGGACGGACCGTTTCTTCCGAGAACAAGTCGCCGCTTGCATCATCCTGCTCACTCTCCAGGCTATCGCTGGCAAGACCCATCTCTTGAAGCAACCCTTCACCGGAAGAATCCTGGTTATCATCGATCAGGGTGCAGTCCCACGTCAGTTTGTGAGCGCTCCACCACACCAGTGCCATCAGACCGAAGTTGATCACCATCCCGTAGCTGGCCAGTGCCCCTCCGATGCGCACAAAACGCACCATCGCCATGCCGGTCACCACCGCAAGTGGAATGGCGAACAGCGTAGCGTATTCAATTCCTTCCTCCATCGAGATACGGGCGATCAAGACGATTGCCATGACGAATAGGGAAAAGATGATCGTCAAGCGAGTTTCGTGTTGACCGTGGTAAAACACGGTCAACAGAAAGAAGAGCAGGCTACCGACCAAGGTCATGATCAGTGCTGGGCTGATCCCAATGACCATGTAGTCCATCAGCGTTTGTTTGGGTCGTTTGGCCATCATCAATCGCCGGCGGGGCAACTGTAATCGGAAAGGGGCCAGTGCTGCGGCGGTTTGCCACACCCGTTCATCTTAGCAGAAAACGCTGACAAACCTGTGAAACGGACCTTTCATCCTTCAGATGGTGTGCTGGCACACCAATCGTTTCGAGGGGACCGGACGCACCTGCAAAATCATACTCGTCGTGGATGTTCAAGATGGCGGTCACTGCAAAGCCGCGTCTTTTCAGGTCCTGGAGCGTAATGACCGTTTCGGTCGTGACCTCGGGCAGGATGACGATGACGGTCGCATCACGAGGCAGGCGGCCGGCGGTGTCCTCGATCAGTTCCGGCAACCGCAACCCGTCCGTCATTTCCACGCGGGCCAGAGTCTCCAGGATGCGTCGCAACTGCTCGACTCCTCGACGCGTGGGAACGACAACTGGCTGCAGACGGTCACTCTTTTCCCGCATGCTTGCCGACTGGCGGGCCTGGGTCCGTGAGTGCGGGTCGAAATCCCAGCCTTCCACTCGGATGCGGTCGACCGCGTCACGGCCGTTGGTCACCAGGCCGATTTGCTGGCCCATTTCGTAAACCGCGTTGGCCACTGACGCCGCGGCCGTCACCGCCAGCTCGCTGCGCAAGGGCTCGTTGCGCGGCGGGTGGCTGTGGGTATGAAATTCCAGTACGAGGGTGGCGCCGACGATGGAAGACGGTTCGTACACTTTGCTCTGCAATTCCCCCGTCCGAGCCGTGGCTCTCCAATGGACTCGAGTTAACGGATCGCCCGGCTGATAGCCCCGCACGCCCGCGATTCTGGTGGGATCTTCGTACAAACGATGGGTCATGCGAACCTCACCGATGGGGCGACGCGACCCGATGTCGAAGCCTTCGAGCGGTATCATTCGAGGGTACACCAGCAGGAAATGCGGATCCGTCACGACTTTAAACCTGCGGTGCAGACCAAACAAGTCGCCCGTCTCAACCACAGTAGGCCCCAACTGGTAGTAACCGCGGCGGTTACAGGTAAGCTGATAGAGCAGGCGTTTCTCGCCTCGCGGTCGCATCATCTGCAATTGAATGCGGTGCCCCTGCAGACGAAGGCTCGGCGGTCGAAACATCAGCGCCCTGCGCGGCAGCAGGTCTTCGGCCAACAGCCAGGCAATCGGAAGCGCACCCTGATTGCGCAGGGTGACGATCACCGCCACCGTGTCTCCGATTTCAGCGGTCAGACGGTTGCACTCTCTCTCGGCCGACACGTTCCGCACCCAAGTTTGTGACAACAGTCGGCTGGCCAGCATCACGGCCAGCAACACGTACATCGCATACGCCAAGAGGCCCAGTTGGAATACCAGGGCGAGGATCAGGATCAGGATCGCTGAAATCAGCCATCGCATGGGCGAATCGTCTCGATCAGTGTCGTTCGGTCTGCGGCGCGCCGACGAGAATCTACTCGTGGGCAACGCGATCAATTAGCGAGATAGCCATCAAGACGACATCGTGGGCACAGCGATCTCGGCGACGACTTCTTCCACAACGTACTGTGCCGTCACCTTTCGCAGTCGGCTTTCCGGCTTCAGAATCACGCGGTGCGTCAACACGGGTGCGGCGACCCGCTTCACGTCGTCGGGAAGCACGAATTTGCGCCCCGCAGTGCCGCCAGCGCCTGGGAAGTCCGAAAAAGTGCGATGCTGGCCCGGGGACTACCTCCCAAGGCAAGATCCTCGTGCTCGCGCGTGTCGTGGACGATCTGCATCAGATACTGTCGCACTTTGTCGTCCACGCGAATATCGCGCACCACCCGCTGGCAGGCGAGCAGTTCTTCCGCTGTCACAACCGGCGAGATCTCATCCACGGGGTGCTTGTGCTGCAGCATGCTCAACATTTCCAACTCCTCCTCCATGGTCGGATACCCGAGGCTGAACCGCATGAGGAAGCGATCCAATTGCGCTTCCGGCAAGGGGAAAGTTCCCTCGTGATCGATCGGGTTCTGCGTGGCAATCACCAGGAACGGCGGCGGCAGGACGTGCGTGGTTCCGTCGACAGTGACACGACTTTCACCCATCGCCTCCAGCAACGCCGCTTGCGTGCGGGGCGTCGTACGATTGATTTCGTCCGCCAGCACCAGTTGCGCAAACACCGGTCCCGGTCGGAATTCAAACTCGGCATTCTTCTGGTTGAAGATCGAAGCCCCCGTGATGTCCGTCGGCAACAAATCGGGCGTGCACTGGATCCGCTTGAAAGTGCAACCAACACTTCGTGCCAGAGCCCGCGCGAACATGGTCTTGGCCACGCCCGGCACGTCCTCCAGCAGAATATGACCTTCCGAAAACCAGGCGACGAGAGCGAGTATCAACTGTTGCCGTTTTCCCACAATTACCTGCTCGACATTGGCAATAATGCGTTTCGCGGTCTGATTCACGTCGATCACAGATCACCGCTCTTTCCACAAGGTCAGCGTGGCACGTCGATTGTCAATAGGAGGGTACTCCCGCGTCTCATCGTACCATCTGCCGGCGCGTTTGTCTCGCTTGGCTAACGGCTCCCTTTGTGACGAGCTGCGGTATAATGAGCCGACCGTTCTTTCCACATTCAATCCGTTCTGCCGCGAAATAGAAAGGTCGAAACAGTGTTCTCCAACACGACTCAGCGCGGGTCGGTTCTCGTGGTTTTGTTGTTCCTCGCAGCGTACCTGGCGTGGTTACCCGGCGGATGGCCGCAGGAGACCGTCAAGAACCCGGCGCAGGACCACCTGTTCCCGCCAGAACTGGTTCAGTTCACGCCTTATGGGAAGAATCCGGTCTTTGAAGGGACCGACGCCGACACGTGGGACCAGATGATACGCGAACGCGGCTATATCCTGTTCGAAGAAGGTGCGTTTCACATGTGGTATACCGGTTACCGCGCCGGAAGTGATAGTCGCATGTGTCTGGGCTATGCAACATCTCCGGACGGAATCCGGTGGACGCGGTACCCAGACAACCCGATCTTCACCCGATCTTGGGTGGAGGACATGTGTGTTGTGACGCACGAGGGAGTCTATTACATGTTCGCGGAGGGGCTGCATGACATCGCTCATTTGCTGACGTCCACAGACCGTCGCAACTGGCATGATCACGGTCCACTCGACGTGAGGAAAACCGGCGGACAACCGATTGAACCAGGCCCGTATGGCACTCCCACGATCTGGATCGAAAACGGCACCTGGTATCTGTTTTACGAACGGCGGGACGCGGGCGTCTGGTTGGCAACTTCCCAAGATCGCCTCGTGTGGACCAACCTGCAAGATGAGCCGGTGATTGCCAAAGGACCCGCTCGCTACGACCAACACGCGGTCGCCCTGAATCAGGTGATTCAATACAGGGGACGGTACTACGGCTACTACCACGGCACCGCCGAAGAGCCGTGGAAGGACTGGACGACAAACGTGGCCGTGTCGGACGATCTCCTCCACTGGAAAAAGTATCCCGGAAACCCCATTGTCACGGGCGACAAGAGCAGTGGGATTGTCGTCTTCGACGGCCAGGGCTATCGACTTTACACCATGCATCCGGACGTGCGGGTCTATTTTCACCGATGATGGCCAAACACGCAATCTTGGAGGCGCGCAACATCGGCAGGGCGAGTGCCGGTTTGCGGCATTGGCTGATACGGGATGTTTCCCTGCTGATTGCACCCGGCGAGCGCCTGGCGCTCGTCGGTCCGTCGGGCAGCGGCAAGACGGTTCTCCTGCGCCATGGCCTATCTCGATCCACTCGATGAAGGTGAATTGCTATGGGGCGGACAACCGCTGCAGCGGGACCACGTTCCACGGTTTCGCAGCCAGGTCATCTACTTGCACCAGCGGCCGGCGATGATCGAGGGAACGGTCGAGGAGAACCTGCGCTATCCTTTTCGGTTTTCGATTCACAATCAGCGTCGCTTCGATCGAACCAGGATCGAGCAGTGGCTCGGAGAGCTTGGCCGCGATGGGTCGTTCTTGCGGAAAGCCAGCCGCGATTTGTCGGGTGGTGAGCTGCAAATAACGGCCCTGCTGCGAGCGATGCAGTTGGAACCCCAGATCTTGTTGCTCGATGAACCAACAGCGGCGCTCGATCAGTCGGCGACGGAAGGCGTAGAAGCGTGTATACGACAATGGCAGAGCCAGCAGCAAAACGATCGGTCGTTCGTGTTAGTCAGTCATAACTTGCCTCAGGCAGGGCGAATGGTGGATCGTATCCTCACGATTCGGTCCGGACACCTGCAAGAGGAGTAGCGGGATGAACACTTACGTCGAGTTGTCCTATGTTCAGGTCGGTTTGGCGGCATTGCTGATCGTCGTCAACAGTGTCATTTCCTTGACGATGCGATTGGGAATGGAGCGAACACTTCTGTTGGCAAGTATCCGCACGGTGCTGCAATTGCTCTTGGTAGGCCTGATCCTGGAATGGGTGTTTCGTGTTGACCGCTGGTACATCGTCGTTGCCATTCTGACGGTCATGACGCTGACCGCTGGCGTCACCGCCGGGCAGCGCAATCGCCGGCGTTTTCCCGGCATCTGGCTGAACACCATCGTTTCGATCTGGGCGGCGTCCTGGCTGGTCACCTCTTATGGTCTGTTTGTGGTCATCCAGGACACCACGACCTGGTACGAACCACAATACGCAATTCCCTTGATGGGTATGATCCTGGGAAACTCGCTGAACGGGACTTCGATCGGCCTGAACAGCCTGACCGAGACACTTGTTGCACAACGAGACCAGGTCGAATCGGCGCTGGCCATGGGAGCAACCCGCTGGGAGGCCGCGCGATTGCCGCTGCAACAGGCGGTCCGCACCGGCATGATCCCGATCATCAATGCGATGATGGTTGTTGGAATCGTCAGTTTGCCCGGCATGATGACCGGGCAGCTCTTATCCGGGACCTCGCCGCTCGACGCGGTGAAGTACCAGATCGTGATCATGTTTCTGATTGCCTCGGCCACGGCACTCTGTACCGTCAGCGTGGTCCTGCTGAGCTTCTTCCGGCTCTTCAACACCTGTCACCAGTTTCTGCATGGACGAATCAGCCCGTAGTGGCAATCCGACACCCTAGGAGGCAAAAAACGCAAGAGATGACCGGCCGCTGAGCACAGTGGGCCTCCAGCTTACTGACTGGCTGTGACCGCGACACGTCCGGTCGCTTTCGGCTTACAAGCCTAAATTCTGTCCGCGCTTTCTGGTTTCGTTTATTTCGTGCGGCAAGAATGTTGTCGTTGGATCGAACTGTTGGAGGTGCAGAGAAACATGACCACACGATTTCACAGTTCCTGCCGGTTGGCCTCCGCTGTCTTTTTTTGCCTCGCGCCGTCTTCCTTGCCGGCGGCGTCACACCACCGCAACGGGAAGCTGACGTCATCATCTGCAATCAGAAATAGAAGAAAACGGAAGAATTGGCGACGATCTCAAGAAGTATCGATGACACTGTATTGTCGTAGGGCTCGCCGCCGGTCCGTTACCTGCGTGCTTCAGTGTTGGATGAGCCGATCAAGCCGTAACCCCGTTCTCCAGAACCAAACAGTCGTGACACGAGTTCACGTATCGGCTACTTTCTGGGCACCACCCACAGGTAGCTTCCCGCGTCCTGGGGGTCGATCTCGATGACCAAAGAACCGCCTTCGATTCGCGAAGCGACCGTGTGTCCACGACTGCCGGGTACCGCGCCTTGCGCCACAACCTCAACACTATCTGGCAAACTTACTCGTGGAATGCGTAGTGTGCCAGCGCCGCCGACAATCAACTGCACCAAGGCACCGTCGTCAACGCGTCGTTGTTCCGGCACCGGTGCCCAGGCGACCAGTGGCATCGGCCTGTCGGCAAAGACAAACTCTCGGCCGTCAATCTCGATCCGCTGGCAATGCGTGCCGGCGAAAGCCATCAGTTCTCCACTATCGTCGACGCGAAACGTGACCGATTGCTTGCCTGTGTAATTGACCTCGTGACCGTTCACTTTCAGCGCGACCAGCTGCAGGTCGTCCGGCGGCATAACATGCTGCGCCACGTACGCCGCGTCCTGCTCGGGTTTGCGTGCGAAACCGCCTGGCCAGCCTTCTTCGACTTCTCGAAAATGGGGTGCAATGGCGGTCGCGCCGTTGGGAAACCGGCAGGCAAGATACTGGCTCGTTCGGGAAACATATTCCGTGTTGTCGTTTGTCTCGGGAAAACGACCCGTTGGGGGATAAGCACCCAGATTGTGCAGAATCTCGAACCAGTTGCGTGTCTCATAACCGAGGCTTTTCGACTGGTCGTCTCGTGGCCGATATCCCAGAAATGTGGCACTGCCACCGCCGGTGTTACGACGACAGGTCCCGACAACCTGCTGCTTGACTGTGGCAACCACTTCGGTACCGCTGCTCGCCTGCACCGGATAGATACGGTCGACCAGCAAATCGGTCAGGATTATCTGTGGTGCGACGGCGGCCAGAGAACCATCAAACTCGACCATCTTTCCCGGTGCGATCAGTCCGTCGTCCAGTTCCCACCGATACTGGACGCCGAACAATGACTGCCAAACGTCCAGCGCAGGTTGACCTTCCCAGCTGAGCAGTGGTGGCGGACCCGACCAGACAACACGCCCTCCTTGCTCAACGAGCTGTCCCATCATGTCGATGAGACTCGGGGACGGAAAAGGCTCGAACAACGCGACCAAGGTGGTAAAACGACGTCCGGCAAGCTCGACAGCCCCCTCGTGGAGCGTCGCACGCTCGAGCAGCTTCTCTTGCGTGATGTAGTTGGCGTAACCGTATTGCGTCATCCAGCTGCCGAAACGCTCGTCGACCGCGACCAGGTCCAGTGGGTAGAGCATCAGCACATCAACATCGCGGTGCTGAGCGTCCTGCACGGCAGTCCAGGCCGGATGCCCCGCAGCGCCAAACGTATTGACCAGACTCGTCCGGCGTTGACGCACTTCGGGGGGCATCCCCCAGTGAGCCGAATAGGCATAAGGCACTTCATTCAGAATGCCGATAGAGCAGGCCAGCGCGTTGGCAAAGTAGTCGCGGTCGATCCAACCTCCCTCAGCATGATCGCTGCCGTTGCCGGTCAGGTAGTCGCCCCATTTAAAGTAGTCGTAACAGGCGGCCGCAGCCTGATGGACGGTGCACGACCAGACGAAGTTGGATGTGTACTCATACTGATGCCGAGCCTGAGGCTGCCGCCCGGTATTCCAACGGTCAATTGTGGGACTTTCGGCCCAGGTGGCGTGCGCCCTGGCCTCCAGGCGTTGGCCCATCCGTTGCTCAGCGTGACTTTTCGCCGCGACAAAGAGGTCCACCACTCCATTCTGCAACAGGTGATAATATCGCGCCCGCATGAGAGCTGTTCGACGTATGGCCTCGGGCGACGCTCCCATCACATGCATGACGCCCTCTTTGGCGGACAAGTCATGCGCAAAATCCTCTTGACCTCGCGTGAAATAGATCAAGTATTTGGCAAAATCCTGGTATTGCTCGCCATAGCGGTCGGCAAAACGCCTGGCCAGACCGTCGCTGACATATCGAAGCGCAAATTCGCCGTGGTCGTGATGCTGAAAGTAGCCCCAGTCTTGCTGGATGTGCATCTCATCGGAATAAAGTCCGTTGAGTTGGATGCCTGCATCGGCATACTGGTCCACCAGTTGTTTCAAGTAGGGCAATGCCTTGTCGCTGAAGTAATCCATCTCCGGCGTGCGATACAGTTGAACCACAACCACCCGATTGAGTTCCCCAATTTCTGATCGACCTGTTCCATACACCCGCACTCGCCGGGCAACGGGGGTCGTGGTGTCTTCCCAGACCTCCACTTGGGCTGTGTCCGTGACGTCGACGATCGACTCCGGTGGCACCACTCGATAGGGCGTACCGGGGAGTCTTCGTTCCCGAAATGCAAAGACGCGCACACCCGCCTCACGCACGTCGATCGGACCTTTGTTGTTAGTCCATCTCCTTTGCTGCCACAATTGGACACTGAAGGTGCCGGTCTTCGGATCGCGCAGTCCCTTGCGATAGTGCATCCACGTGCCCGCTTCACCTGTACTGCGCTCGTATGCCGGACCGATCTCCAACGGGCTTAACAGGGACAGTTCCAGCCCCAGCCCAAACTGCTGGGCAAACCGTCCAATTTTGGCCATCAGCGCGATATACTCGGGCATGTCCGGGGTGAGGCGACGCGGTTGGTCCTGCCCGGGCCGATATTGGCGGAAGAAATGATCGAAAGCGATGATAAGCGTTCTCTGCCCCGCTTTTTGGCGCGCTCGCAGACGTGCCGTAAACTCTCGTTGCGCGGTGTGAAGGTGGTCGCCATGTTGATTTTCTGGTCCGGGTCGTTGGCCAGCGTTTCCAGCTCCTCGTCGCTCACTAAGATGATGCCGGAACGAGGCAGGAACCCCCAGGGGCCCGGGAAGGCGATCAACTCCCCACGGTGAACAGTGGCAGCGGGGCGATCGGGCGGCGACTCGGCCGCCGTGGTGACCGGGCGCAAAGCATCGCCATGCAACCGCCGAGAACGACCCGAGCCAAAGCATTCCATCGGTGCGGACGTGACATCATAAATCCTCGCGTCGATCCCCGTGCTGGGCAGTCTACTTCGATTTTTTCGCACGATTCACCGGCCAAGGCTGAACACCGTTTTCATCTGCCCAGGCCTGCCACTTGTCGGTCAATTCCCGGACTTTCTCGGGCTGCTGCTGTGCGAGATTTACCAGTTCCGTGCGATCGGCCTGAAGATCGTACAACTCCCACGCCTTATGGTGAGCGGCAACCAGCTTCCAGCGACCGTCTCGCACCGCTCGGTTCCCCTGGTGTTCCCAGAATAATCCGTCGCGCGCGATCGATTTGCCCGCGAACGCGGCACACAAGCTCTTGCCGGCGACGGGCAGCGTCGGCTTACCGTTGCGCTTCGCCGGGTACTCGGCGCCCGCCACTTCCAGGCAGGTGGGAAGCAAATCGATGACATGTCCGAGTTCACGTTCCCACTCACCTCGCCGTCGAATGCCGTCCGGCCAGTGCGCGATCAACGGAGTGGCGATGCCACCTTCATAGGTGCTCATTTTGAACTTGCGTAGCGGCGTGTCGGCTGCGTTCGCCCATTCCAGTCCCACACTCGCGTATGACTCGGCGGTACCAATCGCGGCCCCTTCGATTCCCCGGCTGAATCCCCCAGGCCCCCCTTCCGCGGAGCACCCGTTGTCGGACAGCAGCAACAATAACGTGTTCTCGAACACGTTCAATTGTTGCAGTCTGGTGACCAACCGTCCTAAATGCTGATCGACGCTATCGATCTGCGCCGCGTAGATCGACATGCGATGGCTCAGGTCCTCTCGCTTCGCTTCATCCAATTCGCCCCAGGCTTTGGCCTGCGGATCTCGCGGGCTTGGCTGGCAGGTGGCGTCAAACAGTCCCAGCTCCCGCTGCCGCTGAAACCGAGCCGCACGTATGGCATCCCATCCCACATCGTACCGGCCCAAGTATTTCTGAATATCGTCTGGTTTCGCCTGCAGCGGCCAGTGTGGAGCAATGTGCGCCAAGTAAAGAAAAAACGGCTTTTCGGCCCGCACGGCATCATCCACAAATTTCACTGCATAATCGGTAAATGACTCCGTGACGTAGAAGTCGTCCGGAAGTTCCACAGGATCATTGCCGTGGACGAAAAACACTTCCTTACGAATCTTCAAACTCCCTTTGAAATAAACACCACCTCCCGTGGGCGTGCCGAAGAAATGGTCGAACCCGCGTTGCAGCGGCCAATATTCGGGCGCCGAACCCACGTGCCATTTTCCGGCCATCAGTGTGGCATATCCGGCGGGCCGCAGACATTCCGCAATCGTCACGCAACGATCTTTCAGGAAACCCTGATAGGACGGAATTCCATAGTCACCGGTCATGTGGCCGATTCCCGCCTGATGCGAGAAAAGACCGGTCAACAAGGCGGCTCGCGTGGGACAACATCGTGCCGTGTTGTAGAACTGCGAGAATCGCAAACCGCCCGCCGCCAGTCGGTCGATGTTAGGAGTGTGGATTTCGCCGCCATAACAGCCAAGATCGGAGAAACCCATGTCGTTGACCATCACGATCACAATGTTGGGTGGAGTTGTGGCCGCCCAGCTCAGACCGCCGAGGAACAGGCTTATAATGACGGCCACTGCCACCGCGACCGGCAGCAACATCGTGGTCCAACAAGGTTGTCCAAACGCCTCAACGTGGGAGAGGAACTCATCCAAGCTGCGTCTTGTGGTGACCATATTCATATCCGACAGGAAGCCAGTCAGTCTGGCAAGAAATTGGAGGACATCTACCGGGCAGACCAGAAACCGGGCACGACCGGTCCCCTACCGTTTGCGCCCGGCACAAATCTCCACGTTCCGGTGGAAGAATCCTTTAGATAAGCTTGGGCAGCTCGTAACCTTGGCGACGCGGTCGATCGAGCATCGCATTGGCTTCGTCACAGTTCGTGAATCGCTCTGCCTTCGGATCCCACTTGAGCACTTTGCCAACCTGGCCGACATCACGCGCGATATTGACCAGGTAACAGAGCGATGATGAGCGCTGACCAACTTCAATGTCGGCGTTGCACGTCGATCGCGACTTGATACATTCGATCCAGTTCTCGATGTGATAAGCCGTTTCGGGTCGTTTGTTGGGACCTGGATTATCGGCGCGCGGACCAGATCCTTAGGATTGCTGGCCAGCTTGTTGCGATTGATCTCGATCTTCTGTCCGTCCTCGCCAACGAAAATCGCTCCCAGGCCAGGTCCCCGATCGCCATCCAGGTACAGCCGCAGCTCGGTGCCGTTGGCGAACTTCATCTTCACCCTGGCACGCGGTCCGCTCAGCTTGGCCATGCCGTGATAGTCCGTGCCGGTATCGACATCCCCGGTGTCACCGATCACGACTCCACCAACCGTTTCGCGACCGACAAATTTGCCAGTATCTCGATCGGCTACCGGCTCTTCCAGTAACACTTCGACCGGACCGGTATCGTCAGTCCCTAAGGCGCGATTGATTTGATCGTACGAGTGCGTGCCCCAGCCGGTGACACCGAAGCAGAGCCCCCCGCCATCATAGTCCCACCATTTGGCCCAGCCGTATTGCAGGTCATTTTCGCGTGGGCGAAGCTCGGCTTGGTTCGTCCACATATCCCACCAAGGTTCCACCGGCCCTTTGACATCCGCGGCAGAGGTCTTTGTCCAGCGGAAGGGGCCGACAAAGTTGGGCGCCAGGACGGCACGAATCTTGCCAATCGCCCCGTTCTTAACCAGATCGCTCGCCCAATTGTTGATGGGCATCGAGCGTTGTTGCGTGCCAACCTGAGTCACCGTATTGTAGTGGCGCGCGGCCTTGACCATTTCTCGCCCTTCCGCGATGGTCAGGCACATTGGCTTTTCGATGTACGTATCGACGCCCATCTGCATGGCCTGTATCACGATCCAGGCTCGTGCGTGTGTTGTCGTCTCGACCATGACTGCGTCGAGTTTTTCCTTCTCGATCATCAAGCGGAAATCATCATAGACGCCCCACTTCTTGCCGCCGGAGAGCTCCTGAACGTACTTCTCCGCGCGATCCCTAACGCAGTCACAAGCCGCGACGACCTCAAATCCCTTGACATCAGCGCCCTCTTGGATGAGTCGCGAACGTCCGCCGCAACCGATGACCCCGACGCGGACCGTTTCGCTGGGTGCTGCGTTACCTTCCAGCCCTAGCACGCGACCAGGGACGAGCGTGGGAATGGCCAGCGCGGCTCCACCTGCCTTGAGAACGTCACGGCGTGTGTACTTGTGCTTCGTCACGATCTTACTCCTTAGTGCGAGAGTGCAATGTTTGAAATGCAGAAGTGTATCGATCGCCCCATCGATCTCCAAATCCATTGGCGCGATGAACGTATGAGGTAGGCATGCCCGATTTCTTTTCTTCCAGGCACGGTGTTCGGGATGCGTTGTGGAGTAAGCCCCCACGACTGGCTACTGAGGCACGCAAGTTCTGGTTCACCCTGCCGGTCGACCAGCCATTATCGCCCACTGCAAACCGTTTTGCGATATCTCATTCATACCAACAAACGCGGGCGAGTTCCACGGCCTTTCGCCCAAAAGGGGAGGAGACCGCCAAGTGGAAGGGGAGTAGTTCTGGATAAGCGGCGGCCGGGCCCGCTGAAAATCGACTCTAGGATGGCCGTTTCCTGCCGATCAAAGCTGCCACATCGGCCAGAACTCGCGGCAGAGTCAAGCCCCCAGGCGAGGCCAGATATTTCGGACTCCAGACGGGACTGAATTTCTCTTTGTATTCCCGCAGGCCCTCAAAATGATAGAAGTGATCACCGTGGCGAAAGACCAGATTGACCGTCCGGTTCCACAGCGGTGCGAGCGGGCGATTCTCGATGCCCGATAGCGGGGCCATCCCCAGATTAAACCACTGATATCCTTGTTCCTTTCCCCACAGCATCAGTTCGATGAACAAAAACTCCATGACGCCGGAGGCCGAACCGGGCAGGTAACGCATCAGGTCTACGGATAGTTCCTCCAAGTTCGCACCACACCACATGTTGGCAAATGCGATGATCTTCCCGCCGCGACGGATGAGCGCACAAGGGAACCGCTGCAGATAGGCCCGATCGAAGAAGCCCAGCGAGAATCCCTTCTCGGCGATTTTCTTCTCCGCCAGCCATGCGTCGGAGATCGACTCGAGCTCGCTCAGCAAGGGTGGCACTTGAAGGCGGGGCACGACTTCGAAATGGCATTCCTCCCGTTGACAGCGATTGCGCGTCTGCCGCAGCCCTTTTCGCGAGCTACCCTCTAAGTCAAACGTCCGTAGTGGAACGCGAGCCTCCTCGCCCAGTTTCAACATTGTCATTCCCTGTTCCAGATAGGTTGCCAGATTCTCTTGTTCGACCTGATAAAACACCGGCCACCCGCCATAACGATCGACCAACTCGCGAAACGTCCACACCAACTCCTTTCTTTCGTCCTCCACCCCCACGGGATCACCCATAGCCACCCAGGAGCGTTTCTCCGTCGCGTACATCACGAACGCGTCTCGATGCTGATTGAACAAGAGTGACTTGTCGCCCAACAACGCCAGATACGCCGACGTTCGACCCGTTGTCGCCACGATATCGGCCGTGGTTTCCAGGTCGTCTTCGGTCGGTTGTGCCGGTGGTGGTTCATGGGCCGATATCAATTTGCTGAGTGCGAACAAGAACAACGTGACGAGCATACCGACACTCGCTCGCAGAACCGCGGTGCATCGCTTCGAAAAGCGAACTGCCACCACAGCTGCGACGAGTAGTCGACGTGCTTGTGAGCGAAGAGCCCCAGCCAAATGCTGCAGAGGACCGTCAGCAGCACGGCAGCGGTCCACCCCGAAGTAAACCGTTCGTGGACGAGCGATCCTCGCCGATAGAAGCGTTTCCGGCATGCGCACAGGCTCATCATCACCAGCGCCAAGATGATCACCTCTTCATAGTCGAACCCTTTCAACAACGAAGACGCGATTCCGGCCGCCAGCAGTCCCATCGACAGCCACCAGGCGGAATCGAGGCGCCGCTGCAGTCCGCGCACTAACACCAGCAGTCCGGCACCGGCCAGACTGCCAACAAAATGGGATACCTCGACCAACGGCAGAGGAATCGTCTGTTCCAGTGGCTCGAGCCGGTTATCGAGGATGGGAGTCGCACCAGAAAACAACAAGACCGCGCCGGCGGCAAACGCTGCCACCGCCATCAAACTTGGCGAAAAGGTACCGGCCCAACGCCCGACTTCACCCCACACACGCGCTGCCGCTTCGCGTCGCTGGGCGATTTCGTTTCCCGCCAGTAATATGAGCGCCAGCAGCAACGGCAGCAAATAATAAATAATCCGGAACACCAGTAACGCGGCCACCATGGACGCCGATGATTGGTTGCCGGCCAACGTCAAGACAACAAGTTCGAACACCCCCACGCCGCCGGGTACATGCGTGACAATCACGGCCACCACGGCCAGCAAGTACATGCCGAGAAACTCGCCATAGTTCACAGGCAGATCGTGCGACACGAGCACATACAGGCTGGCGGCGGCGACTGTCAAATCGGCCGCCGCCACTGCCAGTTGCAGAATCGTTACCCCCGGCCGCGGCAACTGAACCTGCGTATCTCGAATTCTGATCGGCTTGCGATGCAGAAACGTCAACATGATGTACAAAACGGTGAAGCCCAGCAGAATGAAACCCAACGGCTGAACGGTGTCGAACGGTAAATGCAGTTTGCCGGGTATCGGAAACGGTTCGACGATGAAAAACACCCCTGCCAAGGCGAAGATACCGACCCAGAAGGTGACCGCCAGCATGATGACTAATTGCAGAATCTCGACCGCCGAAAGGCCCCAGCTGGAATAGAGTCGATAGCGAACAGAGGTGCCCCCTAGCAACGCGCCGAAGTTATAGCTCGTGACAAACCCGGTAAACGACGCCAGTGCCACCTTGCCCAATCCCAAGGGGTGACCGATGGCACGGATGGCCAGGTAATCGTAGCCAATCAATACGGCATAATTGAGGGCCGTCAACGCTACCGCCGCCCACAGTCGCCATGCGGGAATCTGCCTCAGAGCATGGTGAATGTCACGTATGTGATAATGCTTCAGTTCGTGATACAGCAGCCAGCCTGCCGCCACGAATATGACCAGCACAATCAGCAAGCCAATTCGATGTTGAATCTTGTGCATGATGCACCAGCCAATCCTTCGATGCTCAGTCCAAGCGGCGAGTGGAAATGACTGCGTGTCGGCGGCGCGTCAAGCCGAGGTCACGCCAGACGATGCCATTAAGGCAGTACCCTGATTTCCATCTTCCAACAAGTCCTGGGCGACCCCATCGAGCCGCCTCTTCGCATATACTCGGCTGTTGCGACATCCACCCTCCCTCCGTGTTCAGGCGGGTTCTTCCTGGAGTTGCCGGACCATGGCCAGCGCCTCGGTGACGTGTCGGTCCGCCTGCAACTGGGATTTGAACATATGCCGCACGATCCCCCGCTTATCGATCACGTAGGTGACCCGTCCCGGCAGAACGCCCATCGTGTTGGGGACACCAAAGGCACGTCGCAGAGTTCCCTCGTCGTCGGCCAGCAACAAGAACGGCAATCGATGCGCCTGGGCAAACTGCTGGTGACGCGCGACGCCGTCTCCGCTGACCCCCATCACGACGGCGCCGGCATCCGTGAAGTCCTCAAATGCATCGCGAAAGACACAGGCTTCCTTCGTGCAAACGGGTGAGCCGTCCGCCGGGTAAAAGAAAATGACGACAGCATGGCGGCCACGATACGCGCTAAGTTCGACGGTCTGGCCGTTCTGATCCTGGGCCATGAAATCCGGAGCCGCATCGCCAACCTGGACTGCTTTCATCGTCGCACCTCCTGTTAGAACTCAAAGTCGTCCCCGGCTGGGAGTTGTCTTGGACGACTCCCCCATCATCCCAGGCAGCCAGGGGCCTGTGGCTGATGCAGTTGTGTCAGTATGTCCCGTACTCGCGCAGTGCGTCGAGCATGGCCTGGTAGTTCTCGGGCTTCACACCGTGGTGAATGGTGTTGCTGGACGACAGAATGAGACCGCCGCCAGGAGATCCGGCTGAGAGGCATTGTTGCACTTCCTCGATCACTTCGGAAGGCGTCCCTTCGCACAGCGCGCCGGTACAGTCAATGTTTCCTTTCAGGCAGATTCGCTCACCGTATTTGGCCTTCATGCCGGCCATCGTATAGCCCGCTCCGGGATCGATGGGATCGAGGCAGTCAATACCGCAGTCCACCCAGAAGTCACTTACCGCGTCCACATTTCCGTCGCAGTGCTTGATACACAGGTAGCCAAGATCCTTGTAGCCTTCAATGGCCCGCTTGAATTGGGGAGCGATCCGTTCGAAGTATGTCTCGGGGCGCAGCAACATGCCCGTGGCATTGGCGATGTCGTCGGTGGTCGCGACAATGTGCAAACCGTAACGCTGCCTGGCCACGGCCGCCAGCCGCACGTTGTAATCGACAGACCGCTGTAATAGCTCGGAGTACGCTTTCGGCTCGAGCAACAGCGACATCAGGGAGCCCTCGTAGCCCAGCAGATCACGCATATCCGAGAAACCGTCACGAAGATTCAGCACAATCGCCTTCGTGTCGCCATACCGCTCTAAGGCCGCTTCTACCGTGCGGAATCGTTCCGGATCATCTGGATTGGGGAATGCGTATGCCTGGTGGTCGGTGATCTCCTGAATCGGGCTTGTCAAGAGAGCCGGCAAGGTATCTTCGGTCAGCTGCCGCGTGATACCCCACTCGTCAATAAGGGTCACATCGTCGAGAAACTTGCTGCGGTAATGGGGTCGCAAGTTGACACCGTCGAGATCGAGTCGTTCGACAATGTCCAGGATATCTCCGCTCCCGACAAGGGCCTCGCCAACCTTCGCGTCGATGAACCACTCGAAGGTGGGTACGGCATCGGGGATTTCGTGACGCAGCGCGGCAAGGATACGTTGTTGTCCGTTCATGTTGTGAATTCCTGGAACAAGTGGTGACTCACAGACCGCATGGACGGATACAGTTCCCGGTAGATCTGGAACCACTTCGCGTACTTCTGCGTGCGCCGTGGATCCGGCTGGTAGGTGGTTCCCGGACGCCGCACGCGGTCGTACGCGGCTTGCTCGTCGTCGTACAGTCCCACCCCAATACCCGCGAGAATGGCAGCCCCCAGCGGTGTGGCCTCTTCGACGTCAGCAGCCTCGATCGGACGTCCGACCACGTCGGCCTTGTTTTGCATCCAGAACTTGTTGCGCGTGGCTCCCCCCACGGCAATGAACCGCTCCAGTTGGCTCCCCAGCGACTGCTCCATCGCCAGGACAATGTCCAGGAATTGGTAGTCGAGTCCTTCGATGATGGAACGCACCATGTCGCCGCGTGTGGCTCGGGGGGTCAGTCCGGCAAAAACGCCAAGACTCTGTCCGTCCACCACCGGACTCGCCGCACCGGACATGTGGGGTAGAAATACGACTCCCCCCGCACCTGGCTGTGTCGCGGCCGCTTCGCCTATCAGCGTGTCCCAATCGATCGTCGCCTCCGTCGACGTTCGCCTCCGCACCGGTCAACTGGCGGCGATACCATTCGAGCATCTCACCCGCCACGTTTCCTCCCCACACGGCGTGCATGTCGCGCACGACATGCGATTGCACAGTCATACCCGCTTGCCGCAACTCGTCCTTCAGCACGGGAACCGGCGTGGGTGTGATGACCGTTTCCCATGTTCCCGTCACGTCGAGTGCCACGCCCGGCAGAAAAGCCCCCACCGGCAGGACTCCACACAGGTGATCATGGCCCCCCAGCACGACCGGCGTCCCGACAGGTAACCCGGTGACAGACGCCGCTTGAGCGTGTACCTGACCGATCAACGTGCCGCTAGGAAGCACTTCGCACAGCAAATTGCGATCGATGCCCGACAAGGAAATCAGTTCGTCGGACCACTGTCGCGTCGTCTGATCCAACAACAACGTGCAGGAGGCCATGCTGTAATCCGTCACATGCCGCCCGCACAGCATAAAATTCAGGAAATCTTCGATCAGCAACCATTTGTGAGCACGCTTGTAGATCTGCGGTTCGTGCTCGGCGATCCACAGAATGCGTAGTGCCGAGTTGATGGGCCACAGGGGATTCCCGCCGATCGAAAACTGTCTTTCCGCGCCGACATGGTCGATCCACCATTGATGCTGTGGCGAGGTACGCGGGTCGTGCCAACTGATCATGGGGTAGAGCCAGTTGCCTTGTTCATCGATGGGCAGTCCATCCATTCCCATGCCCGTCACCGCCACGGCCCGGATCTGGGTGGGGTCGCCCAGTTGACCGAGGGCTTCGCGAATCGCGTCGGCCGTGCCGCCCCAAATCTGTTCCGGTTGCCAGACCGTCCAGTCGGGATGTTCCGGATCCGGGTGGAACCGCTGCGTGGGCCGGGTTCCTCCCGCCACTTTGCTGCCCAGCCAGATCGTAGACCACCGCCTTCAGGCTGGTGGAGCCCAAGTCAATTCCCATCAGATAATCCATGCTTCGTCATCTCCTCTGTGTGGGACGAGCGAACTGGTAGCCACGCGCGCCCCACGATCGCCCAAGAACTCGTCCGGCAATAAGTTACCGCATCTATCGCCCCTCACCCTACCCTCTCCCCCGCTATTCCCGCTCCGCGGGGCGGGGGAGAGGGAAGCGGAACCAGTAACTTATTTCCGGACGAGTCCTAACGCATCAACAATCCGCCGCTGACATTGACGGTGGTGCCGGTCATATAGCTGGCTCGCTCCGACGCCAAAAAGACGACAACATCTGCAATCTCCCGGGCCTCCGCGATACGACCCAGAGGTATACGAGCGAGATATTTTTCTGTGTTGGCTTGTAAGGTGGCCGCGGTCATGTCGGTGTAGATCATGCCCGGAGCAACAGCATTGACGGCAATTCCCAGTGAGGCCACTTCGCGAGCCAATGATGTGGTCAACGACACCACACCTCCTTTGCTGGCGTCGTACGGTGCATGGCCAGTGGTCGATCCCAGAAAGGCCGCCGCGGAAGAGATGTTGACGATCCGTCCGGTGCGTCCCATGGTCTGGAGGCGGCGCACCAGCTCTCGACACGTGAGAAATGTGCCGGTCAGGTTCGTGCGGACCGTCTCGTCCCATTGTGCCAGTGTCAGTTCCTGGACTTTGGCAGTGGGGCATCCAGCTGCGTTGTTAATCAATACGTTGACGACAGCCAACTCACGCTCTACCCGATCGAACAAATCGTGAACGTCCCGTTCGCGCGAAACATCACCATGGATGCTTAGAGAATTCACACCATACGTCTGCCGCAAGTGGTCAACCAGTTGATCTGCCTGCTCTGCGTCCCGTCGATAATTCACGACGACCTGTGCCCCTTCGGAGGCCAGCGCCAAACAGATTGCGCGACCCAGCTCCGCGCGTGGCACCGGTCACGATCGCGACTTTGTCCTGCAGTCCCATGTCCACGGCGAAGATCCTTTCTACGACACGCATTGCCATCCGTGGTTCAAAACGTCTAACGGAAAAACTGCGTGCGACGACCCAATGTAAACTGCATCCGAACTTAGTTTTCTTAAGGCGGCCTTTGACTGCCGCCAAAAATGGCGGCGCCAGCGTTGCCGTACTGCGGCAGGATGCCGCAGCCACATAATACGCAGGGCACGTGGTGCACGAACGACTCCCCACCAACGACTATCTCCGGTCACGGAAACAGGTCACTGGGCTGCCGTATGTGGGATTGTAACGCCGTGAGTGCCACGGCTTCAACAAGCCGGTGTCACACTTCCTCTACTTGGAATGCGGAATTTTGTCGGGTATATTCGCCTCAGCGAGACATTACCCTGCCCTCATGGCGTGACATCATGGATCTTGGACTGACAGACAAAGTAGCGCTGGTCACCGGCGGCTCACGCGGGTTGGGGCGAGCGATCTGCGCCTGCCTGGCCGCCGAAGGTGCACGGGTCGCCGTGAATTATCGGCGTGATGGCGAGCGAGCCGCCGTGTTGGTCGAGAGTCTTGAGATGTCGCACGGTGTGGCTGCGGCGGCAATTCAAGGTGATGTGGCGGTGGGCGATGATGTGGTGAAGATCTTCGATCAATGCCAGCAAGAGCTCGGGCTTCCGGATATTCTTGTCAACAATGCCGGCATCTGGCCCACCGCATTTGTCCACGAAATGACCGAGGAAAGCTGGGACCGGACGATGGCGGTGAACCTGAAAGGTCCTTTCCTCACATGCCGCGAAGCGGTTCGCCGCTGGACGAAAGCGGCACGCGGTGGGCGCGTGGTGAATGTCAGTTCCCCTGCCGCATTTATCGGTTCCACGACGGGGCATGCGGATTACGCCGCCTCAAAGGCGGGGCTGGTCAATTTCACGGTTTCGCTGGCCCGCGAAGTTGCACAGTATGGGATCTATGTGAACGCGGTTGCTCCAGGCATGATGTATACAGAGATGGCGCATGATGCGCTCGCTGCCCATGAAGCACAGTATTTGAAGCGCATCCCACTGGGACGCATTGGGGAGCCTGGTGAAGTGGCCCAAATGATCGTGTTCCTGGCTTCGGATCGAGCCAGTTACACTACCGGTGCGACAATCGATGTGTCGGGAGGGATGCTGATGCGATGAGCATTGCCGGTGACGGCCGGCCGAACTCGGGAACAGTAGGATGCGACAGGCAATGACTGCCAGAACAGGAATCTTGCCCCATGCTGACCAGCCTCAAGAACATACTCGAACACGCCCGGGCACACCGGTATGCCGTGCCGGCGTTTGATTGTGTCGAAGATGTCATGGTGCGAACCATTCTGGAAACGGCCCAGGAGTTACATGCGCCAGTTATCTTGATGGGATTGCCGGCTGATCTCCAAGGCAACGGCATGACCTATGTTCCTGGTCTGATCCGCGCTGTGGCCGATCACCACCCAATTCCCGTGGCATTGCATTTGGACCACGCCACCGACCTGCGCTTGGTCCAGGCAGCCATTGACAGGGGATTCACTTCCGTGATGGTAGATGGATCGAACCTGCCGTTTGACGAGAACGTCGCCTTCACGCGGGCGGCAGTCGAATTGGCTCATCCACACGGGATCAGCGTGGAAGGCGAATTGGGACATGTAGGAGGCATGGATCTGGAGGAGACCGCCTGTGCCGAATCCGTGTTGACCGAGCCCGCCGAAGTGGCTCGATTCGTCGAGGAGACAAGAGTTCGACGCACTGGCCGTATCGATCGGCACGTCACACGGGGTCTATCGGTCGTTGCCCAATCTGGCCATGGATCGACTCAAGCAACTGCACGAGGCCAGCTCGGTTCCACTCGTCTTGCATGGTGGGTCGGGGACCCCCGCGGACCAAATCCGCGAGGCAGTGCACCATGGCATCTGCAAATTGAATATCTACGCCGATTGTCGTATCGCGATGGGACGCGGATTGCAGCAAGCAGCCCGCCAGATGCCGCGCAGCGATCCCTTGCCCACGGATATTTTTGGGCCCATCAAGGCCGGACTCTCACGGGTCGTGGCCGACAAGCTCGAGTTGCTGTCCGCTCAAGGCAAAGCCTGGTAAACGGGAGTCGCGACGTGAGGTTACTGGCGATCAGCGACGCGTACATACCGCGGGCCTACATGCGCGATGGTTTGGAGCCGCTCACCCGATTGGGAATTGACATCCAGGTCCGGCCCTGGGAACACGATTCGGTGGCTCAGCTGCAGGAGGCCAATCTGTCGATTGAGCAGGGTGGCCCGGAGGCGATTGTCTTGCCCGACGATTTGCTCGCGGACGGCGATTCATTCGACATGCTTGTCGTTCAGTTTGCGCCGGTCAGTCGTCACTTTTTGGAGGCGTCGAAAGCTTGAAAGTGATCGGCGTGCTTCGAGGCGGAACGGAGAATATCGATATTTCTTGCGCCACGCAGCGGGGAATTTCGGTCTTGAATACTCCGGGGCGGAATGCCCGGGCCGTGGCCGAATGCACCATGGCATTGATGTTGGCCGAGATCCGCAATATTGCCCGCGCTCACGCCGCGCTGAAGCAAGGCATCTGGCAACGAGACTTTCCCAATAGCGAAGCGATTCCCGAACTCAACCAGAAAACGGTCGGACTGATCGGCTACGGTGCCGTGGCGCAACTGGTGGCTCGTTATTTAACCGCATTCGGCAGCAAGATACTGGCTTACGACCCGTTTTTCGCTGGAGATCCCACCCCGACCGAACTGGTCGAACTGCCGACTCTGCTCGAACAGTCCGACATTGTGTCGCTGCACGCTCGATTAACTCCGGACAATCATCACCTGATTGGACGCCACGAACTGAGCCTGATGAAAAGACACGCCGTATTGATCAATACGGCGCAGCGGTCTTGTCGATGAAGGGCTTCGCTGAGGCCCTTGCCGGCAAGACGATCATGGGCGCGGCACTCGACGTCTTTGACGAGGAGCCCCTTGCGGCTGGGCATCCCTTGCTGGCGCTGGACAACGTGACGGTGGTGCCGCACCTGGCAGGCAGCACAATCGATGCATTTCGAGGCAGTCCGGGTTTGATGGCCGAGCACCTGAAACGATTGCTTCAGGGTCAGCAGAACGTGCCGATTGTCAATGGCGTTCAGGCCGAGTTGAGACTGTAACGAGGCAAGACCTGGAACGACTTGCGAGCTATCGCTCGGGGAACGAATATTGCGGCATTTGGCTCGGATGAGGCGAAAAACACCTGTCGGGAGACAACAAAATCATGAAGAAAGTCCTGATTGCACCAAGAAAGTATATTCAAGGCCGAGGGGTCCTCGCTGAACTGGGAGACTATCTCAAGCTGTTGGGTGCCCGCCCACTCGTGCTTTGGGACGCGCCGGTGAAGCAGATTGTGGGGGACACGGTCCGAAGGAGTCTCGCCGGAGCGGGGATGGAATTGATCGACGTCGAATTCACCGGCGAAGCAACCTCCGACGAGCGCGCGCGGGTCCTCCAGATTGCCAAGCAATCGGGCGCCGACATATCGGTCGGTATTGGGGGGGGTAAAGTACTGGACGTGGCCAAGGCGGTGGCTGTCGACGCGAATATCAAAATGGTCACCTGTCCGACCATTGCTTCGAACGACTCGCCGACGAGTGCCGCATCCGTGTGGTACGATGAACGGCACAACTTCGTCAACTTCGACTGTTGGCCGTTCAATCCGGACATTGTCCTGGTGGACACGCAGGTGGTTGCCAACGGTCCTGTACGTGCTTTCGTGGCCGGGATGGGGGACGCGTTGTCAACTTGGGTGGAAACGGAAGCGGCCTTCAAATCGCGGGCTATCAACATTGCCGGTGGTCGCCCCACCATGGCGGCTCTGGTGCTGGCACGGCTCTGTTTCGAAACGCTCCTGGAGCACGGAATCGACGCCCGCCGCGATGTCGAACACAACCTCGTTACGCCAGCCGTCGAGAAAGTTGTGGAGGCCAACGTGTTGCTTTCCGGACTGGGCTTCGAAAGCGGAGGACTGGCCACGGCCCACATGGTCGGAAATCTGTTGTCCAACGTGCCACAGTGCCAGCAGGCCGGCTTGATGCATGGTGAAAAGGTGGCTTTTGGAATTGCCACACAGCTGTGCCTGGACGACGACTTCGATGCGGACGAGAAGGCAGCGATTATCGACTTTGAAATCGAGATCGGACTTCCGGTCACGTTCAGCGATCTGAGTCTGGACGGCGTGTCGCGTCAGCAGTTGATGTCGATCGGTGAGGCATGTGCCGGTGAGGGATCACTCTGTCACAATCATCCGTTTGAAGTCACGGCCGACGCGGTCGTCAACGCCATGATTTCCGCCGACGCCTTGGGACGCTCGCGCAAGGAAATTCTGGGAATGTAGAAACTTCACACTTCAAACTGCAAATCACGCGACCCATGTAGCCGGTAAAGCCGCATTTGGTGGCTCGTTCGCCATAGGGAAAGGTTCGGAATTCGCATCCGGTGCAGATTGGCGAAATCAGAGGCTTTTCCGGCCTTCGATCCGTTGGCAGGGGCGAGATGGTTTGCACTTTGAGCAAAACGCGAGAAGAGTCTGCTGCAACAACGTTCTTCTATGAGGTGTTTCCAATGTTCAACTTCTTTCGAGCGCACGTGATTCGACACTTCACTTCATTCGCCACCTTGTGCTGCGCGACCGCCTTCGGGGCTGCCGCACCTGCTCTCGCGCAGACCGCGGACTTGGGGCCTCTGCCGAAAAGACCACAACTGCTGGTCCAATTACCCACTCACTGCAATACCCCGGATGGCATGGCCCTGCTACCCGACGGAAACGTCGTGTTGTCGGTGCCCAATTGCAACGACATCGAAGCGGGAGCGTTCCTGGTTCGCATCACGCCCGACAACAAGGTGGAGAAATTCCTCGAGCTGCCTGATCATCCAGTCACCGGCAAACCGGTCGGTCCCCTGGGGGTCTGCGTTGCCCCGAGTGGCGATCTGTTCCTGGCCGATTACCAAATGACCGGCACGCGTCAGTCACGCGTCTTGAAAATCGCCATGAAGAACGGAAAGCCGGTTGACATCACACCGATCATCACTGGCTTTCACGTTTCCAATGCCGTGATCTGTCGCCGGGGATTTCTGTACGTTAGCGAAACGCAAATCGATACTGCTGCAAATCCAGCGACCAGTGGCGTGTTCCGTTTCAAGCTTGAGGAACTTGAACAAGGATGCCTTGCTCTGGCGGAAGACGAAACCAAGGATCCGCATTTCCTCGATGTCATCACGGTCCACGACAAGGAACTCCCGCTCGGCGCCGATGGGCTCTGTTTCGACCGCCAGGGGAATCTTTACATCGGCAATTTCGCCGACGGCACAGTGCACCGTTTCAAGTTCAACAGCAGCGGCAAAGTAGTCGTCAACGAGATATTTGCCAAGGCACCATTTATGAAGAGTTCCGACGGTCTGTTCATGGATCCCCAAACGAACGTGATTTACGTGGCCGATTCTCGGGCCAACGCGATTCAAATGGTCTTTCCCGACGGAACGGTCAAAACACTCGCACAAAACGGCGATACGGACGGCTTGGATGGTGGCATGGATCAGCCGTGCGAAACGCTGCTGCGGGGTCGCGAGCTGATTGTCAGCAATATGGACTGGCCCGTGCCGGGCACGATTAATCAGACCTACAATCCGGTCGCCACATTGTCCGTGATCAAGTTGGACTGATGCGGCCCGCCGGAGAATCTCACGACTTAACGAGCGACCAGCTCTGAAGGGCCAAGCCACGCGAGGCACCGCACCCACTACTCCAATGTGGGAAACGCGATTTCACCGCGCAATTGGGCCTGGCCCCCTTCGCGCTCGTAAACGCCGTAGAACATGGAGGTGCAGTCGAGCCACAAGGTGAGTCGATGCATCTCTTCATCGCTGAGTTGGACGTCGTAGTGGCCTTCCTGAAGCAGCTTGTAGAGCTTGGATGCCCGAGCACCAAATTGACCCGGAGTTGTACGGTACCCATCCTGGTAGTTATGGAATCCGAAGTCCTGAATCAGGCTGTTGTAGGACGCGTACCAATTCCGCACGATCGGCTCGCGAGCCAGATTGGGTGCCTCATCCGCTTTTTCCGCGTGGCACTCGACGCACTGTTTGTCCAGTACCGGCTGCACGAGTCGCGGGTAACTGAACGGTCGAGATCCATCCACATCTGGCTTCAATTCTGATGGCTGGCGGCGGAGCGCCAGGGGGACGGACTTCACCGGGCTCGTCACTTGATGGCGTGGGTTATGACATCCCGCGCAGACCAATCGCTCGCCTTGGCGAACCTGGGTCGCGGAACGCATGGACTGTATCGCCAGACCGTTTTCGTCGAGGGCCTGAAAAAAAAGTTCCTTGTTGGCCGGCACGGAGAAAAACACACTACCATCTTGCTCTACAGGCACCGTACCGAGCACATGTCGCACGGGCACGACCGAATCGCCGGCCGAGGCGACCCGTAAGCCCGTTTCGTGCGGCGGTTGACCTGAAGGCACACTCATGGGGAAGACTTGCAGGACGCGCAAGGCGACTATCTCGGTGCCGGCAGGCCACGGCATCAAACTCTCATACACATTCATCACCGCTACCGTGCCAGTCGGTTCTTCATCCACAACCGGCTCGTCGGGCCGAGTAGCTGGATTCGTTCCTGCTCCTCGCACAGCCAGCTCCGTTGGGGCAGGAGGAGTGGGACGCCGGCGGACAGGTACGGGGCTCAGACAACCGATTTCCACGTCGCGATAGATCAGCACTCGATTGCCAAAGGCGTCGACCAGGTAGAGACCGTAGTTTCCCCGTACTAAATCACCACCTTGTTGACCGCCTCCGGGACGCATCTGGGCATCGTACACACACAGGTAGTAATCCTCGCTCAACGGCCAGGGGGTTCCGTAAACCTGCCCTCCCCCTTGGCTTTCGGGGAATCCGACTTCGGGCGTAATTCTGCGGACGGGTCCCATGGCGTCATCGTCGGCTAGGTGAGGATCGATCAGAATCAAGGAACCGTAAGCCTGGCCGTGGTGTGGTGCCGCGGTGCCCACAAATTTGTGCGAACCGGGCACGGCGCGGCAATCCAATTCCATGTCGGGCCGCGTTGGCCGCGGTGCAAAGTTGCCGTGCACGGCACGTGGATCGCGACCATCGAGAGTGGTGAGCCAGGGCATGTGCGCGGTGCAGCCGTGACGGTCGACGTAATCCCACCGAGTCCAAATGATCATCCCGTCGTTCGTGACACTCGGATGCCACTCATTCGTCTCGTGAAAACTGAGGCACTGAATGTCACTGCCATCAGCCGCCATGTCGAACAGCGTGTAAGTGGGGCATACCCGGCCGCAGCGCAAGTAACCTCCACGCCGTTCGCTGATAAAGGCGATACGACCATTCGGCAGCCAACACGGATCAAAATCGTTCCATGTCCCGTCCGTCAATTGTCTCAAGTCGCTGCCGTCAATGTTGACCGAAAAGATGTGGTAGCAACGCCCTTCATCCCAGTGTCCCCGACTGGGATCTTCATGGTGCCGATGCAACCTGTCTCCCGAGTTCTCGACGTAAGCGAATAACACTCGTGTCGCGTCATAGGAGAGTTCCGGTGAAAGAAATGTACCCCCCTGTTCTGGCGTGCCGTGGCGATTACCCATTCCGTCAAACGACAAGCCGGGCATCACGTCTGATCCGCCCAACAGTGGTCTGCCAGCCAGACGCCCGGGAGTTGCGACCAGTGAGTCCGCCAGCACATCCACAACCTGAGGGTGTACTCCAAAAGCGTCGGCAAGAACGTAGAGTCCGCCCCCCGGGGCTGCCGCCATACCATAGTACTGGTCGCACATGTGGTTGAACAAAGAACGATGCCGTTTGACGAACAAGATGTCCGCAAAATCCAGTACTGGATTGCTCAATGCAATCTCGCGTCGCAGCCGACAAGTATCAGCAAACAGTGCGCGGCGAACGTCTTGCTGCAAGGGAGAAACATCGTCACTGGCGGCTACGAGCACGTTGAGGCGTTGTGCACATCCGCTCAAGTCGTCACGCCTGTCCGTTCTCTGCAAGTCCGACAGAAGAGCTCTCGTGCGCCGCAAGACGACGTCCAGCGGGTCTCGATCCTCGGGCAGGATGAGAGATTCGCCACGATAGGTTTCCGAGGCCACGCGGGAGAAATGTGCCCGGTTCTGGATGTCCGCTTCCAGGTCGTGATATTGCTGCGTCCATTCGGCCTCAAGTTGAAGCGCCTGGTTCACACCCTCCTGAGTGACCACTCGCTGACCGGCCGCTGGCTCCGCGGACCTGATAACGGCAGGACAACAGAGCAACGCCGCTGTCAGCAGGCTAAACAACGGGCCAGTCAACCAGCACTGCACGTTTGTTAGACAACTCATCGGGCAAGTCTCCTCGGGGACACGACACATGGAATGATCGTGGTTCGTTGGGCGGGCAGGGTGGGTGCGTATGCGCTGCGAAGATACCGATGCAAATGGGTTTCTGCAGGAACGTCGCTCCATTCGCCAAATCTCTCGGCAGCAGGGTGCATTGCTGCAATTGGCTCTGGCACTTTGTCACGCTTCGGAATGCGGGCTGGTCCGAGACGAATGTACGACACCGTTGAAAACAACGCTTCACGACTCGTTCGCCGAGCGTGGTTCACTCCATTGGTTGCCAGGAAACGAGCCGCTGCAATTTCGTGGGCCAGGGAGCCCTCTCAATATCGCTACCATTATAACTTGGCAGTGCGCGGAGACCAATAGAGATGACGTGGGGCGTACAACTCGGTTCTGATGAGCCGGATCGTGGCAGGACGCGGCGGCGGCTCATACTGGAAATGGTCGCCCAAAAATTGTAGTATAGAGCCACTTCGGATCCGTTTCCCGCCTGGCTCCGGAGCATGCAGGATGCTGAAAGGCCAACCGAAAAGTGACACGCGAGGAGATTGTCGTGAGATTCTCGAGCCGTTTGCTAAGCGTGGTTGTCGCGGCGATTGCGATGTGCAACTTTGCCCCCAGAGCGGTTTCTGCGGAAGATATCGCGCCCTCTGGTGATTCCTCACCAAGGAACGCATCTGAAGAGAGCGCCGAGCAACAGATGCGTCGGCAACTCGACGCGCCGTTGCTATTCGTCAAGCGGCACTCGTATAGCGGCATTCACATTTACGACACCTTCTACAAATGGCCGCCGGGCGGGGGCGGGATCTATGTGATCGAGAATCCCGCGGCAGCACGAGCCGAGTGGGTGATCCGAGCTGTGATCGATCCGACCACACCCGAAACATTGGGTGTGGGAGTCTATAGTGATCCGGAACTTTCCTGGGACGCCAAGAAGTTGTTGTTTTGCTTTAAAGGTGAACCGAGCGGCAGCACCAGTATTTTCGAGATTGGCATCGATGGCAGGGGACTCCGCCAGGTAACCGATCCGACACCCACCTGCGCCGATTACCGCGGCAGCCTGAATGGACAGCATGATGTCACGCCCACCTACCTGCCCGACGGGCGGATTGCGTTTCTTTCCACACGCCCCAGTGGACTGGTGCCCTGCTTCAATACGGGGGTGGCCATTCTGCACGTGATGAACGCCGACGGGTCGGATATTCATCCGATTTCGGTGAACAACGTCAACGAGTTTGATCCATGCCCCTTGCCGGACGGTCGGATCCTGTTTGGCCGGTGGGAGTATGTGGACAAGAACGCGCTGACCATTCAGTCGCTCTGGACCGTCAACCCGGACGGCACTCAGGAGACGGCTCTCTATGCAAACAACATGGTGTTCCCGGAAGCGATCCTGGATGCTCGTCCCGTTCCCAATTCGCATCTGATCGTCGGCACGTTCGCCAAGCACAACGGCACCCCTCGCGGGTCGATTGCCATGGTCGATCCTCGGCGCGGTAAGAACAGGGTCGAAGCGATCTTCAATTTCGAACATCCCGACCAACCGACATTCGATACGGGCGACTCGTGCGAACCGTGGCCGATTTCGGAAGATATCGTCCTGTTTAGCGGTCGCCCGCCCGGTGCCCGAGCGAAATGTGCTCGAAATGATCGACCGATACGGCCGTCGAGTGACCGTGCATGACGATCCGGAATTCTGCCTGCATTCGCCGATGCTGGTCAAACCGCGCCTGTCTCCACCCGTCATTTCAGACACGGTCGATCGCCAGGCGCGGACGGGCCGTTTCTTTGTCCAAGACATTTACCAGGGACTGCCGGGAATTGAACGAGGCGAGGTCAAGTGGTTGCGAGTCATCGAAGAAACGTCGCGCATCAGTGAAAGAACCGATGGACCAAATCCCTACAATCAGACGTTTCTGTTAAGTAGTGCCTTGGCATTCAGCGTGAAGAATTTCCTGGGAGTCGTGCCCGTCAGCGCAGATGGTTCGGCCTACTTTGAGGTCCCCGCAGGCCGCGCGGTCTACTTGCAGGCGTTGGACGAAGACGCGCGTCTGGTGCAGAGCATGCGGACCTTTGTGCAAGCTGCACCTGGGACGACACGATCCTGCATCGGATGCCACGAACACAAGCAGACAGCCACCAAAGCGAGCGAATCGTTCCCATCAATTCTGCTCGGGCAACCCAGCCCCTTGGAACCGGAATCGTGGGGCAGTGGTTACGTGGACTACGCCAGCATGATCCAGCCGATTCTGGATCGGCATTGCGTGCGTTGTCACGGCGGTGAAGAAGACATCGCTGCGGGTATGGACCTCACGGGTGGCTGGACGGAGCATTTCAATATCAGTTACGAGAATCTGACCAACAGGTCGCAAACGCAGCTGATCGCGCACTGGATTTCGGGAATCGATTGCATGAACGGCACGGCCTTGTGGTCGGCGCAGATTTTCCCGCCCCGTTCACACGGCTCGGGTGCCGCGCCGCTGGCCGACCTGCTGATCCACGGTCACGACGGCTATATCACCGAGCTAACGCGTCGGGAACGAGATTTGATGCTGGCCTGGATCGACACGAACGGACTCTATTACGGCACCTGGAACCGCACGGCCAGCGGCTGTGCCATTGCGCAGTGGGCGTCGTTGAAGAATGCTATGGCGTCCGAGATGCAGCGTGCGGGATGCCTGGAGTGCCACGGCCAGAACGACCGTTTAACGTACTTCGAAAACGACTGGGTGAACCTTGAAAACCCCCAGCTCAGCCGAATTCTGCGCGCTCCTTTGGTTGCCGGTGGCGAGGGCCATGGGTTGGCGTGGTGTCGTGACCGGAAAGTGACTGCCGACCGCCAGCGGGTGCATTTGCTCTGGAACGGTTATGCGCACGCCGTTCAGCCCCCCGAAGCATTTGCCAAACATGCACCTGTCCAACCCGATCGAAGTGGCGCGCCGGTGACCCCTTTCTTGACGACCGACGATCCGCATTATCAGGCCATGCTCGCCATCATTCACGATGTCCGGGAAGCCGTCTTGGCCGTGCCGCGTATCGATATGCCGGGAGCCAGGATACTGCCCGGCCAGTGCCGAACGCTTATCCCCCCGTCCGTGCCAGACACGCGGCTCGAATTTGCCGCATCAGTAGATGACGAAGGTGTCGTGTCGCTCGATTGGGGCCATTCGGCGGAGTGGATCGGGCTGGAATTTGAATTGCACCGATCTGATCGGTCCGCGTTTGAACCCGGCGAGCAGACACTGATCGCACACACTCCACTGCTATTCCATGTCGACTGGGATGCTCCGCAAGGCCGGCAGTACTATGCCGTGCGGCCGGTGACGGCGAGTCAGTCGGTGGCTCCCGTCTATGCCGCTGCCGACGTGCCACCGCCTGTGCCGCCGGCGACGCCGGTCGGTCTGCAGGTGGTTCCCACGTCGGGAACCGTGCATCTGCAGTGGCATGCTCCCCCCAGGCAACCCGCCGGTTATCACGTGTACCGAGCTGCGGCGGGCTCACGGCAGTACCATCGTTTGACGCACCAACCTGCAGTCCAGTCGTCGTTCGTCGACTTTCAGGCGACGATCAACCAGCCATACGATTACGTCGTACGCTGCGTGAGTCGCCGCAACGTGGAAAGTGAACCAACCGGCGCGGTGCAAGCAATGGCCACGATAGTCATGGAACCGATGTTCTCGGCGCCACTGTCAACGGACCTCCAGGCAGCACTTCATCCCACCGGTGCGGTAGGTGGGAAGCCTCACGGCAAAGCAGAGCTGCGCGACGCGTCTCTCGACCTGAAGCCCGGTGATTTCGTCACGTTTGCCCATGACCGGCGATTCGATCTAGCCCAACCGCTGACTGTCTCGTGTCATGTCAAGTTCGATGAGGCGGGGACCATGCCGGTGATATTGAGCTGCGGAGCCTGGGGCCAAACCGGCTGGTTTCTCCAGCGTCTTGGCGACCATTGGCGATGGTATGTGGGGGGCGTTTTTTGCGACGGTGGAAGCCCGCAAGTGGGCGATTGGGTGCATCTTGTCGCCACGTTCGATGGCCAGAAAGCTCGTCTGTTCGAGAATGGAATATGCGTCTCCGAACAGACGGGAAACTTCAACCTATCGGTGTGGCCCGGCGATCTGCATGTCGGGCAGTACAGTGGTCAGCCCGCGGCCGAGTACCAGGTCACCGGTCAGATCAAGAAGCGTAGAAATCTACCATCGTGTGCTGGAGGACGCCGAGATCCGGTGCTAGAGCGACTGACAGAGGGTCGCCTCCCTCTTTCTCTGCGGCATCCTGCCGCAGAACGGCGGCTGGAAGCCGCCGCCACGGCGATCAAACGGTCGCGCTCGGTGGACGAAGCACCTGATCACCCGCGGTGGTTTGGTGCCCTGTGCTCCAGCTGCCAAGCACGGGTTCACTGGGATGCAGAGGGTGATGGCTTCGACCGCCAGTTGACTACTCGACTCGCAAGAATCGAGAACAAAGAACAGCCTTTTTGGGGGGGCCACCATCGACTACCACTTGCCCTCAAATGACCCTTTTATACCCGTGTCAAGAACTGTCTTTCCCACGGCTTAACGGTGTTTTAAATTGAGATGGCAATATCGGAAAATAGGACGGGCATGCTCAAGTCGTTGCAGAAATTAGGGATATGGCAGCAACGTCCCGACAAACGAAGGATTTTCGGCACCGCCGGCATGACTGTCAGTTTGCCCCATTCCGCCAGAGGGATATCTCGGCAGTTGCCGAGAGGTTAAGCGTTCAAGCAACGCATTGGCGAGACTGCAATTAACACCTGCGCCAGGCGCTACGGCGTGTTACCACGCCCCTCCATCACGCGCTGGCAGTCGCGACATCTTCACGTGTATAATGTGTGGGCCAAGAGATCCTATTCTTCGGAGTTGTGTGATGAGTTCGGTTACACTTCAACTGGAATTGCCGGAAGACTGGGAGCAGTTTCGCTTGCCTTCGGCTCTCGACGCTCGATTACAGGCCCTTCTGGATCGACAGGACGAAGAAGGATCGCTGTCCGAAACAGAGCGACACGAGGCCGAGGCACTTTCGGATCTGGTTGACATGCTCGCGCTGCTCAAACTTCGGGCAGAACGAATTTCCGGGCAAGCGGATTCATGAGCGGCTATATCCCGGCTCCGTTGGTCAGGGAAGTGCGTCAGAGGGCTTGTGAGGTCTGCGAGTATTGTCGGCTTCCACAAGAATCGCAGGAAGCAACGTATCACGTTGATCACATAGTTCCACGTGTCCAAGGCGGAGCGACGACATTCGATAACCTCGCCCTGGCATGCGTTTCTTGTTCGCTCCGCAAAGCGGCGCGAGAGACTGTAGTAGACCCGGTTGATGGTCAAAAGGTTCCCCTCTTTCATCCGCGCAAGGACGAATGGAGCCAGCATTTCTCGCTGACAACTGACTTTCGATTGGAAGGGCGAACCGCCACCGGACGGGCCACAATCGACGCACTTCGCATGAACCGCTCAGCGATCGTTGCCATCCGTCGCGAATTGCATCTCCTAGGCCGTTTCCCTTCCATATGACACCGCGTCCGACGCGAACGCGTCTTGGGTGGACCTTGGCCACGGTGGCGAGCACGGGGGAGAAAGCCGCGGCGAACATGACCGCGATGGCGGGAGCATGATGAGGAAGGCGGCCGCGAGCATAAGTGAGCTGCTTATTGTGCTCCGCTCTCGTTGATACCAGTGCAACGCCCGAGTGTTGAAGAAACGAACCACAAGCATGCGGCTCTACTGGCTATATGGGCCGCGTGATTTACAGTGTGAGGTTTTGACCTGGAAATATGATGCATATAAGAGTACCCTCTCTACCTGGTACCGCTTGAAGCAGGCTATGTCTCGGTAGTTGAAGAGAACTCGGGTGACGATGGCCAGGCTGAGCAACCGACATATTTTCTGGCGATCTTCACGAGCGAACAAGTGGCTCTGGAGTTCATGGCGAAATGCGGAATTGAGAGCGAGACGCATCCGCTAGGCAACGCCCGTGAGTTTGCCTGGCTCCTGCAGAGCCTCGCGAACCTGTAACGCATGTGGCCTTCGACCCGCAAGCAGATCCCAACAAGGTCGAGGCCTTATGGAAAGTGCGGGTCCGCGAACTCCTCGAACGGCATGTGGTCATTGACTACTCGCCCTGGAACTATCCCGTCTACGTCATCCAGCAGGAAGACGGCTTCGCTTCGGTCGAGGGGACAGCAAGCGGCGGCGCGGAAATGCGCAGTCGCCATCTTCACGACGCGGGAAAAAGCCGAGAGTTACCTGGGCGACTCCGGGGAAACCGGGACCATTCGCGATCTCGATGATGTGAAATCAACGCGTGATTTTCTCGAGCGCATCGCCGTGGACGCGACAGCCGTCGCACTGGATGCGACCATTGAAGACGGGCGGCATCGTGCCCAATATTGCTTCTCCATCCAGACGCTGTTGGATAAATACCTCGTCAACAAGCAGCGCCGCCGCGAGTGATCCGCCGGCCAAGTGATTCGACTGCACAAGATCAGTGCAAGATTTACACATCAACCGTCACGAGCAGCGCGTCGCCGATACAACGCCGGCGGCCCTGAACCGGTTCACTGCGCATCCTTCTCCTCCGACGAACGGAGTTGCGTCTCAGCCTCATCCGGTGCGAAACGAATGGGTACGTGGCGCCGGCGGTCCACCGTCAGTTCAAACACATCAAATCGATTGTAACCGCCTGAAACGTCGTGGAACTGCTTCGGCTCGACGCAGTCGTCCAGTTGGATCTCGGCGTACAGAATCCCCTCTTCGTCGCACAATTCTTCGCTGACCGGCATCCCGGACGGGCCGGTCACGAGCGAAACACCGCGCGGACTCTGCTCGAGAATGGCACCGGCGTCACTCCCCAGCGAGGCCAGGAACTGGAACATCTCCCGGTCCATGAAACCCGAGACGACGAGATTGAATGCCTTGGCCTCGAAGGAATGGGCGCTCGCCCGGAAGCGAATCGCCTGAGCCAAATCGTACTTGCCACTCCCGTCCGGCGGATGCGTGGGCCAGATGGGTGGAAACGTGGCGATATGCAACTGCTCGCCCTGCGCAATCAACGTGTAGCGCGCCAACGGGTTGGTGTTTTCGCCACAGATCAGGATTCCGACCCGACCGCACGACGTCGGGCAGACTTCCAGTCCAGCCCCGTCACCAGGCGACCAGGTCAGCTTCTCGTAGAAAGTTGGCATGAGTTTGCGGCGATGATTGATAATCGTTCCACCGGTGTCGATCAGCACATTGCTGTTGAACAGGCATCCCATGCTAGCTGGCGTCCGCTCATTGAAGCCGAGTGAGACGACCACCGCGTGTTCGCGGGCCGTGGCGCTGACCTGAGCCAATTCCGGGCCCTCGACCGAAATGGAATTCGCCACCAGGCGACGGAATAGATCGTGATTGAAGATGGGCGAACGCAAAGCACTCCAGACCGGAAACGCCGGCACGAAGGTTTCGGGAAAAGCCACGAGACGTGCGCCATTGCTCGCCGCCTCGCCAATCACGTCGCACACCTTGTCGATCGTCCGGTCGGCATCCAGCAGCACGGGGGCCACGTGAGCGGCGGCGACTTTCAGCGGGGACATGTCTGTCATGGGAAAGGACTCCAAGGCATACTCCGTCAAGGGCCCCTATCTTAGCAGAATCATCGTGCACTTTACAAAACAGCGAAAGTATGCGCAAATCTTTCGGCACCCATGGGCGGCAACCTTCGGCCACAACCCAGGAGTACGCATGAAGCTCTCCCTCCTGGCGCGATGCCCTCGTTGTTACGCACAAGTCTGATTCCCACTGGGCTCGCCCCGGTGGGATCCCAACTGGTTGGCTACCTGTCACCCACACAGTTCCTTTGCTCTCCGCCGAAGAAGATGATGCTAGAAATGATGCTCACCGTGCCGAATGTAGCTGGCCAGTTGTCACTCCCACTGGGACAAGCCCAACGGAAGTGTACGCGGTAGATGTGTAGAACAACGAGGGCGATGCCCCAGGCGACGGTGAAAAAAGGCCTTCAGCCATACGACTGGCTGTGCCGCTCGTGCTTTTCGCAATAAAATGGCCTGGATTTCTCTGGCGTGGAGACCAAGACTTCCGTGAACAGTTCCAGTGATCGCGACAACGGAACAAGTTTGTTTGGCACGTTCGGAGGCGTGTTCACGCCCTGCACGTTGACCATCCTGGGCGTGATCATGTTCCTGCGGTTTGGCTACGTGGTGGGCCAGGCGGGCGTGTGGTACGGGTTGATCATCGTGATTGTCGGCCAAGGTCATCACCACCCTGACCACGCTGTCGCTGTCGGCGATCGCCACCAACACGCGCGTCAAAGGGGGTGGAGCATACTTCCTGATCAGCCGCAGCTTGGGCGTCGAGTTTGGCGGCGCGATCGGGCTGGTGTTCTTCCTGGCACAGGCCATCTCGGTGGCCATGTACGTGATCGGGTTCTCCGAAGCAGCGGTGGCAGTCCTGCCAGAAAATGAGTGGTCCATCACTGCGATCGCGACCATCACCAACGTGCTGGTTTTCGTCAGTGTGTTCATTGGTGCCGGCTGGGCGATCGAGTCCAATACATCATTCTGGCGCTGCTTGCAGCGTCACTGGTGTCGTTTTACGTCGGGGCGTGGCAGCAACTGGACGTCGACCTGCTGCGGATCAATGCCGGTGCCGCATTTCACACTGGGCGAAAATTTCTTTACCATGTTCGCCCTGTTCTTCCCCGCCGTGACCGGAATCATGGCGGGCGCGAACATGTCGGGCGACCTGCGCGATCCGGCCCGCTCGATCCCGCGTGGCACCCTGGCGGCGGTTGGCGTGACCGCCGTGGTCTATCTGAGCCAGGCGGTGCTGCTGGCCGGCGCGCGAACGTCTGCCGAACTGATCGATGACAAACTGGTGATGGCCGACATCGCCCGCTGGCCGATGCTTGATTACCGCGGGCGTGTTTGCGGCCACGCTCTCCTCCGCGCTGGGCAGCATGATGGGCGCTCCGCGCATCCTGCAGGCCTTTGCGCCGTGACAATGTTTTCCGATCGTTGCGGGTTTTCGGCGTCGGCAGTGGACCGCGCAACGAGCCGCGACGAGCGATTGTGCTGACATTCCTGATTGCCCAAATCTGCATCCTGAGCGCCGACCTGAACACGATCGCCCCGCTGATCACGATGTTCTTCATGATCACCTACGGTCTGCTGAATCTGGCCACGTTCTACGAAGTCGATCACGAAGAACCCCAGCTATCGGCCACGGTTTCGCTTCTGCCATTGGACCACTTCGCTCGCTGGGCGCAGCCGGCTGTCTGGCCGTCATGTTCCTGATCGACTGGAAATGGGCGCTGGTGTCCATCGTCGTGATGGGATTGTTGCACTGGTACATCAGTCGCAAGGAACTGGAAGCTCGATGGGGCGATGTGCACAGCGGTCTGCTGTTCGAGCGGACGCGACAAAACTTGCTGCGATTGGAAGAGGAACTCTACCATCCGAAGAACTGGCGACCCATCATTCTGGCACTGAGCGGCGCCGGCTGGGATCGGCCGCATCTGGCGGTCTACGGTCACTGGCTCACGTCGGGACACGGCATCCTGACGCTGGGGCAGGTGATTCAAGGCGAGATCGAGAACCGCCTGGAACGCCGCGTGAACCAGGAACGCATTCTGCACAAGTTCATCCGCGACGAAGGGCTGGACGCGTTTCCCGCCGTGGTGGTCGCCCCCTACCTGTCGGACGGGATCGAATCGCTGGCCCAATGCCAGGGACTGGGTGCACTGCGGCCCAAATACGTTGCTGCTGGGTTGGCCCAGCGATCCGCAGCGAGCTGCCGCGTTCGGCGCGACGCTGCGCACCATCGCCGGCTCTGAATCTGAGCATCATCGCGGTGCGGATCAAAGAAGAATCGGACGACCCGTGGATCGCGCCACCGGGCACGATCGACGTCTGGTGGCGCGGGCACGAGAACGGCGAGCTGATGTTGCTGTTGGCCCACCTGCTGACCAAGAACAACGAGTGGCGCTCCCGTCCCGTGCGCTTGCTACGTGTGGTCGAGAACGAAGCGGGACGTGAGACAGTGCACGAGCATCTGATGAAGCTGATCGAAGACGCTCGCATCCGAGCTGTCGCGGAAGTCGTCGTGGCGTCAGATCCGCGTCAGGCGATTCAACACACCTCGGCTCGGGCCGCACTAGTCCTATTCGGTTTTGAAGCTCCGGAAGAAGGCGACGAAGAGGCTTTCTTCGATCGGATGGAGCATTTCGCCGGCGCGTTACCTCGTGTCGTGCTGGTGGACAGTATTGGCGGGATGTCGCTCGAGTCGTGATCAAGACGCGCGGTTCCACCCGATGGCGCAAGGGATCGGTGAGGATTGCCGGCGGCAATTCGAGAGGTGTGGAATGATCAATGCCGCGCCCGCTCGATCACGAATTCCAGGATGGCTACCGCATCCGCGTATTCGGTGACATGCCCGAGATCTTCCCGGTAGATCAGCAGTACTTTTCGCTCCATGGCCCGCAGGACCTTGGCCAGCCGCACGACGCTCTGCGGTGGGACCGACTTATCTTGCCCCGAAGCTGTCACGGCCACGGGCATGATCAATTTCTCGGGCCAGTATTCCGCGCTGCGGTTCTTGTATTCCAGCGGGACTTCCGCCTTGGTGCCGCCAAACGATGCCTGTATCGCCTCCTGGAAGTTGCCATACTCCAGCAAATTGGCGGTGCCATTCATACAGGCCACTCCGTCAACAAGATCCGGGTGCAGAACCGCAAACGTCAGGCTTGCTGTGCCACCCATGGATCCGCCACACAAGAAAACTCGAGAGACCTTGAATCGCTGTTGGACGCTGGTGATGATATCGACCAGGTCGGACTCGGCGCGAGGACCCATCCAGGAGGTGGGCGCCCGGTAGTCCGGTGACACAAGAATCATCTCGTGCTGCGTTGCCACGTCACGCGCAGCGCAACATTCATCGCGAGCATCCTTGACGAACTGCCACCGATCGGCGCCGTGACCGTGCAGCGCAATGAGCACGTCATGGGGTCGGCTTGACTGGAAGGACGCGGGGAGAATCAAGACATACCGCTGACTTGTAGCATCTACAGAGGCCGCAAACGAAACGTCCGATACCGCGCCTTCTTGAGCCACGCACCACGAATTCGCGCAGCACATAGCCGCAATCCATACGCACGTCTTGATGATTGCTGGGCGGGGCATGAGGATTGCTGGTTGGCAAGGCCTGTTCGAGGCCTCTGAAAAAGTAGGTCCCGACTGCCGGACGGGACCTCAAAGTGGCACATCATCTGCCACTTCCTCCCCGTCGCAATCGCCGACAACCGACGCCAGGTCCCGCTCGGCAAGCGGGACCTACCTTCTGGCGAATCATGCAAATATCTCAGCACACTCTTTTCCGAAGTGCTAAGCAGCCGAAAGGTGCTCCCGGCACCCCACACACACCCTCGTAAAACTGGGTGGATAATGGCGAGCGTAAACACCCTGCTGACTCAGCATGACGCCGGGCGGTGAAACCGCCCGGGCAGCCATGGCAGAGTAATGTGAAGGTCGCGCCGTGCTCAATAGCGGTTGCGGCGGCCACCGCCACCACCACCACCACCACCACCACGTCCGGATCGCTCATTACGAGGCCGAGCCTCGTTCACAGTCAAGGCACGTCCCTCGAACTCCTTGCCGTTGAGAGCGTCGATCGCCGCCTCGCCGCCGTCATCCATTTCGACAAAACCGAAACCGCGCGAGCGGCCCGTGTCGCGATCCATAACGACCGAGGCGGAGGTGACCGTGCCGTACTGCCCGAACAAGTCGCGCAGTGAATCTGAGGTCACGCTGAAGGAAAGGTTTCCCACGTACAAATTCTTGCTCATCGTCATCCCTTGCGAGCCACTTTGGCTCTCATAAAAAAACAAACATCTCACAACCGCCCTTGACGGCGGTCCCAAATCTGAAGCGAACTTAACTCAAGCGGGCCCAAGGCGTCAGGACCAATGTTCCAGACAGCCTCCCAACTACCTCACGGTCAACCGCCTCACGGCGCGACCGATTTTGGCCCTCGAACCGTGCCAGTCTAAGATCTTGAACGCAGTGAGATTGGATGACTCAAAGCAAAAGACCCGGATGGATCAGTCGAGCGGTGCGGCACTCTTGCGTGCTCTCTTCGTCTTCCCCGGCGGGGTAGACACCCCACAGGATGCCCGATTATAGCAGGAGTATTCCCCTCAGCCAGTCCAAATGAGTGGTTTGCGCCCCAATTCGCGGCCAGCCGCCGTTCTCGCCCCGATTATTCACAAAACTCGTAGGGTGGGTCGAACAAGCCGTGCGGCTGGTGGGTCTTCGCTCGCTCGTTTTCTGCCCGCACAATCACCGACTGTTGCTGGGGAGCTGATCGGCTTGCGAAGACCCACCAACGTTTCGCGCGAGCTTGACCCACCCTACTTGAATCATTCGGACTAGGCACCGATGCCGCTAACAAACAGGCCTAAAGTAGCTGTTTATTTATGCCGCTCGATAATCGGTTGTGTCGGTCGCGTTTCCCGGTACAAGACGTATCGCTCCAAGGAATCGACATCCTTGTGAGTGCCATGCGTCTCCCGTGACATGCTGGACGAGACACCACCTCGTTTGGGCGATTCACCGGCCAGCCTCATCACGAGCCATCGCCGCGGTGGGCGGAGAGTTCGATCAAGGCCCCGCGGGACAGACCCTGCACCCGAAAACAGCTGTTTTCGATATCCGAAAGGGCGCCGAGTTGCCGCACCGTATCCTCGTCCCGGTAGGTCAAGTACCAGTTGCCGATCCATTCCATGTAGGCGCGGCTGGCGTTGGCGGGCGAAAAATTGAACACCGTCAACTCCCCGCCCGGCGCCAGGCTGTGCCAGAACAGATTGAGCATATCGACGGCGGCGGCCTGGGTCAGGTAGTCAAAGAACCCGGAGCAGTAAAGGTAATCCGCCTCGGAGATTTCCTGGGCCAGCTTGGGGGTTTTCGGCAGCCGAGAAATATTCGCACGCACGACGGTCACGCTCCGCTCGCCCAGCAGGGGGGCCAGGCACACGACAGCATAGTCGAGCGCCTGTGGATCGAGATCGAGCAGAGTTACGTGCAAGCGACGCCGCTGCTCGGCGGGCAGCCCCCGCGTCGCCAACAGAACTTCCCGGGCTGGACCACTCCCCACACTCGCCACGCGAAACGGATCGCTGTGGGAATGCGTGAAACGAGCCATCAGCCGCTGCGCCAACAGCTCAGTTCGGTCGCGCACCGCCTGGGGAGCGGCTTGGTCCAGGAAATAGCGATCCATCGCCGTTCCGAGGGGGTGGGTGCAGCAGACTTGATCACAGATGTTCGCCAGCAGCTCGAAATCACCCGCATACCCGCGTGGTTTCGTCCGCGCGTGGACCTGCAGTGCGCCGTGCCGCAACCATGGTTCGGCGATGCGCCAGAACTGATTGGATGCCATTCGGTTGGCCGGACCCCAATACTTCAAATCCCGTAGACACCCCATGGCCGCGTCCAGAGCTGCGGCGACTTCCACAGTGCTCTGCTCAGGATCCACGTCCCCGTGCAGCCGTCGCTCGACCGCCTGGATCGCCCGCGCTAACAACGTCGCCACCGACCCGGCCACTGACATCACTTCGCGCTCCGCTCTCACCCTCTCACCCTCTCACCCTCTCACCCTCTCACCCCACGCTTGTATCGCACCAGCCGATAGCCCAGGCGGCGCGAGATCAACAGGGGCGTTGTCAAAAACACCACGAAACTCACGAAGACGACGGCAAAAATCCAGTACATATCTCTTGGTGGTGGTGAACCGCCGATTAGGCTGAGGACGACGATGAGGATGACGTAAGCTGCCGTTTCGAACAGGATCGCGACGGCAGCTGCCCAGGGTCCCCGCCGTGCCAAGTGTGTCGCAATGACGGTGGGTAGAACAGAAAAGAGACAGATGACGGCGGCGACCCCGGCCTGGATGAGCAGTTCCACCAGGAACTCGGGTGCAGAGCGCCCGTAATCGCGACTTGCCAGCCTGGCTGCAGCAAACGTCACAGCCACCACGGCGGTGAAGAGCATCAGATCGCGAATATTCAGCGAGCGTTTGGATATCTCCGGCGACGGGCCATCCGCCGACACAAATCCGCCCGTGAGCCAAATCCTGGCCAGCCACAGCGGTAACTGAATCACTAGAGAAACGAGCGGCAGGCAAAGCAGGAAACCAAGAAGTTCTTCCCCGTCAATATAGGCGTAGCCCCACCTCAACGCCTCCGAGCACACATAGGCGAGCGCAAGAGCAAGTCCGGTCGCAACACTGAACAACAGACGACTGACAAGAGACCACGGTGCAAAAACGCTCCAGATGGCGTGCACGCCAATTTGTGCGCCGACAAAACCTATCCAGACCGCGAGGATCACCTCTTCCCACTTCCACGAGATCCAGGAGGTCGAATCGAGGAATCCCGCAGCGACGTTGGCCATCACGCAAGTGATGAACCAGGCTGCGATCAGTCTGTTCATCGCGACAAATCCTGGTGCTACCCGAGTCGGCCCGAACGGATTTGACGACTTATTTTGATCCTCGCAAGACATGTCACGTCCTTCACGTCATGGCGACCATCCCCACCATTGTGGCATGCCGTTCTACCGAGTGATAGACTATCTCAGCAGGTCGCCTGCCAGATACCAAGTAGGAGGTCACGATGCGCTGTTTTCTAGTTCTTGCTCTGAATGCGATACTACTCGCTACGTGGACCACCGCTGCGGTACGCGCCGCTGAGAATTCGGCACCGTTGCGCGAAATTTTTGCCCATCCACCGCGAGACTACTCGACCGGTCCGCTTTGGACATGGAATGATCTTCTAACCGAACAACAGGTCCTTTTGACGCTGCGCGACCTGGCCGCACAACACGTGCGTCAGGTGTGGGTGCACCCGCAGCCGGGATTGATGACCCCCTACCTGTCCGACGACTGGTTTCGGCTCTGGAGGATCGCGCTCGACGAAGCCAAGAAGCTGGACATGAATATCTGGATCTACGATGAAAACTCATATCCGTCCGGTTTCGCAGGTGGTTACGTCCCGGACTCGATGCCTGAATCGCGTGGACGCGGTCTGCACTTCCGGGAAGTAAAAACTGCCGGCCCTCTGACCTCTGACGTGCTGGCCGTCTTTCGACCGTCCGACAATGCATTCACGGACGTGACGCCAGAACTGCGAGCGGGTCAGTTGTTGCCGGAGGCAACTTACTTGAAGGCCGTGGTCGTGCGTGCTCCCAACACCCCTTGGAACGCGGGTCGCTCGTACGTCAACCTGTTGTATCCTGGCGTCACGCAGCGATTTCTGGACATCACACTCGAACCGTACCGGAAACGATTCGCTGAGGAGTTTGGCAAGCAGATACCGGGCGTTTTCACCGACGAGCCATCGATCCTCCCCGCGGGGGGATTGCCTTGGACCGACGATCTACCGCAACAGTTTCGGCAACGTTGGGGCTACGAACTGATGAAATGTTTGCCGAGTCTGGTGCGGCCAACAGGTGATTGGCGGCGCGTGCGTCACAATTACTTTCACGTCCTCCTCGATCTGTACATCCAACGCTGGGCTATACCCTACTACGAGTATTGTGACCGGAACGGTTTGGAGTTAACGGGGCATTATCTGGAGCACGAATGGCCCAGACTGATCCACACCCCCGACTTCATGGCCTTGCAGGCTTGGGAACATCGTCCCGGCATCGATATCCTGATGAACCAATTCCAGGAACAGCCGCACGCTCAGCTGGGGAACGTGCGCATTGTGAAGGAGATCGGCAGCGTTGCGAATCAACTGGGCCGGCGTCGCACGCTGAGTGAAACTTACGCCGGAAGTGGCCACGAGATTCGTTTTGAGGAGATGAAGCGACAGGGGGATTGGCAATTCGTGCTGGGGCTCAACACACTGAACGAGTGTTTGTCGCATATCACCATCCGCGGTGTCCGCAAAGGAAACTGGCCTCGTACTCTCTCGTACCACAACCCTTGGTGGGATGCATATCACGTGCTGGAGGACTATTTCACTCGTATGGCGGCAGCCATGAGTTTTGGCCAACAAATGAATCGCGTGCTCGTCCTGGAGCCGACTACGACGGCTTGGATGTACCAGAACGATCCGGGGCTAGAAGCCCTTGGTGTTCAGTTCCAGTCGTTGCTGCATCGCTTGGAGCAAGAGCAGATCGAATATGACCTGGGATCTGAGGACATCCTGGCACGCCACGCTTCTGTCAGAGACGCGCAGCTCGTGGTCGGTCAAGCCTCCTACGCCACAATCGTGTTACCACAGCTGACGGAAAACCTCGACGGCCAGACAGTCAAGTTGTTGACCACGTTTCTCGGCGCAGGCGCAACCGTGTACTGCTGTGGTCCGCCTCCGGAGCGCGTTGACGGTAAGATGTCTTCGGAAGTACAAGCCCTGGCTGCATCGGCCGCATGGAAGCAGGTTGACGTGTCGGCGCTGCCCAGCAAATTAGGGACAGAATCGACAGACGGGTTCGCGATTCAGCGCCAACCTGACAGCCGGGGTCGGCTATATCATCAGCGCCGGCAATTCAGCGACGGCCAACTATTGCTCCTGGTCAATTCCAGCACGGAACAACCTTCTCGAGGCATGATTCGCTCGCCAGCGCGTGGCGTCGAGCAATGGTACTTGGAGACGGGAACGATCGCACCGAGGGTGTTTACGAGCCGCGTGGAAGGCATCGAGGTTCCATTCGTACTGCCTCCTTGCGGTAGCCTGTTACTTTTCCTTTCCGAGACGGCGATCGAGCCCGCACCTGCGACCCTGGAGCGCATGGTTCGTTTGGATCCCGTCGCAGTACCACAGGTGCATCGCCAGTCCGACAACGTACTGGTGCTGGACTATCTGGAGTGGAAAACGGCTGGTCAATCGAGTGGGGCGATGCATTGCCGTGAGGCGACGCCCCTGCTGTTCAAACAAAATGGATTTCCGGGCAATCCGTGGTTTGAGGCCGTCCAGTTTGCGGACGAACATGTAAGCCGACCATTTGGTCCAGAAACCGCGTTTGAAGTCACTTATCGTTTCACGATTCAAGCAGCGGCGCCGAAAAACCTGCGGTTCGTTGTGGAGCGCCCCGATTTGTACAGCAGCATTACATGCAACGGGGCGACAGTGAATCCCACTGCCCAAGAGTGGTGGCTGGACCGTTCATTTGGCTGCATTGACATTCATCAGGTGGCACGCACGGGCGAAAATGTTGTTACTCTGAAAGCCTCCCAGTTCACGGTATTTCATGAACTTGAGCCGGCCTATGTATTGGGGGACTTCACGCTGCATAACGCCGATCACGGATTTACCATCGTCCCGGAAGTGCCTTTAGAACTTAGCTCCCAGCTGGGATGGAATGCACAGGGGAACCCCTTCTACGGTGCCGGAGTGGCTTACGTAGAAGAGTTTGACATAACAGAATCAAGAGGCCAGTGTTTCGTCGAATTGCCGGACTGGAATGGGAGTGTGGCGAAAGTCGTTGTCAACGGGCAGAAGGCAGGCTATATTGGTTGGCGCCCGTGGGAATGCGACGTAACCGAGCTGATCCGGCCCGGCCGCAATCGCATTGAAGTGACCGTCATCGGTACACTCCGTAACACGCTGGGCCCTTTCCATTCCGGTCCGCCTCAGGGAATTGTCACACCGCACATGTTCAATCAGGTGCCGCCAGGCGGTCAGCCGGCAGGAGAACACTACACGTCCATTCGTTACGGCCTGTTTCAGCCCTTCGTGCTGAAGTTGGTGCAGCCGGAATCTGAGTGAACCGTGGGACACATTCGTGGCGCGGCCTTCGGCCGCAGTCAAATCCGTCACAGGGAACAGGCTCACGCAGAGGCGCAGCGTTCGCGGAGATGCGGAAGACACCTCCTCTCAGCGGTCTCTGCGCCTCTGCGTGAGACTTCGCTCCGCGCACGACGCACAAACTCTGGCCGTTTGAAGTGCAGCGGACGCGGCGCACCCTCACGCTTTTTCACTCCCGATCGCGACTCGATGGCGAAACACCCAATAAATGATTGAAGTGTAGGCAATCACGAAGGGCATGCCGATGACGGCCACGATGAGCATGATGCCCAGCGTCTTCCGGCTGGACGCCGCACTGTAAATCGTCAGGCTGTTCTCAGGACTTGGATTGGAGGTGACCAGATTGGGAAACAAGGCCATTCCCAACAACAGCACGAATGCGCATACGGTCAGGCACGATGCCACGAACGCGCGGCCAGACCAGTCCTTGTGCAGCGCGACCGGGATCGTCAACACGGCCGCCAGATTGACGATCACCACCAGCCAGGCGAGCATCGAACCTTCAAAGGGTGCCGTGGCACGTGGCAGGGTGAACCAAGTGGCCACCGTCACGACAAGGTACATGGTCACGAACGACACGTAGCTGTACCACATCCAGCGGTAGATGCGCTGCTGCAAGGGTCCCGTAGTTTTCAGATGCAGAAAGATCGAGCCGTGCATCAGGAACATCGTAACGGCCAGCAAACCGACCGAGATCGCATAGGGGTTCAGTAGATTGAAGAAACCTCCTTCGTAGATGCCACGCGTGTTCAACGGCACGCCAATCATGGCATTACCCACGCCCACACCGAACAGGAGTGTGGCCAAACCACTCGACACGCAGAAACCAACGTCCCACGTCTTGCGCCACACAAGCGACTCGGTCTTGCTGCGAAAATCCAGCGAAACGGCTCGCGTGATCAGTGCCACGAGCACCAGCATGAAGACCATGTAGAACCCCGAGAAGACCGTGGCATAAGCTTCTGGAAAAGCGGCAAACAACGCTCCACCAAAAGTGACCAGCCAGACTTCATTGCCATCCCACACCGGCCCAATCGTGGCGATGAATGTCCGCCGCTCATTATCGTCTCGCGCCAACAGGTGCAACATGCCGACGCCCAAGTCGAAACCATCCAGCACGGCGTAGCCGGCCAGCAACACCCCTAACAGCGCAAACCAAATCAGGTTCAAGTCCATTTCTAGATTCCCTCCTCGCGCGCGTCATCGAGAAGACTTGTCGTGCGCCTGTCGAGCGGTGATCGCCGACACCGCCGCGCCACTCTCCCCCCCGTGCGTGGCTGGCAATTCAGGGTCCGGACCATGCTGAATGGCGCGATCCAACAGAAACACCCAGAGGGCAAACAACAGGAGCGTAGATGAACCCAAACATGACGATCGAGCCGAGCACCATTTCGCCGGTGACCACCTCCGATACACCGTCGGTCGTCAGCAAGCCACCCGCAAGTTGTCCGTTGGCATCGGGCGTGGGATAAACGATCCACGGCTGGCGTCCCACTTCCGCAGCGACCCAGCCGACTTCGTTGGCCACAAACGCCAGCATGACGGCGAAAACGAAATACCACAGCAGCCATCGCTTGGTAAACAGCGTGCCTCGCCACCAGCACCAGCCGGCGAACAACGTGCTGCCGATGAACAACATGCCCAGGCCGACCATGAGATGATACGTCTGAAACGAGAGCCAGACCGGCGGGCTGCCGTAATCCGCCTCCAGTTGATCGAGACCGGGCACCGGCTGGTCGAAATCCCGGTACACCAGAAAACTGAGCATTCCGGGAATCGCCACGCCCGCCTTTGACTGTTCTGCTGTCTCATCGTCAGGCCAGCCGAAAGATAGAGTGGCGTTCCCCGTCTCGCCCGTTTCGAAGTGTCCCTCGAAAGCCGCCAGCTTGGCCGGTTGCTCGTGGCGCCACCATTTCGGAATTGAAGTGGCCGGACACCAGTTGCCCGAGCGAGGCGACGATGCCCAAGCAGCAGGCCGCCGGTGAAGGAACGCATGGCGAACTCGCGATGCCGCCCCTTGAGCAAGTACCAGGCCGAGATGCTCATCACGAAAAACGCCCCCAGAATAAACGCCCCCAACCAGACGTGGACCAGTCGATGAATCGTGGACGGATTGAATACCATGGCCCAGAAGTCGACGATCTCGGCCCGCTGGAAAACGTGTCCGTTGATCTCCCGCTCGACAAGATGAAACCCCGCGGGCGTCTGCTGCCACGAGTTGGCGACCACAATCCAGACCGAGGAAAAGATGCTTCCCAGCGCCACCATGCACGTGGCGAAGAAGTGGAAACCTCGCGACACCTTGTCCCAGCCGAAGAGCAACACGGCCAGGAACCCGGATTCCAGGAAGAAGGCGAAGATGCCTTCTGCCGCCAGCGCCGAACCGAAGACGTCGCCCACGTACCGCGAATAGACGGCCCAGTTCGTGCCGAACTCGAATTCCATCACGATGCCCGTCGCCACTCCCAGAGCGAAGTTGATGCCGAACATCTTGGTCCAGAATCGGGCGGCTCTCGTGGTAAATCGGATCGTCGGTTCGCAGCCAGCGATATTCGAGAAACACCAGTACCACTCCCAGCCCGATCGTCAAGGGCGGGAACAGGTAGTGAAACATGATGGTGAGCGCAAACTGGAGACGAGAAAGCAGTACCACGTCCATCCAAACCTCTCTCTTCTTCGGCGCCGAGCTGCCGGGAAATAACGGCTGCCGGAAAATCATCGGCTCGATTTACGAAACGGCGGGTTGATTCGCCCGCTTAGAATCGGCGTAATCCCCGGGCGGGATCGTTGCAGCGTCAAACCTACTTATGCGCAAACGCGGCGCGGAACAATTGATCATCAAACTGCTGTGGCACCGTGCCCTCGGCTGCGTACAGATACAAGGCGCCAATGATGATCGCATTCATCGCAGACGATACCAGCGACACGATCAGCAACAATATGATTCCCATCGCCAACGCCACGACCCCCAGGACGGTCTGACCGACAGCCAGGGCGAATCCACCCAGGAACAAAGGAATCAGCCCGACAAGAGAAGCGGCAAAGACAACCAGGCCGATTCCGAAGTTGGCGGTAAGAGCTTCTCCCCACGTTCTTTTGAGGATTTGAAGCGAACGTTTCCCCGCTTCGATCGGACCGGTCCGTTCCACCACAATCACGGGTACGACGAAATAGGTGACCGCGGACCAGGCCATGCCCAGCAGCGAGGCGACAATGGCACCTACTTTTTCCGAACGCGATTCAATCATCCGCAGAATCAACCCGACGGTGGCGGCGACGACGGCCCAACCGGCGATCTGTGGCAATCGCGAGAACGCCGCCGAAAAACCATCCATCAGATTGGGGTCGCCACCCTTGAACCGAATAATAGCGCAAGCGATCAGGGCGGTGTTGAAAAAAATAATCACGAAATAGTTCACGAAATAAAAGGCGAACAACAGGACGTAGCCAAGGATTTGATTTGCCTGCCCCGCGTTGCCCGGCGTGTCGCCTGCCTCCTGAGTGAGCACATCGACATATCCGGTCGCCCACAGGGGAACCGCAAAGCTGGCCAGCACCAACATACAGGCGACTCCGCTCAACAACGGGAAGACCAGCAATTCCTTATCGAGTTTCAGCACCTGCCAACTCTGTCGGACCAATTGCCATCCGTTCGATGCGCGCTCAAACATGTCTGCGTCCCTCCTGCTAAAGCGGCAGAGCCACCAGCCAAATAGGTAGGACGGACGTCCACGTCCGTCGCACAATCTGCTCGAGGTACGCGCATCACATACCGACAGGCTCGCATAGCCACCTCGCGCGACTCGTGCCAACCCGGGTGATTATATCCCCCAAAGGGACTTGATCGCAACAGAAGATAGCGTTCACGCCCGGCCACTGTGCGACTTTCAGCCTGGACGTTGACCTGCATTGCAATGCGCCGCGCGGAAGCTTAACTTAATAACTGGAATCGACTACGCCGCACAAATTCCTGTTGGCCATTAGCGGACGACTATTCGCCACGGAGCCCTCGAAACGGAGCCCTTGAAGATGAAAAATCGCAACAGCCGCAAACCCCAGAATCCGTCTCCATCAAACCCGATGCAGAGACGTCAGTTTCTGAAATCGACCGCCGCTGCGGGAGCCGGGTTCTTGATCCTGCCCAGCGGTGTACTCCGAGGTGCGAACGCGCCGAGCAACAAATTGAACGTCGCTCTGATCGGGGCGTGGGGGCGGGCGATGGCTCATTACAAGGCCATTTCGACTGAAAACGTGGTCGCCTTGTGTGACGTCGATGAAGAGCACCTGGCGGTGGCCGCCAAGGAATTCCCTGGGGCCAAGCATTACGTCGACTGGCGCAAGTGCCTCGAGCAGAAAGATATCGACGCCGTGATTTGCTGCACCACGGATCACACTCACGCGTTCGTCGCCAACTGGGCGATGAATCGTGGACTGCACATCTACTGTGAGAAACCCTTGGCTAACTCCGTGGAAGAGGCGCGCGTCGTGCGTGCCAACTATCTGAAGAACAAGGACAAGTTGGCGACCCAATGCGGGACTCAACGACACGCCAAGGAAAACTTCAACCGCGTGCGAGAGCTGATCCGTGACGGCGCGATTGGCGAGCTGTCACAGGTTCACGTGTGGGGCGATCGGCAGATTCCTCGGCCGGGCTATTTGCCCGCGGAAGGCCAGCCTCCGACGTCCCTGCACTACGACTTGTGGATCGGGCCGTCACCTTTTCACCCCTACAATCCCGGGTATTTTTCCGGCGGGCCAGGTATGAACTGCCTGCAATGGAATATGTACTGGGACTTCGGCAGCGGCCAGTTAGGCGACATGGGAAGCCATACCATGGACCTGGCCTGGAACGCCATCGACGCTCAATTGCCCACGTCGGTGACCGCCACGGGAGAAGCGTTCAACGCGGAAGTGACGCCGGTCAAGATGACCGCCACCTTCGAACACCCGGCCAACGACTGGCGGCCGGCGATCGGAGTGACGTGGTATCAGGGTGGCGCGATGCCCAACTCACCTCGACCGTACATCGACCTGACCAAGATCGGACACGGCGCGATGTTCAAGGGCAAACTTGGTTTTGTGATCGCCGATTTCGATACACGGTTGCTAGTTCCCTACAGCGATAAAGCGGACTTCACCTACTACAAACCTCGCAGCCAAGACGATGTGATTCCGCCGTTGGGTCACTTCCAGAAGCAGTGGACGGAAGCCTGCAAAGGCAATCTCAGAACTTCCTGTGATTTTGACTACAGCGGGACCTTGATCGAGCAGATGCTGCTGGCCCATGTCGCCTACCGCGTGGGAGAGAAGATCGAATATGACGGCGCCAGTGGTCGCGTGACCAATAACAGCGACGCCAACGCGCTTCTGAGTCGCCAGTATCGCAGCGGATGGACGCTGGACGGTTAGTCGGAAGTTGCCCGGCTCCGCTCCCTGCGCAGCGCGGATCTCAAGTACCGCGCACAGGCTCCGTCGCGCACTTCGCGCTCGATCGCTGTCTGTCCTGCCTGCCCCCGGGGACACCCCTGGTTGTTACGCACAAACCTGATTTCCACTGGGCTCGTCCCAGTGAGATCACAACTGGTTGGCTACTTTTCTAATCCCTCACCCTGCCCTCTCCCCACTGGGGCGAGGGTCCATCGGAAAAGCCATTTCTCAACCGATCCTAAGTGGACAGCGCCATTTTGCAGCGATGGATGTGCGTAACTCGTGTCTCCGTAACAGTCCCTCGCCACCGGGCTCGTCCCGGTGGTTCTACGTTTGGTGACTACTCTGGCAGCCGAAAAACGAACCTTCCTGCCGGCCCTCGCCGCCTCCGGCGGCGAGGGCCGGCAGGAAGGAAACTCATGGGTGGCCAAGATCGACGGTATCGTTGTCAAACGCTCTCCCACCGGGACCAGCCCGGTGGCGATAAAGCCACTGCTAATAAGCCCTGAAGATGATCTCAAAAGTGAACGTGGCGCTGTCCAACTTAGGAATCAGGGAAAAATAACTTCACCTTGTACCCTCGCCCCTGTGGGGAGAGGGTAGGGTGAGGGGTTAGAGAATCTGGAAGTTATTTTTCCCTGATTCCTAAGTTGACCTTCTCTGGCGGATCACCGTCCCTCACGGCAGATCCCAGGTGTCTTCTCTTCCAGACGTGCTGGGGGGTTTGGAGTGGGCGGACGTCATCTGGCGTCGTTTTTCATAAGTTACCTCACCGGCGAGCACGGGAACCGAGACACGAACAAGGATCGTGTAGATCAGAGTACCCACCGCCCAAATGCCGAAGCACACCAATGTTTCGTGAGTCGTCGGCGTGTATTCCACGACTTCACCAAGCGGCGTCGGTACAAATGCAGGAACAATCAGGCCCATGCCCTTCTCGATCCAGATTCCCACGATCGACAGAACGCAGGCCACATTCAGCAGTCGCAGTCCTCGGGAGGCCGGCAGTAACAGCAAGACCGTAGCCAACAGGTTCATGCCCACAGCCGTCCAGATCCAAGGGACCAGCGTCGCCCGCCCCTGGAGACCGAAATAGAGATAACGAGCAGACGCGACGTGAGTCGAATCGGTATAGAATTCCGTGAACACCTCACAGGCGAGCAGAAACATATTGATGATCATGGCCACCTGCACGATTCGACGCAGGGTGAGAAGAGCTTCGTCGTTGACTTCGTGCGATGTCAACCGTCGCACGACCTGCAGCGTCAGAATGATGAACGCCGGTCCGGCAGCGAAGGCGCTGGCCAGAAATCGCGGCGCGATGATCGCCGAATTCCAGAAAGGCCGACCTCCCAACCCCACGTACAGGAAGGCCGTTACGGTGTGAATGCTGACGGCCCATACGATGGCCGCGAAGACAAACGGCACGTAAAACAGAGGCGATGGTTTCCGCTCACAATAAGCGCAGTAGATCAAATACCCGCAGATGTGCAGGTTCAGCAGCAAGTAGCCGTTCAGCGCAATGACGTCCCACGTCAACATGGACATGGGGAAATTGAATCGCCAGAAAAGGTGCATAAAGCGATCGGGTCGCCCCAGATCGACGGTGACAAACAAGAGACACATAATAATGACGGAAACGGCCAGCAATTCCCCGAAAATCACCACGTCGTGCAGGTGCATGTTGCGGTAGATGTAGACCGGAATGACCAACATGGCTGCCGCCGCGGCAAGGCCGACCAGGTAGGTGAAATTGGCGATGTACGCGCCCCACGAGACCTGATCGGTCATGCCGGTCGTGACCAGACCGTTCACCAGTTGTTGGCAATAGCAGTAAAAGCCGACTAACGCGATCATCGTCAGGCCGGTCATCCACAGGTGATATCGCCAGTCACCGACAAAACTCAACCGGAAACAGTCCCAGAGAAACAGCAGATACTTCTTCATTCCTCCACCTCGGCGGGGCTGTCGGCCAGCGGATCTCGGTAGCGACTGCCACGCTCGTCAAAGTAATAGAAGAAGCGAGGGATCGTGCCTACGTCTTCCTTGAAGACGTAAACTCGTTTGTGCCGCAAAATGTAGGCGACTTCGCTGTCCGGATCGAGCACATTGCCAAACTTCCGGGAACCGGTCGGGCAGACCTCGAGACATGCCGGGAGCCGCCCGGTCCTGGTCCTGTGCAGACAAAAAGTGCACTTCTCCGTGACCCCCTTCGGCCGCGGACGATTCGACAGATAGGCCATTTCCGGATTCAGCTGCCCTGGCGGGATGGTGGGTTCGGTAAAGTTGAATCGTCGCGCCCAATAGGGACAAGCGGCCACGCAATAACGACAGCCGATGCACCAGTCGTAGTCGATGACGGTGATGCCGTCCGGTTCCTGCCAGGTTGCCTCGACGGGACAGACCTTCACGCAGGGTGGCTTCGCGCACTGGTGACACTGGACCGGCATGTAGTACTTGTGCGGATGTGGCAACGACGCATGCTCGTAAGTGTGATCGGATGTCTCGACGTTGATGCTGCCTGTTTCCATCTCCAACACGCGGATGTACTGGATCTCGGGAGCTCGCGACTGGTTGTTCTCGCCCACGCAAGCATGCACGCACCGACGGCATCCCACACAACGGGTGATATTCAATCCATAGACGAACTCCACACCGTCCATCGGCGGCGGGTCGCTCAGATGCGCGTCCACGCCGTGCCGTTTCTCGACCGTTTCCTCGATCCGCTCGAACACCTGTTCCTTGTCTTCGGCGGTCATCTCCTTGTAATGCCTCTGCAGAAATTCGTCCAAGGAGGGAATGTCGGCGGAATTGAGATGTCGCAGCGGAGAGGCGGCAGCTGCCAAAGCAGAAATGCCGGACACCGCCGCGAGACCGCCGGACAGAAATCTGCGGCGAGTCACCGTCACGGCCGGCTGGGCCGCCGCCTGGTCAGAGTCAGCACGATTTTCGGGCATCTGCATTATTCTGCTCCCTCGTCGGCATCTGCTCCCTCTTCGGCAACGGCTCTCTCGTTGCCAACGGCTTCACGTTTGCTCGTCACTTCGTCCTCCGTGATCCTTAAGGGATTGCGCACTCCGGTGTGCACGACTCCATGTTCAGGCGTCATGCGGAGCGTGTGAGGAGGTGGCGCGGAAGCAAGCGGAGCAAAAGGGGGGCGATGCGGATCGTGACAGGCAATACACTTGAGCCGAACTTGCTCGCCTCGCGTTGTATCCCAATAACCATTGATCCGTCCGTGCGAGCCGTGCTGCCAATCCCGGTATACAGGGCCATGGCACTTGCCGCACAAGACCGGGGCTTGATCCCAGGGAATTTCCTCCCCAAAATCATCGACAAAGGCCTCGCGGTTTGTCGGGTGGTGGCAGTTCAGACAGCGCGTGTTCATCCCGTGCGCCAAATGGATGTCGGCGTGCTGCGTCAAATCACCGCCCGCCGCATAGAGTGATGGAATATCCCGGTGGCACTCGCTGCAACGATACGTAAACGGGCCTAACTCGTACACCGGTGTCACGGCTGGCTGACGAACTGGTGTGGGATCGGTTACGGACGCCGGAACCGGTGTGGGGACCACCACCGGGCTCTGAAAACGCAACGGCCCGAGCGCGAGCAGTACCGCGAGTAACGCGAAGAGCACGGAAACCCAATACGGCTCTTGGCTGCGTGCCAGACTGGAAACAGTACGTGACATGGATTCACTTATTAGTCGTCAATCGACGTGCTTGGCCGTTTCGTCAACAGAGCGCTGACATGACGATCTGACCGCTCAACCCTTGCCGAGGCATTATGGCCTCGCGCGTCAGGCACTGTCAAACGTTGACCGCTCCGAAATGCGCACGGGTCCTTCCGGCCATGGTCCGGCAAGCAGGTTGCCGCCTGTTCGCGCTCCCCACAACTGTCAGCCCGGCAGAAACACGCTGATGCAGAAATCGCCAACATTTGAGGCAGTGGCCAAGTGGGCTGGGAGCCAGACTGCCCTGTAGCTGAACCGGTCCATTTCGTCGTGCTAGAATTGTTGTTCTGTTGCGTCGATAAACGCAGGTTGGCCGGAAATGAACGGTGATTGTGAATTGTCGATTTGCGAAGGAAGGACTCCTACTTCGACAACCAACAATCGCCACTGATCCATCATCCATCTGTCCAGCGAATGAGCGCAACAAGGCCCATTTGGTGATCTTGCCACGCCCGCGCCCAGCTTCCGGGGAATTGACCACGCCGGTCTGGAGTTGGCTGCGATGCCCCACGGAATCGAAACAGTTGCCGGGCGCCACTGCAATTGGCCGCGGAACGGTATTGTGCCGGGTGCAGGATATCACTATCCTTCGCGACCGCGCTGTTGTGCCTGGGTTCGCAATTCTCGTCTCCAACGCCAGGTAGCGACGGCGAGGCAATCGTGGCGCCCGGGCAGTGCTCGGATGCGCAGTACGGAACGTCGTATGTTTCACGACCAACCTCCGGCAGGACTAGGTCAATACCTCACGCAAGACCGACCAGGGAGGGCGATCGTTGCACACCCTTCGCAGCATCGCGACACGGCGGCGGATGATTTTGATCCCGATCGTGCTCTGCGCCGGCAGCCTGATCGGGGTGTCCTCCTGCAATTTCTCGGGCCAACCCAATTTCTCGCTCTCCGATCCGAACCTGGGTTGGCCGGCCACCGCACTTAGTTGGCGCCCGACAACCGAGCTGCCGGCGAACTGGCAGGAAGGCAAAATTCTCTGGCAGCCCAAGTCTTACACCAGCGTGAAGGTCGATCTGCCACAGGTGCCGGGAGCGACACTCACCGAACTCGACGCCAGCTGCGTCATCTGCCACGAAACTTATGTGACGGCGTTCGCCAATAACGTGCACCGGAAACAGGGATGCGAGGCGTGCCACGGTGCGGCCAGCAAACATCTTGAGACACGCGGTACCGGCGCGGCATCGATCCTCAGTCTGAATCCGAATGAAGAGATGACCGCCAGCGGCCGCGCAACGACTCCGGCCGAGCGAGCGGAAATCTGCCTGCAGTGTCATGAAACGCAACCCGTCGAACTGGGCGCGACGTGGCGGACGTCAGCCCACGCGCACCAGAAGGTCACCTGTTCAGACTGCCACGTGGCGCATTACAACGTACCACCGGGCACGCCAGCAGTAGAATTGGGAGCTAACGATCCGAGCCACCAACGCGACCAGACCCGCCTCGCTCAATGGTCGCCGACCGAAGATTCACTGCGAGGCACGTCGCAGAGTCTAGGTGCCGCGACCCCCGAAAGTTGTTATCCCTGTCATGGAGCGTTGAAGCGATTTGAGGAGGCTGGCCAACCGCACCAGATCGGTGCTCCGATCGGACGCGTTGCGGGCGGCACCGTCTCGGCCGAGGGAGATGAATCCGGCACATTCGGGTGCACGACGTGTCACAACCCTCACGGCAACGTCACGGCAGAAACGCGCAAGGCACTTTGTCTGCAATGTCATCAAGGGCCTTCCATGGACGAGTGGCATGGGTCGCCGCATGATCTAGCTGGAATCGGCTGCACCGATTGTCATCAACCGCATCCGGAAACCGGACTGTCGATGTCGGTGGATCAACCGGGTGTCTGCTACCGTTGCCACAGCCAGACACGTCAGCTGGAAGAACTGGCCGGGCCACATCAATTGCTCGGACCGAACGCCTTCAATTGCTCCACCTGCCACCGTCCTCACGGCCGCGTCACCCAGGATACGCGGACCGACCTTTGCCTGCGCTGTCACACCGGTACGCCCACGATGGGCTGGCATTCGTCCTACCACTGGCGGGCAGGCGTGGCATGTGCTGATTGCCACGATGCTCATCCTGATTCGCAAGTTCCGCGAGAAGTTGGCTTGTACCACACGCACGTTTATCGACCGAACCGTCGCCCGATGACGGTCAACGAACCGGCCACCTGCTACAACTGCCACCCGAAGATATTTGGCATGGCATCGTTGCCGTCCCATCATCCGATCCGGGAAGGCAAGATGCGCTGTTCCGATTGCCACGACAGCCACGGGCAAGATTACGGCAGCCTGAAAGCTCCCACGCTGAATCAATTGTGTTACGAATGCCATGCGGAGAAGGAGGGGCCCTTTGTGTGGGAGCATGCACCGGTAACGGAGAGCTGTGCCATACTGCCACGAGCCGCACGGCACCGTGGCCAACAATCTGCTCCACCAACCAACAACGTTTCTGTGCTTGCGTTGCCACGCCGGCCACTCCACACACGGTGGCTCGCTGCAATGCACTCGATGCCACTTGGTGGGTGACGTGCCCGACGTTGGTTGGTGGAGGGCCCCCCAACCCCATGATTCCCACGACCCCGGCATCTCGACAGGCGTTGTTCACCGACTGTACACAGTGTCATTCGCAGATCCACGGCAGTGATTTTGCGACCGGTTTTGAGTGTGGTCACGGTATGAGACGATAGGCCACCGTCTCGGCTAAAACGCAGCAACGCCCGTCGTGCCGGGCAGCAAGGACATTCGAGGGTTGTGTATGAGACGGACAAGCCGCTTATCCCCGAACAGGGCACGCATGTTGGCGTGCCAGTGCTTCGGCCTGCTGGCCGTGCTCGCCAGTCTGTGCGGTGCGCGGGCGGACGAGTGGATCAATAATCCCTCGCAGAGTGACGCGGCACACTCTGCTCGTCTGGACGCCCTCTTCTTGGCGCGTCTGACGGAGATGGCCGCCACCACGCCCGACACCACCTGCTCCGCACGCCTGACGGACTTCTACTCCGCACCCCTGACGGACGTGGACTCGCTCGAGCCAGTCTCCCCCTACTGGCGCGACACGTGGACCGCGGACGCTGCCCCCGGCTACTCGGAGTTTCTCTTTGACGGCAACCACGATGGCGAGCGCGAAGTCACGTCAGATATCGCGCTGCCCGGCTATCAGGATGCGGCTGTTCGCGGCGGATGGTGGGCTGTCGCCCGGCAGGGGTCGGCAACGAAAGTCGGTGAGTACCAGGGACTGCAGTCCTCACCCTTTTGGGACATCGACCTGCTGAAGAGCGACGGCGACTACACGCTGGATCTGTTCGGCACAGGACTCGACAACGAGAGCACCCACGCCGGACTCTACTACTTCACCCCGGCTCACACGGCCAATCTGCGCTACGAGCGATTTCTGCATCGCCTGGACCATGACCCCCTGACAAACATACCGCCGCCAGGAAGCGGTGCGGAAATCATCGCCGAGGACTTGAATGTCGGCGAAGATTACGCTGTTCGATTGCAGGACATTCGCGCCGACTATTCCGGTCAGCTAACCGAGAACGTGAAGTATCACCTCGATGTCTGGTTCCGGCGCAAGAAGGGTGAGCGTCAAGCGCTGGGGACACATCATGGAATGCCCGCCGACCGCATCTTCTGCCGCAAATGTCACGTCTTGTCTCAGCGCCAAGAGATCGACTGGTCGTCCGCCGCGTTTCGAACCAGCCATCGAAGCGCGAATCGGGTCGATCACGGCCGAGTATTCACGGCCCATGCGGACCTTCGGTCAGAACGACGCTGTGGTGACCCGATCGTACGGCGCCGTGCACCCCTATGAGAACTTCGCCGTAGATGATCCGTATGCCGTGGTGCCCGAAAACGTGTCGCAGACAGACCGTCTCAAGCTGCGCGGTGAACTGCCGCTGCAAACACGCATCTATTCGCAGCTTCACCATGGCGATACGCGTAACCTCCAACGTGATACGCGCCGACGCTTCTACGGATTCGACGTTCGCCTGTCCAATTCGTATTTCAGTCGCATGACGCTGGACGGCTTCGTGCGTTACAATCGGCAGCTGAACCAACTGCCCCCCTTCCTCGTGCCGCCGGAAGATATAGCACGAGTGTCCGTCCCCACGGCCATCATCCCTCCCTATGGTCTCCGGCATCCCGTTGACTATCTAAGAACTTCCACCGGCATGAATGCCAACTGGCGGCCCTTTTACACCAGCGGTTTGGCAGATCAGCTGACGTTCAACGCGGGCGCTGAGCTCGGTGTGATCGACCGCAGCTACGCCGAATACCAGGTGCAGAACCCTCCCGGTTTCCGCAGTCAGGCCCGCACCGCATTCGCGACCTATTTCGCGGGAACCACGATGCGCTGGCACCCACGATTCGACACGCGACTGCGGTACGAACACCGTAACGCGTCGAATCCGCTGTTCGGAGTGACTACATACTTGGGCCTCACCAGCACCAACCAGCCCTCGTGCCAAGATATTGTCCGCCTGGACACGACATGGCTCGCGGCCGACAACCTCATGGCCACGACCAGCGTCTCGCTGGAGAACCGCCAGAATCACACCTCTGTCGCGGATTTCGTCGAGGATGACTTTCCCATGACCTTCACGTTCTGGTATGCGCCCCAACCCGCGTGGTCTATTTCCGGTGGTTACGGATTTTACTCCAACTGGATCGACCAGGAGATTTACTTTCCCAGCGACACGCCTGACGCACAGCCGTTTGATCGCCGGCAATGGAATTACGGCGGCCGCGGCCAGATCCTAAGTCTTGGCGCCAATTATGCGCACACCAAGCGATTGACTTTTTCGGGAGGCCTCCAGTGGGTCTGGGCTTTCGATGCGTTCGATCCGCTCTTGCCGTGGCCGGATCTGCCCGGTTATTCCGAGGTCCGCGTCAACACCCGGCGATACGTGTCCGGTGTCGACTGGTGGGGCAGTGAGCGGCTGTCGGCCTACCTGCGATACATCTACGAGGACTACGACGACGCCTCGGCGCCCTACTATTCGGGCAGCGCCCACATGCTGCTGGCCGGCCTTACCGGCACGCGGTAAATGCTGTTGCCCGCAACCCAAGTGGCGGCGGCATCTTGCCGCCGTACTGCGGCCACCTGCCGCAGTCACAAACATGCGCGCGGGTCAAACGCTAAGACTCTCAGTGCTCCGCCGGCACGGAACTCAGTCATTCTCGTCTTCGCCCGCTGGCACAAACGTCACGGATCTCACAAACTCCTCAAAATGCTCCTTCTCGGCCGCCACCAGTTCCGAGTCTCCGATCATCTTGAAGAACCAGGTGCGATCCTGATCGCTGACTAGGACCACCAGCATGGCCCGTGGTCGCTCAGTGTCCGAGGAACCCACCAAGCTGATATAATGACCGCGCCGGCCGTCGACCTCGATAGCCTCAAGTGCCCCGTCCAGATCTTCCTGAGTTGTCTCCTCCAGACCGATCTGCCTGCGCCAAAGATTGACGTTGGGAAGCAACCGCGTGGCGGATCCGGGCAAACCCATCGCCGTCATTTCCGCGGCTAAAGGACCCTCTTCGATCTGAAATGCAACCCTCCGAAGACCGCTCGCCTGCGCCGGCGGCCACCCCTCTGGAACCACATGCCGGATCGACTCATTGAGTGTTGGATTCTGGGTCCGCGGTTGGGCACTTCCGGTGGCTGGCGACGCCCCCAGCCGCGTCGCGGTGGAGCCATCCGCAGGCGGTTCCTCGTTCACCCCAATCTGCTCATGTCGTTGACACCCCGGGGATGTCAGCAGGCACAAACTCGCCACGGTAATCGTTTTGAACAGGACAGATCTCGAACATCGAAACATGACGATTCATTTCAGCAAGATTTCTATCTCGGCCTTTTCTCTCAACTCGGCGATATGCGCCGCCAGCTGCTTCTTCGATTCCTCGCCCTGGAGATACTTTTTGAGGAAATCCCGCATCCGTTCATAAGGGACTACTCCACCGGGATCTTTGTCGACCAGCTTAATGACGTGGAACCCAAATTTGGTTTCCACGACCTCGCTCACGGCATCTTTTTCCAGGGCAAAAGCCACCGCGTCAAATTCTGCCGGCATAAAACCCTTCTCGCGGGGGCCCAAATCGCCACCATCTGACGCGCTACCGCAGGCCGAATGTTCCTTTGCCATGGCGGCAAAGTCCTTACCCTCCAAGATCTCCTTGCGGATTTCCTCCGCCTTCTGCCGCGCCTGATCCTTCTCCTCCGGTTCAGCATTCTCGTCCACGGCGATCAGAATGTGGCTGACCCTGGCAGTCGCTTTTGTGGAAAAACTATCCGGATCTGCAGCATACATCTCTCGGATTCGTTCTTCGGGGATCTCCGGCTCCAACACGCCCTGCTCTTTCAGGTAGTCATCAAGACGTACCCTGCCTTTCAAGGACTCTCTGAGATCGTCCATGGTGATTCTTCGTATCTTCAAATACTTTTCCATTCCTGGCCCGGCCCCGAATTTCCGTTCGAGGTCTTTCACTCTCTGTTCAACTTTTTCGTCGATGTTCTCGACGGTCCGCTTCTTGCTTTCCTGATTGATAAGCACGTCGCCGATCGCCTTATTCAATAACCTCGCCTGCAGCCGTTTGGCCATGCCACTGTTGTCCTTCCGCATGCCATATCTTGTCAGTGCCCGTAGGTTCTTCTCCAGTTCCGGCTTTAGCTGATCTTCATAGATGGGCTGACCATTGACCCTGGCAATGACCTTCCGGGCCTCCGCCTCGTTCTGTTCTGCTTCCGCTGCGTGTCGCAAGAAAATACCGAAACACAGCCTGCTACGAATATCAGGCTGGTGACAAACCGTAAGTAACCGACGCTGCGCTGCTCTGTCATTTCCCTTTTCCTTTGCACTCCCCAGGCCAATTCGTCCCACGCTACTCAGCTAAGAACTCGTCCGGCAATAAGTTACCGCATTTATCGCCCCTCACCCTACCCTCTCCCCCGCTATTCCCGCTCCGCGGGGCGGTGGAGAGGGAAGCAGAACGAGTAACTTATTGCCGGACGAGTCCTAAGCTGCGCGGGAAAAATCACTTCCAGATTTGCTAAATCACTTTTCACGATTCGTGGAATTTTTGGCCGAAGGCCGTTGTCATTGTAGGCTGGGGCATCGCCCCAGGATTGCAGACACGATAGATCCATTTGGCCGAAGGCCATATTCACATTGCTGACGGAGGTCCGTTGATTTTGGCTTTCAGCCAAAACCTCTGTGGTGGCAACGATTTCCTGGGGTTGCACCCCAGGCTACGATGATGATGGCCTTCGGCCATATTTGGCGGTTGCGAAACTTCCACGAATTATGAAACTCGATTTAGCCCCTCACCCCGCCCCTCTCTCGCTCCCGCTCGCGGGCGAGGACGCAAATGGCCTCGCTTCGCGAGCAGTCTTCCCAATTTCAAAACACGTGCCAAACAGAACAACTGCAACCGCCTAGCGAGAGATTCTCCCGCTGGTCATCGAAGTGGCACTGCCGAACACCGAGCGAACGGTCACCTTGTTTGGGATGGCGAAAAACCTGGCGACGATTTTCGTGTCACTCCACGAAATGATCGTGGCCTGCAAAGTCCTTTCCCGCACTCGCGTGCCCACGCTTGCAATGACGGTCCCGCTGACGGACGTTCCCGAGCCCTGGGCGTAACCGGCAAACCCGCTGCCGGTAATGGTCACCAATCGGTCGGCGACAGCCTGCGTGATGGTCACCGCCGGGACGATGCTGATCACGACCGGATTACTCGCGAATTCGTCCTTGACCGCCTGCACATTATAGTTGCCCGGTGCCGTGTCGCCGGGGATTGTGAAGACCAGCGTCCCCTCGTCCAGAATGATGTCGGGAGTCAACATCACCGAGGTACCGTCGGTTGCGGTCAACGCCACATGCGACTCGTACAGCAACGTGCCCATAATATTGGTGAAGGACGCACCCGTGAGCGTGACCATGGCGTCTGATCCGGCGCGAATCGAAGCCACGTTCGAGTGGTAGAGCGTCGGGATGATGGGGCCCGAACGCGGTGCGGACGTGGACGCGGTGGCAAACGCGGACCCGAAACCGTGGCAACCCCAGCAGTCACTGTCGCCAGGACCAGCGTCCCTTCCCACGTGACCGTATCCGGCGTCCTCGCCACCCACGACGATCGTGCCGAGATTGGCCGCGTTCGGCGAGTCGGCCTGAATGTTATGAAGTGAGTCCGGTCCGTGACATCCTTCGCAGGTGCGGATATTCAGAGGATCGCGTATTTCATGACACACCAGACAATCCAAGGACCCATCCCAGGCGTACGTCGTAGCATGGTGGAGGTCCGCGTTATTACGGATTGTCGGTAATTCCAGACCGTCGTCGGCATGGCAATAGTCGCAAGCCCCCGCGCCTTTGCCGCGGCTGTTAAGCGGGAGGCCGTCTCCACAACTGGACGAAGGTGTCACTAGTGACGGCGTATACGTAGGGATGTAATGGCCATCACCGATATTGTCCACGATGTCGCCATGGCAGGATACACAATCACCACTGATTGCAGCCGGCGTCTGATGGTGAGCACTAGAGGTATGGCACGCAGTGCAGTCCCTGACCGGCGCGAACGGCGGGTCATTAGCATGACAGTTCAAGCATTTGTAAGTGGTGTCGGGGATGCCGTCGCCATTTGCATCCGGATAAGGGACCAGCGAGCCTGGAGGAATGGGAGTGTCCTGCAGCAAATGGTGGCGGTCAGGGACGCCACTGACGTGACAAACACGACAGTCGGCCTCCGTCAGATCGCCCATCAGGACGTCCAGCATACCAATGGTCTGGTTCACCGGCGGAGCCGGAACGTCCGCCCAACCTGTACTGGCAACGCACAACGACATAGCGGCAATCGCGGCAAGATGTACGGATTTCGCACGCATTGGTTTGACCTTCTCAATGAATCGACATCACACGCTCTCTCGCAGGCATGCCAACGTGCGCGGCGGAAAGTACTGATCGACCTCGGTACAGTCTTTGACTGGTACACGAACCGACACCGTTGAGCGCTGCACCAACAGCTCGTTCGCATCGGTCCACCGCCGCCCTTCGCAGCCGAGCATCCGCGAAGCGGGCGATCACCACGACAAAGCCTGTCGGATATTCGTGGTGTTGTATCCGCCCCTCAAGACAACGTGCATGGGAGGGATGCGCCCATGGCACATCCCTCCCACGCTACTCAGCTTAACAGAACAAAGTGCAAACGCCTAGCGAGAGAGTCTCGTCGTGGTAGTAGTGGCAGTGGCACTGCCGAATACCGAGCGAACGGTCACTTTGTTCGGGATGGCGAAGAAACGGGCGACGATCTTGGTATCGCTCCACGAAATGATCGTGGCTTCCAAGTTCCTCTCCCGCGTTCGTCTACCCACCGTCGCGATGACGGTCCCGGTGACGGTCGTTCCGGAGCCCTCGGCGTATCCGCCAAAACCGCTGCCGGTAATGGTCACCATTCGGTCGGCGATGGCCCGCGTAATGGTCACTGCGGGAACGACGCTCAGGACCGCAGGGTTACTTGCCACATCATCCTTTGTCGCCTGGAGCTTATAGTTCCCGGGAGCAGTAGCAGCGGGAATCGTAACCACCAGGTTCCCTTGGTCGAGGATGACGTCCGGTTCCAGGATCACCGACGACCCGTCCGCAGCCGTCAAGCGAACCTTCGACTCATACAACGTGCCGTCGGCGGTATTGGCGAATGCCACTCCGCTGAGAACAACCGTGGCAGATTTTCCGGCAGAAATGGTGGCCGGGTCAATGTTGTAGAGGGTCGGAGTCAGCGGGCCCGTAATCAGTTCTGCGGCACTCATGGGCATCTCGGGGCCTGCGAAGCCGTGGCAACCCCAGCAGTCACTGTCGCCAGGAGCACCGTCCCTTCCCACGTGACCGTATCCGGCGTCCTCGCCACCCACGACGATCGTACCGATGTTGCCGGCCGCAGGCGAGTCCGCCTGGATGCTATGAAGTGAGTCAGGGCCATGACACTCTTCGCAAATTCGGATAGCGAGGTCGAAGCCCGCCCCGCCCACATCACTGTACGTTCTCCTAGTGGGATCGGCAGGATCGAGATGTGGTGTCCGATCTGTGTAGTCGTGGCACACGTTACACCTTCTCCACGTCCCGCCCGCTCCATCGCTAATAGGGTCTACGAGGTCTATGTGATGGTGGGTGTCGTGATTGTTAACGATCAGTACGGGCGCCGGATCACCGTTGATGTCCGTCGCACCGTCGTCCCAATGGCAATAGCTACAGGCACCCGCATCAAACCCGCGATTGTTCGGTGGTTGACCACCTTCCGGCGCATAGTTGTAATAAGGATAAAGCGCATCGGCGGGCCCGTCATAACCGAGGCTGGCCCGATCGGACCCAATAGCTTTGTTGATTTCGACGAGCAGTGTGCCGTCCTCAAGGGGGTCCGCCTCAGGGTCCCCAGCCTTGACCGGTGCGCCGTCGGGGATGTAAACATCCAGGAACTTGTTATCAGCGTCCGAGCCATCCCAGATCACGGCAAACGGACCTTCATGAAATTCGACCGTCAAGTTATAGGTCGAACCGCGAGGCGCGGCGATAATGAAGTCGTTGTTAAGTCCAGGAGGTGTATACGTCAGAGTGTTGGGGAACTTCCTGGTCTGCGGGCCCGCGGGGACGTCGCCGATCGCCACCAGACCCTCTCCCGTACTAATCGTATGGGGAGTGCCATCTTCAAAAAAGCCCTCACCTGTGAGACTCCTCTTTGGCGTTACCAGTGAAGGATCATAGCTGGGGATGTAATGCCCGTCATCATAGTCGTCAACGTAATCGCCATGACATGCGACGCAGTGTCTTTCAAACGCGTTGTCTCCCTCGTGGTGAGGACTCGACGTGTGGCACTCCAGGCAATCCCTTTGCACCCGGAATGGCATTTCGTCACCATGGCAACTGATGCATGTGTGCTCTGGTCCGTACAAATTGTGGTGGCGGTTCGGAACACCACTGCTGTGACAGACTCGGCATTCAGCCTCGCTCAAAAAGGTCAACTCGGTATCCAACATACCGAGTGTTTGAAAGACTGGTGGGTTGGAACCTAGTTCGAGTGGTGGACTCTGAGCCCAAAGTGCATTCGCTACGCACAGCGACATGCCAGTGAAGATAATGCATGTTAGAAGCCGTCGGTACATAGCTCCCGGTCCTTTCTTAGAGTGGAAACGATAAATGAAAAACGATAATTGTCTTGGAATGGATACGATGACTACTGGCGGCCACGTCACTTGAGCCGCAAACACGGCGACCAGCGTGGTCGGCCCGATTCGAGTGAATCGCAATTTCAAAAAGTCTCGGCTGATTAACCCTCCCAGAAAGAAAACGAGAAATCATCAAGGGTCCACTCGCGCCAGTTCTTGCGTTGCTCCGATCGTTCGCACCCGACACCTAGTCCAGGACCCTCATCTGGTCCGCGCACCTTCGACACCGAACGCACCAGCACCACCGACGAATATACAGAACAACGAACGGACAAAGCAACAAGTCAACACCCAAAACGCAAGATAATTTAGTTTTGACATTAAATGCTTTGTTTATTGCTGCAGGCCTGTCTGGGCCTCGCCTGTTGCATCGCACGCCGCTATGGATTTGCACCGCTGGTCTGGCGATTCGCGCCGTGTTCCGGGCCGTGCCTTTTCGGCGTCATGCCAGCGGATTGTCACTTTTCCCGCTGTCCCTTGCGCTGATCCATGCCCACGTCGTGGCCGATGACTGGCAGAAGTAACCGATGAGCGGATACATGGTTTTGGACTTCACGGGCCGTGCCAGATTGAGAAACGTCCTGCTCACGCGGTTCACAGCGGCCCCACCAGTGAGGCCAGCAACTTGAAGCTGGCAACTTGAAGCTGCCATCATTGTTTGTGCGTTGTCGGCAGAACGCGAGCCGTCGCAACGTGAGGAATGGAACGTATCGTGAGCAACCTCTTTTTGAGGAACCAGGGAAAAACACTATCACCCTGTTCCCTAGCCCCTTTGGGGCGAGGGCGGAGTGAAAGTATTTTTCCCGGCATCTAAAGGGGCATTGCCCGAATTCCCACCAGATCATTGACACCGGAGGTATTCGGTCGTGTGAATAGCTCGAATGTTTGACTTTGACTCCCACCGCCTTGTGCGGTGGGTGAATCTGACTGACAGGCTACCCGAACCGCCCCACAAGGCTCCCTTTCTCACCCACCTCGCAGCCGAAGGCGGGGAGGTGGGTGAGAAAGCGAAGAGGGCGAGGGGCTCATGCCTGTAGCTGATCAGTTTCACCAGGGTCGGGTTACTATAGCCTCGGGGTTTGGCGACGGCACTTACCAAGGCAGGATGAACATCAATGACGGCTCAGTGAGAATCATTTCAGCAAGTGGCGAGTTCACGAACGTGCCGGTCGACAGCACCGTTTTTCACACGTATTCGAATCTCTGCGTTGACGAGATGACCACAGTACTGAATCGATGGCACGCGAGTACGCTGGCGGCTCAACCCTTCTGGATGACCCGTACTTATTCATTGGCGAATTCAATGGAAATCCTCTTGGTTCAATGTACGTCGATGTGGTTACGATCATCACAGGCGTTCCCGAGCCACCCACAATCGCCTTGTTTTCAGTCCTGGCTTTGATCGGTGGCGCACGTCGCCTGGCGGAACCGCAATTGCTGTCACGAGTGAAACGCTATTGTCATGTCCATGTCTAATGGGACCGGAGCACCACTACTTCGCATTTTGAGATCATCTTGTGGCCCTCTTGCCAGGTTTTATCGCCACCGGGCCCGATCCCGGGGGGAAGCGTTTGCTGTTAACGAAGCTGCCCTTGTCGGCCATGAGCCCTTCCGCCGGTTCTTGCTCGCGCTGCGGCGTGCGAGGTGCCGGCCGCGCAGGGACTTTTCAGGCACGCGTGCCCACGCCTACTGCTCGCACGTAGGCACCATGGGACGAGCCCAGGGCGCAGCGAGTTCGCCGTCAGGCGACCGAGCGCAACCCTGGATCGCTCCAACACAGCGCTACCGGCCCAACGGGCCTGCTGAAACACTAGCATGATTCGCCAAAAGTAGGTCCCGCTTGCCGACGGGACCTGGCAACGGTTGTCGGCGATTGCGACGGGGTGGAAGTGGCAGTTGATTTGCCGCTTCAATCCGTCCGGCATACGGGACCGACTTTCAGTCGCCCACCCAGGCCTCTGGCCGCCGGCCTGGGCTGGATCCAGCGGGATCCCGCTGGGCCGCTGGTGAGAGGAAGTCGAACGGGCGGAACAGAAAACACCGATGGCGAGAGGACGAGTCGGTGTCGTAATGCGGTATTTTTCTAACAACCCAACCTTAATTCGTGAGTGCTGCTTGAGTGTGTCCGAGCATCAGGCAGGTATCGCAACTCTTTATGACAACTTTTTGCTTGACGACAGCACATTTTAGGTGTGTAATCTCCGGGAGGCTCGTTCACGAGACTTTTCGCTGCCGTGCCACCTGGAAATTCCTAGTTGGATAGTAGTTGTTGGCTTGGCTCACACGCCCGACATGCAAGCCGCCAGAAACCTGTTTCCTCGCTGGCTTACCCACCCGCAGGGGTGAAAATGTCTTAGCCGTGGATTATAATATTTCGTTTCCTGGATTTGTGCTGTAAGGTCTTGGGCATTGGCGGGCGTAGGGGTAAGGTGATAGTGTCATTTTAGGCCGGGTCATTCTGGAGGTTGCGGCTTGTACCGTGCCTCGATTTACTAAGACGATGGAGTTACATCATGAGCCGCTGCTGGCTGGGACTCGTTTGTGTTGCTTTTTTCGCGACTGTGCTCGGAACCACTCGATTCGCCGAGGCCGACATCCGAACGTACGATCTGGAGATCGTATGGTCTGCAAATGATTGAGCCGGGGGGCGATCCTTCGCTGGCCAGTGAAACGGGCACCGGTTGGCTGAGCTATGACGATGGCAATCTGGTTCCCGGGGACGAAGATTTTCCCCCGTCCACCGACCCTTCCCTGGGGTTGACTATTGAGTTCACGATGTTCGGCCAGACATTTACGCAATTGGATGACGCTTTCAGTCCGGTATGGTGTGTATCCTTTTCTTAACTTGCATCGCGTGGATACTACACCAATAAGCCTCGACTTCCTAATTTCTGAATTGGGTCAAGATTCTGAGGACTACAACCAAACCGAAATAGATGATCCACGTGTCTCCGAGATATGGTTTGATTCCGCCGACCCTCGCTTGACCCGCTTGCGGCTTCGGGAAATGACAGTTTCGAAGGGGCGGTCGAGTTTGTAACGCCTGATGGCGGCGTGTTCCAAGCTACCGTCGCATTGACAGAGAACGCGGTACCTGAGCCGTCGACGGTGGCCATGTGGGCGCTATGCGGCCTGATGGGATGTGGCTGGTGGGCCCGCAGACGGCGCAAAGCTGACTGACACGGGGCGCTGCCAGGCCCGCGTTCCTGGCTGTGGTCCAAGAGACAAACACGCCCGGCGTCGTACCACGTGAGACGACGCCGGGCGTGATTCGTTTGGGCACGTCGATATATCCCACGCCCGCGCAGCTGCCGCTAGAGGGCGAAGTGCGATCCACCACCGGTTCCGCACGGCGAGTGCCCATTCGCTGCGAAGTGATCCCGTTTTCCAGCGTCCAGCATGCGCGCGTCGTGACCGATCGGGCCCGGACCGTGAACGTCGGAGGGAAACGGAAAAAACCAGGTGATTTCCCGAGATGGGAAGCTGTTCCTCGGACAGAAGCACGTTGCGAGTTATTTTGACACCAGCCTGCACGTGGTTCGCACGGCGCATCCGCATTCCCGATTGACACGGTTGACATTTCCCGCGGGCAAAGTCAATTTGATAAGATGTACGGTGCGTTGTGCGCCACTGAATCGAGACAGCTTTGGTTCGAGACGCTTTTTTGGCGAATGAACCAGGTGGCCCTGATCGTGGAAACGTAACCGAACGCTCGCTGTCGCGCCGCTTGGTGCGGATCGGTCAGTCACCCGACGAAGATCCGACGAGCGGGCTGACCAATCGCGAACTGGAAGTCTTCGAAATGAGCCGCCGTGGTCGGACGATGAAGCAGATTGCCCAGAAATGCGACATCAGCCAAGAGACCGTGGAAGCGCATCGAGATGGCGTTCACGGAAAATTGAATCTGAATCTGAATCTGAAACATAGGCTGGAAGTAACTCGCCGAACCCACCTGTGGTCTACGGAAGGCGAATAACTCGAACTCTTTCTCGCCGGCACGCTGCACACCCGTTTCAAAGCATCGGGAGTAAAGGTTGTCGCTGCGTTGATGGACACCATGGTTGTGCTGCGATGAGATGGCCCCCTTGTATATTTCGCTCGCGATCCGGCGTGCAGACGATCGAAACTCTGGTGCGTATCGCAGGTCGATCTGCCGGACCAGACGCTGCCATCCTGAACCGCGTTCTGGGAAGGAGAGCGATACTCAGTACGTTCCTGCCCTTTACTGTGCTGCTGGCGATCAGCCAACTCGCGGTCGCCGCGCCGTCCGATGTTGCTCAACTGCCGGACGATCTGAACACGTGCGTCTTGTGTCACGGCATCGCCGATTTCCGGACCGGCGCAGACGCGCGGCTGTTCATTCAGCCGCAGGACTTCGCGGGCGATGTGCACTACGAAAAAGGTGTCCAGTGTTACCAGTGCCATGGCGGTAATCCGAAAAGTCTCGATGCGACGCTGGCTCACGCCACCGTCGTTAGTACCGACCAGGCGGGGAATTCGCCCGATCGACTACCATTCGGAGAGATGACCCGATCGTGCGGCGGGTGCCACGAAGTCCAATACGCGGGCCTGGTAAGCGGCGTACATGCCCAAGCGTTACCGGGCGCCGGCGCTGACCGCAAGCCGCTCTCGTGCACTGCCTGTCACCGCGACACGGCTCACGGCATGCTACCGGTCAAAGATCCACAGTCATCCGTCTTTGCCCTCAGTCAGGTGCGCGTCTGCGGAAACTGCCACGAACAGCAGCGGAGCGAGTACGACGCGAGCGGACACGGCTATGGTCTTCTCCAATCAGGACTGATCAGCTCGGCCGTCTGCGCTGACTGCCACGGCGCCCATGGAATTTACCCGGCGTCCGATGACAACTCGACGCTCCACGCCACCCACGTGGCCGACACTTGTGCCAAGTGCCACCGTTTCATCCAGCAGCGGCTCAACAAAAGCGTCCATGGCCGCGGGAACGGGCCCGGCAGCCAGACGGTGTCTCCTGCTCCCGGCGGTACCGTGGCAAGACACCCCAGCTGCACGGATTGCCACCAGGGCCACGATCTGCCAGATCCCAAGTCAGCTGAATTCCGACAAGGGCAACCCGGACCGGTGTGGTACGTGCCACGCGGCCCTGAACCGTGCGTACGGCATGAGTATGCACGGCGAACTGACCAACCTCGGCTACGACGAAGGAGCGAAATGCTCGGACTGCCATGGGGCCCACGACATTCTTCCGCTTTCAGATCCCAATTCCAAGATGGCGGTGGCAAATCGTTTGCAGACCTGCGGCACGTGTCACCCCGGCATCACCACCAATTTGATCAGCTTTGATCCGCACGCAAATCATTACGACAAGGAGAAATCGGCTGCCGTGTATTGGGCCTACCATGGCGTACTGACGTTTATCATTGTGGTGTTCGGATTCTTTGGCTTGCACGCCGTGATCTGGTTTCTCCGAGGTTTGTTGGATGTCATCCGAAACGGTCGTCCCCGACCGCTCGCTCCGAACATGCCCGGGTACACCCGCTTTGGGCCGTTCCATCGCGTGGCGCACACGATTATGGTCGTCTCGTTCCTCGGCCTGGCCTTGACCGGCCTGCCCCTGAAATTCAGCAGTTACCAATGGGCCCAGTGGCTGGCAGCCTTGCTGGGCGGCTTTTCGTCCACGGGATTGTGGCATCGCGTGTTTTCGGTCACGATGTTTGGCTGCTTCTTCGCCTATGTGTTCCAATTGGTCCGCCAGTATTTTCTGCGGCGCAGGCAAGGGCGATCGCGCCTGCAGACCTTGTTCGGGCCCGACTCGCCGCTGCCGAACCTGCGTGACGCGCGCGATTTCGCTGGCATGGTCCGCTGGTTTATCGGCCGGGGCCCGCGGCCGACTTTTGAGCGGTGGGCCTATTGGGAGAAATTCGATTTCTTCGGCGCCGCCTCCGATACGACCCTGATCGGTTTGACGGGTTTAATCCTCTGGTTCCCCAATTGGTTCAGCTCGTTCCTGCCCGGCGAGGCGGTCAACATCGCCAAAGTGGTGCACTCCACGTTGGCTTTGCTGGCTACAGGATTCGTGTTCGCCATACACTTTTTCGGAACGCACTTCCGCCCCGACAAGTTCCCGATGGACATGTCCATATTGGCAGGTGTCGTCAGTGAAGAAGAGATGGAGCACGAGCGTCCGGACTTGCTGGAGCGTATGAGGGCCGAAGGACGTCTCGAGCAGTTGCGGGCGGCGGCCCCCGAGCGAAACAAATTTTGGGGGGTGCGCATCGCGGGTTTCACGGCCCTGCTTGGTCGGGCTTGCCGCACTGGCCGGTATTATCTGGTCCTTGCTGGTGTAATGCAGAACAGCCGGCCGGCGGAACGCCAACTGCGCGTTGTGCCTACTTCTTACGCCGAGTGGTGAAAGTCAAACAACTGTCCTCTCGCAGATTTTGGGTGGATTGCAGGCTTCAGGGACGTGGGACGTACCGCGCGGCGGGACGAATGCCGTCACCTAGGTTTCGCGGCCGATGACGCTCCCGGCGTCGAGTTTTGTGAACAATCCGCGATACGGAGACTTGCCTTCGCGCCACATTCGAAGTCCCCAGGCAAGATCGCGCCGTCGCGTCGCTCCGATCACGATCCCATGGCGTTGTTGCAGGGCAAGCCGCAGGCTCGTAAACTGAGAGTTGGCGAATTGGCTTGGAATTCGTGTCTCGCCCCGTGTTCCTTTGAGAAGCTGCGGCAATGTGAGGTCGCTGTGTACAGGCAGACTGCTCGCGAGTGTTTCTACCCGTTGCCACGGATCGAGGATGCCGGAACGATGTCACCGCGAATCGGCAGCATCGCGCGACTCATATTCGTGGCAGTGACGATAGCACTGCCGGTAGTGAGCCTGCTGGACACGCAAGCGCGCGCGCTTCAGGAGCCTGGTTGCGGCGGCACATTCGAACCAGGTGACACGGTTTTTGTCATCATGGATGCGTCCGCCATGAAATTGGGCCAAAAGACGCGCAAACTACTCAGCAGGTCCACCAAACTGCAAGTGATCGAGGTCAAGGGCGACTGGATTGGCGGAACAGCCGAAGTCGATGGTGAGACGGTGCGTGGGTGGGTCCACCGCGAGCAAACTCAGCCAGGTTGAACCTGCACCGGCAGGGAATCTGCAACAGGCTCAGCGCGAAGTCTCCGGAGTCCACTGGTGGCTCAAAAGCTCGAACGGCAGAGATCGCGAATCGAGACAGGGCCGCTGATGAGCAGCTTGTTGCCGCCTCCAAGAAGAAGCTCGTTCGGCAACCCAAGAATTCCGAGAACGAGGCCTCCGGCGAGCCGCAAGGGAATTCAACCGAACAGTCCGCTCCCTCGCTGGTCGAGCCGAGTGTGACGAAAGCGCCAGGCAAGACAACGCCCGAGACGAAATCAGCGGCCGAGCAGGTAGCCGAGCAACCGCCAAAGAAACCGGATCAAGAGCCGGTCGTCGTCCCCGCCGGAGACAGCTGCGGCCAAGAAATCGGGCGCCGAGCCACCGCCCGCGAGCCAGACGGAAGGTACGGAAAATACCGGCGAAGGCCCGGAAACGCTGGCCGAGAAATTCGCCCAGATACTTGCCAAGCAACTGGCACAGAAGCGGGCCGATCGATTATCGCAACAACCGGCTGAGGGTCCCGTCGAGCGGAAAGCCGTACCGGCACCCGATCACGAGCCCGCGGAAGTAGCTCCGCCGCCCGTTCGCGTGGCACCCCAGGCCCCCACACGCAACGTGCTGGTGCTACGAATCCCCGATAATCTTGCTGACGTGGAATCATCCGAGTGGATTGGGCAGCTGATTCTCAGCGGCGACCGATTCACAAACAAATCGCTGCAACAGCTGGAAGGTCTGACCGTCTCGATGCTCAGCATCGAGGCGGTGAACGTCACGAATATCGGCCTGCAATACGTCACGAAGGTGAATGGTATTCGTCAGCTGCGGTTGTGGTCGCCCGGTCTGGATGATGAGGCATTGAAGTACGTGGCCGAGCTGGAAGGTCTGGAGCTGCTCGATGTCGAAGGCACGGCGGTAAGAGGAGAGACCTTTGAGAAGTTGAAGGATTTACCGAAGCTAAAAATGCTGGTCCTGGGACCGACGACTTCGGATACCGAAATTGCCTTCCTGAAAGACTTACCCGCCCTGGAGCAACTGGATTTGCGGGCCTGCGGCAGACTGACGCTGGCATGCCTGGAGCAGCTGGGGAATTTTGCCAATCTGAAGGTTGTCTGGCTGCCTGATCACATCCGGACCAAGGGGAAACGGGCACTCAAGGAAATGTTGCCCGAGTGTGAGGTGCGGTCATGATGTGGCGTCCGACCATCCGGCTCGCAAAGGTGGCGTGAGAATCGATGGGCGTATTTTCTCGTTGGGATATTAGGCCATGCGAAGGACGTTCGCAATTATCACGGTTCCGCTGTTGTTGATCTTCGCCTTTTATCTCTTGGCTATGACCGGGACAGAAGAAGAAGACGCTACCGCTGCGGGTCGCAATCGGCAAGTGAGAAGCGACCCCGTGGTGCAGGAACAAGGAAAACCACGCGAAACGTTGGAGCAGACGTTCGTCCGGGTTCTAGCAGAGGAACGGGCAGCGGCGTTGCCTCAGGAGCCGGCGACGCCGGCCGCTGCGAATCCCCCCCTCGAATCGCCCGGCAACTCGGCCGGGAAAACCACTCCCGGCCCGTCGCTACCGCGTGAGACGCCCTCTGATTCGACACAGAAAGAGCCGGTGTGGGGCTTGTACGTCGGGATCGCCCAGAGTCCGGATGATCTGATCGATTTGGAGGCGACACAGCTGATTGGCCGCCTGGTCATCACGGGTGACCGGTTTTCCAATCAGTCGCTGAACCACCTGGACGGGCGACGCATCCTCTCGCTCAGCATCGAGGCTGTGAACATTGGCAATTCCGGACTCCTGCATGTGTCGAAAGTAAAGAATCTGCGCGAGCTGCGACTGTGGGCACCGGGCGTGAACGATCACGGACTCGAAATCCTCGCGGAGATGCATCATCTCGAGGTACTGGATCTGGAAGGAACCAGTGTGCAGGGAACCGGGCTCACACACTTAAGTAACCTGGAAAAACTCCGCAAGCTGACACTGGGGCCAAGAAACACGAGACGAAGACGTTGTTGTGCTGAAGACGTTACCGTGCCTCGCAGAGCTGGATCTGCGCTCGTGCCATCGTCTGACCGACGCCTGTGTCGCGTCCCTTGCTGGTCTTCGACGCTTGCAGACGATCTGGCTTCCCGCTCAGATCAGCACTCTCGGCGCGACAACGATTCGGGAAACGTTACCCGATTGCGACGTGCGTTTCTTAGACAGCCTTGGGCCATAACCAACTTGCCGTTGGATGCTATCCTTGCTTGATTCAACGGTATTGGCAGTATTAGCCCCGTGCTTCAGAGGCTGTCTGGCTGCTCAGCAGGGAGGACGATGCTGTCTAGTTGTACAGCGCCATTTTGCAGCGATGGATGTGCGAAACTCGTGTCTCCGTAACAGTCCCTCGCCACCGGGCTCGTCCCGGTGGTTCTGCGTTTGGTGACTACTCTGGCAGCCGAAAAACGAACCATCCTGCCGGCCCTCGCCGCCGCCTCCGGCGGCGAGGGCCGGCAGGAAGGAAACTCATGGGTGGCCAAGATCGACGGTAGTTGTCAAACGCTCTACCACCGGGACCAGCCCGGTGGCGATAAAGCCACTGCTAATAAGGCCTTAAGATGATCTCAAAAGTGAAAATGGCGCTGTCCAACTAGATACTCGAAAAACCGGGGCGCACTGGTGCGCGCGGTTTGAACAGCGACTAGCCCGACCCGCCCGAAGCCTCATGATCCTCGAACGCGAATTCAGTCATCGCACGAAAGTCAGCCAAACCGAGGGAAAACTCCGCGCGATCGCCTGCTCAGCAGTCAGACAGCCTCTTCACGTCGGGGCGCATGCCGCCTCGCCGAGAACGACCGGCGACGGCCGTCACCGACACCAAAATCAGCGCGGTGTGATTCCGACTCGGACTAGTTGAGCAGGTTCTTGACGTCGTCCATGATCTCCTTGATTCCCGTGTGGCAACCGGTGCAATCGGTCGGGGCCAGTTTGCTACCGGATGTCTCGTGACATCGCCAGCAGACTTGGTGGGCCAGCTCGCGGGTCGATACGCTATCGTTGAATTCCTTCGGAAACAGGTTTTTCCCATGACAATTCGTGCACCTTCCCTTCGACAGAAACGACTCCTTGATAACGTGCATTTCGTGGTTGAAATGGACCATTCCCAGATCAGGATCCGACTCCGAGAAGTTGACATGAAAAATGTAATACTCAGGGGAAGTTGCATGCGACCCAGGAAAACTCTCGTCGTTGATTTCGTCGATATTAGTAAGACCGTCACCATCCGAGTCCAATTGCTCGATCTCTTCAAAACCCATCTTGGCATCTCGGAGTGCCAGTCCGTAACCATTCAGAAAGTCGGCCTTGACGGGCATGTGGCAGGTTCCGCAACCCTGAAGCGGTGTCTCACGCAAGCCCGGATATCGCGAAACCATCGCCGTTTGAAGGCTGGGCGTTGCGTAGGCAAATTCCCCCCTCAGAAACACCGCCAATACGGCTGCGGCGAGAAGTATTCCCAACGCGATTGACCAAACCTTCACGAACTTCGACATTTCAAATCTCCCTATCGTTTTTCATTCACCCTGGAATTCTTAAGTCTATCAACGAAGCAAATGAATGAACCAGTGGATTGCCAAAGACAATTTTAGCATACGCGAGAAAGGCATGCACCATCCCACCAGGTTTCGCCTGCCGTGTGCGAACGTCGCACCTCGCACTATCTTCGTGACCTTTCCATCTGGCGTCTGATCTCAAGCCCGCCGAAGACCCCCGAACAAACCGCGCCTTCGCCTCCAGGACAGGTCAGGATATGCTATAGTCTATCTCTTCCGACACGTGGAACGATCAGCAGTTGGCTTTCCGCCGTTTGGTGGACGGCGGCTCCTCTGGCTGGGGGGACGTTTTTCATGAAGCGCATCCCGATCGCGATCATCATTTCTTGGACTCTGTTGTTGGCTTGTCCGGCTCCGGCGCTGTTCGCACAAGAGAGTTCTGGTGCGCAGAGCGTCTCGAAACAGCTGGCCAAGAACGAAACGCCAGGACAAGCGACCGCCGGGCCGGCCCGGACAGGGTCACCCGAGACGGTGCCAGCTGACATCAAGACGGGATATCGCGGGCACTACGCCTGCCAGACTTTCTCCGGCCTGAACCGGGAACTGGCGATTGCCGTCAGCGACAGGGAGCCGGCCCTGGTCGCAAAGTTGCTGGGGGCGGGCGCGGATATCAACGCCAGGTCGGCCGGTTCCCACACTCGCAGCATGACCATCCTACAGATGGCCATTTATCATGAGTGGGGCATCGACTGCGTTCGTCTATTGGTCGAAGCGGGAGCGAACGTGGAATTGCGCGACGCGCACGGTGACACGGCTCTGACGCACGCCTGCCAAAGCTGTCTGGGATCCAATCTGGCGGTGGTCTCCGCACTGCTTGGTGCCGGCGCCAAAGTCGAACGCGCGAGGAGTTGGTGGGATGACACCACTCATGCATGCCGTGATGCACGACGACTCGCTGCAGGTGGTCCAGGCACTGCTCGAGGCATCCGCCGTGGTGACGGCGCGGGATGACAGGGGATGGACGGCGCTGATGCACGCCACGCGAAGGCGCCGCGAAGACGTGAAGGTCGTTGAAATGCTTATTGCCGCCGGCTCGGATGTCACCGCGGCACACAAACATGGTGGCACGGCCTTATCCCTTGCCGCCTACAACGGCCATGCGCGGGTGGTGCAGCTCTTGATCGCGGCCGGCGCAAATGTCAACTCGGCCGACGAAGCCCGATGGACGCCCCTCATCTGCTCGTCGATGAACGGGCATTTTGACATTGTCCGCTCCCTCCTCAAATCTGGAGCCAATGTGAATGCCCAGGACCGATTAGGCAGAACTCCCCTGGCTCTGGCCAGGCGGAACCAGCATCCAGCCATCGCCGAACTTCTGACGAAGGCAGGTGCCAGACGTTGACCTGGTTCGGTCGAGTTCCTTCCGCCACGACCTCGTGCGGTCGTTCGTCGTCCTGTTTGTGCCGCCAACCTGGCGGTTCAAAAAGCACGACCGAAATGGGTCCGCAACCGGTTGGCGCACTGGTCCACTTCCGCCATGATCTTCTCTTCGGTCAACAACCCTTGTTCGGCCATGATTTCGGCCAAATGCCGGAGACAGGCGATCGACAAATCGGTGGAAAACACCAACATCAATCGCCGTTCCACGAGGTCGCACAGGCGGCAACACCACTCGTCGCGCATGACGCGCCGCACGAATCGCAATGGGAGATGCGTACCGGCGAGATTCTCCCGGTCATCGTGCCGCGCTTCGTCCGGGGACTCGGGAGCGAGCATGCTGGCAGTGCGTGTTCCACACAGATTCCAGACGCTGGAAACCTGCGACATCGTCAGTTGCAGCACTTCGGCCAACTGCTGGTGCGTCTGCCGAAGTTCCTGCCGCCATGCGGGATAGTCCTCACCGCCCGGGATCACTCGTTCGCGCGAATTCCCCTGCACCGTCATGCCCAGCCGCCCCAGGACAAATTGAGCCGCCTCCTCGGCCAGCGATCGGCAGGTCGTTAACTTACCGCCAATGATCGAGAGGATCGGTACGTCGGGATCTTCCGTTTCGTGCAACAGGTGCCGGCGTGTGATGGAAGCGGACGTGGTTGGCGAGCTCTTGGGCAACGGCCGCACGCCGCAATAGTGCAGCTGGATGTCGTCTCGCGTCAACTCGATGTGTGAAAACACTTCGCGCACCGCCTGCAACAGATAGCGCAGCTCGTCGTCGTCCGCGGTAGCGGTCTCGGGATCCTGGTCAAATGGTAGATCCGTAGTGCCCACCAGTGAGAGGTCGCCGAACGGCAACAGAAACACTGGTCGTCCATCAGCCGCCTCGGCGTAAACTCCGCGGCCAGCGAGTGCCTCGCGCAGCTGGCTGCTACCCGTCACGAAGTGGCTCCCCTTCGTCCCCCCCATCAACTCGGGCGACGGCACGTGCAGTTGGGCCAGAGTCTGGTCAACCCAATCGCCAGTCGCGTTGACAATCGCGGCGGGCCGAAACGACTTGCTGACTGCCTCTCCTCTCGACACAGACCGGAGCTCCGCAACCTCTCTCTCCGGCTCCAGCGTGACCCTGGAACCTTGCTTGCTGGCGCGATGGTAAGTGTACACTTCCAACGTCGCGCCTCGCTCGCCGGATAGACGCCTGGCGTCTTCAAGCATCGCCAATACGAACCGTTCCGGAAAGCGAATTTGCGCATCATAGTACGAACCGAGCCAGCGAAATCGGGCACCGTTGACCGGCGGCACGAGTGGATCGTCGATGACGTGGATTTGATGCCGAGGTAACGATGTTTGACGCGTGCACCAATCGTACATCTGCAGTCCCATCCGTACCAGCCACATGCCACGCGGCACGGGTTCGTCGTCGCTTGCCCGCGACCAGCCAAGGAACTTGCGCGCCGCCGACACGAAACCGCTCGCCCGCGTCTGAATCGGGATGAAGAGCTGTAACGGCTGCACAAACTGTGGCGCCAATCGCAGCAATCGCTCACGCTCTTCAAGCGACTCGCGAACCAGTTTGAAGTCGCCGTATTCCAGGTACCGCAGCCCGCCGTGAATCAGCCGGGACGAGTAGGCTGTTGTGCCACCGGCGATATCCCAACGATCGACCAGACAGACAGAAACTCCGTTGAGCAGTAATTCGCGCGCGATGGCCACACCATTAATGCCGGCTCCGAGCACCAGTACAGTTTTTTCCGATGGTACCATCGTCCGCTCCAAACCGCTGAACAACAACACGCTAAATGAAACTTAATTAATCCCTTTTCCGCACCTGATTCTACCCGATTAAGCTGGGTGTGCCACTGCTCAAGTCACCGGCTTTCCAATCCTGTAACCCTCGCGGCGGAACCCGGTCTACTGGAACCAGATCACTCCACTTGAGCAGTGCGCGGCGGGGACACGCTTTCCACCACCGGGATGGAACGCTGTTTGCCGCTTCACACTGCGTGCCCCATGCCGCGATGAGTTGGCACGATTTCGGCTGGTGATCGTCTGTGCTGTCAGTTGACACGCGCCTCCGCACGCAGTGGCACGACGACTGACCATTCAATTCCGAGTGACGGTGCCACTGCTCAAGTCACCGGCCTTCCAATCCTGTAACCCGCGCGGCGGAACCCGGTCTACTGGAACCAGATCACTCCACTTGAGCAGTGCGCGGCGGGGACACGCTTTCCACCACCGGGATGGAACGCTGTTTGCCGCTTCGCACTGCGTGCCCCATGCCGCGATGCGTTGGCACGATTTCGGCTGGTGATCGTCTGTGCTGTCAGTTGACACGCGCCTCCGCACGCAGTGGCACGACGACTGACCATTCAATTCCGAGTGACGGTGCCACTGCTCAAGTCACCGGCTTTCCAATCCTGCAACCCTCGCGGCGGAAACCGGTCTCCTGGAACCAGATCACTCCACTTGAGCAGTGCGCGGCGGCGACACGCTTTCCACCACCGGGATGGAACGCTGTTTGCCGCTTCGCACTGCGTGCCCCATGCCGCGATGCGTTGGCACGATTTCGGCTGGTGATCGTCTGTGCTGTCAGTTGACACGCGCCTCCGCACGCAGTGGCACGACGACTGACCATTCAATTCCGAGTGACGATGCCACTGCTCAAGTCACCGGCTTTCCAATCCTGTAACCCTCGCGGCGGAACCCGGTCTACTGGAACCAGATCACTCCACTTGAGCAGTGCGCGGCGGCGACACGCTTTCCACCACCGGGATGGAACGCTGTTTGCCGCTTCGCACTGCGTGCCCACGTCCGCTGGCGAGGGCTGTCGGTACCTGATATCCTATGATGGATGGTACATTTTGCCATTTGGCGGGGGCGGTACGTCCGGTGAGATCTGACCGGCTGCCCTCGCCGGAACGGGCCGGCGTCGTGCAATGCCGGCCTGATGCTTGTTCTTTGGCCGTGGCCGAAAGCCACGCCAGAGTGTTACGCTGATATGAAGCGCGCGCCGTACGCGCATCTTGTAGGTTGGGACCGAATGCCACGTGAGGGAGAAAAGTAATGCATGACCAGAGCATCGGGCTATTGAACGAAGCAGTGGCTGACGAACTGACGGCTGTCCACCACTATATGTACTTCCATTTTCATTGCGATGATCAAGGATACGATCTGCTGGCCGGGCTGTTTAAGACAACAGCAATCGAGGAGATGCTGCACGTCGAGCGATTGGCCGAACGCATTCTGTTCCTCAAGGGCGACGTCGAGATGATTGCGAACGCCGAGGTGAAGAAGATCCACGATGTCGAAAAGATGCTCGAGCACGCTCGACAAATGGAAGAAGATAGCGCCAAGCAGTACAACCGTTGGGCAAGCGAATGTGGCGCCAACGCGGATTCCGTGTCGAAGAAACTGTTCGAAGATCTGGTGGCCGACGAGGAACGCCACTATGACCAGTACGACACCGAGCTGGACAACATGGCCAAATTCGGAGATCGGTACCTGGCGTTGCAGTCCATCGAACGAAGCCGCAGCCGCAGTGCCGGCCAACCGGCCGACTGACTTCGGGATACGCCGTGAGCGTGATCGTGGCCAGACTGTTTCATCCAAAACGCTAGCCTTCGCCCTGCCGAATGCAATAGAGCCGCTCGGAAGTGCGCAGCAGCAGGCGGTCGCCTGCGATGGCGGGCGTGGCCATGCCCATGTCGTCCTCCGCCAGGGTATTCGTGTGCAAGAGCTCGAAGGTATCCCCGGCACCAACACGTAGGTGACCCCGTCTTCATTCAGGCAAAAGACTTTGTCTCCATACGCCCAAGGCGATGACGTGAAGGCCCGGCCCCGAGGCAATCGCTCCGGCTCAAACACAACGCTGCCGTCGCCCGGATCGTAGCAAGCGACAAGCGCCCGGTCCAACAAGACATAGAGCCGGTCCTGGTAGATGAGTGTGGATGGATTGTACGGTCCAGCCGTGCGCTGACACCAGGCGACCGAATCGTTCGAGGTTTCGTCATCCGAAAGTGAGATGTCGCCGTCGGCGCCGGGTCGGACGGCATACACCGGGCGCAGCCGGTCTCCAACATAGCCTGAGCTGAAGTAGAGCAGTCCGTTGTGAGCGTAGGGCGTGGCGATCGTGATGCTCGACATGCCCTGTAGCGACCAGAGCAGGCTGCCATCCAAGTCGTAGGAACGCACTTTGCCGCTGCCCAACGTGACGATCTCGCTGCCCCGTTCATTGGACCAAACGTAGGGCGTTGACCAATTACTCTTTTCGTCGCGCGCAACGCGCCATATTTGCTCGCCCGTCCGTTTGTCCAAGGCCAGCAAATACGAGTCCTCGTCGTTGTCTTTGACCAGATACAGCCGCTCTTCATACAGCACGGGTGATGCCGCCGTACCCCACCCGAAACGGACCTTTCGCGGCTCGAGCGTGTGTCTCCACAGCTGATTGCCCTGCATGTCAAAGCAGAAGAGACCGATGCTGCCAAAACAGAAATAGACGCGCTGACCGTCCGTAACCGGAGTCTCTGAGGCATAGCTGTTCTTCACGTGGATGGGCGTCTCCGGTTTGCCTTCATGGACCTGGTGCTGCCACAAGATCTCGCCGGTCAGCAAATCCAGGCAATAGACTTTCCACTGATGAACGGCATCGGGCGGATCCGGCCGGTTACCACCGAAGTAGAGTCCCTTCTTGGGCTCCTCCGCCGTGCCGCTGTTGACTGCCGTAGTCAAAAACACGCGATTGCCCCAGACAATCGGTGACGACCAGCCGCGTCCCGGAATGTCGGTCTTCCAAGCCACGTTCTCCGTGGCCGACCAGCGGTCGGGTAGCCCCTCGTTGTGTGCGACACCGGTGGAGTCCGGACCACGAAACTGCGGCCAATGGTCTTGCCCGCCAGCGGTCGTGGCACAAGCGAGCAAGGCGGTGCCGGCGATCCAACAAGTCCATCTGCCGGCTAAAGATCCGTCACCAATACGCTGGAATAACATGCCAGGTAATTCTCCGTGGGGGGGAAGAGTACAAAGAAGCGCTACGCTTTGAGCCCTTTCGTATTGAATTCCAGCCGCTCTGCCGAGGAAATCATCTCGTCCCACGTCAATTCACCACGGCGGTAACCGGCCATGCGGCCCATCACGGCCGTCAGATTGGATCGGACCGAGGGGGCAACCGTCTTGTTGCTGACATCGCCGTTTGTGACGCAGTCGTAGAACTCTTCAATGTTGGTCACGGCGCCAGTGGTATAGAGATTACCGGTGCTTCCTCCTTCGTATGGCTTGGTGCCTTTGATCCAGACATCGCCGAAATAATCCGTGTGAATGACACCATCGGAGCCGAAGGTGCGGCAGCTGATCTCGTCCTTGACCCCCGGGATTGTCTGAATGGCGGTGAACGACAAGACAAAATCGTTGGGAAATTCGAAATTGACCGCAAAGTGATCCCAAATACTGCCCGCCGGGCGCAGCGATCGGCCGCCACACCCCAGGGCGCGCACCGGATCGGCGTCGGCAACCCACGTTGCCACGTCGAGCGTGTGAATCGCCTGCTCCACAATGAAGTCCCCTGACAAGGGCAATACGTAATACCAACTTCGCAGCTGTTCTTCGGGATTGGTCGGAGCTGGCCCGCGCCCCCCGCTGGACCATGGGTAGTGAGCTTCCCCCATCACAAGTTTGCCGATATCGCCGGCTCGCACGCGCCGCAGCGCCTCGCGATATAACGCGTTGGCGCGCGTCTGGAAATCCACCAGGAAGACCAACTTGTTTTCCGTCGCCTGCTTTCCCGAATCGCCGATCGAGAGACACCCCGGCACATCGACGGCAATCGGCTTGGCCAAGAACACGTGCTTGCCGGCATTCACCGCCGCCGCCGCTTGTTCCGGATGAAAATAGGGTGGCGTTTCGATGACCACAGCATCCAGTTTGCTGTCCAGCAAGCGTTTGTAACCTGACAACCCGCTGTAGCGTCGGCCGGCTTCGATCCCCAGTTTCTCGCCCGTGGCATCCACGCGATCCTGGTAGTAATCCGCACAGGCGACCCACTGGTACTTGCCCGTATCTTGAAATAGCTTGGTCAACCAGTTCCCTCTTCCACCGCAACCGATCAATCCCACCTGCAGTTTCGCATTCGCTTGATAGCCTTTGGCCAGAGCCGGCGTCGCCGCGATCAGTCCCGCCGCTCCCATGCCAGCGACAAAAGTACGTCGATTGACTGATGCTCTCGAGCCGAATTGATGACTTGACATGAGCGGATCTCCCTGGTGAGTCAAAAGAGCAATGTTTTGCCCTGGAGTTTCAAGTGTCGGAATTTCCAGGGCCGAAATCGACAGTCGTACGGACCTAATTCAAGATCGCGGCACAGCACCGAACTACAGCGTATGCAACCGCCAATTTATCCGTTGTGCGGCCCGATCGCAATTCAGGGCGGGCCTCCCAACTCGCCCTTCCGTAATTTCCCTGCGGTAAATTTGGGCAATTCGCGTCGGTGGAAGCGGGTTTGACGACAGGCAGGCACCCCACCGACCTCGCGTCGGTGGATGCGGGTTTGATAACTACAAGGCACTACGTCTGCAGGCTGCGGCCGAGCAAAAACGTCTCCAACTCGCCGGCACGCCGCCGAGGCCGAATCACACCGCGGGTTGTTTCCGTCTCGGCTGAGTACCGATTGAATTCACCACTTCCGCTCGACCGACCAGTGTTCGAACGGGTCCCGGTAGTTATCAAACGGGCCTTCCACCGGCACAAGGCCGGTGGCGGGCAGTTCCGGGTTTGCCAACTAAGCACCCCACTGAGCGCAAGGCCGGTAGCGTTGACCGCCAGTCTGACGCCCGTTCACTGGCGGTACCCAACGGTCACGCTAAGATACCACTACGGCCGTTCACGGCCCAAGATCGTGCTCGGTGACGACCCTTTCACCTGCAACTGACGAGGGAACCATGGACCTGCCACTGGCCAACAAACGGATTCTCATGTTCGTGGAGGAATTCTACGAAGATCTTGAGCTCTGGTACCCGAAGCTGCGACTGATCGAAGCCGGCGCGGAGGTCGTCGTCGCCGGGCCTGAGGCCGGGCGGCAGTACCGAGGCAAAAACGGTTATCCGTGCATCTCGGATGCGGCGATTGCCACGATCCGAACCGGCGATTTTCACGCAGTAGTCGTGCCCGGCGGGTTTATGCCCGACAAGCTGCGACGTGACGCCAGAGTATTGGAAATCGTCCGCGAATGCGACGCGGCCGGCAAGCTGATTGCCGCCATTTGTCATGGTGGCTGGATTCCCATCTCCGCCGGTGTCTATCGAGGCGTGCGAGTCACGGGGTCCTTGGGCATCAAGGACGACCTGGTCAACGCGGGAGCGATCTGGGAAGACGAACCGGTCGTGGTCGACCGCCACTTCGTGTCCAGTCGCAAACCGGACGATCTGCCTGACTTTTGCCGCGGTATCCTGGGCGTTATGGCTTCCTGAGGTGGCCGGGCTGCCCGCGAACGGATGATTCCCTTCCCCACCACGCGTCACGTTGATCAGCACTACGTTACACATTGACCAGCAACGGTTTGACCGGTAGGGGGCTCAGACGTATGCTATTAGGACAGGTGCGGGTATGGTCAACAGTGTCTTTCAAGCCCTTCTCATCGCTTTGATCTTCACAAACCCCTTCTTCTGCCGGATTCGGGGTTGTGCTACGGTTGCGCCCGCCGATCGTAGCGGTCACGATTGCCGCTCCGTGGCCAGCGAAAGGCTGTCCACCTGTGGTTCATATTGTGACTGTACCGATCGGATGCCCGAGTCACATCGGCTGCCCGGGCAACGCAGTCCCGGACATGATCCGTGCGACTGTCCTGACGACTTACTGTGCCAGTGTTTCGCCGCCGGGGCAGTTGTCGAGGAGCCCGTCACGATCGGGCCTGCTGGAGATGCCAATCTGATTGACTTGGCCCCGATCTTACTGGTCCCGTGTCGCTGCGACAGAGATACCGACGGGGACCGGTGGTACAGACCGCCACGTGTCGCAATGGCAAACCAAGGCCGCATGATGCGCGTGTGGCACTGTTCCTTCCTCTGCTAATCGCCCGCGACCTCGTTTCTTCGTCTATCGCCATGGCGGTCCGGTGCATTCTGAGATAGTGCGTCTCCACGTGACCAGGCTGCGGCGAGTCGGGCGACAATCCCAGGTTCTGGTGAGGTTGGCTAATCGGAAGGGTCGAGTGGTGGTTTTTTTTCGGCTGCTCCCATGGGAGTATGCGATCCGCAATCTTTTTCGACGGCCGGTCCGGACGTTGCTGACGTTCGTCGGCCTGACGTTGGTCGTCTTGTTGATACTCATCGTCGTCGGTTTTGTGCGCGGTTTGGAACGAACGTTGGCGGCGAGCGGTGATCCGCGGACCGCACTTATTTTCTCGCTGGGCATGGGCGAGAACCTGGAGTATTCGTCGATTCCGATGCGGACGGGCGACCTTGTGTCGGCCAGCGTGGCGGGCATTCGCCAGCGGCACGGACAGAAATACGTTTCTCCGGAACTTTATTTGGGAACCGACGTGCGTGTACGTCAGCACGCGCAGCCGGCCATGGGTTTGGTGCGCGGGGTCACAGCGAGCGTGATGTTGGTGCGGCGTCAGGTCTCCCTCGAGAATGGAATCTGGCCCAAACCGGGCGAGGTCTTGGTGGGCCGCCTGGCGGCCTCCAAGCTGGGCATCTCCGCGGGCCAACTGGTGGTGGGCGATTCGGTGACGTGCGAAGGACAAACGTGGCGCGTCAGCGGTGTTTTCTCTGCCGGAGGCTCGGCCCTGGAGTCGGAACTTTGGTGCCGGCTCGATGACCTCCAGCAAGCCATGAAGCGTCAAGACCTCAGTCTGGTTGCCGTCACACTGGCTGATAAGGGCGAGTTTGCTGATCTGGATCTGTTCTGTAAAGAACGACTGGACCTGGAACTGCAGGCGATTCGCGAAGCGGATTACTACGCAACGCTGCAGCGAGATTACCGCCCCGTGCGGTTGCTGGCATGGCTGTTGGTGTTGCTTGTTTCGAGTGCCGGCGTATTCACCGGACTCAATACGATGTACGGCGCCGTCGTGGGCCGCACAGCGGAGCTGTCCGCGCTGCAGACGCTCGGGTTTTCGCGTCGCGCTGTTCTGATCAGTCTGGTGCAGGAAGGCATCTTGTTGGCGGCAGCGGCTAGTTTGGTCGCTGCCCTGATGGCAATCGTGTTCGTTAACGACAACGCCATCCGATTCACTATGGGAGCGTTCACGCTGTGCATCGACGACGTGACCGTGCTGATCGGCTGCGGCGTTGCACTATTGCTTGGACTCTTCGGGTCCATTCCGCCGGCCGTCCGTGCTTTCCGCATGCCGATCGTCCGCGGACTCAGAGCCGTTTAGAGTATTGCCCGGTGGAAAGCGGGCATGTTTGTGGCTGCGGCATCGCGGACGTAGCACGGCGGCAAGATGCCGCCGCCACTGGAGTTGCGAGTTACCGCTCGGTGGGGACAACCGGCCCAGCGCTGGTCCCCGATACTACGAACGACAAGGAGCACAGAATGAAGAAGTGGATGCGAGGGTGTCTGTTTTGGGGCGTCATGTTGCCGGTGGTTGGCTGTGGCCAGAAGCAGGTAGCCGAGCCACCTGCGTCACGCGACGCGACGCTGGCTGCAGATTACTTATTGAGCGTCGAACCGCAGCAGGCGCGCGGCGTGATGGACGTGCGAGAGAGTGCCCAAGATGACGAAGCCGTCGTTGTGGTGGGACGTATTGGTGGGAGCGAGGATCCCTGGGTTGAAGGTCGCGCGGCATTCTCGATCGTCGATCAGGCGTTACAGGCTTGTAGTGACAAGGAAGGTGACAATTGTGCAACTCCGTGGGACTACTGCTGCGAAACCGACCGACTGCCCCAGGCAACCCTGCTGGTCAAGGTCGTGGACCAGTCAGGAAGCCTGGTCGCCACGGGTGCCCGGGAACTGCTGGGCCTGAAGGAATTGCAGACGGTCCTGGTGCAGGGCAAAGCGCGTCGCGATGAGGTTGGCAACCTGACCATCCTGGCCCATGGCATCTTCATCAAACCGTAACCAGGCAACTTGAAGACTGTACGACGGACGTCCATGTCCGTCGCATACCCAAAGCAGGCCTAATCGGATGGACGTGAACGTCCGTCCTTCAAGAGTGAGAGCGATGCTTCAGTCAGAACCTTCACGTTGGCCAGGGCCCAGGTTCTGGCGGGGAACGAATCCTGTTCAGACCGAAAGGAGAGCCACACGTTGAATACGAACGTCGATCTCTCGCAACTGGCGTTGCCCAGGCAAAACGCCACCGCCGGCGCGCGGCACGTCGATCCTCGCAGACATCTTCTCAGCCGCTATGTGGTGCCGGGCTCCCTTCTGGTGGGTGTGGCTACTCTGATCATGTGGGCCACTCGTGACTTTGTCTTTCCACCTCGGCCGGTCACGGTCTTGCCAGTACTGGCTTCCCGAGCCATGAATCAGCTGGAAGGCACACCGCTGTTTCAGGCCGCCGGTTGGATCGAACCGCGCCCCACCCCCGTGCGAGTCGCGGCCCTGGCACCAGGAGTGGTGGAAGAACTGCTGGTGGTGGAAGACCAGGCGGTTGAGAAAGGCGAACCGATCGCGGAATTGGTCCGCAGGGATGCGGAGTTGTCCTGCCAGGGGGCACAGGCCGACCTGGAACTGCGTGAAGCTGAGCTGACGGCGTCGCAGGCAACGCTTAGCGCCGCTCAAACGCGGTTCGACCAGCCGGTGCACTTGGAAGCGGCATTGGGTCAAGCCGAAGCGGAACTGGCTTCCGTGCAAACCCAGTTGGCAAGTCTTCCCTATGAAATCCGACGCGCCGAGGCCAATCTGGCCTTCGCCAAGCGGAGCTATGAAGGCAAGGCATCGGCCAGCGGCACCGTCTCGGGCCGCCTGTTGGATCAGGCGAAGAGCCAGCACGAATCGGCTCAAGCACTGGTCGAACAGTTGCAGAGCAGAGTCGCTTCACTGACACAGGAAGAGAAAGCTCTCGAGCGACGTCGAAACGCCGTGCGGAGTCAACTGGAACTGCGTGCCGAGGAGCGACGCGACAAGGATGAGGCAGTGGCCTTAGTCCGCGCCGCCGCGGCCCGAGTCGAACAAGCTCAAGTGGCTCTGCTTGAGGCACGCTTGCTGCTGGACCGGATGACCGTGCGCGCGCCGATCGATGGACGTGTCCTGCATCTCATTGCCCAACCCGGCAGCCGTTTGATGTTTGGACGAGGCGATGATGGATCACACGACGCGACGACCGTGGTGACGCTATACCGTCCCGAGATGCTGCAAGTGCGGGTGGATGTGCGTTACGAAGATTTGCACAGCGTCCACGTGGGGCAGTCGGTGTCCATTGCAAGCCCCGCAGTCACGACGACGATTGTCGGACAGGTGTTGATAGTCAGTTCGGAAGCAGACGTACAAAAAAACACACTGGGTGTGAAAGTCGCCATCGATGCACCTGCTTCCGTCCTGAAGCCCGAAATGCTGGTCGATGTCACCTTTCTCGCCCCCAAGACGAAGGAACAAGAGACGGAGCTTTCGGACCAACTGTTGCTGTATATTCCGCAACAGCTTGTCGAGCAAGATGAGTCGGGTACCGCCGTGTGGGTGGTTGACTCGACAACCAGTGCGGCTCGGCGCGTGCCCGTCGAACTGGGACGCGCCAGGCCTGATGGACTGGTGGAAGTCACAAACGGGTTGAACCTGACCAGTCGCCTCGTGGCTGAGGGGCACTCCGATCTTCGCGACGGCGAGCGGATTCGTGTGACAGGAGAAGTCAGTGAGTGACGACGGGCAGAAGTTCCACACCTGAGCGAAAGTGCGAAGGCGCGAAACACCCCAGGCCGAAGAAATATCGCATTCGCAGGAGGTTGCTATCTCATGCCATTGGTGCAAATGCAGAACGTTACCAAGCAATACCATAAGGGGGGCGAGACCATCACGCCGTTGGACGATATCTCGTGCGAGATCTTCGAAGGCGAGTTCGTCTCGTTGATGGGAGCCAGTGGGACCGGAAAATCGACGCTGTTGAACCTGATCGCCAGCATCGACAGGCCCGACCATGGCAGCATTCTGGTTGACGGCATCGATATCACGCGTCTCTCGCGCTCGCGGTTGGCGTCGTGGAGGAGCGAGAACATTGGCTACATATTTCAAACACACAATCTGATTCCGGTTTTGACCGCGTACGAAAATGTTGAATTGCCTTTGCTGCTGCTGCCGATGTCGCGCACCGAACGCCGAAAACGAGTGGAAGTGGCCCTGCAGGCCGTGGGACTTCTGGATCGAGCAAACCACTATCCCCGGCAACTTTCCGGCGGCCAGGAACAACGCGTCGGCATCGGCCGAGCTATCGTGACTCATCCCAAGCTGGTCGTGGCGGATGAGCCAACAGGAGACCTGGATCCGGACACGTCCCAGCAGATTCTCAATCTGCTCCAACGACTGAACGAGGAACTCAATATAACGTTGCTGATGGTCAGCCACGATCCGGAGGCCGCGGCGATCGCGGTGCGCCAATGGCGTCTGGATCACGGCAAGCTGGTTGAACAGACCGCCATCAACATGACGGGGACCACCACCTGATGCTGCGGTTTCTTCCTTACATATTGAAAACGCTCTGGCGTCATCGAGCTCGTACGGTACTGACCGTCAGTGGTTCCGCGGTGGCACTTTTCGTGTTCTGCTTTGTCGGCGCGATACACGAAGGCATGCACGACCTGCAGCGTCGCAGTGAGTCTCAACGATCATTGATCGCTTTTCAGGCCAACAAGTTCTGTCCCGCGACCAGCCATTTACCGCAGGATTATGAACGCGCCATCCGACGCATTCCGGGAGTTCGCGAGGTCGTTCCGATCCAGGTGTTTACGAATAACTGCCGCGCCAGTCTTGACGTGATCGTCTTCTACGGACTTCCCGCCCAACAGCTCAAAAAAGTGCGTGATTTCCAACTGGTCGCCGGTGGCTGGGAAGACTTCCAACGGCACCGCGATGCGGCCATGATCGGTTCGGCAGTGGCCCAGCGTCGCCAACTCAAAGTCGGCGCGAAGTTCTCGATCGGCGATCTGACAACAACGATCGCCGGCATTTATGATTGTGCCGATGCGGCGGAAGAGAATTACTTTTACACACATCTGGATTTTCTGCAGCGGGGCAAGAGTTGGAATCGCGTCGGTACCGTGACGCAGTTCGAGATCGTGCTGGATTCGGACACGGACCCGATCACCACATGCCAGCAGATTGACGATGCGTTCCGGTCCGCAGCGGTGCAAACAAACACGCGTCCTAAAGGCGTCTTTCAGGCCAAGAGCCTGGGGGACCTCGTGCAGCTGATCGCGCTGACGCATTACCTGGGCTATGCCTGCGTGGGATTGGTCTTGGTCTTGGTGGCCACGACCACAGTCATGTCCGTTCAGGACCGCCAACGCGAGCACGCGGTATTACAGACTATGGGCTATTCAGGTTTGCGAGTCGGCACTCTCATTTTGTCCGAAAGCATCTTCTTGAGCCTGGCCGGAGGGGTCGCCGGCGTGACCGTCGCTGCGAGCGTGCTGCAATTCAGCAGTCTGGCGGTGGGAGCCGAGGGTGTCATGCTGGCCTTTCGACCCACCATCAGCCTGGTCACGACGGCACTTGGTGTCTCTTTGCTTTCCGGCCTGCTCGCCGGACTCGTCCCGGCAGTTCAGGGTGCGCAGATGGAGATCGTACCGGCATTGCGACAGGGATGATCTGCATGCGAACCTGGAGGTCCCTCATCACGCCGTTGAGCCGATCGCGCGTGCGACAGTCACATCCAGCGTGGATGCCGCCATCATCGTGAGGAACAACGTCGCCAGGGTGCGCGAATCGTCAAGCAAGAAGGCAGACTCGTTCACAAACCGTAGCCCCCACCACCTTGTGCTGAAGCACGCAGCTAGTACTCAGAGCTATCCGACTCGCGCGAACTCACCTCGTCGCAGCACGAACAGGTGCCGGTCGGCGAACCACGGCGGCGCGGGAACCGCCCACGATACCACCGGCTGTCGCGCCCCGCGACCGGACGCAACTCCCTACTATCAATAACGTTACGCTCTGGCTAGATTGACTCTTGCCAACCCGGCGCTATAGTTTTGCCAGCATTCTATTGAAACCGCGTATTCGACCGGCTCGGGTGCCCCCATCCTGCCATCTCTCCGACAATGGCGTCCCGAGTGTCGGCTTTGCTTGCTGCACGATTGCCCGCGGGAGGTCTTGTCATGGTCACGATCCTGATTGTCGATGATTCGGCCGTCGAACGACGTCTGGCAGGCGGACTGCTCCAGGCATCGGCCAACTTCGTTCTGCAGTACGCCGAAAATGGAAGAGAGGCTTTGGAGTGCATCGCACACGATCCCCCGCAGATCGTCGTGACGGATCTGGTGATGCCCGAGCTGGACGGTTTGGAACTGGTGCGTGCTGTGCGCCAGTCGTATCCCCATGTGCCTGTTATCCTGATGACTGCGTATGGCAACGAAGAGATCGCTGCTCAGGCTTTGCGGGACGGCGCCGTGAGCTACGTCCCGAAATCGCTTCGTGCCGCCACATTGCTGCACACGGTCAAACAAGTCCTGGAGCGCGCCGACGCGGTGCACCTCAGGCATCAACTTTCGCGATGCCTGGATCGCATCGAATGCTCTTATGTTCTGGATAATGACCCGACGCTGTTCAAGACCGTCGTGGACACCGTCGAGACAACGCTGGCGAGCGTCGGCCTGACCGACAAGACGGGACAGGTGCGCGTCGGTGTAGCTTTGGAGGAAGCGCTACTCAACGCACTATATCATGGTAACCTGTCGGTCAACGGTGCGAGTTATGCCGAAGCCAAACTCAGTGGTGACAGCGATCAACTCGCCGCCTTGCGGCGCGAGGATGCCCCCTACTGCGATCGCCGCATCACATTCAAGATGAACATCTCGCATGAGGGTGCCCATTTTGTGATTCGTGACGAGGGAGCTGGTTGTCCCGGGATCTTGTTGAAGCTGACGAACGATCCGCCTGATGCATTCGAGACCGGAAGGCATCGGGGGCTGTCTCTGATGCGTTACCTGATGGATGATGTCCAATACAACGAAGCGGGTAACGAAGTGAAGCTGAGTGTGCAAAAGCGGGCACCCGCCGAGAACTCTACGCAGTAGACTGGGCCAAGGCTCCGCCCCAGCATGAATGACCGGAGCTCATAAAGAGCAGTAGCGGACACAGAATTCACGTTTCCAGCCATGCAGAGGGCCCGGGCCGGCGTTTCTACACTATCGGAACGTATCCAATTCGTTGCGACTGCGCCATGCCGTTCTCGTCGTGCCGTGGCCTCGCAAAATCATAAAGGGCTTGGCGAGGGCCGCACCGGCGACGAAACCGCCGATATGAGCGCCGTAGGCAACGCCGCTTTCCATCCCACCGAAGATGCCCAAACTGCTGATAACCTGGAAGGCAAACCAGAGGCCGACCGCCACGAAACCCGGCACCTGCGTGACAATGCGAAACAGCAGCACCGTCACGCGACGTTGCGTGTGCAGCACCAGGTAGGCCCCCATGACACCCGAGATGGCTCCTGAAGCACCCAGACTGGGAACCTGAGCGGCATCACCATTGGCGTTCATGAAAACGTGAGTCAGAGACGCGATAATGCCGCACAGCAAGTAGAACAGGAGGTACCGCACTCGGCCCAGATCCTGCTCAATATTGTCACCAAAGATCCAGAGAAACCACATGTTCCCCAATAGATGAGCAATCCCACCGTGCATGAACATCGACGTGAGCAGCGTCAAATAGACCGGGATCGGCGTCTTCTTGAGCCCCGGAATGATGACTTGTCGCCGGCCCTCGCTGGTGCTCATCTCAACCGTCCGGTCGGCCGTCACCACGTCTTTGCCCGAAACGATTTCGGCGGGCACCGCGGAATAGGCGAACGTGAAATCCAGATTGCTCCCCAGCCCCTGCAATAGCACAAAAACCAGCACATTGACGATGATCAGGGTTACGTTGACGACCGGAAACGAAACGCGATCGCTATTGTCGTCACCGATGGGAAATACCATGGGTTGCCTCAGCTATTCTCGAAACGGGACCAGCAGCCCGGTAGTGTAGCGTGTGTTGCTGTTAGCAGCTATTGGGGCGAGCGCGTGACGGTCACCAAGAGGGGGTCACCGGCGAGAATCAAAGAAGTCGCCAGAGTACGTGTTTTGGACGGCAGCGTCGCCCGACATCCATTCGAGCCGTTGGCTGCCTACCGAGTGAGCCGGTTATGATTCAGCCGCATGAAACTGGATCGTGTAAGAATGCTGGCCGCCAATGATGATGACCACGTCGGACCGCCGATCCACAATCAGCGCGAACATCTGCAAAATGTCTCGCCCCAACACACTCATATCCAGGGTTTCAACATCCGTGCATGCGGCATACTCACCGCGGAAAACGGTCTTCTGACCATCATCACGGGACAACCGGATCTGAGTATTGATCAACACCGAATCAATGAGTCCGCCAATGCCACCAATCCGATCCTGGGGGGCCGTCGTTGCCACATCTAACGCATCAAGCACGTTGGCGCTAATCACGGTTCGGTCGGCACCCGTATCCACGAGCAATTCAAACGCACGCCAATGGCCGCCACGCGTCAAGATTTCTGCGCGAATGACGGGCCGAATGAACCCATCGTCACATTGAAGCCATTCACCACTAAACCGCATAGATTCTGGCCACCATCTCCTTTGGAATATACCGCGTAAACCATCCTTCATCATCGGGATGGGCGGCTGTAGCCTGTGCAATCGCCTCCATGGTGGTGTTCGCCACAAACACCTCCTGTCCGGCAATACAAATGCATTTGCCGCGATGTTGGGTGTAAATGCTCGCTATGTTATGCTGCAACCAAGCGCTATTGCGATCAAACTGCTTGCGTTGCTTTCGCGCCTGCGCCAGTTCATCGGCGTCGGTCACTTCCAGCATCTCGACGGTGGTTCGTTTTTCCATGTTTTACTCCTCGAATGCCTCCTTGACTATTCTATGCGCCGATTTCGCCGGCATCAATCGTAATGAGCGCGGACACTGGCGGTTCTTTCCCACTGCTGGGATGACCCACCGCGGCTTGTCCTCGATGCAATTCCTGGCCCCGGTCAGTCCGATCTCTGAGAGCGTGTCCTGAAATGCAGGAAGCCCTCACCCCAGCCCTCTCCCGCACGCGGGAGAGGGAGCCAATTGTGTCGCTTCGCGACCAGTGTGGCCATTTCAGGACACGCTCTGAGATTGATCGCCCGCATCACCACCGTCGTCGGCCAGCGTTTCGCGCCCTCGCCGACGGGCAACGGCGTCGCGCAGCAGAAACTCGATCTGGCCGTTCACGCTGCGAAACTCCTGCTGGGCCCACGACACAAGCTCTTCGTGCAGTTTTGGATCGATCCGAATGAGCACTGATTTTCGAGAATTCATGCCACCTGCTCACGCGTAGAGCGTTCCCGTGTTGATCACCGGCTGGGCCTCGTGTTCGCCACACAGTATGACCAACAAGTTGCTGACCATGGTGGCCTTCCGTTCCTCATCCAAATCCACCACCTTCTTCTGCGACAATTCCTGCAAGGCCATGTCCACCATACTGACCGCCCCATGGACGATCTTCTGACGCGCCGCGATGATCGCCTCGGCCTGCTGCCGGCGGAGCATCGCGCCGGCGATTTCCGGCGAGTAAGCCAGGTGGGTCAATCGAGCCTCCTCGACCAACACGCCCGCCTTGCTGACGCGCTCCTGTAACTCCACCAACAACGCTCCCGACACCTCGTCCACACCACTGCGCAATGTGATCTCGTCCTCCTCGCCTTGGTCGTACGGATAGCAACTGGCTAAGTGGCGGACCGCCGATTCACTCTGCACTTCCACGTACTGCTCAAATTGCTCCACATCGAAACTTGCCTGAGCCGTGTCCGCGACACGCCATACCACCACTACGGCGATGTCCACCGGGTTGCCACGGCGATCGTTCACTTTCAACTTGTCACTGTTGAAGTTCCGCGACCGCAGTGAAATACGCTCCTTCGTGTTGAGCGGATTCGTCCATAACCAGCCACTCTCACGTACGGTCCCCACGTAGGCACCAAACAGCATCAAGACCCGCCCCTGGTTGGGCTCCAACGTGAAAAACCCAAAACAACTGAAGATCCCCACTCCCAGAACCAGCAGACCGCCCACCAACCACCAGAAATTGGGCAGCGCATGCATACGATTGGCCTCGACACACGACGATATGAACTCCCAACACAGCCCGACCGATCCCGCCAAAATGGCGATCGTCACGGGCAACACCAGCCACCCTCGAAGTACTCGGACCTGTTTTTCACGGTTCATCTTGGTTTCTCCCTCGCCGAAAGCTCACAGGTCGGGCCCAGCTGCCTCGCCGTCCAGACAATGGCCGACGAGCCGCAACGGGCCGTTCCCCTTGGAGCTATCAATATGATATCACTAAGCTATCATTCGTCCAGCGGGGCTCGATCTTGGGCCACATCGGATCGGTTTTACTCGGCGCCTGACACACGTGCTTAATTTGCTTAATTTAGTGGTATTGGGACTAGCCCCGACGTTCACGTCGGGGGCCGCTGCGTACCATCTATCTGGAACGAAAGCCCGTTGACGGGCTTTCTCGATGTGAGGGCTTCAGTCGCCACGAGATGGCTCAAGCCACAGCAGCGAGAAGCCCCGTGCAACGGGGCTACCGGTACGAAATGGGCTCGCCGACAACGTGCTGAAGCACGGGGCGAATACCAAGACCGTTTATGGCAGAGCCGGGCCACGGATTTTTTTGCGAGAACCGTTCATGCGGACCAAGACGACCGATCATTGTCAGCACATTCATTATCCGCTGGTGCGGTACTATCGTGATTGTCTGGCAGTCCAGCTGGAATGGGCTCGGGCGGTCAACGTGCTGGAACAGAAAGACGTGTTTCTGGTCCCGCTTTCTGCCGCGGAGCAACAGCAGCTGGGTACGACCAGCTCGCTGAGGCTGTCGCATCCTGACGCGCTGGAGCTGGCCAAGCGCACCATGGCCGGTGGATCCGAAGTATCGTTGATGCTCGGCGCTGTTCCTGGTCGGACGCAGGCCCAAGACAGCGGACAAGCCGGAACGTCGCTTCTGTGCGCCGCTGCTGGAGGTCCCTCTGTCGCTGCGGCGGCAGTTGTCGGACGGCTGCGTTGTGGTGGAGCCTGAGGAGGATGAGTTTTCCGTCAATTACAGCCTGGTCGGCGAGTTGCTGGATGCCGCCGACGACGACCTCCAGGATCGCCTGGGGGAACTGGCCGAGATCGTGCCGGACTTTCCCATCGATCCGGGGGAATTCGGAGATTTCTGGAATGGCTTCCGGATGATTGCCACCGAGTTGTCACTCTCCGACCAACCCCCGGCCCCGCGATCTGCCCGCAAAACGGCTCAACGTTCCGACGTCCCCAAGCCGACTCAGCCTGAACAGCAGCCCCCTAGCAGCGGCGAGACGCCGGCGGGTTTCTTGGCACAGACGGTGGACGAGCCGCAGACGGAGCGTGGCAGCAAAGAGCGTCTTGAGATCATTGACTTCTACCTCCCCCGTATTCCGCCGGACGATCAGTTCCACCTCTTACCCGCCACGGCGATTGTGCTTGGCCGTCGCACGGGACACGCTTTGTCGGCGTTGCGAGAATTGGACAGCATGACCAGTATGCCGCTGGATCAAACGGCGTTTGGCAGTCTGTTCGATCCGGCCAGCGCTCACCCACCCGAACCGGAAACCAGGCGTGGTGTGGTTCTCGAAGATGCGCCTCCCGCTGCCGTTAACCGATGCGCAGCAAGCGATCGTACGCAGCGCTCGCACGTCATCCTTAACAGTCGTCACCGGCCCCCCGGGAACTGGCAAGTCGTACACGATCACGGCCATCGTCTTGGACGCGTTGCTGCGCGGCGAAAGCGTTCTGGTCGCATCGCAAATGGACAAAGCGGTCCAGGTTGTAGCCGACAACGTGGAATCGATCGCCGGGCGTTTCGCCATCGCCCGGTCTGGCGGCCGTGCGGCACAACGCGCGCTGGCCAAGAAGATTTCCCGCCTGACGGGACCCAAACAGCGGTCTTTGTCGTCACGTTCTTCTGAACTGTCCCAAGTGCGCTTCGATTACCGGGAGTTAGCGAAACGACTGGAAGATCTCGAGCGACGTTACGAAAAAATCGTGCAACAGGAATTCGCCTGGAGCGAAAGCTGGCAGTTGCTGGAACGTCTGCGGTCGGTGACTTCACTTCCGATCCAGGAGGTCTCTGGCCGCCACGTGCGTAAGGCCCAGCGTCTGGTGCATCGAGCGCGCAGGGCGTTGGACGGTAATCCTGGCTGGATGCATCGCTGGTGGAGCCGTTGGCATCGAACTCGCGCCATGCGTTCGCTTCGGACCCCCCCCGGCTGGGACTGCTCGTTGGACGAGTTGGACGAGTTGCTGCGGGTCCAAGCCCAGCGCGTCACGGTGCAGGAAGTGGAATCGAAGTTACGAGCGCCTTTTCCCGCCGATCTCGTGTGGCGGGAAATTGCCGAGGTCGAGCAATGTCTCTGCAACCGTGCGCTGCAACTGCTCACGATGACGCGCGAGCAACGTTTGAACAAGTTGTTGAAGAACCAGGAGCAGCGCAATCAGCTGCGACGCCTCTCTACACTGTTGCGCCGCCGCAGACGCGATTTGAAGCGCGAGCTGAGACAAAGCATCGACTCGGCTTTGATGCTCGACGCGTTCCCGGCCTGGGGCAGCACGCTCCGCACCTTGGGGGAGATTCTGCCCGCGACGCCCGCCATGTTCGACTTGACGATTATTGATGAGGCGTCACAGTGCGATCCGGCCCTGGCCTCGGTGGCACTAGTGCGCGGTAAACGAGCCGTTGTTGTGGGCGATCCCCATCAATTGCGGCACGTGTGCTTCCTGAGTCGAGCGCGCGAGCAGGCAGCTTTCGTGAGCTGCGGCCTCAACGCCGAGATGCAAGAGCGGTTTCGATATCGCCGCAGCCTGTTCGACATCGCCGCGGATGCAGTAGACCAGGACCACTTCTTCCTGCTGGATCAGCACTTTCGTTCCCACCCGCATATCATTGATTTCTCCAACCGCATGTTTTACGACGAAAACTTGCGGATTATGACCCGGCGTCCAAGTCACACTCCGCAATCGGCCATTCGCATCGTGCACACGTCCGGACGGCGTCTGCACCAGTCGAGCGTGAACCCGGTGGAGGTCGATGCCGTTCTGGAAATCGTCACCGAACTGGTTGATCGTAGACCGTCTTCGACCGATGCCAGGTCGATCGGAATTGTCAGCCCGTTTCGCGACCACGTGGACGCCATTCGCGACCGGATCGTCAAGGATTTCCCCGCGACCACGATCCAACGGCATGGCATGGTTGTCGGCACGGCACATGCGCTGCAAGGCGATGAAAAAGACATCGTCATTTTCACGACTTCCATCGACGCGCAGTCCCATCCGGCTTCGCTCCGCTTCCTCGAGAATCCCAACCTGTTCAATGTGGCGATCACTCGCCCTCGCAAGCAATTGATACTCGTCACGTCGGTCGGCGTGGACGACCTCCCCGCCGGACTGCTGCGCGAGTATTTGCATCATGCCCAGGGGCACTGGCCCGCCAGCCCCGGCGACGGTCGAACCGAAAGTGGTTTTGAGCATCAGGTGGTGGTACAACTCAAGAAGCAGCAAGTCGAGATCTGGCCCAGCTTTCGAGCGGCCGGCGTGCGCATTGCAGTGGTCGCCACGCGTGAGGATCGGCAACTTGCCATTCTATGTGACGGTTTCGCGGACGACACTCCGGAACGATCGAGCGCGCCTGGCCGTGCACCGACTACTGTCGCGTGCCGGTTGGCCCGTGATGAGGTTACCGCATCGCACCTGGCACGCCGATTGGTACGCCTGTTACGAAAAGATCCTGCAACAACTGGATAGTCGCTAACAGGTGGGACAGATGTTTCAATGGGCCTCTATCCCCAAATCGTGATCAAGCTGGCTGCTACCGCACCATGAAGTCCCGGGCCGACCTGCTTTAACGAATTTCCCGGCTGGCCAAAAGCAGAGCGAATCCTGGAAACGTTCATCCCCGGATCGACCTTGGTTCAGACGATGGTCCCAGTCGGCGTCGAGTTGTGCAGCCGCATCGCACGCGAAAAGTTGCCACGTGCGTTTTGCTACTCTTGTTCGCCGCCGGTAGTTCGATACGGCCGCCTCGAGTAGGTCCGTCAGCTCCGGTGTTGTTCTCGCGCGACGTCCAAGGCGGTCTTGCCGGTGCTGTCGGAGATCGTCGGATCGGCACCAGCGAAAGTAATAGTCGAACGATTTCCATCCGATCTCCGCGGATGGCGGCGTGCAATGGAGTGTTTGCTGATTCATGCCACGGGCATTCACGTCAGCGCCTGCCTCGATCAACGCGGCAACCGTCTCGCAACAATCTCTTCCGGCCACGTCACCCAGCGGCGTGTCCTGGTAGTTATCTCGGGCATCGACGTCCAGCCCTTTGGCAATAAGCAACCGCACCAGTACCGGATCGCCCCCGCGTGCCGCTTTGTGTAACAACGTGGATCCCAGGTTCTCGACGACGTCGATTGGTGCGCCGGACTCCATCAGGAACAGAGCCATCTCTCGGTAGCCACGTTCCAGTGCGATGCCGAGCAACGTGGGGCCTTGACCGGGTCCTGCTGCATAGACCGGCTCGAACCGCTCGCTGACAATTTCGGGATTCTCTTGCACAACGCGCCGCAGGTCTTCCAGGTGGTTGAACGCCGCCATTTCTCGCGGAGTGTACGGGTGCCGTATTCCCGCAGAAGCATTCCCACCCGGGCATTGGAGTGGCGCACCGCAAGCCCCATGGCATCGATTGCATGAGACTTCACATCGACGCTGGCCCCATGCTCAAGCAGTGCGCGAATGAAACGGATTTTGACTTCAGATGGCTGAGCAGATACGATCGCCGCGTGCAACGGCGTACCCAGCAGGTGCTTTTCATGTTCGGTGTCCGCCCCCTTGTCTAGCAGCAATTCCATCATCTCAAAGAACCCGTGCTCGATGCAGACATGCAGCAGACAATCACGCAGTCCCTTCGGATCCGCGCCGGCATCCAATAGACGTCGAGCCGTAATGAGATCATCTGCGTCTACCGCGAACAGCAGCGGCGACATGCCACGGTCTCCGAATACCTCGTCCGGATTCGCCCCCGATGCGAGCAACAGGTCGAGGAGTGGAATGTCTGAGGCCTTCAACGCGTAGCTCAGTGGTGTGAATCCCCGCGGATTCCGCGCTTGGGTCGGCTCCTGCGGCAATCGCCTTGGCGACCCCATGAAAATCGTTCGCAGCCAAGGCAGCAAACATCTCGTCGTTGGCCGCCTGAACACGTCGTCCCATGTGAGCCTGTCGCAACTTCGGTGCAACCAGGACGGAGAGGATTCCAACAACCGCCATAAGCAGGAGAAATTGACGCAGGCCAAAACGAAAGAATTCGCTGTTCATTCGCGGCTCGTCCTTCGTACTCATGTCTGACTCAACGAGGCAGGGAGTTTGTTCCGTTCACATACTACCGGCAAAGCGGTAGCTTGAGGAAGCCTGCCAAAGGAGAGGCGTCGCGTTATTGACAGCCACCAACGATCATTCTCAGCGAAGTAGCATTAGCCCCAACGTTCAGAGGCTGTCTGGCTGCCAGCTGGCACCAACGTAGCTGTTTTCAGTGTCGGGCTTGGCCTCCCTACGGTTTGTGAGCGCTCGCTCGACGATCATCAGGTTGGAGACCAGTTCGGTCAATCCCACTTCGATTCGTGCGCGGGTCAAACCGCGTCCAGATAATCTTCGGAAGTTGCCGTTCTGCCTCATGCCGGCGTATGGCAGTTCCGGTGGTTAGAGGGTTTGACAGAAAACAAGCACCCCACCGACCTCGCGTCGGTGGTTAGGGGGTTTGACAGAAGACAAGCACCCCACCGACCTCGCGTCGGTGGTTAGGGGGTTTGACAACTACAAGGCGATACATTGACGAACGGCGGCCGAGCAAGCACGTCTCCAACCCGGCGCCCACATTGCCGAGGCCGAATCACACCGCGGGTTGTTTCGGTCTCGGCTGAGTGCCGATTGAACGGACCACCTCCGCTCGACCGACCACGGTTCACGCCGGCCAGGGTAGTTTTCAAACGAGCCTCCCACCGGCACAAGGCCGGTGGCGAGCAGGCAGACCCCTGCGCTAAAGCACGGGGCGAGTACGCTTCGCGACAGCATCCTTTCTCGTGTCCTACAGCAAGACGCGATGGATTCTCTAAGTACCTGTCCTCACAATGGCAGGGTGACATCAGCGTTCTGTGCGGAACGTGGCGGCCATGGCCCCCGTGCGCTGCCCGCCTCGATGCGGCCGGTCCTTGCGGGCCGGTTTCCGCCGCTTCGGCAGTGCGCGTCCAAGACGAGTGGGTCGGCGACGAACTACCTGAGGATTGCGGTCAGCAACGTACGTGGACGAGCACGGTTCCCGGCACGCTGGAATGTGAAGTGACGGTTTCAAAAAAGGAGATACGGCCATGGTCACACGTCACAAGAGGTCCTTTTCGTTGTACTTTCCGCTAGTAATACTGCTGGCCGTGGTGGGAGGGTGCTCCCACAACGACGACGAGATCATCGCCGCGTATCAGGAGATCGTCAGTCTGTACCACGACAATTGTCTCGACGCGTTCTATGATCGGATCGAACCGGAGACGCAGCGGCTGCTCGACCACACAACACGCGGGTTGGCCCTGACGCCGGAACTGAAAAGCCTGAAAGGTCGCGAGCTTTTTAGGGCGATGTGGGGCAAAGACAAGTGTGCTAAGATCTACCCGATGTGGATACTCGTCCCGGGTGACGTCACGCGCGTCGAACAGCACCGTGATGCTGCTACATTGACGGTCAAGGTCGATCGTGATGAGGTGTTGCCTTCCATCAAAGATGCGGTCCAAGTTATATTGGTGAGGCACGATGGCGTCTGGAAGCTGTCTGCTCAAAGTCACGTGAAACGCAAGCTGCAGCTCGTCTATCCAACGGACGAAAGCGGCAATCCCGACAGGTGATTAACCAAGAAGGCCGCGGCTGTCTGAGAACGTGTCTTGAAATTTACTCTCCCCTCGGGGAGAGTCGGCCCGTCAGGGCCGGAGAGGGGGGATTGTCCCCGGACGCTCTCGCGTCCGACCCTCCCGCTCAGCGCGAGAGTGAATTCGATTTTTCAGACACATTCTGAGGAATATATCTATGTCGATCCGATCTTGGCTCATAACCCTTGCATGGTGTGCGCCTGCGCGCCTGAAATCGCCATCAGAGCGAGTGATGCGGATCTGGCCGAGGCAGTCAGCAGCACGATACGCGCGGACGAGTCACCACAACAGCGTCAACGACGCTCCGATTCCCGCGCTGGCGTGCACAAGGCTCGCATCACGCCACACTGGTCGGCCGATAACCGTCGTTTCTGGTACCGCAACGATCTGGTCGATGGCAAGTCCGAATATGTCCTCGTGGACGCGGCAAATGGCGTGCGGCAGAAAGCGTTCGATCACGACCGGCTGGCAAAGGCCTTGGTGGGGGCGGGTACCAGCGACGTGCAGGCGCAGCGTCTGGCGTTGACCGACCTGGAGTTCGACACGACGCAGAACACGCTCAGCTTCCGCGCCGCCGGCAGCGATTGGCTCTGTCAATTGCAGACCTACGAATTGACTCGCCTCGAGACTCGCCAGCGCAGCCGCGACGAGGGGCGACCGGCCCTGCCAGTGGAAGACGCGCCGCGAGCCAGTACGCGCACGGGGCCGGAGACAGAACTGGTGTTCGTCAATCAATCGGCTGGCGAAGTGGAATTGTTTTGGCTGGATTCGAGCGGCCAGCGACGGAGCTACGGAAAGCTGGCCGCGGGTGAAGAACGCCGCCAGCACACGTACGCTGGTCATGTGTGGCTGGTCGCGGACCGCGACGGAAAGACATTGGCCCTGTTTCAGGCCGATGAACAACCCGACGAGGCGATTATCAACGGGCAACCACCCCCTCGAGCGCGCAACCGCCGATCGCCTCGCATCCGCCGCGACACGTCGCCGGATGGAAATTGGCGAGCGTTTGTCCGCGACAACAACGTCTTCGTGCAGGCTGTCACCGGCCAGGCGGAAATTCAGCTCAGCAAGGATGGCGAGCAAGGAAACAGCTACGAACAGCTGCAATGGGCACCCGACTCACAGACCCTGATTGCCTGGCGGGTGGAACCGGGTGAAGAAAAAGAAGTCTATCTGATCGAGTCGTCACCGCGCGGAGGTGGCCGCGCCAAGCTGCATACGCGACCTTATATGCTGCCCGGTGACAAGTACCCGATTTATGAGTTGAATTTGTTCGACGCCGACGAAAGGAAGCAGATCAAACCCGAGGTCGAACGGATTGATTTCGGTCGTCCGCGATTGCGTTTCACACCCGACGGCGGCCGGTTCACCTATGAGAAAACGGACCGCGGCCACCAGCGTTTTCGCGTCATCGAGATCGATTCACATTCGGGTGAATCACGCAACATCATCGATGAAACCACCGACACGTTCATTTGGACGGCGCACACGGAAGGACTGGGCGTGCGGATGGTCACATGGTTGGATGAAACCGATGCGTTAATCTACGTTTCAGAGCGCGACGGCTGGCGGCACCTGTACCTGGTCGATGCCGAGGCGGGACAGATCAGGAACCAGATTACCAAGGGCGACTATGTCGTACGTGGCGTTGACCGAATCGACGAACAAAAGCGACAGATCTGGTTCCGCGCCAGCGGGAAATTCGCGGATCAAGATCCCTACTTGGTGCACTACTTTCGCGTCAACTTCGACGGCAGTGAGCTTGTCGCCTTAACCCAAGGAAACGGCAACCACAGCGTTCAATTCTCGCCTGATCGACAGTACCTGATCGACACCTATTCACGAGTGGACCTGCCGCCGATCCATGAACTGCGGCGCACCAGCGACGGTCAGCTGATGTGCGAATTAGAGCGTGCCGACATCAGCACTCTGCAAGAGGGAGGTTGGCTGCCTCCCGAAGTATTTTCCGCCAAGGGCCGCGATGGCGCGACGGACATCTGGGGCATCATCTGCCGGCCACGCGACTTTGACCCGCAGCGAAAATACCCCGTCATCGAAGACATCTACGCCGGCCCACAAGGTTCGTATGTGCCCAAAACGTTCAGTCCGGCCCGCCGCTACGCGGCGCTCACCGACCTGGGTTTCGTCGTCGTGAAGATCGACGGCATGGGGACGGCCAACCGCTCCAAGGCATTCCACGACGTGTGTTGGAAGAACTTGAAGGACGCCGGGTTCCCCGACCGCATCCTGTGGCACAAAGCGGTGGCCCACGAAGTATCCCTGGTATGACCTTTCCCGGGTGGGAATCTATGGCGGGTCCGCGGGCGGACAGAATGCGGCCGGTGGCGCTGCTCTTCCACCCCGATTTCTACCAGGTCGCCGTCTCCGCCTGCGGCTGTCACGACAACCGGATGGACAAGGCGTCGTGGAACGAACAGTGGATGGGCTATCCAGTCGGCCCGCAATACGCCGCATCGTCGAACATCGAGAACGCGCACCGACTGCAGTGGCAAACTGCTGTTGATCGTGGGCGAAATGGACAACAACGTTCCGCCCGAATCGACGATGCGGCTGGTCGACGCGCTGATCAAGGCGGACAAGGACTTCGAGTTGCTCGTGATCCCCGGTGCCGGCCACGGCGACGGCGGCCGATACGGCGACCGGCGGCGGCGGGACTTTTTGGTCCGGCACCTGCTAGGTGTCGAGCCGCCCGATCGCAACGGCACGGCAGACTCGGAAACCGAGTGAGAAGTTGCCTGGAAGAGCATGGCTTGTCATGAACCACAAGTCCGATTTCCACTGGGCATGTCCCAGTGGGATCAGTTCGATTTCCACTGGGCATGTCTCAGTGGGATCAGTTCGATTTCCACTGGGCATGTCTCAGTCCGATTCCACTGGGCATGTCTCAGTGGGATCAGTTCGATTTCCACTGGGCATGTCTCAGTGGGATCAGTCCGATTTCCACTGGGCATGTCTCAGTGGGATCAGTCCGATTTCCACTGGGCATGTCCCAGTGGGATCACAACTGGTCTGCTACAGGTCTGCTACAGGTCCGCGACACACATCCCCTGCTCTCCGCCGGGCACGCGAGCGGGGGAAGCCGCGACTTTCACGCTTTAGCACCGGCGACAGTCGTTACTCCCCCCGGGACAAGCCCGGCGGAGAGCAGAAGAAAGTGATGCTAGAGATGATACTCACGGTGCCGCATGTAGCTGGCCAGTTGTCACTCCCACTGGGACAAGCCCAGCGGAAGTGGGCGCGGTGGTTCGGGCCATCTGCGCGTCAGCCTCTCATAACTTCTCAGAAGCTCTCGGAGACTCGAAGAATTCCTCGGACTCATCGATCATCCGCGTCAGCTCCCGCACTCCAATTGGACCTCGCCTCTTTCAGATTTTCGATCATCTTAAGGCCTTAAAAGCACGAGCTTCATCGCCGCCGGGCTTGTCCCGGTGGTAGAGCGTTTGGCAACTAGCGTCGATCTCGGCCACCCATGAATTTCCTTCCCGCCGGCCATCGCCGCCGGAAGCGTCGATGGCCGGCGGGAAGGGGCGTTTTTCGGCTCCGAGAGTAGTCAGCAAACGTAGACCCACCGGGACGAGCCCGGTGGCGAGGATCTGTTACGGAGATACGAGTTACGCCCATCCACTGTTGCAAACTGGCGCTGTACGACTATGCATGTGCCCATGATGATCGAGAATCCGGAATAGACAGAGAGGCACCGCGCACAAAGTGCAGATCAGGCGTATGATCTGCGAACCTGCTTGGAAGTATTGGTTACGCCCATTGTGCGGATTCTGCGGATCGCGTAGCGAAAACTGCGACCAACATGTGACACATCAATCTAATCTGATTCAGCATCGTCTGTGGGAGGTCGATGAGCAAGAAAGTGAACTCCGCGAATTCATGCAAAAGGCCCACAGACCATGCTATCGGCTGTCAACGCGATTGCGGTAAATCATCGATCTCTTGTACCCGTCTCGGAATCTGTGACGACGGCTTCATCCAACGCGTTGCCCGTGGCAGCTAATGCCATTTCCGCGGAACCGGACGTGCTGTCGATCTCGAGTCCCGAATCACGAGCCGTTGATGACGGGGTTTTTCAGCGAACTGCTTTAGCAGTCCGCGCCCGTTGGCAGGTGAAAGAAACGGATGACGGTCAACTTCGCATTCGGGCCAACACGAAACTCCGCTTCGCGTACGATTTCCAGGCCGCCGATGGAACCCAGATCCGCATACGTGCCAAAGCCAATCTGCAATACTCGCAGACCAGCGACGGCGACACACAGTCGCAGTCGTTAAAGATTCGTGTCAAGGCACGCGTGTCTATCCTGCAACAAGATGTCTCGTCGGGAGTGTCGCCACTGGCAGAGGATCCAGAAATCCCCTCGGAAGCGCAAAGTGCCATCGCTCAAGCACTCGAGTTGTTCCAGAAGGTGACCGATAAAGCCACCTCGCTGTTCCTGGAGAACAACCCGCTGGACGGCGACCAACTGATCGCCGGAATCGTCGAAGCGTTCAACGAACTGGCCGGGTCCATCAGCGGTACACCGCTGCCGATCACCGCCGATCCACAGCCCGCACCCGCAGCCGATCTGATCGAACCGGTAGCTTATGTCGCGGCGGATCCAGCCCAACCTGTCGCGGTCCAACCGATCCCGGTCGAACCACTACCACCAGTGATCCTCACATCAGAACCAGCGTCAGAAGCGTCGCCGCAAGATGTCGCTTCGCCCGCCACCAACGACCTGGCGGCGAATGTCGAGCCATCAGAAACACTGGTCTCCGAGAACAGCCCAGTAGCCGCGCAAGCTGAACCGGAAGTGGCCGCACAAACCGACACGGCTCAGCCGGCGGCCGATGAGCAAGTCAGATCCTCTTCCAACTCGGTGTTGCTCAAACTCCGTTTTCAAGTCATTCAGTCGCTCACCCACCTGGTTGGAGAATTCGACTCCGGCTCGTCCAGTCTTCTGTTCTCCCAATCAATCTTCAAGGCTTCAGCGAATCTGGTCGCCCGCTACAACGTTGCGGGGCCGGGAGCAACTGGCTCCGCCACAAATACCGGCATTGGAATCGATACGCAGGCCTAATCCGGATTATTTACGTAGGGTGGGCCAAGCTCGCGCAAGGTGTTGGTGAGTCTTGACAAGCCGATCCACGATCATTCACCAGGAAACAGTATTAGCCCCAATACCGATCAACGAAGCACTGCCAATTAGGTTTGCGATACGAGTTGTTGTGCCAACATGGTCGTGCTGGCGCAATATCTGGTTTGCCGTTGGATGCTATCATCGTTTAATTCCACGGTATTGGCAGTTGCCCCGACGTTTAGAGGCTGTCTGGCTGCTCAGCTGGCAGCAACGTAGGTGTTTTCAGTGGCTGGCTTGGCCTCCCTGCGGTTTCTGAGCGCTCGCTCGACGATCATCAGGTTGTAGACCAGTTTGGTCAATTCCACTTCGATTCGTGCGCACGTCAAACCGCGTCCAGATAATCTTCGGAAGTTGCGGTTCTGTTTCATGTCGGCGTATTGCATTTCCACGGTTTGTTTGCGGAGCCGATAGATCGCTTTGGCTTGTGGCGTCTCCATACGCGTTCCAGTGCACGTTGACCAAGTCTTCATGTTCGCTTCTCTTCACGGCACGTCCGCGTGCGGGATTCTTGGTGCACGATGCCTGTCGAGGACACGCTTGGCAAAACTCCGGCGAGCAGCGATAATGATGCATGCTGTTGACTTCCCCGCCTGTTTGAATCCGTTTCTCTTTGCCTATCCAGGTCAGCGGATGTCCCTCGGGGCACTGCCATTTCTCTTTTTCCGACGGCCAGCCGAATCATACCGCGGGTTGTTGCGGTCTCGGCTGAGTGCCGATTGAACGGACCACCTCCGCTCGACCGACCACGGTTCACGCCGGCCAGGGTAGTTGTCAAACGGGCCTTCCACCGGCACAAGGCCGGTGGCGAGCAGTTCCGCGTTTGATAACTACACACCCCACCGAACCTTGTGTCGGTGGTTGCGGGTTTGATAACTACCAGGCAGTACGTTCACAAACCGCAGCCGAGCAAAAACGTCTCCAATCCGCCGGCACGTCGCCGAGGCTGAATCAGACCGCGGCTTGTTTCGGTCTCGGCGACGTGCCGGTCGAATTCACCCTCTCCACTCGACCGCCCCGTGTTTGCGCGGACCCAGGTAGTTGTCAAACGGGCCTTCCACCGGCACGAGGCCGGTGGCGAGCAGTTCCGCGTTTGAGAGCGGGAGCCCTTCCGCGTGATTCACGCTGCGTATTTGAAAAAGATCAGAGTACTCGCCGAGAACAGCAGCAGCAGCAGGAAAAGGAAATGTGGGAACCAGAGCACACTGAGCGGTTCAGACGCCAAAAACAGACACGCCATTCCGGGAACGGAAAGCACCAAAGTAACTAGTCCGGCACTGCCCAGGTCGCGCCGCTGTTTCTCGTCATACCATTGCGACAGACGCTCGCCAAAGTGCAGCATCAGCCAGTAGAGCACGGTCAGGGCGTACGGCATAAAAACCAAAATGTAGAAGGGGATCAGAATGAGGACGCCCGACAGATAGACCTGACGTTGGATGAAAGTGTAATTCATCCATATCCCGATCGCGCCGGCCATGATACCCATGATCTGTGCCATCAAGAACACATTTTCGTCGCGCAAGCCCAGGTACGCATTCCCTGCAGCCTGAGTGTGTCGGTGATCCCAGAGGATAGTTCCCAACACCACTGCACAATACGCGAACTGAATCGTCATCGACCCGTATAGAATGATCAGCTCGCCGCGAGTTTCCCAGCCCAATCGATACTCCCGACCCAGTTCATCAATCATCACCTTGTCGACAATCAGAAGGATCCAACAGAGAGTACCGATCAGCAGCATCGCGATGTTCCATGTACTGGGCATCCGCCGATGACGGATCAACACCCATATGAACGACGCGATGTCGAACAGCAGCACCAAGCCAAAACTGCTCAGGACGATCAAACCGGGACCGTTGAGCGTCTCGCGCTCCAGAAAAAGTTGCTCGCGATAGAAACGTAATGCGAGCATGCTGTAGACAAAGCCGCTTGTCGCCAGAAGTCCTAACATCAGAATGAAGCTGGTGGCGATCCGCATTCGATTCTTCATCTTACTCACCATTACCGGCAGGGATGGATTCGTCGAGGAAGAAAACCTCTTCCACGGTTGCGTGGAACGTGCGTGCAATCTTGAAGGCCAGCAGCGCGGAAGGGACGAACTTTCCACGCTCCACCGAATGAATCGTCTGTCGAGTCACGCCGACCGCCCGGGCCAAGGCCTCCTGGGTCATCTCGCCCTGCTCGAACCGATAGCGCCGTATATGGTTTCCCAGCATCATGCCCTCGCCTCCCAGCGGTCTGCGCGTAATGTACAGTTTACTTTACACAAAGTCAACTTTAATTTACACACTGGGCTGGCGACTTCTGGGGGTCGCCGACCGTGAAATCGGCCCGTTTTGTATAGGGACCGACGTTCGGCGGTACGACCCCGCCAGCGACGACTCATCACGCCGCGATCCATGCGACCCATGACATCGATTGTCGTGGTTTCCCCTCCCTCCGGCCGCGAATGAGCGTTGAGAGACGACTTCCGAATCGGTTCGACGCCCCCGTGAGGAGGCTGCTGAAATAGTAGCTTCGATGGTCCGATAGTAGGTCCCGCTTGCCGAGCGGGACCTCGAATACCAGTGGTTCTCGACGCGACAACGTCCCGCGTGGGCAGCCGGGACCTACTTTTTCAGCAGCTTCCTGAGGGTAACCAAAAGAACGACCGCAACACCGTTCGGATTTACGGTCTAAACGCGTCTTGTGAGATATGGGGAGCAGGGACTCGACGTAGAAGGCGGTTTCGTGGGGCTTGTAGTTTTCCTGGCAGGCCGCACCTGATCCCTCTTTTTTGCTTGCCGCTCGCAGCGATGACGGAAACAATGGTTGACTGCCACTCTCAATATCCCGACGACGGCCTGTCGCATCGGAGCGATCGAACATGAAACCCCGCCGCCTGCAGTTCGAGAGACTTGAATCGAGGACCGTGCTGTCGACGATCGTTGGGGAATTATCTGCGGATGCGGCGACTTCGCAGGCCGACCCCGTCGTGGCATTTCATCTGCAGGTTTCCGATGCGACCGGAGAGGTCGCGTCTTCGTTCAACACCGGCGAAGAGCTATTTCTGCGAGTATTGGTCGAGGACCTGCGTCCGGAAGCGTTGGGCGTATTTGCTGCCATGTTAGACGTTTTGTTCAACAGCGATCTGGCGATGCCGACGGGATCGCCCGAATTTGGCGAGCCATTTCCAAATATGCATCTGGCATCGTGTGGGGCAGGTGGCGTACTCGACGAGATCGGGGCCGTGGGCAGCATGGCCGCTCCGGGAAGCGGCCCTCTGTTGCTGATGCAGATACCGTTTGTTGCAGTAGCGCCAGGAAGCCTTATGTTTTCAGCTGATCCGGCCGACCTGCTGCCCGCCAACGAAGTGCTCGTTCATGGTTGGAATGAGACGGTGCCATTGGATCGAATTCAATACGGATCAGTTCAGATCGAGATTGCTGGATCGCCTTGGACAGAGACTGCCTCATACTGCGACAGCGCGATTCCTAAGGGCCCGGTTGCACCATTACCCGAATCGGAAGAAATCGCCGCTGCGAAAGTGGTGGACTACGAGCCGTTTCCTGTTTCAGAGATGGTCTCTGAAACCGGCAGCTATCGTGCGACCGGCGTGGTAACGCCTGTTAACCAGTATGTTGGCTGGGGTTTTACGTCGGCGCGACTCCAATTTCCCGAATTGAACGTCGCGCTCGTGAATTTCCTTGCCCCGTTTGCGGAACCTGCATTCGGAGCCGGGCTAGTCGATCTCCCACCCCTCGCTGGTGGCGCAAAGGTGGTCGTTGGCCCCGCGGCCAGCAAAGTTGGCCAGACGGACCGGGCCCCAACGACCCCAGACGTCCAGCTGAGTGTCGAGCTGCCGATCGGCACGGCACCGGTGACAAACATTTCTGTCATTGCGGCTGCGGAATCTCCCGCGCCGATCAGCGAGTCCGAACTGGAGGAGCTCCTCACAGACAGCCCGCTTCTTTCTTTGCTCGGGAGTGACTTGAACACGGACCCATGACCGTCGAGTCGAGTTTCTCCTTGAAGCGTTTGGGCTTAGGATCGCGGGAAAAATAGCTTCGGCACTTGCTGCCACGGGTGGCACTGGCTGAACGAGCGGCTTGCTATTTTTTCGAGTGTTCGCCGCGCTCAGGAAAGTGCCACCCATGGACGAAAAATGCGAAGTTCCTTTTCCCCGGTTCCCGAGGGATGGCAGAGCGGACCCACGGTTCCATTTCCCCTCACGGTTGATCTGTCGGTCCGCCTTTCCAGCCACCTATACGGCTGGGAAGCATGATCTTGGCTGGCGCTCGCGAGCTGTTTTGGACTAAGGTACTTCCTACTTCGGATTTCCCGGGCGGAGTCCTGGCTGGCGATAGCAAAATGCCTGCTTGCGGACACCATGCTTTTTGCACGGCTGGATGTATCACAACGAGACGAGTACCATGTCTTCGACGACAACCACCCACCCGGATGATTCACGTGCCGGACGCGAACATCTGACCCGCGAGCAGGTCACGGACTTCGGCCGCAGAGCGGCAAATTGACGAATGGAAACCATGCAGCAATCCACCACGACTGACCGCTCCACGGTGATCGCCGACCTGTCGTCCGGACTGGTCGTGTTTCTGGTCGCGCTGCCATTGTGCCTGGGCGTGGCTCTGGCTTCGAATGCGCCGTTGTTTTCCGGCATCTTGGCGGGAATTGTGGGTGGCATCCTGGTCGGGGCGATCAGCCGATCGCACACCAGCGTCAGCGGCCCGGCTGCCGGGTTGACGGCCGTAGTGGCAGCCCAGATTGTCATGCTCGGTTCCTTTGAGGCCTTCCTGTTGGCCGTGTTTTTTGCCGGCATCTTGCAGGTGATCCTGGGCATCGTGCGAGCCGGGTCGATCGCCGACTTCGTGCCCTCGAGCGTGATCAAGGGTCTGCTGGCCGCCATCGGCGTGATTCTGATTCTCAAGCAGATTCCCCACCTGCTGGGCCACGACATGGATTTCGAAGGGGAGATGTCGTTCCAGCAACCCGACCAGGAAAACACGTTCTCCGAACTCGGCGAAGTGTTATTCGACCTCCACCCCGGAGCCGCCGTGGTGGGCATCGCGTCTCTCATCTTGCTGCTGACATGGGAGAGGACTCGAGCGCTCAAACAATCGCCCATCCCGGCACCGCTGGCCGTCGTGCTGACCGGGCTGGGGCTCAGCCTGCTGTTCGCGCAGCTGGGGGGCCGCTGGATGATCGACACGACGCACCTGGTGCAAGTGCCGGTCGCGGAGAGCCTGCGGGGCTTTCTCGATTATCTTCAGTTCCCGGACTTCTCGGCTGTGACGCACCCCAAACTTCTCCAGGCGTCCGTGACGATCGCGGCGGTCGCCTCGCTCGAGACGCTCTTGAATCTCGAAGCGGTGGACAAACTCGATCCCCAGCGACGCCTCTCTCCCACGAACCGGGAGCTGATTGCACAGGGGGTGGGGAACATGGCCGCCGGCCTGATCGGCGGTTTGCCGGTGACATCGGTGATCATCCGCAGTTCGGTCAACATCAACTCGGGCGGCAAGACGAAGTTGGCCACCATCGTCCACGGTACCTTGCTCCTGTTGTGCGTCGTGTTGCTGCCCACCTGGCTCAACCGGATTCCCCTCTCCTGCCTGGCCGCGATCTTGATCGTCACGGGGTTCAAACTGGCCAAACCCAAACTGTTTAAACAGATGTGGCGCGAAGGGCTCAATCAGTTCCTGCCGTTCATTGTGACGATCACGGCCATTGTGTTTACCGACCTGCTGGTCGGGATCTTGATCGGTCTGGGGTTCAGCATTCTGTTCATTCTGCGCAGCAATCTTCGACGTCCCTTGTCCCAGTTCGTCGAGCGACATCTGGGGGGCGAGGTGGTCCGCATCGAGCTTGCCAACCAGGTCAGCTTTCTCAATCGTGCGGCCTTGTCCCAAGCCCTGGACGCGGTGCCCCACGGCGGTCACGTGATGATCGATGCCCGTAACACCGATTACATCGACTCGGACGTGCAGGACCTGATCTGGGAGTACCTTGAGGAAACCGCGCCGGCCCGCGGGGTACAGGTGAGCATGGCTGGCTTGAAAGACCATTACGAGCAATTGGCGGACCGCGTCCAATATGTGGACTACACCACGCGTGAACTGCAAGCCAGCCTGACCCCGGACACGGTGCTGAAGGTCCTTCAGGAGGGCAACGAACGATTCCGCACGGGCCAACGTTTGACGCGTGATTTAACGCGCCAGTTGGAAGCGACGGAGGTTGGTCAGCATCCGCTGGCGATCGTGTTGAGTGGTGCCAGTTCGCGAACTCCGGTGGAGTTGATCTTTGACGTCGGACTGGGGGAGATCTATTGCGCTCGGATCACGGGCAACCTGGTCAGCCTGGGCGTGCTGGGCAGCCTCGAATATGCCTGCGCCGTGGCCGGAGCCAAATTGATCGTGGTCATGGGCCACAGCGACAGCGCCGTGGTGAGGATGGCGGTCAACGCGTTTCTGGCGCAAGGCAACGAGCAGTTGCTGCGCGAATGCACGCATCTGGAGCCCGTCGTGCGCGAGATTCAGAGGTCCATCGATCCCGGACGATTGCAGGGGTGGCGCGAGATGGAAACGGAGACCCAACAAGCCCGCATCGACGAAATCTATCGGGCTCATGTGTTGCACACGCTGGGCAAGATCCGTGCCGAGAGCCGGGTCCTGGCAACGCTGGAGAGGGATGGCCAGGTCAAACTTGTGGGAGCCATGTATGACGTCCGGACGGGTTCTGTCGATTTCCTGCTGTGACGACGCGGGCGAACCAGATGAGGGCTGGTGCCATGGAAGTTGAAGTTCTTCTGGACCGCATGCGGTTTGTCGAACTGGTGGCCACATCGCGCAGCGAGGCGATCGAAGAACTGGTGCGGGCCGGCAACTGGGAGGATCAGGGGCTCGCGACCGTCGATGTGGTAGAAGCCATTGAAGCGCGAGAGGCTGCCGCACAGACGGTGATCGCGAAGGACATTGCCTTGCCGCATGCCGCGATCGCCTGGGACGGGAGCTTCCTGACTGTGTTCGGGGCGCAGCCGAACGGGAGTGCAGTACGGTGCGGCGGGGGATATCGTACACCTGATCGCGTTGTTGGTGGTCGGCAAGAAACGGCATCGCACGCATCTTCAAATTCTGGCCCGAGTTGCCGAGTTGCTGGAGTCAGAAGAGCTACGGCAGTCGCTGACCGCGGCTCGTGACCCGGCAGAAATCGAATGGCTGCTGCACGAGCGTGCCCGGCGCAAGAGTGTCAGTCATATCCCGGCGCGGCGCGAACTGCCGCCACTGAATGTCATTCTCGTGAGCCAGGCGGCGCAACTGGCCGTGGCGCTCGATGCCCAGGCATTGTTGCTGGCTGTCGACCGCTGCAACAGCGTGCCCTGGGAGTCGTTGGCGGACTGGACGCGCCGTCTGTTGCTGGTGACGACCGATAGCGCCGACAAGTTGCAGGTGGAGCGGGCCGACACGCATCTGTACGCCATCCCGCACCAGAGCCTGTCGCGCATGGACCGCGCCAATCTGGGCTTGCTGCTGGCGGCGGCCGACGGACTGGTTACTGGTCGGACGAACGTTGTCTGCGTGACGGGTCCTCCGGGGCCTCAGCTGGACAACGTCACGGTGACCGAGCCCAAGGCCCATTTTCGGGCCATGTTTTCCGGCCGGCAAGAGAAAGGATCCTCCGACATTTCACCGGCCGTCTTGTTGCGGATTTTATGTCTGGCCGTGGAACTCGCGTCCGAGGGACGCGAGGGGCAGCCGATCGGCGCGATGTTCGTGATCGGAGACACGCGCAACGTGATGCGACACGCACAGCAGCTGATCCTCAATCCTTTTTACGGTATCCCGCGCCAACTGCGCAATGTGCTTGACCCCAGTTTGGCCGAGACGATCAAAGAGTTCGCGCTGCTCGACGGAGCCTTCATCATTCAGGACGACGGCACCGCTCTGGCAGTCGGTACCTATCTGGCCCCCGACACGCGCGTGACCGATCTGCCGGGAGGGCTGGGAACGCGACACCAGGTGGCGGCGGGGATCACGGCCGACACGCGGGCCATGGCGATCACCGTCAGCCAGTCCACCGGAACGCTGACCGTGTTCCATAACGGCGGCATCGTGCTGACACTGGAACGCGCCGCCATGACACGGTGGTAATATCCACCGGCGGTCGTGGGGCACCGAGCGGGCGGTCCGCGGCGGCTCGGTGGAAAGTCAACGTGGCACCAGGGCAGGCACGGCGTTAGAATGAAAGCCACCACTCCCCATCACCGTTCTGCTTGAGATAACGCCATGACCGACATCGCGAAAATCAACGAAGCGATTGCCAAACACGCGAAATGGAAGCACTATTTGAGACTGGCAGTGGACGCGGGCGCCAGCGAATGGAACGTGGCGTCGGTCGCTCGCGACGACGGTTGCGAATTCGGCCAATGGTTGCGGTCGCTTTCGTCGGCCGAGCGTGCGCGAGATCACTGCCAGAAGGTGACGGCGTTGCACGCCGAATTCCATGCGGCAGCCGCCGAAGTCCTTGGATTGGCTCTTGCCGGTCGCCGGGACGAGGCGACGGAGGCGATGGCTTTGAAGGGCCGCTTCACCAAGATCTCGTCCGAACTGACAATGGCCATGTCAGCCTGGAAGAAAGACCTGTCAGCCAAAGGCTGATGCGGTTGGGTTTGCCCCCATCAGCCCGCTGCTTCAGCACTTGTCCCCACCCACAATCTGGCATTCTCCGTCGGGCTTGTGGCAAATGTTTGGTGTGTAAGATCCGCGCACGGTTCGCGCATCTCTTCGAACGATCAACGGAGTGGTGTACTCTTGTTAGCTGACTACCAATCACCCCACCGACCTCGCGTCGGTGGTTCTGGGTTTGGCAACTACCAGGCAATGCATTTACAGACTGCGGCCCAGCAAAATCGTTTCCCACTTGGCCGGCACGTGGCCGAGGCCGAGTCAAACCACAGCCTGTTTCGGTCTCGGCTGTGTGCTGGCTGAATTCACCCACTCCGCTCGACCGAACACATCTCCGTTCTTCGCAAATAGTTGGCAAACGTGCCTTCCACCGGCACAAGGCCGGCGGCGGGCAGCCCTGGGCTCATGCATGCCCTCTTTGGTTGCGACGCAGACCAAACAATGACACTGGTCGAACGAAATGCGCATTCCAGGCCGTAGCTGAAGCCGCCGGCTGGTGCTTTGTGACGCTTAAGAATTGGGGTTGGACCGAGACGAATGAAAGACACCGTGTTGACGCGGTGTCATACGCCGTTGAGAACATCCGAGTCACGGCAACGGGCCCTGCCGACGAACGAGTGACCGGACCGACCCCAATAGGGGGAACTACTATTCGCGGGAGGGGGGAGAGTCGGTTTTCATGCACAAATTGCCTGGAAAAGCCGTATAGCGTTTGCAGATGCCGCGACTTTCAGATATGCTACAAGACGGTGCAAACGTTGTGATCAGGAAACAAGTCACAGCTTGGTGCAATGGCGGTGGTGTGGGTTTCTGGCAGGGCGTGCTTGCTGACCACTTAGGATCGACGAAGCAATAACTGTCGTATTGTCTCTTCTCCCTCGCCGCGAAGCGATTAGCGGGGGAGAGGCTAAAGGTGAGTGGCAAGAAAAAGTCTGCCAGTCATTGTTTCGCCGGCCCTTATCTCGGTACGGTCCAGTACAGTGGCATGCTCGGAGATTTCATCCGAATCAGTTGAACGGATCAACATCCGTTTTCTAGGGTCCGATCCGTGGCTCAGGACGAGTGTTCGGCCGGGCTACCAGCCAAAATGTTTTTATTTCTTTGTTATCTGTTTTGCGGAGGACTTGCATGAGAGACAGAAAAGCATTCACTCTTGTTGAGCTGCTGGTGGTGATCGCCATCATCGGCATACTGGTGGCCTTGCTGCTACCAGCGGTTCAAGCCGCTCGAGAAGCGGCCCGACGCATGAGCTGCACGAATAACTTGAAGCAGTTGTCGCTGGCACATCATAACTTCCACGATGTCCAAAAGATGTTTCCACCATCGTGCTACTCGATCAAAATGCGTAACCTCTTCGGCGTCCCGGGCGACACTAACCGGTTTGATAATCGCCGCATTGGCTTCATTACTCACTTGCTTCCATACATTGAACAGCAATCGCTCTATGACGATGTGATGACGTACACGTTTGAGAACCGGCGTCCATGGAGCCGGAACGATATGGCAAACGGGTTGATCTCGCCTTACAAGCGCGTGGTCGAGTCGATCCTCTGTCCCTCCGACGGTAATGCCAGACAGCCGGAGTCCGACACGAAGCCGACCAGCTATCATGGCAACCACGGCGACATCATGATGAACTGGGATTGGTATGAATGGCGTGGCACGCACGGCAGAGGCGACAAGGGTGAAGTCTCATTTTCGACGATGCAGGATGGTTCATCCAACACGATTTTGCTTGCCGAATGCGTCATCGGCAGGACCGGCGGTTCCCTGGCTCCCGTCAAGGGTGGGATCGCCAGAGACGCGAACATGTGGCAGGGAGCCAATCCAGTTGAGTGTCTGGGACGAGTTGGCCCGAACAACATTCTCACCGGTGCCTGCCAAGATAGCAACGGTGATGGTGGCTGGGGGATTGGACGTCGGTGGGGCGATGCACATAGCATCTACACGCTTTTCTTCACGATTATCCCCCCCAACGGTCCAACGTGCGGACGTCATGGAGAGGACTGGGCCATCCCGACGGCCAGCAGCGAGCACCCGACCGGCTGCAACATCGCGCTGGCGGACGGTTCGGTCCGTTTCATCACGGAAAACATCGATGCAGGCGACCCGACCCAGGTTCCACCTGACCCAGCCGGTAATAATCGTCAGCAGGACTACTCAGGTCCGTCGTTATGGGGCGTTTGGGGTGCTCTGGGCACCACCCGCGGCGGCGAACCCCCCGGAAACTTCTAGTCCTTGGGCGGCGAAGGATTGCTGATATTTGATCAGACTCGCAATGTGTCCGCGGCAGACATGGCATAAAACACCATGTCTGTTTGGCGGGCACATTTTTTGTTTCTCGCGCTTTGTCACGGCTAAGAACTCGTCCGTTGATCCGTGAAGGTGCCCATTGCCATCGAGCGATCGGCGTAGACCTGTCCCGGTCAAGCCAGCGATTCACGCGCAGAACGTCAACGTACGCGAACTCCGGTTGGCGTCGAAAGCGAAGCAGAGAACTGCAAGAGCTCTCTGCCCGACGGACAAGGGCAATTCGTGGGTGGGACAAGCAGCGAGACCCCGCAGTATGCGACCGCTACCGCGATGGGCAAATTCCGGCTCACGTCACGGCCACCGGTCGTATGTCGGGCCGTTGTCTCGGCGTTGCTTTCTGTATGAAAACCGGTCAGGTTACGAGGCCTTACCTCGTTGATATCAACACGTTTCTTTCAGGTAACGGAGATTAAGATGTATTTCCATCGCACACATTGGATGATGGCTTTGGCAGCACTCGTTTCATTTGTCGGGTGTGGAAAGAGTGGTCCCGACGTGAACTACGTAGAGGGCATCGTGACTTTGGACGGAAAACCGCTCGAAGGAGTCTCGGTTGGGTTTTCGCCGGTAGATGCAAAGATAGGAATTCCGGCGGTCGGCAATACCGATGCAAACGGCGTGTTCAAGCTCACCGCCATTCAAGGCGGTGAGCCTCAAGGAGGGACGGGAGAAGGCGAGTATTATGTGAGTTTCACGAAGTCAGCGAGCACCGGAGTTGGTATGACCTATGAAGACACTCAGAAAATGATGGAAGACCCCAATTACGGCCAAAGTGGCTCATCACCTGGTCAAACTCCCAAGGACCTGAATGTGCTACCCAAAGCTTACCTCAATCCCGCGACCTCTGGCGTCAAAGTGACGGTCAAGTCAGGGAAGAACACGGGGGATGAATTCAAGTTCGATCTGAAGAGCGACTATAAAGGGCTGACGAATTAGCCAACAAGTAACATTGATCTCGTCACGCACCTGGTGCTCTGTCACGCTTAAGAATTAGGGTTGGGCCGAGACGAATGTACGAGGGACCTCCACGCGATGTCGCGCCGCAGCGGTAGCCCATTTCGACAACACGTGGACGCGGTGTCGTACGCCGTAAAGAAAAACGCTATTCGCCGATTCTTAGGACTCGTCCGGAAATAAGTTACCGGTTCCGCTTCCCTCTCCACCGGGATCGCGGAGCGGGAATAGCGGGGGAGAGGGTAGATGGTAACTTATTGGCGGACAAGTTCTTAGAGTTGACAAGGCACCAGGCGACCGGCTCGATACCGACCATTAGCGGCGGCCTCTTGTTCGCGCAAGAGGTCGCTGCGGTTGTCTGCCACTCGTTCCACCACTGCTCGAAAGCAAATTGCCCGCCAGACGCCCCATGTGATACGCTTGAGGAAAACCGTTGCGTATCGTCATCGGGATACCCCAAGCGAGCGGGGAGTGTTGATTCGTGACAAGTTCTCAGCAGGACGACCGACCGGGAATCCTGGGCGCAAATTTGACGCCCCTTGAAGCGTCATCACCGCTTGCCGATAGCCCGTGTCGTGAGCACTTCATTCCCTTGCGAAAAGCCGAACTGGTGCGATTGCTCGTTCACGACGAGACCCTGCACAACGGATCGCCCGACCGATTCGAACAGCTCTGCCATCTGCTGGCGGCCACCATCCACCACCAGTACTACACGTGTCTGGATGATCTCAAAGGACGTTATGCGCCGTTTAACCCCGACTGCGTAACGACGGAGTTGCGCATCCTCACTGACGACGAGCGGCGTCGCATGGTTCCCGCGCTCTTTGACAGCTTCACTCAGCTACTGCAGCGTGCGAATTATCGACGCCTTTCCCGGCAGGAGCTAGATCAGGCGATTGGCGTCGCGAGCGACTGGGGCGTCCACTTGCACGTGGACTTCAAGGTCTTCGATCGGTTGGAAGTGTACGTGCGTGGTGATGTCACCCAACGGCGCTCGCGGCGCTGCGTGCGCAGCTACTATCGCGAGCAGTTTGTCGACGTTCCCTTGTATCAGCGTCTGGTCGTGATGTTCTGTTTGCGCGCTGGAAAGGACACGCAGGAGGGAGTTTCACGTACGCCTGTCCGTATTAAGATTTTCAAGAATATTCCCAAGGCGGATCTGGACATGCTGCTGCCAGGCACCCGGTTTGCCATGACCTTGTTGGATCGAGGAAAAATCATCCTGCCAACTCTCACCGGCCTGGCAATCGCCATCATGAAGATCGTTAAGGGAGCCTTGTTGCTGGCCTTTGCCGGGATCTACGGGATCCTGGCCGTGTTGGGGTTGATCGGAGGGACTTTGGGGTATGGCGTGAAGTCGTTTTTCGGTTACTTGCGCACGAAGGAGAAGTATCAACTGAACCTGACCCGCAGTTTGTATTACCAGAATCTCGACAACAATGCGGGGGTCATCTTTCGCGTGCTCGACGAGGCCGAAGAGCAGGAATTCCAGGAGACTGTCCTCGCGTACGCTTTGCTCTACTCGAAGGCGGGCCAAGAGGGTTGGACGGGGGACGAATTAGACCGGGAAGCAGAGTCGTATTTGAGTCGCATATTGCCGTGCGACGTCGACTTTGAAGTGCACGACGCGCTCGCCAAACTGGAACGATTTGGCTGCGCTGTCAGGACCGATCAGGATCGTTGGCGGGCCACGCCCATCCAGGACGCGCTGCGTCGGCTGGACGAGGCTTGGGACAATTGCTTTCGCTATCACGAACACCATGCAACGTGCTTGGAGGCAGACCCCATTGATCGGACGCCACCGAGCTCTCCAGAGACCGGCGCGCAAACACCATAACGGCCGCCATTTGTCGTGGACCTCGTTGCCGTGAAGCGATTCCCCCACCGGGTCTTGTACCGGTAGTTTCAGGTTTGACAACTACGACGGCGGCTCGCTATTGGGCCATTTCCGCCCAGCCGCGCGGCCTCCGGCGGCGCGGCTGGACGGAAAAAAACACACGGGTGTTAAAGGGACGCTCGTAGTTATCAAACGCGTTCCCACCGGGGCAAGACCCGGTGGCGAGATCATCGGTCCCATTCGAGACTTGCGAGCCAGGATCGAAGTTAAACTCGCAGGAACACCCGCTGGCGATAGAGGAACCACAACCACAGCCATTTGACAACCAGGGCACCGGCCAGCAACACCACCAAAGCGAATGCGCCGCACAATCGAGCTGGGCCGCTAAGAAAGAACTCGGCAATTTGCTCGAAGTTCACGAAGCCTTGCATAAAATAGATCGTGATCGGGTTCATGCCGATCACGATGAACACAAAGGCCCACTTGCGATATCCGAGCACATCGATGACCGCGTAAAAAGCCGCCAGCACCAGCAGACTCCAGCCGGCCGAAACCAGCACGAAGGAACTGGTCCAGATGTTCTTAATGATCGGAAACACCTGGCCCCAGGCATATCCGGCCGCGAGACACACGATACCTGCTGCCAGCAAACCGCCAACTTTGCGCCACGGCGAGTGTGAGGATCGTAACCAGCGTCCCGCCTGAACCCCCATGAGTGTCGTGATCAACGCGGGCAAGGTTGACAATATCCCTTCATTGTCACCCCATCCGTAATAGGGCTCGAGGATCTTGCCGGGCAACAACAGGCGGTCGAGGTAACCGGCCAGGTTGCCTTCGATACTCAACACCCCTGTCGTTCGCCCCGGGACCGGAACAAACAGCAAAATGGCCCAGTAGCCCAGCAAGATCACGACGGAGAGGATGACCTGGTCGTGCGCTTTGGTGTGCAGATAGAGAAAAGCGACAATCCCATAGCAAATCCCGATCCTCTGCAGGACGCCCGCCCACCGCATGTTCGGCCAGTCGAACTGCATCAGCCCGTTGAGGATCATACCCATCAACACCAGCAACAGCGTTCGGCGTACGATCCGCCAATGTGCCTCGGCTGGTCGCTCGCGGTACTTTTCGAGCGAATACGGCAGCACGCAGCCGACGAGGAACATAAACAGCGGATAAATCAAGTCGTAAAACCGAAAACCTTCCCACGGCACGTGCTCCAGCTGTTCCCGCAAGGTCGGTGAAAACGACCAGTTGCCCCAATCCAGCAGCGCCGTGGCCAGCACATCACCGCCAATGATCCAGAGCATATCGAATCCGCGAAGCGCATCGATGGAAACCACACGTGGCGCAACAGGTTGGTCCGTTGTCATGGTGCCGGGTCTCTCGCGGGAGCTACGAGTGAGTGAACGCATCTCTCCCGAACTTCTTGCGAATACTCGGGCCTGACGCTTAAGTACGGAAGCAATATACCCCATTGCTCCCCTGCAGGGAACGACTTGGCCCCGGGGACAATTCAGCCCTGGGCAAAAACGAACGAGCCGTTCACATCCGGCGTTCAACGAAGGCCGACGTCGCAGCGCGCAGCGACCAATCGCCCCGAAGGGGGCGCGCTAAACAAGCCCAAGGGTGAAGCGAGGTCGCCGTCAGGCGACCGAGCGCAACCCTGGGTGACGCCCCACAAAATGGCCAAGGCCCAATGGGCCGCGCTATATCACCACGCCACGCGATCGGCGTGCGACGCATGTAGCGCGGCCCTTCCAGCCTTCACGGATGAAGACCGCCGCCCACCCAGGCCTCTGGCCGCCTGCGGCGGCCGCCGGCCTGGGCTGGAATAGCGCGGCCCCGTTGGGCCTCAGAAATCGCCTCCATCCATTGGTTAACGGAAACGTTGCACGTCAGCGGTTCCTGGTTTATCCTCTACTCGTGCCCATCTCTGCTCTGTCATCAACCTTTTCAGAAGTACGACTATGCGCCCCTCGTTTTCAAACCATCGCCTGACATGCAACACCGGCCACGCTCTCGACGTGCAACGTCCCGGCAGATCGGGCCAGAGAGACATCTTGCGATTCAGCGTCTTGGTCCTCACGATCACCGTTCACCTGATCGGCTCCCACGCCGCGGCTGCAGAAACTTACAGCGCACTGCTGGATGCTGACGTTCCGTTGGACAATGTCGTAGCGCCGCTCGTGACGCTTGGATCCCCCAAACAGCTGCCAATTAGCGCGGGGCCGTTTATCGAGCACATCCGACAGAGCGTGCCCGGTGCGCCAACAGGCGATGTAAGATCGCTGTACCTTGATTCCTCAGGTGCCTTGATTGTCGCGACCGATGCGGGCGCTACTCGGCGCATTAGCGACGACGACTGGCAGCCTGCCAGTTCGCCTTCACGACAGCCGACGGGTGGTCCAGCCGGAGTCACGGTCACGGCTTGGGCACGCACGTCCGGCGGTGTTTGGTACGGATCGGAACGTGGTCTCTACTATGCCTCTCCGCCAAAGGTGCCTGCCGCAAGGCATGAACACTACGGAGTAGCGGGTCCGTTGGCCACTCGCATCACCGCACTGGCTGTCGATTCACAGGAAAATCTCTGGGTAGGCACGCCGCTGGGGCTGAGTGTGCGAGCGACCGATGGCCAGTGGAGTCACATCCGGGGGCGCGAGGGGTTGCCGGTGGAAGATGTCACGGCCATCGCCGTGGACCAGGACGATCAACTCTGGATCGGGACGACACACGGTGCGGTTCATTACCGGCCCTCCGCGAACAAACGCAAGTGGTTCTACCGTTCGGGACGGCGTTATCTGCCGCACGATCACGTACTAGCGGTCGCATGCACACGCGACGGCACTCCGTATTTTGTCACGCCGGCGGGAGTCAGTCGCCTGGCTCTTGTGCCCACAACGCTGGAGGAAAAGGCGCGGGTTCTCGAGCAGCGCGTCAATGAGCGCCACCGCCGGTTCGGTCTCGTGGCCGCATGCGATTTGAACGATGCCGAGCATCCCACGTCGCACGTGATCGGCGACAACGACAACGACGGGTTGTGGACCGCGTATCATGTGGCCGCCCTGTCGCTCTGTTACGCAGCCACCGGTGACCCGACGGCGAAAGCCTCGGCCCACAAAAGCATGCACGCACTCTATATGCTGCAAGACGCGTCAGGCACACCCGGACTTGTCGCGCAGCGTTGTCACGGCCGAAGAAGGACAACGAAAAAGCCCTCAATGGCGTCCTACGCCCGATGGAACCATGTATTGGAAAAGCGATACGTCGAGCGACGAAATTGATGGCCATTTTCTCGCCTTCTTCACCTACTGGGAACATATTGCCAAACAGGATCCCGCGGAGCGCGAGCGCTGCAGGCAACAGACACGCGAAGTCATGGATTACATCCTGGACCACAACTACCAGCTGATTGACTGGAACGGCCAACGCACAACCTGGGGCTTCTGGAATCCGGAAGTCCTGAACGCCGATCCAGAACACCACGTCGAGTCGGGCTTGAACGCCCTGCAGATCCTCACGTTTCTGCGAGTCGCACACCACGTTACGGGCGACGACAAGTACCTTGCCCACTACAAGAAACTGATTGTCGAGCATCGCTATCTGAGCAACGTTTTACTGCAAAAGAAGGTCTTTCCCGACGAACATAATCACTCCGACGATCAGCTGGGATTCGTGGCCTGGTACCCGATTCTGCAACTCGAAAAAGACCCCACTCTGCGCTCCGCACTCCACTCCTCCGTGCGACGACATTACCTGGTCGTGCAGCCCGAGAAGGCGAGCTTCTTCATTTTTACCTACGCGACGATCGATCCTAACCATGCCGACATTCAAGCAGGCATTGAGAATCTGCGAGACATTCCGACTGATCGCCGGACGTGGCGGATGCAGAACAGTCACCGCGCGGATGTGGTGTTTAACGCCAGTTCCGACCGTTTCAGACGACCACAGCTGGCCCACGTGCTGCCGGCGGACGAGCGTAATATTGAGAAGTGGAATCGAAACCCTTACATCGCCGACGGCGGCGGTGATGGACGGCACGAAGACGACGGCGCCGCCTGGCTACTCCCCTATTGGATGGCCCGTTATCACGGGTTTATTGCCGACTAAGGACTCGTCCGGAAATGAGTTACCGGTTCCGCTTCCCTCTCCACCGCCCTGCGGAGCGGGAATAGCGAGGGCGAGGGTAGGGTGAGGGGCGATAAATACGGTAACTTATTGCCGGACGAGTTCCAACCTCTTGAAAAATGGATCCTCGCGACAACAAATGCACGGGCCCATTTTCGAACAACAATCCTCAGGGAGCAAACAGATGAAGCAGCTAGGTTATTGTCTTCTCGTGATTAGCGTCACTTGTGCCGGGTGCCCGTCGCCCCAAGGGCATCAGAGCCAAAATGTTACCGTCGGCAACTCGGCCGACAACATGGCAAACGTCGAGCAAGACAACTCGACGCCAGCCGCGACCACCGAGAACAGTACCGCAGATGCTGCCGCCCACTCCACCGCAGAGAACTCGCCATCGGAACGTAACATCGCGCTGACCTCTGACAACACAGAGATCCGATTCGTGGGCACGCACGCCGGCGACAAACCCGATCCGCGGACTGGGACTTTCACCACATTCTCCGGCAATCTGAAAATCGACAGCGGTCAACTGCAATCCATCAGCGTCGAGATCGATGCGACGTCGCTATCCACCGACATCGAGAAGCTGACGAATCACCTTAGGAGCCCAGATTTTTTTGACGTGCTTCAGCATCCGAAGGCAACATTTCAATCGACAAGCATCCAGATGGCGGGCGACGGACAAGTAACCGTGATCGGTGATCTGACGCTGTTGGGCAAGACTCACTCGATCACGTTCCCGGCGACGGTATCGATCGATGACGGGGTAGTACTGAAGTCGGAGTTCAGTATCGACCGCACGCAGTTCGGCATGGATTACGGTACCGACAAGGTCGAGAAACAGGTCACTTTGAGTGTGTCCGTCAGAGAAATAGTCTGCATGCCGCTTTCGGTCATGGATGTGCGCATCTCGTGTCTCTGTAACAGCCCCTCGCCATCGGGCTCGTCCCGGTGGTTCTACGTTTGCTGACTACCTCGACTGTTTGACTTTGACTCCCACCGCCGCCGGAGGCGGCAATGTCCGGCGGGAAGGAGACTCATGGGTGGCCGAGATCGACAGTATCGTTGTCAAACGCTCTGCCACCGGGACAAGCCCGGTAGCGATAAAGCCCTTGCTGACAAGGGCTTAAGATGATCTAATAAGTAAGAATCGCGCTGTCCAATTAGGTTTTGCTCGGCTGGAAACAGAATCGTCAGATACAAACAAATGCCCCGCTATCGGAGATCCCGACAATGCGTTTTCGACACATCCTGCCTTTGGCCATCGCCATTATGGTGTCGCTGCTGAGCATTCCTTGGTGTTTTGCTCAACAACCATCCCTGCCGCTGAAAGCGGGAATCATCGGCTTGGATGCTCACGCAGAAGTTTGGACGCGGATCCTCAACGCCCCGGACGCCCCCGGTGAGTTGGCCGACCTCGTGGTGGTCGCCGGCTACGCAGGCGGCAGTCCCGATATTCCGCAAAGCGTGGAGCTGCTTAAGAAGGGCGTCGAGACCTTCCAGCAGCTGCAAGTGGAGCTCGTCGACTCGATCGACCAGTTGCTCGACAAAGTCGATGTCGTGATGATTCTCAGCATCGACGGCCGTCCGCACCTGGAACAAGCCAGGCCCGTGATCGAGGCGGGCAAGCGTGTTTACATCGACAAACCGGTCGCGGCTTCGCTGGCTGACGCGATGGCAATCTACAAGCTGGCCGCGGAACGAAGCGTCCCCTGTTTCTCCAGTTCTTCATTGCGTTTCGCACCCGGCACTCAGGCCGTGTTGGACGACCCCAAGGTGGGGAAGATCCTTGGCTGCCATGCGCACAGCCCCTGCGGACTGGAACCTCATCACCCCGATTTCTTCTGGTATGGAATTCACGGCGTCGAGACCCTCTTCACGATCATGGGACCGGGTTGCCAGAGCGTCACACGCGTGCAGACCGAGCAGACGGACGTGGCGGTCGGCGTCTGGCAAGACGGACGCATCGGCATGTTCCGCGGCCATCGCGCGGGTCCGCACACATACGGCGCTACGGTTTTCGGCAGCAAAGCAATTGTGGAAGCCGGCAAATTCGAAGGTTACGAGCCCCTGTTGGTTGAGATCGTCAAGTTCTTCAAGACCGGCCGCCCGCCCGTCAGCGCTCAACAGACTCTGGAGATTCTGGCATTCATGGAGGCGGCCGACGCGAGCAAGCGGCAAGACGGCCAGAGTGTGGCACTCAGCAGTGTCATGGCCGCTGCCCAGCGTGACGATTAAGCAAGGTCGCATCCGTTTTGCGTAAAACGCAAACGCCTGACGCGAAGAACTCTGGGCGCGGAAGAGAACGTCGAACGTCCAACTTCGAACGTCGAATAGAGGTGGACCAGGGGACCAGAATTCAGGGCCGGGTGTGATACGGCCGACTTGTGGAGCGCCTTCGGCGTACGTGGATCTGGTGGGTTTGGGACTTTATGGCGCCCCGACCAATTTCAGGCTCCAACCCGCTGGGACTTTGACCTGCAATGCGCTGCCATCGGGCAAATGGTCCTTCACCTCGATCCGTTTATCCTGCACCGACACATCCAGCACGTGGTCGTGCAAGTGAATACGGGTAATGCCGAGCGACGGCCAGTCACCTGGCAAGCGTGGTGAAATCTCGCATCCGTCCGCGGTCGGTTTGAAGCCGAGGAATCCGTAGAGCATCACTTGAGGCACGAGAATCGACTCAAAAAACTCCTTGTCGATCCCCAGTCCACCGGGCACATTGCCACCCTGCATCGTGCCGCGCGCCGGATCTTTGTAGTACGCCCGATATCCGCCTGCCACCTGCGTCTCGTCGAACCAGTCACAGATCTCGTTCAGTCGTTGGGCTGCGTTATCCGGGCCAGCAGTGATCAAGCGAGCCATCAGATCGTGATAGGAAAAACCAAGTACGCCACCTCCATCCTGCACCTGATAGCCAAACGGGATCGACTCCGGCGCTGACCAGCCCCAGAAGTAGTAGTCAACGTTGCGCCGCGTTGTACTGCGAGGCCCGAAACGCCAGTGATAGATGTCCGGCCCTTGCGATGTATCTCCATCCACGGTGCGCTGGCCCGTGATCCACGCTTGGATGCTGTTGGCCTGCTCGGGCGTGGCAAATCCATAGTAGATTGCTTCGTTGTTGAGGAAAGTGAATCCGTAATCGTGCAATGTTCCATCCAGATCCACAGTCCCGAAACGACCGGTCTTCTCGTTCCAGAATCGCTTCGTGCCATAGTCCTTGACTTCCTGGGCATGGCGACGCAGATCCACTGGATCGAAGGCGTCGGCTCCCGTGGCCACGTTCCATTCGCGGTGCGTCGCAATCTGCTCTTCCAACTCGGCAAGATCCAGCAACGCATCGTAGTAATAGATCGTCGCCAGCGCGTCTTCACCACCAAACGGCAGCAAGTCCCAATAGTTGCTGCCGATCCCTTCGCCTACGACGATCACTTTTTTTCCATCCACGATTCGCACGCCGCTGCGTCCTTCATGGCCGGGCCACGTCGTGTAAACACATTGTCTACGACGCGTGTCGAATTCCCGCATCATGAATCGCATCGCACTGCGGATCCGGACGATCTGGTCACGCAGGAAGGCATAGTCCGCTGACCATTGGAAGTAATCGTGACAACCCCGGATGAAGTTTGAATTGTTGATATTGTGCCGCGTGTCGCAGGCCGTGTGGAACGACTTGATCAACAGCTGCGCCGGCCCCGAATTGTCCCATCCGATGCGCAGCCCGGTGATGGTTCCTTTCCACTCAGACAAACGATAAACGGGAATCATGGTCCTGATCTCGACGACATCCGTGTTGAGTTTACCGCCTCCACCTCCCATGGGCATGTAACGGTGTGCTTGCCCTCTGCTCGTGGCCGGCGAGAAATAGACTCGCCGTTGGAGACCGAACTCCGGTTGCTTTGTCGTCGTCCACTCCAGGTAGCAGTTGGCACCCTCCAGGCCTTCAGACCACCAGTTGAGTCGAAGCCAGGGAGCAATACGGGCATCAATGGAGATTGGAGGGGTCTGAATAGAGGCCTGCGATTGGGTCAGTTCCAGATCCCACCCTTTGTCTCCCACGCTGGAACCGTCCGCGTGGATCAGCGTCCACCCCTCGGGCGTGGCTGGCGGTGCGTCATATCCTGGCACGCCCGTTCCACGAAAATGCCAGCCGATTCCGCCCGCCTGCGTCCAGAGAGGGAAAGGCCAGCCCTCGGCGTGGGCCAGGCCATCGTGCTGGTGCGTGTTTATGTAACCTTCACTATTCATGTGGCGGCTGGCCAGCGCCGTGGCCCATCGCCATCTCATGGACTCCCGTTGCTGATCACTCCCCATCGCCGGCCACAGTGTCGACATCGGCATCCATTCATCCCAGAGCGGGATTAGTGGTCCCGCTGGCTGATAATGCAGCCAAAACAGCCGACGCAGACTCTCCATCTGCTGCTCATGTCCGGCAACCACAAAACGCGGGAACTTGTCCGGGATGTCTGAAGCTGCAGTTGTTTCGCCCGCATCACCGAAACCGTTCAAGAGCACGATGATCGAAAGCCAGCGCAATGAGAACGACATACTGCAATCCTCAACCAAGTTCATTCAATGACGCCGGGATCACCCTTCGTGGAATCGAGCACCCACGGCAGCCAGCAGAGACACGGTCCCGTGAAGAACAGAAGCACGATGAACACGATCAACCCGGTTTGATTCAATCCCGCAAAGACGACCTTCCCTTGAGGCATGGCAGTTTCTCCTTTTGGATTTCGTTACGCACACGGATCGTCTTCAGCGATCATAATCTTTCTCGATACGTTTCAAAAGAGGTTCGCGCTGAATCGATGCGGGTGCGCTCTTCAACACCAACCGCTCCCGAACGCGGCTTCGCGGCGGCGCACGCCGGTAAGAGGTCCTTTTCGCATTTGCGGCCAGGGATGCAGCATATTCGTGGGCGACCTGCCTTGCAAGAGCGTGGGAAAGCGCATCCGCGGTCTGAGTGGCGACGAAGCAGTCGTCTCTCGGAACGCACCACGAACACCGTCGGCGAGTCACTTGACGGCACGGAAACCATTCAGGTCGTCATGCTTGGCGACGATCATGAGGACCTGGTCACCGGTAAAGACGGTGTTTGGATCAGGGAACATATTCAAGCTACCGGTCAGTGCTTCTTTGATGGCCACGATCCAGATGTTGTACTTGCGCCGCAAGTCCGCCTGCAACAAGGACTGGCCGACAAGTGAATCGGGTACGGCCATCTCGACAAAGCTGTGCTCCGGGTCGATGGGAAGAAAATCCAGCACATTTGGCCAAGTCGTTCGATCGGCCAGTTGAATCGCCATTTCAGATTCCGGGAATACGACTCTCTCGACTCCCAGCGTCTTCAAGATCTTGCTGTGCTCGACACTAAGCCCTTTGACAACAATTCGCCGCGCTCTCAGTTCTTTAGCATGCAGCACGGCCATCAGCGAGGGTGACATGTCGCCCCCTTCACCGAGACTGATGAACACGGTATCCGCATCGGGCAAGTCGAGATGTTCCAGCGCCGCTCGTTCGGTCACATCGGCGACAATCGACTCGTAGAGTTCGTCCTTCAGCGCCTCAACTTTGTTTTTGTTTCGATCCACGCCCGTCACGCGACATCCGTTCTGACATAAGCGACGGGCCAGAGATTCGCCGAATGTTCCGAGTCCCAACACAATGAAGTGCTTCAACTGCTTCTTGATGGCCATAGCTGATGTCCTTGAAATCACGACAAGCACCGTTGCTCGCCAAACCGTGTGTCGTGCCTTGTCGATTCTTAGGCATGAGGGAAGAATAATTTCCCCATCTGATGCTCGGAACATTGCTTCCCGCCCGCTTCCGCGCCGCTTGACCCGGCGGAAATCGGAAAACACCGAAGTTATTTTTTCCTCAAACCTTAGTTGTACTGCCCCATTTTGCAGCGATGGATGTGCGCAACTCGTGTCTCCGAAACCGACCCTCGCCACCGGGCTGGTTCCGGTGGTTCTACGTTTGCTGACTACCATAGCAGCCGAAAAACGAGCCTTCCTGCCGGCCCTCGCCGCCTCCGGCGGCGAGGGCCGGCAGGAAGGAAACTCATGGGTGGCCGAGATCGACGTAGTTTTCAAACGCCCTACCACCGGGACAAGCCCGGTGGCGATAAACCCCGTGTCAATAAGGCCATAAGGTGATCTCAAAAGTGGAAGTGGCGCTGTCCAGTCAGGTTCTGGAGTAAAACGTCGTTCTCAACGGCATACGACACCGCGTCCCGCAGGTCACATCCTAAAACACTGATCGTAAGAAAACACTAGCCGATCAGCGGCTCTTCTTCTGCGTATTCAATTGGCTCGGGCTGTTCTCCCCGCGACAGGGCGGCAAACACCGAAAGTGGTCCCAAGCGTCCCATAAACATCAACACGATCATCACAAATCGGCCTGCGTCGCTTAAATGCGGCGTCATTCCGGTGGTCAGACCTACCGTTCCCAGGGCGGAGATGACCTCGAACATGGCGTCCATGAACACGCCCTGAGACTGCGCGTGTGGCACTTCCGACTGCTCGATCATCAGCAGGCCGGTGAGCGCGACGATGGCCACGACGGAAAACAGTCCCGCGGTCGTTATCGCCCGATCGGTCACTTCACGCGGGATGGTCCGGCGGCTGAAAAAAATTCGTTGACGGCCACGCAGCGTCGCTCCCGCCCGCAGCACGAGCACCGCGAGCGTGGAGACTTTGAACCCCCCGGCCGTCGAACAAGGCCCCGCCCCCACCGCCATCAACAGCATGGACACCAACAGCGTGGCGTTCGTGAGCGTCCCAATCTCGAACGTGTTGAACCCTGCCGTGCGACAGGTCACCGAATGAAACAGCGCCACCAGTAACTTGCGCGGCAGCGACATGTTCGCCAGCGTGTCGTTCCACTCCAGTATCAATACGGCCGCCGTGCCGATCACTATGAGTGTGACCGTGCCGATAATAATCAACTTGGAGTGCAGCATCAGACGATCCCACCGCTCGCTCCACGTGCCTTTCCAATTTCGTGAGATATCCAACAGCACAGGAAAGCCAATTCCACCGCAGATGATCAACATGATGATCGTGCCGTTGACAATTGGATCGCCCTGATACGCCATCAGGCTATCATCGTTAAGACTGAAGCCGGCATTACAAAATGCGGACACGCAGTGAAACAGTGCGTGCCACAAGGCCTTGCCGAAAGGGTGGTCGAACATGAAGCGGATGGCCAACAGGCAGAATCCGGCACCTTCCAACGCCGTCGTGAAAAGGATGACCCGTTTCAAGACCCACCGCAGGTCCGGCTCCTGCCCTGCTCCCAGTGATTGGGCCAACACGGCACGCTTTCGCAGACTCTGACGCCCTCCCAGCCAGAACGTGACGAACGTCGTCACAGTCATGATGCCGACGCCGCCCAGTTGAATCAGCCCCAGAATCACACACTGGCCAAATAACGAGAAGTCATGTCCCGTTGAACGCACCACAAGACCTGTCACACAGACAGGCGCTGGTGGACGTAAATGCCGCGTCCAACGCCACAATCGGCTCCCGTTCGGGAACATGAGAGATCGGAAGCATCAGCAGCGCGGCGCCCAGGAGGATGACCGCCGCGTACCACGCAAACGAAATACGTGCCGGATGTTGTACCAGCGAGCCAACAAACCTGGCCATCAATTAATTCTCTCTTGGAAATTGCAGAACAATACTCGTTCTCAAACCAACCTCAACGCCGCCATCATGGCCGGCACCACGATCAGCACAAGCGGCAACCCGGCAGCAAAGCCGGAAACGCTGGCGATGAGAGCAGCCTCCCAGCCATGTTCAACCGACAGCACGTCGCAGTTCAGATCACCGGTTCACAGCATTCGAAAATGTAGAACATGCTCACTTCCGTGACAATCCCGACGGGCTGCCCCGCGCGGACCTTAACCGATGCAAGCGGGGCGACTTGTTTTCTTGTCCAAGCGATGACCTAGAGCTGCGCCCTCGTGGTCTTGCACAGCTGTAGGGGTGAAAGTCGCCGCTTCCCCGCTCGCAAGCCTGGCGGAGACCAGAACCACTGTGCAGGTGACACATAGCCAACCAGTTGTGACCCCATTGGGACAAGCCCCGTGGACATCCACCGCAGGCAGCGGCCTGCCGCCGGCGGAGATGTTACTTTCTTCGCCGGCAAGAAATCGGTAAGCTGGTGTTCAAAGGGCTTCCCTCAACTCACTGCTTTACATCTCGCCACGAGCCAACGAATTATGAGCTGCAGCGGTCGAATTTGGAGAATCCGGTTGCTTCTCGGCGTCCTGCTGGTCCTGGCGTTGCTGCGTAACCAGCTCGTCGCCCAGCAGCATCGCGTAATTTACGTCAGAGTGCACAGCGTCGCATTGGAGGGCAACCTTCTCGGTGATTCGGCCGACCGTGAGGTCATGATTTACCTGCCTCCAGCCTACGAGCAGATGTTTGCCAAGAGATTCCCCGTCGTGTACTTATTGCACGGGTACACCGCCACCGACAGAATGTGGGCCGGCAACGAATACGTGCAGGGCTTGGACATCGCGAACATGGCGGAAACGTTGATCAAAAGAAACAAGATCAAAGAGATGATCCTCGTCGCTCCCGACTGCAAGAATGCCTACGGAGGAAGCTGGTACACCAACTCCGCCGTGACCGGCAATTGGGAGGACTTCGTCACCAAGGAACTAGTTGACTACATTGACCAAAACTACAGGACGTTGGCCCAGCAGGAAAGCCGTGGCATTGCCGGTCACTCGATGGGCGGACATGGCGCCCTCAAACTGGCCATGAAGCACCCGAACACCTTTTCCGCCGTCTATGCGATGAGTCCGGCGTGCATCGTGTTCTCTGAAGCCATTTTAAATCGAGGCAGAACACGAATGAGCGAATTGTCGGGCAGAGATGAACTGCGGTTTGAGAGCCTGAACTGGCAAGATCAGGTGGTGATCGCACTGGCGGCGGCCCAGGCACCCAACCCCCACAATCCACCGTTGCTCGGCGATTTCCCGGTCGATGATGCTGGATATCTCCATGACACGGTCTGGAGGAGATGGCTCGAGCAGGACCCTTTCAGTATGATCGAAACACACCGCGCGAACCTGCTGCGGCTGACAGCCATCCGCATTGACTGTGGCATAACAGACAACGTCCTGACGGAAAGTCAACTCTTCTCCAAGGCGCTGACCGATGCCGGCATCAAACACATATTCGAACATTACCGGGGCGATCACGTCAACCGCGTCGCCGACCGCGTCAAGCAAAGTGTGCTTCCTTTCTTCTCGCAGACTCTGAAAGTCGATGTGGACGCCATCGCGGTTGGTTCCCGTTGAGTAGCGCACAGGGCCCACGGAATTCCGAGCTCGCCCGCCCCAAAAGACCTTAGAACTCGTCCGGAAATAAGTTACCGCATTTGTCGCCCCTCACCCTACCCTCTCCCCCGCTATTCCCGCTCCGCGATCCCGGTGGAGAGGGAAGCGGAACCGGTAACTTATTTCCGGACGAGTCCTTACCAGTACCTGTATTGAGGGACCTTCATCCGCTCGCCGTCTTCCAGCGCCGACTGATGAGCCACAATGCCGCCGACGGTCATGTTCAGCGCCTGGACGATATCGACCAACGGCTTGCGATCCTCGAGGATCGACAACACGAATTCGTTCATCAGTGGTCCATGCGACCCGCCGTGACCGCCAGGCTGCACGCCAGGCGGCAGCGGCGGTCGCATTATGTTGGGCAAATCCTTCATCGCACCATGATACTCCAGGCCGTCCATCCAGCCCTTCTCGCCAAACACCCGACCCGACTCCGAAACCTTGCCGTGAATACCTTTGCACATCAACATGCGTGATGCACCACCCTCGGCAGTTTCGAACAGAGCGATTTCGTCCGAAAACGTATTGTTGTACCGATTGGCCCCGGGCTGGTAGGACTCAAAACCCGCATTCGATCCGGTGCACGACACCGAGGTGAACGACTTGTCGGTCACGCCGACATAATAGGCGGTGGAGTGCGTGGGGTACCACAAGGGGATACATCCCACGCGCCAGCCTTTGTACGATCCAATCTGCCCGGAATGAAAGTGGTAGTACTCACCCTCCGAAAAAACGAGCTTCCCGAAACCGCCCGCCTGATAGATCTGCCGCATGGCATAACAGTCGGCGTGGTAGCACGATGTCTCAAACATCATGTAATTCAACCCGCTCTTCCTGACCGCCTCGAACAGCTTGTCGGCATCTTCCAGCGAACCCCAGACGGCGGGCACGGCACTGGCAACATGTTTCCCATGCTCCAGCACGTCCATGCAGTGGCGGGCGTGGCTCGGAGCGTCCGTGGCCACGAACACGGCCTCAATTCGGTCGTCCTTGACCAGTTCTTCCAGCGAAGGATAAGTCTTCTCGCAGCGGCACGCTTTGGCCAAACCGGCACATCGGTCGGGAAACAGATCACTTACCGCGACCACTTCCACGTTCGGGTGATCCTGAAAGCTGAATGCCGCGCCAAAGCGGCACGTGCCGTATCCCACAATGCCCACGCGAACCTTGCGGTCGGATACCGGTTGCCATTGCTTGGAGACGCTGGGATCCGCGGGCGTCTGCTCGAAACCGGGGATCGTCTCTTGCTGCGCCGCGGCCGTCGCGCCGAGTCCGCACGTCGCAGCACCCAGACCAAGCGATTGCAGAAACGAACGTCGTGTTGCCGAAGGATCCATGCCCGTTACTCCTTGTCAGATAAGGGACCGTTTGCTAACTCACTCGTTCCACCAACATGCGCTTACCCGCCGCCGTTGGCAACCCGTCGTCAAGCATCTGTTGCCTCGTGATTTCATCCTTGGTGGCGGTCGAGCGTAGCGAAGTCAGGCCCATTTAGCCACCAGGCCGCAGGACGCGGCTAAAAAAAGGTAGGTCCCGGCTGCCCACGCGGGATCTTGTCGCATCGAGTACCCCTCGTATGTAAGGTGCCGCTCGTCCTGCTACATCTCAGCTGTGCCATGAATTTGCCATTTCGTTGCGGTTCCACATCTCGAACGCAATAATGAGACTCAGCACAAATCTTCATCCAACCCAAGCGCCCACGTTTTGCCCCGCGTCTGTCAGCCAGGAGAAGCCATGGAATTCGAGCAGCACCATCGCATCATCGCGTTAGCCGTCGCTAAGAACCTGCCATGGTGGCGACGTACGGCGTTCTGCTTCATGCTCGTGGTGTTAGGGGCCCTGAACTCTGTCAGGAGTTCGGCTGCCCAGCCCGACGAGCTACCGTTGAAGCCATTTCGATTCGTCCAGCTTTGCGACACACAACTCGGCTTTGGGGCAGTTGGATACGAAGCTGACCTGAAGTCGTTTCAACAGGCGGTGCGGCAGATCAACCAATTGAAACCCGACTTGGTGGTGATTTGTGGCGACCTGGTCAACGTGCCCGAATCAAGAGCTTTTGCTGATTTCAAGGAGGTCTGTGCGGAGTTCAACGTTCCGTACCACTGCGCGGCTGGGAACCACGATCTGGGTCACCCTGTGAAACCGTTGCTGTTGGCAAGTTATCGGGAGACCATTGGCAAGGACTATTATCAGTTCATGCACCACGGTTACACGTTTGTCGTGGTGAACACTCAGTTGTGGAAGTCACCCTTGGAACCCGAAACGGCGCGGCACGACGCCTGGTTGGCGCAGACCCTGCGTGAGGCCGAGAAACAGAACAGCCCGGTGTTCGTCGTGGGTCATCATCCCCTCTTCCTGCAGTCCGCGGACGAGAATGAACAGTACTTCAACATCCCTCCCGAGCGGCGAAAAAGGATCCTCGAGCTGTTCGTGGAAAATGGCGTCATCGCGATGCTAACCGGCCACACTCATAAGCTCGTCAGCAATACCCATCAAGCAATCCAGTTTCTCAGCGGGGAGACGACCAGCAAGAATTTTGACAAACGGCCGCTGGGTTTCCGTTTGTGGATCGTTGACTCGCCGAAACGCATCAGCCACCAGTTTGTGGCGCTGGAAACTCCCGCCGAGAGTGTCAGTGAGTGACGCGAACGCCGGCCGCATGCCGGGCATCCCGCCTGATAATCAGATCCAGGTTGGGCTGAAAAAAGCCGCCGTGTATCTCGGGCCGCGTTTTTTGCAGCAATGCCGAGTACCGCGTCTCCAGGGGGCGCGGCCATCGCAGTCGCCGTAACCACTGCATGTATGGATAGTGCGTCAAGAGACTGCTGACGACGTGAAGATCCCGAGCCGGCCTGTCGAGCGCGAGTTCGAATTCGTGATAGCTCACACCTCGCCCCTGCCGCAAAAAGCTCAATCGCTGCTCAGGAGTGAACTCCCGAAATTGGCTGGCAAACGATGTGCGAGGACTCAGCCGCGAGTACTCGAAAGCCAGTTCGTCCGGCAGCCACATAAAGAACGGCAACAGCGACGTGTGACCATCGTGGTACCACAATCGATTCGGCGTTTCGATCACGCACCACAGGCTGTCGGGGCCCAGCAATTGCCAGCTCTCGCGAATCGAAGCGATTCGCTCCTCGTGCGTCATGTGCTCCAACGACGCATAGAAGATCACAAAGTCAAACGGGCGGCCCGCCAACTCGGGCAACGCATCAACAATGTTGGCGCGCTGAAATCCCACCTGGACCCCGTACGCTTCGCAGCGCGTCCGCGCCACTCGTAGTGACTCTTCGCTCAAATCGACGGCCGTGACGTGTGCCCCCTGTTCGGCCAGTGCCACCGTCGAGCAACCGGTGCCACAACCGACCTCCAGGATCGTGCTGCCGTCGAGCGGACGGACGCTGTTGAGCCAGGGAACGACCGTTTCGCGATCGTGCTGCAGTCGCCGCTCGAGATGCGCCTCCAGGTCGTTGCGCCCCTCGTCGCTCGCCAGATAGGACGCTGGCGACGCGGCGAAGTAATGCTCCAACAACGCCGCACGGATCGTTTCCAGGCCCGACTGGTCGACAGGTCTGAACCGCGACGCGACCGCCTTGCTGGGCTTAGGACGTATTGTTTCTTTTATTTGAGCAAGTAAGCTTTGCAGCATGGCCAAATCGTGATTCTCATTTGAGCAGTGAATGCAGACGGTTCAACGTTCTGGAGAATCCCTCCTAACGCGGCCTGCGGCCGCAACCAAATGTCGCTGCGGCGTCTCGCCGCAGCTACTGCGGCAGGATGCCGCAGCCACAAACATGCGCGCGCCCTGCGCTCATGTTACCGAGTGACACTCTAAACCGTTTCACGACATATGCCGAGATCATTTTCGCCGACTTCACACCGCGTAGCAACCGGAGGATTCGAATAACTCTGGCCACGCGTCCCCATCGCAACGGACCGGCCACGGGGATGCTCGAAATCAAGTCAATCCACCCCCATTTCAAGTACCGCAACTTGCTCTCGGCCGTGATGAATTGCACGCCGAAGTCGATCAGGAAAATCATGCAGATTCCGATATCCGCGTACTCCAACACTTGGACAACGGATGTGTCGAGGCGGAAAAATGTCATGGCGGCCAGAGCAGCCAAAACGTACACACAGAGCCCGAGCATGAACAGCTCGTAAATCCCGGCGGCTTTGCCATGATTGTCGTCGACCATCAGCAGTCCTCGCGTAATGAGCCAGTGCGATATCTCCGGCAACCTGTCAGCCGCGTTAACGATCGCTGACCAGGATATCATCGAACACGGCTCTCAGGGTAGCCTCACGGGAACTCTGCCCTTCGTATGCCCGACCGAATGTGCCGACGACTGAGGTCTTTTTCGAGGGCTTCAGCAGCCTGTATGATCGTCAAATTCTCCGCGTAAACAGGAAACTTGCAGTCAGTCTGGCGAGGCTTTTTGGGATACCTTGGCGCTCGTCGTTTTTCTACTGGTTTACTTCGGCACGATCCTCAAGGACCGGCCTGAGCGTGCACCCGTCCCAAGTGGGTAAAAAGCCAATGCACAACAAGCCAAAAGATGTTGACTGCCAACGTCTGGCGACCTCTGGCGTGGGAGCATGCGAGCAGTCGTCCATTGCCCAAAAAATGCCATGGCGCCGCCAAGGTGTTACGCTCATGGCAGGCTCCCCCCCTTTTTGCCTCGCCTCTTCGCGGCGGCGTGCGATGGTGTGGGCAATCAACAAGGAGTGATTTGTCATGCCCCGACGCGGGTCCGATCTCATCATGCTGACGGCTGTCTGCATCCTGCACCTGCTGCCAATCGCCACGCGGGGCGACGAAACTGACGACCTCAAGGACCAGGGAGCGGCCAGTGTTGTGCCACCGATTCTGGCAGCCTACGATCGTCCGGCCGCGGAGACTGAGATCGAGAAACTGGCGCGGTTGCTCGCCGTGTCCTCGGAGAATGCGGTTTCGGTGCTCGACGCCTTGGCGGCGGAGCAGTCCGTTGAGGCGGCTTCTGTCAGCGCTGAGTTGCTCTATGCCATCGCCGCTCAAATCGGCGGCCGCCAACTAACGGACGAAGCCCACTGGCGGCAATTTGCCGAAAAGGGCGCCGTACTGCTGGAACACGACGACCCGTTTGTTAGTGGCATCGCCGCCTGGGCTCTCATTGCGGTGCGAGACGCCAATCAAGACAGACCCTCTGAACGCGAAACACCTGACTGGGTGGCGAAAAACCTCGCTTTGAGCCCAGAGACTTCGTTGGAAAGTGAATTCGTACTGCAGGCGCTCGGCTTGGGCACACACCGGACGACGCGCAACCTTTCCAGATCGGCTCACGACATTGTCCGGCGCGGAGCAATTGGCGTCTTACGATCGGTCAACCGCCGGAGATGAACAGCGACAACTCGTAGTCGCCGCTCTGTCAACGCTCAGGCAGGTGCATGGGCGTCTGGCGGGCCAGAAGCCCCCGGTGGTCTCCTCTGCTTATCGAATCACATGAGTGGGCCCGAGGTGTCGCAGCCCAAGCAATTCGGCTCGCACCAAAGCCGGTTAGTGTTATCGCTCTTGAACGATGAAGTACATCGCCAGGAGGTGATGCTCAGTAGCGACGAGTGGGAGACCCTGGTGACGTGGGTGGACGCAAACGCGCCGTACCACTCGACGTACTATCAGTACTTTGATTCCAATGGCACAATATTGCCTAACGCCATACGCGTGCGAGTTGAGTTGGATCCACCGTTTAAGGTAGGCGAGAAGACTTACCGCATAGTCGCTCTGCAGCCACCCGATCCGCCGCCGAGCGTTCTCTCAATCTCTCCAGTCCCCTCTGGCGACATCACCGCAGATCATGCCGCGACGTCACACGAACAGAGACGTGGCGACGGCACTTGAATCGCCAAGAAACCCGCTTCGCGCAAGAACGGATCCGCGCCGAATCACCATCACTTGTTGCCCGTGACAAGCCCTGATAAGCCAGGCGGAATCGAGAATCATCCCTCCGCATCGAGCGAATTGTTTGATATCTGGGCCTTTTAATTCGATAATACAACGTCTTTTGGACCTTCCCGATTTGAGGACAAGGAGAACCACTATGTCCGTCGCGCATACGAGCCGAATCCGCATCGAAAAGCATGAAGGACCGCATCGGACTGCACACATCGAGGGTTTCGAACACCCAATTCACTTCGGAATCCATGGCGGAATCAAAGACTTTTATCAAGATAAATACGGCCGGGAGATCACTGGACCCGAATACCCGGCCACATTGGATCACATGATTGCTGGTGTCGCAGGGTGACTGACCGGGACCTTGGGAGCCGCACTGGACGTGCGGGAAGTCAAGTCAGCAGAGAATCTGGTCGCCCATGTCGAGGGGGACATTGAAGAGGTCGACGGCGTGCTCAGGATCACGAAAATTCGGATGTTTTATCGCATCGTGGCTCCACCTGGCAGCAGAGAGAGAATCGATCGCGCGCTAGCATCGTACGCCGAAAAGTGCCCGGCGTACCAGTCCGTCAAAGGCTGCATCGATTGCTCGTGGGATGCTGAGATTGACGAGCAGTGACATCACGATCTGCCACTGCTCAATCCAGTGATCTTCCAACCAAGAAACTCGCAACGCAAAAAACACAGTCCACCGGAACGTGAAAACACGACTTGAGCAGTGTGCGGCGGCAACACGGTATCCACGGCCCCGATGGAACGTTGGCAGCCGCTCCACACTGCGTGCCTCAGGTGGCAGTGAGTTGGCACGTGATCACGTTGTGAACGGTTTTCTGTGTCCTGGGCACGCGTCTTCGCACACAGTGGCACGACAGTGAATTGGACACCAACATGACGGCTGATCCGGAATCGGCGAGAGATCGGCTAGGAGTAGGAAAGGGGACAGGTACATTTTGCGCGGTCGGTGAGGCAAGGCAGGCAAGAATGCTGTCGTGCATTTCCAACGCTCTGTTGACGCGTTAAACAAGGTCTGCTGGACGGCGGCGAAAGATTGCGCAATGTGCCCCACCGACCGGCGAAATAGTGCCTGTCCACGTTGCTACTCCACTGTCGAAGAGTACCGCCGCGCGGAAACTGAAATTCGCAAGTTGGTCGAAGAGGGAAAAATCTCACCAGAAAACGCCGAAACACGACTCGTCGAAATGCGCCAAGCGTTGGACAAGAACAGCCAATCTCACGAAAGCCGCTTCCCGATCGAAGAATACAGGGGCGCGGAGGCGGAACTTAAGAAGCTCCTGTCGGATGGAAAGATCTCTAAAGAGGACATGGAAGCCCGCCTAAGCGGCATCCGCAAGGAGCTGGACGAGAAGAGCCAACATGGCGAGCGCGGCATCACTCGTGAAGACTACGCACGGATTGCGGCGGAGCTGAAGAAGCTGGTCGGCGAAGGCAAAATCTCCAAGGATGACATGAAAGCTCGCCTCCAAGGGAGGCGCAAGGAAATGGACCGCCAGCAATAGTCCGGAAACAAGCCAATCAATAAGGGACAGGCGGCTGACACAGGAAAATGGCAGCGCTTTTTTTGGACTGCCACATCGAAAGGAAAAACATGAGAACAAGCACAGCCATATTCATCCTGGTGTCGCTTCTTGGCTCGTCGAACCTCGCCCAGGAACGCGGTGATCAGAAACCCGGGACCGTGAAGTGGAAGCTTCCCTTGGGCGGCAATGTTGGCTATTGCTCGCCAGCCATCGGGACGGATGGAACCATTTACTTCGGGTCCAAGGACCGCAATCTGTACGCGCTCTACGGGGAATCGGGGGGATTGGCGGAGCCCCCTTGGCCGATGCATGCGTGTGACCTGCGCCGCACTGGCCGCGCCGGCCGGTCAAATCCCCATGCGTGGGAAAGCGGACAGTCCCCCGTTTGTACGCCAACTCCCAGCGCCAAGGACCGCGACAAAAATGGCTAATGTCACCAACAGCATCGCCGTAAGTCGGCGGCGCTTTCAACGTCGCTTCGTTTCATTGGGTGCGAATAGCGTAGAGTCGTAGTCGCTGTCCAACAACTCGGCGTGCAAACCCAGCTCTTGATGCGCCGGACAGGTGTTGTACTGCTTGACAAACACGTCACGAGGGTCGGGCAGGTCAACAATGTCAACCGTATGGCCATCGCAGTCGCGAATCACCACCTGCAGCTTACTCATGCGGATAGTCTCCTCAGCAGCGTTTTTGCTCGCATGTTACACCCGCGTACGCCTGCGCCTCACAAACGCACCAACGATTGTCGCACGAAGCCCATCTGCACAAATGTAGCCCCTATGGGTGGACATGCAACACTTTAAAGCGGCATTTTTCCGAGATTTCGGAGAATCGCCCACTAACATCGTTTTGGCGAAAATTACCACCACGGTGTTTTGTCAGGCTTAAGAACTAAGGTTGTCGCCTCGTCCGCGCGACTTCCCAACGTCCGCTGTTCCGGCTTTTGGCCAGAAAGCTCCGGATCGACGAAAGGGCCAAGACCTTGGACGAGGGGTACGTGCTGGCGCTCGCGGAACACCTTGAGAAGTCGGGGCTTACCAAGGGCCTAATCCTTTGCCCAGGATGCGGTCTATGATCGCCACGGCAAGCCCGACTGGGGGAGGACCCCTTTCTACGTACCCAATAACTATCTGTTTGACGTGGTCGCCCGCTTCCCAGAGCCAACGATCCCGTGCGTGTCGATCAATCCCCAGCGAGCTGATGCGATCGTTGAGCTGCAGCGCTGCGCAACGAAGGGCGCCAAGGTGTTAAAGATACATCTTCCGACTCAGGGCGTGGACATCTCGGACAAGAGATTCTCACCATTTTTCCGCCGCTGTGCGGAATTGAATGTGGACGGTGCCATGCCACAATTGCTGGTAAGATAAACAGCCTGGGTGGTGCAATTCAGCGCCGCTCGCCAGTGACACACTATTGCGACATTACGACAGCTGCCGGATCAGCGCGGCTTGCCGCAACAAGTGGCATGGCACGGTTCCTGTTACCTGTCATGTGATCGACAAGTGAAGGAAAATGATTGGGTCTTGGAGGGTCACCACGTGGTGGTGAAGACGACTCATCACGACAATGTGGTGGCACGACGCAGCCCAGACATCTGAATTGTTGTGGCAAGCGCGCGTGTCTTCACACCAACGGTGTGGTACTCCGCAGCCCAGGGTCGAACGCGCTTCGCGGCGTACCCTGGGGAGATGTTGGAGAGGGAGCGGGGGCATCCTGAGGGGATGCGACAGGATCGATGCGGCCTCGCCGTGGCACGTGGTGTCGTGTGCCTGTGTCGAATGGATGGATCGCGTTCGACGCGGCCGTGTTTTGGGATGCCGCATTTGGTCCGACCTCGTTGGGGTCGCGGGATATTTGGTGTGGTCTCCCCAGGGTTGGCCGCCACGGCTACCGCCGTGGCGGCCAACCCTGGGCTTTGGAGTGTCACCACGTTGTGGTGAAGACAATGCGAAAACGAGTCTGGGCAACGGACGGATGGCCTTCCAGGCCTCACAACGATGCGTCACACGAGGGCGGAACCGGCAGGATAACAAAGGAAGCCATCGACTGTGCGCCTCCAGGTGCTCCAATCTGTCACCGTATTTCAGATACCCATACGTATTGTGGGAAGCGCCGCAAATCCACCACTTACGAAACAGCCCATGGCCCGACGGAGGGGCGAATTGGGAATTTTATGGGGCCGTTCACGGAGGAGAAGATACCATGAGTCGGTATAGGGCGTGGTTGTTGCCGGCGGGCGGGCGGGCTGCTGTTGGTCAACGTGGCGGGATGTTCCGACCAAGACTACTTCCACTGCGTTTAACAGCCAAGCGGCCCCATTGTCGGGCGGTCGGTTGTGTGGCTTCAAGATGCGGAACAAGTCGTCAGCTGGCTACTTGGCCATTCTCGCGCCTTTGTTTACATGATCGACAGTGATTTGACTGTTGGGCATCCGGCGGTGAGCAACGCCAAGCACTGGCGTGGGGGCACAGCAAGAAGCTCAACTCGACCGGGGACGGACCGGCAACGCTCGGGGCACGGACGTGCTCCAGCAAGTAACCCAGTCGCTGGGCCTTTGGCATGTCGCCGACGAGCTTCACGGCCATCAGCCGTTTCTTCGGATCGAGCGACGAAGATAATTCTGCCACCACCGCGGAAGCTTGCGGGCTCGAGGCTTGTCCCGGAACGAACCATTGTGACCACAATCGTCCCTCCGCCGCCTTGTGCACACGCAAGTCAGCGTCCCTCAGCGTGTGGCCGAAGTCCTCGCTGAACTTGGGGAATCCGAACGTGGCGGACGAGCGACGATGGCAGGTCGATGTAGGCTGAACGCAGATTACGACCGATTCCAGGGTGGCATCCGCGACTTGCACGTTTTCACCCTTAGGAACCGGGGAAAAACAACTTCCAAATTTGCTAGTCCCTCACCCTACCCTCTCCCCAAAGGGGCGAGGGAACTAGGTGAAGTTATTTTTCCCCCGATCCTTAGCGAGCACCGCTCATAAATAACTTCGGTGATTCGACGTCTGTTTCAGTCTCCGGCACACTGGCTCCGCTCGCGATTGAAGTCTCTCGAGGATGCAAAACTCTTTCCGCTCGCTCAGCCAGTGCCACCCGATTGGAGAACTGCCGAAGTTATTTTTGAGTCGTCCCTTAGCGAGCACTGCTCCGCGCACACCGCCTCGCGAAAGGGGCTTGACATAGACGTCCGTCCAAACAACCATGCGAGGCATGCGGAAACGCCATCCCTGCCAGTGGCCGCCCTCCAGTTCTCAAAGAAATGCCCCTCAAGCCCCGTCGCCACCCCATGAAACAGTCCCTCCTATTTCTGTCAATCATCGTGTCTGCCGGCTCCCTGTTCGCGCGCGAGCCGGTCTGGGTTTTCAACAACGGACCGGACGCGAAGTTGATTTCGCTCGGGCAAGGGCAGCTCTACCACGAAGTCGGGTTGACGAAGTTGATTCCGACCGGAACCGACCTCACCCTGTCCGTTCCGATGGGCGCGGACGACGCGTTCCCCGCCGACGAGCGACCGTTCTTCGCCGTTCGGTACAAATACAACACGACGATCACGCAGGCAGGCCTGTTCTTTACGACCGATACGTTGACAGTTCTTTCGGACAAGAGTTACTCCTCGTTTTCCGTCGTCGGGGACAATACATGGCGGACCGCGATTGTCGACATGCGCAAATTCGACCATAAGAACTGGACCGGAACGATCACTTCGTTCCGGTTCGACCCGACCAATCCGAGCGATACGGATTCCATCTATCAAGTTTCTCGCCTCGGGTTCTTCCCGTCGGAGGCGGAGGCTCAACGTTTTCTCGATGCCGCCGTGGACGCCCCCGACTATTCGGAGCCGACGTACTTCATCGCGCCGCTCGAGCGGGTTCTGGTTCCCGGCGGCTGTCTGTCCGATGGGTTCGACCAGGCCGACTTCATGCTCCGGTCGACGACCATCGACAATCCGTCCGAAACGACCGTCGTCCGGTTCAGTCCAAAAGACGCAATGGGCGATGAGTCCGTTGTTCCCGTCTGCCAGACGAACCGCCGCGGATTTACCCACTTCGTCGCGAAGAAGCCGGGGAAGTACCGCCTGGTCAATGAGGACGCTCCGTTGGACGACATTTCCAGCCTGGCGGCGAAAACCCAGTTGGCGATTCAATTCGTCGTTGCGCGGCGATTGCTCGACGGAGTGGAAGACCGGAAGTTCCGCCCAAACGATCCGCTTTCGGACCCCGACTGGAACGATGCGGTCGAATCGCTGGGCGAGTACGACATCGATCTGAAAACCGAAGCCAAGCCGGCGACCCGCGCCGAAGCCGCCGTCGTTCTGCAAACGGCCATTCAAACCGCGTTGGGAACCGCCATCGAATCTCCCTATACGAACGAGTACCTTACCCGCGACCGGATTCGAATCGGAGCGTGGGTCAATCCGCGCCAGGAGGCGATCGGAAAGGATTTTATCGAAACGTACAGTTCCGGCGGATTCGACTGGATCATCGCCCACGGCGCACTGGCCGGCTCCGAACACAGGGAAATGCTGCTCAGGGACTGCGACAGGTACGGCGTCGAACTGATCCTGGGCGACGGCGCGTACAAGAACCCCGCCGTGGCGACCGCGGAATACTTCGACCATCCGTGTTTCGCCGGAACCTACGTTACCGACGAGCCGGGAACGGACCAGTACGACAAGCTCGCCGAGATCTGCAATACGTACTACAAAGAAACCGGTGGCAAGCTGCCGTACATCAACCTGCTTCCCATGTACGCCAACGCGGCGCAGTTGAAATACGGGGCCTCCGCCGCCGCGATTGAATACTACGATTCCGATCCCGACCTGTTCAAGAAATACTGCGATGCGTTTTGCGAGAAGTTCGACCCGCCGTATATCTGCACCGACATTTACCCGCTCAACTGGGTCCATGGCAAGCGAGCTACGTACAAGGACTATTGCGAATCGATCAATATCATCGCAGCGTCCGCCCGGGAGCATGACAAGGATTTCTGGTGCTGTATCCAGACGTTCGCCTGGGTCCCCAGCAAACGGACCCCGACGGAATCGGAGTTCCGCTGGCAGTCGTACTGCATGCTGTCGTTTGGCTGCAAGGGCCTGCTCTGCTGGACGTACGCGGGGTACGAGCCGGAATGTCCGTCGCTGATCACGGTCGACGGGAAGCGAACCAACGCCTGGTACGACGCCGCGACGGTCTTCAAGGAGATTCGCAACGTCTCCGATGCCTTCGTCCGGTACAAGAACATCGGCGCGCTCGCCCATAACTGCACGGACGATACGCCGTACCTGAAATTCAGCAACCCGGTCCGGACATTCTCGACGATTCAGCAGATTCAATGCGACGACCCGCTGCTGGTCGGTTGTTTTGCGAAGGAAGACGGCCCCGCAACCGCGTTCACGATCGTCAACATGAGCGAGTTGGAAGCGATCAAGACGGCGCACGTCAAGCTGAAGATCGCAGGCTCGACGGTCGTCGCTTGGCCTCGCGGGGAACGCGCAGTATTGATCCCCGACGCCGACGGATTCTATCATCTCACGCTTCCGTCGGGCGAGGGAGTCTTCGTTGAAGTCGAGTAACCCGGAGAGCTTACTCTGTTCTGTCGGCTCCGCACGCCCATCGCGGAAATACCTTCCTCTGGTCGATGTTGACCCGTTGCCGCGATGGCCGTCCACATTCAGCGTTTCTGGACTCTTCATCTGCAGGCGTCTATCTTTCCGCACGATCGATCGAGTAGAAGATGAGTCGGGAATCGCGCCTGTTCGGGATGACGACCTCGAACCCTTTTTCGCGGATTTCCGTCTGCGATCATCGAACAGGCAAAGGCCAACAATGCGAAGGCCAAAGCTATCCTCAATTTGTACGATCGGATGAAGGGTCGGTTCGTCGGCCAAGAGAAGGCTCGGCTCATTCGCCAGAGCACGGGCAACGGCCACTCGCTGTTGCTGTCCCCCGGAGAGCATGGACGGCAAGTTTCGCTCCCGCTCGGCGACACCAAGATATTCGAGCAGCTCCATGGCTCTACGGCGAGCAGCACCAGAACGGTGGCCACTCAATTCGAGCGCGATCTGGACATTTTCACAGGCCGTCAAGAAAGGAATCAGGTTTGACTTCTGAAACACGTAACCGATGTGCCTGCGTCGAAACGCCTGCAGATTGGTTTGGGCGTAGGGTCCGTCCAGAACCAACTTGCCGCCGATCGTGACACAACCGGAAGTGAGAGGAGTAATAAGCCCCACTGCCGTCAGGAACGTTGACTTGCCTGCTCCGCTCGGGCCGAGAAGTGCGGCCACCTCACCACGGCGGACGCTTACGGATGCGCCACGCATGGCGACCACTGCTACCGCAACAACCTCACTTGGCTGCTACGGCTTAATTGGTCCGTCTCGGAACTTTGCGTGAAGACGACGATTACGCGTGAGCAGATCCGCCGGTAGCTCCAGATCCAATTCGCGCACCATCTCGATGATCGGCTTGGCGGGATCGTTGGACCAGAAAATGCCGCTATCCTCTGCCCTCGAATAGCGATACCCAATTCGGTCGCCGTACTTCTCTGTGAAGACCTTCCCATCCCTCAGTGTTGGTTGCCAGGTGAGCAGGACGTAATCGAGATCGATCTGTTCGACGAAGATGCCATCGGGACCGGTGATCTCTCGAATTCGGTGACCCGTTGGATCCAGCAACGACGCGTTGTTCCGCCAGGTGCTCGTGAGAACAAAGTAGTCGTTCCTCATGGCGCGAAATGCTGGTTTGATCTGCCCGGGCGATTGCGTGGGCCAAATCACCAACTCAGCCCCCTTCCGGCCCAGTGCTTCCCACCCCTCATCGAAAGAAATATCGAAACAGATCTGGAAGCCCACGCGTCCGAAATCGCAATCGAATACGGGAAATTCGTTGCCCGGCGTGACGCCCCCCTCCAGGACGTTCTGACCTCGTCCGGCGACAGGGAAAACTTTCCGGTAAGTGCCCACAACTTTGCCTTGTCGATCGAGCAACACGACCGCGTTGTAGTACACATCTTTCTTGCGGTCATCGACCAGGTAGAGCGGAACAACGACATAGCATCGATGCTCACGGGCCTTGGCACCCATCGCATCAAGTACCGGACCTTCGAGCCGCAGCGACACCTCTGCGGCGGATCCCTTTGCGTTCCCGTTGACAGCCATCTCCGGCAAGGCCGCGATGTCCAACTGTCTGCCAGGATATTGCGATTTGGCTTCTTCCGCCATCTGGTCGATGAAATGGCCTAGTTCGTCGAGTCGCCGTTCCAGACCGGGGTACTCGTGGAACATGTTGTACATCAACGTTCCCACAACAACTTTCCGAGGCCCCGGCTTTCGCTTTGTGGAATCCGCCGCATGCGAAACCGCGGACAGAACTGAACTTGCCATCCATCCTACTGCCAGCACAGCAGTGAGCTTTGTAGCCTTGCACAACATGAGAACCTCCCATCACCAGATTCTTGCGACCGAGAATATCGCCTCGTATTATCCCTCTCCGGTAGTTGTCAATCTAGCAGTCCCGAGCGCTGGGAGGTATTCAATGTGGCCAGACTTCGGTTGTTCCCACCTCCACGTCCCCCTCCCCCACGGTTCCAACCGGCGTCATCGGTCGCAAAGGAAATCGCGGCACTTCGGTGGACGATACGATTGTCTCGTCCATCTCCCAGCGGGCCACCTGCGGGGTTGCTAATGCCTGATGGAACCCTCTCGCTGGCAGCGGTATCCTAATCTCCATGACCGACGTCGGCTAAATCTTGTCCCAAATCGAATCCGACGACCCGTTGGCTGCCGAGCAGTTTCTGCCGACGTGGGCAGGATGAACCCGGCCCAAACTTCAAGCATCTGACACCCTATGGCCTAGTGATTGGCACTTGGCGATATGAAGGACCGCTGCAGATTGAGGCCCCGCCACCTACACGGGTCGGTCGCCCTCGTGCCGCTCTCACGCATGCCGATAGTGCGGGCAGCGGATGTGCATGGCTGGGCTCCATCAGGAACGGATGCACACCGTTGTGCCCGAGCGGGTGGGGCTCGCAAGCCCTGATCGCCCGACACGCCGCCTGCTGCGAGAGAGGTGCCATGGCACCTTCACGCTCCTGAGGCACCACGTCAAACAAGGGGTCGACCAGATCGCCGAGGAGCTGTGTTCATGAAGAAGCGAGTGAGGCAAGTTTCTCGCGCACCAATCATCGAATTCTTCAGCACCGAGGACTTCGCCTACGTCGAGATTGACGATGCCGTTGCATAACTCCAATCATATCGAGTTACATCACCTCGTCGTCAGACTCCTGAGCGTCGGCAGTCTGCCGTTTCATTTGAAGGAAATCGCGCAACCCTGTCACGCGCGCCAGCCAGGGCATCCTGTTTCCTACGAGGACGGCCACGAGCCCAACTAGCATTGTAATCATGCCGGTGGCGTGCGTCGCCTGAGCAAATTCGCTCGGATAACCTCCCGCCGACGATATTAGACGAGCGCCCAATACGGTCACCGCGAATCCACCGCCACACAACCACCACCCTGCGCGAGTGACTTTTCTGCCCGTCCCTCTTGTCCGCTGGTCGAAAGCTTCATCCTCGTGCGACTCGCGGTTAGCGGCTGTTTGGCTATTCACTCGACCACCCCAGTGGAATTCTGCGAACAATCAAAGGCGATCTGCCGAATCGACCGGCCCACAAAGAAGCCTGAATGTGTGACCATTCACAAGGCCGGAATCTAACCGAGTAATTCAGGTCCTTCGGTGGAGCCCACATGAATGTCGCTATCGTCCCCACTGAATTATCGGCCTTCGGTTGGCCCCCACGCGAACAGACTTGATCGAATTGGGTCGAATGAGGGAGAGAGGTGCCAGAGGGAGAGAGGTGCCATGCCACTTTGCGGCAAGTAAGGCAAACTGGACTACTGGCTGCCGCGTCAGCAACCGTCTTGTAATTGCCGTCCCCTTACTGATGTTACCCAAGTTGTCTCAGAGTGGCATGGCACCTTCATTCGTCATTCCTTGTGATCCCGCCCCAAGAACCTCATGCCGCAAACGAACACAATAGCGATGGGGCGCATCAGCCTTTGCAGCCAGAATTCAGAAAGAACCATGCCATGGCTTCACGAAGCACCCGCAGTCTTATCCAAATGGCCGCCCTGGCGGCATTGGTCGGACTTCTCATGGGCTGTCACAACGGTCCCTTTCAGGCCCTTCAGCCGCTGCACAAGGAGACCCGTACGACCAATGTCCCGCACCAGGGGGAAGCGGCCATAGAGGTGGACACGATCAACGGCTCGGTGGTGGTGAGCCAAAGCGACCGTGACGACGTGCAGATCGTGGCGCACCTCAAGGCGGTTTCTCCAGAGCGGCTCGAGGCCGCGAAAGTGGTGGCCGATCGGGACGAAAGCGGCGCACTTTCCATGTCGGTCGACTGGCCCGAGGGCAAGCCTCGCAGTCGGGAAGGCTGCAGTTTCGAAGTGCTTATCCCCGACGCTGTGGACGTGACGGTACGGACCACGAACGGAAGAATCGATCTTGCTGGCTTGGGCGGGAAGGCCGACTTGCACACCAGCAACGGAGCGGTCGAAGTGAAGGGGCATAACGGGCCGCTTGACGCGACAACAAGCAACGGACAGATCAAGGCGACCGGCATCCACGGAGCGATCGACGTCTCGACCAGCAACGGCCGGATCGAGATCGCGGAGGCGACCAGCCGTGTAAACGCCAAGACTTCAAATGGCGCGATTGCCGTTTCACTCGTTCCGGAAGGGCCCGGCCCGATCGACGCACGCACCAGCAACGGCGCCATCACACTTAATCTGAGCCCCGTCATGCAGGGGCAGTTGACTCTCACAACCTCCAACGGCTCCGTACGGGTTGACCCGAGCTGCGAGGCTCAGGTCGTTTCCGAGCGAAAGAACTACGCCGTGCTCGACCTCGGCAGGTCGGAGAGTCACTCCAGCGCCACGACGTCCAATGGGTCTATCCAGGTGAAACGGGCAAAGAACATCGGTCACTAAACCTCACCTCACTGAAAGGGGTCTAAAGGGGACAGGGACATTTACGGCGGCGATTTGGGAGTGATGGTGAAACGGAGCGTGTCACGGCTGCCCGACGTCAGCTTCAATTCCCAGAGTTTCTTCGGCGCCGTGTGGGATTGGACGTCCAGATGGTGATGCTCTGGCAAGAGTGCCCAGGAGCGCGGTCCGCGCAGGAGAGGGCTATCACTGGCACTTCGTGCTCTGGTCGGCGGTGGTCCATCAGCTATCGCATTTCATGCAGAAGATGACAACCACACATGCCCGCCGATGGCATACAGCCCGTCAGAGCGTCGGTCAGGGACACGTGTATCAAGAGCGCTTCAAAGCGTTTCCGATCCAGGATGATGACTATTTCTATACGGTCCCCTCGCCATGTCGAGCGCAATCCGCACGCGCCGGTCTGCCGCTACTGACCGAAGACTGGGTATGGGGGAGTGCCTGGGGACACCGGCATCGCAACGATCGCCGAACTCTCACGTTGTGCAAGTGGCCCGCCCCGCGCCCGGGTGATGGGCTTCATCACGTTAATCAGCCCTTAACTCACGCCAAGTGCCTGCGTTGACCTGCCGGGGCCCGGATGCCACGATCGAGCCGTGACATGGTCATCGGCTGACCTTGACCATCCGACGCGCGTGCTCAAAATCCAACCCTATCCAGACCACCTCATTTGCCGTCGTAAATATCCCAGTCCCCTTTGGTCCCCTCCGGTGACATTTCCCATCGGAATCACGCAAAGCACATTGGCATCAGAGCCTAGGCAGCTCCTTTCCAGCATCGTCACACTGCATGTCGTGGGGTAGGGCGAATAGACTCTCGTAACACACGGATCAGCTTTTGGGGAGTACTCCAGTATACCTATCACGCTGGATTGCTCACTTCATTGCTTGATGGCAATTGCCCGAGTCGGTATCCGTAGGATCGCACAATGAACAGCGACACTCCAACGGCTACTTCCTCTGTTACCATAACTGTCATCCAGAATCCTCTAGGGGCGAGAGGATCGGCGATTCGTCCGAGAAAGTAGCTCGCAGAGGCTCCCAAGGCCACGAAACCGACTCCATAAAGAACTGGCCGTTTGGTGACCATGACCGGGAGGAGAGAGGTGCCATGCTGGGCTGTCAAAAATACGGCATTCCATCGCCATATTGCCCCCTGACAAACAGGTTTTTTTGTTCCGACCATGGAGGTCCCTCTGGCATCCGTCTCAACGGGGCCGCGCTAATCCAGCCGCAAAAAACGGCAAGGACGGTCACGGTAGATTCGGATGCAGCAATTCTGGCCCCCCTCTCCCCCGAATTGTTCGCGTCAAAAGGTTTCTATTGCAGCCCATCAAACCGCGAGCAATTTGGGGGAAAGGGGTCGGGGTGAGGGGGCCGATATCGCGCGAAACCTTGGCCCCGAAATGGGGGCTCCAACCCCACGTGCTTCGCGATCGCCATGGCAATGGAGTCCACGTCATCAAGCACCTCTTCGTGGGAAAAGCGGATCACCTTCCAGCCTCACGCTTCGATTATCTCTTGCCGTTTCTCATCTCTGGCAATCGACGTCGTCGTGATAGCCTCCGTCTATCTCCACCACCAGACGTTCTGCAACACACGCAAAGTCAGCGAGGAACGGCTCGAGGGGATTGTGGCGGCGAAACTGGAGGCCGCACCAGCGTCGACCACGCAGGTCGTACCGGAGCAACGATTCCGCTTCTGTCTGGCGCATGCGCAGATCATGAGCGTGGGCGGTTGTTTTCGGGTTCTGGCGGTGTGTCATGAGTCCCGTCTCTGGTCCTACTTGGGACGCTAACCGAGGCGCGGGAAATGGCCGGCTCGCCCCCGCTTCAGCCCCCTCACCCCCCGCCCTCTCCCCCAAATTGTTCGCGATTCTCTCAACAGAAATGGATCGTCCTTCGCGCGAACAATTCGGGGGAGAGGGGGCCAGAATTGCTGCCTGCGGATATACCGTAAAAGACATTTCGTTTTCTATGGCAGACGTAATCCAGGGCTGCGCTGGTTGCTTGACGGTGACCGTGCTTCGCCCTGATAGTGCAGCGCAGCCCCATTCGGGGCGGCCGCAGCACAAGAGATGTGCGGCCGACCTGGAAAGTCCCTGCGAAGCAAGAGCAACAGACACACTGCGGCTTGGTACAAGAACCGGATAAGCGCCAGTTGTCCACAAGGCCGACTTTTTAACAGCCCAGCATGGCACCTTCATTCGGCACATTCGCCCATTCTTTGTTGATTCACGGTTTCAAGCTGGTTAACCTCAGTCCTGTGGGAGAACGGCAATTTGCCAAGGTGGAAGTCGCAGCTGGATTTGGGGATACGAAGGGCGCTTATTTCACTTATAAGGCCAAGGAGCACACGATGAAGAAAAGGATCACCAAAAACACGCGAGAGCGTCAGATAACCCGACGCGAGCTGGTCGGCGGCGCCCTGGCTGCTGCCGGCGTGATCACGGGTGCGCCGGCCTTTCTGCGGGGCCAGAACCTCAACAACAAGCTGAACATCGCGATGATCGCCTGCGGAGGCCGTGCCAACGCGAACATGAACGGCGATGGCGGCAGCCGTCGCCGCGAGAGAGCGGCCAGGCAGCCGGTCCGGCCCTCCCACGGGTATTCCGGCCGAGAACATCACGGTCCTCTGCGACGTCAACCAGGATGCCGTGGATGCTGCGGCCCAGAGATTCCCGAAAGCAAAGAAATACAATGATTTCCGCCGGGTATTCGACAGCCCGAACGACTTCGATGCCGTCATGGTCAGCACCGCCGAGCACACCCACGCTCTCGCAACCTATCTGGCGCTGACGCACGGCAAACACGTCTACTGCGAGAAGCCGCTCACCCACGACGTCTGGGAGGCGAGGTTGATTCGCGAGACCGCCGCGAAGTACCCGGAGCTTGCCACGCAGACGGGCAACCAGGGCCACGCCTCGCCGGTTCGCCGCCAGATCAAGGAACTGCTCATGGCCGGCGCGATCGGGCCGGTGCGCGAGGTGCACGTCTGGGCGGGTCGTGCGTGGGGGCTGCAGAACGCCGCGTCGGCTGAGAAGTACGACAAGCCGCACGGGTTCTACAACGGCATCCAGATCACGGAGCGGTTCAAGGAAGAGATGCCCGTCCCGCCGAACATCGACTGGGATCTGTGGATCGGGCCTGCGCCGATGCGGCCGTTCCATGCGACGTACCTGCCCGGACCGCGCTGGTACCGGTGGTGGGACTTCGGCAACGGCACGATGAGCGACCTCGGCGGCCACGACAACGACGTCGTGTTCCAGGTGCTGGACATCCGTCAGCCCCTGACGATCGAGGCCGTGTCCCCGATGGGCAAGGCCCACCCGGAACTGGCGCCGGCAACGATGACCGTGACGTATGAGTTCCCGGCCCGCGGCTCGGACCCGCCGCTCAAGCTCGTCTGGTACCAGGGCGAGGGCAGGCCGCCGCAGTTTGACGCGAGCAAGATGAGCGACCGCGCCCAGCTGTTCATCGGCGACGAGGGCATGCTCTACAGCGGTGGGCGCAGCGGGCCCCAGCTGCTGCCCGAAGAGAAGTTCAAGGATTACCCGACACCGCCGGAGACACTCCCGCGTTCGCCCGGCCACTACATTGAATGGATTCAGGCATGCAAGGGTCAGGGTCCGCCGCCAGGTTCGAACTTCCTGTATTCAGGCTGGGTCACCGAGTCGAACCACCTCGGCAACGTGGCCTACCGGACCGGGAAGAAGCTCGAGTGGGACTACGTCAACCTGCGTGCCCGTAATGCGCCGGAAGCCGACCAGTTCATCCGGCGTCCGTACCGAAAAGGCTGGGACGGCATTCTGACCTAGAGGCGAGCGGATAGGGCCAGCAGCGATTGGGCACTCGCTGCGCATAGGGCCCCCTTACTGCCGTGGGTCTGCCAAGTAATAGCGAATGAGGTCTCGGAGACAACAGCAACGTGAAAAGGCCATCCGGGAGACGGAATGAGGGTGGCAGGCACCTGCCAGAAGAGACGCTGGTACGAACAACTGGAAGAAAGATGGAAGACGATGCCGCGTACGGAAACGTTTACCCGAGCGGCGGTTTTCAACAGGACAAGTTGCATGCGACTCACCTGGGCATTTTCCAGTTCGGTGCCCTGCAAGTGTCAGACGGAACTGACTGAACACGAAGTTGTGACAACTGTATGGCTCATGCTCTGGTTCCTGTATCGAAACAAACTGTTTTGGCGCATGCAGGCCGCCAATTTCTTTAACCCTATGAATGCGAGCACCCTATGAACACGAACAACCACAACCGGAGAGAGTTTATCAAAGCGAGCGTGATTGGCGCCGCGGGCATCACGATCGGAGGAGTGGGATTCAGCGCCAAGTCCTATGCGGCCATCGCCGGCGCCAACGAGCGCATCCACGTCGCCGTCATCGGCGTGCGCAACCAGGGTACTGTCCATCTCAAGAGTTGGTGCACGCTCAAGGACAGCCACAACGTGCAGGTCCGCGCCATCTGCGACACCGACGAGGCGCTCTTCGCGCCCGCCCTGAAACTTGTCGAGGAGAAATCCGGCGTGAAGCCGGCGGCCAACTGGGACCTCCGCGTGATTCTCGACGACAAGGAGATTCACGCCGTCTCCATCGTCACCCCAAATCACTGGCACGCGCTCGCCGCCATCTGGGCGAGTCAGGCAGGCAAACACGTTTACGTCGAAAAACCCGCGTCCCACAATATCTGGGAAGGCCGCAAAATGATCGAAGCGTGGCGCAAGTATGGTCGGCGTATGCAGGTCGGCCTAAACAACCGCTCCGCCACAAATGTGCGCGAGGCCATCGCGTTTCTGCACGGCGGCGGCATCGGCGAGCTCTACATGGCGCGCGCGCTTGTCTTCAAGGCACGCGATTCCTATGGCATGGCCAAGGATGGCTCGCCGCCCGCCGCGTTTCACTACGACCGCTGGCTCGGCCCCGCGCCGCTGCGCCCCTACAACGAAAAACGCAGTCACTACAACTGGCACTGGTATTGGGACACCGGCAACGGCGACACCGGCAACACGGGCCCGCACCAGCTCGATATCGCGCGCTGGGGCATGAAGAAAAACGAGCACCCGGTCGCCGTCTATTCGACCGGGGGGATTTTCGGCTTCACGCAGGACGAGGGAAAGACTCCCGGCACCATGGTTTACGGCGGCGTCGAGACCTACGGCCACGACAAGACGACGCAGGAGACGCCCAACACTCAGACCGCCGCCTACACCTACGCCGACGGCAAGATCATTGAGCTGGAGACGCGCGGTCGCTACACCAACCACGAGGGCAGCGCGGGCCAGGAAGTCGGAAACATTTTTTACGGCACTGAGGGCTGGCTCGAAATCAGCGGCCACACCTGGAAAGCCTTTCGCAAACGGGAAAAGCGGCCCTTCGCGCAATCCAAGGAAGCCGAGGGCGAACGCGCCAATCACTGGGCGAATTTTCTGGAGGCGATTCGCTCCGGGCAAAACGAAGACATGCATTGCGACATCCACGAAGGCCACCTCTCGACATCGCTCTGCCATCTCGCCAACATCTCCTACCGCCTCGGCCGCTCGCTGAAGTTCATCGGTGCCCAGGAAACATTCGCCAACGATCCGGAAGCGGACGCAATGCTGACGAGGGTTTACCGCAAGCCGTATGTTGTGCCAGAGGCTGTTTAGGTATGGACAATAAGTTCGCGACGTCCGCAGCCGGTGTGCTGGTCCGGCGAGATTCGGCGGTCCCGTTGTGAGTGGTGACCCGAGAACCGGGCGCGGCATGTGATTCGATGGATCGACGGGCAGGAAGTCAGGGAGTCGCGGTCCGCGCTCCTGGCCAGCGGCTCTCCGACCCGTTCCGAACCCGGTCGATTTTCGAGATCCAGGCTGCTCCACCCTTCTATCGTCGCCCCTCCAATCGAACCGTCGTGCAATAATCACATTAGCGGGACAAAGAAACGCATTACTGGGTCGCCGCCAAAGAATCATCCATAGGATTCCGACTCGACCAGCGACATTGCATCCGCTGGTTCTGTGCCGTTTCGTTAATCGCTTGACCCGTCGTAGAGCTGTAGTAGCCGAAAACGCCGATCGCCGCGACCACGGTCAGGGCATACAGCGAGCTGCCCCAGTACCACGTTCCCAAGTTGCCGGTGAGGGGAAAGTCGTTGAGCATATAGCTCGCGAAGAAGAAGGCGATGGCCGCCAGGAGCCCCAGATGCAAATAGTAAAACGACGCTCCGTTCGCCCAAAACATGAGACAACTTCCCGACACTGTCAAGCAGTTGCCCACCGGCGAACTCCACATCCCGAACGCCCGCCACTATCGAAGCACCTGCGTAAGGCGGAGGTCGGTCGCCGCTGCACCGTTTTTCGTTCCATTCTTGAATCGCTCGGATGCCCAATTCTACCCGGCCTGCTTCCCGGCAGCATCTGTCGATGTTGCAGACACGGCCTCATCAAGATCGACCGGTGAGGCGGCCGAGAAAACAGACTATTCCTTCGGTAGAGGGGGCAAAATCCTGACACATACCCCGTATTGTGTATTCGTGCCAAATTGCCATGTCGGAAATCAAAGTGCCATCAAGTTTTGGGTGCCGGGGTTTATGAATAGCCACCAGATGACATTTTCCGAAGGGGTCCAAAGGGGACTGGGATATGGAAGAAGTGTGGCGGAAAGGAACGATTGTTGGCACATGTCACCATCGCTACTCCGGTCGTAGACCGCTCAGCCGAGAATCCGCACGCCAAACCTGGTGCTATGTCCTCAGACTGGACAAAGACTGTGAGACAATTACGGGAAGTACCACAGCGCTATGCCGCGCCATCCGAAGGTGAGGTGGATGATTCATCCTCGGATTTCTTGTAAGCTATCAGCCTGGATGGGAGGGCTACGACCTGGCCATCAATTGGAAAACGGTTTCGGCGGTCCGATGAGCAGGATCCCAAGGGCTTGCCGCAGGAAGTGGTCGGTGCGGACAACGTGTTCTTCACGCAGCACGGTTTGTTGGATTAGATAATGATGAACAATATTGAAATCGGCGATAGCGGGAAAACGTTCGAACTCAAACCAATCTCCGCCCTATTCGCAAGCGTTCTCTTGATAGCCCTTGCCGGGGTGGCGAGCCGCTCGGCTTCCGCGCAGGAATCGCCATCCGTGAAATCTTATCCCGATGGCAGGCCAGTGGCCAAGTATCGCCTCGATGCGAAAGACGCCGGCAGAATCCTCAAACACGGCTCAGGCCCCAACCATTGCGACGCATCGGGCGCGCGGGAGGCGAGTGTCGTGCTCCATGATGGGACTTACTATCTCTTTTACGATGGCGCGGAACCGGGCGTGGGCTGGCTCAGCCTGCCTCGCGACGAGCACGGACCTCAAGAATTGGCAGCGGCACGGCCCGGTCTTCAGCTTCGGGGATCCGGGCACGCTCGACTCGCACACCGCGACCTCGCCCTGGTTCATCCAACACGACGGTCTCTGGCACGCCTATTATGTGGGTTGCCAGAAGACGACCCCGCCGCCGGACTGCATTCCGCACATGCCGTATTTCACCTTGAAGGCGGAGGCGGAGCAGCTGAAGGGCCCCTGGAGGAAGCGCTACGACGTGACGGTGGTCACGACGGATCCCAACACCTACCGTAGCGACACGGCGAGCCCGGGCTACCTTTTCTGGCACGAGGGCAAGCTCTGGACGTTCTTCAGCTGCGCCAGGATGTGACGAATGCCAGCGGCAAGGTGGTGCACCTCCGTTCCCTCGGCATGGCGCATGCGCCGCATCCGGACGGGCCCTGGACGGTGCTCGACGCGCCCGTCCTGCCACAGGAGGAGCAGATTGAAAACAGTTCGCTCTATCATGAGGAGTCGAACGGCTGGTGGTTCCTCTTCACGAACCACGTTGGCATAGTCGAAAGCGGGCATGAATACACCGACGCGATATGGGTCTACTGGTCGAAAGATCCGACGAAGTGGGATCCGGACCGGAAGGCGGTCGTGCTCGACGGTCAGAACTGCACCTGGAGCAAGAAATGCGTGGGCATGCCGTCGGTCGTACCGGTGGGCGACCGGCTTGCTATATTCTACGACGCGCCGGGCGGGGACTCGATGTCGCACATGGGCCGGGACATTGGCCTGGCCTGGCTCGACCTGCCGCTGACGCCCCCGACCGAGTAGCCCGGTCTCACCAGAAGAGTACCTAGACCAGGAGCGTAAGGCTATGTTTACCTATCGTTGCCTTGCCATCATCCTACTTGCATTTGTATTCAGGAACACGTGTGAAGCAAAATACAACGTCCTGTTCATTCTGACAGAAGACCAGGGAGCTCAGATGAGCTTCGTTGATACTCCTGGCCTTTCCACCCCGAACATGGACCGAATCGCGAAGGAAGGCGTCTATTTCAACAAGGCATTTGTCAATTACCCGGTCTGCTCTCCGTCCAAGGCCAGCATCTATACGGGTACGTATTGCCATACGAATGGCCTTATGGGCGTTACAACCAACTGGCACGGACCCGCGCACACGATGCCCAAAGTAATCGCCGAGCATCGCCTGACGAAACTCAACCGAATTCGACAAGACCTTCCGACCTTGGTGGAGCTGCTCAATGATGCGGGCTATTCAACCGCAGTAACGTCCAAGCTCCATGTCCATCCCGTTTTGAAATTCCCCTATGATCATTTCATTAAAGGAAAGCCCACATACGAATCCGTGCGGACGCACTTCGCAAGAGCCGGCGAAGACGGTGTGCCCGTGTTTTATCTTGCCAATATCGGGCCGCCACACAGGCCATTTCGCGACAGCGACAAGGAGGATATCGGCATTGATGTAAACACCATCGAGCCACCCCCGTTTCTGCCGGATACCGAAGCCTGCCGGAAGGATTGGGCAGAGTACCTGGGGCATTGCCAGCAGGCCGATCATATCGTCGGCGAGGTTTTGCGCGGCTTGGAGGACTCCGGCCAAAAGGACAATACCATCATCCTCTTCATGGGTGACCATGGCCCCGCCTATCATCGCGGGAAACTCGCACTTTATGATTTCGGAATCCACGTTCCACTTGCCTTTAGCGGCCCGATGATCCAATCGGGAGTGATCACGGATCAGATGGTTTCCAATGTCGATTTGATGCCCACCTTGCTTGACCTGTGTGGTTTGAAGGACATCACCCCCGCCCTTCAGCATGGCCATTCTATAGCTCCTTTCCTTCGCGGCGATATCGACGACATGGGCAATGAATACATATTTGCGGAAATCGACCACGGGACCTATGTCCGCGATGACGGAGAGGGCATGCAGGAGAGATGTGTTTACGATGGCCGGTGGAAACTGATCTACCGCGAGAACCGCACGGAGCCACGCCAGGTCAACGCGGACCTTAAGTATTTCAACGACCCGCGCCCGAATGCTCCCTATCAGGGCAACCGTGTGTATGGCGAGATTGCCAACCGCCGGGAAGAATTCCCTGAAGCATTCCGTTTACTCGCGCTCATTGACAACGGTGTGCTTATGCCCGGAGAGGCGCTGCCGATGTTTGAACTGTATGATCTCAGCGAGGATCTTTGGGAATTGAATAACCTGGCAGACGACCCTCGTCACCGAAACACGCTCAAGCGTTTGCTTGAGCAGTTGCAGCTATGGTCGGCTCAGACCGATGACAAGTATACCGTGCTGAAATCACTCTCTGCCGACACTGACACCCTTTTGCGACAGTTGACCGCCCTCAAGTGATCACCTCAACCAAGAGGTTCCAAAGGGGACTGGGACATTTACGGCGGCGATTTGGGAGTGATGGTGAAACGGAGCGTGTCACGGCTGCCCGACGTCAGCTTCAATTCCCAGAGTTTCTTCGGCGCCGTGTGGGATCGGACGTCCAGATGGTGATGCTCTGGCAAGAGTGCCCAGGAGCGCAGGTCCGCGCAGGAGAGGGCAATCACTGGCACTTCGTGCTCTGGTCGGCGGTGGTCCATCAGCTATCGCATTTCATGCAGAAGATGACAACCACACATGCCCGCCGATGGCACACAGCCCGTCAGAGCGTCGGTCAGGGACACGTGTATCAAGAGACGCTTCAAAGCGTTTCCGATCCAGGATGATGACTATTTCTATACGGTCCCCTCGCCATGTCGAGCGCAATCCGCACGCGCCGGTCTGCCGCTACTGACCGAAGACTGGGTATGGGGGAGTGCCTGGGGACACCGGCATCGCAACGATCGCCGAACTCTCACGTTGTGCAAGTGGCCCGCCCCGCCCCGGGTGATGGGCTTCATCACGTTAATCAGCCCTTCACTCACGCCAAGTGCCTGCGTTGACCTGCCGGGGCCCGGATGCCACGATCGAGCCGTGACATGGTCATCGGCTGACCTTGACCATCCGACGCGCGTGCTCAAAATCCAACCCTATCCAGACCACCTCATTTGCCGTCGTAAATATCCCAGTCCCCTTTGGTCCCCCCAGATTCAATCGCTGCGCGGTGGCCCACCGGCGAACTGGAAAACGAACTTCCAGTGCAATCCGAGCCCCAACAGAACGCCCACATGCCACAATTCGTGTGCTCCAACGACACCAGGAATCACTGTGGGCCAGTCGAGACCCAAGATGATCGCGCCCACCGTGTAGGCCACCCCTCCCCATAGCAACGGTGCGATGAACCGGTAGCCGTAGCGTTTCCAAAGCTGCTTGCATGAGATCGCCCCACCCCAGCCCATGAGCAGGAAGATACCGATCCCAAGTCCGTCCGGGAAGCTATCCCAGAAAACGATCCGCAGCGTGATCCCGGTCGCGGCAGTGGCCCAAACCAGCAGAAGAGGTCCCCACCGTTGGACGCCCGCGAAGAGTATGGCGTGCACCGGTGTCACGGATCCGGCGATCAGCGCAAACACTCCGGCCACGTCGAGTTGCTTCAGTACATACCGGCCCGTGCCGTTGTCCAGCAGATGATACACTCCGCTCATCGAAAGCAGAAAAACGGTGGTTACGGCCATCGTCGCCAGGCTGGTCGTACGGCACCAGTTACCACGACCGCGTCGCACGAGGAAGTAACTCAGCACGGCAAATACTCCCGCTGCCAGGAAGTGGCTTAAGGAGTTCACCGGCTCTCGGAAGCCGGGAATCGCGTATACGTTGATCGTGTCCATGCAGTAAACTCAAAGGTTTATGGCTCGTGACATCGGCTTTTGGCCAGGAACGGGTGTTCGTGTTTCTTCATGCATGATGCTGTCCTTAGTCAAAGCGCGTCGGGTGACTGCCACCAAGCGCACTTAGCGACTTGCTGTTTCCTGCGTCGGCCGCGATCACCACGGTTAGTTGGCCGAGATGCAGCTTCTGACTCAGGACGGATACTCCTTGGCCACGTAGCGAGAACCGCAACGGGCGTCAGAATCGACTGTCTCGCGCAGTCAGACGACACAGATCGGCTACCCGGCAGGAAGAATCTGGTACGCATAGACGCTCGCCCGATCCATGTGCAGTGTGGCCTTGACCGACTGCCCTTCGGGCCGTGGTGCCAGTACGTCGCCGTCACTCCAGGTCGCAGCGGCGTCAAAACTGCTGCCCGTGAGGGGAATGGAGTTCTCTTCTGTTCTCCCCGGCACATCCTCAAGCGATATCCGGACCGAACCGCCCTGTTCGCATTCGTAGTTGAGCAAGAGACGAGACGGCTCCCTGATGCCGTCCAGCTTAAGGGTGAGGGATCCTTTGGGATCACTCCGAAACCCGAACAACCGCCACTTCGGCCAGCGAGCAACGCCGATACGGCTAAGGCCTTCGTCGATCACCGTCTGCATTCGTTTGTCGGCAATCTCTTTATTCTTGTGTAAATACCAACCGTGAATGCGAGTGTACGCAGTGAAGTAGAGCCATTGCTCGTCTCCGACCGTGACCGGGCAGGAGGAGGTATATACGGTGCCTTGGCCAAAGCTGGGGTCCGCGTGGCTGATGAAATCGGGGCGGCCGGGGACATGCTCCCAGCGCTCTCCGCGTCCAGCCTGGTAGACCAAGGTTACGTCGTTTACTCCGTGCATCATGTCGGAGCGGCGGAACTGCCAGAGGAAGCCCACCGTACCCGATCCGGCAGGCATCATGCCCATGCCGTAGTAGTCGCCACAGGAGTAGCCGCGGGAGACGGCATCGGTATCGGCAAGTTCATCCGGCAGCAGCGCAGAATGTGCCTCCGACCAACGGCCGTCTCGGAGTTCCGCGATCCCGATCGAACGGCGCGGGATACCGTTGACAGACGGATACGGTCTTACTTTCAGGGCGACGATGCCCCGCCTCTGTCCCGGATGGTAGATGCTGGTGATGACATCGGAGGACTTCCACTGCGGCACGAGTTGGTCATACTCCCACTTCAGGCCATCGGCCGAATGCGCCGTATAGTAGCCATAGCCCCCCTTACCATTGATGCACATCGTGGCGCGATAGCGGGAGCCGGCCGGTGCATCCGGATCAATGAAGACCGTGAATGAATGGCCGAATATATCGATCAGGTTGTTGTCCGTACCCTTTCCCGCGTAGTCCACCAAGCCGAGTTTCGGCTTCCGCCAGGCCAACCCGTCGTCGGATTCAGCGTAACCGATCAAGCTGGAATTCGAACCGTTCTTCCAGTCACGCGGCCACGCCTGGTACCACATACGAAAGATCCCGTTGTCACGCAGGACCGTCCCGTAACACATTGTGCCAGCCCCGTCGACGAACGAATCCGGCCCAAGGACCGACTCAGGGTGAATCGTCGGTTTTCGCTGGAAGAAATATATCTCGCCTGTTCTCTCGGTGATCTCGGTTCGAGATTCGAATAGCAGTTCCATTGCAGAATTCTTCTTGTACGCTGTTTTTGGTACTGATGAGTCGGCAGCATGCAGAACGTTGGCAACGCCGACGATCAGCATGGTTAACAGTATTTGTCTCATGATGATTCTCCTTGTCTTGCCAACTACTGACTGATAGCGACTGAGGGTCCGGCACACACCGGACAGCCAGCCCGAACGGCACGATCCCGAGTTTTCCGGCCCGGCCACGGAAATCAAGCGACTTGCGGGCGGGTTCCCAGCGCAATCTCCGGCGTCGCCGCAACGATAGGCTTAAATCCGCATCCGCCAACTCTGGCACCGACTTCAGTGCCCGCGCCAGTTCGAACACTTGCCCCGACATGTCCCGTCTGGGTTGAGCTTGGAGCCGATCCAGGCTCGGAACCAGTCGCCATCTTAACCGCCCCGTCCCTCACGTCTATCGCCTAGGCGGATTCTCATGGCGTGGCAGCCAGTCTCGGTCGCTTCCGATCCTCTCATGCTATACTGCCGCAAGGGGGCTGGTGGCGATTTGAGGAAACTCGCAGGCGCATTTTGCATGGAAGAGAGAGGTGCCATGCCACTTCTTGCGGCAAGTAAGGCAAACTGGACTACTGGCTGCCGCGTGAGCAACAGGTTTATGGTTGCCGTCCCCTTACTGATGTTACCCAAGTTGTCTCAAGAAGTGGCATGGCACCTTCATTCACCGCGACCCTTTCTCTTCGGCCTGCCGGATCTGCGGCCAGCCCGCCGCTGCTCTTAGCTGTTGCCCGAGTACGGCTGGTCAAGCCGTTTGGTCGGATGTTTGCCTTCGAGTTCGGCGATGCGCTTTCGCAGCGTCTCGTTTTCCGTCTGCAGCCGGAAATTCTCCTGCTTCAGCGAGCCGAGTTCGTCCCGCATGTCGGCGATGAGGCGTCCCAGTTCGAGATGACTCAGTTGACGCAAGGATCCTTCCATGCCCGATTCGTACACATTCCGCCAATCTCACGCCGCTCCAGTTTCGACGCCAATGGACAGCTACGATCAACCTGATCTACAATCTGGCCCGATACGAACAAATCATCCGGTTGAAATTATTACCGCTGCGCACGGTCTGAAAAGCGCCGCTCAAACCGAGAAACGACAGGCCCAGGCAAAAAACCAGCATCAAACGTCGGAAAAGCACAAGCAAAAGGAGTCGCCATGAATCCCACCACACCAAACCTCGAACCCAAACCATCCACTCAACCCGGAAAAGCAGTTACCGGAGGTTCCCGAATCATCATCACGGGAATAATCCTGATCCTAACAGGCTTGGGTTCTGCTGCTGAGAAAGAAACCACAACACAGACGCGAGAGGCCTCCGGAGCTTTGACGCTTTGGTATACGCAGCCAGCCACCGAATGGACCCAGGCACTGCCAATAGGCAACGGGCGACTCGGGGCCATGGTGTATGGAGGGATTGAGCAGGAGCATCTGCAGTTGAACGAAGACACGCTCTGGAGCGGCGGTCCCCACGACTACGACAACCCGGACGCCTACCAGCACCTTGCCACGGTTCGAGAACAACTCGAGCAAGGCGAATACCGCGCTGCGGAGGCAACAGCACAGAAGATGCTTGGCAGGCCCAAGTACCAGCAGGCATATCTGCCATTGGGTGACCTGTTCCTCGACTTCCCGAGGGGCGAGAAACCGAGCGAATACCGCCGCGAGCTCAATATGCAAAACGCCGTGAGCAAGGTCACCTATCGTATCGGTAATGCACGCTTTACGCGAACGGTCTTTGCATCCCATCCCGACCAGTCCATCGTCATGCGTCTTGAGTGTGACACGCCTGGGCGAATCACCTTTGACCTGTCGATGACAAGCCCTCATGCCTTCAAATCCCAAACGATCTCGGACAACACGCTAGTCGATGTCAGGCCATGTTGAGCCGCGCGAGGAGACCAGATTGATCGGGCCGTGGGAGGGCGAAGGGCTGAGGTTCGCGGCCCACGTCAAAGTCGCGGCCGAAGGCGGAAAGGTCGTTGCACAGGGCGACAAGATCTCCGTTACGGATGCCGACGCGGTAACGCTTTGCTATGTGGCAGCAACCAGCTACGTCAATTATCAGGACGTCAGCGGGGATCCATTGAAGAAGGTTGACGATTATCTCGCCGGCGTTCGCGGTAAATCATTCGAACAGCTCTCCCAGAGGCATATCGATGACTATTCGGAACTGTTTGGCCGCGTGGCGATCGATCTTGGCGGCAAGGGGGCGAATGAGAACCTGCCGACCGATGAACGGCTCAAGCGAGTCACCGAGGGCAGCGCTGATCCACTTCTGGCCGAACAACTCTTCCAGTATGGCCGTTATCTGATGATCGCCGGGTCGCGGCCCGGCACGCAGCCCCTGAACCTGCAAGGCATTTGGAACGACAAGATCAATCCGCCCTGGGGAAGCAAGTACACGATCAACATCAACATTCAGATGAACTACTGGGTGGCGGAAGTCTGCAACCTCAGCGAATGCCACGAGCCCCTGCTGCGCATGGTCGGCGAGCTGCAGGCGCCGGGCAGGAATACGGCAAAGGTCCATTACAGAGCCGGTGGCTGGGTCGCCCATCACAACACGGACCTCTGGCGCGGCACGGCGCCGGTTGACGGCGCGCAGTGGGGAATGTGGCCGACGGGTGGCGCATGGCTTTGCCAACATCTTTGGGAGCACTATCTCTACACGGGCGACACCGAACACCTCAAAAAATCCTATCCCATCCTCAAGGGCGCGGTTGAATTCTTCCTGGATGTTCTCGTCGAGAACGAGGACGGACACCTGATCACCTCGCCGTCGCTCTCACCCGAGCACAGTCACGGCGGCGGGACGAAGGATGGTCTCAGCGTGGGACGCGCTGGGACCTCGGTTTGCTGCAGGGCCCACCATCGATATGCAGATCCTACGCGATCTATTTGCGAACTGCATTGCGGCATCGGAGATTTTGGACATCGACGAAGACTTTCGGTCGCAGGTGGCGAAAACGCGAGCGCGTCTGGCGCCCATGAAGATCGGTCGGCATGGCCAGCTTCAGGAATGGCTGGTGGATTGGGACAATCCCGAGGATCAGCACAGCCACGTCTCGCACCTCTATGGACTGTATCCAAGCAGCCAGATCAATCGTCACGACACCCCAAAGCTGTTCGAAGCGGCCCGGACGTCACTGATCCAACGGGGGGACGCTGGCGGATGGCCTGGCGCATGGAGAATCTCCTTGTGGGCTCGTGTGGGCGATGGTGATCGTGCCCATAATGTCCTCAACAACCATGTCATGCGTGGACTCACCGCAAACCTGTTCAATGGCGGAGCGTTTTCAGATCGATGCCAATTTCGGCGCGACGGCCGGCATCGCCGAGATGCTCCTGCAAAGTCATGGCGGCGAAATCCATCTGCTGCCGGCGCTACCGAAGGCCTGGACGACCGGCAGCGTCAAGGGCCTTTGTGCTCGTGGAGGCTTTGAGGTCGATATCGAGTGGAAGGATGGGCAGCTTGTACAGGCCACTATTCACGCAAATCGAGATGGGACTTTCCGCATCACTGCTCAAGGCAAACCCGGAGGCATCATGTCGCTGAAGCAAGGTGAGTCGAAGGTCTGGTCGGGAATGTAAACGGGTGCCAAAAGGGAATGTGTGTGGGCCAGTGATCGTATGACGAGCCGATACCAGTAGGAAGGAAAAATAGGATGAACAAATGAGCCGAAGATGTTGCGGAGGTCATCGGCAACTTGTTTGCGTTGCTCGACTTTGGGCGTATGGTGCATTGCGTTCTGCGCCAGGTGAAATTGACAACGTTGCCAAGGAACACCCGAAAACGTTGCTTGGCAAGCCGCCATGAGTCCTTCGTGGGCATCGCTGACGAACAGCTTCACCCCATGCTGGCCGGTGTCATCTACTTGATGGCGCGAAACGGTGGGTTTTCGGCTCTAGCCACAGTCGCCGCCAAGTGACACAGGAGTATCCGTCCGAGAGCAGAAACCGCATGCCGCTTGCGCGCTCAGGACAGAAAGAGTCCTGAGTCACTTACGCAATCTGCCGAGATGGCCAAGGAGGGCATGTCCTGTGCGCCAAGCGGTTTCCCGCAGCGGGAGGCTCGCGTTGAGCAACTTGCCGAGACGGTGCTGCTTGAGATGTTTCGAGACCCATTCCTCCTTCCGCCAGTCCGCGATCGAAGCCTGTGGTCCTTTGTAGAGGTAAACGTGCTGCTTGCCCCATGGAACGACGCTGTCCAGGTACTCGACGATCTGGGGAATCGTGAGCGATCCGTCGCCAATCGCCCTCTCGACCCGTTCCCGCAGGACCTCTTTGGTGCCGGACTTGGGCAAGCCGACGCTGGCGAGAAAATCGCTGATCTGGTTCTTCCTCAGCGCCAGCAAATCCGTGACGATGAGCGATTGCTCGTCCTCGCTGAAAGAGGCTGAGTTGACTGTTTCAGTTTGCATGGCCATCGATGGCCTCCCATTGCTGGGGCGTCTCCGTTCCCTGAACAGTAAACGCCGGGTCTAAAAAAACGCCGTTCAGTCGAACAGCGACGGTTCCTTCTTCCGTTGCAAGAGCTTCATTCCCTCAAGCCGAATACGCATGGCGTCGGCCGATACCTCGAACTTTTCTGCTAGCGGTCGGCAGGCATGTTCGAAGAGCATGTTGGTCTCCGCGTTTTCGCCAGACTTGAACCCGCCCCGCCGTACGAGTTCAGCCATCAGGATCTCTTGGCGGCGTGCCTCGAGGTCCTCCAGGTAGATTGGCTCCATGTCGCCTCGCCATTCATGCCAGGCGCGTTTGACCATTTCACGCGGCATCAGCAGACAAGAGGCAAATCGGTTGGCTTGGTACTCGATGGGCTCGGTGTCGCTGGAACGGCAGATGTACTCCGGTCGCTCGGCACCGTCTGGCAGCAACGACAGTTGATTGGCTTTCCGCTGGAAGAGTTGTCGGTGCAGGCGCAGTCGCCGCAAATCAAACAACCGCCGCCTACCAGATCCTGCTTGGCAAAAACTTCGTGGCCGGGAATGCCGTTGGCGGTGTCAAAGCGACTGTGAGTCAGTTTGTGACGCGACTGCTTGCTTCCGACTCGTTCCCACCTGCGGCAACGTATGCGGTGTCGTTGAACGAAGGAGAGGTCGCTGGCGACGGCAAGCAAATCAATCAGTCCTTGCTCGGCCAACTCATCGAGCGGGTGCTCGCCGGCCAGTCCACGACTGGCGCGACCGTGGTGATCGACTTCGTTCGACTCATCCAGCTCACCGAAGCCACTGCGAAAATTGTGGGCGTCGCCGGCGCGATATCGCGGGCTGAACACGTGCGTGGCTTGCTACCGAAGATCGCTCAACTCGAAGGAACCATCGCATGACCGCTGCACTCGGAAACACGATCGACCTCATGGATCAGACTCGGCAGGGCCCGCTCATCGTCCAGGAGGGCGAGTCTCTGAATGTCAGTGGCCAGCTGGTCGATTTCGCCGGCGACCCGATTTTGAAGGCGGGGCTGGCCGCATTTCTCGTTACGCTCTTCGATGAAGCAACCGAGACTGTGATCCATGGTGTCGACCAGCAGGATCGACTGGCCCAGGTGTCGGCCGATGGAACATTCACACTAAAGCTCAACGGTGAGGACAACGTGATTGTGGATACCGCGGGCGTTGGCTCCGGCCAGATCGAGAAGCACGTCCTCGCCATGTACTGGCTCTGGAACGACGGGAGCCAGGATCGGTCGGGAATCCAGCTCGTCCGGTTTCGGGTACAGCGGCTTGGCGTGCAGGTGTTTCCGGGGTTGCCGTAGCGTCTTTCGGCAAAAGAAGAGCAGTGTCTTTCCGGCACAATTCGTTGCGACTCAACGAGCAGCACAAGTGATGAAAATATACGGACCGTTCAGAGCTCATACAGGTGCTTCAAGAATGCAGTGAACGAGGCGGCGATCGGAAGTACTTGCCGCGGATCATCGACCGCCGCCTCATGATCCCAGAATACGATTTTTGGATTCGGTCCAGTCCGATAGTCGAAACAGATCGCATTTCCAAACGGATCCGTGGCAAACGGGTATACTGCGACAGGCAAGCGATCTTTTGTATCGTCGTACCAGCCGAGTATTTCGTCAGGGATACTCAGCAGGTAATCGAAGACACATTCCGGTTGACCGTCAACATCGAAAATGTCGCGGTCGGGACAGCCACCGTTGTATTTCGCGGCAATCCTAACGTACTTTTTGGGGAACTCAACGCCCCATTTTGCAGCAATAGACTCGACTTGACCCTCATCAACAGGGTCGTCTTCCGCGGACCAGTCGAAGTCCGCCGAGCCGGATGTTGTATTTTTGTTGCGTTTCGTGCTCATGTAAGTCGGCTCCCAATGCTCTTCTGCCAGATCACGGCGGCGTTCACGCCAGCCCACAACGCACAAGTCTCCATAGTCAAACCGCGCGGCCCGCCGCTCCGTGTAGAACACACTGGTATCCACGTTAAGTTTGGGGGGCGGAGCGGAGCTCCGACATCATTCCGCATCTTCTTCGAAAGTGATCAGCAGTTCTGGGATGCCGGAAAGTGTGGATGTATCCAGGACATTGGTATTGGCGAGAACAAGCTTCCGAAGTTTCGCGAGGCCGGCAAGCGGTGAGACGTCCGAAATCGCAAAGCAATCGGTGAGGTTGAGGTATTGGAGGTTCCTGCATGTCGATAATGGTCGCAAATCGGTCACGCCATCACATTCGTAGAGCGTTAAACGCTCTAGATTTACAAGGCTTCCCAGCGGCGCGATATCGGTCAGCTCGCTGCACCATGAAAACGAGAGTTCGCGCAGGCCCAATAATCCGGCGAGCGGGGTGAGATCGGAAATCCGTCCGTCCGTAATATCCAGGGCTTCCAGCCGCGTTAAGGTGGCCAAGGGGCTCAGGTCCGATTGTTGGTCACTACCAAGGCTCAACGCTCGCAAATTGGTGAGCGCTGAAAGTGGACCGTAGTCTGACACGTCCCCACACGACATCTCGAAACGCTCCAGGTCGGGAATTCGTGAGAGTGGTGCGAGGTCCAATGCACCGTCCCCGGAAATCTCGACCGACCGTCGATTTTGCTGAATTGCAGATTCGACACGTTGTGCAAGCTTCTCGGTGAGCGTTTGATTCGACATAAGCCTGTTACGGATCGGTTATTGAAAACGGCGCTGACATGGAGACTGATCTCAACTGCCGCCATCGCTCCAACTGATGGGTTTGCTCGGCGCAGAAGCCGTTTTCAGGACTCCAGGAGTTCGTCAGGCAGCTTTGCACCCTGGGAACGCAGAAACTCGATCATCTCCTCGTCTTCATAGTCTTCGGCTTCAGTCAAAATGTTTCGTGGAGGCATGCCTTCCTCGATAACTAGCTGATTCACATCAGCACCATATGAGATTAGCAAAGTGGCCATCGCCACAGGATCTTCCACGTGATTGCTGAGAACACTAAACAATGGGTAACCCAAGTCCGCGTCGGCCCCGAGTTCGAGCAGCGCCCGCGCATTCTCTAGTTTACCGAACAATACGGCAAAATTTAAAGCCGTATAGTCGTTCGCATCCTGCTTCGCGAGATCTTCGCCGACTTCCTGAACGAGCCAGCGAATCATTTCAGGGGACGATTCCTTCGCAGCATCCTTAAGCAACCAAACTCGCTCTGCGGACAATCGCATTGGTAAGTCCGGCCGCTCACTCAGTAACTTGCGAGCACCTTCGATGTCTCCGGAGTCAATAGCGACTCTAAAAGCGAATTCCTGCGAATCTTTGTCAACCATTTCACTATCTCAACGCTCTGGTGTATTGGCTTGTCACAACGGATAAATCATGTGCACTCGATGAGTGTCCAGCTCCGTTATCGCTTCAAATACCCTATCCCCGAGTAGTCACCAAGGATCTCTTGGTCGTAATCATATCCCTGTTCATGCGGAAAGAGCATGTCAGTATCCGGAAATACGAGTTGCAGGTATGAAAAGGGACGATCTCCGTAGTACTTGATCGATGCCAGCACGTACTCGCGTACGTCCGCCAAATTGACGTTGATCAAATAGTAATCGAACGGGTCCGTTTTGTCCTTTTCAATTCGCTTGCCGACCGGTGGGGTAGACGCTTTGAACCGCCTCGCATACGAGTGAGCCAGTTCGCCCGAGAGTGCCGGCGGTAGAGATGAGATAAACAGTTCAGGGATGCCAGCTGTTTCAAAAAGTCCTGTGCTGTAGCAAAAGGACGGTTCTTCTTCCGCAGGCACGTAAGTCAGATGGAACCCATGCACGCGAATGTTTCGGATTACTTCGGCTGCGTACGACTCTGGTGTGAACTTTCTCATGCACTCGTCTCCGGCATTACGTTGGCAATTAGCAGCCATGCAGCATTGCGTCCAGCACCGGCGTTACCCGTAGTTTGGACGTGAAGCGTGGTTACGTGATCCTCTCGGTTGAACGTTGGGTAAATGTTCGCTGACTCCAGATTCAAGACGATCTCACAATCGCATCCACCGCCCTGTGCGAGCAGTGCGAATTCGGTTGGTGCTAGCGGATAGCCATTGTCTGTAAGCCATTGTCGTGGCAAGACTGAACCGCCACGGTGGTTGCTCGATTGGAAAACGGAGATCGGCGGCTCTCCGTTGATGCCGATGTTATGCCAAGTTTGCTACTGTCGTTCAGTATCCACACTCGGAGAAGCGTTTACCCGAGATGATACTCACGTAATTTCGGCAAATAGGATCGATGGAGCGGTCAAAGACCAGTTCCTTGAGTGGGTCAAAATTGCATTCGAGTTCCGAGCAAAGATACAGTCGTTCGTTGAACTCGGGATAGTCTCGAATATGAGCAAGCTCGATCTCTGTGTACCGATCATAGTCTGCCGTCGAGATCGGGATGTACTCATCACCAACGTTTCCTGGCTCGCAGAAGGAACGCCACAGCCCGACATTGCCTTCCCCACCAGATACCATGACCGCGCGTTCGTACTGGGTTCCAGCCCAAAGAGTCATATTCCTGAACCCACGCGTCTTGATTTTCCATTCAGGCAATTGGATATCTGAAGCAGGAGCAAGACCTTTGTGGAAATGAACCTGGCTACGTTTCAGCACAGAGCGGTTGACAGAGCAAACGAATAGGTGGTTGCGTGAGGTTAGCTCTATGTCAGCCCAGTCGTCCTCGCTACGGAATTCGCTGAAGACGGCAACGAAAGGACGACGCAACATTTGCAGTAGAGCGAACCATCCGTTGCGTAGAGCCATACTGAAAACGCGACCTTCACGGCGGGGCACTCTTTTCGATCGTGGTGAGATTTCTGACGTCATTCTGTGTAGGTATCCAGGCCGCCACACTTCGCCACGCAAGAGTAAAACCGCCAGGGAAAAACGGTCGATCGCATGCTGTGCGTGCATGGCTTGGTCTCGATCTAAATGTCTTCCAAGTCCTCTAAATATGCGTGGTTAGTATACAGCCGAATGAATTTCTCACCGACTTCAGGCAGGGCAGTGTTGTCAAGATGTGCAAATATGATTTCGTTTTCGAGCCAAAACCGACATAGCCAGGTCTCAAAAGTCGGCGAATCGAAGACAAATTGTTTCGGGTGCAGCTCCGCGAGGTCCTCGGAGTCAGGGTCATCGGCATCAAAAAAATCGTAACAGATGACGACGGCGTGACTTTCGGATGACGGACGAAGAAACAGGTACCAAAACGCACAGCCTTGCGAATCGTTCAAGAATCGCAGTAGGTACCCGTCACGTAGCGGCAACAGATTTGTCCCCATGCCCAGATAACAATCGGAGATGGAACGAATCCTCGCCTGCAATTCAACATCCGCTATGAACGCGACGAATTCTGGTGGAAGAGTAATGTCGTGTTGAATTGCAGCGGCCTCGACCTTCTTGAATTGCGTCTTCAGTCTGCTTCGACGCATGACTCCAACATGCTCTTTGTGCATGGGCAAAGTCCGCAACCATGAAAAGCTACCGTCCAGCTTGAATGGTAGTGGGTGCTGATCCCGTGCAGATCTAAAGGGAGTCTCTGTGCGTTTCATCATTAGGCAGAAAGACCAAAATCACCCAGTTGCCGCCAAGAAATCATGATTTCAGGGCAAGGCCGACCGGCAACTCAGATACAGTTTTTTGCTCTGCGTCTCCTATGGCAGTATCCGCCCTTTGGTTTTGCACGACCGGGGTT
>CAVOYC010000025.1:0-93304 GCA_963700575.1 uncultured Planctomycetota bacterium | reverse complement strand
CGCGCCGACCTTAACGGCCACGGCCGATGACCCCACGTTCACCGAAGGGGGCGCGGCGGCGGGGCTGTACAGCGCGACGAGCATCGACCTGGTGGAGGCGGGCGACCTGGTCGATACGCTGACCTTGACGGTCTCGGGTCTGGTGAACGGTTCCGATGAGATCCTGGTGGTGGACGGCACCAACGTGGCACTGACCGATCTCAACAGCGTGAGCACGGCAGCCAACAGCTACGACGTAGATGTGAGCGTGGCGGCGGGGACGGCCACGGTGACGATCACCAAGACGGGCGGCTACACGGCGGCCGCGGCAGAGACGCTGGTGGATGGCCTGGCCTACGAGAACACCAGCGACGATCCGTCAGGCGCCAACCGCACGGCCACGTGACCTTGATCCAGGACGACGGCGGTACGGCCAGCGGCGGCGATGATGACGCGGTGCTGAGTCTGGCCTCCACGGTCACGCTGACGGCGGTCAACGACGCGCCGACCTTAACGGCCACGGCCGCTAACCCCACGTTCACCGAAGGGGGCGCGGCGGCCGGGCTGTACAGCGCGACGAGCATCGACCTGGTGGAGGCGGGCGACCTGGTCGATACGCTGACCTTGACCGTCTCGGGACTGGCGAACGGTTCCGATGAGATCCTGGTGGTGGACGGCACCAACGTGGCGCTGACCGATCTCAACAGCGTGACCACGGCGGCCAACAGCTACGACGTGAATGTGAGCGTGGCGGCCGGGACGGCCACGGTGACGATCACCAAGACGGGAGGCTACACGGCCGCGGCGGCAGAGACGCTGGTGGATGGCCTGGCCTACGAGAACACCAGCGACGATCCGTCCGGCGCCAACCGGACGGCCACGCTTGACCTTGATCCAGGACGACGGCGGTACGGCCAGCGGCGGCGATGACGACGCGGTGCTGAGTCTGGCCTCCACGGTCACGCTGACGGCCGTCAACGACGCGCCGACCTTAACGGCCACGGCCGCTAACCCCACGTTCACCGAAGGGGGCACGGCGACCGGGCTGTACAGCGCGACGAGCATCGACCTGGTGGAGGCGGGCGATTTGGTGGATACGCTGACCTTGACCGTCTCGGGTCTGGTGAACGGTTCCGATGAGATCCTGGTGGTGGACGGCACCAACGTAGCTTTGACCGATCTCAACAGCGTGAGCACGGCGGCCAACAGCTACGACGTGGATGTGAGCGTGGCGGCGGGCACGGCCACGGTGACGATCACCAAGACGGGCGGCTACACGGCCGCGGCGGCAGAGACGCTGGTGGATGGCCTGGCCTATGAGAACACCAGCGACGATCCGTCAGGCGCCAACCGGACGGCCACGCTGACCTTGATCCAGGACGACGGCGGCACGGCCAGTGGCGGCGATGACGACGCGGTGCTGAGTCTGGCCTCCACGGTCACGCTGACAGCGGTCAATGACGCGCCGACCTTAACGGCCACGGCCGCTAACCCCACGTTCACCGAAGGGGGCGCAGGCCGCCGGGCTGTACAGCGCGACGAGCATCGACCTGGTGGAGGCGGGCGACCTGGTCGATACGTTGACCTTGACCGTCTCGGGTCTGGTCAACGGTTCCGATGAGATCCTGGTGGTGGACGGCACCAACGTGGCACTGACCGATCTCAACAGCGTGAGCACGGCGGCCAACAGCTACGACGTAGATGTCAGCGTGGCGGCGGGGACGGCCACGGTGACGATCACCAAGACGGGAGGCTACACGGCCGCGGCGGCAGAGACGCTGGTGGATGGTCTGGCCTATGAGAACACCAGCGACGATCCGTCAGGCGCCAACCGCACGGCCACGCTGACCTTGATCCGGGACAACGGGGGCACGGCCAGCGGCGGCGATGACGACACGGTGCTGAGTGTGGCCTGCATGGTCACACTGACCGCCGTGAACGACGCGCCGATCGCCGGTACGCCGGAAACCTACTTGGTGAAAAATAACGAGACGCTGATCGTTTCCGCGCCGGGCTTGCTGGCCAACGCTAGCGACGCGGAAGGCGATCCGCTGTCGGCCGTCTTGGTCAGCGGTCCGTCCAAAGGTACACTCACACTCAACGCCGATGGTTCGTTCAGCTACGCGCCGCCACCGAACTTGGACGTCACGGTCACTTTCACTTACTTGGTCACAGACGGATCGTTGACGAGTGATGTTGTCGTTGTGACGATCGACGTTGATTTTGTTGCCGGCGAACGATCGTCCAACGACCAGCCAACCTCCGACGACTCGCCACCGGACGCCCCAGCGATGGATGACGGCAGCGAATCTGCACCGCAGGACGATTCGATCGCGCCACCTACGGTCGCTCCACAACGGCAAGACAGCGATTCGCAAAGCGATCCGTCCGGTGGGCGCGGTGACGAACAGGTGGCCGTACAATTCGTGGCCGCTCAGTTTGCCGAGCTGGACGAGCTGAGAAGTGTCGAGGATTCCATCTTCTTTGGGGCCGTCAACGAACGTCTGCCGCTGCCGCGTCTCCAGCGGGCCAACCAGGTCGTAGCAAGAATCCCACCGAATTATGTCGCCTTCGTCGATCAGCAGTTGTTGTCGGCAAAGCTGGACGATTTCCAGGAGGGACTGAACAACGGCGACCACACGTTGCAGCTAGTCGTTGGCAGCGTGGCGGCCGTCGCGTCGATGGCAATGTTGGCCGAGTGTGTGTTCTGCGCGAATTTCCGCCGGGGGGAATTCGATGACAATTTTTGGTGGTGAACCAGCCAAAATCCCGTGGATATCGACGTTTCTCGCCTCTTGGGCATTCGTGCCTCCGCTCACCTTGCAGAGGCTATGATAAACCAAATCCCCGAAACGGTTTGCGCTGAGGCTGTGGAGTCTGAAAAATCGGTGGACCACCACACCGGACGGCCAAGGGCATTCACTTCGTCGATAATTGTGACGCGGGCGGAACGCCTGCTACACTCATTTATTATCATACAAGTTTTCCACAACATGGATGAACCCTGGTCGTGTAGCTTGGTTCGAAAATACAGGCGATCCTCGTGGAGAATGGAAGCATCACCCTCTGAAAGAGAATTGGTGTGGCGCCAATCAGGTTGTCATGGCCGACATGAACGGAGATGGAAAACCCGACATCGTCGCCTGTGCCGAGCGAGACAGCCTGGAAGTTCGCTGGTGGAAAAAAGAGGGACGTTCGAAGAATTTCATAACGACAGAACAAGAAGAGTACGTCGATGGTGTTCCTGCATCGCCGGCTATCTGCACAGCCGTGGCGTGAAAGTGTAGTGAATGTAGTGCACAAAGAGACGCCGTGTCACCACGCGTTATGTCAAGTCACCGTGAGACAGGAGTGTACCAACATGCGTTTCGCTAATATCAACCGCGTGTTTCGCTCGCGGTTCACGGTAGTGTTTCTGCTGCTGCCAACAGTGACGTTGTTTCCGGATTCGCTCAAAGCCGACACGCGGACGTTCTTCGCCTTCGACGATCAGGGCATTCCCAAGCAAGACAACCTGCAACTCACACTCGTTCAGCCCAAGAAGCATCCCAATAACCCGGTCGTGCCCCGGGGCGACAAGGGGGCTCCTGACGCATGGGCCGTCCAGTTCTACGGCTCCGTGTTGCGCCACGACGGGAAGTTCAAGATGTGGTACGTGGCGGCCGACAACGAGTCGCTGGAGCTGATCAAGCGGGGACTCGGTTTTTCGGGTTTGCGTCCGGCCTATGCCGAAAGCGAGGACGGCATCCATTGGCGAAAGCCAAACCTGGGCCTGGTCGAGTACCACGGGAGTAAACAAAACAACCTGGTCCTCATGGATCCGCCGGACGTCGGAGGGATTCACCTCATCGTCATTCACGAAGCAGACGAACCGGACCCCGCACGCCGGTTCAAGATGCTGTTGACCGTGGCCGTCACTTTGGGAAAGAGCAAAGGTTCGACCTCGATTACACTTTTCAGTCCCGACGGTCTCCGATGGAAAAGCGGAACGCCAGTTCGTTTCGAGAAGGGCTTCCTGGTCGAAGAGGATCTGGTTCTGCCGCCGGAGAACTTCGAGCAAGGTGGGCTCTATCGATGGAATGGGATGTACTATCTGCCGGGCCAACAGTTCTCTCCCTGGGTATGGCAACCGGACGGCAAACCGGTCGGCCGCGCCATGACCGTACTCCGATCGCGCGATCTGATCCAATGGGAATCGACCAAGACCCTGGGCTTTATCCGAGGCGGAGCGATCGGACGAGAGATTCCGGTCGGCCAGGCCGAGGAAGCCCATCTGGCTGCCTCAATATGGCATCGAAACAACGTCTTGCTGGGCGTCTACGGCCTCTGGCACGGCGCGGCCAACTGGCAAGATCGCACGATCGACCTGGGCTTCATGATCAGCAACAACGGTCTTCATTTCCGTGAGCCCATTCAGGATTTCGTGTTCATTCGCAGGGGGGAGGAAGGCGACTGGGATCAGGGTGGCCTTCTCCAGGGACAAGGCTTCGCCAACGTGGGCGATCAAACGTATCACTGGTATGGGAGTTGGGACCTGCAGAAGCCGAGCTATCCGCCAAGGGGAGGCGTGGGATTGGTCACGTTGCAGCGAGACCGATTCGGCTATCTGTCGCGGCACCGTGAGAAGGCTTCGGCCCAGTTCGTGACCGATTTGGTTGATCCACAGCCTACGGCGGCACTGTTCGTGAATGTCGAGGGCGTGAGCAACTCGAAACCTCTCAGAGTGGAATTGCTCGATGAGCGGGAGCAACCGCTTCCAGGCTACTCCGGTGAAAATGCCGCCAAGCTAACGACCGGTGGTACACACGTCGCGGTGACCTGGCCGTCTCGCGAATCCGGTACCGTCGATTCCGGCGAACCGTTCTTCATTCGAGCCGTGTTGCCCGACGACGGGGATGTTCGAATCTACGTCGTCTACGTTGAACGGCCGGAGAGCGGCGGTTGAACCGCTGCCCAGCCAACTCGATCCTGCCGCCCTCGGTTGTGGAGAAGGGATCCCATGAAGCCAACGATCGTTGCAAGCCTGCCGTTACTTGCTTTGGCCGCCCAGACCTCGCCGAGGTTGTCCATCAGTATATGGCCCTGCATCGTGACATCCTGGAATCGACGGGCAATGCCAACCTGCTGGCAATGTGGCTGCCGATCGTGAGCCGGATGTTCCTGCATTACAGCCGCCATCGCAGCATGATGGAAAGCTACCGTGAGCATGCGAGAATCGTCGGCGCGATCCGCAAGAGGGACAGGAAAACGGCCCTTGAGGCACCATGTTTATTCCCCGCCAACGCGCTGGACGGCAGCAGCCGGCACGCAGGCCATCGAGACGGGCGCGTAGTTGCAGGTACATCCGGCCGTGAGATTGGGGATGTTCAGCACGCCGTTGGCCGGGTACAGGTTGTTGTTCACCGAGCAACCCGGACGCACTCCCAGCAGCGGCGTGATCTCGCGGCTGTCGAGATCAATCCAGGCCGAATTGCCGCGATAGCGCGTGGTCAGCAGATGCGTGCTCGCCCGCGTGCCCGTGCATCCGCGGCGGACCCAATTCAGCGGTTTGCCGATCGGATCGCCCGATGGAATGTCGTAGACGAGCAGGTTTTCTTCGTTGCCGGTGAGCAGCTTGCTGCCGGCAATGAATCCCGGCAGCCCTGGCTTCGGGCAACCCGTTTCCCTGGACGACAAGTCGCGTCTGGCGGCGAATCGGACTTCCGCGGCAGAGGTTCACCGTCGCTGCCGCGATAGAAGCCCGTGGGAGTGACCACGATGTCGAGCGACGGGCTGTACCGCAATCGGGCACCGCCGGCCCTCTGCCACACTCGTTCGCCCGTGGCGATGTTCAGCGCGAACATGCTGCCATCGCGGGTCTCGTCTTCGCCTCGCCGCGGATCGGTCAGTTCGGCGCAGAACACCTTGTCCCCGCCCACGGCAAGGCTCAGCGCGGCGCGGGCCGCCTCAACTCGCCACAGCAGTTCGCCCGTGCGGCGATGCACGCACAGCACATGTGGCCCGCTGCTGCCCACCAGATAGTCACCGTAAACGCGAAGGTTCGCCCAGGGCGTTTCGAGGTCTTCGGGAAGGTCGATGCTGTCCGGTCGGCTCGCCCGTGGCCGGATCGAACACCAGGCAACTCGTGCCGGCGCTCAGGTAGATCGCGTCCTCGATCGACCACCAGTTGCGTTGTCGACGCGAGGCTTGCTGCGGGGCCCCATTGTCGATGTCTCGCATAGCGGACAGCTTCGCGGGCCAGAGGGTCGGTAAGGGGCTTCGCGCCGAGGGGCACCTCGACCTCCCACAGCTTGCGGCCCGTGTAGACGTCCGATGCCCGCAACACGCCTTCCTCGAACAGCACAAGGCGTCCCCCGGCCACGCGAACCTGGACCTGCCCCGGATACTTGTGCCACCGCTGAGCCGCATCGAACCACAGCACGGCCATGGGCGAGCGGATGAATTCGTCTTCCGATGCCCCGGTACTGGCCGCGTTGGCCTCCGCATGCGACCAATCCGCCGCTCCCGGCAGCGAACCCGAGCGGGCCAGCAGCACGAAGTCGCCGGCCTCCCGAACGCTTGCACCAGGAAACGCTTCGTCTTGCACGATCTCCTCGATCCGGCTGCGATCCGCCAGCGAACCCCAGGCACAGGCGACACCGCCGTAGGGTCGCAGGGTATGGAATACGGCCTCGCGCCAGCGCTCGTTCCTCCGCCTGGTCCAAATCATCGGGCGTCTCCGAAACGACGAGACTCGCCAGATACGGTGAGAACGGGTAAGTCACAGGGTCGCCGACCAGCACGCTCACCCGCGTTCCGTACAGCCCCATGTCGTAGAGCCGCTCGCGAACTGCGGCGACCTTGCCCGGATCGTCATCCACGGCAATCACGTGCAGGTTCGACTGCCGGACGAGTTCCTCGATCAAGCGGCCCGAGTCGATCCCCAGCACCAGGGCGTAACCGTCGCGAACGCCCGTGGCTTCCAGGATGGCGTTGGCTTTCTCGGTCCACTGGTCGGCGGCAGAGGGAGGAGCGTTGGACACCGTGTGCGTCGTCGCTTCACCGGGCTGCGGAGCGGCAAAGGCCAGAATGCTTCCCTCGGCCGTCACGATGAACAGCTTCTCGTCGGCTGCCAGCATCCGCTGCGGCGTGCCTTCGATTTCCGCACGCCACACGACCTTCGGTTCCTGGCCGGCCGTGTCAATCGCTTCCACGACGCCCGGCCCGCCGACATAGAGCCTGCTGCCCGCCTTGATGTGCACGTCGAGCTTCGAGGGCAGTTCCCAAAGCTGGCGAAACACGCCGCCGAAGTTGTCCGGAACCTCGTCCTTGGCGCGGTGTGACGGGATGTTGTCCGCGGTCCATCTCTCTGAAGTGTATACGTCCGTCAAGTCGCGGGCCACGATGCTCTGGTCGCTTTCGTACATCACTTCGGGCGTCATCACCGGCTGGCGAAAGCGAGTCGAGTTCCCGCTGGTTGGCCCGTTCGATGTCCAGCCGCGTCCAGCCGCCCGGATACAGCATGGGCTTGTAGTCCGTCTCGCCGGGCTTGGTCTTCGGCAAGCCGCTCCTCGTTGGGACGGGTGATGTCGTACAGATCGCCGCCGTGGCTGAGATACTTGCCGACGCCGGCCACGAACCAGCAGCCTTTGGGCAACCCGATGACGCCCGCCCCAGCCCATGGTGTACGTCTGCAGCTTGCCCGTTTTCAGGTCGAGGAAGGCGGGCAGTTGCGCGCCGCAGGGAACGACCAGCCTGTCGCCGACGATCGCCAGATAGCCCTGGGGCGTCAGGCCGGCGTACTGTCCGACGCCGTGGTCCCAGTTGCTCTTCGGGATGTGATCGCTGTCGGTGTTCGACCAGACGGCTTGCTCCCGACTCGGCGTCCACCGCGTGAACGAACACGCCTTCGGTCGGCCACAGGCCTGCGGCGAAGTAGACCACGCCATCGGCCAAGACGGGACCGCCACGGGCAGGCCACAACGAGACCAGTCGCCCGTGGCCGATGACCTTGCGATCCTGCTTCCCCTCGGGAAGACCGCGGAACTTCCAACGCAGGGAGCCGTCGTTGGCGTTCAGGCAATACAGATAGCCGTCGTCTGAGACGAAATAGACCTTGCCCTCCCAGGCCACGGGAGCGAAGCGGACCGGCCCTTCGGCGAAGAACCGCCAACGTTCGTTGCCCGTCTCGGTGTCCAGCGCCGTGACGCTGTCGGTGACCATCGAGGGAACGAACATGGTGTGGCCGAGCACGACCGGCTCGTAGGAAGCGTCGTAGGCGAGCCGGAGTTCGTGGGGAAACGCGGGCCGGGGCGCCGGAAGCGTGCGCGTCCAGCGGAGTTGGAGGTTGGCGGGCAGTTCGTGCGGTGATGCCGCGGTGCGTCCCACGTCGTAGCGGAACTGCGGCCAGTCGCCGGCCCGCACCTGAGCCGTCAGCAGGCAAGCCACGATGAACAGAACGAGGTGGAATGGGCGTTTCATCAAATCTCTCCGCGTGGGGCTCGAAGTCACTTCCGATGCGCGATGGGCTGGCTCGCCCAACATCTCTGTGGCAGTCAGCATGAAAATCGACAAGCATCTTGGTTAGATTCTAACCGACCATGTCCAACCGTGTCACCGTACCGGCGGCGTAGTTGATGGCGAGACAAACGGCTGCCACAAGTCCTCCAGCGCAGCAGCCTGTGCGTTTATCGAGCTTGTTGAAGGCCAACCGTTCTCCTTCCATCTAGCCTAACGCGGCCTGCGGACTCGAGGCTTGGAATTCGCTTGGCACTTCGCAAGGAGATGATCGTCGAGCGTCGATTCCAGTTGTCTGCGAACCTTCCCACCGCAATCCGTGTCCACACGGACATGGATACCAAACTTGTTGAAGCCAAATTCGAGAAGCTCGGAGCCAGGGCCACGATCCGCCCGCTGGTGCGCAACCGCTGGCGACCTGCGGCTGGTCCCGTCGTGATCGACATCGGCCACGACCGGCACGGCGAGTTCTTCGACATCCAGGCCGACGACGACGCCGATGTCGAAGTGCTCGATGTGCAGCCCAGGGATCGCCATCTGCTGTTGATGGTGCGCCAGCCTGCCGATCGTCCCGGTCTGCCCGACACCAAGGACAAGTTCCTGTGCGGCCACGACGAGCGTCACTGGTTTGTCGCCGGTGTGCCCGAGCGGGCCCCCGTCAGCACCGTGGTGACTGCCAAGGAAGCGTTGAAGCCGGATGCGGTGCGGAGCCGAGAGCAGGGAAAGAAGGGCAAGCGGAAGAAGCGGCTACGTCGGAAGACCGACGTGTTCGTCCGCCAGGGCGAGTGGTTTTTCATCCCGGCCCCAGACGTGCCGGTCAACGAAAAGCTGATCCTGACCAGCGAGCCGATCAGCCGTGGTCGTGGCAAGCCGCACATGTGTGAGGAGTTGTATCGGGACGGCGGCACCACGCGTCTACGTTTGCAGCCGTCATCCGAACGGCCTGACGGTTGACGAGTATCGCAAGCTGCTGAAGGCGAACCCGGACGCCGCCAAGTGGGGTTGGCGAACCATGGCCCGTAATCCGGTCGTCTACGTTCGGGGAAAGGTCTGGCATCCCGACCACGCCACCATCCGGCTCGACGGCTGGCACCGGGTCGAAATGAACACGGAGAACCGCTCCAGGGCCATGGCTTCGGTGGCGTTCCTGGATTGACGCGACCATCAACGGCTGGATCTGGTTCCAGGTTCGGGATAGCCTTTCGCCGCGTCGTCCAGCACCAGCGCCCCGTCGAGCAATTCGCCGGGCGTTGGTGGCGTGAACGCGTGTCAGCCGAATCTCGAACTGGTCGGCGATCTTGCGTAAATAGGTCATCCCAAGTCTTTAACGCATCGGAAACCAATGGTGGCGCAGCGATTCAAGCCGGGCCACATCAACAGGAACTTGGTCGCGTAGTTTGCCGGGCGCGGGCCGCCGTCCACATACCAATTGGAACCTCGCGGGGAAAAGAACGAACCACCACGTATCATGCAGAACCGTGTACGTCCGTCGCTGCGTTCGCTTTCGGTCCACTGCCAGACGTTGCCACAGAGATCGTAACAACCGCACGGCGAGCGGCCCCGAGGATACGCTTTCACCGGCGTCGTCCCGCCGGTACTGCCGTTGTTGCAGCAGTCGGGCTGCATCGCATTGCCCCAGGGATAGGCGCGACCATCGACGCCTTGCGCGGCGTATTGCCACTCTTGTTCGGTCGGCAGCCGCTTGCCTGCCCAGCGGGCGTAGGCGCGAGCGTCGTCCAGGTCCACATATACCACCGGGTGGTCTTCCTGCCCGGTGGGCGGCTTGCCACCGGTCCAGTGCTTAAGGAAGTTCTCCGCCTGCTTCGGCTTCCATCGCGCCACCTTGAGAAATTCGGCGAACTCGGCGTTGGTGACCGGGGTGAGGTCGATGGCAAACCGCTTAAACTCGACGCGCCCATGGAAGGTCACGGTGTTGAATCGGTAGGAATCGGCCAGCTGGTGCCCGTCAGGAGGCGTGGACTCGTAATAGCCGCACTCGCGTTGGCGCATCTCGATGGCTAAATCCAGCGTGGCCGGTGGAATCTCCACCATGCCCGCGGGATTCACCTTTGCTCGCGCGGTTGGCGTCACAGCCATCAGACGCATTTCGCGCTGCGGAGTGGCAGCTTTGAAATCCGTGCGGGCATGAGTTTGATGTTGTTGTTTCAAGAATGAACCAAAGTCGGGGCCCAGTTGGGCGGGCTTCCCGGCCAGGATGCAACCGATGCTGCGCGCCGGGAGGCTGCCATCAACCCGCAAACGGCCCTCGAGCGATTCCGGCCGAAATTCCTCGCCCTTGATCAGGTCGAAGACATCGTCACCCGCTTGCGCTTCGATCTCCAACAGCTGCCCGGACACCAGTTCGTTTCCACGGTTCACCAACGTCCACAAGCGAAGGCCGTGTCCTTCCCAAAGGCTGGCAAACAGGCCCGCCTGGCTGGTGGGCACCAGCGGAGTCCAGTTCTCACCGGAAAAGAGATCGGCATAACGCCGTTGAATCGGTAGCATCGCGCACAGGATCGAGCGGTCGCGCGGGCTCCAGGGGACCCACGCCCCGAAGACATTCTCCCACACCATCATTCCGGAGCCGTTCATCCAGGCAGTGTGCAGCTCAGCGGTGTGGTCGTAGTCCCACCGCTTGATCTGATGCTGAAGATGGCGCCGCTCGAACCATTTGTTCCGCAGCACGCCGGGCACTTCACTGTCGGTGAACCATTGCGCCCAGGAGGCATGGTGATCGTGAATGTTCTCCAGAGGCAGCGCCCCTTCGCCCTCTAAAATCACCCCGGGCCGCGCCGCGTCGAGCCGGGCCCGGAATACGCCGGAGCCTTTGTTCATCGTGTCGAGAAAGATGCCGTCCGCTTCGAGGGCGGCCACCATTTCGACGAGTATCTGCAGATCCTCCTTCTCTTCCCGGCGTGTACCGGTGTCCCACGGGTTGTAATCGATGAAGACTTTCACGTTGCGCTGGTGGCATCGGCGGATGAGTTCGCGCAGACCGTTCAACCCGCCCGGCATGTCACGGTAGAAATCGAACTGGTTGCGATCATCCACGCCGATCCGCGGATACGCGTGCCACAACACAAGGCTGTCGTAGCCGCCAAACTCGCGCTGGCCGTGGTCAAGGAACGCATCGACCGTGTAGGTGCCCGAACGCGGATCATAGAACGTCTCGTCGCACATCATCAGGAAGCAGCAGGCAAACGACGAAGCCGCCCAGGCGAACTCCGGCTTCCGGTAGAGCGCATCGCTGTATTTAAGCCGCCGCTTCACTTGCTGGCGCCAGATCTCCAGTTGTTCGCGGAAGGCGGGCCAGTCCGCCGGATTGGCGGGCGCGGGAATGAGATTCTGGTCTGGCTTGAATTCCCAGGCCTTGGACTCGCCCGCCGCGATAATGGGCAATCCCCGCCCGACCGCGACGGTGGCAGCACCTGTGATACTTCGCTGGAGGAATGAACGACGTGAGGTCTTCATAGCTGATCTTGTTCTTGCTGTTGTCACGCAACCTGTTCGACGCAGATCGGACAGTTTCATGTCTGGTTCTCCCTTGAAGGAAGCAATCATCCTCTCAGCATATGATCGCAGTGGTCGAAAAGTAAGCAGGGAATCGAGGCAAATTCGCATATCGCCAATTGGCAAGTGGTGGGGCGATCCCGCTCAGGCCGCGCCGACTCGCCGAAGTTCCCGAATCGCTCACCGAGATCTCCGATTGCTGGTTCCTTGGGTAGCCACGGATAATCGGCAGAAAACGCGGTCATCCCAACAGCGGCTGGAGCCACTTCGGGAACGGGGCGTTCGAGAACGCTAAATTGCCGTCTTCAAGAACGGCGACGTGTCGGAATGGAGTGCTCAGGTCGCTGTTGTCAAATACGAGGACATGGGGCAACTCGCGAACAGCGGTGGCCAGGTTCGCCATGGTGCGAGGAAATCGCGATTTCAGTTTCTCGCTCGGGACGTCATGCCCGCCCTGCGAGATACGCATGGCAACGCGTTCTTCGGACAATGCCGGGCCAGCAATGCCGATGAAGCACAAGACCACCGTGTAACCACTCTTTGCCGCTTCTTTCAGAAACCCGAGTTTGTCGCCCACAGGATCGGAAAAGACGGTTTCGAAAATGAAGCTCTCACCTCGCTTCACAAAGTTTCGTCGTAGCGAGTTGGCCAATTCTGCCGCAACGTATGGATCCAGGCCCAGCTCGCGTGCAAGCACGTCGGCGTTGATAAACCGCAACGCTGTGTGGCGGAGATGGCTGTCATAGAATGTCGTTTTGCCCGCGCCGTTTGGCCCCGCGAGTGCCACGATGATGGGCCGTTTGTCAGACGCTCGGAACTTCATCCATGGACTGCCCTGAACTGGCGATTGACGAACCGTCCGACAGTTCGAGTTCCATCCGCCTCAATCCGAACCAGCAACCCTGGAGCATTCGGCGCGGGTTCAAAATGCGGAAACGGCAGGTTCCGAAGATACTCGGCCACTCGCCGTCGTCCTTCCAGGGAATCGACGGACTCAAGGCATTCCGAGAGCGGCTTGACGGCTCCTGCACGTCGTAATGCGAGTGCTTGGGCGCCCTGGAGAAGCGGTTCGAGAGCACGCCCCAATTGAGCCCAATACTCGATCTGCCCCGCAATCGATCGCTCGGCAACTTCCGCGGTCAGTCGCGCGTCGAGGACCAATTCATCGGAGAGTTTGACAGGCTGACTCATAGACGCATGGTAGCATAATGCTACCAGGTAGTCAATCAACTCACGTGGTGGCACCCATCCTGCTCAAAATGTCCCGCGGAAAGGTGGGTATGTGCAACGATTTCGCGTCATCGCGCACGACCGCGTACTCGAAGTTCGCTTCGGCATCACCAATGGCTCGGAGCGACCGTTGACAAATGTTGCACGCTCACGTGCGTCGCCCTAACATGGAACGCAACTCGGATTCGCAATCGATCCCATGCCGCCAATGATGAGTTGCCTGGCCCGCGTGTGGTGGAAACGACTGCCAAGGCGATGGAGTCAGGCGTGAACTAAAGGAAAAACATCGTGAAACACTCCGTCATCGTCCTCGCAGCAATGGTATTTCCGTTATCCGTACTCGATGCCGAAGACACCAAGCCCAACATCGTGGTCATCCTGGCCGATGATCTCGGTTATGGCGACGTCCAATGTTACAACTCCCAGCGCGGCAAGATTCCAACTCCGCACATCGACCGGCTGGCGTCTCAGGGGATGCGGTTCACCGATGCCCATTCCAGTTCGGGTGTGTGTTCGCCTTCGCGGTACACGCTGCTGACCGGGCGTTACCATTGGCGAACCCGGCTGCAATCCGGTATTGTCGGCTATCTGGAACGCCCATTGATTGCTCCCGAACGGCTGACAATCCCACGACTGCTCAAGCAGCACGGCTATCACACGGCCTGTGTCGGTAAGTGGCATTTGGGATGGGACTGGGGGATTGTGCCCGATCAGCGTCCGTTATTCGCGCCGCCGCAGGGCAAGTTCCCGGAGGTGACAGAGCGACATCGCCAGGCCTGGCAGGAAGTTTATTCGCGCCCGATCGGTGGTGGCCCGACATCGCGAGGCTTCGATGAATATTTCGGCACCGATGTCCCCAACTGGCCGCCCTATTGTTTCATCAACGATGACCGAACGGTGGGCATCCCCACCACATTCCTGCCCAAGGAGATGTTCCAAAACCACCTCGCGAGCTTGCCCGGGCCAGCCCTGAAGGATTGGAAGCTCGAGGCGATTTTACCGGCTCTCGGCGACCGAGCGAGTGACTATATCAAGCAACGTGCGAATGCGGGGCAGCCGTTCTTCCTCTACCTGCCGCTGACATCGCCACACACGCCGCTGGCCGTTAACGAGCCGTGGCGTGGCAAGAGCGGGCTCGACAGCGCGGTGGCCGATCTAATCATGGAAACGGACGACGTGGTGGGTCGCATCCTGACCGCGATTCGAGAAAACGGCGTGGAAGACAAGACGCTGGTCATCTTCACGAGCGACAACGGCTTCGCGCCATACGTCGGAGCGAAGCAGCTTGAAGCACGAGGACATTATCCCAGTGGGCCGTTGCGCGGCTACAAAGCGGATGCCTGGGAGGGGGGACATCGCGTCGTCTTCATCGTGCGATGGCCGGGAATCGTCAAGCCGGACACGATGTGCGAGCAGCTTGTTCACCAGGCGGACATCATGGCCACGGTGGCCGAGATTGTCGATGCCAAGATACCTGACAATGCCGGCGAGGACAGTCTTCAGTCTGCTTCCGCTCTTGAGAGGTAGTCCGGAGCCAGTACGAGAACATGCCATCAGCCACGGCTCCAGCGGCCTTCCCGCTTTACGATTGGGCAACTGGAAAATACTGTTCGGTCCAAACGGCGGTGGTGCCTGGAGCAGTCAGTCCGCGACAAAACCGGACGGCCACCCAGCCCAGCTCTACGATCTCGCCACGGACATCGGAGAGACAACAAATCTCTACGCCGCTCATCCGGAGATCGTCGAGAAAATGACCAATCTCATGGAGAAGCTCGTAGACGAAGGTCGCAGCACGCCGGGTCGAAAGCAGAAGAACGACGTTGCGGTGAACTGGAGGCGGTTCCTCAAGGCGCCAGAGAAAACATCTCCGGGAGAAAAGAAATAGCGATCGACGAGGTTCTGTTGCGCAAGCTTGCTTGTGATGTTGGCTGAGTCATCGATCCCGGACGCCGACAAAATCCCCTTGGCAGGTGTTCACAATCGTCTCGCTGGGCCAGCATACACCCTAGCGTTGCATGCACGAGCTGTACGACGGATTTCCAGGCCCGTCGATGTCCGTCTTTTGTGACGCGCTGCCCGTTGTGCGTACAACGCACGTGACGTGAGATCTGCAAACGGCCGGTGGAACGTCGGTTGGCACTACCATGGACACCGCGTGGACGTCCGTCCTACTCGTTGGAGTTTGCAACGGGAGGGAACGCACTACTGAGGATTCATGATCGTTGCTCCCATCGTTGAGATCCTCTCCGTTCAGCCCTACGGTGATGAGCGCGCTTGATTGGTAAAGAACACCTGATCCATCGGCGCCCAAACCTCTCCGGGCGGCAAGTCCTCGATCGGTTCCAAACATGGTTTGCAGACAGCCCACCAGCGTTGCGTTTCCTTGTGGGCGGCCATCTTCTTCATGTCTGCGTCGAGGTCGTCGCCCATGTATTCGAAATAGCTGAATAAGTAATGATGGCCGTCGGGAAGTTCCTTCACGTAGATTGAGTAGTTCCGGATCTGACATTCCGCAATCATGTCCAAGACGCCCGGCCACGCAGCCGCGTGTAACGTGACATACTGGTCCAGCTTGTCCGGCCGGACTTTGGCAACCCATCCGACGCGTTTCATGGGGTCCTCTCTTTCAGTGATGCCTGGTTGGTGTGACGGCAGGATGTAGACGTCATACAGTGTCGCCCATTTGTTTGCCAGTCATGAGCGTCATGCCGGCTGGCGCGGCCCCGAGGGGTTCGAATAACAGCCCGACCTCGCTCAATGGTCACTCATACGCTTCCGCATTCTGCCGTTGGCCGCCGGAGAGACGCTTTTGTTCGGACCACCGTCGCGCTTCTCTCGGTAAACTGCGTGCGTCGGTAAGGGTAGTCCGTGGCGTGCCAGAATTCTTTCGCCTTCAGCGACTCTAGGGAGCGGGTACGTCGAGTGCCCACGGTGGCAACGGCAAACCTCCATTTTGCCATCTGCCAATTCAAAATGCCATCAGATGTGTCGGTGAGTTTACTGGCACCTTGATCGAGTCTTGCCGATTCTCTGCGCAGGTCGGGGCCCATACTGGCCCGGGCGACAAGTTGTCCACAGTACCCGGAAGGCTTGTCGGAAACGCCCAAAAAAGCTACCTTTGTCCATGATCAGTAACTTCCTCGGTTTTGTGGTGACAGTGCGGAATTCGTGTGACGCACTTAGGTGTCCAGCCCCGTTTTCCAGAAGCGTCACGATTTGGTCATCGCTACCCATTTTATAGCCAGAAAATCTGCTTCATCAGATGCCCGATTCTAACTCCATTGAAGTCTCGTTTCTGGGAGGAGCGAGCTCGATTGGCGCATCGTGCTCCTTGGTGCGCGTGGCGGGCGTCACTTTCTTGATCGATTGCGGCGTTCGATATTCGAGTTCAAGTCCCCTGCCCGACTTGTCGCAGTTGGCCGACGTGCGGGTGGACGCGATTCTGCTGACCCACGCGCACATGGACCATTCGGGTGGCCTGCCAGTACTCGCTGAGGCGTGTCCGGGCGCACCCATATTTGCCACGCCACCCACGATCGACTTGGTGGCAATTCTGCTGCGCGATTCGCTGCGATTGATGAACAGCCCGGATCGTGAATCGGAAGTGCCCTTGTATACGCAACAGCAGGTGGACGCGGTGCTGCATGGCGTGGTGCCGGTCAAGTACCACCAACCGCTTCAGGTAGGTGAGACGGAATTACGCTGGCTGCCCGCATCGCATATCTTGGGGGCGTCCATGATCCTGCTCAAGACGCCGGTGGGCACGGTTCTGTTTACCGGTGACTACAGTGTTTCGGCTCAGCACACCGTACCGGCCCTGGGCCGACCGGACTTCCAGGTCAACTTGGTCATCAGCGAATCAACGTACGGTGAGCGATTGCACGAAGACCGCAACGCGGCCGAAGAGCGACTCATTGGGCAGGTTGGCGAAGTGGTGCACCAAGGAGGTCGGGTATTGATCCCCGCCTTCGCCGTCGGACGGGCACAGGAAGTCCTGCTGATCTTAAAACGCGCGTTGCGCAACGGGTCATTGCCGGAGTTGCCCGTGTTTGTGGATGGCATGGTACGCGCCGTGTGTGATGTGTATCGCGGCCACGAGTCGTTCGTGTCGCGCAGTCTGCTACATGAGATTCGCCGCACGCCGCATGCTTTCTATACCGATTCGATCCAGCCCGTCTTTCGCCGTGAAGATCGTGCCCGAGTGCTCGATACCTCACCGACCATCATCGTGGCGTCCAGCGGCATGCTGTCGGGCGGACCGTCGCAGGGCTATTGCCGGGAGTTGGTGAAGAACGCCAAGGACGCCATTTTGTTGACCGGCTACCAGGACGAGGAATCGCCGGGCCGCGCGTTACTGGATCTGGCCAAATCGGAGGGTCCCAAGCAACTGCGGCTGGGCCAGGTGACGGTGCCGGTAGCATGTCTATTCGGAACGTACGGTCTTTCCGCGCATGCCGACCGCATGCAGATGGTTTCGTTGATTGAAGCCACCGCACCGCGGACGGTGGTATTGGTCCATGGTGACGAAGCGGCCAAGCAGACGCTGTCGCGCAGTCTGCAATGCAGTGACGTCGTCTGCGCACGAGACGGTTTGACGATTCAGCGCAGCTATACGCCGCGCCGCAGCCGTGATCGGCGTCCACCGGCAACCGTGCCCAGCGCCGAACAGTTGGATATCGAACGAGCACGTCACCTACTGGGACCACCGGGCGGGACGCCGTCGCGTGCTGCGGCGATTGCGGAGGCCTGGTTCGGCCAGGTAGTAGATCGCGCCACGACGGAGAAATTTGCACGAGTGCTGGAATCGGTCGGCTTGATCCGCCGAGACGATCATCAACGCGACCGACTGTGGGTGTTGGGCGTGCAGGAGACAGACCTTTTCCCGGACGAGGCAGCGCAGAAGAAGCCTTAAAACAGTCCAATCCCAAAGGGAAGTTGCTGGAGTATTGCATGCGGATGCGAATCGACCCGCCCGTGACGGACCTCCAGCAACAGGGGGCGTTTCATGTAGCTCACATGTCTCTCCGACATCAGAACGAGATCATCGATAGCGGTCCCTGCCGGGCAGCCGTGAAAAAGACGGCCGAACAATTAGCTGCCCAAGCACTGCTGGATGTGGTCTCGACGCGCGACGTAGCTGGCGAAGTCGTCCACGTCAGCGAGGACGATAATATCCGCCTGCAGTCGAATAATCCGAAAGGTACGTTGTTGGAATGGTGTGCCAAGCAGAAGATCCCACCACCCTCCTTTGAGCAGGGAGCGTCACCGGCCGGCTACCGAGTGCGGGGGCAACTGTCGTTGAATGCCGGTCAGGATATTTTCACGCCCTGGTATGTCGCGAAAAAACTGAAGATGGGCGAACAAGCAGCGGCCGAGAGGATTCTGTGGCAACTGCCTGACGAGCCAATCACGGCTCAATGTGACTCCCCAATTTCGCCACAGATACAGGAACAACCGCTGCCTCAGCCGGCCGAGGGACCTGGCGCGGCCATGGTCCTTAATGAACTCCGACAGGTTGGCATCCTGCAGGACATCGGCTATGAGGTGCTGGACCAGACCGGTCCCAGCCATCAACCGACATTTTCGGTGATCGCTTGGGCCACGACGTTGGAGGGGCACACTCACAGCAGCCAGCCGGTACAAGCTTCATCCAAGAAGTCTGGTCAGCGGCTTGCCGCCGACCGACTGCTCGATCTGCTGGTGGCAGCTGGAATCACGCGCCGCTGAGAGCATCACCGTCACACGCTCATTGAGTCCGCCGACTCCTCACGATCATCGTCAAGAGCAACGAATGGTCGCCGGCAATGGATGCTGGCTGAGATCAAGCAGTGACAGCGTTGTGTTCGCATTCTGCCTGCGCAGTTGGGTACAATCGCAGGCAGAACGTGGACATGTAGATTGACGCGGCGCACGACACAACGCAATAAGGCGGGCGTCCACACGCGTGTGCGCTAACCGCGGCAAGCGTAAGATGCCAGCAACGTTAGGGACAAGGTCGTGTCATGTCCTTGAAGTGACTTCTGATACGTATGTCAACACGAGCGTATCCTTTGGCAGACATTTCTTCCAAAGGCCTTTCTTGTTTTCACTGAGTCATGCAATGCTGAGCCAATCGATCAGTCGGCGTCGTGTCTTACAGAGTTCACTGGCCTGGGCGGGCGAAGCCGTTTTGGCCAGTCGTCGCCAACGGGCCATCGGCTTCACGAGTGCGAACGATCGTCCCCGTGTCGGGGCGGTCGGGACGGGCAGTCGCTGGTTCATCAAAGCGACCGGTATCGATGGACCCTATGGATCGGCTCCCGAATTTCGCACGTTCGGCGATTATGCTGCCGTTTGCGATGCCGATGCAAATCGTCTCCAATTGGCTGGCGATATTGTCAAGGAATGGACTGGAGCCGTTCCAGATAGTTATGCCGACTATCGAGCGCTGCTGGAACGCGAAGACATCGACATCGTGCATATTTCAACGCCTGATCACTGGCACGCCAAGATTGCCATCGAGGCGATGCTGGCGGGCAAGGACGTTTACTGCGAAAAACCGATGACGCTGACCATCGCGGAAGGTCAACAGATGTGCGAAATGTGTCGCAAGACCGGTCGCATCGTGCAGATCGGAACGCAGCAACGAAGCGGGCGGCAGTTCATTCAAGCCATTGCCTTGATTCGAGAGGGTCGCATCGGTGACGTGAAGAAAGCCACGTGCAGTATCGGTGGTGCGCCGACGAGTCCGCGGATTCCTGTGGTCGATCCACCCAAACATCTCGACTGGAACCAGTGGCTCGGCCCTGCGCCCAAAGTCGACTATCGTTATCTGGCTGGCGACAATGGTGAAACGCGGAGTTGGTCACGCGGTCATTACGAGTTCCGTTGGTGGTATGAGTACTCGGGTGGCAAATTGACCGACTGGGGTGCCCACCACGTCGATATCGCCACCTGGGCCTTGGGCAAAACGGAAACAGGACCAGTCTTGATCGAACCGTTGATGGTCAAGCATCCGGTCGAATTCCAGGATGGTTATCCCACCGACGACTCGCAGTACAACACGGCCACGGCGTTCTTGCTGCGGGCGAAGTTCGTCGACGGTAAGGAGATCGAAATTCGTCACGACGAAGGCAATGGCATTCTGTTTGAGGGAACGGAGGGTCGCATCTTTGTCAATCGTGGCCGCCTCACCGGGGCGGCTGTCGAGGCCCTGGAGTCCAATCCGCTGCCCGCGGGAGCTTTGGAGCGTGTGTACAAAGACCGCCCATTGGTCGACCATTTCCGCAACTTCTTTGAGGCAGTGGTGAGCCGCAAGGAGCCTGTTTCGGACGTGTTCAGCCATCACCGAGCGCTGACAACGTGCCATTTGGCCGGGATCGCCGCTCGGCTGGACGCTCGCTCGTGTGGGACCCCAACACAGAAAACATCATCGACGACGAGCTGGCCCAAGAGTTCGTCGCGCGTCCAAAACGACGGGGATTCGAAATCGAGACGTAGAGCCGTCACGTTTGCCGCCTCGGTCCAATACCTTTCAGCGACGATGGGCTTGCACTTAGGATGTGTGAGGTCATTGTGGCGTCGGTCTGCATCCGGAGGAGAGTATGAACGAGATTTCGCGGCGACAATTCATGACCACCGTAGGCGCGACTGCCGCAGGAACTATCGTCGGTGCCAGATATAGCGCAGCGAGTTCGCATGGGCTTCCGCCCGTGCAGACGATAACGCGAGGACCACAATATCATTGGTTCGGCTACTGCGACAAGCTTGAGTTTGACCCGACGAACCGCTATGTGCTGTCGAACGAAGTGGATTTCGAGCATCGTACGCCTGCCGCTGATGACACGATCCGCATCGGCATGATCGACACTTCCGTTCGCCATCCGAGTACAAAGGTGGATGGCGTTGTGACTTGCACCCGCGCGCAGTCGCGACGGCTTGACCGTCGCCATCGATTCACCGCACCGTGATGGCGGCCGACAGGTGCACCTGATCGACGTCGGCAAGATCGTGACTTGACGCGCGGTATGCAATGGAATTGTGATCCCGTCAGCATTGAACGGAGTGTACGACAATTACTGGCGAACAAAGCGAGTGGAAACCTGACCGGTATCTGGCTGCTGGTCGCCAAACGTTTGCGACTGGGGACGTGGGACCTGCTAGGCGGTTGGACCGGCCGGCAGCTGAGTGTGTGGAACCGCGACTTGGCCCTGCAATTGGTGCAGGAAGCAGCGGTCTGCACGCGTGGTATTCGGGCGGAACGGACGTTGCACGAGCCTGTCGGGTTTGCGCTGGCCAATGGCCTGCCTTTCGTGGCCAGCGATCCAGCCAACCATCATCGGCTGCAAGAGTTGACCGTTACGGGGACCTTGCAGCTGCCAGTGGCTTTAGGGAGAATTCACCAAGCTTTATGCGATTTTCAGGGCAAACTGCTTGCTCTGCCGCCAGTACGTAGCTGTTGGTGCAATCACTCATTGTCAAGTATAATCCCTCGTCTCAACGCGGCCGATGGCCACCTCCAAAGTGCACAAGCCCCGAGTCGCGCAAGGGTCCCCCACGCGCACCCGTTACTGGCTACGACACGACCGTGGCTACTTGCCCAATCTACTTGCCTTGCCGGGAAAAATGTCCCAGTCCCCTTTAACTCTGGCCGAGCAACATGATCGGCGGCGCGGCGAAGGGTTGCCTACCATCTCCTCGCTGGTGGGCCCCGTCGCTACGGGGCAGCGCCTGTGGCGAATGTGGGCCCAGCGGCATGCTCGCGAGCCGGTGGTTGTCGTGGGCGGGACCGTAGATAGTTGGTTCTACGAGTGGGTGCGAACTCTGGTGGGCGGCCGGGATCTGTACCTGGACGCGGAACGCTACCTTGCGCAGCGGATCTCCCGGCGCGGAGGGGCGTCGTTGAGCCTGCGTGAGAAGACACCGCACGAGTTGGGACTGGCCTTCGAAGGAGCTGAGCTGGGAGACTATGGCAGTGGGGCCGATCGGCTCTGTCGCTGGTTACTGTTGCGCCGGGCGAGCGGTCAACCTTTGTCGGCTGACGATCTGGTACAGGCACAGATGAGCTGGGCCCAGACGTCGGCTGGTGCCATCGATGCGATCCGCCAACTTCTCGACTTGTTGCCCAGGTTTGCCGTTCCCGCCCTGCTCGCCATTCCCGACATCGCGACCGAGCCACTCAACGTGCAGGAGGCGAAGGTACGAGAGGTGAACGAATCGAAGATCGCGTCGATGCAAAGCACTGTCCAGCAACTAGTGAACCTGGCGACTGGAGTGCCCCAGCTGAGCGTGGCCATGGCGGCCGAGGAAGCGTCTTGGATTGCTTACGTTGAGCGGGCCCCGGAGAGCTTCGCCAAGGCGGTGGTTCGAGAGCATGTGATTCCGGTGCGAGGATGGACTGCGGATCAGGTGCGGCAAGCAGTTACCGGGCTCCGGGCGCGACGTGGATGTGCTCGAGCAAGCTTATGATGAAGTGGCTCGGATCGGTGCCTCCGATGTGCTCGTGCAGAGTCTTCGCGAGGCGTTGATGCTCGATTCCACCGGCCGCACACTACCGACCGATACGGATTCTGAAGCAAACTCCAAGCAGGTTTCGCGGGACTCGTCGGGAGACGAGCGGGATCCCTGGAAGAGCGCCCAAGAGTGGTTTCTGTTCCAGTTGCTCGAACACACGACGGATTTGGCGGGCAGGTTCCAATTGAACGGGCAACCTGGATTCCTGTTCGGTAACCAGCAGGCCGAAATCGACCTGTTGTGCCCAAGTCTCAAGATTGCGGTCGAGATTGACGGGTACTACCATTTTACCGATCCGGACCGCTACCGGCGCGATCGCCGAAAGGACGTCGAGTTGCAGCGGCACGATTTCCTCGTGCTGCGGTTCCTCGCCGAGGATGTGGTGCCTCGGATGGTGACGGTTTTGGATTCCATCCGAGCGGCCGTGCGGTTTCGAGAGTCGCAATGGGCCCGTTGCTAATACTCTCGCCAAGCAGCGCCGGCTGCGTTATGTTGCAGCGTGGGGAACGGTGCTCGGGGCACGCTTCCAATTCGGACTCGATTAAGCACCGTGCGCTGCTACATTACCGTCCAGATACATCTGTTGCATGAAAGGAGGCTCTGGCATGACCAGTCAGGACTCGGCTCGCGCTCTCAATCGACTCGAGCATTTTGTGCTGGTTCGACTTCTGGCTGCGGGCAAGCCGCCTGCCAAATCCGATTTGAATAGAGCGTTGAGACGCTATTTTGCCGAACGGGTTGCCATGCCCGCGGCCCAATGGCGCACGATGTTGGACGAGTCGCTGGGAAGGCTGCAGGCGGAAGGTCTTGTCCAGGGCAGACCGCCGCGACTGACCGACAGCGGAATGGCCTGCGGCTTGCGTTTCCTGGGCGTCGAGTCGTTGCCGGCGAGTGTCAAATGGCAGACACTACGGAACCGATATCTGATTGCCGTGGCCCTGGACATCCAGCCTCGCTCAAAGGCAGAATGGGATCGATTGGGAACCGCCGACGGCTTGCGGGCAGCCATCCTGGCCAGGCACCATCGGTTGCCGCTCGGTCCGGTACCGGCACCGGCTCGCGTGCTGCACGCGCTGGCTTGGATTCAGTTGAAAGAGAGCCACCGGATCGATCCGCCTTTGGAAAAGGACTTCACACGCAACGCGGTGCTGAGTTTGACTCTGTTGCGGGGGCTTAGCAGCAAGAAGCCGGAAGAGGCGCTGGCTGCCCAGGCGACCGGCTCTGCCGGTACCCACCCGGACAAGGTGCGCGAGGCGCTGATCTGCAACTGGCTGCGGGAACAAGACATGTTGTCGGGTCCAGCCGAGGCAGAGTCCGTTACGGCCGGGTCGGTCCCCGTCGACTCTGCGATGGGCGAGTCGGAGCGCGCCGAACCGGCGGCGCCGTTCGACCTGCAGGCATTCACATCTCAGGTGATCGAAATTGCTCGCGCGTCAACCAGTGGCTGGTTCGGCGAACATAAAGTCTTCATTTCTCACGTCTGGAATCGATTCCGGCAGCATCCGGATTTTGTGGATATGACACGAGAACAATTCGACCGACACTTGGTGGAAGCGAATCGTGAAGATCTGCTGACACTCAGCCGCGCCGATCTGGTCAGTGGCATGGATCCAGACGATGTGCAGCAGTCGGAGATTCGGTTGCCCCATTCGTCTTTTCACTTTATCCGCACGGACCGTTAGGGCGCTGTGGGGGGTTATCCCCCCGCGGCAGCTTTCCCATGACCTAAGATTGAGGACCAGTTGCAGGAGTGAGTTCCCGAATCGCACGAGGCGAGCAAGGTGTGGAGGAGACCGGTAATGCAGGTGGATCCGAAAGTTGCGGCCCTTTGTTCGCCGGACGGTCCGGAGATCTTCCGGCCCGTGGCCTATCCGACCGAAGTATGGTATCCCGACCCGCTGGACGTGGAGGCGATCTATGCCGAGGCAAGGGAGCTGTATGACGTGTTGTTGCAGCGCGTCACGGCGCCCGACGACGGCCACAAAGTGGGGAAGATACTGCTCTTGCGTGGCGAATCGGGCAGCGGCAAGACGCACTTGATGCGCGCATTTCGGACCCGCACCCACCGGTGCGGGCTGGGCTACTTCGGCTACATGCAGATGACCTCGTCCAGCGGCAATTACAGCCGCTATATTCTGCAGAAGTTGATTGATTCGCTAGATGTACCGTATTACACCACGTCAGCAAATCCGGACCAAACGACAGGGTTGATGCGCCTGTCCACGGCCGTGGCCGAATCCCCGATGCTGCCACCGGAACTGTTGCGGCGACTGCGTGAGGATTCGCTGGGCAACGACGAGCGAGCTGAGCTCGTGCTGGACATGGCGGACGAGGCGGTGCAGGATCCCACGCTGCAGGAAACGCCCATCGACCTGGTGCGGGCCATGCTGTTTCTGCAGAGTGGCCATCCGGCTGTGCGCAGCCGCGTCATGAAGTACCTGCGCGGCGAGCCACTTTCGGATCACGATCGGACAAGGCTGGGGGGGATCTCTCCGCTGGACCGTGATGAAAGTGCCCAGGCAATGATCGAAAGATTGGGCCGTCTCATGTGGACCGTCCACAACGCAGCCTTGATTCTGTGCGTTGACCAACTGGAAGACATTGCGCTGTACGAGGGAGCCGTGGAGAAATTCCGTCGCGCAATCAAAGGGCTGACGCAGGTCGCGGCCCTGGTGCCCTCCGCGCTGATCGTCATCGCTTGTCTGGAAGACTATTACATTTCGCTTGCCGGGCATCTGGACAGGTCCGCCCTGGATCGGATTGAAAATGACCCCGCGCCGCTCACGCTGCAAGGCCAACGCACATTGCACGAGATCCGTGACGTAGTTGAGTTGCATTTGAACCAGCTTTTCGACCACTTCGACTTGCCCGAGGACGACCAGGTCGCAACCTATCCGGTTCCCGAAACCTTGCTGCATGATCAGGTCAAGCAGACGACGCGCGCCGTGCTTACCGCCTGCAAAGCGTATCGTGATCGGTGTGTGCAGGCCGGCCGACTTGTGCCTCTCGATTCCGAGCCGGCTGGCGGTGAGCAGCCGCCGGAACAGGTGGGACTGGACCAGGCGTTGCTCGATTTTGATCAGGCCTGGAACGACTTTCTTGCCAATGTCGAAGAGGTTCCTTCGGACGATGACCTTCAGCTGGTCGATCTGCTTGCGGAGTCCGTGGAGTTGTGTTCCGACGAAGTGGATACGGAGTTTCGTTACACGACCGAGACCGACGATCTGGACATCGAAGTCCAGGCCGCTTCCCGTACCGGCGCCCGCACCGCCCCGATACGTCTGGCCCGGATTTGCAACAACGCTCCGCAAGGCGGCAGCCTGGGAAAACAGATTGAGGGGCTGCTGCAACGTGCTGCCGCCAGGTCGCCGGACGCCACGCCGATCGTGGTACGGGCCACTGAGTACCAGCCGAAAGCTCCCAAAGCGGCGATCGCTCGCACATTCGCCGAACTCTACAAGCGAGGAGGTCATTATGTAATCGTGCGCGACAGCGAATGGAGAGCCATGGCTGCGATCCAAGCGTTTCGGCTGCAGCAGCAAGATCTGCCTCACTTCGACACGTGGTTGCGGCGCGCCAAACCGCTGGCGCGACTCAAGTCGCTCCGCGAGATCCTGGCCCTGGATGCGTCAGTGCCTCGCACGGACTCGTCCCCTGTCGAGGAGCTGCCGCGGCAGGAGGCGACCCAACCGCGACCGCCTGCTCAGGATGCCGCATCGAACCGGGAGGCGATCGGCCAAGCCGCCGATCCCCCTGTAGCCAGTCTCGATACTGATTCCGCACAGGCATCCCAGGTCTCCGATGAAAACGTACTTGTTGGGGTCACGCGAAACCGAGCCGAGCAGAGCGTGCTGCTTGGCGTGGGGGGATTCACCCGGCACACGGCGCTGCTCGGTAGCACCGGCAGCGGCAAGACGACGGCCGCCTTGAACATTATTGAGCAGTTACTCATGCGGGGCATTCCCGCCCTGTTGGTGGATCGCAAAGGCGATCTTGTGAATTACGCCTGCGACGAGTTGTGGCATCGCACTCCTCAAGATGCCCTGCTTGCCGAACGTCAGCGGCGACTGCGCGAGATACTGGATGTAGCCGTCTACACGCCGGGACACCCGGAGGGACGACCTATCGCCTTATCGGTCGTACCCGATCGAATGGGACAGATGAAATCGGCCGAACGGCGACAGATGGCCTTGCAGGCGGCTCACTTTCTGGGCGGAATGCTGGGGTACAAGTCGGTTGGAAAGAACGCGGCACGAATCTCCATCATGGTTAAAGCCATCGAATTGATGGCCGACTTGGGCTACGAACGCATCGGGCTCAAAGCCCTCATCGACTACATTGATGAGCGTGATGATGCGCTGCTCAGCGCGATCGGCGTGCTGGATGTGAAACTGTTCGACTCGCTGCTGGAAGCACTGCAGACCCTGTCCATCAACAAGCAGTTACTGTTCCCTGCTCGTGGCGAGCCGCTGCGAGCCGAGGAGCTGTTTGGGCTGGGTCCGGCCGCACGGGACGGCAAGACGCGGCTGAGCGTGATCAGCACCAAGTTTCTGGGCGATTTAGCCAGTATTCAGTTCTGGGTCGCCCAATTGCTGCTCGAACTGCTACGTTGGTCGAGCAGGGACCCGGTTGCCGAATTGCAGGCCGTCGTGCTGTTTGACGAGGCGGATCTATACTTGCCGGCAACCAGCAAGCCCGCGACCAAAGAGCCGATGGAGAGCTTGTTGAAACGTGCTCGAGCGGCTGGGCTCGGAGTGATGCTTGCCACGCAGAGTCCGGGTGACTTCGACTACAAGTGCCGCGAGAACATTAACACCTGGTTGCTGGGCAAGATCAAGGAGGATGCGGCGATCAAGAAGATGAAGCCGATGCTCAGCGAGTGCAGTCGCGACGTTGGCGCCGAACTGGCGGGCCAGCAGGCTGGCGATTTCTTCCTCGCTCAAGCCGGCCAGGTGACCGCCGTCCGCAGTCAACGGTCCCTGCTCGACACTCGGCAGCTTTCGGAACAGGAGATCCTGCGGATCGCGCGCGGAGAGCGAAAACAGCACGCGATTTCTGTCTGAACGAGTAACATCACGATGATCCGCATGCTGGGAATCGCCGGTAACAGAGGCCGGCCCCACTCAATCCAAGTTGATCACCAGTTCCGCTGGTGAAAATTCACAAGGCTCTCCCGCCCGCCTGCGTGAATCATTCGGCGTGTAGTATGGAGTCATTTCGAACGCTCGCTGGGGGATGCTGTCGCGAAGCGTATTAGCCCCTTGCATCAGCACGGGGTCTGCGAGTGGGTTCGTACCGGTAGTTCCGTTCCACGGGACTTCTCGCTTGGGCTTGAGCCATCCAGCGGTGGCTAAAGCCTTTGCATCGAGAACGCCCGTAAGCGGGCTCTGGTTCCGATTAGGTGGTACCCAGCGGGCCCTCGACGTGAACGTCGGGGCTAATACCGCTTCGTCAGGCTGGCCGCCGTTCAATCACACCGCCCCAAAAACGACTCAACTCTTCTGCAGCAACGTCAGCAGCCGCCGGTCCAGCTTGTGACCATGCCAGTCTTCCAACTCGATGTCGGTGCGGCCCGAGTCGAGGATCCCGAAAGAGCCGCGGAAATTCCACAGCGCGTAGCCGATGCCGTGGCCCTTCAGAATGTCCATCACGTCGGCGTACCAGGCGTAGAAGACCTCGTAGGGCGTCTTGTTGTAGCAGCCCGCCTCACCGCAGTGGACGCCGATCCCTTTTCGGGCCAACTCAGCCCAGGGCGCGTAATGGGCTTCGAGCTTCGCTCGATCGTACTTCACCGACCCGTCCTTGTTCAGTAGCGGCCAGGTCGGCGTGGGGAAGCTCCGGTTCTTGTCGACCCAGCTCGCACGATAATGGCTGATGCCGGCGGGCGTGTAGGCGTGAACGCTCTGGGCCACGCCCGGTGGGGATCATGTTCTCAACCACCTTGTTGCCCACGCTCAGCCCGTCGATGATGATGGTTCGGTCGGGGGTGTGCTTGCGGATCGCTTCCGTCGCCCGGGTCATCACACGCCGATAGTCCTCGGCCGACATGTAGCCCTCCCTGACGCGCGGCGCCTCGTTCACGAGATTGAAGCTGAGATCCTTCACCGACACTCCGCGATAGCGCTTCGCAAACAGGTCCCAGTGGAAGACGAACGCGTCCTCCGCCCGCTGGTCGCTCCACAACACGAACGGCTCGCGGTCGGGATCGTTGATGCAGTAGCCGGGCGCCCGGTGGAAGTTCAGACTCACGTGCAGGCCGTACTTGATGCCCAGCTCGACGGTCCGGTCCACCTTCTCCATGGTCCTCTCTTTGATTTTGTACATGTCGTCCGGCGAGAGCGTCCTGGTTTCGCGCCAATTCGTGTCGATCCAAAGCCAGTAGTCCATGGGCATGCGGATGAAATCGAAGCCCCAATCGCGAATCCACTTCAGATCGTCCTCGCTGACCATCCCGGCACTCCGCTCTCCCCGGTCGAAGGCCTGGAAGAAGTCGAGCAGGTTGAATCCTCGCCATCGCGGAATCGCCGTCTGGGCCGGCTTCCCTCGAGTGCCGCTTGAGCCACGTTTCCCAGGACAGCTCCGGCCGCCGCAGCTCCGGCGGTTTTCAGAAACAGACGGCGATCGATCGACTCGCGGATCATGACATATTCTCCAGAAGAAACTGATTGGAACATGGATTTCAGCATGCGTATTCCGACGTGCATATTTTCTTGGACAGCGCCACTTTCACATTCTCGATTATCTTAGGGCCGTATTGGCACGAGCTTCATCGCCACCGGGCTCGTTCCGGTGGTAGAGTGTTTGACAACTACCTTCGATGTCTGCCACCCATGAATTTCCTTCCCGCCGGCCATCGCCGCCGAAGGCGGCGATGGCCGGCGGGAAGGGGCGTTTTTCGGCTGCCAAAGTAGTCAGCAAACGTAGAACCACCGGGACGAGCCCGGTGGCGAGAATCTGTTAGGGAGACACGAGTTACGCATATCCACTGCTGCAAACTGGCGCTGTACGACTATTCTACTCCCGGTCAGGTGCGACACTTTAGCAGCAGCTACCGCCGAACCTCACCATTTATCGTTAGCTCGGCGCGTCGCTGGGGGTCAAATGACGGGCCAGTTCACGCAACAGCTCCAATCCTGGCAGCACAGATGGTTCGCTGGGATGGCTGGCGGCCCATCCGGGGGCAAGAATCAATGGGACCCACCTTTCGAGCCCCGCTTCGGATTCGGGAACCAGCCATCGCGCAACGGCGTTAAAAACCGGCAGAGGGACTTTCACTCGACGAATCTCGGCCTGCCCAGGTCGCTCGCAGTTTTCCGCCGGGGAAGTGACCAGGTATTCCCGGCAGGTTACCGGACGGTCTTGGTAGATGGAACAGGACTCGTTCTCCAGAAACGGGCACGCGATTTTCAGGTCGAAGTATAACTCGGACAGACGTTTGTACTCGGTGACGGACAGTTGTTCGGTCCGTTTGAGCGAAGACAACAGGCCAGCCATCTCCAATGCTACGCGTGCCGCGGCAAACCGCTTTCGGATTTCCGATCGGCGGGTTCCGGGAAGTTCATCCACCAGTTTGGCGATGTTGCGGGATTCCACTTGTGAAATTGCCACAAGATTTCGGCAGCACGCCCCGCATCCGGCCCGGCAAGAAATGGTCTCACCCGTTCGCTCCACGAAATGGCATGTTGCCGAGACGATCCTGTCCGATAACATCTGAGCAAGAGGAAGCAATTCGCATTGTTGCGCAGGACCCTCGGGAATTGTCAGGCGTGTTTGGAGCTGCCAGTCGCCACAGTTGATCAACAGGTCCGTTGTAGTCATTTGCCTGGATTCGTTTTGGCACATGCTCGGTTACCCTGGTGTGTATTGCTGAGACCAAGAAAGAACCGTCGTGGACGAGCTGTTGTGGAATGTCCCGGAGCGCCAGCCACAGTCTATCAAATGGCGGCCGCGACGGGGCACACCAGAGATCCGCCTTTCCAGGGCCATAGCCCCTTGCCGTGCCATCGCGCTCAATTGGACCGAACCCTTGCTAGACAGCACAACTCTAAGGAGAATCTAGTAAGTGAGGTCAGGTTTGACGCCCTGAGGCGATCTACGTAAACTCTTCGCCATCAACGAGATACGTTTGTTATTCGCGGTGCTGTTCGTTTAAGGGATGTGATGAGATCCATTAGCAAAGGTTGGTGTTTGTCAGCTGGCTTGATGTCCGCGGTTGTGATGACCGCCGTGTTCGCGACGTCGTTGGCCGGTTGCCGGTCTCGTGACGATTCGGACATGCCTGGGAATGCGGATCGGCTGTCAGGAGTGCGCGAGGGAGACGCCGACGTCTCCTCGCCGCCGTCGCCCCTATCTGACTGCTCGATCCGACTGCGTGATGTCACGGCCGATACGGGGATTCACTTTGTACATACGGACGGATCGAGCGGCCGGCGTTACATTGTCGAGCCCATGTCGGCCGGTATCGCGACGTTGGACTACGACGGCGACGGGTGGATCGACATCTATTTCTGCAATGGTGCTCCCCTACCGGGCGCCGAGGACGTAGATCAGCCACCGCGACATGCCCTCTACCGAAATCTCGGTGGCTGGCGATTCCAGGATGTCACCGAGCGGGCGGGAATTGACTGTACGGCTTTCGGGCTGGGCATTACGATCGGCGACTTTGACAACGATGGAGATCCCGATATTTTCCTGGACAATTTTGGGCCCAACTTGCTGTGGGAGAACAACGGTGATGGTACGTTTTGCGCAGTTCATGAGCGAGCGGGGATTACCAGCATCGATTTGGTGGGGGCGGGAGCCTGTTTTCTCGACATGGAATCGGATGGTGATCTCGATCTGTACGTTGGCAACTACATCAGCCTGAATTGCTCCGAACACGTCCCGCACGAAGTTAACGGTATCGCGTCATATCCTTCGCCGCGCGACTACGAACCGGTACCCGATCAGCTGTATCGAAACAATGGCGACGGAACATTCACTGATGTGAGCGCGTGGTCGGGAATCGGGGCGTTGCAGGGGCGAAGCATGGGCATGACGGCAGCCGACTACGACAACGACGGTGATACCGACCTCTTCATTTGCAACGACGTGCAGCCGAACTTCCTGCTTCAAAATGACGGGCAGGGGAGATTCGAGGAAATTGCCAATTTCGCCGGAGTTGCTTACAACGGCAACGGCCAGGCTCTAGCGAACATGGGTGTCGACGCGGCCGACTACAACAATGATGGTTGGCTTGATTTCTTCAGCACTAACTACCAGGGAACCGTACCCGTGCTCTTCGAAAACCTCGGCGGCGGCCTGCTTGACGATGCAACAGACCGCACCAACGCAGGCGCCGGCTGCTACCTGCACGTAAATTGGGGCTGCGGCTTCGCCGATCTGGACAACGACGGGTACAGAGACCTGTTTATCGGCAATGGCCACACGGAGGACAATATTGAGTCGCGTATGACGGGAGCCGTTTATCACGGACACTACGTCGTACTGAAGAATGAGTTCGGGAAGTTCGTCAATGTCTCGGATCAGTGCGGCGACGGCCCGCAGCGGAAACTGGCGGCTAAAGGCATGGCGGTAGATGACCTCGACAACGATGGCGACGTCGATCTGGTCGTCCTGGCCTCACGTGAAAGGCCCATGATCCTGCGCAACATGTATATGGAATCGCAACCCAGGCACCACTGGCTGCAGATCCAGCTGGTGGGGGTCACTAGCAACCGGAACGCCGTAGGTGCGCGTGTGACCGTATCGGTTGGAGACCTGACGCTGACCGACGAAGTGCACAGCGGCCGGAGCTACCAGAGCCACAGCGGCTCACGGCTCCAATTTGGGCTCGGATCACACGACCAAGTTGACCAGATCGAAATCCGCTGGAATGGCGGCGCGACGGAGGTGATCCGCAACATCGCTGCGGATCAGCTTGTAACGATTATCGAGCACACCAGCAGTGTTGCCCAGCCGTAACGCCCTCAAGGAACGCAGTTGCCAGCTGCACGTGCCGGCGACGCTTTCGCCACGCAGCCCGCGACGCGATAAAGCGTGGTTTTTCCCGTGACACGTAACAAAGAAAGTCGGGCAGCGAGAGCAGAATATGGGTTTACAAACCTGTTTTCCGCAGAATGTGAGATGGATTCATGCGACAATGGATTGACAGCGAGCTGAGCAGTGCCGCGATGAGGGAACAATTCCGGGCATGGTTGTCGAGGCTTGGTAGATGTAGCGGGGCGGCGCCTTGAATTGACACGAAAGTTATGCAAAATGAGTATCGTGACCAGTAGCTTAATTACGCAAGACGACCTGTTTCTGTTCAACGAAGGAACGCATCGGGAATTGTACCGCAAGCTGGGAGCCCACCTCGGAAACGCCGACGGCCAATCCGGCAGTCACTTTGCCGTGTGGGCGCCGAACGCCAAAGCTGTCTACGTGATGGGCGATTTCAATAACTGGTCAAAGGCCCGGGACCCCATGACGCCTCGAGAGAGCTCCGGCATCTGGGAGGCTTTTCTTCCCCACGCCCGACAGGGGAGCCGTTACAAGTACTTTATTGTGTCGCGCCACGGCAACCATCGAGTTGACAAGACAGATCCGTTCGCCTTCCACGCCGAGACTTCACCCCAGACCGCCTCGGTCGTCTGGGATCTGGCGTATCCGTGGCACGACGAACAGTGGATGGCTGCACGGTGGCGGCACAACGCCCTCGACGCGCCGATATCGATCTACGAAATGCACCTGGGATCGTGGAAGCGTTTGGCGGCGGATTCGTCCAACAAGCCCAACTACCGCGACGTCGCCGTGCCGTTGGTCGAGCATCTCCAAAACACGGGCTTTACGCACGTCGAATTCCTGCCTGTCATGGAGCATCCATTCTATGGATCATGGGGGTATCAATCGACCGGCTACTTTGCTCCAACAAGCCGCTATGGAAGTCCCCAGGACCTCATGTACTTGATTGACTACTTGCACCAGCACGGCATCGGGGTGATCCTCGACTGGGTCCCCTCGCATTTCACGACCGACGAGCATGGATTGGGTTATTTCGACGGGACGCACCTGTATGAACACGCCGATCCGCGCCAGGGATGGCAACCCGATTGGAATAGCTACGTATTCAACTATGGACGGACGGAAGTCCGCGAGTTCCTGCTCAACAGCGCACTATTCTGGCTTGACCAGTACCACGTTGACGGCTTGCGCGTTGATGCGGTGGCGTCCATGCTGTATCTCGACTACTCGCGAAGTGAGGGGGAATGGATTCCGAACCGGTACGGTGGCCGGGAGAACCTCGAGTCGATCGTTTTCCTGCGCGAGTTGAACACTCAGGTCTACAAGCAGTTCCCCGACATCATTACGGTCGCCGAGGAATCGACCGCCTGGCCCATGGTTTCGCGGCCGCTCTATCTCGGCGGGTTGGGATTCGGTGCCAAGTGGGACATGGGTTGGATGCACGACACACTCGACTATCTGTCGCAGGACGCCGTGTACCGAAAGTATCGCCACGATCAGCTCACTTTCCGCAGCGTCTATGCGTTTTCCGAAAACTACGTGCTACCCCTTTCGCACGACGAAGTGGTGCATGGCAAGAAGTCACTCTTGAACAAGATGCCCGGCGACTGGTGGCAGAAGTTCGCGAACCTCAGGGCGCTGCTGGGCTACATGTGGGCCCAGCCGGGTAAGAAACTGCTGTTCATGGGTGGCGAGTTCGGCCAGTGGCGGGAATGGAACCACGACGACGTACTGGAGTGGTCTCTCTTGGAGTATGCGACCCACGAGGGTGTCCAACGTTGGGTCCATGATTTGAATCGTGCATATCGACATGAACCGGCCCTGCACCGGTTCGACTACGATCCGGCGGGCTACGAGTGGGTTGACGGCCATGACAGCGAGCAGAGTACCATCAGTTTCCTGCGAAAAGGTGAGGTGGAGGACGCGGACATCCTGGTGGTCGGCAATTTTACGCCGGTTCCCAGAACGGATCACCGACTCGGCGTTTCGCGAGCCGGGTTCTGGAGAGAGATCCTCAATAGCGATGCGGAGGTGTATGGCGGGAGTGGCTGGGGCAATGCCGGAGGCGTGGAGGCGTCACCGATCGAATCCCATTTCCGGCCTCACTCCGTGAGCGTCACACTTCCCCCACTGGCCGTGGTGTTCTTTCGATCCGAGCAGTGACACCGGATCCTGCCTCCTGGGATCGTCGGACAGCCTGGCCTACGGTGGCTGGGGCGAGTGTTGTGTGGCTCTAATCCCGATGATTCACAAAACGCCTAGGTTGAGCTGGACGACGTCGCTATGGGAGACTAAGGGTCGGGGGAACAATAACTTCACCTAGTTCCCTCGCCCCTTTTTGGGGAGAGGGTAGGGTGAGGGACTAGCAAATCTGGAAGTTATTTTTCCCCGGTTCCTAAGGGTCATGCGAAGAATAGTCTCGATATTTGATGCTCGGAAAATTGCTTCCCGCCCACCTCCTTACGCTGGGCTTGTCCCGGCGGAGCGACAACTGATCTGCTACCGCATGACCGCATGACTTCACCCTCGCCGGTAGCTGGCCAGTTGTGATTCCGACCGGGGCAAGCCCGGCGGAAATCGGAAAACACCGAAGTTAATTTTCCCTCAGACCTATGATCACTTATCCTTGACTAGAAAGGTAAGAACGATCCATGAAATCATCTACATTCCTTGCCCCCATGTTCCTGCTGTTGGCTCCGCACGCGGTGCTGCACGCCACCGATGCCAACCCCACCAAACCCAACATCGTCGTCTTTCTCGTCGATGACATGGGCGTCATGGACACCTCGGTGCCGTTTCTCACCGATGAGAGCGGCAAGCCGAAGCGGTATCCGCTCAACGACTACTACCGCACGCCGAACATGGAGCGGCTGGCGGCGCGGGGCATCCGCTTCAACAACTTCTACGCCATGAGCGTCTGTTCGCCCACGCGCATCTCGCATCATGACCGGGCAGAACGCCGCGCGGCATCACACGACGAACTGGATCAATCCCGACAAGGACAACCGCGGTCCCTTCGGTCCGCCGGAGTGGAACTGGAGGGGCTTGAAGCAAGACGACGTGACGTTGCCGCGGTTGCTGCAAGCAGCCGGCTATCGCACGATCCACGTCGGCAAGGGCCACTTTGGACCGCGCGCGTTTGAAGGGTGCCGAGCCGAAGAACCTCGGCTTCGACGTCAACGTCGCCGGTTGTTCGATCGGGGCGCCCGGCAGCTACTACGGCGCGAAGAACTACGGCAACGGTCAGAAGCGGGCGTCCAACGCCGTTCCGCACCTGGAGAAATACCACGGCACCGAGACGTTTCTGACCGAGGCGCTGACCATCGAGGCCAAGTCGCGCGTCACCGATGCGGTGCAGGCCGGCAAGCCCTTCTTCCTCTACCTCGCGCACTACGCCGTGCATGCGCCCTTCAACTCCGATCCGCGTTTCGCCGCCCACTACAAGGACTCCGGCAAGCCCGCACCCGCCCAGGCTTTCGCCACCTTGATCGAAGGCATGGACAAGTCGCTCGGCGACATCCTCGATCATCTCGATGCGCTGGGCGTCGCGGAGAACACGCTCATCTTCTTCCTCGGCGACAACGGTTCCGATGCGCCGCTGGGACATCAGCACGAGGTGGCCTGCGCCGCCCCGCTGCGTGGCAAGAAGGGCGCGCACTACGAGGGCGGCATGCGCGTGCCCTTCATCGCCGCCTGGGCGAAGGCCCAGGCCGACAACCCCCATCAGCAGCGTCTGCCGATCGCCGCCGGTGCCATCCAGAGCCAGCAGGCCGCGGTCTACGACCTGTTCCCCACCATTCTCGCGGCTGCCCGACATCTCCTCGCCGGAGAACCATATCGTCGATGGTTCGCGCCTCGACACGCTGCTCACCGGCAAGCCGGACGACACGCGCGAGGAGACGTTTCTGATGCACTACCCGCACTCACCGCATCGCAGCGACTACTTCACCTGCTATCGGCAGGGCGATTGGAAAGTCATCTACCACTACTTCCCGTCCGAGGCCTCCGAAAACTCCCACTACCAGCTCTACAACCTGGCCGAAGACCCCTTCGAGTCCAACAACCTTGCCACTTCCCAGCCCGAACAGCTCCGCCGGATGATGCGGGGATTGATCGCCAGCCTGGAGCAACATAACGCCCTCTATCCGGTCGACAAAGAAGACGGCGTCACGCCGCTCAAACCGATACTGCCTTGAATCCACACGGTCCTGGAACTGGTCGGTTGTCATCCCGGCGTGCGTGAGGGCGAGGATTCGCAACAGCCCGTCGTGACGCGGGCCTTCCAGCAATTTCGCCAAGTCGCCGGCGAGCGCTGCCTGCACCATCGGATCGGCCTTCAATTGCGGCTCGTCCACTACGCGCCGCTCGAGTTCGGCCAGCGCGAAGGCGAATTGAAACGGTACCGGACTCTCCGGCCACAGCGTGCCGTCGTTATCGAATACCGCGATGCGCTCCGGCTGAGGCACGAAGTCCTGCGAGCCGGGCTCCGTAACCCTAGCGACGAAGGCCAAACGTGTCTGTTTCGCGGAGCAATCGTTCCACGACGGGAGCGAATCGATCTGCGCCGAGACCGGCGCCGCGGGATACACCAGGAAGATCGCGAACAACGAAAGAACTGCGTGATTAATTGACTTCATCGTTGTGCTGGGCCTCATGTCAAAGTTGCGTAGTTGGTCAACCAGTCTTGGGAACCGGGCAAAAATAACTTAGGTGTTTTCCGATTTCCGCCGGGCTTGCCCCGGTCGGAATCACAACTGGCCAGCTACCGGGGAGGGCGAAAATCCCCTCCCCCACGCTCCTTCCCACTCGCTTCGCGAGTGGGAAGGAGCGTGGGGGAGCAGAGGTCATGCGGTAGCAGATCAGTTGTCGCTCCGCCGGGACAAGCCCAGCGGAAGCGGGCGGGCGGCAATTTTCCGAGCATCAAGTACCGAAGTTATTCTTCCCCCGATCCTTGCGGGAATCGTGGTTTCGTTGTTGTCTTTCTTCAGGTCACAGGTTACTTCGTCGATCCTGTTCGGGAAAGGGAACGATCGCTCATAAGTGTCTGCTTGGGGCGTTTCGCCGCGTGCCTTATCTGGTTCTAGCTAGTTTGGAGTAGTCAGGGGAAAATAGGCAGTCCCCATGACTCGTGAGAGTCGAAAACGGTTACAATATACGCTTTCTCGCATCGTATGCGGTGTCGTTATCAACGACCTTGCCGGAGGTCTCCGGCCATGAGTAGCCGATCGCGAATCGTGTCCAACGCTGCCGCGTTTCTCGAATTCTGTCGGTGGAGAACAGAGGGGAATCGCATGGTGAAACGGGTTTTTGTGGTTATCGGACTTGCGCTCGCACTTACGCAGTACTTGTTTGCCGGCAAACCGTCCGACGCGCAGACTGATCGCACGGACACCGAACCGATGGCGATCCCCACGTTTCACTGTGTGGGGCTCTACTGGTCGCCGCTGGGCGGGGCTGCGGAAAAGGAAGTGCTCGTTCGCTACCGGCGGCAAGGCGCGTCCCACTGGAACGAGGGGCTGCCGATGCGCTACAATCCCATTCCCGACACCGACGAGGATCTGACCGATTACCGCGGCAGCATCGTCCACCTGACCCCGGCCACTAGCTATGAGATCCAATTGACACTGGCCGGCGTCTCCGAGACCGCAAGCCTCACTGCCACCACGTGGAGCGATGATTTTCCCGTTGGCGAAATCGTACGAGTGCCAGACCGCACTACACCTCTGGCGATCACCGAGTCTGGCACACCAGAGGCTTACCGAGTCTACGACGGGCGTGGCGCGACGATTGACGTGCGTCACCAGCACGACAACTGCATTTCGATCGATGCCTCGTATGTGATCATCCGTGGTTTCACACTCCGGGGAGCCGGGGCCGCGGACAACACCAGTTCGAAGCCGATCGGCGCCATCGTGGTCCTGGGCGGTCACGACATCATCATCGAAGACTGCGATGTTTCCGATTGGGGCCGGCTGAATCCCAAGACGGGTTTCGGGTTCAACTACGAGTCGGCCATTTTTTCGCGCAGCGCCGCGTTGCAGCGGCTGGTCATTCAACGCTGCAAGCTGCATGATCCAAGCTTCGACGGCAGTAACTGGTATGAGCCGACTTATCCCTCACACTCACAGGGTCCGCAGTGCATCAGTCTGTTCAATGCGGGAGGTAACCATGTGATCCGCTACAACGAATGCTGGTCCGATATGGAGCACATGTTCAACGACATCATCGGCGGTGGTAGCAACGGAAGTTACCGTGGCTCGCCGGGGCCGGACTCGGACATTTACGGCAACTTTGTGAGCCACTGTTGGGATGATGGCCTGGAGGTGGAAGGAGGCAGTCGCAACGTGCGCGTGTGGGACAACTACATCACCCAGTGCATGATGATGATCGGCAACGCAGCGGATTCCATCGGGCCGCTCTACATCTGGCGCAACGTGGTCGCGCGCAGCCAGTCCCAACCGGGCGCCGGCGGCGGAAACTTCCTGAAGATGGGTTTCGCCGGCGGCGAACAGTGGATGACCGGCCACATGTACATCTTCCACAACACGCTGTTCCAGTCGGACCAGTGGCTCCCGACCGGCGCGCTTGGCGGTACGCGCATCGTCAAACACACCGTTTCCCGGAACAACATCCTGCACGTGCGTGTGCCGCGCGACCACAGCGCCAGCGACAACGAGCGCAACATCGACAACGATTACGACTTTGACCTATTCAACGGACGGGTTCCGAGCGGCCAGGAAACGCACGGCGTGCGCGGTCTGCCGATCTACGCCGAAGACGCCGGTCTGGACCCCGTGACCCGGATGGGGCATTTCCAATTGGCGCCCGGCAGTCCCGGTGTTAGCGCAGGACAAGTGATCCCGAACTTTAGCGACGGCTACCTGGGCCAATCGCCCGACATGGGTGCCCATCAACGCGGCTCGCTCCCGATTCGATACGGCGTGCGAGCCAGTCAGCGGTAATGAGTCGTATCGACAAGCCGGCGTGGCGACCGGTTCCCTCTGCGAAACGGCATTTCGCTCCATCACCGCGACACTCGGCAGCGCGATAGGAACGAGCGTGGACGTGTGTCGTACTCGTTGGAATCTGCCGTAGTGAACGTGTCTTTCGTGCCGGGGCTTACGAATTCACGAAGTTATGCAGAGGAATTGACTAGTCATGGACGTGCTCAAGACACGTATTGCGCGGCGAGATATCATGTACTTTGTCCGAGCTCGCTTGTAGCATCTCTGTTGCCTCTGTTGCCTCCTGTTGACAATCATAGCCTCGTCACCGCCGAATCAATGATCAGCAGGAGGGAACGGCGGAAACAAAGATTCGATGAAATGTTAGTCATGGATGACGGCGTACACGTTGTGTACAAAGCGATTCGATGAGTCCTCTAGTTCGCCGAACAGCCGCTGCAGTCAGCCCTATCGTTCACGCCACCTTTTTCGTAGATTAGGGGAGCGACCTGAGTGTCACTCAGGCAGTTTTCGGCATGTTCTGCCCTGGCGGCCATGATGTGGTTTCGCCAATGCTCGTCGGTCCGTCCCGCGCCTCACAACGGGGCGTTCTGGCCTGATACGCTGTACAATCACAGGTGCCGGCTCATCGAACAAAGGCAGAAACTCGAATTGGATCTAGCTAAACATTAAATCACGAGGAAGATCATGAGCAATCCTGCGCGGGTGATGGTTCCGTTCGAAGGTCGTTTGGCGCTGATTCGTGCCAGACGTAATTGGGCCCGGCTGGCTTTGGCACTAATGGTCCTGGTTCTGCTGAGTTTTGAGGCGTATGCGCAGAATGATCCCAAGGGTGCCGGTGCGAAAGAACCGCAGGCCACGGAAAAGGCCGACGCGGATGCCGGTATGAACGACTCTGGCGAGAAAGCAGAACAGAAAGACGGTGTCCAGAACGAGCCGGCGTCTGAGTCGGCCGTTGAGTCACCCGAGGATGAGGATGCTGAGAAAGCCTTGAAGGAGGCTGCTGAGCAAGTGAAAGAAAAGGCGGACGAGGCAGTGGGTGCGCCAAAGAAGGCGATCTGACGACGGCGGCCAAGAAGTCGGGGGAGCTCTTCGCGACCTTTGCCATTCCGGCGATCACCGTGATCGTGATGCTCATCCTGGCCTACTTTGTTGCCGCATATCTGGCCCGTCTCTGCAGCGCCCCCTTGCGGAAGCGGGTCGATGAGACCCTCGGGCGGTTCGTGGGCAAACTCGTCTTCTATCTGGTGATGGTGAGTGCCGTGCTGGGCGTGTTGCAGTACTTCGGCATTGGGATCACCAGCTTCGCGGCAATCATCGCAGCAGCCGGTTTCGCCGTCGGGCTGGCCTTTCAGGGGACCTTGTCCAATTTCTCCGCCGGCATCATGCTACTCGTCTTTCGCCCGTTCAAGGTAGGCGATGTGATAACCGCCGCCGGACTTACCGCGAAGGTCCACGAAATCGATCTGTTCACGACGATTTTCGACACGCCAGACAACCGACGCATCATTGTTCCCAACAGCGCCATCGCCAGTGGGACGATTGAAAATATCACGCATCATCACGATCGGCGCGTCGATGTCGGCGTGGGGGTGGACTATTCCGCGAACATTCAACAGACGCGAGACACGTTGACCGCCGCAGCCGAATCGTTAAGGGAGTCCCTCTTAGAAGGCGACGGGCGCGGCTATCAGGTCGCACTGGGCGATCTGGGCGACTCAGCCGTCAACTGGACCGTCCGTTTCTGGACCACCGCGGACAAGTACTGGCCGGTCAAGGAGCAGCTGACCGCGGCCGTTAAGGAGCATTTAGAACAAGCGGGGATCGGTATTCCATTCCCTCAAGTGGACGTGCACGTGCATCAGGGTTAGTTTACTTCATCGCTCGTTCGTTAGCTGCCTCATACGACAAAGGAATATCCCCCACGTCAATAGGCGGCCAGCTTCAATCTGGACGAAGTCGTGCGACAGCTGCTCGAAGGACGTGGTTTAAAATAGGTGAGACGACTTTCGACTGGCCGAGATGATTCACCTAGTCCGGCCTCCCCGGCGACGAGGGTGCGATCTTGACCGTGCGGATCTGCCGAGGCTCGCCCACTATGCCGGGCCGTAACGCCAGGCATGGCCAACATCCAGGAAATTCAGAACCACGTCGTTCGCGGAAAGTCGGCTTTCACGGTCATAATCCTCGCTCCAGGCCCGTCTTGTTCCAGAAACAGTCCATCCGCGGGCAGAGTTCCGGCGCACCGGATCGGTTACCTAGGAACCGGGGAAAAATAACTTCCAGATTTGCTAGTCCCTCACCCTACCCTCTCCCCAAAGGGGCGAGGGAACTAGGTGAAGTTATTTTTCCCCCGATCCTTAGTCGAACTTAGGTACGATATCATTTTAGCCCCAAGGACAAATCTCGGTTGATACGAGGAGACCCTCATGAAGCCAATTTGCACGTTCCTGTTGTGTGTCGTGGCGATCGCTGTGAGCACGCGTTTTTCCGCTGATGCAGCAGCTGATCCACCGACGCTCACGATTACCGAGCCAATCTTGTTTGACACATCCGAGGCGGACGAGATTGTGGAGGCCCTTCAAGTCTTTCCGCCCGACAATCCCTGGAATCAGGACGTTTCGCAATGGCCGCTGCACCCGAACTCGGAAAAGATCGTTGCTTCGATCGGCGTGGACAAGCCGTTGCGCCACAACCAGGATATGGGATTCGTCCTCGTGCCACCCGACCAGCCCCGGGTTTCGGTGCGCATCACCAGCTATCCTGACGAATCGGACAAGGGGCCATTCCCGGTGCCGGACAACATGCCGGTCGAGGGCTGGCCAGTGCTCTATGAAGGGAAGAACATCACGCTCGACGAAGTCCAGCGCGACAAGCTACGGGAAGACGGCGATCGTCATGGGCTGGTCGTCGATCCGGCCGCCGGGATGCTTTACGAGTTCTACCAGGTACTGAAGACCGACCGGGGGTGGCAGGCTGCCCAGGCATCGGTGTTCGATTTGAAGTCGAATCGGCTCAGGCCGGAGGGTTGGACGTCGTCCGACGCGGCTGGACTGCCGGTTTTTCCGGCCGTGGTTCGCTACGACGAGCTGAAACGTGGCATGGTGGAACATGCGATGCGTGTGACGGTCAGGCGTACGCGCCGGGCTTACGTCTATCCTGCCACCCACTTCGCCAGTCGGTTGACCGATCCCGACCTGCCGCGGATGGGCGAGCGGATTCGGTTACGGCAGGACTATCCCATTGACGCTTTCCCGCCCAACGTGCAGGCAATCCTCAAAGGGCTCAAGAAGTACGGGATGTTCGTGGCGGATAATGGTATCGATTGGGCTATTTCGGTCGCGCCCGACCCGCGGATTCCAGCGATGCACACGCAGCTGCGACAGATCAACGGCTCGGCTTTCGAAGTCGTCGTGCCGCCGAGATGACCTGGTGCGCCAAGCCAGCGCTCGCGCGGGGATGAGGCAATATTCGCAGCGAAAGTTACAGGTTGTTAAGAGAGTCCAATCAGCCTCGATATCGAATGCATGGCCATAGAAAGGCTTTCCTGAAGAACGATTCTGGCCCGTTTTGAGGTTTGGCTTAAAACCGTGCAATTGGCGAATCAGTTCCGCTCGAAACACCGAGGCGGAGGCGAGCGCAGCGCCGTGGACGAATAACCAACGCGTCGGATTGATCGCGAGTTCGGCCATGCCGACATGGATTTCGTGGCCCTCACTCACGTCGATCAGGCGGCGATCGGAGGTGACCGCGACCGCTTCAGGCGACACCTGCAATGCTGCCAGCGTCCGCTGCAAAAAGTCGCTCGGCCACACATCATCCGAGTCGAGAAAAGCGAACCACCGCGCCTCCGGCGCCACCTGGATACCGCGATTGCGCGCTACAGCGGCGCCGCGGTTCGGTTGCCGGATCAATTCCACCGAAAAAGCGAGTCGCCTGGATCTCATCCATTGCTCAAATCGCTCGACGAAATTGTCGGTCGAACCGTCGTTGACCACGATCAAGCGATTGGGCGGATGACTCTGATCCGCGACACTACCGATCGCCTCCAATACCGTTTGGGCTCGGTTGTACACGGGAATGATCACCACGACTGACATGCGTTCTCCTGTACGGTTTTCGGGATCTTACGGTTTGGCAGACGACCGAGTCGGCGTGGAAAAGTTCAGGCCGCCCGCCTGGTCAGACGTGCTTCGCTATCGTGGCGGTAGACCGAATATAACCCGCGCGGCGTGAAAATTGGGCCGCTGCGTGCCTGCTCCAACAGCGTCGAATTACGTTGGAAATCCTCCGCCACGAACTCTTTCTCATGCTCCAAATGAAACACCATCGCGGAAAAGACCGCGTCCTGCCTGCGCACGCCGTGGCGTCCTGGCTCTCGCGTCTCAACAGTCCGCCCGACCTCACACCTGGCGTTGGCGATTCAACGCCCCACACAGTGGTTTCTCGGAATGCCCAAGGTTACGATGTGGGGTGGCTTGTTGAGTGTGTCAAATCTGCGCGCAACGCAGAAATCGAGGCAACAGAAGGAGTCGTTCGATGCGCTGGAAACAGGAATTGTCGATGATTTCGGATCGGGCCGAGTGGTACCGTTACGAACCGAGCGGTTTGGCGATGTCGCTCGGGATCGCGGCTGTGCTGTGGGCCACGGCGGGAGTCCGAGCCGACACGCGGGTTCTGGAGAGCGCGGCAATGCGGGTCGAGATCGATGCGCGGACCGGGAACTGGTCGATGGCGGACAAGGCATCGGGCGTACGGTGGCCGTCCAAGGGCACGGCTCACGCCGGTTCCGCGAGCGGACTCGAACGTGAGTTTGACAAGGTGGCATCCTCGGCGCGATTGGTGCGCGTGGAGGAGGCAGCCGGCGCGGCGGTGATCTTCGAACTCGTCGACGACGGCCGCTGCCTGGCGATTGGTTACGAAGGCGATTCGGTGGGCGACGTCCGCGTGTTGGACGACGCGCTGGCGGTGACCGCCGCCGAGGAGGGCTACGCCGTGGTGCCGTGCCGCGAGGGACTACTGATCCCGGCCACAAGCGGCGTGGCGTTCTCGCAGACATTCGGTACGTCGGACTACGAAGGCTGCCACATGAACATGATCGGCCTCGTAAAGCTCGGCAGCGCGCTGGTGGTGAGCTGGGAAGACGCCTACGTGTTCGCCGAGCTGAAGAGCACGTTGCCGGCTGATGGCAACGGGGCGCAGCGGCTCACGACCGGCTTCAACCTGCGGCGCTCGGCACGCACGATTTTACTCACTCCTCTGGGCAAAGGCGACTGGAACACGCTGGCCGCCGGATATCGCCGCATCGCCGACCAGAAGGGCCTGGCCGTGACGCTGCGAGAGAAGATCGAGCGAAACCCACGGGTAGAGTTACTGGTGGGCGCGGCCGACTTCAAGCTCTGGACTTGTCTGGCGCGCCGCATGAACGAGGAGAGCACGGCGGAGGAGTCGGTCCGCGTACGATGGACCTTCGACGAGGCCGCTGCGATTGCCGAACACCTTCATCGCGACGTCGGCATCCGCCGCTGCCTGTTCATGATCGGCGGCTGGACCGAAGGTGGCTACGACTGCCGGCACCCCGACAATCTGCCGGCCAATCCCGAGTGCGGCGGCAACGACGCGCTGGCCGACGCCGTGTCGCGAATCCAGAAACTGGGCTTCGTCGCCTGCCTGCATGACAACTACCAGGACATGTATCGCGACGCCGCCAGCTGGGACCCGGCCATGATCGAAAAGAAGCCCGACGGCTCTCTGATCACAGGGGGACGGTGGCTGGGCGGCCGGGCCTATATGGTTTGTGCGCCGAAACAGGTCGAGCTGGCCATGCGTCCGCAGAACCTGCCGGAGATCCAGAGGCTGTTCGCCCCGTGGAGCTACTTCATCGACACGACCTACGCGGTGGGGCCACGTGAATGCTCCGACCCCGATCACCCGCTGGGGCGAAACGACGACATCGTCTGGAAGAGTCGCTTGAGCGACGAAGCCCGCAAGCTGTTCGGCATCTTCGGCAGCGAGTGCGGCCGGGAGTGGGCCCTCGCGCACAGCGATTTCTTCGAAGGGTTGGTGGGAGTGTCTGGCCGGTATTTCCACAATCTCGATCCGGCCAAGCTGGGTGCCACGGTAATTCCGTTCTGGGAGATGGTCTATCACGACTGCCAGATCTGCTGGGGCAAGTACGGATATTCGGCCGGTGAAGCGGCTCAGTTCGTCGCCCATCATGCGATCTGCGCACGGCCGCTGTACTACCACGCCGTGCCCGACCATCTGTATTGGACTGAGGCGTCAGCCAAGGCGTCAGATGTCGCCAAGCGGTCTGGCGACCGCGCCAGCTACACGCGGACCGATCAGGGTTGGGCCGACGGCATGCATCCTCTGGACGCGTTTGTGAAAACGACTCAGGAGCTGCTTGGGCCGCTGCACGCAGCTACGGCTTACGATCGGCTTACTCGGTTCGAGTTCGTCACGCCCGATCACTCGGTCCGTCGGGCAAAGTACGGCCAAGGCGAGGCCGAGACGACCGTCATCGTCAATTTCGGAGAGAGCGATGTCACGGTCACGACACAGCTGGGTGGCACCGTGTTATTGCCACCTTGGGGACTCGCGATCGAAGGCCCACGCTTTGCGGCGTTCTATGCTAAGAAATGGGGCGGAAGAGACTATCCGGAAGGCGCTCTGTTTACGATGGAAGTTATCGAGGGGAAGACTCTCGCACAAGCCAGCAAGCTGCGTGTGTTCCACGGCTTCGGAGATCCAGTGCTCACCTGGAAAGACGCGGACTATGAAGTGACGCGCGAGCAGGTGATTACACCGGGTGGTTAGACCCCACCGATCTCGCGTCGGTGGTTGCGGGTTTGACAACTACAAGGCGATACTTCGGTATACTGCGGGCGAGCAAAAACGTTTCCCGCTGGCCGGCACGCTGCCGAGGCTGAATCACGCCGCAGCTTGTTTCGGTCTCGGTTGAGTACCGATTGAATTCACCGTTTCCGCTCGACCGACTGGAGCTTTTCTGATCGCAGTCAGTTGACGGACGGGCCTGCCACTGAGAGTACGACAATGGCGTGCCCTGCCCGCGTGATGCAAGTTCTCTGGTGAACCGGCGTTATTGCACGAAAGGATGAACGTGATGGGACGATCATGTATTTTCGGATCTGCGGCAGCGTGTGCCATGTTCTTGTGGCTGCAACCACTTTCGTCTTGTGCCGCCGCGTCTGGTGAAGCGGCGCGCTCGTTGCTGCAGCGAGTGTTGCCCGATCGTGCCGACGAATTTACACTCGAAGTGATCCCCCAGGAAAACGGACACGACGTATTTGAGATCGAAAGCTTCGACGGAAAGATCGTAGTGCGCGGCTGCGACGGTGTGGCAATCGCGTCGGGAATCGGATGGTATCTGAAACAAGTGTGCCATTGTCAGCTGTCGTTCAACGGAGATCAGCTCAACCTGCCGGAGAAGTTGCCTTTGGTTGACGAGACCATCCGTCAGGTGAGCCCATTCAAGTATCGCTATTGTTTCAACTATTGTGCATTCAGCTACACCTTGGCCTGGTGGGACTGGCAACAGTGGCAGCGGATGATCGACTGGATGGCGTTGCATGGGATCAACATGCCGCTGTCGGTCACGGGCCAGGAAGCGATCTGGCAGAAGGTCTATCGGAGGATGGGGCTGTCGGACCAGCAACTCGCTGAGTTCTTTGTCGGGCCGGGCTATCTGCCGTTCGGTTGGATGGGGTGCCTCGACGGTTGGTGTGGCCCGTTGCCGCAGAGTTGGATCGACAGCCACTTGGAACTTCAGAAGAAGATCGTTGCGCGGCAGCGAGAACTGGGCATGAAGCCTGTGTTGCAGGGTTTCACAGGGCACGTGCCGGCCGGTTTAAGAGAGAAGTTCCCCGAGGCAAAATTTCAGCAGTTGCCCAGTTGGTGCCAGTTTCCCGGCACCTTCTTCGTCGATCCGCAAGATCCCCTGTTCGAACAGATCGGTAAGGCGTTCATTGAGGAGCAGACGCGCGAGTTCGGCACGGATCACCTGTATGCTTCGGACACATTCATTGAGATGTCGCCTCCCAGTAATGATCCGGCCTTCCTGTCGGCCATGGGGCGAGCCGTTTATGGTGCGATGGAGGCGGGTGATCCGGAGGCCGTGTGGGTCATGCAGGGCTGGCTGTTCGTGAACAATCCGGACTTCTGGAAACCACCGCAGGCGAAAGCCTTGTTTAGCGCCGTGCCCGCCGAGCGGATGATCGTGCTCGATCTGTACTGTGAAGCGATTCCCGCCTGGAGCAGGACGGAGGCCTTCTACGGCAAGCCGTGGGTGTGGTGCATCATTCACAACTTTGGCGGACAGGTCGGACTCTTCGGAGGGTTACACCAGCTCTCGAATGACCTGGCTAAGGCCATGACCAGCACCAATCGCGGCGACCTGCGAGGCATCGGGCTAATCATGGAAGGTTTTGGCTACAACCCGATCATCTGGGATCGCGTGACAGACATGACTTTCCGCGACGAAGTGCCGCCGTTGGAACCGTGGGTTGATGAGTTTGTGCATCGACGATATGGTAAGCAAGTCGCCGAGGCCCAGGAGGCGTGGGATCTGCTTTGCGAAACGGCGTACCGCATTCCAGGCAACCCTGGATCGATCATCTTTCGTCGTCCTTCGCTACGACTTGGTGATGGCCGTGCCTGTCCGCCCGACAAGTTGTATAGCGTTTGGCAGAAGCTGCTGGCCTGTGCCGACCGCTTGGGTCATTTGTCCACGTATCAATTCGACCTGGTGCACGTAACGCGACAAGTCCTCAGTGACCTGGCAAGCGACATGTACGCGGACCTCGTTCGACGCATATCGGGCGCGTGATTCCGAGATGCTGGCTGCGGCCGGCCAGCGCTTTCTACAAGTGATTCGCCAGCAGGACGCACTGCTGGGCACGCGCGAAGAGTTTCTGTTGGGCAAGTGGCTGGAAGACGCCAAGCGATGGGCCGTGAACGATGAGCAGCGACGTCTGTACGAGTGGAACGCTGCGCAACATTATCACGCTGTGGGGGCCACGCGACAGTATCTTGCACGAGTACGCCGCCCGGCAGTGGTCCGGTCTGATTCGTGACTTCTACCTGACACGTTGGGAGATGTTCGTTGGCCGGCTCGAAATGTCGCTGGCCGAAGACAAGCCGTTTGACGAAGCGAAGTTTGAGCAGGACGTGCGAGGCTGGGAAGAGCATTGGACCCACGCCACCGAGACATTTCCGAGTGCACCGCAAGGCGATCCGGTGGCCACTGCTCAACGTCTCTGGCAACAGTACGGCAACGAGTATCGCCGAATGTACGAGCCCGATGCGCCCAGTTTGACCACGGGCAGGCCGGCCAATTGCTCGTCTTCCTTGCCACCTCATCCAGCTCGCCTGGCCGTGGATGGTCGCGCACGCAGTACTGATCAGTATTGGGCCACTGACGTTCACCGGGACAAAAACCCCTGGTGGCAGGTTGACCTCCAGGAGTTGACCACGGTTGGCCGCATCGTAGTTGTCTGCTACTACGGCGACCCGCGCTACTACGGCTTCACTGTCGAGACATCACTCGACGGGAACAGTTGGGTCATGGTCGCCGACCGCCGCGACAACAAAGAACCCTCCACCAGGCTGGGCTACACGTGCCGTTTCCCACCGTGCGCGACGCGTTACATTCGGATCACCCAACCGTTTAACTCCGCCAACACCGGTCGTCATCTGGTGGAAGTCTCGGCCTTTAGAGAGTAACGCTTCCTGCTAGTCAGCATGCCGAGGCCAAACCGGGCAGCCTGATCTTCTTCATTGCGCAGTCGACGCACCACGACTGCTCAACGCTTCCCCGCGTCCTCCTCATCGCTTCTGGACTTGGTGCGCCCGTCTCATAGCCATCGTCGTCCGCCCGGAGTTTCCTCTGCCATTAATCCACAATCGCTTGATAGACAGCTGCTCGGAACTATTGGTCGGCCGCACAAGCTTCATGTAGGTTGTATCATCAGCATTCCGCGGAGGAAATGATTGCGTTGGAGACAATCCTTGGACTTCCATGCCGGCGGGTTTCATTGTGCCGCCCTCCCTGGCAGAATGACGGTAGTCAAAATTCATCTGGACGTCGCTATGCCCTATGGCTGAGGGAAATCCCATGAGTTGGGCGTTTTGTGTGTGTGGAGGATCACCTCGTCGTGGGCGGCCCCTTAACGGTTTTCCGGGAGGAGACGATGAAGACACTAAGAGTGACATCAAAACAAGCCTCTAGCAAGGCGTGGTTGGTTCTTCTGATGCCATCACCACACTGCACTTTCAACCTCAGGCCAACGCGCAAGAGAGCGGCCTTGACGAGAGTTCCGGCCGTCAGGCCAAGGTAACGATTGGCGCCTACTATTTTGATGGATGGTCCGGACGTAGCCGATGGGCTGATGATCCCGACCAACCCTGGGCCAAGGCGGCACCAACCCACCTCACCAGACGCATGATCGAAGAGTTCTCCGATCGCGAGCCGCTGTGGGGTTGGCGCGACGATTCGCCGGAGATTATGCAACAGCAGATTGAACTCGCTGCTGACCACGGCGTCGAATTCTTTGCCTTCTGCTGGTATTGGCACGACAACGCCAAGGCGATTAACAAGCAAGGGATCCAACAAGATCCCAAGCATACCGGTCTGGAACTCTACCTGAAGGCCCCGAACAATCGTCGTCTCAAGTTTTGTCTCCTGGTGGCCAACCACGGAGGGTTTGAGATCAAGGGTACTGAACATTGGAAACAGGCTGCCGATTTCTGGATGCCGTATCTCCAGCATCCCCAGTGCCAAAAGGTCGGCGGTAAGCCCCTGGTGATCATTTTTAACCAGAGTGGTGGCGATAAGGCGGGCTTCGCGTATTTGCAGGAAAGGGCACGTGGCGCCGGACTGCCGGGAGTGGCCATTGCCTCATGTGGCCAGAGCGTGCCGGAAACCGGCTATACGCACCGAACGCATTACAACATCGTGCCGGGATACGCAGAAGGTTCGCAGGCACACGAGTACTCCGAACTCGTGCAGGCACACCAACGGGCCTGGCAGGGCAGTTCCACACAGCCGTACATCCCAGAAGTCACCGCGGGCTGGGATAAACGACCCTGGGAAGGGACCTCCGGTCTGAATCAGCAGCCCGGCTGGTACTTTCCGGACCGCACGCCGAGGCAATTCGCGGGATTTCTCCGCGATGCCATCCGCTGGATGGACGCCCATCCCGATCAGACCACCCCCGAACGTGTTGTCTTGATTTACGCGTGGAACGAATTCGGCGAAGGCGGATACATTGCCCCGACCAAGGGCGATCCGCAAGGTCTCTATCTCCAGGCGATTCGATCTGTCGTGAAGTGAGCGGGATTCGCCCTACCCGGTCAAAAAACGGTTCCAATGGTCGCCATCACGGCGTGCCGCTATGCTTCGGCGTTACTTGGGAACTGGACCACCCACGACCGCGAAGGGTATAACATCTTGCGTCAGATCAATCACAGTGATCCCCTGCCTGCCACCAGATCGGAGTGAATACCGTGCAAGCCCTCACATTCACGCGTCACGCCACCCGTCGCGAGTTTCTCAAGCGTACGGCCGCGCTCGCTGGTGCACGCACCTTGCGCCCGGCCTCCTGTTGGCGGCCCAGTCGCCCCAGGCCCGCACCGCCGTGGACCAGGTGCCGTTGGGCGATACGGGCCTCAAGCTCAGCCGGCTTGGGTTTCGGCACCGGCAGCAATAGTGGCAATGTGCAGAAGGCGTTGGGCCAGCAGGCCTTCAACGATCTCATTCGCTATGCGTTTGACCGGGGCATCACCTACATCGACTGCGCCCAGAGTTATGCGACTTTCGATTGGATTGGGGGTGCCATCAAGGGGCTGCCGCGCGAAAAGCTGTTCCTGCAGTCAAAGATCCCCGGCCAACCGGAGGACGTGCTGAAGTCCATCGATCGCCACCGACAGGTGTTCAACACCGACTACATCGACAGCATGCTGATTCACTGCATGGTCAAAGACGGCTGGACCGATCAATGGAAGCGCGTCATGGATGGTTTTGAGGAAGCCAAGTCCAGGCAGTGGATTCGGGCCAAAGGTGTCTCCTGCCACAGCCTGCCGGCCTTGTGCACGGCGGTCGCCTCGGATTGGCCGGAAGTGCACCTGGTACGAGTCAATCCCCAGGCGAAACACATTGACGGCCCGCAAGAAACCTGGAACGAATCCGGCGACGACATCGCGCCGGTCGTGCAACAACTCCAGACGATGCGTACCAAGGGAAGTGGCGTCATCGGCATGAAGCTAGTCGGCGACGGTGACTTCGTGAACGCGGACGATCGCGAGAAAGCCGCTCGTTTTGCCATGGCCCACAGCGACGAGATCAATGCCGTCGTCATCGGTTTCAAGAACACGCAGGAAATCGACGAAGCGATCGAACGCATCGACCGCGCCCTGGCCAGCAGCTGAGCCTGCAGATCACCCAGGACTGCCAGTACCCAATCATTTTGTCTACAAGAAGCCCTGGTACCGAGATGCTGCGTTGATGGCGATGTGTCTGCGGGCCACCGGCAACCTGGGCGTCATCCGCGAATGGATTCTGCGCCTGGACGTGCCATACGACCGCAATAACGCCGGCGAGACCGAGGCGGATAATTTGGGCGAGGCGTTGTTTCTGATTTCGCTGGTGTCGGACAAGAACCATCCGCTGGTGGCCAAGATTGTCGGAGAACTGCCCAAGTTCGAGGTCCGCAATGAACAGGTCCTGTACATCCAGGGACGATCGGAACTTGCCGATCACCCGGTGTACCAGACCAAGTGGGCCAAGTACGGTCTTCGCGCTCTGGGCCTGGACGATCCCTACACGATTCCCACAATCCGTGATTCGTATTCCTCACTGTTTTGGATGGACTATCGGGCGTCTCACGTGCATGGGGCGGAAGCCACAGATTGCGCCCGTTGTCCCTATCTCGGCTGGGCGACCGACCATTTCCAGGGCACGAAGCTCAGTCCGATCAGCAACCGTGATTATCCGTTGACATGGGAGATCCGCGCCAGCCAGGCTGACTATCCCGGGATGGCCATTGTGGATCCGGTGTTTGTGCAGCAGAAAATCGCGACGCCACACACCTGGCACGCCGCCGAGGTGTTCTGTATCTGCATCGAGGATCCGGACAATAGATGGGGGGTTTGTTCGGCATTCGACAGCATTTCCAAAGGACGACGAGATGAAAACGCGGACAGAATTGGCATGGCTTGCATCGCTCTCCGTAACGGTCTGTCTGACAACGAATATTGCGAGTGCCGCACCGGTGGAGGCCACCCTCGGACTGCAACTCTCCTCGAGAATCCCTGGAGGTCTTCCAACGTGGCGAGATCATTGTGACGGGCGTACCTGCCGCTGCCAATCCGTTCGATCCCGACTGCATCTCGCTGGGATTGCAGGTCACAGAACCGTCGGGCAAGACGTTGGTCGTACCGGGATTCTTTTGTCGCGAATTTGAGCGGAAACTGGATCGTAATCGCGAGGTGCTCACGGCGCTCGACGAAGGAAGTTGGCGGATCCGCTGGCTGCCGCGAGAAGTGGGCCGCCATACCCTGACGGTGACCGTTACGCTGGACGGAAAGCCGGTTGGCCGGGCCGAATCGACAGTGGAAGTTTCAACGGGCATTCGCCAGGGTTTGGTCCGTGTCGAATCGCAACGCCATCGCTATTTCTGTCTTGATGATGGCACGCCGCTGTTTCTGAACGGGCTGTGCGTCGGCTGGCACGGGCGGCGTGGAACCTACGATTACGACGATTGGCTGACAGCCTATCAGCAGGCCGGCATCAACTACACCCGACTCTGGATGTGGCCGCAGGCTTTCGGGATCGAGTGGGATCGGGACGACCGACTCCAATACCGCCTGGACAACGCCTGGCGGCTCGACCGCGTGCTGGCCGAGGCGGAACGTCGCGGCGTCTACATCATGCTCTGCTTGGATTACCACGGCATGTTCGAAGTCAAGCCGGACTATCTGGGGAAGCAACAACTACTGGCCGCGCCATCCGTACAACGCCGCCAACGGCGGACCCTGCCAAACGCAGAACGATTTCTTCACGGACGAACGAGGCGCAGGCAAGCTGTACCCAAAGCGACTGCGCGATACATGGTGGCCCGTTGGTCGCGCCTTTCCCAATCTGCTGGCCTGGGAGTTCTTCAACGAGATCGATAACGAATACGCGTACGTAAAGCACGACGACGTGATGGCGTGGCACCGCGACATGGGCCGCTACCTGCGGGCCCTCGATCCGTACGAACCATCTGATCACATCCAGCTTCACCGGTGGCAGCGAACGGCCCGACCTGTTTGCCCTGCCGGAAATGGAGTTCTCGCAGTACCATTCCTACAACGAACCACACCCCGCGCGGATGACCGCCGAAAAGACCGTCGCGCTTCTTTGACAAGTATCAGAAGCCGTTCTTTGTCAGCGAATACGGCACCGACTGGAAAGGCTGGAAGCCTGACACCGATCCGTATTTCCGTGCGTTGCATCAGGCGATCTGGAGCGGCGCATTCACCGGCGCCGCCGGGACCGGCATGACCTGGTGGTGGGAAGACATACATCGGGCAAACCTCTACCATCACTGGTCGGCGCTCAGCGCCTTTCTGAAAGGGACCGGGATTGGCCGTGGCGACATGCAGCCGGCTGAATTCCAAGCGAACGAAGGGCCGGTCGCGCCCTTCGGCGTGGCGGCACCCGACGAAGCACTCATCTGGCTGCTGGACCGAACATGCGATTGGCCCCAGGGCGCCGAAGTTGCCGATCCCGCGCCGGTGACCGGCGCGAAGGTAACGTTAACCGGCGTCTCTGACGGCGTGTGGTCCGTCGAGTGGTGGAATACACTCACTGGTAAGCCCATTGCCGACGGTCAGGTAACCGCCAGTTCGGGCATTCTCACTCTGGAATCACCCGCCTTTCAGACGGATATCGCGGCTCGGCTTGAGAAGCGCTGATGTTTCGGAAGAAAAGGCTACCGCAATCCCATTGCGCCGACCTTAATCAACTACGCCGCCTGCCAGGAACGACGAAACTGACTTGACGGTACTCGTCTTCGACTGGACCAGGCGCGTCCTCACATTCACGTACTACTGGCAGAGCCGATCGCTTGAGTAAGTCTCCTAAAAGGAGGCGACGCGTGAGTGGCGGCTGTCTACGATCCTTCTCCGCGTAGCGGTATTAGCCCCGACGTTCACGTCGGGGTACGCTGAGTGCTACCTATTCGGAACCAAAGCCCGTTCACGGGCTTTCTCGATGTGAGTGCTTTAGCCACAGTTGGATAGCTCAAGCCCAAACATCGAGAAGCCCCGTGGAACGGGGCTACCGCTATGGCGGTGAGGAGTTCTGTGTTGTGATGCCTGGTAGAGACCTCGGTGAGGCGTGTGCCGTGCTCGAGCGAATGCGCATCGCAGTTACGAATGCCCCGTTCACGTTGACATCCGACCAGCCCGTGAAGGTCACCTTGAGCGCCGGTGTTGTCACCTATGACCGGGAAGATGCTGGCCCGCAGGCCTTGCTGGAACGCGTCAGCTCCCAGGCCCTCGCTGCAAAACGAGCCGGTCGAAACCGCATCCATTCCGAATGTGCGGACGCTCCCAAGACTGTTTCAAGTCTCATTTAACGAACGCGACCAAGATACAGCTGCCGGAGCTCGAGTTCTTGGCTTTAATCAGAGACGCTGGCATGTGCGCCGTGGCGGAGAGCGCCCCGGTCAGTTACAGTATTTTGTGGCAGTGAAGCCACGTGCTGCGGGGAGTGCTCGTGGGGCGCGGGTGAACTTTGGCAAAATACTTGCCCTTCGATTTCGACGAACTTGATGACCGGGAGGCCCATGATGTGTCGGGGTGCTCGAGGTATTTTTTTTGCGACCGCGTTGGCTGGGCTCTCTTGGCACGCATTTTGTCAAGCTCAGCCGGCCGACGGGCGGGGCGAGCCGCGTGAATTTCACGACCAGCAGGGACGGGCGATTCAGGCTCGCGTGCTGAATGTCACCGGTGACGAGGTGACGATCGAGCGTAGAGACGGCCGGAAGTTCACCGTGGCCATCTCGATCTTTTCCCAGGCCGATCAAGATTACATCCGCGGTGCGACGACGTTACCAACGTCTGCGGCGACGGGCGACGATTGGCCTTGTTTCCGCGGCCCCGGTGGCATGGGCGTGTCCGAGGCGACAGGACTGCCGCTCGAATGGGACGCGCGCCAAAACGTCGTCTGGAAAACCGCGCTGCCGGGCCCGGGCGCGTCGAGCCCGATCACCTTTGGCGATCATATCTATCTGACCTGCTATAGCGGGTACTTTGTGCCCGATGAGCCGGGCGGTAGCCTGGACCAACTCAAGCGGCACCTGATCGCTCTTCGTCGCGACACGGGTGAAATCGTATGGGATCGAACCGTTACGGCCAAACTGCCGGAAGAGGATAGTATCCGCGACCACGGGTATGCGGCCAACACGCCCGCTGCCGACGCGGATCGGGTCTACGCGTTCTTCGGGAAGACCGGGGTCTTCGCCTTTGACCACGATGGCAACCAGCTTTGGCAGGCCGACGTGGGCTCGAACACCAGTGGCTGGGGAACCGCCGCATCGCCCTTGCTCTACAAGGACATGGTGATCATCAACGCCAGTGTGGAGAGCGAGTCGCTGGTGGCTCTGGATCGGGAGACGGGCAAAGAGAAGTGGCGGGCCTCGGGAATCCGCGAGGCCTGGAACACGCCCATCATCGTCACGGCCGATTCGGGTCGTCAGGAGTTGGTGGTCGCCAGGCATGGGGACGTGCTGGCCTTCGATCCCGATACGGGCGCACCCCTCTGGTCGTGCAAGACGGACATCAGCTGGTACATGGTCCCCACGGCGGTCGCGGCGGACGGTATCGTCTATTACCTGGGTGGTCGTTCCGGCACCGCCGCGCTGGCGGTTCGAGCCGGTGGCAGCGGTGACGTCACCGCGACCCATCGCCTGTGGACCAGCAAGACCGGATCGAACGTTACGTCACCCATCTACCTGGACGGCCATCTGTACTGGATGAGTGAGAAACTGGGCATCGCCTACTGTGCCCAGGCCACGACGGGTGAACTGGTGTACGAACAGCGGCTGGACCGCGCCGGCCAGGTGTACGCTTCGCCTGTGCTGGCGGAAGGACGACTGTACTACTTGACGCGTAACGGTCGCACATTTGTGTTGGCGGCCAAGCCGGAGTTTCGAACAGCTGGCCGTCAATGATCTTGACGATGGCAGCCGGTTCGATGGCAGCCCCGCCGTGGACGGTAACCGACTGCTGATACGGTCGGGGAAGTTTCTGTACTGCCTGGGAAAGTAGCGGCAACGATCCCCAGCCGCGCTGCGTGCGAAAGTCCCAGCGGCACGCTTGACGGCAGGCAAGGACGAGCCAATGACTACGCCCTTGAAATCCGAAGTAACCCAGTCTGAAACAGATCACAAGCGGGCACGGAATTCAAGTCTTCAGCAGTGTACAAAGGACGAGCATCCATGAAGCCCCTCCTCCCAATGGTCTTTGTTGTGGCGTACGTTTCGTGCTTCTCCGCGCGGCGGAGGCCACCACGCGTGCCGCGACCGAAAAGCCCAATGTTGTGCTCATCGTCACCGACGACATGGGGTACGCCGATATGAGCTGCCAGGGGGCGGAGGACATTCGCACGCCGAACCTCGACCGGATGGCTGCCGAGGGAACGCGTTTCACGAGTTTCTACGTCGCTCAGGCGGTCTGCACCGCGAGCCGCGCGGCGCTGCTGAGCGGATGTTACCCAAATCGCGTCAGCCTTCAGGGTGCGCTGAACCACACCAGCAAGAACGGGATACACCCCGACGAGTGGCTGCTGCCCGAGATGTTTCAGGCGCTCGGCTACGCGACGTGCGGTGTCGGCAAGTGGCATCTCGGGACCGTGGCACGTTTCGGTGCCACGCGCAATGGCTTCGACCAGTGGCTCGGTATTCCTTACTCGAATGACAATTCGAAGTACCATCCTGTGCTGAGCGCAGAGATGCCTCCACTGCCGTTTTATGACGGTGAAGTGGTTATCGAAACGGACCCGGATCAGAGCCAGTTCACGAAACGCTTTACGCAGCGCGCGGTGTCGTTTCTCGAGCACCACGCGGACCAGCCCTTCTTCCTCTACATGCCGCACGTGATGCCGCACGTGCCGATCTTCGCCTCGCGAGATTTTGCAGGCACATCAGAGCACGGGCTTTACGGTGACGTGATCCAGGAACTCGACTGGTCCGTCGGCCAGATCCTGGCCACGCTCAAGCGACTGGAAGTCGATAATAACACGCTCGTGATTTTCTTTTCCGACAACGGCCCCTGGCTCAGCTACGGCGAACACGCCGGTTCGGCCACGCCGCTGCGCGAGGGCAAACTGACCACCTTCGAAGGCGGGGTGCGTGTGCCCTGCCTGGTTCGCTGGCCAGGGAAGATCCCCGCCAATCGCGTGAACGACGAACCATTCATGTCCATTGACTGGCTGCCGACGTTGATCGAACTGGTGGGAGGCAGGCCGCCGAATCACAATATTGACGGCTTGAGTGTCACGCCATTGTTGCTGGGCGAACCGAGCGCGAAATCGCCGCACGAAGCGCTCTTCTTCTATGGCGGCACCGAATTGCAGGCGGTCCGCAGTGGGCCCTGGAAGCTGCATTTCCCGCATCCTTACATCACCACCGCCGCCGAACCCGGCCGAGGTGGTAAGCCCTCGAATTGGGGCAAGAACAAGGCGCAGTCAATCACGCAGAGCGGTATCGAGGGCATCGCCAGCCGCCACGGCGGACGTGTCGAGCGGTTGGAGCTTTCGCTGTTCGATCTGCGCGGCGACCCCGGCGAATCGAAGAACGTCGCCGCGCAACATCCAGATATCGTCGCCCGTCTCTCCCGCCTGGCCGAACCCATCCGCGCGGCACTGGGCGACACACTGCGCGGCACGGTGGGCAGTGAAGTTCGCACGGCAGGATGGGAAAAATGACGTCAACAGCCCCTCACGGCAGCTGGCAATAGCTCCGTGCAAGACCGGCGGTCGTGCCACTGCGTGTGGAGGCGAGTGTCAAATACCGACACAGGCGATCGTCAGCCGAAATCGTGCCAACTCATCGCCGTATGGGGCACGCAGTGTGAAGCGGCAACCAACGTTCCATCCCGCCAGTGGAAAGCGTGTCCGCGCTTCGCACTGCTCAAGCCGAGTGGTCCGGTTCCAGTGGACCAGGTTCTCCGCGCGGAGGTTTCAGGATTGGAAAGCCGGTGTATTGAGCAGTGGCACGATCTCTGGGAATCGCATGGTCAGTAGTCGTGCCACTGCGTGCGGAGGCGAGTGTCAAATACCGACACAGACGATCGCCGGCCGAAATCGTGCCAACTCATCGCCGTATGGGGCACGCAGTGTGAAGCGGCAACCAACGTTCCATCCCGCCAGTGGAAAGCGTGTCCGCGCTGTGCACTGCTCAAGCCGAGTGGTTTGGTTCCAGTGGACCAGGTTGTCGGCGCGGAGGTTACAGGATTGGAAAGCCGGTGGATTGAGCAGTGGCACGATCTCTGGGATTTGCATGGTCAGTAGTCGTGCCACTGCGTGCGGAGGCGAGTGTCAAATACCGACACAGACGATCGCCGGCCGAAATCGTGCCAACTCATCACGGCTTGGGGCACGCAGTGTGAAGCGGAAACGGCGTTCCATCCCGCCAGTGGAAAGCGTGTCCGCGCTGCGCACTGCTCAAGTCGAGTGGTTTGGTTCCAGTGGACCAGGTTGTCGGCGCGGAGGTTTCAGGATTGGAAAGCCGGTGGATTGAGCAGTGGCACGATCTCTGGGAATCGCATGGTCAGTAGTCGTCTCACTGTGTACTATGATATGAATCGGTTCGATCCACTCACAAGACCGGCGACAGGGTCCTGTGTCGGCATCACGAAGCGAGTCGGTACCATGATGACGCCACGCGAACGAGTCCTGACAGCATTGAATCGTTGCGTGCCCGATCGCACGCCGCGCGACTTCTGGGCGGAGCAACCGACGTGGAAGCGATTGTTCGCCCATGTGGGACACGACGACAAGGCGCGGTTGCTCGACGACTTGGGAATCGACGTACGTCACCTGGAATTGGATGGACCGCCTGAGCGACACGTCGGCGGCGGCGTCTATCAGAACTTCTGGGGCGAACGTTACATCTATCGCCAGACGCCCTGGGGCCCCATGCGCGAGGACACGCGCGGAGCGCTCGCTGACGCGCAGACCATGGCCGACCTGGAACACTTTGCGTGGCCGACGCCTGATCAGTTTGACCACGTCTCGTTGGCCGCACAGTGTGAGCAATTCGACGATTACGCGATCCTGTACGGTTTTGCGGATGTCTGGCAGCGTCCCGGTTTGGTGCGCGGCTGGGAAGGTATGTTTCTGGACATGGCCACGCGGCCCGAATGGGCGCATTTTCTCTCGCGCAAGTTCACCGATTTCTACAAGGACGACTACACACGAGCGGCGGAAGCCACCCGGGGACGTATCGATCTGTACCTGCTTGATCAGCGATCTGGGTAGCCAACATGGACCGCTGATTTCGGTCCCCATGTTTCGCGAATTCGTCGCTCCCTACCTGCGAGAGATGGTCGATTGTATTCATGGCCTGGGCGGCAAGGTGCTTTTCCACAGCTGCGGTTTGATCCGACCATTGATCCCGGAATTGATTCGAGGTGGGCATCGATGTACTGGACCCGATTCAGCCCGTTGGGCCGGAGATGTCCCCGGAGCAGCTCAAGGCCGAGTTCGGCGACCGGCTGAGCTTTCACGGCGGCATCGACATGCAGCATCTGCTGCCACACGGCAGCGCTGGAAGAGGTTCGCGCAGAGGTCCGCCGATACTGCGACGTTCTGGGACGCGACGGCGGATACATTCTAGGTCCGGCCCATCTGTTCCAGCCCGACGTCCCGCCAGAGAACATCCTGGCGGTGTACGGTTGCGAGTGAGTCTGCCCTACAGTTGCAGACTTCAAACATTAGGACGAACGTCACCGACATCATCACCGTCAGTCCTAACCAGCTGCTGCAAGTGACCCAGGGCGCAAAGTGTTTCACCTCCAACAATCGATCGGAACGGCGGGGGTCTGAGATGGCATCTATCAAACACGCGGGGCTGTCTGTGGGCATCCTGCCCCGATCACAGTCCCAAGTCTAGCCCACGCCTTTTTTTGCGTCCATCGGCAACGGAACGGAGCCCACCGTGTGAAACGGTCAAGAGAAAGCGGATCCGTCCGGGGAATGTGCCTCCGTTTCTTTGTCGCAGAAGTGTGACAATAGTCGTGCGCATGGTATCATGTGCAGCGCACAGCCGGCGACGCGTAGCACGCATTCCGCCCGCCGCCACGCCCCCCTTGCACCTTCACACGAATGGACCCGCCAATGAACACCTGCCTCCGCACCGTTGTGTTGCTTGCCCTGTTTTTCTTTTTTGCCGTTCACGCAGAGAGTGTCACGGCGGTCGAGCCGGATTTGTATGTTGCCACGAACGGCAACGATGCCTGGTCGGGGCGGGTGGCAACGGCCAATGCCGAGGCCAGCGACGGACCGTTGGCAACGGTCACGGCCGCTCAACAAGCGGTGCGGCAGATACGTGCGCAGCAAGCGGATCGTCAGCGGCCGATTGTCGTGGCCATCCGCGGCGGAACGTATCAACTGACAGCGCCGCTGGCGTTCACGCCGGAAGATTCGGGTACCGAACAAGCACCGGTGATCTATCAGGCGTACGCTGACGAGCGACCGATCCTCAGCGGTGGTCGGCGAATCACGGCCTGGCAAAAGGACGAGCAAGGCCGATGGTACGTCGATCTGGACGACGTGAAGAACGGAGAGTGGAGCTTCTCGCAATTGTTCGTGAACGATCAGCGTCGTTGCCGACCGCGTTTGCCCGAACAGGGTTACTACAAGATCGCCAGGCAACTGGAACCATCGGCCAAAGCAGCCGGCAAAGGTCACGACCGATTCGGCTTCAACGCGAGTGAGATCCAGGCGGATTGGGAAAATCTGCAAGACGTCGAGATCATGGCGTTTCATTTCTGGGCCGCTTCGCGGATCCCAATCGCCGAAGTGGATGTCCAACAGAACATAGTCACACTCCAGGGACGTACGACCGGTTCCAGTTGGTGGGCCGAGTTCAAACAGGGGCATCGCTACCTGGTGGAGAATGTCAAGCAGGCGCTGCGGCATCCGGGCCAGTGGTACTTGGATCGTCCGATTGGCCGTTTGACCTACATTCCCCGCGACGGCGAGACGCCTGAAAACACGGTGGTCATGGCACCGCGACTGAAAAATTTGTTGCTGTTGCGGGGCGACGTTGCAGATCGCAGTTGGGTGCAGCATATCCAGTTCCGCGGCCTGACGTTTGCGCACGCCAACTGGACGATCACGTCAGCGGGCCAGTCGTTTCCGCAGGCCGAGATCAACCTCGGTGCGGCGGTGGCAGCGATGGGCGCCCGGCATATCACCCTGGAAGACTGTGCCGTCCGGCACGTGGGCGAATACGCGATGGGATTCGGCCCGGGCTGCCAACACAATCGCGTGTCCGGTTGCGAACTGATCGATCTGGGGGCCGGCGGTATCAAGATCGGCAGCGCACTGCCGACCGGTTGGGGAAACTCGCTGGGCGCCCCAGCGACGACGAAGCACTGGTGTCGCATCACACGGTCGAGGACTGCCTGATCGCCCACGCTGGCCGGTTGCATCCGGCGGCTATCGGCGTATGGATCGGTCATTCACCGCACAATGTGGTTCGGCACAACGACGTCTATGATTTGTACTACTCGGCCTTTTCCGTCGGTTGGGTCTGGGGCTACGGCCCCAGTCGTGCGCATCACAATGAAGTGGCTTTCAATCACGCGCACGATATCGGGCAACGTGTCCTGAGCGATATGGGCTGCATCTACACGCTGGGCGTTTCTCCCGGCACGACGATTCACGACAACCATTTTCACGACGTGATTTCGTTCGACTACGGCGGCTGGGGACTCTACACGGACGAGGGTTCGACGGGCATTGAAATGAAGAACAATCTGGTCTACCGCTGCTCGCGTGGCGGTTTTCATCAGCACTACGGCAAAGAGAATCGAATCGAAAACAATATCTTGGCTTACGGCGGCGAACATCAGATCCAACGGACGCGCACCGAGGAGCATATTTCTTTCTTTTTCGAGCGAAACATTGTCCTTTGGGACAACGACAGCCCGCTGTTCGGCTCCAACTGGAAAGACAACAACTTCAAGCTTGACTATAATCTCTATTGGCACGCAGGCAAACCGATCAAGTTCCCAGGTGATTTGTCGTTCGAGCAATGGCAGGCCGAGCGAGAACAGGACGTGCACAGCCTGATCGCCGACCCCGGGTTTGTCGATCCGGCTCACGGCGATTTTCACTCGCGGCCCGATTCACCCGCGCTGAAGCTGGGCTTTGAACCCTTCGACTACACACAAGCCGGCCGGCGGAAACCGCTCGTACTGACGACAGATCTGCCCGCCGTGCCGCCCGGCTTCGAAGGTTCCTGAGTACCCCACCGACCTCGCGTCGGTGGTTTCGGGTTTGACAACTACCAGGCACTACGTTTAGAAAGTGCGGCCGAGCAAGAAGGTCTCTGGAAGTCCGCGCACCCACAACCGACCGCGAGGACGCGATCGCCTTCACCAGCAGCGCGTGCAACGACGTTTTCGGCATCAGCCATCTCAGCGACACGCTCGATTCCGACACGTCCTCCATGCAGGAAAGAACATCCGCCAAAAGAGTCTCTTGGCGATTCTTCTCCCCATGGGAGGACGGCACGAACGGGCCGCCGCATTGCGGCAGTTTCACCTGTGAGAGAAGAAACCCGCAGCGTGTCGAGAGTTCCGTGGTCCACTCTATTTGACTCACTGTTTCTCGCGCGGAAGTGCAAGATGAGCCAAATTCCGTGTTCCGAAAGCGTAAGATTCGCGGCGCGAATTGCCGTAAACATTGATGAATACGATATTTGGGATCAGAGTCCCGGATATGGCCTTCAGGCCCCGGACTGAGGGTCATATTTCATCGTCTGTCAGCCAGTGAACGCATTCAATATCTGGATCGGATGTGAGGATGCGATCAAGGGCGTCCGTAAGTCGTTCGATTTGTTCCCTTGTCTCGATCTTCCTAAACCACCTGCGAACGATTGGTCGGTCGGGATGGGTGAAGCACAGAAACTCGTTGTCATCACCATGCTGATGTCCGCAACAGAGACCAAGTCGAAATGTCTCGTTCTTGATGGGGATGTACCATCCCCAGTCTTCGGGGATGATCTCTTCTGTTTCCACTGCGGCACTGGTCAGTTTTTCGACAAGGTATTCAGCCAAACGCCTGCCCCAAAGACCAGGGTTGATCTGTTCTTCTTCACCTTCATATGGTGGAAATTTGTCTGACCTGAACTGGACGTACGTTTTCATGATGCATCCACCAAACTCCGTATTTGGGCCGAGCGGCTCTACCGGTGCTGCTAGTGTTTTGTCAACTCAAATAATTGGGCTGAGTCATTGTTCTCAACGACGGACGTCCTTGTCCGTCGAAATGGGTTACCTTTGCGGTGCGACACCGCGTGGACGCAGTCTCGTACATTCGTTTCGGCTCAAACCTAATTCTAAAGCGTGACAAAGCGCGAGTGCCACAAACAGCAATTGATGGCCCATGAAGTCGCAATCCTACCCTCTTAGTGATAGCTGGGCAAGAACAACTCTTGGGGGTACTCGCCATTGTGGGTTGTGGCACTAGGTTACGCATGATCCAAACGCTACGGTTGAATCAGATAGTAAACCGTGTCGGAGCGAAGCGGGATGTTGTCGGCAGTTCCAGCCGGCTCGACGGCGTAACCGTTGAAATCCAACGCGGTAACCTTCAACTGCTTGGCGTCGTCTCGCTTCAGTCGCACGTTGCCCTGCAACTGCTTGAACAGCCAGGGGTCCTGTCCAATACTGTCGATGCGTTTCACACTGTTGGACACGGGGCTCGTGCGGAACTTGTTGTTTCTTTCCTCAGACATCACTTGTAGCAGCATCCTTTTCGATTCGGCCAACGGCTGGCTGTCCAGGCTGACCACCACGATGTGTCCCAGCTCCAGGTCCGACGCGACACGGATGTCGTGGAGCGAAACGGGGCCGGCCTCGGCCAACGCACCGCTGACTGCTTGCACCGCGGGGGCGTTGACGTACAAGATCCCCTTGCCGTAGTCCAACAGCACCTGTCGCGTGCTGCTCAACACGGTCTGCTTCTCGCGATCGATGTACTTCGAGAGCGGCTCGAGCCGAGATGGCTTGCTCTGCGTGACGAAGTTCACCGCGGTGCGCCCGGCGTAGTGGATCAATGGATCGATAACATTTCCGGCCTCGACCGTGGTGCCCTGTGGGACATCCTTCAATCGCAGTTCGTCAAAGGCCGCATCCTGTGGCAGCGGTGTGCCCTGCAGGTCAAACAGCGCGTCGATGTTCAAGTTCACTTCGGCCAGCACCTCGCCAGGCTCGACCAACCGTTGCCGATAGATCAGGGCCGCGGCGGGGAATTGGCCCATCATCGACGGCGACATGAGCGTCCACGGCTGCATGAAAAAACCAGGCTTGACAGTCCACGTCGCAGAGTCTTGGGCGAAGTGCACCACGGCGCTGCCACCCTGTAACGCTCCATAAACGGCCAGATACAAGGGAGCCTCAGAGCGGTAGCGGTTGGGTCGATTCCAGGTGGTTTCAGAAATCATCGAAGGCATACCGTCGTACTTCGGATCCATCACCGGGTGGACGAACTGCCTGGCTGCACCTGGTTCTTCCGGGTCAAACCGCAAAGCGCTACGGTCGGCGTACGTGTGAGCGTCGCGTACCGACCACTCAGAATTGTCACCGCGACTGAGACAACTGAAATAGCCGTGTCGATCGATGAAATCGCCGACGGTGTAGCTGTATTTCTCCAGCGGCCCCAATACCTGGGGGCTGGCCGTGGTCCAGTTCGATGCCGTGATCACACCGCGAAAACCGAGTTCACGAAGTAACTGGTATGTGTCTTGATAGAATTGCCGCTGCAGCTGCACCAGGAACCGGACGGTGTCCTTATCGCGCGGCGTCTTCTCGTTAAACATGTTCCAAATGGGGCGGAAGCCGATCCGCCCCTCGGCCGGATTATCGCGAGGCATGCTCAGGCCGTTCCATTTCCGCAACGCGGCCTGCAGCGAGCCGTGCTCTTTGACCAGCCACTGGGCAAAGAGTGTCTCCAGAATTCGCCATTGCGGATCGGGGATGTTTTTCTCGCCGAATGTCCAGAACAGGAACGAGTCTTCGTTCTGCATCTCCAGCCCGGCGACGGCCGGATCATCGATCAGCCGCTTGCCAGTTGACTCATTGGGCGTCAGCAACAGTGCCTTCCACCACTGCCGATACTTCTCCTGGAACGTCGGATTGAAAAACAGAGCGGCGAACGGATGCTCGCGGCCGTCGTAGCCGTTCAGCCAATCGGCTCCTGGAGGCGGCGTCAGCCACAACGGGAAATAGATTGAGAAGTGCGAGTAGATCCCCTCGGCCTTCATCGCTTCCACGACGTCTTGGGCGTGCCGCACGGCATCCATTTTGACATTGCCGTTGTTGTCGAAGTAGCCGCCGTGGACGCGGACCAGGTTCACGCCGCGTTTGGCCAGCAGTCGCGCTTCCCGCTGCAGACTCTCGCGATCTTTGCTCGACGGTCCGTTGACCGCCCAGAATCGTACCGGTGCTCCGTTATCTGTGTGGATGAATTCGCCCTGCTTGACTCCGATGAATCCATGTTCACCGGCGATTTGTTCGTTCAGACTGCGAAGATCCAAGCCAGCGGACTCCTGAAAGGAATCCTGCGCCGGGTTGAACACGATCCAACCCTCATTCTGGCGGGCCGCCTGCCGCATGGCTTCCGTCACGGCATCCGGTTTGAGGATGCCTTGCGGCTGGAACGGCTCGTTGCTCAACACGAAACAGTCCAGGTATCCGTGGTTGCTGTTCTCGCTGTCCATCCGAAAACGAATCACGGCCGGTCCACGGCGCAGCAATACTTCCGGCTTTGGCCCAAACCAGGAACCGCAGGTCCGGTTTTCCATCGGCGGCAATATTTACGTTGCCAACGGTCTGCCCTTTCAGATCGATCGGCGTCCAAGGGCCCGTCGCCCAAGCGATACGACAGCCGTGCCTGCACCGGATTGGCTCGCACCCAGAAATCGTACTGGCCACTTTCGTTCACTTTGAACGTATACTCTGCCTCGCCGGCCTTCTGTTCGTTAAAGTTGCTGATGAAGTCGCCGCCCGAAAGCTCTTCCCGTTTCACCTGGTCGTACCACGGATGGCGATTCACGGTCGCCCGGCTGGGCTGCTCACCCTCTACCCAGATCCACTCGGCGCGTACCGGAGCGGCGAGGGTCAACAGGGCGACAATGACGCCTCGTTGCAGCATTTGGTTCAAAACGATCGATGACATGCAGGTGATCTCCTCGAAGTCCTGTTTTGCGTATGTGCGTATGATCCCATTCTCAATTCCCCGACGCGTAGTCAACCAGTTGTTCTCTCGACTCGCGGCACCAGGTCCCATGTTCGCTCCAAGACTCACAACGGGCGAGCACCGTCTCGCCGGACGCACTCCAGGATAATCTTTCCGTCTCGAGAATGCACTCGAGCGGCCGTGGTGAATTCGTCGCCGATGGTGGTGCCAGTCGTTGTATTTCGGATCATAGGAACAAGCATCAGGTTCACGGTGCACGCCACCCGCCGCGCGAGCGGGGACGCGGCGACTCTCACGCCACATCAACAGCACGAGTCGTGACTCCCACCGGGACGGGCCCGTGGAGAGAAGACGATTTGTGCAGGTGATCTGTAGCTGCCCAGTTGTGATCCCACTGGGACAGGCCCAGTGGAAATCGGACTTGTGTGTGGCAAACAATCGCCATGGCTGGAGCTACGGTGCAACAAGACCTTCGGCCAATGAATCGACCCGAATCTAGTGTCCAGTCGCCACCTACTTCTTCGGACTCGTGCCTCTGACCAGCTTCACCGTCCAACGCACGACCAGCGGAAACCTGCATGCGAGATATGCTACAGGAATCGTTGCCGACTCTGATCACTGCTTTGTGAACTCCGAAAACTAGGGGGAAGCGTTGTTCTCAACAGTGTACGACACGGCGTCCACGCGGTGTCGCAAATTCATCTGGCCCAACCCTGATTCTTAAGCGTGACAAGGCACTGGTAACCTGACGCACGCATTGCCCGCAACCCAAGAGCATGCCCGAAGTCAGGTTTGCCCGCCACCGGCCTTACGGTGTGGGAAGGCCCGTTTGAAAACTACCGGGACCCACGGAAACACCGATCGGTCGAGTGGAATTGGTGAATTCCATCGGCGCGCCGCCGAGACCGAAACAAGCCGCGGTCTGATTCGGCCTCGGCGGCGTGCCGGCGGGTTGGAGACGTTTTTGCTCGGCCGCAGTTTGTGAACGTAGTGCCTGGTAGTTGTCAAACCCGAACCCACCGACGCAAGGTTCGGTGGGGGAGCTTGTTGTCAAACCCGGAACTGCCTACTTGTTGCGCGAGCTGGAACCAACGTGAATAATCCGGACTAACGCTGGCGAACATAGCCATTTCGACTATAGAAGCATGGTTACCAATAATTGTCAACGACTTCTCGAGTTTACCGAATTGTGGTTCGATAGGAGACACGCCGCATGGTTCGTCCTTTGCTTGCACTGTCTTGGCTTGTTTGGTGCTTGCTGTCGATGCCGACGAGTGTCTTATGGGCACAAACGTCGTCCGGCGCTCGGCAGATCTTTCAAGAATTTCTTCAAGAGTGGAAGGAGGACGTGTGGCAGCCTCAGGATGATTCCCGACGGCCCGGTTACATGAGGCCTTTGGACGATCGAGGCTGGCAATACCGCATGAACTCACTGCACGAACTGGCAGCGTCACACATGAAGGACGTCGGCGAGATCCGGCGGGTCCTGAAAGAGGGTGAGGCCCCGGAGAGAATGCTCGCGGCCCAGTCGCTCGCCTACACGCTGAATCGGGAGTGTTGTGACGATCTGATCGAGGCGGCCGAACACGACGCGGACCCCGCCGTGCGACTATATGCAATTGACTCGCTGAGTATCCTGACACAGCAGCAACATGCCTTATTGTTTCGTCGCTTGGCGCAAAATGAGACGAATCGAGACGTGAAACGGCATCTCGAATATGCTCTTGAGCGTGACGATACCTCGCTCTCCGGGCGACTTGCTGCAGAGCTCAGCCATTGGGACAAGCGTCATCTTGACACTGCCAAGCCTGGTGAGCAGGCTCCTGATTTTCAGCTGATGTCGGTGACGGGTGAGAAGATTTCGCTGAGCGACTACCGCGGTAAGAAATTAGTGGCGCTCGTGTTCGTGTATGGTGACACGTGACCGGTTTGCCACGGTCAACTCGCGCAGTTGCGTGAGAAGCTTCCCGATTTCGAACTAGCTGGTGCACAGCTTCTGGTCGTCGATCCGCACGACGCCCAGCCTGCGGAACATTTTCTGAAGGACGTCGGCATGGAATCGGGCGATGTGGGATACCCATTGCTTCTCGACCCGTCACATATCGTGAGCACCACGTACGGCGTCGCGTTTCAAATGCGAATCCATACCGAGCTGAGCAATCGACCGGCAACGTTCCTGATCGACCGCAGCGGAGTGATTCGGTACGAACGCCGGGCCAAGACATTTTCAGATCGACCCAGCGCCGATGAAATCCTGGCAGAACTGAAGAAGCTGCAATGACGCGGTGATCGAGCCCAAGGGGTCGCCGTGAGCGAGCGCACGTCGAATCGCTGGAAGGCTTCTTTCTGACCCGCTGTGCTTCGGTGTAGAATACTGCGACGAGGTTGACTCGAATCAGCAAGCTCCACTGAAGATATGCCATGCTCTACCGACGATTTGGACGCACCGAACTGCAAATGCCAGTCTTTTCGTGTGGCGGTATGCGTTATCAGCACCAGTGGCAGGACATTCCGCTAGGGGAAGTCCCGGCAGAGAACCAGGCGAATCTGGATGCCACCATCCGCCGCGCATTCGATCTGGGCATCAACCACATCGAGACGGCTCGCGGCTACGGATCCAGCGAGCGGCAACTGGGCCTCGTGCTTCCCACATTGCCGCGCGATCAGATCCTGGTCCAAACGAAGATACAGCCCACCGCGGATCCGGCCGAGTTCGTGCAGCACTTTCATCAGTCGCTCGACCGACTTCAACTTGACCACGTCAACTTGTTGGGTATTCATGGTGTGAATAACCACCGGCTGCTGTGGCATACCGTGCGTGACAACGGCTGCCTGGCGGCCGCACGCGAGCTACAAAAGCAGGGTAAAGCGCGGCACGTCGGCTTCTCGACGCACGGGCCGCCCGATGTGGTCCGCGAAACGGTCCAGTGGGATCGAGATGGCGGTTTCGATTACGTCAATCTACATTGGTACTACATCTATCAGGACAATTGGCCGGCCATAGAAGAGGCGCGGCGGCGAGACATGGGCGTGTTCATCATCAGCCCTGCGGACAAGGGAGGGATGCTCTATCGTCCGCCGGAGAAAATGATCCAGCTCTGCCGGCCCCTGCATCCGTTGGTGTTCAATTGCCTGTTCTGCCTGTCACACCCACAGGTGCACACGTTAAGCATTGGTGCTTCCAAGCCGAGTGATTTCGATCTGCAGTTCACCACGCTAGAGTTGGTGGACAGGGCGGACGAACTGCTGCCGCCAATCGATCGGCGATTGCAGACGGCGATGATCGAAGCGGTGGGCAAGGATCTTGTGGAACGCTATTCGGAAGGCCTCCCGCATTGGGCGGAGACACCGGGCTTGACGAACATTGCGACGGTTCTGTGGTTGCGCAATCTGGCTCTGGGCTGGGGTCTGATTGAATATGCCAAGATGCGCTACAACCTGCTGGGCAATGGCGGTAGTTGGTTCGCTGGCCTGCACGCTCGCTATGTGGGCGACTTTGATATCGCCGAAAGCATCGCCCGTTCGCCGTTTGCCGCACAGATCCCCGGATGGCTGGCCGAGGCACAGGAGATGCTCTTCGCTGCCCCGGAAAAACGGGCGAGTCAGAGCTGAACGAATGGGCCGAATTCCTGGCGTGTGCGGGACGCGATTGACGCCACATTGCACCATGTGGCAACCATTCAGGCAACGCTGTGAAGCATTTTGAGCCCATAAGAAAAGAGGTTTGCGAGATAGGCTGACAGAATTCACCCTCCCTTCGGGAGGGTCGGGCCCTAAGGCCCGGGGAGGGCGGATTCGGTGATCATCATCTGAAACCGCTCGAATATCGCTCAACCCTCCCCGCTCGTTCCTCGCGACCCTCCCAGAGGGAGGGTGAAAAAGTGCTTCACAGCGTTGCCATTCAGGGTGCACCGTCTCGCACCTCACACGGACCCAGGGTGCCGCACGCATCGCGGCCACCCTGGGGATCGATCGTCAGATAAGGCGATACCCCAAAGGGGTAATACAAAACCGTGCGACGACATCGGTATTTCGAACATAGTCCAAACGGCTGCCACCGCGGGGCGGTGAAAAACGGCCAGACGTTCGGCACACCACCGTACCTACCGACATAGTTCCAGGCACGGATCACAGAGCCCCGGACGGGTGGTTCGCGAACTGAATTTTCTTAGGTCCCACGCTTGGTCTCCTTGTAGTATCTCGGCATTTGACTTGCTCGCCAGGTGCATGACTTGGTTCTTACTCGTTTGGACGCGGCCAGAGCGCACATTAGAATTAAACCATCCTGCTCTTGATTGGACAGGCCACTGTGAGACTTCTGAAAAAGTAGGTCCCGGCTGCCGGACGGGACCTCGAAGCGGCAAATCATCTGCCACTTACTCCCCGTCTCATCGACCACAACCGTTTCCCGGTCCCGCTTGGCAAGCGGGACCGGGAACTTATTTCCGGACGAGTCCTTAAGGCCATATTAGCACAGGCTTTATCTCCACCGGGCTTTTCCCGGTGGCAGAGCGTTTGACAACTAACCGTCGATCTCAGCCACCGATGAGTTTCCTTCCAGCCGGCCATCGCCGCCTCCGGCGGCGAAGTGGGTGAGAAAGGGAAGAGGAAAAGGGGCTCATCGCTGTCGCTGATCAGTCAGATTCACCGCGTGAGGCGGGCTGGACGGGGTCTTGTTTGCGAAATCAAACAGTCGAACCAGGCAGACTGATGATTGATCAGTGGCGATTGTTGATGCTCGAAGTTGGAGTATTCCCCTCGCAAGTCAACAATTACCAATCGACAATCGCCGTACATCTCCGCCAACCTGCGTATGATCGATGCAACAGAACAACAGAGCTGGCACCACCAAATTGACTAGGTCAGAGTATGATGGACGTCCTCGTCCGTCGCTGCGGAAAGGCTGCCCATTGCGACACCGCGAGGACGTCCGTCGTACACGCGGTGTCCTACTTCTCTTGCATGCAACGCTGGGATGCACATTCGAGCGGGTCAGGTTGCCACGGTTACGGGCGATTGCAACAATTGAGCCGCCGGGAGTGTCGAATTCCGGCCTCCACTGGCAGTCTATAATTAAGGCGGCTGAGGCGGCCGCACCACCAGGCAGCCGAGCGGCGGGCCGATCGTGATTTTGACAGGAGCAGTTAATGAGACGTAACGTAACGCAGAAGAGACCTCAGCGGCCCAAAAACGAGACTTTTGTGCTGCGGAACGTCCTGCTGGTGCTGCTGTTGCCAGGGGGCGTTTCCGCAGCTCTCGGTTTGACTGGGGCGACGGTTTGGGCCCAGGAGACGGCGGCTTTTCGCCCACCCGATGCCAGGTCCACTGTGGGATCGACCGCGCTAGACGGTTCGATTTCACTGGGCGATGCAGCGAAGGTGCTGAGCGATTTCAACCGCGGTTGCGCACGGATGGAGCAATACGAGTATGCCAAGGCGGCGGAAGCATATGAAAAAGTGCTCCAGGTGGCGCCCGACTGGACAGCGGCTCGCTTCAACCTGGGATTGGCGTACTTTAACATGCAGGGCCAGCAAAACGCCGACGAGAGTCTTGGGATAGCGCGGGACGCATTTCAACAAGTCCTTGCCACCGATCCTGGCAACCTGCACGCGTTGTTCTGCCTGGGGATGTATTACCAGCATATCGGTGAGAATGACAAGGCGATTGAATACTTCGGCAAGGTGCACGAAGCGGACCGTCACGATCCGTATGTTGCCTTCAAGTTCGCCGAGACGCTGATTTCAGCTGGACGCAACGATGAAGGCACCGAGATGTTGGAGCAGGCAGTCGCCCTGGACCCAGGCTGCATGTCGGCCGTTTATCGTCTGGCCTTGCAGTATCGGATTTCCAGAAGTCGCGACGAAGCTCTAGCGCTGTTTAAACGCTTTCAAGATTTGAACGCAGCCGAGGTCTCGGGCGGTGCCTTTGCGGTTCAGAAAGTCTACGGGACAGTCGGAAAATACTACCAGGTGCTGGGGCTCGACAGCACCCCGCTCCCGCGAAAGGCAAACGGCGATATAGCTCGTGTCGTCTTTTCGCCGGAAGTCAGCGAACTGGAACTGCCTACGCACGACTGGTCTTGGAGCGGTGGTTCGGTCTCTTTGCCGGGTGTCGCCGTGGCCGACGTGGATCACGACGGCGACTTGGACATATTTCTGACCGCGACGGGCCAGGATGGAAGCGGCAGTGTCTGGCTGAACGACGGGGCGGGCGGTTTCTCGGCCACCGCGCCACTGGCCGCATGCTGCGTGTCCCCAGCATTTGGCGACGTGGACAACGACGGAGACGACGACCTGTGGTTGGGCCGTGCGGGGCCTGACCTGCTGCTGGAAAACGACGGACAGGGCTCATTCACTCCGGTCGATATGAAGAATCTCGAGACCGACTCTACATCGCTGACTGCCTTGTCGCGGCTGATCGACATCGATAGCGACGGCGACCTCGACCTGTTGGCTTTTCGACTCTCGGCCGGATCGCTGCCGGCCGGCACCGGTTCGTCCCCGGGTCCCAGCAGCGTCTACAACAACAACCGCGACGGATCGTTTTCCGATGTGGCTGTTGAATTGGGATTGAGGATGGCAGAAATGCCGGTCGCGTCGATCATTTGTGACGATCTGGACAATGATCGAGACCTGGACCTGGTGATCTTTCCGCAAGGGGATCGAGCGCCGATTATTTGGGTGAATGACCGGCAGGGAGTTTTTCGCACGGCGGACGCGTCGAGCGTAGGCCTGAACGCCAAGAACGTAATCAGTGCGACGACCGGCGACCCGGACAAGGATGGCGACCGAGACGTGTTGGTATTTAGTCGCGAGTCAACTCAGCTGTTCGAAAACGTAGGTCGCCTCGGATTCCGCGCGCACGCGGGCTTTGCGGCTCGCCACGGATCACTTCGGGCTACCGGTGGCCAGTTCGCCGATATGGACAACGACGGCGACCTCGATCTGGTGCTGGCCGACGCGCATCGTCGCGACGCTGCGCGGGGCCCGGTACTGTTGATCAACGACTGGCCTCGTGCGGGCTTTGTCAACGCCATGGACGTGGATTCCGGCAACCTTCTCCAGGCGCTGCAGACCGATGGTGATGCGACGTGCGTGGTCGCCGATTTCACCGGAAACGGGCGGTGCGATGTGCTGCTGGCGGCGACCGGTCGAAAGCCGATGCTGATCGCCAACGTTACACCGGGTGGCCACTGGATCGAACTGGATCTGAGTGGAACCACCGGACGTGACAAGATGACGCGCTCCAACTATTCGGCTATCGGGGCGCGGGTTGAGATCAAGACGGGAAGCACGTACCAGCAATACGTGGTTGGCGGCGCGTCGGGCCCAGTAGGCATGGCACCGCTGCGAGTTCATGCGGGCTTGGGTGACAATCCGAAAATCGACTGGCTGCGGATTGTGTGGCCTGACGCCGTGCTTCAGGCCGAGATCGAGTTGGCGGCCGACCGCGTGGCGACGGTTACGGAACTGTCGCGCAAGACATCTTCGTGCCCCTATCTGTTCGCGTGGAACGGGTCGCGATTCGAATTCGTGGCCGATTTTGGAGGCGTTGGAGGGCTTGGATACTTGTCGTCTCCCGGGGTCTATGCCGCTCCCGATCCGACGGAGTATCTACCGTTGCCAGCCATCGAAGCACAGGATGGTTCCTACGTGCTCCAAGCGCTGACGCTGCTGGAAGAAGTCACGTACTTTGACGAGGCGAAACTGATTGCGGTGGATCATCCAATTGGTACCGAAGTCTGGCCCAACGAAATGATGGCGATCAATGCGCCGCACCCTGAATTCGAACTTTTCTGCTTTCGAAACCCGATCAATCCCTTACGAGCCACGGACGACCGTGGTGTGGATGTCACGGACCAGCTAGCGCGAGTTGATCGCCGATACGCTGGAGCCACGAAGCCCGACGGGCGGTTCATGGGTCTGGCCGAACCACATTTCGTTGAGCTGGAGTTCGGCGAGCGGTTGGCCAACCTCACTCCGGACGACCGGTTAGTGCTCGTAGCTCATGGCTGGGTGGAATACGGTTACTCGTCCACCAACTACGCGGCCGGGCAAGCCGGACTGCGGGCCGAGGCACCCAGTATCGCCGTGCTGCGTAACGGCCAGTGGGTGGAAGTTTTTCACGAAGTCGGTTATCCGGCCGGTACGCAGCATGTCATGACGCTGGACGTGACCGGGAAGATCCTGCCGGGCGACCGCGCGCTGCGGATCTCCAGCAATATGGAGCTTTTCTGGGACCGGATCTATCTGGCGGTGCATGAGAAGGACGTGCCCTTGTCTGCGACCGAGGTTGCCGCGACGAGTGCCGATTTGCACTATTTCGGTTATCCTCGCGAATATTCGCCTGACGGGCGGCAGCCGAATCTGTGCGACTACGATAACGTGGACCCGACTGTCACCTGGAAGCTGATGTCGGGTGACTACACGCGTTACGGAGAGGTCTCCGAACTGGTCACGCAGGCCGACGACTGTTTCGTGATCATGGGCCGCGGCGAGGAACTCACGTTGAAATTCCCGGCACAGGCATTCGGGCCATTACGGGAAGGTTGGCGCCGCACATTTCTTTTGAAGACAGACAGTTATTGCAAGGATATGGATCTGTACACAGCCCATCCCGACACGGTGGAGCCCCTCCCCTTTCATGCGATGAGCGGCTACCCGTACGGCGGAGACGAACGGTACCCCGATGACGCGGCACGAACACGCTACCGTCGCGAATACAACACGCGAAAAGTACGCGTACAACCAGACGCGGAAACGACTCACTGACGGGCGGCCCGCATTGGGGCTGACCAACCATTCCGGCATGTGAGACATGATGAACCGACACCTGCACGCCATTCTCGGAGCACGCCGCGCGTCTATTCTGGCAAAGTTTCTGACTCTGCTCGCCATCTTGGCAACGTCGATCGCTACTGCTGAAGATGGCACTGAGAGGAGTCGTCCCACGGAGGAGATAACGCTCGACTGGAAGCGACTGCCCGATCTGCCGGACGAGTTGGGGGTAGCGGGACCACTGGTCGGTATCCACAACAATGCGCTGATCGTGGCTGGGGGAGCGAACTTCGCACGACCAGTGTGGGAACACCACAAAGTCTGGCACGACACCATCTACGTGTTGACCAAGAACGGCGAAGCGTACCGATGGACGGAGGGTGGAACGCTCGCTCGACGCATTGCCTACGCAGCTGCGGTTTCCACCGCGGACGGTGTTGTCTGCATGGGCGGCAATGACGGACACCAGACGCTGGCGGAGGTTTTCGTTCTGACCTGGGATCCGGCACGAGAGAAGATCACGCGTGTCGAATATCCGCCCTTGCCACGACCGTGTGCCTATGCTCAGGCTGCGCTGGTAGGCCACACGATTTATCTTGCTGGTGGCCAGAGCGGCGAAGATCTCGATTCGGCGCAGAAGAACTTCTGGGCGTTGGATTTGTCGCAGAAGCGGGACTCCACAGCATTTGTCTGGCAGGAACTCGAAGCGTGGCCCGGCGTTTCTCGGGCGTTCAATCTCACGGTCCACCAGCACAATGGTCAGGAAGACTGCATTTACGTGATCGGGGGCCGGAGGCAGGAAGGTGACGAGGTCCAGTTTCTCGAAGATGTGTGGGAATTCACCTCACGGACGCGGCAGTGGCGGCGTCGTTCGGACGCACCTCGCCCCGTGGTGGCCGGGATGGGCATCGGGTTCGGGCCAGGTCAGGTTTACGTGCTGGGTGGAGATGACGGCTCGCTATTCTTCAAGAGCAACGAACTGAAGGATGAGCACCCGGGGTTTCCAAAGGAAGCGCTCGTGTATCACACGATCACCGACACGTGGGTGTCCGCTGGACCAATCCCGCGGAACCACGTTACGACGATTCCCGTGCTCTGGGATGGTCGCATGATCATTGCCAGCGGGGAAATCAGGCCGCGCGTGCGGTCGGCGTCGATCTGGAGCGTCGCTCCGATCGGACAATAACGTGGTTTCTGCGCCGCAATGTGTGAGGCTCAACGTTTAAGATGCACGCATCTACTTGAGCAAAGAATCGAGTAGCGCACACCTGTGCGTAGATCACCCATCCCGCCACCGACCTCGCGTCGGTGGTTCTGGGTTTGATAACTCACGTCGGTGTGGTGCACCGTGCCAGCACTCCCCACCGACCTCGCGTCGGTGGTTCTGGGTTTGATAACTCACGTCGGTGTGGTGCACCGTGCCAGCACTCCCCACCGACCTCGCGTCGGTGGTTCTGGGTTTGATAACTACCAGGCAATGCTCTTACATACTGCGGCCGAGCAAACACGTCTCCAACTCGCCGGCGCGCGGCCGAGGCCGAATCACACCGCGGCTTGTTTCGGTCTCGGCTGAGTGCCGGCTGAATTCACCACTTCCGCTCGACCGAACAGCGTTCTAACAGGTCCCGGTAGTTTTCAAACGGGCCTTCCACCGGCACAAGGCCGGTGGCGGGCAGCTGTGACTTCGTGCATCTTTTTGGCATCAGGTCACTGTCGGCAGCGGCCTTATTCGCTTGACTGGCATGACACCTATCACCGCAACACATCCTTCAACCGGTCGAATCGGTACGTCAGGTGTCGGTTTCTCCTGGTATAGCCTGGTAGCTGCTTCGGATGACCGCCGGTGAGAAATGCCCGGCTTAAATTGTAAATGGGACTTCGTTCGCGCTTCGCGCGACAAGCTGTTCCCACTGACGGGACAATGCATCAAGCCGAAACGCGAACGGAACTCGCGGAGCAGGCACCATAAATGGACCCAAATAATTGGAGGCGAGTGATGTCACATCCAGCAAGAAAACGCACTTTCATTGACCGCCAAATCCAGGGAGCCCTGTTGAGTCAAGTTGTACGCCACTGGGCAATCTACATTTGCGCGACGTTCGTCATACTGATACCTCTGGAAATCATCTTCGGCGGAATGAATCAGCCGTTCGTGGAGCATGTTCGGACGGTCTTTTCCAGAAACGCCATGTTGTATCTTGTGGCACTCTGCTTGCTGCCCCTGTTTGCTCGAGACGTCATTCGGTTGAGCCACCGATGGGTCGGCCCTGTACTGCGAATTCGGCGCGAACTGCAGCGAGTCGCCAACGGCGAACCGTTGAAGCCGGTCAGTTTGCGTAAGGACGACTTTTGGCACGAATTGGCTGCTGATTTCAATGCGGCGCTCGCCAGGATGCAACGCGACAATTCTGCCGCTGCGACCATTGAATCGAGTGACGATGAGCGAGCCGACTGCGAGCGCGAGTTACAACCGGCAGAGCAACTCGCAGAATGCGAAGTTTGACGGTCGTCTGCGATCATGCTCCGTAAAGCGGTAGCGCCCTGACGTCACGAGGAGGCTCTCTGAGTACCATATCGCAAGCAAAGCCCGTTTACGGGCCTGCTCAATGTGAGGGCTTTGGCCACTGCTGGATGGCTCAAGCCCGAGCAGCGAGAAGCCCCGTGCAGCGGGACTACCGGCACGAGCCCACCGCAGACCCCGCTGCGAGCAGGCGATCGCACACCGCAGTTTTTCATCGGTTTGGCTGACTTTCGTGCGATGACTGAGTTCGCGTTCGTGGATCATGAGGCTTCGGGCGGGTCAGGCTAGTCGCTGTTCAAACCGCACGCGCCAGTGCGCCCGGCTTTTCGAGTATCTATCGTGGATCATGAGGCTTCGGCGGGTCAGGCTAGTCGTTTCAAACCGGCGCACACCGGTGCCCCCGGCTTTTCGAGTATCTAAATCACTTTTCACGATTCGTGGAATTTTTGGCCGAAGGCCGTTGTCATCGTAGCCTGGGCATCGCCCCAGGATTGCAAACACGATAGATCCATTTGGCCGAAGGCCATATTCACATTGCTGACGGAGGTCCGTTGATTTTGGCTTTCAGCCAGAACCTGTGTGGTGGCAACGATTTCCTGGAGTTGCACCCCAGGCTACAATGATCATGGCCTTCGGCCATATTTGGCGGTGGCGAAACTTCCACGAATCATGAAACTCGATTTGGACTGCGTCGTCGTCCCTGCTCGCTGCCAAACGCTGACCGCCGGACAGCCTCTTAAGCACGGGGCGAATACGTTCTACCATCGCATCGGCAATCGGGCATTCGAAACGATTCCTTACGACACGCCGAATGAGTCACTCAGGCGGGCGGTAGAACCTTGTCAATTCTCACCAGCAGAGCGGGCGGAATACCTTGGATTTAGAGTCGCGCCTTCAGGGCCGCAGGCCCGCACACGCAGCAGTGCGAAGTGCCGATGCCAGTCGGCCGTTCACTTCCGGCTTTCTTTGCGTTGGGGCCGATATCCTTTTCCAGACTTGTGCCGCCCCTCTTTGCGAGCCCCTTTGCGTTTTTTCTTCTTTTCGGAAATCTGATGCACGTACTGGCCGCGCAACGCGGCATTGGCGCCGCGTCGTCGTTGTAACAGTGCCTCGCGGGGCGGTTTGGAGGGAATCAGGCAATCGCAATCGTCACCGATCAGGTCCTGTCGGCCGGCTTCCTGCAATGCTCGCCGGACCTCGAAGTAATTCTCCGGTTTGAAGAACTGCATCAACGCGCGCTGCATGGAGCGATCGCGGAGTTTCTGAGCGGAATAGACCGGTTTCCGGGTGAAAGGATCAATCCCCGTGTAATACATGGCCGTGGCGACATCCATCGGCGCTGGAATGAAATCCTGAACCTGATCGGGGCGATAGCCGCTCCGTTTCAGGAACAGGGCCAGATCGATCATGGCGTCCAGATCGCTGCCCGGATGGCTGGCGATGTAGTAAGGCACCAGATACTGTTTCTTGCCAGCCCGTTTCGATTCGTGATCGAACTGTGCGCCGAAGGCTTCGAAATCGTCACCCGACGGTTTTCGCATGTAGTTCAAGACCGCCGGATCGGTGTGTTCCGGTGCGACTTTCAGCAGACCGCCCACGTGATGCCGTGCCAGTTCGCGAATGTACTCGGGGCTGAGTCGAGCCAGATCCATGCGGATCCCGCTGGCGACCAGTACCTTCTTGATTCCGGGCACTTGTCGTGCTTCGCGCATCAACTGGATCAGCGGTCCATGATCGGTGCCCAGCAATTTACAGATCGTCGGATGGACGCACGACTGGCGCCGGCAAACGGCCTCCACTTCCGGCCGCGTGCACTGCATCTCGTACATGTTGGCGGTCGGTCCGCCAATATCGCTGACGGTGCCCTTGAATTCCGGATCGGCCGATAGTGTGCGCAATTCGCCCAGCACCGACTCTTGACTGCGTGATTGAATGACGCGCCCCTGGTGAGCGGTGATGGAACAGAATGTGCAACCGCCGAAACAGCCCCGCATGATCGTGACGGAGTTCTTGATCATCTCGAATGCGGGGATCGGTTCGCGATAGCTGGGGTGGGGCTGCCGCGTGTAAGGGAGATCGTAAATACGGTCCATCGCCTCCTGGCTGATCGGCAGCGGTGGCGGATTGACCACCACCGCCTGCTTCGCGTGCCACTGCACAAGTCGCGCGGCATGCAGCGGATTGGTTTCCTCGTGGATGATCCGCGTCGCCTCGGCGAAGGCCTTTCTGTCGATGCTCACCTGCTCGTAGCTGGGCAGCACGATGGCGTCGGTGGGAGGTGTTTCCGAAGCGCCCAGGGCGTACGCGACGCCGCGCATATCTCGTAACTGCTTGACCGTTTCTCCCGCTTCGAGCCGTCTGGCGATTTGGACGATCGAGTCTTCTCCCATCCCGAACACGACCAAATCGGCTTTGGAGTCGAGCAAAATGGAGCGGCGGACCTTGTCGCTCCAGTAATCGTAATGAGCCAACCGCCGCAGTGAGGCTTCGACGCCTCCGGCGATCACCGGCACACCTTTGTACGCCTCGCGGGCCCGCTGGCAATACGCCAGGGTGGCCCGGTCGGGCCGCATGCCGATCCGGCCGCCGGGCGAATAGGCATCGTCGTTACGGACTTTCCGGTTGGCCGTGTAATGGTTGATCATCGAGTCCATGTTTCCGGCGCTGATCGCGAAGAATAGTCGCGGACGCCCGAATCGCCGCCAAGGCTCACACGATTGCCAATCCGGCTGGCTGACGATGCCCACGCGAAATCCGGCCGCTTCCAACACCCGTCCCAGGATGGCCATGGCGAAACTCGGATGATCGATGTAGGCGTCGCCTGTGATGAAGACGACATCCAGTTCGTCCCAGCCGCGACCACGCGCCTCGTCGATACTCATGGGCAGAGGTTTCGCTGCCTGCGGCGACGTCGGACGGGCCAGGTCCGCCAGGAGATGAGAGCGAATAGGGGTATTGCCGATGACAGGTAATGGTTTCATACGCCCATTATCGCCATGCCATCGAGATCGGCTAGTGCTTTGGCCACACCAGAAACTCGAGTGAAGCCACGTCCTCAACTGCGTACGACACCGCGTCCACGCGGTGTCGAAATGGGCTGCCTTTCCCGAGCGACGGACGAGGACGTCCATCGTACATTCTGTTGCCAGATGCCGCAGCCACCCGCTAAGAACTCGTCCGGCAATAAGTTACCGTATTTGTAGCCCCTCACCCTACCCTCTCCCCCGCTAATCCCGCTCCGCGGGGCGGTGGAGAGGGAAGCGGAACCGGTAACTTATTTCCGGACGAGTCCCAAGTTTTCTTTCTGCCGGTCACCGAATCAGAGTCTTGCAGTAAACGATCTTGCTATCACCGATGTCGTAAAAGTCGGGCAATACCGCTGCCTGCAGGTAGCCTTGGCGCTGGTAGAAGCATCTTGTCGAGTGGTAAACTGGCCGTCCCGAGGTCTCGATATACACCTGGCGCCCTGCCGCCTGCCGTATCGTCCGTTCCGTTTCGGCGAGCAATTGACGCCCGATTCCTTGACGCTGGCAGCTCTTCTCGACCGCAATCCAGTAGAGATCGTAACCGCCACGAGTACAGGCAATCAGCCCGAAACACGTGTAGCCGATCACCTGGCCTCGTGACTCGGCCAAAAGGAACTCGTAGCCCGAGGCGACTCCCGTGGCCAACCGCTGTTCCACCAACTCGACCGCTACCGCGACTTCGGCCAGCGAGAAGAACCCTGTGTCCGTGACCAACCGCCGTACAATCGCCGGATCTTGCGGCGTCACGTGGCGGCCAGCGTGAGGGTCACCGGGTCAGTCCTGGTGGGCATGGAACAGCCCCTGAAAGAAAAGGCGGGCGTTTCGGCCCAGCGTGCGAGTGCGATATCCTCCCTCCTGAACGACCAGGGTGGGCAAGCTTAACTCGCCGAACAGGCGACCGTTCTGTTCGAAGTCCTTGGAGTTCAACGACCAGGTACCGGTCGGATCGCCTTTGGCCGGGTCGAGGCCAAGGGGAATCACCAGAAAGTCCGGTGCGAAGTCGCGGACCACCTGCAACGCACGACTCAAGGCCTCGCGGTATTGAGTGCCATCCTGAACTTCCGGAAGCGGGATATTCAGATTGAATCCTGCGCCCAGTCCTGACCCCATTTCATCGGCGAATCCGGTAAAGTATGGGTAGGCGAAGTCGGGGTCGCCATGGATCGACACGGTCAACACGTCGGACCGCTCGTAAAAGATGTCTTGCTGGCCGTTTCCATGGTGATAATCCACGTCCACCATCGCCACGCGACCGTACTTGCTGAGATGGTGCGCCGCGATCGCCGCGTTGCTGAAATAGCAAAAGCCCCCAAAGGACCGACGTTCGGCGTGATGTCCTGGGGGTCGTACCAGCGCATAGGCGATCGGTTCACCATTGAGGACCGCGTCGGCCGCGGTGAGCGCCGCGTCAACCGCCCGCTTGGCGGCGGGAAACGCATTGCGATTGATCGGCGTGAACGTATCGATGCAATAGTAGCCCGCTCGCACAGTCAGTTCCTTCGGAGGCCGCGCGGAATTCCGGATCGGAAAGACGTAAGGATAGATGGACTTCTTTTCGGGCGCGTTTTCGCAGGCACGCTGCAAGTAATCGACAAGATCGGCATCATGCACGGCCAGGATCGGGTCCATGGAGTAGTTCTTGACGGTGATCGTCTCGATCAAACCGCTGGACTGCAGCTCTCCGCCGATGACGGCGATCCTCACGGGCACTTCCACGTAACCACGCTCGCGGATGTGATGGATGTCGTGGCGGTCGTTGATTGTGACGGCAATGAGTTCTTTATCGTGGTGGGCAGCGACCTGATGAACGACGGCCGCTTTGGCGTTGCGCAGTTCGGACAGCCGAAGCGGGCCATCACCCAGCGACGCGAGCACATGCTGGACGTATTCCGGCGGACAAAGTTCACTGTACTTTCGCTCCAATACGGCTTGCACAACTTGCCGGGCAAAGTCGGCCGGGAGCGGGCCTCCCCGGCCCAGATCGTCATACATCAAATGCGGCAGGTTGTCCGAGCCGCCACCGGGCACAGCCGTTTCGTAGGCCGTATCCAAGATGACGCGAGCACCATAGCGACCATAGAACCTCAGACGAGCCGCGTTCTGTTTACGCACCGCCGGGTCCGCACATCGCTGGGGATCATCCGGCAGGCATTCGAAGAACAGCCCTTTCACACCCAGTCCAAACGCCTCCTCGCGCAGGCACTCATAGAGCGCCGCTCCGATTCCGCGGCCGGAAAGTCGCTTGCCGGCTGCCAGAAAGTCGAGGTAACAGAATTCGATGTCTGGCTCGTGCAAGACGATGGCAAAACCGGCCACATGCCCGCGGGCTCGCTCAGCGACGAACAAGATCCGTCGAAATCGCTGCAGAAACGGGTTGCGCAGCTTGTCAGTGAGCTGATCGATGTCGTCTTCCCCGGCATCGGGAAACTGGTCGACAAAGATCTGCTTCACCTCCCGAATCGCCGTTTTATTCACAGGCAGCACATCGTCATAGATCCTACGGACGCGAAACATTCAGGTACCTCGCAACGTATTGCCGTCAAGACATGATTGGGAAGCGTCGCTTCCGGCCGCCGTCGCCGACGGTGCCACCGCGTTGAGCACGATCCGTGATATTGCCGCGTCATAACCAACTCCCGCCCGCTCCACCGCGGCCGAAAAACCGGCATCGAGGGCCAGACAAGGATTTGCGTTCACCTCGAGCACCCAGGGCTGGTTGGCGTCGTCCACGCGAAAATCTACCCGCGCGTATCCGCGCAAGGCACAAGTGTGCCAACAAGCAATGGCCAGACGCTCCAGCTCACTGAGCAGCGGTCGATCACCGCGACTGAATTCAAACCGGCGTGGCGTATGCTGATACTCAAACGACGCTTCTTCCCATTTTGCCGCATAAGAGACGATCCGGGGTTTGCCGGCGGGGAACGCGGCAAAATCGATTTCGGCGGGAGGCAGCACCTGCGGCCCTGTTTCTCCTGCCAGGATGGACAGATTGAATTCCCGCCCGTCGATGAACGTTTCGGCGAAATAGGCCCGCCCCGTGGCTTCTTCGCGGGACTGAAGCAGGGTGGCCAGTTCCCGCTTAGGGGTCTCGTCGGCCAGGGCGACCACGCTGGCGTCATCCAGATGAAATGACGCATGCTCCCAAATGGCCTTGATAATCACACGCCATGGCGCGTCCGGAGCGTGTCCGTGCGTTTGTCGTCGGTCGCCGTTCCACCCACACGGGGTCGTGAACCAGCCGGGTGTGGGAATACCAGCCTGCCAAAGCAAATGTTTCGTGAACAACTTGTCGCTGCTGCTGAGGATGCAGCGAGTTGACGCGCCGGTGTAGGGAACTCGCATCGCATCGAGCAGCAGCGTGGCGGCCGGCATCAGATGGTCGGTGCCTCCGAGCGATTCGACCAGATTGAAGACCAGATCGGGGCGGTCCGCGTCAAGACGAGCTTTAATCGCAGACAGATCCAGGGAGCAGGCCAGATGGGACACCTGGTGCCCCAGACGCTGAAGCGCCGCGGCAACAGCGTCTCGTTGCATCAATACGTCTTGGTCAGCCGTGGAAGCGGTTTCCGGCGGATCGTTGTAGAGGATCGCGATCTTCATGCGACGATGATGCGCTCCCTGGCCGACTCGTCGACGCGCTCCCGGGCCGACTCGACGATGCAGCGAATCAGCTCCCGGTATGGCATACGGATTGCCGTGGCCAGCATGGGCAGGTCGGAATGCGATGGGTGCATGCCTGCCAGGGGGTTCGCTTCCAGGAACTGAGGACGACCCCGCGCATCGCTCCGCAAATCAATACGACCCGCATCTCGACAATTCAAGGCGTGCCAGGCCGCCAGGGCAATTTCTTCCGCCGCCCGGACTTCTTCGTCCTGGCCCGGTCGCACGAGTCGATACTCCACCAGCTCCTCACAGCGTTCCTTGTTCACGTAGGAGTAAACGCCCGGTTCGGCGTCCGAGCGGAGTACGATCTCCAGAGTTCCCAACACCTTGGTCCGTGAGTTGGTGCCCAGCAGACTGACCGTGAACTCACGGCCCGGCAGGAACTCTTCAATGAGGACACTCTGTTGATACTGGTCCAAAAGGTCGCGGCACATCGACTGTAATTGTTCGAGGTTATGAATAACGGAGGCGGGCGAAATACCTTTGCCGGTTCCCTCCGCCACCGGCTTGGCGAACAGCGGGAATTTCCATCGTTGATTTTGAAGATCCGCGTCCGAATGCACGAGCCACGATTTGGGGGTTGGGATACCAGCCGCTGCCACCACCGTCTTGGCCAGTCCCTTGTGCAAACAGAGAGCCATAACAAGCGGATCGCCAAAGGTGTAGGGAATTTCATAGATGTCGAGAATCGCGGGCACCTGAGCCTCGCGCGCCACGCCCCGCAGGCCTTCACAGATATTAAAGACCAGATCCCAGCGATCTCCCCGCGCGAGACGGCGTACCAATTCCCGCGCGCGGCCGATGCGATCGACTTCGTGTCCTAGTTGAAGCAACGCCAATACAATCGCATCGACCGTTTCAAGCCGATCGAACTCGGCTGTCTCTTCCTCGCTGTATCCTTCCGCGAGATACTCCTCACGAAGGTCATATGTAATGCCAATTCGCATGGTTTCCTCAGTTTTCATCCTCTTCGAGCTCGATCTCCTGGTAAAGCTGCTGCTGCCAACGCTGCGCGTCTTCTTGTCGCATTTCCAGTGCTTCAATCAGGCCCTGGCCGGGTGTCAGCAACTCCACAGGACAGCCCGGCGACAGCTCTGGTTGAATGCCGTCCGCGGTGTAGTCGTAAGGATAAAGTCGGCAGACCAACGGGCGCACTTCCAGCGGCAGCCGGCAACCGACAGCACCCAAGAACGTGCAGTCGCCACTGGGTTGCCGCTTGAGAACGCGGCGTGTGGCATCGCGACGAAAAACACGATCTCGCCACAGCGGGTCATCGTCCTGGTCCAGGTAAGAGGGATCCGCCGGAGCCCGGAACTCGACGAAGTCACCTTCCTGTATATAAGTTGCAATCCGCTCGACATCGCCGGGCGTCGCGTAGATTTCACAGATCTGGCAGCAGGTTTTTCTCTGTCGCGCACAACGAACGCAAAGGAATTCTGATTGGGACATAGGTCACGCTCCCGCCGGATCGGGGTATCGAAACGTCTTCCCCTCGAAATTCCGCAGCATCAGGTAGTCGCCGTCTCGACCAATCACACTTTCCGGCTGAATGGGGATCTTACCTCCCCCGCCAGGTGCGTCGATCACATAGGTAGGGACCGCATAGCCAGAGGTGTGTCCCCGCAATCCAGCGATAATCTCCAGGCCCTTTGCCACGGAAGTGCGGAAGTGCGCGGACCCGCTGATCGGATCGCACTGGTACAGATAGTACGGCTTGACACGCATCATCAGCAGGCGATGCATGAGGCGCTTCATTGTTTCAACATTGTCATTGACGCCTTTCAGCAGCACGGTTTGAGAACCGAGCGGTATCCCGGCGTCGGCCAGACGCCCGCACGCCTGAGTGGATTCGGACGTGCATTCGTCCGGATGGAGGAAATGCAAACTCATCCACAGGGGGTGGTATCTGCGCAACACGTCGCACAAATCCTGCGTGACGCGTTGTGGTAGAACGGCCGGCATTTTGGTGCCGATTCGGACAAACTCGATGTGCGGAATCGAACGCAGCCGTCCCAGGAGGGCATCGAGACGTTCATTACTTAGTGCCAGCGGGTCGCCGCCGGAAATCAACACGTCGCGAACCTGCGTGGCCTGTTCCAAGTAATGGAAAATAGCCTCCAACCGGCTTTCGTTGGGAACGATCTCACCGTGCCCGACCACCCGCGATCGGGTGCAGTAACGGCAGTAGGTCGAGCAGAAATCGAGCGGCAGGAGCAGGACGCGATCGGGGTACCGATGGACCAGTCCCGGCACGGGGCTGTGTCCATCCTCGCCCAGTGGATCGTCGGCTTCGCCCGGCCCTCGCCGGAATTCAGCCGCGGTGGGGATGACCGTCTTGCGCAATGGTTGATGCGGATCGAACGGATCGAGAAGGCTCATGTAGTAAGGTGTTACGCCAACGGGCAACATCGTTCCGCCCCGCTGCAGGGCCTTTCGCTCCGTTGCCGACAAATCGACCACCCGCTCGAAGTCGTCCAAGGAGCGGATCCGATGGCGGGATTGCCACCGCCAGTCGTTCCATTGCCGGTCCGTTGCTTCGGGGAAAAAACGCTCGTGGAAGACCAGCGTCCGCTGATTACTGCGGCCAGGCTGGTCGAACGGAGAATGATCAGGCCGGCATTTGGAGCCAGGCGGATCGACTTGGACTGCAGAGACCGCATCACTTGTGGCCGGCGGCGAGCCGATCAGAAGGGCCGAAGAGGCCTGAATGGGCGGTTCGACAAGAACGCCACTCACTGGGGATGGGTTGTCCAGCGGGTCCAAACCCAAGAATGAGAAATGCGGTGAGTGTGTGAAATCGGACGAAACGTTTTTTTCGCGTCTACCAGGAGGCTCCTCTTCTTCTGAAACTACATTTGGGACAAGGCGGACGGAGTGGTTTTCATCACCACTGTCGTTCATAAGACGGGTTCCTTGGTATTATCCACTGCCCAGGACCTGTGGAATACGAATTCACGGGTACAACTTTGAATCTCCGTAATCATCGTCTCTTGCAGGGCATTCCGCCGGTGGATAATCGGATCGGAGTCAGAATTGATAAGCGGTTTGGCGGGTTGACTCCCACTCGCCTGTCGCTGTGCCTAACGCCGCGTTTTGCGTGGCGCGATAATTAAACCGCCAACGAGCAGAATAGCAAGACCACTTAAGGCTTTTTTCCCAGATTCTTTCGACTTGCACAGGTGTGATGCGCCTCGGCGGGCCGCGTTTCGCATCAAAACAGCCTGCAAAGCCACCCTGCCGCACATTGCACGCTGCAGCAGGCAATCAGCTGACCCTCGCGGGATGCGGTTGCCGGGCGTTCTCGGTTGGTCGACGCAAGCCAGACACTACTGTGGGCGACGCCAATCGTCACAATCGTGGGCCACGGAGTCACGGGGCCCCTGACGGTTGGGGCTGCAGTATAATCAGGCTGCCGTGTTGAAGCGGTCGGCGCGGCCGGATCGGTGATCGTGACCCGCCCACAGGCCGTGGTCGCGAGCTCGCAGCGAGAGCGTGCTGTATTTTGATCGCCAAGATACCCTGATAACTTGACGCAGATTGCGCGGAATGCTGATTCTTCGCACGATTGCGAGGCGATCGGGGGAAGCTCGAATAACGGCCCGCGCCGACGGTCTCCAACCAGGAGAGACTCGCGTTTCTGTGAGCAAGTAGAACTCGTTCGCGGTGCGGAAACGGAGTCACGTATGCGTGTTCCTCTCAGGTTTGGCATCTTCTGGTACACTTCAGCCCCCAGAGAAACACTGTTCGGTTCTTTAACACTACGGGAATCATAATGATTACATCGCTTCCTTCACGGAGTTTATTCGGGATCATCGTGAGTTGCCCGGTCCTGCTGAGCGCGGGACTGCTGAGCGCGGGTGAGTCGTCGCTCCTCGCGTGCCGGACCGAACAGGTCATGCCGGAGAATGTCAGGCAGGAAGATCCTCGACCGCAAACGGTCCTGTGCGGCAACACGTTGGCAAAGGAGGCGGAGCGGCCCAATATTCTGTTGGTCTTCATCGATGACATGGGGTGGGGCGACTTCTCCTGCTTTGGGAACACGCACGTCCAGACCGAGCATATCGACCGCCTGGCCAGCGAAGGAGTTCGGTTCGAGCAGTTTTACGTCAATTCGCCGATTTGCTCTCCGTCACGCACGGCGATCTCGACCGGACAGTATCCGCAGCGGTGGCGGATTACTTCGTATTTGAACAATCGCCAGAGCAATATTGATCGAGGCATGGCGCAGTGGCTCGATCTGGAAGCTCCGATGCTGGCTCGCCTGTTGGGGCAGAGCGGCTATGCCACGGGTCATTTTGGCAAGTGGCACATGGGCGGCCAACGCGATGTGGGCGAGGCTCCTTTGATCACCGAATATGGTTTCGATGCCTCGCTGACCAATTTCGAGGGGCTGGGACCTCGTGTCTTGCCGCTGTGCGATGCCTATGATGGCAAGCCACCGCGAAAACACGCACTCGGTTCAGACCAATTGGGACGAGGCCCGATCACGTTGGGAGAACCGCTCGCTGGTTACCGCCTCGTTCACCGCGGCAGCACTGGATTTCATTAAACAGGCCGAGTCGCATCAGAAGCCGTTTTATGTCAACGTGTGGCCCGACGATGTGCACTCGCCATTCTTCCCACCGCAAGCACGGCGCGGTGACGGTGCAAAGCGATCGCTCTATCACGGTGTGCTGGACACCATGGATGAGCAACTCGGAGTGTTGTTCGACTACATTCGCAGCAGCGACAAGCTGGCCCACAACACCATGATCCTCGTCTGTTCCGACAATGGTCCGGAACGCGGTGCGGGTTCTGCCGGACCCTTTCGAGGCTGCAAGACGATGCTTTACGAAGGCGGGATCCGTTCACCGCTGGTTGTGTGGGGACCAGGATTGGTGGACCGGGCCCGGGCGGGATCGGTGAATTCCACGTCTTTTTTGGCTGCCATTGATCTGGTCCCCTCGCTCCTGGCCGTGGCAGGGATCGAGGTACCGCCGAACATGGCTTTTGACGGGGAGACTCTGCCCCAAGTATTGCTTGCCACATCGCAGGCATCCCGCCAAGGTCCGTTGTTCTTCCGCCGTCCACCCGATCGCGACACGTTTTACGGCGAAGACGATCTGCCTGATCTTGCGATTCGTGACGGTAACTGGAAGCTGCTTTGCGAATACGATGGCTCGGCCCCCCAGCTCTACGATCTGGCGACTGATCGAAGCGAGACGGTGAATCTGGCCGGGCAGCAACCAGAAGTGGTGCAGCGCCTGACGCGGTCGTTGCTCGCGTGGCACGCCTCCATGCCGCCGGATAATGGAGCGACCTACAGGGAATCCAGGAAAGTCGGATCGAGCAGGATCTTGAAGCAGTCCTCTTCACGCAAACTGAATTTTCGATAGGCTTCGGCGCCGTCGCGGTAGGTCAAATTGCGGTTGCACGCATCTTCGGGCGAAAACGAAATATGTGCGGAAGGGTGCATCCCCGCTGCCGAGATGACTCCACCCGGTCGCACTCGCTGGAAGGCCAGTTGCTGAGCAGCGGGAGAGCCGAAAGCTTCCAGCACCGAGTCCGCACCACCGCGGCCGGAGCGTTGGGCCAGGTGCTGCACCAATTTGTGCAGCTGCTGTCTCGCACGGCGTTCGGGCTTAACGACTTCATGCGATGGTTTCCCCCGACTGCTTGTTGACCGTCTGCGCGCGCTGGCGCGTGCGCGACCGCCGCGGCGCCAGTAGCGCACGCCGAACCACAGCAACGCTCCGCCCCAGAGCGTTCCAAACCAGAAGGCGGATGAGTCGGGAAAGATTGCCAGCAGTGGTGCCGCCACCAGAAATGCACATCCGATCAAATAGCTGCCGCCCCAGAGGTGGCTGCCCATCGCAAAGAAACCGAAGCCGCTGAGAATCGCCGACAGGGAAAACAATTCGTTGCGCGCTTCACCTTGCAGGTAGATCACCCAAGTCAAAGTTCCAATCGCCAGCAGGTATCCGATCCACACGGCCCAGATTGGACGTTCCGCGGCACCAGTCGGCAGTATCGACTGTGGACGCACGAACCAGAGCAGTACCAGCATTGCCATGAACATCGCGACGCGGGGAATCCAATAGGAAATCAGCGGGTGGTGGTCCGCGGTGGATAGGATGTACGTGGCTACATGGGCCAGGAAGATGATCACGCCCATCAGGATCAACGCTAGTCCCCAGCCATGGAAATGCTCCTCATGCTGGCTGTGCATTAAGGCACGCGTTGCGTGCCCGAGCAAGTTTATGCTGGAGGCATGAATGAGCTCGCCTTGCAGAAACCGATCGAGGTCATCCGTCAGCTCTTGTGCGGATTCGTAGCGATGCGGCGGCTCCTTCTCCAGGCATTTCAAGCAAATGATCTCAAGATCACGAGGAACCTGTGGATTCAACAGTCGCGGCGAAACGGGCTGATTGTCCAACACTTGGATCAACGTGTTGACGGGTGTTGCGGCACGAAAGGGTGGCTTTCCCGTGAGTAACTCGTAGAGGATGGCTCCGACGGAATAGACATCGCTCAAGGGACCCACCAGGGCGGTTTTCCCAGCCGCCTGTTCGGGCGACATGTAACTCGGCGTCCCCAACACCTGCCCCGTGGCGGTCAGATTACTATCACCGGCAACACGTTTAGCCAGCCCAAAGTCGGTTACTCGAGGATGGCCGTCGGGATCCAACAGGACGTTGGCCGGTTTCAAGTCGCGATGGATGACGCCATGCTGGTGGGCAAACGCGACTGCCTCGCTAACGCTCCGAGTCAGTCGGGCCGCTTCATGCGGCGACAAGGGACCCTCTCGCAGCTTGTCGGCCAGCGTCGGCCCCTCGACGTAGCCCATCGAGAAGTAGTGTTGTCCGTCGTGCTCACCAACCTCGTAAATAGGTACGATGCCCCCGTGATCCAGGTTGGCGGCCGCCTCGGCCTCGGCGTGGAAGCGTTTCACATCCTCATCACACGCCAACTGACCGGCCAGGATCATCTTGAGAGCGACAATACGATTCAGGCTGATCTGTCGCGCTTTGTACACGACGCCCATGCCTCCGCGAGCAATCTCCTCAAGCAGTTCATAGTCGCCGAAATAGCAGACGGTGGCTCCCGCCTGTCCTATCGACCTAGTTGCCTTATCCCGGCCCATCGGTTTTTCGGCCGCCGCGGGTACCGGCTCTGGCGGGCGTTCCATGTCGGGCACGTCGATGGCGTCGCCCCACGTAGCAGGCGCCATGGCCCTGCTGCGTGAGCTACATCCCGGCTGGCGCGTCGAGGAACTCAAGGCCCTGGTCATGAATACGGCGACCCCCCTGGTATTCAGTTCCAACCTGTTCACGTCCACGACCTACAGCCCTGTGCGCATAGGCGCCGGTCAGATCGACCTGGCTGCCGCCGCGCGGGCCGACGTGATTGCCATGCACGACGATGGCTCCGGCACGGTCTCGGTCTCTTTCGGTGCACCCACCATCCTGCATCGTTACGAAGCCATCGAGACCGTGCGGATTTCCAGCAAACGGGAGACGTCTGAGACCTTTCGGCTTTCCTATTATCCGATTCAAGACGTGCCGGGCGTGGACGTGACTCTGCCCATAACCACCCTCGAAATCGCCGCTGCAGGGTACGGCATTGTCCCGATCCGTCTCGAAGCCGACGCGAATCGGATGCGTCATTCCCGGTGGCCCTGGCGGCAACTGCAGCCGCAACCAGCCAACATTGCTCGAGGAGACAGGATATCTGCTCTTTTGGCCGGAAAGCCAGGGTTTTGGCGCCACTGGACCGTTGAGATGGCGATCCCGGCGGTCAACACGCCGGTTACTGCCACAGCCACCCTCGCCTATGATCCAGCATTGGAGGCGCTCTCCTATGTCGTCAACGTCGAAAGTGTCCAGGCCGAGACGATTGAAACGATAACCCTCTCTGTCGCTCGCGACACAGAAGGCTGGGCCTGTTCTCCAAACATTGTTCACAATGGCCAGTTCGACGGGGGAGGGATCACCCATCACGGGCACGGTCCAGTTGACCGGCGAAGAAGCTTTCTGGCTGGCAAACGATGCCCTGTACCTGACCATTACAACGCCGGAGCATCCTACCGGGCTTGTTCGGGGCCAGGTGAGGTCTGCGTCCCCAGTGCTGCACCTGCCACTCTATGCGGCACCACAGCCCATAGC
>CAVOYC010000024.1:0-155883 GCA_963700575.1 uncultured Planctomycetota bacterium | reverse complement strand
GTCGCCAGCCGTATCCCCTACAACCCCGCCGATGTGACCTTTGGCGGGAAGTATACCCTGATGACGGGCGAGGGGATCCAATACGACATCAACGGCATGACGGGTTTCTTCGAAGGGGTCACGGACCGAAACGGGAACACGCTCACGTTCGATGAGGGCGGCGTACTCAGCTCTACCGGGAAGGAGATCCGGTTCGACCGCGACCCAAGCGGGCGCGTCAGCGCGATTATCGACCCGATGGGCAAGCGGATCGCGTACGAGTATGACGCTGGGGGCGACCTGATTTCGGTCACCGACCGCGAGGCCAACACCACGCGCATCCTCTACCGCGACGACCCGGCCCACTACCTGGACGAAATTATCGACCCACTTGGACGCACGAACGCTCGTATCGAATATGACGCCACGGGACGATGTGTTGGCATGACAAATGCCAACGCGAACCTCAGGCAGCTCGACCATGACCTCGCTGCAAACACCGAGCGGGTTGTGGATGCTTTGGGATACGTCACCACGTACGTCTACGACAACAGGGGCAATATCCTCACTGAGATCGATCCACTCGGGAACATCACCCGTCGCACTTACGACAAAAACGACTCTCTGCTCAGCGAGACGGACGCACTCGGACACAAGCGACAGTACACCTACGACGCTGAAGGCCGACTCCTGCAGTGAGACAGACCCGCTGGGCCGCGTCCGCCAATACACCTACAACACACACGGTGATTTGGTGGCCGAAGCCGACTTCGAAGGGAACGTCGTAACACTGGCATATGACTCCCACGGCAATATCATACGGTACAGCGATGATCGCGGCCGAGAGGTGTCGCACAATACGACTCAGCTGGCAATGTTCTGGAGATCACCGACGGGAACGGGCACACGACGAAGTACAGTTACGATGCTTACGGCAACAAGCTATCGATCCTGGATCCCCTGGGGTACGAGACCCGGTTTGCGTACGACGCCGTAGGCAACAAGGTGTCAATCACGAATCCGCTCGACGACGTGAGCCACTATCGATACGATCGGGAAGGCAGGCTGACCGGCTTGACGCAGACGAGAACGTTGGTTGACGGTTCGCAGGAAGATCTTGTGCTGGAGACCGAGTACGATCCGATGGGCAATCCAATCCGGTCGGAACGACTAGGGGCGGTTTTCATGACGACCTACGACGCGATGGGTCAAGACATTGCCCGGACCGATCCACTCGGCAACATGTACCGCACGGAGTACAACGCGGCCGGCTGGCCGATCCGCGTGCTTTACCCGGACGGGAGCGAAGAGACCTACGCGTACGACGCGCTCGGGCGGAAGACGAGTGTCACCGACAGGGACGGCCACACGTTCACGTATGAGTACGATGCGCTTGGTCGTCTTGTCTCTCACACCGAGCCGTGCGGCAAGGCGCAGGCCAGGATGTACGACGCCATAGGCAGGGTTCTCACCACCACGGACGGCCGGGGCAATGTGACGACCTACGCCTATGACTCTCACACCGTGGCTGTCACCGATGCGCTGGGCAACGTCACCATCTCGGAGCACAACAGCGACGGGAATCTTGTCAAAACGACGGACGCAGTGGGCAACGTGACACAGTACGTCTACGACAAGAGCACCGGCATGGAAGGACATGGGCAACTCATCGAGATGATCTATGCCGATGCAAGCCGTCACAAGATTACCTACGATGCGAACGGCCGCAAGGTCTCCGAGACCGATGCAAATGGCCGGTCCACAACGTTTGAACACGATGCACTTGGCCGGCTCTTGGCGGTCACGGATACGCTGGGCAACACCACCTCCTATACGTACGACGAGGTGGGCAACCGCCTCAGCATCACGGACGCCAACGGACACACAACGCGCATGGAGTACAACGCGACCGGCCAGGTGACGAAGCGAGTCTTGCCACTGGGACAAGAGGAGACTTTCATATACGACCCGATGGGCAAGCTGATCTCGCACACCACGTTCAATGGCGAAGCGACCACTTACGAGTACGACCAGAATCACCGTCTGGCGGCGAAGCATCTGCCGGAAGGGGACTCCCTACAATGGACGTACTCCCCCGCCGGGGTGTTGCAAACTGTCGCCGACGCGCGGTGTAATTGAGTACGAGTTCTGCGGGCGAGGGCTTCTTTTGTCGCGTCTCGATCCAGACGGCACGGTCATCAGTTACACCTACGATGGCGCGGACAATCGGACGTCCGTGACCACGCCGGCCGGGACCACCGAGTACACGTACGACGCCGTCAACCGCCTGGAAACTGTGACGGATCCCAACTCCGGCGTAACGACCTACTCGTATGATCCTGTGGGGAACCCCGTTACCACCTTATTACCCAACGGGGCTCTCGAGTCGCGCGAGTACGACAGTCTGAACCGGCTGACCTTCGTCCAGCACACAGATGCCACCTCGGCGGTGATCGCCAGCTACCGGTACACGCTCGACAGCACTGGCCGGCGCCTGGCAGTCGAGGAGCAGAACCGGCGTCGCGTCGAGTATGACTACGATGATTTCTATCGGCTGGTTGGCGAGGACGTGTACGATCTTGGCGACGTCGTACCCAGTCGTACAACGAGCTATGTGTACGATGTGGTTGGCAATCGACTCAGCCGTGACGATTCCGTCGAGGGCCTGACTGAGTATGAGTATGACGACAACGATCGGCTCACCGTCCAGACGCGCGGAACGGATGTAACTGAGTACGCCCATGATGATAGCGGCAACCTTATCGCCGAGAGGGTGAACGGCGTTCTGACCGCGTCCTACGAATGGGATTCGGAGAACCGTCTCGTGGCCGCCGATACGGACGGCGATGGAGCGATCGACGCCGAGTACGAGTACGACCCGAACGGCAACCGCGTGTCGCAGACGGTTGACGGCCAGCAGACCCGCTTCCTGCTGGATCTGAACCGACCACTGCCTCAGGTCTTGGTGGAATATGAGCCAAGCGGAATCAGTACGCGCGTCGTACGCATACGGTCGAGATCTGATTTCTCAGAACCGAGGAGGGGAAACATCCTACTATCACACCGACGGGCTCGGAAGCACACGCGCGCTGACTGGGACATCAGGCCTGCTCACGGATCGATATACGTACGATGCCTTCGGGCAACTGCTCAGCCAGCTTGGCACGACGGTGAACCTCTACCGCTTTGCTGGAGAGCAGTACGATTCGATGCTGGGACGGTACTACTTACGCGCAGCGATACTACGATCCACGCGTCGGCCGACTGGTTGGCAGAGACCCCTTTGCAGGATTCGCTCGCGACCCGGCCTCGTTACACCGGTATCTGTACGCCCACGCCGACCCTGTCAACGGCATCGACCCCACGGGAAGGTTCACAATGATCGAGTTAATGGTCAGCAGTGGCTACTGTTGGGATACTCGTGGGCATCGCCGGGGGTTCCTGGCTGGGCTACCGCATTCAACGCCAAGGACAGCCTCTGACTGGCTTCGACATGGGGCTTGCCAGAGCAGCGAACGGTTATGCGGGTCGTTGGTCGCAATATCACGCGGACACGCAGTGCGGAGATGCCTTGTGTAGGCAAGTCTTTGTCAGCAAGAATCAAGCCCTTAACGAATTCTTCAATGAAGATCAGATTTACCACGTCACCGGAGTATTCAGGTCGATCGCGGAGCTCAGCGGGCTCCCTGGGATCAAGTTCGTTCACGGCGAAGACTCTGAATGTGCGGGCAACGTTGCATACGTACTCAACGAAAACAACATGTCACAGCACGGGTCGCAATTTCCATTCCCCGTTGGGGGCACTGATGGCGTGCAGATCTTTCTTGTGCGAACCGTTCTTTGACAGCCCGTTGGTGAACTTCGACAAGACGGGTAGCATGGCCGCCACCATGGTCCATGAGCTCTCCCACGAGTGCCGCTGGCCGACGTCTCGATCATCCGAGTAGCGGTTCGAACGGCACACACTATTCATTCGACGATATCGTACGTCTCACGAATGCAGGTGAGTACACGCGTTTCAACGCCTTCGCCTACCAATATGCATCCGGTCTCGCGTAGGGGTCTGAACAATGTGAATTCCATGCGGTCGCAATACTCCACCGATCAGTTCGCGCGCGGGTGTGCTGGTCCAGCGATTCTTGCGCGAGGCTTCGCGCGGGCCAAACATGTTGGTGTAATTGATGTTATCGTGTTGTCTTCCAGATCGATCGGAACGATGCGGATGCCGCGTTTTACCTGCGTCTCGGATGGGTATCCCATCCGGCGTTTGCTCATCGTCTCGAAAAAAACGGCTGTTCGTTGAAGTTGCGTTTGGACATGGTACACCTTGCCTTTCCATACAGTTGCCACGACGTCGATCAGTGTCCTCGCCAGGGATCGAACCTGGTCTTCGACCTCCGCAGAGTCGCGTGCGATCCGGCACACTCCGAGGACATATTGCTTTGAGCACCCCACCGAGGAATCGAACCCCGTCTTGCAGAATCGAAGTCTGCCGTGCCGTCCATCACACTCGCAGGGCAAAATCCGAGAACCGACGATGCGTTGATCGCCGGTCCCCGATCATTGACAGTTGTCAGTTACGAACGATTCGCCTGTCTTACGAACCGCTCGGCTTGGCTTCCGATTCATCGAGAGCCAGTCCGTTGCGGTCGAAACCAAGGTACAACCGCGCGTTGGCATTTCTCGCCAGCTCACGCAGCGTTTCCAGTTCCGCGAGCCGCAACAGCGCCGGGTGTCGCTCCAATGCGTCGGCAGCCTTGACACGCTCCTCGTAGGCGCTGTGCCTCGGCTTCGGCCTGGACTCGCAAAGCTTCGGCTTCCGCCTCGGCCTCGCGCCGGTATCGTCTCCGCACGCGACTGGGCCTCGATTTGTTCGACCTCGGCTCGTGTCCGTGCCTCGACCAACTGGGCCTCGCTGTTCCGCTCAGCCGCCAATACACGGTTCATAATCCCCTGGAGGTTACTAGGAAAAATGAGGTCCTTCACGTCGGCGCGCCGGATCGCCACACCGTAGCTGTTGGCCGCTTCCTTGACATCCGAGAGGATGTCCTCCAGCGTCATCGAGGCCAGCGAACGCCGAGCCGCAAGCTGCACATCTCTGTACAGCCGGTCTGCGAAGTTCCGACTCGATTCGAGGTGTGCCCCAAGTCAGGTTCTCCTGTGACATTTGCCGGATAAGTTCACGAATCTCTTCGTTGCTCGGTGGCCGGCCTGGCTTGCGGGACCTCGATTTTCAGCACCAACAGAGTCGAAACGCTGTCGACGCCATCGCAGGACCATCTCGGGCTTGACGATCACTAGCGCCGAACGCCAATCGGGCCACAGTGCCGAAAGCATGACCCAGAACATGCGGTCGCGTTGTCGCAGTATGGGACGTTTTCCCGAGCGCTCAAGCACCCCCACCTGGTGGCGGAAGGCCAGATTCTCTAGGGCCAAGTGAAATCTGGCGACGGCTAGCGACTTGAGAGGCGATACCAGCGCTTTAAAGGCACCCATGCCCGACTCGTTGCCAGCTAACTCAAGGGGCCTGCGCCAGCGTCTGCGAAATGAATGTTCCAGACACGTCGTCTACGAATGGGTCGTTCTCACGGCCAATGTGCTCAGCCAAACGCCCCGACTTGATGGCCTTCTGGCCCCGAATTCCGGCCGAAGCGACTCGACACGTGTTCACGAAAGTTTCGCTGGACTAGCACACCATCTGGACTTCTACGGAACTGTTGACGCTATCCTTTCGCTGTTTGGCGGTCAGGTAGTTGAGCCGTTCGAAGCGGATCACCCGACCGCGCCGGTCCTTTATGAGAACAACGTCGTCATCGGTTCTCTGTGTCATTCGATTCCTCATCTGGCTCGTAGACTCGGATGCGTCCTGGCTCGACGATCCAGAGTCTTCCCTTCAAGGGCTCGGTCTTCAGTTGCGGTACAACACTGACGACCGTTTCCTGAATCAGTGGCAGCAGGGGACGTGGTGGGCGAATAACGACGATTCCTTCCGTGGCTCCCGGAGGAAAACGAAACGGGTTCGAGAAGTCCAGGTCCAACGTCAACAGCACGCGGTCGGTATTGCCACAGGTCCGATAAATGGTGTCGTCGTCGCTCCCCGAAAGTCCCTCGTCCAGCACCGAATCCACGTCGAAGCCCTCCGCGGCCAAGACGGGCACGAGTCGCAGGTCAATGTTCTCGTCTAGCTTCAGCTTCATGACTGAGCCGCCTCAGTTGGAATCGGGATGATTCGTTCGCGCGTCATCTCTGCGGCGTAAGCCAAGCATGCCCGGATGTCTTCCGGTTCGAGCTGCGGATAGGCGGCCAGCAGTTCTGTTTCCGACACGCCTTCAGCCAGGTTGTTGACGATCAACGAGACCCAAATCCGCGTGCCACGAATGCAGGGCTTGCCAAAGCACACACGCGGATCAACGCTGATCCGTTTCAGCAGTTCACGACGATCCATGGTTGGTCCTTTCGTTATTGGAATTTCAGGCGTGTCTGCCTTCGACGGCGGTCGTTGATTTCCGCGGCGGTGACGTCGGCGCCCTCGATGTCGCTGCGCCAGTTGGCAGTCAACTTGGCCCATGCTGCCACTTCACCAGTGGGCGAAACGTCCCCCAACTGGCCGCCCTTCAGCGCCGGGCCGGCTAGAGCTTGGGCGACCAGCCGGGCCCTGCGTGACGACATTCTACACTCTTCCGCGCGAGTTCTCGCCACCGTTGCCTCCTTCCTGCCCTGCAAACGGCGAACATCGTGTTGCATCATGCTACTGCGAGCGACCAACGGGAGCCGACTATCTCGCACGGAGCGGTAGCTCCAATTTGGCCGGCGGCCCTGCCGCTCTGTGTAAGGGAGCCTCGGAGCGGAGTTGATTTGGAGAACGAGCTTTCAGATTTGGAGGTCTGAGCGGTCAGTCCGAGTGGTGAACGCAGGTACCATTTGGCCGCTCGCTCCCAACACCGCCGAGGCTGAGTAGCCCGTCCAGGAGTCGAACCTGGTCTAACAGCTTCGGAAGCTGTCATGCTATCCGGCACAACCACGGGCCACGTTGTCAGTATCCCGTACTGGAATCGAACCAGCGATTTCCTGGGTGTCATCCAGGCGCCTTCGCCAGTGGACCACGGGATCGTGTTAGTGAACGAGGTGGGAGTCGAACCCAAGCCCTACGGGGATTCGTAGTCCGCGCGTCTGTCCACCGGCCAGGGCATGTCATGCGCATAACGTGAGCGCCAAGTGGGCCTGACGGTGCTCGAACCCGTGTCTCCTGGGCTTCAACCAGGCGCTTTACCATCTAAGCTACCGACCCAACAAAAAAAACCGCTGTCGTTTATGACACCGGGTTTCTGATGTTCCCATAGGAATTGCGGCCGAGTGTCACAAGCGCAGAGGATACGTGGGGCTACCGTTCGCCGGTTGATCGGTAAATCGCCCTTTGCACATGCGTTCGTAGGTAAGGCTCGACCACAAAGACATCATGGTTCCGGTTTCCTCGGTTGTGCGGCCACGGCGAGCCGCTTTGCTTGGTTGATTGTCGTCTGACTAACTAAGACGGCGAAGGGCTCAAAAAGGTTCACCGAATTTGAGAACTCTACGCGTTCGACCTGCGGAGCCAGTCGGGTTGGAACGGCGTCAGGCGTGAATGGCACTGCCGCTTCTGTGCTTTGAGTTTTCGGCCCCGCGTAATCGCTGACCCGATCGTGTTCGACATGCGCCTCGATGTGCGATCTATTCGTTGGACGCGACGATCTGCACCACCAGCAGGGCGCGGGAAACGATACGAGCTTCCTTTGTCTTGTGCTGTTCGCCGACCCGGAAGTAGTTAGGTGGAAACTCCGCTGGCGTGCGTTTCAGAGTGAACTCACCGGCTTCATTGGACTCTGAGTTGGCGTGACGACGACTGCGACAGCGGGTGAACCATCCGAGTTGACGATTCGCAACGGCGTGTCGAAGAGTGGAAGCCGAAAAGTGTTCGTGATTTCGATCGGTTCAGCAACTTTGGCTGATCCGTCCACCGCTTTCGCATCAAACATGCCCCAAACGGCTGCCAGTTGCAGCGATGCTGCACCGGCAGATGTTCCCAGCAACCACGTCCGTTCCGGCTTTCCGCCGCGGGCCGGAACCGTCACCCACGTCGCGGAAATTCCTTTCTCGTCCATGGCGTTGGCGATCACCTTGCCCGGCGGCAGGTCGAAGCACCCGTCGGCGTCTGTCGTCGTTTCGTGCAGCAGTTGATGAGCGACGAGTTCGCGATAGGTTTGGTTTTGGTGGATCAGCCGGATCCTGGCACCCTCAACCGGTTCGCCAGTGCTGTCAAGAATTCGGAAGGAGGATTCGGATTGTGCTGGTACGTCAGTTGGTTTCGAATCCTTGTCGTTCTTGCCGGCTTCGACCACATCCGGCGTGGTTGTTTTTGATTCGTCCGCAGGAATAGCCCGCTGTTCGACCGGTTCTGCGACCGGCTGAAGCTGAACCTGGGCGGCCTTCACGGGGGCGCAGAACGGCAGTCAGCAGTAGTCCGAGCCCGCAGACGGATGCTGCCACGAAGGCGATATTGATGAGCCGCAGCGAGAGTTCGGTCCGGAAAGAGGTCGCGTCGAACATGGTCAGTTTCCTACCTTTTTCGAGGGGGATTGCTCGTCCAGTACCTCGTCGAGGTCGGTTCAGCCGGACCAGTTTCCCGATGTCCATTGCGATCAGACCTCATTGTCTTTCGGAGTATTCTTCTCGACCAGCGCCACCTGAAAGATTGCCATCAAGAGAATACTCTGCACGCTGTTTCTCACGTTGTGTCTCCCTCGTTTGGCGTCGCTTCCAATACTGGATTAACTCCGGCCGATTCAGCTCCCAGGCCCTCAATCGCAATTCCCATCATATACAGTTTAGTGGACAAACGGACCAGGCAGACACGGAAGGAAACTCGGAAACAAGTCATCACAATGAGCACCTGCCCGCTCTCGTTATCTACGACGCATCGCTGGCAGCGGGAAACGGGCGAGGCATACGTGCCCGTGCCGCGCCGGTCCGCACAAGGCCAGGGCCAAGGCGATAGGCCCCTGATCAGCACGCCCATTGATGAAAACACGTCCCGCCGTTTCACGGACGATGATGCGAGTGGCTTTGAGGACTTCGTTCAGCGGGAAAGTCGTCTCGGGATCCGGAACTCGAAGCCGGTCGATGTCCTCACGCGTCGTCACGATCGGTCGATCGACGTGCGGTGCGACAGATCTCTGGTACGCACCGTACAACCCATCGCTTCTGCCTCGGCATGTACGCCATTCTCGTGCATGATCACGTCGTGACCGAATTCGCGCCAGGCGGCCAGCTGCGCGGCCGCCAAAGCTTTGCCATCACACAGGGTCTCGCGAAGATCCCCTTCGACCATCCTGCAGGCCATGAGGAAGTTATGCAGCGCGACCGGAACCCGGTCAGGAACGTGGCCCTGAAGAACCGCACACACGCGCTCGAGTGACGTCATCTGTTTCCTATTTACCACAGCCATGCATACAGGCACACGGTGGCAGCCAACAGCGCCCCCAGTTGCAGTCGCCAATCAGTGAAGCCGCGGAACGGTTCCGCCGGAGCACTCCAGTCAACGGTCACACCCTCCACCTTCTCCTGGGACGGCGTTTTCGTCAGATAGGAGGCGACAAAAAGCACAACCGTGGTGATGATGATCTCCCAGAGGCCGCGGAAGGTGTAGTTTTCAGTGAGCGTCAGATGCAGGAAACCGAAATTGGCGCGGCCGAATTCCTGAAAAATTCCGTCGATTACGTAGAGGGTCGAGACCACGCTGCCGACCAGCACACTGCAGACAGCGCCGGTCATGTTGATCCGTCGGTTGACAATCCCAAAAAAGAGATGGCGGGCACCAGCGGCACGCACAGGTAGAATGATATCGCCTGGAGATACTTGTAAAGCCCGTCCTGAGTCTGCGAAACGACATATGCTCCGAGCGCCCCGGCCATTGCAGCAACAAACACCATGAGCCTTCCCAAGATTACCTGCACCCGTTCGCTCAACCCCGGCCTCATGTACAGAATGAAGTCACGGACCAGCATCGTCGAAACCGAATTCATTACCGCCAGAATTGATGAAATGAGAGCTGCCAACAATGCAGACAACACCAACCCACGAATCCCACTCGGAAGGAGATTGTTGAGCATCACTACAAAGGTGCTCCTGGAATCCTGATCTGAAAGCCCCGGGTATAGCGCAGAAAGTGATCACTCCCGGCAAGGCAAAGATAAATATCGGCGTCAATTTGAGCAGCCCAGCGAACATCGCGCCCCAACGTGCATGTTGCAGGTCGCGTGCTCCCAGTACTCGCTGGACATTGACCTGATCCATGCCCCAGTAGAAAAGGCCGCCGTAGACCACTCCCACAATGATACCCCAAAAAGGATAGCTGGGGTCATCGATCGGACCCGCAACATGCATCTGACTCCCAGCCTTGATCATCAGTTCATCCCAACCGCCAACCTTGTCCAGCCCCAGGAACAGCATTAGCGTGCAACCCAGGATCATGATCACAGTCTGAATCGTGTCCGTATAGGCAACGGCTGCGAAACCACCCAGTATTGTAACCACCGCTGCCACTAGCGATATCAGTATGACGACGTTCATGACTTCCCAGCCAAGAAGGCTGTGGACCACAAGGGCACCGGCAAACAACACGGCACCGAACCAGAACTGCCGGTTGGATCGCTGGTCTCGAAACAGGAAGTGGCGCAGATGTAGACTTCGGCCTGAGCATATCGCTCAGCCGTCGGTACTTTCAGGTCACACGAAAAGGACAGCTCGCAGCTTGGCTTGCGAAATGGCACCGGAGCGCGTCTTAAGTCCCACCACCAATAAGCCGGACATACGGGCAAGAGAGATCCCGGTGGAGGTCGCGGGTGATCCGAATCAATCCAAATGCCGATCTCGAGCCCCCGAATCTGCACAGCCGTGCCTTCGCCCCGATTATGTTGACAGGTGTTCAGCAAAGACGCCTTGGACCAGCATACGGTCAGTCAGTCAGTCAGTCCATTTCACAAACGACACGGAAGCCGACATTGAACACACGCTGCCACGGGTGGAAACTCAGCCGACAACCGGAGCGGGACAGGTCAGCGCGGTGGTACCAGGAGCCGCCGCGGACGACTTTTCGCGTCTCAGCATCGGCGTGCCGACGGTCGTCGGCACGGAACGGATAGGACAGATCAGAATTGGCGGTCCATTCAGCGACGTTGCCGTGCATGTCATAGATGCCCCAGGCATTGGGTTGGTACGACCCGACCGGCGCAGAGACCATCTGTCCATCGTCCAACAATTCGCTGGCGCAGAACGGCTTGACTTTTTCCATGGCAGCCTGCCGGCCCAGGTCCAGCAATTTTGAATCGGCCAAATTCGCAAAGGATGGAAAATCGTTCGCTGATGCGCCGAAGCTCCACGGCGCATCACTTCCGGCACGGCAAGCCCATTCCCATTGGGCTTCGGTCGGAAGTGTGAATTTTCGGCCCGTTTTCCGCGACAGCCAATCGCAGAACGCAACAGCTTCCAGCCACGAAATACGGCAGGCGGGTTGTTGGGCCTGATCCAGTGCGGCGAAGTGGCCGGGGTGCCACTTGAGCCACAGCATCGGCTCGGAGCCGCTGTCATGCGAACGACGGAATTGCTGAAACTGTTGGTTTGTCACCTCGCATGCACCGATCCAAAACGGACGTGCAATTGTTACCACCTCTTTTGGCCGCTCGTCGGGATAGCCTGACGGGTCACCCAAGACAAATTCTCCCGCGGGGCTGCGCACTAGATCCAGATCGACACCGGCTCCCAAATCGATTGTCAACTGAGTAGGCGATCCCGCCGCGGCTTGGCGACGTCGCGCCTCCTCAGCGTCAAACGGCCAGCCGGCTGGCGCGGCGACAGGGGTGAACCGTTCTTGCGGTGCGGGCATCCGTGGGTTAACGCGCTCATGCGTCAAGTCGGGGATGGCTTCCGGGTCGTCAGCCCACCCACCATATCGTTGCAGCAGCTCCATGCGCCGCTGACGAAAGTGCTGAATCTCGCTGACCGACGAGGGTCGCAGCCAGGCGGTAAAGAATTCGGTTGGCTGTTCGAGATACTGCTGCCGCTTGCGGACCGTTGGTATTTCCAACCAAGTCCCATACGCTGGCGCATTCATGTCGATCCACGTTACTAGGCGGTCCCACGCCTCGTCATCCAACCGGACGCCCTGATGGCCTTTGCGGAGCATTTGCACCAACGGGCTAGTGTCGGCATGGTAGTCCCCCACGGGGATGACACTCGGACCTTCCAGGCCGGGGCTGCGCACATAGCGTCGCAATTGGTAGAAGGAAGGCGGGAACGGAAACGGCGACAGCGGCATACTTTTCGGCTCTGCGCGCCGCAGATCGACTGCCACAGCCTCGCCCGGCCGCGATTCGCCGTCGTGGCAACCGACACAGTACTGATCCAATACCGGCTGCACCTCGCGATCCCAGCTGAAACCACGCACCGGTCCGCGCCACGGTTCGATCCGAGCCGGCATTCCGGTCGGCAGCCCAGCCACCGCACTCGGCGGGGCGTTATTGGAACGCTCATGGCAGCCGACACAGGTGACGGTTTCGCCCGGCATCGCAGTGAACCAGCTCCGCATTAACTGAACGGCCTTCCCTTCGGCGTCCATCGGTTGCAGGGCAATCGGTGTATTAGCCGGCACAGTAAAGTAGGCCGAACCGTCCTCAGCCACCGGTACGGTGCCCAACACGCGACGAACATCCCACGGGCCGTCCATGCCGACATAATCTTCAATGCCTGACGTGCCATAGTAGTTGAAGTGGTAGGTGAACAACTCGCAGTTTCCGTACCGTGCCGCGTGGCACGCCTTGCAGACCTCCGCCGAGGTACAGGTCCTTCAAATAGACCGTTCCCTCCCGACTGGCAAGATTCACGCGTTCGGGAATGGACGGCGGGCAAGGTGTCTTACGCACGGGCACCGGTTCGAACAGCACGCAGCCATCCTGCTCGCAGAGCAAGAGCATGTTGTCAAACGCATCGACCAGGTAAATGCCCCAGGACGACTGTGGATTCGGTCGGCAGGCGGTTAGGAAGTACTTGTCGCTGAGCGGATACGGATGGAGGAACTTCGGCCAGGAAGCATCAACCAGGTTGTCGACCATGACCGCCTCGACCGGTTTGCCACGCCCGGGGATCCGCTGTACGGCACCTTCCGCCTGACGCTGGCCGCGAGCCACATCGAACAGCACCAGTTCGCCGGCCCGTGCCGTGCCGTGATGCCCCGTGACAATCCCCACGAACTTGGTTGGTGAACCGGGAACGGGCCGAGCGTAGAAAATGCGGTTGGGCCAAAAACTGCCGCTGGCATAGTGAGCTCGCTGCCCCGTCCCGTCGGGATTCATTGTCATCAGCCGACCTGTAAAGGCGTGTGCGATGTCGGTGTATTCCCAGCGCGTGTAGAGGATGCGGCCGTCAGCCATGACCGAAGGATAGAAGTTGTGATCCTGGTCGAAGCAGAGCCGGCGAATCCCCGAGCCGTCACGGTTCATCACGCAAAAGTTGGCCACTTCGTCGCACCGTCGCTCGCACGGGACCGACTGGAAACACGCTGACGACGCGAACAGGATCCGCTCGTCCGGCAGGTAGCAGGCGTCGTAGTTGTCGACGTCATCGTCCTCATCGCCAGAGGATTTCGGTTTGCACGTTCTGACATTGGCCGGCCGGACCTGCCGCCGCATCACTCTGCCGCTTGAGCGAGTCAAAGCTGGCCGACATCGTTTCCTGCCATGTCGATTTTTTCGTATAAAACGCCGTCGGACTGGGACCGACTCGCACCACCCGGCACTCCGCAAAAGAGACCGTGGTGCCGCTAACCCCCGGACCGCCCGACGAGCCAAGCAGGGCAGGATAACCCACAAGAGATGGATCACACGCCGTCCACTCAACCATCCAGCTGTCTGGTTCCGGCTCGCCATCGCGCCAAGCTTTGCCGCGCAGTCCGTATGAGGTCTTGCAGAGTTTCATCCAATACCACACCCCGGTCTGGTACGAGAACGCGCAGCCGGGTGCCCAGGCGACGTAGTCGTGTACAAACTGCAGTTGCCCGCGGTGGAACGCAAGATTCAGTCCGCAACCGGTCTCAGGATCGCAACACAGTCCTATGCCGGCGCGGGCCTGATCGTCACCTTTCCACGTATCCAAACGCAACTTTGCGGTCAGCTCAATTCCGGACGACAACTCAACGCGGTCGTCGAAAATCAGGACTGCCTTGCTAGGATCATCGAGTCCCGCATCCACCTGTTTGAGAACGCCTTGGAGGACTTGCCACGTGCCGCCAATCGTCTTCCACGGCTTGGCGAGCGAGGAGTTCGGGAAGCGGCAGGCGAACAACTCCTGCACTTCGGCAGAGGCCAGGCGACCGACAAGGCAAAAAGTGCTACACAACAAGAGTAGTCCCAAGAAGTGTTGAAAGAGGCGAGCGCGTGGTTGACCGCGTTCTGCCGCCCCGCCGCTCGAGGCAATGGCGAGGCATCTCTTGATGTTGCGATTGCCCACACTTCTTAACGTCGAGTTCCCCCTCGTAGGACTCATCAGCGAACTATCTGCTCGGCTTTGGCGGACCAGGCGGTTGGAGAGCTGGCTGAAGTCAGAGTCCGATAACATCATTGACGATCCCCCAAAACTGGCGAAACGCGTTTTCCATCATGATAAGGCCCTGATCTGTCAGAATCCACAATGCTCACACATTTGCAGGACACCGAACCATTGCATGTTTGAAGTCGAGGGCGAAGAAGGGGGGTTTTCTGGCCAATTGCGCCACACGTAGCCAGCCCAATTCGGCACCATGTGTTAATCAGGACCGTCGAGGTCGACGGCCAGAACTGGAAGGATTTTGACAATGAACAGGAGGTAATTCGGCTTACCGGCAAATCGGGTACGATCGCGGTTCGCGCGAACTACTGATCGCAATAGCCAAACGTGCGACGAACAAAAGATGAACTGCGGCCCTATCGTCGTGTTACTGCTGGAAGTACTTGCAGAAGACGACGCTGAGCTGCTCGCCGTATTTCTTCCAGTTGGCGGCACTCGGATAATCATCCAGTCCGGCGATCCAGTCGGCGTTCAATTCGTGAATACACGCGGGGATTCCGTATCGTTTCTGCAACCCTCCGGCAATGGTCGGGGAGATCCCCGTCGAACTGCCTTCCGTGAAACCACGAATTCGCTCGCAATATCTCTTCGAAACGCTTCAGACTCGTCAGATAGCCTTCCCATCGAGCATCGTCGGTCTCCGAGCGGGGAAAATGCAGTTTGCCCGAGGCATCGTTGTGGAAGTCGATGGCCAGATCGGGACGCTGCCCCCGCGCGATCATCGCCTCGAGCCATTTTTCGAGCGCGGCGTTTTCCGGAGCCAAGCGTTGGATCGGCCGGTTGAAGCCAGTCGCGGTTGAGGTCCTTGCCGTTCATGTTGAAGCGAGTCCGTCCGCGGGCGACACCATCCTTGTTGGCCATCGGCATCACGTACAGGCAGTAGGTGGCCAGACACTGCTGTGCCACGTCATCGTCCCGCAGCAAGCGACGAATCAGCCCCTCCAACACCCAATTGCCGCCGGGCTCCCAGGGGTGAGCCCGAGCTCGAATCAGCACGCGGTGCGGAGCGTCGGGAGATCCCACTCGGATCATCTCCAGCTCGCGACCTTCCACCGTGTGCCCGATCGTCGTGATTTCGACCATCGCATCGCCGGCGATGTCGGCTTTCAGTTTCTCCAAGTCGGAGATGCGATAGGGTTGCAGGCGAGCCACATAGAGCGAGGGGCCGTTCATGTGCACCTTCAGCCGCCGATGATCCGGCTCGACATATTCCATCTTGACCGCTCGCCACTGCTTTCCCATCATCCGAGACGAAGGTCGTCGCCGGTTCGCGAACCGCGGTGCCGAGTTTGCCGTTGTAGATGTTGGCGAACGGGCCCAGCATGATCGTCAGATCCGCACCCGGTTCCGCATCGATCCGAAAGTTCCAGTGTCCGTTCGCCCGATTGGGAGCGCCGCGTTCCTGGTCGTAGACCAGATGGACATGGACGACGCCTTCCGCGTCGATTTCCCACCACAACGGCGAAGCATTTTCAAAGGCCGTATTGATGTGGTGCAGCGGGTGCGTCGCGTCATCCGCGCGAAGCCCGTTGTCCAACGTCCAGAGCAGAACGGCTGCCAGAACAACTACTCTTATCCGTCGATAATGCATGGTTCCGTGTTCCTCTCGATATCTCTCGCGAGCGTAGTTTGGTGATTGAATCTACTTCTTGTTTGGCTCCAGCCGAAGACGAAATCCAACCGCGATCGGTATTCGCGCTCCAACGCGTTGCGGTGAAGGGGGCCCGCCATGCTGTCGACAACTCGCGCAAAAGAGTCAAGAATGTCGTAAGAGACAGCTCTGACGTTTCCCAGAGTGACAGTTCTCAAACTTCAGGAAGTTCGTAGCCTGCTCGACGAGCTCGATCGTTCCAAGAGTTGGCTTCCTCGTTATCGATGAAGCGTTCTGACACCGGGTCGAATCTCAACGTTTCACCGACTCTGTCAAGATACCGTGTGATGTTGACCAAATGACAAAACGCGACCGAACGGTGTCCGATTTCAATATCGGCGTGGGGCCGTTCACGAGTCTTGATGCAGTCAAGCCAATTCTGCATATGCCATCGCGCCTGCCACAGGGCCGTTTGATCAGACCATTTCACTTCCTCTTCGGCCTCGTCCACCTTTCTTGAGCAGTGTTTCCCGAATGTCAGCTGGGGTTGGACGTGAACTTGTTCCGGTTGATTTCCATCTTTCCCTTTTCGCCAATGAAGATCGCTCCACCCATGGGACCGGAAGTCGGAAGCTCAAAAAAGACTTGAGTTCCATCGGCGTAGGTGGCGACAACGTTCCCATCCTTTCCCGGAGCTAAGCAGTTTGAATTCCGTCGGAAGCGTATCGTCTTTGCCAAGTGCCCATTGGATCTGGTCCACTCCGTGAGCGCCCCAGTTGGTCATTTCACCGCCAACGTAGTTGCGCCCGGCGATTGCGTTCGGGACACAAGGACGCCACACACTCTGATTCAAATGGAGGTCCCAATTGAAGCCGGGAGGAATGTTCCCGGGGCCGTCTGAGTCGATTTCAGGCGTCACATCCACGCCGGGATAGTTGACCGCTTGGACCTTTGTGAGCTTGCCGAGACCTCCATTGCGGACGAATTCACAAGCGACCCGATTCATTTCCATGGACCGCTGTTGAGTGCCGACCTGGAACACCGCTTGATGTTTGCGCACGTGTTCGATCATGGTTCGGCCCTCTTGGATATACAGGGTCAACGGCTTTTCAGCGTAGACGTCTTTGCCGGACTGCACCGCTTGAATGCACGGCAACGCGCGTTGAAATTCCTGACCGGTCATCATGACCGCGTCAATATCCTTTCGGTCAACGATACGATAGTGACCACTGTAGATGTCCCACTTGGCGTTGCGTTCTTCGACGGAACTTGAACGCTTGATCGACATTGCAGTCGGCAATCGCGACCAACTGAGCGACCTCGGGAAGTTGATCCATGAGCAAACGAGCACGGAACCCGCACCCAATAGCCCCGACGACGATGCGATCATTTGCGCCGGGTCGATCCCCTTGGGCGAACACTGTGCGTGGAACGAACATCGGCAGAGCGACTGAACTGGTGAGAGCGGCGGCTCCGCCGATCAAGAATCGGCGACGATTGAAAGAACCTTTCATGTCTACTCATCCCTTATCATTTGTCTGGCATTCCCCAAGTGGATTCCGACTGGACCGTTTCCAAGCTTCAACTGTTCGTGGCTCTGACATCCTACCCGCGCCGAGTTCAAATTGCTACGATTCTCCGTACATTCGTTGGCCACCACCCCTGCGGATTCGGTCTCGGTAAAGCGCCGGCGTGGCGGGCGATCGTGAGCTCGACCGACGCGCGAGCTGTCTCACCGCGATTCCCGGAGCCGCGTCCAGGAAACACGCTCGCCAGTATCCGTTCCGTAATGGACTCGGCGGAGGGATGCGGGCAGGCGACCGAGTGCCAACTGCCAGCGTGCGGCGATCGTTCAAGCCGAATCCCGCTGAAACGTGTGTCGATGCGCAGATGACAGCGCCCTCAGCGCGCATCCTCAGCGCTCAATCGGATCTTGGATCGGGGCAGAAGATCTCAGCGGTGTCCGACACCGAAACACGCCTCGATTCTCGGGCCAGCACGTTAGGAAGTTTGACCATGTGGTTGGACGAGTTGGACCTGAGCGGTATGCGTCAGGATTTCCGCAAGCCGGAGGTGAGGCAATCTGTGACGGGCAAGAACTTGACGGTCGGTGGCAAGGTCTTCAGACGTTCTCTTGGCTGTCGATTCCGCCGTTTCCGACAACGCCAAAAGGATCGGTTCCCGTCACGTTACGGATCACGACGCGATCGAGACGCCCGGTGCCGCGGGAAAGGAGTCGTATTCCCTGGTCGGCGGCGTTGAGCATCACGCCGTCAATGAGCACGTCGGTGATGTCGGAAACCAGATCGTTCTCGTCGGGGGCCAACGCCAGGGCTCCGTCCAGCGGCCTTAGCGGCCTCCACGCTCGGCTCCGCTCTCATGACTCGCTAAGCTGGCTGACGGAACTGCGACCACGCGGAAGCCCAGGTAGAAGGCGCGCGAACGGCCGGACCGTGACACGGTTCGCCGACGTGCAGAACGACGCCGCGCAGTCCCAGCTACCGCCCCGGAGCACGTGGACCGAGCCTTCAGCAGCGCCCGGTGGATCGCTGGGCGGCGCCTTGGAATAGTAGTCCGTGTCATGCCAATCCGCGCACCATTCCCACACGTTTCCATACATGTCGTACAGCCCCCAGGCGTTCGCCTTCTTCTGTGAGACCGGATGGGGCCTCAAGTCAGCGTTCCCTATGTACCAGCCGTATTCCTTCAGGCTCACCTCGTCATCACCGAAGCACCACTTGGTCGTGGTGCCCGCCCGGCATGCGTACTCCCACTCGGCTTCCGTAGGCAGACGATATTGCTCACCTTCCTTTGCCGATAGCTTCTCGCAGAAATCCACGGCGTCACCCCATTTGACCTGCTCGACCGGGAAGTGGGACGTGTCCATTCCCTGAGCTTGAGGAGCACGGTCTCGCTTACTTGAAAACCAGCTTGGATTCTCCCCCATCACCTTCTCATACTGTTCTTGTGTCACCTCGGTTACGCCCAGGTAGAAGGGCTTCGTAATTTGCACTTTGTGTTGGGAACGCATGAACTCGCCAGCCGGGACCAGAGCGAACTTCATGCCGATGCTGTTGGTGAATTCGGCGGTTGCGGGAAGTGCAGATGGTTTCGAAGCACAGCCACCAGAAAGCACCAGTCCGAAAGCCAGCAGTGTGCGAGTGCAGAGAATTCGCGACATGGTATCGTGTCCTCCAAGTGAATGACGGAAGCTCCCTGCGCTGGACCAGCGATTCTTGCGCCAATGGCGCTGACCCCGAAACGCCAACTGCAGTGCCTGCTACACAGTCTCCTCCACGAACATAAGAACTCGTCCAAGATGGTGTTCGTTCAAATCGTCAGTTGGCGATCGCGGGCGGCGATGTCCCAACGCTCGACAACCTGTTCATTACGCACGACATAGGCTTGTTTCTGTAGTGCCGATGTAGGACAAACATGGAAAGGTATGGCGAGCATCTCATCTCCCGGCTGAAGTTCCTTGGCACGGGACGTGTGAATTACCAGGTGTTCCTCGTTCTGTAGAACGACTTGCGCATCGGGAATGTCGGGAAACGTGACGCGACGGTCAAAAGGTGGGTCCGAGGCGACTGCCTTGTAGCCCAGGTCTAAGGTCACGCGGTCTGCCGTCGGTCGGCTGATCACGCGGGTAAGTAACAGCGCAGCCGGTACAAACGGTAGATCGGGAAAGGTCTCGCCGTAGCCGACATCGTGAAAGACGCAGGTACCGGGGCAAAGTTCCATCGTCGGATCGTGTATCGACGCGAGAATGGGAAAGGAGCCCGTGGTGCCCGCGACGATCCGCGGAACCGGGTAGCCCTGCTCCAGGAGTGTATCACGAAAATCGGCAATCGAGTCCCACACCGCGTTGACGCGCAGCGCCGCAGGCCGACATCAACCTGGTGGTTTTGTCCATCGTAATAGTGCAACCCGCCAGGCTGCAGCCCTGCGGTTTCGATGATGGTCCGGTAGAGTTCGGTTGCCATCGACCCCAGCTGAATTCCCGTGCGATGTAGGCCTGTGTCGATGTCGAGCAACACCTCGATGGAACGGTGGGCCGCCGATACGGCCTTCCCCAATTCGGTGATCGGGCCACCGTGGTCTGCAATGACCGAGAAAGCCACATCGGGATACGTCTCCAGGAATCTGACGACTCGAGCCACGTTAGGACCCACTACGTGGTAGGCGAGCAAAACGTCGTTGGCTCCCGCTTCCGCAAGCATCTCTGCTTCCGCGAAAGTCGCCGCCTTGTGCTTGGCCACGCCTTTCGTCAGCTGCAAGCGAATGACTTCCTGCATCTTGTGTGTCTTGCAGTGAGGTCTCAACCGGGACGGAACCTGCGCGATCTGCAACATGTGGTCGATGTTTCCTTCCAGGATCTGGTGGAACACCAACAACGCAGGTGTGATGATCAGAGACGTACCTGAGACTCGGTAGCGAGGGTCCATTTCATCCATCGTCCAGTGCTTACCTGGATCTTACATCGTCAGGCTCCCCGTGCACAACCCTCTTGATAACCATTCTCTGTTCTTGCGATGAAGGAAGTCGAAGCAGCACAAGGATTTGGCGATTTGAAGTTGCTCTCGGTGGGGTGGTGGCGGAAGCAACGCTGTACGGAATTTTGGGAAGGTTGCGACCGGACCCCGAAAACAACACTTTCAAAACTGAGAACGCTCTAACACGGACTGCGATTCGCTAGAGAACGCGAGAATCTTCGACCGCGTTGTTAGCCGCCACTCCGGATTCACGGCTTGGGGGCGAAACGGTGTGTCACTTGCTGCAATGCTCGCAGGTACCAACTACCTGAACTTGCTCTAGGAGTGGATTCAGAGATCACCGATGCGCTGAATATGACAACACCATTGATGAATTTTTACACAATCATGGAGAGATCGGATGCCGCTGGGAATTCTGAGTGCCGTTCCGAAGTCCTTTTGGTTTCAAAGGGTTATCGGTGATTGCCGCCGCTCGCAGCGAATTGGGAACGGTATTTGCTATAAGCGCGACATAGGTTTCGATATAGGTTCGTCGCCAAAAGGTGGGTGTGATATGGACGGGTGGCAAGCTGGATGGGCAAGGGATGGCACCGGGCTGGAAAGCCATTACTGATCGTCATCAGCATTCGGCTGCTCGTGGCGCTAGTCGTGTTGCGAATGGAGGCTGCCCGCACAGCGCCGTTTTTTATGCAAAAACTCTGCTGCCCGGTGCCGGCCTTGACGTGAAGAACAAGATAGGAGAGGAGTTGTGGACAGACGACACTGCTTGAAAGTGCTTGGCGGAGCGGGGCTTGCATCCCTGGCGGGGGCACGTTGCGCGGGGGCCTCCACGGCCGAGCCGGGTGATACGGTAGGCGTCCTCGTCGACCTGACGAGGTGTAAGGGTTGCCGGCGATGCGAACAAGTGTGTGCCCACGTGAACGGGTTGCCCGTGCCGCCAGTGACGTCCGACGAGGAGCAGGACACGAAGAAAAAGACCTCGGACAAGCAACTGACTGTGGTCAACAGCTACCGGACGGACAAGGGTCTGGTCCACGTCAAACGGCAGTGCTTGCACTGCCTGACCCCCGCCTGTACGTCCGCATGTTTGACGAAAGCCATGCTGAAGACGAAGGAAGGTCCGGTCGTCTGGCGAGCGTCCAAGTGCATGGGCTGCCGGTATTGCATGCTTTGCTGTCCCTTCGACATGCCCAAATTCGAGTACCACAGTCCATTCCCCAGGATTCTGAAGTGCCGCATGTGTTGGGAACGCGCGTCACAGAATCAGCCACCGGCGTGTGTCGAGTTCTGTCCCAACGACGCGCTCACCTTCGGCCCGCGGGAGGCGTTGTTGGAGACCGCTCGCGAGCGCATCTACGGGGCACCCGGCAAGTATGTCACGCACATCTTCGGAGAACGCGAGGCGGGCGGTACAGCGTTTCTGTATCTGTCACCTGTACCGTTTGAGGAACTGGGATTCCCGACCCAATTGGACGAAGTACCGGTTCCCGAACACACGTTGGGTTTCCTTAGCTCTGTACCCGTTGTTGATACGCTTTGGCCTGCTTTCTTGCTGGCCCTGTATCTGGCAACCAAGCGTTCGAAGAGCAAGCAGTCAGAAGAGGACAACGAACTTTCCCACGAGGCGTGATCGATGACGACTTCCGTTCCGATATCGGACTACTCGCCCAGCGCAGGCGGGACGATGAGATTTCTTTTGCACGAGCTTCGTCCGAAAGGGAGGGTTCTTACACCGTTCAATGTGATCTCCGTGGTCATCATGCTGGCCACCGCCGTGATCCTGTTCTACCGTTTCACTCGCGGGATCGGTGCGGTCACCAATCTCGAACCAGGAGTACCCGTGGGGCATCTGGATCGGATTCGATGTTGTCTCCGGCGTAGCACTTGCCGGGGGGGCCTATGTGATCACTTTCATGGTGTACATTCTCCACCTTGAGAAGTATCACCCGATTGTACGCGTCACGGTATTGAACGGCTTCCTGGCCTACGTATTTTACGCCGGCGCGCTGCTATTGGACTTGGGTCGTCCGTGGAATGTCGTCAACCCGATCATCGGCAACTCGTTCGGCGTCAGTTCCGTCCTGTTTCTCGTTGCCTGGCATTTCGCGCTTTACATGACGGCCCTTTTTATCGAGTTCTCGCCAGCCATCCCGGAATGGCTGGGTTGGCGTCGCGTTCACAAGCTGCTGCGGACGCTCACGGTCGGGGCCGTGATTCTCGGCATCACGCTTTCCACACTTCACCAGGCAGGGTTAGGCGCGTTGTTCTTGATGGCCAAGACAAAAATTCACCCACTGTGGTACTCGGAGAGCATCCCCATCATGTTCTTCGTATCCAGCATTTTCGCGGGACTGACGATGGTCATCTTCGAGGGGACTATCTCGCACCGAGTCTTCCACCATCGGGTTAGCCCCGAGTTGGAACGGACGCACGACGCAATCGTATTTGGATTAGCGCGGATCGCGGCAGCCGTGATGTTTGTCTATCTGTTCTTGGAAGTTCTGAAGTTCATGCACGGACGAATGTGGCAATATTTTTCCGGAGGCTGGGCAGCATGGTACCTGTTCGAAGTGCTAGGCCTGGTCGCGGCGCCCGATGGTACTCTTGCTGGTAGGAGCCGTCAAACAATGGGGCGGCGTTGTTCGAATCGCGGCGTTGGTGACCGTCCTTGGCGTAATCGTGAACCGTTTGAATATCTCCGTCATTGCTTTCAAGTGGTATGACTCCAATCACTACGTCCCCACTTGGATGGAAGTGGTGGTAACTGCCGGCGTTCTCAGCGCGGAGATCTGGACCCTTCGCTGGATCATCCTGCGTATGCCGGTGCTCGGCGAGCCACCGGCGTGGGCACGGCACGACGATCGGGAATCGCATCGCGCGGCACCGGCGACCCGTGTCGCGTGAGAGGGGCGTCATTCGCTTGATATCACAAAACAGCACGAGAAGGCAACAACATGCTTGCACCGAGTATTACTATCCAAGCCACGGGATCGCGTCGGTGGCGACGCGAGGCGGTTCCCGCACTGGCCATTGCCTTTGGTATTCGCGTTCCTGATGTTGGGCACGGCCTTCGCTCAGGTGCCCAATGAACGCTGTGTCGCTTGCCATGGCCAGCAACTGATCACCTTCTTACCGATCCGGTTTAGCGATGGAGTGGAGGTGTTGCCCTATGTCGATGTCGCCGCTTACTTTCGCTCCGCGCACGCGAAATTGGCCTGCATCGAGTGTCACCATGGAAGCCACCCGGAATTCAAGGGGGTGTTCGGCCCGCGCACCTTCCCCACGCGGCGGGAGTACGTGCGAGAAATCGAACGGGCGTGCTGGGAGTGCCACCAATTGATCGATAAGACGAGCGACGGTATGGGAGTTGGCCATTCCGCGTACCTGGGTGGCGACGCTCCTCTCTGTGTTGATTGCCATTCGGCTCACAAGATGACAAGTGTCACGGCAACGCTCACCGCGGGCCAGGTAATGGAAGGGTCGAAGTCCTGGAGCACGATGTTCGCCACCAAAGGCATCGAATATCTACTGGTCATCGTGTACGGGCTGATATTTATCCCCTTTGCAGTATTGCTCTACCGGATCGCTCAGCGCAGGACGGCATTGCCGCAGGCAGAGCCGGCGACTTACGCGGCAGAAAATCGCTTGGTTCCAGTTGCCGGAGGGGTTTTCCGTGCACCGCGGCCACACCTGGGCCCTTCCCGAAGGGCGCGGCGTTTTCAAGATTGGCATGGACGATTTTGCCGGGTGCCTGATCGGTGAACCAACAGCTTTCATGCTGCCATCGCTAGGTAGGAAGTTGGACCAAGGAGAGCGAGGTTGGCAGGTTCGCGTGAATGGTGACATTCTGGACGTGCTGTCGCCGGTACGTGGCGAAGTGCTTGAGGTCAACGAGCAGGCGATCAACTCGCCCTCAGTTGTCGCGCAAGACCCCTATGGGGAAGGCTGGTTAATGAAGGTACGCGCTCCGCAGCCCAAGGCCGCCTTGGCGAACCTGTTCTCCGGTCGTCTAGCCCGCGCGTGGTACGACGAAGTCGAAGACGACGTGAAGAGCCTCATGCACGATCGTCTGGGAACGGTATTGCAGGACGGCGGAACTCCTGTCAATGGGTTTGCCCGAGAACTCGCCGGCGATCGTTGGTGTGATCTGGCCGCCAAGTTTCTGCTAACCATTCGCCCGACGGAATCCTGACGATCTACAGAAACAGGTCGCTCATTGAGGCCTCACGGCGCTCGCCAGATGGCTATGGGGCCCCAACGCGAGGCGCCCGTGCCGCCGTCGGGCTCCACGTCGGCGAAGATGAGTCGTGTGCGTGCCAGCTTGTCCATCGGCACCGAGCCCGTGTCCCAGAGTGGCGGCTGGAGATGCCCCTGTGCACGCTCCCGGACAATCACGCGCCACGTTCGCTGCGTGATTTCAGCCCTCACCAGGTAGCTCGCGTTGATCTTTACCGGTGGGCTGAACGCCCGTGGCTTCCAGCCGGACTCCGGGTCCACCCAGGTCTCTTGGAGCCTCTCAGAGCTTTGCGTGTAGATACCGAAGCAATTCATCGGCCCGTAGAACGAAAACCGGTAAGAGACCACACCGGTCTCCGTCGCCGAGGCGAGTAGTTGGCTGTCGAGGCCCATCTCAAGCGGCGTCAACTCAAACTCCACCACCAACGGCCGATCATCCTCCAGATCAAAGGCCTGCCGCGTCGCAATGCCGCAGTAGTTGTCCCACCCTCCGGGCGCACGCGTTTCGAGATGACCATCGGCGACGCGAGGATCGTTCAGGATGATCCACTTCGTCGAGTCGAGCGTCTCGAAGTCTTCGTTCAGCAGCACGTTCCGCTCTGCGATCTGCATCGTTGGCCCGCCTGTGGCGGCAACATCCTTGAGGTGTGTCTCGATGGCGGCAATGTCACGCAACAGGACCGCCAGTCCCAGTGGGTCGCCCTTGGAGTTCAGGTGGTCCGAACGACGCCGGACGCGCTCCATCCTCTCCCGGTGGGCCGTCCAACGCTTTGCCTCGCGGGCGATTTGCCCGCGTACGAACTCAGCCGGTTGGCCCTTCGCTTGCATCAATGCAATTTGTGCATCGATCATCAGAAGTTGCCGCTGGGCATGAGACGCGATCTTCTCTCCCGCGAGCCACAGGTCGGCCAACTCGGAAACGGCTCCCACGTGTGGCTTCTGCGCGTCAATGATCGCCGTCAACTTACCGGCTTGTTCCATGACGGTACGTGCGGCGTCCCCAATCTCTGACAGAACCGCCTCCGGTTTGCCTTCAGGTGACACCAATTGATTGCACCTGCGGAAAGCCTCCATGAGCGTGTTGCCCTGGTAGCCAGCCTCCTGCGTGTCGTACACGCCGACCACGTCGCCAAGCGTCTGGTTTGCCTGTTCAAGCCGTGACTTACACCGATCCAGCCGCACGTAAACATGGGCCAAGGCGTCAGCGGCCTCATCTGTCCGCGCATCGTAGTAGTGCCGGGTAAAGGCCCGCGTGAAGGAGTCTTGATAGTCCTCCACCAGGTGCTGAGGAGAGCTCCACGCCGCGTGTCCATTGAGAGCGAAGCCGTACCAGATTGAATCGAAGGCCCTTAAGCGATGTTTCGAAAAAGACGCTGTGGCGACGCCCCAGAATTCGCCATCCGAGCTTGCCCGCCTCGCTGCATCCGCCTCCCGAAGCATGGCGGAAATGTTCCGCGTTCCCGTCTGCTCCATGGAGGGCCAGGACTTGGGGGGATCCTCCGGCGAGAGATCGGCCAGGTAGAAGCAGTGGTTATACATGGCTGAGATGCCCATCACATCATAGCCCCGTTCCAACAGGCCCTGGATGCCGGAGTATTCGGGCCAATACTTCCAGTAGCCGATCACGGTGTCTTTGGGGATTTGCTCGATGCCGACCCAGTCTTTGCCCGGGCCGTACATATAGAACTCATCTCCCCACATCATCGGCCGGACGGGCCGTCCCAACTCGACGGATACTTCGTGGACTGCCTCAATACACTTCACCGCATGGCCCAGAAGGAGGTCGCGAACCGTCGCGCCGGACTCGATCCTCCGCCGACACGCGGGGCAGTATCGCTCCTTCCACTGCATGTCGATCTCGCTGCAGCCGACGCCGATGACGGTCGCATTATCAAACCATGTAAGCAGGTCTCGATAGAGCCCCTTGATGAACGGATAGACGTTGGGGTTGGAAGGACATATCAGTCCGGGGGCCGGGACCTCACGATACGGGGTGCCTTCCTCGCAGGCCCATACGAGTTCGGACGCCTGAGCCAGCGTCTGAAGCGACGGGATGATGGTAACGTGGAATCGCTTGGCTTCGGCAATGATCTCCCGGCAGTCCTCTTCCGAAAGCGTACCCTCGTCGGCGCAGGCGGGAAACGACGCGTAGGGGAACAGGTTGTAGCATTCGACGACCAGCACGTTCATCTTGAATTCGGCCAGTCTCCGAATTTGCTCCAGAAGATAGTCCTTGGCGACGATCCGACCAAAGCGTTCCTGTCCACCTTCGATGTACAAACCTCGCATCGAGAACTCGGGATAGTCTACGATTGTCAGACACCCAAGACGGCCACTGGCGGACGACATCCGCAGCAACTGCCGCAGCGTCTGGGCGGCGTATAAGAGTCCTGCGGCCGATGCGCCGCGGGCCGTCACACCGCTGGGCGTCACGCGAAGAACGTACGCCTCTTCAGCGTGGCCTTGGGTGGGCAGGTGCGGTAGCGCAACCTCCTGGCCGATGACGAACGTATTGCCCTCGGCTTCCTGTGCACGGATCACCAACCCGGCTCGGCTGAGTGCCGTCGTGACGACCCGCCGACAGGCCTCGTGCTCACGCCCGGCCGGAAGCCCGACGACCCCGGATCCGCTCCTGAGGGCGAAGTGCCCTTTGCCGAAGGTCGTTTGCTGGGGCTGGGGCGTCAGCTTGACGGCGATGTCGGGCACGTCCATCGCCAAGCTTTCCGCGCAGACGGCAACGCACGTCGTCATGGTCCACAAGAAGGTCCTAAGCCAGCAACGTCCGATCACAGCAGTTCGCACCCGTATGCCCTCAGAAACAACACGTCCTCCGCGTTGGCGTGCACCGACCTGCGCCAGCTCGCAGCGTGCTTCCGATCGCCCAACACCGTGGCTATCCTCGAGCGATTCACTCAAACACGGTAACAAGAATGCCTGGATTACTTCATCGTGTTTGGCCAGGAGCATATGGATTACCTGCTGAATGAAATGGTGTCGCATGACAACGAGGAATGACCGCATCAATCCAAGGACAACAGCCCGCTGATGTTGGCACGGCCCGCCAATAGCTTGCCGATGGAGGCCAAGCGAAAGCAAGGAGAATCGCCGCCTGACATCATACCGGTATCAGATGTGGAGTGCCGCCATCGCTTGGGTGGACAACTCAAGCACTACTATCGAAAGACGGCGTGATGGATTGCCGTAAAAATGCCGCACTTCTTGAGATTGCTCTGCCTTGTCATTGTGCATTGAGGCCGCCGTACGAAAATGATTCTCGTTGAAGCATTCGTGGGGCAGCGTTCTTGCCATCCGGCTGTATTCGTGCTCGTTCGATTCTGTTCACACGTAACCACATCGCGCGAACCGGAATCGCCTTTTTGCACAGGGCGACCAGACGGCGTCGTGCAACAAGCATTGTGTTACTCATACTGTTGTTGACCATCGTAGTCAAGCACCTCCCGGGCCTTGATCGCGTCAGGCGACTCTGCCCCCAAAACCACCCCTCTGGCGCCAGGCCAGAGTGCCACAACGTTGACGACGAGCAGGAACAAGCACCATCTGACGCTCATGATTTTCTCCTCCCAACGCGGGGACCGGACTCAAGTGAAAGTCACTCGCTGGAACGTCGCCACAGGCGGAAAGCACTGCACTTTCCAGGCGCCATCCATCGACGGCTCACATTTTCTCGCGTGACAACAGATGTTGCGAACCGGGCCCCTTATGGAACCACGCCTCACCTTGGCAGATACATGTTATGGGCCAAGTACACCCAGCACGGCAACCCAATGTCCCGTACCGGGCGCCTGCAACCTGTGCTCTACACGCTGGGCAAGTGTGGCTTGGTGCTTCCAGTGGCTTGTCGCCACATCAAGCCAGCGCAACTCGAGAAGGCGCTCTGACCTGGGCAGTCAACATCCCCATTGCCTTGGCGTGTGCTGGATGATGGGTGGTCAGCAGTTGCGATTCCACAGTTCGTTGCGGCGAGGGCGAGCACGATCGCGAGATATTTTCCGACGAGAGCCATCTTCTCTTCACTCCGATTCCATGAAGGCGCCCATGTCTGCCGGACCATTGTAGGTCGCTTTTCGACGCGATTCAAACCGATCGTTTCGAGGTGCAGGGCACCCATTACGGTGTCGACGGCCACGCTCATCGCAGGTTCCTTGACATGCGTCTCTGGCAGGGCTGAGCCTGATCGCGGCATTCTGCCAAAGCGTTTAGGCCAAAAGATGGGTCCCAGATGAAATCGCTGTCAGCCATCGCGAAAGTCTTCGGCGTTTCGGTCGCCATCTTATCCTACGTCTACAACGACAAGTGGCGGGAGACGACAGCGTGTGATTCGGCCTATTCTGAGTTGGCAACGAGGTGAAGAAGGAGAATAGCCATGCGACCTGGTTTCCTCTTGTTCGTCGTGATGTTCACCTGCGAATACAGCTTTGCTGAGTTGCCGAAGGAGTTCGATCGAAACGATCAGCTTCTTCAGCTCGGGCTGCTCAATATAACCAATCCACCCTACGCGGCCGATCCACTGGGCGTGCAAGACTCGACGGCTGCCATTCAGCGGGCGGTCAACGGCATTGCATCAACGGGGACCATTGCCTGCTGGAACACCGCCGTCGCCCCCTCCTTCGAGACCCTCCGCGAGAAGCACTACCGCCCCGTCCCTTTTTTCGATGAGGACGGTGTGGTGAATGTCAAAGACCACGGTGCCGAAGGGGACGGAGAAACCGACGACACGGAAGCCTTCAGGAAGGCCGTCGCGGCGGGGGATAAGATCTTCGTACCCAAGGGCACCTTTAAGCTGACGGGAACACTCAATCTGCGGCCAAATCGGGTTGCGCGAGGGCCAATTGCAGAGGCCCGGCGTGGTGAAGTGTACGAGGCGGCGCGTTCCTTCCGAATGTGGCGGTCAATACGAAATGGAGGCATGCCATGCGAAACCGGTCATCGATACGGTCGGCGAACAATAATCGGCTTCAGTCCGTTTTTGTGCGACTGATCTCCACCGGACTCTTGCTTGTGTTTTCCGGGACGGCCGTTGCAGATGTGCTGTTTGTCTCCCCGGAAGGCGATGACGGGAATCCCGGTACCGAGACCCAGCCGTTGCGAACGCTGCAAGGTGCCCGGGATCGAGTTCGCGCCATCGATACGAAGGGAACCGATGACGTAACGGTTCTGTTCAAGGCCGGCGATTACTTCATCACCGACACCGTTCGCTTTGGAGAGCCAGACTCGGGCGCCAGCGGACATCCCGTCGTCTACAAGAACTGGGACGAGAAAGGGAGCGCCAATTTGATTGGTGGCCGGGCGCTAACGGACTGGAAAGACGAAGGCGGGGGGATTTACAGCACACAGCTCGATCAGGATACCTACGCGATTTATGAAAACGACCAGCCCGCCGTCATGGCTAGAGAACCCAATGAAGGTTATTACCAGTTTGAATCTGTCAGGGACTTCAGCCATCTGCAATTTCGAGAGACCGACTACGACCGGTTCGACTACCGAGGTGCGGCCGTATGTTTGTGGGCGCATTGGATACCCGCGAAGATCAAGGTTCAATCTGTCGATTTTGAGAGCCGTATCATTACTCTGGATCAGCCGTACGCCGGAAATCTCAAGGGCACGGTCTGGGACGACCGGTGGGCTGCTCGCACGCCAACCCGTTTCTATCTCTATAATTCCAGGTCCTTCCTGGATCGGCCCGGTGAGTTCTGCATGGATTCCGACTCGCGTCGGCTCTACTACAAACCGCACCGCATACCGATTGATGATCAGTCGATTGTCGCGGCCGCGGTGGATCGGATCATCGACGTTGACGGCGCAACGGACATCCGATTCGAAGGCCTTACTTTCATGGTTTCCAACGGCCTGATTGAGGTCCTTCCCAGTCTTGCGCTGCATTCGAATATCAAAGGAGGATTGATTCGTTTGGGGAATGCGCGGGGCATCGTCGTCAAGTACTGCCGGCTTCTCAATTCCGGGCAGAACGGCGTGATCGTGGAGGGCGATATCGAAGAATGCAAGATCTACGGGAATCTCGTCACGCAGACGGTTAGTGGAGGCGTCCGCTTCGTGGGCGGCAACAACCGCGACAACGTCATCGAAAATAACCACGTGCATCACGTGGGGGAAGGGATCTATGTGCGGAATAGCGTCGGAGACGTGATTCGGCACAATCTCATCCATGACGTCGATTCGAATGGCTTCAAGTCTCTCTATGTAAAGCGTCAGACCGTCAGTTACAACGATATCTGGCGGGTCGGGCTGGATGGCACTGACAGTGACGCCGCGGGGATCTACACCAACTGTACCGCCGGTGGGCCGGACGGGGGACATGTCACGATCGACCACAATCGGATCCATGACATGGCCTGGAACGGCCACCCGGGTTACCCTTCGGCCGCGATCTACCTGGACATGGACGGAGTCTACAACTGCGCGGTGACGAACAATATCATCTACAACATCCGGCACAAGTTTGGCCGTGCACGTTCGCGGAGTGAACCACGTCGTAAGCAACAACATCATCGATTTCGACGGACCAGATTTATTGTCGCCGTTCACCATCCTCGCGGGCTACATCCGCGCCAACGTAGCGGTGGACGAACCACCCATCCACAATCACGATTATACGTACGAGAACAATGTCGTCTGGTCGTCGTCCGGGGCGATCTTTCACATCCGCGGCAAAATGGATGAGGAAACGTTCAAGCGAGTAGACAACAACGTGTACTACAATCCGGACGGGGTGTATTCTTTCCGGCAGGTCGGCTTGGAGAAGTGGCGTCGCATGGGGCTCGACGTCCATACCAAGTACGCCGATCCGCTGTTTGTCGATCGGAAGAACGGCGATTATCGCCTCAAACCTGATTCGCCCGCCCTGGCACTGGGATTTCGGCAAATCGATACCAGCGACATCGGTTTGAAAGAGGATTTCCCATACAAGGACGGCAGACGGTCTCTCATGCGAAGTAGACGCAGATGACTGCGGAATCAAGCGCGTAGATGGCGGAAAAGACTGACAGACCGCCACGCGGAACTGTACCAACGGCAATACACTGGTGGTGAACTCGTACAATAAACGAGTGTTTGAGCTGGCCTCCGACGGCACGGTCGTGATGAATTTCCACATTCCCGGTCCGGGTCGCGTATTCCGGATCTACAAACTGCCCAAGAACCACCCGGGACTGAACGGATTGCGAAATTCGCCGTGAGTTGGCAGCATGTTTTACGAAAAGGCGGTGCGAACAACCGAGCGATTTGCAGCGTTCGAAATCAAGGACAAGAATGGGAAGAAATGAAAGGGAAAAGGCAACATACTTGTGTAGGATTGATCTTGTGCATTTGTTGGCTGTTTGGCATTGCCCTGTATGCCCAAAACAACGCCAAGGGAGATTCCGAGCGGGACGAGGCAGAAGATACAACGTTGGGGCTCTTCTCCGACGGTGCACCGTGGAAATTCCGTCTGGCTGAGGCGTTCAATGAAGAACTGCCAAACGTCCTCTTGATCGGCGACTCGATTCTGAACGGCTATGGCAGTCATGTGATTCACGGATTGAAAGATAAGGCAAATGTCGACCGCTGGACGACGGGCATGCATCTAAACAGCAAAGACCTGCACGGTGGCTTGAAACAGGTCGTCGCGTTTCGGAAATACGATGTCATTCACTTCAATATCGGCTTGCATGGTTGGCCGGAAGGTCGAATTCCAAGAGGTCAGTATCCCACACTCATGAAAGCCTATGTAGCGATCTTGAAACAACACGCACCCGGTGCAAAACTGATTTGGTGCAGCACGACTCAAGTCCATGAAGAAGGAAGAACAGGAGAAGAGAGCGAGCTTCACAAGAGCATCAACCCGATTATCGTCAGACGAAATAAGATGGCGGCCGAGATTATGGCAAATGAGAAGATTATGATCAACGATCTCTACGGGTTGATGAGCGACAAGCTGCCTTTTGTCCGCGGTGATCGGTTTCACTGGCGCGGAGAGGCGTACGAGATTATGTCGAAACAGATCGTGGCAATCATCAGCGGTACGTTGACGGCCAGATAGAGCCTGTTTAAAAAAGGGACGCCCCCATGAAACGCACTGCTTGTCTCTTGATGGTTCTAACGGTGACTCTCACCTCGCAATCCAGTCCCGCCGAGTCTCCACGCGAAGAGGTTCCTGCCACTGCAGTGGGGAAGTATGCCAGGCTTGGCGAACTGCCGCTGACGGCCGTTGCGCCCGACGGCTGGACGCACGAGTGTCTCGACGGTCAGCGAACCGGTCTTACCGGGCATCCCCACGTATCGGGATACCCATTCAATTCGCCCATGTGGAACGGTACGGTCCACAGACCCACCGGACATTGGGGTGACGCTTGGTGGCCCTATGAACAGACGGGCTATTACATCGACGGGGCCATTCGGTGCGCTCACCTGTTGAACGACCGGACGCTGCTGAAGAGAACTCAGGCCAATTTTGAATAGACGATCGAGCAGTTGACCGAGGACGGCAAGCTGGGCGGTGACCGACCGGTGAACGACTGGAGTCGAGCCGTCTTTGCGCGGGCGATGATCGCCGACTACGGCGTAACCAAGAATCCGGCCGTTTTGGAATCGCTGAAGCGGAACTACCTGACCACTCCTCGCCTCTACGGCGGAACGCTGGCTTGCAGCAATATCGAAATACTCTGCTGGTTGCATGCACAAACCGGCAACCGAGAACTACTTGATATGGCAGAGGAGTCGTACCTTGCGGGCAGTCAGCAACGGGAAATCATCAATCCCGCCGGCCACGCCGTCTGCTACTGCGAGAAGCCCATGATTCCGGCCATCCTGTACAATCACACCGGCAAACAGGAGTATCTGGAAACGGCGGTCAACGGACTCGCCGCGCTCGAGGATCGACATGTGCTGGTGGATGGTGTTCCTTCCGGAGTCGAAAATCTCTATGGCAAGGAACCGAAGTGCGCCCACGAGATGTGCATTGCCGTGGCCTTGAGTTGGAGCTACGGGTACGTGCTGATGGCCACGGGGGATCCTACCTGGGCGGATAAGATCGAACGGATTGTCTTCAACGCCGGATTCGGCGGCATCACCAAGGACTTCCGTGCTCACCAGTACTATTCCGCACCCAACCAGGCGATCGCTGCAGAGAACAACAGTCGCTACAACGACAGGAGCTTCTGGGCGCATGCTGCGCGGTCCCGCCTGGCCTATCGCACGGGCCATGATACCGAGTGCTGCACGGGCAACATCCATCGCTTGTTTCCCAACTATGTCAAAAGGATGTGGATGCTCGACCGACAGTCGAACGGTATTGCCGCCACACTTTACGGTCCCAGTTCTGTAACAGCCAAGGTCGGCAAAGACCGGCAAGCTGTCTCGGATCACCGAAACGACGGACTACCCGTTCTCGGAGGACATCACCTTCACGGTGTCTACCGAGAAGCCGGTCGATTTTCCGCTGTTGCTTCGCATTCCAAGCTGGTGCAACCGAGCGACCGTCACCGTCAACGGCCACAAGCAGGATGGGGCCCTGAAAGCCGGCACGTTTGTCATACTCAATCGCACATTCCAGAACGACGACAAGATCGTTCTGCACTTGCCGATGGAGCTGAAGCTGAGCCGTTGGGGCCAGGAGGACAAAGGCGCGGCGATCGAGCGGGGACCTTTGGTCTACGCACGGCCCATCAAGGCCAGGGAACTCAAGTACCTCCACGTCACAGGCCAGGATACGGCCGATTTCCCGTCCTATTTCTTGTACCCGACCAGCACGTGGAACTATGCGATTGGCGTAAACGAGGAGAATATCGAGACGACTGTGAAAGTCATCGCGAACAAGGAATTCGCCGCTGGCTATGGCTGGGATTTGGCCACCACGCCCGTCCGGCTGCAAGTGCTGTGCGCAAAGTCACCAACTGGACACTCAATCCCAACGCGGCCGATGGCCGCAATCAAAACGTAGCTCGGGATCATATCCCGAGCATGGACGGGATGAGATCCCGTCCTACAATCATGTGCGCACGGTGCGCACATGTTGACGAGTAAGACTCTAGCGAGGCTTCGCCTCCAACCAATTGACGCCATGAGCGGAATGTCGAGATCCTCTCGGGAAGATCGCGGCGTCGTGCCGCAAAGGTTTAGCGCAGGGTGCCTATCCCGGAGCTGTGAAGCAGAGCAGGGCCGGTACGCTACCGGCCCGAGCTCCGGTCTAGGCCCCTGGATCGGCGCTCGGGTTGCTCCTCAGCAAGGACTTTGGACCTTTCTTTCTCAAGTACAGTTCCTACTTTCCCTACGGCGCGAAGCTCTGTTTTAACGGTCACGAGTACCTCAAACGCCAATTGGCCAAGGAAGGCATCGGCTATGAGGAGTTGGCCAACGGGATTCTGTACTGCCAGGACCCCCAACGAATGCAGCAACTGGCGGATCGCCTGAGCAGCCACCGGATCGAGAGATTCCTGCACAAGTGGCAACTGCGTCTGCCCTGTCCATTTCGCTTGGCAGAACAGCGTGACGGTTACCGTTACGAAGTTTCCATCACCCAGATCGAATTCGCGCTCACCCAGGTCTTTGATCGCCCGGTGCATGGCCGTATCTTCTTCGAGGAAATCATTCGTGAGAACCTTGATTTGGGGCGACCGGAAAGCATTCAGCTGATCTTCGATCGACGGGTGATCAAAACCACGCCCGGAGCCTTCCGAACTCGCGTGGTTCGCAAAGGTGTTATTCCTTCGCTGCGGATCGACTACAAATCCAACGGCATCAAACAGTACTTCAAGGAAGGTCGTGCCCTGCGGACGGAACTGACAGTCCACAATCCCTATGATTTCGGCGTGGGTCGCAAGCTGGAAAATCTTTCCGCCTTACGGAAGCATGGTTTTCAAACCAACCGACGTGTCCTGCACGTCCAAAAGACCAGCCAAGATTTCGCCATGTCCGAAACGATGTTCCGCGAAGTAACTGGCCCACAACGAGTGGGGAACCAGCGCGCTTCCGCCCTTAAATTTGGCGACCCTGAGGTGTTCGCCATGTTTTCCGTGCTGTTGCTGTTTCGTCTGCTGCCTTGTGGCTTTCGCAGCCGCGATTTTCGGGAACACCTTGCTTCCCTCCTGGGCCATCAACCCAGTCAATGGACCCAAGGCCGCCTGACCTATCAGCTACGCCGCCTGCGGCTTCACGGATTGATCGAGCGTCAGCAGCACAAGAGCTCCTACCTGGTGACCGAACGTGGATACCGCATCGCTTTGTGGTTCAGCAGATGCCATGCTCGCCTACTACGTCCTTCACTCGGACAAACGCTCTCTCCGGAATCTTGTGCTGACCAGACACTGGCACGAGCCATCGAGCGCTTCGACAAAGATCTCGACCGTTACCTACACAAACTCAAGTTCGCCACCGCAGCTTGACCCAAAAACTTGACTCAAATTCAGCGCCTTAGGCCACATCAAGTGGCCTAACAGGTCCACGCCCGCGTGGCCGGATAGCCTTCAACTCAGTGACGAGAGTGAAGTGGTGACCCTGGTACCGATGGGCTGTACGCTCTTGCGTATGACCGTTCTACCCACTTGTCCGACGAATCCAACTCATGCGTGGTCGAGTGGCTGATATGCGTTTCCGCCGCATGAGGTCGACACGTGTTCACGTAGGACTCGCTGGACCAGGACACCAGAAGCTGGCAAAACAGTTGACGCAGAACGCGGTGCGTCGGTTAACCGGTGGGTCGCGCGGGTTCGCGGCCTGATTTCAAGGCTCTCCGTGTTTCGCAGGTATGTTCTTGACCGCCTGGCCGAGTGTTTCCGGTGCCCGGTCGGCGGCATCATACATTCTCTTGAATGATTTCACTTCCGGCGTGTCGAACGTGAACACTTCGCCGACGTGACGTATGCCGATACTTTGATAGTGGAGTGACAAGTGGATCGTCATGGGCCCACTGTCGTCCACTGGAACTTCGTACAGCACGACGTCTTCGCCGTCTCGGAAATCGCCATCATCAGCAACCCCCACGGGTGCAGTGGCCGCCGCGTCAGGGTGCTCGGAGTTCCAGCCACGGGGCAGCAGGCGATTGTCCTTGAAATAGCGTGCACCGTGCAACAGCGTAAACGTCACCTTGCCATTCTTGTCGGCCATCACCGATTCGTAAATCTGGACTTCCGCTGGTTTGGTGATGCGACTGAAATGCGGTTGAATTGGACCACCAGCGAGTTCGGAGTCCAATACGTGACCATCGGCATCGGTAATCCGCCCGGCCTGATCGAACTGGCCGGAGGCGAAGAGAACGTGCCCAGAAGTATCTCGAATTTCCAAGCGCAACCAGGCTCGGCGACTGGGAAAGGCGGTTGGCAACTTATGGCCCGTCAAGTTGTTAATACGCACCGGGATCCGCAATTTCCCTTCGTGCCATTCGACCTTGCCAATGGTGATCGTCGCGGTTTCATTTTGCAGTAGCGAGCGAGTCGCGGCGATCGTAGCGTTGAACGCAGCTTCGGTCGCAAAGACGCCACGTTCATCCGGGTTATCTCGGAGCAGCTGCGCCAGCAACGTGTTGCCTCCGACAAACGTATGGCGGCCGAACGGGGACCGAGGTCGTGCCGCAGGAAAGTCGCGTCCGCCCGGATCGCGAGCGATGGCGGTCCGGAGCGGCTGGCCATCAACATCGGTGATCGGCACATGGCAAGCGTGACAACTCTTGGCCTGCTCCTCGGGATTATCACCTTCGTCATTGAAGATCGAATTTCGCCATTCCAGGTAGGGGCTTTGTTCGTGCAACTTGTGTCCGGTCGCGGTGCCATCTGGATTGAGCGTGTCTGTAGCTAACGTGTGGCACGTCGCGCACATCGCGGACTTCAAAATGTGTTTGCCCTCAGTTGCTTTGTAGCCGGCGTGCTGCCGCGTGGACATCGAATGCGGATTCGCATGTGGCCCGAAAGCAATACGCTGCGAACCGATCTTGAAGTGGCCGTCGTACGATGCCTCCGTCCCGAACCCTTCGTCAGTGATTTGGTGACAGACGGTACAGGAAACACCATCCAGACCGCGGAGCGATCGTGGATCCCGTTGTTTCAAATAATGTAGAATCTCGCCCTGCGGACTTTCCGGTGCGGGTGCAGCCATCGGAGCGTGGCATCGAGTACAGGTTTCCTCGATCTCGGCTTTACGTGCTGGCGTTGCGGCCACTTCCACCGACACCACCGCTCGCCAATACGGGTTTCGTGCCGAGTTGGCCATGGCCGAAGATCGCCACAGGTCAAACGGCGCAATCTCGCGCTGCTTCGCGTCACGCATCGCGGAAGCCCGGCGCGAATTCGTGTGACACACGCCACAGAAAATACCTTCCACAAACACGCCTTCCGGTGGTGGCTGGTTTTCTGGCTCAGTAGCCGCGGTGTCACCCCACGTCAAACTGAAGATCAGTACGGTCGCGAGCAGGCGGCCAACGGCTCCGCCGCTGTGCGGTATTCTGCTAGGGACCGATTTGATGTTTTCTTGCATGCCTTTCCTGGCCCTTGTTTGAGACGCGTACCGTTTGCCGGCGTGGACTCGGTCGGCAACAGCCTCCTTCCAGCGCGCAGCCCTTCGGCCGCCTGCGGCGGACGCCGGGCTGGTGGCTAGACAGCCTTTGGTTGCGTCCGAGCGAGAGCGCGACTGCGCTAGATTATCACAGACATTGTCCACCCCCCAGAGGGCCCCATGGCCTTGTGCACCTTGATCCACGGCTGAATCAGACTTGTTGGCTGTATCCAAGACCATTTACCCCTGTACATGTGCTCGACGTGCCGGTGCTATCCATGGGTTGCGGACGTCGTTTCGCCCGTCCGGATCGGGTACCACTCCTTCGGTGGCGAGCCAGGCGGGATACTGATTGCTATTTTCCGAACTGCGGGAAGCCTCAGCCTTCAACGCCAGGTTTTTCGGCTCCGACGCAGTTCATGGTACAACAAGACTCGTCAAAAGGAGAATAGCGGAGACGAATCGAGCTTTCATGACGCGCTCCGTTATTCATTGTACATGAATTCGCGACGAGAACGCCGTCCGGCATTCCGACAAAGCACTCGACGATTTCTTTCTCGGCAACTGATTGGGTTGCTGCTGCCTCCACAGTTGCCGCCGTGGTGCGCGGTGTCGCTGGCGTCTGCTCACCACGGTCTTCGGAAGAAAGATTTCGCCCCGCGTGTCCGTACAGGACTTCTCGCTTGGTATACTAGTTCCGGAACTGCGGGCGACATGCTGATTGGACGAATTGACCATGGTGGGACCGTCTTTGCTAACGGGAAGGATAACCATGCGGTACTTCACTTTGCGGTACCCAACTGTAGGATCCCGCTGGAACTGTCCCGGCTACTCCCTGAAGCGAAAGGGGGACGGTCCCACGCATGCATGGTTATCGGTTCTTGGATTGGCGGTGTTTTTGAGTGGCAGTGCCTGGGCCGACGATCTGCCGGTCAACCTGGCGCCTCAGGCGAAGGTCTCGGCCAGCAGCCAGTTCAGCGACGCGTATCGTCCGGAAATGGCCATCAGCGGCGTCGTGCCGTCCGAGTTCCAGCAGGACAGCGACTGGGCGGTCCGGGCCACGCAGACAGGACACTTCACGCTCGCGTGGGACCAGCCGGTCGAGGCGGCGCAGATCATCTACTACGCCCGCGTGACCAGCCCGCTGCTGGAGTGCTTCAAGGACTACGAGGTCTATCTGAACGACGCGGACAAGCCGGTGGTGACGGGCACGTTGGAGCATCGTCGCGGGCCGCAGATGATCGACTTCCCCAAGCAGCAGGTCACCAAGATCCGGATCGAGTTCCTCTCGTCGCATCCCGATTCGCCCAACCCCGGCGCGGCGGAGATCGCCGTCTACGGCTCGCCGGTGACCGCCAAGCAGCTGGCCGAGATGCGGATCCCGCCGGAGGAGAAGACGCCCGAGGCCCAGGCGCTGCGCCGCGAACTGCTGGACGGCAAGCTCGGCTTCCGCGACATCCTGCTGGTGAAGCGCAAGCCGCTGAACATCTCGCACGTCTACGTCTACCACGTCGAGGGCTTCCGGCCCGGCGGCGGGCTGTACGTCTTCACGCCGGACGAAGACGGCGGCGAGCTGAAGTGTATCTTCGACGCCGGCGAGGGCATGATCACCACGGCCGATCTGTCCTACGACGGCCGGGAGGTCGTCTTCGCCTGGCGCCGCGGCGGGCATGTCGGCTCCAATCCCGGTGGCCCACATCGAAGACATCTCGCGCTACGAAGACGAGGAGAGCAACTACCAGATCTTCAGGATCAACATCGACGGCACCGGGCTGACGCAGCTGACCGACGGCGCGTACAACAACCTCGACCCGTGCTGGCTGCCCGACGGCGGCATCGCGTTCATCTCCGACCGCAAGCCGGCCTACGCCTACTGCTACGTGGTCACCTCGCCGGTCCTGTACCGCATGGAGCGCGACGGCTCGAAGCAGAAGCGGCTGTCGGCCAACTACCTGATGGACTTCACGCCCTCGGTGCTCGACGACGGGCGGATCATCTACACCCGCTGGGAATACGTCGACCGGCCCGCCTGCCCGATCCAGAGCCTGTGGGCGATCAACCCGGACGGCACGGGGCTGGCCGGCTTCTACGGCAACCGCGTGATCTCGCCGGGCACGTTCATGGACGCCCAGCCGATCCCCGGCACGAAGCAGGTCATCGCCACGGCGACCAACCACAACGGCTCGTGCCGCGGCGGGATCGTGGCGATCGATCCGTCGAAGGGCGCCAATGCTCCCGAGGCGGTCCGCAACCTGACGCCCGAGATCGACATCTACGCCCACCGCCTGGGCGGCGGGCCGTGGGGCAACGGCATGCTCGACTGCCGCATCGGCGGGACCTACGAGAAGCCGTTCGCGATCGACGAGAACCGGTTCCTGGTCTCCAAGGGCGGCACGATCCAACTCCGCGACTTCGACGCCAATGCCGTCTCGCTGGTCTTCCCGGAAGACGGCATGGGATTCTACTGTCCCATGCCGATTCGCGAGACCCGACGGCCGCCGCTGGTGACCGGCAACGTCATGGACCGCGCCGCCGAATTGCCGGAAGACGGCAGCGTCTCCGGCGCCTGGGCCACGGTGTTCATGCAGGACGTCTACAACGGCCTGGAGCCGGAGGTGAAACGCGGCGAGATCAAGCAGATCGCCGTGGTGCAGGAGATCGAAAAGAGCACCCACACGCCGCAGAACAACCAGACGGCTGGACGGCCCCGGCATGCGGAACATCGCCGTCTTCGGGTTCCAGTTCCCGCTGGTCTCCTGCGGTGCGACCTACGCCCCGAAGAAGGTCTGGGGATTTGCCGACGTCGACGAGGACGGCAGCGCCGCCTTCCAGGTCCCGTCGGAGGTGCCGATCTACTTCCTGGCGCTCGACGGGGAAGGACGGGCCCTGCAGCGGATGCGGTCGTTCACGCACCTGATGCCGGGCGAGGTGCAGGGCTGCGTCGGCTGCCACGCCGACCGCAACTCGGCCACGCCGCACAGCGGTCAGCGGATGGCGATCAGCGGCACGGCTCAGGAACTCCAGCCGCCCGCCTGGGGCGTCAAGGGATTCAGCTACCAGGAGGTCGTCCAGGGCGTGTTCGACCGCAACTGCATCGAGTGCCACAACGAACGCGAACAAGCGGGCAACGTCGACCTGACCGGCGACATGACCGACTTCTTCAACGTCTCGTACGACATCCTCTGCCGGACCGGCACCCAGGGCGAGCGGAACTGGATCCAGCACGGCAGCCCGTCGGGGCCGGAGTTCGACCAGGTCCGCGGCATGAGCCCCTACATCGAATGGATCTGGACGATCAACGGGGCGGGGCACAATATTCTGGAAATCGCGCCGCGGCGCTGGGGCAGCCCGGCCAGCAAGCTGGCCGAGATCATTCGGTCAGGACACCCGGACGAAGACGGCAACCTGCGAGTCGACGTGCCGGACGAAGACCGGCGGCGCGTCTATCTGTGGCTCGACCTGAACATTCCCTACTACGGCACGTCGTCGTCGAACCACAAGGCTCGGCTCGGCAGCCGGCGGATGATGCCGCTGGATCTCGACGCGACGCTGGACGAAGTCGCCTCGCGGCGCTGTGTCAGCTGTCACCAGGCGGGCATTCCGCGCAAGTTCTACACGCGGGTGATGAATCCCGAGAACAACAGCTTCCTGCTCGCCCCGCTGGCGGCAGCCGCCGGCGGGACCCAGAAATGCGGTCAAGCCGTATTCCCGTCGAAAGACGACCCCGACTACCAAAAGATCCTCCAGACCTTTGCACCGATCCACCGATTGCTGCAGGAGCGACCTCGGGCGGATATGCCGGAATTCCAATTCATATGTGACTAGTCGAGGAAGTTTCGCACACGGAAACAACGATAAAGACTCGGTGACAAACGGCGAGGTCCGACCGCGAGGAAGTCCCCCACACACAGGACTGCTTGTCGCCAAGTACGGGTGTCCCAAGAACTGTCCCACTTACATGAGTAAATGGGACTTCAATTTGAGACGGCAAAATGGGACTCGCGTCTACCGTGTTCGGGTAGAATGCAATGCGAGTCGTTCCTGTAGCAGCAAAGGAACGTAATCTGGGACGCAGGCGCGGAGGCTTGAACGCAACTTGTCGACAAGCTCCAATGGAGGACTACAAGAGCCGTCCGTGGCCGCGTTCATGGCCTTTGCCTGCCGAGTCTCTGAGCGACTTCAGTACACTGGATATCACTCTGGCGGAAACACCACGAACGACCAACGGGTTACCATGATTCATGTTGCGTCGACGCCAGGCCTGCGTGATACCCCGCAACTCAGTCTGGCAAGACCGAGCGGAGGATCAGGATGAGAGAGTACGAGGTCGTCGACACCAATGCCGACAACATCGGCGGTTGTGGCATCTGCCGCTACAAGAGCGGCAAGAACGAAGGACGTCGCCGCAAGTTGGATTGGCTCAAGAAGCGCTACGCGGAAGGCTTGAGGTTCAAGGTGCTCCGCTCACGCGAATTCGGTGATATCGGGATGATCGAGTATGCCCCTGGCAGTCATGCGTGGAGACCCGTCGAGGCGGAGGGTTACCTTGTCATCCATTGCTTGATGGTCAATAGCAAGCACAAGGGGAAAGGACTCGGCGCTCTCTTGCTGGATAGTTGTCTGAGGGACGCGAAGAAGAGCAAGTGCCGAGGGGTCGCAGTTGTCACCAGTTCAGATAGCTTCATGGCCGGAAGCGATTTGTTCATCAAGGCGGGTTTTGTCTCGGTGGAGAACCGCCCTCCCTACGAGTTGCTCGTCAAGAAGTTCAAGAAGGGAGCCCCTGATCCTCGTTTCATCGTCGAAAGAGAGCGAGTATTGAAGAGGTACAAAAAGGGGCTCACGATCCTGGCTGCCGATCAGTGCCCCATGGTTGCCAAGTGTGTGAAGGATATTGCTGAGGCGTCCGGAGCCCTGGGGCTGAAGACGAAAGTGGTTCGCGTCAGGAGCGCCAAGCAATCAAGGGAGCTTCCGACGCCCTATGGCGTGTTCAGCATTGTCTACGATGGAAAGCTGATTGCCGAGCGTCCGATCAGCGGTAGGAGATTCACGAACATCATGTGGGACTTGAATCGCGGCATCTTCAGCGCGCTGGAAGCGTCCGATCAGCGCTAGGAGATTCACGAACATCATGAGTAAGCTGGCATAAGGAGTACATGGACCGGCCAAGAAAGCCACCGCGAGCAGACCTGGCGAACATTTCTGGACAGTCACGTGTCAGATATCGCCGCTTGCGATTTCTTCACGGTTCCGACCGCGACCTTCCGTGTTCTGTACGTCTTCATCGTGCTCTGTCACGACCGGCGACAAGTGGTGCACTTCAATGTGACCACGAAACCCTAGGCCCAATGGACGGCCCAGCAAATCGTCAACGCCTTTCCGGACGAAGAAGCCCCTCGATTTCTCCTTCGCGATCGTGACGGCATCTACGTCATCTGGGGTGGTAGGAGCGCCGGATGGAGTTTTGGGAAGGACACCGGTTTCGACGCGTTCAATTTGCTGAAATTGCGCATACTTCGACTGCCGAGTGGTTGCTCCGCACGAAAGGCGAGTGGAAAATAGGCTTCTGGGTTTACAGGGATTGATGGCCACCGTGGGCAATATTTAGGGGGATGCAGATGAACTCAACGACAAGATTCGCGATGATTGTCACATTTCTGCAGGGAATTGTTGCTGTACCGGGCATCGCTGCTGAAGACACGAGGGAAATCGACAGGTACATAACGGTAACTGGCGTGGGAAAGGTCAACGCAATGCCGGACGCTATGGAGCTCGTGGGTACCGTCCGCGGTGACGGAGAACTGGCAGGAGACGCGCTGACTCAGTTCTTCGCAATAGCCAATGAGTCGATCGACAGACTGAAGAGCTTAGGGATTGACGGAATGACCGTTATCGACGCAAGGCCTGACTGTCGGTCAAGCCACCCAGGGCACCTCGACCGCTGAGAGATTGCTTGCGGCGCATAGTGGGCGGGCCCCTGAATCTGCCAAGGTCTGCTTCAGCGAACGCCTTAACATCCGTATTGACGGAATCGACAAGTTGAACCGCGATGAGCTCTTGGCGACGATCGTCAAGATTATTGACGCTGGGAACGAAGCGGGACTGGCCTTCGGCAAGCCACAAAGTGAGATTGAACGAATGCGGTCTGACGGCGAGTCTGGCTACATGCTATTTCGATTGGTGAACACAGCGGACGTGCAAGCAAGAGCGCGTGAGTTGGCAATGAAAGAGGCGCGTGCGAACGCCGAAAAGTGGGCCGATCTTGCTGGTGTGACTCTCGGCCGCGTGCTATCCATTGATCAAATGGAATGCGTCCAGTTACGTGCCCAGTTCGATGCGTTCCGAGCCGAATACGTCACCAACACGCGAGACGATCGAAGTTTTGGCTACGATCCGCGTTAAATTTGAGATATCCGCAGATTCTCAATGAACCTGCTCATTAGACGAAGGGCACATCACGGAACGTGCACGGTAGCGATGTGCATCGTGACTGCGCATGCGACCGAACCTTCCAGAACAACATCAGATCAGAAGAGGATCTGAGTGTTTGGCATCAACCGACGGAGTTCCTCGACTCCTTCGTGCGTGAAATCAGTGTCAAGCAGATTGATGGCGCGAACGCCTTTCATTTGTATCAGATGCGGTAGTGCACGGTCATCCACATGGGTTTTCTGCAGGAGTAGCACACGCAATCCGCGAAGAGTCACCAGGTGGGCGATCCCTTCGCTTGTGACTTGAGTCCGGTTTAGATTTAGCGACTGAACGCTATTGAGCCCTCGCAGCAACCGAAGGCCTTTGTCGTTGATGTCTCCGTGCCGTAACTCCAAGGTCTCGAGCTGACTCAGCCACTGGAGATGTTTCAGGCCGTCGTTGTCACCCTTCCATCGTGGTCCGAGAGTCACTTTCTCGCCGCTGTCGTCCAACGTCGCCCCCAATTCCATGAGTTTCTTTCTTGCCAAGGGCTCTCGACGGTGGATTTCGCGTGCGAGAGATTTGGCAGCAAAAGAGCCCTGGATCTCGTCGCCTCCGCCGCTGACAAGTGCCTGCCGCGCTTGGAATGCTACGTCCGGATCGCTTGTATCCAGCAACTGAATCAGGACAGCGGTAGCCCGATAAGTGGTTTCCGGGTCATCACCGTTCAAGGCGACGGTGAGTTCTGGAATGGCGTCCCCACCCCGCTTTACAAGTTCACGACTAGCCGCTTCTCGAGAGCCAAAAGTCCGGTGGGATAGCCATCTCAATAACTCTCCAGTTCTTGCCTCCGCAATCTGCTGTGGGGACAGAGAGGCGGTTTTTTCGTTCTTGACGGATAAGAGGTCAGCAGCCTGTGGCCCAAGACACGCGATTGCAAGAGGGCTTTGAGAAATGATGCGGCCATTGCTGCAGATCAGGTTTCCCAGAATTTGGTCGGTCGGCTTGTGCCGGACCGTCTTGCCCGTGAGCATGTCAATCTGCAATAACTCGGGGTCGGTGGTTGGAAGGAAGTAGGACCGCCCGCTTAGAATCCCGCGACCGGAGGGCATTCCTCCGGCGGGAATCGCGACGAACGGGGATTCCTTCCAGGCGTGTGCGCCATCGGAAATTCGCAAACCTGTGAAGCGGTGTCGCCCTACCAGCAGAACAATATCCTGGTCCGCCGCGGCAACAAAAAGCAGGTCCGATCTGCGTCGACTCCATAGCAGCTTTCCCGTATGGAGATCAAGGCATTGCAGGTCGGCGTTCGATGGTGTGATCAGGACGCGATGCCCCACGATTATCGCAGAGGAGTCCTGCCAGTCCTGAGGAACTTGTGGCATATTCCGCAATCGTTGACTCGCCTGCCTCGGCTCTGATGGAGCGTAGCAGTAGCCCCAGAGAAACCGCTGCGTTGCCACATCCACGGCCACAACGGCCCCCGCGTTTGTCGGGCAGATGAGGATTCCCTCGCAGTAGGACGGAGAGACGCCTGTTAGCGTGCGCCTTGGGGCGCTGGCAGTCCTGTCCGTCGAGACTTCGACGTAAGGAAGCAGCCATTGTTGTCGGCCCGTCTCCGCATCCAATTTCACGAGGGACAGCTGATGATCAAATTCTGCGATCGCATACAGAGAATTTGCTACCGGAAGAGGTGGCCCCAAAAAGAACGCCTCTTCCGAAGCCCGCTTAGCTTTCCCATGGTACTCGTCGACCATCCAGAGAAAAGACCCATACCGGCTAAGATCCAACGCCACTAAACGGTTTGTTGGCGGTGGCCGTTCCGTCAATGGCAAGGCCAACGCGAAAGGTGGCACACGCGCCGACTGCGGCACCTCCGGCAGATCGAGTTCATCAATCAGATACACGTATCTTCCATCGCTGCTCAACTGACCGTAAATAGCGTCTCTCCAAATCCGCTGGTAGACGGCGCCGGTCTCAGAAGGATCCGGGCCTTCAGCGGTGACATCTGCGGTCATGCTCTGGGGGGGCGAAAGACTTGGAGGGAATTTCCAAAGCAGCATGCCATCGGACAAATCAACGGCTCGGATTTCCGTCGACGTACGAAAGACAACCTGATTGCCAACCGCGATGGGAGAGAGACTGGGCACAGCGGGTATGTCATTTTTGATGAACTGGTCGCGAAGACCAGAGATGGTCTGAAGATTCTCGTCCGCTGCGGAGAGAGACTGGATCCAGTCGCAGCGCGCTGGGACCATCGCGCTACCCTCCGCGCTCCGGCGGAGATCTCTCCGATGAAGCGACCAATCGCGCGAGGGGATCCGTTCGACGTTCGTTGGATCTCCAAGTGCGTGACTCAACTCTGCAAAGACGTAATCGGCATTACCGAGATCCACCTCGTGGTCTCCGATCCGGAAGGTCACGCCTCGATGCCCCTCGGCGAGCCGCTCCAAGATTGTCTTCATTTCTTCCGGGCGGCCAGTCAACAAATAGGCGACTGCGCGCAACAATGTGAGCTCCGGCTGCAACGGCTCGGACAAGACCGATGAATGCGGAAACGGTGCCAAGCAGTTCAAGGCCTCGTGAGGCAGCCCCCGGTCCAGATAGATGCGGGCCAGTAACAATCTAGCCTCGCCGCCTGCCTTCGTGGCAAACCATCGATCAGCAACAGCTTCGATCGCATCGAAATCTCTGTCGCGCAGTGCCTCTTGCAGTTGCGATGCTGCGGTACTCCCCTTGAGTTCCTCGTAAATCCCGAGGACGGGACGAGGCAAGTTAACCGTCGTCCGCCACAATTCGCTCTTCGCTCCGGAGGCGAGGGGTTCGTTCTTGTCGACGAGAAAAAAGTCCCCTCTCGCAACGATGGCGAACAGATTATCCAAATGGGACGCCGCAGTCAGGTGTGTTGTTTCTGTCAGGGCTTCCTTCATACGGTCCGTGTATCGACGAAAATCTCTTGGTCCATCGACGAGAACATCAGGAACCTCCGTCGACTCCTGGGCCAAGGATTGGAAATCCGGGCTTCCCTGCAGCGGTTGAAGGATGAAGACGCACCACACGACGAGAACTGTTCGAGACAACATGTTGCAGCTAACTCTGGCGCGGCAAGATACGGGGGTTGCCCCTACCATGGGCTGAAAATGTGGCAGTTCTTATCGTTATTCAAGCACGTCCCTCGCGTGGCGTCAAGCAAACAGATACGGCGAGCCTTCGGCAGACAGGATGTTTCGCGAGGGAACTGGCAGGGTGGGAACTGGTGCCATGCCACTTCTTGTGGCAAGTCGGACAATCTGGGAGACTTCGTGACAAATTCGGAGATGCCGCAACACCGCAGGCTTCGCAACACTTGAGAATTTGGAACAATCGATTCTCGCTTTTCAAGTCATAACATTAAGGTCGAAACGATTTCTATCGACTGTCTTGCCGCCGCAGGCACCGGCATGCGGCCATGACTGGTCATCCGAGATCGCCAGGAGGATATTGGGCCGTTTGGGCTTGGGGCCGGAACCGTGTGCATGACCGATCAGACATGTCGCCAATACGACGAGGCGAATTATCTTGACGATTCCTGCTATTGACCGGATTGCATTTACTTCTCAATGGCTGAACACAGCGGATCGATCAGGTTGCTCAGGCGACGCATATCCACTCCAATCCACATCTCTAAATCCGGCCACATGAGCGTTCACTTCCATATTGGCCTCACGTACAATGGCACGCATTCGTGACGTGCCCTGTGTCAGGCGTGCTTCTTCATAAGAGTGTCCCCTTTCGCAAACACCAACCTCCAGTTGAGACAGATCCGTGATAAGACCTTCGCTGACTGTTCTGTTCGTGGTGACGACCGCACCCGGCCTGGCTCTCTGCCAGGACGAGAGCCGCTTTCATCGGATTGACGCGAAGAGCCCTGAGGGGCTGCATGAGCTGTTTCGCTACGACGGCCGTGCGATGCCGCTGGTCAGCGCCCATCGCGGCGGCGCACTGCCGGGATATCCTGAGAACTGCATTGCGACGTTCGAGCATACGCTTCAGCATACATTCTCCATCCTCGAAATCGACCTTCAGTATACGAAAGACGGCCGCATTGTCCTGCACCACGACGCCACGCTCGAAAGAACCACGACCGGAACCGGGCGCGTCGCGGACAGAACGCTGCAGGAATTGAAAGAGCTTCGGTTGAAGGACCAAGACGGCAAGGTCACCGAGCATCGGATGCCGACTCTCGATGAAGCGTTGAAATGGGCCCGCGGCAAAACGATTGTGATCCTCGACAAGAAGAACGTCCCTGCCGAAACGTGCGTCAAGAAGGTCGCAGAGCATCGGGCAGAAGCGTACGCCATGGTCATGGCGTACAGTTTCCAGGACATTCAAAGGTGCCACGAGCTTAACCGGGACATTATGATGGAGGTGATGATCGGCGACCGCAACCGATTTCGAGGATTCGACGAGACTGGCGTCCCGTGGAGCCGCATCGTCGCGTTCGTCGGGCACACGCCACCGCAGGACCGGGAACTACTGGAAATGATCCACGACAAAGGCGCTTGCTGTATGGCCGGCACGTCGCGGAACCTCGATCGGCAACTTTGTGTCGCTATCGAATCCGACCTCGGCGCGCTGGAACACGAGTACCGGGCGCGGCTGGAATTTGGTATCGACCTGATTGAAACGGATCTTCCGATCCAGGTCGGCAACCTGCTATACGCGAAGCCGACGATTCCCGAATCCAAATTCCCATACTTCCACATGCCGTGACGCGTGCGGCGATGGCGTCCCGAAGGAGAGCTGAAAATGATAACGTCTCCTGCTGAATTCCGCCCGCCGCACCTATTGCTGCACCTTGCAGCATTCGTCGCCTGCATGGCCGGTTCGGTACATGCCCCTTTTGAAACGGCGGCGGCGGACGACAACCGTGAGCCGATGGAAAAGGTCAAGCTCGACGATTCCGGCAAGGGCTTCGTGCTGGAACACTCCGGAGAGCGTTTCTTGCCCTGGGGATTCAATTACGTCGGTGATTTTGGCCGCATCGTGGAGGAATACTGGGAAGACGACTGGGCACGTGTCGAGAAGGACTTCCGAGAGATGCGCGCCCTCGGAGCCAACGTGGTCCGCCTGCACCTGCAAGTCGGAACGTACATGAAGTCGCCGGACCAGGTCAAGAAGGCCGAACTGCAGCGACTCAGGCGAATTCTGAATCTCGCCGAAGACGTGGGGCTCTACCTGGACTTGACGGGTCTCGGCTGCTATCACCTCAACGCCATTCCAGCGTGGTACGACGAACTGCCGGAAGCGGAACGCTGGGAGGTTCAGGCGAAGTTCTGGGAGGCCGTTGCGAGAACCTGCGCCGATCATCCGGCCGTCTTTTGCTACGACCTGATGAACGAGCCCGTGGTTGGCGCAGCCAAGGAAGGAGATCATCCCTGGCTGCTGGGCGAACTGGAAGGTTTCTACTTCGTCCAGAGGGTCAGCAATCAGCCGGAAGGTCGCACGAACGACGAGATTGCGGCCGCGTGGGTTGCGAGGCTTGTTGCGGCGATCCGCAAGCACGACCGCGATCATCTGGTGACCGTCGGAGTCATTCCATGGGCCCTTCCATTTCCCAAGGCGAAGCCGGTCTTCTATTCCCCCGAAGCCGCCAAGCATCTCGATTTCGTGAGCGTTCACTTCTACCCGAACAAGGGTGAAGTGGATCGGTGCTCGAGGCCCTGGCCGTCTACGACATCGGGAAACCGCTCGTGGTGGAAGAGACCTTTCCGCTGAGTTGTCCGCTTGAGGAACTCGACAAGTTCATCGACGGGGCAGACAGGCGAGTCGACGGCTGGATCAGCCATTACTTCGGGCGCACCATCGAACAACATGCCGGCGGTGCGGAACCAACGGGAGAACAGGTGGCCGCGTTCTTGAAATACTGGAGGGAGAAAGGAGCAAGCCGGGATGCCGATCCACCGATCAGCATTAGGATCGACGCGGACTCCGATCTTGGAGAACTGTACAACTTCTGGAACGTGTTTCCTGTCACCGAGCAGGCGCCCTTCAAGAACACTCAGAAATACGAGCTACTCCACAGGCTCTACCCGGTTGCCAGGTACATCAATTGCGTCCGCTTCCTGGGAGGGCAGGACCTGACCAAAGACGATTATTTCCGTGGCGTCAACGACAACGGCCAGGCCGTCTGTGATTTTACCGAGGCCATCGAGCTCCTCGAGGGAATCAGGAAATGCAGCTTCACACCATGGATCGTTCTCGATAACGTCCCGGCGGCAATGAGTGCCGAACCGACGAGGAACAAGTACGGCAATACGGAGCCACCGGCCGACTTCAAGGTGTGGTCGAACTATGTCCGCCAACTCGTCCAAACGTTGGTTGACAAGTTCGGCGCGAGGAGGTCAAGGCTTGGCGATTCCGCGTCGGCACCGAGCCGGACCTCTTCCCGGGTCACTGGAGCGGAACGAGAGAGGAGTACTTCAAACACTACGATCAAACGGTCGCAGCCGTGTTGAGTGTCCTCCCAGATGCCGACATCGGGCCAGGTAACATTCTGGATCCGGTGAAGAACAAGAAGAGGGGCTGGGGACTCGAGATCATCGACCACTGTGCTACCGGCGTCAACAACGCCACCGGCAAGATCGGCACGCCGATACGATTCTTCGCGTCGTCTTATTACACGGCGGTCGGAGTTTCCGACGAACGTTTCGACACGGTCATCGAGACGATCCGCGCCAAGCTGGCCGAATACCCGCAGTTTGCGGACGTCCCCGTCGAGATTCACGAGTTCGGCATCCTGAGCGAGAGCGGTAGGTTGCTGGCGGGCGACGGTACGGAATTCGGTGGCTCCTGGGCGGCGCACATGGCTCGAAAGATCTACGATCAGCACGTCGGAAGGGTCTATCAATGGCATTGGAACACCACCAAGGCCGGCGGCATTCCGATCCCGGTAACGCACGTCCTACGCATGCTCGGGCAGATGGTCGGCGGCAAGCGACTCGCCGCAACGACATCTCACACGAGTGAGTTGGACGACATCGGATGCATCGCCTGCCGAAAGAGCGGTGGCCTCGATCTGCTCCTCTACCGCCACCGCGCTGAGCGTGCCAATGGGGAACCGGTCCAGGTGCGTGTACTCATCGAGGGCAAGTTCCTGCAAGGCCATCGCTGGGGGATTGCACGAGGCAACCTAATCGACCGAGATCACTCGGTCTTCATGCACGAGCGGACGGCCGACATGGAGAAGATCCGCGAAGAGCTGGGAGATGATGCCGGTGCACTCGCCATCGCGATTCACGCCATGGCGCGACACCGGGACAAGTACAAGACACTGAGCGAGTTGAGCCTATTCAAGCCGCTTCCCGACTTCTCGGTGGACGCCGCAGGCAGAACTCAAATGGAAATCGAACTTTCGGGCCACAGCTTGGTCCGTCTTCATCTGGAGCCCGTAACGCCGAGCCACAACATCTCGGCACGAGAGGAACTCCCGCACTGACTGTCTAGGGATCAGACTTGAGAACTCATTCCCTTCAGTGAAAGCAATTGTCCGAAGACGCCATGAACATCAAGTCTCTCGGTGCCAAAGGTGATGGTGCCACCGAGTCGTCCGCGAGAATCAAGACGACGTTGGGCGAATCGGCGCCCCGTGCCACAGCGGCGAGGCAAACGAACAACCCCGCCACCGTGGCGAGGCTGGCAGTGAGTACAAGAACAATTGAGAGCAAGGATTTCATCAACACGTCTCGCACTAGTTACTGAAGACTGAAGACTCCATGTTACCACGTTCGCTTTCCCAGTACACTTGCTGCCTCAATCTATTCTGGATCCCTTCTGGTCGAGAATTGCAGTGAGCCACACATACTGTGGCTGCGCAGTTTCGCTGGCTGCCCTGCTGTCTGTCACAACATTCTGACATACCAAGCTTCCCGCTCAGAGCTGACTCAGCACAGACGCGGCGCCGAGAACTTGGACAGAAAAACTCAGAATGTCGTGACAAACAGCAGGGCAGAGAATTTGCGTCGAAGAAGCCTTTGTAACGCTGGAAAGCGGCACGCAAAGCGTCACAATATATGAATGCATACTGTTATGCTCAAATAGGATCCAGTTCAGGAGTTTCCCCGTGCGAAACGTTCCCCTAATCGTGTCTCAGCTGCTACTTCTCTGTTCTGCCGGTCTCACTGTGGCAGAGCAGAACCGGTTGGTTGGCCACTGGAGCGGCGACGAGACTCAGGGTACACGCGTGATCGACAGTTCCGGACATGGAAGCGAAGGGCTTTCAACCGGGCCTCTGTTTCCGGATTGATACGCTGGAGGACCGTTTGGAGGTATCCAACTTTTATCTCCGCCTGGCGAAAGACGCGCCGCGCGGGCGGCAGTCTATACTGTGCCTCACGAAGGCTGTTGGCGGCCGACGCTGGGCTGGATGCTGAAGACTTGGCCCGATTACTTCCGGCCGGGAACACTGGGGGGCATTGAGACGCCAGGATGGTATCGCCTGGGTGGCCCACACGAAGGAACAACGGAATTGAAGGCGTTCCAAGACGCTGGCGCTAAGTGGTTCCAGATCCACAGTCATTTCCCATTTTACGGACTCTACATGCCCGCAACCGACAACTGGAACGTCGTGGTGGGTGTGGCCGACCAGGGCAAGGCCAATCTGGCCGCTTGGGAGCGGGGAGAAACACAAGGCGGCTTTCCAAACAGCTACGACCAGATGCGTGACGCGATTCGCCTCAGGCAGGACAATGGCCTGCAGGCCTTTCTTTATTTCCAGTCCTTCGAACTCTGGAACCAGTATGCCGAGAAGTATTTTCCAAGCGACATTGCGCGAGGCCGCAGCGGCGGCGGCCACGCGGCTTGGTATCATTGCAGTCTGATGAATCCCGACCCCGCGTTTGCCTGGGGACAACAGATCGCCGCGCAAATCGAAAAAGTCCCTCAGGAGTATCCCACCCTGGACGGCATCTTCTACGACCGCGATGACTACCGTGATTACGACTACGCCCACGACGACGGCGTGACCATGGATGTCGATGTACCGGCCTACATGCTCGGTTTCGCGCAGCAACAAATCAATGAGGTGGTAACCGTCGCTACGTTACTCACTGCGTCAAGCGTGGCTTGGGCCAAAACGGAAGCGCCGTCCGCTCGCCCCAACATCGTGCTGATCATGGCCGACGACATGGGTTACTCGGACAACGGCTGCTGCGCCGAAGGCGGCATGTTCGGTTACCAATGGAAAAAGAACCGGCTCAGCAACTTCGCCGCTTGGCAAAAAGAGTCGGGGCGTTCGAGTAGCCAGGGCGAAGCCTGGTCCAATGCTCCCAACACGCCTTTCCGGATGCACAAACGCTGGGTACATGAAGGTGGTATTGCCACGCCCCTGATCGCGCATTGGCCCGCCGTCATCCAAAACGGCGGTGAATTGCGTCACCAAATCGGACACGTAATCGACGTGATGGCGACGTGTGTGGATGTTGCGAAGTCGGAGTATCCAGCGGAATTCGCCGGAAATGCCATCAAGCCGACCAGCGGTCAGAGCCTCGTGCCCTGGCTCCATGGACCGGCCGCGCGAAACGATCGAACGCTGTTCTGGGAACATGAGACGCATGCCGCCATTCGCCAAGGCGACTGGAAACTAGTCTCGTTAGACGGTACGGACGAATCTGCCTGGGAGCTGTACGACATGCGTCGCATCCGCACGGAGACGGAAGATGTCGCCAGCCAGCATCCAGAGCGTGTGGCCGAGCTGAAAGCGGCATGGGCGCAATGGGCGACGCAAGCCAACGTGTTACCTTGGCCCAAAGACCGAAACCGACAGGAACCGTGAACTGAGAGGATATCATGACAACAACAACCAAACGAATCGTCACGCTATCTGCGATGCTCTCGCTCATCTGCACATTCATGTTAACCGCGGCCGAACAGACACCGGGGCCAGTATTCAACCGCGCACCGCTGGCTGAGAAGCCCTACGCGGAGTTGCCCTTGGGCGCCATCAAGCCGGAAGGCTGGTTGCGGGACGAACTACAGCGGATGGCCGACGGCATGACCGGGCATCTCGATCAGTGGTACCCCGAGGTCTGTGGTCCGCGGAACGCCTGGTTGGGCGGCGACGGTGACACCTGGGAACGGGGGCCCTATTGGATCGACGGACTGTATCCGCTCGCCAAGCTGCTCGGTGACCAGGAACTGGAAGCGAAGGCGATGAAGTGGATCGAATGGACGTTAGCGAACCAGCGTCCCAGCGGCCAGATCGGTCCGTACGAACTGAAGAAAGAAGACCGCACGCAGCAGCCGCCGGCTGGAGCCCAAATTCATAAGCCGGACGATTGGTGGCCGCGGATGGTCATGCTAAAAATCCTCCAGCAGCACTACATGGGTACGGACGACCAGCGCGTCATCGAGTGTTTGACAAGGTACTTTCGCTATCAACTGGAAGAACTCCCGAATCGGCCATTGCATGACCCGGCCAACCCCTGGACGCGGGAATCCGCGCCGGTTCGGCTGGTTACCCAAGGGGTACGACTTCCCTACTGGACGCTCAGCCGAAACTCGGCTGCGCTGCCGCCGTTGAGCCCTGTGGAAAGGCCGGCGGATGCGACGGCCGAGGAGATCCGCCTGATTCCCTACGGCGCAACCACGCTGCGCGTTGCTGCGTTCCCTCACATACGCATGTAGTGCGGAATGAGAGGCCGCCCACACAGAGCGACAGAACGAGAAAACCAATGTCGAAACCCAAATCCCCCTTCGACTGTGCTGGTCCAGGTTAGGTGTCTTGATGATCTGGTTGCCGCTAGTTCCCACGCAATCGTAGCGAAGTTGCTCGGACATGATCCAGAGGATGTCGGGAGGATGTGCGCTGCTGCCTCGAGCCGTGGCTGCCTCGGCTCCTGAATCGTCAGCCTGTCCGGACGCTGCCCACATCAGCGAACCGGCGGTCGCCAGGCAAATAGCAGCAGACTTCAACCCGCGCGACGTGATCATCGAACGTTCCTTTCGTTTCAAGATCGGCACTGCAAAAGCCGACACTGCGTTTTCCAAGCGGCGTGACTCAACCGGTTTTTCCCGGCTGTCTACTTTACGGATTTTGCTGCTGCTGCATCCGGGCACGGTAGTATTCCATGATGGCTTGGCGATGCGCCAGGTCACGTGGTGGCACATTGGAGCCTTTGATCTGCGGCGCCTGATGATTCACGTAGCGTTTTGGTATCTCACGAGGTCGCCACGCGGCAGCGGCTGCTCTAAGAAGTTGGATCTCGGTTTGCGCTTCCGGCGAGCGGTACAGGTTGTGCATCTCCAGAGGATCGACGTGTAGATCGAAGAAGTGGCTTTTTTCTGGTGTCGAGAGGTCAAGGATCAGCTTGTAGGATCGCGTGCGGACCATGACCTGGTTTCGCCCCGACTCACACAAGACCATTTCACGTCCGGTCGAATCGCTGCCCAGGTCTTCCCCCGGCATCTCGCCTGGCGGTGTCAGACCCGCCGCACGGCAGAGGGTTGGGGCAAGATCGATATTGCTCACGAGTCGCTCACACGATTGCCCGGCCTGGCTCTGTCCCGGCCACTTGATGATCAGCGGCACCTTGACCAGGGGGTCGTACATGTGGTTGCCTTTCAGCAGCATGTGGTGGAAACCGAGATACTCGCCGTGATCGGCGGTCAGCACGATCAACGTACGATCGTAAAGCCCTTTTTCCTGGAGCAAAGTGATCAGCCGTCCGACATGATGGTCGATCTGCGAGATGGTCGCGTAGTAATAGGCCATCGCCAGGCGCAGCGTTTCCTCGGTGAGTTCGGCGTTGGGGAAATACCCTCGCTGGAACTGAAGATCGTGATCCGGAACGGTCTTGGTCCAGCCGGGCAGGATGGTCAATGGTTGCGGATCATACATCGCGTGCCACGGCGCGGGCGGATCGAAAGGGTGATGGGGCTTGATGAAGCCCACGTTGGACCGAGAATGCCAACAATCGCAACAGGAAGCTGCTCGCCTTCGACGTGCCGTGTTGCGTGTACTGCCGGAAAGGGGATCGGCCGGGGCGGCAGCGGTCCTCGACGTGGGTGCGCACACAGTCCACGCCTTTTTCGGCGATGAACTGGCTGAATTGCCTTCCTTGCTTGTCTCCTTCGACGTGGTGGCCGCACTCTGGGTGCGGGAGTCACTGCATGCCGTATTTCCAGCCCGTCTTCGTCTTGCTGCACAGCCAATGCTTAGATCTCAAAGGCAACACCGCTGGCGGGCCAGTGGTTTCTGGCGGTACGATGATTTAGCGCTGCATGGTGGTTGACTTTGCAGAAGTAAACAGACGACGGTGATCCGTACCAAGAGGCAAGACGATGAAGAACACGAACGGCCGAATCTGCACCAACTGCCGCACCGCACGTCGCGGGATGTCCCGCCGGCGATTCCTTGGCGGCATTGCCACCGCGGCAGCGTTCTCGATCGTTCCCCGCGACGTGTCTGGGCGGCGCGGGCCATGTTGCCCCCTCCGAGAAGACAACTCTCGCCGGGATCGGCATGGGAGGGCAGGGCATTCAGAACATGGCCCGCTTCACGAAATACCCCGAAATCCAGATCACCGCTGTTTGCGACGTACATCGCGAAGGCGACCGCTACATGTCCTGGAATTGGAACCAGGGCAAGGACATGCAACTGGCCGGTCGCGAACCCGCTCGGCGAGAGGTTGAAAAACGATACGCCGAACAGAAAGACCGGGGTGCGTATCACGGTTGCCGAACTTATGTCGACTACCGTGAACTGCTGGAAAAGGAGGACGTCGACGCCGTCATGGTTGCCACGCCCGACCACTCGCACGCGGTGATTACGTTGGCGGCCATCAGGCGCGGCAAGCATGTGTATTGCGAAAAACCGCTGACTTACTCCGTCTACGAAGCACGTGCAGTTACCGAGGCGGCGCGGCAAGCCAAGGTTGCGACCCAGTTGGGCAATCAGGGACAGGCCGACAACATGGCGCGGATGATTCAGGAGTACATTCTCGACGATGCGATCGGTCCCGTGCGCGAAGTGTATGTGCCGTGGGGTCGAGGTTTCTGGGATCCGCCAGCAGGCCCTGGACGCCCGCAGGACACTCCTCCCGTGCCCGAGGGATTGGATTGGAACCTCTGGCTTGGCCCCGCGCCAGCCCGGCCCTACCATCCCTGCTACCATCCCTGGCGCTGGCGCGACTGGTGGGATTTTGGCACGGGGCAGCTTGGCGATCTTGGTTGCCACAAGCTGTCGACGATCTTTAAGGCTCTCCAGCTGGGAAGTCCCACCACGATCGAAGCGGAATGCGACAACGTCAATCCGGAGATTTATCCCCGCGTATTCAACGTGCACTTCGAGTTTCCCGCCCGCGGCGACATGCCGCCCGTCAAACTCCATTGGCTCAGCGGGGGCGCTCAGCCGCCGCGTCCCAAGGAACTCGAGGCAGATCGCACGGTTACGGAAGACCTGCTGCTGGGCGACAACGGCGTGCTCCTCGGTCATCGCCTGGTTCCTGAAACCAGAATGCGACAATACGGCCGCCCGCCGGAAGTGCTGCCGCGGTCGCCAGGACACGACGAGGAATTCATTCGAGCCTGCCGCGGCGGCCCTCCCGCCGGATCCGATTTCGTGGCCCATTCCGGTCTGCTCACCGAAGCCTGCCTGCTGGGCAACATCGCGCTGCGCATTGGCCGCAAGCTCTTCTGGGACGGCGCGAATTTCCGATTCACCAACGACGAGGAAGCCAATCGCCTGCTTCACCGCGAGTATCGGGAGGGGTGGACGTTGGACAAGTAAGATCCCGGACAACACACCTCCCCACAAGCCCTGCTTGCAGGGAGAGGGGCGCGTGCTGTCCAAAAAACTCATCGTCCCTGAAAGTCATATCCCTTAGAGAGGATGTGGTTGGTGAACGGCCAATATTCTCACCTGAGTGGAATCGGCGAAACGCCGAGCCAAGCCAAAGTCGATCCCATGCTCAACGGATTAGTCACTGATGCGCGCACCATAACCATCGCTGCCTCAAGCAGCTTTTGAGAAGGGCTTAAATGGAGGTCTCGTGGAAACGTTCAGCGGAGCCGGTGGACCGCGGGTGATTTGTTCTCAAAGAACCTCGAGTTCTTCTTGAAGGAACTCGATCATCTTCTCTTGCTGATGGCGCACCCACTCCGCAAGTATCGCGGCGACCACTTCGATTGGACGAAAAAGCAACGACACCCCAACAGCTTCGTGGGAAATCCCAGAGCCGTCAAATTGTCACCGACAGATAGACGAAGCCTCACCAAGCTGAGAGTGCAAAACCGCTACAATGGTCAGACTTTCACGCCGGATGAGTTTTTGGATAGGACGCGGTGAAGGGGACCAGCGAACTTCACCAACCCTCCGGTGGACATGCAAGCCCCTACCGACGACGGGGATCATTGGCACAACCGTCAGACTTCGTCGAGTACTGGAAGCAAGGTTTTGCAGAATCGTTGATCATGTTAGCTCCGCCAGACCTGCGCCACAGCAACGTACTATGGTAGTTGATTTCCGATCGCCTCCATGCCTGCCAAGATCCGTGAAGAAGATTTCGAGACATTGCGACTTCCCAGCCCATGAGCAGTTACGCATCGAGCCTCGCCGACACTGGCCACGCCGATCCCCGTGTGCAAAGCCGCAAGTCAGCATCGACGGTGATCCCGGCGATCCGTTCATCATCGAGTCGCGTTCCCGTCAGCAACGCCGATCGAGACAACGGTGTATCTGGACGATCCAATATCGATTCTTGCGGTGTCGCATGAATGGCGAGCAGCCGTCGGAGCGGCGTCGAAATATTGAGCCGACGTGCCCAATCCTGCCCTAACTCCTCCGTCAGCGTGGCAACGATCCGATCGACCAACCGCCTTTGTTGCTCCCCGCGTCCGAACCGCGAAACGCCGCCAGGGCGCTGGCCAGCATATGTTCCAAGAACTGCGCAATCGCCGCATGGGCGTCCAGGTCCCAAGCGCGGTGCTGACACTTGGGATGAATTCCTCAAGATTCACGCTGCCACACTGTGGCACTGCGATCTCTATGCGAAGAAGGTGCTGACCGTCAAGGGATTCCGCGATCTCTTCCTGCTCGTGTTCCTCCACGTCGAAACGCGACGAGTCTTCATCGCACCCTCAACCTTCCATCCCAACGAAGCCTGGGTGAAAAGAACAGGCGAAGGCGTTTCTGAGGTACGTTGACGAGACGGGCGTCGGCGCGACAATCGTCATGCACGACCGAGACACCAAGTTCACGGCGTCATTCGACGATGTCCTTGAGTCGGCAAAACCGAAAGTGATGAAAACGGCCTACCGATCACCAAATACTGTGGCATTCGTCGAGCAATTCATCCAGACGTTGCAGCAAGAATGCCTGGATTATTTCATCGTGTTCGGCGAGCAGCATATGGACCATCTCGTGTCTGAAATGGTCACGCATTACCATGAGGAACGCCCACACCAGTCGAAGGACAACGACTCACTGGTGCCGGCAACGCCTGCCACTGAACCAAAGAAGACCAAACGAAAGAACAAGGAATGCTCGCCCGACGTTGTCCGCATTTCGCGGATTGAATGCCGTCAGCGGCTCGGTGGCCCGCTCAATCGCTACTACCGCGACGCTGCGTAGCCGTGAGCGTTGCTTCGCCAGGCTGGTTCGTCGCTATCAGTCCGCGCGCTATGGCGAAACCGGCGCGTTTGTGCGGAATTCCGGGATTCTTCTTACCCGGTTTCTTGGTTGTTGCACGGATCGACGTGTGCCTGATTGGCTGGTACAGTTACCGGATCGAGTGTTCGAGAAGGACAAGGCGGAGTACCCGGGAGAGCGCGACCTGTACGGCGAAATGGTGCGGGCCGCTCACGAAGACGGCATCTTTGAAACTCGATCTTCGACTCAAATATCCATACTGACCATGAGTTCACCCTCCGTTAACACAAAACCGGCCAGTTGGTTTGTTCGCGGTTTTATGGTGGGCGTATTGATAACCGGAGCTCTGAACGCTGCTTCGTATTTCTCGCGATCCGACCGAGGAGGCAACCTGGTCGGCACGGCGCCGGGTCATCGTGAGGCTTTGGGGTTTCCATGCGAGTTGTGGGAGAGTGGCAATACGTACGGCGGTTTTTACATCGACTTCTGGGGATTGTTGGTCAACGCCCTTTTCCTGGTCGCCGTTAGTGCTGTTTGTGGACTGATCGTATTTCGTTTCCGTGATCGGCTTACCCGATTGGTTCTCGAGTTTGAAGAGGAAGTGTTTGCACGCGAGACGCGGACGCGTGGGAAGATACAGGTTTCGCTGCGAGGTCTGCTGGTGATGACTGGTCTTGCTGCGATGGTGGCTGCCGGCACGCGGTACGCGCTGGCCGGTCGACCGGAAGTCTTGGGCTGCATCTATCTGTTTGGACCGTGGGTACTTGTGCTGATCGCGTTCTTGCCGCTGGATATTTCCTGGCAACATCGCGTGGCAATCTTAGTTCCCGCAACGGTGTTTTTGATGTTAGCTTCGGTGGTTGTTGGATGGTCCCTCAAGCCGAGCATGGAATTTGATAAGACATTGCTGGGTATTTTCGTTTGTTGGACACCGCAGACGGTTCTTGCCGCGATTATCCTGATGACGATCGGACTGCGACATCATTTTCGATCGCGAGGAACGCCCGCACCAGTCGAAGGACAACGACCCGCTGGTGCCCGCAATGCTGAAGGCGAAACCAACGAAGGGCAAGCGGAAGAAGAAGGATGAATCGCCGCCTGGCGTGATTGCGACATCGCAGATTGAGTGCTGCCAACGATTGGGCGGGTTGCTCAAGCACGACTACCACAAGGCCGCGTAGCTGAACATCGGGCCCGGTGAGCCAGCAAGTTCTGTTGCCGTGCGCTCACCGACGCGTTTTTCGCGGCGCGGCCCGTGGCAAATACGGTTAGCTTCTCCAGTTCAGCCTCGCTCACCAAGCACTTCCCGCGATTTCGTTTTTGCGCTCGGCGCGAAGCGATGCTCCACCTGCTACTTGCTACTGCAGGAACTTGATACCACGTATCCTCGGTTACGGCTCTGCAGCGTGCTCTTGTTGATCTTCGTGGCTGTTCCTCTTCTTGGCATGGAGAACACGGCGACCACGGAGAAGGCAGTTGCACAAACCAAGCTTGTCCGCCTGTCCTCGGCGCATCCGGAGATTTCAACAACGACTTGCAGCACATCGTCCCCAATTGCCGCATTCCAAATACCTTCCTACACTTACGGCAGTACAAAACCGCGCCGTCGGCCTAAACGGTAGTTGAGCTCGAAACTTGCACTGGATGGCAGGGCACCAAGGAACGGCAGCGAGCCACCGTTCGTGCAGCGCTGGCCCAACACGGAGCGATGGCGGAAGGCAGTTGCCCAGCACAACAGGCTTCTTATCGTGAGCAGCCCGAGAGTTCCCCGGAGGAGAAATTCATGAACGCGATCAAATCCCCCCGCGCATTCATCGCGTCGTTAGTTCTGGTGGCATTGTTATTCCCATGGGTGGCATCTGCGCAAGAGCGAGCTCCCCAGTTGCTCGGCAGCGACAGGGAAGACTGGCCCCAGTGGCGCGGCCCCCATCGCGATGGGATCAGTAAGGAAACCGGCCTGCTGAGTTCGTGGCCCGAGGATGGCCCCACACGTCTGTGGACGGCATCGGGCATCGGACGAGGGTATTCATCGCCCATCGTTGTCGATGAGACCGTTTACATTACGGGTGACGACGAAGATGATCTGGTCATCAGAGCGTTTTCGATCGATGGCGAGCTGCGCTGGTATGTCAAGAATGGGGCCGCATGGAAGAAATCCTATCCGGGAGCTCGATCAGCTTGCACCTACGACCACGGAAAACTGTATCACATGAATGCCCACGGCCGTCTCGTGTGCCTGGATGCCAAGACCGGCAAGGAACAATGGGTGGTTAACGTGCTGGAGCGATTCGAGGGCAAGAATATCACCTGGGGCCTGAGTGAATCACTGCTAGTGTTTGGTGACCTGGTGTTTGCCACTCCCTGTGGTGCGAAAGGACTAGTCGTTGCGCTGAACAAACAGACCGGCGAGACCGTGTGGGCGACACCGGCGCTGGAGGACGAAGAGCCTTCCTACGCTTCGCCGATCCTGGTCCGCATCGACGGCCGGAACTTGCTGGTCAACAGCGCAATCAAGAACGCCTTTGCGGTGGATGCCAAGACCGGTGAACTCTGCTGGAAAGTGCCACAACTGGATCCGAAGAACACTGTTTCGACGATTCCCGTTCTGGGAAAGAATGAGGTGGTGTTGACTAACGCCAGTCGTGGCTTTGGTGGGATCTTTGGCGTTCGTCTGGATGGAATACGGGCAGAGAGGACTTGGACCAAACAGCTGTCTATCAGCCATGGTAGTACGGTGTGTGTTGATGGTCAGGTCTACGCCGCTTCAAGTCGCGGTGAAGCTCGCGGTTGGGTCGCCGTGGATGCCGCAACGGGCACGCCGCGCATCATGTCTGAACTGGCTGGTGGTTCCCTCATCTATGCGGATGGCCATTTCTACTGTCTGACCGAGCGCGGCATGATGACGTTGCAGAAGCCAACCGGCAGCAGATTCGAAACCGTCGGCAGCTTTCAGTTTGCCAATGGCAAAGACGTCTGGGCGCATCCCGTCGTCTGCAACGGCAGACTCTACCTGCGTTTTCACGAGACACTGTCTTGCTACGATATCCGCCAGTCAGACGGTCGCAATCGTTCGCGCAGCTAGCGCAGACAACTGTGGTGAACGTGTCAGATAACTCGGCTTGGCAACAAAATGTCGGGATGAGGCTGACGTGAGAAGAACGATGGCAATCGAGGAGTGTTGAGCGTCTTTCCACTGACGGCACCAATTCGCATACGGGCAGTGCGTTTCTCATCGTCGAGTCACTTCAAAGTCCAAAGGTAGGACACCGCTGTCGGTATTGTTCGGGTTGCGGAGAATATTGTTCCGCTGCAAGATAGACTCGCTCTGTTACTGGTGCCGGAAGAGGCATCGGTCGAGCCATCGCCCTCGATCTGGCCCGCGCCGGGTGTACCCGTCCACCGACTTTCGCCAGCCCTTCGGTGGAGATGCGAATCCCCGTTCAAGATGGGAGTCGGTGACGGAATCGGTAGATTTGAAACGCGGCGACAAAAGGGAAGGTTGGGTTCGTCGCCTTTGCCACAGTTCCGCAGTCGCGATCGACTATGGTGGATGATTTCCGAGCAGCTTCATGTGCGACAAAATCTGTGGTCAGACCGTTGACTCATTACGTCTTTCCAAGGGCTGGCACTCGTACGTCAGAAACGCTGTATTGAATGTTGTCGGCATCGTACGCATCGCCATGCTCGCTGGCCGCGAGGCGTTGATCCAGGAAGGGGCGACGCGATTATCCTGGAGATCGACTGTCACAAAGGCCGTCGTCACCTGCCGGTCATAGGGGTACACCCGGCGGCGTGAGCGTCGCGTTGTTCCAAACCTTTGCGCGACCGGTCCGCGCTCTATCTGGTTTTTGCGAGTTTTTTGATCGATTTCTTTTCGAAGATCAAATCGCGCTTCGATCTGCCTTCCGTGCTACGGTGTCCTCGGCTCAAGGCCGACTTTCATGTACAAGCATTCACGACGAAGATCGCTGGGCCCAACAATGACAATATCCGCGCGCGTATCGAAGCACTCTTAGTAACTTAGCCCGCTTTCGACGATGTAAAGTGTTCTCAAATGAGCCTCACTCGCCCAGCACGACCTGCGATTTCATTTTTGCACAGGGCGAGGTAGGACCTAATGCATAGGCCACGCAGTCGAGTGCCAGAAATGCAAGACTCTCCTGATGTTCAAGATGGCAATATCTGCATCCGCCCCCATCCCGCTGTCTTGTGGAACTCAATCCGTGAGCTTCGATTGCCGCGAACGTGACTGCAAGGGATGGCACTGGTAAGTGGGGACGTGCTACAGACTGGCATAGTGCCACCCGGTGTCCATATTGTCCCAACTCATGGCGATGGGGAGTCGATTTGGAGGCGCAACGATGCTCTAATCAAGGACGTGCCCGCGCGTGGCACATCGACCAGCTGACCGTTGCTCGTGTCCCCTGGGTGCCGTGTCGCGCGGGCTGAGTTCGTGTGCATCGACAGACCACTTTTACGGGGAGCATGTCATGCTGAATCGACGGAGGTTTTTGCAGTCGGCTACCACCGGCGTGATTGGGGCGACGGCAGTCGGCATGCTGGGCGCCGGCGAGCCGAAAGAGGATGGCACGACGATCGACAACAGCGGAAAGGGAAGCCAGCGACTTTCCCTTGATACCTTGAGGCAATGGGAGGCGTGGAAGTATGGAATGTTCATCCACTTTGGCGTGAGCACGTTCGAGGTGGCTGAACCGAAAGGCAAACGCGAGCAGTGGCGAGCGTACGCCCCGAATCAATTGGACGTGGATCAGTGGATCAGCGTTGTGCGAGATTCCGGTATGAAGTATGCAGTGCTGACCGCGAAGGCCGGCGACGGACATTGCCTGTGGCCCAGCCAGCATACGGATCACAGTGTGGCCAACAGTGCGAACAAGATCGATGTCGTGGAGAAGTTTGTGCAAGCGTGCGAGAAACGAGAGATCAAGCCCGGGCTGTACTATAACTCAAGCGACACGTATCACAAATTCGGCAGTTTGCCACGCAATGAGGCCAAACGTTCCTTTACTGAAAGGGTTCCCCGAATCCCAGGATGAAGAGCTGCCACCCTACACGACCAGCGTCTATCAAACGTTTATGACCGCCCAGGTGACCGAGTTGCTGCGTACCTACGGGTCGATAGGGGAAATGTGGATCGATATACCAGGTGAGTTGGGACCCGGGTATCGCACGTTTCTGTACAACCGCATAGCCGAATTGCAGCCAGACATCTATATTATGATGAACAACGGAGTGCCCGATAGCACGCGGTATGACCATCACTATGCGTTCCCTTCTGATCTGTTGGCGATCGAGCGAGGACTGCCGCCGGAGCAGGGGTATCAGAAATGGCGGCGAATCGAGGGCAAAGACTACTATATGCCTGGAGAAGTCTGCGATCCGATCGCTAAACACTGGTACTGGCATCCCGACGATCCGCCGCGTGGGGATGACATCCTGCTTGGGATTTATGAATCCTGCACAACTCACGGTGCGAGCCTGCTGTTGGACGTGCCACCCGATCGGCATGGAGTGATTCCCAAGGAACATATCGAAGCATTGTCTCGGCTGCGAAAGAACGCCCGGATTTGAGGCGGTGAGACAAGTTTACCCTGCGACGCGGGAGCAACGTTGTACCGTCCATAAGACCGCCAATGTGCTGGATAAATTGCCTAAACGCCTGCCGCCGGCGGCCAAAGCCAAGCTGCACGGCATCTGGCAAGCGGATACGCGGGAGAACGCGAACAAGGCCTTTGATCTGTTCCTGGATACGTACCAGGCCAAGTACCCGCAGGCCACCGACTGCCTGGCCAAGGATCGCGAAGTGTTGCAGGCGTTCTTTGACTTCCCAGCCGAACATTGGATTCACCTGAGAACAACCAACCCCATCGAATCGACCTTTGCGACCGTACGTCTACGGCATCGCCGAAAGAAAGGAAATGGATCGCGGAAAGCGTGCCTCACGATGGTCTTCAAGTTGGTGCAGGCCGCCGAGAAGAAACGGAGATTATTGAACGGTTCAGAACTGATCCCAGAGGTCCTTCAAGGAGTTCGCTTCGTCAACGGTGTACGCCCAACACAAGCCGCCGCCTGATAGCTCGGAAGTACCGGTGCCTCTTCTCTGTTCCCCCAGAGGAGGGCAGGTATCTCAACAGGAGATGATCATGCCAGGTGTTGACTTCGACGTGCTCCGCAGAGAGATCACGATGCAACAGGTTCTCGACAAAATTGGATTCCAGGCGACTCACCGCGATGGTGACCAGCTCCGTGGACCCTGTCCCGTACACGGCTCCACATCCAAGAACAGCCGTGCGTTTTCGGTGAACCTCCGCACGGATCGGTACTACTGTCACAAATGCAAATCACATGGCAACCAACTCGAACTCTAGGCTGCCGTGCACAACACCAAGGTCTACCAGGCCGCGGTCGATTTGTGTCACACGCTAGGCCGCGAGGTGCCATGGATCAAGCGATGGTAAACCACCACTGCAAACACGGAACAGAGAAGAGGCACCGGTACTTGAAGTGCCCAAAAGCGTCGCCTACTCGAAAACTGATCCACAACTATTGACAATAACTCTCGGATACGGCGATGCCGAGCTTGTCAAATGCGTCGACCCAAGCGTCTACGACATTGAAGTCCTGGGCCACCGTACCAAGGGCTTCATCGGAGAGCGACAGTGCCTTCTTCAATGGTGGCAATTCGTTCCCCGTGAGCGCAACGTGGTACACACGCGCTGGCTCAAGATCGCTCGAAGTCACACGGGAACCTGGTTGGCGACGAGCGTCAATTTGCGCCTGAAAACCGTACCATTGAGGTGCGTATTTTGCGGACGTCGTTGCGTCAAGATACTGAATCAACTGAGCACCCGTTAAACGAATTCGGAACACCTCGCGGGCCGTATAGACGTGGGTCGTGAAGATCGCATTGAGGTCGATGACCTGGCCCTCAATCAGCCCTCCGAACGCGAACGTCGTGTTACAAAGTCCGATTTCCACGTCAGCAGAAAGACACAGTGCTTTCGCAGTCACCTCCGCGATACGATTGCGATTCAGGCCTTTTTCGCATTTACCGAACACGCGACTCGCCATGGGACACTCTTTTTGCTCAACTTCTCGAATCCAGCTCGCCATCGATTCATCACACGGTGTCGTATCATGGTCCAGCCGCACCAATTCACCGCGGTGTGCCACAATGTCCTCCGACTCAACGTCAATCGTCAGCTCCAGACGCCCCACGTAATTCGCGTTGCTACCCGCTTCAACAATCAACGTGTCGGATTCGTCGACAACAATCGGTTGCTGTAATGCTTCATGGGTGTGCGCGGCCACAAACACATCGACACCTGGTGCGGCCTTTGCCAGTGCACGACAATCATTCGAGCCTCGATGAATGAGTACTACCGTCAATTGTACCTGCGGTTCCAAACGCTCCGCCTCTGCTGCCAGCACCTGTCCAGTTTCTTCCAGCGATAGAACTCGCCACGGCTCCGAAACTCCACCGCTGGTTGTCGTTGCACCAATCACGCCAACCGAGATGCCGTCAACTTCCACGACGACGGATTTCGGCAGTTTTAGCGGACGATCCGAAGTAGACACCGCGTTCGCGCAAACGATGGGAAATCCGGCAACCGCCATATTCGAATACAAATTGTCGAGTCCGTAGGTGAAATCATGGTTCCCTGGGACGCCAACGTCGTACCCGATTCGTTTCATGGCCGAGTACATTACGCTTCCCTTCGTTACATGGGAAACGAAATCTCCCTTGTTCAATACGTCGCCACCATCGAGCAACAGTACATCACTTCGCTTCGATTTTACGCTCTGAATGTAGCCAGATACGTACGGCAGACCTCCGCAATGCGAGGGACTCTCGCGAATGTGATCGTGAAAGTCGTTCGTATGCAGCAGGAGTACAGTCTCCGTATCCGCGAGCAGCGCCCCCGAACATGCGATAGCACAAACCAAAGCGCAAAGCACGTGGCTCACCTTCATAGCGTCCTCCCTCTTAAGTCCGTTTCACAAAAAGACACCTCAAGATAGAATAGATGATCCGGCCCCTCAAGTCATGTACATGTCGGGAATTCACTCCCCAAAGGATAAAGGCTAGGAGTTTTGTTTTAGAGCCAGATTGATCGTGATGTTATCGGAGAAAACGAAGGTGAAATCGTTGACGACGTTCAACGGTCGCGGTAGGGACGCCGGTTGCCCGGCGCCCCCCGCACAGATCCCAGCGAGCGGAACTACCGCACTGGGCTCCTACCTCAGGTGGTGACGCGCAGTCGTTGTTCAGGGTAAGGATGATGAGTTCGCACGGGAGGGAGCCACCGCGCAGCCAGTCGGTTCATGCGTTCGCCAGTTATCCGGTGGCGTGGGCTCCGTCGCCGCAGCGATTGAAGCCATAAACGATACACCTGATACTTGAAGGCGTCGAGTTTCCGTTGGTTGCGTGGTACGCCGTAGTACTGGAAGTGTCCCTGTACTACCCTACGTAGCCACTGGCCCACAGACGGGACGGAGTGGTGCAAGCGTCTTCTAAGTCCACACTTGATCTCAGAAAGCTTCGCTCGCATGCGTTTTGCGATCGTTTGCCGAAGCACGATGAAGCGTCCGTTTCTCGAGCGGTCGCACGTATGCGTGAAACCGAGGAAGTCGAACGATTCCGGCTTTCCCTCGCCATGCCGCTTGCGGTTCTGGGCGGCGAACCGCCCAAACTCGATCAAGCGGGTTTTGTCGGGGTGCAGCTCCAAGCAGAACCTGTGGAAGCGTTCCCGCAGGTCTTGGCGAAACTGCTCGGCATCCGATCGATGTTCGAAGCCCAGCACAATGTCGTCGGCGAAACGCACCATGACCACGTCACCGCGCGCATGTCGTCTACGCCATTGGTCGGCCCACAGATCGAAGACGTAGTGCAGATACACATTCGCAAGTACGGGTGAAATACTCCCGCCTTGTGGTGTCCCTGTCTCGAAGTCGATACGTTTCCCGTCCTCCATGACCCCTGCGTTGAGCCACTTCTTAATATGGCGAATCACGCGTGGGTCGGCGATCCGATGCTCGAGGAACTTCACCAGCCACGCCCGGTCGATGGCGTCGAAAAATCCGGAAATGTCTGCGTCGAGCACCCAATTGATTCTCCTACGGGTCATGGCGACACAGATCGCATCCAAAGCATGATGCGGGCTACGTCCCGGTCGAAAACCGTAGGAGAAACCCAGAAAGTCCGTTTCGTAGATGGCGTTCAAAACCTCGACCGTTGATCGCTGGACGATCTTGTCCTCCAGCGCGGTCACGCCAAGCGGGCGTTGTCGCCCATCAGCTTTAGGTATGTACACTCTGCGAACGGGCTTCGCTCGGTACGCTCCGCGTTGCAGCCGTGCGGAGAGGTCCTGGAGGTTGTCCTCTAGTTGCTCTCCGTACTGCTCCCACGTCACCTCGTCCACTCCGGCCGCGGCTTTCCGCTTCAGCTTGAAGTAAGCTTTCCGAAGTCGTTCCACGTTGTAGACATGGTGCCAGAGCGACGTAAATCGCAACTCCTTAACCCGGCAGGCAGCCTGCCGTATTCGCTCCAACGCATGTTGCAAGTCGGCAGGTGCGACGTAGGCGCGATCTCTTGGCAGTGTCCGCGATTTCTCGCTTCGTGCCCGTTTAGAGTTGTCCATATCGCCATCCTCCCCGGCACTGTGTCCGGTACTTGGTTGATTGAAGCGAATTCCCTTTGGTCAGGCTGCTTGGCTCCACGTTCTCCGCCGACCACGGCGCACCGTCGTCTTTGTTCGAACGCTTCTCAGCCACTACCAGCCTGTCCGACTTCCCGCCACCGTGCGTCGCTGTCGTGTTCCTTTCGGATTCACAGCGCGGACCTTGGACCATCTCCCAAGGCCAGAGGCGGGATCTCCCGGCTCCCGTGTAAGTAACTTCCGTGCGTGCGCAGGGTCTCCGACCACGCGGGGGCGGAAACGCTCTCGCAAATAACGAGCGGTTCCATGTTGCCTTCCGAGACACACGACGCCGTCGGCCCCCCGAAGTGAATTTTACTTTCGCGGCTCAATACCTGTTCAGATCGCGTTGACATACGTTCACGCGAAACTCATTGGACCAGCACAGTGATGGCTGCTTTGGGCATGCGCCCCACAGCGTCTGCGATCGGAGCTAACTCAAAAGCAACTGCAGGTCCTCAGCGGTTAGGCCGCGGATGAGACTGTTGTTGCCGGTTATAATGGCGTCAGCGAGTTCGCGTTTGGATTTCTGAAGTTCGAGGATCTTCTCCTCGACGGTGTTGCGGGCGATTAGGCGATAGGCGAAGACGCGGCGCGTTTGGCCGATGCGGTGAGCGCGGTCGATGGCTTGGGCTTCTGCGGCTGGGTTCCACCAAGGGTCGAGGATGAAGACGTAGTCGGCGGCGGTCAGATTGAGACCGTGCCCGCCGGCTTTGAGGCTGATCAGAAAGAGCGCACAGTCGGGGTCTTCCATAAAACGTTTAACTCTGTCACCCCGATTGCGAGTTCGTCCGTCGAGATACTCGTAACTGGCCTCGCGTTCGTCCAGGTTTTGGCGGACGATCGCCAGCAGGCTCGTGAATTGAGAGAAGACGAGCGCCTTGTGGCCTTCGGCTTGGATTTCGTCGAGATGTTCCAGCAGAACTTCCAGCTTGGCACTGGGCTGCCGCTGCCTGTCCTTGTCGAGCAGCCCAGGATGGCAAGCCGCTTGCCGCAGACGTAACAACGCTTCCAGCACGTGGATCTTCGACTTGTTCAGGCCGATCTCATCGACCTTGTTCGCCAACTGAACGCGATAGTAATCACGCAACTCGTCGTATTCCTTGCGTTCCTCAGATGGTAGCTCGCAATACAGCGTCTGCTCGGTCTTGTCCGGCAGTTCGGAAAGCACTTCCTTTTTGGTTCGCCGCAAGATGAAGGGGCGGATCGCCTGGGCGAGTAGCTTGACGTGGGCTTGGTCGCCGTTCTGTTTCGTTTTTGTCAGCGATTTGAACGCGCCCGTCTGACCGAGCATCCCCGGATTGAGGAACTCGAACAGTGACCACAACTCGCCCAGATGGTTCTCGACCGGCGTGCCTGTCATCGCGAGCCGCTGCTCGGCTTTGAGCAAGCGACACGCTTTCGCCGCTTGGGAATTGTGGTTCTTGATCGCCTGCGATTCGTCGAGGACCGCATAGTCAAACTCGATCTCTTTCAGTCGGACGATGTCGCGGCGCAGCGTGCCATAAGTCGTCAGCAACACATCGCATTCGCCGAGTTGATCAAGTTGATCGCCGCGATCGCTTCCGGTGTAATCGGCGACGCGGAGGTTCGGTGTGAACCGCTCGGCTTCTTCGGCCCAGTTGAAGATCAGGCTTTTCGGCACGACGACGAGCGATGGCTTGTGTTTCTTCTTAGCAAGCAGCAGTGTTTGCAGAAGTGCAAGGACTTGAACCGTCTTGCCCAGCCCCATGTCATCCGCCAGGCAACCTCCAAAGCGAAAATCACGCAGGAACTGTAACCAGCCGAGCCCCTCGCGTTGATACTCGCGCAGTTCACCGTGGAAGCCGCGAGGTTCCTTACCGGGCTTGACGCCGTCGAACTTGCGAAGCTTGTCAAGAAAGCGGCGAAAGCCGCTGTCGAGATGCACGTTGCTTTGTTCCGCCAGCAACGCGTCGAGCAGCAACGCTTGTGTCGAAGCGAAACGTAACGACTCGCCTTCGCTCTTGGCAAGTCGCGCCAGCCTGCCGTACTTCTCCAACCACTCCTCGGGCAAAATGCCTTGCGAGCCATCGTCCAGCTGAATGAACCCCGCCCCGCTGCGCATGGCCGCCAGCAAGCTCGGCAACGACGCGGTCACGCCGCCGAAGTCGACTTTGCCATCTAGTTCGAACCAATCGACGGTGGTCGAAACGCTTAGGTCGAACGAACCTGCCTGACGAATGAGCCGACCCTGCGACTCGACAACCCAACCTTCAGCCGTCAACGTTCGGACGATGCGTGCAAAGTGCTTTTTATGGAACTGCACATCGCCATCGAAGTACGAATGTCGGCTTGGTGTTCGGGCTCCCGCGTCGAAGAGCCGTGCGAGCAACGCTTGTTCTGCGTCTTGGTCACGGAGGCACACCTGATCGTGTTCCGCGTCGTACCAACCACGCCGTTCGTCGTTCAACCCGATAACCGTGTCGCCGTAAATAAATCCGACTTCGCCGCAGAACCGCTCCGAGTGATGGCTACGTCGCTCGGATTTGATCACAACGCGGCCTTGGGGAGCCTGCTCGATTTGCGCGGCACGCAAGTTCTCGGGCCACGTGACATCAGGTATGTGGTGCGAATGCCACAGCCAACGCAAGAAGTTCTCTCGATCTCCGTACGGGACTTCGATCAAGGGATTCTTCCGGAAAGCCTTGATCCACGGCAACGATTCTAGTTCGTCGAACCTCGCGGCATTTTCGTCGAACAAGACGAAGCCGTCGCCCATCACCAGCACGGACTCCTCCAAAGGCCTCACTTCTCCTTTGCGCTTCAAGCTGCCATGCAGTGCCCACGTCTTGCGCTCGTCGTTCGCGGTTGCGTCGAGTTGAAATCGCCACGCCGGTCCTTCGTCCCAAGCCACGGTTCTTGCTTTTTCGATCGGTAAGTCCGTATCCAGCACCCAGACCAGGCGCCCGGTGGCTGCCATCCGCGGCAGTAGCAGATCGTAGGTCGACGCACTCGGCGTACAGTGGCTGAAACTATCCCAATCGCTGGCCCTAGATGCGTAGCTGTACAGAATCGGAGCCCAGGCTATTGCTGAATAACAAGCTAAGTAGATCGCGATCTCTCTGGTCGGTCAAAGTCGATAGCTTCTCGCGTTTGACTGCCAGCCGCTTAATCTTACCGAAGTCGCCGTTCTTCTTCGTCTCGGCCGCATGAAACTCGACAATCAAATGCCCCTTGGCAAGGCTCGATCCGACGTTGATGACGTACCAGACCTCACGACGCTTCTTGGTCTCGGCCGCAAGCTGAACCGGAGCATTGCGACGCTCGTGAGAAAACGCATTAACGCCGTTAAGTTGCTGGTGCCACGTCGCTTGTTTCGTTGATCCAAGCGTGTTGGTGCCGTGGGTTGATTCAGCCTGAAGGATAACGTCGAACTCTTCGTCGCCCAGTTCAACTTCATCTTTATCATCCGCAGACAGGTCTTGCCCGCCGGAAATTTCCGCAGGGATCCCCTCCGCATCCACCTGCAGCAAGGTCGCCCAGACGTGTTTGCAAAGGTATCCATCCGAGTAACGTGGGCAGTCGCAAAACGCGGAGATATCTCCGTCGCGTGCCCGCGACCAGTCAATCTCGACGCGATATCTACGGGGCTGCGAACCTTCGACCTGAGCCGTGATCGAATCCCCGTCGGTACGCAGCAGCGTCACCGCGCCGTCTCGAAAATACTGATTACCCCTCGCGATCGTCTTCTCATCAAAGCAGTCGCGGCAGCGAGCGGCGGTTGATTTCACGAACGTGCCTCCATGCGGGTGTTGGGTACCATCAAGGCCGAAGATGGCTTATCGCCGGACATCGCTTTAGCAGACGCCGAAACCTACCGCAGTCAGCGCTTAGCTGCCGGTATGCTCTGGTGAATCGCTGAAGCCGCATCGGCCGACGCTAATTCCGTGTCGGATAATGATTTGACGAATTGGTCAATCGAGACCGGGATGTCTCTTCCTTGGGTGATGAAACCCCGTAGTATAGCCCATTAAACAGGACTTTCACGTGCCGGACGGAATGAGTCCGATTCACTCACACACATTTCAATTGCTCAGGAATTCTCATCCAGCGGACAGTATCTACTCGTTGCGAACGAAAGAGAACCAGGACCAAAAATGGTTGGATTGATGACTACTCCCAACCGTCTACAGCCAGTAGACACCCGTTCACCGGTGCTATCAACCTCTTTTTTGACGTTTCTTGGTGCCTTGCGGACCCAAGCATCAAAGGGTCGTTACATGGCGCGTCCCGCAATACCTATGATTTGATGAGACAGATCCGCGAAGACAGGGGTCATGTGGCTGCCGCATCAATCCTCATCGCTGGCTCCGAACGTCGTCCGAAATTCATGCTGCTGGCGAGCGTGAAGTCCGTATTTCCAAGGGGTTTCGACGTCGGCTGAGTATCTTGACCGAACGGGGTTTCAGGTGAAAGATGGCTTGTCCGCGTCCCGGTTCGTTGGTTCAACCTCGGCCTGTGACGGCAGCTTTCGGCAGGTTCCAGTCTCCTTGCCGGCTCGTCTATAATTATCGCACACGCCGGAGGGGGCTTCAGAGGGGAACCTTTTCAATGACTGACGGCACCGGTGCACGACGCCTATACCTGAATGAGGAATGATTAACATGTTGTTGCGAACGATTCTGGTTTTGCTTTCTCTTGGAGGGGTGACACTGGCTGCCGAAGACGAAAGTGGACGAACCCTTTTTAGTTTCGACGACGACAATGCGGCTAAGCAGTGGCAGTCCGTCAATGACGGGGTGATGGGCGGTCGCTCAGATGGCCAGTTCAAGATCACTGAGAACAAGACCATGCAGTTCTTTGGCAAACTGTCTCTGGAAAACAACGGCGGCTTTGCATCTGTCCGCACCAGACCGACGAAGCTCAATCTCAACAAGGGAGAAACGCTCGTTGCCCGTGTTCTTGGGGACGGACGAGAGTATTCCTTCAACCTGTACATTCCGAGGCAACTGACGGCATTCTCATACCGTGCCAACTTTCAGACCAAGAAAGACGAATGGATCGAGGTCGAACTGCCCCTCGATAAATTCGTCGCTACGTCGTTTGGACGTGTCGTTCAGAACCAGCCACTCAATCCCGGCGAGGTCAACGGACTTGGCATCCTGCTTGGTGACAAAAAAGCAGGTCCGTTCAAACTGGAAGTCGAATGGATCAAGGTAAAGCAAGCTGAATGACGACGCTGACTTTAGAACAAACACAGATCAGGTGAGCGAGGTAGATATGGATGAGTTTGGAGATGCCGCTTTCGGCACCCGTGCCATTTTGGTATGGCTGCTTTTAGCAGCCAGAACACTCCAGTGTTTCTTGTCCCGTCTCTCCTGCTGGCGGCGGCTTATCGTCTTCGACAGCTTGCGCCCCGTTGGATCGGCCACCTACTTATCGCTGTGGCACTGGACTGGCCATGTTTGCGAGTTACGCCGCTTCCCTGCTGACGTTTCATTTTGTGCAGCAATGGGTTTATGAGTTTTCGATTGAACAGCACAGAAGCATTGCGATCGTTACTTCGGTTGTGAACTACGCTGCTTCAATCGCTCTGGCAGTGATCATTATCGGTTTGGCTTACACGGTGAACCGGTGATGCCATCTCAATGCCGGAACGAGCGATCTTCCAAGCGATGCACTCGTTCGAATTCGCTTCGCTCGTCGGTGAGATGCCCCCGGAGTCACCAGCCTTCATGGCACAAAGAAAACCGCCACCGTCATCAGGCCACAGCGGCGGGAAAACCTGTATTTTTGGCAAGCAGTCTCTCGTTTACCGGCGGCAGGCGGGTTGGCGAAAGCCAAGGCATATGGGAACATCAAGTCGACCGCAGCATGAGTGCGAATCGGCTCCATCGACAATCAGGAGACCCATCATGGCAATAGTCCGTTCGGATTTCTTTTTGCTCCTTTGCTCACTTGCCGTCCTCACACCGGCCTCTGATGCCAAGTCGGGCGATTTCTTCGAGGTGCTACGCGTCACGCCTTCACGCAAAATCGATCACGAGGTCGATTTGAAAGGACCGTTTGACAGCGAAATTACTGAAACGTTTCTGTCTGGGCCCGAGCTGTTCTCTCAAGCTATCGGGTACGGAGAAGAAAACCCGGTACAGCCGCGGGCGTATCTAAACTGGTACAGCATTGAGAGACCAACGGATGTGTCCGACCAGGTACTTTCCGTGCGCGATACGTTGCAGGGTACCAACACATACCCGATTACTATCGGAAAGCCAGCGTTATTGCTATCGCCAGCCCAACGCCTTACGACCGGGTCTCCGAGTGAAATACCCGAGGGGTTGAATTACTTCAAAGCCTACGAAATTGTCAAAGGTTCCCCTGAGGGCATAGAAGTGAAGCTAACCGATACGCTCGGATCGAGAAACCGCAAAGTATTGAAAGCTGCCTACTTTTGTGTTCCCGTGGAACATTGGCACCATGATCAGCACTCTACCGTCAAGAGCAAAGAGAACTGCCTCGTGGTTTATGAGTTGCAGCCGCAGGATGTGACTAAAAGCGTCACAACGCTCGATCCGTTCGGACTGAATACGCTCAAGACCAGTTCCAGCAAGTGGCTTTGTGTGCCAGCCCAAATAATCCGCACGGCTGCCACAGCCAAAGAACGATGAGCTCGTTTTGTGCTCATCGCGGTGCTGGGACAATCGCCGCAAACAGATGAATGTCGCTTCGATTAGCTAGCATATGAAACGAGCCAGCCGTGTTCGCCTTGAACACGGCTGGCTGGTCTTCTTTGCGAAGAATCACAGCGTCGATGACGGTCTGTTGCCCTCCAACTTTCTGCTGCATCTGAGCGCAGAATGCCGAAATGCGATCGCCGAAAAACGGACAAGAGAGAGTTCGAGAGCTGTTTCGTAGAGTTCACCGCCGCGCCGAAGAGATTGCTTTTCGTTCACGCATTCGTTTCGGGTTCTTGACGAGGCGATACTGCAAATTCGGAGTAACGCCTGTTTTCCGGTCTCATCACGATTCGCGTACTCGTCGGGCCTAGGCATTGCGGTGTGGTGGTCCAGCGATTCTTTATAGCCCTACTGGGTGTAAGTATCGGCTTTGCTTTCCACCCAAATGGGTCATATAGAATCGGCGGACCAGCACAGGGTCTGTTAATCAGAGACTCCGAGAGTTTTGGCCTGAGATTTCGGGGTGCGGAAGGAACCTTGAAGGTCCCTATCGGACCCCGAAAGTTCTCTCTCGAAACGGAGAGCGCGATGCGTTAGGGCGGATCGTCGCAAACCCTTGCCAGAACTGGCCAAGAAACGCGAAACGCGCGAGCGCCGTGTGCGTAGCTGACCAATGTCCGGGAGAAATCCACAGCCTTAGTCAGCCAAAAGCAACGTCGGCAAAGCCAATCGGGTCCCATCGTTTTGAGTCTCCGGATGACTGGTTTGCGACAGCAATGACCACAGGTATGCTGCTTAGATTGCACGGATGCACTCCCAGTCATACGGCGTGCGTTGGGAAACAGGCGGTCACGTCATCGAAAGGTAAGGCCATGAAACCGTTCACTCGCTCCGCGCTTGTCCTTCTCCTCGTGCTGCACTCTGCATCCGGGACTCCTGCACAAACGGTCAAGAATATCCGCGTCGTGCTTCCCGAGGAGGCCGATACGGTGACGCGGAACGTCGCTGGTGTGCTCAGCCCGACAAATCGCGCAGCGATGCGATGCCAGCGTCGGCGTCGATGGCGAAGCATCCTTCACGATAGAACTGGCGGTCACGCCGGGACTCGCTGCAGAAGGATTTCGGATCGAGGACCGGTCGGAAGGCGGCGTGAAGATCCTTGGCAGCGACGCGCACGGCTTGCTTTACGGCGTGGGAAAGCTGCTTCGCACCAGCCGCTACGATCAGGGTGGCTTCAGCGCAGGGTCTTGGCGCGGTACGTCGATCCCCGAGAAGCCGGTCCGCGGCATCTATTTCGCCACGCATTTTCACAACTTCTACCATGACGCACCCGTGGAGGAAGTCCAGCGGTATGTGGAGGATGTGGGACTCTGGGGTCTGAACACGCTGATCGTTTGGCACGACATGCACCACTTCAACGGCTTCGACTCGCCTGAGGCGGTGGACTTCCGCAAGCGTCTCAAGGCGATCTGCCGTGCCGCGCGCGGCGTCGGGCTCGACGTAGGATTCGCCTGCGTGGCTAATGAAGGATACGCAAACAGCCCTGCGGCAATTCGCGCCGACGTCAAGGGCATGCGTGGGGCGGCGTTCCCTTCGGACATTTGTACTTCGAAAGCGGAGGGAAGCCGCTACGTCCTCGACAACTTCGCTCAACTCTATGACTGGGCCGCAGACCTCGAGCCGAAATGGGTCATGATCTGGCCGTACGACTCTGGCGGTTGCGGCTGCAAAGAGTGTCAGCCGTGGGGTTACGGCGGCTACTTGCGGTGTGCCAAACCGCTGGCGAACTTGGCGCGGGCCAAGTTCCCTGGTGCGCGGGTGATGCTTTCGACATGGTTTTTCCACGGCGACGAATGGGCCGGACTAGCGCGGGTGTTTGCCAGCCGACCCGACTGGGTCGACTTCCTCATGGTCGAACCGGCCTTCTTAACGGACACTCCCAACTCGCCTCCGACACATCCCGCACCGGGAGATCTGCCGCTGGTGGGGTTTCCGGAGATCAGCATGATCGGCTGGCCGGTCTGGGGTGGATTTGGGGCCAATCCCTTGCCCACACGCTACGAGCGCGAGTGGCGCGAACTCAAAGCCCAGTGGCAGGGAGGTTGTCCGTATTCCGAAGGCATCTTTGAAGACATCAACAAGGTGCTGTTCGCGAGATTCTATTGGAAGGCCGACACAACGGCCGACGAGGCGCTCAGAGAGTACATTGCCTTCGAGTACTCGCCAGACGTGATCGATCTGGTACTGCCAGCCATTCACATGTTGGAGAAGAATGTGCCAAGTGGAAAGACCGGGCCGTGGTCGCTCGAGGCGCGCGACCTGATGGAGCAGGCGGACGCGCGGCTCACACCGCAAGCGCGCCAATCCTGGCGGTGGCGGATCCTTTTCTTGCGCGCACAAGTGGACTCGCAGTTGTTCCTCAGTCGCGGAGCGATGCAGGGCCGCGTCCTTCACGATGCCTTCCAGGAGCTGACCTCGCATCTACCACGCGCAGAATGCCGAACCTGCCGTCAAGCCGCCGCAGGTCGATCCGACAGAGCCACCCGCGATCATCCGCCCGACTGGCTTTCACGGGCCGGAGGTAACCGACGCATATGAGCGAGCCGTATTGTCAGCCCAACCAACGGCGTACTGGCGCATGGACAAATGGGCGGGCGACGTGGTCGAAGACGCTTCCGGAAACGCCCATGCGGCCGCGAGTGAGGCCGGCGTGGAATTCACGTCGCCCACCGGACCCGCTCCTGCCAATCCGGCAGCCGTCTTCTGGGGCGGACGAGTATCGGCGGTCATCGACCATCTGCCCGACGAATACAGTGTCGAGTTGTGGTTTCGTAACGAACTGCGTCCCAATGTCCGCCCGATCACAGCCTACGTCTTTTCTCGCGGCGTAGACGACCCGCAAGGAAGGGACGAAGGCGACAATCTGGGAATCGGAGGCACCCATGACACCCAGAACCAGGGGAAGCTGTTCTTCTTCAATGGCACGAAGCATGACCAGGTCCTATCGGGCAGAACCAACCTGCAACCCGATACGTGGCATCACGTGGTCTTCGTGCGCCAAGGCAAAAGTATTTCCGTCTACCTCGATGGTGGCCGCGACCCCGAGATCTGCGGTCAAGCCGAAGTCGGTTACTCTGCCGGATGCGGACAACTGTTCTTCGGCGGCCGCAACGACGGTTTCGCTCCCCTGGAAGGCAAGCTGGACGAGGTGAGCGTGTACAACCGCGCGCTGCGTGTTGACGAGATTGCGGCACACTATGCGGCGTCACCACCTCAACCCGAGGCCGCGGCTGAGCACGACTCGACGTCGATCCCCGCGAAGGACAACGGCGACGCTGCGTCCGGGCCGGGAGTGTCGGCCAGCAAGCAGCGGGCAGTCTCGCAGGAGAGCATCGAGTATCTGCGAGCCCTGCGGAAGAACGAGCCCTTCGGCGCCGACAGCTTTGATTTGGCGGGACTGCGTGCGGGGATGGGAACACGCCGGGAGCCTGCTATGCCGGGCGTCCGGCTCATCCAAGTGAAGATTGACGATATTCCCTGTGAATGGGTGGTGGCACCCGGCGCAAACCCCGATCATCGGCTGCTGTATTTGCACGGCGGCGGCTTCGTTTCGGGATCCGGTGGATTCTATCTCACCTTGGCAGCACATCTCTCGTTGGCGGCCAAGTGTGCTGTGCTTCTGCCCGACTACCGGCTGGCGCCGGAACATCCGTTTCCCGCCGGAATGGAAGACTGTGTCCGCGCTCATCAGTGGCTGCTCGCCAACGGACCGGCCGGTCTCGCACCGGCCAAAGCCACATTCATTGCTGGCGACTCCGCCGGTGGCAATCTGACTCTGACGACGTTGCTCGCGCTGCGTGACCGACAGCGACCGCTCCCGGCAGGCGGCATCGCGATATCGCCGTGTACCGATTTTACGCTCTCGAGCGAATCGTTGCGGACCGTCGATGATCCGATCATCAGTGCGGGCACCATGCCGGTGTTTCGCGATCATTATTTGGGCAAGTCAGACCCCCGCAACCCACTGGCCTCGCCCGTCTTCGGCGACTACCGCGGGCTTCCGCCCTTGCTGATTCAGGCTGGGGAGCATGAGATGCTCCGCGACGACAGCATCCGAGTGGCGGAGAAGGCGCGTGCAGACGGAGTCCCTGTGACGCTGGAAATCTGGCCGGGCATGTTCCACGTGTTCCAGTCCCACGAGCCGCTGCTCCCGGAGGCCCGAGAAGCCATCGATCATGCCGCAAACTTCATGCGTGCCTCGTTGCCGCGATGATCAGCTGAGTTCCAGACGAAGATGCGTATCACCCCTGGAACCGTCCGGATCGAGACGCGCGTCGTACCCTGAAGACGAACCAAGTTAGGCCCGCAGATCGTGAAACTTCGGTCTGCCTGGTTGGTCTGTCGCTACCGGTCCGTGCGTGGCGGCGAAAACGACCAACTTGGGCAGATCTCGTGCTTTCTCGGTGGCCCCTTCTCAACTCGGCGGCTGGACTGACGTGTGTCACGTTGGCGAGGAAAACGGGCTGCGAGTCGGTCGGATGGAGTTCTTCGGAAGGACAGGTGCGGGACACGGTGAAATTCACAGACTACAATGCGCACGAGAAACGTGCCACTTTCCTGAAAGCAGTAGAAGCACGCATACTGCGCTGAGTGACGTGATGTCTGATCTAACCGTACCACAGCACTAGGGTCAACCGATGAGTGGGAAATCTGGGTTCAATCGCCGCCAATTCCTGGCTGGTACAGCCGCCGCCACCGCATTCACAATCATCCCTCGCCACGTGCTGGGAGCGCCCGGTCAACCGTCGGCGAACGAGAAACTCAACATTGCCGGTGTGGGCGTGGGAGGCATGGGGTCAGGCGACATCCAACGCGTACCTACGGAAAACATCGTCGCCATCTGCGATGTGGACGCTGACCAGGCGGCCCGAGCGGCGAAGCCGTTTCCGGCGGCCAAGATCTACAGCGACTTTCGCCAGATGCTGGACACACAGAAGGATATCGACGCGGTGATGGTCGCCACTCCCGACCACAACCATGCCGTGGTTACCATGGCGGCACTGAAGAGGGGCAAACATGTCTTCTGCCAGAAGCCACTGACGCACAGCGTCCACGAAGCAATGGAAGTTGCCAAGGCAGCCAAGGAAGCAAACGTAGCGACCCAGATGGGCAACCAAGGCCAGGCGGACGAAGGGGCTCGACTAGTTTGCGAGTATATTTGGTCCGGCGCGCTGGGGCAGGTGCGCGAGGTCCACTCCTGGTCGAATCGCCGGCCCGACATCTCTCCGCGTGGCATCGCGCGGCCGAAAGAAACGCCGCCGGTGCCGGAACATCTTAACTGGGACCTGTGGGTCGGTCCGTCACCTTTGCGACCGTATCATCCCTGCTACCATCCCTTCGCTTGGCGCGGTTGGTGGGACTTTGGGACGGGCGTGCTGGGTGACATCGGCTGCCACAATCTGTCGTCAACGTTTAAGGCCTTGAAACTCGGCTGGCCTGAGAGCGTGGAAGCCTGTTCCACGCACTGGAATGCTCCGCTCGAGATCAAGAATGAGACCGCGCCATTAGCGTCGATTGTGACGTATCGTTTCGCGGCTGACGGAGATCGGCCGGAGATCTTCATCAAATGGCACGATGGCGGTATGATGCCTCCACTGCCACAGCAAGTGGGGACCCGCAATATCTTTGCCAACGATGGCACGTTGATCGTTGGCGACGAGGGCCTGCTGCTCGGCGCACAACTGCTCCCCGCAACCAGGGCCCAGGCAGTGGGCAAACCTCCGCAGAAACTTGATCGATCGCCCGGGCATTACCAGGAATGGATTGACGCTTGTAAAGGTGGAAAACCGGCCGGCAGCAATTTCGTCGATCACGCCGGTCTGCTGGCCGCGGTGGTACTAATGGGAAACATCGCCATCCGCACGGAAGAGAAGCTCTACTGGGATGCCGACAAGCTGCGTTTCAAAGACTCTGAAGCTGCCAATGCGCTGCTCCAACCACCGTATCGCGAGGGCTGGGCACTTTAAACCCGGTCTATGGTAGACCAGCGATTCTTGCGCATCGATAGATGCCGCAGTAACTGGTTGATTTCTCCTATGTGTTATCGTGCTTCCAGAGACCGTGAAGACCAAACATCTCGAAGGACACGATGGAAATCCAGAATCCGCCCAAGGTGCCGCTGCCGAAAAGGCTGGCGGCGGAATGTTCGCTCGGCCATGCCGCACGTCATCTCGCTGGCCCAGTACGCTGCGGCGTTCACCCGCAGTTGGGTGGTCGACAGCCTGAACGGACGTATCCGGCTGAAAGCCGAGAATGATCGGTTGTAGCAGGAGATCGCGTCGTCACCACGGGCTACCGGAATCACGTTTGGCACGTTGAGATGTAGAGTGAATGTACGCGAAGGATGCTCATGCCACTTCGTCGCGACGCCATCCGACGAGAGTTACAATTATTCGCCGATTGGCACAACGAGTCGCGTCCACATACGACGCTTGCCGGCAAGACGCCAAACGAGGTCTACTATGGCCCGCGCCCCGCGAACGGTCGACCACGCATTGAACCGCGACGACGATGGCCACGCGGTACCTATTCTTCCCGTCCTCTGAATCGACGGTAGCACTATGTGAAAGGGAACATCCATGCTTCCAAGAATCTTGGCATTCCTGGTCCTCGTGATGCTCGGAAGTATGGCTTCCGCTCAGCCGCCCATGCTGCTGGTCGAAGCCGGCATGCCTCGGTGCGTCGTCGTCCTGGGTGACGAGGCCTCGCCCTCGGAACGATGGGCCGCCGCCGAGCTGGTCGCGCACGTCGAGAAGATGAGCAGAGCCCGGCTGGAGCTACTGGTTCAAGCGGCCGCGTTGCCGGAGTCCGCCATCTTGATCGGCGACAGTCTGGCCGTCCGATCGCTGGGTGTGGATGTTGCGGCGGAGAACTTGGGGACGGACGGATTCGTGCTGAAGACCGTCGGTAACCATCTGGTGATCGCGGGCGGTCGCCAGCGGGGGACCATGTACGGCGTGTTCACGCTGCTGGAGAGACTCGGCTGCCGCTGGTGGTATCCGGGTGCAAGCACCATTCCCGACAAACCGACGATCACCATGGCTTCCGTGAACGAGCGGCACGTGCCGGTGCTCGAATACCGCGACTTTCTCTATGGCGAGATGGATGATTTGGAACCGTCCATGATCTGGCGGGCTCGCAACCGGGTCAACGGCGGATTTCACAAAAAGATGAAGCCGGAGTACGGTGGTGCGTACACTTTTCACACGCTGGTTCACAGCTATGACCAGCTTATGCCACCGCGCAGGTATTTCAGCAACGAGCCGACACGCTATGCGCTGCGTGATGGCAGGCACAACTCAGGCCAGCCGTGTTTCTCGAACCCGGCGGTCGTTCGCACGATGGCGGAATCGATCCTGCGTTTGATCGACGCGCATCCCGAATGGCGGTTCTTTACGGTCGGCCAGAATGACAACAGCAACTACTGCCAGTGCGACGACTGCAACAGGCTGGCAGCGCGGTACGAATCCCACGGCGGTGCGCAAGTGCACTTCGCCCAGGAAATCGGCCAGAGGGTCTGGGCAAAACACCCGGAGGTAATCCTGAACGTGCCGGCGTACCGCTGGACGCGAAAGCCGCCGAAGAACATCGACATCGATCCTCGCATGGCGATCACGTTATGTTCGATTGAGTGCAATTTTGGCCAGCCGTTGGCCGAGGGGTACCCGGATGCCAATGCCGCCTTCAAAGCCGACATCGAAGGCTGGTCGAAAATCGCGCCGCGACTCTACATTTGGGATTACACGACGAACTTCACGAACTATCTGCTCCCCTACCCGAACTACGAGGTACTGGCGCCCAACGTCCGTTTCTACGTCGAAAACAAGGCCTGCGGAATCATGCACCAGGGCAGCCACACGACGCGGCACGGCCAACTCGCCCCGCTCTGCATGTGGGTACTCGCGCAGGCGATGTGGGATCCCGACGTCCAGGACCGGGACCTCATCGAAGAATTCTGCCTCGGCTACTACGGCCCGGAGGCAGGTCCGCTTGTTCTGCAGTATGTGCGGATGTTGCACGAGTCGATTGCCCGAGAGCGATTGCCGATCTGGTGCACGCAGTGGCAGACGCCGGGGACGTTCTTGTCGGCCCGGTACCTGTCGCCCGAACTCGTGGTGGCCGCGGACCAGCTGTTTCAGGCGGCGGAGGTAGAAGTGGCTGAAGATGCCGAACTGCTGCGGCGTGTGCGGATCGATCGTCTGCCGATTCAAAACGTGGTTCTGCGGCGAAGCCGGCAAATGCGGGGGCCCCTGGCTCGAGTGCGCCCCAAGCTCGACTGGGCCACCTACGCGGCGCAGTTCGCCCGTGTCGGACGGGACGCCGGCGTGGTCGCTTTGCGGGAAGGCGACCATGCGGAAGAAATGTTCCAGTGGGCCGAGGATTACGGCAAGCTGACGGCCGGCAATCCCTCCCGCGATCTGCCCCAAGTGTTGCAGGACGTCGCCCCCGATAGGTTTCACTTCCTGCAGGCCGCCCAGCTTGACGGTCAGGTGCGTTTTCTGAGAAGGGCCGAGGGGGCGACCGATGGCTGGGCGCAGGCGGTCATTTCGCCCGGTTGGTCGATCCAGCACAAGTTCGGGGATCCGTGGGACTTCCGAGTGGGAACAACGTACCGCCTGTTCATCCGTGCCAAGGCCAACGCGACCGCGCAGGGAAGCGGCACTGCCATCTCGGTCGGCATCCACCTCTCTGAAGGGCCGCGATCTTGTGGCAAGAATATTGCCGTGGATGACGTCGATGGTTCGTGGCAGGTCTTCGACATTGGGCCTTGGACGCCCAACGAGTCGGGTGGCATTTTTTACATCGCATGTGGTCGATCGGGCGTGGAAGACGTGTTGTTGGATTGTCTCTGGCTTATGGAGACCGATCGCTGACTCAGGATTTAACGAACTGGAGTAAGCCCATGAAGCTCAAGCTTTTTTCGTTCTGCGCAACGGCGCTAACACTTAGTGCCCTGACTTCTTGTGGGGCGCAACAAGATGTCCAGTCTAAGGCCGCAACTACCGACAACGAGCAGAAAAAGCAGGACGTTTGGACCGTGGGGGTCTACACTGGCTCCTCTCCGTTCCAACTGGCCCCGCCTGCTGGTGTGACTAACCCGGTCATCATTCCGGAGGACGTTACCGACATCAAGGCCACGATCGTGGCGCACCCCTTTATGGTGGTAACCGATTCGCTCTACTACATGTACTTTACGGTAAAAAACCCCGGTATCGGGCCGGGGCACGGGGGTATCGGTCTGGCCCAGAGCATTGATGGGTTGAACTGGGATTACCGCAAGATAGTGCTGGACGCGGACTACGACCTGGCCTATCCCTACGTCTTTGAGTGGGAGGGTGAATACTATATGGTCCCCGAGCCCCACGGCGTGCCCTCCGTGCCGCTCTATCGGGCCACCCGTTTTCCCGACCAGTGGGCTTATGAAGGCGACCTGCTCTCCGGAGAAGTCTTAATCAGCAGCTCGGTGTTCCGCCATGATGGCATGTGGTGGATGTTCGCGATCAACAGCGGCAACGAGACGCTGCGGCTGTTCTATGCCACGCGGTTGAAAGGCCAGTGGATAGAGCACCCGCGGAGTCCCGTGGTAGAAAAAGACTTGAACACGGCCCGGCCCGCTGGCAGGCCGTTCATATATGAAGACAAGTTATATCGGGTGGGGCAGGATTGCGCGCCCACCTATGGCAACAAAGTACACGCCTTTCGCGTAACGGCCTTAAGCACCACCGAGTACGCGGAGGAGATGGTGCAGGAGCCAATCTTCGCCAGGGTGCCCAACAGTTGGATATCCCAGGCGGCCCACCACGTGGACGCCCACCAGCTAGCCAATGGCAAGTGGATAGCGGCGGTGGACGGCCTGGGCCGGTAGTCCCGGATTTGATCGTTCGGGGTCAGTTATTGACCTGTCGTGCGGTCAAAACAGTAAGCCGAACTCCAAGTCGAGCGTTCGACATGAGTTATGATAGGCCACTGTGGGAAAAACACCGACGATGCCGTTCGCCGTGCTCTTCGCCCAGTCAGCCCAAACGGACAGAGCTGGTCTTCAACGTGTCCTTCCCAAGAACTTCATCCGGCGCTTCTCCCACCTGATATGACACGCGTCAGTCGAGATGACGCGTTGAAAAAGGTCAGCGAGAACACCCGAGATCTGCCCAGATCGGTGGTTCTCGCCTCCGCCACGGACCGGTAGCGACAGGCCATTCAGGCAGACCGACGTGTCACGATCACGCAGCTCGCGAGTATCGATGATGCAGGCCGGCTACCTGCGGAATCGAGACAACCTCGCCCTGGGATGGTGCCTCCACGTCACTCGGCGTCGGCGAGTTACGAGCTAGAGACAGGTGTGGGCGAGCGAGGTAATAGTACTGAAAGTAATCGGTGAGTATGCGTTTCAAATGCACGTCGTTCAAGATGATCACATGGTCCAGACACTCCCGGCGAATACTGCCGATGACGCGTTCGCAATAGGGATTCTGCCAGGGAGAGCGTGGTGGGATTAAGACCTCTTCAATCCCCATGCCTTTCACGCGGTCTTGGAAGTAGTCGCCGTAGATGCTGTCGCGATCACGAAGGAGAAAACGAGGTCCTTCTTCATACGAGAAGGCGTTGATGATTTGCTGGGCGGTCCATTGGGCGTAGGGATTCGGGGTAACGTTGAAGTGAACGATCTGCCGCCGATCATGACGGAGTACGAGGAAGACGTACAGGAGACGGAACGTGGCGGTGGGAACGGTGAAGAAGTCACAGGCGGCGATATCGGGCACGTGATTGTCCAGAAACGTCCGCCAGGTCTGAGACGCTGGCTTTCTTGGCCGGACCATGTACTTGGCCACGGTCGCTTCGGCGACAGCGTGGCGCAACAGGAGCAGTTCGGACAGGATTATGGGTGCGCCCCACGTTGCGTTTTCGCGGGACATGCGGCGAATCAGCTCACGGATCTCGGGTTCGATCGGCGGGCGTCCAAGTCCTCCTCATCGAGATTTCCAGCGCCAATACAACTTGAATCCCTGGCGGTGCCAGCGGATGACTGTTTCCGGTTCAACAATTACGAGCGCCGATCGCCAGTTCGACCAGAATCGCGACAGGCACACCCAGGAGACCCGATCGCGTGGACGCAACTTCGGCCGTTTGACTGACTGCTGGAACACCGCCACCTGCTGTCTCAGTGCCAAATTCTCGATAGCCAACTTGGCTTTGGGAACGAGCATCGCTCGGAGGAACAGAACACACGCTTTGAGAACGCCCATTTTCCCACCTGTGAAATCGGCAAATGGGTCATTTTAGCCGCCCGCCCCCGCGCGGTGGCAAACGACGCAAGACCTTGCCAGGGAACGCGGACGGTATTATTAGGAGGGACGGGCGAAACGTGGCGGACAGCACGAGGATTGCTCCGTCTCGCCGGAGGGTGACAGCGCCGCGTCACAACCGATTACGCTGTCACTACTTGGCAACAAAAAAGCCACGTCTGGCGAGACGTGGCTCGAGGCGGAGGGCACGGGGCTCGAACCCGCAGCGTGATGCTGCTAACCAACGCCCAGCCAACGACTTAACTGATCACTCCGACTTGGCGCAGCAAATGCGCAGCAGAACCGTTTCTCCTGTGGGCACCAATGGGCCGTGACTGACACAGTTTCCCTTGCGGCAGACCTTGCCTTTCTCGCTTCCCGTTGGCAGATGCTGCCGCCTCATATTCGAAAAAGCACCCTGACACTCGCCAGTGTCTCGATCCCGGAGGAGGCACCATGAGCGCCAACAGACTTGGTTGTGATTACCGCAGCCATCTGTGCCAATCTCCTTCCATGGGCCCAACTCGCTGCGACCGACCAAGCACCATTCTGCCGCAGATGGTTTTCTTCACGGTTCCTGGGCGACCGATACAACCGCCTGTGGCACCCGAATCGTCTGTCAAACCTGTACCAAGTTTTGCGGCTATCTTCGCAGACTGGCCACGCCCTCGACGCCGCGTCCCGTCAGCCGTGAGGAGGCTGTTTCCATCTCCCTACGGATTCCTCTCTTTGTTCCGGCCGGGCAGTGGAGCCGGAGTCGAACGGGCTCGCCTCGCTCGAGCCGCCGCTCATGGACAACCGGGCCGCCATCGATTTTGGCGGACTTCGTTGGCTAGTAGGCATGCAGCCCACCTGAAGAAGTGTCAAGGAGAGAAGAAAGAACCCCATGCCCGTGCACAATAGTGCGTGACACCGATTCTGGTCGCCATGCAATTCAGCCATTTTCATTTTTTCAACAGGAGAGACGAAATGAGTTATCCCATTTTCGGCTTGATCATTGGCGTTGTAACTGTCCTCTTATTCGCCGTCGCAATGAGCCATCCAGAGACGGGGGATTTCACGAAAGATCTCGCGTTTCCCCTCGCACCATACCCCCGAAGCCCACACCAAAATCACCGCGCGGCAACGAATCCGTTCCAATGCACGGAATGCACGTGCAGAGATTCGAAGGCAAGATCTGCTGGTGCACCGGATCGTTTCGTCGTCATTGTCCGTGTGAGAGTTGCAAGCGATGAATGACTCACTGTTTAGCCGCGAATGGTGTGTCGGTCCTCCGGAATATGGCCCATGTGGGTGGAACGCAAAGTCAACACTCCCACCCCGTAGAGCTACAGGGAATCGCTGGACCACCACACAGGTGAATATCGCATGAGCTCCGTCGTCGAGTGGATGGTCGATGATGGTGATAGGCCTGGACCACGTCCTACCGTCGTCCGACGACCGGCAAACCATCACCCGGCCGGTAGTTGGCTGATCAGGTCGGCCCTGAGGGCGGATAGAACGTCCAGCAGACTGAACTCGTCTGCCTTTTCCGGCCGGGCGACCCAGACGACAAGTACTGGAACAACGAGAGTCTTCCCAGCCTGAATCGTCGCCTGATACTGCAGGCCGACCAGGCCGAAGTTGTATCCGGCGTTATCGGCAATGAGTTTGCTCGGGGCCGGTGGTTTGCCGGCCGAGAGAAGCAGAACGCCGTCTTCGTGGTCGGGTGGCTGCCGGTACCGACCGATGACGCGATGATAGCCGGCGAAATAGGTGTCTTTGCCCTGGGTGGAAGCGTCCGGCCAGGCCTCTCCGTGGATCCGCGACATGACGGGGCGATTGAGCACGACTTGCATGCCAAGGTCCTTGTCGGCTTGGCTCGCCAGGCGCATCAGAAGCAGCGTCGCCCCGCCGACCGCCCCCTCGGCGCCCGGTCCCGATAGGACGTGGGACTTGCCGGACGAGTCTACGGCAATCGCCCAGTGGCGCGTCGCGGTCGTCACGACCAGCGGCAGCTTCAGGTCCAGGCTCGCGAAGTCAAAGGTGATTGGCTTCTCCTTGGCCAAGTCCAACTCCGCGAAATACTCTGGCGCCGCTCCGGGGTACGGCCTGCTCGGGTGCATCGGAGGGACGCACTCCGAGACTGAGGGTGTAGCATTGGGCACCGCCGGCACGCTCGTCGGGCCAAGCCACCTCCGTCGCCAGATGCAGCCAGTCGCAGGCCCCGAAGGAATTGTACTCGGGGTTGATAATGTAATCGGTCAGGCCAAAGCACGTAGGACGCGGCGCGATTTTCTTATGCTTGCGGACGTACTGAGCGACGGCTTCCACGACCTGTAGCGGTGTCCGGGTGATGTCCCTAATTGGCATGGAGTTGCTTTTGTTGGCCAGGAACTCCTCCGGAGTGGTCCAGCTGAAAAGCCGGGGCATTTTCTTGGGGTTGGTCCCATATGAGGAATGCCCCGGAAACCCATGGCAACGCGGTACGTCTTCTCCGGGACGATGTCAGACACTGCGAGCGTTTTCCCGGCGACGTATGCCGGCTGGCGCCGGTCGGTCAATAGCGACCAGGCTGCTGGTCGGGATCGCTCGCGGAGCAGGTCTTCACCGGTCATCTCGCCCACGCAGACCTGCTCCGGACAGACGTCCTGGGTGGCGAGGGCTTGGAAGGTGACCGGCCCTGAGGGCATGCCGTCCTGCCAGCGGTTCCAGCCTGGAGTGTGCTCCCAGATGATGCCGACGTCTACGTCGGTGGCCTCGCGCAGCGCGTCCGCTCGCAATCGCAGGAGTTGGAGGTAGTCAAACGCGGCCGTGGCGACGCCGAGAGGCGGACGCTCGTCGGGACACCAGTCGGCCCCGAACATCACGTGACGCTGCAGATAGCGCGAGCTGCGGACGGCCACACCCCATTGAATCGGTTCGGCGGGGATGCCCGAGATCACCGCGTCGCCGCGGCGGAACTTCCAGATGCTCTCGCCGGTCATCTCGAAAAAGCCGTTCGCAGCGAATGCGGCCGGGTCATTGCAGGCATAAACCAGCGCGTACTTCTTTGGATTCAGCGGGTTGGGGTGCAGGAAAGTAACGCAGTGCGTTGGCCGGTCGTACACGGCTGAACCGACCGAGAACCGCCCGTTCTCAAACTTCACCGGGAGGCGGTCGGCCATTCGGGCCGTCAGCTGGTTCATCTCCGAGCCGCCGTAGAGTATCAGGTTACACTCGGCAAGGTCCTGGTCCGTCACATCGCTGTCAGCCTTCGCGTTTTCAGGCCACCACCTAGCCAGCAGCGTTGTGGTCGTCTCGGCCAGGCCCGTCGGCCGAACGGAGATCCAGCGACGGTCCGGAATCGCCAGGAAGCCGTTGGTGTCGTAAGAGCTGCCGACGGTCACAGCCGCGATCTCGTCGGACATGGCGGCGTCTTTGACAAAGGGCGCCTTCGGCCGCTCGGCCATCTTGACGTCCAGCTCGGCCCTGGCTGGACCGGCGTAGACTTCCCTGCCGTTGATGATCACCGTGATCGGCCGGCTCATGTCCACCAGTGCGTTGCACAGCGAGAGCTTCAACTCGGCAACGTTCCAGGTTCGGCCGTCGATCCGGTTGTCCGGCTTGACCTCCAAGTCGATTTGGCACGCAAGCAGCGGATCGATCATCCGCTCGATGGAGCCCCAGTAGGCTTGGTGCCAAGCGAGGTTCCAGGTCGCGTAGCGGACGCGTTTTGGGTGCAGGTCTCGCCTGTACTTCTTGGCCCAGTCGAGAATGTACTTGAACTCGTCCACGTCCTCGTAGGGCTGGTAGGAGTGTCCGTGCTGACCCCAGATGCATGCCGTGTCGGCCTTGTCGCTCCGGAGCATCTGCCAGCGTGCGAAGGAGATGTTGTTGTACCCGCCGTCGAACCATCCGTCCACGTTCAGCGTCGGCAGGTTCGTCAGCCCGAGATATTCCACGTTGGCGTACTGCCAGTTGCCGCAGGAGGGAGCAATCCCTGTCACCAGGTGCGGGTAATGTGACGCCAGCCACACGGCCGTGAAGCCTCCGTCCGACCAGCCGGTTAGGAACACGCGATCGCGATCCACGGAGAACTCGCGGCAGAGTGCGTCCATGGCCTCCGTCAACTCGATGTGTCCCCCCATCCGACCCTTGATCTGAATGTTGAGGCTGCTCCAGCAGTGGAACGTGTCGGTCTGGTTGGCCACCTCGACCGTCGGTCGGTAACCGCCGGCGGCCCTGCCGTTCTTATTGTGGATCCCTCCGCCGCACTTGTAGTACATGAAAACCTGATAGCCCTTGGTCGGATCGTAGTCGGGGGGCACGTGGGTCCAGATGGCCTCGATCCGTTGCATCGTCTCGGACCAGTACGGAAAAGCCATGCCTATGCCGGCGTAGCGTACGTGGGGTTGCTTGCCGGCGGAAAGGTCCTCCAACATGTTCTGGAGGAACTCGGGCGCCGTGACTGTCTTCCAGTCGAACTCGCTGACGCGGCCAAGCATCGCTGCGTACCGACGGATGTGGGGCAGGTGGCGATTGACCAATGGCTGGCCGATATCGAGCGTGTCCAGCAAACGGCGGCAGGACTCGGTGGCGGTGTACCAGGCGTCGGACTTGCCCTCGTAGCTGAGCCACTGTGCCGGCGAATCTAGCGAATACGCCGTCCGCTGCAACGACGCGGGGGCTGGTTGCGACCAAACCGTCTCCGCCGCCGCCAAGGAACTGGCTGCCATGGACACCGCGACTAGCGTGAGCCACATCCTACCGTCCTTTCCCACAGAGATCATGCCACTCTCTCTTGAGCCGAGATCTCCCGAATTAGTCTCCAGCTGGCGACCAGCGTCGCCTGGCGATTCTATCGCGATCCGCAAGATCAACCAAGTGTTCGTCTTCTCGGCGGAGGGGCAAGCGTCCAGACGCTCCTCGTGCAGAATCCCGACGGCCACAAGGTCTCACGGTCGCCGAACGCATCCTGGCGATCCGAACTTGCAGATGCTGTCCTGACTGTACAATGCTCTGAATTACGGTGAATCACACAAAGTGAACCCAAATACACTTTCCGGCATGGCTTGTTCTTTCCACGCCGTTCGCTCGTCAACCCGGATCGACGCTTACGTAAGCGTTCCGGAGGGGATGGTTCCTGAAGCACCGGTTGAGATCCAGACTATCGTCGGTGGGCCCCACGCGGTTTGTCATTTCGAGATCAGTGCAGACAGTTTTCAGAACGCTTGCGAGGAAGCCTTTGCCTGGTTGGTCAAGAGTTATTGTCAATAGTTGTGGATCCGTTTTTGAGTAGGCGACGCTTTTGGGCACTTCAAGTACCGGTGCCTCTTCTCTGTTCCGGGTTTGATCGTGGTGGTTTACCATCGCTTGATCCATGGCACGTCGCGGCCCAACGCGTGACACAAATCGACGGCGGCCTGGTAGACCGTGATGTTCTCCACGGCAGCGTACAGCTCGAGTTGGTTGCCGTGTGATTTGCATTGGTGACAGTAGCAGCGATCCGTGCTGAGATTCACCGAAAACGAACGGCTATGCGTGGACGTGGAGCCATGTACGGGACAGGGTCTACGGAGTTGGTCACCGCCGCGGTGAGTCGCCTGGAATCGGATTTCGTCGAGAACCTGTGGCATCGGGATCTCTCTGCGGAGCACGTCGAAGTCAACGCCTGGCATGATCATCTCCTTCGTTGGACGCTGGTCTCTTCCCTTAGGTAACAGAGAAGAGGCACCGGTACTTCCGAGCGATCAGGCGGCGGCTTGCGTTGGGCGTACGCCGTTGACGAAGCGAACTCCTTGAATGACATCTGGGATCAGTTCTGAACCGTTCAATAATCTCCATTTCTTCTCGGCGGCCTGCACCAACTTGAAGACCATCGCGAGGCACGCTTTCCGCGAGCCATTTCCTTTCGTGCGGCGATGCCGTAGGCGTACGGTGGCAAAGGTCGATTCGATGGGGTTGGTCGTTCTCAGGTGAATCCAATGTTCGGCTGGGAAGTCATAGAACGCCAACAACACCTCGCGATCCTTGGCCAGGCAGTCGGTGGCGTGCGGGTACTTGGCCTGGTACGTATCCAGGAACAGATCAAAGGCTTTGTTCGCGTTCTCTCTCGTGTCCGCTTGCCAGATGTCGTGCAGCTTGGCTTTGGCGGCCGGCTGCAGGCGGTTGGGCAGTTTATCCAGGACGTTGGCGGTCTGATGGACGGTACAACGTTGTTCCCGCGTCGCCGGGTAAACTTGTCGCACGGCCTTCCAGAATCCCGGGGCACCGTCACCGGTGGCCAGCTTGGGATTCACCGTCAGACCTCGCGATTGGCAATCCAACAGCAACTCTTTCCAGGACTGTTCGGATTCGCGATGGCCATCATGAACGGCGATCAGTTCCTTTTTGCCGTCTGGCGTCGCTCCCATCAGCACCAGGATGCACTGCTTATCTTCCTCCAGTCGAATGTTAAAGTGGATCCCATCGGCCCACACGTAGACGTATTGTTTGCCTTCCAGGCTGCGCTTGCTCCACTCGCTATATTCGTCCTCCCAGCAACCTTTCAAGCGTGTCACCGTCGTGGCACTCAAACCCGCAGCGTCCGGTCCCAGCAGCGAGGCCAAGGCCTGGGGAAAATCCCCCGTGCTGATGCCCTTGAGGTACAGCCGTGCAGTCTGTCACGAATATTCTGCACTTTTTCGTACGAGTTCTCGGCACATAGGGCTGCGGCGGCCGCGCCAGCAATATCCACGGGATGGAAGCGCGACTCTGGCTTGGTTGCCTTGTTTGTCCCTCCGTCGGACCACACTTTTTACTCGGCGGCGCATGGATCGACCGCAAATCGGCCAGGGCTGAGCTCGGTTCCGACGCGTTGGCGGCGATTCAGCTGGGGATCGCCGTGAGCGACTCGCATGTCGGGCACGAGTTGTTTCGATTGACCACCATTCGCGCCTGACGTGCTGCTTTCCTCGCGATCTCTAGCTGATGGGGAATCTCGTTTCCCGTCGCGAAGTACATCTCGTCAGGCGTCTGGCCCCGAAATGCCGAATGCGGAAGACGGGTGTTGTGCTCTTGGACGTAGAACGTGACGAGTCTCCTTATCGTACTGACCGTATCGAGCGTGTTCAAATAGAGCCACTGATGTTTGAGTACGCGCCACCAGGACTCGATGAGTGAGTTGGAAAACGTGATCTCCGTCATGGCCAGAAGCCGATTCAGGAGGCCGGACTCGACCAGCTTATCGACCGCTAAATTGAAGTTCTCGACACTTCCGTCAACGAGCAACGTGGGCTTGGTGTCCTGCAGATGCCTCGCGGAGCCGAGAAGGAGTTCAGCTGTCGCCGCTCGGATCGAACGTGGCGGATACCTTCCAGCGGATCTTCCAGTATTGCGTCAGATTACTGTCATCGTAAGCCGTTGTTTGCTAGGCGGTTTTGCGTTCTTCGACGAGCTTCTTCCTAGTGGACACTTGCACGCCGCGACTGGCGATCTTGCGGGGCAACTCGACCTGAGCGGCGCGAGCAGTTGCGCCACCGATTCGCGCGGTTGCGGAACGTTGTGCAAGAGCGGTTTTCCTTTCACGATCACCTGCGTTGTGCATAACGTCTTGAGTTCGTCCAGACCCAACACATCACAGGCGGCGTGCGCGGTGGCCAAACGAACGGCCGACAGTCGCCATCCCTGATCGATCACGCGAGCGAAGACTTGCCAGAGAGCCCGCTTGGCCTCTTGCGACGAGCCGAGTGCTTGGAGCAGGCCGATTCTTGCGCGAGTTGCCAGAGTGTCGAGACGGCACCGACGGAGAGTCCCTGTTGGACGTCGATGTCTTGGTCAATGTTTCCGAGCTGTTCCAACTGATGCTTATTCTTAGCGCCAGTCTAATGGCCTGAATTTCATCGGAGCTGCCTGTCACGACATTCTGGACTTTTCGACGCGAGTTGTTGACAGCATACACAGCCAAGCCCGATGATACCCGAGCGGACAGCAGGGCGGCCAAGAGACCGAACAATGCCTCAACGGTACGCGCGTTCCAGATGACGCATCTCCTCGATCACGCCATGCCGTTCTGGCCCACGTTCGAGCGATTTCAGGGCATGCCCCAGTTCGATGTAACGCCTCCTTGCCTGGCAGAACTCTTCGCTTTCCCATAAAGCCCGCGCCCAATCTCGGTCTTGGTCGCTCCAAAGAGCCCAGTATTCTTCCGGAATCCAATTCACGTGACTTGGTTCCTCCAGATTGCTACCGTGGCTGATGTCATGCCGGGATACTTCCATTCCCAGCAATCGAGGGATAACGTAGAGGTTTGCGAACATCGTCCGCCACAACATCTCGCGGGCTTTTCTTTCCTTTCCCACTCGATATAGCGCAAGGGACCAGCAGAGCGTCTGTGGAGCGTCGTTCAGGCTATTCGGAAACGCCGCCTCGAACCATGCGAACGATTTCAGCGCTCCTTCCAAGTCGCCCAGTATCATGTAAAAGGGACCTAGCAAGAACCGTTTTCCGTAACCGTCTGCATAGGCACCAAGCTTTCGCTTCTCTTGCTCGAGCGATCGCTCGTATCGCCGAATCCGTGCCCTCAGTTTCTTCGGATCTCTCGGAACCTCATACGGCTCCGGCGGCGGGAACGGATCATCGTCGTCATCATACATCACACGTACCCCGCATTACGTTTCTTGCTTTAGTCCCATTTCTTGGCCACCAGCATCCGATGCCACTGCAGAATCGTATCCGGCGTGAACAGCGTGACGACTTCTTAGAGTCGCCTCCGGCCGAGCAATTTGCCGAGCGGTCTTTCACAGTAATTCTGCAGATTCCGCGCGAGTTGTTGACGGCGTGGCCGACCAGCTCTGGCGAAACGGGCACCGATGGTTGACCTGACGGCAGACGGAACCATGATATGGTCATCGAGTCCTGGTGGCGAGTTCTCAAGCACCAATGGCTGTACCTGAACACGCTCGACACGGTCAGAGCTGTCGAAAATCTGGTGGCGTTCTACGTGCAGGAACACAATTCACAACTGCCGCATTCGGCATTCCGTGGGCAGACGCCCGATGAGATGTACTTCAAGACCGGAGACAGGATACCGGAGGAGCTTGAAACGGCCAGGGAAGCGGCACGCCGAGCGCGAGCGGAAGCGAATCGGAAGCAAGACTGTGATAGCTGCGGACTGCCGACTGCAAGCCTGAACTGAAGGCGGGCGGGCTCGCCGAACCAGATTCTGGATGGCAAACTTGCGCCCGTGGCCGGCGGCGCGATGGGAAACGGCGATTGGAATCTCGATTCTACAACCATTCAGGCCAAGGCTCCCGCCGGAAAGCGCTGACATGCGTGGTGGCCAACGGCAATGTGACAACAGTGGCGAGAACTCGCGCGGAAAAGTCCAGAGTGTCGTGTCCTAGTCCACCGATTTTACACGACCCATTTGGGTGGACAAAGTCGCAGGAAGGGCGCCTGGACGGTTGCATCAGGGGTGACGTGGGATCACAATTCCTATCAGTCATCTATACAGAGACCCTTCCTCTCGAAGAGAAAGACCGAGTGGACGGAGAGGGAAACGGTGCACCCGGTTGCCTTGACGGCGATGGACTGCTTCGGACGGAACTGAGCCTGTTCGACTACGGATTCCTTGACGGCGCCATACTCGCGCGTCAGGTAAGAACGGGTTCTCGGACCGGTTAATTCAGACGCGAACGCAATGGGTGGGAAAGGATGCAGCTGATGAGACGACGTCTGGCGCCGGCGACAGGACTTCCTTGCTTGGTGTTGGCGATGGCCGCACACGTGACTGCGCAACCGACTCAGACGGCGAGGGCGGAGTCGATCCCGTCCAGTCAAAAGAACGAGATGATCAGCTACGTTGATAATGGGGTGTTGCGCGTCGGAATCGATCTGGCGCAGGGCGGCGCTATCACCTACCTGGCGAAGGCGCGGGAAAAGGTCAATGTCGTCAACAACTTCGATCGGGGGCGGCAGATTCAGATGTCCCTGTTCATGGGGCCCGTGCCCTATCTGCCCGAGGGTGAGAAAGCACACGAGGTGTGGCACGTCCTCGGCTACAACCCTGTTCAAGTTGGCGATTCTTTTGGTAACTGCTCGAGCGTAATTGACTCGCGCAATGACGGGGAATCGCTCTACGTGAAGTGCATTCCTCTGCTTTTCCCTCTTGATAATGTGCCGGCCGAATGCGTGTTCGAGAGTTGGATACGACTCGAGGGACGTACTGTCCACGTACGCAATCGGCTCACGAACCACCGCTCCGACACGACCCAATATCCTGCAAGATTCCAGGAACTGCCCGCCCTCTACACGACCCCCTCGCTATATCGCCTGGTGAGCTATACAGGCGATAAGCCCTATACCGGTGATGTGCTGACACGATTCACGAAGGTATGGGATGGAGTGCTTACCGAGGGGACTTCTCCTTGGAGCACCTTTGAGTCGACCGAGAACTGGGCCGCTCTGGTGCGCGATGATGATTGGGGGTTGGGCGTCTGGAACCCAGGCGTGACTCACTTTTTGGGCGGATTCTTTGACGCGGGAAACGGCAAACATACTCCGAAAGATAATTCAGCCGGTTACATAGCACCAGGACGGGTCGACACCCTGGATCACAATATCCAATATGAATACAGCTACGTGCTCGTACTCGGCACGCTTCAGGAGATTCGCTCGTACGTATACGAACGTACGGACAAGAGTAGGAGCACGCCGCCTGACCATAGTTTCGAGCATGACCGGGAGCACTGGCACTACGAGAACGCCCGTGATGGTGGCTGGCCCATTCATGGAGAGTTGTACGTATTTCTCGAGCAGACGGATCCGCAAATAGTAGGTCCTTCAGGGTTTTGGCGTGCAAAGGACGCTCCACGGCTTTTTATCAGGGCCGCCTGTAAGACCTCGGAAACGCGTGCGCAGGTCTACTGGAAACGCGTGGGCGATACCTCGTTTTCCGATGAGAAGAGTCTCGTGTTTCCAATCAATCCGGACGGTGAATATCACACATATGAAATCGATATGAGTGCTTCGCCGCATTATCGTGGAGCGATTGTCGGCCTGCGATTTGATCCCGTACGCGAAGGCGCTCCAGGCGATTACATCAGAGTCAGATTCATTTCTTTCCGTGACAGGGAAAAGTAGGCTCTTCCACCACAAGGCACATCATGCATGAAAAAAACGCGTTTGTCGCGTTTGCCACGAGCGGACTGGCAATGTTGCTATCAAGCGTCATGTCTCTGCATTCGTGTACCTGGGGCGAACGGTGACATTCCACCGTGCAGTCTGTCACGACATTCTGCACTTTTCCGTACGAGTTCTCGTCTTTCGGCTTTGATTCTTGGGCCGCAGTGGTGATCATCGAATGATGGCTACCACGACTCGCAAACTACGCAGATATGACCATCGCCTTCGTGAACTCGTCCAATCGACCGGCAATATCCAACATGCAATCCGTCGAGGCGTCCCTCGCTCCACGGCTCACGGGTGGCTTAAGTCACCCCGGGCCGAGGTCGTCACCGTCGACGCCACCGACATGGATGTCCTCCGTCTTCAACAGGAACTACTGACGCTGCGCAGACGTGTCGCCAAGCTCATTGCGTTGCTTCGTCTGCTGGTCGTTCTGTTGAGATTGTCCGGCTTCTCGCTGGCCGGCACCCGGATTCCCAACGGAGCAGTGAAACACACGCTGATGCGAGCCATCGAACGGTCAACTGCCGTCCTCCCGCTTCACATCGTACTGCGAGTTCTCCGATTGTCGCACTCCCGATATCATTCGTGGAAGCGAGAGAAGGAGTGCGGCCTGGACGACATAACGTCGTGCCCACGATTATCGCCCCAGCAACTGACGCCAGCCGAGGTCGACATGATGAAGAAAATGGTCACTTCCGACGAGTACCGCCATGTGCCGACAGGGACGCTGGCTCTGCTCGCACAACGGCTGGGCAAAGTCTTCGCCTCTTCGTCTACCTGGTACCGGCTGATCCGGATTCACGACTGGCGACGACCTCGGAAACGTATTCATCCCGCCAAACCGAAAGTCGGCATTCGTGCCTCCCGTCCCAACGAGATTTGGCATGTGGATACGACGTTGATCCGCCTTCTCGATGGAAGCCGAGCTTACCTCCACGCGGTCATCGACAACTTCTCGCGGCGTATTCTGGCCTGGAAGGTATCCGCCACGTTCGATCCGAGCGCGACAGCTGAACTCCTTCTCTGCTCCGCGAGGCATCTGCAGGACACCAAGCCCACGTTGCTCGTCGACGGAGGTGTCGAGAACTTCAATTTAGCGGTCGATGAGCTGGTCGAGTCCGGCCTCCTGAATCGGCTTCTGGCCATGACGGAGATCACGTTTTCCAACTCGCTCATCGAGTCCTGGTGGCGCGTACTCAAACATCAGTGGCTCTATTTGAACACGCTCGATACGGTCAGCACGATAAGGAGACTCGTCACGTTCTACGTCCAAGAGCACAACACCCGTCTTCCGCATTCGGCATTTCGGGGCCAGACGCCTGACGAGATGTACTTCGCGACGGGAAACGAGATTCCCCGTCAGCTTGAGATCGCGAGGAAAGCAGCACGTCAGGCGCGAATGGTGGTCAATCGAAACAACTCGTGCCCGACATGCGAGCCGCTCACGGCGATCCCCAGCTGAATCGCCGCCAACGCGTCGGAACCGAGCCAGCCCTGGCCGATTTGCGGTCGATCCATGCGCCGCCGAGTAAAAAGTGTGGTCCGACGGAGGGACAAACAAGGCAACCAAGCCAGAGTCGCGCTTCCATCCCGTGGATATTGCTGGCGCGGCCGCCGCAGCCCTATGGTGCCGAGAACTCGTACGAAAAAGTGCAGAATGTCGTGATAGACTGCATGGCGAAGCGCTTCGCCACGATTTCGGATTCCCCTCCTTGCGGGCCGACGATCGCTTGACAGGTGTCGCTCACCGTATTCATTGCCAGTCAATCCGCGTGGGCTGCGGTGGGGCGTCGGAGAAGGCAACGGTAAAACCTTCGGCGAGCTTCTCCTTGATCCAGGCCTTAATCCTTGAGTTGTGCGATGTGAACATTCTCGAGTTCCACGTCTTCCGCGCGGAAGACCAGGTTCTTCACGGTGAGATTGGGGCGGTAGGAGAGCATCGTGCGTTGTCCCGCGATTTCCGCGTCGATTAGGGTTCCGCCGAGCTTGTCGTCGCCTTTGACGATGACGCGAACCACGAACGGCTGATCGACACCGATGAGGTTCTCGATTGCGTAGTTGCCGGCGCCGTGAGGCGCGCCGCCTTCGCGCAGCGACTTTTGATTCCCCGCGAAGCCGTTCAACGAACCGGGACCGAACTGGACTCGCTGGTCATCCAGGCGAAGCTGCAGTTCGCAAGAGGCTTGCTCGCCTTCCTCCGGTAGAAACGAAATGCCGAACCTGCCTGTCTTGGCCTCGGCTGGCTGAACTTGAAAGGTCAGCAGGAACGATTCGCCGTCCGCCGGGAAAGTCATCGTCTCGGCCAACCTCACCGCGAGAACCTTGTGGTTCTCTGTTTCAGGCGTGAGTTCGTCCATCCACTTCGAGCCGATTCTGCCGTCGGGAAACTGCAGTAGTTCCCGAATGACCAAGTTGCCTCCCCAGCCGCGGATGTGAGTCCAGCCGGCCATCAGGAAACGTCCGCCCGGGATTTCCGTGATCGCGGGGACATTCAGGCCGTCGTAGAAGTCGAGTCCTCTGGCGACGATGTCTTCGTACGCCGACTCGGGCGCGTCGACAGGCTTGGACCAAAGGTTCTTGAAGCCGCCGATGATGTAATCGAACCGGCCCCAGCGGAAGAAGAACGTGCAGTCGCCTCCGGGCGGGAAGTCCGGACTGATGCAGCACCAGCCGCCGTCTACCGATTCCGATTCCCACATCCCCTTGGAACGATTGTTGGCCAGCATCCGCATCTTGCCGCTCGGATCGCGATAGACGCTGGGGTTGCGGCAGGGATGGAAAAATCTCGACGTCTTCTTGAAATTCGTCACGCCGTCTCCGCTGACGGAGTACGTCGCGCCGATGGGCGCGCCGGGCGTGCTGCGGTTGAAGGTGCCGGTGCGGCCGTTGGCTTTGATGTACGCCAACTGCGCAGGCAAGGTCGTCTTTTCATCCGGATAGATGCGTTCGGTGTGCAGGCCGTAGCCGATGCAGAATTTGCCATCGAAGACAAACGGCGTGCCGGTGCCGATGCATTCCCACTGGGCTTCGAGAGGCGTGGCAGCCTCATGCTCGATCCACGTTTTGAAGTCGGAGGTGGAGAGGTGTTCGAAGTAATGGGCCCCATTTCCAAACTTGCTTCTGTGATGGCGACGGTCGTACAGGTAGAAGACATGATAGCGTCCCTGGTGGAAGAACGTCGCCACATCGCCGACCCAGGAGTTATGCCCAGGCGGGGTCCAGTATTGAACGGGCGCCAGTCTGGGAGCCGCTGCCTGCTTCTTCGTCGGCTTGATGGCCGGAAGATATAGATCGGCCTGTTCGACATACTCCGCATTCAGTTTCCACGTGTTCCTAGCCGCCCAGCGTGGATAACCGTAGGGGAAGTCGTTGTCCAGCAACTCGCCGTCTACATACATGGCCCAGCGCACGCCGCAGAAGTTGAGGACGATATCGTGTTCGCCTTCGGGTTTCTTGAGCATTGCGAGCGGGATGCCGATGGTCATGTCCTTCCAATCGGGATGCTCGGGCGAGTGCAGCCTGATATTCGCCTCCAGAACCGGCGCCGAGCCGTCGGGCATCTTGAACGCCGGGTAGTTCTGACGCTCGCGGTCCAGCGGATCATGCTGGCGCAGACGGACACTCAGCACCTCCGGTATTTCGAGGATGCTTCTCTCGCCATCGAACTTTTTGAAATCCGCCGTCAGCTTGGCGGTGAAACCCTGGAGTGGATCCGCGGGGGCCGCGAACTCAGCCTGCGGAGCCTGTGCGGTGAGCGCGCTGTGCGCCGATCGTGTGGTGTCGAAATGCCAGAGCAAGGTCAACAGCTCGATAACGGCAACTCGTCGGGATTGTTGTCGCTCAATCGTGGCTGCGAGCTTCGGCGATTCTGATTTGGGGAAAAGCGCCATGAGGCTGTCGGCGAAGAGTGTGTGACCGTAGACGTTGGGATGGTTGATGTTATTCTCCATGAGGGTGATGTACGGGATGCCCTGCCGCCAGAGCCGGCCGTAGTGCAGGGATCCTTCGGCGACTGCGACTTGGTTCTTCTGCGCAAAGAGACGGACACCTTTCACGTAGGCGCGGGGATCGTCGTCGATGTTCCGCTGGCTCGACAATCCCATCCAGCTCGGACGGACATAGTGCGGAGTCAGAATGATCCACTCGGCGCCGATCTTGCGGACGTCGGCAAGGATCTTCCCGTAGCGCTCTTCCACCTGCGATTCCGAAAGACCGGCATCGTTGACGAACTCGGAGACGATCAGGTCGGGCTTCCTGTCCAACACCGTCTTCTGGTAGTTGTGTTCGCTGCCCGGCGGCTCGCTGAGGTAGCTGCCGGTATTGCGTCCGCCCCAAGCTTCCGTGATCAAATTGATCTTCGCGTTCGGATAGCGAGCTTTCAGACGCTCGACAAACATCGTCTGGTAGCGATTGAAGGTGGTCACACTGTCGCCCCAGGCAAGGATTTTCAGAGGCTCTCCGGACTGGAGTTTCTTCAGGGACTTGGGCAGCAATCTTCCCGCAACCGACAGGCCGGTCTGCGCCGATTCCGGATAGGCGGTTTCCTGAATTGGGAAGAGGTTGTCGTCGGTCAAAGCGTCGAGCCGACCGGAAATGAAGATGTTTGCCAGCCGGGTCTCGCCCGGTGCCAGCGATGGCGGTTCGGGCATAACCGTGTGTGGCGTTCCCGTCTTGAGGACGATCCGGCCATCGGCGGAGAGCACACCCGAATCGATACGCATTCTTGCGTGCCGGTAGTCGATATAAACCGGTTGGTCGGGGGCAATCCCTCCCTGCGGCAAACGGCCGACGGTGCCGGAGACAAGGTCAGCCTCGTAATCAACGCCCTTCCGGAACGTCGCGTCTGCGGGTGCAGGCCCGGCCCGGACCACGAGACTCTCGGGGGCGAGCAGGCCCTCGACCGTGCATTCCGCCGCAATCACTCCCCTGAGCCGGACGCCCTTTCTCCAGGCCGCCGCAGTCTTGGCGTCGAAATCCGGAAGCCAGTCGTATTTCTCATGGGCAACCGTGACGATATCAGGGCCGCGGATGTTCAATTCGGCAGTGACTGGAGGAGTTCCCGGGACGGTCACCGAGATGGTCCAGTCTCCCGTCAGGCGGATCTCTGCAGGCATCGTGACCTGGGCTGCTACCCCGAGGGATGAAATACCGCAGATCGCGGCGGCGACGAACATTGCTCGCGTGGACATGTCGATACTTTCTCCCGTGGTTTGGCCTTCCTAACGCGTACAAGCCGGAAACACTGAGGCATACGCGATGACTTTAACCAGATTCTTGTCAATGTACACCCGTAGTGTCAGGTCCTCGCCGTGGGCCAGCTCGAACGGTGCTGCGGTCCTGCCTACACCTAGCGTCTTACGGCCGGCGCCCGCGATAACGCTCATCCCGCCCTCGCCCTGCTCGTCGCCCAGCAGTGTGAGGCCGACCTCGTTGGGCGGCGGCGCGGCGATGGTCATTTCCAACTCCAACGCATCGCCCAAGGCCTCTTCGATCGCCAACGTTGCACCGTCCTTGACCACGACGCGCTTGCGGCTCTTGCCGTCGTAACGCAATTTCGCCAGCTCGCGCAGCGGCCGGATCCGCAACACTCCGTCGGCCGGCAATTCCAGCTCGCGCGGCAGCGACTGCACCCCCGTCGGAGCGATCGTCATGTTCAATAACCACGCCCACATCACCCGCCGTCCGTCCCGCGTCAGCACGGATTCGGGTGCGAAGAACTGGTTGCTCCCGAAGCTCAGCATCGCGTGAAAGTCCGGCAGATACTTTTCGTCCTTGAAGTCGCCCAGATAGTAGCGGGCGCCGTTGCGACGGCTGATGCACAAGAGCATCCACTTGTTGCCGATCTTGAACATGTTGCCGCAGGAGATATCCTCGTCCTTCGGGACGCCGAGGTCCGACGGGTAATCGAGGTGCAGCAGGTCGCCCAGGTAAATCCAGGCTAGACACGTGGCCAAAAACGAACCCCCAGGCATTTCGGTAGATGTAGTGCAGATGCACTCGGCCTTTGTAGTCGAAGATGCAGTTCGGAGTCTTCGCTTCGGTGACCACTTGGTGCCGGCTGGTCCGCGATCGCAAATGGCGGCGTCCTTGGCAGCGCGTCCATCCCGCCAAGCCCAAGGTCGGGATTCGTGCTTCGCGTCCCAACGAGATCTGGCACGTTGACACCACGCTCATTTGGCTGCTCGACGGGAGCCGGGCCTATCTCCACGCGGTGATCGACAACTTCTCGCGCCGCATCCTGTCTTGGAAGGTGGCCCCCACGTTTGACCTTACCACCACAGCGGAAATCCTGCTCACCGCCTCCAAGGGAATGGGCAACGATAAACCGATGTTGCTGACCGACAGTGACGTCGAGAACGTCAATGGTGCGGTCAATGCACTCGTCGAATCGGGACTGCTCAAGCGCGTCCTGGCCCAAACGGAGATCACGTTCTCCAACTCGCTGATCGAATCCTGGTGGCGCGTCCTCAAACACCAGTGGCTTTACCTGAACACACTCGACACGGTCAGGACGGTCGAGAACCTGGTGGCGTTCTACGTCCGAGAGCATAACTCTCGACTTCCACACTCGGCGTTTCGCGGGCAGACGCCCCCGCGAGATGTACTTCAAGACCGGCGACCGCATACCAGAGGAACTTGAAGCCGCCCGGAAAAAGGCACGCACGGCCCGAGCGGAAGCGAATCGGAAGCAAGACTGTGAGGCCTGCGAACTGCTGGCGGCAAGCCTGAACTGAAGCCGGCGGGCTCGATGAGTTAGATTGTCAGTAGCCAACTTGCGCTCGCCGCCGGCGGCGCGACGGGAAAGCGGCGACTGGAACCTCGAATCGACAACCGCTCACGCCACAGCCGCCGTTTGAATCCACCGGGATGCGGGGTGGCCGACGGCAGTGCGACGCCGGTGGCGACAACTCGCGCAGAAAAGTGCAGAATGTCGTGACGGACAGCTCGGCGCGTCTTCATCGCACCAGCGGTTTACCATCCAAACGAGGCGTGGGTGAAGGAGCAGGCCCAAGCGTTCCTCAGGTATGTCGAGGAGACAGGTGCTTATCGTACCGGAAGTACGCGGCATTCATGGATGCTATACGCATTGACGGCGTGGATTGGGTAGAATGATCTCAGTAACTACAACACCTGAGCGACTCTTGAGGGGAACGATGATGTGCCAGCGTATGACCCGAAGATGTTTTGCTCAAATCGGAGCAGCGGCAACTGTCTGCTTGACGTCGCTTGAGACCACGGATGCGGTGGAATCCACACGTTTGCCCTCGAACATGAATTTTCTCGAAGTGAGACCCTATCAACTGATGTGCGTGGTCTGCCGGATCGGAGAAGGGAAAACGGACGATTTGGGCGACGCGAGACTGACGGAGATCCTGGCAACCGTGCGAGCGGATCGCAAGATCCCGGTTACCCTACGATGCAATGTGGATACCGTGTACCGCTACCAGAATCCTGGGCCTCACGAAGATACGACCGAAGGCGGACTTTTTAATGCCAAGCGTGATCTGGACATCATCCAGAAACTGGGGCTCGTTCCGGGCGACACGCGGCCGGCTGTGGATCTGTTCGAACGTCTGTTGGCCAACGTCGTGACGACCGACGGAATCTGCGGATACGAAACGGTCACCTTGGAAACGTGGCGGGGGTGTCGCCGGGCAGCGAGCGGCCATTACGAAAAAGGCCACGCCCTGGGGATCGGCGCCATCATGCCTCCCCGGGACGGGCAAGAAAGGGCCGCGTTCAAGGAGAGGTCCGTCGCTGCCATCTATGAAGCTACGACGCTGCAAATCCGGCCGCATCATTTGATGTGCATGAGCTGTTTCTACGGGAAACGCATGGAGAACTTCGCACCGATCAAAGAAGACAACCTCTTTGAAGCCATCGACGCGATCCAGAAGAACCCCGATATTCCGGTCGAGTTGGTGCCTGGCTGCTGTATGATCTGTCCGCCCTGTTCGCATTACGAACCGAACACCAATTTATGTCTGGGCGGTCAGAGCATGGCTCTGCGGGATCAGAAGAAAGACCTGGACGTCCTGCAGAAACTCGGCCTGAAGTACGGCGACAAGTTGTCAGCCCGGAGGCTCCTCAAACGCCTTTACGAGAGGATTCCGTCGACACGAGACATTTGTGGTTACGGGGATGGTGAGGTACGCGCACCCGAATGGCGCATCTGTGGCGATCCGGAAGGAAACGCGACGTACAAGAAAGCTCGGGAAGCCAAGTTGGGAGTCAAAGATAACGCAAGAGTGGAACCGCAACGCGCCACGTAAGGGCACCGCGAGGAATTCACGCCGGCGACGCTCCCGCCCGGGTGTTCACCGCCGGAGGATTCATGGCAAGATGCGGCCGATCGCCTCAGCTGAATTCGCTCTATTGCTTCGCGAGGCCGCTGAATCGCACCAAGACCAACTTCACAGACTCACGAGGAGGCCTGGCACATGCACCGCAGTCTTCCGGTAACGATGCTTTCGATGTTGTGCGTCTGCACGGCAAGCACATCGAGCGTATCACGCATCTGCACGGCCGAACCGCAGACGCTCTATAAGGCATCGGACGTCGAAAACGCGAAACGGAACATCGCGAAGTATCGCTGGGCACAGCAGATCGTGGCCGGCTGGCAACGTCGTGTTGACCTGCTGATGTCGAAGGACCGGCCATTCGTCGAAGAGATGATCGGCGAGTTGACGCCCTGGCCAAAATACGGCCAGAATTGCCCGGCATGCGTCAATAAGCAATCGTCGATGGGCGAAGGTAACTTGTACCATTGGAGCATTCGCGAGCCGGATCAGCTAACCTGCAAATACTGCAACACGACCTATCCCAACGGCCAGTATCCCGAAACCGGCAAGTTGATCTGCCCCAAGATGGGGCAGGTCTTCACCTACTACGAGACGGAGGCGGAACGAGCTCATCCTGAGGACAAGTCCGGCAAGCACGCGTTCCGTTGGGTGCGTTGGCCGGTCCACAGTAGTTGGTCCGGCATCATCCGGAGCAACAAAGCCGGGTACGTCATCGACAAGGCTCTGCCCTTGGCGAAGCTGTACGCCGTCACGGGCGAAATCGGCTACGCCGAGCGGGCCGCCTGGATACTCGATCGATTCGCCCGCATGTATCCAGGCTATCTTTTCCACTCGTACGACGGCACATACGCGGATTGCCCACCCGCGGAGGCGGCGCGTGAAATGGGCCGCCACCCGCGAGCGGGCCGCTTCCCGAAAGACGTGATCATCAACGCATTCGGTGTCCATCAACACAAAGACTACGCCCAATTGAACAACGGCTTTTGGGGCGCCGGCCGATTCAGCTGCAGCGGAGGCGATGGCTCCACCATCCTGGAAATGCTGGTTGCTTACGACTTGATCAAAGATGCTCGGCGTGCCGACGGCCGCCCCGTGCTGACACCCGAGATGAACACTCGAATTCGCGACGACCTGTTGATCGCCGGGTGCGAGGACTGCGAGCATTGGCGAGACATCAACAACAAATGCGGTCCAGGGCGAGCGCTGAGTGCGGCGGCTGCGATTCTGTTCGAGCGACCCCGAAGTGCGCGTCATGCACTGGATGGCCTGCAGCAATTGATGGAACAGTGCTTCCACTCAGACGGCTTCTGCGTCGAATCACCCTCTTATTCCAGCATGCATCTGTCCTTGATGCGTGACATTCCGGAAATCCTGCGAGGCTATTCCGATCCCCAGGATTTTCAGCCCGAACGAGGAGAACGCATCGACGATTTGGATCCGTTTATGAGTCTCGATCGCTATCGACTTGCGTTGGAGAGCATGGCGCGCATGCTCGCGCCGGAGCGAAAGTATCCGGTCATCGGAGATACCCATTTCGGGGCGGGACTGAGCGTGATCTGGGCCGAGATTCTCGCCGACCGGTACGGCGATCGTTATGCCGCTCTCTTGGAAACCGTCCAAGGCAATCGACTAGCTGATGCCGGGAACGAGTATGCCTTGTGGTACCGTCCCGCCGATATGCGAGCCGACTCGCCAGCATCTCTGCCGCTGAACACCGAGTGGTTCCCGGGCTGGCACGTGGGTGTACTCAGAGCCGGCAATCCAGACGGAGATACGGCGTTCTATTTGAACGGGTATGCCATGCACGGTCACCGGCACTATGACACGCTGGGCATTCTCTATTACGCCGGAGGAAGAGAAGTGGCATCCGACCGGGGTTATATCTGGGACGATCCCCGAAACGCATGGACCACGAGCACGTTGGCTCATAACATCGTGACGGTTGATGGGGAAAGCCAAAACAACAACGGCCGCCAATCTCGCTTAGAGCTTTTTGCGGTTTCGCCTGCCGTCGAGATCGTCCAGGCGTCGGCAGACGCGTACAGTCAATGCGGTCGTTACCAGCGAACCTGCGCACTCGTCCAACTACCCTCAGCGCAGACGTACGTCGTCGATATCTTTCGTGTTGCAGGGGGGCACCGACACCAATACGGATTACACGGAGTCGGCACGCTGACCGATCCCCGCCCTGATACGCTGCGGCCGCTTGATCGCCGGATCCCCTGGCTTGACAATCTGCGATACGCGCCAACCACGGAACCGTTTTGCGCCACGTGGGACTCGGAAGCAATGCACATGGATTTCCGGCTGCTGAGTCCGGTCGACCGATTGATTGTCGCGGACGCGCCGGGATGGCGCAGCGATCGCGGCAACGAATTGAATGCGGCGCCGATTCAACAGATCCTGGCCGAACGCTCCGGCGACGACCGGCGATTGACGAGCCAGTTTGTCTCTGTGATCGCGCCGTACGAGGGTCCTGAATCGCCGGTGCGCAGTGCGCGTCTATTGGCAAACGACGCTCGAACGGGGTTCGTCGCGATCGAAGTCCAATCGACCGACCGAACCGATGTCCTCGTCTCATCATTGGACCAACAATCTAGGCAAATCGAATCCCTACGCATGGCGGGCCAATTCGGTTTTGTGGCAACCGATCATCACGGACAAACGCGCCACGCCTTTCTCGTCGCCGGTCGGCGGCTGCGGCTTGGCGATGTCACCCTCGCGTGCGAGAAACCGACGACGCCCCTGAAGGTCGCTTCCGTGGAAGGGCGTACTTTCCACCTAGCCGACGACTTGTCCAGCGCGTCCGTGATGCCCCGGCAATACGTCTTGGCCGATGGAACAGGTTACGAAATCGAGTCCGTGACACCACGATCAATCTCGGTCCGAGATTACCCCGTTACCGCGTGTGACGAAATCACGCTACTGCACAGCGCTGTGTGGACTACCTCTGATGCGGGCGAATGACAGGAGCGTTCGTGTCGCGATCGCACCTGCGGCGACCGTCGTCCCGCGAAACTGCCATTCGCAGCGACGGCTCCGGTCTAAGAAACTCGTAACAGGTGTGCTGGTCCAGCGATTCTTGCGCAAGCCTTCGCGCGGGCCAAACACGTTGGTGTGATTGATGTTCTCATGTTGTCTTCCAGATCGATCCGAACGAAGTTGCAGCGAGAATGTCTGGATTATTTCATCGTGTTCGGCAAACAGCACATGGACCATATCGTGTCCGAAATGGTCGCATACTATCACGAGGAACGCCCGCACCAGTCGAAGGACAACGATCCGCTGGTGCTGGCTACGCCTGCCACTGAGCCAAAGATGACTCAGCGAAGGAACAAGGAATCGTCGCCCGACGCCGTTCCCATTTCACAGATTGAGTGCCGTCAGCGGCTCGGTGGGCTGCTCCGGCACCACGATCGCAAGGCGTCGTAGCCGATTCCCCTGGCTTCCCCCGTCCTTTTGCGGACGATGACCGCCCCTGTCACGTTAAACTGTCGCAGTTGTTGAGCCCGCGTGGTCAAAATACTGAGCCGACCTCCAAGTCTCGCGTTGGGCATGACTTATGGCAGACCTCGCTGGGCAAGACTCCGCCGATGTCGTTGGCCGCACTACTTACCCAGTTAGGGCAAACCGACCACAGTCCGTTCATCAGCTCGCAATTTGGCAGTTCCAGGACGGGATGACGTTGTATTGGGTCCTTCCGGTAGTCCCGGTGATCCCATCATGGTGGAGATAGGCTGCCACCAAGGCCGTCGGTACCTTCCCATCATTTGCGTTCGCCAAGCAGCGTGAGCACTGCGGTGTATCAACACCTTGCGCTACCGATCTGTGCGCTGCTGTCTGTCACAACATTCTGCACTTTTTCGCGCGAGCTCTCGTCATTCTACTGGGATCCACTCGGGAAAGCCGTCATCATCAGGTCATGGCTACGACGACACGATTTCAACGTAAATATGACCATCGCCTTCGGGAGCTTGTGTGAGCTACTGGCAATATCGAGGTGGCACTCAAGCGTGGCGTGCCACCTTCCACCGCACGCGGATGGGTAAAGGCCACGAAGGCCGAGGTGGTGACCATCGACCTCGTCGAGATGAATATTCTGCAACTGCAGCAAGAGGTTCTCGCCCTCCGGAAACGCATCACACGGCTCATCGCCTTACTTCGCCTTGTGATGGTTCTGATGAAGATCGCTGGGTTTTCCTTGGCCAACGCCCGGATCCCCGATGAAGCAGAAAAACACAAGCTGCTACGGGCGATTGGGCGAGCGCGGTCAGTACTTCCGCTGCGAATCGTCCTCGGCGTGCTTCGTCGGTCACATTCCCGCTATCATTCCTGGAAGCGGGAGGAAGAATGCCGTCTGGAGGACATGCCATTCTGTCCCCGAGTCTCGCCGCATCAACTCGCCACCGCAGAGATCGCTACGATCAAGGAAATGGTCATTTCTGAAGAGTACCGGCACGTGCCCACCGGAACTTTGGCTCTGCTGGCCCAACGACTCGGAAAGGTCTTTGCATCTCGCTGCACTTGGTACCGACTCGTCCGCTTGTACCGCTGGCGGCGTCCTCGAAAACGAGTCCATCCATCCAAACCGAAGGTCGGTATTCGTGCTTCCCGACCTAACGAGATCTGGCACGTCGACACGACCGTGGTCCGCCTTCTCGACGCCAGTCACGCCTACCTGCATGCTGTAATCGACAACTACTCACGCCGCATACTCGCCTGGAAGGTTTCCGCCACATTCAATCCCAACGCCACGACTGAACTCCTTCTCACCGCCTCCAAGCATGTCGTTGAAGGAAAACCAAGGCTGTTGGTCGACGGAGGTGTCGAAAACTTCAACAAGGCGGTTGACGAGTTGGTCGATGCCGGGCTCCTGAAACGAGTGCTCGCCAGAACCGAAATTACGTTTTCCAACTCGCTCATCGAATCCTGGTGGCGTGTGCTCAAACACCAATGGCTCTTCCTGAACACACTCGACACGGTCAGGACAGTGGAACGATTGGTCGCATTCTACGTCCAGGAGCACAACACTCGTCCTGAACATTCATTTGTGGATTGGAAGCAATCTCACCGTAAGAGACAATCCTATTCTCATAAGTAGTCCGACTCCGAACCACAGCAAGCCGCCGGTAGCAACGAGTTGAGCTGCATACCAAAGACCGATCTGACTTGGGAACAACCCAAGGAGCCTGAAGACGTAGTGGATCGGGTAATCAAAAACATAAATGGCAAACATGATCAGCATCGTGGGACTCATGTCGTCCCATGCTGATAAGGAGTCGATGACTGCCGCAGCGGTGATAAGGAGCGTATGCAACGCTACCAGAACGAGCGGAATCCAGATCACGCGACGTATCGCAGATTGACAGAAACCACAGGCGAGTAACACATAGACAAAGAACAGCATACCCCACACCGGATGAGTGAAACGCGAAATGCCGAGTGAGACTCCAACCAGCGAGATAAACACCAGGACGCCGCGGAGAGTAAATCGCCACTCCTCCAGTCGTAATCCCATCTTTTTCATGCGTTCACAACCAACTGTGTGTTGTTTGACGAGATCTAATGAATCACTAGCAGGACGCCTACAAGACACATACACAGTTTGAGCATCTCACCTTCGCGTCCCCTGAAGTGTTGGCCATTTGCCCGCATCGACGACGCGACTCACGACGTGCATTTTCAGATGCACGTCAAGGTATCAACGACACAACTCCGTGATGCGCACGCTCAAATCTACATGCCGGTGATTGAGTTGTGCTCGAAGCGCCGAGTGACCTGCCCAACTTAAGAAAGGGTGTCGAGTGTTCAGGAGCAGAGCCCGCGGACAGCGAATCAGAAGACGCGACGTTGAGTACAGAATCAAATAACCTTCCTTTGATGACGCATCCAACGTCATTCTGACGATCCGTCAACTCTGCGTCAAATAACGGTGGGTATCTGGCACAGAGGCAACCAAGGGTGCGCTGCTCCCCTCTGCTGAGGCGCGCCATCACTCTTCTCTGCAGCGCGGATACTTGAGGATCGAGCCCCGTCGGTTACTGGGTCAAGTGAAAAGAGCCATTAACCCGTGACCAGATGCTCGTCCGACTGATAAGGCGGATGAAGTCGATTCAGTCTAACGTCGTAGAGTTCCAGGTGCGCTGTCTCGAGATAAACGCCCAACAGCCCTTCATGAAACGTCTGATCCGCCAGCGACAGAATCACGCGACCGTCGATCGAGAATTCGAGGTAGCTTCCAAAAGTCAACAATTGCACGTTGGCGTGGCCGGGAGCTTCGCTGTACCAGTATCCCGCCTGAAGCGAACGGAACTGCATCATTTCTTCACCGCTACCTGTCGGTCCCGTCTTCCAACTTCGAAGTTGGGCCACCCCCTTGAGCAAGTCCAGCGACAGATAGTATCCGTCATGGTTTTCGGGATCGACGCGGAACACGATTCCGCATTTGCCTTTGCCTCGCAGGCGCAGAATCGCTTGGAAGCGGAAGCTAGACAAGGATTCGTCGAAGACAAACGCCTGAAAGCCAGCTTCGCTTTGCAGTTCCAAATGATTCCCGTCGACGCTGCAGTGCTCTTCACCGATGCCATGCTTTAAAGCGTGAATGCACCGCGTATCGACTCCCTGCTCGAGCCACGGCTCGAAGCCTTCGAACGTTGTCACATGAAGTAAGCCTTCCACCGTTCGCGTCAATCGCTTGGGTGGTGGCATCAAGTTCTGAACAGTTCGATCGGAGATATCAAGTGAGAAGAAATTCCACAACAACCAACCTTTGTCATCGCGGCAGACGCGACCCGCATAATTTCCTTTGGCCATCAAGACGTTGTCGTGATAACTCCGCCAAGGCTTACCGATCTGGTCGGTGTGCCAGTAACGTATCTTCGCATCTTCACGGATGCTCCCGATCAGATAGTATTCGTTGTTCAGTCGTATGAGGTTGGGAACTTCGATATCATCATAAAGTCCGGGGTGGTGTAGCGCCGGCATGGACTCGAAGTGGTCGGGCCGCGTTTCTCTCAGCACGCTGACGCAACCGCGACGGACGACCGGTCCGTCCTTTACGCGTCCAGACGCAATCAACCATCCTTGACCATTTTCGCAATAGAAGAACGGATCGCGAAAACTGACCCAATGGCGTCCTTCATCGAGCGACGCCTCGTAATGCTTGGGATCAGGTTCGAGCGGGAAACAACTTGACTCCTTGATTTCCGCATGGTGGCTTGTGCCTCGGTGACATTGGCTCAGGCGACGAGCCCGTTTGACAGGTTCCGGATCTTTTGGACCCCGGAGATCTTGCCAGTTCACCGGAGCTTTCCGCCAATGATACAGGTCCTCGCTGTATGCTACGCCAAGTCGCTGTATGCGGCCTTGCTCGCGACGCGAAAGACCGGTGTAGAACATCCGCCAGTGCCCCGGGCGACGGGGATCCGGTGAAACGTGCATTGTCCAGAGCATCAGATCGTCCCAACTGCCCGGATCTCCGATGAACAGCGCGTTGTTGACGCGTCGCCAGTTGATGCCATTGGTGCTCACCGCATGAGCGATGAAATCATGATTTGGCAAGACCAGATGAAACAGGTGGTACAGTCCATCGTGATAGACAACGTCCACGTCACCGATTGTCTTCCGGCTGCCCTCCGTTTCTGTAAACATGACACCTCATACGTACTAGAAAATTGGGAAGATGGCGATTGCTTTCGGGCTCTCCGTTACCGTGCAACGCGGACCAGCGAGGGGACGGTAAGTAGCCCGATTCTGCCGATCCGACAATGTTGGTTCAATAACGGTTGACAAATGACACTTACGATTCTCTATGGTGGGTCGTCGTGGCTATCACATTCGTCTCCCAACTCGACGATAGCTTCGACCGTGCCGAACGAATCGGCCCCTGCGAGATCCTCGCCGAGCTGCTTGGCGACAACTCCAATCGCACGGATATTGCGGGAGCGAGAACGTCGCATCCCTTGCGTACGTGATTGCAGTTTGATGTTCGGGAACCACAGAACACTCCCACACGCTCGGCACACGGCGTCACCAACAAGCAGCAATGGGTCGATGGACACGACTGCACCGCAAACTGGGCAGCGGCTTGGCCGATTTTTCGGTCCTTCTGACAGAACCATCGCGATTACCCTCAGCACCTCAGATTAAGACGAAGCTTCAACAGCATACTATTCTACCGTCGCCGCGCCGCAGTGGTATCGAGCTGTGTCCGTGATGGACACCCGATGTGGTGGTCCAGCGATTCTTGCGCGAGGCTTCGCGCGGACCAAACATGTTGCTGTAATTGATGTTATCGTGTTGTCTTCCAGATCGATCGGAACGAAACGGAGACCGCGATGCTGAGCCGAAAATCGCCCCGAATCCCTCTGCCAAAGGGCTGGACCAAGCATGTTCGATCCGCTGTGCTGCATGTCATTTCCCTGGCCCAATACGCAACGGTCTACTCGCGGAGCTGGGCCGTCGATAGTATGAACGGCCGCGTCCGTTTGCGCAAAACTCGATCGCGTCCATCAGGAAATCGCCCTGCTATGGGAAGCCCTGCGCATCAAAGATGCTCGCATGGCCCAGATAGCACCGCTGCGCCGACCTCATTATCCACCCGCCGAGCGGATGGCGATCCTGGAGTTGCGGGCCGCTCGAGGATGGTCGCTGCAGGAAACCGCTGACGCATTCCAACTGACGGCGCCGACGATCGCGTCCTGGATGCAGCGGGTCGATGAAGGCCGTTTTGTCCACTGTCGCACTCCAATGCGATACTCAGTCGCTTCGGACCGACCGCCAAATTCGGGTGACAAGCGTCCACCAAAGACTCCCTGGACTAGGACACCGTGCATTCAAAAGCATTTGAGGGCCGTCACAGCTTTGTGACCCAACAGCTTGATCTCACGACGGCGGAACAGCGCAGACCAGACGCGGCTATCTATAGGCCGTCGTGCGCATCCGGCTTGTTCGCTGGTTTCCATCGGGTTTTTCCGACTGTGCCAAGCGGAGTGAATTGAGCCCTTACGCCGAACTGCATCTTCGGCATTCCAGATTCGTGAGCTCCAAGGTCTGGCCGGTTCCCGTTGAATGCCTCGCAGAAATTCGGGATGGCCACGCCCGCATCAACGCCCTTGCTCCCGGACGCCATCTGGAACATGCCCGTTCTGGTCTCCGGATCATACCCCGCCCCCTGGATGTACTGCGGCGATCCCTTCAGCCCTTGTCTTTCCTGATTTTCGGGAAAGCCTGCCGATGTGAGATCATGATCGAAGTCATTGTCAACATGGCTGCGGCTGTCGGCAATACTGCGGCGTTCCCCCTCGCGAACGTGGAGAATGTTGTTCCGGGTGGTGCAGTGCTTGATGATCCTGCTGTCGCCGCCCAGCCCGCCGGCGCCATGGTTGTCTTCCTGGAAAACCGTGTTATTGAAGATGTACATGTGCCCCGTCATCCAATTCTCGCCGCCCGCGTAACCCATCTTCATGAACGGTCCGTGGGTCATATTCCAACTGCTGCCCGGCGGGCTGTAAGAGCGCCCCGAGACGTTTCGCCAGACGTAGAGCGGCCCGATGGAGTCCGCCGCGTTGGCGATAGGTATGAGCACGTCTTCGACGTAGTTGTTCCATATCCGCACGTTCTGATCGCCTCCCTCGGCCTCGATGCCGTCGTCCCAGCAGTTGGCGATGTAGTTGCAGTAGATGTCGCTATCGGCTCCGGGAAAACCCCGGTAGCCGCCATTGTATCCGGCGCCCATCCCATCGTTGAAGTAATGATTCTCGTCCGACCAGCACTCATTGTACCGGAAGACGTGGTTGCCCGCGGACTCCCAAAGCACCACCGTCTGCGGCCCGCTGGGGTGCGTGGATTTACCGTGCTTCTCCGCCCAGCTGTTGGTGTCCCAGGAAGGGTGGTGCATCCTGCATCGCTGGATGACGACAGTGTGGAGCTCCCTTTGGTTGCTGAAGACGCAGGCCTGGTAGTCCTTGCCCCAGCCCTTCTCGCTCTCGCTGCCCCACTTGCTGATGTCGCAGCCCTCGATGACGATGTGATGGCCGCTGAAGAGCCGGATCCCGTGTTCTCTCACGTTCCTGATAGTAAAGCCGCGGAGGATGACGTAGCTGGCACGTACGGCGATACCGAGATCGTCATCGTTGCCGGTGTCGATCGTGGTGCCCGTGCCGTCGTACAAAACGTAGGCGCCAGGGCTCCCGGACTTATCTACGGCAAGCGTGGTGTTGCGATCCGCAACCTTCACCACGGATTGCACGGGGAAGTCTTCGCTCCAGGTGGTCCCCAGGCATTCGTTCCGCCGTTCAGTTCCCTCGAGGGTCAGCTCGATGTCGTAGGTCGTTCCCGGCGTCAGGTTCACGACACTGCCACGGTAATCGGCCTTGCATTCTGGGGTGTCAACGGGGTGGTAACGCAGTGGCAGGCCTTTGTGCCACCCTTGTTGACCGCTCACACGGTACCTGACCAGTACTTTGTGCTCCGCGCCACCCCCTGCCGGCGACCAGTAAATGCCGATGCAGTGGAACGTCGGAACCAAGATGGCCTCACCGTCTCCCCTGCCGTGCTGATCTTCCGCGGAGGCGGGCAGGGCAAACGCTGTAACAACGGCGAGAATCGTTACGTGTATCGCGTTCCTCAACATGCGCCTTCCTCGATCAGTAATCGTCCTACTGGCAACTGCGAACGCTTGGCACACCGGGCTCTAAGAGGTACCCGAGGATCGTCGGCACGCGACCATACTTGCTGCCTCACACCTTCCTTCAATCTAATGGCGGCTACCTACGGAAACAAGCTGGGCGTCGCATACGGAGATCATACATGTTAGGAGGGTACGATTGCATGCGACGATGATATCGCCCGATGCTCAGGGATAGACTCGACGCGGCCGAGGCAGCGTTCCGCGTCGGCTACGAGAGCCCGTCCCAGTTCGGCCGGGACTACCGCCGGCTGTTTGGAGCTCCATCACGGCAGGGCATTGCCGCACCCGCGGCCGCTGTGCAGTCAACAGGCTAGTCCGGCGTTTGATGGTATCCAGCTTGCTGGTCCTGCAATTGCAGAACGTTGTTTCGGTCCAGCAGAACAATGCAGATTCCACATGATAGAGTGCGTATATGTACAGAGCACCTAACCATCGAAATAGTGACGTCCGCTCTCGAACGGGGCAGCTCCGGCTGAGTAAGTTGGGCGTGTCCTGAGTGCGCCCAATTGTAAGGAAACACAATGTTCGGCGTCCGGAATCAGCTTGCTCAGTGGAACGCCAGAAGTCCACTTTATTCTTACATGCAATCGTGCTAGGCGTACTGATCAGCCACGTAGTCCGTACAGCCATACATCGCCTAGTGCGATTGCCCCCGCCGAGAAAAGGAATGCGGCCCCCATTTCTGGCTGAGTTCCACGACTCGCCGAACCGGCAACCGAGCTGTCTTTCCGGACATTCTGTGCGTTTCTGCGCCAGTTGTCGACAGCCTAGCCGACCAACTCTGGCGAGACGGACACGGATGGTTGACCTGATCGCAGCCGGAACCATGATATGGTCATGGTTACCACGACCCGCACTCAGAATCGCTATGACCACCGCCCTCGGGAAGTTGTCCTAACTACACAGGACGTGCGCTACGCTGTCCAATGTGGCGTTCCCCGGTCCACTGCACGTGGCTGGCTGAACGTCCCGAGTGTCGAAGTCGTGACCCTCGACTCGCTCGACGTGGATACCACCCAACTGCACCGAGAACTGTTACGCCTCCAGACTCGGATCAGGAAGTTGATCGGTGCTGTCTGTCACAACATTCTGCACTTCTTCGCGCGAGTTCTCGTCATTCTACTGGGATCCACTCGGGAAAGCCGTCATCATCAGGTCATGGCTACGACGACACGATTTCAACGTAAATATGACCATCGCCTTCGGGAGCTTGTGTGAGCTACTGGCAATATCGAGGTGGCACTCAAGCGTGGCGTGCCACCTTCCACCGCACGCGGATGGGTAAAGGCCACGAAGGCCGAGGTGGTGACCATCGACCTCGCCGAGATGAATATTCTGCAACTGCAGCAAGAGGTTCTCGCCCTCCGGAAACGCATCACACGGCTCATCGCCTTACTTCGCCTTGTGATGGTTCTGATGAAGATCGCTGGGTTTTCCTTGGCCAACGCCCGGATCCCCGATGAAGCAGAAAAACACAAGCTGCTACGGGCGATTGGGCGAGCGCGGTCAGTACTTCCGCTGCGAATCGTCCTCGGCGTGCTTCGTCGGTCACATGCCCGCTATCATTCCTGGAAGCGGGAGGAAGAATGCCGTCTGGAGGACATGCCATCCTGTCCCCGAGTCTCGCCGCATCAACTCGCCACCGCAGAGATCGCTACGATCAAGGAAATGGTCATTTCTGAAGAGTACCGGCACGTGCCCACCGGAACTTTGGCTCTGCTGGCCCAACGACTCGGAAAGGTCTCTGCATCTCGCTGCACTTGGTACCGACTCGTCCGCTTGTACCGCTGGCGGCGTCCTCGAAAACGAGTCCATCCATCCAAACCGAAGGGCGGTATTCGTGCTTCCCGACCTAACGAGATCTGGCACGTCGACACGACCGTGGTCCGCCTTCTCGACGCCAGTCACGCCTACCTGCATGCTGTAATCGACAACTACTCACGCCGCATACTCGCCTGGAAGGTCTGCGCGTAGCCCAACTTTTTTGACCATACTCATCAGAATGCTGGCGATCGGTTCTCGCTCTGTTCCCCTGTCAACGGCGTGGCGCCCCCGAGTTCAGCCGACTTTTCGTGTACAAGCATTCACGCCGGAAGTCATTGGGCCAGTTCACCAAGAGCGAAATCATCAAGGGCTCGACAACCGAATCATTGAGCCACCCGAGGAAGTCGGCGCGATCAGGGGCACGATTGAATGTCGCGAACGGCTCGGTGGCCTACTGAATTACTACCGCCGGCAGGCAGCGTGACGTTACTGCATTCAATTCGACCGCGGCCATCGGCGCTCGATCCTACGCGCGGACGACTGCGACTTACGATTGTTGCGCCTCTGGCCGAGCAACCAGCCGTCGTTCCGACCGAGAATCTCCTTCAATCTCGTTTCCAAACCCGGCCTCTGTGCCGATTTGGATGTCGGCTCAGTATTTTGACCGAACGATCGGCATTCGTGCGTCGTTCGAGTATTTTGACTATACGCTCTCGATTACGAGAACGAGCACGATTACGACCCTCTCACCTTGGGCGCTCGATTTTCACATCTGACACATCGATCAGTGCGCCGGTTTGCAGGTATCCAACATGCGTGATCTCGCTCAGCGGCGATTTCAGTTTCGCGTTGAGTTCCACGCCATTGGCCACGTACTTGACCGTCTGCGCATCCAGGTCAACTGTGACGACTGCCTCCAGCCCCTTGGCGTCCGGGGCATCGACTTTCGCAGTAACGGAGTCTCGCTTGTCTCCAGCTTCGAACGGACCTTGAATGATGGCGGCGGTCTGGGGCTGGAGCCGCACGCCGCACTTCACCAGCTCAGCCTCCTTGGCGCTGTTGCCAAACGCCAGGTAGCCGTTTCGCAGCAGTCCTGCTCGCGCTTCAGACGGTACGGCTCGAATTTTGACACGGAACGTCACCGTCCCGGTGACTGGTTCATCCAACTTTTTCAGTGCCACGGCTAACGTATCCTTGTTGTTCGCTCTGAGGCGATAGCCCAGCTCCGAGGCGAACATCTTGCAGCCGCGCACGGTTGCGAAGTCGGCATCTTTCGGTTCCGGCAGCGGCAACAGGTACTTGGGATCTTCCGGACTATCCCACTTGGTCTGCAGCGGGACGTTCTCGACGGTCGGAAGTTCGCTCAATCCGGTGCTGGTCAACGAGGTCACGTACCCATCGATTGTACTGGCATAGAGCTTCCCATTAGCGGCGATCATCCCATCAAATACGGGGATCGTATCGAGACTGTAGCGCGCCGCGACCTGGCCGTTTTTCTTCTGGACCACCCACAGCTGTCCACCGTGCCGGCCGGCATACGCTTCTTCCTGACGTTCCAACAACGTCTTCACATCAGGATCGTCCGGGATCCGATATGCGTAACGCTCGTCCACCACATCGGGCGGCCCGGCCACGAACAACTGGTCGCCGGCGACGCACATGGCGCGTGCGAAGACCGACGGCTGGTCGACCAGCCACGGATAGCGAGCCGCAGTGAGCATTTCCTTTGGATAGAACCACCGCAGACGCCAATCCGACGAGGACGCATTCTTGTCCGGCCGCCGTTGATTCATGGCACGTTGCGCCCTGCTGACGCGACGTATGTTCTCCGGTGTCACCGCCTTGTTGGCCGCGAAGAGCTGGTACTCGATCACCGACGCGTTGACCATGTACTCGGGTTTTCGCCCGTAGCCGTACACGGCATCGTCGTCGAAGCACAGGATGCGACCGGACGGGACATAACGCCCGGCCTGGAACCAGCCGCCATATCCACCGGTCAGTGCGGCGTCCGATAAGTCCAGTAGGAGCGGAAGAAGTACGAATCGTCGACGAACCCGATCTGACAGAACAAGTGCGCATCCTCCGGCGGCTGCTCGCGTCGATGCGAGCACGTCCATCTCCGACCGATGACCTTCGAAATCGATCTTCTGCGATCGCATCCAGATATTCTTGCCGTCGCACGAAAGCACATCGGAAAGGCCCACGGGCATGGTGTTGCCGGGAGTCTTGCGGAGGTATGCGTTGTGCATCGTCTCGCCGCTGATCGGATCCATCTCGTCCCACACGACTTCGCCGAGCAACTTGCCCGTGGCGGCATCCAGTCGCAGGAAGCGGATGCCACCGTCCAGGTAGATGCTGCGTCCGGCAGTACAGTAGACGACCGTCCGCCCGTCGTCTTCGCGAGCGAGCACGCTGCCATGCACCGGCCAGGCCGATTCGATCTGCTCCCAGGCCATCATCCGCTGGTCGACCGGGGCCGCGCGGAAGCGCCATGCCAGGCTGCCGTCGCTGGCGCGCAGCGCGTAGACATATCCGTCCGCTGAGCCGAACAACAACAGACCGTTGACATAAGTGGGGGGCGTATCGGTCTGACCGCCGGTCGTGTACGTCCAGAGCTTCTCCCCAGTGGCGGCGTCGAGGGCGTAGAGTGTATGCGTATCGCGAGCGGCGACGAACAGACGCCCGTCAGCCATGATCGGTTGGGTCAGACGCCCACCCAACTTCGTCTTCCAGCTGTCCTCGCCTGCTTGCAGCGCAGCCGGCGTGGTGCCGCTCCGCGCCGGATCGTGCCGAAACGTCGGCCAATCGCTCGCCCCCGCATGCGCGCCGCGGTACCCGTAGGCCGGGCCGCGTTCCAGCCGCGACCGCGCCAGCCAGCTCTTCGGTCAGTTGGCTGCGGCACGCTCGCCGGCGAAAGTGCCTTGAAACCGCTGAGCTTGGCTTCCAGCTGGCAACCACAGGCGTCCATCGAGGCGTAGGTCATGCCGTTGCACGGCATGATGCCGTAGATGCAGCCGCCACGGAACCAGTGGTTCGGTGTCCAGTGTTCCTCCTTCAAGTCCACATACTCGGTGCCGTTACGGCCCGTGATCAGAAAATCGCCACTTGCCTTCGACGGATAGCAGCGGTGGTGGAACCAGTGCAGCTGAACGTCAGGTGCGAACTCGCGCATCTTCTCGCCGGTCTTCGGATCACGGCCAATCCAGATTCCGTCGTCGCGGTTGTTCGCCAGTGCCGCCGTCCACGTCAAGCCATCGACCACGAACAGGTCTTTCAGCGACATGTGACCGCTCGGCTTCTGAACTCCCTCCCAGACCTTCTTCCCGTCGTCGAGCGACCAGCCCGACACCTTGCCGTCGTTGGCTGCCAGCAGGACCATGTCCTCGTAGATCAACACGCGCGGACCGGTGTTGCTGTGGACGGGCATCTTGAGTGGCGTCTCTTCGGCTTCCCATGTCGGCTTACCGGTTCGCCGATCGAGGCAGACAAGTTTCTGACCGTCATGGAAGACGATCGAGTCGCCGTTGGCCGCCAGCGAACAGGGAGCGACCGGCGTGTCGTATTTCCAGTGCAGCTTGCCGGACATTGGCATCGCAGGCCACGATGCTGCGCGATCGCCATGCCAGCCCCAGCCACTGTTCGAGGCCCTGGTGTTCGACCAGGTATAGGTTCCCACGCGGCGAAATTCGGGCAGGCGCGACTTCTCGTGGCCGACGACCAGCAGCGCCGTATCGTCGGTGACGACGATCTCGCGCGTGCGCTCGCTCCCTTCGCAAGTGGCCAGCGTTTCGCCGGTGGCCGCGTCCAGGATTGTGGTGGGCGCATCGATACCCAGCGTCACGTACACTCGATCGCCCACTGCGACCAGTCGGCGCAGCAGGTGGGCCGGACCGCTCTTGAGACCGAAGTCCTTGCTGGCCCACTCGGGGATTTCCCGTTTCCAGAGAATCGTGCCGTTGAACGCGTCGCGGGCGATCAGCCGCCAATGCGACGGCAGCTGGATCGAAGCACGTGAACCTTCGTCCAGGATGTAGAACAAGCGACCGTTGGCAGACACCAGCGACGTCATGCTCGCCATGTGATCGTGATGCCGCGACCAGCCGGGACCGCCCAGCCACTGCAGCCGTTTGGGCGGCGCGACAAGTTCATCCTGGCCGACGGGATTGCCGTCCGGACCGTGGAAATAATGAGTCCACTCGTCCATCTCGTCCGGCCAGGGCTTCACCGTCGCCTGCAGTTCTCCACCGCGCTTCATCAGCACCACGCCGTTAGGTGCCAGCACACGCATCAGTTCCGCTTGTGAAACCTGCTCCGGATTCTGAGCCACAATCAGGTTCACGAAGTTGTCAACGTACGGCAGGTGTTTTCCATCCCAGCGGTCCACCGTCACTGATCCGTATTGTCCGGCGGCAACCAGTTGATCGCGCAGCGCTTGGACGTTTGCGGCATCGGTATCGAGACCTTGCACACGATACCGGTCGCTGACCAGAAGCTGCTGAGTGAGCGTGCCGTCACCGCAACCAAGGTGAACGACCACACCACCTTGGACTCCCGACTGCTTGATCAAGTCGGCACCGTTCTGAGCGAGAGCAGTGGAAGGGAGCAGCAACATGCCGACGACCAGGCAGTAGGCCATGATCCTGTTCATAACGAGCCTCGACTTTTGGGGCTGTGAGCAATTTGGGGAACGTCCCGTCACCCAGCCGACGGGGCGGGAAGTGCGATGCCGTCGCTAAGCAAGATGGCGTCGCACCACGATCGTCCTGCAACGCCCGATTGTACAAAAGTCCTTTAGCGGTTGCCTACGGGGTCTTCTTGAGCGGCTTGCCCGTTCGCTTGTCCCACCAGGCCTTGCGCAGTTTGGCAACCACTGAAGTGGCCCACCGACTTTCGCGATTCGGAGCGGTCGGGAGGCACGGCAGCATCGCCGTCGTGGAGCGTTTCCATCGAACGCTCAAGGAGATTCTGTCTCTGATCACAGTACCCGAGCATCAGCCTGATTTCGAGCACGAAGTGGGACTCGCCATCGATTGGCACAACGCGCATCGTCCCCACGAAACTCTCGACGGCAAGACGCCGAATGAGGTGTACTTTTCACGGCCACCGGCGAACGAACGCCCCCGCATCGAACCTCGCCCACGATGGCCACGTGGCTCGCCCTGCGCAAAGCCGCAGGTACTTATCAATGGCGGGGCCGACGATCCGGTCATCATCGAGATCGATTGTCTCGAAGGCCGCCACCATCTGCCAATCATACGTGCTCGTCAAGCTGCGTGCATGTCGCGGCATGGATACCTTCCGCGCTATCACTGGCGCGACACGCCGATTCGGCGACCCTCTTCATCTCGAATGCCGAAGATCAATTCGCTCTTCGCGCCGTTTCCCAATCTCGTCACGCTGCCTGACGCCCGGTAGACTGTGCAAGTGTTCACGCCGAAAGTCGGTGGACCACTTCAGCGGAATGGTGTGAAAACGGCGACTGAAATTCCGAAATGACAGGCTCGCCAACATCGACGATTGAATCCCCTGCAATACCTGGTGGCCAACGGCCGTGGGACCAAGGTGGCGAGAACTCGCGCAGAAAAGTCCCAAATTTTGTGACAGACAGCTCGGCTTCGGGCTCGACGTTAATCGCGCTTCCATCCGGCAACAGCGGGACGATCAGCTCGCGGATTTCACCGCCTGCGCCAGCAATAGCTTTTTCCAGGCCGTCACTTGACTCGTATGCACAGCAAACTTGGATGCCAGCTCCGCCGTAGTCTTGTCGCCACGAAGTGCTGTCAGCGCTACTTCTGCTTTGAATGCCGCTCCAAATACTCGACGTTTCCGTCCCACTCCTGGTCCTCCTGATTGGTAATTCCTTCCGGTAAACCACACCTTATCAGGTTGTCCAGTTTTCGGGGTCCATTACAAGCCCCACCGATGTCGATGGGGCGATAAGATTGGCAGGTTGTTAACCAGACCTACCCTTTCTTCCTTTTCCAAGTCAGCTCAACACCTTCAAAACGACCCTCGGTCATCTTGAAGCGACGCGTGTTGTCGTCCACCGCAGTTGCGATCGTCCGAGAACTGTCCTCGGTTCCGTCCTCGTTTACATGTGAAGCTACACCGCGTTCCTCGCCGTCAACGAGTTTGAGTACAACCTCAGTTCGCGTGCCGTATGTGCTGACTTCGTTCAACACGATAGCCTGCTTCTTGGGGCACCAGCTACCCAGAGCTTTCTGTACAGCATCGCCGGTTGGCATGCGCCACGTGCGCGTAATCAAAACCGCTTTGCCGTCCACAATCGGCTCGATAGTCATTTCACCTCTGATCTCGTCACCATTTTGAGTTGTGTGTGTAGTGACCCACTCGCCTACCCACATTTTCTTGTACTGAGCCCACATGTCCTTGGAGCCTGCGACTCCCTGCTTGTCCTGAGCAAAGCACGCCCCAGCTACAAACAGGACTGCCGATGCCAACACTGATGCTTTCACGAATCGTGGCATGGATAATCCCCTTGTGTTCAACGGTGCAGTTTGACTAGACCTGTCAACGGCCCGGCCATTATCGGTAGCGAGAAGTGGGGCGTCAATTACTGAGCGGTATGCCAAAAGTATGCTGAGGACGATGCGTCCAACCAGAATTGACCTGGGAAGTCGCCGATGGGGGAGATCCAAACCCCCACACTCAACCGCATCGGAGTTGCCCAATCTCGACGATGGGGTGTCGATTGCCAGTCGCCGCTGTGCGACAATCCGGTCGCCGAATTCTCGGCTCGTCTTTCATCAAATCGCATCTTCAGGAGACTGCCCGATGAGAACCACAACAACGCTGTTCGCCGTAGCCACCATCTTCGCCAGCGGGCTTGCAGTTGGCCAGGAGGAACCGGGTCCAAACTATCAGCACCTGAAACCGATGGCGTGGATGGTTGGCGAATGGGTTTACGACACGGAGTTGCCCGAGGATGTTCCAGGGATGGGAAAAGAGGGAGACGCGTTTCGCGTCGTGGTCGCCCACAGATGGCAAGTAAACAAGAGTGCTCTGCAGCTCAACGTCAATTACATCATTGGGGGAAAGAAATACGCAGATAGCGTCGGCATCGTCGGGTGGGATGCCGGAAAGAAACAAGTCGTCTCGCGCGGTTTCGATGCCAGAGGCGGTTCTAGTACGGGCATTCTGACTTTCCCGAATTCAGATACCATAAAGGTGATCTCCCGTGACGTTTCGCCCGAGGGAGAGGTCAGCGATGAAAGCGTCACAATTGAGCGGATAAACCCGGATACATTTAAATTCACTTCGGCCGAAGGCCAGGAAATGGAGTTCAAACGACAGAAGTAGGTTTGCGGGCCTTCGCGCATCTCTCCCGCCACAACCGAGTCATGGTCGGCAACCCACCAACGTGTCCCCATGCTCATCCTGACAAATAACCACGCCCCCAGCGGCCGCCAATGCTGACGTGGGGAGGGCAGGATAGACGTGTCATCGCGTCTGCCACGGTGAAGATTCCCGACACATTGGCCAGGGCAGGTATCCACATCGGCAAGACGACCGTCGGGCGGATCTTGAAGAAGCGCCCCATCTCGCCGCCGGACCCGACGAACCACGATGCCGGCAAGCAGTGCAAAATCGTCTCGAAGTACCCTGGCCACACCTGGAACGCGGATTTAACAGCGATACCCATTTCCGGCGGCTTCTGGACCCACTGGCTTCCCAACGCCATCTGGCAACGATGGCCCGTGTGCTGGTGGGTGTTGAACGTCGTCGATCATTTCTCACGACGCTCCGTCGGGTTCACGGTATTCAAGTGCCGACCTTCGTCCGAGGAAGTGACTGCCGCGTTGGATCGAATCATGGACGCTGAGCAAATACGGCCCAAACACCTGATTGTTGACCAAGGCTCCGAGTTCAAATGCGAGCACTTTGAGGACGTCTGGTGCAAAGCCAAGAACATCCTGCCGAGATTCGGAGCCGTCGGCAAGCGCGGCAGCATCGCCGTTGTGGTGCGATTCCATAGAACACTCAAGGAAACCTTACGTCTGATCACTCTGCCCGAGGACCAATCGGAATTCGAGCGAGAGATTCGCTTGATCGTTGACTGGTACAATGAGCATCGTCCTCACGAAACTCTCGACGGCAAGACGCCGAACGAGGTTCACTTCGCGCTTCCGCCAGCGAACAAGCAACCGCGCTGCGAGCCTCGACGAAAATGGCCACGCGGCTCGCCATGCGCAAAGCCGCAAGTCCGCATTGACGGTGCCCCCGGGGATCCGATCATCTTCGAGATCGACTGCCACGAGGACCGCCGTCATCTGCCCATTATTCGTGTTCGTCAAGCAGCGTGAACACTGCGGTTTATTAACGCCTTGCGCTACCGGTCTGTGCGTAGCCCGCTCTTTCCACCATACTCTCTAGGCTATTGCCGGTCAGCTCTCCCTTCGCTCCTCTGTCAACGGTGTGATGTCCCCGAGTTCAGCTGACTTTTCCTGTACAAACATCCACGTCGAAAGTCGATGGACCCGTTCACCGAAGCACGTTGTGCGCTGGCGTTGTTGACTGGGTGGATAGTCATGAGAGTCGAACAAAGTGCAAACATCGAGATTCTTTGTGCGTACGCGCCTTAGCGTGCGGGAGGGATGCCGCCTATTGGCGGCGATTCGCGAAGAATGAAACCGTGATCGACTCACGGAATGGAAGACCGCTTTGGAATAGCTCCAGTTTGTCGCGGTATTTATCATCACGCTCATGTGGTGGTGCCAGTTTTAGCGCCTTTTTCTGCCAACGAACGGCTGCGCGGTAATCGCCCAGCTCCGCGTAGGCGGCTGCCAGCGTGCCGAGGACGGCCGGGTGCTGGCCATCGCAGAGTTGGTTGGCGAGCGTGGCGTTTTCAACAGCCCGCATCCCGTCGCGCAAGTTTTCACGCGGACAGGTTGCCCAGATCCATGCGAGATTGTTATGCGCCAGCGCATCTTGGTCGTTGCGTTCAAGCGAGGCTTTCAGGTCGCCGATCGCTTCTTCATAGTTGCCCATGGCCATGTGTGCGACGGCGCGGTTGCTATAATACATTGCCTCGTTGGAGTTTAAAGCGATGGCCCGGTCATAATCCGCAATGGCTCGCCCGTATTCCTGGAGGGTTCTCCAGAGAATTGCACGATTGTTGTACGCCTGCTCATTGTCTGGATCCAGACGCACTGCCTCGTCGAAGTCAGCCATCGCGCACTTATCTTCGAGTTTTTCTTTCCAAACGAGTCCGCGGGCGTTGAAGATGCTCGCATCCACCGGATTGACTTCAGCTGCCCTGCTGTAGTCTTCCAATGCGCCATCACAATCTCCGAGTTCCCATTTAACCGTGGCGCGATTGAAGTAGGCATCCGCATACGTTGGCTCAAGGCTTATGGCAGCGGTATAGTCGGCCATCGCTTTCCGGCGATTCCCCGCCGCCTCCCATGCTCGGGCTCGTGCAAAGTAAATGCGCGGTTGTGGCGCAAGCGCAAGGCTGCTCGAAGATCCTTCATCGCCAGCCTTACGCTATCGCTGTCGAGATAGACCAACGCACGATTATAAAACGCGTCAACATAGGTCGGTTCCAAGTCGAGTGCGCGCCCGTAATCCTCCAGTGCTTGTGCGGCATTTCCCAGCCCTTTTTGGATATTCGCGCGATTGAAACATAAATTAGGTTCATTCGCGTTAAGGGCCAACGCGCGGTTGCAATCCTCGAGGGCTCGATCCAGCTCGCCCAGTTCCTGCCAGCAGAGTGCGCGATTGTTGTAGCTGCCTGCATGCTGCGGATTCAATCGAATCGCCTCGGTGAAATCGGCTGTGGCAAACTCAGATTCGCCAAGGTTCATCCGCGTGATGCCGCGATTGTAGTAAGCAGTGGCAAGCTCCGGGTCGATTTCAACGGCCTTGTCAAAGTCCCTTAACGCTCGCTCAAATTCTCCCAGCTCGTCCCAGGCGAGCCCTCGGTCGTTTAATCCGCCTGGGAAATTGGGGTACTCTTCCAGAAAACGCGAATAGTCCGAGATCGCCTCCTCCAATCTCCCCTGGGCATGAAATACGCAGCCGCGATTATGGTACACGGAAGCGTCGTCCGGGTCGCAGCGGATCGCGGCGGTCAGATCTTCGGCCGCTTGATTTAGCTGCTCGTTGTTAAACCAGTGGAGGCCTCGATTGTTGTACGACGCTGCAAAGTCGGGATCGACTTGGAGTGCCCGATTGTAGTCGGCGAGTGCACGCTGTGGTTGCTCCAGCGCACTCCACGCGAGGCCGCGATTATTTGTGGTGCCGACCAGCCGTGCGTTGCGACGAATAGCTTCGTTGAAATCGTCGAGAGCCTGATCGTATCTTTCCTGAATCAAGTAGGCAGTACCGCGATTGTGTCGTGCCGCCGCGCAGTCGGGTTGGATGCGAAGCGACTCGCAAAAATCGCGCATCGCGTGCTCGATCTGGCCCTCGGCCAACCGAACCACGCCACGGTTAGTGAAAGCAGACGCGTTCTGCGGATCGAGCTGCAGGGCCCGTTCAAAATCGGCCAAGGCGCGGTCCGCACGCTGTTGCGACAAGGAGACAGTACCGCGCGTGACATAGGCGTTGGCATAGCTCGGGTCAATTTCCAGAGCGAGTTCGACGTCTTTAAGGGCCGTTTGGTATTGCTGCATTGCCACATGTACGTCACCACGGCCAACGTACCCAGCTGGATCGTCAGGACAAGCCTGGATTCTTCGGTTGAAGATATGCATCGCCTCTCGCAGTTTTCCTTGATCCAATAACCGACGTGCTTCGGCGATCTCGCCGAGATGGTGCGAGTCAGCGGCAGATGCAGCCAAGCCATGTGCGAATACTCCCGACGCAAGAATGCAACTGGTTCTCGTGAGGAATTGGCGTCGATCGAGGGTCGAGTCAGGTTGGGCTGAATCATCGATCATTGCTATTGCGATCCTTCCTACAGGGTACGTCGTTTGCCAAATGTCTCCACAACTATACGTCTCGATCGTGGGGGACGATCGATGTCTTGACGTTGCGACCGCTCTTGATGCAAGTTCTTACCTCCCATTTCACTTGCGATTTGCTGTTTCCGATCTACGGAGCCGCTACTCATGAAACTTAGATTGTGATTCCCAGGCTGCGATGCGAAACCGGTTGCAGGACACGCCTGAGTAGCCCGATTATTTGGATCTCGTTGTTTGCATGGTGTGACGGTCCAGCGAGCTGTCTGCCACGATCTTCACCAATGGGCGGCGAAGGCGGGTTTCCAGCCATCCGGCTTGCTCGGCCCGGTGCGGGCACTGGCGGCGGATTGACCTAGTCCTGGAGGAACTCGGCTCACAGCCTCGAACGGTCCACACTTACGGAGCAGTAGTCACGGTGTTCCGGCCCAGCGACTTTCATCAGTAAAGCGGAAAGGCATCCGCCCGCCTCGATACGGCACTGTCGGTTTGCATGGCAGCATCGCGGCGTAGTGGCCCAGCGACTTTCGGTAGCCCGGTAGCGGGGGCATTGCCCAGCTCTGCCGAGCCGTCGAAAGCCGCTGGACCGATACAGCCGCTCTACTGGTCCAGCGACTTTCACCAGCCGTTTGATGGACACGTGCCCCCTACCTATGATGGCCGCCGCCGGCACAACTGCTAGATTCAGTTGCGTGTGGGCAGCTGGAGTGACAAGGTTCTTCAGACATGCCGGTTTCGTCGCACGCTGCCTGCGGCAACCTGATATGGTGGTTGATTTCCGGATCTCCCATGTCCGCCGAAGTCCCCGAAGGCGATTCGCGACACGCCAGAATCCACCAGTTGGAATCCGAAGTCGCGATGCTCCGCGAGGAACTCCGGATCAACGGGCGCGCATGAATCGCGTGCCCTCACATCGACGACCGCAATATACAGCGATTGAGCGCATGGCGATCCTGCAACTGCGTGCGATGCGGGGTTGGAACAAAGCAGAGACTGCTCGCCATTTCTTTGTTACCGACGACACGATTCGATCGTGGCTTCGACGCGTCGATGATGACTCACTGGTCCAAACGAAAACGCCTGTGAACCGATTTCCTGACTTTGTCCGCTACGCCGTTCATCAGATCAAGCTGTTCTGTCCGACGCTTGGCAAAGCAAAGATCGCCGACATGTTAGCAAGAGCAGGTATTCACATCGGCAAGACGACCGTCGGGGGGATTCTGCAGGAGAAAGCTGTCGAGCATCCAGGTCCATCGACCGACGAAACTGGCAAACAATGTCGCATCGTGTCGAAACATCCGGGCCACACGTTTCACGCTGATCTGACAGTCGTGCCGATCTCCGGTGGGTTCTGGACCAACTGGATTCCAAACGCCATTTGGCAGCGATGGCCAGTGTGTTGGTGGGTGCTCAATGTGATCGATCACTTCTCACGACGGTCCATGGGAGTGGGCGTCTTCAAGTGTTGACCAACATCCGAAGAAGTGACTGCGGCATTGGATCGAATCATGTCCGCCGAGCAAGTCCAGCCCAAGCACCTGATCGTTGACCAAGGACCCGAGTTCAACTGCGAGCACTTCAAGGACGTGTGGTGCAAAGCCACGAACATTCGGTATCGTTTCGGCGCTGTCAGCAGGCACGGGTCCATTGCTGTTGTCGAACGCTTTCATCGCACGATGAAAGAAATCCTTCGTCTGATCGTCATTCCAGAGGATAAATCGCAATTCGAGCGCGAGGCCCAGTGCATTGTCGATTGGTACAACGAGTCGAGACCGCACATGACGTTGAACGGCAAGACGCCAAACGAGGTCTACCATTCACGCCCACCAGGCAACGAACAGCCTCGCATCGAGCCGCGTCGAGACTGGCCACGTAAATCGCCGTGTGCAAAACCGCAAGTTGACGTTGACGGTAAGCCAGGCGATCCCGTGATCATCGAGATCGACTGCCATGAAGGTCGTCGACATCTCCCGATCGTTCGCGCCCGACATGCTGCGTGAACGTTGCTATCGTTTAACCCGCCGCGCTACCGTTGTGCGCGACACGCCTTTTTCGCGTATCTACTCAACTCGATTGTCAAAGATCAATTGACTGCTGGCGCTGTTTTCTCAATCCCGCCGCTCCGGCCAGCCCGCAGAAAGCTGTGCAAGTGTTCACGCCGAAGGTCGGTGGACCACTTCACCCGTTGAGATAGAAGCGTTTGTCCTTCTTCCCTACGAGGCTTTGGCGGCGATCGCTGATGAGTCAGGGTAGATCTCGACGCGTTCCACTTGAAAGCCGGCCTTGCGGATGTCGGCCACGGCTGATTGAATGGCCGATTCCAGGGTCGGAGCGTCACGGTGGAAATCCACGGAGACCACGCCATCGCAGCTTCCCGGTGAGCCGTCATCGCAACCGGCTTCGTACAGCGCGTTGGCCGCCTCATCGCTGATCTCGGAGAGATTTGCGAGAATCACAGTGAATTCGTGCTCTTTCACGGCGCGCCCTCCTAATGATCTTGGCGGTGCGGACAATGATCCACCGCTCGCCGAATGTCCTTTGCGTGCCCCTCTGGTTTCCTGGGTGTTGAATACACCGTCCGACGGCATCCGTGACCGCATCGCAACGTCCCAAAGATATGCCCCTTGGACGTGCCAAACGTCCAACCGTTCTGTTCGGCGTAACGAATTGCCGCGCGAATATGCTTGTTGGGATGCTCAGCCAATCGTGTACCTTCCGTTCGTACGATCCGACACCATTATACCGCGATCAACCTCGTAAAGTGTGCTGGTCCACCGATTTTTGTGCCCCGTTGGCCGCGACGCAACCCGCTTTGGCACAGCATGTTATGATAGCCTCAGCAACCAGGCGGAGGCATCATGTCCACAAACCAGGAAACACCCAAGATCCCGCTTCCCAAAGGCTGGAAGCAGCCCGTTCGGGCGGCCGTACTGCATGTCATCTCCCGGGCCCAATACGTGTGCCTGGCAAAAACTCCATCCGAGGGAGCGGGAAAGAGAGATGCCTCACGAATGACGGCTATCGAGAGCAGAGTGGGAAGGTGATGCGAACAAACAACCGTTCATTTGAGCTGCGGTACGCCGCATCGCCGCCAAGAGCGGGTGGCGACCAATCGTGCGCAAACCTGTCAGGCATGTGAGGAATTGGCCGCGACCAGCGGTTGAAGCACGATTTCCAGCCATATGTCTGATCGGTCTGTTCTGACGCCACTCCCAAAATGGGGTCATTGAAGAGGTCACCGTGTGACAGCTGGCAAGGCGCCGGTCAGCTCAACTGAAACACCCCAGGCCATGTGGCGAGAACTCGCGCAGGAAAATCCACAATGTCGTGGCAAACAGCTGGGTTCAGGGGGCAAGCATTAACGGGAGGCACCGGAGGCATCGAAATTCTGCCAGCGAGAACATGAACGGCTCTTTCGTGTCAATATTGACAGAGATTGTTCCGTATAATAGAAGATAACAGCATTAAGGGAGCCAAGAATGAGCCTCGGGGAACGCCTCAAATTCGCACGAACTGCCATGGGCCTGACGCTCGCGGAGGTGGATGACCGCACCGGCATCGGAGCGTCATCGCTTTCCGACTTCGAGAACGGGAAGCGAGAGCCGCGGCTCCCCCAACTCAAGGAACTGGCAGAGATCTACTGTCGCTCGACTACCTTCTTTCTCGAAGAAGGGCCTCTGCCGGTCGAGACCGTACTTTGGCGGAAGAAGCCAACCTCCCCTAACGCGGAAGAAGTCCAGGCCCAACTGCTGCGGCTGGCGGAGCAGTATCACAACCTGGAACGATGGTGTGAGGAGTTCGAAGAACTGGATCTTCCTTTCGCCACTGGCAGCCCTGACCGATTTGGGTATCAGCAAGCTGAACGGCTCGCCCATGACTTTCGAGCCAAATACGGACTCGGTGAGCGGCCTGGACAATCGTTGCTTCGCGTGTTGGAGGAGGTGTGCAAGGTCAAAGTCTTCCACATGGAGTTCGAGCCGAGTGGTAGTGCGGCCTGCACGTACAGTGAGCGATACGGTGCTGCCATTCTATTGAACTCGAATAACGTTCCGTGGCGACGGAATTTCGATCTTGCTCATGAACTGCTCCACCTTTTGACTTGGCGAGTCTTTCGGCAGTCCGACCACTCCAGTTCCTCAGAGGCTTCTGAACACGAAGAGAAACTGGCGACCTGCTTCGCTCGTAATCTGCTGATGCCGCAGGAGCCACTGAGGATCGCAATCGACGCACAACGCGGGGACAGGTCGAAGTTGACATTCGCAGACCTCTTTGAGGTTGCTCGGCAATTTGACGTGTCCGTGGAAGCACTCTTGTGGCAAATTGCCTTCGTGTACAAGGTGCCTAAGGAAGTGGCTGAGAAGAACGTCGAGAATCTTCGAAACCAGATCAACTTCTGGGACGACCGCCAACGTGACAATCCCCCGCGTCGTCCGCTACGCTTCGTAGCATTGGCAAATGAAGCTCTGAAGAAGGGGCTCATAGCCACAGGTCGTTACGCCGAATATCTCGGCATCACGCGGCGGGAAGCCATGCGACAGGTCGAGCAGGAAGCCCTGGAAGATGCCGAAGTTGAAGTTGCTCATCCTTGATGCTGGCGTTGTGATTCGCCTCCACGAACTGGGCATTTGGAGCCAGGTTCACAACCACTGCGAGATCTACTTGTCTCGCATCGTGGCCGAGAAGGAAGTGCTATACCAGCAAGGCGACGAATACGACGAAGATATCGATCTGTCTCCCGATATCAACGGCGGCAGGATTCAGGTCTTCGATGTGACGGTGAGTGACCTACGCGACTTCCGAAATCGATTCGATCCGCTTTACCTGGGCGACTTGGACGACGGCGAGGCAGAATCGCTGGCATACATGATGATGCAGGCCGAGAATTTTCTCATCTCTTCTGGCGATGCCATTGTCTACCGCGTTCTCGGCAATATGAACTTCGCGAACCAGGGGATATCGATGGAAGAGATCTTGCAGAAGATCGGCATGGGGCGTGGGCTGGAATGGCCGTACTCGAAGGCGTTCCGCGAAAAGTACACGAAAGACGGCGAGACAGACATGGTTCAGGGGCGTGGCTATCGGAGCCCCTAGCCATCCGACAGCAATGGTCTCAACTCAACATTCTTTTCTTTGGCGTGGAGTCCGGCCGGCTCGACACCGTCGAGATCCGGTTCATCGCCGTGCATACAATCAACGCGAGGAGACGTTCTCTGACAAATAATCCAGCAGGAGAATCCATGTCAATCATCTGTCGCATTTGTTTTGCGATGTCACTGATCGTGTGCACCTTGTTGTCGAATGCGTCATTCGGTCAAGTGGCGCCTCGATTCGAGCCTCTGCACCTTGGGGAGGTGATGCCAGAGGGATGGCTGCAAACGGTATTGGAGCGCGATCTGAAATCTGGATATGCCGGGCACCTGGACGAGCTGTTGCAGGACCCAAACTCCGGTGAGTTCCTTTTGCGGCCGGAAAACAATGACTACGTCACGCGTGCCAAGAATCGGGATTGCCGCCATGACGATGCGGGGCTGTCGATTCCGCCAAAACCCCGGTCCTGGTGGCATGCCGAGATGATCGGTGACTGGCACGACAGCTTGATACGCGCCGCCTTCCTGGCCGGAGAGCCGACGGCGAGCCCGAAACCGTCGTCCTTCTGCCGATGGGCTCCACGCTTCTCCGCCGAACGTGCTTCGCAGTGTTGGAGGACTAGACAACTGTCCTAGTCCACCGTTTTTTGCGCTGCCGTGCCCGCGACGCAACGTGCACGACAATCTCGGGTTATCATAGCCTCTGCTACTTCGCGGAGGCACTATGTCCAAAAGCCAAGAGACGCCAAAGATCCCACTCCCCAAAGGCTGGAACAAGCAAGTCCGGTCCGCCGTGCTCCACTATCCGCCGTCCGAGCGGATGGCCACGCGCAAGCAGTCGCTCCGATCAAGACTCGAATCTCGCGCAGCGGGCCTCTGGTCAGCCGCACAGAGCCCTTTCTCCGTGGGGCAAGAAACAATTGCTGCAAGTCTCTCGGTCGTGATGGATCCGCACCTGGCGTGCTTCAATTTCGCTCTTGCGGAAATTTGACAAGGGCACCTCCGGGCTTCACACTCAAGTATCCGCCTGCGTTTGAGCATCCGTGAACGATGGCCAAGGAGAATGCTTGTGGCTATTCGACGGCTTGATGGATCCATGCCAGACAACCTACTCGGCATGTGTCTCGTGTGTTTTGTGGTACTAATCGTTCTTCTGTTGGCGCTCGCCGACGGAGGTTCTGCGCAAGATCCAGCCCCCTGGTTTGTTGAGCCGAAGCTGCCGGAAATCTGCGATAAGACTTTGGTGGTTTGGTGCACGCCAGCCAATCTGACGCAACGAGGAGGCGGAGTGCTCACGCTGGAATGCGAGGGGCGGTTCGATGCCGTCGTCTTTGGAGAGATCGCTCCCAGAAAATGGATGGCCGGTAGTGACATGTTCACGCGCACGCAGACTGATCAATCTACCAATGAAATCGAAACGGCAGGACCGGAGCAATTGATTCAAATTGCCATCGTTTACCGAGACGCCACGGTGACTCTATTTCGAAACGGCGTTGTTTATGCTGAGTATAGCGTGGCGAAGCCGACGGTCTTCGCCGACATGAGCAAGATATTGATGGGCCGGCGGCATGAGATGTCGCCGGCCCGTTCCCCGGGGCACTTCACCGGGACGATTGATGAGGCTCGCCTCTACGACGCAGCTTTGACCGCCAGGCAAATCCAAAGTCTACGACCGAACGTGCCTTCGGACAGAGCCCCCTTGGGTATGTGGACGTTCGAGGACGGAAGCGCGAAAGACCAGATGGGGACGTTTCCTGCTGGCGAGTTGCACGGCGGTGCGTACGTGGCCGACGGAAGACTATGCCTGGATGGGAAGGATGACTTCCTTATGACGCCGGCCCAAGTCCGCTACGCTCCAACAATGCACTACCGACCTGAGGGCGGTGTGCTCGGCGACACAATCCTCTTCTACTGGAACGGTGTCTATCATGTCTTCTATCTCCAAGGGCCCAGTTGGGGACACATTTCCAGTCGCGACTTGATTCACTGGAAGCAGCTTCCCGATGCGATTGAAAGAGGTTCCGGCTCAGCCTCTCCCGACGGCCAGAACTGTTGGACCGGCAGCATCGTGGAACACGAGGGCACGTTCCACCTATTCTACACGGGCAAGAACAGCAACGACCCGAAGGGTGACCAGAAGGTCATGCATGCCACGAGCACCGACTTGACCCGATGGACCAAACATCCCGAATACACTTTTTACGCCGATGGTAAGATCTACTGGAGCAAACCGATCAACGGTTCTGTCGACGACAAGTTGAACTACCATCATCAGGCATTCCGTGATCCGGAGGTGTTCTTCAACGAGCAGGACGGAAACTGGTGGCTGCTGCTCCACGCGGCCTTGGCCGACGGATCGAGTCCGGTTTTCGCGCTTTATGTTTCCGGCGACCTGATTCGCTGGAGTCCACACGAACCGATCTTTGACTATCCGAAGTCTGTCTCCGGCGACTGCCCACACATCTTCAAGACAAACGGGAAATGGTACATCATTGCCGCGGAGTTCCACTACACCGTAGCGGATTCGCCTGGTGGCCCTTACCGGCCTGAGATGCTCCCGTTCGGTTGTGGTGAAATGGCGGTGCCGAAAACGATGTTCGATGGTCAACGCCGGGTGCTTGCTGGCTGGATCCACGATCACGAAGGCTGCCGGGATGCCGGCAAGCCGCTCTGGGGGGGCATGATGAGCATGCCGCGAGAGTTGTATGCGGATGAGCAGGGCCGGCTCTGCCAGCGTCCGATCCAGGAAGTTATCGACGCGTACAATCATGCGGTTTTGGAACTGCCCGGCGGTATCGAGCCCGGACAAACACTCGAGGTACCGCGAGATTACATGTTGAATTGTCGGCTACGGCCGACATCCCCCGACGCGGCAGTGGCGATTGGCTTCCGCCAACCCGCTGACGACCCCGCAGCTGGATACAGGTTGCGTGTCGATTTCCGCACCCAGGAGATCGAACTTGGCGGACGCCACCGCACCTACCAGCGAGTATGCGATTTCGACCCGACCAAGCCTCTCGATCTGCGACTGTTCGTCGATGGCACGGTGATCGAATGTTTCGTCAATGACGCCTATTGCTTCACGATGCGTGCGTTCGATTACATGGACAGCGGCCTGTCGCATGAGGCAACACGTGGCAGCGTCGAGGTGCGCAACCTGACCGTAAGAACCGCTGGATAGGGTCCGGCCCCTCAGTCCCATGATCGCTTTGAGTTGGCTTGCGCTGGTCCCGGTATCACCAGGTCCGTACTGTCAAAATACTCGGCCGATCTCCAAGTATCGCGCTGGACATGGTTTATGGCACCCGCGCTGGACGGCATTCGGTGTAGTGGTCCAGCGATATTCACCAGCCTTTGGGAGGAGATACAAGTTCCCAAGTAAGGCAAGAGTTATTGGCGCAACCGATAGACTTCACCAGGTACAAGAAACAAAAGCGGCGGGATTCGTCGGCCACGTCGGTTCCGTCGCAACCTGTCGATCGTAACCTGCTATGGTGGCTGATTTCTGAGCGCCCCATGTGTGACGAATTCTGTCAGCAGGATATGGAAGCATTGCCTCTTCCAAAGGGATGGAAAGGAAGCATTCGAAATGCGGTGCTCAATGTCATCGGGATCGTGCGAATCGCCATGCTCGCTGGCCGCGAAGCCTTGATCAGAAACGGTGAGGCTAAAGAGGCCAGGATCCGCCAATTGGAATCCGAAGTTGCCATGCGGCGAGAGGAACTGCGGATCAATGGTGTATGCATACAGCGTGTCGCCCCACACCGACAACCACAATACACTGTACCGGCCCACCGACTTTCACCAGCCCCGTGACGGACATCCGTACCCCTATCGATGACGGCCGTCGCCGGCACAATCGTTAGATTCAGTTGCGTGCCGCTAACTGGCCTGTCCAGGCTTGTCGATCATGTCAGCTGCGTCGCACCTTGCCATTGGCAACCTGGTATGGTGGGTGATTTCCGGACCCTCCATGCCTGCCGAAATCTGTGAAGAAGACGTTGAATCACTACGCCTTCCCAAAGACTGGCACTCCTATGTTCGGTGTGCCGTCCTGAATGTCATCGGCATCATTCGAGTCGCCATGCTCGCTGGCCGTGAAGCTTTGATCAAGAATGGCGATGCGAAAGATGCGAGAATCCATCAACTGGAATGCGAAGTAGCCATGCTCCGCGTGGAACTTCGGCTCAACGGCAGCTGTATGCAGCGAGTGCCACCCCACCGACGGCCGCAATACACGACCGTGGAGCGAATGGCTATCCTCGAACTTCGTGCGATCCGAGGTTGGAACAAAACCGAGACTGCTCGCCATTTCTTTGTCACCGACGACACTGTTCGAGCATGGCTTCGACGCGTCGACGACGACTCACTGGTTCAAACGCAAACGCCGGTGAATCGATTCCCTGACTTCATCCGTTACGCCGTCCAGCAGATCAAGTTGTTCTGCCCAACGCTCGGAAAGGTGAAGATCGCCGACAAGCTGGCGAGGGCCGGAATCCATATCGGCAGCACGACCGTGGGGCGCATCTTGAAGGAGCATTCCATCTCGCCTCCGGACCCGACGAACGACGAGGCCGGCAAGCAGTGCAAAATCGTATCCAAATATCCTGGCCACACCTGGAATGCGGATTTGACGGCCGTGCCGATTTCTGGGGGCTTTTGGACCTATTGGATCCCCAACGCAATTTGCCAACGATGGCCCGTGTGCTGGTGGGTTCTGAACGTCGTCGATCATTTCTCACGACGCTCCGTTGGGTTCGCCGTCTTCAAGTGCCGACCTGTGTCCGAGGAAGTGACTGCCGCGTTGGATCGAATCATGGACGCTGAGCAAATCCGGCCCAAACACCTTATTGTCGACCAAGGACCCGAGTTCAACTGCGAGCACTTCAAGGACGTGTGGTGCAAAGCCAGGGACATTCGGTATCGTTTCGGCGCTGTCAGCAGGCACGGCTCCATTGCTGTCGTCGAACGCTTCCATCGCACGATGAAAGAAATCCTTCGTCTGATCGTCATTCCAGAGGATCAATCGCAATTCGAGCGCGAGGTCCAGTGCATTGTCGATTGGTACAACGAGTCGAGACCGCACATGACGTTGAACGGCAAGACGCCAAACGAGGTCTACCATTCACGCCCACCAGCTAACGAACAGTCTCGCATCGAGCCGCGTCGAGACTGGCCACGTAAATCGCCGTGTGCAAATCCGCAAGTTGACGTTGACGGTAAGCCAGGCGATCCCGTGATCATCGAGATCGACTGCCATCAAGGTCGTCAACATCTCCCGATCGTTCACGCTCGACATGCTGCGTGAACGTTGCCATCGCTGAACCGGCCGCGCTACCGTTGCGCACGACACGCCTTTTTCGCGTATCTACTCAACTCGATTGTCAAAGATCAATTGACTGCTGGCGCCGTTTTCTCAATCCCGCCGCTCCGGCCAGCCCGCGGAAAGCTGTGCAAGTGTTCACGCCGAAAGTCACTGGACCACTTCAGCCGACGCTAATTCCGTGTCGGATAATGATTTGACGAATTGGTCAATCGAGACCGGGATGTCTCTTCCTTGGGTGATGAAACCCCGTAGTATAGCCCATTAAACAGGACTTTCACGTGCCGGACGGAATGAGTCCGAATCACTCACACACATTTCAATTGCTCAGGAATTCTCATCCAGCGGACAGTATCTACTCGTTGCGAACGAAAGAGAACCAGGACCAAAAATGGTTGGATTGATGACTACTCCCAACCGTCTACAGCCAGTAGACACCCGTTCACCGGTGCTATCAACCTCTTTTTGACGTTTCTCGGTGCCTTGCGGACCCAAGCATCAAAGGGTCGCTAAATGGCGCGTCCCGCAATACCTATGATTTGATGAGACAGATCCGCGAAGACAGGGGTCATGTGGCTGCCGCATCAATCCTCATTGATGCCTCCGAACGTCGTCTGAGATTCATGCTGCTGGCGAGCGTGAAGTTCGTGTTTTCAAAGAGTTTCGATGTCGGCTCAATTTCTTGGCCCCACGAGACGCTTGTGCGTTTGTCCGGCTGGGCGTAGCTTACTATGACAAAACTGGATCCCGTTCTCCAGCACCCGAGAGACCAGATCACCGAGATCATTAAGAGATTCTACCTGTCGGGCATGATCACCACCTCCATTCGACGAAGATGATCGAGTTTAATCTAGCAAGGAAGGACTGCTCCATGAAAGTAATCGGATTCAGTGCTGGCAGCGTGGGACGGGAGGGAAACGTCGACCGTATGGTCAAGGCCATTCTCGAGAAGAGCGGTCACGAGTTCGAATTCGTCAAGCTCGCCGATTTGAACTACTCCGGGTGCAAAGGGTGCGTTCAATTGTGCGCCAAGCCGCAGGTATGCAGACTGGAGGATGATGCGCAGCCGTACTATCAGAAGGTCAAGGAGGCCGACGCCGTGGTTATCGGCACGCCCGTCTACTTCGACACGATGGCCTCAATGGTGCAGGCCTTCATCGAGCGGTTCTTCGGTTATCGCCATGTGGACATAGCGATCGCGAGCAAGCCCTTGGTGCTCGTGGTCGGCGGTGCGATGATGCTCGACTCTGCTGTCGAGCAGCTCCACAGGCTGTTGGGTATGTTCGAGGTCAACGTGCTCGACACGGTCAGATTCCTGTCGAAGGTTCCGCCCTGCTTCAAATGCGGTCGTCACAAGGAGTGCGAGATTGGCGGGATGTACATGATGCTCGGCGATGCGGCAAAGGAATTAACGATCACACAGGAGATGTTCACCAGGTGGGAGGACGATAGCGGTGTCGCAGGAGCGGTCGATGTTGCCGCAGAAAAACTGAAGAACATCTGACCCGAGCAAGAAAGGGTGACAGTCCTGTGCTGGTCCAGCGATTCTTGCGCGAGGCTCCGCGCGGGTCAAACATGTTGGCGTAATTGATGTTATCGTGTTGTCTTCCAGATCGATCGGAACGAAACGGAGACCGCGATGCTGAGCTGTGCTGGTCCACCGATTTTATATGACCCATTTGGGTGGAACGCAAAGCCGATACCTACACCCAGCAGGGCTATAAAGAATCGCTGGACCACCACACCGTGATGCTAACTTCAGCATCGCTTTTCGGAGAATCCTGAAACAGGCCGATGTAGAACTTGTACGTCTGCCACCAAGAAGTCCGAATCTGAACTCCCACTTGGAGAGATTTCACCTAAGCCTGAAATCAGAGTGCCTCGACAAAATGATCTTTTTCGGTGATCGGTCGCTGCGAAACGCCTGCACCGAATTCCTGGCACATTATCACCAAGAGCGAAATCATCAAGGGCTCGACAACCGAATCATTGAGCCACCCGAGGAAGTCGGCGCGATCACAGGCACGATTGAATGTCGCGAACGGCTCGGTGGCCTACTGAATTACTACCGCCGGCAGGCAGCGTGACGTTACTGCATTCAATTCGACCGCGGCCATCGGCGCTGATCCTACGCGCGGACTACTGCGACTCACGATTGTTGCGCCTCCGGCCGAGCAACCAGCTGTCGTTCCGACCGAGAATCTCCTTCAATCTCGCTTCCAAACCCGGCCTCTGTGCCGATTTGGATGTCGGCTCAGTATTTTGACCGAACGCGATCTACTTTTTGCACGGGGCGCCCGCCAAACTGGCTGAGCCCTGGCGGGCAGTGCTACGGCAGGAACGATTCGCCGAATACGCAAAGGTTATGGGGCTGGCAGGTCCACTCTCTCTCGGCCGTCGCGAGTGGCCAGGGCCTGATAGACGGCGAGATCGATTTCGTCGTTGATGAGCCGCACCGACCCGTCTGCCATCGCGAAATTCGCGCCGAAGGGATGGTGACTGCCGAAATCGGCGAAGTCGTTGAGAACGTGGTTGGGAACCGTGCCGGCAGTGCCAACAATGCGCGCCATGCCGCGGTAAGCGCCTGGTACTGCCCCAACCCAGGTGGCAGAATCCAGCCGCGAAGACCGCTCGCCGACGAGCAACGTGTTGCTCTGGCCGTCCAGGATATCGGCAAATCGAAGCCGACTATTTTGAAAGAACAACCCACGCCCCTCGCGTGGATTGCGTTCGATGGGACCCACGCCAAACACGCCGGAGTAGTTGGCACGGGCGAGCAGGAACATCGGGGGGCCTCCGGGACCACTTCCCCCACCACCCCCACCACCACCGCCGCCGCCACTGCCTCGCGGCAGCAAAAAGAGTTCGTCCGACGGGTCCGAGGGACATAGCAGCAGTGCGATCGGTGACTCGCGCAGACGCCGGTTGGCCGGATCGCTAATCGGCTTGCCGCCGGAGTGGGGACCCCCTGGCCCCGCGCCGGGCCCTGATCCGGTCTTGAGTGCTTCGTGTTCAAAATAGCCCAGCAACCGGGACGACCACCCCCAACCGGGATCGCCGTTCGCCTGTCTCGCTTCCCACCCGGGTGGCAATCTGCCAAAGGTCTCGTGGTGCTGCTGCAACGCCAGGGAGATTTGGCGGACGTTATTCTGACAGTCAACCCGCCTGGCAGCTTCCCGCGCAGTCTGCACTGCGGGCAGCAGCAAGCCGATCAGCACCGCGACGATGCCGATCACGACCAGTAGCTCAACGATCGTGAGTCCCCGGGCCGGCTTGGTCATTAGAGTGACAGGCCTTGGAATTGGTACAAACGGGTCATGTCCGGCAAACCGCACAACAACGCGGAACAGCAACAGCCAACGTCCGCCATCGGCGACCATTTGTCGCCCAACCAGATGATGCGCTTCCTGCGTCGGCGTTGCAACAACCTGGTGCGCAGCATGAACGATGGTTCACGCGCCACGCGAACTCGTCACGTTGGGGACTGCGGCCACAGCGGCGTTCCGCCTCCCAGCTGGTGCAAAGTGTGACGTTTCTTGCCAGGAGGGGTTGCAATTGGTGCGCCAGGGCGCGAGATTCGCTAGATGGACGCACCTCGCGAGGGGGCGACACCAGGTGAGCGTCTTCGAATCCCTTGTTCCAGGTGTTTTCCAGCTATGCGGATTGGCCTCAAACTAACGGCAGCCTTCCTGTCGATCGCGTCCCTGGTCGGCGTTGCCGGCTATCTGGCCCACGGCACTACCAGGCAGGTTGAACAGCAGATGGATCGGCTCAGCCGCAGCGTAATCTTGAAAGCGGCGGATGCGGCTCAGATAACCGTCGCATTGTACGCGAGTCAACTCGCCGCTCACGCACATCTGCACGCAGTCGCGGATCCCCCGGCTTCGGGCACGTCACCGACAGCCACATCGAGGCGGCACGGTTTGCTGGACAGCTACCAGACATTGGTTGAGGAAGGCCTGGCACGGCAGAATCAGATGGCCGAATCGATGATCCGTTGGGCGGAGGATCGCGGGCTGAGCGAGTTGGCCGAGCGCGAACGAACAAAGACACTCGAGATCCTACATCAACTCAATGAGGAATTCGCCCAGCACCTGCGGATTCAAGACGAATTTCTCACCCTGGTCGAGCGCGATCCTGCTCAAGCGGCAGGTTTTCTCGAAGACCGGCTCTGTGGCCATTTTGAAACCGAGTTGCTGCCCCGTCTTGCCACCTATCGAAAGCAAGCGGAAAACGAACTGACCCAGTCGGTTCGCGCAACCGAGCGTGCCATGGTTGTCGCCGATCAGCGACGTGGGTCGTTGATCGTTGCCGCCGCAATCGGCGCGGTGCTGATGGGACTGTTCACATCACGCGCAATCGGCAAGCCGCTGGCCCAGCTTCAACATGCTGCGGAGGACATCGGTCGCGGACGGTTCGATGTGCAACTGTCCGTCCGCACTCACGACGAGATCGGCATGCTTGCAGGCTCGATCAATCAAATGGCCGCGGATCTGCGGGAAACGACTGTGTCGCGACGGTACCTGGACAACATCATCCAGTCGATGCGCGAAATGTTGATCGTCGTCGATCCGGACCTGCGGGTCCGGCACGTCAACCAGGCGGCCTGCGACGAATTAGAATACGCTCAGGACGACCTGCACGGCAGGTCAATTCAGGAGCTGTTCGCACCGGAAGAGATGCCTGGCGGCCAGCGTCTTGCCGCGGTTCTCTCGGCGGGAATCGAGTGTTTCATGCAGACCGGGCTGGGCCAGCGATTGCCTGTCCATTGTTCGGCGGCCGAAATGAAGGACGACCGAGGCCGCTTGGAGGGTTACGTCTGTGTGGCGTCAAACATCTCTCGTCAGAAGGAAGCGGAAGACAAGCTGGTGGCTTCGCTGCGTGAGAAGGAACTCCTTTTGAAGGAGGTGCATCACCGGGTCAAGAACAACCTGCAGGTCATATCCAGCCTGCTGAATCTCCAGGCTGGAGAACTCGACAATCCCGACACAGCCCGGTTATTCCGCGAAAGCCAGGGACGCGTGCGCTCGATGGCGCTGATTCACGAACAACTCTATCGATCCAACGACCTGGCGCGCATCGACTTCTCCAAATATGTGCAGGATCTGGTACGTCACCTCGAGCAGGGGCTGGGCAGCGAAGCCACACCGGTTCGATTTCACCTCGTCATCGAACCGCTCCCCTTGTCGCTCGACCTGGCCATTCCCTGTGGTATGATCGTCAATGAACTGGTTTCTAACGCCCAGAAACACGCGTTCCCCAACTCGCATAGTGGAGAGATTCGCATCGAATTCGCGCGTCAAGCCGATGGCTACTCGCTCACGGTTGCCGACAACGGTGTGGGGATTCAACAGGATATGGCGCTGGCCGGCAGCCCCTCACTGGGGCTCAAAGTCGTGCAAGCGCTCACGCGGCAGATCCGCGGAGAACTCGATGTCCGGCACGAGGACGGTACCGTCTTCGTCATCCGTTTCACTCCTGCAGAAGACGGAATATCGTAATGTCAGAAGACTCGATAAAGATCCTGATCGTTGAGGACGAGCAGATCGTCGCCTTCGACATTGGAAACGTTCTTCAACGTCTGGGTTATCACGTGGTGGGGGCCGCCGCCTGCGGGGAAGAAGCCTGCCGCATGGCGGCCGAGTCGGCGCCGGACTTGGTCCTGATGGACGTGCGGATCGACGGATCGATCGACGGCATCGAGACAGCTCGACGCTTGCGCCAGACCAGCGACGTGCCTGTCGTATTCCTCACCGCGTACACGGATGACAAGACGCTCAATCGAGCCAAAGAAATTGAACCCTATGGTTACCTGGTCAAGCCGTTCGCTGAAAGAGATCTCCAGGCCACGATCGAAGTCGCGTTGCACAAAGGGGCTGTCGACCGCCGGCTGCGAGAAAGCCATCAAAATCTGCAAACGATTCTCGACTCTCAACGACACGGAACCATCATGCTCGATGCTGAGGGCCGCACTCGGTTTGCCAGCAAGGCGATCCGGAATTGGAACCCGCTGCCGGACAACGACCGCTCCGGCATCGAATTACAGCAGCTGCTGCCCCTGTCCGATAGCGACGCGGCGGCCTTGGCCGAGATGTGCCAACGGCCCGCCACGGACCGCACCAACGTGCCGGTGTTGCTGCAGTCGGATGACGAACCGCCACGTCATTTGGAAATCGAAGCCGTGGACGACTTGCGTGGCGACGATGGTAAGATTCTCTTCGTCTACGACGTGTCTCCGGTAGTGGACCTGCGTCGCCAACTGGACGAGCAGTCCGCCTTTCAGAACATGCTGGGGAAATCGAAGTCGATGCGCCAGGTCTTTCAGATCGTCGAGGAATTGGGCCGAGTCGACTCGACCGTGTTGGTGGAAGGCGAAACGGGGACCGGCAAGGAACTGGTCGCCCGGGCCATCCATCAACTGAGCTCGCGCGTTGACGGTCCGTTTCTGGCACTCAATTGCGGCGGTTTGAGCGAGGAGTTGGCGGCCAGCCAACTGTTTGGCCATCGCCGGGGCTCCTTCACCGGCGCCGTGGATGACCAGGTCGGGCTCTTTGAAGCCGCCAGTGGCGGCACCCTGTTTCTCGACGAAATCGGCGAGCTGCCCCTGCGCGTGCAGGCATCCCTGCTGCGCGTGCTTGAAGAAAACGCCGTGATGCGATTAGGAGAATCGCAGTTGCGACCCGTGAACATCCGTGTCGTGGCCGCCACTCATCGCGATCTCGCCGAGGAAGCCGTGCGGGAACGGTTTCGCCAGGATCTCCTCTATCGGATTCGCATCGCCCGCGTCAAACTCCCCCCACTGCGCGAACGCCGTGATGACCTTCCGCTGCTCGTCCGAGCATTCCTGGCCGACCATCGTGCCTCGACGGGCAAGCAGATCGGCACGGTCAGTGACGAGGCCATGGCCGTGCTGCTCGATTACGATTGGCCCGGAAACGTCCGAGAGTTGCGTAATGCACTGGAATACGCGGTGGTGCGTTGCCAAGGAGCGATGATCCGACCAGACGATCTCCCTCCCGAACTGCTCGAATTCCAAGGGGCGACGGACGCCAAACAGGGCGTCGATGAAACGGAACGCGTCCTGGCTGCCCTCAAATGGGCACGCGGAAACCGTACCCGCGCCGCCACGCTTTTGGGAGTCAGCCGAGCCACCCTCTACCGGCGTCTGAAAGAACTGGGCGTGGATAATGCCGAGCGATAATAGGTAGCGCCAGTGCTCATTCGCCTGTCTCACCGCCGGCGTTGTGAGACACTCGTGAGACAGACGCAGACAACCGCGCTGCCTTTTCCGGTCGCTGCCCGCGGTCACATCTCGCGAGTTTCTTCGCACCGGCGTCTCGATTTCGAGCACCGTGGGAACGTGGCACGGAGTTTGCTAGTGACTCACTCCTGCTACGCGCGGTGGTCCGCGATGTAAGCAAGGACAACTCCTCGAAGTCCGTCGCCTTCGGGGCAAAGTCCTAGCGGCTCATAACAGCAGGGATGGGACCCACGATGTATGACCCGGCCGTTTTGCGTTTCGCACTCATAAGTGGACTGATCGGCTTCTCATCGTTCTGCGTTTCCTATGCCTTTCTGGTCTGGCGGCGACGCAATGCGGCAAGTGCCGGGCGGCCGTTCAGGGTGGCCGTTGCCCTGCGACGCTGGTCCGCGTGGCTCGTCCTTGCCGGCATCCTCACCATCGGCATCGCGGTGGCCGTCCGGGAAATGGAGCGCGGCGAAGGAGTGCTTTCCAGCGATGGGCTCTATGCGGTCCGCGTGCCGGACGACAATTACCGTGTCGCTTACCTGGCTGCAGGAAACTCGGTGCAGAAAGGCGATCTTGTCGCCCGACTGGAATCCCCCGAAGCGGAGGCCAAGGTCCAGGAGCTCGAACTGCAGTGCCGGCGTCTAGAGAAACAACGTGACGCGCTGCGTCTGGAGTCGCTGGAACTCGACCACGAACTCGTACGTCACCACCAAAACGCGATCACCGCAGCCAATCAACTCCGCTCGTCGATCGGCCAGTTGCTCCCCGAACATGAAAGTGTGGTGCGACAGGCGATGATGGAACGTCTGAGCCGGCTGGAGAAGATCGCCAAACTCGATGTGGACATCGGCTGGTACGAAGGCGAGTTGGCTCGGGCTTGTTCGCACCAAGCGTATGTTTCTCGGGAACTCAAACGCGTAACCCAACTGATCGACCACCATGCCGTCGCTCAAAGCGAGGTCGATTCGCGGCGCAAGCAGGAATGCGATGCGAATACGGAGACCGCCAATCTGAAACAGCGAATCGAAGGCATGAAAATGGAGAAGACACGCATCGAGCAAAGCTTGAAGGAAATCGCCGTACTGACCAATGGGCAGGAAAAAACGTTGGCGTCCGAGTTGAATCGAGCCCGGACCGATTATGCGAAGGTCGGGTCCGAGGACCTGGGGTTGGCCCAAAAACTGGCGGCCGACCTCCAACGCGCACAGGACCTGCGCCAACAAGAACTCGAACAGCTCGAGCTGAAGATTCAGGAGTGCCGCGTCCAATTGGCGGGCGTTGAACGGACATTGATCATCCGGGCACCCCACGAGGGGACCGTGGTCTACCGGGATTCATCGCCCAGGTCTGCCGAACAGCGGCAACCGATCTTCGTGCTTGCCAAACAGCCTGGATTTCGGCTCCAGGCACGGTTGCCTCGTGATCAGGTCACGGCTCTCAAGGACGCTCAGCGATGTGACGTTGGAGTTGGTGGACCCGGCCGTGGAACAGTATTTTGGGGGCACATTTCTGCATGCCCGGCCGATGCCGTGCAAGCCGGACTACGTCGTCGCGGAACTCGCTTGTCACCCCCCCAAGGAATCGATCCGGGATCTGTTGAAGGGTCACAAAATCGTGGCCAGGCTTCGGTGGCGACCTCCACTGATCACACTGCCACTGTTTCGGATCGGTGCCGTGCTCGCCCTCACTGGGGCAGGGGGATGGGCGATCGGGTGCGTGGGATTGATACGGTGCAGGCCCCTACGTCCTCCACAGCAAGCGGACGGAAACGGCGCTCCGACACACGTCGACGTTTCCGACACGGAGATCGGCACAACCAGAAGACGATGCGCTGCCGACACACATATCCCACAGCGGGCCGAACTGGAGTCAGGTGGCGTCTCCGCGCTTCACGAGTTGCTCGGGGAACGCTTGCGTGAGTCGGTGCTTCGCGACGAGATCGATACGGATCTGCTGTCGGCTGTCGAGTGGGCACTTGATCGGCACCACGTCCGTGCGGTACGTCAGCTTCGAGCCGGCCTGCACTGCGACGACGTGTTGGAGGAACGCGTGAGTCAACTCCAACAAGACGCCGAAGCGGCATCACAGGCCCACGGAAACGGTTCACATAGTGATGATGTGCAACGAATGCTTCGCGTTCTCAGAACGATTGATTCCCATCTGGCCGGTACCCATGCCCATCCTTGCTGAGACCGCAGATGATCTCCAGCTCCGCAACACAATTCGAACAATCCACCACAGTTGACGTCGCGAAGGAACGCCTGCCGCAGGTCTCCAAACCGTTGGTCGGATTCCCGTTTGTGATTGCCACTTCCCTGGCCGTATTCCTGTTTGCATACCTAACCTCCTGCCTGGTTCGCACCGGCATTCGAATCGCCGACGATCCGACCATCGGATGGCTTATGATGGCCACTCCCTGGATCCTTGCCGCCGTCACCGGGATTGGCGGTCTCCGCTGGACGACATTGCTGGCACTTTCCTACATCTCGTTCCATCGCGCCGGACAACGAGCCCATGAAACACCCCGGCAGTGGCCACGCGTGTCGATCTTCGTACCGGCCTTCAACGAATCCGAGAACATCGAAGCCGCACTCGAGTCCCTGTTGGTTCTCGATTACCCCTGTTACGAAGTGATCGTTGTCGACGATGGCTCGACCGATGATACGTATGCCCGGGCACTGCGATTTGCGGGCAAACATGACCGTTGTACAATCGACGTCCATCGCAAAGTCAATGGTGGCAAGTGGAGCGCCCACAACTACGCTTTCCGAAGGTCTGTCGGGGAACTCGTCCTCTGCCTGGATGCCGACTCTCGAGTCGACCCCGGTTCGTTGCGGCGCATGGTTCTCCATCTGGCCGATCCGCAGATCGCTGCCGTCGCCGGGCAGATACGCGTCCGCAATCGCCATAACCTGCTGACTCGACTTCAGGCCATTGAGTACCTGATGGGCAACGGCTGCGCGCCATGGCCATGAGCATCAACGGCACGGTGTTGATCGTGGCTGGCCCCTTGGGACTCTTCCGACGATGTGTGCTAGAAGATGTCTTTCTCGAATATGGTCGGGTGAGTCAGGGGCTGCGGGAGGGGCAAGTTACCGGACCGTTTGAGGGTGACACATTCGCCGAGGACTTTGACTTGTCGTTGGCGGTCCTCTCCCTGGGCGGCCGAATCCGCTACGAGCCGTTGGCGGTGTCTCATACCCGGGCGCCGGATACGACCCTGGCGTTGCTGAGCCAACGCTACCGCTGGTGCCGCGGGACCATTCAAGTCCTGCGGAAGTATCTCCGTCGCGCTAGGATGCGGCCTGACCTTCGCCGACCACGCCTCCTGCTGTGGCTTGGCGCCACCTACCTCTTCGACCTGGTGATGCTGCCGATGATCTACGTCTGCGGCCTCGGTATGCTTCTGCTCTTGACTACAAGCGATGCCGACGGATTAGAAATGTTGGGCTGGGCCGGTGTGATGCTGCTGGTGAACCTGAATGCCGCGGCCATGTTCGTCCTGGTGCAAGGCGACCAGTTCAAGTTGCTGCACATTCTCCCTCTATACGATATCTACCAGAGCTTCCTGCTCACGTTGGGGTGGTTCATGGCCGTCGTGGATGAAGCCCGCGGTGTCTCGATGCGGTGGTGAAAGTGACACCGACAGCGGCCGAAGACGATTCGGGCCAGGATCACGATCAAGAGTCGCCATTCACGGGATACCTGTCCCTACTAAGAATGTCGTCCGCGTTGACTGACAAGAACTTACGTCGTTTGCCCCTGCGCGGGAGTGGGCGGCTACAATAGCCCATTTCCTGATCGCACGGGTGTGGAAATGGGCCTTCTCCAAGCGTGTGTTCTGCTGTTCCGAGCCATACTCGTTCCCAAAGCCAGGTTGGCCATCGAGAATTTGGCACTGAGACAGCAGGTGGCGGTGTTCAAGCAGTCGGTCAAGCGGCCGAAATTGCGTCCACGCGATCGAGTGTTCTGGGTGTGCCTGTCGCGACTCTGGTCGAACTGGCGATCGGCGCTGGTCATCGTTCAAGGGGGAAACGGTCATCAAGTGGCACCGCCAGGGATTCAAACGCTATTGGCGCTGGAAATCCGGAAAAGGTAAAGCTGGACGCCCGCCGATCGAACGCGAAATCCGCAACTTGATTCGCCGGATGTCCCGCGAGAACCCCACCTGGGGTGCTCCGCGAATCGTATCCGAATTGGCCCTATTGGGCCACGATGTGGCCCAGCAGACTGTGGCCAAGTACATGGTCCGTACTCGAAGACCACCTTCTCAGAGCTGGCGGACGTTTCTGGACAATCACGTGCCCGATATCGCCGCTTGCGACTTCTTCACCGTACCGACCGCCACGTTTCGCGTGCTGTACGTATTCATCGTTCTGCGGCATGCCCGGCGACAAGTGGTGCACTTCAATGTCACGACAAATTCGAGCGCCGAATGGACGGCTCAGCAAATCGTGAATGCCTTTCCCTACGAAGAAGCACCTCGTTTCCTCCTTCGCGATCGCGATGGTATCTACGGTCACTACTTCCAGAAGCGTGTCAAAAGCGTGGGCATCGACGAAGTTCCGATCGCACCACGCTCACCCTGGCAGAATCCCTATTGCGAACGCATCATCGGCTCCATCCCGCCGAGAGTGCTTGAATCACCTGATTGTGCTGGGCGAATCCCATCTCAAACGCATCCTCACCAATTACTTTGAGTACTATCACCATTCTCGCCCACACCTGTCGCTAGATCGCAACTCACCGACGCCCCGCGAAGTCGAGACAGGAAGGCCGCGCCCGCCCGCGGCGCCCGTGGCGCCGAACCCGCTGAACTCCATCGTGCCCGTGCGGTCCAGCAGCACGAACAGCGCCAGCAGGAACGCCGTGCCCAGGTGCATCGCGACCAGGTAGGTCCAGCCCGCGCGGCGGACGTCCTCCCGTTCGTGCTCGTAGGTCACCAGGAAGAACGACGCGAGCGACATCACCTCCCAGGCCACCAGGAAGAGCATCCGCGTTGCGCGCCGTAACGACGACGAGCATGGAGGCGAGAGCAGGTTGAAGAACGCCCACGAGGGGCCGTGCGGCGGGGGTGGCGGCGGGCGTCGAGGTAGCCGGCGCCGTAGACGGCGCAAAGGCCGCACACGACTGCGATGACGAACACGAACAGCGCCGAGAGCGCGTCCATGCCCAGGTGGAGCGAGCCCATGGGGATGCTCCAGGGCAAGGCGATCTCGCCCGGGCGACCGCCGGCCAGTGCGCCGGCCCCGGCGATGGCGGCCTGCAGGCAACCGGCGGCAGCCGTGGCGGGGCCGATCCAGGGGGCCCGGCGGCCGGCGAGGAGCGCCGCTGTCGCGCCCGCCCCCAGCGTGGCGAAGAAGCCGCGAAGAGCTCCATCGTCATGGAGTGGCGGGCCTCGCGTCGATCAGCTCGTCGACGTGGCGGGCGGCGGCGAGGATGTCCTGGCGCAGGGCGCGCTGCTTGATGGCCTGCTCGAACGCCGGCTCGCGCACGGCGAAGCCGATCCGGGATGTCAGGTTCAGGTGCGCGCGCATCGAGGGGCTCACCACCGCGAAGATTGTGTCCACCGGCTTCGCGTCGATAGCGGCGAAGTCGACGGGGTTCTCCAGGAAGCAGAGCGACGCCATCGGGCGCGGGATGTGCATCACAATCGGGCTGCGCGGGTGGGGCACGGCGATGCCGTCGCCGATGCCGGTCGAGCCGAGCGACTCGCGGATCATCAGGACTTCGAGCAGGAACTCGCGGTCCACCTCCTGCGGGAGCGGCATGATGTCCACGACGGCACGGAGGACCGACTCCCTGTCCGCCCCGGCGACGCGGTAGAAGACGCCGCCCGCGCGCAGGCACTCGGCGAGCCCGGGCAACTGCCCGTCATCATCCTCGGAGAAGATCGTCGGCGAGATGTGGACCTGCTGGGCGGTGGCCCATTCGAGCAGCTCGGCGCGGTTGAAGCGGTACTGACCGCTGACGTGGTAGTTGGGGAGCTGGCGACTGGCGATCCAGCGGTAGACCGTCTTCTCGGACACTTCCAGCAGCCTGGCGGCTTCGTGCACGGTGAGTTTCATGGATAAGACCCGGGTAGGCGAAGGAATAGACAAGTATGGACACTATGATACATCTGTGCTCAGGGCGTGTCAAATGGGAAGGGATTGGACGCTTGTCCGCCGCATGGCGGGCTTGGGATTGCCGACTGGAGATTGGCGATTTGGCCCGCGTGCGGCGGGGGGGCTTACGGCTCGGCCGGCGTGTCGTCCAGGACGCAGAAGGCCCTGTGGAGGCGGCGGGCCGTTTCGCTGTCGGCCATGAAGAGTCCGATCGCGCGGTTGTAGAAGGTGATCTCGACTTCCCCGGCCCGGCCGACGAACCGGGCATACTCGTACTGTGGGGGAATGCCCGCGCGCGGGTCGCCGTGGACGCCGCCGAGGTCGAGGATGCGGTCCTTGTCGATCGCCTGGTGGATTCGGAGCGGGATGTCGGGGGCGTGCCAGGTCTTCAGGGGGAGGTCATCGGTCGTCATGCCGGGGTCGATCAGGCCGCCCCGGTATTCGACACGCACCAGATCGCCGGGCTTCCGGGGGCGGATCTGCAGCGCGGGCCGCTCCAGGAGGGCCGCGGGCTGTGCCAGGAGGGACGCGGCGGGCTCGGCCCCCGGGCGGCCGCAGCACTTCTTGTACTTGCGCCCGCTGCCGCAGGGGCAGGGATCGTTGCGGCGCCGACCTTCTCGGACGCACGCAGGGCGGGCTTGGCCGGCGCGGAGGGAGCCAGCGCCGCGAAGTCGATGTCGTCGTCGAAGGTGCCCTCGTCGTCCTCATACTCATTGAGGCCGGGGTCGTCGTCCCATTCCTCCGGCGCCTTCTCGGCGAAGTGCCGCCGGTAAGAGACTATCTCAAAACCAGTTTTTTCCGATAACTATTCGTAGAACCCTCTTTCGGAGGATCTGCGAATGGGTAAGAGGCACAAGGAGGCCAGGCCGCAGCCAACCATCTGGCGCGTGCCGGACAAGCTGTGGGAACGCATCGCACCTGTGATCGAGGAACTCGACCCGCCCGCCAAGACCGGCCGGCCCCGGGCCGACGCCCGCCCGATCCTGGACGGAGTGATCTTCCGCATGCGCACCGGCTGCCAGTGGAACAAGCTGCCGGCGCATTTCGGCGACGACAGCACCATCCACCGCACCTTCCAGAGATGGCTGGGACTCGGCGTGCTGGACGCCGTCTGGGGAGAGCAATACGTCGAACCAAGTAAGAGGCACATAA
>CAVOYC010000023.1:0-202523 GCA_963700575.1 uncultured Planctomycetota bacterium | reverse complement strand
GCCCTGATCATGCGCAAACGCATCAAAAAGATCGCTGAAGAGGCGGGCTGGCAAGTGGCCGGGGAAGCGAAAGATGGCCGAGAGGCCGTGGCCTTGTATCTGCAGGAAAGGCCCGACCTGGTCACCCTGGATATCGTCATGCCCAACCTGGACGGCGTCGCGGCGCTCAGGCAGATCATCCGGGACGATCCACAGGCACGCGTGGTGATGGTCAGCGCTGTGAATCAGAAGCAGAAGCTGATCGAGTGCATTCAAGCCGGTGCTATCGACTTTATCGTCAAGCCGTTCGAAAAAGCCGAACTTGCGCAGTTTCTTCGAAAAATACCTCACCGCGAAAAGCCAGACATAGGAAACGCATCGTTGAAGTCCGGACCGACAAAAATCCTGGTCGTCGACGACTCGGCCCTGTACCGTCAGTCGATCCACAACGTCCTGCGCGAAGTGGCGGATGATTTCGATTGTCGGTGTGGCCAAGAACGGAGTGGAAGCGTTAGAGAAGATCCAGCAGTTGGATCCCGACCTGCTGACGCTCGACGTGCAGATGCCGGACATGGACGGCATCGAAGTCCTGCGGGAAATCAAGCGGCGCAGGCTTCGCCCCAAAGCGATCATGGTCAGCAGCCTCACCTCCGAAGGGGCCCAAGTGACGACGGATGCGCTGATGGAAGGAGCATTTGATTTCATCCTGAAGCCGTCGAGTAGCGACTCCCTCGCCAACCGCCAGCAACTTCGAGACGCCCTGCAAGAGAAGATCCTGCCTTCCGCGAATCGTCGGGCAGCGACAGAACAGGATACGCAGATCCGTCGCCAAGCACCACGTCGAGTCCGACGACGTCGTGGAAGCCGCCCCGACTCCGCGTCCCCGTGCCAGGCCGTGATTCTTGGGATCTTCAACAGGTGGGCCCGAAGGCGCTCAAGACCGTACTGCCTAAGCTTCCGGCGGAGCTACCTGTCCCGGTGCTCGTAGTTCAGCACATGCCCGCGCAATACACGCGCTCGCTGGCCACGCGTCTGAACGAAATTTGCGAACTCGACGTCGTCGAAGCTGCGGACAAAACGGACGCCGTTGCCGGGAAAGTGATCATCGCGGCGGGTGGCAAACAAATGAAGCTCGAACGCGACGGGCAAGAGCCTGCTGGTTCGAGTGAACGACGATCCGCCCGAGAACGGAGTCCGCCCCTCGGTCGATTACCTGCTTCGCTCGGTCGTCCGACGTGCTAGATGGCAATGTCCTGGCCGTGATCATGACCGGGATGGGGCGGGACGGATTGGCCGGCTGCCGACAATTGAAGCAAGCTGGTGGCTATGTGTTTGCCCAAAGTCAAGAGGATTGCGTTGTCTACGGAATGCCGAAAGCGGTGATCGAAGAAGACCTAGCCGATCGCATCCTGCCGCTCGGCAAGATCGCACCCGCCATCGTTCGACACATCTCACGCAGTCGCCGGTCGTAGTTGATTGTCCCTGCTCACCATCTCGTCGGCGTCATCGCTCTGTGACCTGACTTGCCACATGTCGCGGGTGAATCCGACCTGGTCCGCACTGCGAGCCGTGTCCGCACTGGCGTTGTCGGCGCGAGATTTCTGAACCAGTGGGGTGGATCGAGGCAGCCCCTGGGTGTGACCAGTGAACGGGTTGATGAGCGAACTCTGATGTTGACGAGTTTGAACAAGAAGTCAAACGGAGAACCGGACTACGAAGCGACCTGCAAAGGGATTACGCCCGAGGAGTGACGCGACACAAGACAAACCCGGAGATGCCGCGATCGCCATGAGCACCATGAAGAATTGTACCTCGCTCACTTGCGGACCTGCGAGGGACTCAGCGGCAGCCGCGCAGAGCACTTCGCCGGCACGATTCGCCGCGTGACGGGGGATCCCCTCCCTGCCTATCGCCGGCAACGGGGGGGCGTCCGGCAAGCCGTCGCGAAACGCGTTGTGATACGATACCGCCAGAAAGAAATGCGGATTCCGCTTGTTTGTGCACGGCTCGAGAGGCTACCCTATAGACGATAGGATCGCCCCGAAAGAATCAGTTTGCACCCCCCCCGTTCTCCACGAGGCGCTGAGCTCGCGGGCGAGAGTCGGCAAGGCGGTTTCGCCCTCGTGACCTGCGGATCTTGGCAAGGCGGTTGGCCGGGTGGACGTACGGTACTGCTGGCAAGCCTGGAGGTGGCACGCTGTGGCCCTCAGTCTTTAACCGGCAGGGGGAGAAGGAATTTCGCCCGCGAATTCGCACTCTAACCGACCCGGCCCACGTATCCACCGCACGGGTCGACAAGGATCGCGACGCTGCAAGTTTGGAGAAAGCCAGATGAAATCACTTATCGGTCAGTCCCTTTATATGTGCCTGCTCCTGACCACGGTCCTTTCTCCCACGTGGGCCGAAGGAGCCGAGCCGCGGCTGGTGGCCGACGAGTTCCGAGAGGCGCTGGCACGGATTTCCGCGCTGACGGCGGCCAAGCCGCCCGAAGCCCTCGATTTCCCGCCCCAAGAGGCCCGGTTCGTGCGCGTGGCCATTCACGAAACCAGCGGCAGCTCGCAGCCGGGCATCGACGAACTCGAGATCTTCGGTCCCGAAGGAAAAGAGAACCTCGCCCTGGCCGAACGCGGCGCCGTGGCCAGCGCGTCGTCGCTGCTTCGCCGGGTACGCGATTCACCAGATCGAGCACCTGAACGACGGCCGCTACGGAAACGACCACAGTTGGATTGCCGCCTACCAGCGGATCGGAGTGGGTGCAGATCGAATTGCCCGAGCCGGCCAGCGTGGCCCGCGTCGATTGTCACGCGCGACCGCACCGGGCAAGTATCGCGACCGCATCCCCGAGGTGTTCGAGGTGCTCGTCTCGCAGGATGGGCGAGCAGTGGCAGTCGGTCGCCAGGCGAGATCGGACGGCGGCCAACCGGGCTCGCCGGCTGCCCTACCTGCCGGTCGACCGGTTGCCCGAGAAGAGCTGGGACGGATTCCTGCAGTACGCCTTTCTTCGCGAGCGGGCGACCTGGAGCAACATCCCGGCGGACGATCACCTTTCGCCGCTGCTGGTCGATCGGCCGGCCGTGCCGGGCGGCGCGCCGTATTGGGGCCGCATCGCGCGTCTGGCGCCGCTGGAGCGGGTGCTGGTGCTGTTCGAGGAGATGATCGAGCGGCTGGACCGGCAGGGGCTGGACGTCACCGCGGAACGCGCCCAGGCGGCCGACTTGCGGCGCCAGGCCGCCGAGGATCCGGACTCCGAGACGCTGTACCTGGCGGCGCGGCAGGCCAAGCGGCAGCTCTTCTTCCGCGATCCCGCCCTGGCGCCGCTCGAGCGCATCCTGTTCGCCAAGCGGCATCCGTTCCTGGAATCGCACAACTACAGCGAGCATCTGGACGGGATTCTCGAGCCGGGCGGCGGCGTCTATGTGCTGCACATTCCCCGCGACGAGCAGGACCGATTCCGGCCGGACCGCGCCCGCATCCAGCAGCTGTTCGACGGCAGCGAGGGCATTGTGCGCGAGCCGGTGTCGGATTTCGACGCCAAGACCATCTACTTCGCCTACCGGCCCGACAAGCCGGAGGTGGAAGGTTGGGCGTCGTACTGGCACCTGTACGCGATGGAAGCCGACGGCTCCGGCCTGCGGAAGCTGACCGACGGGCCGTTTCACGATTTCGACGCGGTGTGCCTGCCCGACGGCGGCGTGGCCTTCCACAGCACGCGGTGCAAGGTCCGCTTCCTCTGCTGGCGGCCGCAGGCCTACGTGCTGTACCGCATGGAAGCCGACGGCACGAACATGCGGCGCCTTTCCCATGCCAACCTGAGCGAGTGGAAGCCGTCGGTGATGCAGAGCGGCCGCATCCTGTGGACCCGCTCGGAGTACCTGGACAAGGGAGCCGACTTCGGCCACACGCTCTGGTCCATCCGCCCCGACGGCACGCATCCGGAGTTGGTCTTCGGCAACAACACGCCCAACTGCTACAGCCAGGCGCACGAGGTTCCCGGCACGCAGGAGCTGGTCTGCACGCTCATGTCGCACGGCGACCATCAGGGCCCGATCGCGCTGATCGACCGGACCAAGGGGCCGTTCGATACGGAGGCGATCACGAACATCACGCCCGACACGCGGCCGCACTACCAGATGAGCCGGTCGCACCACGATTCGTTCCGCGATCCGTACCCGATCTCGCGCGACCATTTCCTCGTGACCCACAATCCCGACAATCAGCACAATTGGGGGCTGTACGTCATCGACCGGTACGGCAACCGCGAGTTGCTGTACGTGGATCCGGAGATCAGCAGCAAGCATCCGACTCCGCTGCGTGCGCGGCCGCGCCCGCCCGTGCTGCCGAGCGAGCTCGATGCGGAACTCGCGGAACAGGGGCTGGGCCAGTTCACCGTGCAGGACGTCTACCAGGGCCTGGGCTCGACGGTCGCTCGCGGCCGGGCGAAGTACCTGCGGGTTTCCGAAGAAGTTCCCGCGACCTTGGAGCCGCTGCCCTGCGGTGAGTACCGCGCGGATCATCCGCCGTTTACCGACTTCTACGCCACGCCCGTCCACCTGGTGCACGGTCCGACGCCGAGCTTTGAGACGCGGACGCCGAACGCGCCGCTGGCCCGCTTGCGAACCAACCACAACTGGCCGAGCCAGGTCACGGAGATCGGGCCGGGGCTGTACCGCGTCCGGGAAGGCGGTGGCTGGCCCAGCTACGTGGCCAAGGCGTCGCTCGGCACGGTTCCGATCGCCGAGGACGGCTCGGCGAACTTCCTGGCCCCGGCCGGCAAGGTCCTCTACTTCCAGTTGCTCGATGCCGAGTACAACGAGTTGCAGCGGATGCGGAGCGTGATTCAATTGCAGCCCGGCGAGCGGCGCAGTTGCATCGGCTGCCACGACAACCGGCATGCGTCGCCGCCGCCCGACGCCGGCTTGGCCCTGACCCAGCCGCCGCAGAACCTGGAGCCCCCGCCGTGGGGCACCGAGGCGTTCGATTACCAGCGGGTGGTCCAGCCGGTGCTGGACGCCCACTGCGTGCGCTGCCACGACGGCCGCGAAGCCGGGACGGTCCGACCTGCGCGGCACGCTCGATGCGGGCCGCGTGCCCGCCTCGTACCGCACGCTGATCGAGGGCGGCTGGGTCCACTACTTCGACTTCACCTACGGCATGCGGCACTTCAAGGCCGAGCCGCTCTCGTTCGGCACCCTGCAAAGCCGCCTGTGGGAGGTGCTGGCCGACGAGCACCACGAGGAGGTTTCGCTCGACGAGGCCGGGATGCGGGCGATCAAGGCCTGGATCGACCTGAACTGCCCGCTGTGGCCGGACTACATCTACCGCCCGGACCGACTCGGCCCCCGTACGGCGGCAGCCCGTTAAGTCTGTGCAGCCACCGCTGCTGCGGAACAGATCTTGAGAATCCTACTTGTCAATCCCAACCGCTATCGGACACCTCCAACGCCGCCTTTGGCGCTGGAGTACCTGCATGCTGCCATGTCTCAGACGCGGCACGAGAGCCGTGTGCTGGACCTCTGTTTTTCCGAAGATCTGCCCGCCGACTTGCAGGCGGCCGTGGCCAGTTTTCAACCCGATATCGTCGGACTGACCGTGCGCAACATCGACACGGTGCTGATGCATAACAACGTCTTCTTCCTGGACGAAATCCGGGACATTGTCGGACTGCTGAAGACGCACGGAATGCAAGTGATTGTCGGTGGCGCTGGATTCTCGTTCACCGCCGAAACCGTGCGCGACTACCTGGGCGCGGACTTCGGTGTCGTGGGCCCGGGAGAACGAGCACTCCCCGCACTGCTCGACCAACTCGAACAAGCGACGGTTGCGCCCGGCACGATCCTGGACGGATGGCAGTACGGAATCGACCTGCAGGCCGACACCCGGCGCGAGGGCGTCGTAGATTACGCAGCATATGTGCAACAGGGAGGCCTCCTCGGTTTCGAAACCCAAAAAGGCTGTCTCGCTCGCTGCCCCTACTGCCGCGAGGGACTGGGGCGAGTGATCTTCAAGAGCCCGACCAGGATCGTCGAGGAACTCCAGGATCTGATCCGCCGTGGACTGCACGATTTCCACCTCTGCGACACCGAGTTCAACCAGGACCTGGCCCACTGTCACGCGTTCCTGAAGGAACTTATTGTCAGCGGTTCGGATCTCCGTTGGGCGGCCTACATGAAAACCACACCCTACGACGCGGAACTCTTTCGGCTGTTGCAGGCGAGCGGAGTCCATTTGATCACGGTCTCGCATCCCACAGGTCCGCAGGACCTGGCGCACCTGGGCGAGATCCGGCGACTCACACGCAAACACGGGATTCACCTGGCGGTCGATTATCTCTGTGGCCTGCCCGGCGACACGGAGGAATCGGTGCGCTACTGTATATCGCAACTCCGCCGCATCGAACCGGACACGGTCGGAGTGAACAGTGCCGTGCGTCTTTATCCCGGCCTGCCACTGACCGACCGTATCTTGTCCGACCCGCAACTCCACTCCGCGCTTTGCGGTACGCTCAATCCACTGCCCGACTGCACGCAACCCGTTTTCTACCAACGGATAACACCGCAGCAACTGCGGGACATCATCGGCAAAGATCCACGTTTTTGCATCGAAGGTTTTGACCGCACAAACAACTATCAGCGGTTGTGAGGAAGTCAAAGGAACCGGGGAAAAATAACTTCCAGATTTGCTAGTCCCTCACCCTACCCTCTCCCCAAAGGGGCGAGGGAACTAGGTGAAGTTATTTTTCCCCCGATCCAAAGGTAAATGAAAACAAAGTGTGGCCGGGTCCGTGTCATTTTCTCGGTGCGGGTCAACGATCAGGAAGTGTTTCGTTCCGAACTAATGCGGGAAGCCACAGCGGGCGCACCGCCTGATCAACAATTGGCGCACGCTGGCTCCCCGTTTCCCGCGCGATGACGTATCGATGGCTTTCCAATGTCCGTCGCAACACATTTCACCCGGAGGTCGCATGAACACCGTACTGAGTAGCCTGGCACTCGTTCTGTTGGGGTCCACGGCGGAAGTCGATGGCCGGGCGGCAATCGTGGTACACAATCCGACGCGCTGCGACGCACCCGCCGTGGTTGAGGTGCCCACAGGACGACTCGCGGCACCAGGCCTGATCGACTGGACTCGCGTGCGGCTGGTCAGTGGTGAAGAAGTCATCCCGTTCGCCATCCGCCGGGGCGGCTTCCCGTGGCAGAAAGACGCCACGCCAGATGCGGCCACACCACCTCGCGCCGAGGATCTTCTCGTCTTCGTCTGCGCCGTGAAACCCGACACCTCGAAGCGTGTCGAGATCGTCGAGGGCGTGTCGGTGCCAGAAGACCCCGTGTCCCGCGCGGCAGGCCGCTTGATTGTTGACTTTCCCGCGGTCCGGGCCTTGTTCGAAGAGTCCACGGGGCGACTAACCGAACTGACCTTCCACGGGGTGTCCGCGCTCGCCGAACCACTTGAGGTCACTTTCCAGCGACTCCAGGCGCCTGGGTACACGCTCGAGGGTGGCCTTGGACCTGGTTACCAGACGCCGCGGGCAGTCATCTCTGGGGCAAACGACATCGCGTACGACGCCCAATTTGTCGGCCACACCTCCTCCAGCGCCTTGGTCGAAGTACGCTGGATTCTCACACCGGCTGAAGGTCCGGCAATGCTCCTTACTTATCGCGTTTACGCGCAGGGAACCGTCGAGATTGCGGCGGACGACCGCCCCTGGGACGGTCCTTCGCCTTGGGTATCCCATGCCGTTTCCTGGGCGTTGCCTCTTTGCGGCGAGACACACTCGATCCCGACCCTCGAGACACGATTCCCGTTCTACGGCTTCAAGGATTTCACCACGGCGTTTCCTCAAGTCGGCCGGACCTGGCAGCAGGGCACAGGCGGCCTTGTCGAGATCGGCGAGCAGGCCGTCAACGGACGTCGGTTCTACCGCAAGTTGGTGCCCTTCGACGCCGCGAACGAGCGCGAGGTAGAGGACTTGATCGAACTTGTGGACGAGGGCCTGGTCGCCGTGGCGGTGCCGGTCAGCGTCCCGTTGGCCGGTGATGTCGTGGTTTCAGCCCCGGCGGAGGCGTCAGCCGTCGCAGCGAAACTTCAGCGCTGTCTCGAACGACATGGCCGCGTGGTCATCCCCGCACAGAAAGCGGATAGTACTGACATACAGTTGACACTCACAGCCGATCCATCCAGCGCGGGAATCGCCGGAGACGGGTTCATTATTGGGCGGCCGAGTGCACGCGGCGTCGAAATCCTCGCGGGCACTGTCCTCGGACTGCGTCAAGCCGTTCAAGCCATCGAGGACCATATCACCCTGCAGGGTCACCAAGCCGATATACCCCTCGTCGCCGCGAACCCAATCGTGGCCTTGCGCGGCGGCGGATTCGGCGGAGGCAATTTCGAGGTGGACTTCCCGTATGGTTCGCTCGCCCAATGGGAACACGTACTGGACAAGCTGCTGGATTCCGGCATGAACGTGCTGACCTGCCTGGGCATGTGGGGCAATTGGAAGATGCCGGTGAGTTACCGGTACATGCCCGAATTGGTTTCAGACGACCCCGAAGCGTACGACGAATCGTCCGGCACACTGCTGAGCGAAGTGGACGCCCAGCGGGAGCGTGGCCTGCATCTTCTCAGGCACGTACAGCGCCAGGGTGGCCAGGTCTGGCTGTGGCTGCCCATCGGGTGCGTACCCACGACCTTCGCGAAAGCGTTTCCTGAAGCGATGATGCCGGGTGCGGTCGAGGAGTTCTGGGGGAGGCCAAAAGGCACGCCCTGTTTCACGCACGCTCGCTATCATGCTTACCTGGACGCGCTGTTACGTGAGCTCGTCGAAACCTATCCCGTTGATGGGCTGATGCTGGTGCGGGATGACAACGGAAAACTCTGCTCGTGCGACCGGTGCCAGACGTTCGTGGCGGCATCGCGTACGCGACATGCGGCTTGGGAACAGTACCTGATGATCTACGACCGCTTGCGAGCTTTGAATTTCCAGGGTGGCGTTGCCGTGTACCCGTACTTTGACGGCTACACGCCCGACTTGGAGGACGTGTTGCCGGCCGACCTCTACATCGTGGGGCATGGGGCTTCGATCGCGGGCCTCTCGCGGCAGTATGACCGTGTGGGCCACATGCCCGACACCTGGCTCGACAGCCTCTTCACGAACTTCCGGTTGCCGCCGACGCCGCGCGTGCGCCGACTCTTGGGCGATCGGTCGACCTTCTGGATCGGTGGAGCGTATTGCGGAGCGGAATTACCCTGGGAGTCGATCGGTCACTTCGGGTGGGAACCGACGGCAACGCCAAACACCTTCCGCCATCTCTGGGGGGCGCCGCACTTTCGGCGTCGAACACGCCCCCGCCCTGCTCACCGTCAGCAACCTCTACGAAGACCTGTGGGAAATCAATGCCCGGTACATGGTTCCCAAGACCTGGCTCGAGACACCGCCGGCGGAGCGAACTGCGGTGTTGACCGAAGCGGTCGCTAAACTCGATCGGTACGACGCAGCGCTAGTGTCACTTCGCACCACTGTCAATCGCACCGACCAGGAAAGGTGGTTCGGCCAGATGGGGCTGTTCGTCCCGCTGCTGCGCTACCACTTGCATCGACTCGATCGGTTCGCGGCCAGCCACGAACTGTCGCGGCACACAAGCAAGCCGTGGTCAACGGGTCTGGTCTTCCGCCGGAGGTAAGAAAGGCCGTCCTCGACAATTATGCGACCATCTACCAGTACGCCGCGCCTATGACCAGGCGCTCCACGCCGTACCCGGGGCGATGTTGGAAGCCACCCGGCACATGGTCATGCCATACCAGGAATGGATGGCCGGTTACGACGTGTGGCTGGACCCGTACCTCGCATTGCCGCAGTTCGCGGGGGAGATCGCTATTGAGATCCCGGATATTCAACCGGGCCAGCCGTTCACGCTGAAGCTTACGTTGCGGAACAAGGGCTTGTGCCCCTGGGTCTCCCAAGCGCGGCAGCGCGTGGCGTTGGAGGGTATCGCAACTAAACTCGGGTTGCCCGAAGCGGTGACTTACGACGGTGCGCCCATCGCACCAGGCGAGAGCGGCACGCTGCGTGTCGAAGGCATGGCTCCCCAAGAAACCGTCAAGGGAACGCTGTCCGTAAGACTCTGCAGTGCTTCGCGCCTGGCGACGACGATCGCCGAAGCGTCCGTAGAGGTAGCGTCCCGCTGAGCGCATTGGGTCGAAAAATCCATGGCCGGTCCTTTCCAAATAGCACTACGAGCGCATCCATCCCCGGATTATCCATAGAACAACCAGACGGACGAGCCCATCTTGCTACCAGATTTGCGCCAGTAGAATGACGACTCCAGGCAGAATCGCCGGACGCAGTTCATCGCCGTGAGAGTGCTCCACGTATTGGCCATCGTGCAGCACCAATTGTGTCACTGACGGCTCGGCGGGTTCGACGATCCAATACTCGGCGACACCCGCTCGCTCGTAAACGCGACGCTTGAGCCGTCGATCGTGGTCCGCTGTTGACGCGGAAGTGATCTCAACCAGCAAGTCTGGCGAGCCGCTGATCTTGGTTGGCGTGACACGAGCCTTGGTCGCCTTCAGCAATACCACCAAGTCAGGCTGCACAATATCATGGTCGCTCAACTGCACATCGATCGGAGCGTTAAAGACCAAGCCCAATCCGGCCAACTCGATCTTCGTGTAGAAATGATACTGCAAGCGTTTGGAAATCGTCTGATGATACGTGCTCGGCGCGGGATTCATATAGTGATCTCCATCGATAATCTCGTGACGATTTCCATCGTCCGGATAGAGCACATATTCCGCGTATCCGAGCTTCAGATCCGACCTGTTTGTAGGCATGCTGGCACTCCCGTCGTGTGCGTTATTATAGCACGTGGCAGGGGAGGGTGAAGGTTGGACGACCTGCCCCACGGTGTGGCATGGCAAGAATCCGTCAATTCACCTCGGCTCGTTGCTGATGCTTGAGGCTGGCGCGCCGCATCTTTGCGTGATTCTCTCCCCATTGAAACCGATTGTGACGGGCCTTATGGTGGACTCCCTCGGTGCGCACGGCGAGTCGTGTCGCAGCAGAGCGTTCCTGTTCGCCCGTTCCACAAGGAGAATCTCGATGCGTATCAGCGCCTGTGTGATGGTCTCCCTCGTGTCGCTCATCTTCAGCCTGCACGTCCAGGCTCAGACGCCGCCGCCAGGCGGCTTCAACGGGCTCGACACGCACCTGGGGAACCTGTACCGGATGTCCGACGCCCAAACGCGTTCGATCTGCCCGGAGAACTTCACCGGCGAGAAGGGTAAGGCCGGCATGTCGACCGATGGCCCCGCGCTGCACGCGGCGCGAGATCTGGGGCAGGGCTGGAAGGTTTCGCCCTATGTCCGCGTCCCGGCGAAGACGACGCTCACGCTCGGCGAAATCAACGGCTCGGGCGCGATTCAGCAGATCTGGATGACTCCGGCCCCCATCGAGAAGACGCGGTATTTCATCCTGCGGTTCTACTGGGACGGCGAGAACGAACCGTCGATCGAGGTGCCGATGGGTGACTTCTTCGCCTGCGGCTGGGGCAAGTACTGCCAGATCAATTCGCTGCCGGTCTGCGTCAATCCCGGGCAGCGCCTTCAACTGCTATTGGACGATGCCCTTCCGCAAGGGCGCCAAGGTCACGCTGGAGAACCTCGACGACAACCAGATGACTATTTACTACCAGATCAACTACACGTTGACCGACGTGCCCGAGGACGCGGCCTACTTGCACGCGCAATTCCGCCGCGTGCCGAAACTGCCGGTCAAGACGGCGTACACGATCCTCGATGGCGTCCGCGGCCGCGGGCAGTACGTGGGCACGTACATGGCCTGGGAGGTCCGCAGCCCGGGCTGGTGGGGCGAAGGAGAAATCAAATTCTTCCTGGATGGCGATCAGGAATTCCCCACGATCTGTGGCACGGGAACGGAGGACTACTTCTGCGGTTCCTACAACTTCGAGAACCGTGAGAAGAAGCTCTATCAGACGTTCAGCACGCCCCATTCGGGCCTGGCCCAGGTCCTGCCTCCCGACGTCGTCTATCTGCCGGGCCAGCGATTCGGACTCTACCGCTGGCACATCGCCGACCCGATCCGCTTCGAGCAGGATTTGAAGGTGACGATCCAGGCCCTGGGCTGGATGCAGGACAAATCAGGCCGATACCTGCCGTTGGAAGACGACATCGCGTCCGTGGCGTTCTGGTATCAGTCCGAACCGCATGCGAAGTTTCCCGCCATTACCGCAGCCGGAGGAACTGGCGATCAAGCCCATTCAGGTCGAGATGCCGAAGTGACTGCGGACTTGTCCCGTCGGCGATCGAAGTCGGACGTCACAGGTTCAACGTCTGTGGGAACGAAGGTGCAATCAACCAGTGCGATGGCACGGCAAGAACTCGCACTACCGCGCAATCCGAGGAAGGTGGCACGACTTCGCGGAAACCTGCTTCCTGATAGGAAGACTGAATCTGCGTCGAGTCTTGTGAATCACACTTCGGGCCGAGATCGATGCGCTTCGAAGGTGTGTCACACGAGGCCGCAGTCCCACAATCGACTGTGCCGGGCGGGGGCGCACTACGAATTTACCCCGGCACACATCCCAACCGTGCGCATCGTTCGTCTTGAAGACGCTGCTCTCAAGCATCCTGGTACCAGCCAAGGCGTGTGCCGAACAGGAACACGGCGTAGCACCGCACGCAACAACGCCGCGCCCTGTACGGTCGTTCCATCGGGGTCTAGTCACCGTTCGCGTCGGCAACTCGATCCACCGTTGCATGTTGAGTTAGATACAGATCGACGCGTTCCTCGATATCGTCGACTGCAGGCGTCGAGTAACTATCAATCAGCTCCTCATAGCTGCCCTCCGTCTGCGCCAATCGTTCGGCCACATGCAACTTCATATCCAGGCCATCCAAGACCTTTTCGATCTTTGCGACCTTGGAAGTGTCAAAATCAATTCGCTTGGAAACCGGAATGCTCTGCATCTGGCGCATTCGGGCCTTGATGTTTTCGACCTTGACTTCGAGTTCGCGTTTGGCCCGCATGGTCCTTTCGCATGTGGCGATTGCCGAATTCAGAGACGCTTCACGGGCGTTGAGGACCTGCTGTTTGGCTTTAACCGTGTCGTCTGCAATTTGAGACAGTTCGAACCGGCGTGCTAGGTCTCGCAGGGCTTCGTCCCTCTGAACCGGGCGATGACTTACGAGATAAATGCCATTGCCGACGTCTGATCGTTGAGCAGCTAGTTCTTCGCGGTGGTTTCCCATTCGCTGCCGTGCCAACTCGAGATCTTCACGCGTCCGCTCAACTTCTGCCTTCTCCTGAGCGATGACCATCAGATTCCTTTTGACATCTGGGATCAAGTCGTCGATCATTGTGCGAGCCCGCTCCAGCTCGAACTCGATCGGCACCTGTGCACGAACCTTTTCGGACGCTAGTCGGCCAGCAGTTAACAGATAAGATATGCCGTCGGGCCCGACCGTCGCGACGAGCGCGGCCAAAATACCAAGGACTACGACGCGTCGCAGCGTAATCTTGGGGCGGACGATTGATTTCAACTCGACAATCTCTTTCATAATTTGTGATTTGGACATGAAGTGTACTCCTTGCGTGAACGAAGTTACGAACTCCAGACGTGAACGGAAACAGAACCGCTCAGACGCTGGAACATACAACGTGATCGTGAGAAGTTTCCGCGGCACACCTCCTTTCCGGTTGGTCTTCTGTTTCTGTTAAGAAAACTTCGTCCCGGAATCGATTACTTCCGATGGCATCACTGTTCGCCAATAAACGGCACCAGAGCCTCCTTTACCGCAGCCGATCCGTCGTCCTGCTCGAGTTCGCTCTGCATCGTTGCGGGCTCCTGCTCCTCGCCTGACGTCAGCTTCTTAGTTGCCATCAATATGTTTTTGCGTACTGTCTCGGTGTTTTTGTGCTCGGCTCCGAATTGTTGCTGATAGTGGGTACATGCATGTTCGTAGAGCCACTTGGCTTCCCGGTAGAACTCCAAGCCGAAATAAATGTTGCCTTGCCAATTCAATTCATAAGCGACGCGTTCTTGTTTATTGTCTTTCAGCTCCATCATTAGCGGAGTAGCTAGACTGTAGAGCTGATCCGCCTGATCTTTATCCCCAAGCCCGGTGAAAATTGTTGCCACAACGAGAATTGTGAGACTTTTCTCAGGGTGTTCGTGATCGATATGCGATTCTTTTGCCGTCCAACCGTTCCACGCGCTCAACAAGCAAGAGCGGGCCGCAGCGACGTTCCGCTGCAGGTGAAAGAGGCGCGCGCGAACGGTGTCGATCCGCGCTTGGGCAAAGGAATCACACGGGCGGTGGTTGGCCAGCAAGGTGGTCGCTTCGTCACAGGCGCTCATACCTTGGCGGATGTCGCCGCGGCTCCAGTGAATTTCTGCGCACGTTGTCAGCAACTCGACGTTTTCAGGATGATTTTGGCCCATCGCCATCTCGAGCAATGTGATGGCACGATCACAGATGGGAGCGGATTCAGCAGGATAATTTTGTCGGAATCGGGCTCGTGCCAGTTCGTGCAGCGCCAGTGCCATGCGGCGTTCGACGATGCGCGAATGATCTTCGAGCAATCCAATGACGTCTTTGGCGCGGTTGACTGCTGCGGTCAGTGCCCCTTGGGCAACGTCAGTGCGGACGATGCCAAGCCACATTGCGAACCGATCACCAAGATTCGCCTGCGTGCCACTTTCGAGCAGAGAGCTCGCTTCGCTAAAGGCCGCTTTTGAAGCTTCAAACTCGCCAAATGCCAGGCTGACCTCGCCATGCAAAATGTACTCGCGCAGCTTATGTTGACCGGCGGACGGCCCCAATTTGGCGTGACCGAGAAGCCGAATTGCTGACCGGTAGTCTCCCGTGCTGATCTTCAATTCCGTCTGGTGTCGGGCCAGCTTTGCTCCGAGCCGGTCGTTGACAATCGCCGGCCCTCCCAGTACCACCCAAGCCTCGTCAAAAAGTTGGCCGGCTTCGCGATAGCGTCCGTACAAGAGCAGAAGGTAGCCGAAGACACGCGCTTGCTCCTCAAAATCAACCGTTTTCCTGTCTTGCTTGTCAATGGAACTCTGCCAACGACGGTGAACTGCCAGAGCTGTGCGGAATCGGCTCATTTCGATGTGAGCGGCAGCTTGTCGCGATAACAAAATGGGGATTCGTGAATACGGATCGCCTTGCTCATCCCACAGACGGACCGCAAGAGCAAGATGTTCCACCGCTTCGGCGAAGTCACGTGTGGCTGATTCGATTTCGCCGAGCCGTTCCAGGACGTCTGCCATCCAACGCCGGGCATTGGCTCCAGCAAGCTGGAACAGGTTTAAGGCGGATCGGAAGCGACTGTGAGCTTCCGCAGGTTTGTCTTGTTGGTGGGCCAGTTGGCCCAAAACGTAATATACTCGAGCAAGGTTTTGTCGAACTTCTAGTGATGCGTTTTCACCCGTGGGAAGACTCTCGCATGCCTTGGCGGCGGCCGCTGCAGCGGCATCGTTTTCGCCGAGTTGAAATAGCACCCAGGTGCGTGCCGCTTGAGTCAGCCCCAGCCGCTGGGAAGAAGATTCTTTGGCCAAGCCTGTAGCCTGTTTCACCGCGGCCGCAAGCCAGACACGAGCGTCTTGGTAAAGACGCTGCAGACGATCGGATTCGTCCGTTGTGCACAGGCAGGCGGTCTTTATTGGTGACTGAGTTACCAGCATTCTGTCAGCTTCGGCGACGGCGGCGGACGCAGCGTCGAACCAGCTACGCCACAGCGTCTCGCTGGCACGTTCTTGTTCCGTCGTCGGCGATTCGGCAGCATTCGCGTTCACTTTGTTTCACCGTCCTCCAACAAATCGGTCGCCGGAATACTGTCGGACAAAGTATGCTCGTCGGGTTTCGAGGTCTCGATTGCCGAATGTTGGGGCTCCACGGGATCCTGCGGTTCTACGGCCCGCGTTCTTGCCAGGCTCAATTCCCCGTCGATCGCCTCAATCACCACTTTACGGAGCTTCTGCCTGAATTCTTCCGACTCGATGATACGGTCCAGTGCCTGGGCAACTTCCGTCGAAAACCAGTTATCGACGGCGTCTGTCGTTTGTGAATCGAGCGACAAATCGTCGTGCGGGCCGACGGCGGCAAACGCGACCGGCAATTCGAGGGAGCCGTGGTATGGAGCCGCGAACGCGCCGTCGTTGGCGGGGAAAAGTCGTCCTTTGACGTATTCCACACCCAAGACAACCGCACCGACATAAATGAGCGTTAATACCACATCACGAGTGGGCACGAACTGGGCGTTTTCCCATAGCCACTCCCAGGCACGAATGGGCACGTTCATGAGGTTTGGCCTGCGTGATTCCCGCTTGAAGCGTCTCGCTTCAGCGAGCTTTGTTTCGAAGATTCGTTCGAGTTCGGCTCCCGGAGCCTTTCGTGCATTACGATGCAGCCGCCGAACGCTTCCTGACCGCGGGCCTTCGGCGAACAATGCGTGCTGCAATTCGCGAGCGAACAAGTCGGGATCGTTCGCAACGACATTTTTGTCGTGAGTCATGATGTCGGTCCTTTTCGCATCTATAGGTCCATTCGGACTTCTTCACCTGCCGGTTCAAGGCAAGCGTCACGCGAGCAACTTGTTGATTCCCGATCGCGTGAGCAGCATCTGGTTAAACTCATCCGCCTTCGCGAGCACCTGTCTCGCCTCGCGTTCGAACAATTCCCAATCCTCATCCGGCACCGACCTCGCCTGCCGAAACTGCTCAGCAAACTCGTCAAAGGAAAGGTCAACAATTTCGCTGACCAAAGCTGGTGCCAGCCATTCAGCAAGTGGTCGAAACGTGATGTCGGTTCTCAGATACCTGGCGGGAATGCGACGGAGGACTTCGCGAGGAGTCGTGAAGTACTCTTTCAGGGCGGCCATCCCGTCGTGAGTGAGGACGGCAGCCGAGTTTCCGTCTGGCGTCGGAGGCTCACCCTCAGCCGGTGCCGGCACTCGTGATTTTCTTCTACGGGTGTCCCGCCATGGCCATCGGGATCTCCGGGTTCCCACGCAGACCAATTGAATTCGCAACTCTCAAATGGGTTACCCTCGTGTTCATTGCTTGTCGGACAGATGTGGTACGGAATACCGGCGGGTTCGAATTTCTTGCGGTAGGGATACTCCACGTGATACGCGTCGTTCTCCTTCACCATGAATCCGATCGGAGCGTAGTGGTGATACCCGCGCGGGGGAACAGCACAGTCATGCGGAGAAATCGACGGGGCACCGTAGAGGATCGGTTCGCCGTCTCGGATCACGATAAGCCAATAGTCGCCGGTCTGGTAATGCGTGCCGGTGAATTGAATTTCCAGACCCTTTTCGAGCGGAACCCAGGAATTCTTGTCCACATCCGGGAAGGTCGTTTTCCCGACAACGTAGATGCCGCATCCGCTTGCCACCTCGGGCTGGCCGGTCATGATACGTTCGCCCGTCGGCTTCGTCGTCGCGTCCGGACTTATCGTGAACGATGGCATCCACTTCCTGATGAATAATGGTTCGAGTTTGCGCGGGTACGCATCCGCCGCTTCGGTTTCCGGGCTGGTGAGGACGTAGTCAAACGCTGTGCCACGAACGTACTCGCCGCCGAGCTGGATCCCTCCGGATGGAAGACTGATCACGGAGAATACTGATGCACCACGACTCACTGGATCACCGTGTGAATTGAGGATCTCAATCCAGTCACCGACCTGTGGTTCGTAGGACGCGTGCGAAGTTGCCGGCGTGAGATTCAGGCGGTCGTACACGCTTGTGATGGGCGTGACTCCCGCACGGCCGATCCGTTCTCGCGGGACCATTTGAACGTTGCGTTTCTCGAAGTCAAACAAGCCTGACCTTCCTTCATCTCTACAACCGTTCCAGGTCGATGAATCTCGACACGGTAGAGTCGTGGTGCTCCGCTCGCATCACCATGTTGTTGGGAACCTTCGAACGCACATGGTCCGTCACCAGTGACGTCGTCACTCCGCAGCCGAACTTTCATTCCCCGCCACTGATACTGCGGCGGGGCAACAAACTCCGTCGGGATTGTGCCGTCGATGAACTCGTAAAGAGTGATGGGGGTTTCGTTGACGAAGGGCTTTCTCGGTGTGGTAGAGGCCGAGGTAGGAGGCGGAAGCGGGTGAGCCGGATCAGGGTTCCCAGGCATAACGCGAATCGCCCAGCGAAGAGTAGTTCGCAAAGCCGTATCCACGTCCACAAGGGCAGGCTCGAGCAAATGGTCGTCCTCCAACGGCGTGACGGCCTGTTCCCACACGTCGAGGTAGACCAGATACTTGCCTTTCTCCAGTTCTTTTATCGATTCGTCAAAACTCTCGATCTTCCTTTCTCGATTCCGGCTGTTCAGGGCGCAGTACCCATCAACGAGATAATGGCCGCGGCAAACATGAAATTTTCCGCCATGAATCGATATTCGGAAGCCGCAGTCAGACGTTCCGTGCCAGCCGACAACGCTTTTCGCAATGTCGCGTATTTGCTGGAACAACAAATCGCCCTGTTCGTTCCAGTCCGCATCGGTAATCGGCCGGCCCTGTTGGAGCAGCACTCGATTGTAGTGCTTTTTGGCGTCAAATGTGTCACGGGTGAAGTCACCATACATGGCTCGTGAGCCCTTTCAATTCGTGTCCCGGTCGCGCGTCATGGTTGTTCCAAATCGTCGGCGAAGATCACCGTCGACAGCATGTTGGCCGGCGTGAAGTCCGCCAACTGCTGGCGCAGTCGCGCGGAGCGCTGCGCAGAATAGAGATGGTGAAAGACACCCATTTCCGATTCGCTTTCGGCACCGCGGCCGATCTCCGGCGGACAGTCCAGCGCAAGCTGGCAGTAGCCCGAATGACCGTACGTGGTACTCACGAAGCGTGGTCGGATGGAGTTTTGCGGATCAGTAACTCCCCCAGGCGGTTCACACGTGCCGGACGACATCACTCGGGCCGAATCCGGCTGACACTTGAAGCGCCGCGGTGTACGCGGCAGGAAGTCTTGCCGCGGACACTTCGAATCGCCCGATACCTCGCCTGTGTTCCGCGGCACGAAGCAGAACCGCATGAAACCGTCGTGACGGCGCGTCACGTTCACGGCACCGTCAAAGATGCTGTCTTCGGCCTCACGGATTCGCGTCGTGTGGACATCGCCCAGAATAGTGCTGCGATGGACCGTCAGGTTGGCATGAGCCGTCTCGCAGCATTCGGAGCCGATCGCCGGCGGACACTGGCAACCATCGACGATCGAATCGCAGATGCTTAATTCCACTTCCTGCACCGGACACGGCAAATCGCGCTGCGCATCATGGTCGGCTTGCGGACAGGGTGTCGCGCAACCGGAGCGATCAACGTTGATAGAACCCAGAATGCTATGATCGATCAGCACGCGGCCGGTTTCCACCTGCAACTGCAGGCTCTTGTTGGTTTTCGCACAGTGATCGCAGGCGTCGCTCGGTCGGCCTCCAGGCACGAGCGTGCAATGACGTATCTCCACAACCGGTGGCGGGATACTCTTCCGTTCGCCATGGGTGTCCGGTATGGATGGACACTCTTCACAATCCGATGCCGTGGGTAAACGCTGGCCGCAGGCCGACTCGCCTTCCGCGGACACGATTCGCAGTGGATCGCCGAACACCAGCAGCCCGTCCAGAATCAGGCGGCTTCCGGGTTCCATGACAATCTGCAGAGTCGGTTCGCAGTCCGTTCGGGTGCCGTGGATTTCGACGACCGGCCGACTGTTATTGCTTGCGCGAAGTTCCAGAGTAATTCCCGTGCAAATGCGAAGTTCGTGCAGATTGCCGAGTTGCCATGTGTCGCTGGTCGTGAGTTCGAAGCCGATGTCGTGGCGGATGACCAGGCGTTCCGTAGTCTCTTTGTTTTGATCATCCGTTTCTTTGGAGGGAACTGAGGAACCGCGAACGCTTGGCGGGCAGGTACCATCGATATACGCCGCGGCGAATTGGTGCACCTCCTTCAAACGCTGTTCCAATTCGGCGGTCAAATCGAAAGGTGTCTCGGCCGACTCATCCGGAACGATTCGGCTGACGGGATAATCGGCACGGTCCGGGACGCGACGGCCGTATTCACCACCGCCCATTTCGAATGGGAAGGAATAACGATACGTGACCCGCAACTTTCGCGGTTGTCGTCCTCGCGCGAACAGGAAGCGGCCGGTTTCCGGATCGAGACAGATCTTGTCACAATCAATCCCCGTGAGCGATTTCTGAAGCGTTCGGCATTTTTCAAAGTTGCTCAGGTCCGCGGGAATGATCCGGCAGTTGGGAATTGGCGTGTCCTTATCCCGAATGACGACGCTCTGCCCCTGACCATAAAACGTCGGCGACGCATGGCCTTTGTCGTTGAGCAGCGACCGCGTGAGGGGTATCGGCAGATTGATCGCTTCGGCAATGTGCTGCGAGTCGGTCTCTTTCTCGGGCTGCACGTACAGCTGCACGTCACTGCCCAGGGGATTGAACGAGTAATAACGGACGCTCTGGTTCTCGACTCGGCCTTCGATACAACGCGGTTGTGCACGCGTGACGCTGAATGTCGGTCGTCGCCAGACAAACAGTCCGACCTTAAACGGATGATACCAGCCGATACCGGGACGTGACTGAATCGCCCGCAGGTCGACCGTGTGATAAATTGTGTTAAACGGTCCGTCGTGATTTGCCAGTGCCTGGCGGTCTCTTAGGTTGACCGTTTTTCCGTAGCCGCAGTGCGGATAATTCACGTTGGGCGTGGTAAAGACCTGGTTAGCAAATTCGACGGCACGCGCCGGCCAGTCGGCCACATTACGAGCCAGTTCTTCCAGGATCGACAAAGTCCCCTTGCGGCGGCGCATCCGCACCGTGTTGGCCACCTCGCGCCGAGGAAACTGAAAGCGGTTCACGGCCGGATTGCTGCCGGGCAGCATATCCGCCGGCTCGCCCGGATCGCCGACCTGCCGGAAACCGACCAGATCCGCAATATACGCGACCACCCAGTCGTCACACGTTTCGATGAACCAGTTTTCGTACAGGTGGTCTATGTCCTGATGGACAAGCTGCACCTGTTCGCCGATCACGCGCAACAGTGCACGCAGCGGCTCCCCCCGCTGGCTGTCCCGAATCTGATGGACGGCCGGCAACAGGCGATAGAGCTGATCGGGTGGCGACGTGCTCATGGAATCGACTCCATAATCAGCATGTTTTCGACCTTCGGCGTGAGGTAACACAACTGGGCGCCGATGAGGCGGCGACTTGATAAACCGGTTTCTTCCGCTTGCAATCACCTCTTGGATTCGTTCAGGAACGGCAGACTGTCCGGGCAAGTCGACTTCCCGCCGTATCGACTCGCCATCTTCCGACGTTTACACGGTGCCCATCATGCTCCTTCCTTTTGCCAAGTGTGTCGCCAGCGTCGTCCGCATCGCTCTCCGCACACCCAAAACACGTCGATGTCGACGTAAACCACACCTTCGACGTTTTGGACAGTGGTAATGGCATCGCTGCGGAGTATATCCTGGCCAAATCGTGCGCGTTCGTAGCTGAAGCGATCGAGTAGCGCGTGTCGAATCCGCAATTCAACGTCCTGCCATTGATGTTCCTCCTTAATCGCGACCCGCGTCCGCATGAACAGCAGAACAACCTCCCGCGAAAGGATTTTGAACTGTTGCAGAGGATCGCCGTGGTCGCGCAACGACGTATCCAGATTGCGGACAAGCAGACTGTCCGTGGGTAAGGGATCCGATCGCATTCCGGCGATCGTCAGGTATACGACGCCATCGATCAGCGACGCCGTGGCCTTGCCGATCCCGGCGAAAGTCCGAGCAAAGTCGGCATAATCCTGTGTCGAAACAACGCGATCAAGGGCCGACAGGCCGAGCGGCGCGTGTTCGCGAATCAGCTCTTCCGGATCCGGATCAGCCCCGCCAGTAGCCGGCAACGGATTGATGACACCTTTGACACCCAGGGGAGGCCCGACGAGTTGATCAATCCGGTTTACGTCAACATTCCCGACAAATCCCAGTCCGCTACGGTACGCTGCGCGAACGTTTTCAATTCCGGTGGGCACCCGCGATCCGTTTTCCCCATCACCGAACACAACTGCTGTCGCGCCATCGCTATTGGTTAGTAGAGTGTAATGTTTACTATCGCGTGTCCGACGAATTCAGGTTATCGCGTTCCTCCCATTCGACGTCGTTGACACGCACGGTCAACGTATCTTCCGTGCCCTGCGGCGTCGGAGCCGGCAACAACGTCAGAGGCGGCTTCTTCAAAGCAAACCGCTGAAACTCCTTCGAACTGTCACCGGCACCGATAACTTCGTCGTGAGTCTCGCCATGAGTGGCTTCGACGACGTTGGCGTTAATTGCTACTGTGTCGCGCCAGTAGACAAATTCGACGGGCGGCGAGAGAGTAAGCACAGTTCGAAGCCGATCGCCATAAACTGTGTCTTGAAGTTCGTGGCGAACACCAGCAACGTAAAACAGGTCGGTTCGAGGGCTGTCAGTCTTCGCCTGTGCGTCTTTGAACACCAGACACAACGATCGGTTTGTCGGAGGACAAACCAGGGACAAGGTCGTCAAGTTGAATCTCTTGCGAGACGTTCAGGAACTTGTCTTTGGGATACTCGGAAAGTTCCAGTTGTTCTGCGTCGCAGAGTACTCGCACGTACCTCAACCTATCAAACGGCTCCGTGCTGCCGTTCCACCACTCGTCTTCGAGTTCGATATGTGTGGTGTTCCCTTTCAGGCCGTATGCCGCACGCGGGTGCATTCGATATCCCGAACATAGAAGGGTCTGGGTTGCAGCTTGGGCTCTACGATTGCGATGACTGAACCGATGAGTGTCTCTTTGAAGCTTCCGTCCAGAAACAAGTGTGTCTTCGCCTCCGGATCCGCACCGTGTGCAGCGGCATCCGCGAGCACGGCTCTCGCGCCAGCCTTTCAATGTTGGCTTTGAGCCGCGTTTCATTTCCAGCGTCAAGACCAAGCCCGGCTTTTAGCTTGTTGAGTACTCTTTCCGTATCGATACCAGCGATTGGATCTTCCGGTGCATTCCAGCCGAAAAGGGTGGCCTCACTACGGAACACGAACACCTTCGGCTCATGCAGGCTGCGCGGGTGTTGCGGACTGTTCGTAGTAAATCGAACAGTCCGGCTCGAAGATTGGGTGCTACGCTGCGGCCACCTGAGGAATCAGGTCTGAATTCGCCGTGAACAACTGTGCCAAATCTCGAATCTGATTCTGCGTGGGCCCCGCATTGGAGGCGAGAATCGCCGACACGATTCCTGTGACGTTTGCCGGGGGACCTTGAAAGGGTTGTTGCGCGTCCGGCAATCTTGCGGTCAAACTGTCAACGAATTCCTTCCAATCCCGAAGAATGGCCTGAAGCGCCCGCTGGCCATCATCGGTGAGTCTGCTTACCGCAAGCAGATTCGCCAACGTCCCGTTTGATGCTGGTTTCAGTTCCTCGTTGACCTTTGCGACGAAACCGTCAACACGGTATTTCGAGGCCGGAGTCGGAGGCGAAGGGCAAATCGCGTTCTTAAGAGCTGTTGATGCGTGGTCCGGATCAGGGGGAGGCGTCTGCCGTGCCCTTTCCAACGCGACCTTGATGGTTTCGACCCGTTCCCCAAACGCATTTCCTCCATCCGTTACCAGAACTTGGTCCAAGCGCTGCCTGACAGCGAGATCTTTCGGAGGATCCTCGAACGGAAGGCCTTCTGCTTCGCGAATACCGACGATTCGCACCTTGAAAGCGACTCGGCTTTCATACAACTGCTGCAGTAAGTCAACCGCGAATCGAAACAGGACAAACTGCAACTCCATGAACTGTCTAACGAAGAACTCGATTCTTGAATCAAGAGGCGTTCCCCCACCTGGCAATGTGCCGTAAATCGTCTTGCCGAATTCCGCGGCAAGCGGCTTCAAATTCGGTGGATTCGCTGCCGTCGCTCCCGGTGAAAGCGGTTCGGGCTTGGCAAAGTGGTGAAACGCTGTCAGGATCTGGGCGATCTCCTCCAGTCGGAACCGCCGCAGTTTGATCGATACAGCTTGATTCTGGAGGTTCTCAGAGGGAATTAGAGTCGGTGTCGGAGACGGTTTTTCCGCTTCTTCTTTCGCCGTCTTGATTAGTTCCCGTAGCCCAACTCGCATTTCGTCATCCATGGCGGAAAACGGGAATTCGTCAACAATCGCCTTGAGTGTCATTGGCCCCGTGATAGGGGACAACTGGCGCGTCCTTGCCGTGTTGACGTCGGCGACAACCTCCGTAATTCGCCTATCCGGAGCGCACTCGGTAGCGACGCGCCTGACGCTGCCTCAGTCTGAGTCCACGACGGAAGTTCTGGTGGTGCTGCCTGGAATCCAATATCAGCTTTGAACGTGTTTATCACTGCGGCCAGACTCGACGGACTCATTGTCGTCGCAGTGAGTTGGCCGAGAAGGTTTCCGATTCGCGTTCTTAACGCGGACGGCTTAAAATCGCGACTGTGGCGCGACACGACTCGAAGACAAGCACCCTTGGCGGTCTCTTTGAGATTTCCCGGATTCGAAGTGAAAAACTGATACTGCAGAGTCCGGCAATCCGGAGTGTCGCCAAACTTGAATTCCAGTTCAGACACTGCGTCCTCGAATTGCTTCTGACTGCGCGGCGAACTAGCTGCGTCCGGCTTCAGAATCCATATTCCGCTGACAGCTCTCGAATCGTCGATTGTATGCCCTGACGACGTGCCGGCTGGCAAACGCAGTTTATCGGATCCTTGCTTCGGTCCGATAGTTTCAATCCGTGCCCAGAATTGATCCGTACCTACAGTGGATGAAGGCGATGGAAACAGCTTCATTTGTGCGTCAGAGCGCACGAACTCGTCGGCCGTGAGTTTCGTGTGCAGTAAACCCTTCTCATTCTCGAGAGCTTCAAACTTCAATGACGTTGTGAGATTCACCTGTTGGAGTGTGGTCGCAAGCAGGTCGTTATCATTCATACCCGGTTTGGTATCATCACCTGAGTCAGGCTTACGAATATCAAGACGCAGCCAGTGCGATTCAGTGCCAGAAAATTGAACGGACAACTCCCTCAGTACTCGTTCGACATCGCTATTGCTCACCGCTGTTCCTACCGTCGGCAGGATTTCAACGCGTTGGATCGGCACGGATGACGAACCGGCGACATCTTTGGAAACGAGAAACGATTTGGAGAAAACCTGCCCGCCTTGCAGGTCGGCAACCGCATCGGGTGCCACCGTCTGCGCCATGGTTGTCGATCCGACTTTCGGACCGTCAGATGCGAGAATCAAAACTGGCCGCTGTCCGCCCGGATGAAGGACGTCATCCCAAAAAAACTTTTTCGTTTCAAGTATTTTGCCGGCAGATGTCGACTGGTCCACTCGTACGATGAAGCCGGCGGGTGCTGTACCCGGTGTAAAAAGTGCGTGCCGCCAATCGCGAACGGCATCGGCCAATTGTATATGTCGGGCGCATAGTCAATCGTGATTTGATGGGTGGACGTTAGAGATGAAGCAGTTGAACTGCTAAAGGTCGCTTTGACCTCTCCTGCCCAGGTCGAAAGGTCCTTGAAGGTCTTTCTCAGCGTTCTTCCGTCGGGAAGGCGGAGCTTGGCATTGGTGGCATCCTCACTCAGGAAATCGACGCAGATCAGGCCGTCGAATTCCCGGTCAACTCCGGGCAATCGCCAGGCTCTCTGCTGCCGTCGCGCTTCAACTACGAATTCCGTCAGTCTATCATCGAGTTCCTGAAGGAAGGGCTGCTCCAGCGTGCTTAGTGCATTGTGACTGAGAAATGTCGTAACAATGCCGTCCAGCTCATCCAGCAACCTCGGCACCGCAAGGTCGTTTCCTCGAAGTATCACCCGAGTTGTTTGCCGATCCTGATCCTCCTCGACGGAGTCGATCTGATACACGACTGCGTCACGCCGTCGATCGAGGACAAGAGCCAGCCAGGCGTTTTTCGGCAGACGCAATCCGAGGCCCTTGAAATGGAATTCGTCAATGTCCAGCACAGTTTCGGGAGTGATCGCCGGTAAACTCGTTAATTGCGGCCGCAACCGATTCCATGCCGGCCTTGCGGGCAGGTTGTACGATGTCTCGAATGTCTGCGGTTGCTCATCCGATCCGGGCGCCGGGGTGCTTTTGACTTGGGTGCCTTTGGGGATGAGGATTTCCGTGTCCAGGGATCCGGTTGCCGGAGTTCCGGGATTCGGCAGGCCGTTGGCGGTGGTGACAGTCGGCTGGGGTTCGACTTCGAAGGCCAAATAGACGCTTGACGCCACACCTGGCCGCGGGGCATAGCCAATCAGGCGGCTGAGTTCGTACAGGCTGCGGCGGTCGTTGGCGGTGCGGAGGTAGCCTTCGTTGGCGATGCGCTCCTGGTAGAACGTCAGGATGTCGCCCACCAGCGACCATGCGTCCAGAATGGCGATGGCTGGATCTTGCGGGTTGCGGGTTGTGAGTTTGTCGTGCAGACGCAGCCGGCCTTTGCCGGCTTGGCAGTCCTTCAGCGAACCTTCGCACAGAGTGGTCAGCCGCGCCAGCATGCTCTGGAAAAACGACGAATGCGTGCCGATGCGGTAGCGCTAACTCCTCCAGTCCCGGTCGATTCTCGACCGAAAGCGGAGTGAGCGGTTTGATGCCCTCGCAGCATCCACAATTAAGCTGATCGCTCATCGCGCACCTCGCATGTTCAAACACAACTGGCCGCAGTGACGCCGATTTCGGTCGTTTTCAATCAGCGGAATCTCCAATGGTCCCAGCGTGAGCACGCCGGCGGTGAGTTCGCCGTGATCACCCTGGCCGTATCTTCGCAGCTTGTCAACGGTCACGTTTTCGACGCCGGACACGCGTTTGGCTGTCCACACCAGCCGACTCAGGAAGATCGAATCTCCGAACGTCAGATTGTCCGCGTGGAAGAAGCCCTTCGTGCCGTCCGGCAGGATTCGATTGCTGAACACGGCCAGTAATTCGCGCTGGACATGAGCCCGCAGATGGCCGGACTTCACACAAATGGTCAGCGCAATATCCAGCGGGACGTATATGGGAGGCTGTACGTCCACGCAGTGCCCGATTCGCCGCATCCGGTCGAGGTGTTTCTGAATGCGATCGTGGAGTTCGCGGACATCACGAACGCCGGCCACCGGGTCGACTGTGACGGCAACGACAAACTGAGATCCCGTCCAGTGCAGCGTGGCTCGGGCCTGCTGGACTTCTTCGGCGAAATCGCGCAGGACCAGTTGGCGGTAATCTTCGGCCGTGATCGCTCGCTGCGGATCGCGAAACGCATGCGGAGCGTGCATGCGGGCGTGATCCAGATTCTCCGGTTCGGTCCCGCCGGCTGCGGGCAACGGATTACGAACGCCGACGATGCCCGGCACCGGAGTCCGCCGGTACACCACGTGAGTGATCTTGCCGGTTCCTACGTTTCCAACCGGACCATTTCCGGAACGGTATTTGGCCCAGAACATGGTGCCGGGTTCCGGACGTTTACCCAAATCGCCATCACCGAATCGCAACGCTGCACGCCGGTCGTTGTCCATTTCAATGACGAAGTGCCGTTGATCAGCGTTACTGTCGAGCAGGTGAGGCTGCACCGTCCACGACACGGCATCCTTCAGGTCGGATGCAAAGCGTGCGCGGCGGTCCAGAAATGCCTGTTGCGATTTGGAGCGACTGCCGGAAATACCGACGTGGAACAGAGACATCGTGTCGTCGAAGCCCTGTTGCATCGCGTACGCATTCGCGTTCATCGTCATCTGCGTTGAGAATTCTTCGAGAAACGCGGCAGAGACGGGCGATAGCAGGTTTTGCAGCCGCCAGCGGTCCGCACCCTGAATTTCGGCGGAGCGTTCCAGCAACTTCAGCGGCTCGACCGCTTCGGCATAAGCGAACAGGGGCCGGCGCATAACGCTGCCGTTCACGCCAGCATTCTGGTCCGAATCGCGTGTGGGGGAACTTTGCAGCCAGATGCGTGGAATCGCCGAGTGTGCTTCTTGTCGCCGGACTTTCGATGCCGGCAGACACGGCTTGAGGGGTTCAGCAAACGTGAGGTCTCCCTCCTCCAGCTGCGGGCGAAACACGGCCGATGCAGGCCGACGTGAATGCTGCGCGTCGCACTGCCCGTCGTCGCCGCAGTCAGCAGCAGCGACTTCAGCGGGCACGATGCCCAACTCTTCGGGGGCCTCGATAGTGCGTCCGTGGTCAACCAGTAGCACGTTTGCGCGAGCCAGACTGATGTTTTCGCGTAGCCGGCATTCCGGCGGGAGGCCGACGGACGAAATGCACAACGGAAACGGTAGCGCATCGAGTTCATGCCATTCGATTTCGACGAGCGCCTGTCCGGTAACCGGATCATTCGCACGCCGGACGCAGGTCAGACGAACGACGTGACGGTGATTCGGATCGGCGTCCGCCGGATTATGCGTGCGTGGACCCAGCACCTCTTCCAACAACAGCAAGTCGCCGCGAGAAAGTTCCAGTTTGCGTTTGCCGACCGAATGTTCAACACATCCAGAGCATTCGCCCGGCGTTTCGTCGTGGGGACGATAGTCTTCGTCAATCAGTGTGGCCATCGTGGCTCCGGCCGGCAGACAACATTCCTCCTGATTCCACGTGTAGAAGCGGATCGCGTTGTGGGCTTCAAACAGCGGAATGCGCGTATCGCCTGTGTGCGGTCGCGCGATCCAGTCGGGAAAAGCCAGGTTCAGGATTTCGCGATTGCATTCAGGCAACTGCTCCCACACCTTCAACTGACGGAGGTGGTCAGCTTTGCTGTCGTCGGAAGTTGCCTGCCCGACCATGTCGATGAACTTGTCCCACCAGAAGTGCTGCCCGAGAACCACGTTGAGCGCATCAACAAGCGATTGCAGCAAGTCGAGTGGCGGTGGTGTGATCGCGGAGACAGCACAGTTCCGCAACGCGGTTTTCAGATCGTTCGGCAGACAGTCATGAATGTAGCGAGCCAGATCGTTGGACCCGGACACGAACGCACCGATCAAAGCAGTCGAGTCAACGATGTCGTTACAGGTCAGCGATGCGCAGTCATTCGGTTCCGGGATGATTTCGAACGGCACGAAGGACTTCGGCAGTTCAAATTGCAGTTCGTGATGCGCGAGGATCGGCTTCTTTGCCAGCTCGGGATCGGCGGGTCGCGTAATGAAGTACAGATTCTCTGGTTCAATCGTCGGGTTGCCGGCGACTGACAAATGCAGGAAAGTTCTGGCGTTGCAGCCTTCGTGGAGTGAATAGTCGATCAGCCGCGTATGACGCCGCACCGAGATCCGCGATCGCGCCGTCCCAAGGTAGGCTTCCGTGGCGACCGCATCCTGGTAGTAACTCAGATGATCGCCGACATAAGCCAGCAATTCGACCAGTGTCATGCCCAGATCGGGAATATGCCGTTCTTGCCAGTCGGGCATGATCAGGGCAAGGCGATCCAGAATCACCCGGCGCAGACTGGCAAAGTCGCGTGCGAGGTAATTGACTTCCGGTTCCGCAGCCTTTTGCGGTGGGCAGTCGTCGGTTGGCCTGGGATCAATGTCGGTGACGCTGCCGCTGTCAACAATGAATTCAAACTTGGCATGGCGAGGATCGATGTGATCTGTTTGCAGGAAACGCAGATACCAGACTCCAGCATGTAGTTTCCGCTTCAGTGGAAGCTTCAGCGGCGGCGGCGGCGACCGGACGTCCCCCGGTTCAAACGCATCGTCAACACGGCGACCGAATCCATCCAACAGCTCAAAGTCCGAGACAGAGATCTCTTTTGATGTTGGGCACAGGAAATAGACGTGCAGTTGTTTCGGTCCGTTACCATTATCGCAACAGACATCGACGTAATCGATCCCGTTCCACTTCTCACCGGACTGCGCACCATGATTCGTGTCCCGCAGGAGTTCGCGGCGGCGGTCGACGTCACAGATCATGCCCGGTGCGCTCGATGACGACACACTCCTTTCGAAGCTGTCGACGCGTTCTTCGCCGGTCCGATTGACGACATAGCTGACCGAAACCGTCAATCGTGAGTCAATGTTATTGACGTCCAGTTCACGCACCTCGATCACGTCGCCGAGCCAATGCTGCAGCGATCCGTGAACGCTGGCCTGAACGGTCGCGGCAAGCTGGTCGCTGTTGGGCGTAAAGACCAGTTGCAGAAGTCCGCTGCCGAAATCCGGTCGGTTCACACGTTCGCCGGGATTCGTGAATAGCACCTGTTCGATCATCTGTCGAATATGGTCGTCACGAACCGAGGTGGCCGTGCCGCCTTCACGGTCGAATTGGAATGGAAACCGAATGTCCATCTGCTATCCTTTAAGGGACCGAAGGGGACCAACCGAAACGTATCCGGGACACTCAACGGTTCAGTTACTTGGTACCCCTTCGGTCTTATCTGCGTTCGGCTGCCTTGTTTCTTTCTGCCTTAAGTTGCGTTGACCTTGAACTGCGTACTCACTTGCCTCAGCCCGGTTCCCGTGGGAGTACACACCGCCTGGCTGTCGAACAGCAAGACCGGCATGCCACCGGCCAACACCTTGGTGGCGGCAGACGTCCATTGTGCTGTTACACACGGTGGCGTAGTCGTTCCTGTAAGGGCGCAACCGGTGATGCTCCAGGGCGCCGGCTGAGTGACAACCGGCTGACCGCTGAGAGTCACTTTTGCAAACACACTGGTCGGCTTGGCCTGTCCCGGCGGATGGGAACACAACACGCTCGAACCGGCCGTAAGGATGAGTCCCGGCATCTGATGATTCCCTTTTCATGTGACCACGAGTGACGTCTTGTTGATCATGACGGTGCTCGCATCGATCGCGATCGTGGGGCCGATCATCTTTATCGACGCGCCCAGGCCGTTGTCGATCTTGATCTGCCCCTGAGTGATCGAGATTCTTGCGCCGGAAATTGTCCTGATCTGAATCCCGCCGTCGTCCCCGACCGGTGTGTCGCTGATTGTAATGCCCGACTGGGTCAGCGTTTGAATTGCCAGGCTGTTGATGCCGGGCTTCTGAACGTTCTTACCCAGATTTGGGACTTCAGCGCCTGAACCCCAGAAACAGCCCGTGCAGATCGGGTAGTCGATGTCGCCGGCCTCGAATTCGATCCACACGCCGGTACCGATGGGCGGAACGGCGAAAATGCCGTTTTGCAGACCACCAATTGGCGTACAGAGTGTGGCCCAATGCAGCAGTGGTGTTGCCTGAACGGCTGGGACCACCACCTGCACGCGGCCTTCGCTTTTGGGATCGATGTTGTTGTAAACCGTGCCTCGATACTTGCCGAGATACACCTTGCATTTCTCATTGAGCGACTCCAGTGAAGCCGTGTCGCCATTTTGTTTGTTGCCCGCAATCATGCTGGGATCCTCGGAACGATGGAAACAAGTCCGTTTCGGCTGAGTTTGAAGTCCTGCTTGTACTGGCCCGGCTGGATGCGGTGCGTCACGCTTTCGACGTAGTACAAACCGTTGAACGCCAACCCGACGCCGCGCAGACCCACAAGTCGCCGTGCCTTGAGGATTTGCCCGTAACGCAACACGTCCAACGTGCCGCTGGCCGTCACCGCGTTCGACGATCGCGAGGCCGCGGCGAGGCCGCGGAGAACTGCCTTAGTCGGCGTCAGATGCGCCGTCCCCTCGATCTGTACGGTCCGCTTGGGAATCGGCGGTATCAGTCCCAACGGAGGGTTCAGCGGCGAAATATCGGGGATCGGAATGGGAATCGGGAGTTTCGTGATTGGCTCATGCACGGTGACCACAGGTAGCACCGCGCTCGTGTTGTCAAAGTCGAAACTCACGCTTTCAACATTCGTATGCACACCCATATTCATGCTGAGTGCCGGCTGAGGAATGCCGACTTTCAGGTCTGGTCCAAAGTACGCCGTGGTTCCCAGCAGGCCACCCGGTTCCAGATAGAACGTGTACCCCACCTCCGCCGCAAGCTTCTTGAGGTAACAGAGATCCGTGCCCTGGTGATGCGCCACATAGTCGAGCGGTGAAGAGACATCCCGGATAATGGAAGGGATGATCTTTGGCGTGATTCCCAGAACCGCATACTTCAGCAGGATCACCGCAACGCGAGCTTCAATGGGCATGGCCGGATACGGGAATCCGGTGAATTCCAGGTAATCCAGCACCCGCGTCAGATCTTCCCCCGTGACTGTGAGCACCGCATCATCCTGACCCGTGCCGGGCGAGACCTGATGGTTTGTCACAACGCCATTGATCAGCGTTTCGGTTCTGCCGTTCAGCGTGGCGATCAGGACGACTCGAAAGATCTTTGGCAGGCCGCCACCCGACAACAGAAAAATGCTATGCAGCGGTGAACGCTGGCTGAGGCGGAACTTCAGTTCAAACGCGGAAATCTGGCCGGCACTGACCGTGACCGTTGCTTCCAGCAGTCCATCAATAATCGAACGCGGTACCGCCAGGGGTATGGCTGGTCCGGCCATCAATGTCAACTGAATGCCCTTAAGCATTGGTGAATGCTCCAGGAAGCCCTTCCGGAAGGGTAATGCGAATACGGCGACCGGCTTCTGCCGTTAGTTGCTGGGAGTCGAGTTCGTTGTTGGCGTCGCAGATACGCCAGTACTGTTCGGGGTCGTTCACATATTGGGCAGCGAGATTATCGATGCGATCGCCTTCGACAACTGAATGCTCAAAGAGCGTTTCGAACTGATCTTGCTGTGGAACAAATCGTCGTGCGAGATAGGCGATCGTTCGACCGTTCGCGCGCGTCATTGTTTTGACCGGTACGCCGTGGTAGCGACTGGTCGGCGGAAACAGCGTTGCTTCCAGCGACGAAGGCTGCAGGAATTCCTGTAGCGATCTATGCATGTCCGACATATCCAGGCTCCCGTTCCACACGCCAGGCTGTGCCTCACGAATTTGTATTGACTGATTGTCTCCGCCGTTACGATGCCGCTTCGGACGTCACCGATGGCTCAACGAATAACGTCTGCCGCGGTGATCCCGAGTGTCCCAAACCGACCCTTCAAACCATTTCGAGCCAACTCTTCCTTCTTCTGCAAATAGGCCATAAACAACTTCCCTCCGGGATGTTCAAACTTCAGATCGTCAACCGTGAGCACTTTCATCCCCAGGCTCACCTTTGCCCGGATGGGGTTCAAATCCGGATCAAAAAACTCTTCTGTGATGCTGAACTCCGTCAGCCTCACAGGCGCGATCCGTGACTTGCTCCAGACAAACACGGTGAGCGGCGATTCCGGCGGCACGATTTCCAACGTCCCGGCATGGGCCTGCTGGTTCCGCGTTGTCAGTTGTGCCGTAGTCGGATAGATCAAGGTTTCCAGCGCCGCGAGTTGCGGATGAATGCCATACTTCACGCTGTCGCTGTCGCGCTCGGCTACTTCCAGTTCGTCGGTCGCGTCAATCTCCGCTTCCAGGTTAATGGTTTCTATCGCCGGCCCCTTGAACCGCATCCGCTGTTCCCCCTGAGCCCCCTGCTGTGGCTCATACCACTGCGGCTGCACCGAACGGGTCAACGTGTGCGGGTTGTACTGCAGCGCAATCACCCGCGGCGCAGGACTTGCCCCCGACGGAATCACAACAATGCCGCCTTTCAGGAGTTTCGGGCTGTTGGGTGATGATGACATGGATACTCGAGTTAACTCCGTTCCTAAAAGCTCACACCTATCTGGGCTCCAGCGACCGGGCGTATTTCTTCCGGCTGACGCTCCGGAATCCCGGTACGCTCGAGCGGCAGCGGCTTTATAATGCCAACGCCCGCCTGAAACCAAACCGTGCTTTGCCCAACAGTCATTGGTATCGCGATACCCATCAGGGCCATGGGCATGTCCGCTGAGGCTTCGAAGTTGCGCAGCGGACTGAACATGCAGTGGTTAACTGTCGTCGGAGTTGTCTGTTCGGCGCATTTGAGTCGTTCGTTGATCAACGTTGCGCCTTCGTACTTCAGCTTCTCCCACCAGGGGTCTTTGGGATTCGGAAGCCTCAGCCAGCCGGAAATCTGCGCCCAGAATCGGTTGCAGCGATTCAAGTCGTTTGTCCTTGTCCGGAATCTGAGCGACCTGGTACAACTGTCTCGCAAGGGTCTGGATGACCAGCGCTGCCAGTGTCCGCGCTCATTGAAATAGGCTTTGCCGAGATGGTCCTTCGACATGCGCGCGTGTGAACCGGCCGGCGCCTTGGATTCCGCTTCCCTTCCCATTTCGCGGTAAAACGGCTTGACTGAGCTGTCGCTGACTCCTTCGAGGACCGGCGCCAGCGATTCGGTCGTGTTCTGCGGCGAGCCGCCGGCCGTGATCAGCTCGTCGCCGTGCCGTTTGTCACCGACAGACAATTCCACAAAATTGGAGTGCGCAAAGAAGTCCTCTATGGTGTGAAACGCATTGCCAATGTGGGCCATCCCGGCGTCGTTTCCGCCCTGCGTGGCAAACTCCGTCAGTTGAGCATTGATGTAGTCCACCGGTGAACGTTTAGGACCCGAAGTCGAACCACGCGGTTCCCATTGCTGAACTTTCGCATTCCACTTCACATCGTCGAAATGTTCCTCAGGCTTGTAGCCGCCAAATGTCTTCCGTTGACACAGCAGAAGGGCGTTTCCGACGCGCCCAACCTGGCTGTAGTCTCGTTCGGTATTCGCCCGATGAATGGCCTCAATTTGCGTCTTTGAAAAGCCGCTTCCCTCAAGCGCCGCAGTTTCGGTGATGTGATGCTGCGTATCACTGAATCGCGAGATGACACCGCCGGGGACTGCCGTTGGGGTTCCTGGTTGCTGCCCGTTCACGACATCGCTGGCCGTAACGTCTGCTTCACGCTCTGCGGTATTAGATGGAGCACTAATCCCGGACGTCCGGCCAACGGGCGAGCTTTGTTGCTGAACGACATGAGTTAGTTCATGCGCCAACAATCTGGCGCCGTCGCGGGAATGCGCGCATACGCGCCGCTGCGGAAGACGATGTTATTGCCGACTGTATACGCCTTGGCCGCCACGGCCCGGGCCGATTCATCCGCTGTGGAACCAACATGCAGGCGGACCCCGCTGAAGTCCCGACCAAAGCGGCTCTCCATAAACCCACGGGACGGCGCGTCCATTGGCTGTCCAAGCGACCCAATAACGTGGCGAACGATCGGCGGGATACCCGAAACGGAATGTTGCCCCGCGGACCGCCGCTTTAGCAATCCACTTTCTTTTCGGCAATCGTCACACGTTGCTGAACCATTTCTGTTGTTGCCACAATCGCATTTACGTTGTGGTACGCAACCGGTGTTGCGCAACGATCGGTGAAATTTGTTTCCTACTTTGTTAAACATGAATAGGATGTGCTTTTTGCGTAAGAAACAGCATGACTACGGCACTGGTAAAATCCTTTGCGACCCGGAAGCACGTCAATGCCCCCATTCAACGAGGAAGCGAAGTGTTTGCTGTGCTCTGGGGATGTTTGGCCCCAGGGCCATCGTGTTTCCAAATGTCGAGAAAAACGGCGTTCTGTCGATGTTATAGAACGGTACAAGTTCCCCGATTAGCGATTGTTCAAGTGCAAGTGCTTCTGAATTGGATAAAGCGGTACCTCTGACTTCGACGGTGTGAATCTCTCCAAACCATTGCGTCTTCTTTGGATCTCGAATATGCGCCCGTAATCGGTCGAGGGCACCACCTTTCCCTACGTAGAGCACGTTTCCGCTCGCGTCGTTAAGTACATAGACGCTAGTACCACTGAGTCGATGGTGGGGACCGCTGACGCGATATCGCACGCCAGCTCCAGAGTGAAGGCGGGTAGTTCTTCTCGGTCGTTGGCCTTCGGCTACCTTTCCGGTAGTCGGCAGATCGCAAACCAACTTGCTCTCATGGCAATGCCGTAGGATGGTGTTGGAGAACTCTCGGATGCGTTCCAGAAGCCCTTCGAAGCGACGTGCGAGCGGGGCGAGAACCTTGCCCTTGACGAACGTTGCGGCACTGCGGACTGCGTCAATCACCTTGCCGAAATGCCGAACGAGGTGCCGGAAGACGCGGAGTATCGATCCCGCAATGCGGGCGGAGAGCCTCGCAACGAATCGCGCGGCGGCTTTGACGCCAGTGGCCGCGGCGCCGGCACCACCCGTCAGAACAGCAAAGACGACCTCCCACAGAACCATCCCGGTCACACGTCCAGCGGCCCCACCCACCGCGGCGTCTGCCCCAGGGCGACTAAAGAAATCCAGGAAGACGTCGGCGATCTTGTTGCCTGCCTGCTGGGCATAGCCACGCCCCTTCTCGGCAATCATTTCCAGCAGTCGCGAAGCGTTGGCGGGGTCGAGCAGGAAAGTCTTCACTTCTTCGATGGCGGGACCAAGGTTCTCGACGAGCTCCAGCCCCAGTTCCTTCGCACCGTCGATGATGTTCTGAAGTTGATCGGGAAAGCTACCGATCATCCGTCCGACCGCCCCGAAGAAATCCCAGAGATGGCTCAGTCCCTTGGCGAGGTCCCAGATGGCGATGAAAATGCCGGCGAGCCCATCGACGAAGAACCCCTTGACCAGACCGATCACGAAGGCCTTCATGTACTCGAAGCTCTGCCCGGTCATGATCCGGGCCATCGTGTCCATAACCTGGATCTTGACACTGTCTTTGGCGGACTTGAGCCTCGTATAGAAAGCCGTGAGTCCTTCCTTCATGAAGATCCACGCACTCCCCACGAGATATCGACCTGGAAATGCATCGATCAAGCTCAGCGCGGCATCAATCGCACGGTTGATGAACCGCGCCTTGAGGCTATCCGGCAGTGCCAGCCATCCGCCCCCCACAAGATCTGCCGCCGAAATCGGCAGGCCGATCCGCTGCACCGCCGGACACGGCATGGCACTGGCCTGAACGGGCGAACTCAACGGACCGTGGGACGGCCCGCTGTGTACGCTCGGCACGTCTGAACTCCCATCGACCGATCGGCCGATCGGCCGCCCACCCGTCTGCTGAACGACATGCGTCAGTTCGTGTGCGAGCAGATGCTGACCGCTAGGGGAATCGGGTTGATACTCTCCCGCACCAAACACAATGTGTGATCCCGCCGTGTATGCACGCGCCTGAAATGATTTTGCCGAGTCGCCGGCAGTCGTGTCGGTATGGATGCGAACAGAGGCAAAGTCATGCCCGAAACGATTTTCGAAGAGGGTGCGGGTTTGTTTGGGCAGCGAGTGTCCGCCGGTCACTGGAATTGCACTCCGATGGGAATCGTCCAGAGTCTGCCCCAAGTCTGTGAAGCTGGGAGGTGACAAGTCGGTGTGGAGCCGTGATATCTTCGGCAAGCGTGACGAGGCCACAGAGATTCGATCCGACGCATGACCGTTTTCGGACGCGTTACGACGCATCACTAGATCGGCGATCGAATCGGCTTCACACTCGTATCGATCACCTGGCTCGCTGATTGTCAGTTTCGGCTGCAAGACGTTCCCGCTGGGACGACTTACCGGAACCGACACAAGGCTTGTACCGAATCGACTCTCCGTGTTACTGGTCACGCGATCGATCGCCGTCGAACCCAGCGGCGCCAACGGCTTGCGCTGTAAACGCCGTTTCTTTTTCTCACATTCGGGGCAGTCACCCATGTCGCGACCGTTAGTGCACGCGCACTTGCGCTGTAGGACCCTGGTAGCCCGCGACGATTTCTGATTCTGCGTCAATTGAGTGAGCATTGATGAAATGAAACTCCGTCAGGCGCGGCCTAACTTACCTCACTTGACTCTCCTTTGTTTCAAGCATCAACTTGGAGAGCGTTAAAGATTTGATTCCAGCCAATCGAGGAACAATTTCACTGACATTGCCGAGTGCTGCTGCAATCGGATTACTGAATTGCCGTAGGGGACGATCGCATGGAATGGAATTATCCCTCGGGCGTCCTTCATGATCTTCACGTAGAAAGCCTCCGCAAAAGACTCGACCCGCGGACCATACGTTTGAATGAGTTGGTTTCGATTGGCAATTTGGTTCCCGTTGACCTGTGCACAATTGCTTCTGCGAAGCATCGATACCGGTTTTGCGAGGTCCCACCGGCTGGTCCGGAATTTCGGTAGAAGTTCGCGAACACGGAAGAGATTGGGGAAGTCAGTGCGTAGGCATGCATCGACGATCGGCCACATGCGACACTGCTTTCGGCAGCACGCATTACGAACGGAGCAATGTCACCCTCTAAGTCCTCGCGCGGTGCGTGTATTTGGTGGAAGTAGAAGTCTAATGCCATGGGATTAACCGAATACCCGCAGTCTTCGCTCCTGGCACGCTCGGCGTTGGACATGTCCCAGCATGCAACCATCGCAGCCGCTGTCGCGCCGAGGTCTCCTCCCCACGTTGCAAACGCTTCATTGTCCATTTGAACGGTGCCGAGCGACATCAAACGGGACACGACAACCTGGCGTTGCGGGCAGACCATGCTCTCCAGGCCCGTGAATATGTGGCCGACATCCACTCCACCGACTACCGCACTGTCATGAAGTGATTGAAACAGGTTTTTACCTAGACGCCGTTGAGGGTGTCCGATATCGGAGCTACACGGTATGACGTCGTCCCACAAACTGGTTTGAGACGTTGCGCTCCAGGGTTTTCCGTAGTACATCTGCCGAAGCATCGCTGAGCATTTGTCGCGGACTGAAGCCGGTTTGGCGCTCGGCACACCGAATCAATCCGATGTACTCGCTTATGTCGGTTGCGGGCGAGGCAGAAGTCGGGGGGCATTGTGGCTGTGATTGCGGTTGACTGTCTGCCGGCTGCGATGCCAGACCACGCGACATGCGAATGACAACGCTCCGCCGTGACTCGCGTTCTCCGGTAGTCGCGCCATGCTGATATAGGAGAATTCGGGGAGTAGGATTCATGGAGAAGGTCGTCTCGATTACGGATTCCGCTTTCGTCGCCCTCGCACACGAAAGGCGCACATTATGGCGTTCGCTCCCCTCCTCGCTCGCGAATCCGTGAATTTCCACTTCATCCCCTGCGCGAAGACCCAAAGCCTGTATGTACTGGATAAGCCGCTCATGTTCTCCCGCTTTGAAGTCGTCACAGTCCCGATCGAACAAATAGATATCGTCACTGCGCGTTCCAACATCACCAATATCTCCAGTTGCGTCGCCACAGGACTGAGTAGCGGGGATGCGCGGGCCGCACGCACGGTGTATCTTCGGGGCGACTCTCCTTGTATCTTGCTGAAGAGTATGAGTGAGTTCATGGGCGAGCAAACTACGACCAGAACTGGATGTGGGCTTAAACTGCTCTTTTCCAAACACAACGTGCTGCCCCAGCGTGTATGCTCGCGCTTGGAACGAATCTGCGGAGTTGGCGGCACCTGAGTCAGTGTGGATTCGCACGGCTGAGAAATCATGGCCGAAACGGGATTCAAAGTCGGATCGGACTTCGGTTGGAAGTGGATGTCCTGTCCCGGCATTGGCAATTACTGACTGGGCTTCGGCATTCATGGCCATAGGCGGCGCTGCGGCGCTCGATCGTCTGGAAATGTTTGGTGTCGCGGGCTGAACGTGCGTGTCGATTCGTGGCGGCGTGCGGAGAACCTGCCCGGCAACGTGATCCGCTTCGCGTTCGAGCGGGTCACCGGGCTGGCTGATTTGGAGTTTGGTTTGGATGCCGAGGCGTTTCTTCTTCTCGTCGTCGCACTTACATCCACCGGCGCACTTTCTCTGGAGCAATCCAACCGATGGTGGCTTGCTACTCACAGTTGCGGGTTGATGACGTGCGACTAACATGATCGCGATTGAGTATTCTACTGTCAGAGGATGGAAGAGACGGATGATGCAACGTCGGCGGCGAGTGTCTGAATTCCGACTGTAGGGGCCGTCATGCGGTCGGTGGTGAAGCCGGAGTCGTGTTTCAAGCCATTGTTCGTGAAGTGGTCCTTCAGTTGAGATTCCATCGCCTGGCGCAGGTCTTCCGGTTGGAGTGACCCAAAGCCACTGCCGTCGAGGACGATGTGTTCGATGTGTAGATTGATGTTCACACGGGAACTCCGGTTGTCGGTTGCCAGTTGAATTCGGTGGCGGACGCCGGCTTTTGCAGTTTTCGATATTCGGTTTCGGCCGAACTCAGCACGTTTGGCATGCGCACGCCGGTCTCGGCGCGTGTGGATGAGAAGGCGGCGTTCAGAGCAATAGTGTGAATATTGCCACCGGTCAGGTTCAGGCGTGCGAGGCGTGTGTAATCGAGGTCTGCGAGCGGGGTTGAGTCGGGGAATGCTCGGCGCCAGATTTCACGGCGTTGATTTGCATCCGGGACCGGGAAGTTGATGAGGAAGCGCAGGCGGCGGAGGAATGCTTTGTCCAGCGTGCTCCTCAGGTTTGTGGCAAGGATGGCCAAGCCGCGGTAGGACTCCATGCGTTGCAGCAGATAATTGGTTTCGATGTTAGCGTAGCGGTCGTGGGCGTCTTTGACTTCGGTGCGTTTGCCGAACAGAGCGTCGGCTTCGTCGAAGAACAGAATCGCGCCGCCGCTGTCGGCGGCGTCGAACAGTTTGCGAAGATTCTTTTCCGTCTCGCCAATGTATTTGTTGACGACCTGAGACAGGTCGATGCGGTAGAGGTCGAGTTGCAGATCGTTGGCGATGACCTCTGCCGCCATGGTTTTGCCGGTGCCGCTTTCGCCCGCGAACAGGACGCTGATGCCGAGGCCGCGGTTGTGTTTTTCGGCAAAGCCCCAGTCGTCGTAGACCTTGCTGCGGTAACGCACCTGGGCGGTGACTTCTTCCAGCAGCCGCCGTTGTTCTTCGGGCAGAACCAGGTCGAACCAGGTGGCTTTGCAGTCGATGCGTTGGGCGAGCGAGTCGAGACGCGGGCGGGTGTGGTTGCGGCAGGCGGTCCAGATGGGGTTTGTGAATTTGGATTCGGTAAACCCCTCACCCTGGCCCTCTCCCCAGAGGGGAGAGAGGACATCGGTCCTCGCTGGCGCTTCGGGTTGGAATGCCGGGACGCTCTGGGAAGCCCGCCCTGCGGATGCTGACCGGGCGGCGATGTCATGGATCGAGCGAGTGTCGAGGCTGAACTGCGACGAAAGCTGGCGGGGGAGGTCCGAGTCTTCATCGCCGAGCAGTTCGATCCAGAGTTGTCGTTGTTCGGTCGTCGTCGGTTTATGGATGTCAACGATTTCCGTTGGTCGGCCTACGTTGTGGCGAACCTGCGGCGTGTCCACAAACACGAGACCACTTGATCGAGCCAATAGTCGCACCAGGGGGGATGTCTGATTGTCCGCGGCGGTCGAACTGGTCAGGTCGTTGGCGTCGATATACAGCGCGAGCGGCAGCAGCAGACTCTCGCGTTCCCAGAGTCGCGACAACGTATCCTGTTCGTTTAAGTCAGTGGGAATCATTTCCGCCGGCAGGCGGTAGAGTTGCCGTCCAAACTCTGCGGCGATCGCAGACGCCAGCTGCTGTTTGCTGGCCTGGTCGGTGCCGAGCAACTGGATGACCGGCAGTGGTGCGGATTCTGTCGCGTGAGCGAGCGTTTGGACGACTGAGTCGGCGACCAACTGTTGAGACGGCGTCAATCCGGATTCGGGCACACTCCCGGCGATGGGCAACATCAACGCGCCGAGCCGGTCGTCGAAGTAATTCAGGCCCTTGATATAACTGACAAGGCGTTCGTCGATCCGAAGGCAACTGGAAATCAGCGGTGTGCCGGACGATTGGAAAATCTCAAGCAGACGCAGCCGGCGCAACGGGCGCTGGGGCGACAAGGCGTCCCAGACCGCGTTGTCGAACAGCGTCATACAGAGTGAATAAGTGGGAAACGGCTTGTTAGCGTCGTCCTGCGCCTGCGCGCACAAAGTTGGCGTGCGTGTGTCGAATTCCATCGCTGCACAGAGCAGGAGGATATCGCGTTCGTATGTTGACAAGCCCAGTCGATAACGCAGGTATTCGAGGGCCGGTGTCGCCGTCAGTTCCACTTTCCATTCGACGTCGGGCCATTCACCCACGTTGTCGCGATGAGAAGAATCCGGATCTGCTGCCACTGAATCGTCTTTATGCGCACCGTGAATCGATTCCGCCATGCGCGTGAGACTCGCTCGAAGCCACTCAAGGCGCACCGCAAGATACGCATCATTTCGCTGCTGCCAGGCTTGGTGTGTCATAGCTGCACCTCCTGGCGGCTATCGAGCACGATGCCATCATCGACGCGGCGAATCGGCAAGCTTTCCACCCGAGGTGACTCCACTCGCAACCGGATGCGATACCGGCCGGGTCGCACATCGCCGACGTCGAATTGAATTTCATCGGGTGCCAGGTCAGAAGTCGGTGCGGGATCTCGCGGAATCGCCTTCGGTGGCGGAGAATTATCGGTCGGCGTCAGCAGTAGTTCGACCGACCGTTTTGGTCCCGGCCGAGGATTGCTGATCACTATCAGCTTTTGCCTGTCTTCGTCGAAATTCGGAATAACGGAGACAATCCCCTGGTCGGTGTCGTCGGGAGTGAGTCGCGGAGCGAGCAGGAATAGAACCGCATTCGAAATCGTCGGGCGTTCTGGCCGTTCCGTAACTCCGGATTCCAGCACGGCCACCAACTGTCCAGCCACGAGCGTTTCAGGATTCGTAATCTGCACGATCAGCCGTGAATCGGTGCTGCCGTCCAGCGGCGTGAATCGTGCAACGATGTTCGCCTCAGGGTCAGCCGCTGTGGATCGCAATTTGGGATCAAGAAGAGCCAACCTTGCATCCTTGACCGGTAGATTCGATCCGACGATCGTGACGATATCGCCGACTCGAGCCGCAGAAAGAGCGGGTTGTGTGGTTCGGCCATCCCGGTAGTCCACTCGATCGACGCGGGGCGCAGGGCCGGATCGACATCGGGGCCGATATCGTTCTCGCCCCGGGCCAATACGGGGAATGGCGAAGAAGTGCTGCCGCGGCTTTCCAGGAGGACCACCGATGCCTGATACGCTGCAGAGATGCGATAGGGACTTTGGTGAAACGTGCCCCACAGTTTCATCAGTTCGTCGAGGTTCAGCGGCTCGGGCGTAATGCGAATTCGTTCCGTCTGCTTGTGGAGATCGGACTGATTCAGACTTACAGGCGCCGGGCCGCTCGCTCCGTCGCTTGCGTTGGTCGCATCCCGGATGTCCTTTGCATCGAGAACTGGCCGGTCGTGGAAAACGGTCATGGCGTGACCGAGGAGCTTATGATCGGTCTCCTCGACCAGCCCCCCGTTCACGTCATCGCCATACGCGGTCAGCAGGTAGTAAAGGTTCAAAGCCAGCGGTGGATTTGAATTCTCGCCGCGTTGTGGAATTGGCTGGTTGCGCCAAGCAGCGTTCGGCAGCATGTGGTAGAGGAATAGATTCACGCGGTTCGTTGGGTTGTCCTGCGACGCACGGTCAAGCGGAAGAGTTGTGACCTCCGCGGTCATTCCGGAATTGTTGAACCAGTCTTGGAGGACGTGGCGCAGCGTCGAGGTGCAGGCGGCGATCGCGAGTTCGTTGCTCATGCGATCCTCCCGGATGCTCGACGGGCAATGTATTCGTCCAAACTCATGACCGCGGGATTCTCGCGAGTCGGTGCACCTGCTGCAGCCGCTTGTCCGTTACGGACGGCGCGCACCTCCACTCGACCAATGGTGATATTGACAGTTCGTTGTGATCGGACGGCCTCGGCGGCTCTCTGCGCAGGCGCTTTTTCGGCTTTGAGCTGAGGTATAACGTTTCGCATGACGCGACGCCTTGCGACCTGAACCGCCCGCGGTGGCTCGACGCGATCACGCTGTTTTCGCTGTGGCTCCGGTTGAATTCTCGGAATCACCATCACTGGCGGTTGTTGTGACGATTCAATGTTCACGCTCGGCGGTTCGACGTGGGCCTTTATCGGTGATTTGGCCGATTCGACACGAGGAACAAGGTTGAGGCGTTGCGGGGGCGTCTCGATTCTGTCGCTCTCGTTGTTGACGCCGGGTCGTTCTTTCGTTGGATCGGCTACGATAGACTTAACCTGCCGTTCGATGAGCGTTCTTTCCACGCGTTCCGAGGCAGGTTGTGGCGGCGTCCGACTGGACGGAGTCGTTTCGCTCTGGACGATTGAATCCGGGGGATCGCATGGTCGAATAGCGAGTTGTTGTTCCAGGTCTGCAACCAAGGCTCGCAGCTGATCCAAACGTTGATCGAAAGTGGTCACCGCTCGTCGTGAATCAGTCGAGGTGGGCGATACCACTAACGGCCCCTTGTCAATCGGGCCTCGGTCATCGCGAGAGGTCTCAGGAGGAACTCTGCGATGCACGGCCGGTGATGGTGTTTGATGAGTGGGTGGACGATCCAGGATCGGCCGATGTAGGGGCGGTATCGCGTGAATCTGAATCGGCGCGAGTGAAGTTGGATCAATTGGGGATCGACCGTCAGCGGCAAACGCCGAAACTGGTTCGCATGGCTGTCCCAAGGCAAAGTCCATACCGCCCGTGTCTGCTACGTAGCGATCCCCTTCGAAGCGCGAGGTGATCCGTGGCCGAATATCGTTGATCGGCTCGACGCGCTGTGCCAGGTTGCTGAGGAAATCGCTCATTGCCGAACCATGTTGACATATAAACGGCGACGTGACGGCGACATCGACAGGATGTCATGCTCCGGCCACCCGTACGCCGAAGCGAGCAGATGGACTTCGTTGAGTGTGCGTTGTGCCCAAGCGTCGATTTCCGTCCACAGGTACGAAACAATGTCAAACGGTGCACTCCATTCGTGGTTGCACGCCATGCAGCACAATTGAATCTCGACGTTCGCCTGCGGATCGGCCTCGTCCATTGCGCGAACGAGACTGTCGAGAACTGATTCCGGAATATCATTGAACTCGACGGATTCTGTCGGGCCCTTCGCGGACTCTACGCATCGAACCAGCAATTCGTGTCAACGTTCGTCCGCTCCGGTCACGTTGGATACGGCAATCAGGTCCCGGCTGTCGGGAAGGCGATACCGGATTTCAAATTCATCCTGCTTATGCGTGCGCCGATCCGCGTCATCGGAATCCGGTGATGCAAGCCACAGCTGATCGGTCAACAAATCGAGTTCGATCTGCGCTGCACACTCAGGACACCGGACAAGCATCGGCAACTGGCAACCGAACAGTGCTTCGCGAAGTCGAATCAGCATGCCGTCGCGTCGGCCGATGGGAAGCGTGGCAAGCTCTTCCGGCGAGCGGCCGGGGGAAGTCAGCTGTAGAAGGGCTAAGGCCTGTTCCACGCAGGACGCCGACCAGACGCGTTCCCAGACTGTGATCAGGTCAGATTCTGCGAGAGCAACCATGATATGATTCCCGGACGCCGCATCGCGAAGTCGTCAATCGTTTGCGGTCGGGCCGGACGATTACTGATCATCCAGCAATTCAGCCCCGTTAAGTTCTGTTTCTTCCTGCAAGTTAACCTTGGCACGTTCCCAGCCCTCGTTTTCAAGTTTCAGGGTCTGGATGGCGACAGCGTTCGCATTGGCATCGAGCTCGGGCAGAGCCTGGTATTCGGAAACCCAGCAGCGAAAGACGTAATAGGAAATAACGAGCTGACCCGCTTCGTTGTACATCTCGATGGTGATGTCCTTGCGGAAGTTCTTGAGTGCCATCTCTTTTCCGCCGAGATCGCCGTCTGCCTTCCAGTTGCCGAATTTCCAGACTTGGTTTGCCCATTCTTCGAATGTCGTGTCGTGTGTGACACCCCGTTCCAGCGTGATGGCTTCGAACTCGGATCTGCCAGGCGATTTGCGACTGGTGCTTGCGTCGCCGCCTTCGCGGTGCGTGACAACCTCGGTTGTCCGCTTCAGGCCGCTGACTTTGCTGATTCCAGCAACGTAAGCGGGCGTACCACCGCTGTCCCACTTCACACGGAATCGAAAGTTCTTGTAGGGGTCGTACCTGTCTGCGTTCTGCGGAAATGTTTTGATTTGCGGCATGGCCGGCTCCCGATACGTTCACAGTCGCGGGCGGTGCGCTCGTCCACGACGGCTTACGAGGGTTATGGGTTCTTTTGAATCTGTTTGATTCTGATGATTACGAATTCAGCCGGCTTGAGCGGAGCGAAGCCGACTTCGATGTTCACAATGCCACGATTGATGTCGGATTGAGTGGTGGTGGTAGAATCACACCGGACGTAGTACGCTTCCTGCGGGCTTGCTCCCTGAAAGGCACCCTGCCGGAACAAGTCCTGCATAAACGTCCCGAGGTTCAGTCGAATCTGGGCCCACAGAGGTTCGTCGTTGGGTTCGAAGACAACCCATTGCGTGCCGCGGTAGAGACTTTCTTCGAGAAACAAGGCAAACCGTCGAACGGCAAGGTATTTCCATTCAGAGCCAAGTTCGTCGAAGCCTGCCATGGTGCGCGATCCCCAAACCACATTTCCGTAGGCGGGAAAGTTGCGCAGACAGTTGATGCCCTTGGGGTTGAGACGTCCGTTTTCCGCGTCTGTCATCGACACGGTGAATTCTTCGATCCGCGCAGAGATGCCTCAATACCGGCTGGAGATTTCCAGACTCCCCGCTGGAGATCGGTGCGAGCTGCGACACCGGCAACGGCCGCGGCGGACGTAAACTCACGTGTTCGGCCTTCTTTCGTGGGATCTCGCATCTTGGCCGTCGGGAAAAACACGGCAGCCCGGTCAGCGGAATCATTTCCGCCGAGATCACTTCGAAAGTTGCCAATCAGTCGCTCGGCGCCTGCCACATCGTTCCAGGTCAACGGGGCATCAACAAAGAGCATACGCGTTTGTGGTTGAGCGGCTGATCCAAGAAAGCAATCGCCGCACCATAGGTTGCCGGTTCGACATCGGCATTAAACGAAACTGGCGGTATGACAAGCATGCTGAAGTAGTCCTGTGTCTTCAGCAGTGAGTAAATTCCCCGTTTGTCGAGTTGACCGTTTGCGCCGCCACGAATGTCACTGTCGAGCAAGTCGCTTCCGTCCGTTCCACCTTCAGCCTGCAGACGCGACGCCTCGCTTTGGAACCATTGACCTTGCTCAGGAGCTGCCGTCTGAGCCGGACGAGCGTCTGGGACCACCTCATCCGCCTTGACTTGAATAAGTACCGACTCATCTTCCAGAATCTCCTTGACATAGCGGGAATCGTCCGGCCTGGTGGAGACATTGCGGAACTCTTCGAGTGTCTCAGTCACCAGGTCGAAGGCGAACAGGTTAAACAGATCTTCGTGCGCTCGTCTTTGGTCGCGTGGTTTACATGGACGACAATCTCATTGCCCCACTTTCCTGCGCGATGACTTCAAGCGGTAGACTATCCGCGTTTACAGTGGCTTTGACAGCGTCGGGCGCGGTGATCCTAACAATCAGTGCTTCGCTTCCTCCGTTGAGAAAATACTGGCGCACGGCAAAGCCAAGCGGGTGTTGCGCGGTGAGTTCACCGAACTTCCTTTGGTAATCGGCGAAACTGTTGATCTTGGTTGGCAGATCGGCCACACCGCGAGTTGCACCTCCGATGAAAGCCGTCAACGACGTTGCCACGGGCGTGATGGTACGAACACCGCTAGGAATTTCTTCGATATAGACACCTGGATAGGTGGGCGTAACAGGCATGTTCATTCCCCTGTCTGACTGCCTACTTGACGTAAAGAAACAGTCCCCAATTGGCTAGTTGGCAGCCGCCTCTGTGGGCATTTGCTTCCATTGAGTTGGATCGCAATCATTTGACGGTTTGGGTTTGGTGTGCGCAGCGAGAATGGAAATCTTTACATCGACGGTCAAGTTGTTGTGGATCTTTACTGAATCCAGGCGATCCGGGAGACTGGACATCGAGAGTTGGCCCGCAAATAACTGAGCGTGTTTGAGTTCGTACATTTCTTTCGGTTCCACTTGGTCGCACTGAAACGCGTATTTGATGTAGGGCTGTTTTCCGTTGACCTTCGGCGTGCAGCCGTTGGCAGTCTCGCGTTGGTACTTATCTGCCAGGATCACTAGAAAATCGATGGAATCTCTTGGGCCCGCAAGAAGATCTATGTTGGCTTTGCCATTCGCACAGACGACTTCGTCGATTACCGCGACGTACGCGTTCAACTTCTGTGTCGATCGAGCCTTTGACTTCTTCCTTACCCGCTTTGGCCTTGATTTCGACAGTTGCTTTCTGGGCCACTTGATTCTCCTCTCGTATTGGAGCGTGTGAGTATCAGGCGGCAACCGCGACGGTCGAGGTGCCGTCTTCTTCGCCTAATTAAACGAGAGTTCCCGATCGGATTAAATCGCTCGGCATGTCCGTTTTTGGTCTAAGCAACGGACTAGTTCGTTCTCGATTCTTCGGTCGAACGATGTATATTGGGGGCTCCGGGACACTCCACGACGACTCGTTCGTATCAATCCTTCTATGGGAGAGTGTGCCGTGACATCTCGATTTTTCTCTATTGCAGTGTCGGTTCTTGCTGTTTCGACCGTTGTCCTACAAGGCCCTGGTGAGGCAACCGAATGTGCCTCGGCCGCACCATGCAGAAAAGCGGCGGCCGACGCGTGTCACTGCGATTCGGACAGCAATGAATCAAAAACGAAGGCATCCACGGACAAGTACACGGCCAAGATCTCGGCACGAGCCTGCGGTGATGGATGCGAGGCCATTATTGTCAGGATCGAGGGCAACTTACCTGATTGTTCTCTGATCGCCCTGCTACCGATCGATGGTAAAAACGGGTATTACGATTTACGCTGGAAGCCAGGTACCGGCTCCGATCTTTGGCAAGCAGTAGAGCGTGAGGCCAGGAATGGTTGCCTCGCATGCTGCGAATGCTGCCAGTTCATAGTCGTGATGACGGCCGGTGGAGAACTTCCGGTGCGAGTGGAACGACAAACGGCGGCATGTGCGCCGCCAGCGGATGCGCCGTGGAGCGCCGGCAGCCCAGGTGCCAGAGATGTAAACGCACGCAGTCGAAGATCGCACATGCTCAAAACACCGTGAGGCACGAATCCTCACTTGTTTGTGAAATTTCGGCTGAACCGTCAATCACATCGTTAGACTATTCACGCAAAACGGGCTGGAAGCCCATTCCACGTCAGAGCTTCCCAACGAACGGGTCCGGTCGTTGGAGTGGTTTCCGGGCCTCCCGCTGCTGCGCGTTAGCAGTTCTAGTCGAGCGATTCGAGACGGAATCAGTTTAGGAGCTAGTTCCTGGCTTGAAATCTCAGTGATCAATGCCAATAATCATGGCAGCGGGACACTCAACTTGAATTTTCCAGCCAGACGTCGGCTGGAATAATCTTCGAAGGAGAGTGTACCGTGATACGATCAGCCGTAATTCTATTGCTCGCGATTCCGCTTTCTCTTAGCGGCCCAAGTTTTCTCTTCGCTGGCGAAAGCCATAATGACGAGATCGCCGCTGCCATCAAGGAGCTCGGCAAAGAACTCCGCCAAGACATCAGGCGTAGCTTAGATGAACGATTTGAGGAACTCGAGCATCGAATTGCCCGTCTTGAGAACGCTGACAGGAAGCCCCATTATCACGACACACCGCGGCAACAGTCGCCACCAGAGCGTGTAGATCTTCATCACGATCACCAACACCGCCACGACGATCATCCCCAGGTTGGGACCTGCGACTCATGCTGTGAGTGTTTGACATGCTGTAAATGTGCGACGTGTTCCAAGTGTCCAACGTGTTCCGGCTGCGCGACGTGTTCAACCTGCTCGTGCTGTAAATCTTGCTGTGCCTGCCCCCCACTCAAGTGCTATGGAGTGAAACGCTACAGCGCAACATGCAAGGACGGTGTTGTTTATCTCACTGTCCGAGGATGTTTTCCCAAATGTGCGACCCTCACGCTACGGCCCGACCTTTGCAGGCCCGGACATTACTGGCTGCACTGCTGTCCAGATCATGGTGTGCTCAAAGACCGCACGTTCGTATGCAAAGGGTACAACGGGTTTTGCTGCCAGGACGGCCAGCCATACATCTGTGTCCGTGACAAGGCGGGGGTACACAAAGTCCGTATCTGCAGAACCCAGATGGGTCCTCGAACGCACCGGTAGATGTCGGCAGCTGGCCACGACTCAAGACGGCGTTGCCGCTTTCATGTCGCGTATTGTCGACATCATTACCCGAAGTGAGCTTGGAATCGGATCGCAACGGACCTCGTTGCGTAACACGCACAGTCTTTGTGCGTGCCAGTTGATCGCGACGATCATTAATCCAGGGAACTCCGTTAGCAGACGGTCGCAAGATCCGCGGAAATCATCAAACTCGTGTTCCTCGAACGATGCAATGACCACCAGTCGCTCATCAGGAAGCGATTGAGCTTGATCTTGATCTTGGAGTGGGTCTTCATCAAGTACGGCCCTTAGGGCACACCATAGCGAGGCCTCGGTGCCGTCGGTTCGGCTTGGCATGACCGTCATATCCGTCTGCTGAGAGATGATACTCTCGAGCATTTCGCGGTACAAGCGTTGGTGGACGTCGAGTACAACCCGAATTCCACGGCTCTCTTTTTCCATCGCAAGAGCTCTCCGGGAGTGTCTGGTTTGTATGGCGTCCCGTAGGAATTCACAATGACCCAACGCTAGAATTGTTTCAATAGATCCTTGGTACTGTTTCGGATCGAGTGCGAACGGCAAGATGTGTCAAAGAGAAGAGTTGGACGTTGGCTCAGCCGCGGACCGTTTGCAGCATGTGCTTCCGCGTAGCCAATTCGGCTGCGTCGTATCTGTCATCCGCGCCCAGCTTTTCGATGATGTTGTGAACGTGGTTTTTTACGGTGTATAGCGAGATACACAGCCGCCGGGCGATCTGCTTATTGCCCATCCGCTCCCAGGCAATCAGTTCCAGAATCTCACGTTCTCGAGGCGTCAAGCGAACCTTGTCGAGATGTTCCATCCATTTTTCGTGTCCTGTAGAGCGGCCGAACCTCAAAAACAGCTCGTTGGCGACTTCAGGTGAACAGAAAGAACCGCCGCTCAGGACTGTATCAATTGCCACCTGCAATTCTGCCAAGGACGCTTCTTCAGTGATGCAACCATCTACTCGTAATGAGACTAGATCTGCAAGCGACTCCCGCATACGGCCGGAAACCAAGACAAGCAAACGACAATCCTGGTTCTGCCGGCGCACCGACTCCACGATTCCGTCCGCCTTCACAACGTCTAGGCCGGAATCCAGCAGTAGGATATCAGCTGAGAATTCAGCTGCCCGAATTCGTGAATGTTGGCAATCGTCTAATACTCGGCACGCATGGAAGCCAGACTGCTTGAGACTTAGACAGAGACAATCGCATAAAATGCGACTCATGTGACAGATTAAGACGTGGACCGACGAGTGCCCCATCTGACGGACTCCTACGACGCGTGTTCATGCCTCGTCATCCGTGCAGTCAATGACATTCTTTCCATATTGTCTTGCAGTTGGCAACGAGAGATTGTTACTTTTCAGCAGTTAAATGCAATAGTCCCAAAGAACTAATACTCCCACTCTGGACTAGACTTGTGCGTCTCACAAATATTTGTGGCTCGTCATCAGTCAATCGCCATCAGTCGGTTGCAGCGTGACGTTTTCAATCGTCTAAGCCGTTCTGCTGCGAACCCACACGCGTCCGCGCAGTTCACTGATGGGTTACGTGACGAGACACGTTGGCCCTGGTCAACCGCTGGACAGCCAACCACCAATACCTATACCGCTCACATTCTTTGATTGCTCGTATTCAAAGGCATGGTGCACGACACAACTACGGACGTGATTCGGAAGGCAAACTCGTCGCCAGGGAAGCCAACAGGAAGATCATGCGATCCGCGGAGTCTCAGAGCTCACTGCTGGGACTCGTTTCGCAACCGCGTCGAGTAACTTTAGGCGCGGAGCAGGAACTCGAACCCGACCAGAATCAGCACTGTGATCAAGTCTCGCACCTTTGGGAGTTCTCCCGTTGCCGCGATTCCAGGGACCTTCCCCTCTCCAGAAAATGGCCATACGCAATCTTTCATGTCCGTCCCGCCGAAAAGTAAATCGAGAATCAGGAGGAAAAGCGGGCGTGAAAAACTGTGAAATCTTCAAAAATTTCCTAAATTGCCACCCCAACTCGGCATGGAACCGGACTTACAGCAAGCGGGGCGTGGCAAACTGGGACGAGCTTTCGTCAGTGTCAACGGCATCGTACGAGGAGAACAAGAGAGTCTCCTGATTGAAGGGGGGGCAAATTCCTCCAATAGAAGCGATGGGATAGTCCTCCGATTTGTTTTTAACGGCTTTGGGGACATACCAGGGGACAGGGACATTTATGGTGGCAGTTGGGGAGACATAGGTTATCAGAGCGTGTCACCGCGGCGCGACCATCCGTGTCAATATGGCGAATTTCTTGTGCGTCCTGAGGGGTTGGGGATCCAATTGGTGATTCCAGGAAGAGAGGGCCGTGGGGAGCGGTCCTCGTGGGGCGTGGTAGCCACCCCCAAGGAACCGCAAGCTCGGCAGAATCGGGCGCGTCAGGCGATCATTCGCTCCCCCGGCGGTGGTGCCGGTGCTGGCAATTCTGGCAACTCAGGCCATAATCACGGACAGGCGGCATTCCGCGCACATGCGCGACGCGACGTCTTCCGCAGCGGGAGGGCCTACATGAAAACCGATCGCAGAACCTTTCTGAAACGCTGTGTGCAAAGCGCGGCGGCACTGCCGGTCATGCGCTCCATGGCCTCGAGCCCGTTGATAGCTGCAGGTCCGGCCGGTACTTCCCGCATCACGGTTCACCTGGACCGTCCAATCCACACCATCGACCGGAAGATCTATGGTCTGTTTGCCGAACATTTGGGACGCTGCATTTACGAGGGAATCTATCAGGAAGGCTCGCCGCTTTCCGACACCAACGGCTTCCGCCAAGATGTCTTGGAAGCGCTCAAGGAACTCCAGGTGCCTACCATTCGTTGGCCCGGTGGGTTCTTTGCCACTTACTATCACTGGCAGGATGGTGTAGGCCCTCAAGCCTCGCGCCCGCAGAAGCTCAACGTTCCCTGGAAACAGACAGAGAGCAATCATTTTGGAACGGCTGAGTTCATCGACTACTGCCGGCAACTGGGAGCGGAACCGCAGATCGTGGTCAATTGCCTGCATGGCACCGTCAACGAAGCGCTTGGCTGGCTTGAGTACTGTAATTTGGACACGGACACCCATTATGCGAACCTGAGACGTCTGCACGGCCATGCTGACCCTTTAGGCGTGAAGTATTGGGAATTGGACAATGAGGCGTGGGTCTTCTATCCGCCGAACGGCCAGGGCGCTGCCAGTTATGCCGATCGCGCGTTCTTGTTCGCCGTGGCGATGAAGCAAATCGACTCGTCCATCAAGCTGACGGCCTGCGGCCTGGGCCAGCCGGATTGGGACCGACCGATGCTCGAACGTTTGGCTCCCGTGATCGATTACGTGGCGATTCATCGATATGTTGGCGAGAGGCCGGAACGCTATCGTGAAGTGCTGGGTACAGCGCGGACCCTGGAGCACATGATCTCGCAGACGCGGGCCGTCATCGAGACTGTTCGCAGCGAGCAGAAGCTCAACAAGGAGATCGGCATCGCCTTCAACGAGTACAACATTGTCCGGGATTGGGGTTCCGGTCTGGGCCCCGACAATCATCGCTTCGAATTATCCTTCAATCTGCGCAACGCGCTCTGGCTAGCCACCGTGCTGAATCTCTTTCAACGTAATGCCGATCTGGTGAAATTTGCCAACTATTCCGAGATCGTAAACGTCGTGGCGCCCATCCGAACCAACGATACCGGGATGTTCCGCCAGACCATGTACTACACGCTGCAACTCTATAGCCGTCACTGCGGTTCCCGCTTGCTGGAGACGCACGTCGATACAGAGACCTTTGCTGTGAAAATCGAGCCACCAGGGATCGGCGACAACACTGTGCCGGAAACAGCCGAGCCGATGCCGTATCTGGACGTCTCTGCTACCCGGGGAGACGACGATATCTCGCTCATGGTTGCCAATCTTCACGAGAGGCGTGACATCAAGGCCGAGATCCAGCTCAGCGGACTCGCTGGTCCCTCAACAGCGGCCGTTTTCGAGCTCAATGCCGAGCAACTGGATACCGAGAATTCCTTCCAGCAGGCAGACAATGTGCGGGTACAGCAACGCGCCGATCTGATCCTTGCGCCGGACCTGGAGTATTCCTTTCCCGCGCACTCCATCACCCTGATCAAGGCCCGCCTCTAGAAGCGATGGTCGCCGGAATCGCGGGTGCCACGCTGGGCACGCTCCGCTACATGAGTCCCGTCAAGCTCTGGAGCGTTCCCGATCTTCAGGAGTTGGCGACACTAACGACGCACACCCAGAACTGGCGATCGGTCGCTTTTTCTCCAGATGGTGCGCTGTTGGCAGCAGCGCAAGAGCATTTGCGGCTTCGTCTTTGGGACGTACAAACTCGTAGCCTTCGCAGCCTGCTGTTGGGAAACGCGGGACGGTTCTGGTCGATCAGGTTTTCTCCGGGCGGGTGCACTTTGGCTTCCGCGTCGGTCGGACACTCGGTGAAGTTGTGGGATCTACGCCGGCCCGCCGTCCGACGGCTCTGCCCGCTGCATCCGAAGCCGGTTTCTTCCATCGCTTTCCTTCAGGACGGCTGCACGCTGGCCACTGTCTGCCACGATTCAAAGATTCGGCAATGGAATTCGGATACAGGAGAACCGGTTGGGGAATGGGAGTTGCCGGTCGGAGATCTGTATGGCTTGTCCGTCTCACCAACAGAGCAACTCCTCGCGGCAGGTACGTCGTTCAGAAAAACCATCCGTGGCTGGTCCACCGATTTCATAGGACCCATTCGGGTGGAATACAAAGCAGACACTTCCATCCAGCAGGGCTATGGAGAATCGCTGGACCACCACAGCGGACCCCCTCATCCGGCCTTCGGCCACCTTCTCCCCCACGGGGGAGAAGGAGCAAGCTCGGGGGGTTGCTCGAAGGAGATACGGAACGCGAGCGGGATAAAGCGAATGGCCGTCCAGCACCACCTTTTTAACGCGCCATACCACTCCCCATTTCTTCCCGGCTCAGGGATTCCCAGAAGCCGCGATGGCTTCGGCAATGGTCTTGATCCCGATGGGTTGTTTGTCGTTGAAAGGGACCGTCGGCACTTCCTTTGGGCCAGGTCTCCGGGTCGGCATATTGCCCTTCGTCGCGAAACTCGCTTTGCAGGCGGACAATTTCGGCCTTCAGTTCCTGGAAAATCCCGGCGACTTCGGGCTTGTTCGCGTCGGAGTCGGCATAGAGCAGATTGTGCTGCTCGGTTGGGTCCAAGGTAAGGTCGAACAGTTCGTAGGCGTTCTTGTCCCAGTAGTAGATCAGCTTGTGCGTGGCCGTGCGAACGCCGTAATGAGCCGCCGTGTTGTGATGGCCGGGACTGTGGTAGTAGCGATAGTAGAAGGTCTTACGCCAATCGGCAGGTGACTCGCCTCGCAGCAGCGGGGCCAGGCTGCGGCCCTGCATCGAGTCGGGCACGCTCAAGCCGGCGAGATCCAAAAAGGTGGGAGCCCAGTCGATGTTGGCGACCATCTGGTCCGGCGTGATGCCCGCCTTGACGCCGGGTCCGCGAGCGAGCAGTGGAACGTGCAGTCCAGGTTCATACATGAAACGTTTGTCGTACAGGCCGAGGTCGCCGAGATACCAGCCGTTGTCGGCGGCGTAAATGACAATGGTGTTCTTGGCAAGGTCTGTCCGATCGAGATAGTCAAGTATTTTTCCGACGTTATCGTCGACACCCTGTACGCAGGCCAGGTAATCCTGCATGTAGCGCTGGTATTTCCATTTGATAAGATCTTTGCCAATGAGCGTCTTACCATCCGACGGTGACTTCCGTCGGTTTCTGCTGAACCACTGGTTGCGTGCCGGGCCCTTCAGATCGGCGGGGGTTCCAGCTTCAAGTCGCGCCGCGTTAGATCGTGCGCCACCGTCTGTTGATTTTCCGGCAGCGCGGCGGGGCGGGTCGCGTAGTCGTCCCAAAGCGTGTCGGGTTCCGGGATGACTGCGTCCTTGAAAAGTGCCTTGTTGCGTTCATCAGGTTCCCACGCGCGATGCGGAGCTTTGTGGTGCAGCATCAGAAAGAACGGCTTGTCCTTCGGTCGCGTCTCCAGAAACTCGACGCCCAGATCACCAATGATATCCGTGGTGTGCCCCTTGATCGTGAGCTTATGGCCGGGGACCAGAAAGGCCGGATCCCAGTACGCCCCTTGGCCGGGGAGCACGATCCAGCGGTCGAAGCCCGTCGGATCGCTGCCCAGATGCCACTTGCCGATCATGCCGGTGTGATATCCACCGGCCTGCATGTGTTTGGCAACCGTATCGCGCGAGCCGTCGAACCGGTTGAAGACCGGCACGCCGTTCAGGTGCGAATACTGGCCGGTGAGCAACGTGGCGCGGCTGGGAGTGCAGATGGAGTTCGTGACGAAGCAATGTGTGAAGCGAGCACCCTCGACCGCGAGACGGTCGATGATGTGGCGTCTTATTCACTCGCGATCCGTAAGCCGAGATCGCATGTTGCGCATGGTCGTCGGAAAAGATAAACAGGATGTTCGGTTTGTCAGCCAACGCGAAGGGGGCTGCGGCAGCCAACAGCAAAGCCGCGATAAGGACCAGTGTGAGTTCTCGAATCATAGTCATTGCCTCCGTCTATTTTTCATTGGTTGCAGGATCGCTTGCTCGCGTTTCGCCGCTGAAAGCGGCGAGCAATAGTGGTCACTTCCCGTATCCTCAGCCGGCTGCGGCGCGGCGCATCGCGCCAGGGCCACGTCGTCTGAGACCCGTGCATCATACCAGCGTCGGACCGCAATCGCTACTTTTCGAGGAGCGAGCTAATCTGCTGGGGATCGAGCGGGCGATCGTAGATGGCGATCTCGTCCAAGCGGCCTTCCCAGTTAGAATCGTTGTCGCTGCGACCACCCCAAAACAACTCGGCGATACTGGCTGGACCCGCATCCCCAGCGGGCAGCTCGAAATCGATCTCGGGCGAATTGCTGCCTGAGAGATAGACCTGCAGGTGGCGTCCTTGCTTGACGAGCACGGTGGTCGCCCACTGCCAGCGAGGAACTGCCGTTTTGCCGAACGCGGGCTGAGCCGTGCCGCATTGCAGGAGCAGGCAACCGGGCCGCTCGGTCGCTCCGGCCAGGCCGAGATGGATACCGCGTGCGCTGGTCGTGTATTCGTAGTCGCGAGAAAACATCCAGCCCGCGACCCCGCGGGCATTGACGGGCATGCCATTCCAAAACGACATCACGACGGTAAAGTCCTCACCCAGCTGCGGCAGGTTAGCCCGCAATCGACCACCGGCAAAATGGGCACACCGGTTCAGCTCCTCTCCCTGCGTATACTTGTCTGGACCGTCAAGAAAAAAGACGACGCCCGGTTCGTATTCGCCCGACCGGTTAGCCCCGCTCGCGTCTCGCGCGGATACGGGCGACATTTCATCGAGCCGCCAATACGCAAGCGGCTTGAGTGCGAGACGAGCCTTGGCGGCGGAGCCGGTGGATTGCGAGAATGCCCGGCGCGGCTTGCCGCACACTTGCTCCAGCAATTGCAGGTCGGTGGCCACGATGCGCGGCTCGGCGGTGACTTCCAAGCCAGCCGAACGGGCGGCCCAGGTGTTATAGCCCCCCAAATAATGTTGTTCTGGTGGTGGGATGTAGCCATCGCCACCGTTAGCGAGCTCAATCACCATCGTCTTCTCGAGAGGGCTTTGCAGTTTCAGCTTCAGACCCGTCAGCGCATAGGTCTCGTTGGGTGTGCTGGCAATCGCCATCTCGCCGATCCGAATGGCTTGCGCGACGATTTCGGTCGATTGCATCTGATGTAGGTAAACCTGTTCGCGAGCATAGATCTCGTGTTGCTCCTTCGGCAGTCGATCTCCCATCTCGGCTACAATCTGTTGAGCCCATTGCAATCGCTGTGCGTCGGGAACGCGATAACGCACTGGCAAACGCGCTTCACGCATCACCAAGTCGGCGTCGGGCTGGAATTCAATGGTCTCATAGGCTTTGGCAGCAATCGCCAATAACCCTTGCGTAAATTCACCGATGGCAAAATCCGCCTCGGGTACCGCCGTCAAATAGTCCTTTTTCCAGATGTCGCCGCTGCAACCGTGCGACATGATAGCCACCGCTGAGGGAGTGTCCGAAGACGCGGGGCTATCGGCGAGCATGTGTCTTTCGAGTCCATCGCAGAACTGCCCATAGTAGTCCGCGCTAATCGGCTTGTCGCCAAAGTAGTGCATGGAAAAATTGGCGAGTGTCGCGATGGGACGACCTTCCGGCGTCTGAAAGGCGATCATCGTCAGTTCGGGATCTTCTGGGCCCGTCGGTCCTGTTGCGTTCTCGGGATCGCTGGCGGAGTGCATGTTGGCGCGGACCGTTGGATTACCGAACGGATCATTGGCGATCCGATCGGGGCGGAGAACCCATCGCCGCAGCGCAGTGAACTGCGGTGCTTGCGCCGAGCCCCAGCCGACTCGCGCCGGGGCCAGATTCGCTTCAGCCGCGACCAGCGCTTCGACTAGTCGCTGCCGCAGCAAGGGGACGTAGTTCGGATCGGCGTCGGTCCCCAAGGCTCCCATACTGGAGGGGGCGGAGTGCGTGTGAGTGGCCGAGATCATAATGCGATCGGGCTGGAGCTGGGTGCGCGTGGAAGCCAGTTGCTTGGCTTCGTCGAGCAATACACGCGGCATCATGCAGCTATCGACCACCATGATCGCCAGCCGCTCGGTTCCATCGTCCAAGACAAGAGCGCGAGCATTGATGCGGGTCGTGACGTGATCGGCCGAGTTCGAGGTCATGCCGCCATTGATCAGCACTGGCAATTGATTTGGCGTGACGTCGACCTTGGCCGCCCCCACTCGCAATTCAGCGCACAACGGTGACACGGTCGTAAAATGACAACAGAGTGAGAGCAGCGCACAAAGCGCACCCGGAATGGTCGATCGCATGAGAGGTCCAATCGGTAAGCTAGGCCAGGTTTTCCAATCCGTCAAAACAGAAGGGACAGCGGCAGGACCCGCCGTTCGGTTGCCAGCGTAACCGACAGTCTAGAGGTCTCCAGACCGGTTCGCAATCAGTTTTTGGCAGGGCAAAAGGGGACAGGGACATTTATGGTGGCAACTGGGGAGACATAGGTCATCAGAGCGTGTCACCGCGACGCAGCCATCCATCTAATTCTTACGAACTTCTCGCAGACTTCCCTGTCTTGCTTAACTCGTTCTCTTTTGCGAAGCAAACGCGGCCGATCTGTTGGCGAGAATCTCCTGCATTGGCTAACGCTTAGCGATGAAGCGTCGCTGTCGGAGATCAAATTCCGCCCGGATCTCCGCGATGTCGCTGAGACGTTCCGAAAACGCGTCTATTGCCGTGTCCATGCATTGCCGGTCATAAATATGGATGGTGACTTTGCCGACGGTCTTTTCGCGAAAGGTAACGGTTCCTTGATAATGGTTACCGTAAAGAAATCGCTCGAACTCACCAGGAGGCTCAATGTGCGCCGATTGCATGTCATCGTATCGGGCTACAAAACTCCGCTTGCGCTCGCGGGCTAGCTCAACAACTTCTTCATTGCCGAGCATTGCACTGGACAGATCCAGCGCCGCTTCGTGCCGTACGCTCTTTCTCGCCATGATCACCTGAGCGATTATTGCCAGCGGGCCGAACCAAATCGCAGCCATCCAACGAAAAAACGCGAGGGGATCAAAATCGCCACGTTTCTGGTACGTAAGTTCCAGGCATAAGAAGCCAGTTCGACAGGCGAACACCTGAAAGAAACGGGTACGCCGCAGCCCACGGGACAATCGACCGTGAAAGACGGGGCGATCTTCTCCGAATTTCTCCAATAGTCTGCGCATTCTAGCTCGATTACGGGAGTGCTCATGAAACCACCATGGCGGATTAATGAACGAATACTCGGCCCGGGTCGGGCCCGTGATGCCAACTTTGCGGCTTATCAGCTATGTAGCTTGTCCGCAGGCGTAGTCAAACGGGGACTCGCGGACCGGCCTCGGAAACCGAATGCCGTGACGGCGATCAAGCGGTGCCGATATGACGCTTCTCTTCGTCTATTGTCGCCTGTGCTGGATATACATGTTGTACTGCCTTGGTGACGCGCTCAAACGGGTACGCGGTGCGGGTTGATTGAAGGACAAGCGGGGTTGGCTCAGCCTGGCTACGGCCCTGAATGGCTTCCTATTGGCCCCGCTGATGCTGCCATTGTACGTGGTGATCTGTCTTGTGACCGGGCGAGACTGCAGAAGAGCCCGCCAGCTGCGCAGATATCGCGACTACCTATTCGATGAAGTCGATCTACGTTTCACGAATGTTGGGCCAGCGGCTTGATGCCGAAGGGCCGCGTGACGAGCTGCCGCCGTCACCCGAACCGCCCCGACCCGGCTTGCGGGCAGTGGCACCGTCACTCGGAATTGCATCGTCAGCAGTCGTGTCCAGCACGTTTCTGGAGGACATCCAACGTAATTCGAACCGCGATAAGTTCAACACGGACTCCAATTCGTGGGCTCCTTCGTACGTGGCGGCAGAGCGATGCTCGTTTAACTGCTTGAGGGTTGGTGAAAGTCTCTGGGCCACCTCCGCGCGCATCGCTCGAATGGATATGCTACCATGTTGCTCTCGGGATCTGCCGAGGAAGACAGCCACCAGGAGATGTGAACCATGAAGACACGCATTGCAGCAATGGGAATCGCACTGAGCGTATTAGCGCTCACGACTTTGGGCGCAGCGGCTCGGGAGTACCATGTCTCGGTGACCGGAGACGATGGCAACGAGTGGCAGCGCGCAGCAGCCGCTGAAGACGATTTCGGCCGCCGCGCGGCTGGCTCAGCCGGGCGACGTGGTGACGGTGCACGCGGGAACGTACCGGGAACGGGTGACGCCGCCGCGCGGCGGCACGTCCGATCAGCAGCGCATCACCTATCAGGCCGCGCCGGGCGAGAAGGTGGTGATCAAGGGCTCGGAAGTGGTCAAGGGCTGGCAGAAGGTGGAACACGACACCTGGAAGGTGACGATCGCCAACGGCTTCTTCGGCGACTTCAATCCGTACAGCGACCTGATTCGCGGCGACTGGTTCAACGCCAAGGGACGCGAACATCACACCGGCGCGGTCTATCTGAACGGCACTGGCTGACCGAAGCGGCCAAACTGGACGAGGTGCTCCAGCCCGCCGGCGACACGCCGCTGTGGTTTGCCCAAGTGGATCAGGACAGCACCACGATCTGGGCGCAATTCAAGGACGTCGATCCGAATCAAGGACAAGTCGAAATCAACGTCCGCCAGACCGTGTTCTATCCCGACGAGCCGGGCGTCAATTACATCACCGTGCGCGGCTTCACGATGATGCACGCCGCCACGCCCTGGGCCCCGCCCACCGCCGAACAGATCGGCCTGATCGGCACCCACTGGAGCAAAGGCTGGATCATCGAGAACAACGACATCCGCTACTCGACTTGCGTCGGCATCACGCTGGGAAAGTACGGCGACCAGTGGGACAACACCTCGCAGAACTCGGCCGAAGGCTACGTCAAGACCATCGAGCGGGCCCTGGAAAACGGCTGGTCCAAGGACAACATCGGCCACCACATCGTGCGCAACAACCACATCGCGCATTGCGAGCAGGCGGGCATCGTCGGCAGCCTGGGCGCGATCTTCAGCCGGATCACCGGCAACGACATTCATGACATCCACATGCGACGGCTGTTCACCGGCGCGGAGATGGCCGGCATCAAGATCCATGCCGCCATCGACACCGAGATCAGCGGCAACCACATCTATCGGACGCACCCGCGGCATCTGGCTGGACTGGATGGCCCAGGGCGCCCGCGTCACCCGCAACCTGCTGCACGACAACGACGGCTCGCAGGACCTGTTCTTCGAAGTCAATCACGGCCCGTTCATGGTGGACCACAATATCTGCCTGTCCCGGTTTCCCGGCAAGTCGGAAACCCACTGGCAGTCTCGTCACAGCGTTCTGGACGTGTCGCAGGGCGGAGCCTACGCCCACAACCTGTTTCTCGCCGGCGTTCTGTTTCACAATGAACTGAGACGCGACACGCCGTTCATGAAAGCTCACTCGACGGCCGTCGCGGGCCTGCACAACATCCCCGGCGGCGACGACCGGTTCTACAACAACCTCCTCGTCAACCGCGGCTTCGACGGCTACGACAAAGCGGGACTGCCGTCATGGATGAAGGGCAACGTGTTTCTGAACGAGGCCCAACCGTCGCCGAGCGAAGAGTCTCCGCTGCTGCGTCCGGACTTCGACCCTGGCATCAAGCTGATCGAGAAGCCCGACGGCCTGTACCTGGAGATCACGCTCGACAGGGCTTGGGCCGAACCGGCGTCGCGTCCGCTGGTGACGACCGACTTGCTCGGCAAGGCAAAGATTCCCGACCTGCCCTATCTCCAGCCCGACGGTTCACCGTACCGACTGGACACCGATTACTTCGGCAACAAGAGAAACGCCAAGAGCCCTTTCCCAGGCCCCTTTGAATGGTCCGCGGGCGGAAAGCAGGTGCTCAAAGTCTGGCCTGTGGCCACAGGGCCCCAAGCTGCGCGGGAAGAATAACTTCCAGATTTGCTAACCCCTCACCCGACCCTCTCCCCAAAGGGGCGAGGGAACAAGGTGGAGTTATTTTTCCCTGATTCCTCAGGTATACGGGCGCAGCGACTTTCGTCGCGGGCACTACCCACGAGACTCGGGGGCCTCCGGAGCCGAGGTTACAGGTTCGCATCCTGTCGCTTGTTCGCGCGAAGTCCGCTGGATGAACTGATCATCAAGCGGCAAAGTAAGTTCCAGTTCGGCGGCGTGCAGCGCGGCCCGCGAAGCGAGCAGCAGGGGGCGGTGAGGAGGTGAGGAGTGGAAAGCGATTCATGGTGTGACGCCTCCTTCGGGGCGCGAGGATGTCGACTTGGATTGGCTGGCCGCGTAGTTCAACAGGTTGCGCAGCAGTCGCTCGGCCGCGGGATTGGCGCCGAGGTTTTCGCGGATCAGCAGTGTGTTCAGGATGAACCGTCCGGCGCCTGATTCGTAGACGGCCAGCATCAGTCCCGACGAGTAATCCTGCGATGCCTTGATCGCGCCGGCCACGGCCTCGGCCGGCGGATCCTGACCGGCCAGCACCGTATCGGGAATGATCTCGCGGTAGAACGTGTAATCCATCAGCCCGCCGGCGGGCAGGCCGTCGAAGATCGGATGACGCTTTGCCCACTCGTCCTTCAGGTAGAGCCAGCCGCGAATCGGCGTCGCGGTGCCCTTGTTCGCCAGCGGCAGCCAGCCGAGCGGTTGATCGCCCTTCCTCAAAACGTCCGGCGACAGAAACACCGCCGTCGCTCCGTGCTCGACTCGCCGCCACAGTTCCTCAAACGCCGGCGGCGTCTTGGAGACGAGAATCACCTCGCGCGGCGCCGGTTCGCCAGCGGCAAGCGCCCGGCAGCGAATGCCGTGATCGCCGAGCCACTTTGCCAACTCGGCGTCATCGCCGGCCAGCACGACCTCGGTTTTGACCGCCGGCATCTCCGCCGGGTCGGCCACGTAGAACTCCGTCTCGCCGCCCGTCGCCGCGCCACCGCGCTCGAACGAGGCCAGGAACCGATACCGGCCCGACGGGCCATCCACCACAACGTCTTCCGCGAAGATGGGCAACGCGAAGGGCGATTCCTTCCCGATGGTCACGTTCACGGTCTTCTCGAAGATGCGCTGGTTCTGCGGGCCGACCACCAGCAGTCGCACCGGATATTCGCCGGGCACCAGCGCGTCTTCGTTGGCCAACACCGCCTCGAAGCGGACGCGCGTGCCGCGATAGACATTCACCGGCTCGGCGAACAGGCACAACCGCAACGGCGCGAAGCCCTCGAACATCGCGTCCACCGTGCCGGGCTTCAGTTCGCGGAACGTGGTCGTCAGCCCTTCGCCGCAACTGACGTGGTCGTTCATGCCGGTGAGGCTGTAGCCGACAATGTTCGGGTTGGAGCGGATCGCGTTCAGTCCGAGCGTGCGCTGGCCCGCCATCTTGCGCAGGCTCTCCGCGAAAAAGTCCTCCGGCCGCGCATACAACTCGTCGAGCTTCCAGCGTTTCCAGTCGGCGAGATAGCGGTCGAGCTTGTCACGATAGAACTGCGCGTCCTCGACCTCCGTCTTGCCGAGTCGCTCGAAGTGCCGCGTCGCGCGCCACAGGTCCACCGCGCTGCCGATGCCGTACTCGGACAGGAACAGCGGCAGCGGTTCGCCGCCCGTCAGTTCCGCAGGCCCTGGATCGTGGCCGCCGTGTGCGGCACGCGCGGGTAGTTGTGCTGGTCGGTCACGACGTCCTCCCACTCGACGGAGCCGGGATTGGCAAGGCTGCCGAAACGCGGTCGCGATTTGTATCTCGACTCCGTGTACAGGGCGAACGTGGCCGGATCGGGTTTGTCGCCCGGCGCGAGCCAGCCGCACGACCATGGCCCGGCGGGATTCTGTCTCGCGGGGAAAATCCGCGGCCAGGTCGAACATGCGGCCCGTGGCCGATTCGATCGTCGCCGTCAGCGCCGTGCTGTCGCTGCCGTAGTTGCCGTTTCCCCAGCCGACCACGAAATCAATCGTGTCACCCTTCGCCAGCGCCAATTCGCTCGTGTGCGTGGCCGTGTTCGGGCTGCCGCCGATGTTGAGTTGCGCGGTGAACTGCGGCCGACCGTTGTGGAAGAGATGCACGTCGGTCGTGGCCTTGAACAAGCCGGTGAACGTGGCGGCGATGCTGTAGCGATCCGCCGCCGGCGCGGTCCAGCGGACGACGCTGTACTCGCCACGCGGTCCCGGATGCAGGGCCACCTGCCGAGGCGGCCAGGTGAAGTTGAACGGCGTCTCGACCGGCTGGGCGGACGGGTTGAGCGTGGCCCACGGTTCGCGGCCGGCTTCGCTGTGCCAGATGTCGAGCTTGGAGAACACCTCATCGTTCACGCCGGCCAAGTCCCACCGGCCGCTGTTGAGAAACACCATGCGCGTCTCGTCGAGCTGGCGAATCAGCGGCAACGAGGCCGCCGCGAGACGGAAGTGCGGCGTGTCCCGGACCTCGTTCAGCAGTCCCCAGATCACCACGCTGGGATGATTGCGGTCGCGGCGGATCAACTCGGAAATCGAACGTTCCCAACGCTCGGCCAGTTTCGGCGAGTCCTGCATCGGCCACGACGCGAACGATTCCTCATAGACCATCAGCCCGATCTCGTCGCAGAGGTCGAGTTGATATCGCTCCGCGCCGCCCCAGATGAACCGGATCATGTTGAATCCCATCACCTTCAGATCGAGCAGGTCGCGCCGAGCCATGTCGGGATCGGGCGGCAGCTTCAGGCCGACGGGAAAATGGTTGCACGTGTGCGTCGAGCGCAAGAAGATGCGCCGGCCATTGAGGCGGAAGAAACCGTTCTCGAACCGGAACTCGCGGAAGCCGCAACGCACCGAGCGCTCGTCGTCGCCCACGTCGCGCGGTGACGCGATAGAGAAAGGGATCATTCAGCTCCCACAACCGCGGCTGGTCGATCTTCACCTCCGCCTCGACCAGCGTGTCGCCCGGCGCCAGCTCCCGCTCAACCACCACCACGCGCAACGTCTCGCCGCTGGCCGCCGGCGCGACCGTGAACTCCAATCGGCCTCGCGCCGCCGTCTTGGCCGCGTTGCGCACGTTGGCTTGAATCTTGATCGTACCCGTCTTCGGCTCGGCTCGTGCAAACAGATCCTCGACGCGCACGGCCGGTGTCGCGAGCAACTCCACCGAACCGGTGATCCCGCCGTGGTTGTAGGCAGCGCCGGCGTTGTAGGGAATCACGCGTGCTTGCTTCGGCGTTTCCGCCAGCACGATCCCGTCGATGCGCTCATGCGTCGGGTTCAGCACGCGCACCGCGAGGAGGTTCTTCGCGCCGGCACGGATCGCATCGGTCACGTCGAGCACAAACGGCGTCTCACCGCCCTCGTGCTCGCCGACGCGCGTCCCATTCAGCCAGACCTCCGCCAGATAATCCACGGCCCAGAACCGCAGCAGATACCGCCCGCCGGCGTGGGGATTCGTCGGCGCGTCAAACTCCCGCCAATACCACGCCACGCCGTGATAGCCGGGAAACGCGTCCTGGATGATCCACGGCACCTTCGTCGGCTTGGCCTCCTCCCGCGGCGCAGCAAACCACTTCGCCTCGCGTCCCTCGTTCTTCGGGTCGGTCGCGATCCGCCAGCCGTCGCCATCGAGCGAATGAACCGTCGCAGCCATCGCCTCCGTGCCAGACGCGAACGTTGCCAGCGGAGCCAGCAGCAGGGGGGTGAGGACGAGGATTGCATGTTTCATAGTTGTTGACTTGTTACTTTTTCCCAACGCCCCATTTGACCGGACGGCCCGCATCCCCACAGGGGTTCATGCTGCTCGGCGGTGGATGGGATCGCTGGATTCGATTTGGGAGAGAATACGGGCGACATCGGCCCTGAGGACCAGGATACCGCCGCGAATCGGGTAGTGCCAATAGCCGCTGAATCAATCGGCGAAAAAACGTCCTGCAACACTCACCCTCGGAATACCACCTCTTCTACAAACTCCACCCGGCACTGATGTGCTCTGTCAACCGGAACTGCACCAAAAACCGGCTCCCATGGGTACAGCCGTCAGATCCGCATGCCCGACATGACTCGCGATGGCCGGTGGTGGTGAATGACTCCAGTCGATATTCTTGTGGAGCTTCCCATCCGCTGAATCCGTCGTATGGCGAGCAGTGGTCAAAGAGTGATTCATCAAGAATGGCGTCGTTGTGGTCAGGTAAGGCGTTATGTTACCAGGTCTTCTACCGCCTGTGTTTCGCTGTATGGCGGCGATCCTGCTGCCAGCTACCACTTCGGGATGGCCGACGCAGAACCGACTGACCAACTGCCCGGTCGTCACCGGGATGACGCACAGTACGTGCGGAGTCGTCGCTTGGCTGGTGCCGGGCGAATGGACGATCACACGGCTGCTTACCGTGATGGTGGTTTTCCTGGCGACTGCCTCGGCAGTATGGGCCATATTCGCGGCACGATACGGCACTAGCGTGTCTGGCAAAAGATCTGACCAGTGTGGCATCATGCCTTCGCACTTGCTGGCCGCGTTGGCGGCCGCGCTGTTTGGGTTGGTCGTGACGGTCTACGTAGTCAACGATCTATTGAATCGTCCGCACCACGATCCGCAACCGCTTGACTGGCTGGCTCTGGCAACGACGTGTGTGGCGATCACGGTTCACCTGTGGGACGCAACGGCACGATTTCCGCTATGGGGTCTATATGCAGTGGGATTCATGCTCGACGGCATGTTGTTAGTCCAGCGCGACCTGTCGCCCGGAAGGTTTTTCGTCTGGACAGGCACCTGCGAGCTGACTGGACTGCTGCTGGTGGCAGCCCAGTTGGGATGGACGTGGCAGCGTCTACCCGTTATCGCTGCCGTGTTGAAGATACCGGGAGGCGCAGATCGCTGGCGTGGGCAGTGGTTCTGTTGGACACAGGCCGTTTTGGCGGCCGTGGCAGTGCTGCTGATTGCTTGGATTCTGCTGGATCCTTCTTGTGATGATATGGGTGAAGGTAAGGCCCTATTTGGTCTCTCAGGGCACTGGGCCAGTTGCCCGGCGGGACTGATGCTGTTGGGAATGTCGATCCTCATGGCCTGGCAGACGCGCGGCCGGTGGCGCGGTGGCTGGCAATATGCCGCGATGTGTGCCGGGATTCTCTTCACCAGTTCGATAGGTTGGGCCCGTATCAACTCCACGTTCCCTGAAGCATGGTCGAAACGGATATTGGACCTTCTCGTGTCCGCCTCGATGATGACACTCCTCACTCGTTTCGGGTTAGCTCGCGTACTGCCCTGGAGCGGCGACTGGATCACCCGCGCTCGTCGCGCGGCACCCGTCTTTGGCAGCGCGGCTCTGTTACTGGCTATCGTTGCTCTGATTCAATGGGCAGCATCGTGATCATCGTCTTGCCAATTGTAGGCGACAATGTGGTCGGTATGGGATGGTGAGTCACGGCGAGCGACTTGCTGCCACACCATTTGTGAAACTCAAGGAGAGAACACGATGCTAACAGCGATTATGCTATCTGTGATGCTCGTAGCCGGGGACGATGGTCTGGTGCCTCGGGTCCAGACCTTGATCGGTCATGTGGATCGTTTGGAAGGGATTGCCGTCCCCGCAGCATTGGAGGGAGAGAAGCAAGCGAAACTGGCAGACTTGCGCGCGCGGTTGCAGCAAGGTGCAAAGGATTCGGCAGCCTTCAATGCGCTCTACGTGGCCATCGATGATGTGCGCATGTGGCTGTGGCAGCGTGCTGCGGAGCGTCCCACGATCGCACCGGGATCGTTCGAGGAGTCTCCGGAGTCGTGGCGCATCAAAACGCCCGATGTGGAACTGGCGATTCAGCGTGGCGATCTGGCGATGGAGATCCTTGCCGGTGCGGCATCGTGGCGATTTCTTCCATCAGCACAGGATGACATTACTTTCCAGGATGGCGCGGTATCGCTGGCCAGTGCACAACGGATCACCGCAGCGCCGTTCAGGACCGGCTACAGTGTGGGATGTCTGCTGACTTTCGAGCAGTTTCCTGATAGGCCAGACTTTACCGTGCGCTGGACGACGTCCGTGATCGGCAACGAAGTGGTTTTTGATCTGGCCGCTCAAGACACAGGAGCGATTCTCAAACATGTCCGCTGGCCCACGGCCATTGAATTGGGCAACTCTGCGACCGATCTGACAGTGATACCGCGGATGCAGGGGATGTTGGTGCCGGGCAATTGGCCGCAGGCCATATCAGGCGAGGATCTGGTCAACTCTCGATCTTTTTACCTGCCGTGGTGGGGACAGATTCACGATGGGCATGGAGTCCAGGCGATCGTCGAGACCCCTGCAGATGCGGGCGGCCGATACGTTCACCCTGCAGGCGGCCCGACGCGCATTGCGCCTCTGTGGTATGCGAGTCTAGGCAGATTCGGTTACCTGCGAACTATCCGCTACGTGCTTGACGATGCCGCCACATACGTGACGATGGCGAAACGCTTCCGTCGGTGCGTGCGGGAACGAGGGGATTTTGTGTCACTGCGCGAGAAGTTGACGCGCACGCCAGCCCTGGATGAAGTGATTGGCAAGCCGGTTGTGCATCTTGGATCGCTGTATCATTTCGTGCGTGAGGCGAGTCTGTTCAACAAGGACCGAATCGAAGCGAATCACGCACTCACCACGTTTGACCAACTGGCCGAGGGACTACGAAAGCTCAAAGAAAAGGGCATTGAGCATACCTACGTACACCTGGACGGCTGGGGCTTTTATGGGTACGACAACGGTCATCCCGACGTGATGCCGGTAGGACAAGAACAAGGTGGTTGGGACGGATTGAAGCGGTTTGCGGACACTTGCGAGGAACTTGGGTACCTGTTCGCCGTCCATGACCAATACCGCGATTTTTATCTCAACGCAGTTTCTTTTGATGACCGCCTGACCGTGACTCGGATCAACGGCAGTCGCGAGGAGCACAGCACGTGGTGTGGAGGGCCGCAGACGATACTGAGTCCACGATTTGCTCCGGATTATGTGCGGCGCAATCACGATCTATTCGCATGCGCACGGCGTGAAAGTGCGAGGCGCTTATCTGGATGTGTTTTCCGTGGTGCCGTTGGAAGAAAGTGCTCAGCCAGCTCATCCAGTGACTCGAGCCGAATGTGCGGAATATCGTCGTGATTGCTTTGACTTGCTGCGGGCCCGCGGATATGTAGTCAGCAGCGAGGAACCGACGGACTACCTGGTGCGTTCCATTGACCTCGTCCATCACGCACCCTACTCGACGTCGCCGAATATCGGAGGAGGTGATGCCACGGGGATTCCCGTTCCCTTGTTCAACCTGGTCTATCACGATTCCCTGCTGACACCGTGGGACATGGGGGAGAACGGCGGTTGGGGCATCCCGAACGGCGATGCGGGGAGGCTGCATTGTCTGTTGAACGCAGGGTTACCTTATGCCCATCCGGGAGCCACCAGTGAGCAGATTTCCCGAGTTTTGGAGGCGGCACAGCTGGCCCGTCGCTGCGGCCTGATGGAGATGACGTCGCATGAGTTCCTGGACGGTACGTGGCGCAAGCAACGTACGACATTCAGTGACGGCACGACCGTAACTGTGAACTTCGAAACGAAAGAATACTCGATTTCTTACGGGGCCGAGGAGTATGAGGACCAGGCTCGGTAGTCATTCTTCAAGGCCTTTGCCCTTGACCACGGTCGGGCCTGTCGCTGCCGCAACCGTTGAATCTTCCGGACCGGCACCCCGGCAACGGTGCCCCAGGAACGGTGCTGCCGTTTTTGCCGAACAGCACCGTTTGGGTTCCAGGGAAATGGAACGACAAAAGACGGCCCGCCATTCAGGACCGACGCTTCGACAACCGCCGTAGGACAGGTTTTCAACCTGTCTGGACAGGATGCAATCCTGTCCCACGAGATGACACTACATACTGCGCTGGTCCTTACGAGCCTTACGATCGGCCCTGTCGCATTTGCAGTTCGAATTTCTCTCCCTTCATTTCATCGAACTTCTTTCTCTGATCTTCGGTCAGAACGCCGACTGCCTTCTCATTCGCGTCGGTACCAAGCTGGCGATACTTCGCAGACAGTTCGCGACGGTCCTCTTGGCTTGCATCTCGCATTTCCGCGAACAGCTTGGCCTGCTTGGCCTCGATTTCTTTCTTGACTTCGGCCAATTTCATCTTCTGTTCGTCGGTGACTTCCAATCGATTGGCGATTTGTTCGATGGCTAGAATTTCCAGTGCAGGGCGAACCTGCATGTAAATCTGATAGAACCGCATCACCTGTTCACGTTCCAGTACATCACGCAACTGTTCACGCGCTTTGCGGTCGACCTCTTTGTCCAACTCGTTCCTCTTCTCATTCCGCTGGGCACGATCCTCGATATCGCGGAGCTGAGAGTACTGGTCGCGCATGGCATCCATGATTTCTTCGGCCACTGCATCCACCTTGGACTTCTGTGCCTCCGTCAATTTGATTTCCGTTTGGATCTGGTCCAAACGCAGCATGCCAAGCATGCTGCTGCCTCGCGGTCCACGTGTGCCACGGCGTTGCTGTTGAGCCTGGGCAGAGCTCACCAGTAATGCGATCAACAGCAACGGCAGCGCCATGTTCACCATACTTCGTACTCGGATCATCTCACTCTCCCACTAACTGAACAAAGGAACGTCGAAAACGATTCGGAAACCCCTTCTTCTCGCCGCGGCCTCATCGGATTTATCGAACGACGGACCCGCCACGGCAACAGCGGCGAAATCCCTAACACCCGCCACCGGGTGGCTCGCAGGTTCCCAAAACCCTGAACCAACGGTCCGGTAACCAAGGTCGCCTTCCGGGCCGACTCGCTCGACGCCCGATGGAATCCGATTGTATCCGATTTCAGACACGCCATGGTGTGGTCGAAGTGCAAAAGGGGACAGGGACATTTATGGTGGCAAAAGGGGAGACATAGGTTATCAGAGCGTGTCACCGCGACGCGACAATCCGTCTCATTCCTGCAAATTTCTTGTGCGCCCTGAGGGGTGGAGGATCCACTTGGTGATTTTAGGGAGAGAGGGCCGTGGGGAGTGGTCCTCGTGAAGCGTGACAACGATCGGACGCCGCGGGCGCGGTCCGTTCGTGTGCCAGAGGTTCAGCCACAAGGAAGCACCAGCATGCCGCGGGGACGACGCGTTTTTCCCGGAGGAAACATTTTCCACGTTCTCAACCGGGGAAATGGACGACAAACGCTCTTTCACACACCGAACGACTACGAAGCGTTCATTCGCGTGGTCCAGGAAACGCTCTTGATCCTGTCCATGCGCATTTTGGTCTATTGCCTGATGCCGAATCACTGGCATTTCGTGCTCTGGCCCGCGTTGGACGGTCAACTCTCGCATTTCATGCAGCAGATGACATCCACGCATGTGCGGCGATGGCACAAAGCCCGTCACAGCGACGGTCAGGGGCACGTGTATCAAGAGCGCTTCAAAGCATTTCCGGTCCAGGATGATGACCATTTCTATACCGTCTGTCGGTACGTGGAGCGCAACCCGGTACGGGCCGGCGTAGTGGCGCGGGCTGAAGACTGGGTGTGGGGAAGTGCCTGGGGACATCTGCATCCGGACGATCGCCGCACTCTGCCGTTATGCAACTGGCCCTTACCGCGTCCGGACGATTGGCTTCATCGCGTCAATCAACCCATGACGCAGGCCGAGATCGATGCGCTTCGGAGGTGTGTCACACGAGGACGCCCCTATGGCAGCGATAACTGGGTCCGGCAGACCGCCAAATCACTCGACCTGGAGTATACGTTGGGTTCCCGGGGTCGACCGCGCGGATCCGGATAAGCGGATGATGATGGAGGCCTTCCGATGTTGGCCGCGCGACGCGTTTCCGCTCGGTTTGCGTAAGCCTCCCGCCGGAATCGAGCCGCGAGCCACGACGGCCCACTCCGCTGCCCTCCATCATCGGGGTCACGTCGGCTCCAGACACGCGATTACCCAGACTACCGCGTTTTCCGCAACAAAAGTCCCTGTCCCCTTTCTTGCGCAGACAAGTTAGTCGTCTTCCGGCTCAATATTGTCGCTCAACGCATCGCCCGATGACTGGTCGGAGAGGGTTGTCAGAATCTGGCTCCCCACGGGAGGGCATCCCCGCACGAACACGCCTTTATCGTTCTGATTCGCCGTGCAATTGCCCAGGCATAGCGTCCCCTCGGGCAGGTCTGCGTGCCCCTTGCCGATGGCCACATTGACTGGATTTTGGGAGCCAAAGTAGTCGAACAGGCGGTCTCGATGGTGCATGAGGAACAAGAGTAGAGTCGATTGGCATGCGCTGCACGAGCTGCGGTCCCAAACCGTCACGTTGGGAAACTCGATCGTCAGGTTCTCCGGTGGAGGACAGAACGGCGAGACCCAATCACGCCAGTTTTCCGGCGTTACCGTCATCCGATCCAAGTCGATCACGCCGTACCCGCGTTCCGCGCCGAATCGCAAGTGCGGAACGCTGGTCGCTTCCATGCCCATTAATTGGCAGGCCGTCGCATCGGCCGCAAAAGCGTCGGCACTTGCCACCACCACACCAAGGGCTTTTGCCCGCCCGGCACTCGGGCCCATCCCCTCCAGGCCCACCGTTCCGTCAATCAGGGCCAAATGCGGGCGGAGCACTGACGACATGTCGGCAATCGCCACGTCGATCGGTTTATCGTCGCTTCCCTCCAGTGGTGGCAACATGTGCAACGCCACCTTGCTTCGCCGCCAGAGACAGCCCTTCATGTTCTTGACCGCCAATGTGGCTCTCGTGTGCATGTGCATCTTCATCACTGGGATCGACACGACAAAATCGAATTCCAAGCACTTCCGGGCATACCATGAGTCTGTGTAGCACGCGTCCCTCGGGCACCGGCACTTTCACGGCCGGGCGCCGATCCATGTCGATCAGAGGGCAATTACGCGAATCCGCAATTGACGCGACGCCAGAGGTGGCAAATGCCTCGCGGACTTTGACGCCCAGTATCGGGCTCTCGCCAATTGCCACTTCGGCCCCCGCTTCCCGAAACGCGTCAATGGCCGCGGCAATGACCTCCGGGTGTGTCGTGATACCCGAGCCGACGGACGCAATTCGGCCGACATTCGGTTTCAATAGCACTCGTCTTCCACTCGCGGGCGTTAAGTCCACGGAGGCAATCGCTTGCCGAGCGTTAGTGTACGGACAGTCTCCGTGCGCAACGAACACCGACGGGTGCGTTGTCGAACGCAGAAATGGATTGTTGGCGATCATGTGGGCGAAATCGTGGTTGTTGAGAATCGACATACTTGCCAACCTATCGCGCGATAAACCGACAAAGCAAGAGGAGATCCAAGGAACTCTCGCCAACGTGGCGTTCCCGGGGGCGACGGCGCCGATCCGGATAAGCGGATGATCATGGGGCCTCCCGACGCTGGCTGCTCGACGCGCTTCCGCTCAGTTTGCGGGAGCCTCCCGCCAAGATCGAGCCGCGAGCCAAGACAGCCCACTCCGCTGCCCTCCATCATCGGGGTCACGTCTGCTCCAGACACGCGTCTACCCAGACCGCCGCGTTTTCCGCAACAAATGTCCCTGTCCCCTTTCTTCCTCCAGAACCGGTGGGGCATTATCTGTCCAGCCCTGATCGCCAAACCGATTGCCGCTGGCGTCGGTTAAGCGGTACTGTTCCTTGTGCTCCTTTCAGAAAGTCATACGTGTTGCTATGTTAACGTTTCTTATGCCCAATAGCGCCCGTGAGAGGAATTGAACCGTCCGCCAAACGTTTGGCGTCCTTCCTCAAGAATAGAAGTTGAGCTGGATGCTGATGCGCCCCCCACACCGCTTCTCCTGGAATCAGCTGATCGCCTGGTGTGCGGCATCACTGGTCCTGGCCTTGACAACGCCGCTGGTCTCCGCGTTAGAAAGGCCACCATAGGACAAACTGACCACCAATGTCGGCCCCGACGCCGAAGTCTCCGGCTGGTACATCAACAAACAGACATCTACGGCATCCAATCAAATGATGAAGAAAAGGCTTTTCCTGGCAAATCGGGTCTGAATCGAACACGAGACGGTGAACAGTACGGTAGGGGGCGAGTCTTACTGGCAAGACCGCGAATCATTGATACCTGGCAGGAAGAAAGGAAGTCCGCTGATGTCGGTAATCACTCAACAATCAATCGGCACCGTTGTCTCGGTGCTGCGATATCCCGTCAAGTCCATGTTGGGCGAAGAACTGAATTCCACCTGGCTCACGCCCCGCGGCCTGCTTGGTGATCGCGCCTTCGCTCTGATCAACGCGGAGGACGGCAAGGTGGTAAGTGCCAAGAATCCGCGCAAATGGCCACGGATGTTCGAGTTCCGCACCGCATATATCGAATCACCATCTCCAAAGCAGGCGATTGGGCCGGTGCGAATTACTCTGCCCGACGGAACGACGGTGACCAGCAGCCAGAGCGACGTTGACGGGATTTTGTCCCGCTGCCTCGGTCACCCGGTAACGTTGGCGGCGGTGGCTCCTGAGCAGCCGATGCTGGAGGAATACTGGCCGGACATGGAGGAACTGGATCATCGGGACAAGGTGACTGACGAGGCAATGCCGGCCGGCACATTTTTCGATCTCGCCGCCGTACACCTCTTGTCGACGGCAACGCTCAGCACGTTGCAGAAAGCTCAACCGGAGGGCCGTTTCGAAGTCCGCCGGTTCCGGCCGAATCTGGTGATTCAGCCCGAAGACGCGGGGTCGGGTTTCGTGGAGAAGGCCTGGATCCACCGCGACATTTCGATTGGCGATGAGGTCCGGCTACGGATTACCGGACCGTGCCCGCGGTGCGTGATGACCACTTTGGCCCAGGGCGACTTGCCGGCAGATCCACGGATTCTCCGCACTGCCGCTCAGCAGAATAAGGCTCAAGTCGGGGTCTACGCGTCCGTCGTGCAAGGCGGCCTGATCCGCCGTGGCGACCCTGTTCGCATCGCCGGTTGAATGGGCAAAGGTACCGTGAATGTTCCACGCCTCTCCGTGAGGGAAGGATCTCGCGCGGAGGCGCGGAGAAGCAAAGAGGGAAATGGAACCACCGGGAGGAAAGATGCCATGAGAACAGTCCTCGCGATTCACTGCGTATTCGCAGCCTTCACAACATTGCCCGCCCTCGCGCAGCAGGAATTGCAGACCACCCTGTCGATCGCTCAGAGTGCTGACCCCATTGTCGTTGCGCGTGAGACGCAACTCTTCATCAACAGCCGGTTGATTGCTCATTCCCGACACGTCAAGCTACACATCAATTCGCCCGTCAAGCTGGGCGTCGCGCTCGGGCCCGAGCGCCCTTGGGAAGACAAGAGCATCGGATTTTGCGCGAGAGTCATAGAACACAACGGGGTTTTCAAGGCCACCTATCAGACAGGAATATCGCCATGAAGTCACTCTCAAATCGTCGTGAATTCCTCCGCCAGACTTCCGCGGCCGGGTTGGGTTGCCTCAGCGGTGTGCTACCGACGGTCACCGGCCTGGCGGCCCAGTCTACCGATGGCAAAACACTCCGCGCGGGTACCGCTCAGGTCGATATCACACCGCAGAAGTTTCCCGTCTTCGTTTGCGGAGGCTTCCTGAGCCAGTCCGCCAATGGAGTTAACGATCCGCTGTTCGCTCGGTGCCTCGTGCTTGACGACGGCGCCACGAAACTCGTCTTGATGGTCGTCGACACGGTTGCCATACCCAATTCGATCAACGACAACGTCCGAGCGGCGGCGGCCAAGGCAACCGGCATCCCAGCCGAGAACATGATGATCTCGGCTACGCACACTCACACGGGCGGAGCTCTCATCGGCGCGCTCGGTACGAAGGCTGATCCCGACTACTCCGCCTTCGTGCCCGCCAAGCTGGTCGAGTGCATCGAGAAGGCGTCGGCGAACCTCCAACCGGCGAGGGTTGGATGGTCGGGTGTTGACTATCCTGAAGGCACGTACTGCCGCGTGTTCATCAAACGCCCCGATTGCATCGACACCGATCCGACGGGTCGGCGGACCGTCCGGGCGATGATGCACCCGGGCCACCAAAACCCGCAGTTCATCGGCCCCTGCGGCCCGGCCGATCCCGAAGTCTCGGTGCTGGCTGTCGAGACCACCGACGGCAAGCCGATGGCCCTACTGGCCAACTACTCGATGCACTATTTCGGAGCCGCGGCGATCTCGGCCGACTATTACGGCGACTTCGCCCGCATTATCTCCCAGACGCTGGCCGACGGTGACGAGTCGTTCGTCGCCATGATGTCGCACGGCACCAGCGGAGATCAGCAGTGGCATGACTATGCGAATCCTCCTAAGTCGATCTCTCGCCAGCAATACGCCCAAAACGTGGCCGACACCGCTTTGAGGGCTTACCAACGGATCGAGTTTCACGACTCGGTACCACTGGGTGTGATTCAGCGGCCAGTGACCATCAACTTCAAGTACGTTGATAAAGAGATCGAAGCCTGGGCCGAAACGATCTTCGCCGACATGGGCGGGCGCGATCCTGGCTCCATGGCCGAAGTCTACGCACGCGAGATCATGCTTCTGAAAGAGATGCGAAATGCGACCCCTAAGCTGCAGGCCATCCGCATAGGCGAGTTGGGGATCGCCGCCTGGCCGGCCGAGGTGTATGCCATCAGCGGGCTCAAGCTGAAGCAGAAATGCCCGCTGAGCCGATATGTTCAACATTGAACTTGCCAACGGCTTCCTCGCGTATATACCGCCTCCCGAACTGCGACCGCTGGGCGGCTACAACTGCTGGCCCGCTCGGCACACGATGACTCAAGACGACACCGAGACGATCTTCGTCAATACGCTCGTCGATATGTTCGAGGAGTTGACCGGTCGCAATCCCCTCCCATACCAGCTTTCCCAAGGCCCGTTCGCAAAACGCATCCTGGCCAGCAAACCCGTTGCTTACTGGCGGTTGGGTGAGATCGAAGGCAAGCGCGCGTTTGACAGCTCGGGGAATAACAACCACGGCAGCTACGAGACCGGCTTCGCATTCTACCTCGACGGACCGGACCGTGACGATCTGCGCGTCGGCGGCGAGAAGCCCCGGGCGGTGCAGTTCGTAGGTGGGAGAATGAAGGCTGAAATGGACCTGCCCGGCGACTACGAAGCCGAATTCTTCTTCTGGAACGGATTGCCCAACGATAACCGTGCCGTGACCGCATACCTGCTGTCGCTGGGACCCGACGGCGCAAAGAACTGCCCCGGCGACCACTTGGGAATCGCCGGCACCGCTGCCGAAAAGGACGCCGCCGGTCGGCTCTTCTTCTTCAACGGCGACGAGAAAAGCGACGTTCTGTCGGGCGGTCCCCTCATCGAACCCAAGACGTGGTATCACGTCCGCCTGAAACGCCGCGGCGAGGACGTGGCCGTCTACTTAGGCGACACGGATAAGCCGATCATCTCGGGCAAAGTATCGGTTACCCGACCCGAGGGTTGCCGGGACCTGTTCGTTGGCGGCCGCTCGGACAGCTACGCCAACCTCGAAGGCCGCATGGCCGAGGTCGTGATCCGCCGAGCCTGATGTAACTCGAGGAATAAGTCTTGAACCGCATCCAGATTCACAAGTTGCCCGAGAGGAGCGTGTTATGATCAACAGAAGCACTCTGGCCTTTCTCACTTCCCTTACTCTTCTTTGCGGCATTGGATCCGCCGAAGACCTGACCTGTTTGAAAGAGGGCGAACGAGCCGCGAGCAGCTTGTATGCGCAGTTGCAGCAGGAAGCCTATGTCGCACTGGACAGGCGCATGGAAGCTTGCGAAGCACTGAAGACCCCGGCAGACATCCGCGGGTATCAACAGCGGCTGCGCGAGTTTTTTGTCAAGCAACTGGGCGGTTTTCCGGAACGAACGCCGCTGAACGCAAGGACGGTGGAGACGATTGAAGCCGATGGTTACCGGATCGAAAAGGTGATCTTTGAAAGCCAGCCGCGTCATCATATCACGGCGAATTTCTATCTTCCGGAAGGAAACGGACCATTTCCCGGCGTGGTCGTTTCCAGCGGTCACAGCCGCACGGCCAAAACCGCGGATTACAACCAGCGTTTCGGGATCATGATGGCTCGCCACGGCATGGCGGCGCTGTGCTTTGACCCGATCGGGCAGGGCGAGCGATCGCAGATTCTCGACGGCGAAGGCCAGCCGCGGTTTTCCGGGACGACTACCGAGCATTTCCTGATCGGCGTGGGCTCCATCCTCGTCGGCCGCAACACGGCCCGTTACCGCGTTTGGGATGCGATGCGGTCGATCGACTACCTTGTCAGCCGCCCCGAAATTGATCCGCAAAGGATCGGCATGACAGGATGCTCCGGGGGCGGCACGCTGACGAGTTACGTCATGGCGCTCGACGACCGGGTGTCGTGTGGCGCGCCGGCTTGTTACCTGACGACGTTCCGGCGGCTGATCGAAACGATTGGCCCACAGGATGCCGAACAGAACATTTTCGGCCAAGTGGCTTACGGACTCGATCAGCCGGACTACATCCTGCTGCGGGCACCGAAGCCGACCGTGATCAGCGCGACGACAGATGACTTTTTCGATATTCTCGGCACCTGGAGTAACTACCGCCAGGCGAAGCGGATCTACGGGCGGTTGGGCTTTCCGGAACGGGTCGATCTGGTGGAAATCGATGGGACACATGGTGTGCAACCGCAGAATCTCGCCACGATCGCGCAGTGGATGAAACGATGGCTGCTGGATCGCGACGAGCCCGTGCCGGCCGTAGAACTGACTGTCCGTCCACCCGAAGAGTTGCTCTGCACCGAGTCGGGACAGGTCCTGCAGCTCCCGGGCGAATGCTCGGTGTTCGACTTGAACGCCGAGCGTGAAGCGGAGCTGGTGGTGCAGAGACAAAAGTTGTGGGAAGCGACGCCGAAAGACGCGATGACGATGAAGATTCGTGAGAAGGCCGGAGTGCGGCCCGACGACCAACTGGCGGCGCCGACGTGGAACAACGTGGGGCGCGTTCAGCGCGAAGGCTACCAGATCGAGAAGCTCGTCTTGCGAACCGGTTCCGACGTGCCGTTGCCAGTGTTGACCTTCCATCCGAAGAAACCCAGCGGCGCCGCATGTCTGTATCTGCATGACGACGGCAAGGCGGCCGATGCCGCCGCCGGCGGCGCGATCGAAAACATCGTCAGGGAGGGAACCCTTGTCGTGTCGGTGGATCTGCGAGGGCAGGGCGAAACCAGATCCGGTGAGCGCGATAAGCAACTCGGCGATTGGAAAACCTACTACCTTGCGTATCTGCTAGGCAAGTCGCTGACCGGAATGCGCGTGGAGGACGCCTTTGCCGCGAGGCATTTCGCCAGCGTCTATCAAAGCAACGAGAACGAACCCCGTCCGGTGCATCTCATCGGCGTTGGGCAGGCTGGAGTCGTGGCATTGCATGCCGCGGCGCTGTGTCCGGAGCTTTTCGCTTCGGTTACGCTCCGCAATTCGCCGCATGATTGGGCCTCCGTGGTGCGGCAGACGAATCCCGCTGGACAGCTCGACAGCACAATCCACGGCGTTTTGGAAGTGTACGACCTGCCAGACCTGGTTCGGCTTGCCGGCGAAGACAAAGTCCGTTACGAAGAATGATCCCGCTAACCTTGATCAATTGACAAACAAGGGGCGACATGTCGGATTCGCCCGCGTAACGAGACCGAGGAATAGGCCCATGCGACACCGCTGTTTGGTTTCCGCAACGCTACTGCTGCTGCTCGTCTTCCGGACGGCCAGCACACACGCCGCGTCCCACGTTCTCTTTTCCGATGACTTTGAACAGCACGCTTTCGGGGCACAACTCGACACACTCAAGCCCGTCGCTGGCGGCGGCTACGTGATGACCGGCTTCTGGGATCCCGCCCGCAAGCTCTACGTGGCGTTTCCCAAGGTCTATCCAGTGTATCGGGGCCACAGCCGTCGACTGTTCTCCACGATCATCAGCAGGGACTTTGTCCACTGGACCAAGCCGGTGCTCTCCTTCGACGTCAACCTGCGGGACGATGCCGGCTCGCTGGCTCGCATCGAACAGGTGCGGCCGCTGCTCGACCGACCCGACGACACGAAACTGATGCGCACCGAATACTACGGCATCGGGGCCTACGCGGCCGAGAGCTGTACGCTCGCCTTCCCCTGGGTCTTCACGGTGAACAACAACGCCCGCTGGGGCAACCACGAAGGCCCGGAAGAGATTCAGCTTGCCGTCTCCCGTGACTTGCTCCATTGGGAACGGCCTTTTCGCACCCCCATCATCGCCATCGGCGAACTCGGCCGTTGGGACGCCTCCTACCACACCACGGCGGCCACGGCCCTGCGGGTGAAAGACGAGATCTGGCTCTATTACTCAGGCGCCAACTATACGCACGGCTCGCCGCCGGTCTACCGCACGGCGTTTGAAGACGGCCAGCCGACCGGCCGCAAAACGCGCTTCTCCGCGGCCATTGGCTTGGTCACCTGGCCGCTGGACCGCTTCGTGTCGGCTGCTGCCGGTAGCGACGGCGGAGTGCTGACCACCATCCCGGTTCGCCACGGCGGTGGCCGGCTGGAACTGAATGCCGACGTGCATCCGGGCGGCCAGATCGTCGTCGAACTGCTTGATGCCGCCGGTCGACCGCTCAAAGGTCTATCGCCATCCGAGCCGTTCACCGGCGACGACCTGCGGCACGTCGTGCGGTTTGCCGGCCAGACCGACGTCTCGGTGACGACGGGCAGAGCGGTGGTCCTAAGGTTCACCATGAAGAACGCGGAACTTTTCAGCTTCGCCTTCCGCGGCGAACCCCAGCCGCCGGTCCTCAGAAAGACTCCCGAGAAGCTCCGTACTGGCCAGAAAGTAAAGGTCGTCTGCCTGGGTGACAGCGTGACCGGTATCTATTACCACACGGGCGGACGCCGCGCCTATCCCGAGATGCTCGAGTTGGCGCTGCAAAGGACTTGTCCCAAGGCGGCGGTGACGGTTGTCAACGCCGGCATCAGCGGCAACAAGACCGACGACGGCCTGAACCGTCTCCAGCAAGACGTCCTGGACCACAAGCCCGATCTGGTCACGGTAATGTTCGGCTTGAACGACCTAACCATTCTGCCGATTGCCGATTTTCAAGCCAACCTGGTCGAGATCATTCGCCGCTGCCGCGCTGCCGGGGCGGAAGTGATGCTCTGCACCCCCAACTCCGTGATCACCACATCGGACCGGCCGGTCTCCAAGCTTGTCGCGTTTTGCAGTGCCATCAAGGAGGTCGCCGCCGAACAGCAGGCCCCGGTTTGCGACATCTATGCAGCCTATCAAGCGCACCGTGCACGCGATCCACTGGCCTGGCGGCTCTTGCTCAGCGACGAGATCCATCCCAACATGGACGGCCACAAGCTCAATGCGGAAACGCTTGGCCGGGCAATTACCGGCCAGAAGGTATCGCTCCAAGACGTCGGTCCGCCGCAGCCCGCTCTGCCGAAAACACTCTCGCTGGTAAAGGCCGGCAAGCCGTTGCGGGTCCTGGCAATGGAACCGCTCGACAAGCTTATTGCCCCGGCCCTAAAGACCCTCCTCCCTGAGGTGAAGATCGATGTGCAGAGCTGGCCGACGGCCGGTCAGTCGCTCGCCCAGATCGAAGCGGCCTCAAAAGCCGTGCGTAGCCGCCCCCCGATCTCGTTCTGATCGCCGTCCCCGCAGCCGTCACGCCACCTGCCCAATCATGCCCCGAAGAGGCGATCCGCTCGCACAGTTGGATCCTGAACTGGTCGCTCAGCTTCGGTCTGCAAGAGTGGGATGTTGTGGGAGTCGCCCCCTCGGTGCTCAAAGTGGATCTCACCCCGCAAGAGAAGGCTGCCGACGCGTTCTCGCGAAGGATGATCCGAGCCCAGCACTTGAACCTGATCACCCGCCAGTCAGACGACCGTTCGCCGCCGGACCGGATTCTGGAGGATTGGCTCCGCGCAGCTCACGGGTAAGTAGCAGGTCCGTTGGGTCAAAATACTGCGTGCAGGCAATCAGGGGACAGGGACATTTATGGTGGCCATTGGGGAGACATAGGTTATCAGAGCGTGTCACCGCGACGCGACCATCCATCTCATTCTTGCGAATTTCTTGTGCGCTCTGAGGGGTTGGCGATCCAATTGGTGATTCTGAGGAGAGAGGGCGGTGGGGTGGGCTGGTCAATTCGGGATTTGTGCGGCCCCAGGACCGCGTTCAGCTTCTCTTCCCGAGTCGCATTGGAGGCCAACACGGCAGCAGCCTTGGCGGCTTGCGGAAGCGAGACGCTGCGGTCACTCTCTTGCCTCGATACCGGAACATGAGCCACAAGCAAGACCAGCAGTGGCAGAGCAGCCAAAATGACGCGACCGTGAAACAGGAATTGACCGTACCTGGCACATTTCTCGCGATCGATTTGGTGGTGGGCGGTTGCGCAGGAGATTCAGACGCGCCACGGCTCGCGCAGAGCACGTCGCCGCATCCGGTTCGCTTCGTCATCGTTTAGAAACTCTTCGCGTGCCGGGTCCCACTTCAATGGGCGTCCCAGCCAGCGAGACATGCAGCCCAAGTGGGCGACGATCGTGGATTGAGCGCCCACGGCAATATCGCAGTGCGGCTGGCTCCGGTCACGGATGCAGTCAAGCCAGTTGCGGTGATGACCCTCGACAGTTCGAGTGCGATCATAGCGGCCGGCGTGATCTCGCAAAATCTCTTCCGGATAAGTCGTAAGGAATCCTCCGCGTCCCACATGGAGCCAGCCGTTGTCGCCCACATAGAGCCCGCCAAAAGGTTGCAGGGAGGTCAGCTCGTCCCATCCTTCAGGAATCTCGTGGTGGCGGCGGTCGAGTCGCCCGTCGGTGATCTGCACCTCAACACCATGGTCATACTGGAACGTGACGTACGGAACCTGACCGCTCTCCGGGGCCGCGACTTCCCGCGGACCCGACGCGTCCATGCCCAGCGCCCATTGGACCACGTCCAGCGCATGGACCGCGCCGCTGGTGAGCCCGCCGCCACCGAAATCACGCACGAATTCCCACGGCACGACGTTGAGCGGTTTACCCAAGTAATGAAAACGGTGATTGAATGGGCGCCAGGGGGAGGGCCCGATCCAGAGGTCCCAGTGGAGCGTCTCGGGTGTTGGCTCCGCCGGAAGATCGACGTCGCTACTGACGTTGTTGTGGATCGTGTAGATCCGCCGCACGCGTCCCAGCGCGCCGTCGCGAACCAACTGTGTGGCAAGGCGGAACTCGGGAGCCGACCGCTGCTGCAACCCCACCTGACAGATGCGACCATGCCGTCGCACCGCCTCCACCATCGCCCGAGCTTCGTCGATCCTCAACGAGACCGGCTTCTCCACATAAATGTCTTTACCCGCCTCAGCCGCCATCACCGTGGCCACCGAGTGCCACCGATCTCCCAGGGCGATCACGACCGCGTCAATATCGTCGCGGGCAAGCAGGTCACGAAAATCAACATAGGCGACACACCCTTCGTGGTCGCCCGCGGTGCGTCGCGCGGCGTAAGCGTTCTCGACAACCTGCCGAGCATTTTCGAGACGCCAGGAATCGACATCGCACACCGCCACCACCTGCACGTCGGCATACGTGAGCAGGTGTGCCAGATGACCTTGCCCCATGCACCCGATTCCGATGAATCCCAGCGTGATCCGGTCGCTCGGCGCGGCTACTCCCCCCAAACCCAATGCCGTACGTGAGATTACGCTGGGGGCCAGCGAGGCGAGCGCCGGGATCATCGCTTGACGAAGAAACGCCCTGCGGCTGGGGCGGTTGCCGACTGCGTGCCGTTGTGAAGCCCCATCACCACTTGGCATCGTGGCCCCGCCGCGAATCTCGGATCGAGTTCTCTTTCCAGTACCCATTACGCACTCTCGGTTTCATGGTGCTCTGCGAATGATCGACGCACACGCATTGTACCGGGCCTATCTTCCGACCGAAATCATGCTGACGGCTGCTTTCACTACTGCAATTTCGAATACGTCTGCCCTACCGCGCCCGTGGCCCAACCGCACCAAGATCGATGGTTTTCCACCCGAGTTGAAACGCGGGTGATTCCGGCTTGACGGTAAAATCGCCGTTTTCCGGATCGACAAACAGCGGGTCTGCCACGAGCGAATTTTGATCGAGGCCCTTGGCCTTCCACTGGTCGAACGTGAACGCGCAGAACTTCACGGGGTTGCCCGTCGCATCGAAGTAAAGATTATGGTCCATGATGATGCTGTAATCGACCCAGTCCTCGCGCTCGAACAAGGTGCCTGTCTTCCAATAGAAAATATTGTGGAAAAACACACCGGTCTGGTGAATCTTGGTCTTGTCCGCGGGCACATCGCCGATGCGATACATCTGGCTCTTGTCAGCCAGTGCAAAGACGTTGTTCAACACGATATTCCCGAGATCGTTGAAGTTGCACATGAACGACGCAAACTCACAGTTGTGCACCACATTATTCTCGACCACGATGCCTATGCTCGCGTTGTCCAACACGATCCCGCTGCCCCCGCCGCCGATGTGATGCACATAGTTGTTGCGAATGACCGTGCCCGGCTGCACACCCAACGAATAGATGGCACCATGCGTGCCCAACGCGCTAGTACCTAAGTCATGCACGTGATTGAACTCGACGCGATTGTCGCGCGCGCGATTCGGCGGCAGGTACCCCCAGTTCCAACCCACGGAAACGGCCCATTGGAACGCGCCGTGAATCTCGTTGTGCGCAATGGTATTGCCGCTGCTCTGCCCGACCCAAATCGCTGGTGCGCCCAGATAGACGTAGTCGCCGTCGTGAAGATGGCAGTCCGTGATGGTCACGCGCGACGTCTCCTCGGCGTCCGTGGGCACGATTTTCGGGCTGCCCACGCGAATTCCGCCCGCGCCGAGGTCGTAGAAATGGCTTTGCACAATCGTTATGTCCTTGCACCCGATCTGCCAATCCATCGCCCAAGCGCTGTGCTGCGCAAACTCGCATCGCCGGAACACGACGTCTCTCGCCCCATTGGCAAAGACGCCCGCGGGTACCTCGATCTGCGATTGCGGTATCGAATCGCCCTCGGGCCATCCCTGAAATAGCGGCTCATTCGGATGCTCGTCGATCGCCGCCTGCGGATAGCTGTACCCGAGCGTATCGTCGAGCGTCCAGTCGGAACAGTGAAACGTCAAGCCCTCAAACGCGAGATGCTCGACGAACTTGCCGCTGGCGGCAGCCCCCTCGAACCGAATCCAATGGCGCGTGACCGGCGCGATCACTTCGGCCTTCTGCATGTCTTCGCCCGGCTTAGCCCAATATGTCAACACGCCCGTGCCGCGATCGAGATACCACTGCCCCGGCGCCAGCAACCCCTCCCGTACGTTCTCGACGTACCATCCTTTGTTCCAGTCGAGCGGACGAAATGCGTCCCCCGTAAACGTGACCATGCTCGATCGGGGATCGATGGACGCCATCCGCAATCGCGCATCGGTCCAAAATTGCAGAACGACCACCTCGACGTCGTTGAGATTCGTCCACTCCGGATTGATCTCGCCCGCGTTGAATTTGAACGACCGCTTCGGAGGCGTCCCGCTGCCCGCCATTTTGTAGTACCCGTCCTGCGGCAACTTCGTCCGCGGACGCCGTTGCCCGTTCACGAACAATTGCCGGAAATACCGGCTCCCCGCCTTCACCCCCGGAATCTCGGCCCTCCACCGATCCCCCTCGACGCGTGACCACCCCACAATCACCTGCCCACCCCGAAACACCGGCTTTTCGCCCGGCTTCGCGGTGTACAGCACGGGATGCTCCGCTGTACCCGAATCCTCTGGTGCAAACACCACCGGCGTGGCGAGCGCATACACCCCACCGCCGATGACAACAGAAAAACCGTCCCGCGCCGACGCCTTGGCGGCCCGCACAGCATCCCGCGCTCGCTCCAACGTGGCAAACGGCGCAGCCTCCGTCCCTGGATTTACGTCACTGCCCGACGGCGCAACGTAAAACGTCCCTCCCTCGCACACGGAATGTGAAACCACCGTGGTAGTAATGAGCCAACAAATTATGCTTCTCATTTGTACGACTCCCCCACTCAATGAAGTATCCCCAGCGCCAACAGAATTCACCTCGTGTTCTCACAAGCAGGCAGCTGTCCGATTGAGACTTCAACCGCAGTTTGTCTGTTATGAGAGACGATCTGCTTTTCGTCACGGAGGTGTTACTGTGGTGTGTTCCAGAGTTCCCTGATGGCCTCGAGCGTGGAGTTGACCAGCACTTGGCCCCCCTCGGGGCCGATCACATTGGTCATGACCGTTGCGCTGTAGTTGTCCATCACCGTCTCGCTTAAGTTACCGGCCGCGATCGCGCGCGGCGTCGGCACGTAATAACCATCCTGCGAACCGGTGGCGGCCAGTTGGACCAGAATCGTCTGCTCGGCTACGCTGCGGGCCTGAATCTGAATGCCGTAATCGACGTACAACTCGAACGGGTTGGTGGCAATGACCACGTCACCCAATCGCAGTACGTGTAATTCCGCCGAGAAGTCGCGTTTCCCCTGCTGCTGGTCCTGGTAACGTTCGCACACGCCACCGTACAACCGGCGGACCCAGGCGTCCCAGCCGCTGCGCGCCGGTTTCGCGTCGATACCATCGCAGACTTTCTTGGCAATCGCGTATTCGCCGTCGGTAATGATCCGCGTCGGCAGACTGAGTTGCCGCACCAAGTGAACCAGCCGCACGTCGTCGCGGATGTCCGTGGCAATCAGGTCGGCCACATCGAAGAAGGCCTGGGCGATCCGACGACCCAATTCCTGCGTCCGTGTCAACCCGCGCAGCCGATCCATACGCGTTTCGCTCTTCTTGCGATACGACAGGTGCGGGCACTGATCACCGGCCGGCGCGCAGAAGCCCAGCACGCAAAGCTCTTTGCCATACCGAGCGCGCAATAGCTCGCGCGCATCATGCCAGAAGTCGGCGCTCACCACCGTTTCACCTTGCGACATCTGGGCAGTACATGCCAACACTAGGGCCGCGGCCTTCAATTGCCGCTTGTTGTCGTAAAAACACAGGATATCGACGCCGTGGTCCTCGTAGCCCTCGATGTGACGGAATTGCGGATCGTTGGTCTCAAATGACATCTGGGCACGGCCGTCGGCATAAACGACGCGGCGATTCTGGCCGATTACAGCGTGTCCCAGCCCGCGGCCCACAGCCCCCACCGCTCGACTCTCCCATGCCCGCACCACCGCCTCAGCCATCTGTTGGTACAGGTACGGCAGGTAATCCTTCGGCTGCGTCGCGTCGCCATAGTCCTTTTCGTCGTACTGAGTCTGCACCATCACCGGCGCGGAATGCGTGTGGGTGGCAGCCAGGAACAGCTTCTTGATGTCGAACCCTGGCAACCTTCCGGCCACATGGTTGCGGAAGTTCTCCTGCACGCCCGGCCGAATCACACACAAGTCGCACGAGATCAAGATCGCCTGGTCAAGTACCTGATCGCCGTCGCGGGACTCCAAGGCCAGGACGTTGGCTGTCAAGGGACTTTGAATCGTGGACGTGATGCGCACGGTCTGGAAACCGGTCAGCGCGACCGGTGGCTTGGGCGTGATGTCGACTGTGGCCGCGCCGATCCACAGCCTCGGCGTCCCCGCCGGACCCTCGGCCGCCCCTAGCGCAACAGACCAAAGGATCGAACATGCCGCGACGGTGGCCAACGCACGGCGGATGAACTGGCGGCGCGAACAGCCGCTCGGTGGCTCGATATTCCGTGACAGATGCCGTCTCATCATCAGCATGGTCTCCTCAACGCGGCCGGCGGCCGTAATCATACGTAGAACGGATTTCAATCCGTTCGAAACGCGGGAAAGTCCGTTCCACAAGATCGGCGCACCGTGGGCTCATGGTATCGAATAACACCCTCACAGGCAGTTTCTACCGCTCGTGATGTATTCTACTCAAATTGCAGACCATCCCGCCCCTGCCAACGGATCCCACGCCGGAAAAGCCTGTGATTTCGCCAATCTGCACCAGATGTGAATTCCGAGCCCCTTTTCGATGGGAAACGAGCCACAAAATGCGGCTTTACCGGCTACATGGGTCGCGTGATTTGCAGTTGCGGTATTTTAGCAGCTGCAGTTTGGCTTGACCCACAGAAGCAGCAAAAGGGGACAGGGACATTTATGGTGGCAGTTGGGGGGACATAGGTTATCAGAGCGTGTCACCGCGACGCGACCATTCGTCGAACAGTCCGTGGGCCGTATGCCGAGTGCCACGTACCAGCACAGCGATGTCACAAGACACATCGGGAAAGCGGCCCCCCCCAAGCCTTCGACGTCATTGCTCATCTTCCGTGCGTCGGTCCCGGTTATTCGGTGACATTTTAACACAGGTCGAAGTACGTACGACTTTCTCGAACAGGTGACCGCGACCCACATCCACATCGTGCCGGAGAGAATTCCAGAAGCCGCCAGGCGTGAGGCACCTGACGGCTCCCGGGCGGAGAGGCATCAGAAGGGGACAGGGACATTTGTGGTGGCAGTTGGGGGGACATGGGCGATCAGAGCGTGTCACCGCGACGCGACCATTCGTCGAACAGTCCGTGGGCTAGACCTTGTTAACGCAATCGGGGTCACCTGTCGGTCCACCAAGAGAGTGGTACAATGCGGCCGCGTCTTGGCAACCGAACAACATTGGGCCTGGTGGAAAGATGCCAAGCCCGCCGCCAAGCAGCTCACACGAAACCAGAAGGGGATTGCGATGAAACGATGTTGCCAATTTTGGACCACGCTCGGCTGCCTGCCATTGGGACTGTCGCTTGCCGTGCTCCTGAGCGCGACAGGCTGTGCGCGGCCCGTAGCTCAACCGATACCCAACGGCGAGGCGAGCGAGGCATCGGCCGATGAATCGCGAGCAATTTCGCCGTCCGCGACGGCCGCCGCGCCGCAAATCACCGGCGAGTTGGGGTCGCCCAGCGCGACGACGACGATCCCCGGCGATCAGCTGCCAGCGCCCGATCCGAAATTCGGCGGCGTGATCAAGAACGACGCCCTTCAATCCAAGGCGTGGTGGGCACCGCGCATTGTTCCGCCGAAGAAATCGCCCAACATTCTGCTGATCATGACCGACGACTCGGGCTTCGGCGTGCCGAGCACGTTCGGCGGCGTCATCCCGACGCCGACGATGGACCGGATCGCCAAGAACGGTCTGCGCTACAATAACATTCACTCCACCGCGCTCTGCTCGCCGACGCGTGCCGCGCTGATTACCGGGCGCAACCACCACTCGGCCGGCTTCGGCGTGATCTCGGAACAATCCACCGGCTTCCCGGGCTACAACAGCATCATCAACAAGGACAAGGCGACCATCGGCCGCATCCTGTTAGGACAACGGCTACGCGACGTCGTGGTTTGGCAAGGACCACAACGTGCCGGCGTTCTGCGCCAGCCAGGTCGGACCGTTTAATCAACTGGCCCATCGGCCAGGGGTTTCGAGTACTTCTATGGGTTCATCGGCGGTGACTCCAACCAGTGGCAACCGAACCTGTTCCGCAACACCACCCAGATCTACCCCTTCGACGGCAAGCCGGGTTGGAATCTCATCACCGGCATGGCTGACGATGCCATCGAGTACCTCAATCGCATCAATCAAATCCAGCCAGACAAACCGTTCTTCTGCTACTACGTCCCCGGCGCCACGCACGCGCCGCATCATCCGACCAAGGAATGGGTGGACAAAGATCCATGACATGCACTCTGTTCGACGACGGCTGGAACAAGTTGCGTGAGAGGATTTTTGAAAACCAAAAGCGCCTCGGGGTGATCCCGGCGGACACCCAATTGGAACCGTGGCCGACGAACGTCATCAAGAATTGGGATGATTGCACGCCCGAGGAGCAGAAGCTCTTCATCCGGCAGGTGGAAGTCTTCGCCGCCTATGAGGCCTACAACGACTACGAAATCGGCCGTGTCATCCAGGCCGTCGAGGACATGGGCAAGCTGGACGACACGCTCATCATCTACATCAACGGCGACAACGGCACCAGCGCCGAGGGCGGTCCGCTCGGCACGCCCAACGAAGTCGCGTTCTTCAACGGCGTCAACATGATGCCCGTCGACCGAACAGATGAAATGGTATGACGTCTGGGGCACGGAACAGACCTACAATCACATGTCGGCAGGCTGGTCCTGGGCCTTTGACACGCCCTTTACCTGGTTCAAGCAGAACGCCTCGAAACTCGGTGGCATCCGTCAGTGCATGGCCGTCTCCTGGCCCGGCCACATCAAGGACCAGGGAGCCCTCCGCGAGCAGTTCATGCACGTCATCGATGTCGTGCCGACGCTTCTCGAGGTCTGTGACATCTCGGCCCCGGATTACGGTAGACGGCATCAAGCAGGCGCCGATCGAAGGCACGAGCTTCGCCTATACATTTGACGAGAAGAACGCCAAGGCGCCATCACGGCACACGACCCAGTATTTCGAGATGATGGGTCAGTGGGCCTTGTATCACGAAGGCTGGCTGCTGAGCACCAAGGTGAACCGTGCGCCGTGGGAGGCCTTCGGCCCCGCCAATCCCGACCCGCTCAACAACCAGGTACTCGAACTCTACGACCTGAACAAGGACTTCAGCCAGTCCCAAAACCTCGCCGACCAGTATCCGGACTCACGTGCAAGAGTTGAAACAGATGTTCATCGATGAAGCGAAGAAGTATCAGGTCTTCCCGCTGGACGCTTCCGTGGCGGCCCGCATCGTGGCTCCGCGTCCGAACATCACCGCCGGCCGCACCGAGTTCGTCTACACTCTCCCGATGGTCGGTCTGCCGCAGGGCGATTCACCCGATGTTGCTGAACGTCTCCTACACCATCACGGCCGACATCGACTGTCCCCGAGGGCGGTGCTGAGGGAATGATCCTGACGTCCGGTGGACGATTCGCGGGCTACGGATTTTACCTTCTCCAAGGCAAGCCGGTATTCCTCTGGAACCTGGTCGACCTCAAAGCGAATCAAGTGGGAAAGCCCAGACGTCGCTCGGCGCTGGCAAGCACACGCTCGAATTCCAGTTCAAGTACGACGGTCTCGGCCTGGGCACGCTCGCGTTCAACAACATGAGTGGTCTCGGTCGCGGCGGCACCGGCGTGCTGATTGTCGATGGCACGGAAGTCGCGACGGAGAAATTGGAACGGACCATGCCTATGATTCTGCAATGGGACGAAAGCTTCGACATTGGCTCCGACACGCTTACCGGCGTTAACGACGCTGACTACAAGCCGCCGTTTTCGCTCACAGCCACGCTCAACAAGCTGACGATCAAGCTGGACCGTCCGAAGCTCTCGGCGGAGGACATCAAGAAAATCGAGAACGCGCAAGCGGAAGCCCTCGATGGCAAGCCACTGCACAATGTGCAGCCCGGGCCTCGTTAGTCCTGCCGCGTAGCGCGAGCAGCCATCTCGTTTCGGTTGTGAATCGCGCGGCCGCTTCGCAAGGAGCGGCCCGCGAATTTACCGACGGCAATCTGCCCGAAAACCTCAATCTCGTCGCCGACCCCACGAAGATCCTGCTAAACATTTCACTTAGCCATGTAAGCAACGTATCAACAAAGTATCTTAACTCGAATGGAGAATGGCCATGGCATCAACACTTGTAGTACTTAAGTTCGAGACACCCGAGGGTGCTGAGCAGGGGCTGGCGATTGCAGTCGATTTGCAGAAGCAACATCTGCTTGAAATTCAGGATGCTGCGCTCGTGACATGGCCCAAGGGCAAGAAAAGGCCGAAGACTCGCCATGGCCAAGGTGCCTGCGGCGGTGCGTGGTACGGCGCGTTCTGGGGCATGCTGTTCGGTTGGATCTTCTTCATGCCTTTTCTGGGCGCCGCTGTTGGCGCGGCCATGGGTGCCCTCACCGCGTCCTTCGCAGACTATGGAATTGGCAACGAATTTCTTGAGAAGGTGCGCAGCCAAGTGACGGAAGGAACGTCCGCACTCTTCTTGCTCGCTGGGCAGGTGACGACCGATCGAGTTGTGGAAGCGTTCAAGTCTGCGCCGAAATTTGAAGTCATCTCCAGCAACCTGTCGCATGAACAGGAAGAAAAGCTCAAGGACGCGTTTGCTCACTGAGAGCTATAGCCGTTCACTCCCGATGTTCATCGAGCAGCGCAAAAGGGGACAGGGACATTTATGGTAGCAGTTGGGGTGACATAGGCGATTAGAGCGTGTCACCGCTGAGCGACCATCTGTCTCATTCTTGTGAATTTCTTGTGCGCCCTGAGGGGTCGGGATCCAATTGGTGATGCCAGGAAGAGAGGGCCGTTGGGAGCGGTCCTCGTGGGGCGTGACAGCGATAGCTGGGTCCGCCCGACCGCCAAATCACTTGGTCTGAAGTACACGTTGGGTTCCCGGGGGCGACGCCGCCGATCCAGATAAGCGGATGGTCATGGGGCATCCCGACGCTGGCCCTCGACGCGTTTCCGCTCGGTTTGCGGGATCCTCCCGCCAAGATTGAGCCGCGTGCCACGACGGCCCACTCGGCCGCCCTGCATCATCGGGGTCACGTCTGCTCCAGACACACCGTTACCCAGACCGCCACGTTTTCCACAGCAAATGTCCCTGTCCCCTTTATTCCGCCCGTGGCAGATCCGCGTTTTTGAGCCGGCGTGCGTTCATTCGTGTCGTTCGGCGTGCCAGAAGCGAATGGTACCATCGTAGCTGCCGGACGCGAGCAGGCTGTCATCGGGAGAAAACGCCAGCGTGTAGACGTCGGCGGAACTCCCCTCGAGAGTGCAGAATTCCGTACCGGTCACGGGGTCCCAAAGCACGATGCGGCGATCGTCGCCAGCAGAGGCCAGCGTCCGGCCATCGCGTGTGAATCGAACGGACCGCACATAGCCGACGTGTGTCTCGCTGCACGCTCAGCAGGTTTCCGTCCACCACGCTCCAGATGCTGGTGTTGCCTGCTTTGTCGCCGGTCGCGAGCGTGCGACCGTCGGGAGAAAAGTCGACGGACCATGCCTCGTCGAAATGGTCGAGCGATCGCAGTACTGCGCCAGTCACGCGTGTCGACAAGCTGGGCCAGGTTCGAACTGCTCGCAACCGCGAGCATGCTCTCGTCCGGAGAGAAGCATAAACCGTTGATCCGCCGACCTGCGACTTCAAGAACCCTCGTCACCTCATTGCCCGTGAGCATATCCCAGATGATGACTTCGTCGCCTCCCGACGCCAGCCATCTTCCGGAGGGAGAAAACGACAGGCTGCATACTGCGCTCTGGATGTCCCTGCAGCGTTTTCATCTCCTCCCCGTCGGCGACTCGCCAGAGTTTGACGCTGCGATCCAGACTGGTGGAAGCGAGAGTCTTGCCATCCGGCGAGAAGGCCACGCCAGTCACGGTCGCCCGGTGACCACGCAGGATACGCAGCTCGGTCGCGTCGGACACATTCCAGAGACGTACGGTTTCGTCATCGCTTCCTGAGGCCAGTAGCCGACCGTCGGGTGAGAAGGCCACGGACCACGTCTCGCGTGCATGCCCCGACGGGTTGACCGGAGCAGGCACAAAAGGCCGCCATATTCCGACAAATCCGCCCGGTCCGGTGACCACGACAGTCTGGCCATCGCCCGCAAACCGACAGGTTCCGGCCGGCAAGCCGCTGATGCTGGCCAGACACTCTCCGGTTCGTACGTTCCACACCTGTCCCTGTTGTTTCTCATCGATCGTGGCGAGCTTCTCACAACCCGCATCGAAATCGGCACACACGATAGTGCTGACAGGCAACTGGACACATTGGACGGTCTGCTGCGAGCTAACGTGCACCACCCGCACCTGACCATCGGCAGCCGCCCACGCCAGGTGTTGTTCGTCAGGCATGAATCTCAGGCCAATGTTTCTTCCCACCGGGACGGGGATTCGAGGCCGACACTACATTGCGTTCGAGATCCACCACCCGAATCAGGTTACCGACCCCCGCCGTGGCAACAATGCGGCCGCTGCGGCTCCAGGCATATTGCGCGACTTCGGGAGCGAACACGCGTGTGTGTATTTCCACGGTTCGAGTTTCGCCGCCCCGTTTCAAGTCCCAGATCTTGCCCAATCCAACCCAGTCTGTGCAGATGAGTGTGTTTCCATCGTCGGCGAAGTGGAGCTCCGTCGTCGGTCCGAAGCCTACAACCCGACTATGTGTCAGCCTGCCACTGGACAGGTCCCAAACAAAGATCTTCTCTCGGTGAAGGCTCGTCGACGCCAGCCATTTCCCATCGGGCGAGATCGCCACTGCGGAGAGGATTGGTTCAGGACTGTGTAACTCCTGGAGCATGCCCCCTGTCGTGAGATCCCAAATCCGTATCAGACGGCCGGCACAGGTTGCAAAGCGACGTCCATCGGGGAAGAACGCCAATCCTTCGACATCCCGCGAGTGCCCGCGCAGCACCAGCAGAGTATCATCCCGGCAACGATGCCACCAATAGTACCATTCGAAACCGCGCGGGATGCCATGTCCGTCGGCTTTGCGGATTTCGCTAAGTTGTTCCGTTAGCCGGCCGCGCTGACCCGACGCGGCAAACTGCTCCACCAAGCGGATGTCGCTGACATAAAGATGGCGTTGGAGGTCAGCGGCGAGTTGGCCGCGCGTCGTCCTTCACTCGTCGCCTTCGACCGTTCGGCAACGGCCTCGTCCAGCGCGTTACGTGTCTTGTGCTGTTCGCGCCAGATCAAGAGATTCGCGGTAGCGAGTGTCACGACGGCCAACAGCAGTCCGGCCGTGCCGACCGCCACCAGTCGGCGGTTGCGCAAGCCCACTTCGCGCCCCGATCCAACAGCGAGGGACGCCGGGCCCGGATCGGCTTTTTCTGCAGGAATCGCCGCAAGTCCTCCGCCAGTGCGCCGGCGGTGGTGTACCGTTCATGCGGGCTTTTGGCCAACGCCTTGAGCAGGATCGTTTCCAGTGCCGCGGGCAGATTCCGTTCGACCTGCCGCAGCCGCCGCGGCTCTTCGAACGCCACTTGCCGCAACAGCGTCTGTCGGTCTTCCCCCGCGAACACCGGCTGCAACGTCAGCAGTTCGTAGAGCGTGGCACCGAGCGAATAGATGTCCGTGCGGTGGTCGATCGCGACGCGGTCACCGAGCGCCTGTTCCGGGCTCATGTACCGCAGTGTGCCCACCAGATCGCCCGTGGCCGTCAGCGCCGGATCGCTCTCGACGCGTGCCAATCCGAAGTCGGTGACCCACACCTGGCCCCGCTCGCCCAGCAGGAGATTGCCCGGCTTGATGTCCCGGTGCAGTACACCCTCTTGGTGCGCGTAGTCCAGCGCTTCGGCCACGTCGATCCCCAGCTGGACCGCGGCGCGGATGAACGACCGCGAACGGTGGTTGCGTGACGTGGAGAGAATTCCCGGCGGTGCGGTCGTCGAAGGCGAGGACTTACGCTCAGCTCCGGGCGCGGTGCTATTTCGTCCGGCTGACTCGACCCGTATGTCACCGCATCGTCAGCGCCTGAATGCTCGTAGGCCGCCGGTGGCATGGTGTCCACGGGCATTGCGTGGGGCGGGTCAAGTCCCGCCTGCGATCGCAGTTGACCAATCACGTCGGCCAGCGTGGGGCCGTTGATCAGTTGCATGGCATAGTAGTGCACGCCACGGTCGCAGCCCACACCGTAGACCGGCACGATCCGCGGGTGATGCAACATCGCGGCGGCCTGCGCTTCGTTCTGGAACCGTCGTAACTGGCGGCTGTCGAGGACCGAGGCAAAGGGCAATACCTTGAGCGCCATGCGCCGCCGCAGCGACAGTTGTTGGGCCTCGTACACAACGCCCATGCCACCCCGACCAATCTCACGCACCAGGCGGAAATCGCCCAGTGCTTCGTTGACTTCGCCGCAGTCGGGCCCGCTGCGGCGGTCGCCGGGCGAGTCTCGGTTCTGAGGCCGGCCATCATCTGCATGGCCGGCAGGATCTGCCGCAATTCGTCGGCGTGGTGCGGCCAGTGCGCTCGCGTAGTCCTCGATGTCGACGGATTCGCCGCGGCGCAGTCGATCGGAGATCTCCTCGCACAGGCGCGCGATCTCGCCTTCCTCGCTCGGTTGGGGACGCGTCGCTGGGTGGCACCGTGGACAAGGTCGTTACTCCGCTGGTTCTTTCTCGAGCAGTTCGCGCAGTTGTTTGAGTGCGCGAAAGTGCCGCATCCGCGCCGCGTCGGCGGTGATCTGCAACACCTCGGCCGCTTCGGCCAGGCTGAGATCTTCCACGTAATGCAGCAGGAGCACCTCGCGCTGTGTCTCCTCCAGCGAGTCCACCGCGCGGCGCAAACTCACTTCCCGTTCGGCGGCCACGGCCTCGCTGTGAGGTCCGGGCACCTGCGCCAACAGGTGTCGCGCCAGTTCATGGACGGTCGAATCGTTCAACGGCGCCAGGCGTTCTTCGCGCAGCACGCTGCGCCGCTCCGCGTATAAGTGCCGCCGCTGCAGATCGATCAGGCGCTGCAGAGCCAGACGCCGCAGCCAGGGATAAAACGGCATCGGCTGCGAGTGGGCATAGCCCGGCAGATTGTCCGCCGCGACAATCAGCGTCTCCTGCACGACATCCGATGGATCGACCCGCGCGACGAGCCGGTTATCGAGCCGACTTGTCACCATTTTCCGCAGCCGTTCCCGGTAGCCGGACAGTAGCTCCGTCGCCGCCGCTCGATCGCCTTCCACGGCGCGCTCCAGCAGCTGTTCATCGTTGCTCGGGGAATCAAGCATGGCCGCACCTTCCGCCAACGTCAGAGAGACCGACACCCGCCACGGCATCCGTTGCGGACCGCCGCGGCGGAGGTCGCCAGTGGGCAGACGGCGGGCACACGATGAACCCCCTATAGATGAAATGCGCACTGGCGATGGTAAGCGTAACGCAGGCGAACCGAAACTCCAAGGGTTTTCCCCAAATCGCCGACAGGCACGGCAAATGCAGACGATCCGTGATTCCTCCCCGTCGAACTAACCGCATAACAACCACACGACTCTGTATTTCGCGCCTCGCCCGCCGTCACGTTCAATTGCCCGTCAGCATCCTCCTTCTTCTGACCGCGGTCTCCACGGTCCATGCCTGGGCCGATGAAAAACCGACTCTTGGTCGCTGTGTTGCCTCCTGCAATGGAGACCAGTTTTGTTCCCTCCGTCGGCCTTGTGAGGCCGCTGAAATACTAGTTCGACTGTCTGACTTTGACTCCCACCGCCTTGTGCGGTGGGTGAATCTGACTGGCAGGCTACCCTGACCGCCCCATAAAGACTCCATTCTCACCCACATCGCCGCCTTCGGCGGCGATGTGGGTGAGAATGGAAACAGGCAAAGGTGCTCATGGCTGTAGCTGATAAGTCAGATTCACCGTCCAGGCAGGCTGGACGGGGTCTTCTTTGCGAAGTCAAACAGTCGTACTAGCGTCGATAGCCAGAAAGTAGGTCCCGCTAGCCGAGCGGGACCTCGATTATCAGTGGTTCTCGACGCGATAAGGTCCCGTCCGTCAGCCGGGACCTACTTTTTCAGCAGCCTCCTTGTGCCGGCGGAGGATCGACTGGTCCGCTACCGACAGACCATGACACAGCGCGACCATGACACAGCGCCGGTCGAGTCCCCAGCGTGCCATTACACGGGCATGGCTTCGAGACCGCATCAAGCCGCGGCCGGAGCTCTTGGACGCAAGAGCATGAAAAGCACGCGGCGAAAGTGTTGCTGTTACGCACTGATGATAAATCGACGCGCAACGATCTGCATTAGAACTCGTCCGGCAATAAGTTATCGTATTTATCGCCCCTCACCCTACCCTCTCCCCCGCTATTCCCGCTACGCGGGGCGGTGGAGAGAGGAAGCGGAACCGGCAACTTATTTCCGGATTTCCGGACGAGTCATTAGGAAGACCCCACCATCAAGCACCACGAACGGAGGCCTGATCCACCTGGGCACGTCCGCCACGGATGGACGTCGTCAACCTACGACGTCCAATGCAGAATAGCCCCAAACCAACAACAAGAAATAAGAGCCAGCTTGAAGGTTCAGGCACTACCTCTCGAACATTGTCCAAGGTCAGGGAACTGGAGTAATCAACACCTCCGCCAATTAGCTTGAACTGTAGTCGCACATCCTGGCTGGAAAGGGCGGAGACATCCAAAGCGACGGTGAGTGGCAGAGATGAGCTTGACGGCAGGACAGTGACGCCGCTGGCGGCCACTCCCTCGACGATACCATTCACCAGGTCGCGCGTGTAATAGGCGTCGGATACCGAGTTGACCGTTGGAACTAATGAGGTCATCGTGAGTGGATCGAGCAATGAAATATTCAAGGCGTCCGGCAAGAACCCACCATCGGCTTCCGTAACCAAACTGATCAGATCCAGTGACAGCGTCATGGCGTTTGGTGAAAGCGTGAACTGCTGCCACAGTAGAACCTCGTTGTCGAGCAGGTGCTCCGACATCACAGCCTCACCGCCGACAAAGCTCACGTAGTTCGCGTCGGACACGTTCCAGCCGGTTGAGCCGGAGGAAAAATCTCCATTCGACAACCCGCCCGCATGACCACACTGCGTCAAGAGTCCCACAAGCAGGATGGGCAAGGCGAGGCCGCGCATCATTTTCACAAGGTGCAATCCCATGGTAACCGTCCTTCATTTCGAGTGCCGCACGTATTGTACTACGGCGTCGATCGGATACAAGTCTCGGCAGCACCAGGAATTGCGTTTGTCCATCAAGCTGCTCCGGATCGACAGGCACGTGCCGGGGTCCGTCACTTCGGTTTACGCCACTCCATGCCAATGTCAGCGGCAATGTCACTCAATGCCGATTCGAGGTCCGGCAAGTCCGCCGACAAAAGGGACGATTCCACGCCGGCATCGTTCGCGAAGTGGTTATTCGGGCCCTCCGCGATGGAACCGTACTCAAAGGTGCTGAAGAAGTCGGTCGCCGGACGTCGTTCGCTGATCGGAATCCGTGACGGTGCATCCACACGCCGATGGCTCGCTGCCGACGCGGGGACACTCCAGGGGGCCACGACCGCGGTGCGTTCTTCACCTTCTCCTTCACCTTCTCCTTCACCTTCTGCTTCTCCTTCCTTACCGGCGCTTCGAGTGTTGAGCCAGTTGATGACGAGTAGAACGTCGAGCGGCGTCAGCCGTCCATCGCCGTTTGTGTCCAGGTAGGTCATCTTCGCGGATCCCGTCGGACGGACCAGAAACTGACCTTGGTAGTCGGTGAGGCGCCGGGCATTGAGTTCATTGACGGCCAACAGCGCGTCGAGCGGCGTGATCAGGCCATCCCCCGAAACATCGAGCGGCCGACTCGCATTGTGATAGACCAGCCGCTCCGCCTCGGAATTTGACGTGGTTTCGAGTATCGGTTCGGCGCCCAAGTCCGCTGCGGCAATCGCCGAACCCCCGGCGGCAACGTTGAGTTCATCAACTGACCGGGATACGCCTGCGGATCAAGATCAGCCAAGCCCAGGATATGACCAAGTTCGTGACTGATAACCGTCAGCAGGTCTATCCGCCCCGCGGCCGGGCCACCATCTGGGCTGATCCACTCTGTAGCGATGCCGGTGGGCAAGAACTCGTCGTTGTCCTCAGGAGTCACATCCACAAACCACCCGAAGCCCGCCGCATCGTCATCGAGCCAGATTGTGCGTCCATCCTGAAAGCCCAGTACTCGATTCGGGAGATTGGTGACGCGGATGTCAAGCGTCGCAACGAACTGGCTCGCCTGGCTACCAGTCATATTTGTAACCGCCGCTTGGACAATCGGCTCAATGGCGTCAGACGTTAGAGGGGTCGGTACCACGGCAGAAGTGGCAGGGAGGTCATCTGCCATGAGAGGGTTGACCCCGCCGAAGCGAATATTTCCTTGGCGAGCGCGAACGGGGTCGATGCCTTGCCTAAGGGACAGGAAATCATCGATCCCGTCGCCGTTTGTATCGCGGTGGTCAACGCGTGTCCCTAGGGCGAACTCGATGTCGTCGGGCAAGCCATCGCCGTCGGAGTCATTCGCCATGCTTGCCAGAGAACGGAATGAAGACCTGGGTCTGGTCGTAGGTGGTCGAGTTGACCACTCCGAAATCATTCACCACCAGACCGCTGGCAGGATCGAAAAGAGTCGCAGTCACTGTGGTTCCCGCGGGAACGGTGAACTTCCAATTCCCAGACGCGTCGCTCCGCGTCCGCTGCTGATTAATGACGCCGGAGCCGGACCGCAGGGCAACGTAATAATCACCACTGCCGGAAGTCGAACCGGTAGCGGACAGGCCTGTTCCCACCACGGTCAGCGTCGTGATTGGGTTTTCCGGGTCGTCCGTCACGATCTGGATCGTGCCGCGCTGGAGGCCGATGCTCGCCGCCCCGAAGGCGGCATCGAGACTGAGGGTCTGGCCGGGAGCGAGGACAAAAGGTTTGGCAAGGTTCGTGCCGACCGGCAGTCCCAATATTGCGAATTGGTCGGCCCCTTGCGTTACGCGGACGTCAAAGACCGAGAGAGGAGAAGCCCCGCGGTTCGTGATCGCCAAAAAGTCTTCGGCCACGACTGGTGTGGTTCCAATCTTTTTCCCTCCCAGGTTGTTATTCGTGGGGGCGATCAGCCGTAGGTCGCCGCTTGCCTCAACCGCCTCGCCGTGGAGAGTTAGATTGTATATTGCATCGTTTGTCGCGTCGCTTGTGACGACAAGGCTGCCGTCGAGAGGGCCGGACACACGGCGGAGAGAAGACTACAGAGAACAGGGCCGACTCCCCGGGTTGCAGCGATGATCCGACCCATCTGCCGCCCGTGACCAGGAACGCCCCAGACACGTCTGATGCAGTCATGGAGGTAATAGTCAACGGCATTAGACCAACGTTCGTGGCTAAAAACTCAACCTGGCTGGAAGACCCACCGGCACCACCTGCGATGGCCGTTCCGAAGTCTGCCGACCGCGCTGGCAAGCCCGGCCCGACCAATAGGGAGACAAGCAACTGAGGGTCATCCCCGCCGGCGATCAGTTCGTATGGTGCCGTATCTTCATTGCGAAGATAGTTGAGGAACTGGTAAGCCTCCTTGAAGGGTTGTCGGCCCTGAGGGTCATTCGCTCCAAGCGCCGCCTGCAGCAGGCGGTAGTCCCCGTCGCCGAACGTGAGGTTCTGCCCTCCGGTATAAGCGAAACCACCTCCATGACATCGTAAGGCAATAGGTTGATGGCGGACACGCCCTTGTAACCCTCGGGCAAACCGAAGGTATGAGCCAATTCGTGGACGATTGTATTCGAGGCAAGATTCAAGGGATCAACGTTGGCTGCTCTGCTCAAATCTGGTTTCAAATCGTTTTGGATTGCACCAGCAGTAAAAAGGGCGGCAGAGACAGAGGCTTTCAATCCGTACTTTGGATTACCATTGTTCAACACTTGGCCGGCCTTGAATTCACGGGCCACACGCCCGAGTCCGTCTGTGTTGGCAAGTGCTGCAGTCATGCTCGAAGGGTTCGTCGATGAGAAATCCGCTGTTCCGAGGTCATGACCGTTGATCGTGGTGTCCCAAAGGACGTTGTTGTCCCCAAGCCCATCGATGACGATAAAACCTGTAACCCCGGTGACATTGTTCGCATCATCGAAGTCTTGTTTTACGCGAGCCCAGATTTCGTCGAAAAAGTCTGACAACTCCGCAGGTCGTCGCGACAACGCGACGGCATCGAGATTCACCGCGCTGTCCGCCGGTGGGAAGAAATTCCGAGAATCGCTGTTTGAAGGGCTCGGAAACGGTCAGGGTAATCTGCTTAATCGGATTAAGGAGGTGAACGGCGCCCAAAGCATCGGCGTAAAATTCTTGGAACAACTGCGTGTAGGCAGCGAGGAACCCATCGCGATCCAAGCCGAGTGTCACAGCTCTGAAGGCATCGCCCGTTACTACGAGCGGCTTCCCGAGCGTCCTCTGGCCTTGAGGCGTTAAGACAGAGAGCGTGATGTCGTCGGTCCATTGGGAGGATTTTGGATTACCGTCCTCCGGTTCGGGATCGAACTTCCACCGGCTGAGCCCTTCGCCGCTGAGGGGTGCTCCGAGTTCAAATGGGTCCCGAGCTGAGAAAAGATATTGCACTGAGTAGGGAGGTGATACTCGATCAGTTTTTCTCGGATGAAGCCTCCCGGTCCGTCGGCGAAAGCCCGATAGAATTTTGCTTGATTCGTTTGCCCGTTTGGGTCCACGACTGATAGGAATCGGAAGACGTTGATCGTCTCGTCGAGGACGATACTCTTGGGTATTCCCTCCGGAAATGCCTTAATACGGAAGCGAGCACCGTACAACTGGTCCACATCGTACTGATCAATGAGCCTGGCGAGATCTTTGACGTCCCATTTGAGTTTCTTCTGCGTCCCAGGGCCTAGAACGAACTTGTCGTACGGCCATGGGCTCGACGCCCCAACCTGCAGAAACTGATCCACGGGCCCGTCGAAGGTAATCTCCACCACCAAATTCCCGCGAGCCCGACCATTCCGCAGGAATATCTCGAAGTATTCGTCGTCGCGGGTGAAGAAGTAGTCCTTCAACCAGCAATCTCCGGATTCACGAGGGGCAGATCGTCGCCGATATCTACTGCCTTCGCGTTCCCGCCGATGCCCAGCGGGGCTTTGAGCGAGGTCGGCACTGGGTATACCTCAAAATCCACGAAGAAGTCCGGCGATCCCGGTTTGACCCGATATGCCGCGTTGATGTCGATGGCATTATTGGCCGAGGGTGGAACCACCAAATTCCCGTCATCGTCATACTTGGCAGGCGTCCATATTCCGTTCACCACATCGTTGACTGGATGGCGATGGAGAATGGGAACTTCTCCTCCGCCGAGTGCGGACGAAAGCGGGCGACCTTCGTTCCTGCCAACAGATTTCCCTCGATTTCGCTCCTCATTGCCAATGCGTCGTAAACAAACAGGGCACCTTTCTCCTGGTTGCCAAGGTTCACACCGGTGTAGGGCACATGCAGATAGTGGCCATCAGCCGAAAGACTGATGCCATTGGGAAAACCTTCTGGGATCGGTCGAGTGGCGGCGACCAATTTCGGTGTCCACGACGTGCTCGACGGATTGAAGGGATCCTTCAGGGCAATCACACCGACGTTGCTCCCTGCGTAATGTGGGCTAAGGGCGCGATAGCCGTGCCGACGACTCGGCTTGCCGCCTCCGATAATCAGGCTGCCCTCCACCGTCACGGTACCCTTGGGGTCCGGAAGGTTGTAACCGACAACGAAGGCATAAATTCCGTCGGGTGAGACTACGATCTCGCGCGCGTTGTTGACGTCAAAGGAGTCCTGGATCTCTGCGCCAGACGCCATTCTTCCCAGCGTGAGATCAATGTTCTTATCCACCAACCAAGCGCCACCCTGCCGGCGGATTACCTGTACGCCATTGGCGTCGGAAAGGAAGTTCGTGACAAGCATTACATCCGGATCCGGCGTGTTCGTAAGTCCATAGGGATAGTCGCCAACTTCCAGGTCCGCAATCCGTTTGAATGCAGCAGGTTTAGCTGGCCTGATGTCAAAGACGAAGACGTGACCGTTGGGCGGCGCTTCTTCCGATTCGGACTTTCGGTTGGTTGCGGCTACGAACAGGGAAGCTCCATCGCGGCTGACGGCGATGCCCGTCAAGCCCTTAGACCCGGGTACATGCAGCAAATACACCGGCTTGTGATAGTCCGGGGATTGTGGGTTGATATCAACTACAGTCACGATGTTGAGAATCGAATCCGTTACAAATGCAAACCTCCCTAGAGGATCCATTGCGATCGCGAACGGGGTCGCACCAGCCAGTTCAATGTCAACTATATTTTCGGCAGGCCGAGCTGTCACTTGCTGCAAGGCAAGGGTATCGATCACGGACAGCGTGCCGTCCGCCCGATTAGCGACATAGGCCCGGGTAAAGTCGGGCGATACCGCCACAGCGCTCGGGCGATTCCCTGGGAGAGACAGCGTGATCACCGGGTTGTTCTTGGATGGATCATTCCGGTCAGCTTGAAAGACGGTCACTTCCCCCGATGCGGACTCCGCCACAAACGCGTATTGAGACGCTGCCTCAAGCAGGGCGGCGTTTGATTCGAGGACACGCACTACATTGTCCGCGCCTTGATGTGTCTTCCTAACACGAATTTCGGCAAGGCCCAGTACGATCGTCGCCGGTACCTTGACTAACAGCCTGGAATCCGTGGCACCGGCGCGGATTGCTCCGCTATCAGACCGTCCGTACAGAGCGTTCTCGATGAAGTCAACTTGGAGGAACGAGGGATCTCCGAAATTGCTGCCGTCTATCCGAAGGAACGGTTGCGGTCCATCGAAAACCAAAGTCACAGACTGAATCACCGGTGCTTCGGGGGCAGCCGGCGATGGCGTCACCGTCAAGGTGAAGGTCGTCTTGTCTGCTGTCAGGGGAGTTAGCGTCCCTTGGGTGAGCAAGTCGGGACCGACCGGTGTCAACTGCCAGATGTTGTAATTTAGAGGTGTATTCCTGGGTAGATGAATCGCATACGGATTCGACAGTATGTATGTCGCTAAGACACCAACGCCGAGCGTCGGCAGGCCGACGCCGAACGCCACGCCAGCACCAAAACCTGTTAGTCCGATTGAAGTGAGAGCCAAACCGGTCTGGACAAATCCTTGCGCGATTAACAAAGCATATGTATTGGACTTCAGAATTCCTTGGTGAGGTGGTGATGTTGTTCGAATTCTTCCGTCGTCTCCGACGATTCCTACCTCCTCCTGGAGCCAAATCGGTAGTAAGTTGCCTTGCTCATCCGGCATGGACCCCGGCGAATAAATAAATACCTGAGTGCCCACGGCGAGTCCTGGAGGAGCGGGCAGGGATAGCTGCGCCGACACTTCTAGAGATGTTGATCCGACTTGAAGGTCGATTGCACCGACAAACTGAAGCCAGCTTGGCAGCGCCATAGGCAGATCCGATTCTTGGAGAGTCTGCACTCGAACTTCGGTGTCGTTCGCAATGGCGCCAGGCGCGATCTGCACGATGACTCCTCCGGCGCCGCTTACTACCCCTCCCTCCAAACCAACCACAACGGGACCTGTGCGTGCAGTCTCGACCAGAACGGGTATTACGACCTCAGCCGCGCCGTTGATCGCTGTCACGACTGCGTTACCCGGTGCAATCGTGGTGATCAGCCCCTCCGGACTGACGATCAGAACGCTTTCGTTACTCGTGTAATAGCGAGTGCCGCTGCTGGGGGCACTCAGGTCCTGCTGCTGATCAATCGTGACAATGAGCTGGCGTTTGCCACCGTCGGCAGACAAGGAAACCGCCTCGGGATAGCCGTTGAGTCCAAATGCGTCCAGGAAGACTTCCGTCTGATTGGTTGGTTGGCCCACGCCGACTGCCGTTGCAGCCAGAATCCCATCACGCTGTGCCAGCACTGTGGCTGATCCATCGCCTGTTGCTGACAAGTATCCTGAGGATGAGATAAATGCAACACCCGGTGCCGTCGTCTGAAATGTCAGATACGACCCCGGCAGCAACACATCCTGTTGGTCCGAAAAATCTCCAATAACAACCAACTGTGTCGAATCGCCAACCTCAAGTCGCGGATTCCGGTGCGCGAAATCCAGCCCGATCAACGGCGCGCTACTGACGTTGACGGTTACGCTGGTCACTGCCGAGGATCCGTAGCCGTCGTCTGCTTGCAGGCCGACGGTCGTGAGTCCGCTGAACCCGGGCGTGGGTTCAAAGAGCAACGACCGTCCATCGGTCGCCAGGCGGGCCGTGCCGTTGCTGGCAGAAACAATCCGGAAGTACACCAAATCGTCCTCCGGATCGCTCGCCAAGTCGGAAAGGTCCGCCGTCAACTGCAGATCAACGTGCGTTAAGAACGACTCCGTTGTCACCACAGGCGACTTATTGGCCGCGAAGCCAAAGTTGCCACCCAGCAACTGGACGTCGATCAGGTCGATGCGGTTGTCGCGATTCAAATCGGCCGCGGCCAGAAAACCTGGTTGGCCGAAGGACGTGCCAAGCGCCTGCGTCAACAAGCCGGTATCGACGCCATCCACCGTGCCACTGCGGTCCACGTCGCCCACGATCGAGAGGCTCAGGCGATAAGCCACCCGACGTCGTGGCGTTGGCTCCCGCCAGTTCGATCGTCTGCAGTCCATCGCGATCGACGCCAAAGATGGCGAAGGCAGTGTTCGTCGTCGTGTTGGTCAACAGCGGCTGCAGGCCGGCGATCGAAGGAACCTGCGGGCTCAGCGAACTGCCCGAGGTCGCTTCGACCAGCACGCTCACATAGACACGTCCGGTCTGGGAGAGCGACAATTCGGACGGACGCAGTGAGATGGCGTAACGGTTCGTGCCGCCCGCCACTAACGTGCCCGTGATCGATGCGGCCGTGAACTGACCGGTGCCTCCCAGGTCGGCGTTGAGCGGCAGGACCTGTGGTGCTGATGTGCCGTGTTGAATTAGATCGCCCGCTTGGCCCGCGGGTATGGCCAACGTCAACAAGTGCTCGTCGTCCCGGTCATAGCCGTAGCGACTGGATCGACCCAGCGCCAGGTTCCGAGCGTTAATCAAGTTCCCCTGAGCATCATAGGTGTAGACCAGCTGCGTGCCGTCGGGCGCGATGATCTTGGTGGGGCGCCCGAACGAATCACGGACAATCTGCAGGAATCCGCCGCTCGAACTGGTGATGCCCGAGTCGCTGAAGCTCAGCCGTGTTTGGTCGGGATTGATCTGCGTTTGCACGCCGCGCTGCGAGTCGACTTGATAGATCGTGCCATCGGGATCGGTCAGCGTGTAATGGGCGCCGGGGAACACGCCACTGGCCGGATGATACGGCGCACCACTGAAGAGGTCGTAGAAGCGATCGCCCGCCTGCGTTAGCAGCGCGCTGGCCGACTCCAGCTTCCAGGCGACGCCTGCATCGGCCGTGAAGGCCGGCGTGAAATAGACCAGGCCTGGCAGTTGGACTTTCAAGGGCGTGAACGTAAAGCCGACTGACTGCCCATCAGGCAGTGAAGCATAGACCCGTGTCCCCACGCGGAATGGCTGATAGACGCCCAACTCCTCACGCCCGGTGGCCGTCACACCGGGCGTGATGCGGATGTCTTGGTTCACCAGGTTCCACCCGTAACCGAAGGTACCAAGCTGATCACGCTCGAGCGAATCGTAGCGCCGCGTCAAGCTGATGGGCACGCCACCGAGCGTGGTCGTCAGATCGATCTGCGACGTGGTGTAGCGCGTGGGCTTGGTGGTCGTATTGACTTCGACCATCACCTCGGTCTGGCTGGTGCGGCCACCGATATCGGTAGCCGTCAAGCGGAACAAGTAGAAGCCGTTGGGAACCTGCGTGGGATCGAACGTGTACAGGTTCGCGTTGCTGAGTGTCGTGACGCCGCCTGCGACTCTCAGAAAGTCTTGACTGCCCAGCGGTGCCAGTTCGAGAACCCAACTCTCCAAATTCGTATCCGAGATGCTGCCCGTAATGCTCGTGGTCGAAGTGAGTCGCTGGCTCTGCAGACGCGGTTCCAGCTGCACGACGGGTGCGGCGGTGTCTGCCGGATCTCGCGTCCTGATCGCCGAGAAGACAGTCCGCACGTTGCCATCGCCATCGGTGGCGGTGGCTTCGATAATATGTAGACCGGCAGCGGCGGGCACATAGGTCGCGCGACCTTGCGTATCGAGCGCGATGGACTGGCCGTTGATATGGAGTGTCTTCTGGACGATGGGTGAAACGGCCGACGCGATCACCTGCACGAGAACCGGCTGTCCGGCCAAGCCTGGGAAGCCAGGTGTCAACTGGACCGTTACATCGGGCAATACGGCGTCGATACTGACACGCAGCAGTACGGCCTGACTGGTCGTAGCCTGGCCATCGCTCACTGACATGCCGACAACATGGTCCCCTTCCTGCGACGGCAGCGGTGTCCAGGTGAAGAGACCTGTTTGCGCGTCGAACGTCGCTCCTGCCGGCAAGCCAATTGCCTTGTACGTCAACACCGTGTTCGCATCCGGATCGCTGCCCACGACGGCAAACGTCAAGGTCTTGCCGACTTGAGCCCGATGATGCGATACGTCGAGCGTGGGCGTGCGGTTGACGTTATCGACGCGAATCGGGATCGTGATTTCATCGAATAGAGTTCCGTCGCTGGCGCGCACCTTGACCTGGTAGTTGCCGGCCTGTTCGAAGCCCGGCGTCCAGCGAAATTGGCGCGTGGTCGTGTCGAACGTAGCGCCAGCCGGTAAACCCGTGGCCGATAGCTGCAGTGCATCGCCATCCACATCGGCCGCGGCGATCGTAAATTGCAGCTGCGTTCCTTCGCGCGCCCGTTGCTCGGGCAGCGGCACGACAGTTGGCGGTTGATTGGTATTGAGGACGGTGATCGTGAAGGTCTCGCTGTCTGTGCGGTTTCCGTCACTGGCCGAGAGCCTGATGTTCGGATACACGCCCGACTGAAATAGATGCGGCGTCCAGCTCAACTTGCCGGTGGTTGGATTCAATTGTGCACCGGCAGGCAGATTACTGGCCGTGTAAAACGGACTGTCGCCATCCGGGTCGATCGTGAGGGGCACAACCTCGAGTAACTGACCTTCGCTGACCTGTCGATTGCCGATCGGCTGCAGATCGGGAGCTTGATTGCTGTCGCGGACGACGATGCGGATATTGCGAGTATCACTGGCCGCCAATGCCGGTTGTCCATTGCCGCCGTCACTGACGGTAATGTTGGCAGAGTACAAACCAAGGTCATTGACCGTGGGCGTCCAGGTCAGCGTCGCGGTGCCGTACGCCGCGCCGGGCGTCAAGGTTGCGCCAGCGGGCAGTCCGGCCAGCGCGTAAACAAGCGTTTCCTGATCCAGGTCCGTGGCGGTGACGGCGATCTTGAGCTGTTGGCCGACGACAGCGACCTGGTCGCTTAGGAATCCCAGTTGCGGAGGTTCGTTGGCCGCCGTGACGGTCAGTACGAATCCTTCCAGGGTGGACAGGATGGTCGACTTGCCGCCGCCATCGCCATCGTCCCTCGCGACCACGGTCAGCACATAGTCGCCGCGCGTGCGATCGCCAGGTGTGAAACGAATCGTTCCCGTGCCGACGCCGGTGGCCGTGTAGGTCCCAAAGGCCGGCAACCCCTGGACCGTAATCTCCATCGGATTGCCGTCCGGATCGGTGACGACAACGGGTACATCGAGTGTTGTGCCGCTGGCCAGGGTGCGATTGTCAATGGGTACGATCTGCGGCGGGCGATTTGCGTTGGCAACCACGATCCGTGCGGTGGTCTGGGCGAGCAGAGGCAGGCCGGTGCCATTGCCATCGTCGGTGGCGGTGAACGTGACGAAATACTCGCCCGCCTGCGCGAAGCTCGGTGCCCAGTGCATCTCCCACGTATCCGAATCAAAGGTCGCGCCGGCAGGTAAATCGCTGGCCGTGACCACGACGCTCGGTGCGGTCTCTTCGACATTGAGCAGGGTCCCGTCGGCCTTGCGGTAGGGCGGGACGAAGGACGGATTGTCGGGATCGTAGGCGAAGGCTTGGAAGTACAGCAGTTGGCCTTCGGCCAGTTCCCAATAGCCAATGTCGTCAAACTGTGGCGCGGCATTGGCGTTGAGCACGGTGATCTGGAACGGCTTGGTCGTTTCGCCGACTCCGTCGCTGACGGTAATCGGAATGTTGTATTCGCCGGCCTGGAAGTACGTTGGTGTCCACTCGAGGACTCCCGTATTCGGATCCAGCAGCGCGCCGCCGGGGAGCAGCAGCGAGTAATACGTGAGCGGTTGTCCTTCGGGATCGGAAGCAGAAAGAGGAATGCGGATGGTATCCCCTTCGCGCACGGTCTGATCCGCGGGGCGAGTCAGCAGCGGTGCTTGATCGACAGGCGTGACCAGGATCGTCAGCGAACGGGACACGAGATGAGTGCCATCGCTCACGACGAATCGCACGTCGGGATACGTGCCGGCCGCCTGAAAACCTGGTGTCCAGCGCAAAATCCGCTCGGCGGCGTCGAACACGGCGCCGGGTGGTAGATTTTCGGCGGTCACGCGCAGTAGATCCGCGTCGGGGTCGCTGACCGAGACGGCGATCTCTAGCGGCGTCCCCTCACTGCCGGTGATGGACGCGGGTAGCGGGGCGATTTCGGGCGGATGATTTCCGCCGCTGACGTCAATCGTGAATCGCTGCGTGTCGGAACCGCCGCGCGAATCGTAGACCTGCAGGATCACGGGTGTGACGACGCGGTCGGCCGATGTCGGTTGCCACGCGACCAAGCCTGATGACTGGTCAATGGTCATGCCGCTGGGGCCGCTGAGCAGCAGATAGTCGAGCAAGACACCGTCAGGATCGACGGCGCTGGCCTGGTACTGGTAGGGTTCACCGGCCACGGCTGCGGTAAGCGGCTGGCTGGTAAACTCGGGCGCTTCGTTCGGGTAGGCCTTGGCCATCAAGCCAGAACGGAAGTTCAATCGCGCGTTCGAGGGATTTACAAAAGTGATGTTGGTGGTGACTGTCTGGCTGGTCTGCAGCACGCCGCCCGGCAGCAGGGCGGCCAGATCCAGCCGGTAGCTGCCGGTGTCCTGATCCAGCATCGCGCCCAGAGGAATCGCATTGTTCGGCTGAAAACTGTCCAGCGTCAAGTACATGGGGGTGAGCAGATCGTAGCCTGTCAGGTTCGTGACACTCAGCGTGTACGTGACGGTTTGCTCGATCGTATTGGCACGTGCGTTGGAAAAACCGATCTTCACATTGGGGGTGAAGTCCGAAATTGCCTGGAACGTGACCGAATACTGCTGGGCCAGCGCGATCTGATCGGCGCTGACCAGCGACGTCTTGACACGCAGCGTAAACGTATCGGCTTGCCAACGCTGGTAGACAATAGTGGCGGTACGCTGGGTCGCATCGTAGCGGATCGATTCGATGGTCTGCGGGCCGGTATCGGCGCCGACAAGCTCGTAGTTGGCCGGGTTGAGCACGGAACCTGCCAGGCTGGCATCACCGGCGAACATATCGGTGTCAAAGGTGACGGACAGCGAGCCGCGCGGCAGCGCCACGACAGCATTGGCCGGCGGGTTCGTGAAGGCGACCAGTGGTGCACGCACCGGAGCCAGCACATCGACTTGTTGGGATTGACTCAGCAGCACGCGGCCATCGGCGGTGGTGCGAACGACATCGCCGCGAGTGCCCCCGGTAGCCACTGTGATGCGTTGCAGCGTGGTCAGGTCGACCATCACGAGGCTGCCGGTCTGGGGCCCCGTAGGATCGTTGTTCGAGATGAACAGCAGGCCGTCGAGGGTCGAGCCCTTCTGGCCAAAGGCGAGCGAATCGGCGGGCGAATCGAGCCGGATCATCGCTTGCGGCTTGCCTTTGGCGTCGAATCGCACGATCGTGCCGCGCTGCTGGCCACTGGGCGGCCCACAGCGATCCATCGTGCGGTGCGAACGCCAGGTTGCCGACGCGGAAGTCGCTGAAATGGGTGAAGGTCTTGGTCGCGGGATCGAAGATTTCGATCCCCTTGCCCGACGAAATGTAGATTTGACCGGTCGTGGGATGCACGGCCAATGCCTGCGTCAGGCTGTCACCGTATCGCGCGAGAATCGCACCTGACAGCGGATCCAGCTGCAACAGCGGACCACCACCGGTGGCGGCCCACAGCCGGCCGCTGGCATCGAACGCCAGGTCGTAGATCGGCACGTCCAGCGTGGCCCAAGCATCTCCCGCGGGGCCGCCCGTGCGCGGGACGCGATAGATCTGGCTGCGGTTCGTGCCGCCGCTGATCAGCACGGTCTGGCCATCGGGCGCCACGGCGATGGCCAGCGGCCCGATGCCCGCCTGGCTGGACGCGATCCCGGCTACGAATTTTTCGCCGCGCAGCGGGCTGATGACAGTGCTGAATTCGCTGCGGCGCTGGACCGACGGCAGCAGGGGCCGGGATGCCGAGTTGGGCGTCCCGGAACATCGGATTGGCCGGCGGATCCTGGCTGGCCGCGGGAGGATCACCGGCCGAGGGCTGCGTGGTCGCGGGCACCTCGGGAAATGCGCCCAGGTCGGCGCGCGATCCGTCGTCCGGGACCTGCAGCGTGGCCGGCGGCTGCTCGCGATTACCCGCTTTGTCGGATGCCAGCGCGAGGAACTCGTACTGATGCCCGGCCCGGCCCTTGATAGACGGCCGAAGTCGCCGTCGTCTGCCGCAGCCAGATGCGATAGTCACCGCCATCTTCGGCCACGTAGACCGTGACGTGTTTGATGCCTGAGCCCAGCGCGTCGTCCACCGCGGTCCATTTGACGCGGTAGTCGTCGCCACTGACGCTAAGTCGGCTGCTCGTGATTGTCGTAGACGGTGCGACGCCATCGATCGTCTGCACAATGCGGCCCGTTTCAATGGGTGGAGCATTGTTGAAAAGAATGCGCACTTGCGCTGCGATCTCCGCGCCTGTCGCGGTGTCTTCCTTGGGAACTACGGTATAGGTGACAAAACCCTGACCTCGTCCGGTTGGATTGTCGGGAGGCAACAAGCCCTTGGTTGGATCCTGGATGACTTCACCCGTTTCGGGGTCAATGGCCTGGAACAACCAGGTCACGATGTTGGAATGGACATCGATGCCGGCGCTGACTCGCAGGATAAACCCCTTGCTGCGTACAAAATCGAATTCGCCTTCGAACGAACCCAGGCCGCTGGGAACATTGACCTGCATATCGCCGATCTGCAGGCTGCCGAGCCGGAGGCTGCGCGGATCGAGGTCGTCGTCCAATTGCGTGACAACGCGCACTTCACCGGCAGTCGAGCTGGCGTTGGGCGGACTGGCAAACTGGATGGTGTAGGGCAGCGCCTGTCCAATCGGCAAGAACTGCGTCGGTCCTTGCCCCAACGGGCCGATGATCGTGGCCCGCTCGCGCTGCGCCACACCCAGGTAAGCGACTGACGTTGGGAGTGCCGACCGAATTCGCCTCCGGAAGATCCGGGAAGGCATCGCCATGATCGTTGCTATAGCGAACAAAGACATTAAAGGCGATATTCTGCGTAGGGCGAGTCTGCTGCAGGTTGTAGTGCGACGCGTTGCGTGGGTCCGCCGTCAGCACCCCACGGCGGTTGGTCAGTGGAGCCACATCCTCGGTATTGTGACCGTGCCATAGTCGCACTTGTTCGAAGAACGCCGGGAGATTGCCGCTGGTGATATAGTTGCTGCCCACGGGACCGGCCAGGATGCCGGCCGAGAGCGTGGCCATCACGCTGACCAAGGTTGGGCTGGATTGAATTGTGGGCGGCACGTCTTCGGGGCGAAGCAGTCCGGCCTGCGCGATGGCCGCGATGTACAAGTCCCCCAGGTCTGGCTATTGGCGGCGAGGGCCACCAGCGCGGCCGAGGCGGTAGGATCGGCCAAGATACTGCGCCGCAGTTGTTCGGCCTCGCTGCGTTGCTGCGTAATGAATTCGTCGCGCGTCAGCGGCGTGGCTGAGGCATAGACATGGAAGATGAATGCCGTCTCGTGCGGATCTTCTTCGCCAGCCCAACTTGGCAGGCCATCGGGATAGGTCTGGGCCACGAAATTCAGCCCGGCGTAGCTGCGGTTGACCAGGTCGATGCTGTAGCCATCCGCATGCAGATCACCACCCGTGCTAATGGTCGGTACCAGACTGGCCCAAGGCACGTTGGCGGTGGCGGGCTGGCCACGGAGATTCGTCGCATCCAGTGTGAGATATCGCTTGGGCACGCCACTCTCGTCGGTAAACACGCCCATTTGCGGGACGCCATAGTCGAGATACACGTACGGCATATCGACGTTCGTGTTACTGACCAGCGTAAAGCCATACAGACCGCTGTCGCCGGCGTACATCACACGCGTTCCACCCAGTCCCACGATGACGTCGGCCTCGAGCGTTCGTTCAATCAAATAGCGATACGGCAAAGTTGACTGCCGCATCGCCCGGGTTGGTGACGGTCACGTCGTACAGACCGTGCGGTGCGTTGCGGAGGTCGAACACCGCCGCGATCCGCGTACTGTCGAGAACCTGGTAGCGCACCGGAGCATACTCAGCGATGCCCGGGCGGATCAACTTGATCGTCGCGTCGCGATCGAATTGCGCGCCCAGCACGGTCAGCGTGACGTAACGGCTATCGCCACCACGGTCTTGGACGATGTCCAGCACCTGGAACGGCAACACCTCGGCCAGCAGCGACACCGGCGTATCGGACGCCGGCTGCGACTGGCCGCGGACCAGAACATAGTAGGAACCGGGCTGTGTGCCGCCGATGATCACCGTCTGGTTCGGCTGCAGGGCGCCGGTATAGATCGCGTCGTAGGCAAAGTTCGAGGGGATATCGCCGTAGCGAATGAACAGTTCGTTGGATGCATCGCCAGCGGGCGTGGTCAGCGCGATACGCAGTGTCTGGTTAGCAGCCACGTCAATGCGATAGAGACGCTGCTGTCCAGTACTGAGCGTGGTGTGTTCCACTACACTCAGGTACAGTTCCTGTACCGTGATTTCGAGCGAGTTGGCCGACGCGGTGCGATTGTTCCCTTCGTCGGGTCCCTCGAAAACTTCGTCATAAATGTCACTGCGGACGATCAGCCGATAGGCGCCCGGCGTGACGGCGGGAAGTACCGCTTGCAGCGTGGACGTGTACGACTCCCCGGGGGCCAGTGGCCCGGCCTGCGCGACGCGGCCAATCAATTTGTCTCCGACGTCCCAGATGGCGTCTTGTGAAAGGTAGATGGCATCCGACCAGGAGCCCAAGGCGGGGTTGACGGTGACGGCATCCCGGTTGGCGACGGTCCAGGATAGATCGATCGGCTGTCCCACTTGACCGCTGGATGGGCCCCACGATTTCGCTGACGAACAGGTCGGCCGGGGGCGGCTGGACCACGAGCATCGGTTGCGGCGCAGCGGCCGAGTTATTGAATTCGGCCGTGATGCTCAAATACATCGCCACGCTGCCCGAGGGCGGCCGGGATCGGTGAGGACAAACACGTAGTATGCGCCGGACAAGCCCCGCGGCACGCGATAGCGACCGTGGACCTCGTAACTCTGCTGCGACTCGAGCACTCCGACGTGGAATTCCGCCGCCAGGAAGGTATCGCTGTCACGGTTCAGGATCGGATCCACGGACAGGTAGATCAGGTCCACCCAATGGTCCTGCCGATCGGGCGTGGGTCCGGGACCCTTATTGGTGACGGCGTAACTGAGATCGAAGAACTGTCCTGCCAGTACCTCTTGCGGGATGGTGAGGGACGTGACTTGCAGGTCGGGTGGTGGCGTCAGGTCGACCGGCATGTAAGCTGACGTGATGTTATTTCCCTCGTCCCGAAATTCGTTGACCACACCCATGATCGGCAGATCTCTATCGTCGCTCGTATCATCCGCAAATACCAATACGTAGAAGTCTCCTTCGATCCCATCCGGCAGTCGGATCGTGCGACTGAAGGTGTACGACTGGTTGACCGCCAGCGGATCCGGGTAGACGGCCAGGTCCAGCAGTTGGTCGTTTTCGTCCAGCGAGGGATCCCGGGAAAGGTAGACTCGATCCTGCCACCATCCGGTGTGCGTGTCGCGCGTTCCCTTGTTCGTTACGGTCCAGCCAACCTGAATCAGCTCACCCGATTTCGGTCGCAGTGCTCGGTACGGTCAGATTGGTGACCTGCAGGTCCGGTTCGCGATACGTAATCGGAATCGAAGTCGAGCCGATGTTATTCCGCTCGTCGGCCCCTTCTCCTTCATAGATGCGCGACGCGTAGAACTCAGCACTTCCCGTGTTGAGGCTGATTTCGTGACCGAAGTCTGACGGGAAGGGCCCTCCCCCGATGAGTTCGCCAATATCGAAATCGGTGAAGACATAGATGTAATAGGTACCGCCCAGTCCTCGCGGCAGTCCGATCTCGTGAGTCTCGGTGTAGGATTCTCCCGAACCGAGTGGTCCTTCCTGGCTGTGAATGAACGATCCGAGATACGTCGCGCGATGCGGCAGTAAGGTCGCATCTGGTGAGATATAGACGTGATCGGTCCAGTAGCGAGTATGTGACCAGACCGGTGCGCCGTCATTCTGCACCGTCCACTGAATTGTGGCCTGTTCGCCCGAGAAACTATTGGCCGGCGTGACGACAGAGGTCACCTGCAGATCCGCCGCGGCGGGCGTCACCAAGGCGGCCGCGGTGCGGGCGTTGTTCCCCGTCAACGGGCCTTCCCAGGCCGGCTCAACAGCCGACGACCCCACGTTGGTCTGCACGATGACGTACTGACTCGAAACCGCGGGGGACAGCAGGAATTCGGCCTCGCCGGAATACGACGCCCCGGATGCCAGAATCCCGTCATGCGGTACCGTGCCCAGCAACCAACTGGTCGTCGCTGTGTTCAGATCGGGCGTGTCGGCGAGGTACACCGCGTCGACGATCGACGATTCCTCCGTCGCGTTGGTTCCCTGATTCTGCACGGTCCACCGCACGATGAGTGAGTTACCGGCCGTCGTCGTTGCCGGCGACGGAACCACCGATGTGACGACCAGGTCGGGTGGTGGCGTCAGCAGCACGGTGATCGGTCGCGCCTTGTAGTTGTTGTTGTCGAACTCGTTAGGATCATCCGGATTGATGTTGCCACTGAAGGTATCTTCCAGCACCGCGTCGTACACGTCGCTCCAGGGCGTAATGAAGTACTCGCCCGAAATCCGCTTCGGCAAGGTTACCGTGACGATCTGCTCGTACGATTCGCCCACGGCCAAGATTTCCGGATTGGCCAACGTCGTCAACAGCACGTCACCCTTGGCTGGGTGCGGTCGTTTGCGATCGGTCGTGAGCCAGACGCTATCGGTCCAGCTGGTCGCATCGGTGGGACCGATCCCTTGGTTGCTTACTTGGAACCGGACTTCGATCTGCGTGCCGTCGAAGGCCTGTGTTGCCGAGACGACGTCGCTGGTCACCAGGTCGGCCTTGGGGAAAGGCGTGATCGTGATCGGAATCTCGTAAATGTTGTTGTCTTCGTTGGGCGCTTCATCAACCGCATCGTTGGCGTCGGCCTTGATCAGCAGATACGCCGGACCTTGATAACGTTTGGGGATGGTGAACGTGTCCGTCACTGTCGCGTACTCTTCGCCAGAGCCGAGGGCCGCTCCGTTGGTTGTCGAGATCATCAGCACGTCGTCAGCGTTGCCGAGGACGTTGTCCAGTGACAGATAGACTGAATCAGTCCACTGTCCGGTGGCCGCGACGCTCCCCTGGTTGATGACCGTAAACTGCACAGCCGCCGTAGCGCCGGCCTGCACGGTCGAGGGGCCTCCGACGCTGGAGATCTGCAGGTCCGGGGTTGGGATACAGGCCGACGGTCAGCGTGGTATCGTCGGTCAGGACATTGTTATCCGTGGCGCCGTGCTCGTAGAGGCTGATCCCCGTCTCCACGACCGCCTGGAAGACACCTTGGACATTCTGTGGCAGGACGAACTGTTCGGTCCGTGTGTACGACGTACCCGGTTCGAGTGCGGTGGTTTGTGAAAAACTGGCTGAGACGAGGTCCGTGCCACTTCCATCAACCGATCGCAGCCGCACTCGATCCGTCCATGTTGGAGGAGCCACCCCGGTGCCGACATTCTTTACGGTCCACGTGACAACAATGTGATCCCCTTCCATGGCTGTCGTGGGCGCGACAATATCGGTTACCGTCAGATCGGGCGGGCTGGTCAACGTAATGGGGAACGAGGAGGAGACACGTTGGTTGTTGTCGGTGTGGACGAATTCGTAGGTACCGCCGGTGATCACCACGATAAAGAACGTGCCTTCCAGACCGTCGGGGATCAGGACCTCGCCCGATCGCGTATAGAAGCCGCCCACGGCCAGCGCGCCGAGATGCCCGAAATCACCTAGAAGAGTAACGAGATCGTTACCGGACGCATCGCGAGCCAGGAAGACCTTGTCGCCCCAGCGATTGGGTTCGGTGACGCCGATCCCCTGGTTGGCCACTGTCCAGCCGACCGTGGCCAGCTTGCCGCTGGCGGCGCTGGTGGGCGCCGTTACGGAGTTGACGACCAAGTCGGCGTAGGATGTGGGCGCGACATCGAAGAAGTCGGGTGCTTGCGCGGCATTGTTGACTTCGTTCAACTCGAACATCGCGTCGCCAGCGTCGCTGTACACGAACAGATGGAAGCGACCTTCGAACGCCGGAGGCAAAAGGATGGTTTCGCTGCGCGAATAGCTTTGGCTTATGTCCAGCGCACCGTTGTGCACGAATGTGGCCAGTACCTGTTCGTCGCCGTTGCCGAAGACGCCATCCGACGAGACGACAATCTGGTCGGTCCAGGTGCTGAGGGGCGTAGCAACGTTCCCGTCGTTGGTCACGGTCCAGCTGACGGTGACCTGGGCCGGATCACCGATGGTCAAAGACGGTGCGGCTACCTGACTGGTGACCAGATCGGGAGACTTGGCCAGTGTGGAGTTGCGCGTCAAGGTGGCCGAGTTGTTGGTTTCCGCAGTATCTTCGGCGTTGTATTCAAAGACGTCGTTGTAGATGTCGCTGGTGACAATGACTTCGATCTCGCCGACACCCGCGTCGGCGTTAGGCAACTGGAACGTGTAGGACCACGTCCGCGAGGTGCCGGGAGCAAGAGAGCCATTGCCAGGCTGCATTGGGTCGTACGGAAGATCGGCCGAAATCAGATGGTCGCCTGTGGTAGTGTTACGAACATCGACTCGTTCGGACCAGGCCGTGCCAGTGGCCAGATCGCCGCTATTGGTAGTCTTCCAATGCAACGTGACCATCGTGCCTGATTCGAAAGTGTCCGGCTCGGCGACCAATTCAGTTACGGACAGGTCGGCGGCAGGTGCCAACTGGCTGACAGCGGTCAGTGTGGCCGTGTTGTTGGTTTCCTGATCGCCATCGGAGTTCCATTCAGCGATTTGTCCGAACACATCGGTAGTTACTTCAAACGCGATGTTCCCCGTGCCGCGCGCCCCGTCGGGCAACCGCAACGTGAACTGTCGCGATCGGCTACCGCCAGCGGCAATATTCCCTTGGCCACCCGTGGCTGGATCGTAGATCAACGTGACCATAGCCAGCGTGTCAAGAGTGGTGTCATTACGTACAACAAGTTGTTCGTAGAACGCTTCTGTCGTGGCCGCATCACCGAGATTGGCAACCTCCCATTGCACGGTTACTGATTCGCCAGACTTTAGTCCATTGATGGTCGTTTGCTGCAGATTTCTAACCTGCAAGTCGGGTGCTGGACCGTCGAAGACATCCAGTACGCCGATAGTCAGTGTCTTTTCAAACGGGGCACCGGCTGCATCTTGAGTCCGCACGCGAATCACGTGGCTGGTAGCTGCTTCGTAGTCGAGTAAGGTACCGTTGGCGACTTCGATCCGGCTACCGCTCAATTTGAAGCGGCCCCCTGCATCCTCGATTAGCGCGTAGATAAAGGTGTCGTTGGCATCGACGTCGTCCGTTGATAGATCTCCGACGAAACTGTCGGTCGCACTGTTCTCGGGAATGCTTGTGGGACTCAGCAAGATGTCAGTGGGTGGGTCATTGACTTCCTTGACATCGAGAAGGACGGTCGCTGTGTCGGTGAGCGTGCCGCCAACACTTATCCGGTAGGTGAAGGAAACAACACCCGCGAAGTCTTTATTGGGTATGAATGTAAAGGAGCCGTTGTCGTTGAACGTTAATTGGCCGTTCTGCGGCGCCAAGACAAGGATCGCCGTCGGTGTTTGCCCTGTGGGATATCGATCGTTCGCCAGGACACCTGGGGCATCGACCACCAGGGTCGTATCTTCATCCAGCGAGTAAAGATCGTCAAACGCTTTGGTAGTTGCTTCGTCATCGAGGTTGATGACTGATACGTCGGCTGCTTTCAAACCATCGTATTTTAGATCGGTGCTGATTGCGGATGCCATGAGTATGCTGTACGACACATCGCCATCAACGAGGAAGTCATCGACTCCAGTGACGGTCACCGTCCGCGGAATATTCCAGTTCAAAGACGTGAACGTCAGGCTGGACGGCGATACGGTCCCTTCCGTCGTGTCGCTGGAAGACAAGTCGACAGTCACATCAGCGGTAGGCTGTGTGTTAAGCACGACGCTGAATTGGCTTGTACCACCAGCCTCAGTCGTTTCCAGACCCGACGATGGATCTACCGTAATGCCCGCGATATCGTCATCCAGGTTGGTTAGTGCGACATCGGTGGCTTTCCTGCCGTTGTAGACCGGATCGTTGCTCAAAGCCGCTGCCGAGACGATTGCATAGGCCACGTCGCCATCATCGACAGAATCGTCAACTCCGCTGACTGTGACTATCTGCCGCACGTGCCAGTTGACCGGAGTAAACAGGAGTGATGAAACCGAGACTGTCCCCTCGGCCGGATTGCTCGACGAAAGACCGATGGTCACGTTGGCGGTGGGTTGGGATGAGAGTACCAGGCTGAATTGAGCGGTTCCTCCAGCTTCGGTCGTCACCAGGCCCGAGCCTGGACTGACCACAATTCCTGCCGTGTCGTCGTCTACATTCGTTACGGTGACGTCTGACGAATTAACATCTGAATAGGCCGGGTCGGTGCTAATCGCTGGGGCGGTGACAATCGAATAAACCACATCACCGTCATCCACAAGGTCGTCAATTCCCGTGACCGATACAATTTGCGGTACGCTCCAGTTAGCGGGCGTGAACTGGAGTGACGATACGGAGATCGTTCCCTCGGCCGGATTGCTCGACGAAATGCCGATGGTTACGTTGGCCGTGGGCTGCGAAGCGAGCACGACGCTGAATTGGGCCGTTCCCCCTGCCTCGGTCGTCACCAAGCCAGCGGTTGGTGTCACGATGATGGCAACCTGAGTCTCTAGCGTCAGATTTGTCGGACTGTAATTTGCTCGAAAGAACAGTCCATCACCCAGGTTCACTCCATTGACTGTCGCAAAGGTTCCAGACCGAGTGGCGAAATCCAAGATCTGAAATGCGTCTCCCACCGCTGGTGTGAAGCCCACCGCGGGGCTTGCGTTGAGCGTGCCATCCAACACGGCTTCACCCGTCACATCCAACCGACCGAACTGGGTGGGTGACAATCCGGCCAAAACTGTGTTGAAAGCCGCGTTTGCAGACTGGTAGTAGTTGCCGGCCACGTTCATCGTGCTGCCCGACCCGATCGTCAGATTGCCCGCGTTGGCAAAGTTGCCTGCCGTGGCAAAGTCACGAGCGTTGCCAATCGAAAAATCTCCGCTGGCGGCATTCGTGGTGAACGAAGCCAATGCCGAGGCTGTGCCAGCATCGCTGAAGAAGTTCGAGCTTGCGCCGTCGAGCCTGATCGTCGCGGCGTTGGTAATAATGTTTGCATCGACCGCACGGAGCGTGCTGTCAACGCCAACCGACCATGTTCCTCCTGTCAGCGTGCCGTCTGAGTAGTTCGTGATAGCACTGTTGATATACAGCGTGCCACCGTCGATGGCTTCAAGCGTTCCCTGGTTGGTCAGCGTGCCGTAGTTGACTTGGAGTGTCCGGCCCGCGGCGTCGGCCGAGATCGTCCCCTGATTGATGAGCGTGTAGCTCGACGCTCCACCCCAGTAGTTGCTGTAACCAATACTCGAACCGTAGTAGGAGCTCGATCCCCCGCGCAGCGTAATACCCGCGCCGATGGTCAGCGTCATCTCGTCGTTTAGCATGAGCAGCGCGTTAACGTCGGCATCGTTGAACACCACTTCGCCGCTGCCGGACAGCGTCTGCGTGCCCGAGAAGTTCAATTGGCGAATTTCCCGCGAAATTTCCCAGCGTGGCCGTCCCGTTGAGCACTAACCCGTTGACCACCGTGGCCGCGGCCGAGTCCGCCGACAGATCCAGATCGCTGTTGAGCGTCACCCCGTCCAGCGTCCCCGAACCAAAGACGAGCTTCGAATCCGTCGCTGGCTGTGAGCGTGCCGCCCTAGCAGCGTGCCACCCTGCACGTTCCAGGAACCGGTGCTGCTGTCGAGCGCGAATGTGGAAGCGGTGTTGTCCAGCGTACCCGTCAGATTCACCGTGCCGCCCGTGCGGGATCAACGTCCCCAGGCTCGCCAGCCGGTCCGCCTGAATCGGATCGCACTGATCGTGCCGGGTTGCTCCAGGAGGAGTGCCGCTTCCCAGGTCGAGCGTCGCGCGGTGCCGTGATCGTGTGTGTTCGTCCACGTGCCCCCCAGCGACAGCGTCGTTTCCGCGGGTGCTGTCAGTCCCACGTCATTGACCCAGTCCGTGCCCTCCAGCCACAGCTGACTGCCCGCGCCGCTGAGGTTAGCCGTTCCCAAATTGCCACTGAGGCTGTTAATGCTCAGCGTGCCGCCGTCGATGGCTTCGAGCGTTCCCTGGTTGGTGAGTGTGCCGTAGTTCACTTGGAGTGTCCGGCCCGCGGCGTCGGCCGAGATCGTCCCCTGATTGATGAGCGTGTAGCTCGACGCTCCACCCCAGTAGTTGCTGTAGCCGATGCTCGAACCGTAGTAGGTAGCTCGATCCCCCGCGCAGCGTAATGCCCGCGCCGATGGTCAGCGTCATCCCGTCGTTTAGCATGCGCAGCGCGTTAACGTCGGCATCGTTGAACACCACCTCGCCGCTGCCGGACAGCGTCTGCGTGCCCGAGAAGTCCAGCCGCGCGAAATTTCCCAGCGTGGCCGTCCCGTTGAGCACTAACCCGTTGACCACCGTGGCCGCGGCCGAGTCCGCCGACAGATCCAGATCGCTGTTGAGCGTCACCCCGTCCAGCGTCCCCGAACCAAAGACCAGCTTGGAATCCGTCGCTGGCTGTGAGTGTGCCGCCCTAGCAGCGTGCCACCCTGCACGTTCCAGGAACCGGTGCTGCTGTCGAGCGCGAATGTGGAAGCGGTGTTGTCCAGCGTACCCGTCAGATTGACCGATGCCGCCCGTGCGGGTAAACGTCCCCAGGCTCGCCGGCGTAAGGATCCCGCCCAGGTTCACCGTCGCATCGGTCCCTGATCGTGCCGGTGTTGCTCCAGGAGGAGTCGCTCCCAGGTTGTTAGAGCCAGGTCTCCGTTGACTGCCCCCAGAGCAGTGTCGTTTCCGCGGGTGCTGTCAGCCCCACGTCATTGACCCAGTTCGTGCCATCCAGCCACAGCTGACTGCCCGCGCCACTGAGGTTAGCCGTTCCTAAATTGCCACTGAGGTTGTTAATGACCAGCGTGCCACCGTCGATGGCTTCAAGCGTTCCCTGGTTGGTCAGCGTGCCGTAGTTCACTTGGAGTGTCCGGCCCGCGGCGTCGGCCGAGATCGTCCCCTGATTGATGAGCGTGTAGCTCGACGCTCCACCCCAGTAGTTGCTGTAACCAATACTCGAACCGTAGTAGGAGCTCGATCCCCCTGCGCAGCGTAATACCCGCGCCGATGGTCAGCGTCATCTCGTCGTTTAGCATGAGCAGCGCGTTAACGTCGGCATCGTTGAACACCACTTCGCCGCTGCCGGACAGCGTCTGCGTGCCCGAGAAGTTCAATTGCGCGAAATTTCCCAGGGTGGCCGTCCCGTTGAGCACCAACCCGTTGACCACCGTGGCCGCGGCCGAGTCCGCCGACAGATCCAGATCGCTGTTGAGCGTCACCCCGTCCAGCGTCCCCGAACTAACGATTAACTTCGAATCAGCACTAGCTGTGAGCGTGCCCCCCTGGAGTGTGCCGCCATCCAGTGTAAACGCATCGTTCCACTGAAGCGTTTGCGCGACGATGAGCGTGCCGCCGGTTAGCGCCAAGGCCTCCGCAGATTGGATGCTCCGAACGGACTGAGTGCCGTCGCGGACTGTAATTACCGGGTTTGCCGCTCCACGGTCAATGAACACATCGTCTGCTGCGCCCGGGACGCTTCCGGTGCTCCAGTTGCCCGGCGTGTCCCAGAAGCCGTCGGCATCCTGCATCCACAAGACCTGAGCCATCATCCTGCGGTCCTCCAACTGCTCGAGTTGGAGTACTCGCGTTCTTTTTCGATGCTTTGCGCCCGCCAATACTCGGCGGGCGAAGTCGGACCTCCGGGAGCGTGATTTTGATCGAGAGTTGATGATGATGCCTCCGAAAAGAACGCCTGTATCGAGTCGAGCCAAGAATCAAGCTCTACACCTTATTGCGCAGTCGAGCCGCGAAGCGTAACGGGGTCGGAAGAAGATTCTGCGTTTTTCCGCGAGGCACCCCTACCAGGCAATGGTGGAGAAGAAACCGTGCGTGGCACGGTTTTCGCGGGTGACGAGGCAGACTGAGCAGTTCGGTGCTCGCCGCGCGGAACGCGTGTGGTGCCAACTAGCGGCGCGGTGCGAGGGCTGTGCGCGCGTTGGGTCCGGCGGGCAAAGCGGTACCAAGCCGGCGTTGTTTCGCTGCTCGGTCGGCCCCACGTTCGCTGCCACGAGGCCGAACACGTTGACCGAGCAAGAAAACATGCGTCTGCGACTCCCGGTTCGAGGCCAACAAAAAGGTGCCACGCACCGTTTGCTCCCCACCGTTTGCTCCCTGGAACGCAAAAGGGGACAGGGACATTTATGGTGACAGTTGGGGGGACATAGGTTATCAGAGGGTCTCACCGCGAAGCGACCCTCTGTTTCATGCTTGCGAATTTCTGGTGCGCCCTGAGGGATCGGGGATCATTGCGCAGAAGCGACGATCTTACTTCGCACACTGCAGGGTCACCGGGCCCAGTAATCCCGACTTCATCAGCGGCGAGTCCGCGGTGAAATTCGTGATGTTGGTCACCGTGCGGCGTTCCTCCGGCAGCAAGGCCGCGTCACCGATCAACCGGTTGGGCCACAAATTGACCACTTCGACCTGCAGCACATTTCCCTTGTCCTTGACTACGGTGTCGATCTCCACCCGCCACGGCGCTGTCCAAAGCACGCCCAGATCGTGACCATTGAGACGTACGCGGGCGATGTTCTTCACGACGCCCAGGTGCAGGAACAGATGTTTCGGGATCTGGGACCCCGGAAGATCGAATACTTTCTGATACGTGGCACAGCCCGAATAGTACTTGACGGCTTTCTCCGGGCGATCCGCCCAATCCACCAGTCGGTCGAAACGTAGTGTCCCGTCCGTGCCATTGTCGGGATAAAACCATTTCGGGTCGAACCGCACCTCCCACTCCCCGGCAATTTCATGCAAGAGTTTGAGTTCTGGAAAGTTCTTTCCCTCGTGCGAAGAGCTGATTGGCGAGGCTTGAGTTCTTTCCTGGAACACCACAAACCAACTCTGCCGTGGGGCGAACTGCAACGGCACCACGGTGCGGCCATTTTCCTGTCGATAATCCGGCAAAGGCCGGATCTCACCCGTCACCGCATCCCACAATTCGGGTCGGCGATTGGCCACGCGAAAGCTGAAATCTCCGCGAGCCTCCGCGCAACGCAAGTTGGCAATGAAGTAGACCTCGGCCTCATTCATGTGGCGATGGATCCAGTCAAAGCTGCCGGTAGGATTGGGTATACCGTTCAACGTCACCTCGCTGGGAACCGAAGCACCGGCATCTTCCCGGATCTTCAGGTCCGGCTGCAGGTGGTTGACGGCGAAGATCTCCTCAAGGCTCTTGCCCCAGATGACTCGGCCCTGTCCGACACGGCGTTGGCCCGTGGCGGTGCGTTCCGAGCCCCAGACGGCGGTGACCAATCGCTCCACTTCGGCATCACAGCGCGGGTAATCCGAGAGCCCAACCGCGCGTATCGGCGGCGAGCCGACCAATGTCATTCCTTCCTCGATCAGTGATTTGATTTTGGCCAGGGATGTCGGCGAAACGGCTGAGCGGTTTGGGCGCCGCGGGTGTGAGCCGGTCCTTCCGTGCGGGGTCTGGATCCAGGTTCAAGCCCAAACCGGGGAACATCTCACGACTGGAAATCTGGCTCCACCGTCCGCCTGGGTTCAAGACCAGGTAGCGGTATTTCATCCCGCTGGCCAATACCAGCCGGCCATCCTCGCCGACCTGACCATCGCACAGGATATCCGCGTTAACAGTGTCGCAATCGTAGCCCTGCGGCAGCGGCGGGTTCATGGCCCAGCGCGCCGGAATATAATTGGGGACCCACTCGCCGGGAAAATAGCATACGTCCGCCGCGAACTCACCCGCTTGCAGCAGGCTCTGGCAGTGCGCGAGGTAGGTCAGCCATGCTTCCCCCATCGCCCACCAGGTAACGTGACGGTTGAATTCAGTGCCGACCCCAGGCCACTCGTAACCCGGCTTTTCAACTTCGTGCGGCTGATGGACCATAAAACAAAGCATGTGGCGATTCAACCCAGCACAAAAAGCACGGTCGCCGGAGTCTTTCAGGGTGTAAGGTTCTTTGCTGTAATTCGGAAAACCTGGCAGACGGTTCATTACCGTGTAGGCTTCGGCCATGACGATCTGGCGTCCGTACGTATGTGCGGCCGCGGCAGCTGTTTTGACTGCGTCGTGATTACGCAGCTGCTCTTCACTGAGCTGATGAATGTACAAGTCGTTTGGTGTGGAACGCCGTACCCAGAATTCGGACATGCAAATGTCGTTGACCCCCAGCGAACGCAACGCATCGACGCACGGCTTCTGATAGCCGGCCGCCTCGCAGTGCGTCTCCAGATCATGACACCGCGCCAGTTTCGCCAGCTGCCCGTAATAGTTCTCAACCATCAGATCGCCGAGACTGCGCTCATAATCTTCATTGAAGCGTTCGGTGATCTCCGGTGCGTCGACCGTCATGCCCGCGCGTGCGGCCAGGCAGGGGAAGGGGTCGTAACCGCGCCGCTTCTTGAATTCCTCCCGGAAGGCCGGTGTCCAGTCGGGTTGGCCGATCTCACCGCTGTCGATGTGAACGTATCGGAATGTCTTCCCGACATGTTCTTCGACATCTCCGCACAACACGCCGGCTGTTGCCGCGAAATGGCGGTCCATCGCATCGGCACGCAATGGATCGATCTCCAGATAACTTCTGCCTCCCGTGCACTTGGTTTTGGCCCGCGGATGCACGTAATGGCAGAAACGTACCACCATCCAATGGCCGTGGGCGCATCCCACGTGAGTCGATCCTCCTCCAGGTTACCAGTCAAATCCGCCATCGTGTCACGCAGGCAGACGACCGACTTGCCGTCGACTGGCTCCTTGCATTGCCACGCCAGCACGGCGATGTCACCGTGATATCCGTTATTTGCAGCCTCTGGTACGGGCAGCCCCAGGGTGACGCTTCCCGGCCCATCGACCCGCACGGCGCTGAATGCCAAAGTCTGGGCAGCCTCCTCCGCTTGAACCCATGGCCCGCCGGCGTTCCAACCCCCGCAGACATTCAAGCCGATGACGATCTCACGTCGGGCCGCTTCGCCCACCGCGAACGCGAACAGCTCGCGCCACGTCGAGCTCATGAACTCGACTTGAAAGGGTGTTTCGCCCTCCCCGGCGTGAAAGACCAACGCCCCACTGATTCCCTTGGCCTTCATGTGGTCCAAGTCGCGGATGATCCCGTCCCGGGTGACACAGCCGTTAAGCCACCACCAATAACACCACGCCTGCGAGACGTTTGACGGTGTCACGAATGCTCTTGCCAGACTAATCTGGGCAGAAGCCACTTGTTCCGCTGCCGAGGCCGTGCTGCCAAACAGCAAACTGACCAAAGCAAGAGTCATCCTTATCCGTCGTATTTGTATCTTCATCATCCAGTTTGTAGTCGCCCTTTCGCAGCGTCGCACAGGTTGCAGCATGGTGTTGCTTTTGTAACCCAACTTGGTATTGACATAATAGAACTTGTCACTCGCAGAGAAGAAACCATGCGTGGCACGGTTTTCGTGGGTGACGGTCAGGCAAAAGGGGACAGGGACATTTATGGCGGCAGTTGGGGAGACATAGGTTATCAGAGCATGTCACCGCTGCGCGACAAACCATCTAATTCTTGCGAATTTCTTGTGTTCCCTGAGGGGTTGGAGATCCCATTGGTGATTTTAGGGAGAAAGGGCCGTGGGGAGCGGCCCTCGAGGGGTGTGGCAGCGATCGGACGCCGCTGGCGCGGCCCGATCGTGTGCCGAAGGTTCAGCCACAAGGAAGCACCAGCATGCCGCGGGGAAGGCGCGTTTTCCCGGTAGGAAACACCTTCCATGTTCTCAAGGGGGGAAAGGGGCGACAAACGCCCTTTCAAACACCCAACGACTATGAAGCGTTCACTCGCGTGGTCCAGGAAACGCTCTTGATCATTTCCCTGTGCATTTTGGTCTATTGCCGGATGCCGAATCACTGGCATTTCGTACTCTGGCCCGCGCTGGACGGTCAACTCTCGAATTTCATGCAGCAGATGACATCCACGGATGTGCGACGATGGCACAATGCCCGTCACAGCGACGGTCAGGAGCACGTGTATCAAGAGCGCTTCAAAGCGTTTCCGGTCCAGGATGATGACCATTTCTATACCGTCTGTCGGTACGTGGAGCACAACCCGGTACGGGCCGCCTTGGTGACGCGGGCCGAAGACTGGGTATGGGGAAGTGCCTGGGGGCATCTGCATCCGGACGATCGCCGCACTCTGCCGCGATGCAACTGGCCCCTGCCGCGCCCGGACGATTGGCTTCATCGCGTCAATCAACCGATGATGCGGGCCGAGATCGATGCGCTTCGAAGGTGTGTCACACGAGGCCGCCCCTATGGCAGCGATAGCTGGGTCCGGCAGACCGCCAAGTCACTCGACCTGGAGTACACGTTGGGTTCCCGGGGTCGAAGGCGTGGATCCGGATAAGCGGATGATCAGGAGGCATCCCGACGCTGGCCGCCCGACGCGCTTACGCGGGGTTCGCGGGAGCCTCCCGCCGGAATCGAGCCGCGAGCCACGACGGCCCACTCCGCGGCCCTCCATCATCGGGGTCACGTCGGCTGCAGACACGCGCCTACCCAGATCGCCGCATTTTCCGCGGCAAATGTCCCTGTCCCCTAATCTTCCCGGGTCGGAGAATCCGTCATTTGGCACTAGTTTCTCCACAGGCCCCGAATGGATAGAATGGCCCCTGGACGGGAGAGTGATGAGAGTTGATGGCCTTCGCACGACGAGGAGTTTTCGGCAACGAGACTTGTCGAGCACGGCATTTTACGCCTGGCACTTCAGGGCATGTGACTTCTCCGGTTCTAATTTGACGGGCTGCACATTCATGTTCTGCGATTTCAGCGGCGCCGACTTCACGAACGCTGTCGTTTCGGGGGTCGTTTTCCGTCACTGTCGCGAAGAGACGCCCACTGCCGAGCAACTCGGCAACACGTGGAACGCCAAGGTCGGCCGGATAAAGGACATTGTTGTACAACGATAGTGTGACGAAGATCATTGCTAAAATTAATAACGGCACACAAAGCGAGCGAAATGCGGGCCATCACTTTCGCGCAGTGTTCGGCGCACCTCCGTTCCACGCGAAACTAAGCAACCACCTCCACCTCATGTTGCGCACCCGCCCCGATATCGCCAAGCGCTGGTCGCGGCAGGAGGTGGCCCGCCGCTGGCTGACCATCACCCACATCGCCAAATGCATGTTCGATGGCCTGACCCAAGTGAAGGAGGAGCGGATCGAACAACTAGCGCGCGATAAGAAGAAGATCCAAGAGCTGCGCATCTGCTTGAGCAGCATTTCCTGGTTCATGGCGATTCTCTGCAAGAACATCGCGCGCCGCGCGAATAACGAAGACAAGTGCCATGGCCGGTTTTTTTGAGACGAGATTCAAATGCCGGGACTGTGCCGATCCCAGCGGCACGTTGCTCTGTGCCCTGTATATGGACTTGAACCCCATCAAGGCCGGGGAAGCCGCTTCGCCACGCAGTGCGCGGTATACCTCGGCGTGCCAACGCATCCAGGCGATGACGCACAGAGCCAATGCCCGGGACCGAGCGGACAGATGGTTGGGCGAGTTGACCTTCCACGAGGGGACGCTGGAGGATGAGACGATTGCCTATTCGTCGCGCTCTGGTCGCCGGGCGTCGGATCTGGGCTTGCTTCCCATCTCGCGGGAGAACTACCTGAAGCTACTCGAGTGGACGGCGCGGCAGTTGGGCGCAGCGATACATTCGCGCTGTGGCGACTGGAGAAATCGCCGACGGCGGAATCGGTGCCTCTTGGGCACCTGCCGTCGGCCTGATCGGAAAGGAACGTCAGAACGATGCGAGGGATGATCCTGCTTGCTGGGCTGCTGTTGACCAGGTGCCCGGCGAAGCTCGAGAAATGGGCGATGTTCTGACACTATCGCAGATTAAGAGTAGGCTGGCCGCCGAGACCGCCGAAGCCTATCGGTCGTGTCCCTATTCGTTTCTTTCGAGGGATTACTTCGCACGGTTCAACCGCAACCCGGACGCGCAACCGAGCAGCCAGGAAATAGCGCTGGCGATGGATTGGAAAATCGTCATCGCCGCCGGCGCGACAGAGCGGACGCGGATCATGGCCGGTCATCTGGCGGAATTCCTCTCTCAACGCATGGCCCTGAATCTTCCGGTCGAACAAACGTCTCCGGATGATCTGGAGCAAGGTATCCGCAAAGCGATCGTCCTGCTGGAATCCGGAGGAGGCGAGCCCACTGCCGCGGGGAGTTTCACGCTTTTGGTAGATGCCCTGAGAGTCACGGTTCACGGGCGGGACGCGGACGGGGTACGGGACGGCGTTGTGAAACTGGTCGATCAGATGGGTGCTCGGCAAGCAGCCATCCTGTCGCTCGGTGAGCAGTGTTACAAACCCCGCGTCGCGGTTCGGCTGGGTGTGGTGCCCTGGATGGGGTCCTACCGGGATCTAGTCTTCATGGGTAACAATGCGGTCCTGCTCAATACATACTTCGAGGGAGAGGAAAGCCTTTTCGCCATATCCCTTGCCGACGCAATCGGGGAGCTGAACGTCAGGCGAAAGCCCCAAGTGTTACGCGAACTGATCCAGACGGCCCGCGAAGCCAAACGCTATGGTGTGAGGACGTATTGCCAGATCAACACGCGGGAGAAATTCCCCCAGGACGATCCCGTCTTCGCGGCACACCCGGAAGTCCGAGGGGCGCTGACCTGGAAGGCGGACGGCGAATACATCTTGTGCACCGAACATCCGCTGGTTCAGCAATATCTGACGGAGAGCGTTGAGGCACTGTTTCGAGAGGCCCCGCTGGATGGCCTGCTCTTCATTAATGGGGGAGAGAGTTTCTACCATTGTTTCATGCGATCGTACGGCACGGCCAAGGGCCACACAAACTGCGCTCGCTGCGAGCCTATGGGAGCGGAGACGGTCGTTGCTAATCTGTCGAACAACCTGCTGGCTGCTGCGCGTAAGGTAAACCCGAGCGCGGAGATCATCGCGTGGCCATACTCGGCCGAACATGTGTGGTCCGCTGACCGATATCAGCTTGGCGTCATCGAAAAACTTCACCCCGGCGCGGGCATCTTTACCGAGATCGAGAAGGACGAAGTTGTGGCGAAGCCCGAAGGGGTCGTGAAAGGCATCGGCGATTACAGCATCGATCTAATCGGGCCCGGCAAGCGCGCGTTGCGACAGGTGGCGGCCTGCACAGCCGCGGGCGTACCGATCTATATCAAGAGCGAGCCGGAATTAGGCTTCGAGGCGCCCAGGCTTCCGTTCATTCCCTGTCTGGACCGCTGGGCGGCTCGGGCGGAAGCATTGGTCTCGTGCCAGGCCACTGGTGCCTGGGTCTTTCCGTATTTCCGGCCTTACTTTGGAAGCAGCGCTGGCGAAGTGTTTAAGTTCTTCTGGTGGGATCCGGTTCCGGTAAAGGAGGATGTCCTGCTGAGCCTGGCCCGGCGTATCGCGGGCGACGCGGCCGGCCCCCATCTGCGCGCCGCCTGGAAGCACGCGTCCAAGGCCATCGACTGGTCGCCGGAACTGCCCGCCTACTACAGGGGGCCATACTACTCGGGGCCAGCCCACCCGATGTGCGTATCCCCCACCGCAAAGCTGCCGGAGGTGTTTTTCGGACAGTTCCTGTTCATGGGGGAAGCAACCGATGCGGAGGGGCTGAGGTTCCGCCCGATCTATGTATCCTCTCCCACGGGAAACGTCCCTGTCTTCGGAAGGTTTTATCGCCAGATGGAATCCTGCCTCCGCAAGGCCGTGAACGAACTGGAAGCCGCCAAGCCCCTGGTTCCAGAGCAATATCGGTTGACGTTCGAGGCGGAGTGTTCCCCAGTTCGGTGGTTCTATCACACAGCCCGCACCCAGGCCAACTTCTATGAGTCATGCCAGTTGCGCGATGCGTTGCTGGCGTTCGCCGAACAGCAGGAAAGGGGCTCAGACGCGATCGAGAAGCACCGACAGATGTTCGAACGTTGGAAGCAAGTCCTGCTCGACGAGAAAGCCAACACGGAAACCGCGCTCCCTCTGGTGGAACGAGATATGCGGCTGGACTGCTATTACGGCATCGACCATGCATTTGCGCACACCGCGGATATGATTCGCGCGAAACTGCGGCTGCTGGAGGAAGAAATCGGCGAAACGCTGCCCGCTGTCGCCAACCGGTGCGGGCTTTAGTCCGTGGCACAGCGTTCTCGACGTACCCGCCAGCGCGGGGTGGCGATCGGGCCGGGCAACCAGAAAACCGCCAGGCGGAATTCTGGGGTTGAAGACACTCCGTGTTCATGCCGCATCCACCTCTTGTGTTTGCCGATCGCGACCAGCGAGCCCGTCGCCCCGACACCGTGATATGGTCCTTTACTCTTGTCGCCCGATTCGGAGGACGGCATCGTCGCGAAGCAGCAGAGTGACCGATGCAACCGGCGCGTCTTGTGTGCACGCCCGGTGGCCTCCCCATAACGGCCCCACCACTGGGCCGACTTCGTCTTGATCTTCTCGCCCGTCGCCAGATCTTACCGTACCACAGGCCTCCGATCCACTCGATTTGCGCGAGCCCATGCGCAAAATATCGAGCTGCAGCCCGCGTCCCCTCACAAGGATGACCGTTCGCTCGACTCTTGATTCATAAACCAGCGCTAGTACAGCAACCACCAACGAAGAGAGTATGATCACCAGCCCACGCATGCCTGCACCCCGATCTTCAAGCAGGTTTCGCAAGACGGTTGGCAGCAGTTTTCAGATCCGCGCCATTGGCTCCAGCAAGCCAAGAGGATCGCCGTGAGTCGCGCCCCGACCTACTTCGGCGAGGTCGCGTACGTGATCATCTCCGACGTGGAACACGGGCGTATCCAGGCGACGGTCGTTTCGATGCGGGGACGCTGGCACGACCACGGCTGTCGTCTGATCGAGCAAGGGTATGCGACAACGGTTACACCACGCAAGACTCTCATGTCAGCGCACCGAAAACAGCCAGGTTGCGCGATCATGGAAGTCGACCGTGAATCGTTTGATGCCTTCGCCCACTACGGCGCCCGTATATAGGTTTTTCACGGTAGCCGTCCGGGGCAAGCGAATCTCGCGCTGGCCCGGCTCCTTGACGCACACGGCCAACATCTCCCGAGCGGCCCAGACCACGTCGGGCGTATCGATGTAAAGATGTGCGCCGGCGGCCTGGGCAATGTTTCGCAGGAGCTTCGTCGGCAACATGGGGGCCGACGAGTAGACGGTTGTCCAATTGTCGAATTCCTTCACAACGAGACCAGGTTGGCCGTTAGCAAGTTTTCCCAGCACCGTGGCTTCGGAGTCATCAGCATAGCAGTAGGGCGCTGCATCACCGACGCCGAAGTCAGCATCTGCGAGTCCCGCGATGAGCGGGTGCTCGCCCGCAAGTCGCACCCGCAGCTGCGTACCTTCGCGAGACAACCGCAGTCGAATACCCGTGAAGTCTGCCATGGCGTTCTCGTCCACGACGCCGTCACGGTACAATCCCGGGTAGCCCAGGAATACCAGGACGTGATCGTCGCACTTCAGCGCATCGATGGCCGCGCGATCTTTCGGGGTGGGGGCGAAGCTAGTGGGCAACAGGAAGAGTTTGCGATCGCCGATGCGGTTTACGTCGGCCGCCAGATAGTGGCCGACGGGCGCGCCGATCCGGTGCAACGCCGGAAGCTGCGCCAACAGCAGATGCGTACCCAGGGGGTGTCCCGTCCGCAGGTAGCAGAGGCTGCGCTCGTCAACGACCAGAGCGATTTCATCCACCGGCGAACGGTCAAGCGCGACGGCCTCCGAGGCCGTCTCCACGAGCCCTGCAATACGTGTCATGATCGCCGGGGCATCGTATCGGATGCTGCCCACATCGAACCACCAGTTGGCCGAACCCGTGGTAATGGCGTGAGCCAGTTCCTTTTCCTGCTGCAAGAGATCCTCCGCGATCGTGTTTGGTTTGCCCCATTGTCCCACCGGACCTCCGGTGAGCGATGTGCGAATGTCATCCTCATTGAACCAGATCTTGCCGTGCAGTTGGACGCTGTCGAGCAGGGACATGTAGTGACAGGTGCCCTCGCCACCAACTTGACGGTACGCGTAGCTCGTGGGGCTGGTGAGAAAGTCGATATCCGGAGAGGCCAGCACCTTGCCCAAAGCCAGGTGGCCGGCGTTCTGCTGCCGCTGCTCGCCACACAACTGCAAGATATAGCCGTAGAACACGCCGACCAGTTTCTCGCGGCGCGTGAATCGCTTGACCGCCGCGGCGAACGTGTTGATGGTCTCGGCGACCAGGTCGGAATTGTACAAATAGAAGTCAATTACGTCCTGTTCCTTCGCGGGATCGCGCAACGCCCCCATTTCCGACTGCTGCCGGCGAGATTGCGAGGGTATCTGAGCGCTGTCGAAGGTTACCTGTGGATGGCCCCACGCTGCGCGCAATTGTTCATCCCCCGCATATTTATCACGCAGCCATTGGCGAAAGCGCGCGGTGTTCACGGGTGAGTAATCCACCCATTGATTCTCATTCGCCCCCCACATCATCCACTCTTCCGTCGTGCCCGACGCGATGTGGTAGCCCACCACGCGGTCCGCGTAGGAGGACGCTTCCACGTGGGCGATCAGCCTTCGCAGTCCTTCGATGGTGTCGCGGCGCCATTTCTCGGAAGCCCAGCTCGGCGCCGGCTTGTCACCAGTGTGAATGAACGGGACATAATTGCCCCGGCCGTCGTCCATCAGGACAATGTCATCGGGATGCTGCTCGCTCCACCACTTCGGCGCATGCACGTAGAGCCGCGGGAAAAAGTATGCGTTCGGATTCGCCGTCAGCAGCAGCCGCACACGTTCGTCGAATTGCGAATAGTCGTATGCGTCAGGACCGACCCACGTGGTTTGCGACAGTCCGTATCCGGCCTCGGTGGGCGTCGCACTAAAAGTAAACAGGTTCACGCCCGCGCGCGTGAAGTCCCCGAATACGTCGACCGTCGGACGATAGGTGGCCCAAGCCATGCCGCTATGGGGCTCGCCATTGATGAAAATGGTCGGTCGGCCATTGTAGGGCGCAACGGACGCCACCGTCCGATTTGATTCCTGCTCGGTGCGCGTGTTTACGCTGCTGGTGTCGAACGAGATACTGGCGCCCGCAGCTGTGTCGCCAGCCGCCGCACTATTGGCACAACAATACGCTGCCAGCGCTGCCGTCAATATCCATCTCATCGTGAACCTCCCGCCTGCAAAAAAGACGTGCATTGCTTCATTCGCTAGTCCGCATGATATCATGTTCGCAATCTCGTCGCGCTGTGGCGCCGCACTTCGTACAGAGTGGCACCGCACTCCGCGGGGTGAAGGCAGGAGACGACGTCCGGGGAACGGAACGCGGGAATTACTTATCGAGCCGCGAGCCACGACGGCCCACTCCGCGGCCCTCCATCATCGGGGTCACGTCTGCTGCAGACACGCGCCTACCCAGACCGCCGCATTTTCCTCGGCAAATGTCCCTGTCCCCTGGTCTTCCCCACCGTCGGCCAAGGGGGAAAGTTGACTTCTCGATGGGACCCACATTGTGGTGTCCGGGGCTGGGGCTGCCTGCGGCGATGCGATCCAACGAACGCTCAACATGGAGGGTCACGACGTGGCTGTCGATGCGGAGGGGCTTTTGGCCATTCGCTTGAATATGGAGGGACGCGTCGAGGCTCTTGTGGCGGGAGGGCTCAAGAGCCTGCAGACAGATGAAACAAATTCGAATGACAGAAACCGTTGATTCGTAGGCTGTCGGCAACGAACACAGTTTCTACGCTCCCCCGTTCTGGTCATTGAGACATTCAGATTTTGAATTGATTTCGGATTTCGATGTTCGGATTTCGGATTTCCTGTTTGGCTGCGGCCGCCGGCCGCGTTAGGATTTCTGTCATCGAGCAATGCCACACTCCTCGCGTTCCGCACGGCCCAACCAATATTCTGAGGTCACGAACATGAACCAGCGAGTCTGCCTGTTCGGCGCCGCCCTGATGATGGCCTGCGCCGCGTCGCAAACGCCTGCCGCCAGCGCCACGCAAGTGCTTTCACTCGATGGCCCGTGGTTGCTGGCGGTCGATCCCGGGAACGTCGGGCTTAGCGGAGCAGTGGTGGACCGCTCCGCGTCCGGAGGCCAAGCCAACCAAGGTACCGTGGATCATCCAGGACGCGTTCCCCGGCTATCACGGCGTCGCCTGGTACTGGAAGCAGTTCGAGGGTCCCGCCAATCACCACAAGGATGGGCGTACGCTGTTGCGTTTCTGGCAGGTCGACTACAAGTGCGATGTGTGGCTCAACGATACGGCGGTCGGATCGCACGAGGGGGGCGAGTCGGTGTTTGTGTTCGATGTGACCGACATCGTCAAGCCGGGCCAGACGAATCGGCTGGCTGTTCGCGTGTTGAACCCGACGCACGAGCCAATCGACGGCATCGTCCTGAACGAGACGCCACACCGAAACAAGGCGCTGCCGTACCGGTCCGGCAGCGCGTGGAACCAGGGGGGCATCTGGGACTCCGTCGAAGTGCTCACCGTTCCGCAAGCCTGGGTTGAAGATCTCTTTGTCCGGCCCGATTGGAAAACGGGTGAAATTCGCGTTCAGGCGAACATCCGCAGCGCCGGTCCCGCACCCTTGAAGTCTCGCGTGCAGTTTTCCGTTGCCCCGGCCGCAACGGGAGAGACGCTGACTGTCACGTGTCTTGAGCCCGAACTGAAGTTGGGCGACACGCTGGTCGAGACGACTCTGAAGGTGGACCATCATCGCCTCTGGGACCTCGACGAACCGTACCTTTATCGCGTGACGGCCCGACTGTGTCTGGATGGTGCGCAAGAAGGCGGGGACGTCCACGAACATTCGGTTCGCTGTGGGTTCCGCGACTTCCGATTGGAGGAGGGCTACTTCCGTCTCAATGGGAAGCGGATCTACCTGAAGTGCTCACACACCGGCAACTGCTGTCCGATCGGCCTGGAGATGCCGCACGATCCCGACTTCCTGCGGCGAGATCTGATCAACCAGAAGATGATGCGATACAACTCCATTCGCTTCATCGCCGGCGTGCCCAAGCGGTATCAGCTCGACCTGGCAGACGAAATCGGTCTCATGGTCTACGCAGAGTCCTACGCAGGGTGGTGCCTGGCCGATTCGCCGAAGATGAAGCAGCGCTACAACGAGTCCGTGCTCGGAATGATCAAGCGAGATCGCAACCATCCGAGCGTGACGATCTGGGGCCTGCTGAATGAAACGAACGACGGTCCGGTCTTCCGGCACGCAGTGAACGTTTTGCCGGAGGTCCGGAAGCTGGACGACACACGTCTGATTCTGCTCAACAGCGGCAACTGGCATGTGGGTAACGGCAGCACAGCCGGTATCAGGGTGTGGAGAAACAACGAACGCGACAACCCGTGCGTCACATTCAACGGCACCCAGGGAATTATCAAGGCGCTCGGAATTACCTGGCAGGCCGGCCAACTGGCGTTTCATCCCGGTCAATACGGTGAATACGCCGTCGTCCGCTGGACGGCGACTACCGAAGAGAGACTTGAAATTTCGACCGTCTTCACGAGTATTGCCCAGCGGGCCACCACCGGCGTCTATGTCTTGCACAACGAGAAGCCGCTTTTCAACAGCCTGATAAACCTGGAAGGGAAGGGCCCCGAGTGCAATTACTCGGGGTCGGTCGAGGTCCAGAAAGGCGACACCATCGACTGGGTCTGCGGATGGGGAAACGGAGACTACGGTGCCGACACAACCGCATTGACTGTCCTCGTGAAGAACGCCTCCGGCAAAGTGTGGATCGCGGACCAAGACTTCTCCATCCAACAGAACCCGAACGGTCCGTGGAGTTACGGGATGCTGAAGGCGAGCGACAGGCCTGACGTCAGGACGTTCACGTTGTTCCCCTTCGGCAAGACCGAGGAGAATATCGGGAGTGTCAGTAACCCCGGTTCGGTTGTCTGGGAGGATATCCTGAGCGATCAGCATCCTTATCGTCGGGTACCACACACCGCGGACGTGATCCAGTTGCTGCGGACCATTCACGGCAACGGCTTGCCCTTGTTTATCTCGGAGTGCGGTATCGGCAGCGCGATGGATCTGATGCGGACCGTCCGCTGGTACGAACAAGTTGGTAAACCGGATGTCGAGGATGCGCAGTTGTATCGCAGCTGGCGAGACCAATACCTGGCCGATTGGCAGCGCTATCGACTGGATGAGGTATTCGCGCGCCCGGATGACTTTTTCAAGGAGAGCATAGCCCGGATGGCCGGCCAGCGATTGATGAGCGTCAATGCCGTCCGCGCGAATCCGGCCTGCATCGGCCACAGCATCACCGGCACACTCGATCAAGGCATGACGGCCGAGGGCCTATGGACCACCTTCCGCGAACTCAAGCCCGGCACGACCGACGCGATCTTCGATGTCTGGGCACCCGTGCGATGGTGCCTGTTCGCGGAGCCGCGAAATGTCTATCGCAAGACTCCGGTAAAGCTGGAGGCGGTGCTGGTAAACGAAGACGCGCTGCAACCGGGCGAGTACCCGGTCCGCCTGCAAGTCGTCGGGCCAAACCTCGCGCGGGTTTTCGAAAAGACGATTACCGTCAAAGTCGCGGACCCTCAGTCCAGGCCCGAGCCGCCGATGATCCACTTGGCGTTTGCCGAAAACGTGGTCATCGATGGACCGCCGGGAAAGTATCGTTTTCTGGCCACGTTTGAAGAAGGGGCGGTAGCCTGTGGCGAAGAGATCCAATTCTTCGTCGACGTGACGCCGGAAGAGATGCCGAAGGTGGAGACGGAGGTCGCTGCTGATGAGTGCTGACAAGGACCTGGCCGCATGGCTCACCAATCACGGCATTCGGAATCGTCCGTACACACCTGGCCAGCAGACGCGGCGTGAAGTCATCCTGTGTTCGGGCAAGCCCACCGTCGAACCCGCGGAAATGTTCAAGGACCTTGCCCGGCGGATCGCACGCGGTTCAACGGTGGTCTTTTTGACTACCGACACCTATGCCAGGGGCAACGAATCGACTGGCTGGCTGCCGCTGAAGACCAAGGGCAGTGTGAGCGGCATTGCCCGTTGGCTGTACCACTCCGACGAGTGGTGCAAGCGGCATCCGATCTTCGAAGACCTTCCCGCGGGCGGCGTCATGGACTATGGCTATTACCGTGAATTGATCCCCGACGTTGTCTTCATGGACATCGAACCGGCCGCCGATCCGGTTGCCGGCGGGATCAACGCCTCGTGGGGCTACCAGTCCGGCCTGATGGTTGCGGTCTACGCGCTCGGCGACGGCGAGTTCATCCTGAACTCGCTCCGCATCCGGGACAATCTGGGCACGGTGCCGCAGGCGGATCGGTTGCTGCGCAACATGCTCCGCTTCGCCGGCCGCGACGCGTCCAAGCCGCTGACCGAACTGCCGGCTGACTTTGACGCGCAGTTGAGGGCGATCGGATATCCCTGAGAAAGGGTAGCGGAAGGCTCTGTCTCAACACTATCTAAAGTCCGTATCCGGCATTTTCGTCGTCGCATTTTTCGCACGTACACGGCATACGGCAAAACGATGTACATTCCACAACAACATACTGACAGTCCTGCCGCAGGCACAGCTGCACAGCTGGACACCGACCCAGCCTACCCAGCTAGATTCGAGACAATGACCACCATCTCCAGTCCGATGGGGGCACTTGTATCACACTGAAGAACCACCGAAAGCCGGCGGACCACCACACCAAGTCCCACGCCCGAGTTTTCGCAATTCGGTAGTTATATGGCGTGTCCGAGATTAGGTATGAGTTGATGTGACAGCAGAGGCGGTAACCTGCCGGTCACCGGTCCTGCGAAGCCGTAGGTGGTAGCAGAATCGGGTGCATTGGCTTGTTCTGGCAGAAGTTGTCCGAACATCTCGATGTCCATGTACTCCTTATGCCAGCTTACTCATGATGTTCGTGAATCTCCTACCGCTGATCGGACGCTTCCAGCGTGCTGAAGATGCCGCGATTCAAGTCCCACATGATGTTCGTGAATCTCCTACCGCTGATCGGACGCTCGGCAATCAGCTTTCCATCGTAGACAATGCTGAACACGCCATAGGGCGTCGGAAGCTCCCTTGACTGCTTGGCGCTCCTGACGCGAACCACTTTCGTCTTCAGCCCCAGGGCTCCGGACGCCTCCGCAATATCCTTCACACACTTGGCAACCATAGGGCACTGATCGGCAGCCAGGATCGTGAGGCCCTTCTTGTACCTCTTCAATACTCGCTCTCTTTCGACGATGAAACGAGGATCAGGGGCTGCTTTCTTGAACTTCTTGACGAGCAGCTCGTAGGGAGGACTGCTCTCCACCGAGACAAAACCCGCCTTGATGAACAAACCGCTTCCGGCCATGAAGCTATCTGAACTGGTGACAACTGCGACCCCTCGGCACTTGCTCTTCTTCGCGTCCCTGAGGCAACTGTCCAACAGGAGAGTGCCAACCCCTTTCCCACCGTGTTTGCGGTTGACCATCAAGCAATGGATGACAAGGTAACCCTCCGCCTCCACCGGTCTCCACGCGTGATTGCCAAGGACGTACTCAATCGTCCCAATATCACCGAATTCCCGTGAGCGGAGCACTTTGAGCCTTAGGCCTTCCGGGTAGTGCTTCTTGAGCCAATCCGATTTCCGACGATACCCCTCGTTGTTGGGGTTCTTGCGGCCACAGAAGCTGCAACCGCCGATGTTCTCAGCATTGGTGTCGACGATTTCGTACTCTTTCATCCTGATCCTCCGCTCGGTCTTGCCAGACTGAGTTGCGGGATATCACGCAGGCCAGGCGTCGACGCGACATGAATCATGGTAACCCGTTGGTCGTTCGTCGTGTTTCCACCAGAGTGATATTCAGTGTACTGAAGTCGCTCAGAGACTCGGCAGGCAAAGGCCATGAACGCAGCCGCCGACGGCTCTGGTAGTACTACTCCATTGGAACTTGTCGACAAGTTGCGATCAAGCCTCCGCGCCTGCGTCCCAGATTACCTTCATTTGCGGTGACAAAGTCCGCGGATGGCGGTTTCGCCCTAATTCGGTAGGGGCGAGTCCCAAATTTCCGTCTCAAATCACAGTCCCATTTACTCATTAAATGGGACTCATGGGACTCAAATGAGACATACTCGAAGGTGAATCATTTCCCCCGACAGGAGGATGGCTCAGCTTCGGTACGAAGCCACTCGTAAGGCGCTTCGGTGGCCCTCACACACGCAGCCAAGATCAGCGGTGTCGCTCGGTCTTCCAAAGGGAGGCTCGCGCCAACGTTTTGACGACACCGGCGGCATTGGTCACTCGGCCGTTGGACGCGTAGATCGAGGTGATTAAAGCGGCTGACGACTGGCAACTTGATTGGGAAAATTAAGGTATTTTGGACAAGTTCCATCCCAAAAAGGAACGGCGAGACTCTCGGCCTGACGATCAGAGTCTGCCAGATCGGTACGAACCGACTTGACGGCGGAACAGGGATGGACGCGAAGATCGAAGCCGATGGATCAATAGGACACTGTAGGCTCTCGCAGCGTGGTCTTGCACGTTCGACTCGCAGGAATCCGACATGGCCCGGAACGTTCCAAAGAGCATCGACTACTACGGAATCTTTCTCACGGAAAGCATGGCGTCCTGGTCCTCGGAGCAGCATGTCGCCTGGGCAGCGGCGGTCGCGCAGCGTTGGTTGCCCTCGTACGAATCCTTTTCTTACAACGAGGACTGGGGAGATCCGGCGAGCCTCCGTCGCAGCTTGGAGGCAGTCTGGAGTCACGTCGCGGGTCGCATGCTATCGCCGTCGCACGCGGCCCAACACATCCAGCAAATCGATGACGTGACGCCGTACATGGACGACTTCGACGCCGAGGATGCGTTGATCGCGTGCGCACTGCTCAAGGACGCGTTGCGAGCGTGCGGAGAACCAGACAATTCGCTGCGGATGGTCTCGCAGATGGCCATGGCTATGTTGGAATTCCTGCTCGAACAGCAGGAGGACGAGGACACCCCTCCGTCGCGAGCGTGGAAATCAGCCAGCGTCCGCAGTGAAGTCCGCGCCCAGATGAAGCTTGTGGACGAAATCGGCCGCGTAACTGAATTTGACGCGCAAGCGGTTCGACGCATTGCGAGCCCGCCTCGGCGAACTTGTCGGCGACCGTCCCGCGCGTTCCAAGCCGTCGGTCTCGCCGGGGCTTACCAACCAGGCCGCGTTCGAGCAATATCGCCGCATCGTCGAGCACGACTTGAAGTCAAACAAGACGGACATGTCCATGGCAGGCGCCAACGTGATTGTCTTCGCCATGCTGCATGCTGGCGCATGGGGCCGCCGCTACGGGCGGCGAGCCAAGGCCATCGATGGAGAGTCGTGCGCCAGTGAACTAGCCGACCAAGCGGGAAGGCGAGCGTTGATCGCTCTCAATCGTGCGGTCGACCAGGTTGAGTCGGGTCCACCGGATTGGGATTCCGACATTCGCGACACGATCGAATTGTGCATGACCAACACGGGGACTGGCGGCAGCGACGATGCCCGCGCGGTGTCCGAGCCGCACGCGTACGGGCCGTCGTTGCGTCGGCTGTGGCTCGAAGCGAAGCGTTGACGACGGACCGACCAGGAGGCCTGGGACGACGTCGTGGCGTGGGCGAATCATCGGCCCACCGCCTGGGACGCCGAGGATCAACGCAAGAAACGAGGATGGGCGCATGCCGTCCCGGAGTTGGGCGTCATGCTGGCCAAGGAACTGTCGTGGGAGCCGACGAAGGATCCGATGCATCCCTGGACGATCGAGGTCGACGGTGCGCGATGGTCGGTGCGCATCAACGACTTTCCCGACGAACTCTTCTACGGTCTGATCGTTGACGGTGCGCATGTCGGCGACTTCCACGACTGGCCCAAAACGTGGCGACGGTGCGACAACTGACGCGCGACACAACCGCCGACCAAGAAATCTGGCATGCCACCGGAGCTTCCTTGCGCGACCGCGCCGTCAAATCTGCACCTCTCATCCGCAAGATACACCCGGAGGGCGTGTCCTGCGTCAATTGATCGGAACGCTGACGCCCAGAGGACGTGTGGTGGTCCAACGACCTTTGCGGGATGATGAGGTCGGCGCAGCAGAGCTATCTAGGCCATGCGCGCATCTTTGATGCGTAGGGCTTCCCAAAGCAGGGCGATTTCCTGATGGGCGCGATCAAGTTCTGCGCGCAAACGGACGCGGCCGTTCATACTATTGACGGCCCAGCTCCGCGAGTAGAACGCTGCGTACTGGGCCTGGGAGATGCCATGCAGCACAACGGCGCGAACATGCTTGGTCCAGCCCTTTGGCAGAGAGGTTCGGGGCGATTTTCGGCTCAGCATCGCGGTCTCCGTTCCGTGCCGATCGGTCTGGAAGACAACACGATAACATCAATGACGCCAACATGTTTGGCCCCCGCGAAGCCTCACGCAAGAATCGCTGGACCAGCACAGGGGATACAACTGACACGCTGAAGAGCCGCCGAAAATCACTGGAACACTACAGACGCGCTCCCCAAAAGAAAAGATGCTGACGACGCCCCCGATCCACCTCTCTGGGGCTATCGACTTACTCTAGCTGAGGGGTATCATTGCGTATTGGGAGTGCCGTGAACAGCGTCACGTCTTTGGCGCGCGGACTGACTGTGTGGCAGAACGGATTTGATGTGTCGGAGCCAAAGGTTATGCGCCATCGCAGGAGGAATTTGTGTCGGCCGGACAACTACGATGCGCGCTCGCGTTGGTGTGGGGCCGAGGACAGTCGAAATGCTTGCGAGTGCACCGCACGCCGCAGGGACATAGAGGGAGCCCCACTCGACCGTCTCGACTCCATGCGGCGTTGTGGCGGCCGCATGCGGCGACACGCTGTGGTCATCAACGAAATCCGGGGATCTTGCTCAGAACTGCACTGAGCCGCCGACATGCCCTCAAATCGGCGTCTGGCTGCCATGCATTTGAGCAGGTTAAAGGGAGTGACTGAGGTTATCGTCTGCCCATGTGGGTCGGAGTGGAGAACTCTGTGAGCATCAGATGCCGGAGAATATGAGAATGAATACCTCCAACAACTGCCGCGCGGATCTTATTTCCCTCCCGTTGGCTTGGTGCGTAGCACCTTTGCTCGGCCTAGGCGCACTATTTGCCAATCCAGTCGGACATTGCGCCGATGCATCGTCCTCGGAATCGCCTCTCCTGAAGCCTGCATTTGCCGCATCCGCGGAGGAATTGCTGACGTTCGCGAACGCCTGCGATTACGACCTTGGGAGTGCTGATGTTGACTTTCTTTTGGACGAGGGTCTGTTTCGCATTGACTCGGCGGGAAAACGCACGACGATCAGCCGGCAGGTCTACCGCTGTCTCACGCGAGACGCTTTCAAGCAGCACGGTGTTGTTCACGCATCCTGGAGTTCCTGGTATGAGGACTGCCCCCGCATTGAGGCGCGTGTCATTACTCCAGACAGGCAAATCCACGTGCTCGACGACGACACCATTGAAGAAATCCAGATCCCGTCTAATCAGGCATACGTCTTCACGGATGCCAAGCTCTTGCGAGCGCCGCTGCCGGGGCTCGCTGTCGGCTGCGTAGTTGAGACTCGGATCACTACCTGCGAGCGGAGACCATTCAGCATTGCGGGGAGTGCTGGCTCGTTTCAGTTTGGGATGTTAGAGGCTCCGACGCGTCTTGCACGCGTCGTCGTGGAAGCGTCTGTATCCACGTCCCTTCGCTATCACACGCTGCGCTGCGACGCTCTGCCGTTGGTCAAGCGAGATGACAACCTTCAGGTCGTCACATTGTCGTTTGGGCCGATACCGGCCTTGTATGAAGAGCTCGAGCAGAACCTGCCTAGCGATATGTCACCGGCCCCGATGTTCATCTTTACGACTTTTCGATCATGGAATGATGTAGCAAAGGATTACGCGGCGATCGTCGAGCGGCAACTTGCTGAAAGCGACCTCAACGAGGTGGTTTGCGACGTGCTTGGTCCAACCGGAAGCCAGGATTCGAGAAGAGCTGCAGAGTTGTTACTGGATTATATGAAGGAGCGGATACGCTACACCGCCGTGTCTTTCGGCAGTGCGGCGATTGTACCAGACAAGCCGCAGGAAACACTGCAGCGTCGCTACGGAGACTGCAAGGATCTGGCGACCTTGTATGTTGGCCTGTTGCGCACCGCCGGCCTCGAGGCTGACGTGGCTTTACTGAGGACTGCTTCCGACCTCGACGCGATCCGGGATCTGCCGCATCTGAGTTGCTTCAATCATGCGATCGTATACTTGCGGGACGACCCGACGATGTGGATCGACCCGACCGATACCTTCACGCCACTCGGTGAATTGTCAGTACGCAATCAGGGCCGATTCGCCCTGGTGGCAAACCAAAGGACCACGGACTTGGTGCGTATTGCACGGCAGACAACGGTCGAAAACCGTTTTGCACGCAGCTGTGAGATCACGTTCACTGACACGGGGCGAGCCGAAGCTGCCACGCTCACCACCTACGGCGGCGGCACTGCTCCACTGGCACGTGCGAGTTATGCGTCCGCCGATCAAAAGCGTCGGCGAGACTGGCTGCGGCAGCAGGGTCTGGAATCGCTCGGGACCGACAAACTGATCGAATTCTCCTGTACTCAGCCAGAGGACCTGAAATCTCCTTTTCAAATCAAGGCACTGTACGCGGAGACATCCCTCGCCACGGTTGACCATCCCAACGCCTACGTGGTGCTGCCACTCTACGATGCGCTTGACTGGCTCCCGTTCGACTTGACGGGACCCCCGGATCGTTCTCGCGTTGCGTCAACCGAGGACGAAACGAAACCTCGCAAGCAGCGCGCACATCCCCTCGAACTACCCTTTCCGTTTCGTCACGAGCTTCAGTACCGGGTCATCCCCGCTCCTGGATATGCGCCGGCAGAATGGCCCGAAGACCAGACTCTTGACCTGGGGCCGGCCAAGCTGGAGGTGACGTATCGAGCGGAGGAAGACGATTCAATGCGGGTCAGCGTGGTGTTTGACAGCGGTCCCGGCAGATTCTCGGCAGAGGAAGTGAGGGAGTCGCGCCAGAAGATTGAAGCCTTGGGCGAGGAGCAGGGTTACCAGGACTGGACGGCATTGCTTCACTTCGAGCAGACCGCGGCAATGCTTCTGGAATCTGGGCGGCTCCGAGAAGCAGTGGCTGCATATCACCAATTGTTGCGACAATACCCCGACGATCCCGCGCGTCACACGCAATTCGCCCACGCACTTCTAACGTTGGGATTGGGTGACTTGGCAAGGACGCATGCGCGGCGGGCCGTTGAATTGGCGCCCGAGGGACGCTCTGCCCAGCACACTCTCGGCTACGTACTTGCGCATAATCGGATCGGGGAGTATCTCCAACCTGGTTTCGATCGGGCCGGCGCAGTCGCTGCCTACGACAAGGCACTCCAACTCGAACCCGAACGGGTGGAAGCGCTGTGGGAATACGGAATGTTGCTGGAACACGATGCCGACGGTGTCCTTTTCGGGAATCGCGAATTCACGAATTCGGCGATTGCGGCGTTTGCGGCGGCTTACGAACAAGAAGAGATCGAGGACCTCTTGGACCAACTTGTAACAGCCATGTACTCCGCGGGGAGAGTGGAAGAAGCGCTCAAGCTATTGGAAAACGAGAACGCCTCGCCGACGCGTGACTTGTTGCTGCTGGCGGGGATCGCAGCCACCGAGGGGGTGGATGCCTGCCTGGAACGTGCCGCCGTGGTACGGCCCGCGAGAACACAGCGCCAGTTGCTTCTGCAGCAAGTGATGGGCACGCTGAGCTACTTTCGCGAATACCCAGCCGCAGCAGATGTGGCACGGCGTCTGGCGGATAATTCGCCACACCGAACTGTTCTGCTGCGGCAAGCAGCCGGACTGGACACTCTTTCCCGATACCAGCCCGACGAAAAGGCGGAAGAGGATCCGATTGGCTTAGTCAGGCTCGTGATGGCCAATGCTCTCGTTCACGGCACGTTCAGTTCGCGTCTCAAACGCTTCGTCGCGAATGTTCCGGAGGAGACGGACATGGCGTTTGACTGCGGGCTTCCCTCCTGGCTCGAGAGACTCCGCGTGATCGCCCGAGATAACGTTTTTCCACCCCGGCGCGTGACGGACATTGTCACGGAGTTCGAATATGAGGAAGTGGAAGGGGGCATGGACTTTCACCGCATCCTGGTCAAACATAAGCGCGTGCCCGAGCTATCATGGAGCGCCGTCGTCCTGCATTGTGAAGCAGGACTACGGCTTTACCGCCCTGGCGATGAGCAATCAGAGTTTGGAGGCAGAGCGCTTGACCTGCTCGCCGATGGTCGCCCGGACGATGCGCGCCGCTGGTTGCTGTGGGCTTATGAGGAACAGCCTTCGGACGTTAATCTCTTTCAGACTCTCTTCGATCCGTTTGCGAGATCGCCCTTCGAGAGATTATGGACGAGCGGTGACAAGGATGAATCGAGGACCCAGGTGGCGGCTGCCGCACTTGCGGTCCTCAGCGACTCACCCGAACAGTCAATTGCCATCCTGGAGGCTCGCCGCGGTAACCTCAAGGCTTCCAGCCAGCTTCACGTCGATCGTGCGCTGATGGCGGGCTACGCAAGCAGGGGCGAGTACGAGAAACTGGCCGCACTTGCCGCCAAGGTGCGCAAAGAGCATCCAAAGGCATTCGAGCCAGCCGCACAACACGTCGTCGCCGTCGCCCGCTTCCAAGACGCCGACACCCTGGAAAAAGTCGTGCGAGAATATGTCGAGAGTGGGACGATACTTGAATTCTGGGCAAAGGAGACTCTCGCCGCGGCGGCGACGGCGCGCGGCGACGGTGACAAAGCAGCGGTTCTCCTCTCTGAACTCAGGAGACGGCAGGAAGAGGTTCCTGAATTCCTGATGCCCTGGATCGCGTGGCTTTCGTTATTCCAAGAACCGGTGCCCCCAGACGTTCTGTCGCTCAGCTACTGACGCGTTGAGGATGGCCCAATCCAGCTCGACCGAAGACCGATCGGAAACGGAGAGGATCGCGTACCTCCCTTTTCTTTTGTCATTGATTGAAACCGGCCAAATATTGCAAGCCGTCGAAGCACTACACGCGTTCCCAGCGATCGACGCGGACAGTCGTCCCAACGACGCTGACACGCTTGCCTTGGGTTGGATCGCCGAAGAGTGCGGCCTTTATGAACACGCGAAAGAACTCTACGGACAGATCAAGCCGCCCAAGCAACCCCAGCCAAACTCACTATTCGACTTGGCTCAGAAACGGCTTAAGACCCCTCACGCAGACAACCCGAAATGATATGGCACAGGACGACCATCGGCGGGCAGTGTGTCGGTCGACCGCGAGAGAGTGCCAAGCTGTCTGTCACGACATTCTCGACTTTTCGGCACGAGTTGTTCGACAGCGTTGCCGGCCCGGTTCGGTGGTTCGGTCACGGACGGTTGGCCTGTGCGAAGCGGGGACCATGATTGGGTCATGGTTACCACAACCCGCACTCAGAATCGGTATGATCATCGCCTTCGAGAGCTTGTCCGGGCAACACAGGACGTGAGCTACGCAGTCCGACATGCGGGCCCTCGTTCCACGGCTCGAGGCTGCCTGACCGCCTCGAGCGACGAAGAAAACGTCAAGTTACTGCCAGACTTTACGAACGTCTTCGGCAAGAAGATCGAGCAGTTCGTCATCGGCCAATTCGTCGACTGCGGCGCCGTCACCCTCTCGCGGTGACCACAATTCGGAAGCCGAGAAAGATACCGCCTCGTCGGCTCAGCATCGGCGTGACCGGTGATGTGGCCGAATCGGGTGACTCGGGCCTCGGCTCCACTCGATGGCCCGCGTCGACTCTGGACCACGAGGGCCGCACCACGGCCAACGAAGGAGCAGAGGCTATGCTGGCGCTGACGATTTCACTCGATCCATCCGCCATTTCGGAACCAGCGGATTCCATTGCTGACGCGACTGCCGGTTGGCCCAATTCGGCCTCGGCTGATTCACCTTCTGCCGCTGCCGCCACACGGTTCAATGCGCCAATCACAAGCAGAACATCAAAAGCGGAGAGCATGGAGTCACCGCTTGTGTCGATAAAACCTACCCTGTTTTCGGCTTGCGGCTCAAACGTACTCAAGTCTCGAGGTCCATTCCGATTCAAGGCGTTGACAACCAGCAATGCGTCGAGCGGTGTCAGCCATCCGTTGCCGTCAACGTCCAGATTATTGTCCGGGTTTGTGTAACCGGATGACACGTATCGGGGATTGCCTGTACCGGCGGGGGCCGTCGCCGACGAGTTCGGGGAAGCATCGAGCGAGCCAATCGTTGGAACCGCGAGACCGAATGCACTACCGCCGCCACCGGCCGTGTTGCCCGGTGTGCTGCCATGGGCTGTCGGGGTCTTGCCGCTGTCGTCCTCGGGGCCACCGACGGTGTCGCGGGAGCCATTGAGATTGCCTGACGGATCCCGGGGACCGCCGTTGTCGCCGCCCGAGGAAAGCCCCAGCTCGCCGTTGGACTCAGTCAGGCTTTGATCAGCTCCGCTTGCCGTCCCAAGATTCCGGAGGAATTGCAGAACCTTCGGGGCACTTGAGCGCTCTATGGTCGGTGCGCCGTCCGAGCTGAACGGCACGATGAAGCTATTGAAGTTGCCCTTCCAGTCGAACAACCGATCGCTGCCAGTGTTGGCGATCAGGACATCCAATCCATTGCCACCGAAAACGAAATCGCCGTCCGCGTATTCGGGGTCGTCTGGCAAGTCGTTGAATCCGGGTGTCGTGCCGTTGTCGTGGTTGTCGTCGGCGTTCATGAGATCGTCGCCAAGACCACCGAACAGACGGTCATTGCCTGTGCCTCCCACGAGCCAGTCGTGACCCTGGTCGCCAAAGATGTGGTCCTTACCGTCCTCGATCTTGATGCCCGATGCGTCCGTCGCCTCGAAGTTCAGCAGGAAGCCAAAGATCTTGAGGCGCGGATCATCGGCGTCGTAGAACTCAAGCTTGCGCGTGGCTGGATCGTAGGCAATCGGCGCAGTATTGGTCTGCGGCGCTACGTTGTCGTAGAACTCGGCCAAGGCCTCTGCGCCCGAGATCGCGTCGTCGCCGGCACCGGCGTGTATCCAATCGTCGCCCAGGCCGCCATAAACGATGTCGTGGCCGCCGATTTCCCAGGCAAGCAGCTTGACGTCTTTCTTGAGGAGGCCGGTGATATCAACCACGGCTCCCGTGGGCGCCCCGTTATACCCGATCTCCGTCTGCGCATTGGCCGCGGTGAGACCGTTGAGCGGCTCGGTCACACCGTTGCGGCTGGTCAACAGGATGCCATCGTCAGCGACGATGCCGTCCACACCGCTGCCACCAAAGATTCGGTCATGGCCCGTGCCGCCGTAGACATCGTCGTCTTGCCCGTCGGCATAGAGCACGTCGTTACCGAGCATGCCGTGGATGACGTCATCGCCGGATTCGCCGTGGACCAGGTCGGCCTCGCCAATGTCCGCCACGGTGCCACCCAAGGTGTAGTCCAGCAGGTCGAAGGCACGCGGGATGATGCTTAGCGGGCCGTAGGTGTCGTAATTGAAACTCAGGTAGCCCGTGCCCGGCGTGCCGTTGACGCCGACCAAGCGGTAGATGTTGCCGTTGTCTCCCAAAATGGTATCCGCATCGCGCGCGTGGACCTGGGCCGAAATCGAGACACTGCCGATGTTGTTGCGGTCGACCTGCGTACCCGCACCACCGAAGACAATGTCCTCGCCATCGGGCCGTTGGCCCGGTGTCGTCAGCGAGAACAGGCTGGAGCTACCGCCGATGATGTCGTCCTGGCCGAGATTGCCGAAGATGACGTCGTTGCCGCCGTTGCCTTCGATGTAATCGTCGCCGTTAACCGTCCCGAGATAGTTCTCGGCCGATGCCTGCAGCGACAGCACGCCACTCGCGGAGCGATCCGCGCCAACTACAAGATCGATCGATCCGTCCCCTTGGATCGTGTCGTCGCCCAATTCGCCGAAGATCTGGTCGCTGTCGCCGCCGCCAGCGATGTAGTCGTCGCCGAAGTTGTTGCCGGCCGCAGTCTGCGTCGCCAGGTCGTGATCAAGCAGCGTGATGTCGAAGTTCTCCCACACAGGCGCGCCGGTCGGATCGGCCTGCGAGGCTGTCGTCACGAGTGCATCGCCTGCCGTGGCTGTGGCGGTGCTGTAGATCTGAGTGCCGGCCAGCGTACGAAAGCGTGCGTTGAGTAGGCCGTCGCCCACCGTGCGGTCGAGCCGCACGTTGTCGCCGACGATGAGGTCTCTGCCCGTCCCACCGTCGACGCTGTCCGCTGCGGCACCACCGATCAGGATGTCGTCGCCGCCTTCACCGCGGATCTCATCGTCGCCGCCAACGTCATTGGCCAGCGTGTTCACCAAGTCCAGGGTCGCGGCATTGGCATCGACCACATAGCTCACCAGCGCGTTGTCGCCATGCACGATGTCGTTGTTCGCGCCGAGCGGATGTCGTCGCCAGCGGCGCCGCCCAGGATGATGTCTTCGCCAGCGCCTGTGGTCACGGTGTCCGAGCCACCGTCGGAGTATTCGATGGTCTCGATCTGACCAAAAGTCATCGGTACACCGCTGAACTGCGGCACGCCTGCGTTCGCCGCAGTGACGCGACCGCTGTCGCCGATCACGAGGTTCGAACCGTCACCAGCATCTATGGTGTCACCAAATCGCCCACCGATCACGATGTCGCGGCCACCCAGCGTGGTGATGTTGTCGATGCCGCCCGCGGCGGTGGTCGACAAGTTCTCGATCAGATCGATGTCGGAAGCGTCGTCCATCTGGCCACAACGTAGTCGATCTGGCCGTCGTCGCCCAGCACGATGTTGTTGCCCGCACCGGCGCTGGATGACCTCGACGGTGCTGCCGTCGGTGCCATCGTTGTGCCCGCCCAGCACGATGTCGTTGTCAGCACCGGCAGTGATGTCGTCGCTGCCGCCGTCGCCGAACTCGATCGTCTCGATCAGGCCGAAGGTCATCGGCACGCCACTGAACTGCGGCGTGCCTGCGCTCGCCGCCGTGATGCGGCCGCTGTCGCCAATCACCAGGTTCGAGCCATTGCCGGCATTGATCGTGTCACCAAAGCGACCGCCGATGACGATGTCGTTGCCACCCATGCGTGGTGATGTTGTCGGTACCGCCCGCTGCGGTGGTCGACAGGCTCTCGATCAGATCGATGTCGAAGCGTTCATGTCGCGCCTGGCACGACCGTCCCGCTCTCGCGCACGTAGTCGATCTGCCCGTCGTCGCCGAGCACGATGTTGTTGCCAGCACCGGGCGATGACTCGACGATGCTGCCGTCGGTACCATCGTCGGCCCGCCGAAGCACGATGTCGTTGCCGGCACCGGTCGTGATGCCGTCGACTGCCGCCGTCGTCGAATGCCGTCGTTTCGATCAGGCCGAACGTCATCGGCACGCCCGTGAACTGCGGCGCGTCCTGCGCTCGCCGCCGTGATGCGGCCGCTATCGCCGATCACGAGGTTTCGAGCCATCGCCGGCATCGATCGGTGTCCGCCCGAAGCGACCGCCGATGACGATGTCGTTGCCACCCGTGTCGTGATCGTTGTCAGTACCGCCCGCTGCGGTGGTCGACAGGCTCTCGATCAGATCGATGTCGGAAGCATCGCCATCGGCCACAACGTAGTCGATCTGTCCGTCGTCGCCCAGGACGATGTTGTTGCCCGCACCGGCGTTGATGAATTCAACGGTGCTGCCGTCGTTATGCCCGCCCAAAACGACATCGTCGCCAGCACCGGAAGTGATGTTGTCGCTGCCGCCGTCACCGAACTCGATCGTCTCAATCAGGCCGAAGGTCATCGGCACACCGCTGAACTGCGGCATGCCCGCGCTCGCCGCTGTGATGCGGCCGCTATCGCCAATCACGATGTCGCCACCATCACCGGCATCGACCGTGTCGCCGTAGCGCCCGCCGATCACGATGTCGTTGCCACCCAGCGTAGTGATGTTGTCGATGCCGCCCGCGGCGGTGGTGAACAGGCTCTCGATCAGATCGATGTCAGAGGCGTTGGTGTCTGCGCCTGGCACGACACCGTCCCGCTCTTCGCGCACGTAGTCGATCAGCCCATCGTCGCCGAGCACGATGTTGTTGCCAGCACCGGCGCGGATGAACTCGACGGTACTGCCATCGACGCCATCGTTGTGCCCGCCGAGCACGATGTCGTTGTCGGCACCGGCAGTGATGTCGTCGCTGCCGCCGTCACCGAAGGCTGTTGTCTCGATCAGCCCGACCGTCAGCGGCAAGCCCGTCCATTGAGGCGTATCCGCGTTCGCCGCCGTGATGCGTCCGCTGTCACCGATGACGATGTTGCCGCCATCGCCCGCGGCTACCGTGTCACCAAAGCGACCGCCGATCACAATGTCGTTGCCACCAGCCGTCACGATGATGTCGGCCCCGCCGTACTGCGTGGTCGACGGCTTTCGATCAGGTCAATGTCTGTTGCATCTGCGTCAGCAACCACATAGTCGACCTGCCCGTCGTCGCCCAGCACGATGTCGGCATCCTCACCGGTATTGATCGTGTCGCCACCGAAGCCGCCCACCACGATGTTCGCGCCGTCGCCCACGTCGATCAGGTCGTCGCCGCCCTGCGCCGGCTGCGTCGAGGCGAACTGCGTGATCTGACCAGCCGAGTCCCAGGTCACGAAGCCGTTGTCGCCGATTACGATGTCGTCGCCCGTGCTACCGCATGCGCCGGGTCGTTCGTGCTAGGTCGCGCCAGCCTGGTTCACCCGGTCATCGCCCAACCCCGCCAGTACGATGTTGCGCGTGCCCCGCCGCCGCTGACGATCACATCGCCCGCACCGGTGCCAGGCACCAAGTCCGTGTCATCTGTCGTGCCGCCTCGGTGAGGATCGCCACCCCACCTACAGTCGTGAACTCGAAGAACCCGTTGTCACCCAGGATCAAGTCGGCATCGACGCCGGTCTCGATGACGTCAGCGCACGAACCCGCCCAGAGTGATGTTGCGCTCCGTCACCCACGCGGATGTCGTCGCTATCGCCCAGCGTCGGATCCCCGTCTCGAAGCGGCTGTCCACCCCGGCCGCTGTCCAGTCGATCTGACCGTTGTCGCCGATCACCAGGTCCGCGCCGCGCCGGCGGTCACCGTGTCCATGCCCACGCCGGCCAGGATCAGGTTGTCGCCTGCACCGGCCGTGATCGTGTCGTCGCCTCCGGTCGGTTGACCAGGTCGGTCGTCTTGACCTGCAGCAGCTGCGTCGTGCCTGCCGTGTAGCTCACCTCGCCATTGTCGCCGACGATGATGTCGGCGTTGATTCCCGCCGTGATCGTGTCGCCACCGAACCCGCCCACCACGATGTTCGCCCCGTCGCCCACATCGATCAGGTCGTCGCCACCCTGCGCCGGCTGCGTCGAGGCAAACTGCGTGATCTGACCTGCCGAGTCCCAGGTCACGAAGCCGTTGTCGCCGATTACGATGTCGTCGCCGATGCTTGCTGCGCCTGTCGGGTCCGTCGTGCCAGGACGCGCCGGCGCATTCACCCGATCGGCACCCAAGCCCGCCAGCACGACATTGCGCGTGGTCCCCCCGCCCGTCAAGATGACGTCGAGGTCGCCTGTCACTGCCACGTCCGCATCGTCCGTCGTCTCGGCCCGCGTAAGCCGGGTCGCCCCAGCGGTAATCGTGAAGGTGAGTTTGCCGTTGTCACCCAGAATCAGGTCTTCACCCAGGCCTGTGACGATGGTGTCCGTGCCGAACCCGCCCAGCACGATGTTGTCCCAATCACTTGCCGTGTTGCCCGCATCCTGACCGGTCGTGATGTCATCGCTGCCGCCGTCACCGAAGGCTGTCGTCTCGATCAGCCCGACTGTGATCGGCTGACCAAGCCATTGCGGTGCATCTGCGGCTCAGCCGCCGTGATGCGTCCGCTATCGCCGATGACTATGTTTCGGCCATCGCCAGCGCCTATGGTGTCCGCACCGAAGCCTCCGATGACGATATCGTTATCCGACCCTGTCGTGATCGAGTCATTTCCACCCTGAGTCGTTGCGGTCGATTCGATCAGGTCGATATCGCTGGTATTGCTATCGGCGCTGACGTAATCGATCAAACCATGATCGCCAAGTACGATGTTGTTGCCATTGCCTGCATCGATGCCGTCGCCGGAAAGCCCCCCCAGGACGATGTCGTTGCCAACGCCGCCGAAGATCTTGTCTGCGTCGCCGACTGTCTCGTCGCGAGTAACGACCAGGCTTGGCGCCCATGCGACGCCATCGGTCTGCCGCAGCGGTACGTCGAGCAGGCTCGATTCGGAATCGCCCGGCAACAGCACCGTGCGCTCGGCCAAGCCGATGCCCAGTCGCGTGACCAGGGCGCCAGAACCATTGCGGTAGTCCACCCGACCCCGGTCACCGAAGATGATGCCGCCACCCATACCCCCCGTGATGTCGTCGCCGCCGTCGCCACCGAACAGCACCAGCGGCAGAGAGGACGTTCTGGCATCGACGATGTCGGCCCCGGCTTCAGCATTCAAGGCGAAGAAGCCGTCAACACCGTCGATCAAGCTAATGCTGACGTCATCGCCACCGGCCCCGGTGTTGACGACCGTGACAGTGCGGAAGCCCTCCTGCGCCATGGTGCCAGTGACGTCAAAGTTATCCTTACCCGAACCGAGCGAGACCTCCATGTTTTCCATGTTGGCGTAGGTGATGCCACCGGCCATCCCGAGGCCGGTTAGCGTGGTGGCGCTCAGGGCACCGTCCAAGTTATCGGTGCTGTCGCCTGTGTCGTCCACATTGAGGATGTCGAAGCCCGAACCACCTTCGAGGTTTACCACCGCGTCGAACGTTGTCGACCACACCACCGATTGCCGGCGCCGAGCTACCAACGTTGATGATGTCGTCACCGTCCTGGATATCGATGGCAAGTGTTCCCGCGGCGCCGCGGAGGTTGACCACATCGTCGCCGTTGCCGGTACCGAGATTGGTGGCTCCCGGCGTGCGTGCTCTCGATGGTGAAGGTGTTGCCGCCCATCGCCGAGCGCGACATTGAGGGTCTCGATCGTGCCGTAGGTGATGCCCTTGGTCACATCGTCCGCAGCCATGCCCAGACCCGTGAGACGGGTATCGGTCAGCGTGCCGACGTCTGGAAGAGCCATCGCCGGTGTCGTCAACGTTCAACGTGTCGCTGTCGCCCTCACCGTTCACCGTCGAGTCAGCGCCGCTGATCGCGTTGACATCGCCGCCCACCGCCAACGCCAAGCTGCCGACGTTGATCGTGTCATCGCCGAGCCCCGCGTTCACTATGGTAGCCGCGTCGATCGTCCGGATGTTGATCGTGTCGGAACTTGAACCGGTGTGGATGTTGGTTTCACCTGAGGTCGACAACACGTGAATCGCATCGCTCCTGGCTCCAGTACTCAGGCTGGTAGTCCCGATGTGGGTGCTCTCGATGGTAAACTCATAACCTCCAGGCAGATCGACGGTCACGTTGACGTCACCATCTAATTCGTCGGCGCTGATAAACCCATCATTGTTCTCGTCTTCCGTGATGGTTACGACCGGCGGGGTCGTCGTCGCGGGTGCGCCGCGCCTGGCAGCGTCGCTACCGGGTGCGGAGATGTTACCCGCCGCGGTCACGGTCGCCGTCACGGTGATCACGCCGCCTGCGGCCGGCGGAGCAAAGGTGGTCGACACCTCGTTGGCATCGATTTGAGCCTGCGTCAGCTCGATGGTTTGCAGCGTGATCCCGTCGGTTACCGTCAGCGTATCGCCGTCCACCAAACCTGGGGTCCGAAATCGACGGTCACGTCGACGTCGCCAACCAATTCATCGGCGCTGATGAACCCATCATTGTTCGCATCTTCCGTGATGGCTACGCCCGGCGTGCCCGGTCGCCGCCGCGGGTTCGTCGCGCGTGGCAGCGTCGCTCAGCCGGTGCGGAGATGTTGCGCGCATCGGTCACGGTTGCCGTCACGGTGATCACGCCGCCTTGCGGCTGGCGGGCAAAGGTGGTGGACACTTCGCCGGCATCGATTTGCGCCTGCGTCAGCACGATGGATTGCGGCGTGATCCCGTCGGTTACCGTCAGCGTATCGCCGGCAATCGCGGCGCGGACATCGGTCAGGGCGATGTTCAAGTCCTCGAGTTCGGAGTACGTGATTCCCTCCGGCATCTGCAGGCCCGTCAGTCGGGTGTTCGTCAGGTTGCCCGGCTCGATCGACGGGAACTCGAAAGTGAAGTTCAATTGATCCAGGTCGTCGGCGTCTTCGCCGCCGATCACGGTCAGCAAGCCGTTAATTGCCGAGCTGTTGCCGAGGGAAGCGTTAAGACTGTCGAACCGGACCGTCCGCCAAAGGGGTCACGTTGATCGTGTCGGAACCGTCGCCGGCGTTGATCGTGGTCGGTCCGTTGATCGCTCCCACAGCGATGATGTCGGCGCCGCCATTGGTATTCAGTGTCACCGTGGCTGCATCCGGTGTGCTGTTGATCGTAAATCTGTCCGCGAACGCACCGAGCGAAATGTCCAGATTCTCCAACCGTCGTCATAGGTGATCCCGACAGCCATGCCCAACCCGGTCAAGCTCGTGCTGGTAAGTGTGCCGTCATTCGATCCCGTATCGCCAGTCGTTGTCCACATTCAACGTGTCGGTGCCATCACCGCCGATGATCCCCAACAGCGCCCCGATGCCGGTCAGCACGCCGTTGGCGTCCCCGACATTCACCGTGTCCGCACCGGCCCCCGCATCGATGCTCGCCGCGGCGCCGATCGATTGCACGTTCACGCTGTCGTCATTCTCGCCTGTGATGACATTCAGTTCTCCGCTCGTGGCTTCGACGGTCACCGTGTCGTTGTCGGTTCCCGTGTCCACTGTCGTGGCGCCCAGATGGGTGCCGACGATCGTGACTTCGTCCTCGCCGGCGCCGGTGCTCACGCTGAGAATGTCAAAGTTGTTGTAGCCGGCCGGGGTTTTCCCCGTGATCTGAACCGCTGCCGATTCAATCGTCACGATGTCCGCGTCGGAGCCGGCCGTCAGATCCACCGCCAATCGATCCGCTGCGCCCGTGCCGCCGTCGACGGTCAGCGTGCCGGTCGTGATGGGATAGTACGAGCGTGATCACATCATCCTCGGCCTGACCGAGCAGATTCAGACTCGCCGCTGACGCTCGTGCCGGTCAGCGAAATCTGGTCCTCGCCATCGCCACCCTCGACGGTCAGGTTCTCGACAACGTCCAAATTGATCAGCGTGCCGCCGAATGTCAGGTTCAGTCCGTCCACCGCAATGATGTCGTCATTGGCCGTGCCAGTCACGGTAACGCTGTCACTGGCAGACGGAGCGCCGCCGTCGATGTTAATCTCGGTCGTCGCACCGTCGACCAGGTTGATGATGATCTGGTCGTCGTCATCGCCGCTCTCGACGTTCACCGTCTCCGGGAATCCTGCGCGGCGGGGTTCACCGTGATCTGGTCGAGGCCCTCGAGCGTGATCAGATCGAGCCTGCCGATGTTGGTGTAGGTGGTGCTGTTGCTGTTGACTGTCACGGCCGGGACGCCGATCATCACGATGTCGTCTGCGCTCGTGCCGGTGATCTCGATGCGGTTGTCGCCGCCGCTGCCGTCGATGATCCCGCTGACCGCCGCTGCCGCGCTCAGCAGGAAGTCGTCCGCCTCAGTGCCGCCGGTGAGATTCTCGATACCAGAGAACGCAAGCCCGCCGACGTCGCCGCTGTCGGACGCCAGTGACATGCCAAACATTGGCCGTGTTCGAGGCCGACCAAGAGTGTCGGTGCCCTGACTGCCGATCAAGGTCTCGATGCCGAGGTAGGCGCCGGCACCCAGATCGACCGTCACGCCCGTCGTGTTGGCCGAGTAATCGACTACGTCACGGCGCCGATTCCGCCGTCAATGATGCCACTGATGGAACCCTCGTCGCTGAACGTGAACGTATCCGCACCGACCTGCCGGTGAGATTGTCGATTCCCGAAAAGTTCAAGGTCGTGGAGTTCCCGCGAGGCTGCCGATGCCCGCACCGGTGATCGACCAGGCGTTCGCTCTGATCCGGGCCGATCAGGGTATCGTTCGCACCGGCCGTGGCGTCGATCGTGAAGTTCGTTAAGTGTCGACGAGGACGGTATCTGATCCACTTGAATCGTGCTTCCGTCACCCTCGGTACCTGATGGTCAAATCCGTGACACCGTGCCAGCGAGTAGGCTCGAGAGAATTCGGGTCCGTCAAACAGAACCAAGTCATCGAAAACTTGGATAAGGCCGTTTCTCAGTGATGACCCGTATCGGGTCATCATCGTCTGTAGTCAACTTTTTCGATGGAGTTGTCATACCGGAGTGGCGACAGGGAGTTGTTATAGTTGACGTCCTGCGTCTTGGAGATTCGCATACCCGTGTAGAGCCCTGACTTGCACCTGCATGTGTAGTCGATCGTGCCGTCATTGGCCCCTGTAGTCGGAAACGATGGTTTGTAGTCGGACGGGCTGGAGCAACAAGGATGTAAAGGTCCATCCCCTCGCCGCCATCGAGTTCCAGTTGCTGGAACTCGTGCCGAACACGGTGATGTCATCGTTTCCCTTGCCCTCCCGAAATGTGCAGCAAGCCCGTTGGCCGGGACACCTGCGTTGTAGCTGACATGCAACAATGGTGTCGAAGAACCGGCTGGAAGCACATCAATCGTGTTTTCCGTGACCTGGATCTGATCGTCGCTGATCCGTCCCGGAGATATCCAGTTCATCCGCCGCCCCGGTATCCAGGACCGTGACATTGGCCCCGGAGCTGGCATGGAGAATGATCGTATCGTTGCCGTCGCCGCCATCGATCGTCACATTGCCGGTCCAGGACACCACCTCAATCCGGTTGTTGCCACTGCCACCGCGCAGCTCGACATTCGTGAAACCGTCGAGATTCACGCCCTGCCGCCCGTCGCTGGCCGTCAAAAAGCCGTCGTAGAGCGTCCAGTCGGTATCGGCGTCGGCCACGTAGGTCGAACTCGGTCCGCCGATGAAGTCGTAGATGCCGCTGATCGGCAACCTCACGACGTGTTGAGCACGACATCGCCGACGGTTCCCGTGCTGCCGTTGCTGCGCACAAAGCTCGACCGTCCGAGTACGGTGACAGCTCCCGAGACCGCCGCGTATTGCAGGCCGTCGCTGACCAGTCCAATCGACACGATCCCGGCATCTGCCAGACTCATGACCTCGTTCGTCGTGCTGATCCCGTCCTGGTTGAGATCCTGCCAGATCCTGAACTTGCTCCAATCCGCATCCTGGTCGTCGAGAGCATCGTCATGATTGCTGTCGTAGGCAGATGCGGAGGGCCTCCAGATCCGACTTGGCCGTCGGCTGCTGAGCCACGAAGCTCAGTTCGTCGCGAGTGACCTGTCCATCGGCAGCCAGTTCGATGAACAGCCAGCCGTCGTTGGCCGCCAACCAGGCGGTCGGCTCGGGGACGCCAGTTCCGTTCACGTCGAATTTGGCGCCCGTTGGCGATTTCGCGACAAATTCCAAGCCGTTCCCATTCAGATCCAGGGCGATGGGCGGCGTGCCGCTGACGTCCACACTGGCGGTATACTCAAAGAGACCGTCGGTCGGCATCTTGAGGCCGGGGGCCCGGTTCGTGAACGTGATATTTCCTGACGCCTGGAACGTCTGCAACCCGTAGGCGGTGAAGCCGGCGGATTCAATCTCGAGTGTGCTGATGATCGGTGCGCCGTTGCCATCGTTGGCAGAGCTTGTCTGCAGGCTGACCTCTTGGATATCGAAGAACTGCAGCGTGGCATTCGGGGTGCCATCCAGCGTACCGGCAACGGTATTGGTCTGCGCACCTGCGACCAGCACCGATTGCACCTCGGGCAGGATCTTGTTGCCCGGCGGGTTGATCTGGCGCACGAAGGCGTAGCCGCCGCCGTCCGTGTCGATCACACCTATCGCTGGAGGTCGCCCCAGGAGCTGCGGTGCGCCGAGCAGGGCCAGATCGCCGCTGATGGCCACCGCGTAGCCGACATTGTCCCCCGCCGACGCCCCTGCCCCAGTGAGAATGTGGTCGGTCTGTATCGGCCGGCGTTTCCAGCGTCCACAGGCCGCTGTTCTTCAATCCATAGCTAAAGGCTTCGCCCTGTGTATACGTCTTGCTGTCCGTTCCGGTCGTCTGAAGGCGGCCGGGCGCGCCGACGATGATCTGCACGCCGTCGATGGCCACCGAAGAACCAAATTGATCGCCGCTTTTCGCTCCCGCCGAATAATCCAGACGCGTCTGCACCCACCCCGTCGTTGCTGTGGGCCGCTCAAACACATAAGCCGCCCCGGTATTGGACGCCACACCGGGGGCGCCGATGACCAGGTAGTTGCCGCTGCCGTCGATCGACGCACCGAACCGATCCCCGTTCACGCCACCGGTGGCCGGCAGCGTCGTCGGCCCGGACGTCACGTTTGATGCCACATCCTGCGGGTGTGGCGCGAGACCGTAGATAGAAGACGGTTCCCGGGCGTCGTGCTGGCGCCAGGTGCGCCGACGAACAGCGTGGTCGGATCCAAATGCACCGCGGTGCCAAAGCCATTTCCCGATTGCGGTGTCAGCAGTTTCGCGTCCGCGGACCAACTGCCGGACAATTTCCTGTAGAGGTAAACGGCAGCCGTCGTGCCGCCCGGTGCCCCCGCCGCCGCATACTCCTCACCGATAGTCGACGGACGTGCCCATGCGCTCGCCGGCCACATTGCCGTTCAGTTCATTCTGCAAGGTCCACTGGCCGTTAAGTCGCTGGTAAATGGAGACGCCGCCCTTGTCGCCATTTCGACCCGGCGCCCGACGATCAGATCGTCCCCGTTGAGCGCGACACTGGCGCCAAAATCATCCCCCGTCTGGAATCCCGGCGCTTCAATCTGGGCCTGCAGTTCCCACACTGGATCCAGACTCGGGTCGGCGTTCGGGATTTGCTTGAAAACGAAGATCGCGCCATGGTTACCGTAGTCGGGGGCCCCGAGGATGGCGGTCGTGCCAGCTATGGCGACGCTGCTTCCCAGCTTCGCAAGGGTCGAGCGGAGCCGGCGTGTTCAAGAGCCCGGGATTAGACGCCCAACCCGGTCCCCGCTGGCGGAAGTCGTAAAGGAAGTGATTGTTCCTCGATTGTTTCCGACCAGGTAAAAGCCATCACTGATGATCGACGGCGCGGTGCCGAAGCCTACGGCGGACGTCTCGACTACCGTGCTACTGGTGCCACTATCGAATCTGAAGGGCTGGAGCGTAATGCCCAGGTAGCTTCCCACCGAAACGGGTTGGGCTTGATATTGATTCGGGTCAAGTGGCGTAATAGTGTAGTTCGTATAGTTAACAAAATTGTTAAAACTGTCCCATATGCGAACTGACGTATAGGAATTGTTCGTGAATGTCTCACTAGTACCAGATGATTGGATTGTGATTGTTGTTCGCGGATAAACTCTGACAGAGCCTAGGAGGCCGCTAAAAAAAGTTGGTATAGCAGCCTGAGCCGGCGTAGTGACTGCCGTTATTGTCCTGAGTATCCCCAAGTAGCCCTCTAAAATCAACGACGCCGGCCGGCGACGCTGTCGAAGTAATGGCCTGAGCTGTTGTTGTGTTAGTGTTATAGAGGTAGGCGGCGCCGGCTTCTGCTGCAGTCCCGGGTGCCCCGATGATGGTATAGGCCCCACGCGAGGTGAGAGCATTGTCCGCACCTAAGCCGTCGCTGCCTGTCGGACCGTTGATGACGGTGTAAGCCAGGTTATCAGCTTGGTATCGATAAACGATGTTGGAGTCGGGCGCGCCAGCGAGGAATTGGGTGGAGCTCAACGCCAGCAGTTCAGTGCCGAGCGTTGCGGCGGCTCTGGTCCGTGAACTTCGGTAGCAGGCGATTTCGGCAGGTTCTAGGGTGAAACCGCGGCTGTCATAAGCGACGCGGTGCTGCCGTCGCTCAAATCGTAGACTCCTATACGGCCAGTAGCGTTCTCAATACCGGCGCACCCACGACGACCGTGTTTGCATCGGTAAAGGCCACGCTCGTTCCCCATTTCCCGTCCGCAACGCCGCCATAACTGGTTCCATTAAACCCGAAATCCGGATAACTTGTGTGGGACCAGCATGGATCGTCACCACTGGGGCGATTCGGCACGCCGATGGGCGTGATAAATGTACTCTGTTCCTCACCTGCACCGTAGATGTCCCATTTCTCGACAAAAGACCTATCCATGTCGTCATTGAACCAAGCGAATCCCGGCAGGGTATCACCAGGATAGTACGTATTGGTGTAATTCCCTTTACCTACCGGGTCATAATTCCGCTTTGATCGTCACGCCGGTCGGAAGAACAGGATTGTTCTCGGTGAAATTAATGAAGTACCAGGTGTCGCTTTCGTTCCATATCTCTATATAGCCATCATCGCCAATAGCGCCATCGGTATCACGGAGCTTCACGTAAGTGCTCGGACCGACTAGAACCGACGAGAGTCTTCTGTGTAAGGCCCTCCGTCACCTTCCGGCAGAAACGTCTTGGTTCCTCCTTGGTCCTTGTCGGTAAAGACATAAACCGTTCCGGCGCCGAAAATCGAAGCTCGATCGTTCTCCTTGCCCACTGCGTCGGCAGGCTCCCGTCGCTCGGCATGAGCCTCCGCTCAAGTTGCCACGGCCATCCGTCAATTTGTAAACCACCGCGTCGCCCGGAGTGGAAAGGTTCACAAACCCCGTAGACGAGCCCATCGTGCTGTAACCGCACGTTGGCGTTGGTTCTCCCACCACGATCCGATTTTCAAGAATCGCCACTGAGGTGCCGAAGCCTCCGATGCCGGACAAGATCGCTTTCGGCGTCGTCGATCCCACACTCCGTCGGCTTTTTGATAGATGTATGCCTGATTGGCTCCTGGAGCCCCAACGACCAACCGGTTCCCGGAAAGATCCATGTCTGTTCCGAAAAGGCTCCCGATTGGCCGGTGAGCGGCGATTGCACGTCGTTAGCCGGATTCTGATCCATGTCAACTGGGCGCCAGTAAAGGCCTTCGTTTACGTAGAGATAAACAGTGCGGTCGTTGGGCGCAGCGACGAACAGGGTCCGCGAAACCGGGTCGTAGAGGCTCTGGTTACCGAACTGGTCGGTCCCGCTGCCCTGCGTGAGGGTCTCCGCCCACAGCGACTGCTCGTAAGTCGTGGGGTTCGGAACCATACCCGTGGTCGTGAAGGTACGCACGGCCCCGAGGTTTGTCCTGGACGTGCCCGTCGTCTCATCGAACCCTGGGATTCCGACAATCACCCGGTTGCTGCTCACTGCAACCGCTCGGCCGAAGTGGTCATTTTCCGCCGGGCTGGCGGCCTCGCAGGCGACCGGATCCGGATGGTCCCGAAGAGCGTGTCCAGCTCGAGTTGCGCCGGTCGTCCCATTCTGAGTTCGTAGAAGACGTAGGCGGCGCCGGCACCGGTCCGGTAATCTGGCGCACCGACGACCACATATTGGCTATCGAACGCGACCGACGCGCCAAAATGACCTTGACCGTCTTTTCAGTGCCGCTTCGGCTGTCGGCAACCCACCATCCGCCGTGAGCCGCGCCTTGATTACCCACTTGGTTAGATCGGCACCGACTTGATCGAAAACAAACGCCCGCCCCGCATCAGTTTCGGATGGATCACCCGCGTATGCATAGCCAGGCGGCGGTCCCACCCTGGTGCGCCGACCACGATGCGTCCGGAAATCGCCGCCACTGCTGCGCCGAACTGTCCTTCTCGCCGAGCTGCTCGTTGTCAGGCTGCGGTTCCGACGCCGTCAGCGTGGCCTTCTGCGTTACGGAAGTGGGCGAGACGAGATAGACCGCAGCCGCACCGCCGTTGGGTGCATAGGGTTTGCCGATGACCGCAAAGTTGCCGGCGAGAGCCACGGAACGGCCGAAATCACCGGTTCCGGATACGGGGTTGATCCCTGGCTTCGTTGTATCTCCGTCTTGCTGCTGCCAATTTCCGTTCTGTAAATTGAAAAAGTAAACGGCTTCCACTTCCGAGTTGGTCGTGCCTTGCGCCCGGGCTGCCCGAGCGCCCCCACCGCAACCTCGTTGCCGCGGATCGCCACCGACGCACCAAAATAACGGTCCGCACCGGGATCACTGGCCAACAGTTTCTGTTGTTGAATCCAGGCACCATCGGGACCGCTGCGCTCAAAGACATAGGCAGCACCGTAATTTGTCAGCGTCAGCTGATCGTCTGCCTTATTAATGCCCGGAGAATTGAGAGAAACGGCATCCCCGCCGGCGGTCAACGACAACTGGATGTGGATGTCATTGTTAATTTCGGCAACCTGTTTGACGAATATTTTTGGCCGTCAATCAAGCCAATGGAGGCATTGCCGTCGCCCTTCTGGTAAAGCACAGCCTGCCCTACGGTCAGATTGGGATTGCTCGTAAAGACGATCTCGTCTTCCTGGTCGTCTATCGATGCCGGATCGAACGACACGGCGGGTGCATTTGCGGGCGCGTCTCCAGGCGCTCCGACGATCAAGCGGTTGCCATCAATGGCGACAGACGCCCCGAAATCGCCGCCGAAATTCAGGCCTAGACGGAGGTCATTCGGTTCCAACCGAGCCTTCTCGATCCACGCGCCGCCAATCCACTGATAGACCAGCACCATGCCGTCGGTCAGATTTGGTGTGTCAGCACTTCCCTCGGGTTTAGCTTTTGCCCCCACAACCATCGTCAGGCCATCATCGCTGACGGCGATGGCCCTGCCGACCTGACGAGGGTCCAGCGCCGGATTGTCTAAGGTGAACTGGGTTTTCTGCGTCCAGGTAACCTGGCCCTCAACGGTCAGCGTGTGCAATTGCAGCTGCTGTTTGTTGACGTCGGCAAGCTGCGCCTATCAATGGTCAGTGCGGCGGCCAGGTCGGGTGTGAGCATCTTGAAGTCGGGCAAGCCGTGGACGATCAGCGGTTCCACTCCGCTGAAGGTGAGCACATTGCCGGAGACCATGACCGTTCCGCCGCCGGGCACGCTGCTGCTCGGTTGGTAGACCGCGCCCGTGGCGTGGCCATCCCCAGCGATCCGCAGGGTGTCGCCAATGCCATTCCCGGATTGAGCTCCACCATCGAAGGTCAAGGCAACCTGCGCGGCGGGAACACCGAGCAAGAGCTGCGCGGCACCGCCCATGCTCACGGAGCCAGACTGGTATTCGGCGCCGAACTCAATGACCAGGCCGGTGCCTGAGCTAAACACACGGCGTCCGTCCAACTGCCGAAGTGACGTCCCGAATGTTCTGCCAATCAGCGGTGAAACCTGTGCCACCCAAGTTTGCCAGTTCCGCCGCATTGCCCGACTCACCGTCCACGACGCGGAACTGCCAATCCGTTGCCGCGTCCCACTGGGTTTCCACATAATACGTGCCAGGGGTCAAACCATGCCCAGTCGTCACATCGTCCGCTGAAAAGGTCACGTCCGTGACTGTCTGCGCCAGAATACCGCGCTTGGCCACCGTGAGCCCGTTTACCTGCCCTACGGAGTCATCAGTCAACTCCAACCTGACAGCACCAACAATCGTGTTGCCGGTAGGCAGGTATTGGCCGCTGAAATCAATTACGAATCCACGATGTGTATCAAAGCGGGACACCAAGGGGTGTTTGTGTTCGGCGTCAGGGGTCCCCACGACCGGCAATGCGCTGATGTTCTGCCAATCAGCCAGTAATCCCGTGGCATCGCCCAAATCCGCGACGGCAACGGGGACGCCGGCGCTGTCAACCAACCGGAACTGCCACTGCGAGCCGCTCCATTGGGTTTCCACGTAATAGGTTCCCGGCAGCAGTGGGGAGTGTCCGGGTAGCCCGGAATCCACATCGTCCCGCGAGAAGGTCACGTTCGTGACGGTCTGCGCCAGATTGCCGCGATCGATGACCGAGACGCCGTTGAAGTCAACATAGGTCGTGTCATCGCCACCGCCGCCGTTGAGCTGCAGCGTGTGGCCGTTGGTCATCCGGACCCCGTTCTCGATGTTGAACGCGTCATTGCCGTCGCCCGCATTGACGATGATGTCACTTTCGTAGGCGGCACTCGTCAACTGCACCACATTACCCACCGGCAGCAGTCTATCCTCCGCTGAGCCGCTCGCCGGAGTCGAGAGAGAAATGACCGATCCGCCTGGGGTCAAGGCCAACTGGATGGCGTTAGGATTGCCAGTTAGTTTGACGTAGTAGATTTGGCCGTCATCCAGTCCAAAGGACCCGTTGTCGTCGCCCTTGTGGTAAGTCACGGCTTGCCCTTCGGTCAGGTTGGGGCTCGCTGCGAAGATGATCTGATTATTCTGGACGCTGGATGACGATGGCGTGAACGAGGCGGCACTGTTATTGACGCTTCCCAGCGAAACCTCGAGCTGCAGGTTCTGGCCCGAAAGACGCAGCGCTTGATCCAATGATTCCCGAATGCTGATGTTGACCGGCCGCTGTTCATCCTGGGCCAGCACCACGGTGGTGAAAGGCCGGTCCAAGGGATCTTCGCCAAAGACCGCGAAGAACACGTTCGCCGAATCAAATGCTGCATCGGGGTCAGCCGGGAACAGGTCGCGAAACTGCGTCTGGGTGAAGGCCAGACTGGTGGGAGTGGTGCTGGCCGTGTCCCGGATTTCAACGGTGTCATGCCCTCCCTGGCTATTGATCAGGACCGGAATGCCTCGACGGCTGGGCGGCAGGCCGTCGACGGTGACAAAGTTTGGCGCCACCACATCTTGCTGAAAGCCGTCCATCGAGAACGGGCCACCGGTCCCCACCGGGGCACCCAGGGTGATGGAGTCACCACCGGATCCGGTGTTGACCGTGAACGTGGAACTCGTGCTACCGTCCGTGCTCTGCTCGCGATGAGTGCTCTGAATGTCGATCTCATTGCCGCCACTACCCCCGCTCAGAGCCACGGTTTCCTCGCGGGAATATTGGACGATCACCATCTCTGCGCGCGTGATCGTCGTCGTGTCGATCGTATTGGCATCGTTGGTGTTAAGGTTCCAATCATAATCATTCGTCACGGTGTAGGTCTGTGGCGCTATCGTGTCCTGATCGTTCAAGAACAGCCTGTTCACGCCGCTCAGCAGCGCTCCGCCGTCAATGAACAGGCTGCCCTGCAATTCCGCGAGCGTTCCCGTTGTCTCCGCTCCCGCTCGGGTTCCGACATAGACGGAATCGTAGCCGCCGCCGGTCTCCAGTCGGACGGACTGGCCCGCGGCTGTGGCCGGGACATAGAACGTGTCGTCGTTAGCCCCCAGTTTGATGGTCGTCGAAAGCGTGCCCGAGAATGTAACCGTCCCCGGCATGAGACCGGTCACGCGATCGCTTTCGAGGGTTCCTGTCGTCCGCTGGTCATTGCCGGAATCGTCCAGCACGATGTTGGCGGCGGCTAGAGACACGGTGCCATTGATGAAACCGACGCGCTGCGGCGCGGCTGGATGGAGGCCGCTCAAAGAGCTGCCCAGGGTGATTGTCGTATTGGTTCCGCCATCCACGGAGGTGTTTCCGCCAAAGGTGCTGTCCACCTGCAAGGCCGTTAAGACCGTTCCGCCCGTCGAATATGTATTTGTGAACGTGGACCCCTGGAGGTCGAAATGCGTTGCGTCAACCTTGTTGATCGTCCAAGTTCCGTTGGCCTCCGTCGTCCCGGTCACACCGGCGATCGACACTTGCACCCCATCTTCAAGGTCGGCCGACGAAGCGACCGTAATCCGGATCAGCCCGCTCCCGTTGTCGGCCGCCCCGGTCACGACGAGGTCCGTGAGATGGACATTCACGTTCTCCACGGTGCTGGTGACGGTCTGGTCGCCGTTACGATTGATAAACCGCTGGGCGTAATAAACCGCGGCGGGGAGTTCCGGACTCAAACTCGCGATTCGGGGCAATCCAAGCGGGTAAGCATCCTCAAGCAGCAGACGATTCAGGACAGGGTTGCCTTGCGGGTATTGCGAGACGAGTTGGCTGGTTTCCGGGCGCAAAGCGACACCGGCAAAACGCTGGGCGTCATAGACCAAGGGCCCATCAATGAGTTGATTCAGATCCTGCGCCAGGAGAGTCGACAAGGGCGTCGTTACCACCGGCAGCAGAGCGGCTGTCATTTGGCTGTCAAGATGAATGACGGCTTTCGTGAAGACTGTCCCGCCCGCCGAATAGGCATTCGCAAACGTGGACCCCTGCAGGTCGAAATGCGTTGGGTCGACCACGGTAATGGTCCAGGTCCCGTTTGCCTCCGTCGTCCCGGTCACCCCCGCTATCGAGACCTGCTCCCCAGTGGCAAGGTTCGCCGTCGAAGCGGTCTCAATCCGGATCAGGCCGCCGCCGTTGTCGGCCGCCCCGGTCACGGCCCCGTCGGTCACCAAAATGTTCAACCGAATGGTCCTGGCATCGACGTATTCGACGTAATAGCGCTGGCCGTCTATCAGGCCGCCAATCGGCGCGTTGCCATTTCCGGTGTGATAAATCACCTGCTGCCCGTCAGTCAGGTTGTGGTCGGTCGCGAAGCTGATCTGGTCGTTCTGAACGTGCAAGGATGACGGATCGAACGACGCGGCGGTCGGAGCCGGCGTCAGCGAATGCTGCAAGCCGGTGCTGCCTATCGGGTCCAATGTAATGAAGGTCTTGCTCTGGGCGTCTTCCAGCGACGAAGCCAACTGAATGGTCGTGGCATTGACGGTAATGACCCAGACATGTTGGCCCTCGGTGAGGGGGCTAATGGGATCGTTGCCATTTCCTGCCTGGTAAACCACCTCTTGCAGATCGACCAGTTCGTGGTTGCCGACAAAGGTGATCTGGTTGTTCTGCACGCTCGATAACGGATCGAACGACACGGCAGCCAGCGGCGAAAGCGTATCGGGCGTACCGTCACTCGGGGATAACAGCGGAACGGGGATATCGCTCTGGGCGTTAGCCAGCGAGGCTGCCAACCGGATGCTCGTGGCATCAACATCGATAACATAGTAAACCTGACCCTCCGTCAGGCCGCCGATGGGCGCGTTACCGCTGACGATGCGGTAGACCACCGCCTGCCCGGTCGTCAGGTTGTGATTGCCGGCAAAGACAATCTTGTTATCGGTAATGATTTCGTTGCCCGCGAAGTCAATGGTGGGCGTCACATTGATGACAACCCGATTTTCAGAATCAAAGTGCGCGAGGGTTACCTGCTTCGTCTCTCCAATCGAGGAAAGGGGTACGGCAATAGCATTGCCGAGGTCGTCCAGGCTCGCAACAAGGGTTACGGAAGTCGAATCGACCTCACTGACGTAGTAAACGCTGTCATCGGTCAGGCCGGCAACCGGCGTGGTGTTGACCCTGTAAACGACTTCGTCGCCCGGTTGATAACCGAATAGAGCATTCCTGGTCACCGCGGACAGACTGTTCGCCAAATAGGTATCGATGTTGCGTGTCGGCGCCTGCAACTGGCCGGCGAACGCCGTGATCTTGTCAAGCGTTAGCTGAGCTGCCTGCAATGAAGACGAAACCAAGTCGATATTCTTGATGGTATAGCCGGCGCCGAACAGATCGTTGTGCGTAGCGACCAGCCTGTTGGTTCCCGAGCCAAGACCGGTCAAGGCGATGGCGGTCAATTGATTGGGGTTGACCTCGCCTGATGCCGGAGGAGTGGCGATGCCATTGACGTTGAGGGTGTCGCCGGAACCACCTTCGCCGAAGAAGGCGACGATGCCGCTGATAGCGCTCAAATCAGTGTTGGCAGTGCCGACATTGACCGTATCATTGCCGTTGCCGCCGAAGACAAAGACTTGGGTATTGGCACCTGCCCCGTCGACTTGAAGCTGATCGTTGTATTCCCCCAGTTTCAATAGCAGGCTAACGCCGCCATTGGCGGTCGTTGTGTAATCGATGCTGCCGGTCATCCCGAGCCCGGTCACCTGGCTGTCGGTCACGACGCCGTCGGTCAACGCCGCACTGCTCCCGGCGGTACTAAGGTAGATGGCATCCCGGCTCCCGCCGTTGCCGCCGTCCCCGGTGTTGATTGTCAAGTTTGCGGCGATTCCCGTCAGTGTTCCCGATGACAATCGGGGAGCGGAGAACGGGAAGGCGAGGTCATCGCCACTGTCGTCGTAAACACCGTTGCTGACAAACAGCGAGCGCGCCGCATTGCTGGAGATGTAGTAGCGGTTGGCGCCGTCTCCGCCATTGACGATCATGTCTTCGGGCACCACCGGAATGAAGAAGCGATCATCCCCGGCATTTCCCGTCAACGTGGTCGCGGCATCGATTCCGTTCGGATTGATGAGGTCGAAGTAATCCAGGTTGCTGCCGCCATAGATCTCGACAGCGCTGCCTTGGACAGTGCCGGCAAGCGTCAGAATGGAGCCGACCGGGTCCGGATCATCGGGCGCATCGCTCATCTGGCCGCCGCGAATCGTGACCTGGCTTGCGGCCTCGATCGAAGCACCGGTCGGCAGATTAAAGTTGTCCCCGGCAGAAGCCGTGACACTGCCCGTCTCGGCAAGAATCCGCCCGTGGGCCAGAGTCGTTCCGAAGAACGTCGTATCGCTCGACGGCAGCAAGTTCAAATCTTCACCGGCAAGCACGGAATCATGCACCGCCAGAGCCACGTCGCCGGTTGGTGTCTTGACTTCCAGCACATTGACCGCACCGCTGGTTTCCGTCAGATAGACACCGGCATTCGCCTGGGCCACCAGACGCCCGGTGCCGGGGGCATACTGTTCGATCTGAAAACCATCGTTCGGACGCTGCCCGGTTCCAGCGCCGAGGAATTCGATCGGGTTGCTGAGCGTCGCCAATCCTGATCCGAGCCGACGTCAGCGAATGCTGCAAGCCGGTGCTGCCTGTGGGGTCCAATGTAATGAAGGTCTTGCTCTGGGCGTCTGCCAGCGACGAAGCCAACTGAATGGTCGTGGCATCGATGTAAATGACCCAGACATGTTGGCCCTCGGTGAGGGGGCTAATGGGATCGTTGCCATTTCCCGTGCGATAAATAACCTGCTCCCCGTCAGTCAGGTTGTGGTCGGTCGCGAAGCTGATCTGGTCATTCTGAACGGATGACGGATCGAACGACGCGACGGTCGTCGCCAACGTCAGCGAATGCTGCAAGCCGGTGCTGCCTGTCGGGTCCAATGTAATGAAGGTCTCGTTCTGGGCGTTGTCCAGCGACGAAGCCAACTTAATGGTCGTGGCATCGATGTAAATGGCCCAGACATGCTGGCCCTCGGTGAGGCCGCTAATGGGATCGTTGCCATTTCCGGGTTGATAAATCACCTGCTGCTCGTCAGTCAGGTTGTGGTCGGTCGCGAAGCTGATCTGGTCATTCTGAACGGATGACGGATTGAACGACACGGCGGTCGTGGCGATCAGGTCAATATTCCGCCCCTGGATGTCAGCCTGGGTGTCAGCGCCCGCTTCCAGAATCGCGCCCTGCTGGGCGATCAGGACGACGTCCGAGATGCGCGAGAGCACCTTGTCAATATTCAGGTCGCCCGCCGTCTCCGTCAGGTAGACGTCATTCTTGGCCAGCGCGATCACCGCACCCGGAGCCTGGTTCGACGAGTTGATTTCCAGGAAATCGCCTGGCGAGCCGATCCCGCCATCACGCGAACTGAGTGAAACGCTGTTGCCGGTCACCCAGGCTGTCGCTCCGAAAGGCGGCGCTTCGCTGTCGTCCACGTCGACAATCGATCCATCGTCTCCGGTCGCAGCAAGAGACACATTGCCGGCCGACGATGAGACAGTACGGATGCGGAAATCGCCGCTCCGCTCGGACAACGTCAAGTCCCCATTGGTCACGGCGACGAGTTCACCGCTCGTGTTGCCCATGTCCGTGCCGGACGCGAAACTGACGAGAGGATCAGGCGCCAAAGGATCAGCGGCGTTGATCGTGATATTTCCGCTGACGGCCCCGGCAATGAGCTGCTTGAATTGATAAGTTCCGGCGACCGATGACGTCGTGTAGGTGGGGAGTGCCAATGCGTCGCTATCGAACGCCATCAGGACGTTATTCACGTAACGCTGAACAGAAATCGTGCCTGATGGAGCCGATACTGCGACATCCTGGACCGCTGACTCCAGCAACAGATCAATCTGACTCGATTGACCTGATGTTTGAATCGTGCCGCCCTCGAATACGGTATTGCCTGTAGCACGGAACCGACCCTCCAGGTCAAGAAAGACATCACCGCCCGCCTGGACATCCAGGTCGGTTTGACCCGAATCCTTGACGAGGTGCACGTTTAACCGGCCGTTACTGTCCCCGTCCCCAACGGAACCCGCCGCTTGCAGATCGAGGTCCCGGGTCCAGACAGAAGGAACTGAAGGCGCCCCGGCAGCGTTCAGGATGCTGCCATCGGCCGCGATTATTTTTGTGGTTCCGAGCGGGTTATAGATCGAGAACCCCTGAACCGTCGTCCCTGGCACCATAGCGTTGATCGGCACCAACTGAACGTCCGAATTCGCACCTTCATTGGCAATCGTGATATCGGTGGGCGAAACGTCATTGCCGGCCGTGAACGTGAAAGTCTGCCAGTCGGTCGCATCGATAAAAACCGTGGGAGTCGTGCTTGGCGTCACCACGTTGATACCGTTGATGACCAAATGACGGTCCGAGAAATTCTTGATGTTCACGGAACGATAGGCCGTCGCAGCGCTGATCTTTCCTCCCGTCCCCTTGACGGTATCCGCCGTGAACGTGACGGCACCCCCGGTGATCCATGTGCCCCCGGCGCCCGCGGTGCCGGCGCCGGTCGTGCCGACGAGTTGGAAAGAAGTGTCGGTAATAACGTTGCCGATAACGAAAGTGCCGTTGGCGTTGGGATCGCTCGCGCCGATGATGGTCACCACCCGACCGTCGATCAAACCGGCAGTGCTGGGAGTGCTGACGACGATGGGCGAGGTGTCCGCGCCGGTGCTGCTGGTGATCGTGTCGCTCGCAAAACTGTTGATCCATGTGCCCCCGGCGCCCGCGGTGCCGTCGCCGGTCGTGCCGACGAGTTCGAAAGAAGTGTTCGTGACGTTGTCGATAACGAAGGTGCCGTTGGCGTTGGGCTCGCTCGCGCCGATGATGGTCACCACCCGACCGTTGGTCAAGCCGGTGGTGTCGGAAGTGCTGATGACGATGGGTGAGGTGCCCGCGCCGGTGGTGTTGGTGATCGTGCCGCTCGCAAGACTGTTGTCGTTGATGATCGGATCAACGGAAACGGTCGTGGCTGTCACGGTCTGCCCTTCCCCCAGGCCACCGGCCGTGACCCCGACGGCCTTGGTAATCACTCCGCTGCCATCGACCACGAGTTCCGGATCGGGCCCCGACAGCAACACCACATTTCCGTTCCAGTCAATTTCTCGAGTGGAGTTATCGGCGCCGGTTTTAGCGCCCCCGGTGCCGTTAATAAGGTCCTGCCAGGAGTATTCCTTGGAGTTTCGCTCGATATTGTCAATTTGCTGTGTCGTGTTGACATTCACCACCCGTCCGGAGACTGTAGCTCCAGCAGCGGCGACGACGCGCGCCATGCTGTTATAGTCAACTTTCGCCTCGGCATTTGGAATACCAAGCACGGCGTAGGCGGTAGCCTTCGCCGTTGAAACGAGGTTGATGTGCTCGTGACTCGAGTTGATGGTCACCGTGTCACCGGTCACTGAGGCTTTTTCAGCGAGACTGACTTCGGTCGTGTCATGGATCGTCATCAGCGCTTTCGCCGTCGCACCAGTGAACCCTCCATCCGCCTCCTCGTCGGCATCGACTTTCAGGTCGAGCTTCGTCACCACGGCGCCGACGGTGACCACCATGCCTTTGAGAAGTGCTTTGGTCCCGATGGCCGTAGTCGTCGTCGCGGGTTTGGCATCCGAACCCAGGTTGAGTGTCGTCCTGTTTGTCGCCGCGGCCGCACCCCCACCGGCAGTGACCGAGGAGTCGGCGGTGGCTTTGGTATCGCTGCGGGATTCGACTCGCAGTTCTCCATTGGTGGTGAGCTGTGCGGAATCTCCAATCTCAACCGTAGAGGCATGGGAGACATTGGTGGTCACCGTCGCGTCCGCCACAGCGACGAATCCGCCGCTGACACCCCGGCCTTTCGCGAACGCATCGGAGGAGGTTGTCGAGATAACGGTGATGCTACCCGTCGTTGCCGTCTCATCATCCCCCGTGGCATTGAGGACGGCTTCCTCATTGATTGTGAGGGTGCTTTTCGGCGTGAGTTTCACGTCCGAATTCGATACGCCTACGGCAACAACTCCGCCGCCGTCGCCCTCGGCAATGGCCGACGCCTTGCCAACTGCCTCCGACTGGATATCGATGTTCCGGATGGCGGAGAGTTTTGCACCGGCGTTGACCGTCAGCGAAACGTTGGGCGTTGCTGTAAGACTTGTCGTCACCGACGAGACTTGAACCACACCGCCAGCGGCCCCACTGGCACTGGCTTTGGCGATCCCGTCAAAGGCAGGCGGAACGTCGAAGCTCAGACCAAAGGGAGCATCGGGAATGACAAGCCCTTGAACCATGAAGTTGAAGTTTACCGGATCGTTAATCGAATCATCGACAATGAAGGAGATTTCCCCACTCACCGGTCCGACAGCGGCCGTATCGATGCCAATCTCGAAGGTCGTCGAACTGCCTGGCGGAATCGTGGGTCAGGTCTGGAGCGGTTACCAAGGTAAAGCCCGCCGGCATGATCGGTGACGTGATAACCAGATTAGCATCCCCGACATTCGCAATCGTGAAGACTTTCGTAACCGTAGCGCCCAATCCGACCACCACGAAATCAACCAATCCCGTGTCGTCATTTACGATCCCGCCGTCAACAGTGACCCGGAAGGGAAGTGCCCGGCCGTGATTGGCACCAATCGTGATGTCGTTCCCAGCAGTGAGCCTGGCATCGACCGCGACCGTGGTGGTCACCGTCGGCTTGAGATCGACCGTGGCGTGCAGGTCGGTGACTGCCACCACTCCGCCGCCTGCGCTGTCATTCGACGTGTCGGCATCCGTCCTCGAGTCGGCTTCGAACAGTGATGTCGTTGCGGACCTCGACCGTGCCACCGATCTCGCGCGTTCACCGTCGGGGTCGTATTCGCCTTGACGTTGGCAATCCCCACCTGGACGAGGCCTCCGCCCCGGGTGTCAGATCCCGCCAAGGACCGGTCGTTGGCCGTCGCCCGAACGACGAGATCGAGTGCGCCGGAATCAGCGCCATCCGGTCCGGTCACATCGCCGAGCATCAGGGCTTCCGTCGTGCTCTTATCGGTGGCTGTGGGAGTGCTGTTCTGGACATTGACGCCGCCGCCGCCGTAATTCACCGTGTTGGCGATGGCAAGATTCTGGGAAGTGGCGGTAATGGAGACATCGCCCGTGGTATTGGCAGACGGAACCAGGATCGCCGCGCCATTGGCTACCGTGGCCCGAGTAACGGTGTTGACTGTCGAATTGATATCGAGATTGCTGACGGCGATAGCGCCACCCCCGTCGGACCGGCTGCTGGTGTATGCCGTGGACGCGGACTGGGCTTGGACGATCAGCGATCCCGAAGCGAGGGTGATTCGGGCATTCTCTGGAATCGATGCCTCTGTCCGCCGCTCGAGCGTGGCATCGGTCTTGGCGTGCGAAACCGCGACCGCTCCGACGCTGCCAACGTTCGTCACTGGCGTGGCCATGCTGGTATCGTGGGCCGTGACCGTGAGGCTGTCTGCCGTCACCGTCGTCTGGCCAGCCAAGCGCGCCAGCGTCTGACCTTTCACAGTGGCCTCTGATAGCATGACTCCAACTGCGATCAGACCACCCGCTCCCCCGCGGACAACTGGGCTCAGGGTCTCTGTGGAAGTTGACGTCACCTCGATAGCATGGCCGGTCGCCGTCAGCACGGCATTCTGAAGATACGCCTCAGTCGTGCCTTGAACCGTGGTCGTCGCGTCGAATACGGCAACGGCAGCCCCAATCGCCAGTGACACAGCCACGGTCGTGGAAGTCGTGGTAATGCTCGGCGTTGATGTGGCCGTAACGATGATATCGCCGGCGGTCGTGGTGATCATCGAGTTGTCCACATAGGCAGACACGTTATCCGTGATCGTGTTGTTGCCCGAGCCGGTTCCAACGCCGACTCCGATGACGCCGATGGCCACCGCCAGCGAAAAGGTGTCAGCAGAAATCACACTGAGGTCATTTGCAGACACCGTCACCGCTCCGGCAGACGCAATGGAACCACTGTCGCTGATGTAGGCGGCAACGTTGTTCGCCAGCGTGTTAGTGGCCTCGAGGACGCCGACGGCTGCGGCGAAACTGATTTTTCCGACTGCGATTGCGGCTGAGGCTGCGAATGTCGTGGAATCAATACGGGCCGTCTCGGAAGCCAACACGCTGACGGCTCCCGTTCCCGTTGTCGTCAGGTTATTCGCATGGGCGATATAGGCCTGCACATCGTTTTGAATCACATTTTCAGCCAATGCAACGCCGACCGCTATCGAAAGAGCGCCGGCTTTCCCAAACGAGATCGCCAGCGCAGCCGCTCCCGTGACCGCCTCGATGGACGAGGTATCCGTGGCCTGGAGCGTGATACCGTCAGCGTGAATGCCGGATGGACCATCTCCATCAATGGCTGCTGTGACGTTCATGGAAATTCCATTGGTAGCCCTCGCTCCCGCGCCGGCACCCGCGATCCCTCCCAGTTTTCCTCCGGCCACCGCAGCGGCAAATGCGCCGACAAAAGCGTCAATGGATTGCTGTGCCGTCGCAGTCAGTGCCAGGTGACCACTCGCCACGTCGATACTGGAGTTCAAAATCCTCGACTGGACTTCCCCGGGATAGTTCTGGAAATAATAGCGGGTCGCGTTATCCCGGCAGTCTCATCCTGGCTGGACCCAATCAGGTTCCTGGCCACGGAAGCCCCAATCGCCAGCCCCGCCCCGACTTCCTTGCCGACGCCGACTGCCAAGGACGCGCCGATGACGACGGCGGAGATCTGAGGCTCGAACACCGTGAAATTGTCTTGCGCATCCTTCGAAAGGATCACGGAAATCCCCGACTTGCGGTCGGTCACCGACCACTCCACGCCGGTGTCGTCATCGGGGTCAGTCGGGTTCGCACCCGTGTCCACATTGCGGATCGTCACGGCCAGATCATTCGGATCGGTGGACAACTTGATGCCGACTGAAGCCAGCCGGTTCCGGAGTGCCGTCTTGAACACGTTGTCGGCATTGAAATCGGTCGGATCGGGCGTACCCTCCTTGTAGACTGTGCCGTTGTTTGTCTTGTCGGCTTCAAGCAGATCCGTGGTGGCCGCGTCATCCAGACCTGCTGTAAAGGCCGCGACAGTGCCAACGGGCGTCAAAGTCTCCGAACCGGCAGCCGAACTTGCGTCGGAAGTGATCGTCACGTCCCCGCCGGCAGTCAGCACGCTATTCTCCACCAAGGCATTGGTCTTGGTGTCAATCCTATTGGTGGAGTCGGCGCCCGCTCCGCTGAGCGAAATACCGGCTTCTGTGGACAACCCTGCCGCCAGGGACGCCGCCACGGAGACCGAGTGAATGATGGCATGATCCGTGGCCGCCAGCACGATATCGCCCGTGCTGACGACACTTTCCGCGTTCTTGATGGAAGCTTCAATCTGATTGCTGATCTCGTTTTTCGACAAAGAGACCCCGACTGCGACGGCGACTCCCGTCTCGCCTAATACGGAGGCCGCCAGCGAAGCTCCCACCGTGACGGCCGTGATTTTGGAGGTATCCTCCGCCAGCAAATTCAGGCTGTCGGCCACGATACCGGGACCACTGATCGGCGAACCGTCACCCAGTACGTAGGCTTGCACGTCCACGGCGATATTGTTCTCCGCGCGGTGCCGGCGCCGCTGAGACTTGCGGCGATACCCGAGCTGGAGCCGGAAATCGCAGCCGAGGCCGCCGCTACGTCGGCAACGATCGAACCGCTCTGGGTCGCGCTAAGACTGAGATGGCCGCCCGCATCGACAGTCGAACCTTCAATGTAAGCGCGCACTTCGTTCGGATTGCCACGGCCATCGCCGATTGCGTTTTCGGCCAGCGCCCTGCGCCGATCGAAAGTGCGCCGGCATTGCTTTTGCCGAACGCTGCCGAGACAGCGACCGCCACGATCGTCGCATCGATGCTCGACGCTCCCAACGCCGTGAGGCTGACATCGCCTAGTGCGCTGATCCGCGGTGTATTCGCTATATAGGCATTGGTCTTGCTGAGTATGGTGTTGTTTGCCGATGCGCCGCCACCGCTCACCGCATAACCTTGCCCGCTGCCGCTGCCGGCAATGGCCAACGAAGCCGCCACCGAGAGCGCCCCAATGGACGTCTGGTCAGTTGCGGTAATGGTCAGATTGCCAGCCGCATCGATAACAGCTCTTTCCAGTACACTGCTCCCGGTTGACCAGGGAGCGGGCGACAGCAAGTCAACGGTCGCCGGCGCTGCCTCCAAGAGCTTGATGGTATCGGCGTCAACGACAAGGACGTAGTAGGTCGTTCCATCGACGAGCTGGCTATCGTCACTGTCGCCGGTGTAAGCGTAGGTGACCGTATCGCCGTCCACTAGCGAATGGGCGGCGCTGAAAGAGATCGTGTTAGCGGCGCCATCAACCTGCCCGCTGTCAATCACTATCGGGGTCGTACCACTCTTGGTGAGGGTTCGGGTTCCAGCGCTCCAGGAGCGTGCGTTAAGATCCGCGATCTCCGGCGCCGACGTCGTGAGCTTGATGGTCTGATCGTCGACCACCAGCACGTGGTAGTCGTTGCCGTCAATAAGCCCACCCGCATCACCGAGCGTGCTGCGATAGGTAACGACATCACCATCGACAAAGCCGTGGACACTGCCGAAGTCTAGCGAATCTGAGACATCATCCGTTGTTGCACTGTTCAAAGATGCGATGAAGTTGGCCGGACCAGCGCTTTCAATAAATGCCAGAACATTGGCGTTGATATGGTCTTCCGCGAGCGCAATGCCGATCGCACCGGCGCCGGTGAGCTGCCCCCCGGGAGCAACCGCGAGGCCAAGACGCGGCACCAACGGATTCGCTGAAGATCCGCGACCGGTCCGCAGCATGGACCGTGACGTCGCCGGCGTTAGCTGTCTCCACCGTGCTGCCAGTCTTGATGCTGGCCTCGACGTCGAGATCGATGGCGTTGTCCGTTGACTGCGCCGCCTATGCCTAAAGCAAACGCATTTCCAGACGTTGATCCGCCGCCAGCGCCGGCACCGCCGACCGCCAGGGCGTCGATGTTGGCCGTCGAGTCTGCACGCACGGTTACGCCGCCAACGCCTGCCTCGATAATGGAATTCGTGATGGTAGCCGTGACCGAGTGACCGCCGTTTTTCCCGATCTCATTGGTGGCCACCGAGGCACCGACCGACCCGGCGCCGCTGTGACCCGAACCGAAGTTGGCCGCAACGGCGATGGCATAGCCGCCGGCATCGGCAATAATCCTGGACTCATCGTCTGCACTGAGGGTAATGCCGCCGGTGACGGCCGCGACCTTCCGGGTACCGCCACTGGCGTTTTCGATGTAGGCAGCGATCGTGTTATCGATCGTGTTCGACGCGCCCGCACCGGCTCCCGCCAGAGCCCCCGTCAAACCACTGCCCGAAGCTCCTGATCCTGAAACCGCGACTCCAAAGGCGAGCGCCTCGATGGAGTTATTCAGTACTTCGAGGTGGTAGGTACTTCCGGTCGCGTCCGTCAGTGCGAGGGCCTTACCCTTGCGGGCTTTGTCCGCGCTCTTCGCCAGGCGGAACGTGTTCTGGCTATCGCGGATGACGAAATAGGACTTACCGCCTTCAAAACCGCTGCCCAGGGCCGTACCGGAATCAACGCGATAGACGACCTCGTCGCCGGTTTTCAAACCATGGCCGGACGTGGTGTAGCCGCTGTTGTATCGGTTACTGGCGGGGTCAGGAGCGAACGGTGTATAGGTGGCGGTAACGTCAATCCAATTGACGGTGTCCTGCTGATAATTGGTGATGGTATTCAGATACAGCGAACTCTCGCTGCCGTTGTATTGGTAGACCTTCCCGTCATGAACGACGAGGGTTCAACGTGTTGACGGACACCGCCGAAGTGCTGAGGCGACTGTCGTATCTGTTATTTGCAGGGTCAGCAACGAAAAAGTCTGCCGTGACATCCGTCCAATTGTTGGTGTCGGCGTAGTCAACGTCGCCCAGGAGCAGCGCGCTCTCGCTGCCGTCGTAGCGATAAACCTTAGTACCGTCGCGCACCAGCGTGCCGCAACTCCACCGCCGCGGGCGCACCAACCACCGGCTCCGCCCCGCCAATGGTGATGCTATCCGGTTGCTGGTGTGCGATCTCGGCATCGCCGAAGTCCAGCGTACGTTCGGTCAGAGGCCGCGCGAAAGCGCTGACGTCCACATCCCCATCCGCGACAACCTCGGACCCTGAGATGTACGCGTTGACAACGTTGCTGATCGTGTTGTCGGCGATCGCGGCGCCGATGGAGCCGGATCCGGTGGCTTCCCCTCCGGCGCCGGTCAGGGCAACGGCCACCGCGACCCCGCCGGCGTCGGCGGTGATGGAAGACCTGTCTTGCGCAGACAGGGTAATGTCGCCGCCGCTATTCGCCGTGGTGGTTACTGCACTGTTTACGCTGATATAAGACTCGATGGTCTGTTCTATAGTGTTGTAGGAGCCCGCGCCCGCGCCGGCGAGCGCGCCGGCCTTGCCGGTACTGCTGCCGGCACCGGCTCCCGCGCCGCCCATGGACAGCGCTTCGACTTCGGCGGTCGAAATGGCCGAGAGGCCAATGTTTCCGCCGGCCTCCACGGTGGAGTTTTCGATAAAGGCTTTTACCGAGTGGCCGCCACCCTCACCGATCTCGTTGATCGTAATGCCGGCGCCCACCGCCGCGGATATGGCCGTTCCGTCGCTGGTTGCCGCACCCAGCGCGATCGCGAACCCGCCAGAATCGGCGCGAACCTTGGAGTCGTCAGAAGCGCCCAGCGTGATCGTAGTGCCGGCGAGTACCCCAGGGTTCATGCTGTCGCCACTGTCTTTAATGTAGGCAGCAACGGTATTGTCGACCGTGTTGGTCGCGGCCGACCCCGCCCCCGCCAGGGCACCCGTATTTCCTGTCGTGCCGCTCGCGCCCGACCCGGCGACCCCGATAGCAAGCGCATCCAGATCGGGAGCGGCCGTGGCGCTCAGCATCATCGCGCCGGCGGCATTGACACCCGAGTTTCGCACCGACGCATCGGAGCGCAAACTGACCGTGTTGCTGGCAATGGCAACACCGAATGCGAATGCGCCAGCCGTGTCTGGGGTCGAATTGGCGGCAAAGGCCGCGGCGACACCAAACGCATCTGCACGGATCAGGTCGGACTCAACCGTGGCAGCAGCCGTGACATCGCCAGCCCCCGTGGTTGTGACGACGCTGTTCATGGCGATATAAGTTTCGATGTCGATGGACAACTCGTTGGCGGCATAGGCGCCGGCCGCAGCCACCGCATAAGAGCCGCTGCCCGACGCACTGCTTGGGGCACTCGAGAAAGAGCCCCCGACCGCAAGGCTCTCCACCTCCCCGCTATACGTAGCCTGGAGGAGCACATTGCCATTGACATCGACGGTCGAGTTATCGATGAATGCCCGGACGCCGTAGCCTTCGTGCTCGCCAATTTCATTAATCGATACCGAAGCGCCGATCGAAACGGATAACGAACCTTCTTGGGTCTTCCCGGTACCTGCCGCAATCGACAACGTCCCGGTCTGAGCGAAGACGCCGGATTCGTCGCGTGCAGTCACGGTCAAGTCGCCGGCGCCGGTCAGCGACAGCTCGCTGTTTCTGACATAGGCTTCAATTGTGCTGTCGAGCGTGTTGAGCGCTGCCGCGCCTGCCAAAGCGATGCTGTTTTCATCACCCTGGGCATAAGCGCCACCAAACGCAAAGGCTTCGAGCGTGGTTGCATCGACGGCGCTCAACGTGACGTCGCCCGCTGCGTTGACAACAGCTTCATTGATGTAGACGCGGACGTCTTCATCAACGTTATTGGACGCAAAGCTGACCGCGCCGCCTAGTGCCGTTGTTACGTACCTTGTTTTGGGTGGTGCTTTTGCTATGGCACCGGCAAGCGCAAAGGCGCCGATGAAGCCGTCATTCGCGGCGGAGATTTCCAGATCGCCACCGACCGTCAATGCGCCCCCGATCAATGCCTCGGTCGTGCGGTCTATATCGTTGACGGCAGCGGCGCCGCCAATCCCGGTTTTCTCGGACGAGGACAATGCTCCGGCGACCGAAATCACGTAAGTGGCATCCGTTGCCTCAACCAGTGCGCTGAGGCCGCCGTCGATCGGGTGGTTTCCGACCTGGACGACCGCGCCGTCTTCGATTTGGGCTATTGAGTCGTTATCGACATTGGTAACTATGCCAACTCCATTGAAGCCGAAGTCCTTGGAATCGCCACCCGAAATCCCGAGGGTAACGTTGATGACCGCATTCGAGGCGTTGACTTTGAGGCCGTCTGCATCGACGAACGCGCCGTCCTCGATCTTCGCGTGGACATCGTTTTCGAAATCAAACCAATGGAACGTCGCACCAACCGCTTTGCCGGGATCCTCGCGGGCAGGACTTGATGAAAAGCGACCCTTCAGCGCATCAAACAGGGGTGGAAAGTTGCCCGCCAGGTTGATCGCGTTGTTGATACTGGACGCTGCAACCTGGACCGTCCTAGCCGTGAGCTTGATGGTATTACCGTCAATAACGACGACGCGATACGTCTGCTTATTGTTGAGACCACTGACGTCTTTCTTATCTTCATCCTCTCCAGTGTTTTTATCGAGGTTGCTTTTGTAGGTGACGATGTCGCCGTCTGCTAGGCCATGCTGAGCCGTGAATACAATGCTTTCCGTCTGACTGTCGAACGTTTCCGTGCCATCCAGCGTAACCGTGACGCCACCATCGGATTCCAGCGTGTTGGTGCCGCTACTCCAAACGCTGGGGTCGCTTAAATGAATGAAGGACAACGCCGGATCCTGGTTGACCATGGCCCCGGACTCGATGATCGCATCCGCGTCGTGGTCAATGATCAATACCGTCACCGCGCCCGCGACGGAAAGCTTTTCCTGGCCGCTGGCCGAGGCCTGGCTCCAGGAATCAACCAGGTTACTGTCGAGACCCAAGTTGCCCAAATCGTCAAGATAAGTGGCGAGAGTTCTGAAGTATGCGACACGTTCGCCGTTAGTGTCGAGACTCTCCGCGGCATTGGTGAGGGGGACGATAATATTAGCTCCCCACAGCCCAGCGGGATCAAGCTCGTTGACTGCTTCGGCGCTGACGTCTATGGTGCCGCGGGCATCGACTTGCGCACCACTCGCAATAATTGCATCAGCGTCATTGACAACGGAGCCGTACGCAACGGCTATGGACCCGCCATTCTCTGTCTCTTCGTCATCGGCCTTCGTCCTTGCCTGCGCTGTGACGTCCGGTCGGTTATTGGCTGAAGCGGTTACTGATACAGACTGGCCTGCTGCGATATCGGCGGCACCGATCCGGGCGGAGGCATGATTTTCGTCATTGACGTACGCGAACGAAACAGCGCCCTGTGACGTGGACGCCGGACCATTCCCTGGCGTACCCTTCAGAAACTTGTCCACTTTCGGCGTCTGCGCGACAGCTCCCGCCGGATTCGCTAAAAACTTCGCGGCAAAAACAGCCTTCTCCTTCGCGCTTTTCAGGGCTCTTAGCCTCGTCAGGCTTATTAAATTCTGTGAGCGCGGCAACACCGTTCACCAACGTCGGCAACGCCTTAACAGGGATTTTGAATTCGGGCGCAGCAGTGAATGCGGTTACGGCTTCTTTAGCTTGCTGCGCCGATACCGCGATTTCACCCGCTGCGGTTGCCGTACCGTCCAGCCAAGCATTGGTAGAGCCAGTTTCATCGCTAAACGAAACAGCAATGCTTGCTTTGCCTTTCTGTCCAGCCTTGGCATCGGCTAGGGTGAAGTTGCGGTCAGCAGTGGTCGCCGTGACTGAAAGGTTATTGCCAACATTCAGCTCTGCAGTGTCGATGACATATGCAGTTGCAGTGGAATCAAGGAAATTGATGGCGACAGCCACAGCATGCCGTCCTCCCTGGCCTGGACCTCGGATTTTACCGAGAAGACATGGTCCGTGGTTGCCGCAACAACAACATCATTCGTGGTCAAGATCGTGGCGTTACCTACGTTCACGGTAGCGTCGGTTTCGCCTAAACCAACGGCAACGGCTAACCCTCTGAACGGGATGGGTTGTGATGTAACCCTGATTCTGGCGTCTGGCGCTGGCCGTGAAGTTCGTCGCCTCGATGATCGTTTGCGTGTCACCGGACGTGTCTTCAGTATCGATGTTGATTTGGGCTCGAGACTCCGCCGAGGACACGCCAAATAGTACCGACGAACTTTCCAGCGTGCGGAGCCACGTATCCAGGGCTTGAGCAAAGACCTTGCCGGAGAGCTTCTCGCCGAAGCCGCCAAAGTCGTTTGATGTCAAAAAATGTTGACTGTCCGCGGTCGCCTCGAGTTTCACATCCCCGCCGTAAATCTGCGCGTCGTTGATCGTGATGCCGACATCGATCCAATCAACATTAACGAATCCAAGTGCTGTAAGCCTGGCGCGATCATCGACGGCTTGGATGGAAATATTTCCAGGAGTATTTCCAACGGTCGCCCTGGCGTCTAACACGACACCAGTTAGACTGATGTCGTCGGCCGCCAGGGTAATGTCGCCGCCGTTAGAGGCAAAGGTACGGGCGCCGAAGTTAATTTTGTCCGCGGCCACCTTGATGTTCCGACCGGGCACGAACACATCCCCGCCGAGATTGAATGTCCCGTCCCTCTCTACGACATACTGGGCTGGCTCTGTACCGGTGAAGCTGACCCACTCGAAGGCTGCTTGCGTGAGTAACTCGTCGATGCCCAACACAACGACCTGATTTTCGGTGCTGCCGCCGACGTCTACAGAAACTTGACTTGGGGCCGTAAGGCCGGACACATCGATGCGAAACTCGTCGCTGGAAGTGCTGCCGTGAAGCGTGTCAAGTCCGCCGCCGGTCGAGAGGGTCACGGAACCCTGCGTAAAGCCCGAGGTGTCGATGGTATTGACGCCACTGCTGCCGGTCAGATCGGCGTACTCTACGGCGACCAGCGTATCCTGCCCCTCTGCCCCGATCGTCAGCGTGGTATCGAAAAGGGTGATATTGAAATCTGTATAATCCATCGCGCGCACTCGACGACGGTGTCCTCGCCCGCGCCTCCCTCGATCGTGTCCGCCCCTGCGCCGCCCGTCAGACGGTCATTACCGACGCTGCCGGCCAAGGTGTCGTTACCCTCTTGACCATCCAGCACAACGCTGGCAAGGCCGAGAGCGGTGCCCGCCAGCGTAAGGGACGCACCACTGCCGCTGACCGAACCCGCGATCCCCAGGACGGTAGCCGCCGTCGATCCGGTGCCATTTTCAATAACGAAATCACCCGAAACAGCGCTGCCATCAATAACATCGAGGCCCGTCGCATCGCTGTTAATCGTCGCGGACAAGTCTTCATGTGCGGCGTCGATAATCGCAAGAACGTCCTGCACGGTCTCGGCTCCAATCAGGTCGATATCGAGACGTGTACCGTCCCGCAGCGTGATGCGAATATCGGAGCGGGTATCGTAAATGAGGCTGCCCGAGAGCGAGTAACCGTCACCCGCGTTCAAGATGCCCAGCGCATCCGCCGCGGTCGAATTGTTTTGCGGCACGACTTGAAGGTCTGCTCCGGCCCCCGTTGTCGCGTACAGCTTGATCGTGTCAGAGTCTATGCGGACGACGCCGTAAGTGGCCCCATCTACGAGACCGTTCGTTGGGGATACGGCGGTGTCGTAGCGGACAAGATCTCCTGTTCGCAGCCCATGCTTCGACGCAAACGTAATCGCGTTATTCGTGACAGATGCCGCATTCAGGTTGACCGGGGTGGCGCCGCTGACCGTCAGGGTGTTGGTCCCGCTGGTCCACCACTCACCATCAGCAATGGCAAACGTTTCCGCCAGCACGATAGCGGTACCAACCGCATTCAATGTCGTGCTCAGCAAACCCGAACCGTCGGCGTCAGTGATCCTTTGGAGCACTTCTTGCAGTGTCACCGCACCAGAAACATCCACATGAACAGGGGTACTGTCGGTTAGAACAACGTCGAAATCAACTCCGGCAACGGCACCCAAACCATTGCCGTCGTCCAGGAGCGCCAGCGGAGTGGTAATCTCAAGCCCATTGAGATTGATGAGCGGACCATCGGCGGCCACAAACCCGAGCCCCCCGTTCAATAGCTCGAGATCCGTTTCGCCGGAAAGTGCGGTGAACGAAGACGCATCGATCGTATTGTTCGAAGCGCCGCCAGTGAGCTCGGCTCGTTCGAAACCGGCAAGCTGGTCGGTTTCGTAAATTCCGTCAAAAATCGCAGTGGTACTGAACTCCAGGACGACATTGCTGAGCCGCATGTGCACGTCGCGGCTTTCGATGAGTGTATCGGTGCCAGATCCGGCGTCCAATGTGTCGTCACCTTCCCCACCGGTCAGGAGGTCATTACCTATTCCTCCCGAAAGCGTGTCTGCTCCATCACCACCTATCAGCGTGTCATCGCCTTCGAGACCGGCAAGAATTACAACTCCTGAAAAACCCGACGCATCCATAAGGTTCCCGCCGGCGCCGCCGGTCAGATCTGCCTGTTCGATCGAAACCAGCGTGTTGAAGGCCTCAGCGCCTTGCGTGGTGACCGGCGCGGTAACAGCCGCATTCTGTCCGATCAGATCCGTGCTGTCGGCGCTCCAGCTATCCAGCTGATCTTTTCCACCGGCGTTGCCGCGAAACGTCACCGTCCATTCGTTGGCCGTCGGCGACTTATTGACTGAGATGTCTTCGTCACCGATAACGCTCAATTCCCGAAGCGCGGCGCTGAGCTCCTGCGCTGGCATCAAAAGCAATAGATCGGGTCTCTTCACCGCCAAAGGTCAGTGTGAAGCTGCCGCCGGTGGCGTTGGCGACGCTGACCGTGACCATTTCATTAGCGCCTTCCGCCATATCCAGTGTCGCATTGTTCGTGTCGCCAACGAGCACGAAACGACTGTCTGCCTCCTCGACCAACGTATCAGTCCCAGCCCCGCCGTCGATGATATCCACGCCCTCCCCGCCGGAGAGGAAATCATCGCCAGCGCCGCCACTGAGTTCGTCGTCCCCGCCCGCACCCACCAGGATGACGCCGTCGACGCCCGCCTGGAGGTGACCGTTGCCCGTAAATGTTGACGCGTTGATGACGTTGGGTGAGGCTCCTCCAACTAGTTCTGCGAGCTCGACGCTCTCCAGCCAGTCGGTTTCCACCAGGCCGCTGCCATTGGCCGGCGTCACGTCCAGTTTGGCGTCTTCAGTTATGTTCGCTGTGTCTGGATCGTCGGTTGCATTCTGTAGCACAAAATCGGCATCTCTGACCTCGAACAAGGTATCGATGCCATCGCCGCCGTTGAGCAAGTCACTGCCGCCGCCGCCCGTCAGAATGTCGTCACCGGCACCACCGATCAGAATGTCGTCATCATTTCGACCATCCAGGGTGATGGAGTCTAACAGGATCGCCGGCAATCACCGCCGTGCCAACTGATTTTTCAATTTCAAGTTTAGTCGCAGCCGTTGAGCCGTTCGCATTGGCGATGCTGAAATTGTGGGTGGTACCACCTGTATGATCGGTAACATCGATACCGGTACCTGATGAGGTGTTAATTTTCGCCGAGAGCAAGCCTGGAGCAGCACTATTGATAGTATTGAGCACGTCCTGAATCGTCGCCAAGCCGCTCAGATCGACGAAAACCCGGGTGCCGTCACGCAGGCCGATGTCCAGATCGGCACTGACGTCGGTGATCGCGAAACCAACGAGCTCGTTGCCGCTGCTGTTGCGGAGGATCCCGAGGTCCTCGGCCGCAAGCGAATTATTCGCGGCTGCAACGCTGATGTCGTTCGGACCTGCGACCGCATCCACCAGGCGAATGCCATACCCGCTTTCATTCAGCGTCGCGATCAGGCGTGGGCTTGATGGATCGGCAGGATCGCGCGGCTGGCTGTTTCTATCGCGGAGAGAACGTCCGCGAGCGTTGCCGCACTGCTGATATCGACAGAAACGACCGTAGTGCCGTCCGAGAGCGTGATATTGAAATCAGTACCCGTGGCGCTCCTGACCCCAGCCCCGTTGTTGAGCACGTTGAGGTCAGTGGTGTCCTCGACGCCGTTCAGGTTCCGAAACGCTTCGTCCGTCGTCCCCAGGCCGCCGGCGAACAGATCCGTGAGATAGATTTGCGAGCCGCCGTCCAGCTGGACGCCATAGCTGAACGCCGAGGCGTCGATGACATTGGCGCTGACGCCGCCGGTCAGCTCCGCGAACTCAAAACCCGACAGGGTATCCTCCACCGGGTCCGTGACGCTCACATTGTCGATGGCGCCGACGAAGTCTTCGCTGGCGCGCAGAAATAGGTTGGCGCCGTCGGCAGTCAGCTACCTCGGCGTAGGTTCCGGCAGTCGAACGGGCGGTGCCGGCCACAGTGCCCGCCAGCGGGGTAATACTTCCGCTCGAACGGTTTGCGATCGTATAGGTCACCAGGTACTTCGTACCCGAGGTCAGGCTCACTGACTGCGACAGGTCACTAACGGCGATCTGCGACCCATTCGAACTCGCGGCATCTGCCGCGATAGTCCAGCCGTCGCCTTTCGTCCAGTACGTGTCGCTCGCGAAAACTCCGTTAGCGACTAAATTACCGCCGATCGAAAGCGCTGTGTCTGATAAAGTAATGTCAACGTTCCGACGTACAGAGAGGGTGTCAATACCGGTTTCATCATTCGCATGCCCGCTATGAGGATGTTCGCGCTGTCGTCCCCGGCAATCAGGTCTGAAAAGCTGGTGCCGATTACATGGTCAAAATGGCTGATGCCGGCGAAAAGCGTCGCGAAGTCCTTGCTTAAATCGACTTCGACGCCCTCGGTATAGGCAGAATAGTCCAGCGTATTGGTGTAGCCCGCCGCACTCGTGCCGATCAGGAACTCGATGCTGGTGGCATCGCCGAGCACGACGCTGTTCAAGCCAGTAGTTCCTTCCAGCGTACCGTTAGCAAACGAAAGGTTTGACCAATCCTCAACGCTGAGCTTGCCCCTGTCATCGATGATGAACTTCAGATGCGCGTCAACAAGCGAAAAGTCGAAGGTATCGAATCCGTCCACGTCAGTGACTGTGTCGCCGCCCCAGTCGGTGCCGAAAACATAGGTATCATCGCCGATGCCGCCGCTGAGGGTATCGCTCCCCGCTCCTCCTGTTAAGATGTTGTCGTCGTCGTCACCGGTGATCGTATCGTTGTAGTCCGACCCGGTAACATTGACGAAACGATCGATAGCGAAGCCGCCTTCTGCTTCGAATTTCGCGAGGTCTACAGTCACTCCAGAGCTGTAGCCCGAATAGTCGATAGAGTTGATACCGGAGCCGCCGAAGAGCAGTTCCATGTTGTCGGCGTCAACGGTGTTGCTGTTGTTGTCGCTGACAACAACCGCGCCAGGCGCGCTAACGGCAAACGTCAGGTCCACGGTGACCGCGCCGAAATCCAGGGCGTCCTCGCCCTCGTCGGACTGCTCGGTAACGGTATCTGTACCCCAACCGTCGGCGAAGATATAGGTGTCGTTACTCTCCCCCCCTTGCAGGGCGTCATCGCCCGGGCCGCCGGTCAGAATGTTCTCCGCACTTGAGCCAGTAATGGTGTCGTTGAGGTCGGTACCAATGACGTTTTCGAAACTGCTGATGCTGGTGAAGTGGGTCGCGGTTTCCGGATCGGCGGAACTGTCTACCGTGACCCCGAGACCGGTCAGCCCACTGTAATCCAGCGTGTCCGTGGCTTCACCGCCCACCAGATTCTCGACGCTACTGAACGAGACGACGGAGGTGCCGTCCAGGTCGCCCGAGCCTGGCCCGGTGATGTGCCAAGTGGTGTCGTCGTTCGGCCCCAACAACGTGTTCGTTCCGGAGCCTCCATCGAACACGATCCCGCCCGGAACGGGCGGGACGGTGACATCGATGGTCAGATTCACGTCAAAGGAATTCCCCTCGATGTGCACACCGCCCGTGATGTCGCTGAGCAACTCCGAAGCCAGAACGATGGAAGGGTTGTTCGAATCAACGACCTGAAGATCGTCCGAAGCCAGACGCAGGGTCAGCGGCGTGGAGGCCACGGCTTGATAGTCCAGGTTGCCCGCCATCATCCTCCGGTCTTCAAGGAATTCGAGAGTGAGGCGTTTTCGGGTCGGATCCTTACGGATGCCGCGGCGCTTGCGGGCAGAGGCCAGCTTGCGGGAAAGGGATGGCATGTTGATGGTCTTTCCTGCATTCCTGCAGTAACTTGGATCACTGGTATAAAGGGATTCAAATTTACGGAACTTGATAGAACTTGACAGGTTATTTCGACCGGCGCTCAGCAGTTCCAGCGTGTCGTCGCCGCCGTGGCCTTTGAACCAGATCGAGACGTCAGGGGGTTATTCCGGTCCATTTTCATTTTGGCTGTCCTTGTAACGGGACCCACTCGCCGTATCTTTCACATCTGGCTGCAAAGCGAAGAAAGTCAGCTTCCGCCGTCGATCAGCAGCCTGACGTAGGGCGACACGCCCCGGGTCTTCACTCCGCTGGAGACCAGCTCGCCAAGCCTCTTGCTTCCGGCAGCATCTGCTGCCTGCAGTCGGGAAAGGTCCAGCACGCAGGCCCCTCCCAGCGTCGAGCCAAACTCATCCAACGCGGCCAAGTCATCTGCCGTAAGTCGCCCCTCGACGAAGACGACAAGCCTCTTGCCTTCGAGTTTCTAACTCACGCGAATCTAGTCCCTTTGGAGCACATGGCATGCCAGCACTTTGTCGGGGGTGACAAAGTGGGTGCTAACATGCTATAAAACGACGCCTTATGAGGACTATTGTCCAGCCTTCTACCCATCACGGACCTGGAGTAAGTGGCGAAATATCGAGAATTATGGCGAAATGCCGTTACTTTTTACGGCGTGACCCTTTAGACGAGAGCACCACTTGTCGTGATGTCGCCCGCGTTTGATGGGCCACAGGGAACACTTTTCACCGATACGAATGGCATCTGTAGGGGGCAGGTAATGCGTCCGAACGAGTCGCGCGCAATGACCGATCCGACACCACGCGCCGTGTCGCTCGGCAAGCAGTCAGAATTGGAGCGCGATTCGTTTCGACTCGCGTCCACCAGGTGGTTGGAGAGTATCCCGCTGCCGATACTTGTGCTGGACGCAGAAGGCCGAGTTTGCCAGGTGAATCGGGCGGCGAAAGCAGTCTGGGAGGTGGCTGAAGGCTCTCAGGGCCTCGAGGTGGGATTCGCCCTTGGCTGCGTGCATTTCTGCGAGCAGCCCAACGGTTGCGGAGGTTCGCCATCATGCGCAAGCTGCTCTGTGAGACAAATCGTCGCCCGTACCCGTGATACGGGGCAAGCACAGCACCAAGTGGAAGTCAGGATGGTGATGCGACGTGGCCCGAAGTCGCGTGAATTCTACTCCCTTGTTTCCACGGGCGTGCTGGACTCTCCGCAGGGGCGACGGTTTCTTGTCTGCCTGGAAGACATCACAGTGCACAAGCAAGCCGAATTGGAGGTGCGGCGAGCTTTACAGGAAGTCGCACAGCTCAAGAAGCAACTACAGCTCGAAAACTCGCTCTTGAAGGCACAGCTCACCGAGATGTGCGATTCCGAACAGATCGTTGGCAAGAGTGAGAAGCTGAAGCTCACTTTGGAGAAGGCCCGACGCGCTGCGGCAACCGATGCCAACGTGCTCATTACTGGCGAGACCGGCTCAGGCAAGGGACTCATCGCCCGGATGATCCATAATCAGAGCTCGCGCAAGAAGGGTCCGTTGATCACAGTCAATTGCGCTGCGCTGTCACTGAACTTAATCGAAAGTGAACTCTTCGGCCATTGCGCGGGAGCGTTCACCGGCGCGTTGAGGGACAAGGCGGGACGGTTTGAAATCGCCCACGGAGGTACGATCTTTCTTGACGAGATTGGAGAGCTTCCTCTCGAGGCGCAAGCCAAGTTGCTGCGCGTGGTCCAGCATGGGCGACTCGAGCGGGTTGGCTCGTCCGACACGCGAGCGGTGGACGTCCGGATTCTCGCGGCCACGAACTGCAATCTGCAAGAGCAGATCGCAGCGCGAACCTTTCGGTCCGATCTCTATTATCGTCTGGCAGTGTTTCCCATCGAGGTACCGCCATTGCGCGATCGCCGGGAAGACATCCCGCTGCTGGTTTGGCACATCGTCACGAAAACGCAGGTCACGCTAGGAAAGAAAATCGAGCGCATCCCCAAAGCGGTGATGGACGCGCTCATTCAATACGACTGGCCCGGCAACATCCGGGAACTCGAGAACGTGATTGAACGGTCTGTGATTCTTTCCCCCGGACCAACTCTGCTGCTCCATGACAGGCTGGCCCGTTCGGTCAAGCCTCGCAAACTTACCGCTTCGGAGCAGGACATGAAGAGCGTCGAACGAAGTCACATTCTGGATGTTCTGGAAGAGTGCCACTGGCGGGTCAACGGTGAGGGAAACGCCGCGGCACGCCTGGATATGAAGCCAAGCACGTTGCGGTCCCGGATGAAGAAACTTGGCATTGAGCGGCCCCTCAGACGTCCCCGATGAGACGCGTGGGGTGTAGTGGCCCAGGGTGGCGCGGCTGCGCCGCTTACCCTGGGCTACGATGTTTAACCGCTCTCGCGGTAAAGAGTCGCGGGATACGGCAGAACCTTGTCAATTCTCACCAGCGGAGCTGGTGGATTAGCTCTGATTTAGCGATGTCGTTAGAGCTCTAAGGAACGGTTTAACAATAACTTCGGCGTTTCCTAAAGCGGGTGCCACCGACCCCTGTCTTGAGTAGGGACTCGCAACTCCACCGCAGGATTGGTGAAAGTCGCTGGACCGGTATAGCCGAGATTGGCTCTCGACAAAATGGCGCTATCCGACCCATTCACAACGGCAATTATCACCTTTTCCGACGACAATGAGAACAGGCCGGCAACCGTGTCTATTCTTCTGAGGTGGCCGGTGGCCATCAACGCGGAAGTCACCATGCCCGCGCCGAACGGCTCAGGTCTCGTTCCAGACGCCGGGCTCCGGGACGGGATAGAAGCCGTTTTCGTCGGGCTTGACCGGCGGCTCGGAGTCGTAGTTCAAGTCGTCGATGCTGCCGGGATAGAGCTGGAACGTCGACTTCGTCATTTCGTCCCAGGTGATCTCTTTGCCCGAGTTGACGGCGGCCCGGCCCATGAGGTCAGCGAAGTTTGAGAGCGCTGCCCGCTCGGCTTCGTTCTGCGGTCTGTCCTGGCGGATATTCTCCAGCAACACGTTCCATTCCGCGTCCCAGGGGTTGTACTTTTCCTCGGGCGCTTCCCAGACGATGTTGTCCGGCGCGATCCGCTGGTCCTTGTAGATGCGGACATCGCCCTTGTGGATGTCTCCGGAGAATTGGGCGGCGCACTTGGTTCCGTGCACGAACGTGGCGAATTCCCGGAAGCAATGTCCGCCCAGCCAACGGACGCTATCGGTCGCCTTCGTTCCGTCGCGGAAAGTCCACTCAATGGAGAGGGAGTCGAGCTCCTGGCTGCGATCCTGGCTGTTGAACTTCCGACCACCGATGCCGCGGGCGATGACGGGGTAGTCTCCCTTGAGCCAACAGAGTTCATCGATCTGGTGGATGTTCATCTCGGCGAAGAGTCCGCCGGAGACCCACGGGAAACTGGTGAAATTGCGGATCTGCCACATCAGCTCGCTGACATCATCCGGCTTCTTGCCCATGCCCCCGGCCGGATGGATGCGGTACGCCCGGACGAGGATGAGCTCGCCCAGTTCTCCCTCGCGGATCCGCTTGATCAGTTCCTGCCGGTTCACGCTGTGGCGGCACTGCAGGCCGGCAGCGATCTTGAGGTTCTTCTTCTTGGCCTCCTCGCCGGCCTGGATCAACCGCCGCAAGGCCGGCGCGTCGGGCCCGAACGATTTCTCCATGAAGACGTTCACCCCCTTCTTCACGGCGTACTCCAGCTGGAGGGAGCGGACGTAGGCAAAGCTGGTCAGCATGGCCACGTCGTTGGGGCCGAGGCAGTCGATGGCTTTCTTGTAGGCGTCGAAGCCGACGAATTGTCGTTCCTTGGGTACGTCGACCCGGTCGCCGAACTGCTCGGTGAGGGCTTTGTGGGCCCTGGTAAGCCGGTCTTCGACGACGTCGGCCATGGCATACAGCTCGACCGGTCCGAAAGGAGAGTTCATGGCATTGCCGACTGCCCCGCTTCCGCGCCCGCCGCATCCGATCAGGGCCAAGCGAATCGTGTTGTTCTCCCCCGCGTGGACTCTGGGAATGCCGACTCCCAGCAGGGCGGATCCGGCTGCAGCGGCACTGGTCCACCGCAAAAACTCTCGGCGTGAAGTCCCTTGAGTTTCGGATTGCGGCGACGGGTGTTCTTGCGTCATGGCGGCGATTTCTCCAGTTTGGGTTGGGGGACAATTCGTCAACCTCCGCATCGAAGGTCTCCAAGCCTGAACTCGCTCCATTGTCGGCAACCTGACAGGCGGGTGTCAACCAAAGGGACCGCTTCGTGTCCCAGGGAAACTGGTCGTCATCACAACCATCCTGGTATCCCTCGGTTGCGTGAGACAACCACACCATCGTCCCCGCCGTTGCCTTGCGATCGGTTGTTCTCGCCAGATTCGGTGGTAGCGACCGCTGATAATAGCGACAGCAGGCATAGAACTCAGACCGTGGTTCTTTGGCGTATGTCTCTCCGCCACGACAGCGTCGGTGACGGCGTCTTGATCAGGAACATTTCATATGAGCCTTTCGCCGCGTGTGCCCCGTCAACGGTTTGCGGTGCCGAATGTCCGTTTGACGGCCTCCAAGCGCGCGGCACCTGTCCGCTCTTCCGGCAGAAGATAACATCCTTCCGTCCACTCGTTCCAGGCGTTGATAAGCACTGCGAAAGGCTGATGCGGGTCATGCTCGATGTGCTCGGCCGCGTCGCGCAGGAGTTGCTCGAATCGTTCGGGAGTATTGCCGACCACGACATGGCAGTAGGGGTAGGCATGCCGATTCGCCCACGGTGAAATCGGGAATGGCCACGGAACGTTCTGGCGGCAACGCGGAGTAGCGTCCCATCCGACTGTCACAACGGGCACGTTGACAAGCGGCGCCGTGCTCATCTCTGTCCAGTGCTTCCTCCATGTTCTTCACACCGCTGTACCAGTACCAGTCGAACAGGAAGACATCGATTCCGTGGTCGGCCGCAAGGTCGATCTCGCGAGCCGACCATTTTGGATCGCTCTCGTCGAAGTAACCCCATGTGGGCTTCAATGGCTGGTGGTGAAGTGGCCCAGCGACTTTCGGTAGCCCAGTAGGGGGCATTGCCTAGCTCTGTCGAGCCGCCGAAAGTCGCTGGACCGATTTACCACCGTCGTCGAACTGACGCCGCATCCTGGTGGTGTCAGGTGGCGCAATGGGCGCGTACACCGAAACAGGACTTGCACCTACTGGAAACAACGGACCTTTGCACGGCACACCTGGACCAGTACAACCTGTCGCCACCCCCAATGGGCTGGATCAGGGTGTGAACTTGGAGATCCTCTCGGCCACCATTTTGTGGAACGCGTCGAGATCCTTCCACTCCATCGCCACATGGGTCAACTTGCCATCCGGATCCGGTTTGGTAATCGCCTTATCCGTTACACGCAGTCTGATGTCACGCATTCGGCACAGACTCTCGTCAAAGGCCAAATAGATGGCCACGGTATCCCAAAGCGTAGAACTCGTTCGGTTAAGATCACGAACATGCGGCGTCTTCCTCTGCGTCTGTCGCTGATTCCAGATGCGATAGTGTTCCATCACCATCCGGGCCATCGGGTTGTCGGCATCGCGAACCTGTGCGTAATACTCACCCTCGAGTTGAATCTTTCCGGCTGTATCGATAGGTGCCATCGTGACATCCCAATCGGCACTGTAAGCCTTTTGGGCTGCCTTTATATTCCCGCGAACATTGGATTCCACGAAGCCTGGTTCACCCTCTTCTTGTTTACCGATACAGCCACCCATGACAACGAGGCGGCAATGATCAACAATGCGCGGTTCACGCTGCAATGCAAGCTCCAAATTCGGCACCGGTCCAATCGCAAGCAAGGTAATCGGGCGCTTGGATTGCATAATGGTATCGATCATGGCCTGAATGCCGTCCAGGTACACTTTGCCGCGATAGCCTTCAATCCATTTCTCCTGCGCACTAATTCCCTCAGCTCCCTTCACACCAATGCCAACCGGAATGTCATCTCTGCCAACACGCTGCAGACACTCAACCAAAAGTCGGGCCTTTTTGGCCGTGCTGTGACCATCACTTACGACTAGTTTGACCTCCAGCTCTGGAGAGGCGAGCATAAACGACAATGCCCAGACGTCATCAACATCGCCACCAATATCGGTAGAAAGGATTACCGGAATGGGCCGTGGGTCGATTGCAGATGAACTACTGCAACTGATAAACCATGACATGCTGGCCAGTAATACCGTCAACAACATACATGCCGATTTCATTGCACTCCTTCCCACGCAAGAAAGCTGGATACCGCATTTAGTGGAACCATCCGACACATCATTGTGCTGTTGGCGGCATCAACGCTTGGCAATAGATGGTCTTATACCCGCCGCCCATATTTCGGCCCAACCATAATCGATAGTCTAGCACTTCGCCCGCGGACAGAAACCTTTTATCGATCGGCGCCGTCGAAGTTACGACGGTTACGGTCTGTCCGTTTTCTTCAGTCGTGTTCGATAAAACCAGTTCATCGCGAAAATCACCGTACAAATCCGCGGTCATAATCAGCCGGCTGTCGGCTATCGGGTTTGGATGAACTCCTGGGACTTCTACGATTTCTTTGCCGTCGAAGTTACCGATCGAGCGTCCTTGGTCGGTCAGTAATTCGCGTGTCATATCGCCATCCCACTCAACGGTCTGTAAGGCCAAAAACGGCTCCAGCAGAACTCGCCCGTCGGCGGAAAAGAGTACCAAGTTACCGGAGCGGCTGCGATTGCACAGGCATTCTATCCCCGGCGAGCCGGCCCAGATATCGGCTGTCGTACCGGAATGGGCGTGCGTCCAGCGAGGGTCGTCTTCGCGATTGAACTTCCAGATAATTTCACCCGAACTTGCATCCACCATGTAAGCGCCCGCATGCACGCTTGTTTCAATAATATAAAAGACCTCTAGTCCTGGCCGGTCTGGCCAAAAATCGCGGATAGAGATCAGATCGGGATGCATCTTGTAAATGGACCAGCGCACCGTACCGTCAGGACGCAGGCAGGTTGTGCCGCCGAACACCTCCTGCTTGCCATCGCCATCGACGTCCGCAACCTCGATTCTGTGCCCGCCGCTGCCGCTGGTCTCGCCGATACTGTTAAATTGCCACAACTCGTTCAATCTTGCGTCAAAGGCTGTGACTACCTCATTTGCGTAGATGCCGTTCTGTGTAATCACCGCCGGATGAACTCCGTCGAGATAGGCAATTGAAAGCTGGATCCGTGTCGATGAGAGCACACGGTCGGAGACCATTGCCGGCCATGGGGTCTTGTGTTTCAACCGGCCTGTCAGACCGTCAAGAATCGCGACGTAGACCTGGTCGTCGACTTGCAGGCGGGTAATGACCTCGGCTTTGCCGTCTCCATCCATGTCCCACACGTTAAACGGAACATTGTTGGCGCTGCCGAAGCAATGGTCGTGATAACACACGTCTTTGCGCCACAAGGGTCTGCCGTAGGAGGCGAATGCCTCCAGGTTTACTGGTATCCCGGCATCCTGTGACATTTCGCGATTGCCGTTATCGAGCCTGATAACGCAGTCCAGAACACCGTCGCCATCCAGATCGCCAAAAACAGGTACGACGGCGCCCTTTTTAAAGACTGGCCTAAATGTCGTAACCACCGAACTGGGCTCTTCGGAAATCGTAACACCGACCCGTGCACTCCGTCTGCCTTCTTTGCCCTGCTGGTTGACGGGCCGTAGATAATAAGAATACCTTTGCCCAATTTCCAAACCAGTGTCTAAAAACGTCGTCGAACCACCAACCGGTTGTTCATTGACTAGAAAGCCGGCGTGATTGCCTCTATTCATTCGATAGATATTGAAACGTGTTAAGCTAGGATCACTTTTCAACATTGCCCAGCTCAAGAACACCTGCCCCTGGCCTTTTGAGATAGCAACCAGTTTACGGGGCTGAATCCTCCAATCGGCCCCTTCAGGTTCGCGCCACAGGCCGAAAACCGAGGTCTGGATGTCGAATACCCAAAGGAGAATAGAGTTTATAGCCGCAGCGAAGGTACGCTGTTCCTCGAGCCCAGGAGCCGCCGGTCAGATTGCCGCCGATGATGTTTTCTGATTGAGACGTATCCTCAAAACGATAGATATATCTGCAGACAGCGGGGTCAACATCATCAAACACTAACTCCCATACATTGCCGGCCATATCATAAAGTCCGTAGCCGTTCGCGGTCCGGCGTTTGACCGGTTCGAGATAATCCTGCCACCGATCGAACCGGCGATTATTGTCGGCATCGAAATTTGCCTTGCCCGCCGGCTCATCATCACCCCACGGATACATCTTATCAGCGGCTCCGCCGCGAGCCGCGTATTCAAATTCCACGCCTTTAGGCAAGCGATAAACCCGCTGGTCTGTTTCTGTAAGCCATCTCAAATATTTGTCAGCGTCCGTTATATCGACGAAAATCACCGGATGGTTGTCTTTGCCGGCTGGGATCTTGCCATCCACCCAATGCAGCGGCGCACGATAGCCCGTAGCATCGATGAATCTCTTGTATTCGAGATTTGTCACTGGGTGATCGAGCATCTCGAAATCCTCCACCCGCGCAAGGAAGCGATTATTGTTTGTTACAACGTCTCCGCTGTTGAATGTTCCACCCTTAATAGGAACAAACCCCTTCAACGCTGGCTGCGCAAAGCAAGGCCGTGTAAACAAAAATAACAGCACGAAAAGAAACATAGGTGATTGTTGCATCTTACCCTCGATGCCATATGCGCGTTACAGGTACTACTAGACCCATTTTCCGCTAGTTGGTGTACGCTGAAAAGGGGGAACCCCGCCCTATCCACAAAGTCGTCGCCGCCGATAGTCATTTTCCATCAACAGCTTTTCATCGGCTAAACGGCAGTGATTCTCATCCGACTGAAATCGGCTGGTCGGCGAGTGGAACTGGCGTCGATCCCAAGACTCCCCATGCTCGATGTGCTTTCTGTCGCGATGCGCAGGAATTTACTGCGGAGCTGTCTGTCACGACATTCTGGACTTTTCGGCGCGAGTTGTTGAACAGCATGGCCGGTCAGCTCCGGTAGTGTGCTCACGGCAGGTTGACCAGATCGCAGCCGGAACCATGACATGATCATGGCTACCACAACCCGCGCCTCAAAAGGGCGAAAGGGGACAGGGACATTTTTGGAGGCAACTGGGGAGACATAGGTTGTCACAGCGTGTCACCGCCACGCGACAATCGGCCTCATACTTGCGCGTTTCTTGCGCCCTTGAGAGGTTGGAGATCCAAATGGTAATTCCAGGGAAAGAGGGCGGTTGGGAGCGGTAATCGTGGGGTGTGGCGGCGATCGGGCGTCGCTGACGCGGAGCCTTCGTATGCCAGAGGTTCACGTACGAGAAAACGCCAGCATGCCGCGGGGACGACGCGTTTGGGCTTGGGTGTACGAGAGCCGCGAGCCACGATGGCCCCCTCGGCTGCCCCCATTATCGGAGTCAGGTGGGCTCAAGACATGCGTCTACCCAGACCGCCCTATTTCCCGCAGCAAATGTCCCTGTCCCCTTTCTTCCTCCGAGCGGTGGACGTCCGGGTTCTCGCGGCCACGAACTGCAATCTGCAAGAGCAGATAGCAGCACGAACCTTTCGGTCCGATCTCTATTATCGTCTGGCAGTGTTTCCCATCGAGGTACCGCCATTGCGCGATCGCCGGGAAGACATCCCGCTGCTGGTTTGGCACATCGTCACGAAAACGCAGGTCACGCTAGGTAAGAAAATCGAGCGCATCCCCAAAGCGGCGATGGATGCGCTCATTCAATACGACTGGCCCGGCAACATCCGGGAACTCGAGAACGTGATTGAACGGTCTGTGATTCTTTCCCCCGGACCAACTCTGCTGCTCCATGACAGGCTGACCCGTTCGGTCAAGCCTCGCAAACTTACCGCTTCGGAGCAGGACATGAAGAGCGTCGAACGACGTCACATTCTGGATGTTCTGGAAGAGTGCCACTGGCGGGTCAACGGTGAGGGAAACGCCGCGGCACGCCTGAATATGAAGCCAAGCACGTTGCGGTCCCGGATGAAGAAACTTGGCATTGAGCGGCCCCCCAGACGTCCCCGATGAGACGCGTGGGGTGTAGTGGCCCAGGGTGGCGAGGCTGGGCCGCTTACCCTCGTTGTTTTACACAAGTCTGATTTCCATTGGGCTCGTCCCAGTGGGATCACAACTGGTTGGCTACCTATCACCCTCACAATTCCTGTGCTCTCCGCCGGGCTTGTCCCGGCGGAAGCGGCCGACTTTCACGCGACAGCACCGGCGACAGTCGTTACTTCCCCCGGGACAAGCCCGGCGGAGAGCAGAAATGAGTGATGTTAGAGATGATGCTCATGGTACGAGTGTAGCTCGTCAGTTGTCGCTCCCACTGGGACAAGCCCAGCGGAAGCGTGCGCAGCAGATGTGTGTAACAACGAGGCCGCTTACCCTGGGCTACGATGTTTAACCGCTTCGCGGTAAAGAGTCGCGGGATACGGTAAAACCTTGTCAATTCTCACCAGCGGAGCCGGTGGATTAGCTCTGACTTAGCGATGTCGTTAGAGCTCTAAGGAACGGTTCAACAATAACTTCGGCGTTTCCTACAGCGGGTGCCACTGGCTGACAGCGCCACAAATCGCAACTATCACCACGAGCCGTCAATCGCGAGCGGAGCCAGTGCTGTCTGGGACTCGCTGGCACTCGATGATGCTTCCAGCCCTGCTGTCTGTCAGGACATTCGGGACTTTTCCGCGCGAG
>CAVOYC010000022.1:0-236897 GCA_963700575.1 uncultured Planctomycetota bacterium | reverse complement strand
TCTCGTCGAAGAGGAACAGGCCCGATTCGATAGGCCCGGTGATCGGCGCGCTCCAGACCCGCGAGGTCTGGCCCGCGATGTCGCCCAGGACGAGGAAGCCGCGCCCGCCTTCCGGACTGATCGCCGTCCCGACGAAGCTCTCGCCCGGGGTGAGGCCGGGATCGAGGCGCACGTTCGCGCCGGCGGGCCCGGCGATCGGAACGCTCCACAGGCCGCGCCCCTCGACGGCATCCGCGGCGTAGACGAGGCGGGCTCCGGACGCCGGTACGGACCACTCTGCGACGCCGGGCCCCTGGAGGGCGACGTTGAGCTTGACCGCGCTGGCGGGCGTTCCTGGGAGCGGAGCGCTCCAGATCTCGTTCCGGCCGGCGGTCTCGAGGTCGCCGCGGTAGAGGACGCGCCTTCCGTCCCCACTCAGGAGGAGGTCCTGGATCGTCCCCGGCGCGCCATAGGCCGACAGGCGATGCAGGGCCGCACCGTTCCTGCGGATCGCATAGACCGCCTCGGCGCCGGTGTTCTCGACGTCGCCGACGAAGACCACCCACTCGCCGCGCGGATCGATCTTCCAGCGGGAGCTCACCGCGGAGCCCGCTTCGCCGGGCGGCGAGAACTGCCGCCAGGCGTAGTCCGGCGGCAGCGAGAGCTGGGCGTGGGCGGATCCGGCAGTGAGGAGGAGCAGCGTCGCGAGCGCCAGAGGCGCACCTGCAGCGCGAAGCTTCGAACTCAGGGAAGATGGAGCGCTCATGCTCGGAAGAACGCAAAGCCGCGGCAAGAGGCGACAACACGAGTGTCAGGCCAGGTCGGCGGGCTCCAGGGGACAGGCGGAGGCATTCGTGCGAGTCGCTCTCCCTTCTGCGCGCCCTTCCCCCGCAGGTACTCGATCAGGGCGGCGTTCTCCCTGCGGCGGGCGGCTGCGACTGCCGGTTACGTCAGAATGGGACGCTCTACCTGGAAGAGGCCACAGCGATGCGACTGCGCCACCGTCATTCCCGTCTCTGCTTTTCAGTCGGCGTTCTGCTGCAGCTGGCGATCGCGAGCTCCGGCGCGTTCGCCGAGCCGCCGCGGCCGCGACCTTCTCGATCGTCGCCGCCGATCCGGCGACCGGCGAGGTCGGGGTGGCGGTGGCCAGCCGCTTCTTCGCCGTCGGCTCGGTGGTGCCGTTCGCGCGCGCCGGGGTCGGCGCGGTGGCGACCCAGGCCTCGGCCAACACCACCTACGGCCCGGGGGCGCTCGAGCTCCTGGCGCGCGGCGTGACGCCGGCCGAGGCGCTCGCCATCCTGACCCGCGCCGACGCACGGGCCAGCGTCAACGCCAGGTCGGCGTCGTCGCGGCGGACGGCAGCTCGGCGACCTTCACCGGTCCGGGCTGCAACGCCTGGGCGGGCGGACGCAGCGGCCCCGGCTACGCGGTGCAGGGCAACATCCTGACCGGCGAGCCGGTGGTCGCGGCGATGGAGCAGGCCTTCCTCGGCAGCGCCGGGCAGCCGCTCGCCGAGCGTCTGTACGCCGCCCTCGCCGCCGGTGACGCCGCCGGCGGCGACAGCCGCGGCAAGCAGTCGGCGGTGCTCCTGGTGTCGCGCGCCGGCGGCGGCTACGGCGGCTTCGACGACCGGGCGATCGACATCCGGGTCGACGATCACACGGACCCGATCGTCGAGCTCGGGCGGCTGGTCGGCCTCGCCCTGGTCAACGACCTCTGGAACCGCGGCTGGGCGGCGTTCCGCACGGGCAAGCGCGGCGAGGACCTGACGTGGCAGGAGAAGACCCTCGCCCGGGCCGAGGCGACCCAGGCCGAGCATCCTCCCCGAGGTCCTCTACGACACCGCGGTCATCCGCCTCGCCAACGGCGACGAGGTACGGCGCCCGCGCCGCCCTCGCCCGCGCGCTGGCGCTCAACCCGAAGCTCGCGCAGCAGGCCGCGGTCGACTCCGACCTCGCCGGGTTGCGCGAAGCGAAGCCGTGACCGGGATGCGAGGTCAGGGGAGCGCGCTCAGGAAGTTGACTGCGGGCAGGCAGTGGACGCCACTTTCGATGAACCCGCGATCGAGGTCGAGAACCACCTGATAGGCGTGCGGAATCTTCAACCGGTCACGAAAGTAGAAGAGTGACGGATCGATCGCGCGTCCGGATGTCTTGACCTCGACGGCAAACCATGGCTGGTTGTCGAGCGTGACCAGGAAATCCACCTCCCGACCGGTGCGATCCCGCAAGTAGCGCAGCTCGACCCGGTGACCGTCTCGATCCTCGAGCAGGTGGCAGAGCTTCAGGAGATGGAGGGCGACCAGGTTCTCGAAACGCGCGGCCGGCGCGCTCACCTCGCTCCAATCCCAGAGATAGGCCTTCGGCATCTTCTTGAGGCTGGCGACGGCGCGGGAGGCGAAGGGGCGCACGCGCACGACGTGATAGAGCCGCTCGAGGACCTCCGTCCAGTGGGTGAGGGCCTTGTGACTGACCTCGAGATCCTCCCGCAGCGCGTTGAGCGACAACGGAGATCCAACCCGGCGGGCGATCTCGGCGGCGAGCAGTTCGAGGGCGGCGAGATCGCGTACCGCTTCGAGGTCGCGCACGTCCTCGCGGAAGAAGCGATCCAGGCGATCTTTCTGCCACCGTCGATGGGCACGTTCGGATTGTGCCAGGTACGGTTTCGGGGAAGCCGCCGAACCGCAGCAACGCGTCGAGCGCCGCGCGCTCGGCGGGAACTCCCTGATCCCCGGGCCCGGCTCGAGCGATGGCGAGCGGCTGTCCGGCTCGAGCTCGAAGCGCGCGGCCGGAGAGTGGATCTCGCCGAGCGAGAGCGGATGCAGGCGATAGTGGTGGTAGCGGCCCTGGAGGGAGTCGCCGCCGCGGCGGTAGATGTCGAGCCGCACCGAGCCGGTGACGAGGAACCGGGTCGTCGCGCGGTGGGCGTCGAATTCCCCCTGAGCCAGCGTTTCCACGGCCGCCATTTGTGCAGCTCATCGAGCACCACCAAGGCCGGCGAGCCGGGCGGCCAGCGAGCGGCGCGGATGTCGGCCCGGTCCTCGCGGCGGTCCCAGCTCAGATAGCGGCCGTTCGCCTCGGATTCGAGGATCTGGCGCGCCAGCGTCGTTTTCCCACTTGGCGCGGTCCGGCGACGAAGACCATCTTCTCGTCGAGGTCCTGGCGGATCGGATCTTCGAGATAGCGCCTCATTGCTCGTCACCAATTGTGCCCCAAGGCACAAAAAAGCGCAACTTTTTGTGCCTTCGGGCAGATAAAGTGAATCACAGCGGCGGGCCGGGCGGGGGCCCCCGCCTCGCCTGCCGGCGCTGGCGCTGCTCTCCGGTAGGCTGTCGGGCGTGAATCCCGCGGAGTTCCTCGAACGCTGGCGCCACGCCGGTGCGGCCGAGCGCGCCAACAAGGACAGTTTCCTGGCCGAGCTCTGCGACGTGCTCGGAGTCGAGCGGCCGCTGCCGAAGACGAACGATCCCGAGAAGGATCGCTACGTTTTCGAGAAGGACGTCGCGCGGTCGCGCGAGGATCGGACGTCGATCGGGCGCATCGACCTCTTCCGTGCCGGCTGTTTCGTCCTCGAGGCGAAGCAGGTCGATTCCGCGCGGCGCGGCACTCCCGCCTGGGAGCAGGCGATGAACGATGCCCACGGGCAGGCGCTGGGCTACGCGCGCAGCCTCCCGGTGGCGCCGCCGTTCGTGGTGGTCTGCGACATCGGCCACTGTTTCGACCTCTACGCCTCGTTCGACGGCTCGGGGGCCTATCGCCCCTTCCCCGACGCCTTCAGGAAGCGCCTCTTCCTCGCCGATCTCGAACGGCATCTGCCGCTGCTGCGCGCGCTCTGGGACGACCCGCTGGGGCTCGATCCGGCGCGGCAGCAGTCGAAGATTACCCGCGAGGTCGCCGCGAAACTCGCGAACAAGCTGGTCGGAAACAAAAAGCAAATCGAGAAGCTGCGGAGACGGCTCAGCAGAAGTCTTCGTGGTTCATGGGCATTCTTCTGGAGAATATCGCCCAACGCGCAAATTTCGAGGATCACTGCGGCGGTCGGTTTTGGGAGACGAGATTCAAGTGCCGAGAAATCACCGATACCAGCGGACTCTTGCTGTGCGGGATCTATGTAAACTTGAATCCAATACGGGCCGGAAAGCCGACAGCCCGGAAACCACGCGCTACACGTCCGTCTTCCAGCGTCTGGAAGCTCAGTCACAGCGAAAAACAGCCGCGATCGGCCGATGGGTGGATGGCGGAACTCACCTGCCCCCCGAGCGGAAAGCGGACGAGGTGCTGGCGTATTCCTCTCACGCAGCGGCGTCGCGCTTCGGTCTGGAAGTGCTCCCATATCGTTGGACGACTACGTGAAGTTGCTCAAGTGGACGGCCAGGTTGCTCAAGAGTGGTCAGCGCAGCAAGATCCCCAAAGATCTGGAAGTGGTGTTAGATCAGATGGACTTGAACCACGAGAAATGGCTCGACACCGTGGATAGCTACGAACGGTCCTTCTGCCACGCCGTCGGCTCACCGGCATCGCTGGCCAAGGTGGCCGAGCGGATGGAGGTGAGCCGTCTGAAAGGGGCCACCGCCAGCCGAAACGTGTTCACGTAAGCTACGTGCTATCGGCCCGGCAAGACTCCACGCGGCAATGACAGTGCCTGGCGCTCGGCGTCCGCGCTGACGGCTGCATTGGGCCTCAAAGCTAGCTGTCTTCCACACACAGCATTCGATCCGTCGCCGCCAGAAACCGTTTCATCAGCAATCGCTCCCTCTTCCAACTGTCGTTCTTACCGGCGAAGCGGCGCGCACGACGTGTCAAATGGCTGGGTGTCTGCTTTCTGCTTTGCTTTCTGCTTCTTTGGCTGGGTGTCTGCTTCTTGTCTTCCTTGTCCTTGTCTCATCGGATCGACGGCCGCGGGGTCGATCTACGGCAACGGCACCGGTTGGCCACCGCGGACATGAACGACGGTCTTTCCACCGTTGATACTTTGCTCAAAATGCTTGACACCCCGTTTTGCCATGTCGCTTCTCATGTCCCGGATACCCTGCCGGAAACTCTCTCGCACTTCGTTGTTCAGCTTCTTCTGCATGGCCGCGATCTCGTTGCCGGCGGCAAAGATGGAATCTGAATCCGGACCGTCGTGACGGGCCTGACTGGGCTGTCGTGGCTGGCTGGAGGCAAGGGGTTGAAAGGACTCGGTCGGAAACGCGCCGCCCGACACCTGCGGAGGTGCCTCGATATGGCCCTGATCGAATTGCCGTTGGAACAGGTCGTGCCAACCGGCTTGCCCTCGAAACCGTTCGAGGCCGGCGTCGAGAACCGCTTTCGCGCTGGCGGTTTGACCGTTTGCGTAGAGTTGATCGGACACGAAGCAGTAAAACGCGACCCCTTGCCGTGGCGGAAGGTCTCCGCAAGCCTGGTCCATGAGTGCCCTGATACCTTCCGCATCAAGGGGCTGGGTGAAATCGTGCTGGCTGGCGAATCGCAGGACCGAAGCCTGGAACGCGTAGTCGGAGTTTGGAAGATCGCGTTCCAGTTGACTGGCGAGTACCGTTAGTGGCTCGTGATAAAGTTTCGGTCGCCGCATCGAGGCGAAAAAATAGGCGTGCAGCTGCATCATTCTCGCCGCCGCGACAAGGTTCGCATCAGCGTCATCTCTCCGCTGCAGCATCGTCCGCAGTGTCGCATCGATTCTCGTGATTAGCTCACGCTCATAGTCAGCAGTGTCAACTTGGTCAACGTTGTCTGGTTGTTCTGCGAGTTTCGCTAATTCAGCGACGTTCTCCTCCACTGCTTGAAGCAGATCCTCCGACGAAATCGCAGTCTGGCCGGTCGCCTCGCGTTCGGCATCCGAATTGCGCAAGCTCCACCACTGATGGCCGGCGAACGCCGCGGCAAACGTAGCCAGAGTGAAAACGATCCTACACATGGTTGCCAAATGCGAACTCATATGGACTCTTTCCATCCTTTTACGGTTGTGAACAGAACTTCTGAAAGACGACGCCGTGCCCTATCGGAAGTGTAGCATTTTCGATTGGGCGTCCAGACACTGGTGCCCCGTCATGTCTCGAGTGACGCGAGTGACGCGAGCCACTGGCTTCGCTCATGTCTCGGTACATCGGGACGGCCAGCAGTGGCGGAGCCAGTGCCAAGCGGAAACAGCCTGTCGCTTCTGGCGTGACGAATCACCAACCACAACGGCGGTTGTCGCAAGTCAACAGCATGTTGTTTTCTTGCATCATGTACGTCAGATAGCTGGGGATCTGCTTCGCGTCTGCTTCGTGTGCTCTATGCTTGTGCTCAACAGCCCCAGGGCCTTCTTTTGTCTGTCGGGCTGCAAAGGGGGTCATTATCGAATATGCTCTTCAGGAAACACAGTGGACCGTGGCCCAGGTGGTACGTCAACAGATTGAACTGACAGAGCCGGTCGATCTTGGCAGATCTGAGTTCTTTCAGCAAGAGAAATAGGCTTGCCGGCGCACCACACTGCGTTGAATCACAACATGTCCCGAATATCGAAAAGGAAGCGCAAAGAATGAACCGATCGCTGACGATTCCAGGCTTCGTTGTTCTCGTCGCCGTTTTCGTGCTCGCTGCGTCGGCTTGCTACGCTGGTGAGCAACCGCCCAACATCCTGTTCATCTTCGCCGATGATCAATGCTTCGAGACGATTCACGCCTTGGGCAACGATGAGATCGAGACGCCGAACCTCGATCGCCTGGCCCGCGCGGGGGTCACTTTCACGCACGCCTACAACATGGGCGCCTGGAACGGAGCGGTCTGCGTGGCCAGCCGCACGATGCTCAACACCGGCCGGTTCGTGTGGCGTGCGCGTGCAAATGGAACCTCGCCGAACGAGGAGGCAGCTGCCGGCCGCTTCTGGTCGGAGTATCTCAGCGGCAGCGGCTACGAGACCTACATGACGGGCAAATGGCACGTCAAGGCCGACGCGCCGAAAGTGTTCGACCACACGGTGCACATCCGCCCTGGCATGCCCAAAGACGCAAAGCCGGCTACAACCGCCCCATCGAAGGCCAGCCGGATCCTTGGAAGCCGTGGGACACACAGTTCGGCGGATTCTGGGAAGGGGGCGAACACTGGAGCGAAGTCTTGGCGAAGGACGCACAGACTTCCTGCAGCAGGCCGCCCAGAGCGACAAGCCGTTCTTCATGTACCTGGCGTTCAACGCACCGCATGACCCGCGGCAATCGCCCAAGGAGTATGTCGACAAGTACCCGCTGGATCGCATCTCCGTCCCGAAGAACTTCCTGCCCGAGTATCCCTACAAAGAGGATATCGGCGCGGGCACGGACCTGCGTGACGAGAAGCTCGCACCTTGGCCGCGCACCGAATACGCGGTCAAGGTCCATCGCCAGGAATACTACGCAATCATCACGCACATGGACGCGCAGGTCGGCCGGATCCTCGACGCGCTCGACAAGTCCGGAAAGACGGACAACACGTACATCTTCTTTACCGCCGACCACGGCCTGGCCGTCGGCCATCATGGGCTGATGGGCAAGCAGAACATGTACGAGCACAGCCTGCGGCCGCCGCTGATCGTAGCCGGCCCCGGATTGCCGCCGGGCAAGAAGATCGACACGCCGGTCTACCTGCAGGACATCATGCCCACGTCGCTGGAGTTGGCTCAGGTCTCCATTCCGCCGCACGTCGAGTTTCGAAGCCTGCTGCCACTGATCCGAGGTGAGCGGGACATCCAGTATGACGTCATTTACGGAGCCTATCGCGACGATCAGCAGCGCATGGTGCTGCAGGGTGACTATAAGCTGATCTACTATCCTCAGATCGACAAGACGCTGCTGTTCGACCTCAAGCAGGATCCGCTCGAAATGCATGATCTGGCCGACAGTCCCCAGCTGGCCACCAGACGTCAACAGCTGACCGAACAATTGCACCGACTGCAGAAACAAATGGAGGACCCGTTGCAGTAGGACTGGCCAGGGGTCTCCACCTTTGAAATCCACAGCACGAAGGCCCCAAGTCCGAGACAAAGCAGAAGCGCCCAACGCGTCCACGGCCCATAACGCAGCGAGGTCAAATAGCGCGCCACCCCACCACCCCATCACCCTCTCACTCGCCATTGCCGTCAGCCGCTGATCTTGTCACAATAGGCGTTGGGACGCTATCTGCCGCTGCTGAGCGGCTGTTGATTACGTGTGGATCTCGCGAAACGGGGGAAGGCCATGTCCAGGAGCAAGATGCCGATCGGTCACCGATTGCTGACAGGCGTGAAGCGAGTTGCTCGAAGTGCGAAGCGCATGTTCTCGAGATCGGCTGGCAAGAAATCCGGCGTCGAAGTGACGTCGAGTCGCAGAAAGATTCTCGGCACCCTGGCCACGTTACCGCTGCTCGGCATGGCGGCTCCAGCCCGCAAAGCTCAAGGAGCCGCTGCGGCCAGCGACTCGGCACGCGAAAAGGACATCATTATCACGGCCGCCGACTCCCAGGCCTACCGGCGGCTCAAAGCGCTCGATCTCACGGCTCCCGAAGCCTTAGCCAAACAGGAGCAAATGCCGACGGGAACCATTGGCAATCTGAAACTCGGTCGTTTGATCAGTGGCAGCAATCTGATCAGCATGAACATGCATTCGCGCGACCTGAAGTATGTCAAGAACCTGGCCGGCGCCTACAACACGAAAGAGCGGATCTTCATGACGCTCAAAGCATGTGAGGAGCTAGGCGGTAACTCCATCGTGTTGAAGGACCATAACTTCAAACGGTTTGAGCTGGAAGACTATTGGACCGAGTGGGGCGGCAAAATGCTCTGGCATGCCGACGTCATCACGACCGAGATCGACCAGTTCGAGCGTCGTCTGGAACAACATCTGGAACTGAACGCCAGCACTGTGTACCTGTGGGGCGGGGCGAGCGACATCTGGTACCATCAGGGCAAGCAGGACAACATCATCAAAGCCTACGAAATGATGCGCAACTACGACGTTCCCGTCGGCATCGGAGCACATCGACTCGAGCCGATCGTGTTCTGCGAGCGCGAGGGACTCCAACCGGATTACTACATCAAGACGCTCCACCACGATCAGTATTGGTCGGCACATCCCGTGGAGAACCGCACGTTTCTCGAGATGTTTCAACCTGAATCTCCCCTGCATCACGAATACCACGACAACATGTTCTGCCACAATCATCAAGAGACCATTGACTTCATGCAGGACGTCAATGTGCCCTGGATTGCCTTCAAAGTGCTGGCAGCCGGCGCCATTCCCGCTCCGGAAGGCATCCAATACGCCTTTGACAACGGAGCTGACTTCATCTGCCTCGGCATGTTCGACTTCCAAGTCGAAGAAGATGCTCGGTTGATTCGCGATTGCGTGGCCCGCGCCAGAATCGGAAGCGACCCTGGCATTGAGGGAGTGATGAGGTGAGAGGGTGATGAGGTGAGAGGGTGAAGGGGGCCAGATTTTGCTGGCCTTTTCGCGGGGTTTTCACACCTCCGGTGCGCGGCGACGTCCGAGGCGAATTACAATAGGTATTAATGCCTGACGAACGGTCCGGGCAAAGCGGCGAATTGTTGGCTTCGCGCAAGAATGGCCCGCCCCGCGCGACGCGGCTTGCTGGAAAACTCTTGCCGACGCACGCTACACAACTCGGTGCGTCATGGCCACTATGGATGACTCAACGCCTAAGCCCGACGAGTTCGTTGATTTGTGAGCTGTCCGCTTCGTCATGAAGTACTCGGCACCCACACTTGCAGAGCATCCAAGTTCTCGATATCCGCTGGAGATCATCCCATGACGCGCGCCGCCGAAATTACGTTAGATGGTTGTTTGTCTTACTGCTCTTGGTCTTATTGGGGGCCTTCGGCCTGTACCTAATAAGCCGGCCGACTCACGTCGCTACGGCAGAACTGCTGGTCACGCAACCACACGACTCTCCTTTCTACACTCTGGCCGGCTATCAAGCCGCACCCATGGGAACCGAGCAATTCGATCGCCGCGCGCAATTCTATGTTCAACTGCTGCAGTCTCCGGCCCTCCTGCTGAGCGTACTACGCGACGACGCAGTCAAGGACTTGTCAGTGATTCGGCAGCAGCCAGACCAATTGGCCTTCCTGCAGCGATCGCTACATTCCAAGCTGTCGGCTTCGGGTGTCATTGAGATTCGCATGTTCGGAAAACATCACGACACGCTGGAATATTGCATTATCGTCAATGCTGTCGTGGATGCTTTTCAAACCAACTGGGCAGCGAGGGAGCGTGAGGGCAGGGCGAAGCATTTGGAGCAATTGCACCGCGCCTTCTCGAACTACACGGATAGGCTCACTCGCAAGATGGTCAATCTTCGGTCACTCGAGGAAACGCTTGGAATCAACGATCATCAACCGACTTCCGAATCGATCCCCACGCACACTGCTCTCCGCTGTTTGGAAAAGACGCTCGACGCTTTGGCGACCGAGATTGCGCAGTTGAAGGTCTCGTTGCTTGTTGATGCAGACTACGAGCGCGAGCAGAGGACAAATACACTTGCTCGACTGGAGAGGCAGTACGATGAATATGTGACGACACTCGGAACTCGTCTCAGAGAAACAACCGTCTCACAGCGCGAACAAACATCTGGCAGTCAACGACCTGCATCGCTGATCATGCTGGATGGCGAGATCGAAAGGATGCAAGATCATCTTGACCAGCTCGATGTAAAGATTTTCCAATCCGAGATGCTGCTCGAGTTATCTTCACCGCTCGAAGTGATCTTGCCTGCGATAGTATCCGAACTGTGACGCTTGGGGCGCCACGCCGTGGCGTGAGTGCTCCGTCCTGCTGAGCGTCGCCCAGCCATGAGCAACGACCAACGTTGGGGTGCTCACTCGGATGTCGGGAGTTTGCCGCTGTCTTTCTTCGCCGGCTTCGTCAACTCGTCAAGGGTGCTGATCAGCTGGGCCCATTGAGACGCAAACCGCTCGGATTCGCCAGGCAGGCTGGTGGCGATTTCATTGCGCCGCGTGCGAACTCGATCGAGCAACGCAAGGGCTGTTTTCCTGATGATCTTTTGGCGTTCTTCGCCTAGCGCTGCTGCCTGGTCCGGTCGGCCTGCATCCACGCGATGATCAGCGCGGGCCAGGTAAATGTCATTGAGCAATACCACCTCGGCCACATCATCGCGACAGACCGCCAAGGAGGAAGCGTGGACCAAGAGCGCAGATGAAATCCCCGTATGCACGGTCTCCCGAGGCTGATTCCCGGGAAAAACGGCAAGACGGGTTACGGTCACCCCCCCCACGCGGAAATGCAGCCACCGGACCATTCCATTGCTGATGACACTGATTTCGCCGGCCGGCGAGGGGCATCCGAGAATCGCTCCTTGCTGCTCAGGTGATTCGGAAATCCACACGCTACAGTTGACTAACGGTTTGGCATGGTCACCATCCGTTGTCATCAGGCGAAACATTGTCTTGTCGTGGCGCACACGAAGGCCCACCGCCATCCACTTGTCGGCGGTGGACAATTCCAACGGATTGGTTCCATCGGCGATCAACTTGCAGACCGTGCCCTGATCATCGATCTTCTCGACCACCAGAAACCATGCACTGTCTGCCTTTTGCGGCACACTCGCACTATCACGCGGTGCCACCCGAAACCAGGTCCCCACTTGCACCAGTGTTCGACGCGGATTGCGCACCGCCAACAAAGCTGCTCTCATTCGCAGCACCACTCGCTGGCCGCCTGCCAGCTTCACGACGCCCACTGGTGATACGGACGCCGCAACGGCTTCAAAAGCCGCCTGCTCGGCGCCGCTGCCATCAAGGGTCCATCGCTGCTCTCCCACGCACCAGTGGCGAGTGGCCCAATCCAACTCCCATGCCTCAAACCCATAGCCACGCGACTTCATTCGCAGAGAACAACAAGACGACTTTGTCGGCGTCCCGGTAGAGGGCCAGTAACGGGTGCTGCACGTGTAATTCGAAATCTGAAATATCGACGGCCGAATTCGAAACACGATCGGAATGTGGACTCTCGTTGCCATCGATACCTGGCAACTCGCCCAACACTCCCCCGTGCCCCGGAGTGTTCCAGTTGAGCGCGATTCGCCTCAACGGACGTGGCGCAGCTTCGACAGTGATTTGCCATGGTCGGCCAATCTCTACCGCGACACGTTCGTGGATCGTTCGGGCCATCCGCTCCAACCGCTGGTCGGTCCAGGCTGGAGACCAGTCGGGCACGAGCAATATCTTGATACGATAGGGCTTGAGTTCCCAGACATCTGATTCGCCGTCAAGATTGCCGGCCTGTTGAACGGTGTCCATCGCCAACGACCTGGCGTCGCGAGCCATGATCATGCTGACCACCCACGCTGTGACGGCCAACCACTTATACGAGCCCTGATACATCATCGTTCCAATGTGACCTCCCATTGATGGATATTCTGATAGAGGGTCACCGGCCGTTCGCCTACGCCGTTGAGCGATCGGCGGATGACGGCATATTCGTCTAATTGCCACAAAGGTATGACCGTCAGGCCGTCGTGCACATGTCGGTGTATTTCGTGCAAGGCCGCGTAGGCATCTTCGCGAGTTTCCGCATGATCAAGACGCCGCACCAATAACTGAAGAAACGGATCTTGAGACGCCACGACGGAGACGGGTCCCAGCAGCAATTGCGCGTCGATCAACGGTTCCATCGCATACCACTCAACGTACCAGAGGTCCCATGGCTGAGGCGGTCCAGTTCTCACGTCCGTCGCTATCGACTCGACAAGTGTCACTTCCAGACCCAGGCCACCGAGCTGCAACTGAGCTTGAATCTCGCGGGCAGCACGTCGAGCCACCTCGCCGGGGGGATGTACGAGGGTGACTTGACGGTCTTTCATCGCCGGCGGCAACGCATCGAGTTGGCTGTTCAACAGTGCCGCCGCCAGTCGCGGATCGCGTGCTCGCACACCGATTGACTCGTCATAGGCATATCCTAGCGGAAACGGCCCGCTGAGCACCTGTCCCGCAACCGTCTCACCGTCGCTCCATGCGCCACCCAACACCTCGCTTACGATGTACTCACGATCCAACGCCGCGGCAACGGCTTTCCTGGCGAGTCCCGATGCCATGAGCGAGCTGCTGGGATTAGGAAGCAACATATGCACGCTCGGTGCCGCATACTTGATCACCTGCAGCTCGTCGTACTGGCGCACGGTGGCCCGGTGCCAGGGTACGATACGGTCGTAAACATGAATCTCGTGTTGGCGCAGCGCCCGCAATGCGGTGATCGCATCACGATAGGTCGTCTCGATGACTTCGTGCGGTTGATGTACCCCCACATCGTAGTAACCGTCCTGGAGCGTGAAACGAACTTGGTCTCCATCCGCGGCGACAGGTCGATAAGGCCCCAATCGCTCAAGTTCGCCAGAGTCCCGCCTCAGGCTCTCCCAAGGACTGATAGGCAGCTGCAATCGCGCCTGCCACCGAGGTTCATTCTTCCGCCACAATACTTCAAACGACGTATCGTCAATCATGCCGCATGACGCGACGGCGTGCCGTAATGGCGAAGTGTCGGATGATGTCCGCGATTGAACTCCAACCAGCAACGCAGTCGCAACATCCCAGCCGGAAACCGGGCGACCGCTTCGCGGCCATGTGACATGCGGATCGACGGTGATAACCGTTCGTCGCCCTTCAACTTCATGCACGCAGACACGTGATTCGTAGTGTCCTCCTTGTTCATCAAACGACGTCGGTTCAAACAGAAGCCGTTCGACGAGCTGACGACATCGAAGTGATGACCACGATACCGGCGGGGCGCGACGGTCCGGGATCCACTTCTCTCTGACTCCAATTCGAACGACCGGATATTTTTCGTGAAGTTCTGCCTCCATCTGCCGAGCCGGCTGCAGGTCGGGCCAGATACGAAGTGCGGCACGAATCAGCTGTTGCGCTTCGCGCAGGTCCCCCAACCCGGCAGCGTTGAAGGCCTTCCGGTATTCCGTGTCTGCCAGTTCCATCAACTGTTGGCGTCGCGCAAGACGACCTCATGGCCGACAAACTTCGCGGAGAGGTCATCCAGCAATGCTCTGGCCGCGCCATGATTTCCTTTGGAGAAGTAATGCTCCACCAGCCGGTCCACGACTCGGCCGGTGGTTTCTTTGAGTCCCGGGTAGTGCCGTTGCTGACGATACAGTTCGTCGAGCAAGGCCAAGGCATAATCATACTGGCTCTGGCCCAGACAATACTCTGCCTCGCGGTACACGCATGTGAGTCGCGCCGTCAACAGGCCCGGGAATTCGGGCGCCCGTCGTTGCACAAATCTGTAGCAGGCATGCGCCTGGTCAAAATCGGCCGAATCAACCAGCCTGGCCGCCTCAGCAAGTACTAGTTCTTCAAACAGCCGCAAGCTTTCGATATCACGCCACCTTATCTGGTACTGCTGCCCCGGACGATCGAGCAGTCGAACCAGCAGCCATTCGCCCCGATCCTCTTCGCGCAAAGGCTCTCGCTTCTCCATCACCAGCGGCACGATTCTAAAAACCTTTTTTCCCTCCTTTAGCGTCAATTGATCGAAAGGCTGCTGGTCGATGAGTCTTTCGGCTGTGGGAGCCTCCGTGGCGAAAAAGAGCGTCCCCAGAAATACCGCACTGGCGGACAGCCATCTGAACGTTGTCGCAACAGCCGATGATCGATGCCTCGCCGGCACCGCGCCACGATCGCCGCTTGCCCGGCGCGTCAGGTTGACAAACCGGCTGGTTCGCGTTGACAAACGTGTAGTCATTTCGGTCACTCCCGGTCACTTTCCGGCTGCGACGCCGCACGATCTTGAAGCAACTCGTCCACCGTCGGACGGAGTGCCAAGAGACAACCGTCCTGGGTGAGTACCAGCAGTTGTCCGCGCACCGACAGCGGTCCGAAGGCCAGCCGTTGATGAGTCGCGAGAGGGCTGTTGACCATTTCCCCTGTGCGGACGTCAAGTACCGCTATCTCGCCGCGCTCGGAAGCCACGGCCAGATGCCTCGCATCAAGTTGACAAGCTCCGACCACGGGTGCCATCGCGAGTTGGGCAGTCCAAGCGGCGCCAAGCTCCTCGGTCAAGCAGTGAAGCTGACCGTCGCCGGAGGCCAGGTAGGCTTGTGTCCCGACGCGGACCGGGCCCCATTGGACCTCCGCCGGCAGGACCGATTCGATTTCCAGAGTCAGATCGGCAGTCGCCACGCGCTGTAACTGACGATGGTCATCCACTCCCCACACCGCGTTGCCCACCGCCACCAACCCCGTGCTGAATCGAACCGCTTTATCGCATTCTTTCACCAACTCCAAGCCGGTCCCATCTTCACGAAGGCGGAGCAGATACAGTCGCGACTGGCCGTCGCTCACGACGACACGATGGTCGTCAAGGACGGCCGGAGTTCTCCAACAGGGCAGGTTTTCGGCCATGACATCCGGTAGAAACGGCCGTTGTTCGTACGCCTCCTCTTTCACGTCGTAAAGGCAAAGCGGACCTCCCTTAAAAGCAATCAGCAGCTGGGTGCCGAATGTCACCGGGGGACAAGCAAGGGATTGTGGCAGTGCGACCCACTCAGACGCGGGTTGTTCTCCCACAATACGGACGGCGGCCAGCTGGTCGGGGCCGCTCAAAGGCCCCAAGAACCCCGACGAATCGCACCAGAGGGAAATGCCCGGCAGGTGGTTCGGTATCTCCGTCGCGTCAACATGTGCCTGGGTGCGAGCCACGGCGGTTGTGCGGCTGTTGTCCGTCAGTTCGGCGATTCCACAGACAAACAGCTCGCCCGTGGAAGACAACATCCAAAGATCATCGCCGCTGGGCGTGACGAGTGGCGGCGCAGCGGGCGGGCTACCCAAGTGAATCTTGAAGGACGACGTTTCTCCATTATTTTGCACCTCGCGCGCCTGGTATCCACTCCGGTCGGCACTCGACCCGAGAACAATCATCCTGTCGCCATGGGTACGTACCACCTGCGTGACACGAAGATCTTCACAGGCTTCCCATATCTTCTGAGGGGGAGCCGTTGGCGTCGCCGCGCGATATGCACGAATACCTTCTCCCACGACGCACAGTTGACCGTTCACGACGAATACCTGTGGGGGACCAGACGCACGGACACCCAACCACGCTCTGTCGATCTGCCCCTCCGCTCTGATTGGCCGATTATTGCCGGACATCACACGCAGCATTTGCACAGTGTGTTCCGCGGTCGGAAGATAGAGCACGCCTTCAATTGCCGCGGGGGTGCCACAGACACTGACGGCAATGGAGAGAGTCTGGACCGGCTGCAGCTGATCACCGCGCTGCAACACGTGAACCTCTGTCTGCTCCGGCCCAATTTGCTCGAGCACCAGCAGGTATTCGTCGAGTATGAACGGAGCCAAGGTGACGGAGCCGCGTCGTGCCCCAGATAATATGAGGACAGGCACGTTGTTTGATCATCGGCAAGAACGTAAATCAAGGAATGTTCCGCAATCTGATAGCAGCGAGCAGCTACCGGGTCGGCGACCGGTCCAACGCTCAGGCTCTGCGGTAATTGAAGAGCACGGATCGCTGCACCTCGGTTCAGATCGGCGAGAGTCACCGTGCCGTCGTTGCAGGCCACAACCAGCCGACCGTCGTCTACAATCGGTTGACCCGCGAGTGGTCGTGTGGGGAGATGCCAATCCGGCCACCCGGTGTCACGGTTGACACGGATCAGCTGCCCGCGCATGGTGTCCATCAGGAGAAAGCTGCCGGAATCAAGAGGGACTGGCGCGCACGTGGTTCCGAATCCTACGGGATAGCGCCACAGCGTCCGCCCGCTGCTCGCGTTCAACGCATAGACACAACCCAAATGGCGCAGCAAGACGGCGGCCACCGGAGGGTCCTTTTCGTCAACATCGGACTCAGGCGCACTCTCGACAACGACCTGTTTCATCCACACGCTTTGCGATGTACCGGTACCCGCATTGTCGAAACCTGCCAGCGACCTGACGCGGGCACATTCAGCCCGTCCCACCGCACGCATGGCCGCAAGAAGCCGGCCATCGCTGGCGAAATCGGGGTAGTGGTTCAGCAAGCCCGCGCGCAACGCGTAAGCAGCTTCGATCCCCTCGATCGTCCCGTCCTCTTCGATGCGTCTGAGTGCATCGCGCAGCACTGACGGTTGTCGGATCTTCCGTCGCAAGCGGGTTACGTGAAGTTGAAGCTGTTCCACGCCACACGTTCGTTGCAGTTCGGAGGGAATGTGTTGATAAATCATTGCCAGCGCTTGCCCAGCCTGGCGAAGCGACTGGTCGGCCAGTTCGTCCTCGCCCTGTTCCGCAAACTGCTGTCCGCGACGAGTCAGGTCGGCGACTAGCGGAGGAAGAAGTTGGGCGAGCCCCGCCTGGGCGTAGGCGCAACGACTATTCGTACCCCACTCAACTACGGACTTGACGGTGCGCTCGAGTAACCTCTCGGCGCCAACTCCACGATCCATGCTGTTAAGCAAGAGGGACAAATCATGCTTGACCCGCGCTTCGTCACGATGAACATCATCGGTATGACGTGACAAGAATGTGCCGAAAGACTCCGCTGCGTTGGGAAAATCACCACGTTGATAGAACTGATCGGCAACCAGAAAACGTTCTTCCACCGTGGGCAATTGATGAATGTACAGCCCAATCAGTACGGCCAGAGGGGTCACGACCAGTAGGATAATCGAAGTGTGGAACCACCTCGAACGAAGAAATGCGCCAGCAGCAGGAGTTGTTGGCACCGGTGCCGGGATACGTGTCCATTCCGGGACGTCGACTTCGTCCACGGCCAGTTCTTGCACCTCGATCGGCTGCGGATCATCGGGCAGGTTGCCTGGCAGATCTGCCACGCCGTTGAACCGGCTGAGGTCGTCGAGCACTTGGTCTCCAGGATACTCACCAGTCTCTTCCCTGGCCGTGGAGGTGCGAAAGCGGTTCTGTCGCGATTCGTGTGGCTTTGAACCTTTCGCCAGGCGATCAACCGGCTCAGGCTGTGTCCCGACGACCTCAATCCAGTTCTCACCCGCTTGTATTCGATCGCCGTCCTGCAAGACTGCCTTACGCACCAGCCTGCCATTGACTCGAATCTTGCCCACTCTCTTGAATGCCACGGCAGTGAACGCTCCGTGACGTGCCAGTATTCCCAGATGCAACGAACGAACTCCCGGCCCTCCAATCACCACGTCGGCCGAGCTGCGTCTGCCCAACCGGATTGTTCGGGCAGCATCGAGCTCGATACTTTCCTCTCTGCCGTCGTGATGTCGAATACGGATTTGCATGTCGAGAAATTGAATAACGGATGAGTTTTCGGAATTGCCTGTTGACCTTCACCCAAGTGGCGGCGGCGTCTTGCCGCCGTCCTGCGACTGCGTGCCGCAGCCGCTGAGGTGCGCGCACGGAGCGAGCTTGTCACACGCTATACTCTAATGCTGTAAACGGGTACGTTGCCGTCAGCCTTTCTCTACGTTTTCTCGGTCGATCGCCACAAACGGATTGGACTCGCTGGTCGCGATCTGCATCCTTCGCACGCCGGCCTGTCGCAACACATCCGTGGTCCGCGCGACCGTCGCGAACAGGCAGTCCGGATGCACCAGGATCACCATGCTGGACGGTAGCGGTTTCAGCTCGGACACGAGACGAGCGTGCCCGTCCCATCGCCCGGTGCTCGAGTGAATGACGTTCGCTCCGTCAACATACAGCGACGCCTCGGCCGTGGCGGTATCTGCCTCCAGTAAAACCAATTGCGGGGCATGTCGATGGCTGCTCGCGGTTTGTCGGGTATAGGTCGAGACGCTCCCCGACAGGGCCACGGCAATCAGCAATAGATCGACGTACAGCCATCTTCGACCCGACCGATGGCCGGACCGCTCAGCCAGTTTTGGCACGCCGTCGCGTCGCTCGTTGTTCATCAGATTTTTTTTCTCCCCAGGCGCATCTGCGTCAAGGGCGTTGCGCACCTGTTTCGTCACGAGGCGACACCTCGGTGCTGGGAGTGTCTGGCGATACGCGCGCCTCTTCGTAAAGTTCCCACGTGACCAGCACTTCCGTTCCCTCCGCTCCCTCCAGGATGGCTTGTCGCAACAATTCCAGGTTGTGCTGACACACTGCGCCGAGACGCGCAGGTGCACCGGTGGAATCGCACCTTTGCTGGCTGCTGTCGCGATCGTGCGGCACAACCGCTCGGCCGCCGCCTCCGGACTCGATCGTGGCTGGCCCGCGATACCTACAGAATCCGAGCCATACTCTTCGCCATGGAAGACGTTCACGCGAAGAGGTGCCGGGGAACTGTCCGGTGCACTGACGGCGGTTTTCGCCGCCGGCCACCAGATCAAGCACTGGCTGAGGATGATTACCACCACGAGCAGCGCCCGAGCAATAATGTGGTAGCGCGATGTGCGTTGTTCTGTCATCTTTAAGTTCCATTGCACACGAGTCGCGCACGTCCTATTTCGTCGCGGAAAGACCTAAAAATGTTACTTTATACTGCGCTGGTGAGAGCCAAGTTACTTGCTCACCTGTTCTGCAACGAACACTTCGTAACCACGAAACGTGCGTTTTAGCGCGAAACGCGTCAACCGGATTTCCGTAACAGGGCGGCTCTGGAAATCTTTCTCCAATTGCGTCAACTTATCGATTGTCTCTGGAGGAAGGAAGTGAAGCACGACTTCATCCGCGACGCGAACTCCGGCATTGCCAAGCAAAATGCCATCCGCTCGGGACAAATCACCACCTTCCCAGGTCCAGTAATGACGCGTATCCTCATTACCCGCTCCGCGACGGTTCTTGGTTTCGCCTCCGCCAAATCCTTTCACGTACTGCAGACTTCCATCTGTTTCCAGAACTCCAAGCTCCATGCCCAGTGCTGCCAGTTGCCGCGCATATTGTCCTTCAGTCAGGCCGGGAGAAAAAACGAACTGCCACCTCTTGTCAATCGGCAGCGCGTCGTCCGCGCGGTCCGCCGCGGCTGATGCCTGGGGGCCCCCAAATTCGGCCGCATCAAGCTGCGGCGCAAGTGTGAGCAGCGCAGCAGAATCTGGATGCAGCATCAACTCGCCGCGGCCCCCTCTCGTTTCCTTCGGTCGCCGACGAGAACTACCCGCAGCCTGGCTGTCCGACGACCCGGTTACCCAGCGGATATCAACCCGCTCGCGAGAATCCAAGCGCAGTAGTGCAACTCGAATCACGAGCGCCAAGGATGCGAGCGCGACCAGGCACATTCCGAGCAACACACAATCGCACCGCGCCAGAACTTTCTGTGCCACGGCATTCTCGTACCGACCACGCTCAATGGCATCGTTCTGCTCGCCGCGTTCAGCCGTTGCGGACCGAAGAGATGTCGCGCTGTCGGTCGATTCAGTCATGGCTTTCCCGCGGCAGCAGAGAAACAGAATCGAGATCGACATCAGGTCGAACCCGCTGATACCAGGCTTTCCATTTATCGATGGCGATCTCACGTTCCCGCGGAGTTGACCGTTGCGAGAAGCCAAGTGTTTCGAATTTGCGGCTCAATTCTCCCAATGCCTGAGCCGAACAATGGGCGACCTGCGGATCACCGTCGCCAAGCAGATGAATCAGCCACGGCACGTGGTCCAGATCTTTGGTACGACAGAGACATTGAATTGCCTGATATCGAACGTCGCGTTCCGATTGCAGGGCCAGACGCCTCAGAGCCGGCACGTGGGGGATGAGTTGGTGCGGAGTGTATTCGCGGGCGGCATCAGCCAGCAACTCAACCGCGGCCGGGTAGTCTGGGTGCGCGGGGTCACCCAGAATCTCGAGGACCTTTTCCAGCGGAGCGTCAAGTGGTCGGACCACTACCTTTCCTTCGCGGATCCGAATGGGTTTGGCGGCGGGGAACCCCCGACCACCGATAAGAGTTCCCGATTTGTATCGCACCACGCTGTCCGCCGTCAGAGATTTGCGCGTCGAGCCCATCAGGAAGAGCGCGCCAAAACAGGTATCCGGCACCAGACCTGACTTACTTTCCCAGCTGCCATCCGAGTTCTGTGTTCGCAACAAAAACTTTGCACCCTGGTTGTACCACTGCGAATCATCCGTCTTCTCCAAAGGTTCGCCGCGTCCCGCGAAGTCCGCCTCACGCAACGACTCATAACGCTCCAAAGCATACAAAGAATAGTGAATATAGGCCGTGAGCTTATCGACTTCGACATGACTCTCAATCCATCGGTTTCCACTCGAAAGAGCGCGTGCAAAGTGCCGTAAATCAATCAGCGTTTTGACGCGCGCCGCTCGTTCTTCCGGCGACTCGTATGGCACGAAGGCATCGGGCGTATCGTCACTGGCGTGCTTCTTGAGTTGCGTGATTCCGACACGATCTTTGACAATATAGAGCGACCCCAGCACCGCAATCGTCATGCTCGCACGAACTCCACTTTGCTTCTCGAAGCGTCCCAGCCGCGACAGCCGGTTTTCCCTGATATCCGAAACCACCGCTCGAGTCCTGCGTCAAAAGCAACCACCGCGCGACGCGATCCCACACAAGACGGGGCGTCTCGACTCCAGCCTGGTCCTCCGCTTCCCACAACCCTAACACCGCATACTGTGTCATCGATGTATCACACGTCGCGCCGTGAGTCGGGTGCTCGGGAGGATAACCCCACGCGCCGTCAGTCTTTTGGCGCAGGTGCAGCGACTCAACGAGTGATTCGATCTCAAAGCGATAGCGAGACGGATCGACGGCCACCAGAAACATGATGGCGATCCCCGTATCATAGATCCCGGCTCGGAACTGCTGCGGCCCCTTGCGAAGCGCCGACTGAATGGCGCGCACCGAGTCGGCAATCTGGGGATGGGCAGGATCCTCGCCATGCTTGGCCAAGGCCAAACCCACCAGTGCTTTCGCGCCCAGACGCTGGTCGCTCGATTGCTGCAGATACTCAAGAGCCTTTCGGACGGCCGATTGAACCCGTGGATTGTCTGGCGTAATGGCGCAAGCCGTTGAACGGCGCGAATGCCAATACGCCCAGCACGCATGTCAGCGTGAGGAGCTGGCAAGAGCGAACACGCTTACTCGTGAATTGACATGGGGTCATTGCCGTCCCCTCCGGTCCGAGTTCCGCAGCGTCAGGCGTGTTCACGTCGCCTGTCGTCATTACTCCATACGAGTGTAGGAGTTACGAGAAATGCCTACCCGCTAGCGTAGTGAGACCGCCGACCGCTGTCAAGAAAACGAGACATTTAAGGGCTGGGGCAGCCGTTGACAAGCAGAGGGGGGGATGAGCACGGAGCTGTAAGCCACGACATGACAACGAACAGCGGCCCGCCGCTTCTGTAGAGGGGCCTCTTAGATGCAGTAATCCTCACAGCGTCTCCACATCACGCTCGACGAACCGCCTCGGTTCGTCCGAAGCGCGCCGCGTGCGGCGAGCCAGCCATGTGCGAGTTATGTACCACAGCTGTTTCGCGGACGGAAATACTCGCCCCGGGGGGAATTCCTTGCGGGTTTGCGACGCGCCAACGGGCGGCATCGGTGGTCCGAGACACGGGCGAAACTCGCGCGCGTTCAACACGCATCCAGTTCGTCCAATTCGGCCTTGGTGTCGATGTCCTTCGCGAATGACAGTAGCGTAGTGATCGAGATCACTACGGGACGGCCGCCTGCCGCACGATGATATTGGCGGTGCAAAAACGCGCGCTTCAAGAATTCTTCAACATCGCCCAAAGTTGCCTTACCGCGCTGATATCTGAAATACCCACGCAGACCCACGTAGGGTACCCCAATTGTCAACACGGGAAGCTGAAACCGAGCCAGGTTGCGAATATCTTGCGTCAGCAATGTACCGAGTGCGCCCAGCGTAATCCCCATGTAACGCTTGTTCAAAACGCGATTTCGATAGCGGTAGGCCAATTCCAACAGTCGATTGACCAAATCAAACCGTAACGACTCGCCGCGCGTGATGACCAGGTGCCCGGGGTACAGGTTCACACGAGCGTCTTCTTTCTCCAACTGGATGCGATAGGAAGGTTTCCATGAACTGGCGCCCATCTGCTGGGGTTCTGCCACGATCATTTGCCACCAGTACATCGAATCGATATGCGGTGTGTAATCCCTTTGCAGCAATTGCTGAAAGTCCTCAATCGTGGGAAGAATATCACAAGTGGTAACGGCAAATGGCTGGTGCGGGTCGAAACGTTCGTTTGCCGTATGAACGAGTTGACGCAGCGTTTGGATCAGGGCACCTTCGACGTGTATCAGCTCGCAGTCAACCTTCCCCTCGTACCAACTGCGAGGCCCCAGCAACAACGGTTCGGTAAAACAACCGCTGGCACGTACTCGCGCAATCAGTTCCGCCGCCAGACAGTTTCCTGATCGAAGCGGTATCGTACCCTTCGGACCCGCCAGCATCTCGTCACGCGGCAGGGTCTCGGGAACCTCACTCGGCCGCGAATCGCTGCCCGCCAGGACGATGATCGGTAATCGGTCCGACATGGTTGCGTTATCCCATGGATGCACGGGAGAATAGGGCGTTTGCGGAAGCAGAGTAACGGAGAACTGGAGCATGGAAATGCTGGTTAGAACTCGTCCGGAAATAAGTTACCGTATTTATCGCCCCTCACCCTACCCTCTCCCCCGCTATTCCCGCTTTGCGGGGCGGTGGAGAGGGAAGCGGAACCGGTAACTTATTTCCGGACGAGTCCTTACACTTTAACCGCTGGCAGCAGCATTGGCCAGCCAAAGGGTTCTCTTCTCGCCGCGTCCTCTGCCCAAATCATCGGAACTCTACTAGCTAAACGCCCACCGCGTGTCGCTTCGGTTCTGCGTGTCACATCATGCTCGGCTGTAATTCACGGTGGGGATGCCATCACCAGCCAATTCCTTGAAGCGGATCAGCCAGGTCCCCGATTTGTCGCGCAGTTGGAAGTGAAACTACTTCTATTCCTATCCCTTCAGCTCGCCCGCCCCCTCGTGACTTCCCACAGACTTCGCCGTAGACTATTCAGCTGCGTCTGACGTGATGAACCACACTGAAGATATCGTTTATTGCAGGGCAGCAACATGCAAGATGAAAGCCGTTTCCTGGTCGACGTGGGTATGCAGAATCTCCCCTTTCCGATTCGGGCCAGTTCCAGATCCGCTCCCGAAGGGCAACCGACAATTGCCAACATCTCGGTTATGGCGCGGATCAAGCAGAGTTTTGAAGCTCGCTGGATCGACCGATTTATTCAGGTACTGCACGGTCAGCGAGACTTGATCGGAGTTCACCGCTTGCAGGAGCATTTGCGGATCTTTGTCGATGCCCTGAATGCCACGAGTGCACGGGTCGATTATGACTTCCCCTTTTTCGTCGCCAAGCAGACTCCTGCGTCGGGTGAAGCATGCCTCGTGCAATATCGCTGCGTCTACTCTGCCAGGGGCCTTCTCGCGAATAACACGGCGCGTGTCGCCCTCCGGATGGAGATTCCGTGCATCTCAACGTATCCAGTCTCCGATGCACAGCATCCGGGCGGACTCTTCGGGCAGAAGAGCATCATGGATTTGGAGGTCGTTGCCGAGAACAACGTGTTTCCGGAAGACCTTGTGGCGCTTGTCGACCGGCATGCGTTAACGCCTGTTTATTCGTTTCTGACCGAAGAGGATCAGACGGTCCTGATCGAAAGAATCCACGCCGAGAAGAAGACGAGTGTCATGATTGTCGATGCGATCAAGTCGGAATTGGCCCACAATCGAGACCTTACCTGGTATGCCGTACGGTGCTCCAATTTCGGCATGCTGCATTCCTACAGCACGATCATTCAGACCGAAAAGAGCGCCTGGGTGCCCTTCAGCGGCTACGAAGACAGTGTGTAGATATGGCCCCTGCACGCCCAGATAACCGCCAACAAGGCGAGGCACCAGAGCCATGAAGAAGCGGGAGTGGACCGCGGTTTCGCGTACCCAGGGTGCGCCGCTCGCGCGGCGATGAGCTAGGGGATGTAACCGCTTCGCGGCAAAAAACACCGACCGGTACGCCACCCTGGGTAGCGATCGGCAGACGCATCGATACCCCAAAGGGGTATGACAGAACCGTGCGACCACAACGACGTCAACCCTATCGCCGGTTCCAACGTCATCCGAATGCATACCAGGACCTGTCGCACCCCGTCAGGGTGCACCGCCTCGCGTGCCGAAGCGTACCGAGGGTACGCCGCTCGCGCGGCGATCCTGAGCTTCGCAGGGTAACCGCTTCGCGGTAAGGAGGGGCGACAATGCACCCAGGGTGAGCGACGGCGCTGCGACCTTACGCTCTGGATGGTCGGCGTTTTCCTTCGTGGGAAATAGACCGGGCGACAGACTGGAACTCCACCAGGCTTCGTGTAATACTCAAGTTTCCCAGAGCTTACAGCTTAAGACCGCCGTCCGATCATTGGAGCAAGTCATGCGCAGATTCGCTGTCGCCGCCCTTTACAGCTTATTATTTGTCTCGTTTCTCATAGGGGCCGGTGTGGCTGACGAGCAAAACAAGGAAGAAGCCGACAAGGGAAAAGTCACCAGCAAGATTCTGTCCGCGCTGAAGCTGCGCTCGATTGGCCCCGCACTGATGTCGGGAAGAATCTCCGATATTGCGGTCGACCCGGTCCAGCCCAACACCTGGTATGTGGCGGCCGGGTCCGGCAACTTGTGGAAGACCGAGAATGCCGGAACGACATGGATTCCCATCTTCGATGACTACTCGGCCTACTCGATCGGCTGCGTGACGATTGATCCCCATGACCGGCATACGATTTGGGTCGGCACGGGTGAAAACGTGAGCGGTCGGCATGTCGGCTATGGGGACGGCGTGTATGTCAGCCATGATGCCGGCAAGACTTTCCACAACGTGGGACTGAAGCAATCGGAGCACATTTCCAAGATCCTTGTCGATCCGCGCGACTCGAAGACGGTATACGTCGCCGCGCAAGGGCGGCTTTGGTCATCGGGTGGCGAACGAGGACTCTTCAAGACAACCGATGGAGGAAAAACGTGGCAGGCGGTATTGACCAAAGGCCTTTGGACCGGTGTCACCGATATGGCGATGGATCCGCGTAACGGGGATGTCCTTTACGCCGCCACACACCAACGGCATCGTACGGTCTGGGCCGTGATCGATGGCGGCCCTGAGTCAGGAATCTTCAAGTCCACGGATGCCGGCGGTACCTGGACCGAACTGAAAAAAGGCTTGCCCGAGGGTGACAAGGGCAAGATGGCGATTGCAGTGTCACCACAGCAACCCGACGTGGTTTACGCGGCGATCGAGTTGGCCGGCCGCAAGGGCGGAGTCTGGCGGAGCGCCGACGCGGGAGGGAGCTGGAAGAAAATGAGCGACTACGTGGCGGGCGGCACAGGGCCACACTACTACCAGGAGATTTACTGCGATCCGCATCGCTTCGATGTGTTTTATCACGCAAATGTGCAGCTCGGTCGCACTACGAATGGTGGTGCCACGTTCGAGAACGTGTCGAGTCCCCACAAACACGTAGACAATCACGCGGTGGCTTTCCATCCCAGCGACCCGGACTTCTTGCTGGTCGGTTGTGACGGTGGAGTCTACCGATCCTGGGATTACGCCAAGACCTACCAGTACACGGCGAACCTACCCATTACTCAGTTTTACAAGGTCGACGTGGACTACGACCAACCGTTTTATCATGTCGTTGGCGGCACGCAAGACAACGCCACTCAGTACGGTCCGGCGCACACGAATAGCAGATCGGGCATACGCAATGCCGACTGGCGTATCACGATCGGAGGCGACGGGCACGACTGTGCCATCGATCCTCAAGATCCGGATATTATCTATTGTGAGTCGCAAGAAGGTCACCTCCGGCGGTTTGATCGCCGCACCGGTGAGTCGGTTGACATCCGACCTCAACCGGCCGCCGGTGAGGAAGAGTTGCGTTTCAACTGGGATTCCCCCGTCTTGATCAGCCCGCACTCGCACCAGCGGATCTACTTTGGCTCTCAAAAGCTGCACCGCAGTGACGACCGCGGCGAATCGTGGACTGCGATCAGCGACGATCTGTCACGCAATCAAGATCGATTTGAGTTGCCGCACATGGGACGGGTGTGGAGCATCGATGCCCTGTGGGATCTGTATGCGATGAGTCAGTACGGCAATATCACGTCGATCAGCGAATCCCCATTGAAGGAAGGTCTGATTTACGTCGGCACCGATGATGGGCTGATTCAGGTGACGCAGGACGGCGGGAAGAAGTGGCGTAAGATCGATCGAATCTACGGCATTCCTGAAGGCTCGTTTGTAAACGATGTCAAGGCCGACCTGCACGATGAAGATACCGTCTACGCGGCGTTCGATAGCCACAAGACCGGTGATTTCACCCCCTATCTGGTTCGCAGTACCGATCGCGGCGAGAGCTGGGAATCGATCACGGGCGACCTGCCGGAGCGTCATCTGGTATGGCGCATGATCCAGGATCACGTAATGCCACAACTGCTGTTTGCGGGAACCGAATTCGGTATTTTCTTTACCCGCGACGCGGGGCTACACTGGGTCAAGTTGCCGGGCACTCCAACCATCCCGTTCCGGGATCTGGAGATCCAACGCCGCGAAAACGACCTGGTCGGTGCCTCCTTTGGACGCGGCTTCTACGTGCTGGACGACTATACTCCGCTTCGCTCGATCGATACCAACCTGCTGCAGCAAGATTTTGCGCTGTTCCCAACTCGCCCGGCACCACTCTACATCGAGGACTCCGTCTTGGGCGGCGAGAAGGGTTCCCAGGGCGATAGCTACTTCACCGCTTCCAATCCTCCGTTTGGCGCGGTCTTCACGTATTACTTGAAAGAAGAATTGCGGACCCGCAAAGCGCTACGGCAAACCAACGAGTCGAAGGTGAAAGAAAGCGGCGGCGACAATCCCTATCCCGGCTGGGATGCCTTGAAACAGGAACAGCGTGAAGAGAAGCCGCAGGTGATCTTCACCATCCGTAACGCGTCGGACGACGTCGTGCGACGGGTCACAGGCCCTGTCACGGCGGGTACACACCGCATTACCTGGGATCTGCGTTACGCCGGCTTCACGGGCGACTCCGAACCAGGGCCGCTGGCCGCACCAGGTTCTTACACGGTCGAAGTCAGTAAGCGGGTCGATGGCCAGACAGAATTGTTGCTGGAACCTCAATCCTTCGAGGTAGTGCCAATTATCGAGCCTGCCCTGCCGCGCCAGAAGCGTGCCCAGACACTGGCTTTCCAGCTGCGCGTGGGCCAGCTGCAGCGCGACGTGGTGGGTGCTCGGCAAAAGCTGACGGAGACGCTGCGCCAATTGGATGAAATCGAGAAAGTGGTCCGCAATTCACGCGACCTGAGTCCAGAGTATCATGATCGGGCTCAGGCCATCTCGCTCAAATTGCTGGATCTGCAGGAGGAGTTCACCGGTGATCGCCTCCGAGCCGAACGGAGCCAGACGATTCCCGTGCCCATCCTAAGTCGAGTTCAGACAGCACTGGGAGGCACGCTCCGGCAAACGTACGGCGTCACCAAGACCCAAAGAGAGCAGTATGAAATCGGGCGTCAGCAGTTCAAGAAGACGTCCGCGGCGTTGGAGAAAGTGCTCAAGAAAGAGTACCAACCACTGCTCAAAGAACTTGACCAGGCCGGCGCACCCTGGACATCGGGGCGCGGCCTGCCCGACGGAAACTGAAACGGGGAAAAGCCTGCGTCTCAGGTCTGTGCTTTCGAGGATTCGGGATGGGGAGGCGTGTTCGGGAGACGTGAGATGTACGGCGCGGCGAGGCGAGCAATGTCGGATCAGTGGTATTAGCCTCGCGTCTTCGCGCAAGCTTGCCGTGGCATAGGGTAATCGTGAAGAGCCCCGATTCTCGGGGCTTCTCCCTATGGGGCTTCAACCACGCAACGCGACACATGTTTCGCAGTGCAATACTCGAACAGGTTTCCGTAGATCTGCCATCCACGCCAGCATCTCGCGAAAGAAGCGCACCGAGTCGGTGGAAAGGCATCCTCCAGGGCAAACGGCCCGCGTCGAGTGGCTCAAGCCGTTCCAGCGAGAAGGCTCGTAAACGAGCCTCCCTGACGTGGCACTGGTGGCCACTTCCACCCCGGCATGAATGCCTCGTTGCTCTACACAAGTTCGATTTCCACTGGGCATGTCCCAGTGGGATCACAACTGGTTGGCTACCTGCCACCTGCGTCAATTCCCAGCTCTCCGCCGGGCTTGCCCCGGGGGAAGCAGCGACTTTCACGCTGCAGCACCCGCGACAGTCGTTACTCCCCCCGGGACCAGCCCGGCGGAGAGCAGAAGAAAGTGGTGCAAGAACTGATGCTCACGGTGCCGAATGTAGCTGGCCAGTTGTCACTCCCACTGGGACCAGCCCAGCGGAAGTGTACGCGGCCGATGTGTAGAACAACGAGGCACGAACCCAGCGGGGCCAATACCACTGCGCGTCAATGTCCCGCAATACGGACTTCTCATTGGCAACGTTGTTCGCTGCATTCACCTGGCAAACCTACCAATTGCCGAAGCGGGACTCACCGTCAACGGTTACGTTTACGATACGTATAGACGGCGGCGCTGGGTTTGCTGTGCAGCTCACACCTAAAACCGTGATCCATCAGGTCCGTACCCTCGACGTTCCAGGTTTGGCCGTTGTCCAGGTCAGTGAGTTCGTAACTGGCGTCCTCGTCGAGACCTTCAAGGCGGTACGTATTGTTGTCCTCGCGACTATCCTGCCGTCGGAAGACCTGCAGCACACCCTGATCGAGGTCCGCGCGATGGAACTGCCATGCCATCCATGCATCGCTCGATGTGCTGTACGCCCCGAGCGGATAGAAATCACCCGTGAACAAGTCCTTGAGCGACTGGTGCTCTCGTCTAATTTGACCAATGGACTCCCACACCGCAGGATCTTGCGAGTAGAAGTCCGCGGCAAGCACAAAATGGCTTCCCAGACCACTCCGACAACTGTAGCGATCAATACTGGCTGCCCCGATGCCTGTGATCGGAACCCATTGGGCAAGGCCGTACGTGTGGCACTGCTGCCCGACGGCGTCCCACAGGTAGTCACTGCGTGTCAACACCACCGCGCGGCGGAGCATCTCGAAATCAATTCTGCGACCGCCGCTTGCACAGTTGTCCAGCAGCAAGCGGGGATGATCCTGTTTCAACGCATCGAACAATTCGTAGAGACCTGTAACGTATTTGACCTCTCTGATCCCTTGTCGGTCCGGCGCTTCGTCGTTGCGCCAATAATATATCGGGTAGAGGTTGCAATCGTGCCGATAACAGTCGATCCCCGCGCTGCCAATCATGCCGGAGAGCTTAGTTCTGGCCCAGGCCCATGCTTCCGGGTTGCCCAAGTCAAGTAAATGGAATCCATCGTTGATTTGATACTTCAACTCCGACGGCATATCCTCGCTCGGCCGCAGCAACCACTCCGGATGATTCTGATAGAGCCAGCTATCCGGCATGACGCGCTCCGGCTCGAACCACAGCAGAAACTTCATCCCGGATTGATGCGCGGCGTCCGCAATGGGCTGCATACCTCCTGGAAAACGCGCAGGATCGGGGTCGGGATTGCCCACGTATCGGGCCCAGTTCCGATCGCATGAATACCAGCCCGCGTCAATCCACCAGCAGTCTATCCCCAGATTATGTCCGGCAACGTTTCGAATCCCCGACAACATGTTTGACTCGGTTGTGTCTTCAAACCTTACGACAGCATGCGGTGAGGCGGCGAAAAGGGGATCGAGCGGCTGACCGCCGCAGGTTGGTGTGTAGTGGCGATGCAGTAACTGCCTGAATAAATTCTGTCCCGTCAGACGATTCGAGCCCGACCAGAATAACAGCAGCACCGCCGGAGTCCGAATTTCCTCGCCTGGATGCAGCTTGAAATGCGTCCGTTCCATCCCGGCCTGCAGACAAACGCCGGCCGTGGTGAGACGCGAGAAAGAGGCCTTCCATTGGCCGGTCCAACCGACACCCATGACAACACCTCCGCCTGGCGGTTGCGCGAGGTTGAAGAAGGGGAGGGTGCCATCTGATGACCGGCCGCCAAACGAGGAAAAGGCGACTTGCTGAGCTGGCTCGATCGTCCTTTCACAGGGCCGAAAATCACTGATCCGGGCATGGCTTCCCTCGGCATAGTGCAGTGTGCAGCCGTCGTCATCCCCGCTTGTGCCGATCTCGGTATCCAAGGCCTCGACGTTCTCCAAAATCGGTGTGTCCGCGTCGCCGTCATTGCGGAAGAACAGCACCCACTCCACAGCCGGCAGGTCGTGATAGACGACCATCACACAGCGGACCACTAGACCTGTCCTCGGGTCCGCATACTCCAACACAGACCGCGTCCGCTCCAGGTCCAGCCGGCGCACTGCCCGCTGCGTCCGCCAGTTGGAAAGCACTTCACTCGATGACTTGCCATCATAACGGAACGAGAACGGCAAACGCGAAACAGATCCCGACCCAAAACTCGCCTCGACCCATTGTCTGGCCTGCTGCATATCCGCCGGGCGTGTCTCAGCGGCCGTCAATGTCGTAACGGTGAGGCCAAGGAACCAACTGAACAGGACCCAGGAAGCTATCCGCGACGAATTATGGCGGGACGAGGTCGGCGTGAGCATAGCGCACCTCCGCGAATTCTGTCGCGCGTTGAATGAATCGCGCGACATAGTATCTGCCGCCCGCTCACGCCTCTTCCTGCATGGGCGGCGTGGCTCGAGCCAGCGTCTCGGGCGTCGTTGCCATCTGCCGATGTTCGACATTCACGGGCATTTTCGCACGGCGTTCTGTCTTCTGCAGCATCGCTTCTTCCGCGCGTTGTCGTAGTTGTGAGTGAGCCGAGGTACAGGCTTCGACAAACGGTTGCAAGGCACGCACGATCGTCGGATCGATATCGGGTAGTGGCCGGCCACCGCGGGCCACGCCGTAGGTGGCACGGTTCTGTTCTTTTCTCTCGCGCAGTTCGACGCGACTCGCCTCGCGCCGCGACTCGGCGTCGCGAATCGCCGTCCACTCGCCGTAAGAGAGGACACCGGGAAAGGTCCTGCCCGCATCTGTCTGAATTCCATATCGCAATAGAGGATCGACCAGTACGTGGCGAGCCGCCGTGCGCTTATCGCTCTTGGTTTCCCGTTTTCGCTGTTTTAATCGCGCAAAATATTGCTGCACCTGTTCTTCCAAGAGTTTCGCCTGTGCAGCATTGGGCTGCGCAAGAAGTTCTTTTCCAACGACTGCCGATGCGCCAGAATCGCTTTTCGCAGCACGGGACCTCGACGGAACCACCCCCAGGGAAAAACCCGGGTTTCGTACCAGCGGCTGGACGTTTGTCCCAGGAATGCTACCCCGGCGATCAGCCGAGCCGCCAGTTGGACGTCCGGCTGATCCGCCCCCCCCGTCACCAGCGGAAACGGGTGTTCGGAGAGTTCCTTCAGGTGGCGCAACGCGTCGCGGACCATGCCACTCGAAAACAATCCTTTCCATCCGGTCTTGAGAATGGCCGCCTGCTCCGTGGCCAGATCGACCAGGATCGCATCGACCAGGAATTGCGCCATGCTGACATCGGAGTCTTCTACCGATCCGGGATCGATGCGGGACGCCTCACCCAGCTCACTGATCCACTGGCTGAGCAAGTACAATTTCTCTTCAAAATTCAGTGCCTGAATCAAGGCAGCCGTGACGTTCGGGCTGGCGATATAGTCCGGGTCGTGAATATGCTGAGACGGACCATGTAGAACGACCAGATTGGGACGATCGTCGCCCAACGTCGGCATGACCGTCAGTGTTCCCTGGTGATCGTGAGTGAAAAAGAACCCGCCACGCGGTTCCCTTTTCTCAGGTTCTCGTTTTCCATCGTCTGGCAGATTCGCAGGCAGCTTGTACATAACGACCACGCGTTCGACCGGGCGTGTCGTCCTCGAGCTGCTTCTGCAGCCTGCTGGCCTGCTTGCGCAATCGACGACTGCTGGGAGATTGGATCCCGTACAGATCAATCTCCGACGTCTGGCGAACCGGATCGGGTCGAGCCGCCTGGGCTCCGTGCTTGATCAGCTCATTCACCTGATCAAACAGCACATCCACATCATCGAGCGGTTCCGCCTTCTTAAAGGCCTTGATCGAATCGTATCGATATTCTGGTTCACCATCAGTCGGGATGAGCCGTTCCTGAAACAGATGCGCGAGCTCATGCTGCTCGTCATTCACTACAAGCACGCGAATGCCATGACTCTCCGCCGCTTTGATCAGATCCATCTGACACAGAAACTGATCCCCGTAGCGTGTCCCGAGCGTGGTACGAAAAGGGGCGTTACAGAGCACGATGGTTTTGCCGTGAAAGTCCCGCAGCAGACTCTGACCGTGCGCTAGTGTCTGACTGAGCGATAACGAATCATTGAGCGAAATGTCCCATACGCTGATAGTCTGTCCCAAACGTGCCGCCGCTTCTTGCCATGCGGACAGCTCCTCCGTGGTCGTGGAGTGATTCGCGATCAGCAGCAGGTCGGCGGTTGGGTCGTACTCGTAGGCCTGCGCAATCCTGATTGGATAAAGCAGACAATGGCGGTCTCGTGGTTCTGGGGCGCGTCAAGTTGGCCCAATTGAAGCGTGACAGCCAACTCCGCTTGATGGTAACCTGGCGCGCCTGGCAGAATGCCGAAGATCAACTCGTTCGTCCACGTCTCACCCGACCCCAAATGGACGATCTCCTCCCGATAACCCGATTCCCACGATACTTGATTGCCGTGCAGGTCCAGCAACATCACGTGGGGGGCCATCTCCTGATTGATAAGTTCCACGCGGATTCCCAGAAACCGTTTCGCATCGGACCGTTGGCCCAGAGCCAGCTGCGATCGGTTGACCAGGCCGATCACGAATCTCGCCGCCCGGCCAGGGGTCTGCGATTCCAGTGACTGGACCGCTTCCAGTTCGGACGGAAAGGCGACGGTGAATTCGTGACGAAAATGCAAATTATTGAAATAGCGATTGACTCCCGACTGACGCACCAACGGACTGATACGACCTTGCTCCCGCAACGGGTCTCCCACGGGGACCGCGTCGATATCCCCGACATCGGCCAGCAACACACCCTCCTGGAACGTGTATGTCTCACCGGGCTGCAACGCACGAGGCAACTCCAACACGTGCGGACGGGGCTGAACCCAGTTGCCGGGTGCTAACGCAATCACGACCGGATATCGATCAGGTGTCGGCATCCCGCCCACGTTTCGGACGGTCAGTCGCACGACGCGAATCTCACTAGTCGGCTCGGCAAACTGATCTGTCAATTCGACCTCGTACCCAACCAGCTCGACTTCGTAGCGCTGCAAGTACTCCGCGATCTCGTGGTCGCGTCGCACGAGGATGCGGAAGTCTCCGTGATTGCCGCTTTCGCCCCGGCGCAGCACCGCCTGACCATCCCGCCCACTACGCCCCGAGGAGCCATCGAAGCCACCGCGATTGCGATGATGATGGGTCACTGTGCGTGTTTGCCGCTGCCCTTGCGCGTCTGTGTCGTGTTCTGTGGAGGTCGTGGTCCAGGTATGCGCACTTCCGCCATCACCCCCCGGTCCACCGTCGCCACCGCGGCCGTTGGCGCCGGGCTGGCCCCCCTCGCCACCGTTAACTTCATGTTTGACGAGCATCAGCAAGTGCGTGTTCCGCTGGTCGACCTGGACCGCCACGCGCCCCCCACGGCCACCATCGGCACCGCTCGTTCCCGCGCCGCCGTTACCCCCATCTCCACCCGGGCCGCCGCTGTCTCCCGACGAGTATCGGGTCGCGTCGGCACCATCGTGCCCTTTGCCACCCGCCTCGCCGTCGCCTCCGCGTCCTCCATTTCCTCCGCGACCGCCGCGTGCCAGTAGCCGCAAGGCTCCCATGTCACCCATCGACACGGTCTCGCGGACCGCCACTTCCCGGTCACGCGGCGCACTCTTGCGACCGACTAGTTCCACGAGTTGTTCGTCCGGCCCCGCCGGTTGCAGCACAATTTCAATGTCACCTGCATCCTGCCCAGGCCGGGCACGCGTGGCATCTTCACCGTCGCGACCGTTTCGTCCTCGGGGCGCACGACTGCCCGTATAGCTGCCGCCGTTACCGCCATCGTCGCCGTCCTCACCACTGACGTCGATCACAAGCAGATCATCGGCCACCACCACCTCCGGCAAAATTACATCCCGCAAAATGTGTTGTTCGTGCGAGCCGTCCATTTCGATCCGCCCCCGCTCAGGAATCTACCGCCTGCCGCACTAGCCCTGGTTGTAGCGCAAACACGTGGTCTGCCCACTATTCCACCGACCTATTGTAACGCACCCGCAACTCCAATCTCTAGAGCCGAGTTCGCCCAGACGCCAAAGACTTTCTCCCCGGCTGTCATGCAACGTGGTCTGCGGACATCGAGCGTGAGTAGCAATTCCTGTCGGGTAGGCGTTTGGCAAGTTGCGCATAATGCGCTGTACTTGTAGGTCGCGTACGCGGCGGTGCCACAACGCCACGCCGGCAATCACCCTTGGGAATCTTGCAGGATCGGAGACGAATGTACTCGGCTCTCTTGAGCCGAGCCAACGACAGTGCTTTTATTTTCCCGCTGCGGACTGCCGCTCGATCCAGTCCGAGATATCTTGCCGCTCCATGTCCGCAAGTCGCTGGCGTTTTCGCGAGAAGTGCTCATATTTGGCCCATTCCGAGGCGTCCCAGGCATGGGCCTCCAGATAGTCGCCGCAAAAGGGAACACCCAGGTCGATCCAGGCGGATAACTTGTCGAGGTCTTCCTGCAATAGCTCGACGTCCTCATGCCCGGCTCGCAACAATTCCATAATCTTGCTGCAGCCAGATCCTGCAGCATGGGGAGCCAACATGGGTGGGCCCGACTGCGAACTGATCCAGTTCACAAGCGGATGGTCGGGACTGCCCCGCCAACATTCCTTTCGCCGTCGATCATCTGGCCTGGAATGTGTCAACGACAGGTACGCCCGGCTCCAAATCCGTTTGGCCAGAAGATCTTCCACTGGGTGGTCCGTCAGATCGTATGGAATGTCGGTCTTGCCATCGTGGCAGCGAACACAATGTTGATCCAGTATGGGCTGCACTTCGCTCGCGAAGCTGAATCCACGCGGCGGTCCATAGAACGGCCGTAACGACTCCACCCCCGCCTTGATCGCCTCGGTCAGCGACAGATGAGCGAGCGGCACACTGTTTTTGTGTTCGTGACAGCCCACGCATGAGGCGTTCTCGCCCGGCTGCAGTGTCGTCCAACTGCGCATGGTCTGAACCAGGCAACCACGTTGATCAAGTAGCTGGAAGTAGACTGGCGTCCGGGCAGGAAGATGGAAGTACGCCGAGCCGTCATCGTGCACGGTGGCATCACCCAAAATGATCTTGGGGTCCCAGGCACCGTTACCGATGGCTACGGGAGTACTGATTAACGCTCCGCCGCCCGGCCCGCCGTTTCGATTCGAGCCAATCCCGGCTGCTCGGAAATCGAGCGCCACGACGCGCAGTCGCTTGACGGTGCCGCGTGGCACGCCAGAAAGCCCCCGACCGGCGTAAACGTCCTGAACGTAGCAAGTGCCGATTGTCTGCCGATAATCGACTTGGCTGGGCCGTACATGGGACGCGCAGCGCGGCGCCATTGGCACCGGCTGATTACAGGGGAGCTGCGCATCGCGTGCCAACAACTCGCGCCGCCCGTCTCGCGTCATGTAATAGATGCCAAAGCGAGGTCCGAGAGCTCCCTCAGCCCACGGCCATCCTATCGGGTGATAGGTCACCAGGTACTCATTCTCGCTCAACGGATACGGATACTGAAACAATTCGCCCTGCTGGCCGTAGGCGTCGACCTTGTCACTGGGTGTGTCGCGCACCGGTGCCACCAACAGCACCCCCTCGTTTTCCTGACGACCCTGGGACGGATCGAGCTCGATCAGCTTGCCGGTTTGACGCGAGTGGTGACCGGTCGCAATCGCCAATACCTTGTTCGTACCCGCCACGGCACGTGCGTGCAGGATGGTGGTGGGAAACCACGAGTTACCGCCATAGAATTCCGACTGGTTCGTGCCATCCGGATTCATTTGCAGAAGTGGTTGCGGGTACACTTGCCCTCGATCGTTATACTCCCATCGTGTGTATAAAATGCGACCGTCCGGCGTAACGGTCGGATAGTTGTCGTGGACCTGGTCAAAAGCCAAACGCCGCATGAACCTTCCATCGCGATCACATCGATACAGATTGCTGACCTCCGTCCACCAGCAGTCCACGGTCTGCACGCAGCGTGTGGAGTTGAAGATGATATCGCCGTCGGGCAAATAGACTCCTTCGTAGTCGGCCGCCCCCAACCCGAAGGTCAGTTGCCGTACCACGCCAGTGGAGTATTCCATTTCGTAGAGATGGTAGTCGTCGTCTCGATCGGATTGTTTCCAGGCAAAGAGAATCCTCTGGCCGTCGTATGAGACGTCGGGATCGCGAATGACGCCCTGTGGGTCGTGCAGCAGCGTCCGCTCAATAAACCGCGCACCGTCCCAAGTGAGTACACAGAGAGCCGAACCTGGATGAAAATGCCGTTCCGCCTGTGCATCGGACTGGCCTTCGGTGTACGCATAATGCGACCCACCCAACGTGTAGTGTTTGGTGAAGACCATCGCCGGCGACTGGCTCACCAGCGACTCCAATCGCAACTGCCGCCGCAGTCGGCACGCCCGGGCATACAGCTCCAGCCAGGCCGGATCGTCGACTCCCACATCGTCCGCCAGCAACTGGTTTAATCGCTGGACCACCGTAGAACGGCAATCCGTCGGCAGTTCATACAACACGTTGCGAACCATTGCTTGCTCGCCGTCCGGTTGGCGATCCGCCCGGAAGTACCAACCGAAGTCACGCAGCGATGCGACACTGCCACTCGCCGCGCTGCGATAGGGCTGGTCCTGCAGAAACCAATCCGTTTCCGGGAAATCATCCCAGAATCGCCTCAAGAGCCCGTCCATTCGAGCGGCACGATTACCGCGATCCCCCTCCTGCAACTTCTGATTCCCACTGTTTTGGCCATCCCGTGCGGCAACTTCGAGCATTTGCCGGCGTGTAGCGACCATGCTCTTCGCCCACGTGTCGCGCAGGACATAAGGCAGGTCACTCTCTTGAGCCACTGCCACCGAGGCCAAACAGACAAACGCAATAGCAAGCATTCTCATCAATGAGCGTCCTTCCCAAACTGGGGCAGCGGACGGGGCACATTCGTTGAGGCTGGGAGTGGTCGGCAAACGTCATCGCCACCTAATCGGGCGTGGTGGCAGTCCTCTAGTCGCTTGTCAAACTCGCCAAGTGGTGTGGCCAGGCAAATGCAGGAATTGGCAGGTCACCGGACACTGTTTAGCATGGCCTATTCGAGCAGCAAAAACAATGGCTTGTGGTAGCAGGCGTCGTGCCAGTCAGTAAGTCAAGCCGAACCCGTATTCAAACAAGGGATCATACGTGCGGTCACCTGCGTTCATGGGAATCTGATCCATCGACTTGGGCCAGGTAAACGAGAGCTTGCCAGTCGGTTTATAGTCGCCGAACAGCACGTCCGCGACACCTTGCCCTTCGGTACCAGGAAGCCAGGCTGCGACGAACGCATCCGCCTGCGGCAACACCTCGCTAACAATCATGGGACGACCCGACAACAGGACGACCACGACTGGTATACCAGCTTGCTTCACATTCGCCACCGTTTGACGGTCTTCTTCCGAGAGTTCCAGATTCGCGCGATCACCTTCAAACTCGGCGTACGGCGTCTCGCCAATTACTACGATTCCGGCGTCGGCACCCGCGGCGCCCGTTCCATCGGCCGAATAGGTTACGCTGGTTTGATCGGCGACCGACTGCTTGATGGCCGCCAGGATCGTGGTGCCGCCTGTCGTGACGGCGCCGCGTTCTCCTTGCCACATGATGGTCCAGCCACCGCACTGCATTCCCAGATCATCGGCACCCGCACCCGCCACGTGAATCCGTGAGAGTTTTTTGGAAACCGGAAGCGTCCGGCTCTGGTTCTTCAACAGCACGAGCGACTGGCGCACCGCCTGGCGACCAACTTCGCGATGCGGGGCCGATCCAAACATGTCCACCGCTCGCGGTTCGACCTGCGGTTCCCACCCGGGGGCCAGCAGCCCCATCGCGCACTTGACCCGCAAGATGCGCGTCACCGCGTCATCGATGCGAGCCATCGGCACCTCCCCCTCCTCCACCAGTTCCTTCAACTGCTGTATGAACTGGCGATAGTTGCTCGGCACCATCACCATATCCATACCGGCGTTGATGGAGACCTTGATGGCCGTCTTGTAGTCCTCAGTGATCTGGTCGATGGCGTTGTAGTCGGAGATCAAGACTCCTGCGAAGCCCAGCTCTTGTTTCAAGACATCCGTCAACAAATACTTGTTGCCCGACATTTTGACGCCGTTCCAGCTGCTGTAGGAAGGCATGATGGTGCCGACCCCAGCACGCAGGGAAGGTATGTAGGGCGCCAAATGGATACGTCGCACGGTCGCTTCGTCCACGCGCATGTCGCCTTGATCGAGTCCTTTCCCGTCGCGTGACGAGCCAAAGACCGTACCTCCGTCACCCAGATAGTGCTTGGCACACGCCAGGATCGACAGCGGATCGCTCAGGTCGGTGCCCTGTAGCCCACGGACAGCTGCCTCACCTAACGTAGCGACCAGCCGCGGGTCTTCGGAATATCCTTCGTAAGTCCTGCCCCACCGCTCGTCGCGAGGCACAGTGACACAGGGTGCAAATGTCCAATTGATGCCGGTCGCTCGTACCTCCAGTGCCGTGACCCGAGACACCTTCTCGATCAGTTCCGGATTGCGCGTGCAGCCTAAGCCAACATTGTGCTGGAAAGACCACTGCACCCAAGACGTTATTGTGACCGTGGACTGCGTCAACACCGTAAAGCAGCGGGATGGCCAGCCGGGTTGTCAGCGCCCGGCGCTGGTAACGTTCATACATCTTGGACCAGGCCGGCAGACTGTTCCCTTCCTTGGGGTCAGAGTTTCCGCCGCTTAGAAGCGAGCCGATGAAGAGGCGTTCGATGTCTGCGGGATCTTCCAGAAAATCCTGATCAGGTTGAGTCATCTGCCCAATCTTCTCGGCCAGCGTCATCTTGACCAGGATCTCTTTAGCCTGATCGTCGAAGGCGGTTCACGCGGCCCCCGGCCGTTCCTGTGCCCGGACCTGCGGACACATAATGCTCACAGTCGCAGTCAGTAGGGCGGCCGGAACCAGCCAGGAGAGATATTTCCAGGAGGTCATGGGAGTTCCTTCGTTGTGGGTCGTGAACGCATCGATAGCTGACCACGGAAGATCCTAAGGCCAATGAGACAGAATAACCGAATTGGACGGCGAATTCGAGGCAACCCGAGGCCGCAACCGGCAGAATCGCACGCGGCCCGGCGACCACTCACGGCGGGCTGGTAGGTTCTTCGTCGTTCAGCACCTCGAAGACGGTCAGGCGATCGACCCACTGGTTGGCATATGCCAAAGCTCCCCTCGTCTGGCATTCCAGACCCAGATTGCGCCGGGCAAACGCCGTCATTGCTTTGGCCGAGAGAGGCCGGGCAAAGAAGAACCCTTGAGCATACTCACAACCTAACTCCTGCAGTGCGACGACTTGTCCGACCGTCTCCACACCTTCCGCAATCAAATCCATTCCCAGGTTCTTGACCATGACCGCCAAACCGTGGATCATCGACGCGACGTCTCTGGATCCTTCGATTCCCTCCAGCATGGAGCGGTGGATTTTCACCACGTCGAACCGGAAACTGATGTAGGGAAACGAATGAAGAAGTTCCGATAGCCGGTCAACTCCATGACCGCATCAGCCATGAACAACATGGTCCAATTTTTGTCGCCCAGACAGCGGTAAGGAACGCCAGGTATGTTGTTCACCAACGTGCGGAACTGTTGCTCTCGTTCGGCCAGACTGGCTTCGGCGATCTTGCGTTTCGTGATGTCCGCGCGAATGGCGACGTGTTGAGTAATCCGCCCCGCATGTCGTGGATGGGAACGACCGTCGTATCGACCCAGTAGAGCGATCCGTCCTTGGCGCGGTTACAGATCTCGTTGTGCCACACCTGCCCACGGCCAATCGTCATCCACATTTGCTTCCAGAATTCAGGCCGGTGATAGCCCGACTTGATGAGGGCGTGCGTCGCCCCAATCAGTTCGTCGCGTGAGTATTGACTTATGCGACAAAATAGATCATTGACATAGGTAATGGTTCCGTTCGGACTGGTAATAGCTACGATCGCGTGTTCGTCCAAAGCGTACTTCAAGCAGCGCAGTTCCGACAACGATTGCTCCGCGTCCTGCTTCGCTTGCATGGCTTGTGATCGGGCCTGACGCTCCGTTTCTTCGCGCCGCAACTGTTCCTCCAACATCCGGTCGAATTGAAGTCCCAAGTGACCGAGTTCGTCCTGCCTCCACCAGCCGACACGCGACTTTCTCTCGCGAACCACCGTCGATCCGGCCACTGCGGAAATCGCCCGGACAGGACGGATCACCGCGTAGTGCAACAGGAAGTAAGTCGCCACACACGACACTCCGATGGTACTCAACAGTGCCGTAATCAGCTTGCCGGTCTCCGCCAACTGTGCCCGCCCGGTCGCTGCTGCGTCCATGAGTACCGTCACGGCGCTCGGTGCCCACGACAACACGTGCTCTGGCCGCAACCGCGTGCGCAGGGGCAACGTGTATTCGACCGATGCGTGTCCATCGTGGTCAAGATTCCAGCCTCTTTTCGACGTCGCTTGAGTACGCTCGAGACGATTTCGCGTGTGCATGGGGTCCGGCAAGTCGGCGACGCGCAGTCCCCGCCATTCGGGAGTTGACGCCGCGACTACCGCGAGCGGCTCGCCCGCCACGACAGTAATGGCTGTGACATCAGGTTCGCTCGCGATTGCGGTCACAAACCGCTGAAGCTGTCCTGGATCGCCGGCCATATCCGCGGCATGTACGACTGCTCGTGCGATCGTCGAAGCACGATCGTACAACCGTCGCTCGTACTGCCGATACTGCGAGACGTGTATCAGGAGCACACCCGCGAACGAGACGGCCATCGCCACGCCTGCCAATGGCAGGAGGATCTTGGCTTGGATGCCAAATCCGCGCGGCGGCGCAATACTGTCATCAGGTGCGTTTGTCACATGCCCGGCGACCGGGCCATGAACACCGCTGGGAATTGAATCCAATGTCGTGCCGTCCCTTGGGGGTCAACGGATAGTGTTGCGTTCGGTTTCACACCGCAACCTGCCCCAACGAACGCGGCGAGCAATCGCCGACGAGGCGTGTCGGTTGCCGTCACGCTCCTCGGAAGTATAGCACGATTCACACGACGATTCGGTGACGATTAATTCGCTCCTGACGACTACGCAGCTCACCACGCCGGCATCACCCGACTCATTGAAACGACCGGCCTCACGAAAAAAGCTCTCAGCCGGAAGACAGTTTACCCTAACGTTCCATACAAGAGATGTATGACGGACGTCTGCGTCCGTCAACGTCCGCCTTTTGCAGCCCGTTTCCCGTTGTCCGCAGAACGCACGTTACGTTTTGAGGGGGACCGCCAGTGGAAGGGAGTGTCCTACTCCTGTGGACACCCCGCGGACGTCCGTCCGACTCGATGGAGTTGGCGTCGGGAGAAATCAGCACCCCACCGACCTCGCGTCGGTGGTTCGGGGGTTTGACGACTACCAGGCGATACACTTACGAACCGCGGCCGAGCAAGAAACGTCTCTGACCCGGCGCCCACATGGCCGAGGCCGAATCATACCGCGGGTTGTTTCGGTCTCGGCCGAGTGCCGATTGAACGGACCACCTCCGCTCGACCGCCCACGGTCCACGCCGGCCACGGTAGTCTATCAAACGGGCCTTCCACCGGCACCAGGCCGGTGGCGAGCAGTTCCGCTCCGCCACGGTTTTTCAAGTACCTAGACAGCGTCGTCGTCCCTGCGAGCTGCCAGACGCCAGCAGCCAGACAGCCTCTGAATGCCCGGGGCTAGTACCGGCACGCACCATGCGTTTGAGGACGAGCATCCCAGGGAAAATGGTTGCCCCAACACTCACCGAAAGGATCATGCATGCGACAAACGCGACAGTTAGGATCAGCGATTCCGGCTGTCGTCGTGCGCTAGCTCTGCGCCAGGATTTTCTTCAGGCCTGCCAGTGAGATCCTGGTGCACTCCATCGGCGACTTGCCATCGGGATACTCTTCCTGCTCGACGGTGAACCATTCGGTCCCCCCCACCTCCTTACAGGCGGCCAGGATCGGCACCCACCGCACGGAATCCTCACCAATGTACGCCTTGCCTTTTCCATCCACCACCGTCGGCTTGCAGTGGATGATCTTGTGGCGACCGGGATACTTGCGAATCAAAGCGACCGGATCCTGATGCGCCGCCGTGGTCCAGCCAACATCCTGCTGCAGCACTACGTCCTTGCTGGTCCGTTGGGCGAACAACTCCCAGTAGGTTGTGTCGCCATCCTTCTCGAATTCGTGCGTGTGGTTGTGATAACCGGTGTACATATCGACCTTCTTGAGCTGTTCCGCAGCCTTGTTGAAGATCTCAGCGAGCTCCTTGTTCCCTTCTGGTTTCGTAAATCGGCCGTCTCCCGGCACGATCAGGTATTTGCATCCGATGATCTTGTGGAATTCGATCGTCTTGGGCAGCGTGTCACCCACCAACGTGCCTGTGCCAATATGCGTTCCTGCGACTTTCAGTCCCAGATCATCCAGTCGCTTGCGCAGCCCTTGGGGATCGTTCTGGTACTTGTGATACCCCGCGAATTCGACCGCTTCAAAACCCATTTTGGCCACTTCTTCCAACGCTTTGTCGAAGTCCTTGCCGCAATCGTCGCGAATAGAATACAGCTGCAGCGCGATGCCAGGCGAAGTCGGCTCGACCGCGCTCGCCAGGCAACGCAACTGGGGCAGTCCCACAGCAACAGCTCCCACCGCCGCTGCCTTCAATGCGTCACGTCGAGTAATTCGATCCCAAGATTTATTTCTCACGACAAGTCTCCTGAACAAAAAGCTGAATCACGGTCCGAATCACCGCCTCTGCGGGCAGTGCACGATTGGTCTGGCGCGCGACGGAAGTTTCCCGTCACTTGTCCATGGTACGTCACGGGGCTGTTCCGAACAATCACCGGCTGAATTATCACCGCCTGGCAGGTAACCCAGCCCGGCAGTCCCTGCAGAGCCGCTTCGGCACTCGGCGATCCCGAGTGGATCGCATAGCAGCTCGTTCTAGTTGGCCTCAGAGCATACAATACTTTCTGCCGTACGCCCCCCCGCGCGACGAGGCCTGGCACCCAGGGAGGCCGCATGACGTGCTGCACGGCAACTGCGATGAGCGAGACTCGGCTCGGTCGAGTGATGTCGCTCAGTGCGTTGGTCACTCCGCCGACCGAAACAGCCGGCGGAGTGATTCGGCCTCGAGCACGAGCCGTGTGAGCCGACCCCTTTGTTCTCGGCCGCGAGTCAGAAAAGCATGACCCGTAGTTGTCAAACCCAGAACCACTGACACAAGGTCAGTGGGGAGTTTCGCTGTCAGTGGATCGGGGCCCGTAGTTGTCAAACCCAGTTCCACTGACACAAGGTCAGTGGGGAGTTTCGCCATGACCGCACATATCACGCGCGATAGCCACGGGGTCCCGCACGTCATCGCCGACGACCGGCGAGCTTTGTATTGGGGGCAGGGCGTGGTGCACGCCACGGACCGAGGACTTCAGATGCTGTTGATGCGGATCCTCGTTCAGGGCCGCATGTCGGAACTCCTAACGGCTACCGATGAGGCCCTGCAGATCGACACTTTCTTCCGCAAGATGAATTGGTGTGCGGACGCTCGCCCTGACACCAATGCCTTGGACGAGCAGACGAACGACTATCTGGTGGCCTATTGCGAAGGCGCAAGTTCGGTATTCGGTAAATGGACCCCTTGGGAGTTGAAGCTGTTAGGATACCGCGCCGAGCCGTGGCAGGTTGAGGATATGGTGGCCATTTCGCGGATGGTTGGCTACGTATCGCTTCAGCAATCCCAAGCAGATGTCGAACGGCTGTTTGTCGAGTTGGTGCAGGCGGGGATCGATCGCGAGGCCCTGGAACAGTTGTTCCCTGGCTTGTTGCAGCACGCCGACTTCGAGCTGCTCAGCCAGGTGCGGCTCGGCGAGCGACTGGTCCCCAACGAGATTCTTTGGGGCACTCCCGCCGCGCAGCATGATGGCCTCCAACAACTGGGCCGTGGCCGGGCGCAAGACAGCCTCCGGCATGCCCCTTCTCTGCAACGATCCACACCTGGAAGGCAATCGATTGCCGAACGTGTGGAGCGAAGTGGTTTTACAGGTAGGTCAGCGATATATGGCAGGCGGCTCCCTGCCGGGCGCACCCGGCGTGATGATAGGACGCTCGAACGATGTCGCCTGGGGGGCCACATACACGTTTGCCGACGCTATTGATTCCTGGATCGAACGGTGCGCGGAGGGAAAATACTTCCGTGAACCGGACCGTTGGCACGAGTTTCGCCGCCGTGTAGAGACGATCTTGCGCAAACGAAAACCACCAGTCGAGGTGGTCTTCTATGAAAACGAACATGGTCTACTTGACGGGGACCCGCATACCGAAGGCTTGTACCTCGCCACGCGTTGGGCCGCGGCGCAATGCGGAGTCGGATCGCTTGGACCGTTCCTTCGCATGTGGGACGTCCGACACGCAGAACAGGCCATGCAGGTCTTGGGGCAAGTCGAAAGCTCCTGGAACTTCGTGGTTGCTGATCGACATGGTAACATTGGATACCAGATGTCCGGGCTGCTGCCCAAGAGAAAACCAGGGCACATTGGTTTTGTGCCGCAGCCCGGTTGGCGTCAAGAATTCGACTGGGACGGTTTCCTTTCCTATGTTGACCTGCCCCACGTTATGAATCCCGAATCGGGATTTCTTGCCACCGCCAACAATGACCTCAATGCGCTTGGCCAAACACAGCCCATTAACATGTCGATGGGCCCCTATCGAGCGGAACGGATTGCCGAGGTGTTGAGCAACAACGACTCTCTGACCATAGAGGATATGCGATCACTGCAATTCGACTTGGTCTCGACACAAGCCGCGCGTTTCATGGAGCTACTACGTCCCATTCTTCCCGATACGCGTCAAGGTCGCATCTTGCGCGGCTGGGATCTTACCTACACACCCGGTTCCCAAGGCGCTTCCTGTTTGAAAACTTCTACCAGGCGCTCATTCGCGAGGTCTTCGGCAACAGCGCAATGGGTGTTCAAGTGGTTGAATACCTCATGCAATCGACCGGTATACTGACCGACTTCTACTGGAATTTCGATCGCATTCTGCTGGCCGACAGCTCCCCCTGGTTCGCGAGCCGCACGCGGACCGAGGTCTATCGAGAGGTAGCGGCCAAGGCCCTCCAGATCGAGCCCCAGAGATGGGGCAAAGATCGTTCGTTCGTGCTGAGCCACCTTTTGTTCGGAGGCAAGATACCCCGTGTCTTCGGCTTCGACCGCGGGCCGATCACCGCTGCGGGCGGACGCGCGACCGTACACCAGGGACAAATCTACCGCAGCGGAGGCCGCCTGACGACGTTTGTACCTTCCTATCGTTTCCTCACCGACATGGGGACCGATGACTTGTTGACGACCCTTTTGGGCGGGCCCTCGGACCGTCGCTTCTCGAGGTGGTATTGTAGCGACCTGAAGAACTGGCTGGCTGGCAAGTACAAGAAACTGGGTCCCGTGCGCGACGACGAGAAGGGCGAATGACCGCAAGTTCGTGACTGGACAATGATTAGTTCAGACGCAGTCGTTCACGGCTCTTAGCTTCTACGTCTAGTTGACTCCCGACGCGGCCGCAGGCGACAACCAAAGAACGAGCATCACAACAAGTCTGCACGCCACCGGCCTCGTGCCGGTGGAAGTCACGTTTGTCAACTAGTTACGACCGGTGAAACTCCGTTCGGTCGAGCCATGATGGTGAATTCAACTGGCACGTAACCGAGACCGAATTAAGCCGCGGTGTGATTCGGCGTCACGGAACTGCCGATTCTGTGGACACAGCGGTTCTCGACCGACAGTTAGTCGTCCACTGACGTTGGTAGTTGCCAAACCCAGTACCACCGACGCGAGGTCGGTGGGGCGCTTGCGTTCCTCTTAAGATGCATCTATGAGAATGAAACGCCGGCGTCTCTTTTTGTTTCAAGAAATTGCCGCGCATGGTGCGCACCTGTTGTCCGTTGGAACCACTGGCCTCGTGCCGAGTAAGATTGAGATCACGACTAAATCACTTTTCACGATTCGTGCGATTTTTGGCCGAAGGCCATGGTCATCGTAGCCTGGGGCATCGCCCTCGTTGTTTTACACAAGTCTGATTTCCATTGGGCTCGTCCCAGTGGGATCACAGCTGGTTGGCTACCTATCACCCTCACAATTCCCGTGCTCTCCGCCGGGCTTGTCCCGGCGGAAGCGGCGACTTTCACGCGACAGCACCGGCGACAGTCGTTACTTCCCCCGGGACAAGCTCGGCGGAGAGCAGAAATGAGTGATGTTAGAGATGATGCTCATGGTACGAGTGTAGCTCGTCAGTTGTCGCTCCCACTGGGACAAGCCCAGCGGAAGCGTGCGCAGCAGATGTGTGCAACAACGAGGGCATCGCCCCAGGGCTGCAAACACGATAGATCCATTTGGCCGAAGGCCATATTTGGCGGTTGCGAAATTTCCACGAATGATGAAAGTCGATTTAGAACGGCCGTTCATTGCTGCGCCAACCGTCACCGCTGCCAGAGCTTTTCCGCATTGACCACGGGGACGGCGTCTTTCCAATCGATCGCCACGACGGACAGATACCACGTTCCCTCCCGGTCATTGCCCTGATAGAAAAGATAATCTTGGCCGTCATCGTCCTGGAACAAGAACGGATGACCAGATTCGCGGTGGTTCCATGATCCGGGCGGACCGCAGGGAACCAGCGGCTTGTCCGATAGCCGTTTGAAATGGATACCATCCTCACTGACCGCCACGCCGATCTGCTGAGGCGCGTTGTTGTAGTTGCCTGCGTAAAACATGTAGAGTCTGCCGTCATGCCTGGCCATGGCAGCTGCTTCGATACACTTCCCTTCCCAGGTCAAGTCCAGATCGGGAGCATCCAGTGGCGTGGGAGTTTTCGGTTTCAGAATCGGCCCTTCCAGGTTCAATTGGGTCCATTTGCCGCGCGCAAAGTCGCAATCCAGGGGAGCCGCGGCCACACCCTGCATCTGGACTTTCATTTCCGGATCACGCGTGGCCCAGTACAGTAACAGCTTGTCTTCGTGCGGGACGACATCCGCATCGATGGCACGCCCACAGTTCCAATCGCCGGTCGGTCGAAAAATGGGATTGGTCGGGTTGCGTTGAAAATGAACTGCGTCATCTGACCAGGCGTGACAGATGGCATCTTGTTGCTGGTTGCCGTAGGTCTGATAGAACAGGTGTACGCGATCCCCCAGTACGATCGCCCCAGGTGCGGTAAAACCATTCTGCTCGGCAGGACCCGTATTGGATAGCTCAGCGACCTTTCGCCAGTCCACGAGGTTATGGCTCTGAGCCACGCCAATCGTCCAGCCTCTGTTTCCCTTGGCCGCGTAAGGCGGAATCGAATAGTAGAGCCAATACTTACCCTGAAACTTGACTACCGCAGGGTCTTTCGAAAAGGGTTGCCCCGATACGGTGTCGGCCCAAAGCATGCGGGGTTGAGTGGGAGTCAACAACAGGTTGTCCAAGTAGAAGACCGCGTCGGTCGCGGCGGTACTGCTGAATCCGAGCCGTTGCCACCCCACAATTCTCTGCCCACCGCTGATAACCGGCGTCTCGCCCGCCATGGCGGCGTACACGACGCCCTGCTGAGCAGTTCCTGAATCTTCGGGGGCGAGCACAAACGGACGTTGTAGGGCATATGTCCCGCTTCGTACCCAGATCGTAATCGGTTCGATGCGCGGCAAAGACGGCGCCACGTCACGAGCGCGTTCGAGCGTGGCCAGTGGTCGGTCGCTCACCGCCTCATTCGGCGTGCTCAACGTGCCGGACCATTGATCATTTCCGTTGGTGGCCACGAACAACTCAGCGGAGCGCCCACTGCCAAGCATCGCGGCAACAAGTAGCAGCGCAGTCGCCAATTGTCTGACCATCTTAATCGTACTCCCAGCTCTGACCGACCTCATAACCGCTCCGCCCCAGCACGTATATGACGCCTTCTCGCAGCTCAGCTCTGTCGAGCCGAGTTACGCAAGCGATTGTGAATTCTCCCGCCTAGTGCTTTGTCAACTCCAAACATTAGGGTGAAGCGTCGTTCTCAACGGTGTACGACACCGCGTCCACGCGGTGTCGTACATTCGTCTGGCCAACCCTGATTCTTAAGCGTGACAAAGCGCTAGAGTGTCTTCGCGGTTTTCTCCACGAAGGCCAGACACTGCGCGACGTCGTCCATCAACTGATCTGATTCATGCTCATACTCAACCGTCAGCACACCCCGGAATTTTTGCCGGTACAGTTCCCGCAAGACATCTGCGTAGTCGGCCAGGCCCTGGCCGAGCACGACGTCGCGTGACTGTGGCTTGCCCCATTCCCCCACATCCTTCAAATGAAACGCCAAAATCCGGCCTTCCATAATCTTCAGGCAGGCGGTGACCCGCAGTTCGGAGCGAATCCAGTGTCCCGTGTCGCAGCATGCGCCGATTCGCTTGCTGCGTCCCTTGCAAACAGCCATGACGTTTTCCGGGTTCCAATACTGATAGTCCGGACTCTTCGGATGATTATGCACGGCCAGGTTGATTTCGTACTCATCACACAGCTTCTCGACCATGTCGAAAGCTTCCGGCGGTGGCTCGGCCACAATCGTCTGGACCCCCATCTCCTTGGAGAACTCAACGACCTTTTTGGCCGCTTCGGCGTCAGTCGTTACATTGGCATAGTAATTCGGCATTTTGACTCCGTGGTCTTTCAACCGCTGCTGCGTCTCCTTGCGCTGCGCAGGTGAGAGGTTCTCGTTGATCTGGAGATCGGGCCGTTTACTATCCAATGGCAGGAAGAAAGCCGGCTCGACGAGCTGTACTCCCAGCGCGGCAATTTTTTCTAGCGCTTCATAGAACGACATGCCGCGAAATGTGTACTGTGCAATCGCCACCGACCAGCCGATCCTGGCGGCACTGGGCGTACTCAGTTCGGCTGCCGCCTGGCGGGCACAAAGCGGTCGGCTGCCGCCGGCCATCGTTGTGGCGGCAAGAGCGGCCCCGGTTGTCTGCAAAAAAACGCGTCGGTCAAAGGTGCGTGTCATCGATTCGGCTCCTTGTTTCGTGAAATTGTCCCACCACTGCCCAGCATACCACCTGCCACGAGCGGCGTCAGCAATAGGCTCGCAACGGCGCTGGTCGGGCAAAGGCCTTGGACGACTGGACGGCGATCGAATAACTGCTTCACACGGGACGCCTGCTCCCGGCGCGCACGAGCGCACAGTGGGTGTACATGCGGAGGAAAATTGCTATCCTCACAGGGCACGGAGCGACTCGTCACAGACGGCCAGATACGTGCTTGTGGTGCCCGCTTGGCCATCCGTACCGCGTCAACACAACGGGCCGCCAGGCGTGACTGTTTAGTCGATTGCCGCCGAATCACAGGATGCCCACTGGTCCCCGCTTCTGCGTGGCGTCATAAGAGCAAGAAAGGCCCCCACATGATATGCCGATTTTCTGGCCCACTCTGGTTGCTCATTCTTTGCCTGACCGGTCCTGCGTGCGGGCGCCCGGATCCAGACCAGCCAGGTATTCCGCTGCCCGAGCATCCGCGACCCGACTTCCAGCGCAGCGAGTGGCTGAATCTCAACGGCTCCTGGCAGTTCCGGTTCGACGCGGACAATGCGGGGCTCAGAGAGACGTGGTTCGAACAGCGGGAAGCGTTCCCGTTACAGATCACGGTGCCTTTCCCGTGGGGGTCCGAACTGTCGGGCGTGACAGACCTGGCCGATATCGGCTGGTACGCGCGCACCATCACCGTGCCCGCAGCCTGGCAAGGCCAACGAGTCTTCCTGGTGGTGGGAGCCAGCGACTGGCACACGCACGGCCTGGCTCGACGGCCAGAAGCTGGGCGAACACCAGGGAGGCTACACGCCGTTTTCGCTCGACCTGACGCCGCACGTGCGTTTCGGGCGAGGAGCAACAACTGGTGATCCGCGTCGACGACACGCCGCATCCCTTCAAACTCGAAGGGAAACAGGGCTATGGCCGGGCGGCCGGCATCTGGCAGACGGTCTACCTGGAACGGCGGCCGGCCGTGGCGTTGGAGACGGTCCATTTCACGCCCGACGTCGACGCTCAGCAGGTCGACGTCCAGATGACGCTCGATGCGCCGGCCCCCAGCGACATGCCGCTGGAGCTGAAGTTCAAACCGCAGGACCGCGCCACTCCCGTGGTCAAGACGACCATTGAGCAGGGGGCCAAGAGCGTCCGATTCACCGTGCCACTGGAAAACGCCGCGGCTCTGGTCGCTCGAAGATCCTTATCTCTACGAAGTCACTGCGACGTTGCAGGGAGCTGATGTCCGCCGATACGGTGGTGACCTATTTCGGGATGCGCAAGATCAGTGTCGGCAAGCTGCCGGGCACCGACTATCCCTACGTGCTGCTGAACGACAAACCGATCTATCTGCAGCTGACGCTTGATCAGGCCTACCATCCGCAAGGGTTCTTACACGTTTCCCAGTGATGAATTCATGCGCGACGAAATCCTGCGGTCGCGGCAGATCGGCCTCAATGGCAATCGGATCCACATCAAGGTCGAGGTCCCGCGCAAGCTCTACTGGGCCGATCGGCTGGGCGCTGCTGATCATGGCCGACGTGCCGAACAGCTGGGGCGAGCCGGATGAGCAGATGCGCAGCGAAAGCGAATACGCGCTGCGCGGCATGATCAAGCGAGACTACAATCACCCGGCCATCTTCTCGCTGGGTCGACTTCAACGAAACGTGGGGACTCAAATCGGGCCAGAAGCGCGAGTACCTGCCGGAAACGCAGGAATGGGTCGAGAGTGTCTACCGGCTGACAAAACAGCTCGATCCGACCCGGCTGGTCGAAGACAACTCGCCCTGCAACCTCGACCACGTGGTGACCGACCTCAACACGTGGCACGCCTATCTGCCCGGGTACGCCTGGCGGGAGGAGCTGGACAAGATCTGCCGCGACACGCTATCCCGGTTCGACGTGGAACTACATCGGCGGTCGCAAGCAGGGCGACGAGCCGATGCTCAACAGCGAGTGCGGCAACGTCTGGGGCTACGAAGGGAGCGCCGGCGATGTCGACTGGAGCTGGGACTATCACATCATGATGAACGAATTCCGCCGCCATCCGAAAATCTGCGGCTGGCTCTACACGGAACATCACGACGTGATCAACGAATGGAACGGCTACTGGCGGTACGATCGCTCGCAACAAGTTCACCGGCATGTCCGAACTGGCCGCGGGCATGACGCTGCGCGACCTGCACGGCGCGTTCTACATTGCTTCCGAGCGGGAACTGTGCCGCCAGGTCAAACCGGGCGAAGCAGATCGAGGTGCCACTCTACGCCTCGTTTCTGACCGACTCTGCGCGTGGGGGAGGAACTGACGCTGGACATGCAACTTTACGGCTGGAATTCGTTGGGGAGCGCGAAGTCTATTGGGAAGGCAGCAACGAGATCCCCTACCAGCCCTGGATGACATCGGAGTTGCCCGCCGTGCGAGTTGACGATGCCCGGCCGAGCCGGCGTTGGCCGTTCTGGCCCTGACGCTCAAGATGCCGCGGGACGGTGCTGCATCGCAACTTCACGACCTATGTGTGTCGAAGGACGGTCGCTGCCACGTGACGAGACGATCGTGGACGACTGGCAGGCAACTGCGCGTGATCCGGTTTGCGCCCGACATCGTTTCGCAGGGCAAAGTGGTCGCTCAAGCAGTGGAATGTGCTGGACGGCCTGAAAGTGAACGGTGCCGGGTCCGGGTACTTTGAGTATCGCCGTGCCCTGGCCGGAGGGACTTGACGCTGCGAGCATGTGCAGAGCGCCACGCTGCGGATGGAGCTGTCGGCCAAGCAATTGTTTGGCAAGGATCGGACGACGCCCAGAAGAAGGATGGCGACTTCATGCGTGGCCGAGGAACTCACGATCCCAGCAGCAACCCGAACTCCTATCCGATGACGGACGAGACGAAGTTCCCAGCGCCGTGCGCGTGCGCGTGATGGGACAGTCGGCCGGCATGTTCGAACTGCCCGACGATTCGGCCGATCATCGCGGGATCCTGTCGTGGCACAGCCAGTCGCGGGACCGCAAGCTGCGCGAAGCGGGATCGTACGGTTACCTGGTGGACGCGGTCGTGCCGGCCGAGGCGCTGCGCCGAGCCGAGGCGGAAAAGCAGTTGGTCATTCGCCTGGAGGTCGACGATGCATTGCCCCACGGTGTGGCCGTCTACGGCGAACAATTTGGACGGTATCCGCTCGACCCGTCGCTCGTCTTCGTCTTGAAAGACAATTGATCAGGATGCGATGAGAAAACTCATTGCCGGACTGTTCACATCAATTGATGGTGTGGTGGATGCACCGCATCAATGGAACGCACCCTATGTGAACGAGCAGATAGGCCAGACAATCACCACGTCGCTGGCGCAGGCGGATCTGCTACTTCTGGGCACGAAAACGTACAAGGATTTCGCCGCCTACTGGCCGCATCAGCCCGACAATCCTATGGCGGGCTTCATAAACAACAAGCAGAAGTACATCGTTTCCAACAGTCTGGAAACGCTTCAGTGGCAGAACTCGACGCTGATCAGTGGGAAGAACCTGGTGGCTGAGGTCGTTAAGCTCAAGGAACAGGTCGGAAATCACATCTTGGTTCCGGGCAGCCCCGCACTCGTCCGCTCTCTGATTCAGGCGGGTCTTCTCGACCAACTTCACGTCATCGTCTGCCCGATCATCGTGGGTGCCGGTGCACGCCTCTTTGACGGCATGACCCCAAAGGCACAATTCAGGATTACGGACGCCATGACGATCAGTACGGGCGCCGTACAGCTTACGTACGAGCCCGTCAACAGCGAACCCCAAACGTTCGAAGAATGCAACCTAACAGAAGTCGAGGCACAAACATGAGTACCAATGTAAAGGCACTCTTGTGGGTCACTTCGCTTCTTGCGATGGCGTCGTCGGTCAACCTGGTCTCAGCAGCGCCAGGGGAGAGGCTGAGACTTCTCCCATACCGGAGGAGGTCGAGCTCCAGTCGGGAACGCTGCCGCTTGGGCCTGCAGAGTATGCCACCTCGCATTGAATTGGCTCGTCCAGATCCGTGCCGCGGCGAAAGACCGCCGCATACCAGGCCTCTGTCTGCTGGTGCACGCGAAGGATGCGCATCGCGGTATTATTCGGCTGCGTAACGTCGTCGCGTAGAAAACCGTAAGGACTCGTCCGGAAATAGGTTACCGGTTCCGCTTCCCTCTCCACCGCCCCGCGGAGCGGCAATGGCGGGGGAGAGGGTAGGGTGAGGGGCGATAAATACGGTAACTTATTGCCGGACGAGTTCTAGCTCAACACGTCCACAGGGTGACTGGCAAACAGATGCATTCGCAAACGGTGGTCGCTGTGCCGGTACGTTTCCGCGAACTTGCTGGCATGACGCACAGCCGTACCCCGACACCAAGACCGCGCTGGTGACGCCACCCAGCCAACGGACAGAGCAAGGGGCGTTGTGCCGGGCATTCACATCCTACAACCAAGGTCGCCCCCGCAACGGCAGCGCCGCAGGCGAGACACGGGCGCTGAGATTCGGCTAGAATGTGCCTGGCACTGTCAGGCAAAATCGGATAGCGGTTTACTCGCAAGAGGTGAGCGTCATGAATCGACTCGTACACAATTTCATCTTTGCCACCATGCTGCTTGGCGGCTCGTTGCTGTCGGCCGCAGACCTCTATGTCTCTCCGACCGGCAACGACGCGAACTCTGGCAGCGAGTCACAACCATTGGCAACCCTGGAAGCCGCGCGCGATGCCGTGCGCACGTTGCGGCAGCATGGCCAACTCGGCGATGGAGGCGTGACCCTTTGGCTGCGCGGAGGCGATTACGTGCGCACCTCCGCACTGGAATTAACGGCCGCGGATGCGGGGACGGCCGAAACTCCCGTAACCTGGCGCACCTGCAAAGAGGAAACCGTTCGGTTAATCGGCGGGCGTCCCCTCATCGGGTTCAAGCCGGTAACGGACGCTACGGTTCGGGCGCGACTCGACGAAAACGCTCGGGACCATGTGTTACAGGCCGATCTTCGTCAGCTCGGCATCGCAGACTTTGGCGAGCTGCAATCACGTGGCTTTGCACGCCCGACGGTCGCCGCACATTGCGAATTGTTTTTCCAGGGTCGGCCCATGACAGTCGCCCGCTGGCCCAACGAGGGGCAATGGGCACGGATCGCCGGGTATCCACAGACAAACGCGCAAGACGATGGCCACGGCACCAAGATCGGTAAACTCGAGGACGGGTTTCTGTACAGCGGTGACCGCCCCCGACGCTGGCATGACATCAGCGACTTATGGGTCCACGGATATTGGTCGTGGGACTGGGCCAATTCGTACGAACGGGTGCACAACCTGGATCTCGAACAGCAGCTGATCCGGACCGCACCGCCCTACGGACAGTACGGCTTTCGCACTGGCCAACGTTTTTATTTCTTCAACGTGCTCGAGGAAATTGACCAGCCGGGCGAGTGGTTTCTGGATCGTCAGTCCGGAACGCTCTACTTCTGGCCGCCTCAAGAAGTGGAAGGTGCCGTTGCGCTGCTGTCACTTCTGGACCAGCCGATCGTGAAGCTGACCGACGTGTCGCACACGACATTTCAAGGTCTGACACTCGAAGCCACTCGCTCCAACGCCGTCGAGATCCGCGGTGGAGAGAACAATCGCCTTGTTGACTGTCAGCTGAGAAACATAGGTAATTGGGGGGTGCGTATCGAAGGTGGCACCGGTCACGGCGTGGTGAGCTGTGACATTTTTGACACCGGCGACGGCGGTGTCGTACTGTCAGGCGGCGATCGGCAGACGCTTACGCCGGGCGGTCACTTCGTCGAGAATTGCCATTTCGTGCGCCAGGGACGCTGGTCCAAATGCTACGTGCCCGCGGTACTGATCAGTGGCGTGGGAATGCGCGTCTCACACAATCTGATACATGACCATCCACATTGCGCAATCCTGTTTGGCGGTAATGAACATCTGATCGACTTTAATGAAATCCATCATATCGCGTTGGAGACCGGCGATGTCGGCGCCATCTACACGGGACGCGATTGGACCTGTCGGGGAAATCGTATCCGTCACAATTTCATTCATCACACCGGTGGCGTGGGCATGGGCTCGATGGGTGTCTATATGGATGACTGCGTGAGCGGTACCGAAGTCTTCGGCAACGTCTTTTTCAAGGTGCATTGGGCGATGTTCATCGGCGGCGGACGGGATCATCGTGTCGAGAACAACGTATTTGTCGACTGCGATCCAGCCCTGCGCATGGACGGTCGCGGTCTGGATAAATCGCCTGTCTGGTTCAACATGGTCTATGACTATATGAAGAAGCAGATGAATACCGTGCCGCAAGAGCTCTATCGCAAAACTTATCCGGCGATTAAGAACCTCGACCGTTACTATGCAACCACCGACGGCATTCCTCCCGAAGACAACGTTGTGGCTCGCAATATTTGTGTGGGCAAGTGGTTGGAGGTCGGCTGGCACGCGAACCAGCAGTGGATCCGGCTAGACAACAACTTCGTGGGCTCCGACCCCGGCTTCGTGGCGCCGGAGAAGATGGATTTTCGACTCAAACCGGACGCCTTACCGCTGCGACACGGATTTGAAAACATCCCGTGTGACCAGATCGGACTACAGGTTGATGAGTATCGCCAGGATTTGCCCAAGTAAACCTCAAGCGACCAGCGTGCAGCCAGGCCGGTCGGGGCAACTTCCGGACCACTACCGGCGGATGCTCGGATGATCACGAATCAAAGGGAATTCCGGTACCTCGGCCCGCGGAATTTGGCGAACCCGGATCATTCACAGAACACGGAAATGGATAGAGCAAGCCACGCAGCAGGCGGGTCCTCGCGCACTCTTTCTTGGGTCTGATGTTCTGGGGATTTCGTGCGCAAAGGGCATGTTGTAGAATATCGCACACCGAGGCTGTCGCGCCATGAATTGGTTTCGGTGCGTCGCCGATCGTATAATCGGCAGCGTGGGCACGTTGCGGGAACTGGGCCCTTTTCAGGTACCCCGGCCGATTGGGTCCGGCCTCAGGAATCGCTCCAAGCACTTGATAATAAAGCACTTCGGCGGAGTAGCTCAGTTGGTTAGAGCAGCGGAATCATAATCCGCGTGTCGGGGGTTCGAGTCCCTCCTCCGCTACTTTCGCGATTCGTCGCATCGTCTCGCACGCCATCGCCTAAGTCCGCAATTTGTAAAGGCTTGGGCGTTTTCTTTTGCGCGTCGGCTTCGCTTCCCTCCTTCGCACCGCTTCGCAGCCGATCGCCGCGTTTCGCGTCCTGACTGCTGCGCCAGGCTGCTGCGCGCCTTTGGCCGTGTGGTTATCCGTTCCGGTCGCCCGCAGGGCCTCGGGGGCGGGTTGCTGATCGACCAGCATTTGCCGCATCCGGCCTACCGCGTCGGCCTCTTGTCCGGGGAACAAATGCCCGTAGGTGTCCATCGTCAACGTGATGGATTGATGCCGCATCACTTGTTGCACCACCTTGGGGTGTGCGCCGGTCATCGCCAGCCACGCGCCGCAGGTATGCCGCAGGGAATGGAAGTCGGTAATCTCGCCTTCGTGGTTGGCGTCGGTCAGGAAGTCGCTTTGCTGCCGTTGGGCGTATTCCTGGGGATCGTCCTTTGCTTCGGACAGCCACTGTTTGCGGGCCTCGGCCAGATCATCCCGCAGCATCCGGGCCAGGTTCGTTTCGTGGGGCAGGTTGAATACCGGGGCCTTGGGGGCCTTCGTCGCGATGTGGGCTTTCAGACTCGCCGCCAGCTCGGGTTGAATGTACTGCCGGGCATCCTTCCGGTTCTTCGTCGATCCGGCTTTGCAGGTGATGTAGGGCGGGTCGGAATCGAAGTACAGCCGGCCTCGGGTCAGGCTTCGCAGTTCGTTTGATCGCAGGCCGGTTTGGATCGCCGTGCGGTACAGCAGCAGCCGTTCGCCGCCCGTCATCCCGTACCGTTCCGGGCCGGCTTCGGTTGCCGTTTCCAGCAGCCGCCATTCCTCGGGCAGCAGCATTCGCCGTTCCCGCCGTCGGTCGGCCTTGGGGTTGGGTTTCTTCACCGATGCCAGGGGATCGCGGGGTAGCTTGTGATGCTCGGTCAGCCATTTGGTGAATGCTTTGATCGCGTTCAGGTGGGCTTGAATCGTCCGGGCCGCTCGCCCTTCATCACGCAGTTTGCCGGCGTACCGATTCACACCATCGGCGCTAATGTCGGATGCCGTTTTGAATCCGGCATGGTCGGCAATCCATCGGATGAATTGCGTGGTGCTTGTGATGTGCTTTGTCCGTTCGGTTCGCCGCCCGCAGCCATTCGTAGGGGATCGGGCCACGAACGAACCGACCACCCTGTTCGTGTTTGGGGATTGGGCGAGCCGTCGGCGACCTTCCGCTTCTGCGCCTCGGGCCTCGGACCGAAGGGCCTGCTGCCGATCCAACAATCCGTGAACGTCTTGGTCTGTCCCCGCAAACCGTGTCAGGTCGATCATCCCTGCCTACCTACCTATATAAAGAGACTCTCTCTATAAGACTTATCTATAAGACTGTACGGGTGGGACAAACTGGCCGTTCTGGTCGGCCAGTTTTGTCACTTTCGGTCGGCCAGTTTGTCCCATGTTCTTCGCTCGGCCTGGGCCAGTTTCAGCACCCGATCCCACATCACCCGACCGCGTTTTTCGTCCATGTACCGGGCCGGCCATCGGACCACTTCGGCATCGGTCGCCAGCTCGAACCCATCCAAGAACGATCCGGCTGGCCTCGGCCATGATGGATTGGGTGTGACGAACAACGTGGTCGATTTCGTCAGCCGGCCCTTCGATCAGAATGGCATCATGGACCGGGGCGCAGACTCGGATGCCGGCCTCGGTCGCCATCGAACAGGCCAGCCGCATCATTTCCGCGCCGTTGGCCTGCATCGGGAAGTTTGCCAGGGATCGGGGATTCGATTCGTCCGAAGTCAGCAGCCGCCAGCCGAACACCGTCTGCATCCAACCGGTCAGCATGGCCCGATCCACTTGCAGTTGCGACCATCGCCAGAAGTCCCGGTAGGTATCCCGATGGGCCTGCAAGAGATTTCGGGCCATCGCGGTTTGCTCCCCGAGGGCCTGCGCCAGTCCGTGTTCCTGCATCCCGTATTGCACGGCCAGGGCGCACACCTTGAACCGATTGCGTTCGACCGGGTGGGAATCCTTCGTCGCATCGGGCGGGACCGCGCCGGCCTGCTTGGCAAATGCCAGGTAGGGATCGCCGCTGCCGTAGGCTTGCATCATGGCCGCATCACCGGACAGGGCCGCTGCAATCCCCAGTTCCTGTTGCGACCAATCGACATAGGCCACCGCGTGGCCCTCGGTCGGCTTGATCAGACCCCGCAGCCACACCGAAGGACCGAAGATAAACCGATTGTTCGATGGCTGGTTTCGCCCGGTCCGCGAACCGAAGGGCGACAGCAGGCACCGATTCCGGCCGTCCGATCCGACCGCCAGTTTTTCCAGTTTCATTTCCGACAACGAATGGCGCAGTTCCCGCAGGGCCGATACCTGGGGATACTTCCGGGCCTGCTGGCGAAAGGTGTCCCGATCCAGGGCCAGCCGCCCGTCAGGTGTTCGGGGCCAGGGGATGCGATGTTCGACCAGCCACCGCGCAAATCGTTCCTGCTTGAACGTCCGACCATCGAACACGCCATAGTCCCGATCCACGTCAGCAATCAGCCGATCCTTGATTGCATCCCAATTCCGCCGCAGCAGGCCGAGGGCCTCCGCGTCGATGGGAATGCCGGCAAACTCCATGCGGGCCACCGCTGCCATGTACCGACCGCGAAGCAGGGCGCGGGGTAAGTCGATCCCGGGCAGCATCGCAGGCAGCAGGCCGGCCAGGGCGTCCACGTCCGTTTGACAATAGTCGAGAAGGGCCACCCGCTCGGACTGTCGTGTACGGGCCGCCCCGCATCGCCAGTTCCCGCAGCTCGGCCTTCTCGACCGCTGCGATCGAATCAAGACCGATAGTATGCCAGCGTATCAAGTAGGCCGCGCTTCACACCGGGCCGGCCATTCGTGCGAACACGTTGTTCGGTCCACAAGTCGAGAATCCTTCGCGGCAGTTCCCAACCGAGGGCCAGGAAGCAACCGATTTCCGCGCTGGCGAAGTAGGCCACGAACAAAGTGTTATCGTCGGTCGGGAATGGTGGCCGATCTTGCAGTTCGTCCGCAAACAGACGAACCAATCGGTTCGAGAAGTATTCCCGCGCCACGAGGCAAACGGGGGTAGGCCGTTCGCCATCGGGCGCGGAAAACTCGAAATCGACCAGCCACACCTCACGGTAATGGCGCAGCCGATCCACGTCACACCTCCCCCCGCAACTGCTTCAGGATCGGATGGTCGAGCGAGTCGATGAAACGATCATCGAAACAGAGTTGCAGCATGTCGCGGAAGGACATATCGGGCCATTCGGGATCGGGAATCGTGCCAGTCGCCTCGAACACGTCATACTTGCCGTCTGCCATGTTCGCCTGCACCCGCACCCATTTCGTCATCGCCAACTCAGCAGCCCGCAGCGCGGACAAGTGCCAGTTGTTTCGCCGGCCATCGGTATCGGGCACCCGCACCGGCCACAAGAACACGTTGTTCGTGGTCTTGGTGATGCCGCGAACAGGAAGGTCGGCTGAATCTCGCCGGCCAGTTCATCCCACAATTCCGGGGCGACAAGATACGCTTCGCGGTTCACTTCATCCGTGAACAAGGCCGTCTGCATCCGATAATCTTCGGACGGATGCACGCGAACGAATTGTTGCCGGTTCGGCTTCCCGCAGGAAATCACCGTCACGGCTTTCTTCACGCCGATCTGCGTCGATTCGGTCAGCCGCAACCGAGCCGGATCGAAGGGATCAGCCGGTTTGTCGTTTTCGACTTTTGTCTGTTTGGTAGTCATTTATATCCTCGGAAACATTTAGAATTGAGTAACTCGGAAACAGAAAGGGCCGGCCATCCGTGGTGGGGTGCGCCGGCCTCTTTCACTTCGTCTCATCCATGAACATGAACCGCGTCTGTCCGGGCAGGTCACGCCGCTTTGCTTTCTTCTTGTCCTTGGCGATCTGCTGAAGGCACCGACCGCAAACGTCGATGACCGATTCGCCAACCTGGACGCGAAAGACCTTGACTGGGTATCGGCTGCACTTTTCACACTTTGGGGAGGCTTGCCAAGTCATGCCGCGCCCCCTTCCTTCTGTTCGTCGATCCAGCGTTGCAGGTCATCGACCGGATACCGCACGCATCGGCCTAGCCGAATGTGCGGAATCTCGCCGGATGCGGTCATGCCCCACAACTTGCGCGGGCTAATCGCCAGGGCCTCGGCAGCTTGTTGGGGCGTCAGCAGTAGGGCCGGCTTGGTAGGGGTGCTACTTCGCATCGTCGCCCCCTTGCCGCATTCGTGCGGCCTTGGGGCAACCGTCAGCGATCCATTGTTCGATCACCGATCGCGGCCAGCGAACCAGCGAACCTAGTTTGATCGGCCTAGGCATTCGGCCGGCATCGGCAAGCCTGCGAACGTGTCGCGACGAACAACCGAGATAGTCTTTTGCGATGTCATCAACCGACAGCATCGCCCGCCCGCGACCGTCAGTGATCGCATCGGCGTTTGCGGTTTGGCGGGGCATTGTCTGTCCCTGTGGTCAGGTGCCAGGCAAACACCGTCACGGCTTGTGACTGCCAGCGCTCGCCATACGCAGACCACAAATCGGACCGCTGGACCGCAGACCAGAAACACGGAAACCCCGTGTTTTGCGGAACGAAAAACCACGGAAAAACCTTCAGAGTGGTCCGATTTGGTCCGATTTCTACAAATCAGACCGCCGGACAACCGAACCGCCGGCGGCTTTCGGACCGCCTTTCTTCAATCGGATACCGCAGTCGTTCAGATACCTCGTGAACGATTCGGCTGAAGTCAGCTCTGGTTTCCCGTAGTTTCAGGCTCCTGGAACAGACGAATGTAACTGCGGTAGATGAACCTCCGGTTACGAGCTTGCCCCGTAAACTCGTGCAAAATGCCACCGTTAGCCAAATTTGCGACAAGGTTGTTTGCGGCAGGATACGTAGTCCCAATCAACGACTGGACATCGTTAACGGAAACGATTGGATTCTGGTACAGGTGTTCCAACACGCGATGCCCGTTCCCTGCTGCACGGCCGAGATTCTCAGTAATGAATTGCCGATGATCCTCACGTAGCTGCAGAATTCTGCGAGCTGTGTCCGTCGCCTGTTGGCTCACTTCGATGACACCGCGCAGGAAGAACTGGATCCATGTCTCCCATTCGCCCGCGTCGCGTACCGCCTGAAGGTGATCGTAGTAGGTCTGGCGATGTTGCTTGAAATAATAGGACAAGTACAGAACGGGCTTCAACAAGACTTGTTGCTCGCACAGCAGAAAGGTGATCAGGAGTCGGCCAACACGTCCGTTGCCGTCCAGGAAGGGGTGGATTGTCTCGAACTGGGCGTGAGCCAAGCCGATCTTAATCAGCAGGGGCAGGTGCGGGTCGGAATGCAGGAATTTCTCGAACTGGGCCAAATGCTCCGCAACTTCATGTGGTGGCGGAGGAACATAGGTCGCCTCATTGAGCGTGCATCCGCCGGCTCCAATCCAGTTCTGAGTTGTGCGTATCTCGCCGGGAGTCAAGTGCGAGCCACGAACACCTTCAAGAAGTTTCGAGTGGATTTCCCGTATCAGGCGGATACAAACGGGAAGTTCGGTGAGCAACGACAGCCCGTGGTTCATTGCCCGGACATAATTGACGACCTCGTTCACGTCGCTTGGTCGGTCTGGTGCCAGGATCCGAGCCTCGGCCGCCAGTACGTCCTGCAATGAACTCTGAGTACCCTCGATCTGACTCGACAGCACTGCTTCCTTACGAACGTACATGTAGACGAATAGGTCGGGGTGGGGGAGCGTCTGTATCGACCCGTCCAGGCGACCGAGAGCGCGGTCGGCCTGGGAAAGGAGCACTTGTATTTTTTCGGAAATTTGGATTGGTGGATCTGGGGGCAGTGGAGCAGGGATGAAGGCGCGGTAATCGGTCGGCTGCAACACGTATCTCCCCGCGCGGGAGGAGTCTGCTTGCTCTGATCTTGTGGGTGCCATAATCCGACGTTCCTTTAATACAGACGGGTGTCAGCCCGCTTGTTAAAGCACCGCTTTAGTATGGTGTTACTTGGCCCGTTTATTCAAGACAGGTTTCAATAAACGACTATGCACCACCTGCTGGAGGGATGTGGAGCTTTGTGGAAGGTAGAGGTTGTAACACTTTCATCGTGCAACGACCCCGTCTGAGAGCGGTGAGGAGCGAATGTGGAGCATTCAGCAGGTTCGGACCATCGCCACGATGCCGGCCTTCACCGCGTCGGGCAGTTCCGCCCACCGCTGGACGATCACCTTTAAATCGGCGTCGATTGGGTCGATTTCGGAACCAACTGCTGCGCCAGCTGCAGCGCGGTTTTCAGAATGTGTGTTTTTCTCGGGGATTTCGCCACTCACCCGTTGAATCATAATCCGCGTGTCGGGGGTTCGAGTCCCTCCTCCGCTACTCGGGCATTTTCCAGAATGCCCACCACCTCCGAGAAACACGCGTTTTCCCGCACTTCATGGCACGGTGCGGGTTTTCTTGTGCGCGTCGTTGCGAGGTGCTGCGAGCGTTTGCATCCCCAGTTTATCCCCAGTTTTGGATGCCGCCGCGAAGTGCTCATCGGTCACTGTTAGGTAGTGCTTGTGCGCGACACTGGGGGTGTTACCCAACCGCCGCGAGTTGGCGTGGATGCTGATTGCGTTCGGTGTTGTCGACCGCAGCAAGGACCGATCCTCAAAGGACCAACCAGAGAACGCATTTCGATTGCCATCATTGTGATGACACGTGGCCGTCTCCCAGTCGTCATTTCGCGCCGAACTCTCGGCCCTCTCCGACTCTCGCGCCGCCTGGGTTATCGCCTGTTGCGAGCGTTCAATCTGTCGCAACCCCTGCACAAATCCGAATGAAACGAGACTCGCTGCTTCCCATAGGGGAGCCCGCTCTGCTACTTTCCCCGGGGGAGAGCGTGGCGGTGTGGGCCAAACAGCGTGATAGAATCACCGATGGGCGGATTGGCGCGGGCGGGTAACGGCCATGACCGATGTTACACGCATTCTGTCGCAGATCAATGACGGTGATCCGTCGGCCGCCGAGCAACTTCTGCCCCTCGTGTACGACGAACTCCGCAAGCTGGCCGCCCAGAAAATGGCCCAGGAAAGGCCTGGGCAGACGCTCCAGGCCACGGCGCTGGTGCATGAAGCGTACATACGGCTGGTCGACGTGGAGAAGGCTCAGAAGTGGGATTCGCGGGCGCATTTCTTCGCGGCGGCCGCGGAGTCGATGCGAAGGATTCTCGTCAATAATGCCCTTCGCAAGCAGCGGCCCAAACATGGTGGAGACCTTGAGCGAGTCGATTTGGACGCCCATCTTGCTCTGACGGATTCTCCCAAAGTTCAGCATCTCGGCCCTCAACGAGGCCCTGGCACGGCTTTCTGACACCGATAAGACTGCTGCCGAGGTGGTCCAGCTCAAGTACTTTGCGGGACTTTCTCTTCCTCAGATTGCTGACCTCCTGGGATTGTCCCCACGAACTGTTGAACGGCGTTGGGCTTACGCGCGTGCATGGCTGCATCAGGCACTACGGGAGCAATGAAGCCGCCGCCAAGAATTTCCATTTTTTTTCTGGCGGGCTTCGCCGCGGAAACTTGCATTGTCCTCTGGAGGCAGCTGATATGGTTGGGAACACCGGTATGGACGAACGCGAGATTTTCGAGAGATCGCTCGATTTTGCCGATGCTGGCGAGCGACAAGCGTATCTAGCGGAGGCTTGCGGAAATGACAGAGTCGCTTCGTGGACGGGTGGAGGCTCTTCTCTGCTCTCATGACGAGGCGGGCAGCTTTTTGCAGGGGGTTGCAGCTGCTGGGGTGGAGCACACCCTCGACCAACCCATCGCCGAACGCCCCGGCACACAGATCGGCCCTTACAAGCTGATCCAGGAAATCGGCGAAGGCGGCTTCGGCGTGGTCTACCTGGCCGAACAGCAGCAGCCGATGCGCCGCCAAGTAGCCTTGAAGATCATCAAACCCGGCATGGATACGCGGGAAGTGATCGCCCGCTTCGAGACCGAACGCGAGGCGCTGGCGTTGATGGACCATCCCAACATTGCCCACGTTTTCGATGCGGGAGCGACTGAGTCGGGCCGGCCCTACTTTGTGATGGAACTGGTTCACGGCGTGCCGATTACGGATTATTGCGACCAGCACGAGTTAACCATCCGGGAGCGGTTGGAGTTGTTTGTGGACCGTCTGCCAGGCCGTCCAACATGCCCATCACAAGGGGATCATCCATCGCGACCTCAAGCCGTCCAACGTGCTGGTCGCAGAAAACGAGGACGCACCGGTTCCGAAGGTCATCGATTTCGGCGTCGCCAAGGCCACGGGAGCAGCGACTCACGGAACGGACGACGGTCACCGGCCTGGGTCAGCTGGTAGGGACACCCATGTACATGAGCCCAGAGCAGGCGGGGCACAACGGTCAGGACGTGGATACGCGCAGTGACATCTACTCGCTGGGCGTGATGCTGTACGAGATGCTCACGGGGACCACACCGCTGGAGAAGGAACGACTGCGCAGCGCGAAACTATGACCAGCTGTGTGCGGCGATCGGCAGCGAGGACCTGCCGGCCCCCAGCGCACGGATCAGTACGTTGGATGCGGAGCGGGCCAGCACGATTTCCAGCCGGCGGAAGATAGATCGGGTGCGATTGAGCCATTTGTTGCGGTCCGACCTGGACTGGATCGTGATGAAGGCGCTGGAAAAGGACGCCGAGCGGCGGTACGCCACGGCCAAAGATCTGGCGGAGGAGGTGCGACGGTTTCTCAGCGGCGAGCCGATCCAGGCCCGGCCACCGAGCTGGCTCGACCGGACCGGGAAATGGGTGCGACGGCACAGATCAGTGGTATCCACGGCGGCAGCGATGGCGGCCATCCTGCTGGTATCGACCACGCTCGTGGCGTTCGCACAGCGCGACGCAGCTCTCAGTCGGGGTGAACTGGCCCAACGGCGGCTAGACGTGCAGACGGGAATCAACAGCGCGCTCAGCCGAAGCGACGCGACTGCGCGGGCAGGTCGCGGCCGACGTGCCCGGCGACCAAAGCGCTTTGTCACTCGCTCGGGAACAAGTGCAGCGGGCCGTGGCGTTGGCCGAGACTGGTCCGGCTGCTCCGCAGCTTGTCGCTCAAGTGCGGGACCTGCTGGCCGAGCTGGATCAGCAACAGCGAGACACGAAGCTGCTGGCCGACTTGGATCAGGCGTGGCCGCGAGAATCTAGCAACTACACCAACCAGGGATCGTTTCTGATCGAGGCTCTGGAGGCCTATGGCCTGGACATCGGGCAAGGAACACCCGAGCAGACTGCGGCCCTCATCAACACCAAGCCCCCGGCCGTGCGTGAGCAACTGCTCGCGGCACTGCAGGAGTTGTTGTTCATGGCTCAAACTCCGGTCGGAATCGCTCTAGCACAGGATTCCATGTCCAATCGGCTCTTCGTTAATAGCGTCTTCCATCAAGGTCCGGCAGCGCGTGACGGCCGCTTGCGGAAGCTGGATCGACTGGTCGGCATTGGCCAAGGGCGTGAGGGAGAGATGGTGGACACCCATCAGATGACGCTTCCCGAGATCTTGGAGCTGTTGCGTGGCGAACCGGGAACGGTGGTGCGTGTGGCATTTTTCCGCGGGGGCGAGACGCAGATCTGCGAGATGTCGCGCGACCCGACTTGGGCGTGGCTGTTCGCGGTCGTCGAGGCGGCGGACGAAGACCCTTGGCGGCGCCAGCTGCGGCATGCCATCCAACGTGAGTACGAACCGAAAGGACAAACAGAACTGGTGAAGCTGGCCGACGAAGCGGACATCAAGCGGCAGTCAGTCCTCGCTCTGACGAAGCTGGCCTCCAGTCTGAAAGCCTCGGACAAACAGATCGACTTTCTACGACGGGTATGGCAACGGCACCCAGCTGACGTGAAGGTGAACCGATGGCTTGTCAATGCGTTTATCGCTGCCAAGCCGCCGCAGCGCGAGGAAGCAGTCCGTTACCTGACTGTGGTGGTAGCCTTACAGCCGGAGTATGGAATCCAGCGCCGAACTGGGGTCGCGCTTGATGGAGCTGGGGCGCATGGACGAAGGCCTTGCTCAGTACCGCGAGGCCATACGCGTCGAACCGGACGATGAGTTTTCCTCGGTGAGAAGGGCCATCACGACCTCGCTCAAGCAACTGGGACCTGCGCATCCGGACGCGGTGCCTTCGATGCTCAGCCTCGTGTTCAGCGGCAATCTCCGACAACCCGGCTTCGCGGCCGAACGCCGGCGGTTGCTGGAAACGGGTTTGGATCTCCATCAGCAGCTGCTAAGCGAAAGCAGGGACGATCCTGCGGTGCTGCGCCAGGCCGGGAAGGCCTTCACGAAATTGCAGCTGGACATTTTTCCCTGCGAAGCCGAAATGACTCATCGCGTCGCCATTTCCGTGCGGGAAAGACTCCTTGTTCTCTGCCCCGAGGACGCCGACAGCCACTACTGGTTAGCCATGCACCAGCTCCAACGGGGGCGCGCGTGCGGCGCGTTAGTGCGGTGTGAAGCACAGGAGACGGCCTACCGCCAGGCGCTGGCCGGTTTCGACCTGGCGGTTCGCGGCGACCCGTCCAACCTTGCGCACTATATCGGGCGAGGCGAAGCATACCGCCACATCGGTGACTATGAAAGGGCCGCGGCGGACTTCACAAACGTCCTCGAACGGTCGCAGGAAGGGAGTTTCCTTTTCCGCAAGGCGCTGCAACTGCGCGGCGTCGCCTATCTGCAGGGGGAACGGAAAGAAGATGCTTTGCGCGACTATGAGCGACTGCTGAAAACCAAATCCGTTGATCCGGACGATTGGTGCACCCTTCCCGCCAACGTGGCGATGGTGCGCACCGGCATCCTGCTTGATGTCCGATCGGACTGCAGAATACCGCCAGGCATGTGCCGAGATGCTGGAGCGATTCAGTGCGGACGCTTTCTCGATCGTCCGCGCCTGCACGCTCGCACCCGATGCAGGCGTCGATCCTCTGCAGATAGTCGCAATTGCCCGCCGTGCCGCAGCACCAGGCGCCTATCGGGAGCCGTGGGGCACACACAATCTGGGGATGGCTCATTATCGCGCGGGACAGTTCGACGAAGCCATCCAGTGTTTAGAGGCGGCGGGAGAATGTGAATGGCCGGGGCGCATTCACTGTTGGTTGGGGTTAGCCCTGGTCCATCATCATGCGGGTGATTCGGACCAGGCTCGCGAGTATCTGGCGAAAGCCCAGGAGGGGCAACGTGGAAAACCGCTCGATTCTCTTGCGCGGGACTGGGTTGAGTTCGAAGTGATTCGCCGGGAGGCTGAAGTGTTGATTGGCCCTATCGAGAAGGAGACGGACACGAGTCATCGTAACAACAACGAGGCTAATTGATGTGTAACCGAGAACGCAGAGGCTGTTGAAAAACGAGTCGAGTGGCCGACGTGCGACCTGATGACGCTGTGCGGCGCTACGTGGCAGGGGGATGAGACATGGCTTTTTCAGCAGCCTCCGCCGGGCTCCGCGCTGGAGGCCGGCGGGTGGAAGCCGAGCCCGCACCTGACGACATGCTGATCACGGATGTGACCGAGCGACGCTCGTACGGACGTTGTGCAAGCGGTCATTGGCTGCGGGTGGTCCCGTCAGGGAACCAGCTCCTCAGCGCGCGGCCCGCCGTTCCGAGCGATGGCTGACCGGTTGCGAGGTGGAAGCCTGCCTGCCGCTCGGAACTCTGGGCCAGCGGTTAGACAGGGTCTGGGCTGCACCCAGAGAAGTGGCCATTTGTGACCATGACTGAATCACGATGCCTGACATGAATTAAGAGCGGCCGGTGAGCAAATGCCGCTCAGCAGTCAACTCACCGGCCGGAGCCAGCCTCCACGCGGTTCGGTCTGCGCGCCTGGAGGCCAGAGCTTTTCCTATTGTAGCGCAGGCCGATCGCTCGTGCACGAGTCCTTACGCACTCTAGGAGGACTTCACATGAACCGGACAAGCTTGAAGAATCGGCTGGCACACCACGTCAAGACGCGGCGGCGGACGTCCCGACAACGGGCTTTCGGCGGGTTATTGCCCTTGCGTTTCGAGCAACTGGAAACCCGCAACTTGCTGGCGCCGATTGTTACTTCCCCGCAGCCACTCGAGATAGAAACTCTGCCCGCGGGGACGAGCAGTGTAGAGATCCATTTCAGCGAGCCCGTCAGCGGGGCTGGAGAGGCAGCCAACTACCAACTCCGCAGCCTCGGGCCGGACGGATCGTTGGGCACGGACGATGACACCATCCACGTGCTATCGGCCGAGTACTCCGATACTTCGCATGCGACAGCCACCGTCCGCTTCACGGGGCTCTCGGACGGCGTGTACCGCTTGACTGTTCGCGACACGATCACCAATGAGGCGAATGAGGGCTTGGCCGGTGGCGACTGGCGCTGGGAATTTGCCGTTGTCCCGCCTAAAGCGGACGTGGTCCCCGTGTTCCCGACCGGCCCGTATATGCGAAGCTACGGCATCGCTGCGGGCGACTTCAATAGCGACGAGATCGATGACCTCGTCATCACGGGGGAAAGTGGAACGGTGACGCTGTTTGTGGGCGATGGCGCAGGGGGATTTGAAGTCTCGCAGACGTATGATTCCGGCGGCTGGGGTGCCCGTTTCGTGGCGGTGGGCAACTTCAATGGCGACACTTACCCGGACGTCGCGGTCGCCAATTTCGACGCGGGCAACGTCGGTGTGCTGTTGGGCAATGGAACAGGGGGATTTGCCTCAGCGATCACCCACGAGTCCGGCGGCTCAGCCAATGCCATCGCTGTGGGTGATTTCGACAGCGATGGCGACCAGGACCTGGCTGTCGCCAATCGGGGAAACGGCTGCGTGGGGATCCTGTTGGGCAACGGTCAAGGTGGATTCGCCCCGGCAGTCACCTTTAGTTCGGGAGTCCCTAATCCCGGCGAGAATGATTCCGCGTCCGTGACCGTAGGTGATTTTAATAACGATGGCTATCAGGACCTGGCTGTCGCTAATAGTACGAACGGCAGCATCGGGATATTGCTCAGCTACGTTAACCAGTCCGGTGATTGGGGATTGGCCGCGGCTGTGACCTACGGCTCGGGCGGTGACAACCCCAGTTCCTTGGCAGTAGGGGACTTCAATAACGACGGCAACCAGGATCTGACCGTCGCCAACGGCGACAACATCGGGATCTGCTCGGCAATGGTCGGGCGAATTCCCAACAGCAGTCACGTACGGTTCTGGTGGCAGGGAACCGGCGAGCGTGACGGTGGGAGACTTCAACAGGAATCTGATATAGCCGTGGCCAACGCTATGAGCGACAACGTGGCGGTCCTGCTCGGTAATGGCTCAGGCGGATTCGCCAAAGCGGTCAAGTATGGTTCTGGCGGGACGGCACCCCGATCGATCACCATGGCGGATTTCAACCGCGATGGGAAACAGGACCTGGCCGTGGCCAACTACGCCAGCGGCAACGTGGGTATCTTGATCGGAAACGGCGACGGCAAGTTCGCTGCCGCGCTGACCTACGGGTCCGGCGGTACATATCCCATTTCATTGGCGGCAGGGGACTTCAATGGCGACGACTTTCAGGACTTGGCCGTCACTAACTTGACATCCAACGGCCCAGTCGGGGTCCTCCTGAACAAGGGAGAAAGTGGGGCGGGCGAGTTCCAATTGGCGGTACTGTACGCCCCGCTCGACACTTTTCCACGGTGCGTGGTAGTAGGGGACTTCAACGGCGACGAGGATGAATTCGATGACCTCGCGGTCCTCAGCTGGCCGGGAGCTACCATAGGGTTACTCTTGAACACGGAAGGGAGCGGTTTTGCCTCGACCGTTGACCGCGAGGCCCTTCACGAGTTTGACTCCGCCAACGGTTTCACGTTCGGCATACAGGCCACGGGACCCGGCGCGGGACAGCTTGTGGCAGGGGCCGACGGCGCGTTCGACGGCTTGAATCGATTGCGGGTCGGCGTGGCGGACTACTCGGCCGGTACGCAGGGAAGCTATCTGACAAACGAGGTTCGCACACTGGTCACTCCCACTGTAACTCTGGCCGGGCTATACGTTCACCGCGAGATCACGGTGCCGGACACCGGCAGCTACGACTATGCGCAAACGGTCGATGTCTTCGAAAACGTGACCGACAGCTCCATCACGACCACGGTGCGGATGGTGGGGAATCTCGGGTCGAACCAGAACACGACGCTCTGGCAGACTACGGACCAGTGGACTGGAACCGACGACGGCGACGAAAACGGCGGCATGCCGGCGATTGTCCACTCGTTCGATCTGGGAGGGCTGGAGCCGACGTCCGTACAACTGCTCGGCGACCAAGGGGACAACATCCAGTGGACCTACGAGATCACGGTTCCCGCCCGAGCGACCGTGCAGCTCACTCATCTGACGATTGTGGCCACGACGCGCACCCTCGCCGCGGAGGCGGTCGCGAGCCTGTTGCAGAACTCGAACCAACCGCCAGTAGCTACGGATGACAGCTACTCGCTCGCACAGGGCAACACGCTGTCGGTGGCCGCCCCTGGCGTGCTGGCCAACGACAGCGACCCGAACAATGACCCAGTGACTGCTGTGCTGGACGTGCCGCCCGACCACGGAACGCTCAGTTTGAACTCTAACGGTTCGTTCAGTTACACGCCCGACACTGGCTTCACAGGCACGGACAGCTTCACCTACGAAGCAAACGACGGCACCGTGGACTCGAATATCGCGACGGTCACCATCGAGGTCACTTCGCAGCCAGTCGTGTCCACTCTGCACGTGGGCGACCTGGACGGTTCTGCCACGTGGGTGAACAAGACCAAATGGGCGGCCACGGTAATCGCCACGGTGTATGACGAAACTGGCGATCCCGTGCCCAACGCTACTGTCGAGGGAACGTGGAGCAATGGCCTCACGAGTACGGCGACCACCAACAGTGCCGGACAGGCCACGGTCCTGAGCGGCAATCTGGACAAAAGTATTAACAATGTCACGTTTGCCGCGACCAACATCGCGCATGCGTCGTTGCAGTACGAGCCCGCGGACAACACGGACCCCGACGGCGACAGTGGCGGCACCGAGATTACCGTAGCCAAACCGCAGACGCTACTGGCTGCCGGCAGTGTCAATTGGTCTGCTCCCGAGGCCAACCTGACCGAGGACGTGGCCGAAGCCGTGGTCAGCCAGGCCCTGTCGCTCTGGTCCCGGCAGATCGTTTCGGCCCTGCCGCCGGAGATTCACGTGCAAATAACTGACGTACCGGCCGGCATTCTCGGTTGGGCCGCAGGTAGCACGATCACGCTGGACGTGAATGCCGACGGAGCGGATTGGTACACCGATCTTGGCGCACCGGCTGCGGGCCGAGTGGACTTGCTGACCGTGGTCAACCACGAGATCGGCCACCTGCTGGGCTATGACCACAGTGACGTGGCCGGTGATCTGATGCACGCGACGCTGCCTGCGGGGACACGGCGCTCACCGGGGTCGGGACAACTCGAGATCGGGTCGTTGGCGCTCGGACAATTGTCGACCAGCACAGCGGCCACCTCGCATGTCGTAACGCTGCCGACCAAAGAGCCGCTGGTAAGAACGCTGCCCCAGAGTTCCGCCTGCGCTTACGACGCGAGCCTGGTGCTGGAACCGCTGGTTACAGCGCAAGTGAAAAATGCCAGAGACAGCCAGAAGGTTGACGAACTCTGCACGCTTTCGGACATACTGGATGAGGAAACTGATTTGTTAGATGGTGAGTTGCTGGAACTGCTGGCACGAGCTGTTGTGTAAACCTTGCTTGCCACCGTGCCACAACATCCCGCCGCCGAGCCTGACGACGTCCAATATTGTCGTCGCCGATACGAGCATCACGGCCATCGGGGCACTCATGGTCAACCTGGACATCTCGCACTCGGACCCCAACGAACTCGAGGCGGTGCTGGTCCGGACCCGACGGGACGCGGGAAACGCTGTTCAGCCGGCCCCTGAGGCTGCGGGAAAGCTATCAGACCAGTGCGTGTAACGGCAAGACGCTCTCAGGCGCTCGGACGTTGGAGCTTTACGACCATGTGAAAGGTGACACCGGGATGCTCAACAGCTGGTCGCTCACGGTCGCCCGTCTGAGCCAGAATGTCGCGCCGGCGGCGGCGGATTACAGGTACTCAATCAAACAGGGCAACACCCTCTCGATGGCCGCCCCTGGCGTGCTGGCCAACGACAGCGACCCGAACAATGACCCACTGACGGCTTTACTGGACGTGGGGCCCGTCCATGGATCGCTGACGTTAAACCCCAATGGCTCGTTCAGCTACGCACCCACGAGCGGTTATTTCGGCGGCGACAGCTTCACGTATCTGGTGCAGGACGGCCAGAGCGGTGTGGACACCGGGACTGTCTTCATCGCCATCGCGGATTCAACACCTGCCAGGCTTTTGATCAACGACGGGTCGAAAACGGAGGGCAAAAACGGCAGTACCGTGTTCACCTTCACGGTCACACGGAGCGGCAAACAGGGCACATTCCTCGGCGTCAATTCGGGGCGTCGCAGAATTGAGAAACAGCATGTTCGGCCCTTGCACGAACGGCAGGCCTTGCGAATCCCACCAGGCGGCATAGCGTCGATCCGCCCAATTCCAGAACCAGGGGGATCGCATCGCGATTAGCCGGAAGCGGGTTGCCCTCAGAGGAAATGCACCTGTGAGCATGCGGAGTGATAATCTTCCAGGCTTGCCTCGCGCAGGATGCGGCGGACCATCTCGCCAACGGGACGGCCTTGCTGTGGCCAGAAATAGATCGGCGCAAACGTCTCGTTGTTAGCTGAGTGACGCGCCGCCAACACCAGGAAGTCCGAGTCGTTGGTCAGCATTACCCGCTCCTCAGCAAGGGCAGCAGCCAGCAAGTCGCTATCGTCGGCTTCGTGAAGCCCTCGCTGCTGGGCAGTCACAACATCCATTCCCCGTTGACGTAGCGCTTGCACGATCGCATGGACCACGTGAACGTCAGCGAATCCTCTGAGCACCACTCAATCCTTCTGCGATGATTGGTCGCGGACCAACTCCGGATGATCCCGGCGGAACTGCTCAACCGCGCAGGGCTTCGTCCGCGACAGCACGCTCGATCTCGGCCCGATGGTCCTCACAATAGGCAAGCGCTGCGTAGACCTGTGCCAGCGTGAGGGTGGGATAGACGGTGGCGGCGATTTCCTCAGGAGTCAGGCCGCCACGATCGCGTGCCGCCATCACGTCGCGTGCTCGGATCCGGTGGCCGGCGATGCGCGCTTCGCCACCGAGTATGCCCGGCGTGTGAATGATATGGGCATATTCGGTTTGCGTACTATCGGTCTCGGAACCCATGCCAATGCTCCTTGGGGGGTCGAGCTTCCAATATCGTCATATTCATCTGGCACACGTTACGGCGAGGCAATGGCTGAGCGTTCTAGTGTATTCATCCGTGAAGAACGCCGGCTTGCTCATCAGGGTGCCCCCCCCGAGCTGCGACCCTTAGCCGTCGCCACTTCGTCAACCGCCATGTCGGCTTCGATTTCGTCAAGATGGTCGTAGGCGTAGGCCAAAGCGTCGTGAACGTCGGCGGGCTTGAGCGACGGGTATTGCTGGACGATTTCTTCGACGCTCATTCCCTGCCGATAGCAGCCCAGGATAATCGCTACGCGAACGCGCGTTCCGCCGACCACGAGTTGTCCACCGCAACGGCTGGAATCTTGTTCGATGTTGCGATAGTCCAGCTTCGACATGGCGATGACTCCTCAGTCGTGGTCCGTGGTACGCTGTCTACGCTAGATTCTACCACGCAACGACCGGCCAGTCGATTTCAGCACCTGCGCAGCCGGCTTGCCGATGACGATGGTCCGCCCGTGCAACGCCTGCGGGTGTCAGCCGTAGCTGCATTCCCAGGGCCGCGCGCCGGATTTCGGACAATCCCCGCTCGGTCAGATTGCGGGCCAGGCGGCCGACGAAATGCCGCTCGTCCAGCAAGTTGTAGAGCGATTCCCACTCGGCCAAGTCCGTGTAGTAGGTCCATCGGCCGCTCGACGAAGAGTCACCGCCGCCGGATGAACACACGCCGGACGATCCGAGCGGGAACCTGAGTACGCTGCGTGCGTAGTCGTCGTCCCCGTGACAAATGAAGAACTGGGGCTCCTATTAACCGGAAACAATGACCGTGCGTTTCGGGGCGGTGTCGGCAATGCTTCCCGTTGAGTAGCACAGGCTAGTCTTCAGCCGCGTTGTCTTGTGACTGATGAAAACCGATACGTCGCTTCGGCGGTTCCGGTTTGTCCAGCATTTGCTGCAAGACCTGGGCTATCACCTCAATCTGATCGTCGTGTAGCTGAACCGTTTCCGCAAGCTTCGTTAGTTGTTCGACGAGTTCGCCTGGCGTTGCCATCAGTCGCCGCAACCGCACAAACGTACGCATGATCTCGATGTTGACTTTCACAGCGGTCTGGGACCGCAGCACGCTCGACAACATCGCCACGCCCTGTTCGGTGAACACCCACGGCCGTTTCCGGCGTCCACCGCGGCCGGTCTTTGATATCGCAATCTGCGACATCAAAGCCGTAAACTCTTGCTGTGTAAGCTGAAACGCAAAGTCCTCCGGGAAGCGATCCTCGTTGCGAGATAGCTGCTCGTTCAACCGACTGGTTGTCACGCCGTACAGTCTCGCCAGATCCGAATCCAGCATGACACGCTGACCACGAACGACATGAATAGCCTGCTCGATTTCTGCAGGTGTGATCGCCGATTGTGGGGGCTTCTTCTTTGCCATTCGGTCAGCTTACGAATCCGGATATATTGGCACAATGGTAGCACTCAACACGGTACGACAGGATCGCGCCCATTTCCGGCGGTGCCGGTGTGCTGGTAGTCGTTGGGGCGTGGACCTGGTTGTCACCGTCCGGTACACCGATCATCGGCAGCCCGAGACGTTGACGGCGGGTGTTCACCCATGCGAGGGTCGATTTCAGTCCTTGCGCAGCCAGGTTGCGGGCCAGCGGCCGACGAAGTGTCGTTCTGCCCGCAGGTTGTAGGCCGATTCCCACTCGGCCAGGTCCGTGCAGTAGGTCCATGGGCCGCCACGTCGGCTGAAGGTACGCCCCCCCAGGGCCCGAGTCAAAGCTGCCCCGACGGCATCGGCGACACGACCCGGCCTCGCGGCCAACCAAGAAATTACACACCGTGAAATCTCGGTGGCTACCCATCAGATTTCAGGGTATAATTCTGGCATGATACGACGCCCTCAACAGCTCTCCCGCCTGCGGTCGCTCCTGAAGGACAATCCCGTTGTCGCCATTCTCGGTGCCAGGCAGGTCGGCAAGACGACGCTGGCAAAGGACCTGCAAAAGCAGTGGAAACAGCCTTGCCACGCCTTCGACTTGGAGCGGCAACGCGATATCGCCCGGTTGGCCGCCCCGGAACTGGCTCTCGAACCGCTCAAGGGACTGGTCGTGCTGGATGAAATCCAGCGGATGCCCGACCTGTTCCCGCTTCTCCGCGTGCTGGCAGACCGAAGACCTATCCGTACTCGTTTCTTGGTGCTGGGCAGTGCCTCGCCGGAAATGCTTCGCCAAGGGAATGAAACGTTGGCAGGACGCATCGCATTTCACGCACTCGACGGATTCTCTTTGGAAGAAGTGGGGATCAAGAACCATTCGAAGTTGTGGCTTCGTGGCGGCCTTCCGCGCTCTTTCTTGGCGTCGTCAAACTCAAAAAGCCAGGACTGGCGTGAGGACTTCATTAGCACGTTTCTCGAACGAGACTTGCCGCAGCTTGGCATTCGAGTTAGCTCCGCTACACTGAGGCGATTCTGGACGATGCTGGCCCATTATCACGGCCAAATCTGGAACGCCTCGGAGTTCGCCCGCAACTTCGGGGTGAACAACACGACCATCCGCCACTATCTTGATATGCTCACGTCGGCTTTTGTTGTGAGACAACTCCAGCCATGGCATGAAAACCTCAAGAAGCGTCAAGTCAAGGCTCCGAAGGTCTACCTTTCCGACTCCGGCCTGTTGCACGCGTTGCTTGGAATCACCAACAGAACCGACCTCGACTCTCATCCAAAGCTTGGTGCGTCATGGGAAGGTTTTGTGATTTCTCAAGTGACCGGGCTCCTCGCGGTACGGCCTCACGATTGTTACTTTTGGGCAACTCACACAGGTGCCGAACTCGACCTACTGGTTGTTCGCGGCAGAAGGCGTTGGGGATTTGAAGTCAAACGCACGTCGGCTCCAACCATCACACCGTCGATGCGGACCGCTCTGACCGACCTGAAGCTACAGCGTCTTTTCGTTGTTCATGCAGGCGAGCACTCGTTCGACATGTCGAAGAAGATACGAGCCGTCGCCTTGCGGCACCTGCTTGACGAATTGAAGCCCTGGTAGTGGCTTACGCACCCATCGAGCGAGGGCCCTTGCGACGCTGGGTATAGCATCACTCGCAACCAACCTCTTGCACCGAGGCCTGTAGCCTGGGGAGGCGGGGCGGACGTCCGCACCGGTGGCTGGAAGGTAGGCGAGCCCCCGAGTGTGTCTCGTTCGAGATCGGTTTTGATGTTTCCCAATCGCGTTATCGGACTGGAAAACTCCGGACGAGCCGGAAGGTCCGGGCAGGGCGTGAGACGCTAGACATTCGCAGCCAGAACACTCACATCCACATGAAAATAATCAGCCAACTTACGCATCATCGCTCGACTCAACGGTTTCTTACCCGCGAGGACTTCGGAAATCGATGATTTCGCGATGCCGGTCTCTCGATGCAAGTGCGCCTGCGAGACGCCTTTGGCGTCGAGCAGGTGACGCAGCATATCGGCATCCGAGGCAGGTTCCATCGGAAAGTGCTCATCTTCGTACGATGCCACCAAGTCACTCAAGGCATCGAGGTAAGCCTGCTGGCCCCGGTCCAGTTTGCCTTGGGCTCAGCAAGCGGTCCATGATAACTGTGGCGGCCAGCAAGTGGTCGTTTGACGAGAGAGTCGTCAGCGGAAAGGCAAGGATGCATTCCAGGTACGAATCTCGAACCTTTCCCTTCAGTCGAAACGAGTTCGTCGTGGTCATGAGATACGTTCCTTTTCCTTTGCGACGTGCATTCCTCTTGGGTGGCGGCTGATGGCAGCCGCACTCCTCTTTCCACTTGCCATCGTCGTACTCTTTGTGCGTCATCACCTTAAGGATGAACACCTTGTGACTGGGGAAAAGCACGCGAGTGATAAGCCGATACTTAATCCCTCCAATATTGAAAACAACACAGTTGCCAACATGGCTCGCAGACGCGAAGTCCGCCTTGATATCCGCCCAACTATTCCAGTCAACCGTCCTGTTGTTGACATGCGTGTACCACGCCATCAACGGTCCCTCGGAGTCTTCCGAGCCTGGTGTCTCCCAAAACTGAACCAGTCGAGACTTGGAAATAATCCGCACCTGCGACTCCCTCCTCTTATCGGCCGACGACTGAATAATAGTCCGTAAAATAAGAACTTTCAAGGGTAATAGTTCGCATAACACGAACATCTCCCGCATCCACGGTTGTTAAGGGCGGTTTGCAGCTTCTCTCCCTTCGCGGGGGACCGGTTCGACCCGATGGGTTCTTAGCCGCGCACCTCGCTGTCGCCGCTGCGTGAGGTCTGGACGAGATTTTTCTCGGCTTGCCCCGTGCTGATCGCTGCGTCATCAGAGTCGCTCCCCGCGCCGAGCACCTTCGCCGTGCAGCTGAAAGCGACTGGTCTCCAGTCCTCTGCGAGCCGCCTCCGTCTCCCGCCTGACGTGCTTATGCTGCGCGGTCTTCCGGAGAGTTCGTGGTGGCGGCAATGGCTGCGCTGTCGCTGCGCAGGGGTTAACCCGGATTATTCTCGGAACTCGTAGGGCAGGTCGAGCAAGCCGTGCTGCTCAGCGGGTCTTCGCTCGCTCGTTTTCTGCCCGCACAAACACGGACTGTTGCTGGAAAACTGATCGGCTTGTGAAGGCCCACCAACACTTTGCGCGAGCTTGACCCCTACGTGGATAATCCGGATTCATTGGGCCGTGCATACGTTCACAACCTTGATGCAAGACCTGCCTGTTCGGGCTTGAGCCTGACCGGGTGCCCGTTCTGCTTTGGATCAGAACGTCCATAAGCGTGCGGGCGCACTGGCTGGAACGGGACAAGTGCCCACCGAGGCCACGAGGAGTACACCCGTCGTTAGAAATCGCTGATCGACCGCCCGTCAGCACTGGCAATCAATTTCTCGTAACGCGGGACGAATCCGTCTGAACGATCAGCGGAACCAGATCCATCAGTAGCTGTTCAGGCCCAATCAGGTCGGCGTTGTCGGGAATATCCGATGGCTGCTGTACTGCGCATCAGTCAAGCAAGAGCGTGAGTTGTTCAGCCGCAGGGCACGGGCGTGAGAGCGTTTAGTCGCCCATCTTCAGGCCGCTCAGATCGGCGGGGATGGATCGATTTTCCCGGATCAGTTCTTCCATGGTCAACCGCGTCCGATGCGCCGCCGCATCACGGCCGAGTAAGGTGGCCAGCGTGCTGCGGATCGACGGTCCCAAAGTAGGATTCGACGTGTCTCCCGCCTGAATCGCATCGTGGAAGCGGGCAATGTTCCGCACCGCACCGGCCCGATACAAGTCCTCGATTTCTCCCCCTTCATACGTGGCGGCACCGGCGTTGATCTGTCCTGTTCCCACGTATCCGATCTCCGCGTTTCCAGCTTGACCATAGGCCACGCATCGCACGTCGAAAGTGGCATTCAGGTGAGAGCCGACGTGGTTCATGAACGTGCCGTCGGCGAACTCGAAGCAGATCGAGAAGACATCGTGGCTGTCGCCATGGGGATCGAGGCGCCCGATACGAGACATGCCGGTCGCCGCGACTGGCTGCTGATCAAGCAACCAGAGTCCACCGTCCACGCCGTGAATGCAGGCGTTGACGTGATAGCCGCCCCCCAGCGCAACATCGTTGACCCAAACCAGGTGCCTCAAGCGACTGGCGATGGAATCGGTCATAGGCGGGTCTTGGAACGTTCCGGCCAGATAGTGCGTGCGGACCATGACCAACGGCCCGATCGCGCCGTCGCGAATCCGCCGCACCACCTCCTGATTGACCGGGTCCGTCGGGATCTGAAAATCGATCAGAAAACAACGTCCTTGCTCTCCAGCCTTCTTGCCGCAACGGGCAACTTCCATCGTGCCGGGTACGTCGACCGCCACCGGCTTGGCCATATAGACGTGTAAGCCGGACTCGACGGCCCGTCGTACATGTTCTGGAAAACAGTAGGGAGGCGTTTCCAAGGCAACCGCGTCAACTCCACTTTCCATCAACGCCTGATAGCCGTGAAGACCGGAGAACCGTCGCGCCGGATCGACCCGCAGTTGCTCGCCACTAGCTTGTGCGACCTCGCCGAAATAGTCAGCCACGGCATGCATCTCGTAGCCGCCATGCTGAGCGAACAAGCCGGCGATCCAGTGTCCTCGCCCGCCGCATCCGACCACGCCCAGCTTAATGCGGGAGTTGGCGACGGAGCCCCACACCTGTTCGGGCCTCATGATGGCCAGCCCCGCGACACTCCCCCACACCGATGCCGACTGCAGAAACTTACGACGGTTGACGCGATTCACGGTTCTCTCCCGAAATAGCCTGGTGGTCTCAGCGGTGGACCCAGCGCCCGCCCAGCCCGCGATTCTACCACCCCAATGATGTGCGCGGCAAATCTCCGCCGCTAGATAGCGTTGATCGACGCGTGATCGTTCCTGCGAAAACGCCCGACTTGGGAACGGCTCAAAATAACTACTGTGTATTCTTTCCCCTCACCCTACCCTCTCCCCACGGGGGCGAGGGAATTGAGGAAGTTATTTCTGAGCCGTTCCTTAGCGGCTTTCCTACGCCGCGTCGCTCTCCTGTGAAGTCCATGAATTTGGCCGACAAGACCCGTTTCTCGATCACCACGCCAAACGCGTCCGCCAATTGTTCTGCATATCCGACCCTGCATACCCGACAAGGAGCCTTTGGATCGCGTGGGTCCTGGAAGCCGCGCACTCATCGCTCAGGCGTAGCTACTTCAGCCCTGGATGGCTTTCCACTCGCAGGAGTTTCGTGTCGCCAGCCTGCAACGTGAACGAAAAGATCTCGGCCGGGCCGAGCATCTCACCCGACACCGCGTCACGACAGGTCGCCGCACTTGGGAGGCGGACCGTCTTTGCGCCCGCAGTCGTCGCGTGTAGCCCGACCCAGTCGCTCCCGGCCATGACCACGTCGTCCTGCTCGCTATACACGTGCACGCCCGCCCGCTGCGCTAACGCGCGGAGCATTCCGGAGGGCATCTGCAGCACTCCCGAGTAAACGCTCAGACCCTCGCCGACGCGCTTCGCGGCGATGGCGATGTCGGTGCCATCGGTGTACCGGGCAATGACCTCCGCGTCCGGATCAACGACAGCGAATGTCGGAGTGACCGCGCCGTACGTGCCCGGAAACATCCGGCCAGCCTGATCGGTGATGCTCCCATCGCGTGGGGAGATTTCGCGCACGGTTACGCCTGTCGTTTCGGCAATATGCGCGAGGATATCTTGTCGCCTCGGATGAACCCTGGGGCGTACATCCACAGCGTCACGCACCCCTTGCGTGCTGTGCGTTGGTGGATGGCACGTATCTGGGCCGCATCCAAACAGAACGCGTTCAAGATGATGGTGAAACGGGCGGGCGGCGTCTTACCAGCGATGAAGTCGTCAAGGAGGTAGATTCCGGTCGGGGCGCCGATTCGATACCACTGCATGCGGAACTGGTAGAGCAGCGGCTTCAGGACTCGTGCGTCCGGAGCGCCATACAGAGGGCTCTGCTCGTCTACGACGACCGCGATCTCCGGCTGGTAGGGGATCTGCCCAGCCAGAGCTTCGGAATAGGCACGCTGCAACCCGGATAAGTACTGCCACATCTCATCGCCTGCGAACCATCCCTCACCGGGCAGATCCATCCACCAAACGGCGGTGCCACGCGTCGCGAGGTGGCCGAAGTTACGGGCCAGCACGCCGTGTGTCTCTCGCATGTTGCCGGCGCGACCGTAGCCCGACTGGGGCGCCGACAGGTGGGTGCGCGTGTCATCCTCGACGAGCCAGAGTTTACCGTGCAATTGCACGGAGTCGACAGGGGCCATGAAGTAACCGCCACCACCAGCCCCCCGGTCAAGGTAGCTGACCGGCGAACACAGCACATCCAGGTCGGGTGACTTCAAGAGGCGCAGCAGCGCGAGATGCCCGCTGGATTGTATCCCGGCCGGCGCGGGCGCCACTTCAAAGGGGTAGCCGTAGAAGGCGACCGTGAGCTTCTTGGCGCCGCCTGCTTGATCGTCTGGCATAGCTGTGCGACGGCATCCGCCATGTCCACATTGCGAAACTCGTCGAAGTCGATGACTTTGCGCTCGGCCACCGGGTCGCGGAAGACGCCTCGCGTGGCACGACCACGCTCCTCAAGGCACGGGATGTCGGCGGAGGCAAGAGATATGGTGTTGTCGCGCCAGGCGCGCCGGAGTGCGTCGTCTGAGCCGTACTTGGCCTTCAGGAAACGGAGGAAACCGGTCCGCGCCGGTGGCTCGAAGCTCGCTGTCCGGCCCTCCCACATGCGATCGTAGAACCACTCTCCAGTATGCTGACCGCTGGGGTGGTAGGCGAGTATGTGGTCGCCGTACTTCGCCTCCAGGTGCTCGACCAATGCCTTGAGGTGCCGCGCCGCATCGCGGCGCCACACTTCGGAGTGCACGCTCGGTAGACCATGCGCACCGTCGTCATAGAGCATGCGCTCGTCCGGGTGTTCCTGAAACCAGCGGTCCGGCGGATACGTCACGGGGATGCGGGGAATCAGCAGGGCGTTCGGGTTGGCTTGAAGGGCCATTTCGATCCATCGGTCAGCGCTTGCGGCCCAATTGGCCGGCTCGCCGTCACGCGGCCACGGCATGCCGATGGTGAGCGAGACCAGGTTCACGCCATAGCGTCCGGCAGTCTCAACTTCGCCCAGCTGCAGAGGCGTGTGGACTGGGTCTGCGACGTCATGCAGGTTGACAAACAGCACGGTCGGCGTTCTCGGCTCGCCGTTCACATACAGCTTCGGTCCGGCGTGCGTGTTGCGGATCTGCACCTCAAGCCCGGCGGCGATTTCCATCGTGTCTCGCCCCAGAGCCACGGCGAGAATTGCGAGGACCACGGCCAGTCGTCTATACATTTTGTTTCTCCGCACGCGCGGGCGGCACCCTCACCAAGCAGACTGCATAGCCAGCCGCGCAGAACTCAGTCACTACGAGACGCGCGACGGCAGTTGACGCTCCAGCTGATCTGCCAGAGCGCGTAGCCCCTGCGCGCCCCGAGGCAACCGTTCGGTCGTGTCGGTAACAGGGCGCCCCACAAGCCGTTCACAAGAACGGATTCTGTGTGCCAGTTCTTGCAGGGTCTCCCGCTCGGCTTCGGCGTCACGCTGTTGTGCGTCGGCTTGCAGTTCTTGCGCTTCGGCTCGCAACTGTTGCGATTCGACAAGCTGTGCGCGTGCCTGGTTGACCTCTCGTTCTCGCATCTTCGCGTCTCGTTCGGCCCTCAGACGCACTTCGTAAAGTTCACGCGCCATCTCGTCTTGAGAGAACATCTTCAACACCTCCATCGCCTGGCGAAGCTCCTGTGTGTCGAGCGGTGTGGGCAACGCGTCGGCATCCAACGCAACTCCATTTTTGAGGAAGTAGAGCCAGAAGTCCAGTCGATTTCTCAATTCCTCCAACGCCCGCTCGAAGTTGAAAAGCTCCAGCAAGTGCATGTCCAGGTCCTCGGTCAGCAGCAGCGGGTCGCTCGGGTCAAAGAGCCGAAAACGCCGGTGGTAAGTCGATCGTTCCGGGAACCGTCGCCCATTGACGAAACAAATGGAAATGGTCGGATGCAACTGGCTGTAATCGTCACCGCGCGCCAATTGGGAACCGTAGAGCTGCGAGCAGAAGTTTACAGCAGAGTAGTACCAGCCACCGCCCCGGGACACGCGGAGGAGCCCGTAGACGGCCCGAACGGGATCGCCCGCTGGAGAGTTCGTGCATGGGCCGTATCAATCCGGACCTTTCATCCAGACCTCGGGGCCGCGCTCGCCATCAATGCTTCGGCGAATACAGTTGCCTGTGCGGTGCCTGCACTGACCCACGCCGCAGGAGAGATCTTGCACGTCGGTCGACCGGGGCGGGAATCGATTCTGGGACGACGAGCTTCGGACATGAACGCCCGGCCCCCCAAGGGCGGCTGGGAGTTCGCGAGCGACAATCCGCTCGGCCTTGATGTGATCGCTCCAACGACTCAGTCTTCTCGTCGAAATCTGCGGGTTCATGACCGGACGTCCCGGTTGCCACACATCGCAACGTACCGGTAGAGCATCGATTTGGAGATCTTCAGTGTCTCGCAAATGTCTTCTAGGCTGACCGACTTGTCGCAATACAGCTTGTTGGCCAGAATCACCTTAGGAATCAGGGAAAAATAACTTCCAGATCCTCTAACCCCTCACCCTACCCTCTCCCCACAGGGGCGAGGGTACAAGGTGAAGTTATTTTTCCCTGATTCCTTAGCGTGGCCACGACTGATGGTAGGGTGGCCTCCCTTGCGCCCTCGTGCTCGAGCTGCCGCCAGACCGGCTTTCGTTCGTTCCTGGATCAGTCGCCGCTCGAACTGAGCCAAGGCGGAGCAGATATTGAGGACCAGTTCGCCGCTTATCCATCCACTTGCGGAACTTCCGGTCTGCCTGCGTGGCGATGAGCAGCGTCAGGAAGACGGGGATCGTCAGCACCGCTCTGGCCATCACGCGCCAGTGCAGGATCCGCAGCAGCTTGATCACCACGCCCGCCACGTGCAGCGGGCTGTGAAACCGCTTGTCGATCCGCTTGCGCAGGTTCGCGATGTGCTGGGCACGAGTAGTCGTCGCTATAGACGAAGCCGTCGGCGTCGATGTGGTAGCCCGGCGTCTGCTCGACCAGTTCGCTCAGGCCCGAGTACGGCTCGTTGCGCAAGCGGGAGACGTGGATCAGGTCCACGCCGATCGATCGGGCGAACGACGCGGTGGAGAGCATCTGCTCCTCGGTTTCGCCGATGTTGCCCACGATGAAATACGCGTTGATGATCATCTTCGACTTGCGGAGCACTTCGAACCGCTGGCGGATCTGTTCGACGGTGAACCCCTTGCCCATCGACTTGAGCGTCGCGTCCTGCGTCGACTCGACGCCGATCAGCAGGGCGAGGAACCCGGCCTGCTCCATCTTGCGGATGACGTCGGGGCGTTTGGCGATCTCCAGCCGGGCGTTGACGATGTAGTGCTTGCGAATCCTCTTCGCGATCAGCAGGTCGCAGATCTCGACGACCCGGTCCGGCTGATGCGTGAACACGTCGTCAACGAAGAAGATCAGGTCGGCGTCGATCTGCTCGATCTCACGGACAATCGACTCGGCCGACCGCGGCGTCCAGCGCCGCTTCACGCCCCACGGGTTGACCGCGAAGCTGCAGAACTTGCAGTTGAACGGACAACCGCGCGACCCGGCGACCTTGTCGATCGTGATCCCCGTGCTCACGCCCTTGCTGGTCAGGTAGTACGGCTGCCGACGCAACTCGCGAGCGGGCATCAGATCGTCGTCCAGCGGCGCGTTGGCGCGCGGCGGATTGTGCACCAGTTGACCGTCGTCCCCGCGGTGGGTCAGGCCGGCGACCTCCGACCACGCGCGCCCCTGCGGCGATCTCGGCGATCGCCTGCTCGCCGTCGCCGCAGACCACGGCGTCCACGTTCGGACACGCCTCCAGCCAGTAACGCGGATTCTCCGTCGCCGTCCGCCCGCCCAGAATCGTCATCACCCCCGGCGGCAACGCGTTGATGTCGTCGCGGATCAGCTCGAGGTCCTTCCGCCAGTTGATGGAATAGCAGACCAAGTCGGTCTCCGGCCTGAGGAACGGCTGCGTGCTGGGCGTGCGTTCATGCCGGAAGTTGACCAGATCGATCCGCTCGGCATACGGGCGCAGCGCGGCGGCGACGTACTCCAACCCCAACGGCGGGAAGGACGTCATCGAACTGTGCGTACGTCGATAGGGAAAGACGCACAGGACGTGGCGAAACATCGTGCTCCACTCCAAATCAGGTCCGACCGCGCCCAATCAACGGATCGCACACGCGCCCCCCGGCTCGATTCGTGCGTGCCGCGTCGCGCACCCGCTGAGAACGTCTGGCTTGCCGAGGTCGCTCGTTCTCTACGACAACGTGCCGGCGAATTTCGTCGGGTTCGAAGCCTTCTGACACGTCGCAGTACTTAGATCGGCTTGACGTTTTCAGCTCTCGGCCCTTTTGGACCACGCCCTTCCGTGTACGACACACGTTGTCCTTCCTGAAGATCCTCGTAGCGAACTCCCTCCAGATTCGAATTATGGAAGAACAAGTCCTTGTCGGTGGCGGTCTCGATAAAACCGAAACCCTTGTCCGTCAGCCGCTTGATCGTTCCTTCTACCATGTGATCCGTTTCCTCCAAAGTGTCTCTGCGGCGTCACCCGAAACGAAAATCGTCAGTTTGCTCCACCGCAAACTGTCATTGTATCGGGTGGATTGGTTGTATCAACTGGCAGCAGGCGATGACGCGTGCCAGCGAGCGAATCAGAGTCCCCAGCGGCATGATGTTTCAGCCCATGCGTCTGCAGACGGATTCCAACTGGATTTCGCAGGACACGCGCCCTATTTGCATCCGGACAGTAAACTCAGTCCATGCGCATCCCACACACACAACTCTCATCCGCGGCGCTGCGGGCCGTTGTCGAGGAATTTGTCACCCGCGACGGCACGGACCATACTTCGGTCGAGCGGCGCATCCAGAAAGTGCTGCGTCATCTCGATAATGCGACCAAGATCTGCAACATCCTTCTCGTGGAAAACGGTGAGAATCCACCTGCGGGCGACGAGGATGAATAGCGGTGTCCATGGACCGCCCCCAGATCGTACGAATCGTTGATATCAGCGTCCTCGTCGGATGATGTCAAGACGACCACTGGCGGGATCGTTAGCCGCTGCCCGCTTGATCGATAGGACCTTGACTTGGATGTCCGAGCCGATGTGGACCGCGCTGTCTTGTTTGCGTGAGAGCACTAACATGAGGATCGCCTCCTTGCTGAAAGGGGTGGTTGCGAGCTTGGCAGGTGCAGCTTTTCACGTACCACGGTTGCGGTTCAAGGCAACCTGGGCACCTGACCGTGCGAAGCTCCATTCGCCAGGGAGCGAAAGGCGATCCCTCACCAGAATACTCAGTGTCCTGCCGAGTTGGCTGCGCGTGATGCAAACAGCCGTGTGAATTCGCTCCCCAGCTACGTCAATGTAGCCTAGTCGGGGCGCACGCGAAAGATCAACACGATTAGGCATCGGCGACTGCTGAGCATTGGGGATCTCCTAATTGCGGACTGCGTCGCTTCGAGCACCCGCCGGCCAACGGCAAAGCTCCACGTTGCGCCAGCCAGCCAGTAGTTGTTGCCTCGCGTCGTCGGATTGATTATCCTCATCACCACCACTACCGTGGGCAGCCGCGGCACAACGCAGCGCACGGAGCGGTACCGCCCGAGAGTTGTAGACGGATGCCATGCCACGACAATTCGATGACTACTCGCCCATACGTGTTGGTCCTCCTGTCGACAGCGTCGGTGGAAGTGGACTCGCTGCCGCCGTGTCACGGAGACCAAACGCAAATCAACCAGGTTTTCTCGAATCTGCTGGACAACGCCCTGAAGTATCTTGACCCGAACCGGCTGGGGGTGATTTGGGTTTGCGGACAGGAAGAGCCGGACCAGGTGGTTTACTCGATCGAGGACAATGGGATCGGGATTGCGGCTGAGCACCAGGACTCCATTTACAAGATCTTCCACCGTCTCGACCCGCAGTGCGGGACCGGTGAAGGATTGGGCCTGACCATCGTCCGGCGCGTGCTGGATCGCCACCGCGGCAAGATTTGGGTGGAATCGGAAGTGAACGAAGTTACCGTGTGTGGAAACCGCTCAGCCTAATGGTTCTCGCGGGCTTGACCTCATCGGCACGCGCACTAAACAAATTGCCCGCGCCAAGGACAGGAACAATCTCCGTGTGGAGAGCAAGGCCTACGCGGATTTCCAACGTTTCCGGGCCAGTAGACGCAATTGTGTCACTCAGTCATGAACGGAACTCGGGCTTGGCTTCTTGAAACAACTGATTCGAGGAAAATAGCGTGAGCACGCGGTACGGATTCAGGTCGAAACGAACCGATTTGGCTGATGGAGAACCGTTGAAGGCTGTCCTGGTCCACCGATTTTTGCGCCGCCCTTTGGCGGAACACAACTTCCTGTTTCTGGGGTTCGACTAGTAATGGAACAGGATTATACGCTAAGCGACAACTTCGGCGATTTCAGCCGGGTTTCGGAGTGGTCGAAGGTGGCCGTTTTTGACTTCTTCGTTGAGCGAAAACGAGTAAGTTCCAAGGAAATTGAAGTGCCCGTGGCCCAACAAGAATCATGCATGCTCTGCTGCTAAGCAAACCAATTCCATCCAACCTGCAACTTGCTCTCGCAACACGAAATAATTGTGACATCACTTTCACCAGCCATGAGTTGTCATCATCCGGTTACGCATCGTGGCCCACGCCTGACCGCAGCAAAATGCGTCCCCTGCCCCGTTTGGCGTTTGGCATCGTGCGGGAGGCGTCGTTACCGGCCTCACAGCGGCGAATGAGACTGGAAGAGCCCAACTCAAAGAAAGCCGAGTGTGCCTCATTCGACGTTCCTTTGTTGCGCCGCTCGGACGCCTCCTATTCTAGCCCGCCGGCTTCCCGGCAGCATCTGTCGATGTCGCGGACAAGGCCTCATCAAGATCGACCGGTGAGGCGGCCGAGAAGAACAACTATTCCTTCGGCAAAGGGGGTAAATCTCTAGCGTACACTCCAGAGTGTGTATTTTCACCAAATTGCCATGTCGGAAATCAAAGTGCCATCAAGTCGTGGGCGCTGGGGGTTTATGACACAGCCATCAGGTGGCATTTGTCAAAGTTCAGAGGGGGAGTGGCGATCTGTCACTCGCTCACATCCTATGGGGCTATCGGGCCAAATTCGGCGTGACGACGGGGACGGATGTGGTCGGACGACCTTCGCTACGTCCAACACGCTCGCAACACGTTTCCGGCCATCAAAACCGGCTCTGGCGCCTGGATACGGACCCGCCATGTGCGATAGCAGCTCCACTCCTTCGCCGCACGTCGCGGTCGGTTCTTACGCACGCCGACGATCAGGGGATCATCGCCAACGCAGATGTCTGGAGAACAAACCGTTTGACGTCGCCCGTCGGAACCGGCTCGTCTGTCGGCGAGGCGGCGCTGGCAGCCACGTGGGGACCTGCGCTGTTGGATCAGCGAGGGGCTGGGGTTGCGGCACAGGAGGCTCAGGCACACTGCCCTCTGCACATGGCGCCGGGGTCTGCCGATTGTAGGCCTCAAGCGCTCTCGCCTCACCTTTCGCGGTTCTGTCGAGGTGGGCCATGGCCCGGGCAATCTTCAATCCCTGTCGTCGAGCGCCATTCGTTCGGTGTAGGGGTTGAGCAACTCCAGGTCCAACAAATGCCGCCAGGGAGCTGGCTGCAGGACTGCATCGATGAGCGCCATGGTCAAGTGACGCCACTCTTGGCTGCCAAACACTTTTTTGAACGCGATGTTGACTTTGGGATCGATACCAGGAATCATGCCCGTTGCCACTCCTCCATTAAGACAAGCGCGAAGCTGACGTATCCGCAGCGCCGCCACCCACAACGCGTCACGTGAAATCACTCTCCTATCTAGACAATCACCGTTCGGGCTAGAAACCCCTCACAAAAAAAGGAGAAACTGCATGCGGTCCGCCGTAGCTCGCGCCGGCAGAGCCTCCAAGGCTGACGATGGACTGCTGCCACCGCTGCCGAGCCCTCGGCGGTCCCCGCAGCGTGAACAATGCATCAGAGTGTCTGGCTAATCCTAATCCGGGCTAATCCGGGCTAATCCGGGCTAATCCGGCTATCCCCCCGGTTTTCCTCTCGTTCTTCCGTCGTTTCTTCTCCCACGCCTGACAGGAACGTAACCGGCAATTGTTCGAGCACGGAAACTCGGTTAAAACAATGTCAGCGGAAAGAGTGTTCGGTGGTGGGTCGCTGTGCCTTTGCACGAGTCAATTACACCTAACGGTTGTACAACGCCATTTTGCAGCCATGGATGTGCGTGACTCGTATCTCCATAACAGACCCTCGCCACCGGGCTCGTCCCGGCCTACGTTTGCTGACTACTCTGGCAGCCGAGATCGACGGTAGTTGTCAAACGCGCTACCACCGGGACCAGCCCGGTGGCGATCAAGTCCAGCGAATAAGGCGTTAGTCTAAATAGTGGAAGTGGCGCTGTCCAAATAGCCAACACCCCAGATCTGCGAGTGGACGATGCGGCCGGTCAACCGTCCACGCGACCGAGGTCAGCAGCGGCTGGGCGGAGTGGGAAGGAGAACCCGAACCATGAAACCGAAGTCGCTTTCCATCTCGTTATTCCTGCTGTTCTCGGTGGCCGCCTTCTGCGTGCCGGCACGTGGCAAAGAGCCGCCCAGGCGGATCTTTCTGGGCGCACAACAGAACTACCTGGCAGCACAACAAAATCCCCAACCACCGCAAATCGCCCCGGTGTACGTCAAGAAAGACACCTGGCACGAGACCATGCGCGCGTCGCTGGAGGCCACGTTCGGAGCGACCGTCCGAGCAGGACCGCGCCGCTCGGGCCTGGCGGGTTCCGCCCGGCGATCGTCAGGCTGACTGCCGACGCGCAACCGGTGCGGCTGGAGTTTCGGCGTCGCCGGGCTGGAGCGACTGTACTTCGCCACGCTCGGCCGCCAGCCGGAAAACGGGTCGGCGCACTTCCTCAGCCCGCGGCTGTTCGACAAACAGGGCAATTCCGTCGAGCTGGAACTCGACGGCACGATGCGTGGAAGGAGAGGTCGACGCCCGTCAAGCCGTCAGGCGACGGAGTTGCAGATCGACGGCCGACGCGCCGCGGCTTCGCGCTCGCCCGGCGAAATCGGCTTCCAACTCGACGGCAAGTACGAGCGATTGGAAGTGTTCGTCTACTACCAGCCGGAGACAGGGCTGCCGCCGCACGCGGCGGTCGACTGCCGGCCGATCGTCGCCCGCGCGTCCGAGTGTCGGCGGGTCCGGGAAGCGCTGTGGGACCTGGTGGCCCGGGACTTCCGCGATCGGCAATCGCAGATCGAAATGGAGATGGAGCGGCGTGACGGGATCTGGAACGAGTACGCCCCGACCTGGGAGCGGTGCCTCCAACGCGTACTATCTCGCGCGTGCCCAAGCAGCGACTGGAGTTGGCCCGCAAGACGCTCGAATTCGTGCGAGCAGACGGCGCCCCGGCCGGAAATGGCCGCGGAACTCGAGGCGCTCGAGCAGCGCGTCGATGCCGGGACGCCGAGGATCCGGCTTCCGTCGGCCGGAAGAGACCTCTTTGCCCGGGCGGTCGACCTGCGACGCCGGATCATCTTCTCGCACCCCGCGCTCGATTTCGACCGGCTGCTGCTGACCAAGCGGCCGCCTCCGGTCCTCAGCGCCCCGGGCGACAACTACTACGGACATCAACAACGGCACGGGGCCGGGGTTGGTCATCCTCGACCACTGGAAGACCGACCGGCCGACGAGAGACGGTGTTGCTGGAGGGCAAGCTGCCGCCGGGCTGCGCGATGCACCCGGACGTGTCGTTCGACGGCAAGCGGGTCGTGTTTGCCTACGCCGATCACACGCCGCCCCGCGACCAGTGGCAGTTCTTCCTCTACGAGATCCACGTCGACGGCACGGGCCTGCGGCAGATCACCGGCACGGGACGACGATCCGTTGGCCGGGGCCGGCGGCAGGATGACCGTGCTCTGCGAGGACTACGATCCCTGCTACTTGCCCGACGGCGGGTTTGCCTTCATCTCGACGCGCAACCAGGGGGGCGTGCGATGCCACAACGGCGGCCGCTATTGTCCCACCTATCTCCTCTATCGCTGCGACGCCGACGGGTCGAACATCCGCCAGCTCTCGTTCGGCGAGGCCAACGAGTGGGACCCGACGATGATGCCCGACGGACGGATCCTCTGGATGCGCTGGGACTACATCAACCGGCCGGTGATCCCGACGCTCGGCCTGTGGACCATCCGGCCCGACGGCACGGCCGCCGGCCACTACTTCGGCAACTACACGCCGAACCCCTGCCGGATCTGCCAGCCGAGGCCCATTCCCGGCTCGCACAAGATCGTGGCCACGACGGCCGGGCACCACACGATGCACGCCGGGTCGTTGATTCTGATCGACCGCAAGATCGCCGAGGACGGACTGGAGGCCATCACGCGACTGACGCCGGAGGCGACCTTTCCGGAATCGGAAGCCCATTCGCCGGTCAGTTTCGGCAGCCCGTATCCACTGAGCGAAGACCTGTTCCTGGCCGCGTTCTGCCCCGATCCGTATCCCGGCGTCCATGGCGCAGTATCCGCGGCACAACGCTTATGGGATCTACCTGGTCGACACGCTGGGCGGGCGGGAGTTGATCTATCGCGATCCCGAGATCTCCTGCTTCGCGCCGATGCCCGTTCGGCCGCGGCCGATGCCGCCGGTGCTGCCGTCGGCGGTGGCCGGCAACGAGACGCAAGCCGACGGGCGTCTTCTACCTTCAGGACGTCTATCAGAGCACGCAAGACATTCCCCGCGGCACGATCCAGCGGCTCCGCGTCAACGAACTGATCCCCCAACCCACCCAGCGCGTGCCCTATTCCAGCGCCGTGAGGTTCGAGGTGCTCAAGCGGGTCGTCGGCACCGTGCCGGTCGACGAAAACGGCTCGGTGGCGTTCGAGGCCCCGGCCGGCGTGCCGCTGCAATTCCAGGCGTTGGATCGAAAACGGCATGGCGGTGATGACCATGCGGACGTTCACCCACTTGCAGCCGGGCGAGCAAGCGAGCTGTGTCGGCTGCCACGAGCCCCGCACGTCCAGCCCCGCGATGCGACGGTCGCCGGCCGCCGGGCAGGTGTCCTGAAGTTGGAGCCGCCGGCCGGCCCGCAATATCCAGGGGGCCTCAGCTTCGCCAAGACCGTGCAGCCGGTGCTCGACCGCTACTGCATCGACTGCCACGGTTTGAAGGAAACCGCCGGCGAGATCGATCTGCTCGGCACGATCGACGCCACCGAGGAGAACGTCGCCGACACCTTCCAGCAACTGCTCCCCAGCACCGCCTACGCATCGTTGACCCGGGACGGTCGCCTGGTGAAGATCGCCCAATACGGCGGCGAAACCTGGTACAGCCAGCCGAAGGACTACTTCGCCCACGGCGGCACGCTGGCCGAGCTGCTGCTGCAGGGCCACGAGGGCGTCGAACTCGACCCCGAAAGCCGCCAGCGGATCATCGACTGGCTCGATCTGAACGCCCAGTTCTACGGCACCTACTCCTGGAACAAGGACGAGTGGCGGCGGCCGGACCCGGAAGGCGAGAAGGCGCTGCGGGCGTACATTCGCCAGCAGGTTCGGCGACGAGTTGGCCGGGCAACCGTTTGCGGCGCTGGTCAACGTGGCGTTGCCGGACGAGAGCCGTATCCTGAAAGCGCCGCTGGCGCTGGCGGCCGGCGGCTGGGGACAGATCGAGCAGGGCGGCTGGAAGAGCACCGACGAGCCGGACTACCAGGAAGATGCGCCAGCTCGTGCAGGCGGCCATCCAGCCGTTGCCCTACCACGACATTGCCGGCACCTGCGGCCGCGACGAAAACTGCCTGTGCCTGAGCTGCTGGGTCCGCAAGGTGCAGGAAGAGCGACAGCAGCGCGATCGCCGCAGCGCGGTAAGTCCGCTCGACTTTGATCAAGGGAGAAGACGACATGTTCATCGTTGCAGGCAGCGCCGGCTGGGATAAACGAGCAGCGAGTCGGCGACGAAACGTTCCTGCCGCAGTGGCCATGCTGGGCTTGTTCCTCTGCCTTGGCGGGGCCTTACGCCGCGGAAAGCAGGCCCGATGAAAGACCGATGTTGCGGGTGCCGCGGACGAATTCCAAGCCCGTGATTGACGGAAAGCTCGACGAGCCGTGCTGGAAGGACGCGGCCAGAACGGGTCCGCTCAAGGTCACGCGAGGAGAGCCCGGCGAAGTCCACCACGGAGGCGTTCATCTTGCGCGACGCCGACCATCTCTATGTCGCTGTACGCTGTGCCGGGAAGACTCGCAGTGAAAGAAGAGGACAAGGCCGGCGAGCCGGCGAAGGGAGTGGAATTCGTCGAGCTGCTCATCGACTCGAATGGCGATCGGAATTCCTACTACCTGATCCGGATCACGCCGGAGGATGGGGGCAACGTCACCTGTTCCTACAATGAACATACGCCTCCCTGGCACGACCGGACGTGGCAACCGCAGTTCGAGTTCGCCGTGGCAAAGGGCACCGGCGCGTGGACTGCTGAGTTCGCTCTTCCGCTGGACATCTTCAGCAAGAACAAGACGCTCGCATCGGAGATCGGGTTCAACGTCAGACGGTCCGGCATGCCCGGGACAAGAAACCCATTGCTGGCAGGGCACGTTTGCGAATCCCGGCGAGTGGGGAATACTGACGGGCATCCCGCGCGTGCCGGTCTCCCGGCGCCCGACTATGCGATCCCGAAACCCGCCCCGTTCTCCTCGGCGGACCAATGGGGAGTGACCGTGTACCGCCCCCCATCCAGCGCGAGGAGATCGTTTCTGGCCGAAGAACACGAGCAGACGATACCGCTGGGCCCCGGTTCCGCTCACCCCGGCACGACGGGCGAGGTGAAGCTGGAACTGGAGGGGTTCCTGCTCGCGGGCGATCCTCATGCGCGGGCATCATCTGGGACCTCGCCGTTGACGAGCGGAAGGGGGAACTCTACGTGCTCTCCGATCCGAGACCGGTGAGGGAAGCGCCGAGCTGCGGGTCTTCGACCGGCAGGGCGAGTACTTGCGGACGATCATGCCGCTGAATCCAACCTTGCCTCGCTCGAGCGTGCAGGATCTCTGCGCGAAAGACGGCGCGGGAAGGGGAGGCGGAGTTGGTCATCCCGAAACTGTTCGAGACCCTCTGCGGCGCGCTCTCCATGTATGGCGCCTGGTGGCACCTTCCGCAGAAGATGGCGCTGGCGCCCGACGGCGACCTGATCATGTCCAACATCTACCGAGGGACATTCTGGAGAATGAGGCCTGACGGAAGCTTGCCCCGGGAAGGATGGACCTCGATCTACCATCGCCGGCGAAATGAACCGTTCGAAAGCACCGACTGGACCCAGGACTTCTTGAATGTCCAGGATCTGAAGAACTACATGCCCTTTCACTCACTTCACTACCCCTACTTCTGTTTTGACCCCGACGGCCTGCTGTACATCTCGGCGGGGCAGAGTTCCCGACCGACAAAGCAGCTACGCCTACCACTGGGAAGTGAGCGAACAAGAAGTGAGCTACCACTGGGAAGTGAGCGGAGAGGAAGGCCGAGGGACCTACGTCTGGAAGTGCCGGATGCACCCGGGCGTCAAGGTTGCAAGAACAGGACTCCTTCGGCGGTTTCGCCGAACCGAGCGGGCTGGTCCTTGACGGCAGTCATCTGATCGTGGCGGATGCGGGAACAACCGCCTGCAAGTGCTCGGAGAAGACGGCCGCCTGGTCGCATCGATAACGCACTATGAACACGAAGGAAAGAAATTCCCGATCCACGGTCCGACCGCTTTGGCGATCGATCATGAAAAGAGCCTCTATGTGCTCGTCGCGTCGAAGCCGAGACCGGCGGGACCAGCGGGTCGAACGCACGTTGCCATCTGTGCAGCAGGATGATCGTCGCCGCGGCGCAGACAACCTCAGAGAATCCCACGAGATTGATCAAGCTCAAGAGTTGGAAGGAGCCCGATCTTCTGGCCGTTTCCGGGCCCCTGCATCCGGACGTACTGCAGATCGCCGTGGACGCCGGAGTATCCCCGCCGCTGGTGTGGGTGGCCAATGGCGCCGGCCCGGGGAGTCTGCTGCAACTGGCGGGCGACGATCTCTCGGTGAAGGCAGAATGGGTGGACAGCGGCGAGACGCTGTCCTGTCCCAGGCAAAGCGGCGACCAGCCGATACTCAATATCGACCCGCAAACCGGCCACCTCTACGTCGAAGACGATTCCAACTACCGCCTCAAACAGTACGGGACGGTCTACCGGATCGACCAGGAGGGAAACGTGCTCAAGAAGTGGCCGCCCCTGTTCTTCGACGCCAGAGATTTGAAGATGACCTCGCCTTGGTGGACGTTGGATTACGAGCGCCATTTCCGTTATCCGGAGGAGCCGCTGTTTATCGATTCCATCTTCGGAAAAGACGGCCGGGTCTACCGGTGGAAATTGGGAAAGGCCGGAGTGGAAATCCTCCGCTTCGACCGCGCGGGGAAACCGATTCCGTTCAAGGCCACGGGGACGAATGCCTTGTTCGTCGATCACGCGATGCAGGTCAACTTCTGGCACGACGTCTATCACGGCATGGACGTTGACCGGCACGGCAACATCTACTACGTCGCCAAAGTGGACGTCGATGCGAAGGCGCGGCCCGTGAGTGCCTACGACGCCTTGCACCGCCAGGTCAACGTGTACGACGCGGACGGGAATCTGCAAAAGAGAGGCCTGCTCCGTCTGGATTGCGTGCGAGGCATCCAGGTCGACGACGAAGGGAACTTGTACGTCCTGCACCGTCCTGCCGAGAGGCCGTGGGAGGACTATCTTGCTCTGTCAAAGTTTCCGCCGTCCGGGGGCGAACCGCTCTGGTCCCGGCGGTGGGACGGCTATATCGGGCAGGCCGAAGTGATCTTCGCGCCTTGCCATTGCATTACATCGAGGCAACACCAAACGCTGGACGGAAAGGGCTATCTGTACGCCGCCGGCAAGTACAGTGTTCAAGTGATTGACTGCGAGACGGGAAAGCTGGTGGGGGAATTCGGAAGCTACGGCAACATGGATTGCCAGGGCAGGGGAAGCAAGTTTCCGCACCCCGAGCTTCCTTTCGGAACGATCTCCGCACTCTCCGTCTGGAAAGACCGGCTCTTTGTCGTGGATGTGCTGAATCGACGCATCGTCAAGTGCCGCATCATCTATGGGGAGGCGGGGAAACTGGGGCTTTGATCGTGGACGTGCCAGGCGAAGCAGATTTGCTGCGCTACTGCGAGCTCTTGACTGGCGGAAGGGGCCACAAATCCGTTTCATCCAGTACGTCGTCATCAGGACGTGACGTGCCGTGGCGTTTAGCGAGTTTCCATCCTGCAAGCGTGCCATAGAGCGCGTCATGGTCGGGAATCACGAGGGCTCGACGCCAATACTTGTCTGCCTCGGCGGTTTTTTCCAGAGCGTCCAGTTCCTGGGCCACAAAATAGGCGAACGCGGCACGAGTTGATGGGTCGATGTCACCTACGAGATTGTCAATTCGGGCGAGACGCGCTTCAGACGCATCGCCAGTCTGCAGCAATTGAACTATGGCCAGGCCTGCGGTGTCTATCTGCTTGTCTTGGGATTCAGGTTCGGCCATACGTTCGATGCACGACTTCTGCATCGCGTTCAGCGTGTCACTCCGCAGCTTTTCGTCGCCCGATTCACGCGACAACTGCGCGACCATGAATGTACATGTAAACGTTGGTTTAAAGGACAGTGCTCTGCGATATGCCTCGAGGGCACCGCGTGCGTCACCTTCCAAAAGATGATACACACCCAGACAAACCTGCCTGTCGCGCGTCGGTGTGCTTGGAATCGAAAAGTAAGTTTTTGCCAATTCGTGTGCTGACTGCACATCGCCACGACCGGTTCGCCGGCACCAATAGTACCACCAGTAAGCACTCGTACTCGGGTAGCTTTGTGAAAATTCACGTATCCACTTCTCTGATTCCTGCCACTCGGATAGGGCCTCGCAGATTTCGCTCGCGCACAGCAAACCATGACCTGCCCACGTCTGTCCGTATGCCACGGCATGTGGTTTCGCCTTGCCCCATTGTCCCCGCTGTACGTACCCCGTTGCCAGCCTATAGTGCACTCCACCATGCTCAAGTCCAAGGTCTTCGGTTTCGAGAGTTTCGAGGAGTGTCTGTTCCCACTTGTCTAAGCTACCCTGCGCGAGATACAAGTCAGCCAGCTGAACTGCGCAGGTGGCGATCTTCGCAGACGCTACCGCCTTTTCGCAGCAGCGCACCGCGCCGTCCAGGTCACCGCGATCTTCCAGACGCTTCGCCAAGTGAGCGAATGCCCGTGGGTCTTCCTTCAGTTCGCTCTCCCATAGCGTCAGCTGCTCGGCCGTGGGGTCCTTTGCCCATAGAATCTCCAGGAATATCGCACTGTCTGAATGTGGCGCAATCAGACGGAGTTCATTGATCAGAACCCTGGCAACAGCCTCTTGAGGCGGATTTTTTGCCGCGATGAGGGGGACTAAGAACTCCAGCAGTCCTGGCATGGTGAAATTGCGATGGGCGTGGGCGACGGCCGTCGCGCCTATCCCCTTACCACTCGCGTCACGAACGTGCTGCAACGTGTACAACATGCTATACATGTTCATGCGCGGATCCTGAACCTTGATCGTTCCCAGCACCTGGTGCACTCTGGCAGAATCTTCGCGGAAATTGTAACGGAAGGCATCTATGAAAGCGGCAAACCGGTGGTTCTTGATCAATGGCATCGCGGCATTGACCTCCTCGACGAATGATCGCTCGACGGCGTTTCTCGCGTCAACGATGTGATGCTCGACCTGGAGAAACTGCTCTTCTTCCAACAGGGATGCCAAGGCGGACCACGATAGACCAGCCCCAGCAGATTGCTCCGTGTCCACTCGCAGTTGCCTTGCCAGCATCATGGGCAAGCTGGGAAACAGCTCCGGCGAATCAAAATCTCCGAACCGTCCACTCAACGAACCTTGTTGCGGACGGTTGTTGTCCACCACCTGTTGGATCGAGCTGGGCACGTCAGGTAGGGCTAAAAGGCTTCGCGGAACAAAGCGACCGAACATTATCGGGGCCAGCGCAGCTCCCGACCGGCTGAGGGCCAGGTAGCCTCCTCCCCAATCGACCAGTTCAGCGTACACGCCATAAGCTGTCGGACAGTTCTCTCTGATCTCACTAGCACCTTCGTACATCCATCGGGGCTGCCGATACGAACCGGCGACCTGGAACCAGAGCATAGCGGTCCATGGCTTGAGAGCCGCGTGCTCCTGCCCGACCTGCTTGATGGCGGAACGGTCCCACAGGCAATACGGCTTGATCAGATTGCACCAACGTGGTGGCGCGCTTGCCGCGCTGTCAACCTCTGCGGAACTGTCAGCATTCTGGCCACGCCGTTCGAGTTCTTCCAGATCAGACAGGGCATGGTGAAGTGTGCCGCCGAGCGCCAAGCGTATGCACGATGCCATAGTGCCAGATCGCTTTCCTGGTCACACACCATCAGCCGCTGGGCGTACAGCCACGATCGCGCCGTGAACACGTCGGTGGTCGAGTTCCAGTGGTGCTTGGTCAGCAGCGCCAGATTGGCGTAACCGCGCACCAGGACTCCCAGCCAATGGGGCGTTTCGCCACGCTCGGAAATGGCTTGATGCGCTGCCCGCACGGCACCATATTGCGTCACGAAATCGACCTGCAGCAGCAGCTTTTCAATCTCTTCACTCGGTGGTTGGGGATCCTGCAATCGCGGCTTCGCTCCCTTGAAACCGGCCGACTTCAGAGCGTCAAGAAACGCGCCGGCGCATCCTCTTCAAGTTTCGGGATCACGTCGGCATACATCTTCGCTCCATTGGCGATGTACTCGTAGTCTTTCTCCCAAGTCGATCCTCCGCCGTCAAACGGGATCAGTTTGACGTTCCATTTCCCGTCTAAATCTGCTCGTTCGATCGGCATCAGGTGCACGACGCGCGCACTCTTCGGCACCGTCTCCTGCAGCGTTTCGTCGCAAGTTGCCAGTCCCAACTCATCGCGGGCGGTCATGAGTACTGCCTGACGGATCATCTCTCGGCCCAGACGGTGCGAAATGCCCCGTTCCACGGTCCGTTCATAGGGAAGGAATTCGGTGTGCAGATAGAGCACCTGAGGCTCGGCATTGGCAGCTGTGTCCGGTGCCAACTCCTGTGCGAGGCCGTGCGCGCCACAGGCCAGCACGAGACTCCATCCGAATCCAACCACCGCCCTGAATACAGAACGAATCATCGGCGTCTCCTCCACATAATGTCGGCACAGCTTGGTTGTTCGCAATATGCTCAAGAAGAACTCGCTCAAACTACCACTTCCAGCTCAGCATGAACAAGCTGAAGGCCGCATTCGATTCCGACGCAGAGTTGGCGGGCGCTGTCCGCAAACGTTCAGTCCAGGGTCAGCGTCGGGTCGCGCGTATCTCGCAGCCATACACACTGATTTGCATTAGTTTGTCCCACGAGATCACAACTGGTTCGTTACGTGTCACCTGCATTAATTTCCTTGCCCCTCCGGGGTCTTCAAGCGGCGGGAGCAAAAACGCCTGCCGCTGCTGTAGCGTGAAAGTCGCCGCTTCCCCCGGGACGAGCCCGGCGGAGAGCCGAGAATAGTGAAGACAGGGATGACGTGCACGGTCATGGATGTAGCTCGCCAGTTGTCGCTCCCACCGGGACAAGCCCAGCGGAAGCGTACGCGGCCGTACGGGCAGATGTTGGCATACTTATTCAAAATCCCCCCCGATCATGCAACTATCTGCCGTGCCAGCCCGTTTTCCTCTGAGACACTCGTCAAGCTCCGCGATTGTCGGGCCATCAACTCCCGCCCAGATCCTGCACGAACAAAGCGTCTCGTCGGACCTGTTCCGGCTTCACACCGAGTTGCTCAACGATAATGATTCGCAGCGCATGGAACACGTCCTCCGCATTCCACGCAGCAAACTCCTGGCTGAGTTTCGCGAAGTTATGCGCTGAGCACGACACTGGAGAACTCGCGAAACGTCGTAAAGTGCGCACGCGGAATCGTGGCCCACGGCATGGTCAGCACATTCGCCAGAAAACCAGCCGTCACAACTGTCAGTATGCCGATCCACACGGCCAGAGACGACCCCCACTTTTGAATCGCAAGCAGAAGCACGGCCAACGCAGTAGCGGCCACTAGCACCGTGGAGATCCCCACAAGCCATGACGGGCGGCACAAAGTTGGCAGCGTCAAGCCGAGGCGTTTCTGCAGCCTGGCCCACAGCGCGCGGCGACCGGTCACTGGAAGGGTCTCGTGAACCGATGTGCGAGGCTGAATCTGCCGCGGTGCAACACCAGTCTCGGCCGCCACCGCACGCCGAATCATGTAGAAGGTCGCCGCCGACAAGCACTTGCGGGAACTCACCGTGTCGCGTTTCGACTGAACAATGTAATCGTAGAGATCACCGACGGTGAGCATTTGGCTGACGCGGTCATCGGGTAGCTCGATGTCGAAGGCCTCCTCCACTTCCATCACCAGCTCAACCAAATCCAGTCCCATAAATCCCCCGTGAATATGACGTTACGTTCGAAACTCTTTCCGATATTGCCATCATCGATGTGAACCTGTCGCGGCACACGTTTGATTATATAATGGAAACGCGGATTGACGCCGCCGACGGCACCGAAAAAACTGAGAATCGATTCTCGTGTGACGGTCCTTGCCGTGATCTGATCATCAAACGGCACCACTTGCGTTTGGCCAGCCTGGCACCCCAAACAGGAGAGAGCGAAACGAAATCATGTCGAATCCTGACTTGCAGGTTGCTCTCCCGGCCGCCGGAAATGCGGCGAAGATCGCTCTTCATTCCGCCCGGCGTCTTATCGTCCGCTGCCACAAAGGAGGGTCGCGGACTTCTCCGCTGCTTGCTTATCACTCGTTGAACGGAGCGATCGACAGTCATATGAAGGAAGTCGACGGCGTCCGCCCGATACTTCATCGTCGATCTGTTGCCCACGAAGTGCAACTGGGTGCGGTCAGTGCAACAAGCGCGATAGAGGCCTCCTGGGAATACGCCCGTCGAGTGTTTCTGACGGCCATGAGCGGTCTGCAGTGTTCTTACATCGAGAACCACATTGAGTCTCGGAGTGATGTATCTTTCGAAGAGTGGTCCGGAAACATCGTCCATCACACGGCGCTCCACGATGCCGCGATCCGCGACGTTATCAAGACGCATTGCGCACTGGATGAGCTGAAGGCGATCCAGGTGATGATCGACATCGAGTTGGACCGGGAAGTAGCGCACATCCTCGAAGAGTTAGGATTAGATTCGCCAGTTTTCCAGGCCGCCGGTGATGGCACTGGCGAAACGGTAACGGCTGACGAGTTGGCAATGCTCGTCGGTCGACAAACATCAACCATTTCCAAACAGCGCCGGACCAAGAATGGGCCGGACTGGCAAGTAGACCCCCTGGGACGCCAGCCGGGCCGGATGGATTTTCGCGAGGCGATGGATTGGGCCAAGACCATCTGGAAAACGATTGAATACCCCAGCAACCGCGCAGAGTTGGAGGAGAGGATACGCCAAGGACGTTCGTCTTCGTAGGGATTGTTCAGTCAGGACCACCAGCCGAGCTGGTGGCTTGAGGAAGCCTCCTGAAAGGAGGCGGTGGAATCGGACTTTCGACCCCCACGGGGTCGCACTCCGAAGCCCAGGGTCCGCGACGCCGCAAAGCGGCGGAACGCCACCCTGGGAACCATCAAGCATGACGTGCATACGCTGAAGGCGTATCGCACGGCTCTTCTTGCCACCACGATGTGTTTCTTCAGACAGCGGCAAGAAGACGAGGCGTCTCACAGTACGATCTCGAGATTTCGCTCCGACCGGTTGCCCTTGACGTAGGACTCGTGGGTATTGTGCCCTGAATCAGTGTAATTGACCTCGTGTCGCGGACGGCCGTGGATGTTCGTGTCGGGGGTCAGCAGGTTCTCCGGCAGGCTGTGAACGTGCAGCCGGATTCGGTCGCGAAACACGTCGTAACTGGCGAAATCGCACGGATAACTTGCTGTTCCAGCTATGCAGACGTGATGCACTCCATGCCGAACGACAACGCCCGTCAAGTGCAGATGGCCGGAGAGAACGGCGGCAATCGACTTCGCGTGCTGGTCGATCAGACTCAGCAAATGCTGGTCCTGGGCAGCGTAGCTGCTAAAGCCGAAGCTCTTGCTCAGAACGGCTTCTTCCCGTAGCGGCACGAGCGGGATATGGCAGCAAACGATCGTTGGCAGATTGGCCGAGTTGTCGAGTACGCTGCGGAACCACTCATTGCGACGCCGACCGACGGCAGTCAAGTTCGAGCTGGGGGCTCCGGAATTATTGAGCATGACGAACAGGAGGCCTTTGTGTTTGAGCGCGTAGTTCGTACGATCATCACCAAAGGCCTCTCGAAACGCCGCTTCGTGCCCCGCGTCCCCCTCCTGCTGCACGTTTTCGTGATTGCCCATGACGGGGTAAAACGGGACTTTCAAGTGGGCCAGGAGCTTCTCCTGCAGTCGGATATCCGGAGCCAAGCTATCGAGTACGCCGCCATGAACCATGTCGCCGATCCCGATCACGAAATCACAGCGAGGTAGCCGGTCCGCGTCGTTGACCCAGTCGAACAAGATACTGCATCTTCTCGTTTGCCAACCGGTAGCCCGGTGGCTGAGTCTCATCCACGTGGACGTCGTTCCATTGCACGAACCGAAACAGCGGCTTCTCGTCGGGCTCGTCTGCCCGGCTCCCAGCAAGTCGTTCTGCCCAACTGCTCCCCAAGGCCATACCGACGCTAACAGCCTGAACAAAACCGCGGCGGGTAAGTCGTCCATCGGGCATCGTTCGAGTCCTCGCACGTCAGTCGTCGCGAACCTAAGACAGCTTCAGCCGGACTTCCGAATCCCACCAATTCTCGGCAATGTCCTCTGCCAAGTCGCGCAGGGTCAACTCCAGTTCGTCGTTCACGCAGAAGCGGGCCAGCTGATCCGCATTCGTTCGCCGCGGCAATATCGCGCCAAGTTCAATACGATCCGCGAAAGGTTGATCTACCAACATTGCGGCTGACGCGGAACGATCCAGCAGAAAGCATGGTTGAATATCAGTGTGACTCTCGGAGAGAAACGTAGGGGCAATCGGCGAAACGTCTGGCAGTGGTCCAGGCGGCGGCACCGACACGGTAACGTCATCCAGTTGGCTGCACTCGCCCTCGCCTCCCGCCTGCTGGTTGAGCCGGTTAATGATCAGTAAAGCGTCCAAGGGCGAAACCAGGCCGTCTCGATTCACATCCAGAAATGGTGCCGTGAGAGGCCGCTGCCGCTGCATCGGCAGCGTTCGCCCGCCTTCCGCATTGATCGAGTTGACAACCAACAAGGCGTCCAAAGGTGAAAGGTAGCCGTCATCGCTGACATCCCAAGAGTGAGCACCGTTGTACCACGGATACGTGCTTTCGACTGTAATGACCACGCTCACCACGCCGCTCTGCTTAGTCCCATCTTCGACATAGTACTGAAAGACATCTTCGCGGTTGAAAAGTGTCCCAGGCGTGTATGAAAAGCCGCCGTCACAGTCGAGTTCCAGGGCCCCATACTTCACGGGCGTCACGAGAATGACACACAATACATCACCGTCAGGATCGTCGTCGTTCGCCAGGACACCAGCCGACGCTTGCACCGACAACGTCTGGCCCTCAGTGGCCAAATAGTCGTCGCCGTGTGCCAGCGGTGCCAGGTTCTCGACCGTCACGACAACACCGATCGGATCGCTGAAGGCATTCCGGTCATCTCGAGCAATCGCCGACACCGTATGGTCACCAAGTGACCAACCGGCCGCATTCACGACGAATGACCATCCGTCCGTGCCATCGGCGTCACGCCCAAGAAATACGGCATGGTGAAAGAAATCGACATGCTTGACCGCGCCATCAGGATCCACGACGTTCTCGACCGTCAAGGTGAGATCGTCCAGGCGGGTCACTAACGAAGGAGTTGCCGAGAGATTCGTGATCACCGGTGGTTCATTGTCGCCGTCCGTAACAATGACTTCCACCGGTATTTCAATAGCCACCGAGGGAAAAGTGATCAGGCCACTGTACCTACCGAGCGGCATGTCTTCCGGCAGGGAGACGGTCACGTTGATATCGGAAGAACCGCCAGCGGGCACGGAACTTGACAACAACTCAATCGCGACGTTCTCGGCCAGAATGGTAAAAGTGTCGCCTGTCAAATCCGAAGCGGTAGCCGACAGATCCAAGACCTCTTGCTGCCCGCCAAGTTCCCAGGCTCGGAGCGTGAAAGTCGTCAACGCGGCTTCAGCCAAATCCACCGTGCGAACGACCTTTGCCGGCACAACGCTGACCACGGCGGACCGGGTCGGCAGGTCGGTCAGAAGCAGCGCGAAAGGTTCCGCGTGCCTGTCTCAACTCCACTCTTCATAGACCACCACTTCATAGACTGTGCTGTCTATTTCAGGAATGAAAACAGACTGGTGTTCTTCGGTACTGCCGGCAAGTAGCGCGCGGGAATCTCAATCTCGAGTTCCCCCGTTTGGTAGTTCATGCCGACGTGACGATCCTGATCATCGTAAACGTGCAGGTGCAAATTGCTGCCCGAATGGCCCAAGGCAATTCTTGTGGCGCTTGCAAGCGGGCCTGGCACATGAGTGAATTGGCGGGCCTCGCCGGCCTTGACCAAGCCCGTATGCGTGGTGGAAATCGCATCAGAAAAGTATTGCACCAATGAGGCTGGGACGACGGTAAAGCGAGCCATCTGCGTCGCGATGGACTGCGTTGTGAGCACTTCGCCAGACCATACGCGAGCCACCGCCTCGTAAGCATCAGTACCGAGCTCTGTAACGCTGGGAAGCTCCACCTGGAAACTGAGCGCTACGGTTTCTCCAGGCTGGATTAAGCACGGCGCGGAAACGATGGCTGACACCGGGGATTGCCCGGCGACTGCCGGGCCACTCTTGGCGATAAAGAACTTCACCTGGACCGTGCCGGGAAGGGCCCGAAGCCCCGTATTCTGAACCTGAATCGTCCCCGACACCGTACCCGAAGTTGATCCCGGAGATACTTCCACATTCGGGATCTGCAGTGAGTCGGGCACCACCACGATCTCGTCCGCCTGCACAGTCCGCAGCGCGCCGCCCATCGCGTTGCTGGTCACGCAGGTAGTGCAACGAGGTATCCAGGGCCAGCACGATTTGAACCGTGTCACTACCGACGATCTGATGTCCCGCGTCGATGATTTGCCAGTACCACTCTTCGGCCGTCAAATCAACGGCGTAGCTTCCCGATGTCTCCCGCGTCACACCCGCGCCAATGGCCATCGGAATGCCTGAAGTTGCACCCATCGCGGCCGCTCCCAACAAGATCTCCGTGACTCCGATTCCAGCCGTGGCAACGTGGTCCACCGAAAGCAGGAAGTCCAGACGATCGGCAGCGTGCCCCGGCAAATTGGCGACGAGATCGCCCACACCATCTGACCAGGCATTTACGCTGCCAACCAACAAGCCCGTCAGCGTCTCAGTCTCCGTATCGTGCAGAGGCGGCAGAATCTGCACACGGGCACCGCCAACGGATGAGAATTCGTACGCCAGACGATCCAAGTAATCCACCACTGCTTGGGCTGGGTAATCCGCGGTCCATGATGGGCCGAACTCGGTCGTGTAGTCGTCAATCGTTTTCAAGACCGTGTTTGTCAAGTATTCGTCGAGCGTCAGATGAGTTCCCTGAGCATCCGTGAAAACAGAGAATCTCGTTCCACAGCGCGTTCACCAGTTCGTTCTGAATCCGCTGGGACGACCAGCCATCCGTTCGCTCAAGATCGTGCTGATGCTGCTGCATCCACTGCATCAATCGCGCGGTCGCCGTCGCCGAATCCGATTTCCCGTAGAAACCGAAGGCCGACAAGTCTACCAGGGAACTGGCACAATGGGCCATCCCCACTAGACTGACATCGGCCTCGCAAGGTGCATCACCGGCCAACAGCGCGAAGCTTTCCAGAAACGTCACACCCGTTTGGACGGCCTGCGGCCAATCCTCACGAAACGCCGCGACACTGGCCGCAAAGGTGGCGGCGAAGACGTCTACGTTATGAGAAATCGCCCCTTCTGCCGCCTGACTCAGGTTGTCCAGGGTGTCTGACACCAGTACCAAGGGAGATCCCACAGTCCAGTTCTCGTACCAGACAATCTTATCGTCGAGATAGGACGCAGCCGCCAGTGCATCGGCATCGCCATCATCTTCCAGGTCTGTGGCAAAAACACTGAGCGGACCATCGATATGCAACCAGCGCTAATATGCCAACGTAAAGCCCACATTCAGTCCCTGCACGCAGAGCGTGGAACTGTCGAGCAGCACGGCGGGGTGCGTGAGTCCGTTGGCAATGTTGCCGTTCACGGGCAGGCCGCCAGGGAGTTGACCCGTGTCAATAGAGCGGTCTATCTGGCTGCCCGCGCGGTAGATGTCGGTCAAAAACAGCAGGTTGTATCCGACGTTCACGCTCAGCTGGTCAGAGAGCAGCATGCGTGCCTTGAGATTCAGTTCCGGTAGCAGTCCAAACTGATCGTCCTCGTAACGACCGATATTCGAAGGCAGTGCCAGCAAGCCACCTGTTGAGCTCGCCGGAGCTCCAACCGGCGTGGCGACCATGGTCACACCATTCACCTCAACGCGACGACGCACGTTCCCGATTCCCAGTTTGGTTGCCACGTCGAATATGAAGCAGCCGCGCTCCAAGCTGGTCAGCAATCCGATCTCGCCGCCATGAAAACTGTTACTGGTATCGAACTGATCAAACAGATCGATTGTAGTGCCCACCGGGACAAATCCGCCTGGATCTGTCGAAACCAGGTTCTCCTGCACGAGGACACCTTCGCGAAACCGGAAATATCTGTAGCCACCCAGCAGGTCCACGCGACCCCGGCAGCCTTGCAGCCAATTCATGCTCAGCAACGCCTCGGCGGATCGCAAATCGCTGCTCGTGGCCACGCGGACGGTCCCAGCCAGCACGTTCGGAAAAGCCACCAACTGCGAATCTTCCAGACCTGAACCGACATTCAGGAACGGCCGGGCCAGAACGGGTATTCCCGGGCGACGACCAGCTGTCATTGAGTTCGTCGAACGGATCGCCCGCGTAGAACCAGGTCGCCTGAAGCCCCCAACATCGGCAATCGTCAAGCCAGTGTCCAGCGGTCAGCGAAACACCACTACGCCCGCCTTCATCGATTCGTCCACCCACAAGGACTTTGGTATCACCGACACCAAGCACTCCCGCTTCGCTGCGTGGCGGCAACGTCAAATTCGTGGACACGAGTGGTGGAACACGATCACCGTTGGTCCACAACAGCAAGTATTCCGCGTCAAACCACCAGCGCTGAGAGCACGCACACGATGAGCATCCACTTTCGCAGAGCCACTGGTTCGCGTCCGTCTGAGTCGGTGTGACAGGGTCGGCCCAGTGATCGACCGATGCATCGGCGCCGCTCAATGCCATGTCCAGCTCGTTCAGGTCGCCGGAGATATCCGCGTCCAAAAACGGATTTCGCAGGAAGAAAAGTGCAAAGGCAACAATCGCGATCAGTCGCGCCGCCTGTTTCCAGGAGTGTGGCATCGTTCAGCTCCGATCAGATTCCGTGAGCATTTGGTGAGTCCGTTCTCATCGATCGTATCGGCAAACAGCGACGAACGGCTTGTCGCGCATTGCTGACTTGAGCGCGCAGAGGGCATGGCGCGGCGCCAGAACCTGAACAAACCGCAAAGATTCGTCTTTCCTGCGACCGGCCCCGGGGAATCACTCCCCTCCCAGGAGGTAGCCCGCCCGGGGTGTTCACGTAGGGGGCAAGCTCACGCAACGTGTTGGTGGGTCTTCACCAGCCGATCAGCTCCCCAGCAACAATGCGTGTTGGTGCGAGCAGAAAACGAGCGAGCGAAGACCCACCAGCGGCACTAAGATTTGACAATGGACTAGTCGCCAGGCGTATTAGCCCCGTGCTCTAGAGGCTGTCTGGCTGCTAGCGTTTGCCAGCTAACAGGGACAACGACGCGGCACCAGGTGCTTGAAAAACCGTGGCGGAGCGGAACTGCTCGCCACTGGCCTTGTGCCGGTGGAAGGCCCGTTTGATAACTACCGTGGCCGGCGTGGACCGTGGTCGGTCGAGCGGAGGTGGTCCGTTCAATCGGCACGCAGCCGAGACCGAAACAACCCGCGGTATGATTCGGCCTCGGCGACGTGGGCGCCGGGTCAGAGACGTTCTTGCTCGGCCGCGGTTCGTAAATGTATCGCCTGGTAGTTGTCAAACCCCCTCACCACCGACGCGAGGTCGGTGGGGTGTTTAGTTCGCAAACACGGAACTGCCCGCCACCACCCTTGTGCCGGTGGGGCCCGTATGGAGACGCCACAAGCCAAAGCGATTTATCGGCTCCGCAAACAAACCGTGGAACTGCAATACGCCGACATGAAGCAGAACCGCAACTTCCGAGGATTATCGGGACGCGGTTTGAGGCGCGCACGAATCGAAGTGGGACTGACCGAACTGGTCTACAACCTGATGATCGTTGAGCGAGAGCTCAGAAACCGCAGGGAGGCCAAACCAGCCACTGAAAACACCTACGTTGCTGCCTGCTAGTAGCCAGACAGCCTCTGCACGTCGGGGCTAATACCAATACCGTTGAATTAAGCAATGCCAGCGTGAGTGTCCTGGCCCAATACTGGGACAGCGCAAAAGTGTTGGCACACGCGTCACAAGGATCACTCTCGATCAGACTGGCAGTTCCAGCAGATGTCGAACGATGCCTGATTCGTTTCGCCACAATGCGGGCACGACCATGACGGGCCAATCGGTTTAGGATGGGCACGCCGCCGCCTGATGCGAAGCGATGATCTTCCGAGCCGCCGCCGCATCTTCGCTGTGCACCAATACACGCGGTTCGATGGATTTCAGCGGGAGTTCTCCCAGCCCGATATATAACTGATCTCCCACAACTCGGGCTTCGATTCCCGCCCTCCCCAACACGCCCTTGACCAGATGGGCGTCCTGGGAATCGCGTGCCACATAGATTTCACACGGCTGGGAAGATCCCATTTAGCATAGTCTCCGTTGCGAACTGCTGAATACTGTCCAAAACGTGCATGCGGTGACGCCGGCCGCGCCTGCGAATTGGCTCCTCGCACAATGTATCGTTCGATCGCGCCCATCACGCTGTTCGGATCAGATCTGGAACTCGGAAAAATCTCCTGACTCCAAACGTGGCAGGCCCTGGATTGATCGATTGTAGACGTACACCCATGCCGACAATGAATCACCGCCGCGCAATACAACCTGATGAATTCCGCGCACGTATTCCTTCTGTTCTGGAGTTTCGCCCACGGAACCTTCATATTGATCAAGCTCGCTCCAAAGCGGTTGCGGATCGAGCAGACGGTAGACTTCGCCGTGCACTACGTCGCTCGGGTGCGACGACGAAACCGCTCCGGGGTAATCCGCGACCAGATAGAGTCGTCCTTGAAACGTAGCGCATCGGACAAATTGGGACCTGCGCAACAGGCGTTCATGCATGACGCCTCCCACTGTGCGCCGCAGCGTGCCATAGACGAACAGGAATTGGTCGCACGGCATGGCATGTCCCATGACTGTTTCGAAGATGCGTACAATCGACACTCCCGGCGAGATCACCACAATACGCGTTCACCGTCGGGCTAACGCTATTCGCCCAGCACGGCATCAGCGAAGGACTCGGGCGACAATGTCGTGGCTTGGGCAAATCCACCGACCAGTCGAACTGAGCTAATTCTGAGCGGTAGTCACCCGAACGGATTCGTCCCAACGTTAAACAGTTCTTTGACACTCGGCCGCATCAGCACGATGATCGTGAAGATCCCCAGCGCCGTTCCCAGCGGCATGAGCAGGCACTCACATCCGGCCATGACCAGGCAGAATGTGTAACTGGTCCGCTGCGTCAACCTGCGTCCGGCGACAGCCAGGAAAATCGCGAATGTCAGACCACAGAAAATAATCACCAGCGGGAAAATCACCAACATCCAGCCCAGGAATGCCGGCGGACCATGACCGCTGTCAAGTTCGCCAAAAAGGCCGCTCACCATCGCGAGTCCCATCAGGACATGCAAGATGGGAAATAACGATACGAGGCCCACCATTGTGGCCAAAACAAAGTGAAAGATGGAGAGGATCCGCAGATGGTCGAGGTCTGCATTGGGTTGCAACTCGTCGTAGCCCATGGGAACATCCACACATGTAATGGTTGAAAGAACGCTCAACGTCGCGCATCGAGCATCCGATGGTGATACGTACCTGAGTATGCAGGATACCCATACCATGCGCGTATGGTCAACAACGTGATAGGAGCCGAACCGAGTCAGTTCCCACGAATTTTCAGGGGCGAACCATTTTCGCCCCATAGCTCGAAAAGCGGCAGCGAGAAGATTCGCAAACGAACCTCCCGTGAGCGTTGGTAGTCAGACGCACATGCCCTGGCGTGAAGGACCTTGTTCTTACCCCCATTTTGGCATTTTCCGGCGGGCTTGCCCCGGCGGGATTTGCGACTGACCAGCTACCTACGGCGATCCACCCAATAAAGCGTGTGTTGGGTCGGACCCATCGACCGTTGTCTTGACGAGGATGCGATTGAACATGAACCCGCTCTTAAACCACATCTTTGCCCGCCGCAGCGTGCCGCTTACCGCCCCCAGGACGTCAACGACGCCTTGGTTCGGGACCTGTTGGAAGCAGCTATGGCGGCGCGCGTCGGCGGTCGCCAAGGACCCCTGGCATTTCATTGTTGTTCGCAACCGCGAGATCCTGCTACGCATTGCTGACGGACTGCCCAACGGCAAGATGCTGTCCAACGCCGCGCTGGCAATCGTGATCTGCGGTGATCTGGACCGAGCGCACGATAGGCAACTGTCGTACTTGCTGCAAGACTGTTCGGCGGCCATCGAGAATCTGCTGTTAGCCGCCAGCATGCTCGGACTCGGCGCGTGCTGGCTGGGCGTGCACCCTCGACCAGAGAGGATCGCACACTTGCGATCTATCTTCGGCATCCCGGAACAGATTGTGCCGGTTTCCGTGATTGCCGTCGGTTGGCCCGACGAGTCTCCGGCGCCACGCACGCGGTTTCGTGAACAGGCCGTGCATCGTGAAAAGTGGTGAAGATCAGCCACAGGGCTCGACACGCCAACGCCCGCGCGAAAACGCGTGTTATCTGCACGTCGGGAATCCGCAGGGAGACCAAACCATAAGGCTCGGACGGATCTGACGACTCTTCCAGCATGATAGGCCGAAAGAACCTGGGACGCAGTGTCCCCTCGACCACCAGATGAAGTAGACTAAATGTACCCGGCCGGGCAGATCGGTCGCGGCGTCTGCCGTGTTCCCTGGCATCGCGCAGCTCCCATGGTCAGCCCATGCCTCCATTTCATTCAAGCCGCAATTAGAGGACGCACCCGCCGTGTCACGCACCCTCAGAACGTGTTCATCAAACGGATGGTCTACCTTCCAATCCCTCACCTGGTTTCTGTCCACGGCGATCTACTGCGGCCTGATCGTCACCCCGCATCCGGTGGCGGCCCAGTCAAGCTCGTCCAAGCTACCGAAGGTGTTCGCCGCCGAGCAATTGATCTGGGAAATCGAACTGGGGGACCATCAATACACCGTGCCGCGAGTGGACCATGATCAGCTGTTCATTGGCGTGAATGACCAGAGCCTCGAGCACGCGGCGGCGAAGAGCACGGGTGGAGGTATCCTTATGTGCCTCGACCCGCAGACGGGGCGACGTATCTGGCAGCTGCCTATCCCACGCTATATGGATGGCACCAAAGCGCCGTTTCATTTCAACCACTGGAAGTGTGGAGTCTGTTCGCGTCCGGCGGTGGACGGCGATCGCTTGTACATCGTGGGCCCGCGAGGTGACGTCTTGTGTCTTGACCGCCACGGACAGGCCAACGGAAATGACGGTCCGTTCCTGAGCGAAAAGACCTATATGGGCATCGAACAGGATACCAACTATGAATTGGCGGTTGACGATGGCGACATCATCTGGCGATATGACATGATCCAACAGGCGCATGTCGTACCGCACGACGTATGTGGAAGTTCCCCGGCCGTGTACGGCAATTACGTCTATGCCTGTACGTCGAATGGTGTGGACGACACACACAAGCTGGTCGCCAACCCCGACGCTCCCAGCTTAATCGCACTGAACAAGCAGACCGGACAACTGGCGGCCGTGGATGGAGCGAAGATCGGCCCGCGGATTCTGCACGGGCAGTGGTCCTCGCCCGTCGTTGCTCAGTTCGATGGCCGGACGTTACTGCTGTTTGGCGGCGGCGATGGTGTCCTCTACGCGTTTAACGCTCTGGTGAGTGCGGTCGACACCGATGCGGTCAGGACGCTGGAAGTCGTGTGGACTTACGACTGCTGCCCGCCCGATTACCGCCAGCGGGATGGTCAGCCCATTGCGTACTCGCGTTGGAACAAGAACAGCCCGGAAGGTCCGAGCGAAGTGATTGCCACACCCACGGTGTACAAGGGACGCATTTACATCACGATCGGCCAGAGCCCAGTTCATGGGCCGGGGCAGGGGGTCTTGTCGTGTGTTGACGGGGCGACTGGACAAAGAGTGTGGCAGTCGCGTGATGTGGGACGCACGCTCTCCGACGCCGTCATCGACGAGGGATTGCTCTACATTGCCGACTATTCCGGTCAACTACATTGCTTTGACGCGGAAACCGGCCAGCGGTACTGGCATCACGATCTCCTCGGCGGCGTCTGGTGTGCCTCGCCGATCGTGGTCGACGGCAAAGTCTATATCGCCAACGAAAAAAACCGTCTTTGGGTGTTCCAGGCCGGTCGCGAAAAGCACATCCTGGCGCAAGATCGCGTCCGCAGCGTGGCGATCACACCGGTCCTGGAAGGCAAGCTGCTACTTCTCCCGACTCAACAACGACTGTTCGCGCTGCGTGTGCCCTGAAGCCACACCTGCAAGTGTCGGTCCACCTGGTCGCGCCGGTAACGCGCGTCAACGGCCCGTAATTTCGAACGGAATGGCGGGGAAGGTTCCGACCGGCACTTTGCGTTTCGAGCCGGGTCGTCCGTTACGCCCTGGAACCGTGCGTTCGACATAGACATTGAGAATCAGATTCCCTTTGAGACCCCCTTTGGCCGTTTCCGCGTCGGCGGTGAAGAGCATCACCAATCCACCAGGCCCGCGGATCATGCGCAGAATGCTCACCCCATCAGGCGGATTGTTCAGTTCCACTTGCACGTCGTCCAGTTTCGGCCGGTCGGGAATCGCCAGCTGATAACGCACAGTGCCCCCGGCCGGGATCTTCAGCACGTTCTCCGGCGTCGCCGCCGTCCCACCGCTACGGACCGGCGACCTGACGCTCGCTTTGCCGGAAAGCGACACCAGCAGCTCTTCCGCCGGCACCAGATGATGATAGATGAAGGCCTGCATCATGTCGTCGGCCGGCACCACCTGCCGAGTGATCTCACGTCCCTTCACTTCGGCGCGGCCCACCATCATTAGTGAATAGACATCCTCTTTGGCTTGCCGCGGCACGGTCAACGTCAGTTCCTCGCTCTCTTTGTCCGCGGGGACCCAACCACCGCTGAGTTCGAAGCCGGCCGGCGGATTGGATAACTCGATGCGGATATCTCCTTCGAAACCGTCGCGACGCAACGCATAGACTGTCAAGGGGACCACGGAACCGGGGCGCGCGTTAATGCCCGAAGGAACAACACGCAGGTCAAAATCAGGGCGCCGCGCACTGATCCGCAATCGATAACAATACTCCTTGCCCCCCTTCTTCTGTGTGTCTCCCAAATGGATGTAGTAAGTTCCTGTTTCGGGAAGACTGACCAGCAGACGCGAATCCGCATGATGTGTCACCAGGCCGGAACCTTTGTCTTCCGTATCGTCGTTAATCATCAACTGCTTTCCATTCGCGTCGGTCAGTTTGAGCAACGAATCCATGGGTGAATTGAGCCGACGGGCGAGCACTTCCAGCATGACCTGCCCCCCTTTGCGACCGTCGAAGCGGAACACGTCCCAATCTCCCGGCTCGTCCATGTGGCCGTTAACGATACAAGGTGGCTTCAGGACCTGAGCCGATTCCAGATCGTTATTCGGTTCCTGATCTACAAATTCCTTCAAATCGTCCACGTCGAAGGGAATCTCGTTGGAGACCCGTTTGCGATTTGCCACGCTGACCGGAATGTGGCCGATGTCCTTGGTCTGGTAGTCCAGCGTCAAGGTATCGACAGGCAGATTCCAGCCCTCCACTTGTACCGTCGCTTTTTCACCCACACGTGCGCCCATGGGAAAGACCGTCTTGAGAAACGGCAATTCTCCCACGACAATCCGGTACACAAAATCTTCTCGACCGCGGAAAATGGAATCCTTGATTTCGACTTGGTATAAACCGTTCTCCGGAATCCGATAGTAGAGGACCGGATCGGGATGGAACTGATAGTCGTCAGCGTAAGCGACTTCCCGGCCGTTCGCGTCATACAGAGCCAAAGTCGCCTGAAACCAACCGGGCACCGCGTCCGCCAGGTAGGGCATCAGTTCGCGGGCACTGGCCGATATCACCAGTCGATCACCCTTTTCCGCTGCAAAGCGAAACCGATCGACATCTCCCGGCATGATCTGCCCGTTCAGCACGGCCGGTAATGGCCCGGAGATCGCTTCGCCGGCCGCGGCATCGTTCGGCTCCTGTTCCATGAATTCGGGATACGGGCTGACGTAGAAACCAAGTGGATTGGACATGCCGCCCGGCGTTCTTACCCGTACTTCGCGCCGGCCGGGCACGGCGTCGGCCGTGATGGTCATCCGAGCTGTAACGGTCTCCTCGAGTTGTGGATTCAGTTGCCGCTTCGGATCGTTGCGTCGCTGTCGATACTCCTCAACTTTCTTCAAGTCTGTCTCGGTGACTTCCATCTCTTTGAGAATCCGCAGAAACTCCGCCACTTCCCCGGTTCGGCGTCGCAAGTCAACTTTCTTACCTTCCGCCTCCAGCTTCTTGCGGGCCTGGTCCGCCTTGTCTTGAATGATGTTGACTTCACGATTCGTTAACGGCCTGTCGAATTCCAGGTCGGATGCCTTCACGCCCTGGCCGGAGATGTAGAGCCCCGTCACATTTTGCATATACTGGCCGCCGATCGTCACGGTGACCTGGGTACCCGCCTGGCCACCCGCTGGATAGACGTAGCCGATATCGGGTTCCTGCGACGCCCGCTGCGCCAGGGCCATTGAGCCTGGCGCAAGCAAGGCGGCAAGTCCAAGCATCAGGCGACATCGCGACAACAACATGATCTCCTCCACGAGAGGCAACCAAGCGTCTAACAAGTGAAACTGATGCAGGAATGCTCCGCCTTGGAGATCCAACATCCGAAATACGTAAGAACTCGTCCGGTAATAAGTTACCGTATTTATCGCCCCTCACCCTACCCTCTCCCCCGCTATTCCCGCTCCGCGATCCCGGTGGAGAGGGAAGCGGAACCGGTAACTTATTTCCGGACGAGTCGTAAGTCGTCAGCCAGCCAGCCCGTCACGCGGAGCCAGGCGGGAATCGGCAGGTCCCTGGGGCAACACGCGACGCGGGTGCGGCAACGGCTACACGATCTCTGTCAGGCGGCCACCGATTTCCACGCCGTCGGCCGCGGTCGGCAACAGCGGAATCTCCATCCCATGCGGATGCTGAACCGTGGCATCGGGATCGATGCCCAGCAACGCGTACATGCTGCCCAACAGATCCCAGGGATAGACGGGGCGATCTTGGACGTTCGTGGCCTGGGGATCGGATGCGCCGACGACCGCTCCACCTTGGAAACCGCCTCCGGCCACGACGCTGGAGAAAACGGCCCCATGGTGACTGCGACCGCCGTTCCAGGGAGGTTCCCACTGCACTTTCGGCGTGCGACCAAACTCTCCACCCCACCAGACGATCGTGCTGTCCAACAAGCCCCGTTGGGCAAGATCCTCCAGCAAGGTCGACATGCCCTTGTCCAGCACTGGGAGCATACGGCGCATGGCCTGGAAGTGCTCCTTGTGCGTATCCCAACCGTTATAGTTGATCGTCACATAACGGACACCTTTCTCGATCAACCGTCGAGCCATGAGGCAAGATTGGCCAAAGGTCGAGCGACCGTACTTGTCTCGCAGGTCATCCGTTTCCTGGGACAAATCGAAAACCTTGCCGGCATCTCCCAGAATCAGATCGTAGGCCTCCGTCTCACACTTCTGCAGGGCCTCCAGCCGCGGATCGCCTTGCATCGCGTGCGCCAGCGAATTCAGATTACCCAGCAGGTCCCGGCGAGCCCGCTGTCGCTCGCTGGAAATGCCGGGTGCGACCACCCCTTCCACCTCGAAACGCGGTCGCGCCGGGTCGCCGCCGGTGGCAAACGGTTTGTAACGGGAACCGAGGAATCCCGCTTCCGAAAAGCGTCCCTGCGGTTGGGTGAGCACGATGTAGGGTGGAATGAGACCGTCGTATCCCGCGTTGACCCCTTTGAACTTGGAAACGATCCCACCCGCGCTCGGATAGACCAGCTTGCCGCCTGCCGGATGTCCGGTCTGCGTCATGTAGGAGGCAGTTTCATGCCCGTTCTGACCGTGCGTCATGCTGCGAATGATCGCGTATTTGTCCGCCATGCTGGCCATCAATGGCAGCAGCTCGCCGATGCGAATGCCCGGCACATTCGTGGTCGCCGTCTTGGCCAGTGGACCACAGTAATCGTAGCCCGCCTCCGGCTTAGGATCAAAAGTGTCATTGTGCGGCGGACCACCCCACATCCAGATCTGGATCACCGCCTTGGCTTTCCCCTCACCAACAGGGGGCTTCGTGGCGGTCTCCGAGTCGGTGGCCCCTCGTGCCGGCTGGCTGGACTGTTCGTTCAACCAGAAGCCGGTGGCGCCAGCCAATCCCGCCTGCAACAGGGAGCGACGGGTGATCGGAATACCCAGCATGCCCAGGGCCGGATCGTGAGCATATGGCCGCCATGGGGAAGAACTCTGCTTTGCACTCATTTCTGTTACCTCGACTTTCACCGTGCCTCATCAGGATCTGCGTCACGATGCCGACGCTACTTCTGGCTAGTGCCGATATAGGAATTCCACGCTATTGAACAATGCCCACGTCAAATCGACTAAAGCCGCCTGCCCCTGGCCCTCTTCCGTCTTTGAGTACTTCTCGACGATCTGCAGTTTCTTGCTCGAAGGGAAGTCGCGACAGGACCGTCAAGTACAGCCGCGTTGCAGCTTCGCGTGTGTTCCGGCTGTTTCGAGTCAGTTGTCGCAGTTTCTCGCTCCGTTCGATCTTCTTCTGAATGTGGCTTGAGTTGAGCATGTGCAATCGTTGCGCGGCGGAAGGCTTGTTGTTGCGTTCCAGCTCCATCCCGGTGTCACGGGCCGGGCGGCCAAACATTTCGAGAAAAGTGCTGGTGATGCTGCCATCAGCCAACGCGATCGAACGGCGATGTTCCGGCACAAACGTGAACGGTTCCGGAATCGGGCTGGAGTACTCTTCGGTCGTCCCCGTAATCTGACACAATGCATCCACCAACACCTCCGCATCGAGACGTCGCAGTGGATAGTACCCAAAGTATATTTCGGCTTCCGGCTGGTCTGATTTTGGAATCGAAGAAAGCTGATAGGCCTTGGAATTCAAGATCTCTCGGAACAGGTCCTTCAAGTCGTAGCGGGCAGCTGCCAGCTCCTTTTCGAGTACGTTAAGCAATTTGGGATTGCTGGGCGGGTTATCGTCGCGCAGGTCGTCCGGCTCGTGGATAATGCCGCGCCCCACCAACCAGTACCAAACACGGTTGACAATGCACTTGGCAAACCAAGGGTTCTTCGGCGAGATCAACCAGTCGGCGAACACCTCGCGCGGGTCCCGATCGGGGGTCAATTCCACCGTCGTTCCGTCGGGAAAAACGCCCGTCTTCGGCCCCTCCGCCAAGAGTTTCTGAGAATCGAAGTAGACGATCTCTTCCTTCCATTCCGCCGTCCGCTTGTAACCAATGTAGGAGAAAAATGTGGTCATCCCCGCCAGTCGTTCCTGAGGCCACTTTTCGGCGCGAGTGCCCATGAAAGTGAGCGCCACCACCCGCGCGATTTCCTCGGGATCCTTGGATTGGGTGGAACGATAGAAGTTGACCTGGGCGTCGCGGAAATTGCTGCCGCTGGAAGTCAGCAACTCGCGGACGAACTGATCGTACCTCATGCTCTCCTTCAAACTGGTCAGGATCCAACGATGATAGGCCTGGACCGCGTTAGGCCAGAGATTGATCGGGAACTCCGCCTTCACTCGCAGTAGATCACTCCACTTCAACGCCCAGTACTCCGCGAATTCATCGCGCTCTAACAACGCGTCGATCAGTTCCCGCCGTTTGGTGGGCCTGCCATCGAGTAAGAATCTTTGAGCTTCATCGGCAGTAGGAAGCGTGCCAATCACGTCCAGGTAAACGCGACGCAGGAAGACCGCGTCGGAACAGATGTTGGCCGGTTCGATTCCTTCCTGGCGAAGACGGGCAAAGACCACGCGGTCAATCTTCGTCCGCGGGCTCAATTCTGCCTCGCTCTCGAAAACACGCTCGACGTCGCGCTCGCCAGCCGAAGACACGGCGCAGATCGATCCAATCAGCAGCGTAATTACCAACCGTCTAGCCATAGCCACTTCTCATCGTTGCCCAGGCCCGCGGGCCAACGCTCACGTCGCGACGTGCCGGTGCACGACAACGGCAAGCCGCCGACAGGGGAACATCTCCCAACGCGAACAGGACGCGCCTGTCCAATTTCGCCACGACTCACGCCGCTTCCCACAGCCAGCGCGGTGACGAAAAGCACTAACTTGTATGATAATCCAAACCCACGGTTTATTGGGATACAAACCTCCACTCGTTTCCGCCTGCAGTCCTCCAAGGTCGCCCCGAAACTCGGTCCCAGCACCCGGCAACCCACCCATATAGACCACAATCAAATACCTCTAATAGACTACTATCCGCGACAAATCCCCTGTGTTTTTTGCACCGTGACACTTTGGAGGTCCTGCGTGTCGTGGCCACTGGAGGGTGTTTGCCAGCTGGCCACCGCCGAGGTTAAGATACTTTTCTGAGTTGCGGCGAGTGGAAAGTGGTTCCATTCGATGGAGGTCCCGGTTCGCGTCCAGAGCGGCCCTGCGGAGAGCGCAAGTCCCCGCGTGGACGGCCCCGCAATCTGATCGGGACGACGGTGAGGATGCAGTAAGATGACTCCCCTGGCCGTCAAATTCGCGATCAAGGCCAAAACACGTGGCATGGAGAGCCGAACTACGCAGCGTGGCGACGATAGTCTCGAGAAAGGAAAAAGTGCTCGTGATCGAACTCATCCGACAGTATCTGGCAATTATCAAGAAGGGAACTCACGAGCCGAGCGACGAAGCAGAGTTAGAGAGAATCTACATGGCCGTCCTGCGCGAGAACCCGGACCATCGGCTGGCACAGATCCACGAGCTCGTCTTGGACGGGGTCAGCTTCAACGTCGCCGAGCAGGTTCGGGATCTGTTGGCGGAAGAGATCACGGCACTCGATCCCATTTCGCACGACAAGCCAGAATAGTCGTACACGCGACCGCGACCGCCCAATGAACTGAAGCTCAGTGAACTAGAGCGATTTGCGAATCCGCTGGAATCCGGCCCAAATTTCTTCCGACACCAGCTTCATCCCCGCGACGACATTGTCCGTCGTTTCGCCCAGCGCGTTCTTTAACGGTTCATAATCGCCGAGCAGTTGGTCCAGCTTCGTTGTGACTTTGTCCCACTCCTCTTTCGCTTCGGCCTTTCCCAGGTGGATCTGCAAACCAAGTTCGTCTCGCTGCTGTTTGAGACTCGCGATCAACTCTGCCAATTGGCTGCGTTCTTGAGACATGCTTCGTAACCTCTATTACAGGGAGATGTTCATCACAAAAGTCAAAAGGGAACACATAAAATCGACCCAGGGTGGCGCTCCGCTATTTCGGCTCGACGCGAATCACGATGGACCGCTTGAAGGCTGGCAGCGGAATCCTCCCACTCTCAACCTCCACGTCACTCCAACTGCCGTTCCAGGGATCGTAGCTGCGCACACGGGAGTTCTCCGGTCCGTTGGCGTACCGGTCGGCAGCGAGCGAAACGCCGGAGACTGTAGCAGGTGGCTGGCCATCCACTAGTTCCGTGCGCCAATCGTTGCGGCTGTCCCGACACCAAACCACTGTGGTGCGAGCTCCGTGAAGCGCATACACGCGCAGACTTCCTTCCGTATGCTGCTTCGGCTCAAACTTCTCCGCAGCCGGGTCGATCCCGTGAATAACCTGCGCGAAGCGAGCGAAGTGATGCCACAAGCCCGGCTGTTCAATGGCTTGACGCCACCACCACACATGTCCCGTCCCGGCCGCGCCGCAGAAGAAGGGTGCAAAGATCATATCGTGCAGCAGCTGACCGTCGGGGTCTTTCGAATATAACTCGCTGCAACCCGTGTGCTGGGGCTTCACAGCCCCCGTTTCGGTCAAAATGATCGGTTTGCCGGCCCCAAAAGCCCTCAGTTCTGCCACCGCATCCGCAGCCAGCAGGTTGACCGGACCATGACAGATCTCCAGCTGGGCCCCGAGATCGAGATAGCGATGCACTTGCGCAATATCGTTACCGGGCATCCGGCAAAGTTGACGGTATGGTTCGCGGCTGGAATCACGATCGAAACTCCCCAGACTTTGAATGGCCATATTCTTCGGAAACCGCCGATGCAGCTCGGGCAGCATGATCTCGGTCCAGGGGGCCCAAGATCCGCGCACCGCGTTCATCTCGTTCCACAGTTCCCAGGCGAAGACGGCCGGTTCATCGCCGATATGTTCCGCATAGAAACCGATCTTTCGTTGGAACTGTTCCGTACCGGCCGGGCTCTCCAAGAAGTCCTCCATGCTCTCGAATCGGCCTCCGTTGGCTTTGTGGTGCAGCGGTTTGTCCGACCAGCGTGCTTTTTCAGGTCGAATGTCCCGAAAATACTCGAGGCAGACCTTCACACGGATGCCATGCTGACGGCAGAGTGTCAAAAACCGCTGCAAAATCCCCAGGCCCGTCTCACTGTACTGTCCGCTCGTGGCTGCCTCGATACCCCATGGCGGCTGGTCGGCCCAGATGCGGATGTAATTGATTTGATTCTGCGCCAACGTTGCGACAACTTGTTCGAACTCTTCCGGCTTGGGACCGCCCACCAGGTTGAAGCCGATGGGAATATACGGCCGCCCGTCGGACAGCTCAAAGTAACGGGCATCACGCGGACTTACACGAACGAAAGCGTCTCGATCGTTGAGCACATCCTGGCCGCTGGCGGAGCCGATCGAAATCAATACACACAATATCAGAATGTTCGCGCATGGCAGACGCATGGCCGGTCCCCTCATCATGACGATCTTGAGCCGTACGGGGAGGAATATTTGAGACGCTTCCGATTGTAGCGATGTGGGGTCTCGAACCCAAGCGCCCCGCACGCCGGCCCTACAATCGGAACGGTACCGCACGGCACACGGGCCCCGGAGTTTTTCCTGGAACCTTTCCTGGATCGAGTGCGTCACAGACTACAAGACAACCAGTACGGCCTGTATTCTCGTCGCTGGCCGGTTGCCGAAACGGTGCATCGGCGATCTCATCCACGACTTTGTTCTCGACACAATCACGTTTCCGCGCCTCCATCTGCGCGCCGGTTGGTGGAGCCCCGCTTTCTAGGAGTCGAATCATGCCATCCCAACGCACGGTCTGTATTGTCGTCGCCCTGGCGACGTTCCTGGTCACGGCCAAGCAGGCCGCGGCTCGCATCAAGCTAATTACACTTCCCGTTCGCCAGCGCGTCGAGATTCAGCTCGACAACCCTAACGCCACGCTGGTGGAAGAGGAGCGCGTCGTCCCCTTGGTGAAAGGGATCAATCAGGTCGATTTCTCCTGGGCCAACACGCCGATAGATCCCAACACAATTGTCTTTCGGTTGGTGCTTCAGGAGGACGATCAAAACCTACCACCGGTAGCGGAAAGTTCCGCGAAGCCCTTGGATGTTCGCGTTCTGTCGGTCAGTTATCCGCCTAACGAGTCGGCGTTGGTGTGGCAAGTCGCCGCCAGTGAATCGGGATCGGCACGGGTACGCATCAGTTATTTGCTGGGGAATTTGACCAAGAGTTTCAACTATCGAGCCGTTGTGGCGCGCGACGAGCGCACCCTGACGTTGCGGCAATACATGCGACTGCAGAATTTTGCCAACGAGCAGTTTGACGCGACAAGCCTGTGGGCAGGGTTCGGTCCGCAGTTCCAGAAACCGATCGGTTTGAACGAGACCAAGGAAATGCTCATGCACAAGTACGTCCGGGTACCGGTGAGGAAGACATACATGTGCGATCCGACTGAATTCGGATACCTGGACCGCCCCAAGAACAAGCTGCGTATTCCCATGCACTTCGTGCTACACAACGACCAGGCCAATAACTTGGGACTCTCACCACTCCAGTTTGGCAAGGTCCGAATTTTTCAGGCGGACGGGCGTGGCTCGTCCGCGTTTCTGGGCGAAGACTGGGGCAAATTCACTCCGCTGGATGATGACATGCGGCTATATGTGGGGACCGCACAAGATATCGTCGTGGTCCGCACGATCGAGAAGAACGAGCTGCATCGCGTGGCCGGCAATCTTTACAACATCGAAGTCATCGTCAAGTACGAGATCGAGAACTTCAAGGATCAGGCAGTCACGCTCGATGTGGCGGAGAGCCTCCGCCAGATTCGGAGCGAAGTCTTTCGCGACACCGGTCGCGACGTGGAGTGGGAATTGGGCCGGGAGACCAGCTTCGCAGGGGGGCCGGACGAAGAGAAGAGCACGTTCGACAAGAAAGTCTTCCATACTGAACTGCCGGCTCGCGGCGCCGATACCAAGGCCACGAAGGTCGTGCACAAACTCCATTTCCTGATTAAGAGCGAATGGTAAGCCACTGGCGTCGGTGAGCCTGTTCATTTCAAAACCGCTTCCAGAAACCATGGATCTGCCAAGGAGTCGATCATGCGATGCTTTTCCTTTTTCCTGCTAACACTTGTCACCGCCGCGATGCTCGTGCCTCCCGCGGCCCTGGCCAAGAACGTCGACCTGTCGACCGTCCCCGATCGCGACTCGGTACAACTGACCATTTACAATTCCGAAGATCTCACGCTGGTGCGTGAAACGCGCACCATCAGCTTCAAGCCGGGTGTCAACCCGCTGCAATTCAGTTGGGCCAATACGCTCATCGACCCGACTTCAGTCGAATTGCGGTTTCTCACCAGCAGTGACCAGCTGGACGTACTCGACACGACCTTTCCTCACGACAAACCACAAATGCTGTACTGGAACGTCCAGAGCGAGATCAACGGTGAGGCCACGGTCGAAATCACCTATTTCACCAGTGGTATCAGTTGGGCAGCTGATTACGTCGGGATTTGCAGCCACGATGAGACGAACATGCATCTGGAGGCCTTCGTTCGAGTGTCCAACAATTCGGGCGAAGACTACGAACAGGCCGAGGTGCGCCTGGTGGTGGGAACGATCAACTTGACCGAGAAGATCGCACAACTGGCTCAAATCCCCATGTCTGAAGTGTCGAAACTGGAGCGTCGCGATCTGGACCAACTCCGGTTCAAGGCCGTCCGGCAATTTGCCGTGCGCGAAGCTGGCGCGTCCGGTTCCGCTCAGCGACTCGTCAGCCATGTCGGCGCCAAAGGAGATCATCAAGGAAGGGCTCAGCGAGTATTTCCTGTACACGATTGAAGGAACGGAAACGATTCCCACCGGCTGGTCCAAACGCATGCGCAGCTTTGACAAGTCTTCGGTCCTCATGAAAACGCAGTACCGGTACCGAGTACCTGAATATGGCGACCAGCTGGTCCGACTCTACCTGCTGACCAACGACAAGGAATCGACGCTGGGCGAGACTCCGTTGCCCGACGGCGTGGTGCGCCTGTTTCGCAGAAATGGACGCGCTGGGTTAAGTTTCGTAGCAGCTCAATCGATCAAGTACGTTCCTATCGGCGACAAGATTGAATTGAATCTGGGCCCCGATCCGGAAGTGATTCTGGAGTGGGTGAAACTGAAAACGTGGCGCTCCCATGTCTGGATGCACGTACAGGGGGCGAACGTACACCGGCGCGTGGGCGACGGACGCGTGGAAATCGACGTTAACAGCACGGTTTCTGGTTGGGATGAACATGCCTACTACGCTCAACGCATTCGCAACTACACGGCCAAATCGATTGACGTGCAGATCCGTCGCACGCTGCCGGGGCATATCGTGATTCGCTGTCCCTTCGACGCCCGCTTGCACGATTTCCAAACCGTTGAGTACAGCACGTCCGTCGAACCCGGCAAGAGTGCGGACTTGCGCTGCGAAATCGTACAACATCAAGGACGCAACGCCAAACAGAATAACGTGACGATTGTCCCCGTTAACTAGAAGGAGCAGAGGACCGCTCGCAAAGATCCTGTCTCCCTGGAATCACCAATTGGATCCCCAACTCCTCAGGGCGCACAGGAAATTCGCAAGAACTGGATGGATTGTCGCGTCGCGGTGATACGCTCTGATACCCTGTGTTTCGCCAACTGCCACCATAAATGTCCCTGTCCCCTTTTGCCCTCTTTGGAGAACGTGTACAAAGTACTCGCCCTGTTACTGCCGCCGGCCTTCTGCGGACTCGGATTTGCCGCTGGTGCGAATGACGGCCGCCAGGCGATCAATCGTTGTGGAGGGCCGTTGCGCCGCCGTGACGATGGGCAACTTCGACGACGATGGCAAGATCGACCTGCTTGCCGGCCAGATGACCCTTGGGTTCGCAACGCAGCGGCAGCGGCGAAAGACAACGCAATGAGTACAAATCAAGGGTCCACAATTCTTGACCGACGCCAGTTGCTCTTGCTCGCAGGTGGGGCAGCCAGTCTCCACTGGCCCCTCTCCGCCACGGGGACCGAGGACCCAAACAAGATAGTCCCACCGCCGCGGCATGATGCACAGATTGAGTACGTTGACAAGGATCGTCTCGTAATCGCGCTGATGGCGGACCCCCAGCTCCACATGAATCCGCAAAGTCTCGACTATGCGTCAATTGCGATGGATGACCTGGCCAACGTGCCTCACGATTTCCTGATTGTCCTGGGCGACCTCGTGCAGAACAAGCCCGAGTATTTTGAGGATTACGACCGGCTGGTTTTGAAAAGATCGACCAGACCTGTCTATAGCGTTGCAGGAAACGCCGAATTGGGGGCCGGTTTAGACGCCTATCAGCAGTGCACTCGACTCCCCTTATATTTCACGATCTACCGCCGCGGGATTCGCTTCATCTTCTTGAGCGTCACCGCGGTGACCGGCTCCAAAACGCATATCTGCAATCTCGGCGAAGTACAATTACGCTTTCTCAAAAACGAGTTGGCGTCGGATCTCGAGTCAACCACGGTGATTGCATTCCATGCCCCGGTGTTTGAAACGACGTGGCGTAGCGAGGACCGCGACGCCCTGCCATTCCCCGGCTCCATGTATCTAAAAGAATCGGCAGAAATGCGTGAGCTCTTTGCCAGCTATCCAAATATCAAATTGTACGTTCATGGCCACTTACATCATGCGTACGGTGTCCGAGATTCATTCGGACGAGGAGAATACAGTTTCCAGGATGGTGTACTTCATGTCAGTGTCGGCGCGACCGCCAACAATCGCGGCAGCAGCGTTCTGTACATCGCAAAGAATCAGATCGTCGCTAAGGTTCGCGACCATTCCAAGCAACGCTGGCGCGATGCCTCTGAATACGCGTTTGCTGTCAATACCACCCTGCAACCGTGAATTGCGAAGCGCTCGCTGCATCGCCCGCTGCGCACTGCTCAAGTCGAGTGATCTGGTTCCAATGAACCGGGTTCTCGCCGCGGGGATTACTGAATTCGAAACTCGGTGGTTTGAGCAGTGGTACCATCCCTCGAAATTGCATGGTCTTCAGTCGTGCCACTGCGTGCGGAAACGCGTGTTAATCACCTTTACCGACGATGGCCAAGCGAAATCGTGCCAACTCGACACACCTGAGGCACGCAGTGTGAAGCGGCAACCGGCGCTGCATCGCAGCAATAGAACGCGTGTCCGCGCTGCGCACTGCTCAAGTCGAGTGGTCTGATTCCCGTGGACCGGGTTCTCGCCGCGGAGTTTACTGAATTCGAAACTCGGTGGTTTGAGCAGTGGCACCATCCCTGCTCAAGTCGAGTGGTCTGATTCCCGTGGAGCGGGTTCTCGCCGCGGGGTTTACTGAATTCGAAACTCGGTGGTTTGAGCAGTGGCACCATCCCTCGGAATTGCATGGTCAGACTCGTACCAACTCGACTCTGACCGCACGCGCTGCTGGCGATCTACCATTTGTCGCAATCGGCCAGGATCTGCAGCACTTCTTCGGTCGATTTGATCTTGCCGAACTCACAGGCCACGATGTCTCGATAGCCGGTCTCGTAAATCGCCTTGAAGACGTTCTGGTAGTTGATTTCCCCCGTGCCCGGTTCGTGTCGTCCGGGATTATCCGCAAAGTGGAAGTGACCGATTTCCTGGTGATACTTTTTGATATTGGCGATCAGATTCCCTTCGCTAATCTGCTGATGATAAATGTCAAACAGGAATTTTACGTTGGGTCGATCCGTCCGGCGTACCAGATCCGCCCCGTCCGCCGAATAGACAAGAAAATATCCTGGGTGATTGACCAGGACGTTAAGCGTTTCCCAAACCAATACGATCTCGGCGTCTTCGAGCATCGGAGCGACCAGTTGCCCGGCCTTGGCGAGCGCGTCGAGCTGCTGTTCTTTGCTGACACCGTCCAATGCGGCCCCGGACAAGGCCAACACCCGTTTCGACCCGATCGCTTTGGCGTTGGCAATGGACTGCTTCACCGCTTCCACAAACCGCGCGTGGTTTTCCGCGTCATTCGGACCCCAATCTTTGATCGAGCCCATGCCGCCCCCAATAGCTCCGCACTCGATCCCGAACTCCTCACACTTGGCCCGCACTTGCTCCTTATCCGGCCACCGGCCACAGCCCAGATTCTCGAAGGCCGGAAAACCAGCGGCTCCGATTTGTTCAATCTTCTCAACATTACTACCCTTGAACCAATTCGGAGACACGGCGATCTTGGTTCTCAAACCCTCGCCGATCTTCTTCTTTTTCGCCTTTGCGAACGCTGAAGGGACTCCGCTACCCGCCAACGCCGCCACCCCAACACCGGCCCTGATAAATGTTCTGCGGTCCATTTGCCTGACCTCCCGTATGGAATCAAAGTTGTCTCGTTGCCATTGACTCACCGATCGATGATAACGCTGCTATTCCGGACTAAAACGTGACTCTAGGTGATCGATTTCGCGTTTACGAGCAGATTAATACTCTCCCGCCATCGAGCACGCTTGTCAATCAGACTGACCACAATCCGCAAGTCCTGCTATCCTACGAGAAGGCGAATTTGCAGCGACAGCCGTCCCGGACACTTGCCAAGCCAGTTCAATTCCTGCATCTTGGAGACATTGCCGAACATTCATCGACACCGCCAGGGTCAAGGGACGGAGACGTCCCATGCGGGAACCGTACTGACGCACAACGAACGAAAACTTGCGGAAACAGACCGAACCATGACGCACGACGAACAGAAACTTGGCGTTGCCATTCACGGCGTGGGGGACGTGGCTTATGCCCATGCCGCGAGTTGGATGAAGAATCCTTACGCGGAGATTGTCTCGGTAAGCAGCCGCAGTGCCGAAAGCGCCAAGGCACTGGCCCGGAAATTCCAGCTGGATTGCGCCATCGCGACGAGCTTTGAAGAGTTGCTGCGTAACGACCGCGTACAGATCGTGAATATCAGCGGCCCGAACCAGGTGCACGCCGGGCAGGCGATGGCCGCGGCGGAATCGGGACGCCACGTGTTGGTCGAGAAGCCGATGGTTTTGTCGATGCAAGACAACCGGGCGCTGCGCGATGCGATCGAGAAATCGGGAGTGAAGAGCATTGTCAGTTTCGTGCTACGTTGGAACCCCATGTTCGAAAGCCTCAAAACACTCCTCGCGGCGGGTACCATTGGCGAGTTGTTTTACGTCGAGGTCGATTATTGGCACGGATTGGGGCCATCGTATCGGGGCTGGGAGTGGGCCAGCAGGACATCTACCGGTGGCAGCGCCAACCTGCTGGCCGGCTGCCACGCCGTGGATGCGATGCGCTGGTTTGTGGGCGACGATGTCACGGAAGTGTCAGCCATGTCCAACAACAAGAAGGGCCTGTACGAATACGACGCGAACGTCGTGGCCATGATGAAGTTTCGCGGCGGCGTGATCGGCAAGACTTCGGTTCTGCTGGACGCCATCATCCCCTACAGCTTCAACGTTGATTTGATTGGCACCGAAGGTGCCGTACGTGACAATCGCCTCTGGACCCCCAAGCTGCTGCCCGGTCAGAGCCACTGGACAACATTTCCCACCATTACACCCGACTCGGGAGATGTACATCATCATCCGTTTGATGCCCAAATCAATCACTTCGTCGATTGTATCCGCAATAATGTCGAGTCGCATTGCAGTGTGGCGGACGCCTTCAAGACGCACGAGCTTTGTTTGGCTATCGACCAATCCTTGGCGGCGGGCGGCAGCACGGTGCAGCTGCCGCTCTAGAAACTGGGACATTCTGTGTAGCTGAGCGTTCGCGTGCTGTCGCAACTCTGCCCACTTTAAGCGATCTGACGTGTCAACGAGAATCATCCGATCGCGCGTCCTCGTACGGTCCAAGTCCCACGTCTGAGGGTCCGATAGCTAGTCGGGAAAACGGTGGCTGCCGCAGCACGGTGGCTGCCGCAGCACGGCGGCTGGAAGCCGCAGCACGGCGGCTGGAAGCCGCCGCAGTGTGGATACGGTTTCCGGTCCGGTCAATCTCATTCTGCCGAGCGCTGGACTGCTTGCTGCAAGGCGCGAATGTTCTCGATACGATAATCTCGTTCCAAGTGGAAACCGATTGTCAACTCCCCCTGACGGTTCTCTCTTTCGACGCGTTGAAACCAGTCCAGAATACCCCGTGACGATGCCGCCCGCATATCGTCTACCAGCGGAGCAATGCTAACGGACAATTCGTCACCGAACACTTCCCGAATGACGGCCAGCGAGGTCTCGCCACCAACGTCGAGCGAAGCGAGCCCGGCGATCTGCTGACAGCTGCCAATAATGTGATCACTTCGTCCGCAGGTGTGAAACCGCACGGCTCCAAAACGTTCCCCCAACAACGAAGTCGCGGGAACCACGAATCGCTCAAAGCTGGCCCTATCGATCATGCAGGCGGCACATTCCCCCACGTGAATGTCGCGAACTTGCATGTGACCGACTGTGGAAAAGTGCGCGACCAGAACCGCTGAGACCTGCGTCAGCCAGAGGATGGCGTTCTGAGTCGCGTCAGGATCGGCCAGCAAATCCATCGAGAACCCATCACCGAAGAACTTCAGACCCGACGTAACGGCACCATGCACGGCCGCACGCCCTGATTGGTCCCAGAAAAACGGCGGGATTGGCTGCCGCGCATTCGTCTCACGACTCTGCAACCGCGTCAACTGCTCTTGCCAATGGAGAACCAGCGGGTGCTCAAGCAGTCCGGATGGTTCTGGTAGTGATCGCACAACCCTCCCCGCCAGACAATGTGGTGAGATATCCGCATCCGCCTTCGAGTCTGGCAGAAACTCGGCTCCCAGGAGCATGCCGACGATCATATTCGGTTGGATTCCCCCCACCAACACCTGCTGGGGCGTGTACCACTCGCGACGCCCCAGATTGGATTCCGTGTAAAATACGTCCAGGTCTCCCAACGTCTCCTGGACATACTCATTACAGCGCATATCCGTGGCATGCCGTTTGTCAACGTCGAAATAGTAGGCCCGATCAAAGACGGCACCTGTCTCGGCGGCCAGCCATCCTTTCGATACACTGCCGGCTACGCGGATCATCGGTCACCTCCAAACGGCAGGGCGGGAAGATGGAAACGGGAATGGGAGAACGGGGGGCATCGCGAAACAAGGCACTTCAGGCTTGGGAACGAGTCTCCCACTGCATTGTCGGTCATTCCAAGGCGACGTGACAATGGCAGGCATTGACTGTGGAGAGTTTTTTTTGCGGCCGCCTGAATTGCGAATTGTCTGGATCTTCCGCGCGCAGTCATCCCGCGCGACATGAACCCGGTCCACCGCGCTTGAATCGCGTCGTGGGTGTGGAGCGTCTTGAGGCCGACCGCCAACGCTTGCATGTCACCGGAATTCCCATAGGATGTCGGAGATCCGCTTGCTGCCAGGTCGAGTCTGAGGATCAGCAGGTGCCATTGGTGGCTTCGGCATAGTTCACCCGATCTCATGGGCATAAGGAATTTTGAAATGGACACAAAAGACGTGATCCGCCGCAGTTTCGGTCGGTCTCAAATGGTCACTACCACCCTGCTAGGCGACCTATCCGACGCCGACATTATGCAGCGTCCTGTCGAGAACGCGAATCACATCGCCTGGCAACTGGCACACTTGATTGGCGCGTTGCACTATTTTGGCGAAACGCTCAAGCCGGGCTCGATGCCGGCGTTACCCGAGGGACTCGCCCAGCAGTATTCGAAAGAAACGGCGGGCAGTGACGATCCAGCGGCTTTTTTGTCGAAGGACCAGTATACCGGTTTGTTGGATCAGCAACGGGAAGCCATGCTGCAGGTCGTGGATGAACTGGACGAATCCGCGTTCCTGGCCGATTCGCCAGACGAATTGAAATCCTTTGCTCCTCAGATTATCGACCTGATTGGCCTGGCGGCCGAGCACGAGATGATGCATTCCGGCCAGATTTCCATGCTGCGGCGTAAGCTTGGCAAGCCAGTGGTGTTTTGAGCTCGATCGAACCTTATCGAATGTGACGCGCCATGGTCGAACGGCTGCGGGTGGCGATTATCTCCACGCAACGAAAGTGGCAGGGGGGCGAGGAACAGGCCTGGCAACTGGCGGCGGGCCTTCGCGCGGGGTCACGAATGCGTGGCCTTCGCTCTGGTCGACAGACCATTTGCCGAGCGAATGGCGTGCCACGACTTCACGGTTTTTGGCCTGCCGAGCAAACTCCCCTGGCCCTGGCGAGTCTGGGCGGTGCGTCGCAGACTGCGCACGTTGGCTGTCGATGTCGTCTACTTCAACGACGCTCACGCGTTGACGCTCGGCGGCCTGTCGGCCCGAAACTTGCCCGGTGTGGCGACGATCGCCGCGCAACGCGCCAGTTTTCCCATCCGTTCGGCACAACGTTACCGGCGCCTCTGCAAGCGCATCTTCTGCGTGTCCGAGTGCGTCCGCCAACGGTGTGTGGAGTGCGGCATTCCTGAGGCAAAACTGCGCGTCGTACATGACGGCGTTGATCCACGGCGCGTCGAATCGGGAAGTCGGCAGCGCGGTCGTGAGGCACTCGCTCTGGAGGAGGAGGAAGCGTTGTTGTTGAGCGTCGGAAGTCTGGCGGAATGCAAGGGACACCGTTTTCTGATCGATGCCATGCCGGCGGTTCGCCAACAGTTCCCCAACGCGAGGTTGGCAATTGCCGGTGCCGGGAATCAGCAGGCCCAATTGACTGCCCAAATTGCTCGGCTCGGCCTGCAATCTCACGTGCACCTGCTCGGCTTTCGCCACGATGTTCCGGACCTCATTCAAGCTTGCGACCTGTTTGTCTTCCCTTCGATCGAAGAAGGACTTGGCTCGACACTCATCGATGCCATGCTCGCTCAGCGCCCCATTGTGGCAACCAACGCCGGCGGGATCCCCGACGTGGTCGCCGCCAGCACGCCCGGCCGATCGGAAGTGGCCTGGGTCGTACCGGCAGGCGACAGCCCGGCACTGAACGTCGCGATACGTGAGGCGTTGAGCCAGCCGGATGCCGCCGCCCTTGTTGCACAACGTGCACAGCGCCGCGCCTGGGATCATTTCACGGTCAACCAGATGGTCGATCGCTCCATCGGTGAATTTCAAATCGCGGTAGCAGAACAACGCGCGGACAAGGCAACGCGACGGCGGGAACGCCCAGATCCGTAGCGAGAAGTGTACACGCAGGACGAATCGCCGGAAGAAAACGGCCCGCTCGAAGGCAGGAGAGAAAGACCGTCATCCCTGTCAATTACCCGTGACAAGAGCGTTCTTCTGAGAAAGATCTCGGCGCTCGAGTTGCCGCGGTGCCGCTTCGGCCTGATTGAGTAGCGAACAGACCAACGATCGCTGCCACTTCGCGCCGATCATCAGGCAGTTGATCCCCGAGCCAATCCCCAGCAGGCCCACGTTTTCGTCCGGCTGGACCAGGCCTTGCTCAAGCGCCACCGCCATCGTCATTGGGAGCGCTACGGAACCGGTGTTGCCGAGCCATTGAAGCGTGGCGAAATCGATCCGCTCGTCAAGCCCCAATGCCTCCAACATCATCTTGCGATGCGAGGTACCCACCTGATGACAGAATGTGCGATCAAGGCAATCGTGCGTCCAACCAGTCTCGGCCAGAAAGTCGGGAAACGTTTCGGCACCGGTCCGGATCCCCTCGCGCATCAGTCGTTCTGAGTCCGTGTCCATCAACGGCTTCATACCATCGGCGACCGCTTCGTCTTGACCGCTGTGGCAAAGCTGGTGATGCTGTGTATGCGTGCGCACGGTGGCCGCCAACAGGCGATTCTCCGTACGGCTCAAGCGGCGATCGGCCAGCAACACGGCACAACTGCCCGAACCGATTGTCAGTGACGCAATCGCCATCTTCATTTGACGCCGAGTAAGTGAAGTGGAAGCGTTAAGCGATGCGATTGTGTTTTCCACCAGATATCGGCTGTCTTCAGTGCCCACGACAATCCCCGCTCGAATCTGCCCCAACTCGATCATGTTGGCAATCTGGATCATGCCATTGAGCAACCCCAGGCAGGCGTTGGAGACGTCGTAAATCATGCATTGCGGGGAAAGGCCTAGCAGATGATGCACGCGACAGGCAGTAGCGGGCTCCAAGTGATCGCGACAAACACTGCCATGGATCAGCGCGCCGATGTAGCTGCGGTCGATACCGACGGCCGAAATCGCCTTGTTCGCGCTCTCTGCACTCTTGTCGCTGGGCAATGTGCCGGGGCTCCAAAACCGACGTTGCTGGATACCCGTCATCAGCTCCAGACGTCCCTCTGGAAGCCGCAAACGCGCGTAGAGTGGCTCGAGCCGACGTTCGATTTCGTCGCTCGTGATGATCTCTTCCGGCAAGGTATATCCGAAGGACTCGATACAAACGTTCTGATAGCGCATAGAGCTGTTTCGCAGAAGACCGTGTGCTGGACGATGACTCGCCGGCAGGCGACTCAGAGCGAACTTGACAAGTTGTTTACGATACCGGGCTTGCGACAGTACGTAAAGCGGCAGCGGAAGCCGGCTGTCGCACGAATCGCGCCCCACACGCCAACGTCCACAGGCCACTACCGTTAACTGAAAGGCGTATCAAGACTTGCGGCACGAGCATGCTGAGCACACAAATGCTTGCACAAGCTATTGTGTCTCTCCGCAATTTTCAACCAAAATAGGTCGTTTCGCTTGCCAAGGGTCGGATGCCTCGATATTCTCAGGCCATCTTGCAAACCCATCCTCGACATTCAGGCACCAACATAAGGACATGTTTGCGGCCCAACGATAGGGATGTCGCTCCGGCGTTGTACCGACGAGGATCGTCGCAACGGCGGTTGGAGCCGAACAGGTATGCCGCACCGGAATTCTTTTTTGCGCGGAACGTAGTCATGTGGGAGATTGAACTCCCTGCAAGACTGCCTTTTCGGAGCATCGTTGCGGCCTCTCTCCACCTCGGTGGACTGCGTGGTGTGCGTCACGTCGACATGCCTTAGAGCAGCATCCCGGAAACGACTCACGTAGGAGTCGAATTTGTGGTTCGTGTTCTATCTTGTCTCTTTCCGCTAGGGACGTCGGAAACATCTATTGTGCCATAAGGGAGTGTATGATGCACTGCAAACCGCTGATTGGTCTGAACGCTGACTACCGTGCCGCCGGAACCGACTCGCCAGCCTACGCGTACCTCGCGTCCGGCTATTTCGACTGCGTCACACGAGCGGGAGGGATCCCCGTAATTGTTCCGCCGATGGAAAGCGAAGAAGACATCAACATCATGCTCGATGCGTTACAGGGATTCGTGCTCGTCGGGGGGCATGATCTGGACCCACGGCGCGACGGTTTTATGTTGCATCCGACAGTTCGCACGCTTGACGCGCGTCGCGAAAAATCGGACCGTATGATGATGCAGTTGATTGCCGAGCGTCGAATGCCGGTCTTCGGCATCGGTGTCGGCATGCAGTTGATGAACGTACAGCAGGGTGGAAACCTCTACTTACACCTGCCCGAGGATCTTCCTGATGCTCTGCCGCACAAAGATCCGCACGACCCAGGTCATCGCCATGGCTTGGAAGTGCTGCCCGGTTCCTTGATGGAACGTGTTTATGGCGACGGTGAAATCCGGGTCAACAGCATGCACCATATGGCTATCGACGAAGTCGCTTTGGGATTCTCCGTCACCGCACGCTGCCCCGACGGCATTGTCGAAGCGATTGAAAGCCAGATCGACGATTGGTTCGCACTTGGCACTCAGTTCCACCCGGAAGCCAGTTCGGCCTCGGCGCTGGATCAAAGGATCTTCGAGGAGTTTCTCGAGGGTATCCAACGCTCGACCCATGTGCTGCGTATGGTTGCCTGAGGTTCGCTCGGGCCGGAGATTCGAACGGCCTCCAGCAGCGTGCAACTGCTGGAGGCTGCGGCGCACAGATGGTCGTGAGGTTCCCCCAGTCCGTTCACACCACGCCCGTGGCCCGGGCTGGTCAATTTCGCCGTGCCAGCTTTGTTGTTCTGTTGCGCCGATAAACGCAGGTTGAGCGAAGTGAACGGCGATTGTTGAATTGTTGATTGTTGATTTACGAAGGAATGACTCCTACTTCGATAATCATCAATCTGTCCAATGGAGATCTTGCCAAGACACACCCAACTTCCGGGGAATTGACCACGCCCGTGGTCTGTCACGATCCTCGACGTGGCGGCTGCAAGACGTCTGGCGCGACCTGCCAGGTGGCGAATGGAGACGCGAGCAGACCCGCCAGTCGTCGTACCCCGCGCCTCCGCGGCAGCGTGACTCGTTCCCTGTGCCGACATCCCAGTGGTTGGGCAAAACCAGCAATCGGGGTTGGGCCGAGACGACCACGTGACCGCGGTGCCACGCCGCATTGATAGCCCCTTTCGACACCCCACGGACGCGGTGTCGTACACTCCGGACAACAACACTTCACCCCCATTCTTCGAGTCAACACAGCTCCTGTGCCGCAGTAGCTCGGCCTGCGAAGATACACAGCTCAATTAGAATGAACAAGATAGGTCCGGATTGCCGATAAGTAAAACCACGGCATGGAAACCGAGGCCAATTGACTTTTCAGATGGCTGTGTGATGTCAGGAGATGTTGGTTGTGCCGATGTTGTCGAGCGTCATTCGCGTTCAGACTGAAGGAATGTCGAGAAAACGCTCGCGACTGTTCGAAACAGTCAATCAATATCGGCCAAATTCCATTTTCGCCCTCGAACCACCAGGAACGATGACAGTCCACGCCCCGCATTTCGTACTGTACTCCGAATCGACCTCGACATCCGACGCCGCCGAGCTGGTGTGTCCGCCCAGCTCCACGCGTAGCCGCGCGGAAACGGCCAAGTGCTGGCACTTCATCCTGCGATCACAAGACGGATCAACGCGTCTCGATGTGGCAGATGTGGAAGCCGAGGCCTCGGACGAACGACTGGAACTGCTGGCCGTCGTGCGCGGCCTGGAAGCGCTGGATCAGCCGTCCGAAGTTACTTTAGTGACTTCCAGCAGCTCGATCCGTCGCGGTTTGCGTTTCGGACTGGACGTCTGGCGCGACAACCAATGGCAGTGGGAGCGATTCGGCCGCATGACGCCCATCAAGAACGCAGACCTCTGGCAACGTGTGGACCGCGCGCTACGCTTCCACCAGGTTGATTGCCGCATGATCCGGTTTGATCGGCCGGCGGACGACCTTTCCAGTCCGGCCTCCAAATTCCTGTTTCACAAATCCACACAGGCGCGTTCGCTGGAGCCGTGCCAGCGACCTGTGGAAGCGGACCAGCGTTGCTCAAACGGCGTTCCCGTAGGGGCTGGCGGCCCTGCCGCCTTCGTGTTTCAGTGGGTGCGAACGCATTTTCTTGGTCGGACCGAACGAGCAAGGGGACCGGGCCAGCGGTGCTCGAGCCGCAGCTCGAAAGAGCCTGGCGGCCCAGCCGCTCACGGCAGTACCGTGGTGCCGGGACGTGTAGCGCATCGGCCACACTCAGTCGCCACGCGAGCACGGCGACCCATGCGGGAAGGGCAGCTCGGCAGCGTGGCACCTGCCCCCCAATCGAACCTAATCCCGAGGATTCTGCGCCGGCTATTCGGCTGGTGCGGCCTGTGTCGATCCGGTGCCACTCTAGTGATTACGGCTCACTAATTTGCCGATGAAAAGCGGCATGAGGCCGCGGAAAACTCGTATCGTCCGCTTTCCGAGCACTTTACGGAACCGCGAATACCCAACCAGACTCAAGCTACGAACGGCCCTGCAGGCGACCTTTATTTTGGGTCGGGCGGGAGATTAGAGGGGAGAAATCTGTGCGGACCCACGTTACATTAGACAGCATGGGAGCTTTGATTGAAGGAGTCCACGAGAACCCGTTTGAGCTTCTGGGCCCCCATCCCATTCAGCAGGACGGTCGTACGGCGTTGGCCGTTCGTGCCTACCTGCCCGATACACAACAAGCCTGGATTCTGGATCCGGCCCAGCAGGTCTCGCGACCGATGCGGCGGATTCACCCGGCCGGGCTTTACGAGGCAATTTGCCCCATGCCAGAGGATCCGCGTGAGCGGTATATGTTCCGGGTGGCAGACGGTGACGGCGAAGTAACTACTATGCACGACCCCTACGCGTTTGGCTCACTGCTGACTGATTTCGACTTCTATCTGTTTGGACAGGGTCGCCACGAGCGAATATACGACAAACTCGGCGCTCATGTGCGGACCGCCGACAGCGTGACGGGCACCAACTTTTCGGTGTGGGCACCCAACGCCACAAGTGTGAGCGTGGTGGGTGGTTTCAACAAATGGGACGCCCGGCGACACCCCATGCGCAAGCACATTCCGAGCGGCATTTGGGAGCTGTTCGTGCCCGATGTCGGGGCGGGCGAGCAGTACAAGTTCCGCGTCCGCAGCTGGGACGGCCAGACCATTGACAAGACCGATCCCTACGGATTCTACGCCGAGCTCCCACCTCGGACGGCGTCGATCGTGGCCGATTTGTCCCGCTACCACTGGCACGACCAGGACTGGATGGACCAGCGTCGGAGTCGCGATCCGTTGAACCAACCCATTGCCATCTATGAAGTGCACCTGGGCAGCTGGCGACGCAGCGCGGATCATCATCATGGCTGGTTGAACTATCGTGAACTGGCCCGGCAACTGGTCGACTACTGCCACCAGATGGGCTACACGCACCTGGAACTGATGCCGGTGAGCGAGCATCCCTTCACGGGCAGCTGGGGATACCAGACAGTGGGTTACTTTGCGGTCACGAGCCGGTATGGAACTCCGGAAGACTTTATGTATTTCGTCGACTATTGTCATCGCAACGGGATCGGTGTCATACTCGACTGGGTCCCGGCTCACTTCCCGAAGGATGGGCACGGCTTGCGGCGATTTGACGGGACGGCACTCTATGAACATGCGGATCCCCGGCAGGGCGAGCATCCCGATTGGGGTACCATGATCTTCAACTATGGCCGGAATGAGGTGCGGAACTTTCTGATCTCCAACGCCCTGTTCTGGCTGGACAAGTACCACATTGACGGCTTGAGAGTCGACGCGGTGGCCTCGATGCTGTACCTGGACTACAGCCGGGAGGAAGGTGACTGGATTCCCAACGAGTACGGAGGTCGCGAGAATCTGGCCGCCATCAGCCTGTTAAAAGAATTCAACGAGGTGACGCACGGCAACCATCCGGGCGTGTTGACAATTGCTGAAGAGTCGACGGCCTGGGGTGGCGTATCGCATCCGACATACACGGGTGGTTTGGGATTCAGCATCAAATGGAACATGGGGTGGATGAACGACACCATACGTTACATGCGTCTGGACCCCATCTACCGTGGCCATCACCACAACGATCTGACGTTCAGTCTGATCTACGCCTTCACGGAGAACTTCGCCTTGCCCTTGTCGCACGACGAAGTGGTGCACGGAAAATGCTCCTTGCTGGGACAAATGTCGGGGGACTTGTGGCAGAAATTCGCCAATCTGCGCCTACTCTACTCCTACATGTGGACTCACCCGGGCAAGAAGCTGTTGTTCATGGGCAGCGATATCGGTCAGTGGAACGAGTGGAATTATGAAGCGGAGGTCCAGTGGGATCTGCTCCAATGGGACACCCACAGTGGAATCCAGAAGCTGGTGGCTGACCTGAACGCCCTGTATCGCCGCGAGCCCGCTCTTTACGAACAGGACTTTGACGGCAATGGTTTTGAATGGATTGACTGCCACAGCAGTAATGACAGCGTGCTGGTGTACATCCGCAAAGCACGCGACCCGCGCGATATGCTGATCGTTTGCTGCAACTTTACGCCTGTCGTCCGACACAACTATCGCGTTGGCCTGCCGTCAGGCGGTTGGTACCAAGAAGTTTTCAACAGCGACTCGCACTACTACGGCGGCAGCAATGTCGGAAACTACCCTGGCGTGAATGCCGACGAGATGGGACACCATGGTCGCCCCCACTCGATCCTGGTCAGTCTGCCCCCCTTGGGCGTCGCCGTCTTCAAGCCCCAGCGGTGATGGGGTGAGAGAGTGAGAGGCCTGGTTCTAAATCGAGTTTCATAATTCGTGGAAGTTTCGCAACCGCCACATATGGCCGAAGGCCATCATCATCGTAGCCTGGGTGCAACCCCAGGAAATCGTTGCCGCCACACAGGTTTTGGCTGCAAGCCAAAATCAACGGACCTCCGTCAGCAATGTGAATATGGCCTTCGGCCAATTGGATCTATCGTGTTTGCAATCCTGGGGCGATGCCCAGGCTACGATGACAACGGCCTTCGAGCAAGAATTCCACAAATCGTGAAAAGTGATTTTGTGCCGCGCTGCTGGCCGGGCAGGCCGCATCACTTTGCCGGCGTCGTGACAGCCACTAGTGGGTCGAGAACTTGAAGATTGTTTTCGTGCTGTACTCTTGGCCGGGCTGGAGGATGGCGGAAGGAAAGCTCGGCTGGTTAGGGCTGTCGGGGAAATGCTGCGTCTCCAGGCAGAAGCCGCCGCGGTACAGGTAAGACCGGCCCGACTTCCCCGTGAGGCGACCATCCAGAAAATTGCCGCAGTAGAACTGAATTCCCGGCTGCGTGGTGTGAATCTCCAGCACGCGTCCGGACGTCGGTTCATAGACGCGAGCGGCCAGCGTTAGAGCATCCTTGTCGCCGCTCGAGTCCAAGACAAAGTTGTGGTCGTAGCCCAAGCCAAACTCCAGTTGCTGGTCGCCTTGCCCGATATCGCGCCCAATGGGTTTAGCTTGCGTGAAGTCGAACGGCGTGCCTTCAACCGGCCGCAATTCACCGGTCGGAATCAAACCCTCGTCGACAGGTGTGTAGCTCGTGGCATTAAGCATGAGCTCATGATCAAGAATCGTGCCGCTCCCTTCCCCTTTCAGATTGAAATAAGTGTGCTGAGTCAGATTGACCGGCGTGGCCTTGTCGGTGGTCGCGCGATACTCAACGATCAACTCGTTCCCATTGGTCAGTTTATACGTCACGCTGACTTGCAGGTTACCCGGATAACCTTCCTCTTTGTCTTTTGCCAGGTAGCTTAACTCTAGTCCGACCCAGCCGTCGCCCATCGTCGGTTTGGCATCCCAAACAACCTTGTCGAAGCCAATGATGCCACCATGCAAGTGATTCTTGCCGTTGTTAACTGCCAGCTCGTACGTCTCGCCGTCGATCGAGAACTTCCCTCCCGCGATCCGATTTCCATAACGTCCCACGACCGCCCCGAAGTACGGTTTGTCGACCGCATTCATGTAGTCTTCGACTCGATTGTAACCCAGAGCGACGTCGGCCATCTTGCCGTCGCGATCGGCAACAAGGATCGAGGTGATGATAGCCCCATAGTTGGTCACTTTGACCGACATTCCGGACCGATTGGACAATGTGTGAAGCTTGATACTGTCGAAGTCCGTGACTTTGATTTGCGCAAGGGCCGACGTGCATAACCCGAGCGTGAGCAATGTCACCATACAAAAAACGAATCTCATTTCTTGTCTCCCTCTAGTCCCGGCCTAGATTTTCGATCGCGTCCCGTTTCCAGGTTACCTGGTATTCTTTTTCCACACCGTCAAACCAATCCCGAATGATACTCGCTTGATCGTTCTGGACCAGCTGGCCAATTTCTTGGGAGTAACCGGTCGCAAAAAACGCTTCCCGACGCTGTTCCTCCGTCAGATCCTCGCTGTCGATACGCACCAGATAGACAAACGCCCGCGGCTCATCCACCGCCGTTCCCATTTGGCCCAAGTCCAACGCGAAGACCGATCTCATGAAGTCGTTACCGGCACCAGAGATGTTCACCGGCTGATTGTTGGCAATACCGTTAACTAGGCTCAACGTAGGCCGACCACCTCCACCCGCAGGCAGTGAACCGCGTGTCATCCAGCTGAACTGGGTCGTCCGAATGACGCTATCGGCGTCTTCCGGGAAAGCTTCCGCCAGGGATTGCCCCGCCTTGCCCGCCCGTTCCGCCATTTCCTCGGCCTGGGCCTGAGCCAGAGGCAGGGCCTTTTCCATCTTCCAGGCTTGAACTACCTGGCTGCGGACATCCTTGAGTTCAGGAATCTGCTCGGGGACCGAGTCCGTCCGCCAATAGACGTAAAGCTTTTCGGGCGGAATGGGAAAACCGCCCTGCGGCAAGATCCCATCCACGAATCGGCTTGGCGTGTAAAGCTCCAGCTCACCCGGAAACGCCACGTCGATGATCGAACGGCGAGTCATGCCCGTTTCGGCATTCCACGTCGTCTGCGTGGCCCGCAGAAACTCGTAGTCGGACGGATCGCTCTCAGCAGGTTCGCTGTTACGAATCACCGACACATCCAACACGTCAATCAATCCGGTCTGGCCATAGACGAGGTTGTTCTCCTTGGCAACCTCCTCGAAGTTGATCGGAGCAGGGGGTTCTCTGCCCTCCAAAACTTTGGACCGCGACAGTTGACGCGCGTAATCACCAACTTGTGTCCGTGCTTTTTCGATGGCATCTTCGAGATTCTGTTGAGCCGGTTCGCGGGCCTTGCTGCGAGCCAAATCCTCCCGGATTTTCCCGCGCAGCTCGTCGTCGAGCGGTTTGTATTGCACCGGCTTGGCGGCCGGTTCTTTCTGCGCCGACGGCTCGGCGCTGGCGACACCCGACTCCGGCTGACCGTCCGCGCCCGCCTCGGGCTGCGGAGCGGATTCGGTTTTCGCCATTTCGGTTTTTTCCGATTCGGACCTGGTCGTTTCCGTTGGGTCGGGTGCAGTCCGAGGCGGCTCGAGCGTGGGTGGTGGTGAGGCGGGTGGATCGGTGGGGGGCGTCGGGTTGGAACCCGCATCGCCTGGCGCTGGCGCATCGCCTGGCGTCGGCGCGTCGCTTTGGGCTGGCGTGCCCGCTGCAGCGGGTGCCGTCTCCGGCTCCTGAAAACTGACGAGCAGCATCTCACCCGGTGCCATCCCTGCCGACGGTGTCAGATCGTGCTGCTGTAACGCCTCTTTCTTGGCCGCGGGGGGCTCCTCGGTGGATGACCCAGCCGGCGATTTCGCCGGCGGTTGCGGTGTCGAAGATTCGGAAGGCGATTTGGAGGGCGGCTCGTCTTCCGCCGGTTTCTTTTCCGGCGCCGCCGCGTCCGGTTTCGCTTCGGCTGGTGTCTCCTTGGCTGGTGTTTCCTTCGCTGCTGTCTCCTCTGACGGAGTCATGGCCCCTTCAGAAGTGTCGGCAGGAACCTGTTCCGCGGCGTCGCCCGAAGGTGCTGCCGCGTCCGACTTGGCATCGGGCAGCTCCGGCACTTTGAATTCGGTGTCCTTGTTGTCCGCATAATATTTCTCGATTTCTTCATCCGTGATGGTGGGGCTGATACGTTCCATCTCGCGTTGCAGGAAATCGTCGAACGTGCCCTGCATGTAGCCAAAGGCGATTTTTTTGCGCCGTTTGAATCCAGGATCCGGCGACGTCGGCAGGGGGAAACGGTTTTTGCCGGCCTCGTACAACGCGACTACATCCTGCTCGCTGGGCTCACCTACTTCTGGCGTGAAATCGGCCACGTTGACCGCCAGCAGTTCCGCGGTCACCCGGCGATTGAGTTTGTTATAGCACTGGAAAAGGAGGTCGGGCGCGGCGGCGTAGAGACCGCCCTGAGACATGATGAGCATCCGTTGCGCCAACAATTCGGTTGACATCTGGTTCATGAACTGCTTCATGTCCAGGCGTCCATTCGTCGAATCCGCCAACAAGGCCGCATAATCCTGTCGCGTCTCAGGTGTCGCGTCGCAGAGATGGTCCAGATAATCGATCACGGCTGCATCGTCAATGACCACTCCCGCCCGTCTGGCCTTCTCGGCTAGAATTTGCCGCTGCACCAATTCTTCTTCGCCGGCGGCTTCGGTAATCATTTGCGCGCGGGGAAACACGAGACGAGCAGATGTTTCGGGCACGTTGACCAATTCGCCGCCGACCACGATCTGGAATACCATCTGGTCGTTCTCGTCTCGCCCACGGCCCAGGGCCAGATACCTGCGTCCCTTGATGAGGTTGACCTTCTCGCCCTTACGGTTGACGGTCACTTCCTCGGTAACTTCGACGCGTGACACGAGATCACGAAGGAACTTTGTAGTCAACAGGTGGGCCGTCCGCGAGTGCGACATGTCAATCTCGCGCAGTTCGCCCCCCTTCCAACTGACCACGACAGGGTTGTCGCTGTAACCCTGTCTCATCCGGGTATCCAGATAGTCGCTGAGAATTGGTCCGACGACGAAGGCAAACATGAGCATGATGCCGAACGCCACTAGAAAGATATATTCATATTTACGGAAAAAGCGCAATGGGTTGGACATCAGATTCCTTCCTGCCTGGGGAGCGGGATTGCCTAGTCGCCTTGACAGCCGCAGTGAGCCCGTATTAATGGTTTGACTGCGAGCGACCAAAGACGTTTGAGTGTTTCGCGAAGCTGGGTAACCGGTTTTGGGCCGCACCAAGCGGGGGGCGACCTGAGGGCTCGATCATGCCGGCGGCCCGACGCAGCTGGCGTGGGGGCAATCGGGTTCGAGGAAAGAGCCGGAAGAAAGAGATTGTATGGGTCGTCGACGTAAATACAATCCCAAAAAGGAGTGTCGTTGATTCACGGATTCTCGCGACCCCCTTGACAACGACAAACGAGATAATTTCGATGGTTCACAGCCCCGTTAGACGATTCTCTTGGTAGAGCATCTCCACGAGAAATACTTTCCAGGAATCGCATTTTACCCACATTCACAATTTTGCGTAAGCAGCTGATGGCCAAGAAATCAACACCTTCGGGTGGCAAGTCACTCGTGATCGTCGAATCGCCCGCCAAGGCGCGGACTATCTCGAAGTTCCTGGGACCCGGCTACGACGTACAGGCGAGTATCGGCCACGTGCGCGATCTGCCCAAAGGAACACGAGAGATCCCCGAAAAATACAAGGGGGAGGACTGGGCGTATTTGGGCGTGAATATCAACGACGCGTTCACCCCGGTGTACATTGTGCCACAGGACAAGAAACAGCAGGTGGCCAAATTGCGGAAGGCCATCAAGGACGCCAAGGATCTGTTTCTCGCCACGGATGAGGACCGAGAAGGGGAAGCGATTAGCTGGCATTTACAGGAACTGCTCAAACCGCGAATCCCTGTTCGGCGTTTGGTCTTTCACGAAATCACGAAAGAGGCGATTGACGAGGCACTGGCAAATCCCCGCGACATTGATGACGGGTTGGTACGCGCGCAGGAGACGCGGCGTATCCTGGACCGGCTCTACGGGTATGAGGTTTCGCCGTTGTTATGGCGCAAAGATTGGTCCGCGGCTCTCGGCAGGTCGAGTTCAGAGTGTGGCGGTGCGGTTGATTGTGGAGCGGGAGCAGGAGCGGATCGATTTCAAGAACGCCACGTACTGGGATTTAGTGGGGACTTTCGCCGCGGCATCGGGCCGGTTTCAGGCACAACTGATTTCGGTTGACGGGCGGAAAATTCCGTCGGGGCGCGATTTCGATGCGACGACGGGGCGACTGAAGGACGATCAGTTGCTGTTGTTGGACGAAGAGAGGCGCGGGTCAACTGGCACAGCGGTTGCAGGGCAGTTCGTTCGCGGTGACCGCACTCGATGACAAGCCCTACACGATGCGTCCGGCGGCACCGTTCACGACGAGCACCATGCAGCAGGAGGCGAATCGCAAACTGGGCTTCACGGCTCGACGCACCATGCAGGTGGCGCAAAGCCTCTACGAAAATGGCTACATCACTTACATGCGTACCGATTCGACCAACCTGGCGCAGGTTGCCATCGACGCCGCGCGCGATCTGGTCCGTTCCCAGTACGGTGCCGAGTATCTACCCGACAGGCCGCGAGCCTACAAATCAAAAGTCAAGAATGCTCAAGAGGCACACGAGGCCATTCGCCCGGCCGGACATCCGTTCCGATTACCCGAATCTTTGCGAAGCGAGCTGCAGTCGGACCAGTTCCGTTTATTCGAATTGGTGTGGAAACGAACCATCGCCAGTCAGATGGCGGATGCTCGTGGGCATCGCATTGCGATCACCGTGGAGGGTGACGGCGCGGTTTTCCAGGTGAGTGGCAAGACGATCGAGTTTCCCGGTTTCTTGCGGGCCTATGTCGAAGGTTCGGACGATCCCGATGCCGAATTGGCGGACAAGGAGACGATTTTACCCTCGGTCCAACGCGATGAATCGCTGGCCTGCCAGCAACTGGAATCGAAGAGTCACACGACGCAGCCGCCGTCGCGGTACAGTGAGGCATCGTTGACTCGCACGCTAGAGGAAATGGGTATTGGCCGCCCCAGCACATACGCGGCGATTATCGACACGATCCTCGCGCGGGAATACGTCTTCAAGAAAGCGAACGCCCTGGTACCGACCTGGGTGGCATTTTCCGTGGTCCGCCTGTTGACGGAGCATTTGCCGAACCTGGTCGACTATCGCTTCACCGCTCAGATGGAGGATTTTCTGGACGAGATCAGCCGTCACGAGAAACAGCATGTCGAATATTTGGAGCACTTTTTCTTCGGCAACGACGTGCCCGGACTAAAGGGTCAGGTAGAGTCGAAAATTAAGGAAATCGATGCCCGCGACGTGAGTCGCTTCCGCATCGGGCCGCCGCCCCAGGGAAGTGACCCCGCCGAAGACGTCTTCGTGCGGGTGGGGAAATACGGTCCCTTCTTGGAACAGGGTGATCGGCGTGCCAGTTTGCCCGAGGGACTGACGCCGGAAGAACTGACGATCGTCAAGGCCTTGGAACTACTCGAGCTGGGTCAACAAGTAGACGAACCGCTGGGCATGTGCCCGGAGACTCAAAAACCGGTGTTCATTAAGCAAGGTCGCTTTGGACCGTACGTTCAATTGGGGCTGGCTGACGACGACGCGAAGCGCAATGCTTCGTTGCTCAAAGGCATGGATCCTTCAGAACTCGATCTGGCCACGGCGCTGAAATTGCTCTCCCTACCACGCACGCTGGGCACGCACCCCACCAGTGAAGAAGCGGTGGTGGCGTCTAATGGACGATACGGTCCCTACGTGAAGTGTGGCACCGAAACGCGGTCGCTCCCGGTCGACCTGTCACCACTGGATGTCACGCTGGAAAAAGCACTTCACTTGCTCGCCCAGCCCAAGGCGCGTGGTCGCCAACAGGCGATGCCCCAGACGCCGTTAAAGGTCTTTGAGGCCTCGCCGGTGACGGGTGAACCGATCAAGCTGCTCTCTGGGCGTTACGGCCCCTACGTGACCGATACGGCTACCAACGCCTCGCTGCCCAAAGGAACAACGCCCGAGGATTTGACGTTCGTGCAAGCAGTTGAGCTATTGGCCGAGCGGGCAGCGCGCGGAGGCACCAAACGCTCGTCCAAGAAAACCGCGGCAAAGAAGAAAACCACGCCCAAGAAGGCCACCAGGAAGAAAGCGGCAAAGAAGAAGGCCACCAAGAGAGCGGCGGCAAAAAAGAAGGTGACAAAAAAGACGGCAGCCAAGAAAACAGGGGCCAAGAAAACGGCGACCAGCAAACAAGAAGACTGACCAGGCAGGCCTTCGAGCCCGAGTTGCGAGCCACCGCTCGAGCAGCGTAACTGGCCCTGCGTTGGCTGAGAGTGACGCGGCCCAGCGCCTGGTGGAAGGTGATTTTTGCGACGAGCGTGCGGGATTGTGGCAGACTACGAAGTATGACGCGAGCCGCGTGCGTTATTCATCCTCAGACCGCTCCGTACCCAATGCCACCGCGAATGCCGTAGCATGCGTGTGGCAGTGCGAAATGCTGACCATCATCTCGGCAATCCCCAGCTGTTCACACATCTCCCGGGCTCCCCCCCCAGCGCCACGGACGGCTTGCCGGCCCCGTCATTACGAATCTCCATGTCGCGCCACTGGATACCACGTGCCCATCCCGTACCGAGTGCTTTGAGAATCGCTTCCTTGGCCGCCCATCGACCTGCATAATGCTGCGTGGCCGCCCTCCGCGCACTGCAGTACTCGATCTCCCGAGGCGTAAAGACACGATTCAGAAACAGCTCGCCATGCCGTTCGATCATCTGCGCAATGCGGAGGACTTCCACAATGTCGGTTCCGACGCCAATAACGCTCATCGCTCTGCACGCCCGCCGGCAACGGCAAGGAGTCTCCACGTGTTCGCTGTGATGATAGTGCCGGACTACATTCCCAACCCGCAAGCGCGCTGGGCCCGCTGAAGCACTTCCGAAGCTTTGCGCCGTGCGCGGCGGGCGCCGTCGGCCAGGATCTGCGCGACTTGATCCGGCTGAGCGGCCAGTTCTTGCCGGCGCTCCATGGCCGCGCGGAAGTAACGTTGCGCGACCGATGCCAATTCTTTCTTCACCGTGCCGTACCCGAAGCCACCTCGCCGGTAGAGGGCCGCCATTTCCTCCCGCTGGGCGTCGTCAACAAACAGCGAGTATAACTGATATAATTGATCCGATTCCGGATCCTTGGGATCTTCCATGGGCGCGAATCGGTGGTGATACGCATCACCTTCTTGCGCATCGACTTGGTCTCCTCGAAGATCTCGATCGTGTTTTCGTAGCTCTTCGACATCTTCTCACCGTCGGTTCCCGGTACTTTGGCCGAGCTGTCCAGCAGCTGCGCTTTGGGGATCGTAAACACCTCACCAAATTCATGGTTGAAACTGCGGGCCAGATCGCGGCAGACTTCGATGTGCTGTACCTGGTCTTCACCGACGGGGACGACGTCCGCATCGTAGGCCAGGATATCGGCGGCCATCAAAACAGGGTAGGTGAAAAGTCCCGCATCGGCTGCCAATCCCTTCGCCTTTTTCTCCTTATAAGCATGACATCGTTCTAACAGTCCCAGGGGCGTCCCGGTCATCAGTAGCCAACACAACTCCGATACTTCGGGAACATCCGACTGGACAAACAGCACGGCGCGCTGCGGATCGAGCCCCAGGGCGAGTAAATCCACAGCTGCATCGATAGTAGCCCGGCGTAATCGGTCCGGGGAGCGAACGGTCGTCAACGCGTGCAGGTTGGCGATGAAATAGTACGCCTCGTCCTCGTCCTGTAGCGCAATATACTGACGGATCGCGCCGAAGTAGTTGCCCCAGTGAAAACGCCCCGTAGGTTGGATTCCAGAAAGAACACGCATGGATCGGATCTCTGGCTATCATTCATTGGTCAAGGACTGTCTATCGGTAACCATCAGAACTTAGCGTCCTGATCTCCCACAACGCAAGGCGTCATTGCGGCTCGACGCGTAGCGTCTTCACCACGTCGCGCGCGCGGCACACCCCCGCCTCCTGGAGTGCTTGAGGAAGTTGGTCCACCAACCGCTGCGATACCGTCGGATCGTAATAGTTGGCCGTGCCAATCTGCACCGCCGTCGCTCCGGCCACCAGGAACTCCATGACATCATCAATCGTGGCGATCCCACCGATACCCACCACTGGGATGTCCACAGCCTGCGCTACCTGGTACACGCAGCGAAGCGCTACGGGCTTGATCGCCGGCCCGCTGAGCCCACCCATGACATTGCCAAGCAGCGGGCGGCGGTTGCGCCAATCCACGGCCATCCCCAACAACGTGTTGATCAGACTCACCGCATCGGCTCCCGCGGCGGCGGCGGCCACGGCAATTTTCGTGATCTCCGTCACATTGGGAGTCAATTTGGCCAGAATCGGCAGGCTGCAGGCTTGGCGCACCGCCCCAACTAATTCGCCGCAAAGATCCGGATCCGTTCCAAAATCGACTCCCCCCGCCACGTTGGGGCACGAAATGTTCAGCTCCAGCGCGTTGACCCCACCCGCCTCCTCCAGCTGGCGGGCCATCCGCACATATTCGCTGGGACTGTGCCCCGCGATGCTCACGAAAACACGAGTCCCGACCTGCCGCAAATAGGGCAGGTGATGAACAATGAACGCGTCGATGCCATCGTTGTCCAAACCAATGGAATTGAGCAGCCCGGCTGCCGTCTCCACAGTCCGCCAAGGCGCGTTGCCGGAACGCGGCTGCGGGGTAACGGTCTTGGGAATGACAGCCCCCAGTCGCGTCAGATCAACAAGGTGCTCCATCTCCCGCGCATAACCGAACGTCCCGCTGGCAACGAGAATCGGGTTCGCGAGTTCCAGAGGCCCAAGTTGTACCCGAAGATCCATGTCCTGCTCGGTAGTCTCGATCGCCGCCAATCTTCGCCTCTCACTTCCCGCAACCCTACACACACCTGCGGCCCGTCGTCAGATCGTCTGCCCATGGGCCGCCGGGGTGCCAGTGGATCCGCGCCCATCGTCGGCAAGAAGGCCGGCCGCGAAACGCGGCAGTCCCTGGCGCGTCCGGGCGCGCTGTGGTTCCGCTGGACCGACACGGACCTGCTGCGACGGGGCTGATTGCCCTGGGAAGCCCCGCCGGCAGCCTCCGTGAGCTTGACACACTCAGCGTGAATGCTCCGGGCTGAGCCACCGCCTGATGTTTGAGAGGCCAGTCTAACGGCAATCGTGCCGCGACAACAGGGCCTGAAAGCGACGAACGAGCCACCTGACGCCTTGTCTGGGGCGTTGGTAGCCCGAGTTGAATTGGCGTCGTTCTGCCAAGAATGTGACTCGCCGCGAGAGGGGAGTCGGTGAAGCGCAGGGCCGTGCGACTGAGTTGTGGCAAAGAGCAGGCGGCGAGCACACTGAGCGGGGCGGCTGGGCCTCCAGCCTCGCGACGAGAACTGGAACACGAACGCTGAGCCCAATGTCGTGTCAAATGCACGGATGCGCATCTCCGCCTGCATGGTGGCTGCACCTGGATCGTCGCAGGCGCAGAGAGCGCATGGCGCCTGTCGCCTCTTCCCGGTCGGAAGAAGCGACGCGGCTGCACCGTTCCGGCAACTCGACCCAGAGCGGGACGAAGACGCATCGCGTTACATGAAGCAGCTTGGCCGTAAACACCCCCCATTGGAGGAAGATGGCGAAGTGCTGCAACTCGAATCGTCTAGCCGCTCTAAATCACGCCACCGTGGACACGTTCTGGATTCATGTGATCAGGCTGATCCAAGAACCAAATGCGTTCCCACTGGTTAAGCACCTGCCGCATGTCTTCGGACGTGAATATGAGTTGCCGAGTTCGGCGGGCACGATCGGCCGAGTAGATCGGCAGAAAGCACCCAACGCTCGTACTCAGCAGCGTGCAGAGCAACACCGCGAAACAGATTCGACGCATCGAATCAATCCTCCCTGAACAGAATGCATCGCTTTCGCCGCGTAGAGTACGCGCGAAAACATCCCTGGCACAGACTAACTGGATCCTATCCACCAGCCGGTCACTCATCCATTACGTGACTTGCGCAGCGGACTGTATCCGCAGAGCCACAGCTGATTTCATTTGTGGTCGACCGAACGGCCGCAGACAAGCATTGCGGGATATAAACGCACCGAACCTAAGCCGTCAAGACCGACTCGTATGCGGCGGGGATTTACCCCCCCCCCACTGGTCGCACGTCTTTATCCGTTTCCTCCCGAATTTGTTCCGTAACTCTGTGGCGTTCCATATGTTTCCGGTGCCGCCGAATGTGTCGGGGGAGCCCCGCCTACCTCCGGCATCGGCTGTACAGCCTCGGCCTCCGCACGTGCCCGAGCCGCCGCTTCCGCCGCCTCGCGCTCCAACTGCCGTACCCGCTCTTCCATTTCCTTACCCGGTTTGAACGTCACGACGTACTTCTCCGGTACGTCTACTCGTTGCCCGGTACGAGGATTACGTGCTTTGCGGGCGGCACGCTTCTTCACCTCAAATACGCCGAAGTTCCGCAATTCAATGCGCTTCTCGTCAACCAATGCATTGACGATCGCATCGAACGTCTTCTGCACGATTTCCTTCGTCTTAAGTTGGGTCAAACCGATCTCTTCGGAAATCGTCTTGACGATCTCTTTCTTCGTCACGACTCAACTCCCTCGCTGGGCACTCAAAAGGTCAGGAAATGTCGGTCCCTCGACCCGCCTCTTGTTGCTCCAAGTGTAAATGCCACAAGCACTAGAGTCAAGCTCATTCGGTTCAGCAGGAAGTTCGACCAGGCCGGCAACAAGGTCGATTTCTCGCGTTTGCGACCCGCGAACGGCTCCCTAAGAACCAACTTAAACCTTTATTATAAAACAGCTTACAAAGAACGAACTGCCACAGAACGCCGGTATTCTTCGTAAGCCTTTGCAATTTCAGTGTTTCCAACGAATGGACCGCAAAATGCGTGCTCGGCGCACGTGGCCCTTGCTGGCATTATCGACCAACCAGCCCTCCAACTTCAGCCAATCCGCAAAGTCGATACAAAACGCAGAGGATACCAAGTGACGCCGTTCACGGCACCTCCCGGGCGCATCGCGGAATGTCAGATGTGAATCGTCTTGCGCTGAGACTCTATATCGGCTAATTGGTAGAGTTTTCCGCGACCACTTCCGGGACAAATCTCGCAGGTTTGCTGCCAGGATTCCGGCGTGCTCAAATTGGAGTCCCAGAACGGCCACGTGCGACATTGTCTCGGCCGAGCCGAATACGCACGGCATTTGCGCGTTTTTGGGTCAAGCAAGACACAATCGTAATTGGGCAATTCCCTGAGACTGCGGCGAATGCCCACCGATCGCACGAATCGACGTTCGAACTCACCTACATCGTCAAACCCCATGGCCGCCGCCAGGTCGGCGATTTCCTGCTTGTTCACCCAAACGTAACCCGGTGCCCCGGTACAGCAATCGCCACACTCGGTGCACTTGAACCGAAGTCCTTCCCGGTACCACGGTTTTTCGACCATTAGTTTGTCCTCCGCAAAGTCCGGCTTTCGAGTGGGGCGCCATGCGCACACAATGGACGGCATTTTTTTGGGAACAGGCGATTGCAGGCAGAGAAGTGGCGCGACTGAACCTGACCTACCGGGCCCGGTTACGCGTCGCGGCATGAACATCTTACGCCTGTACGGCTGTGGCGGCGATCTGCGCAACGGCGTGAAGAACCATCTCAATCTCTTCGTCCGATGTGAACACGCCGAGACTGAATCGAACGGTACCACCCAATTCCGTGGTGCCTAGCGACTGATGCATCAGGGGGGCACATTGAATTCCCGCCCGCGTCTGAATTCGGTGACCGGAATCGAGTAGCACCGCCAATTCACGCGGATCCATACCTGCCATGCTGATGCTCACAACTCCCAGTTGTCGTTGGGCATCTTTCGGCCCGTAAACGCGCACGCCGTCAATGGCCGAGAACCCGCGAAGCAGTTTTGCGGTGAGCTGGCGTGCGTGCTTATGGACCTGCTCAAGCCCTTGCTGTTGAAGGAATTTCAGCGATTCTCCCAGCCCCAGCACAGCTGGCACGTTGAGATTGCCCGGCTCATACTTGTCTGGCAGCGTGTCGGGTTGCCGATCTTCGTCACTCTGCGTTCCCGTCCCGCCCTGTCGCAGCGGGTGCAGGTGCTGCTCGCTACCCGGAGCGATGTACAGGATCCCCAAACCGGACGGACCGAGCAGACCTTTGTGGGCCGGAGCGGCGAAGAAATGAGCTCCAACGCGTTTCACATCAATCGGCAGGTGCCCGAGCGACTGCGCCGCATCGACCAGATAAAAGACACCGTGCTGAGCTGCAATCTGCCCAACCGCCTCGATCGGCTGCAAGCGCCCCGGTGACATTGGAGGCGTGTACCAGGGCGATCAACCGCGTGTTGGACCGTATCGCGGCACGCACTGATTCCGGATCCACAATTCCGTCTTGATCGCAGGAGACCCGATCGACCTGAATCCCTCGGTGTTCCTCCAGGTATCGCAGCGGGCGGAGCACGGAATTGTGGTCCACGACGCTCGTGATCACATGATCGCCAGGCCGCAGTACGCCGTGGATCGCCAGGTTCAGCGATTCGGTACCATTGGCGGTGAAGACAATTCGCTCGGGCTGGTCGCCACCGAGCAGATCCACCAGCAGCTTACGTGTTTGACCGACACGACGTTCGACCTCATCCGCCTCGCGATAGGCTCCCCGTCCGGTAGTCGCTCCCAAGTGACGCTGATAGTAGTCCACCGCCTCATAGACAGCTTCCGGCTTCGGCCAACTCGTAGCCGCATTATCCAGGTAAATCCGTTGCATGCTCATATCGATTCATCCAAACGAGAGGGGAATGCTCCGCCCGCGCAATTCGTCGCTACCGGGGTCGCCACATGAGCCGGTCACTTGGCACGCTCCGCGAGGGTACAGGGCAGCCGCACCACTTCATGCACATCGAAAGAGGGGCCGCGGCCTGCGGGAAGCCGAAGGCGTTGCACCCGACGCCGGACAGACGAAGCTTCGGTCCGTCGTGATCCGATGGCGGCAGGGCCGCAGTCAAACAGGGAAAATACTCGCATCGGGATGGCTTCCGCTGGTCGCTATTTAACGTCCTCGCACCATGCGCGTATGTCACATACTGAGACTCTATGACAAGCTGCGGTTGGGCTCAACCGGTCCAGGCAAACGCCATGCCCGCGGATCCCGTTTTCCGCAACAACGGACCCCGAAAGCCTCGCACCCACCGACGGTGGAGTCAGGCCGCGCCGACGCACTCGTTCCAGAAGTTCGGTCGCCGCAGGTTGACCAACGACACCGGTCGCCGCTGCCAAGTGTGAAGATGACCCCGAGAGCGTATCATCCATGATGGGTCTTGCTGGCAAAGCAGCGCCATGGGAGCTATCAGCTGGAGTCCACGACTGACTTCTCGACGGCTGGAAGTTGCCGATGCCTCCTTGAAGACACACTCTGGTGTAGGCCCATCGGCCAACCCGTTTAGATCGGTTCCGTGGGGTCTTTGAAACGCCCCTCGCTGTCTTCGATCACGTTGTAACGATCATCCGGAGTCCGCCGCCGCACCAAGCCGGCTCGATCCAACAGAGAGCGTCCCAGGATCTCGTTCATTTCTTCCTCATCCGGAGGTGGCGGCCCCGCTGCGCCCAGGTCCACCGGCGAGTAGTTCATGGTGTACTTGTGCTTGGCAATAGCCACGGTATCGCCCGGATCGACTCGTTTGCGGGTGACTCTTGAACCATTCACCTTGGTTCCGTTGCGGCTTTTCAGGTCTTTAACGAACCAATACCCTTGTTCCAAGGAGAGTTGACAATGATGGGCCGAAACGTTGGCGAAGCGAAGCGTAATATCGCATCCTTCACGGCGTCCAACGAGCAGTTTCTTTTTGAGTAGTGGAATCGGGTCTCCACCACCCATAGGAACGAGTTCGCCAAGCATAGTTCGATTGCCTTGTCCCGGGACACCCGACGACTTAACATGCCGGTTGATGCTGCTTCTGAAATGAGTCGTCCTTCAAATTACTCTAGTAGAGTGTCGCATTGTCGTCAACTTACAAGCGTCCCGAACGCTGGGTTCATCGGAATCATTGGCGGTCAAACGGGTTACGCTACTTTTCCTACAAGTTCTTTCTGGCACACCAGTTCGGCTGCCGCGTACAGCGGGTCAGCGTGGACGGTGGTTTCACGTGTCCCAACGTGGATGGAACGGTGGCGCGCGGGGGCTGCGTGTTCTGCAACAACCAGAGTTTCAGCCCGAGCCGACGCCTGCCGGTCGTGGCGGGCCCGCGACGCTCTATCACTGACCAATTGGCTGAGGGCATAAGCCGTCTGCAGCGCCGTTACGGGGATTGCGAACATTTCATCGCCTATTTCCAACCGGCGACGAACACCTACGCGCCCGCTGGAGCGTCTGCGGGCGCTCTATGAAGAGGCGCTGGCGCACCCGCGCGTGATAGGATTGGCGGTCGGGACACGTCCTGATTGTGTTCCGGACCCGGTGTTGGACTTGCTGACGGAGATCGCCGAGCGGAGATTTCTGTCTGTGGAATACGGCATGCAGACCATCCACGCACAGTCGCTGGATTGGATGAACCGCGGGCACCACCATGACGCCATGGTCGATGCCGTCACACGTAGCCACGGAAGAGGCTTTGAGGTGGGCGGCGCACGTGATTCTGGGCCTCCCCGGTGAATCGCGGCGAGATATGTTAGACACGGCTCGCGAAGTGGCGCGTTTGAAACTGGACGCCGTCAAGTTGCACAATCTCTATGTTGTGGAGCGCACACCGCTGGCAGAACAGTTGCGCAGCGGTGAAATTGCCTTGGTCGACCGGCCGTCATATGTCCGGTCGGTGGTTGACACACTTGAGGTCCTGCCGCCTCACATGGTGGTCCAGCGGATAGGGGGCGAAGCGCCGGCGGCGTACCTCGTGGCACCCACCTGGTGTCTTGATAAATCGGGCCTGCGTCTGGCGATCCAAGAGGAACTCGAGCGCCGCGACACCTGGCAGGGGAAGGCCTGGACGCCCTAAATCACTTTTCGCGATTCGTGGAATTTTTGGCCAAAGGCCATTGTCATCGTAGCCTGGGGCATCGCCCCAGGAATGCTTCCACGAATCATGAAACTCGATCTAGCTTCGCGCGGGAGAGGTTTCGCAGCAAGCCCCTTTCCCGCTCTCCATTGCTCTCCGTCCACTGGACGCCGGCGCCGGACCACATTCGACGTTCTCCTCGCTAACGGGGTTGATTCACAAGACTTGCAGGTTTGGTCGAGCAAGACGCGCTGCAGGTGGGTCGTCGCGGGGCGGAGTTTCGCCCGCACAGGCACCGGCTGTTGCTGCGGTGTGCATCGGCTTGTGAAGACCCACCAGCAACCGACGCGAGCTTGACCCAACCTACGTGAATAATCCCGGCCAACTTTGCCTCCCTGATTCGCGCGAAACCGACTACAATCTAGCCACGTCGATCAATAGCCGGCCGTTTGCAGCTCTTCGGTTGCCCGCACTTGGCGACGCCGATGGAACGCTTGGGGGTCCCGCCGCCAGATGTATCGCCGCCACATTCGCACACGCTTTCGGATTTTTTTGCGCCGTGCGCGAGGATTCCTCTACCACAGCGTCCTGCATGCGGATGATCCCCCACACCAGTTGGCGCTGGGAGCGGCAATTGGCGTGTTTGTTGCCTTCACTCCGACCGTCGGCTTTCAGATGATGATCAACGTCTTTCTGTCGTGGTTGTTGAAGGCCAATAAAGTGATCGGTTTGCCACTGGTGTGGATTTCCAATCCGGCCACGCTGGTTCCCATGTATTACTCCTGTTACGTCGTTGGTCGCTCCATGTTGGGGTGGGAGCCGGTGCACCAACATTGGTGGTCCCGACTCGCCCAGCCGCCACCTGGCTGGTGGGCTGCGATTGCCTTTTACTGGTCCCGCCTGGTCGAGATCGCCGCACCACTCTGGCTTGGCGGCACCGTCATTGGACTGTTGCTGGCCTATCCCACCTATTACGTCTTGTACTACCTCATTCGGAAGTACCGGCTCAGGCGGTGGGGACAATTACTGCCACCCTCGCGACGTCATACCCCAGAAGCATCGGGAGTGCCCGCGAGCCAAACGAGGACTTGAGGTCCATGGGTATTACAGAACAGATTGCCGATTGGCTCACGAGTTCACGCCAGACAGTCGCTTTCACGGGAGCGGGCATTAGTACGGAAAGTGGCATCCCCGATTTCCGCTCGCCGGGCGGTATCTGGTCTCGCTCGCAACCGGTCTACTTTGATCAGTTCTTGGGCAGTGCAGAAGCACGCTATGAGTATTGGCGGCAGAAATCGGTCGCGCACCAGGATTTTGCCACGAGCGCCCCCAACGAGGGACATCGGGTGCTGGCGCGCTGGGAACGGGCCGGCAGTTTGGCAGGCGTCGTGACTCAGAATATTGACGGTCTGCATCAGCTCGCCGGCTCGCGGAAAGTATTCGAATTGCACGGCACGGCCCGCGAGGTCTCTTGCCTTCGCTGTCACTCTCGTTTTGACGCGCACGAAATGGTCGAGCAGTTCCTGGCCGAGGATGCGGTTCCAAGCTGTCCACAATGTGGCAGCGAGCTGCTGAAGCATGCCACCATTTCGTTCGGCCAGACACTTGATCCCTTAGTCCTTGAGCAAGCGATGGAGGCCTGTTGCAGCGCCCAAGTGCTGCTGGCGTTGGGATCGTCGCTCTCGGTCGAGCCTGCCGCCAGCTTGCCGCGCCTTGCTCGTCGCCAGGGGGCTCGGCTGGTCATTATCAACCGTGACCCCACGCCCCAGGACCAACAAGCCGACGCCGTGATTCACGCTTCGATCGGCGAGACATTAGCCACCGTCGATCGCCACATCACGGATCGCCACGTCAATCGCTGATCGGCCATGCCCGGCGCCGGTACAGGCCCCCATGTACCAGCCCCCGTACAGGAACAGGCCAACCGCGGATCGTTTGACTTGACCGCGGCAGCGTTGTATCGTGGTCACGAGAACAGGAACCTACCATCCCCCCACGCCTTCCGGAGACTTCCACGATGAAACCACGGCATGCAATTCTGACACTCGCGTTAGTGGCGATCCTGATCCAATCCGCCGTGATCGCCAACAAGGCCGCCGCCGACGACCAGGCTGGCGGCGTTGCTTTGTTCGACGGAAAGACGCTCAAGGGGTGGGATGGCGATCCTCGGTTCTGGAGCGTCAAGGACGGCGCGATCACCGGACAAACCACTACCGACAACCCGACGGGACACAACACGTTCCTGATTTGGCGCGACGGCGTACTCGGGGACTTTCAACTCGATGTGGACTTTCGCCTCGTCGGCGGCAATTCGGGCATCCAGTACCGCAGTCAGGAATCTGACGACTGGGTGATCGGAGGATATCAGGCCGATTTCGACGCGGATGGCCGATTCAGCGGAATCCTCTATGAAGAACGTGGACGAGGCATCCTGGCGATGACGGGCAAGAAAGTGGAGATCACCGCCAGCGGTGAGAAAAAGGAGATCGGCCAGGTAGGCAACGCCGAGGAGATTCGCGCGGCCGTGAAGAAGGAGCAGTGGAATCACTACACAATCGTTGCTCAAGGCAATCACCTGACCCATAAGATCAATGGCTTGGTAACCGTCGAAGTCGTGGACAACCAAGTGGACAAGCGCAGCATGTCCGGCCTGCTGGCAATGCAGGTCCATCAAGGTCCGCCCATGCAGGTTCAGTTCAAGAACATCCACCTGACAAAATTGGATACGCCCAGCGTGGGCAGCGGCGAGAGCATCAAGCTGTTCAACGGGAAAGATCTGACCGGCTGGTCGGCCCAACCCCAGAACGCCGATGCGCCGGCTGATCTGTGGACGGTGAAGGACGGTGTGCTCAAGTGCCAAGGAAAACCAGTCGGGTACTTGCGGACAGATCGCGACGATTTCTCCAACTACGTCCTGTCGGTCGAGTGGCGCTGGCCGGAAAAGGGTGGAAACAATGGTGTCCTGGTCCACGCTTCGACACCCGGTGCGCTGGGAGTCTGGCCCAAATCGATTGAGGTGCAGTTGGCGTCGGGCAACGCGGGCGACTTCTGGGTCATCGGCACTGAACTGGACGTGCCCAATGAAGAAGAGCGCCGTAGAGATCGGCGGCATCTGAACCTGACCGATGACTCCGAGAAGGAAATCGGCCAGTGGAACAAGATGGAGATCACCTGCCAGGGCGACGAAGTGATCGTCAAAGTGAACGGTGATCTGGTCAACCACGCCAGCAACTGCAACGTGACTCAAGGCGCGATCTGCCTGCAGTCGGAAGGAACTCCCATCGAATTCCGAAATATCGAGCTGACTCCTCTGAAATAGAAACCCCAATGGCGGTGTGGCGGAGGTCGCTGCGCCCGTGGATGTGACTGGGGCCGTGCGCACCGGTAGGCGACACGGCATGCCGGCACCTGCGTGCGCGGGCGAGGCATCGTTCGAGAAGTAACTGTCCACTATCCCCTCGCCCCACGGGGGAGAGGGCAGGGTGAGGGGACCAAGAATACGTCAGTTATTTCTCGAACGATGCTAGGCCGGGAAGATCACTGTTCAAATTCGATCTTCCGCGACTCCAGTTGATCCATGATCTGGGGAGCTTCCTTGAGTTCGACCAAGGGGCGTAACTGCCGGCGGATGTAGATCCAATCCAGTTTCCCGGTTTGCCGAACGATGGTACCTTCCACGTCCAACCAATCTCGGGGTCGGGCCGCGAAAGCCTTCATCACGATCAGATCCTCCGCCGAGCAGATGCGCAACAAGACGTCTGCCGGAAACGCAAATTTGCTGGAACGTACGACGGCGGACTCCTCAAAAGGCAGTCCGCCCAGGGCTATGTCGAGTCCCACGCCGGATGGTGCACGGGCCAACAACACGCGTCGCGAGAGTGCAAACTCAGTAGCCTCGGGAATCCGGGCCTCGTAGTGTTCGAGGAGCGTTCGCACGTAGACGCTCTCGCCACCGAAACCGGTGAGCAATGTCAGGTTGACATCGATCGTTTCACGTGGTTCGCCCCATCGCTGCATGCGCCAGTCCGCCAATGAAACAGAATCGCCAGCCATGTGATTCACAGAGCGTCTGGAGATCTGCGGCTGCGCGGATGACCTCATTCACGAGCGGCCGCCTTCATAAACAGTCTCTGCTGCTCTACCAAGCCGGAAGTGGGTTGCGGTTTCCGCGGAGGCACTTCGTAATCGGCGGGACCACACAACAACTCAATGGCGCGCTGAGAAACCACTTGAGTATCCAGACGGCGCAACTCCTCCCGGCGAATCCGCTCCAGTTCCGGGCCGGCCTCTTTCCAGGCTTGTACCCAACGACGACCGTCCGCGATCTGCTCTGGCGTCCAATCAGAAAATGCAGAAGAGTCGTGGTTCATACCGGTCAGTCTAGCAGTTCAGGTGACCACCGCAATCCTCGCTGTCCACTCCGCGACCGCTGCCAACCGTCCCACCGGCAGGTACTTGCACCTCCACTTCTGACATCCAATTCATGCCGTCCGTCAGAGTGACACATCAGCGGCCGATTTCTCGGTTCGCATGATGCGTCGCACACGGATATTCAGGAATTCTACCACCAGCGAGAAAGCCATGGCAAAGTAGATGTATCCCTTATTCATCTCGACGCCGCTTCCCTCGGCTACCAGCACCACGCCAATAAGTATCAGAAAGCTGAGTGCGAGCATCTTGAGCGTCGGATTTTGCTCCACGAAACGGCTGACCGTTTCGGAAAACAGCAGCATGACCAACACCGCAATGATCACTGCCGCCACCATCACACCGATGTGATCTGCCATCCCCACCGCGGTAATCACCGAATCGAGTGAGAAGACAATGTCCAATACCATTATCTGCAGGATCACCGAAGTCAGACTGGGGTGGCTCTGCACGGTTCGTTCCCCTTCGTGTCCCTCGATCTTATCGTGGATCTCGAACACGCTCTTGCCAATCAGGAACAGGCCGCCGGCCAGCAAGATCAAGTCGCGTATCGACACGTCGTTAATCTCTTCGTGACCAGTTAGCCACCACTCGGGAATCCCCAGGTCAGTCAAGTGAAACCAGGCACTGTTCATATGCAGAATCATGTTGAGGAACAGCAACAGAAGGACACGCATCCCCATCGCGGCCAAGAGACCAATCTGGCGACCCAATTTCTGCTGGTGCTGGGGCAGTCGCCCGCTCAGAATGACAATGAAGACAATGTTGTCGATCCCCAACACGATTTCCATTAAGGTCAATGCGATCAAAGCAATCACGTTTTCCATAGCGTTTTCCTTCGCGTTACAATGGCGGTTCTGCAACCTGGCTCAACGGCGCCATGATGCGACAGCAATGCGGCCGCGTGCCCAATAAAGTGAACTTCCACGTTGAGTGTGACACAGCACTCGCCGCCGTGCGCCGGTCGCTGCAAACGGACTCACAATGGGCGAGTTCTCGCCCATAAAGAAACTCATGATCCCGGACCCCACACGAATCTCGAGGTCCCGATTGGCTCAGACCAACCCCCGAAGCGTCAGGCGCAGGAATCCGGGTCACAATGGGCGACTTTTTGCCCGTAAGTAGATTAGGGCATTTCGAGCATCGGGTCGATACGACGCTGTTGCGGCCGGTTGCCGTTGGTTTGACTCTTCTGCCTCCCCAACGTCGTTCGGGCAATCGAAGTGTTGGCCAGCCCTTTCCGCATTTGCTTGCCGCTTGGTGCGATCCGCCGCTGCACGCCCCAGAGGGGGCCTATCACAAACTTCTTTGCCTCGTCCTCCACCACGTGATACAGTGTGGTGCGCTTGAACATGCGTTGATCGACGTCGCTCGCAAATGAACACCGTGCGTGACGAAGCAGTTTCGATCGTGCGGCCTGGAACGATTTAGCCTACTGAATCGCGGTGCACATCCCCAGAAATACAGGCTCTCCGCCAGATTCAGGATCCGGGCGGTCTTCCGCCGCGCCATATTCTCATAGATCGATTCTCGTGCTCTGGCGTCCCGGGGTTCCTTTTGTGCGGTGCAAATTGCACCTTTACCGTCGGGCTGACGAAGTCCTCGACGTTAAAGCAGACACCGTACGCCGTTTTAACGCACCAATTACCAGTGACGGTGATGCACATGATCGAGTTCCTCGTCTACTCTCTCGTCGCGGCGGTCATCATCACGTTCATCACCCTGGTTGGCCACGGCTTCTGGCTCATGGGTGCCGGGATATTGGAGGCCCTTTTTGGCATCGGCCGGGACGCGGACCAGCAGGGCACACGGTGTGGCAGTTGCGGACACTCAATTGGCATGAAACGGGGGTCTGCAGCTACTGTGGGTTCCGTAGTCTGGCGATTCGCAGACAAGACGTGAAGCAGACCATCCATTTGGTGAATGAACTGCGTGGGGAGAGGAGGATTCCACAAACCGCCTACGACGAGGTCATGCCGGCTCTGCAAGCTTTGGCCCGACGACTCGACGTGCCGGCGATCGATCCGGGGTACCGGCAGCTGGTCACCCCACGATCCGCTGCGGAACGCCCGGTGCCGGAAACCGCACACTCAGAAACCGCTTCATCAGACACATCACCAGACGCATCACCAGACACTCTGTCCATAGTGTCTCCAACGCTGGGCCGGGCCTCCGCTGACGCGGCGGCACGAGTGCCGGAAGACGAAATTCTGGATGCGGAAGTCGTCTTGGCCGATGTTCCCGCCGACGCGGTTGCCAAGGCGGCAACACCCTTCGCCACAGTCCCGCATCCGCTCGATGCACCTGAACCGCCCGAGCCAACTGCTACCCGAGTGCCGTCCGCCACATTTTCGCCTCGTCGCACCATGGCCGACATGTTGCAGTCGTTCATGGAAGAAAAGAACATTCGGTGGGGGGAACTGGCCAGCGGCATGCTGATTGTGGGAAGCGCCATCGGTCTGGTGATCAGTCTGCACGAAGAGCTCAAACAGATCAGCCAGCAAATCCAATATTTCCCGGCTCTGTTGTTCATGTTGGGTACGATCGCCATACACGCGGCAGGACTCTACACGCTGCGGTGCTGGAAACTGCGTTCGACCAGTCGAGGTGTGTTGATCATCGCAACACTGCTTGTTCCGTTGAGTTTTGCTGCCGGGATTGTCCTCAGCGGGACGGGGGAAAACCGAATACCGGTCACCAGTCCGTTGTACATCGCGGCCGTCGTGGTGGGCCTGTTAGGTTATGGAGTTGTGACGTCTTTCTCGGCTCGAGCACTCTTTGCCGAAGGTTGGTGGCGTTCGACGGTGGCGGTGATGGGGACGTCGGCCGGCCTGTTGTTGATCAATCGTCTGGCCACGGTCGACGCGGCCTGGCCACAGATCTTCGCCACGGCCTTGTTCGCCCTGCCACTAGCGAGTTATCTAGTGGCCACACTCACGCAATTGCACCAGGTGTCACGCAAGCCGCGACTGACTCCGGCGCGCGCAACGCAGACATTCACGGTTCTGGGAATCGCCGCGTTCGCGCTGGCCATTCCGCTCGGGATGCAAGCCTGGATCAGCGGGATGGTGCGTGCCACGTTCACCGCGCTCAGCCCATCATTAAGTATTGCCGCTGCCGTGGTCCTGAGCTTCGGAATTGCCGTGCAACGCCGGTGCGAATCGCGAAGCATGGCCGAAACACGGACCGCCGGCACAGCGTTGGCCGTGCTGGGGGCCATGATGATGCTCGGCACGTTGATCACCGCCTGGCCAAGTCCCGTTGTCTTGATCGCCGTTGGCCTGGTCGCCGCGGTGGCGCTCACGGCGCTCGGCATCGTCGGACGATTGCCGATCCTCCATGCCGGAGCCGCCGCCGCTGCCTCCTTTGCCATGCTGCTGCTATATCATCACGCTCTCGGTCAGTTTGATGGAGACGCGGTCCCCAGCGGACGGGAACTGATCCGCACGATTTTCATGGGTCGCAGCGCGCCGATATTGTTGATTCCGACCGTGATGTCCGTCGGCATCGGCGTGTTCCTGAGCACCCGAAACTGGCGGACCGAAGGACGCGTGTACCTGGCCAGCGCGGCAGGAATCGCTACGGTATCGTTGGCCATCGGCCTCTACGCCGGGTTCTGGTCGGGGGTTGACGCCAGCTGGACGACGCTCCTCTTCGCACTCTATGCCGTGGCCGCTTTGGCTGTCAGCCCCATGCTCAGGCGCGAACTGGTCACATGGCTGGCATCAGCTGTTCTGCTCGTCACATTGATACACCTGCTTGTGTACAATGACTGGGTCGCGGACCGATTCGCGAGCGCGGAACTAACGCCGGCCAACCCGCTATTGCTGGCCATCATCCTGCACGGGTTACTCGTCGCCTGTTACAGTCTCACACTTCTCCTCTGGCCACGCCTGCGCCGCGGCCAGTCGATCGTCGCAAGGGACAGCCTTTATCATCGGAACGTCCTGCAGCCGCTGGCCGTCTCGGGGGCGTTTACGGCCGCCCTGACGGTGCCTTTCATTTTGAACGTCCAGAACAGCGCCTTCGCAACGCACGCCGCGTATGCCGCGTGTATCGCGCTGACTTGGGGCATGGCTGCCGGCATCGATCGCGATGCACGTCTGGCGACGGCTTCTCATGTGGCATGGACGGTCGCCATTGCCATGGCGGTGGCCTTGGTTGCAGTGCACCAGGCATGGTCGGAACAACCGCTGCAAGACCTACGTCACTGGCAACTGCAAGTGTCCGTCCTGGGCATCTGGTGCGCGCTCTCTACGCTTCTGCGTCTTGCCTCTCGAGGCTGGCCGACCCTACAACCGTTGTTCAAACCCGCCTGGCCTTCCGTCGATCAATTCGTCTGCGGCGCGCTGATCCTGGGATTAATCAGCATCGCGACAATCGGTTGTTGGACCGGAGTCTCGGTCGAACTGGGAAGCCTGGCCATGACCAGTCCCCTGGCGCAGGACACGTGGCATAGCGTTGCCCACCAGGCGGGCAGCTGGATTGCCTTAGGCTGTCTGATTGTCACCGTGGGATTGTTGTTGACAGAGGAAGTCACGGCCATTCGGCTGGCAGGCCTGGTCGTGACGACGGCCACGATACCACTGCTGGTGGCCGGCCGTTTCGAGACCACGCAATCCGTTGCCTCCGCATTACGCTGGTCTTTCGCGATTTACACACTAGCGTGGGTAGCAGTACTCGCAGAGCGTGAACGGCTACGGCGTTTCGTGGCGGGCGCGACGGCGTCGGCTCACATGCTGCAAAACCTGGCCCGACCGACGCGCGACCTGGCGATGCTGCTGGGGATCGCTCCGGTCGTCGCGCTGACGACGGCGGCGGTTGCTCAAGTAGCCAGTGGAGTCACATTTCAAGGTCCGGCTGCCGAGTCTTTCTTCGGTGACATGTCGGCCAGCACGCTCTACGCGGTCCCGTTGGCACTGCTGGTCGTCGGTACATTAATTGTGGCGATGCGCGACGGCAGTCCTTCGTTCGCCTTGCTCGGATCTCTGTTGCTTCAGTACTTCGTGGCTCTGGCAGTGCTCCTGCCCGTGCTCAGTCAAGGTACGACCTGGTCAACCGAGGTCTCCGTGTCGCTGGCCCAGTGGACGGCTTGCGGGCTGGCCGGTTACGCCCTGGTCTGGCTGGCTCTGGCCAAATGGATCGATCGAGGTGGGTCGCCGGCCGGCACCATGCTGCTGCAAATTCAACTACTGGCCGCCACGGCCGCCGTGGGGCTTCTGGCAGCAGTAGCCATTGGCGATATATTCACGCACCCGGACGGCCAGGGCGAAGCGGCGCAATTGGTGGGCGGTTGGCCGAGTTATCTGGCGACGGTGCTCGGAGCGCTCGCTTTGTCCTGGCATTTGCGGCGTGACAGAAACCAGCTGGTAATGCTGGCGGTCATCGCCCCCAGCCTGTTGGTCACCCTCGCGGCAGCCACATCACAGGCGTTGGCATCACCCGGCGGTGACAAGTGGATCGCGTACCACGTGTGGACCGGCGGCTGGCTCGTGGTGGCACTGGCGGCTGTAGCGACAACCTGGTGGCACCGGGGCGCGAGTGATTCAGGTAAATGGATTACGCCCCTCAGTCGCTCGGCATCAGTCATCGCCCTGTCTGTGTTTGCTTTACTTGTCCGCGGCTGCATTGACGACCCGATTGCCCCCTGGTGGACGGCGGGAGTCGGAGCCGGTTTGTTTGTCTTTTTCACTCTGCAGGCAATTCGTCAGGGCAAGCAGATTTATGCATACAGTTCGGCGGTCGTGGCGGTATTTTCCTTGGTCGTTTTCTGGTGCCATGTCTTTGCACCCACTCGAGGCGAAAAGGTCGTGACCGGTTTTGTCTATGCCAACGTCATCGCCGCCAGCCTCGCGGGGTTGTTCTGGTTGATGATGGAAATCTGGCACCAGTCCCAGCGCGATGAACCATTCGACCAGCGCTTTCCCTTGGCCCCCGTCCACACGCTGTTGGCGGTCGTCGGCGCCGCGATGATGGTGCTCGTGGGTATTGGCGGCTCGGCCATCTCAACTGCCATCGGCCTGGCAGGACGCGGTGCGCTGGAAATCACCGATCCGTGGGGCGTTGCCGCGTTGTCGGCCCTGGGACTGCTGCTAGTGGGCCTGCTGTGGGATCGACGAGTCGGCCTGGGCCTGGTAGCCCTTTACATGGGGGGCATCGTCGCCGTGGCCATGATCTGTAATTTGCTCCAGTTCACAAGCATGAACGCACCGCAAAACACCAACGAATGGGTGGCGACGTGGACCATCGTAACAGGCTGTTTGTTGGGAGCGGCCTATATTGCCTTGACCGGTCACCTGTGGAAATGGGGTGCGAACCTCGCCCAGTGGGCAAGCCGGCTGCAAATTCCGCAGCCGATCGCCAAACTCGAACACGTTTCCCGCTGGCTACCGGCCTTCAACGTAGTGGGCACACTGGTGATCAGCAGCCTGGGTTTCATCATTATCTTCACGGACAGCAGCGAACGCGCCATGCGTGTGGCCGTGGCCTTTGCGCCAGTCGTGTTGGCGTACGGTGCGTCCTGTCTGGCTCAACGACAACGCCAGTTTGCCATGCAGTGCTTGGCTCTGTTCCTGGTGGTGCTCTCCGCTGTCTTCATTGGCTGGGCCGACGTTGGTCGCACGGTGGGTGACTCAGCACCACTGGCGTATATTTCTCGATTGCTGATCGTATTGGCGGGTATGACGCTCCTGTACAATCTGGTGGTAACGCGCTGGATCGGTGCTCAGCATAGTTGGCATGAGTCCGTACGACGTTCGTCCGCCATTCTTGCCGTCGCCACGGTCGCCGCCTTAGCCGGCGTGTTGGCATTGGAAGTCGCTCTGTTCCGACCTGGCGTGGGGGCTCCCATCGCTACGCCCGAAGTGATCGCGATCAGCGTGATGCTGTTCGGCTTCTTGGTGGCCCTGCTATCGATGGCCGTGCTGCCCGGCCGCGACCCGCTTGATTTGTCGGAGAAAGGGCGTCAAGGATATGTCTATGCCGCGCAGGCCATGGCCGCGTTACTGTTCGCCCATATTTTCCTGGCGAAACCGAAGCTGTTCGAACTGGGCCTCATGCAATATTGGCCCTATATCGTAATGTTGATTGCGTTCGCCAGCGTGGCTTTCGGTGAGTTCTGTTTCCGCAAGCAGTGGCGAGTGATCGCCGAACCGATGCAGCGCACCGGCGGCTTCCTGCCGCTGTTACCCGCCTTGGCGGCCTGGACATTTTCGGAGACCAGTTATCCCTTGGTCCTCTTCTTTGCCGGACTGGTGTACGTCTTTCTCAGCGTCTCCCGTCGTTCCTTCGTCGCCGGCATCGCGGCTGCCGTGATGGGCAACGGCGCGCTGTGGGCTTTGTTTGCCGAGACAGACGGTTGGCGACTGATTGATCAGCCGCAATTCTGGATGATCCCACCGGCGATTTCGGTGCTGGTGGCCGCTTACGTTAACCGAGATCGGCTCAGTGACAACGCGCTGACCGCCATCCGCTATATCTGTGTGATGATCATCTATCTCAGCTCGACAGGCGAGATGTTCATGAAGCTGCTGGCACCCACGGGTCCCGAAGACTGGATTCGTCCCGTGATCCTGGCAAGTCTGTCGGTCGCGGGCATCTTTGCCGGGATACTGCTGCGCGTCAGGGCGTTCCTGTATCTGGGTTCCAGCTTCCTGCTGCTGTCGATCGTGGCCATGGTTTGGAACGCCGGACGTTTGGTTCAGCACACGTGGCCGTGGTGGGTCTTTGGCATCACGCTCGGACTGCTCATTCTGGTGATTTTCGGCGTCTTCGAGAAACACCGCCGGGAAGTCCAGCAGCTGGTCACTCGCCTGCGTCAGTGGGAACCCTGAAGCTGCCGGGCTGCCATGAGAAGCGTTTCAGCGTAAAGTCGGCAACGTCGTTGCGCGAGAATCCGCTCACACCGGTTCTGTCACGCCGGGAACGGGGACGGGATAGTCACCCAACGCGTCCGGCATCACAGGTGCGATGTCGGTGAGTGACGCCAGGGCGTCCGTATTGGCCAGGGAACGCTTTGACGTCAGGGCGTCGTCCCAACATATCGCCTGTCCGGAGTAGGCCGCCATACGACCCAGAATGGCGGTCATCGTGCTCTTGGCACCGTAGTCGGCTTCATTGGGTCGTTGGCCGGCACGCAATGCCGCGAAAAGATCATGTTGCTCTTGCTGGTGACCACCGCGCGGCGCCTTGGTGCTCCAGATCCGTTGCCCGGCGGGGCTGTAGATCTTGCCCCCACTGATGTCCGCATAGCCCTTCGTACCGTGCACGTGCTGCGACACGCAATTCCAACAGTTGCGGATGTGACGACACTGGCTGAACATCCTCACACCGTTGGGATAGATGTATTCGCAAAAGAAGTGATCGAAAATCTGTCCAAAGTCTTTCCCGGCGTCGTGGCAACGCCGGCGGACTTCCCGTCCTCCCTGTGCATTAGTCTGGCTGGGATAGGCACTCATGAGCCAGTTGCCGACGTCCAGACCCTGAATATGCTGTTCGACAATATGATCGCCGCTAAGCCAGCCGAAGTAGTACCAGTTGCGCAGCTGGTATTCCAATTCCGTTTGCTCGGGCCGTCGCGGTCGTGTCCAAACTCCTCCTCCGTTCCAGTAAACACGCAAGGTCACAACATCGCCGATCAGCCCCTGCTGCAACTGAGCGATTGTCTGCTGGTAAGCCTGTTCGTGCCGGCTTTGCAGGCCGACGGTCACCGCCAGGCCTTTCTGCTTGGCCATCGTGTTGGCCAGCAAAACGCGTTGCACGCCGGGGGCATCCACGGCGACAGGCTTCTCCATGAACACATGTTTGCCTGCCGCCACGGCCGCTTCAAAATGCAGAGGGCGAAACCCCGGTGGTGTGGCCAGGATGACCAGGTCGACGTCCGACGCCAAGACGCTCTTGTAGCCTTCCAGGCCTACGAAATGGCGATCCTGCGGCACATCCAGCTGGCGGGCATGCCGGCTGTTGAACTGCCGCAACGCGGCCTGGATCTTGTCACCAAATACATCCGCCATCGCCACCAACTTGACCGGACCACTGGTGGTGCTGAGTGCCTGGACGGCCGCGTCTTTGCCGCGACTGCCGCATCCAATCAGGCCGATCTTGATCAGGTCGTTTCCCTGGGCGTGCACCGAACGAGCGATCCCCAGGCTCCCGGTAACGGCTCCACCGGCAACCAACAGCGACGAAGCGCGAATGAAGTCACGACGCGACTTCTGCGTCATCTGCTACTCTCCCATCAAGAGGTTGGGCATCACGCCATACCTGACGAGACTCGAAAACCGTCGTCCCGGCCCTATCATGTTGGACACGAAAAAACGACTTGTGACACACGCTGCATCAAGCCGATGGCGATCCGGCAGTGATGCCCCAAGTGGCGGCACACCATTGTAGCGTCTTCCAGCGGCGCAACACGAGAAAAATCCCCTGTCGTGCCGCTGTGGAAACTGGCTGCAGGATCCCATCCATCCAGAATGACTCAGCCGAGTTACCGTCCCTGCTTCCGATCGACCGCCGGGGCAAACTTATCCCACTTGTCCGCCTTCTCCTGCTCGGAAGGTTCCACCAGCGGTCGAATAATACGGAAACCAACATGCAGTGCATCGGTGTGATACCAGATGCTCTTGGGGATCTGAGGGTCTTGAGCGTGCCACGTCGGCCCCGACTGAGCGCGGGCCGCGCTGCGCAGCGCTTCGGGATCGTCTTGCCAAGAACCTCCCCGAACCACGCGTGGAAACCGTGTGGTCGGAATCGCGAGCGGATTGTCGGCGACCTTACCACCAAAACTGCCGTAAAACTCGGTCGTGAACTGATCCAGCACCCACTCGGCCACGTTGCCGTGCATGTCGTAGCAGACCCCAAGGGTTGGGCTTCTGCTGGCCAACTTTGTGGTACATATCATCGCTGTTGTCGTAATACCAGCCGTAATCATCCAGGTCGGCCGGATCGTCGCCAAACGAATATGCCGTCATCGTCCCGGCGCGACATGCGTATTCCCACTCGGCTTCGGTCGGTAGCCGATAGTAACGCCCGGTCTTCAGAGTCAACCACTGACAGAACGTACGGGCCGCGAATTGAGTCATACAGATCGCCGCGCAGTCGCGTTTGCCCATACCGAACGTCATGTCGGTATAGGGTTCCGTGGGCTGCGAGATTTGGTAGTCTTCGGAAGCCTTGTCTCGTTCCGTTTCGGTGCCACCCAAGAGTCTGCGGCGTTGGATATCCAAATCGAACATCCAAACCTCGTAAACATCCCACGTGATTTCGTACTTGCCCATCCAAAACGGATCGACCTTGACCTTGTGCTGGGGCCCCTCGTCGGAGTTGCGGCCTTCCTCGTCGTCCGGGCTCCCCATAAGGAATTCACCGCCCTTGATCGGGACCATCTCGATTTTTCCGTCAGTGTGCTCAATCAGTTCCGCATATTCTTTCATCTCCTCCGGGGCCTTCGCGGCGGCATTCTCGATCGGCAGCACCGAACGCGTCGACTCCGCGGCCCAACTGAGCGAGACACCAGCAACCAACAGGAAACACGCGACCGCTAACGTAATTCCCCGTAACTTTGGTTGCACACGGCCAGGATGCCGACTTACGCTAGACATAGATTTCTGATCCTTTCTCTAGATAACAAGACGCACTGCCAACCGCTGGTTGCAGGCAGAGCCAACGCAGGGCACCACCGACATGATACTCAACGCATGGCTTATGGGGGCAGGGATGGCCATCGCCACCTGTCAAACGGGGAAACTCGAACGGTTCGAGTCTGCACAACTCTGTATGGGAACGACGTTTATCATAGTATTGTATGCTCCCGATGAAAAGCTCGCAAATCGGGGCTTCGAGGCTGCTTTCCAACGCATCGCCTCCCTGGATAGCGCGCTGAGCGACTACAACGCCGAGAGCGAGCTGAGCAGGCTGAGTCGCGCTGCCCCCACCCCCCAACCAGTCGGTGTCAGTGAGGATCTCCTGGCGGTCCTGGTCCGCGCCCAGCACTGGAGCATTCGCACCGAGGGAGCGTTCGACGCCAGCGTGGGCCCAATGACCAGGCTGTGGCGGCGGGCACGGCGGCAACACGAATTGCCGTCTCCCGCGCGAATGCGGCAGGCCCAAGCGGCGGTCGGCTACCGATCCATCGTGGTGGATCAACAACGCCGCTCGGTTCAATTGCTCAAACCCGACATGCGACTCGACCTGGGTGGCATTGCCAAGGGGTATGCCGTGGATCAGGCGCTCCAGGAACTCAAGCAGCTGGGAATCGACCGGGCGATTGTCAATGCCAGTGGCGACATGGCAGCCAGCGGGCCGCCGCCCGGCAAGCCGGGCTGGGTGGTGGGAGTGGCACCACTCGAGGCCTCCGCGCCACCGAGTGTGTTCGGCTCCCTGACCCATCAGGCGATCGCCACGTCCGGTGACGCCTTTCAATATGTCGACATCGATGGCGTGCGCTATTCGCATATCGTAGATCCTCGCACGGGTCTGGGTTTGACCGAGCGCAGCAGCGTTTCCATTCTGGCCAGTAACTGCACGGACGCGGACGCCCTGGCTTCCGCCGTCAGTGTTCTGGGTCCGGACCGCGGAATGGCACTCGTCGAAAACACTCCCGAAACGGAAGCGATGATCGTGACGCAAAGGAAAGACGATTTGGTCACGCGACAGAGTAGCGGCTTTGGCAAATGGGGCACGGCCAAGCTCGAGGCACAGTGACGGCCTCACCGGCAGACGGGACAAACGCTCCCTCATACACTATGCTGATCGCCAGCGAAATAGCATCGATCGGAGCGACGTTTCAGGCAGGAGAACGAAGGACTATGTCGGCGAACCAAGATCTACGTGTGGCCACGCTTGGTGGTGGTTGTTTCTGGTGCACGGAGGCCGTATTCGCGCAACTGCACGGGGTGCAGGAAGTGATCAGTGGTTACAGCGGAGGCTCGACCGCACTTCCCACTTACGAACAAATCTGTACGGGACAAACGGGGCATGCTGAGTGTGTGCGCATCCGCTTCATTCCTGGCACCATTTCGTACGCGGATCTATTGCAGGTGTTCTTCCAGACTCACGACCCCACGACACTGAACCGTCAGGGAAACGACGTGGGAACTCAATACCGTTCGGTCATTTTCTGGCACGATCCCCAGCAGCAGCAAATTGCACAACAGACTATCGACGAATTGAATCGTTCGGGCGCTTTCGACGGGCCGATCGTCACGCAGCTCGAACCGGCTGGGGAGTTTTTCGAAGCAGAACCCTATCATCAAGAGTACTACTGCAGGCACCCGTCACAACCATACTGCAATGCCGTGATTCGCCCCAAGATCGACAAGTTCCGTACCCACTATCGTGATCTGTTGAAGGAATCAATTTGATCCGGCAATTGTCGCAGTCCCGCCATAGCCCGGCGTCGGCGCCGTGTCGCCAAGCCGGCCCGAAGCGACCAGCCAGGCAGATCTCGCCTCGCCTCGGCGACCTCGACCGCATGGCAAGGTTGCACTGCGCCACCAATTGGCTGCACCACGCGGCGTCCGCGCAGTGGTGAAATGGTGTGATCGCGCTCCGTCTCTGCTATACTGACGACTCGAGCAAGGCGGAGTCATCGAGCGTTTACCAGTCCTATTTTCTTCACAACGCTATGAACAGTTTTCTCATCTGGCGGATCTCGGTCTGGTTTTCGTTGCTCTGGATCAGCATCCACATTTCTGCCGAATCAACGGCCGGTTTCGGCGACGACACGTCGTCCATCGATTTCAATCGCGATATTCGCCCAATCCTGTCCGACAACTGCTTTTTCTGTCACGGTCCTGATCCCGGTCATCGCGAGGCGGACCTGCGGTTGGACATCGAAGCCGAGGCGAAAGACGAGGCGATTGTGGCGGGTGAGCCGCTCGACAGCGAGCTTTTCCTGCGCATCAGCAGCCAGGACGAGGGGGAGCAGATGCCACCGGTGGAGTCTGGAAAGAAGCTGAGTGGCGACGAAATAAACCGGCTGAAGCTGTGGATCGAGCAAGGCGCGCAGTACGCGCCGCATTGGGCCTACGTGCCTCCCCGACGCTATGCGGTGCCCAAAGTTAGCGATGCAGAGTGGCCCGCCCATTGGATTGATCGTTTCGTTCTTGCGCGGCTTGAAGCGGAAGGACTGGCACCGTCGCCAGATGCCGATCGCGTCACGTTGATTCGCCGTCTGAATTTCGATTTGACCGGCTTGCCGCCCACACCGCAAGAAGTCGCGACGTTCGTCGCGGACGCGGATCCGCGGGCATACGAAGAGACGGTCGACCGCCTGCTCGACTCTGAAGCATACGCCGAGCGGATGGCCATGTACTGGCTTGACCTGGTCCGCTATGCCGACACGGTGGGCTACCACGGCGATCAGGATCACAACATCTCACCGTATCGAGACTACGTGATTGACGCCTTCCACGAGAATCTTCCATTCGACCAGTTTACTCGAGAGCAGTTGGCGGGCGACCTGCTGAAAGAGGCGAGCATCGATCAGAAAATTGCCTCGGGTTACAACCGGCTCCTGCAAACTTCCCACGAAGGAGGAGTCCAGCCGAACGAGTACCTGGCGATTTATGCTGCCGATCGCGTGCGCAATGTTTCCAGCGTCTGGATGGGCGGTACCATGGGCTGCTGCCAGTGCCATGATCACAAGTACGATCCCTATACGACCAAAGACTTCTATTCCATGGTCGCTTTCTTTGCCGACATTGACGAGGCAGAGCATTTCACGGCGGGATCGAACGCGCTGCCGACCGCGCGGCCACCGGAGATGGATGTATTGAGCAAGCGCGAGCGGCAGAGAGTCAAGGACCTGGAGGAGAGGATTGCCCTGTTGCGTGAGGGAGACACCGTCGATATGGCGACGCGGGAAGGGCATGTCAACGAGCTTCAACAGCAACTGGACCAGTTTCGCCGCGGAACGCGGCGGACCATGATCACGGTGGCTATCGAGCCGCGCGAGATTCGCGTGTTGCCGCGTGGCAACTGGCTCGATGAGAGCGGCCCGATTGTGCAGCCGGCGATTCCAGCTTTTCTTGGTCAGCTGGATCTTGGCACGCGACGTGCGACCCGGCCCGACCTGGCCAACTGGCTGACCGATGTCCAGCAGGGCGACGGTGGCCTCACCGCGCGCGTGTTCGCCAATCGGTTCTGGTACTTGCTGTTCGGAACCGGCATCGCGAATCCGCTGGATGATTTCGGTGGACAAGGCGAACCGCCGACGCATCCTGAATTGCTCGACAATCTGGCGGTCGAATTCTATGAGAGCGGCTGGGATGTGAAGCACATGATGAAGCTGATTGTCATGAGTCGCGCCTATCGGCAATCATCATCTGCTTCACCCGAACTGCGCGCGCGCGATCCGCACAATCGCCTGTACGCCCGGCAATCGCGTTTCCGGCTCCCGGCCGAAATGGTCCGCGACAACGCCCTGGCTATCAGTGGTCTACTGGTGACGGACTATGGTGGAGCGAGTGTCAATCCGTACCAGCCCGCCGGATACTATCGTCACCTGAATTTCCCCGAACGACGTTACCAGGCCGACTCCGATCAACGCCAGTGGCGACGTGGTATCTACGTACACTGGCAGCGGCAATTCCTGCACCCGATGCTCAAGGCCCTCGATGCGCCCAGCCGCGAAGAATGCACGGCTCAGCGGCCCCGTTCCAATACACCGCTTGCCGCTTTGACACTGCTGAACGATCCGACATTTGTCGAGGCAGCTCGAGTGTTTTGCCGAACGGATGCTCCGCGAAGGGGGCCATAGCGATGGGCAGCGGATCGCTTTTGCGTTTCGACTGGCCGTTTCGCGCGTCCCTGACGCGTTCGAAAAGCAACTGCTGGCACAACTGCTGAGCCGAGAATCGAGAACACTATCGTGACAATCCAGCGGCAGCCAGGCAAGTCATCAGTACCGGACTGGCCCCGCTGCCTCAAGACATCGAACCCGTCGAAATGGCCGCCTGGACGGCCGTCGCGCGGGCTATTCTGAACATGCATGAAACGATTACTCGGAACTGACCGTGATGAATCAACAATCCGCACTAGCCGCACGCTTCGAGCGACGCGCCTTTCTGTCTCGATCGGGCGTGGCCTTGGCGCGGCCGCTCTGGCCGCGATGCTGGACAAAGAAGTCTCCGCAGCCGAGAGCGGTCCTTCCGGCTATCGCGGTCTGCCCGAACTCCCTCATCATCCGCCCAAAGTCAAACGCGTCATTTTTCTCTGTATGGCCGGTGGCCCGTCGCACCTGGAGACATTTGACTACAAGCCGGAGCTGGCCGAATTAGATGGACAGCCGATGCCCGAGTCGTTCACCAAGGGCCAACCGATCGCTCAGTTGCAGGGACAGCAACTTAAGTGTCAGGGACCGCTCACCAAGTTCAACCAGTACGGGCGTCACGGCCAGACGATCAGCGACTTTCTGCCCTGGCACGGAAAAATGGCGGATGACATTTGTATCATTCGATCGATGGTGACCGACCAGATCAATCACGACCCGGCTCACACGTTCATGAACACGGGCACGGCTATCAGCGGACGACCGTCGATGGGCTCCTGGATCAACTACGGATTGGGGAGCGAAAACGACGATCTCCCCGGCTTCGTGGTGATGACGAGCGTGGGGGGCCGTAACCCGCAACCCATCGCGTCGCGACAATGGTCGGCCGGGTTCCTTCCAGGCCGGTTCCAGGGAGTCGAGTTCAACTCCAGCGGCGATCCAGTGCACTACGTCCGCAACCCGGCGGGTGTTACAGAGAATCAACAGCGGCGCCTCGTGGACGTCGGTCCAAGAACTGAATCGGCATCGCGATGCCACGGTCGAGAATCCGGAGATCGCCACGCGTATTGCCGCCTATGAAATGGCTTTTCGAATGCAGACGTCGGTGCCCGACTTGCTGGACGTTTCCGACGAGCCGCAGAGTGTTCTCGACATGTATGGCGCCCGACCGGGCGACGGTTCCTACGCCTCGAATTGCCTGCTGGCGCGACGCCTGGCCGAGCGGGGAGTTCGCTTTATTCACCTGTATCATCGTGGTTGGGATCATCACGGCGGTCTTGAGAAGTACATGAATATCTGTTGCGGTTTGACCGACAAACCTACCTGGGCGTTGCTCACGGACCTCAAGCAACGCGGTATGCTGGACGACACACTGATCATCTGGGGAGGTGAATTCGGCCGCACACCGATGTTCCAGGGCAAGGGGGCGCCGGACGAGATCATCATATCAAGGGTTTCTCGATGTGGATGGCCGGCGGTGGAATCCAGGGAGGAATGACTTACGGAGCGACCGATGAACTAGGATACAACGCCGTCGAAAATGTGACGCACGTTCGTGATCTACATGCGACAATGCTGCACCTGCTCGGCATCGATCACCACCGTTTCAGTGTCAACTTCCAGGGACTCGACATGCGCCTTACCGGAGTCGAAGAAGCCCACGTGATGCACAAGATTCTGACGTAACGACATTTCATCATCAAAAGGAACTGACTATCGTGATTCGTACCACAGTTTGCTTGATGTGCTTTGTGATTGTCTCTGCCGCGCTGGGTATCGGACGCTGCAGGGCGGGAGAACCTGTTTCGCTGTTCGACGGCAAGACCCTTGATGGCTGGGATGTGCTTCGTTGCCAGGCCATTGTCAAGGACAAGGCGATTCTGCTTGAAGGAGGAAATGGGCTGGTTCAAACCAAGAAGCGTTATGGTGATTTTGTGCTGGAATACGAGTGGAAGGCGCTCAAGCCGGACGGCTGGGACTCGGGAGTTTACTTTCGCTACGAAGAAGTACCCCCGGGCAGTCCGTGGCCTAGACAGTATCAGGTAAATCTCCGTAAAGAAATGGAGGGAGAACTGGTCGGTTTCGCAGACGGCAAGAACAACGTGCCGACCAGACCGGGGGATTGGAATCGCTTCGAACTGACGGTAAAGGGAACGGTTGCCTCGTTGAAAGTCAACGGCAAGCCGGCGTGGAAGGTCGACGGCATTAAGTCGCCACGGGGTTTCATTGCCTTGCAAGCCGAGATCCCTGGTGGCGGACAGTTCCTGTTCCGCAACATCCGCATCAGTGAACTCGACGAGTAAGCGATGCGGTAGGCCGCCGTTAGCAGAGCTGAATTTCTGGTGAGATGAGCGACCAGGCTGTCGTAGCGGTATTGTTCAATCGGATCATATCTGGGTTCCGCCAATTCGGTCATGGCTTTTGCTTTGGAACTGATGGGGGCCGACGACGTGCGCAACTACTATCGTGGCTGGGGGAAATGGGGCAACGCCGAAAACACGCCGATCAGCGTGCCAGAAAAACGGGATTAGAGTGGATTTGCTGAAGCACTGCTGTGTCACAGCGAAACTGGCCTGGTCGCTTAGACCACTCAAAAACCAGCAAGTAAAGAAGCAGGTCAACCGATGACGGGGATGGGCCCACAGGATGCGACGTCGTCGGCTTCCGGCCACGCCTTAATCCAGCCAGTTGATTCTCCGAATCTGGCCTGGGCCATGTGGCTCACCGCGCTCGCCGGAGGCATGGGCTGGGGAATTCGTGGCCAGTATGGCCATGAGACCGGTGCGATGATTGCTGGCGTGCTGGCAGGATTCACTCTGATCCTGCTTTTTGTCCCGCGCGCGTCATCTCTTGCCGCTGCGCGGTGCATCGCAATGTTCACCGTCGGAATCTCTTTCGGCGGATCGATGACGTACGGGCAAACGGTTGGCCTGACGCAGGATCCGGTTCTGATCGGGAACTGGTCGGCACTGTTTTGGGGCCTGCTGGGTCTATTTATCAAGGGGGGAATCTGGATCGGCTTTGGCGGTGCGCTCTTGGGCATGGGATTGAGCGGCAAACGATACGGCCCAAGAGAGATCGCGTGTCTCTTGCTGGCCTTGGGCACATTGCTCGTCGCCGGCACCTGGTTGCTCAACAGACCGTTCGACCCGGCGCACCAGATCCTGCCGCGGATCTATTTCTCGGCCGACTGGTACTGGGAACCGGACACCGAGCTGAAGCCGCGTCCCGAGTGTTGGGGCGGCCTGCTCCTGGCACTCTTGGGATTGCTGCTGTACGTGCAGTGGATTCGTCGAGATCGGCTGGCGCGAAACATGACCCTGGTCGGATTCCTGGCCGGTGGCGTTGGATTCGCCGCTGGACAGACAGTGCAAGCCTTTCATGCCTGGAATCCCGGTTTCTTCCAGGCCGGACCGCTCGGCCAAATCGAACCCTACATGAATTGGTGGAACATGATGGAGATTACCTTCGGGGCCACGTTCGGCGGCCTGCTCGCTGGAGGCCTGTGGCTCAACCGCCGACTGATTGCCTGCGACAGTTCGCGCGACGAGATCACCATCTCACCTCTCTGGGAATTTCTGCTTTTGGCCGTTTATACATTTCTTCTCGTTGGCGCTGAGTTCTCGAACGTCGAGCCGTGGGAATTGTTTCTGGAATTTGGCTTCGTGATCGGCCTGATCCCCTTGATCGGAATTCTTGGCGGAAGGTACTGGCCGTACGTTTTCCCACTGGCCATCGTAGCGCTGCCCATCGCTGGCAAGACGCTGCGCGAGTTGGCCTACAAGAGTGAGGAATTGTCGCGGCCCGTCGGCTGGATGTTGTTGATCGTTCTGCCAATTGTTGTGACCACCACCATCGCGATATGGCTGGCTGGTCGAAACCAGGCCGCTGGATCCTCGCGCAGTTTTGCCCGACTGGGACTGCTGACGACCACCTGGTTGTACTTTGGCTTGAACACGTTCTTCTTTCGATGTCCCTGGCCCTGGCAGGAATGGACCGGACGCACACCTTCCGGCATCATCTTCCTGTGTTGCACCGTGATGCTGACGGCCGCGGCCATCGGCACGCGCACACGCGCCAAGTGAGCGTGCAGGACCGGGCTGACGCGAAGACCTCTGGGGCGAAACAGAGAACGTCGAACGTCGAATAGAGGTGGACCAGGAGACCAGAATTCAGGGCCGGGAGGCGTGAGTTGCGTGCTGGGAATCGGCGCCCGCTAGATCGAGTTTCATGATTCGTGGAAGTTTCGCAACCGCCAAATATGGCCGAATGCCATCATCATCGTAGCCTGGGGTGCAACCCTCGTTGTTACACACAAGTCAGATTTCCACTGGGCTGGTCCCAGTGGGATCACAACTGGTTGGCTACCTGTCCCCCACACAATTCCCGTACTCTCCGCCGGGCTTGTCCCGGGGGGAGTAACGACTGTCGCCGGTGCTGTAGCGTGAGAGTCGCCGCTTCCCCCGGGACAAGCCCGGCGGAGAGCAGAAGAAAGTGATGCTAGAAATGATGCTCACGGTGCCGAATGTAGCTGGCCAGTTGTCACTCCCACTGGGACCAGCCCAGCGGAAGTGTAAGCGGCAGATGTGTAGAACAACGAGGGCGATGCCCCAGGCTACGATGACAATGGCTTTCGGCCAAGAATTCCACGAATCGTGAAAAGTGGTTTAGCGCTACCATACAACCTGACACTTCAGAGTTCTCCCGGTTTTCGTTCGACGTTCGAAGTGCTCTTTGCCTTGCTCACAGGGCTCGCACCGCCTGCGTCACGTGGAGGGTCTTGTCGAGCGGTACGTCGACCAATTCCTGGCTCGAACCATCAGCCCAGAATATCTTCACCGAACGCACGCGACTCTCACTTCCCAGGCCGAACGTCACCGGCAATTCAACCTGTGACAAGTAGCTCCGTGTCGGCATTACCTGGCGCATCAGCGTCTTGTCTTCCAGTTCCATCGCGACCCAACTTCCGATGGCATCACGGTTGCAGCTCTTACCTTCAAGTTGTACGCGCAGCCAATGATGCCCCAACTGCTGATCGTTGCGCAGCAAGAGAGGAGTCCCTCCGACAGTCGTGACCAGTATATCGAGATCACCATCAGCATCGATATCGGCGTAGCTGGATCCTCGACCGACGATTTTAGTCAGCAGGTCGGTGCCGCAATGTTCGGCCTGCAGCGGTACAAACTCCGTGTCCGCCTGACGACCACAATTCCAGAACAGCTGCGGCGACTGTTCGTAAAACTGGCTGGACTGAACTCGGTTGATGTCGGTCTCCAAGTGCCCGTTTGCTGCCAGCAGGTCGAGTCGACCATCGAGATCGCAGTCGAAATAGAAGACTCCAAAGGTCAGTTCCAGCCTGGTGTTGGGCCCCAACCCCGTGGCAATCGCCTCGTCGACAAAGTTTGGATTACCGCGATCGGCCACGTAGAGCGCCGTCATTTCATTCGCGAAGTTCCCGATCGTGATTCCCAGTGTGTTGTCATTACGAAACAGTGCGGCGTCGATTCCCATACCTCCACGTGCATTGCCGTTCATGTCGAACGCGACACCGACCATCAAAGCGAGTTCCTCAAACGTACCGTTGCCCTGATTGCGGAACAGGAAATTCTGCACCGTATCGTTGGCGACAAAGATGTCGATCCAGCCGTCCTGGTCGAAATCGACAAAGGTCAATCCCAGCGATTTTCCCATCGGTACTCCGGTGTCCCGATTTCTTATCTGAAGCCCTGCCGACTCCGTAACGTCGGCAAACTCTCCCTTTCCGTCGTTGCGAAACAAAAGCGGAAAGGAGCCACCGAAATTCTGCGGTCAACCGTAGGCCCGACCTCCTCCGGTCAGCTGGAAATCCTGCGCCACATCGTATTGGCGAGTCCACTCGACGTAGTTGCAGACGAACAGGTCCAAGTCGCCGTCCCGATCGTAGTCAAACCAGCCGCAACTCGAACTCCAATCACCCGCGCCGCCCGCCACGCCGGCCTGATTGGTCATGTCCGAGAACTGACCGTTACCTTCATTATGGAACAGCCGGTTGGTGCCCACGGCGGCCAGGTAGATGTCGGCAAGACCATCATTATCGTAATCACCGACAGCCACTCCGGTGGCGTAGAGCGACACATCCAACCCCGACCCTGCGCTGACATCGGTAAAGTGGCCTCCGCCATCGTTGGCGTACAGACTCGTTGTCGCGGCCGCGGCGGCCGGATCGGGATCGGGTGCCCACGGCCAGAGTTGGGCATTGACTAGCAGCAGGTCCTGATCCCCGTCGCCGTCGAAATCAAAGAACGCGCAGCCGCTGCCCATCGTTTCGGGCAGCAGTTTCTGGCCGTACGCGCCGTTTACATGCTTGAAAGTGATTCCCGCGGCGGATGTGATGTTCGTGAACGTGACGCGTGGCATCTTCATCTCTTCGCTCTCTCGCCGCTGAACGTCGGCCAAGGCCGTCTTCACAATCGGCGGGTCGGGTGCGGGGCGCGTCACGGCAAAGACAAAACCGGCCACGACCACCACCAGCCCCACGAAGACGGCCAGCGACCAGCGCAGCGCGACACCGATGATGGCGTCGTCCTGCTCGTCGCTGTCCGCTTCGCAGCGTGGTAGATCGGTGGGCTTCGTCTTGTTGGTCATTCCGTGTCTCCTGTCATGGTGGCGACTGCTGCGCCGTTACTCTTCTGGCGCTGCACGGTCCCGAATCCCGGTGCCCCGGCGCGTTGCAGTGAATACTTCACTACGGCTTCCGCAGCGTGATTCGCCGCCGGGTATTTCTCACGAGCAAGCCGCACCGCCTGGCCTTGCGCGTTGTCGTCCATCTTGTACCGCGCGTGAAGTGTCTTGTGCCGATCGGCTTGTTCCTGTTCCCCCAATTCGCGAAACAGCAGATGCAAATTGTGGTGCGCGGCGACGTTCTCCGAATCAATCTCCAAGGTCCGTTGGAACTGTGCGATCGCATCGCGCCAGTGCTGCTGGGCTTCTTCGACTCGACCTTGCCGAGCGCGTTGGCGTCCGAGATCGAACAGCGTCTGGCCAAGCAGGTTGATGGCCGGATAATCCAGACTGAAATCGAATTTTCGTTCGATCATCTCTTCCGTTTGATCGAATACGGCGCTGCGAAGATTCTGAATCGCCTCCTCCAGGTGGCCTTGCTGACGATTCACCTCGCCACTTAACCAGGCCCACGTCCATCGAGGATAACCCGGCATCTGAGCGTGCTTTGCCGCCCGCCGCAGCGCCTCGACCGCTTCATCCAGACGGCCTTCCTCGTTGTAGACGCGTGCCAGATTCAAAGGCCCGTCCCAGCGATCGAACGTCTCGACCTGTGTGAACGCTTCCGCCGCCTGACGCAGCTCGGCCTTCCCCTTCAGCAAGAGACCGATGCCGTAGTCATTCCACCGTTGCCATTCGGGAAATTCTGGCGTCGTATTCTCGACCGTACCGGGCAGGCCATCGACGGGGAAAATTACTCGATCCGACGCCAACGTGACGATCGGCAACTCATTCACATAAGGCTTGCCTGGTCGATGCCCGCGGATGGTGCGGCCGAGTTTCTCGTTCTCCCGCGCGACGTAGTCCATGTAACGCTGATCGAACTTGCGGTATTGCAGCTTGACCTCCACCGTGACCGGCGCAGGGACTTGTTGGGGCAACTGCAACTCGTAATGCACGGTCTGCGCGGCTCCCGGCGGAATCTGGTGGTTGTAGAGCGGTGTGAAGATGTCTTGGGCGTTCCGCCGGTCAATGCGATTGCCATGCTTGTCGAGCATGAAGACGTTCACGAAATGCGACCAGGGGTCGACTTCGTTGCCTCGCGCCGGCTCAACCGCACCACTGCGGCCAATCACCCGATCGCCAGAGAGCACGGTCACATCCAACCAGATTTCGTTTGAGTCGACCGTCCCCTGCGTGAACAAGTGGCCCATTTTCAACGTGCGCATGACCGTCTCCAGCAGGTACTTCCGACCCGGCACCAGTATCGGCACATTCGGTCTCAGCGGAGCGGTCAACACGCCGTCGATTTCACCTCCCTCGCGCACTCCAAAGAGGTCCACCCGCATGACGCCCTCGAGAAACACGCGGTGCCTGTCGATCACGTCCGGCCGATCGCGCAGCCAGGCGAGCCCGGTGTTGGCCGAAGGAAACAGGTGGTCGTGCACACTCAACTGCTCCGCGCCGTCAAAGAACTGGGCGCCAAAGTCACTGGATGCTTGCAGCGGCATGTGGCAGCCGTTGCAGTTCACCTCCGCCCGGGGCGGATAATAAAAGCTCCGCGTTCCATGTCCGGACACGCCACTTAATAGATACGGGTCGTAGTGATTCTGGCCGCGCAAAAACTCTTTGTAGTGCGTAAGTTGGCGCGGCAAGTGCACCTTGTGACAGGTGGAACAAAATTCGGCCGACTTGTGAAACGGCTTGAGAAACGTCTTCTTGTGAAACGACGGCTTCGCTTTAACTAACTGGTTGTTGATCCACTGCAGCAATGCGTTGTCGCTGTAGGCAAAAGGATAGTGCAATGGTTCCTCGATCGTGTAATCGGCATTGCCCCGGTTACTGTTCACGTACGTGATGGCGTGGCACACCGTGCAAGTGACGCCGGCCGAGGCCGTGGGGTGATTCACGCTGTCGAATTGCGGATCGTCAAAGGCGCCGCTGAAGAAAGGAACCGGATCGTGACATCCGGCGCACCAGCGTGATGCCTGTACATTGTGGTCCCGCTCAAGTGAAACCTGGCGCGTCTCGTTCACGCTGGCGAAATACGGCGGATTGTTGAAAGAACTGAAGCGGTGCACGCTGTCACTCCATTGGGCATGCACGTCGGCGTGGCACTTTTCGCAGTATGCGTCGTTCATCAACGAACGAGCAGGAATGAAGTTTCCGGAGGCGGTTCGCGCCAGCGAGGGCTCAAAGTACTGCACGCCCGATTCGGGCCCCTTCGCCATCCAGCTGCGTGGATCTCCCGAGTGCAACCAGACCATCCCCAAAACCACAACACCTACGAATACGGCATATCCCAGCCCCAACCGCCACTTGATGCGCGGGCCCGCAAGCCGGTGCAGCCAGTAGAGCCAACCGGCCAACAAGGGGCTCGTCACGTGCAGCCAGTAGACCGCCGCGCGAACCATCGGCTGCTTCAGGTCGAAGCCGGCAACGCGCATCAGTAACAGACCACTGGTCAGTACCAATAAGGCTAAGGCGAAGAGCGCGTAACCAATACGAACCGCACGCCGGTTTCGTCGATTGCGTGCCGCCAGCAGGTGAACAATACCGAACACCAGGAACGGAACGATCAACAGCAGACCGAGGACCAGGTGGCCCAGGAACATGTATTGATAGAAATAGTTCTCATAGGTCTGCCCTGTAACCCATGCCAGAAACGTGATACTCGACAAGTAGGCTGCGTTCGCACCCAACAAGGCCACAACCGCAAACAGCACATACAACAATCTTCGCAAACGCGGGCCGACCGCGCGAACGTATCTTTGCCTCGGCGCGGGAAGTGCCGTTTCGCCGTGGGCAAGCACCTCAGATATGGTCATCGTCAGTCCTCGACATGAAGGCAAGTAAAGCGACAGCGACACACCCAGATGGGGAAATACCCGTATGTGGGCGGCTCCCGTCGCTCGCTACCATATTATGGGCCCGGATCGTGGCGCACGCCACATCCTGAGCCGCTCAGTGGCGACGCCGGGACGGGCAAAAAGCGTCTGCATCGCAAAATGGGCAGCGATTTCCAGCGGCGCTTCGATGCCGAGCCGTGAGAAAAGACGCTGCCGCCCAATGCTGCTCAGGAGACAGCCCTTAGGCCTGTTGCCAGCAACAACAAATCGCAGCCACCATCACCCACGGCACCCACTGGCGACAACCGCGCCCGCATCAGTGACGCGCGGCGCGAGCTGACCGCCTTTTCCCAATCTCCAGTGACCCGGTCAAATCAGGCCGTACTACACAAGGGTGATGCGATTGGGCGCGGCGGACGCTCGAGACGCTGAGGAAAACCCGGCAAGACACCAGAACAGGTGTCCGTCACCGCAAGCTCCCAACCTGCATCCAACAGGCACGGGTTTCCGGCTCTGAGATGAAACGACCTAGGGTCAGGTAACTCGAGACGCGGCAGCGGTACGGGAAGAGGATCCCTGGGAGCTTGTCGGCAACGAGGTCCGCGGCAGGGTGCCACAGGCCCCGTCGGCTTCGAAAATGACGCTTCGCGCGCCACGCCAGCTACCGCTCGAACGTGGCTCTGAAGCTCCGACAAGGAGGCTGCCCACAATGCCGCGTTCGATGCATCAGTAACCGCGCTTGCCGCGCCAAAGCGCTGGAATTGCCCGACAGGTGGGGGCCTGCCAGCCAATCTCCACAACTACCACGGACCAGGGAAGTCGTCGTCAGGACGACCGCAGCCATGAAGATGGGAAGCAAAAGGGCGCGCACCATAACGCCGGAGGCCTAAATGAAGAGGATTCGCCAGAAAAAGTGTGGGCCACTCGGCGAATTCTAAATTCGTCCGTTGAGCGGTCAAGCGTGTGCGACGCCGATAACCGCTCGGCTCACGCATTTTGACATTTTTTCATGCGAAAATTGCGATCCTGCGAGTTCTCACGCTTTGCGGGACACTTGATCAAATCCAACAACGCGATGCCCAGCCCGATTGTGGTCGGACGCGGTCTGGGGTAAAGATACCCGGCGAAACACACGGACTGAGCCCGGGGGGAGGATCTCGCACTCACGCACAATCCCTGGCGCAGGCGTTTCGCCTGGTGGAGCGAGGATTCCGACTGCGACTCGACCGCAGAAAGACCGTTGGAGAGCATCAGCGTGATTTACATCGGCATAGACGATACGGATGTTGTTGGTTCACGCGGGACGAACCAGTTGGCTCGATCGCTCGTCGCAGCACTCGCATTGGAATATCGATGCTGGCGGATCGTCCGTCACCAATTACTGCAGGACCCGCGAGTACCATGTACGACCAAGAACGGTTCCGCTTCCATTTTGCTCGAGCCGCGAGGAGGTCTCGACTTGGATGACTTGACGGCTCGTGTGCGGCGTTTCATGCGGGACTCTTTCGTGCCGGGGAGTGACCCGGGTCTGTGCATCGCGTTACGAGTCCCCTCGGACGTGGTCGAGTTTGGCTATCGGTCCAAGTCTGACTTGGTAACGCGGCAGGAAGCGGTGGATATCGCCAGCCGCCACCGGATTTTTCTGGCTGGTTTCGGAGGAACGAATGACGGTGTCATCGGCGCCCTGGCCGCCATCGGCCTGACCAAGGACGGGAACGACGGCCGCGTTGTGCAGATTGCGGATTGGCCTGACGACCTGAGCGGCAATCAGCCGATCGAGGCTCTGCAGCGTCGCGGTGTGTTGGTCAAGGTGCAGGCAACCGGCCGGCAAATCGATGAAGGGTTGGTGGATATTGGGAAACGCCTGCGACCCAATCGCCGCGGCGGAGTGGACGTCCTGTTTGTCCAAGAGCCGGTATCGGCAACGAGTCAAGTCTTCAAGGCCATGAAACTCCCTTGAATTGCGCAGTCTATTTCGGTCGGTCTATGACAAGTCTCTTTGCCACAAAACCCTTTCCATGTGCTCGCAGCGTGGTGTTCATCCGACTGGGCATGCCAAGGGCATGCGATTCCACAGCCCCGGGTCGCCGCGTCAGCGGCGCACCCGGGGATAGAGGGCCCGAAAATCACGCACTCTGAAGGAGTGGGGTACATTGGAGATCGGGCAGATTGTGGGTTATCTAAATCATTGTTTGATAAAGGTTTATATCCTGGAAAGAATGGACCCTATTGCTGGTTTTGCTGGGTCCTTCTGTGTGGACCCTCCAACCACAGGGATAGCCTACGAGGAACAGGAGGCACCACTCCACGCCCACCAGATTGCCCCAGGATGGACGTTGACGAGTGGGGTCGATAGAGATTGACACCAAGACCAGGGGCAGGGGCTTAGAATCGACCAAAAGGTTTTTCCCGGTGATGGTCAATCATTGCTTTCGGTGTGGGGCGGGTGTAGAGTGGTGACAAAGGAGCAGAACACTTACTGAGGATGTGACGTGTCTACCCAACAGCACTTCAGATCATCAAGAAAACACATCATAAGTCCTGGCCGCCGCCCACTTATTTTGTCACTCGCTTTCGTCGTCATTTGCGGAGCCAACGTCGTCCACGCGAGCATCTTGCCCTTCTCGGACCGAGGCACGTGGGAGACGGCCGTCGGGAGCTTTCAAACGGAGGATGTGAACTCATTCCTTGTCGATACTGAGTTTCAGACCGCACCGGTCTCACTGCTAAACATGACGATCTCGCAGTTAAACGGTCCACCCTTTAATGGCAACCTTTCGAATAAAGTGGATGTCTCGCCTTTTGCATTCAATTTCTCCGTTAACGGCACGCCCGATGTGATAATGGAAGTTGAATTGGTGGGAGCCAATAACCATACGCAAGTACGTATGGATTTTACGAGCCCGGTCTCAGCATGGGGGGCGGACTTCCGAAACCACTTTGGCTCCTATGTCCAACCTTTTGTCAACGTGTTTGATACGGGAGGAGTTCTGCAAGGCACTATCTCGCTGCAAACAGATGGCTTTCACGGATTTCGCTTCGATGCTGGGGAACTCGCAGGTCATCTCATCATCCGTAATGATAATAGCGCCTCTATTGGCAACGCCTTTTTGGCAATGGACGACTTGAGCTTCGCTAGTAGTTTGGCACCTGTCCCAGAACCCGCATCCGTTGCCGTCTGGGGATTGCTAATCGGTTGCGTGATTGCTGGGCGACGACGTAAGCGAGTATAGCCGCCTCATTCCCCGAACCCGCCTCCATCGCCGTCTGGTCACTGCTGGTTATGATTGGACTTCTTTGGTACCGCAAACGAAAAGCATAAACAGACTCCGTAGCAATACCCCGCTAGGTCACAGGCTTGGCGGGGTTTTGTTTTGCGTCGGCGAAGCGGGGAGGGATTGCTTCAACGACGCAGCTGCCCCAGGGAGGACCCGAGGAGAAGTACTTGGTGCCAAAACCAGACACTCTGAATATCTTCCTTGGCATGCGACGCTCGGGCATCTGAATCGACGGGCACCGTAGACGGCAGAACCAACGCGCCGAGAGTTCTTGACCCGTTTCCCCAGGCTACCCGAACGAGCCAACTCGCAGACCTCGTGCTGAAGCACGGGGCTAATACGCTTTGCGACAACACCCGTGAACGGGCGTCCGAAACGACTCCATACTACACGCCGAATGATTTACGCCGGCAGCGGCAGAGCCGGTGGATTATCTTGGATTTAGAGGCCAACTTACGTCCCCGGCTGGCATCTGTTGCGGATCCGAGGATAATGCGTTTTTCCGCAGCCAGACTCGTGACTGGAGTCACGTTTCACCAAGGAGGAATATCGTGCCGCACGCTATCCGGACTCATCGCGTCCCGACATTGGGTGATCCCCACGTAACGTCCCCCCAGCGCAGGACCACTATTTTGGGAGACGGGCACCCAGCCTTCGTGCCGCACAATCTGTACGTCCGCAGTTGCGTGGAGGTACTCGAAGGTGGGTCACCCCAGGACGAAGCGCTGTTCGAGATGGCCGGCCCCCGCCAGAAAATCTTTTTCGATCCCAGCCAAACCAGAGCCGCTGTGGTAACTTGCGGCGGACTCTGTCCCGGACTCAATGATGTCATCCGTTCGGTATTTCTCGAGCTGTACATGAACTACGGAGTAAAGCATGTGCTGGGGATCCGCTACGGATACCAGGGACTCAATCCGCGCATCGGCCTTCCTCCTTTGGAACTAAATCTGGAAATGGTCGAGGACATCCATCGCGAGGCGGGTTCCATGCTGGGATCATCACGAGGCAACCAGGACCCGGCAGTCATGGTGGACTTTCTGGTGGATCGGAAGATCGACATTCTGTTTTGTGTCGGCGGCGATGGCACTCAGCGAGGTAGCCATGCGATCTACGAGGAAGTGCGACGCCGCGGGCTGCCGATTGCCATCGTCGGCATCCCCAAGACGATCGACAACGATATCCCTTTTTGTGAACAGTCGTTTGGACTGGTGACGGCCGTTGCGGAAGCCCAGAAAGTGCTCGACTGTGCTCACGCCGAATCCAAGGGAGTGCCCTACGGGATTGGGCTGGTGAAACTAATGGGGCGTGAGGCCGGTTTCATCGCCGCCGCCGCCACCGTGGCCAGTCAGGACGTCAACTTCACGCTGGTACCTGAATTGCCCTTCACGCTGGAGGGAGAAGGGGGATTTCTCGCTGCGCTGCGCACCGAATCATCAACCGCCGTCATGCTGTGATCGTCGTCGCCGAGGGGGCGGGACAAGATCTCTTTGAGAAAGTGCGCCACGACCGTGACGCCTCGGGAAACGTCAAATTCGAGGACATTGGGATGTTCCTGAGACAAGTGATCCGCGACTACTTTGATCAGCACGGGCCCAAGGTCAGCGTGAAGTACATTGATCCCAGCTACATCATTCGCAGTGTGCCGGCGAATTGTGAAGACAGCATTTTGTGCGACCAGTTCGCTCGTCAAGCCGTACACGCGGGGATGAGCGGAAAGACTGACGTGCTGATTGGACACGTGAGTTCCAATTTCGTGCACGTGCCGATTGAGCTGATGACCAACGAGAAACGGCGCATGTCGCTCGAGGGCCAGCTGTGGTCCGCTGTTCTGTCGGCCACCGGTCAGCCTCAACAGTTCAATTGAATTTAATCCACTTCCGATAGCTCAATCAACAAATCTCCCTGCATCGCGCGTACGAAGCGACCGTCTCGCGTGATCCAGAACGTGTTCTTGATCGGCGTCACTTCGCATTCAAAGCAGACCACGTCTTTCTCACCGATCTTGATCGGCGCCAGCGGTTTGGGAGTCAACGTGAGCGGAATGATCTGCAGCGATGAGGGGTGAAAAGTCTGAATCGTCACGGCCTTGCCCGGTTCCAGCGCCAACTGCGAGCAAATCAGTGCGAAACCACCCATCAGGTTGTTGTCGAAGCAGTATACTCCGGCGGGTAGCCTGACATCGCGTGTCAGATTCTGCGAACCGCTGATCTTCTCCTGCACGGAGCCCTCCGTGAACGTGCACTCGATTTTCGTTTTGGACAAGAGTACCGAGAGCGTTCGGTCAAAAAATAGTGGTCGCGCGTTGGGTGCGACGACCAGCGTCGTGCTGCTGGTGAGCGATGAGAGCAGATTCAGCTTGAGTTTCGCGTCGCTCTTCACTTCGTACACATCTTTTCCGTCTCGCTGAACCTGTTCAATCACGACAGTCTCCGAGCCGATTTCCTTTTTCCCCTGCCCGTAGTGGTAGATGTACTTTTTCCCCAGCTTCCACGGCAGCGGCCGGGTGACCGCCGACGAGGGCAGCTCGACATCACGATTTCCGGGCTCAAAAGCCTCCACTTTGACCATCTTGGGAACCACACCACCGAGGCCTTCGAACAGCTTCATGTGCGTGGCGCTTACTTGCTCAAATTCGCCCATCGTCGGATCGATCGCCACCCAACCGGCCGGGCCCATATGCACTTCGACCCAGCCGTGCTGACCAAAACTACCCCCAAATGTAGGTGTGTAGACGAGGCCTCCGACCAGCCGCGCCGGTATGCCGACCGACCGCAGCATGGCGATCGTCAGCGTGGAATGTGGACCACAATCACCCTTCTTGGTTTCCATTGCCAGTCGAGCCGAGGGGGAATCCGCGATCGTGTAAGCAATCTCCTTGTGTACCCATGCGCCGATCTGCCGTACGGCATCCCAGCGGGTTTTCGCCGTTTGAGTCAAGTCAGCCGCTTGGACCACAATGGACTCGTGGTCCGACTCAATGCATTGTGACGGCTCCACCCAGGGCGCCAGCTCTGCGTCAACTTCGCGCGACGAAAACGCTGGTCCGTCTTCGCCACGATAAGCGACACCGCGAATAGTGACCCTACCGACAATGCGAGCCCCCTCTTTCTGCCCGTCAAACTTCTGCATTCTTGTGTTCAGCACCGACACGGGGTTTTCGATGCCGCTACCGATCACCTTGACATCAATGGCCGCCGTCAATTGAGTGACTTTCGTGTAGTCATCAAACACGATATTCGACTGTACGAACTGGTCTGCCAGCACCTCCTCGGCCCGTGACTTCTGCGTAAGCTTCACGATCGCTTCATCGGCCCTTTCGACGACAGTTTGCTGAGCAGGCAGTTCGAGCCGGATAAAGTCCTGCGTCCGCTCGTCAGCCAAGAATGCGAGATCGGCCTTGTCCAGTTTCCACGAGACGCACTTCCGCATCGCTCCTCCGACACGCACCTCTCGTGACTCGCCACGAACCAGCTCGAAGCGGTCGAGTTGCCCGGTATCCGGAAGGAACACGGTGATCTTCGCGGTGCCGTCTTGAACACGCGCGGCGGCCGCATGCGCCAGCAAATTCCAGTGCGCGAAGTTGTTGCTGCCAAGGATCACGGCCTCCTCGGGCAATTTGGTTTCAATTCCCTCTCCGCGATCGTCTCCCTCGCGATAAACCCAGGTCGTCGCCGCAGCATCGGTGAACTCGGACTCAATATGCCTCACCACTTCGTTCGTCGTGTCCGTCAAGCGGTAACGGATTGGCTTGCCGGAAACAGGTTGCAGAAGCGTTTCGCTGTCGAGCGAGACATTCCGCGGCTTTCCCAACAAGGCCACTTTGAGCGATGTCTGCGACTTCAGCCGTACCAGCTCGAGCCCGTCTTGTGTCACTGTTTCGCTTTCCACCACAGCATAGCCGATCAGCTTGTCGTTCATTTTGATGGCGAAATAGTGTGGTTGCGGTTCCGCTGCGCTGATCGCGGTCAGCAGCAACGGTAAGACGAAAACAGGCAGATACGAATACCGACTCATAAGATCTTTCGCTTTCTTGAAGGCCTGCTAACCGGTTCCGATGCCAGGACGACCAAGACGGGCACGACCTGCAAAACCACTCGCGAATCCTTCTCAGGCTGCATCGTACGCAATTCACTCGTCATTTACGCTCGCAGATCTACTATATCTACTATTCGACTTTACACACTTACATCTTGGCAAGACGGGACCATTCGCTTGCGAACAACCATCCGTCGCCAGCGATCGGCCTGGCGAAAGGCAATTTGGCCGCATCTTCGCCGGATCGGATAATTGCCGACACGATTCGATCGCGCAGAGAGCGGCAGGGCTGCCAGCCAAGCGCGAGCGACGGTTCGATGAGCCAGCCTCGGCCGAGTGACGGTCGCTCATTCGTTGCCAAAAGTATGGGTTCTTGTGAAATGGAAACGCGGAAAGATGGTCCGCACCCCGTTGTATCGCCGCGCACGTCAGGGCTAAAATCGTGCTGGTGGCTCGCGTTCGACTCGGAGACTCAACATGACTGACGATCGTAATGCTGAAGCGATTCCTTTGCCGCTCGACTATGAGCAACTTGCGGACATCCTCGAGACACAATTTCACGAAGTGCGACTTGGTGAGGAGCGCGAGGATGGCTATCAGCTCATCGATTGCTCAGTCGATTGTGATGGCAAGGCGCTCGGATTTGACGACGATATCGCGGTCACGATCAGCCTGATCGTTGATCCCGGCTCGGCGATTGTCAGCCTGACCTTCTTTTCCCTGGTCCGGGACGATGTCGACCTGGTGGCGATGCTGAAATATCTGCGAACACTGTTCGCCCGTGGTCCTCAATACAACGTGGCGTTCGTAGACCACCAAGTCACTGGAGTCTCATTCGATTACGATCTGCGAGTTACCACAGAAACGTCGATTGCGGCTCTTTTCGATACGCTTTCCTGGTTCGCCAAGTATGTCGCCCGATGGCACGACCGCATGAATCCACATCTTATCGACATGGACGAGGATAACTATTGGTCGGCTGAAAACGACGACGATGAGTACGACGACGCACACGACAATGAATACGACGAAATCGAAATCGACGACGACGAAATCGATGATGACGATGATGGCGACGGCCGATATGTCTATGACGATGTGATCATTGATCTCTAACGCTCAGACGAGGATCGGAGATTAGGATCGACGAAGCAATACCTGTCGTATGGTCTCTTCTCCCCCGCCGCGAAGCGAATAGCGGGGGAGAGGAAAAAGGTGAGGGGCAAGAAAGAATCTGCCCGTTATTGCTTCGCCGATCCTTAGTGGTACGGCCCATGCTTGACTACGTGAAACGCGACCCACCAAATATCAAACAGCAGCAGTGCAACGGCACTGTGCTTCCACTTCGCCAGATGTGAAGCAATACAGACGAGCATCGGGACCGCAAGCGAGAAGGTCAGGCGGTTCCGGTAGTAGCCGAGCAGATAGAGAAAGACGAAGAACAGGCCACAGACCACGATCGACGATATTTCAACATTCGAGAGCGTCTTGCGATTCTTGACGACTAGAATCGATCCCACCAGAAGGAATGGCAACACTTCCCAAGACTTAAACGTCCTGCCATACTGCCAGACGAAATCCGCGCATTGCCAGATCGCGTTTGCCACACCTTTTGACAAAGCATCGGGAAGCCAGACGAACTGATGCACCAGCGAAACCTCGGCACTGTAAAACCTTCCGTTGCGCATGATCACGTAGCCCACCCAGCACAGGATCGGCAAGGCGAACAATAGTACGGCTGACATGTACGCCACGCATTGTTTTGCGGTGATCTGCCGCTGGACGTATCTTAGCAACGCAATGCCCGCTATCAGAGGAGGTGCAAGCATCCATGTTCCGTATCCCAGAAACAAGACGCCCGTGAAAAGGGAGACCTGCACACATCTGGATACGGAAATGCTCTCCCACAGGAAGACGCACATCCAAATTAAGAACAGGGGGGTGAAGACGGCAAACATCTGCTGGTGATTGTTCCAGAAGAATGCCTTCGTAAGGTCATTGCAGACCAACGGCACAACTAAACCCAACATGGCCCAAGACGGTACCGATTGCCTGCGGCACAAACGAGCGAACAGCATTGCTGACGCTATCAATAAAACAAAGTTTTGAAGCACATACGCGACATCAAGGCCGGAGAAAACGCCAACATGCAACTCGCCGAAAGGATAAGCCATGGCGTGCGCGAGCCACACACTTAACGGCCTGCTCTGCCGTTTGCATTCAGGTTCCAGGAGTTTGGACGGATCAGCGGCGAGCGAGGCGAACTCCTCACTGTCGTAATTGCGCGGGATCCCGACATGCCTCGTAAAGGCGATCCAGTAGCCGTAAAAAGCCTCCTCGGGCGGCGGCGAAAACAGGAACAGGCTGTTCAGCCCCAGCACGATGAGCGCGTACAGCAGTATTTCCTTGACCAGTCTGCCTGGAACCATCAGCCATCCCTATTGTTAAGGCAGCCAAGACGCGCCGACCACAGGGCCGAGGAACGATCTCTCCCCTGGTAGAGATCCAGGATACCATCAGGTCGGTCGCACACGAAAGAAGCGCAAACCACGAGACGCCGGGCCGGACCGTCAAAAAGCCGGCTGTCGGGCACCTATTTGCCATGCGTGGATCGGCGGTCGCACCAGCTCATGGCACATCTCGACCGACGTCGAATCGAGCACCATTGTACCTTAGGAACCGGGGAAAAATAACTTCCAGATTTGCTAGTCCCTCACCCTACCCTCTCCCCAAAGGGGCGAGGGAACTAGGTGAAGTTATTTTTCCCCCGATCCTTACTTAGGGATGACTCAAAAATAACTTCCGTATATTGGATGGGTGCCACTTTCCTGAGCGAGCGCCGAAGACTTTGCCAACAACGAGAAACGCTTACCGCGAGCGGAGCCAGTGCTCGTGACGGCTCGAAGCATCATCGAGTGCCAGCGAGTCCCAGACAGCACTGGCTCCGCTCGCGATTGACGACTCGTGGTGGTAGTTACGATTTGTGCGCTCGCTCAGGAAAGTGGCACCCGCTGTGGGAAACGCCGAAGTTGTTGCCTCGCCGATCCTCATTCGAAGAGCTGGAACTCCCAGAAGGTAGGGCCGTCGGTGGCATCGGTGACGTTCAGCCGCACACGCCGGGCGGTCACAGGCTCGAACCTGTCGGCGAGTGTCGCCGCGAGACCCTCACCGCGAAAACAAGGTTTCCATTGATCGTCCTGCCAGTATTCGATCGCGAATTTGCGGACACGTTTCAGTTCCGGAAACGCCTGCTTGATGACGAAGCGACTGAACGTGACCGGCTTGCCAAGGTCCAGTTCCAGCCACGCGGACGTCACATTGCTGTCGGTCGCCCAGCGGGTATCACGGAGCCCGTCCACGGCTTTGTCGGGGCCGTATTCGGCCTGGCCTTGGTAGACATTCGAGGCCGTGGCCTTCGCCTTGGCCGTCAACGAAACCGGGCCGGGAACATCCACCGCCGAGAGGTCGCAGGCGGCGGCGTCCAGTTCGAGCGCGACGATGGTGTCCGTCGGCTGACGGTCCCTGGCTGGAACGGAAACTTGCAGGCCGGCCGCCGTCTGGCGGACTTCGACTGCGCCACCGCTCAACACGTGGCTGCGCAAAACCTTTGCCGGAATCGCCGGCAGCGTCAGCAGATCGCTGGTCCACTGGCAAATATGGAGGTAAATCGTGTTCCCCTTGCGCGTTGAGACACCGTAGTCGCCCGGCTTGAACGGCCCGCCCCGTGTGCCGTAAATGCTCTCCCCGTATTGGGCCAACCAGGCACCCATCTCCCGCAATAAGTTCGCCTGCTCCGGCGCGATTTCGCCGGTCGGCATAGGCCCGACGTTCAGGAGAATGTTGCCATCACCGCCAGCGCAACGGATCAGCATGCCGAGGCAGTCCTCGACTGACTTGACACCGTCTTCGCGGCCGCCCCACGCCCATTGCCCTTTGCGCGAGGTCGTCATACAAGATTCCCACGGTCGCTGGTCGTCATAAGCGCCGATATGCTGCTCGGGTGTGTAATAGTCCGCGTTGGGCGAAAGGACCTGGCGATCGTTGTTGCCGGGACCTAAATCGAGCCGATTGTTGACCACCATCCCGGGCTGAAGCGATTTCACGATCTTGTAGGTTCGCGGCTGGTCGTACAACGGTTCGCGCCCGTCCCAGTCGAACCACAGCAGATCAATCGGGCCGTAGTTACCCAACAGTTCGCGCACTTCCGCCTGCATCCGGTCCAGAAACGCCACGTTGCGTGGGGTGCGGAAATCCGGATCCCGCCAGTCCATGGGCGAAAAGTACCACCCAATCCGCATCCCCCGCGTCCGCGCCGCCTGTGCCAGTTCCGCACAGACATCCCGCCCAAACGGTGTCCGGGAGATGTTATAGTCGCTGGCTTGGGAATGCCAGAGCAGAAAGCCGTCGCAATGTTTGGCCGTGAGCACAATGTATTTCGCGCCGGCTGCCTCAGCAACGCTTACCCACTGGGCTGCGTCAAAGCGCGTTGGGTTAAAGTCCTTGTAGAGGTTGTCATACACGTCGGCGGGAATCGCGCCACGGTTCGGGCACTTCGGATTGGTATTGGCGCGCGACCAACTGATCTCCGTCCCTTTAAGGCTCACCGGCCCCCAGTGGATGAACATGCCGAAGCGCGCGTCGGCCCACCATTGCAGCCGCTCGGGATACGGGCGCGGCGTGGCGGCCTGCGGCGTGGGCTCAGATTGGGCGGTCTGGAGTATCAGGCCGACAAGCAGGATGCTGGTCAAGATGCTGGAGCTGGTTTTCATGGGGCCACATTCGCGTTGGAGGCTGGTGGATGAAACGATTCGGCTACGCGCCGACGATACCAAGGGGGCTCTGGTTCTGCCACTGGCCGCGCGTGAAATCGGGAACTGACACGGGCGCGCTCCCGTTGGCGACAGACGCGATGCTCAGCGGAAATACGCTGCTCCAGGCTGCGGCGTCATAGACCGTCATGTCCAGCGCTACACCCTCGCGCAGGCACTGGATCAGCCGCCAATTCATGACGAAATCCATGCCGCCGTGGCCGCCAGATCTCTGCGCCTCTTGGCGCAGCTTCTTCCACAGCGGATGGCCGAATTTGTCGTGGTAAGGTCCCAGGTCGGTTTCCCAACCCTCGGCTTGGCCGTCCAGATGGATGCGCGGTGGGTAATCGCAGAACGTCCCGGTGGTCCCGCTGATCGAGTTGATCCGACTGTAGGGTCGCGACATGGTAAACGAATACTGCACCATGATTGTCCGCCCGCGTGCGGTCCGAATGATCGACGTATTGACATCGCCGCAGGCAAACGTCTCGCGGCGGCGCGGGTCGTCCGCCGGCAATGCATCGCGGCGCTGACTCAGAGCCTGCTCGAGCGAACTCATCGAAACCAGGTACTCGAATTTGTCACCTCCGTGGATGCCCATGTACTGCGCGACCGGGCCCAGTCCGTGCGTGGGGTAGAGATTGCCGTTCAGCTGCTGCACAAAACGCCGTCGCCAATTCATGGCACTCGAATCCTGCAGCAAAGCATCGCGGAACTCGTGCAGGTAGCCAGCCTCGCCGTGAGTCAATTCGCCAAACACCCCCTGGCGCACCATGCTCAGTACCAACAGTTCGATTTCGCCGTAGCAGCAGTTCTCCAGCATCATGCAGTGACGCTGGGTCTGTTCGGCGGTATCCACCAACTGCCAGCATTCGTCCAGTGTGATCGCGGCTGGCACCTCGACCGCCGCATGCTTACCGTTCCTCATCGCACTGACGGCCATTGGGACATGCCAGTCCCACGGTGTCGCGATGTAAACTAGATCGATGTCGTCCCGCTTGCAGAGATTCTCGAAATCGGTCTCGTTCTGGAGTAACCCGCCGGTTTCGCCCGGCCCGCCGCGACGACTCGCTGCCGCGCCGCCTCCACCCGCGTCGGCACGATATCGCAGATCGCCTTGATCTCGACGCCGTCAATGCTCAGCAAGTTGCCCAACAGTGCCAGACCGCGACCGCCTACACCCACGCAGCCAATCCGCACTCTGCGAAGAGGCTCCACTTTCAAGCCGAACACACTCTTCTGTCCGACTTGACGCGGCGGCGGAACCTGTGATCCCACCGCGGCACGGCCATACCCTGCAAGACTCAGACCGCTGCCCGCCGCCGACGCGGAAAGGAATTCGCGTCGTGATAACGGATGCTGTTTCATCTCCACTCTCCCGCGTTATTCGTCTGCATATGTGACTGCTTAAGTCCCTCCAGTTTATCCGTTACACCCGGGAATACTACGCCAGCAAGGGTTCTTTGGAATTGGCAGCCCCAGATCCGCGTGGTAACGTTCCCCGGCCACCTTGGGTCCCGCGGGGATTTGTGCGTGTCACGGTCCTGAACTTGCAGTTCCGTCTTGGGCAAGTTATCCTCGGAAGGGCTCGTTTCAAACCGACCTTCAGTAAGAACAGGTGGATCATGCGATGTACAAGTAGCGGTGCCGCGACGCTGGTAGCCTGGATGGTTGCGAGTTGGGCGAGCACGGGAGCGGCGGCCGAGTTGCTGGTGGGCACCGCCGTCACGAGCATTACCCACGATCGTCCGATCGCGTTGCAGGGTCAAATGCACACGCGGATCGGGTCCACAGTCGATTCGCCGCTCGAGGCGTCGGCGGTGGCCCTGGAGTCGCGCGAAGGCGAACAGTCGCTGGACCAGGCGATCATGGTTTCCTGCGACGTCTGTTTCATCCCCGGCACGGTCGTCGCACAAGTGCGTCACCAACTCAACCAGTTGCTGCCGGGATTCGATCCACAGAAACTCTTCCTCAGCGCGACTCACACGCATACTGGTCCAGTATTTGAAGAGGGCATGTACAATATTCCCGAGGAAGAGGTGTTGCAGCCGGCGGAGTACACCAAGTTCTTCGTCGAGCGCGTGTCGGACCTGGCGGCTAAGGCCTGGCAGGGCCGCCAGAGGGGGGCCGCCGGTTGGGGACTGGGTCACGCCGTGGTCGGCCACAACCGCCGCGCGGTCTACGCCGACGGCAGCGCCAGATGTACGGCCGCACCGATGCGGCGAACTTCCGCGGCATCGAAGGTTATGAAGACCACACGGTCGAAACGCTCTTTTTCTGGAACCAAGACAAGAAACTCGTTGCGACGGCCATCAACTTCGCCTGCACAGCCCAGGAAGTCGAGGGCAAATCGGCCGTGGATGCCGATTTCATACATCCGATCCGCGTGGCACTCCGCCAGCGTCATGGCGAACAGTTGGCGGTGCTGGCGTGGATTGGAGCCGCGGGTGATCAGTCACCACACCTGATGTTCCGCCAGAGAGCCGAGGATCGCATGCGGGAGTTGCGTCAGCTGACCCGCCTGGGGGAGATCGCGCGGCGGATCATCATCGGCGTCGACGAGGCCTTCGAAGGAGCAGAGCAAGACATCCGCACCGACTTGCCCCTGGTCCACACGGTCGAAGTGATCACACTGCCAGTCCGTATGGTGACGGACCAGGAACTGGCCGAAGCCAAGGCACAAGTCGAGTCCCTATCGAAGGATCCGGCGCAGCAACGAATCATGCTCTGGCACCAGGCAATCGTCGACCGTTACCAGAAGCAGCAGACCCAGCCCACCCAGGATGTCGAAGTGCACGTCGTGCGCCTCGGCGACGTGGCGATCTGCACCAACCCGTTCGAGCTGTTTTTGGACTTCGGCATTCAAATGAAGTCCCGCAGCAAGGCCCTGCAGACATTTGTGATCCAATTAGTGCATGGCGCCGGCTACGTGCCCACGGAAAAAGCGGTCCGCGGCGGCGGCTACAGCGCCGTCGTCCAGAGCAGCCAGGTCGGTCCCGAGGGTGGACAGAAGCTGGCAGACCGCACGGTCGAGCTGATCAACAGTTTGTGGGCACAGTCTCCGTGACGGCCAAGGTTTTTTCGTGATGAGCAAGGAACTAACACCAGCTCTTGATCGTCCTACTCGGGTCGGAAGACGGCGACGTCCGTGACATGGACTTCCAGAGTGTCCGTCAGAATCACCTGCTCTTCGTCCAGCAAGGCAAACAAAGCAATCCGATGCATGACACTCCCTCTCGCAGAACCCAACCTTGTCTAGACGATACGATGTCAGCGCGCGTAAGGAACCGTTTCAATTGGCCATTGAGCCCGCAAATCCCCCGATCGCGCAGTATGCGGTCGGCGCTTCGACTCTGGTGTTTTCGCCTGAGCGATCACTTGTTCCAACTTCGCCTGGCAGCGAAGCCTGGCGTAGAGCACAGCTAAGCCTTTCCCCAACGTCGTGTCATTCCCATTCTTTTCTTTCCACCCACGCAACACGGAGTCTGCGAGTTCCCGCGCGGCCTCCGATTGCCCGATTGCGCACAACCGGGTAGCGATGCCTATCCTCGCAGCATCTCGCGTCTGAGCATCCTCGATCTCCTCCACCGTCTTCAGGGCAGCTGCCATGTCGTCGCGTTCTGCCTGCTTAATGGCAATCGATCGCATACTATCGGCCACATCCTCCGGCTTCTCTAGCAATGCCACCGATCGTTTTGCTTCCTCATCGTATCCTGTCCGCACCAATTCGCCGGCGAGGTTTTGGACTAACTCGCGACCCATGTGACCTGGCATGTACGCGCCCATCTGGGCAAACTCATCCAGGTCTGTCGTCAACCGTCCATGGATCGAGCGATGTGCGATCTCGACTGCGTAGCCGACGTAACCGGTACCCCGACCGTAGGCAATCGCTAGCGCTTTGTCGATGTACCGCTTGGCATTCTCCAGGTCGCCCTTCTCGCGATACTCGATGGCAATGAGCTTGAATATCAGGCCCGCCACTTCCTCCGGCGAGTTTCCCACCGTGCTCTCGAGTCCGGTGACAAATTCCTCCGCTCGTTCGTAGTCCCCCAACTCGACAAACATCTTCGCCAGACCCCACGCAGCATAGAACGTCATTTCCCCTCGCGGATAGCCCTCGATTGCCTCGTGATCTCCGCGACGAAATCGCTCTCTACTCCAAGAGTTGATCAGCGAGTCGGACTCCGATTCCATCGCAATCTTGCCAGCTAAATCAATCTGACCCGTTTCCCTGGCGTATCGGAACAACGTGGAGTCGTGACGGACCTTCTCGTCCTTCGCGTCAACCGCCACGGCTCGCTGGAAGTACTCGTCGGCCAACTGATGCTGCTCCATCGCATGATAGCCTCTGGCGATCGTAAGCAGCGCGTAGATGGCACGTTGGGAGGAAAGCTGGTCGATATCGATCTCATCAGCTTGCAGCATCAGCCAATCGAAGAGTTCGCGATCTCTCGAGTCTTGTGCGGCGACAGTCGCAGCGCCGATGGATAGCCACAGGGCAACGGTTAACGCGGTCTTGGCAAGCATGTTGGCAACTCCCTGCGAATCTTGTGTGTTGGGCATGGGAACCTGAGTGGGTGGGGCGGATCGGTTCCCTCTGCTTTCATCTGTTTTGTCGTTTCCAGTCTCTGTGAAGGTTTCCTGTCAGAGTGAAGATATTGACTTCAGTCGTACCACCGATGGGTTTAAGGCCAACTCGTTCGTAAGACCGCCCCTTGTCATCAAACCGAAGAACCTCTTTACCGTTGAGCATGACAATCAGTGTCTCTTGTTCCCGTTCGATGCGGAGCGATGACCAACGCTGGTCTTCCGTTCGCTCGACATGGAATTTGAGGAACTCAGGCCCGCCGGCAACATAGATCGTCTGTCCATTGTCAGAAAGGTCAATGGCAATCTCACTTCTTCGGGACTGGGTTCGAATGGAATCCGGGTCAACTTCTGTCCAACCGAAAGTCAAGGTCATCTCGACCGTGTTCGATATCGACGTGCTTGGGAATACGATGCCCGTTCTCGTCGTTCAGCTCAATAGACGTAGCCGTGGAAAATGGCGACAGGAAGCGGTACACGTCCAGAGGCGTCCGTCTTGGAGCTGCTGCTGTAGGTATTCCTGCGGTGTTTCCAGATCGCCAGTACGTTGCGGCCTGCCTGAGGCTCGCCCGCCGCGTTGGTGACACGCCCACCGAAGTGATACTTCTGCTGAAGCGACAACCTCACATAGGTTGGCTCGCCCTTCTTCAGTGTCACGTCTTCGATCCGCATGTTCGGCTGATGGGTCAAAGGATCGGGCGTTACATTGACGTCGCACGGGCCGTTGGGCAAATCGCGAAAGACGAACGTTCCATGTCTGTCGGTCACGGTGGACGGCATCCGGCCCGACTGACCACTCCACGCTTCCGGCAAGGCAGTAACGCGATAGCCGGCTGCCGCCGGCCTGCCGTCGATGCCGAGGACGTGCCCCGCGATGGACACTTTCGTCGCGTCGTCGCCCTTCCGGTAGAACAGGAACGTGTACTCGGCCTTTTTTCTTCCAAGCGACGTATCGATCTTGGCTTTGCCGCCTCCACTATCCACCAAACGATAGGCATCGGGCGACTGTGATACCCAGTAGGTCCATTCGTCATGCTTAGGTCCAACCTGGCGGCGGAAGTAGCCGTCCTTGTCGGTAAACCGCGACTTGTCGTCTGAATCAACTCGTCGATTGCCTCGATCTTTCGACGCAGGGCGGATCATTTCATTGACGATCGGATCCGCCCAGGCCTCTTCGTACATGCTCTCCAGGAGAACTTCCACGCCGGGAATGCCTTCGCCGGTGTCCACGTTGACGGCGCGGAGGATCAATTCACACGGGTCGGCAAGAACCAGCTCGATGGCTAGTTCACCCGGTGCTTCGGCGACGCGGATGGATCGAGAATCGCCCGACCAATAGAGAGAATCCTTCGAGAAGGGCAGATAGGGCAATGCCGTTGGCGATGTGAAGCTAACGCGGTGGTAACCGTAAGGCAGACGGAACGACGCGCCACCGTCGTGTTCCGTCGTCGCGGTATAACTCTCGGTGCCCCCGGAGAAGACCGTTAACTCCAGCCCAGCCAGCGGCTTCCTCGCTTCCCCACCGAGCATGCGAATTCTGACATCGCGAAAATCCGCCGCCGGACGTTTGAGGTCAATATCGACCGCCCGACCATCGGCGCCGATTTCGATCGCGTTGCTGAGCACGCGGCGGCCGCGGCGACCCGTCTTCGGGTCCAGAAGGTAGAAGACCGCGTGGACGGTGTGCTTGTCCGGCGTGAGTTGAAGCGGCATCCTGGTTTCGTAGTTCACCCATATATCGGGCCGGGAGAACACGCTTCCACTTAGTTGAATCGGCTTCACTTCTTCGCTGTTCGCCGATGTCCTTGGCAGCGAGAGCACGCTTCCGTGGTCCCGCGATCGAGGCAAGATCGGTCGGGGCTTGATGGCATACCACCCAATATTGAATCGTGCCGCTCGATAGGCAACGCCATCGACAAGGATCTCATGGGGGTAATCTCCCGGCGCGAAGAAGTTGGTTCTGCTCGAATCATTGGTCGCATGGACGGTCAGCGACTGCTTTCCATACTTGAATTCGCCGGGTAAAAGTTTTGCCTGGACTGCCTCTTTGCTCGACAGGTGAACTTCGTCCCGGATGACCTGCTTGCTGTCCCCGTCTCCCGGCACAGGAATCGGCACTGGCAGGTCCTTGACAGCGCTGTCGGCTGAGTCCGGTGGAACCGACCCCTTCACCGTGTTCACGGATGGGCCACATTCTCTCGATGCATCTGAGAGGGAAAGTATAAACTGAACCAAATCGTCGATTTGCGAGTCGCTCAGTCTGTCAGCTGCGTCTTCGTGATTGCCCTTGGCGAGCACATCTTTGACCGTTGTGTACCGGCCATCGTGAAGATAGGGCCCCGTCCGCCAGCATTCGATCAGCGTCGGCGTGTCCCACGTATCGCGGCGGTCGAATGGGCCCCGGGTCTTCACGTCGTGCATCTTCAGGTCAGTGTAAAGCGGCGTCGGGTGACACGGTGCACAGCCAACCTCGGTGCTCTCGAACAGTGCCTTGCCGTCGGGCGTGATGGCCAAGTCAAACGGTTCACGCAGAACCCTTACTCTCGCGAGTTCCTGCTTCGCCACGAGATCGACAATCGAGACACTATTGTCAAAGCGGTTGCAGACGTAGGCCCTTTTGCCATTGGGGCTCAGGCTCGGGCCGCGCGGCGAATACCCGACCGGAAGCTTGCCGGTCACTCTGCCGGACGACAAGTCGATGACGCAAAGCAGTCCGTTTGCCCAGCAAAGATAGCGGCGAAATCCCCACAAGTAATCGGACGTGGAGGGCTCCGCCGCAACCACTGCGGCTGGAGATGCAGGAGACCTTACGGTCTTCGTTGTGCGCGTCTCCGAGGCGGCGATGTTGGCCGGGTCAGGATCGTTGTGCGCGGCCGGAGGCTGAGCATCGGCGGGGACAATCGCTGGCTCCATCAGGTCGCGCAGGGGTGTCGGTGATTCGACTAGCGATGTAGTCGCGGCACACGTATGGCTCGCGTTCGCATCTTCCCGGGAAGCATCGTGTGACAGCAACACGTAGGATCCTATGGGAAGAGCAAGCATGGCGAGCATCGCAACACAACCAAGAACATACCGGGAATTCGCCGAACGATTCCGCAACAAGAATGCGGCGATCGCGTAGACGGCCGCCACTGCCGCAATCTGAAACAGCGAATGCAGCAATGTCCAACCTGTTAGTTCGGCCCAATCAGCCTGAAGAAACGAGTTGACGGCGTTCATTTCTCGCCTTTCCCCAATTCGTCCAGAACGCGACGAATCTCGACTAATTCTTCGGGCGAGGCCTTATTCGAAGCGAGCGCTTGGAGTACCAGACTGCCCGCAGAACCGTCGTAGACTTTTTGGATTAGGTCCTTGAGTATCCGCTGTTGTGTACGTTGCCGCGTGGCGGAGGGCCAAAACACCTGAGGACGCACCGTGTCGTCGCGCCGGACAAGACTCTTTTCGAGCATGATCGACAGCATCTTGACGGTGGTGGAATAGTTGGTGTCACGCACTTCGGTGAGCTGGTCATGGATTTGACGCGCCGTCGCGGGCGCCTGGCCCCAGAGTATGCGAAGAATCTGCAGCTCAACTTCCGTCGGCTGCGAGGAGGGCGTTCGAGGCATGGCGTGTCTCTTTCTCTTCAGCCCAACAAAAGTACGTCGTAGCGCCCACGTTCGCCCGTAACCGCATTATGGCGAATGTATTCGCTAAATCAATGTAGAAAGCGAAATAGTTCGTGATTGCTTCTCTGAGCACCGAAGACGCGCGGAGATGTGCATCAATCCAGGAAGTTTCGTGCATGGCGTATCGGGGCGTATCGGCTGCCCCGCCGGAAGAACGTCGCCTTGCCCCACCCGATCTGCATTTTGCCTCCGAGTCGAGCGAGCCCAAACCTGCTTGGGTCCGACACACCTCTAAGGTTCTTAAATGCCTGACAAGTTCAGAGGTGACCCACACCGAAGCAGTCAAGACTGGTGGCGTCGCTCGTTTTCCAGATGGGGGCTCGCGCCAGCATTTTGACGACACCGGCGGCGATGGTCGTTTTGGGCGTTAGGCGCAGCGGGCGATGTGACCTGGTGCAGTTAGCATAATGCGGTTCGATACAGGATCCCGCATAGCGCGCCAGGCAGTCTAGGGAGGAAACCACGAAGAATCAAGTACTTCAGGGCCATGCCAGGTAGTTGGCAAAGCGTCTCGTTGTGGTCTGTTCCATCACGATTCATAGCACACGTCGCCGCCCCCCGTTTGGATTTCATCGCCGGGGATTGTATAACCGACGAATGCCGATCTTCCACGTGCTTGAGAACTGTGGCTAACACGAATGAAACGGTTTCCCCGACAAGTCATCCTGATCTGCCTGGTAAGTGTCGGCATGCTGCCGTTGGACACATTCGGTGACGCCATCATGGTGTCCAAAGCGATGACAGCGTCGACCGTCGCGGAGATCTTCGTCGAAGACGACGGGGTCCGCGTGGAGATGGAGATCGGAGTCGCAGATCTCGATGCTTTCGCCAACCTGCTTCCGGACGCGGTCCTGAAAGACCTCGGCAAGGAACCGCGACCTCTTGCCGAGCGGATCGATACCTTCTTCGAGCGAGATTGGGTGATCCGTTGCGACGACGGTGAGCCATTGCCCGGGCGGCTCGTTCAAGATGGTACCTCGCAAGCGTATCCGCCGCGACGAGATCACCGGGGAGCCGCTGCCGGTACAGCCCGCCGATGCCGAGAACGTGCTGTTTGTCGAGTTGGCCTACACGTGGAGCAGCCGGCCTGATTCACTGACGATTCTTCCGCCGATGGGTGAAGACAGGCGGATGTCGGCGGCGAACATCGGGTTCGTTCTGTATCACGGCGGCGTGCCCGTGAACGACTTTCGCTATCTGGCTGCCGAATCGACGGTCGATCTCGACTGGGACGATCCGTGGTATTCCCGTTTTCGACACAGGAATCTGAAGCGCCAGTACGACGCTCCGCTCTCCGTGTTTCTCTACGTCGAGTCCTTCGAGATTCGCAAAGAGATCGTCGTGCGGCCCAAGGACCTTCAGCAATGGGTCGACCTCGGCCTGGAGGGCAAGGAGACGATTTCCGTCGAGTCGCAAGAGGCCCTGAAGCAGCAGGTCGCCGATTCCTTTCGGAGCGAGGCCCGGTTACCGTGGACGGTCAGCCGGTCGCAGGGCACGCTCGACCGGATTCACTTCGTCCGCCGAAGCCTTCGGACAACCGGCGTCGTCGACCCGCCGGAGGATCTCGACGTGAACACGGCGACCCTTGGCGTCATTTTCGTTTACCCGATCGATGGCCTGCCGCAAGAAGCGAGTCTGACCTGGGACCTTTTCGGTCCGAGAATCCAAAAGGTGCCTGCGGCAGCGACCGATGAGGCGGGCGGGATGCCGTCCACCCTCTCGGCCGAAGATCCCGAATTGCGATGGCAGAACTTCTTCACGAATCCAACGGTGCCCGCGATGATGGCCGTCCTGTCACCCGAGGAGCCGAGGATTTCGGTTCCGGTGATCAGTGGTCTCTTTTTCGGCTTGGTCTTGCTGTTACTACCTGTCGGCTATCACAAGGCGAGACGCGGAAAAGGCATCCCAAAAGGCGTCGTCCTCGCAGGAGCCGCGGCCCTCGTGCTGGGAGTGCTCGCGCTGCCCTACGCGCGAGCGTCGTTGCCGAGTCCATTGGCACAGGGACCAGCATTGGAGACGCAACAGGCCGAGGCGGTCTTGCACGCCCTGTTGTACAATGTGTATCGTGCGTTCGACCACCGCGACGAGAGCCTCGTGTACGACCAGCTTGGCCTGAGCATCTCGGGGGACTTGCTTACGGATGTCTATCTTCAAGTGCGCCGCAGCATGGAACTGGAGAACCAAGGCGGCGCACGCGTGAAGGTGGATGAAGTCGACGTGCTTGAAATTGCCGACGAGCAACAGCCGAGCGGATCAAGTCTCGCCTTCCGATGTCGCTGGACGGCCGCCGGCTCAGTCGGACACTGGGGGCACATCCACCGGCGGACCAACCAATACGATGCGGTGATCACGATCGAGCCGGTCGAGGACGTTTGGAAGATCACAGCGATCGACCTGCGCGAAGAGCAACGCGTGGATCCGACCGCACCCAAGTAGGTGACCCGGACAGTCAGCATGATCACCATTGAAGCTCTTGAATTTCGCTACGCTGGGAGTGACTTCCGCCTGCGCGTTCCGGAGCTTGCTGTCGAAAAGGGAGCCAAAGCGGCACTGATCGGTCCAAGTGGCAGCGGTAAGACCACACTGCTGAACCTGATGGCCGGCATTGCCGTGCCGCTGGTCGGTCGAGTGGAAACCAACGGAGTCGAAGTCACTTCGCTCGGTGACGCTGCCCGGCGAAGCTTTCGGGCTCGCCAGATCGGTTTGGTCTTCCAGGAATTCGAGCTTCTTGACCATCTAACCGTCCTAGACAACATCCTTCTGGCCTACCGTATCAGTCCGGCGTTGAGAATTGACGGGTCCGTGCGAGAACGAGCGGCCCTGTTGGGGCGCGAAGTGGGAATTGGTGACAAGCTGAACCGTTTCGTTCGCCGTCTCTCGCAAGGGGAACGACAACGGGTGGCAGTTTCCCGGGCGCTGCTAACGGAGCCACCACTGCTGTTGTGCGACGAACCAACGGGCAATCTCGATCCGACCAACAAGGAACACGTTCTCGACATCCTCGTTGACTACGTGGAGAGAACCGGTGCCACGATGGTGACGGTCACTCACGATCACGACATCCTCCCCCGTTTCGACTCGGTTGTCGACTTCAGTCAGTTCCATTGTCACAGCGAGGGGGCATCATGACCGACGTCCTCTACCTGGCATGGCGGTATCTGGCCTATCACAGAGTCAAGACGGTCGTCCTCGTCTCGGCCGTGGCGATCATTGTCTACCTGCCGGTCGGGCTGGACATCATCGTGAGCCAGAGTGCCAAGGAACTGACCGCGCGAGCGCAAGCCACGCCCCTGCTCGTCGGTGCCAAAGGCAGCCCGCTCGAACTGGTCCTCAATTCGCTGTACTTCGAATCGGACACGCCGTCTCCGATGCCGTACGCCGAGGCAGACCGAGTCGATCAATCGGGCTTGGCCCGCGCGATCCCGCTCTATACGCGCTTCCGCGCAGCCAAGAGCCCCATCGTGGGAACGACCTTGGAGTATTTTGAGTTTCGAGACATGGAACTGGCCGAAGGCCGACTGATGGCGATGATGGGGGAATGTGTGCTCGGGTCCAAGGCAGCGGATACGGCAAGCGTTGGGCTGGAGGGATACGTCCTCTCGTCTCCCGAGAGCGTTTTCGATCTGGCTGGAGTCTATCCGCTGAAGATGAAGGTGGTCGGCATTCTGGAGCCCGCCGGCACGCCTGACGACCTTGCGGTTTTCGTCGACGTGAAGACGACCTGGGTGATCGAAGGCTTGGCCCACGGTCACCAGGATCTGAATCGCCCCGAAGCGGCTGCCGGCGTTCTCCGCAAGGAAGGCAACAAGGTCATCGGCAACGCCTCGGTCGTCGAGTACAACGAGATCACGTCGGAGAACGTGGCCTCCTTCCATTTTCACGGCGACCCGGCCACGTTTCCGATTACGTCGGTGATCGTCGTTCCAAACGAACAAGAAATCGAGCGATCTGCTCCGCGGTCGCTATCTGGGCAACGAGGAACAAGTTCAGATCGTCACGCCAGCCGCCGTCATGGACGACCTGCTCGGCACGATCTTCACGGTCCGTGGCTACGTCATGGTGGCTGTACTCATCGTAGGTGTAGCCACGCTGGCGACGATGGCTCCTGGTGTTCGTCCTCTCGCTCCAACTTCGCCGTCGCGAAATGGAGACCATGGAGAAGATCGGAGGCTCCAAGGCCGAATCCGCGGCCTAGTGGCCATCGAGATTCTGGGAGTGCTCGGCGGCGGCGTGCTCGTGGCCGGCGTCTTGGTCGGCACTCACCGGCTGGTTTGCCACGGCGGTTACGCGAATGCTCGTTGCACTGTCCTGAGAGGTTTGGAAACGAAACGCTTCAAAGGAAGAAACGACAACATGAACAACATGAGCAACGGGCGAGATGCTGTAGTCGCCACGGTCGCCAGGCCGTGGAGCGAACGGCTTACCACCGTCTGGCGACGGTGGCTACAAGCGATGCTTAGCACGGTCATCTTGTTTGGCCAGTTTGGCTGTTCGGACACGCCATCAGCATCCACCCGAGGAACAGGGTCCGGCTGAAAGGGGCACGATCGTTGTCTACGTCACGAACTATCCGCTCAAGTACTTCGCCGAGCGGATCGGCGGCGAGCAGGTTGAAGTCCATTTTCCGGCGCCGCCCGACGAAGATCCCGCCTACTGGATGCCCGACCTCGGAAACCATCAGCAAGTACCAGCAGGCCGACCTGATTCTGCTGAACGGTGCGGGCTATGAGAGATGGGTCGACGCGGTCTCGCTACCGAAATCGAAACTCTGCCATACCTCCGCCGAGTTTGCATCAGACTATATTGCTCTTGAGAATGCGGGGACACACAGCCATGGCCCCGAGGGCGAGCACGCCCACGGCGGGACGGCTTTCACCACGTGGCTGGATCCGACGCTCGCGGTGAAGCAGGCGGAAGCCATTCGTGCATCGCTCAGCAGAGCTCCGACCGGGCCACGCGGACGGCGCTGCAGGAGAACTTCGATTCCCTCAAGAGCCGACCTGGAAGCGCTGGACCAAGAGATCGCCGACATCGTGGCGAAAGCATCGAATCTGACCAGCCAGTGCTTTTTTCTCACCCCGTCTACCAGTACTTCGAGCGTCGCTATGGACTGAACGCGAGAAGCGTCCACTGGGAGCCCGACGAGACGCCCACCGATGCGATGTGGGCAGAACTCGAGGAACTCCTGGCAGAGCATCCCGCCAAGTGGATGATCTGGGAAGGGGAACCCGACGCGTCAACAGCCGAACGGCTTGCCAAATCAGGGTTGAAGTGCATCGTCTTCGATTCCTGCGCCAATGTGCCAGTCGTGGGCGACTACCTTACAACTCAACGTAGAAATCTGGTCGCATTGGTGGAGCTACATTCTGAATCGTTGTAGCAAGACTGCCGGGGGACTCACTGGTTTTCGTGCAGCCAAGAGCTTCAGTGGTCACATCAGCCGGCTGGAGTCTGCGCGACTAAGTAGATCGGATCGGTGTCATCCAATTGTTGGCGCGAGGCAGCGGGCTCTCTGCTCTAAACACAGTTGCCACCATGTGTTCCCGGTCTCACCGACAGTGGTCAGTGAACTGAATCTCGTCCCGACGGAATCCCGACTTCCAGGTCCAGGCGTCGCTGCGTTGAATCCACCCACTGGTAGGGAGGGCGCAACTGCATTAGGTGGCGGACACCTCCGAAGTTCTTGACTGACCCAAAAGTACAGAGGTGGCCCACCCCGAAGCAGACAGGATTGCGATAGCGATCCATTCCCCGCCAGTACCTCCGGAGCCATCATCTTGATGACACCCGCGGCGATGGTCGCTCAGGTCGTTGCGCACCAGGGCGATGTGACCTTTCCTGTAAGAGTTTTGTCAAGCCCAAGCGGTTTCCATCGCGGTGACTGCGTAAGGGTAGCGTTCTGCGTTTTCGCCTTTTTCTGTTCGTCATTGACTGTAAGGGTCTGTGGTTGGACACTTCGGACTGGATTCGGCTGAGTTGTCGTCGCAGCGGGAGAGTGCAATCGTTCTTGTCTTGCGCGATTGCTCCCGAACCTTTCCTTCGCGAGGTACCACTCACGTTTGCCGTGAGGAGCTCTGCCTCGTAGTGGCAGACGCAGATGTATCTGGTGCGAATTCCTCGCCGTATGAGCCACTCAATACTGTGCAACGTGCGATCGGCCGGAGTCTGGCCCAAGCCATCACATCCAGGGTCACATTCGAGTTGGCCCAAACGGGAGGGATCTCGAGTTGCACAGGGCAACTCGGATCGAACAACCTTCGCTGAATCTTGGGGCTTAGCATCTCCTTTTCGTGTTTTGCGTTGGGATCAAGGGAGGCTTCGTCGTCCTGTCATCCGTCGGGGCTCACCCCCGGGCGAAGCGAATGGCTCCGACGGATGACAGGTCGTAAGAAGCCGGACCATTCCATACGCCAAATCTCCATCCAGAGGCTTTGTTGTTCCGATTCCCGAGGGGCTCATTGCTCCGCTTGGGCGAGCGCGAAGGCCCGACATTCTGCGTACGTCTTTCTTTGCGTTAACATGTGCCAGATAACGGTCGCCAGTTGTCTCATTACCGCCACCCGGGCAATGGAAGCTCCCCGCCTACGCTTGATTCGTTTGAACCACTCCCGCAGTTCCCGGTCCATCCGCAACGCATGACGCGTCACTTGGGCCAGTAGCCATCTGGCCATGCCGCTGCCGGCCTTGGTGATGCTGCCGAGTCGCTTGTTGTTCTCACCGCTATTGCGACAGCCGGGGGTGAGTCCCCAATAGTTGGCCAGGCTGTGAGAACGAGGAAAGCGGTCCACCCGACCGACACGGCAGGCCAGGCCCACGGAGACAAAGTTACCGGCGCCCGGCATCGACGCGAGAATCGCTGCTTCTTCGCTGGTTTCACAGCGTTCGGCGATCACTTCCTCCAGTTCCTTGAATCGCTGTTGGACATGTTCCAGGTCGGCGAGAAGGTGATTCATCTCCAGCCGATCGATCTCGGGCAAGACCAGCTTCTTCAGCCAAGCGATGGCAGCTTTGGTCGGAAACGTCTTGGTAGGCATATCCCATTGCAGGTTGTGACGTCGGAGCATGTGCTTGATCTTGTTGATCACGCGGGTTCGGGCTTGACTGGCCTCCTTGCGGAGCGTGGTCAGCCGCCGATTCTCTTGATCGGTCGTGGACGCGATGTCGACTTGCCGCAAGCCGCGGACCGGCTTGCCTGCAACGAGACGATCCCGATTGACCCACAGCAGTTCGCTGAGCGCAGCGGCGTCGCGTCGATCGGTCTTCTGTTTCTTCCTGTTGTCCGGTTGGATCAGGATCACCTTCTGGCAGCGGTAGTCTTGCAGCATGCGGATCAGCCAATCGTTGAAGCCACAGACTTCCAGGACGGCCACGAACGATTCGCCGCTCCGGAGTCGTTCGCGGGTGAGTTGCGCGAAGAAGGCGTTGATCTTCTCCGGCTGCGTCGAAACTTGACGAGCCTGCAAGACATCGCCGTCGTCATCGCGGAGCGAAATCGTGATCTGACGTGCATGTTGATCGATTCCAAGGTACAACATGGTAGTGGTTCTCCTGTTGAGGGGAATGTGAATCAGCTTCCCAATGCGATAGGGGAACCGCTTCTTTTTCGCAAGACCGCACTCTTTCATAGATACTGTGCACGCGACAATTCGGACTGAGAGCACGGGATTGCCGGTGGATCGCTCACACTTGCCCGGGTACCGTTGCCAGTCAACCGGCCTGCACTCATATCTCATTCTTCGCCCAGGCGGGGCGATTGAGGCCGGGATGGAGAGGGCGGAGGTTGAGAGCAGAGGTTGCCGCTGCTGCTATCGCGACACCAAACGTCGTCCAGTCTTCATCCTGCTGGCGCGCGTGAAACCCGTGTTATCAAGGAGTTTCTATGTCGGCTGAGTGTTTTGAATTCACGGAGACGCAACAACAATCGTCAAGCATTCACTAATCCCGATAATCCTCTCCTTGGGAACAAAAGACACATCTTTCTTGTTTGTCCGATGTGGCCGCAAATGAAGATCTGGCACCGTCACGACGAATCCAATAGATACGGGACGCACGGACTGGCTGTTGATGCGCCGTTTTCTGTGCGACCCAGCAAATGGAGTTGCACCATGCGTCAAGTTCTACCATTGCTCGTGTTCGGCGTCATAGCGATGGTAGCCAGTGCCCATGCCCAAGATCCTGGTGACTTCGTTGGGAATCAGTCCACCTTTACGGCCGCACGGGCTTGGCATCGCTGGTCCGACTTGGACAACTGGCCGCCATCTGACGATGTCGATGCTTTTGAACTAGCGATGCCCTGTTCCGAGGAGCGACGGCTTTGGCAGCGGCTTGCACGGTTACGTTGTTCGGGGCCAGAATGAAGGTGGGTCGTCAGAGAGCGGCGCCGGGGCCGCCTCCGCAGTCAACCCCAGCGTACCGTTGACACAGTTGCGGCTCCAAAACGTGTTCGTACCGAGCACTTACGACGCGAGCGGCTATTCAAATGAAGTCAGGTTGCAGCCGGTCCTTCCCATCCATCTGAACTTGGAGTTCTTTCCTTATCACATTGTGCGGCCGACACTGCCGATCTTCGCTCCCACGGCGAATCCTGACGGACCACAGGGCGTACAGGGAGGTGTAGGCGATCTTACGCTTCTGGATGTGTATGCACACCCAATAAAACACCTGAAGGCCAATGTTGGCGTCGGCTACGTCGGTATTCTTCCCACCGCAACTCATCCCCAATTGGGGATCCGCGAATGGCAGGTAGGCCCGGCCGGATTCATTGTTTCCACAGCCGTACCAAAATGGGTGATTGGTGCGATCTACCAGCAGCCATTCTCGGTCGAAAGCGATGCCGTCTCTGTTCAACTGCAGCCGATCGCCACCTGATTGCTTCCTAACGATTGGTACGTCGGGGTGAGCGACTCCTTGTGGATTCTGGATAACCAGAACGGCGAGTACAACCTTCCACTGAGCCTCAGAGTAGGAAAAGTCGTCACGGTGGGGGAGCAGCCTCTAAATATCAGCGTCTCGTCGTTTTACACGCCTAACGGGATTCGCCGTGGTCCGGCATCCGAGTGGGGTATCAAATTGGATGTCACTTTCTTGTTCCCGAAAGCCAAATTGGGACCACTATTCGGTTTCAAGTGTGGCTGCGATTGTCGATAGCGATTACCGATTCATCACACACGATGCCCTTTTTTCAACGTGTGTCACGCTTTGTATGCGTCAAACTGATCACCCAATTCCTGGGCAGTGTGAGGGCCCGCATTCACCGGCTCGATCCAGCACATAGCCCAGGCACACTGAAAAGCCAAAGATAACACGAAGCTGTCGTGCTACGGCTGTGTCGCTCCTTCGGGTTCTTCCAGCCGCACCAATAGCCATTGTTGCGTCTGGCCGTCAGCAAAATGAACGAGCGCGGGGGCCGAGTCTTCAGTCAAGTTGTTGATGCCGGTCTCCATGATCGGACGCGTTTGGTCGAAGACTGTCCAGGCCGTGCGTTGCGATTTCTTGTCGACCATCCCTTCAATGGACTGAACGGAATCCGTGGCCGTATCTTGCAGCGTTCCGGCGATGATTCCTTCCTTGCTTACGGCCAGCTGAAGGAATTTTGTCGGTTCGGCGCCTGTGGCTTGGCCATCCATCGTTAAGGCGAACACGCCGAGCGGAAGCCACTCCACCGCTTCGGGATCCGCCTCCGGAACGCTCGTCGCGATCTGTTCGGCTTGCTCTGTGTACTGCTCGGCGGTCGCGGTTACATTGTCACCGTAGTACACCGAATTGTCTTGGTAGTAGACGTTCTCTCCGTAGCTGTAGGAGACGGGTTGGCTCCAGGTGGCTGCCATCCAGCCCGTGACCGCGCCCCACGCCGCGGGACGCCACCAGTTGACGCCCGCGCGGAACCGCCAATGTGCGTGCGGATGGTTACTCCAGAAACTGTTGTTGTACCAATTGCGGCGGTTCGGGTGGCAAACATTGACTTGGTTACGCACTTCGACGTTTCGCGCTTGCCGATTTCCCTGCCACGCTTGCCGGTTCGCGATCTTGTCGGGACGGCTCTCTGCGAGACCACCTTGGCCTGGCCGCGGACGTTCTCCAACGCCGGGACGTTCTCCAACGCCGGGACGCTCGCCAGTTCCGGGCGCGTTCCCGCTCCAGGTCTGGCTGGCTGTTGACCAACTTGAGGTGGGCGATTCTGCAAGAAGTCTCCGGCCGCGCCGCCTGCTGCCTGGCGCAGGACGTGTACTCGGCGACTGCGTGGGTCGGTTGCCTCCCGTCGAAGGGCCTCCGAGATCCAAGAAGTTATTCAGCTGACCTTGCGACGGTTTACTGCCGGGCGTACCAGTTCCAGGTCGCGTACCAGTGCTTGGTCGCGTGCCTGTGCTTGGTCGCGTACCAGTGCTTGGTCGCGTACCTGTGCTTGGTCGCGTCGCTCCGGTACTTGGGCGTGAGCCGCCTGTGCTAGGTCGTGTGGCACCACCACTGGGACGAGAGCTAGGTCCGCCCGGAGATGGTCGACTCATCGAAGGCGATCGAGTCATGGATGGCGATCGGCTGGGCGCAGACCGAGACGGACCACCGCCGCCTCGCGAGCCACCGCCGCCGCCTCGCCCGCCACCGCCGGGACCGCGAGCCAGTACGTCGCCAAAAAGTAAACAACAAACTGCAATGGCCCCAAGTAAGAGGGCAGAAATATTTTTCATCGGAGTCCACCTGCAATCCGTGACGATGCTTGCGTTTTCGTCCTCATCCACCCAACTTCCGATCATCCATTCAAGCGGTTTCAACTTTTCGTAGCTGGAAGGACCGGCTGGAGTCTCCTTATCGGTCACTCGATCGAGCAGCCACTTGCCGCCCTGCCGCACATAGACGGCCGTGTAGGCAACTTGCTCTGGATCCGCCGCAGGTGCAACAAACGTCGCCACACCTTGCTCGACCGCCACGTTGGGTGAAACGAACTGGATTGATTCGACGTTGACAGCAAGCTGCAACTTGCTGTCCGCCTTAAAGAGTGCCTCGAACTGTCTTGGGTAGGAGTTCCGATCCTGGGGCGTAGAAGTTGCGGTTCTTGATTGCCGGCCACGGCTGGTAGTAATCCGGCAGGCTGATGCCGCCACCCGGGTGCGCCCCATAGGGATTCTTGGGCTCAGTGTCCGCCGCGGTGTCTTGCTGCTGAGATTCAGCGGCACTGGCTATTCCAGGTGCGCTGGCCGCTGCCAAACCGCCGGCGACGACGGCACTGCCCTTCAAGAAGTCACGTCGGGTCTTCTCATTGGCTTCCGGGGCCTTTAACGGCTGGTCACTTTCACGATTGGTCATTGTTGTCGCCTCAAAAAGGAATACGGGTTGTGGGTCTTCTCAAGTCGATCCTATTCGTCGCTCGGATACTCGAATTTTCTGCCGAGGGCTTCACTCGCCTCCTCATAAATGGGCTTGATCACATCGTCCACATCGAGTCGCCCCGCTTCGATTTCCGGCGAATAGCCGACCCGGTCTTCAGCTTTTACCGGCTCGGCGGGATAGGCGGGGGGCGGATTCCACGTATGCTCGTCGATAATCGCCATCCGCTCCCGAATCCCCTCCTTGGTCACATTCCAGACCATGAAATCCTCCGCCAAGCTGAGCGGCCCATCATAGGTTGAGCGGACTCTCTCATACACACCGGGTGTGGTATTGAAATCCTTCCAGAAGTGGTAGGCGACCGCGCGATTCGGCTTGACCATACTCATGACTTTCCCGAAAGCCTCCGGAGCGGTATGAATCTGCGTTCCAACCTGGAGAGCCGCTTCTGGGGTCAGGTTGTACTTGTCGACCAAGTCGGGAACCGCGATGAAACACTCGTGAATGGCCAGGTCGGCTCCTTTGGCGTTCTCGATGAACCACTTGTTGGGGTAAGTATCGCTGCCGAAGACAATTTTCATCCCGTTCCACTCGAGCGAATAACTGACCGATCCGTCGATGGCATGGATGGCGGGAAAGGAGCGGATGACCACGCCGTTCTCCTCGTACACGATCTGTTCTTTCTTGTAATCGAACTCGTGCACTTCGGTGGTGAAGCCGCGAATGTCCGTCTGGCCCAAACGGCCGGCGATGTCCCAGGCGAACATCTTTTCCATCGCCTCGATGGCGGCTTTGGTGCCGAGTTCCGGTTTGGCACCGCTGGGTCCCCAAATTCTCAGGGGTGTGAAACGGCCCGCGATTCCACCCGCCACGAACAGCGAGCCGATATCGCCGAAATGGTCGCCGTGCAGATGCCCGATGAAGACCTTATCCAGAAAGGCGGTTGGGATCTGCAGGGCGAACATCCGCTCCACGGACCCGTCTCCAATATCAAAGATAAACTTGTCGCCGTTACCCAGCTCCATGAGGAAGCACGCGGCTGCCTGAAAAGGGCGCGGTGTTGGCATTCCGGTGCCTAAGGCGATGACCCGTATCTCATTAGGATCCAAGGTCTCGCTGTTGGGTGCGTAAAAGTCCCTCGCCCGCGCTTCAGTTGGAGAAATCAGAGGCTCGCCCTTCTCGGTTTGCGCGGACTCAGAACCCGTCTCTACCTGATTCGCGCTGGCTCGCGACTGCTCTTCACGATCGGTTCTGGTGCAGCCAAAGATGTAACCGATGACTCCTGCGATAAATGCCACTACGAGTACGGGTGGCCCTGCTTGCCTGATTCTTGTCATAATCTTCTCCTTGCTGTCAAATAGCATGGTTTGGTTGGTCTGTGACTTGGCTATTATACTGAACTAGACGGTGCCGTCTACCAAATAGGAGTGAGAGCCCGGTGAAGAAATCGCCTCGAAGGAAACGCGTTTCCAAAGCCGAATGGCTGGGCCAAGCGCTCGACGTTCTCGCGTCTGAGGGCATTCAAGGGGTTCGTGTCGAGCGGCTGGCGCGCAATCTCGGCATCGCCAAGGCAGGATTCTATTGGCATTTTCGCGACCGGCGCGACCTGATGCAGAGCTTGCTTGACTACTGGACACATGAGTTCACTGCCGTGGTCACGGAGAACTCGGAACTATTGGAAGGAGACCCACAAAAGCGACTTTACAAAACGATGCTGATGATTCTGGAGCACCATCTGACGAAATACGACCTCGCCATTCGAGGCTGGGCCGCGCATGACCCGATCGCTGCCAAAGCGGTTCGGCTGGTGAACCGCATGCGACTTGACTTCGTACGATCCATCTTCTCCGACTTAGGGTTCCGAGGGCGGGAATTAGAAATGCGAACTCGGCTGTTCGTTTGCTACCACAGCTGGGAACAGGCAATGTTCGACGATCTCTCGAAGGATGAGCGCCGTAAACTGCTCCGCCTCCGGCACAAGCTGCTGGTGACCAAATAGGGCCTATTCGACGAACTCAGGGCGTGACTTCGTCAACTGCACGCGGAGGCGCACCGCGACCCCAGGCACTCGCAACCTACGCAGGTGGCCGACACGAATGGCACGTAGTTTTCGCAAGTGGGTAGATTGGTGGCACTACCCCTAGTGCCTGACCGACACGATTGGCTCTACAGCTTGTGATAGCAATGATCCGCCGGGGGAAATCTACGCAACATTCGTGGCCCACACCGACGTAGGCAGAATTGTGCTGGCGATCCATCGCCTGCCAGTACCGCCGGAGTCGTCATCTTGATGACACCGTCGGCGATGTCGCTCAGGTCGTTGCGCAACAGGTCGATGTGACCTGGTGGAGATAGCGAATCGAATACTGTGCTGTGGGGTGCACGCACCACGCAGATTCTGCGTTGAAGACCGCAGAGCTCGCAATCCGAGCAATCGGTCGTTTTTCGGTGTGTCCGAGAATTCGTATGGGTAGATGAAACAGAGAAGGCGGTAACGCTGAGCTAGCCAGCTATTGCGGTTTGCCTTTTCGCTTAATGAACTCCGCGATCAGCGACACCTGCGCATCGTACTCTTCTTTACCCAGGATCCTTAATGCCGGATCATCGTCAAGCGCTCTGAGGTGCGCGGTTGCCTCCTGTTTCACGCGATCATTCCCGTGGGTCTCCGCGGAAAGATATCGTGACCGAAGCTCTCCAATGTCCGTGAGCTGCACGCCATCTGGAACAACCAGCGAATTGAGTTGCGATTCGTTTTGGACGTAGATGACCAACGTTGGGTCAAGATCGCGGACTGCCTGGAGTTTGTGCTGCACGATACCAGCTCTTACGATTCCTTCGACGATGAACAGTTCCCAATCGAATTGCTGTTGTGGCGATCCCGGTCGCAAAATGAGTTTGTGCGTCGGGCAATTGATGCTTGCGAAGAGTTGCAGGGTCGAGTTCAGAGCCATGATGTCGCCGCTGTACGAAAATGACTCCGCGCCGTTGCACCACGAGTTGCCGTCGTGTAGGCTGGTTGACCACATCGACGAGTCCCGGCCACCGAGTGTAGTTCGCGGCGGGCTGAGGCTTGTTGCCAGTCACGGAATACATCGCGGCAACAACCAACGACGGCAATGCAAACACGATCGCGCTTGCGATCAACGTATTCAATCGCATTCTGTCATCTCCACTTTGGTTGACTTACACAGATACGACCTCGCGTTACACCCATGCTGGCTACTTGTATTTAAACGTCCTGATTTGCACGGCCAATCAACGCATTGTACCCTCGCGACAGCACTTACAATATCTGGAGGGCACAATTCGTGTCGAGACTCCAAGCCGACCTCCGCATCAGTCTGAAGAAGCGGGGCGGGCCGACGCACCGCATCGGAGTCGTCCCAAATTGACGGTCGTATTTCGGCGCGTCCGGCAAAACGTATGAGTTGATGAAACACCGGACGTAGTAACGTCACCGATCACGCGGCGGGAATGGAGTCGAGTGACGTTGAGTTCGTGTTAGCGCCCGAACGCCATTCCCGCGCGTGCATCGCCTGGTTCGGCGCTGCCCTGTCGGCCTTTGTTTCTCTGCCACGCCTTCCACTTGTTGGGATCGTTGCCCAGCTTCTGCTTGGTGAGGACTTCCAACGCTTGCCGGGCAGGCTCTTGTAGGTCGGCATCCTCCAACAACCCGATGAGGACAGGGACAGCCCGTTCGTCCCCCAGTGCCCCCAGCGCGTAACAGGCCGAGAATGCCGGGCAGTCGCGGATGCAGTTGAGGCGGCCGTTGCCCTTCCCGGCGTCCAGGCCCTCCTTGTCCTTCGTTAGCGCGATGATCTCGTCGTACGCCTTCGCGGCCTTCAGTTCCCCCAGGGCGGCCACCGCGATGCCCCGTACGTAGGGCGATTTGTCTTCGAGGGCCTTCCGCAACGCCGGGACAGCCCGCTCGTCCTACAGGATTCGGAGGGCGACCACGACGTTGTCACGATCCCCACCGGTGGCGGTTGAGAGATCATCAATCATGGTTGGTACGCCGCTTCTGTCGCCCAAGGCGCCCAGCGTCAGCGCCGCCCGTCTACGGACTTCGACCTCCTTGGACCTGAGCGATCCCTGAAGCCGTTTGATCGCGGCCGCCTTCTCCACAGTCGGCAACCCGTTGATCGACTTGGCGAACCCATCGGTCAACAGAAGCGCCGACGGGTCGTCAAACGCCTTCCAGTCGGTCGCGCGACTGGTCAGGGCGAACGCGGTGAGCAGACCCGCAACACTCCCCAACGCCACACATCTGAGTCGCATGTTCAGACCCCCAAAGCAGCGATTCCTCGCCGTCCGCCGCCAAAATTGTGATTAACCAGAACGGCATATCACGGCCATCGTGGGCCGCAGCGTACCGCAAATCCTTCCATTCGTGGGGCATTGCCCACGCCCTGATTCTACCACAATCGACGGGCCGTCTCATTCTGAGAAATCGGTCTTTTGATGGTTCATCCCAAATCCCAAGTTGCGTAGCCACCGGAACGGATGACTTGTTGGATGCGATAGAAGCAACTGTGCGTGTAATCCTGTACATCATCTAGCGGCATGTAAACCGTGATTTGCGGTTCCGTGAAAAAGCGAAAGAACCGGTTTGGTGGCGGATGAAAGCAATCACGCTCGCCGATCATCGGCGGCCATGGACGCCGAAACGCAACACGTCGGATGACACGGAAGAACCACGTACCCTGCGGACGCCTGATGGCGGAAAACGAGAAAGAACGTGACGATTCGCCCGTGACGAATGTGATCTGCGTGTGTTCGATGATGACGCGAGAAACTCCGTCCAGCCCGTCAACGCGTGATGGCACCAACCAAATTGAGTCTGGATCATCAACAGTCGCCATATGATTCACCGGTAATCGTTTATGGTTCGCTCACCCTTTCTTCTCGCGACCCATTATTCGGTGGTTTGCTGATTATGCTTCGAGAGCCACGTTCCCCGCTTCGGTCGCCCTTGAGTCAGGTACGGGTTTCATAGTCTACAAACGCAAGGCGAATATCTGGATCGACGGTCATTCTCACGGTTACGGAAATCGGAAACCGATCCCGATCAAAGGGATCGCCCGAAACAATATACCAGAAGCGGTTTGGAGCGATGATACAATCTGCGATTTCAAGGTACCGTCCGCGTTTGTCGTTGATGAATCTAGCCTCGCCCCTGACGTACGCAGCGAACGTGAACAATGCGTCATCGGACTTTTCACGAAACAGTGACGCCTGAATCACGCTCTCGAGGTGCCAGACAGTAAACAGCAGTCGAAGTCCATCACGTTCGATTTCGTAATTGTACGAAACCGCATAGTCTTCGACGTTCGGCTCGACCGCGAAGAAATCGAGGAAATCGAGATCATTCCAATTGAGCTGTGGCATCGGAGTGATGAACCAATCGGTTGTCTTATTCTGAGAAGAGGGTCGGTTTCTGAATCCCTATCCACCCAACCAATCAGCTCAAGTGCCAGAGTGGTTCTGACGCGTGGCCACGACCAGTCCCCATCCAACAGTCGATATGAACGAGCGGAAGGTACAACATATAAGTGCTTGACTCTACCCGTCGCCATTGGTCCGAGTCTTCGGGAAGGTAAAAGTAGAAGCCCTGAATTCCGTACTCGTCCGCCATCGCGAAACCACGTCGCGACATAACCCAATACGAGCCCAGGTAGACAGTCAAAAAGACCATGACCACTCCGATTATGGCCCAACGCTTTCGCTTTTGCGGCAATTTAGCCATGTTTCAGATTTCGGTGGTTTGTTGCGTCGTCGCAAAAATCAAAACCCAGTTCGACGACTTGATGACACAGGGAGACCTCTTTCAAGCTCGTAACGACCCGGACCATCGGAAACCGGGAGTCGAGCGCCCATTCGAGTCAACCAGGCAACGGTCCTCCGTTGCATCCGATGGTGCGACGACGCCTGACTTGGAACGAACCACTGGTCTCTTCCGGAGGCTGACTTCCGTTCCTTGCGATTGATGTTGGCGAATCTAGATGATATCCAAGAGTGACGCCACAGTGACGCCGACGGCGCTCAACCATAAAAACGCAACCAGGCAAACGGCAGTAAACAGCGAGCCACTGCTGCTGCGTAACGAATTTGGATACAGGTACAGATACCCTGTCATATAGATGGCAGGAGCGATGCTCATCACCATGCACGCGTAACGGTCCGACAAGTACAACGGGGATGCCAACAGGATGCCACATGCGACCATCGTAATCACCACCATTAGTGCAGCTTTGTATTGCTGGCGATTCCACTCCTGCTGATTGAACCCCCGTTGGTGGGCTACCATCATTGCGTCGTTTGAATGCTTTGTGGATTTGTTCATGCTAAACCTTCGTTTCTCGGGGCACTCGAAAAGCCCGATTTTAGCCCATCCCCGCGACCGCCGCATTCGCTGCCGAGTCGCCCCTCTGTCCGGCCCGCGGGCGGTGTCTCAAACGGTCGTTACGTGGGACACTGGAACGGCTTCATTTTAGTCGATCTCGGCGGCGGCCGCGATCAATCTCCGATTGGCCCCTCTGCCGCGCCCGTTATCCCGACTGCAAAACCTGCCCAACTGCGCCGCGTAGTCGCGATGCGGGTTGGGAACACTAATCTCCACTGATCTTCACTTATCAGGATTGCACTGGGACGCGTGTGTTTGTGTGGGCAGTGCCGCGACTCCGGATTAGTGGAGATAAGCGAAGATAAGTGTTCCTTCCATCTTCTTGCGACTGGAAAATCGCATATCCCAGCTCTCTTGGGCTGCGTCACATTACGGTCGATTCTTGACTCGTCGCAAATACATAGGCGGGTCCGACGACTTGATGACACAACGAGTTTGCCTGCCCGACGCCGCCCCGCCAGGAGCGAAAAGACACTGAACAACTATTTGGTTCTACTACTTCGGCCGTTGACACCACACCCGGCGGCGTCCACGAAGCGGCTGAGCGGGCGAGGCGCTGTTGGCTGGTCGGCTGAGGGCGACCGAACTTAAGGAACGCCAAAAACTTTGGTGCTCACTTATCGATGCCGCCAGGTTTAGCCCCTCGTATCAGGCGCGTCTGTCCCGTGACATCGTTGTTCACATGGATAGGCTTTGGCCGCTCAAACGTTTCTGCGAAGGTATGTTCCGGTCGAACTGACAGCGCGTCAACGATCATTTCCACACGTTCCACCAGACGCCCTTTGCGCCGTAGCTCCACAAGTGATCGGCGAGGCACGAACGGGCCATTACCCAGCTTAACAAAGTCAGAATTCTGCTTTCTGTGATGTGGCGTCGTTCGCCTGTACTGGCCATTGAAATCCAACTCCCCAAAACGCTCTTCTACGACCGCGTAGTCTAGAGAGGGAGCAAGAAAGATTCGCCGCCGAACCCAAAGAACCTACAACAATGCATTCCTTACCATCGCATTCATCCGGGGTCTCAAAAACGAACATTGTTGGATCCTTGAATACCGCAAACCCCGAATGGCGTTGAACGCCTGGGTCTTGGGCGCCCTCTAAGGGTGCGATCCGCGCCGCGGTGAACGGATGGTGCTCTGGGTAAAGCGACCGTACGTTAGGTGGAACGTAGACGTACTCGTTCGACAAGCCCTGACGTGCTTCCTCGATCTCCCGCATTTCGACACCGTTGAAGATCCAGGTCACTCGCAGAACGTTCTTTGAAAACAGGTCCCCAGACTCGCTCAAGAACGTGGTGCCGGGGGATCGCGAGAATTTGCAGTTCACCACCTGTGGAAAGTGCGACTTATCGCCCGCACTCCACTGATTGACATGAGTGACGACGCGGTAAGTACAGTTAAGCGGTGGTGTGGCTCGGGAAAAGGCCTGATACTTCTCAAGAAGCTTTCGTCCGGTGACTGGAGGCTGCTGCACTCGCCGAATGAACCCTTCGAAGAATAGTCTCTCCGAATCCGTCAATGTCGCCCGCGAGTCAACGAGGATTCTGAGCGTCTCGGACCGCGAAGGAATCGTCCCTAACTCCATTGAGCGTTCATTCAGCCTCGCGACTAAGTCGCGCCCCGAGTCGCCCAATCTACTGTAATAGCCCGACAGGCTTCGCTCCGACTGAATTCTCTGCATTACGAGACCTTCGCCAGCCAGAGCCGAATTGCCACGCAACGCAGAGCATTGCACCAGGGAGGTGATCAGCAATAGTACCGGAAGATATGCAAGAGTGGTATGCATCTCGGCCTCCACCATTCTCGGAGTGAGTCAACAATACGAAAGATGTCTTACTCACCAGCCAACGGAATTTTCTGTGACAATGTGTCGCAATGAACGGTCGGACCGACTTCCGGACGTCGCTCTGGCGCTGCGGAAGCTGGCGGCGGAGCATGATAACGTCTGTCGATCGGGCGAAAATCGGTCTCTTGAAGGTTGCCATTCACGGTTTGCGACCTTCGCATGAACGGATACCACAACTTTGCGATGGTAGATCAGGTTGACCTGACATCGTAGCACTCGCCGGCATTTCGACGGGGCGCGTACAGCCTATTGGCCCTCCTGGTCAACGGTGGAGTGCGCCTTGGCCGGCTGCTCAGGAGCCAACCACCGATCGACCTGGTTGGCATCGATCCAGTTGCGTTCAAGGTCGTGCCGGGCCACGTGGCCTTGCTCGTCAATCCACACGTCGGATGGGACGCTAAACACGCGATAGTCGGCCGAAGTCTTGCCCCAATACATGACACCGGGGGCATTCGTCTCGACCATCACCGGGAACGTGATGCGTTTCTCGCGCAGCACGTCCTTTAGCGCCTGCAAGCCATCGCCGTCCACGTACGCGTGAATGGCGATGAAGAGCGATGTGTTGGCAAGGCCCTGCCGGGAGCGTTCCCAATTCTCCTGAAGCAATGAAAGTTCGGAAATACAGGGCCCGCAGCCTATGTTCCAGAAGTGCAACTGCACCGACTTGCCGCGGGCGTCCTCGAGGCGGATCGGCTCGCTGTTCAGCCAGAGGGCGGCCATGAGCGGAGGGGCGGGCTTCTGCTTCATTTTTTCCAAAAACGCCTTCTTCGCTTCGGCTGCCGCGAGCAGGACGGGAATCTGCTCCTCAGACTCACCCGCCGTATACCGGATTCCTCGGACCGAATCGAGCACCCGGTAGCGGGGCTGCGGATCGACGCGGAAGAAGTCCGGCGGATAGCCGCGATCGGCCTGGAAATCCTCGAGAACAATCTCGCGGCGCGCAGCAGACGCGACCGCTTTCTCCTCCGCTGCAAGCAACATGCCGGGGACGACGGCACCGGGGAGGATTGCCAGGATCGCCGCGAAGGCCACTCGCACCACGAACTGTTTCATGTCGCGTTCCTTGGAATTGGGACGCACGGCAACCGACTGGCCGATACCTGCCGCCCCGACCGGTAGCCGCAGGAAATGCCTATGTCGGCCAAGGGAACCTGCATCGACGAGCGAACCGTCCCAAAATGCCTTTGTTTGTGGCAGCGCTTCTGGCCGCTCCAAATTAGTCTATCTCAGCGTCCCTGTTTCCGCCAGCTTCTCGGCCCCGCTGGCAGGCTGGGGGGTAATTCATCAACGGGTGGATAAAAGGGACAGAGCCTCATTCAATCTGGAGACGCATTCAAAATACCCTGAATTTGATTTGTCCATCACGCGCATTTTTAGCAATCGGATCTCGATACTAAGGTTTTTCGATCTGGCTTGGTGAACATCCAGCACTGTGATTTTCCCAGCTTGGAACATTTCTTCCGCAACAGCCAACAAGCCGTTGGCAGTCTTCAACTGGGATGTAAGCACTGCCATCCGCTCCTCGCGCGTCTCGGCCATGTCCAGCTTCGCTTCGAGCAAGTCCTGCTGAGCGGAGTATACCGTTCTGAAGTCCCTTGCTCCTTCGCGATAAAACGCCAGGGCTACCTGGGCCGCCTGATGTAGCACTTCCACTCGCTCTTGTTGCAGCTTTCGGATCTTCGCTTTGGTTTCTTTGACGCTAGTGCGTTCCTGAGCATTCGCAGTACCTTCGTCCTTGACACGCGTGAATACCATGAGCACCCGCCCTGCACCAGGTTGCGTTGTGAAATCGCTGGGACGTCGAATCACTTCCGCTGGGACAACCGCACTGAAGCAGATTCTCAGTGTATCCCCAACAATCGAATAAACTCCGAAGCGGTCGAGAGCATGTTTGCCGCCCGACTTGAAGTCGATCTGCTTAGGCACCTTTTCGGGATAGATCTGAAAGGGCCTTAACTCGCCGATTTCGCCGGGTTTCATCTCGCGGGCCATTTGACCATTTTTAATCACGAGCGTGTACTTCGAAAAACTTCCCTTCTTCGCTATCCCGTCGCTGTCGTCCGCCTCCGTTAACCTCCAACGACCTTGCAGCCTCTCGAGGTCGTTGGCCTTGTCATCCCCGGTGCCGTAGCCACGCGACGCAAGTAGCACGAAAGCGGCAATAAGAGTCAACCGAAGCATGATGCGTACTCCTGCGTTGTCAGGCGAGTAGAATTGTCAGGCGAGTAGAAACCGGATTCACTCAGTGCAGGTTTTGTGACACTTCTTTCCAGCGAATTCTCGTGCGTATCCACGGCAGGCGGGGCTCCGCTCTCACAGAACTCTCAAATTACCTTCGTTTAGTCGGGACGCCCCGACGCCCTGATTCTACCAAAACTCGACAGTCGTCTCATTCTGAGATAACGGTTTAATGACGATTGTCATCAATCAAAACGGCCTCCGACGGGTATCTGGGACGGTCCGGTGGCAAAACAGCGGCGACGCTCTACACGCTGGTGCAAAGTGCGCGACGAAACTGCGTGGACGTGTGGCCGTACTTGACGGACGTGCTGCGTCGAATTGCGGCGATTGCACCCAACGGCACCGCTGCCCGCGAAGCCCAGGCCCGTCGCCGCCGGAAGCGGGTCATCCGTAGGTCTGTTGCCACGGTGTAACTGCCGACGATGCTCCTTGCCACCGCTGGACTACTCTTCCGGACCGGACGCGGCGGGCACCGGCTGTGCCTTGGAAACGTTGGGGGGCGTGTCCGCCTCGCGAACCGAGAGATCGGCGTAGATCACCCGGTACTTCTTCGCGTCCTTCGGGCGATACCAGAAGATGGGCATGCCGGGCGCGCCTAGCGAGACGCCTTTGCCCGCGTAATGCGCGTCGGCTTCCCGCGGCAGTTCTACCACAAATCCCAGACCTCGCGTCATCATCATATCAACGCCCCTGTATTTCGCCATGAAGACATTCTTGGCTTTATGCATCGTGTCCTTCGCGTTCGTCGCCACGTCGACCTTCTCGTGTTTCTTGTCCGGCTTGGCATTCCACATCCGTCGCAGTCGCTCGTTCCACGCGGCTTCCATGATCTTCACGATTTCCTCTTGCGCCGGGGCCTCCGCAATCTCGCGCAAGCACTCGTCGCTGGGCCGCTCGTTGCCGAGGATCATGGTTTCGATATTGATCCGCGTCCCCAGTGTGCGCCGCAGGCAATCAATGTCGAGCGTTTCCGGGAAGGCATTGTTCATTAACGTGCTGTACTGGCGGAGCAGAGTGATCAAATCCTTCTCCATCGGCTGTGAAGCATCGACCTGCACGGTTTGCACCGTATAGCCGGCCGGCGGCTCGATGCTGAACAGCGACTCGTCCAGGTCGACATTAAACGCGAAATCACTCAGTGTGCATTTCACGCCCTCCAACGCAGAGAAAGATTCGAGGCGAATCGGCAAACCCATCTGGGGATCGCCCCAAATCGTGACCGTTACCCCCGGTGCATGGAGACCAGGGCCGCTGACGCGCCATCCTACGGTTCGACGTCCATCGACTTCCTGCTCCCCCAGCGATTCGCGTTTGACGTCCGGCTTTTCTGCGTCGAGAATCAACGAACGTATTTCATCCAGTGGGTTCATAAATGCTCGCTCTCGGGAGAGGCCGACCACCTTATTGATGACCACGGTTTTCTTGGCCGAGTCGATCCTTACGCCCACGCCTTTGCTGGCATCGCCAATCGTTATCTCCACCGGCTGGCCCGGTTGCTGCAACTCCATTCGTTCCCGATTGGGAGCCAACCACATGCCGTTAGCAGTCGCGACCTGCTTGCCATTGCGCTCGAAAGTGGCCTTGAACGTGGCACTCTTTGCGTCCAGGATCGGCTTGATGAACTCGGCGAAGGCAGACGGTGTTCCGCTTACATGAAACCACAAGGCGACTCCTGCGATGGCGAAAACGAAAACGGCCGCCGCCGCAATGCGGGAAACTGAAGAACGCATAATCCACTTCCACTTGGTTAGGGAATGCGTAGGAAACGTGCGATGAATGACCTCGGCCTGCGCGGATGCTTCTACTGTGCATTGCACCGCCCCTGTGTTTTCTTTCGCTGCTTGAAGCAAGGCGTCGAGCAACTCGGGCGGCAGTTCCGGCGGAACCGGCGACGACCGGAGTTCTCCCATGGCGCGATCCACGATGTCGGAAAACGAGTCTGGTTCTTTCTCGATCATGGTCGGGCCTCCGTCATTCATCTGGCGCCACGAGATGGGAAAGCATCCGCCGCAAACTCTCTCGCGCTCGATGCAACAACGCTCCCACCGAATTCGGATTGATTTCCAGAGTCTCGGCGATCTCACGGTATTCCAATTCCGCCAGATAACGCAGGCAAAATGCCTCGGCCTGTTGCCTGGGCAGTTCCACCAACGCTTGGAGCAGTCTTTGCAATAATTCTGAGCCTTGCGCCTGCCGCTGCGGATCGGGGCGAAAATCCGGAAGACTTGCCCAATCCACCGGAACCGGCTCACGATGGGCCGACATGTGGTATCGCTTCCGCAGGCAATCCAGTGCCCGGGCGGTCGCGATCCGGTGCAAGAACGCGCCCCAATGCTCGATCGGCTTGGAGTTTCCATGCCGCATCGCCGAGAGAAACGTCTCCTGCACGCAATCGGCAGCATCGTCCGGGTTGCCTACCAGGCGATACACAGCCTTCCAGATTGCCGGGCTATGGTCCCGGACAATTTCTTCCCAAACGGCCACTTAGGGCACCCTTTCCGCGGAAAACACAGCTCAAGTCTCCCACTACTAGTCGCTCCTCAACCCCAAGATAGTGCAAAATCCGCAAAAATTTCACCCTGTTTCGACGGCGCACCGTCAGGGTAGTTGCCAAGTTGGATAACCTCGCACGATTCCAGGAGGGGGATGCTTCTGTCGAGCCGAATGAAATGCCAGACGACTCCCTAACCAAACGGCTTGAAGCGGGGAAGAAATCGTCGGAGGATCGGTTTCGCCAGAAGTGGCTAGACCCCTTGCCGTGGCCCGCAACGCTGGCGATCTATTGACGGTTACGAACGCATCCGGTGTTGGCTGGTCGCAAACACCTGAGCCACACGGCAGTCCTAGGAAACCTTGGGCATTCCCAAGTACCGGACCCCCTTTGCCAGCTTTCCGACATATTCGGGCCAAAGCGCGTGGTTCATCAGCGTTGAGTGGTTGGCGAGTATCGCATCAACATTGGCGCGACCCTTAATCCACAGGCGGAACGCCAATTCACTAATTTTTCCAGATTCGTCTCGAATCTCTGTGAGGATACCCCAGAATCGAGGACTCATTATATTAGACGGGTTGTTTGCCCTTTTTTTGGTTTGCCTCGTTCAGGAGATCCGATGCGACCGCCGGAAACTCGTCACAGTTTGATCGTCCGACTGAAGGACCAGCAAAACGACGTCGCCTGGACGGAGTTCATGTCTGTTTATGAACCGTTCCTGCTGAGGCTCGTGCAGAAGCAGGGAACTCCGGATCGACATGCAGCAGATGTGACTCAGCAACTGCTGCTCACCATCGCGAAGTCCGTGGACCGTTGGCATCCCGATGGCAAAGTCGCCTCATTTCGAAGATGGCTCGGATGCGTGGCTCGGCACGTCGTGATCAAGTTCATGAACGCGCGAACGCAAACAGATCGCGGGACGGGGAGGGTCAGAGTTTCTGGTTCAGCTGGAAGACATCACAGATGATTCCATCGATGCGGAACAAGCCCGGAGATACCAGGAGGAGTTGATTTTTTGGGCAGCAGAACTGGTGCGGAGTGAGTTTCGAGAGAAGTCGTGGCGAGCATTCTGGGAAACAGAGATCGAAGGACGGTCAGTGGCGGAAGTGTCACTTGAATTGGGCGTGAGCACCGGGAGTGTCTATATGTCTCGTAGTCGCGTATTCGCCCGGATTCGGAATCGAATCGAGGAGGTGCTTGTCGATGATGAATAAACCGACAAAGAATTGTGACCCGAACCTGCTGCGCCGGTCGCTCGAAGACGAGCTTAGTGAGGCTGAAGAGGAATCGTTGTCCGCACACCTTTGCGAATGTGATGACTGCCAAAACGAATTGGAGACATTTGCCGGCCAACCCACAGCGTGGATGCGAATTGGAACGGCGTTAAAGGCCGCCCCTTCGTCGGGGCAGGCAGCTCTGTCAGGCGTTTCGGTTAACCACGGGGTTGGAGTTGAATTCGACGCGGCGATAGACTTTGCGGTGGAATTTCTCGAACCGTCGGCATCGGCGGAATCGATCGGACGACTTGGCGATATCGAGATTCAGGAGGTCATCGGCCACGGCGGTATGGGAGTGGTTCTCAAAGGGTATCAACCGGAACTCAAGCGGCTGGTTGCGGTCAAAGTGCTTGCGCCGCAGTTGGCGGTTACGCGCCGCATCGCGAAAACGGTTCGCCCGCGAAGCGCAGGCTTCCGCGGCGATTCTGCACCCGAACGTGATGCCAATTTTGTCCGTGCATTCGGTCAACCGGCTGCCGTACATCGTGATGCCCCACATGGCGTGTGAATCGCTGCAACAGCGAATCGACCGAACCGGGCCGATGGACCTACTCAACATTTTGCGGATCGGCATGCAGACGGCCAATGGTCTCGCTGCGGCGCAGGTGCAGGGACTCGTTCATCGTGATGTGAAACCAGCGAATATCCTGCTGGAAGTTGGCGTTGAGAAGGTGATGCTCACAGATTTCGGTCTTGCGCGAACCATCGACGACGCCAGTATCACTCGCACAGGCGTCATCGCCGGAACGCCGATGCAACTGGCCAACAACCCCTCCCCAAAATGCCACGGGAAGCCAGCCCCGGTTACGCGACCGGCCCCGCTTATCCGACGGAAATCAAAGATCTGATGAATCCCGGAATTGATCTGCGGGTGCTCCGTGAACAGATCGTACAACTGCGAGACGAATACAAATCCGCTGACAAGCGGGCTCACGCACTGGCCGAGCCGCTCAGGCGGTCGCCTGACGCCACGAAGAAAGCGGAATTGCGAAGTGCGGTGCTGAGTGCTTTTCTATCGCGGCAGCAATTGCTGCAATCAGAGTTGATGGAGATGCAAACTCGCCTGATACAAGCGCAGGCATCGCTCAGGAACCGGAAAAGAATCCGCAGCCAGATTGTCGATCGTCGCGTGGAGGATCTGCTGAATCCACAGTTGGAGTGGGAAGAGCCTGGACGGATCGATCTGCCGAGTGAGTCTGAGCGGCCACGGAGCGCCACATCCGTACCTTCGGCGTCAGAAGAGACGCCATCGTCCGTCGCGACCACCATGCCGGCAAAGTCGTCCACTGTGCCGGAGACGAATGTCACCGAACTTGAAGGCGAATGGCATCAGGTAGCGTATTCCGACGCGGAAGGCCTCTCACACGAGATACGTCCTTACAACAGAACGTTCAAAGGGGACCGCAGCACGGTGGCCTGGGCGGGTGGGGGCCACGAATGTCGGATAAAGGTAAATTCCGACGTGAAGACCATCTGGTACTTCTCGAAGGACGAAAGTGGTTCGTTCACGATGGATCACTACGAACTGCAGGGAGATCAATTGGTCCTTTATGACTTCCCGTCGGAGGGTACACGCGTCACAGTCTATGAACGCGGCCATGTTCGTATTCCCGATGTCATACCGACCGCCACGAAGCAGCAGGTCGCTAAATGGCGATCAGCAATCGTCGAAATTCTGGTCTCCGGAAAAGCGGAAGGGACGGTCGATGGTCAGCAGACGGTTGGTTTCGGAGTCATCGTCGGGGCAGACGGCACGCTGGTGTCCCACATGAGCGGCGGATGGAGTCGTGTCCTCAAGGACCGGCCGAACATCGATGCCAGGTTCGACGATGGAAGCCAAGTACCGCTCGAAATTGTGGAAGAAAGTTCCGGCGTGGTGATTCTACGTCCCAAAGGTCAGGTTGACCTCGATCACCACTTCCCGCTTTCCGTCGGCCCGACCAGGATCGGTGATGAGGTTCACGTCGGCCAGATAACTGTCCCATCGCTGGACAACCGGGGCATTCATAACCTGGCCGCCACCAAGCTGCAGTTATCACGAACAGATCGCCGTGTCGCGTCGTTAGGTATTCCTGTCTGGCAACTGAATTCCGTGCCACACATCCCGAACTCGTACTGTCTTCCCGTCCTCTCCGGCGATGGCGAACTGCTTGCTGTCACAATGACGGACACCGGTGGATTGCTGCTGGCAATTCCGACTGCTCAACTGAAGGAGATGTTTCCGCGAAATCTCGTTCCAGAGCAGTCCGCAGATGTTGTGCCCGCAGATTCTCCGTAATTTTCAGCCATTCGTTCTTCGTCATCGCCCGCTGCCGTGCTGGCATAGACCCGGTCAGCGGTTAGGCATCCAGAGAATGAACAAACGAACGTGCGAGTACTCAATCATTGCAGTACGGCTAGTAGTCAACCGATGCTGGGGGCACGACCGTGACCCGGCGGTTCGGTGCCGGGACTCGATGAGGGATTTCGGCATGCTGCGAATCTCAACCGTCAACTCGAATGCCACGGGAGTGCCCTGGGCAATCCAATGCGACCGGTGACCGGCCGGGCGCTGCCGAGGAAAGCGGCGCAGTTTCCATGGTCCGCGGTCCATCGGATTGTTATTTGCTTGGTCTCACCGTGTAGACGATCTCCACTTTTTCGATAAGTCCCTTTTGTTTCAGTTCCGGGTACAGGACTTTCTTCCATTGGTCGCTTTCATAGAAGGCAGCCCGTTCCTTCGGCATGTTGGCCTTACTGGAAAACTGACGGCTCCATACAAACAGGTTCTCGTCTTCCAAAGTTCGGTAGGCACTGAGGATCTTGATCCCGGCCTTTTCCTGCGGCTCGACCAGTTTGTCGTGAAAGAAACGCTCCCATTCATCCATCTTTCCCTCAGCCACTTTGTAAACACGTACTTCAATTATGGGTTCTTCGTGGTGGTCTGCCAGAAGACGGGAAGAGCTGCCACATATAAGCGTGATGCCCAGAAGAAGGAGTGAGAGTTTTCGAGTGGAATGTGACATGGTTTGTGTCCTTAGTGGTTAATCTGAGTTCGTCTTTTCCGGATGGGCCTGGGCCAGCCTGCCTCAATGTTACCGAAGATATCGCCCCTGTTCCCCAAAGGAAACCATGTTCTCGGCATTTCGGGGGATTTGGCTGGTCGCCGAGCAGCGGTTCCGGGGTGCGCTTCGCGACGACGGGCTCCATTTTGCAACCGCGTTGCGGTTGAGTGGGAGGGGCAAATCGCCGGGCCTTAGGCCCTTTATTGTGACAGTTCGCTCCGATTCGTCGAACCGCCTGACGCGGACTCGCACGTCAGGTGCTGTGGGGAGCGTGCCCGGGAACGAGCACCCTTACCTGATTATGCCGCGTTTCTGATGTGTTCGGCGATTCAGTCGTGGTCACTGACTGCGTAAACCTTTAACAGCCCACAACCCGGGCATCGATAGGCCGTGATTGGTACCGCCTGTTCCCAGTCAGTCTTGACTCCGCGCTTGTCTCGGGCACTAACATACTTTTCGTCCACGGCAGGCCCGGGATGCCAGTGGCTTTGTTTGACAGGTCCGATTGTTGCGTCGGGAATGAAGCCGATCTGAAGTGCTTCTCCGCAGTCAGAGCAAAGAGGTTGAGTCGGCATGAAACAGTGGAATCCTCATTTTGAGTTCTGCGAGCAGTTTCCTGCGGTTGCTTACACATAACATGCTGCCGTGAAATACCCGTTTAATCCAAGCCTCAAGGGCTTGACGGCTAGATCAGCGGCCCGGCTTCCCGGAGACGCAACTCAGAATAACGGACGTTCAGCGATTTCGGATCACGGAAATTTCACGACATAACTTCTTATTGTACCCCGGATACATTTTGCCAAAATGACCCACCCCGATTCCATTCAGGATACCGACGCCGATAGCGTGGTCAGCCCAGGGAGGGATGCCCTACCGAGCAGTGGCGAACGCCTGGGCGAAGTCCTAGAAAACCTTCGCTTTATCGGGCGCTCCCGACGCCCCGATTCTACCACAACCAGCCAGTCGTCCCATTCTGAGATATCGGTGGATTGATGGGATATTCCCAAAGCCTCGCCTGCTCTATGTTTGAGCTAGAGACTGTTTCTCAGTGACCCGGTCAATGCAGGTCTGGATATACTCCGTGTGCTCCGGTTCACGGCATTGTTACGTGACATCACCAGGGTGGTCGTTAGTCGTCGCCGAGACGAGGAGGTGGCGGGGCGAATGAGTGCAGGATCGCCTCACGCTTCTGCACGTCGGGCGTCAAGGCTTCCAGCTCCTCCTGTAACTGATCCTCATTGAGCGGCGACCTTGCGCAAATCCGCTTCACGCCTTGAAGGAAGTAGGCCTGCTGCATCATGATGTGCTATTGGAGAATGACGCTCGCTCGATAACGTTCGTAGTCTCTCTTGGCTTCAACCTCTGCGTCATTGCCCGGTTCAATGGAAAACTCAGCCTTCGGTCCGGTGACCTCAGGCCGTTTGGACGGCAGGTCATAATATGAACAGGCCAGCAGTCCCCTCAGATGATCACGCCTCGCTTCATCAAGTTTCCCAAGTTGTTCCAGCGAACCGGCACGCCACAAGAGTGTATCAAGGTAGGCTCTTTCCGGCAGTTTGTAGCCCAAGGCGTTCGTCAAATGCTTAACAGCTTTTTTCGGATCGACATGGCCCGTGCGCTGGCAGTAGATCACGCCGACGGTCAATTCAAGTTCAGCGAGCTCGTTGGGGTCCTTGCACTTCGTGAGGAGTGTGAGATATGGCCCGACGGATCCTGTCGTCGTGAGTGCCTGGTCAGCGGCTTGGTAATCACGCACGAACTCAGCTGAGAAGATGCTTTTGCCGCTGGCATCCACCAATCCAGTGTGCCACGCAGGCAACACAGTGGGATAGAAGGTCACAGCAATTCCAGCGACCATTGCTGCCCAGCGAGGCAAGAAAGGACTCATGGCACAATCTCCCCGAAGTCGAGACGGTTCGTCAAATCCGGGAGGTAAGACGAATAGCGTGGTTCAGAAGTTCCCTCTTATCGTTCCTTTGCCGCAAGATGCGATGCCGCAGCTGCATTTTACCGCAAGTTGTTTAGGCCGAGTCCCATTTTGCCATCTCGGACATCAAAGTCCCGAAACCTCGTGAAAATTGGGCACGATTAAGACACGCTCACTGACGACCTAAACAGCCCGTGCGAGGGGTGATTATATGATGTGCTTTGCCCTTTGCCACAACGCACAGGTGGCCCACACCTGGTGCAGCTTGGCCAATGAAGAAACGCGTTTCTCCAGGAGCCCGCCGCGCCATCAATTTGATTCAGGCGAGCAGCATCAGCCGGCTGGAGCAAGTTGCGCATGCACTTGCACAGCGCCCGCATCGTGTTGGCGAGGCTGCAATCTTGTGGAACATACGGTGCTTCCTCGTCTGCCTCCGCTGCGGTGATCTGTTCACGAAGTGCCAGCAGTTCCGCAATCGCCATCGCGCGAAGTGACCAGTCAAGTTCCACAAGAAGGCGATCCGAATTGCGGCACCGCAGGGTGTGCTTGTCGATCGTTTGCTTCAAGCCGCGGAACTCGACCTCGATGCCCCAGCGCATTTTGTAGAACCGAATGATCTGCTTATTGCTGAGCTTCTTGCGGTCGAGCACACTCGTCAACATCCACATCTTCGTCTTACCGACTTTCACTTGAACCAGACGCAGACGCAGCGGGGGTTCTCCGGAGTCCATCTGGCCTTTCAACCAACAGAGGACCATTCCGCCCCCGAGTCTTTTGACATCGACGTGTTCACTCAGCAACTTCACGTTCCCACC
>CAVOYC010000021.1:0-99337 GCA_963700575.1 uncultured Planctomycetota bacterium | reverse complement strand
CCCACGAACCGCTCGCCGTCGAAACTGCAGGCGAAGGTGGCCTGGTCGCCATCGTTGGTGGTACGTATCCACAGGTCATCATTTTCAACCACCGGACCTTCGGCCATCTGGCCGTTCGCGTCGAAGAAAAGCTGCTTGTTTACGCCGTCATCAAAGTGGACGCCAAGCAGGTGATAGACCCCGCCGAAGCGTACGAATCCGGCTCGTTGCCCCCTGCGCATTCCGGACAGATCCAATTTGGCAGTCGCTTTGCCCTGGCCAGTCCCCATGATGCGCTGGCTGAGCGTGTTGCACGCGCCCCAGAAACCACCTTTGGCGACCGGTACCGAGGCCTTGAGCCGCAACCAACCGGGCCGCTCGGTCAGCGACCAGTGACTGTCGCGGGGGTTGTGATTCCACTCCCATTGCCGTCCACGCTGCGGTGCATCGAATTCATCGTCGCTCCACGGCGCGGTCACCGGCATGCCGTTAATCGGTTTGGCGTGGTGCAGCACCGGTTCACCGATGCCGTCGCCGTTGACGTCCTTGCCAATCATCGGCCAACCGTTGATCCACTCGACCGGCTGAAGCATTTGGGGGCGACCTTGAAAGGGTGCACGAATGTTCTGAATCAACTGGTGCGTGTACCACCATGATCCGTCGGGTGCCCGCATCAGGGCCCCCTGGCTACAGCTGCGAATCACGCCGTTGCCCCGCCAGGAGCTCTGCTCCGATCAACGACTTCATGAGTCTGGTCCCTTTCTGATTTGGTGCGTTCTGTTTCTCTTCACAGGATGGAAGCAGGGCACGGACGCCGAAGATGAATCGTCGTCAGGCCAACTCGGATCGGGTTCTTTGAGTTCCAGGAACTCCGTGAGTCACGCTTCGGGCGATACGGCCACTTACCCAATTTGCGTATCTCGCCGCGAAAAATGTCCCCGTCCCCTTAAATCGGGCTCTCTCTTCTGACTTGGCCAGGCAGGATCGGTGGGATGGGGCAGTCGAGGGCTCCTGCGATGCTGCGCAGCAACTCCGCTTCGCCGACCGTCACCGTGCCGTCGGCGGCGACGCAGAGCGTAGCGGCACCGAGGACTCGTTTCTTGATCGGCATCGAGCAGGTTGCCAGATTCTCGAGCGCCAACTTGAGACGCGACAAGGTGCATTTTGAGCGGTCAAGTAATGCGGCTTTGCGATGATCGATCTGCAGGGGCGAAACAGCCGCCTGGTAGGTTTTATGAGCCAGGTCAGGGTCGCTGTGCCCAACATGTGCCAACGCGGACATCAAGGCGGCCACATCCTCAACCACGCCGCGAATGCTGTAATATCGAACCTGGTGAGGCCTTGCCAGCCCAAAAACACGGTCCAAATGACTCAGCAAAACAGACTGCACGGTGAACTCAAACAAGTTAATCTTCTCGTCCGCCTTGATCAACTCAATTACGGCATCGCGAAACTGTCGATACTGTTCCGGGGAAAGCTGACGCAAGGCACCTTGAGCGATCTCAATAAGCATCAATCGTGCCGATTTGGCGAGTTGCGCCATCTGCTCGGCCAGATGTTCGGTCTCCTGGCTCGTGCCGCTGTCGGCGATGGTTTTGAGAGTACCCAGCTGTTGCTGTCGAACCTGAGCGTTGGGGTCGAGCAGCAGTGCGAACACAACACATCGCGCTCCAAACGGTTCACGCGCCGACTTCTCTACTGCCTCCGGAAGACTGGCGACCAGTTGAGTCGAGTAATCCACGTGTTGCATGGTCGGCGCACCAACAGCCGCCAGCACCACGGCGGGTTCGAGGGGAATCTTTTCACTGAAGCCGAGTCCCGGAAAGAGCTTCTCCAGGCCCGCGCGACTTTCCGAAGGTGGCACGACGGTTGGTTTTACTGTTTTGTATGCGGGCAGCTTGGGCCGCACAGGTGAAATGTTGGGGAAAATTCCATCGAACTGGGGGTCGATGGCGCGGATCCGATTCACCAGAGGAGGGTGTGTGCCAAAGGGGCTGTAGGCCCATTGGCGGACGGCAGATCCGAAGAACATATGGCTGGCCGTTTCCGCGGCTGGGCTGTTCACGTACGATTGTCCCGCCAGGCCGCCGATCTTCTTCAACGCTCCCCCTATCCCGGCATGATTGCGGGTAAACTGCACGGCCGAAGCATCAGCCAGGTACTCCCGCTGACGCGACACGGCGGCTTTGATCAGGCGGCCGAAGAACAGGCCCACGTAGCCGACAATCATGATGACCAGTCCCAGCAGGAACAGTTGCCAGCTTCCCTTGCCGCGCCCTGAACCACTGCGCGAGCCGCCACTCATTCGCAACGTGTAGTAGCCGATTAGCCCTACGATCAGGATGCCGTGCAAGATGCCAATGAGCCGCAAATTGAAACGCATGTCGCCGTTCAGAATGTGGCTGAATTCGTGAGCAACAACGCCTTGCAGTTCGTCGCGATTCAAATGATCAAGTGCTCCGCGGCTGACGCCAATCACGGCATCGTCTGGTGTAAATCCGGCGGCAAAGGCGTTAATTCCTGTTTCCCGGTCCAGCAGGTAGACTGGCGGAACCGCCACCCCCGATGCCAGTGCCATCTCTTCGACAACGTTCAACAAACGTCGTTCGGCGTGATCGCCTGTGGAAGAGTTAATCAGACACCCTCCGAGAATCACCGCAACTTGTTCGCCACCGCGGCGCAGTTCCAGGGTTTTGTACAGACTGCCGGCGGCAACAACGGCCAGTGTTGCCAGCGTCACAACCACAAGTAAGTCGGGCTGAAGCCAATCGATCGCCTCGATCGCCTGGTCCCCATTGCGTTTCGAGACGGCGAAGACGACGATGACGGCAGCATAAATCGCTACGATCATCACGGTCACGGCCAGCGCAAACAGGATCACCAGGACCGACGTGTTGCGTCTGGCTCTTTCCTGCCGTCCAAAAAAGTCCATCGACTTCATGGTTGCACGTCACCCGTCGGTAGAGTCTGCTTCCTATTTGCGATTCCGAATTGTGGGACCTCGCCAAAGCCAAGTTTGTTGGCGAACAGTCGTGCCGGGAACCTTGTGCGGATGGCGTTGTATTGGGCTGCGAATTCATCATACGCCGTTCGGGCGAATGAAATTCTCGCTTCCGTTGAACTCAGTCCCATTGTCAGCGACGCATATCGACAGTCCGGGGAGGGGATCGCGAGCGTTTCCAAAGACAGGCCAAGTTGGCGCGTGGCGCTGTCCAACTCCGCTTCCGCGTCCTTGGATCTCGCAAACGCCTCTCGGTCCTTCAAGCCGCCATCTGCCCCCTGGTCTACCACCTGGGCCGTCTGGCAGGTGCTGGTAGTTGCCTGAAATATTGTGGGGTCGATACCGGGCACATCCCGCAACTTATCCATCAGTGGCGGGATCAGCTCGTAGCGGCGTTTGCTATGGACGTTGAGCTGCGCGTAGGCATTCTCGCAACGACAGAGCGACTCGTTCAGTTGGTTATAGACGCTGATCGCGAGGATCACGAACAGCAATCCCAAAAAGAACAACGTTGCCAAAATGGAGAGTGCGACAGCGAGCATATTGATGTACCGCACACGAAGTACTGCGCCTGGTGATTCAGGAACCAGCGGCTTGCTTCCGCATCGGTTCGGAAACCGTCCAGCAGTCGTCTGGTAATCTTCTGGTGACCGGGCAGGCGGATGACGGTGAGCAGCCGTCTCAGGTACCGGCGGACTTCGTTGTCCGCTCTGATCCGGTTTTCCCTGATCGGCCCGGTCATCGCATACCGTGCCATCTGCAAGGCGTCATTTTCCGATTTGCCTTAGCCTTTGTCCACCATGACGCCGCACGATTCGCGACGGGTAGTGACCAGATTCCCTGCCACCAAATGAATCCGGAAGGACCATGTGGGACGATTGGATCTGGGTCTACCGTCTTGCCTGCAAGGCTGGAACCAGCGGCTCGGAGACCTTACCCTGTAATCGACAATGCCACTGAATCCTGCGACCATTTCGTGCACGTTCACTGTTCACTGCCGAAGGTAGGAAATGATGAAAATGAGACTTGCCCTGATTCACACCAGTATGGTCTTCGTCAAGGTCGAGATGACGATGAGCGATATTTTCGCCGAAGTCATGCCCGATGTGGAGCTAGTAAGTATTGTCGATGATTCGCTGCTGCCTGATGTCATGGCAGCCGGCCATATCACTGCGGCAGTCCAGCGACGGTTCACGGCCTATGCCAAAGCGGCGGAAGTGGCGGGAGTTCATGCCGCCTTTTCGCTCTGTTCGTCACTTGGCCCAGCTGTTGACGTTGCGCGTCAGGAAGTCGATATCCCGGTGATCAAGATCGACGATGCGATGACCGACAAGGCTGTCGAGATGGCCGAAAGCATCGGCGTCGTGGCGACTGCGCAGACCACGCTGGGACCGACGGCGGACCTGATCAGGGACAAAGCGACCGCACGGTCGAAGGTCGTGGATGTCAAGCAGGTCCTGGTGGAGGGTGCGTTCGAATTGCTGATGGGCGGCGACAGAGATGCGCATGATCAGCGGGTTCACGCCGCCGCGGTTGATTTGGCCCCGTTTGTCGAGGTCATCGTTTTTGCACAGGCTTCAATGACTCGTCTGGCGTCCTCGGTTGAAAAAGAAATCGACCTGCCAGTCCTGACCAGCCCGCGGCTGGGCATTGGATACTGCAAGCGGTTGCTCGACTCGCTGTGAAGACTCTATCCGCGGCACGTACCCTACCATGCCCCGCAATCCACTACCGCGGCACCAAACCTCTGCCACACCGTCTGTTTCAGCGCGGCATCGTGGACATATCGAAATCCCAGCTCCACTCGTCAAAGTACAGGTTGTGGCCGTCGATCTCGATTTCCCCCCGCTGGAAATCGTTGGGTTCGCTGCGGAAACTCTGCTTGCGAGGCTGCAACGGGCGGGCAAAATCCAGGTTCACAATCAGCCGGTACGGATCAAGATGCCCACAAAAGAACTCGCGCACCCGGGCGTCGCTGTGCTGCTGCAAGCCATAGGAGGCGTCCGCCGGTAACCAGCCCCAGGGCTCGACGTAGAACTCGGACCAGTCATGCATGTTCCACCGGTTGGGCAGCGTCTCCCAACCAGATTGCCAGCGCGCCGGCACTCCCGCGGCCCGGCACAAGGTGATGAATACCAGGCCCTGCACACCGCAATCACCCTCGCGAGCCGCAATCCCCTTGGCCGACAGGTTGGCAATCGTGCTGTACTCCATTTCCGAACACCAGCGGATTTCCTTCGACACCCAACGGAAGATGCTCAGCACCTTTTGCAGCGGATTCGTCTCTTCACCCACAATCTCCTGCACCAACTTCTTCACGTCCGGCGTGAAGACGACGTGTGGAGGGCGCTCGGCAGCGTACTCGCGATACACAGCCCCTTCCGTGTCGTACGGCAACGCCTTGGCCGGATCAAGTTGGGGGACGTATGCGGTGGTAACAAATTCGAATATGGCCTGGAACACAGGCGGTTTGGTGGGGTCGTCCACCGTGTGTTCAAAGTAGATGGTGCGGTGGGGGTGGCCGTTGGGACACATCACGGCACCGGTTGGCTGCGCCGACACCAGCTTGACCTGAGACTGCTGCCGATACTCCTGCGGAAACGGCAGCCAGCAGCGCGCACCTGGGCCCCTTTCCGCAACCTCGGATGTCCGTCCTTCACACGCAACGTGTATCGAACACGGTGCTTCACGGGGTGGAACTCTGTCTTACCGGTGCGCTCCGCTTCCGCCACGAGGTCTGCCAGATGTGCGCGGCAGATCGAACCGTACGCCAGCCGGCGTAACATTCTTCTGCCGACGCGCGCTTGCCGCCGGACAAGCGCGGAACAGATTACTCGCGGCCCGCTTGAAATACCGCACCTCGCCGTCAATGAGGCGATGCTGCAACACCCCCTGCTTCCGCCAGCCTCTCATCTCCTCCAAGCTCACGTCGGGGACGCTTTCGCGCAGCTGCCGCAGCAATTGATCCTCGGTCAGGGAGTAATCGATCCGCGTGCGTCGCAGAATCTCGAGTTGCACGGCCAAGTCACCAACGACCGGCGCCGGGGGTCGGGGATCTTCTCGCGCAGCAGCGCTTCCGCGTCACTGAAACGCCCCTGCGCAGCGGCCTGACGGGCACGCGCGAGTGTCTGCGCGGCGTCCTTGGCTGACTGCGCTCTCACTAGGTCGGTAGACACGCACGCAGCAGCAAGCCACAACACGCAAGGCCAATGTGTTCTGAACATTCGTCATCCTCTGCTCGACTGAAGCGTTCGAAGCTATTCGGCTGACCCAGTGTAACCTATGCACGGTTTTCGTGGTTCGGCGAAAAAGTGTGGGACAGCTTCCGAGCGCGAGTAGCTTCGTCTTTGCCCACAAGTCCACCATCGAGGCGCGTGAGTATTGCCTTCAAGAGCGCTCACCGGTCATGGAAGCGAACCAGCTCGATCCCTTCTCGCGCATCGTACATGAGCAACAACGTATCCCCACGTCCGAACTCGCGCACAATGCTGTGGTACAACGAACGTTCATCCGGCCATGGATAGGCGTAAATCAGATCGAAGTCCCGGATTTCCATGTCCAACTCGTCGTACGCGGCCGGGGTGTCGATAACGGTTCGGTACACGTCATCTCCGTCCGCCGGGTTCCATTCAAAGTCGTCGGGGATAAAGCTCCCGAGAGCAAAATTTGCTCTTGGTCCGTATACCTTCGCAAAATTCTCGGAATACTCGACAAGGTCCGGTTCGGCTTCAATGCCGTAGGCCTCGAATCCCATACGGCTGGCCATAATCGTCACGATTCCCAGCCCCGAGCCCCATTCAAGTACCGTCAATACGCGTCCCCGCAATTGCGCTAACGATTCGTAAATGGTCAGGTAGTCGGCGCTCACGTACCCTTGAAACGCGGGCGCATTCTGATGCCGTTCCCAGAGTCGATCCGCCTCAGCCCACAGACGGGCAAACTCGGCGAGCAGTGACTTTTCTGGGTCACACGATGAATCGAGTTGGGCATTCCGGTTCTGACTCACGGCACAGTTCTCCGCCGGTCTGATGATGTCGCCACCGGGCTCAATGGATGATGCCGTTGGCTCTGACCACGTTGCGGTAATCGACGTTGGCGCGGTAAGCGAATTCCATCGCCTCCCAGCTGCCCGTGGCGTACCGTGTTTGCTTCGCCTTGGCCTTGAGCGTGGGTGGATCGTAGATCCGCTGGGCACACTCGCGGATGACCTCCCACAGTTCGGCCCGCTCGACGTGCTTTGGGCGATGCACCAGTTCCGCCAGATCGTAGTGGCTCCAATCTTCGGGAAAGTTCGTATACAGCAACCGACCTTCCTGCTGCAAACGATGAAACAATTGCGTGCCCGGCAGTGGTGTCATGACGGTGACCTGCATCACGTCGACGCCGCTGCTCGAGCATGAAATCGGTGCGGTCGCGAAGCTTGTCCGGCGTGTCGCCGTCCATGCCGAAAATGAAGGCTCCCAACACCGCGATGCCCGCCTGGTGAATGCGGTCAAACGTTTGCTCGTAGGAAGACGTGCCCCGCTTCATGTTCAGTCGCTTGTTGACTTCGGTCAGGGAGTCAATGTCCTCGGCTTCAAGCCCCAGGAAAACCATCCGGCAACCGGCGCGTCCCGCCCAATCGAGCACTTCCGCGTCGTCGGCGATGTTGACCGACGCCTGGCAGATCCAACGCTTACGCAGATCCCGCTCGACCATGCCTTGGAATAGTTGCATCGCCTGTTGACGCGAGTCGGCTCCGTAGCCAATCACGTTGTCGTCCACAAAGAACAACAAGTCGTGAGGGATCGATTCGATTTCGTCAAGCACCTCGTTGGTTGGCCGGCGGCGGTACCGCCGGCCGTTGTATGCGGTGACCGAGCAGAAGTCGCAGTCGAGCGGGCAACCCCGCGATGTCTGTATGGAGGCGAACATGTAGTGGCTGTCGTAGATGTCACGTCGCGGAGGTTGCAGACCGGCCAGATCGAGCCAGTGGCCGCGGTATGTTGGCTTGAGTTTCCCGTGCAAGACGTCGGCCAGCACTTGCGGCCAAACCGATTCGGCCTCGCCAATCACCACGGCGTCGACAAATTGCTGTGCTTCCGCGAAGCACATCGAGGCGTGGATCCCCCCCATCACGACCGGTATGCCGTGTCGTTGATAGGCGGCGGCGATCTGGTAGGCTCGGTTGGCCGCAGACGTAAAGGCGGTGATCCCCACCAGGTCAGCGTCGCGGTAGTTAAACGGCGAGAAGTTCTCGTCCACCAACTCGACGTCCCAGGCGTCGGGCGTCAAGCTGGCGATGATGCCCAGGCCCAAGGGTGGAAAACGCGAACTGGAATTGACCGAAAAGCCGCTGCGGCAGGTGTTGACCGGATTGACCAATACTAGCTTGTGTTGTTTTTTCACCCGCAGTGCCCAAATCTGTGAGATGTGGAAAAGTGCCCCGTGACATCCACAATCCGATAATTCCCGTTCCGGTTGCGTCTGCAACCGACCTGGGTTCGCAGTGCCGTGATTATAGCAAATGGCATATCATTCGATCCAACCGGTCCTGCGAAGCCAGGCGGTCAACTCAGCGTCCAACTCGTCACGTCGAGACTTGTACCGAGTGTCGTCGGCCAGGTTCTTCGTCTCACCCGGGTCCTCGGCCAAGTGGTAAAGATACGCGTCGCCTTGCTGGTAACGGATGTACTTCCAGCCCTGGCCGCGGATCATGAACGAGCCCCGGGCATCAGGCATGATCCGGCGTGTACTCTCACGGTTGGGCATCACACGCTCGGAAAACGCAAAGCGGCGCGACTCGGAGGGGTCCTTTTGTCCGGTCAAGTACGGCACCAGATTCTGGCCTTGTGCCTGATCCGGGATGGGCAGGCCGGTCAGCGACAGTAGCGTCGGCATCAGATCGGTCAGGTCCACGTCCATCTCGCTTGTTTGCGGCCTGAATCGTCGAGAGTAACGGATCAACAGTGGCACGCGAGCGATCTCGTCATAGAAAGCACCAGTGCTCTTCCAGACCATGCCGTGACCGCCAGCCATGTCGCCGTGGTCGGCGGTAAAGACGATGATGGTGTCGTCCAGCACGCCCGCCTCTTCCAAAGCTTTGAGGATTCGGCCGACCTGATCGTCGATCAGCAGCACCATGCCGTAATAGATCCGCAGAAATTCGCGCAGCCCGGGCTCCCCCAAACCGGCAATGATTTCCCGGGACCAGTCCTTCTCAAACCGCTTTTCACGGGCCTGACGATTGGCTGGCAGCTCGATCCGGTCCGGCGCGAAGGCTTCGTAGTAGGGCGACGGCACCACGTTGGGATCGTGTGGGGCCACAAAGGAGCAGGTGAGCATGAATGGTTTTTCCTTGAGCGAATCAATCCGCTCAATGGTCCGGTCGGCAAAGCGGACGTCGAAATGCTGGTCGAGCGGCAGTTTAAGCCGGCCCTGCCTGGTGATGAAGGGGGCGTAGCGGCGGCCCTCCCAACGATTGCCCAACCGATCGACCGCCGCTTGGAACTCTGGTGCGACCTCGACCGGCAGCGGTAGGGTATACCAGGGCATGAATCGGGTTGGGTCGTCTCTGGCGACCTGCGAAAACGTCTCGGCCATCTCCTGCCGGTATTGGCCGATATCGTACATGTCGGCGTAGTAGGGAAGCGTGTCGCCAAACAGATGCCATTTGCCATAGTGATGCGTCGCGTAGCCGGCTTCATGCAGCAAACTCTCCGTAGTTACGTCGGCAGGGTGGATGCCCTCCTGGGCGGCTGGCCCGTGTCCGCCACTGCAATTGGTGACGATGCCGTGAGCATGGGGATACATGCCCGTTATGACAGAGGCCCGCGTGGGCGAACAAAACGGCGTTGGGCAGACGGCCTGGTTAAAGCGGACTCCCTCGCGCGCGATCCGATCAATGTGCGGCGTTGGCACGGGGCCCCCGTAGCAACTCAGGGTACTCGCGTTGAGCTGGTCCACCATCACGATCAGGATATTCGGCCGGCGCGGTTCAGGGGCCGCTGCAACAGCGAAAGTACCGAGCGGCGCGACACACGCGACTAGCAGCAGTCCGACCACGGCACACGAGAGCGGCCGACTTGGCATCACTTGGCTCATATTTCTCACCTCCATCTCGAGAGCCCTCAGCGGGGTCCTTTAGGATCGGTTCGCCGCCTCACCACACCTCGCTGTTGAGATCAACAAATATCCACGACTAGTTCCGGATCCGCCGCAGCGCCTACGGCACATACAACACACCCAGGGCCATATCGACTCAGCCTGAGACCGCACTTCCTCCTTGTGTCGCCTTTCCCAAAAATGTGTCCGCTGCTAATGTTGCCATTGTAACGTCATCACACGAGTCTGTTGACCGGGCCCGGATCGATAGGCTGTAAACCAGGGGTCACGAACTACCGAATCACCGACACCGGGATGAAACGAAAGTGAGCGCGGCATGACGGAACTGGAACCTCTCGAACCTTGGAAGGAGCTGGCGCGGCTGGCCGAGCAGGGGCAAGCACAAGCGGTGGAGGCGTATCTCGCCGAGTTGCCCGCCGGCGACGTGGCCTTGGCGGTCTCGCGCTTGACAGGTGACGAACAGAGCAGTTTGCTGGCAACGCTGACGACGGAGGGGACCGCCGACCTGGTTGAACAACTCCCCGGCGTGCAGGCCGTCGAGCTGATCGCACATTTGGAGCCAGCCGATGCCGCGGCGGTCCTGCTGGAACTGCCGAGCAATGAGCGAGCCGACTTGCTGGGTGATCTGGAAGAGCCCCAGACGGCAGCGATTCTCGATGAGCTGCCGGCACCCGATGCTGCCGACGCGCGTGAGTTGAGCCGCTATGCCGACAATGTGGCTGGCGGCCTGATGGTCACCGAATTCCTCAAGTACCCGGAGCATTTCACGGTCGAGGACGTGGTGGCCGACATGCGTGAGAACGCCGACCGCTATCGCGACTACGACGTGCAGTACACGTACGTCTGCGACGCCGAGGGTCGGCTCAACGGGGTCCTCCGCCTACGCGACTTATTGTTGGCACGACGCAAACTGGCGATCCGCGAATTGATGATTCGCGAGCCTCTCTCGCTGCGTGACGACACGCCGCTGAACGAATTGGAACGCTTCTTCGACAAGCACCATTACCTGGGCGTGCCGATCGTTGACGCCGCGGGCCGACTGGTGGGCGTCGTGCGGCAGGTTGCCGTGGAAGAAGCGCTGGGCGATCAGCAGGACAGCGATTTTCTCAAGACCCAAGGTATCGTCGGTGGCGAAGAACTCCGCACGCTGCCGACCCTGGTACGGTCGCGGCGGCGGCTCGCGTGGCTGACCGTGAACATCGGGCTGAACGTGATCGCTGCCAGCGTGATCGCCGTGTTTCAAGACACCCTCTCCTCCGTGATTGCCTTGGCCGTGTTCCTGCCGATTATCTCCGACATGAGCGGTTGCAGCGGCAATCAGGCCGTTGCCGTCAGCATGCGTGAGCTGTCGCTGGGCCTGGTGCGCGCCGAAGAGGTGGTCTGGGTCTGGTTAAAGGAGATCGCTGTCGGCGCGATTAACGGGACGGTCTTGGGACTGCTCATCGGGCTGGTCACCTTGGCCTGGAAAGGGAACGTCTACTTGGGCCTCGTCGTCGGGGTCTCCCTCTGCCTGAACACGATGCTGGCCGTCTCTATCGGGGGAGTCGTTCCGCTGCTGTTGAAGCGCATGGGAGTGGATCCCGCAGTGGCCTCGGGACCGATTCTGACCACCATCACCGACATGTGCGGGTTCTTTCTGGTCCTGGGAATCGCCACGCTCATGTTGCCCCACTTGACATGAAAGGTGTCGCATCCGCCCTTAGCTGACAAACGTCGATCGTCTTCTGCCGTTGGCCGAGCCCGAGAAAAACGTTTCGTGAATCGCATCCCCAGTGCTGTTGATCTTCTCCTGCAGCGAATCGAGGAACTCGTGCAAACCGAAGGAGAGGATCTCGTTGACCGTGCAATATGCCAACTCGCTCCGTAACTGCCCAAGTCGCTTCTCAGCCGGATTCCAGAAGGTGTCTTCCGGCGACCCCGAAATAGCGTGCAGGGCCTCGTTCGCGCTGTCGATGCAGTGCATGATGGCCCGGGGGAACAGGCGGTCGAGGACCAGAAAGCCCACGACCCGTTCGGGAGAGATCTGCCCGTGTCGCTTGCGGAACATCTCGAAACCGCTGAGCGACCGTAGGACAGCCGACCACTGCAGATCGTCCGTCGAAGTTCCCACGTCTTGAACCGTTGGCAAGAGCAGGAAGTACTTCACGTCGAGAAGGCGTGAGGTCTTGTCGGCACGTTCCAGTTTTCGCCCGAGTCGAGCGAATTGCCAGCCCTCGCTATGCGTCATGGTGCCGTCCGTGATGCCGCAGAACAGGTGGCTGGCAAGCTTCACTTCGTGGAAGAACTCCTGGGGCGACTGGAGCAAGTCGCGTCTCCCCGCCGCCACCTTGACCAGATGGTAGAAGTTGTTCAGGTGCTCCCACATCTCCGACGAAATCGCTTCGCGAATCGTGCGGGCGTTTTCCCGAGCCATGCGGACAGAAGACAGGATCGAGTTGGGATAGTCGCCGTCGAAGGACAGGAAGTGGACGACGTTTTCCCGAGTGGGACCGCTGTAATGCTCGCTAAAGTACTCATTGTCGCCGGTGGTTCGGACGAGAGGCAACCACTGTTCGGGAGCGCCACTGGGTTGATCGAGCATCAGTCCGAAGGTCACGTCGACGAAGCGGGCCAGGTTCTCCGCCCGCTCCACGTAACGGCTCATCCAATGGATCGAAGAAGCGACACGGCTAAGCATAGACAAGACCTCGACTTACTGTTGGCGTTGCGATCCGGAAGCGATCGCCGACTCGCCGCCCGTCGTGGCGATCACCCAGGTATCCTTGCTCCCCCCACCTTGCGATGAATTGACGACAAGCGAGCCTTTTTTGAGGGCCACTCGCGTCAAGCCACCTGGCAGCACGTAGATCCGTTCGCCATAAAGGATGTACGGTCGAAGATCGACGTGCCGGCCCTCGAAATGGTCGTCGACGATGGTCGGGACTCGCGACAGCGTCAAGGTGGGTTGGGCAATGTAGTTGCGTGGGTTCTCGCGAATCAGGTCGGCGAACCGATCGCGGTCTTCCTGGGATGCATGAGGCCCGATCAGCATGCCGTAGCCGCCCGATTCGTTGGCCGCTTTGACCACGAGCTGGTCGAGATGCTCCAGCACGTAACGGCGCTGCTGTGGGTCAAAGCAAACATAGGTCGGCACGTTGGGAATGATCGCGTCCTGGTCCAGGTAGTAGCGGATCATCTTTTCGACGTAGGCATAGATAACCTTGTCGTCCGCGATGCCCGTGCCGGGAGCGTTGGCCAGGGCCACGTGCCCCTGGCGGTAAACGTCGAAGACGCCCGGAATGCCTAAGAGCGAATCCGGGCGAAACGCCCGCGGATCGAGGAAGTCGTCGTCGATGCGGCGATAAATAACGTCCACGCGCTGCAGACCGGCGGTCGTCTTCATGCAAACGAATCCCTCCCGCACCACCAAATCGCTCCCTTCGACCAGTTCCACTCCCATCTGCTGGGCGAGGAACGAATGTTCGAAATAAGCCGAATTGTAGATGCCTGGAGTCAGTACCACGACGGTCGGAGAACCGACCGTTGTCGGTGCGAGGTGCTCGAGCGTTCGCAGAAGGTGGCTGGGATAGTCTACCACGGGCCGCACGCGCGAGGCTTCGAAGAGTTGCGGGAAGCTCCGCTTCATAACCTGGCGGTTCTGCAGCACGTAGGATACGCCAGAAGGGCAGCGAAGGTTGTCTTCGAGAACGTAGACCCGGCCGTCGGAATCCCGCACCAGGTCGGTGCCCGTAATGTGGCACCAAATCCGTTTCGGTGGATTCAAGCCGTGGCAGATCTCGCGATAGCTCTTCGCTCCGAGGACGACCTCCTTCGGAACGACGCCGTCCTGGAGGATTTTTTGGTCGTGGTAGACATCGTCGATAAAGAGATTCAGGGCCTCAATCCGCTGTTTGAGTCCCTGTTCAACCCGAGCCCATTCGTCTCCCCCGACGATTCGCGGGATGATGTCAAAGGGAAAGATTTTCTCGGTGCCTTGCGTGTCACCGTAGACACTGAAAGTAATCCCCATGCCGAACAGAAGCCGTTCCGCAGCCGACTGTCGCCGTTGAAGCTCTCCTTCTTCGAGGGAGTTAATCTTCTGAATCAGCAACTCGGCTCCCGGCCACGGGTTCCCGCGTTCGTCAACCAATTCGTCGTATATACTCTCCGTCTGATAGTCGCGGAAAGTCAGTGCAGCACGGGCCATAACCCTTTTATTCCATTGAGCTTCGCCAAAATCGGAGTCCTCCTCAACCTGCCCTCTTCGAACTGCGAGTCTACGGAATCCCTGGGGATTGAACAAGGGCAACGGTGTTTCAGAGGCTACCATCGATTCGCGTGACGTTCGCCAAAGTCTGACACGGATACCACGGCTTGTCGGACGAACGCCTGGCGGTAGCCCGTACTGGTTGTCAGGGCAGTCCGCGCAGCAATGCAAGCCACGCGATTGCGGAAAACACGAAACTGGCCACGGCGACGGACCAGATCACCGTGCCGATTCGTCGCAGGACGCGATCTTCATCGCTACCAATCGTATGGCGCACTTTCATGGCAAACGGTTCACATTTGGAAGGTTTCGTGGGGCTCGCATTCTCTTGTTGGCAGCACTGCCTGACGGACTGCGTTGTATTGCTCCACCTGAGACAGTGCAAACAGTGTGCCGAATAGGGGCTGCAAGATCTTGTGAGTCGTGCAGCATGAGCGATGCTCAGGAAGAGGAACTAATGAGCAATGGCATGGTGCGACTAGGGGTCCGATAATTCTGCGTCGGGGGGGGGCGAAAAACCGGTGAGCTTATCGAGTGCCTGAAGCTTGACGCGGAGCGTCGTTCGCGAGATGCCCAGGCGGCGGGCGGCTTCGACCTGGTTGCCCTTGACGTACCGCAAGACTTCGTCGAGTACTGCGCGGTCCACGGCGAATTGGACTTTGTGGTAGATCTCCGCTTCCCCGTCGAGCAGCAACTGCCGTATCAGGGCCGAGACATTGAGATCGTGGTCGGCCACGGTCGCCAGCTGCTGAGTAAGCGAGGCTCCGTGGCGAATGTTGGCCGGCAGGCAGTCGGGAGTAAGTATCTCGTGTGTTGCATTGACCAGCGCATTCTTGACCGCGCCCTGCAACTCGCGCACGTTTCCCGGCCAGGAGTAATGTCGTAATAGTTTGATGGTCTCGGGAGACGCCGATCGCACTCGTTTTCCGACTTCAGCGCTGCAGAGTCGGATGAAGTGGTCAACGAGCAGGGGCAGGTCTTCCAGCCGCTCCCGCAGCGGGGGGAGCTGGATGGTGTAGATCTTCAGACGATAGTACAAGTCGCGACGAAAGCGTCCCCCCAGAGCCAATTCTTCCAGGTCTTGATTCGTTGCCGCGATCACGCGGGCGTCGGTTTGAACTGTCTCATTGCCACCCACGCGTTCGAACCGTTGGTCCTGCAAGACACGCAGCACTTTGGCCTGCGTCGCGCCGGTCATGTCGCCGATTTCGTCCAGAAAGATAGTACCACCACTGGCCTGCTCGAACTTCCCCACTCGCTGCTTCTCTGCTCCGGTGAACGAACCGCGCTCGTGTCCAAACAGTTCACTTTCGAGCAGCGTTTCCGGTATCGCCGCACAGTTAATGGCCAGTAACGGTTTTTGACTGCGGCGGCTGTGGTGGTGAATAGCGCGGGTGACCAGCTCCTTCCCTGTACCGCTCTCTCCCAGAATCAACACGTTCACGTCGGTGGCCGCCACGCGTCCGATCGCTTTGTAGACTTCCTGCATCTGCGGCGACCGGCCCACAATCGTTTCCGTAGGCGTTTCCAGTTGTTCCACGTTCTGGAACTCGGTCGGCGGACGGTTTATCTCGCGAAGGTCGAGCGCCCGCGACACGATGCTCCGCAAATGTTTCAGTTCAACCGGTTTGGTCAAGTAGTCAAAAGCCCCTCGTTTCATGGCTTCGATCGCCGTGTCGGTCGTCGCGAAGGCGGTCATCATGATGACGGGTACCAGCGGGTCCACCTTTTGAATGACTACGAATGCATCCAGACCGGACATGTCGGGAAGCCGCACGTCGAGCAGCACGGCGTCGGGTTTTTTCTCACGAGCCAGGGTGATGCCTTGTTTGGCGGTGGGAGCCGTGAGCACCGACAGCGTGTCGGAGCGCAACGCGTTCTCCAGCGAGTACAACACGTTCGGTTCATCATCTATGACAAGAAGTGTGGGCATTTCGGACTCGTTTTTCCTGTGGCGGGAGAGCGTTTGCTCACCGGGCGTCGGCCGGCGCACGCGTTGGCGTGGGAGAGCCGAGTGCCAAGTCGCCCGCCGCCTGCTTGCGGTCAAACGAATTGGAGGGCAGGCGAATCGTGAATTCGGCCCCCCCTTCTTCGCGGTTCTGCACAGCAATGTGGCCGTTGTGCGATTCCACGATCCGCCGTGAGATCGACAATCCCAATCCAATTCCCGTGACTTTCATGCTCACGAACGGTTCGAAAACTTGCCCCATCACATCGGGTGAAACACCGGGCCCATCGTCGGCCACTCGAATTACCACCCAATTGAGCTGGTCGGCCTGTCCCTGTCCACGCATCCCGTGCTCCAGTTCTGAGCCGGCGGTGTCATCCGATTCACACGACGTTGTTTCGGTCTGCGCCGAGATCTCCAATGACACGTTCCCCCCGCCGGGGAGAGCGTCGAGCGCATTGATCAGCAAATTCAGCAGCACCTGTCGCAGCTGTGACGCATCGGCTTCGACCGACAGGTCCAGGTGCTGCGCGGAAAGCTTCAACTGTACGTCCTGTTGCGCTGCCCGGGGGCGGACAACCTCCATCGTGCTTTCCGCCAATTCCACAATATTGACCAGTTGTTTGTCCGGCCGAGGCGGACGGGCAAAGTCGAGAAACGTCTGCAACATTCTTTCCAACCGCGTGATTTCAGTTTCGATGACCGCCAGGTCGCGTGTGTTGAGTGACTTGTCGGCACGTTCGGCGGCCGTCTGCACAATCAGCTTCATTGACATCAGCGGATTGCGAAGCTCGTGGGCCAAACCAGCGGCAAACTGGCCGACGGCGGCCAGTTGCTCGTGACGCAGCGACTGCTGCTGGCTCTCTTGCAGCCTGTGGACCACGTCACCGGTCTTATTGGCCAACATTCGCAGCGCGCCATCCAACTCGGACAGGTCCGTATTCGAGGAGACTTTGATGGGGCCTACAACGTCGTTCAGCCGGCCGGCAATGTCGTGCACGGGAACACTGATTTCAACCAGCGAGCGATGGACACTGCGGGCCATGCCGAAACCAATCAGGACACCTGAGACGGAGCCACAGACACCCAACAACAGCAGGCCGATCCCGATTCGGTGGGCCACCGCCTGATTCTGGCGACTGGCCTCGGTGGCCATTTGCTGTCAACGGTTCAGGACTCGTTCGGCCGGCGCGAGAAGTCCTTCGTCCAGCAATGCGACTACCGTGCGCGCTTCGTCACGACCCGCCTCAACGCCTCGCAGGCCCCTGAGCCGCTCGCGCAAAGTCGGCAGTCGTTTGGGCCACGGATCGTCATCGACGTCGTCTTCGACAACTGCAACCTCGCCACTTCCCAATGCGCTTTCAATGACAGCCAGCGACAATTCGGCATCATCCAAATGTGATGTGTCACCGTCGTTTACGAAACGGTGCAGTTTCACTCGCACGTCCCGAATCGCCAAAACGAGCCGCTCGGCGGTTTGTGCAGCGGCCAGCATCTCATGCAGCGAATCCGAAACGTCTCGATTCACTTGATGGACATACCAAGCGCCGCTCAAACCAACGGCCAGCAGTAAGCCGCTGACCGCCAACGTCGGTGTCAGGATGTACCACGTCGTGCGGGAAGGCATGTCGAGGCCGCCAGTTGGGAATTGACTCGGATGCATTATAGAACGGCCTCGCGGATCGGTGAAAGATGACGTGATCTGCGCCCTTCCAATTGCCGGGAAGGAAACAAGACTCCTTGCTCCACACAGCATTCTTCGCTCCCGCAAGGGCACGAAAGGGCCGCGCGATGGCCTCTTGTTGTTGATAGCGGTTTGGGAACCGTTGATTGTCGGTCCGATGTTGACATAGGAAGTTACCATCAGGCCACCATGGAGGTGCGCGCCAGGACTCGTCTTGACCCCCGCCCTTCCCATGCCGGTTGCACCCGTTTCCTTTCCGTTTCCGCTGGGTGAGCCAAACCCGCGTCCGCCGCCACGTGGAACGGTCGATGGACGGCGACGGCGGTGTGCCTTGACGGGGCCACCGAGCGATCCCTTGCCCGGCCTTGTTCATTATTTGGACAGCATCGTGTTTAATTACTGACCGCCTCTCGGCGGAGATCGCGAACGAGACATGATTCGAGAACGGCAGTCTCGGCAGGGTGATCAGCGCTGGATCGGCATTCGGAGCTGGGAATGGTCCTGCCGGTACGAGTTCTGCGTGGCGGACGTGAGCTTGTTTCGGGAAAGTTGTTTGGCGGATGTGCCAACCCGACCGGTCGATAGTCGTCTTGCCGTCGCTCATGCCAAACTGGCACGCGTGCTTCGAGCGGAGCGACTTGATCGGAACATCAAGACGGCATCTCGGTTCACTCTCGGCGAGCGAGCAACTGCGTGTTGAGGATCACTTTTCCGGCGCGGATGCGACATGTAATCGCTGTCGGAGACGAGCGGTCGACTCAAGGTGACTTGGAACTCATCGCTCCTCACGAATCTTGTCGCATCCCGCGGCGAAACTCGGTGATACTATGTCCCAGGTCATGCATCACCCTGGGAAGCCGGTGTCCGAAAAGAAGCAGACCGACCAAGCCTACGACCAGGAGTTCCGTGGGGCCAATACCGTACCTGGGTGAATCTCTCAAGCTGCGTGCCTGGACCAAGCTCGACGGCATAGTTGTCAAACGTGCTACCACCGGGACGAGCCCGGTGGCGACAAAGTCCGAGCACATAAAGCTCTAGTTTCTTGGGCTCATTGAGCTTGACCAATTCGGAGTGCCTCACCGCGATTGGCTACAGACTTCCCGTGCGAGGTATTCGTCAAGCAGTTCATGGCAGCGGCGGGTCCAACTTTGGGTGCAACTCTCTTGGCTGTCAGACAAATCCCGGTCCAACTGCCGGGAGTTTTCCCAAAGCGTCTCGAGGAAACGCTCCAGCAGCCTCAGAGATTCGGTGTCGGGACCATCTGGCAACCGGCTGCGCGGAGGCCCCGTGGTCCACGAGGTGTGCGCGACCGCGTCACTCTCACTGTGCGGTATGTGCAAAGCATCAAGTGACCCCAGAGGTCTGTGCCAGGAGAGTGTCCGCAGTGCATCCTGATAACGGTGTGCCATTGACTTTAGGCGCTCGAGCAGTGGTTGGGCATAATCATACGCTACGGAGATGTCATGCCGGAGGCTCTTTTCCTGCTGCGCGAGCAACTCCAGCTTCTGCCGCGTGGCATCGAGCTGTTTTTCGAGCGACTCTTCTGCGCGTTTGGCGTCGTCCGACCGACTCTTGGCTGTTTCGTACGGCGCTGCAACGCCACGCAGGCGATCCTGGGCACGCTGCAGATCTTCCTGCAAACGCAGGTACTCGGCCTCGACCGGGGACTGGGAGCCTGCCCCATCGGCCGATTCGACTTCGGCGTTGCCTTGCTGCTCCTGCAGGTACGCATCGTGGAGTCGCTTTGCAGCCTCCACCGCGGTCTTGGCTTGCTCCACACCGCGCACCTCTTCATGATATTGCTGGGCCCGCCGCTCGAGCTCCGATGCCAATTCAGTACTCGTGCGCAGCGTCTGGTCCGCTTCCTGGCGTAATTGACGCAGTGTTTGCTCCAGTTGATCACGTTCGCTGGGCAAGGCATACCGCCGCTTTTCCAATTCCGCCAGATGACTCAACGCCTCCTTCAAATCGCTGGCGGCCGCTAGTGTATCCTTGGATTGCTGCGATGCCACTTGCAGCAATTCAACGCGTTCTCGCAATCCGCGGAAAGCGGGATCCGTCTGCGACAACTCGTCTTCCACCAGTTGGCCGAGTCGCCCCACGGCAGTCGTCCGCATGGATTCCTCTTCACGGATTTCGGCACGTAGTTCGGCCAGTTCGCCGCGCGCCGCGGTCAGGTCCGCGTCTTTCCGCTGGCGATCCTCCTTGCTGGAGAAATCGGCACCGGCGAACGCCTCGATGTCTGCGCTCAACTGCTCGACAAACGCCCCAGACCTTGCCAATTCGTTGGTCAGCGCTTGGACGACCGTGGCGTACTGGGCCAATTGGGCCACCGTGTGGTTGCTCCGCAGTCGCTCGCCCCAGTGATGTGGCTGGTGGCCCAGGCGTCTTGATTCCGGCGGCAGTATCCGTTCCTTGACCATCTGGGCCCGGGCGATAATTAAGTTGTCGGCCAGAATCTCAGCTCGCTGGTCGGCGATCGTGTCTCGGTGCTCTACTTCCTGCCGACGTGTTTCGGTCAAGGGGAGGTGGCGTTTGAACCATCCCACGACCCCCTTCTGTTGCTCTTTGAACGAGGCATATTGAGTTTCGAAGGCTTCCAGCTCTTTCTCGTCGCGCAGGCGCTCTTGCTCTAGCCGGCGAATCGCCTCGTCGATCGAGGCCGCAAGTTGCTCGCCGTCCGTGGCCACGCGCGCGGAAGCAGCAATCTCCGAAAAGATTGCCTCCAGTTCGCGGTACTCGGTTGCCCGACTCAATCGCTCCAGCCAATCCGCGGATGCCGACATGACATTAACCTCGCAGGGTGCCTATTGTTTCCGCTACGCGCTTGGGTATTTCGACCGTCGCTCACGCAAATCGGGCGATGAATGAGTCAATTTCCATCTCCAGATCGACGCGGTTTGCCAGGCCCTGTATCCAGCGCTCGGGAATCGCCCGATACCCCAGCGCCGCGCCCAGCAGCGCCCCCAGCACCGCGCCTCGATGACAATTGTCGCCGCCGACGTTGGTGTTCGCGACCAGGGCGGCCTCGAAATCGTCCGGGTAGCGTGCGGCCAGGTAGAGCACGGCCGGGAAGGAATGATCGATGTAGCAGGCCGGGCTGAGCAGGCCACCGATGACGTCGAGGTCGGAACGTCCATCGCGAGTCATTTGTTCGACCACCTTCGTCGCCGGGAACCCGAGCGACTCGGCGACGGCGCAGACCAGCGGTCTGACCCGAGGTTCGGGGTCCTGCAACAACCGGGGAAACAGTCTGCCCAACGCCAGGGCATATCGTTCCAGTTTGGCGGAGCGATGCGTCAATCGCAGGTGTGCCAGCAGCGTGTTGTCCACCGCGGCCGGATCGTTCTCCCGCAACGCCGCCATAATCACCGGTGGCAACGCGACCAACCCGCCGATCGAGGCCGTGTCGTGGTTCTCGGCGCCCGCACAGCGCTCCGGCGCGACCCCCCGTGCGTAGTTGGCGAAGAAATCGCGATGATACGACTCGGCGTAGCGTGTCGTTGATGGCTGTCCGGGGTCGTCATGAAGGCGATGTACGCGTGCAGAAAATCGCCGGAATCGTAGCGTCCGGTCTTGTTCATCGATCCGCAGGAGCACCCGAACGCACAGCAGGTTGAGGGTGTTGTCACCGCTCTGCAGGCCATAGTGGTAGTGCCGGTTGGGCTGGCCCCAGAGGTGCTTCTTGCCGTGCAGAATGACGCTGCCGACCACTTCGCCCTCCTGGGAGCCGCGGCCGGCGGCTCCCGTGCTGGCCAGCGACATGATCGAACTGGGGTGGTGATCTCGTCGGTGCCTGATAGTCGCGGAGCGTGCCGAAATCCCGCTGCAGGGCCGCCACGTCGTAGTACCAGTGGACGGGCATGGCCAGCGCATCGCCGACGAACATGCCCCACAGTGCGCCGCGTAATCGCTCGTGAAGATCTCGTTCCGGCACCATCTGAACCTCGCTGCTGGCTGTCAGCGGCGCACGCTCCCAGGCCGTCAGTTCCGCGACCGTGTGCTGGAACTTCCGTCGCGTTTCGCGAATGACGAATTCCACGTCTCTGCGGTGCATCCAGCATGACGAAATGTGGACTCAGCAGATCGCGGAGGGCGTCCAGCGTCATGTAGGGCTCGCCGCCTTTGCGGAAGCCGCCCAGCCAGTTCTCCTTCTTCGTGAATTCCTCCAGCCAAGTGTAGGGCGAGGTGATGACCAGAATACCCCCCAGATTCAGCCGCTCGTGAATCGTCTCCAGAAATCGTCTTGGGGTCGTAGAGCCGATCGATCAGATTGGCGGCCAGGATCAGATCGTAACCGGTGAATTGCGGCTTGAGATTCGTCGCGTCGCCCTGGAAGAACTCCACGCGGTCCGCCACCTGGTCGAGCCCCAGTTCGGACAAGCGAGCTTCGTGGTAAGAAACGACATCCCCTTCCTCGACGAGTTCAAAGTGGACGATGCCTTTTTCCTTCAGTTGCAGCGCGACGCGGATGAATCGGGCCGAGAAATCGATACCCGTGACGAGATCGAATTCCTTGGCCAGCTCGAACGAGGCTCGTCCCACGGCGCAACCCAGGTCCAGGGCTTTGCGTCGCGGGCGTCCTTGCGTGTAGTGGCAGCAGACCGCGGCGCATTGCGCGGGGAAATTGGGAACGTCGAAATAGGTCTTGCCGTAGTGGGATTCGCAGTACTGCGACACGGCGGCATCCGTCTCGTACATCGCTTCGGGCATCGCTAAGCGGCTGCTCCGACTGCACGTAACGCAGCCCGGCGTGCTGAAAGAAATGCCGCCGAAACGCGTAGCGGCGAGTCGCGGGTCGCCTCGTTGCCGGTCGAAATCCACGATCCGCCCTTGATCAGGTTGTGCTGCGTATCAAACGTCGGCGTCGAAAAGTCATCGTAGTACGGGATGGACCTCGAAACCCGTCAAAGCCCGTAATCGGCGTCTCCGTCCACTGCCACACGTTGCCGATGATGTCGAAGAACTCGCCGAACTGAAAATGGTTCACCGGGCAGGACGAGGCCCAATGCTCCAGATTGATGTTCCCCGGGGCCTTCTGCCAGTAGGGCTGGTCCGGGATGTCGTGCAGGTCCCGCAGTCGATACCACTCGGCCTCGGTCGGCAGTCGGATGGGCTTTCCGGTCTTGCGTGCCAGCCAGTTGCAGAATGCCTTGGCCTCCAGGTAGTTCACCTCGACCGGCCAATCCCAGGGCATGTCGATGATCTGGGCCATGGTCCGGAACCGGTAGCCGCCGGGCGATTCGATCCAGAACAGCGGATGCCTGGCCTTGGAGAAGCCGACCCATTTCCAGCCCTCGTGCGTCCAGTACTCCTCCTGTTCGTAGCCGCGGTCTTCGACGAAGCCCAGGTACTCCTGATTCGAAACCAGATAACGGCTGGCCGAGAAGTCCCAGACGTCGTTTTCCTGGCGGCCGAATTCGTTGTCCCAGCCGTAGAGCGGGTGGTCCTTGGACTTGCCCAGAACGACACGGCCGCCGGCGACCGGGAGCAGTTCGTTCCGCGGCGCCTCGCCCGTTTCGGGGCAGATGCTCCACAGCGGCAGCTGCCGGACCATCTCGATCGGAAGCCGGCGAATGATGACCGAGGAGGTCTCCAGATGGATCCGCTGGTGTTCGATGCCCATCAGGATCACCCAGAACGGATTGTCCCAGTTGATGGGCATCGTCAGGGGCATGGTCCTGATCGTCTCGTCCACAACGCCGCGCACCGTGTCGCGATACGCCTTGACCTCGGCCAGCGTCGGCCAGTCGTAATGCGCCTCGTTCAGATCATCCCAGGACATCTCGTCGACACCGACCGCGAACATCGATTCGAAGCGGGGATTGATCCTCTGGTTCGTGATCCTGGCCACGATGAGCTTGTTGATGTAGAAAGTCGCCGTGTGCCCGAGATAGAAGATCAGCGGGTGCCGCAGCGGTTCAGGCCGCAAGTAGAAGGCCTGTTCCGAGGCCAGAGTCTCGTAAAGCTGCTCGTCAAGGCTGTAGGTGGCGTGGAAATACTGCCTGATCTCCTCGCGCTTTTCGTTCGCGTCACCCTGATTGAGAATGGGGGTTCTGGTGTTTCTCAGGTCCATGGGACGCTCCACCGCATGCTTTCGCCAAGTTACTCCATCAAGGGTTGTTGTGGAAACCCTTCCGATCCGGCCATCCCGGCTGAGAGCACATTCAAACGGGTATGGCACTCGCCCACGGATACTACCAGCGTTCGTCCACGACGTCCACCGACCCGGCCCGCCGGTGTCTCAAAAAACCATGTTGGCGTGATCCACCGCGCACGACAAGTCAAGTGGATTCGCGATTCTGACTGAGAGCGGATTGCCGCACGTCCAGGCTGCGCCGAGAACGGCTACCGGTACAGAACGGTTACTGGCGAGCCGAGCTATTCACCGGACCATCTGCAGATATCCGAATGACTCGGGAACATGGAAATCGGGTTTTTCAGTCCGAGGATCGACCCAGCTGATCCAACTTTCACTCCATCCCCCTTCCTGAGTATGTCGGAATTCGGCACGATAGATGCCGAACTTCGTCGCGACGGCCGGAATCCGGTGGTGGAAAGCCGAGTGACTCGAGCGCCTCCCAGTCGATACGCCCCTCCACCGCGTAGCCGTCAATCGTTCGTATCCCGACAACATCCAGTCCGGGAAAGCTCCAGGAGAAATCGAACTGGCGGTAGTGCGAAGCGCGGTAGTCAAGTACCCGGCCCAACGGATCGATCTCCAGGCAGAAGTACTGCGCCAGTTCTTCGTCCAGGGCGAAAAACAACTCCACACGGTCCTCACGCACCACGTCCTCCTTGCGGAGAAAACGCTCCGCCAGGACGATGTCGTCATCCTCGACGCGAAACGCAAAGTAGAGAGCGCTCGCGTCAAACAACGCGCGGAACTCGGTGCTGGGCGCAGGTCGTTCTTGCCAGGGAAAGCCGAACGCTGCTTCGATGTTGGCCCGCTCCCATGCCGGCTCCCTCAGGTCACCATCGAGGGTGATATTGGCGTCCGGTACGTAACGGGCTTCGTAGGTCTTGGGTGGGGTCATGCGCGATTCCGGTTGCCGAAGGCTGTGCGAGACTGACCGGGCCATGGTCGCTAAAAGCTCATCGACACGCGCAGCATCAATGTGTCGTCGAGACGAATCTTGGGCAATTCGCTTTTGAATTCGAACTCGCGAGAGAAAACGTAGCCCAACTCCGCGCCGAGTTGCGCCACGGGTGAAGGGGACGCCCGGTTCAGGCGTTGGTGTCGACTCCCAACCGAGCACAACGCGCCAGTCTCCATAGGTCAATTGATCGTCTATCCCGCCCGTTCGTTCATAAGCCCACGTGCCGCCATTGAGCCCTGCTCCCACATAGCCCCATTGTTGACGTGGCCCTTGGTCGATGAGCAGGAAGGCGATCTTGGGTTGGGGGAGCGTCAGTTCGACCCGTAATGCGGGATTCGGCTGCCAGATCGCTCCCACCGCAGGCACCACAGGTATGTCATTACGGCCGAGTGCGAGCGCACCGAAGATCCAAGTCCACTCTTGATTCGGTTGATACAAGGCGAAAAAGCCACCGCGATATTGCCAGGCATCGCGGGTGGTGTTCTGGCCGTCAGTGGCGATGGCAGTACTGAACATCAGCCGCAGCATCCAACGTTCTTTGAGCGGGCGCATCCACGAAAAACCGAGTGAATAGTCATACAAACCCGATGGCAGGTCGAGAGGGGCAGGTGCATGGAGATCGGTGTAGGAGAAGCCGCCAGTGACAAAAGGTGGTGGCGGTCCGAAAATGGGAAAAGTCGGAATCTGCACGTTGAAGTCATAACAGGCTAACTCGACATCGCTAGATTCTGCTTGCCACTCGGCGGACAGGCCGAAGGTCGGCCGCATCAGCGCTATCAGTTGCGCTTGCCACGACGAACTGTCGCGTGTTGACGTTGGAGCCGCCCACACGCTCGCGGCGGGGCTCAGCTCAAGCGAAGGCTCCAGCGGCACTTGTTGCGAAGGCAAAAACAATGCCGTTGACCTAACAGGAGGCAACCGAGAGTCCGATGGCGCGAAAGGAATCGGTTCTTGTGCTGGCAATGAACTTGACGCGGCAAGTATCGCAACGAAACAGATGATCCATCTTCGTTTGTGCATGGGGAAACCAAGAACTGCGGAGTGGAAGGAGAACACACGCCGCGGTATGTTAGCAATGTGGCCAGATGGACAACAGACGCATTCGCCGCAAGAACGGGCAATAAACTCTCTCGAATGCTGGCACTGCTGCAGCAAATGTGTGCCAATTCCATGGCCGCCTGTGCGTTTTTTGTGTTAGGTGCCGCAGTATTGCATGAACGGGGCGAAATCCCGGAAGGTGCGGAGATGATTCGCACTTTGTCCAAGGTCTACACCGAATCAGCGGGAGCCGGAGCGATGGCGTTGTATCTGACCGGTGCCATCATCGTCCTCTTCTCGACGCTATTCGCCGGCTCAGCCGCATGGACACGGATGTTCAGCGATGCTTTCGCCCAGGTTGGTTTGCTTGACTACTCGAACGCCGACCAGCGGCAACGTTGGATCCGTGGATTCGCCTGGTTCTTTCCGTTATCATGGACCGTGTTGGGGCTGAGTTTCAAAGCACCGGTGGCCATGGTCGCAGCCGGTGGCCTGGCGAATGCCGGATTGTTGCTACTTGTCGTCTATGCCGCTTACACGTTTCGCTATCACCGTCTACCAGCGGAACTGCGGCCAGGCCGGCTATACGACGTGCTGCTGTGGACCAGCTTTGTCTCGATCACTGCCGTCGGTGTGCTGGTGGTCGTGAGAGTGCTGTAAACAGCGGTTACCGGCTCTTGGCCATTTCCTCAACGGTTGTTCGCTTTGTGACGAATTACGACGAGCCAGTCTTCGCGTTCATCCGCGGGAGGATGGCCCAGGTCGGCCTCTTTCCCGCCGGAAACCGTGGCGGCGGATCCAGCCTGCAGCGGGCCACCTGCACGGGGATTGAACCAGGAGACATCGTAGTCACCTGTGGCACCCCGCAGGTCAAGCGACGGAGTACCACCATTGGGGAGGTAGACGAGATACGTATCGTTGGCCTTCGCGAAACAATACTTTGAGACGTCGTGTTGCGGATTCCCGACCAGTTCGTCCATGTTCTGCATTTCCCAGAATGGAATGCTGTTCTCGTGAAAGAACTGAATCGCGATGCGGCAATAGTCCCAGCTTTGATCGCGGCTGCGCCAGTCCTCGCACACAATGTCGTTCTCCGCAAACTGGTAACCGAAGTAGTATTCGCAGCCGGCTCCGCCGGCCATCAGCGTTCCCCACAGCGTCTGCTTGCGGACTTCGTGTTGCGTGTAAACCATCTTGCCAGTCCGGTCGTGGCCATCAAAGCCTTGGTAGCCCAGGTCAGGGCACTGCCCATGTGCGGCGGACCCCGATTCGTCGAACGCCACGACCCAGGGTTTTCCGGCCTGAGTTGACTCAACAACCCACTTTACCGTCTGAACATGAGTTGTTTTAAGACTGCTATTCTGTAAAGACACGCCAGTGAGTTTCGAGGCTTGACCCAGCAAGGGGCGGTAGACCTTGTCCTGTTGCTCGGGAAAAGTGTGCACGACGATGTTGTGACCATACGGATCGGTCGCTGCGATGTAATTGATCATCGCTTGCTGCTGATCAGTCGATTGCGTGTTCTCTTCGCCAAGATTCCAGTTCAACGCCAGGTTGTGGCCAAAACGCGCAATCAATTCGCGACAATACAATTTTCGCTGCAGGCCCAAGTTGCCGCCATCAAGGCTCTCTGGTACGAAGCCGGTGCCCTTTCCACGAATGTGGTCATCGTTCTCCGTTTCCTGCATCTTGAAATGCAGATACATACCTTTGTGTGTGCCGTGGTCGAAAACTGTCGCCCATTGGTCGAGCTTACTGCAATCGTAATGCAACTTGTCGTCTCGATGAATGAACGGCCAGACATTGTCTCCGTCGCCGCCCGCGTTGTACGGCAAAAACGAAAACGCGTTGCATCCCTTTGCGGAGAGATAGTTGATCGCCCCGATCAGCCCCTTTCCCTTGCCGTCCTGCCAGGTTGGGTCGCCTTCGTTCCAATCTTTGACGTGCGACGTCCAAGTCTTGAGTGGTGCCTTTTTCGGTTTGTAAGCGACGGTGTTGTCAAAGTCCGCGTACGCAAGCAGCGTTTCAGGTGCGTCGGCGCCGACCTTCAGGAAATACTGACCTGTCTGAGCGAACTGCAGGTAGTGTTTGCCAACATACTGCAGTCGACCGTGGGCTCGCAGGTCGCGCCCTTTCTTGTCACTCGGTGCGATCTGGAACAAGCCTGATCTGCCGTTGAGCGGATCGACCGCGGTGATGGCTTCCCGGCCATCGAGGGCGGCGTTTTCACCCCGATGAAACGTGACTTTGTATCTCCACTCACCCGGTCTATCCGGCGCAAAGTGAACTCGCCATCTTGTTCCCGATTCCGCCGAACTGTTGCCGGCGTCACCATCCGCAGCGAAATAGCCGGGCACAAAGTAGGTCTTGCCGTCCGCGTGAGTGAATGCGACTGTGATGCAATAGTCGGTGAATGGGTTGGGCTGATTGTCCTGTTCGTGTGCGTAGGGTCCGTTGAGTGTAAGAGTTACCTTGTGCCACGTTTTCAACTCGCCGGAGATCTCTACGCGACCGTCACCATCTGCCTGGCGCGGTTGGATCAACGGCTCATTGCTCACCGGCTTCGTGGGGCTCTCCTTGGACAATGGTGTCGTTTCTTCGGCGGAAGCGGCTGGAGCGATCTCGGCCGCTTGTTCGGACAGAAATGGCCGCGCCGCCTGGCGAGTTTCTTCATCAGCTGGTTCGAACGTGACGGCCCCCCACCGCGCACGACTGAACTCTTCGCCATCTTCGGACCCGATCTTGGACGTGACGGTGATGATGGCTCCTTCGGTGACGCGCACATCTTTCCACGTCCGGTGATATGCTGGTCCTTCCTGGAACATTTCTTCGCTGAGCGGGCATTCGAAGTCACCGATTGTTTCGTCATCGGCGCGGACCTGGTATGTGGATTTGCCATCACTTTCGCCGATAGCCCGAAGTGTGACGTGATAGACGCCCGTGGGGTAGGGGAACGTCCGTTCCACCTTGCCGCTCTTGTTTCGTTGGGGGTTGACCGCCAGCCATTTACCTTTGTCCAGATAGTATCCCGAGTTGTCCGTGGTCGAGAACATCTTGGCCGGCATGATCAGCGCGGTGGATGCCAGTCGCGGCATGCGTTGAGCATCCTGATGGAGGTTGTGTTGAATCCACTCTGCGAGCGTTGAACTACCTTGCCCATAACCTCCAGGCAGCGAACGCAAATCCCTGGTTTGAATTCGCGGCGGATCGCCCCAATGAGCCGGGTACGACTTCTGCACCGCGACGAACGGAAACGGTTGAGGCAACTGCCCCGCATGAATGAGGCTTTGGGGACCGACATCGTCAGGCCTTTCGAATTCGCGGTTTGTCGTCATCAGCCATTTGTCAAATTCGAAACCGTCCTCGCGCATGGAAAACTCAATGGTGTGCTCGCCCGGATTCTCAATGTCGAGATAAATCTTATACGGTTCGCCGCAATGCTCTTTTTGCGTGCGTTGCTTGCTCTCCCATCGCCAGCTTCGTTTCCCGTCGCACCACTGCAGGCGTTGGCCACTTTCTGGCCAGGTTCCGTCAATGCCGACATGCAATCCGTTATCTTCCGAGCCCGTCGAGTAAGCCCGCACCCACACGTAGTAGCGACCGGGGGTACTGAAATGGACGTTGTAATGCAAGACTGCCATCTTGCCGGCTGCTGGTGAAAAATTCTCGTTGTTGATGAGTTTGTCGGCGTGACTGCGCCGCGTGTCGGGCAAGACCTCGACGTAGGCTCCACCGCTGGCTCCGGCGACGTGCGACGGGTCGCCATCGGGTTTGACCTGGGGGCTCTGCGTGGATGTCGTCAGATAAAACGCTCTTTTGTCGGTCGCCGTTTGTTGGCGGAAATGCTCGGCCTCGACCGCCACCAATCCGTCCTTTTCGGCAAACACCACGTCGTCGTCGATGCTGGGCGCCGAGGCGTGCGTGAGTGCGTAAGGTATCAATAGCGAGATGTACATCACAAAGGACATCAGCAGGTGTCGTCGTCGAGAGTTCATGTTTGTGCCTTTTGGGGTATTGCACTGCGTTGGCTGTGGCCGCAGGCCACGTCAGGGGTCCTGAAAGTAGAAATCGTACCAACCTTTTTCACGAATGTTCTTTCGGCCTTGCGGTATGCCTGGCGGATGCAACTGGTCTGCCCAGTCGGCGAGTTCTTTGCGCAGTGATCGGGCGATGTCCGGATGCTGACCGATCAGGTTGTTGTGTTCATGCTGGTCGCTGGACAGATCGAACAGAAACGTGCGCCCGTCACCGACACAGATCAACTTCCAGTTACCTCGTCGAATCGCCGCTTGATCCCAGAAACGCCAATACAAACTGCACTGGGGTGGTGCCGGTTGCAGGCCGCTAAGGTAGGGCAGCATGTTGATGCCATCCAGTTCGTTCACCGTCTCGCCACTCGCCAGATGCATCACGGTGGCAGCAATGTCCAACGCGCTGACCGGATGAGCATAGATCTTGCCTTGGGGCAATCTGCTCGGCAGACTCCAGACCATCGGCACGCGGATTCCACCCTCGCTGAGCATTCCTTTTTCACCGACCCAAGGATCGTTCAGCGATCCGTCCCAGCCGCCGGGGTCGCGGTCGATCGGCGAGTCGATTTTAGTCTTCTTCAGCGGTGCCCCGTTGTCGCTGGCCAGCACGATCAACGTGTTGTTGAGTACGCCATGTTTACGGAGCGAATCAACAACGCGACCAACACCCTGGTCGATCGCCGAAATCATCGCCAGGGCGTAACGCCGACGCGTTGGCATCTCGCCGGTGAAGCGGTCCAAGTATTTCTGGGGGGCCTCCAGCGGCGTGTGCGGTCCAAAGTAGTTTAGTTGCAGGTAGAACGGGGCGGCGTGGTTTCGTTCGATAAAACTGAGTGCGGCTTGCGTCTGCAGATCGAGACGATAGCGACGATTCTCCAGTGGCTTCATTTCGGACAGCAACTGGCCGGTGCCGAGATCGTAATTGACACGGTAGTGACGCATCTCGCCCCAATAGTATTCGTCAAACCCCTGCGCGTGGGCGAAAAGCGCAGAATCTTTGGCAAGGGAATCCTGACTTGATTCCGTGGTTTGCCGACCATTTCTGGCAACTCGCGGGCAAACCATTTCTGGCAGGTCACGTTGGGCTCCAGATGCCATTTGCCGACGAAGCCAGTGCGATAACCGAGCGGGGCAACCCGTTCCGCCAGGGTGACCGCTTCAAGTGGCAGTGGAACATCCGGAATCGTATCGATTCCATAACGCTGTTGATATCGACCGGTGATCAAGCCAGCCCGGGACGGGCTGCACTGCGGCGCGGTGATGTAGCCAGCCAGGCACCGCACGCCGCGATCAGCCAGCGCGTCGATGTGCGGAGTCCGCACGTCCGGCACTTCCCCTTGGCAGCTCAAATCGGCCCAACCCTGGTCGTCGGTCAGGATGACAATCACGTTTGGCCGCTCAACGCAGAAGCCGATCATCGCAGGCGAGAGCAGCAAGAACGCCGCCGTAACGAACACAGAACCAGAAGGTGATGCCTTCGCGTTCGTGGACACGGATATTGTCAAGGCTCGGGATTTCATGGTCGTGCTCCAGCTCTCTCCAATCTCAAAACGGCGAGTTTTCGATATTTCCAGCCTGCTTGTGGGCGGTTCAGGCCTCTTTTGCGACTGCCGGCACCAACGCGTCCACTACGGCTAGCGCGACCTGGGTCGTCGTTGAATTCCCACCAATGTCGGGCGTCCGGACATCTCCGTCGCTCAGCACTTTTGCCACCGCCTGTTCGATACAGGTCGCCGCGTTCGCACACGCCTGATCGGCGTGTCTGTCGCCAAGCCAATCGAACATCATGCCAGCCGAAAGAATCGTGGCCAGCGGATTGGCGATGTCGTGGCCGGCGATCGCCGGGGCGGTTCCGTGAGATGGCTGAAATAATGCGTGTTGCTCGCCAATCTCGCCGGATGGTCCGAGGCCGAGTCCACCGACGATTGCGGCGCCGAGATCGGAAAGGATATCGCCGAACTGGTTCTCCATCACGAGCACATCAAACTCCCAAGGGTTCTGCACCATATAGAGACTCATTGCGTCAACGTAGATCGCATTGGCCTCGATGTCAGGGTATGCTTTTGCCACGTCGAAGAACACTCGTCGAAAGAGAGCCAGGCTGCGAAACACATTTGCCTTGTCCACGCAAGTGACCATCTTTTGGCCGTCGCTGGGCCGTCCGCGGCGTCGAGCCGCCAGACGAAACGCGTACTCGACAACCTGCGTTGTGCCTTTGCGGGTGACGACCAACGTGTCGGTCGCCACTTCGTCTCCGACAACGCTACCGCCACCAAAAGAAGCAAACAGACCTTCGAGGTTCTCTCGAACGACGACCAGGTCGATGCCGGGTCCGCTATCTTTCAGCGGGCACGGCGCGCCTGGAAACAATTTGACGGGACGGACCGCCGCGTGCAACCCCAGGGCTCGACGAAGCCCGACCATCATCAGCGGCTGCACCTCCGTGCCGTCCGGCTGTCGCACATCGGGCAGGCCGATCGCGGACAGTAAGACAGCATCTGCTGCCAGGCAATCTTCCAAGACCTCCCTGGGTAACGTTTCGCCCCGCTCGCGATAAAGCTCCGCGCCAGCACGGTGTGACGTGAACGACAAATTCAAGCCACGCGTGTCATTTGCGATCTTGTCCAGCACGATCCGCGCGGCATCCATGCACTCCGGGCCGATACCGTCACCCGGTAATAAAGCGATTCGATACGCACTCATAAGTTTTTCTCAGGGTGTGGTAGGTTTCACAGTTTCACTTCGACGTTCCTGCTCTCGATCCCAAAGTCATCCGTTCATCGCACATGTTCTACTGTGCGGTTGTTTACGATGGGAAACGTTCTCGTAGTTCCTGGCATTGCTGCTCGTTCAAGAACCGCGTTGTCTGCCCGCGCAGCATCAGAAACAGCTTTGCCGTCTCCTCCAGCTCTTCCGTCGCGTAGACCGCGGCATCAAGACTCTTGCCGGCAACTACCGGGCCGTGGTTCGCCAACAACACGGCCCGGGACGTCCGAGCGACACGCTCCACCGCCTGGGCAAGCGTGTCGTCTCCGGGCGCGTAGTAAGGAATCAACGGAAGCATGCCGACGCGCATGACGTAATAGGCGGTGATCGGCGGCAATACGTTGTGTTCGTCAATGTCGGAGAGGCAAGAAACCGCGACCGAATACGAGCTGTGCAGATGCACGATCGCGTCCTCCTCGGGCCGTGCTCGGTAGACAGACATGTGCAAGAATGCTTCTTTCGAAGGTTGATCCCCTTCCAGCAGTACGCCATCCCAATCGAGTTTCGAAATCCGATCCGCATCCATGCGTCCCAGGCACGAGTTGGTTGGCGTGACCAGAATCCCGTCGGGAAGTCGCACGCTGATGTTGCCCGAACTGCCGGCTGTCAAGCCGCGATCGAACAGGGACTTGCCATGCATTGCGATCCGTTCTCGAAGCTCTCGTTCGCTCATCGCAACATCTCCAGTGCCGACGCGAAGAAATCTTCCTGGCCGAAGTTGCCAGACTTGAGAGCCAGGGCGAGCGGCAGGGGCCCCAGCGACTCCGTCCAAGGCACGCCGGCACATATTTCAGGCCCGATGCGAAGGGCACGGATTCCAAGCTTCTGCACGACAGCACCCGCCGTTTCACCACCAGCGAGTACGAGGTGCCGAACGCCTGTTTCAGCCACCAGTGATTCAGCGACCGATGCATGGAATGCTTCGATCGCGGCGGCGATAACGTGGCCGCCGAATTCGTTTTGGAGTTCCGCCACAGCCTGGGGAGATGATGTGGAATAGACGAGCAAGGGTTCGTTGGGCGTTTGCCGGGCCCAGGTGACGACGCCGGCCAGCGAGGAGACCGGGTCCGCCATGAGTGCCGGGACATCAATTTTCCACGCGGGGCACTTCGACTTCATCCAGGCCACCTGTCGGTTCGTCGCCGTCGAGCAACTACCAGACAAGATCAGGCTTCGGCCGGTGATATTTGGCAGTGCTGGTTCATACCAGGTCGAACTTCAAGAGCCCCAGTCTGCGATAGGCATCCGGCAGAAATCTCGCAATCCCCGACCCACCCGTGACAAGTCGCATGCCGGCAACCGCTTGAGCAAGTATCAACAGGTGTTGGTCGTTGCACGAGTCCGTAATGACCAGTCGTGCTCCCGCGTCGGCGAGTGTTCGAAGTTCCCGAACCAGATGGTTTGGGTCGTCGGAGAACATGTCGTGCGATAGCAAGCCAACCTGTGAGCTGGCCTGTCTGGCAAGAAACCGAACGAGATTTGCGTCGGTCATCGGATTGAGCGGATGTTGCTCCATTCCGGACTCGCAGAGCAGACGACCGTTGACGAACAGGTGCCCGTGATAGACGGTGCGGCCGTTGCGCGGAAATGCCGGGCAAAAGATGGTTTGCGGAACATCCAGCACGTCCATCAGGGCTTCCGCCACCGGGCCAATGTTCCCTTGTTCGGTAGAGTCGAACGTGGAGCAGTATTTAAAGAAGAACCGATCGATGCCGAGTTCTCGTAGAGCGGCAAGGCCGTCAAGCGACTGCGAGACGGCGCTTTCTCGGGGGATCGAGCGCGTCTTCAACGCCACCACGACCGCGTCGGCATCGATTTGCGCCAGTTCCGCCGCCGAGGGAATTCCGAGCATCTGCACGACACACATTCCACCTTGTACCAGGTTGATGGCCAAATCGGTGGCGCCGGTCACATCATCAGCAATGCAACCAAGCATCGGCCTGCGAAGCGACTTGTCTGATTGAGTGGTCATCGGCAGGGGTTTTCTGCTGGCTCGTGTGTTCTGCGATGTTACTCGTCAAGCATCTTGTATGGCGATGGCGCGCACCGGCGATCCATCGCCCCCCACGATCTTCAGCGGTAGGGCAATGAACTGCACCGTGGGGGACGTGATCTGATCAAGGTTCGACAACCCTTCCACGATCACCACATGGCCGCGAAACAGCGTGTGATGCACGTCCGTCAGTTCCTGCCGGTTGTTTACGTCGGCAACTGACGGCGGTTCAACACCAACAAGCGCCACTTCTCTTTCCACAAGCCAATCCGCCAACTCAATCGCGATGCGCGGCAACTCGTTTCGGTACTCGGGCGTGCCATATCGTTTGTGCCAATCGGTGCGAAGAAGCAACCGCACTCCGGGCTGCACGTCCCTGGCGACCGAGGCGAGATGCGCGACAGTGATCCGTTCCCTGGGTTTCACGGAAGAAAGGTCAACCACCATCGCGGGGCCGACCAGGACATCCAGTTGCTGCTGATCCAGAGTGCCACCGTCGGACAGGAAATGACACGGCGCGTCCATATGCGTGCCGCAATGTGAATAGAGCGAGAGGGTCGTCGCGTTCCAGCCGTCTTCATCCAGTCGTCGAGCAGCTGTGATTTCGACGCCGGGCATGTCGCTGCTGATAGGAAGACTGAGATCAATGATTCGCATCTGATACCTCGGTGCTGGCGAGACCTCTGACCGGTTGGCGACTGGCCGCGGATCTGTAGATGGCTTCCTGGACGGCAAGTGTCCGCAGATAATCGAGGCCGGTGGTTTCAAACGGTCGAGAATCCTGGAGACATTGCACAAAATGACGCTGTGTTTCCAGCACGCAATCACCGGCGAAGTTCTTCTTGCCGTGCTCGTACTGGTGTTCCTGTTCGCGTTCACCTAAGCGTTGAACAGTCAGGCGCCCGTCCGAGTGTAAACGGATCGAGCCGCCGTTACCTTCGACAAGAGCGTCGCCAAACGTGTAACGCGGGTCGTCCGCATTCGGCTCGTTGAATCGATTCGCATCCCAGATGCCTTGGGCGCCGCTCGTGAACTCAAACAACACGGTGGCCGTGTCTTCGCCGGCGATGTCGGCGTTCAGCTTGCGCAGCGAAGCGTAGACGCCCTCAATTTCCCCTGCCAGGAATCGGAACGTATCGATAAAGTGCACTCCCATCTCGAGAATCAGGAACCGCGGCATGGTGCGAAAGTACGGCTGTCGCGTTAGGTAAGCGTCGGGTTGCCAACCGTCCCCTGTACGAGAACGGACCGAGAGCGTGTGAAGGCGATCGCCGATCGTGTGGGCATCGAGCAGACGTTTGATCTCGCGATACCAGGGTTGGAACCGAAAATTCTCGTGGACCATCAGCGGCACCTGTGCCGAGGCGGCTGCCGCCACCAGTTCGCCGGCTTCTTCGACGGTGGGGGCGAGTGGTTTTTGGCAGATGACGGCCACACGTCGAGCCACTGCGGCGCGCGTCAGTGCCAGGTGCGAGGCGGGACGCGTAATGATGTCCACGAAGTCGGGTCGCTCCGCGTCAAGCATGGCGGCAAAGTCAGTGTAGCACTTTCCCACGCCGTGTTGCCGGGCCGCAGCTTCGGCTTTCTGACCATCGAGATCACAGATCGCCACCAACTCCACGTCGTTGAGTCGCGACCAGGCTTCAAAATGGAACTGGCTGAAATAGCCGGCCCCCACAGCAACGCCCTTGAGCTTGGTCATTCTTGAGCCTCCACGCCCGCAGATTCCGGCGTACTGCTCGACTTGACATCCTGTTGCTCGGGGAGCATGAACTTGGTGTAGATCAGGGCCGAAGTGACTAGCGTGACGATTCCCAGCAGCAATCCGAGTCGTGCCCTGAGCTTCGCACGTGAAATCTGCTGCTGCTCTCGCAGCGGATTCATGAACAACCAGGCGATGAAGGCCAACACGTTCATGGTTGCCGCAAAGACGAAAAACGAACTCGCGGTTCCCGTCTTCTCGGCAAACCAGGGTATCGTCACGTGGGCGACGAAAAACGGGAAGGCCACGGCACTGACCGCGGCGCCCATGTTACCAACCATATTCATGGCACCGGAAACGGCCCCCGACCGACTGCCGCCGATATCCATGCAGAACGCCCAACTCGGACTCAACGTCATTTCCACTCCAAAGATGGCCAGCGAGAAACAAGCAATGAAAGGCCAGACCGTGTTCGCTTCCACGGTCTGCGTGGAAAGCAGCAACCCGATCGCCCCCAGGGCATAGCCTGCCATCGCCGGCAACCGTCGCGATAGAACAGGCATACCTCGTTGATGCAGGTAGGTGACGAGGTATCCCGAAATCCACAACGCCACCGCTCCACAAAGAAGTGGCAGAGATGCGACGTACGCCGACGTTTCGCCCCACGTTTCCTTGATGTAGGGCTGCAGCCAGGTAATGCTAATGAAAAATGTGATGTTGCTGGCCGCGTACTGAAACATGGCCAACAGAACATTGGCGGATGTGGCAATCTGGACGTAGGGAATCGCGTTGTTCGCGGTCGTCGCCTCTTTGATGCCCCTCTCGATCAGCGCCCGTTCAGTCTGATTCACGCCAGAGTGATCTGCCGGATTGTCTCGATACCAGAGCCACCAGACGCTGCCCCAAAAGAGTCCCAGGATGGCATTGGCCACGAACGTCCAACGCCAGCCGATCATTTGAATAAGCAATGGCATCAAGACCAAAGATATCGCCGCGCCCACTTCGCGCCAGAGTGAAAAATACCCTGGCCAATGCCGCGCTCCTTGGCCGGAAGCCAGCTGTAAAGCGCTCGAGTTGCGCCTGGATACGCTCCCGCTTCGCCGACGCCGAACAGAAACCGTACAAGTAATAAGCTGATGGCCGTGTAAACGGCCCCGGTCAGGGCCGTGAAGATGCTCCACACGACTACCACAATCGTGAGTGCTCGGCGCGGACCAGCTCGGTCACTGAACCAACCCGCCGGAATCTGGAATAGTGCGTAACCAATGGCAAAAATGCCAAAGACATAGCCCATCATCTGGTCATCGAGCCCTGAGATGTCCGCCTGCATCGAGCTCTTGGCTGTGGAGATGCAGACGCGATCCATGTACGTGTTGACGGTGTGCAGAAACAGCAGCAGCACGAGCCAATATCTCTGACGCGTGGCAGCTGATTCGTTTATGACGTCGTACCTTGTGAGCTTCATGCGCGGGAAACGGCGTTATTGTAGCCGCGTTCGGTCTTAGTTAAAATAAAATAATTACGAATTATCATTTCGATTGCTGGAATGAATGGAGATGGCTTCCAAGAATTCGATCCCCGTGCAACGTTCGGCGGAGCTGAGTGTTCAGCAACTGCACACTTTCCGACGCGTTTACCAGCAGAGCGGATATGCGGCGGCCGCCAGAGAATTGCATCTTTCCGTGCCGACTGTTTGGCAGCATATTCAATCGCTGGAGAGGCTCTACGGAGTCCCCTTGTTCGAGAAAGTTGGCCGGCGAGTCCAGCCGACTGCCGCGGCGAAACAACTGTACGAAGCGATTGATGAAATCCTGGTCAGTCTTGAGTCTACGTTTGATGTGGTTCGGCGCGACGCTATGCAGACGGATTCGATCACGCTGGTCACTGGCGTTCGGATGATGATGGAAGAACTGGCGGAGCCACTTGGCGCCTTTCATCGCCGATTCCCCAATCGCCTGCTGATTCGCCACGGCAACGACCGTCGCGCCGAAGAGCTTATCGTCTCGGGGGAAGCCGATATCGCACTTGCCTTGGAACCAGGTTTTGAGAGAGAGTCCTCGCTGGTCCATTATCAGCCAGCCTACTTCGTGGACTTCCTGGCGGTTGCCCCGAAAAACCATCCCTTCTGGTCCGCAAATACGAGCAGTTTGCGCGAGCTTGTGAAGTATGATCTGATCGTGACGGCACCGGGAACCCATGGACGCGATGCGCTTAATCAAGCTCTGCATCGTGAGAGGCTGCGGGCGAACGTCGCCGTCGAGACGGATAACAGTGGATTCACGATCGCCTGTGTCCAGGCCGGAATGGGGCTCGGCATCCTGGCAGGCCGACCGGACGGTCAATTGTGCCGCGGCTTGGCCACCCGCTCGTTACGGAGGCAACTTGGATGTCAACAAATTGTGTTCATGTGGCGCAACGGACGGCACTTGACGCAGCCAATCTTGGCCTTGATGGATGAAGTGCGACGACACACCTCGGGGTAGCCCACGCCAGCGAGATTCGTGGATCAGCACGGATGGCAGAACGGTTCACGCGGAACCTTGATGCGGAATCGACACATGTTTCCCTGGCGTGGCTTGCAGCCACAACCCGAGAAGCATGGCCGAGGTCAGGGCTGCCCGCCAGCGGCCTTGTGCCGGTGGAAGGCCCGTTTGAAAACTACCGGGACCCGTTGGAACACTGGTCGGTCGAGCGGAGTTGGTGAATTCAATCGGCACTCAGCCGAGACCGAAACAACCCGCGGTGTGATTCGGCCTCGGCAGCGTGCCGGCGAGTTGGCAACGTTTTTTCTCGGCCGCAGTTTGTAAACGAAGTGGCTTGTAGTTGTCAAACCTGGAACCACCGACGCGAGGTCGGTGGGGAGAGCTGGTGCGGTGCGCCGTGCTGACGTTAGTGGTCAAACCCAGAACCACCGACGCGAGGTCGGTGGGGTGCTTGTCCGTAGTCAAACCTGAGAGTAGACAAATGATAAATCAACGCCACCTTGGACGCCGGCTGTTTGCCGCCGTTGTTTGTGTTGTTCTTGGTTCTGTGGAGTGTATTGCCGCGGAGGAACTGGTGGTCCATCGTGGCGACTGGACTGTCACGGGCAAAGAATCGCATCGCGGCGAGCACATTCGACTCGAAGGAAGCCTGATTTTGCCTGAGGGGGCCGAGTTAACACTGGAAGATTGCACGCTGGAGGTCGTCGGCGACTATTCGCGCGAACATTCGGTCGAATGGCAAGGCGGTTCGCTCTTCACTCGAAATTGTACGATCGGCGGATGCACGAACGACGACGGCGTGGCAGTTCACACCGTCTTCCATCTGTACGAAGGTAACTGGAACGCGACCGACACCACCGTGCAGTATGCGTATGGAATCAGCTTCCATTGGAAGGAGGGGCGTGGCGTTTTGCGAGCAACGCGTCTGAAAGCTGGTCCTCGGCCCGACGCCATTATTCTCTCGGGCCAAGCTGATGTGACGCTGATCGATTCGGAGTTTCCAGTTGGTCTCGGAGTCTACGTTGACAAGGGTGGCAGCACGACACTCGACCTGGAATCGAACAAGTCGATTACCGCGACGTACGACCGATCAACCCTGCTGCCGGGAGTCAATTGGCGGCTTGAAATGCAGAATACTCGGGTGCAGCGGTGGTTTGTTTTCATTCGTAACATCGGCATGCATCACGATCCGGCAGAGATCACGCTCAAACACGCCAAGGACCTGATCGTGTCGCTGCTGGGCCACAATTTGACCGGCGAGATAGAGCTCTCCAACGATTTGCGCGAGCCGATGAAAGTGGGCAACGTCACGCTGAAGACTGGCGAACAGCCGGCCGGCATCTCGATGTACGCGATCTATCTGTCCGGAGACGAGAGCGACGTGACGGTTACCGGCAGTTCGCACATCTGTGAATTGATGCACCGCGGCGGCAAGCTCAAAGTGAATGGAGGGCCTGGCGAAAACGCGATCAGCATCGGCTGCACCACTCTGGACCTTTCCGGTAACGCCGAAATGGAAGTTCACAATGTCCACTTGGGACGACCGCTCACGTGGCGGGAGGAAAACAGCATCGGTGAAGCCACAATCGCCGACAACGCCAAACTTATCGGCGATGACATTACGGTGAAAAACGTGCGATTCCATACGACAGACCACGGCCGCGTCTCACTCACTGGTGTCGAACGATTTGGGAAAATGGAATCGCGAGAAAGTGGCGGGCCAATCCATCTTGAATTGAAGAACCGATAACGAGTGCCTGTTCAAGGCGAAGATCTGGGACGCAGCATCACCCCCAAGACCCCTTTTGTTCGTTGTGCGAGGAACACACGTTACGCGACGTTTGCGAACGGTTCGCGGACCGTGTGATGTGGCACGACCAGGACCACCGCGCTTTGCTCTTGGCTCGCGCGCCCCCTTTTGGGCAATGCTTTGAACCCGCTGCAAGAAGACACTTAGACAGCCTTCCACTAATTCGACCGTCTGATTTCGCATTTAAGACCCCGTCCAGCCCGCCTGGACGGTGAACCTGACTGATCAGCTACAGCCATGAGCCTTGTGGGGCGGTTCGGGTAGCCTGTCAGTCAGATTCACCCACCGCACAAGGGGGTGGGAGTCAAATCAAACCGTCGAGCTGATCCGATCAGAAAAAGCCGCCGGCGCCCACGCCGCCGCCCATTCCGCCCTTGCCTTTGTCGTAGATCCGTTGGAGCTCGTTCGACCTGGTGCCCTTGAAGCCGGCGTTTGGTCTCTTCAAGACCTCTCAGCAGCCCATCGCTGCCCGGTCCCGCGCTGGCCCGCCCCGGGGCGCAGTCGCGTCTGGTCGCCTGAGGGCATGGCCGCACTCCCAACGCCAAAGCCACCCATACCAAACGAGTTGCCGATCCCGCCCGATTCCGATCTGTCCTTCAGCGGTAGTTGGCCGTTCGACTCGTCCGCGCGTGCGACCGAGCGCAATGTCTGAAGCAGTGACGCGACGTGACGCTGCTCCTCCTGGGTCTGCGACAGAACCAGCACATCCGTATCCTGGTAGGGCATGCCCTCGATCGACCCCGCTCCACCGACCTCGTCCCACGTGTCGGGCGCCACGGTCGATGTGATGGTGTCGATCAGCGTGTCGTAGTCGGACCACGGTTGTCCCTCCGAATCACGGTAGCGGACGAGATCGGAAACCGGATAGATGACAGTCGTCAGCTCGTTCTCAGCCTCCTCGGGCGTGGTAATCACCACGGATTCATTCTTGACCTGGTAAGTCAGGTCCAACTCGCGCAGTATCATCTTGAGAGCGGAACGCAGGGTCAGGCTATGGCCTTCGAACGTGACGGGTGTGTCGGTACCAAGCCCGACGTCGTCCAAAGCGCGCCGATCGATCTGGACGTTGATATGATGCTGCCGCGTAATGATTTGGGCCACGTCCGTCAGCGGAGTCTCTCGAAATGCCAGTGATGTGGGCACGTCGAGAGCAGCTTCGATCCGTTGCTCCACAGGACTGGCGCCCGGTCCCGCGACGATGACACCGACCGTTTGCCACGGCTGCCCCGCGGACTGCTGAGCCACGGCGATCATGGGTGCCGCCCTGGCCGCCATGGCGACTTCCGTTGTCGCGGCAGTGGCCGGGGCTCGGTGGAAGGCATACTTGCCGGTGCCGGCCCGAGCGATCACCGTCGGGCTGCCGACAATACCTTGAGCCACAACAAGGCCGCGGCGGTCGGTTTTGCCGGAGACAATGCCGGCGTTGCCCACGCTGATCACCTTCACATCGGCCTGATGGACGTACTGGTCCGTCGTCACGTCTTTCACAGTGGCACGCACTTCGCCCGAAGTCGCATCGTGCTGGACTTCGATCGCCAACGGCGTAAGCAGCACGAGCCCGCTGGCAAAGAGGCTCCCACCGCGACATACGACCAGGTACGCTCCTTCATCTTTCAGATCGAGCGACAGATGGCGTTGACGGTTGACGTAATCTTTGCCGTCGCCCAATTCGATCGCTGCCGCCAGATACGGTTCAATGCCGGCCAGGTTGATTTGGCTGATGCCGGCCAGGCTTTGTCGAAGCAGCGCGAATTTCATCAAGTCGATCCGATAGACTTTCAGTTCACACGCGGCGACGTTGCGGAATTTTAGTTCGACCCCGACACCCTGGCCGGGCCGCACGGTTGTCACTTCCGGCAAGGCAATTGCCTGTCGCAGGAAGTAATCAATCGACTGCTGCGCGTCAGGGTACCGATCCGCGACCAAACGATACTCTCGAATGGCATCGGCGGCCTGCCCGAGACTGTGATGAACTTGCCCGAGGATATAGATGGCTGGCCACTTGTTGTCGCTCTCGGCAGGCTGGCCCGTCGTCTGGTTGACAAGCCTGCTGGCGACCACTTTACGCAACATCTCACTGGCATCATCGTGCTGACCCAAGGCAAATCGGCTGTAGCCAATCATGAACCAGAAATCGTCCACAAGATGGCTGTTGGCATATCTTTCGGCGTACCGCTGGCAGGCCGCGGCCGCCTGAGCATAGTCCTTCAGATCGAGCAAGGCACTGGCTGCCGAAAAAGCGGCCTGATCGGCTGCCGGGTCGAGCGGATACTGGGTCAGGAAGTCCTCCAACATGCGGTACGCCGTGCTGGTAAGATCGACCTGGTCAACCTTGGCCTCGTGCAGCTTTGGATCCTGGGCCGCTTCCGGTGCTTTGGCGTACACCTGTTGAGCCAGCGAATAGTGAGCGGCGGCGACATACGGTTCTGGAGGGTACTCGTGCAGCACCCGCAGCATGACGTTGATGCTGCGCAGCAATTCGCTCTGCGACGCCAAGAAGCCGGCCACGCCACTCTCCCGCGTGAACGCGCCTTCCACGGCCGCGCGGAACACAAGGTAACCCCGTTCGAACTCGTCCATTTCGTGATAAGCCCTGCCGATTCGAATCACGTCGGCAAACGGGATCTCTTTGTCTGGCCATTTTCCAAACACGATTTCGAAGTAGCGAACCGTTTGGGCCGGCTTGTTCAACTTGAGCGAGATATCCAGCAACATCTCGATAGAGTTCCGGTAGGTGTCCGCATCGAGACTCCAGTTCGTCATCAGCTGCGTCAGCAACGACTCGGCACGCTGCCAATCGCCTTTTTGAAAAGCCAATTTGCCCAGCGCGCTCAACTCTTGCGGCGTCAGTCGGTAACGATCCTGGCTCGGGACACCTTTCGGAAGGATGGTCAATGTGGTGGGCGTCGAGACGGCCATCTGTTGCGACCGGTAGACGTTGCGAACTACGGTGGGCGGAACTTGATACTCGCCCGAAAGGTAGCCGTACAGTTCATAATGGATCGGCCCGATGATGCGTCTCTCGCCGATGTAGAACTTGATTGCGCCCGGTATGATTTCGAATTGCTCGAAGGAGCCGCGAACCGACGTTTCGATTACGCTCGCCCCGCTGGGGATGGCTTCGGTTACCACGAGGTAAGGGAGCTGTTCATCAGGCAGCGTGTCGGCCACGTCGCGCTGGAGCGTCAATTCGACCAGGCCGCGACTGCCGGCGGGCAATTGAGTGAGTGGATTCCGGAACCGCTTGGTGCTGTCCCGAACGTTGTCAAATCCCCTGGAAATCTCCTTTCCATCAATCTCGAGTGGGGCCGGCGTGTAGATGCGTTCAATCGTCCAGGCATCGGTCGTGCTCCTCAAGTTCTCGGCGGGGACGAATCCGGCGAGCACAACCTGGTAGGTATAGCGGCCGCGTCCCTCGACCTCGAACCGAACTCGTTGTTGACCCTCCACCAGAAGATCGGTGGGCACGTCAATGGCCCGCGACGCTGCAGCCCCCTCCATGTCGAGGACTTCCACCTGATGATCATTGACCCAGACGGTCAGCTGGTAGCGTCCACCCTCGAATTGACTGTTGGCATACCACCGGCACAGTGCCAAGGCTGCCGGGCCGGTCGCCTTTTGCGGCGACCACCGGTGTCCGATGCGGTGGGCCAACAACCAGTCGATCAGTTCTTTCGCACGGGGCAGCTGGGGCGAGATGGCTTGCAGCGCCAGGGCGTACAGCGCCTGCGATTCCACTTGCGATTGACTCCAAGCCAAGGGAACGGCCGGCGTTCGGCCGGGCGGGTCCGCCGTGGCACCGGTTCGACGATCAACCAGCGTCAGCAACTCGGCGGCGATCGGCTGCCGATCCATTTCCACGAATGCCAAAGCGAGATAGAGCAGAGCAGGTGTTGACAGCGAGGGACGTTCGCGATAGAGCCGATTGGCCAATGAAAAATCCGACTGTCCGGCCACGCACAGGGCGTGCAACAGAATGGCTTTGCTTTCGTGGTCACTGCCCGCCGTCGCGGCTACTTGCGATGCGAGATAATGGGTTGACTTTCCGTAGCATTCGTCCGGCACGCGATAGCCAGATCGTCGTGCGAGGCCGAGCGACCAGACTGCGCGAGCGCTGGCATACCGATCACTCTTGTTGTTGCCGGCCGAGCAGCCCCAGCCACCATCGTCGTTTTGAGCGCTCGTGAGCGATGCGATTGCCGTGCGAATCGTAGCGTCCAGCGACTCGGCTTGCGGATCGTCCGCGTCGGGGCTTAGCTGCAGCAACTTCTGAAGTCCCAGCGATGCCATCAGGTCACTGCACAGTTTGTCCGTGTGCGACGTGCCGACGTCCATATCGTGGTGGCGAAGCGGTACCGGGACCAGCACGATGTCCAGCAAGCTGCGTTTGACGCTCGGTCCCACCATGATCTGCATGCGAGGGGATTGAAAAGGCGTGTCGGTGGGGGCTTGCACCCAAGCCGTTGTGTCGGCGTCTGCCGTGCCCCCCGCTGTGACGAAGGTGGTGATGCCGTTCGGTTTGAGAGGCACCGTGCGTTCCACCGACTCTCGGGCATTGTCCGTGGCCAGCGTCAGTCGAAACACGACATCCGTTTCCATGGTACGTGGCCGCTATCAGGTCGTTGGCCGGCTGGTCCGGATAGTCCAATGATACTTTGAACGGGACCTCGACGATGCCCTTCGACGCGACTTCGATAGTCCTGGTCTGCTCGACGGTGCGTCCGGCGATCCTGGTTGTCAAAGTCACGGTGATCGAACCTTCGGCGATTCGGTCGTTATGTACTGATGCGATGACCTCGGCCTGGTCACCCTCGACAAAGGCGAGCGGGAGCTTCAATTGGCCAAACAGGTCTTTCCGCGCGATCAGGTTCTCGGTCGTTTCGCCCGCCAGGGTATCTATGGTGATGCCTTTGGCGACCAACGTCCAAGCGGTCGAACGAGGCGGCACATCGATGCGGATTGTCGCTTTGCCTTGATCGTCGGTAACGATCGCGGGGTTCCAGTAAGCGGTCTCGTCGCGCAGGTGCAAGGCCTCGTCGAGCGTTGCAGCCTGGATGTCGCCCGCCACATCACTTTGGACGTCCTGCGTTTGAGAAATCACCAGGCTCAGCTTGTCGGGCCACGTCTTTCCGGCCCCAGAATAGTCGAGCCCGGGTAAACCGGCCCCAGGATAACCGGCCGTATCGGAGGTCGCAGGCACCGTGTGACGTGCGGCTTTGGACGTGCTGGCCGGTTCCGTGTCGGGTGTCTTGGAATGAGCCGAGGGACCAGCCGCAAACCCGCCTCCAAATCCGCCGCCCATTCCGCCCATGCCGCCAAAACTTCCCTGGAACGGTTCCCTTGCGATCGCGGCATCGGAGATCGCCTGTTTCCGTTTGGCCGCTTCCTGGAGGGCCAATTCCAGGCGGTCCGTTTCCGATAAGAGCAGCGGATGAATCGTCGTCGTGGTGGGGCGGCAATCGAACTGCGATGCTGGAGGTAGTATGAACGGCTGCCTCGCGTTGGCCGGCACGGAAGAACTCGTTAATCGGCGGTAGCGGCCACGCGAATCGCTCCAGCAACGCTTGCTCGACCATCGCCAGGCTCACCTCGGCAGCGACGCCTTGGCCTTGCAGGTCGGTCGTGGTCACGGTCACCTCCAACGGTTCCCCAGGCTGAACCGGACCGTTCGCATCGCCTGTCGGAGCAAACGAAACCGAAACGTTCAAGTCGCGCACGACGGTGAACGGGCTGGACGCTGTGTGGAAACGGACCGGCGGCACTGAGCCCGCCCCAGGTTGCTGTCTGCTCCGAGTCACCCGGTACTGGTCGGGCGTTGACCATCACTGCGACATCCAACTGGAAATTGGGGGCCAACCGCGGCTGCATGGCGATCGGCAACTTGTTGACGCCGGTCTCGAGTTGCACCAACCGGTAATCCAATACGCAATCCGCCTGGAACGTGACCAGCGCCAGGGCCGGACTTGCTCGCCAGTGAAGTGCAACTTCCGCATCGTCGCCCACTTTGTATGTATGTTGGTCGGCGAGGATTCGTAAACGCACTCGATCCTGTTCGTCCGAGACCAGCAGGTCGATCTGGCCACTGACCGGATTTCCCCAGCGATCTTCCCCTGCGGCGCGCAATCGATACCGTCCACCTTGTTCCAGTTTCAGTGTCTGTCGCGCTGTTCCGTCTGTTTGCGCCGTCTCGACCGCGTGTTGTTCCACGGGCCTCTCGCCCACTTTGCCTTCGACCGTCGTCAATTCCAGCACGGTGACGTTCAGTTTCTGGCTGGTCGGTTTTCCTCCGGCGTCCTTCGTTGTGATCGCGAGCTCCAAAGATTCACCCGCTACGTAGACATCGCGCACCGTCTCGAGTTGGACGAAGAACCCCTGAGTGGCCAGATAGAAGTGAATCTGACTTTGCACGTTCCAATCGGGCAGCGTCACGAGCAAAGGCAGAACCTGATCCTCGTGGAACTCTCGCGTGGGGAGCGTGAAATGCACCTCACCAAGCTCGTTCGTTATTGCCGTGTACCGTCGATCACTTGCCAATTGATAGGTGATCTCTCGGCCGGCCAGCGGGGCACCATAGTAGTACTCGGCGCGGACCGTACCCTTGATCTCTTCGCCGCGGTAGTAAACGCGTTGTGGCACGTCGACCGTCACACGGACCGTTTCCAATTTGTACTCATGAACACGGAAGGTGCTTGGGTAATAATTCTCGGATTCATCACGGAGTTGGACGCGGTATTCACCTGGTGGGCTGGTAGTCGGCAGACCGAAACTCGCACAAAACGTTCCGAATGCACCCAGTGTTACTCTCTCCGTCCAAACCAGTCGGTCGCGTGGATCGAAGACTTCCAAGTCAAACTGCTTCTGTTTCCCCACGACATAGGCACCTTCGACGACTTGTCGAATACAACCGCGCAGCCGAACCTGTTGTCCGGCGCGATAGGCGGAACGATCCGTATAGATGTAGCCTTTGTCAGCCAACCCTTCGGCCACGCCGACCCCCTCCAAGCCGACGACGTTCGATGCGATATGTCCGTCGGCGATCGCCAGGACGCGCACGTCGCCGGCATCACGGAGCTGATCGCAGGTCGCGCGAAAAACCCCATCCTCGCCCGTTGCCGCCTCGGCAAAGACCTGCTGGCCGTTGGAAATCAACAACCTTGCATCGGGACACGGGCTTCCGGTGAGCATATTTTCGGCGAAGACAAAAACTTCGCTCCGCGAAGCCTTGACGATCACGTCCAGGTCACTCTGAATGACCAGCGTGGTGGCCTCCAAAGTGTCGCTGCTGACGGTAACCGCCATCGTTCCACGAGCGACACCCTGAGGCATCGGTATTTCGAGCAGGCTTTCCAGTTGTTGATGCTGTTGGTAGTCCGGGACGTCGAACGCAAAGCTTGCATCGGGGTCGATGAGTGCGATGTCCAGGTTCTCCATGCCACCGGCCAGGTGCATTTTGCGGAAGTAGGACTCCATGTTGACTTTGTAGACACGCACCGTGACCGACGGAATGTTTCGGGTGGTCAGTTGCAATCGTGGTTTCTCGTCCGAGCGGAAAACGCGGGGGGTGACGACCGTCATTGTTTTGGACGTGAGCCGCGACTCAGATTCTCGAGCTTGTTGGACGTAGCTGCCCCAGGTTACCTTGCGGTATTCTTCCAGGGCGTCGGCGAACATGTGCAGCTTCTCCTCCGTCACCACCGCGATCTTGTATTGGGCATGTGAGGCTTCTTCCGTTTCGGGAAATTTCGATACGACCCGCCGCCACTGGGCGATCGCAGCATCCCACTTCTGCTCTTCGTACTCCATCTCTCCGAACAGAAATAGGATTTCCGGATTACGTTCATCCAGCGGGTACTTGGTCAGGAACTCGCGTAGCAGTTGCCGCGCGGTGTCATACTGCTGTGTTCGGGCCTTGCCCACGGCAACAAGGTATTCCAAGTCGATGACCTGACGCTGGACATCGCTCCAGGCAGCGTCGCTGGAGTGTCTGGCCAGGAACTCCAGCCACGTTTTCCGGGCCTCCGCGTAACGCTGCTGCATCAGAAACGCTTGCCCCAAACGCTGGCGAGCTCGAGGCGTTTCTTCGCATGCCTGGTATCGCTTGTCGGACAGCATCTTCTCAAGCTGTCGGACAGCGTCCTCGTAACGCTCCCGCACGATGTAGCATTCAGCGATATCCAAGTGCGCTTGCCCCGCACGCTTGTGCGTAGGAAACTTATGCAGAAAATCCCTTAAAGCGGAGACGCCCAACTCCATCTCCGCGTCGGTTCGCGGCTGAGGAGCTCCCCAGGTGCGCGATAGCAGGAAACTCGCTTCCGCCACCCACTTCGACGATGACTCGCCGTGCACGGCGAGCAAATCCTGCCAGATTCGCCGGGCCTGTCTCAAGCGTTGGTCGGTGAATTGGCAGTCACCCAGTCGGAAACGCGCCTCGAGCGCCTGGTCGCTATCCGGGTGCGCCTGGACAAACTTGTCATACAGCTGTGCCGCCGCGGACGTCTCACCGAGCAGTTGCTGGCAGCGTGCCACCAGCAGTTCCACATCGAGCCGCCTGTCGGAACTGGGGCCCGCGTCCAGGGCCTTTTCATAGAACAGAAGGGCCTGGGCATAGTCCGGCTTCACTTTCTCATCCGCCGGGTTGAAAGAGGCATCCGCGTACTCCAGGTAAATGCCGGCAAACTCCTGCCGGCGCTCAGCCGAAAGCAACGATTCGGCCTCGGCCCGATAGATCAGTGCGGCCTCACGGAAGTCGCCCTTCTTGGCCAGGGCGGCGCCCACGGCAAACCTTGCGGGTCGTGCCCAGGGGCTTTCTGGGAAACGGTTCTGAATCTCGCTGAAGACCGCCACGGCCGCGTCGTAACGCCCCTGCAAATGCAGCAGGCGACCCTTCAAATAAGTGAGATGGTCCACCTGCGCGTCCTGTTGCTGGAGCGCCTTGTCGACGGCGGTAAGAGCACCTGGCCAATCGCGGTCCTGCACCAACTGCCTGAGGCTCTCGTCCACCAGCGGGACATCGATCGTCGCGGAGTGTGCGACAATGGCTTGGACGGACAGCAAAGCGAACCCAAGGGCGAGAAGCGCGCAGCAGCGCAGACTTGGGGGAAACAGCATCAGGACCTCCTCTTTTCGCTTGCGCGAAACCCAAATCGTGTGATGGCTGCCGCCCATGTCGATCATAACCTGTTCGGATCGAAAACGGTAGCAATTGGTCGGCTTTCACGGGATTCGCGAGTGGATTCCAACCTCTGGGACGATGGTCCGCACGCTCTGCCTGGCGTCCCTTACGCCAGCAGCTAAACTCGTTCAACCAGCAAGCTGGAACCGGACAGGACATCGAGTTCACAGAGTTGCTTGAGACACCCCGAAGCACGGTTCCAGACGAAAGGCGATTCTCGCCTCGCCTCAGCGTGTGTCAGAAAACGGTGCGGCGTGGCCGAGGGAGAGCGAGAATATTCCACAAAGCGGTCCTGTCGCCCTTGCCTCTGACTAACCGCCCCGTATACTTGAGCTGTCACGAAGTACGTGACGAGCAGAGACAAGATTCAGGTCTGAACGCCTTCGGGACGTTCTACTCTTCCCGCCCCATTCTGCGTAGCAGAGCTTCTCAGTAAGTTCCCGCTTCGGTTTTTTGTGGCTCCATCTGCTTTCTATGTTCGGGGCCGCGGTCTGCCGCACTGCAAGTGCCTCCGTGTGCCATAGGTTCTTACATTGGAGAGCAGAAATGCCACAAGGTAAAATCAAGAGGTTGGTTTCGGATCGAGGTTTTGGGTTCATCGAAGGGGATCGGGGCGACGACCTGTTCTTCCATCACTCGGCGCTCCAAGGAGCGACGATCGAGGAACTCCGTGAGGGTCAGGTCGTGGAATACGAGGTCGGACGTGGCCCGAAGGGGCCGTGTGCCGAGTCGGTCCGAGTCGTCGTGCAGACGGTGTAATTCGGCCCACGTCTGACAACAACTTCGGTGACAGATCACCAGCAAACGCCCCTCGGATCAGCGATCCGAGGGGCGTTTTGCGAATATCAGCGTGCCGCTGGTTTGACGGAAGTCTTCTTGGTAGGCACCAATCGCAGGTCGGGTACGCCGGGTGTGTCGACGCCGCGGACGCGTAGCGAGTGGGCCAAGGCCGGCTTCTCGGCGTCGGCGGCCGTGGCCAAAGCCGCTTGCAGCGCGGCGGTGGCTTTTTCGCCAGGCAGGCGCTCTAATGCCATCCGTGCGTCTTCGCGCAATTGCGCGTCGGCCAACAAAGGCGGCGACCGATTCAACGGCCTCTTCGCCGGCGATTTGCCACGTCATCCACAGCACATCGCGTCGCAACTGCACCGGCTGAGATTCACCCAGCAGCTTGAGCAATTCGGCTGCCACGGCCTTCGCTTCGTCCCCCGCGCCAGGACGACCGGCGTGATAGACGATATTTTGCATGGCTCGATTGGCCGCCCGGGCAACTTCCAAATCGCCGTTGGCGGCGATCTTTGCCAGCGGCTGTACGGCCTGGGCGCCGACCACGCCCGCCGCGTCACGGGCGGCGGCCCGCTGCTCGTCGTTCTCGCTTTGGATCTGCTCGATCAGGTCTTCCAGGGTCAGTTCGTTCATCGACGGTATCCTTGTTCGTTTCGGTGTAGCGGGGACTAAAGCACGTGCGGATAACGTTGCGGCCGGCCCATGAGACGCCGGGCCTGATCGTCACCGACGATCTCGCGTTTGCTCTGGTCCCACTGGAGTTTGCGGCCCAGGAGGAACGAGAGGTTGCCCAGCACGGTGAGGATGGCCACGTCGGCGGCGGCTTCGACGTTCATGATCGTCTTCTTGCCGGTCTTGATGCCCTCGAACCAATCCTCCTTGTGGCCGGGGCTCCGGTACACGTCCGTCGCGCCCGGCACCCGGTTGCCACTCGCGGGCCTTCCGCTCGGCCCAGGTGCCGCCGTCGCCGCCCCAGTGGGTGAACGTGCCCTGGTCGCCGCGATAGACGGCGCCGTAGCCGGGGCGGGAAATCAGCCCGCCCGGTTCGTCGCCGGTGCGCTCCTCGGGCGGCGCCGGTTCGCCCGGCTGGTTCCAGGTGAGCACCCAGTCGGGGTTCTTGAACGTGTACTTCACGTTGATCTTCACGGCCGAGTCCCACAGTCCGCGACGCGGTGCCTCGCCCGTGGCTTCGACCTCGACCGGCCCGGTGCCGTCCGCGTTCATCCACCACATGGCGCAGCTCATCACGTGCGCGCCACGATCGCGGATCTGTCCGCCGCCCGATTCCATCATCCAGCGAAACGTGCCGTGGCAGTAGCCGCTGTTGTACGGCCGCCAGCGGAGCGGGCCGAGCCAGAAATCCCAGTCGAGTTCGGGCGGCGGATCGCTGTCGGGCGCGAAGCCGCCCGTGGGGCTGGGGTAATGAAAGCAATCGACCTGCGTGACGCGGCCGATATTGCCGTTGGCCAGGTAACGGTGAGCCAGATAGGCTTCGGGCTGGCTGCGTCCTTGCGAGCCGACCTGCACCGCAATCCCGGCTTTGTTGGCGGCGGCGATCATCGCCTTGCCTTCTTCGACCGTGCAGCAGGCAGGCTTTTCGACATAGACGTGCTTGCCCCGCTCGGCCGCGTGCACCATCTGCACGGCATGCCAATGGTCGGGCGTCGCAATCACCACCGCATCGATGTCCTTGCGATCGAGCACGTAACGATAGTCGCGGTAGCAGTCCGCCTGGGGGCCGGCGGTGCGCGAGGCGTTGGCCAGCCGCTTTTCGTCGATGTCGCACACGGCGGCGATGTTCACCTCGCCGCGTTTCATGGCGGCCCACCATGTCGTTCAAATGATAGCCACCCATACCGCCGACGCCGATGTGGCCGAACGTCAATCGATCATTTGCACCGAGCCTCCCCGGCGCGGCCAGCACGCCGGAGGGTATGATGTGCGGCGCGGCCACCACGCCCGCCACGGCCGAACCGGCCGTTTTCAGAAAGGTGCGGCGTGGCACGCCTGGAGTCTTCTTGTTCATGCTGGTACCTTTCGATTATTCGATGACCAGGACGCTAGCAAGTTGTGGTTGACGACAAGCCAACAGTATTGGAAACAAATTGGAAACAAATTGGAAACAATGAGTGCAAGTAGCTGTACGACTTCAGCACAGGGGGCCCACGATGTTTCTCGTTGACCTCAGGTTCACCGACTCTTGGCGTGGTATACTACCAGGTCAGGCTCGGCCTGCTCGCACTTCGAGTGATAATATAACATAAGGATCGATGCCCATGGTGCGGCGACATGCAGGACAATGGCTATGTTTCCTCACGCTGGTCTTGGGGATGACGGCAGGGGCCACGGCCGCCGACAAACCGAATCTGGTGTTTGTCTTTGCCGACCAGTTGCGTTCGCAGTCGGTGGGCTGCTACGGTGCGACGGAGCTGGCCACGCCCCACATCGATCGTCTGGCCGCCGAGGGCGTCCGGTTTACTCATGCCTTCAGCACTTATCCCATTTGCTCGCCATTTCGGGCCATGCTGATGACCGGCCTGTACCCGATACGCAATGGCATGGTCGCCAATGACCTGCCGCTGCGTGCCGGTGTGCCCTCGTTCCCACAGGCTTTGAACGACGCTGGTTATCACACCGGTTACATCGGCAAGTGGCATCTCGACGGCCATGGGCGCGAGGCATACATACCGCCGGAGCGACGCCTGGGATTCCAGCATTGGATGGTGCTGGAATGCACCCACAATTACAACCGATCGAAGTACTACGCGGGCGATTCCGCGGAGCCAGATTTCTGGGAGGGTTTCGACGCCATCGCCCAGACTCGCGCGGCCCAGGACTACATTCGCCAGCGCGCCGATCAGGGGCCTTTCGCACTGTTTCTGTCTTGGGGGCCGCCGCACGATCCCTATATCGCGCCGGCAGAGTACACGCAGCGCTTCGACGCCGAAAAAATCACGTTGCGACCTAATTTGGCTGAGCGAACCGTGGCCGATGCGATGCTGGAGAATCCCCGTAACAATCTGCCGGAAAAGTTGATGCCACTGCGCCGCCGCCTCCAGGCGTGGCTCGGCGACGACCAGACGATTCGGCAGGCGTACGCGAACTACTACGCCGCCATCGAATGCCTTGACGACCTGATCGGGGATCTGCTCCGCACGCTCGAAGAGCGGGGCATTCTGGACGACACGATTATTGTGTTTACTTCGGATCACGGTGACCAGCTCGGTTCGCATCGTACCTACGGCAAAGACGTCCCGTTCGAGGAGTCCATCTCGATTCCATTTGTTGTGCGCTACCCAACGAAAGTACCTGCCGGCACGGTCACCGACGCGCTGCTGAGTCCGATCGACATGATGCCGACCGTATTGGGGCTGGCCGAAACACCCTGTCCCCCGTGCGATGGAATGGATCTGAGCGGTGCGGCGGATGGACGTGGTGGCGGCCAACGTGAAGCTTTGCTGCTGATGCACCTGACGCCCGTCTGCAACGCCTGGCTGGCGAACGCCATGGATGCCTGGCGTGGTGTGCGCGACCAAAGGTACACCTACGCGCGGTACGACGACGGCACGCCCTGGTTGCTCTACGATAACCAGTCCGACCCGCTGCAAATGCGCAACCTGATCGCCGATCCCGCTGATGAAGGCCTGCGCAAGCGCCTGGACGCCCAATTGGACCTACTGCTCAAGCAGGCTGGTGATCCGGGCAACCAGCGGGCGATCCACGACTATGTACTCAAAGTGCAGCCCGATTACGCAACCGTGAAGGAATTCCGCTCGGTCAATCCCGGGAAATAGACCGTGTTGTGGGCGAACCGTGTTGTAGGCGAACCGTGGATCGTACGCCGCTCGGAAGGTTTTACTCGGTAGCGCTATCCTGCCGGACACTTGATAATCCGCTCAGCCGTAATCGCAAAACCTTTCGTCACTCAACGGGCTCGAAGCTGCGCGGAATCAGCGCGTCCATCTCGTCCCTGAGATCCCCAGGCGCGAACCGGCCTTGAGGACCACTTCCAACCGTGCGTCCTTTTTCACACAACTGTCGGCAGCGGATGCACATGGTGGCGTATGGCAAGGCTTGAAGCCGCGCCACCGGAATGTTCCGGCCGCAGCCTTCGCAGACTCCATAGCATCCTTCGCGTACGCGCTCCAAGGCACGTTCGATTTGGAAAAGCTCTCGACTCGTGGATTCGGCAAGTTCGGAGTTGACCTCCGCATACTCCGTGTCCAAGATTGCGTCGATCGGGTCTCCCACGGCCGGGTCGTCGGACGTGCGGAATTGACCCAGTTCGCCTGACAACGACTGCCGCAGGGCATCGCGTCGGCCAAGCAAGATGGTGCGCATGCGTTGGATCAGTTGTTTGCGTCTCATGGTCTTGCCCTCCTTAATTCCCGAATTCCAGTGCAATTTCGATGCCAACCGCACATTTTTCCTTTCCGAGAGCAACACACCGTATCCGCAGAGGTCAAATGCATGAGATCCTGATACACCTCTCGACGCCAACTTTCAAACGCGCTAGAACGCCTGCGAAGCGACGGCGGCGATTTAGTCAAGTGCCATCATGTAATACGAGCTGCGACGCGGTCTTGTTGCACGGATTATCGAAATGATGGCCGGAATTCAACGAGGTGGCCGCGACAAATGTAGGACACCGCGTCCGCGTCCGTCTTGCGGCAAAAGTGGCCCATTTCGACACCGCATGGACGCGGTGTCGTACACCGTTGAGAACAACGCTTCACCCCAATTCGTAGAGTTGACAAGGCACTGATTGCATAGATGAACGCAGGATGGGCACTCGTGCCCGTCGATTCTGAGGCGATTTTCGCGACAATCTGGCGCTTTCGTGGTTTCACGGAGCGTGAATCTCTGGAACGGCTCGCGGAATGTCGGTTGAGCCTGAGAAAGACGGGCAGGAACGCGCGCCCGGCCTTCAGCGTCTGCCGCGCTGCGGTGGTGGGGTCCAACCAGCGTGCGAATCTGAGCCGTTGTGGTGGGGCAGTGTGACACGATTGGGGCACGGTTTGCCGAGGTATTGCATTGCGATGTTGCAGCGGCGACAATCGCAGCTTGCGGCACCAGCCAATTCAGCCAACAGCAAGATGTGCAACTGGGTGCCGGCTTTCTGAGAAGTTCCGCCAGACACATACCTAACAGGAGGTTCGCCATGAGCGAAACCAGCGAAGCACGTCTCGTCACGTCGTGAGTTCCTGAAGAATACGGGCAGAATCGCGGCGGCCACGACCCTGGTCGGCATGGCCGTCCCGCGCGTCCATGCGGCCGAGGACAACACGATCCAGGTGGCCCTGATCGGTTGCGGCGGCCGGGGCACCGGCGCGGCGGCCAATGCCATGTCGGTCAAGCAGGGGCCCGGTCAAGCTGGTCGCCATGGCCGACGTCTTCGAGGACCGCTTGCAGGGCAGCTACAACAACCTGAAGAAGCAGTTCGCCGACCAGAGTCGACGTGCCGCGAGGAGCGCCAGTTCGTCGGTTTCGACGGCTACCAGAAGGCGATGGATTGTCTGAAGCCGGGCGACATCGCGATCTTCGCCACGCCGCTGGCGTTCCGCTGGGTGCATTTCGGCTACGCCATCGAGAAGGGGCTGAACGTCTTCATGGAAAAGCCGCTGACGGCCGACGGTCCGACTTCCCGCCGGATGCTCGAAGCTGGCCGAAGAAGTCGGTGGCCAAGAACCTCAAGGTGGGCGTGGGGTTGATGTCCCGTCACAGCCGGCGCGCTTGCAGCAACTGCACCAGCGCATCCAGGACGGCGAAATCGGCGACATCATCACCATGCGCGCCTACCGGATGACCGGACCGGTCGGGTCGGCGTTCTCGGAGAAATGGCCCGGCAAGCCGAGCGAATTGCTGTGGCAGATTCAACGTTTCCACAGCTTCATCTGGGCCAGCGGCGGTTGTTTCAACGACTTCTACATCCACGTCATCGATCATTGCTGCTGGATGAAGAACGCCTGGCCGGTCAAGGCGCAGGCGGTCGGGTGGCCGCCATTATCGCCAGCCCGATGGCAATCCGTCGTCGATCAGAACTTCGATTCCTACTCGGTGGAATACACCTTTGCCGACGGCGCCAAGCTGATCATGGACGGGCGTTGCATGGCGGGTTGCGAACAATATCTACTCCAGCTACGCGCACGGCACCAAAGGGATCGGCGATCGTCTCCAAGGCGGGCGACTGCGGGCCGCCCTCGAGCACCTACAAGGGCCAGAATCCGGACCGCGCCAACATGATCTGGCAGTCCGAGGTCGCTCCGGACCAGCGCAATCCCTATCAGAACGAATGGAACGACCTGGTGGACGCCATCCGCAACGACAAGCCCTACAACGAGGTGGAGCACGGCGTCGAGGCCAGCCTGGTCAGTTCGCTGGGCCGCAAGGCGGCCCACACCGGCGTCGAAATCACCTTCGAGGAGATGCTCAACGACGACCAGGAATACGCGCCGGGCGTGGACAAGTTGACGATGGATTCGCCCGCCCCGGTGCAGGCCGACGCCGACGGCAAGTACCCCGTCCCCCAGCCGGGGATCGTCACCAATCGGGAGTATTGAGGCCAGGCTTCTTCTCGCCAGCGTGTCTCAATCAGTCGTATGACCGTCAAGTGGCTGCGGCATCCTGCCGCAGTCCGGCGGCTGAAAGCCGCCGCCACGGGGATAAGTTATCCGCAGGCTGTTTTTACATCTTGTGGGTGTTTCTGTTTTGGTCGAAGGTGGTATTTGTGAGAATTTAGGCAAATGTTTTGTAAGGAACGTCCTTCCGGCGACTATCAGTTAATAACTAATGCGCGGGATCAAGAATCCTCCGGGGTTCCCCCTGGACGCTACACCCTTGAAAATTGCTACGAGCGGGAACCGCGACGGATCAGAGGCAACAGAGGCACCCTGAGAGATAGGAAGACACGTTATGTCAAAGGTTACGAGATGGGCGGCAGCCTTTATGGCGATCATGGTCGTCACAGCGGCCGCACAAGTGCAGGCGCAGCAGGTTGTAATAGACAATTATTTTACGGACTTTGCGGCGAATAACACAAACGGAACGGCTTACGTCAATTCGGGACTTCCAGACCAATGGACGGTTTGGGACGATTTCATGCTGGACCACGATACTACCCTCATGGGCGCGTCTTTCTTGTTTCGCGATGGCCCCGTGCCCGCGAGCTACACGTTCGAGATTCGTAGCTATAATTCTCTCCTTCCTGGCGGCCTCGGTGCTGTCGTGCCTGGCACTCAAAAGGTTTTGACGTCCGAAAATGTGACGAGGACGTACAACGTGTTGCCGTCACCCGACCCCGACGTTGACCCCATACCCCCGGGTGGCGCGGTTAACCAGTACGATGTCGTTTTTGATCTTAATGTTGGTGGTTGGATTGATCTGGATGCCGGCAAGTATTGGGTAAGTCTCTACGGCGACACCCTTAGAACAGGTGCCAATATTGTCGCGGGAGGAAACGGATACTTGCAACGAAAGTCGGACGGGACAATCACTGGCAATGGATTATTGGGTGCGACAAATGGTGCCGTCCCCTTCCAGCTGATCGAGGTTCCCGAACCGGCATCGCTGGCCTTGTGGGGTATGGCGTTCGCCGCGGTTGGGGTGGTTGGTTTTCGCCGTCGCCGCAAGCAGCGGGCAGCCTGACGCGCCGCACTTCAGCACGACATTTCAAACGGACGACCAAATTGGTCGTCCGTTTTCTGATTGGGGCCTGTTACAACGCCAATCGCCACCATTGAGCGTCTGGTTCACCAGCCGTGGCCGCACGGCGATACTAGTGTTTTGTCATGTTTGAGAATTAGGGTTGTGCCAGGACGAATGTACGATGGACATCCGCGCGCCATTGCGCCGCAAATTGCGGCCCCCCTTTTCGACACCGCGTGGCAGCGGTGTCGTACGCGGTTGAGAACAACGCTTCACCCTAATCGTTGATGTTGACAGAGTACTAGGCCCGTGCATTCAGAGGCTGTCTGGCTGCTCAGCGTTTGGCAGCTCGCAGGGACGACGACGCTGTCTAGTTGTACAGCGCCATTTTGCAGCGATGGATGCGCGTAAACGCGTGTCTCCGTAACAGTCCCTCGCCACCGGGCTCGTCCCGGTGGTTCTACGTTTGGTGACTACTCTGTCAGGCGAAAGACGAACCTTCCTGCCGGCCCTCGCCGCCAGAGGCGGCGAGGGCCGGCAGGAAGGAAACTCCTGGGTGGCCAAGATCGACGGTAGTTGTCAAACGTTCTACCACCGGGACCAGCCCGGTGGCGATAGAGCCCGTGCAAACAAGGCTTCAAGAGGATCAAAAAAGTGAAAGTGGCGCTGTCCAACTAGATACTCGAAAAACCCGGGCGCACTGGTGTGCGCGCGGCTTGAACAGCGACTAGCCCGACCCGCCCGAAGCCTTATGATCCTCGAACGCGAATTCAGTCATCGCACGAAAGTCAGCCAAACCGAGGGAAGACTGCGTGCGATCGCCTGCGAGCAGTCAGACAGCCTCTTCATGCCGGGGTGGTTGCGGCGCTAAGCCTCAACGCCGGAGGCTCGTTCACGAGCCTTTTCGGTGTGCTTGCCGGCTTGAGCTGGTGCCAGAATTCACAACGGAGAACGCACCAACAGCTGTTCCAACCCCCGTTCGCACACGTGGCCGAATCACGTCCATGGTGCAGGTTGAACTGGACACGGTCTGTGCGAGAAAGCAGCAAATGCAGCCACCGCAGCGGATGATCGTCAACCCCTACTTCAGCCAACCGTCAATCGAGCCAGGGGGACATTCCGGTTTACCGCGCGGGGCAAGGACCGCGCCAGCGAATCGGCAATGACTCTTGTGGTCGGTTGGGGCCCCAGGTCGGGTCATCCCGAGGTTGCTTGGCGCGACTGGGCCCCTTTAACTCGCATCCGGCCAGGCCCCTCTTGTGCGGCATCCCCTGGCGCCGGCCTGCTTTCCACGTCCATGGCAATGCGTGTGGATCCACGGTTCTTGCCATCATCGGCTAATAAGCATCTCGCGGCACATTATCTCCTCCCGCATTGACCCGCGGTGTGTTTCGGACCGATACTGGTAGTCGCGGGCGAACGAGGGATTTTTCTCGGTTTCACGTAGTTGAGTCAAACCGTGTGCGGTTGACCGGCGCGCTGCTTTGTGTCGTCAACTGTACGCGCAAGCCTTCCCGAACACTTTGAAAGGAGCGTCTCATGAACGAGAGAGTAGCGAATCGGCGCGAGTTTCTGGAGACCATCGGCGCTGTGGGTGCCGCATCCGTTTTGGCGGGGAGTGCTGCGGGTGCCGCGTTGCCGGCTGTCGCCGCCGACGCGGGCAAGCTGGCAATGGACGGAGGCGAGCCGGTGCGGAAAAACATGCTGCATTATCAGCCTTACGGACCTCAATTCTATGACGACGTGGAAAAACAGGAACTGATCGACGTCCTCGAATCGAAATATCCTTTCCGCTGGTGGGGCGAAAACTCCAAGGTTCTGCAGTTCGAAGAGGCGTATGCCAGCCACATAGGTGTCAAGTATGCGTTGGGTGTAACCTCCGGGACTACGGCTCTGTACACCGCGATGGCGGCCTTGGAAATCGGTCCTGGTGACGAAGTGATACTTCCCGCCTGGACCTGGTACGCCGACTATGATGCCATCGTTCTCTCGGGCGCCCTGCCGGTGTTCGCCGAAATTGATGAATCGTTTGACATTGATCCCGGCGACATCGAGTCGAAGATCACGCCGCGAACCAAGGCGATCATCGCCGTGCACCTGCAGGGATGCCCGGCCGACCTGGACCCGATCATGGAGATCGCACGAAGACACAAGCTTCTGGTGCTCGAAGATTGTGCTCAATGCTTGGGCGGCCGTTACAAGGGCAAGTACGTGGGATCGATCGGCGACATCGGCATCAACAGCTTCCAGCTCAGCAAAAGCATCACCGCGGGCGAAGGGGGTGCTGTGATCACCAGCGATCCGAAGCTGTTTGAACGCGCGGTGCGGTTCCATGATGTCGGTGTGCTCCGTTCGCCGTACACCGAAGCATTGGGCGGGGGCCTGATGGCTGCTTTCGCGTCGTGCAACTTCCGGATGAACGAGTTCACAGGGGCGGTGCTCAAAGGGCAGCTGCAGAAGCTGGAAATCATCTGCGGTGGTTTGCGCAAGAATTCGCGGAAGGTGCGCGAGGGGATCGCCGACCTGCCGGGACTCAAATTGCGGAAGACACCAGACTTGGAGGGAGACCTGGGAGTAGGGGTGTTCCTGGAGTTTGGCAGCCGGGAGCAGCGCGACAGGTTCTTGCGTGCGATGCGGGCCGAAGGGATTTCAGCGTCACCGCCAGGTGGTTCGGCAATCCTCCCGACCGACGCGCGGATCGAGAACAAAGTGACCATTCATCCCGAGTGGCCTTCTTTTAATACTCCTGAAGGCAAGGCAATTCGCTACGGCAGCGAATCTTGCCCGCGGACGATCGACATCTTGCATCGTGCGGGTGGCGTCATCATGGATCCCAACTTTACCGACGACGATGTGCGCGACATCGTCCAAGCTATTCGGAAAGTTTATCTGGCGATGGCTCAGGCATAAGCGGTGCTCGAAGCGAGCGGATAGACAAACGGCAAGGAACGGACACGTCCCTGTCTGTAGACATGTGGATCGGGCGGCGCCGACTCTACGCGGAACTCGCGTTCCGGGCCGAACCGCGCTAGAAATCCAATTCGTGGTTCGCGTCAATACTCGGCAACTTGACTTGTTTGCGGTTCAGGACGCCTTGGTCTTTCAATTTGCTATACAACATGCTGGCGACTTTTGAAAAGGGTACGTATTTCAGGTGCTCCTTGTGTTCTTCATCGATTTCCTTGGTCCAGGTCCGATCCACGAGCATCTTCGTCGATATGACATAGTAGTTCGATACGGCAACCTCTTCTTTGGCTGGAGTCGTGCCGTGTCCTGAGACCTTTTGAATACTGATTTCTCCTACGTAAGTAAAACCATTGGAACAATCACAGGCATGAATGCTTTCTAACGCCATGATATGTACCTCCGCGAACAGTAGTGAGAAGTGTTTCCAAGTCCCTTCCCCGGCTCCTTGATCATTCTTTCGAAAGGTAGAACTGCGAGCTGTGGATCAGAACCTGAATTCAGACGGTGCATTTGGGTTGCATCGGTGTGCCGGCAAGACCCAGGCCCAGAGAGTTCGCCTCCACGCACGACGGTACCACAAGTAACGCCGTAATTCCATCGTTTTCGCCAAACGGAAGCAGGAACGGCAGCGGTGTGCCAGGCTGGCCGCGGCCACGTTGCGCTGCGGACCAGCGTGCTGGCGACCGCGGTATCGACGGACGAGTGCGCGGTTTCGTGCTCCGTACGTGCGCTGCATTACGGCAAATTGAAATTGCTGCCGGCTGGCCCATTTCTGCAGAGGCGGGAAACCATCTTGGCGAGTACTACGAATGCACGACGACGATGTGACGCGGGCAGAGGAAATCATTCAACAGCGGCTGACACACCTCGGCCGCTACAAAATCGGCGCGTTCCAGTTCGGCCTGTGCGGATTGCTCTTCACTTTCAGCATCGCTCCGCTACTGATCTGGCTGGTGTTTCTGGCTTGGCCGGCCATTAGCAGGTCACTGCCAGCTTCCTCAGTTGCCCCAACACTGGCAAAACAGCAGCAGCTCACGGCAGATCGCGAGACACCGTTGATTCAAGAAGCCGCTCTGAGCGTGGCCATTGCATGGATCATTTCCGGTGTTGCCGCGTTTGCAGCCGTCCGCAGTCTTGGATGGAAGAACGTTCGGTATGCAGCGTTCATGGCATGCAACGTCTTTGTGTTCGTCGTTTTTGTCGCGTTGATACTCGCTCTGTTTACCGGAAGCGGTATCAGCTCGGTAGCCGGTGCCCGATCCAGAGATCTGTTTGTTGTGTATGCCATACCGATGGGCATTACCGTGCTGATTGGCGCCGTGCTGGGCTGGAAGGTCGCGGAGCAGGAGTGACAGTACCACGCGCACAAAAAAGGCCACTCGGTGTACCGAGTGGCCTTTGAAATACCGAGAGTTTGTCGCGTTATGCCTTGGAGCGTCGCCGACGGCTATAGACGGCCAATCCAAACATCGATCCGATACCCAGCAACGCCAGTGACGAGGGTTCCGGAACCGGGATTCCCATGTCTACCACGCTGATGTTGTCGATGGCAAAATCGTTCCCATGCACCATCTGATTCAAATCCGTGATGAAGACTGCTACCTCGCCCGTCATGCTGGCTATGAACATCGCAGGCAGCGTGCTGGTCCACGCGCCATCGCCGACCGTCCCGTCCAACTGAAGTGTAGTAACTTGCTGCAGGGCGAAAGGATTTCCCGGATCCGTGCCGACGTAGAACGCCAGATTTGCCGGGTTGTCAGGAAAAAGACTGGCCGCGTCAAAAGACACATCGTACTGGACACCCGCTTCAACGGATATCTTCTGGGACCAGACACGGTTCCAGCTGTCCGAGCTCCCATTCACAACAAGCATCGAATTGCCGGCGGGCCCTGGATTCGTAAAGTTCATGTTCCAAAGTTGCGGAGCCGCGTTGACAGAGAACTGCCCTTCATCTTCTCCATTCAAACCATTGGAAGTATCGAACATGTAGTCGCTCTTGAATGCGACGCCTCCCAGTTCAAAGTCCCCATTAACGATCAACTCTCCGAACGCCATGCTGCCCCCGAAAAACAGGGCACAACCCAATGCAAGTGAAAATACCTTTGATAACCTCATTGCTGCCACTCCTTGTTGTACGTGCAGAAAAGCAGGGTGTACCGATGTGTCAAATCTTCAACCATAATAGGCCCCCCCAGCAGAATTCGCAAGAGTCTGGCCCGCAAAAATCTCCTTATTTATATATTCTTAACAGGCCCCCTAGTTTCTGTGTGCACATAGCGTTCGTGGGGGTGGTGAGGAGGCACGATCGTTGGTCTGGTGGCGTTTTCCACGGGAATTGCGGGGCTCTCGTCCGGGCAAAACCATCCGGCGTGAAAGCACAATGTTCTGAGACACACTCCGAATCCCGATTTCGCGACATGCTGCTCCCCCAACGTATGTAAAAAAACCTGGCCGAACGGCGTTCGACCCTTTACTGAGGTGGTCCACAACAGGCAGCAGTCGCCAGCGATCGTCGTGCCGGCCAAGGGCTTTCTGCGCCTGAGGGGCCAGGCCGACACATCAGATAGCCGAATGCCTGGTCAGCTCTAGGAACTGGGGTCTAGCGTAGTTTTCAACGGCATACGACACCGCGTCCTCGTCGGTCGAAATGGGCTACCATCTCGGCGCCACACCGCGTGTACGCGGTGTCGTGCATTGGTCTTGGCGCAACCCTCATTCTTATGCGTGCCAAAGCACTAAGGACTCGTCGGGAAATAAGTTACCGGTTCCGCTTCCCTCTCCACCGCCCCGCGGAGCGGGAATAGCGGGGGAGAGGGTAGGGTGAGGGGCGACAAATGCGGTAACTTATTTCCGGACGAGTTCTAAGCTGAAAACCACGACGCAGCGGCAGAGGGCGGGGCGGCGACGGTATAGAACCGTCGCGAGGTGATTTCGCGACTGGGCCGTCAGAACTCTCCACGCACGGCGTCCAGGGCCCTCCGGTCAAGGCCATACATACTGCCGACCCGTTCGTCGCACGTGTTTTCGAGAGCATCGACTTCCGGTTTCTCTGCGCCCAGCCGAAGAGCGGTAGCGATGTTTCGGGCGGCTTCTGCCAGTCGCATGTGGTCCGGATTGGCGGGGGAGAACACCGGTATCCGTAACGACTGAACAAAGTACGTACCAGGATGTTTATAGTTCAGACACCGGTATAAGAGTCTTATAAATGACGAATTGAACAGTCCGCACAGGTAATACGCTTCAAATTCTGATTCGCAGGGGACGAAATTGACGGTTTGATCCGGGATGATCAGTCGAGTTCCCAACTGCGGATGATCATGTTGGCTCATCACGGCCGCGACAAAGTCCGTGGCGACTTGACCGCGATAGACCACTTTGAAAGGTGAGAATGAATAGGGGCCAATCTCGAACAGACCGTACCACTTGAATTGGCTGCTGCCACCCCAGCGACGAAGTGCGCACCGGTTGGACAGCATTTGTCGCACGGCGGGTTTGTTCAGGAAACTCCAGGCGGCCGGAAAACGCAATTGCATTTCATTTTCGTTGCACGGCTTTCATTCCCGAATCTGCCGTGTGTGGGACGAGGATGACGCGTTCACTCAGGGAAACTCGCCACCGGTGAATGTCGCGACCTTTTGCAAAGGGATAAAGCAACTCCCTTTCCACGGGCGACCAGCCGATTTGAGGCCCTGTGATCCTGCCTGCGCGGTGATCGTTCTCGAAGAGTACCGTCTTGCGTTGATGGGGTTTGGCGTGTCCCCAAAAAATCGCACTGCCACCGGCGGCGTTGACACCCAGACGAGGGCGATACGTCCGCTGCTGACCCATGAAGTCTCCTAGCACGGGGAGCAATTTCTCGGGGATCGACACCCAGGGCGCCGATGGTTCGTCCCCCAGCGGAACGGACGCGAATGGCCGCGGCATCAGCGTTCGGACATTGCCGTCCGGGGACTTGGCACGCGGCGTGTTGCTCCATCTACCCGTCCCGTACCCAGGATTCTGTTGGACCAATGAATCGTAGGCACCGGGTACACCGGTGACAGGCCTTTTCGGACGACGAGAGACGCCGTGCGGTTCGTCGCGCCGGAGAACAATTGCACGCTGGAAAAGTCGTGTGCCACGAGGGGTCGAAGTGGCGTGCCATCTGGCAACGTGAACCGGCGCAGGCCGGACATCGATTTGGCCTTGAGTGCCGCCTGGGTGAGCACGTAGCCAAGAACCCCGCCCTCCCCAAGCAATCGATCAGCGGCCATCAGCAGGGAAAGGCCGCTGAGGTCGATCTTGATGGCCCCTACAGTCCTGCCCGGGCTCATTAATCCGTACTCTCGGACGCGGTTCGATACGTTGCCGCGAAAGTCAGCAGGCAGGTCCTCCCAGTTGATCCAGGCCGGATTGCCGACCACGAAATCAAACGGAACGAGATCTCCAAGGCGTTTTATTTCCCCAGACAAGATCCGCCAGATACAACGCTCTTCTTGCGAGGTGCATTCGCCCAGCAATTCCTTCATACTCGACAGGCGATTCTCCAGCCCGCCATCGGCATGGCCGGGTTTTCCAGCCCTTTGCCCCGGGCCCTGCCTGCGCGGCGACGCAGTCGCATTCAGATCCTGACCGCTTAATCCTTCTCCGCGGGTGTCGGCGAGCACGATGCTCTTTCCGGCCAGTTCAGCCACCAACTGTTCTTTCCCGCTACCTGCGGCCCAAACGGGAAGCGCGAGTGAATCGACCCAGAGGACGGGTATCCGAACCGGGGACTTCTTCCGTCGGATCAGGTCGGAAACCGCCAGAATATACGAGGTCCAGGCGCCGAATGAGCGACGCGGGATTCAACTCAAGTCCTACGACACAGCTCAAGATGTGATCGAGTCTGCCAGACCGAGCATTTCTCCATCGCTTGATCGCCTGCTCGAGGAATATGCCACAGCCGCACGCCGGATCACAGAGTCGTGGGCGTTCCTTTTCCGCGGGATAACCGGTTTCCGAGACCAGGTGATTTGCCAGATCGGCGGGGGTATGGAATTCGCCCAGACGCCGCCGCACAACCGGGGGAAACAGATGCTGGTACAACGAGCTCAAGGTTTCGGCAGGACTGGCACTGTCGAAGACCTTGTTCCTGAACTCCACCATGTCTCGGACGAGCCGCGCTGGCCAGGCTTTTTTGGGTCCACGCCGCCGTGAAATAACAGTGTACTGCCGAGAGGAAGACACGACCTCCAACAGGATTGGCAACCAGGGACTGGTCGAAGGAGGTCGAACCCCACAACGACTCGCCAACCAAGGATTGACAGACAAGTGCGAATCCCGACTGCACGCCGAAGTAATGCGTCAAGCCGGCGTCATCGCCTCCGTTGACTGCGGCGCCTGGCCATTCGAGGCTTTCCAAGCCAAACATGAGGCGTTGCAAAGCTTTCCACTGGCGATAGTACGCAGGAAATGGTGCTGCCAGGTGTCCCGCAATGGAACCTGCATAGGCGAGAATGTGCGGAACAAACTCTGCCATCTCTGTTTGGCCAGCATGCGTCCTGAGCACCAGCGGTTCTCGATCCATCGGCGCACGTCACTCCATGGCGGTTCCTGATCAACTCAACAGCGACGACATGGCTGTGCTGAGAATCGGATCGACTTGCGGATCATGGCGGTCTCCTCCAGACGGTGATGAGAGGGACGCAGGCGCTCGGTGCGACAGCGAGAACGCCCCGTAAACATGGCGAGGGGCTCCGCTCCTGAAATCCAAAGCACGAAATACCTAGCCCGAGACCGATCAAAAACGTGACCAGAATCACGCTTGTTTGGCCTTGTGACGACCCGCCGCGGGACCAACGCGAGTCGCGGCGGAACCACGCCGGCCGGAGCGCTGGGGTTCGCTTCCCTGATCGTTACGCGCGGCAGTCAGGACGCCGGTCACTGTATCAGATGGCTTGCGGTCACAGCAAGCGTGGTGGGCCGGAGCGACCAGTGACAGGTTGATGTGCTTGATCTGTGGTGCGTCTAGCCCGAATTTCTTGCCAGATTGCAGGGTGGGTCTAACAAGCCGTGTCGCTGGTGGGTCTTCGCGCTCGTTTTCCGACCGCACAGCCGCAGACTGCTTCTGCAGCATGGATCGGCTTGTGAATACCCACCAATACTTTTCGCGAGCTTGACCCACCCTACGTGAATAATCCGGGTTAAGGAGCGCATCGATGACAGGCAACACGCCTGCCCCTCAGTCACCACTTGCCCGGCAGGCGCTGGCTACTTGCTTGTCGAAAGGCGAGCCAAGGCGGTAAAATGGTTGCGGCAAGGGAGTCTTCTTCACCGCTTGGCGACTGGTCCGGGGACGATGATGCCGCAAGAGAGCTTCTTCAGGCGACAAAGATTTCAGAATTCACTCCCTTTCTTGGTGTCCGCGTTTTTTCACGCGGTACTTCTCGCGGTCCTCTCTATCTGTTTGCGCCGGCGATCCGTGAGGTTGGTATCTGGCTCAGCAGCGCGACGGATCCGACCGACGCGATTGACGTGGACGATTTGTCGGTGCGCATGGACGCCGAAGTCAACGTACCCCCTCCGGTAGCCGATCCGCTGGCGAGTGTTCCCGAATGGCCGTTCTTGGAAGGGGTTCCGAGATCGCTCGAAATTGCCTTCCAGGATCTCGCAGTGACACCAGTAGGTAATCAAGAACTTGTTGACGATGGTGGCTCGCTGAAGCGGGCATCCTCAGTCGAAGGCGCCGTGGACGGTATCACGCAGGCGATGCGTGGGGTTTTGCGGGAAGGCGACCTCTCGGTGGTCTGGCTGTTCGATGCATCGAACAGCCTGGTCGATGACCGGCAACGAATCGCAGTCCGTTTGGAGTCCTTTCTGTCGGACCTTGCCGCGGGCGACTCCTCTGACACGTCTCCGCGGCTACTGAATACGGTCGTCTCTTTTGGATCGCGCATGAAAGAGCTTGTTCGACCGACGGCGTCGCGCGAACGAGTGGTCGATTCGATTCGAGACATGCCGGTCGACCCATCCGGGATCGAAAACGTCTTCGCCGCCATGGCGCAATGCGTGGAGACGTACGGTGCGTCATCGCAACGGCACTCGTTAATGCTTGTCGTCTGGACGGATGAAAGCGGGGACGATGCGGGGAAGTTGGAGCAGGTCATCCGCTTGTGTCGCGGCCGGGACGTGGCCGTGCACGTGGTGGGGCCTTCCGCCGTGTTGGGGGCGGACACGGGATTTCACGCCTATACCGATCCAAAAACGGACTTGGAGTATTTGCTGCCGGTCACTCGCGGACCAGATTCGCCCATGGAGGAACGGATTCGGCTGGACTATTGGTTCCGCATGCGCTCTCCACTTCGTGGGGAGGCTGGTGAGAGAAGTCTGCAGCTTCCCGCCTGGTATGGCGGGCGCGATCTGGCTGGGATCAGTTCCGGCTTCAGCCCATATGCGCTGACACGCCTGGCAGTCGAGACCGGCGGTACTTTCACGATTTTCGACAAGCCGTCGGATCGTCCGCCATTTGACCTGGATGTTCTGAAGGACTATCTTCCTCACTACGGTTCCGCGGCAGACTACGCGGCGCGGATCGAGCTTCATCCGTTGCGATTGGCCATCTCCCAGGCCGTGAAGGTAACCCGCGGACGGACGCAGCTGAGTGTTCCTCCGCTGATGCTTTTTGGTGAAGAATCACCCATCCCCCCGCACCGATTTGAAGCGCCCTACCTGCAGCCAAAGCAGTTTGCCAGCCAGCTGCGCACTGCGGCGCAGGTCTCGTGCGGCAAGCCGACCGCAGCGCGAGACTCGTTGACGAAGCACTCATGCATGTGAGCGCGGATGGAGACATTAACAGGGGATTAGACGAATTGTATGTCCAGGAGGACTCGCCGAGGTGGCGTGCCTGGTACGATTTGACCCGCGGACGTTTGTTGGCCACCAGCGTGCGGCTGGAGGAGTATCGGTTGACCTGTGAATGGCTGGCGGATCCAGAATTCCTGGACGACACGACCAATTTCATTTCTTTTCTGGCCAGCCGGGAGATGAAGTCCGGCGAGGATTTTCAGCGTCGGTCGGACGAGGCTCGAAGGTTGCTTGCGCGCTGCGCTCGCCAGAACAAGGATACCCCCTGGGCCTATCTGGCGCAGCGTGAGCTGTTTTATGCCTTCGGGATCGCGATTCGGCAGCAAGCCCTGCAACGCATCAAAGGCGTTCCATCGAGAAATCAGCCAAGCCTGCCCAGGTATTGATGCATTGTTGCGCTCTCGACGTGAATCCGGGCTGGCAACCGGTCAATACTCCTGCAGATACCCCTTGAAGTCGATAATCTGTTGAGTCGTGTCACGGTAGGGGAGCGGCTTGGGATCCAGCCAGTCCACGACGACGTCTTTGATGGCGTACGCGAAGAAATGATTTCCCGCCGGACTGTAATGGCCGATAAAATACCGCTTGAAGTAGCCGTCGACGCTCAGATTGAAGCTCTTGAAATCCTCGCCATGTACCAGATTCATATCAAAGACCGTGAAGTCGTTTTCGTGCAGGAAGTCGACGATCTCTTGATCATACCGTGAACCGCCCTGCAGCAGCGTGCGCGTGACTCGGTAGGGGTCCAGAAGGATGATCAAGAGTTTCTTGTCATGCTTGAGGGTGAACGTCTTGGCTTTGTTGAGAATCGCCTTGGTCGCGGCCAGTGAATAGGCGTCCAGAAGGGATGCCACGGTCTCTTTGGGGATCTGGTCGTCGGCCAAACTCAGCGGCTTGTTCAGGTGGCTGTTAAGTTGTTTCAGTTTGGCAACGCTGATGTCGTTGATGGCGCCGCGGGCGTAGAGACTCATTTGCAGGGCCAGGTCGTCTCGCAGGTGCTCAGCCATCCAGTCTGGATCCGTCATATGGTACAGCTCGTCTGGCGTGCGCACGAGGCTCTCTTTCTCTTCCAACTTGCCGCTTGTCAGGTTCATCTCCAGGTTGGACCAGAAGTTGCCGTGGAACATCCGTCCTTTGCCTTCTTTGTTGTCCTGGGCGCGATTCCATGACGCCGTCAGCATGTATCGGCAGCGGAGCAGGCTGCGGATGTGATCGTCTCCCCAAATATAGAGCATCACGTATTTCGCCTGGTGTTCCGTTTGTTCCTCGCGCAGCATGCGCCGGTACGCTTGATAGACTCCGAACCCACCCATGCCATAATTGCGAATGGGTTCTCCCAAATGGGCCGCAAGATACTCCTGCCAGGTCTCGCCGTCACTGACTTGATGGCAGAGTGTGAAGCTGTTGCCGTACGTGTTGATGCGGCACGGTTTACCCTTGTACACGAAAGAAGTGCGTGCCCCATTGGGTTGGACGGTGGAGATAGTGGAGCTTCCATCCAGGCCGTCCCGCGGCACGAAGTTTCCGAGAATGTATCCTACCTCAGGATCAAACTGCGCCCACGACATTTCATGCAGGAACACGTCGATTTCCTCGCGGGACGCAGTATGGGTCTTGATGTGCTGCTCGAACGAAGGTGGCTCCTGGGTCTGCTGTGCGGTGGCCGATATGATTGGCAAAAGAAACACAAAGATGTTGATCGCGCCGGTTTTCACGTTTCGGTGCATGGATCTGCTCCAGTTGGTTTCTGTGATCAGGAAAGGAGTTTTTTCGGTGGGGCTCCGAGAAGACGCGCATGCGAACTTCGGTGATGGATGCGGTATCCGCTTTCACTGGGCGGGAGGAAGTCGAGTTCGACTCTCGCGTTCGCCTGTTGCTGAATACGCTATCGCCCCAGAGACCTCGGATCGTTGGTTACGGGTGTGACAATTACTATACCAAGATATGGGCCAACTGGCGGCCTCTTTGGCTGCGGCCGAAAACTGTGCTGCAATGGAGCCATCAGAGCCTGGAGCTGTTCACTGGTTGGGTTCAAGTCCAGCATTCAGCGGTCGGTAGTATCGTTCCCGCATTTCAGGCTCGCGCAACAAGACGGCCTGCAAGAAGCGAAAACTGTCGGCCAGATAACCCTCGTATCCAGTGCACTGGCCAGTCCAGTCCGTCCAATCAACGCCTTTTCCGCCAGCGTCCTGGACGCCATTTTGGAATTTCCCTTCCGCCTGCCGGGAGAGCATCGCGTCGAGCACCCTGTCCGCCCGCTCCGGCTGGCCGACCACATAGTGGGCTGCCAGGAAGTGGAGCGTTTGTCCTGCCGTGATACCGCCGTTCATGTAGTGCCCAAACGTGTCGGAGCCGTCTTCGCGTTGTGGAATGCCGATGGCGTCCGGCAAGAGATAGTCGCTGCGGTGCACGGGAACCAGCATAGGTGGTATGCCGAGATCGAATCGCTGGAAGCCAACCTCCTCAATTTTGTGCCACAGTCGGTTAAGGATCTCACGACCCTGAGCAGATTCCACCAGGCCGTATTCGATGGCTAAGCCGTTGACCACGGGTGATGCATAATCGTGCAATTCGCCATCTTCACTCTTCCACCAGGCCAGCCAACCGGTTGCCGGATTGTAAAGCGTCTTGCCGTAAGCAGCCTTGAGGTTGTCTGCCAAGGTAGTGTAGCGAGCGTGTTGTACGTGGCGGCCAAGCTGTTGTTCCAGGTCCGCCAGGCAACGCCAAGCCCGGTATATCAACGCATTTGTGTAGCCATCCTTGTGTCCGCAGTTGAGCGCATCCCACCAGGCACAGGAACGGCCGGGCTGGCGCAACGTTCCCCGATTGCCACTTTGTACGGCTTCGACCAGTCCATCACCGTCCGTGTCGCGTCGCGCCAGGAACTCGGCGATGAACTCCAGTCGGTCGATGCGACGTCGCAGCCACGTCTTATCGCCACTCGACTCAACGTAGTCCCAGGCGGCGATCAAGGGACCAGCATTCGCATCCAGGAAATTGCCAAAGTCCCAGTAGCAGATGACTTCTCCGGTCGGACGCGTGCGGTTGTCCAGCCACCAATCGACGCTCCGCCGAACCAGTTCTGCCAGCGAAATGTCCGGCGTAATACGGGGAGTCCAAAATGCCTGGTCCGCGTAGAACCAGAGCGAACAACTGGCGGGATCGCTGATCACGTTGTTGCCCAAGATACCCGCCGGGGCACTGAACGGACGATCCTGCTCACCCCACTTGCTGCTCGGCTGAATGGCTCCGAACCAGCCTCGCCGGGCCATTTCCCATCGCTCGATGTCCCGTAGACCGGCCGGAGTTGACAGCCGAAAAGGATTCAGAGCCAAGGTACAATCCTCGGTTCGCGCGGAGGACCGGTAGTTGCACGATCAGGTCCACGCTCTTGTCGCTGCGACTTCCCTCCAGGCGAGCTGTCAGTTGCCGGTTGGACGAGTCGGCCAGTATCATCTGGCCGAAATCCGGCGCACTGATGATTGCCGGCAAGCTCAGCTCGCCGTTGTCGGCCCAGCGACTGGGAATCACTGTTGTGGGTGTCTGGCGAGGGTCGAACGGGAATACCAGCTCCAGGCCATCTACCTGGTCAGGCAGCGATCCTGTTGCCGAAAATTTCATAGTGAGCCGACTGGCTGTTGACGAAACAGTCCAGTTCAACTCACTTTCGGGCGTGATTGTCAGGCGATATTGCGCTGCTCGCGTTCCGGTCGTTATCCTCTCGGCAGGGAACTCGACGGCCGATTTCCATTGACCGCCCTGCCGTAGGCGAAGCGTCACGAGCTTGCCGCTCCGCAAGAGGTTCGTTTCGAGCCGGTTGCCTCCTTCGGTGTCCCAACTCAAATAGGAAATCCCCGGCAGTTCTCTTCCCATCTCCACGCGCAGGGCCGAGCCCTTGCCAGGCTGCGCTTGGACACGGAAATCGGCCTCGCCATCGTGAGTTGGTTCATCTGCCCGGCCCGGCAGAGTGCCAACCAATGAGGTCAACACGATTCCCAAGAATATGTTCCGCACGCCATTCGCTCCGCTGGAGATTCGAATACCTTTTGCACTCCGCCCGCCATTGTAGCGTATCGTAAGTTTCAACAGGCGGCAAACCTGCATGGTCCGCGGCACGTTCTTGAAGCCGCGGTATCCAGCATGCCGTACCGTCTGGTACAAAGGCCTCGCAGCCCGTTGACGATCAGGGACGGTGACCCGTCCGCTCTGGCTATCTGACGGCGGGAAACATGTTGATGTGGGTCTCGCCAGCCCACAATCGCAGACACTCCATCCGCCCAAGAGTTTCTGAGAATGAACGAAGTGCCCGGGAGAATGGGGCCATCGGGCCTGGGGGATTTCTTTCTGTCACGCAATTCATACCTTCAGACACCCTGGGCCTCGCAAGGGAAATGGCCTGTGGAGGTCGTAGGGGTAATTACGATTAGCGTGAGTCACCACTTCTTGGTGCTATATTTATAGAGAACGTCGTACGGGAGAAAGATCATCGCCAGAGCCAATGTTCTTGTAGTCGAAGATTCGTTTGTCGTAGCGAAGAGACTCCAGCTGAGCCTCCAGCGGGCGGGGTTTTTTGTGAACATTGCGCGAAACGGTCGTGATGCCTGTACGAAGGCGCAGCGGAAGCAGTTTGACTTTGTGGTGACGGACGAGAAGATGCCGGTGATGTCGGGACGGGAGTTTTGTCGACAGTTGCGCAAGAGTCGTCGATATGTTGACACGCCGATCATCTTCCTGACCGCCAGCCCCGCCGACCTGGATGCGGACGAACTGAACCACGAGCTGAGAGTATCCGCCGTTTTCGAGAAACCGTTTCACCCCGAAACGATCGTGCATCTCATCGAAAATGAGCTGCAGACCGCTCGCAACGGCCCAGCTGGGTTTCGAGGCAAAGGCGCGGCTGGCCAGGCAAACCCCGAGACAGAATCGGCAGATTCCGCGCGTTCAACCGTGCAGAAGATAGGCGACTCGGTCAGGAATTGACGCGTGCCTCGCCATTGCGGATTCATGCCAGCGAGTCGATTTGAGCGCCTTTGCCGGCTGCTTTCACAAGCTGAGCAGCGGCTTCGATCAACTGAACCGCCGCCTGACCCTGCTGCTGCTGGGCATCCAACTGTTTGGCCGCTACCGCAAAGCTGATCTCGGAATGAACCGCGGCTTGCTTGGCTGCGAGCAGGCTGCCGACAGCAGCATCAATACCATTCATGTTTTTCCCCACCATGGCGGCGTGAATGCGATCGCTTGTCCGTACGACGGTACCTTATCATTATCGGCCACGGGCAGCTGTTCTCACTCCTATTTATGATTATGATTGAACTGAGAGTCTGCCTGATTGATGCGGCAAGGAAACGGACCGCGCAATTGGATTGAAATCGACTGGATTGAAATCGACGCGTCGCTTCTTGGGATGCCCATTCGCATGCCGTTTCACATTACCTGCGTCTGCGGTCGGCTGACGGTCGCCCCGGATGATGCCAGCGGGCACTCCATTCGTTGCTCGCGGTGCGATCGGGAATTAGATGTCCCTGGCGTCGCTGCTCCTCAACCTCCACCGGCGCCTCCGCCGCTGGCGACGCCGGAGCCGGAAATCGTGATCCACATTGACGAGACTTTAAGGCGTCGCGTGGTACTGAGCCGCGACGCTCATGGAGTCCATCTACTGGCTGCCGCCATGGCTTTGCTGGGGTTGTTGAGTGTTATTCCGGTGATACTGACAATGATCAATCCAGGTCCGGACCCGGCAATCAGCCTGCAGGCCAACCCGACGACGGAGCCTTGGGCCATGGCCATCCTGCTGGCGGCCATTTTGCATCTGGTCTATATGCTGTATCTGATACAGCTTCCCGACTGGAGCGGCGTGTGGGTTGTATCGTTATTCCTGCTATTGACCACCACGCTCTATGCGACAGTACTGGGCATCAGACTACTTGCATCACCGAACAATCTGGTCATGCAGTTGCTCGCACTCGACGGCAATCAATTCTCGTCGAACCAGGAAGTTGGTTGGTGCCTCATCATGATCTTGGTCACGGGAACGGTCAGCTATCTTGCCGGCCGCTTTGGCATGCAGTGGCGACAACGCTCCGGCGAATGAGTGGGTGAACCCTGAGGAACGGTTCCACAATAACTTCGGCGTTTCCTACAGCGGGTGCCACTTTCCTGAGCGAGCGCACAAATCGTAACTATCACCACGAGCCGTCAATCGCGAGCGGAGCCAGTGCTGTCTGGGACTCGCTGGCACTCGATGATGCTTCGAGCTGTCACGAGCACTGGCTCCGCTCGCGGTAAGCGTTACTCGTTGTTGGCAAAGTCTTCGGTGCTCGCTCAGGAAAGTGGCACCCATCCAATATCCGGTGAGGGGCAAGAAAAGGTCTGCCAGTTATTGTTTCGCCGATCCTAACGTTGCATACAAGAGTTGTACGACGGACTTCCAAGTCCGTCGCTGTCCGCCTCTTGTGACCCGTTTCCCGTTGTGCGCACAGCGCACGTCAGAGCGAGCTGAGTTTCTGGAAATTGAGCGCGATACCCTGCATCGGCATGATGCCGTAGATACCTCGCGTAAAGAGCAACTCGATGAAGTTGTCGGTGCGCAGCAAATGGCTCTTGGGAACCACCACGATATCACTGTCGCGAATCCAGACTTCGTCTGCCGGACAGGGGCGCTCACCCAACAAGGCGCCTCGAAGATCGAGTTTGGTGGCCATCAGTCGCCAGTCCGCGGCGCGTCGAAAGACAACAATTTGGCGCAGGTTTCCACCATTGTGCCAGCCGCCTGCCAACGCGATCGCCTGCATGGCGGTGGTGGGGGCCTCGAGCGTAAATCGACCGGGTTGACGTACTTCGCCCACCACATAGACATACCGGGGGGCGCGGCGGAGCAGACGCGGGGTTACGCCGATTCCATCCACAATCTGGCTGTATCGTTCATCGATCTCCTGTTTCAACTCGTCGAGCGTCAGGCCCTGCGCTCCAACGGAACCGATGGCTGGCAACTGGATCGTACCCTCGGGAGTTACCTGCGACTGCTGCGCCTGCCCGCCCGTTTGACCGTAGCGACTGTCAACTGCCGCCCGTAAATCTTCCAGTCGCGTGTTCACCTGCAGCGGCGTGACGGTGATGGCGGGCACCTTGTAGTACTTTTTGTAGCTTTCTTCCAGCTCTTCACGCAGTTCGGTCACGCTGCGACGCGCTGCCCGGACTTGCCCCAACATCCGCAACGTGATCATTCCGTCAGGTTGAATTACCAGGTCACGATCAAGTGTTGAATCGATCAAAGACTCGACGCGTACGCGATCGCCTACATTCAGTTCATACGGCTGGCTGCTTTCGACGCGAGTCAATCGGTAGACGAACTCCAGTTCATCCCCCACGCGCAGACGATATTCAGGAACATGCACGTCTCGAAACGGACCAACGTATTCACCCTGTGCCAGCGTTTCCCAAGGAATGGGGCGTCGGGCATCCCAGCTCGCCTCGCCACACGTGTTGCAGTCGCCGCAATCGACGCCCAGCATGCAGCGAGCCTGGCAGCGCTGCAGGGCTTTGAAGTTGCCCTGCGCGTCAATGACCTCCACCCATTGCCGGGGATGAGGTTGCTGGTTCGCGTTGACGTGATCCGTCGCCGCTACCCGCAACCCGGCACCAGGGGGGCGTGCCGCCATCGCATTCTGAGCCGATTGCTGAGGGGCCGCGACCTGATGGACCACACAATACGTCGCCGTCACCAGCCCCAAAACAGCGGTCGTCGCCGCGACGCGTGTTACCGATCGCCATTGACGCTGTCTTCGTTGTGTGGTTTGGATTCGATCGAGTGGCTGATGCACAACTCTGTCCTTTTCAGTTCCACAATTCCTGTCGTTCGTTAACCGGGTTCCTATCCCTTCCAACCTGCAACTCGTCCCACTTCATCTGGTCTGTTGTCTACGGTGCAAGGGCGGATCTGACTTGCGAAAACGTCTGGGGATCGACCCACTGCACCGACTCCACTCGACCCGCACGTGGATCACCTGACTGCCGCGAAGCGGTCAGCTCGTATTGCTGGTACGCTTGCTGCGCGAGTTCGATTTCGCCCAACCGCTGGTGCACAATCGCCACATTGTGCCAGATCTCCGGTTCCGGCCGGATGGAAATCGCGTGCTGCAGGACCCGGCGGGCATCTTCCCATTGCCCGAATCGCGCCAACAAAACCCCCAACTCGTTGGCCGCCTTGGCATTCGAGGCGTCCACCAACAAAGCAGCCTGATGCAGGGTGACCGCTTTCGGAAGACAGAGTGTCTGCGTTTCCAGTTTCGCATGATCCAAGACGGTGTAGATTCTCGCCAGACCATAGAGGGCATAAGAAGCCGCCGGCAGTTTTCCACCGGCAATCGCGAATTGCTCTTGCGCGTATTCCAGGTAACGCTGTTGCGCCGTGAGGGGAGCCATGTCGTCGACACGCATATCCTTGAGGATCGTCGTGCGGTGCCCGCTGACGATTTGAGCCAGGTTGAGTTCCGCTTCGAGCTGTGATCCCTGGGGTGCAAAATCACCCGCTTCCTCAAACGCTCGCATCGCGCGTGCCAATGCCTCGCTGTGCGTCGTGACCCCCAGTTGTGTATCCAGTCCTTGCGTGATGGTTCGCAACGCTTTGATCATTTCCGCACGAGCAGCAAAGCAGGCACCTCGCGACGCCAAGTCTTCCGCGCAACGAGAGAGTTCGCTGACGCGACGGGCAATGACCTGAAACGCCTCATCCCCCTGCGCCACCGCCCCGCGACCCCGGGAGGCGTTCGTGGCGATCGGTAACTCCACCGGCCTCCAAGTATGGGGATCCTGTGCAATAGGATCAGGATCCGCAACTAGCGTTTCCAGGCCCCTGTGGTGCCGCGGACGCTGGAGGGATAGGGAACAACGAATCTCGCTCCTCGATTCTGAATTCGCTGGCCGGAGCCTGGTCGGGGTCTTGCTGCGCAAACACGTCTTGAGCCAGAGTGTCGGCCGAGAGATCGTCTGAGGCAAAGAGCGGGGGAGACAGCTGAACGGGATTCACGCTTTCCTCCGCCTCGTCGTCAACCGCGGGCAGACGCCGCGGCACATCCTCGACCGCACCCACCACGTCCGGCTGGTCAAGACGGCCCGGCTCGTGATCGTCAGGCACATACCAAGGGCCCGGTAGGTTTCGCTCCTTGCTTTCTTCCGCATCCAGCAGGGAGACATCGGCGGTTCTGTTCGCTCCATCTGTCGGGCGGTCAGCTACTTCCGCCAGAGACTCCTGCGACTGAGTCAACGCTTCATCCGTGAGGGCTTCCGTTGACACGCGGGGAGTCTCACCAGAGTTAGACACCGTTTCGTGTTGTTGATGGGGCGGAATCACAACTAATTCTGGATGTGTCTCAGGACCTTCCATGGGGGGTAACAACTCAATCCCCGCACCGCTGGGGTCGGACTGGCCGACCACCGTATCTTCGCCAACGCTCTCTTCCGTAACAGGCTTTTCGAGGAGGGTGTTCACATCCACGCCGGCCACCGATTCATCGGTCACAGTTGGCAATCGTCGGATTTGCTCACGGCTGTCGCCTGGCCGCTCCACCACCTCGGGCAGTCGCCGGACCTCGCGTGGGGTCTCCGCCGAAGGGGCGCCAAATGGGTCCCGAACGTCATCAACTACGGGCGGCGGAGGAAGGCGATCCAGTCGCCTGATGGCTGTTGCCTTCGGTGCAGCGGGGGCTGCTTCTCCCCCCAGTTCCATCCGCAGAGTCAGGGCTGTGCTGGCGTCCATTTCACGCACCCCAGCAGGATCCAGCCCGGGAAGGCGGCGGGGGGGCCGGATCGCATCGGTTGCCGTACCCCAATCTGGAGCGACCCGTACAACCGGGTCCCCCGGACGAAGCAGATCCGCGTCTTTCGCCTCGGAGCCGTCCTGATCGGCGGCGGGAAGTGGGGGCGCCGCGAACAGATGGGAGGCTGGTACCACGGATCCTGTTCCCGCGCCGGCAGCAGGCCGTGGCTGCCGCGCTGGACCCGCAACGACCGGCCGGCTCTCAGCCGGGACCGACGATGCCGCGTCGCGTGGCGCGTGCCTTGCATGATCAGGCGACGAAACGTCGGAGCAAGCGGGTAGCAGGAGGGCACTCAACGTGACCCCGACCCATACGAATCCGTTTGTGGGTGGAGAGCGATCCATCGAAACCTTCCGTGACAGTCAGACTCCTGAAGCGCAGCGCTCATCCTGGCGCGATCTTGTCAACGTAACCGCTCATCGTCGTGGGAACCACGAAGCGATCAAAGAAACCCGCGCGAACCTGACAGCGACAGCCGCCGACGACTTTACAGCCGTCATACTCGTCGCCAACTGAACGGCACAACCGATAATCACCTTACCGGCAGAGCGAGCGACGCGGCAGGAATTACCGTTACATCCAGCCCCGGAGCGAACTGGCAGAGTTTATTCCGAATCCGCTGGCACGACGTCGGCCGGCGCCGTATCAGCAGGCCCTAATTCGGTGTTTGCGGGCAGGGTCGTTTTGCCAGGAGCGAGCCCCGCCGCGATCCACAGGTCGTCTAGAGTTGCCTTCGCTTGCTGCACGATTGCATCCCGGGTCATTCCGGCGAATCGCGATGAATGCGGGTAGAGAGTCACGGGACCGCAGTAGTTGCTCTCGGCCAGATGCTTCAGGATGGCCCCGCAATGGACCAGCCCGCCGTTGCCCGGCATATACCGCTCCTCGTCCTTGATCTTGGATAAATCTGCATCGGGTTGGATATCGGCCAACCGGACCGAGACGATCTGATCACCAGGCACTTCCGTCAGTTCGGCCAGACTCCCTCCGCCCACGTACCAGTTCCAGGTATCGAGAGCCAGTCCGACGTTGGGTCGGGCGATCGTTTTGAGCAGCGTCAGCAGGGCCTCAGCCTCATGGATAAACGGATAATCCTTCCCTTTCCAGTGACCGGGCGCGGCCAAGAACGCCAGTCCCAGTTTGATGTTGTGTTCGGCGAGGATGTCGGCCAGCATGCCCAGCCGAGTGCGGTGCATCTCAAAATGTTCGTGGTACGGTATGTCATCGCTTGCCGGCTTGACGTTCACCAGAGCGGCTGAAGCGTTCAGCGACGCCGCGACCGCAGCCATTTCCTTCAGTTCCACCAGCCCAGACCGAAAAGTGGTTTCTTCCGAGGCCCAATCGATGGGTATTGCGAAATCGCTGCCACGTATGTCGGCACTCGCCATGAACCGGCGAGCCTGTTCGGCGCCGCTGGTTCGCACGCGTTTCATCATGCTGGCAATATCCAGATCCAAACCACGAAACGAGTACGTCAGTGCCAGCTCGATCAGTTCACTTTGGCGACCCGAAATACCGAGCGTCATCGTGTTTAGGTTGCGATACATGGGCGATCTCCTCCACCGTCTTGACTGGACGACGAATGATCGTCGTCCTCGTACATCATGCGTTTGGTGTGAATTACGTAGTATGGCGAATCGAGCTCAAATGTCCTAGGGGCCGCAAATCGCGGTTGGCGGCTACGACGCGGTGCTGGCAGGCATTAGCATTCCCGTGACCTCCTTTCTGCGTCGTTTCGGGCAGTCATATACCCCGCGCAATCACTACAATTGAACCGACGTCGTGTCGGATTCTTTCTCCGTGAAGCGAACGTCGGTTAAGTTGATGTAAACTTGTACTTTGCCGGAGGCGCGTGGGGGAGCGGCTGCCTGCACTTGCAAGTGCGCTCAACACAGGGTGCGCGACGACGCGCCGCAACAGGCACAACGCCGAAACGTGACGGCGCAGAAAAGCCGGGCGGGGCTCTTTCTCGATGGCCGCCGGAAAGCTCCGGTACTTCAACGTAGCCGATCAGCGTGCGGTGCTGTACATCGGGACATAGTCTGGGTCATCCGGACACCTCACGAGACCCTGCGAAACCCTGCGAGAAACCTCAACCGACGATTGGATGTGACGCGATGAACTGGTGGCAAGCACTGATTCTCGGGTTGGTAGAAGGCTTGACGGAGTATCTTCCGGTCAGTTCGACCGGTCACCTGATCCTCACCCAGCGTCTGTTGCGGATCGCGGAAAATGATGCCTCCATTGCCTACGCGATCTGCATTCAGGCGGGTGCCATTGTCGCGGTGCTCGGTCTGTACCGAGAGCGGATCTGGCAAATGCTTACCGGCGTCGGCGCCAAGATTGGGCTGGGCGACGGCAGTGAATCTGGCTTTCGACTGCTCTGCAACATTGTGGTCGCGTTCTTGCCGGCAGCGATTGTGGGCGTCTGCCTGAACGACTGGATTGAGTCCGTTCTGTTTGGCTTGTGGCCGATCGTGGCGGCCTGGTTCCTGGGCGGTGTCGCGATTCTCGCGGTTGCCAGGTGGCAGAGGCCTCGCGGGCAACGGCCGCCGGGACGCTGTCTGGAGGACCTGACGTGGCCGCTGGCTCTGGTGATCGGCCTGGTCCAATGCCTGGCCATGTGGCCTGGTACCAGTCGCTCGCTCGTGACCATCGTGGGTGGGCTTGCCGTCGGACTGAGCCTTTCGGCAGCTGTGGAATTCAGCTTTCTGTTAGGCGTGGTAACGCTGCTGGCGGCGACCGTCTATAAACTCAAGGACGCCGGTCCGGAGATGTTTCAGGCTTACGGGAGCTTGCCAATGCTGCTGGGAGCGATTGCCGCCTGGGTGTCGGCGGTGGTGGCGGTCAAATGGATGGTGGGTTACCTCAAGCGGCACGGTCTGGAAGTGTTCGGTTATTATCGGGTGGTGTTGGCCGCCGTGGTAGCCGCCGCCCTGATGGCCGGCGCGCTGGCGCCCTGAAGGCGGGAGGCGTGATGACTCGCGCCGGAGACGACCGGCCCCCCGGTAACTGGGAAAATCTGCGTTATCGCACGCCACAAACGGGTGTCGTCCGTGTAGAATACAGCAATCTGTCAACGTGCCGCGCGGGAGGCACCCCGTGGTGGCAGGTGGGCCGACTAGACAGACGTTCGGTATCAACAAACGATTTTTGGGGGGCGAAATTGGATTCGACCGGATAGCTTGAAGTGTAAGTGGCGTGTCGTGGTTGGTCAGTGGGCCACGTTAAAAGCTGACCACAAATTTATTTGCCGAGGAAAACCTCGCACTGGCTGCCTAGAAACAGGTAGCCCCGACTGCGGGCCTTAACCGGAGAGTTCCAAAAGTCGGTCGCCAAGTCCGGTTCGTCGTTGGTCATGTCGAGCACGCCGGCGGCTAAACTCTGTTCTCGGCTAGTCACTTGCGGACCCTGTCGGCTGGGGCCGCGGGGGGCGAAAACTCAAAGAGTCGACTACACACGTAGAAGCTTCCATGGAAATGTCTCGGGACGCGGGTTCGATTCCCGCCGCCTCCACTGCTGACTGCATTGCAGTCACACCGAGTCAAGGCCGGTCAGGACGCGACACAAACCGCGTTCTGACCGGCCTTTTTCTTTTGCGCCAGACCGCATCGTGCCACGCGTCACGTCGAGCCACCGCGCGACCCACCGGGAACCAAATTGCGTGCGTCCTGGAATGAGTCGGGGATCGGGGCTTGACGTCAGCCCATGGAAAAGCAAAATGACGTTTGGAGTCGATGCTCCATCTGCCACGAATCGTACTTACACGGAACGCTCCTGCCCCGCGTGCATTGACCGATTTCGGTCCCGTGGGTCATTTCTATGGGCATGGCTCGTCCGTACGCAAGCAGACAACTGTTGTAGTTGTCCGTTCACGCGTACAGGATGAGTCTCATGAGTTCCGATTCTTCTTCCTCGTTTTCTAACGACCCTGCCTTTCGTTACGTGGGTCGTAAGGAAGCCGCCCGCATTCTCGGTTTCTCGGTGCGAACTCTCACTCGACGCGCGCAAGAATGATCCCACGTTTCCGCCGACACGCCGGGACGGGCGTAATCCCAAGTGGTTCCTTCCTGATTTGCTCCGCTGGATGGAGCAGCGTGGGTCGTAGCGGCGTGGTTTCGACACGGAAAATTGGCAGACCCCGCTGCCACTGTTCCGCTGGAAGTCTTTTCACTTCCAGCGTCGAGGCACGTATGCGACTTCCTGACTACAAACTGGTTGGGTCGCCGGGCCGTTTCCAGAACGGTCACGGCAAGCTGGCCAAGTACTACGCCCAACGCTTCCGACTGCATGAGCGATCCACCACGCAAAGTGCGCAGCGTGTCGCTGGCGACGACCGATAAGGCCGTCGCCCGGCGCCGCGCTCGTCGAATACGTTGAGGACAAAGTCTTCCAAATCGCGTTGTCTCGCGATCCTCGGTTCCGAACGCAACACAGTAGCATCGCGGCAGCAGTCCAAGAGTACGTTGAAGATCTGCTCGCTGTCGGCAACACGGACAAACAGGCAGACTTGGTGCAGGGACGCATTCGGCTAGTCATCGAGCAAGCTGCATTCACCGAGTACGCCGAAGTCGACGCCGTTCGAGTGGTCAAGGCCATCAAGGATCTGCAGGACAAGGGCCAATTCAAAACGACGGCGACTGCCAATAAGTACCTGGAAGCCTTTCGTGCATGGACCCGCTGGATGTTGATCAACGATCGCTGGGATCGTGACCCCTTGGCAACGGCCTGCAAAATCAAGGGGGATACGAGCAACACTCGCCCCCGCACGATCCTATCCCAGGAGGCGTTCGCCCAGACTACTTCGTGCCACGCGAACGCAGCCAAACCGCCGCAACCTCTACCGGCGAACAGCGGTACTGGCTCTATCTGATCGCCTCCCAGACGGGACTCCGGGCTCAGGAACTGCACAGCCTCACACCGGCCAGTTTCCACCTGAACGAGCAGCCGCCGTACGTGGAGATCCTCGAACACGATCAGCAAGAGGGGTAAAAAGACGGGGAAGAAGGACCGGATCGAACTGCAGCAAGCGTTCGCCGAAATGCTTCGCCCCTGGCTCAAGCTTCATCCTTCGGACGAACGGCTGTGGGGGCAGAGCCGATCGTGGTGGTATAAGGCCGCCGACTATGTTGCGAGCCGATTTGGACGCAGCCGAGATCCCGCACCGAGTGCGAACTCGGGACGGTTGGGCCGTGGTGGATTTCCACAGTTTTCGCGGCCTGCAAGTGACCAACGCAATGCGGACCGGGCAACCTTCCCGCGTCGTCATGAAGGTAGCCCGTCTGTCCAGCGAGCAGCTCTTGGAGCGGTACGTGAAGATCAGCGAGGCCGAAGTCACCGCCTGTGTGGAGGCGATGCCACTGCCTCCCGTGTGATTTGCGTACACTCCTGCGAGTGTTGTAGCGGTTCAGGCATCACCGGGTTCGGCCGGCGGCCGGCCGAACCTGCGGGCAGCAAATGCTACCGCATACACGTCGTGTTTCACCGCCTATGTGACTCGTCAAGTCGCAGAAACCAACTGCCCACCGGGCCCGAACAAAATTCTGCAATTTTTTCTGGCTCGACGTGTCAGCTCGTGTCTCGTCGTGACTCAATCTGCAATCTCGCTAGTCTCTCTGGCTCAGCTTGTCTCCAAGAAATGCGCTGACGACAATTGTCGCGTCAGCCGCTCCATTTGGAGCAGCGAATTTCCACGTCCTTCATTTGGAGAAAGTCATGGCTAGAAGAAGATCTGCAAAGACGACCGCACCGGTCAGCAACGCAATTGAGGAAGCATTCAAGCGGGAGAACATTACGACGCAACGCATGGACATAGCGATTCGCGACCTGCAATGGGATGCCAAGACTTACAGTTTTCGCGACGCCGCAAAGCTCACAGACGCCGCAATCAAGACGCTCGCGGACAGCATCCGCGAGGCGGGCGTGCTGTTGGTTCCACTGCTTGTCAAAAAGGTCGAGAGTGGTTTCCTCGTAATCGACGGTCATCGCCGTAAATTGGCGTTGGAGATGCTTGCAAGGACCCCGCCTGTGGCGACTGGACGAGCGATACGCTCATCCCGCCAACGTCATCGTCAACGAGGTCAGCGAACTGGAATTGAAGCTGGCAGGAGCATCGGCGAATCTCGACCGCGAAGAGCTCAGTCAGACCGAGCGATCCCGTTGTGCCGTTTCCCTTCGCAACTCCGGTGCTCCCAAGTCGGAAATCATGCGACGGCTGAATATCAAGGAGTCGCAGCTTGAGCGTGATCTGCTCGTGGGCGACACCCCCTGGGTTCTCAAGGCGATCGAGGAGCACTGCATCACACACACGATCGCGTCGCAGGCTCCTTGCGGTCGCCGAAAAGTATAAACGCATGGACGAGTTCCGTGACGAGTTCATCCGCTGGAAGAAGGAGATCAGGAAGGCACTCCGCAAGAAGAACGAAGAGCGTCGCAGCAACGACCAGGAGGAGTTGACCGGCGAAAAGCTGTGGCCGCAGCGGTACCTCAAGGGGGCACAAGTCGAGGCTTGGGCCGATGCCATGAAAACGGGCCGACCTTTCGTGCCACCCAGCTTCAAGTTCAAAGCGCTTGATCGCCAAGACGGAAGGAGGCATCGAGCGAGTGCAAATCGACTCCCTCAATGTACCGGTCGCAGAGCTCTCCGTCGGCGATGCCGCCAAAGTGTATCAGCGCCTGGTCGATCTGTCAGAGCGACTTGAGCCCATCCTCCTGGCTAAGAAACAAGAGCAGCGGAAGTCCGGCAACGTCGAGGCTAAGCCAACTAAGGGAGCAGAGCGACTGGCCGCGTTAGGGCTGGAGGCATTCGTCGGAGATGATGACGAAGGAATCGACGGAGATGAAGACGATTCGCTGGGGGACGGTAGCGAACGTGACGAGTATGACGCCACCGGTTCCATCGAGTATCCCGACGACGAGCAGGTAGACAGCGAATGATCGGCCCGGTCTCACACGATCCGCAGCGACTCAAGGATGAGTTGCTGCGTACGTCCAGCCCTGTCGTGTTCGATGTAGAAACGACGGGGTTGAACGTCCGCAGCGACCGAGTGCTGAGCTTCGGCTTTCGAATTCGACTCGGCAACCGAGTCACGAATCACATCCTGTTCACTCGGCGATGTACAGCGACGATGTATCGCACCATACAGATCCACTGACAGGACGATCTCCGAATCGTTGGAACCTCTTGCTCGCCCCGGCCTGATTCTCGTTGGGCACAATATCAAATTCGACCTGCTCATGCTCCGACGTGAGGGACTCGCAGTGTCGAGGCGAGGTGCGGGACACACAGGGCCTGTTGAAGTTGCTCGACCAGGACAGGCTCTACTCGTCGGATGACGGTGGCAAACGGCAGACAACCGGTCGTCGGGACCTCCAAGCACCGAAGATCGCCGTTGGCTGAACTACCGGCTCAAGGACTCTGCGGCACAGATTTGCGGCATCAGGCCAATGTACACGCCGGACGCAAACATGGGCCTCGTGGACTACCGCACGCATACACTGTACTTGGCACACGATCTGTACGTCACGGAGGCACTCTACCACCGGCTTTGGCGAAGGATGACAAGGCGGCAGCGACTGCACTACCGGAGCGTTGCTTCGCCGCTCATTCACCTACTCTGCGATCTGTTTGCGACCGGTGTTGCCGCTGACACCGCATTCGCCGGTTCGGAATTGCAGCGGTTGTCAGGCGTTGCGGAAGCCATCTCCGCTCAACACCAGCGTGATCACGGTCGAAGTCTGACTATGTCCGACGATCAACTCCGTCAATTGCTCTACGGGCATTACTGTGCTTCCCTATCGGAAGCGAAAGGGGACAAAAGCTTCCGATCGGCGTGCCAAAGCTCCTCGAACTTCTTAAGAAAACCAGCAACCTCAACTATTCAGGACTCTCTACAGCTCATAGTCGGTCATCGGGAAATCGAGAGTCTGCGGGACAGGTTGAGTGATTATCTCAAGTTCGTCGACCCTGCCGACGGACGAATTCATTCATCGTTCGATGAGAACAGGCAAGTCACTGGTCGTGTCAGCAGTGTGAAACCGAACCTGCAACAAGTTGCGAAGACAAAGGTGATCCTGCCCGAAACTGCGTTCATTACGGAAGTACGAAGCAGGAACCTGTTCGTTAGCGACGCCCGGTTACATGTTTGTTGGAGCCGACATTGACCAGGCGGACATGCGAATATTGGCAGATCGGATCGACTCTTGTACGCAGGACACTGCTACGAGGGTCCAGCAACTCTACGCACAAAGGTGGTCTCGACTCGGCCATGCGCTGGCCCCCTACGAGCAGGTCCGGCGTCGGTCGTTCAACCCACACTGGAAAGGCCAATCGCCACTACCTACACGTACCTTCGACCCAACCGCACCAAGCCGCCTCGTCGCGGACTTTCATAATCACACGGGTGATCTTGTACGCCCAGATCGCGTCCAACGTCACCCAGACGTACGATTCGCAAGTCGGACGCTGAGCGTGGCGTGTTCAAGACGGTCATATTGGCCCAGGTGAACGGCCAGACGCCAACCGGATTGGCGAAGACGCTCGGCTGCCCAAAGGCGCAGGCCGAGCAGTACGTAGCCCGTCTGTTTGATGCCTATCCCGACGTTGCCGGATACCTCGAATTGTTGCGGCGCGAATTGGTGATCACTGGCCAGGTGACAACCTGGCGAGGCCGTACACGAACCGTCACTGCCCACCGCTGGATGGTGGACGAAACAAGGGTACGCGTGCTACTGATCTACGAGGATGGGAACCATTACTGGTTTGACGTCAGCGCCACTTCGCCCGACGCGGCGAAACCTGACCTGCTTCGTTCATCGAGTGTGGTCCGTGTCACGATCGTCAAGGTCCCAAGTCGCCCAGGCTCATCTACGACGCAAACAGGGGGCGAATTGGTACTCGCTACTACAAGCAACTTGATGAACCTAGCCTCTATTACCTGCCGATTCGAAACCTACCCTGGTCGCGAATACGTCGCGTTCAGAAACTGGACACAAAGGGAGAACCTGTCGAGGAGGCGAAATACGAGGGCTTCGATGCGACCGCACGCAGCGCTATCAATACGGTCATGCAGGGTGGAACCGCCGACTTGACCGTGGCAATGTCTTTGCGATGCCGTCCAATCGCAAGTCGAGCGAAAGCGAGACTGCTGTTGCAGATCCACGACGAACTCATCTGGGAAGTTCCTTGTGATGAAAAGCAGGCAGGCTTTGGGAGCTTCGTCCGCCTACTTGTCGAGTTGCAGGACGAACTTCAACGTCCTCCCACGCCGGACTTCAAGGTCCCGATCAGGGTCGGGATGAAGTGGGGGCTGCGGTTTGGCGAGATGCATGATATCTAGGCCTATTTATTAGCCATTTGTGCATGCGAGATGCGCAGCGGTTCGGACAAGGCTGGTTCCGGCCGGCGTCGCCGGCCGGAACCAGTGCTGAACGAATTGCTGCATGCCAGCCGAGCCCACTTCGGCTCTCCTGAGATATTTGACGGAGGAATAATTGTGCTGGGGTCGTGCCTGCGTTCTGCTGGGAGGAAATTACTCCCCACTCCTCGTTTTGCACGGGACGACCTGGAATGAAAAAAGCAATTGACATAGTCTTTCGGGTTGTGCGTTTGCCGAACTCCCTTCGACAATCAATGAGGGCCACCCGCGACGCACAAAGCCAAACGAACGAGGTGTTCATAGCAAATGCAGTCAAAGAGAATTTGCCGACGATCATCACCACTCTCGGCTCTTTGGGATTCTGCGGTGCTAAGAGTGCGGAGCCAACTCGGTTGCCATTTTCCGAATCAACCGGAACGTGGAACCAACTTCGGATCGCGAGCGACAAGGTTGGAATACCGGCTACCAAGCTACTCGCGGCATGTGTGAGAATGAAAGTTGCTGGCCCGGCAAACAAACGAAGACGCTTACAACGAGGCAGGCACTCTGGCAAAACGCTGCCACGGCGGCCTATTAGGTGAAGACCCCAAAAGTCCCGTTTATCGTTTATGGTGGAGAAAACGTTGGTTTCGCCGACGCTCAGCCTATTCAGGCCGTTCTGACCCAACGCTCTCGGCAAATCTACGGGTAGAGACCAACTGCCCTGTTCTGAGCACGCAGGGTGGAAAGGGAGCGACGGCGGTGATGTACACACCGAAACCAGCAAGCATCCGAACAGATCAACGAGGGGCTGGCAGACCGTAGCACCGTCCACGGGCTGCCAGCCCCGTGCTCTATCCCCAGAGAGGATAGAGCCCCATGACACGCATAAACGCCGCCCGCCGCAACCGGGCACTCCGCAAGATCCGGGCCAGTCGACACCTCCCGCCCGAGATCAAACTCACCATCGAGACAATCCTCGATCTCCTCAGTTCCAAGTCCGGCTACCGCCTCGCCTGGCCGTCCGCCGCCGCCCTCGCCAAGCGAACCGGCAAGAGCGACGCACCATCCTCTGGCACCTCAAAGCCATCAAGCAACTCGGCATCTTCACGGTCCACCAGTTCACGCCGGACGAGGCGAAGGCGTACGCACGGAACCGGTACGGTCTTGTGATCAGACTCGAGCAGTGCAGACACCAAGCCCCGAACCTCTTCGAGGTGAACTCTCAACCACCCCCTGTGGGATGAGTCGCGTACCATTCCACCGGAGGTGGAACGAGAGTGGGAACACATCGTTGAGCGGATCAATGCCACGTCGCAATGCCAAGACCACCAGCCGCCTCTCCTGTGATTGGGCACGCTGGCCGAAAGTGGATTTGACGCTACCTGGCACTCGCCTGAACGGCAACACCCGGAACGTGCCATCTCGCGACACTATCCGAGAATGACACAGTGTTGTCATTAACCACCCGGCGAGTGGTGTCGTTCGCGACACTACTGGATAGTGTCGTTCGCGACACCCAAGTTTTGAGAAAAGAATTCTTTGCGGCAACAAGTGTCCCCAACCATTTTCCATTCTTAAATCTGCGACGCCATCCCTTCCGTGATTCTGATCACAAAAGGGCTGTGCCGTAGGCACGACCCTGCTCGCGACTTGTCGCGAGCGGACACCCCACCCGCCCACCACTCTGCTCGCATGTCTCGGCTGAGAAGAGTCTCTGTGGGCCGCAATGCAAGAGAAATCCTGGCGGACAACGAGTGATTGTGCTCGCTGGGAGCGAGCATAGGTCCACTCCTGTTGTCGCCGTCGTGGAAGCGGCTGCGCCGCTCCCACGCCATCATCCAATAGTACCAGACCTCGTAGACCTTGCAGGTCTCTTCAAGGAGATGGGGATCTCTTTCAGGGGTGGAGATCTTGGTTTCGCCGTCGCTTGCCCAGGAATGTATTCCGTTTGCTTTCCCTTGAATTCAAGACCGTCTGGGCGGCTCGAAGGGCCTCCCAGACTTCAAGAGCAGACGAGTTCAAGGAAGAACTTGGAGACACTGATTCACTCTCGTCGTCTGCAAGAGAGCTCAGATACACCATGACTGGATTACGCCTGGCTAGTCACTTGCTCCAGTGGCCTCGCACCCATTCCCATCGTTGGTCATCGCGTACCCAACGCCAGTGGCCCTGAACCCACTTCCTCTTGTCGAACGGGCACGTCCCGCTCGGTGGATCGACACGGTCCGGCGGCTTCGGTGGGCGAGGCGGCTTTCGCTTGTGCATCACAGTGTCTCCCAGGTCGTGGAACTCCACCGAAGGTTTGCCCTGCTGCCCAGAGCACAACAGCGACGCAGGCCAGCGACGCACAAGGCCAGCACCGCCCACAAAGAGCAACGTGCGGAAAATGTTGCTCTCGCCAGGGACGGGTCCCCCTCTGGCCACGCTGCCATAGGAGAGGGACGGCCTGCCAATACTTAGGCTCGCCCGGTACCAGCGTACGGACAGTGTGGCCGACGCTCTGGCCGGCGGCACGCAGTGCCGCCGGCCATGCAGCAAGGGCTGCTTGGGACAACTTGCGACAGCAGAAAGCCTTTTCGCTGTGACGCAGTCGCCACGGAAAGGGAGGGCTTCCTGCCGCCGTGGGCTTCGGACGCGAAACGGCTCGGAAGCCGTGCAACATTCTTCGAGCAACACCGGAGCGACAGGAAGTACCTCCGTGGGGCAACGGAGGCTCTTGGGACCGCTGCAAACACGCGTCGATTTCGCAGACGCAATGTACGAGCGTTCAAAATTGTGCGTCGATTTTTCGCGTGTTTCAATGGATGTAACACAGTTCGGAACACCCATTAAAACCATGCAACGGAGCCCCAAACAATGCCAGCCAAACCCTCCTCCGCCGACCTGAAACGGATCAGTCGCATCATCCTCAACAGCGTCGAGCATTTGTTCGCGGAGCCTGACTTCGACGACGACGCGGGCGACATTAGGCTTCTCGACCGAGACGAAAGTTGTGTCTGGCTCGGCTTGTTTCCGACGGACGACAACGGCGAACCGATTAGCGACAAGCCCGCCGCCGTCTGGACGATTGAAGTATCACACGAACGAGAAGGGAGAGATCCAATGAAACGGTTCATCAGCTACTACAGAGTCTCGACACAACGCCAAGGGCAATCTGGCCTTGGGCTCGGAGGCCCAAAAAGCCGCGGTGCGTGGATTCGTCAACGGGCACGGCGAGCTGGTTGCCGAATACCTCGAAGTGGAAACGGGCAAGCGGGCCGACCGTCCCCAGTTGCTCAAAGCCATCGCTCATGCTCGCCGAGAGCGGGCAACTTTGGTGATCGCCAAGCTAGACCGACTCGCCAGGAACGTGGCCTTTACCGCCACGCTCATGGAATCGGGAGCGGACTTTGTGGCGTGCGACATGCCAGAGGCCAACAAGCTGACCATCCATATCCTGGCGGCAGTCGCGGAAGATGAGGCTCGACAGATCTCGGAGCGGACGAAAGATGCCCTGGCGGCCTACAAGGCCCGTGGTGGAAAACTTGGAGCAGCTCGTCCGGAATGTCGCGAGATCGCCCGCGAGGCCGGGAGGCGGGGTAGTCCGCTCGGTGCCAACGCGTCGCCGAGCAGGCCCGCGCGGCGTACTCGGACATTCTGCCGACCATGACGCGGTTGCGAGACGCGGGCAAGTCCCTTCGCCAAATTGCCTGTCGGCTCAACGAGGCGGGCCACACAACGCGACAAGGGCAATTATGGAATCCGACACAAGTGAAGAGGGTCTTGGAACGTTGCGGGGCGAACCACCAGGACGAGAAAGAGTGTTTTTAGTCGCTCGCTTCTTGCACGAACGTCCCTCCATTGTCTATGGGGTGTATGGGGTAGACCGGACCCCGAAAGAATGATTCCCCGTAGGATCGTGCGGTCATGAAATGACTCAACGAGTGCTGGTCATGGCCGGGATGCATGGGTGGCGAAGCATCCCGGCCAGTGTTGCTTGGAGTTTGTTCGACGCGACACCCGCCTACGGCAAAGGAATCAGAAAGACCCGCATGAAAAACGCCCCAGCGGGAAGGTGGTTCTCGCTGAGGCGTGAAGTCTGATGAATGATCTCTTCTGATGAGTGTGTCAGGTCGTTGGCAATAGGCAACCACTAACGGACAACAATTCTTTCATACCATACCAAGCAAACGAAAGTCTTTATGTGTAAGTGTTTAGCGTGTTGGTCTTGCCTCAAAGCGGAGGGGGTAATTCTATAATGCAAAACCAAAAGACGGTACTTAGCTCCGCAGCCGCGAGGTGGTAGAGACATAACCAGAAAGCAAATGGTTGGGAATGTCTCACCCCATCTTGTCCGTAGCAAAAAAAACGCCCCAGCGGGAAGGTGGTTCCTCGCCGGGTGCGGTTCCATTTTATTGTAGCGAGCGTTTTCGTCACATCGGCGCGAAGCAATTCACAATTTCGGAACTGGCGTTAGTACGAAGAGGCGATATTTACTGTGGTGTTGGTGTGACGAGTTCGAAACCACCTTTTCCAACCAATTTGATCGAAGGGATCGATCCGGCAGGTACTCCCGGCAACCGTCCACTATCATTGATGTACGAGCCCACCGTACCAAACTCGATGTCGTACTTGGGAGTTGAGGCGTCAACATAGAGTTCCGCCTTGGCTGCATCATCCAGCAGGTCGTAGATTTTGTAGGACTTGTTTTCGAACGGCACCATAAAACATGGCCATCCCGTCCACTCCCTGGGAAGATCGCGTCTCCTGAAGTGTTTACGCAACCCGGCGGATGGATCGTTGCTTCAGCTTTGGCGAGTCGTGACACACTGCCGTCAAGTGCGTTATAGACACTCGCGTAATACGATGTCACCATTTGTCCACGCACTTTTTCCGTAACTTCTTGAAGGGAATTAGATGGTTATCGCTCATCGTCCCTATAAGCTCACCACCATCAAACACATGTATTTGTTCAAAGCTAAACGTGCCGTCATCGTCAACGAGGTAAGCAAACACTTCGCTTTGGTTTCCGTCCACCTTCGAAATAGTGAAGAAGTGATCATTCATCGTATACTGTTGTCCGAACGGCCAATAGCCATCGAGAAAGACCGCGAATTCGGTCGGATTAAGGGGCGTCCAGAAATAGCAAAAAACCTCATCATAATTCCCAACAACAGATTGTCCGATGATGTCACCTTGTTCGTTGATGGAGCACCCTGAAGTGTCAGCTCCTGGCACCGAAGGGAGCAAAGTGAAGCCGTCACTGTCCGTGAAAACAAATGGTCGGTTAAATTCCCCATCTTTTGTGGCGTAACCGGCAATCTGCCCAGCTTCATTAATTCCAGTCGCCCCAATCGTTTGCCAGCCCGCTACCATCGCTGGCTCGCCTGTGTCCGGATCTACTGTATCTAGGTCTTTCCAGTTAGTGCTCATTGCATCCATTGGTTCAAAACCGCCGCTCTCGCTCCAGCGAAAAGCACGTGGTTCGACTCCAGTTGTGTTGAGACGGTACCGGCCAACCACGACTCCAGCGTCATTGAGGCGAAATGCGCCGATATCAGAGATGGATGGGTCTTCATCAATCCAAGTCAGCTGAGACCCCCACGGGTACCGGATTAGGCTCGGGTGGCGGTGGATCCTTCGGTGGCTTGCCCGCCATCGCTACTCCCGCGATCAGCACGACCAGGGGAATCCCGAGGAATAGCCACTTCAGCGATTTGTTGTGGTGCGACATGACAATGGTTCCTTTCGTGTTGGGGCAGATAGTGAGTGGTACGTTGGTACGTGCTGAAACTGACAACGAAGTCAGTCGAAGTCTCTTGTGCTACAATAAAAAAAGTCGCTTTGGCGCGCACAACGAGCGCCCGGGTGATTCAAGGCCGGTGAGTGGCTGCTTGGCGACTACTGCTCACCGGCCACTTTTTCTTCTGGTTCTGATCAGACGGATTCCGGTTTTTCACCGTCCGACGAATCTGACTTCTGTTTCTGGTTCTTTCCCAGAGTCTTGGTCTGTTGCCTCGTCGTCTTTGGCCTTCTTCTCTTGCTCTGGTTGGTCTGCCTCACTGATACCCATCAGCTGTTCCGCTTCTGCTCGGAATCGTCGCAGGTCTTTTCTATCCTGTTTCTCTTGTTCCATCCACTCGACGGAACTGCTGATACCACTGCCGGGCCTCGTCTTGATTCCCCTGTTGCCAGTGGGCCATGGCGAGGAAGAAGCCGTTCCATGCCAAAATATTGCCAGGCACTTGTTCCTCGGCCTGCTCAAGGGCCTTCACTGCTCCGGCAAAATCCCCGTTCCGGTAGCGGGCCATGCCGAGCGTGTTCAAGATCCAGTTAGAACTGCCGCAGAATCACCGGCGAGCTCGACCGCCTTTTCAGCCAGACGCACCGCCTTTGCTGTGTCACGGTGGGTCACATCGGGACATTCCGCCAGAAGCGTGGCAAGTGAGTTCAAGGCGAACGCATCATTAGGTTCCAGCAGGATACGTTGCTGTCTATCTTTGATCGCCCCTTGCCAGTCCCGATAGCCCTCTCGCACGTCGGCACGATCGCTCCAGAGAGTTGCCCGTGTAGGATCTTCTTTAATCATCTGGGTCAGCAGATCAGCGACCTCCTCAAGTTCGGCACGAGCTTCATCGTCCCTACCGAGACGAAAGAGAACGTCCGCCCGGTTCTGGCGATAAGTGCGGTTCTGAGCAAGGTTCTGCGGATCGAGATCAATGGCCCGTGCCAATTGCAGCAATGCCTCATCCCATTTGTTTTGGCCCATATAGAGTTCGGCGAGTATCTGGTGTGGCACTGGGAACGTGGGATCTAGTGTTGTCCATTTGCGGCGAATTCTTCGGCTTTTTCTAGATTTCCCAACTCCGACAGGCCTGCAATGAGAGACGACCAACTGTGAGCATGCCATTGGGCCGGATCACCTGTGCGTTGGGCTTGCTCGAGATCCGCACGAGCTTGCTCGAGCTGTCCCATTCTTTGATGACAGCGGGCTCGCTGTGTGAGTGCGAACACGTATGTTGGACGTAAATCCGCAGTCGTGCTGTAGAAATTCGCAGACTCCTTATATCGTCCCTGCTGAAAGTAGCACTCAGCGAGGAATGAAGTGGTTAGCCAACTGCTGGGTCGTAGCTGCTGGGCTTTAAGTGTCGACTTTGATTGCCTCGTCCGGTTTCTGACATAGAAATAGGTGGTAGGAAGTGAGACAATTCAGGGCCATCTCGTTGTTTGGTGCCGCCGTGAGCCATCTGTCGAGCAATTCCTTGCATCGGACCTGTGGATTCGGTTCTTCGATGAATTGGTTATAAAAAATCAATAGCGAACAAAGTCCATTTAAGGTCCGCGAATCATCGGGATAGGCCGTGAGGGACTTCTTCAGATCCGAGGCCATCTGATGGACCATCTCGGTTGTGGGGCCTTGATGAACAAGCCTCCAAGTGCCACCCCGGCTCTGTGGCGATAGAGAGATGGGTTGAACGGCTGTTTCTCGATCGCCTTCGTGAGCAGTTCGATCCCCTGCCGGTTGTTGAGGGCCAGCGCCTGCGTAGTGAGAGCTTCGACCGTATCGGGATTTGCCGCCTGGACCAGTGCCAAATGTTGCTCAGCATCCCCGGCGTTACCCAGTTGCTGTGCAACGACCGCCAGAAGCTGATGCGCTGCCAGATTGTCACCGGGGCTAAGTTCCAACGCCCTCTCCAGATCGTTCAGGGCGTCTCGTGGTCGATTCGACTGGTAGTATGTTCTACCCCGATACATGAGGACTGCAGCGTCGTCTGGGCGACTGGCGAGAACTTCGTCGAACCGGGCCACGGCTGCCGGGAAATCGAATTGTGGATAAGAGGCCAATCTCAATCCCTGTTCCACGAGATTGTCCAGCCTGGTCGCTTCGTAGGCTTTCTCCGCCTCCAATCGACGCTGTTGTTCCTGACGCCTCGCCGTTTCGGAATCTCGCATGGCCATGCGGGCCTGCATGGAAACAACGATCAGTACAATGGCTGCTGCAAGCAATCCAACAATTGCCAAAGGCACTCGATTTCGTTTCGTGAACTTGCGGCAGCGATACAGGGCCGACGGAGGACAGGCTTCCACGGCTTCATCGTCGAGGTACCGCTGCACATCCTTCGCTAACTCGTTGGCCGATTCGTAGCGACGGGTACGGTCCTTTTCCAGCGCCTTCATGACGATCCAATCCAGCTCGCCACGAATCTCATTCGACAGTGTGCGGGGATCGGTGTGGTGCTTCTCGGCGACCGTATCCAAGGCCACGTCTCAGCGTGCTCAGCCGCGTGCTCGGACGTGGCGGATCTTCCTCTTCGAATAATCCGCCGGAATTCATCGAAGGTAACGCTGCTCATCCGGTCGCTGTCGAAGGGCGTGGTGCCGACCAGCAGTTCATAGAGCAGGACTCCCAACGAATAGACATCGCTGCGAGTATCCACATCCGCCGTCACTCGTGTCGGCCTGCTCGGGACTCATATAGAGGGGAGTCCCGACCATCTGGGCATGGGCCGTCACCAACGAGTCGTCCGTGAGATGACCACTCGTAGCCTTGGCAATCCCGAAGTCGATGACTTTCGGAATCGCCTTGCCGTCGAGTTGAGTGACCAAGACGTTCGACGGTTTCAGGTCGCGGTGGATGATCCCTTTTTGATGGGCGTGTTGGACAGCACTGCACACGTCGCCAAACACTTCCAGCCGTTGGTTCGTCGTCAATCGGTAACGGTCACAGTAATCGGTGATCGGAATCCCTTGGACCAACTCCATCGACGAAGTAGGGCCGCCCCGACTCCGTTGTGCCACCATCAATGACCCGAGCGATGTTCGGATGATCCATCAGGGCCAGGGTGTGCCGCTCAGCGTCGAACCGACGGACGACCTGCTTGGAGTCCATGCCGGCTTTGATGACCTTCAGCGCGACCTTGCGGCGAATCGGCTCCTTTTGGACGGCCCGGTAAACCACACCCATCCCGCCTTCACCGATCTCATCGTTGAGCTTGTAGGGGCCGATGTAGGTGCCGATCTGCTCGGTGACGGTGGCGGATTGGTCAATGGTGGGGGCGATAGCGGGTAAGACACTACCTAGACCGTTCTTCGGATGGGAGTGAGCACGAAGAAGTGCCTCGACTCTCCCTCTTACTTGGGGATCTCCTTGGCAGGCTTCGTCCAGATATTCTCGACGCTCGGCATCGGATTCCCGCTCGGCTGCCTCGTTGAATATGGCATAGATATTGGGTGTTTTGTCGGCCATGTGTGGCTCCTATTAATCCCCTCTCTATATAACAGTGCCCCGTCTGTGCAATTCCGGCCACGGTTTTTGGGGAATTTTTGGAAAAAACTCGAAGAAGCTACGAGGGAATCGGTGTGTCGCCCTGTCGGAGTGCATCGAAAAGCCATGCTCGGGCATATGCCCAATGCCTTCGTGCGGTGCGAGCTGAGAATCCCAGTGCATTCCCAGCCTCTTCAACCGACAGACCCGCGAAGAATCGCATTTTCGCCAAATTCGCACACTCTTGGTTTTCCGCGTCAAGTAACGAGATAGCCTCGTCGAGTGCGAAAAGGTCTTCACCGATTGTGTCGGCGGTAATCTCAATCTCGTCCAGATCGATTTTCTGAAGTTGCCCACCGCGCTTCATGCGGCCCTTGTCGCGAGCACGATTGAGAAGTATCCGCCGCATGGCCTCAGCAGCGGCAGCGAAAAAATGTCCCCGGCTGTTCCAGTGCTGGGCCTTGTCCACGTCCACCAATTGTATGTACGCATCGTGGACCAAAGCCGTGGCCTGAAGAGTCTGGCCCGGCTTCTCGTGGACCATCTTGGCGGCCGCCAATTTGCGAAGCTCATCATACACCAGCGGCAGCAGCTTTTCAGCCGCCTGACCTCGCCGTGCTCGATCTGCGAGAGAATCAGAGTCACGTCGTGTGTCTGCCGTGCTGGGTTAACCCGTTCGCCCGAGTGCCGGGAGCGGTCAGGTTCATGGCCAGCACCAGCCTCACCATGTGAATCACCGCCGACCATTGCGTTTCTCCCCTGTCCTGGAAATAGTCTTTCTAGCACACCGAGAGTGTGCCAAGTCGAGGAAATCACCCTGTCCGGTACTGAACCTGCCACCAAGAATGTACCATACCCGGGTGGTGAATTCACAAGTCAGGGGTTAAGTACCACGCCTGGTTGCGGGCCACGCTTTGAAATCGGGAGAAGGCTCGAACAAGGGTGTCCAAAGCTGAAAGTAGAATCTGCAATCGAGCAAAAACCAATTCCGTATCAATTTGTTGCAGCACCGGCGAGTGGGCTTGGGAGGAACGTTGACTTCGCTCACCGGGCTGCTAAATTGATGGAAGGGAGTGGAAGGGAGATGTGACATGACCACAACGGAAGACGAACTTAAGCACTTTACGGCATTCGTTTACCAACGCATCGCCAGCGGTGGTGCGTCAGATTTGGGGTTGTCGGAGCTATTTGATCTCTGGATGCTCGAAAATCCGACGGATGCCGATTACGCGGACAATGTTGCTGCCATCAACGCCTCGATCAATGACTTCATGAAAGGTGAACGGGGCACGCCCGCAGGTGAACACTCTCGCGAGCTTCGTGAACAATACGGTCTCAGTGAAGAATGAGGTTTTCCGTTCACGAGCTGCCCAGGGCAAGGGAAGACAAGCGGCAGATTCTCGAATGGCTGCTGGAACGATCTCGTCAGGGTGCCGCAGCTTGGCTCAGCGCTTACGATGACGCTCTCCAGCGGCTCGAGCAGAACGCCGACTCTTACGGAGAGGGCCTAGAGAACGACGATTGCCCCCTCGTCAATGTGAGGCAAGCATTTTTCAAGACGCGTCGGGGCCGAGTCTATCGCGTTCTGTTCTTCATCGAAGGAACTGATGCCTACGTACTGCGTGTGCGAGGGCCTGGCCAGCC
>CAVOYC010000020.1:0-211319 GCA_963700575.1 uncultured Planctomycetota bacterium | reverse complement strand
TGGGCAAGTGGCATTTGGGATTTGGAGAGGGGACAAACAACTGGCAAGAACCGCTACGTCCCGGGCCGCAGGATCTTGGTTTTGATTACTACTTCGGTCTACCTGTAGTTAACAGTGCTCCTCCCTATGTCTACGTAGAGAATGATCGCATTGTAGGCGGCGATCCTGCTGATCCTCTGATTTATCTCGGCAGGGGGCGGCATGAAGACGCAACACCGATCACAGAAATCCCGCCTGAGGCCTCTCAGCGCACTCCCAATATGTTCAAAGGAGCGGTGGAAGCTCACAAGAACTACAATGACTACACGGTGGGAACCGTCTTGGCGAACAAAGCGGTAGACTGGCTCACTGCCAACAAACAGCAGCCTTTCTTTCTGTACCTGGCCACGACCCATATTCACCACCCCTTCACGCCCGGGAAGCGGTTCCAGGGAACGAGCGATGCGGAGCTCTATGGTGACTTCATTCAAGAGCTGGACTGGATGGTAGGGGAAGTGACCGGGTGCCTCGAGAAGCAGGGCTTGAGCGAAAACACGCTCGTCATTTTCACCAGCGACAATGGAGGCATGCTGAATCTTGGAGGACGCAATGCAGTGAGGGCGGGCCATCTCATTAACGGCGACCTGCTCGGATTCAAATTCGGCGCATGGGAAGGCGGACACCGCGTTCCGTTCATTGCCAGGTGGCCAGGCAAGATCGAAGCAGGAACTGAATCCGATCAGCTGATCTGCAATGTCGATATGCTGGCCACCTTCATGGCGCTCACCGGGCAAGACTCCCAGATCTTGGAGGACAAGGACAGCGTCAATATTCTGCCGGCCCTGTTGGGGAATCCGAAAGAGAGTCTTCGCGAGGATTTGGTTCTTGCTCCCAGTAAAAGCCACCTGCTGTCCCTGCGCAAAGGCAAGTGGATGTATATTCCGGGCAAGGGGCAGCGGCGGATTCAGTGGCTCCAAACCCAGGATCATGCCTGGGGCGGTCCAGCTGCTGTTCAATTCGTCGGCGGCATCAACAGCGACATCGAAAACGGAAGAATCAAGAAGGATGCCCCGCCTGCCCAGCTCTACGACCTGGAAGCGGATGTGAACCAGACGCGAAACCTGTATGCCGAATATCCCGAAGTGGTAAAGGAAATGAGCACCCTGCTCGCAACCTACGCGCCGCCGAAGCAGGTCTCGGCCCCAAGGAAAGGGAACGCGCAAGCGGCTGCGACGAATGGGGCCGCAAAAAGACAGCGGCAACGCCGAGTGCCCGGAGCGTGTCCTTCGACTTCGAGTCGGGCAAGCTGGAACCGTGGAAGGTGGTCGAGGGGGAATTCGGGCACATCGTCGGCAACAGAGACAGCTTCTTCCACAACAAGGGAGAATATAACAAGCAGGGCGATTACTACCTGAGCACGCTCGAAACCAGTGCAACGGCAGAAAGAGGATCGGATCAGCAGACCGGTGTGATTGTATCGCCGCTCTTCATTCCCAAAGGCGGCGAAATGACCTTCCGGGTCGGCGGCGGTGGCGGTCCGGCCACCTATGTCGCCCTGTGCACGGCAGACGGCACCGAGGTGCAAACGGCGCGCGGGGTCAACAACCAGGTGATGCAGAAGGCCAGCTGGGACCTCGCTCCCTATGTCGGCAAGAAGATGTTCATCAAGATCGTCGATGAATCGACGGACGGTTGGGGCCATATCACCGCCGACAACTTCCAGTTCGATGCGGAAGTCCTGGCGGAGTATCCTGAAGTCGCTGGCGCAGGCTCCAGAAACGAAGACAGTCACGGTCACCTATTCGGAGGCACAAGGCATCGGGGCTGAAGAAGGCGTGATGCGCCGTGACCCGAGCGACATCATCAAGGTCGGCGACCTCTACTACGTCTGGTATTCGAAGGGCACGATCGGCCCGGGCTACGATGCGACCGTCTGGTACGCGACCTCGCCGGATGGTCACGCATGGACGGAACAAGGAATGGCTCTTGCGAAGGGCGAGCCCGGAACCTGGGAAGGGGCCAGCGTCTTCACTCCCAACATTCTCGTGGCCGAGGGACGCTACTGGCTGTTCTACACGGGCACCTCCAGGAAGTTCGGCAAGCCCTTCAATCCGGATTCGAAAATCGGCATCGCGGTATCGGATTCGCCCGACGGTCCCTGGGAGCGCCTCGCCACCAACCCGGCCCTGAAGAACAGCGACAATCCGGAGGACTTCGACAGCCACCTGGTCGACGACGCCTGTCTGATCGAGCGCGAGGGAAAGTACTGGTTCTACTACAAAGGACGGCAACTCGGAAAAGGTCCCGGGGAAACCCAGCTGGGCCTGGCCATCGCGGACGAACCGCAGGGGCCTTACGTAAGGGTCGAAGGAAATCCCGTCATTCCGGGCAACCACGAAGTGCTGGTCTGGCCGCAGGGCAAGGGCGTTGCCGCCATGATCGGAACCACCGGGCCGAAAGAGATCACCCGTTCCATTATGTACTCCGAGGACGGGCTTCATTTCTCGAAGACGCACAACGTGATCGATGTTCCACACGCGGCGGGTGCGTACCGGCCGGAAGCCTTTACCGACAGCGGCTTGGGCAAGCGGATTGAGTGGGGTGTGCACATCGGGAAGCGCCAAGGCTTTCTCCCATTTATCGAGCGTATCGATCTAAGTCCTACCCAGCGATCATCAGATCAGGGTTTGTGAGCGGCACTGCTCTAGCCTCCGGTCCTGCTGTGGCAGTGTTTTCGTTTGATTCACCCGCGGGAAACCTATCGCCCGAAGGCCGCTCCGAGAAGCAAACTGAAACGCCGAAACTAGCGGTTCTCGAGTCAGAAGAAGAGGAAATAGCGAAATGGCTTCGACCAACTCGGAAAACACAACGAATTCATGCCGTTCATCTTCCTGCGGGTGCGAACCGCAAGTCAACTTCGTTACTCGCTGCAATCGATCGAATTGACTCGCCGCATTCTCGTCGAAAGGGATGACGGATAGCTCTGCAAGGAGTTGCTCCGTGCGAGTGAAAGCTCCTGCGTGTGACGTCCCAACACGCAAATGGAACTGCGTACAGCCTCACTCAATAGTAGTCAGGGAGCGTATTGTCCTTGCGGCGAGCGAAGCAACTCTTGGAAATTCCTTCAGGGGCGGCTGTTAGAGCACCTCTTCTTCGATAAGTCAGGGAGATTATCAGGATACCCCATCCACTGGAGAAACAACTGGTAATCTGCCTCTCGAAGCTGGTAGATGCCAATGAGTTGGTAGCGGAACTCCGTGTCTTCAGGACTGTCAAGCCCTAAGATGCGAATGGTTCGCTTCGCTTCCTTCGTGAGCCCTTTTATAGCACCCAATTCGTTGACTTCCACATTACCCGCGAGCAGACATTCACATGGATTTGGCACGGGCCGACGTCCCTTGGCTAGGTTACAGGCCACACATGAATAGACGAGATTATCGTAGTCAACAACTTTTTGAGGTGAGCCAACCTGCGAATGCCAATGGTCAATATGCCATCCACCACGTCGCCTTCCCCATTTTTCGCGATGCAGACAGTAGACGCAGCGAAAGAGGAAGTCGTCTCTCAGCCAATCCCGAAAACTCTCGTAATCTGAGTATCCGGCTGGCCCGTGAAGACGAGTGTGTTCGGAGACGGGATACTGATACGGCTGCATTCCTATTCCTGCTTCGTGGCAGCTTTCTTCAATAGCTCATCGTGGACTCTCCGTGCCTCCTCAATGGGTAGCGGAGCAACTTCTCGTCGGTACGCAAGCATTTCTTTCTGAAGTTGCTCTAGCTCAACAGCTTCTTCGGGGGTAAGGGCTTCCTCAATCTCCTTGTCTACCAAATCGCACCTTCTTTGGTTCTTCTCCTCAGTCCAACGAGTGTTTTGATGAAGTTGCCCCGCTTCGGTAGTCCAACATCCACTAGCCGATGGAAGGCGTCTCGTTCCAAAGAAATTGGGAGCCGAACTCTCCTCTTCCGAGCGGAACGTTTCAAATGAAGAGAGCAGCACCCGGAATCCATCGGCCCAGCGAACCTTCGGGACTGGGTTGAGTAGAAATTGCCGTGTGTTGAAAGCGTCCCACAGAAGAAACGAACTCGATACATTCGCTTCGTCTAGGATGACTTGCCACCAAGCTTTGGTGGCGTCTTCAAACAGAAATCGCGTCGAGACTTCGGTGGGCTCGCGAACCACAATCTCGTTCGACACTTCCGCAGACGGCGACTGGTCTTCCGCTCCCACATATGCACTCGAAACCGACGGCAAGACTGAGTGCCCCAATTCGTGCAACAAGACGAATGGCAGCCAGCAGCGATCAGAGGCGGGAACCCACTCAACTGGCCTGTCAAAAATGCGTCTCACCTCAACTACATATTCATCCCAACAGTCACGCTCCAGACGTAGGACCATGTCTTCGAGCTCTTCGTGCTCGGTATCGCTCACTCCATGTGTGAAATCGACAACGCTCATGAGTCAGAATCAACCCCAAAAATCTCGTTCATCGCGTGTTCGTAAGTCGCCCAATCTTGCATAGCTTTTTCTAGATGAGCGACGACGTTCGTATGCGTTGGTTGTTCTCCACATTCACGGTTGAAATTGCCGTTTGCAAGCACAACAGGCTGCTGGTCCGCAGCGTCTGGCAGCTTGGCTTCGACAGCATCCAAAGTCACGGAGAGACGCCCACCATCTTCAAGCCCGTATATCAGTTAAAACCCGGCCGCCTCCAGTGTTCCAGGGGCAATCGTCCAGGGGCCTTCTTTCAAGAATCGGCTCTTCAACTGCGCCGCCGCTTCCTCCATTGGATGGAGACTCTGAAAATTATTGCCCACCGCCGTGTATCGGACGTGGGGCAGAACGGTCACGTAAGCTGATGCGATGTCCATCACCCTGCTCTTTGTGGGTCCGTCTTCCACGTTTGGGTCAGTGACCTGTAGCTTATTTTGCTCGACGTTAATGGCCACACCGTTGGTGTACGCGACAACTGCAAGGGGAGGCGTAGTAATCGTCTTCGCAACCTCCCAACCCCACGATTTCGGAACGATTCCCTGTTGCGCAGAAAATCCGGATTAAGTATCGTTGGGTTGTGTGATTGCCCCGCCACTACGACGGAGAACTGAATAAGTCGCCATTTCACCACCGACCGTCCTCCCTTCTTTGATGACATTCCTACGGTACCATGGAATTGGCCAAAATGTCATCCCGAGCCAGCTTCCCTGAATCATCAAACCGAAATTGATGTCCGAAACCCACCAAACCACCGAATGATTATCGCCAACGGACTCAGCGTTGAACAGATACCCTCCGCTTCTTGCATCTTCTGCTCGCCAGACGCGTAGCACCCATGACCGACTCTTAGCATCGGGGGAAAAATAACTTCACCTAGTTCCCTCGCCCCTTTGGGGAGAGGGTAGGGTGAGGGACTAGCAAATCTGGAAGTTATTTTTCCCCGGTTCCTTAGAGCTACTAAAATGCGAGGCAACAGAAGGACTAACCGTCAACATCACTTCCCTTGTCTCTCGAAGCAATTCACATTGAAACTCTCGAATCCTCGCAGCCCTCTTGCGGCGTGCGCCCCTTGTCCGCGAATGCAGAGTGCGTCTGAATCATCCACTCCGAGCCTGTCGATTCAACCCCAATGCGACTAGACAGACCCGAACAGGTGATCCACCACGACGGCCTCGGAGACCTGCACTGCGACACGGCTGTTCTCTAGAAAGCGGTTCAAATCTTCCGGTGCGATCCGGATGGTACCACTGTGCCTAGCAAAAACTCCATCCGAGGGAGCGGGAAAGAGAAATGCCTCACGAATGACGGCTATCGAGAGCAGAGTGGGAAGGTGATGCGAACAAACAACCGTTCATTTGAGCTGCGGTACGTCGCATCGCCTCTAAGCGCGGGCGGCAGTACGTGGACGACGGCACTCACCATTTGTGACCCGTCAGTACTCAGGTGCGTTGACCCTTTGATCCACGCCGGATAGCGGTGACGAAGCGTTGGAGGGGAGTAGCAAGACAGATATAACCGAAAGTTGTGGATGAGGGGTTGAAAAAGGCGGCGTACTTTGGGTGAATTTGTTTGCTCAAAAAACCCAAACCCAAGGAGTACGCCACCACGGGAGGAAGTTACCACAGCGAGCGTTTCATTTCCATCCACGACGTCCAAGGACGTGTTGACCGATCTCTTGCGAGAGGGGGCTCAACGGATGCTGGCGAAGGCCGTCGAGTCGGAAGTGGCCGAGTGGATCGAGAACCGGGCCCATGTCAAGGATGACAACGGGCACCGCCAGGTCGTGCGGAACGGCTACCTGCCGGAGCGAAACATTACGACGGGGCTGGGAGATGTGCCCGTGCGGCAACCTCGCGTCCACGATCGGCGACCAGAGGGAGAAAAGGAGAAGTTCACGTCGAAGATTTTGCCACCCTATTTGCGGAAGACCAAGAGCCTCGAGGACCTGATTCCTTGGCTGTACCTCAAGGGCATCAGCACGGGTGACTTTCCCCAAGCACTGGCATCGCTGTTGGGGCCGGACGCCGCGGGGTTGAGTGCCACGACCGTGACACGTCTGAAAGCTTGTTGGGAAGACGAATATGGCGACTGGAGTAAACGCAGCCTGGAAGGAAAGCAGTATGTCTACGTGTGGGCCGATGGCATCCACTTTAACATTCGACTGGAGGAAGATCGGCAGTGCATTCTGGTGCTGATGGGAGCTACGCCAGATGGCAAAAAGGAACGGATCGCCGTTTATGACGGCCATCGCGAATCCGAGCAGTCTTGGAAAGAGTTGCTGTTGGACTGCCGATCGCGAGGTCTGACGGTGGATCCTAAGTTGGCCACCGGTGACGGCGCCCTGGGATTCTGGAAGGCGGTGAGACAAGTTTACCCTGCGACGCGGGAGCAACGTTGTACCGTCCATAAGACCGCCAATGTGCTGGATAAATTGCCTAAACGCCTGCAACCGGCGGCCAAAGCCAAGCTGCACGACATCTGGCAAGCGGATACGCGGGAGAACGCGAACAAGGCCTTTGATCTGTTCCTGGATACGTACCAGGCCAAGTACCCGCACGCCGCCGACTGCCTGGCCAAGGATCGTGAGGTGTTGTTGGCGTTCTATGACTTCCCCGCCGAACATTGGATTCACCTGAGAACGACCAACCCCATCGAATCGACCTTTGCCACCGTACGCCTACGGCATCGCCGCACGAAAGGAAATGGCTCGCGGAAAGCGTGCCTCACGATGGTCTTCAAGTTGGTGCAGGCCGCCGAGAAGAAATGGAGATTATTGAACGGTTCAGAACTGATCCCAGATGTCATTCAAGGAGTTCGCTTCGTCAACGGTGTACGCCCAACACAAGCCGCCGCCTGATCGCTCGGAAGTACCGGTGCCTCTTCTCTGTTACCTAAGGGAAGAGACCAGCGTCCAACGAAGGAGATGATCATGCCAGGCGTTGACTTCGACGTGCTCCGCAGAGAGATCACGATGCCACAGGTTCTCGACGAAATCGGATTCCAGGCGACTCACCGCGATGGTGACCAGCTCCGTGGACCCTGTCCCGTACACGGCTCCACATCCAAGAACAGCCGTGCGTTTTCGGTGAACCTCCGCACGGATCGCTACTACTGTCACAAATGCAAATCACATGGCAACCAACTCGAACTCTATGCTGCCGTGCACAACACCAAGGTCTACCAAGCCGCGGTCGATTTGTGTCACGCGCTAGGCCGCGAGGTGCCATGGATCAAGCGATGGTAATGAGCAGGTCTTCCTCGGAATCCGGTTCACCCTTTGGGATGGACCATGCCCCCTCGTCCTTGTTCACGAAATAGGGACCGCCAGGATGGGCCAGCAGAACTTGGACGGCTCCATCTTTGATCCGGTACATCAGCAATCCGGCGCTGAGTCTGGCCATCGTCAGCCTACCCTTATTCCTTGTGGAAGTAATCGGAGAAATAGTAGAGAGCCGCCAGCACCCGCATCGTCTCTTGTTGCGTGCTACTGAAGGGCTTGACTGCGCCCCAACTGGAACCTTGCCACCACAGAGTACCGTCCGAACGGATGTCGCCGACAATTGAGCCGTCCCAGCGAACCTCGGTACCTTGGTAGAGATTTCCCTTGTCCAGATTCCAGATGTCCACGCCCTCGTGACGGAACACGTTGCCACGTAGCTCGCCAACGATGCTGCCATCTCTCCGCACCTGATTCCCGTCAAAGTTTCCGACGACCGAACCGTCTTTGACGATTTCGTCCTTGCGGAGATAGAGAAGCACCACACCGTCCTTCGAAATCTCGATGGCTCCAGCGTATGGATCTGACACGAGAAGGCTGTCCGGCCAGAGGCGAGTAATCGTCTTGTGTTCCTCGTCGGCAATGATCTTCACTCCATTGGCGTTGGGATGGTTGTCATAGAACCAGCCAGGCACATCCTTCATCTCGTTGTCCTTGGAGCCGTCCAATACCCGCTTGCCGAACTTGTTCATCGACAACTGCTGGTGTCGGATGCGCTGGTCCCAGTTGCCAGCCTGCGTTTCCTTCTTCTTCCGTTCGTAGATTTCGACCAGCGGGTATTTCCTTTCCTTGGCAACTTGCCTGATGACATCCCACACTGCGTTCATTCTCTCGTTAAATCGTTTAGCGGCATTTGGATCGCCGCTGTGGTGTCCTGGATCGACCCAAGTGTTGGTTTCGAGAATGACGTGAACACCGGGATAATCTTGCTCAAGACGATTGCAGAAATCTTCAAGATATCGCCCGAATTCGCTCGGTTCGTAATGCTTTTGGTCGTTGTGGCCGTAACGGATCAAAGCGATATCGATGTGCGGGATCTTGTCCTTTACAACCTTCCCGTAGCGGCCCGAGTCGAGAAACTGCCGAATGTAGTCGCCACCGGCTGCCACGTTGTGGTTGACAATCTTCTGCTGCTTGTAGAAGGCCGACAGCCGGTGGTTGAGCACTGCTTCGACCCGCTGGTCGTCCGGTAGATAGCTGGTGATGCACGTACTGTCGCCGAAATGGACGATGACTACCTCGGCTTTTTCCATGGGGCGGCTGGCGGTTGAATCGGTGGGCGTGGGCTCGGAGGCCAACGCTGGCAAGCTGAACAGGGACAACAAGACAGTAACGTGAAGTCGTAACATATTGGCTCTCCATATGTTGGATCGTCCCCGATTCTATCAACCGGGATTGCCGGGTGGTAGAATGTGCGGGTGTACGATCTGGTGGAGGATAAATAGCTCAGCGCTGGCAAGAGGGATCACAGAATGCAACTTGTGACGAGACGATCTTTCCTGCGTACAACGACCACTGGCACCGCAGCCGCCATCACGGGCCGCTGCCTGCTTGCCGGGGAGGAGAAGCTGGGCCCAGAGTTCCCCGTACAAGCGTGCCAACACCGACTGGCTGGCCAAGTGCCGCTTCGGTATTGGCATCCACTGGACCGCCCAAACCGTTCCCCGCAGCGGCCCACCGAAGCCATTTCAGAAGGCAGTCGATGACTTCGACCTGGACGGGTTCATCAAAGCGGTCGAGTACACCGGAGCCGACTACGTGCTGTTCACGTCGGCCCACGCCCTGCAAATGCTGCCCGCCCCGCATCCCGTGCTCGACCGAATCCTGCCGGGTCGCACCTGCAAGCGTGATCTGATCAGGGAACTTGCCGACGCCCTGGCAGCCAAGGGAAAGCACCTGCTGGTCTACTACAACCATTCCTGCAATCACAACCAAGATCCTGAGTGGGAGAAGGCGGTCGGCTACCACGCTCCCAACAAGGAACGGTTCGCCCAGAACATCATGGACATCGTTGGCCACATGGGCGAACGGTACAAGGAGAAGATCAAGGCGTGGTGGTTCGACAGCCCGTACTCCCTGGACCCCAGAGGGCCGCACAACAGCGTCACCACGGACATGACCGGCTTCCAGTTCCCGTGGGAGCAGTTCACGGTGGTCGCCAAGCGGGGATATCCTCAGCGGCTTGTGACCTACAACGCTGGTGTCGCCAAGACCTTCCTGTACACGACGCACCAGGACTACTGGGCCGGGGAACTGGTCAACCTCGACACCCCGGCCAAGAGCCGCTACCTGGACAACGGCCTCCAGTGGTTCGGCTGGACCTGCCTGGAAGACCGCCGCTGGGTCCACACCAAGCTCGACACGCCGATCCCGCCGCCGCTGTACACGGACGAACAAGTGATCGGCTACGTCCGCACCTGCAATTCGCACCAAGCTCCGATGACGTTCAACGTCGGCATCTACCAGGACGGCACGATGGCCGAAGCGTCGGTCGAGCAGTTGCACCGGCTGAACCGGGCTTTGCGGTCCTGACATTCCAGCAGCCGGTCCCATGACCCACACAGCGAGGCTTCAAGATGCTGACCAACCGCAGGACATTCATCGGCGCACTTCTCTGGCTCGTTCCACTCGCAGCGTCGGGCCAGGACGTACTCGTCCGACTGCCAACCAGTGCGTCCAGCGTCACCGCCGTTCACGCCCTTCCTGAAAAGCAGCGAGGTGACGACATCATCGGTCGCCCCGAGTTCCACACACAGAGGCTTGCCGCAAGGGGCGGAAGGGTCGAGATCACAGTGTCAACGGAGCCGGTGTGGATCTTCGAGGGCGAGCTTCCTGCTCAGACGAGCGTGTCCGCCGATGCTTCTCCCTTCGGCTTCCATCCCGCCCTCGCACCCGGATTCGGATTCGATTTCGCCGAACATATAGGCGTTCGATGGCATCGGCCAGGGCTGTATCTGATGTGGGTGCTGGGACAACCAGATCTCACAAGCGACAATTACACCTGGGAATTGTTTGACAGGGACGTGAGGGCCGTACCGCCCGGAATGCGGCAAATGCGGAACCTGTGCGTCTGCCACGATGCAATGGTCCAGATTCCAAAACGGCCACTGCTGGAGGCTGCAAAGCGCCCCCAGATAGATGGCTCGCAGTATGTCGAGGGAACGACTTACCGACCCAAGGATGTGGTGAAATATCAACGCTGGGTGCGGGCTGTCGTCGAGCGTTACGACGGCGTGGACGACATGCCCGGCCTGACGGCCCCAATCAAGTATTGGCAGGTAGACAACGAACCGCCCCGGCGTCGAGAAGGCTATGCCGACCTCGTGCGCATCACCAGCCAAGCCGTCAAAGAAGCCGACCCCACGGCAAAGGTGTTGATCGGCGGACTGCCCGGTCCGCGAACGATCAGCGGCACGCGAATGCCCCCTTCCCAGAAAGTGGCTTTGCCGCCAGATAAGGGTTGGTTCTCAGTGCTCCGCGGCGGGGCTGCTGCGCCGTTGTCGGACATGAAAATCACGTACGTATTCTCCGCGATTCCCAGTCGGTCGACGCTGTCCAAAACCATGCCGACTCCCGTGTCCAAATCGTGAGTCATGGCGGCATATTCGACGTCGCGGTGCCGATTGCCTGAAGGTCTCTCCGCGCATGCGGCCATGGTGCTGTCAAGCGCCTTGAAAGGTCCGTGAACGGCGTAGTGCGACAGTTGGACGTAGAACGGTTTGCCCGCCGCAACCTGGCGTTGCATGAAGGTGATGGCTCGATTGCTGACGCCAAAGATGTCTTTGGGATTGGGATCTTCGTCCAGGCCGGCGCCGCCGTTTTCGGTGTCGCCATCGTGCTGATCGAAGCCGTGACGTCCGGGACCACCGCCGCTCAGATGCCATTTGCCGAAGTGGGCGGTCGCGTAGTTCCGGCGTCGAAGAACTTCGGCGATCGTGATCTCGCTGTTGGGCAGTGAATCGATGTGTTGCGGCGGGATCAGCTTGCGATCATCCGGTTGGCCGTCCGAAGGGCCCGGCGTCGTCATACGCAATTGGGCCGGGCTCTTGCCCGTCAACAGGCTGGCTCGGCTCGGAATACACATCGAACTCGGCGAGTACGCGTTGGAGAATCGCATGCCCTGTTGGGCAAGTGCATCAATCCGCGGAGTCTGGTAGAAATCGCTCTTCGAGTCCGGAACCCGGTCGTCAATCGGACAGGAGAGTCCGGTCCAGCCCATGTCGTCAACCAGGATGAACACGAAACTTGGCGGAAGCTTGTTCCAGTCAGCGTCAGCGCGAACATCCCTGCCGCTGTCTACCGCATGAATCGACTCTTCGAGGCCAGGAGCGGCAACCGGATTCGCTTGCTGCGAGCGGCGCGGTGTGCCGGCGCCACGATCGCGTTGAGCACCTGGACGTCCCTGCGCTGCGCCCGGACGACCTGCTTGCCCCGCCTCTTCTTGCGACACCATACCGTCGGCGTTGCGGTCCAGAGTACTGAAACGCCTCGCAGGGCCATCGAACTCCTCTCGCGTTACCTTGCCGTCCTGGTTGCGATCGAAGCGCTGCAGAAACGGCGAGACGCTACCCGCTCCAGACCCTTGGCGGGGCGCCGTCCCATCGCGCGATCCCCGATCTGCGTCGTCCTGCCGGTTGCGGCTCCAGTTCCGGGCCGCTCTCGCGAAGCTTCGCCTCGCCGCCACGCACGGGGCGGACCATGTTGTAGATATCGATCACGTCGCCTTGCGGTCCGCGACCGCGCGGGAACTGCGACGGATCGCCGGCCTTGGGGTCGCTGCGCTGAGAGCCGGCGCCGTGGACATCCAAGAGGTTGTATTGTCCGCCGAAGCGGGCATCCATCCCTGCGACCGGCCGAAAGCGACATAGACGGCCGCCTCGCCGCTGCCCATTCTCTTGTGCGTCGTACTGCTCCAGTAGAAGGGATAGTTGACCTTGCCAAGAGCGTCGCGGATGGGCGTCACGCTGAAGACTGGATCGATCGCGGCCGACTGGGTCGTGTCGGGCGAACGCGTGTAGTCGACAATGCTCTGCAACTCCTTGGCGTTGGGCAACCGCCAGTCGGAATGCCCGGCGTATTCCAAGCTCCTCCGCCCAACGCAGGGCCTGTTCCCAGTTCAGCTTTCCGTCCTTGTTCTCACCGGCCTTCAGATGGCCGCTGTCGACCTTCGCCCAGATCAGCCCCGTCGCGCGGTCCGTGATCGTGCCATCGCCGTTGTCGTGGAAGTCGTTCTTGCCGTACTCGGGATTGCCGCGGACATAGAAGACGTAGTATCCCTTCGTCGCGTCTGCCCGGGCGACCGCCGGAACCGGCCGGATACCCCTTGATGCGCCCGTCGGCGAAATTCACGCCGAACATCGTTTCGTTGCCGCGCATCGTCGTGCTGACGTACTTGGTCGACGTCGCCATTTGCGAATCGATGACCCGTTCGCCCTTGGCCGGATCGCCGTACACGAACCCGAAATACTCGGTGTCGATGAACGGCTTCAGGTCCGACGTGTCCGTGGCTTGCGGGTCGATGTCCTCACCGCTGAACAGGATCAGCGAGTACAGTTCCTTGATGCTCGGCAGACGCCAGTCGTCGTATCCGCCGACTCGGCAAGCAGACGCGCCGGCGACCGCTTCTTCGAACGTCTTCTTCGGGCCGGGGTCCTTCTGCCACATCAGTCCGGTGACCAGATCGGTGATCGTCCCGTCGCCGTTGTCGCGGTACGCCGGCTGATTGCCCTGGTACTGAGCATCCTGGCCGAAAAACGGCTCGCCCGCTTTCGGATACTTGATTTCAAGCCTGTTGTCGTAACAACGCTCCTGCCCCGTGTCCACGATCGGGTAGTGTTGTGCCAGGCAAGGCGATTCGGAACACACGACGGTCAACACAAGCAGGAATGCCGATAAGTAGCTCGTTCGAAATGTCATTGCAATTCTCCTCTAAATGATCCCTGAAGTCGTGTCCTTCAAGTGGACTTGCATCTCGATCCCCGCAAGCAGGAATCGAGCGATTTGCTGCCGCCAGCAAGTCGATTTTCCTGACGCCGATCGCGCGTTTCTCCCTGGGCACCCGATTTCGGAACGGGCGGAGCCGACCAGTCGCCACGACAAAGTGCCAGCACACTCGTTTCGTAGAACCGAATCACAGGGCCCGATGCCTCATCCCCGAGCAATTCGCTCAGCACGCTCAACATCTGCTCTCGGTTCCTGGCGTGGTGTGCCGAGAGGACATCGTCGACCAGACCCGTCGGATTGACACGCTCCAGGCTCCGCAGCCTCTCCAGTTGCCGGGAGGACCCTTCACCGAAGTGTCGGTTCAGTAACGCCCGAATGTGCGACTCGAAACGCTCGGCAGCCGCCCGGTCCTCGGGCAGATTTCCCGACACCGGATGCTCGCGGTCGGCAGCATCCAAGAGGTGCTGCCACACGGACCGATAGAGTGACTGTTTGTCTCCGAAGTGGTAGTTGATCGCCGCCTTGTTCGCCTCGGCCTTCCCACAAATCATCTCGTGCGTCGCATCGCGAAAGCCCTTTTCGCTGAAGACATGACATGCAGCATCCATGATCCTGTGTCGAGTCTGCTCACCGTCGCATCGGATTCGCATCAGTGGATACTCCCAAGCGTCTTCGTCAGCACGGGCATCGCATCCCGCATTATCTAGTTCAACCAGGCGGTTGATCTAAAGTTTCGGTCGATTCCGAACTTTTTTCAATGGATGCAGGGAGCCCCGTCCTTTCGGCGCCGCGTTTTCGGCACTTCGTGACAACGACTCAGGGTGAGAAAGGGATGTGAACAGGATGCGCAACGACACCGGGCATTCCTGCCCATTCGGGCGGCATACTTCCCGGGTTCAAATAGCGGTCTAGCGAACAGCCCACTCCCGCCCACTCCCGCCCCAGCAGGCTGTTCCTTCGAGACAATCCAACATGGGAGACCCTATACCCGTGGCTGGAGCAGTTGGGCATTGAGACCGTCGTTACGGAAGACCTTCGGCACTGGGATGCGAAGGCCGATGAATTGATCGACTGGATGAGAAAGGAATGGCGACCTTTGCCGGATTTCTTGGCAGGAATACAGGAGGATGTCGGTATCTTTGAAACACTGGGCGAGCTAAGATGCCTCACTTACAGCTTTCTCTATTTCGAGCAAAGCAAGGACTAATGAAGTTTGTGAGGCCAAGCGGGAATTGACGACCGCTGGCTCCTCTCACTTGTCCGCCGCCCACCTGCTCAACTTATATCAAACAAAGTCGGCGGGCCTGTGTACGTGACGGTTCCATTCACGATTCTAGCCCCCGGTGCCAGCACATGAGGCTTAACATCTCCATCGGGCAGGATGTGGTGTATCGCGACATCGTTGGCCACGAGATGGTCGCTGAGCAGTTGTCGATGGCAACGGCGGTAATCGTTCTCGGCGCACATGATCACGGTGCGGTGGCCCCGAGCAATCTCCAGTAGCTTCGTCACTCCCTGACGGAACTCGTCTGATGCCATGTAGTCGGCATAGTTGCGAAATGACTCGTCCTCGATGCCACGGTTCGGCGATGGTGGAGCGTCCTTGGCTCGCTTACGGTTGCCGCCGAGGGCTTCGAGCCAGTGGTACTGCGATGTTCTTCTTCCGCCAGAGAGGCCGACAGTGCTTCTCGGCTGAAGTGCGGGTGTCGTCGTGATACCGGGTAGCGGCGAACGTCAACCAGAGCCTCGATGTCGTGCTTCTGAAGCAGCCACAGGAAAGTGCCCGAGAGGGTGGCTGCTGTGGCCGATGGTGAGAATGTGGAGGCTCATCATTCCGTCATCCGAATCGTGCTCGTCGGGCCTCACGATCAGATCGCTCGCACACCGGCTTGAATGCGCCTCGAAACGTCCCATCGTCGATGCTGCCCATCACTCGAACATCGCCACCGGGTTTGTGATCCCAACGGACTTGGATCTCGATCTGGTATTCCGTACCGGAGGGTCCGACCACCTCTGGGAACTCCTCGTGGCCGATCTTGGCCGCTAACTCGGCGTAGGACATCTTCCGGTACTGGTCCAGTTGGGCATTGAGCAGGCCGAGGGCTTCTTCACGGTCCATGGATCACCTCGAAAAGAACCGCACCAGCCACATGATGCCCGTCAGCACCACGCTGATCACGATGCACGTCACGATAGGGAAGTAGAACCGGAAGTTCCCTCGTTCGACAGCAGATGTCGCCCGGCAACTTGCCAAGCCAGGGGATCGACGGTGCAATCAGCCAAACAACGCCGATCCCGGCGATGATCAGTCCGACAATGATCAATAGCCATCCTGGGTGTTGCATCATTTCTTCTTGCCGGTCGGTTTCTTAACCTGGACCTTCTGCTTCTGCATCTTCTTTTGGAGGTGAGCGAACTTGGTGGCCGGTTTGCGTGGCGTTTGACGTTGGTTCTTGGACATGGCAACGTTCCTCCACCCCAATTCTACCGGGCACTGGCGCAGGTCGGTAGAATGACGTGGGAAAGCCACGGCAACGCCCAAGGTGCTGTTCTCCCGAAATCTCCGTCGAGCAGTACATTTTGGTGGCCAGCGAGCAAAGGGAGCACATTGTCATGCCAACCGATCCCATTTGCGGAATGCAAGTTGATGAAGGTACCGACCTGACCGCCGAGAGGGACGGGCAGACGTTCTATTTCTGTAGCGATCACTGTCGCCAGAAGTTCATTGCCCAAGAGGAAGTCGAGGAGAAACCCTCCTGCTGCCACGAACACGAACCGAACCGCCATGACCAGGGACAAAAAGCCTCCCAATACGTGTGCCCGATGTGCGAGGGCGTAGAGAGCGACAAGCCGGGCAACTGTCCCAAATGCGGCATGGCGCTGGAACCTGCACAGCCGCAACGCCGCCAGCAGAAAACCATCTATACCTGCCCGATGCACCCCGAGATCGAGCAGGACGAGCCGGGAACATGCCCGAAGTGCGGCATGGAGTTGGAGCCAAAGTACATCGATGCCGAGGAAGAGGACGACTCGGAACTCCGCAGCATGACCCTGCGATTCTGGGTTGGTCTGGCGCTGAGCGTGCCCGTGTTCCTTCTTGCCATGCTGCCGATGGTCGGTGTACCGGTCGATACGTGGTTGGGGCACACGCTCCACATTTGGCTGCAACTCATCCTCAGTACGCCGGTCGTCCTGTGGGCGGGATGGCCTTTCTTTGTGCGAGGTGTCAGATCCATCGTGACCTGGAATCTCAACATGTTCACGCTCATCGCCATCGGCACGGGTGCGGCCTACCTCTATAGCCTCTTCGCCGTGTTGTTCCCCGGCCTGCTCCCTGATGATCTCAAAGTCAACGGACACGTCGAAGTCTATTTCGAGGCGGCGGCGGTCATCATCACGCTCGTCCTGCTCGGTCAAGTCTTGGAACTGCGGGCCAGACGGCGCACTGGCAGCGCCATTCGGGAATTGCTCTCTTTGGCCCCACCGACCGCCCGAGTTGTTCGAGACGGGGATGAACAAGAAGTCTCCCTGGATGAAGTCCAGAGCGGCGACATCCTGCGAGTCCGTCCCGGTGAGAAGATTCCAGTGGATGGCAAGGTCACCGAAGGCAAGAGTTCCGTCGATGAATCCATGATTACGGGCGAACCCATGCCGGTGCAGAAGCAGACCGGGGATCAAGTCATCGGCGGCACGGTCAATCAAACTGGATCGTTCCTGATGGAGGCCGAAAAGGTCGGCGAGGATACCGTGCTGTCCCAGATCGTAAACATGGTCGCAGATGCACAGCGAAGTCGTGCGCCGATCCAGAAAGTTGCCGATGTGGTAGCGGGGTACTTCGTTCCTGCCGTCGTCTTGGCCGCCATCGTCACCTTCATTGTCTGGGCGGTGCTGCGCCCGAAGGAACCGGCCCTCGCCTGGGCACTGGTCAACGCCGTAGCGGTCCTCATCATCGCCTGTCCTTGCGCCCTCGGGCTTGCCACACCCATGGCGATCATGGTCGGCGTTGGGCGGGGAGCGAAAGAAGGCGTGCTGGTCAAAGATGCCGAGGTTCTGGAAACCCTGGAGAAGGTCGATACCATCGTCGTCGATAAGACCGGAACGCTGACGGAGGGAAGGCCAAAACTGACAGAGTGTATTCCAGTGGACTCCGATTCGGACGACGATCTACTCCGCATGGCGGCGAGTCTGGAACAGCAGAGCGAACATCCACTGGCTCATGCCATCGTCGAAGGGGCGAAGGACCGAGACCTCGATCTGTCCTCTGTCGATGACTTCGATTCCGTGACGGGCGGCGGTGTTCACGGATCGGTGGATGGGACGAAGGTGCTGATCGGCAAGCGTTCGCTACTGGAAGAGAATGGTACCAGCAACCTCTCCGTCCTTGATGACCGGGCCGACGAACTGCAGCAACAGGGACGAACCGTCATGTACGTGGCCGTGGATGGCACGTTCGCAGGTCTGGTCGCCGTCTCCGACCCGATCAAAGAATCGACGCCAGAAGCCGTCGAGACACTGCACGACCTGGGACTGAGAATCATCATGCTCACCGGCGACAACGAGAAGACCGCAAAGACGGTGGCCGAAAAACTGGGTATTGATGAGTTCGAGGCGGGAGTACGTCCAGAGGACAAGCACGAACGAATCAAGTCGCTGAAAGCTGATGGACGCAAAGTCGCAATGGCCGGTGACGGAATCAACGACGCACCTGCCCTGGCCGAAGCCGACGTGGGCATCGCAATGGGAACAGGCACGGACGTGGCGATTGAATCAGCAGGCGTGACGCTGGTGAAGGGCGACCTGCGAGGCATTGTCAAGGCCGTCAAGTTGAGCCGACGCACCATGCTGAATATCCGGCAAAACCTCTTCTTCGCCTTTGTCTACAACGCTCTTGGCGTGCCGATTGCGGCGGGCATCCTCTATCCTTTCATTGGCCTTCTGCTCAATCCGATGATCGCCGCCGCTGCGATGAGTTTCAGCAGCGTATCCGTGATCGGAAACTCGTTGCGACTGAGAACAACAAAGCTGACGTAAGGCGGCACGATCGGCGAAGCAATCATGGCCAACTGGTTGGAGTGGTTTACGAAGGAAAGGGAAGAATTGTCCTTAGCTCCCAAGTAGTTCCCTCAGGACTGGTCCAAGATCGAGCAGATTCGGCCAAACGTCCGTCGAGAGACACCCATCTGGTCCGCAGCCTGCTCGTGGTAGAACCCTTCGACATCCGCCAGCCGCATGGCCTCCAATTCATCCACGGAGACGACCAGCTCTTCCAGGGTACTTGTGGGAACACCGGCAGGCTTGAAGTAGGTGCAGCCCGGCTTGAGGCAGACTCGTCGGCACTGCTTTGGTCGTGGCATGTACTCTTGCTCCTTGTCTCGCTTATCGATATTATGCGCATATGGGCATTACAGTCAAGCGGGGATGGGGCTGAATGACAGGAGGGCACTGTGATGGCATCTCGAATATCGCCTTGGACGTGGCCGGTTCTGGCTTTGTCATCTCCGGTGCTCGTGCCGAAACTGCTCAAGCGGAACCGGGTCTTCAAGGCAAATCGGAACCGGGCTGAGAAGCTCAATCGGCAGCGGATAACTGGAGTCGAGACACTGGAGCTTCCCGCCCTGGATTTCCTCGACTTGACGGTGCTCGTGGAAGAAAAAGCAGGCGAGGGCTTTCGTGATGATCCGGGCGTGTCCTACCTCGTTGCGACGAACCTGGGCACGCTGCTCTTCGACGTGGGGTTCGGCCCCGACTCGGCGGCGTTGGGCCACAACGCAGCCAAGCTTGGCATTGATTTTTCCGCCGTAGATGCCGTGGCGATTTCGCACTTGCACCCAGACCACATGGGCGGAATGGCGGCCTTCAGGTCGAAGTCGGTGCGGATTCCCAGAGAACTTCACGGCCTGAAGGGCAGCCCGTGCTTCTTGCCCGAATTTGCCGAAACTGCTGACCTCGATGCGTTGGTTGTCAATAGTCCAAGAATACTTGCAGCCGGGGTCGGCACCACCGGGCCGCTCAGCTCGCAGCCTTTTCTTCCTTGGCATGTGCGAGGAACAGGCGCTAGTGGCCCACCTTCGAGACAAGGGGCTGGTCGTGATCACCGGATGCGGCCACCCGACCGTTGAACTGATTCTGGAGATGGTCCATTGTCTCTCCGATGAACCGATCTACGCCATCGCTGGTGGCATCCACTTCCCCGTCACCAAGAGCCGCTCTCAGCGTCGGGGAATTCAGGTGCAGATGTTTTTTGGCACCGGCAAACCGCCTTGGCAGCGGATCAGCGACAGCGACCTGAGCCGAACCATCGACCACATCAACGAAACTGGCCCGATGAAGGTTCTGCTATCGGCACACGATACATGCGACCATGCTCTTGGCCGATTGCAAAAGGAACTGAAGGCCGACACCACAGTGCTGGAAGCAGGAGCAGGGTATCGCTTTTGACCCGACATGTGGAACGGCAAATCGCATCAATCAGTGTCATGTCCACGTTGGCTTGGATTATTGTGCTCAGTTTCCCCATGGCGTTAATCGCCCTGGTCGGCAGTGTCACACTGTTTCTTGCCTAAGAACTCGTCCGGAAATAAGTTACCGCATTTGTCGCCCCTCACCCTACCCTCTCCCCAAAGGGGCGAGGGAACTAGGTGAAGTTATTTTTCCCCCGATCCTTAGGTCGATTCGCCCGCATTTGACAATTCCTCTCCGTTGCAAGAAAACCCTAGGCGAACCCCAACAGGGCCGTATCCCCAAGAACCTCGAAACTCACCGATTCGATGAGAACGCCCGCAGATGATTCTCCGAGGCTCGCAGTAAGTTCTGATAAACCCTGCGAATATCAGCATTCGTGGCGTCCGCAAGTGCTTCCTGCAAATCCTTGATATCCAGCTTCTCCATTTTCACACCGACGTTGTAGGCATCAGCTAACGAAATCGAACCCGCAGTGATAAGTTCACTGTACATTTGTGAGAACTCAGGACTGGCAAAGGTGCCCACCGTGTCGTCGGTCACAGGATCTTCCAAACCGTAGCTATCGACCAGCATCTTCATCGCCGCCATATGGCGAGCTTCCGCCCGGGGGATGTTCTTGAAGACGGGCACGTCCCATTTTTCGCCGAGCGTCAAATAGACATCACGGGCCAGCTTCTCTTCCTGTCGAAGCAAGAGGATGCTGTCTGTTTCCTGTTGCGTCAGTTGTCCGGTGATGGAACTGGCCTGACCTGTACCGTTTCCTCGACCGAAACCACCCTGTTGGCCTTGGCGATTTTGACCCACCATTCCATAGCGATTTCGCATCTGGCATCGCTGAGCCATTTGGCCCTGAGAGTCACCGGCAGAACGCCCTCGCATTCCACGTTGACATCCTCCACCACGTCCCTGAGCAAAAGTATCCGGCGTGACCAAGATCATTAGGGACAGCATCACACCGATTGTAGCTAGCGTTCTCATTAGATCAGTCTCCTCGTTCTGTTGGTGTTGAGGCTGTCCTTGCCAGATACATGGTGGCCATCCATTTTGGAAACCGTGCAATACTTGCACACTTCGTCTGAGCCGGATCGAGCAATATTTGCCACCCCTTTTGCCGAAAACGTTAGCGGAATGGCGTTTTGGGTATCAGAGAGCGTGTTGAATCCAAGCACGATTGAGAATTCCCGTGGCTGAAGCTGTTTTCCAGAACTGACGATGGGTTTCACTAACCGCAAAGCGTGTGCCATGTGGCAAGTGATGGAGGGTACTTAAACGGTGAACCTCCGAGCAAGAAGAAGGTGGAGACCGCCCTGCGGCAGGCGGGTTTCGACTTCGTTCACAACGTCTTGACCCAAGCGGCCTTTGGCTGATCAAGGAGGGATGTGACCCACTCCACGCGGTCTACGCATTCATCCAGCAAATGACATCGCAGTTCGCTGAGGCGGTGGCTCATTGGCCTGAAATGAAGGCATGGGCTCAGGTCGTCGAGCGAGCGGAAGAAGAGTATATGCCCACTGGTCCTCCCATGAGCCCGTTGACGGGAAGTTACTTCTGGATGTGGGCACTTTGGCGAGTTGAACGATGCGAAAGGTAAACCCAAGGCAACTTCGGTTTCCAACCTGTGCACATGTGCTTCCAGTACGTCGCCGTTTTGAATGAGAAACTCTCGGCCTGCCAACATCGCAATCCGTACGATACCGACAACATTTAGCACCGCATGACGAACGGTTTGTGACCAGCCTTTCGGCAAGGGCAGTGACTCAATATCCTCTTCACATTGATCGTTGTGCATGGTGTCGTTGGGTGGCGGTCGGAAATGCAGCCATTGTAGTCGATTAACGGTGATAGCACCTTGCAGGAGGCCGGTGCGAAAGATTGACTCGACAGTCGCTCTTGGCTTACGCTATCTCGGGTGGCGACTGGCGTGTTCCAGATGAAGTGATACCGGCACGAAGTTGGGGTGCGGACCCCACCCTTAAGAACCACCGAAAGTCACTGGGCCACTACACCGGGAGACACGCGAAAGGATGACCAGGGAACTGCTGGCGTTTCTCAAGTCTCACGACAAACTGACGAATTTCAGCCAGCGAAAGTGATGAAGCCCTGTTACGATTCAACACACAACGAAGCAGATCCATGAACCAACTCAAAGTCGTTCTTCTTATCGCACTCTGGATCCTCGCCAGAGGCATTCACGCCGATGAGCTCGTCGATGCCTTCCGGAATCCGCCGGATTCAGCCCGTCCGGGCGTTTATTGGTACTTCATGGACGGCAACCAGGATCGCGACGAGATGATCGCCGACCTGTGTGCGATGAAAGATGTTGGGATCGGCAGTGTGCTATTTCTGGAAGTCGATCTGGGGATGCCCCGTGGTCCGGTTCCGTTCATGAGCGAACAGTGGCAGGACAACATCGCCCATGCCTTTGTCGAAGCCGGAAAGATGGGCATGGAAGTGATCCTCGGCACCGGGCCTGGCTGGAGCGGCAGTGGAGGGTCGTGGGTGAAAGCCGAGGACTCCATGAAGCACCTGGTTGGCAGCAGCCTCAAAGTCACCGGGCCGTCCATGCTCGACGATATTCTGGAGGTTCCGCCGCCGCATTCGCCTAACCACTTCGCCGGAATGAACGCAATCCATGAAGCCGAGCGCGAAGCATGGTTCGAGGATGTGGCCGTGATCGCCTTTCCGACGCCTGCCGAGGAAACGGCCACCATTGATGAGGTCAACATCAAGACCTTGAAGGACGTACAGCCATACTCGATCCGCCGAACCCGTCAGCGGTTTGTCGCGCCTCGCGCCGACTACGCCGAGCCGGACAAGTCCAGCGTAATCGATCTGAACAAGGTCATTGATCTAACAACGTTGATGCAGCCCGACGGTCGCATCCGATGGAGTATCCCCAAAGGCGACTGGACGGTGATGCGTTTCGTTTCCCGAAGCACCGGCCAGACCACACGCCCTGCACCGCAGACCGGCCACGGATTCGAAACGAACAAGTTCGACCGCGAAAGCTATCGCCGACATTGGGACAATTTTCAGGCGAAACTGATTGAGAAGATTGAGGCCAAGGGCGGACCGCTCAAGCCGGGGAAGGGGCTGACAACCATCCACCTCGACAGTTGGGAGATGAGTTCCCAGAACTGGACCGCGAGATTCCGCGAGGAGTTTCAGGAACGCCGGGGATACGATCCGCAGCCCTTCTATCCCGCTTACATGGGGCTGGTCGTCGGCAGCTTGGAGCAGACCGAGAGATTCTTGTGGGACATGCGCAAGACCTCGCAAGAGCTGGTGCTTGAGGAATACGCCGGCGTGATTCAACAGATCGCCCACGAGCATGGCCTCCTCTACTCGAACGAACCTTACGACATGAACCCGGCCGGCGACATCGACCTCGGCTCTGTCGCCGACATCCCCATGTGTGAGTTTTGGAACGCTCCCCATGACACGCAATACAGCTGTATTGAGGCAGTCAGCATCTCTCACACGATGGGGCCTCAGGTTGTGAAGGCGGAGGCCTTCACCTCCAGCAAAGATGCCTTTGCAAAGAACCCAGCCAACATGAAGAACCAGACCGACTGGGCGTTCGCGATTGGGATCAACGGTATCGTCTTTCACACCTATCAGCACCAGGCGCTCGGCGATAGAGAGCAACCGGGGATGACCATGGGCCCCTACGGCGTTCAGTGGCATCGCAACCAGACGTTCTGGCGATTTCTGCCCGCATATCATGAATACCTGGCGCGCTGTTCGCATCTCCTGCGCCAGGGTGAAGCGGCGGCCGACATCCTCTATCTCACGCCGGAAGGCGCCCCGCACATTTTCGAGGCACCCGAGGACGCCACCGAGGGGGACGCGACGATGCGAGACAAGAAGGGGTACGCCTTCGATGCGGTCACGCCGCGGATCCTTGCCATGCGGGCACGCGTCGAAGACGAAAGAATCGCCTTTCCGGGCGGCAGTAAATACCGGATCCTTGTCTTGCCCGACGTGCCAGCGATGACTCCCGAAACGCTTGCCACAATCAAGAAGTTGTTGGAAGCCGGGGCCACTGTCATTGGCAACCCACCGGTCAAGTCCCCGAGCCTCGTCAACTATCCGGCGTGTGACGCCGAGGTGTCCAGACTGGCCGAGTCGATATGGGGCGGCGCTGAAGTCCCAGAGGGAGTGACTCGCCTCGATCGTGGAAAGGGCGAGGTTTTCTGGGGTGGAGACCTTGCTCCGGGTTCCGGCCTCTTTCCGAGCTACCGCGCCACCGCCTCAGTCTTGTCCGGGCTGGGACTTCCTGAGGATTTCTCCTCGCCCTCGGGCAAGCTGCGTTACATCCACCGTCGAACCGAAGACTGCGACTTCTATTTCGTTTCCAACCGCACCGAAGAACGGGTCGTCACCGAGGGGGTCTTTCGGATCGGAGGGACGTCAGCCGCAGCTCTGGGATCCGGTCACCGGAACCACGCGGCAACTTGATAATTATGAAACACGCGATGGCGTGACAAGCATTCCGCTCTCCTTCGAAGCGTACCAGAGCTTCTTTGTGGTGTTTCCACAAAGCACCGCTGGAATTGCACGACCGAATTTCGCCACCACGAATTTCCCTGAGTTGGAACAAATCGCACAGCTCGATGGAGCCTGGGACGTTACTTTCGATCCCGCGCGTGGCGGTCCAGCGGACGTCACTCTTGATCGATTGCAGGACTGGACAGAACATCCCGAAGCCGGCGTTCGCTATTACTCGGGCGTCGCCACCTATCGCAAACGCTTCGATGTTCCCGGCGGCAGACGACTCCGACGACACGCAGCTCTATTTGGATCTCGGCACCGTGCATGACCTGTGCCGCGTCCGCCTCAATGGCCAGAATCTAGGTGTCGTTTGGACTGCGCCGTGGCGAGTCGACATCACTGCTGCGGTGAGAGCTTCCGAGAACCAGCTGGAGATCGATGTGGTCAACGGCTGGGCCAACCGCCTGATCGGCGATCTGCAAAAGGGAAACCGCGCGGTGCGTCAAGTTTCCTGGCCATCCGGATTACTGGGCGGCAAGACGTTCGCGGCGGGGCGTTTCTCCTTTGTAACCCACCAGCATTACAAACCGTCGTCACCGCTCCGATCCGCCGGTCTGCTCGGGCCGGTGACAGTACGCAGGCAGGTTGATCAATAGGTTTCCCATTCTTCAGCTCAAGCAGGACTCCGCCATGAAACCCGTTTTCGTACTGCTCGCGACGCTTTGCCTCGGCCTTCCATCGACTGCGGCCGAGCAACGCCCGAATATCGTCTTTATCCTCGCCGATGACCTCGGCATTGTAGACATTAACGCCTACGCGACGCGATTCACCGGCGCCGGGCCCTCGCAGATGTACTACGAGACGCCCAACCTCGACCGGCTTGTGCGAGAGAGCGTCGCATTTTCACAAGCTTACGCTTGCCACCTTTGTTCGCCTGCACGAGCAAGCTTACTGACGGGGAAATACGCTCCACGAGTTGGATTCACTACCGCGGTTGGGGGCAACGTTCGGACGTTCTACAACCAGGGTATCTCGCCGCCACCGAGTTACGTTGCCCAAGACGCTCTGCAGTGGTCGGACAAGATCGACATCCAACAGGCTCTGCTGAACGGCACTACGCGCGATGCCTTAGCGTCGGGTCATCCGTTAGATCAGGGCCAGAATGAGATAACTCTGGCAGAAGCCCTTTCCGAACATCACTCCGCATTTATCGGCAAGTGGCATCTGGGCGGACATGGCTCGCAGGGCTGGCAGCCAAGGGATCAGGGCTTCGAAGAAATCTCGTATTTCGACGAAGGCGGCTCACCATACTTCAATTGGCGTGGCGTATGGGATAGTCGACGACTTCTTTTTCCGAAAACGCCGCAGCGTGAATTGCTGCGAGGCAAGTCTGGCCCCAATCACGGCCACGACTACCTGACCGACGAACTGACCGAACACGCGGTCCAGTTCATTCAGCAGCGTAGTGAACGTACGTTAGATGCGTCGAAGCCCTTCTTCCTTTACCTCTGCCATTTCGCAGTCCACACACCGTTCCAGGCTCGGCCGGAGGATGTGGAGTACTTTGAGAAGAAGGCAACGCGAGGATGGAATGGTCACAATAATGCGACCTACGCATCGATGCTCAAGCGACTTGACGTGTCGGTCGGTCGTGTTCTGGACACGCTTGAGGCCACGAGTCTCGATGAGAACACAATCGTCGTCCTAATGAGTGACAATGGTGGGGTTACCTACACCTCGCCTGTCGCCACCTGCAACGCGCCCTTCAAGGGTGGTAAGGCCTTGCATTTCGAAGGTGGCATTCGCGTTCCCCTGCTTTTCCGCTGGAAAGGTCACATCAATGGTGGTTGTTGGTCGAATGTGCCAGTCGACTGCAATGACATCTTCCCAACGTTGCTGGAACTAACCGGTTACGACCCGTCCACACATTACGAATCAGGTGGGATGGACGGTCGCAGCCTCGCGCCGCTATTTGTTGATCTCGATAACACGGCTGGTGGCTATCCGCGTGAGACGCGATACTGGCATTACCCGCTGAACGTAATTGTGAAGAATCCGGAAGATGGACTGCCATCGGCGCCTTCGTCCGCGATCCGCGATGGCGATTGGAAACTGATCTACGACTGGTCTGGCGCGTTACGATTGTACAACATCGAAAAGGACCCGTTCGAGCAGAACGAGCTTTCTGCTGTAATGCCCGCTAAGGCCGAGAAGCTGTTCCGAAGACTCAATGACTGGCTCGACGCCAACGTCGACACGAAGTACACGCCAGCTTTGAACCCCGCGTATGATCTGGCGAAAGAAGCGAGGTCGCGACCCTTTGTCGACTTGCGCCGGAAGCTGCTTGGCGAAAAGCGAGCGATTCGCTCGCCCGACAGTGATCCCCGTTTCGGGATTCTGTCCGAACCGGAATCTGCTGAAACGAAGTAGTCATACAACACCGCTTCGCAACCACCCGATGCCAGCGCGGAGAATATCCGTGAGGATTCAAACCTCTATCTGACGGTCGCCCAGGAGTTGCTCTGGGAAGCATCCGAATGCCCTAGCCAAGTTGTGAGACGAGCCCGGTGGAGCTGCTCGGCTTTCCGGCTACAGGGGCTGGTAGTGGGCTCTCGCTCCGTGTATCGCCAAAGCATCTGACATTGCCCTGATGCCGATTAATTCGTCTATTGGCTCATCATACGGACCAGATGCAACTTTGCTTCCCAGTGAATCGAACGGCATGCCGTACCAGTCGAAGCCATGTAACTGCTGCCGGTCTCCAAGACTGTCTGAATTGCCAACAATTCTGAATCTGTCGATGATGGCTCCAAAAGTGCAGATGTCAGGGAGACCTCCGCGCGAAACGATATCTGTCAATTGATTACATCAATCGACGCGTAGGAGTCCCAACTCCACAAGGGCCTCAGCCGCAAGTACATCAATCATAGCATCTGGCGGCTTCGCGAGGTCTTTCGCTGGGGTGCCAGTGAGGAGCTGATACCAGCATCCGTTCCCGTGGCCCTTGATCAGCTTACCGGCTTGCGGCGAAGACATACACGGCAGAACGGCCCCCAGGAGTCTAGGCCGGTCAAACCGGTCGAAGACCCTGTCGTGGAGGCCACCCTGCCCCACCTCCCCGCAGTCATTGCCGACATGGTTCGACTCCAAAGGCTAACCGGGGCCCGCCCCAGCGAGATCTGGCACCGGACGGGAAGCCCGGCTACTAAGTCTTTGCCACCGGCAAGGGCGTGGCGATTTGGTTTTCGAACGACCTGGTCTCCTGGTCGAAAGTTGGTACGGTCTTCGACGTCCCCGTTCCCGCCTGGGCCAAGCGAAAGGTGCCGGGGTCGCGGGGGATCTGGGCGCCCGATATCTCCTACTTCAATGGAAAGTATCACCTTTACTATTCGGTCTCTCCGACATCAAGCGGCCGGTCTACTCCGCCGCGGGAATGGTGCCGCATTACGAACGCTATATCCAAGGGATGTGGATGGGACAAAGTTTCGATCTTTCGGCGGGCGTCTACACCCAATTGACCGACATGCGACACGAGCAAAATGGCTGGCTGACATTCGATCGAAAAATCAGCAAAATCCCCGTTCAACAAGATGCGTCAAATTCATGAGAAACTGTACGGATCAGTGCCCCAGCGAAAGCCACTTCTTGAATCGCATTCGAAATGGATCGGCAATGATGGACGATCCAGTGAGGCACCGCTGATGTTTGCGGACATGCGGCCGGCGATTCATCACGCCGAGTTCGACGTGTCCGATCCAGTCGACCAGGCTTCGCTGAATATTGAGATCACGACAGAGAAGCCGGATGTTCATGGCATTGGTTTCTTGCTGGTTTACCTCGATGATCAATTGATCTTCGATGACAAGACGCGACACAAGAAACCGGAGCACCGTATCAGTTGCATTCCGTTGACGCGGGAACAGGTCAGCATGCTGACGCCCGGTCGCCATGAACTGAGAATCAAAGTGAAACCGCAGTTTCCGATTGCCCAACTCGATGTCCACCTCGATTCCGTCCACTAAGACTTGTCAGCCTACCCTAACGACACATCGGGATACAAAAGTATGGCAGATCAACAGATATCTCGGCGAAACGTATTGAAAGCCGCCGCGGCGGTGGCGACTCCTTTGGTGGCATCCGTCCGATGCCTGGCCGACGAGGCGGACAGTAATGTGATCGTTATCGATCCGACTCCTCGGCACGAACTCTCGCCCTATCTCTACATGCAGTTCATGGAGCCACTCGGGGCAACCGATGGCAGCGTCGAGGCGGCTTGGGATCACGTCGAGGACTGCTGGCGGCCAGATGTTATTGCCGCGACTCAAGAACTGGCGCCACCGATGATGCGTTGGGGTGGCATCTTTACCGACTACTATCGCTGGCGTGAACGAAACATCCTACGACCGAAGGGGATTCGATCTGGAAACAGCGGCGACCAAGTCGCTGGGAATGGCCGAGGCACTTTCCAGTGGGGCGTCCGAAACATACCAGCCAGTTCCTTTCTATATCAATCCCGCGAAATCGACCGGCATGTTCTATAATCACGGCGGTCTGGTGCGCTGGGACCTGGAGGGTAGTCAGTCGGGCGTTGTGGACGTTTCCAGCATCGGCGGCATGTGCGATCACTTCCTGTTCGTGAGCGATAACCCCCATGATATCTATCGAGCTTATACTCGTGTAACGGGCCGTATCTTCGGCGTTTCAGAGTGGGTGCATATGCCGTGGATGGGGCATCACTTTGGTGGCGTGCGGACTACCGAGTTGAGGCGTGAACGCCTGATCGATGAACTCGTCCACTACAACAAGTACGGCCTGACGTATGGTGCCATGTATGCGGCGGGAATTTCATCAGAAGGCGAAGAGATCCAGGAGATTTATGATGCGTATATGGCGCCCTTGGACTTGAAGCTCGGCACTCACTTGATTCCAACCGTACGCAAAGGCAAGCCGGAGTTCAACGCAGTACCCCCGTCCGAGCGTGCGGAGTACTTCATCATGCGTGAAGATGGTTCGCTGTTCTTGAGCGACCATTGGTTTCAGTCGGGGTGTACCTACTACGACTACAGCTGGCCGAAAGTCATTGATCGTAGTTTCAGAAAAGGAATCCATCAGATCTTTACGCTCGATTTCGGCGAGCAGGCGCCTTGGGACGGTATACTTTCGGCCTATCCTAATTTGAGTGGTCGGGAGTCTCACAATCTCTATCAATACCTCTACCAACGAGCGGCCTATCTGGCGCATGAAGAAGAACATCCGAACGGCGACTGGATGTCGTTTGCTCGCAGCGAGGCTCGATCCAGAGTGCCAGCGGCTCTTGAGGGAGCATGAGGAGCGGGTTATGGAATGGAAGGCGATGATGCATAGGTGAGTCAGGTCTTTTGTGATGGGAGGAAACTAATGTTGCGATTGCTCGGGAATTTGATTTCTGCAATGGGCTACGTGGTCGGTTGGATCAAGTACCGTCTCGGGATCTTCGTGGAGATTCCTGAGAGGTATCGTCGTTGATGACGACCTTCGGCCCACCGGCCTACGGCCCTTCAATCCGCTCGATAGCGGTTGCCACCACCGTTTGGATACCCAGGTCATCGCCGCTCAAGAAACGGCGAAGATCGGAGAGAGCCGGTTTTGCGACCGGTCCCATCATCCCCAAATGCTTTACGCCCACGTACCGTTCCAGCCAATCCTCAGCACCGAGTAGATCAACTCCCACACGTATCGAAATGGTGGGGTCGCCGGTGATTCCCCAGATCGCATTCGCAGCGTCACACCGCACATCGGCAGAATCGTCCCCCAGCATTCGCCCCAGCACGCTCAGTGCAGGTGCCCCCGCCGCCCCGAGATTTCCGATTGCCGCAGCAGCGTGCCTTTGATCAAGAGACAGATTACTTTCCAACCCGGTCATCAGCACCGCCAGCAATTTGGGGATCTGTTCAGGCTCGATCCGGCAAATTGCGGCGGCGGCGGTGAGACGGATATATTCGCGTTCGTCCTCCAGCCACTTGTTCAGGACAGGAATTGCGGCGTGAGCCTTCCTACCGAACCGAGCCAAGGGATCGACAGCAGCAATCCGCACAAGTTGGTCAGGATCTTCCAGGGCATTGATCAGGGCAGGAAGGCTGGCTTCGATTGGATCGAGGTCCGACAGGATCTCGACCGCCAGCAGGCGAATGTTCGGATTGCTGTCACCAAGGACGGCAATGAGACCGGGGGGTTCGAGAAGTCCTAGGGTCTGAAGCTGGGACATGGACCTATCGACTCGCTCGGGGGATTGAAGGTCCGAGTAACGACGGAGGATGGAGATGACTTCCGTGTTGGTCATTGTCCGTGGTTCTCCATGAAAAACGGCTCGGTGCCCCAGCAGGGAAGCTGAGCCGATTGCAACTCTTCCTCAAATCATTGTCCCCGTTTCCTCGCTGAAAAGCCACTTCCTCTCATCGTAATCGTAGTTGCCGCCGTTGCGGATTTTCAGCACCGTCACATTCCGACCGGGACACTGGCTGTCCGCGCTCAACGCCTCGGCCAGGTTTTTGCTTCCGCGAGCACTTGGTATCGGCTCATCCGCGATCGCCAGTGGCGGCGGCCCCGGCCACGCATCCATCCGGCCAAGCCGAAGATCGGGATTCGAGCCTCTCGCCCCAATGAGATCTGGCACATCCTCGCGACGTTGATCCGGTTACTCGATGGAAGCCGAGCCTAGCTGCACGCGGTGATCGACAACTTCTCGCACCGCATCCTGGCTTGGAAGGTCACGCCAACATTCAATCCAGGTGCCACCGCCGAGATCCTGCTCACCGCCTCGAAGGGCGTGGATCACGGCGTGCCCACAGTGCTGCAGGAGGAAACTCATGGACAGCCCGTTGGGTGAAAGTGATCGCCAAACCGTCCACGATCGCGCTGACCCGAGAGCACGTCAACATCGTCCGTCAACGAGCTGCCGGTTGATAGGTCGTTGACAGCGACAAGCGTCCGTTTGTCCTGGCTGGGTGAAGAGTGCAGCCAACGGCATCGTCAGAGACTTCGTAATAGTGGCCTACCATAACTCATGCCGAGAGCACTACTTGGAGTTCGGCTCAATATTTTGACCGGACGGCCACGCTCTGCCACTTTGTAGGTCGCCAACTTCTTGAACTCTTCGGTGTTGTGTTCGAAGCCCGCTTACAGTTCAGAAGGAACTCATTTGTCAACGACTGGTTTTTGATGCGCTGCGAATTTGAGGATCTCCTGGGCGAGTTCGTCACGTCGCTTGCCGACGAAGCTGTGGGCGTAGACCTCGCAGTACGTCGAGCGGTTAGCTCTGAGGTTGGTGTACATCGTCGGCCAGTCGAAGTCAAAGGGCTGAATGGCCTGTTGTCCTCGGCGGATCGGCTTGGCCCAGACCTTGTCGAAGGCAGCCTCAGTCGCTGCCGTTGGGGCACCCCAGTCCCCAGCCGGCCCCCAGCCGTTGGCCTGGCAGTAGAATTTATCGCAGTCGAGGCCGCACTCTTCAATAACGTAATCGGCGAATTCCGAGGCCGCGTCCGTCAGTGGCCCGTAGCCGGAGAACGGCAGCTCGATGGCCAAACCACGTCCCGCGTGTGTCAGCCCTATGTCGATCAATCGCTTGTGGGCCCTCAGCCATGCTTCATAGGAATACCCGGGAGCCGCGCGGACTTCCTTCCCATGATTCAGCTCAGCCCAATCCTGGCCGTACCAGGCGAGATGAAGCAAGTGCACGTCCTTCTCACGACACCATGTCGCCAGTCGCGCGACGAGCGATTCGTACTCGGCCTCAAACACTGTGTTGCGCGAGCCGTCCGCTTCGAACGGCGTGGGGATCTTCTCGTCTTGCCCTTGCCTGTCCTTCTTCGTGTAGAACGGGCAACCTCGTTCGAAGACACGTTTCGGCACATGCCGCCCCGCCATGAAGCGAATCGAGTAATCGACGTTGTGCGATCGGGCGAGCGTCAGTCCCGATTCCAGCAATGTGAAGTCCTTGTCGATCGCGTGCCACGGCACGCGCAGGCAGAAGCCGCGAATGTGCGGAGCCTCAAGGGCAGGTGCTATGGCCGTGGGGGTCAGCCGATCGAGGTCTTCCCGGCTTGATACCTGTTGGAGTACCCACGTGCCGCTGATTCGATCACTGACTATCTCTTGCTCCCCGGAGTCGTCGGCCCTTGAAGTTTCGAACCAGATCGCAGGTAGACAGAGAAGTGTCAGCAGAAATCTCGTTGAAGGCCCCATGCTGCTGCATACTCCTGCGAATTAAGTGGGACTGCCAGTGGCGACAGTGCTGGGAGAGATTGTCGCAAGTCTTACAACTTGCCGCAAGGATTCGATAGCCAACCCATAGCGTCAGTCGTGTGGATTGTCGTTCCGCGGGCGAATCTCGGCGACGTACACACTGATGTCGCCTTCCTCGTCATCCCAGTTGCTGTTCCAGATCACGTGTGATCCGTCCGGTGAGACGGAGGCGTGACCTTCGCGTTGTTTTCCTCGCTGATGTCGGCTCACAGGTCGTAGAGTTCAGGCTGCTTCTTCAGGTGGAGTTTCCACCTGGGATTCCGCAACGGAAACATAGGTCGTAACCATGGACTCGTTGGCGTCGTTATCCGTGATCGTCAGGGTGACGGTATATGTGCCGGCTGAATTGTACGTATGTGAAACGCTGGCTCCGGTACCGCTGTTCGTATCCCCGAAGTCCCAGACATACGATACGATGCCGCCGTCCGGATCAGAAGATCCGGAAGCATCGAAGTTGACGGTCATGGGCGCATGGCCGGTGACCTGATCCACGTCCACGTAGGCGACCGGATCGGTCAAGGAGGGTTCGTGTGTGAGCCTGGGGGTCCACTGCTCCGCCGTTAGCCTGTCGTATACATTGACTTCGCTCAGCATGAGGCCCTTGCCGGTTGTCTGGGTTACCAGGAACTTGACATACCGGGCGGAGACAGGAGCGTCGAACGGCACGAATATGTAGTTGCCGCGCAACCCGTAGTCCGGGAATACGTCCCAGTCCGGCGAGTCGTGCCGCGGGTAGAGCGGCCAGTCCACATTCCAGTTGTTGTGAGCATAGCGGGCCCCCTTGTGCCGATCAGTTCCCCGCGAGGTGAAGGTTGTCCCATCGATGGACGTTTGTACTTCGACGGAGTAAGGAAAACGCACATCAGAAGGGCTGAAGGCATAGGCATCCACTCGTGCACCGCCCACGGATTGAGCCGAGCCGAGGTCCACGGTGATATCGAGAGTTCCCACGCCGTTGGGCCAATGGGCCAGTTCGGTGGCCGGCCATGAGCCTTCAACCTGCGGAAAGCGGATCAGGCCATCGGTCAACTCGCCAGCCTCGGCGCCGTAGGTGGCCGAAGCCGGGTTGGCCGATTGCGTGTACGACTTGCCGATTGAAAGCACCTGAGAGTAGTCGAAACGTTCCTGGGGAATTGCATACCTATCGCCATGGTCGGTAGCGTCTGAATAGCCCCGTGTCACCGTTTCCGGCGATGCCCCTTCGAGATTGACCCGTATCCAATTCATCCGTGGCTGTATGTCCCCTCCGCAGTTCACGTTGTACTTGTGCGGCAGGCACGTAACACGTTCGGTATGCGTTCGCGTAATACCGCCGCTATTCGGATCGGCCGGCAGGGGTTCGTAGTACTCAGTCCAGTTGTAGGTGACCTCAATCGGCTTGAAGGTTGTGTCAACGGCTTGATAGTCGACTTCCATCCGCAGGTGGGATGAACCGGCCCAACTGTCGGCGCCGCGAAAGAGGAATCGAAACTGCACGCCGGTCACGTTCGGCGAGGTGATATCGAACTGCTCGTAGTGTGTCTGATGGCGACGCTTCTGTGTCGGCGTGTCCTGAGTATCGCGATTGTATTGGCCCACGTCGGTCCACGTACTACTCCAACGGCCGTCGATACAGCTTGTATTGGAATTTGACATAGTTGGTGGCGGCGCCGCCCCAGTTGGATACCCATATGTCACCGCCCATTCGTGCGTGCGAAATCGCACGAGGAGCGTCGAGTTGGAACGTGACCCACGCTTCCCGAGCGGAATCATCGCAACGGATCACGGGTCGACTCGACGACTGGTCGGCCAGACACGCGATATTGCTCGAGTCGATTACATAGTCAAGATATTGGTCGTTCTTGAGCATGGGCCTGAGGGTCTTGGTCTCGATCTGGCGGTTCGTGTCAATGTCCACCGTGATCAGGTTTTCGCCCAGCTTGAGTGTGGGAAGCGACTGTCGGTTTACCGTGGTCCTGGTCTTGATTGTGATGCCGTTCAGACCGCAATCGGTCACGGCGTCGTTGGCCGTGATACGCACACGCACGTAGTAGTTGAGGATCATGCGGAGGTTGTCGGCCGCGTATGTACCTTTGAGCGTGTCGGTTGCATTCAGATCGACGTTTACCGTGCCGGTGGAGCCGTTGTTCCACACTTCCAGCCAACTGCCGCCCGCGTCAGCGGACACTTCGATGACGGCCGTATCATTGGCGTCCCGACGATAAAGTTCCGCCTCGATCGTACAGGCCGTTAGCAGGTTGGCGCACTCGACTTTGAATACGGCTACGGCCTCGGTTCCCACGGCCGATGGATGGATGGCAGGCGTGCCTCGTTGGAAGTCGGCAATGGATTCAAACTGATTGTCATCGGCAAGATCCGGAGTAAATTCCCATTCACCATTGCCCTGGGCCTTGTGATCTCTGTCGGGATAGCCGCCGGTGCTGGTAGGATAGAAGTAGTCCATGTCCGAATACGTGGGGTCCAGGCACTTCCAGTAGCGAGTGTAGTGCTGATTGTCCTTGAGGTTGAGAACGTACCGGTAGATCGAGTGTGTCCCACCCGTGTGGTATGTGACCAATTTCGGATCCCTTCCCGAATCAGGCAGGGTCAGCCAATTCTCCGTCATGGTATCTTCATTTGGATTTCCCCAGATGCGGGAACAAACCGTACCTGAGCCGGGGCGACCAGTTATCCAGGCCATAATCGGCGTGTGATCATCGCTGCCGTCCCGATTGGGTAGATAGCCGTCCGTGTCGCGGCAGATTGCGCCGGGCGTATGATAGAAGAGGTTGTGATAGCGGCGGTTCGGCCAGGTACCGCACGAACCGGCAACATCATCCATTTCCGCGATGGAAAGGATCTTGCCGTCGCAGTCCAGACCGTAGAATTTGGTCGAACCGTCGATGTAGTGGCGTCTACCATCGTATTCGATCTCGGGAACGGTGTGGTGGACGGTCGGTGCCGGGCCCCCGCTCAGTTCGTAATGGCGGCCGACCCAGCCCATGCCTCCTTCGGCAACGGCGATGAACGAGGCGGTCCAGTGGGCGCAGTAGCCCGGATTGGGAAGGTTGTTGAATGTGAGAATCGGCTCGATCGGTTCCCAGTCATGATTGGAGGAGGCCTGATCGCCGAGGGCGAACATCCAGTACGCAAGGACCCGGGCCTTTTCGTCGTTGGTAGTCCAATTGTCAGTGGCACTGGCGGCGAAACTCGGCAGATCGGTCAAATCCGGCGTGTTGTCGCTCAGTACCTTGATGTTGAATACGTCGGCTTCAAGCACGCTTCCACTACCCAACAGCAAAACGACGATCACGAAACGCAACAAGTTTCCCCGCGTCATGGTCAATCCCCCGTCATTCACAAAACGTTTCAGTCGTCTGTAACGTCCTTACCGATGGACGGGAGAGGATCAAGTCGACTCCGGCCGACGGATAGCGATTTCAATCCCGCAGCGATCGCGACTCTACCATGGAAGGGGCTCGTGTTCCACTGAGCTGTTGCACTGAGCCTTGCACCAGTCCTGGCAAAGGATCCTTTGTCGCCGATCGCCGACGGCTCCATTTTACCTCTTCCGCCTCGGCAGCGTGTATCCGTCTTCTGATGCCTCTGGGCAGGCATGCACTGGCTCGGCGAGAAAGGGTCGTTTGATAACGCATCCCAGAAACCTCAGCCTTCTGGCGACTTGATGAGATTTTCCGCGGCCAGGGTCAACCGCCGACGTCGGCCGAAACCAGGGATTCTGGGGTGCCATAACCACTGAGAAGGAAGGCTGATACGGTTCGGCTGGTCTTTTTGGCCTCGCGACGAAACTATCCATCCCCCTCAATAAGGACTGTGCTCTTCTCGATCTGGGCATTCGGTGAAACGCGCGGCTTCTTCCCGCTGGCTGTCGTAAACGCCCGGACCCTCACTTTCTGGCACCGCGCGAACGGGAAGGGGTATCGTGGTCCAGCGATTCTTTGTAGCCCTATTGGGTGGAAGCGTCGGCTTGATATTCCACCCCAATGGGTCACATAAAATCGTTGGACCAGCACACCTGGCCGCGAAACAAGCATGAGATTTTTGCCAGGGACAACCTTTGGTATACTAGTCTGACGGCCGCTCCCGTTCGACCACCAGATGGAGGTCGCCCTGCCCCCGAATTCCTCCGCCATGCAGACCCACCGAGGCCCTGAGAAGGAGATGATCATGCTCACCCGGCGCGTTGCCCGAATCACCGTACTGTCATCATTGGGAATCATGCTGCTGTGGGCGGCATCTCTGCCCGCCTTGCGGGCCGAGACGGCTGACTTGTTCGTATCGCCACAAGGCAATGACCAATGGTCCGGCAAGCTGGATCAGCCGAACTCGCAAGGGACGGACGGTCCAGTGGCAACGGTTGGCAAGGCACAGCAGTTGGTGCGTGAACTGAAAGCCGTGGGGCCGCAGCGTAATACGCCGATTGTGGTGGCCCTGCGTGGCGGCATGTATGAGTTGGAGTCACCTCTTTCCTTTACCCCGGCGGATTCGGGTACCGAGAAATCACCTGTCGTCTACCAAGCATATGGCGACGAGTCGCCGATTCTGAGCGGTGGCAGAGTGATCACTGGTTGGCAGGTTGACGATCAAGGGCGCTGGTACGTGGATCTACCGGCTGTGCAAGCAGGGGAATGGACTTTTTCGCAGCTGTTTGTGAACGACCAGCGTCGCTTCCGTCCTCGACTGCCGAAAACCGGTTACTACAAGATCGCCCAGCAATGCGACCCATCACCTCAGGCAGAAGGCAAAGGATTTGACCGCTTGGGCTTCACGGCCGGTGAGATCAAGGGAGACTGGGCCAATTTGAGTGACGTCGAGGTCATGCCATTTCATCAATGGTCTGCATCGCGCATGCACATTGCATCGGTCGATGCCCAGCAAAACACCGTCACGTTTAAGGGGCACACGCCAGGCACCAGTTATTGGACCAGTTTCGCCAAGGATCATCGGTTCCTAGTGATCAATGTTCGCGAAGCATTGAGCGAGCCCGGCGAGTGGTACTTGGATCGCCCGAGTGGCCGACTGACGTACCTGCCGCTGCCGGGCGAAGACCCGGCGCAGTCGCGGGTGGTTGCACCCCGACTGCAGAATCTTCTGCTGATTGCCGGTGATGGGAACGAGCATCAATGGGTGGAGTACCTGCAATTTCGCGGCCTCACATTCGCGCATACAAATTGGAACTTGCCGCAAAACGGGCAGTCATTCCCGCAGGCCGAAATCAATTTGGGCGCAGCCGTTGCCGCGATCGCTGCCAGGCACCTCGTACTGGAACAGTGCGTGGTGCGTCACACTGGCGAGTATGCTGCCGCGTTCGGACCTGGCTGCCGCCACAACCGGTTGGAAAATTGCGAGCTTTTCGACTTGGCCGCGGGAGGTATCAAGATCGGTCATGCGTTCTCTCAAGCGCCCCAAAGGGACAACGTTCCGCAGGCTTTTGCCAGCAGCCTCCGCCAGCCTGATGACGAAGAATTGGTGGTGTCCCATCACACGGTGCGAAACTGCCTGATCGCACATGGTGGTCGGCTCCACCCAGCCGCGATCGGCGTCTGGATCGGCCATTCACCCTACAACACCATCGAACACAACGACGTGCACGATTTCTACTATTCCGGCTTCTCCGTCGGCTGGACCTGGGGATATGGCAAGAGCCTGGCACATCACAACGATATCGGATTCAACCATGTGTACGAAATCGGGCAGGGCGTCTTGAGCGACATGGGGGGAATTTACACCCTGGGCATCTCCCCCGGCACAGAGATTCATGACAACCGATTCCACGACGTCACATCGTACGATTATGGCGGATGGGGGCTGTACACGGATGAAGGTTCCACCGGTATTGTGATGAAGAACAACCTGGTCTATCGCTGTTCCCGTGCTTCTTTCCACCAGCACTACGGCAAAGAGAATCGCGTTGAGAACAACATTCTGGCTTTTTCGGGCGAACAGCAACTTCAGCGTACCAGAACCGAAGAACACACGTCGTTCTTCTTTGAACGGAACATCGTCTACTGGGACAACGGAAGCCCGCTGCTGGGAAGCAACTGGAAAGACGACAACTTCGTATTGGATAACAACATTTATTTCCAGGTTGGTGACAAACCAATCACGTTTCCCGGCAACTTGACGTTCGACGAGTGGAAGAAAAAACGCGGACACGATCAACACTCCATCGTTGCCGACCCGCTGTTTGAAAACCCGCAACAGGACGACTTTCGGCTGCGTCCCGATTCGCCGGCTTTCCAGCTCGGATTCAAGGAGTTCGACTATTCGCAAGCTGGCCGGCGGGACGCAAGAAATTTGACCGATAGCTTGCCCCCGGTTCCACCCGGATTCAAATGATCCGCTCGACATGCGCGAGAGTACGAAGGCAGCCAGCGATACAAAGCCAACCCACCGTCTGGCGACGGTCGCTACGCTCGCATGAGCGTGGTGTATTGTTGTGCTAGTCCACCGATTCTTTATGACACTTCTGAGGGGAGCAATACACCAAGAGGCCCGCCCATATTGGTTGTAAAGAATCGCTGGACCAACACACCTTCCTTTGGGTACTGCAAAACAACACGGGTCCTGGAATCGAGTACCGACTCAGTGAGCCTTCTTCGATTTGTCGGTGCTGCTGGTAGTGGATTTGCGGCGAGATCGTTTGGCAGGCTTCACTCGATCGACCAACACTTCCTTGGCCAACGGGATAACATCTACATTGGAAACCTCCCTTTTTGGCTTGGGGCCTCCATTGCGTAGACGGCGATAGGTGAATTTCACGACGAAGACCCCTACGTCGAGATCCCTATCCGAGATGATTGGCGGCCAAAAACTGTCGACGTCTTCGTTTCGCAGGTAATCGGCCAAACTTCGTGTCGCGTGTCCCGAAAACCCGCCGAGCACCATCTCCAGGCGCTTGCCCTGATGATTGAAAAGGTAGAACACCAGCGCGCTATCGGTCCGGTCGTTCGAAGGAATATGAGCCCAGTCTTCTCCCAACTCAACCTCGTAGTACAGCCCCGGCTCTACCCCGGGTTGTCGTCTTGCTCAATTGCACCCCTCCACAACAACTTGGAGGCGTCGGGTCTTTCTTACGATAACGAAGCATCACAGGGCACGACCGTTCGCCGGGCGTCTCGACCTGCTCCGGTTCGAATGCTTCTGCCCTCCTGAAGCAGTTCGCAAAGGTGAGATCAACTAATGGGTTACTCTTAATACTACCGAATAGTACCAACCCGCAGTCTTCCCGCTTGCGGCTGAAGGCTCGATAAAACTTACGAGATTCTTGCATTACGTCATTGTGATTGGCCCCGTCGAAGTCCCACGTTAACACCAACTGAGGATCGATGGCCGCCTGACGGGGCTTTTTTCGTCGGCTTGGGCGCGGTTGCCGGTCGTCGTGAGTCAGTGCGCTAACCAGGTTGCATTGAAGAATGGAATCGGCAGCGCTCACCACCTCCAGCCCGTCCTTTTCATCTTGCCTGCATCCGTACACCAGACCAATGCGCCGACGTTCGGTCAATAGAGGCCAAAAACCGTTGTAGCGTTTGGAGAACAGCACATCTGGTAGATCCGATTCGTCTACCAGTTCTTCGCGAACGAGAAAGTTACACACCTTATTCAAATGCGACTGGTTGATAGTTGTCGCCTCGGACTCCATGAGATGTTTCAGCTCATTGACCGAGATGCCGATCTCTCTTGCCAGTTGCTTCACCGTCTTGTCACCTGGCAACACACTTCGCAGATCAAGATAGATTTTCACCTTTATGACTCCGTTTCGTTCTATGCTGCCCAACTACGGATTGGCGGTACGCAAAAAAACGGGAAAAAATAAAACGCCAATTCGGTCCGCGATTGGCAATAATTAACGGTTCACCGTGTTGGAAATTGTCGCTCCGGAATGCGTTTTACTGCGCTAAATACTTGCGGCACTTGCTGACTTCCATTCTCTTCAAGCAACGATCCGCAATGCCGCAAGTCTAAGGCACTACGCGGGATGGCAATTCCACGCAGCCTCACATGCTGCTCATTCTCTGCTCATTCTCACAAGTCGACTGAAAAGTAGCAAGAGAAACGCAGCAGCAGGGCCCGCGCAAAACATTGCTTCTTTGGTGGAAATCGCGTAAGAGTTTATTTAGTAGTTCGATGCGTCGGCAGAGAAACCCACCCGATTCGACGCGGAGCTGAATGATGAACGACCCACAGAACAGCGACCGGCTTATCCTCAAACATGCTCAGGAATTGGTGAGCATGGTAGGACTCGAGTGCGGTCGATTGTCCATGGAAGTCCATGACGGTCGCGCGCAGAATGTGGACATTCACCAGTGCTTCCGCTTGTCTTCCGGTCGATTTGTGAAACCAAGCTCGAAACTAGTCACTCCCGCCGCAGAACAGTTTGTTCGCACATGCCTCGAGCCATCCGTTGTGGATCAGCAAGGCCGCTACGGCCGGTTGACGATTAGAGTGAAAGACGGGAATGTCAAAATAGTAGAAATTGGCGCAAGATAAAGAACTCTCCGATCTAACAGCACCCTTCCTATCGTTCGCCGCTACCGAGCAACACACGTGCAGGCGCGGCGTGCGAACAGTTCAACAACCGATAGACAAAGGAACCTAACTGCGACCTTGGAACAAGCGGGTCCCGCTCAGCCGACGCGACAACAGCGAGGCTGTTCCCCACCGTCCAGCGATTTGCATGCTGGCGTTGGCAGAACAGCCTCGTTTTTTATTGATCAGGAGGAAATCGACGATGACCATCGTGCTTCGCGGGGATGCGACCGAGATCGTATTTAGCGAGCCAGGTCTGTACTTGGTTTCCGGCGATGGGACATGGAGTCGCCCCACCGAAGAACCTTCGGCCGCGGCAGGCATTCTCGCGATTCACTTCATCGGAGATTTCGTCTCCTCATCGCCATGCGGACGGGAGATCCTGTTGAACAACCGCGCGCCACTGGGTGGGCTCCAAAGACTCCAGGAAGGAGACGTGATCGAATTACGTCAGGACAAGGATCTCGACGGCCATTCGAGTTCCCGATTGCGCCTGGTTTACGGGCGGAAGGCCCCGCCGATCCGGTTCGTTCTTCCCGCGTCCTCTCCGATCCGTTGCGGGTACACCCTGAGCCCGCTGGCCAGAGAGGCGGCGGTGCGTTGCGGGCAGTGCTTCCAGCTGTATGGTACGCGCGCCTGGGCCGGCGATCTTCGCGGCTCCTGCCCCCGTTGTGGTTGGCCGCACGAGGAGACTTCATTGTGAGCAGCAAGATCAACATCGATGGCGTCGGCCATGCGGGCATCGGCGTCCTCAAGCAGCTCGTGCAGGTCGGGTTTCTCGATGGGCAACGCCCGCCGATCTCCTTGCGCGATTTCGGAACCTGGCGGCCCCATCATGCGGCAGCCGGGCTAGTGCCTGGGGCCGATGTGGGGCACCCCAAGGTTCATGCGGCAGCACGCTGCCTGTGGCAAGCGGGATGGTCCAAGCAAGTCGTCCAAGAATTGGTCGTCGATATCCGCGATTGTCCGCGTGGTTCCTACGTCAACTCCGTGACGTTTGGCCTGACGGACAGCCACGCGTGTAAGCATGAGTCTGTCGCCAAGGCGCTTCAGGTCGGCGCCCCCGCGATCACAATCGGGCTGGGCCACCAGGAAGCGGTCGTCGAATTCTTCGCCCCGGGTGGACCCCAGTATTGCTGCGTGCATGGCAACAACCCGGAGTGGACCCGACGTCAGCCGTGTTTGATCTCGCCGGCGGTTAGTACCACTCAGATCACCGCGTCCTCCCGGGAGACGGTGGCCGCGGCCTGCCGCCTTGCGGTGCGCGTGGCGGTCGATTACATCGCGACGTCCGAGTTCCCCGGCAATACTGGAGCGCACTTGCGGGATGGAGTCGTGGAGTGGTTCACCTTCGGCCCCGCAGCAAATTGCGAAGGCCCTCACGACACCCCATTTGCGACTCCGGGTGCCGACTCTCTGGTTGTGAACGATCGGCCCGGGCATCTTCAGGTACACGAACTCCTGGCCCAGGCAGGGGAAGGCGCGCGATACGCCGATCGCGACATCGCCTGGAAGTGGCGCTGCGGCCAATGCAATGGGCAGGCCAAGTTTGTGCACGTGGTTCACCCGACCGCCACGTGCCCCAAGTGCGGCGTCGCGATGGTGGCCGGGTTGGAGCGGGCCAGTGGCCTATCGGGTGACGAGCTGATTCGCCTCAACGGCGGTCGTCCCATAACACTTGCCAAGCTGGGGCTGGAGGAGGAGAGGGTTCTTCGGCTCACGGGAGCCGATGGAAACGTGATTTGGCTGCAAGTGGATGGAGGACAACCATCGTGAGCGAAAGACTGGACCAGGTCGACATCCCTCGTTTGCGTCAAATGGCAGCGGAGCACGATTGGCTCGAGTTGGGCGAATGTATCGGCTCAGGCCCGACGCGTTTCGTCAACGTCGAGCTCCATGTCGAGGCGTACGCTGCCCGCCACGGTGAAGGCGAACCTGTGCGCCTGCCAGGGCCCTGGCAAACCCACGTGGCGCTGGCCCGCGGCCTGGCCTGCCAGCCGCTAGTTCAACTGACGCCGTGCGACGGCTGCCTGCCTGTCAGCGGCAACATCAGCGGCTTCGCAATGGGGCATCATCCGTCTCGTTCGCAAAGGGTGCCGGCAGGTCTGGTCTGTTACGCCGATCGCTGGGATCCAACTCGGCTGACGTTGGCCTGGGTCATTTTTCAAGTGGCTCGCATCGTCGGCGGCGAAGTGCTCAGCCTGGAAGCCCATCCGCTTTCCTTATCGGGGCGGGACTTTCAAGCCGCCGCCTTTGCCCGGGGCGAATTGCCGACACACGTGGTTTCAACACCGCGCTGGGACCTACTGTTCCTGCAACCCGCGAGCGATTCGCTCGCCTCCAGTGGGATTGAATTCCTTGACGAACCACTCACATAACACCGGCCCCCGAAACCAAAATGTTTCGGCGGATCAAATGCTCAGCCGGCCAACCGCGCCGGGTGGGGAAGAGAACTTCTCCGCCGGGGTCCGCCGTTGGTTCCCGCTGAGCCGCCGCGCCGGCCTGATCGAACTGACCAAGCTCGATTGGTTGCTGACGCGGCCCGCGTTGGATGGCCGGGGACGGCTGGTGCGGGTGATGGAAGTACCAGCTTGGCGGCGAGGCGATGTCGATCGTCTGCTGGATCAAGCGTCCAACGCCTCCGCCCGGTTCGTTGCGGCGGATGCGGCACCGGCTCCGGAACTGCTGGTGGGAAGCAGCATCGAAGTGGACGACGCCTCCTACCGCACCACGCCGGCGGGTCACTGCATCCGATGGGAGTTCAGTCCGGGCCTGGATCGGCTCTGTGGCACGCTTTGCGTAGCCCAGGCCACCGGTGCCCGCTCCAGCAGGTTCGCTCAATATCTGTTGCATCTGAACTGGGATTTGAGATTCATACGCATCGGCTACGCAGGGGCCGACATCGCCCTGCAAGCCGTTCTGCCCGGCCACGATCGCCTCTGGGTCGAGCTGGCGGAAGGTGCGTTTACGACGATCTGCGATGTGTTGCGACCGCAGTTTTCTTGGTGGCACCAGCCGCGGTGGCTGGTCGACGATCTGTTTCGCCAAGTGGACGGCGGTCCGGAAAACGAAAGGAACCCGATATGAACAGCTCAACTCAAACCGTCGAGAACAACATGGAGCGGAAAAAGCATTTTGTTCTCGAGAAGCGAAACGGCAACACCGTCCGCTTCACCGTCCCCGAACACTTCACCGTCGGCCAGGCCAAGAACTTGCTGGCCGAACGATGCGGGTACGAACCCAACTTGGCCGACGATCCGGCCAGCGTGCGACTGGCACAAAATACAGAAACCGGAACCCAGTTGATCCCCGACGAAACGACCTTCCGCGACCTGGAAGAAGGAACTCGTCTCAAACCCATTCCCAGCCTTTCACCCGCCAACGCTGAGTTCGTGTTTTGAAAGTCTCCATGCGATCGCGTGGCAGGCACGCTCCGTGTGCCCCGGACAAACGTCCCCTGCGGAAAGAAGTTCCGCTCGTGCCTGCCGCGTTTCCTTTCAAAACCACTTTGGAGTCGGCCCGCCGCGCACCACGAGGGACATGTCGTGAAACAAACCGCTGAGGAAGAAATCTTCCGCGTCGTCAGTCAGAAAACGCAACAGGAGTTGTTTCGCCAGTCGGTCTCGGCCGATTGGTTTCAGCAGGAACTGATCGCGCGCACCGCCTGGGTGGCGGCGTTCAACGATCCCGCATTGCGGGGTTTGTCATTCCATGCCCACGTGGATTCGACGATCTCGGTCGAACGGACAGGTCCTGCGTTGGACGGTCACACTCTCCTCCGAAGGTCAACCACGCTTTCGCTGCCACTGGCCGGTGTCCGTGCTGGAATCGACGGCCTTGGAGATCAGCCGTCAGTTGCTGCCCTGGCTGGGCGACGGTCGGGTCCTGTATTGGGTCGGGGTGGAGAGTCTGACGGGATCGTCGTTGGCTGTGGCCGAAGGAATTGAATTTGACTCGAGTGATCCGGGAGAGGTGCTGGTGCCGCCGATCAAAACGCGGTCCAGCCGCAGCTCGCGTCAGGTGGCTTCTGCCCAGTGCTATCCGGTCCAGGCCATCCTCGAACTGAGCGCCCAGGCATATCGGGAATTGATGGCCGGCATCGAGGACCCGCGATTCGCCGACGTGGAACTGGCCTGGCTGGGTGAGGTCTCCATCGAGTACCTGCCCGCCGAGGGCATGGTCGTGTACGCGGTCGAGTCGCTCACGCGCCTCGCCGCGCCGGAGGCCACCGCCGCGCTTTGTCCGATTCGCCCGGAGGAGTTGGTCAACGCCCTGCCGGCGAATCGGCCGGTCCTGTTCGTCCACACGCATGTCGTTTCCGAACACTGGTCCGCCAAGGCCAACGACGGCGGGCACTTGGCCTGGAGCCAGGATGATCGCGTCTGCTTTCGTCGGCTTCCCGTCGGCAGCGTAGGGCTCATCGCCGGAAGTCGCCCGCCACTCCGCGTGCGGGCTTACGGCTGGCCCGTCGACGCCGCGGACCTCGTCGAATTGGCGCAACGGTTACCGTTTCTAGTGAATCGAAAGGAGGATAACCATGCCCCGCGGAGCGTCAAACACATACGGCCGTCCAGCAGTTGGCCGAAGAACACCTGGCGGCATTCACGGCCGCCATCGAGCACGGGAACGTCGGAAAGCCGGGCACTGATCGCCAGCCACCTGGTGGAAGCGTGTGGTCCGGTCGAAACGACGGACGCTTTACTGAGCCTGGCCGGACGTTGCCGGGCGGAAAACGTCGCCTTGAAATCCCACCTCGAAGAGAAAAACGAACTGTTGCAGTCGCTGTTGGCCGAACCGCGGCGCATCGACCGGGTGCTGGGCCTGATCCGCGAACAGGCCGACGGGCGGGAATCGGTCTGGGCGGTGCTGAAGGGGCCACCCTACCAGGCGGCCCAACTGGGCCCGGGCGTGGTGCCGGAAGAGATCTGCCCTGAGGATCCCGATGAACCCGTTTGGGTGTGGCTCATTAAGGGAGGTGAAGAGAGCCTTGTCGTAGCCGGTACCATCGATCCTCCTGTGCTGCTTGCGGCCATCGTCGAAAACGAAATGGTGTTTCAAGGATTTGTCGAAACGGGAGACAGTGCTGATGAAGAATAACCGCAAGTCAACTCGGCGGGCGATCTTCGCCGAGCCCAACGGATCCGGCTCGCGTCGGATTCTCCGCGTTACCGAAACACAGGCCCGGGAACTGGAATCGCTGGCCGCCAAAGGTTCGCAGCCTCGCGTGGCGGTCGACCCCTCGCTCGGCGCGGTAACCGCCGTGCTCACCGGAGGCCAGCAGTCGGTGAACCAGCTCCTGGCACGGTTTTCACTCCAGGTCGATCCGTCTCCCTTTGCACCCTTCATTCCCGATGAGTGGCAGGAATGGATCGAGCTCTGGATGGATTCGGAGGGCCAAAAGAATCGCATCTTGCTTTACGGGCCAACCGGGTCGGGCAAGGACACGCTCTTTCGATTGCTGATCGATCGGATCAAAAAGGAACACGGGCCAGAGAATGTCGTGATCCTCTCCCTGCCTGCGGAACAAGGCGACCGATACGTTGGGCACCTGGAGGCCAAGGCCGAGCAATTAAACGCGGCCGTCGCCTGCGCCAAGGATGCTGGGTGGATCGTGATTCTCTACCTGCCTGAAATCGAAAGACATTTTGCCACCGGGGACTATGTCGGCAGCTGGCAACTTCAATGGACGGCGGCCTTGAGAGATGTGCTGGACGGAACCAGACAATTGCGCGCGGACTACATATTGGCCGCAACCAATTTCGTGGCCCGTCTGGACAGCGCGGTCTTGAATCGCTTTGACCGCTACCCGGTGAACATGAGCCGGCAAATGGCTCGCGGCATTCTGCAAACGCATTGGCCGCACAAACAAACCAACGGTTTGAGCAGTGACCACGTGCTCGACCAGCTCTTTCGAGAAAACGTCTGCGAGGCCACGCTCGCAAGCAAGAACAAAATCTCGTTCAAGGCCACGGACTTGACCGGCTTTAACGGGCGTTTCCTGGCCAACCTGGCGGACGACCTGGGGCGGCAAATCCGGCGTCGCCGAAGCAAGCAGCCGCAGTTCTTTGCGGACGAAGGATTTGCGGATGAGGTTCTCCGCCGCCACCTCACGGCCATGATCGCACCCGTGACCGAGGCGGCCGGCACGCGGCGACTCAGTGAACACCTCGTCACCCAGACCGACCCGCTCGACCCGCCCGTGGCGGTCACGCCCACGCTCCAGTGGTGCGCCCACAGTCAGTTCCTGGCATGAAAAATACTTGGCATGAGGAGGCGACCGTTATGGCGGCCAAGCGGACTTATCGTAACGATTCACTCAACCCGCGTCCCTCGGACCGGCTCGAGCCGGTTCGTGTGGAAGGCGTGCTGGCGGGAGTAGCCATGGGGCGGCTGCTCATTCCGAGGCCCGTGTTGGGCGCGGAACACGAGCACAACATCGCCGTCCGTTTGCCGCCCCACGTACGCGGCGCCCCGGACGACATCGGCATCGACGCGTTGCTGCGCACCGCGGCCGAGTGCGGCGCCCGGTCGGCGCGTGGAGCAAAGTCGTCCAGCGATCTCGGCCGTTGCGATCGAAATCGGTTGGTGTTTCCCGGTCCGCAAGGAATGCCCATCCACCTCTATGACGACCTTTCAAAACTTGAGCAAGTGTTCGGTGAACTTACTTCCAGCCGGCGGCTGCTGGCCGTGCGCGAAGCGCTGCTTCCCGCAGTGCGGCAGATTATCGCTCGCGCAAACGAACGGCTCGAGGAGGAACTCGGCGCCGACCCTCAATTATTGGTCCATCTCAGCGGGGGCGACGGCGACTCCACCTGCGCCACGCTGCACTTGAATATCCCCTGGGCCGATGAAGTGGCCCATGCAGCATACGTGTCTTTGGAAGCCTTTCATCACCTTCAGGAAACCCTCGCACGTCAACTGGCAATCATGACCAGCGTGGCCGCCACGGGCATGCCAGGCGGGCATCAGATGCTTGCCGAGCCGCGAAGCACGAGTTTCAGTCGAATCATCGGCCTCTCCACGCTCGAGCCCAACCGCGCCATGCAATACAACCGCCTCCAGGGCCGCGCCGAGGAAGGCTACGAGCGGGAGGGCTGTGGCCGGAACATGCAAATGGTGGCAGCCTGGGGTCAGTCCCAGGTGGGCAACTTCCTGATGGCCACACTAAGCCAACTGGAAACGCTCCGCCTGCACCTGGTCGTGACCGGCCTGTATTCCAGCTGCTGCCTCCTGCATGACGGCGATAACCTGCTCACGTTGGCCGCCAGGCTGGCAATCGACCGGAAACGGGCCGCCGAGTTGATGCGGCGAACGCTGGATGACTATCACCAGTTCACGGCACTGCTCGTCTCCGAATTGGGCGAGAGCGTGATAGAAGAGCTGGTCCCCGATTACCGCGAGGCGCTCTCCAGGACCGACACCGTTCTGACGGCCATCGAAGGAGACGACCAGGACACGCTCATCAAGACCACCGACTACGGAAAGAAGGAGTTCCTTGTCGACCAGTTTCTCGCTGACCGGGCCGGCGGGTGGGAATCCAACCTGCCCGGCATCCGCAATATCTGCTTCGCATTCGCCTCACCACAGGAAATCTCGCCCTACTTCGGTTACTTCCGACGGAATGGATTGGAGCAGTGGATCCTGAGTGAAGCGGACGTCGATGAGGCCGGCCCGGATCCGCTGACACGCAGTTACTTCTTCGCCGAAGTCGTGCGGCGATTCTGGCAGGACCCACTGATCGACCTGGTCGAGTTCGACTGGGATCGACTCACGCTGCGACAAAGCCATGTCGTCAGCGGCGGTTGGGTCCCACGCATCGACCTTAAGGAAACGTCCGTCCTCGTGCCCCAATCGGTGGGTCACCATCGTGAGGCCACGGGGCCGATTTTCGACCGTCATATCCACTCGCTCCAGGACGTGTTTGACGTCTTTGGAACGTCCCCACAGCCGACCGCTGCGACTCACGCATGAAGTCGAAGAAAGTGAGGTTACTCATGACACGGGAAAGAATCGATCAGGATCAACTCAACTGGCCCGCGAGCGCGTCCGCCGAGGGTGGCAATGCCAGTCCCACTCGCGACTATCGCCAGGAGGCGGAAGCCTCCGACGATCAATTGAACGAATCTTTGAACTCGCTCGCCCAGATGTTCGCTCCGCGCGACATCGTGAACCGAGGTGCCCAATGAAAGAAATCGGCCGTGTACAGCCCATCCGCATCCCCAGCAAACCCTGTTGCCTGGGCGACACGTTTCACAGCGGTGTTGAACTGGAGTTGGTCCCCATTGGTGTCCACGGGATGGCGCGTCGCGGCGCCGCCGCCAATATTGTCACACAACTGCGGACCCTGTTGCCCAACAGGCCAAGTAATCCTGAAGCCCAGTTGGACATCTTTACCCCCGTGGCACGATTCTATCTGGAGATGGGAGAGTTCGTCGAAGTGGCCGGCGTGACGTGCGCGTCTCCCGAGGCGGTGCCCTGGCTCCTCGAAGCGGCCTTCAACGTGCTCCGCCGCACGAACGTCACGGTCAACGACCGCCCGGTGCCCCTGTGTCACACGCCGACCGATTACAACGACTACACATCCGGCGGGGAGGGGACGGCGCATAGCGCCGGTTCACATGCCAACCTGTTGTGCCGCCGGGCGTTCCAGTCGGATGAGTTCGCCCTGCTGGCGTCCATCCTCTGCCCGCTGAACGCCGTCTTCGGTCCCGGAGGAATGACCTGGTCGGAACGTGTGCCGCGATTCACGTGCGATCCGCGGGCCGACCAGGTGGCACGTCTGGTGGCGAGTCGGGCGCATGGAGAGTCGCCCAAGCCGTTCATCCTGCGCCGCGACGAGTCCTTCGCCGAGAGTCCTTTTGAACGTATACAGATCGTGGCGTTCGGCGGGACGCGGTCGCCTCTCAGCTCCTGGCTGCGGGCCGAACTGTTAACCTGGGCGCTGCGGGCCGTGCACCATCGGGAACAACCGCCCTTTCGCGTGCTCGAACCGCTCAAGGCGCTGCGGGCCGCTCCCCATACCCGAGTGAAAGTGAAAAGACGCCGACTCCGCGCGGTTGCCAAGGCCCAGGTGGCCATCGAAATAGTCTGCTGGCTGGCCGATTCGGCACACAAACGGGCCGCCGACGCGGCCGCCGTCGAGCGCGTGGAATGCATCCGGGAACTCGCCTTTACCGCCGTGGAAGCCACGGTCGCCCCGAACAGCGAACCTCCCGTTTTTCCCACCGATATGGCCGTCAAGCAATTCCTGTTCGATCGGATCGCGCGGCAACACGGGTTTGCCAATCTGGCGGAGCTCTGCCGTGCCCTAGTCACGAATCCGGCCGATGGGGATGTGAAATCGACCATGGATGCCGTGATCGTCAACGACATCTTCTTCTCCAGTTCCGAACCGAACCTCTCGAGCTATGAGCATGCGGCTCGTTCCGGTGTGTTTCTGCGCCCCGAGTTCGAGCACGAGGTGAACGATCGCAACCTCACCCGGCTTCCGCTGGGCGTTTGCCCACGCGCCCACATCCGCGCGGCCATGCTCGCCGCTGGCAACATTGAGTACTGCAACTGGAATATCTTGATCACAAAAGACGGGGTCCCTAAGACCCTGCCGAATCCCTGGTCCGGTCTCAGCTCAACACCTGGCGTCGAACCGTGACCGTCGTACAGGAACTCCGGCACGGCATTGGCGGCCAGCGCGGGATCGAACTTGCTGATGACATCCAGACCCAACGTGTGGCTGCGGATTAGCTAAATCTCGACCTTCGATGCCAGTCGGCATTGGAACGGGCCAACTGAAACGCCTCCAAAGCTAACACGACACCGGCCTACTTGCCCAGCACGGCGGCGCTGAGTAACGACTCGAGCGGTTCTTCCGATATGCCTCGGGCGTGCAGGTGAACCTCCGTAGATAGCATGTCGGCGGGGTTACCAACTCGCCCGTATGACGACCGAATGCCAGGATCGTGTCGGTTGGCGCATGACAGAAGACATGCCGGTTCGTAGCCGCCGCTACCGCGCCGCTTAAACCCCAACGACTCAAACAACAGGAACAGGTTCTGGTAGGTGATTGGAGCTTCAGTCATTTGTGATCCTCGGAACCGCTTCGGATTCGTGATACACAGTCCAGCGACAATTCGCGGAAGCGATCAATGGCGCGCACGTCGAGCTTGTTGTGAATCGGGATGCACAGTGTGGCAGGCCCCACGCGTGGCGTTCTCGAGCGACCGCTGGCTTTCAATCTGCCCAATTCTCAACTCGAAGGTCTGGTACTTGACGAAAGTGTCTCAAGTTGCGCGTTACCAATATTGCTGCGTTAGCAAGAGTGATGCTTGCTATCAGCAAGTCCGCACGGCCGATCTTCTTCAGCTTCTTGACTTGCTGCAATCGATCGAATTGTCTTGCCGCAATCTCATCGAAAGGAATGACGGATAGCTCTGAAAGCAGTTGCTCCGTGCGAGTGAATCGCTGCTGTGCCTTCACAATTAGCGCCGCGTCGTCCGCTTTCAAGAGATTCTCACAGCGAACTCTCAGGATCTCGCTCTTTGTGATTGCCGTTATCGCGACTTCCGTGTCGTCCGCTTCGAGCAACCTCTCTTTGACGGACTGGTTGCCCTGCCACAAGTGCAACAAGGTATCTGTGTCGAGCAGGTACATCAGCTACCCTGCCTCTTCCTCGACCTCGGGTCGCCCGCGATCGCCGTAAATCGAAGCTCTCAGTTCCCCCACAGCTTTCGCGTCGTCCTCAAAGACGCCGACTTGACTCAGAAGTACCTCCCGGCTTGATCGTGCCGTCAGCCACACTTCGATTGCAGCTCGCCAGAATCGCCACTGCCCGCCAATCTGCCGGCCGGGAATCCAGGACCGAGCTGCATAACTCAGGACCGTGGCCTCCGGTACACGTAGAAACTTTGCAACTTCCACGGCAGTCATCACTTCTGGCAGTTTCTCCGTAGTAGACATCTTTGCCACCTCGTAGATCCACTAAGGCACGCATCACGATCGAAAATGCCCCCGATGTCAACTGGCGACCTTATGGTATCTCCACGCCTTAATATCGACCAGAAACGACCTGGTGACAAGTTGGATCCTAACCAGCGTGGAATCGCGTGCTGTTCTCACCATGCTTGTCGAGGCTATTCACCTTGACAGGCATTACGTGTCCTTAGACACTTAATCCAATCGACTTATCGCAATTAGGCGAGTTACGTCCAATTCCCCTCCTCTGGGAAAAGCGATAACCGATTATTGTCAAATATGTTACGTCAAAGCCACAGAAAGCCCTGATACCTTCGGGACGCAGAGGTCGCTGGTTCAAATCCAGTCGCCCCGACTGTTTTTCCAAACAAGCCCTTCGGCAAGCATGTCGAAGGGCTTTCTCATTGTGGGGCAAAGACTTACGCCATCGAGAGAAAAGTTCAAACAGGTGATTTCGAGGATTCGGCGTTTTGCGGAGCTGTCTGCCACGACATTCTGGACTTTTCTGCGCAAGTTGTCGACAACATCGCCGGCCAGCTCTGGTGATCCGGTCACGAACGGTTGACCCGATTGGAGCCGGAACCATGATATGCTCATGGCTACCACAACCCGCACTCAGAATCGTTATGATCACCGCCTGAGAGAGCTTGTTCGGACAACACAGGACGTGAGCTACGCTGAACTCATCCATTCGGGGCTGCTCCATCGCGCCTGGGGCCGGCACGGAAATCACGTCTTCCAATTCCCTGATCGAATCCTGGAGGCGGGTACTCAAACACCAATGGCTGTACCTGAACACACTCGACAGCGTCAGGGCCGTCGAGAAGCTGGTGGCGTTCTACGTGCAGGAACACAATCCGCGACTGCCGCACTCAGCGCTGCGTGGGCAAACGCCGGATGAGATGTACTTCAAGACCGGAGACAGCATACCGGAGGAGCTTGAAGCCGCCCGACAAGAGGCACGCCAGGCACGAGCGGAAGCCAATCGGAAGCGGACCTGCAGCGCGTGTCAACCGTTGGCCGTAAGCCTGAACTGAAGCTGACAAGTCACATCGCCATGAGCGCTCTTTGCACTGGCAATCGGCAGCGCACGGGGAAACGGTGCGACTGCGCGAACTGCTTTCACGTGCCATCAAAAAAGTGGAAGTTTGGTCGGTGCCAGTGCAGCAAAGTGCGCGTCGGCAGACGTACTATCTAGAGCGTGGCGTCATCTATCTTCGCAGCGACCAATTCGAGAACTTGTCTCATTCGTCGTGGCAGACAGCTCTGCTGTGTACCGACGGACAAAATGCCTTACCGAGACAAAAAAAACGCCCGGGCGGTGAGCCACCGAAGGAGACGCCAAGATAAGATAATGGGCGTCCTCAGGCTAAACCGGCTCTGGACCGACTTGACCCCAGACGTTTTAGGACGGAAACAATAACGACATCCATTTCCAATTCCGTGAGCGGGCGCCTGCTGGAGAATCATATCCGCTCAGCCCACAAGGAGTCTGATCATGAGAGGGATTCTGTGGATGGTCGTGGCAAGTTCCGTTCTTGCTTGTCGATCGGTTGGCGCCTGGGCCCAAGAGGGCTCGACGAGCGGCGAGAAGCTGAAGCCAACGGAATTCACCATGCTGCCGCTGGGAACTGAATCGGGCGAGGACGACGATCCCGCCCTGGTCCGGGCGAGTGACGGCAGCTATCACCTTGCATGGCTCTCGAATCGCACGGGCAACGCCGAGCTCTTCGCCGCCCGCTCGGCCGACGGACTGAGTTGGGGGAAGCCGGTCCGCGTTACCAACAACGATTTTCAGGACTGGTATCCATCTCTCTTGCAGGGGCAGGACGGCACGTTCCATTTGGTGTGGATGCGAGTGACTCCGCCTCCGGACAACTTCCAGCATCTCTGGTACAACCGGTCCGCTGATGGTCTCAACTGGGATCCGGCCAAAGAAGTTCAAATCACCACTGGGGCGGTCAACGACTTTGCTCCGAACCTGGCCATGGACGCCGAGGGGAATCTACTGGTGTTCTTCTCCGGCGCCGTGCGAAGCAAGAACGGGACAAGCGATCTGTTCGTGGTTCGCTCACGCGACCAAGGGGCAAGCTGGGAGGAGCCTCGGGCGCTCTCGACACTCAGTACGCCCACCGACATGGAGGTGTTTCCTTGGGTCGAGCGTCGCGACAATGGAAGCTTCATGATGGTATTCTCACGCCATGATTCCACCCGCGGCGCGAACTACTTTCACTCGTTCGACAGAACTCTTTTTCGCGAGTTCGACCGACGGGCTCACCTGGGACCCGCCCACGACGATCACCTCCGATGAGTCCGTGGACACACTCCCCAGCTTCTACGTGGACCATGCCGGCACCAAGTGGACTCTCCTCTGGGTGTCAACCGCAATGAGCAATCCGCCCAAAGGGGAAGTCGTCGAGATTGACGTCGACAACCTAAAGCAGTACCCCGATGGCGTAACCAACTGGACCAATCGCATCGGCGCGGGGGGGTGGTCGCCTCGTGTCGTCGCAACCGGAACGGAGGGCCTCTATTTGATGTTGTCGGTCTGTAGAGTCAAGGGCACGGCAAAGATCCACTCGCAGATCTATCAACGCTCAGGCCGGAAAGCACACCAAACCGGGTTGGAATGAGCTGAAAGAGCAAGTGGCCGTGTATTACCTGCGCCAGTGACTGCTCAACGGTTCGTGCTTCCCTCGCAATGATCCCGACGAAAACGTGAAGCGAGCAAACCAAGTGGATTGGTAGGACGATCTACTTTCACGCGTAACGATTGGGGCCCCCAGCGATGTACAAGAGAGGAATAGGCCCGAACTCCGTCAGATCAAGACGCCCCAGGGCGAGATCGGATCGGTGGTCCACTGGACGAGCACGGTGCTCCGGGCGTTAATTCGTGAATTCTTTTCAATGGAGTCTTGTAATATGAAACTCGCATCTCAAATGGTCTGTCCAAATCGGCGTTGGTCAACAAATCTCGTAATACTCACGATGTTGGCGGCTTTCGTGTCTGTTTTCTCGGTGGTCTGCTCCTCAGCAGTCGCCCAAGAGTTGCCGCCAACGCTCCAACGCTTGCTGAAGAAGGCTCAGGCCGCCGTGGCCGAGGTGGAAAGACGGGTCGAAGCCGGCGAATGTGCCTCAAGATGTCATCGACGAATTGCAGCAGCTCGATGGATTCATGCAGGCGGGAAAGCACAAAGAGGCCGAAGAGCTTCTGGACGATGCGCTGGTCGCGCTTGGCATTGATCCCAAGACGCTGACGAAGAAGTCCGACAATGGCGAGCCCGCTCCAACCTGGCGCGGCCGTCGCTCGCCGTCCGCTGCCGGAGTTCAACCCGGCCGGCTTCACGAGGATCTTCGACGGAGAGACGTTGGACAATTGGGACGGCGATCCGGAGTACTGGACCGTGGAGGACGGCGCGCTAGTGGGCGAGGTGACTGCCGAGAATCTGCTGGAACAGAACTCATGGATTGTGTGGCGCGGTGGCGTCGTCGAGGACTTTGAACTTGTGCTGGACTACCGCGTGTCCGCCCAGGGCAACAGCGGCATTGGCTATCGTCTCGCCGAGGTGGTAGGCCAACCCTTCGCAGTTCGCGGGCCCCAGGCCGACATTCACGGTCTGCAACATGTTTACCGGCATCTGTTACGAGGAAAACGGACGCCGATTGCTCGCCGCGCGCGGCCAATCGACCTGGATCGACGACCCCGGCGACAAGCCGCGACTGATCGCGCAGATCGGCGACCCTGAGGAGTTGCAAGGCGTTGTCCGCAAGGAAGACTGGAATCGATACCGTTTGGTCGTTACGGGAAACGACGCCAAACACTTCATCAACGGCGTCTTGATGAGCGAGGTACATGATCATGACGAGACCAATCGCATGAAGATGGGTTTGCTTGGCGTGCAAGTCCACGTCGGTCCTCCGATGAAGATTGAGTTTCGCGACATCTACCTGAAGCACCTGGGCACGCCGCCGGAGGAAGACGCCGGTCGCGATAGCGTGACTTACCGGCCGGGCGATCTGCTTGAGCTTGATCATGCGCCATCCTTTGAGCACTTCGTCGAGCAGACGGCCAAGCTGACGGCGCCGGTGACGGAGGAAAAAGTCGACGGGCGGACGGAACTGAACATCGTCACCCGCAATCTCGGCATTGTGCGGCACGACTTGACGAACGTGAAGCTGTATGGGGACTCAAAACCCGAGTTGGGTGGGCAACGAGCGTACGATCTGGTTGTGATGACTTCCGACTTCGTTGTGCGTGTTCCTAAGGCGGGTTTTCGTCTGATCGGCAAGCCGCTCGACCGGGAGTATCGAGTGCGACTCAAGTGGAATGACGACACGAACCGCTATGACTTGGTAGATCTGGCGCCGCAGAGCAAGCGAGGGCACGAGCGGCCGACGAGCAGACCTCGCGTCTTGCTGATCCGACCGTGCTTCGTGAAGAAGTGGAACTCGGCGTTGCCGAGTTGGGCTGATGAGGTCCAGACCTTCATCATGCTGCCGACACGCCCTGATCGGGCTCGCGAGTTGCACGTCAGCGTTAACGGCGCTTGGGCCGGGATTCCCGGGAAATACTCGATCCTGCCACATATTCCCGCCATCCAAGAAGAGTACAACTACGACCAGCAGGCTTTCGCGGACGCCGGTCACGAGGCCGGCCTCATCGTGCCGGCGGCGATCAACACGATCGAGGGACTTCTCGCTCTCCGAGAGAAGACGTTCCCAACCTGGATGAGATGGCATGTCGCGACGCCGACGGCGAACTTGTGATGGCCGGCCCTGAGATGACGTTGATGTGCTCGATCAATCCCAATTGGGTGCAATGGGAGATCGACACCGGGAAGACGGCCATCGACGCCGGCGCAGACTGGATCCTGTTGGACACCCCCATGGGGGCCTCGTTCATTAGCGGATTTCTCAAGGCCGGATTCTGTGATCACTGCATGGCCAACTTCGCAGAGTATCTGAAGGAGAAATACTCCGTCGCGGACTTGCAGAGCGCTTCGGCATGGAAAGCTTCGACCGACACGAGATTGCTCAACGACTGACGGCCATGCAGGAGTTGACGCCGATGGAAGACAGCGTCCACACGAAGTCGACTCCGGACGCTTTGCTCTTTCAGGAATTCGTGAGATGCCAGGAAGAGACCAACTTCGCCACTCGTAGACACCTGATGGCAACCCTTCACCAGTATGCCAAGGAGCGGAATAAGGAGGTCCTGTTTTGCACCAACGCGGCCGATTTAGGCACGCAGAACCCGGGCGGCCATTGGATTCGAGGTTTGATGTTCGCCGATCTCGTGGACCTCTTCACCTATGAGTTGAACAACGATCCGCAAGGTCGCTTCGGAGCTCCGCTGGCCAAGATGCCTCGGGGAAAGTGGGCCGCGTTTCATAAACTGGCCTATGCCGTGCATCATCGCCGCTCGGCCGCCTCTGGTCCACACACATAACGTGAACGCCACTGCAAGAGCAGGCTGAACAAGGCAGTTCCTCCCTAACCTGGATGGCAACACAAGCGGTCGAAGCCTACGCCACGAACGGATCCTACATTCCATTTCATGGTGACGCGGGGGACTTCGGTAAACTGCCCATGAAGATGATGTGGGGCGGCGTCTTTGAGCACAATCGGTTCGTTCAAGAGCACAAGGATCTCTATCAAGGCGAACTCGTCTCCGGCTCGACCGTCGCGTTCCTGTTTTTGTTCAATGAACGAGGGCGTACGATCCCCGGCGTGTTTCCCTCGTATCTTGGTCTGGCCCAAGGCTTTGTCGAAGGAAATTATCCCTTTGATGTCGTCTTTGCCGGCGATGGGCGTTACGTAAAGGACCGCCTCGACGCGAAGCAGCTCGAGCCGTATGGAACAATCATCGTGCCCAGTCCCATCCATCCGACCGAGAATCAGAAACGGGTCGTGCAAGCATTCGCAGAGGCCGGCGGAGTTGTCGTCTGCCAGGAACCAGAACTACTTGGACTCACCGCCGAATCGGTCCGAAATGCGGACGATTCAAGTTCCTGGTGGGAATCCGAGTTTCGCTACGGCAAAGGTTCCGTACGCGTGCTGGCGGGCGAAGTCACATTGACGGATACGTACGATGTGGGCTCCATGTTCTTTCGCCAATACACACCCCAGTTGAGGTCGCAGGTCGCGCGGTTGGCCGACGATCTTGGACTGATGCCTTTGCTCAAGGACCATGGCGACGGTCTTTTGTCGGCATTCCCGGTCTGGCAGCGCGATCAAGGACGCGTGGTCGTGCATCTTGTGAACTACGACGTTGACTACGCCGCCGATGCGATCCGACCCAAGAGCGATGTCCACTTGACCATGCCTGCCCCGTCGTTCCTGGCCGGGCAGCTAAAGGGAGTCCTGTATAGCTGTGACGGGGACCACACGGCAGAGGTCGCGATACTTCGCGATAAAGATACGGTCCAATGCACGATTCCCGAGATCGGCCTGGGCGCGGTGCTTGTGATTTCGAGCCAGGGTCAATGACACTGAGGCTACGTGGCGCGTGGGCGCCCATTAGGAGAATCTACCATGAAGAATGTGAGACTACGAAGCATGTTATCGTTCGGCGCAGTGGCGCCGTTGCTTGCGTGGACGGCGCTCGGAGTGGCCGCAGAATCCGAGAAGGCCCGCGAGGGAACTACCGTTCCGATCGGACTCAACGGCGTTCCGAGTCAAGATCACGAGACGGATTGGGCCATCGCCGAGGAGTTTCAACTCGATTTCTTCACCACGATATTCCAGTGGAAAGAGCCCAAGCCGGGAGCGTATTTCTGGAAGGAAGTCAAAGGCGAAGATCCGTTCAAGAAACACCTGCAGGCTCTGAAGAGACGGGGCTATGTCGTCTCGCTCACGAATACGACGGTCCATATGGATCAGAAGCATCTCCCCAAATACTTGGAGGGAAAGCCTATTGACGATCCAGAGTTGCTCGAACGTTGGGAAGCCTTTCTGCGAGCCTTCCTGGCCGAATACGGGGACTCCATCGATTTTCTGAATCTAAGCAACGAGGTCGGCAGCTATTTTGGAGGCCATCGGGAAGAGTGGCCGGCATACCTCGCCTTTGTGCGAAAGGATGGCTCGGTATTTGAGATCGTAGGATTCAAACCGATTCCGTTCGTTGGAAAGAAGGTTTACGTGCAGGCCACGGGCCGAGTAGAATCCAGCAATGCTCGTTGGCTCGAATCTGTGTTGGATCAAGGCCCGCTGCCTCACACCTGCCAGGTCGTTTTGCATGCCTCACGCCATCTATTTGTCACGTTTGTCTGCCGCACTTATGTTGCTGGCAGCTCCAGCCGGATTGCAGGCTGAATCTCCGCCGCAATTTGAGAAGGACATCCGGCCGATCTTCCGCGAGTATTGTTTTGACTGCCACGGGGCCACCGAAGAGCTCGAGGGAGGCCTTGACCTGCGGCTAACCCGTTTTCTCATCAAGGGAGGCGATTCGGGACCTGCGATTACGCACGGGGATGCGGCCTCGAGCTATCTGATCGAACGCGTCGAAAGCGGCGAGATGCCTCCCGAAGGGTCTGCGCGTTGCGGCTGATAAGATTGACGTCTTGCGCCGTTGGATCGCCGCTGGGGCCCCGACCAGCCGCGACGAACCGGAGCATCTGGACCCTGGTATTCCCATCACTCCGGAAGAGCGCAACTACTGGGCGTTTCAGCCGATTCGACGCCCCCAGATCCCGGTCTACGCACCCGAAGAGCGAATACGCACGCCGATCGATGCACTGCTGCGGCAGGCGATGCCCGAGGGATTGTCGTTCTCGGCCGATGCCGATCGAGTAACGTTGATCCAACGCGTCGATTTCGATTTGCTGGGCCTACCGCCAACGGCTGACGATATAGAACGGTGGTGCACCGATCCCCGCGAGGACTGGTACACGGCGCTGGTGGACGAAGCACTCAACTCGCCCCATTACGGCGAGCGATGGGCTCGGCACTGGCTGGACGTGGTCGGCTACGCCGACTCGGAAGGATTCACGACGGCCGACGCCGACCGGCCGTGGGCCTGGAAGTATCGGGATTATGTGATCCGCTCGCTCAATGCCGACAAGCCCTTCGACAAGTTCGTCACCGAGCAACTGGCCGGCGACGAGTTGGCTGGCCCAGCCCACGGTGATTGGACGCCGGAGCAGATTGAGCTGTTGACGGCAACCGGTTTCCTGCGGATGGCCGCGGACGGCACCGGCAGCGGCGACAACAGCGCGGAAGCGCGCAACAAATCGATCGCGGACACGCTGAAGATCGTAGGGAACGCCCTGCTCGGGCTCAGTCTCAACTGCGCTCAATGCCACGACCATCGGTACGACCCGATCTCTCACGCCGATTACTTTGCCATTCGCGCCGTGTTTGACCCGGCACTTGACTGGCAGAACTGGAAAGTTCCCAGCCAGCGTCTGGTGTCGCTCTACACCGCCGCCGATCGCGAGAAGGCGGCCGAAATCGAGAGACAAGTCCAGACAGTCGCCCAGGAAAAGTCGGCCCGTCAGCAGGAATACATGGAGCAGGCGCTCGAGAAGGAGCTGCAGAAGTACGACCCGCCGCTGCGCGAACAGTTGCGTACGGCGTACAAAACGCCGGACCAGGAGCGGACCGAAGAACAGAAGGGACTGTTGAAACAGCACCCCAGCGTCAACATCACGCCAGGCGTGTTATATCAGTATCTTCCCCAGGCCACCGAAGCGATGAAGAAATTCGACCAGCGGATAACTGAGATCCGTGCGCAGCAGCCGCGTGAAGAGTTCTTGCGGGCCCTGCAGGAACCGCCCGCACATGTTCCGGTCACGCGTCTGTTTCATCGTGGAGACTATCAGCAGCCGAAGCAGGAGATCGTACCCGCCGGCCTGACGGTGTTCGCCCCGGAAGGCGCGCGGGCGCATTTTCCCGTGGACGATTCGGCCCTGCCTACCACCGGCCGGCGACTGGCGTTCGCCCGATGGTTGACCGATAAGGACAATCCGGCATTGGCGCGAGTCATCGTCAATCAGGTTTGGCTGCACCACTTCGGGCGGGGCATCGTGCCCACGCCGGGCGACTTTGGCAAGCTCGGTGCGACGCCGACGCACCCGGAGCTGCTGGCATGGCTGGCGGCGGAATTGCGAGATTCCGGCTGGAGTCTCAAGTCACTCCATCGGCTGATCCTCACGTCAACGGCCTGGCGACAGTCGTCGCACCGCGATCCGGTCCGGGACGGTCTGGATCCCGAGAACCGTTTCTACTGGCGCAAGTCGCTGCAGCGATTGGACGCCGAGATCCTGCGCGACCGGATGCTGGCCGCTTCCGGGACGCTGAATCGCGATCTGTACGGCCCACCGGTGGCAATCAAGGAAAACGATACCGGGCAAGTGATCGTTGACGGTCAACAGACGCGTCGCAGCCTGTACATTCAGGTCCGCCGTACGCAGCCGGTAGCGATGTTGCAGTCGTTTGACGCCCCGGTGATGGACATCAACTGTGAACTGCGTCAGGTCTCGACCGTGGCAACGCAGTCGCTGATGCTGCTAAACGGTGAATTCACGATCGAGCAAGCCGGATGCCTCGCCGACGCTGTGCTGCGCGATGCGCCGGCATTGTCCCCAGAACAAATCGCGGCGCTCCCGGCGATGCCCGCGGGTCCAGCCCCGGCTTGGTCGTACGGTGCTGGCTATTTCGAGGAAGGATCGCGCCGGGTGGTCAACTTTGCGCCCCTGCCGCATTGGACCGGCAGCCAATGGCAGGGGGGCCAGTCGCTGCCCGATGCTGCTTTGGGCTGGGTGTTGCAGAGTGCCAATGGCGGTCATCCGGGCCAGGCCGAGCACGCGGCCGTCCGTCGCTGGACCGCCCCACAGGCAGGCGTATTGGAGATCACCGGCTCGCTGCATCATCCCAGCGAAAATGGAGACGGTGTCCGTGGCCGGATCGTCTCGTCATCGCTGGGACTGGTCGGCCAGTGGCAGGTCCATCATGGTATGGTCGAGACCCGCCAGGACGGTATCGCCGTGCAGGCGGGCGACACGATCGATTTCGTCACCGATTGCCTGAGCAACGAAACTACCGACTCGTTCCATTGGAGAGTCGAACTGACACTAAAGACATCGGACGGCAGCTTGGAAAAATTCGATTCCGCGGCGCAGTTCCGGGGACCGTTACCTGACATCCGCCAACTGCCCGCTCACATCCAGCATGCCTGGCGACTCGCCTTCTGCCGCGATCCCTCTCCCGAGGAACTCCGGCTGACGGTTGATTTCGCGGCGGACCAGTTGCAGACTCTCTACCAGAACAAGACGGCGGTTTCGGAGGGGAGTTCCACCGGCCGACAGGTGCTGGTGAATCTGTGCCAGATGCTGTTCAATTCCAACGAGTTTCTGTATGTTGACTAGGAGGGCGAGGAACCAGGGGCCGGGGATGGACTTGCACTCCGTCGGATGCTCGGCCCTTGTCTGCCTCTGCAGTTCCGGACACCTTTCTCCAGCACGCTTTCTGCAAGTGGACTGAACATGACACGTCCAAATCACGGGCCTGATGACACCCCCGGCGGTTTCCACGGCCTTTCGCGGCGCAGCTTCTGGCGCACAGCGGCATGGGGCTGGGCGGAGTCGCATTGGCATGGCTGTTGCAGCAGGAGCAGCTGCAAGCCATCCCCCCCTCCGTCAAGTTACGGAAGCCCCACAACACCCTCGAGCGCGTCAGCCGCATTTCGCACCACGGGCCCAAGCGATGATCTCGCTGTTTCAGCATGGTGGACCGTCGCATGTGGACCTGACGGATCCCAAACCGGAACTGACGAAGTACAGTGGCACCGAGTACTCCGGCGACGTACAGTTCAGTTTTGTGAACGAAGCCAGCAAGAGACTGTTGGGCAGCCCCTGGACGTTTCAAGTTCACGGAGAATGCGGCACCGAGTTTTCCGAGCTGCTGCCGCATACCGCGAGCATTGCCGATGACCTGTGTCTCATTCGCAGCATGCAGACGGGCGCCAACGGGCACGAGGTGTCGATCCGTTATTTTCACGGCGGCATCCCCGGCGTGCTCGGCCGACCCACGCTGGGGTCGTGGCTCGTGTACGCGTTGGGTTCCGAATCTCAGAATCTGCCCGCCTACATGGTACTGACCGATCCGGGTGGTCGCCCGGTCGATGGCGCCACGAACTGGTCCAACGGCTTCATGCCCGCGCTGTTCCAGGGGACCGTACTGCGTCCCCGGGAACCGCGTATCCTCAATCTCCAGCCGCCGCCACATCTGGCCGGTGCCGTGCAACGGCAGAATCTCGACCTGCTGCAGGCCCTCAACAAGCGGCACCTGGATGATCATCCCGACGAAGCGGAGTTGGAAGCCCGCATCGCGAGCTACGAACTGGCAGCTCGCATGCAAACAGCTGCCGCCGAGGCGCTCGATGTCTCGCAGGAGTCCGAAGCCACGCACAAGCTGTACGGTCTCGACCGAGATGAAACCCGTGAGTACGGTATGCGATGCCTGATCGCCCGGCGACTGGTCGAGCGCGGCGTTCGCTTCGTGCAGTTATTTCATAGTGGACAGCCGTGGGACAATCACAGCAGCCTGCGGACCGCCCTCCCGGCGATCTGTCGCAAGACGGATCAACCCGCCGCTGCATTGGTCAAGGACCTGAGGCAACGCGGCCTGCTGGACACGACGATCGTGCATTGGGGTGGCGAAATCGGCCGCCTCCCGGTGACGCAGAACCACGGCGACCCCGAGAAGGACGGCCGCGATCACAACGGGCAGGGATTCAGCATTTGGCTGGCCGGCGGCGGGATCCGTGGCGGCGTGGCTCACGGCCAGACCGATGAGTTCGGTCACCGGGCCGTCGAAAATGTCGTCACCCCGAACGACTTTCAGGCCACAATCATGCACCTGTTCGGCTTGGATTTCCAGCAGCTGGTGTTCATAGCCAACGGACAGGAGCAGATTATCACCAATCGCCGCCCAGTGCGCGTGGTACAAGACTTGTTGGCTTGAGCGTCAGTGCGTAAGCACTCGGCCAGCTGGCAGGCACTGTGCTCCTCGACCATCGCCCGTACCTGTATCAGCCCAGCCACTTTCACCAGCATTCCAGCGGATCGGCAGCCCCCGAATGATGATGGCGATCGTCCTCACAACTGGTGTCGTGGTCCAGCGATTCTTTGTAGCCCTACTGGGTGGAAGCGTCGGCTTGATATTCCACCCAAATGGGTCGCATAAAATCGTTGGACCAGCACACCGAATCTGTACGATTTGAAGGTCGAACTGCTTCAAGACGGCAAGACGGTCGATGCCGTGACCAGTTACTTTGGCATGCGCAAGACGCATGTCGCCAAGGACTCGGAAGGCATCAATCGCTTGACGCTGAATAACGAAGTCTTGTTCCAGTATGGTCCGCTGGATCAAGGCTGGTGGCCGGATGGTTTGTATACGCCGGCTTCCGACGAAGCGATGAAGTACGACATCGTGATGACCAAGAAGTTCGGCATGAACATGGCTCGCAAGCATGTTAAGTACGAAAGTGCTCGCTGGTACTACTGGTGCGACAAATTGGGACTGCTTGTCTGGCAGGACATGCCGGCCGGTGATTCTCCACGGAACGACGAAAGCAAGGCCAATTTCCGCACGGAACTGAAAGCCATGATCGATACGCTGCACAATTTTCCCAGTATCGTGATGTGGGTGCCGTTTAACGAGGGTTGGGGTCAGTACGATACACCCGAAATCGTCCAGTGGATCGAGAGCTATGACCCGACGCGTCCAGTGAACGAAGCCAGCGGGTGGACTGACCAACACAGCGGTACGGTCTCCGATATGCACAGCTACCCAGGGCCTGGCATGCGTCTGGTGGAAGAAGATCGTGTGGTGGTACTGGGCGAGTTTGGCGGTCTGGGGATGCCCGTCTCCGGTCACAGTTGGCAGGCCGAAAAGAACTGGGGTTACGTGTCGTACAAGACCGCCGAAGAACTGACCGAGGCCTACGTCAACTTGCTGACACGCATGCGACCCCTAATCGGGCGTGGCCTTTCTGCCGCCGTCTATACGCAGACCTCGGACGTGGAAATCGAAGTCAACGGCTTAATGACCTACGACCGCGATGTCGTCAAGATGGATCTAGAACGGATTGCCGTTGCCGCCAACAAGTTGTATCTGCCGCCACCAATCGTCAAGACGTTGGTGCCGACATCGCAGAGTCAGCCGCAAACGTGGAAATACACGTTCGAGAAACCGGAGGCAGCTTGGTTCCAGACAGATTTCGAGGATTCCGATTGGCAATCGGGGCCCGGTGGTTTCGGCACCGAGGGCACCCCGGGGACTTCCGTGAGGACGGTGTGGAATACGTCCGACATTTGGGTCCGCCGCCCCTTCGACCTGGATGATATCCCTTCGCAGGGAGATATCAGTTTGACCCTTCACCACGACGAAAACACCGAGGTGTACATCAATGGTTGACTGGTCCAGAGAGTCGGGAACTACACCACCAGCTACAACTCATTTCCACTCGTCCCGGAAGCGGTTAAGGCTTTGAAAGTCGGCAGAAACGTGATCGCCATCCACTGTCACCAAACCCAGGGCGGACAGTATATCGATGCGGGACTTTCGCTGCTGATCGAGAATGCAAGGAGCACACGTCGATGACCCGACCTCGCCTCGTCCTAATGCTCGCCCTGCTCATCTGTGCGATCGGCACGCCGATGTTGAGCAACGCTGCCGATCGCAATCCGAACACGGACTGGCTCCGAGATGGTCAGGTTGGTGTGTTCATGCACCTGCTACCCGGCGACCCGCAAGGACTGGAACGGGTTGGCCGGTTTGATGTGGACGCTCTCGCCGCGCAACTTGAGGAGCTCGACGCTTCGGACCGTGTCGAGTGTGTTCAGATACAGCCATTGGTGTTTGAGCACTCGCCACCAGGACTCGATCATCGAATTGGAGTACGTGATTTCCGTGCCGGCCCCAGAGCGCGATGAAGCAGCCCCGAATGGATGAGTTCATCGACAGGCCCGTTGAAGTTCTCAACGCCACCGTCGGTCAGCACTGTGGGCACGCCGTGATCCACGCCCTTCGAGGCGGTGAGCAGGATCTCGGCAGTGGCACCTGGTTCGAACGATGGCGTGACCTTCCAAGCCAGGATGCGGCGCGAGAAGTTGTCGATCACAGCGTGAAGATAGGCTCGGCTTCCGTCCAGCAACCGGATCAACGTCGCGAGGATGTGCCAAATCTCATTGGAACGAGAAGCCCGTATCCCGAGCTTCGGCTTGGCCGGATGGACGCGTTGCCGGGGCCGTCGCCATTGGTGGTCCCGGATCATCCGATACCAGGTGCTCGGCGAAGCAAAGACCTTGCCAAGGCGTTGAGCCAACAGAGCCAGTGTCCCGGTTGGCACGTGCCGGTACTCAAGTGATATTGCCAGACCACGGATCGTTTCGACCTCGGCAGCCGTGAGTTGATGTGGGGAAACTCGTGGAGACGATGGCCTGTCATCGAGCGCACACTGCTCCTCGCGGTTCCAATGATGATATCGCGACGGCGACAGCCGGATGACGCGTAACACGGATCGCAGCGGAAGGGCCGACCGCGCCCGGTCGATCACCCGCAGCAGGGAACGCTTGTCGTGACCGTCGGGAAGTCGGGTCTGGTTGAGCGAGAATCTCGATATCTTGAGGACCACGACCAAGACACGCAACAAGGCGATCAGCTGTTGAATCCGAGTCTGGAGCCTCAAGACTTCGCGCTGCAGTTGAGCCGCGTCCATGTTGAGCGCGTCGGCAGTCACGACTTGGACGCTCGGGGCGGTCAGCCAGCTGCGCGGTTGAACGAGGGACGCCATATTGGACGGCGCAGCTCACGTCCTGTGTCGTCCGGACAAGCTCCCGAAGGCGGTGGTCATAACGATTCTGAGTGCGGGTTTTGGTAGCCATGACCCTATCATGGTTCCGGCTCCGAGCAGTTCAACCATCCGTGCCCGGATCACCAGAGCTCGCCGGCTATGCTGTCAATAACTCGCGCACAGAAGTCCAGAATGTTGTGACAGAGAGCAAGGCGGGGCCTTACAATAAACGGCAACAAATGGAAGAGCCGTGGAGATCGGCTGGATCGATCCGGCCGGCGGCACGGTAGCGGTCTGCTGCCCGTGGAGCGCCCCCGTATCGTACGCCGTCTTCCTCGCGCCGATATCGCGGCCCCTCCGTTCCATACCGCATGGATGCGATCAGCTCTGAAAGCCCGCGTGTAAGGCCGAAAGGACGATTTGCAGAAAGAAAGGGCCCATGAGAATTCGATCTTCTTCATTTCCGGCTGCCTTGCCTGTCGCCACGCTTGTGCTGGCTTTCACCGTCACTCTTTTCGGCACGACGCTGCGCGGTGCAACGCCGGAAGGGGCGAGCGCCGGGCCGTCTGCGCCGACCGTCGAGGCAGCCCTGGCTCGGATGGAAGCCCAGGTCACCACGCTGCAACAGGCCGTCGAGCAGGCGAAGAAGCTCGGCATCGATACCAGCTACGAGGAGACTACTTTACGCACCGCAGAGTTATTTCGCGGCTGGATCCGATGGGACGCCGCGCATCCGATGGACATCCAGACCATCGCCGGCAGGTTCACGCGGCTGCCGAAGACCCGGCGGACCGAACTGGCGACGACCTGGGCGCTGCGCGAAGCCGAGGAGTGCGCAGCGATCTTAACGGACGCCATCAGCGAACTGGACGCTGTGATTGCCCGACCAGCTCTGCGGCGACCGGTTCCGCACTGCTTCGGCAAGCCGCTGCAATTCGCTGACGGCTACACTATGCTCGGGACAGCGCCCGTTTTCCTGGGCGGCTACATCTTCATGCCGGAGAACGAGGCAAACTTCCGCGCCTACGGGAGCCATTGCACGCCCATCGCCCTGAACCTGAATAGCCTCGACGAGAACTTGAGGGTGCCGCAGGACGCTGTGAACCGCCTCCAGCAGCGGATTGCGGAAGTCGAGCGGGCCGGCGGCGTCTGGAATGTTTTCATGGCCAGCAGCGCGCCCAGATGGGCTCGGAGCCGGTACCCGGACGCTCTCCAAGGCGCCCACGTCGGCTGCGCTTACGATATCGACAACCCTGCCGTGCGGCAGTGGTGGGACCGACTCTTCGCCGCGGTGTCTCCGGCCCTGGCTGGGTCGCGTTTGGGAGAGAACCTCTATTCGCTGCACAACGAGCCGATGTGGTGGAGTGGGAAGGACGAGTGGGATGCCCAGCCTGTCAGCAAGTTCACCCTCGCGAAGTTCAGGAACTGGCTGGCCGCGCGGCACGGGAAGATTGAAACGCTCAACGCCCTTTGGGGTACTCGTTTTTCCTCCTTCGATCAAGTCACGCTTGCGGTTCCCATCGACTTCAAGTTGCGCGGCAGCGCCATCTGGCTCGACTGGTGTCGCTTCCACATGGACCGCATTACCGACTGGTTCGCCTACTTGCGCACGACCGTCCGTAAATACCACCCGCAGGCGCGCGTCACCTGTAAGCTCAGTCCCTTCTTCTTCCTTACCGACGAGGGAAACCCGCAGGACGCGCACCCGACCCATGGCGTCGACTTCGAATCGCTGACGGAATTGCTGGACGTGCCAGGCATGGATGGCGGCATGGAGCCTGCCAACGAGGTGCGCTACGGCGCCGACGGCAAGAACCGCTATGCCCTGAGCTACCCCCTGGTGGCCATGACCTACGACTTCATGAAGTCGGTAGCGCCGAAGAAGGCGGTGTTCAACAGCGAGGAGCATTCGCTGACCTCCGGGTCGTTCGTGAAGGTGGACATGACTCCTGGAGAGGTGCGATCCATCCTATGGCTGGAACACCTGCACGGAATGACCATGAACCTCATGTGGCGTTGGGGCCGCGATGCGGAGGGCGCGCCGCGATTCTCTTGGCTGGGCGACATCGAGAAAGAGGCGGTTGGCTGCTCGTGCACGCACCCGAGGCGAATGGATGCCTACGGCCGGGTGATGAAGGAAATCAACGCCTACGGTAAGGAAGTGCGCGCCCTGGCGGACCAGCCGCGACCGGTGCGCATCTATTACTCCCTTGACTCCTACATTCAGGACCCGGGGCACGTCCCTGCCGTCCGCCGGGCGTACGAGAGCCTGTACTCGCTCGGCGTGCCGCTGGGGTTCGTCACCGAGCGCATGATGGCCCGGGCGACCGTGGCGGAGATGAGGCAGTACCGGATGATCGTCGTTGCGGGAGCCACCTACATGTGCGATGCAGCCGTGGAAGATTTGCGCCGCTACGCGGCGGATGGCGGGAAGGTTGTCTTTCTGGGGAGCGGCAACCTGGGAAAGGATTCCAACGGCCGGCCACGCAGCACCGTGGAGGTCCAAAGCGCCATCCTGGTGCACTGCGGCGCCACCACGACACGCGAAGAGCTGACGCCGCTATTCGAGACGATCGTCGAGAAGGTCGGCGTTCCCCGAACATTCGTTTGTTCCGACGCATCATCCTCGAATCGCTCGTCGGCTTTTGGCGTCTTCCTTCGCAGCGCCCACATTGACGGGGCCGATATCGTCTACCTACTCAACCTGAACCCCACAAACAAGAAGATTCGTCTGCTTCACGAGGGCGCGCCGGTGTTGCGGTGCCAGGACCTCTTTCACGCCAACGATTCCGTCGAGACCGGGGCGATCATGCTGAAGCCGCTTGAAAGCCGCCTACTGCGTGCTGCTGATTGGTGATCCGGAAGATCCACGTGCGTGCACACTCCGAGCGGCAGCCGGATGACGCGTAATACGGATCGCAGCGGAAGGGCCGAGCCTGCCCGGTCGATCACCCGCAGCAGGGAACGCTTGTCGTCACCGTCGGGTAGACGGGTCTGGTTGAGCGAGAATCTCGATATCTTCAGGACCACGACCAAGACTCGCAACAAGGCGTTTCCAACTGACTGGCCGCTTTGGAGTCTTCACGCCGGGCACAGTACGACTCCGGCTATTAGACGCCAATAACGTGGAACTCCGATGCGCTGACGTTGACGAGGATGCCACGCCTCTGAAGGCCATGCTGTTGGAGACACGGTGACGGCCCCGGCCGAGGCAGCAGTCGCCGAAGTCGTCGTCATCGCTGACGAAGACCAACCGGCGGATTGCTTGGCACGCACGATTCTGCCCAGCGATAGCGCAGCTTCTCCATGACCAGCCCATCTGCAGTTTCAATCATTGCCGCTTCCCTGCACCAGGTGTGCCAAATTGCCTTGTCGTGTCAGAATCGGTTACACTCCCAACTACGCCAATCACTGCACCTGCTTAGCCTCGGAAGCCAAGATTAGCCTAGGTCTCTGTAGACTGCAAACGAGGCCGACGGTCGAGGATGCCGGAAAGGCTTGCATCGCGAGAAGGATTTGCCGATGACCGACGCGCCGATCGCCGCACCGCGATACAACATGCGTTTCCTCTGGTCGATCTGCTTAGTCGCGGCCTTAGGGGGATTGCTGTTTGGCTACGACTGGGTGGTGATCGGCGGCGCCAAGCCGTTCTTCATCCGGTACTTCGGGCTGGAGGAAAACGCCGGCCTCGTGGGTTGGGCCATGAGCAGTGCCTTGGTCGGCTGCATGATCGGCGCAGTGCTCTCGGGGCTGTTGAGTGACAAACTCGGACGTAAACGACTGCTGATTGCCGCCGGACTCTTTTTTACGCTATCGGCCATCGGAACGGCCGCCGCGGGTTCGTTTAGCGTGTTCGTCTGGTACCGGCTGTTGGGGGGACTGGGCATCGGCCTGGCCTCCAATCTCTCGCCTATGTATATCGGCGAAGTTTCGCCCGCTGAGATGCGCGGACGTTTTGTGTCGATCAACCAACTGACGATCGTCATCGGCGTGGTGCTGGCTCAGGCCGTCAACTGGGCCGTCGCCCGGAACATGCCGCCGGACTTCACGGAGGAGCAGATCCTTAGTTCCTGGTACGGCCAGACGGGATGGCGATGGATGTTCGGTGCCGAAACCGTTCCCTCTACTCTATTCTTCGTCCTCATGTTCTTCGTGCCCGAAAGTCCCCGTTGGCTTGTCAAGAACGGCCGTTCCGACACTGCCAAACGGATCCTCAGCCGCCTGGGCGGCGAGACGTACGGCCGCTACCAGGTCGAAGACATTCGACGCACGTTGTCCGAGGAGGAAATCGCTCATGTGCGCTTCCGCGACCTTCTCGAACCGCGACTGGCCCGCGTCATCCTCATAGGAGTCCTGTTGGCGGCGCTGCAGCAGTGGTGCGGCATCAACGTCATCTTCTATTACGCCGAAGACGTGTTTAAGGCGGCTGGGTACACGGTCAGCGCAATCATGCTGAACATCGTATACACGGGCCTGATCATGCTGGCCTTCACATTCGTGGCCATTTGCACCGTCGACCAACTGGGCCGCAAGCCCTTGATGCTAGTCGGCACGGGCGGTCTGACGTTGCTTTATGCCCTGATCGGCGGCAGTTTTTTTTTCGAGTTCAAGGGGTTGCACGTGCTGGTGCTTGTGCTGGCGGCGATCGCCTTCTATTCCTTCACACTGGCCCCGATCACCTGGGTGCTGCTGGCGGAGCTGTTCCCCAATCGCATCCGCGGGGCGGCCATGGCGATCTCGGTGTTTGCACTGTGGGTCACATGCTGGTGCTGGCCCAAGTCTTTCCGATCATGAACCGGCACCTCGGCGCGGCTCAGCAGCTTCTGGATCTTCGGCGTGATCTGCCTGGCAGGGTTTCTCTATATACTGAAGTTCCTTCCGGAGACCCGCGGCAAATCGCTCGAACAGATTGAGAGAGAATTGGTGAACTGAGGTAGGAATGGACCACGACAGCGAAGCAATCGATTGAGCTATCCCGCGCAGCTTGAACTCACCGGAAGAAGGCGTGGGCAGCGAAAATTACTATTCACGGGGCGCAATTCTCCATGGAGGCTACTCCTTCTTCCGCTATGCTAGAACGAATGCTGACAGCTACGGGGTCGTCTGCACTCGCATAAGGCGTGCGAAGCCCGGTCCGTCCTCACGCTGACATGCCGAGGAAATCGATGCCCCGATCGCGACTGCTTGTCGGATTGCCGGCGTTCGCAAGCGTGGGAGGTAGTCCCTGGGGACTCTCAACAACGGCGCGGCGATTGCCCCATGGAACCGACAGATCGCCCGAACAAAGACGGCCCGAATAAGGAGACACGTCATGGATCACTTGACGAGATTTCTCTTGCCGGTTGCTATCGGATTGGCAGTGTCTGTTCCGTTGTCGGCCGATCCCGCGCCGAGTTCGCCGTCCGAGGATTTCAGCTTGCTGCGGGGGGCAAACTACGTCCCTTCGTACGCTAGAAATGACGTCCAGATATGGATGGACTACGACAGCGAAACAATCGACCGCGAGTTAGGCTATGCCGCGCGATTGAAACTGAACAGCGTGCGTATCTTCCTGCAGTACGCCGTCTACGAGCACGATCCGCGCAAGTTCCTCGACAACTTCGAGGATTTCCTGCGGCTTTGCGAAAAACACGGCATTCAGGCGATGCCAGTGGTCTTCGACTCGTGTTTTGGCGAGCATCCCGATCTCGAGACGTATCGCCGTAACGACTGGGTCGCCAATCCGGGACAGCACCGTCTCGGGCGCCGATGGTGGGCGGCCCTCGAGCAATACTGTCGCGAGGTAGTCGGTGGCCACCGAGACGACAAGCGGATCGTCATCTGGGACGTGATGAACGAGCCCATGATCACTTCGCACGCCAGGAACGAGGAAGGCCGAGAGAAAATCTGGACGTTTCTCGATCATTTCCTTGACGTCGTGGGCCAGCTCGACCCAACGCATCCCCGCACCGTGGGCTTTTCCAACAGCCAGTACCTCACCCGCGTCGTTGATAAGACCGAGGTCCTCGCGTTTCACAACTACACGGGTGACATGGACGCACTGCGGGTTGACATTCGCCGTGTGAAGGCTCTGGGTCGCGAGCACGGTAAGCCAGTGCTGATCAACGAGATCGCACGTCGTAACACCGGGCAGGACTTCTGGCGTTTCATGCCCGTGTTAGAGGAAGAAAAAATCGGCTGGTACTTCTGGGAACTGATGCTGGGCAACACCCAGTTTTCTCGCGGGGACGAGCCAATCCAGGGCGTTGTCTATCCCGACGGCACTTGTCGCGACGCGAGGGAGATTGCCAGCATACTCCATCCCAACGGGGCGGATCGACCGGCGCGAGAAGTGGCCGTCGCGGCGGGGTTCAAACAACGCGGACGACGCTGGACTCGAGACGAGGCCTGGGATTGGTACAAGCAACAACCCTGGCTCTGCGGGTTCAACTTCGTGCCCAGTACGGCCCGCAACACTACCGAATTCTGGCAGTCCGACACCTTTGACGTGGCCACGATCGGTCGCGAACTCAGTTGGGCAGCCGGTGGCTGAATACATGGTCCGCACGCGGAAACCGCCTTCCCAAACCTGGCGGACGTTTCTCCACAATCACGTTCCCGACATCGCGGCCTGCGATTTCTTCACGGTTCCGACCGCAACCTTCCGTGTGCTGTACGTCTTCCTCGTGCCGCGTCACGACCGGCGCAAGGTCGTTCACTTGAAAGTGACCACGAATCCCTACGCCGAGTGGACGGCCCAGCAAATCGTCAACGCCTATCCGGATGAAGAAGCACCGCGTTTTCACCTTCGTGATCGCGACGGCATCTACGGCCAGTACTTCCAGAACCGCATGAAAGGCTTGGGGATTGAAGAGGTCTTAATCGCACCACGTGCTCCTTGGCAGAATCCCTATTGCGAACGCATCATCGGCAGTATTCGCCGCGAGTGTCTGGACCGCGTGATCATCTTGAACGAAGCGCATTTGAAACGCATGCTCACCGATTACTTTGAGTACTATCACCTCGCTCGGTGCACACCTGTCTCTGGATCGCAACTCACCGACGCCACGCGAAGTAGAACCACCGCCGCAGGGCAAAGTCATTTCTATTCGGCAAGTCGGTGGCCTGCATCATCGATACTCGCGAGCTACGTGATCGTGAAACTTCGGTCTTCCAGTTTGGTCTGTCGCTACCGGTCCGTGCGGGGCGGCAGCGTTTTTAGGAAACGAACGTCCGCAAATCTGGGCACACAAGAACTTTGGCAGCGAAGCACGTCCACTGGTCGCTGGTGGCGTTACGTTTCAGAGCGTTCGAGGTGCAAGGCAGGCTGGATTCAAATTGCCACCAGAGCAAAGGATCAATAACGGAGTCGCGCCGGTGCGCCATCCCAAACGAAGCGGTAGCGTTTTCGCTTCAGGCAAGGAGACGAAACCGACACACTTTCTTGAAAGCGACCGGCAAACGATCAAGGTCGCAGGGATTGAACTCGAACTCGTGTCGTCGCCTGGTGAGACAAACGATCAACTGTTCGTCTGGTATCCGGCTGCGCAAGTTTTGTTCGCCGGAGACAATTTCTACCGATCGTTTCCGAATCTCTACGCGATTCGAGGGACACCCAATCGCAGCGTGCGTCTGTGGGCTGAGAGCCTCGGCAAATTGGCAGACAACGATGCCGTTGCCCTGGTCGGCAATCACACCAATCCGATTCTCGGAGCCAACGACGTCAGGAGGAAGTGATATGCGCAAGATTATATGCGTGTTGTTGTTGCTGGGTGTCACGCCCGTCGGCGCGGCGGATCAGGGTCCGGTGTTTCCATACGGAGGGGTCTATTTCCGGAAATCGAATCCTCCCCGGGACGACTGGGAAAGGGACTAGACGACCGCAGCGGCGCTGGGCGTTAACGTCATGAGGCACTGGTTTATGTGGGCCGTGATCGAAGTCGCTCCGGGTAATTATGACTGGAGCGACTATGACCGGCAGATGGACCTCGCCGTCCAGAACGGCATCAAGGTCATCATTGGCGAAATATCCAACACCGCACCCGAATGGATGGGCGAGCTGTACCCGGCTGGGCATCTCGTGTCCAGCGACAATTCTGTCTCATATCCCTCCATGAGCGGCAGTAGCGCGACCGGCAGTGTCGACATGTGTCTGGATAATAAAGAGGTTCTTCGTGCGGCCGAAAAGTTTCAAACCGCCCTCGTCGAAAGGTACCGTGATCACCCCGCTTTGCTAAGATACGACCTGTGGAACGAAATGCATTGTAACGAATGCCGCTGCGAAGCCACTCAAGAAAGATTCCGCGAGTGGCTCCAGAATAAATACGGTTCTCTCGACACGCTAGGCGAAGCCTGGCACCGTTACAGCATGGCCAAGTGGGAATTCGTTCGCCCGCCACGCTCGCGACGCCGGTTTGCAGGCCGATAAGGATCTCTGGGGAGGTAAACCGGCGACGGTCGACGGAAACACCGTGAAAGTGACGGTTGACGATCGGGACGCGGCGGTGATCAAGTTACAATGACAGCGAAAGGGAGACACGCTGAGTATCTCATGCGTGGACCGGAGACGGTTTATCTTCTCGGTCATATGACATGCTGAATAAACGAACGGACATGCGTCGACCAGGATTTCGGGAGCGGAATGCGCGGTTGTTCTGGCAAGATCACGTGCTCCACATTGCCCCATGCATCTGGCTTGGAGAACGGGGTAGAATCAATATGGGCAATAACTTTGTGCGAAACACGTCTTGCGCAAGAATCGGTGGCCTGGCGCAGGGAACAAGGAAATTTCGATAAATATCGTGTGTAAGCCGAACATCTGAAACCGAGAAGGGAGAGACATACACACATGGAAATCTTTCGTGAAGAAATCTTGTGTGGCAACGGGGTGCTAAGGATCGATGTGGTTGGTGCGGACAATCAGGAACACGTTCTGGATGAGATGACATTTCTGGCCTATCGCCTCGCATCGGTGGAGTCGCGAAAGGAGATCCATAAGACAGAAGCGGATATCATCTGGAACAGAGGGAAGTCTGCGAAAAGCATTCGATACGAAGGTGGACAGCTGTTGCTCGACGGCAAATGGGAACAAGGAGAACTGAACAAGATCTGTGTTTCCATGCTGGCATTCGAGATGGAAAAAGTCGGACTCCATCCCTTCCACAGTTCCGCCGTGCGCTACAAGGACCAATCGATCTTGTTTCTGGGCGGGGAAAACAACCATGGCAAGAGCATGAGCCAGATTGAAGGATGCCGACGAGGCGGGAAAATCATTTCCACCGAGACCACGGTAATCAACGATCAAGGAATCGTGGTGATGGGATCCAAGAGCGTCTACCTGCGTACTCGAGCCAAGGGCACGGAGAGGGCCGACCTGCCCAGTCAGGACCAGGGGGTTGCCAAGTTCTTCGACAAGGAACCGGAGTTCATCAACTTCGAAGATCCCGCTCCGGTCGATCTGGTGATCATGCCCGGAATCGACGGCCACTTCGATACCAAGGTGGCAAAGATGAACCGTTTTGAACGCGAATACCAGACCTACCATTCGGTGATGAACTACTTCGGTCTGCATCAACTTCTGGCTCCGGGAGGTATTGTCATGCCGATCGTGGACACGGACGAGTTGCGTCAAACACGGGGAGATTTCGTCAGCATGTTTGCCACTGGCAAACCGTATTTCATGGTGCGGGCAAAGACTCCTCAGCTGCTGTTTGATGAAGTCGAAAAACTGATGTGACGTGGAGCTGATCTTCCAGCAGGAATTCGGACGTTTCCAACATTCTTGTTGCGGCAGATCCATGTTTCGAGGGAAGATAAGAATGATCGATGGTAGATAATCTGGCCTGGAGGTAGGAGCATGGGCAGTCCAAAAGTACTCGCGACATTCTTCGGCGACAAGGATTTCCCCGTCGAATGGACGAGTGAAGAGGAAAAGAAGCTTTTCTGGTTTTACGACGACAACCACGTCCCCTTTCCCATCACGCCGATGTATTTCAGCATGCATGGCTGGTGGGGCCCGACGTGTGATTACCTGTTCCGCCGCTTCGACGTAGGTACAGGTGTGCATTGGCACGGAAAAGTCATCAATGGCTATCTGTATTCAGCCATAGAGCCGCGCGCGCCGAAGGATGCCATGGAGGCGGGCAAGTACTGCGACTGGATCATGCCTACCTACGCCACCAACTTCTTGGACTGGTGGGAGAAGCGTTATCTGCCGGAGGTGCTGCAAAACTTCGAGTACATCGACAATTTCGATGCGGAAAACGCGACGATGCAGGAGCTGATGATCTATCTGGAGGATATGTACGATATCCAGGAGCGCAACTTCCGCCTGCACTGGATCTTGAACTTGGCGCAGTTCACCGCTTCGGAGGTTTTCAATGCCACGGCGAACGAACTCGTGCCGGACCTCAACGCGGATGTGCTCGGTAAGGTAAATATTTCGTCGGCTGATCGAAATTGGGACAGCCTGAAAGCCCTGTGGCACATGAAGGAAAAGGTGAAGGCCGATTCCGAACTTTCCGACATCTTCCAGCACACTCAAGAAGGCGCGGGCATTACCGCGAAACTGGATGCTTCAGCTGCGGGCAAAGCCCTCCTGGAAGAGGTCGTCAAATACGCGCAGGAGTTTGGCTATAAGACGGTGTACACGCATGAATACCTGTACCCGCTCTACGTGGAGGATCAGACCCCAATTCTCGAGCAGATCCAAAGCCACCTGACGTCGGATTTCGACTACAACGCCTTGTATGATAAATGTATCAAGCAGCAGAGTGAGGCGATCGCCTTGCTGCGGCAACAGATAGCCGGAAAATCCGCCGAAGAGAGAAAGAAGTTCGAAACAGTCCTTGAGCTGAACCTGCGCATGCAGCCTCTGACCCCTGATCATCACTTTTACTTCGATCAGGGGACCTTCGCCAGGATGCGACTGGTGTTGATGCGAGTGGCCCGCAAGATGGTCAAAGAAGGTCTGCTCGACGATCGGGAGGACATTCTCTTCTTGGAGTACGAACAGCTGCGCCGCTATGTTGCAGATCCGAAAGACTACCCCGGCCGCAAGCTGATAGAAGAGGCCAAAGCGGCGCGAGAGAGGGCCTTCAAGGTCAAACCTCGCGACTGGGTGGGGACCGTAACCCAGGAAAACATGTACCAAGAACCCTACCACACTCTCTGGGGCTATCCGGAAAAATTTGAGCGACAACAAGAGGGCAAAGCGGTCAAGGGCGAAATCCGAGGTCTGGGTGGTTCACCCGGAATCGTCGAAGGAGTGGCACGCATCGTGAAGAGTCCCCAGGAGTTTGCTTCCGTCAAACAGGGGGACATCATGGTTTGCCTGATGAGCAATCCGGCCTGGATCGTGGTGTTCAGCAAAATTGCGGCGATCGTGACCGACTCGGGGGGTGTGCTTTCCCACTCCGCCACGGTGGCTCGGGAATTCATGATCCCCAGTGTGGTTGGTACCGGAAATGCAACCACGGAAATCAAGACTGGAGACAGGATCAGGGTCGATGGTGATAACGGCGTGGTTACCATCCTGTAGCTGATCGTTTGCGAGGCTTTGTCTCGAAAGTAGGTCCCGCTTGCCGAGCGGGACCTTGCCGAGCGGGACCTTGCCGAGCGACGGACAAGGCAATTGCGCTACTTCAGGGCGCGAAGTGGCGCTGTCCAGCTAGTAGCTGCCACCAGGACGGTTGGAGGAAACGATGCGGTATGTTAAGCGTCTGGATGAAATAGCAATCGCGGAGTACCAAGAGACCGGCGGCAAAGCGGCCAACTTGGGGGAAATGATCCGGCGCGGCTTCAACGTGCCAGGTGGTTTTTGCGTCTCCGGCGAATCTCTGGACTATTTGCTCGAAGCGGGGCAAATCTTGCCCAGGATTGTGCGCGTCGTGGAAACCATGGACTTCGATGCTTACGGCGAGATTGAGACCAAGTCCACGGAGATTCGGCAGATGATCATGGATGCCGAGATACCAGTGGATCTGCAGGAAGAAATCGTGGAACAGATCCACACGTTTCGATCCGCATCTGGCGAGGATCCCTTCGTTGCTGTCCGCTCCTCCGTGGCCGTGAAAGATAGCGCCGTCTCCTCATTTCCCGGTATGATGGATACCTACCACTTCATCAAGGGACAGCAGCAAATCATCGAGCATATCCGCCGCTGTTGGGCGTCCCTGTTCACCGCTCGTGCGGTATACCGGAGGCATCAGCAGAATATTCCCCAGCACAAAGGGGTCATCGCCCCGATCGTACAAAAGATGGTCCATGCCGACGTAGCAGGCGTACTATTTACCGCCAATCCGATATCCAACGCGCGGGACGAGTTCGTGATCGAATCGAACTGGGGGTTGGGAGAATCAATCGTGTCCGGCGAGGCCATTGTCGATTACTTCATCGTCAGCCGGGAAACGCCACGCCGGATCAAGGAGAAACGGGTTCAGAATAAGAACATGATGGTGACCATCGACAGAGAAAAGGGGATAGGTCGCAAGAAGTACGAGCTTACCGGTAGAATGGTGACCGACTGCACCCTGAGCGACGAGCAGTTGTTTGAACTCGCCGAGGTGGGAGCGCAAACCGAAGCCCTGTTTCACTATCCTCAGGATATCGAATGGGCCTACGAAAAGGGAGAGCTGTTCATCCTGCAGAGCAGGAAGGTGAAGGGACTGAAAGATTGAGAGACTACCAGTATCTGCGACCAGACACTTTGCACGAAGCGCTGTCCACCATGGCGCATTGTGGGGCACAGGCCAGGCCGCTGCTGGGCGGCACGGATCTTATGGTCCGCATCCAGAAGGGGCAATTGGAACTCTCAGCAGTGGTGGATCTGAAGCGGGTCCGGGACATTGAAACCCGGATCGATATCGAAGGGGGGAGAACGAATATCGGCGCCCGAGTTGTACTTTCCGATTTGGCTCGGCACGCTGGAATCCGGAAATACTATCCCGCCCTGGAAGAAGCAGCGTCGGTTGTAGGTTCGATTCAAATCCGAAACCGAGCTACATTGGTCGGCAATATCTGCAACGCATCGCCGGCGGCGGATACGGTACCCCCGTTGATCATCTATGGGGCATCGGTGACGGTTGCCGGATCTACAGGCAAGGGGCAATCTGGGATTACGCGGCGGGAGGTATCTCTGCAGGACTTCTTCCTCGGACCTGGACAGACCGTTTGCAGCCCCTCTGAACTTGTCCTCTCCGTACGCATACCAGTCCCCCGGTTGCCCTTCGGTTCGTCTTTCGGGCGTCTCACTCGGCGTCGAGGCGTAGACCTGGCCACCATCAATATGGCTTGCTCCATCGATGCCAGCGGACTCACAACGTTCGTTTTCGGAGCAGCGGGTCCCACACCCATCCTGACCCAGGATCACACCGGCGAGTTGGCTGATGCGGACCTGCCGCCATCCAGGCAGGATGAGCTGCTGCGAACGCTACTCGAAAAAACCAGTCCCATTGCCGACGTACGATCCGGCAGGGAGTACCGACAGGCCATGTTGCTGGCCATCGGCCGTAAGGTGCTGCGGCAGGCGCAGATGCGCCGGCAGGACCAGGAATGAAGAACATGTCAGAGAACACCATTGCGATAAACGTAACAGTCAACGGGCAACCGTACGGGCTGGAAGTGGAGGCATACGAAACACTGTTGGAGATGCTCCGCGACCGCCTGGATTTGACCGGCACCAAGAAATGCTGCGGCGAGGGGGAATGCGGTGCCTGCACAGTGATTCTCGATGGCCAGGCCGTAAACTCGTGCATTATCCTGGCCGCGGAGGCTGACGGAACTAAGGTGCTGACCATCGAGGGTCTGGCCAAAGAGGGCAAAGCCGGTGCGCTCCAGCAGGCCTTCCTGGACAAGGGTGCTGTGCAGTGCGGATTTTGCACTCCAGGTATGATCATGGCTGCCCATTATCTGCTCATGAATAATCCTGATCCGACAAAGGACGAGATCAAAGAAGGGCTCTCGGGAAATCTGTGCCGCTGCACTGGCTACGGGAGGATCGTGGACGCGGTTCAGGCTGCCGCCGGGGCAGCGGGGGAGGCCGGGAAATGAACGAGTCCATCGTCGGCAAATCGCTCAACCGGGTTGGCGGTCTTCCCCGAGTGCTGGGCACGCAAGTGTACGTGGGGGATGTAAAACTTCCGAACGTGTTGCACGCCAAATTGGTTCACCTGGACTGTGCTCACGCCCGCATCCGCTCTATCGACATCTCCGAAGCCTCGAAAGTGGACGGGGTTCGGGCGGTGCTGATCGCCGCGGATCTGCCCAAACCGATCCCGCGCTTCGGACCAGCCAGCCAGGACAAACCCCTGCTGGCGGTGGAAACGACTCAGTTTCACGGTGAACCTGTGGCCATCGTGGCGGCAGAAAGCGAGCATGCCGCGGCCGTGGGTGCTTCTCGAGTAAAGGTAGACTATGAAGCGCTTCCGGCGATCTGTAGCGTTGCCCAGGCCCTGGATCCCGCGGCGGAGCTGGTTCAGGACCCGGAGTTACGTGCCGATAGCCCTTTCCGGAACACGAATGTGCTGAATGAATGGACCTTCGGCTGGGGTGATGTGGAGGGTTGTCAAGCCGACCTGGTGATGGAAGACAAATATCGATTCCCTATCGTGACCCATTTCGCCATCGAACCGTTCACCTTCCTGGCAGAACCAACAGTGGATGGTATCACGGTGTACAGCGCGATCCAGATTCCCTACGGGCTGCAGCGTACTATTGCCACGGTTCTTGGTCTGCCCCTCTCCCGCGTGCGCATCGTCGCCCCAGACCCAGGCGGAGCGTTTGGCGGCAAACAACATGCCAAGTTCGAGCCCCTCTTGGCCTACATCGCCTTGCGCCTGGGCAGACCTCTGCGTTTGGAGCTGACCCTGGACGAATCCTTCCAGGCGGCAAGGAGAGCTGCCGCGGAGGTCCGGGTTCGCAGCGGCTTTCGTGACGATGGGACACTCGTATTTCAGGATATCGAGTCAAACTATTTGATTGGCGCCTACGAGGACATCGCCGGGCGCGTCGTAAGCAAAGCCAGCTATGTAGCTGCCGGACCTTACCGGGTACCAAACGTACGGATAGTCGCCCGGGCATTGTTTTCCCATACCACGCCGAGTACCGCATTCCGAGGATTCGGAGCGCCACAGGAGATTTGGGCCGTCGAATCCCAGCTCGATGCAGCGGCTGGAAAACTGGGAATGGACCGCGTGGCCATACGCCTGAAGAATCTCCCCAAAAAGGGAGAGGTGTTCATGCCCGAGGATCCTCCAGCAGACGGCGACTGGGCGGAAGCCCTCCGCCGGGCGGCGGAAGCGGTTGGGTGGGGTACTCCCTTGCCGACGGGTCGAGGACGAGGTATCGCCATGGGCTTGAAAGCCGGTCCCACGACAGCAGCCTCCTACTCGGTCGTGCGTCTGCATGCGGACGGCAGTGTGACCCTGTTCGCAGGAACATCAGATATGGGACAGGGCGCCCGGACTGTATTCACCCAGATCGTCGCAGAGGAACTAGGGATTCCTGCAGACAAAATCGTAGTGACCATGGGCGATACCACCGCCATACCTTTCGACGCCCAGACTTCGGCCAGCCGTTCTACGGTGGTGATGGGAAGCGCCATCGTCAACGCCTGTGATGAAATCAAACGGCAGCTCAAGGACCTGGCGGCGGAGTGCTATGGAGCGGCGGAAGGGATTCAAATTTCTCCCGGCACGGTTCATCTGCCCGAAGGAGAACGCTCATTTCTGGAGGTTCTGGAGGATCGATTCGGGAGCGTGAAAGGGGAGGTTATCGGCGTGGGCTCGGCCCGTTACGAATACGTAAAGGGCCATCCCCTTGGCGGTCAACCCGCTTTTTACGAGGTGGTGGCGGTAGCTGCTGAAGTTGAGGTAGATCAGGAAACCGGAGAAACTGACATCCACAAACTGGTCGTTGTGGGAGATGTAGGTAAGGCGATCAATCCACAACATGTTTCCATGCAGGACGAAGGGGCTGCAATTCAGGCAGTGGGTCACTCGATCATGGAGCACTACGTCATGGACGCCTCCGGTCGTGTCCTGAACCTCGGGGCCTTGGATTATCGAATTCCCACTACCAAGGATGTCCCGAAACGGTTTGTGTCTATCCACATTGAAAACGCCGATGGACCTGGACCGTACGGCGCCAAAGGGGTAGCGGAAGGGGGAATCCTGGCCACTGCCCCGGCCATCGGTGCAGCGGTGGAAGAGGCAATCGGTGTGCGGATACGAGATTTACCACTCACGCCAGAACGGATCTGGACGGCACTACACCATGAAGAAGGTGGATGAGGTTAAAATCGAGACTCCTGTCACTTATCAATTATTCCTATCAGTGAAGGAATCGGAGTATGGAACAGGCTACGAAGAATGTGTTCGTGGAAACGAAAGTCAGGGGCTGCAATCCAGGCTATGTAGTCACCTCCGACGGAGTCGTGGTGATCGATACGCCACAATTGCCAACGCGTGCCATCAAGATGCGGGAGGAAGCCGAAGCGAAAGGGCCGATTCGCTACATCATCAACACCGAGCATCATGTCGATCATATTTTCGGCAATTATTACTTCAAGGGTGCGGGCACCGTGGTCTCGCATGTCGCAGTGTACAACGAGTTTATGACCGTGACACCTGAGTTGAACCCGTACCATTACGCCAAGGAAGCACTGCCCACCGACGATCCGGAGGGTGTGCCCTTTTTCCCGGACGAGCAAACCTACTTCGCGGACAATAACAAACCAACGGTAACGATCACGGGCGACGCGACCCTTCGGGTCGGCAAGCACACCTTCGAGTTACTACACACGCCGGGGCACAGCGACGGGGAGCTTGCCGTCTACATTCCGGAGGAGCGGATTGTTTTCGCCAGCGATACCATCTTCCACCAATGTCAGACGTGGCTCTACGCCTCGGATGTGGACGCCTGGATCAAGTCACTGGACAGGCTCAAGGGACTGGATGTCGACATCGTCGTCCCTGGCCATGGACCGATCTGCACGAAAAGAGAAATTGCGGTCCAGAAGGCGTTCCTGTTGGAATGGGTTTCGACGGTAGCGTCCCTGATAGCCAAGGGTTTGAGCAAGGAAGAATGCATCCAGCACATGGAACCGATCAAGAATCGTTTTCCCGTTGATATCGGCCAGGAATACATGCTGGACTTTGTCATTGAAAACAATACTTCTGCGCTCTACGAAAAAATGGTTTAGTCATAGTACGATTGTTTGACTTTGACTCCCACCGCCTTGTGCGGTGGGTGAATCTGACTGGCAGGCTACCCAAACCGCCCCACAAGGACGCGGCTGGAAATGGTGTCCTAGCTGGACAACGGCACTTTGGTGTCGAGCCGCGAAAATACCAGCGCCATGCGCAAGCGAGTGTGTTTGGCCGTAAACCACACACTCGCTTGCGCTTCGCGCCTGTGTGGCCAACGAAAGTGGCGCTGTCCAACTAGAAACCAAGTGCGAGAAAACCACCATCTACGGCGATCGTCTGTCCCGTGATGAAACTGGCAGCTGGCAGACACAGAAAGGCGACCAGGGAACCGACCTCTTCAGGCGCCCCCACCCGTTGCAGTGGTGTGCGGGCCAAAACTTCTTCCATGATACCTGGTTGATCCAATAACGAAGAGGTCAATGGGGTGCGGATAAACCAGGGCGCTACCGAGTTGACTCGAATACCGTCTGAAGCCCACTCACGAGCCAGACCTCGTGTCATTTGATCCAAGGCGGCCTTGGTCATTCCGTAAGGAACGCCCGTGCGCAAGGAGACCAGTCCGGCGACCGACGTAATGTTGACCACAGAAGCAGACTGACTTTGTTTCAGGTGACCAAAACAGCTTCGAGACAACTCCCAAGCGGACAATACATTAGTTCGAAAGATATGGGCTACATCATCTTCTGTGTAATCATTGGCCTGCTTGCGAATATTAGTTCCTACATTGTTGATGAGGATGTCCAGCCCGCCGAACCGACTCTCTACGGCATGAACAACAGCCTGGCGACCGTCAGACGTGGCGACATCCGCGGCCACGCCAACCGCTCGACGATCTTTGCGGTTCCAGCCTGTCACCAGCTGATCCACCTCGTCGGCGTTTCGGGCCACGATGAGCACATCGGCGCCCAGACCCAACAACTCCTCAGCCACGGCCCGGCCGATACCTTTGGTCGCTCCGGTCACCAATGCCTGCTTTGTCTTCAAGGACCACCGGGGATTGGATGTTATGTTCAAGGTTTTTCTCCACGTACGAGGATGGGGCGATCGGCCCCGCCGGCAACCTGCCTCGTCAGGTTGGAGGGCAAGTTTGACAGCTAGAAGTACGATTCGAAGATTGGCGGAGCACCACTGCCATTCGTATAACCGTTTGCCCCGCTCAACGAAATCCCCCCCTTCTTGCCTCGTTGGTCAACGATTCCTTGAGGTGAACGTAGATTCCTAGAGGTGAAGGTAGGGATATGGTAGGTCTGGCAACCTGAGCTGTTACGGCAACAAACCAGCCGGGCGAGGGAGCCACCACCCCCTATGCAAGTTTCACTGGGACCGGGATATCATACCAAGCGATGCGCAAGGCCGGGAACTCATCCGTCAATAGCAGAAGGAAGACCAATGCCTAGACTCTCTGGGGCCCAGTTCATTGCCGACTCGCTTGCCACCTATGGCGTGACTCATGTGTTTTTTGTGCCGGCCATCATGAATCACACGCTTGCTGAACTCGACTTACGAACGGATGTTAAACGAATCATGACGCACGGCGAGAAATCCGCGGTGTACATGGCGGATGGTTACGCGCGTGCCAGCGGCCGGCCGGGCATTTCTTTTGCACAGTGCGTGGGTGCTGCTAATCTGGCTGCTGCGTTGCGCGATCCGTTTCTCGCCTGTTCGCCGATGGTTGTCTTCACGGGCGGCCCCTATGCGGCCACGCGGCATCGCCACACATATCAAGAAATAGACGATTTTTCCCTCTTCAAACCGTTGACAAAGTACAGCGCTCAAGTGCACCGAGTATCACGACTTCCCGACGTGCTCCGGCAAGCATTTCGGGCCGCCACCACAGGTACTCCCGGCCCGGCGCACATCGAACTTCAGGGGCACATGGGAGAGGTGGAACTTGAGGTGGACGAATTGCCGGTAATCGCGGAGCCTCAGTTTGGCCAGGTTCCGGCGTTCCGTCCGTCCGCCGATCCTCTGGCAGTGGCCCAAGCAGCACGTCGCATGGCTGCGGCCGAGAGGCCCGTGATCGTTGCCGGAGGTGGCGTTCGAACTTCCGGCGCCGGACCGGAACTTATGGAACTGGCAGAGCGGCTGGCTATCCCCGTGGCCACGGCACTCAATGCCAAGGACGTGATCCCAGGCAACCACCCGCTGAATGTTGGCGTACCGGGATTGTATTGTCGCAAGAGTGCTAATCAGGTCGTGCTGGAAGCAGATCTGGTCTTTTTCATTGGCAGCCATACTGGCAGCCAAGTGACGTTCAGATGGCAGGTTCCACCAGTGGGCACGCCGGTGATTCAATTAGATATCAATCCCGCGGAACTGGGGCGGCATTACCCGAATGAAGTATCTCTGTTGGGAGATGCCAAGGTCGTACTGCGGCAATTGATTGAAGCCGCCGATGCTTGCACAGCGCCGCGACGAGACCGGTGGGTCGCGCGGGCGAAAGTTCTGGTGCGCGCGTGGTACGACGAGTTCGCTTCGCTCTTGAAATCGTACGCCATCCCAATTCGTCCGGAACGGTTGTGCCGTGAGTTGAGCCGGCTGATGCCTCCCGACACGTTGCTCGTCTCGGATACCGGCCATGCCGGGATGTGGACGGGCGGAATGATCGATCTTAACAAACCGGGGCAAGGCTTCATCCGGGCCGCCGGTTCGCTGGGCTGGGGCTTACCTGCAGCCCTTGGCGCAAAACTCGCCCAGCCCGACCGGCCCGTGCTCCTTTTTTCGGGCGATGGTGGTTTCTGGTATCATCTAAGCGAACTGGAGACGGCTGTTCGATGGAACATCAATGCCGTGCTGTTGGTCAACAACAACAAGTCGTTGAACCAAGAGATCGACCCTTACACGAAGGCTTACGGCGGCCAGCTCCGCGCCAGGCATGCCGAACTGTGGCAGTTCAGCAACGTGAGTTTCGCCGAATTGGCGCGGACCATGGGCGCCGAGGGATTTCGCGTGCAAAGCCCCAGCGATCTATCCGGCGCTCTTGCCAGAGCATTCGCGTCAAGAAGGCCCAGCGTTGTGGAGGTCATGACTGAGATGAGCGCCCTGGCTCCTTTGGCGTTCTTATACGAGGACAACCCGTGAAACCATTTGCGGCTTCCCCGTGCTGTCCAAAAACTCATCGTCCCTGAAAGTCATTTCCCTTAGAGAGGTTGTGGTTGGTGAACGGCCAATAGTCTCATCCGAGTGGAATCGGCGAAACGGCGAGCCGAGCCGAAGTCGATCCCATGCTCAACGGATTAGTCGCTGATGGACCGCCTGTTGGGTGAAAGTGATCGCCAAACCGTCCACGATCGCGCTGACCCGAGAGCACGTCAACATCGTCCGTCAACGAGGTGCTGGTTGATAGGTCGTTGACGGCGACAAGCGTCCGTTTGTCCGGGCTGGGTGAAGAGTGCGGCTACCGGCAGCGTCTGAGACTTCGTCCTAGTGGCCTACCACAACTCATGCCCGGAGCACTACTTGGAGTTCGGCTCAATATTTTGACCGGACGCCATCCACAGGAAGGAATACGGCGTGTCGCTGTTCGGCGTGACGATCGCGGTGTCCTTGTAGGTGAAGACACGGGCTTCGTTCATGATCGCGTTGAACCGTGCCTTGAACTGGCCGGAGTCCTTGTCCACGGCGTATTCATACATCACCGCGTAGTTCATCACGATCGGCAGACCGTAGATGAAGCCTGCTTCGGCGATGGCTTTGGTTTCCTCAAGGTCCGGTGCGGCGACGCCTTCCTTTTTTTCCACCTGTTCTGCGGAGGAGATTTCGTCGCCCTTTTTGTCACAGCCCATAAAAGCCGCGCTGCTGATGGCGCTCGCGAGCGCAAGTTGGATGATTCGTTGTCTGGTTGTTTTCATATAGGTTCCGCTTGTTTGGCTGCTGTCAGGAGCAGCTCGGGTTGGATTTCTGTTGGGAGTTTCCCTGTGTTGATTACTTCACCTTCTCCAGCTTCGGGGCCTTCCAGGAGCCATCCAGCGCGGCCTCGGCCGGCCAGTAGAGGCGCATGTACATGGCGAAGGGTCCTTTCGGCGCGGGCAGCCAGTTCGCTTCCAGCTCCTTGCCCGGGGATTCATTCTGGACGTAGATCGTCAGTCCGCCGTCGGCGTTCTTCTTCAGCTCCGGTAACATCGGCGAGTTGATAAGGTAGCGATTGATGGGGTTGGCCGCGAGCAGGCTCGATGGCAGCTTATACATGGTCAGCGACCAGAAAGCTCTGACGGGAGGATATAGTCCCGGCGCGAAACGTCAGGGTGTAGCGGTTGGCGCCGGTCAGCTTATCGCCGGCGGAATCCACCTGATAGACCGGATACATGGCCTCCTGCTTGGAGTTGCCATAGATGCCGATGGTCGCCAGCCAGCGGTAGAGGTAGTTATTCTTCATGAACTCGCGAGTGCCGAAACATTCCCCGGAGGTGATTTTTCCCTCCTCAAGTTCTTTCGCGGCTCCAGCAAAGGCCTCCCAGGCCTCGGCCCGACCCTGCTCGATCGCGGTCTTCATTTCGGGCGAAAGTTCCGTCGGATCAAAGGTCTTGCCGCCCTCGACTCCGATCTTGGCGAAGCGCTTGCGGAGTTCCACCTCCGCCGGGTCGACCGGGCAATAGCCGAGCACGAAGTTGACGATATTGAAGAACTCCAGCGAGGTCTTCTGCTCTTCCTTGGTGAGCGGCTTGACCCAATCGATCGCCGGCGCGGCGGGCGGTGCGGGCGTGCCGAGGAACTTCGACAGCGGCTGGACTTTGTATTGGTCCTGGATCTTGATGACGTTCTCGATGTCGGCGGGGTTAAACAACTGGGTGCGGAAGGCGGCGAGAATGAAATCTGTCTCGGACTGGATCACCTCTTTGATACCCTCGGGTTTCTCGCCTTTCCAGCCCGGCCCGGCGATGAGAAAGCTGCCGGCACCGTTGCCGGTAGTGCGGCTTCCGGCGTAGGCGAAGTTGAAGGTGTAGGCGTCGATGAACTGGATGCTATAGTAGCGGTTCTTCTCAATCTCGGGCACCGAGATCACGATCGGTTCGGCGCGCAAGTCGAGACCCGCCCACGAATATGGCGTGTCCGAGTTCGGCGTCTGGATCGCGGTGTCCGCCGGGGTATAGACGTTGGGAATGTTCTTGAGGTGGTTCCAAGGAGCCTTGAACGACTTGTCGCTCTTGTCCACGAAGTAGGCATACTGGATGCGGTAGCTGTCCACTAGGGGGTAGCCGTAGATGTAGGCCTCCTTGGCGATGGCACGGGCTTCGGCGAGTGTCACGTCCGCCGCCCGCCCCGCAGAGCTCAGGGCAAGGGTGACGGCCATTGCAAGCAGGTTGGTCATTTGTTGCAGTTTCATCTGATCAGGCTTTCTTGATGCTCGAGCAGCCGGGTCTTCGTTTCTCTAGTAAGTGCCTGGACTTCCCAAGCCAATGACGAGTATGAACGATTCTTGCGTTCAACGATATGGACGCATATTGTTAATTTCACACACTTATCTTGAATCGCACTCCAGTCCTCATGCGAGCTCGCTGTCGAGGCGAAAGTTCGCGAATCAGCCCTCGTTATCGTCGGTGTTAACCTCGTGGAATTGCTTCAGAACATCTGGTTTAACCGTGATGGAATCTACAGTGGGAGATTCGTCGAAATTCGAGAGTGATGGTAGAAAAGCCGGTTGCGGAATCCGCCCTAGGCGCATCGACCGTACTCAGTTTGAGAGGACTCGAAGTAACCGAGGTTGGACAAACTGCACTAGCAAAGAAGGGACCTCAACTCACGTCGGTGTCGCGACCGAATCGCGAGATAGTAGGTGCAATTGAGCTCGTTGGATCTGCAAACGGATTACGCAAAAAAGGCCACAACAAGCCCGCTCACATTGGGTTGCGATGTTCGCAGTTCGACGACGCCACGCTGCAGAAGTTCTAACCGTGTCCTGTCGCCACGACTCAACACAAGTCGTTACCACAAAATGGATTACGTTACCCATAAACGTCATTCCTTTCATCATTTCTTGGCCTCGGTGATACGATTGGTGATACGATTTGGCAGGAAATTGGCGGCAGAACTGGGCCCGCAACGCGTGAGCGACGAGTCCGAGTACATCAGCGGCGGTGACGGTGGCGTGGAGAACTTCAACGGGGCAGTGGATGAACTCATCCATTCGGGGTTGCTCCATCGCGCTTGGGGCCGGCACGGAAATCACGTATTCCAATTCCCTGATCGAATCCTGGTGGCGGGTACTCAAACACCAATGGCTGTACCTGTCCGCCAGAGGGCTGGTGAAAGTCGGTGGGCCGGTACACCTGAATGAACTCGCGGACAAAATCCGGCGCGCCCCAGAGTCGAGGATTTATTCGCCTCTTATCCGATACGTCACGGGCTCTTATCCCACACGCCCAATTCTCGCGGCTCGGCGGTTATTGGTGGCCCTATCACAACCGTCACTTGCGAGCTGCACTAGTGCTCACGCTCTTCATGGGCAGGTCCAAGGTGCTTCGCCCCCCCCGAAGGGCATTGGTGACGGGGGGGCGTGAACCTTCTGTCCCCGAGGTGGGGCTTGTTGACAAAACGGAAGAAGAACAATAATATATCAACGTTGACTAGACGATGAAAATATGAGTGATTTGTCAACGGAGGACCAGGAGGACAAGAATGTGATCGGAGACCGAATCAGGCAGGCGAGGCTGGCCGCAGGACTAACCCAGGAGGAGGTAGTTCAGCGTTTGGAGAGTGCCGGTCTCAAAATCACGAAGGCGGCCCTTTCCAAGTATGAAAAGGGCAAGAGTGAGCCCAAACAGTCAGTGTTAGTTTTGCTGGGAAGAGTACTGGGAGCCAAACCGAGTTACTTCCTGACTGAGCCTGTGCTTAGGTTCGAGTGGCTTGCCTTCAGAAAGCAGACGAGGCTACGGAAAAGCAAACAGGAACAGATCAAGGCGTTCGTGGAGGATGTGGTCGAAAAGCAGTCGCGGCTTGAGGATGTCTTCTACCCGAAGCAGCGTTCGGCCTTTCCAAAGCCAACTGTCGCTGCCACGGCACAGGATGCTGAGGCAATTTCGCAACAATTGCGAAAGAAATGGAAGCTCGATGACACACCGATAGACAGTCTCGTTGAGATGGTGGAGGACAAGGGTGGCTTCGTGGTGGAATACCCCGAGCCAGGAATCCAGTTTGACGGTCTCTCGGGCCGTGCTGACGGGAGGCCGGTGGTTGTCGTCAATGCGGAATCGAGCGTGGACCGTTACCGCTATAACGTCGCTCACGAACTCGGACACCTTATGATGACTTGTCCGAAGTCACCGCGAAGGAAGAAGAGAAGCTTGGCGCACCGTTTCGCAGCAGCGTTGCTCGTTCCTGCGGACGTAGCAATCAGAGAACTCGGGGAGAAGAGAAGGCATCTCTCTTTCGCTGAATTGGGAGTCCTGAAGGAGAAGTACGGTCTGAGTATGCAAGCATGGGTGCGACGTGCCGGGACTTGGAGATCATTTCCGAGGGGCTTTACAAGTCACTGTTCATCGACTTCAGCGCAAAAGGATGGCGAAAGCACGAACCTTACGACTACAGTGGGCACGAAAAGCCCAAACGTCTGGTGCAAATGGTTCTCCGGGCAGTTGCGGAAGGGATCATTGCACAGGAAGACGCAAATCGTATTTGCGGAGATTGTGGAGCGGACCCAATGGCTGCGGTGAAGAAGATCAAGAGCACGGTCACGTCACCGACCGAGTTGCTGAGACTGCCGAGAGCGCAGCGTGCTCAGATACTCGCTGATGCCGCTCGCGCGCCGAGAAGGAATACCGGAAGAACTCGAACTTAACGGATTTTGATGCGTTCGGGGAGGATGATCTCTATGTCGAAAGCGAAGAAGACACCGAAACGCGGTGAGATATGGGATGTGGATTTCGATCCTCCCAAAGGCGCGGAAATTGGCAAGAAACGACCGGCAGTGGTGATTAGCGAGGACGCCATCGGGCGTCTGCCGTTACGGATCGTGGTGCCCATAACGGAATGGGATACTCGCTATGCGGGCTATCCCTGGTTTGTTCGTATCGCACCAGCATCCACCAACGGCCTAAGTAAGGAATCCGGGGCAGATGCGTTTCAGGTCAAGTCAATCTCTGAGAAGAGATTTGTCCTGCGACGTGGAGTATTGACTGCTGCGCAACTGGATGACATTGCCGCCGCCATCGCAATCTGTGTAGGAGTCCCTTAGGAAGTTGGCTCCTTTGGGCGACGCGCCCAGATAAGGAAACAAGCCGAGCTGTCTGCCAGGACATTCTGGACTTTTCCGCGCGAGTTCTCGCCACTGTTGTCACTTTGCCGTTGGCCACCACGCATGTCAGCGGATTCCGGCGGGAGCCTTGACGTGAGTGGTTGTAGAATCGAGGTTCCAATCGCCGTTTCCCATCGCGCCGCCGGCCACGGGCCAAGTTTGCCATCCAGAATCTGGTTCGGCGAGCCCGCCCGCCTTCAGTTCAGGCTTGCAGTCGGCAGTCCGCAGCTATCACAGTCTTGCTTCCGATTCGCTTCCGCTCGCGCTCGGCGTACCGCTTCCCTGGCCGTTTCGAGTTCCTCCGGTATCCTGTCTCCGGTCTTGAAGTACATCTCATCGGGCGTCTGCCCACGGAATGCCGAATGCGGCAGTTGTGAATTGTGTTCCTGCACGTAGAACGCCACCAGATTTTCGACAGCTCTGACCGTGTCGAGCGTGTTCAGGTACAGCCATTGGTGCTTGAGAACTCGCCACCAGGACTCGATGACCATATCATGGTTCCGTCTGCCGTCAGGTCAACCATCGGTGCCCGTTTCGCCAGAGCTGGTCGGCCACGCCGTTGACAACTCGCGCGGAATCTGCAGAATTACTGTGAAAGACCGCTCGGCAAATTGCTCGGCCGGAGGCGACTCTAAGAAGTCGTCACGCTGTTCACGCCGGATACGATTCTGCAGTGGCATCGGATGCTGGTGGCCAAGAAATGGGACTAAAGCAAGAAACGTAATGCGGGGTACGTGTGATGTATGATGACGACGATGATCCGTTCCCGCCGCCGGAGCCGTATGAGGTTCCGAGAGATCCGAAGAAACTGAGGGCACGGATTCGGCGATACGAGCGATCGCTCGAGCAAGAGAAGCGAAAGCTTGGTGCCTATGCAGACGGTTACGGAAAACGGTTCTTGCTAGGTCCCTTTTACATGATACTGGGCGACTTGGAAGGAGCGCTGAAATCGTTCGCATGGTTCGAGGCGGCGTTTCCGAATAGCCTGAACGACGCTCCACAGACGCTCTGCTGGTCCCTTGCGCTATATCGAGTGGGAAAGGAAAGAAAAGCCCGCGAGATGTTGTGGCGGACGATGTTCGCAAACCTCTACGTTATCCCTCGGTTGCTGGGAATGGAAGTATCCCGGCATGACATCAGCCACGGTAGCAATCTGGAGGAACCAAGTCACGTGAATTGGATTCCGGAAGAATACTGGGCTCTTTGGAGCGACCAAGACCGAGATTGGGCGCGGGCTTTATGGGAAAGCGAAGAGTTCTGCGAGGCAAGGAGGCGTTACATCGAACTGGGGCATGCCCTGAAATCGCTCGAACGTGGGCCAGAACGGCATGGCGTGATCGAGGAGATGCGTCATCTGGAACGCGCGTACCGTTGAGGCATTGTTCGGTCTCTTGGCCGCCCTGCTGTCCGCTCGGGTATCATCGGGCCTGGCTGTGTATGCTGTCGACAACTCGCGTCGAAAAGTCCAGAATGTCGTGACAGGCAGCTCTGCTATTTCGCAGGAAGGGAAGCCGAAGGAGAAGTACAATGTTTGATCTGATCTACTTCCTGTTGATTGGGCTGGCCGCAGGATGGCTGGCGGGCAAGATCATGAAGGGCCAGAGCTTCGGCCTCCTTGGCAACCTGGTGATCGGCGTCATCGGTGCTGTCCTGGGCGGATTATTGTTCCGCCTCGTGGGATTTGCAGCTATCGGCTTGATCGGCAGCCTCATCACGGCAACGGTGGGGGCAATCGTACTACTATTCATTTTACAGAAGATGAAGGTGTGACGAACTCCATGAAACTAACCCCGCCCAAATCCAATCCGCCCGCCGCCATCTCCGGGCCGCAGATCCGGTGATGAAGGCCATGATCGACGCCGTGGGGCCGTACACGCTTCGGTTCGAGCGGGACCGGTTCGCCATGCTCGTGCGATCCATCGTCTCCCAGCAGATTTCGACCATTGCTGCCCGTGCGATCCGCAAGACGGTTGCTGGAACTTGGCTGGTCCCGATGGGCTGACGGCAGCCAACCTTGCCCGGTTCACCACCGACGAACTACGGTCGGTCGGCTTGTCGCCGCAGAAGGCGTCCTACGTGGCCGATCTTGGCAGCCAAGGTGAACGATGGCACGGTGGATCTGCGGCAGATCGGGCGATTGTCGGACGAAGCGAGTGGTGGAGACGCTCACCCAGGTCAAGGGAATCGGCCGGTGGACGGCGCAGATGTTCCTGATCTTCTCGCTGGGCCGCCCCGACGTGTTTCCCGCACGACGACCTGGGCGTCAGGACCGCCATCCGTGATCGCTACGGCCTGGACGATCTGCCAGACAAGACGACGAGCCACGCCATTGCCGCTCCCTGGCGACCCTACGCCTCGGTGGCAAGCTGGTACTGCTGGCGGTCGCTGGACCTGGCCCGGAACACGGAGACGGTGGCGAAGGGGTATCCGTCGTAGGTACTTGCTGCCAATGAGTCGCCAACCCACTTCTCCCACCAAGAGGAATCCAACCATGCGGCAATCCATCATTCTTCTGCTCGTCCTTGGGATAATCTTGCCCGCACGGGCGGCTGACACTCAGGCGCAAATTGCTGCGAAGGGGCTCATCCTGGACCTGGACGCCGACAAAGGCGTGGAGGTGGAGGACGGTGATCGTGTCGTGAAATGGACCAATCAAGTCACTACGTCTTCGGCCAGGGATTTTGTCAAGCAGGACGAGGGGCGGAAGGAACCCGGTTCGGGTCGTCCAACACTGAAGAAATCCGTTGCGGCGATTGGCGGTCACGACACGCTGGTGTTCAGGCGGCAGGAGCTTGTCAATCACGACGAGGATGCCTTCGACCATCTGCTCACGGGAAGTGGCTACACCTGGATTGCTGTTATCAGCGTCTACAAGCAAGTCGTTCAGTTGAAGGACGTGAATTCCTTCTTTGGCAATCTGAGAAACGGCGGCATGTACGAAGGGATCTGGGGCAACGTGACAGATGACAATCGGGTCTGGATCGGATCACGCAACGGGATCACCTTCGGTCGCTGGGACGACAACAATCCCATGGTGCTGGCTGCCGAGCCGCTGAAGGAAAACCAATACTACGTCGTGGCAGGGCGTATGGGTTCGGGCACCGGCGAAGTCCAGATCGAACTGTTCATCAACGATCCACAAGCTGCGGCGAGCAAGCCATTCCCTGTCAATCCGGCAGCCAATTCGTCGAAGCTTGCCATCGGTCAGGAACGTGACGCCACCAACCATCCGGGCACAGAGTCGTTCGACGGAGAATTGGCTCGCTTCCTCATGTATGACCGTCCGCTGACGAATGACGAGCTGAACCAGAACATGGAGTCCCTGAAGAAAACGTATGCGATCCCGTAGAATGTGAATCTCCGGTGCGACGAGCGAGATCACACGTCGATATCGGCAGTTAAGTCCGGTAGGGCTACAATATGGCTATCAAATGTCCCCCATGTGGAGCAGAGTACGACGTGACTCTGTTCACGTTCGGGCGCAGCATTCACTGCGACTGTGGTGCATGGGTCTGGTCGCCAAACATCTGATGGATCGCCTTCAGGAGGAGATCGTTGGTCTCGCTAGTCCAAAGCCCAGCAAAAAGCCGAAGGCCCAGTCCGAAATTGCCAGCGACACATTATTCCAGTTCAAGATCACCTTGATGGAGTCAGAACCTCCTATCTGGCGACGGATACAAGTGAAGGACTGCACGCTCGACAAGCTCCATGAGCATATCCAGACCGCCATGGGCTGGACGAACTCGCACCTCCACGAGTTCGAAATCAACGGGCAGCGGCACGGCGATCCCGACCTTCTGGATGATGGCTTCGAGGATTTCGAGTGCATTGATTCGACCAAGACGATAATCAGTGACATCGTGCCGGAAGGTCGGAAGCGATTTGCCTTCAGGTATGAGTATGATTTCGGCGATGGTTGGGATCACGCGGTTGTATTTGAAGGTTACCCGCCTGTCGAAAAAGGGCAAGAGGTACCCGCTTTGCCTGGAGGGGGAACAGGCTTGCCCGCCCGAAGATGGCTGCGGCGTCTGGGGATGCGCTGACGCTCAAGACCTCTAGCGTGGTGGCGAAGTATCGAAACACTGGATAGGAAAACAAGCCGTGAAAGACCTGATACCTCGACTTCCTCTTGGTAGATGTCCGCTTGCACGAAGATCTGGTCGATGCCGGTCCCCCCACCACTGAGACCAGGCCCAAATTGGCATTGTATCTTCGGATGGTTTGGGGATCGTCAAGCGACGTTCCATTTGGGCAACCATCCAGGTGTAGGCAGCCAGGAAGTCTTTATCGACGTGGCAGACGCTAGCCTCCAGGCGGCCTTTCCGCTGCAACTCCTCCCAAGCCCGCTGAGTTAGTATTGACCAAATGACCATGGCACCGTCATGCACGAAACATGGTCCGGTCCAGAAGAAAGGCTCCTACCGTCCCAACCACGAAGCCATTCCCAAGAACCGGCCTGAGAACGACAGGAAATGTTGCCAACACATCGGTAGGAAGGAACGAGATGACTGTCCCGAGGAGCACTGGCAAGCCGATGACCAGTCCATCTTCAAACTGAAATACTCGATCCTGATTCGCCACCAATAGCCCAGCCGCAATTTGGGATGTGAGGATGTAGAGCATCACGCACCCGACGATCACCGAGGGCACTCCTCCGAGAAACGCAATGGCTGCCGGGGATAAGCCCACGATCCCGATGACGATGGCGGCTGGAATCAACGTGAATCTCGAAGCGCACCCGGTGGACATCACGACTCCGGGGCTTAGCGAATAGTTGACCGGCCCGACAATACCCAAACACCCGGACAGGACGTTGCAGATGCCGGTCACCGTGATACCACGAAAGATTCTGCGGTCCATGTCCGGCACCTCAAGCAGCCGATTCATGGACTGAATGGAGCCGAGATCGTTGATTGCCAGCGCCAGGTAGCAGACGAGGAAGGAAATCAGCACGCCCAGGTTCAATGTCGGCTGCCAATCAACCTCCGCCAGAAATCGGCATGACATCCACTCCTGGGCCTGGACGCTCATGTGGCTGGCTCCTGGGAAAATCAGAAAGTAGAACAAGCTGCCCAACAGCATCGTCCACACCACGAGCGTGGCTTTCCAGATACCCGGCAACCAGCGGTGCAAGGCGAACATTCCTGCCAGCAGAAGCAGGCCGAACACCAGATTGGGTAGTGGTTGGACGCCGCTACCCTGAGCGACCAAAAGCTTGAGAATTGTCGGGGCCAGAGTGAATGCGATCAAAAGAAGGACGGCGGAAATTACCCGGTCAGTAAAGACTTTGCGGACCTGAGCGAAGAGGCCGGTGAGAGCCAGGACTGCCAGCAGTGCGCCGCCGATCAGAATCGATGTATAGATGTCACCAGCGGGGAAGCCTTGACTAGCGATAACGCCGATCAACAGCACGGTGGCCGGGCCTGCGATCAGCGGCAGCCGGTGGCCCCAGAGCACCTGGATCACGAGCGTCACGGCGGTCACGATGAACAACTTTTGCAGGTAGAGCGTCGGACTTATGGGCTCAGCAAACTGAAGAGAGGCAATGACGTGCCCGAGGATAATGATCGACGGGATGACGATAGCCGCCCATTGAAGGCCCAGCAGAATGGTTTTGCTCAGGGGCGGCCAATCATCAAGTGCGTATCGGAGTGGGCTACCCTGCTTGTTCTGCACGTTCTGCCTCCTGTGCCCACTCTTCGTCCCTGCTACTCCCCGTTAATGCTTGGGCAGATCCTTGGAGCCAACGATAGTGAGGTTCATGCCGATCTGCACGCTGACGGATTTGTCACCCACTTTGATATTGGCCTTGCCGTTCAAGTACCAACCCAGTGATCCCGTCGAGAACTCTTTGACTTCTGCCGTCATGGGTATGCCTTTGATAGTCACTTCAACGGGCTGTGCATCACGCAGGAATTCGGCACGAGTCACGGGACAGCTTGATTTAGTCATATTGTCACCTAACGAGGCTGAGTGGCATTCGGTTGTCAAGGAATTTCGCCTCTAGTATTGTTAGCGTTCGGTCGGGTCCGACCCTAGCTTCCGAGGATCTCCTCCAATACTGGCCCCAATTCCAGTAGGGCCCTGTGTCCGTCGCCGACAAAAGACGAGCCATGCATTGCGGCAAGCGTCTTCGATTTAAGGACAGCCAATTCCGCCAGCAATCGCTCCGTGTTGGGAGTATAGGGCATGTAATTCGCCAAAGGACCGGATTGATACTGCGTCAGAGTCTCCCTGAACCGTCCGATCAGATCCGCTTCTGTAGAGGGCTCAACATCCCCGGACTGATGAAAGAGGTCGGAGCAGAACAGCGTGCGCTGCGTCTCTTCAAACAACATGCCTGCATCCCAACCGTGCGGTAGATGAGGCGTGGGAACGAGACGGTAGCGGTACTTGCCGGTCGTCAACACGTCGTCGTCCTTCAGGATGCGGGCTGGCCGAGTCGCAAAATCGTTCACGCTGACCATCGCTCCTACAAACGTACACACTGGCTCCGAAGAGGGTGCCGCGTCCAGCCAATTATTGAGAGCGCCGCATTCATCTGCTTCGTAATGGCTGAAGCCTATCCAGCGGATCGTTGACGGTTCGAGGATCTTGCTGACCGTTTCGAGCAACTGAGGGAACATCGCCCTCATGCCCGTGTGATACAGCAACGGCTCGTCGTCTTTAACGAGGAACTGATTGAACTGCAAGTCAATCTCGGGCACGTAGGTTGAGATTCGGTAAACGTCCGGTGCGATTTCGTTAATCGATGACACGTTGGTTCTCCTTGCTTTTATCGGTAAGATATTCACCAATTCACGCATCGTCAGCCCAGGTGATTGGCCAGTTGTCGCCATTGCCGAGGGACATTCGCTCGGGATGAATGGTGAGGTTTGCGATAACCTCGCTGGGCGGATTCTGCTCTGCCAGGGCTAGACCGGCCAGCACAACAAGCCCCAAGACGGTCACGTAGCAAGAGCTTCTCATGATCGGTTCACTGCTCCTCTTTCTTCTTCTTAGCCCTTTCCTCCTGGCGGTCTCCCTCGTAGCGAGTCCATTCGGCTGGGATCAGGCCGAAGTAGGCTTTGCGGTCGTCGTCGGTGATATCCTCCTTCTTCACCACGGCGGGTACACCCTCGGCAAAGCTGTTTGCTGGAATCACCTGATTGATGTGCGTGGCGCTGCCATTGGCCAACACCGCCCCTTCACCGAGGCGAGTATTGTAGTCGCAGCAAGCGTTCAAGTTGACAGCCGACCTGTCTGCCATTTGCGTGCCGTGCATCGTAGCTCCGTGGTTGATCCAACAGTGATCGCCGATGATTGACTTGTCTGGAACTTCGGCGGTGGAGGAGCCGATTTTGGCAGGACGACCACCCTCAATGCACACGTTGTCGTAAATGTGGACGTAGTTGCCGATGGTGTTCGTACCTCGGATCGTGACGTTGCAGCGGACAAGGCTGTGATGGCCGATGGTGACGTTACCGGTGATGACTGTTCCGGCGTCAATCTTCGTGTATGCCCCGACCGTAACTTTGCCCTCTAGGATTACCGATGGATGAATATCGGCAGTGGGATGGATGTTGTGTGGTCCTTTGTCCTGGGCAAGTCCCAGCATCGGGGCAAGAAGTATGGTTGCGGGAATTACAATACCAAGCACAAGTGCCAGTCTGAAGTTGTACATCCTGTCTCCCTTTGCTTCGTCGAAAGAATATTCCATCCCCGCACCAAGGTCGGGGAGGGCCTTGAAGATGTATTCTCGATTCAGAGCTTTGCGGATCGACTGGGGCCTGGCTACATGATAACCGGACGGAGATCGCAGATCATCAAATACGGGAAAGCGAACCTCAGCTACATGTTAAGAACTCGTCCGGAAATAAGTTACCGTATTTATCGCCCCTCACCCTACCCTCTCCCCCGCTATTCCCGCTCCGCGGGGCGGTGGAGAGGGAAGCGGAACCGGTAACTTATTTCCGGACGAGTCCTAAACAACGTTGGCGGGCCTGGATACGTGACAGTTCCGTCCGTAATCCTGGCTCCCGGCGTCAGCACATGACGCTTCACCTCTCCATCCGGCAAGATGTGCTGGACGGCGACATCGTTGGCCGAGAGGTGGTCGCTGGAATAACGGCCTGTCTGCTTGTTGCCAACCAATTAGACCGAGCATCGACCTCGATACCGCTGAATATCGCGGAAGGAAACGGCAAGCACACTTCAGCAGACCGTTGTCGCTTCTTCGATACCGCTCGTGGGTCGGCACTTGAATGTGCTGCCTGCCTTGATGTGCTGGTCGCGAAGACGATCATCAACGAATCCGTGGCCGTTGAAGGGAAGGAATTGCTCCTTGAGATTGTCTCGATGTTGATCGGATTGATTCGCTCTAATTCCTCAAGTCGCGAGGTTTGACACGTCACCTTGAGAGAGCTGCGGACGAAAATGGATTAAGATTAAGATTAAGAACTCACTCGCCGTTCACGGCCTCTGGCCGTGAACGGCTACGCTGAGACTGACCCGAATCGACGGTGACTAGCAGCGCATTGTCACGCCCCGGTTCACCCAAGATTTCGTAGTTGATGGCCATGGTTTCGCGTCTTTCATCTCTGCACGAAGGTGCAGCGTTGATGATGTGGGTTATTGAACCGTTCGTCGAGAATGGCGTCCGAAGCATCTCGGTTACTCGTGTAGGATAACCACACGGGCATCGACGTTGAGGACCTGAACACCGCCGGAAAGGTGTGCAAGTGGTTGTTTCCAGTGGGCGTGGCCCCGAACGATCAGTGACGGGCGCAGTCGCTCGACGACCTCACGTATGAGTGGAGAACCGCGATGTCCGCCAATGGGATCGTTGGGGCCATCGTGCGTGATCAGGATGTCCGTCCGGTGCCGCAGGAGTGATTCCAGACACTCGGTGTACTGCTCATCAGAACGGCGACGTGGACGTCTGGGATTGCCGATGATGCCCCCAAGCCCGGCGATTTTGAGCCCATCGACATTCACACGGTCGTTGTCGAGATAGTGCAGATGCCTGGGATATCGCGGAGCGGCATTTGGGTCCGTACCGAATGTGTCATGGTTACCGGCGACGCCGATGACCCAGGCGAATTCATCCCCAAAGGCTTCCCAAACAGCCCTGACATCGCCGGAGCCACCACGCCGGTCCAGTGCCGGAACCGTGTAGAGGTCACCGGCCAGGAAGACGCCGACGTTTCCCACATCCAGCCCCACTCCAGGTAGGATTTCCGCGGCGAGGCGACTCGGCAGGGCCTCGCCCAGCAATCGCGGCACGCCGTTGGGGCTATCCTGGAACCGTTCGCGGCCTTGAAGATCGGCCGTCGCGATGATACGCGCTCATGCCGTCCGGCAGGCAGTCGACGACGGCGTCCAGAATCGGCAGACGATCTTCGTAGAATCCCCCCGGCCCACGTCCCGCATTGAGGAAGGGGATTTCAGTGATCGGTTCTGGGTTGATTGACAGAATACGCATCGCGTCACCTATTGTTGTCCGACAATCGAGAAGACCCTCGTCAGACATTTCACATCCCCGACACACAGGATGCCGGGAAAGGAAAAACGCCGTCGCCGGGCATGGCCATGTCCACGTCGCCGAGAACCTCGGTAGTACCCGAGACATCCGTCGTGCGGAAACGGTCTTGTTTTTGTCTCGCACGATGCCGCCTTTTGGCGATTTCCTGGTACGATTTGTACTCGGCCAGCCCAAGATGTGAATCGGGCACGAAAAAAGGCCCGATGTCGCTCGTGACACCAGGCTTTTTGGAAAGGCTCCAGAAAGTGACCTGTGTCACAATCGCAAGGTACGCACGGGCGCTGTATTCGCCGGTTCATAGGCGAAACACCCGGTGCATGTCAGTTGATCGTTGGTACTCCACCTTCGCGATAACAGCATTCTTGTCCTACGCTCGTGCGGCCGGGGGGGCCGCGTCACTTGGTTGACCGTCATCTGACTAAGTAAGACGACGAAGGGCAGAAAAAGGTTCACAAAAACGGAGAACTCCTGGTTCGTAGTATAGAAGACGCCCGAAGCCCGTGTTCTATTCCCTGCTGCGGCGGAAAATCCCAAGTAGGCGCATCTACGGGGACAGGGACATTTATTGGCGTAAGCTGTTGAACTCAGGCAAGAACATTTTCCCAGTGGTGCAGAAGGATGGGCTGGAACGAGTGAGACGTGGAAGATCCTGGTAAAGCCTTACGCAATTTACACAGTCCGCCGACAAAAATGTCCCTGTCCCCGTTTGTCCACTCGGTGCGCACACGGTTCTTGCTGCAACGTGGTCGTAGCATCTATGGTGATTTCGACACTTCGCCCGCGGGCCGGGTGCCGGTACGCATTTCCTCCTGGAACAGAATTGCCATGCCGCGGAGCTTTCGGATCAGTTCGCCGTTGCGGACCGGGGTTGTCTCTCCGGGATCGGCTTCCAGGTCGTATAACTCGGGAGCCGGATGAAGCCGCAACTTCCATTTGTCCCAACGCACGGCGGCCAACGCTCCCAGGCTGCCATGATAGAAGAAGGCCTCATGGTACTCATCCCGGGTGATGACGTCGGCCCACTCGCCCGGCGGATTCCACGCGCGCCGCAGCGGCACATTCGCATTCAAGGAAAAGCCCGCCTCGGGTGATGGAACGGTCTCCGTTTGACCCGTGAGCAGCGGCCAGATGTCTCGGCCGTCAATGACGCGGTCCTCGGGAACTTTCACGCCGGCAAACGTAGCGAAGGTAGGATACCAATCCATGGCGCGAACGACCTCCGCGGAAACCTGATTGGTCTTCACTCCAAGGCCGGGCCCCCAAGCGATGCAAGGGACGCGAATGCCGCCTTCGTACGTAGAGAGCTTGTGCCCGCGAATCTTCTGCTGCGGCGTGCGTCCCGGCCCGCGGCCATTGTCGGAGGCGTAGATGACGACAGTATTGTCATCGATGTCCAGCTCTTTCAGACAATCAAAGATGCGGCCGACGTTGTAGTCGAGTTCCTGAATGGCGTCACCGTATTCGCCCCAGTTTGAACTACCCTTGAATTCTTCGCTTACGCCGAGCGGATTGTGAAGCATGGTATGCGGCAGATAGAGAAAGAACGGACCTTCCTTGTGCTCCTCGATAAACTGAATGGCCTCGTCGGTGTAGAGCTTTGTCAGTTCCGCAGGATCGGCGGGACGCTTGACGACATCATCATTTCGCAACAGCGGCACGCCTCCTTTGTCTTCGAAATAGACGACCTCAACCGGGTCAAGATTGTGCAACAAACCAAAATAGTAATCGAAGCCCTGATTGCGCGGTAGGAACGGCTCGTGAAATCCGAGATGCCATTTGCCGATGCAAGCGGTCGCATAGCCCTTGCTCCTCAGAAGCTCCGCGATTGTCAATTCGTCGGGATGAATACCCGACCGCGAATCTGCGCGGTGTACCCACGTCGCGTTGCCCACTCGGCGCGGGTAACACCCGGTCAACAAACCCGCGCGTGAGGGGCTGCAAATCGGAGCCGCCGCGTAGTAATCCGTAAATCGCATCCCCGCCTTCGCCATCGTATCGATCCGCGGCGTCTTGACTTCCGCAGCGCCGTAGCAACCCAGATCATAGTAACCCTGATCGTCAACGAGGATAAAGATCAGGTTCGGCTTGGCCTCTGCCGCGGTCGCATGCCGCGCAGCGAAAAAAGCTGCCAGAGCAATGACGCCAAGTGCCGAAATGTGAGTCAGTTGCGTCCGCATACGGGTGCTCCTCCTCCGGTAGCTGTGAGATCTTGTGTTTTGTGGGGAACGTCGTCCCAAGCGGATGCTGTCCGCCGGTAGCAGAACCTCAAAGTATTTCATCAACAACGACAACGCGGAAACCAACGTTAAAGACTCGTTGCCAAGCCGGGTAGGCCAGGCGGAAACTGCTTCGGCAACGGGCCGGACGGTCGAACCCTGTTCCTGAAGCGTGCGCAAGAGCCGGAAGACCATGTTCTTGTTAGTCTTCAACTCGCGGCTCAACTCCGAAACGCCGAGCGGGACGTGACTTGCGGACAGGTATTCGAGACGCTCCGTGGCCTTGGTGACCGCCGGAATGAACTAATTCGTGTCTGCCATTAGATCCTCTCGTTTTAGATATATAGCAGCGTTATACGCCAGACTAACGCGCTGGACGTCGAGCTATTAAGCGAATCGCGCCCGCTTATCACCGAAGAGACGCACTCTCAACTGAAGGCCCAACTCGAGGAGATCGCCCTGATGTCCGCATTTACCCGCCATCGGCGCTGGACCAACCCACAGGTCGTAGTCCACTCCGGCGGGCGGGGCTGAAGGCTGGCAGTGGCCAATATTCGGCCGTTCCTGACTGGTCCAGGTCTTGGCGATCAGTACCTTGTCTACCGCCCCCTCGCGAACCAGGGCAATGGCGTCCTGGAAAACTTTGGGACTGCGGGTTTGCTGCAAAAGCCGGTTGAGAATTGCATCACGGTCTCTGATCGAGTAATGTTCGTGCTTATGAGCGTCACTCTCGAAGAAGACTCCCGACTAAGTTCGTCTCGGGGGAATCATCGCAGCAACTCTCCGCGTGAAAGGCGTGTGGATTTGCGTAAGTTCGTTAGAATATCGGCATGCAGAAGCGTTCATCTCGTCACTGCTCCTCTCCGCGCACCATCACCATCCAGCCGACACCAAACTTGTCCGTGACCATCCCGTATCGCGGTGACCAGAACGTCTTGGCGAGTGGCATGTCCACCTTACCACCGTCGGCAAGTGCGTTGAATGCAACGTCAGCATCCGCCTCGGTCGGAACGGATAGCGCCAAACGAAAGCCGTCGAACTTTGATTTGTCGTCGCAGCCATCGGATGCCATGATCGTCACCTTGCCGACGGTGAACGAGGCGTGCATGATCTTGCCTTCGAAGCCCGGCTGAAGCATGCCTGCCGGCGGAGGATCAGGGCTTTCACTGAAGCGCATCTTCATCACGACGGTCGCGCCGAGCGAAGTTTCGTAGAATGCCAGAGCCTCGTCGCAACGACCGCCGAAAAACAAGTAAGGCTGAACCGACGCCTCTTGCAGCGACATCATTCGTTTCAAGGAATCTTCTTGGGCGCGGACCGTCCCCTGCGGATCGTTCTCGGCGAAGTCTTCCATTTCGTACACCGGACGAATATCAATGTCGGAGTCTTCGAGCATCGGATTCGGGCAGCGTTTCACCCAGTCGATCGCTTCCTGCATCGAGGCGACTTCCCAAAGCCAGAAACCAGCGATCAGCTCTTTCGTCTCTGCGAAAGGCCCATCCGTCACGGTACGATCTTTAAGGTGAAAGCGAACTCGCTTGGCTTCCGAACTCGGCTTGAGTCCTTCGCCTGCTTTCATGATGCCAGCTTTGACCAGTTCCTCGTTGAATTGGCCCATCGCTGTGAGCAATTGCTCGCTTGGCAATTCGCCCGCTTCTGAACTCTTCGTTGCTTTGACGATGACCATGACTTTCATCAATTTGCTCCTTGGATTGTTTGGTTTGAAGGCGAGCTTATGCCAGGTTTTCATTGACTCTCACCGCCCTGTGCGGCGGGTGAATCTGACTGACAGGCTACCCGAACCGTATCAGAAGGCCGCGGAAATCAATCAACGGCTGGCGGATCTGGACCCCCGTGATGCACAAGCACGACCTTAACTCCGCACGCAAGCCCGCCTCCCGTGCAACGATTAGCTAGAACGTGTACCGCGATGCCCACATCATCTGGAACTGTCCTCCCGGAGTGGCGCAGCTCCTGCTTTGATTCCTCGGTCACCGCCGATGCCACACCTAGTACCACATACGCTCCAATCCTGCCGCACGGCGTGCATCCGCCAGTTGTCCCCGATGCATAAACCAATGGTCGGCAGCGTACTGGAAGCAGTGTCGGTAGGTGCCAAAGAGCCCTTCGACGCCGTGCGGTACATTCTCACTCTCCTTGTCTAGGTCGTTCTCGGCTAAAGAATCAAGGAGCGAGATCGTAGAGGCACGTATCCTCCTACATTCCTCGAGAACTCGGTCAAAAGGTGGAAAGTGCTCCACGTCCCCGGAGATGTCGTATCCGTCAAATATTTCTTCCCAATCAGCCAATGGGGTTGGCTCGCCGAGCATGAAACCGTGGATGATCAGGGATTCGATGTACGCAAGGTGGCCAAGTACCCACAACGTGTGACAACCGCCTCTCGGAGTGGGGAACACCACACTGTGCTCTCGCATGTCCTCGATTCGTGCGAGGACGATGTTTTCGCTCCGCTTCAGATTCTCTCTAATAAGGTCGATCGAGAGCATAATCTCCTGTTCCCAGTATGGCGAGCGGACTCGATACATGGCGTTTTGCCGTGCAGCGAATCTCTCGAGTCAATCGCGCCACTTCGCTTGCCGCACGTTTCAATTCTTGAACTTCTCGCCACAGTACGCTGTTTCATTGAGTGGAAATCGAGCGGCTGGCGCGATGTGCCATGGCACTCGTCACGAGCATCCAGCCTTTTAGTGGTTCTTGTTCTTTCGCTTCGCCGTGCCGGTCATGAAGGTGATCCACTTGCCGTCGTCGCCGAGCATTCTGGAAGAGAGGGCCATCTCGTCGGCGGACTTGAATTCGTAGATGTCTTGAAACTTCGTGAGCTTCCCTTCGGCCATGAAGTTCGGTCCTTCCGCTTCGAGCGTGAAAATCTTCCCGGTCGCATCGACGGTGCCTTCATAGCGCCACATATGGTTGACCATCGAATCGACCCATGTGCCTACGTACTTCTTTTTGGCCGGGTCATAGCCGACGGTCTGGATGCCGACCATCTCTGTGCCCGCCATATCGCCTTTCACCTCGTTCAACACCCAGAAGCCACCGATCATACGGGAACTGATCGAGCCCTCGCATTCCATCGCTGGCTGCCCAGGCCCCATATCCGCCCTGGATTTCGTGGACCACTCGCCGACAAACTGAGCGAGCCACTGATGCTCTTTCTCCGGGCCGGGCAGTTGTGGCAATTCTTGCGCATGAACAGCCGCCGTGGTGATGACGATGAGCGACAACATGCTGAGAGTGCAGAGTTTCATACGATGCTCCTGTCTAAGTGTTATTTTCTACCGAAGAAGAGGTGTCGATAATCGACTTGAATGCCATGGTGAACACACGCGGGTCACGCAGCCCCAGTGCGACCCACGCGACAACGCCAATGATGATTGGCATGAAGTAAGGATCGGCAACGCGGACGTGAGTCGCGACCGCTCCGCCGAGATATCCAGTCAACAGGATCGCGCCGATGAACGCGGTTCGTGGAATCAGGAACAGCACGGTGATCGTGACCTCGACGATGCCGATCTTGAACATCACGTCTTCCGTCCAACCGAGTTTGGCGAACATCTCGGCTTTGCCTTCCCATTGCGTAAATTTTCCGCTGGCACTTGCGAGAATCAGGAAGGCGGACAACAATCCGCTCAGGATCCAGCCGATGAGTTTTGATTTTGACATGTTCAGATACCTCCCATTTGGAGTGATTCAACGCGTTCCGGCAACGGAAACAGTGTTCGTATTTCGACGGTCCGTTTCGTTGCCGGAGGCAATCTGCTGGCGATGACGATGGCCTCATCAAGATCGTCAACGTCGATGATACAGTAGCCACCGAGTTGCTGGGTCGTTTCCGCGAAAGGGCCATCAATGATTCGTCGCCTGCCGTCACGAACGCGGACGCTGGTCGCAGTAATTACGGAATGCCGCGGCCGTGCTGCGATCCTCCTCCAATTCCGCATTTCGTTCCCTCGAGACACGCCTCTTTGTAGTCCGATCGCTTCGTTCGTCAATCTTGCGGTCCGCATTTCTGGTCCTGCATTGGCTGGAGGACGCGTGGCGTAAGCACTAAAGGCCGGAAGCCGGTGGAGACGGCCTGGATTCCAACGAGAATCAGCTGCGATCATTGTTTTAACGTGCGGCGAGCGAGATTCGCGAGAATGAGCCCATTTCGCTGAGGCTCGTCCACCAACCGTGAAGTGGATCGGCTCGGCGGGGCTGGAATCTCGCAAGACGTTCGGTGTTTCGCAGCAGCTCACCAAGGGCCGCTTCACTCGGTGACGCTGCGTCAACCCATCGCTGGATCAGTTCAGACGTGCTAATCAGCGGAATTCTCTTTTTGGGAGGCCATCCGTCGCGCTTTTCGGTCATCTGTCGCCGCCGCCGTTGTTGCGGGAAGAGAAGGTTTTGCACTCCGACCTGTTTAACCGCGATTCCCGGAGCACCAATCGGGAGATTGTTTTGAATTTGCGGAAACTTTGTCTGCCGATTGGTGCGCAGGGATGCGCGCTGAGGGCGCACGTGGTCGAAGATCCTCTACGGCGAAGGCAAGGACTTCACGCCGAGTCGTCCCTTTTCACCCGAGGCGCTTGCCAAGCAGATCAAACTTGGATACGAGCAGGGCGCAGCCAATGTGCTTCTGGCGACGGCACCGGATCATTCTGGCCGGATGCGGCCCGAGGACGTTGGCCAACTACGGCGGCTTGGACGGCTTCTTTCTCAAGAGTAGCACTGTTGGTACCTGCGGGTAGTTTACATGAGTTGTGTATGGTCAAGGCGGACGGGTACGCTTGCGAACTGATCCAGTACATCCATCATACCCGGTCCAGGCCGAGAATAAACGGCGTCCCGTGCCCGTCCAACTCCGGAGGAACTCTCGCGTTACCTCCGAAGCAGCCAAAGCGTCTCTGCGGGTCGGCAAGACACGAAAGAACCGGCCCTACTCTGCCATTCCTTCGTCGCAGTCCGAGAGAGTGGGTCATGGGGGCGATTGTCCAAGAGGACATCGATCTCGAAAAGGCCTCGGAGGAGCTGTTCCTTACCTGCTTGGGTGGCGTACGCCGATTGCATTCCGAAAGATGCCGTTACCTGCGTCGTTGAAATCAACCGCCGCACGAAACGGGTAGTTGCCAATCCACTACGGTGAGGCACGCCGAGGCAGAATCGATTTAATCCGCGACACCGATGACGCGCCGCTCGGGACGCGTCTTCGAAGTGATGATATCCAGGATTACGCCACGCGTTTTGCTGGCCGAGGAGGGCGTATCCTCGGCGCCCCAGCCGATACCTTTGCACGTGTCGGCCCTCGTTGCGCGGTTGCATCTGATAGCCAACCAATATGCCCCACGCCAAATTTGCAGAGGCTATCACAAACGGCATTCTGGCCCCGGGTTGTGCTGAGGCTGACAAGGCGCAAAAATCGGTGGACCACCACACCCACCCCAAATGGGTAATCAAAGATCGCTGGACCGCCACACCCAGCCTTTTTCGGCCGGCATTTATCCGTTGTTTCGCTGGTCCGAGGCGCGATACATACTCAGTAAGAAGGTGCGGACATTCGCTCGACCGTGACATCCATGCGAAGTAATTCTACCGGTTCGCCGAACTGCGTGTAGATGGCGACGTCAGCCGCATCCCGACCGTAGGCGATCGCCACACGTCCACCTTGCAGGTCGTCTTGTGTTGGATCAAACGTGTACCACCGCCCTCCGACATAGGCCTCAAACCAGGCATGCAGATCCATCGGTTGCAGCTTCTCGAGATAACCCACGACCATGCGCGCCGGAATCGAAAGCGCACGACAACAAGCAATGCCTAAATGCGCCATATCTCGGCAGACGGCCTGTGGCCGCTCATTGACCTCGCACGCACTGACAATCTGCTGGCCCGCCCCAGGTGTGTACTGTGTCGTCTGGCGAATGTAATCGACGATTGCGGTGCATTGGTCGTACCCGGGTGCCCACCCCGCGACGATGGAAGACGCCAACTGGGTGAAGCGATCGGATTCGCAAAACCGACTTGGCAGCAGGAACGGTAGCGTTTCGTCAGGCAACTGCTGCACCTCAACAAAGTGAGCCCCAGGAGCAGTATCGGAGGCTTCGGCGGATTCGATATCAACCGACGTGTGGACGGAGAATCGCCCGGGTGTCGCCACCAACCGCTGGCAAAGGTTGCCAAACGGGTCGGTGAACTCGACCGCCGGTACGCTGGGCGTCAAAACGTACTGTTCGCGGCCGACCCACTGCTGCCACCCGCTGCGCGGTCGCAGCATGAACAAGAATGGAGTTGCCACCGGAATGTTGAAGTCAAGGAAGCAGGTTGCATGCATCCACATGGAAAGCTGATACCGTTAGGAGAAAACACTGTGACACGATTCTCTGCCACACAAAGTCACCGGCGAATTTGTATCTATACGGCATGATTTGCACAAGCCCTCGGCGCAGTGTACCATCCGGACAGCACTTACAGAATCTGGCGGGTCAGATTCGCGCCAAGACTACCGGCCGACTTCCACACCAGCTTGAAGAAGCGAGGCGGGCCGACGCACCGCATCGAACTCATCCGGCAGTCAATGGGACAACGGTACTGAGTCCGCCGGGACGGCAAGTACTCGACGAAGGTGTCAGAAGCCACTGCAACTAGGTTCGCCGTACGCATCCGACGCTGGCTGGTCGCGAACACCTAAGCCACATGGTAGTCCCAGTAACTTCGTATCTCGAGGCGCTTCTGACGCCCTCATTCTACCCGCCCCAGCACAGGCCGAATCGACCCTCTGCTTTGCCCCTCCGTCAGGGCATGGGACTGCGTTAGATTACGGTGGATACGTGATGCACGCGCCAACACATTCGGGCACTATTCCGGTCGCAACTCAGGCTCGTCCGCGGGCGTCGCAACATTACCGCATATTGCAGCAGCATTGAGAAAGACTCGACGCGACATAGAGTCATCGAGGAAAACAACGTGTCCGTCAACAAACACGGCCATGGCACCACCCTTGTGCAGGCCACCAAACTGGCCCCCAACTATCTGGCTGCTCTCGACAGACGTGTTGACGGTGCGAAGCGTGGGATTACCGCCAGCAAGCCAGCATACATTGTCTGCGGCTGTCTCGACAATAAGGAGCGTATTCGCAGCCCCATCCGTGCAATCCGAAAGTCTGGTCTGAATCTCGTATGCCCAAACGCCTGCCGGCTTACTTTGCAGTGAGTTTGATGGCGTGGCGATCTCTCCCCTCGATCTCGACCTTAATCGGTTCGGTTCGGTCGTCGCTTCTCCCGGGATTAGGTTTCCCGGTTACGATGTAACGGCCGGGCGGAATATTCTCAAACGTGACTGCGCCATCCTCACCAATGTTCGCAGACCCGCCCCAACTGCCGATGCCGCCACCCTTCGTAGGGTCAACGCCTTCCTCTCCGATTTCCACTATATACTCAGAGGTGACTGGTTCGCCGCCGGCCGAGACGACAGAGACTTGTATCGTTCCCGTGGGCTGCAGCTTCAATATGATCGGCAATTCGTTTGTGTCATGTTCGTTCAGCACCGAGTTGTAATAGTATTCGCGAGTGCGGCTCATGAACTTGATTCGTCCTTCCGGAACATCGCTCAGAACAAACTCGCCATTGTCGTCGCTCTTGTATTGGTGGGTGCCAGCCACGCGATAGTGGTTCCCCTGTCGGTCTCTGCAATTCGTGACGCGGATTTCAACCCCGGGCAACGGATTGGCGTGCTGGTCAACCACACGTACTTTTGTGTCCGCAGCTCGGGCGAGCCCGACTTCTAATTGCCGGTAGGTGGACGTTGTGAATGAATGGTAGCACACGTCTTTCGACGCGAATCCCTCAGCCGCCGCAACGATCTGATGATCTCCCTCGGGGATCTGCGTGATTAGGAACCGACCTTCGTCATCGCTGGTTCCCGTTCTCCTGTTCGCTTCCTTGCCGACAGACACTTTGGCACCTTCAATCGGATTCCCCTCCGAATCGATGACGGTTCCCCTAAGAGCGGCTCCCTGATCCGCCACAATACCGTTCGCCTCCAACCGCTCATCGACAACTTTGAGGTTTTTGGGAATCCGCAGGGACTTCCAATCGATTCGATCGGTCACAAAGATGTTGAGTACCGTCATTGGCGAATCACCTTCTTCGCCGGGTGGCAAGAGGCCTGCTCTCGCGTCGCTGAGACGCCGCCAGTTTTCCGGTATCCACACGACGAACTGCCAATCTACGGCATGCTTCTTTTCTTTGTCCACAAGCCCCAGCCAGAAGCTGGTCTGCTCGCCCGCGCGAACGACAACCTGCTTGCGTTTCGAGTCGACGTTGGCAAACAAGTCGATCGCCTCTTGCAGATCGACCGTTCGGCCTGAGAACTCGAAATGATATTGGCCGCCGCCAAAGGGTGGCCCCTCCCACCAGGCAATGCGTGTTTTGAGGTTGGCAAGTGGCAACGAGCCGTTTGGAAGGCCGCGGACCTCCTTCGGTTCGTCTTTGCCGCCTGTGATCAAGGCAAATGCGAGGGATGAGAAAGTGAATAGGAGAAGCAGCGTGGTAAGACAACGTTTTCGCATGATTGAATTCCGACGAAGTATCCCAAACAGGCCATTTGGTGCCATGCCACTTCTTGAGTCAAGGCAGGCAAGCTGGGCAGATCTCTCCTCAGTACATCACATCCAATTTCAGTCGTTTCTGTCAGCCGGCGCACATCCACCCTTGTCCGCTTTGGCTGTTTTGCCGCAAGACCGGCCAAGCCGAGAACTATGTACACGGTTGCTTCCATTTGTTATTCCCGCGGGGGCACTTCAAAATCATCAACCAGCCTTGTGTTCCGTTTCCGACACTAATCCAACTCCCTCACTTCGATGTCCTTGAACCGAATGAGCAACTCCTTGCCGGGGTGGATCTGGAGGCCGATGTGGCCTTTCAGGCCGACGTTGTGGCTTCGGTGGGCTTCATCGTCCAGCCGCCCCGCTCCGTCGCAGTCAGCGATGGTGACGCCATTGATGATCGTCTTGATTCGTGTGCCTTTGCAGACGATGTGGACATCGTTCCAAACGTCCTGATCGTCGGCATGAAACCATTTCCAGCCCTCGGGGGCATGTTCGGGCTTGGCATTGGCTGGTCTCCCCACGTCAGGCCACAGCCAGACCTTGGCCTCCCTCGTCTCGTCGTAGATGAATCCGCACCGCCAGGGACCGGGCGGGTTGATGTCCACCTGGGGACCGTCGAGCCAACCGGCCTCGTCGTCGTAGCGGCTGCGAACCTGGATGCCGCTGTTGCCGGTGCTCGAAGCATAGGTCTGGACCTTCATCCGAAGCTCGAAGTCGCCGTACTCCTTCTCGGTCAGCAGCCAGATGTAGTTGTGCTTGCTGCCGGGCGGCGTTTCGGCAGTGATCGTGCCGTCCACAACCTTCCAGTAGCCCCGCTTGTCGTTGTCTTGGGGAAGGCACTTGACGACCCAGCCGTCCAGGTTCTTCCCGTTGAAGAGGCTGGTCCAGCCGGTATCCTCATTCCTCTTCCAAGCCCGCACGTACTCGATGCTGTAGGTGGATGGCAGGTCCTCGTCGTCGGGCATCCCGAACCACTTCGGCATCGTCTCGCTGTCGAAGATCAGGAATAGCGGTTGGTGCCAGTGCGTGTTTTCCACCGTCCGCACGACCACGCCATCCACGAAATACTTGATCTCGTCGGGCGTCCACTCCAGACCGTAGACGTGATAGTCATCGGCCAGTCGCCATGGGGCGACCCAGACGCCGCCGACACTCCAGTGTTCCTTCTTCGTGGGCGTGCGGAAGACATGGACGTTCATGTTGTACTTGTGCTCGAATCCCTTGGCCTTTCCGCCGATCTCGAACACGTCGATCTCGGTCAGCCAGCCCGGCGTCTCCTCCACCTGAAACCAGAACGAACTTGAACCCGCCGAGTTCATCGGCTTGGCCTTGACCTCGTAGTAGCCGTAGCTGGATCGGACCTTGGTGTGCAGTGCGGCACTGGTGTAGTCCTTGTAGCCCAGCTTCTCGAATTTCTCGGGCACCTTCTCCTTCCGCATGGTCAGGTGCAGCTTGCCGTCCGAAACGGTGACGTTCTTGTCGCTGAACAGAGCAGGCTGGCGGCCCTTCCACCAGTACATGCCGACCGTCCATTTGGCGTCGTCCAGCTTCTCGCCCTCAAACTCATCGCTCATCGGCTCATACTTCACCCAGCCGCCTTCGTTCTGCTGGTCGGACAAGGGAAGGCATCGGTGACGTGCTTGGGTGTCTCGCCCAGGGGGCCGGTGCGGTTCCAGATCTTGGTCGGGCGCTGGTCGGCATCTGACTGTGCAGATTCGGCGAATTGCTCCTCCGCGGAGAGGCCATGAGTAAACAGAAGCATGATGGCGCCAATCAGAATCGTTCGCATTACTCTGGTACTCCTGTGACGTATGTCAGCCATTCTCTTCGCTCAATTGCCGAACAATGACCACCTTAAGGTCAAACGCCTGGACAACAGGGACGGATCGTCTGTCGCTTCCGTGTCACTTCCTCATTCACAATGGATCCGCAACGCCACCTCGCCGGCAAAATCCGGACTAGCCAGCCTGAGTGGTTCGGCCTGGGACGACACGCTTTCTGTCTTTCAGCGTGCGACCATCCTCGACGCTCGACCAACTCACCGACCAGCGGCCCGCGGGGAGGTTCACGGTCAGCGTCGTGGGGCTGCGGCCCTGGACGTACATCGCGTAGGCTTTTCCGGGATCGCTGAGCACTCGGGTCACCACGCCGGGCGCTCGCTGCACCAAGGTGCAGTCGGGATTGAGCTTCGCCAGCTCGAAGCTGTGAAGGAATCGGCTCAACACGCCCAACTGCTTCCGCAAAGCCGGGCTGCCGCCACCCGGTGCCTCGTTGGCCACTTCTGTTCCCTCCTCCCGACCGACGGTGAACGAGTAATCGAGGCTGTTAAACAGTCCGCCACCGCTGAGGACGAAATTCCATGCCTGGCGGCGGTACGTGGCGTCTTCGCGCCCGGCAAAGCCGGATTCGTCGTAGCCGATCACGCGGTTCCATCCCCGATTCCAGTCCACCACTTCGGGGTAGGCATAGTGAAAATTCAGAATTCCGGCTTCCGAGACCAGGTCTTCTTCGCGCAAGGGCAGGCGGAAATTCGCGACGTTCTGCGCGATCAGGTGCTTGTGCGGCAAGCCGCTTTCTTCGTCGGCAATCGTCCGTGCAATCGCACGTTGCCACTCGACCGCCGGCGCCGTCGTGATCTCGACGGCATTGGGAAACGTTGGCTTGTCCGCCAGATAAGGATTGATCTGGTCGCCCATGACATGGTTGTCCGACCAGGGCTCGTTTTGAATCTCGAAGAACAAGTTGTCGTGCTCGTTCAGCTCGCGCACGAGCCACCGCACGAGTTGCTCTTGGACCGCCATCGCCGCACCGTTGTCCGACGTGTGGAGTTTTTTCCAGTCGGGCACGGCGATCGCTTGGACGTTGTTTGACGGGTTCAGCGGATGGACGGCCCACTGGTTCTCGCCATACGTGGAACTGAAAAACGTCAACTCGACGATAATTCCTCGGCGGCCGGCTTCGGTAATGAAGTCCGCGAGGCGAGCGAGGTAGTCCGGGTTGAAACGGTCCAGGTCGAACTTGTTTCCGCCTCCCGCGTAACCCGATTGCTCGCTGCGCGCCCACGGCGCGAGAAACCGTCCGGGTACGGGGGCCAAGGTATTCCGCTGGATGCCGAACGCGCCCTGCGGCTCGACGTAACTGCCGGCGAATATCCGCGTGTAATTCATTCCGTCGCGCTGCAGCGTATCCAGGTAGCGACGGTAGTCGAAGTCCAGATTGAGCACCGCGCCATAATGCTCGGCACTCGTGATCAGCGCCACTGCCTCACCACGCCACGAAAACCAACGCGGATTGTCGGGATGCAAGCAGATGGGCTCGGAACGCGTCTGGTCCAGCGTCATTGGTTCTGCGGCGTGCAAAGCAGCCAGCGAAATCCCGACAACGCAGAACATCGCTCCGCTGGTCACAAATCGTCGCATCATTACACCTCGTTGGGTAAGGGTGAAATAGAGACACCGATTCGTTAATGATTCCTTACCATGGACCGCAAGATGTACTTCACCGGACGGATACGATTAAGGTAACCGTTCACGGGTGCGATAAACGCTGGTCTTCATCTTGATCCCTTGCAGTCGTGGAAGTTCAGAAACTGAGAGAGCGGCGTGATAGCCTTTTTGCTGCTGCCTCGGCATGGACAGCAAGGACAAAAAGAGGAAGAACTGAGAGCCTTGGTAGCTGCGCTGGCCAAACGGATCGCTGCGTTGGAATGGGCGAGGGCGAGGAAAGATCCGTCGACTTCATCCCAGCCGCCGTCGCGTGATCTTACCAAGCCCAAGCCCCAAAAAAAAGGGCCCGTGGACATGCTGAAGTCTTCCTTCACGTGGTACAGCTCCCAGGTGTCCTCGGGGAACCGGTTCTCGACCTTCCCCCACGGCTTGATGTGCACGGTGCCGGCGAAAGAGGTCGCTACCTCGGTGATCTTGGCCTGATTGCACGAATGGTGATTACGACCTGTCTTTAATGCCTGCCTTGTCGGTGAGCAGAGTGCAGTGGTGTGAAACTGATTGTAGAACAGACCTTGGCGGGCGAGCTTGTTGAAGCTCGGCGTCTGCAGTACGCCGCCGGTGATCCCCGTACCTCCAAAGCCGAGGTCGTCGAGCAGGATGACCACGACGTTCGGTGCCCCCTTGGGCGCCTCGACCTCGAACACCGGAGGCGCTTTGGCGTCCCGCGCGTCTAGTGTCGTAATCGGTGGATACCACCCACTGGGTCAACAGATCGATCTGCGCCTGGGTCAACTTCAACCCACTATCCGGCGTTCGTCGCCAATCATTGTCGAAAGAACGCTGGCGCTGCATGGCAATTTGGCCCGGGAGTGTTACCCGAGCAAATGTGATCACGGGACGGGAGCGAACCGAATCGCCTTGAGACTCGCGGTCTGTTTGTCTCCTTCCAGGCACGACACACTTACCCGATACCTGCCGGGCTTTGGGAAATTGAATCCAGCCGATGGGAAACTCCTGATAGTTGTGAGACGAGTTCTGCTGGTTCTGGATGTGCTCACCGCCTTCGATGTCGACGCCCCACACGAGACGACCTTCGCCCGAGTAGGTGAGATGGACACAGTAGTCGCCCGGCTTGAGGACGTTGACTTCCCAGGTGGCCTTGCCGTCCGGTCTGCCAGTCATGCACGCGAACGACGCTCTTCCATTCGCCGAACTTCTCCATCCATCGTCTTCTCTGCTTGCTCCGCACCTTCGACCGTGGCGAATTCGGCCAGGATTTCGGTCCCGATGTTCGGATCGATTCCCCAGACGGGATCGGCCTCGGGCGGGCCCTCGCACTCCAGTTCGATCACGGAGACGAGTTTCTCGGGGCACGCGGCGGGAGTTGCAGAACCGTCCAGTCCGCGGAGGTTTCATGGCCTATGACTTCAGATTGGTCGCCCTTGAGCAAGCGGGCCGAGGCAATGGGCGTCTTCAGGCCCGGCAGGTACAGCTTGCCGGAGGCGGGCCAGTCGAACACGGCCAGGAAGAGCTTGTTGCCCTTGGTGGTCACATCGCCCCATGGCAAGGCATGTTGCCAGGGCGAGGCGTCCGTTCCGTAGACCACCTGCGGATAGCGACGGATCCACTCGCCGGCTTCGCGCAGCGATCGGGCGGCCCGCTCCGGCACGGTGCCGTCGCCGCGCGGACCGATGTTCAGCATGTAGGTTCCGCCGCGCCCGACGCAGGCGATCAGGCGATGCAGGATCTCCTTGGGCGACTTCCAGTACTCGTCGTACCAGGCGTAGGCCCAGGAGTCGTTGGTGGTGTCGACGCTTTCCCACATGCCTTCGATGTTGCGACGCGGCACTTCCATGTCGCCGAGCGTCTGGTAGTCGCCCAGGCCGTGGCCGGCGCGACCGGAGACGAGCGCGTGGGGTTGGTTCTTGCGGACGACTTCCACCAGTTGTTCCACGTACTTCTTCGGCATCTTGCCCGGCGTATCGAACCAGACGATCTCGATCGGTCCGTACTCGCTGGTGATCTCCTCGACCTGGGGCAGGCATTTCTTCACGAAGTAGTCGTCGAAGGAAGCCGGGTTTCCGTCGGCATCGGTTTTCGGGCCGTTGCCGCCGCCCGGGAAAGTCCAGTCCTGATTGTGGGAATAGTAGAATCCGAAGCCGAGCCCCGCCTCGCGGCAGGCGGCGGCCAGTTCCTTCATCGGGTCCTTCTTCCAGGGCGTGGCATCCACGATATTGAAATCACAGGCCTTGGAATGGTACATGGCAAACCCGTCGTGGTGCTTGCTGGTGATGACGATGTACTTCATGCCGGCATCCTTCGCGAGCTGGGCGATTGCCTTGGCATCGAACTTCACGCGGATTGAACGTGCCGGCCAGGCGTTTGTATTCCTCGACGGGAATCCCGGCCATGTTCTTGTTCATGATCCACTCGCCGATGCCGTAGTAGGTCTTGCCGTCCACCTTGTTGGCAAGCTGCGAATAGAGTCCCCAGTGGATGAACATGGCGTAGTTGCCTTCGTCGAAGCAGTTGGCCGCGTTCGGCGTTCTCCGCCCGAAGCTTGACGACAGACTCGCCCCACATCTTCTCCATGTCTTGACAAAACGCAGAGTCAGACATTCCCCACAGGAGCACGGTGATCAGACAGCTACTCGACATTCTGCGAATCATGTTTGTTCTCACTCTCGTTCTGTAACCGTTCACGTTTCCGGTAAACACTGGTCTTACTCTTAATCGTAATCTCTCGACGGTTTGACTTTGACTCCCACCGCCTTGTGCGGTGGGTGAATCTGACTGACAGGCTACCCGAACCGCCCCACAAGGCTCATGGCTGTAGCTGATCAGTCAGATTCACCGCGTGAGGCGGGCTGGACGGGGTCATGTCTGCGAAATCAAACAGTCGAAATCCTAATCCTAATCTTAATCTTAACCCTAATCTTAATCGTGGTCCTTTGCAGTCGTGGAAGTTCAGAGACTGATAGAGCGGCGTAGTCGTCGTTTTTGCTGCTGTCTGGGCATGGACAGCAAGGACGAAGAGTTGGAAGAACTGACGGCCGTCGATCACGCGCCGGAGATCGTGGCACAGGTAGCCGAGGGCGCGAGCGTGCGAAAAAAGGTCGATTCTATCGGGAATCCCTGTAAGCTCTGAAGCGTTTTCGCGACACATCTGTATAACGGTGCGAGAATGCCGCGCTTCCGGTTGTACCGGAAGTGCTCTCTTGGTCGGCGTTTCGCTGTTTGCACCGTTTGAGTTGCGGCAATCGGTGTGGATCGGCCCCATGTCGGGTAGCGCGGACACTCAGAGGAGATGTACTTGATGACTGGCACAAAATACCTGGCGTTCTTCTTGTTCTTTACGGTCGCCCTGGAAACCTCGCCGACGCGGGCTGAAATGGTTCGCATAACGATCGAGAATCTGTCGCCTGAGGGCGGCGTGGCGCTCTCGCCATTTTCGTTGGCGGCCCACGACGGGTCCTATGACCCCTTCGATACAGGTGTCGCCGCGAGCCAAGCGATCGAAAATGTGGCCGAGCTGGGTGATGGTACGCAACTGCTCGGCAATATCGTGTCCGCTCAACCAGCTGCGGTGACCGGCACGGTAATCGCGACGCAAGGGGGATTTGGCCCCGGTATTTTTCGGCCAGGGGCATCGGGATCCGTCGTGTTTGATCTGGATCCCACCATCCACCGCTACCTGACGTTCGGCAGCATGGTGGTTCCCAGCAACGATACGTTCTTGGGCAACGAATCTCCCACTTCCGTGGCGTTCTTCGACACGATGGGCAACTTCATTGCCACCGATTTCACACTCACGGGCAGTGACATCTGGGATGCGGGGACCGAAGTGAACCAGCTATTCGGCGCTGCCTATGTCGATGGCCAGGATGCCATGGAAGGGGATGACGAGGGGTTAACCGTGACGATGGCTAAACTCGCCACGCAATTCGAACCGTACCTTGGCAGTATGACACCGGCTGGAGAGACGTTCTCGGTAATGCCGCTGGCCGCATCGCCGGTGGCCAGCTTCCGCTTCGAGGTGGTGCCCGAGCCAAGTTCGCTGCTGCTCGCCGCACTGGGCACGTTCATGCTCGCCCTACTCGGCTATCGCCGCCGAGCCAGGGCGAAGTAGCTTTGCCATCGGCTTTCGTGGAAGAGCGGGTACATTTCGCTCCCTTATACCGCAACGGCAGCCAAAGCTCTATGATCCTGCGGGAAGCATTATCGTTGTCGTAATGCTTCCTCGATGCGTTTGCGAGCCTCGAGCGACAACGACGCGTGTGTTGAGGGAGCGGCAAGGGCAATGCCCGACGCCAGGCGGCGCAACGCTTCGGCGAGCAGTTGCAGCCGCTTGCGAGATCGCCGGCAGTTGCGGCAAACCATCAGATGGAGCGTCATGGCTAGCCGCTCCACACGCGTCAGGCGGCGGTCCATGGCGTCCGAGACCAACTGCGACGATTCGTTGCAGGGCAGTGTCAGGACCATCTTAACGGCTTGGATGATTGACATCGCTTTGACCATCACTCGTTCATCGAAAACCAATTGCGTTCCAGGCAATGCTGCAGCAGTATCCTGGCTCGATGCAAACGCACCGACAGATTAGACGGCGTTATCTGCAATTCCTTACAGATTTCTTCCCCGGCTAGTCGATCAAGCTCTTTCAGTACGAACGCATCGGCCACTGCCGGTGGCAACTGAGCCAAACAGAGCTCCAGGGTTTGCCAAAATTCTTCCCGTTCCAGTACCTGTTGCGGATCGCCGCGCCATTTCCATACAGTATGTTTCCAGTGGCCATCCGAGCTGAAGAACTCAGCGTTATCGTCCTTCTCCACAACTTCCAGTCGCGCTCGTCGTGCCTGACGGAAATGATCCACGATCTTGCGGCGCAGGATGCTGATCAGCCAGGTTCGCTCGGACGATCTGGCAGCGAACCGCTTCCTGGCCACAATCGCCGCCAACAACGTCTCTTGCACCAGATCTTCCGCCAGGTCCTGACGCCGCACGCGCAGCAATGCGTAACCGTACAGGACATCGCCGTACCGATCCAGCCATGTCGCGGGATCGGTTCGTGGTGGATCGTTGGAAATTGGAGAGCTGGGCATTCCGAGCAGAATCTGTCGTATGGACGAGAAAGAGGCGAGCACCACAACCGGCACGGACAACTCAAAGTGCCAAACTTCCCGCCCCCGCCAACGGATCCCACGCCGGAAAAGCCTGTGATTTCGCCAATCCGCACCGGATGTGAATTCGGAACCCTTTCCGATGGGAAGCGAGCCACAAAAATGAGGCTGTACCAGCTACATGGACCGCGTGACTTGCAGTTCGAGTCATAAGTCAGCTTACTGCGGCCCGACGAAGCGTGCAAGCAAACAGGAGTGGCGATGAGGCGGTGAAGAAGTGACCTGTGAGTGGTGTTCTGGTGGCGTGATCGTCTGTTCCATGCATTCGGTGTTCAGCATTGACCCATGGCGTGGCGGCGTAAACGAAAATGCGCCGAGTTCAGCGATGGATTAGGGATGCGTTTGGTGGGTAGCGATTATCTGTGTCCCTACCGGCTGGCAGCATCGGCCTTTTGGCTCACCCAAATGGGTCCCAAGAACCGGTGCACCAGCACGCAATCCCCCGATTCTTCCTTTATTGGTCAATGTTCAAACAGACTTGAATGGACAAGAATCTCTCCTAGATCATTAACGCCGGAGTGCAAATCAAACTCTTTCGTGCCGCGACGCCAGGACTCGCGTTCTCCGTGCAAAACAACCTCGGCCAAATAGCCAGCCTTTTCCTGCCAAAACATGAAGCTCATTTTTCCAACGGGGACGTTCTTGAGTTCGAACTTACCATCCTTGTCGGTCACAGCGACATAGGGATGGTCAGCCACCACCAGCCAACCCAGCTCCCATGGGTGAATGGCACAGCTGACACGCACTGGCATCCGTTCCACGTTGGGAAACGCCTGTACGTGGCGGTCACCGTACGTCAACGTGATATTGATCGGGTTGTTCCTTCTCGGGTCAATCTTGACTGTGTCGCCTTTGGGGTCGGAATTGTGAATAACTAGTTTTTGAGTCGTACGCATCACGGTCACATGAGGCTCAAAACGACAACACTTGTTGTCCAACAGGACTTCGCTTCCGTCATCCTTCATGTAACTGTCATGGATAGCTAGCGTTTCCTCACGCCTCAAAGAGAGCCAGATGATTACGTCCTTCACACCGTGGTTGTCCGGATTGACAATCAATGATTCATCCACCAGATCATACTTGCCGCAGACCTCAATGTCTTTAGTGACCTTGATTCGCTTAGGAACCGGTGGCGTCCCGTCATAGACAATGCGTCCCCGCAAAGTGGCCCATTCGGCGGCCGCAGCGAAACTGGATGCTGCCAGCAAGAGAAAAAATACCGAAATGGAAACGCGCAGCGTGTGATCTTTGACAAATCCAATAGTCATTTTTCGCTCCGGCACTTCAACGACCGAACAAGGACAGTACTCATGGCCCGATCATCCTGACCGCCCTCTCGGCCGAGGTGCAACAATTGTGCCGGAGCCAGGCCTGTGGCCGAACTCGGCGCGAAGTCACCCAAATTGTGCCGTTTCCCGGCCGGTTTTTGTGAGAATCGACTCGACAACGGCAGTACCTCGCCGTCTAATATCACGACCGACTCTCTTGCCGATCGTTGCAGAGATGCATGGCATTGCGTGCCGGTATTGCAGTAACGCCACGTTGCTCAAGTGTCACTTGAGAGGAGGACGTGGCGAGGATGTTGATTTTGGCATCGACCACAAGGCAGCAGACACGCGTCGTGGTGCGGCACGGTAGGTCGGCAACACGTTGATGGAGATTTCACGGTTACGGCCAGAGCTTTCAGCGAGCGGTGCCACGGAGTGTTGCCAATCCTCCGTCCACTCCGAACACCTGACCAGTCATCCAATCGTTCTCGGGTTGCAGGAGCCAGAAGAGTAGGGAAGCAACGTCCTTCGGTTCGCCAAGGCGGCCGAGGGCGTGGAAGCTCCGAGACATCTCGGCCGACTTTTCGTTGGCCCAGATCCGCTCCGTCAGGCCGGTTCGCACCAGTCCGGGAGCGACGGCATTCACGCGAATTCCCCGCGAGGCATAGGTCGCCGCTGCCGACTGCATGAGCCCCACTACCCCGGCCTTCGCGGCAGCAATGGCCTCGTGGTTGGCCAGGCCGATTCGTGCGGCCGCACTCGTCATCAAAACGATCGCCCCCCCTTTGTCTCGGAGAAGCTTGTAGCCGGCACGGACCGTGGCAAACGCGGAAGTCAGATTGGTCGAGATCGTATCGTGCCACTCTTTCGAGGAAGTCGAGTGAGCTGGCTTCAGCAAGACCGAGCCGACGCAGTTGAGGATACCGGCGACTTGGCCCAACGTGTGCGCTGCTTCGCCGAAACATTTCTCCACCTGCTCGACCTCCGTAGCGTTGACCAACTGATAGCGACAATCCAACTCTGCTGCCAGGGTCGACAGTCGTTCTTCATCTGCGTCCCACAAGAAGGACGTTGGCCCCAGCGGCCCGGAGTCGTCGGCAGGTCTCCGAGCCGATCCCCCCGCTGGCGCCTAACACAATATAGTTGTTGTCGCTCAATGTTCGGTTCCTCCGTTACCGCTTTCTAGGGGGCCACACGTCAAAGACAAGCCCGCGAGCGGGTCATCGGCGCCAAGACAATCCGGTTCGGCAGGGTCAGGTCGTGCAGAGTGAAAGGCTGAAAAAGAACGCTGTTCGACATGGATCGTCCGCTCTACTCTGGTGATGGTCATTACTTCTCGCCAAGCAGATGATACGATGTACCATCTGCCAAGGTAACTGAACACTTGATAGTGAAGTGCGGCACAGGAAGCAAGGGCGGTAGCTTTGTCAATTTCTTCGTGGGACGGCTTGATGACTCGGGCAATGACGCCGCGCTCATCTGCATAGTGCAGGACTGTTGAACCTGGGGAGAATGGGCCAGGCAAATGCTGCGGGGTAATAATGGAGTCGGCGATGGAGCCTGATCCGATGGTAAACGACGAAAGCAACGCCTGTGAGTCCGAAACGATTGCGAAGACGCAGCGAATAGACTTCCGCATCGTCATCCGAACCAGCATCATCTGGCTTGTCCTGATCGTGGCCGAGGTTCTGCACGGTATTGCCCGCGGGATCTTCCTTGTTCCTTACGTGGGGGAGTTCAAGTCGAATCAGATTGGCGTTTTCACCGGCTCGCTGATCATTCTCATTGTCGCCTGGGCGTTTGTACGATGGATCGGTGCGACCCGCACGGCGCAACTGCTGATGGTCGGCTTTCTGTGGCTCGCACTGACGCTGGCATTCGAATTGCTCTTCGGGCGTTTCGTGATGGGCCTGTCCTGGGAACGGTTGGCCGCTGATTACAACGTGCTGGACGGTGGCCTGCTACCGTTCGGACTGCTGGCGCTGCTGCTCTCGCCGTTTATTGCTGACAAGGTACGGCGAGCGAAATCGTGACTTGGATACCGGTCGAAGGGAAACGAGAACCAAACCTGATGAATGGAGGTTTTCAGGAAGCAGCAGCAAACTGGCAAGAGCTTGGACTCAATCGTAATCCTGCTCGGGTGCGGCCCAAATTCGGGCATTTCCCGTCTCATCGATTTCGACGTGGATCACATTGGCGCGGCAACAGACCGGACAGTCCTCGACATACTCCTGAGTGGACCCTTGAGATATATCGAGCGGAGTGACGATTTCTTCGCCGCAGGCATCGCAGATATAGCTGGCTTCATCTTTCATCCACGTCATCCTCTGGGCGCAAACGAATCGGTTGGTCGCTCGTTAACACAACGCACCGCCTTTCACCGCCCTGGTGGCCATGAAGGTGGGCAGGTATTGGGACAATGGGTCCGATTCGCCCTTGTCGTAACGATCTTCGTAGAATCCAGTAATCACAAACCCGACGTCTAGTTGGCCGCCGATCTGATCTTCCAGCGAGTGACCAAACTCCAACGGCTGGCCCTTGTCCAAGATCTTTTTCAAAATCGTGCTCTGTCGGGTACTCTCATTCAGATCCAGCAGGTCAGAATAGGGAATCGAGTGTCGAACCTCCAGGCTGCCATTCTCCATCCGCTCGTCGTCAAAGATGTAACGGACGGGGTTGGTGAACCCGGTCAGCAAAATGCCGCCTGGACGAAGAACACGAAAACACTCACGCCACACGGGGCGAATATTCGGGACGAAGCAGTTGGAACAGGGATGAACGATCAGATCAAAGGTCGCATCGACAAACAACGACAGGTCGGCCATATCACCTGCCACGGTTTCCAACTTCAGCCCATCCCGCTCGGCAACCGCCCGGTCTTGTTCGAGTTGTCGAGGTGATGCATCCAGGACCGTTACCTCGGCTCCTACGGCGGCCAGCAGCGGTCCCTGTTGCCCGCCGCCACATGCAAGGCACAGAGTCGCTGTCCCCGGAAGACAGGGAAACCACGATTTCGGGATCGGCTTGGTTGGTGTCAGCACGATCTGCCAGTCTCCTTGCCTTGCACGCTGGATCTCATCGCTGCTGACCGGAACGGTCCAGCGATCATGATCAGCGACCAACTTGTCCCATGCTTGCCGGTTGTAGGCACGAACGTCCATCATCATTTCACCTTACTAGCACAATCGTTCACATTTTACCCATTTCACTGCACGGCTCCCGGGTAAGCCTGTCTGGTTGTGGACCTTTCGAGTACATTGTACCGTCTTAAGGACTGCGTCGATAACTGCACCAAGACAGAGGTTATCCGAGGGAGCCGTTCGACGCGTGGGAAGTGTCCATAGCTGGTGGTTTCTAATCTTGCGGAGAGGATCAACGTGCGAACTCTGATGATCTGTGCCACCCTCACTCTACTCTCGACTTCCACGGTCAGCGCACAACGGAGTGACCTCGCCGAATTCGGAGACGGGTGGTACGTCGCTCCGTCTCCCGATCCCGAACAAATCGATGTCGAGTGCGGAGAATCGTTACGCTTTCACGGCCTGCTCGAGGTGCCCTACCCTGCATCCTGCACTGTGTTCACCAAGACCTCCTATCTGGTCGATCAGGACTCGACGTTGCGCCTAAGACTCAAACGCGGCAAGGTCGAAACCGATTCACTCCACTTCCGCTACGGTTTCGCGCTGTTCGCACGTGGAACGCGGATTGTGCTCTTTCATCATCTTGCTCCCGGCTGGAATGGTGACCGCGGCTGGACTCTGCACCGAACCGTCCGTCCTGAGGACGACGAACCGACCTTGGACCAGCAAACGATCTTCGATCTACGCGATGAGTTGATTGCCAGCTATCCGAGAAAGTTTTCGATGCCGACCTTCTTCGACAACCCGGAAAGCGTGGAACTTGAGCTGTCGAGCAGGGGTTTGCAGCTCACGCGAAACGGGGTCAGCAAAACCGTGGCCTTCGAGATACCTGGGGAATACGAGGTCGCGTTCTTCGTGGCCGGCGATTTTCACCCCGTGAATCTTGATTTTGAGATCACCGAGTTGACGGCCGTCGGCACCCCGGGCGACAAGCAACCGCAGTTGGGCCGTGGCGGCTATCTCGCTTCGGTTAATATCGTCAACACGCTGAAGGACGTGCCTCCCGTCGAAGAGTTTGATCCGACCAAGGCCGTCAAGGCGACGTTCAACGAAACCAACCTGCTTGGCGTGACACTGCGCGGTGCATGGCCTACAAGTCGCTGGTACGAGTACGTCGATCAGTCAAGGGAAATCGGATACAACACGATCAGCCTGGATATCCCCTGGGGACAGGTGGAACGCCAGCCGGGAGAGTTTGACTTCGAGCGTTTCGACAACCTCATCGCCTATGCTGCCAATCGTGGCTACTATCTCCAACTCAAGCCCTGGTGGGTGCGTTGTTCTTACCCGATGTGGGTCTGTCCTGATCTGGAACAGGAATGCCATCCGGCCGAAGGTAAGACATGGGCTCCACAACTGACCTTTGCCGACCAAGAATTGACGGAGCGAATTGCCCGATACTCAGGTGAGATAGCCCGGCGTTACCGGGGCTATCCCAACGTTGTCTACACGCCGGTCTGCGGGCCCTCGGCAGAAATGGAATATTCCCACGGCCAGTACTGCGACTACGGCCCCGCGGCCAGGGTGCGCTTCGCCGACTGGTTGGAGAAGAAGTACGGCAGGATCGCGACGCTCAACCAGGCATGGGGAAGCAAACATGCCGATTTCGCAGCGGCCCAAGCTCCACATCTGGGCAACCAGGCCAAACGTGACCTGCCAGACCTGGATCCTGCCTATCTCGACTTCATGGCCTTTCGCGAAGACATGCTGAAAGAACTCATGACGGCAATCTACACGGCCATGAAAGCGGCTGATCCCGATTGCCAATTGGGAATCCAGGTGGGACGCACCCATGACGGTCCGATGTTGGCTAAACGCGGCACTCCGGGCATCCACTATTGGGCGCAACCTTATCGAGTGGATTATTTCGGATCCCCAGCCGCAGAAACGGACGGACAGCGCCGGGTACATCGTCGACTTCATCCGCGCCGGCGACAAGACACCAGGTGTCGAACAGACCACTTACGAATCGTATGCCGACGACCCGGCCGTGTTCTGGGAGTTCACCTGGCAGGTCTGGCAACATGGTGCTCCCCTGATGCTGATCGCCAACTGCGCGCCCTATGCCGACGCCAAGGGAATGCACACCAGCCGCAAGAGTGCCGAGCAAATCGACAAGGTGGCGAAAGTCGATCGACCGAAGACAGCCATGTTTATTTCGAAGTGGGAGCTCTACGTCTGGCACGGGGGCCAGCGCTGGCTCGATCTACGCAATACGTACAAACGCCTGACCGACGACAGCAAGCTGGTGATCGATGTCGTCAACGGGGATGTCATCAGCAACATACCTGGCTTGCTCGATCGCTACACCAAGATTATCGTGCCTTACGGTGATGTCCTCGATGAACAAGAAAAAGCGGCATTGGACGCTCATGCCGACAAGCTGGTCATCGAGTCGCCACAGATTTTCGCGAAGACTGTTCTCAACCGATAGCCACGGAAGCGAATTCACATATAATTGCAGCGGAACCAGGCCAGACGGGAGAAGAACTCATGCCGATCCACGATTGGACGAAGGTGGAAGTGGTGAGAGATGACCTTGCATCGCAGACTGACGAGACGCACCGCCGCATAAACATGTTCCCGTCTGTCGCTCGCGTCTGGTAGGACTTACGATTCGTTGGACCGTCCAGTATAGGGAGTGACGTCTCCGAGGCTTCGTTCGTCCTGAAGAAGGGCTCGCATGACCCGTACTACACCCGCTTCAACGCGTGGAACCAAGCTGCTGCTCCAAGGCAGGCCTGTCGCAACGAGGCAATGGGCGAGCACGCGCATGAACACGAACGACTCGCGACTGGCAAAGCAGATTGAATTCATCGTCGAGGTTGACAAGCTCAAGCGGGTGTACCGCCAAACGTGGCTCACCGACGCCTCGCGTCACGAGAACGACGCTGAACACTCGTGGCATCTGGGAAAACGCGACGTTTCTCCGGAATCGCATCAAGAGCCAGCATCGTGCGCGAACCTGCGTCGCCCGCGCAAGAACCCCACAAGCCCTAACGCTCCGACGTCGAACAACATGAACGTGGACGGTTCGGGGACAGGAACAGAAATGCTCAACGTGTCATGCCCGGAGGCAGTAATCCGTACACCCTTCGCCAGCTCATCGGTTGTGAACACCACCCCGAATGCGTTTTGGCCGTTGACGCCGATCCCCGTATTTGCGTACGGTCCACCGTTCGCTGCCGTGTCGAATGGGACCACCGGCCCGAGGGAATCATCGGCCCAAATGGCTTGCCAACTACCGGCGTCGTTGCCTCCTCGCTCGAAAAGGAAAAAGGTGTCGGAGAGAATTGGAAATACCGTCTGCTGAAAGTTGATACCGTCGATCGAAGAAATGTCCGTTGCCCCGTTATTTGGCAATTGAAACAGAAAGTTGTCGGCTTTAGCGCCAGTATCCCCCGGCTTCGGAGTCAACGTACCAGACACGGATCCGCCCGACGGGGGATTCGTCGAGGGATCGTTCGGATCCCAGAGGATTTCGTTTCCTTCACCATCTACCCACCAGCGCGTAGTTTCCCCAAGCACCAGATCGCCGTCTGCAACGACGTAGTCCGCGCCGCCGTACCGCAGGCTGACAATCGCGCCATCAACCACGGTCACATCCGGTAAGCCAGCCAGATCTGCCCACGAAGGGCTACTCAGTGCCGCCATCATCCCAACCGTCATCAACACCCAGACAGGCTTTCGCATCTGCTTAACAGCGGCCATGTTTTTCTTCCCAGAAAGAAACTCAAGTTGCGTTCACAGGCGCGCGACACTAGGTCCACACACGCGACTCGATCACATTTATACCAAAACTCCTATTGTCGCAAATCTACTCCATCGAGATTTTCTTCGTCTTTCGTTGCCTGGTAAAATGATCACGTTAAACTACACATATACCATGCCTATTGTGCACCATATTCGAGGCCGAATAAGACGCGAGACGTCCACGCAGAACAACCGGAACATCGAGCCGAGGCATTCCCTTGGATTCACTGGTAGGCAGTACTTCGTGCAGCACTCGATGCGTCGAGATCGCAGAGAAGCCACACACTTGAGAATCGCCGAGAGCAACGGTCGCTTTACCAAGGCGGATCCGACCAATCCTCGATTGGCGCTGACGACGGCTCATCCAGCAATGTGGCAAGACAGTGCGCAAGCGATTCGCACATTGGAGCCAGGTCGGGATGAGTCATCGCCACGTTGCCTAACGTTTCGTCGAAGCAGTTGATGACCGGGTCGAAGAGTGCTGCGGCGAGAGTTGGTCCGGAGCTCTGCAGGATTTCGCGCAGGTTGCCGAAATCGCGGTTGAGTTGGTTGATAAGCTGCTGGATTTCCGGTGGAGAGGATGTGCGATCTGCGTCGCCGCGCAAGTGAACCATCAGCTCGGCCAGATGGCAGCCGAGGCCGAACAGACGGATACCCAGCGGCACGTTGGCGGTGTCTCCCACGCAGCAACTGGACGACCAGATGGATGTGCGATCATCGCCGGCGGGGGCACGCTCCGACAAGCCAAGCCGCTCGCGCTCACGCATCTCGGCCTCAACGCGCTTGTGTGCCTCCTCCCAACTCAGCTGTTCTTGCTCCCATTGCTCACGCGTCTGGTGGTAGAGGTCAAAGGCAAAGCCGTCATCCATGCCGCTGCCGTCAAGATTCCAGAAGACCGGCCCGGGCAATTCGCTCACCATTTGGCAACAGGGACAATCGGGGTCCACCATCGCCGCCTGACCGGACACGGCTTCGGGTAGCCGCAATCGCTCGCGATGAATGATCGCGCGAGGCGTCTGTAGATGGCATTCCGGATCGGGAGTATTGAGCCACTGATCGCGGACGATTTCCAGGCGGGGGACTTCGGTGGTGACAAAAGCGTCAACCTCGAGCGGCGGCGGCCGGTGTGAGGCTGGCGGCGCCGGCTCGCGAGCAGCCAGCCTTTCCCAGCACGACCACAGCAATTCGCGCACCAGCTCGTAGTACTCGACCAACTCGTGTGTGCCGAATCCACCATACCGGAACGCGTGGGAAGACTCTTCCAGTCCGCGCGGGCACTCCCCCAAGCACGACCATTGTTCACATCGATCCTGCAGATCCCACATCAGGTGGTCATGCCGCTCGAGCGCTACGGCGCGGGGACACTCGCCGCCCAAGTCCGCGCGCGGCGTCAGCAACCAGGCCGCATGAATCTCCTTTAGCGTGTCATAAAATGGACTGGCATCTCGCTCCTCGCCCGGCCAGGTCTGCGGTGCGATCTCCTCGTCGGTCAGCTGGCTGGGATCCACCTCGTCGAGAGCGACGTTGGCCTGGCGAGCCAAGCATGTGCGCGCGTTTTCCGCCCACCGCGCTCGCACCTGGGCGGCAATTGCCTCGCGCCGCGTGAAGGCCGCGAAAGTCTCCCGCGCCACGAACTCCAGCATCGGACGTCCATAAAAGACCTCCCGCACATCCAACAGAGGCCTCTCGGCACGCTCCCGCCGACGCGATTCAGCCACAGCTGGCCACTGCGCGGCATCGCTCGTAAAGAACCAGTCGCTGGCCAAATGATATGGGACCTGTGTGTCCGTGCAGCATCGACCATCGTGATACCCCACGAATCCCTTTGATCCGGGAGACGAGTAGGTTGAATCCACGACCACCAGCCGCGCGACGAGATCGATGACCACCAGACCGGCATCGTACGGTTCATCGCACAACCCCGGCGAGAGATTTGCGAAGAACGGGCAACGCGGGACAGGTCGCGCGAAGCGTTCCACGGCAACTTCCAGTTCCGCCAGTGTCACCGGATCCGCACTGAGCGCCGCAACCGCGCGGTCCGCCATACTCCCATGAATCGCCCCGGACCAATCACGTCCCGCTTCTCGAATGACCAAACGAATCTCGCTAATGGTACTACCCTCTTCCCCTGGCATTCTTAGATCTGAGATCTTCACCTTAAACCCGAAGCGGTGGCTCTCCTGCCGGCGGTGCCACCCCCTATAGCTAGAATCACCAAACAGTCGCACAACCCCTCATGCAAACGAAAAAAAATTGGAGAAAAGTCACCCCTGGGAAGCTCAACTTAAATACTCACACGGTAAAGCACACGGCCCATGTAGCCGGTAAAGCCGCATTTTTGTGGCTCGTTTCCCATCGGCAAGGGTTCGGGATTTACATCCGGTGTGGACTGGCAAAACGACAGGCTTTTCCAGCGTTGGATCCGTTGGCAGGGGCAGGAAGGTTGGCATTTTGGGTTACATAGGGGAAAATGGGGACTTTGACCGTCAGATGGTCCACCGCTGGCAGATTTGAAATCGTTGCGGCTGGGGTCTGACAGTGGTGCGTAAGCCAGCAATCCTCGAAGTGGACCCGTTCGTGATCAAGGCCGGGGAGGGGACAATTTCGTCGGAAGACGGCGCAAGACAACTAAGCGGCTTTGCCGGTGCGACATAGATCGCGCATGATACGACATTGTTTTCTTTGCTGACGGCGGGAATGAAAGCACTCTTGTCTCTTCATCGCTGTTTACCACCGAAAATGTACGCGTCCCCATTTTCTTCCCGGGCTTCAGGCGGGCATTTTCACTCGCAGCCTCACGAAGGCGATGCGCGCCTGGGACGAGTTGGAGGTGGGGGGCGTCGTCGTCGGAGACATTCCTTCCTGGCGTGTCGATAACATGCCTTACGGCGGCGTCAAGGACAGTGGAATCGGTCGCGAGGGCGTCCGCTACGCCATGGAAGACATGTCCGAACTTCGACTACTTATCCTCCGTGACGTGAGGGATTAGCGGCCCGCCGTCCCATGCCTTCGCCCTCCGAATTGCCCGCCACGGGCCTTGTGCCGGTGGAAGGCTCGTTTGAGAACTACCGGGACGCGTTACCACACTGCGCGGTCGAGCGGAGCTGGTGAATTCAACCGGCACTTAACCGAGACCGAAACAAGCCGCGGTCTGATTCGGCCTCGCCGGCGCGCCGACGAGTTGGAGACATCTTTGCTCGGCCGCAGTCTGCAAACGTAGTGCCTGGAAGTTGTCAAACCCGGAACCACCGACACGAGTTCGGTGAGGTGCACTTCACCGGCTAAGGATGGGGGAAAAATAACTTCGGTATTTGATGCTCGAAAAATTGCCGCCCGCCCGCTTCCGCTGGGCTTGTCCCGGCGGAGCGACAACTGATCTGCTACCGCATGACCTCGGTTCCCCGACTCTCCTTCCCACTCGCTTCGCGAGTGGGAAGGAGAGTCGGGGAGGGGATTTTCGCCCTCTCCGGTAGCTGGCCAGTTGTGATTCCGACCGGGGCAAGCCCGGCGGAAATCGGAAAACACCGAAGTTATTCTTCCCCGGTTCCTAAGTCACGACTCCTCCACCAGGTTCACACGTCCTGGCGAATCGCGCCTTGGCATCCGGACCCGGCGCCGGCGGTACAGCCAAAACAGTGTTGCCCGGTGGCGATCATCCGCCGTGCGAGTGCGACCGGGTCGAAGTCACGGATATTCTGAGGCAGACCACGATGCACCGTCACACCCAGCATCTGATTGAAGTCGCAGTCGTAGAGACGGCCGGTCCAATCGACCGAGAGCGTCGTGCGACACATGACTCCTTGAGCGGCGGCCGGGCTGTAAGCCTCGATCAGCTTATCCATGTAGGCTTCATACCTGCCCGTCTGAAGCAGGTAGTTCAGGAATCGGCCGATGGGCATGTTGGTGATCGTGAAGAGGCGACTGAAAACGATGCCGTATCTCGCCTGTAGTTGTTGACGATAATCTTCCTCCAGTTGGCCTTGCGGCGGCGGCAAGGCGGCCCCGACCGGGTTGTAGACCAGAGTCAGAAGGAGTCCCGATTCCGGCATCCCGTAACCGAGCGCATTGAGTCGACGCAGCACATGGAGGGACCGCTGGAACGCATCATTACCTCGCTGGGCATCTACATTCTCCTCCAGATAGCAGGGCAATGACGCGACAATCTCCACGCGGTGCCCGGCCAGAAACTCGGGCAGGTCCGTGTAGCCGGGTGCGCGGAGAACCGTCAGATTACAGCGATCGATCACGTGACGGCCCACACGGCCTGCCTGCTCGACCATCCAACGGAAGTGGGGATTCATCTCCGGGGCTCCGCCGGTCAGATCGAGCGTTGGAATATCGAATTTTGTCAACGCAGCGATACAGGCTTCAGCCGTCTCGCGAGTCATCATCTCGCGTCGATCGGGACCTGCATCGACATGACAGTGCGCGCACGTCATGTTACACAGCCGCCCCACGTTCACCTGCAACACTTCGATTCCCGCAGCCCGCAGCGGATACCGGCCGTTCTCGGCCAGGGCCTTCTCAAACACCTTCTGTCGTGAACGTGGCTGAAGCACGACCAACTGGTTGGCGGGGTCGGCAAGTGGATTACCCTCTTTTTGAAGCGTCACGATGGACATCCGCTTCTCCTGGCTGGGCCGTGCGGGGATCCCGTGAGGAGGGCATCACCATTGGTCAGGACGAAAAGGATCAAGACGCAGCCTTGGTCTGTTTGTTCCGTTTGCCCTTGTTCCGCGCTCCGCCCGCTTTCCTCTTTCCGTCGCTGCCAGCTCTGACCGTCGGCAGTTCCGGTGCGTTAACCTCCGGGATGTGTTTCGCAAGACCCGTCTTGATATCCGTGTAAAGCACATCACCGGCAACGTTCGTCCACTCGTAAGGGTCGCTGTCGTGGTTGTAGAGTTCCTCGCTGCCGTCGGCGTAGCGGATGTAACGCCATTGCTCACTACGAAAGCTGTGGTTATTTCTGTGAAACGTCGTGAGCGCGGGAGTGTCCCAAGACGCTGTCGGATCTTTCAATAGAGGCGAAATGTCGAGTCCTTCGACGTGTGCCGGGCGTGGCATCCCGGTCAACGCGCACAGCGTTGGGTAGATGCTCATGAAATCCACGGGACGTGGCGAAAGCACGTTGGCGGGAGTCATCCCAGGCACTTTCCAAATGAATACGGTTCGCGTCGGCTCCTCCCACAACGCGAACTTCCTCCAGTGTTCTTTCTCGCCGAGACTCCAGCCGTGATCGCTCCAGAGGCACACGATAGTGTTGTCGCGGTACGCTGAATTCTCCAGTGCCTGGAGTAATCTTCCCACCTGAGCGTCACAGAAGGCGATCGTGGCCAGATACGCCTGGACCGCTTCCTTCCAACGGCCTGACTTAAGGATAGCCGCGTGGTCGCCATCCGGTTTGGCCATCCTGACGCCGGCAGCCGGGACGTCGTCCAGATCGCCGTCGCGGTGCGGTGGCAGTTCGATGCTGTCGAGTGGGAACATGTCGAACCACTTCTTTGGCACGCTGAATGGCATGTGTGGTTTGACGAGCCCGACTGCCAAGAAGAACGGCTTGTCATGCTTGCGATTCAAAACTTTAATACCGTAGCTCGTGGTCTTGTAATCGGGCATGTCTTCGTCGTCGCAGGCGAGCGGCGCGAACTTGATGCCGCCGACGCCGTCGTTCGGGGCGGAGGGGTGCCGTTTCAGGTTGCCACCACCAGCTTTGCTGAAGTACTCCGTCCAAGCCGCGCCGTGACCATAGCTGCCGTGATAAATCTTCCCTGCGCCGAAGGTGTTGTAACCCGCGTCGAGGAACTTCGTGTTGAGCAATTTATCTTCGCTCACATACGGGCGCCAGTCCTGTGAGTTGTCGTAACATCCGGTCGTGCTCGGGCGCAAGCCGGACATCAGTGCGATCCGTGAGGGGTTGCAGGCGGGAGCGGCACAGTAGGCTCGGCTGAACGAGACCCCCATGGTGGCGAGCCGGTCGATGTTGGGCGTCTTGGTCTGGGGGTGGCGCCCGAGATGCCCCACCCAATGATTCAGATCATCGATCGGAATGAACAGCACGTTGGGCTGCGCACCCCATGCAACCGGGTTGACGATGGCGATTAACACCGCCGTAAGGATAACGGGAATCATGCGCAAGGTCATCGAGGTGGGCTCCGCGGAATCTTATCTGTTTGGTTAGTGCAAGGAAACGGAAGTAACTCTCACTTGAAGCCGGGTGTTGCGTGGCTTGACTCGCGTGGCGGCCACGAGATTACTCAGTGTAGGCGCGAATCCAATAACAGGAACAGCGGGTCTCATCGTGCGCGGATTTTCACCTGGTTTTCGATCTCTGACCACAACTTCAGGCCATTACTCTCGACGTCCTTCAGTTTCCGGACCTCGATCCGCACTCAGCCAGGGTCGGCAAAGTTCGAGTCTCATGGCATGACACATTCTAGTCTCCGGAATTTTCGGCGTCACCTGGTGACCTCGGATGATCCCGGACGACGCCCAAAACACTGGTTCGGACTTTGCCGAGTCAATGGTTGAGCGTTTTTTTGGGGGCCAATTGCTGCCATTCGCGCAGCGAGACGCTGGCCACGCCGCCCGCGAACACGCCGAATACGATGAGCATGGGGCCAACCCATCGGAGGACGGAGTCAAAGCCTCCCATTGGCATCAACCGAATCTGGTATACTGGTGTTGAGCAAGCGCCGCACCGGAACGCCAATACATTTGGCCGATGTCAGATCAAGAGGACGCGATGCACACATAGCTGATGACTGAGCAACTCTTAACGATTGATGGCTCGCAGGGCGAAGGTGGAGGACAAGTTCTGCGCTCCTCACTCGCCCTGTCATTGGTTACCGGCAGACCCTTTGTCATCGAAAATATCCGCGCGAAACGCAACAAGCCGGGGCTCATGCGTCAGCATCTGACGGCAGTAACAGCGGCCGCCGAGGTAGGCGCGCCGACGTGCAGGGGGCTCAGATTGGCTCCGCGCGACTCGTCTTTCGACCGGGGCGTGTCGAGTCCGGCAGCTACGACCTGCGCGTGGGCACCGCCGGAAGTGCCAGCTTGGTGTTGCAGACCGTTCTGCCGGCATTACTGGTGGCTGAGGGCGAGTCGAACCTCACGCTGGAAGGGGGCACTCACAATCCATGGGCGCCGCCTTTCGATTTCCTGGCAAAAGCGTATTTGCCCCTGGTCAACCGGACGGGGCCAGTCGTCGAGGCCAGGCTGATCCGACCCGGGTTCTTTCCCGCAGGCGGCGGACGCGTCGCCGTTCGCATCTGCCCCTCGCGGCAACTCAGGCAACTGGAACTTCTCCAGCGCGGCGAGATCACTGCCCGCCGGGTCCGAGCCCTGGTGGCGAGACTGCCGCGGCATATCGCGGAGCGCGAGTGTCGGACCATCGCTCAGGAGACTGGCTGGGACGATAGCTGCTTTGCCATCGAGGAAGTGAAACGCTCGCAGGGGCCGGGCAACGTCGTCATGATCGAGCTGGAAGCAGCACAGGTGACCGAGGTCTTCACCGGTTTCGGCCAGCGCGGCGTGAAGGCCGAAGATGTGGCCATGCGGGCGCTTCGCGAAGCCCAAGAATACCTGGCAGCCGGAGTACCGGTGGGGAGTTATCTGGCTGATCAACTCATGCTTCTACTCGCCATCGGCAGCTACTTGGGAACTGGAGGTGGCGTGTTCCGTACCATGGAGCTTACGCCGCACAGCACGACGCACCTGGCAGTCATTCGTGCATTCCTGGAACTCGACGCTCAAATGGATCACGATGGTGATCATAGTTGCCTGGTACGATTCAGCAAAGGCTGATCACGCAGAGGCGCAGAGACCGCAGCGGCTGTCCGCTCTTTTCTCTGCGTGTGATTCCCGGAACGTGAAAACGCCGCGTCGTGGAGGGCCACCGGTCACGACGCATACTACCGGGCAATGCCGTGAATGGTCTTTCGGGCACGATGCGCCGTTCTCACCGCAACGCGGTGGTATCCCAAAAGCCCAGGGTCGCCGCGCTTCGCGGCGCACCCTGGGAAGGCGGCATGAGACAACAGGCACCCTGAAGGGGTGCGACAGGTCACGGTGTATGTTTGCACGAGGTATGCGGCACCGATGTCATTGTACGATTGCGTAACACCCCTTTCGGGCAACGGATGGTGGGGCGATCGCCACCGAGGGTGGTATTTCGGTGTGTCAACGCTTCGCGGTCAGGTGGCTGTTTATTCGATGGTCAAACGCATTCTGCGTCTGCCACACCTGGTTCAGAACTCAAACAGCTTCAAAACGTCCTCGATCGTGCCTTCCTTCGTGATGAGTCGACCTTCGGGAGAAGAGTCGTCAAACACCCGATACTCCTTCTTCGCCGCAATGGGGGTTGCGAGCCGGTATGGCTTGCACTGGGCAATGGCAGCCACCGCCCGCTGCGCACCTTCGAAAAGCGCCTGCCGAGTTTCCTCGAACGGATAGAGCAAGGCGGCTTCACGAGCAATTCCCTCTTTCACGGCGACTGTAACACACGTTGGACCGAAAAAATCTTTCGCTTCGCGGCAGGTCGCTTCATCACCAGTCACCATGATGGGCGGGACGCCATAGTGGCCGGCAACGGCCGCACACTGCGCTAACTCACCGGACTCGATGCCATGGTACCAATAGCGATTTTCACTCTTTGACGACTGAGTGTGGCAGAGCACGCCGTCCGGTGTGCCCATCATCGCGTGATGACCCAACATGATGATGCCCGCGAACGAATCATCCAGTCCCCACAAAGTTCCCGGGCGCGGTTTTCCCGTGAGATACTTCGCACCTGGCTCCATCAGATGTGGTACGAATGCCTGGGAACCGTGACCGTCCAGCACCAAGATCTCTCCGACGCCAGCGGCGCGTAACCCGCGCACTACGGCTGCGACGTCGCCCATCAGGTACTCTTTGGCCTTCTCACCCAACGGGTTGCCAGGCTCTCGCGTCTGAGCGAACTGGTACACACCGCTGGCCCCTTCCAGATCGGTCACGATATAGATCTTCGGCGGATCCGCAGCCGTGCCCATGCCGGACAAAGCTGCCAGCAGCAGGGTGGCGTTCAGACAAACGATGCAGCACTTGAATGACATACGAAATACTCCTCATGCGATGCCTCTTGACGAGGATGCGGATACCGTCTACTCATGGGTGTCGGGAAGTGTTTGCCGCTCTGCATGAACTTTCAGCCAGCTTACGAACCGTCCCCATGACTACTTCTTCCACCTGGGCGCGAAAAGTCCGACGGCCAAGGTCAGCCCCATCGACTCGTGACCTCCTTCTTTCAAAACCTGCGCGGTAGGAAGGTAGCCGAACGACTCGTTGCAGTAGGCCGCAATCCAAAGCTCCGCCGACCCCAGAGCTTCTCGGATCATCGGTACATAGTCGGCTACCGCCTCGCCGGGAAGGCCCACCAAAGTCAGATCGTCCCCAAACTGCCAGAAGGCGATGGATGAACGGTAGGCTGGCGGCAACGGCTGGCCACGATCAAGTGTTTCGAGCATGCCGGAAGCGTTCTGTTTATGCCAGTAGGTTTGGCCGTCTTGTGCCATTTCTTCCAACTGCTGACGAGAGAACGTGTGCTGCAAGGGTAGATCTACCGCTGCCAACTTCACTTGCAAGGGCCCCGGAATGTGTTTTCGTTCACCCTCCAGAACTCGGCTGACTTCCTTGCCTAACGATTCACCGTGCCGCGTGACCCAAGACTCCTGATCGGCACCGCCACGCGGATGCGAGTTGGCATCGGCCCCACAGCCCTGGACGAACATCGCCTGAACCCCAGGGCGCCTGGCCTCCAGGTACCGTTGAGCAGCACCGGCGTAGTCGCCCGAGATCTTGCGGTTGGCACCGTCGAGCGTGACAGGGTGGCAAGCACAGCCGAAGACCACCGCCCGCAGTCGCCCGTCCGGCCAATCGATTCGAAGCACAGGCACACTGCGATCCACCGGTCCCGACGCGTTGGGGCCCATCCCGCAGCATTTCCCTTCAGGCGTCATCAGGCGTCGATTCATCACGAAATCAACTTCGCCCGTCGTCCAGGAGAGTCGCCCGGGCTTGAGATCGGCAATGGCTGCCGGGACCAACTGCACCAGCTGTTCTATCAGTCGCGCAGTGTATTGCCGCACTCGATGTTTCTGTTCTTCTGAAAGATCGAAACGTCCAGGATCTTCGACACCGAATACGGGACCGGCGTGCGTGTGCGAGGCGTTCAACAGAATCTGTTCACGCCGAAGTCCAGTTCGCTCCATGATTTTGTGGCAGAGCACTTCCGCCAGGGGCGCTCGAAAAAACAGCAGGTCGGCCGTCAGCAAGACGGCTCGCGATCCGTCCCCGTCTTCCAGAACCATGGCCTTCGCGTACAGATCGTCGAGCACGTCTTCGGACATGTATGGCTCGTACCCGCACATCGGAAGCGACTCGGCTGGAGTGATCCGCACGGCCGACAGACCGACGCGCCAATCTTCCGCAGTAAGGCGCCGAGGCATGATCAGCATCACGGCGACCAGAGGAAGCAGGATGCGCCAGCTTATCATGCGGGTGGTGAACGTAGTTGGCATGATGAATCCCGCAAACAACTGTGCGAATTCAAGTATCTTCCAGAAACTCTCGAAAGGCGTGAATGCCTATGGGGAAGTATCGCGAACCGCAGCGTCCAAGTCCAGCCAGTCCGGCAAATCAAAGCCCGATGTCGCGGTTCGACGATCTCGTTTCAGCGAAGATCCGTTGGGCTATCCACGGCTCGATTTCGCGTCATCCCGGGTGTGCCGGCACTCGCCATCACGGTGGTTGGCGACGCGGCGTGGCTTCTGGCGAGCTTGGCACCCTACCGATGGCCGCACCGGCTCGAGGTTCGAACGGGTCCTTTACGGTGATTTCGGCCCTGCCATCCGTTAGAATCAGCCTCAGCCAACGGCGGTGAAGCAAAGACTGGCTTTGCTGAGGAAAATATCTGCGAACGTGGCCGCCTCCACACCGCGTGGGTAACCGCGGCAGAACAACAACGAAGAAAGAAACCCATGAAAACCTCCACGAACTTAACGCCAGTTTGTTGCTCAAAATGGTGGATTCATGTCGTCTGCCTTGCCGCAGCGCAGATCATGTTGATGGCTGGGCTTACCACCAGTCAAATTGCTGCCGCCAACAAGCGTCCCAATATTCTGTTCGTCATTGTCGATGACCAGTCGCCGTTCGACCTGAAGATATACAATCCGCGGTCGGAGTTAGAGACGCCGACTATCGATCGGCTGGTGGCCGAAGGGATGGTGTTTGACGCGGCGTATCACATGGGTGCCTGGTCGGGCGCCGTCTGCACGCCGTCGCGGCACATGGTCATGTCGGGGCGAACGGTCTGGCACATCCCCGGTCGAGCTGGCAACCCGCATACGACCAACGCCCTGTTGGTTCCCGCCGATCTGGCCGAGTACACCATGCCGGCGGTGTTCAATCGGGCCGGCTACAAGACGATGCGTACCTGCAAACGCGGCAACAGCTACGAGGCGGCCAACGCGCTGTTCACGGTTCGACACGACGCGTCCAAACGTGGCGGAACCGACGAGACGGGCAGCGCCTGGCACGCCGAGCAGGTGCTGGATTACCTCAGCGAGCGCGAGGCCGGACGCGACACCGATCCCTTCCTGATCTACTTTGGATTCTCCCACCCCCACGATACCCGCGACGGCAAGCCGGAGTTGCTCGCCAGATACGGCGCGGTGAACCACACAGACAAGAACACGCTTCCGCCGGCGCATCCGAAGCAGCCCGCCCTGCCCGTCAACTATCTTCCGGCCCATCCTTTTAACAACAGTCACATGAATGTGCGAGACGAGGTGGCCGTGAGTGGTGTGTGGGAGAAGAGGGATGAGCGCACCATTCGCAATGAACTGGGGCGAGAATTCGCTTGCAGCGAGAACATCGACATTCAGATGGGACGCGTGCTGAAGAAGCTCGATGCGATGGGCGAGCTGGAAAACACCTACATCTTTTACACTTCCGACCATGGCATCGCGATCGGACGCCATGGTCTGCAGGGAAAACAGAATCTCTACCAGCACACCTGGCGCGTGCCGCTGATCGTCAAAGGACCGTCAGTCAAACCCGGTGCGCGTGCCACGGGGAACGTCTATTTATTGGACGTGCTGGCCACATTGTGTGACCTCTGCGGCATCGAAGCTCCGAAGACCAACGAGGGCATCAGCTTCAAGCCGGTACTCGAAGGCCAACAGGACACGGTGCGCGATGTCCTGTACGGCGTCTACTGCGGCGGTTCGAAGCCCGGCATGCGGTGCGTCAGGAAAGGTGATTGGAAACTCATCAAATACGAGGTGGCGGACGGCGTGGCGCGAGAAACTCAGCTCTTCAACCTGGCTGAGAACCCGCACGAGTTCATCGAACAGCACCATGATTCCACCGTGATCTCACTGACCGGCAGCACACCCCAACGGCATCAGGTGAACCTGGCCAATGACCCGCGGTACGCGGATAAACTGGCAGAAATGGAAGCGTTGCTGCTTGCCGAAATGCGCCGGCTCGACGATCCGTATCGCCTCTGGAATCAACCCGACGACGGGCTCGCGCCGGTTGCAGGCGAGCCCCAAAAGAAAGCACGAAGGCGGGCGAAAAAGCTGTAGTAGTAGGGTGTATCAAGCTCACCACACACAACGCGGGCCCGCTCCATCAACGCATGACGGCGAGCACCGGCACACCAGGGTCAACGAAGACCCGTATTCTGGCGTGCAGCGTTCGCGGCCACGCTGTGCGGCAACGCAACGGGGGTACGGCGCGTTCGGCACACCCTACAACTACCCTGCCATGCGGACCTCCAGCGATTGGCGCTGCTGCTCGTCGAGCGCAGCCTCGCGGGCGGCGGCGGCGTTGATCCGCAACTGCTCAAGTGAATCCATACCGACCACCGCTACCGAAATGGGAAGGCCCAGCACGTAGCGAATCAGCTCACCGGCGGTGGCTTGCCGCGGGGCATCGTCGTGATGCGGCTTGCCGTCGTTCTTGATCGGGTTGCCGATCGCCAGTGAGCCCAACTCACCCCCCATGACTTTCATGGCCAGGATGCCCAGTCCCTTGCGGTTGGCCAGCGGCAATACCTTTTCTGCAAAGGGACTTCGCTTGGCTGTGGGATTGAAAGTAGTCAGGATCGTATCGAAGTCGTACATCGCGATGGCCCGGCACATCACGTCGGCACTTTCGTGCCCGGTCACACCGATCAGCCGTGTCAGCTTTTGATCGCGGAGCTTCTCGAGTGCCTTGAAGACTCCGTCCGCTTTGCCCCATGCCGCCAGGTCCTCATCAACCCGAGCGCCATGGATTTGGAGCAAGTCCACATGGTCCGTGCGGAGCCGCTTGAGGCTTTCTTCAAATTCCCGCATAGCGCCGTCGTAGGTCCGTTGACCGGTCTTGGCAGCCAGAAACACCTCCTTGCGACGATGCTCCAACACCTCGCCATAATTCCGTTCCGACTGGCCGTTGCCGTAGGACGGCGCCGAGTCGAAGTAGCGCACCCCGGCATCAAGCGCGGCATGGGCCAGTTCCACCGGATCGAACTTGTCCGAGCGAGACTCCTTCATGCCGATGTAACCGCCCACAGCCAGCACCGTCACGTTGACGCCCGTACGGCCTAGCGGCCGAGTGGGAAGGGACGTCGGGTTGTCTTCCGCCGCCGACAGTGGTGCGGCCCACGCCAGGCCGCTCGCCATCGCCGCGCCCTGAAGGAACTTTCTTCTGTCCATGTTTTGTATCTCCCGCAGCAAGAATAAATGTGCCGAGTCGAAGAGTTTTTTCGGTGGTCCCTTCAGCCGTTGGTGGGCGACGGAAGAAGCAAGCAAAACGTATTCACTTGACGTGATCGAATTGGTTCCGCAACTGCTGGAGACGTTGGCGGACGGGTTCTAAGCCAGGAGCGATGGTACGGAAAAATGCAGCCACCGCATCAATTTGCTCAGCAGTCCGTTCGGCTGCGGGTGTTTCCATGATTTGGTCGATCTCAGGTGGAATGTCAAATAGCGGCGGCTCGGCCGTCGTGACCGAGAATCGGACTGCCGCAGCACTCTCTGGCTGCTTCTGCCTCCTGCCCTTCAATGTGACCTGGAATACCGTTCCCTGCCGATATCCGACGAGTTGTCTTGTCTGCAATATCGCCACCTGCCGCGAGTTTTTGCTCGTCCCCAACGTCCGATCGCTTACCGCCCATTCTAATCTTGGCTGGACGAAATCAAGCCGTGCGGGTGACAAGTCCAGAACCAGTTTCGGATCTGGAGGCTCCGCGATCTGCTGCTGCCACACCACCTGGCGAGCATCGTCCAATAGAGTCACGCGACAGTCGCTGAGCCGCTGTGCCAACTCCCCGTCCGTGCGATTGAAGATCACAATGCGAGTTATCGGTTGTTCGGCTCCCAAATCCACTTCCCACCACGGATCGGCCTGATAATTGGTGTGCGATACCGAGTCGCCACCCCATGATCCATCAGTCTTACCATCGATCGCGCGGTCGGCAATCGCCCCCAAACTCGTACTCGACTGGCTGGCAGATCCCTGCAATGCGACGTTCTTCTTGCCACTGAAAACCTGAACTTCGGCCATGTGCAGATATTCAGTCCTGCCAGGGATCTCAATCCGCACGTGCCGACCACGAAACGGTTGGTCATCCGCTCGTCGCACAACGACCGAAAGATCATGGAGTATTGAATTGGCGGAATCAGCGGTCGCCGCGGCTACATCCGATTTCGCAGGGAACAGTTCCAGTCGGAACCCGGTGAGATCGGTCAACTCGGTGTGAAACTCCACAGGCCACTCCGCTTGGCCATCCGTATCATCCAAGACAAACACTCCGCTCACTGGCGCTTCGCGGACGTTATCACCGTCGCCCGACGGTTCGAGCGTGTGCCACCGTGGCTTGTCTTCCCACGCACGCTGAGCGGCAACGAGTTCGGGCGTCAACGTATCGAGCCTGCCGGCCAACCCTATGATTTCTGATTCGGCCCAGGTTTGCCACTCGCTACTCGGCAGCTCTTGCTTGAGTGTTACGGGGCCGAGCAGTCCGGAATCGGTCGGACCGAGATTTTGAACGCTATTGGTAACGGTATAGTGCGGCGCGAGCGTGTTGGCCACGCGAACTTCAATTGTGTTCGTTCCTGGCTGAATCATCTCGGACAAATCGAATTGGAAGGGACGAGCCAACCGCACACCGGCGGAGCGACCGTTCACCAGCACTTCCGCGGCGACCAAGACCTGGCCAAGATCCAGAACCGTACGGCGGCCGACTTGTTCGGCCGTGAAGTCAACGGTTTGCTGGTAGACTCCGATTCCAGCGTACGTGGGAAGGCCGATCTCTGCCCAGAGACCGGGTTGAATCTTTCCCCCCTCCAATTCAACGCTCGGTGGCAACTGAAATACCGCCCCTCCGTAAGCACCGGAGCGCATATCCACTCTCACGGCAACTGTCGAAGGACCAGACGGTGGGCGCTGCACGTGAGCCACGCCGTTGCGCACCTCCACTTCCACGCCATCAACCCAGACCTGCGCCGGTGTCTCCGTATGCAGGTCGAGCTTCTTCAGGCCCGGCGGCACTTGGAATCGGAACCAGCCGCTGTGCGGAGCCGACCGTGGTTTAACATCATAGACAACCTCGGGGACCTCCTCAAAACATGTCAGGTACGGCGAGGGCAAATCAATCGACAGCGCACGGTGCGGCTCGGTCACCGCCCCCAAGTTCTCCAGCGGTGCTGTACCCCAAGGCTCGGCTCCCATCCGAGCAAGGGCTTTGGCAGGTTTCCAGCTGGCGTCATCAAAATCGACTTCTTGCCAACCCGACACCTCGGCGGCAGATGCGTGCCACGTATCGTCGGATATCAAGACCGATTCGCTGCCATCGGCGTGTCGCGTCTTCAGAGCGCACGCAAGTCCCTTCATTTCGGGCTCGCCGCGAACGTTCTGTCCGGCGTAGGCCTGAATCCATACCGCAATGACATTCTTTCCTTTGTGAAGATGACGCGCCACATTAAAGGACTCTGGGTGCGTCCATTTGGCCCAAGGTCCAATCTCCTCATGGATCTTTTGACCATTAATGAACAACTGATAGCCCGTGTATGCCGTGACGACGATCCACGCTTCTTGGGGATCACTGTCGAGCACAAATGCCGTCCGGACATGGGCCTCGGCTGGATCGGCGCCTCGAATCCAGTAGGCATCACGCAAATCGGGAGCGACGCGACCCCGAGCAGCTTCCGCCAAGGATCGTGCCGTGGGCGGATCACGTTGGACGTAAAGCATGCCTTGCCCGCCGTCTGGAAGGTCCAGAAGCACATTGTTTTCGCCTTCCACCAGAGGCAGGTTGCCCACAGCGTCCTCAAAAGGTTGCTCGATCCCATTCACCCACAGCCGCGCCGACGAATTCCGCAACTCGACACGCAGTCCCAATCTCTGCTGCCGTGGCGAACGCATTCGCGTAAACAACAGTTTGCGTCCTGCCGGAAGCTCGATGAAGTTCTGATCGATGGCTCCGTCAGGATAGCCACTATGTCCACCCCACGGCGCAGGCCGCGCCAAACCGATCGTCTTGGAGTACTCCACGGTCTGCCAGACAGATGAGTTACCCACCCACGGCGCAACAACGCCGGCGCGGATGTCGTCCGCCGTTTCAAGAACTGATTGCGGTAGAGCCGTACTCTCGGCGACACCGCTCAGGCACAGCCAATAGGGCCCGATGCTGTATCGGGCCAGGGGCCAGGCAGAATCGTCGAATTCCCTACGCTGCCAACCCAAGTCAAGGCCCGACTGAGATGCCTCTTCCGCGTAGCGGAAGCTGCGCATTTCCGGTCCAATCAATTGCTCGGAGGGAGGCCAACGGAACTCGCCCCAACGATTGTCGCGCGTGGGGATCACGGAAAAGTCCCACTTGTCGGAAAGCGGTATCTCCAAGCCGTCCGGTTGAAGCAATTCCACAGCCGCTGAACCCGCGCGGTCCGTACCAGGTCGAAACACCACCAACTGAGCCACATTGCCGACCAAGGAGTGTTTGATGGCGGTATGCTGGTCCCGCCGGTCGAACCAACCGATGGGCCGGACTTCTCCCGTGAATGGATCCCAAACTTCAGGAACACCGTCGACACGGCAGACCGCCTCCAGCTCTACAGAATGGTCCGCGGTGTTTTGGACCAGATAGACGTTTACCTCTCCCACGCGTCGATGCGTCGCAAACACGTTATTCGTGGCTGACAGAAAATCCCGATCCAGGTGGGCGCTAAGAAGAGACGGAAGTTGATCAAGTTCGTCGGGCACGAGGGCCACAAAACCGCCCGCGGGCGTGTCTCGTCGTACACCCTCGCTCAGATCGATGTCAGCCGGCTGTTTGCCGAACAATCGCTCCAGCAGGTTTGGTAATTGCGGATCGTCGCGCCCCGCGTCCGTGGTGGCCGACGGTAAACCTCCGACGAAAACCACCACGCCGCCACTATCGGCCAAGACGATGGCCTGCTGCAGTACTGCCCGCCGCACGGTCGTTTCGGGAGCGAAGATCAGTGCCTGATAACGGTTGCCTCCGGCAACCAGCTGGCCGTCATCGACGGCAGCCTCCAGAATCGAATCGTCATCGATGATGTCGTTATCGATCACCGCGTCAAACAACTTCCGCGAGATCTGCATGTAAGTGTTGTAATCTGGCCGTTCTTCTTCCGGTGTCTCTCCCGCCAGCAGGCTCACAACGGGATAGTGCACGGCGACGTCGACCACGTGTGTTCCCTGGCTCATCAGATAGCTCGTGCGTGCGACCCAATCGGACAACGTGCTGTAGTATCTCCAGTAGGGTTGCCGCCAGTGAGGATCGGGCGCCGCATGTTCCCACGTGCTTGCCCGCGCGGAATAATACAGACCATGTTCGTCGTAGAGGTTCGCCCCGAAGGCGTAGTTTGCGGAGAGCCAGGACAGCGTCTGGTCGGTGGTGCGGCCCCATCCGCTGGAATGAAACGCTTCGGACCATACGCGCGGTCGGCGGTAAAGGCGTGCGATCGAGGCGGCGATCTTCGTGTCGTAGTAATTCCGTGCTGTGACCGGCCCGGTGCCGGCATCGTCATAACCGGGTGCTGAAAACCATCGCTGGGTGCGAAAATAGTCGATGTACCCTTGGCTTTGACGATCAATGTTCTGGCGTCCCCAATTATCGTGACTGGTTAGTAAACCGCGTTCCGCAGTCCAGTCGTAAACCCGCTTCCAATAACAATGTTCATCGACCGCCAAATAGGTATCGAAAAAATCGGTTCGGTACTTGGGTGTGAGCGGACCGACGTCGAAGTGTAACGCGGGAATTGCGCGGCCGATGTCGTAGCCGCAGCGTTGGCGGAACAATTTGGCCAGCTCCTCAGTGTAGACGTCGCGCGGCGTGGGTGGATGTTCGTCCTGAAAAACGCCAACGAAGCTTGTGCCCATCGCGTCGTGCCCGACACGCCGCGCAATCTCGCCGTAGAACATGTCCAGAAACATGTCGCCCGCCGCATCGCTCAATTGAAACGAGATGTCGTCGACCGCCACGGAAACGGCCGCGCGCCAGGACCCGTCGGGCGGAGTCCACTGCAGTACCCGGCCGGATACGGCGCCGGAGATATCGATGCTCTGGCCGTCTTCCACGCCGCGCTCATGACGTGGAAAAGCACGCGCATCCACAATCTGCCCTGCGGGCAGCTCCAACTGGATTGGCTCCTGAGCACTGCCGTCCGCCCATAGAAAATGAATCCGCTTGGTACGATTGTCGCCAGCCTGGGCCGCGGCCTTTTCCAACCAACCGTAGTGCCCATATCCAACCTGGTCGTAGGCCCAAAGTGTCATTCCCAGACGTTCACATTCCCGATGAACGTAGGCGAACATGTCCCACCACGGCGGACTGAACGACGGCGGATCACAACGGCCGGGAGAGCGTTGAATGGGACAGACCGACTTGACGCCGGCGCCGGCAAGGGTCTCCAATTGCCAGGTGGCGCGCTGCCTGGTCATTCGATCACCTTCCCACCACCAGAGCGGGACTTCGCCCCAACGGGCGTGATCGGCAGAGGTAAATTCCTCGCGCAGTTGCTCATAGGTCGTCGCCTGTGAGTCCGACAGTTGTCGCTGCGCCAAAGAGAGTGTTGACCCGCTCAGCACGGCAAAGGCCACGCTCAAACGAAAGACTCTGCCAAGTTGTTTTCTGAACATGCCAAGTGTTCCTCACGCTGCACCATGTCTCGAATTGACAGTCCAAGAGATGGCGACAGTGTTCAATGGGCCACTCCGAAGCCGAAATTTATCCTGCGCCTGACACCGATTCAGCCCCAATTCGCTGAATATTTTACCACAGTACACCCCCGCTCGCTTCCAGCGCTCCCACAGATCTGCGTGCCCCTATTCTGTCGTTTTCACAGACAGTGCCGTGACTTGGTCCGCTTCAAGACACTCCTGCCTGGCCTTTTGCCGTTGTTAACGTGGCCTTCGGCCACAGCCGAAGAGCATGTACGAAGTCAGGGCTGCCCGCCACCGGCCTTGTGCCGGTGGAAGGTACGTTTGTCAACTAACCGCGATCAGCGGAAATCTGCTCGGTCGAGCGGAGTTGGCGAATTCAATCGGCACTCAGGCGAGACCGAAACAGGCCGCGGTATGATTCGGCCTCGGACACGTGCCGGCCAGAGTGGTACCACAAGCTCAGCAAGGAATCTAGAATGGCACTTGACTGACAGGGAAACGACTTGAACCGAAGCCATTTTGTGGAGGATAGGCACATGAATCGCCTGGTGTGGATGGTCCTGTGGGCATCTTTGTTGATCGTGAATCGTGACAGGATGGCCAAGGCTGGCGAGGGGTTCGAGGCGCTGGTTGGCAGGCAAGGTCGGGTCCAACTATCGCGTGGGCGAGACAAGATCTGCGACCTCGGGGCCGGGTTATACGATTCGCAGTGGACGTCCGCCCAGGCTACGGCAGATCCTCAGAACGCGGGCACGGAGACAACGCAGCGGTTTCGAATCGCTGTGCCGGGCGCTGGAACGGTCAGCGGCGAGGCGAAGATCACTGCCGACTCCAAAAACCTGAATGCAGCATATATCTTAACCCCGGATCGCGACGTGGCCCTGAACTCGCTGCACGTCGCCGCCAACTTCGATGTGGCCGCGCTCGCCGGCGCACGGTGGGTTGCTGACGGCCAGTCTGGCCTGTTCCCCAAAGATTTTGGCGCGACGTCGCTGTTTAACGGCTCGATTCGTTCACTCAAGCTTGAGCTGCCGACCGGCGCGCGCCTGGAATTCACGTTTCCGAAACCGACCGCCGTGCTGCTGCAGGACAATCGGCAATGGGACCCTACGTTTGTGATCAGGATCCACCGCTCCTCCAGCCAGCAGCAACCATTCAAGAAGGGCATACCGGTGGCGATCGGTTTTGTTTTGTCCGCGCCGGGTGGGGTCGCTGTGCAGCATGACAGGCCGGTAACGATTGTTGCGGACCAGGATTGGATCCCACTGCGTTTGGAGTTGGATATTGCCCCTGACTCGGCGCTTGACTTTTCGGCGATGGGACTACAAGACGCTCCGGCCGGCAAACACGGTTGGCTGCATGCGAACACCGATGGCACGTTTTCATTTGAGCGTCAGCCGGGCAAGCCCGTGCGGTTTTACGGCGTGAATCTCTGCTTCTCTGCGCACTATATCACGCACGATCAGTCGGACCAACTCGCCGAGCGTCTGGTTCGGCTGGGTTACAATACCGTCCGCCTGCACCACTACGAGAGCGAATTGACCGACCGATCCCCCGACCGTACACAGCTGAACGAGGAGAAGCTCGATCAACTTGACTATTTGATTGCGGCACTCATCAGACGCGGAATCTATGTGACGACCGACTTGTTCGTGTCGCGGCCGGTCGATATTGCTCGGTTGGCGCCCGACTTCGCAGGAAGCCGCGGAAATGCCATGAATGGCTTCAAGGTACTTGCGGCTCTTCAACCGCAGGCGTACGAGAACTGGAAGACCTTCGGCGCAATCTGCTCACGCACGTCAATCCGTACACGCAGCGTTCTTACGCCGCCGAGCCTGCCTTGGCCTGGTTGTCACTGATCAATGAAGGCAACCTCGGCAACTACATGCAACTGATCAAGGATATTCCCGATTACAGGCAGGCCTGGAATCGCTGGCTGGCCGACAAGTACCAGAATCGAGACGCTCTGGCAGCGGCATGGGGAGAAGCGCTCGGAGCCGACGAAGATCCCGCTCGCACAACAGTGGCCCTCCAACAGCCGACCAGCGATCGGAGCATGCGTGCGCGTGATACTACTTTGTTCCTGACACAGGTTGAGAAGGACTTCCTCGAGCGTGCCAGTCAGTTCCTGCGCGAGGAGCTGGGTGTACGGGCCTTGATCACGAATATGAATGCCTGGACGAATCCAGTGACCACACAAATCGTTCGCCACGAGATGGACTATGTGGACGATCACTTCTACGTGGACCATCCGCAATTTATCGAACGGTCGTGGCGACTGCCCAGCCGCTGTCCCAACACGAGTCCCATTGCAGGCGGTGCAAGTGGTGGCCGGCACGTTTCCTTCACACGGCTGTATGACAAGCCGTTCACCGTTTCCGAATACAACTACTCAGGGCCGGGCCGTTATCGAGGAGTGGGGGGTATTTTGACCGGATCGATGGGCGCTTTACAAGGCTGGGGGGCCATCTGGCGGTTCGCATATGCTCACAATCGTGAAGACGTCGTCCGGCCCGGCAGGTTGGATTACTTCAACATGGCCACGGATCCGTTGAGCCAGGCGGCGGAGCGGGCGAGCATCTGTTTGTTTCTGCGGGGAGATATGCGTGCGGCACCGCACAGCGTGACTATTGCGATGACGACGCGTGATCTGGCCGAGCCACCTCCACGCATTCCGCGATTGGCACCCGCTTGGCATTGGGCCGCCTGGGTGACTCGTGTCGGCACATCGCTGGTGACGGATCCATCGAAACAGCTCTCTCAGGATGTTGTCTTGCCTCTGAGTTGGGAAACGCCGGCCAGCGCGTATTCACGGGCTAAAGTCGTCGATGCCGGGGATCCTTATGCGATCTCCAGCGATGACCTGGTAGGGCTGCTGCGGAGCCAGGGCATTCTGTCGCCGAACAATCCGACCGATCCGGACAAGAACGTTTTCCAGTGCGAGACGGGTGAGATCACAATCGACGCGCCACAGGACGTCATGACCCTGGATACACCACGCACTGCCGGTGGCTTCGCGCCGGCCGGAGTCACGATCCGCACGACACACGGAGCCGAGTTCGTGGTGCAGGACACGGATGCCACCGTCTGGGTCAGTGCATTGGACGATCAACCGATTACGGCGAGTAATCGATTGTTGGTCACGCATCTGACCGACCTCCAAAACACAGGGATCGAGTACGCGGAGCGCGCGAGAGAGACGCTGTTGCAATGGGGCCAAATGCCGCACCTGGTCCGCGCTGGCAAGGCGGAGGTCCGCCTGCAATTGGAGAAACCGGCTGCCTATCAGGTCTGGGCACTGGCGACCAGCGGGCAGCGGCTGGTCGAAGTTCCCGCGCGTGTTTCCGAGGGGGTGCTGGCGTTTACGGCCGACGTGGCGGGATTCGGCGAGCACGGAGCCGTGCTTTGCTATGAAATCGTGCGTCGGAGATGAGGATCACACCATTTGGACCTCGACAGGGATACTGACGCCGTCCGCTTGCTGCTTAGGTGTCAGGAAGTTCAATCGCTCAAAACCGATCACACGTCCACGCTTGTCCTTGACAAGCACGATGTCATCATCGGTTTCTTCGCAAACGTGTTCTTCTTGGGGTCGTCAAACCACACACTGAGCGAATTTCCCGTGCGATCGTGGTATACCCTTAACTTGTCCATATTTCCGTTCCTTGTTTGATATTCTTTGTGAAATACGCAGTAACGACAAACCGCTCTTCACTCCCCCTTGGCAGGTAGCTCGCGGCGCGTCAACTCGATTGTGACCGGCGAAACCGGTGATTCGAGAATGCTTGCTGAAATCTCTGCAACAACGTGGATCAATCGGCAGGGTGCCCGACCGACTGCACCAGCACGATCTTCTGCTCTGGCCGCAACTCCAGCGCCTTCTGCATGCCCGCCCGATCCCCCGGCATGTGTATCACGCACCCCAGCCCCTCCGAGGCGCAGTAGAGATAAACGTTTTGCCCGATCAAGCCGGTATCGGCCGCCGCGTAAAAAGACCGCTCCTCAGGAGCGACTTTGGCAAATTTGACATGATCGGCCACGTACACCAGCGCCACCGGCGCGGTCTTTACGTAGTCCTGACCTCCCGTCAGCGCACGAACATCTTTTCGGCTGATCAAGATCAGTTGATGGGCATCGGCATCGTAACGATAGGCGCCGTCGGTTGTCGCGATATAAATGTCCACAGAGCGCAAATTCATCGTGGATGGTGCGGTCCGATGGCCGGTCTCCGATCGGTTTACGCCGAAGGCCGCCCACAACAGGTTCGCCAGTTGTTGGCGGCTGACAGGTTGCGGACTGAACTCGCGCGTGCTCTTGCGGTCGCGCAGGACCGCCATCAGCGGTCGTCCGCCGTCCAGTTGTGGGTCCGGCAGACGCTCGATTTCACCTATCGATGTATCGCTACCCAGGGCCAGCACCGGCCACGTCCAAATCAACAGACCAACAACGCAACATCGCATGGCATGACCCTCACGGTATTGAAGACATTGAATTTTCAAATCGAACGGGAAACGGCTCTCAAGCGGATTTACGATCCAACACCCTTCCCAGTAGCGAAGAACTACTGGCCAGGCAAATCGTGCATGGTAGGAAGTCTGTCAAGGTGGGAATCGAGCAGCGGCCTGTCATAACACCCTTCGAAGGCTCTTGCGACGCCACCCAGATCCGAGCATACCAATGTCGAACGACCAAGGCAACTTGCCACACTCCGTTGAAACTCGCGGGGAATTGGCTGGGTAGAGTCTGCGTGCACGACGCGTGGGGGGGGCCACCTGAGATCGTTTGTCGTACCGGTGCAGGTATGGTGAGCTACGGCCTGTCGAATGGCCGTTCGTGCTTCCCGATAAGACGAAGTCAACACGGCCTCGCCGCGGCATCGGCTGGCGGTTGCGTGATGTGGAATCGATAGGATGAATGACTCAAGCGAAATGACGGAAGCTTCGAATGCCTCAGGACACATTTCCGCAGAGCGACCAGCAGAAGGTCCGCGTGCTGCGGTTGTGTTTCCGCGCTTGTTGATCGGTTTGATCGTGCTGATATGCGCCGAAGTCTTTTCCGGTGCTTCGTTGGGCATGGGACTCTGGCATCCCTGGACACTGGTGGTCACGTACTGGCTGTACTTCGCCCACTTCTTCTTCTTCACGACGCTCGCCGTGCGCACGGGCCGGACATCGTTTTGGTCACTCTACCTGTGGGGCATTCTGTTCGGTCTTTATGAGTCCTGGATCACCAAAGTGATCTGGTGCGGCTATGGCGGCGACGGAAAGTTCGTCATGGGGAGTATTGGGCCCTACGGAATATCCGAGATCAGCATGGTGTTCATTTTTCACCCGGTGATGTCATTCATTCTACCGCTGGCGGTGACTTGTCTGCTGTATCCTTCCTTACGGCGACTGTTCCCCGATTTGGCCTGGCTTACGGGCACGAGCCGCGGCGCCCGCGCTGTGCAAATCTACCTGGTACTATCGTTCATACCCACGATGGCGATGAATTCGGGCGGGCCCGCCAACTTCTTCGTGAATCTGGTCGTGATGTTGGTCCTCCTCCTCGTGCTCGTGCGATTGTCGCGGGGAAAAGTCGCTATGTCGGACGCTCGGCCCGTTGTGGTATTTGGCCGCGGCGGGTTCCTCGGCTTGTGCTTGTACTTGGTACTGTTGTACGGAGTGACCTACGTTTACCTGCGACCCGAGGGACTGCCTTCGGTCGGCGTGCAATTGTTCACTTTTGTCTTCTATGCCGTGGCAATATTGGGGATCGTGCTGCACCGTCGCCGGGAACCACTACCTGTCACTGCCGTACGCGTTCAGGACCGCGAGTTGCGCCTGGTCGAGATGCTTTTCGCCTTGATGCTGATCGTGGCCCTCGTATTTTCCGCGTCTCCACTGCGGCAGATCGTCATCATCCCCATCGTGGTCAATTTCATCATCTGGACGATTCTGGGGTTCCTGCTCACGTGGGTGGCATTCAGCGACGGCGTCTGGGAACGGGTATCGTCAGCCAAGTAAATCTTGCGATGAGCTTATGTTGTTAACGCACCAAGCGTGGGCCCGCAAACATGCCTAAATCGCCCGCAGACCTCACAGTCAGGGAGACCGCATCGCTCAGACGTCCGACCTACCTGGTGCCGCCTCTGGCCACTGCCAAGTTCCTTAATGGGAACGGGTGCTCTTAATCATAATCATAATCTTACTCTTACCTTAATCCTCTTCTGGCCATCGCTTGCGGGGTGAGCATCTCAAACAGGGCGACTCCCGCCTGCGCATTTGCGAACCCAAGGAACTGTCCCGGAACGTGACGCCTCCTATCGATCAGGATTACGATTTAATCGGCGGACGCACGATCAACTTGGCAAGAGAGTGGGTGGTTTCACGCTGAATATCGCGGAAGGAAACGGCCAGCACACTTCAGCAGACCGTTGTCGCATCTTCGATACCGCTCGTGGGTCGGCACTTGAATGTGCTGCCTGCCTTGATGTGCTGGTCGCGAAGACCGATCATCAACGGATCCGTGGCCGTTGAAGCGAAGGAATTGCTCCTTGAGATTGTCTCGATGTTGATCGGATTGATTCGCTCCAATTCCTCAAGTTCGCGGTTTGATACGTCACCTTGAGAGAGCTGCGGACGAAAATGGATTAAGATTAGGATTAAGATTAAGTACTCACTCGCCGTTCACGGCCTCTGGCCGTGAACGGCTACATGGAAACAGACTCACGCCGAGGCGCAGAGTTCGCGGAGATGCAGTAGACGGCTCTTCTTAGCGGTCTCTGCCGCTCTGCGTGAGACGCGAATCCGCATACGACGCGCACACTTTGACCATTGGCAGTGCAGAGTGGCCTGGCCGCCCGCCAGGACGAGGTCCAGGCCCAACGCGGCCGGGGGCCGCCGGAAAGGGTGTGTTGGGGCCAGGATACGCTTTGTGATGTTGCGTGTTTCGAGTGGCAAGCGAAGAATATAGTCCAAGGTGGCAAATATCCGGTCAATGATGAACCCGAAACGCGAGCGCAACGCATGTCCCTCGATCTTAACGCGACAGTTCTGCAACGCATTGACGTTTCACCCGGACTCGCCATCCTGAGAGTGGCTCCTCGAGGTTGGGAGCTGCCGACCTTCACGGCCGGCCAGTTTGCCGTCTTGGGCCTGCCGACCAGCGCTCCACGTTGTGACCTGGCGACCCCTGAAGAAGATTCGGCAACGGACGCAGACAAATGGATCAAGCGAGCCTATTCAATTGCTTCGACATCCGTCGCGAAGGAGTACGTTGAGTTCTATATCGCGCTGGTCACGTCGGGAGCTCTGACTCCGCGGCTATTCGCGCTCCAGCCAGGTGATCGGGTGTGGCTGGGAAAGAAAATTTCGGGCATGTTCACGCTCGATCAGGTCCCCGCCGACAAACAACTCGTGCTGATCGGGACGGGCACGGGCCTGGCACCTTACATGAGTATGCTGCGAACACACTTGAAATACCGCGAGCGGCGAATCGCGGTATTGCACGGAGCACGCCATTCTTGGGAGTTGGGATATCGAAGCGAGTTGGCAATGCTGGCCCATCAATACCCGACTCTCTCGTACATACCGGCTATCAGTCGCCCGGCAGAGGAAAACGTGCCTTGGGCCGGTGAAACCGGTCACATCCAAGACGTCTGGAGTCGAACACCACTCGTCGCCCGATGGGGATCCCAGCCGACGCCCGCCGACAGCCACGTGTTCCTTTGCGGCAACCCCGGCATGATCGACGAGATGCTGACGATTCTCGCTGCCGATGGGTTCATCGAGCAGACGAAGAAAGTCCTCGGCCAAATCCACCTGGAACGGTACTGGTAAAAGGCACTAGTCGCTCTTCAACACGGACCGGGAGGGTCTGGCCTGGGGCTCGAAAATCGGCTCACCCACTTGAGGCCAGCCGCCAGGCGTCCAGGACATGGGCCGGATCTGGAGAATTCGTTGAGCCCGCAGGTTCTGGACATCGTACGTGTGATGGACGAGCCACTGCCCTTCGTCTGTTGTCAAGACGCTGTTGTGTCCTGGTCCGCGCCACCGCTTGTTCCCGTCTAACACGAGTGTGCCGCCTCCTTCCAGCAGCGCGCGACCATCGGCATCGACATATGGACCGGTGATCTGCCGCGACCGACCGACCATGACTTTGTAATCGCTGTCGGCTCCGTCGCAGCATCGATCCCAAGATACAAACAAATAATAGTAGCCTTCGCGGTAGATAACGTAGGGCGCTTCCACGGCGTGCGTTGGATGGCGAGGGCGCACAGCGACCGGCACAATCTGGGCGTTCTCGCTCGGTTTACCGGTCTGGGCGTCCAAGGAAACAAGCTTGATGCCTGACCAGAACGATCCAAAAAACAGATACCAATGGCCGTCCTGGTCCACGAAAAGTGTGGGATCGATGGCATTGTAATCACATTTCCCCGGAAAGGACTCAATGACTTTTCCGCGATCGAGCCACTGGTAGTCGCGACTCGCCTGGTCCAGCGTCTTGTTGACGGCCAGCCCGATGACCGAGCGCTGGCTGCCAAAGCTGGAGACGGAGTAATACAGATAATAGAGACCATTGTGAAAACTGAGATCGGGTGCCCAGATGCCGTTAGCCTTCGGTACCTCATCTTGAGCCCACTGGGGTACGTCTTCTTCGAAGACCCGCCCGATCCGCCTCCAGTCCTTGAGGTCCGGCGAATACGAAATCCGGATTCCGCGCCCCGTCGAGACAACATAATATTCGTAGCTCCCTTGGTCATTCTTGGTCGCCACGATGCTCGGATCGGCGCCGCCGGCCAAGATCCCGTCAGTGGAAGGGGATGAAGCCAGCTGACCAACCAGCAGCAGTCCCGACACGGTGACTAGCGTGACAAGCGACACGTTTGCTCTCCTCATGAAATGGCTTCAGAAACGGATGCCCCCATCGTACCGTGATTCACCTCGCGGTCCAAAGACCTTCAGCGCTGTCTGTTTTCGACTTAGGAACCGGGGAAAAATAACTTCGCATTTTCCGTCCATGGGTGGCACATCGACGGTCAGGGTATCGGGAACACCGGCATGGCAACGCGGTCTGTTGCAGCGGCTGGCATGGAGCGATACTCTTGTCCGCATCAGTTTCGCCGCCGTGCACCCGGGATGGGAAATCCTTGCGTGGCTTCATCCAGCACCAGTACCCAGTCATTATCGACGCCGCGAGAGGGCGATGAAAACCGTCGCAGTCCGGAACACGAGAACCGACCGATCTTCACCGTGTCGCCATTGCGCGGATTGAACCAATAGGCGTCGGCATCATCACCAGAAATTTTCCGCAGGTCAACGGTCACATTCCCTCCGCGCGGCAGATAGATGAAAAGGAACGCACCGTCCGCCGCGCAGGCCGCCTGCACGTGATCTTCGCCAGTGCCCTGCCCCGCTGCGATGATGCTCTGGTCCGGCTCCAGCGTCTGCCATCGTCGCGATTCAAACAGTCGCCGCATGATTCCCATCTGAACAGTGCCCGGCCAGTTCATTGCTTCTCGCCAGTGAGTATTGGCGTGAAAGTCCCCTTCTCCGAGGGGACTTGCGGGATCGTGAAACTGCCAGACATCGTCTCCGCCGTACGTGTGCCCGGCCGCTCCGGCGAGCACCGCCCAATAGGCTTGTTCCCGAATCAGGGCAGCCGTGCCTCGAGTCTTTCCGTCCCACTGCTGGGGAGTCGCCCAATACATGGAGCCATCCGCGTGGTAGGCGTGATTCTCGTAGCAGGGCTCCAGGTCGATGACAGGCCGGATCGGCTTCATCGCGCGATCCGTGGTGATCAAACGATAGGTGGGATAGGCCCATTGATGTCCAGAATAGGCGCCGTGAAAATCGAGCCATTGCTCGGCACCAAACAAATGAGCAGAACCGAATCGCTCATGGTACACCAATTCAGGTGGCATTGGTTTTCCAATTCTCAATCCGTGGAAGGTCATCAAGAAGTCGCGATCTGCGTCTCCGTTGTCCAGTCCCGCCACCATCGCCCGCAGGATGTCTTCATATCCTTCAGGGTTTCTGTCACCGCCAATCACCCAGACGATGTCATTGTCTTTGTAACGTCGGCCGACATACTCGCCAAAACTCCTGGCGTTTCTTACATCGAATGGATGCGACCCACGGCCCACGTTCTTGTACATCCAATCACTCCAGGAAGGAGCGATCGCCACAAACAGTCCTAGGGAATTAGCCTTGTTGATGATGTAGTCGACGTGCTGAAAGTACTTCTCGTTGGGCTGCGCCGGATCCTTGTTGATCAGTGGCGGCTGGCCGTACGCGTTCCTTTCATCTCGTTGCGGCATCCATCCGATAAGGATCGTCGATGATGACGTTGAATCCTTTGTCGGCCCGGTTTTTCAGATACTCGTCCGCCGCCTCACGGTCCAGCCTCATGAAGAGATCCCAAGCCGTATCGCACAGATAGAAGAAGGGCTCGCCGTCTTTCAGCAAGTATCGCTGGTCAGGGCTAAGGCTCAGTTCGGACGCGCGCGTCGTGGCGGCCACACATGGCAGCAGAGTCGCGACCCACACGACGGAGCTGAGCGTGATGCAGTACTTCATTCGCGCTCGCCTTGTGGTTCGCGCGCGATTCTTTCCCGCCACGCTTTGTGTTCTTCCATCTCTCATTTTGGTGCGGTCCGTGAAGTTGGTCAACCGAACTCATCTTACGGAATTGGCCCGTGCTGGTCATACGAATTCATCGCCAGATATCCAATCGGCACAAGGGCCAAACGGCCTATTCGACGCAGAATCTTCAAGCACACGCGGGGAGATGACGGCCGGTCATCAACGTGGGGCAACACTTCCCCTAGATCTTCAGATCAAAGTTCACGGTAACGCGGTCAAACTTACTCTCGTCGATGGCAAGCCCGAAGCCTGGCGCGTCCGGGACTGAGCAGTAACCGCCGTCGATCGTGTAGCCCTCGGCGATCAACACGTCGCTGGTGAGCGGATCATTCTCGGCCCGATAGAAATTGGGAACGGCAAGACCGACGTGCAATTGCAGATAGAAACTCAACAGGGAACTCCAGTTGTGCGGCGCCACGAGAATCCCTCGGGGCTCGGCCATAGCCGCCTCAGCGAGGATGCCCTCGATGCCCAGCGAGTTCATGTCCCCCTGCAAAATATCGAGAGCCTGCGCATCGACGAAGGGCCGGTAGGCCTGCACATCATCTTGCCCTTCGCCGTCGGCCAACAGCGTCTTCCAGCCTCGCCCGGCGATGTACCGCTTCAGTTCCAGGCACGGCTCCACCTGCTCCGGAAACGGCTCTTCCAAGAAGTCCATGCCGAGATCACTTGCGCGATCAAGGAACTGCTTGGCGCCATCCAGATCGTACCCGTTGTTGGCGTCCACCCCCAGGTGCACCTCGGAGCCCGCATGCTTGCGAATCGTCTCGACGACTTCGACGTCCCGCGTGTCACCCGCCTGGCGGTCCATCCACTTGTGCCCACGACCGATCTTGATTTTGAAGGCGCGGTGCCCGGCTCGCAGCCCCATGTCGATCTCCTCCTTGAAGCGATCCTGCCACCGGGCTGTGTATTGCGGCAGCAGGTCGGCAAAGTAGATCGACCCGTCGTAAACCGGCACTTTGTCTCGCTGCTTGTCTCCCAACAGCTGGTAAACTGGCTTGTTCAGCAATTTCCCGGCCAGGTCCCACAGCACCATCGTGCGGGTGCCCAAGGGGCCGGGCATCCGGCGTGAAGCAAGGTCGAAATCCCGAAACGGATTCTTGCCCAACAGCGCGGCCAGCGACTGCTTCTCTTTCCAACAACGACCGACGGCCTGCACGCCCACGTTCGTGTACAGTCGCACCATGCGGTCGCGCGACGTGTCACCATGATCGCCGCGGACGGCGTTCTTGCCGGCAAACTTCGAACGCTGTGTGTGCAGGTCGAAACTAACGATCCGCGTGATCTTCAAGTCCGCGGGAAATGACTCCCCTCGCGCGATGCGACCTAACAACGCCGACGCTGCCACCGTTTCCAGAAACTGACGTCTGTGCATGACCACCTCCCGTAATCGATTGAAATTGCCTCGGTCCGTCCCTGTTGAAGCCTGTCCTTGCTGAAGCAGTGCGCCGTACCTTCACCAAGTAGGTTGCAGGTGTGAATTGTCGCTTAGCGAACGCATGTTTGAATTGTGGCAACGTTGCTCTCGCTTGCGCTACAGCTGCAAGAAGAGCGCGATCGTCATCGTCAAGGTTAGCGAAAAGGGGCTCGCTGGAGACTTCTTTATCGACGTTCATTTGCAGCGCCGGTATCCTGCCCTTATCCATCCCAACCCCAACGAAGCTTCGTCTAACGGCACCTATTCATTTACCACGAGTTACCGGCACTCGCAGCCCGTCTGACGGGGGGCCGAAAGGCTGGACGTGCCGTGTGTTGAATTGGCGGCGGTACCGGCGGGTTATTTCGTTGTCCCGGATACTGCTCGTCCGTACCGTAGGGATAACGACTCATGGCATGAAAAGGAAGCGGTTCCACTGTGTGGGGATAGGCCGTGTAGAGGTCCATGTCCCAGTCCTTGTCGAAATCATCACAGATGGCTGCAGCGGGGGCATTTCCTGGCACATTTGGCAACCGCAGATACGGTCGAATAACGGTACGTGTCGCAATAGGTACTGGAAATTGGGAGAAAAAGGCCAATGTGAATTGTAACAGCAGAAGCTGCTCATTTCCCGTTGGGACGGAGCAGTTCTAGCAGGGCTTCTCGGAGGTTGGAGAGTTGAAACTCAAATCCTTCTTCCTCGAGTCGCCTGGAGGTGACGTAGCGACCGTAGAGTGCAAGTTCAGGGTCGGTGCGTAAGAGAAAGTGAGCACCGATGCGGACCATCCACGAGAATGCTGGAAGCCCTATCGGCACACCAACCGCACGGCGCAGTTCGCGCATGAAATTCACCTGGGATACAGGATGCGGCGATGAAGCAACATAGACTCCTTGCATTGTTGTATCCGCAAGACCACGCTCGAATAGACGATTCATATCAACTTCATGAATCCAACTCATCCCCTGTCTTCCATTGCCAACCTTGCCACCGAGTCCTACACGAGCCAATAATCCAAGGGTACTGAGCGCTCCGCCTCCTGCTCCGCGGTCGCGCCCCAACACGAAACTAGTTCGCAGAACAACGCCCCTCTGCCGAGCCGTGGGCTGTGTCACAATCGGTCGATTGTTGGGACACGACCTGTTGAACCCGATTTTCCGCAACCTGCTTTGCAGTCCAACCGAAGGGCTCAGAAAACCGGGCACGGTCAGGTAGGTGGACGTGGTAGAAGCTGACTCAGGACCCGAGCGGGAGACGGAAAGCCAAGTTGTTGGAGAATCTCGCGCTGGCGCGTTGAGAGCCGCGTGGGCTGTACCTCGCGCCCCAGGCGCGTGTAATGAATCAGCAGGTTGTAGTCTTTGAACGCGTCCAGGATCGTGCGTGTGGTCGTGCGTTGTTCCTTCTGAGGTGCGTCCTCGGGCACGGCTTGGCGGTACATTCGCTGCAGCACGTAATACAGCATCAACACCGCAATCATCAAGAAGACGAGGGCTTCTACGCGTTCGGGCTTGTGCAAAAACACGGGACGAACCGCTAAGGGACCTTTGAATCCGCGGTTGATCTGCTCACTGTAATTCTGTTGTTTGAACTTCGTGAACAAGACATCGGCACTGCCCTGATTCTGTGGAACGGTAGTGACGATCACGGAATAGCCATCGTATTGTTCATCGCGCTTCAAAGCCTTGCGATCGAAAGTGAAGTCAAAGCGGTGTGTCGGTCGACGCTCGCCTCGACCAGGCTTGGGCAGCTGGTCCCGTTGCCGTTTCGTCAGCTTCACCATGTTCCACGAGAAGTACTTGGCGGCGTCCTTATTTCCGTAGAGTCGCGCCACACGGCGGAGGACCGAAGGTTCGTCGCTGTGGGGTCCACCACGAGCGACGTTTCTCTGCGTTTTTTCCAAACCGATGCGAATGTGGTCGATGTGCTTCTGACGTTGCTTGCGGACCACTTTTTGATCCGCCGTACTGAAGACGAAGATCACACGACAATCAATCTCTGAGAAGATCGCAGACACCCTGATCTTCGGCTTAATCTCTGCCGCGCGTGCAGCTGAGCAGGGGGGCCGGAGCGACAGCGTGGGGTAGCGCCACCCCCGTGCGAGGCACGTGATGACATGCATATGTCACCGCACCGCGTTTCCGCTTTGCAGCAACGACTCACTGTGGTAAGATAATGGCCGTCTGGCGACGGAAAGGCGGGCAATGACTTCCGTGCAGCGTGGGACGACGCGGTGTGCCGCTCACGAGCGGCCGAGCTGTGGCGGCTCCATACTGCCCACACAAGGAGGAATTGTCCGATGGCCGCCAATGCTCGCCGTAAACTCTTGGGCCGTGCCCGCAAGGCTGTCTTCCACTGCACCGCACGCTGCGTCCGCCGTGCCTTTCTCTGTGGCCTCGATCCCACCACCGGAGAAGACTATTCACACCGCCGCGACTGGATCGTCAACCGGGAAAAGCAACTGGCACAGCTGTTCACGATTGAAGTGGAATTCCGCGCGGAATTATCTAACCATCTGCATGTCGTGCTCCGCACCCGGCCTGAGATCGCCGCGCGGCTGCGCCCCGCGAGGTGGCGCGCCGCTGGCTGACCATCACCAAGCTGGCCAAATGCATGTCGGATGAGATGCCAGAGCCGGATGATAAACGAATCGACAAGCTGGTCGGCAACAAAAAACAAATCGAAAAGTTGCGGCGGCGGTTGAGCGACATCTCGTGGTTCATGGGAATTCTTTTGGAGAATATCGCCCGACGCGCCAATTTTGACGATGACTGTGCCGGTAGGTTTTGGGAAACGAGATTCAAGTGCCGGGAAATCACCGATGCCAGCGGGCTGTTGCTGTGCGGGATCTATGTGGACCTGAACCCGATTCGCGCCGGAGAAGCCGACAGCCCGGAAACCGCACGTTACACGTCCCTCTTTCAGCGTCTGGAGGCTCAATCGCAGCGCAAGAACGCCCGCGACCGGGCGGATGGGTGGATGGCCGAACTGACGCTCCGCCCCGAGCGGAAGACGGACGAGGCGCTCTGCTATGCCTCCCGCAGTGGACGTCGCGCATCGGATCTGGGAGTGCTTCCCATTTCGTTGGAGGACTACCTGAAGTTGTTCCGGTGGACGGCACGGCTGCTCAAGAGTGGGCAGCGGAGCACGATTCCCAAAGATCTGGAATCGGTGCTGGACCGCCTGGACGTGAACCACGAGAAGTGGCTCGACACGGTGGATAGCTACGAACGGTCCTTCTGTCACGCCGTTGGTTCACCAGAGTCGCTGGCCAAGGTGGCCCAACGGATGGAAGCTGAGCCATCTGAAAGGCGTCGCTGCCGCCCGCGCCCTCTTCACTTAGCGCGATCATTGCTCACCGCGGCAAGCCTTCCACGCGGAGTGGACCGCGTGTGCGCTCGCCGTGCGCGCGGCCCGCAGCAGTTGGCGTGCCAACGCAATGCGCGGAGCGCGTTTCGCTCGCGCAATCACCGCCAGGGGCCCTTCTTCGAGTGCTCCCGCCGTCTCCGAAACGACGTCCGCACCCACCAAACAGCGCCGACGACCACTCCAAAGCCAGAGTGTCTGCCTGTTTCTGCCTGTTTCCAACAGGATCTACAGACCCCACCGGTTTGTGCGAATTGGCGGGCGAACCGACTTTGAGTGAGTTCGACAGAAGATGTAAGTACTATCCCAATATTGCAGGAGGAGTGTGGGGATACAAGTTTTCGTTTCTAGCCGAGTTTGAGGAGCCGTGCGACTGCTGCGAATATCGTCAGTTCATCAACTGTGATGTGCAGAACAGACGGTTTGCCGATGGGGTCTGGTCAGACTGGAATGTTTCCAGAGTGTATGGCGAACCTCATGAAGACAAGAATCCTGATGGAAGACGGTATGGATACCGGGCCAATGAGCCTAAGTGGTATGATCGATATCTCCCCGATCAGGAAAACGGTTGCATCTATCAAAACACAGATGCGCCTGGATATGGCGGCCTAAAGGACTATTTCAGGAGTAGACCGCAAGTCGAGAAGCTCGAAATTGAAGTGTCATGCCGTGTCATCCTAAGTATCGTCGAAGTTCCTACTGAGAACGTTATCTATACAAAGATCCTCGATTTTCGATGTAGTGGGATATTGAATCGAGCAACAGTCATTCCGGGACGGCCACGTGTTGGAAGATAACTGCGGTGGAAATGATCGACCGACGAGTGACGAGGGAACCTCGTCAACAACTTCCGCCAACAACATCTTTTTGTTTTGTCATGGAGGAACGGCAATGTCGCGGAACGTATTGATGGCTTTGACGCTCGTGGCGGCAGTTCGTATTTCCGCTGCGAAACCACCAGAGGACTTTTCGAACAGCATTGGAATGAAACTCAAGTTGGTTCTTCCCGGTGAGTTCATGATGGGGGCACCAGAGTCGGATGGTAATGCCATAGAAGATGAACGGCCCCAGCATAGGGTACGCATCACAAAGCCGTTCTTCTCGAGCGTAACCGAAGTCACGCAGGAGCAATATCGGAATGTCATGCAGGTCAACCCGTCGTTCTTCAGGGGCGACAACCTGCCTGTAGAGCGAGTCACTTGGAATGACGCTGCCAAATTCTGCAAGCGGCTCTCCGCGAAAGAAGATAGAGTGTACCGTCTTCCAACTGAAGCCGAATGGGAGTATGCATGTCGTGCTGGGAGCAGTGGACGTTATTGTTTCGGTGAGCAGGCAACGCACTTAGGTGAATTTGCTTGGTTCTCCCACAACGCTGGAGCGATAACTCATTCGGTAGGTGAGAAAACGGCGAACGCCTGGGGCTTCTTTGATATGTATGGTAACGTAATGGAATGGTGTGGCGATTGGTACGAGAGCGATTACTACTTGCGATCACCAACCGAAGACCCTAGAGGCCCTTCCGATATTTCGGACCGTGTGTGCCGTGGTGGGGCCTATGCATTCGCAGCTGCCCATTGTCGTTCTACCTCCCGCTACCGATTCGCTTCCGACTTTCACACGTATTCTCTCGGATGGTTAGGATTTCGTGTTGTACTCTGCCCTCAAGACCAAGCGGAGCACCCCCAAAAGAACCCGGACGTTAAAGTTATCAAGACTGACAGTATGCGTTTCGGCGAGCGCAGCGCCACCCATGGGAACAGCGCTGAGCCCGGGTTGCCCGTTCCCAAGAATAAGGGTTCCCAAAAAGAAAGGTGACTAGCCAAAAACGGTAGCCACGAAGGTGCGAGGAGACAGGGGGCGGCCGTCGGGCGTGGAGCGGCGAGTCAATATACTCTGAATTTATAGCGACCTGACCGAAGGTGCCACTGAGGTGTCGGTGGGTCGCATCAGGTGAGTGTGCTCGCGAAGAACGAGCACGGCAATCAGATTCATGGCAAGGCAGGAGAGGTGCGGTAATTGAAGTGACACGTACATGGCACGTCGTGGCAAGCCAGACGAATAGGCGCGCAGAGCGAGCGCGGCTGGCGTGACGCTGCTTGAAAATTCAACGGATTCTGTCGTGTGTGATGCACTTGACCTCTTAAGAGTTGAGGTCGATCCTGCCTGAAAACGCTCCACTGGCACACGCCTTGCTAAAGGGGATTAATGGAGCGTTTTACTATTACCGCGAACGTTGTGAGCCTTCACAATGGGTAAGACGAACTAGCATCGGCGCGATAGTAGCGCTGTGTGAAGCGTCGAAGAGGGTCCAACAGGACGGCTGAGGGAGCATCAGGGAGCTCTTTTGAGGGCCGCTTTGGAGTGGAGGCGGACCGGAAGCGCGAGTGGGCTTTGGCAGGCCTCGCTGTGGGTGGTTTGGTGGGTCATTGCTGGTGCTCTGATCGTCATGTCAAGGGGAGCATGCTCTGGCGTAGCTCGTCGAGCGTCATCTGCATGATCTGGAGTCGGCTTTGAGGACGGTGCAGAAGACTACTTTGTAGAAATCAACGACCTGCTGTAGAATAGGAGAGTTGCCACCCACCGGAGACCACATTGTGATTCTGCCGAACTTCCTCACGCAAGATACAGACGGTTTCGTCCACGTCACCGGTCATCGTGTCGGCCTTCAGCATCTTATCCACTATTATGAGGAAGGCTTTTCGCCAGAGATGCTGGCATGCGAGTACCCTTCGCTCGCACTGGCTGTAATCCACAAGGTGATTGCCTTCTATCTGGAAAATCGAGTGGATGTCGAAAGGTACATCGCCGATTGCGAAAGCCAAATGGCCGAGCAACGAAGGACGTCAGAGACCGGCCCGTCAATTGCTGAACTTCGTCAGCGGCTGCAGACTACGCGTCGCATGGATGGCCAATAGGGATGCCCGTTACTTTTCTGCTCGACGAGAACGTACCCGGTCGAATCTGGCGAGCAATTCAGCGACATAACGAAGACAGCGTCGATATCTTGGATGTCGTCCGCGTGGGCCAACCAGACGATTTGCCCTTTAGCGCAGACGATCGGTCGATCCTCCTGTGGGCGGAACGACAAGGCCGAATTCTGATCACGGAAGATAAGAACACCATGCCCGCACATCTGGCGACTCATCTCCAAGGGGGACATCATTCACCCGGTATTTTCATGGTGCGGCCCGGGACCCGTGTACCGGACTTGTTGGAGTTGCTGGTTCTGGTGACGCAAGCCAGTCCATCAGCTGAGTGGCGCGATCGGATCGAGTACATTCCGTAGCTCCAAGAGTACCAAACCGGCGGTTTAGCCGTGTGAACCGACGGCCCTCTGGCGGCCTGCCAAATCACGGTGAAAGCTCGCGCTGCTCGGCACTTATCCGTGTCAACCGATCCCTGGCGATCCCCGTCGTGATCCACAGTCACTCTGCCAGCTGCTCTGCCGCCATCTGCAGTGGTTGGAGACCCATCCCGGCAGGCTGCTACGCTGTTCCCCGCAGCGGGGCTGGTATGCCTGGTTGCTCTCCCCCTTACGGCAGCGCTCTACTCCAGCTCGTGGAGCGCGCTGTTCGGCTGGCTCCGACGTACCTCTCGAGCCACCAGCCAGACGTAGCATCTCGCCGCGTCTGCCGCCATCCACTCCACTCCACGCCGCCTGGCACATCTTCGCCAGGCGGCGCTTCTCTTCACAAGCCCGCCGTCCCTCGGGTAGAATTCTGCGTCGGCACGGACGGGACGATCTGCATCCGCGACACGCTGCACCATCGCGTGCCCCGAGCTGTTCCGTGATTCCACCTGGGGTGAGAGAGGCGGTCCGATCGTTGCGGGGTTGTCTGGGCCGGCTCAGGCAAACCGGGGACGAGCCGAGCGGAGCCCACACCGTCTTGTGACGAAAATCACTAAGATCTGCGGCGCCTGCCAACCTCGACAGGTGCGCCGCGGAAGTGAACAATGAGCTGCGTGGCACCGGAGCGTGTCGCCTGTGAGTTACGTCGCACGACCTTCTTTGTCCGTCGCCAGCGGCAGCGCCGAGCATAGTCTCCCTGGGCCTGCCGCTCCGGCCTCAACTGATCCCGCGATCATGAATCCAACTTACTTCCACTTCCTCCACGTATTGAGCAGACTTGCGTCAATCGTGTTCGCCGTAGCGTTGGGCGGTCACTTCGTATCAGCCGAAGAGGAGAAATCAGCTACAGCACAACTTGAGTTCTTTGAGAAGCAGGTACGGCCGCTGCTCGTCGATCACTGCTACCCGTGTCACAGTAGCACGGCAGCCAAGCTTCAGGCCGGGTTGTTGGTCGACAGCCGGATTGGATTGTTGGAGGGAGGCGATTCGGGCCCGGCCATGGTTCCCCACGACGCCGATGGCAGCTTGTTAATCGAAGCCGTGCGATACGGATCTTTCGAGATGCCTCCGAAAGGAAAGCTGCCGGCGAAGGAAATCGAAACGCTGGAGCGGTGGGTCAACATGGGAGCTCCTTGGCCGAATCAAACGGGTTCCTCCGTAAAGGTCAATCGTGAAGACTTCAGCCTGGCGAAACGGAAGTCAGAGCACTGGGTCTGGCAGCCGGTACGCTGCCCGCCACTGCCCTCTGTGTCCGACGACTCGTGGCCGCAGAGCGAGTTAGACTTTTTCATTCTTGCGCGACTTGAAGCGGCTGGCTTGCATCCAGCTGATGAAGTTGACCGCCGCACGCTTGCGCGGCGACTTTGCTTTGACCTGATCGGCTTGCCCCCTACACCCAGTCAGGTGCAGGAGTTGGTCCATGATGAGCTTCCCGGAGCCGTCGAACGTTTTGTGGATCAGTTGCTGGAGTCGCCGCACTTCGGCGAGCGATGGGGCCGACATTGGCTCGATCTTGTCCGGTATGCCGAATCACGTGGCCATGAGTTCGACAACGATGCACAGAACGCGTACCAATATCGCGATTACGTGATCCGCGCGTTCAATGGTGACGTGCCTTACGACCAACTGGTTCGCGAGCACGTGGCCGGCGACCTGCTCAATCCACCACGATTGCATCCCAAAGAACGGTTTAACGAATCGGTGCTTGGAACCGGCTTCTGGTTCCTTGGCGAGTGGGTGCACTCGCCGGTCGATATCCGTCGAGACGAAACCGCTCGTTTCGACAATATGATCGATGTCATGTCGAAAACGTTTCTGGGAGTGACCTTGTCGTGTGCCAGATGCCACGACCACAAGTTCGATGCGATTTCGACAGCCGACTATTACGCGATGTCGGGCTTTTTGCAGAGCAGCGACTACCGTCAAGTGCGTTTCGAATCGATGGAGCACAACCGGCGCATTGCGGGGGAACTTGCCAGGCTGGACGGGCGATACCGGGAACAGATGGAAGAGCAGCTTGCCATGCTGCTTCCCGCGGAACCGCCTGCCAACCAGCCCGCTACGGAATCGGCAGAGGAGCCCGTGGAGTCGTGTGTCGTCGTCGACTACGCCCACGTCAGGCCGGACTGAATTCATGCAGGACGGCTTTCTTTTCGGCAGTCGCCCGCAGCTTGGCGGTGAACCATACGTGGCGGTTATCGACGGCACACCAGGCCTGCAGTTTGCCCGGCGCAGCGCGGCGGTCAGCGATTCGTTCTGGAACGGTTTGAAGTCCATCAGCGAAGCAGGAATGCAGAACCAGAGCAAACTCAGCAAGCTGCCCCGCAGCGGACGAACATTGCGCACACCAACTTTTACGCTTCGCGACGGTGATGTTTTCTGCCGCATTCGCGGCAGTGGCCACGTGGTTGCCTGCGTCGATTCGCATCGCCTGATCGCCGGCCCGTTGCACGGAGAAACGATTCACAGGATCGAGCCCACCGAGCACTCTGTACATCTGCGACTCCAACGCTACGTTGGACATCGGTTGCATCTCGAATTCACTCCGGATGAAGATGCGCAGCTGGAAGTTGCGTTTGTCGTGCAAGGCGCGTCGCCTGAACTGTTGGAGAAGCTGGAGCTGCGTGAATTGGCTGTTCAACAGGCGGTCGAATGTCGCGCGTTGGCCGTTTCGCAATTTCTCTCCGAAGAGACCGAGGCGACCACGCGTCTCCACGAACTGATTCAATCATGGGCCCAGCAACGTGCGGAGCTAAGGAGCCGGGTTCAATGGACGTCGCGTCTCGCGATGGCGATGATGGACGGCAGCGGCGAAGATGACCATATCCTGATTCGCGGCAATTCATCGAGTCCGGGCGAGGCCGTGCCTCGGCGTTTCCTGGCGGCTCTTGCTGGCGACCGACCGCTGAATATCCCCGTGGGAAGCGGTCGACTTGAATTGGCTCGGCAGATCAACGATCCGGCCAATCCACTCACGTCGCGCGTAATCGTGAATCGCATGTGGCATCATCTGATGGGACGGGGTCTGGTTCCCACCACGGACGACTTTGGTGTGCTTGGTCAGCGGCCGACGCACCCCAAGTTGCTGGATCACCTGGCAACCCGTTTCCTCGCGGAGGGTCGCTCCGTCAAATCGATGATTCGCTACATCGTGATGTCGCGCACCTATCAGATGTCCGGCCAGGCGGATCCCGTTGCGATTGACCACGGATCCCAGCAATCGACTCTGGCATCATCGCCCGCCGAAACGGCTGGAAGGCGAGACGATTCGCGACGCGCTGCTGGCTATCTCGGGACGCCTCGACCCGTCGATGTTTGGTGAGCCGATTCCGATCCACTTGACGACCTTTATGGAAGGTCGAGGACGGCCGGCAAGAAGCGGTCCCTCGGATGGCGACGGGCGTCGTTCCATCTACATTGCCGTGCGTCGCAACTTCTTGTCACCCTTCATGCTGGCGTTCGACATGCCGGTGCCGTTCAGCACCATGGGACGACGCAACGTGTCCAACGTACCCAGCCAGGCGTTGATTCTGATGAACGATCCGTTCGTGATCGATCAAAGCCGCAGATGGGCTGAATGTGCGTTGCTGTCCATACCGTCCGGGGATACTCCGGCGATTCTGGAAGACCGCGTCGGGTGGATGTATGCCGTGGCATTTGCCCGATCTCCGACCGAACGAGAGATGCGGGCCGCGACTCGCTTCCTCTCCCAGCAGGCACTCGCCCGGGGCGTTGGCACAAGCGATGCCACACTCTGGACCGACCTGGCCCACGCGTTGGTGAATACCAAGGAGTTTATCTTTCTGCAATGAAATCACTCAACAGCTTTCCCTGTGGACGATATCGCTCGGAACCCGTATCTCGCCGCGAGATGCTTGCGCGATGCGCCGGTGGTTTTGGTGCGGTGGCACTAGCGGCGCTGACTTGCGATCAAGCGTTTGCCCTTGAAGAAACAGACTTGCCATTACAGGGAAAGGCCGGTCATGGGCCGCACCATCCACCACGTGCGACAAATGTGATCTTTCTTTACATGGATGGCGGTCCATCACAGGTCGACACGTTCGATCCGAAGCCCATGCTCGACAAGTACCATGGCCAAGACCCGGCTCGACTTTTCGGCGTGGAACCGACCCAGTTCAACAACAACGGCAGCGTGTTGGCGAGTCCGTGGAAGTTCAAACAGCACGGGGAATCGGGGATCCCGGTCAGCAGCCTGTTTCCCCACGTCGCTGGCTGCGTCGATGAACTGGCCGTGATTCGTTCGATGGTGTCCGAGTTCCCCGAACACACGTTTGCCAACTACTTCCTGCACACTGGCAGTGGATTTCAGGGGCGTCCGAGCATGGGAGCGTGGGTGAACTACGGGCTGGGCAGCGAGTGCCAGAACCTGCCCGGCTTTGTCGCAGTCAACGGCGGCCTGATCCCGCCCGGCGGCCTGGACTGCTTCGGCTCCGGCTTTCTACCGGCTTGCTACCAAGGTTCGGTCTTCAAACCCTCGGGCATGGCTGTCGCAAACATCGAGCGTACCGAATCAACCTCTCGGCAACAGAAAAGCAAGTTGGAACTGGTGGACCAACTCGATAAGCTTGCCGTCAATCATTTCGGCAGGCACGACAGCCTCGAATCGGCCATCAAGAACTACGAACTGGCGTACGACATGCAAATGGCGGTTCCGGAGCTGATGTCGCTTGACGACGAATCGGCTGACACGCTCTCGATGTACGGGATGGACTCCACTTATCAGCCGACGCAAGATCTACGCGGCCGAGTGTTTGCTCGCACGTCGCTTGATCGAGCGTGGGGTGCGATTCGTCGAGTTGACCTGTCCCCAGGTGGATGGCGATCGCTGGGATCAGCACAGCAACCTGAAACAGGGCCACGAGAACAACGCCCGTGCGGTGGATCAGCCGATTGCGGCACTGTTGATGGACCTGCGTCAGCGTGGCTTGCTCGACAAGACGTTGGTAGTTTGGGCCGGTGAATTCGGGCGTACACCCTTTGCGCAAGGCGCGAACGGCCGTGACCACAACCAGTTCGGCTTCACGGTGTGGCTGGCCGGCGGCGGAGTGAAAGGGGGGACAGTCTATGGAGCGACGGACGAGTGGGGCTACAAGGCAATCGAAAACCGCGCCGAAATTCACGACCTTCACGCCACGATGCTGCACTTACTGGGCGTTGACCACACGCGATCGACCTTTCGATTCGGAGGTCGCGACATGCGGTTAACCGATGTCAAAGGACACGTCATTCACGACATCATCTGATTCGGCGGAGATTTCTGTAACCTTACGCCGTCTGATCGAGCTACGAAAACAATTCTGAAACATCCAATCTGAATCCATCGATCACGTGGCCCATGTCAACCGATCCCTCGGTGTGAACTTGAATCTCGTCGGCGGACCGATAGTGACGAACGGATTTCGTCTGTGGGTCAACAACTAACACCGCTGAGACACCTGCCGCGAGCCAGCCGAGCACTTTTGCCTCCACGGCCGAAGAACGGTCGTTAGGCGAGACCACCTCAGCGACCAAATCCGGTGCCAACGGAAGATAACCGGGATCGTTGGCGAGATTTCCCAATCTTGCATGCGAGACGAAGGCCACATCCGGGCGCGGACCGTGTCCGGGTTGCGTTGAAGCAGAAAACCCGTCTCGGCTGCGAAGGTCTCACCGAGATCATGTTGCTCGACATAATCCCCGAGTCGCCGCGCGAGCTCGAGCTGCAATGCGTCCGTGTTGGCCACCCCCTGGCGACATCATGCGAAGTTCTCCATCTACTAATTCGTAATGACTACCGTTATCGGGCATCGCGAGAAGTTCGTCGGCAGTGATGACCCCGGTGCTGCGAGAAATACTTTTACTGTGAGACATGCTTTTCCTGACGTGAAACGTCTTTGAGAAATTTCTTCGCAACCATCCAATAACGACCCGTAGTCATGTTCCTGGAGTCGCAGTCATGCGCGTGGCATTGCTCATCTTGATTGTCCCGAACAATCGCTTGACTCTCAATGCATATTATCCGAACTTGACACGGAATCCGATGCAGAATCGACGGTTTTCGATCGTGATTCACGGAGACTACTGACAACCGCGAGGACGCCGCGCCGACGTGCGTAAGATACCACATGGAAACAGGTTACTATGCCTCCGATGTCGTCATTGCGGCGACCAAGGCTGGCGTGCCGTGTTCGCATCAAGTACTGCCGTCGGCCCCTGAAGCATCTCACGATCTTAGAGAGCGTCTTCTTGGGGTCGCGTGCCGCAGGGCACATCCGTCGAAACTCGCGAAAAGCGATCTGTTGTGGGCCCTCGCAACTCTTGTTCCACCAGGCCATCGATAACTGACACGGATGGCGGCTGCGCAGGCGAACACGCCATCGAAAGCTTCCATCCGGTGGACTCACTTCAGCACACGGTCTTCGAACAGTGTACCGGGGCGCACGTCCATTTGCGCAAAGTGCAAGCCTTCCCGTCCCTGCCAACGGATCCAACGCCGGAAAAACCGTTGATTTGGACCATCTGCACCGGACGTGAATTCCGAACCCTTGCCGATGGGAAACGAGCCACAAGAATGCGGCTTTACCGGCTGCATGGACCGCGTGATTTGCAGGTTGAGTATTTAAATCCTCGGCCGCCAGTGGTAAACTGGGCCGTTGTTGTCTACCACGCTTTTCGCCGCATTGAGTTGTTCACCATAGTCACCTTCCACCATGTAGACTCGGCAGGACATCGCATCTTGTCTGGGAGTGGGCGGGTGGCGGACTCAGGAGAGAACCTCAGATGATTCAGAACGAGTCCACACTGCGCCCGACGCCGCTGAGCTTGCACTGCGATTGCGACCGACAAACATGCAACGGTGAAGTCGTGGAAATCTCGACGGCGTGTGCTAAAGAGATTTACATCCGGTGTGATTCGGCGTCGGTCTGCCCGCCTAACAGTCCTCCCAGGCAGCAGGCGCAGAAGTTTCTACTGCTGCCTGCCTCGGATATTGGAGCGAGCTGGCGCCGAGATGGCTCATGTGGTCCTGGAACGCGTGTTCTTTCGGGACCTGGCCGCTGACCACGACGCATTCACCGAGATTCGGAGGGACGCCTATCGCCAAGGCGGGGTCCCCGAGGATCGTTTGCCGCGTGGTCAGTTACGTCGAGCAACCTCCCTGCACTCCGGGCCAGGCGTTTGAACTTCAGGCCTATGCCCTGGTGCCTCAATCGTCGACACTGGCCAGCGTGTCGACTGTCCCGGCCAGCGGCAACTTTCCGATGGCCAAGGTGGTCGAGATGAACGGCTACCGGCACCTTTACGCTGGAGGTATCACGGGCAACGGGCACGACGGTCAACCGTGTCCTACTTTCCGCGAGCAGTGCGACGTGATGTTTGCCACGGCGGCGGAATTGCTCGGCCACCACGGCGTCTGTTTCCGGGACGTCTTGCGAACCTGGTGTTATCTGCATGACATTGACCGGGACTACCACGAATTTAACATCTCGCGAAACGACTTTTTTCAGCGTGAAGAGGTCCTCAGGCTGCCGGCCAGCACCGGCATCCGCGCCGGTCTCTATCCGCCGAGCGCGTTGTGCGGACTTGACCTGTACGCGTTGCTGAACCCGGACGGCGCGACGGTCGAGGTGATGCACTGCCCCACCTTGAACGAGGCCCCGGCGTACGGATCGTCGTTTTCACGTGGGTTGAAACTCTGCTTGCCAGAGAAAACGGTCTTGTTCATTTCGGGTACGGCCAGCGTGGACGAGTCGGGAGCCACGGCTCATGTTGGCGATTCCAGGCGTCAGATCGAACGCATGTTGCTCAACGTGGAAGAGCTACTCGACGCCGCACGGCGCCAGCTTCCAAGACCTCGTACAAGTAATCAGCTATCTGAAGTCGTCAGCTGATCTTGATCTGTTCCGCGCGGTCATCAAACGGTGGGGACTGACGGATATGCCCAATTCCATCGTCGAAGCAGGTGTCTGCCGGCCTGAACTCCTGTGCGAAATGGAAGCTATCGCCGTATTGCCCACCGAGTGTTTCTGGCAACGACCGCGACCGAACTTCCAGCCGGCAGCAGGTCGATGGGGATCACGCCACGGGCGGTGACAAGGGTTCCGGTTTGGCCAGAACCTACGTGATCCGAACAGCAGCGCCGGGAACTTGAGATTCCAGAACGACTGAACGCGGCGACCTTGTTCGTCGACGTTCACGTCGCCGAAGGCCGAGGCGCCAAGACCGCCATCCTGTGCCAAGACCGGGCGGTTACCTACAACGACCTGCAGGACGGCGTCAACCGCGTTGGAAACGCGCTCAAGACGATGGGCGTCCGCATGGAAGAGCGCGTGGCCATCCTGCTGCCGGACAGTCCCGAGTGGGTGTTCGCCTTCTTTGGTGCGATGAAGATCGGCGCAGTTGCCGTCCCCCTGAACACGAACCTGAAACCTAACGACTACGAGTACGTACTCAATGACAGCCGGGCCCGCGTGCTCTTCGTGCATTCATCGCTGCTTGCCCACGTGGAAGAGATTCGACGCCCGCCTCGATTTCCTGGAACATGTTGTCGTGGCGGACGACGCGGCGGACGGCCAGCTATCCTTGGCCCGCATGATGAGCGATGCATCTGGCGTCACTTGAACCGGTATCCACGAGCAAGGACGATGCGGCGTTCTGGCTCTACAGTTCGGGGACCACCGGACCACCCAAGGGCGCGATACACCTGCACCATGACATGCTGGTGGAAGCTGATTTGTACTCCCGTGGGGTCCTGGGCCTGACGGAATCCGACGTGTCGTTTTCCGTAGCCAAGCTGTTCTTTGCCTACGGACTGGGAAACGGCCTCTACTTTCCGCTGCGCCGGCGCAACGACCGTGCTCCTGCCGGATCGACCGACTCCGGAGAAGGTCTTTGAGGTCATCGACCGCTACCAGCCGACCGTCTTCTACAGCGTACCGACCAGCTATGTCGCGCTGCTGCACCATGCCGAGAAGACGGGGCGGACCAGTCTGGAGCGCGTTCGCCTGTGCGTTTCGGCCGGCGAACCTCTGCCCAAGCACACGTTCGAGAAGTGGCAGGAGCGTTTCGGGATGGAAATTCTCGACGGCATCGGTTCGACGGAGATTCTTCACATCTACATCTCCAACCGACCTGGCCAGGCAGTGCCTGGCAGCACGGGCCAGATCGTCCCCGGCTACGAGGCGAAGATCGTCGACGAGCACGGAGATCCGCTTCCGCCCGGGCAAGTGGGAACGCTGCTGATCAAAGGCGATAGCATCGCCTCCGGCTACTGGAACAACCACGAACAGACCAAAGACACCTTCCGCGGTCACTGGATCAACACGCACGACAAGTTCCTGGTGGACGAGGATGGCTACTTCTGGTACGCGGGTCGGACAGACGACATGTTCAAGGTCAGCGGGCAGGCGGTGTGGCCCACCGACGTGGAGAGCGTGTTGATGAGGCACGAGGCCGTTCTGGAAAGTGGCGTTGTCGGCACAAGGGGCCCGGACGGGCTGGTCAAACCGGTGGCGTTTGTTGTCTTGAAGGACGACCAGACAGCCATCGCCGGAGCTGGAACGGGAGCTGCAGGATTTTGTCAAGAGCACGACGTCGCCTCACAAGTATCCGCGAGCCATCGTTTTCGTCGCCTACGCTTCCCAAGACCGCCACGGGCAAGATCAAACGTTACCAGCTGCGAGAACTGGCCCGGCAGCAACAAGTTCTTGCCCGGTAGGATGTCGTTCGATTCCTCTCCCGCCCGGAGAATGACGTGAGACCCGACGCGACGAAAACTCACTGATGAGTGATGACCCCGTTCTTGTTTTGGCAGCAATGCGTCCCATGAACAACCACGAATAAGTTGATGCGGACTTTGCCCGCAACCCAAGTGGCGGCGGCATCTTGCCGCCGTACTGCGGCAGGATGCCGCCGTCACAAACACGCACGGTGCGCACATCTCATGTACTGAAACTTCAGCTCGGCGCAACTGCGGTGAAGACCAAAAGAGGCACGGACGTGAATCATCCGGGGGTCACATTCGCAGGAGCGTCGAGCCCCACACGAAGCCCGAGCCGAAGGCGACGAGCAGGCAGAGGCTGCCCTGGTGCACGAAGCCCGACTGCCGAGCCTGATCCAGGGCGATGGGCAAGCTGGCCGACGCAACGTTGCCATATTCGACAACGTTCAGGAAGGTCTTTTCCAGTGGGAAGCCGGTCCGTTGAAGGACCGCTTCCAGCATCCGCAGATTCGCCTGATGGGGGATCAGCACGTCGATGTCGTCCATCGTCAGCCCGTTAGCCTCCAGCGATTCGAAGACCGATTCCGACATCCGGGCCACGCCGTTCTCGAACATCTCCTTGCCAATCATGCGAAAGTGGACGCGCCCCGCGTCGATATCCTCTTTTGCGACATGCTCTTTTCTCGGCAACGCGCTGCCCGGAGCTGCCGTGTAAAGGACCTTGGCCCCACTGCCATCGGCGTGCAGGATCGAGGAGAGATTGCCCCGTTGCTCATCGTCGGTCGGTCCCACCACCACCGCACCCGCGCCGTCGCCCAACAGGATGGAGATGTTGCGACCGTCGTACGATCCGTCGATCCGGGTGGAAAGGACCTCCGAGCAGGCAATCAGCACGTGCCGATAAGCGCCCGCCGCAATAGCATGGTCGGCGATGGCCAGGCCGTACAGCAACCCCGCGCACTGCTGCTTGATGTCGAGAACCGGGTTACCGCACAGGCCCAGTTTGGGCTGCATGAAAAACGCGCAGCCGGGATCGGCGTGGTCGGGGGTGATCGTGTTGAAAATCAGCAGATCGATCTGCTCCATCGTCAGCCCGGCATCCTCGACCGCGGCCCGACAGGCCGGAACGGCCAGGTCCGACGCACCCACGTCCGGTTCCGCGTGACGACGACGTTCGACTCCCGTCCGCTCCACGATGAACTCGTTGGTCGTGTCCATCATTTGCATCACGTCGAAGTTCGTCACGACGCGAGGAGGTACATAGTGCCCGGTGCCCAGGATCCGCGAATGTGCCATGGCCATCCTCTTGGTGTGACGAAAACTTTCGACTGCGCTCAAAATGCCATCCTCGAAAGGACAGTGTAGCAAGAAAAGCGGGTGTTGTTGACACTGCTGACGTTCGCAGCCCATGGATGTAGACGCGGACGTCCACGTCCGCTTGCGACGGACCCGGAGGTCTGTCGTACAACAAGTGCGCATCAAGTGTCACGCATCGATCCCCATCCCCTCATGTTTCAGAGAGTGTTTGACGAGCAAAGCACAATTCTTGTGAAAGAAATCCAAAGTCAACTGCCGCGTTCTATCGTAGATGTCGGCCCCCAGCTCTTCGGCGATCTCTTGGACCGATGCGCCCGCTTTCGCTTTGGTGACGATTTGTTGATGGTATTGCTCGGTCTCGGCCACCGCCCGGCGAAAGTACGCCGCGACGTCCTCGGCGCCTCGGATCACGGCATTGTGGCTCAGGCACAAGGGTCTCGGCGCCAATCTCGGCCAGACGCTCGATCGAATGAAGATAGTCGCCATAGCTGGTAAGGTAGCCGGGCCACATGATAATCCTGATCGGGCATGTAGTAGCCCGTGGCGTCGGAGATAATCAGGACGTTTTCCTCCGGTTCATGAAAGCTCAGACTGCAATGGCTGTGTCCTGGCGTTTCGAGAACGCGAAACGAGACGCCCTGGTCCACGTCGATCTGGTCACCCTCGCGTAGCGTGCGGTCCACCGCGATTTGGCTTTCCGCCCGCGGCGCCTGGCGACCCGACTCAGTCATCCGTCCCGAGCCGATCAGCCAATCGGTCAGGGCGCCGTCCATTTTGCAGAAGAACGAAACAGCTTTCTCGATCTGCAGTGTCTTGGCCGCGGACTCGGAGGCGACGACCTGCACGTTGGGAAACATCTCCCGGAACACGGGGATCGCCATCACGTGGTCGGGATGGGCGTGCGTCACGACGACCTGCCTGACCATGTCGCTGGCGACACTCAGAGTCTGAAGTTGCTGGTCCAAAACCGGTCCCATGGCGCTGATCGCCCCTTCGAAGATCGTGCTTTCCTGCTCGCCTTGGTAAAGGTAGAGGGGGAACGCATTCGTACCGAGCATCCACAGGCGGCTGGTGATCTGGACGGGTGGGTCCTTGATGAGCATGGCTATTCTCCTTTTTCGGCCTTTTCCAGACGCGAACAACGCCGCCCCCAAGGCTCCCATGCACTGCGGGTCCGGGGGCACGAGGGCCGGAGTCTGAAAGGACTCCTCGGTCAGCGTCCTCGAGCAAGGGATTGTGGGCCACGACGCCGCCGGTCATCACCAGCGCGCCCTCCATCGTGCCCATCTCGCGGATCCGCTTCACGACCGAGCGAAACGCCCCTTTCACAATGTCCTCCACTCGCTCGCCCGCGCGGATCTTCTCCAGGATCTCGGTGGCCGTGAAGACCGTACAGAAACTGCCGAGCGTCACCTCTTTCGTCGATCGCTCGGCCAGTCCGTTGAGTTCGGCGACGGGCAGATCGAGGCGCAGGGCGATCTCCTCCAGAAAGGACCCCGTGCCCGCCGCACACTTGCGGTTCATCTTGAAATCGATGCGTCGTCCCTGACCGTCCAGATGGATCATCTTGCTGTCTTGGGCCCCGATATCAACCACCGTCATGGGCTGACGAAAATGCGAGTAAGCTCCTTTGGCATGGCAGGCAATCTCGGTCATCGATCCGCCCACCCAGGGGACGTTGTTTCGACCGTAGCCCGTGGACACGGAACCGATGCAACTGCTGGCTCTCCAACTTCGCCGCCGACAGGGCCTCCGCCAGACAACGATTGGCCGACTGGCCGTAGTCCACACCCGATCGGCCGACGGCTCGAGCCAGCATCCGCCGCTGCTCGTCGATGATCACCAGCTTGACCGCGGAAGCGCCAATATCAACACCGCAGAAATACCGCATGGGTCAACGCCCTACACTCCCGCCAGCTGCTCGGCGAAGGCTTCGATGTTGGTTCGGGTTTGTTCGTCGGAGTAAAGCCGCAGGTCATTCAAATCTCCGTTGATCGTCAGGAAGGGCTTGCCCAGCTTCTGGCGCATGCGCTGCGGCATCTCGTAGCGGCTGTTCGAGTTGTTGGGACACGTCTTGGCGTCATGGTAGAGGATGCCGTCGACGTGGAACTTCTCGGCCATCTGCTCAATGTACTGTTCTTTCCGGTCGTCGCTGCGACAAATGAAGATGCTCGAATAGGCTCGGGCCATGCTCGCAAAGGGATCGCCGGGGTCGAGATCGTCGAAGATCCAGCTATTGCAGTAAGTCGAGGCGACGACGCAGATCCGCAGCTGAAGAAACTGGTTCGCGAGGTCCTTCAGTTTCCCCCAGATCGGCATGCCTTCCCAGTAGATCCGCGTTCTCTCGCCCTCGACCGCCGCCACTGTCGTCCGCGACGCGCTGCTCCAATTCGGCCAACAGCACTTTGTAATAGTCGACCGCCTCCGGGGTTCCCCGCATCACCACGGCCGGTCCCATCTGGATGGTTCCGTCAAAAAAAGTAATCGGTGACGGTACGTTGGCCGCAGTCTCCAGCACTTGTTTCCACAGCGTGGTGCACTGTTTGGATAGCTGAATGATCTCCCGCAGTTTGTCGATGTCCAGCTTGGCACCGGCCACTTCTTCCAGCGGCTCGATCAGCGCTTCGGTCCGGTCGGCCACATACTGAACCAACGGCTCGTCCACCTCGCCGACCGCGCGGGGCGTGTGGATACCGAGGCAGGGGACGTCCCATTGTCGCGCGTACCACTGAAACCAATCCTTGACGTCGCGGCACTGGTTCGTGTTAAAGACCAGCACATCGGCCTTGGGAACACCCGACATGCCCATCTTCTGCAGCGGTGTTTCACCTTTCAGGTACGAGCCAATATCGCTGGTCAGATACGAGCAGATATCGGGTGAAAAGCCCGCGGCGTTGGCCAGCGGGATCAGTTCCATGGCCATGCGCGTGGCGCCCAGCATGGCCCCATGGTTTTCGGGAAAGTAGACGTTGAAGCCCATGGCCCGTAGCAGCTCAGCCGGGCCCACACTCGTACACCAGGCCGTCTTCTTCCCTTCCGCAGGTCCCTGGGCAAGGTCACCGAAGTGCTTGGCCATCACCTGCTTCATTTGCTTGGTTGACGCGAAGTCTTTACGTTCCGGAGCAGCCGACATCACGAAACTCCTTCCATTTTCCGCAAGAGTTGACAGGGAGAAAACCGCTCACCCAAACGTCCGGCCAACTCATCGAGCCGGGTGAGGACTCGGTTGAGTCCGAGGTCGTTCGCGTATTTCAGAACTCCTCCTCGAAAATCGGGAAAGCCGGTACCGAGCACCGTGGCGACATCCACATCCGGCTGACCCCGCGCGACGCCCTCTTCTAGCACGTAGAAGGCTTCGCTGACCATGCGCAACACCAACCGCTCGGTGATTTCGTCCTGCTCGATGTGGCGAGCCTTGCGTCCGCGCCCCCGTTGCACGTTGGCGATTACCTCGGCGGTCGCGTCGCACTCCAGCGGAGCGTGACGTCCCGGCTCGTACCGGTAAACCCCTGACCCCGTCTTTTGGCCCAGATACCCTCGCTCGACAAGACGCCCGACAATCGAGGACAAATTGCCGTGTCGGGGCAGCGCGGATGCCAACACGCGCTGCGAGTGTGCCAGGATATCAAGCCCCGTCATGTCCATCAATACAAGAGGTCCCATGGGGAACCCGAAGGCGACCGCCGCCTGATCGATCGCCGCCGCTGCTGCCCCCTCTTCTAACAGCCAGAAGGCCTCCTGCACGTAGGGGACGAAAACGCGAGTCACCAGGAACCCTTCGCGCGAAGCGACCAGCACCGGCGTCTTGCGAAGCGTCTTGGACCAGCTGATCGCCGTCGCCAGGATCCCCGGTGGCGACACGTCTCGCCGCACAATCTCCACTAATGGCATGCGGTGTGCCGGATTGAAAAAGTGCATGCCGATCAGCCGCTGCGGGTGCCGCATTCCGACGGCCAGCTGGTCCAAAGGGATCGTTGACGTATTCGAGGCGAGTACGGTACGGGCCGGGCAAACGGCTTCCAAGTGGTTGATGACGGACCGCTTCACATCGACGTCTTCGAACACCGATTCAATCACCAGGTCCGCCTCCGCGATATCCCCCCAGCGCGTCGTCGTGGACAGGGACGCCAGCGTTTGCTCGGCCTGCGGCGGTGCGAGCTTCCCCTGCGCCACACGTTTCTGGATCGAATCGCGTATCTTCTTCGCCCCCTTCGCCAGAGCCGAATCGCTTTGGTCCAGCACCACCACAGGCACACCCGCCAGAATCCATGCATGCGCGATGTCCGTCCCCATCGAACCCATGCCCACGACCGCGGCTTGGGATATCGGAGCGGTCGTTTCGCCCGCGAGCTCGGGAATCTTGCTGGTCTCTCGGGTGGCAAAAAACAGGTAGATCTTGTTGCGCGTCGCCAGCGACCGCATGCACTCATCGAAAACCTGTTGCTCCTTCAACAAACCTGCCTCGTACGATTCCTCCAAGCCCGCCTGGACCGCCTCGATAATCTTCCAGGGAGCGATGATCTCCGGTCGCGCACCGTTGAGCTGTTGCTGGGCCTCGTGATACGCGGCCTCTCGGACCTTCGTGTCTGGGACCTTGTCGGTCTGCTCCCTGGTCTTTCTGGGCGCGGGCGCGGAGAGTGCCAGATCCCGCGCCTTTGCTACCACCTGCTCGGTCGGACAGACGGCGTCAATCAATCCCAAGGCCAGGGCCCGCGAGGCATCGACCGTTTCGGCCGTCAACAACATCTTCAGAGCCGCCGCCGGCCCGATCAGCCTCGGCAGCCGCTGCGTCCCACCGGCGCCGGGATTGATACCCAGCTGGACCTCGGGCATGGTGAACCGGCTGCTGCTGCCAGCGACGCGATAGTGGCACGCCAGTGCCAGTTCCAAGGCACCGCCGATCACTCTACCGGTCAGCGCGGCGACCACCGGCTTGTCGCAGTCCTCGATCTCTTGGAACGCCGTCTGGAAGATCTGGCATAATCGTACGGCATCGTGCGTGGAAGCGATTTGCTGGAACAAATTAACATCGGCGCCGGCGCTGAAATGCGCGGCATCTCCCGTGATCACAATCCCTTTAACCGTGGCGTCCTCGCAGGCCCGCTGAATCGACTCGCGAAGCTCTGAAAGGAGCTCGAGCGTGATGGTGTTCAATGGTGGCACATTGAGCGTGAGCAGGCACACACGGTCAACGATTTCGGATTCAACCATCGGAGTCAGAGCACCAGCGTCAGTTTGAGAGAGCCATGGGCGTGGGCCGGATCGGCGTACATTTCAAAGGCCTCGGCAGCTTTCTCCCAAGGCATCCGCGGCGTCACCATGTCCACCAGGTCGGTGCGGCCCTGGACGATCATGTCGACCGCGTTTTGGAAGTACTCCATGCACTCCGGTCCCATCGAGCAAATGATCTCCGTCTCGTTGACCACTGTGTGAAACCAGGGGAACTCCTGTACTTCGTGGTGCGGCACGCCAAACACATACAGTCGTCCCTGTCGTCGAGGCAAATGAGCGGCGGTCGTGAGGGCGTCTGGTTTACCAACCGCCTCGACGCACAAGTCCACCATCTCGCCGTCAGTCAGCTGTCTGACCGCTTCGACAACATCTTGCTGCGAAGGGTCCACGACATCGGTGGCTCCAAAGCGTCTGGACCAGTCAAGTCGCCAGGCCACCTGGTCGATGCCAATGATCTGGCGTGCCCCCATGCGTCCGAGCAGATGTGTGAAGATCAGCCCCATGGGGCCCTGGCCTACAACCGCACATCGCTGCTTGATCACCGGACCTGTCCGAACCAGTGCTCGCAGCACGGTGGCCAGTGGCTGGGCCACAACCAGCGCCCCAACGTCGGGCGCATCGGAAGGCAATCGAGCCAGGCCTTCGGCCTTGGAGACGATGAATTCAGCAAAACCGTTGTAGTCATCAGGATGGGCGAGCACGAGCGTGCCGGGATCCCAGCCCTTGGCACGCGACTCGACAATAACCCCAATATTCTCGTGTCCCAACCAGCCCGGCGGAGGCGGCCACGGCACTTTGGCCCACCGCCCGTCGCCCGTGTAAGGCCCCATGTTCGTGCCGCACAGGGCGATGTGGCTGCACTGCACAAGCGCCTCACCATCCGATAGTGTCGGTGTGGGGACGTCGTCCAGTAAACGGAGCTTTCGGGGCGCTTCGAAAAGAATGGCTCTCATGATTTAGCTCGCTTGAATTGATAGGCGTGGCGTCTTTGAGCCAGAGCCGTTGCATAGTGATCACGGTACCGCCCCCCAGTGGCAAGGTCAAGTTGCCGAGCGTCCAAACGGGGCCGGAACTTGCTGCAAAACGCACGAAAGCCTGTGTCGATGTCCCTTGCATCGTGGCAGGTGACCGACGTATCCTACAAACAGCGACCTTTCCATCATGCTGCGTAAGTTGCAATTGTTTCACGTTGCGTTGGGCTCAATCGCCGAGCGTAGTTGTGCGACAATGCACGTTCAGAATCCGATACGAACTCACGTGTCGAAATTTCAAGTCAACCAAAACGCAACTGCTGATATTGCTTGCAAAGCCAGATCGCAGGCGAATTCTCGGTTTTGAACATTGGGACTTCGGAATTCGGATTTGCCTCGGATTTCGCGCTTCGGATTTCGGCGACCGCGTTACGACAGTTTTGCGATTATTCATTTCGTACACGGGGAGAGGCATACATGGGCCGCGGAAAGAACATCCTCAAGGCGATGGGGCCCGGTTTTCTCTTCGCGGCAACTTCGGTGGGCGTCTCGCATCTGGTCCAATCCACACGGGCGGGTGCGGACTTTGGGCTGTCGCTGCTGCCCGTCGCGGTGCTGGCCCTGATCCTGAAATACCCACTCTTCGAGTTTGGACAGCGGTACGCTGCTGCTACGGGGACCAGCCTGCTGGAGGGCTACCGTCGCCAAGGACGATGGACTTTGGCACTCTACCTCGTGTTGACCCTCGGCACGATGTTCACGGTCCTCGCCGGCGTGACCTACGTCACTGCCGGCCTGGCGATCCAGCTCTCCGGCCTCGGCTGGTCCGCCCTGTGGTGGTCGGTCCTGTTGATCATCGCCGCGGCAGGCATTCTTGTTATCGGACGGTACCCGCTGCTGGACAAGGCCATCAAGGTGATCATGGTAGTCCTGACGCTCTCGACCACGGCCGCCACGCTGGTGGTCTTGCCACGACTGACCAGCATAAGACTTTTCGGGCCGATCGGCCTGGCAGACGTCGGCTTCATCGTGGCCTTCGTGGGCTGGATGCCGACCGGGATGGACGTGACCGTCTGGCAATCTCTCTGGGCCCTGGCGCGCCGGCGGCAGACCGGACATCACCCTTCCTTGCGCGAGACACTCTTCGACTTCCAGCTGGGTTATGTGGCGACCGGTTGTCTGGCCGCGATGTTCATCGTGCTGGGGACCGTGCTGATGTTCGATCGAGGGCTGGAGTTCCCCAACGCGCCGGACGCTTTCGCCGGACGAGTCATTGAGCTGTACACGCACAGCCTGGGAGATTGGAGCTGGGGCGTGATTGCTGTAGCCGCCTTTACCACGATGTTCTCGACGTTGCTGACGGTGATCGACGGATTTCCTCGCGCACTGATGCTGGTCGTCCGGCGTTTCCAGGGCCCCGAGTTGCCGGACGAGATCCATCGCCGGGCCGGTCAGTCGGCGGTCTACTGGAGTTGGATGGCCATCTTGGCTGCAGGCGCGATCCTGATCCTGGCCACAGTCGGGTTGCAGGATTTGAAGAAGCTGATTGACCTGGCCACGATCCTGTCCTTCATCACGGCTCCGTTCCTGGGCCTCTTGAGCTACCGGGCCGTCGTCGCGCCCTGGGTGCCAGAGCAATACCGACCGGGCCGCAAGCTACGGCTCCTGGCCCAGGTAGGGATCGCGTTTCTCGGGCTGTTCCTGCTGTACTTTCTCTATCAGCAAGCATTCTGACCTGGATTATTCACGTAGGTTGGGTCAAGCTCGCGCTAAGGATCATGAGAAGAACAATTTCGGCATTTGATGGTCAGAAAATTGCTTCCCGCCCGCTTCCGCTGGGCATGTCCCGGCGGAAATCGAAAAACACCGAAGTTATTTTTCCCTCAAGCCTAATTGTTCGCAGCGTGCCATGGTCAATAGCGCACGACAAATCGATACCGTGCCGCGACTGGATTGGTGATACGCACCCATTCCCTTTCGCGACTGAAGTCGTGCCAATCGTCGGCGTTTACCTGGACGGACTGGATCGGTTTCTTCTGGGGGTGGCGCAGATACACGAGAACGGCGTTCGGACGTCTGCGATTCGGCGTCTCGACCGTGACCGTGATTTCCTCGTTGGCCTGGCCCGTGCCAACGGTAAACGAGACCGGACCGAAATAGGTCGGTGCCCGCTGCACGTGGATTCGCTGGCCTTCCTCCAACCATCGTCGGGGAGCCGCCTGGCAGAGCAGCAGCGTGTCCTCGTCGGTTTCCCGGACCAGCATGTTCCGATACAGTTCGAACCACGCGCCGTCCGTGCTGGGCGGCATGTAGTATTGTCCCCAGGCCCAGCGATGCTCGAGCGGCGTAAACTGATGATGCGAGAAGGCGCAGGCCATCATGCTGTAAAAGGCTCGGATCGCTGCCTCGGGTTGATCACGCAAGAGATAAACAGTGGCCTGTTGATTGTAGACCGGTTCGTTGGCCATGCCCCACTGGTTGAGAAACAGGTTATCCTCATGGTCGTGCAGCATGGCGCCAGTGAGCCAACCGTGCGGGTCAATGGACGACAGACGCGCCAAGTGCAGCGGGCCGGTGTCCACATCCGTGGGATACCACACGTCGAGCAGGCGGCGGGGAGTCATGGCGTCGCTGGGTACGAAATTGTGCCAGGTGCCATCGGCCAATTGCACCACGGGCGACCGCACACTGGCGCGGGCGAAAGCTCGCTCGACATCGGCGCGCATTTGTTTCGCCACGCGAGCGACTTCTTCCGCCCGCGGATGGCCGTACACCGATAGAGCGCGGGCAAACATCTCAAGACCCGCCACGAAATAGGCGTTGGGAAAGGCCCAGGCACGGCTCTCCTTGGTCAGGTCGTTCAGCGGAGCCACGATCAGACCGGGTGTTTCTTCGCTTTGCTGACCTTTGGCCACTTCCCCGAGGCACCAGTCCAACGCTTTCAGCGAAGCCGGCAGCAAACGTTCGAAAGAGACGCGGCTGCCCGAGAGAAGAAAGTTCTGGCCGATGGAATAGAGCATCGCCGGCGTGTACACGCCCCAGTTTGCGTAGCCGGCCACACGACCGTCCGCCTGCTGCTGACTGTCGTACATCGCCGCGAATTCATCCTCAGCGACGCCGAAATACCCTCGCAACCCGTAGAGCATGTAGTCCACATAAACGGCCTGGTTGATGGGCCAGTCGGCGTTGAACTGACCGTAGGCAAAGTTCGAGTAAGGCAGGTCAATACGGGCAGCGCCATGTTCATCCGTGCGATGACGTGGCAGCATCAGGGCGTGCCAGAGGTTCGCACGGAACAGGTCGTTGACTGCTTCCTCGGGAACTTCAAACAGCGCGCCCTGTGCCAGCCAGTCTTCCCAATATTGCACGTTCGTTGCGCGGGCCTGGGAGAAATCCAGCCCGGCAAGTGCTGGGGCAGCGTCCGTGGGAACGAGAGGCGAAGCCAGCTTGAGCGTGATGATGCAGGTCTCACCTTCGGTCAACTGACCCACACAATCGAATTCAAGGCGAGGATCACTGTCGTCCGCAATCGCCGCACGGGCCTGCACGGCCAGACGTGAATCGGGCTCGATCATCAGCCACAGGCTGCCCGTTTCGCGGTCGACGACGCACCAGCGACCGGCCACCTGGCGCAGTTCGGGGTGACGTGCTTTGTCCTCCGTAGCCAGCCGAAAGCCAAATCGCACTGGGCCCGTGCCGGCCAGGCGGATCTGCGTGAAGAAGACGCTGTCAATTTCGCCACGTCTCTGCGGAGGTAAACTGCCCAGTGGCACGGCAAACTGCTCGATTTCGCAGCGTTGGCCTGCCCGTTCGAGCGTGGTCATGATGACCGGCAGCCCGTTGACGATGCGCTGTCCCTTCCACTCGCAATCAGACCAGAGTGGGTCGAATCGGAACTTGTGCGGCGACGCGTGGTCGGGACGCACACTGCCCCAGCGGTCCACGCCGAACTTGTACAGCGAACCATGCCTGGCCACGACGCCCGTCAGATGGCCTCGGGTGCCCAACCAGGAAGTCTCCCAAGGTTGATTCCATTGGATGGGGTTCCCGATGTCCGCCCACCTGTTGGTCCACTGAGCGAGGTTCGCCTCCGGTTGGCGCCGGACTTGATCCAGCACTCGCTCACCCCCTAGCGAGGCGAGGTGCGCGGCAAAGTCCACTGGTACATCGGTCAGCGTGACGAAAGCATCGTGCTCCGGCAACCACATGGCCCCATGTCTTGCCAGCTGCTCGAGACCGATGGAGAAGCCTCGCGTGCCGTCTTGCGCCGTCAGCACCGTCAGCACCCGCGCGTCAGGATTCAGGCCGGGATCATCCTTCAGACGCTCCACCTGGCCCGGCGCACCATGCGTGAGCAAGTATTGCCAAATCGACTGCGGTTTTCGCGGCGGCTGTGTTGGCTCTTGGCCGACCACCTCCGCCCGCACCGTATCCACAACACCGGCCCCAACCGTAATCGTCTTGGCCGTCGCCATAACCTTTATGTCCGGCGAGCTCAGCTATGAGTTGCGGCGTGATGGTAAACCTCTCCGAAGCTCGATGGCCAAAAGAGATCTGGACGTTCAATCGGTCAGGCGATTCGGTGAAACCCGTCGCTGCCAGCGTCGTGGTGAAGAGACACATTATCAGGGCTTGGGTGGTCATTTTCATTTGCTTTATCCCGTTTAAGACCGGACCGAGGAAGCCGAGTGTTTTGTCAACTCTGAAACTTGGGTGAAGCGTTGTTCTCAACGGCGTACGACACCACGTCCACGCGGTATCGAAATGGGCGACCTTTGCGGCGCGACACCGCGTGGACGCGGTGTCGTACATGCGTCTCGGCCCAACCCTAATTCTAAAGCGTGACAGAGCACTCGACGCCTGTATTGCGTGCCTACTTCTTTCTCCCCGTTCTATGGCTGCTGCACGAGGTTCAGGTAGTCCTGATAAGCGGCCGCCAGATCGACGTCGTTCTCGGTCGAGCTGGCATGCATCAGGATGCCAAATCGCAGTCGCAGCGGTCGCCCCGGTGCTACCACGACCTTGCCAGGCGGGCCGGCATGAAAGGCGGCTTGGCCAAATGGGTTGGCGGCCACGAAGCCGTAGTCGCGAGCGTGCCACCAGCAGGGCCGGAAGTTATCGGGGTCAGGCATGATCGTGATGCCGGCAAAGGAACCGTCAATCGGGCCACTGTAGTCGCACCAGTTGGCCGTCTTGCCCCAAATGGCCTTTTCGTTCTTGCGGCCTTCGCTATCAACGATGCGCCCGCCCTTCTTGCTCGTCACGGCGATCGGCGTCGCCATGCGGAGCCCCAATCCCATTTCCTCCTGATCCCCGAAATAGAATTCTCGATCTGCCGAGTAGGTCGAGTCCCACAGCAAAAAGTAGCCACAGGGACGCACCAGAACTGTCCGCCGACATACCTCGTGACAGACCAGCTGGCCATCCGCCGTTTCGTAGCGGTTGCGGACAGTGAACGTACCCTGGCCGGGACCGCCCTTCGGCGGTTTCAAAAATTGCTCGTGGACGACACGGCCCTTGTTCCGCCAGATGTCCGTACCGTCCAGATCGCCGAATGCCAGCCAGATGCCCGGGTGCATCGTAGCGTGGTCCGTGGCGTCTTGGCCTTCGAGCGGCGGAAAGTTACGCGTGAGTTGAATGCCACCCGGTCCATGGACGTGCGAGAAATAGGGCGCGGGATCTTGTCGTCGACGTACACGTAGGTGGCGACCGGGCGACTGCCCACGCTGACCACGACCTTCCCGGTTTCGTCCTGGAAGGTGACCTCAGGCTGCGAGTCGTCCGCGTAAGCAACAGCGCCGAGCAACAGAATCGCGCCGGCGGCGGTAACGCCGGAAACGGATGTTGAGCTGTGCATCATGATGCAGCTCCTTTCGGTATAGCCCAGTCTCCGCCCGCTCGATATTTGCGCGATAGCAGAGCGATTGCCTCGTCGTTGTCGACAAGCTTTTCCTGACGGAGCAAGAAAGACCTGCGAGTTTGTCCTGGCATGATTTCGACCTTCTCATGGGGAAACAATCCAAGTAAATCCAACAATCATAAGAACCACGCAGAGCCACACGGTCACAAAGCCGACCCATGACGCTTTGGAAGGGAGCGGTATTTCCAGCCCCGCGGTCGTGACCAACATGGTTCGCGTTGCGGGTGCGGTTGAAGCGGGTAAGACGCAGGGTTCGGTCAACTGCTCACCCGGCGCGACGGGCGTGCGGCTGAGTGTATAGAAGCGGTCCAGCCTCTCACTCGGCACCTGCTGTGTGAAGAGGCTGACAACGATGCCCGCCACCACCGCGATGGTCATGTACAACAGAATCTGCCATGGCATGTAAAGCGTGGTCACGCCGTTCTCTGTCCAGAGTAACCGCCACGACTCGGTAACGGGCAGGCCGGCGACCCCGTTGATGAACCAGGTCTGCGTCGAGATCCACCACACGGTAAATCCGCTGAGCGTGGTCACCCAGGCCCCAACGACCGTGAGTCGCCGCCAAAGCAGACCGATCCAGAAGACCAGGCCCATCATCGGGGCAATCATGAACCAGATCTCCAATGCCTTGACGACCGTGGGCACCCATAAGGCGAAAGCCACTCCGCCGGCAACCACCACCACGGACATCAGCCGGCCGATCCACAAGTAGTGTTTTTCGGTTCGTCCACGTACGGCTGGTTTGTAGACGTTTTCGGTAAACAGGGCAGCGCTGGAGACCATGAAGGCATCGCAGGAACTCATCACACCCGCCAGCACAGCGGCCAGAAACAGGCCCAGCGCGCCGGGCGCAGCCTTCGGCAGGAACGCCTGCGCCACTTCGCCATAGACATGGTCCGGCTCGATCGACGCCAGGTCGATGCCGCGTTGCAGATACCACGCCACGGCAGCGATCGCCGTCAGCGACCAGGCGATCGTGCACACGCGTTTGACGAGATTGCCGACGGTGAATCCGACGCGGCCTTCCCACTCCGTCTTGCCAGCGGCGCAGACCCCCATGATGAATGGCTGAGCCACGATGCCCACAAGTGCCTGGAGCGACATCATCACGACGAAGAACCACGTCACTTTGCCTGGCGCAACCAGTGACAGCATGTGCGGGTCGGTAATCGTCTCACGCACTCCCTGCATCCCGCCGACGGCGTTCAGGATGAACGGCAACAGCATGACGGAGAACAGAATCGTCAAGATACCCTGCGCGTAGTCGGTGACGATCGCCGCCGCCAGCCCGCCCGCGGCACCGTACAGGACAAACATGAACGTCACGGCAAGAATCGCCAGCTCTGTGTCAACCCACGTACCGGTGGCAGACTCGATCAGCACGCCCGTCCCCTTGAGCATCAGCCCAATCTTGACGCTCATGTTTGCGATCCCCACCAGGGCAAAGAGCACCGCGACACTGCGATCAAAACGCAGTTCATAAACGTCGGCCGTGGTGACCGCACGGAACCGGCGGAAGACCGGCGCGATCAGCCAGTAGAAGGGCGTGACAAACAGCCACAGCCACTGGTACCAGATGCCGCTGAGGCCCCCCTTGAACGTTGCCGCGGCAACCGTGACTGCCTGATCCGAAGCGGTCCCGGTGCCGAACGCGTGCATGATCATCATGCCTTTGCCGAACCGGCGAGGCATAAAGAAGTCACTGAGCCCCGAAACCTTGCGCGCCTACCCACACGCCTACGGCCGTCACGCCGATCAGGTAAGCTATGACCACAGTAACGTCGAGCCAGTGCAGACCGGTTGACGAGGCAGCCAGAAGCATCAGTGGATCTCCCGAGCACCCGACGGGCCTTCCGAACCTGGCCACGAGCTCTTGCATTGCCGCACGGCCTCGATGACCGCGCAGTTATCCTCGTCACCCAGTCCCGCCGCCACCGCTGCTTCGAGCAGTCGGCGGTGAACGTCGCTCAGCGGCAGTGCCTGCCCGGCTTCGGATGCAGCTTCGAGGATCAGGCGGACATCCTTCAAGTGCTGTGAGAGCCGTGCCTGGGCGCGAAAGTTGCCTTCGATCATTTTTCTCCCCTTGGTGTCCATGATGCGAGAATAGGACATGCTGCCCATCAGCACCTGCAATGCAGACTCAGCCTCCAGCCCGATCGCCTCGGCAAACACCAGTCCCTCGGCCAGTGCAGCCCGGTTCAATCCAAGTACCAGGTTGCTGACCAGCTTCATTTTGGCGCCGCAACCACAGGGGCCGGCGTAGATAGTATGTGCCGACCAACGATCGAACAGATCGCGACAGACGTCGAACGTTTCTCGTGCACCGCCGACAATCGTGGTCACTTCGCCCCGCCGAGTCTGCTCGCTGGAACCGGATATCGGGGCGTCCAGGTACTGCACGCCGCACGCAGCCAGCCTGGCGCCCAGTCTCGCGGTCTGCTCAGGTGCACCGGTCGTCGTATCGATCAGAATCTGCCCAGGCCGTAATGCAGCACCAAATTGTTCAAGCATCTCTTCGACCGTGTCCGTCGTATAGAGACTTATCAGTACGCGGTCGCAAACAGCCAGCGGGTTGTCGGCCCAACGGGCACCGCGCGCCACCAGTGGATCGGCTTTCTCTCGCGTCCGATTGTAAACCCAAACCGCGTATCCGGCGTCGAGCAAACGCTGCGTCAACGCCGTGCCCATCAGGCCCAGGCCAATCATCCCCACGCTCTTGTTGTCCATCGCAACTCCCACGTTGTTTTAGCCCGTCAGTCACTGCTTACGCAGCAGTAGGTTGAGCTGAAACGCCGTCCCAACCTGCGACGACGCGAAATCCAACTTATCATTCAAAGTGCAAACCCTCCCGCCCTTGCCAACCGATCCAACGCCGGAAAAGCCTGTGATCTCGCCAATCCCCGCCGGATGTAAGTTCCGAACCCTTTCCGTTGGGAAACGACTAGTTTAAGGGAGGCGATCAAATGCCTGAAGGTCTGATTGTGCCTGTGCGAGTTTTCCGGCCGCCATCAGTTGGGCGATCCTGTCAAGTTGCTCGGCACGTTCCGGTGTCGTCGTTGCGCTGCGCAGCTGGAGCAAGCGGCTGGGCAACCGCAGATCGGAAGCGGCTGCTGAGAACCGGGAATCGAGGTGCTTGCGACGCAGACTCCTGCAGCACTTCAAGGTCCCGGTAACCGAACTCGCGACTCGGCTCGACCATCGTGCCTTCGCCCCAGTCGTTCCACGTGGCAATCTGAACTAATCGTGAAGGCGACGCAGGCGCTGGTCAACTGACACCCTGAACGTCCTTCCTCGATCGTCGGCGATGCGTCCCCAGCTGTCATGGACCCTGGCTTTAGCGTAGATGTCCACGAATCGGGGAAAGGCCACAGGGATGGAGTGCGACCATCCGCGCCCCTCTTCTGAAATCTCTCGATAGCATCCAATCCTTCCGTGGGAATCGGCCAAGCTACAACAGCGCTATACCGGCTCCATGGACCGCGTGATCTACAGTCTAAGGACTCGTCCGGAAATGAGTTACCGGTTCCGCTTCCCTCTCCACCGCCCCGCGGAGCGGGATTAGCGGGGGAGAGGGTAGGGTGAGGGGCGATAAATACGGTAACTTATTGCCGGACGAGTTCCAAGTTATCAGACGACGGCAGGTCGTTTCCAGCGCAACGACCTGCAATATCTGTCAATACTCTTTTGGCCTTCGGCCAGTTGATCCAGCCAAAACACTTGTCCACTCGGGACCGAAGCAGCTAAAACGACTCCTGGCACGCAGAGACGCACGTCAGCCACAACAAACCAGCAAAGAGATCTGACCACGTAAATGAGGAAAGCAACATGCTCACTCCACTCGAATCACTGATTGCCTGCGGCACCAAGCTGTGGCTCGACTCGATCGATCCCCAGCTCGTCCATGCCAACCGCGCTCTGGGTGCGACGGGGGCCACGTCCAACCCGGTGATCATCTCGGAACTGCTGCGTAGTGGCCGTTTCGATGACCAGATCCGGAGGTTCCTGTCGGATGGGCTGGATGACGAGCAGTTGGCCTGGAAGATGACCGACCTGTTGGTCCGTGAGGCGCAAACGGTGTTCTTTCCGGTTTGGCAGGAAACGGCTGGCAACGATGGCTATGTGAGCTTCGAGCTGGACCCTCTTCTCGAAGATCCACAGTTGGGGCCGACGCACGACGAACGGGTTCGAAAGTACATCGAGCTGGGGGCGCGATGGTCAAAGTCACACGAAAATCGAATGATCAAGGTACCCGCGACACCCGCCGGGCTGAATGCGTTAGAGGAACTTGTCGCGTTGGGAGTCTCTGTGAATGTGACGCTGATCTTCACATCCCGTCAGTATCGGTTAGCGCGCGAGGCGGTCTGGCGTGGCGCTCAGCGGCGCGCGAGTTTCGATCACTTCAAGAGCGTATACAGCATTTTTGTCTCACGTATCGACGCGTACACTCAAGAGCACGTTCCGCAACTCTCCCCAGCGGCGCAGGGACTGGTGGGCATCGTAAATGCCAAACGGATTTGGACCGAAAACCGCACCTTCTGGTCCGATAAACAATTGCCGCTGAAACAGGAAATCGTGTTCGCCAGCACCGGCACCAAGAGACCGGAAGATCCGGCTTGGAAGTATGTCCAGGCCTTCGCGGGCAGTGACATCCAAACCAACCCCCCAGCCACCAACGAGGCCGTCCAACGGAGCGGGCTTGCATTCGATCGGCAGTTGGATCAACTACCTCCGGAGAAAGTGCTGGCGGAAATCGATGAAAAAGTTGATTTCGAGCAACTCGAGCGGTTCCTGATGGAAGAGGGGATCATCAAGTTCAGCAATCCCCAGAAAGCGCTGCTCCGCCAGATCGCTCAGCAGCGAACCACCATGGCCTGAAAAAGCCAAGGTGCGAAAGGAAACAGATTCTGCCCAGCGCTTTCTGTCGCGGCGAGTTTCGCGGTCCCAGCTCCCGATTCAGCCGCTACGCAATGCGGACAATTGCGATGTTGTGCCGAGATCGAGTCCACCCCGCGGATTTGATTTCCCTGGTGGTTTGCGGTATCCTGCCGTCCGCGGAACAAACATCTGTGAGTCGGGCCGCTATTACACCATCTGTTTCGTGAGGAAAATCATGTACCAATACGACACGACACTCTCTCGCAGAACGTTCCTCGGCAGCGCAGCCGCACTGGCTGCTTCGACCATGATCACCGACAACGCTCGCGGCGCGATGAGCGCCAAGCCTGACTCGAACTTTAACGGCGTCCAAATCGGCATCATCACGTACAGCTACCGCTCGTTGCCAGGTTCCGCCGAAGATCTGCTGAAATACATCACGCAATGCGGTATCAGCTCGATCGAGTTGATGGGCGACGCCGCCGAGCAGTACGCCGGCGCACCGGCGGGCGGTCGAGAGGCTAGAAAAGCATTGCTCGATTGGCGGCTCTCCGCGTCTATGGATGGCTTCAAAGCCTTGCGAAAAATGTACAACGATGCCGGGGTCAATATCCACATTGTCAAATTCGGCGACATTGGGAACGCGAACATGCCCGATGGACAAATTGAATACTACTTCGAAGTCGCGAAAGCGCTCGGGGCACGCGGCATCACTCGAGAACTGTCCGAAGACGCGGCCAAACGACTCGGACCCATCGCTGACAAGCATGAGATCATGATTGGCTTCCACAATCACACGCAACTGACCCCCACCACGTACGACGGCGAGATCCTCTCGCACGGCAAATACCTTGGCATCAACCTGGACATCGGGCACTACGTGGCCGGCACCAACCATTCGCCGCTGCCGCTGATCGAGAAATTCAAGGACCGCATCTTGAGTCTGCACATCAAAGACCGGAAGGTCAACGACGGATCCAACATGCCCTTCGGCCAGGGCGATACTCCCGTCGCGTTAGTGTTGCAGTACATGAAGCGGAACAAATTGACCTTCCCGGCCGATATCGAACTGGAATACAAAGTCCCCACGAGCTCCGACGCCGTGCAGGAAGTCATCAAGTGCGTCGAATTCTGCAAAGACGCTCTGGCCTAAGGATCGGGGGAAAAATAACTTCACCTAGTTCCCTCGCCCCTTTGGGGAGAGGGTAGGGTGAGGGACTAGCAAATCTGGAAGTTATTTTTCCCCGGTTCCTAAGAGGCTGTTGGCCACCGCTAACGTGCGTGCACGAAGTCAGGGCTGCCCGCCACCGGCCTTGTGCCGGTGGAAGGCCCGTTTGATAACTACCTGGAGCCGTTAGTACACTGCTCGGTCAAGCGGAGGTGGTGAATTCCATCGGTACTCAGCCGAGACCGAAACAACCCGCAGCGTGATTCGGCCTCGGCGGCGTGCCGGCGAGTTGGAAACGTTTTTGCTCGGCCGCAGTTCAAAAGAGCACTGCCTTATGGTTTCCAAACCCAGAATTGCCCGCCACCGGCCTTGTGCCGGTGGAAGGCCCGTTTGATAACTACCTGGAGCCGTTAGAACACTGCTCGGTCGAGCGGAGGTGGTGAATTCCATCGGTACTCTGCCGAGACCGAAACAACCCGCGGTGTGATTCGGCCTCGGTGACGTGCCGGCAAGTTGGAAACGTTTTTGCTCGGCCGCAGTTCAAAGAGCACTGCCTTATAGTTTCCAAACCCGGCACCACCGACACGAGGTCGGCGGGGAGCCAACGGGCTATAATAATCCGCGGGAACGAGGTCCCGGCGCGTAGTTGCCGGTGTCCGGTTTGCAGCAGGCGATCGTCAACAAATCTACGTCAGTCATACGAGGACAGTGATGAAATCAGGTCCATTCAATTCCGAGCAGTCCGGAGCCAACTGGTACGATCAGCAAAACGCGGCCCTTCATCCTGTGGCCCCTGTGCGCCGGTTGATGCCGGCGCTGTGCTTGTTGTTACTGATTCGTTTGAGCTCCTTCGGCGACGAAACCGATTTTGCGCCGCGTCCGGATGAACGCCAGCTTCCGTTCGCGATGCACACACAGATGGAGGAGCTACCACGTATCACTGTGGGGCTGAAGGATACCGATCTGGTCGGTAGCGATAATCGTGCCATACAGGCGGCTGTGGACTACGTCGCGGGCCTGGGAGGTGGGGTCGTGGAGATAGGTGCGGGTGATTACCTGATGCGAGACTCGCTCCATCTGCGATCGCGCGTCACTGTGCGAGGTCGTCCCGGTGAAACTCGGCTGTGCAAAGCCGCCGCCCACACCTCGCCGCTTGTCCTGGACGGCGATTTTGGAGAAGAACAAATCACGGTGGAGGATCCCGCCGGTTTCGACGTCGGCTGCGGCGTGGCTATTTGGGACGATTCTGCGGGTGGATTTCATACGACCGTAGCCAGGATTACCGGACGACGTGGCAATACGTTGTCGATCGACCACCCGTTAATGGCCGACTGTATGGTACATAAAAACGCCAAAGCCGCGACCGTTTTCCCCATCGTCAGCGGCTGTAACATCCAAGGTGCCGTGGTCGAGAACCTGGTCATCGACGGTGACCAAGGCAACAACGTAGCGTTGAACGGTTGTCGAGGGGCTGGCATTTACCTGTTCCGTGGTCACGGCAGTGTCATCAAAAACTGTACTGTACAAGCGTATCATGGAGATGGGATCAGCTTCCAGCAATCGAATGACGTCGTGGTCGAGGGTTGCGAGTCTATCGGTAACGCGGCTCTTGGTTTACATCCCGGCAGCGGCTCGCAGCGGCCGGTGGTGCGCAAGTGCGTGGCTCGAGGCAACGGCACGGACGGACTCTTCCTGTGCTGGCGAGTGCGGCATGGTCTGTTCGAGGACAACCTCATGGAAAACAATGGGCAGTACGGGATCTCCATCGGACACAAGGACTCAGATAACTTGCTTCAACGGAACGAGGTCCGCCGAAATGGACATGAGGGTGTCTATTTTCGGAATGAGACGGCCGGGATGGCTGCTCATCGCAATCGGCTGATCGCCAATACGATCGAAGACAATGGTACGGCCGTAAAGGCTGCTGGAATCCGCATCCGGGGCGAGACGCAGGGCTTGGTGTTCGAGCGAAACACGATTCGCGATACCAGGGACCAGGGAGAACGTCGCCAGAGGGTCGGAATTCTGATCGAACCACAGGTTGGCCAGCTGACGCTTGTCGACAACACGATTGACGCCGAGGTGCCGATCGAGGACCGTCGAAAAGATTCTGCCGACTGAGAATCGCTGGAGTTTCAGCATGGAACACGCGCGCAGCGTGCGCGCTTGTGCAAGAACGCGCAGCAGAGGGATGGGACACATGTGGCGCGAAGCGGTATGAGCCCCGCACATGCATGCCTTGCCCTTAGGAACCAGGGAGAAATAACTTCCAGATTTGCTAGTCCCTCACCCTACCCTCTCCCCAAAGGGGCGAGGGAACTAGGTGAAGTTATTTTTCCCCCGATCCTTACCCAAAATTTGGCATTCTCCGTCGGTCTTGTCCCGGTGGGAATACGACTGACCAGCTACCCATAGCGATCCACACTTTAGCCTGCCCCTCGTTGTTCTCGAGCCGGCGGTCGATGAGGCGGGAGAGAAGTGTACCCGTTAGCCCACCGGCTCGAGAACAACGAGGGACGCGAGGTGTTGGGCAGGCTCGTTTACGGTTGGCCGAGTAACCAGTCCAAGGCAGCGCTGGCGGTTTCTCGCGATGCGTCCGAAAACATCTCCAGTCGCTCTGGTTTCCCACTGGCCGCGTAAGCGGCGCGAATGACCGCAGGAGGCTTCTTGCCTTCGCCGGCAAGCCACAGACGTGTTGGTGCGGCAAGTGCCAATAACGCGGGAAGATCGTGGTATTTCGCCGCCCCGGGAACAAAATCGACGTCGTAGACATCGTTCAACCGGCTGAAGCGAAAGCCGGCGGTGTCGATGGCCACGCGCGTAACCGCGTCGCGTGCGAGTGCGGCAGCTGCCGCAGTCCAATGTCCGGCACCGTTGAGCCCAACCAGGTCAACCTGGCACTGCGGCCCGCCGTCACGCCTGGCCCAGCTTACGGTTGCCAGTACATCGTGGACGCGACGAGCAAACAGGGGAAGATTGTAGCAGTAGGTCCAACCGGCGAACCCTTCTTCGCCTTCCAGGGAACGTTGCCGCTGATTCGACCGGTCCTCTGGCAAAAATTCGCCCTGCTGCAACAGATCGACGCCGATCACCGTTACTCCCGCATCGAGCAGACGGCGCACGGGCCTGGTCAGAGAACCATTGGCCGCAACGAGTCCCGCTTTGCCGGTCTTATCAAGCCAGATCACGGTGCGGGATCCAGACTTCTTCGGTGAGAAACATGCGATTGGCAGCGCCGCAGTATGATCTTCGATACTGCCGTAGCTGAGAATGCCCAGCGTCAGCAGATGGTCGCCCCGATCCATCGTTTTCGCCGGTGTGAATTGAATGCGGGGTTCCAGCGGCAAGCGTCGGAGAAGGACCTCCCAGGCGGTGCCGACGACATGGCGATACCGTTCGAGTGATTCGGCATCGTGCGGGACTAAAGCGTTAATTTGTCGCCTGGCGTCTTCGGTCAACCAGGCGAGCACTGCCGACTCTGTCTCGGATGTGGCCGCTGGACTTGGGTGGTTGTCGTTCCAAACCGTCAGTTGCTCGCGAGACAAGTGTTGATAGGGGCGCTCGCGGATCAGCTCCTGAATCCCGAGTTCAAGATGCCGGTTCAGCCAATCGTACATGGCCGTGCGGCTCACCATGTTATAGTTGTGCGGGAATTGCAGCAGCGCTACGTGGGAGACATGGTCCGCTTGACCCAGCATCTCGTAGTGCTGCTGCAGTTCGGGGAATCCTCGGTCCGACATCGTGCGCGTGTCGTCGTCGGCCGAGATCAACAACAGTGGCTTGGGTGCGTGCAAGGCAGTAAATTCAAGATTGTAGGTGCCGATCCGCAATCCGCTGATGTTTTCACAAGTACATCCGCCCTGTCGCGTCGTAGAAACGATCACAACCGGCACCGAAACAAGCGGCCGGTCATCGATGGCGCAGAGCATGAATGTCTGGGTCCCTCCACCGCTCCCGCCCGTCACCGCGATCCGCGCGGGATCTACGTCCGGCAGGCTGACCAGGAAGTCCAACGCCCGCATGGAATGGTATGTATGAAGTCCCATCGGATTGTGCAGCTGCAGCAGGGCCGAAGCACTGTAGAAACCGCGCGGCGGCGGCTGTTGGAAGTCTCCGCGACGCGTCGAAAAACGATGGACCACGTCCAGCGGGATCTGCTGGCAGTCGCCGTAGCCAATCATGTCGTAGTGAAATACCACACATCCCATCCGCACCAGTTGCACGCACCGTGATTGCATGAAACTCCGCGCGGCATCTTCGTACTGCTCGGCACCCTGGGCGATGAGTCGCTGGACCGTTTCGCGATCGGCATCCTGAAAGCGGCCGCCCGGAAAATGCCCATGCGGACTCAACACCGCCGGCCGTTGGCCAGTTTTCCCTTTCGGACGATACAGGTTTCCCGTGATGTAGAGCCCTGGAACACTCTCGAAATAAACCTTTTCAACCGTGTAGTCCTCCTGTTCGATCTTGCCGTGAATCCGCGGTTCGCGCGGTAATCCGGTGGGCGTCGGCCAGAGTCCGAGCGTGACCTGAAGTATCTGACGCACTTGCCGCGCTGCGTGACCGCCAAGCTTCCGGAGAGGCGGCGGACGCGAAGCAGAAGTCACCCATCTCGCCGCGCAGCGGGCCCCTTCGTGTGTCTGCCGGCGGTTGCCCGGGCGGGAGGACTCGCAGTGGGTCGGCGAGCGCCGTCGATTCGCCACTCAGCAATCCCAATAAAGTCAGAAACGGTATCGCGGCGTGGCGCCATCGGCGGTTGCTCATGGGATGACTCATTTCTTGTTGCCCGGCATGTGGCGTCGGAGCGTGTCAAGCGCGTGGATCGTTGACCGCCATTCTCGCCGAATTTCGACGGCACGGCAAATACTGGATCGCCACACCGATTCCGCACCCGATTCGCGTGCGTGCAACACAGACACATGGTATACATACGCCAGAGCTAAACCGCTTTCCCCACACCGCCGGTCACGAGGGTGAACCATGCGTACCATCACATGCTCGCGCCACATGCGAGACGCTGTTCCTGCGCGTAGCGAGCAATTCAAAACGAGGCCGATGGGGAACACAGGAGTACCGTTTTACATTTTGAGACCGACCTTCGTGGCGTTCTTGCTGGTTTTCCTTGCCTGCGCACGCCCCGCCCAGTGCGATGACGTGACGCTACTGACCGATGATTTTGACGGCCTGAGGTCGGGCATGTTCTCCCGCGTGCTCGGGGTGAGGAGTACTTCGTGCATTCACCCAATGTGGACGAGGGAGGCATGTTCGATGGTCACGGCCGCCGCGCCATGCTGTTTCCCGATGACGGGCACCCGGATCTGTGTAACGCCGTCCTGGATTTGACGGGAGACTGCCGAGATGAAATCGTCGTGTGGGACCCTTACGAGCTGTGGGTTTATACCCAGGATGACAATCCGATATCGGGCAGGCTCTATAAGCCGGTGCGCAATCCGCTTTACAACCACTCCAACTACCAGGCGACCATTTCGCTCCCGGGTTGGTCCGAGTGACGTTGCTCGAGGGAGATTTGCAGCCTGGCTCGCCGGAGCGACGACGAATCCTCAGCAAGGAGCCAATACGGTGTCAAGAACCAGGAACACGATCTATTTCATCGCGCTGGCGTGGGGGGTGCTCTGGGGATGGGGTTCACCCGGCACGGTTATCGGTGATCCAATCGATGTGACGATTCAAAATGCTCTGCCGATGGCACGGATCCACGAACCGATCACGTGTGGCGTCCCGCTGGTGCGCCGGTTCTGCGAGGACTCGTCGGAACTAACGCTTCTGGGACCCGCCGGCACGTCGGTGCCGGCTCAGATCCTGGTGACGAACCGCTACAAAGATGGTTCGCCACGATGGGTGTTGCTGGACTTCGACGTGGACGTGCCTGCCAAGGGCCAGGCCGTGTACCGTTTGACCGCCAACGCCGCTCCGGCGCCGACCTCCGCGACACTGGCCTATCGACTTGTCAACGGCCTTGCCGAAATCGACACCGGCGGAGCGAGATTCCGTATCGACACTCACCGATTCCGACTCTTCGATTCGGTCGTCGTTGACGGCACTGAATTGCTGACTGCAGAAGCGAACGCGGGTGGGGTTATACTCGAAGCGAGTGGAGGAGATCGTCATCGCGCGGATGAAACTCCCTCCATGGCGGCCTTCGAGGATGCCGGGCCGCGGCGGGTGGGGCTGGTTGTTCGCGGAGAGATCGGACCACGTCAGGGCGGGCTGCCGCTGGCGCGGTTCGTCTGTCGGATGTACTTCTATGCCGGCAAGTCGGAGGTGCGCGTTTTTTTCACGCTCCACAATCCGGCGGCACAACATCATCCAGGCAATGTGTGGGACCTGGGCAGTGGTGGATCGATTTTCATGAAAGATTTCTCCATTCGCCTGCCCGTGACTGTCCGAGATGACTGGTCATGTCGCGTGGGATTGGAAACCGATCAGCCATCCATGGACGGCGCTGTCGGTACCCCTTTGAAACTTTATCAGGATTCTTCCGGTGGCCAGAACTGGCGGTCGGCTAATCACATCGACAAAGACTATCAAGTCCGGACAAGTTTTCGTGGCTACCGCGTCTATGCGGGCGGCAGCCAGGTAGACGAGGGCCATCGCGCCGACGGCTGGCTGATCGTGCGCTCCGGTCAAGGATTCGCGGGTGTCGCGGTGCGGGAGTTCTGGCAGAATTTTCCCAAGGCCCTGGATTTTCAAAACGGAGTGTTGCGACTCGCCTTGTGGCCGGGCGAGTTTGCCAGTGTCCATGAGCTCTTGGGGGGTGAACAGAAGACTCACGAGATGCTGTTTGTATTCGGCGGTAAGGGTGACTCGGCCGAGAAAGCCGAGCAACGGCTGACCGCCTTTCAGCGTCCGCTGTATCCGATACCTGATCCCGAGGCAGTGATTGCTTCCAACGCATTCTGGATCACAGCCCCGCTTGATCGGCGGGCACACGCGGCGATGGAGGAGACTTGCGACGCGTTCGTGCACCCTAGTGGGGATCGAGCGGAAACCGTTCAGTCCAAGTGGGAGCAGATCGACGAGTATGGTTGGCGTCACTTCGGCGATACGTTTGCGGACAACGAAGGCGCGCCCACGGACATGGTTCGAGACCATCCCGAACACCATTTCGGCCGCCAGCCCATCAGCCACTACGGCAATGAATACGATGTCAATTACACAGTGATGCTACAGGGCCTGCGGCGCGGTGATCCGCATTGGATGTGGCTGGGGGACGTCATGAGCCGTCACTACGCCGACATCTGCATCTACCATTCGAGTGCCGAACCGGCTCGCGCCTACGCACACGGTCCGTTCACGCACACCACTCACGACACGGCTGCCTACCGTAGCACGCACCGGATGTATCCGGGAGAAGGGCCGAAGTACGGCATCACGTATCAGAGTGGCGGTCCCAACGCAGGGCACTGTTACGTCAGCCATCTGATGCAGCACTATTACCTGACGGGGGACCGCAATTCGCTCGAGGCATTTCTGGAAGTGGCTGAACATTGGTGTCTGAACGGCACCTGGCTGCGCGATCTGGGCAACGGGGACCGCCGCGGCCTGGGGAATTTTCTTACTACCTTCGTGTATGCTTACCAGTTCACGGGCGAGCCTAAGTACTACGAGGCGATGCTGAAGGTCGTGTCCATGGCTCGGCCAATGCCGGTGGGGCAGTACGACCATCTGGCGGCCAGGCTGTTCGCGAATGCCTGCAGCCGTTTCCTCGATATGAAACGTGAGCGAGACGAGAAGGACCGGGACTATCAGACGGTTCTGGGAAAGATGTTGGAGATTGGCGATCATTATCTCGACATCCAACCGAAAGACTACCAGAGATATCTTGCCGGACACTGCGGGACCGCACAGCTGTTGTTGCTCTGCGCCCTCTACGCTCCGCAAGATCACGCACATCGCGAGGCCTATTATGCGAAAGGCAAGCAGATCATGGACGAAGCTGCGGTCAAATGGCCCGGCCGTTACATGTCATGCAAGGACTTCGTCATGTGCTTTTCCAACACGGGAGCCTACTGCCGCGCCGAGCAGTTGCAGGCCGCCACGGCCAACGCGACTAAAGCGGTGCGGTGAAGCGGCGATCGGCTGTGGAGCGACACAACAGACGAACCGTTGACAACGATCCGCGAAAACTGGTAAAGCTACTTGTCCGGATTATTCAAGTAAGGTGAGTCAAGCTCGCACAACGTGTTGATGGGTCTTCACAAGCCGATCAGCTCCCCAGCAACAGTCCGCGTTTGTGCGCGCCAGACAACGAGCCAGTGAAGACGCACCAGCAGCTCGACTTGCTCGACCCACCCTACGAGTTCTGTGAATCATCCGGGCCAGCGGCGCACGACGGGACCGGTGAAGTTTGTCACGTAAACGGAGGGTTGAGAAACCATGACCGAGAACTCGCAACCAGGAGAGACGCGGCGCCGCTTCCTCGGGGCAACGGGCCTGGCTGCTGCCGGTGCGTGGCTCGCCTCAAACGAGCCGCTGGGACGGGCCGTCGGGGCTGAAACCTCAGAGAACACGATCGCGCGTGACATCCCTCGGATGATAAAGCCGAACGCGGCGGACGTGGGCAGCGTGTTGGCCGATATTCAGAAACTGGCCACGTTGCACGAGTTTGAATACTCGTTCTTGGGCAGCCGGTTTTCAAGTCTCGATGAATTCAAACGGGCCTCGCGAGACAAAATCATCGATGCGCTGCTCTATCGTCCGAAACCTGTCGCGCCGCGATCTGAGTTGCTGGAACGAGTAGACCTGGGCGACATCATCCGCGAAAAGATCGTCTTCTCGACCACGCCCGAGTTTCGCGTGCCGGCCTACGTTCAATATCCCAAAGCCGCAACGAAACCCTTGCCGACGATCATTGATTTGCACTCGCATGGAGGGATGATTCCCTTTGGCAAAGAGAAAGTCACGGACCTGGGTGCCGGAAACCACCCCGTGATGAAGGCCTATCACGACCACGTCTATGACGGCCAGGCGACCGGTACCGCATTGGCACGCCGAGGATATTTTGTCATTTCGATCGACGCGTTCTTCTTCGGTGAACGGCGGACGATCATGGACGTGGATCTCGAGCGATACGGCTATGATCGTTCGCTTAGCAGTGTCGAAGACATCGAACACCTGCGCCGAGTATGCGCGGAAGGAAGCAACGCTGGTGAAGGGACTGCTTTACGCCGGCATGACCTGGCAGGGTATCGTCCACTGGGATGACATGCGGACCGTCGATTATTTGCTCACTCGAACTGAAGTCGATCCGCAACGTATCGGCTGCAATGGCATTTCACTTGGCGGATACCGTTCACTCTATCTGGCCGGGTTGGATGAACGGATCGCGGCAGCAAACGTGGTGGGCTTTATGTCCACCACGCGTTCGATGATTCACTCGCATCTCGACACACATTCCTGGGTGCACTTCCCGCCGACGATTCATCGATACCTGGACCTGCCTGACGTCGTGTCAATGATGGCTCCCAAGCCGTTGTTGGTCCAACAGTGTACTCACGACGCTCTGTACCCACTCTCCGGCATGCAGGAAGCCGTCACCAAGATCGCCGCGATCTACGATAAGGCAGGAGCCGCAGAGCGGTTTTCGGGACGCTTCTATGATACGGAACATCGGTTCACACGCGAGATGCAGGCCGAGGCGTTCGCCTTCTTTGACCAACATCTCAAATGAGACATATCGGCTCGCTACGATTGCACAGTAAATGAGATTGTGTAACTGGTTTCCGACAAGCTGCAAGGTCGGCGGGATGATTGGTGATTAGTTGTACAACGCCATTTTGCAGCGATGGATGTGCGTAAACGCGTGTCTCCGTAACAGTCCCTCGCCACCGGGCTCGTCCCGGTGGTTCTACGTTTGGTGACTACTCTGGCAGCCGAAAAACGACGCTAGTTGTCAAACGCTCTACCACCGGGACCAGCCCGGTGGCGATAAAGCCACTGCTAATAAGCCCTGAAGATGATCTCACAAGCGAAAGGGAAGTTGACTGGAGCAAGGAGTTTTGCGTGCGGGTGACATGGGCGTGTATGATAACAGCGTCTGAGGAGCGGGAGTCGTCCATCATTGCCATACAGGAGCAGCGTCTTGACCATGTTTTTCTTGACCATGTTTTCTCGTTCCCTGCAGTTGCTTGGATTCGCTCTGGCGTTCGGAGGAGCAGTGCAGCTCGTCGCCGCCCAACCCGAAGCGACCGATGATGCCGCCATGCGGGAAGCCGTGTGGGCCGACTGGGACGCGCAAGAGGTTCGCCTGGGACGCTCGGCTGGCTCGCCCGAATCCATCCAAGCGGCTCTCAGCCGCGCCGAACGACTGCTCGCAGATCTCCTCACCACGCAAGGTGTCGCCAACCTGGAATCCGAGGCGGCACAAATCGAGCAACTGGTCGCACAGAGCAGCGAGACCTCGTCGCTTCACCCGTCGGATCGGCTCGGACTCTACCGCCGTATCCGGACCGTCACGCGGCAGTTGGCTTTGAAAAACCCCTTGATCCGCTCCCACCCCATCCTCTTCATGCAGCGCCAGCGGGAGGTTGGGTATATGTTGTACGAGTACCTCGGCTGGTACTATGCCTACGGTCATGATCCGCAAAGCGGCGCGCAGAACTCGCAGTTCCGCACTCCGGAGACCGGTGGCGGCGTATACGTCCTGGAAGATCCCGGACGGTCGATGAAAACAAGGCACCTCACCGAGAGACTCTTGCCACGCGGCCATTTTGTCACCCTGGCTTTGTCTTATGATGCCCGCACGGTTTACTTTGCTTTTGCCGATCCATCGGGCAAAGATCCCTATACGCTTTCCGGCTACGGACAGGCACCGGTGGATCCCGGAGTCAAGACCAACACGTTTCACTTGTTTGCGATGGATGTCGACGGGAAACACCTCCGCCAACTGACCGAAGGCCCCTACGACGACTTCGATCCCTGCCCCTTGCCGGACGGTAGTATTGCCTTTGAGTCCACGCGACGTGGAAGCAAGCTCCGCTGTGGCGGAGGCAGCCCGGAACTGGTCTATACCCTGCACCGCATGGACGGGGACGGAGCCAATCTGCGGACTCTCTCCTTTCACGAGACCCACGAGTGGCATCCAAGCGTGTTGCATGACGGCCGGATTATTTACACGCGTTGGGACTACGTGGATCGCAACGCAGCCAAGTTTCATGGCCTGTGGACATGCCACCCCGACGGTTCCAACCCCAGCGTCCTGTTCGGCAACTATACGACTCGCCCCTGGGCCTGCTTTCAGGCGAAAGCGATACCAGGCTCCAGTCAGATTCTCTTCGTCGCGGGAGGCCATCACGCCAACGTCGGCGGTAAATTGATGATCCTCGATCCTTCCCAAGTGGCGTTCGACTCCAAAACTGGTGAAGACCGCACCGAAGCGCTCCGCTGCCTGACGCCCGATGTCTGTTTTGCCGAATCGGACGGTTGGCCCAAATCCTACTTCTACAGCCCTTGGCCGCTGTCGGAGAAGTATTTTCTTGTCGCTTTCAGCCACGAGCCTTTGCCCGGCGGCTACACGGGCGAGTATCGAGGAACCGAGACGGGGCTGTACTACTTCGACTGCTTCGGCAACCTGGAATTGCTCTATCGCCACCAGGGCATCTCGGCCGTCTACCCGATCCCGCTGGCACCTCGCCGCGTGCCCCCTGTGCCCGCCGGTTTAGCCCATGCAGGCGGATCGGAGGAAGGCGAGTTGCTGCTGAGCGACGTCCGAAAAAGCGTGCTGCCGTTTCCTTCCCAGCGGCGGATCACACACTTGCGCGTGCTCCAATTGTTTCCCAAGTCGCGAACCGACCGCGCGAGCGACCCGTGTATCGGGCATCCCGATCAGGCCAATGCACGAATGCTGCTGGGAACCGTTCCTGTCGAGCAGGACGGCTCGGCTTACTTCCGCGCCCCGTCCGGAAAACCACTCTATTTTCAGGCCGTCGATGCAACGGGGAGAGCGGTTCAGGGAATGCGTTCGATTGTCTATCTGCAGAGTGGTGAGCGGCGGGGGTGCGTCGGCTGTCACGAACCACCCGGCACGACCACCACGCCTCGGCCGGTGTTGGCGGCGCTTCGACCGCCGTCCACCCTTGAACCGGGGCCGGATGGTACGAGGCCGTTCGGATACCCTCGGCTGATTCAGCCGCTCTTGGACCGCTACTGTGTGGACTGCCACGACGGATCGTCCGGAATGGACAAGAGCCCGTTAGTGTTGACCGGCGAAACCGACGGATCATTCAGCCGCTCCTACGTGAACCTCCGTCCGTACCTCCGTTGGCCTTCGCCGGATAGTGTGACACGTCCCGGTGAACTGGGTGCCGACGCCAGCCCGCTGTCGGCGATTTTGGTCAGCGACGCGCACCGCCGATACGTGGAGTTGCCCGACGAGCATCTCCGCACGTTTTATCTCTGGCTCGACGCGCACGTGCCGTTCTACGGGACGTACGAAATAGAAGAACTCCAGGCCCAACGGCACGGCCTCGCCATCCCCCTGCCCCGACTGCAATGATCGGTAATGATGAGCTAATAAGACAGGACCTCCAGCCCATGACGAGCTCCCGCTCGAATGCCGCTCGGCGCGCCAAACTTCGGTCGCGGGGCGAGCAACTCAAAGGAGACTCCTTCCTAAACCAATGAGAACCGCGAACGAGACCGCAGTGGTTGTTGTGTCCCACGAGGTGCCATTCTCGGTGAAGACTCTGAATGATGTGATTCTGTTCTTGGGATTCGGCGTCACGACAGGCGTTTCTGTCACGCTGATGATGCTTGCGCGTGGCGTCTCCGTGCCGGGAGCCGTAGTATTGGGTTCGTGTGTGGGCGGGTACGGTGCATGGTTCGAGTTCTTTGTGTCTGCAAATCTTGTACGACGGGTCCGGAAGTGAGCGGCACAGTCATGAGTGGCGGACGTTAGGACAGAACCGCACTTCACAAAGTAAGATGACATGGATCCCACATCGCGTCAATTAAAGCACGCCTGCTTCGCCCGGGACCTCGATGAGGTGCGCCGCCTGCTGGACGCCGGTGCCGATCCAAACGCAACCGACAAACATGGTTCCGGCACGCTTCTCACGTTTCATCCGAGAATCATCGAGTATCTGCTGTCCCGCGGAGCTGATCCGAACATTCAGAGTGAGAACCGACCGTCTCACGCACTCAATTTGATGACACCGGTCTTCCGCTCTTTGCCGCACAAACTGCTCTCGGTCGGTGTGCCTGGTGGAGATAGCGAATCGAACATTGTGCCGTGGGATGGGCGACCCAAGCGGCTTCTGCGTTGGCGACCGCGACCTCGCGGTCCGAGAAAAAGGTGGTTTTGTGGCACGCCTCGCGACCGATCAGTTGTTTACGCCCGGACCCTCCGAATTGACACAGAGATCGCGAGAATCAACAACAGAAATCCAATTGGACCAGTGAGGACGTAGTAGACAATCACGTTGATAGGGAGTCGATCCATACCCGAGGCCGCTGCGAGACAGTAAACGACGGTGGCAACGCACGGAATCAGTCCCATGATCGGCAACCTGCTCGCGTGGAAACTGCCCGAGAACAGGTTGGACGCGGACGAGAGCTTGGCATATCGACGATGGCGATAGAGTGGCACCAATGCGAGGCTCAGGGCAATAGGGAATACAACCAGAGGAAGAACCCCCAACATCCGCACATGCTGTACGAAGAAGAGACCAATGACTAGCGTGCAGAGCACGATCCCAAATCCACCCGGCCGGAATTCTCGCACACCGGCGCGAAAGCTGACCCACCAGCTTGCCATCAGCCCCAGCGTCAACAGGGCCGCGTTTGCCAGAAAGACGGGAACGGGAGTCACTATTGGCGGCGTTTCCCGTAGAAGGAACATGGCCCATAGGCCCCAGAAGATGCCAATCGCCAGCGAGATCCACACCAGTTGTCGCGGACGGGACACCGTCAACGCCCTGCCGGTCGCCCACCATCCCACCATGACCGAGATCGAAGCGTGCCAGGAGAGCCCGGTTATGGAGATACTGACGGGAAACGGCGCCGATGGTTCCGTGCCGTAAAGTGTGTAGATCAAGCCACCTTCGATAATCCATCCGTAAAATGCACCTGCCAGAAAGACTGACCAGAAGTCGTTGGCTCGGGACCAGGCTATCACCGCAAGAAACAGGTAGGCCGCCACGGAGTACACAAGCCATGTGACAATCTGATCCACCAGCGAGTCGCCTGGCCGCCAGGCGGTCCAAAAAAGTCTCTCGGAAAAAACAAACAGAATGTAGCCTGTGGCGAGGGCGCACAGCAGGTTCCTGCCCAACCGCCTCAAAGTGCGGCTCCAACGTGAACCGTGAATGACGGCGGCTGTTTGCGTGATGTCGGTCATAGTAGCCGACTATACTCGGAGGCCGAATTGG
>CAVOYC010000019.1:0-290423 GCA_963700575.1 uncultured Planctomycetota bacterium | reverse complement strand
CCGGCGTGGACGAGCTATAAGGGAGCGACATCCCCATCGCCTCGATCGCGCAGGCCATGGTGTTGGCCGTATACATGCCGCCACAAGCACCCGCTCCGGGACACGCGCGGCGGACGATTTCCCGCCGAGTATCATCGTCAATGGCACCCGCCAGATACTCGCCATAGGACTGAAACGCCGAAACGATGTCCAGCTTTCTGTCCCCCAAGTGCCCGGCGCGAATCGTCCCGCCATAGATCATCAGAGACGGCCGATTCAACCGCCCCATGGCGATGATGCACCCCGGCATGTTCTTGTCGCAGCCGGGCAGTGCCACCAAGGCGTCGTACCAATGAGCGGCCATGAGCGTTTCGATCGAGTCGGCGATGATGTCCCGCGACTGCAACGAGTAACTCATCCCGTCCGTCCCCATCGATATCCCATCGCTGACACCGATCGTGTTGAAGCGCAAGCCGACCAGGCCCGCTTCCGCCACAGCCCGCTTGACCTGCCCCGCCAGATCGTTCAGGTGCATGTTGCAGGTGTTCCCCTCAAACCAGACGCTGGCAATCCCCACCTGGGCCTTGCTCATGTCGTCATCCGACATTCCCGTGCCGTAGAGCATCGCCTGGGACGCCCCCTGGCTACGCGGCTGCGTGACGCGTTGGCTGTACTTGTTCAGAGCTTCTGTCATGGTCAGGTCTGCCTTGCTGTGACGTTGAAAGATGAGGAAGGGAAGGTTGCTCGCCAGTGAGCCCGTGGGTCACGTCGACTTCCGCGATCACCAGCCCAGTCCGGCGAACGCAGCCTGGCGGGCCCCGCAGAGCTTCGCCCTAAACGACGACGCTTGGTGATGGGCCAATTTGTTATAGGCCGACGGACGATGATGTGCACGACGTTTTGCCCCAGAACGAAGCCAAATATGGCAGACCCCGCGTCGCAGGTCCATTTCCGCCATCTCTGTGCGGCGAGAGCCGTGGATTTGGCCCGTCGAGTCTTCGCTCCCGGCACACGCAGCCAAGTTCTGCCGCCGCGCGCCTGGCGAAGCCGAAAGTGCCCATTCGTGTGGGGTTGACGCCGCAGAGCCCCGTCGCACGCCGCTGCCGCCAGGCCCACATCCAACCATGCGGCCCAACGATGCCACCCAGCCAGAGCCAGCAACTATCGGTGAGCGGCCAAGTGCGGAGCATCACCGCCGCACTCGAGTCATGGCCAGGGACACACCCGCGTTACAGAGAACTAGCGGGTCAGCAAACGTATGCGGCGGGAACGTCGCTCAGCTCGCAGGCGAGCACGTCGCTTGATTTCACTCGGCTTCTCGTAGTACTCACGACGCCGCATTTCTTTCTTGATTCCACTCCGCTCGACGAGCTTTCGGAAGCGACGAACCGCCTCCTGAATCGTTTCGCGGTCCCGAACGATCAGTCGGACCATTTTGTCTCCCTATCTGGGTGCAGGCCAGCAACCACTTTCCGCGAATATGCCACAAACTACAATGGGTCAAGTAGTGTAATCTACGGTACCAGACACTGTCTAGGCCGCCCCAGCGGGTCGCCATGCGGCGGTCATCCACCCCTCGGGAGAGACCGCCAACACCGTCGTCGAGGACGCCCTGCGGCCGCCACCGGGGCTGACCCCGACATCGCATTAAAACATCGGCGAACCGTGAATCGCGAATCATTGAGGATCAGCTATTCACTAAAAATTCCTGCCGCGCCGCCAGGAGACCCGCTCCGCACGCAGGCAAATCGGCAGCCTGACGCGACGTCATCGGATCGGTGCCAGCAGAACCACGACCGACGACCAAAAATGCCGCCTGGCCGTCCGTGACGCCTCGCCAGCTCCCCAGACGGAGGGAACGGCGGACATCGAGGCGCAGGATCGCGACCCTTCCTCGAGCGGCGTGGAAACGCGGCGGCGGCCCGCGAGCGGCCTCTGTGTGGATGCGTCGGCGGCACTTAAGGCATTGGTGCCGCACCATTTCTGCCACTTGTGCCGGACACCTGAGGATACTCGGCACCTCGGGGTGCCGAGTGGCCGCGGGGCCCGCAAATTCACTCCCGTTTGCCACGCCGTCCAGGTTCCCCCAACCGGTACTTTGCGATCGATACGCAAGGTCTTGGCACCCAGTCGCCGATTTCGGGGAGAGACAAGGCAACGGGAGAACTCAACCATGACCGGCGACACGCAACCACCACTCACACTGCTCGATGAACTGGACGCGCGTCAGAATGACGTGCTGGATCAGTTGGACGAGTTGAATCGCCGCATTGAACTGCTGTTGGTCGAATTCTCCGGACACACCCACCAGGCAGCGGCAGATCCGGTCGATAAGGCCGCCTAGCGCTCTGCTCACGTCTTAGCGTGTAAGGTACGCGCTGTTTGTGATGCCAACTGTTGGATGGAGAGCGAATCGGGAATGCGCCGTGAACATGCGATTGCTCATTCCGCATTCCCTGGCTCCAATCGTTCAGGCCCTCCAAGTCAGCCAGTCCAAACACTCTGGAGCCCGAATCAGCTGTGGCCACTGGCCGCCTGAGGGTGGAGCATGAGAGTGTGACTTTCCTCCGCCAGGGCAGCCCCATGGCACGTGAACCTCTCGCTCAATCCCGGCGATCCAAGTGGCCCGATTTGCCGATCGCGCGCAGCAAGCGCAGTCCGAGCAGCACCGCCACGAAGCAGCCGGTGACACCGAAAATCGACAGTCGATGCAGGCCGAGAAAGGGCGATTCCGGGAAGAGCAGGGGGGGGACCTCGCGGCTGAGCAGCAACGACGAACCGAGAAACAGGCGCACTGGCCAACATCCCCAGAACCAAACGATTGACCGAGGGGCCCAGTCCACGATGATCCAGATGGACGTCGAAGGTCCCGGTCTGAACCTGCTCGAGGATATCGATCATGCGACGCGGCAGGACTTCGATCAGCTGTTCCACTTCCAATCGCAGTGCGTCGCAGCTTCCGCCATTGACGCATCGGCGACAGTCGCTGCAGCAGCATCTTGCGATGAAACGGCTGCATCACCTCCATCACGCTGAAACTCGGGCTGAGCATGCGCGTCGTGCCCTCGAGCGTCACCAGCACCTTGATCAGCATGGCTGCCTGGCTGGGCAGCACGATGTGATAGCGTCGAATGATCTCGGTCATCTCGTTCAGAGCGCCGGTCAGGTCGAAATTGATCGAGTGACTGGGTGGAATAGGCGCTGACGAAATCGGCGACATCGGTCCCCAACCCGTCCTCATCCAGATCGGCCGGCAAGCGACCCCACTCGCTTGATCAAAGAAGTCAGCAGGGGCACGTCATTCTGCACGATCGCCAACAACATCTGCTCGATGTTCTCCCGCAATCGTTCCTGAATGCGACCCACCATGCCGAAGTCGAGCAACCCGATGACGTTGCCGGGCAGCAACGTGATGTTGCCCGGGATGAGGATCGGCATGGTAGCAGCCATAGGAGAAGATCATCTGCAGATAGAGGTTCGCGCCGCGTCGTGCAACCTCCTCCAAATCGAAACCGGCACAGATCAATCGATCCCTGATCCGCCAGTTTCAAACCCTCCATCCATTCCATGGTCAACACGCGGGGTGTGCAGAGTTCCGTGAATGGCTGCGGAATCCGGACCGTGGTGTCCTCTTCAAAAAAGAGTGCGAATTGATTCAGGTTTCGTTCTTCGCGGCCAAAGTCGAGTTCGCGGCGCAGCATGCGGGCGATCTCCGCCACCGTTTCCTTGGGACGATACTGAGCGAATTCGGGAATCCGCTCAGCCAGAATCGCCAACCCGGCCAGCACGTCCAGATCCTCGCGCACGTCTTCCGTTCGATCCCCGCATGCTGCACCTTGATCGGCGACCTTCTCTCCACTGCAGCAAGCGCGCCTGATGCACTTGGCCGATCGAGGCGGAAGCCACCGGCACGTCATCGAATTCGGCAAACAGCTCGTCCGCCGGCTGCCCCAATTCGACCTCGATGATCCGCGGACCGTGGCCGGATCATCGGCCGGCACATCGTCACGCAACTGCGTCAACTCGTCGGCCAACGGCACACCGACCAGATCAGGACGGGTACTCAGCAGCTGTCCCAACTTGATGAACGTCGGTCCCAGGTCGGTCAGCGCCAGGCGAATCCGCTTCTCGGGAGTCTGCAAGTGCCAACGCCTCGCCACGACTTCCCTTCAACTGCGTCTTGAACATCTCGATGTTCAAACGGCTCAGCCAATCCGCCAGCCCGTACTTGCTGAGCACGGAAAGAATCTCCGTCCAGCGTCGAACATTGCGATAGATGTGCGGAATGGTGCTGATTCTCATGGCGAGACTTATGTCAAAAATTCCCGTGCGGCTTGCCCCCAGAGGGGTGAACTCTGGCGTAGCGGTCGCTTACCACCGCCAGAGGGAGCTGTTTTCCAGCACACTGGCGACGACGCGGCGGTCAAATACCGGGCGGCCAGGTGACGCGGGTCACGCAAAAAGTCACTCAAGTCCCGTCCCTTCCTCCAATATACGGTGGCGGTGTGCGGTTGTCGTGCCGCTCAGATCAGGGAGGGCCCGGGAGGACTGTGCCCGGGCACTCTGCGGAGGGTCGCTGCGCGTGGCTCTGGCCAGGCGAGATATCTGCACTCCCAAGGGCACCTGGCGGTCACCCCCAGCAGGTCACCCCGGCAGGGTGGCCCGCTGGAATTTGGCGGCGGGCCACGCTAGATTCAAACGGTGGAAGTCTCCGACAAGCTGGGCGCGCGCGGAAACCGGGTCTCACGTGTGTTACGACGAATCGCGTCATCCCGACCCGGGCAGCATTTACGCCATGCACATGACGACCGACAACAAACGAACAGGCGACGTACATCAAACTCGCACTGACGATGATCGATGGATCTTGGATGTCGCGCCCGATGATAGGGCCCAGGATGTCGCGATCCGTTCCGTTCAGGCACGGCTGAAGTGGGTGCAATACTATTTGCCGCTGGCGGCCCGTCGGCCCGAAGAAGACCTGGAATACGTACATCAGCTGCGCGTGGCAACGCGGCGCACGGTGGCCGCCGTCAGACTCTATCGCGATTTCTTGCCCCGGCAACCGCGCAAGAAGTTGTGTCGAGAATTGAAACGCATACGGCGAGCAGCCGGTGGGGCACGCGATTGTGACGTGCTGATCCAGCGTCATGAACCATCCGCCCAGACGCCACGGGCCCGGAAATTTCTGGACAGCGTCTACAAGAAACGTCGCCAAGCGCAACAGCCACTGTGCGATGCGTACGCCTCCGCGATCGAACACCAAGGCCTCCAAGAACTCACCGACCAGATACTCCAGAGTGTGAGTGATAAGGCCGGAGACCAGCAGGCTCCGCGATTCGATCGCTGGGCGCGGCGCCAGCTGCGCCGATGTGCGCGGACTTTCTTCGCCGCCGAGCCAGAGGAACTGGACAACCTCGAGGCCTTACATCGACTTCGTTTGTGCGGCAAGGATCTCCGTTACGCGATGGAGTTGCTGGGAGCAGCGTTCCCCCAGTCCATGCGTCTGCAGCTCTACCCGCTCATTGAGCAACTGCAGGATCGTCTGGGGGCGATTAACGATCACGCCGTCGCCGTGGAACGATTCAAGAAGTGGCGGAAGGATACGCCGCAAGCCCGGCAGAGGAAGCACATCAAGGAGCTCGTCCAAACTGAGAAGGAACTGTTGGCCAAGTCGCTGTGGGAGTTTGCGCGATGGTGGACGCCCAAACGCAGCAAACGAATCCAACGCCGTTTTCGCGACTATGCGAACGGGCCGTCCTGAGGGGGCCGACAGGTGCGGTCACGCCTTGCCATTCTCCAGCCGCTTGACTGCTTCATGGATGAACTGCCGCAAGCGGCGCCGTTCCAGCAACCGCCGCGCGTCATCGCAGCCGACCCACTGCCGGTCGCGCAGCTCCGACTCCTGCCAGCAGTCTGATGCCGCGTGGACCTCCATCAGCAGGACCACTACGTTAAGTGATCGACCCCACTTCTGATACTCGTAGTCGCCCAATGGCTGGTCACAGATCTCGCCCTGCAAACCAGCCTCTTCTTCCGCCTCCTTCAGCGCGGTTTCGGCAGCCGATTCACCCGGATCGATAATCCCTTTGGGAAAACACCAGCGACGTTTCCCCGTCGACGTGATCAGGCAGAACTCGAGTTGGCCCTCGCGATAGCGGTAGGGGAGAGCGCTGGCCTGTTCATATGTCTGACCATTCTTCTGTTTCTTACCCACGTCACTCATTCCGTTGCGGGTCTCGCGCGAGTCCATCAATGGCTCCGCCCTTGAAATCCGAAGCCCGAGAGTCCCACCTCCGTAAAAGGTCCAGCACGCGAACAGAATCCGAGCTTGGGAACCCCTCACAGCCCAACACCGCGGGGACCTCGAATCAATTCCGCATTCCTTCGTCACGCTCGGCAATCGACGGACCAACATCGAACGCAAGAGACGCGACAGACCCACGCTTGACTGATATTACCCGCCGAGCGCTCTCGTCCGGATAATTCACGAAACTCGCAGGGTGGGTCGAGCAAGCCGTGCTGCTGGTGGGTCTGCGCTCACTCGTTTTCTGCCCGCGCAAACACGGGCTGTTGCTGGGGAACTGATCGGCTTGTAAAGACCCACCAACACGTTGCGCGAGCTTGACCCATCCTACGTGAATCATCCGGGCTCGTCGCGGCAACCTGACTCAATGATCGCCTTATTGCCTGACACTGGGCTTATTATGGGGATTATCAGTACTTCTGACAAGGTGAATGCCGCGTATCGACATAGCCATTCCTCTCCAGCGTCCGTGCTCCACGAAATCCGGCGCACGCGGTCAGCCGTTGGTGCTCAGCGGCACCAGCGCATCGCGTTTGACAAGTGCGTACACGGCGGGCACCAGGAAGAGTGTCAAGAGAGTCGAGACAAGCATGCCACCCATCATCGCACGAGCCAATGGAATCATCGCCTCGCCACCGGGGGCCAAGTGTACTGAATGAGGCGCTATTGATGCCACGAGCGTTAGTGAAGTCATCAAGATGGGTCGCAGTCGGATGCTGGCTGCCGCCAGTACGGCGTCGCGCACACCGTATCCGCGTTGTCGGAGCTGATTGGAGAATTCCACGAACAAGACACTGTTGTTGACCACCGGACGAGTCCTAACACGCGACCAACATCGGCTGCCACGCTGCCCACGTCACAGCCGGTCACGTAAATGTTGTTGACACGGGCAATATTTTAGTGCGGTACTTCCCCCGGAATGTTGACCCGGCCAAACCGTGGCCACGTTCGACAAGGGCACCGTCACCGGCCCCTGCGAGCTGTCGATGGACAGCGGCAGGTTGCGAATCTCGTCCAATGATCGGGCTTCGTTGTTCTCGTATTGCACACCCTGAAAAAATCGGTGCCGCTGGCCGGGCCGACCCACCCTACGTGAATCATTCGGGCTAATCCTCGCCGGCGGTGGCGGTCTGTAACAAATCGACCTCGCAGTCGTCGGCCTGATAGAACAGTCGGAAATGGATCGCGGCCCCCGCTGCCAGCTTTTGGCGCAGTTCGGCCAGCGTCACCATGCGCTGACTGGCCTGGGTCGTTTCAGCCAGCACGGCCTCCGAACGTTGGAGATTATCGGCAATTTCTCTGCGTTTTGGATCTCCTTGCGGAGTCTGAGAGAGAGCCACGCGCAGTCGCTGTACGCCCAGATTGTCGATCGTCTGCTTCTGCGCGACGAAGGTTGTCACTTCCTTGACCTTCTTGGGCGTCAACTCAATACGCGCCACCTTCGGAGTGACCTCGAAATATGCGCTGCAATCCAGTCGCAATGTATTGCCTAGCTGACTCTTCAATTCCAGGATCAGCACCTGGTCTTCGGCATTTTCACCGAACCGAACCAGCATCTTCCCGTCGTCCGCCGCAATCACCTGCGCGGGTTCCGCCTTGTACGCAGCGGGAAACGGTGCACTCAACTGGGTGATTTCCAGACGCAATTGCTGCGACTTCAGGTACCGCTTTGAGCGGATACCGCTGGTCAACCTCTTGCCGCGTCAAATCGACCAGGAGCGGTTCGAACGCGCTGTGCCGTGCGGAGTCGTAGATCACGAGTATCATCGTGGAGCGTGAATCGCAGCACGCAATTGCGCAGGTGTGGGACCAGAACATGCAGCGCTGCATCGGCCTCCCAGCAAAACCGCAGATGGCCGTCGCGAAGACTCAAACGGGCAATGGTGAACGCGTCATGTTCGCCGCCGCGGCCGCTCTCTAAATGGAAATTCCAGGAGCGATTTTCATCGGGACCCTCCTGCTGAACAGAAAACCGTGCACCTTTTCCCGCCGCATGCTCGCCGCCCACCAAAGTCAAAGTAAGTGTATCGCCGGCCGCGAGAGAAACCGGAGCGAGGGCCACCTCTGCAAGGCTCATTCCCACCCCATCCGCACCGTCAAAATCGGGCAGGTCAACTGCGGCGGGAAGGTCTTTCCACGGGTCGTCGACTATCGAGGCCTTGGGTTGGGGCGCTGGTTTCGGCTCGGGATCCACAGCCCGTTTCTTGGCGGCTGGCGTTTCCTTGGCAGGCGGTTCGGGCGTGCCGGGGTTGCCCGCCGGACTCGTTGTCGTGGAATCGCCGTCGGGCACCGCCTTCTTGCCGACAGGTTCCGTCTCCCCGCTACCGCCACCCGGTGCCGGGTCGCTCGCCGCTGGCGTCGCGGCCGCGTCCGCACCGGCGGGAGGCATCGTCGTGAGCCGAGTTGGCGAACTGTCTCGCTTTCGCTCTCCCCTGTCTGCGTGGACCACCACCGGTCTTGAGACGGTACGTTTTTCCGCCGGTTGCTCCTTCTGCGTTGTCGCAACGACCGTCGATCGTGCGGACCAGTAGCGCAATGCTCCCAAGCTCAACAGAGCCGCGCCGACGAGCGCCGTTACTGCAACCCAGAAGCGCGAGCTCAGGATGCTTCCCCCGCGCTGTCGTAGAGTATCCGCTTTTTTCGCTAATTGGACGACACCGATGGCGTGCAGACCCTCCTCGTCCGACACGCCGTCTTGGGATGCCGTGGCCCCTCGATCCGTCCTTACGGGCCCGTTTTCGGACCCGGCCAGAGTGGGCGGCAGCGCTTGGTCGGCAGGGGCGATGGATGTCGCGGCGAGCCAGTTCTGCAGTGCAAGCGCCGCGTCCTCGGCCGTGGCAAATCGCGACTCTCTCTCCGGTGTCGTCATCCGCGCAACAATACTCGCCAGCTCGCGCGGCGTGTCGCGCCGCTCTGGTGTCACATCCAAGCCCGAATCGCGGGCCATCGTTGAATCCAGTTCGTCCTCCTTCTCTGCGCACGGCGGAGGATGGCCGGTCAGCAAATAGTAGGCGGTACAGCCCAGCGAGTAGATATCACCCGGTATGTCACCCTGGTTCTCTCCCCGACGTTGCTCGGGTGTCTGATAGTCGGCCAGCGCAAACGGGACCGTATCCGCATCCTCCGCCTGCACGCCGTAACCCGTGTCAACTAGCCGTCCCACTCCCATCCCCAGAATCTTGATGACGCCCTTATCGTCCAACATCAGATTTGCCGGCCGCAATTCGCGGTGAATGACTCCCGCTTGGTGCGCGTAAGCCAAGCCGTCCGCAGCCTGGCGAAGGTACCCCGCAGCCGCGGAAAAATCGAGGGGACCATCTTCTTGCACAATCCGGTGTAGATCGCGACCCACTACGTATTCCATCACCATGAAATATTGGTCGTCTTGGCTGTCGATATCCAGCACATGCACGAGATTGGGATGGTCCAGAGTGGCAACTTCACGGGCGTCTTCCAAAAACCGGTCCACCACGTCGGGACGCTGGGTGAAACGTCGAGAAAGGGTCTTGATCGCCACGTCTCGTTTCAACCGAATGTGCTCGGCCAGAAACACGCGTCCATAATTGCCACGGCCGATCTGCTGACAAAGCTTGTGGTTTCCCAGTCGCAGTTTGGTCCAACCCACCAGCAACTGCCCGGCCTGCCAGCGCGTCAGAATCCCCTTCGCCACCAGGCGTCGAGCCAGCATTTTGCTGGTAGGTGTCTCCTTCAGCATGCTTCGCACGACGTACAACTGGTCGTCTTCCAGGATGCGGCTCTGCTCGAGTAACCGCATAAACTCGCCTGGCGTCCTGACTTCCCCAGCATCCGTCATCGACCCGAATCCCCTGCAAGTGTCTTGTCAATTTTAACTCGAAGTGAAAAACTTCCCGCGACTGCCAGCGGATCCAACGCCGGTAAAGCCTGCCATCTCGCCACTCTGCGCCGGATCTGAATTCCGAACCCTTTCCGATAGGAAACGTGCCACAAGAATGTGGCTGTACCGGCTACATGGACCGCGTGATTTGCAGTTTGGGACTTTAGGAATTGGGGCGAAGCACTGTTCACACCGAAGTACGACGGACGTCCACGTCCGTTGAAATGGGCTACCTCTGCAGTGCGACACCGCGTGGACGCGGTGTCGAACAATTCGTCTTGGCCCAGCGCAAATTCTCCAACGTGACGAAACACTGACCACCTTGCCTCGCCCCCCAGGCGCAACGTAGACGGTTGCCATCGGCAGCACCGGGCTCGTCGCCCAGCATCTCACCCCCCCAATGGTTGCGGATCGCCTGTTGCTGGTCGCCCGAGTGACGGTCAATCGGCGCCGAATCGGCGAACGCCATCAATTCTGGCAGGCTGGGCGAAGTACCGCAAGCAATTCGCGACACGTCGCCGTCTGCCGTGCGCATGGTCGGGTAGGCTTCGCCGGCCGGCGAGATTCTGGCACTTCGTCTGGACTTTAGACGCGTGCTGAGGCGGTTAGGCAGCGGGCCGCAATAACGACCTATCCACTTCATGCCTCCCATTTTAACGCCACTTGGGGGCTCTAGCGCGGGAATTTAGGACAATTGCTCAGTTTCGCCGGTGAAACTGTGGAAAGGGCAAAATTTTACGGCCGAGTTTGCCGATTATCCAAAGTATTCTGGGAGCACCGAAAGTGTTAGTTCTAATTATTGCGCCATACCGATAGGTCATGACAAGGACACATAAACATCGGATGGGTGAACGCTCGGGATGCGTTTGTCCTCTGCTGCCAGGAAACGAATCGCCACATTAGATCGCCATGTGAAAGCGGCCAGGCAGCCCAGACGGCTGCGCCCTGACAATTCGCATTCGCGCCGCGGAGAACTACCAATGAGAATCCAAAGGTCGTGGGTACTGTGCGTGCTGACAATCATTGCGCTGGTGATTGCCGTGCACGAGACTCGGGCCCAGTCGTATCCCCCCTATCCGGGCACGGCGCCGCCAACGGCGGGCTACCCCGGTATCGGGCCGCAGATGCAGTCCGGCATCCCGGGTCTCGCGGCAAATACTCCGAGTTCCGCGGCCCAATACGCACAAGCGCGTTCGCACCCAACGGCGTCACGCCGACGGGTTACCCGCCCATGGGTCTGCCGCCCCAATACGGCCCCCAAGACCCCATGATGGCTCCCCAAGCGGGCATGATGCCGCCGCAAGGCCCCATGATGCCACCGCAAGGCCCCATGATGCCACCGAGTGGTCCCTATGGTTACCAGCCAGCGGCCTACTACGATCCAGCGCAAGGTGCCGCGCCCAGCAGCTGAGCCCGTCTCCCGCGATGCCGATGGCCGATGCGGCGGGTTACGGAAATCCGATGCAAGGCTACCCGATGCAAGGCGAGCCCTGCGGTTACTGCGGCGGCTACGGCTGCGAAATGTGCGCCGGTGGCGGCGATGATTTTGATTTGAAGCTGCTTCGCTGGCTGCTCCCCTACGGCGCGGGTGGCTGCGGTGCTCAGCGCTGGTACGACGCGTCCGCCGAATGGGTGACATTGCAGCGGGACGACATTGGTGAATCGACCCTTTTTGCCACGGAAGGCCCGGCGGGCATCCCGGCACTCAGCTCGGACCAACTAAATTTCTCGGACACCTCTGGATTTCGTACCAGCTTCGCCATCCAGCTCGGGGCCGGCAATCTGTTGGAGACGACCTATCTGGGAGCTTTCAATTGGTCTTCGCAAGCCGAGGCGACCAGCGACAGCGATGACCTGTTTTCCATCATGAGCGACTATGGCCTGTCACCTCCCTTCGGATTCACCGACACGGACAGCGCGTCCGTTCAGCGCATTGAATACTCCTCCACTTTCGACACCATCGAGCTGAACTATCGTCAGCGCTGGGTGGGCCCCAACACGCGTGTCCAGGGCTCATGGTTGTTCGGTGCCCGATACATGTACCTGACTGAGGATTTCCGGTACCTGACGTTCGCTCCCGCCAATCCTGGCTCTATGAACTATCTGGTCAGCACCTCCAATAGCCTGACAGGCGGTCAACTGGGTGGTGACCTGTGGATCTGCATTATGCCCGGCCTGAGTATCGGCGGTGAAGTCAAACTGGGAGTTTACGGCAACCGAGCTACGCAACGCACTGCCATCGCCGCGTTCTCGCTCGTCGATCCCATCCTGGAGAAGGAAACCGAGGACGGCGCCGCGTTCCTGGGTGAAGCCAATGTCGCGCTCCTCTGGCGAATAAGTCAGCACTGGACGTTCCGCACCAGTTACATGTGTCTGGGCATGGACGAATTGGCACTGGCCACCGACAACTTCAACTCGGCTCCACCCTTGGTCGCCGGTGTACGAAGTCCCTTCATCAACAACAGCAGTAACGTGTTCTATCACGGTTTCACCGCTGGCGTCGAATACATGTGGTAACCGACAGACGGCCAAACTCCACGGCAGATCCCCTAGACGGGCGGCGCACGCAAAACGTGCGGCGCCCGTGTGGCGTTCTTGTCGGTTCCTGGGGTGTTGCCCTCGTTGTTCTACACAAGTCTGATTTCCACTGGGCTCGTCCCGCCAGCCAGCATTGACACTAACAGTTATTGCACGGCGCGGCATCGTTTGCCCGAAGAATTGTTCCTTCAACTGCTCCAGAGAAGTTCCGACATGATCCAGCGGAGCGAGCCGCAGGCGTGGTTGTGGAAGAATCGTCGTGTCGTGTTGGTTGATGGATGTACAACGCGTGCTGCAGATACGAAAGCCAATCAAGAAGCATTCCCCCAGCCATCTACTCAGAAGCCAGGACTGGGCTTTCCGCAAGTCCGAGAGCTTATCGCAGTTTCCCTCAGCAGTGCAGCTGTACTGGACGTTCAGATTGGGCCAGTGGAAGGTAAACACACCGGGGAATTAAGCCTTTTCCGCAAAATGATGCCCGTTTTTCGCCGTGACGATGTGGTGGTTGCCGATGCGAATTTCGACAGTTACATCGATATGGCGACCTTGAAACAGAGACGCATTGATTTTGTGAGTGCAATTGCCGGATCACGCACGTCTCCCTTCACGGGCAAGTGCCGTTGTATTGAAGACAAACGAGTCGCCCTAAAACGACCGAAATTCAACAGCGACCGGTTTACCCGTGAGCAGTGGGAAGCGTTGCCGAAGTTCCTACACGTGCGCATGATTCGTTATCAAACGGACGGTCGCAATGAAGAGATCACCATTATCACGACTCTGCTTAACCAAGAGCGTTATCCAGCCCGTTCTATTGCCGAGCTATATGGCTTTCGTTGGAACTGCGAATTAGACATACGTTCGATCAAAACCGTGATGGGGATGGAAGAACTGCGATGCAAAAGCCCCCAGATGTTGCGTCGTGAGATTTACAACTATTTGTTAGCGTATAATTTGGTGCGTGCGGCCATGTGTGATGCGGCTCGCCTCACCGACCAAACACCTCGCAAACTGAGCTTCAAAAACGCGGTACAAGTAATTATCGAATACGCTGTTTTGGATTCCAGGGACCACACCACATTCGCCCAGGTGTTATGGTCGATTGCGACCAACAACGTTGGTGACCGACCTGGCCGAAAGGAGCCGCGGAAGATCAAACTGAGAAAAAGCAAATACTCCAAAATGACTCGCCCGAGAAACGAAGAACGGGAGGCCCTGTACCCTTAATCTCGTACCATTCGGGCCGTCCCAGTGGGATCACAACTGGTTCGCTACATGCCACCTGCACAAATCTTCTACTCTCCGCCGGGCCTGTCCCGGTGGGAGTAACGACTGTCGCCGGTGCTGCAGCGTGAAAGTCGCCGCTTCCCCCGCTCGCAGGCCCGGCGGAGAGCAGAAGAAAGCGATGCTAGAGATGATGCGCATGATACCGAATGTAGCTCGTCAGTTGTCGCTCGCCACTGGGACAAGCCCAGCGGAAGCGTGCGCAGCAGATGTGTAGAACAACGAGGGCTTGACCCAGGCGACGGTGAGAAATGGCCTTCGGCCTATTGAGACTCCCTGCGGCGTCACCCCAACCGACATCCCCCCCCCCCCTCAGAAGGTGAGCACGCCAGCCGAAACCGATGGGAACCGGAATGGAGGTGCGGATTACGGCTGCCATCTTACGGCTTTCTGTTCGCGGCTTGCCTTGAAGCTCACGATTTGGTTGACACGGAATTTCTGGCAATTACGATCAAATTATCCGAATTTCCCCAAATACCACAGATTAACATTTGACATTGCGCTGCTGCGTTTTTCGGTGGGGGCCGGTTGGGTGGTGCCCGTTTGGGGTCGGGAACTGGTTCGACGGGGTATTGGGTGGCAACATGACGCGTTGGAAAGGCCGAGACGTGCCAAATTGTAGCGTGTGTTTGCGCCGCCGATTAAACTGAACAGATCCGTGATTCGGTGCTGCACGTCGTTTGATAATTCATCCAGCTGCAAGTGGGGTTAAGACCGTGAAGTCAAGACTGTCGAGAAGTTTGCGTAAGAGCCGCAGAAACCGGGGCCGATGGGCGTCGCACCCTTCCCGATCTCGGGGACTGCGAGTCGAAACCCTGGAAACCCGTAACCTGCTGACGGGGATCGGTTCGGTGGATGGTTTGGGCCCCATCGACGGTGGTCCAGAGGGTGAGGCGGGCAGTGACTCCGGTTACGTTGAGGGCCAGTTACTGGTCCAATTCGAAAACGGCGTCACCAATGCGATGCGTGATCAGATCTTGGCGCAGGAGGGAGCGACGCTGCTGCAGTCTTTCTACGGGCTGAATGCCGCGTGGATCGAGCTGTCGGGGCAGGGCACAATGGGGGTGGCAACCACGAACATTGACGAGGCAGCAGATCAATGGATGTCCAAGCCGGAAGTCTCCTTTGCATCGCCCAACAGAATTCACCAGTACGATGCGACGTTTCCGGACGATCAATTGTTCCCGGTGCAATGGGCATTGCACAACCTTGGCCTGACCGGTGGTTTGCCGGACGCGGATGTTGATGCGCCAGAGGCTTGGGACACTTTCACCGGTTCGAAGAGCGTGGTCGTCGCGGTCATGGACTCAGGTGTGGACTACCTGCACGTCGATCTTGATGACAACATGTGGCACAATCCTGGGGAGATCCCGGGCGATGGTATCGACAACGACAACAACGGGTACGTGGACGACATCTACGGCATCTCACCGGGCTCTGGCCCAACGGACGTGGACCCCATGGACGTTTTGGGGCACGGCACGCACGTGTCCGGGCTCATTGGTGCGGAGGGCAACAATGGCATCGGCGTGACGGGCGTCAACTGGGACGTGCAGATCATGGCGATTCGGGTCGGAGATGCGGCGGGGCCGACGGACGCCGGTGTATTGGCCGGTATTACGTATGCCACGATGATGCGTGAGCAGTACGGCATCAACGTTGTATCGAGCAACCACAGCTATGGCTTGGGGCCCATCGGAAACCCGTTACATGAGGCGGCCATCCAGGCGCACATTGATTCCGGGATCGTATTCGTTACATCGGCTGGCAATGACGACGAAAACATCGACTTTCTGCCTAGCTATCCAGCCAGTTACGACTTGGACGGCATCATTACGGTAGCGGCGACAGGCCCGACCGACGTCCGGGCATCGTATTCCAATTTCGGTCAAATATCTGTTGACTTGGCCGCGCCCGGTGGCGATGGAGCGGAGGGCGATCCGGAGAGCATGTGGAGCACGTGGCCTCCGGGACTTGACCCGTTCACCCCCTACAACGCGATTTCCGGCACGTCGATGGCCAGTCCGATGGTCGCGGGCGCCGTGGCGCTCGTACGTGGTCTGGCGCCAGAACTATCTCCAATCGAAGCCAAGGACATTATCCTCAGCACCGTGGATCCGCTGCCAAGTTTGCGGGGTATCACCGTGACCGGTGGCCGCCTGAACATCGACAAGGCAATCGATGCGCTGACCTCATCATCCGTCGAGGGCGTCGTCTGGCGGGACGACAATGGTAATGCGGTTCAAGACGCGGGCGAAGTGGGAATCCCGAATTGGACTGTCTTCATCGACTTGGATCAAAGTGGCACGCTGGATCCGGGCGAACCGTTTGACGTCACGGATCTCGCCGGAGACTACGTGATTTCGAGCTTTGTCGCGCCAGGCACGTACACGGTAGCTCAGGTCCTGCCACCAAATTGGACACAGACGTATCCCACCGGCGGGACACACACGATCAACTTCGCCGCCCGCGGTGATTCAATCACAGATATTGACTTTGGAAACAAGCCTCTGCCGGGCAGCGTATCGGGCGTCAAGTGGCACGACATGGACGGTAATGGTGTGCACGATGTCGGCGAACCTGGCATGGCTGGAATTTACATTTTCGCTGACTTGAACAACGACGGACGGATCGCGATAGGTGAGCCGGCCGCCATTACCGCGGCAGACGGTAGCTACCAGATCGTGGGGATCCCGGGGGGCGAAGTTCGGATCCGCGAGGCTCTGACGCCTGGTTGGGAGATCACTTATCCAGTGCTCGGTTATCACCTGGTGGATGTCATTCCAGCAGAGAATGTTGGCGATATTGATTTTGGCAACGCGTCGAGTGCGGACTTTGGCGATGCTCCCGCACCCTACCCGACATTGGCCGCCGCTGGTGGCGCATTCGCACGGTATCCTGGCCGGCTTCCAACTTGGGGCCTTGCTGGACGGCGAACGGATGGCCTCCCCAGTCCCACCGCCGTGGGCGATGACCGGATAACCTGGCCGACGAAGACGGGGTCCACATTGCAGGCCCCGTATATGAGGGTTCAACTGCTTCGATCGAAGTGACCGTTTCCACGGGCGGGTATCCCAAAGGTTACTTGAACGCGTGGATCGACTTCAATCGGGACGGCGACTGGAGCGATTCTGGCGAGCAAATTGCCACCGGCCTGCGACTGGGTGCCGGCACGCACGTGATTTCGTTCGATGTCCCGGTCGGCGTGACGGTCGGCAATTCATTTGCTCGATTCCGTTACGCACTGGAGCGGAACTTGGGACCGGGCGGTGCGGCGAGCGCGGGAGAAGTCGAAGATCATGCGATCTTGCTACTCAAGAACGAGCCGGTCGCGAATCCGGACAACTTCGAAGTTCCACAAGACGCGATCAACGTTTCGCTGGACGTGTTGGACAACGACTTCCCGAGTTCCACGGGCGTCCTGACCATCATTGCCGTGACGCAGCCAACGGACGGCACGGTCGTCATTGCTCCAGGCGGGCAAAGCCTGCTCTATTCACCAGCACGCGGCGTCTTCAGCCCGCCCACCCAGGTATTCAGCTATACCATCGGTGACGGCACCGGCAAGACCGACTCGGCCAACGTGACAGTGTTTGTCCAGCCTGCTCTGGTGGAACCGCTGGCTATCGACGACACGTATCGTGTCGCGGCCGGATCGGGCGGCAACAACTTGCGCGTCCTCCAGAACGACCTGACCGGCGTGCTGGGAACCATGCAGTTGATTTCCGGCGACGGTTCCCGGTTCGGGCACGGCCACCATCAACAACAATGGCACACCCGATCCGCTGGACGATTACATTGTCTACACACCGAACGCTTCGTTTGCTCGTTTGGACCAGTTCCAGTACACGGTCAGCAACGCCAACGGATTGAGCACTGCCACGGTGACGGTGCTCGAAACACCCGCTCCCGATGACTTGACCGTTGACCTCTCGATCGATATCCAGGATCTGGCTGGCGTCTCCATCGACGAGATTGACGTCAATCAGCAGTTCGTGGTGGTCGTTTCCGTGCAAGATACCCGTTCGGGGATCCCGGTTGACGAGATGGGTATTGCGGCCGCTTACCTGGACATTCTGTACAATCGTGAACTGGTGCTGCCGGTCTTTGACCCGACGAACCCTCGCGGTTTTGATATCACCTTCTCCACGAACTACGTGAATGCCAAGTCCGGAAATGCGGACACCTCAGGAATTATTGACGAAGTGGGGGCGTTCCAAGCCGGTGGGGCTCCGCTGGGCGACGGCTTGCTGGAAGTGTTCCGCATTACGTTCACGGCGAATGCGGCGGGAGTCGTCGAGTTCACCGGAAACCCGGCTGACAACAGTCCGATTCACGACACGCTGTACTTCGAACCACCCGAGTCGGTCGATATTTCCGATATTAACTACGGTCTTGGCCGCGCTGACGATTATCGGCCCCGGCGGAAGTAGCGGCGGCAGCGGCGAAGGAGAATTCCTCGACGTCAATGAAGACGGGTACGTGTCACCCATCGACGCCTTGATGGTGATTAACGCCTTGAACAAGCCCGGCTTCCAGTCAAACAACCCAGGCGGCACCGACCCGCGGCTTGACGTAAACCATGACAACTACGTGTCGCCGCTGGACGCGCTGCTGGTAATCAATCACCTGAACGCCGGTGGCAGTGGGGAAGGGGAGGGCGAGGCGAGTGGATTGTTTGTCGCCAACCGTGTCACCAGTTCGCAACCCGATCTGCTGGCCAGCGAACCTGCGATCGTGCTGTCCACGCTGAATGTCGCTCCCCCGGCAACCGCTGTCGTGGACCCGGTGGCAACCGTGGTCGCCCCCGCGGTACCCGTCGCCAACACCGATTGGCAATTGCAGATTGGTGAAGAGGCACGGTCAGGGAGCCACGATCCCGACGGCCGACCAAGTCCTTCATCAGAACTGGGATTCGCTGCTGGACACGTTGGCCGAGGACGTGCTTGAAGCCTGGCTGGATGGCGAAGATGCCTGAGCCAGAAAGGGCCCGGCGACTCTGAGGGTCGCGGGCACCATACAATTGAGCCAAAGAAGTTCGAGCGGCTTCTCGGGGCAAGGCAACCGACGGCCCGTCAGCGATGACGGGCCGTGTTGTGTTGTCGCACCGCCCGGCTGACAGCATGCGGCGGACATTACCAGGAAGCGGGCAGAAGTCGCGTGTTGACGTCACTGGTCTCGCACCACCGCCGCAGTCCCGCAGCCAACTCTTCGGTCCAGAACCCAAGCGTCTCGGCCGTGACCGCCGCACGCGGCGCGAAGATACAGGCCAGCAGATGCGAATCTTCCGCAGTCACCTTGGCCCGTTGCGAGTCCTTTACGGGAGTGCCGACGGGGGTTGACGCATCCGCCTCCGGACCGCAGATGCAAAGCAATCCTTCCACGTCGAGCGTCTGTCCCGCCTGGTTAAAGACGAAAGCTTCTCCGGACCAGCCGTAGCGAATCACCAGTGGCGAGCCGATGCGCGAGAGCGAAATCATCGAAATCGGCAGTCCGCTGCGCAGCGACACGACATTCAGAACGTCCACGGCATTGAGAATCACGGGCCACTGGCCCTGCTCGCCGGCCACACGCAGCAAATACTCCTGTGCCGGCTTGTTGCGCCCGACGGCTTGAAGCCACCGCAGCGCAAGAGCCCTCGCACCGCCTGGCGACGTGCATCGCCACCTTCAGGCCCCTCGATCCTCGCCCTGGCTACGGCCTGACGACACTCCTCCATGAGATCGACACCGGCAGCAGCGATCGTCACACCGATCGCCTCGACCAGTCCCACCGCCAGGTCCTGAACACCGCTATCAATCGTGACCAAGACACTCATGCAAGTTCCCCTTGCCAACGTCATGGGTTGGAGTTCCTACGGCGCTCCATGTGGGTGGCACGCAAATAAGTGTTCAATATTCCGTACTCCGCGATGGGGCACAAGAGGCCGAAGGTGCCAACGGTCGGCTCAGTGCGCGTCGCTCGCCCCGAACGAGGCGGGCTAAACAAGCCCGGGGTGGAGCGAGGTCGCCGACAGGCGACCGAGCGCAACCCCGGGTTCACGCCAACAAAGAAATGGCCGAGGCCCAACGGGCCGCTCTAGAGTGATTCATGGCACACACGTCCTCGTGAGCAGGCCCCACCACCTGTCTGTGCGCCTTTGCCGCGCATTGCGCATCAGGGTGGATCGAGCGTGCAGACGAAAAAGGCGGCTGTGTTCTCGGAAGAGACCACAGCCGCCGTCGGTCGGCAGTTCAAGTTGCGACACACTGCTCGCGGGTCGCGTCGGCGTCTAACTACTGGCCGGTTGCTGCTGCTGCTGCTGCATTTGAGCGGCCACCTGCGGGCGGAGACGTTTCTGAATGTCCGTCTCCAGCACCCCGAACACGGCTTCGTGACGCTGCACGGACATTTGCAGTGCCGCCAGCAGTCGCTTGGCGGTAAAGAAATTGACGATAATCCGCTGCTTGACTTCAATCGGATCCTTGGGAACGCCGACCGGCTGGGGATTCAACCCGAAATCGATGATCAATTCCTCGGGCGATCCTGTCACACGGCAGAAGTTCGCATAGCAGGCGATCGCATTCGCATCATGCACCTGCAACTGAGAAACCTGACGCTGCTGCTGCTGCTGCTGTGGTTGCTGCGGCTCGCCAGCGCTCTCGGCGGGGGCGGTCGCGACTTCTTCCGGCTTTTCGGTCTTGGCCATAGAACTGTCTCCTTCTCGCTGATACTCAGCATGTCGAAACGAAAAAAGAATTAGCGTAAACGCTACGAAGGCAATCAGACTCGATGGATCGAGTCACGCTGGGCGAAGCACCAGGACCAGTTGCCCCTGGCTTGCTCACTCCTGCTGACTGTTCCATCAAACAACTCTCTGTTTGGGTCCATCCACAAATCGGTTCCGTGCGGGTTCCTGGCCCCCATCTGGATCGCGGTTTTCTGCGGCAACGCTGCCGGTCCCGGCTCTACAATTCGAAATGGAAAGTACGCTTGACGAAGCGGTACAGGCGCCGTCCCAGCGGTTGCCATCCGGTGTATAGTTTGGCTTTGCCTCGCATTCCTAATTGCAGCTCACCACCCGTATCGGGCAGCTCGGCGAGTGCCGGATAGGATGTACTCAACGGTCGCGGCATCCCCGTTTGAGCGTCCGCCACGCTATCCACATCTCCTCCGGCGTGTGTCGACAGACTCAAAGGCGTTTCCGTCAGCTCGGCCAGTGCCACGCGTTCGATCTCCGTATTAAAGCTCTTACCGGGCAGCGAATCGAGCATCAGTCTGACGGGCACTCGAGACTCTCCACTCTTGCCGCGCCGCGTGATGGCAGCCCGCACAAGTTCCACGTCGGCCTGGTCAATAATGATCTCGGCCACCAACTTCCGCGGGTCACCGATCTGGCAGAGGCGATCACTGGCCGACAGACGCGCTTTCAGGTTTCTGGGATCGAGCGCTCCGCCGATCCAACTGGGGAGCTGCCCGTCGGGCATTTCTCGATCCGGTTTGTCGGCGACCGGCAATACGATGCCATCTTTCGGCGCCACGACGGTCAAGTTATTCAATTCCTGCTGTCGCTCATCACGGACTTTTTCCAACGCCAGGCGTTGCTCTGCCAGCTCGTTGATACGCAACCCAGCCGTTTCATCAAATCGCTGCTGCTTTTCCAACACCCTCATTTCGGCCGCCATTTCGCGCGAGTTGCCCGTTCAGGGCGACCAGGTTCAGCTGCAATTCGACGTTGTCCAGTTGAGCCAGCTCTTGCCCTTTCCTGACTTCATCCCCCGCCTGCACGTAAACCTCGTCCAATCGCCCGTCCACGGCTGCGTAGACGGTCGTCGCATTTCGGGGTTTCACATCAAAATTGCAGGTGACGTGGAATGGCAGTGGCACAAAGAGAAAGATTGCGATCAAAGCGGCCACCACGGACAGAGATGCAATAACACGGTAACGTTTCACTTTGTGCATCCTCCCCGGCATGTAGAAGAACTTGCCCAACTGCCATAACGGCTGAACCACCAGGCCGAAGAAACCCATCGCGCCAATCAGCCGCCCGATCACCTTTAACCCGTATGGCTCGAGCACTTTGTTCAAGAACAGCAGAATGGAAAACACGACAATCCAGCGATAGCAGACAGCCGCCACCGTATACAGGCCGAATAGAAACTTGTTCCGCTGCGGCAGAAACGGATTTTCCGGCTGCTCGATGCCCAGACAGAGATTGACCATGAATCGCTTCAGCACTTCCGTCGACTTCTGACGCAGATTCGGGATCTCGATCAAGTCCATCAGGATGTAGTAGCCGTCAAACCGCAGCAGCGGATTACCATTGAACAAGATCGTGCTGACCGAACAGATGAACATCAGGCTCAGGCAGACCTGGTTGAGCAGCGTGGTACGATCGGTGAACCACCAGATAAAGGTGGCGACCGACGCCAGAAACATCTCGACGTACATGCCCGCCGCGCCAATGCCGGCCCGGTGCCATTTGCTGGGCAACATCCACGAATCGGACACGTTGCAGTAGAGCGCGGGCGTGAACACCAGAAGCATGAACCCCATTTCATGGCATTCGCCGCCAAAGTGCTTGCAGGAGAGCCCATGCCCGAACTCGTGCAAGACCTTCGCCACCGCCATCACCACCGCCATCACCAGCCAGTTTTGCCAGTTGCCGAAGAACTGATGAAAACTGGGCAGTCGCGACTGAAAGACATCGAATTGGACGGCGATCAGCATCAACGCCGTGAGGGCGAAGAGGATATTGAAAATGACGACCGGCTTGGTGAAGAACCACCCCGTAAAGGGATAGAGCTTGTTGAGAATCCATTCGGGATCGATCCCGCGCCATCGTAAGGCGAACACGTTCGTCAACTTGCCCAGCCATTCGCGACGCTTCTTCTCGTCGCGGCGTTTCTTCAGCTGATGCCCCTGCCCGATGGCGTTAGCCACGACAAGACCACTGCGGTGCAACATTCCGACAAACTGTTGCAGATCCTGGTAGGTGATTTTTTGCGGCGTGAACTCCTGCTCGAACCGCTCCTTAATGCTCTCCAGACTGCTCCGTCCATCCATCATGCAGAGGATGGCGTATTCTTCTTCGTGAAATCGATAATAATTCAGCCCGACCGGTTCCTTCACGACCCAGTACGACTGACCATGGTAGCGCTGACGGCGAGCCGTAAGATCGGGGCGCATGCGCAACGCCAGGGGGCGGGAGGCACTGCTTACCAGGCTGTCAGCGAGTGTGGCCATGCAAGACGCATTTCCGGTGTCGTTATGTGTTTCTCAGTTACGTGTTTCTACGTGTTTCTTAATCGAGCGACAGTCTTCCGCAACCAACTTTTCCCCACCGGCCTTGTGCCCCACTGTACCACCCATCTGCCGCGCAGGCTTCCGCTGGGCTTGCCCCAGTGGGAGCGACAACTGACGAGCTACATTCGGCACCGTGAGCATCGTCTCTAACGTCACCTGCTTCTGCTCTCCGCCGGGCTTGTCCCGGGGGAACCGGCGACTCTCACGCTACAGCACCGGCGACAATCGTTACTCCCCTCGGGACAAGCCCGACGGAGAGCACAGGAATCGTGTGAGTGACAGGTAGCCAACCAGTTGTGATCCCACTGGGACGAGCCCAGTGGAAATCAGACTTGTGTGTAACAACGAGGCCTTGTGCCGGCGGTTCCAGGTTTGAAACCAGGACGGCCGATTGTCCCACACGTGTTCGGCGTGCGGGACCGCCACAGTTAGTTTTCAAACGTATTTCCACCGGGACGAGCCCGGTGGCGATCAACACAGGCAATCTTCAAAATGTTTCCCGCTACGCTGTTGTCTTGCTTCACACCAGCAGGGGAACAGTTAGTTTTCAAACGTATTTCCACCGGGATGAGCCCGGTGGCGATCAACACAGGCAATCTTCAAAACGCTTCCCGCTACGCTGTTGTCTTGCTTCGCACCAGCAGGGGATCCTCATTGGCTGTCGCGGGCCGACGTCGTAGGCTCAAGCAAAATCGTGACTTCCGCATCGAGACCGGGACGGACTCTCCACTGGCCGTTAGGCTTGCGAGGATTTTCGAATTCGGCGTGAACCAGGAATTCACCGCTGGGGTCCACCACGGGACTGACGAAGTCAATGCGTCCCGCAAACTCCTCAACGTGTCTCCTGGTTCCGTCCTCGTCTTTGGTAACCGTCACCTCGATCTTCACCGGTCTGCCCGCAATCTCTCCCAGCATGAACTTCGACGCGTGGAGCATCCCCTCCACGCGAAGCCGATCCATATGCACGATGCGGTAGATCGGCTCGCCCGCCTGGGCCCATTCTCCCGCGTTGTGGTAGCGTTCCACAATCACACCGTCGATGGGCGACTCAATCTGCCGGCGCTTGATTTCGTTTTCCACCGCCTGCAGCTGCGCAATTCGCACGCCGCGAGTCAGCTGCGCGACTTCAAAGTCGACCTCTGCCTTTTCGGCCTCGTATTCCGAACGTTCCGCGGTCAACTTCTGGCGCCGCAATTCATATTCGCTTACCGCATTGAGTGATCGGGAGCGAATATCCAGCGATCCCTCATACTCCGCTTTGGCCACGCCGATCGTGGCACGAGCAGCTTTCAATGCTGCATCGCTGGCCGCCTGCGTCTCGGCGCTTTTTAATTCGTTCTCCGCAATCACGCGCCGCATCTGCGCATCGGAATCGTCAACGCTCCCCAAGATATCGTTCTTGCTCACGATCTGACCACGTTCCTTGTCGATCGCGTTCAGCACACCTGGCTCGCGGGCCGGAACGCGCACATCGTAGATCAGCGTGACCACGAAATTGCTGATTTTGACGGCCGTGCCAGGGCCAGCGGCAGGCTGTTCGGCAGCTTGTCCCGTGACCAACAGCACCGAGGCGAGCAGGGTTGCGGTGGTATTCATAACGTGCACTCCAACATGAAGATGACTATGCTTAGGGCGTTGTGTCGCGCGTCTCAAACGAACTCAGTGCGAAGGACTGACCGATCCGGCTCAATCAGAAAAGAATGTGCTTCTGCACCCATTCGATCGCCTCATGGAACCAGCTATACCCCAGCGAACAGCGTCCACACTTGACTTTCGCCGTGACCGTCGTGCCGGGACTCGGCTCGAACAGGTCTGTTGGGTCGATATCCACCATCATCTTGACGGTGGGACCCTCCTCTCCCTTCACCTGCGTGATCCCATACACCTTCCGCAGTACTCCCTGTTTGCGTGACCGCGGATCGGCCGCCGACACGTAACTTACTTCCAGCTCCGGCCCAAATTTATCGATCGCCTTGCGCACGTGCCCCATCCGTCGCTCCGGCATCGCCAGTTCCAGATCCCAATCCTGAGATGGATCGGCGATTGTCATAACCCGCTGCCCGGTGACTACCGGGCGATGCATCAGCGATTGCCTGGCATCCCAGGGAAGGAGCACCTGACCATCGGCGGGGCTGACCACGGTGAGACTCGCCAGCTTGTCCTCAATTAATCGCCGCTGCTCCTTCAAATTCTTGTCTCTTTCGAGCAACTGCAAATACTCTCCGGAAATCCGTGCCATCTCAGCCGGCTGGAGCAGCGAGTTCTGCTTGGCCCGTCGCAGGCTGTCCAGACGCTCGGTCGTTTCCTTCTGCTGCCCGAGTATCTTCTGGTATTCCTGTTCCAGGTCGTGGTTCTCCAAACGCAGCAACGGATCACCCTTCTTGACCAGCTGATCACTCTCGACCAACACGTCGATGATCCTGCCGTTGACATCAAAAAAGACGTCACGACGATCGACGGGCTGCAACACCCCATCAGCTTTCAGATTGAAATCCGTGCGGATCAAGAACAGCGACAGCAGCACGGCCAGAATGATGCCACCCACGGTGAGCGTTTTGGGGAGATTGCGTCCCTTGACCAGCACGGTTGACTTGCCGATGGTGCGCCAAACAGGCATCAGAAAGATGTTGTGGTAGTCCAGTGCATTCGACAAGGCACGTGTACTGTGCTCGTAGACCAGATCAATCCGCGGCTCCAGGATTTCGCGCGGCAGATCGGTCTCGATTTGCTCCACGATCAAGGCACCGACAATCTCTTTTTCCACATGCACTTCGCCGATCATGTCGGCGTTACGACTGCTGTGAGCTGTCTGGTCCGGATCACTTGGTTTGCGTAACGGAAGCACAATCACGTTTTTCGAATACGATTCGTCCACGTACGCGTCGATCGCCTCTTCGACTTGCGGTGGCAGGTCTTCCGTGTTGCCCTCGTACCAGAGTGACTCGCCAGTCGCCACCACTCGGGTGGCCACCTTCCCCAACGCCGTCACCACATTCGACCGGCTTTCAATCGTATCCTGGCCGCTAATCGCCTCCACCTTGCAGGCTCGTCCGCGCTTGATCGCTACGCTGACTCGGTCACAACCAATCAAACGCCGCCCCTCGTTCACGATCGTGTAGGCCGTTTCCCGCACGTCCAGGTTCTCGTGTACCATCCGAGCGAACTGGTCGGCCTGAGCCCACAGAGAATGACGATTGCTGAAATGCCTCAACTTGCGCGATTTGAGCCATTCGCTCGCCAGCTCGCACATCTGAATCAGGAAACGCAAATACCCGCGCTGCGTGGCCGGCTGAGAACCGGAACGCTGAAAGACCTCGATCACGCCTTCGATGGCCCCGTCGCCCGCCAAGGGTGCCAGCACCAACAGGTAGGTCGTCGGGTTACCACCCGATGCTTCTCCCTCCGTTCCCGACATGGGTGGAACCAATTGCGGCTCGCCCGTCTGCGCCACGTGGTGCAGCAAACGCAAATGCCGTGTCGCCTCGTCCGAGCCGGGACGCAGCAACGATTCGCTAAGATTGATCTGATACGCCAACTCCGGGCGATTCCCTTCCCCCAGCAGCCAGACAGCTCCGCCTACCGCGGCCAAAGCCGAGACAATGCGTTGCATAAAGGCAGCGTAGTATTCCTCTGCGCCTACATCGCTCTTGGAGAGCTGGGCGATTTCGCCCACGAGGCTGCGGATTTGCTGCTTGGTCTGTTCGACTGTCTGAGAGTTCACAGATGATTCGTCTGATGACATGAACGGGAAATCCGAATTTGCGTAATTGTTCTGTGAATCTTGCCGATTGGCCCTCGACGCGCCCCAGGCACGCACATCATGAACACAAACGCCACATCCACGGTAACGGTTATGCGGCTCTATCCGGTCCTTGTGACAGAGGATGCAATGAAACGTAGCTTATCCAAACCACGATGCCCTATCTGTTTCCTCCGCCGTGTGTTGAGAAAATCGACTCAGGTAGCGCACTGTCAGTTCCTCCGGATCTCCTCAATTACGTCATCGTCATAATCCGCAGATTCGAACCATGGCGGGCACGAAACAGCACATTGGGACACGCCGCAATGCCCAACTTCCCATCCGTACGCATCAAGACAGGCGTTCCAGCGAATCGTCCCTTCGCCAATCATACGCAAGGGCTGACCTGCCGGTTCCTGAAAATCGGCCCACACATCCAGCACGACAGGATCTGCGCTCGCCCGACTGATCCGCATCTCACGCGACAGCTGAGCCATCCGAATATGCTCGGCGTCAACCGAAAGCGAATCCACGGAAAACGAGTCCATGTCGGGTGGTTCCGGCAGCGGACTGCAGGAGTGCAAACCGACGAGATCAGGAGGGTCAAACGCATCCAGCTGCAGCACAACGGTCGTGTCGGCGGTCCGCAGCAGGCCGGCAACCAACTCGCCCCACGATTTCGCCCGCCCTTTGTCCAGGCGGCTGATCGCAACCGCCACGAGGTTGCGCAACTCGCGGCTCGACAAAGGATCGTCGGGAGCCGAAGCGAACAGCTGCTGGGCCTCCCGCAACGTCATGCCAGCTCCATCGCGCACGCGCCGCAACAGGTCGATCAGATCATTCCAGTCGCTGGGGGATCGGTCACGTTTTCCTCTCATGGGTGTTTTCACTCTGTAAAATGACTCTTATCCAATCGCATCTTTCCATCAGCTTTTGACGAGCTCGCTTACGAGCCGCATAAATGGATCCGTCGGTTGTACCCAACTGCTGGGCCAGCCGACGAGCCGCCACGGCACTTCCCTCCTCCAGGTCCGCCTGGACCACGGCCCGTTCCAAAGGGGGCAGCGAAGCGACGGCCTCGTGGACTTCCCGCACACGCTCACGCGAAACCAACTCATCCAGCAGACTCGCACCACCGGAAGCCGGCGGCAAGACGTCTTCCCCCCCCTCCGCCACCGGGACGCCGAATGCCCGAGACCGCAATCGCCCGACTGCCCGCTGATGGGCCAGCAACAGAAACCAGGCCGGCAACGTGCCGCGGGAGGCGTCAAACGTCGTGGCCAGGGCCAGCATGGCATCGGTCAGCGCGTCTTGCACCTCGTGCTCGTCCAGCGAAGGAAAACGCGCCCGCAAATAGCCGCGAATCCGACCGCCGTACTGACGCAGCAACAAGGTGAAACCTTGCTGGCTGTCATCGCGAATCAGCTCGGCAATCTGCAAGTCGCTGACGTCACTAGACCAGACCATGGCTTGCAAGTCGCATCTGGCGCACACCTTCTGTGATCACGCCCTGCCACTCGTCCCTAATGGTAGATATGAAAACACCGGCCCCAGTCTGACGTGGATTCTGACGAAATCCAGAAAAAAGCTCGCGGCGTTACGAGCGGGTCGGCGATCGCCGTCACCCGGCAACGACCGTGACCCCAGCCGCCAGGGTTCCGCGGGAGCGGAGCAGGCTGTTTCATTCCTCTATCTCCTTGTTCTGAAACCTGGCCGGCTTAGTCAGCCGTGTCGAGGTACGGATCCTGTCCCATCTCCCGCTGCATCTTCTTGCGTTCCTTCTCGTGGTGGAGGAGCATCTTTCGATCACGAAGGTGATTGCGTTCGACTTTCCTCTGCGCACGGCGAAAAATTTTGGCATAGTGGTTCATGGCACCACCCGCCCGCTCGCCGACACCCTCGACCTTGTCCGCGTACTTGGGGCCGAGACCGCTGCGAATAATCTCGTCGTCGAGCGCCAGGTACTGGCGGTACGTCCCCAGATCACCTTGCCGGCCACAGCGTCCATACAATTGTCGGTCGATGCGTGCCGCGTCATGCATCTCGGTGCCGATCACCTGCAGGCCCCCCAGGTCGGCCACACCGGCTTCCAGCTTGATGTCGGTTCCGCGTCCGGCCATGTTCGTGGCCACGGTAACTTTTCCCCGATGTCCGGCCAGGGCGACGATCTCCGCTTCCTTGGCAATTTCGTTCGCGTTCAACACGCAGTGTTCAATCCCGGCGGCGGTCAATAACTGCGAGAGCGTTTCCGACTTGTCGATCGATCGCGTGCCGATCAGCACCGGGCGCCCGGCCTCGTGCAACTGCAACACTTCCTCCACAATCGCATCCCATTTCTGCTGGCTGGTACCGAACACGCGGATGGGCAATTTTTGGCGGCGGATGGGACGGTTCGTGGGGATGCGGACCACCGGTGTCCGGTAAATCTTGCGGAACTCCCGCGCCGACGTAATCGCCGTACCGGTCATACCGGCCAGGTATCGATAGCGGAGGAAGAGATCCTGGATGGTAATGCGAGCCGCCTGACCGGTGGGGATGGTCACTTCGACCCCCTGTTTGGCTTCGATCGCCTGGTGAATTCCATCACGCCATTTCCGCCCTTCGGCCAGCCGCCCCGTGAATTCGTCGACAATCACGATTTCTCCGTCACGGACCACATATTGCCGATCGAGATGAAAATCTCGATACACCTTGACGGCGCGCTCCGTGTACTGATACAGATCAATCAGGCCGACTCCGCGGAGAATATCGGGAGCCGGAAGTGATCGCATCAGCTGGCGACCCTGCACAGTCAGCTCCACTTTGCGCGTGTCGTGATCGTATTCGTAGTCTTCGTCCTCCTCGTATTTGGAGGCATGCTCGGCCGCCCAATTGTAGGTGGCGACAACCTGCTCTCGTGCCTTTTCACCCAACGAGCCAATGATCAAAGGCGTCCGCGCCTCATCGACCAGGATACTGTCAGCTTCGTCAACCAGGGCAAAATGTGCTTGCCGCTGCACCGGTTGCTCTCCCGAGTCATCCCACCGCTGACTGCTTCCATCTCCCAGGAAATCGTCCTGCGTTCTTCCCATCCGCCGCAACAGCAGACGATCCCGAAGAAAATCGAACCCGAATTCTTTGGCCGTGCCATAGGTGATATCACAGGCATAGGCCTTCCGTCGCTGGTCTTGCGTATCAGGGGTCTGAATCACGCCGACGGTCAGACCCAGTAACTGGTAGATGGGTCCCATGGTCTCGGCGTCACGAGCCGCCAGGTAATCATTCACGGTCGCCAGATGAGTTCCCTTGCCCACCAGCGCGTGGAGATACATGGGTAGAGTGGCGGTGAGCGTTTTGCCTTCGCCCGTATCCATTTCCGCAATCCGGCCGTGGAACAGCGCGATCCCCCCCATGACCTGGACGTCAAAGTGCCGCAGCTCGATGGTGCGACGGGCCGCCTCACGCACCAGCGCAAACGACTCGGTCAGCAAACGCGCCAAAGGCTCGCCGCTCTTGGCTCGGAAACGCAATGACAGGCTCCGCTTACGCAAGGCACGATCGTCAAGCGACTTGAGCTCCCCCTCCAAAACGCCGACTTCCTCCACCAGTTTCCACCAGCGGCCAGACGGCCGGTGCCGGGGAAGTCCCACGGAGGTAGCAGCGACAAAAATTGAACTAGTCACGTTTGATACACTCATTTCGGGTCCATTACACGTCTTGAAGCGATAGGGCCCCAGCCCGATGGGGAAATCGCGCGTCTTGGGTTCGCTCACGCAGGTCGCCAGCGACACCAACGCGCGCTGGGTCCAGGCCTGTTGCCGGCTGAAACCCCGAATCTGGTCCCCATATGTATGTACTTTACCAAGATTGTTGCGTTATGCGATGGCTCGTGTTAACTGCCAAGAAAGTCAACGTTCTGGGGCCGTTGTGCCTCTGAGTGTCGCGACGATTTTCGTTCCAATATTGGAGTTCTGATCGTGCAAGCGGCCCCCCTCATCCGGCCTTCGGCCGCCTTCTCCCCCACGGGAGAAGGGGCGAGCGCCGGGGCTCGTGCTATTCCTCGGCCCGTGCCGAGTGGCACAAGCGGCACGGCCCGCCGCGCGGTGAATTCGTGTTCGTCGTCAACATTTGACTAACCATCAATTCGGTCAATTGCCGAAAAAACCCTACGACAGACCTCGTTCCTCCCGCTGCGGATCCCATCCTCCGCGCCGAAAAATGAATAGCATGACAAGACAGGGAGAAATAGGCAACCTATAAGGCGAGTACCGGTCATCCTGGTCTTCCAGCCTATGCCAACCGATGTCTACAGAGTAGGACAACACAACCATTGCATCTCGCCGGCGAGCATTGATCATGATTGCACGTATAACGATAGTCGCGGTCGCAGCTGCCGCGTGGGGACTGCTCATTAGTGCGGCTCCGGCCCAGACGGGTCCCCAATTCCCGGTCATCCAAACCGGTTTTTCGAATTGCGACGACGGATGTACCGCAGCCTCCTGCGCCGACGCGAGTGGTTGTGATACGGGTTGTGCGGACTGGACCGATGGATGGCTCAGCACCAGACGACTGGGCTTGAAACACCACCCGAATTGTTCTTGCTTCTACTGCCGACCTCGCCATACGTGGGCCAGCTTCGACGCGCTCATGTGGTGGGGCCGAGGGCGATCCGTGCCGGCACTGGTCACCACGAACCCGAACAGTGGCGTACTTGCCGGATGCTGGTATCCTGTTTGGCAGTGGCAGCGTGGGAACGGACATGGCCGGCGGGGCTCGGACCGACTTTGGATTCTGGTTCGACGAGTGCGAATCACTTGGCGTGGGAGCCAAGGTTTGGGGTCTGGCAGGAGACCGCACCGGCTACTCAGCCCAGTCGCCCGAAGGCGATCCGCTTTTGGCGCGGCCGTTCACCAACATCCTTTTGGATGCCGAGGACGTCGTGCTGGTCGCCTCAACCGGTGTGTTGGCCGGGAATCTGAACGTTTCCACGTCCAGCAGCGTACTGGGCGGCGAGGCCTATTTACGATCCAGCATCCTGGCAGGGCGTGGCTACAATCTCGACTTGCTAGGGGGGTACCAGTTCGTACGTCTCGACGATGACGTGATGGCACACAGCTTGAGCATGTCGCTCGACCCGTCGAGTGGTGTGGCGGTAGGCACCTTAATCGACGTCGTCGATATTTTTGACGCGCGCAACGAATTTCACGGGGGTGAGTTAGGCGTGGTGACGGAGGTTCGACGGGGTTGCTGGACCTTGACCGGACTGGCCAAACTGAGTGTCGGCAACATGCATCAGACTGTACTAATCGACGGCGCGACTTCGATCACGACACCTGGCAACCCCGCCACCGTCGACGTGGGTGGTTTGCTGGCCCAAACGACCAATATCGGCACTTACACGCGTGACAAGACGACCTGGATTCCCGAAATCGGCATCAACGCGGCTTACGAAGTCCGGAGCTGGATGCGATTGACCATTGGTTACAACGCCATCTGGTTCTCCAACGTTGCGTTGTCCGGTGACCAGATCGATACGGTCGTCAACTCGTCCCAATTCGGCGGTGGCTCGCTCATCGGCCCGCCGCGACCGGCATTTGCCTTCCGCGACACGGAATACTGGCTGCACGGATTGACCCTGGGTGCCACCTTGACTTTTTGACGTGGCAACGCGAGGCATTGTCAACTGCACGCTGACGACCAAATCAGTCGAGCCGACCCAGATAACAAAGAACCCGACTTCACAAAGAGGCCGGGTTCTTTCGTTGTCACTGCTATTTTCTGGGCTGTGAAATCAAGCCCATTCGCCGCCACCAAATACTTCATCCACACCGCGTGCGTACTCGGAGGACATTTCACCCTCACCCGCTTGCGGTTCGCTGTAACTGAGCTCACCGAGCAGGTCGAAACCGAAGTCTTCAGCGGTCCCCTTCACGATGATCATATAGCCATTGCCTTCAGGATCAGAAATATAATCCTTGGCATAGGCTAGCCTTTTCTGGTAGGTCTGACCGTTGGCTGCCGTGATGGTCAACAGTGCCGGCTGCCAGTCGTGCGCGTCCGGGTCCGGCTCGAGCAACTCGAAGCGGATGGACTCGATGCCCTCCCAGCCATCCATGTTCGAGTACCAGAGAGCGTCCCCATTGCCATCGGTAACGAACAGCAGTCCGTTGTGGTGCGACGCCAGGTACAGCGACAAACTGACATGATCGCTGGACACGCCTTGCTCGCCGAATGCGTATCGGTTAGTCGCCTGGGTCGAACCGAGCACGCTGAGAACGATTCCGGTAAACTCATCATTACCCGCCTCACCGGGATCGTAGTCATCGTCGCCACTCCTCGGCAGGATAGAATCGTCACCATCGTCGAGGCCGTCCGGCGTTGTGGCGGTGATCCTGTATCCGTCCGTATCACCCAGCGCGTTGGGCAAGATACCCGGGAACACAAAGACGCCGTTCTCATCGGTCTTGACCGTCATGTTGACCGGCAGGCCGCGGATGTTGGTCCCGGTCAGCGTGACCTCCACGCCGGCCAGAGTCAGTTCTTCAGGTTGTTGTTCACCGTCGCCGGAGGTGTCCAGGAAGATCACACCCGATATGTCGGTCGGCACACCTTCGGTGACCTCTATTTCCGCCAGTCCCTCCGCTTCGCCGCCACGGCCGTCCTGGACGACGTAACCAAACGTGTCGTAGTCGCTACCCACCGTTTCAAAGTCCGTGGCGGGCGTGTAGATCACCTTCAGACCATCGGTGGAAATCGTGGCTGTTCCATGTAGCGTTGTTACCGAACTGCCCCGCACGCCGCCTTCGCCGATCAGTTCCTTGATCGTTAACGTTTCCACGCTTGGATCGTCGGGGAATGTCGAATCGTTGGCCAGCACGTCCAGTTCCTGGTCGATGAAAGGCAGGTCAACGGTGTTCTTGATTGCCAACAAGCGACCCTGGTCGGGACCCGAACCATCTTCGTTCAGCACCGTCGGATCGTCGTTCACGTCATTGACGACAACGCGGACCGTGGCGGTATCTTTCAAACCACCCGAATCGACAATCGTGTAGGTGAACGTCTCGGTGCCTACGAAGTTCAACAGCGGAGAATACTCGATCTGGTCGCCGACGATCGCGACCGTACCGCCCTGATCCGGTGTCCCCAGACTGTCGAGCGAAATCGAATCGACCGGAATCTCGTTGTCAGGTCCTACCAGGTCATTGGCAAGCACGTTCAGCGGATAGTTGACCGAGTCTTCATCGACGTCATAGTTGTTGTCTACCGCGATCGGCGCGTCGTTGACGTTAAACACCTCCAGTGTCACCGTCGCCGCGTTCGACACCGCGCCAAACTCGTCGCGAATGGTATACGTGAAGCTGTCCGGGCCGAAGTAGTCATCGTCCGGCGTGTACAGGAAGGACAATTCATCGGCACTCTTGACGACCGTTCCATGCGACGGACCGCTGACCACCTCGTTCACGAAAATCGCTTCCGTTTCGTTGGCCGGGCCAGGCAGGTCGTTGCTCAAAACGTCCAGCGTCAACTGCGCGTCCTCCGGAATCTGCTGCGCTACATCGGTAAAATCGTCCGGGTTCGCAATGGGGGCGTCATTGACCGGCGTGACCGTCACGAACACCGTGGCCACGCTCGGCACGCTCTCCGCCAGGTCGTCACCGACGAAATCGTCATCAATCACGTACTGGAACGAGTCGCTACCGAAGAAATCGTCAGCGGGTTCGTAGACAATCGTGTCACCCACAATCGTCGCAGTCCCGTTCGACGGACCTTGCCCCGCGACAATCTCAAACAACGAGGCCGTGAACCCGTCATTGAACACGTCGTTGGACTGCACCAGAATGGTCACTTGGCCATCCTCGGCCACCGAGTCAAAATCGTCCCGAGCACGCGGTCGCACCACCGGTTCCACCGTGACCGTCACCGTGGCGGTGTCCTGCAGTCCGGCAGAGTCTTCGATCGTGTAGGTGAAAGTCTCGTCGAAGAAGCCTTCCTTACCCGTCTCGGGAGTGTAGATCAGGCTCCCGCCACCAGGGGCAATCGTCACGGTACCGCCCGCATCAGGAACGGAAACGGCAACAATCGTGATCGTGTCCGGAGGCGTTTCGTTGTCCGGGCCCGCCTTGTCGTTGTCCAAAACAAACAGCTGGGTCGGTGGATCCTGATCGTCCAACCGTTCGTCGGCAGGCAGGTTGTCGTCGGTGGCGATCGGCGGATCATTGATCGAAGCCACGTTGACCGTCACCGTCGCCGTATCCGTTAATCCGCCCGAATCGACAATCGTGTAGGTAAACGTCTCGGTACCAAAAAAGTCTGCCGCCGGCGAATACTGGATCTGGCCACCGACGATCGTGGCCGTGCCGCCGGAATCGGGCGTCCCCAGACTGTCCAGCGAAATCGAGTCCACCGGGATCTCGTTGCCAGGACCCACACTGTCGTCGAACAAGACATCGAACAAGTTGTCCACCGAGTCTTCGTCCACATTGAACGGATTGTCCGTCGCGATCGGCGGGTCGTTGACGTTGGCTACGTTGACTGTCACCGTCGCCGTGTCAGTCAAACCACCCGAATCGATAATCGTGTAGGTAAACGTTTCCGTTCCAAAAAAGTCCGACGCCGGCGTATACTCGATGTCGTCGCCCACGATTGCCACCGTTCCGCCCTGATCCGGTGTTCCCGCGCTTTGGATCGATATCGAATCAACGGGGATCTCGTTAGCCGGCCCCACGGTGTCGTTGCCCAAGACACTCAACAGATTGTTCGTCGTGTCTTCGTCAACCGTGTATTGATTGTCCACGGCGTCCGGCTTGTCGTTGACGTTGAATATCTCCAGCGTCACGGTGGCTGTGTTCGATACCAGATCGCCCACCGAGTCCACGATGTTGTAGGTAAAACTATCCGGCCCGAAGTAGTCGGCAGCCGGAGTGTACAGGAAAAACTTGTTGTCCGCCGACTTCACAACCGAGCCATGCGCCGGCCCGCTAACCACCTCGTTCAGGAAGATCGCTTCCGTTTCGTTGGCCGGACCGGGCAGGTCGTTCGCCAACACGTCCAGCGTCAACTCCTGGTCCTCCGGAAGCTGCTGCGCGACATCCGTGAAATCGTCCGGGTTCGCAATGGGGGCGTCGTTGACCGGCGTGACCGTGACGAACACCGTGGCCACGCTCGGCACGCTGCCGGCAAAGTCGTCATCAATGCGGTACTGGAACGAATCTTGACCGAAGAAGTCGCCGTTCGGCTCGTAGACAACTGTGTCACCGACGATAGTGGCCGTACCATTGGAAGGACCTTGCCCCGCGACAATCTCAAACAACGAGGCCGTGAACCCGTCGTTGAACACGTCGTTGGACTGCACCAGAATCGTTACCTGGCCATCCTCCGCCACCGAGTCAAAATCGTCTCGGGCACGCGGTCGTACCACCGGTTCCACCGTGACCGTGACTGTAGCCGTATCCTGCAGTCCGGCAGAGTCCTCGATCGTGTAGGTGAATGTCTCGTCGAAGAAGCCTTCCTTACCCGCCTCGGGGGTGTAGATCAGGCTCCCGCCACCAGCGGCAATCGTCACGGTTCCACCCGCATCAGGAACGGAAACGGCAACAATCGTGATCGTGTCCGGAGGCGTTTCGTTGTCCGGGCCCGCTTTGTCGTTGTCCAAAACAAACAGCTGGGTCGGTGGATCCTGATCGTCCAACCGTTCGTCGGCAGGCAGGTTGTCGTCGGTGGCGATCGGCGGATCATTGATCGAAGCCACGTTGACCGTCACCGTCGCCGTATCCGTTAATCCGCCCGAATCGACAATCGTGTAGGTGAACGTCTCCGTGCCAAAGAAGTCTGCCGCCGGCGAATACTGGATCTGGCCACCGACGATCGTGGCCGTGCCACCAGAATCGGGCGTCCCCAGACTGTCCAGCGAAATCGAGTCCACCGGGATCTCGTTGTCAGGACCCACACTGTCGTCGAACAAGACATCGAACAAGTTGTCCACCGAGTCTTCGGCAACGTTGAAGTCATTGTCCGTCGCGATCGGCGGGTCGTTGACGTTGGCTACGTTGACTGTCACCGTCGCCGTGTCAGTCAAACCACCCGAATCGATAATCGTGTAGGTAAACGTCTCGGTGCCGAAGAAGTCCGCCAGCGGCGTGTACTCGATTTGGTCACCGACAATCGCCACCGTCCCGCCAGAATCAGGTGTCCCCAGACTGTCGAGCGAAATCGAATCAATGGGTATCTCGTTGGCCGGTCCCACCGAGTCATCGAAGATTACATCCAGCATATTGTCGATCGATCCTTCGACGACATTAAACGCGTTGGCCGTCGCAATCGGCGGATCATTGATTGGATTGATGGTGATCGAAACCGTCGCCGAATCGGTATTGGTGTCGGGTTGTGGCGTATTGTCGCGCACCGTGTACGTGAAACTGTCGGTGCCGAAATAATCCGCGTCGGGCGTGTAAACAACTTCATTACTGACAATCGAAACCGACCCGTGCAATGGCCCCGTAAATCCGTTCGGGTCGATCGATATTGGCAACGTCGATCCTTCGTTCGCTTGCACCGACGCCAAGACGTCGATCGACACACTGCCGTCTTCGTCCACGTTGGCATCCAGGTCAACGGCATCCACCGGTTGGAAGAACTCCACCGACAACGGCGTGCCGTAGTCAATCATGTCTAGCGGAATTTCAATGTCCAGTCCTAACAACAGCGTATCGGAAACCGAGAGGTCGGCCGGATTACCGGCGAAAGTCACAATCCCCACCTGCTCCGCTCTCAAGCGGACGTTCACGATCGGCGTCTCGGGAGACGGGACCGTCTTCAGTTGAGGACTCACCCCGACTTCGTCAAATTCGTACATCGCGCCGGGATCATAGTATGGCAGGTTGGGATCGTTGGGGAGCGGAGGTGTTCCTGTATCATAGTTTTGAGTCCACGGATGCGCGTAAATCGGAGCCGGACCCGTAAGAGGTATCCATGGCTCGGCGGGCGTCCAAAAATCGTCGAAGGCGTTCGCGTCCGTTCCGAAGTCGTTCGGATTGGTTCCCCCCAAGGAAAACAACTCTTCGCCGCTGTAGCTTGGCGACCCGCGGTCAAAGACGTTGTCGGAATACTGAATGTCGAGGTAAGCCGAAAACAGACCAACCGGCTCGGCACGCAGATCTTTCACGTATATCTGCACCAAGAACTCATCGCCCACCTTGACTCTATTGTCCGCAATCACGTTGCCCGACGTGTCCTGCAGTTCGTACCGGAATGCTACCAGCTCGTCCTGACCCTCGCCGTCGTTCAGGTCGTTAATCACCAACAAGGCGTCGAGCGCGGAGAGTCTATGATCCCCATTCGTGTCGTAGAATTGAGGACTCCCGTCGGACGTTGGCGGCCGGTCATCGGATCCAATTCCCTGGCGTCCACGGAATTGAGCTCATTAACGACAATCAACGCGTCGCGAGGCGATCACCGGAAAGTCGACGTGAAACGTCGGTGGCTATTAACCAGTTGTGATAGGGGTTATCAAAACCGTCGTTGACCCCTGTGAGCAACCGCCGATCTTCCAGATGCTCGGCAAGTAATCTGCGAGATGAGAGCCGTTTGATGCGCGATGAGCGTTGACGAGCCGCATGGCCACCCTTGCGATTTGTGCGACGGCGTTGCTTATTCATTTGACTTCCCATGGTTTGCAGCTTACCCCTATTGCCATTCCGGCCAAGTCGATGAAGACTGGTTACGCCAAACCACCTACCCGGATGGTGGCGTTAACATGCAGTGACAAATTCGCAGTTTAGACACACAACATGCGCAAATTGGAAAAAATACACAAGAATTCGTATTTTTTCGGGTACATGTACCTTCCACAATAATCACGATCCGGGGAGCACGCAAACAATTTGCGCAATACTCGGACACTTCCAAGAAGCCGGGGTTTCAGGCCAGGAAACGCCCCGAAAAGAAGAAGATCCGGCCCCAAAAACCCCCTCTCGTGAGGACCTGAATCAACGAGAAGCCTCGGCCGGACGTGTTGCCGCGCGACTGAGACCCCTACTTCCTAACTAGTTGCTGCCGTCTCGGACCGTGGTAACGCGACGAAATCCATGGCGTGAAACGGACGGGGATGCTCAGATGAGGTGTTCAGGCGAGCTGGACGGGGTCTTGTTTGCGAAATCAAACAGTCGTACCTACTACGGCAGCAAGGAAACTTATGGGTGGCAGAGATCGACGGCAGTTGTCAAACGTCCTACCACCGAGACCAGCCCGTTGGCGACAAAGTCCGTGCTAATAAGGCCTTAAGGTGATCTCAAATGTGGAAGTGACGCTGTCCAATCAGGCACCGACCGAATTTGGGCAGTCGCCCGGTTTGTGAGGATCCAACGGAGCGGCACAGTTGCTTCGCAAGAGGCTGTCGCGATCAATGCGGTTGCAGCGGTGATACAGATCATACCGGAATCATGCCCGTACATTCGCGACTGAGGCGACCGGTGCAAGACAACGCGCGGCATTCTGCCGTGCAGCAGCGGCTGGAAGCCACCGCTACGGGAATCAGCCTTCTGACGGTCGCCTAGAATCCGGGCCCCGACAGGACAAATCCCGCCCAATGCCGCATATTGCGAGAGGCGGAGGCTCGCTGTCCGTTCCCCGTCACACCCAGCGGAACGGTACTTGAGAGAACGGGTCCGCGAACAACAGTTGGTCCGCCGCGTTCGCTTCGAATCATCGCGATTTGGGCACTTCGCAGCGCTTCGAGCGGGGTCAGATTCTCGTGCCACATTAAACGGTAGAATTCGCCCATTAGCCGGGCCGTTGCCACATCATCGATTTTCCACAGTGTAGCAACGACGTTACGCGCACCGGCGATGTGAAACGCTGTCTGAGCACCAAACACCCCATCGCCGTGAGCAACATCGCCACGCCCCGTTTCGCAGGCGCTAAGCACGACGAGTTCCAGATTGCGGCAATCGACGGCGGCAATTGCCTCGGCGGTAAGAATCCCACGAGCCACACGAGGCATCCCCATTTCATCAAGGGGTCCGACCTCATTGGCGCCGGTCAACGCCAAACCGGATCGCACAAATGGGCAACGTCCCAACACCGTCGTCCGGGACGGGTTCACTGTCAGTGGCTGGTGTTCCCGGCTGCCCGAGACGAGCTGAAGAGCCTGTTCGAAACCGCGATCCACAAAGAAGCCATGCGTCGCAAAGTGAGCCCAGCGGCAGTTGGGCAACTGCTCCAGCACGCGGGCCGTGGTGGCCGAAGTGCCGGTCAGCAGCACGCACTCTTTAAGGTCTGCGGCCGCGCCCAGCGACGCCAGTTCCGCGGCGCTTGCCTCAAGTGGCGACCAGGACGCTTGTTTCAACCCCAGCTTATTTTCGCGCGATGTGACTGTCCTGACCCCGTAGTCCACGTCGCCCACCGCCAGGACGACACCAGGTTCAGATTGCTGCCGATCCGATCGCTGCAGCCGTTCCAGTAAGAAGGGTCCGTGGGGCACGGTGGCAATCGCATATTTCTCCACGAGAAATTGGCCTGGGGCAGGGGAGGGAAGCGCTCCCCAGGCCACGGACGAAAGGGCGCCGTCGGGGGCGACATACACCGTCTGCGTGTCGGCTGGAACGTGTTTAAATACCGGATCCCACACTGCGTGACGCAGTCGATCGCCTGCCTCGCTGAAACGTCCTGCCAGCACGGTCTTGCACAGCGTGACACCAAAGCGTCGATCTCATCAGCCTCGCCCAGGTCAATACAAACCACGGCGCGACCGTGTGCGACGACAAAGGCCAACAGGCGCGCCCGCTCGGGCCGATCCGCCACGGGCACGAGGGAGTCGGCTGTCCTGCGGGAGTACCGGACATAGTCGATCAGCACAGCGTCGCGTGGCAATGATTGGGCCAACAGACTTGGGCCATCCATTTGGGACGCCATGTCCGATTTGATCGGACCAAGTTGCCGTGCCAATTGATGTTCCAGCTCTTCCTTCCGAGCGTTCAGCTCGCGGATTCCCTTCAACGGCGCGGTGTCACCTTCTATTTCCTGATGGGCAGAAACCAGGAGCGTGCGCGACAGATCACGCCGCACTTCCAGATACTGTTCCAACCCCGCGACCGCCCCCTCATTCGCCAGCCTGCGGAGCACACGATTGCGTTGCGCGATGAGTCGGGGCACAAACCCACGACGGAGCCACACGTACTGATAAGCTTCCGATGCGGGACGGTCCGTGTGGCGCCAGGCGTCCAAGAGATAGTCGAACGACTGAAATCGATGCGCGGCCAGATTCAACAGCGTGGCCTCAGAACCACCGCCAAAGAACGACTCGGCAATAGCATGTTCCATACGCGCCGATTCCATAAATAGTCTAAAGGCCTGTTCATATTGTCCCGCCAGATGATGAGCAGATCCGAAGTCTCGAAGGGCGTTGGCCAGACTCGGGTGTCCCTGTGGATAATCCTGGACGGAAAACAGGCTCCGGCGAATTGCCAACGATTGCTCGTAGTACCGCTCGGCGCGACCGTAGTCTCCGGCAACACAGTAGGTGCGTCCCAGTTCGGCCAACATCATGGCTACCGGCAAGCACCCGTTGGTGCATGTTTCGGCGTGTCGTTGCCGATAGCTCTGCAACGATTTTTCGAAGCATGTCGCGGCCGCGTCACACTCCAGCTTCGCGCGTTCCAGTCGCCCGAGACTCCTCCACACCTTTACCAGCTCGTCGTGCCCGTCCGGGTACGCGGACGCCGGATACTGGGCCATGGCAATCTGCTCGGCCCTTCGCAAGTATGCTTCCGCTTCTTCATGGCGGCCTTCGCGGACAAGCACGTTCCCCCAGGCCATACAGGCCGCCATCAGCAGTCGGTGGCCACGGGGATATGCGTCGCTGGGATATAATCGTTCGTTCATCCCTAACGCTTCCTGATAATATGCCGCAGCCACTTCCGTGTCACCAAGAAGCCAAAGATGCGTGGCTATGTTCTGGATTGTCGCCGAAAGCAAAGGATGACCCTGGGGGTAATCTGATTCAGGAAACATCTCTTGTGCCCGCGTTAACGCCGTCACGTAACAACCATAGGCACGCTCGTATCGCCCCATCTCCTGATAGAAGTTCCCCAAATAGTTGTTGCAGCATACGATCTGTTGATCGAGGTCGTCACAAACCTCTGTTGCATCCACCGAGTCGAACAAGATGCAGAGCGTCAAGTAGATATTCTTCGGCTCGACCGTTATCTCCCGCCAATTGATACGTGCGGCCCAGTTCCATTTTGATTTCGGCAAGTGAACCACGACCTGCCCAATCGATGAGCCTCTTCCTCGTCAGCTCGCAGCAAAGTCTCAAGCTCCCTCTTGTAACGAACGATATCACTCTGGTTCTCATCGTCCTGAGAGACCGACAGCAATTGCGAAAACACCTTCAGTTTGCGACCCACCACTTCACCGTCCAGGTGGTTCAGTTGGGCAAGCTCGTAACCAGCTCGGTCCAAATAAAGCCTGGCCTGAGCAAGCTCACTCATCTGACGCCTAAGAACCCCCATCTCCGCGAGTGAATCGACCAGCGCCAGATGAGATGATACGGTCCTCGTTGCGAGGTACAGTCGTAGGTTGATGTCGAGTGCGCGCTGCAAGTATCCAACCGATTCCTGGTATATACCTAGACTGCGCAAGACTTTCGCATGACGCGCTAGACAGTCAGAGTAGCACGTGAGGTTTTCGGCATTTGGCGTATTGGCAAGTTGACAATTGAAGACTTCGACAGCCAATTTCGTGTACCGGATCGCATGCAACAAATTGCCTTGACGTAAATACGTTACTCCTACAATGCGGTAAAATTGTGCCACTTCCCTACTACCGAAACCATCTTTGGCATTGGCTGCCAGGAGTTTGTATTGTTCAATGGCTGCCAAAAAGTGGTCCCGGGCGTCGGCGAACCGATTGAACCGCATCATGGCATTGCCGGTATTGGCCAGCATAGATGCCAGGTTGACATCTCCATGGGGCTGCTGCTGCTGACTGGCATGCAGCTCTCGGCACATGGCCAAGCCTTCCTGGCAGTACTTCAAGAGCAGTTCTCGTTCTCCCAGCTGATCGGTAACTCGGCACAAATCGCGATAGCAGCGTACGACATGGGGATGACCATGGGGGAACTCCGACCGGGGGTAAATCTTCTGGTACAGGGCAAGCAGCTCTCGCAGTCCTTGTAAGGTTTGTTGATCCTGACCCTGTTGCCAGAGCATCTTGACCCGGGAGGCCAGCTCGTTGTGTTGCTGGATCAATGTCTCGCGATCCACCTCGGCGACAAGGGCATCGTCTTGAACATCTTGTGCAGCGGCGCCGGACACCACCGCCTGGCTGATGGGCAGAAAGAAGAGCAGCATTACGGCGCCGGCGCGAGCTCCAAGAACAGGCGTATTACGTGGCTCTTCGGCTGGTTGACTGGCGGCAAGTGTGGCGATTTTCGGTTGTTCCATTTCAGTCTCTTGAAACTGGAAAACTGACGGCACGGATCAGTTGGAAGTGTGGCCGGAGCGTCTCGACCACGCCTTGTTGCATCTGGAGCAGCGGGTCGTCTATTCGCACAGCGCTGTCCAGCACGGCGGGGCGACCCGATGGGGGCCTGGTCATGCATGGCGACGGCCAGAGGTTGACCATCCTGGAACGACACGGCATGTGAGCGGATCGCTAACGATCGATGCGCGATGTGTGACAACAAGGATGGCAAGTCAACCTCTCGGGGCAATCGCGAACTTCGGACCAGCAACAACAAGGTTTCCATGCCATCTTCGGTCGCCTGCATCATCCAGCCGGCATCATGCTGTTGCGGCAACGAAACGCACATCCGAGGGCGCTCGTTGGCGGACCGCGGCTCCCAGTTACCGGCTGGCCAGGGATAGATCGGCAGCACGGTGCCATGCGTATCGAGCCACAGTACATAGATAAACGCCGGCTGATTCAGCTGCACGTTCACTCGCAGACGATCTCCCGTGCGCAGCGGCAGGGCGAGCTCGTCGACCACGCGCACGCCTTGGCGGTCCGCTTCATGGGCACCCCACACCAGCAAGTCAATCGTGCCATGAGTGGGCAAGGGAGCGGCATGGGGGTCCGCCAGCGAGCGCACCCAGACGACGCTGATGATGCACGTCAGCGACAGCAGGAGGACCAACGCGGCGGCGAGCAGCAGGACGCGTCGCAGAGGGCGACTTTCGTCGCGCACGCGTAAGCCGTCGGCCACATCGCCTGCCGTGGCATAGCGCTGGGCAGGTTGTTTCGCCAGGCAGCGCAGGCAGACGCTTTCCTGCCGACGCGAGATGCGGGCGTCGAACTGGCGTGGCGGCCGCGGGTCGCGGTGCAGGATTTCATCTGACAGTTCTTGGCGGTTCCGGCCTTCGAACGGCAGCCTTCCAGTAAGCAGCTCGTAGCAAATCACCCCCAACGCCCAGATATCTGCCCGGCCATCCAGCTGATGCGCTTCGCCACGAATTTGTTCCGGGGCCATATACGACCAGGTACCGGCACATTCCCCTTGTCGTTCGCGCTGGTTTTCGACCTGCAGCGCCAATCCAAAATCACAAACGTGCGGTTCCCCCTGTTCGTCGAGCAGGATATTGCCTGGCTTGAGATCCCGGTGAAACACGCCCGCGCGGTGCGCCACGTCCATGGCATCCGCTACCTTGGCGGCGATTTGACAGGCCTCATCAGGCGACAACCGTCCACCCCGCAGCACATCACGCAGGGAATCCCCGGCGACGTACTGCATCACCAGATAAATCGTACCGTCCTTCAACTCGTCCACATCGTAGAGCGCCACGATGCGTGGATGTCGCAAACGAGCGATAGTCCGCGCTTCGTCCAAGAATCGTTGGCGAGCCGACTTGTCGGAAAGCAGAAAACGATGGGGGACCTTGACAGCCACTTCCCGTTCCAGCTGCACATCCCAGGCGAGAAAGACGATCGCGAAGGCCCCCGTACCGAGGATTCTGCGGACCTCGTACCTGCCGATGCGGCTCCCCGGCACGAAACGGACCGGCACGGGACGCTTCAAAGCCTCTCCGAACGTAAACTGGATCACCTCTCCGCAGCGTGGAAAGCGGGGCACGTAATCAGCTACGCTCGGCTCTTCCTTCAAGCTCCGCCGATAGTCCAATTCGAGAAGCAACAACTCGCCCAACAGCACGGGACGCGCTGCGGGATGGATTTGGCGCAGGTACGGTTCGATCGCCGGACGCCGACCATTGAGCCATTCATCTTCGAACTGCAAGCAGATGCGATCGATCTTCTCCCTGTTGACGATGGATAGCGAGTCTTCGCGATTCACAAGACTCATCCCAACAACTCCTCAATCCACTGGTCGCGTAACAAACGGAGCCGCCGTTCGATCGTTGCCAAGGAGCGATTCAAACGTTGAGCGATTTCATCGTTGGTGTAACCATCGATTTTGAGACAGACAACCTGCCGCAGGTCGGCATCGAGCCGCTCGATCATCTCGGACATCGAAGCGGCAAGTTCGGGTGAAGGACCAGGTTGATCGGCGCTTGCCAACACGCTCTCCACCTGGACGTCGTCGCAGGCACCAAACGTCGATTCCCCACGCACTTTGCCTCCTCCCCGCTTGCGGGCCATGTACTGGCGAACATTATTGACGGCCTTGCGATCGGTAATCGTGACCAGCAACGCCCACAATTCCTGGCGGCTCGAAAGCTCGGGAAACTGGCCGTTCACCGCCCGCTGAAAAAATGATTCGAACGCCGTGACGACAAGATCCTCCTCGTCAGTCACGCGTCGCGCATCACCATTGAGACGCCGGCGGGCGAAGCGGAGAAGGTTGTGATGGTATCGGTTCCACAAATGGGTCGCGGCTGAAGAATCCCCCAGCTTGACGTCCTCGATCCACTCACTGACCGATCCGGATTCGGACATGCGTTGGATTCCTTCCGGCGGCGAGGCACAGGATGGTCGCCCGCGCAACCTGGTTCGACCAGCGGGCCACGCCGCACCGTGCACCGCTTCGATGAACTAGGTGCCGCCGTGCCATCGAGAATCGCCGAGCATTCTAACAACGGTCTCTGCCGGTCGCAACAAATTCTCCGAATTCCGTGAGGGGTTACGGCACCAAACCGTGATTAACTCCATAGAGACCCATCACGTCTCGCCAGATGAATCGCAATCGAAACGCACAACCCCTCAAAAAAATCCGAATTTTCTTTGAATCGGAAGGATGAGCGCCGCGCCGGAGCGTTTTTGCCTGCCCGCGTTTCGCGTCGCCAAGGGGGCGCTCATCCTTCCGCTTCAAAGAAACACGTTGCATACAGCACGTTTTTGGCCAAAGGCCATAACCACCCTAGCCTGGGGCAACGCCCCAGGCTACGATGAGATATGGCCTTCGGCCAAGATGCGCTGGCAGTTCCTAGAGATTGCCGCTGAGCAGATCGAGCAGTTCTTCCAGCGTCTGACAGGCTTGCTCCGCGGCCGCACGGTGCTGCCGTTGTTGAGAGAGATGATGCAGCGCGTTGTCGGTGGTCGGCAACGATTCGACAATCGCCGCGGCAAGCGGATCTTCGATCGGGCTGCTCCAGTCCGTCCGGCTGGGCCGCGCGGTTCGCATCCCTATCGGTGCGACCGGAGGTTCAATCAACAGGCTCGTGAAGTCCAGGTCCGAAGGCGGTGATACGTGCCCTGCCGTCACCAGCACGTCTCCACTTGACTCACCTTCGCCCGCGTCGCTCAATTCGTTCAGATAGTTGACCACCAACAGAGCGTCGAGCGGACCGACACTGCCGTCCCCGTTCACATCCAGAAAGGGCGGACCCGTCGAAGGCTCGACCAGCGGTCGTGCCCCACGTTTGTTCAAGTCGTTAATCACCAGCAGGGCGTCGATTGGCGAAATATAGCTGTCGTCGTTGACATCCAACGGATCGCGCAGATTCTGCCAGTTGGGGCTCACATCGACCCTGACCGTGCCCATTGCCTGCCGTCCTTGCGGGTCGGACACCATGTAGGTAAAAGTATCCGTGCCTTGAAAACCCGCCGGGGGCGTGTAGATCACCCCCAATCCGTCCAAAGATAGCTCGACAGCGCCTCCTGAGGCGCTGGTGCCGACGGCCACCAGCGACAGCGCGGCATCGTTCCTCATCTCGACGCTCGTGTCGATGTAAACCATTCGCTCCTGCGACACCGCCGTGGGCGGCTCGAACAGCAGCACATCATGTGCGGGGGTCGCATCGGCACCGTCCAACGAGAAACCGGCGGTCCAGACATGCAGGAGATCGTTGGTGAGCAAATCCAGCTCGTTTCCGGCGCTGTTGAAACTGACAGCATACTGATCGTCTTGCGGCTGCGGGCCCGTCAGGTCAAACGGCATGTCGAACAAGAGCACCTCGTCCGCTCCGATCGGATCGAACGAGACCGCCAGGGAACCCACTTCATCCACCAGGCCGGGCTGATCCACATTGCCACTGCCAGGTTCATGAAACGCGGGGCCAAAATCGATCTCAAAGCCGCGTGGCAACCCGGCATCGATCAGGGGAAGCATGTACTGCGCGTCATACAGCACGTCGAAATACGCCGCATAAATTCCGCGATTCGCATAGCGATCGTCGCGCAGGTCCTGCACCCAACCACGCAACCTCAGAGATTCACCTGCCACCAAATGCTGCACAGTTTGCCCCAGGGCATCTGTCACCTCCAAACGCATCGCAACCTGCGGAGTGCCGACGTCAATCAGCACGCGCGCCTCCCCGGACGACAGTTCCACATCACCGGTGATGTAGGTGAACGAGTCGCGTCCCAGGAACCCTTCGTCCGGGATGTACTCGAAGCTACCATCTTCCTGCAACACCAGACTCCCGAACGCCGGCTGTTGCACCAGGCTCGCGATCAATTGATCGCCGTCCACATCCTGATCGTTGCTCAACACCCCACGCAGGACGTTCAACCGTAAGTGTTTCTTGCTGCCCGGTGCTATAGATATCATCCATCGCTTCAGGAGCATCGTTCACGCCCTCCACCACGACCGTGGCGGTGGCCGTGGCCGCGCCGGCGACCGTATACGTGAATGACTCGGTTCCATGGAAATCGGGAGCGGGGCGGTAGAGCAGACTGATCCCATCATTTGCCACCAGGACCGTGCCTCCGGCGGTGGGCACGCCGACATCCGTGATCACGGCCTGGCCCGCATCAGAGATCTCTAGCTGCGTCCCCAGAAACTGCATCGCCCCATCCGGCACGATCCGCGGCGGACTGAACACGAGCACATCATGGGCCGGTCGGATATCAGCCGGATTCGCTCCAAACGTCGCGTTTCCGACCTGTAGATAGTCGTTGTCCAACACATCCAATTCGACAACGGCACTGTCCTCGAGAATCCCCTCGAAGTAATCGTCCACCAAGGCCACATCACCTGCCGTAAAACGCACCCAAAACAGCAAGTGTTCGCCCGGCCCGAGCGGCGCGAAACCGGTTTGAAAAGCCCCGACCTCATCGATCAAGCCAGGCGTGTCGGCGCTGCCCTTGTGTCCATTTTCAAAAGCTGTGCCATACTCGATATCAAACCCGCGCGCATTATCCGATGCCAGCACCGCGAGCAGATCGTCGTCGTACGTGACGTCGAGATAGGCCGCATAGACGCCCGCCGGACTCGCAAACTCGCGTTGATCACGGACCCAAACCAGGAGGAAGAAATCGCTGCCTGGAATTGTTTGCGTGATCGGCTTGCCCGCGAGATCGGTCACTTCCAGACGGAAAGCAACCTCTGTCGGCAACGACTCGCCCTCGGCTTGTATACCTTCCTCTGGGTCCCACAAGACCTGGGTCAGAAGCCGCCGTTGTTCCAGCGGTTCGACGGCAAGTCGCCTGGCAAGATGTCTTCGGCGCAGCGAGTCACGTCGGGCTTCGTCACGACGTCGCCCGATTCCCCAGTTCAAAAATGCCGCTCGTTTCGACGACCGAAACAACTTTACATCCCCGCTATGTTCCGACTGCCTCTGCCCTGCCTGACTGCGACATTGGGATTGTCCGCCACCGCTGCCAGCCACTTCTCACGGGCCTGAACTCTCCGGCGCAAAAACTCCTCTTATTGTAGGAGATCCGGAGTCTGCTGGCGAGCAACTTGCGTCAATCTCCGTGTGGCCAGTTGCTGGTTGGATCATCTTCAAGCGGGTTCAGAATCTTCGGTGAACGCGTCACGCACCACGATTCCAGTCTCCAGATCATCGGATGGCCAACGTCTCGAGACGTCTCGGGCAAGCAACGTCAAGAGATCGTCGAATCGAGAGCGATTCTCAGCGCCCCGTCCGATTGATGGCCGGCTGCCAGTTGCGTGCGCCACCAGCCAAGCTCGCCGCTGTTTTCCACCAGCCCAACTGTCGGCCGACTATCAGCACCTGTCGTACGGTCCGAGCTGTGTTGTGCTGCGGCAACGCGGTCCGAGGATTCCAGCCAATCCAGCGGGGACGAAGGCAGTGAAACAGTGCCACCGCCAAACACCTCCCACAAACCGAGTTGCTCCCAGTTGGCGCCGGAATCCGGGGGCGAGGGACCGATCCGTCGTTGGCCAAGACCGTCCTTACGTTGGTCGATCGGGAATAGGTCCTGGTTGACTTGACCCGTGGCCAGGTCGCTGAGCGCCGGGATACGCCACGATCGACACGCCACCAGGAGTCGAATCGAAGGTTAATGCGCTATCGTTCCGGGCCCCCGCGAACTCCCCTTCGCCGCTTGCTCCTGCCGTGCCGCTTCCCGTCCCGCCGGACGAAGAACTGCTCTCGCCCTGCTGGAGGTTATTGAGGTAGTTGATGATCAACAGGGCGTCGAGTGGCGACAGGCTACCATCCCCTGAAACGTCGATGAACGCCGTCGGCGTCTGGCCGTCCGCGGGTGGGGGCAATACGCGACCACCAAACGTGTTCAAGTTGTTGATGATCAGCAGTGCGTCGAGCGGCGCGAATGTACCGGTCGTCGTTTACGTCCAACGGAGCGATCAGGTTTTTCCAGGGCGAAGCGTCCTCGCTGGGTCGGGCACCAAAATCACTTGGTCGATCGGTACCGACATCCCAATCCATACTGCCGTCGGCCGCCACCGTCACATCGACGATCCCCGACACCGGATCGCCAAGGTCCCAGTCCGCGGTCGGCACACCCATCACGTGATACTGGCCTGCGGGGAGGTTCGGCAACGCGTAGCTACCCGACGGGCCCGTCACGGCCGACGCCGCGGGGCCCAGCTGGAGGTTGTCCAACAATATCGATGTCTCGATCAGGGAACGTACGAGGGCATAGGAAATCTGCGGCGTCACCGTGCTCGGCGCAACGGTTTCCACGGCACTGCCGCCCAGCAGTCCCGACGTCGTTCGCTCGATCAACTGTCCCGATGTGTCGTAGATCTCCAAACGAGCGTACGCGTCGCCCCCTGCCGACATTGCATCGACGCTGACATACGTAGTGGGCAGATCAAAGTCGATTCGCAACGTCCGGCTGTCCGACGTCCACTCGGTGACCCAATCGTCGGCGGTTGCGTAGCGCACCAGGCCCAGCACCTTGTCGCCCGTGGACGCGACAGCCGAGCTAACCGCTCCCACTCGTCCGTCTTTCACGTCATTACCAACCGCCGTCAGCGTCACGCCGTTCAAAACAGTGTTGACCACTTCTTCGTCCGCGTACTCATCCGGCTCCAGGTACTCGGCCGTCTCGATCGGGGCCCCATTTGCATCGACCAAATGCACGGACCAGCCAGGAACGCCGCGCTCGTCAAGGTCCCATTGACCGTTCGCGTCCTGATCATACCAGACAAAGCCCTGTATCCCGGTGCCTATCAACGCGGTCGGTAGCGACGTACTGCCGTGGAATACCTGATCCGAAGTAACCACAATCTTCCCGGTGATCGGATCCACGCTCTCGGTGCGGATCAGGATTTCATTTTCGGGCGCTAGAGGAATCCGGATGTCAATGTCGGCTTCGTACGTGTCGTAGTTCTCGGCAACGGTCCAGGAGGATCCCCCGTCCAACGAGTAGACTACCTGACTGACTTCGTTGACTGTAATGTCGTTGCGGCGACCGCTTGAATTGACGTTCCGAAGCGTGCCGACCTCCGAGTGTCCAACGAACTGGTAGAGACCCAGCACCGGATCGTAGTGGCCCACGCCGGTCAAACTCAACGGCACATCGAGGACGTCGAACACACCATCTCCGTCAGAATCCTGCCAGCCGATCATGGCCAGCGAGGAATCTGAACTGACGTGGGTATCCCAGGCAATCTGCAGATCGATGCCAGCATCCATCAAGCTGGGCTGCTGCACGAATCCACTCGCTGGATTGTCCCACGCGTTCCAATTCTGGCTGTTGTAATAACCGCGGCGATCCGTATAGGACACCGTAGGGCTATAATATTCATCGCGGGCGTAAAAGATGTGTCCCGTCTCGTGCGCAAACGTGCTGGCCGGGCGCCGCGCGGCGAAATCAGAAAACGCCCGCCTGAAAAGCCAAACGCCTGTGAGAACTGGCTCAAGCTCGGGAAACGACCATCCACGTCATTGTAGTCGTTGACCACAAAGATCGTATAAGCCCAGTCGGCGTCGTAGTTCACGCGCTGAGCATTGTTGAACGGGCGGAGATCCGGGATGACGTAACCGGTATGCGGGTAACCGGTCTGCGGGTAACCGGTCTGCTCGAGAAAATCATCTACCCACAATGGATACTCTTGCGACTTGCGAGTAATCGGTTCATAGCCGGTTGCTATGGGATTGTGGGCATACTGGAAATCGTAGATGAAATTCAACGAGTGGATAGGATCCACATCGGTGTAATGGAGCGTGTAAAAGTTGGCTAGCGTCGTCTCCCACCACTGCAGGCCTTCGATGACCCGATCCTTCGTCTCCTCGATCAAGTTAGGCCCGTCGGCGCTGATGGTGCGGCCCTGCTGATCCAAGACGACATCGCCGGCCTGATCGCGGACCAGCGGATTCCAATCCTCGGTGTTCGCATCGATCGAGCCGTCCGACTCAAAGAACACGACGGTCACCACGACGTCGCCCAGCATGTATTCGGCCGTGTCTTGTTCCACCGCGCCGTAGGGAAGACCGGCCAGCAACATCCGCGGCTCCAACGGCTCGAAGCGAGCGCATCGGGTGCTTCGCCGCGGGGGGGTCCCGGAGCGGCCTGACAGCCTGGCACTTCGTCGCGGTATCATGTTGCCTCAATACTCAGTCACGTTTCAATTCAGCTTGACGGGCAGGTCCCAGCGGTTCGCAACGCCCGGGACCGTTAGCAGGCCCCATTGGAGACCTTTGAAAATGTAGGTCCCGGCTGCCGGACGGGACCTCGATGCGGCGAATCATCTGCCACTTCCTCCCCGTCGCGATCGCCGACAACCGTTGCCAGGTCCCGCTCGGCAAGCGGGACCTACTTTCTGGCGAATCATGCCATTATTTCAGCACGCTCCATTGGGGATCCAGAAATCCGTACCGCGTCGCGTCCAGAATCGACCGGCTCAGGCCAATTCGTAACCGGCTTGGCCGCTCCCCTTGATGATAGTCAGCGTCCCCAAAAGCCGCAATGAAATGGCACTTGCGGAGCCTCATCGTCCCAGATGCAACGGCAGGACCGCACGATCTTAGGGGCTGTGGGGACTGTACGGGACGCGGAGCAACGGGACCGACGGAGCGTGACGCACGGCGAACCAACTGCGTGCAACACCGAAAGGGGGGCCGGCCCACACAGGCCGACCCCTCTCTAGAAAAGAAAAACTACTCCCAACGCTTATCAGACATCAAAGCGGGCGAAAAACGCATCGTGCGCGTCTTCCAACGCCAGCATGTCATCTGACACTCCGGCGAATTCTTCGAGCAGGTCCTCCAGGTCCTCCGTACGGTAATCCGTCCCCGTGGCAAGATTACGCAACTGGGTTGCCGACCGTTGGGTCGCGGAGTTGCCTGTTAACAGCCCACTGGCGGACGTCGGCGCACTGCCGGTCAGAGAGACTGCCTGCGATTGAGCACCACTCTCCGCCGCCGTATTGGCGGTAACAAGCAGCGGCTGACCAATCAGACCGGTATCGAGACCATTGTCGACCAATGAGTCACTCGACCACAGCGACGCTAGTCCAGATTGACCCGCTTCGCCTTCAGCCCCACCTTCGCCGGCACCGCCACTGTTCAAGAAGTTGATGATCAGCAATGCGTCAATCGGCGACACGAAGCCATCACCGTTCACGTCGTAGAAGGGAGGCGGTTGGAAGGGGGGGACCGGCGGCACCGGCAACGGCTGGGTCAGATCCAAGCCGCGATCATCCGCGTAGTTGATCAAGTTGATAATCAATAGCGCGTCAATCGGAGAAGCAAAAGTGTCGGCGTTCACGTCCAGAGGAAGGACGTAGTTGTGCCAGGGATTGGGGATAATCGTGATCTTGTAGTCTTCGACTTCGCCGTCGGCCGCGGGGCCGGTCGGTGCCAACGAGCCACTACTGCTCAAGCGGAACCGCGCGAACGTTTCGGCCGCCGCGATGCCAGGCACCGCGAATGCCAGGTTGTTGACACCTTCGGCGAGCGACTCGGAGGCGAAGATTTGCTCACCCGTATCGTTCCAATCACCGTCGGCGTTAAAGTCGATCCAGGCGTCCAGCAATCCCGGCCGGTCCAATGAAGTACCGACAACGTTCACGCTGACCACCGCGTTACGACCGGCCGTCATCATCCCGAAGAGTACACCGTCGTCACCCGCGTCGGCATCCGCATTCGGTGAGGGCTGTCCGTCGCCGGAGGGCTGGATCGTCGGACCAAGCTGATAACCCAGAGCGATTTCATGTGACGCTCCGTTGTCGACTTTGAGTACCGGATACACTGAAGGTGCATCTCCGTAGTCGACTCCCAACCCGGTCAGAATCGTGAAGCGAGTCGTGCCATCAGCGCGATTCGCCTGCATCTTATTCCCGGCCAGGTCGCGCAGTGGCTGGACTTGTTTGATGGCCAGTTGGCCACCTATCACGCTGTTCGCCCCGGTCACAAAGACCTCTGATCCATAGACTTCCACGTTCACACCCACTAAGGAGCTGGCTGCAATCGCGGCCGCCGTGTTCTCGGCAGTCGCGACCAACATCCTGGGCACGATCACGATGGGCAGGGCGGTCGCACTGTTGAGCCCCGGCTGTCCCATCTGGCTCACCGCGCTGTTGGTGGTATCCAATTGCGTGGTATCGTCACCACCGATGTGCACCTGGCCCCCGCCGACATTCAGGGGGCTCAGGCCCAGCGACGTCGACTTGATGGCGGCCACAATGGCGTTGCCTAACTCATTTCTGGTCGTCGTGGCCTGGAATGGTACACGCACGTTTGCCAGATTGTAGGTACCATCATTATCGAACTCGAAAACGGCCGACGCGCTGCCCTGCGCCAAGGTGAAAGTCTCACCATCGTTGAGATCGGCGCCACCGTTGACAGGTACGACCAGGACGAATCCCGTGTCGTACTCAAACTCGACCACGTTGGCCGGGTTTTCCAGATCCGTGATCGTCAGCAAAGCCTGATCCGCGGGTGTCGCGGTCGCGAAACTGATGACCGTCCGATCATCGTTCGCCAGATCGATATCATATTGGCGATTGGCAGGCCAGATGCCCGCAATCGGTGAGAGCCGAATGGTGTTACTGGTGGGATCGTACGCAAAGGAGTAATCGACTCCCACCACCAGCGTCCTGCCGTCTCGCACCAGCGTCACGTTGCTCGTGGACACCGTCGAGTCATCGGCCCCCGTACCCGCATCGGTCAAGACAATCGAGAAGTTGGAAAGCGTCGCGTTCGTGGCGACAAAGGTGATCGAGTCACTCGCATCTGACGCATCATTGTCCAGGGGATTCGCCAGGATGGCCACCAACCCGGCGAAGTCCACACGATCAATGGCACCCCGGTCCTTGAAGACGTTGTCGCCTTGGCCAGCGGGTGTGTTGACCGAGGCATCGTCGATGCGTTTCTGGCCGAAAACATCCAGCTCGGGGGCCAGGATCGGACTCTGCGAGATCCCCAGGGGATCTTTGACAAACACCAGGTCCTGCCGATCCTCGAGCGAATCGACCGAAGAGTCAATCGCCTTTGAGAAGGCTGCCAGCAATAAGTTGCCGTTAGCGGGATCGACAAACAAGGGATCATCTGGCCCCAGGACGATGGGATAGGCGCCCAGCTGTCCGTTAGAGGAGAGCGTCCCCACATTCTGGAACAACATCCCGCCCAGCTCGGTGGGCGTTGAGGATGCATCGATGGACAATCCCGTGCTGACGTTGGCGATGATCGTGTTCAGGATCGTCGGAGCAGCGTTTTGTGTGACCGCGATGCCGACGCCGCTTCCCGTGCCGTAGATCGTGTTGTTCACAACCCGGCTGAAGGCCACGCTCGCCAGCTGGCCCGTGCCGGAATTCGGGTCGCCACTGACCAGGATACCGGCCACGCCCGTACCCGAGATCACGTTGTTTTCCAGCACCGGTCCGGGAACCTGCCCGTCCAAATTCAACACACGCAGGTTGCGCACAGGCCCGGCGTGCGGAAGCACGCCCGCATCCGGCACCAGATCACTGCGGTTGCGGGCACCCGCGTCCGCAATGATGCCATACTCGAGCGTATCGCGGATCAAGTTGCTGTGGACGAGAATTTGTCCCTGATCGCGGAACAAGTTGCTGTCGCCGACCATGGTGTGTTCCAGTGTCGGTTCGGTAGCGAACAATCGCTGCGAATAACCATACGTGATCACCTGGATCTCGCCAAAGTCGAACGTCGGAATCACTCGATCGGACGTCGGATCGACCGAACCGGTGGCACTTCCAAACAGATCGATGACGTCGGTCGTACCGCCGGCCGGGCCGTCAGCCGAACCGGCGACAACTTGAATCACGGCCTGGACCTGGCTGCTGTTGATCAGGTCACGGATCTTCGCCGCCAGCTGCACGCTGGTCTCGGGGCCAATGTCCCCATTGGGCAACAACGCCGTGGCATCAAACGGCACGGCCACCACGCCGCTGGTCACGCCGTTGCCAACGGTCGATCCATTGCCCAGATCGACATCATCAAATTCAAAAATGACCGTGTTGATGCCATCACTGATGTGGAATTGCTGACCGTCGTAAACCTCATCGGCCGCCGGCGCGACCAGGGACACCTCGTGAGCCAATCGGTCATTCGTGTCAAACGAACGCAAGATGACGAAGGGCAGGGTGGGGAAATCCTGCGACAACCCGTATTCCGGCCCACGCCGCATTTCGAGTTGATACGTACCCAACAGTGTAGCGAAGTCGGGCACGTACGGGTTGTCTCGCATGGTTGCCGAGCCCGTGGCGTTGGTGACCATTTCTCCACGTTCCGCGAAGCCGATGATCAGGTCATCGATGTAAACTCCCTCATGGGCATTGTCCATGCCACGCTGAGCACCTGGATACCGGGTCACTTCAGGTGGACCGGAAACGTTGAACGCACCAAAATCATCCGCACCGCCTCCATCGAAATTTCCACTCAGTAGCGAATCCTGAGAAGCGGCCAGTCGCAACGGTCCCTGATTCGTCACGGTGTGCCCCACCAAGGTGACCATGTCGCGATGGATCTTCACCGACTGATAGCCGTCGGCGTCACCGCCAGCGAATTCGTCCTCCAGAGCTTGCCGCACCACCGTCGCCACTTGCGTGGACGTCATCTCCAAGGTCACGACGATGGGACGATTCAAGCCAGAAACGCCCGGCAATCCAGTCTGAATCAATCCGTCCCCGAGCAGCTCGACATCATCAATGTTTGGTAGAGCGGGCAAGTTGATCCGGTTGCCGATGATCTCCACGATATTCCCATTGAGAAGCAACGCGTTTTGCACCTTGTTGGCCACCGTGACCGCCTGATCCTCGATATCCAGCAGGATGCCGGTAGCTGCCGCTGGTGGCGCACCGCCGAAATAGAACTCGTAGGTCTCGCCATCGACAATGAACTGGGACCCGGCCGTGATGTTACGGGCCGACTGGGCAAGCAGTACGTGTCCCAGGTCAAATTCGAACGGCACGAACGTGTCCACCACGAACAGCTGACCGTCGGCGATCTTTTCCGCGGCCACACCCGTCAGTTGCACGCCGGCGGTGCCACCCAAATCGATGGAACCGGCCGTCGCAAACTCGAACTTCAAAACCAGATCCTCTTGTCCCGCCCAGGGGCCCAGTTGAATGCGTGCCTGCCGCCAGGTGCCGGTGTTGTCGTAGAGCTCCTGGATACCACGCCGACCGTACTCTTCGTCCAAGACGGAGGGAATGGCCCCGTCACCTACTTCATACTCGTCATAGAACACCTCGTCGCGGTACGAATCGTTGGTAGCCAACAGCTGCCAGGCGCCCGTTTCATCGGCAATGTACACGCGGAAGCTGTCCCGCATCCACGTCGTGGGATTCGTGGTGGGGATGTACATCGCATCTTCCGTTTCCAGGAAGTAGTTGAAATAGAGCACCGGATCATCCGACGCCGAGTAGCTACTGAGACTGAACGGATTGGTGATCAGCGTGCCATGAGCGCCGCCGGGGAAGTCGTAGTCATTGCGATTTGTCGGATCGGTCGTGCCCCAGGCGTTCGGGCCCACATCCTGGAACCCAAAATAGAAACTCGATCCACCGTCCACCTGGATCCGACTCACGTCCACCGGCACGTCAATCCCGTGGCCGGCTTCGTCGCCTCGATTGCCTGAGACGTGCCACAGGTTCTTGTCCAGGTTAGAGAACGCCATTCCGTTGACACCAAAGACGCCCGTATTGACGCTCGTTTGCCCATCAACGAACACTGCCTGCGGTACGCCCTGGGTATCAAAGGCGAGGATTTCACCGCCTCGGGTGATGCCAAACAACAGGTCCGAATAGAGACCGTTTTCCGCCTGCGGCGGACCGGCCGTCAAACCGGCAAACTCGACACCAAAATTAGCGATCTGCTGAGTCTGCAAACCACCCGACCCCTGGTAGTTGGTGACGGCGTAAAGTCCACCCGCATCGTCCACGGCGTACATCACATTGTTGACAATCGCGATGCCCTTAATGATGCCGCCCGCGCCGGACCCGGTCGCCGTAAGGGGTGGGTCGATATTCAGCACGATGATGTTATTGAGGACCACCCGATCCCCCACGGCCGTGGCCGTGCCATTGGGAAAGAACTCGCGATTGATGAAGAAAGCCAGTGAACTGGCGACTTGGGTCGATAGGTCGTCGGCCGTTAGCGGAACACGAGTCGTGCGGAAAAACGGTGACGAAGTGCCACCCAGCGTGCCCTGGTCGGCGAAGATCGATACGGCATCGAACATCCCGACTTTGGCTGCCAGGAAATTGGTGCGCGCCCCACTCGAGTTCGCCTCGTAGTTCAGATAAGTGCCGCCACTGGTATAGTCAAACCGCCCCTGGCCGCGATTGTCGCGCAGCTCGGTGCCGACCAACGCGAACGTATCGTCGTCAACAATAGCAACATCAAACAAGCCGTTGGCGTACACCTGGCCCCCGACGTTACGAATGATCACGGAGTCTCCCGACTTGAGCCCACCGACGTGATCGTCGACGTCGGTGACTTCAATGCGGCCGGGATCCGGATTACTTACATCGTCTATGACGCGGACGACGTTGAGCGTTTGCGCCAGCTGTTGCTGCATCTGGCTCCGCGATTGGGATTCATTAAATCCCCGCAGAAATCCCTCGATCTGGTTGAACGTAGGGGGATCACTATCGTCATCTTCGAAATCCCACAGGTCTCTGATTTGCAGCGGGGAACTCACATTCACGAAAGTCTCGTGGGGAGTAGCCGGCGCGGGACCGCTGTGCCCCAGGGGCCGTTGCTGTCCGTTCATCACCACGTATTCGTTGGTTGTGGTGGCCTCCACCGAGGTGAAGGCATTCACCGCATCCGCCACGATCACGGCCACTTCAGGCGGAGTCTGGAACGGCGAATAATAGATGGGAACCGCTCCAGCAGTCACGCCCGGATTGGGACCACCCAACTGATCGAACTCGAAAAGCACGTCACCATCGATGGTTCGAATCGTGAACTGATTCCCATCGACAATCACGGCACCTCGGGGGGCTTCCACGATCGGCGCATCGCCCAGTTCACCCGACAGCCCAATCGCCGTCTGGACGTGCAAGGCGACCTGACCGGGGAAGGTACTGTCGTCCAACGTGGGCATCAGTCTCACATCATTGTCGATGAAGGCCTGCAAGATCTGATCGGCGATATCCTGGGCCGTCGTGGTGAGGTCAAAGACAATCGGAATCGCCCCGGGATTGACCAATCCGTTACCGATATCCAGGTCCTCCAACTCGAACAACAAGCTCGTCTCACCATCGCTGATCGAAAAGGTCTGCGCGTCGACGTAACCGGTTGCGGGAATCAGAATGGTCTCTTCGCCAACTCGGAGACTGGGGTTTTGGAGCAACGTCGTTATCGGGCTGGTCTGAGTGTCAATCAGGATCTGACTGAAGAGTACGACCTGCAGCTCGTTGTCGAACGAGACCGAAACCACTCCGGGGTCAGCGCCAATGGCGGTAGCCACGACGTCAAACGGCGCGTTGTTAATCGCGTTGATAATCTGCTGCTGCAACTCCGGTTGCATCATGTCAACGGTGTAGGGAATCGCGAATTGGGCCACGATCCCATCGCCGCCTGTCGTCACATCATTCATTTCGAACGTGAACGTAACGCCTCGCGTATCCGTCAGGCTGAGCACCAATCCGTCCGCCACTCGACCACCAGCCGGAATGGTGAGCGTATCGGCGGGAATGACTAGCGAATAGCCGGTATCGAACTGGAAATAGTCGCCGTCCAGGATCATGAATTGGCCGTCGCGAAGCACCAGGCCCGTCGCCTGGTCCACGTTCACCTCCACTTCCGGCCCGGTGTCAAACTCATAGACCCACGTCTCGAACCCATCCGTCACCATGACGCTGGTTTCGTCTTGGATACTGATATTAGGATCCCAAGGGGCCGCGATATCGGTCGCGTCGACGGTGATGATTTCACCGGCTTGCGTAATAATCTGTCCCCGCTCACGGATCTGTGTACCAGCTCCAACAAACTGGCACTCGTTTCCGCCCGGAGGACATCCCCTTCGGTCGTTACCCGCTGACGGGATACTGTTGGCTACACCATTGGCTGTTTCAAACCGATATAAGATATTGGTGTCCAACTCGACCGGCGCGTTGGGCGCATCGCCGCGATAGCCAACCGCGTACATGTCATACTGCTGATCGCCGGTGAACGTGATGGCATCAAAAAAGACGCCGACACCATTACGTTGACCATTGGGGCTCAATGCGCGTGACGCCTCCCGCGGCGGTCGGTTCCCAGGTTTGGATACCGTCATCCCCCGGACTGGTATAGTCTGCCGTGCCGGTGTCAATGTACAAGACGTTTCCAACAGTATTGTCGTCGGCGATGACAAACCGATAGCTATGCGACAAAGAGACCAATTCGCCGTCGTATCGCATGGCGATGTCGCCAATGAAGGGTGCCTGAGCCCCCGACACATTACCCAGCCTTGTCTCCAAGGTCCCAGAGAAGGGATCGACCGTCTGGATGTTGGAGACCCAGCCAGGCGACAATCCGCCGTCCACACTGAGGAACAACGTCACGTCACTGAGTGTAAAGGGCACGACCCCTTCGGTGTTGTCAATCAGTTTGGGAACGATCGGCCCGTCGGCAATATTCGAGCCACCCGTGTAACTAATCCGATCCTCGGCGATGCGGACGATCGAGTTGATCGGTTCCAGGCGGATGAGCGGATTGGAAGGATTCGCCTGGACGTATTGCTCCAATTCCACCGGCATGCGATTGGCGTTCGTCACGGCCACGTAGTAGACACCTTGCGGCAACGACTGGGTGCCAATATACGGATCCAACGTACCGGCCGAGCCACGCGACAAGTCGTCGACGTCGGCCCCATCGAGCGGCTTGGGCTGATCTTCCGCGATATTGCTGTTGCTGCTGCCACTCACACCATCCGACGACAACACCAGGTTGAGGCCTTCGTCGAAGACATACAGGCTGGCGTCGGACGCGGCCGAACTGATCCGAATAGTCCAGGTCAAAAATGGTGGACAAGTGCAGGAACGGGTTGTAGATCCCGGCTCCCTGGACGCGAATCATAGACGATCTCGAACCGGTAGAAGTCGACATCATTGTCTCCATTGAGTGTACCGCCGACACTCAACGCAGCGCGATCCGTGTTGAGCAAGTTGCCCAACAGCTCGGCACCCGTGACAACGTTGTTTCCACCGTTATTGCCTTCCGAGGCCTCTCCCAGCAACGGTGAGTGAATCACCTGGCCACGGATCTCGACACCCGTCGTGGCATAGCGAATGTCGGCATAGCGAATGGTGGAACCCGGAACCTCGTCTGTTTCGCGCAACCGAATCTGCAGCTGATACCGCCCGGAAGTGAGCCCGCCGTTCAGGTTCGCCAGATTGGGGCTGCTGCTGCGGACGCGTACGTAGTACAGCGATGGGTCGCTTCCCACCGTGCCGGGCAACACCAAACGCAGGCCGGCATCACGCGGATTCGTCGTGTAGGCGTCCTTGCCCTGCATGTAAGGCGACTTCTGCAGCACGTTCGCCTGCACCAGCGGTTGGGCAAAAATCAGCTCCGCCTGATTGGTCTCCGCAAACGAATTGTCCGAACGTGCGATGACGGTGCCGTCGGAACCAATCAGCTCGACCACGCTGTCCAACGCATGCTCGGTGCGGTCGATGTCGATCCACACCTCGGTTCCCGCACTGGCCAGAAAACTGTACACGTCGCGATCGGTCGGCGAACTCAGGTTACCGTGGACTTCAAAGCCCAGCCGCAAGTTCTCATCACTGTCCTTTTCGTGTTGAGCCAACTCGCCTAACGTTTGCGACGTATTGGGGGTCGCATTCGTGCCCGGCCCGGCGATACCACCCGGCTCGCTTTCCAGGATGATTTCGACATTTCGATCATGAGCGTACTGGTCCAGCAAGACGCGTCCCCAATCACCAGGCGCCGGTGTCGTCGCATTGCCGTCGTCGTTCGTATCGGTTTGCGACTGACCATCCGAAGCGCGGAAACCCGCTCCCTTCGTGTCATCCCTTAAGGAGGTCAAAACGACGGGTGAACCAGGTTGCCCGACGATCTGCAGCACACCCCCGATGCGGTCGTCAATATCCAACGGACGACCAGTGGCCGTGAAACCGGCGCCGGTCCCCTGCAATTTCACGACCAGGCTCTCGGTCGGTTTGCTCTCCAGCCTCAAACCACCATAGATGTGGAAGTCGGAAACATAGACCGTATCGAACAGCACGTGCACGATGTCCGTGTCATCCCACACGCCCTGGGTGGTCATCGTCTCGCCACGGACCACCAGGCCGTTAATGGAATTACTCTCGACATTGTTGCCCTTGATCAACGGACCTTGGTTATCAATGACCGTGGTGGCGACATCCACCACACCAGTCATGCGTCCCAGATCACGCACCAGTTCGTGATTGAGCGCATTCGCATTGACGCTCAGAGCCGGCCCGTCACCGCGGCGCACGATGTTGTTTACGATCACCGGCTGCGCACCGCGGACGAAGATCGTGGCAGTCTTCGTTGAAGCCGCGTCCAAAGCGGTGCGACGGAGCTGCGCCGCCCGTCCCCACGGCGTTGTATTCAAAAATACTGTTCGTGACGCGCGCCGTCGCCTGGTGAATCTCCAATACATTGAATCCGGTAAACGACCCTTCCACGGGAGAAATGCCGCCACCATAGGTGAACAGAGCATGATCCAGGCTCACGGTCGATTCGGGAGCGGCGAAAATGCCACTCCAATTGCCGGGCTGGGGAGCATCCTGATCGCCGTCATTGTTGGTGTCAAAGGTCCCGCTGCCACCAAACCGGTCGTCCAATTTGGACGTGAAGATCACCCGCTGGCCGTCCAGCCCTTCGGCCAGCAACTGCGCGCCGATTTCGACCTCGATCCGGGCACCCTCCAGCTTGACGATCGTCCCGGGATCAATGGTCAGACTGGCGTCGAGCCGGCCGCGATTCAGTGTGTTGGGAGCGGTGCTCAAATCGAGCAACCCGCCGCCGGGCAGACCTTGATCGAGGTAGGTCGTGTCCGACGCATCCAACGTGGCAATCAACCGGTACTCACCGTTCGGATTACCCGTCTCGTCACTGCGGTAGAGCCGGCGAGCGACGAAACCGGCCGGTACCGGCGGCAATTGCTGGAGCAAAATTTGACCGCCGTCGTCGAGGATTTCCGCCGTCTCGGTCGGCGTCGACGGCAAGCTCTCGTTATCATTTACGTCCAAGAAGACAAACCGATAATTGTAGCGTCCCGCATCCAGCTGGCCGCCGGCTTAACGGTGTGAGAGTCACCAGATTCGAGGGGGGAAGATCCTGTTCGTTGATGGGACCGCCAGGCGTCCCCTGGATCTTCAACGTCTGCCCCAAGACGTGCACGATGTCCGTGTCGTCCCAGCGTCCCGCCACCGTCTGCGGTTTCAAGTCCGATCCGGAGGGGGTCCGGACTCGAACGAACAAACCGTTGGTCGAATTGTCAACGACCGTGTTCCAATCGATGTCTGGTCCCACGCGCGAATAATCGGACGTGAACGGAATGTTCTTCTGGTAGAAGGGCGAATGGAAATTCGACTCGCGAAAACTGTTCGGATCCGCCGACAGGGCCGCGTCAGCACTGAACGAAATCGTATTGAACGAGATCGTGGGCCGCGCCTCGATCATGCTGACCGGATTCACGACCTGGTCGACGCCGTCGATCTTGACACTGCCGCCACCATACGTGAAATCGACATGGTTCACGTAGTTCAGGAAAATACCTTCGTTGTCCCACAGGAACCGATTCTCGGAACGATCCAAGTCCTGGCGAATGAGAATTCCACCCCAATCGCCCTGCTCGGGAATCGTCACGTGCGGATTGGTGTCAAAGCCAATGTCCTCGTTCAGATACGACGTCATGATCACGTCGAGATCGGGAGTTCCCAGCAGCTGAATCGCCCCGCCACTGACATCCACCGCGTTGGAGAGCGTCGTGCTGCCGACGCTGATGCGGGCATTCCGGAGCTTGAAAATGGCTCCTTCGTCAATCATCATCGTGACCTGCTTCGGCACGACCAGCGCGGCGCCGTCCGAGAGGACGTTGTTCTGCAGCGTGCCAAATCCAATCTCGTAGGCGAAGTTGTCGCCCACCGTGGTGATGTCATCATCCACGCCGCCATTACCGACCACGCGGACAATATCCCCGGGACGCGCGTTGGCCATGGCCGTCGGCAGATCGCCGTAAGGGCTCGCCAGCGTTCCCATCGCCGGCACCCGTAGCGCCCTTGTCGACGAAGATCGTCTGTGGATCGCTCGGATTGGCCGTCTGGCCCTTGGGGGCGGCCGCGCGGAACCAGAAGTTGTAGATCCCGCCCGGGATCCCGTCGAGGTCACCGTCCAGGGGCGTGCCTTCGACCGTCGAGTTGTCGTTGTCCGTGATGCTCCGCACCGCGCCGGGACGGAAAGTCAGCCGCAGATCGTAGTCGCCCGCACTGGTCCCGCCGACACCGGAATCCTCGATGGTCGGATCGTACTTGTCATTTCCGCTGGCGGCGACACCGACAAAGTAGGTCCCCGGCTCCAATTCCAGCTCGATATACGAGTCCTGGCTGAAATAGTCGTCGTTGCGCGACAAAAGGGTCGGTACACCGGACGCCGTCTGCTTGTACAACCTCAAATTCGTGTCCAGCAAGCTGGCGTTGGGCAGTCGCTCGGCCAAGGTCTCCGCCGTGAAGAGCCCCGTGGCGTTCACCTGGAACGTGTACAGGTCGATGTCGTTGTTCTCCGGACGGAAGACGATGCTGGCCATGCATGATGTCGTAGTCGCCAGGAAAATCGGGTTCCACTATGTTGTCGAACGCCAAGATCGGCTCGTCGTCCAAGATCGTGATCGGCGCCAACTCGTCGGTATGCCCCAAGCCCAACAAGTGGCCGATCTCGTGCATGGCGGTCTGGAACCAGTTGCCACCGTAACGATCGGTCCAATCGGTTTCGCCCGCATCCATGATGGCCGTGCCGGTCAAGCCACCGCCAGCCAATCCCAATACACCACCCGGCCCAGTGATCACCAACGGATCGAGGCGCGCGCATATCTCCGGTCACAATGGTCATGCCCAGATCAGCCGACTCGATGAAATCAATCCCCAGCATCGCTCCGTACAACTCGAAAATCTCGCGCGTTCGTTGCTTCTGATTCTCCGTGATCTGATTGTTCAGCGCGTTGCCTTCGGGGTCAAAGCCATAGAAATCCCGGAAGTTGTAGAACGCCGTCGTGATGCCCAGATCGTCGGCATAGATGCTGTCACAGTCGAACCAAATCGAGCAGAAGATATCTGGATCGGGCAAATACGGCCCCTGCACCGGGATGTTGCGGTTACCCGGTTCATCCATCGCTCCAGGAAACGCCAAGGGCACAAAAGTGGATACAATCTCCTCCGAGATCACAATGCTGCTGGCGTTGTTGGCGTCAAAATCGGCCGAGATGTCGACCGCCGTGCCGAACGACGACCCCGGTTCCACACCTCCTAAATCAAACATCACCGGAACGGGGGGAATTCCCTCATCGGTGCCAATCCGCAAACGAAACGTTCCGGGACCAGCCAACGCGTCCAGCGGAGCGGCGAACGTCAACACCGCACGATCTGTGTCCGGGTCGTAACTCACATCGGTCGGCTTGAACACGACGTCGTCCGTGTTGGTGACCGTATCCCGCGTAAGAATCAATTGATAGAAGTCGGGATTCTCTGCCGAACGCTGCGTCGGCGCACCGCCGCCGTCGTTCTCCACAAACAAGTCATCGTCGTTGAAATAGACGACAATCTGGTCGCGCGCCTGCGTTAAGGCCGGCCCCCCAATCGCGACTGGCTGCGGCACGACGGCAATAATCTGAGCGCCCAAGTCAAGTTCGAAAAAGAGCGTGTCGTCAGCGCCCGCACCGTCGCCGTCGGTGTCGTTCAAGGCAAAGCCCTGCTCGTTGCGCAGAGCTTCCGTGCCCGTCCCTTTGATCAACAGTCGATAGTGATCATCCACCAGACGACTCGCGAACCGCATCACGACCTCGCTGCTGGTTTCACCCAGTCCGATGAAGCCAGGCGTGATCACGATTTCGTCGCCGTCTTGAAAATCACCATCCAAACCGCTGCGTGTCAGTTCAAACGCGTCGGTTAACGTGGTCGCATCCAGCATCTGGACTTCGTCAAAGACGAACAACAACTCACGCGGTGCCACGTCCCGCACATCGCCTTCGGTGAGCAGCGATCCAGCATCCGGCAAGACACCTTGCAGCTGGGGCCCAAAGGCCAGCAAACGACGATCCTCGAGCGGCTCGAATCGTAATCCTCGCTTCGTGCGGTGTTGAGCCTTCTGGCCTGCATGACGACGCTGCTTCCATGACTTCATCAACTTTTGGGAACGCCGGATGGCCATATACAAACCCCTTGACAAACACCCAAATTTGCTCTCGCGGAGAAATTCCGGAGGTGCTGTAAAAACCCGCTAAACGCTCAAACCACCCAGACTCATCGCAACACCCAAACCACAAAAAACGACACAAAGTCCGCCGCAATCATAGGTTTGGTGAATTTGGGGTAAATAGATAATCCAATTGCGTCAAACACAACGCATAGATTGGATTGTAATTGCTGCTGAACCTAATGCAATGAAAAAGCAACTTCGCCAAGATCGCAGAAAGTCTTTCTGCAGTAAGGTTTTGACCCCTTTCGACGAGCTCCCGCGCACGCTCCAACCCAGGAATTTTTTTTCGCCTTCGTGCACGACCGAAGGGACTCATTGAAAGCCCCGTAAACTACTGTCAGGATGAAGGTTACGGATTTGACATGGCGCCTTGTGCGCGGCTCTTAAGGGGGTCTGATTGCGAGAAGTGAACGTCACGAAGAAAATGCAACTGCTTGAATCACCATAGCGTGGATGCAATTTCAGCGTGCTGACAGATCGCCCCCGATGGGTGGTGAAGACCCCTTATGCCGTTCACCAGCCTCGTCGCCCTCCAGCCGGAGGGCGAGGAACTACGAGAACGGGGCATCATTACACCGGCCGAAGATCGATCTGCACGGCACTGGTCCCCAGTTGCGCGAAGCGCGGGGATTCAGGTATTTCGCAGAGGCGCAGAGCCCGCCGAGAAGAGCCCAACGTTGAAGACCGACCGGAAGCAGACTGATACGCAGCTTCAAGAGGCGACCAGTTCGCGAGCCGAGAATCCGGTGCGGTTGCCACCACTCTCTTGGGCTTGTTCCAACTGTGCCCGCGCACGTTCGACGAGCGTCGCCATCTCGTCACCGTCGGCGACTTCGACGATGCCCAGACTGATCGTGAATCGAAGCGATTTTCCATTCACGGCAATCGTTGTTTCCTTGATCGCCTTGCGTAACCGTTCGCCGACACAAATCGCGTTCCGCAACGTGGCATCGGGCAAAACCATCCCGAACGTCAGATCGTTGTAGCGAGCGACCAGATCCATTTCCCGTAATCGTTTCCGAATCGCTTCGGCCACCACACCCAACACGATTTCGGCGGCTGATTCGCCATGGTCTCGGGTGATTTCGTCGCAACCGTCAGCTCGCAGCAGGACCACCGAGAAGGGGGAACCGCCACGATTGAACTCGGCTATTCGGCGATGCACGCTCTGACAAAATATCGTCTTGTTACCCATGTTATTGAGCACATTCATGTCAATATCGCTGGAGCGCACGCAGCTATCACCCGATTCGATCGGGGCTGTCCCCGCAGCCGATCGTCTGCTCTCGGTGGTGGTTGGCACGCCTTCAGCCGTCGGCACGGCCAATTTTTCGCTGCTGTCCGACTGATTCTGGCTCACGGCCATACTGTGGCTGACGTCGGCCTCACGATGTCCCGGCGTTCGGATGGGATGGGGCAAGGTGCCATCGTGCCAATAGGCACGGTTGCGTCCGGCGTTCTTGGCGGCGTACATCGCTTGATCGGCTCGTTTGAGCAGCTCAGGCACATCTTCGAAGGGCTGGATCTCCGCCACTCCCAGGCTGACCGTCAGGCTCAGCGACTTGCCGCCAAATTCAAATCGAGTTTTTTCAATGAATTCGCGCAAGCTCTCGGCGGCTCGCCGCGCATCGGCCAAGTCGGTCCCCGGCATGAGGATGGCAAATTCTTCGCCGCCATAGCGAGTCACGATGTCGCGCACGCGCATGTTGTCCCGCAAAATCGCTCCCACACCACGCAACACTTCGTCGCCAAACGGGTGCCCGTGTACGTCGTTGACCTGTTTGAAGCGGTCGATGTCGATCATCAATAAGGAGAAACCCAGATCCGAGTTTCGGAAGTTGGCCTGACAACGGGCTACTTCCTCCCCAAAGGCGCGGCGGTTCGCCAAACCAGTTAAGACGTCGGTCCGGGCCTCCGTGGCATGGTGTTCGATCTTTTGCGACAATTTTTCCAGCTTTCCTTCCGTCTCGGACAACTTGCTCTGCACGCTTTGATTGGCTTGGATGAGCCGATCGACCAGTTCACCGATTTTCGCCGCATTTCGGTTGCTGGCTTGCGCCAGCTCTCGGTCCACTGCGCCCACTTCGGTGCTGTGTTCATCCACGTTGGCAGCCATGCAAATCGACAGCCCGTGCAACCGGGCCGTCAAGTCCCGAAGCAGCGCCTCGTCAGGCTGGCCTGTCAGCGACTGCCTGTCGGGCAGTCGACCGCGCAACCACCATCCGGCACGAAGGCAGATTGCGCCCACGACGATACTTAAGATCACGTGTGACACTAGCAGCTCCATTGTCCTCTACCCATCAAATATGCGGGCCAAGCTGTCCCAATATTCTATTACCGCGAACCTGGCCGGAGGCATTCCTCGCCGTTCGGCCAGCATCTCGCGCCAGTGCACGGCAATTAACGCCCAGGCGCCGCAGGCCAGACTCAGCGCAAGTTGTAAGTAACCATAGCTTGCCATCCGGTAACGTGCCAAAACTGCCTCTTTCCTCAGCGCGCCGCAGTCCCTCAACTGAAGTGGTAACCGTCATAACGGTATTGACGCTACAGCGATGCCAATGTAGGTAGCTTGGGAAGAATGTAATGGCAACGATACCTGTGCCAACTGTCCCCTCCAGTTTGGATTTTCCATTTCTCACTTGCCGAAAACACCTGATGGTACTTGGCTCTCATCCAAGTCCGATCAGCGTTCGGCCCCGCAGCAGGCGGAGAGGCACCAGAAACAGGATTACCCAGCATGCTCGGCAGGAACACAAACCTCTGGCCTTGGATTTTGCTCGCTCTGAGCGCGGCCCCCGGCTGCCACTCGGTTCCCGCTGCCCGAGTGGATCCTCAGACGGCCTCGCAGCCAGTAACCTCCGAGGTCCCTTCGGAGTTCGCCACGCAGGCTGCCGCTCACGCACCTCCCGGGCAAGCGGAGAGGGTCAACGTGCAGCTGGTTTCTCTCGTATCGCCACCACTCGAGGGGCAAGACGACCCGACAACCCTCCCCAGCCCCGAGTTCGTGATGCGGGAACCGTCGCATGAAGGTCTGGCTTTGGAAGACGTGATTGCGGTCACGTTGAGCTCGAATCCCGACCTGGATTCGGCCTCCCAACAGATTGCCATCGCATCTGCCACGCTGGCTCGTGCCCGTGCCGAATTCTATCCAAAACTTGGAATCAGTGAGCAATACGGGGTGACCAACAACCCGGTGCGAGCGTTCATGTTTCAGCTCAATCAGGGGCTATTCAGTCCCGCCGGCGACGTCAATAGGCCCGGCACAAAAAACGATTTCCAGACGCAGCTGCTGCTTGAGCACAACATCTATTCGGGGCATCGCCGGCTTCATCAGATGCATGCCGCGGCAGCAGAGCAATCGGGATCGGTGCACAACCTGGCGGCCCTGCAAAATCAGCTGGTTTTTGATGCGGCCGAAGCGTACTACCGGCTGTTACAGGCCAACGCCCTGCTGACTGTGCGGGAAGAGGCGGTGCAACAGGTCGAGCAGCATTTGAAGATTGTGGAGAGCCGCTATCGCAACGAGACGGCGGTCAAATCGGACGTGTTATCGGTGGAAGTGCGTCTGGCCGAGGTGCGCGAGGCGCTGATTACGGCCCGCAACTCGCGTGAGCTGGCTTGGGCGATTATCGAAAACGTCGTGGGGAGTCCGCTGGCGCGACGACCATTGCCCGAACACGTCGCCTCGTCTCCTTGGGCAGAAGAGATTGACCAGATCGAGTCGGCCGTGGCCGAAGCGCAGAGCCTGCGTCCAGAGGTGTCCGCGATCGCTTCGCGTCGCCAGGCTGCCACCGAGGAAGTGCTGGTAGCCGAAGCAGGCAAGAAGCCAACGGCGGATGCCTTGGCCAGCTACGACGTCTACACACCCGACTTTGGTCGCGGCAATGATTCCTACTTCCTCGGCCTGATCGTGCAACTGAACCTCTTCGACGGCGGCCGCACGTGCCGCGACGTCGAAAAGGCGATGGCTCGTGTGCGAGAATTGCGAGCCCGTGAACAACGGCTGCTGCTGAACATCGAACTCGACGTGCGGCAAACGCAACTGAATCTGCTCGACGCCCGGGAACGACTTGGCGTGGCCACCCAGGCGATCGGGCAGGCGGGCGAGAGCCTGCGCGAAATCGAGGTGCGCTACCGCAGCCAGGCCGCCACCATCACCGAGCTGATCGACTCGCAGGTCGCCCTCTCCAATGCCCGCGTACGCCGCGCGAATGCCGAAGCAGACGTCGAAATCGCCCGGGCCTCACTCTATCGCGCCATCGGCCGTCTGACCGACTCGCTGGCCTTGTAAGCCTGCCGAGAGTACCCTCTGCCGTGGGGGAGAACGTCGAACGTCCAAGGGAGTGGACCTGCGGCCGGAATCCCGACTTTCGCCGTGGCTCGATGACGGCGACGCCTGGATCGCGATGATGGTGCCGTCGATGGCCACCGCCAAAACGGGCCCACGGAAATCGGGAGTGGAGCTTACAGAGATTTCCGACCCACGTGCCGATGCGAACGCGACTCACCTCCTGAATACACCTGGGACGGTGCGTTTAAACTCTGCATTCCGCATTCCGCACTCGCTGCCCACCCGGGTGCGAATCATTTACACCCCAGCGCGCCGTGTTTCGGGCCATATGCGTGGAAGCTTAAACAGCCGGCATGGTGACATGGATTATCGGAGGCAGCTGTGAATCACCCGTATGAGCCCCGAAGTTCAGGTCGGGGGCCCGCTGAGTACCATCTATCCAGAACCGAAGCCCGTTTGCGGGCGTTCTCGATGTGAGGGCTTGAGCCGCCACGCCGTGGCTCAAGCCACTCGACGAGGACCATGCGCGCCCGATGAAAACTTCCCGCCGATCGGGTGCGATTCTTCCGTGCGGCACACATGTGACGTTTCCTGGCCCCTCTGTAACCAAGCCAACTGCTGGCACGTCCAATTAGAAACAGGGTCCGCCAGCGACCGTCTTCGATTCAGATCACGGAACATCCCTAGTTGAATTGGCCCGCCCGATGGCGTAAGAACCGATATGGACCGAGGTGCGTCGTGAACCTCGGCCACGATCCAAGCGGAAATCATCCTTTCCTATCAGACAAAACAAGGCAGGACCTTTGATGCAAGCGAATCAGAAGTGGCGACGCCTGACAAGGTCCATCGGCCGATGGCTAATCGTTCTGCTCAGCCTGGTGGCGCTGGTTTTGGTCATTGCCTGGATGTCAGGGGCATTTCACCCGAAAACGGCACCCGGCACGACTGCTTATGAGCGTCCGAAGGTGGGGGATCGCGCGACGTCCACCGTCGAGACGCTGGAGACCACGCAGCTGGTCGACGCGGTCGGCACCGTACAGCCGCGACGCAAAACGGATGTCGCCAGCCGCATGTTGGCCACCATCAATGAGATCCTGGTGAACCCGGGAGATTCCGTTGCGGAGGGGCAACTCTTGTGTGTGCTGGACGACCGGGAAGTCCAGGCCCAGTTGCGTGAGGCGGAGGCAGCGTTGACGGGCATTGAGGCCGACCTGGCGGTACGGCAGCGGGAGTACGAACGCTACCAGCGCATGTTTGCCGACAACGCGGTGACGAAGGAAGACCTGGACCGTGCCCAAGGTGCCTATCAGATGACGCAAGCCCAGCTGCAAGGCACCTTGGAGCAGATGAATCGCATCAAGATTACCTTGACCTATTGCCAGATCAAAGCGCAGACGGCGGGCGAGGTGGCGGATCGATACATGGATCCTGGCGACCTGGCTGTGCCAGGCAAAGCGATTGTGACCGTACACGATCCTCTCGATTTGGAGTTGCACGCCAACGTCCGCGAGGGATTGGCAGGCAAAGTCGGCATTGGGATGCCGCTGAGCGTGCAGATCGACGCGCTTTCCCGCACCATGATGGGCGTCGTGCGGGAAATCGTACCACGAGCCCAGGCGAATTCCCGTTCGCTGTTGGTCAAGATTACTCTGCCCAAAGACCAGATCGAGGGGGTGTACATCGGCATGTTCGGGCGGCTGGCAATTCCTGTCGATCAGTTACAGCGGATTGTCGTCGATGCGCGTGCCGTGCGTATGGTCGGCCAGTTGGATCTGGTCGATGTGGTGTTGCCCGATGGGTCGCTGGAGCGACGCTTTGTGCGCACCGGTCAGCATTTCGCCGACGACACCAAGATCGAGATCCTGTCGGGACTCGCACCAGGCGACAGCGTCGTCCTATCGGCATCGACTTTGAAACGGTCGGAAGCCGAGCGCAGTTAGTAGGTCCACCGGGGCGGAGTCCCCCGCAATTCCGCTGGCGACCTGGGCGACGGCCTGCTGGGTCGAACGGGCACGAACCCCTGGTTACCACTCGCAACACGCAGGAAGGTCGAGACGCCGCATGAATACGCACCAGAACGAGAGCCTTGTGGCCCGCATCGTGGCTGTTTTCCTGCAAGGCAATCTCTCGATGCTGATGGTTCTTCTGACGCTGATTGTGGGAGGTGTCGCGCTGTATGTGACGCCGCGTGAAGAGGAGCCACAGATCGTCGTCCCCTTGGCGGACGTGATGATCCGCGTTCCAGGCGCCAGCGCTGCCGAGGTCGAGAAGCAGGTCTCCACGAATCTGGAACGGTTGCTGTACCAGATTGACGGCGTGGAATACGTCTATTCCATGTCCCGTCCAGGCATGGCGGTCGTCACGGTTCGTTTTTACGTCGGCGAGGATCGAGAAGACAGCCTTACCAAGCTGTACAACAAGATCGCGATGAACCAGGACATCGTGCCGTCCACGGTGGCGGGCTGGATTGTCAAGCCGATCGAAATCGACGACGTCCCGTTTGTCAACGTGACGTTGTGGAGCGAGGAAAACGACGACTTTCGGCTGCGGCGCGTGGCGGAACAAGTCAGTATCGAGCTGCAGTCGGTCCCCAACACGGGTCGCACGAGCATCGTGGGGGACGGCGCCGGCAAATATCGGTCTGGCTCGATGCCGAGAGCATGACCGCCTATCACGTCACACCGATGGAAATCGATCAGGTCTTGCAGGGTGCTAATGTGGCGATGTCGGCCGGCACGTACGATCGCAACAACCGGCAGGTGATCGTCGAGAGCGGGCCTTTCCTGGAGGATGCCCGGGAGATGGGCCAACTGGTGGTCGGAGTTCATGCGGGCGCCCCGTTTACTTGCGTGATGTGGCGCGCATTGAAGATGGTCCCGAAGAAGCCAAAACCTATACCCGCATTGCCTTCGGTCCGGGCTTCCAGGCACCCGACGGCCAGACTGCTGTGCCGCGTTACCAGGATTGCCCAGCGGTCACCATTGCCACGGCCAAGCAGAAGGGGAGCAACGCCGTCAACGTGGCACGCCAGATTGAGGCTAAGCTGGAGCGCCTGCAGCGCATGGTGATTCCCGAGGACATGCACGTCCTGATCACGAGAAACTATGGTGAGACCGCCAACGAAAAGGTAAACGAACTCGTCAGCGAGTTGGCCACGGCCGTGATCATCGTGGTGGGCATGATTGCCTTGACGCTCGGTTGGCGCGAGGCGATTGTGGTGGCCACGGCGGTCCCGTTGACTTTCGCGCTGACCTTGCTGGTCAACCTGCTGGCCGGCTATACGATCAACCGTGTGACTCTCTTCGCACTCATACTCTCACTTGGCCTCGTGGTCGACGATCCGATCGTGGATGTGGAAAACATATTTCGGCATTTTCGCATGCGACTTGAACCCCCCTTGAAAGCCGTCTTTTCGGCCGTCAACGAGGTGCGACCGCCGATCATCCTGGCCACTTTGGCGGTGATCGTTTCCTTCCTGCCGCTGTTTTTCATCACCGGCATGATGGGACCGTACATGCGTCCCATGGCGTTAAACGTGCCGATTGCCATGCTCATGTCGATGGTCGTTGCGTTCACCATCACGCCCTGGTTGAGTTATCACGTGCTGAAGTCGGTCTACGGCAAAGAAGAGGAACCGTTTGTGGTCGAGCGCAGCATGACCTTCAAGATCTACCGAATGATTGTCGGCCCGTTAATCAACCGTAGGGTGCTCGGCTGGTCACTGATTCTACTGGTGCTGGTCCTGCTATTGGCCTGTCCGCTACTGGCCGTCACGGGTCGCGTGCCGCTGAAAATGCTGCCGTTCGATAACAAGAACGAATTCCAGGTGGTGGTCGACATGCCCGAAGGAACCACGCTGGAAACCACCGACGCCGTACTATCCGAGTTTTCGGCCTATCTGCGCGGTGTCCGAAGTGACCGAAGTCCTGACCTTTGCCGGCACATCGTCGCCGATCGACTTCAACGGCATGGTGCGGCATTACTATTTGCGGCAGGGAGCGAACGTGGGCGACATTCGCGTCAACTTGCTGCCCAAGGAAGAGCGGCAGCAACAGAGTCACGAAATTCTGCTCCGCATCCGTAATGATCTGCAGGAAATCGCCGGGCGCTGGAACGCAAACATCAAACTGGTCGAGGTTCCGCCCGGCCCGCCCGTTTTCAGCACCCTAGTGGGCGAAATCTACGGAAACACCGAGACCGATTACCGGTCACTGATCGCGGGAGCCAAGCAGGTGCGGCAGATCATGCAAGAGGCACCCGGCGTGGTCGACGTCGATGACACGGTGGAAGACGATCAGAACAAACGGGTCTTCGTCATCGACAAGGAAAAGGCTTCCTTGCACGGCGTCAGCGCCGAGACGATCGCCGCCACCGTGCGGTTGGCGGTCGCCGGTCACGTGGCTGGCCAGGGCACCAGAAGTGCCTCCGGTGCCGGAGTGATGCACACGCCGGGCGAGTTGCAGCCGCTGGACATTGTCCTGCAGTTGCCCAGGCCTGAACGCTCCAGTCACGTCGATCTGGAACGTTTGAGCGTGAAAACGACCAGCGGCGATGTGGTTCAAATCGGCGAGCTGGGGGATTTCGAAACGGTGATCGAGGACAAGACGATCTACCACAAGAACCTGCAGCGCGTCGTGTATGTATTCGGCGACACGGCCGGGAGCCCGCCGGCAGATGCCGTGCTCGGCTTCATGCAGCGTCTGAAACAGGATCCGTTGCCGGATGGATTGCGGGTCGATTGGGCAGGAGAAGGAGAATGGAAGATCACCCTGGATGTGTTTCGCGACCTCGGTCTGGCCTTTGGTGCCGCCGTGTTGGGGATTTACATTCTGCTCGTCTGGGAAACCAAGAGCTATGCCATGCCGCTGCTGCTGATGGTCGCCATTCCGCTCACCATTATCGGTATCCTCCCCGGGTTCTGGCTGCTGAACATCGTCAGTAACGTGCCGGTCGGCGGGTATCCCAACCCGGTCTTCTTCACGGCGACAGGCATGATCGGCATGATCGCCTTGTCGGGAATCGCCACCCGCAATGCTATCCTGTTGATCGAATTCATTCACGCCGAGTTGGCTCGCGGCGGTGAGCTGAAAGACGCGCTGATCAAGAGCGGCGCGGTTCGGTTCCGACCCATCTTCCTCACGGCGGGAACCGCCATGCTGGGCGCCTGGCCGATCACTCTTGATCCGGTCTTCTCGGGGCTCGCCTGGGCCTTGATTTTCGGCCTCCTCGTCTCCACCGCCTTCACACTGCTGCTGGTCCCCGTCGTCTACTGGCTGCTGTACGCGAACAAACCTGGTCACGGCCTCCCCATGAGAGCGGAGTCCGAGAATCTGTAGCTACGGCAACGGCGGTCGTAGCCCATTGTTGACCGCCAGCTTGGTGGACAGCGCCACTTTGCAGCGATGGACGTGCGTAACTCGTGTCTGCGTAACGGACCCTCGCCACCGGGCTCGTCCCGGTGGTTCTACGTTTGCTGACTACTCGGGCAGCTGACAAACGAATCTTCCCACCGGCCATCGCCGCCGGAGGCGGCGATGGCCGGTGGGAAGGAAACTCCTGGGTGGCCGAGATCGACAGTATCGTTGTCAAACGCTCTACCACCGGGACCAGCCCGGTGGCGATAAAGCCCTTGCTGATAAGGGCTTAAGATGATCCAAAAAGTGAAAGTGGCGTTGTCCAATTAGTTGACCGCCAGCTTACCTATCCACACCGCCCGTACCCAGTTCGTCCCCCTCTCACCTCCACACCATCAGATTACCCAATTCCCGTGTTTTGGTGCCCACGAATGCATTTTCGCCGTGCATTCGAGGTTTACGCAACGATGACGGGGGTTTTACACAACAATTACCACACTGCTGATGGTTTACCGACCCGGTTCGGGTAGTGTATGGGGTTGGGAATCTGATTCGAGATTCTGCGAGTCGTTTAGCTGGCGGATCTGATGTCCCACCACTTGGACTTACGCGTTCGAATGACCTCTTTTGGGAAATCATAAATATGTCGAGCCGACCTGAGCCAATCATCATTCAAGGCGGGATGGGAGTGGCTGTATCCGGATGGCATTTGGCGAAAGCTGTGGCCCAGACGGGACAGATGGGAGTCGTTTCAGGCACGGCTCTGGACGTGGTTTTGACCCGGCGTCTGCAAATGGGCGATCCTGGCGGTCATCTTCGTCGCGCGATGGCGGAGTTTCCACTTCCCGGGGTGGCAGACAGGATTTTGGACCGGTATTTCATCGAGGGGGGAAAGCAGCCCGACCAGGCATTTCGTGCCATTCCGATGCATTCCTTGGAGCCCTCGCGGGAGCTTCAGGAACTGACGGTGGTGGGCAACTTTGTGGAGGTGTTTCTGGCGCGAAGAACATGATGGTTTAGTCGGCATCAATTACTTAGAGAAGATTCAACTTCCAACGCTGCCGTCCATTTTCGGGGCCATGCTGGCCGGCGTCGATTACGTATTGATGGGAGCGGGCATACCCAGGGCCATTCCAGGCATCCTCGACCAGCTCTCCGAAGGTGCGCGTGTCGAGTTGCCGGTATATGTCGAGGGGGCGGCAAGCGACGAGCGCTACGTCACGCAATTTGATCCGGTCGCTTTCTGTGGCGGCCGTCTTCCATGGTTGGAGCGTCCCAAGTTTTTGGCGATCATCGCGTCCGCAACCTTGGCGAACATGTTGGCGCGTAAGGCGACCGGCCATGTGGACGGATTTGTCGTGGAAGGTCCGACGGCGGGTGGCCACAATGCTCCACCCCGCGGTCCGTTGCGCTTGAATGATTCTGGCGAGCCCATTTATGGCGATCGCGATGTAGCCGATTTGCAGGCCATCGCCGCCTTGAATCGTCCCTTCTGGCTGGCTGGATCGTACGGCAGTCCGGAAAAAGTCGCGGAAGCTTTGGCGGCCGGTGCCACGGGCGTGCAGGTGGGAACTGCCTTCGCCTACTGCGAACAGTCGGGGCTGCCCGCCAGTCTTCGTCGCCCGGTGATTGAGATGAGCCGAGCTGGCACGTTGACGGTAAAGACCGATCCCGTGGCATCACCGACCGGATTTCCGTTCAAAGTGGTCGATCTTCCGGGATCGCTGTCGGATGCCGAGCAGTATGCTCAACGGCATCGGATCTGTGATTTGGGATACCTGCGTTCGGCATACAAGCGAGACGACGGCACGATTGGCTGGCGTTGCGGCGCCGAGCCTCTCGATGCGTATCTTCGCAAGGGGGGCAAACAGGCGGATACCTGCGGCAAAAAGTGCGTCTGCAACGGGCTCATAGCCAATATTGGCCTGGGTCAGTTCCGCAAGCGTGACGGTCTGGAGAAGCCGCTGGTGACCAGCGGTGACGACGCTCGCGATGTGGCCCGCTATCTTCGCTCGCCCGACGACGAGACCTACTCGGCGGAAGATGTGGTTGCGTATCTGCTCTCCGCGGTAGAAACTAGCATTGTCGCCGCTCACTGAACTGGGATCTGGCGGACCCCTGCCGGACGGACAGAGAAAATCTGCGATCGGACGTGCTCAGTCAGCGGCGGCCACACTTCGCAGCTGGAGGCCCGTCCGCGGCGTCGCTAGTCATCGCGGCCGGATCACGTGACCAGCGGAAGTGTTCGCCGGACAGTGTGTGCCGGCTCCACGCGCCGAAACGACGGCGTGTTGCACTTGCACCGCCGCGGACCAGACCATGTTTGAACGCAGAACCCTCAAGCTGCCCATCACGCTCGGTGTCTTGATGATCCTTTCGGTCATCGCGCTGACCGTCGGCTGGGTGCTCCTGAACGCCTTCGGCGCTTCGTCCGACAGTCGCTGGGCTCCGCTTTACTGGACACTGTTGACCGTGGGAACCGTGTTCCTGGCATTCGTGTTGGTCGGGGTCGTCATGTATCTGACATTATCGGTGGAGACGATTAACCTGAATCGGCGACAGTCGAACTTCATCGACAGCGTGACGCACGAACTGAAGTCTCCGCTCGCTTCCCTGAAGCTCTATCTGCAAACGCTTGGCCGGCGCCAGGTCAGCCCTCAGGAGCAGGCTGACTTTGTACGTTTCATGCTCGACGACGTGGAACGGCTCGATGCCCTGATCAATCATTTGCTTGACGCCGCCCGCCTGGAGCACCGCGTTGTCGAAAGCGAACTGGAAGACATTGACCTGGCAGTGCAACTCAAGCGGTGCGTTGAGACGGTCTGCATGCGATATCGTGTACCGGCAGAGGTCGTGGTCCTGGATGTAGAGACCTGCGTTGTGCGAGCGCGGGCGGTCGATATCGACTTGATTTTCCGAAACCTGATCGACAATGCCATCAAGTACACAGGTGACGCTCCCTTCGTCAAGGTGTCTGCCCAGATTCACAACGGCGACGAGTGTATTGTTTGCATCTCTGATAATGGAAAAGGAATACCGCACAACCTGAGGCGAAAGATCTTTGGACGTTTCTTTCGCCGGGGAGAAGAACTGGAGCGTGAAACACCTGGCCTGGGGCTGGGATTGCACATTGTGCACACCCTCGTGCGCCGCCTTCATGGCTCGATTCGTGTGAGGGATCGCGACGGAGGGCCAGGCACGACGTTCGAGGTCATTCTACCGGTCGAATCGGTGGTCGATTCGGACTCCGTAGTGGAGCGCCGGACCCCCGCACCGAGTGAGACGGGAGCAGCATGATGTCAAGAGAACACGTACTCATTGTCGAGGACGAAGAGCATCTGGCGGTGGGCATCAAGTTCAATCTCGAGGCAGAGGGCTATCGCGTCACCCACGTTGGTGATGGTTCCTCGGCGATTAACCTGATCGGCCACGCGCCGGACGACTTTGACCTGCTGATCCTGGACCTGATGCTGCCGGGGATGAGCGGCTACGCGGTCTGCGAAACGCTACGCGAACGAGGCTGGGACAAGCCGGTGTTAATACTTTCGGCGCGCACGCTCCCCGAAGACCGAAAACGCGGATTCGATGTTGGCACGAACCAGTACATGACGAAACCCTTTGAACTTGACGAACTGATCAGTCGCGTGCGCAATCTGCTGACCCACTATCGACCGCGACTCGATAGCGGGCCGCAGCTGGAGCGGTACGAGTTCGGGACGGCCAAGATTAATTTCGCGACATTTGAAGTGTCGAATGATGGATCACCCATCCGCATGACACAACTGGAAATGAAGCTGCTCCAGTATTTCATCGCTCACGAGGGACGCGTCATCCCACGACATGAGCTGCTGGAGAACGTCTGGGGCATGCCCGGCCACGTGCAAACACGGGCTCCCGACCAGTTCATTCGACGGCTTCGCAAAGCCTTTGAGCCCGACCCGGCCAACCCCAAACACTTCCTCACCATCCGGGATGCCGGATATCGCTTCGTCGCGAATCCCGTGCAAGCCAAGGAACTAACAAGCGATTCAAACTGAGGGCCCTGCGCCGTGGCACGTCGTGCCACCAGACGGGCTGCTCAATATCCCTCGATCAGATCCGGACGCGACAGCATCTTCGTGAGTTGCCATTCCCCCCGTTCCCGCTCGCGCCGTCCACAAATCGAGGCCGGCAACGTGGCTCGGTCGGCATTGACCGTCAACGCCCACCCATCGCCCGACGGCGGCAACACGTCGCACTTTCTCCCATGCGGGAGTGCCTTCGACACGAAAGAGAAGTTCGAACCTCGGATGAAGTGAGGATCCTGGTTCGCAGACGGAGAATGCATGGCGGAGCCCGGCCAACCTCGAACTTTGAACGTCCAACGTCGAATGAAAACCGGGAGCACTCTGAAGGGTCAGGTTGCACTGTATCGCTAACGGGCGGCGATTTCCAAGACGCACTTTTCGACTTGCGGCCCTGAATTCGGGTCCCCTGGTCCACTGCTATTCGACGTTCAATGTTCGATGTTTCCTCTCTCCGGCGCACTGCATCCTCCGTCTGCGAACCAGTATCTCCACCTCAGCAGCCCCGTCCTTCGAAGTCAGACGTTCGCCTCACCGTCAGTGGACACTCCGACCGGGCCGTCGTCGTCAACGTCGCTCGGGCCGCTGACGCCCCATAGTCTCAGCGGTGTTGACTTCGCCCCGTTGTATCGCTGCGACCCACCTGACCATAATGCATCGACGGTGAAGTTCGCGATAGGAAGACCACTCCGCATCCGAGAACCGGGAGGCTAAATCATGCCGCAGAGCCGTATGAGTCGACGTACCTTCCACCGAACCACAGCTGCCACGGCCGTGGGTTTGACGGCTTTGCAGGCCTCGCAGGTCCTGGGAGCCAACGAACGGATCCGGTTGGGAATCATCGGGGTGGCCAATCGGGGTGGCCAATTGATCACCGCGTTCCTGCCTCACCAGGATGCCGAAATTGTGGCCCTGTGCGACGTGGCGCAATCGACCCTGGAGAAAGCGAATCAACGCCTGGATGGGAAGGCCGACACCGATGAGGATTTTCGCAGGATTCTGGAACGCCAGGACATCGATGCCGTCGTGATCGCGACTCCCGATCACTGGCACGCGATTCAAACGATCGACGCCTGTGAAGCCGGAAAGGACGTGTATGTCGAGAAGCCTGTTTCCCTGACCGTCGTCGAGGGAAGAAAGATGGTGGACGCCGCGCGGCGCAACAATCGCGTAGTCCAGGTGGGCACGCACCGGCGTTCGGGAGTACTCTATGCGGACGCGGTGAAGATGGTCCAGAACGGTACGATCGGTAAGGTCACGGTCACACGCAGCTATCATCGCAGCAACATGTTTCCGGCGGGGATCGGCAAGGCGCAACCAACGGCGCCTCCGGCCGATCTGAACTGGGACATGTGGCTGGGACCGCGACCCAGTCGCCCCTTCCGCGCGACGATCGCACCCTACAAGTTTCGCTGGTGGACAGAGTACTGCTGCCAGATTTCCAATAACGGCGTGCACTCGCTTGACATGACGCGCTGGCTGATGAACGCATTGGCCCCCACCTCGATCTGCTGCATGGGCGGCAAGTACGCCGTTGACGATGACCGCACGATCCCTGATACGGCGCAGACGATTTTCGAATTCCCCGAGGGTTGGCTGAGTCTGTTTGGCATGTACGAAGCCAATGGGAATCCGACCACGGCGCGGGGTGGTTTCGTCGAGTTGCGGGGCACGCAGGGAACGCTCTATGCCGCGGACAAGACCATCGAGGTCGTGCCCGAGAGAGGGGGACAGTTTCAGGACCCGAAATACCGCATGGAGCCGATCAAAATGGAAGGGAAGGATGGCGACCTGACCGTCCAGCACGCACGCAACTTCCTGGACTGTATGCGTTCGCGAACCACTCCCAACGCCGATATTGAAGAAGGCCACCGCTCGACCACCATGAGCCTGCTATCAAAAATCTCATTGGCCGTCGGCAAGCGCATCCAATGGGATCCAGAAAAGGAACAGATCACCAACTGTGCCGAAGCCAACGAGATGCTGCACTACGAGTATCGCCAGCCGTGGAAACTGGGATGACGGTGGGCGCTCCCGGAAGCAGACTGTCTACTGTCGGCGGCGGTTTTCGGCGTCGGCCTGATGGAAGTCCCGCCGATGGCAAGGCGGACGTACGGATGTTGCTGCATGACGATGTCGTGGGGTGATCCTTCGACAGCGTTACGTTGGCGTCCCGGTCACGCCACTCCGCGTTTTTGCCACCACGCCCCCCAGCGACATCGATCAGCGGCGGGCCCCTTGCGGCGGGCAGCATCTGGCGACCTCTGCGACAAGATATCCCCCGGCGTCGCATCAGCGTCTACAGCCACCAACGGGAGGGGGGTTTCCCAAGTCTGGTGCGGATTGTGTCAAATCTGCGGGCCTAGTTTGCCGATCATACCAAAGGTTCGCGTTGTGCCATGGCGCGGATCCTGCCAATGAAGGAAGGTTTACCCCACCTGTCATTCCAGCCTGACTTTCACTCCCAGTGACATACTCCCGGTGCCTGGCACCATGAAGAGGGGGAAGAGATGCCCACCCGTCACCAACTCAAGGACGAGTTGCAGCGCGCCGGACCGATCGCGCACCTCAGCCGCAAAACGCGTCTGTCACGGCCAGCCGACTCGGCCTGTTGCTGCTCACTTCGACGATCCTGCTGTCCGGTTGTGGCACCATGAAGAACTGGGTCCATAACGGGTTCAAGGTCGGCCCCAACTATGGTCGGCCGGCAGCCCCGGTGTCCGACGCTTGGATCGATGCCTACAACGAGAAGATTGCGACCGAGCTGCCCGACAATCCGATGTGGTGGGAAGTCTTCAACGATCCCATCTTGAACCAGCTGGTTCAATCCATGTACGAGCAGAACTTGTCGTTGCGCGCTGCCGGCATGCGGGTCCTCAACGCACGTGCCCAGCGCGGCATTGCCGTGGGCGGCTTGTTCCCGCAGGCACAAGAGGCATTTGGATCCTATCGGCGTGATCAGATCAGCGTTACGACCAACGGACTGGGGCAACTGATCGGCTCGGGACTGCCTATCGGCCGCGTCTTCGACACCTGGTCGACCGGATTTGACGCGTACTGGGAATTGGACATCTGGGGCAAGTTTCGCCGCGGCATCGAAGCGGCCGACGCGAATCTTGATGCCTCGATTGAAGACTACGACGCGATACTCGTGAGCCTGATCGCCGAGACGGCGGCCACGTATGTCGAGTACCGCACGTATCAACAGCAGCTGGCTTATGCCAGGTCGAACGTCAAGATTCAGCAGGGATCGCTCGGCATCGCTCAAGCCCAGTTCGACGGTGGAAGGGTCAGCGAGCTGGATGTGACCCAGGCATTGTCGATTGTGAAAAACACCGAGCAACTGGTCCCGCTGTACGAAGCCCAGATCCGCGACGCGAACAACCGGCTATGCTTGCTGCTGGGGATTCCCACGCGTGATCTCTCGACCGAATTGGGCGAGCGCGAAATACCCACCGCACCACCGGAGGTGGCCGTTGGCATTCCAGCCGATCTACTCCGTCGCCGTCCGGACGTCCGCGCCGCCGAACGACGCGTGGCAGCTCAGAGCGCACTGATCGGCGTGGCGGCGGCGGACCTGTTCCCACACTTCTCGATCACGGGGGCACTGCAAGTCAATTCCGAACGATTCAAGGACCTGTTCTCGAACGCCAGTGCCGGCGGATTCATTGCGCCCGGGTTCAATTGGGACGTCTTGAACTACGGCCGCCTGGTGAACAATGTCCGAGCGCAGGATGCGCTGTTCCAGGAACTGGCCTACCAGTACCAACAATCTGTCGTGGCAGCGAACCAGGAAGCAGAAACAGCCATCATTGCCTTCTTGAAATCTCAGGAGCGACTGATCGCCACCAGAGAGGCGGTCGACGCGTCCCAACGCTCGTTGGACATCGTCGACCTCCAGTACAGGGAGGGCGCGACCGATTACAATCGCGTGTTCAATGTGCAAATCCTCCTGGTCCAGGACCAGGATCGGTTCGCCACCACGCGCGGCGATGTGGCGCGTAGCCTGATCGCGCTTTACAAAGCACTGGGTGGCGGTTGGGAGATTCGCAGCGGTTACCTTCCGATCGTCACCGAAGGCACCGGGATCGAGTCGTCGCAGCCGCTTTCGCCGGATGGCGTGCTGGCGCCGGCCGAGATGCCAATGCCAGGCGATGTGCCGGTACCCGTGCCTGCGGATGTCGATGGTGCCGAGGGATAACATGGTCAATTTTTCGACGGAGTGGCAATCATGAGAAATCGAGCTATCCCCCTGGCGCTGCTGCTTTGCCTGCTTGCCGGCCGGTCGGCCTCTGCGGTTGATTGGGGGAACCTGTTCTGCTGGGATTGGTGCTGGGCCGACTGTGTCCGGAAAACCTGCTGTGACGACTACTGCGCCAAGCCCATGCCTTGCGTGGCGAAAGTGCGTTGTTTCGGCTGCGACGACTACTGTCCCAAGTGCGCGCCGTACACGAAAAAGATCTGCGCCTTCGGTTGCGACGACTACTGCCCCAAGTGTCCGCCGGTCATCACGTGCGCTCCTGGTGACCACCTCAAGTGCGTCTCCACGTCAGGTCCCTGTTGCTCGTGCGGCGCCGCGTCGTGCCAGACGTGCGACAAGACGGATGGTACGTCGCGTTGAGCGTCTTGACTCCGGCACGAACGTGCTGCCAGCTTTTGGCGACCCACGCTTACAGCCGCCAGAAAGGGTCGGTTTCACGTCCCAACCGTCGCCCCTTCACCCAAAGGTCCCAATTCTCCAGGATCGTATTAGCCAGTTTACAGGCAGAGAGTGCGGGACGCGTGATGCAGATCTGCATGAATCTGAGCGCAAGTCGTCCAGCGAGAGAGTGGCCCGGCTCGCACTCACCCGGGTGTGCAGTCGAGCCATGAGCAACAACGTGCGTGCCTCACCAACAACGTTGGCCGCGGCACGCTGCACGCGCGGCTTCTTCCAGGATCGACCACGCGTCGGACACCTCGTTGTTTTGCGCCAAGATCTTCGCTTTCTGAGTGAGAGTCAGATCGGCGATGTCACCATTGTAGCGCTGATCGGCTTGCAGCCGTTGCGCATCGATAAGCAGTGAGAGCGATTCCTCCGTTCGCCCGAGCCGACGCAGTACTTCGGCCTTCTCGGTCAGAATGCGCGAGTAGAACCGTGGGTGCAGTAGAGACATCCAATCGGGTGGTATATCGTCGTGATACGCATTCCAGGCATCCTCGGCGTTGCCTCGACAGAGAAGATCGAAAGCATGGGAGCAGCGGAGCGCGACCCGGTCCTTGGGCTCACCACGATCCGGACCCGAGAGCATCTGAAATCCCTGGTCACACCACGAGCGGAATTCGGGACCGGGAATCAAGCCTTGAAAACGAAACACGAGCAAGTAATCGCAGATCATGGCCAACGACGGTTGTTCGGTGCGATAGGCGTTGTCGAGCCACGTGGCGCCGTCGGTGAATCCGCGGTGTGCCTGAATCCAGGCAGAAAACCGGTGGCAGTCCCGCAACGACTCGACCCCCGACACAGTCAGCCAGTCTTCCACCATGTGGAGCATACGTTGCGCCGACTCGTAGTCGCCCCGATCGTACATCTTCACGGCGTGCTCGAACGCGCGGGCCAGTCGCCGCTCCCGATTTTCATCGTCGACCTCGGGCGATTCCGGTAGTGGCGTCCACGATTCCTCCTCGGCGAACGGATCCGACAGGTCGAGCATGCGATATCCGGAATAGTCCCATACCGCGGACCACTCGCATCCACCAGCTGCGTGAGCCTGGGACATCATCTGAATCACGCGACCCCGCAGCCGGGCGCGCCCCTGGGTCGGCGGATCCGTCATGGCCTGAGCAATATTGTCCACGCCCTCAACTTGATGCTGGAGATGGCCGCCGGCATCCAGTGCATTGAAGATACCCCGCTGACCCATCTCACCAAAGCGTGAGTCGATCTCGAACAGCTGCTGACGCAGGGCCAGTACTTCCCTGAGTTCGTCCCAATCGAGCCCCCGTTCGCGCACCGATCCCTTCCAATGTTCGGCCAGATGCAGGATGCGTTCGTTCTGGTTGGATATGCGCTGTATCTGCTCGAACGATTCGTGAGCGGACCAGGGGATTTCGTCCAGCTTCCGCAACAAGCCATCCCACCGCATCAGTCGGTCCCAGGTGATTCCGCGTCGCTGGGCGAAGTCCCGGAACAGCTCCAATTTGATGGCCCAGTCGATCGACCGCTGCACCGCCGCAGGGCCCTGTTGCAGCCGGTCCAGAATTTCTTCCCACAGGCGGCAACAGTGCGGCAGCCAATCTTGGAACGCCCCGCTGACACTCAGTCGTTGGGCTTTCTCTAACAGGCGTCGTTGGATGTCCAGGGCCGTCAGCGATTCGCCAGACGTGGTCGTCGCGGTCGCGGTCAGCGTGACGTCTTCGGCAAAAGTGCGCATGGCCTGAAGGGGGTCTCGCAGGGCCAGGCCGTCGCCAGGTCGCAGGCCTGCCTCGATCATCGCCACCACGACAGCGGTGGTAGCGATCTTCAGCCATTGCGACAACACTGAAGAGACGTTTTCGCCGCAGATCACGTGCAGGCGGTTATACCCCCGGCGATTGAGCGTCTCGTTCTTCGTGTTGAAAATGCCGCGGTTGCGCTGCGTGTTGTCGGAGATGGCCGCGTGGAGATGCGCCACGCGGGGAGAGACAGAGAAATCGTATCCCATAGGTGCGACTGTCGAAACCACCTGCCCCGGTGTAGATGATTCGACTGACTGCGTGAGGGATAAAATGGTCGGCCATGCGCGATTCAATGCGATGACCATACGATTCGTGACAGGCCCAAGAATTGCAGCATCCACCATAGCTGACATTGTTGCGCGACAAAATGATCTCCTGCACGCCGCGCACTTCGTCGACCACCGCCCGGCTCACGTCCAGAAGAATGTTTTCGCCGGCGAGTGAGTAACGGCAAGCGTCGGTGGGGGTCATCACTTCCGGTGTCGTAATTTCCGGCTTGCCGCAGTCAAGATAAAGCCGACCACCATTACCGAGAAAGATACCCGACGATTCGTGGGCGGGGAGATGCGCGAACCGCGTGCCCGCCACGTGCAGGAATTTTTGCAGGATCCGCCCGGAATTCACGCGTTTGTTGCAGGTGTCCAAAGTAGTGAAAGAGACTTCGAATTCCAGACCGAACAGGGGACGAATTTGGGCAGGCATATCCAGGTCTCCCGGCGCCGCGGCGTCTTCCCGGAATCCGATTCGCCAGACTGCGATTCGCCGGTCCGGAAAGTGCTACCTCTTGTCTGTACTTGAAGGTTCCTAACAGTCTTTTTACTGGAAATGGCCAGCAGGCCGACTCGTTCACCAGCCCTCTCGCCCAGCGGTATTAGCCCCGGGCATTCAGAGGCTGTCTGGCTGCTCAGCAGGGCGAGCCGTTCGGCGTTTGCGGACTAAACACCCCACCGACCTCGCGTCGGTGGTTCTGGGTTTGACAACTACCAGGCACTACATCTACAAAATGCGGCCGAGCAAAAACGTTTCCAACTGGCCGGCACGCGGCCGAGGCCGAATCAGGCCGCGGGTTGTTTCGGTCTCGGCTGAGTGCCGATCGAACGGACCACCTCCGCTCGACCGACCACGGTCCACGCCGGCCACGGTAGTTATCAAACGGGCCTTCCACCGGCACAAGGCCGGTGGCGAGCAGTTCCGCTCCGTCACGGTTTTTCAAGTACCTGGTGCCGCGTCGTTGTCCCTGTTAGCTGGCAAACGCTAGCAGGGACGACGACGCTGTCTAGTTGTACAGCGCCATTTTGCTGCGATGGATGTGCGTAAACGCGTGTCTCCCTAACAGTCCCTCGCCACCGGGCTCGTCCCGGTGGTTCGACGTTTGGTGACTACTCTGGCAGCCGAAAAACGAACCTTCCTGGGTGGCCAAGATCGACGGTAGTTGTCAAACGCTCTACCACCGGGACCAGCCCGGTGGCGATAGAGCCCGTGCAAACAAGGCTTCCAGAGGATCTAAAAGGTGAAAGTGGCGCTGTCCAACTAGATACGCGAAAAACCGGGACGCACTGGTGTCGCGCGGTTTGAACAGCGACTAGCCCGACCCGCCCGAAGCCTCATGATCCTCGAACGCGAATTCAGTCATCGCACGAAAGTCAGCCAAAACGAGGGAAAACTGCGTGCGATCGCCTGCTCAGCAGCCAGACAGCCTCTTCAGCACGGGGCGAATACGACTGCAGGTAGCACACGTAGAGCAAGAAACGGCCTATTGGCCGTTCTCTTGCTCGATCTGCGAGATAAACAACTCGGAGTTCGAACTGATGGCGTTGTTGATCGCATTGTCCACGGCATTGTAGTAATCCAAGCCGGCCGTGGAGTTACCTCCGCCGCCACCCTCCGGTTCTCCCACCATCCGCTCTCGAGTTTCTTCGCGTCTTCGTTCGCGTTGCAGCATAGAGATACCCTCCTATCCAGAAAACTTCCCCAAAGTCAGAACACCTAACATGGCTGCGGCCGCGTGCCGCAGACACGCACATGAAAGCACCACCAAAGTTCAAACCAGGGTCTGCGAATTCTCTTTTTCAGGCTTCGCAGACGTGAGCTGACGAATCTGCTCCACAAGCTCTTCGAGCGACAGGTTTTGACGAAAGAGATGTTCCGTTTCTCGTTTGTTCAATCGACGCGGATCTTGCATCCAGAGAACCTGATAGGTGGCCAATCCGTGACTTCCGGCCAGGCGGAATGTGATGCGATCCCAGTCGATGTTGTTGATGCGTTCTGCTCCAGCCACGCGCAGCAACATGGATCGTGTCCAGGCCCGCGTTTCCTCGGGTGGCTCGTAGACGAACCGTTCGATGTGGCTGCGGGAGACCAGCCGTTCAACTACCCCCGCCTGCTCGTGAATCCAGTAGAGTCCATCGGTCGGATCCAGGCTGCTGTAGAGATGGTCCAGATGTTTCAGTTCCGGTGAGTCCCAGTTCAGATGCTGGTGCTGGGCCAGAGCTCGCTCCAAACCGACCAGTTTGAGAATCCAGTCCAGCGAGCCGACCAGAGCGTGAAAGTCGCGAGCGGCCAGTTTGTTCAGCACGCCGCCCCACACCTCCATGATCTGTTCGGCTCCCGGTACAATCCCCTCGCAGCCACCTTGCGCCACGAAGCGACACGCGTCGTCGTAGAACAGTTGCTGGAGCTGCACGGCGGTCAAGTGGCGACCGTCGGCCAACCGTGCCTGAGCCTGCAAGGTCGGATCGTGGCTCCAACGGAGCACCGCTTCGACGGGGTCATCCAGGATCAAGCGGACATTGATCTGTTCGGCTTCGATCATTGCCAGCACGATCTGCAGCACACCAACTTTCAGGAAGCAGGCCACGTGACACAGATTGGAGTCGTAGAAGATCACGTGCAACCGCGCCAGGTCTTTGGCGGTTGCATCCTGGCCGGCCAAGGGCCCGCAGAGCGGTTCGTCTCGCGTATTGACGATCGGTCGCTTGTACGTCGTCTGTAAACCACTGAGCGTTTCAAAGAAATCAGCGCGTTGCGAGATCTGGTAACCGATCGGCGGCGCGCCATTTTCCGAACCCACCTTACCTTGTCCGGTGAAGACAATACTGGAAGCCTGGTAAGCGGCGAGAAACAGCAGATACTGCAACTTTCGTTGAAAGATATTGTCAAAAGCCTGGCGTGTGATCAGCACGTTGCAGTGGCTGCCATAAGAATGGCTCTTCCCATCACTATTATTCACCAGGACACGTAGTCTTTGTCCGGGGTCCAGCAGGTCGTTAGCGTCCAGCATGGCCAACCGGGCAATCCGCAATGTGGCATGCCAGACGGCGACGAAATCGAGCTGCGCTGCCGACTTCCGGAATCGGAAATTCGGCATGATCGAGATCGATGTAGGCCGATCCCCCGTTGTCGGGCAGGAACTTTCGAAACGAATCCTGCGCCAGACAGACATAGCTGCGTGAGATCCCCGGCACCTCCCGCAGGATCATGCGCGAGGCCATGCGTCCCGTCGGAAGGTCGTGAGTTCCCTCGATGAAATTCCCCAGTTCCACATCGGCGCCAAGCAGTTTGGCGACCCGCCTATCTTGGGCACGGACCGGATGGTCCGTGCCGTGTTGGTTTCTGATTTTCACGTCACACTCCCGGGTTGGATCCGTTCAAGTTCAAGTCATCCTGATCCAGATAGCGATGCGGCCGCGCGACACGGCGCTCGACCGGCTGCACGCTGACCACGTCCATGTCTTGCGGCAAGTTCGTCAGGTAGGAACGCACATTTTGCGGCGAAAGAGTCGTCGCCAGGCGTTCGATGACGTCGGCTACGGCTTCTTCGACATCGGGAACACGAATCCCTCGTTCGTGACGCGTCACTTCGCGCAAGAACGCCCGTTGGCGCGCCAATCGACAGATCTGTTCGATCAACCGGCCGCTCATCAGTTCGCCCGCCGAGATGGTACGTTGCGAGCCGTCGCGGAATTTAACGGTGCTCAAGGCGTTGTCACCGTTCGGGCTGTAGATCCGCGAGAGGGCAACATCGATGATTTCGTTGCGCGTTTCGCGGGCGGCCGTGCCATTGGGGCTGAATGGCAATTCCTCGCTCAAGTGCACTCGGAAGATCTCTTTCGCCGCGTCGAAATCAGGGCGGGGAACATGCACTTCGATGTCGGACAGGCGTTCCAGCAGCGCCGGATCGATCAGGTCCTTACGATTCGTGGCGGCGATGATGGCCACTCGGCCACGATCCACAAAGCCGTCGAGTTCAGCCAACAGGGCCGCAATCGACTTGTCGCTGTGATGTCCCATCACGTGGCCACGCGTGCGTCCTACCGATTCCAATTCATCCACGAAGACAACCACGTCATTTCCTTGCTCGGCCATTCTCTTGAACGCCTCGAAGGCGGCCCGAATATTGGCCTGCGTCACGCCGACGTAGGGGTTCTCCCATTCGGCCGGCTTGACCACGGCAAAGTAGCACTTCCTGCCGCTGAACCGCTGGATGGCGGAGGCGGCCACGCGGGCCATGAGGGTCTTGCCGCAACCTGGCGGACCGACCAGCAGCATGGACTGGCGACGCTCCAGCAAGTACTGGGCGGCAATATCGGGCGCCACCAGCACGGTCAACAGAGCGGCCTTAATCATTTCTAACGCCCGGCGTTGCCCCCCCACGGCCGACTCGCGGACGTCCGGCACCTCGTCCAGGAAATAGCGCTGCGTGACGCTGCGATCGATCTTCTCGACTGCCAGGAATATGTCACGCTGCCATCGAATCAGGTCGCCCTCTTGGAGCGCCGTTTCGCGGAGCGCCGCGGCAGTCTCGACAACCATCTCTTCGTCACGCGATCGCAGCACGATACGCCGCTCGTCAATCCGGCGAACATACTCAGCCGTCTCGCCCACGCAGGAATTCCCCCACGGAGCGCGGCCCACCAGCAAGTTCAGGTCGCTGTTCAAAAAGACGTCGTCGCCCAGCCCAAGAGTTTCCAGATCCAGGTCTTCGGCCGGCGTCACGACACGGCGGACACCGTTGTACCAGACCATCACTTGCTGCCGGTCCGCGAGAGAGTGACCGAACACGGCCATCGGCCAGGGCGGCTGGGTGAGTCGCTGGTTCTCCTCGTGCAAGGCTTCCACATTTCGGCGGGCCTCGTGCAGCCCATCGTTGGTGCGGTCGATGTGCGCCGCCAGATGATGCACGATGGCCGCAGTTGCCTCCGGCGCTTCCGCGCAGAGTTCCTGCAGCAGTTTCTGGCGTTCGGCCAATGGGGGTGCCTCTGGCCCCATCTCCACGGCCCGCACTAATTTCTTCACGGCATCGGGGTGCAACATTCGCTTCTCCTCCTTCGTGTTGTTTCCACGTTGCGGCCGCCACGCATTACGCTGGCAGTGCCCGGCCGCCCTTGACGCATCCTTGCCACACTATCCGACGTCCAGCAAATAAAAGCCATGTCGCTGGACCGTACCCTCACGCCAGCCGTACATGGCCGTCGTGAGGTTATTCTCCTCGTTGTCGCTTACCACCAGCGCGACACAGAAGGTGCGCAGGAAACAGCAGCGATGCAAGGCAATGTCTTGCGCCGAGAAAAAGTCGCTCCGCAGACGACATGTCCTTCGTTTTTCCTCGGGACAGTCGACACACCACTGACGCACCGGGTGAGAGTGCCACCAACCGACATAGATCTCGCCGAGGTTGCGAAGAGCCACGGCAGCGCTGACAGCCGCCCACGTATCCGGGGTCAGGGTCAGGCTGGCCAGCTCCTGACGCGCGTGCACGGCCTGAATCTGTGCGGTCACCTTGACGCAGAGCTCGGGAATAGATGCATCGTGGCAGAGATGCCCGACCAGAATCCCACCCGTCTCTTCGGCGCCCGCCGCACGTGTCAAAGCATGTAGTTCCCCGATCATGTGATCTGGCACAAAGACCGCCAGAGCGCCTTTGTGTTGCGCGTTGACCGCCACGGACCTGGCGAGCATTTCGCTGATACAGGCCTCCTGCACGGCCAGCGGCTCGACAACCGGCTGCACGTCAAAGGCTCCAGTCGCAGTCGCGCTCTTGCATGTGGCAGGCGTGTCGCGGGGATAAGCACAGACGCGAAAGCGGCAGGTGTCGCCCGCCACCAGTCGCCCTGCCTGAACCAACTCGGCGGTGGCCAACTTGGCCGCCTCGGTCACGAACGAAAGGGGAACCTGCACCTGGTCAGACGACGCACCGCGATCGCTGAACGAAACATTGAAACCCTCGACGTACGGGCGACCCAATTGGCGATCCCAGCGCGGCTCGATAATCACGTCACCCTCGTGATCCAGCACCAACGGGCGACGCGGATTCCTGATTGCCAGCTGCAACTTGGCGCATTCGACCAGCGGTGGAAAGTCGACCTTTGGCAAAGGGACCTTGGCTACCAACCGGTTGGCACTCGTAGGAGAACCGTTGCCTCGATAGAGCTCCAGCTGGATCTGGTAGGAGCTGATGTCTTGTGCCATGAGAGCACCTTCTTGAAAGGCGAGGCGTTCGCCTCGCGGTCCGCATTGCGACTTCTTTGCAGGTCCCGGTTGAATGTCCGTGATATTCTTCGCTTGGTTCTCGGGGAGAATTTCTCGTGGGATTGTTCTGAGTTCCAACCCTGTTCACACACGATGACGGGACGGGGTGGGGGGGGCGAGTTGCCTCGCCCCGCCGCCCGTCCGTGTTGACATAACCCGCCTAGCCCGCGACAATATGGGGCTGGAGGATCAAACAATCATCTGGTTCAAGGGCGTCGCCAACTATCTCGCTGGCATGCAGATGGCGACCCTCTCGCTCCAGGCGAACGTGGTACGCCATAGGGCGCCCATCCTGGTCTGAGAGGGGCAAGTCCATCCGCGGCACGAGCCCTCGCACCAACTCGCGGACCGTCATCGCAGGTGATATGCCGGCCGCGCGAACCTTGTGATGGCCCGAAACGTCCTCCACATTCAGAGAGAACGCTTCTTGGAGCCCCGCTTGGATGCTCATCAATCCAACCTCCTTTCGCGACAAAAAAAAGAACCTCACGATTCACTGCGGGAACGCCCCCGCAGAGCCAAATAGGTGCTGGCGATCGATTCATCACACAGCGCATGCAGTTCCCGCACCGTCAGGCGACAGGCGATCGTTAGGGCCGACAGGCCGTCATGAAACTGCGTCCGAGACGCGGTGCCGGGCCAGACCACCTCCCAGCGATACGTGGGAGATGCCTCCCCCGACACGACACTGGCAGCCACGACACAGGCGCACGCCATGCGGACCACGCGCGACGCGGTCAACAAAAATATTCCCATCGCCTGACGAGACGTGGGCGACGTCTGCCCCGGTATTTCGACAGTCGCCCCAAGGCGAAACTCGTGTTCGCACACCTGGTAGGCATGGGCCTGCACATATTGATTCGGTACGTCCAGCTCAATGGCCAGTTGCCCCGTGCTCCGCTTGGTGTAGGACCAGCCGGTGCTGTCACACAATTGGCGAGTCACCTCGCCCAACTCGTGGTCGACGGCCAGCGGATCATGAAAGCCTTCCAACGAGCCGAAGTCACCGCACATCGATTCGCTATGCCGCGGGCTTAGCGATGCGCGGAACGCGTCACAGATTTCGTGAATCTGCTGCTTCAACGCATCCGCCAGTACGTTGTTGCCGACAGAGGCCCCCGTGCCCAACGCATCCAGCAGCACGTCGCCCACCAGCAGGCACCGTGGCAGACGCGTATCGAGGCAGTAAGTCATACCAGCGGGCAAGAACGCATTGGCGCACAACATTTTTTCGGTGCGGCGCAGACCGGGCAGTCGGTTCGCACGCTGGCCGGTGCAACGAGCTTCCAGGTGCAGCCACAGGTCATCCGCGCTGGCTGTGATCGTCCGCGATTTGGCCTCGAGGAAGCCAAGCTTGAAAGTTCCAGGCCCGGTTTGCTCAAAGGAATCAGCCGCGCTGCTGAGTGCCTGGCCGGCCGGGGAACAAGACTTGCCTGTGTTGCTATGATTCATGCATCCCCTCCTCGGTGCGTGGGACGGCGCCCGTATGTCGAGTCCGGCGTTTGAGCGGCCGCCGATCTAGCGGAAATAGATGTTGATGACGACGCGCCCACTCAGCCGCTTCGTGATTCAAGGCGTCGCTGGATGACCAGTTTTGATAGGTGATGACTTCGAAGGCCTGATAGAGCAGGTCGACCAGCTCGATACCCGCGGCGACGTGCCCGTGCAAAATGGGGAACTAAAACGTTAGGATGCACCACGGTGGGGGGGTCCAGCCAGGTGATGACTCGCAGCGGATCCGCCGTTCGCAAGTGGTCCTGGCGAAACGCGATCCCTACAACGAACTGCGACTCAACCGGGCCGATCGCGCCGTCGTCGCCGCGCACCACCCCCATGCAATTGAACCGCGCGAGGTAACGCGTCGGCGGCTCGGACGATTCGAAAAGCGGCTGCAGCCGCAGCAGGTCGCTCTGTTCCGCCAGCTCCATGCCTCGCAGGAACTGGTCCCGCAGAAACCCATCCAACACTGCATCACGCATGATCTTCTCCTCCGTCAGATTCGATTTTTTTGCCGGACAATGACGATGCAATCGCGGCACTCGATACCAGATCCCGGCGCCGGGCGTTCTCGCCGAACAGCGGAGCGGGAAACTCGAGATAGTGGCAGCCTTCAGCCGTTCGTATCGCGACGACGTCGCCGGCACGCAGCCCGATGCTCGAGAGCGACCGCCGCAAATGGCGCCGATGCAGAGCAGTGACGTTCAGCCAGTCCACCGTGTGGAATCCCGAAGGCACCATCTGCGCGTGACACGACGGGCAACGAAGCCGTGATGAATTGAGAGACCGGGTAAGATACAGGCACCCGCCGCGTACGGTAGTGCAGGAAAGACAGACCAGGCGCCGGACGAAGCTCTGACCCGCCACGCGTACCGCCGGCGGTGTATCAGTCTGAAGACTGCCTGCCCTTTGCAGGAAGTCACCGAGTGTCAACTTGTGTGGTGACTCGCTCAGCCGATCAATCTGCCAGGCGGCATGGTCGAAACGGCACTGGGAATTCAGACGGTACGTGGTGTGCAGGCAGCGATAATGGCGGGCATCGAGCAACACCTGGTAGCCTGCGGCATGGCCATCCAACTCGCCCGCCAACAGCTTCTGGCACTCGGTGACCAGCATACCGGCCGCGATGCTACCAAGGTTCGCCGGCGCTCGGGTTGGCAGCGACAGGGTGGCGCCCGACTGACATGCGTAAACTTGTTCCAGAGCTGCGTAATCGGCGTCATTCCAGTGCACTCAACACACGGCTGGCCATGCCCCGGCCGATAGAAATTCACACGGGCCAGCAGGGTGTGAGCATCGACGCCCGAGTCGAGCAATGGCATTTGCAGGCGGCATGCTGCTTCATTCACCGCGCAGGCGCGTGATGCGCGTGTCGGGACACGAGATCAGCACGTCAGCGCGCAACTGACCCAGCGGTACGTCTTCAACTCGACTGACGATGGCCTCAACTGCCACGCCCGAACTCTGCTGCTGAATGCGCTGTGCCAATGCCACGGCTTTCGAGCGACCAACGTCGGCATGCGAAATCGCCTGAGACACAAGGTTCGACGCATCGTACGTGTCGGGATCAATCAGGCGGACGAAATCCACATCCGGCAGCTTGCTCAACAGCGTGGCCGTGGGTGATCCAATGTTCCCCAGGCCAACGAGCGTGACGCTCTTGCCGTGCGGGGTGTTATCGGCTGAGTACCGGTAGATCCGCATCGCTATATCTCCCCGGGGGACCAGCGGAGTTGACCGTCGAGCGCTGTAAGCTGTTTGTGACACGCGGCGCAACGTTCGGCATAGACCCAACAGGGGCGCCCGAAAATTGGTGGTGCCACACGCGGCAGCTAGGGCAGCAAACACTCGGAACACCGCTTTGGATGAGCTGCTTACAGCGAGGGCAGGGGCCCGGCAAACCTTCCGGCGCTGGCTCGACCCGCGCCACACGCTCCGTCGAAAAATAGAACCGGCGGCGGCGAGCACCTTGGGGATCTGCCACGACGATCTCGTCGCGATGGGCCAGTATCGCGAGTCCCAGCGACACCGACTTGGCGTTGTGTCGCACTCGCGCCTGGGGGCCCGTCAGCAGCGCCCACCTTTCGCCGTCATCCAGGCGCACGCGACGCATCACCACTTGATCGGCCCCGCCCGTAAGCGACTCGGGAAATGACCACTGATCCTGAGCCGCATCCGGTTCGTCGTTTAACAGCCGATATAGGTCGCCTTCGAGAAACCAGCTCTGCCATTTTCCGGGCGGCACTTGACCCCATAAAAAAGACATCTGCGGAATCTCCTCACTTGCAGTGACCGGGCCGCGCGGGACCGTTCAAACCAGGGACAAAAAAAACGGGCGAGATCGAGGTTCGCGTCATGCCGGCAGGGTGCACCTGCCAGGCTTGACATAAATCTCAATCTCGCCCGTTTATGGCGTCGATTCAGAGCTAATCGGGTTTCGGTTCTTACATGCTGTTGATCACGTGTTGCACTTCGCACGCATGCCCCGCGGCACCAACCCGCGGCTGATCCACCGGGCCTTATCGCGATCGAGCAACAAGCGTATGATCGGTTACCTCCAGTTCACAAATGGTAACGATTCGTATGTCGCGGTCTAGTCTGAAAGCAAAAAAAATTCACCTGGCATCCGCACCATCGCAGATGGTCGTTGTACACTTCGTGTCGGCGATTCATCCCAACGGGCCCTATCGAAGAACGACGTCGGACAGCCACACGGCGTCGATAGCCGTTTTTCGCAGCCCTTTTCTCGTGGTCCAAGAGACACACGTTACGTGCGGTTCGCAAGCGGCCCACCGAACCTGTTTGGGGACCACAATGGACATCGCGTGAACGTCCGTCCTCCTCGTAAACGCCCTGCAACCGTGAAGGTTCACCCGCCGCGCGGAGCGGGCGCCACCGCAAAGTGCACCACGTGCAGCAGGACACAACAGCACACGCAACTCAGCTCTCACCGCGCAGCACATCCCAGCGGGACCCGCCACAGCGCGGCAAACGACCCGCGAGTGCGCCCCCCGGGCATGCCGACCGGTTCGCGTGATGCGAGAGACTGCCGGCTGTTTACAGGCCCTGATCCAAATGCGCGGGGGGATAAATCGCCTGTGCGAGTTGTTCTACCCACTTCGCTTTGCCACACCGCGTGGCCCGGGACGAAACCACTTCGTGAAGTTTCCCGCCCTTTACGGTCAGTTGGATATACCCGAAGTTGTGGTCGCTCAAACGCAACACAACGCTGAAGACCTCAAAGACGCACGCGGTCATGTACTCCGAGCGCACGGTGGCAACCTGCGCATCGCGAAGCTTACCGAGTTGTTGCAGTCGCTTGACCGTAGCCGGCTTGTCGTATCGCTTGTAGCTGAAAGCGCCGAAGTCATCCAGCAAGTGCATTTGCACGTTTGTCAAGGAACCCTGATGGATTTCCAAGAAGATTTTCGCATGTCTAATGCGCAATTCTTCGATCGTCCAGTCGACCCACTCTACAAAGCCCATCGCCAATTTTCGCGACGTGGCGGCATCGGGAACGCTCGTGATACGCGGGTCAAACAGGGGGCTGTCAAACGAGGGGAAGTCATGCGTGGCCATATGAAACACCTAGTGGGTTAAGGTGAATAGCGTCGAGTAAAAAACATGCTGCGCTCCATGCAAACAGACCGTCCTTGATTGCTTAGCCTTGAATTGGCTGTCCGCTATTAGGGCTGTTCCGGAAAAATTCTGCAACCAAATTTCGCCGCGACGTGCGCTCCGTGTTCTCTGGCTGCGAACGTGCGATCCGACGACTGGGCGTTCAAAACACCCTGGGCCATCCTGGCACCGCAGCACTCCGCAATCCGGCGGCCCACAACGATCGGAGAAATGCATTTGGAAGGCATATTCAAGCACTTTTTAGACTTTGTCCGGGGCCCGAGGCCGTCTACACAGCGCGGCCAAAGGGAACCCTAATTGCCGCTCACTGGTTCTCTGTGGAGAGGACTCCGACATTTCCACGACCGCTCCGGCGGCGTCCTGAATTCCCATGGGGCTCGAATGGAGAGTCCGCAACTGGGTCCCTGGTGGGGCCCAAAAAAATTTCTTGGAGAGTCGTGATGGCGGTCGCGGCGCGCACTCGGGTTCTCCGACCGGCGCGAGGCGCCGCACGGCTGCCCACCGTTGGCAATGGTTTGAGGCTCCGCGGACCAAGAACTCGATGGCTCCAAATTGACTTCCCTGATGGCGGCAATTCTGTCAGACTGAGGACATGGAAAGATGAGGAGGCGTTATGAAGGTCATCATTCAACTGCAGAAACTTCTGAAAGAAGAGAAACCCGGGCGCGGCATCATCAGTGAGATTGCCAAAGCGACAGGGCTGGAACGACACACGGTAGCGGCCTTGTTAAAGAACGACATGAAATACGTTTCGCTGGAAGCGATTGGCCGGATCTGTGACTTCTTGGTCGAACGAAAAAACGTGGATCCGGCGATCCTGCCGCAAGCGCTGTTCGGCAAAGATCACGACGCGTTTCTGGCCATGCTGGCGAATCGAAAACGACTCGACTTCTGTCTGGCCACGCGACGGCATGCTGAATGGCCGGACAACGACTACGTGATGGCCACTGATGCACATCTGCACGGTGCGCTGGCATCGCTGGTCTCGAAACTCGAAGTGCCTCTCAGCGCGGCAGCCAACAAGGTCAAGGACCAGCATCAGCGTGTCTTCGCGGACCCACTGCTTGTACCCGCGCCGAGGCGCGTGAAGTCGAAACGCAGTGAGCATTATGTAACACGCGTCGAAGGGGCGGCACGTGCCCGGGAAATCTACGCGACGTTCCAAAGTGAGGGCAAGTCAAGCGCCTTGATTACGCTGGGAAGCGTCAAGGTGCAAGGAGTGCTCGAGGTCCTCTTGGGAGACATCTTCGGCGCCCCACCATTCCGCACACAAGACAATGTGTTGTCACCGCGGAACAGACGCTGCCCCTTCTACTTCCGATACCGTCCCCACGACCCAGCCCCCGAATCGCTCTGCGGCGGAACGCAACTGTCCAAGCGCGAGGCGCCCGACAAGCCCGGCATCTACTACGAGACGGAAAAAAAAATGGAATGGGTCTGTTGCCCTTGCGAGCCGAACAAACATGACGTGGCCTTTGTCTTCTACACTTACCGGCCGCCTTCCGATGAACTGCAATTGGCCTGCGGAGGATTCAGCGGCGTGGCCACGCGATTCCTCGCCGAACGCTTCTCCAACGTTGCCTCGCAGTTCTGGCCCCCTCAATATCAATCCGACCAGCTTCATGTCGGTCTGTTCCTGGTCGCTTTCGACGCTCGCAAAGCATCGCGCGGTAAACGGGCGACTGCCACCAACGCGAATGATAAATTCCAGATCATTCCGCTCCACTCCAAAGTGCTGACGCGGCGACTTGAACCGTGATACTTCCGCTCGCTGGCCGTGCCGATCGAAGCGCCCGCCGCCCCGACACGCTCGGCCAGACGCTGGACCATCGCCATCGAGACGACGTTGGCGCTGTAATGCAGGCAGAGCAGAGTCTTGCCAGCGGAGAGATCGACGTGCGCTTCCTCAATGCCCTTGTGAGCCCGAAGCGTTTCGGTAAGGCGGTGCACGTTTTGGACCTGCTCGCTTTCCACGTGCGGCAGGAGAATGGCGAATTCCAGCTTCCGTTTCTGCTGCTGAGCTCGGTTCGCTTGTATCATGGCCCGCCAGGCATCGGCGGCGGAACCTCCACCCAAAACCATCCTCGCAGCGCATCCAACTGAAACCCGGTAGCCTGATCACGGGGATAATTGTCGGCCAGGGCCTGCTGCACGGCCTCCGGGATCTGCTCGTTGGCACCATGACAGAGCAAGCAGGTCGGTTTCAAGCGAATTGGAAGTAACGCCCCGAGTTGACCGTCCGCCAGACTCACGAACTGCGGGACCTCCAGGCGTTGCTCGACCAGTTTGGTGGCCCACGCTGGCGGAACGTTGCGGTCGTTACGCAAGCGAAACGAGGTGCGGCCGATCTTGACCTGATGTTCCTGACCCACTGCCTGCGTTATTTCCGACGCTTCTTGACTGCAAACCGCAATCGCTTCGACCGGCCCCCCCTCGGACAATACCGCCATCAGGCGGCCCGAGAGTCTCTCAAACAGGTCTTTCTGCGCCGCCAAAGCGACCTCGCGTTGTCGCTCGAATGTCGCCTTATCGGGCCTGCCTCCGTCCGCTGTTCCGTCCGCTGCGGGAGGCGATCCGGCGTTGCGTCCACAGCCAGTTACCATCGTTGCTGTCAACAAAACCCAGGCCAAGCGAATCGTCCAGGATTGGATCCAGGGCATGATAGGTCTCCGTTAATTGCAGCTGGACTCCGATCGCGGCGAAGTGGCAGGCAAAACAGTTTGCGGTGATTCACGACCACAGCGCGGCGGCGTCCAACTGAGCAGTGAGAACTGAAGCTCCAGCCAACGTGACAGGCCTCGTTATGCGCCATACTTCCCCAACCGACCCGCGTTGGCCAGCGCCAGGGACATCAGGTACTTGGCCTCAAATTGTCCTAGACCACCGGCGACGCACTGACGTTCATTGAACTGCCGGCAGGCATCCGGACGGCAACAATTCGAGACCAGCAGCGTGGGCACTGGGTGCCAACTGTGACTCTTCAGAAACGCGGGAGTACTGTGGTCTCCGGTCACGATCAACACGTCGGGATTCAAAGCCACCACGCGAGGAATGACGGCATCGAATTGTTCCGTGCGTTGGACCTTCATGTCGAAGTTACCGTCCTCCCCCGTACTGTCGGTGTACTTGAAATGCACGAAGAAGAAGTCGTAATCCGCCCAATGCCGCGCCAGCAGGTCCATCTGTTCGTCCAGCGTCGTGGCCTCCCCCAAAATCTTCATTCCGACCAGGCGTGCCAGCCCCTTGTACATCGGATAGACGGCGATGGCCGCCGCGCGCAGACCATAGACTTCTTCATAGGGAGGCAGATGGGGCTTGGCGGCGAAGCCACGCATGGTGAGGAAATTGGCCTTGGGTTGACCGCCGAGCAGCTCGCCCGCCTGCCGCAGGAATTCGATGGCGACTTCGGCTGTTCTTTCACTGCCCGGTTCATGGGCTACCGGGTCGAGTGGCGGACGACCGGTCACTTGCGGATCGGTGTCGGCCACCTGGCCCCCCAAACCTTCACCTCGAAAGACCACCACGAAACGGTGCTCCTTTACCGGCTCGACAAAGATCTCAAGCCCTGCGATGGTGATTTTTCGCAGCGAAACGGCCAACGGGGCACTCTCTTCGGTCGCAATACGGCCGGCGCGGCGATCCGATATGTTGCCGGCTTCGTCGAGCGTGCAGAAATTGCACCGCACAGCGACATCGCCGGGCTGCAGTTCAAACCCTACGCCCGTGGCTTCCAGAGCGCCCCGGCCGATGACAAATTTCAACGGATCGTAGCCGAACAGCCCCAGATGACCCGGTCCACTCCCCGGCGTGATGCCGGGCAGCACGGGAATGCTCGCCCCCTGGACACCGCGCACCGCCAAGGCGTCGAGATGGGGTGTCTGGGCCGTCTCTAGTTCCGTCATGCCGTCCGGGGTCAGCGGCAGCCCGCCCAAACCGTCCGCCACGAACATGACGATTTTCGAGTTGTTTTTGGTGTGCAATTGACGCGCTAATTCCTGAATATCCATGTGTCAGCTCTTTCTTGAGGGGGTCATGGTGCAAGAGTACTCCATATGTTGGCAGAATGCCGTTTCTGTACAAGGCACCAGGCAGCCGATTCTGGTCCGCGAGCGGCCGATGATCAATATCTTTCGGAGAGCGCACGCCAGGTTGCACCGCTCCGCGGCCGGGAGGGGAGACTCTTGCTATTGGGTTGCGGCCTTGTCGGCGTCGGTGTCAGTCAGCATAATCGGGGCCTGTAGCGTCAACCGTCCCCGACAAGAGTGGCCGCGGTGGAAGGGCGCATCATGAACGATGAACAGGCGTCCGTTTGTGCGACCCAGGGCCGATTGCAGACCGCGTTGTCGGGTCCTCGGCAGGCGTCACGAGGCATCACCCGGCAACGCCCTTGATGGACGATATTCAAAGCCAGTCGCTGTCAATTACGTTGTTCGGATGCCACACCTTCGGGAGTCACAATTCGTTTCTGTAGTTACTTCCGCCTCTGATCGGGCGTGGCGTCAAGTATCTCCGGAAACCGGCGCTACCGACAGATGGTAAACCGACAATTGGTGGAGCGGACCGGCCGATCGCCAGGCGGTCGCTCGGGTGGCCAGGAGCATGAGAGGACAAGCGTTATGAACGGAAGTGACGATCTCATTCAATACGATCCGGCCGGCACGTTTCTGGAACAGACGGGCATTTCTCCCCAGAAGCTGGAGAACATCAGCTCTGAACTGGCGAAGGCACGGGAAACGGTGGTGAAGACGGACGCCCGGCAGTTCGCAGCCCCGCAGACCATTCCTGAGGAGAAGCAACCGCTCGACGCCGGCTTTTTCCCTCTGCCCGAGCAGATCCTGGACGAGTATCGGAGCGACCGGGAGACCAGCGAACTGGGGCGCATGCTGAAAACGGCTTATCGGCTGGGACAACTCGTGGACCGAGTGGTGGTGCTGGGAATCGGCGGGTCCTATATGGGTGCGCGTGCCTTGATGGACGCCTGCTGCCAACCCTATTTCAATGAGTTAAATCGAGCTCAACGTGGCGGTCGTCCACGAATGTACTTCGAAGGGAACAATGTTGACAACGACGCGACGCAGGGGCTGTTGAGTCTGCTCGGCGACGGTCAAGCGGCTACCTCCGTGGACGATCGCTGGGCCATCGTCGTGATCAGCAAGAGTGGCGGAACAATGGAAACGGCCGTGGCGTTTCGCCAGTTCCTGTCGGCGCTGCGTCGGTCGTGTGCCGGCGACGACCAACTACTTCGCCAGCTGATTGTGCCGGTGACGGGCAAGAGTGGCAAGCTGTTCGATCTGGCCACCGCGATTGGCTGCCCGGAGATCTTCTGCGTACCGGATGGGGTCGGGGGTCGGTTCAGTGTGTTGTCCCCCGTGGGACTGCTTCCCGCCGCCATCCTGGGGCTCGACGTCGTACGATTGCTCGAAGGTGCCGTGGCGATGAACGAGCACTTCCGATCCGCGCCAGTCGAAGGAAATGTCGTGCTGCAATACGTCGGCATCTGCCGTTTGTTGGAGCAAGAACGGGACGCCACCATCCGTGTGCTTTCGGTCTGGTCCAAAGCCCTCGAATCCGTGGGATTGTGGTACGACCAGCTACTGGCCGAGAGCCTGGGAAAAGACAGACAAGGGGCCACACCCATTACGGCCGTGAATACGCGTGATTTGCACTCGCGGGCTCAGCAACACCAGGAAGGGCGCCTGGACAAACTGCACACCAATTTAATCGTTGACCAGTGGCGCACCGATCCGTTGCCGGTTGGCGAAAGCACACTCAATCAGGACGGGCTCAACAAGCATTCCGCCAAGACGCTTCCTGACATGATGGCGGCCGCCATCGCCGGGACCAACGAAGCCTATCGCGATGGGGGCCGGCCCACGGCGGACATCCACCTGCCGCGCGTCGATGAATATTGCCTGGGCCAGTTTTTCCAAATGATGATGCTGGCCACCGTCGTCGAAGGCCGCATGATGGAGATCAACCCGTACGGACAGCCCGGCGTCGAGGCTTACAAGAAAAACATGAATCGGATCCTGGATCGAAAGTGAACGAGTGACCGTAATTCGGCCCTCGAGAGCCTCGTCCTGGTAGAGCCGAGCAGGCATGAAGGGGCTGGAGAGCTCAACGGAAAAACCCCAGCTCGCGAGACCTGAACTCACAAGACAGCTCGAAGGAAATCGACACCACCGGTCAGCGCTCACCACCGCGGACCTCCACGCACCCGGCCAGCGCTCGGCGTTCAAGACCCTGGCGTACGAACAGGAGATACAGCATGGCAACAGAACTCACCTGGTTGGGACATGGCAGTTGGTCGTTGCGAATTGGCGAGACTATCGTACTGCTCGATCCATTTCTCGACGAAAATCCCACCGCGCCAGTCCAGGCGGCGGACGTGGAGGCAGACTATATCCTGGTTTCACACGGCCACTTCGATCATGTGGCCGACGTCGCTTCGATCGCCAATCGGACGGGCGCCACGGTCATTGCCAATTTCGAAATCACGCAATGGCTGGCCCACAAGCATCAGGTCGCCAACACGCTGGGAATGAACCTTGGTGGCAAGGTCAGCCTGCCGTTTGGCACCGTGAAGATGACCGTCGCCTGGCACAGTTCGCAATTGCCGGATGGATCGGACGGCGGCAATCCTGGCGGATTCATGGTGAAGACCGAAGACGGTACCATCTATTTTGCCTGCGACACCGCCTTATTCTCGGACATGAAGTTGATCGGCAGCTGCGGCGTCGACCTGGCGGTGCTGCCGATTGGGGACCTGTTCACGATGGGGCCGGACGATGCCGTGGAGGCCGTGAAACTGATTGATCCAAGACGCGTCATCCCGAACCATTTCAACACCTGGCCGCCGATCGAACAGGACGCGCAGGCCTGGGCTGAGCAAGTGAAAGCCACCACGTCGGCCGAGCCGCTGGTGCTGGAGCCCGGGGGCACCGCGACGCTTTGACGTGGCATTTCGCGATCGGGTGCCACGTTGGTGGGAAGTCATCATCCAGCGCGAACGGCCGTCGTCCAGAGGCTCAAGCCAGAGCAGCGAGAAGGCTCGTCAACGAGCCTCACGATATGGAGATGGTCGCCGCTGCCACCCCGGCCTGAAGAGGCCGGGGCTAATACTGCTGTGCGTCGAAGGTTCGTCAACGAGCTTGCTGTTTTCTGGCCTTGGAGGCTGAGTACAAACACGTTCCTTGCTCAGCCGCATCCATATACACCAGGCAACTAACGTCATGTCGCTACGAAAAGGCGACATGCAGCTATGGACCGAGCAACCGGAAAACTACCTCCTCGCGAGTTGACGACGTTGAAAATCTGCGAAAGTTTAGAAGTTCGACCTTCGCCATCGCGTCTGAACGCAAGCCCTCTCACCCCCCGTCACTCCGGCACGCGGATCTGGATTTCTTCACCTTGGACCCGGACGTCGAAACAGTCATTCTTGAGTCGCCGGTCGCCACAGAAGGTCCCGTCGCGCACGCTGAAACACCACTCGTGCCAGGGACAGGCGACGATTCCGTCATCCAGGAACCCCTCGGCTAACGACGTGCCCATGTGGGGGCAGCAGTCGTCAATGGCATAGTAGGCACCCCCATCGTTGAAGACTGCTACCATCTTGTTTCCCACGGCAAAGGCGGCGCCCGTCCCTTCGGGAATCTCTCCGATTCGGGCCACGGTCGTGTATTCAGACATATTTTTGACTCAAAGTACAAGCCTTCCGGCCCCTGCCAACGGATCCGACGCCGGAAAAGCCTGCTGTTTTGCCAACCCACACCGGATGTGAATTCCGAACCCATTCCGACGGGAAACGAACCACAATAACGCGGCTTTGCCGGCTACATGGACCGCGTGAATTACCGTTTGAGTTCTTGAGTACCTGGAACGCGTGTGCCGCGTCCATACACGGGCTTTCGCTACGTTTTGGACAACAACGGCCCGCAAGTCAAGGCGGGCAGGGGGGGATGGAGGTGAGGGGGTGAGGAGGGTGAGATCCGGTGGAGCGGGTCAACAAACACGTTGCCAGTCCGTAGAATACGCGTGGGAGCTTGTGCACAGTTTTTGCGGTACGATTTCCCAGGGCATTTTTGGCGGCATTTTCTGGGCAGCGATTGGTGGTGTGACGACTTAATTGCTGTCAACTGCGGACCTGTCGGTCGCAGACTCGGCCCGAAGTGCTGGCTATCGCCCCTCACGCGGCAGGCGTGTCAAAGAGAAAACGGAGTTTTGCAGGTGATCCATGAAGAACTGAAGGACTATCTGACGCGACACGTACTGTCGGAGGTGCAGATGCCGGCCCGGTATCTGGGCGGCGAGCTGAACATGGTCCGCAAGGATCACCGGGAGGTCCGCGGCCGACTGTGTCTGGCCTTTCCCGATCTGTACACGATTGGCATGAGCCACCACGGTTTGCAGATACTCTACTCGCTGATGAACGCCCGCGAGGACTGGGCTTGTGAGCGGGTCTTCGCCCCGTGGTTAGACATGGAGGCCGCGTTACGCCGGCACAAGCTACCACTCTATAGCCTCGAGACATTCACGCCGCTCGATCAGTTTGACGTGCTGGGCTTTTCTCTGCAGTACGAGCTTTCCACAACCAACGTGCTGACAATGCTCGACCTGGCAGACATTCCCCTACGGGCAGAAGACCGAACTTTGGAGCATCCGTTAATCCTTGCAGGTGGTCCTTGCGCTCAAAATCCCGAGCCGCTGGCACCGTTTATCGATGTTTTTGTGACCGGAGACGGTGAGCCGTGTCTGCCGCGGATTTGTGACTTGTGGCTCGAGCTGAAATCACAGCAGCGTGGGGCAGGGGAGGGGAGGGTGGGTGTGCAGGAGCGCGAAGCCCTGTTGTTGCATCTTGCCGCGTCACTTCCTTTTTGCTACGTACCGAGATTTTACGAGCCGGAATACCGGCAAGGGCGTCTGGTGGCGTTGAACCGCCGCCGGCCGGAAGTGCCGGAGACGATCGAGCCGTCGCTGTTGAGGGACCTGGACGGCACACCGCTGCCAACGCGGCCGATCGTCCCCTTCGTGGAATGCGTGCATGATCGTATTTCCATCGAGATCATGCGCGGTTGCCCGTGGCAGTGTCGTTTCTGTCAGAGCACGGTGATCAAACGCCCCGTGCGATTTCGCAGTGTGGACACAATCGTCCAAGGTGCTCTGGAGAGCTATCGGAACACGGGCTTCAACGAGATTTCGATCCTCTCGCTGTCCTCAAGCGACTATCCGCACTTTGAGCAGCTCATGCTGAGACTCAAAGAGGCCTTCGGGCCCTTGGGAGTTAACATTTCGGTACCCAGTTTGCGCGTGAACGAACAGTTGCGGACCATCGCCGAGCTGATTGGCAATGGGCGTCGCTCGAGTCTGACATTGGCTCCCGAGGTTGCGCGGGACGACATGCGCGAGCAGATTCGCAAGAGAATCAAGAATGACGATCTTTATGAAGGTTGCAGAGTTGCTTTCCGCAACAACTACGAGAGCGTGAAGCTCTATTTCATGTGCGGCTTACCGGGTGAGCGGCGGGCCGACTTGGAGGGAATCATCGAGATGGCCGAAACGATTTCACACATCAGCAAGCAAGAGCGCGGGCGGCACGCGCGTGTGACCGCCAGCGTCTCGAATTTCATTCCCAAAGCGCACACGCCTTTCCAGTGGAATGCGATGCAAACGCGCGACTACTTGCGGTGGGCACATGAATACCTTTGGCAACAGAAGTCGTTGCGGAGTGTTCAGCTGAAGCGGCACGATATTGAGACCAGCATGCTCGAAGCGGTAATCAGCCGCGGGGACCGGCGCGTGGCGGATGCCATTGAATTGGCGTGGAAGCGTGGGGCGCGGATGGATAGCTGGAACGAACAACTCGACGCCGACCGCTGGTGGCAAGCGTTTGCGGACTGCGGCGTCGATGCCGACCAGGTACTCCATCAGCCTTACGCTCTGGGCGAACTCTTGCCATGGGACCACATGAACGTGAAATACGGCCGGACCTACCTGGAGAAGGAGCAGAGCCGCAGCGCGGTTCAACTGCGTCACATGGGCGGAAATCCGGCCTATTTGGAGTAATGGAATCCGCCGACACAGCCCTCACTCTGGGAGGATCGCGGCGGCGGGACGCCACCGATCGAAAGTCGTGGATTTTCTCACTTCAGTGGAACAAACGGCCAGCCGTGCCGTAGATACAGTTGTGTCGTCGGCAGGTTTGCGCGGACACCTGAGACCGAGACAATCGCCTGCCCATCCTGTAGACTCGGGTGGGGTGGGGACTCATGACCTCCTGGCGAGACAGGGCTCCGGCGGGATGAGCGAGAAACGATCAGACATAACGCTCGCGGATTTCCAGCAGCTGATCCGCAACATGTACCTTCGCAAGGATGTGGCCCGAGGCGTCGATGGCACCTTTATGTGGTTGATGGAGGAAGTCGGCGAATTGGCCACGGCGCTCCGCGAAGGAAGTCACGCGCAACGGATGGAAGAATTCGCTGATGTGCTGGCCTGGTTGACCACCATCGCCAACGTTGTGGAGGTCGACTTGTCGGAGGCAGTGCGAGGCAAATACGGTGCTGGATGTCCGGGATGCGGCCAGTTTGTCTGCCTTTGTGAAGATTCGGGCAAACCCTGAATGCCCCTGATTTGACGATCCAATTGTCTTCCCCGGCAATTTCGGGACCGCCTATGAAACATCGGCAACTGCAGATTCCTGATGTCAAGGAATCACTCATTATTCCCGTATTCGCACCGCGCGATGTTGCGGGAATACGAGGCGATCGGAATCGCGCGTGGTTGCTGCTCCTCTCGCCCCCGCTCGGTACGACTCCCCACGGTTCTTTACTCGGCAAGGTACTTACCAACTTGAATGTCCCACGTTGTATTTCGATCGGACGTCCATGGCTGACCCGTGCGCTCCCCGCCAGCGGTTTGCTAATGGCTGTCCTGCTGCTTATCTCCTCAGCAGCCATGACGGTGGCATCTGAAGCGACGTCTTTGGAAGTGGCAGGCGGCGCTGCGCGTATCACCAGTGTGAAGATCGGTCTGGGAGGCGCATTCAAAGTTGGCTCTTGGACGCCAGTGCATGTCAGCGTTAACGGAGGCGAAGCTGGGTTCGCGGGCAAGATCGAGTTCGTCGCCGCCGACAACGACCTGCTCGCAACCACATTTACCGAGGGAACTGCTTCCCTGGTGGAAGTTCCTCGCGGAGAAAGCTGGAGCGGTTGGCGCTATTTCAAGGTCGGACGGATGCGGGGCACGATGCGCGTCCTGCTCCGCAATCGTGACGGCGAAGTCGTTCACGAACAAACGCTACGCGATGCGTTCCCCCAACCCTCCACCTGGCAGTGGGTCGTCACCGTCGGCACGGACGTTGGGGTGGATGAAGCGGCGGTGTTCCTGGCCCGCATGCGGGACGAGAAGTTGATGTCAAGCAACTTGACTGACCCGGATCAGTTTCCGGACCAGTGGTTTGGCTACGAAGGGGTGAATGTATTGCTGGTCCCGGCGGGGGAGGTGAACCCCTTGGAGTCGCTCAGCGACCGGCAGTTTGCCGCGTTGTTGGACTGGTTACGACTGGGGGGGCGGTTAGTCTTGTCAGCCGGGCGTCGAGCCCCCGAGTTATTCGGCGCAGAACATCGGTTCCGTACGCTCCGACCCGGAGAGTTTCTGGAGTTGGACGTCTACTGGAAAGCGTCTGGATTGGAGCACTTCGCGCGCGCTGGCGAGCGCGTGCGAGTGGATGAGAGTGGGCCGTTAGCGGTGTTCTCGAGCCTGGTGGGTCGGGCGATCTGCTTTGAGGGGGCCGGGGGCACCGACGACCGCGCGATGGTTGTGCAGTATCCGTATGGTTTTGGAGAAATCACTTACGTCGCGCTTGATCTCGACTTGCCTCCCTTATCAAATTGGCCCGCGCGACCAAGATTCCTGGCTCGACTGCTTCAAACACGCAGCGACGAAGAGGACTCGGCCATCGGCAACGAGACTCTGGGACAGGTGACCCATGTCGGCTTTGACGACATCAGCGGTCAGCTCCGCGCGGCACTTGATCAATTCCCGGGAGTCACTTTGGTCCAGTTCTCGTGGGTCGCGGCGATACTGGTGATTTACATCATTGTCTTGGGTCCGGTGGACTTCTTCGGCTTGCGCAAGCTTGAGCGGCCGCAATGGACCTGGATCACGTTCCCACTGCTGGTACTGCTGTTCTGTGGGCTGGCCGTCTGGCTGTCCCACCGGTGGAAGGGAACGGACCCGCAATTGAACCAGATCGACGTGGTCGACGTCGATCCGCCTGGGCAATTGATCCGCGGCACGACCTGGGCCAACATATATAGTGCTCGCACTTCAACGCTGGACATCGATCTGACTCCCTCACCCGCGCTGACGACCGTCGGCGGAGCCGATGTTTTATTATCTTGGCAGGGCCTTCCGGGAACCGGCCTGGGAGGCATGAGCGCGCCCGCGACCGTCGATGTGCTGAGTAACGAATACACCGTTCATTATCAACTGGGCTCGCGCCCGCTGGAGCAGGCGAGCGTGGCCGGACTGCCCATTCACACCTCCTCGACCAAAGCATTGGTCGGCCGCTGGGCCATCCCCTGCTCGGCACTCCGTGTTGGGGAATTGACCGCCAATGACCGAGGTCTGTTGCGAGGCACGGTGGTCAATCCGACGAACGTGAACTTGTCGTGGTGCCGAGTGTTTTATGCCAACTGGTCCTATTCGCTGGAGCGCCCTGCGCCTGGCGAGTCGGTCCGGTTGGGTGATACGCCGCCGCTCGACTTGAGTTGGCAACTGAACCGACGTCGCGTGGTGGGCTCGAAAGATGTCAGCGTCCAGTGGAATCGGAGTGACTTGTCCGACACACCGCGCATCGTCGAAATGTTGATGTTCTACGGAGCTGCCGGGGGGCGGGCTTACACGGGACTCTCCAACAGCTACCAGCCCTATGTGGACCTGAGCAGACATTTGCGCAATGGCCAGGCCATTCTGGTTGGGCGGTGCAACGAGCCGGCCAGCCACGTAAGCATGCGGACCGCTACCGCAACCGCTCCAAACACGGCGGCCGACGACATCGCATCAGACGACATCGCGCCAAGCGACGAGGATCAGCACTGGACGTTTTATCGAATTCTTCTTCCCGTGAAGATCCAGGGCGAATGGTAGCATTCGGGCGGCAGGACTGCCTGCCACCTCTTACTTGAAAGAGCTGAAGGTGATTAAGACTCACGATCTGACAAAGAAGTACGGTGACTCGTACGCCATTCAGTCCATTGAACTGGCGCTCGAGGAAGGGGACTTATTCGGCTTCATCGGCCCGAATGGGGCGGGCAAGACGACGACCATGCGCATCATCGCCACCTTGCTCAATCCTACCTGGGGTGAAGCTTATGTGTGCGGCAACTCGATCTACACCCAACCGAAGGAAATCCGGCGTTTGGTCGGCTACATGCCCGACTTCTTCGGCGTCTATGACGACATGAAAGTGATTGAGTACCTGGAGTTCTTTGCCGCGGCATATCGGATCAAGGGCCCGGAGCGACGCCGCGTGTGCGATGAAAAGCTGGACATTGTCGACCTCGACTTCAAGCGGGAAGCTTACGCCAACACCCTCTCTCGCGGCCAAACACAACGACTGGGATTGGCCCGCGTCCTGCTGCACGATCCCCAGGTACTGCTGCTCGATGAGCCGTTGAGCGGCCTCGATCCGCGCTCGAATCGAAATGCGAAACCTGCTCCGCCGACTGGGCGAAATGGGCAAAACGATCATTGTCTCCAGCCACATACTTCCCGAACTGGCCGATATCTGCAACAAGATTGGGATCATCGACCGCGGCGTGATGACCGTCAACGCGGAAGTGGCCGAAGTGCTGCGACAAGTACGCGAACGAATCGTGCTGCACGTGAGAGTGGCCGACGACACGGAAGGGGCGGCCAAGCTGTTGGAACAGCACCCGGCCGTTGAAAGCGTGCGACTCGACCATCACAAAATCCTGGTCACCCTGCGCGAGGAGACGGAGGACTACAGCGATTTGCCGAGCGTGTTGGTCGCGGAGGGCTACAAGCTCAAGCTGTTCAGCGAAGAGGAAGTCAACCTGGAATCGGCCTTCATGGCGCTGACAAAGGGAATGGGTGCCAAGACGTAAGACTTGGCGGTGACTATCATGCTCCAACAACAACGCTACCGGACAACCACCCGTAGGGTCTGCTGGGTGCTGGCGTGCCTCGCATGTTTTCTGCCCGTGCGGTTGGCGCAGTCTCAACCCCGCCCGCAATTCGAGGCGGCCCGCAAACGGATGGTGCAGACGGCCGTGATCGATGCCGGAGTCAAAAACCAGCGCGTGATTGAAGCGATGCGCAACACGCCTCGGCACGAATTCGTGCCTCGTCAGACCCGCCAGCTGGCGTATGAGGATATGGCTTTGCCGATCGGCGATCAGCAGACAATCTCATCACCGTTCATTGTGGCCTTCATGACCGAATCGCTCGATCCGCAGCCGACCGACCGCGTCCTGGAAATCGGCACCGGCAGTGGCTACCAGGCCGCCGTGCTCAGCGGCCTGGTGCAAGAGGTCTACACGATCGAGATTGTCGAATCGCTGGCACGTGCGGCGCGCAAGACATTGGAATCTCTGCAATACAGAAACGTGCACACCAAGATCGGCGATGGATTCAAAGGTTGGCCCGAATTCGCCCCTTTCGACAAGATCATCGTCACCTGCTCTCCCGAAAATGTCCCGCAAGCACTGGTCGATCAACTCAAGGAGGGAGGCCTGATTGTCATCCCCGTGGGTCAACGTTATCAGCAAACGCTGTACTTGATGCGCAAACGCGATGGAATGCTGCGACAGGAAGCGCTGCGACCGACACTGTTCGTCCCGATGACCGGTGCCGCCGAACAAGCACGCCAGATCCGGCCCGACCCGCTGAATCCACGTTTGAGCAACGGCGGATTTGAAGAGCCGCCGCTGCCCACCGGTTTCGTGCCAGTCTGGTACTACCAGCGTCAACTGACTCGGGTCGCGGATCCCCAGGCGCCGGAGGGGGAGCACTTTGTGCTGTTCAAGAATGAGGAACCAGGTAAACCCGCCCTGGCCATGCAGGGCTTTCCCATCGATGGTCGTCAGATCTTGCGTCTGGAGATTGCGGCGTGGGTCAAGTACGACGGCCTGCGCCGAGGACGAACGAGTGACGAAATTCCGGCCATTGTCGTAACCTTCTACGACGAGAATCGCGTGCCACTGGGAAATCGCTGGATCGGTCCCTTCCAGGGATCTTCGGACTGGCTCGAAAAGACCGAGACCATCCGAATCCCTCCCGCGGCGCGGGACGCGATTCTCCGCATCGGTCTGTTCGGCGCTGTCGGCGAGATCCGATTTGACAACGTACGCATCAAAGGCATCACGCGATGACCGAGCTGGCCTGGTTGCTGCCCGGGTGCCGCGGCGACAAAACGGTCCGCCCCAACGTTTGCCTGCCGCCCCGTCGCTGCCATCGCCAACTGGCGGTTGCCTGCGACATGGCTGGTGATGTGGATGGCACCGATTGTAGGACCGCATCCGGCGGCGGTCGTGCTGTCACACCAATGACTCGTGCCTCGGAAAGTTCCACTCTGGACGCGCAACGTGGGTCCGCGTTGACACCGGGGCGGCTGAGGGAAACCCCGTTAAAAACAGCCAAACGACCGTCACGACGCCCATCCTCCGCACTCTCTGCGAGCCAGAAATACCGCCCAGTTTACTTGAATTAAATGCTACGCTTGCTAGACTAGGGCGGTGTGTGTCGGGGCGAGTCAACTTGCCGGCCATCGCTGCCGTTGGGGGACTTGCATCGGACAGGCGTTCGCCCGATGGGCAGGACTGTCCGAGGCATACTGTGAATATGTGGATGTGGAATCTGAGTTGATGGTGAGATCTTGACACGTGGCGGAGGAGCGTTTGACGCTTGTCGTGTGCGTGTCGTTAAGGGGAGCTTAGTGATGAAGCAAGGGCTACTAAGAAGTCTGTTGTTGGTCGGAGTTGTGGCCGCCGTGTTTTTGGCAGGTAGTGAGGCCAACGCCGGGTGGAATCATTGGCGGGGTTACAATGCCGTCCCATACGTGGGATGGAGCGGTTACAGTTACAGTTATTATGGGGGTTGGGGCGCGTGCGGACTTGGGTGTTACACCCCCACGTACACCGCCTGTTACACACCTTGCTACACCGCCTGCTACGACCCGTGTTACACGCCGGGCTGTTACGTGGGCTACCGAGGTTGTGGCCTGCTATCGCGATTGGCCTATCGTCGCCGCGCGCATCACTACAACTATTACTGGGGTGGCTACAGCCCATTCTGGGCTGGCTCGGCCTGCTGCTGGGGATGCGGATGCGCGACTGTGGACTGCTGTTGCGGTGGGATGGAAAGCGGGATTCAGTACGGCGCCCCGGTGATTGTCCCCGACCAGCAGGGCGGTCCGACGCCGGCCGACCCGCCTGCGGCGGATCCGAATATGAATTTGCCCGAAAAGCAGACTTCATTCTCACGCGACAGTGCCTTGCTGACCGTGGCGGTGCCGAGCGATGCCCGCGTGCTGGTCAACGGCATTCCTACGCGCAGCACGGGGAGCCAACGCCGATATGTCTCCCGCAATCTGACGCCGGGCTTCGACTACACTTACGAAGTGCGAGCGGAGGTCATGGTGGATGGCAAGCCCGTGGTGCAAACCAAGACCGCGCAGCTGCGAGCGGGTCAGGACGTCAAACTGAACTTTGACATGAATGCCGCCAATCCGCTGGAGACCGCCCTGACACTGCGTGTTCCCACGGACGCCAGGGTGTATCTCGCCGGTAACGAAACACACGGAATAGGCTCGGTACGAACTTTCCGCACCAGCAAGTTGGCGAAAGGTGAAACCTGGTCGAACTACCTGGTCCGTGTCGAGGTGCAGCAGAATGGTGAGCGCGTGAGCAAGGAAGAGACCATTACATTGCAGGCGGGTGAGCAGCGCGAGTTGACTTTCGATTTTAATATCGACAAGGTAGCCGCTGCCCGCTAAGGACCTGCCGAAAACGGATCGACGAGAATGGCGTTTTTCCAAGGCCCTCGAACGGACCGCCTGTTCGAGGGCTTTGTTTTGCGCGGCGAGGTCCCACCACGCGTCCAAGGCCGATGTCGCCTGGAGCCTGGGTGTGTTGGAGAATCGTGCCCGGCAGCGAGCAATGAGCCAACGGGGCAGGGGGGATTGGGGCCGGTTGTACATCACGTTGACCGATCTTTATACTGACGACTTGCATTTCCGGACCAAATGGTTCCCTCTGGACGTCACGGTGGGTTCGCATGGCGTGCGGAGAGTTCGGCTTTTTAGAAGCCCCTTGTCGGGGCATGACAGGTTTTCCTCGGGAGGTAACGACCGTGTTCGACAGTGTGGTGGTGGTGGGGGCCACGGGGGCCGTGGGAAGAATAGTGCGATCGCTGCTGGAAGAGCGGGCCTTCCCCTACAAGCGCATCAAGTTCCTCGCATCGCAGCGATCCGCGGGCACCAAGTTGACGTTTCGTGGCACATCGCACGTGGTCGAGTTGCTCTCTCCGGATGCCTTCACGGCCGGCGACCTGGTCATCAGTAGCACACCGGATGACGTGGCACGCGATTTCATACCGCAGGCGGTTGAGCGAGGGGCGGTGGTGGTCGACGAAAGCGGTTTCTGGCGGATGGACCCGAAGGTCCCGCTGATCGTACCGGAAGTCAATCCGGAGGCGCTTGCCGATCACCAGGGAATCATCGCCAGCCCCAACTGTTCGACCACTCAGATGGTGGTTGCCATGAAGCCGCTGCATGACGCGGCCGGTATTCGCCGGGTGGTCGTCAGCACCTATCAGGCGACCAGCGGCGCGGGGGTCGCTGGCGAGAAAGATCTTGAAGAGGGAAGTCGAGCCGCGCTGGGCAAGACGGCCTATCAGTACGGTTGTTTTGTCCACCCCATCGCCTTCAACTTGATACCCCATATCGGCTCGCCCAAGCATGCCGGGTACACGTCCGAAGAGATGAAGATGGTGTGGGAGACGCAGAAGATCTACAATGACGATTCGATTCGTGTCTGCCCCACGTGTGTGCGCGTCCCGGTCACGAACTGCCACAGCGAGAGCATTCTGGTGGAGACAAAGAGGCCGGTTTCGGTCGAAGAGGCTCGGCAGCTTTTCGCCGCCACGCCGGGCATCACGGTCGACGATAATCTGGCCTCCGCCCGCTATCCCATGCCGTTGGAGTGCAGCGGCAAGGACGACGTGTTCATCGGACGGATACGCCAAGACATTTCGAGCGAGAATGGACTGGCTTTCTGGTGCGTGAGCGACAATTTACGTAAAGGCGCAGCCACCAATGCCGTCCAGATCGCCGAACTGTTGGTCGCGCAGAGCGCCCGCGTGTGAGACGGCGACGCGCCCCATCGGGAATACCGGTCTGGAAGCAACGAGCGTGCTGTTGGCCATCCCCCCGGCCAGCGGCGCTGCAGCGAGTCCGTTTCTCCAGCGATGCTGCTGCAACGCCGCAGCTGGCAGGTTCTTGCGCCTCATGCGTTGTTATCGAATGACTCTTGCCTACGACGGAACCGACTATTCGGGCTGGCAAATCCAGCCGGAAACGTCCACCGTACAGGGGGCCATGGAATCGGCGCTGCGGCGGATTCTTGGCGAGCCGGTCCGGCTGGTAGCGAGCGGACGCACAGACGCCGGGGTGCATGCCCGCGGGCAAGTGGTCAGTTTCCGATGTTCTACGCGCCTGACTCCCGAGGTACTTTGTCGCGCGCTTAATGCAAACACTCCGGAAGATATTTACGTACAGCAGGTGCGCGTGGCACCGGACGACTTTCATGCCATTCGCGATGCCATTGCGAAACGCTATCGATATGTGATTCAGGACAGTGCCCCTCGAGACCTGTTCTCGCGCGCGTTTTCGTGGTGCATCCCCCACTCGTTGAATGTGGCTCACATGCAAGAAGCAGCCGGATACCTGATCGGACGTCACGACTTCCGCAGTTTTGAAGCCGCCGGGGCCCCCCGTAAGACGACTGTTCGTACGGTCAGTGAGCTGACTGTCGAACGGCAGCAGCGGGAAACACATTGCCCCCTGGTCGTGGACATTCGGGCCGATGGATTCCTTTACAACATGGTCCGCAACATCGTCGGTTCACTGGTGTTGGTAGGACGTGGCGAGCGGCCTGCCGATTGGATTCAAGACGTCCTGAATGCCCGAGATCGAACGCTTGCCGGGCCAACAGCTCCCGCGAGTGGACTCACATTGTGGGAAGTGCAGTACGCGCGGTGAAGCTTGGTGACGGCGGCATCTTGCCGCCGTACTTCGGCCGCGCGGGGCAGCCACCAACATGCGCGTTGCGTCGTCGGATACCCGAACCACCACTTTGGCTTCCTCCAGCCTATTGAAATTGAATATGGTCGCATGCGAATCGCACACGTTATCACGCGAATGATCGTTGGTGGAGCGCAGGAGAACACCTTACTCTGCTGCAAGGATTCCGCGCGATTGTTCGGCGACGAGACTCTTCTGGTGACGGGTCCGGCCTTGGGTCCGGAAGGCGATTTGTTGGCGCGAGACGGGGCAGGGGAGGTCCACGTGCGGTTGATCCCCAGGTTACGACGTCCGATCCATCCCTGGCATGATCTAAGGGGTTATCGGGAGCTGAAAACGACGCTCCGCGACTATCGCCCCGATGTGGTCCACACACACAGCGCGAAAGGTGGGATCCTCGGCCGGTTAGCCGCCTGGACGCTGGGAGTCAAGGCCGTCATCCATACTGTTCACGGTGCACCGTTCCACGAGTACCAGAACGCGGCAGCCCGGGACTTTTTCCGACGTTGCGAGAAGTTCGCCGCCCGCCGCTGCCATCACCTGGTCAGCGTCGCGGATGCCATGACCGATCAACTGGTTGCGGCGGGCGTGGCTCCGCGCGAAAAATTCACGACCGTCTACAGTGGGATGGAAGTCGAACCTCTTCTCGACTCTCACATGCATCGCCGGCAGGTACGGCTTGAACTGGGATTTGAAGACCATCATCTCGTGATTGGCAAGATCGCTCGGCTGTTTCATTTGAAAGGGCACACGTACGTCATTCAGGCGGCGAGAGAGGTCGTGCGTCGCTGCCCCCAGGCGAGGTTTCTGTTCGTGGGCGACGGCATCCTGCGGCAGCAACTCAGCCAGGAAATCACACAGGCGGGCCTGGACGGATTCTTCCATTTCACGGGCCTGGTCAGTCCCGCGCGGATCGCGCCCTTGATCGGCGCCATGGATGTGCTGGTCCACGCCAGCCTGCGGGAAGGGTTAGCCCGCGCACTGCCGCAAGCGCTGATCGCCGGCAAACCGGTCATCAGCTACGACGTGGATGGGGCGCGCGAAGTCGTCATCCCTGACGAAACCGGCTATCTGCTGGCGCCCCGCAGCATTGAACCGATGGCCCAGGCTCTCGTGGAACTGGCCCGCGACCCGGCACGGCGTCAGCGGCTTGGCGCGACCGGACGCGTGCGGTTTACCGATCAATTCCGTCACGAAGAAATGACGCGTCAGCTCCGTGCCCTTTACGAGCGAATCCTGAGTCGGACGAACCAGGAAGTAAACCGCGAGCCGTGAGCGGCGTTACGCGGGCAGCGGCAGACCTTTCACCGCCGGGGGGCTTCGAGTAGACTGTACGGACCTTGTAGCAGATTTGGGGGACCGGTATGACAAGGCCAGGGTCCCGTTGGTCGATATCGTATTGAAAGCGGATCCGTGAGTAGTGGTCGCGAGTTCCTTGGATCTTATCGAATGGTGCGGCTGATCCGGGCGGGGGGAACCTGTCAGGTCTGGGAAGCAGTTCGCGATGAGAAGCGGGTAGCGATCAAGTTGCTGCAGCCGGAGGTGCGAACCAGCAAGGAAGAGATAGGCTACCTGAAACACGAATTTGAGGTGGGCCAGCAACTGCACCACCCGAATGTCATCGAAATCCACGAGTTCAGCGTGGATCGGGCCATGGCGTTCCTGGTCATGGATTACCACCCTGGCAAGAACATTAAGATGCTCATTCGTCAAGGACTCGACACATTCGCTTACCTCCTCCCGACGATTGTCGTGAGCGCGGCGACCGGGCTGCAATACCTGCACGAGCAGGGGTGGGTACATCGCGACATCAAACCGGACAATTTCCTGGTTGACGACGCGGGGCACGTCACGCTCATCGACTTCGCCCTGGCGCTGCGTATTCGTACGGGGCTGAGCAAGTTGTTCGGCGGTCGCACCAAGATCCAGGGGACCCGCAGCTATATGGCGCCGGAGCAAATTCGGGGCAAGTCGCTCGATGCCCGTACCGACCTTTACAGTTTCGGTTGTATGCTGTACGAACTGGCCAGTGGTCGACTGCCGTTCACCGGAGTCAGTCCGGAAGATCTGCTGCAAAAACACCTGAGCGCGCCGGTCCCGGTACTGAGCGGCGCCAACAAGAACATCACGCCCGATTTCAGTGATTTGGTCGGTATGATGATGGCGAAAGATGTGGACCGGCGCCCGCAATCCATGGATGAGTTTGTACTCCATTTTCGCACGCTCCGCATGTTTCGGTCGTTGCCGAAACCACCACCGGGGCGGGGAGAAGAAATGTCCGCCTGAAACGCGTCACGCACAGTGTGCCACGACTTCAAGCAGTTTTCGGCGGCGAGACGTGAAGTTGCGGTCCCACGCGGCCCATCCGCCCACAAGCCGGACTTTGATTTGCCATGGAAACGCCAACACCTGGTCTCGCTTTCGAACAGCCCATCTTCGAGCTGGAAACCCGTCTCCAGCAGTTGCTCCAGACTGCCGACCAGAATCCCGGCTCGGAAGAGGAAATCCGCAAGCTGCGGCGTGAGCTGGCGGAAGTCATGAAAGAGGTGTATGACGGTCTCACTCCGTGGGAAACCGTCCAGGTCGCGCGACACAAGGATCGGCCCCACACGAGCGACTATCTGGGGTTGGTGTTTGACGAGTTTGTCGAATTGCACGGCGATCGCTTGTTCGGCGATGACCTGGCCGTCAAGAGCGGGTTCGCCAAACTGGATCAACGCAAGGTGATGGTCATCGGGCACGAGAAAGGCCGTTCGTACAAAGAGCGCACGGCGTGTTATTTCGGCTGCGCCCACCCTGAAGGCTATCGCAAAGCGATGGCCAAAATGCGGCTGGCGGCCAAATTCGGACTGCCGGTCATCTGTTTCATTGATACACCCGGTGCTTATCCCGGCATCGGTGCGGAAGAACGGGGACAGGCGTGGGCCATCGCGGAAAACATGTACGACATGTCGCGTCTCAGGACGCCCATCATCTGCGTGGTGATCGGTGAGGGGGGAAGTGGAGGTGCGCTGGGCATCGGAGTCGGGGACCGTGTTGCCGTTCTGCAACACGCCTACTACAGCGTCATCAGCCCCGAGGGCTGCGCGGGGATTTTATGGAAGAGCCACGAGTATGCGGAGAGGGCCGCAGGTGCGTTGCGGTTCACCTCCCGGGATCTGCTCGAGTTCGGTATTGTCGACACCGTCGTCCAGGAACCGCTGGGCGGCGCACATCGGGATCCACACCAGATGGCGGCCCGTCTGAAGATCTATCTGGTCAAGACATTGCGCGGACTATTGGCCCTCGACATGCCCACGTTGCTGCAACAGCGGTACGAGAAGTTTCGCCGCATGGGCGTGTTTCTGGAAGACATCACCGACGCAAACTGAAACCACTGGCCTAGAATGGCCAGCGATTCGCGCGAACCTGCCCGGCCCGGCATGCACCATTTGGCCCAGCGCGAAAACGTCCGAGATGGTGGCCTCGGCGTCACGCCTTGCACCTCACTCCCGCCGGAAGGTTTACACTGATCGACCGGGTTACGATGAGCAAAAATCTCCGCCGCATCATCCATCCGCATGCTATGTTTTAGTTAGATCCCACGCGCATCGCGGACAACCCAGTCGATTCTCTTTTCTGTCGTCGCATCAAGTCTTAGCGAGGAGTGAAGCCATGCGCAACGCAATTTCTTTCTGGGCAGGGCGATCCCACGATGCCCGTCGCCATGCCAAGCGACGGCAGGGGGCGATCATCGTCCTGACCGCCGTCTTGTTGGTTGTCCTGATGGCACTGCTGGCCCTGAGCATTGACACCGGGTACATGTACACCCTGCAAACCGAGTTGGATCGATCGGTCGATGCGGCGGCGCTGGCCGGAGCGGCATCCCTGATCAAAGGCACGGACCAGGCCGGTGACAAAGTCGTGGAGTATCTCGTACGCAACCCGGTCGGCGGTGGGGAAGGAGCGATCAGTGACGACAGTCTCGCGGAATTCACCACGCAGTTTCTCGCCAATCACAGTGATGATTACCAGGTCCAAATCGGCAATTGGAACCCCAGTACGGGACAGTTAGAGCCGGCGGCACAATACCCGTCCGCAGTGGCCGTTTCCATGCGATATCCCAACCTGCCACTCTTTTTCGGACGCGCGTTGGGAAAGGAACATTTCTCGATCGAGGCGAAGGCGATCGCCATGTACCAACCGCGCGATATCGCGCTGGTGCTGGACTACTCGGGTTCGATGAATGACGACAGCGAATTGAAGTCGATCGGCGCTCTCGGGTTCGACACCGTTTGGAACAACCTGCAGCAAATCTACACGGAACTGGGTTGTCCCGAATACGGCAAACTGGTGTTTGAACCGAAATACATCGTCGTGGACGGTCAGGCACCGGCGGATGCATCAGAGCCGCAAATCAGCGTCGAGTATCGTTATCGTTCGGTCTCTGTACAGTCAACGCTCGACCTTTCGAATGTCGTACTTCGCTACGCGAACGGTGCCACGCAGAAATTCGACGGCCTGGCCGGTCAGTCCGGTACGTTCGCGGGCACCGGAAGTAACGCGGGGCAAGTGGTCTACCGGGTGTGGGTCAAATCGGGCGACAACCTCAGTGGACAGGGGCCCGATTACGGAGAACCTTTTGATTTCAGTTCCAGCACCTTTAATGGTACGGCCATAGCCGCCCTGGAACTCAATACGGTCAGCTATCCGTATCCGTCCGGCAGCTGGTCGGAGTTTATCAACTACTGCAAAACCAGCAGTGTGAATCGGAATGCCGGGTTTGAGTATCAGTTCGGGTTTGCCAACCTGATCAGCTATTGGCTGGAACAGAAGGCGGCCTACTCACAAACTCCTGATCTCTGGAAAGTGAGCGCGCAGCCTGTCTCCGCGGTCAAGGATGCGGTCGACGTGTTCATGGACTACATCCGCGCGGTCGACACGAATGATCGCATGGCACTAGTCGCATACAACGGTCCAGACGGCAATGCGAAGGTCGAGACGCAACTGACCACGGACCTGCCGTTGGTGGCCCAGCTGGCTCGCCAGAAACAGGCAGGTCACTACCACAGCTACACGAACATTGGAGCCGGTATGGAAGCCGCCCGACTCGAACTGGAACAGAACGGCCGGTATGGAGCCTTCAAGATGATCGTGTTGATGACCGACGGTAATGCCAACTGGCACAACGGATCCTATGATACCTCGGCGCTTACAACCATGTGTTGTCCGAGGCCTACGCGGCCGCGGCACTGAAGTTCCCGATCATCACGATCAGCCTGGGGGCCGGTGCGGACGTAAGCCTGATGAACCAGGTGGCCGACATCACCGAATCGCGGACGTTCAACGTACCGGGAGGGCAGTCGGCCTCGGCGTATCGAACGGGCTTGTTCCAGGTCTTCCGCGAAATCGCGGACCATCGTCCCTTGAAATTGGTGCAGTAAGGACTTTTGACGGGTTGGGTGGCGGTCGGCCGGGATCGCCCGGTGTGATTGGTCGGGTTGTCACGGGCCCTCGGTCCCGCCGCCCAACCGTCTCTCGTCACGGATGACCAGGCAAGCACGCCCATCGCGTTTGTCTCGACAACAATCAGTGACCGATCGACGGCAGGGGGCATCTGCCGGAAAAACGGGGAAGTAACTGTCAGCCAGAAAATCGTCAGCTAGAAATTCGCGCAGACACTAGTGACACACGAGCGTCACCTGAGTGTCCTCATCCGCATAATCGACACAGCACCGCGTTGAGACTCAACGGCGGATTGGGGAATTCTTCAGAAACTTCACCCCTGTGGCCAACGCATCCCCCATGCATGACCTATGTTTTAGATGAACAACATCCCGCGTGGGTGTCTCATCTGTCTGTAATGCGTTCGCCAACATCTCGTGTTTTTTTGCCTCAACGGTGGAGTAGCGCCATGTATTCCCAGTTCGTTCCTAGTTCCCAGAAGTCCGGCCTCCAGCGGCGTGGTCTTCGATACCGGCGCGGGTCGATCATCGTTCTCGCTGCGATCTTGATGGTTTTCGTGCTTGCCTTATTGGCGATGAGCATCGACACCGGCTACATGTACACCATGCAGACCCAGCTGGATCGATCCGTGGACGCGGCTGCCTTGGCCGGCGCCGCCGCATTGATCGAAGGGACTGATGCCGCCGACGAGTCGGTGATTGAATACCTGGTCCGCAATCCGGTGGGCAAACCAAATACGATCACCACCAACGATGAATTGGTTCAGCTGACTGCCGAATTTCTGGCGGCGCATGCGAACGATTTCGAAATCGTGTGGGGCGACTGGAACTCCACCACGGGACATCTCGAGGAATCCTCCCAGTTGCCCTCGGCTGTCTCGGTTTCGATGACGTATCCCAACCTGCCATATTTCTTTGGCCGCGCATTGGGTAAGGACACGTTTACCGTCGCCTCGCACGCGATCGCCATGTATCAGCCGCGCGACATCATGGTCGTGCTCGACTTCTCGGGATCCATGAATGACGACAGTGAACTCAAGTCGATCGGCACGTTCGGATATGACGCCATCATGGACGGACTGCAGACCATGTACGAAGATCTGGATTGCCCGACTTACGGCAGCGTCATGCAGTTTGAGCCACAGTACATCACGGTCGAAGGTCAGGCACCGGCCGACGGGACCATGCCGCAGATCACTGTCGAGTACCGTTACACCTCGGTCTACGTTACCTCGACCTTGAATCTGGAAAACGTCGTGCTGAGATTCACCGACAACAGCACGCGGAAGTTCAGCAGTCTGTCGGGCACCACCGGGGAGTTTTCCTATTACGGCAAGGCGATTGAACGCGTATGGGTCAAGTCGGGCAACAACTTGAGTGGTGAAGGCTGGCAGTACGGTGAACCGTTCGATTTCGACGGGAGCACTATCCGCAGCACCATCAAGACGGCACTTGACCTGGATGACGTCGATTACCCCTATCCGTCGGGCAGCTGGAACAGCTTCATCGACTATGCCAGGTCGAACAGCACGAACCGAAACGCCGGCTTCCGGTACAAGTTCGGCTATGCCAACCTGATCAACTACTGGCTCGAACAACTGCCCAGCCATTACCAAACGCCTGATTTGTGGAAAGTCAGCGCGCAACCAGTGACTGCCGTGAAGGATGCTGTGGACGTCTTCATGGACTATATCACGGAAGTTGACACCAACGATCGCTTGGGACTGGTGGTCTACGACGCGCCGGATGGAAACGGAGAACTCGAGACAGGGTTAACCGAGAATCTGCCCCTGGTGGCACAAATTGCACGCCAACGCCAGGCGGGGCATTATCACAACTACACGAACATCGGGGCCGGTATGGCCACCGCGCGCCAGGAACTCGAACAACATGGTCGCGTGGGTGCTTTCAAGATGATCGTGCTGATGACCGACGGTGTGGCGAACTGGCACAATGGCTACTACGATATCTACGCCGCGCACAATCATGTCATCTCCGAAGCGAACGCTGCCGCGAATCTGAATTACCCGATCGTGGCGATCAGCCTTGGTGCGGGTGCCGATACCGACCTGATGCAGTCCGTGGCCGATATCACCAAGTCGCGGCACTTCAACGTCCCTGGCGGCCAAGGTGTCGCAGGATACCGCGATGACCTGTTCGAGGTCTTCCGAGCCATCGCCGACAGTCGGCCGCTGAAGCTGGTCAAGTAAGTAGACTCACTCCTCGCCGCAACCCTGGAGCCGCTCTCGCAAGAGAGCGGCTTTTTTTGCGGGACCTTGGCAGGGACGCAGCGTTTGGTCACTCGTGCTTTGTCACGCCAATTGTGCCGCGGAACGGCGGCTGGAAGCCGCCGCCACGACCTTCAAGCATGCTTCCGGTCCCGATCACACCACCATCACGCGTGGCTATTCCAAGCCGCCGGTCGAGCCCCCCTGCGGACACGTCCCGTTTTTCCAGGTGGAGAATCCTGGCCCGCGGCAGCCGAAAAACGGTCGCCAGGCACACGGATCGAGCGGCGCGCGACGCCGCGATTTCGCGCCCCAGTTTTGGCTCCAGTCTCGCCGTGCGCCGCCCCGCGCACGGCGCCACAATCTACCCCGCGCACCACGCCCCAAGCGACCGCCAGCGGCCATTGCCGGGGGCCGTCGGGCGGCAGGCCAGGACATCCTGGCAAGACCCAAAAAACACCCCGAACCACGGGGAAATGGGTCTCCCTGCAACGTCCGATAATGTTTCTTATGTTCGGTTAGGACCCCGTTTTTCCCGCGAAAACGCCTCGCTGCGGCCTATCCCGCCACCAGCCGCGGCCGCCTTGATCAACCGAAGATACCCGACGCCAAACGTGTCCCACAGCCGCCTGTCGGCGACCCTCAGTAAGGAATGTTCGTCGGCACTCCCAACGGCTCAGTTAGCGCGCCACCGGCGCTCCTCCCCCCTGCTCCGGCGCCCGACCGCGGCCCCTTCAAGCCGCTCGTCCAACGCGTGCAAATATGGCTCAAGCACCTCGTGAATCTCCTCGGGCATCAACCCCCGCGACTCGCTCAACAACACGGCGATGTAATAGCCAGATCGCGAATTGACTATTGCCTCACGCTGCGCTTCTCCCAATAGCGTCACGGCAAAGAGCGTGATGATCACGCACAACAAGGCCCCCTTGATCAATCCAAACAAGGCGCCAATCTGCCGGTCAAATTCCTTCAATTTCACTCGATCAATCAGCTTCCTGATCCACCCGAAGAGGATCCAGATCACGAAGGATGTGAGGATGTACAAGAGCAACATCGCCAGAAAAATGCTCCACGGAGCCTGAATCGGTATCCACTCGGCCAGCGTGTGCCGAAATTGGTACGCCACGATGTAACTGGCAAAGATGGCGGCCAACGAGGCAACCTGCCAGGCCAGCCCCTTCCAGGCACCCAAAACCGTTGCTGCCAGCAGGACTGCTGCAGCATCACGATGTCATAGGTTTGGATGGTCATCCGCACGGCTCCAGCAATGGGTCTCACGGCCAGTATAACGCGGTCCGCGGACCGAGCGAAGACGGTCGGGACGAACGTCACACGAGGTGGCACTCGTTGTGGGCCAGGCCTACGCGCCTGCCGGGAGTGCGCTTTCACGCCGCGTTGAACGTCGAAACTCGAACACCGAACGTCCAATGGAGTGGCCGAGGGGATGGGGAGACAGGTGCCCGGCGGAAATGCGTGGTGAGAATCGGTTCCGCATGGCGCGGCTGGAGCGGCGTAGCCGTACATTTGGAATCTGCACAAGCCCAATGACCTGATGTTCGATCTCACTTGCTCAGCAGGGTCTTTCCGCAAAACTGATCTTGGCACGGCGCGTCGATTTCGCCTACAGTTCGCCGCGCACGACAGAGCAGGGGGACCGTGCGTCCTCACGGCTGGAACCAGACACCTCACGGAGAGCGAACTGACGCGATGGCCGACTTTAAAACACACATTACCGGCTCGACCCTCGTTGGCATCGGAATCGGCGCGGCGGGATACAGTTACGGAATTCCGCCGGAACCGTGCCTGCTGGCCACCGGACTGTGCAGCGTCTCGGGCATTCTGCCTGACCTGGACAGCGACAGTGGCGTACCCTATCGCGAATCGGTGGCCTTTGTATCGGCCTTTGTCCCGATGCTGCTGATTAGTCGTTTCCAATCCTTGGGTTGGGCGCGTGAAACGATCGTGCTGGCCTGCGCACTGTTGTACATTGGGATCCGTTTTGGAGTCGCCGAACTTTTTCGCCGTTACACGGTGCATCGCGGGATGTGGCACAGCATACCGGCCGCGGCGTCTGTGGGACTGCTGGCCTTTTTGATTACCGATCATCAGCACTTGCAGCTGCGTGTGTACTGGACGATCGCGGCCGTCGCCGGCTTCATGACTCACCTGATGTTGGACGAAATCTACAGTGTTGATTTTCGCGGTGTGCGTCTCAAGAAATCTTTTGGCACCGCGTTAAAGTTCTGGTCCAATCGCGGCATGTGGCCCAACCTGTCGACCTATGGAAAATTAGTTATCCTGGCGCTGCTTGCCTGGGGCGACCCTACGCTGATGACGTATGTGGAACAGCATCATTCCGACGTCGTGCACACTGCTCGTCAAGTCGAGCAGACGATCGACCAGCAATCCGAAGACGCCACGAAAGGGCTGTTCCGCTGAGGACAGCCGAGAGACCATCGGTCGCACCGCGTCATTTACTCTCAACATTCAGCGTCACGGGGCCGTCGTTAGTCAGCGTCACATCCATGTGCGTCCGAAACCGCCCTTTAGCCACTCTCACTCCGGCTGCCTTGACTGAGTGGCAGAAGCACTCATACAATCGTTCTGCCAACTCCGGTGGCGCCGCATTGATGAAACTGGGACGCCGTCCCTTACGACAGTCTCCCCACAGCGTGAATTGACTCACAACCAGCATCTCGCCGGCAACTTCATCCAGCGACAGATTCATCTTGCCGGCATCATCTTCAAAGATGCGCAACCCGACCAACTTGCCCGCCAGATATTCAGCATCTTGGGGAGTGTCGTCGTGCCCGACACCCAGCAGGACCAGCAGGCCTCGATCAATCCGGCCCACCATCTCGCCATCCACTTCGACATGCGCCTCTCGAACACGTTGTATGCAAGCTTTCATGTGTGAGTCCTGGTTCAGGGCTTCGCCCTTGAAATCCAAAGTCCGAAGTACCCAAGTCCGAGCCCAATCCATAGCGCAGACGAAACGCGGTTCTCCCAGTTAACCAAGAAACTATCACGCGACGCAAGCCTCTGACGAAACCTCACCCTCTCACCCACTCACCCTCAGGCGTCTAGACCTTGCGCGGCTCGGACATCTAAAATGTCGGCCATGAAACCTTTACTCGCCATCACCATGGGAGATCCGACAGGTGTCGGCCCGGAGATTATCGCCAAAGCGTGGCAAGATGACCGGGTGCATAGCACCTGCCGCGCCGTCGTCATGGGGCATCCAGAAATCATGCGCCGCGCGGTACAACTCGTGCAGGGCAGAACGCACGTTGTGCCAGTCGATCGGGTGGAACAGGGCGTATCGTCGGGCGATTGTATGCCATGCGTATCGTGCTGTGCCAACGACGTTGTGGAGCTGACACCCGCGCAGGTTGCCGCGGGTGGCGGTGAAGCTGCTTACCAGGCGGTGATGCGAGCCTGCCAGCTGGCCCGGGCGCGGCAAGTCGACGCGTTGGTCACTGCTCCGTTGAACAAGGCGGCGCTTGTCGCCGCCGGTCATGAATATCCCGGGCACACGGAACTGCTGGCCGATCTGTGTGGCGTTCAGGACGTGGCCATGATGCTGTATCTGGCCCGGCACGATCCTATCGGTCACGATCCTGGCCGGCAGCAGGTGGGCCTGGGAGTGGCTCACGTCACATTGCACGTGGCACTGCGTGAAGTTTTTCAGTTGCTCTCGATCGAACGCATCCTGCGCACCGCTCAGCTGGCGCATGTCGTGACACGCGCGATGTTCGTAACGAGTGAACTTCATCGATCACCACGCATCGGCGTTTGCGCGCTCAATCCACACGCCGGCGAGTCGGGCCTGTTTGGCGATGAAGAACAGGTTCTGATTCGCCCCGCCGTCGAGCAAGGTCGTGCCGCCGGCCTGGATCTGCATGGCCCCTATCCTGCGGACACGTTATTGTCACGCGCCGCCGCCGGCGATTTCGACGCGGTGGTGGCCATGTACCACGACCAGGGCCACATTGCCTTGAAACTGTTGACCATGCATCAAGCAGTCAACATTACGCTTGGCCTCCCCGTCGTTCGCACGAGCGTCGCGCATGGCACCGCCTTTGACCTGGCCTGGCAAGGCAAGGCGCAATGCGAGTCGATGGTCGCGGCGATCGAAGCGGCCGCCAAACTTGTCCAGTGTCGAGATCACCTGAACTGGAGTCTTTGACAATGACAAGCAGAATGCAACTCTCAACTCTCAACTCTCAACCCTCAACTCTCAACTCCTCAACCCTCAACTCTCAACCCCCTCAACGAAGACATGCCTTACACAGCCACCGCCGATTCGTGCGTTATGTTTCTGGTCCGCCATGCAGCAACACTCAATAACCTGGCCCGACCACCCAAGATTCAAGGGTTGGGCGCCGAGATTGCCTTGTCCGACGAGGGACGGTTGCAGGCGGAACGCACGGCCCGCTTTCTGTCAGATCAGCCGATAACGGCTGCTTTTTGCAGTCCGCTGTTGCGCGCCGTGGAGACGGCCCAGGTGATTGCCGCGCCACATGGTTTGACCCCGGTGCCTGTTAACCCGCTGCACGAAGTGGATGTGGGTAACTGGGAAGGCCGCTCCTGGGTCGACATTGAACAGGAGGAACCCGACGCCTACCAACGTTTCATGACCGACCCGGCAACTCACGGTTACGCCGGGGGCGAGAATCTGACACAGGTGCAACAGCGAATCCTCCCTGCTGTGATGCAGTTGTTGCACGCGCAGGTGGGCAAGGTCATCCTGGTTGTGGGACACAACGTGGTGAATCGCGTCCTCTTGGCTACGTTGCTGGAAGTGCCGCTGGCCAAAGCGCGTGGCATCGATCAGAACAACTGCGGTGTCAATATCATCCGCTATCGACGCCAACAGTTGAAAGTGCTCACCACGAACGCCGCGTTTCATTTGCGCTAGCCCGGATTCCTCACTGGCCCGCAAGGAATCGTTGGCGTTTCAAGGAACCGACCCAGCGATGGCCGTTTTCGTCGGCGTGAAACAAGCGTCACGGACGAACGCTGAGCGGCAGGTCTTCGGGCGCAACGTCCTTGATGCTCAAATCCCCGTAAACCGCACGGTACGCCTTGGCGCCTTTCGGCCTGTACCAGCACACAATGCGGTCCTTGTCGCCGAGCTTGACCCCTTTGCCCAAGTAGCGAAAGCTATTCTCGACAGCGTGGTCTTTGACGAAAACGCCGATTGGTGACTGATAGAACTTGGCAGTGTAGTCTTGGGGGTTTCGACTCATTGCAGGTTACTATTTTCCAGCTCCTTCTTCACCCAGTCGAATGGCCCGCGTGGGTCTGGGAACAAGGCCTCGACTTCGGACACAGTTGCCTGCTTCCGTCCCGGGAACAGTCTTAGTTGTTTCCGCTGCACGGAATCACTGATCTGTATCTCCGTGATACTCCCGGTCCCCCAGTAGCAGTAGCGTTCTACGGGATCCGGTACAATGTGGGACAAAACCGGCCCGCCACCGCTCGTCTCCAGGGAGAGCGAAGACTTCCATGCCTCGGCTCCGTCGCCGACAGCCCCTTGCCAGCGACCGACCGATCGCGGCGTCCGCCGCGGATCTTTCGCCGGCGACACCCCCGCCGAAAAACGATGCGATGCTAGGCCGCACGGATACGGCGAAACTCAGACTGATCGCCGCGTCCGTGGGGGGAATTATCGGCCAGCGGCTGCGATTCCTCGCAGCCGCTCGGGGAGGAACCATGGCAGCCAAGTGTAACGAGCGCACCTACGGCGACCGGCTGGTCTGCATGGCCGCCGCGGCTTCATGCAGGTGAGCAACGTACTCGCCGGTCCGTTCACGGACTTCCTGATCAGTGGGCCGAAACTCGAATTGCGCGGGTTGCAGGTCCGGACGCACGCGCACTTCAAACAACTCCCACGTGACGATGGGCAAGCGACGTGGTCGATCCGATCCGTCCGGGGCCGAGACTTGACGATAGAAAGAAAAGCTATAGGGAAACAGCGGGATAATCTCGTCGCGGCCCAGAATCACATTGACCCCATGGGGGATATGTGCCGGCAAGGCATCGAAATCGACCGCTCCTCCCGCCAGAATCGTCTCTTTCTGTGCGGGCAAGAATGTCGCGAGCACTTCTGGCTTCCACTTCCCTTCCAGACTCCAGACCGGGAATTTGCCGATCAAGATGGGCTTGGGGGCCTGAAACAGGAAGCTCTGCTCTAACTGTGACAGCAGCCGCGGGATGCCGCCCAGCGCCATCCACAGGGAGGGTGGGAGGATCACGTGCGCTTGCTCGTATTCCGCAGCCACTTCCCGCAGACGGTGCAGCCGCACGCGAGAAACATCGGTCTGTTCCCCCTGCCGCCGCACCACCCAGAAAATATTCCCGTCGCTGATTTGACGCAGTGTCGAACCGGCGGTGCCCACCTGGAGCTTCAAATCAAGCTGGAGAAGCAGTTTGGAGCCTTGCGTGAGCTGTAAATAGGTTCCTGATCCGACCAGTTCCTGGTCGAAGATACTCACGCGTTGACGAGTCTTGGCCTCGATCCCCGGTGCCAGCAGCAGCCGTCGGGCGGCCTGAGCCACAAGTTCTTGGCCTGACGCGATGGCCTGATCCCCTGGCGGGGGAGGAGCTGAGTCGAGCGCGGGAAGATACGGAGCAACTCCTTTATCAGAAAGGACTTGCGGTGACTGACCGGACGTCGGCTCCGGCGGCAGCAGGAGGCAAAAAGCGACTGAAAGCATGGGCAACATGTGGTTCATGGTGCGGTTGTGTTGGTTTTGCCAAAGAAACTCGTTGTATCACGCCGATCAAACCCACAGAGACGTTTTCCCGCACTGCTTGCGCGGGATGACCCGGCGTCCTGAGGCGCTACCGGAACGACCGGTGGTGCGGACCAGGTCGCGAGAAGTGCGGGACCAGACGCGGGCGGCCCATTTTAGGGTGACCTGCGAGGCGGTGTCCACGCCAAAAAAGACACGACGACGCGGGCCCAGGATCGTGCCCGCGGAAACCCAAGGCGGCGCACGGCCGCAGCCATATCGGGGAAACGCTCCCCCGATGGGATCTGCTCCCGCTGGTCGCCACGAAAGATGCGCGCCTGTCGCACATGAAGACCTGAAGACCGTCCACACTTGTTCCGATCACACCAGCTAGGAGTCACCAGCAGCTCATGCCCAACTTTGGTTGCTTCTCGGGCACGAGCGCCGCGTAGGGGGGATATTATGAAGACCAGCATGTCACGTTGGATCATGCTCATCGCCATCGCTGCGACCGCGGTGGGGTGCGCTCACCACCGGTCGTATAATTTGCCGCCGGCCGAGCGCCTGATGGAGCCCGGACCGGGTGTCGGCGGACCGGGTCCGGGAGTCCTGGCACCACCGCCAGCTCCCGTCGTTAACACGGCGGCCATGATGGGCGGCCCCATGATGGGCGGCCCCATGTACGGCGCGATGATCGGCCCTTCGATGGTGCCGGCCGTGCCCGCCAGTGTCCAGATCTTGTTCTCGCGGCCCGAGAGCATGATGGTGGCCTGGGACGTCGGCGGAGTCGGCTACTTCGATTCCGAACCGCTCGTCGTACCTGGTAGATCGACTTTCCCAACCGGTGGCATCTACCGACTGAAAATCGCGAATATCGAGGGGCGTGAAGGGGTGGAACGATATCCGACGCTGGAAATCGGCCCGATGACGCCGCGCACCGAAGCCTATTTGGCGCACAACGCGATTCCGATTCAGTTCACGGACGAAGATTTCGATCAGGTCGCTTCGGGCAATTTCGTGACGAAAGTCATCTATCTGCCCGATCCGGAGTTCCAGGAATTGGCACTCGCCGGTGTCGAGACACTGGTGAGCACCCGCTTGGATCCCGGCATTGACCCAATCGTGGAAGCCGATCGGCGTGGTTCGATCCTGGCCATCATTCGCATGGGCAACAAGGATCTCCAGGTACCTGGCGCCATGCAAGACATGCAGGGCGGCGTCATTCCTGCCGGCGCCATGATGGGTAATGCCGCGTGCGGCCCCTATGGACAAAGTTGCCAGCGTGGTTGCCCGCCCGGCACGGGTGCTCTGCCTGGTGGAGTCGTGCCCTACGGAAACGTACCGAGTTACCTGTCCGGGGTCACCGTACCCCAATACGGTATGCCCATTTCTGGCACGCCAATCGGGTTGCCTGGTCCGCCCCACGTTCCGTTGGGAGTCCCCGCGGGACTGACCAAGCATGTGATGACCAACCGCACTCATAACCATATTCCGGAACCGGTCCACAAGTTCAAGATCAACGTTCGCCAGCAGCCTGGGTACAGTTATCCCAGTCCGCCCACGCGGATGCGCATCCTGGAACAGAACATTCATCCGCCGATTCGTTTCGGACAGTCGCACCAAGACGCTGACCAGTGTGTGCAATAGCACTGAGCACGGCAGCCATTGCGCGAGTGCAGAAAAACTGATGGAGCCTTTGATATGGGAGGCGACTCCCGTCGCCCTGCGAAGAACATCCTCTTCCGGCGCCGGCTACCCGAGTCGCCTCCCATTTTTTGTTTTATTGTCCACCGTAAGGTGCCCAATCGGGCACCACCTTCCGCCGTCAACCCGCTCCCCTTCTGGTGACGCTCCGCGGAGGGCCGATGTCGCGAGAACCGGACCACCGAAAACCGGAAAATTGGAGAAGGTTACCAAGATGGTTCGAGACTGCAAATTCAATGCGGGGAACCAGTGCCCGGTGCACCCGGTACGGCCGTTCGCGATTCGCCTCCATTGGTCCATCCTGATTGTCGTGCTAATCGCATCACGTGCCACGGCACAAGTACCGGCAACGGTGGCACCATCTGTCGCGCCGGATGCTGTCGCGCCGGATGCTGTCGCGCGGACCAGGTGGCGGCGCCGGATGCACGGCCGTACACTTCGCCGCCGGCCGCGGCACAGAATCGCCGCTACCACTATTTCCAGCGAGCGGACATGCCGCCCGGTTCGGTGGGCAGCGCTCAGCTCCTGCGAGGCGGACCCTTGCCGGGACATTTTCAGGCCGTCGAAGTATCCGGTCCCGAAGCCAGCCAATTGGCGTTGGCGGTGGACGGTTTCTTCGAGCCGCCGCAGCCCGCGCCACTCAGAGCGGGATTGCTGGTGGGCAACGTATATCGCCTGAAAGTCACCCACATTCCGTTTCGGGAGGGGCAAGAGGTTTTCCCCAGTATCGAGATCATCAATCGGCTTTATCCGCCGGAAGGCTCGGAAACGAGGTTTCCTATTCCGATCCAATTGACTCGCGAGGAGCTGGAATTGGCGCTCCGCGGCCAGTTTGTAATCCGTGTCATCTATCTGGAAAATCCACGCACTGCCCTGCCCCGTCGTGAGGATCTGGACCATCAACGATACTTCGAGGTGGGCCCCGGCCAAGATCCGCTGGAGGTCGCCGATAGCCTGGGTCGCCCCATGGCCATCTTGCGGATCGGTTCGCGGGTCCCGGAATTGGACCAGGCGACCGGCAGGTTCCTTTTTCACTGTCCACCGTGGACGCGGTTTTCGCAGGTGTTGATGGGTGAGCCGACCGAAGTACCGATCCCGTCAACCTCGGAGCCACAGACTCCGGCGCCGACGGGCCCAGCTGCCACCCTGCCTGGTGGAACCCGCCGATTACGCTCGACCGCCCAAGGACCGCTTTCTGGTGTGGGAGTGAACCGATGATGCGGATGGATTACATGGTGTTCAACTCGAATGGCGACAGGCCTGCCGGTCGATGGCTGATCATTGCCGTGGCCGTGCTGGTCCTCTGTTCATGCCGTGGCTTAGACTCGCAAATGGCGGGCGTCGAGCAACCGCCGTCGATCCACCGCACCATTCTGGATCAACAGGCAGCATCGCCGGCGCAACGTATTGCGCAGGTATCCCACGACACGCACCTCACCGCTTCAGAACACGCCTCGGCAACGTCGTCGCTGTCCGACCGAGCAGCGGAAGTCAGCGCGCCTGCACCGCCCAGCCAACAAACCCCGATCGTACCGGTCGGGCATACGGTACCCATCCCACAAGCGGTGCTGCCGGCCGACGCCCCGGCCCTGGTGGAAAGCACAAACAGGGTGCCGCAGGCCATGGTTCAGGTATCTCGGAGTGGTCCAACTGCTTATGCCCCGCCCTATGTGCTGGCTGACCCACAGACCTGTTCACCATCGTATGCCCAACCGTACGGCCCGTTGGCCAACGGCTGCCAGGCTCAGCCGTGGTGTCCCGGCGGAGTACCGTGTGGACCCTGGAGACCGCCGGGTCTCACCTGCCCTTGGCCTGATGACGAGTACCTGTGTGACGGAGGCGACGCACTCCCCTCGGTCCGCGTACGTCAGGACTGGAGCCTGGACGGATTGGAGATGGAGGACACGGTCGTCCATTACGACACCATCGACGGGGACACGCACGTCGAACCGAGCAATCGCGTCTGCCTTTACGCACCTCGTTTCGCCTCGGTACGGAAAGTTTACGGCATTGCACAATATGATTACCTCGACCGCATTGCCAGGGTGGACCAGCCCGTGCCGATTGAAGGTCTGGGAGACGTGCAAATCGCCACCACCAGCGTGCAGCCGGTCCGGCCGGGCTTGAATCTCGGCGCGGCTGCGGCCAGCGGCATCCGCGAGCGGACGCCACCCATCGGCCTGGATAATCGCCAAGGATTGGTCGCCACGCAGGGCAGCTTGCTTCCCTACGAGGATTACACCGACCTGCAGCGTGCCATGTTGGACAACTCGGAAAAAGCACGTTTGGCCGAGCTGATTCAGGCCGCCATGGTGTGGAGTCACGATACAGCCGTACAAGTGCTGATTGACAACATCGCCACGCACGAAGACGTGTCCTTGGCCGGGACCCAGTCGGTTTATCTCTACTCGCTGGAGGGCAAACCTCGCTTGCGCGTCTGCAAGTTGGCTTCGCGTACCGAGGCTCGACCGGGCGAGACGGTTGAGTTTACGTTGCAGTTCGAGAACGTGGGTGATCAGGTGATTGGCAACGTGACGGTGGTTGACAATTTGACAACACGCCTGGAATATGTCGAGGACAGTCAGACCTGTTCACTCGAGGCCAGTTTCTCGTCCGCCATCAATCAGGGAGAATCGGCCACCTTGCGGTGGGAAATCACCCCACCGATGAAAGTCGGTGAGGGAGGAGTGATCCGTTTCACGTGCCGCGTACGGTAGGAAGTCACCGTGGCCGACACGCCCACCGCCAGGTGCATGAAAACACCGCACCAGCCGCGGACCGACGGGTAGCGCTTCCCCGCACTGCGTCCCCGCACTGCGGCCATCAGCAATCGCCTCAGCGACCCGCTGAGACACCGATCCCGACGCGGCACTTCGTCGCCACGTGCAACGGTGAGCGTTCTGCCGCCTCCCACCACGGATCGCGGCGGGGAGTCAGAAGTCGCTCGTCCGGGGTTGTTCCAGGCACCCGATATCCGACACGTTTCTTGCAATTCCGGCCCCTTCCCGTCAGGATGGTGATCTGCGCCCCACACCGCCATGTAAAGCTTCGCGCCCACGTGCGGGCCGCCAGATGATGGTGTGCGGCGACAAGTCTAGCTCGAGGGAATGGCGCGTTTAGCAAAGTGGAAAACCTATGACTGATTCGTGGATCGCCGAGCGCACGCGTGCGTTCGACAGTAGTGGTATTCGCAAGGTATTTGAACTCGCGGGCCAACTTGCGGCGCCGATCGATTTATCGATTGGCCAACCCGACTATGACGTTCCCGAACCGGTGCGGGCAGCGTGCATTGATGCGATCCAGTCGGGCAAGAACAACTATGCCTTGACGCAAGGCATGCCGGTTCTTCGCGAGAAGCTTCAGACGCGACTGGATCAGCAATACGGGCACGCGGATCGACGCGTATTTGTCTCCTCGGGCACCAGTGGCGGCCTGGTTCTGGCTCTGCTCTCGTTGATCAACCCGGGCGACGAAGTGATCATTTTTGACCCTTACTTCGTCATGTACGAGTCGCTGACTCGCCTGGTGGGCGGCATACCGGTACTGATTTCCACTTATCCGGATTTCGACATCCCGGTCGACAAGGTAGCGGACGCGATCACCGGCAAGACGAAGTTAATCTTGTTGAACAGCCCCGCCAATCCGACCGGGGCGACGGCGTCGCCGGAGGTGGTCCGGGGGGTGGCTGAATTGGCCCAGCAGCACGATATCGCCTTGGTGTCGGACGAGATCTACAGCCAATTCTGCTACGACCAACCCTTTGTTTCCCCCGCCCAGTTCAACGAGCGGACGATTGTGATCGACGGTTTCTCCAAGAACTACGCCATGACTGGCTGGCGGCTGGGTTTCGTCCATGGTCCGTCGGAGATCATGGACACGATGGTTAAGGTCCAGCAGTACACGTTCGTATGCGCGCCTCAGCCCGTCCAATGGGCCGGCGCCGTGGCCCTCGATGTGGAGATCCGCGAACAGATTGAGGCATACCACAAGAAACGCGACATCATCGTTGACGGCCTCTCGGATCTGTATGAGATCGCGGGACCCAGCGGCGCGTTCTACGTCTTCCCGAAAGCGCCGTGGGGAACGGGAACCGAATTCGTAAAAAAGGCCATTGAGCAGAGTCTATTGATCATCCCGGGCAAGGTGTTCAGTCAACGGGACACGCACTTCCGTATTTCCTATGCGGCATCCAACGAAGTATTGCAGCGAGGCATCGAAGTGCTCCGCAAGCTGGCACGTCGTTGACGCATCAAAAAGACCCGATCGGGACGACGGTCCCGACCGGGCTTCAATCACCGTGGTTGATGCATGTTACTCGGCGATGAATTCTTACGCACTCTTGGTACGTGGCTCGGGCATCTTGAACAACGTTTCACGCCCGTCAACAATGTCGTCATTGATCTCGTACGCCGTACCAACCTTCTGGTCGGGCAGGTCGTACATAATATCCAACATCACTTCTTCGATAATGCTCCGCAAGCCGCGGGCCCCCGTCCCTTTGGTCATGGCCCGATTGGCGATGCGTCGCAATGCTGTCTCGGTGAATTTGAGTTCACAGTTCTCCATTTCAAACAGTGTCTGATACTGTCGGATCAGGGCATTTCGCGGCTCGGTCAATACGCGCACCAAACCGTCCTCGTCCAACGGTGTCAGGGCACTGGTGACCGGTAGGCGTCCCACCAGTTCGGGGATCAGGCCGTACTGCAGCACGTCGTCGGTGGTAACGTGGGGCAGCAGTTCCAAAGTGTTGGTTTTCTTCTCGACCGCGTTTCGTTGCGCGAAGCCCATGGTCGGTTTGCCCATGCGCTTTCCAATAATGTCCTCGATTCCGACGAACGTGCCACCACAGATGAACAGAATATTCGTGGTGTCCATCTGAATATACTGCTGCTCCGGATGCTTGCGACCTCCCTGCGGCGGAACGTTGGCGACGGTACCTTCCAGCATCTTCAGCAGTGCCTGCTGCACGCCTTCGCCCGACACGTCACGCGTGATCGACACGTTCTGGCTGGTCTTGCCGATCTTGTCGATTTCGTCGATGTAGAGCACTCCGCGCTGCGCCGATTCCAGATCGAAGTCAGCCGCATGCAACAGTTTCAGCAGCAGGTTCTCCACGTCCTCGCCCACGTACCCCGCTTCGGTCAGCGTGGTGGCGTCACCAATGGCAAACGGCACGTTCAGGATCCGAGCCAACGTGCGGGCCAACAGCGTCTTGCCGGAACCGGTGGGACCGATCAGCAGGATGTTCGACTTCTCGATCTCGACGTCAGAGCCTTCCCAACCCAACGCCAGGCGCTTGTAATGATTGTGGACCGCCACGGCCAACACTTTCTTGGCGGCCGCCTGACCAATCACGTACTCGTCCAGACGCGCCACAATCTCGCGCGGCGTGGGAATCTCTTTGAAGAGCTGTTTGGTCGAGCCGCGTCGACGCTGCTCTTGCTCCAGAATCGATTGGCAGAGATCGATGCACTCGCCACAGATGTAGACGTCACCCGGTCCTTCCACCAAAGGACCGACATCGCGATAGCTCTTGCGGCAGAACGAACAGAACGCGTTCTTCTTCGTCGTGCCGCTGCTGCGTCGGCTTCCGCCCGAATCTTTTCCCGCGGGCATAATCACTCCTTTCGGATCGTCGATCGCTCCCAGCCTTCAAGGTCGGCAGCGGTCGCAATAAGCTCTGCTTCCAAGGTGTCGCTCGATCCGGCCGAAAGGGCGTTCTCGTGTTACCCTGCCCAGGCCCTTAAGGGGCTTCCCTGTCCGCGATTCGTCGAGCTGCCAAATCTACGGTCGTCGCTGTGCCACTGGCCTCCCAGGCCACAAGTCGTCAAGTAAGGATGGACCGGCAAAACCGGCAGCATTCGCAATGAACTGTATCCGTCACTGACGGGTCCGATAATCCTTACGCTCCGCATCCTTCAACTCCTCGTGGAGCTTTTGCCCCAGCACCGTCTTTATTGTTCGGAATTCCGTCTCGCTGATGTCACCCTCGTGGTGCATTTCTCGGAAATTCGTCAGCAGATCACTTGCTGTTTGCCGGTCGTCGTCGCTGCGATCCCGAAACCTTCGCACCAGGTAGTAGCCCACTGCCAGCATGACCATCAGAACGGCTACCCAAAGCACGGCTTTCGCAGTCGTTGTGGTGAGAAATTCCTGCATGTTTGGACGTCAGGTAATCGGGGCACGCGGCGGGCACATCGGTTCGCTGATGAGACTATGTGGAATATTATGCCATTTGAACAGATCGAGTCCAGAATTTCCAGTCAATAACCCCTAACTCGCTTGCACACTAGGACTTACAAACTGGACATCAACTCGTCGCAGGCTCGGACCACCCCGCTTTGCCACGGCGTCCCCACAGTCGCGTTGTTCCACCCACTTCCCTGTACAACTTCGCACGCCACGCCGCTCCACACGTTACGTCGCCTGAGGTCCAGTGGTTCGTTGCCCCGCCACCGTCGGCTGTCAACGAGCTCGCTCTGAAGCAGTAAACCAGGGGAATACACTGCGGGAATACGCGGCCCAAAGGTGCTTTCCAGGGCCCCCGAGACCGCGCAAACCCCCGGCGATCCGCTGGAAACGCGAGCGCGAGGCACAACTCGTTTCGAACCCCGCTGGCCCGTACCGACACCGGGGGAAGAACGCGGGTGTCCGTCGTCCTTTGCTCTTGGGCCAGCCCGTTCAAGTTACCGAACCGATACGACCGATACCAGATTTGGGGGTAACTGCTCGCCAAGATTACATACCTGTTCCGTGCCGATCGCTGAAGCCGGTTCGCAACGCGGCAACTGAGTCGCGTGCGGATTCAACGCGGCGCGTCACGCATGTGCTAACTCAACGTAGGTGATCCCGCGCACCGCTGAAACCTGGTTGATATGGGGGGGCGATCCGCAGGGTGTCATCCTTCGTTTTCGCACGGCGTTGGCAGGTCCGCACGCTGTAATGCCAGGCGCCGCGCCAAGGTAAATTCCTGAACATCGCCGGCAAGCACGGACGAGCCCTTCCTCCACCGCGTCGAAAACGCAATGTTGAAACATGGTGTCGAAGACACCGTGTCGAATGGTCGATCGAGACCACTCGTCCCAGACGGGCCGCGACGGAATTGAGGACGCGATGATGCGAAGCAGAATGATCGGGCTGGCTCTCCTGCTGACCTGTACCTGGAGTACATTGTCGATCACTTCATCGTCGATCCGGGCACAGGCCCCGCCCAGCTACAGTGCATCTGGTTACGCGGCGCCCGCATCTGCCGGTCCGGGCTACGCTGGCGCGGCGGCGACGCGCGACAATAGCGCTCGAATCCCTCTCTATGCCACTCGGCAGAGTGTGTTCGCGATCCCCTTTACCGTGGATCGCCGAGTGGTCCAACCGGTGGAAGTTCACTTGTACGTGTCGGTCAACCAGGGCGCCAATTGGCAGTTGCATTCTCGGCAGCCCCCCAACACGCGACAGTTTACTTACCGTGCGCCAGGAGATGGGGAATATTGGTTCGCCTCGCGCACGCTAGACGCGGCTCAACAGGCCACGCCGCAAGGCAGTTTGCAACCGGAGTTGCGAGTCGTCGTCGACACGGTCTCGCCACAGATCGAGTTCACGGCGCGTCCGGGAGAGGGGGGCGAGGTCGTCACTTCATGGCAGGTCTACGATCAGAACCTGCTGGCCTCGTCACTCAAGGTGGAATACCAGGAAGGGGTTGAACGCGCCGTGGAAACCGGTCGCCGTGCAGCGTCCCGAGGAAGAGGTGGTGCGCACGAGTTTTCAGGGCCACATGACGTGGTGGCCTGAGACTCGATCGCCAACCATCAACATACGCGCTGAAGTGCGCGATCGGTCGGGCAATTTGGCCGTGGCTAATCGCCGCTTGTTACTCCCCGCACTGGTCACCCAAAACACCTCTGCCACAGGCACTATGTCACGGCCAGCCGACCCATTCGCGCGATACCGGCAGCCGAGTGCCGGTGCGGTGCCCTGGCCCAGTGACAATCGGACCAGTGACAATCGAATGGCCAACAGTCGGCCAGGTAGCCGCAGTCCACAGATCCCTCAACCAGGCACGCTCGCGGGTAACGATGCGGCCGCTCAAGGTTTCGCCCCGGCGCCCACGGTTCCTCTGCGGCCCGAAGCGGGGGGATTTGGCGAGTCGCCCTCCGGCCTGGCGGCCCAGCCGACTTCGGCACACTCCGGTGGGCCGGCAGTTGAAGCAGCGTCCACACGGGAAGCAAACACCTCACGATTTGCACCGTCCGATCCCCTGCCTGTGGATTCGGCCAGCGTGGTCCCAACTTCCAGCAGTTCCTCGCCATTCATCGTGCCCACCCAGGCAGACTCGCAGGATGCGGCCAGTCTGTTGCCTCCTGGCGAGCGTCCCCAAATGACCAACTCGACGCGATTCCGCTTGGAATATGACGTGGATGCGGTCGGTCCGTCGGGGGTAGCGGAAGTGCAGTTGTGGGCCACGGCCGACGGGGGACACACCTGGCGTCTGTGGGGCACCGATGAAGACCTGCAGAGCCCGTTTGACGTGATCGTGGAGGAAGAAGGGGTATTTGGCTTCCACGTCGTGGTCGTCGGCCGCAACGGCATGTCCGGGAGGAGGCCACGCACAGGAGACCTGGCTGATATCTGGGTAGGTGTTGACACCACGCCGCCGACTGCCGAACTCACGTCGGCGACTTACGGCGACGGCGCCAATACCGGCAAACTGCTGATCAGTTGGAGGGCCGCCGATCGTTATCTCGATCCGCGCCCGGTGACACTCTCGTTTAGTGAATCCGCCGATGGCCCCTGGACGGTGATCACCTCGGCGCTGCCGAACACCCGAGAGTTTGCCTGGAAGGCTGATCCACAACTCCCGCCGAGTGTCTACCTACGGCTCGAAGTTCGCGACGAAGCCGGCAATCTGACCGTCGACCAAACGAGTGAGCCGATTCACATCGAAGGCATGGCCCCCAAAGCGCGCATTCGAAGCGTTCAGCCGATCGACGAGATTGATCGTGAAGCGTTTCGACTCCCACGACGTGGGTGAGCGCCGCAATAGCTCGGCTCTCCCGAGCGAAAGAACCTCGACTGGACTGGCATCTGATGCGGGAAGTAGCGCGGCTCGTTTGCCGGACGTGCGACACTCGGCACCCGCCTTTCTCCTGGCCGGCTCTTCATGGCTCGGCCCCGGTTCCCATGCGCGTCAACTCCTGCCAGAATGAACCTGGCTTGAAGTACACGTGGGATGCCGCACATGTCATCAACGATTCATGCGTTTGACTATCTCGAGCAGCCGTCGCCACCGGCCTGCGTGCAGGTGGTATTCGGTGACGAACCCTTCCTGAAGCGTCTGGTGCTCCGCCAAATGTGTCGCCAGGCATGCCCCGACGACGATGCGCCGATCGCCACGCTCGACGGCACGGTAGCCGCCTGGCGTGATGTGCACGACGAGTTGTATACGGTTTCGTTGTTTAATCCGGGCGGGCTCCGAGTGGCCGTGGTGGAAGACGCCGACAGTTTTGTGTCGAACAATCGCGGTCGGCTGGAGGACTACATCGAGCAGCCTCAGCAGCACGGCGCATTGATTCTGGAAGTCACCAAATGGGCGGCCAACACGCGGTTGTACAAGCTGGTGGACAAGCAGGCCGTGCAGGTCGAATGCCGCCTGCCCCAGGTCGCCCGAGGCCGTCAGAAGATAGTCGATCAAAAACGTTTAACCGGCTGGATTGTCCAATGGGGCAAGAGCCGTCACCAGGTGCAAGTGGCCAACAAAGCAGCCATCCTATTACTGGAGTTGATCGGCCCCGAGTTTGGCCTGTTGGACCAGGAGTTGGCCAAGCTGGCACTCTATGCGGACAAGAGCGGGAAGGTAAGCGAGAAACTGGTGCAGGAAGTAGGAGGTGGCTGCGCGCGAAGACGGCCTGGGAGTTGATCGATGCGGCGTTATCGGGTGACAGTGCCGAAGCACTTCAGCAACTGGATCGGTTGTTACTGAGCGGTGAGCATCCCAACGCCTTGTTTGGCCCGATCAGCTGGTCACTACGTCGCTTTGCAGCGGCGACCCGGATCTTCCAGCGAGCGGAGCGACAGGGTCAACGCATGCGTTTGCCGGCGGCGCTGGAGCAAGCTGGCTTCTTCACCTGGCAGCAGGAAGCAATGCGCAAAGCGGAACAGCAATTGAAGCAATTGGGCCGCCACCGCGCCGGGCAGCTGAACCAATGGTTGCTGGAAACCGACCTGGCCCTGAAAGGCTCCCATTCCTCACCCGACATGGCTCGCTTGGCCCTGGAACACCTGATCCTTCGGCTGGACAAACACCTCGCCCCTCAGCCTCCGCTGAAACGATGACGGAGGCAGTTTCAGGCTGTGACCACGACGACCGGATAACATCGGGCGTCCCCGGATCGAGCGGCACGAGGGGACTGTATGATCTTGCCTCACGAAAAAGTCTGGCTTATGAGCGACCAAGCCAACGACGCGGACTGGAAATGCGACGTGAACAGTGAGCGACGGCGCACATGGAAGATCGGCCAGGCCGTCGACCCCGCGGACCGTCCGACGGCCATCGCCCTGTGGCCCGCCTCAGAGTGTCGCACTGCGGACGCCCGGTCAGCGCCAAAGGACATTGGAAAGAGAGGGGCTGGAAACTGACGGCTGCAGGTTTGGGCCAGATCAGATACACGATTCGTAACCAGTTGGAGACGCCGGCATGTACAAGCTTTTCGCATTCCTCCCTTTCGCGTTCTGGCTGTCGCTTCTTGACTGCTCAGCGATCCCGGCCCAAGAGGGTTCTGACGAGCAAGTGGCGGAGACCACACTCAAACCCAAAGACGACGGATATCGGGGTATCTGGTTCACGCTCGGGCAATACTCGGATGCCCCCGCCGCGCTGCACTCGGCCAACAAGAAATTCTGGGACTACGGCGACAAGTACTCGGGAGGACTTGGTACCTATACGGCCAAACACGTACCGATCGCGATCTACGCTCCGCAGGTGAACAAGACCTTCTTCTGCTACGGCGGGGCGAAAGGAGGTAAGCGTTACCTCTATAACATGATTTCATTTTACGATCATGAGCAAGATCGTGTGCCCCAACCGACCATTGTTCACGACAAGGGAGGCGTCGATGACCCCCACGACAACTCGTCGTTGGCCATCGATGCCGAGGGACACCTTTGGGTCTATGTCGCGGGTCGGGGGCGAACGCGGCCGGCGTTTGTCTACCGTAGCGTCAAGCCTTATGACATTGATCGATTTCAACTTATCTCTTCCGACGAAATCTGTTATCCCCAACCACATGCTGTGCCCGGACACGGTATCCTGGAACTGTTCACAAAATACACGGGCGTGCGAGAACTCTATTGGAATGTACGCCAAAGCGATGGATCGCGTGGGACGGATCAAAAACTGGCCGCCATGCAAGGACATTATCAAACCTCGTGCCAGCTCGGAGAACGCGTGATAACGGCCTTCAATCGGCACCCGGGCGGGACGCCCGACACACGTACCGACCTCTACTACTTGGAAACCCGCGACCTGGGAAAAACGTGGCAGACGATCGATGGCACCACCATCGCCACGCCGTTGGTCGAACCTCGCAACGCGGCACTCATCCAAGCTTTTTCCGCGGACAAGCGACTGGTGTATCTCAATAGCATCACGCTCGACCGACAGGGTAACCCGATGGTGCTGGTCGTCACATCAGGCGATCACCGAGCCGGTCCACAAGGCGATCCGCGCATCTGGGAAGTGTTGCACCACAAGAATGGCCGGTGGCGCGTGCATCAGGTCACTCACTCGACGCACAACTACGACACCGGCCCGCTGTGGGTTGAACCGGACGGGTCGTGGCGGATCATGGGCCCGACCGAGCGCGGGCCCCAACGCTGGGGTTGCGGCGGAGAAATCGCCCTGTGGGCCAGCAGCGATGAGGGTCGCACCTGGTCCAAAATGCGCGATGTGACGCGCGACAGTCCCCGCAACCAGGCCTACGTCCGACCCGTTGTCAATGCCCCGCCAGATTCTCCCTTTGCCGTTCTCTGGGCCGATGGTAATCCCGACAAGGAATCCATATCTCGCATCTACTTCGCCAATCGAGAAGGTACAGTCGTCCGCCGCCTGCCTTACGACATGCCTGAACCCTTCGCTCAGCCGGAGCAGGTGAGCCGGTGAGCAAGTGTGGGGTGAGCGGGTGCGCGGGTGTGGAGGTGTGACGGTGAGGGGATGTGAGGAGCGGGCCGGCATCCTCGCGCAAGGAAAGCGTCTTTCGGGACTGGAGGAAACGTCGAACGTCGAACGTCGAACTTCCAATGAAGAAGCCTGGCGGATGAAGTCGAAAGCCAGTGGGACGCGAGATGCGCGTAGAGAATCGGCGCCAGTCTGCGTACCGTGGTGCCGTGTCGCCTGACGCAACCCGGTTCTCCCCGCTCTTATTCGACGTTCGACGCGACGTCTGAAAACCATCGGGGTACACCCTCCACTCTCCACACTCCACGCCCCCTCACCTGAGAGCCCCTTGCTGAGCAAAGGTTTCGTCTTGCGGCAGGTGGCAGCATTTCATACTATTCGCCCCTCTTCGTATCGTCTGGTCCCAATTATTGAGTCTCTTCCAGACACATGAGCGTTACGGATCGTTGTATCACCGTGTTTCTTCCCCTGGTCCTCGCTTGCGGAGGATGTTCTACGACTGCGCTGTTTGAACGTACCGAGCCGATTACCCTTGAGTCGGCAAGCGCAGGGGAGGCGCCCGCGGTAACAGACGCCGAGCTTGGCCGGACACCGCAAATCGTGCGTGCCGAGGCGGCTTTGGTCCGCGAGACCGCACTCCGCAGAGGATGGTCCACAGCCGCGGCTCAACACTTCGAACAGGCGCTCATCGACGCTCCGCCCGAGCATCGAGCAATACTGTTGGGTTACATCTACGCGCAATTAGGTGCCTCTGAAGACGACACCGCCGAACCGGCTCAAGAGGTTCCAAATCGTCCGCAGGCGCCGTCGCCTGACGCCGCCCTGCGGCTGCCGGGGACGCTCGATCCGGAAACGATGGCACCGCCTGCCAATACCTCGACCACCTCGTCGCGTAAGCCAAACACCGCCGCGAATCCGAACCGATCGGCACAGGCCACGGCAGATTCTGGCGCCGATCCGCCGCCGGCATGGGGGGGCGAAAAAAGCACTGACGCTTCAACAAAGACCTCTGTGCAGTCGGCACTGCGTCATACCATCTCGAGCACCGAAAAACGCCGCCCACCGGATTTGTCGGCGATCAATACCGAGGCGACGCCCCGTGCTGTTGAAGCATCCCCATCGGACTCCTCGGATTCGGACGAATCCAATTCGGACTCGCCACCGTCCTCCCTCACGTCCGAAGATTCGGATACCCGTGAAGAGCCTGCGGCATTCGCAGTGGCGACCAGGGACCAAGGCCGGCCGCTCGAGACGCGGCACGAGTCCGCGCCAGAGCCGCAAACCATATCTTGGCAAAAACAACTCCGGCTGGCAATCTCGCGATTGCGACAGGACCTGGAGAGCGAGTCGCTAGATGAAATCGAGTACGCGCGACTGCGTGCCTGTCTCGGCTTGCTCCAATTGGCGACCGAAGACCCGGAACAGGCCATGGAAGCATTGGACGGTTTCGACGACCAGCAACTCGAATTCTGGCGGCAGACGATCATGGGTTTGGGAATCTTGCTGGATTCGGACGAGCTTCCCAAGCTACGGTACCGTGTCGACTCGGCGACGGAGCATCTGCAGAAGGGCGTTTCCTCGCTTGCCACACTCGGCCCGCTGCGACTTGGAAACCTCGCATTTTGCACCAAGGTGGAAGGTTACGGAAGCTTTGTCGAATGTAACCCGGATGCATTGCAGCCGGGAAAGCCTGTTTTGCTGTACGTAGAAGTCGAGAACTTTGACATTGAGCAGATGGCGAGGGCAAGCAGCGATGACGACCACAGTCGGTCTTCGCGTAGACAGTCAAGGTCCGTCGCCCAGCCGCCGATGTACGAAACGGAACTCCACGGACGCTACGAAATCCTGGACATGAACCAACGAACGATCGTGTCGCGCACGTTGCCGGTTGATCGCAACCGGTGCCGCAACCATCGTCGAGACTACTTCATTCCGTACATGCTCTATATGCCCGACGATATCGCCCCCGGCTCATACATGCTGGAGCTGACCGTCGAGGATAAGAAGGGCGATAAATTCGGCAACGCCGTGATCGACTTCCGAATCCGTTGATGTGCTGACAGGCAGCGGCGGATTTGTGGAGCGTTATCGCAGTGCCGGGGCGACTGAGACGTACGCATCCCGCCTCATCATCTGGTCACAGCCCGGCAACCTCACGCGTACGACCCGTCCATGCCCAGGTCAACCTTGAGTTCTTCGAACAGTCGGCTGTAACGTTCGCGAGACGAGTGCACATGCTCCGCTTCGGTGATGAACTTCATATCCGGAACATGCTGCACGTCGCGGCAACCGAAAATGGATTCGAATGAATCAAGCGGATCTCCGTAGACGATCAGCATCTTGTGTTCATCGAACTGCACTTCCTGCGGCACGGCTGGATTCAGAACGGCGATGCCGGTGCAACCGTCGTTCAGAAGCATGTCTTCGTATTCCCACAGGATGCTCTTGAGCACCGGCATGTCAATGTGCTCGCGATACAGATCAATGTGTCCGCCATTGTTGTGATCATGGCTGGTTTCCAACACCACGTCCACCTCGCTCCCCAAAGGTTCCAGCAGATCCATGAACAACTCGAAGAGCACGTTACTGGAGGCAGAAGACATCAAGACGGGAACCCGGGCCCGACTCTCTTCATCCTGATAGACGTCGCGACGAAATCCCTGTTGCGGCACAACTTGCAGATCGTAGGAGGGGCGAACGGCGTCGGTGAGACAGAAACTGCCGTAACGCTGAACACCCAGATGCGCTTCCAGCTCGTCCTCAGAGAGGTGTTCAAAACTGCTCGTCCGTGGGGTCGGCATTCCCTCGTGGAGCACGTTTCGGAAAAATCGCTTCAGGAAGCCCATCGTTGACCTCTGTCTCTTCCAGCCTCAGGCATCATCAAGTTGTCTGTTGGACGGCTCCGCCGGGAAATCATCATCCACTGGTAATCTAGGTCACGCTTTCTGGAGGTTCGCGAACACGGTCTATCCACGCCGCGGCAGACTTCGCCTCAATCCTCATAACCGGAACAACCTGATCGGCTTGGTTCATGAGCACCCCAGTTCGCTTCTACCGTGGTACAGCGGCCTCACGCGGCATGGACTGATACGGGCCTGTGCCCGCCGTACCTATGGGAAGTTTAGCACTCGTCATCGACGCGGCGCACAATCTCAGCCAAAGCAACGTGACGAGGAGCGATCCGTCACCTCTGCTGAGGTGATTTCTGCCGGTTTGCACGACCAGACCCACCCTTGTGAATGGTGATGGGGTGATGAGGTGTGGAGTGTGATGGGGTGTACCCCGATGGTTTTCAGACGTCGCGTCGAACGTCGAATGAGAGCGGAGAGAAGCGGGTTGCGTCAGGCGACGGGGCACCACGGTACGCAGACTGGCGACGATTCTCCACGCGCATCTCGCGTCCCACTGACTTTCGACTTCATCTGCCAGGCTTCTTCATTGGAAGTTCGAAGTTCGAAGTTCGCCGTTCCCTCCAACCCCGAAAGACGCTTTCCTTGCGCGAGGATGCCGGCCCGCTCCTCTCACCCTCTCACCTGCCGAACCATCCGACTCGTGTTATACTCCCTATACTCCCGTTCCAGCTCCGGTTGCGAAACGGTGCGAGCACGCCCGACAGGAGAAATTGTCGATGCCAGGAAAATGGGACCGCGAACCAAACGGATATTGCGCCGAGCGAGCGTGGTCTGAGGACGCGTTGCCGGGGAAGTCATGGTCAGGGAAGAGTGTGAGTCACGAGTCGGGATCAGTGCGACAGACGTTTCGAGGAATCCGACTCGGGTTGGCCGTGGTAATGTCGTTGTCGGCCATCGGGATCGGCTGTGGTCCAAGTGCCGAAACGCGGCCACCGATGAGCAACTCGGCAACGGCGGGCACCGAGCCGGCGTCCAGTCCCGAGCCAAGAGACAAGGAGGAACCGCGGAGCAACTCGGAGCGGAAAAATAACACGCAGGCCGAGCATACCGCGCAAACTGAAAAACTGAACCAGCCGGTCCCTGGCACTGGCGAAACGATGTCCGAAACTTGGGATGCGGTTTACATGGGGGAGGCGAAGGTGGGGTCCATTCGCACCGTGTTCGAGCGGATCACGCTCGACGGACAGCCCATGGTGCGCGCCAGCAGCTGGCAGGAACTGGAAATCTTGCGATTTGGCCAGGCAGCCAAAATGAAGATGCATGTGGAGGCGATTGAAACACCGCAGGGAGCGGTCAAGTCGTTCAAAACAGAAACGCTCGCCGGTCCCACACCGATCTTGGTGGAGGGGTCCTGCCAGGACGGAAAACTCGCGCTGGTGACGCACAGCCAGGGCAAACAAGTGACAAACACCGTGGACTGGAAGGAATCGAACGGGGGATTTTTCGCGGTCGAACATTCGCTCAGCCGCCAGCCGATGCAGCCGGGCGAGCATCGCCGGTTGACGATGTTGATGCCCGGGCTCACCGGAATTCAGGTCGTGACCGCGGCCATGCACGCCGGCGGACAGGAACCGGTCCATCTGCTCGATCGTACGGAGTCATTGCTCCGGATCAACCAGAAGATCGATTTATCGGGCATCGTGATTGAAGCTGTCTGCTGGGTGAACGCGCAGGGCGACATCTTGAAGACATCCATCCCTGCCCTGAACCAGACCACGATCCGCACCACGCAACAACTCGCCCAGAAAAGCGGAACCGCGGGCGAATTTGATCTTGGTTGGGACACGATCGTGAAGGTCACCCCCCCCCTGCCCCATCCGCACCAATTGACTCGAGCTGTCTACGAGGTCTCGTTGCCGGAAAAGAACCCGGCGCAGGTGTTTGCATCCGGACCCTCGCAAATCGTGCAGCCCCAGGGCGCCCATGCGGCGCGGATCACGGTGCTGGCCGTGCGACCTGACGATCCTCTGGGCGCGGGCAACGCTTCACCACCGGGCGCTTCCGATCTGGAGTCTAACAGCCTGATCCAGGCCGACGACCCACGCATTGTGGAATTGGCCACCCAAGTCGCGGGCCCAGAGTCAACTGCCTGGAAGAAGGCTGTGGTTTTGGAGAAATGGGTTGACCAATCGATCCGAGCCAAGAATTTCGGTCAGGGCTTCGCGACGGCTGCCGATGTAGCCCGCTCGTTAGAGGGCGATTGCACCGAGCACGCCGTGCTGCTGGCGGCACTGTGTCGGGCACAAGGTATTCCCGCCCGTGTGGTGGTGGGACTCGTTTATTCCAGCTCCGATCAGGGATTCGCTTTCCATATGTGGAACGAAGCCTGGGTCCACGACCGCTGGATTGGGTTGGATGCCACGTTGGGCCAGGCAGGAATTGGCGCTGCCCATATCAAATTAGCGCATTCCAATCTGTCGCGAGAAAGCGCCGAAACGGCCGTCTTAAGTGTGGTTCAAGTGATCAACCAACTGAAAATCAAGGTGCTGGAATTCGAGCCGCGTTGAGCTGGCATCAACACGTCAGGCCGAGAACCATCCTGTAGCGGGGTCATCGCTGCTTGGAAACAGTGGTGTGCCGGGCTAAGATATCGGAATCGCCAACGAATACGCTGACGGACACGTAAACCGACTCCAGCCCCTCATGCGAGCGGTTTAATTATGGCCGTTCGGGGAGCACGGCTGGTTTGCGTTCTAATGCGGACTCGGCGTCTGTCGTCGGGATGGCACACAAGGTACGTAGCACACGGAGTTACAGTATGGCTGGACAAGGTTCGAGCGAGGGACGACGGGGAACGCGCGTGACCTTCCTGGATCAGACGGGCGCCAAGAGCGTCGACGCCGTCATTGCCGACACCGTGACGGTGAAGCGGATTCTGCCCAACATCATCACCAAGATGAACCTTCCTGTCATGGGTCCCGACGGTCAACCGATGAGTTACAGCCTGGACCACAAAGAGGGCGGCAAACGGTTGCGAGAAAACCAGACATTGCTGGAGGCTCATGTGGGTGAGGGAGATCACTTGATCGTCTACCCTGAGATTGTCGCTGGAGCGCGATGACCAGCAGCGATCTTGGAGGCGGCAAGCTACTGCCGTTAGCGTAGCGAAGATGGGCCGCGTCTTGCGACTCAGCAACAGGTCGTGACCAGTTGACAGCCGTTGTGCTTCATGGCGGTTTGCCAGAGACACGATGCACCTCGCCGTGGGGTCACGTCGCGCCTGCCCGATTTTGCCAGGCGGGCAAGACGGTCCACAAGTCCTGCACAGCGTTCGACGCTTTGCACCACCTTGTGTACCGGCCCTCGGGCAGTTGATACTGAACCTCTTGAGCGACGTTGACCGGAGTGTGGATTCGAAGTCGGTTGAATCTCGCCCATCGGCAGTTACTTTTGTACTCCAGCACACCATTGCACAGTAGTGGGAACAATGCGAGAGTCGCCTCGAACGCGCCGGCTCAGAAACGATCGAAAAGCCTTGGAGAAGCTCCGTAGTGAGAGCACGATCGTGGACTACGATGCCAGTGGAGCACCGGCGGACAGGTACATAGTGCGGTTTTACGGCAACGGTCTTTGGCGTGCCGAAGGATCAAGCAAGATCTTGATCCGCAAGTTGCACGAAGTGCGGATCGTGCTGGGCGCCTCGTATCCGCGCATGATGCCTGAACTCACCTGGGTGTCTCCCATTTTTCATCCGAACATTTCGGGCAGCGGCGTGGTTTGCCTGGGTGGTTACGGCACGCACTGGGTTCCGAGCCTGAGCCTGGACGAGTTGTGTGAGATGTTATGGGACATGATTCGCTACCAGAACTTCGACGTCGATAGTCCCTACAATCGGGAAGCAGCGCTGTGGGCGAAATCTCAGCGTGATTATCAGCTGCCCGTTGACGCACGTCCCATACGAGACCGGTTGTCCAACGCCCTGCCGACCGAGTCGGTGGCGGCGCAAACGCCCCAGCCAGCCGTCTGGACGCGGCCACGTTCTTCCCCGCTGCCGGACGTGTTGATCCTGGACGATCGAAACGAACAGATCATCGAGGCCGAACTGATCGACACCGAAGATGAAGACATTGTGTTCTTGGACTGACTCTCATGATGCAACCGGTTCCCAAACGCAGCCCCGGCGAGGATGATTCGCGAAAGAGCTGCGTGCTGGGAAAGATCTGCCCGAGCGCCGTGCGTCTGTACGTTCGCGAGCGGGTGCTGGAGCAGATTCTCGACTATAGCGAACGGGACTTGACGCGCGAACTGGGCGGATTCCTGCTGGGTGGTTACCACGAGGACGGTTACGCCTATGTTGAAGTGCGGCATTTCCTGGAGGCCGTCGATGCCCGCTCCCAGGCGGCGTCCTTGACTTTCACGCACGAAACGTGGGCCACGATGACGCGGGACATCAGCCAACGGTATCCGGATGAACTGATTGTCGGATGGCAGCACACGCATCCCAATTTACGCGTATTCCTGTCGGGTTACGATCTGTTCATCCACCGCCACTTTTTCAAAGAGCCGTGGCAAATTGCCATGGTCGTCGATCCTGTGTTGCAGGAGTTCGGCTTCTTTCAGTGGCAGGGCGACAGAGTGGCCGACTGTGGTTTCATTTGTGTACCTGCCGAGGTTGACTGAGGCGTGATATGCGATGTCTGGAACGTGATTGTCACTTCTGGGGATTCCGTCCCCTGTATGGCGTGCTTGGCATGGCCCGGAACGTGAATGCGGTTGGCACTGGGGAGCTGTTTTGGAATTGGGGCAGATCGTACTTCGGATTTCCAAGGCGGAGCCTCTGGCTAGGACGCAGCTTAGATGTCTGACGAAACGCTGGTCATCGACGATGACGATCGCTATTCCCGGCTGCGGCTGATTGCCTGGTGGGATCAAGAGAAGCTGGCGGCATCGCGTGTGATGGTCGTCGGTGCGGGCGCGTTGGGGAACGAAGTACTGAAGAATCTGGCGTTGCTCGGCATCGGCTCGATTTATCTGATCGACTTTGACAAGATCGAGAAATCGAACTTGACCCGCTCCGTCCTGTTTCGGCACCGCGACTGTGGCCGTGCCAAAGCCGAAGCGGCGGCGGAAGCATTGCGTGATCTGAATCCGGACACCAAGGTATTCCCGTTCCTGGCCAACGTGATGACCGACATCGGCTTGGGATTGTTTCGCGATGTCGACGTGGTCATTGGCTGCCTCGACAACCGCGAAGCGCGGCTGTGGGTCAATCGCTGCTGCTGGAAAGTAGGAACACCCTGGATCGACGGCGGCATCCAGGAGATCAATGGCGTGGTGAAGCTGTTCGCGCCGCCTGACGGAGCGTGTTACGAATGCGCCATGACCGACAACGACTATCGGCTGATCAACTTGCGATACAGTTGCCCCCTCTTGCGGCAAGAGGACTTACAGGCGGGAAAGGTCCCCACGGCCCCGACCATCTCGTCCATGATTGCCGGCCTTCAGACACAAGAAGCCTTGAAGCTGATCCATGGCTTACCGGTCCAGTCGGGGGTGGCCATGATCTACAACGGCGTCGCGAACAGTTTCTATTCGACCCGGTTCCAGCGCCGCGAAGACTGCATGAGCCACGACACGTATCCCGACCCGGTCGTGTTACCGCTGAGTGCGGTGCGCGATTCGGCCGGCGATTTGCTGCTGTCGGTCTGCCAGAAGCTGGAATTACCACTGGCATCGAGTCGCGTTGAACTGGACCGGGATCTGGTGGTCTCCATTGATTGCGCCCCGTGCGGCACAAGTCGCTCGATCATGAGAACCTTGCAGGAAGTCGGGCAGAGTGATGCTCTGTGCGGCGTGTGTGGACAGATCGCGCGCCCGCAGATTGTACATGCGATCGAAGCCCATAGTGAACTCGCGCAAGCCAAGTTGATGGATCTGGGAATTCCCCCCTACGACATCGTCCGCGTGGTGTCCCCATCCGGCGAAGCGTTTGCGTTGCTTGACGATGACCGCCGTGACGTCGTTGCTCCCGCGGACAAGATCGGCCTGCCGCCCACCGCGAGCGATGAGCCTGTGCACGAGAGTCCGTAAAACCGGCCCCCAAAAAACTTTATGGACAGCGACATCCATTTTGGTGAAGTGGAGGAAACGCCGCCGCAACGGCAGTTACGGCCGGACCAGAACCGACACTATGCGGTAGTTTCGTACGCCTCCCCGTCACAGAACGACTTGCCCATCTACGTCGACGTGGACGTACTCCGGGATATGGAAGCGCATGCAATCTCCAACACGAATGTGGAATTGGGTGGAGTGCTGTTGGGAGGTCATCATGAAGACCAGGAGGGGAATCCCTTCGTGGTGATTTCCGACAGTCTCCGCGCGGAGCACTACGAAGCCACGAAGGGAAGCTTCAAATTCACGCATGAAACCTGGAGCGACATCACGCGAAAACGGGACGAGTTCCCGGCCGGCACACAGATGGTTGGCTGGTATCACACCCATCCGGGATGGGGAGTTTTCCTGTCGGGAATGGATACGTTTATCTGCGATCATTTCTTCAATAAACCGTTGGACGTGGCACTGGTCATCGATCCCTGCCAGGGAGAACGAGCCTTTTTTCAATGGACGCCCGGGCAGCCGCGGCAGACTCAGGCCACCCATGGCTTTTACCTGACGGGTTCGCGGTTCCGCTTACCGGAACTGGAAATCTATGCCGCTCAACTGGAGGGCAAGACAGCTATGCCAAACGACCCTCGTTATAGTGCCGTACCGGGTAGTTATCCGCCGGCGGTCGTGCACATCGCGGAAACACGCCAGACGTGGCTCTCGATCGCCGTGCTCGGAATGCTGATGATGCAATTCCTCGTGTTGGCTCTGATCGCCTGGAAATTACTCTTTCCGGCCGAAGTGGCACAAACCGCCGCGGTCGAGCGGCGTTTCAGCGAGCTGGCCGCCGAACGAGAATTGCTGGATCGCGTGATCGGCAACCTGGACATCGCGCCCGACGGCGTGGTGCAAACACTGGAAGAACAGCGTCGCAAGAACGAAGAACTCGAGTCGGTCGCGCTGGGGCTCGATTCGCACATACGCGAGCTGAAGAAATCCCAAGCGGTAGCGGACAGGGAACACGAAAAACTGCAGGCGAAGACGGCCGGCCTGCTGACCAGGCTGGACCGACTGGTGGCCGAGAAAGCGGAAGCGCGGGATAAGATCAAAACGCTGGCCGAGAAACTGAAAGAGTATGAACAGGTGGAGGAAGCGGAAGACATCGGGACGGTGTGGGGCTGGATGAAACGCTGGAAATGGTATCTCACTGGCGGTGCCATTCTGTTGCTGGCCGGCATCACCGCCTTGTTTGCCATTTACGGCCCGACGGAGGAGCCGCCTCCAAGCGGCCCCGCCGACCTCCCCCCCGAAGAGTAGTACGCGGATTCCAAGGCGTGTCCGCGGCGCAACTGCCCCGCGACCAGCCAAAGACTTCGCCACGTATCGAAGAAGAGTTGGCGTGCAACCCGTTACCTGTTGACGTCGCCAAAGGAGCTTGAGTGTGGATCATCAAGAACGAGAGAATCGGCTGCGATCTGACTTCGAAACGCTGACCTCACTGCGCGAATGCAGCTCGATTTTCCATTTTGACGGGAAGGGGGATCCGCCCGACCGTTATTCGCTGTTGTTTCGCGGTAGAGGAATCGCGCGCCAGGTTTCGCCCCACGCGGAGATGGAATTCATCGACTTACACGAAATCGACATGCGATTGCCGTTCGCCTATCCCGAGCTGGCACCCGATATCCGCTGGATCACGCCGCTGCTGCATCCCAACGTCTCATTTAGCGGGTTCATTAATTTGCGCGATGTGGGGTTGCCGTGGGACGAGACGGTGACCTTGGACGCGGTCTGCGAACGTCTGTGGGACGTGGCGCGCATGGCCTACATGAATCTGGATCGGGCTACGAATTTTTCAGCCAAGAATTGGATCGAACAACCAGACCGAATCAAGTTCCCGGTTGACGACCGGATCCTGCGCGACAAGATGCCACCATCGGGAATCAACGTGATTCGCTACACACGGCGTGGAGCGCAGCGGCCGCCGATCCCTGAAACCGGCCCAGACGTCATGTTTATTGGTGAAGATACTCCGGTCCCACCTTTGCCCGGTCGCGTCTATCGTCCCCAGCGTCAGGCACGAGGCGACGATGACGATATTCTCTATATCGAAGATGAATAAGGGGATCCGCACACGTGGAGTGCTTCGTTGCGTTATTGATTTTCGCCTTCATTGCGATTCTCGTCAGTGGACTCGGACTAGGACTCGGCCCGCAGAATCCTGGCCGTGCCTACCAGTCGCTGGTCCGCCGCTTCGGCGGGACCTTTCAAAGGGGCGGAATACTGCGCCGACCCAGCGTGCGGTTTCGGTATGGTCCAACGTGGGTCACGATTTCCCCCGGTCCCAATCGCGGGCATCAGAAGACCACGCAAGCGCATCTGTATTGGCCTGACGCTCGCACGGATCTGCGGGTCGAATCGCTCGCCACATGGAACCGTTCCACGCTCAGCGACATCCCTGGCGATATCGAGGTTGGCGATGAGCAATTCGATCACCGTTTTCGCGTTTCCGGTTCTCGGCCGAACGACGTGCGGCGGCTGTTGAGCGATGGCGTGCGGTGGCAGATCAACAAACTCTGCCAATTCTTCGATCACCCGTTCATCAGTGTTGCCGTCCGAAACGGCCGCATGATCATCGAGAAACCGGTCGCGTTTCGCCGTGGTGAAGACTTGGAAGAGTTCGCGCAACTCTGCCTCGAACTGTTTGACCAGGCAATGCTCACCCGCAGCGAAGGAATAGAGTTTCTGGGGCGTAGCGACGAGGCGCAGCCGATCGAAGATCCCGTCTGCCAGATCTGCGGCGAAGAGATCACCTCGGATATGGTCTTTTGCCGCCGCTGTCGCACCCCACACCACTTGGATTGCTGGCAGTATAACGGTGCCTGCTCCACCTACGGGTGCCGCGAAACGCGTTACGCGGTCCCCACCCTCGCCCAGCGGGTGAGCCGTCCCGACTCCGACGACGAGCCCCAGGAAGATGCGCCGAACCGCGCGGACTCGGCGTAGTCCCCCCCGCCCCCGGGGTTAGCGATGAGTATCCATCGTAACCGTTCACGGGTTCAAAACGGTCAGGGCCCCGGTTCCTCCGGCAACCGGAAGTCGGCAATGAACAGCTGGCTTGTGTGGTTCTCGGTCCGCGTGCTGGTCCACATTAATTGCGTGCCGTCGGGTGAAAAGACGGGCAACACATCGGCGCTCGGCGAATCGGTGACTCGAGCCACGCTGCCCGGCACGAACTTCCGTCCTGGATCTCATAGCGCATCAGAAACAGGTCGTAGTTGGGTCGCACATTTGGATTGGAATGATCCGCGCCCGACCAAATGATGTATGGTTTGGTGGGATGCCAATACGGACCCCAATTGACACTTGTAGGCTGATTGGTAACTTCCACTTCGTGCGTGCCATCGAGGCTAATCACATGGATCTGCAAATGCTCAGCCGCCTTGCGATCCGTGCGAAACACGATCCACCTGCCGTCGGGCGAAATAAATGGGCCACCATCGTATCCAGGGGCGGACGTAATGCGACGTTTGCCACTGCCGTTGGCATGCATCACATAGATGTCGGGATTGCGCTGCGCGGCAGCGTCTTCGGGAGCATCCGCGGGTGGTTCTTCGACGTGACAGTAGGCGATAAGTTTCCCGTCTGGCGAGTAGGCGCCTTCCGCATCGTACCCATCTTCCAACGTTAGTCGCTGCCGATTCCGTCCGTCGAGATCGCAGACGTAAATGTCCATGTACGGATCGAACGGCCAAGAGTACCGCCGGCGCTGGCCCGACTTCTTCTCCTCCTCCTGCAATCGCCGTTCCTGGGCCTCAATCTCGGCCAGACCGGGATGCAAATGACTCGACGCGAACAGGATCTGCTTCCCATCGGGCGAGAAGTATGCACAGGTTGTCCGGCCGCGACCTGTGCTGATGAGTCTTGGCAGGCCGCCGGTCAGTGGCTGCACATATATCTGGTAGAAAGGATACTCGCTGCGGATAGCCTGGTAGACGATGCTCTTGGCATCTGGCGAAAAGTAGCCCTCGCCAGCCTTCTCGAAGTCCGAGGTCACCTGCCGGATGTGGGACAGGTACTGCGACTCGACCGACACCGAAGGACTCCCTTCCGCTCCGGCTTGGGCTTCGACTCGCTGGCAGATGACCAGCAGCAGTACGAAAGAGGCGGCAGAGAACATGCACCGGCAGCCCCACCGCGGGTTTGTGACGCGACGCCTCGGCGCGGGTTGGCGTTTCACAGAAAGGGACTTCACCTTGGGAACTCCTCAACTAAGATGCCATCGGACGAGTCAATTTTGCCGTACCCCAGGGTGGGTACTGGCGTAACATTATAGTCACCGATTGCACTTCTTGGAGCGGTGGGCAAGGATAGAGTCCGAGTGTGGAGGCGGGAACTGCGGAGTTCGAGTCCAAGGGCCGCCGTCCAGGCTCGTGCCGGCGACCAATTTGCGGCGGGATGTGGCGTCCTCGACGCAGCGGATGAAAGCCGTTTCGCAAATAGGCGAAGGTGGTATCGGCTGGGCGAATGGGGCGGCACAGCGTCGGCCTGCCGAGAGCGACCGTCCCTAAACAAACGGATGCAGTGCCTTTAACGTTGGCCGGGAGTTGAGGTGTGAAACTATACACGAAGCAGGGCGATGACGGAAAAACCAATCTCAGCTGCGGTCCGCGCGTGACTAAGGATGACCCTCACGTCGAGGCATGTGGGACCGTGGATGAATTGAACGCCCTGATCGGCCTGACCCGCTGCGAGTCGCTGCCGCCGGATGTGGATAGCCTGCTGCATCGGATTCAGCATGAGCTTTTCGGCGTAGGAGCGGATCTGGCGATGCCGGCCGCGGCGAGTGGCGACATGGCGTTAACAGACGACCGGCACGTCGAGCGACTGGAGCAGGAGATCGACGCTTTGGACGCCCAAGTTCCGCCCCTGCAGCAGTTCATTCTGCCCGGCGGCGTTCGCGGCGCGGCGCTGCTGCACGTTGCGCGAACCGTTTGTCGGCGTGCGGAACGACGTGTTGTCGCGCTCGAGTTCTCCCGCGGCGATGGCGACATCCAGGCGCCCATCGTACGGTATCTAAACCGTTTGGGAGACTTGCTTTTCGTGCTTCCACGAGTGCTCAACTCGCGGTCCCGTGTCGAGGACGAAGGCTGGCGTAAAGGGCACTCGGGATAACGTCTCCGGCACTACCGGCTCTATCGCACGCAGTCCGAGCGGCGAAGGCCTCGCAGTTGGTCACCACCCCCCATTGCCAAACGGCGGGATACGACCTACTCTCCTGCTGGGAAATCCCCCCCTTTGTGATCGAGACATTTTGAAGTTGTAGTTGGTCCGGGTCTTTTTGCAGATCGGCGTTGTCACGCGGCAGACCTTCTCACAAGGTTTCCCGATACCCGTCGTGTGGAGTCCGGAACATTACGGGGCCCGGGTTGCGGGGCCGACCGTCATCGCTCGGCGCACCTTTTCTAAAGACAACGAACTCGTCCCACGGCATCGCATCCGTGGCCGCTCGACGACCCAGCCAACCTGAAGACAGGGAAACGACATATGAAGTCTTTACACGCTTGCTTTGTTACCGTGACCATAATCGTCGCGTTACTCACCCTGAGTGGCACGGCTGACGCTCAAACGGAGACGCCGGCTACGCTTGGCAGTCTCGAGTCACGCGTGGCGGACGTATCGCAGGTCGCGGACGAAGCGGCATTGGCCGGGCACAATGGTTGGATGCTCGTTTCGACCGCGTTGGTATTATTCATGACCGCGCCAGGTCTGGCCATGTTTTACAGCGGGCTTGTTCGCAAGAAAAACGTGTTGGGTGTCATGATGCAGTGTTTTTTCCTGATGGGCCTGATGACGGTAGTATGGGCCCTGTGGGGATACACCTTGGCGTTCGGCGGCGACGACCCGCGGATCGGCAATTTCGAGTATTTGGGAATGCAGGGGGTGGCCCGCACGTGGGATGCGGAGGCCGGCGAGCCACACACGCCGATGTGGGCCGAAGGAACATCCACGGAAATTCCCTTGCTGACGCACATGCTATTCCAGGGCATGTTTTTCATCATCACACCGGCGCTGATCTGTGGTGCTTTCGCCGAGCGTATGAAATTCAGCACGATGGTGGTGTTCACAGTTCTGTGGGGGACGCTCGTCTACTGTCCTCTCTGCCACTGGGTGTGGGACGCGGGACTGCTGGGATTTGTCACCACAGCCGACCTGCAGGCGGGCAGCGGCAACGGTATCGCGGGGGGTGCCTTGGACTTTGCCGGAGGCACCGTGGTCCACATCAGCTCGGGTGTTTCCGCCTTAATCTGTGCCTTGTTGATTGGTCGGCGATTGGGATTCGGGAGCGAGCCGATGCCGCCGCACAATATGACTTACACCGCGTTGGGAGCGGCCATGCTCTGGGTCGGGTGGTTTGGTTTCAACGCGGGCAGCGAATTGGCTTCGGACAGCCTTACTTCAAGTGCCTTTGCGGTGACGCATTTCTCGGCTGCGGCGGGGGCCGTGGCGTGGGCCTGTTATGAATGGATCACGCGCGGCAAGCCGACGCTGCTGGGCGCCTGTTCGGGAGCCGTGGCCGGATTGGTGTGCATTACGCCGGCGGCCGGCTTCGTGAATCCGATGCCGGCCTTGCTGATGGGTGCCGCCGCGGGCGTTGTCTGTTGCCTCGCTTGCACGATTTTGAAGAACAAGATGGGTTACGACGATTCGCTGGACGCGTTCGGTGTACACGGCGTCGGCGGCACGCTCGGCGCCCTTCTTACTGGCGTTTTCGCCACACGCGCCTGTTGGAATATCGACAACGGCAATCCACTCGGCCTGATCGAAGGTAACGCCCGCGTTTTCGTGGGCCAGCTCGTCGCGACGGCCATCACCTGGGTATTCGCCGCCGCAGTCACCTTCGTCCTGCTCAAGATACTCGACGCGACGATGGGACTCCGTGTGACGCAGCAGCAGGAAATCCAGGGGCTGGACCTGAGCGAACATGGCGAAGAAGGGTATATCTTCATCTAGTCTCGTGGCCGTTGGCTGCCGAGTGTGGGTGGAAATGGGGTGCAACGCAACTTCTCGTGACCAGAACTTCTCTGGAAAGGGAGAGTCGAACGATGAAGAAAGTGGAAGCGATCATCCGTCACTTCAAGTTAGAGGACGTGAAGAACGCCTTAACCGAGCAGGGTATTCACGGCATGACCGTCTCGGAGGTGCGCGGTTTTGGCCGCCAGAAAGGACATACGGAAAGGTATCGGGGAACGGAGTATGCCGTGGACTTCGTGCCCAAAGTCAAAATCGAAATGGTCTGTAGCGATTCGGGCTTGCAGAAAGTCGTCGACACAATCTTACGCAGTGCTCAGACGGGTGAAATTGGTGACGGGAAGCTGTTCATTAGCGACTTGCTGGACGCGATCCGCATCCGTACAGGAGAAACGGGCGAGGAAGCTCTGTAGAATCTTCGCGTGTGACCTGTGCGCTGCGTGCGTGCCTGTTCCGTGGCGACCTGCGCTGGGCCAGCCGAATACCGGACATCTCCCCTATTGTTCATTGGCTCGAGGTCTTGGATGGTGAACACCGACCCGGATCGGAACCCACCGTGGATGACGGAATCAAGGGTGGTGGGCTGCACGCCCCCCCTGCCCTGTCGATCCATTGCTCCTGGTCACACCGCGTGGCCGGCCCTGAGGCTAAACATTGTCTATGCCCAACGTTCCACGACTTCGTCCTGCCGTCTTCGACGCGCGCGAGCGACTAGCTCGGGGCGCGAAAACTGCGAGAACAGCATGATCGCGGTTCTCCCGGTATCCAGGTCTGCGCCCATCTGGCTGATCTACTGGATGAAGTTGTCTTGAGTCTCTGCCAGGCGGCGATCGCGGACATCGGCGACGGCGACCTGGAATCAGAAATCGCGTTAATTCCTAACGGGGGATATGGGCGGAGGGACGTGGCCCCCTACTCGGACGTTGACCTGATGATCCTGACCACCGCCAAGTCCCATCCTCGAGCAGCTGAGTTGGCCAAGCATCTGACGCGCGATATTTGTGACGCGGGGCTCACGCTCGGTTTCAGCCTGCGGACGCCCGGCGAAGCATGTTCGTTGGGCATGAAGGACGCCACGATCTTCACCTCACTGGCCGAGTCACGATTGTTGTGGGGGAGCCAGCGGTTGTTCGACCGGTTCATGACGCGGTATCGTCATGCGGCTCGACGCCGATGGCGCTCGCTGGTGGCCTCGATCGTCCAATCGCGTCAGCAAGAACGGCGCCAATTCGGAGACACCGCCTACTTACTCGAGCCCAACATCAAACGCTCACGTGGTGGTCTTCGTGACGTGCAGATCGTGCGCTGGGTCGGTTTCACGAAGTACGGCGAAACGGACCTGGAGAACCTGCAGCGCACGGGAGTCCTCAACAGCCTTGATCGCATGCGACTTGTACAAGCACATGAGTTCCTGCTCAAGTTGCGCAACGAACTGCATTTTTGCGCTGGCCAGAGCCAGGACCTGATGACACGCGACGAACAGGTAAGGATCGCCACGCTCTATTGTTACAAACAACTCAACAAGCTGTTGCCCGTGGAGCGTTTCATGCGAGACTATTTCGAGCGCACGGGTGACATTCGTTATATTTCCTCCAGCTTCATTGACAGTGTGCGCGAGATCCGCGATGGTGGCGGCCGTGGCGCCTTTGTTCAGCCATCGCGTGGAGGACGACTTTCGCGTGGGGCCCGTCCATATCAGCGCTACGCGGAAAGGACTGGTCAAGGTGCGCCAGGATCTGGCCGAAGTCCTGCGACTGATGGATCTGGCCAACATGTACCACAAGCGCATCGACCATCCGACGTGGGAAGCCATTCGCACGGAAATGGCTCAACGGCCTGTCCAGGAGATATCCGAGCAGGCGGTCGCTCGGTTCTTATCGCTGATGAGCCAACCCGGACGCCTCGGGGATCTACTGCGCCGACTGCATCAATTACGGGTGTTGGAACAGATTATCCCGGCCATGCAGCACGCCCGGTACCTGATGCAATTCAACGACTATCACAAATACACGGTCGACGAACATTCGATTCGAGCGGTGGAAGCCGCCACCACGTTCCTGCACGACCCGCGTGCCCTCGGCAATGCCTACCGTGACCTGCGCAAGAAGCGGCTGCTGCACCTGGCCCTGCTGATCCACGATTTGGGCAAAGGCTATGACGACGATCACAGTGAAGTGGGAGCGTTGATCGCGGTGGAAACGGGGCGCCGCTTGAATCTGTCAGAATCGGATGCGGAAACACTGCGGTTTCTGGTCGGCAAACATCTGCTGATGTCACACATGGCCTTCCGTGAAGACACGCATGACGAATCGGTGGTCCTGCGCCTGCGCGCGAAGTGGGCACGACCGACGTGCTCCAGATGCTCTACCTTCTGTCGGCCGCCGACCTGGCCGCCGTGGGCCCAAAAGTACTCAACGACTGGAAGGTCGAGTTGCTGACCGATCTCTATTTCCGCACCCGCCGGCATTTGACCGGCGAGGATGCCTCCCGCAGCGCGGAACTGGAGTCTCAGCAGCGGCGCACCTTGGTGCGCCAGTTGGCTGGGAAGACCGATGACGATGCGTGGTGGGACAAACAGATTGCCGAACTGCCCGCAAGTTACCTGCTGAGTGTATCGCCCGCACGAATCCACGAGCTTTTGCGGAAACTCAAGCAGGTTGACCCGGTCGGGGCCATCGCCCAGTACCGCTATTCGGAAGAGCGCAAGGTCTCCAGCTACTTGATCGGAACTCACGAGTCCGTCACGCCTGGCATCTTCCATAAACTAACTGGTGCGCTGACCGGCAAGGGGCTGCAGATTCTATCTGCCGAAATTCACACGCTGGCCGACGGACTGGTGCTGGACCGATTTTATGTGGATGACACCGACTTTGCCGATCAGCCGCCGCCCGAACGGACGCGCGAGGTCTGTGATGCACTGGTCCGGTCCCTGACGGTCGATGCGGATAAAGTCCCCGCCTTTCGCCGACTGTGGAAATCGGACAAGGGTTCGACCGCCGCGCAGCACGCAGAAATGCCGATGCGCGTGCGGTTCGACGATGCCACGTCAGAGCGATTCACGATCATCACGATCTTCACCTACGACCGTCGCGGGTTACTCTACTCCATCGCCCGTACGCTGTTTGAGCTGCAACTGGTGGTACACGTGGCCAAGATCGGCACGTTTCTCGATCAGGTTGTCGATGCGTTCTACGTCACCGACACGCAAGGTCACAAGATCTACAGCCAGAGCCGGCGAAACGAAATCCGACAGCGTCTCGAGGACGCGCTGACACCCCCCGCGCGCTCGGTCCCCGAATGACATCCTCCGTGGCCAGGGCGAATGACTGTTCAGCCGTTGCAGCGCGTGGTCAAACTCGTCTCTGTTCGAACCACCCCCGACACTTTCGACATGCTGGCCTCAGGGGGGCTATCGAAGGCACTTTCGTGGACCAGATGAATCGCGGCCACGGCGGCGGCGCGTTCTTTTCGTACGATGATCATGCTTTGTCCTTCCACGCCTGTGAAGCGTTAAAGTCGCGTTCGTTAAACGGAATAACACTTGCCTCGCTGAACCAACCGTAACACACTATCGAGAGGATGATTATGATAAACATGGTGAGGTTGGCCCGGAACGTTGAGTGACTTCTGACGCCAACTTATCACCTTGGCGACGAAAAGACGTGAAGTGGGCTGTTGCGACACGGCATGCCAAGTAGGTTATAGTTGTCGAAGTTCCGTGTTTGGAGGTCAATGACTATGCTCAAACCAACTGACGTAACACCTCTTCCTGGCTACCGGCTTCGCATTCGTTATCCTGATGGCGTAGAGGGGGAGGTCGATTTGTCGCACCTTGTCGGGAAAGGTGTGTTTGCCGTGTGGAATAATCCCCAGGCTTTTATGCAGGTTTGCGTTGGTGACGGTGGGGAAATCCGGTGGAACGACGCCGTCGATGTTTGTTCCGATTCCCTGTACATGGAAATTACTGGGAAGTCTCCGGCCGACGTTTTCCCAAATTTGAAGGCGGCCGTCGATGCCTGAAATCAGTCGCTTCTACGGCATCGTGATCAAGATGTTCTACAATGATCATCCGCCACCGCACTTTCACGCCGAATACGGCGGTGATCAAATGCTGGTTAGTATTGAGACTTTGGGGGTTATTGCTGGGAGACTGGCGCCGCGAGCTACCGGTTTGGTCATGGAATGGGCTGCCCAGCACCAAGACGACTTGCGGAATGCGTGGAATCAGGCGCGAAATCTGGACCCGCTGGACAGGATTGATCCTCTGCCCTGAAATCGTCCGCACGTAACCACGCGATACACCGGCGGGGGCAATGCGGGCAGAATTGACTGGCAAAATCATCGGCGCACGCCCTGGGGATCGCAAACGTCGCGTCAGACGCTCTTTGACACAAGGGATGCACCACGATGAGAGCACTGCTCACAACTTTGATCGCCGCCTTAGCCTTCTTGCACGGATCCGATTCCTACGCGCAAACGCTCGATGTCGCCGAGATCAAACCGGAAAGACAGTCCGGCTTTGCCCAAGCCGGCTGGAAATATGATCGGTATTCCGACATGCCTTCACTGGACGCTCAGACGCGCATGAAGTTGGCTGATCTAAAAGGGCCGGGTGCCGGTCGATCCGACATTGGAAAACAAGTTCGACACGGAGAATGATGTCCGGCGCGTTCTCATTCAGAACAGCTACACCGACACTCGTCCTTTCTGGATCGATCAACCCAGACCCGCAGGCGGCCACCCAGGCAACCCCAATCCGGGCAAACAAGGGATCCTGTCCGTGCACGCCAAAGGGCCGGGCCAACCTTGCACAATTTTGCGCAAGGTCGCGTTACCGGCCGACAAGATCTCCACCTTGCGACTGGTTGTCTCCGGCGATCCCTATGAAATACCGGGCCAGAGCGATTTCGTGCTGCAGGCGGGCGTTGTTGATGGAGGAAAAATGAAGTGGTTCGACCAGCAGGTGATCAACAACGGCGACTACATGGCCAAGAGCACCATGATGGCCATCATGTCACGGATGAGCGCCTACACTGGCCAGAGCCTGACCTGGGACGAAGCGTTCCAGTCCCAGGAAGACTTGTCTCCGTCAGGCTACACCTGGGATGCCACGCCGCCGAAATCCGAAGTCGCCGTGCCAGGCGTCACGCAATTCAGCTGAGGGACTTGCCAAGTCCCACCAACACGTTGCGCGAACTTGACCCCAGCCTCCGTGAATCATCCGGGATAGGATGACTTACCAGACCCTTAGGAACCGGGGACAAATAACTTCGGTGTTTTCCGATTTTCGCCGGGCTTGCCCCGGTCGGAATCACAACTGGCCAGCTACCGGCGAGGGCGAAAATCCCCTCCCGCACTCTCCTTCCCACTCGCTTCGCGAGTGGGAAGGAGAGTGCGGGAGCAGAGGTTATGAGGTCATGCGGTCATGCGGTAGCAGATCAGTTGTCGCTCCGCCGGGACGAGCCCGGTGGAAGCGGGCGGGCGGGAGGCAATTTTCCGAGCATCAAATACCGAAGTTATTTTTCCCCCCGATCCTTAGGGGGACCAACTGTCACCGATCTGACGCCTTTCGAGCATCCTGCGGATGCCAGCTAAGGGGTTTGTTCCGCTCGCCACGTAGTCCGGCAATCGAGCCGTATCACCGAAGCACCACTCCAAACAACCGCGCTGCCGGAAATCGTTGACCAGGTCGACGACGGTCTGATCGGCCAGCTGGCGATCGACCAGATCAAGCGTGTACACAAACCAGCCGGTGGCCGTCGCCCAGAATGCGCCATTTTGGTATTCGTCGCGGCGACCGGCCTCTTCCCAGTAGACGCCGCCCGGCAGATGTCGGATCTGACCATGCTGAACAAGCTCGCCGTAATGCTCCTTGAAATACCGGGCGATCGTCATCGCCTGCTGTTGCGAGGCGACGTGCAGATAAACGGCAAAGGCTGAGCCCCAGATATCGTGCTCCCGGCATTTGGACGTGGCCGCACGGAACAGGCCGAACCGGGGGTCCCAGAAGACCTCGCGGATCTTCGCCGTGACTTTGTTGGCCTCGTCACGCCAACGTCGCGACTCGTCGGCTCGGTCAACCACCCCAAGCAACTCGGCCAATTGCCCACTGGCCTGCACAAATAAGAGTGACGAAAACAGCACGTCGCCCTGTTTGCGCACCGTGTCGGTGAACCCGTAAGGACAGCGGTCCCAGGGCGACTCTGGGCTGATGTGTACCAGACCCGTCTCCGGATTGCGCGGGACGGCGTTCATGCCCTTGATCAGGCGGTCGATGATACGCCCCAGCAGCTCCTTGTCTTGCAGCCGCTGATAGGTGTGCCAGGCCACGTCGACGGTGAATTGGGAGCCGTCGGCCACCGGATGGACTCCCATACTGCCGTAGCCCGGCTTGTAGATCGGCGTGCCGTCATATTTCACACAGTCAACACAGGCTCCGTCATCACGCTGGGCATTGACAAACACCAGGCACGCGTCGCGGAGTTCTTTGTCACTGAAGCCCTGGATGTAACCTTCAATCATGTAGGCGTAGTCGCGAAGCCAGAAAGCCTCGTATCCAATGCCGACCTGCGGCGGGAAGGCGGCGGTCCCATCGTCCATCTCGCGACGGCACGCGCGGATCATTCGCTGCGACTCCTTCTCCAGCCATATCACTGCTTCATTGGTGCCGCCGTACGCGGTGGCCCGAGCCGGCTCGTTCCAAATTTCGTACACCCGTTTCTTGTGGACGTCCTCAGAATCCTTGTACCCGGCGACCGTCTTTTCCAGACCCTCGCAGAGCTTGGACGTGGTGCTGAAGTAGGACTTGTCGGCGGCGGCCTGCGACGGGTCGGATAGACGTTTTAGCTTACCCTCGGAAAGCAACTTGAGGCGATCGCAGGTTGCAGCCAGGAATTCCACCGCCAGCCGCGCGTGGGCGGCTTCGTAGCTATCGGCCAACCCGGCGGACACAAGTCTCTGGTGGAAATAGCGGATGCGGGCGATCTGTGCGTCGATCTCGGTCAAAGCCGGCGCCAACGGCTCCTTCTTGCTCAGTTCCGGCACGTCCGGCAGTGCCGACGCGGCGTCGGATTTTCGCGGAACGAACGGCGCCGGTGTGGCCCCGCCCAGGGCGATCTGGATCACCGCTTCCCGCGGCGTCTCGTCGTAGGGTAGCGTGATCGATTTCTCGTCGAACGTCGACCATGGCTGCCCGTTGACCAGCACCGCCGTGACGGGTCCGCTTCCGGTGGTGGCCAGGTAGAGCCGCTTCGGTTCCGAAGCGAATCGGGAAGTGCTGCTGAAGCCGCGTGATGCCCGGCGGGATGTGCGGCATGAGCACCAGCCCGTCGGCCCGGTACAGGTACTCGAACAGCCCGCGAATCATCGCCGCCGGCGGTCCGAAGCTGTCGTAGCACAGATTGATCGGCTGGTTCGGTTGGTAGACGCGGGCGCCGAAGTCGACCAGCGGGTTGTCCATGCGGAACTGGCGGGCGAACTTCATCAACTGCTGCATCGAGCGCCGGGCGTCGTCGTACTTGCCCAGCCGGTAGTAACCCATCACCATGCGGGCCTCGCAGGTGGACCAGTGGCCGCCGTTGACCCAGGTGCCGAACTTCCACAGCCAGCTCGGTCGGCGGCGTGTACATGTCGTCCAGCCCCGGGCAGTTGGTGATGATGAAGTCGTGCGGCCTGAGACCGGGGATCGAGGCGATCTTCTGGTAGATCTTCTCCGCCTGGGTGTCGTCGGCCACGCGGAAGCAGATCGCGTCGTGGTTCGACGACGGCCTCGAAGTAGCCGTACTTCTCGGCGCCGTAGACGCCGTGCCGCGTGCCGTCCGGATCGAGGTACTTGACGAAGTAGCCTTCGTCGGTGGTCAGCAGCGGCAGGCCCTTGCGGGCCAGCTCGCGGCGCGTCGTGTAGAGCTTGACGGTCTCGGCGTCGCCGGCCAGCTTCTCCAATTCGATCAGCCGATCCAGCGCGGCGATGTAGGTGATCGACAGCCCGGCCAGGTAGGCCTTGTCGTAGGTGCCGTCGGGCTTCTTCCAGCCGGCGTAGCTCGGCGCCAGCAGGTTGCCGGCCGGCCCGGCCAGGAAGAGGTTGTTCTCGGGATCGCGGCGCGACTCGATGAAGTTGGCACACCGCCGCAGCCTGGGCAGGTAATGGGCGATTGCCTTCTCGTCGCGGCTCGATCAGCAGCAGCTCGGCCTGCATCACGAGTCCCGCGGCGGTGAACTCCATGCCCCAGTCGTGGATGGCCACGTTGCCGTCGCCCTGCTTGGGGATGAACCAGTCGGGGGCTGGCGGCGTCGCAGAGTTGCCCATCGGGGATGACCAGTTCCTGCTCGCCGTGTTTCCAGGTCCGCTTGCCGTCGCCCATCTGGTCGAACCACAGATCCTGGGCGTTCTGCAGGAAGGTGACCAGCGGCTCCTCGAACAGCGGCAGCCCGCAGTAGGTCGGGCCGTAGCTGTTCTGGATCCACCATGCGCCCCAGGTGGGCCCTTCGACGAATCCGTTCCAGGCGGGCGTGTAGAGCATGGCGACGTTCTGAAACTCGGGGTCGGGCGAGAACATCCGCCGCGAGATGTCCAGCAGCCGCAGGTACTCCACGTCGCCCTGGCCCGAGTAGAACTTGCCCTCGAAGCTGTCCGCCCCACGTGCTCCGGTCGGTGTGACGCCCGCGGCCATGATGACAAGCACGATCGCAGTTACGACCGCCGCGAAGTAAGACCTGGAAACAAGGTTGCTCATTGCATCCTCCGGAATCAGAGTGTGGGAGGCCGCACCCGCGTCGTTGCGCAAACGTGCGGCCAGCTGACCCGTGTCTCGCGAACTTCGTACCAAAAATCCAATGCGGCCGCGGCCGCGATACACGGCACGCTTCAAGTCTACAACAGGTCACCTCCCCACGAAAGCCGCAACCTCCAACGAGTCAAAGGGGAGTGGACTCAACGTGTCGGAGCGTCTTTGGCTGGCGCCGAGTGGACGGTTCGTCAATTCGAACGCTCGCAAAAAACGCGGCCAGCCACGCCGTTCTGCACAGCCAAACAATGACATTGCTCGCCACAAAGGTGGATACCGTCAAAATAAAGTACTTCCCAAGAGAAGGAATTGCCGTGTCACGCAGCATCAATGCAAGGCCCCCCAACACAATCACATGAATGAGGTAAACATAGTAAGCATTCCTGTTCAACTCGTATCTGAGCTTTCCTTGCTTATCCTGATAGCGCCGGAAAAACTCGATCGTCACGTACACAAGGCAGAGCAATGAAAACTGGTAGCTGCACCACAGAATCGATCTGTCAGTGATCGCTGAAACAATGAAGTTACCGGGCCGGAACCAAGGGTAGAGCAGGAAGAACATGTAAACAGTGATGGGGACCCAGACAATCGCGTTCACGATGAGGTAGAGCAGCATGCCTTGTGGCCGCGCGTCGAATACCTTCCGCCTAAAGCACAGGGCGCCCAACAGGAAGAACAGGAAGTAGATCAATAACCTCTCATTTTGAAAGTCGAGCAATATCGTGTGCGTCCAACCCCGAAGGCCGAAAATGTCCATGCCAACGCAATAACCAAATCCAACTAAAAATGTGCCAGCAACAGCGGCCCTCAGTGAAATGTGGGGAATGCTGATCTTGCTCTTGGAAATCAGCAGATAGAGGATATCGAACAGAAACAGCACTGGTAGAAACCACAGCCAGTTTTGACTCCAAATCCCGTTGCTCCAGTGAAAGTAGGTAGTCCAACTTTCTGAAGGTAGATCGCGAGAATGAAGAAAGATAATTTTGTACAGTGGGATTAACGTCAGAACAGCGATGATCCAGGGAATCATGAGTCGCTTGAATTTCGATTTGAGAAACCCCCACCCTGCCTTGTTGTTCACGGATAGAGCCGCACAGAATCCCGAAATGAGGAACAGGGTGGGCATCACGAAAATATCCATTACCAGGAATAGAATGCCAGACGAATCGTTCGTTGAAGGATCATCAACAATCCAGAAGGAAGCCCAAGTGCCGCTGCTTTCATAGACACCGCCAGCATGACATAAAACCACCAGGAAGATCATGAAAGTTCGTAGATTGTCTAACCAGTAGACCCGATTTCCGTTGAGAATGTCTTGTCTGCCAGCAGTCATGATTGCATCTCCCTCTTTGTTTCGATCAACGATTGAAACGGCACATGAATCAATCTCCACACGACGTGTCGTTCACTACTTCCTGACAGAAACAAGTCGGGGGGTTACCGAAATACCACCCTATTTGGAATGGGGCGCCGGAATCGAGTAAAATGAGGGCTTCCGGGCGCCCTAAGAATCGAAAGTATTCCGAAGTAGTCCACCACTGGCGGGAGGAGCGAGAGGAAGCACACTTATACCGATGGAAGGTTGGATGGTGAGGCGGGACTGTACTACTACCGGCATCGAGTTTACGCGGCGGAACTGGGGAGGTTCGTTAGTAGGGATCCGATCGGGTATGAAGATGGGCCTGACCTGTACGCCTACCTGCACAGCAAACCGCAAACGGGCATCGATCCGACAGGTTTGTGGAGTTTGTGGGGTGATGATCGTTACCTACTTAAGAGGTGTACCATTACGATTTTTTATGGACATGGAAAAGACATTGTCACATACCTAAAAGAACACAGGATTCAGTACCAGACCGGCTGCTATTATTCGGCCGTAGTCAGTTGTCAATCTCGCGTTGTGGCGCAGCTGTTGCCTTCCTTGATTCCAAATCCGGTGCTCAGCGACAGAGATGTCCAGTGGACAGGTATGAGGAAGCCGGATGAATATGATTGGGGACCAGATCTGTATGCGGCGAATTTCAAGGCTGCCGAGAATGCGGCAATACTTCTCTGCAAGCCACCGTGTTGTTGTAAGCAAGTGAAGATTGCCGCAAAATACATAGGAGGGAAGGTTGAGGGGTTCTTTAAATGGCCTACTCCCGAACCAGAAAGCAAAACGATCAACTGTGCAAAAGTGGTGGCGAAATGACGCGGCCGACCGATCAATGCCGGAACGATTCTGTTGCGTGGTCAAGTCCTCTCGTGCGGCTACTTGCGAGAACGACTGCGGTTGCCGCTACATTTGTCGCCTTTTGCGTGCTCATGACGTGTCGGGTTGGGTGGCTGTGTGTTCAAGGGTTCGTCAGTGACCCCGATCAGCCGGTTCCTTTTTTTTGTGACATTGTGCTCCACTATGTCGTCTTCAACGCCGTATTTGAATTAACTTGTGCCGGGATTCTGATTCTCTTTCTTCTTCTGATGGCACTGAACGCCAGACCTCAACTGTTCATCGCGTTCATTGCTGTCTGTGTGTTTGCTACGACTCTATTAGCGTGCGTCACTTGCGTGTCGTTGGTTACCGTGGTGTTTCCACTTGTCGATCGTGGACTGTAACTGTGCCCACGTATTGAACGGTTCCCAAGAAACGGTGACTAGCCAAAAACGGTAGCCACGAAGGTGCGAGGAGACAGGGGGCGGGAGCCGGGGGTGGAGCGGCGAGTCAATATACTCTGAATTAATAGCGACCGGGGTGGGAGTGCCCTGGACGTGTCAGTTGAGTGGCATCGCGTGTGAGCGGTCGCGAAGAACGAGCACGACAGTGGGTTCATCTGAATCTGAAACAGGGGACTAAGCCGCCAGCAGAGCGAGAAACACAGCGCAAGAACGATCCCTGAGTGACCGGTTGGCAGCGGGATTGCCAAGCCTACTCAATATATTATGGAGAAAGTAACGGGTCGGCGCCGGGGGGCCAGCAGCGCAAGACCGGCAGGCCAGGCGGGAAGAACAGCGGAGCGGAAGCAGGAGAGGTTCCACGGCGAACGGAATTGTGTCAGAGAAATTCCATGCGGTTTCGCATCGCGTCGCCGGTCGTTGCCTGCACGAACGACGCTAGTCGCCGGATCTTCTCACCGATCGAATAGCGTTGTTCCGGAATGACGACAATACCGGCATGGACACGTCCGCTCTCCAGAAACTCCCGATGCAGACGCGCGAAATCACTGGCATTGAAGGTATAGATCACCCGGCCAACTTCGGTGGCAAACGCCAATTGGCTCTCGTCTGACGTTGCCAGACGGCCGGTCTCACACGTTGTTACGAGGTCTACGCCACGAGCACGCAATCCTAAGATTACGGCAGACTCCGAAGCGTCCTCGTCCACGTACAGTCGGACGATACTCACAGGCACATCCTCACACCTGGTGCTTCAGCTCATCGTAGGCGGCATCTGCAGCAGCGAGTTCCGAATCGATTTCCACTCGATTGGCGTGATAGAACGCCAAGGCGGCGTACACCTGACAGAGAAATAGATGTGGATAGGTCTGAATGATATCTTCAGCGCTCAGGCCCTGTTTATAGAGCGAAGCGATGCGATGGACAGTAATTCTCGTCCCACGAATGCATATTCGCCCCCCACAGACATCCGGGGCGGTTGCGAGCAAAGCATCGAGCATCGTTGACATAGGCGGTTCCTTAGCATGAAACATCTGACAATTGTACACCAGGTATGGCCGCGAGGCAAAACCAACCGTGTCCGCCCGTTTCAGGCTCTTCTGCAAGCTGTTAGCCTTCAGACGATCCACATCTACACGCGTGTCTCGATCGGCAAGTTGTGTGAGGTGTACGCGAAAACCCCTCCCGGCAGGTTGCTGTGCAGTTCTCCCCAGCGTCACTCCTGCGCCTGTTTCTCTCGCCACTGCGGCAGCCAAAAACGCGGGTGGCCGAGCGTCTACTTCGCTGGGTAGGACGTCGCTCCAACTCCACCACCGAAGCATGGATCTTCTCCGCGCTTCATCTCCCGCCATCAACCCCATGCCGCCCGACAAATTCGCGTCAGGCGGCGGCCTTTCTCTTCACAAGCAGACCACCGGGCGGGTACAATCACCCGTAGATCTTCGACATGACAACAGCTTCGCGCGGCGCGCGAAAGAAACGATGCTGACCCTACCGGCAACTGGCCGTGCGGAAATCCGCGAGAAAACCTGGGCGCGAGCGATGTGGGTGACACAGGTACGTCAGATAGTAGCAATGGCATCGCACGTACCACGCGCCGCTGGGCAGGTTCGCGAGTAGGGATCCGGCGGGATATGAAGCGGGGGTGAGTCTTCTTGAGTATGTTTGGGACTCGCCGACGAATCAGAACGACGCGCGGGGACTGCAACCGCCTGCGCCAGGGCTGGGGCCGCCGGATCCGCGATCGCCCGTTCCGTGGCCGCCTGCGGGTACCAGGACGATCGAAATTCCCAATGCGAGATCGATCTTTCCCATCTACACCACTTGGGGTGGCTGGGTATCTCCGAGCAAAGAGAGTCGGATTAGACTTGAACCAATTGGAGGGGTCAAGACAGGGCTTCCTGATGGCGTGCGGGTTCCTGGGGGACCTACTTCAGGCAATGCGGTATTCTGTTCGCCCCCATACGCGCAAGGTACTTGCATCGGCTGCGGAGGCGCGAAGCCTTGTATTATTGTCGTGGTGAAATGTAACGGCTTTATTGCCGTTTTCCACTTCAACCCTGGATGGCCGGGAGATTCGCCAGAGGCGACCATCACGCGATATAAATGGCCCAGAAACTGTCACGCGATCATATGCGGGGGCGACGATACAGGGAGATCGAATTGCCTCGCGGAAGATGCGAAGGATGGTTTGCGTAGGGTTGGAATCGTCGTCGATCGCATTTCGGCAAGCGATGGTTGTGGGTACTCCGTTGATGGCACATGCTGGTACCAAAGTGATCGGGAGGATTGGGGAGACGAACACCGTCAGGTCAACCCGAACGAATGAGCGTAAAGACAAGAAACATGGCCGGGAATGACGAGGGTCATAGCGAGGCACGCAAATGCCCGTGGAGATGGACTTGGCTAGTAGCCGGGAGTCTGGCCGTCTTCCTATTCGTATGGTATCCATACTACTACTGGACTAAGTGGTCCACCATACGTACTTTTAACAAGTCGATGTGCATCCAGCACCTCAAACGTATTTCATTGGCGTTGGAGGGGTACCATCAAGAACACGGGTGCTTCCCGCCACTTTACCTGGAGGATGATGCCGGAAATCCCGCGCATAGCTGGCGGGTCCTTATTCTTCCCTACTTGGGATATGACCACGTTTATTCACGGTATGATTTTTCCGAAGCATGGAACGGCCCGCACAATACGGCTTTGGCTCGGGAAATTGACCGGGACTATCCGCATATCGCCGAGGACTTTTGCTGTCCTTGTGACGACACAAATGATACCGGCGAGACAAATTATGTCGCCATCGTTTGGCCAGACGCCGTGCAAGAACAGGGCGAGACTCCGGCTGATGATCCGGCTATCCAACGCAGCTTGCCGCAACTGCAGTTTCCGATTGTAGAAATCAAAGATTCCGGGATCCACTGGATGGAGCCTCGCGATCTTTCGCACGATAAACTCTTAAAAGGATTGGTGTCTCGCAGTCCGCACGACGGGTATAGCCACTTCGTAACTGGGGGCGGTTGTTGGCACGTTCTGGAACATTGGCGCATCAGCCTAACGGGTCCTGAGTCAGATTGGCTCTGCGAGTGGCCGCGGTGGGTTCAGGATTTGGGCAAAGGCGGCAACGGGTCGGCAGAGTAAGAAGTGCACCGCGAGAACGAGTCTTGAGAGATCGACTCGCGATACATTCGGCCCCGCTTCCGAAGAATAGCGGATCTGCGGTGGGTGGCACTTTCCTGAGCGAGCCCGCTGATGTCGGCCAATAACAGTACGCATTGCGGCGAGCGGAGCCAGTGTGCAGCTGGTAACGGGCGACCAAGCCTTCCTGCTGACAGGCCTTTGGTCCGCAGCAATCTGAGCAATCGTGACATAACGCTCAACGGTTGGCGAGGCAACGTGGCAATGCCGCCTCGCACTGGCTCCGTTCGCCTGCGGCAAACGGCGTTCTGCTCCTGCACCACGGGTGTTCTAGAGAAACTCCACATGGCCGTGCATGTCCTCCGGCGTGCAGCATTCATGCACGACGAGCAGCGTTCGAAGCAGTGCACCGATCGAGTGCTTCTGCTGATGGCAATAACAGATACCAGAATGTTCGATGCCGCTGGTTGCCAGACCAAGGAAATCGTGGTCGTGTGTGACGATGACGCGACGCTCAGCGAGTGCGTGGGCGATTTACTGCTCATCCGGGACAGCACTCAGACCGGCCTCTGCGGTGGTGGTGACGTCCACACCGTGACCTCGGAGCCCTACGGCGATGGCGGTGCGAACACTCTCGTCAAGATGAAAGCGAATCATCATCGGCATCCTTGCCAAATCGGCCCCGCACTTTCGAGGGATACTTGACCCTCAACTCATCCACAAGCTGCCGCGCCTCTCGATCCTGCTGCTCGAGAAGTTCTCGGTTGTCGTGGTAGTAAGTCAATGCGGCGTGTACGTCGGCGATCGTCAGTTGCGGGAATTCTACAACAACCTCTTCGGGGCTCATGCCCCTGAGGTGGTGCCAGACGTGTATGTCCCAGACCCGAATGCGTGTTCCAGTGACACACGGCTTGCCGCCGCAAACGCCGGGGGTTGTCGCGATATGCTGTTTCTCGATAGCTTGATCTTGCTTTACGTCCATAGTCTGATTGTATCCCGAATTGGGTTGCCTCGGCAACAACGACTCCGTCGGTCGCCCAGTCCAGGTGGTGAACGCAGGAGTCCCTCCCTCGTGGTGGTGGCTCGTGGTGGCTGGCCTACATCGTACAAAACGTCATATCCGGGTTTTTTCGGACTCACCAGCAATCGAAGGTTGCGCGCCCTCCTGCTTAACCGCGATTGCCGGAGCACCAATCGGGAGACTGCTTTGAATTTGCGGAAACCTTGTCTGCCGATTGGTGCGCAGGGAAGCGCGCCTAGGGCGCACGTGGCTGAAGTATCCATGCCCACTCAAACAAGATCGTACTTGAGCGGTTGAGTCCGATCGGGACCGCGCGGCTGAGGGTGACCTACTGTGGACTATCGACGAACTGCTTGCGGACAAGGAACTTCGTGTGGAAGGGGGCATCATGCGGCACTGCGTGGCGACGTACATCTACGACTGTCGTCGCCGTCGGACATCTATTTGGTCGCTGAAGCTGAACCAAGGCGAGCATCGCAATCGGCTGCTCACCATTGAGGTCGATCCCAAAACCAGAACAATCTGGCACGCCAGAGGAAGGCGGAACTCGCCGCCCACCGAGAAATCGCAGGAGTTACTTCGTTACCGCAAGGCGATCAACGGGGATGGCAGGCTGCAAATGCGTCGGCCATCGGGATCGGGTAGAATGGAGCCGTTGGAGTGCTCCAAATAACGAAGGTTTGACAGGATGCACTATCCAAGAACTTGGGCCTCGCGGCGAATCACCTCACAAGATTGTCAGGCCCGACCGCACGTTCTGTACGAAGGCTGAATCCTGACTAGTGCAGTCTCGCCGCCAGGACGTGTCATGGTCGGAGTCATCATACAACGGAAATCCACGAGGAAGCTGCAATGGCCAATAGCGTTGCGATCCTGGCAATTGTGTGTGGCCCGTTGCGCCTTACAGGGGCCGCAGCTTATCCATCTGACCGGTCAAGCGATACTACAGTTGCCAAGCAGATCGACGCTTTTCTTACGAGCGATTGACATGTCCGATACTTGCTTTGCAGGGAATTGCGAAGGAGTTCACCGATGAAGGGTGTTCCGCCCGTCGGTATGCTTCTGACTCCACGCGGATCCGCGTGGATGCTGCTCATTCTAGTCCTAGCGATCGGCGCGGGAGGACTCGCCCCACCAATCGCTCCCGCCACGACGCCGGGTGCGGCAGACTTCTCTGCCGACCGAGCCATCCGCCATATCGCTAACATTTCTCGGGAGCCGCATCCGATCGGATCGTCCGCTCAGCCATGAGGTGAGGCAGCACATTGTTGATCAGCTGGAATCGCTTGACCTGGAACCGAGGTTTCAGGAGTTCGACGCACCTGACTACTACGGGGATTCGGACGGCGCAGTAACGGGCGTCAATGTGATGGCGCGGCTCCCAGGTGTGGAGTCCACCGGCGCGCTGGTACTGATGGCGCACTACGACTCCGTGCCGACTACCCCCGGTGCCAACGATGACGCATCGGGCGTGGCCGTAGTGCTTGAGACCGCACGGGCTCTGCGGCAGGGATCACAGCTCCGAAACGATGTCATCCTGCTTCTCACGGATGGTGAGGAACCTGCTCCGCGCTACGGGGCCTCAGCGTTCATCGACCGACACCCGTGGATGGATGACATCAAACTCGTTGTCAATCTGGAAGCGGTTGGAGGTAACGGCCCGTCACTCCTGATCGAAACAAGTGGCCCCGAGGGCTGGCTTGTCTCCAAGTTTGCCGCAGCGGCTCAGGCGCCGAGGGTCTACTCGTTCCTCACCGAGTTCGCTGATCTCATTGGTGGGTCGGATACCGACTTTGCTCCCTTCGCCGACAATGGCGTACCCGGCCTTCACTTCGCCTACCTACGCGGATCGCCGATCTACCACTCTCCTTCCGACACGGTGGACCGGGTGAGCCTACAGAGCCTGCAGCACCACGGATCCAATACGCTGGCCTTCGCCCGGACCTTTGGGGACCTGGACCTTGGAGAAAATCGCTCGGCGGGACGCTACGTGTACTTCACGCTATTGGGCAGGTCTACCGTTCTGTATCCTGCCAGCTGGTCACTGCCGCTAGCCGTGGTCGCCGGCCTGCTGTTGGCTTGTTCGATCTTTGTCCGCCTGCGTCGGTCCGGCCGGAGGCTTCGATCAGTGATGACAGGAGCCGTAGTAGTAGTTGGCCAGCTGTTCGCTGTTGCCGTCGCGTCGGCCATCGCTTGGAAGGTTCTTACTACGGTACGGGACACTCCCGCGGTGACCGAAAAGGAGAGAGCAGACACCCTGATTTTGTGCCCTGAGGATCGTGCAACCAGCGTCAAACAACTCGTTCACCCCGTTGACCGTGGTTCCAGGTTGGCATTAATTCGGGTCTTCTCCTGGGGCGGACAGCGGGGCTTGGGAGTATTGTGCCAGCACGCGCCGTCGCCAGAGGTTCGCTACCGCTTCGAGCGGTCCGTGATACGGGCGGTATCGGTGCGCGGCGTAGTCGTAGGCGACGAGCGCGGACGCCGGGATGACGGCGCGATATCGCCCCGGCTGAGTCTCGACGAATGCACCGACGGCATCGTACACCGGCACAACACGCAGTGCGCGCCTGCCCCTCGACGACGCGTGGCGCACGCAGTGTGAAGCGGCTGCCGGTGTTCCATCGCAGCAGTGGACCGCCTCTGCGTGACACTCGCATCCCGTGCCGGACACCACCTCCATGAAACAACCTTCGCTTGTTGGCTCCCTTGACCAACCTCTGCCGGGCCTTGAGAATGACATGTTTGCCCCGACACGCGGCTGGCGGTCAGGGAGGGTGGATCGGCCGCCTGCGGCAACGTCGCGCGACCCCCCGCGCAGCAGGTAGGCCGCGCAACAGAGAGGCCGCGCAGCTGAGAGGTGTGATGTGCCATGAGCGAGGAACGAGCAGCAGCCAAGAGCCTTGACCCGATGAGCGTGCCGGACGCGCGTGGTCGCTTTGGCGAGTACGGTGGGCGTTTCGTCCCCGAAACGCTAACGCGTGCCTTGGAGGAATTGGCCGAGGAGTATGAGAAGGCGCGTCGCGACGAACACTTCCAGACCGAATTGCAGGGTCTGCTGCGTGATTACGTAGGTCGTCCTTCGCCGTTGTATTATGCACGCCGGCTGAGCGAACAGGCCGGGGCGCTCAGATCTGGTTGAAACGCGAAGACTTAAACCACACCGGATCTCACAAGATCAACAACACGCTGGGCCAGGCGTTGCTGACCATCCGGATGGGCAAGCAGCGGGTGATTGCCGAAACGGGAGCTGGTCAACACGGAGTTGCCACGGCCACGGCCTGCGCCCGATTTGGTCTGCCGTGCGTTGTGTACATGGGCGAGGAAGATATCCGTCGTCAAGCTCCCAACGTCTACAGCATGCGGTTGCTCGGAGCCGAAGTGCGGCCGGTCTCGACCGGTTCACGCACGTTACGCGACGCGATTAACGAGGCCATGCGCGATTGGATGTCAAGCGTGGAGCATACGCACTACATCCTCGGCTCCGTGGTCGGCCCGCACCCATTTCCGCGAATCGTGCGTGACTTCCAGTCTGTCATCGGCCGCGAGACGATTGGTCAGTGCAAAGAGCAAATCGGGCGTCTTCCTGATCTCGTCGTGGCATGTGTCGGCGGCGGCAGCAATGCAGCCGGAATGTTTCATCCGCTGGTCGCCGGAACCGATGTTAAATTGCTCGGTGTGGAGGCGGGTGGGCGAAGTGCACAACCGGGCCAACATGCTTCACCGCTCAGTTTTGGAAAACCGGGAGTTTTGCACGGAAGTTTCAGCTATGTGATGCAAGACGAGGATGGGCAGACGTGCAACGTGCATTCCGTTTCGGCGGGCCTGGACTATCCAGGAGTAGGTCCCGAGCACAGCTACTGGAAAGACACGCAGCGTGTCCAGTACGTGAACTGCCAGGACCAGGAAGCACTCGCCGCGTTTGATATGCTCGCACGTTGCGAGGGAATCCTGGCGGCCCTGGAGTCGTCCCATGCGGTGGCCAAGGCGGTGGAACAGGCCGCCACCATGTCTCGCGACCAGGCAATCGTCATTTGTCTGTCCGGTCGCGGAGACAAAGATGCCGCCGAAATCGTGCGCTGCGCGAGACTCAATGCAGCACTTCGAATGACTCGTGATAGACAGGTTCCCTTTTCATGTCCGCCATCGATCAACTCTTTCAGCATCTGCGCAACGATGGCCGCAAGGCCTTCATGCCCTTTATCACAGCCGGCGATCCCGACATGGAATTCACGACCGCCGTACTTCGTGATCTGGCCGCCGCCGGGTGTGACATGTGCGAATTGGGCATCCCTTACAGTGATCCCATCGCGGACGGACCGGTGATACAGGCCTCCTTCACACGCGCGCTTGATAAGGGCTGGAAACTGGATCACGTGTTTCAAGCCGTACCCGCGGTACTGCGGCAGTTGACCATGCCGGTGGTCACCATGGTCAGCTATGCCATCATTTATCGTCAAGGCCTGGAGCGTTACATAGCACGAGCCAAAGCGGCCGGGTTTGCCGGCGCGATCGTCCCCGACCTTCTCGTCGAAGAAGCAGACCCACTTTCCGCTATCTGCCGCCGCGAAGACTTCAGTTTGATCCAGTTGGTAACCCCCACCACCCCCCGGGATCGCGCATTGCGGATCACGGAATCGTCCACGGGGTTTCTGTATTACGTATCGGTAACGGGAATCACCGGTGAACGCACGCAGTTGCCCCCGGAGTTAGTCGACAATGTCGCGCGTCTGCGCGAGGAAACCGACCTGCCGATCTGCATCGGATTCGGGATCAGCCGTCCGGAACATGTCCGCCTGCTGGCACCTGTCGCCGACGGACTGATCGTCGGTTCGGCCATCGTGCGCCGGATTGCCGAGGCCGCGGCACGGGACCGCCGTGAGGTTCGGCAGGAAGTCCGGGCCTACGTCAATCAGCTGGTTGCGGCCTTGCGGTCCGTTGACGGCACGATTGCCGGCTGACGTGATCAGCACAAATGTGTCGCGCTCAGTGCTGCAACTTCCCTCACCAGGCGTTGCGACCGGACCGCTCGCGTGGCCGGTCGACAGCCAGGAAAACGTGTGGGTCGCGTGACTGCTCCGTGGAGCAACCTGTTTGGCACAAGTTCCTGCGCCAATCGAACTTACGCGTTTGCGTCCAAGCAGATCCGATTTTCGGGCGTGAGAAACTCCCCGTGAGCGATCACGATCCGCGCGACGAAATCTCTCTTGTCAAGTCGATTTACCGGCGGATTTCGCGTTCCAAGGCCTTCACGATCGGGCTGCGCATTGTAGAGTTTCTTTGGAGGTGCGTCATGCAAGCTCAGCATCCAATGCGGACCCTGCGACGTTTTTTCTCGGGGTTGGCCGAGCACACATTCGAAATCAAACTGGGCATCGTCGATCCGCCACTGATCGATTACCTGAGCGAACTCTTGGTGCAATCCGTGCGCATGGACCAGCTGCATCATGTGCGTACACCGCGGGCCACCTGATCCAAGAGCTGGGGCTGATGCTGGTCGAGGCCGAACAACGCATTGGCAGCGCCCGCCGCAGCGTGCATCGCTACATCGGTGACTTCGCCCTGTTCTGGGCCGGGCTGTTTCCCGAGTACCTGCGGCAGACACACAGCGACGCCGACATCGACCGGTTCGGCCAGTACTGCCTGCATGGCAAACGTGCTTACTTGATCGCCAGTTCCATTGAGGCCAATGATGAAGAGGCTCCACCATCAGAGATTCTGGAGCGCCTTGGATTGGAATTCGAAATGTGTGCCTACGGCCTTCGCGAAGTACGTCGCGAATGGGAAGACCGCGACGAAGATACGACGCCGTTGATAGCCTGAGGCTGCTCAGCGGCGAGAAGCACGGCTCCCCGGGAAGATCGTCGAACGGTGTATTTTTGAGGGTGACGCGGGTGACGGGGACGTGAGGTTTATTGCGGGGCAATATATCTCAGGTCACCAGTCCTTGGGTAACGAGCATGAAAACATCCTCCAAGGTGGCCTCTTTCTCACTGTAACTGCGGATACCTACCTGCGCGGTGACCATTTGGCGGAGTAATTCGGCAACTCCCTCGTCATCAGTCTCCAATTCGAGTGTCGCGCAGTGATCGTCGACTTGAAGGTCACGCAAGTGCGGATAGCTACGAATGATTGAGAGACCGGCTTCCATGTTGGTGGTAAATCGGATCACCACCAGTCGATTACGGCGAATGCGACGGTAGACGTCGGCGATGGGCCCATGCATCAACAGCTGACCACGCTCAATGATCCCGATCGAAGTGCAGCAATCTGCCAGTTCCGTCAGGATGTGACTGGAAATCAGGATCGTCTTACCCATCCGGCGGAGTTCTTTCAACAACGCCTTGACTTCGACGCGCGCCCGTGGGTCGAGTCCGCTGGCTGGTTCGTCCAGAATCAAGCACGGGAGGATCATGCACCAGCGTCTTGGCCAGGCAGAGCCGCTGTTTCATGCCTCGCGACAACCCGTTCACGAAATCGTCTCGTTTGTGGGCCAGATCGAGCAACTCGAGGACGTCGGAAATGATCTTTTTGCGTTGCGCTCGCTGAATGCGATACGCAACGGCGAAAAAGTCCAGAAACTCCCAGACCTTCATGCCATCGTAGACACCAAAGTTGTCGGGCATGTAACCAACACTCTGCCGCACGCCCATCGGGTCCTTATTCACGCTGTGTCCATTCACGATCCCTTCGCCGCGAGTGGCTTTCAGCAATGTCGCCAGGAACCGAATGGTCGTGCTCTTGCCCGCCCCATTGGGCCCGATGAAGCCGAACATCTCGCCCGCTTCAATCTTCAGGTTTAATTGAATGACCGCGGTGAAATCGCCGTAGTCTTTGCCGAAATCGATGAGCTCAATCATCGGGACTATTGTTTCTCCGTGGCCTCGGGGAGAAGCGGATTGAATTCCAGGTTCAGATCATCGCCAAATCCATCTTCCTCCCGCACGTCCGCCGACAAGTTGACGTCGGGCGTCGGCGGTGGCAGGGGGCCGTGACGGAGGTGGATCAGCACCACGGTCCTGGCTTGTGTTTGCGAGGCACGGGGGGAGATCGTCAGCCCGGGCACCACGCCGTCGGTCCAGCCCACCAACCGTACGTCACCCGATTGCAGCCGCGTCCCGCGGGCCGCCAGCTCGGTGAGCGCCGTCAGGTCGGTGACCGGTTTTTCGGCCGCCACCTGGCGCAGGTTTTCCCACTGCCTGAGCCAAGGAACATCGTCAACAGTCTGGGTGAATTTCAACTCGGCGGTTGACTTGGCGGGGAGTCGATCGAGCCAGCAAGTGAACACGCTCTGGTCGGGAGCACGATACATCACTCCGACGCAGTCCAAACTGAAATCACTATCGTTGCGAACCCGCCACTGCAAGGGACGATCCCCGACCAGGCTGACCGCGCCGCCCAAAGGCAGCATCTGTTCGCTATGGACAAAGCCCGTGGAATTCGAGCGGACTTGAAAACCGCTCAATTGCACATCCTTGTCGCGTCGGAAGGTAACCGGCGAAACTCGATCGGGGCCTTCCGTGGGTGGAAACGGACGCGCGAACGCCGAAGTATCGTCAAATCGCAGCTGGTAGTTGGATGATAATGAAGAGTAGAAGGCTGTATAGCGAGTTAGATGCGCACGCGGGTAACCGCCGTGTGCTTCCAACACAGCGATCTCGGTCCGACTGCGCACGAAGCCTATGTCCAGTTGGGCCAGTCGGATCACGGCAATCGCTCCCAGCACGGCGATCACGGGCGCCGCAATCCACGCCCACTCGACGTGCCCAAGCAGGCGAAACACGCCCCAATTGACCGGCACCAGCACCACCAGGTAAATGGCCAGCACGCCCAGCACAAAACTCGCCTTGGGAATGGAAATCCCGGCCGCGTCCTGCAGCGTTTGATGCGCGACGCTCGACGGACCGCTCTGATCATTCCAGCCGCCGATCCCCGATACGAGACTCGGTTCGCAACCATCCGCATGCCAATCTTGCGCCGGCGCGGCGGGGTCTTTCGCGGCCGCGTCGGCGTAACGCCCGACGTCTCGCGTGAAATAACGCGTGGCGGTAAGAAACAAGGGATTGTTCACCCCCATGTTGGAGCTCGCCCATTTGACGCGCACCGCACCGTATTGCGCAGCGGTGAAGCGCCGTGAAGGCCGGCGAAAAATGCAAGCGTTCAAAAAGCTGTCAAAGCTGCCCCAATTCACGACGTCGGGATGCGTGAGCGGGAAGGACGTCACCACGACCCGACCGCGTCCCACGCGCCTTTCCACCACCAACGATCCCGTACCTGCCAACAGCTCGGCGCCCGGCCGCGGCTGCAGACGCACTCCCACGATCGGAGACGTCTCCTGCACTTTCAACGACAGTCGCTCGTTCGTCTTCCTTCGCGTCAGTGCCCACGTCTGATTCAACTCTTCGAAAGCGGCTGATCCCAATTCCACCGTACGGCCGGCCACGGCCGGCAGGTACGGATCGAGAAAACTGCCCGCAAGCTGGTCAAGCGATCCGGGGCCGCTCACGATCAACTGCCCTCCCCAGTGCAACCAATCGATCATGGCCGTTTGCTGACTTGGTGTCATTCCCCCCGGCTGCATCCCGTCCCAGAGAACATACGCCAACATGGTCCAAGCCAGTGGATGCGAAGGGAGCGGTGCCTGCTCACGGATTGGTGGCAGCACCACGCGGTAGTAAACCGTCGGAGTCAAATCGTCCCGCAGCTCGTCATAGGACGGCTTGACCGCCTCCATCTGCTTCAAGTAGCCAAAAGCGTTCGGATTCGCGCTCAAAACAGCCAACAGATACTGATAGTTGGGCAGTAGCTGAGCAATCTGCGACGCTTCGTCAACAATCCCACCTCCGCTGACTGACTTCAATTTGTGCTGCAAGAACACGCTGCTCGCGTTCTTCTCGGTCTCGACCGGGATGAAATACGTCGTCTCCAAGTATTTCTGTTGTCCTTTCGGCAGCACCGCCGGGCGCGACGTGACTAGATGGTAACGCGTGTTACCAATGAAAATCGGCCGGCCCGATCCGTTGGCAACCGACGTTTCGAACTCCGCCCGCAGATCCTCCAGATTAGCCCGTGCACCCACCCAGGCAGTCACCATGTGCCCCGGCTTCACAAAGTTTCGAGTGTCCGTATCATCCGAAGGAAGCGTCTCCAGATCGGAAACATCAACCGGTTTCTTTTTCTTCTGCTTCGCCACATCCTCTTTTTTCTTCTTCTCCGCCGCCTCGTCCGACTTGCGGCACCCGCCGCATCCGGGCATCACTACCGTGAGCAACGCCAACAACACAGCGCAGAGCAGCCCCCAGGCGAGCGAAGTCCGAGCAGAGTGTGACCGGACAGGGCTTAGAGAACTCAATCCAGGTTCCGTGATGCGCATGGGAGCACTCGAGAGAAGTGAAGGTCGCGAGCAGATTTCCCGCCACGGACCACCGTCACCGTCGATGATCACCCCGGTGCCGGCAACCTCAAGTTTAGGTCTTTCAGCAGGCCGGGAAAAGGTTCGCTCGACAACAACGGGCCTGACCCGCCTACTTTAGACGTTCGTAGTCCTCCGGTGTGTCCAGATCCTCCAGAATCGCCGGGTCGTTGATTTCGCAGCACGTCACGACGTGACGGTTCAGCAGCGCATTGACCCCTTCCGCGGCGCCGAAATGCTCGACGTCACGCGCCAGTCGCCAGGAAAAGGCCACCGGATGACCACGGCAGCCACCAAACACCGGTACGACAATGTCCGCGGCGCTGTCCGCGCGGAGCGTGAGCACCTTGCGGATCGTCTGCTGAGTCACATTCGGAACGTCTGCCGGGCAGAGCAGCCAGGTGTCTGCGTCCACAGGCCGGTATCGCCGGCCAATGTAGTCCAGCGCGACCTGCACGGACAATTTCATCTCGGACGGTGCAACTTCGGGCACCACGACATCGACGTCCATATGGCGACCTATCTCCGCCAACTGGGTGTCCTCGGGGCGGACGACCAAGACCGTGGCACACACATCAGATGCCTTCCAGACCGCGAGAACGCACTGCAGGACAGTGGAATCGCGCCAGGGCAACAGTAATTTGGGGTGCCCCATCCGCCGGCTCTCGCCCGCCGCGGGGATCACTGCAAAACTCGCCGGGTCTTTATGCATGGTCGTGAATCGCTAAGGGGCCCCCAACCGGTGATCATCGGCGCCGCGTCGGTGTTAATCCAGGACTGAGCCCGTGCGGCCTGGCACCTGTCCCCCCAGATTTCGATGAGCTACGAGTTCCGCACAAATGCTCACCGCGATCTCAGCCACTGTTTGCGAACCAATGTCGATGCCCAACGGCGCGTAAACTGCGCCGTAGTGAATCGGCCGAGATCCCCTCCTCGAGGAGGTCGTCAAAGATCATTCGGATTTTTCGCCGACTACCGATCATGCCGACGTAGCGCGCGTTGCGCTGAACCAGGTGGAACAAAGCTTTCTCGTCATGACTGTGTCCCCGCGTGACGATCAGGCAATACGTGTCGGGCGTGATGTCAAGACGCGGAAGTAAAACATCCAGGTCCCCCGACATCCGCCGCTGGGCGTCTGGAAAACGCTCCACCCCGACAAACTCGGGGCGATCATCGATGACCCACACATCGAACTCCAACGTCTCGGCCAGCTGGGCAACCGCCTTGCCAATATGTCCCCCCCGACGATCACCAGTCGGCATCGAGGCAGGGCGGGCAGAAAAGCCACACCCTGCACAGCATACGCGCGGGGCCGATCGGCAAGGGGTTTCAGTTGCCGGCGTATGGCCTCCGGCACATCCGGCGAGGCGTTGAGCGTCTGCAGGCACTGCGGATTGCGCATCAAACAGGTAGCGACTGGCAGCGGGCAGTCCCGCCGCGTCCGCGTCAAACACAATGGCCTCGGTACCGGTCACCCCCTGCTCGATGGCAACCAGGGAGCGGTAGTATTGAACCATGGTGGGGCAATCCCGGTACGGCTGGATCAGGATTTTGACTCTCCCACCACAAATCAACCCGTCGTCCCAACCATAATCGTGATCGAGCTGGAAGGTGGCGATCCGCGGCTGTTCTTCCTGCAGAGCAAGCAACGCCGTTCGTTTGACGTCGGCTTCGACGCAGCCGCCGCCCAGTGTTCCCGCCTGCCGACCATCCGGAAATACCAGCATCATGGCGCCAGCCTTTTGCGGAGTGGAACCACGCGTTTCGACCAGTCGGCAAAACACGAACGGTGCCGACTCGTCAAGCGACCTGGTCAAGCTAGTTAGGACGTCGTGCATGGAAATACTTGCCAGACGAAGTTCGGCCCAACCGTGGGCGCCAGAAATGGTTCACCAGGCGTCCCGCCATATCAGAGGAAGCGACATACAGGCTGGGTCGGAGCCAACTTCCGGTGCCACGCCTAAACCGGTTCGACAATCTGCAGCGACACCGATTTCACCCACTCCTTCACGGCTTGTCGAAACGCCAGCATATGCGGAGCCATCAGGTGCACCTCCAGGGCCTCGAGACTCTCCCACTGTTCCACGACCGTAATCACGTCATCGCGCAGACCGACCTGGGCATCGATGTTGGTCGTCACGTCGATCGAAGGCGTGTAGATCAGGCATCCCCCTTCCGCCCGCACCGTGGATACGATCCGGGCAAATTGTTCCAGTACGTCGGACCGCCGCCCAGGCTCGGTTTGAATCGTGGCCACCACGGAAATCATCACTCAAACTCCTCTTCACCAGCGATCAATCACGACCCACCCGCTTCGCCCTGACGGCACTCCGCCGCTCCGTAATCTCGATGGCCTTGAGCAGCCCACGCGCTTTGTTGAGCGTTTCTTGATACTCTTGCTGAGGGATACTATCCGCAACAATCCCCGCGCCAGCCTGCACATAGGCCTGATCACCCTGGATCACAATCGTGCGCAACGCAATGCAGGTGTCCATATTGCCGCTGTAGTCGATGTAGCCCACGGCACCGGCGTACGGGCCCCGCCGATGTGGCTCCAATTCGTCAATGATCTCCATGGCCCGCACCTTGGGGGCACCCGAGACGGTACCTGCCGGCAGGCACGCGCGCAGGGCGTCGAAAGCGTCCCTGCCATCGCTCAGCATCCCCGTCACGTTGGAGGTGATGTGCATCACATGGCTGTAACGCTCGATGACCATGACGTCCGAGAGCTCCACCGTTCCGAAACGGGCTACGCGTCCCACGTCGTTCCGCCCCAGATCGACCAGCATGACATGTTCGGCTCGTTCCTTGGGATCGGCCAGCAATTCGTTGGCCAGACGCCGATCGTCTTCTTCGTCCACTCCCCGCTGCCGCGTTCCCGCCAACGGACGCACTGTCACCTTCCCCTCCACGACGCGACACAGGATCTCGGGCGAGCTACCCACCAGTGTCACGCCCGGCGAGCGGAGGAAGAACATGAAAGGACTCGGGTTGACAATCCGCAGGGTGCGATAAATCTCAAACGGGTCGCAGTGGATCTCCAACTGCAAGCGTTGACTGATCACCACCTGGAAGATGTCGCCGGCACGAATGTACTCCACGCACTTCTCGACCGCCCGCTCGAAAGCCCGCGGTTCGAAGTTGGCCTGGTACCCGATCGTCACGCCCCCCTCGGTACGAATATCGCTGCAGCAGAGGCTGGCTTGAGCAGAACTGAGTCGCTCCACCATCTGGTCCACGCGCTCTCGGGCGTCGCTATAGGCAGCTTGAGAGTCTCCGTTGTGTTCCCGCACGTGTGCGGTGGCGATGACAAACATTGTCTTACTGACATGGTCAAAAACGACCATGCGATCGTAGAACCCGAATGCCAGATCGGGCAATTGCCGATCATCGTGCGGAGCATGTGGCAGGTTCTCGACATACCGCACCACGTCGTAACCTGCATACCCCACCGCTCCGCCTGCAAACGGCGGCAACTCGTGAAAATGGGCGGCACGCACTCGGTGTAGCTGTTCACGCAACAATTCCAGCGGGTCCGCGGCGATGGTCGACTCCGACCTGTCTCCCTGGATGATGGTGACCCGCTGGCCGCTGGCCAGCAACTGCATATAGGGTCCCGCAGCCAGAAAGCTGTAGCGCCCCACTTTCTCCCCCCCAATGACGCTCTCAAACAGACAGGCACTGCCTCCGTCATCCAGCCGATGGAAGGCTGTCACGGGCGTCATGGTATCGCTCACCAGGCGGCGGTAGACGGGGATCAAGTCGTAATCGTCGCACAGCGACTGAAACGTCTCGTAGTCCGGAAAATGCGTCATGGGGGCACCGAACATTTATGGGAGCGGGGGGTCATGCACAGCTTAGCAACGAGTCGCCGTCACCACAACGGGCGCCACGCCACACGTACTATCTTGTTTTTGCCAAAGAATTTGCACTCTATCGCCGGATCCGTGACCAATCTTGACAGTCTTAAGGCGACTGATAGAATCCAAACAGATCTCTCCGCTCGTGCCGTCAGAAGCCTCCGAGTCGCTCCCAGCACCCCCCAACTGCCTCAGCGGACGCACGCGTCGCGGTGTTGAGTTACGGACATTCGACCATGAAGTGCCAATACTGCGAAAAACCGGCCACGTTTCATATCACGGAATTGACCGGTGAGGAGCCGGTCGAGCTTCATTTTTGTGAAGACCACGCGCGGCTCTACCTCACGCAATCGGACGAACCGGAGGAAACGACCCCCAGCCTGGCGGGCGTGCTGGCTCAACAACTAAAGGTGGGCCAAACGGCTGAAGAACTGGCCAAACTTGACCAGCGAACTTGCCCGGTGTGTGGCGTCACCTTCTACGAATTTCGGCATGCCGGACGACTCGGTTGCCCCCACGATTACGTCTGTTTCAGCCAGGAGCTCGAACCGCTGATCATGAACATCCATGGTGCCACCCAACACGTGGGAAAGCGCCCGCAACACGGAGCGCAGGAGACCGATCACCAGACACGTCTGATTCAACTGCGACGTGAAATGAAAGAGGCGGTTGAACACGAAGACTATGAACAGGCGTCGGCAATTCGTGACGAGATACGCAAACTCGAAAAGCAACGCAACAAATAAAACACATCCATTCAACGAACGCACCCCCGTCCAACAACAGTGGGAACAGAACGTGAAGCTCGAGGAACTGGCAGGCAGATGCGGCGAGTGGCTACGGGGCTCTGGACCAGAGTCCGATATCGTCATTAGCAGCCGTATTCGACTCGCGCGGAACCTGGCCGAGTTTCCGTTCATTCGTAAATGCACCGAGCAGGATCGCGGGCAGATCGAACGCGCGCTGCGTGATCGCATCAAGGAGGTCGGCGAGTGGTCCAGTCTGACGTACGTCGACGTGAACTCACTCGACGAAGTCGATCGCCAGTTCCTGGTCGAGCGTCAGCTGATCAGCCGCGAACACTCGGAAGCCGAAGGCGCGCGGGCGGTGGCCATTGATCCGCATGAGAAGTTCAGTTTGATGATCAACGAAGAGGATCATCTGCGGATCCAGGTCATGCACAGCGGACTCGATCTCCAGGCCGCCTGGGAACAGATCGACCATCTCGACAATTTGATTGAACAGCGCGTGACGTATGCCTTCAACCAGCAGTGGGGATATCTGACCGCCTGCCCAACCAATGTGGGAACGGGGATGCGAGTAAGCGTGATGTTGCACTTGCCGGCCCTGGTCATCACGCGACAGATTGAAAAGGTTTTTCGGAGCTTGCACAAGATCAGCCTGGCCGTTCGCGGACTCTACGGTGAAGGTTCCCAGGCCATGGGAGATTTCTACCAGATCAGCAATCAGATCACGCTCGGACGCAGCGAACAGGATCTGATCGCCCAAGTCCGTGACGTGGTTCCCGTGTTGATCGATTATGAGCGACGAGCACGCGAGTTTCTGGTCCGCGAAAGCCAGAAGGATCTGCACGATCGCGTGAGTCGCGCCTACGGTATCCTGTGCACCGCGCAGACGATCAGTAGCGAGGAAACCATGCACCTGTTATCTAGCGTGCGAATGGGCATCAATCTGGGCCTGATCCACGATCTGGAGATCCCCACGGTCAACAAACTGTTCATTCACACCCAGCCCGCTCATCTGCAGAAACTCCGTGGTATCGAGTTGGACACGGCTGATCGCAATGTGGAACGCGCCAATTACCTGCAGCGTCACCTGCGCAAGAACGACAACGGGGATGACCCGGAGAAGAACTGATGAGGTGAGCGCTATCTCACCACCAAGCATCTCACTCCACACCCGCTCACCCCCCCGGCCCGGGAATCTTGGAGCGAATATTGGGGATGATTTCCGCCGGGACAAAACGGGTCAGCATCTCGTCGGTCGTCACCGGAGTGATCTGCTTGATCAGACTGCTCGACACATGCGCCAGTTCCTCGTCCGCCATCAGGAAGATCGTCTCCACGTCGTCGGCTAATTGGCGGTTGGCCAGTAGCATCGTGAATTCAGCCGCCACATCGGTCAACGGCCGAATCCCCCGGATCATGACTCGGGCATTGCACTCGCGTACAAACTCCACCGCCAGACCGGTAAAGGTACGCACCTCCACGTTCGGGCAGTTGGCCGTCACGCGTCGAATCATTGCCACACGTTCTTCGGCTGGAAAAAGGGGATGCTTCTCGACGTTAATCCCTACCCCGACGATCAGCTTATCCACCAACCTCGATGCCCGCTGAATCACATTCAGGTGCCCCAGCGTGATGGGGTCAAAAGACCCCGTGTAGACAGCCAGGCGCAACTCATTCGTCTCCATCTGGTACACCCTTCCATTATCGGTCGTCGAAACCTTGGATCAGAGGGGCTGCGGGTCACACGAAAGGCGAATCCGGCTGGCGAAAAAGGGACGTGACCTGCGGCTTGCGCAGATAAAAGATGGAAATCAGGTAGAAGATGCACTTTGCCAGAATCACGGCCACCGAGAAAGCGAGCCCGACGAACACAAGGGCGACCATGATTTGTGGCATCACCTCCAGCGCTTCCGGTGCCGCTTGTCCCTGACCGGCTCTTGCGAACGCGTCTTGCGCAAAAGACTTGACGATCGGGACCGTTTGAAGCTGGATGACCGCATTCAACATCCCCTGCCCTACCTCGTAGACTATCGCCAACACGCAGCCGATGGTCAGGATGACGGTCCCCTTGTGATTTCGCTTGAGTGTCATAATGCCGCCGGCCAGCAATAAGATCGCCGTCAACAAGTGCATCACCACCGTCACCGCGCTCAACGCCGTATACTCCTGGGCCACCGCCTGGATTTCCTGCTGCATTTTCTCCTGCGCTTCCCGCATGCCGGGGTCCAGTCCCGGTTGCTGCGGACTTATGGCGGATGAAATCGCCGGCCCGAGAACCAACCCCACGCCACTCACAATCGACAACAGAATTCCCAGGCTGCCCAGGATGATGGCGATAATGCAAATGGCCTTCAAACCTTTGGGCAATGGGGCCGCAGTCTTTGCCAAAACCGCCTCCACCGGTGCCGTGTTCATGTCAAACGGACTTGAAAACTCGGACATGACGGATCTCCCAAAGGGTCTTGCGATGCAGGGGCCCGGAACCGGCCGAGCACTAGTATCTCACATAGGTTGTGCACTGTACATACTTGGCGGCGAGCGGCCACCGACCCGCACAGCTCACGCCAGCTCCACCGAAAAAAGATTCCCGCCGCGTGTCACGCTCGGGACGAACCGATCACTTCGACCAGACGTTCGATGTCTTCCTGATTCGTGTACGCGTGCGGGCTGATTCGTAAACCGCCACCGCGGCAACTCAGAACGACTCCCGCCTCTAAACAGGCCTGCCGCAGCTGGCTCGGATCCTTGTCAGGAACATGGAATGACACGATTCCCGAACGCCGTTCTCCCTCCCGATGACTCAACACCTGAGCGCCAGATTCCCTCAATCGCCGACATGCATGATCGGTCACCAGGAGTATGCGTTGAGCAATGGCGGAGTGTCGGGCTGACAGGCCCATGTCGGAGAGCAGTTGCAGGCTGGCCCCCAACGCCAACACGCCAACCATATTCTGCGTGCCGCCTTCGTAGCGGCGCGCGGCAGGACGCAGATCCAAGGCAATCCTGCTGAAATCATGAGCGTGCACCACGCTATTCCATCCAACACCGATGGGGCGAAGGCGCTGCAGATGCTCGCTGCGAACATAGAAGACACCGGCACCCTCAGGGCCTAACATCCACTTGTGACCATCGGCCGCCAGGAAATCGACCGGGGTCCGCCGCACGTCGATCGGGAACACGCCCAATCCCTGGATCGCGTCCAAGAATACCAGTGCATCGCGCTGATGTGCTCGTTCGACCAACTCGGCAAGATCGATGCGCCAGCCACTGGCATAACCGACCCAACTGATTGAAATCAATCGGGTTCGCGCGTCGCATCGATCCAAGATCTGATCGACTTCAATACGCCCCTGCGGGGCCTCGACCCGCCGTGTCTCGACGCCCCGATCGCGGAGGTTCATCCACGGATAGAGATTCGACGGGAACTCATTGGCCAGGGTGACCATATTGTCACCCGCGCTGCCACGGAAGCCCTTCCGCCACCAAGCTGATTCCGGCCGTCGTATTAGGGACAAATGCGATCTCGTCTTCGTCGCCCCCGATCAATGCCGCACAAAGCCGGCGGACCTCCTCTACCCGCCCCGCCCAGCGAGGCCAAGCCACATCCCCTACCTCTGCCGCCTCCCGGCTCCACTGCAACACAACATCCCTCGCCGGAGCTGTAAGTGGGGCCACTGCAGCGTGGTCCATGTACGCCCATCGCTCGCTAATCGGCATCTGGCGACGCAGCTCGGTCCCACTGCCGCTGCTCGGGCAAGTTCTCGGACATGGTCATTTACCCCTGCAGAATTTGGATTAGACTGCAAAGCTCGTGAAATTCCTTCTTCGGTGCCACAAATGCGGTGGGCGCCATTGCCGGGAACGCAGTGGCGGGAACTCACAGTGGACGGAACTGCCCACGGTGAGCTCGCTCGATAGAGGGCCCTTTTGACCAGCACAATCGATGTAACCGCTCCATGTACTCTCGTTGACGCATCCTAGCAGACTTCGCCAAAGTGAATTCAAATGGGCGGGTGACAGCTAGATTCGATGAATTATACTAGCTGAAGTATTAATTTAGGGAAAACTGTTGTGGGTCAGGCTGTTCACCTCTCGAGGACGCTCCGCATGCCCAAGGTTCTATGCTTAACGGGGATGGTCATTGCCATTCTCATTTTGGTGCTTTTCGCTGCTCGACCTTGCGCTGGCGTTCCCCTTCAAGCGTATCAACACTTTCATGGACATTATGTTCGTGCTCTGTGCCATGGGCCTGGGATATCTCAGTTGGTCCACGCTGCGTGAACAGGACTGACCTGACCAAGTCCTCACCTACGCGATCCAAATCGATGCCATTTGCAGGATGGCAATTCCAGTACATGGATCACAACGGCCTTGATCGTGCCGTTCTGCCGCGCGGCGAATCCCCGACATCTCTGTCCGGGATGTTTAGGCACGTGGCACATGGCGCCGCAAGGGTTCGGTTTTGCGGAGTGGGAGCCAAGGCGATGCGGAGGCTCGTGCCATGTTTCGCTTGTATCAGAGCCCAAGTGTCCCTTCCGGGTGGACCGGTTCTGGGACGAGCGTGTCCCGTGCGCATGCCCCAGGCGGAAACTCTACAATAGGGCGATGAAGCCGATTCCCACGTGCGGTGGCTTGTCGGCGACACGTTAATGCACGCGATTCGAGTCGGCTGGAGTGGCTCGGGCGCAGGAGAACCGTTGTGGCTTTCCAAAAGCGCATGGTTGCGGTGGGCCAGAAACTGAATCGAGAATGGGCGTGGCTGGCGGTCTAGAATCCCATGTTCGCGGTATACTTCATTCGGAAGTCGGTGGAGCACATTCACGGGGGGATTGGCGGAGCCACCGCCGTGCGAAGAACGACCCACATGATCAGTACATTGCATACATAGAACGAGAATGATGGCGATGATAAAGCGAAAGGCAGCCTCGATGGAGCAACTGACGTATCCACCGATCTCGTATCCACCGATCTCGCGTCGAACCGTGCTCCGTGCGCTGGCCGTCCTGGCTGGGGGAGCGGTTTGGGGTGGCGTGGCCAGCCGCGCGGCGCCAGCGGCCAAACGCAATCCGAAATGGGAGAAAGCTATCACCCAGGGGTTGCAGTGGACGGCGCGCTCACAGTCTTCCCTGGGCCATTGGGGTGCCAATATGTACCCCACGGCCATGGCGGCCTTGGCGGGTACGGCGCTGATCTGCTCCGGTTCCACGACCACCCAGGGGCCGTACGCCCGCAACATTCGCCGGACGGTCGACTACCTGATGTCCAAGAGCCGTTCAAACGGCCTGATCGGCGATCCTACGCTCGACAATCGCTACACCTACGGACACGGCTTCTCCATGCTCTTTCTCTCCCAGGTGCTGGGCGAAGAGGAAGACGCTGAGCGACGTGACGAGCTGGTACGAACGCTGACCAAGGCGGTCGAGTTCAGCGGCCAGGCTCAGACTCGCTCTGGCGGCTGGGGCTACGTGAGCGCGAAGGACGGCAACAACTTCGACGAAGGGTCGACGACGATCACCCAGGTACAGGGACTGCGCGGGTGCCGCAACGCCGGCATTGTCGGTGCCGGCGGAGGTGATTGAAAAAGCCAAGAAGTACATCTACGGCTGCAAGAACCCCGATGGGGGCATTTCGTACAGTTCGACGAATCGAGGCAGCTCTCGTCCCGCGATCACGGCTGCCGCTCTGGCCGCACTTTACAACGCCGGTGACTACGACAGCGAACATGTGCCGGCCATGCTGGAATACTGCAAGAAGAACCTCTATCGACTGGGCGACACGGTCCGTTCGTTTGGGCACTGGCACTACACCTATCTCTACTATGCACAGGTTGTGTATCGCCAGGGCGATGACGAGTGGGCGCCATTCCGGGACAAGTTGTACGATCGGATATGCCAGCGAGCAGAAGAGCGACGGCAGCTGGGACGGCAACATCGCTCCGATTTACGTCACGGCCTGCAATCTGATCATTCTGCAGCTCGACAAGGCTTACTTGCCCATCTATCAACGGTAGATCAGGCGGCTCAGCCCTGCCTTCCCAGTTTTTGTCACGATCAAGAACCGGTGTTGGGGCGAGACAAATGTACCGCGTTGGGACACAAGCTTCACTCCGATTTGTGAAGTTACCGAGGCACTAAATCACTTCTCACGATTCGTGGAATTTGGGCCGAAGGCCATTGTCATCGTAGCCTGGGGCATCGCGCCTCGTTGTTTTACACAAGTCAGATTTCCACTGGGCTGGTACCAGTGGGATCACAACTGGTTGGCTACCTGTCCCCCACACAATTCCTGTACTCTCCGCCGGGCTTGTCCCGGGGGGAGTAACGACTGTCGCCGGTGCTGTAGCGTGAGAGTCGCCGCTTCCCCCGGGACAAGCCCGGCGGAGAGCAGAAGAAAGTGATGCTAGAAATGATGCTCACGGTGCCGAATGTAGCTGGCCAGTTGTCACTCCCACTGGGACCAGCCCAGCGGAAGTGTAAGCGGCAGATGTGTAAAACAACGAGGGCTTCGGCCACACGAAGAACTAGGGTCAAGTCACGGTGTCGAAATGGGCTGCCTTTCCGGAGCGACAGACGAGGACGCGGTGTCGCAGATGCGTCTCGGCCCAACCCAAATTCTTAGGCCTGACAAAACACTCGTGCTTTGTCACAGCTTAATCTTCGAGTCGGGTGCAGCTCCTCCAGTGGAGTCTTGCCGGATAGGCAGAAAAGCACTGGAAAAGCCAGTGGCACCCCAATTCCTAGCTGTAACAAAACACTAGGGCTGGTATTGCACGATCGCATCGACCACACCCTGCATGGTCGCCTCACGGGCTTCCACGGTCGGCTCCCATCCCAACTGCCGCAATGTGGCGGAGGTAATGGGGCTGATACTTGCCAGACGTGTGTGAGCAAGATCTTCGGCGAAGAGCTTGACCAGCGATCGACCGATGGCGGAACTGGTGACGGTGGTCCAGTCGATATCGCCTCGGTGCAGGTCCGCGACCACCGCGTCATCGGGCGTCGTCACATCCACGCTTTGGTAAACCACCACTTGTGTGACTTCAGCTCCCGCGTCCACCAGTCGCTCGGCCAGAATCTCGCGTCCACGACTGGCGCGGGCCAACAGAAATCGTTGACCCGACGCCTCGCTTATCAGTGTTTCGGCCAGATCCTCGGCCTGGTAGCGCGACGGATGTCGGTCCACTTGCAGATGATAAGTGCGCAGAGCCTCTTCCGTGGCAGGCCCGATGGCCGCCAGCCGCATCGCGCCCAACGCTCGCATGTCGCGACCGCCGGCCTCTAAACGACCCAGCAGAGCGTGCACTCCATTGACACTGGAAAACACCAACCAGTCAAAATCAGACAGGCGGGAAAGAACAGCATCCACGGGCCCCCAGTCATCTGGTTCACGCAGCTCAATGGCCGGCTGCATCATGACCGTGGCCCCCTCCTCTTCCAGCAGGTCCGCCAGGTTCGCAGCCTGATGGGCAGGTCGGGTTACCAGGATCCGCTGACCGAACAGCGGAAGTTGTTCGAACCACGACAACGACTCAGGCAACGCGGCCGCCGCGCCGACCACCACGACCGCTGGCGGCCGTATCTTGTCCGCCCCCGACAACAACTCAGCTAACTCACCCAGGCTACAGCGAATCGTCCGTTGATTGGGAAAACTGCAGCGACGAATGACGGCCGCCGGCGTATCGGGAGACATCCCTCCCCGGATCAAGGCCTCCGTCCAGGTAGCCGCCGTCGTGACACCCATATACACCACCAAGGTGCCTGGAAAATGCGCTAAGCGGCCGTAATCCAAGCTGGCCGACGTCTTCGAGCCAATCTCTTGTCCGGTCACCAGCGCCACGGCGGAGGCAAACTGGCGGTGCGTCAGCGGGATTCCCGCATAGCTGCCGGCAGCCAGCGCGGCGGTGATGCCCGGCACGATTTCAAACCGGATCCCGCGCTCGACCAACGCCTTCACTTCTTCCGCACCGCGAGCAAAAACAGCCGGGTCGCCGCCTTTGAGCCGGACAACGACTCGACCGGCCAACGCCGACTCAACGACCAGCGCGTTGATTTCCAACTGCGACCAGATTCGCGACTGTCCGTGTTGGCCCAGACAAATTAACTCGGCATTATCGCGCGCGTGCTTGAGAATCCGGGGGTTCACCAGATAGTCGTAAAGGACCACGTCCGCCTTCTGTAAACACTCGACACCACGCACCGTGATCAGTCCTGGTGCCCCTGGACCGGCGCCCACAAAATAGACTTTTCCGCGCGATGCTGGCTGTTTTTCGGACATCTCGTGTGATTCAGGCGATGGCACAACCGCGTTTTCTTGACACTGATTGCGTCCCTGCCGCGGGCCTTGTCCCGCAGAGTGATTTGGCAGCGTTCTTCGGGATCGGCCAGGACGTTCCGCTACAATGGGCAGTGAACGTTAACATTGGTAATGGGTGTAGGATTTTTCCGCAAGCCATGATCTCCCCAGCTCTGACAAACTCACGCGTTCGGGCGAAGGGGTCAGATTGTCCCTACTACCCTGACGGCTCCCGCTGACCAGTGACCGCCTGCGAACCACCCTCAGTTTCCACTGCCATCGGGTCCGGCGTGACGCGTGGCGCGAACCGACGAGCCCCTGAACTTTCAGCATCGATCCGAAGCATGACGAGCACGCATTCGGCCAAGCCTGCCATGATAGCGCGTGAACTCAAGTCACAATACCAGCGCGCTTTCGCGTTGTGCTCGCAGTCCGTTCCCGATTTTGCCACCGCCCGCGATCTGCTGTGGCAGTGCGTCCAGGCCGATCCAGGTAATCTGCTTTTCGTCGAGACGTTCCTACAATCACTGCGTCGCGCCCCGCCGCAAAGCGGACGCTGGCGTGGGCGCTTTCAACGCCTGGCCTTTGACCGTGCGCTGCGGGCATCCAATTGGGATCGCGTCACGCACTACGGCCTCCAGCTTATCGTTGTCCGGCCTGACGATCCTTCCGTTCTGTGCGGACTGGGCGAGGCCAGTGAAAACCTGGGTTATGCCGACGTGGCCCTGCGCTATTGCATGACCGCCCATGAGGCGCATCCGCAGAACGTTCGAGTACAGCGGCGTTGTGCCAAGTCGTTCGGCCGTATGGGGTTATTCATTCAGGCACGTCGCTGCTGGCAGCGTATCGCGGATCAATTGCCAGACGATCCCCAGGCTTGCCAAATGCTGCAACGATGCGGCGAGCTGCCCGCGGCGCACGCATCCCCCCCTGCCCTTCACGGCCAGGGACTGGGCCTCGCGGATGCCGACCAGGCTTTGGCGTGTGCCGAGTTACTCGCGGCCGGGGGAGATCCCGAGGCTGCGGCAGACCTGCTGCAACAGGCTGCCGCAGCCTGTCCGGGAGATCTTCGCGTCCGCGAGAAACTGGAGGATCTCGATCTTGCCGCACGGCGACGGTATGTCGAGCTGGCATGCCAGCAGGCCCACGACAGTCCCGATTCGCACACGCAGCAACTTGTCTGGGATCTGGAAGCCGATTTGGCACATCGAGAAATTGACGTGCTGGGCAGTCGCGTTGGTCGCTATCCGGAAGAACACGAGTGGAAAATCACGTTGGCGCAGTGTCTGAAGCGAATCGGCAACTTCACCCAAGCCAAGCAGACTCTCGAGGACATTCCGGATAGCCAGCCTTGGAAGGGCGCTGCAGGCCTGGAAATGGGCGAGTGCCTGCAATACGAGCGTCAATTCGATCGTGCCTTGGCCCACTATCAGCGTGCGGCTGCGGCTGGTCCCGACATACCCCCCTTTTCAGCGGCTCAGCAGCAGGCCCTCTATCGGGCCGGCGTCCTGGCCCTGCAGCTGGGCCAAACCGAAACGGCTGCCCGCCATCTTCGCCAGCTGGCTCTGGAGGACCCAAATTACAAAGACCTGCCGCAGCATCTGGACAAAATCGATTCGATTCGCCATAAAGATGGATTCTCCGAGGACTCTTAGCCCCGCCGCGACGTTTTGGTCCCGGCCAGCCGCCCGTGCGTTGATCGCTCAAAGTTGACCCAAAATGATCGACTTTTTGCCCATAAGTATATTCAGGTTGTGTCCAAGCTCGAGACAGACACGGACAGGCCCGCGTAATCCCACACACGAGGAATCGATCCAGCTATGCCAAATACCAAGAGTGCGAAGAAACGGCTTCGCCAGAACGAGGTGCGTCGCCTCCAGAATCGCTCTGCCAAGTCAGCCTTGCGATCACAACTGCGTCGCGTTCGTGAGACGGTCAAGTCGGGTGATCTGGAGAAGGCGGAGCAGGAACTGCGTCTGGCCGCACGCAGTTTGGATTGCGCGGTGCTCGAAACTTGATTCACCCCAATGCCGCTGCCCGCACGAAATCCCGCCTTCAGAAGCTCCTTCGAGTGGCCAAGGGCGTTGGTCCACGCGAAGAGGCCGGTGCTGCGGCTGAATCGCAGCAACCATAACCGACCGCTCGTCACTCCGAGTCGGGCAATCGGTTCGCCACGACTACCAGACGACGGTCGTCGCGTCGAAGACCGGGCCTTCCACGCAGGTGCGTTTGTAATCCCACTCGCCCGCGTCATCGCGGATCTTGGCCACACAACTGAAACAGATGCCGATCCCACACGCCATCGGCGTCTCCAGCGACACGTAGCAAGGGACCTCGAAACGCTCGGCGATCTTGGCGCTGCGCTGCATCATCGCCAGCGGACCGCAGCTGACGATTCGCACCACGCCGGTCCGGCGCGTGAACATCGACTCGAGCAAATCGGTGACCAGCCCATGATGCCCCCGCGAACCATCGTCTGTGGCCAACTCGACGGCGACCCCGAGGCTCAAGAAATCCTCCACGCCCGCCAGGAAACACTCCGACTGCGCACCGAAGCAGAGCGTGACTTGTGGTACCGGTGTCACCGCGCGCGGTGGTGTCCCAAACCGCGCTCGACCCAGATGTTCTTGGGCCAGTGTCAGAAATGGCGTCTGGCCGACCCCGCCGGCAACCATAATCAGATGGTCGCACCGCAGCGGCGGAAAGCCGTTGCCTAACGGCCCCCACACATCCAGCAGCTGTCCCGGCAGGCTGACACACAATCGTCGAGTAAATTTTCCCTTCACGTGATAGATCAGGTCGATTGCCTCACACTGGCCAGCGTCATTGCGGACGACGTCATACACGGCCAACGGCCGACCAATCAAGGGATCGTCGCATCCGGCCAGGCGTACCATGAGAAACTGCCCCGGGACAATACGTTGGGCGATCTCGCTGCACGGAAACCGAACCAGGTACGTGTCCCGAGCGACGAGTACATTTTCGACGATCGGGACCCGTCGCTCTAAAGCCGCATCGGCGTAGTAGTGGGCATGGAGCGGATTGTTCATGAGCGACGTTTCCCCTTCTTGGGAGACTTCTTGGCAGGCCGACGTTTCCCGGAGCTCTCCGGCGGCCGATCATACTCCAAAACCGTGCCGGCCCGCGGCTTGCCAGTTCCCTTGGGCCCGGTCTGGGGGCCACCTTTCTTCGTCGCACCGCTGGTGGCTGCCGCAGTGGTCCGGCGGCTCCCTGCCCCTTTGCCCTGGGCGGTCTTACGTTGACCTGCATGGCCCTGGGCCGGTCCCCCTTTCGCCGCGCGTGCTGCCGCTTGGCTGGCACGGACTGGCTTGTCTCGCGACGCACCCGTCTTGGCCCGCTTGTCACTGCGAGTGGGTGTAGGGGTCATCCGCTGCACCGCGCGCCGCAATTGCTTTACTTCGTCAAACGTCAGCTCACGAAACTCGCCCGGCTTGAGCTGACCTAGCCGAACGGGTCCGATCGCGATGCGTCGCAGGTGCTGCACTTTGTGCCCCACTTTGGCCAGGATCCGTCGGATCTCACGGTTCCGCCCTTCGGTCAATACAATCTCCAATTCAGAACCGCGTTTGTGTCGGCCCCTGACCGTCAACGACGAAACCCGCGCCATGCCCTCCGCCAGGTACACACCCTTGCGCAGTTTCTGCAACGTCTCGGAGCTCGGCACACCAACCACTTTGGCCCGATAGGTCTTGGCGATGCCATATCGCGGATGAGTCAATTGATTCGCCAATTCGCCGTCGTTGGTCACAATGATCATTCCCTCACTGGAACGATCCAAGCGACCAATCGTAAACAACCGCTTGTCGGAGGGAACCAGGTCGATGACGCGTGGCCGCCTCTCCGGATCGCGATTGGTCGACACCACCCCCGCCGGTTTGTTGAGCAGGTAGTAGACGTGACGTGTCTTGGGCAACGCAGTGCCATCCACGCGGATCTCCTGGAGCAGCGGGTCAACCCGCGTTCCCAACAACGTGACGGTCTGGCGGTCCACCTCCACGCGTCCCGCCAGGATCAGCGTTTCACACTCTCGCCGACTTGCCACGCCAGCCGCCGCCAGCACCTTCTGCAAACGCTCGCCGGTCGGCGCCTCGTCACCGCGGCCCGTCACGGTCTTCGTGATCACATTCTTCTTCGAGGCCGCGTGTCGTGACTTGGGGGACATGGCATGGACCACATAAATGGGGAGGAAAGGGTCAATTCAGAGGAGGGACGATCGGTAGAAATGGGGCCGTGCGCAGGCGTGCACAGTCCACCAGAACCACGTCAACGGAAACGCTTGCCCGCGCTCACAGGGCATCCGTCCCGCACACCGCTGACCCGCCCAAAAAAGAGCGTGTCTCAGTGAATCTGCGCCACTGCACAGCACCGGGGTGAGGAGAACTCGGGAGCACCACCCGCTTCATCATAGCGGCTGTGTGGCGGAGAGCCCAGGAGTGTCACAAAAGCCGGGATCCGCTGATTCAGAATGGATTCCAAACCTTTTGGAACAGGCGACTGCGGTCGGACTCGGATAAAGGCTTCTGGTAGTCCTTCGGCCGGCCCCCGACAATCTCCGGTCCGATTTCGTTGTCGGCAAACGGATCAAATACCGTGGCATTAAAACGCTGCTTCTCAACTGTGCCGGGCGGCCGCAGAAGCGCATTGCCGGTTCGGCAACCGAAGAGTCCTGCAGCCAACAAGGTGATCGCCGCCAGTTTCCATGCATGTTTCATATCAATTCACCTTGTTCTCGATGGCCGGCGTGATTTCTGGCCGACCTGGTGCCTCGTCAACGGTGAAAATTGGGGTACCGCGTTATTCTTAAGGTGGTACGACGTCCGTCCGTTCTGGCGCAACCCTCATTCTCAATCGTGACAAAACACTTGGCGCTTACGTCGATCGAACAACCCGACAGGAATTCACGCACCGCAGGCCAAGGGGCGGAGGATTATACGCGCACGGCCGTTCCAGCAGAAGGCGAATACCAGATCCGAGACGGTTTTGCCCTCGCCAGAGTGCTGTCATGGACAGCATCGACTCCCCGTCCGAGGATCTTGAGCATGGCATTACGAGTCGGCACCAAGCTGTTCGCATTGGCAAAAGTGCAACGAATGTGCGTGGAGGCGAGTGGGATGGGGCAATCTGGAGGGGAGCCCGAAGATGAGGGAAGCCGGCCGTCTCGACCTTGCTCAAAACCCCGATTCAACGTCAGGAAGATAGATATCCAACATGCTTACGCGCCCCATCGGCTCGAGTCGCACGGTACCGGCCGCAGCCGGAATCAAGATCGTCTGCCCGCGTTTCAAGGCGTCTTCGCAGGCATCTCGTTCGATCCGAACCGCGCCGCCGAGTGGCACCAGAATATGGCAGCGATTATCACCTCCGAGCGATTTGGCGGTACTGAATTGCCACCGATCCACAACGAATTTGTCGCAGGCGACGAGTTGTTGCACGTGCCCGAGACTCGTCGGCTGAGCAGGGATGGGACTACGGGGCCCGATTTCGAAATCGATGATCTCCAGCGACTCTGGTACGTGCAGTGGACGCGGTTTGCCGTCGCCCCCGACTCGATTCCAGTCGAACAGGCGGAAAGTGGTATCGCTGGACTGCTGGATTTCCGCGATCACCAGACCTGTTCCGATCGCGTGGACCGTGCCCGCGGGAATAAAGATACAGTCGCCGACGGCCGGTTCGAACCAGTGAAGGCATTCGTCGGCCCATCCCTCCTGCACCGATTTTCGCAGTGACTCTCGGTCGATACCCGGTTTCAGACCGGCGTAGATCCGACTACCCGGCGCGGTGTGCATCACGATCCAGGCCTCGGTCTTGCCGCGATCGGGTGGTGTTAACTGAGCGGCCTGCTGATCGTTGGGATGCACCTGTACCGACAGGTTTTTCTGGGCGTCGAGGAACTTAAACAGCAAAGGAAACTGCGGTTGTGGCGCGTGCCGGCCCAGCACAGCCGACCCCAGCTCTCGAACCAGGTCGCCGAGCGAACTTCCCACGAGCGGACCGGCCATCACGCGGCTCTGATCAGCACCGTGATCGACCAGTTCCCAACTTTCGGCATAGTCATCGCCAGGAGGCAGAACCTTACCCAACACCGTCTCGAGACGCCGCCCCCCCCACAAATATCGGCGCAGCACGGGTTGAAATCGAAGCGGGTAGTTGGCGTTCATAATGCGGCGCGAGTCCTGACATCTGAGACATCTGATACAGGTCCTGGAATGCCACGGCGGGCCGGGCGAGCCTGACGCGGCGACCCGAGTAAGCTGCTGAAAAAGTAGATCCAGCCTGCCCACGCGGGACCTTGTCGCGTCGAGAACCACTGTTATGCGAGGTCCCGCTCGGCAAGCGGGACCTACTATCTGGCCATCGACGCTAGTATTTCCGCAGCTTCCCAAGGGGTTGCGCGAGCGGCACACAGACCGTGCCACCGGACAGACCGTTGCGGAGCCGTAACGGACGTTCTGCATCCGTTACCTTCCAAGCTCTCAGCGTAACCGCTGCTGGCCCCCGGCGCCGAGTGGCAGCAGGCTTCGCCGGGGCCCGGCGGGCAGTCGTGACGGTTGTCGCCTTCCGAGCCGCCTGCTATGATGGGCTCTGGTTGGGCATCCAGGGGTGCCTCCACCAAACTCACCTGGTACGGCAGCTTCCCTCCGTACGATTCTCACAGTTCTGCACAATCGCCGTGATCGTGCGCGGTTTTGCTGCAGAGCGTCCCGGTCAGCGATGGCTGCGGGCACGGCATGCTGGATTCTTGTGCTCAGCAAGGATCATGCGATGCCTTAGTCCGTTTGTCTCATCGTTTCTGACGCTTGCGAGTATCCACCTGACAGGGGTCCCGTACCAATGGCGAAAACTCCCAAAGAAGATTTATTCGAAGGCACGACGATGACCTTCGGTGAGCACCTCGACGAGCTCCGCGTGGTGCTGTTCCGGTCGCTCGTCGGCCTGGTGCTCGGCTTCGTCATCGGCTTGTGCATCGCGAAGTACGTGGTGCGTTGGATCAATACGCCCTTGAAGCAAGCCTTGGATGAACACTACGAATTGCTGGCCGAACAGCAACTGACCGACATCTACGGGAAAGACATCCCCCAGAAACTGCTCGAATTCATGAAGGATGAGCGGTTGCTGTTTGATGAGATCTTCATGGAGCAGTCCGAACTGCAGCGTATCGCGGGAGATAGCTCCCATGGCTTCGAGACCATTTCCACCGACTTTGACATCGCGAATATGCCGCTGCCTATCCCCGGCCAGCGGATGGTGAAGACGCGGATATGGCGCGAGGCACGCACCGACGTGCAGTCACTGAGTGCCCAAGAGCCGTTTATGATCTGGATCAAGGCCGGTTTTATCACCGGCCTGCTATTGGCCAGCCCTTACATCTTCTGGCAGATCTGGTCGTTTGTGGCCGCCGGACTCTATCCCCATGAAAAGCGCTACGTCTACATGTTCCTGCCGATCAGCCTGGTTCTGTTCTGGACTGGTGCGGCCATGGCTTTCTTTGTGGTATTCCAGTACGTGTTGCGCTTTCTGTTTCAGTTCAACCGATCCCTCGACATTCAGACAGACCCCCGCGTCAGCGAATGGATCGGGTTTGTGTTGATTTTGCCGCTGGGATTCGGCATCGCGTTCCAGTTGCCTTTGGTGATGTTTTTCCTGAACCGCATCGGCATCTTCACGCTCAAGGCCTACTGGGAGAAGTGGCGGATCGCAGTGCTGGTTATTTTCGTGATCTCCATGTTCCTGACCCCGGCCGATCCGATGAGCATGATCTTGATGGCAGCCCCCTTGACCCTGCTCTATTTCCTCGGCATCGCCATGGCCAAGTGGATGCCCCGCGGGCGTAATCCGTTTTACGACGCGTACGATCCTTAAGGCGGGCGTTACCCGCAACCCAAGTGGCGGCGGCATCTTGCCGCCGCGCTGCGGCCGCATGCCGCAGCCACAAACACGCGCCCACGCTCTGGGCAAGTCACAGGCTGAGACTCGTGCCCTTGGCACGGCCAAGACCGCGCGTTCTGTTCGCGCTCTTGATCTGTCTCGGACTTGGGGATTTCGTGTTTCGGATTTCCGGGGGAGCGCCGTGGGAGGCTGCTGAAATGCTGGCGTCGACAGCCAGATAGTAGGTCCCGCTTGCCGCGCGGAAACGCGCAAACCAGAGGTTCTCGACCCGACAAGGTCCCGCGTGGGCAACCGGGACCTACTTTTTCAGCAGCTTCCGTTGGGCCGCCATCTCCGCGCCAAAGGGGATACGTCCCTGTCAGATTGCTTCGGGTCCGCGTTCGCCCGTCCGAATACGCAGACAATCCTCCATCGGCAGGACGAAGATTTTGCCGTCCCCAATTTCCCCTTTCTCACCCGTCCGACCGCCTTTCAGGATGGCATTGATGGTCGGTTCCACGAACTCTTCGTTAACGCCGATCTGGAGTTGCACTTTGCGTAACAGATTAATCGTGAACTCGTGGCCACGGTAAACCTCTGTCTGTCCCTTCTGACGTCCAAAGCCCTGGCAGTCCATAACCGTCAGTCGAAAGACTTCCACGTCGGTCAACGCTTCCTTCACAGCCTCCAACCGACTGGGTTGGATGATCGCGATAATCAGCTTCATGATCTGCCGCACTCCAGGTTCGTCGCATGGCGGCATCGCTCGCCGCCCGGTCCACCACGTGTTGAGATCACCCGCTCCAGGGGCCACAGGTTCGCGTGCGGGCCAGCGTGGATCGTCGGCCCGTCGTTAGCGCCGAACACCTTACAGATAGCGCATTACTGAGAATTGCCAGCCCGCCTGCCGCTATCCACCGATCCCACGCCCGAAAAACCTTCGTCTTTGCCAAGTCGGCCGCTGTACGAAGTGAACCCCCCTTCCAGCGGAAAACGGGGCATTAACGTGCGGCTTAACCGGCTACATGGAACGCTCAACTTACTGTTTGAAGTATTCGTAGAATCTATCCGTAACCGACAGCGCCCGCAAGATCGCTGAACGCGGCGTTGGCGTCCGGCCTTCGACCCGGGAGCCGGCACACACCGCCCGATGCAGCTTGGCCCGCAAGGCATTTTCGATGTGTCACGTGCCCGTAGCGCAGAATTGGTGGCATCGAAAATTGAGGAACCGCGACGCCACGCGTGGCTCTGGGGAGCAGGTCGCGCGACACCCCAGGCCCGGGCAGGTGAGGCGTTCACCCGCCCAAGGCCGTTGGGGCATCCTTCTGGCTGAATGAAATACACCACACCCTCAGGTGTATCCAGCACCGACTGCCGCGGAAAACCCGCGGCAGTGCACTTGTTTTCCCCAGCTCAACTCCGACCGCCTGAAGAAACCGGAATCGGTGCCCCGGCCGGAGCCATGGTCGAATCGACGACCAGTGCCGGTGGATAGGCGTGCATACCGTGTTCGGTAATATCCAGTCCGGCCTGCTCGTCCTCTGGCGAAACGCGGAGAATACCGGCGGCTTTGAGGCCCAGGAACAGCAGAGCCATCGTGACAAACGACCACAACGGAATGACCAGCGAACCGATGATCTGTGTCGAAAGCTCATACTCGCCAAAGATGCCCGTCGCGATGCCACCCCACACGCCGCACAAGCCATGCACCGGGAACGCACCCACCGGATCATCGATCCGCAACTTGTCGAGCAACAGAATGCCGGCCACGACCAGAAGGCCCGCCACGACGCCAATAATGATCGCCTCCAAATTCGTCACTGCATCACAGTTGGCCGTAATGCCGACCAGACCGGCCAGGGCACCGTTCAAAGCCATCGTCAGATCCGGCTTGCCAAATAGGATCCAGGCCAGGATCATCGACGCCACGGTCCCGGCCGCGGCAGCCAACGTGGTGTTCACGGCGATCAGCATGGTCGCGTGCGTGTTCACCTCACCGGCAAAAGCCAACTGGCTACCAGGGTTAAAACCGTACCAGCCAACCCAGAGAATAAAGACGCCCAGAGCGGCAAAGGCCAGGTTGTGCCCCGGCATCGCCATCGAACGGCCCTTGACAAACCTGCCGATGCGCGGACCCAAGACGATGGCACCTGCCAAAGCCGCGAAACCGCCTACCGCGTGCACCAAAACCGATCCGGCGAAATCATGGAATCCCGTTTCGGTAAACTTGGCCAGCCAACCACCGCCCCACACCCACATGCCGCTTATCGGATAAACGAATGCCGTCAGCACGGCGCTGTATACCAGGTACCCTACGAACTTCATGCGCCCGGCCACGGCCCCCGACACAATGGTCGCCGCCGTGGCGGCAAACGCGACCTGAAACAGGAAGGAAACCTGAGGATCCAGCGTACCCGCGGAAAGCTCCGTCGGCGCCTCCTGGCTGATGCAAATTCCGCCAAACCCAAAGTACTTGCCCTCGTAAGCGTCGCCCGGATACATCAGCCCGTAGCCGATCACGAAGTAGAGCAAAACGCCCAAGGCCAGGTCCATCACGTTCTTGAACAGAATGTTCATCGTGTTCTTGGCCGAGTTAAGGCCCACTTCCAGCATGGCAAAACCGGCCTGCATGAAGAGCACCAGCACGGCCGCTCCCAGCAGCACGACGTTGTCAATCGCAAAGATGATCTCCGCCTCGGACGGCTCCTCGGATTCTTCGGCGGCGGATTCTTCGGTGGCAGCCTCCTGCGCTGGTTCACCCGCCCCTGCAGAGGCCGGCTCGGTCTCAGCGAAACCGATCGCCGAAAACGCCAGACAGATTGTTGTCAGTCCCGCTACGAGGATGCTGCCCACCCTCAGTCGTCGCCAAGTCATTTGTCACAGCCTTTCCAGAAGGAGAAAAACGTCGCCTCAAAGTAAGATCTTCGCCGCCCGGGCGGCCGTCGACCTGCCGGTCGAAATCCACGCGGCCTGTTGCGACGCAATCGCTGTGCCAACCGGCTTGCCAAGCTCAGAGATCACCACGAGCGAAACTCGCCAGCTGCTTAAATAGAAACAGGTTACGCGCACCGAAAGATTGTCAGACACGGGCCACAAGGCGAGCGTTCTCAGAGGGAATGCGCAGTTTGCGAGCAGGCCAGGATGCGCAATTGGGCATCGTGCCAGGTGCGTTGGAGATGCACGCTGCGACGCTGCCGGGCCGCTGGTGCTTTTTCTCCCAGGCGAGCCGGAATTGACTCTCAGAATGGTCGGGTGGGTCGAGCAAGCCGAGCTGTGGATAGTTTGGTTCGCGCTCGTCTTCCGTCCGCGCCGAGAGAGTCGATTGCTGCGGAGCTCATCGGCGGGTGCAGATCGACCCGTACCTTGCGCCAGCTGGAACCATCTTCCGTGAGGTATCGGGGTCAGTGAGATGGACGTTCGTGCCGTGTCAACAGCGGTGCCACACTGCATCCCGAGTCGAACCGTCGGACAAAAACGCATCGAAAAAGGGCCGCCTGGCACCAAGTCCAAGCGGCCCTTTTGATCTGTCGTCGGTTCGCTTTCCCACTGCGGGAAGCAGCGATCACCTAGTAGACTAGAACTGCGTCAATTCCAAACGTTGTCTGATCGAATTGTGCAAATGGCTGCCAGTCGTGCCGGATCTCGGGACGGATCACAAGGTTGGCCATCGGACGGTAGTTCAGGCCACCGGTGATCTCGTAATACGAGTGCGCGTCATCCTTCCACCACTCCATCCGACCGCCGACCTTCCAGCAGTCGCTGAGTTCGTAGAACAGGTATTGATTGATGCCGATGTCATCGTCGTGGTCTTCGGGCCTTCCTCCCGGAGCACCGGTCACATCGCCAACCGCAACCAGGTCAGTCTGGAACACGTAGTTGAGCTTCTCGGTCAAGTTCACATCGACCAGGAAGCTGTGGGAATAAGCGTCTTTGCCACGCCATCCGAAGTTGCCCGCCGTGCTGATGTAGGTCAGCGTAATGTCTTCGCCAAGCGAGTAGGCGAAGCCACCCAGCCAGCTACTGCCACCATCGTTCTGGCGGAAGCCCGTGTCCCAGCCCAGGGTCCAACCCGCATACACCGTCAGGTTCTCGGAGGCCGTGTAGGTTCCGAGCACACCGGTGTGCGTGAACGGCTCACTATTGAACATGGTAAGGGCGTGGCTGTAGAAGAAATTGCCGGGTGCGGTCACGACTTCGTAGCCGACTAGGGTGTAGAAATGTCCGCCCTTGATCGAAAGGTCGCCGCGGCCGACTTCCAAGTACGCTTGTGGGATCGCCCAACCGTAGACGCCGTAATCCCAGTCGTTATCCCATCCGCCGGTGGTGCCGAAGGCCTGCGTCTTCGAGGCATCGGTGCCATACATGATGTCGGCACGACCACCCCAATCCCAGTCGCCACTGTCGGTATCGAGGGTCTTCTCGATGTACAACCACTGCTGATGCAGATTCAACTGGTCGGGCACGTCATTGAAGCTGAAGCCTTGGCCGTAAAAAGATGACCTTGGGGTGGCCTTGTTGTGATAACCGAGCGAAGTCCAGCCACCAACCTTGATGTTATTGCAGTCCTCGGGCCAGAGTGCAAAGGCCTCGTCGGGGCCAAACAGATAGCAGGACGAGCTGCAGCAGCTGCCGCACCCACCATCACAGCCACCGTCACAGGCAACGGATCCGTTGCAGGGATCGCAACCTACATGATGGCTCTCGACGGCGGGCGCCGCCGCCTGTGGCTCGGCGACAGCAGCATCGCTTGGTGATGCTTCTTCCTCGCCGTAGTAGAAACCGTAGTAGCTGTCGTTGGACAGTGACGCCGGACGTACCGACGCCGGGTGTTTGAGCGTTTGACCGAAAGCCGAGTTAGCAACCAGCGCACAACTCAGCATCGCGGCAAATGCACCGAGGTTGGCTTTCATCATGAGTACTCCGCAAATGGATGTCTGTGTGGGGGAAAGGCGGGAAAATGTGTTTCTGAACACACGGGGAGAAAAATCGGCATCGATGGTGGGTTCGGCGGTGGGTTAGTCATCGCCACGATTTGCGCGGACGGTCACCCGTGCGAGGTGCCGCCGTCTGCGCGATTCCAGTAGCAATGTTTGTATTCGACGGCCGAGACGGGTCGGATTTAACCCAATGGCGCGGGTTTTTGTCTTTCTCGGGTCACGAAGGCCCACAAAGTGGCAATGCGTAGCGACTGGGAAAGAAATCTCAATTGTCGGCCGGCCGATGGCGCAGACGTGACAGATTTGTCCGCCTGGGAAGGCTGAGAAGGGAGTTGCGCGAAAAGCGCGGCTGTGGACCCCGGCGGCATCCGCGGCTTAGAACAACGCTTCGACAAAACGGTCGGCGTCGAACAAAGCCAAGTCCTCTGCCGTCTCGCCCAAGCCAATGTACTTCACGGGCAGTTCGAACTGCCGCCGAATGGGAATCACCACACCCCCTTTGGCGGTGCCGTCCAATTTGGCCAGAATGATCCCCGTGCAGCCCGCCGCGTCCGAGAATCCCCTGGCCTGGCTAATCCCGTTTTGACCGGCGGTGGCATCGAGCACCAACAGCACTTCATGCGGAGCCTCGGGAATCTGTTTGCCGACGACGCGTCGGATCTTGTCGAGCTGCTGCATCAAGTTCACTTGGGTCTGCAACCGTCCGGCTGTGTCGATAATGCACACCTCCGCTTGTGACTCAACCGCTTGGGCCACGGCTCGATGGGCAACACTGGCAGGATCCCCCCCCGATTTGCCCGTTACGATCTCGGCACCAATCCGCTGGGACCAGATCGTGAGTTGTTCCACCGCTGCCGCACGAAACGTATCGCCAGCACCTAACACGACGCGCCGTCCTTGAGCGATGAACATGTGCGCCAGCTTGGCGATGGAAGTTGTCTTGCCCGAACCGTTGACGCCCACCACCAGAATCACTGTCGGGCCACTCTCGGCCAGCGTGATCGGCTGCTGATCCTGCGCCATGAGTTCCCGCAGGGAAAACTGTATGGAAGTCAGAACGTCCTTCATTTCGACCACGCGTCCACGATATTCGTTCTGCACACGATCGCGGATCTCGTTGGCGGGACCGGTGCCCATGTCGGTTTTCACCAGGATCCCAAACAGCTCGTTCAGGAATTGCTCGTCGACCAGGCGTCCTTCGCGTTTGAACAGGTCCCGAATATCGGTGTTCAGCAGCTCGGAGGTTTTCTTGAGCCCCTGACGAAAGCGATCAAAAAGAGCCATGGCAATTACAGCAATCTCTACGACTAATGGAACAGATTTCTCAGCTGCCTCGCGACAGCACACCTGACGTTTCAGCGGCCCCGCTGCGACAAGGCCTTGGCGAGCCGCGCGACCCTCCCCCTACCCTCGTACCTCTTCTTCGGCTTCATCTGGCGTCTCGCGGAGGAACCGGTCCAGGATCCCGTTGACAAACTGCGGCGACTGTTCGGCACCGAAGCGCCGGGCCAGTTCCACCGCTTCGTTGATCGCCACACGGTCGGGTGTGTCCGTGAAAAGGATCTCGAAGGCACCGAGCCGCAGCACGTTGCGGTCCGTCACCGCCATGCGTTTCAAGCTCCAGTTCTTGGCGCGTTGGGCCAGCAATTCATCCAACTCGCGGCGATGGCGGCGCACACCGGCCACCAGCGTTCCGGCAAACTCAATCAGTTCGCCGTCATGATGCAACCGCTGTCGCAAGAACTTGTCGGACTCAACCAGGCTGTGACTGGGATTCATATCATCTTCGTACAGGATTTGGAGGACGACTTCACGAGCTCGGCTGCGGCGCGACATGGAGGTAACGGTTCCATTGTGAGTCAGGGGTACGGTCGTCGTATGACCCGATGATAACGGCTCTCTTCAGGATCTCGGCTCGCCACCCTGCTCGCCTGGGGAATCGGCAAACGCGTGGCAGCTGAGCACGCGGTCGGTGCGCCTCTTGCGCTGTGCGGCGGAGGCAGACAATGCCCCAGATGCGCAGCGCGTCACGGCAGGGACCGCAGCAGGTTGACCATTTCCAGAGCGGCCTCCGCGCATTCGCTCCCCTTGTTTCCGACATTTCCGCCGGCTCGATGCACGGCCTGCTCCATCGTATTGCAGGTGAGCACGCCGAAGAGCACAGGCAAGTCGAACTCGAGCGCGATCTGTCCCAGCGAATGGCTCACCTGACGATTGATGTATTGATCATGGGTGGTTTCACCGCGAATGACCGCTCCCAGGCACACCACGGCCGCATAGTCGCCCTGCCGCGCAAACCGCCGCGCGACCAGGGGAATTTCCCAGGCACCGGGCACGCGTGCCACGTCCATGGCATCGTCCCGCACGCCGTGGGAAAGCAGTGTTTCCACGGCACCGGCCAGCAACCGATCGGTGATGGCCTGGTTATAGCGGGCCACCACGATGGCGAATCGAGCATCCGTCGGGGCCGACAACGTCCCGTCAAGTTGATTGGGCATTGGGCACCAGTCCTTGTCAAGAGAATCAAAGCGATCGCCAAGCGGCACGCCGCAATTTCACCCGTTCATGTTCATGCTCATCAGAAACTCGGCGTTCGTTTTTGTCTTCTGCAACCGCGTGACCAGCAGTTCCATCGCATCGGGAGAGTTCATTTCGCTCAGCACGCGCCGCAAAACGCAGACCCGACGATGTTCTTCCGGATCCATCAGCATTTCTTCGCGGCGCGTCCCGCTGCGGTTGATGTCGATCGCCGGCCAGATGCGGCGATCGACCAGCTTGCGATCGAGAAGAATCTCCAGGTTGCCCGTCCCCTTGAATTCCTCGAAGATCACTTCATCCATCTTGCTGCCCGTATCGACCAGCGCGGTGGCCATAATCGTCAGCGACCCACCTTCTTCCACCTTCCGCGCCGAACCGAAAAACCGCTTGGGATTCTGCAACGCGTTGGCATCCAGGCCACCCGAGAGGATCTTTCCCGATTGCGGGACACTCCGCGTTCCAGGCCCGAGCCAAACGCGTGATCGAATCCAGGAAGATCACCACGTCGGTGCCGTACTCGACCATCCGCTTGGCTTTCTCGATCACCATCTCAGAAACCTGCACATGGCGTGACGACGGCTCGTCGAAAGTCGAGCTAATCACCTCGCAATTCGCCCCCTTCACCTCCCGCTCCATGTCGGTCACTTCTTCGGGGCGCTCGTCGATCAGCAGCATGATGACGTAGGCCTCGGGAAAGTTCTTGAGCACCGACCGCGCCATTTTCTGCAGCAGAATCGTCTTGCCGGCGCGCGGCGGGCTGACGATCAGACCGCGCTGCCCAAACCCGATCGGAGACATCAAGTCGACCACGCGGGTCGCCACCTCCTGAGCTTCCGTCTCCATCACAATACGAGTGTCCGGATGCAGCGGCGTCAGGTCGTCAAAACTGACCTTGTCCGCCATCAAGTTCGGGTCCTGGTAGTTGATCGCCTCGACCCGCAGCAAGGCAAAGTAACGCTCGTTCTCTTTCGGCGGACGTATCTGGCCCGACACGGTCGAGCCCGTTTGCAGACCGAATCGGCGGATCTGACTGGGGGAGACGTAAATGTCGTCTGGACACGACAAGTAGTGATAGTCCGGACTGCGCAGAAACCCGAAACCGTCCGGCAGTATCTCCAGCGTCCCTTCGCCGTACATCAGACCGTTCATCTTCACGCGTTCTTTCAGAATGCGGAAGATCAGGTCCTGCTTCTTCATGCCCGCTACGTCCGTCACGTTTTCTCGCCGGGCCTCGTCAATCAGCTCCGACATATTCAGCTTCTGCAGCTCCGCAATGTGGATCTCGCCCTGTTTGATCTTCTCGTAACGATCGTTGGTCTCGTCCTTCACGCCCCGATCGGCCTCCACGGCCAGCTCTTCGGCCAGCGATAACGGACCGTTGGCCTCGTCGTCATACGAGAACGTGTCCGAACCGTCCGCTCCCTCTGACTGCTCGTCGGTTCGTTGAGAGGTATTGGTTTCCAGGCGTCGCCGCGAGGGTCCTCTGCGACGATCGCCACGCGAGTCCGAACTCTTGGAATTGGAGTGGGTCATGGCAAGGGAGCTCCTGATGAGCGAACGGACCAGGCACACGGATGGTACCAGGTGGTGGGTGATGATTCGTGCATGAAGGACAGGCTGCCAGGGACCAGACCGGTCCGGGCGGCCTAGGTCACCTTGTCCGAAAAGCAGACGTCACAGAGAGGCTGGACCAGAATTATCCATCTCTTTCATTATCGAGCTTCCCGCCTTCAGGTGAAGGCCGGTTCGCCAAAATTCCCGCAGGTTAGCCGTTTTTCTTGTGCTCCTCGGTTAAAGATTGCCAGAACTTCTCAATTTGCTCAATTGTTTGCTCGAGTGGGCCGCCGTTGTCGATCACCACATCCGCGCGGCCCCGCTGGTAGTCCAACGGCGGCTGCATCGATTGGCGAGCCCGCAACTGCTCCCGTGACCATCCACGACGAGCGGCCCGGGCGGCTCGCACCTCCCAAGGCGCCTCAACAAACAAAATCTGGTCGCAATACGCGTCCCAACCCGCTTTGTACAAAACCGGCGCATCGAGTACCGCGGCTCAGCACCGCCGTGCTTTGTGCCAACCGTTCCAGCCGCCGCGCGATCCGCGCGCCGATCGCATCGTGCGTCAGACCTTCAAGGTATGCCAGCTCGCGCGGACCGTCCGGCGGAGGGGCAAACACGCGCCGAGCAACCGCTCCACGGTCTACTTCTCGTTCGTTTCCCACGGGGCTGTTCCGAAAACAGCATCTCCCCAGCGAGCGTAAAGTGCTGCCTTGATGCCGGCCGTGCGTAAGACCGCATGCCCCACGCGATCAGCGTCGACAACGGCGGCACCTCGGCGACCCAGTTCCCGAGCCACAAAGGTTTTCCCGCTGGCGATACCACCCGTAACTCCTATCACTACCATCGCAATGGCCGCAGCTATTTCATGCCAAACAACAAACAACTCCCGCACTTACGATACGGCAACGGCGGAGTCGATTGATGGCAAATCACAGTAACCGCAAACAAATTCTCACCCACTCACCCTCTCACTCCCGCCGACCGGATCACACTGGGCCCAGTTCGCGCCTGTTTTGACGTCGACTTTCAGCGGCACCGAGAGCTCGCCTACGGCGGACATTTCGCCCACAACCAGCGCGGTCAAAGCGTCAAGTTCTTCCGGAGGCGCTTCGAAAACCAGTTCGTCGTGAATCTGGAGCAACAAGCGTGCCTGGAGCTTTTCGCGTCGCATCCGATGATGGACTCGAATCATCGCCTGTTTGATCAGGTCCGCCGCCGATCCTTGGATGACCGTGTTGATAGCAATGCGTTCAGGTAGGTTCCGTTGACGAGAGCCGTCGCGAAGCGCAGGGTCGCGAGCTCCCTGGATCGCGCGGCGGCGTCCCAGGGCAGTACTAACATACCCGTTTTTTCGACAGGCTGCCAGTATCTCAACCATAAACTTGTCCACCCCCGGATAGCGTTGGAAGTAGGCGTCGATAAATGCCGTGGCCTCGGCCTTTTCGATGGACAGCGCTTGGGCCAGCCCAAACGGGCTCTGGCCGTAGATCACTCCGAAGTTGACCGCCTTGGCCGCGCGCCGCATCTCCGCGGTAACGTCCTCCAAAGCCACGGCGTATACCTCGCTGGCCACCTGAGCGTGAATGTCGCGGTCTTCGGCAAAAGCACGCGACCAGCGCTTCGTCTCGAGAAAAATGTGCCAGCACGCGCAGTTCGATTTGGGAGTAATCCGCGCACAGGAGTTTCCAACCGGGAAATCCGGGCACAAAAGCCGCTCGGATTTCGCGCCCATCGCTTGTACGAATCGGTATGTTCTGCAAATTCGGGTCGGTCGAGCTTAAACGCCCCGTGGCCGCCACGTCCTGTTTGAAGGACGTGTGAACCCGACCCGTCTGGGGATGCACCAAGGCCGGCAGAGCATCCACGTACGTACTCTTTAGTTTTGCCTGCTGACGATATGCGATAATTTTGGCTGGCAACGGGTGTTCGAGCGCCAATTGGCTCAGCACACTGACGTCCGTACTGGGCCCGGTCTTGGTCTTCTTAACCACTGGCAGCCCCAGCGCGTCGAAGAGAATCTTCGCCAATTGCTTCGGAGAATCAATGTTGAACGCGCCGCCAGCCAGCTCATAGATCTCGCTTTCAAGCTCCGCCATGCGGCGACCATACTGCTCGCTCAATCGATTGAGCAAGGGAACATCGACCCGGATGCCGTTGAACTCCATTTCCGCCAGCACCTCGATCAGCGGCATTTCCAACTGGTAGAACAGGTCCTCCAACCCCTCCTCGCCCAGACGCCGTGCCAGAATCGTCGCCAATCGCAAAGGTACGTCCGCGTCTTCCGCCGCGTACGCGGTGACCAGCGCGACGGGCACCTGGTCCATCCGCTTCTGTTTCTTACCCTTCCCGATCAATTCGCTGATCTTGATCGTGTCGTGATTCAAATACCGTTTCGCCAAATCATCGATGCCGTGGTTCCGTTCACCGGGAGCGAGCAGATAGTCGGCGACCATGGTGTCGAAGGCCGTGCCTCGCAGCCGCACTCCCGCCCCACGCAACACAATCATGTCGTATTTCAGGTTCTGCCCCACCTTTTGGATTTGATCATTCTCCAGCACGGGCGCAGTGCTTCGAGCGTTTTGGAGGATTCCAATTTCGGATCCGTCGCCGGAGCGCGGACCGGCACATACACGGCACGGCCTGGCTTCCAGGCGAAGGAATACCCCACGATGTCTGCCCACCGGGCGTGTGGCGACGTCGTTTCCGTATCGACCGAAACGCGTGACTGCCGCCCCAGCTCGGACACCAGCTGCGCAAGGGCGGTCTCGCTGGCGACGGTCTCGTATGTGCTCTCCCAGGCCGATGGCGCTCCCGCTACGGACAAACCTGTCAGCCGTTCCCGCAGTCCCTGGAATCCGAACTCCGCGCACAGATCCAGCACGGCGTCCCGGTCGATCCCGCCCACGTGTGCCGCGTCCCAATCGACCTGCACGGGTACGTCGCGCGCCAGACGAACCAACTCGCGGCTCATCAGGGCCGAATCGTGACCGGCACGGATGTTCTCCCGCCGCTTCGCGCCGGAAATTTTCTCCACGTGCTCAAAAACTCCCTCCAGTGATCCGTATTCCGACAACAACTGCGCCGCCGTCTTCTGCCCCACACCCGCGATACCTGGAATGTTGTCGGTCGAGTCGCCCCACAGGGCCTGGAAATCGACCACCTGGTCCGGTCGAATCCCCCATTGCTTCTCGACCGCCGCCGCGTCCATGACTTCGTTCTTGCGAATGTTGTAGATCTTCACCTGATCGGTGATCAACTGCCGACAATCCTTGTCGCTGGTCACCAGAAAACACTCGCCACCAAGCTGCTGCGTCTGCCAGGCGACCGTGGCCAGCACATCGTCCGCTTCATAACCGTCCACCGACAAAACGGGAATGGCCAACGCGGCGAGAAAACGCTGAATGTTCGGTATCTGAGGCCGCAGATCATCTGGCATCGGCGCGCGGTGGATCTTGTACTGGTCGTAGATCTCGTGCCGAAACGTCTCCCCCGGTGGATCAAACGCGCACAGCAAATGGTCCGGCTTTCTCCTGTCGAGAATCATCCACAACGTCCCGCAAAAAACCGTGAATGGCCCCCACCGGTTGTCCCGCCGGACCACTCATCTCGGGCAGAGCGTGAAAGACCTGATAGATCAGCGAATGGCAATCCAGCACGTAGACGCGTTGGCCGTCCAGTCGCGGACCGCCAACATTCAACGCGGACGACATGGCTTGCGGTGCCACCGACTGGCGTTTCCCCGTCACGTTGTTACTTCGTGTCGCTTCGCCGGGACCGCCGGCCGTCGAAGCTCGGTCGCTCGGCTCGTTGTCGTCCGATAGACCGGCGTGGTCCTCAAAACCGGCCAGTCGCCGTTGCCGTGACTTGTCGCTCATCGAATATTTCCCTTCAATTTTCACGCCGCACAAGCAACATTCGCCATCCGAACTGCGGCGTTCCACATCCAAGGACAGAGAGGGATCCTGGGACGCTAAGTCGAGTGCGTCATTGCCCCCCAAAGGTACCGCACTTCGGCAACCCTACCGACACGACCGCACCAAACCGTCTCTTTTCCCAGTTTTTCCAACTCCCCCGAATTGCAGAATTTATTGACAGTCACTCGGGTCGCGTTTACACTCGACCTAGGTTCTTGCCCTGCAGCAGTTTAGTGGAGCTCGGTCGGTCCGGATCGCCGTGCCCCCCTCGGGGGTATGTCACTCGGCTGCGGACCTTTAGGTTCCAAAACGAGCAGCCGGGGCATCTTATCGAATTTCAGACTGGCAGCAACCAACTCGGTTGTCGAACGTTTTTTTGCGGAATTCCGCGGTATCAGGAGTGTTCAGTATGGCATCGCGAGAGAACCAGGGCCTCCACATCGCACTCATTTTGTTGGTCATGCTGACCGTCGGGTTGTGTCTGGTCTCCTATGTCTTCTACAGCAAGGCGGAGACACAACGCGGTAAGGCCGAGTCGGCGGAGAGCCAACTGACGACCGCCCGCGCCGATCTCGCCAAGGCCGGGTTCAAAGCCCAAACTTTAGAGAAGATGATCACCGGCCAAGGCAAGACAATGCAAGAGGTGGCGGACGATCTGGCCAACATTCCGGGCGGCGAAGGTGACGATCCCACGATGACGCAGATCCGCCGCAGCTTTGAGAACAACATGATTCTTTTTGGTCCAGCCGCGGAGGCCTACGATACGGCCCGCAATTACGAATCCCTGCCCGCCTTTTTGTTGTCGCGCATCCGCGATCTGAATCAACAGTTGTCCGACCTGCGCCGCAGTGAAGCCCAGCTGACCCAAGAGAAGACGAATCTGGAGCAAACTTCCAAGAAGCAATTCGACAACGCGCAAGCGGCCTTGCAGAAAGCCCGCGACGATCTGACCAGCGAGCGGGACAAGTTTACGAAGGACCTGAACGATTTGCGGACGAATATGGAGGCGATTGCCAGCCAGGTAGCTGAGAAGGACAATCGGCTGGTCGAATTGAATACCCAGATCGAGGAGGAACGCAAGACGACGGGCAAGCGCATTCAAGACATGGTGAGCATCATCGACAACATGCGTCTGGAGATCGACAATCTCCAGCAGACTTCATTTGAGGTTCCCGATGCGGTGATTACCTCTGTCAACCAGAGGGAGGGAGTGCTGTACATCGACGTCGGTTCAGCCGACAACCTGAACATACAGCAGACCTTCAGCATTTTCGACAAAGGGACCACCGGAATCATGCAGGCAAAGCCGAAGGGGCGGATCGAGGTGCTTCAGATTCTGGGTGAACATGTGGCGCTATGCAGGGTCCTGGAAGATCAGCTCGCCAACATCATCATGCCCGGCGACCTGGTGTTCTCTCCCGCCTGGTCACCTGGCCAAAAAATCCACATTGCCATCGCCGGTTTCGTCGATGTTACCGGAAGCGGCCAGAATGATGTGGAGTTGCTGACCAAACTCATCCAGATTAACGGCGGTGTGGTGGACGACACCGTCACGCCCCAGACGCGTTACCTGGTGCAGGGTGAAGACCGCAGCGAGACGCCTACCGGCGACACCGACCAGGAAATGAAGGATGATTTCGCCCAGAAGATGAAAGCGGCCATCGAAATCGGTGTCGACCGTATAAGCATCGACAAATTGCTGAACCTGATGGGCTGGCGAGCCGACGTCAAGACGATCACACTGGGAACCGGCAAGGCGACCGCGGTCGAAGGGGCCAGCCCAGACGCTGTCGAGAAGGCGGGCGAAGCGCCAGCTTTCCGCAAGCGAACTCCGCCACGCGGCAGCGAGGGAGCTTTCTAGTTCGCGCGTGTGGGTGTTGCTGACACGGCCTGGTGAGCGGGTTGCCCCGCGGTGGCTGGGGATGGCCGCTGGAACAGGTGTTGTTTGAGCTGGGCCAGTTGCTGTCGAAAGGGCTGCAGCGGGGCGGGCAAGTTGGCGGCATCGAACCAGGTTGGCTCCAGAAACAGCTGTGCCGGATGCTCCAATTGGCGTGCTTTGGCTAACCGTTGCAGCAGTTTGCGGCGGGACCAATCCAGCTCATGCAAGCGGCAGAGGTCACGAAACAGTCGCTTGGGACTCTGATAACTCCGCCCATCTCGCAAGGCTGCCAGGCGCAGCCCATCCAACGACTCCGGCGATCACCATGGCGAGGACCACGAACACCACGATTTGCGTCGCCGAGATGTCGGTACCGTCGCTCTGAAATCGCTCTGATACGGTGCTCATGCGATCGGTCTGAGCCAGGATCAGCGACGCGGCCTGTGGGCAATAGTCCGCCATATTCATCGTACACTCCCTCCATGTCTCCCATGGTCTGGCCATGAACGGGACAGCATGCACGGGGCCAGGCACTGTTGACTTCGGGAAAAATGTCTCAACGGCTAGGGCTCCTGTGGATCCTGCATTAGCGGATTCAACTCGGCTAATCGCAGCGCAGCAGCAAAGTTGCCGGCCGTCGTCATGCGTCCCGTTTCCGAGAGTTTGCGCATGGACTGTTCGGCCGCTTTGCGCACCACCACGCTCCGGTCCATCAAGGCTGCGCGCAACGACTCCTGAGCCAACGGCGAGCCGCAGTAGGCGAGCGTGCGGGCCGCTTCGGCGCGCACGAAGTGGTCGTCGTCCTTGAGCAGGCCGATAATCAGCGGCTCCAGCTGCTGGACCGCATCCATGGCCATGGCGACCTCCAACCCTCGCAACCTGCGCGTTCTGGTGCGGGCTTTCAGCTCCTCGGCCAATTGGCTGACCGCTGTCGGATCAATACGCATCACCAGCAAGCCGGTGCTGCGACGAATATCGTCTTCCATCAGATCGAAGACGGTGATGTATCGGTTGAAATTGAATTCCACCAGGCACGACTGCGCCGCATTCCGAACGACTTCGTGCGGACTGTCCAGCAGCTGAATCAAGCGCGAGATGGCGCCTGGTATGCCGCGATCGCGCAACTGGACCACCACGTTTGCCTGCACACGGGGATCCGGGTCCTGCAGCGCGTCAATGACCAGTTTATTGGCTTCCGCTCCGCCAAACTCGGCCAAGGCGCCAGCCGCTGCGCGGCGTCCGGCCACGCGGCCCTGCCGCAACAGGTACTCGATCGCCCGATAGGCCTCAATGCGATTCATGTTCGACGCCATGACCACTTGCACCGCCGCCGCCTGTTCTTGCTCGGTCAGCGCGTCGAGCGTGCTCAGATCACCGATCAACCACTGAATCGAATCCACCCTCCGCAGACTGATCAGCAGGCTACGCGACGCCGTGTTGGCCAGTCGCTGCAGCAACAAGCGGACGAAAGCCAGGTCGCGGCGATGCGAGACGACCTGCATCGCGACGGAGGGTGCGAAACGGGATTCCATCAGGTTCAACACCAGACGCATGACGGAGACTCGTGAGCTGTTTCCCAGAATCTCGGTAATCACCAGATAAGCGGGGTGACGCGGCGTGCAGAGCACGCGTTTAAGCAGCGCATTCTCCTGATTGGTCAACATGAGAAAGGCTTCCACCACCTCGCGATGACGATGCTGTTCGTAGCGATCCACGGCTCGCTCCAAGCTGGGCAGCACGTGCTGGCAGACGCGCAGCGGCTCGCGAAGTCTCTGCTTCTGCCGGGGCCCGGAGATTTCGTCCTGCAGTAGTTCGCACAGTCCGATCAGCGTCTCGGCCACCATCGCGGCATAGGGGTTCTCGGGCTCTTGGATGGCCGTCACCAGGGCCGGTATCAATTCGAACTCACGGATCGTCAGCAGGGCTTCGCAACCATTCGCACAGAGCTCGCCATCCGAACTCAACACGGCGTCGCGCACGGCCGCGGCGATGCGCCGAGGATTTTCGGCGATCCGCCGTTTCCACCGTTCACTTAAGCGACTCCAACGCCGCACGAGCGCCCGCGCCGGCGCCACGCCGCCGTCCCAAGATCGCGGTCAACGCTCCCTCCTGAACCGCGGGATCGTAGGCATCCAGCGCAGCCAGAAGCACCGGCACGGCGGCTTCGTTCGCCGTCTCGGTTAACAGTCTCAACGTCTCTTGAATGCCGGAGTTCACAACCGGTCGCGCCTCCTTCCTCCAACAAAACCTAGTTTCTTTCACCGGCCGAACCGTTGCGGTGAGAGTGAAAATCCGACGCATTCGACCAGAAACGATTCATTTCCCAAACGACTGGCGTCACATTCCGCATAGACAGTACAATCCCCACCCGGGGAACCTTGACATCACACATTGACAAGCATGCGTCACTTAGCACTGGCGGGCCTGACCGATGGCACGAGGCAGGATCCTCCTATGACTCCGCTCACGTCGACTCGATCCATTGCCCCAGGACGATGGTGGGGATCAATAACGCCACAATGACCAACGACCAGGCCGGCGGTCCGACCAACAGGGCCACGGCGGCGTCGAGCACAATCAGAGACCAGAGGGCGTTTTTGACCGCCAACTGCACGCGTCGCGGTGTGGGATCCGCCACCGCCATGCCACAGCGCCTGATGATCGTGAACGCCAGGAGACCTAACAGCAGAAACCACGTCGTCTCCCGTTGCAGCGTTTTGGGCATCCCGGCGGGTAACGCCTGATAGATCAACCCCAGCAGTGCAATGCCGGCTGACATCACGACCGTCCCGGCAGCCAGCTGCATCCGACTGCTCTGCGTGGCCTCACGACGCGCGAACCACGTCACGCCCACGATGTACGCACCGATGCCCGCAGCGGCCAGCCACTGAGACTCGGTGTAGCTCAACCAGACCATTCCTTGATCAGCCGCCGGCGCTGCGACGGCCATTCCCAACAGGACATTCAGCAGGCGACACGCTCCCATGGCCAGCGGACCGAGCGGCGTCCGCTTGAGCACGGCATCATAGAACACCACCATGACGGCCAGTAACGTGGCAACCACGCCGGCTCGCCACGGCACCGCGACTGGAACCAACCCCAGGTAACCCGCAGCCCCACCGAAGACCACACCGCTCAACAACAGCCCAAATCCCACTCGGCGGGCCTGCCGCCGCCCGATGCGTCCGGAGGCAATCGGGCGATCGGCACGTTCTCGCCGGTCCTGCTCCACATCCCACACGTCGTTCAGAACCATGCCGGCCGTGTAGAGCAGGGCCGAGGCGGCCGCGAGGCAGGCATAAACCAACAACGGATGGAGGCACTGCCAGACAAAGAGAAAGCCCATGGTCACGTCGGCGATCGCAGTGAAGACGTTCGGCAGCCGAAACAGTCGCAGATATTGCCAGGAAAGGGATGTGTGACGCGACATGGTAATCCTGCTGGGCGGGGAGAAATGCGGATGGAGTTCACGTCTCTCTGGGGTCGCCAGTTCTGCCGCGTGTGCCGCCCTCAGGCCCACGTGATCGTGTCTTGAAAGCTTGTGTGCGTTGAGTCATTGTACAACGCTATTCTACGGCGATGGTTATGAGTAACTCGTGTCTCCACAACAGACCTTCGTCACCGGTCTCGTCCCGGTCGTTCTACGTTTACTGATTACTCTGGCAGCCGAAAAACGAACCTTCCTGCCGGCCCTCGCCGCCGGAGGCGGCGAGGGCCGGCAGGAAGGAAACTCATGGGTGGCCGAGTTCGTCGTAGTTGTCAAACGCTCTACCACCGGGACAAGCCCGGTGGCGTTAAAGCCTGTGCTAATAGAGCCTTAAAATGATCATAAAAGTGAAAGCGGCACCGTCCAACTCAGATGGCCAGACAGAGCCGTCTGGCCCCGCGGGCAGTTCAGCTGCTGGCACTCCGATAGCTCTTCAACGTGCGCTGAAATACCCATCGGGACACCACCAGGCTCAGCAGGGTCGCCACCAGAGCAAACAAAGCCAGCGGCCAGCTTAAGCTGCTGCGGGGATGGAGAGGTTGAGCGAGAATGCGTGCCGGCACGTTGACGACAATCAGCACGGGAACGACAAACGTGAAGAATCCCCACAAGGGAACACCCCAGCCACGATTGTAGATCTCCATCGGGTAACGCGCGAAGTTCGTGATGTAAAACCAGAAGTTGTAGAGTGTCTGATTTCGGCCCAACCAGATGCTGGTCGCCGCCAAGGAAATCATCAGACTGTACAGAATGGCAACGCCGCACATCACGTACACCCCATACAGGGGCAACATCCAGGATGTCACCGACAAAGGATTTTCCGGCCGCGTCGTGAGCTGCCACAGGGCGATAGCCAGCAACACGATTCCGGCGGCAAGATTCGAGAGCGACGACCATTCGACCTTCTGGAATGAGATTAAGAACTGAGTATCGATCGGTTTGAGCAGTGCAAAGTCAAGATGGCCGGTGCGAATCAGCTCACTGAATTCCTGAGCGTTGGGCATGAAAAACGCTTGAACCATACTGTTGATGATCCAGGTCGTCGCCAAGAAAACAAAGAACTCGAATTTACCCCAACCACTATCAGGACCAATCATCGGCGTGTGGTGAAACACGATCAGGTAGAACCCGACATTCATCAAGGTCCAGGAGACGGACGAAATCGTCTGCAACAGAAAATTGGTGCGAAACATGATGTCGCGCACCAGACTGTTGCGAGCGAACGTCAACAACACACCCAGGTAGGAAGGATGACTGTGCACCGGCAACTACCCTCCGTAGCCGCTGTAGCGACGCACACCGCGTTGATACGCGACGCGCGCCAGAAATGCGAAAACAACAATCCACGCCACTTCGATCCACAGCGCTCTGATCAACTCGTCGTGTGGCACTTTGCCGAGAAATACGGCGGCTGGAAAGTAGGCCAGGTACTTCAGCGGCAGCATGTTGACAATCTGGCCCCACGGCTGCGGCAACATGTCCAGGGGAAACATGTGCCCCGACAAGAAAAAACTGAACAACATGTAAATGAACAGCAGGGAACTCACCTCCAGAAACCAGAACCCGATCAGTCCGATCGTCATTTCCAGAAAAAAACCGAGCACAAATCCCATGAACAGCGTGAGCAGGAAGCAGAGCAGGACGTCCCAGTTGGGCCACCCCTCCACAAAGTAGCCGCGGCAGAGAAAAAAGACGAAGGCAAAGGGAAGTGTGGCCACCGAATAATAGGCCAACTTGTGCGCGATTCGATTGAGCAGCAGGAAGCCGAGCAGGTCGATCGGCTGAATCAGGAACTTCTTAATCTCGCCGTTGCGAATCTGCAGGGCAATTCCCGATGCCAGGCCCGGCATGCTCGAAAACGCTCGACCTACCATCGTCAGCAGGTAGTACGCCACCATGTTCTGAAACGAGTAACCAGCAATCAACGCGCCATCTCGCGAACCGTTGCCAATCGTGTCAAAAATGGCCCACCAAAGAAAGATCTGCGTGACAATTGGCAGGAAGCGCATCAGCGTTCCCAAAGCGAAATCGCCCCGGTACACCAGTCGTTCCTCTAACGCGATCCGCAGGATCGTCCACCAGCAAGTGACGCGCGCGTACATCTTGGCCTATGCGATTCGTGGTCTTCCGGTTGGCGGCAGAACTCTCCACTCTCCACTCTCCACTCTCCACTCTCCACTCTCCACTCTCCACTCTCCACTCTCCACTCTCCACTCTCCACTCTCCACTCTCCACCCTCCACTCTCCACCCTCCACTCTCAACCCTCCACTCCTCCCGCCGCATTGACATTGGCGAAGACCTCGGCAATCACATCCTCCAGCGGCGGGTCTTCGACGGCAATGTCTTCCACCGCATAGGCGTTCAGGATGGCGGCCATGACATGCGGGACCTGTCGCCGCTCGATCAGCAGTTGAGCTTTCGGCAGCTTGATTTCCAACAGGGTGCCGAAGCGTTCCAGGTTCACAACCTCTTGCTCTTCGGCCAGCTGAAGTGTCACCACTTTGTGCCCGCTGAACCGATCGATGATGCCGCTGAGTGAACCGTCGTACTGGATGCAACCGTCGGCAATAATCACCACTCGCTTGCAGAGCGCCGTGACATCTTTCATGTAGTGACTGGTCAGTAGAATCGTAATGTGCCGTTCTGCTGGTAGAACTTCAGGAACTGTTGGATATTGTGCTGGGCCACGACATCCAGCCCGATGGTCGGTTCGTCCAGGAACAGCACTTCAGGCGAATGGAGCAGCGCGGCGATCAGTTCCATTTTCATGCGTTCGCCCAGCGACAATTCGCGCACCGGCTGTTGCAGTAGCTTGCGAACGGTCAGCAGGGAGGTCAGTTCGTCCAGCGTCTGCTGGTAGGCGTCGGGATCGATGCGATAGATCTGCTGATGCAGCCGAAACGACTCCTGCGCCGGCAGGTCCCACCACAGCTGGTTCTTCTGGCCCATCACCAAGGCGAATCGACGTCGATAAGCATTCTCGCGTTTCCAGGGCACGTGCCCCATGACCCGCGCAGCACCGTGGGTGGGCGTGATCACGCCGGAAAGCAGTTTGAGCGTCGTCGTCTTCCCGGCTCCGTTGGGCCCCAGAAACGCGACGAACTCGCCCCGTTCAACGCTTAGGTCAATTTCCCGCACCGCCCGCACTTCCCGGTATTCGCGGCGAAACAAGCCGCGCAGGGATGCTCGCAACCCCTCCCGTTTCTGGTACACCACGTAGGATTTTGACAGTTTTTCGATCTCAATCGTTGCCATATGGCTGGATTATAGAGCCCGGTCGTGCGCAGTGGACAGGCTTGGCACACGCCTGCATTGCGTTGTCGCTTCCCGGCCCTTTCGCTATAATCGCGCCGCTGTTCACCCGCGAAGGAAGGGTGCCACGTTAGAGGGCGAGCGATGTCGCTTCTTGGACTATCAGGGGGCTTGTCACGATCGGTAACAGGATTGGCATCGGGCATGATACGCATCGGCTGGCCGCCGGCGGTCCGCTTCGTCTGGGAGGCGTCGAGATCCCGCACGATGCCCACCTGGTGGGGCATAGCGATGCCGATGTGCTGTTGCATGCCGTGACCGACGCGTTGTTGGGAGCGATTGCGGCCGGAGATATCGGCGACTTGTTTCCCGACACGGCACCGGTCAATCGAGGCCGGGATTCCGCGGAAATGCTCAGACTGGCATACCAGCAAGTGCGGGGAGCGGGTTATTATGTGCAGCATCTTGACTGCATCGTCTTCGCTCAGCGACCCAAATTGGGGACTTACAAGGGACTGATTCGTCAGCGGATCGCCCACCTCCTGACCGTTCCCGACCATTGTGTCGGGCTGAAGGCCAAGACGGGCGAAGAAGTGGGGCCGGTCGGACGGGAAGAAGCGATCTCGGCACAGTGCGTGGTGTTGCTGGGCCCAGAGGCACCCCAACCGGCCGGCGGGCAAACCACGCCAGCCGGCGCACCAGAGGGTCCCGGCGCGCGGCGGATCGATGAACCGCGGATTCGTCTCTTCCGGGGGCGGTGGGCTCGATCAAGCATCTTGGCCGTCGTCTCGCGGGGCAGGACAAGTTGGGCGAACAGCCGGAGATTGGCAGGACGACAGCGAGAGTTGCATGGCCGCGGCGCCGTGCGCAAGGTGGCTGAGCCGCCACGTGAGTGGTACGAGCAGCACACGGGTGGCGTGGTCAATTCCCCGGGAGTTGGGCGTGCCTTGGCAAGATATCCAAATTGGCCTTGTTGCACTCATCCACCGGACAGATTGATGATTGATCCGTGGCGATTGTGGATGGTCGAAGTAGGAGTCTTTCCTTCGTAAATCAGCAATCGACAATCGCCGTTCATTTCGGCCAAGCTGCGTTTATCGGCACGACAGAACAACAAAGCTTGCACGACGAATTTGACTCGCCCAACCCACGGGTGCCGCCAGTGGGCGGCCCCACATTGGGCAACAGAATATCAGAATATCCTGGACTCTCGATCTAGGCGAAGAATCAACGGGACGAAACCTCACTCCTCCGAACGCCAGACGGTGATCGCATCATGGCCCTTCGCGTCTACAACACACTGACTCGCTCCAAAGAGACGTTTGAACCTGTTCGACCCGGGAAGGTCGGCATTTACTTGTGCGGACCGACCGTTTACGACCGCGCACACATCGGCCACATGGTCGGCCCGGTAATCTTTGACACGATCAAGCGATACCTGGTCCACAGCGGCTACGACGTGACCTGGGTGGTCAACATCACCGACGTGGACGACAAGCTCATTAAGAAGTCCCGTGAACGGGGCATTTCGATGGCGGACGTCGCGCGCGAGAATACCGACGACTATCTCAAGAATCTGGCCAGCCTGGGTGTCGATCAGGTGGACAAGATGCCCCGAGCCACCGATTCGATGACCGACATCATTGCTTTCACCCGGCGCTGGTGGACCAGGGCTACGCGTACGAGGTGGACGGCGACGTGTTTTTTGACGTGGCGAAAGACCGTGAATACGGCAAACTGACGAACCGCACCATCGATTCCTTGCAGGGCGAAGGAGGTGAAGCCGCGGCCAAGAAACGTTCGGCCGCGGACTTCGCGCTCTGGAAGGCCGCCAAACCCGACGAACCGTCCTGGGCCAGCCCTTGGGGAGCGGGTCGTCCAGGTTGGCACATTGAATGCTCGGCGATGAGCCGGAGCTTGCTGGGCGAGACCTTTGACATTCATGGCGGTGGTCTCGATCTGATCTTCCCTCATCATGAGAACGAAATCGCGCAGAGCGAGTGCTGCCATAGCCAACCGATGGCCAAGTACTGGCTGCACAACGGATTGCTCAAACGATCCGCCGCCGGCAAGATCGGGGGCCGAGCCGAGCGGGAACCGGAGGTCAGCCCGGGCAGACTGACGCTCGAGGACATCCAGCAGGCTACGGCGGAAAAAGAAAGTCGTTCGGCCGGCGCGGGTGGATTGGCAGCCATGATCGAACAATTGGGGGGTGAACAGATCCGATTCTTCCTGCTGCGCACGCACTACCGCAGCACGGTGATGTTCAGCGATGAAGCGCTGCAGGAATCGAGCGCGGCGTTGGAGACGTATTACCGTTTCTTCGAGCGACTCGAACGGGTGGCCGGCCTCAGCTTCTATGAGATTCCGATTTCCAGGACCCGGTCGGCCGGAACCTTCGAAGCGGGCGACGACATCCTGCTAAGGGAAGTTGATCGCTGCCGCCGGGCGTTTCTGGATAAGATGGACGACGACTTCAATACGGGCGCGGCCGTCAGCGACTTGTTTGATCTGGTGCGGCTGCTCAATAAGTTCGTGGACCAGAACAAGCTGGAAGATAACCCCCCCGCGGACCCTCAGCGAGTCGCCTCGCTGCGGCGTGCTGCCAGTACGCTCCGCGAATTATCCGCTCTGCTGGGCTTGTTTTTGCGACCGGTCACCAGGAAAGGGGATGAAGACCAGAGTGGTCTGGTGCCGCAACTGATGGATTTGGTGATCGAACTGCGGGCGACCGCGCGAAAAAACAAGGATTTCGCCACCGCGGATCGTATCCGCGACGCGCTGACCGAGATGGGAGTTGTGTTGGAAGACCGCAAGGGCGGCACCAGCTGGCGCGTGGAATGACGTTACTCGGCGGTTGAGAGCCGAGTAGCCGCGAGCGCGGCCCGCGCGCCGAAGCGAAGCGGGTGAGCAGGTGAAGGTGCCTGCCGTTTGTTGATCACTCCTCTGCAGCCCCTCCGCCGGAGAACAGACGATGAAGGGAAGCACGCGCGTACTGGGAATCGATCCGGGCCTGAACACGACCGGCTACGCGGTGGTGGAACTGGCCACCAGGGGTCCGGTTCTGTGCGAGGCGGGGGTCGTGCGCAGCCACGCGAAACGGTCACTTGAGCAGCGTTTGGCCGAAATCTACGCCGGGGTGCGCGAGGTCCTGACGGCCTTCAAGCCGCAGCTAATGTCCGTCGAAGAGCTTTACAGCCACTACAAGCGTCCGCGGACGGCAATTCTGATGGGGCATGCGCGGGGAGTGATTTGCCTGGCGTCAGCCGAAGCGGGAATTCCGGTTCGCCACTACGCTGCGACGCAGGTCAAGAAAATGCTCACCGGCAGCGGTCGCGCGACTAAGCGGCAAATTCAACTGGCCATGTGCCGCGAGTTCGCCCTCTCGCAGCCTCCCGATCCTCCCGATGTCGCCGACGCGTTGGCGATTGCGCTGTGTCATCTGTATATGGAAAAGAATAAGGTGATTCTCTCTTGATTACACGCATCCAAGGTAACCTGACCCGCGTCAAAGATGACGCCGCCACATTAGTTGCGGGAGCGTTTGACTACCAGGTTCTGATCCCTGACTTCGTGCGACGACAGCTGCAAAGCCGCGTGGGAACCGAAATTAGTCTGCACACGGTTCACTATCTGGAAGGGAATCCGGCGCATGGGAAACTAACTCCACGCCTAATCGGCTTCTTATCCGAAGTGGAACGTGAATTCTTCGAAATGTTCTGTTCGGTCGACGGTGTCGGAGTGCGGAAGGCACTGCGCGCTATGGTACGACCCGTACGCGACGTGGCGGCATTGATTGCCGACCAGGATGCCAAGGGGCTCTCCGCGCTGCCCGGCGTGGGGCCTGCCACGGCGGAACGAATCATTGCCAAACTGCGGCGCAAAATGTGCAAATTCGCCTTGATTGCAGCCCGCGAAGAAACGACCACGCCACAGGTCGAGCACAGCGTGATTGAAGACACCTACCTGCTGCTGACGCAGCTCGGGCACTCCGACTCCGAGTCGCGACGACTGCTCGACGAGGCGATTGCCACAAAAAAGCGATTCAAAGATGTGGATGCCCTGCTGCACGCCGTGTACGAATCGAGCAACCAACCACAAAACTAGTGCATTGTCGACTCGAAAGAATTGGGGGGAAGCGTTGTTCTCAATGGCATACGACACCGCGTCCACGTCCGTCGAAATGGGCTACCTTTGCGGCGTGACACCGCGTGGACGTCCGTCGTACGCCGCGCTCCACCCCAATTTTCAGAGTTGACAAGGCACTCGCGGCGGTATCGTTGCCGGGTGGCCGCAACAAACCTTTCGGATGCGGCAACGATGTGATAGACTCGCGACTGATGTAGTCAACAAGTGTTCACTAACGAGTTGATGCCATGGCACGCGAACCCATCGTGGGGAGTTCATCGTTCGAGGACGAAGATCTGGATCGTGATCTTCGTCCGCAGCGGATGCACGATATGATCGGCCAGGCAGACGTTTGCGAACGGTTGCGGATTGCCATCGATGCGACACGCAAACGGGGCGAGGCCCTGGGGCACGTGCTCTTCGACGGACCACCCGGGCTGGGGAAAACAACGTTTGCCATTTGCATTCCGCACGAGTTGGACGTGAACGTGCAGCTGACCAGTGGAGCCGTGCTCAAAGCCCCTAAGGATCTGGTTCCGTACCTGACAAACGCGGAAGAACGATCAGTGCTGTTCATCGACGAAATACATCGTCTGCCGCGAGCCGTGGAAGAATACCTGTACACGGCGATGGAAGATTTTCGAATCGATATCGTGCTGGGCGAAGGAGTCAATGCACGGACCCACAACCTGTGGCTGAAGCCATTCACGCTGATCGGGGCCACCACCCGCGCCGGTATGCTCTCGGGCCCCCTGCGCGACCGCTTCCATCTTCGCGAGCATCTGGGGTTCTATGCCATCGAAGAGCTGACCGTACTGGTCCTGCGCAACGCCAGGAAGTTGCAGGTGACCATCGATCAGAAGGCGGCGGAAGAAATTGCGCCGCGCAGTCGCTCGACGCCGCGTATCGCCAACAACCGCCTCCGATGGGTACGCGACTATGCCACCAGCCGTTCCGACGGGCACATCACCATGCGGGTCGCCTGTGACGCCCTGGAAATGGCGGGGATCGACGACGCCGGACTCGATAAGCAAGATCGCCGATATCTGGAAACGCTAATTCGCGTTTTCGGGGGCGGACCCGCCGGTGTCGAAGCGGTGGCGCACACGATGAACACTTCGGCCGATACGCTGGAGGACGAAGTCGAGCCGTTCTTGCTGCGTACCGAGCTGGTGGTCCGTACGCCGCGGGGCCGCATTGTCACGCCTACGTGCCTACCAGCATCTACAACTTCCAGACCCCCAGAAAGGCCTGTTTTGATCCTCCGTGCGTCTCCCGGCACCGGATCGAAAGCCAACAGGGGCAACCTCACGCGTCCGCCACGGTGGGGTGAATTTCCATCGTCCAATGAGCAGACCGCTCGGGCGAGCAGACGGAGGCGGGAATGGAGAACGCACCGTGACGCCGGGGACCTGGCGCCCCTTTTTTGCTCCGCTTGACAGGCTCGCGGGCGATTCCTAGGATGTGGGGCTTGTCACGTATGCGAAAGAAGTTGTCGTAAAACAGGTTGTGTCCACCGGACGAAACCTGTTTTGAGGTAGTGAAATGGCCGTTCCCAAACGCAAACATTCGAACTCGCGAACTGGAAAACGACGTTCGCATGATGCCAAGAAGCCCCGCCAGCTGACTTTTTGTCCCAAGTGCAGCACGGCGGTTCCCACCCACGTGGTGTGCCCCACCTGCGGTCATTACATGGGCCGGCAAGTGGTGGAGGTCGTGGAGCCCTAACGATCCGGGGCCGTGTTTCCGCAGCGGAGGTCGTTTTGCGGCAGAGGTCCTTGGGTCACCTCGTCACGCAGCGGATCGACGAGCTGGTTCCGCGTGAAATGGATACGGCCACGAATTGGGCGCGTCATGCGGTGGATGTTCCTGTTTCGCCAACAGCCTCTGTTTCGCCGACAGCCCCTTGGAGCGATCTCGCGCCCACACTGCAGCTGGAAGGTTCTTCGCGTGAACAAAATTGCCTTTCTGTTTCCGGGTCAGGGTGCCCAGTCGGTGGGGATGGGGCGTCAGCTTGCCGAAACAATTGTGTCGGCCCGTCGGCTTTATGACCGTGCCGCCGATATACTGGGATACGATCTGGCAAAGATCTGCTTTGAAGGCCCGGAGCAGCAACTTGATTCGACGGTCATCAGTCAGCCGGCTCTGTTTGTGACGAGCCTGGCGGCGCTGGAGTCGCTGAAGCGCGAATCACCGGCACTCGTCGAGGCGTGCACCGCCACGGCGGGACTGAGTCTGGGCGAGTACACAGCCATGGTGTTCGCGGGAGTCATGCAGTTCGAAGCGGCGCTGAAAGTGGTACAGAAACGCGGCGAGGCGATGCAGGCCGCCTCGGATGCCGTCCCCAGCGGCATGGTGAGTGTCTTGGGACTGGAATTGGAAAAGGTGGAACAGCTTTGTCGCGAGGCACGCGGTGAGGGCGAGATTTTGGAGGTCGCGAACCGCCTCTGCCCGGCGAACATCGCCATTTCGGGGCACGCTTCGGCTTGTGAACGGGCGGCAGAACTGGCCGAATCGTTGGGAGCCATGAAAGCAGTGCCGCTGGCGGTGGCTGGAGCGTTTCACACGCAGTTGATGGGCTCCGCCGTACAGCAACTGGCCGACCGCGCTGGCCGAGGTGCCGATGCAACCGCCGCGAATCCCCGTGGTTTCCAATGTGGACGCCCGGGCACACGAAGATCCCGAAGAAATCCGGCAACTGCTGATTCAGCAAGTCGTGTCGCCAGTTCGCTGGGAGGACTCCATGCGTCTACCTGCTGGAACAGGGCGTCCAGCATTTCTACGAAATTGGACCCGGCCGCGTACTGCGAGGACTCCTGAAACGCATCGATCGGAAAGTGCCGTGCGACAACGTCGCCGACGTAGACCGACGCCATTTTTGACCCGCGAAAAGCGATGGCGGCTCCTCGCCGCCCCCTGCTGAAGCGGCTCACCGACGACTCCAACACACCCCTTGATTAAAAGAGATACATGAGCGAACAAGCAACATCGGGCATCCGAGTCGACCTGAGTGGACAGGTGGCGATTGTGACCGGCGCATCGCAAGGACTGGGTCAAGCCATGGCCATCGAGCTGGCTGCCAACGGGGCCATGGTCGTCTGTGTGGCCCGCAACGCCGAGAAGCTGGCTCAGACAGTGGCCACGATCCAGAGCCAGGGCGGTCAGGCGGAAGCCATCAGCTGTGACGTGAAGGATGGTTCGAGCGTGGACCAGTTGGTCGAGACGGTTATGGACCAGCACGGCCGTTTGGATGTCCTGATCAATAACGCCGGAATCACTCGTGACACGCTGCTGCCGCGAATGAGCGATGCGGAGTGGGACGACGTGATCGAAACGAATTTGCGTGGGGCCTTCCTGTTTGCCCGAGCTGCCTCACGCGTTATGATGCGTGCTCGGTACGGCAGGATCATCAACGTCAGCAGCGTCTCCGGGTTGATCGGCAATCCCGGCCAAACCAACTACTCGGCATCCAAAGCGGGGCTGATCGGCATGACCCGCAGCTTGAGCCGCGAGTTGGCCAAGCGCAACGTGACCGTCAACGCGGTGGCTCCCGGATTCATCGAAAGCGAGATGACCAAGACACTCGGGGACGCCTTGCTCAGCGAGGCCAAGAAGCACATTCCGGCGCGCCGGCTGGGCAAACCGGAAGAGGTCGCGGCGGCGGTCGTATTCCTGGCCAGTCCGGCGGCCGCTTACGTCACCGGCTGCGTGCTGACGGTCGACGGGGGCATGACGGGGTGAGCCACCCACTGTGAGGGTACACCCGCTGTGAAGGTGATAGAGGGTCAGTTTGGTGGAGGGAAGCCGGTTGAGGTGTCAATCGCATCTTGACCTGTCTTATAGAAATCCTCTATCTTTCTGATTCCAACGAGGTCGGAAGTCGAACCCATTACGGGCTACCGCCCACGTGCGGTAACTTGCTGGTATTGGTCGTAAGGACTTGATTCCAGGGAATCAGGTTCTTGACATAGGTGGTCGTATTGTGTGAGTGCCGGGGCCGAAAACCCAATTTCATTCGAGAAAATGCTTGGCCCTCAGAGGGGCGTCGGGTCCATATTTATAGGAGGTTGATGCACGTGGCATCTGTTGAAGAACGCGTAATCGAAATCGTGGCGGAACAACTTGGGGTCGACAAGGAAAAGATCACTCGAGACACCCACTTCGTGAATGATCTGGGAGCCGATTCGCTGGATACGGTCGAACTGGTGATGGAGCTGGAAGAAGAGTTCGACATCAACATCCCGGATGACGCCGCCGAAAAGATCCAAAAGGTCGGTGAAGCGATCGATTTTATTGACAAGGCGCAGTCCTCTTCGTAGTGGGTGAATTCTCCAGAATGAAACGACGTGTCGTCGTCACCGGGCTTGGAGTTGTGACCGCCATCAGCTGCAAGGTCGAGGATCTGTGGAAGCGGATCCTCGCGGGCGAGAGCGGTATTCACCCGGTGCGATTATTTGATACCTCCGACCTGAAGGTCAAGATCGGCGGGGATATTTACGACTGGGATCCGAGCGCGTACATCGACTCGAAGGATGCCAAGCGCGTCGATCGCTTCACGCAATTCGCACTCGTGGCGGGTGCGGACGCGATTCGCGATGCCAGCCTGGATCTGTCGCAAGAGGACTCGTATCGCTGCGGCGTGATCCTGGGGTCGGGGATCGGCGGACTGGGTGAGATTGAAGTCCAGATGAGCCGCCTGATGACGAAGGGGCCCGATCGAGTGTCGGCCTTCACCGTCCCCAAGATGATGCTCAACGCGGCTGGCAGCGTACTCTCGATCGAATATGGTTTTCGCGGACCGAATTATGCGGTGGCCACGGCATGCGCCAGTGCCACGAATGCCATGTCCGATGCGCTGTCAGTTGATCCAGGATGGGCGCGCTGACGTGATCGTTACCGGTGGCACCGAAGCCGCCATGACGCGGATGGGAATGAGCGCGTTCCAGAACATCAAGGCGCTCTCGATGCGCAACGATGACCCGGTCGGAGCCAGCCGGCCCTTTGACGCCGATCGGGATGGTTTTGTATTCAGCGAAGGTGCCGGGTTGCTGGTCTTCGAAGAACTGGAGCACGCCAGTCGCCCGCGGTGCCCGAATCTACTGCGAAGTTGTATGGTGCGGGTGTCAGCACTGACGCCGGCCACATTACTCAGCCTGATGAAAATGGCACCGGGGCGGCGCGAGCCATGGTCAACGCCCTGGCGGACGCCGAGGTGGTGGCCAGCGACATCGATTATATCAACGCCCACGGGACAAGCACCCAGCTGGGCGACAAGGCCGAAACACTGGCCATCAAACAAGTCTTCCAGGACCACGCGCGGAAAGTCAGTATCTCCAGCACCAAAAGTAACCTGGGACACTCGCTGGGGGCCAGCGGGGGCATCGAACTGGTGATCACCATCCAGTCACTTCTGCACAATGTGGTGCCTCCCACGATCAACCTGCAGAATCCCGACCCCGCCTGTGATCTGGACTACACGCCGAACCAACCTCGTGAACGCCAGGTGAACATGGCGATGAGCAACAGCTTCGGGTTCGGCGGCCACAATGCATCGATTATCGTCGGTGTGTTACGTAACGGCGCCGTGTAGATCTGGTGCCACCGGCCTCATGCGTTTTAGTAATTGAAACGCACTCCCCTGCCCCGCAAATCCGCCGCCAATTGCCGCGGGCCCCGATACAACACCGCGTCCATGCCTGCCTGGCAAGCGCCGTGCACGTTCTCCGGCCTGTCATCGAGAAAAAAAATGCTCTCGGGCGTTACGCCCGCACATCGCACCGCTTCCAGGTAGATGCCCCGGTCCGGCTTGCTGCTGCGAACCAGGTGGCTGAGCACGTGGACAGAAAAAAACTCGCGAATCACCCGGAAGCGACCGCCAGAAACGTGCTCCCAGTGCTTTTCGCAAGTGTTCGATAGGATGCCCAGCCGATACCCGGCCGCCATCAACTGCGCCACAATGGGAATCACCGGTACGTTGATCTCGAATATCTGGCTGTTGGCCTGATGAAATGCCTCGTAATCGGAACGGGTCGCCGAGGCACGACAAAATTCCTCGTGCATCTCGCCACTGGTGATCGCACCCGCTTCGTAGCGCGCCTGCAACTCGCTCGTAAACAACAGATCCCAGATCTCCGCTGCCGGCCGCTTGACCAGTTCCCCCACTTGGCGACAAGCTCGCTGGTGGTCGAACTTCAGCAACACGTTGCCCAGATCAAAGTAGATGAATGCGGGACTGTCACTCGTCATCAATGTTTGCTCGCTCTCGTTCACTGCTTCGCTGGGTCAGGCGGCAGCATCGCCAGAACTCCCGCCGCTTTCGCCGCTGTCTGCTTTGGAGTGCCCCCAAAAATCCCAAGCCCTCATCAACCCTGTTCCCCTAACGCCATGAGAAACTCAGCCATTTCGCTGGCCGCGTGATGATCTCCCTGTTTGCGAGCCTCGTCAATGCCCTGGCGGAGAGCCTGACGGGCATCGTCCGCGCGGCGCAATCGCACCAGCAGTTTGGCAGCCATAAAGAACGACGGGACGTGAGGCGGCAGTCCCTGCATCAGTTCACGGAACCGCCCCAGGCTGTCGTCAAAGGCCCCTTCCTTCTGTAGCTCCATCGCCAGACTGTAACGCAGAAATGTGTCCCCTGGTTCGGCCGCCAACATGGCTTCAATCTTCTCTCGTCGCGATGCCTCACCCATCTTGTTCAACTTCTCCCCCTGCCGTGGCCCAACGGTCACTGCACGATACTACATCGGGATTCTGCCGCAAATAGACCAGCGGCAAAAGCCACGTGTCGAGCGTTCTGCACCGTACCGCACGCAGGCACCGATCGGAAGGGCCGCGAGTGGCATGACGCTCGACACAAAAACTACCCATATACCCTAATCACCCTACTCAATTTTTCCGAAAAAGTTATGTAAACCCACAACCTCAATCTGACCGATACTGTCAGCGCACCCTAGTTGCATGCTTGCGCGGTTGGGTGCCGAGCTGGGCGGCGACGCACCGTGTTGTGGGCGACTGGTCACTGCCGGAAAACGAAACTGAATCAGGACGAGAATCATGCTTCGAACTGTCGTTTTGCTTGCTGGGATTGCCACCATCGGTTTGTGTTTGCCTGCCCTCTCCACGGCCCAAACCAGCGCCGCCCGGGAACTTGACTGGCGTGCGCCGGGCACCGCCGAGGGGCATCCGCTGATGACGACGCCCGCGATATTCAAGCTGGCTCAAAACAGCCCCACGAACCTGGCGGACCGCTTGAAAGCGATTCGAGGCGACGTGACGCACGATTATGGTACCTCCTCGCGCCGCACGGTGAATCGGGCTGCCGGCAGTCCGGCTGCCGCGGCGCCGATCAGGCCGACCACGCAGGATCCCGCCGATCATCCAGCGGCCCCTGCCACCGACCTTCCGTCCGTGTTGGTGCGTCGCGGTGGGCCGACACCTCCGGCACCGATTACCGATGCTGGGGAACTCACTACGACGCGGCAGGAGGAGGAACTGGGCGACGCCTTTGGTGCGTCGGGCGACGAAGCCGACTCATCCCGTCGAACTGCACGACGATGGCGCAGCCAGACCCCGACCTATGAGGCGCCGGCACCGATTCAAGGTTCCACGGTTTCCGGCAGAGCAAGCCTTGAACTCAGCCAACCGGGACCGGTCTTGCGTGTGGAAGCAGACGGACCGAAGGCCATCGCCGTGGGCAAGGAAGCGAATTATCGCCTACGCTTGCTCAACGAAGGCACGGCTGCCGCGCGGCAGGCCGTGGTAACGGTCTTGCTCCCTGCTACGGTCGAAATCACATCGGCCCAGTCCAGGCTGGGAACGGTGGAGCAGCTGACCGATCCGGCGGGCGGGCGACGCGTGGTGTGGAGTCTGGAGCAAGTGACGGCCAGCTCACAGCAGGAATTGGTGATCACCTTGAAGGCGACGGAGAACCGGCCGCTCGATTTGCAGGTCAACTGGATGTACCGCCCGGCTTCGTTGAGCGCCGGATTGACGTCCAGCAACCGCTGGTGGCGGTGAGTATCGACGGACCCGTCGAGATGAAATATGGGGAAACGAAGGTCTTCAAAGTCAAGCTCAGCAACCCGGGCAATGGACCGGCGGAGAACGTCGCGGTCAACATCGCCGCCACCGGCGTCAACAGCCAGCCGAATTCCATTGGCACCTTGGCGGCGGGTGAAAGCCGGACCCTGGAATTGGAACTGACAGCCAACCAGGCGGGCACAATGCAAGTGCGAGCGGTGGTCCGTGGAGATGGTGATCTGCAGGCTCAATCGGATCACGAAGTCCAAGTCCGACGCGCTCAGTTGGCCCTGAAGATCAGTGCGCCGCAGCTTCTCTATGCCGGCACAACGGCTGCGTACCAGATCCGTGTGGCGAACCAGGGCGATGCGACCGCCGAAGGTATCGTCATGCAGATCGATCTCCCGCAGGGTGCCAAGAGAACGGGATCGGCGTGGACAAGAAGCCGATCACGACGGATCAACCGCGGTGGCGGATTGGTGAGCTGGGTCCCGGATCCGAACGCGTGTACAGCCTGCAGTGCGATCTGACCGTCAGTGGACAGAACCAACTCGCCGCGCAGGTACAAGGCACCGACAACACATTGGCATCGGATAACGCACTGACCATGGTCGAGGCGATCGCCGATCTGAAACTGATCGTGAATGATCCCAAAGGCCCGATTCAGACCGGCAAGGAGGTGATTTACGAGATCCAAATCCTCAATCGCGGTTCGAAGGAAGCGACCAATGTCTCCCTGGTGGCACAGTTCTCCGAAGGGATTGAGCCCTCTGCCGCGACCGGGTACCGATCGGAGATTGTCCCCGGCCAGGTCGTGTTTGAACCCATCGAGACGATCGCGGCGGGCGGCCAGCTTACCGTGAAGATCACGGCCCGCGCGATCCAGGGGGGCAACCTCCGGTTCCGCGCTGAACTGACCTGCGGTGATCCGGAAACGAAGCTCATCGCGGAAGAGAGCACGCGGTTTTACGGTGCCGCGCCGAGTCCCTCAGGCATCCAGTCGGCCAACCGACCGGCCGAGCAGCCAACACCGGCTCGTCGTTGAACGTACCCCAACGTTGCATGCGAGAGAGGTACGACGGACCTCCTCCCGGTGTGGTTAGACGCTTTGCGTACCCCATGGCTCGCTGTGCGCAGCGCGCACATGAGGCGAGCTTCGCGGAGGGCCCGCGCACCGTGGTGGGTTGGCCGATGCTGACGGTCAACGCTCGACCGGTTCGAAGGAGAGGGGTTGATTGGAGTTGGGATCTGTGATGCGAATCGCCAATTTCCCGTCCAACAACCGGTCGATGACCTGCCCCACGACCTCCGCCCGCCAGCCTCGGGCCAGGGTCGGGACGCCCGTTTCTCGGTAACCCATATGGTACGCGATCAGATCGCGTACATCCTGTACCGAGCCGATCAGGCCCGGCGCGACGCCGGCGGAACGAGCCATGCTGCTAAGCGCCGTTGCCGAGAAACTGTCCCAACAGCGTGAATTGCGGGCGCACGGATTTCGAGCCGGTGCTGGGACAGTCCTCTTCCGGCAGATGCAATCCTCGGGCGATACATTCGGAAATCTCCGGAATCGAACGTTGCTGCTTCCGCCAATCCATCCCTCGCAGCGCTCGAATGTGCTGTTCGTCGCACGAACCGCGGCGCGCCAATTCGACCATCAGATCATCGCGCAGCACCCGTCGCGGTGGAATATCTCGCGTCCGCGCATGCGCATCGCGCCACTTCCAGATTTCGAAGAGAATCGCCAACTGGCGTCTGGAGAGCCCCGAGATCCCGGACACGCGTCGCCATCTTTGCGTGACCTCCTCTTGCTCCAACTGATCCTGCCACGCTGCCAACTCCTCCTCCAACCAGGCATCACGCTGCATCTGGTCCAGCTTGGCCGAAATCTGCTGATATAGTGGTTCCAGATAGAGTACATCCTGCAGCGCGTAATCCAACTGCCGTTTAGTCAGCGGACGTCGTCGCCAGTTGGTGCGTGTCTCTCCTTTGCCGAGCGACTTGCCCAGCAGTTTCTGAATCAGCGTTCCGTATGACGCCGGGTAATCAATGCCCACCAGACCGGAGGCGAGCTGCGTGTCGAACCAGTCCCTGGGCCGCTGACCGATCGCTCGCCGACAAAAACGGAACTCTTCACGTCCCGCGTGCACGATCGTGACGCGACCGGGCGTCAACAGCAATTTCCAGAAAGCTTGGAGATCTGACACCGCGAAGGGATCAATGATGGCCAAGTCGCCCTTGGCCGCAACCTGCACCAGGCAGAGGTCCGGATAATACCGGTCCTCCGATACAAACTCCGTGTCGAAGGCGATAAAGGGAGCATCCGCGATGTGTCTGCAGAATTCGCCAAGCGCCTGATCCGTGGATAGATATTCGTATTTCACGCGTATCCTTGTGCGACTATTGGTCTCAACAACCCACTTCCGTTCGTCCATTGCGGGGAAATGGGACGGTCGTGTTCCGCCCCGACTCAAAGACCCACGCGCGGCGAGTCGCCAGAGCCGATCGGTAGCTCGTCAAGCCGCTTCCATTCGACATGGGCAGCTCGACCTTCGCCCGCCCACCGTTGACCATAAAAAACGCCACGTTGAATTGGTTCGAGGCCCCGTCTCGTTCGCATCCCGACGTACGGCTATACCGCGGCCATGATAGTCCACTTCCGTGATTTTTGCCAGAACCCGCATCACTCTTGTCCGGGATCCGTCTGCCAGGTTGACGAGACGCACCCATGGTGTTGCAATGTGGCTGGCGCATATTCTGGAGCGCCGGTATCTGGCCACATTCCGACCATGCCAACATGTCTGAAACCCAACACGCTCGCAGTTCAGTTTGCTTGAAAGACTTTGGCGGCTTCGGCGCACCGTGACCGCAACGAGGATGCTTACCGTGGCAGGACTGTTAGTGAGTGTTCGAAACGAGCAAGAGGCGGTCGAAGCATGGCAGGGAGGCGCCGATATTATTGACGTCAAAGAACCTTGGCGCGGATCACTCGGGGCGGCGCCCATCGAAGTCTGCCACCAGATTGCCCACACCCTTGCCGGGCAAATCCCGCTGAGCGTGGCGCTGGGGGAATTGACCGACAGCGATCTGCCGCGCCGCCTGGAACAGCTGCCACCGGTCCATTTCGCCAAGATCGGTCTCGCCGGCTGTCAGCGGCTCGCCGATTGGTCGGCGCGATGGCGGTGGGCCGTTCAGTGCTTTCCCTCGGGAACCTCACCGGTGGCGGTCGCCTATGTCGATTGGCAGCGTGCCAGTTCGCCTCATCCGCGTGAGGTCCTGCGTCGGGCGGCGGAAATTGGCTGCCAGGCCATGCTGTACGATACGTATGATAAGCTTGGCGGGGGATTGCTGCAGATTATGGGCATCGAACCGCTGGGGCGGGTGGTTGAGCAAACACGACAACAGGGCATGCTGGTGGTTCTGGCAGGGTCCTTGGCCCTCGCCGATCTACCAGCCATTCGTCCCCTCGCGCCCGATTTCGTGGCCGTGCGAGGCGCCGTCTGCCTCGGTTCGCGCACCGGTCGCATCGCACGCGAACGTGTGCGGCAATTCGCCCGCGAGCTGGCGACAGACACCGGTTCCAGCGCGCCGGGCGGACTCTTAACCCATCAAGGTGGGGCAGATGATTAGACGCCGTTGCGGGGTCTTGGCCGCTGAAGGCGCCGAATCGCGGAGCCCACGGCGGCCTGGCCCGCCGCGAGGCTCTGCCGCCATCGAGCTGCTGCGGCTTTGCTGGTGAGGCGTTTGCTGCCGGTCGACTTGGCGGTTGGCACACGTACTTGTCGAACCATTTTGCCCCATTTTGGCCTCATTTGCTTGACTTCCCGCAGCAAGAGTCTGATACTTGGTGTCTTAATCAATAACGAAAACGCCTTGGCCTTCGACGGAGCTCTCACGCACGGACCGAGCGCTGGATACCGATGCCCGCGGGATCGGCAGACGGGATCCTTTTCCTCAAACCGGCGGGCTGCCGCGGCGACAGCCCTTGCTGGCTCGGCAGTAATGCGGCGTTTTCGATCGTTTCCATTTACGCATTCGTATCTCATCTTCTCTGCAGAATAGGGAGCCATACGGTGCCTCAATCGGTTCTTGATGCAATCAAGTTGGGCATGTGGGATTTTGAACCCGAACAGCACAAAAGCGATGATTATGACCCAACCGGTGCACTGCCGGGTACCCATGAAAAGCTTGCCATTTTGTCAGAACGAGTAAGTCGAGGTTTACCGCTGTGGCATCCGGACGACCGCCGCACTTACGACGATCACGGCGATAATTGATCGATTCGCGTTGGGCACTGCGTTGATGTGGGGCTTGGCAACACGCTCCCCTGAGTCGTGGAACGAGAGCATCCAATGTGCGAGCCGGGGTGTTTTACCGAGAGTGGTGCATCAGCCCCGCGTTGAGTGCGGACTGACCGTTCTGGGCGGTGATTGCACTCGAATCGAATTTCCTTGGGGTCGGGCGGTCGAAACAACCGGGTCGCCTTGTTCAATTCAACCTTGGCGTCCACAATGTCGTCTTGTTGACGCTGGTTAGGACTCGTCCGGAAATAAGCTACTGGTTCCGCGTCCCTCTCCACCGCCCCGCGGAGCGGGAATAGCGGGGGAGAGGGTAGGGTGAGGGGCGATAAAGACGGTAACTTATTGCCGGACGAGTTCTTACCCATTTTCAGCGACGTGCCTTGCGGCACCTTCTGACTATTCACACTACGGTGATACGCAAAGGGGACGAGACGATGCCGAGTTTCAACACGGAGGTCGAACACCAACTGGGTCAACAGGAGGCGACCGATCGGCTGAAGAAGTTGCTGGACCAGGTCCGCGAACAGTACAGCGACTTTGTCACGGAGTTGCACGGTAACTGGGCCGATAACGTGCTCACCTTCTCACTCAAAACGTACGGTTTCAAAATCGACGGCATTTTGACGGTGGAAGACCAACTTGCCCGCCTGACCGGGAACCTCCCTTTTGCCGCTCTGGCTTTTCGGGGAAAGATCGAACAATCGATCGTGGGAGAGCTGCGGCGCGAACTGTGTTGACGCGCGTCGGCCCCAACGGTGCGGATTCCGCGGATGGTAACGATGTTGCGTCCTGATCGCTCTGTCCGCTCCTCGTTACCGCTCCCCCCTCGCCCACTTCCCGCCCAGTTGCCGTGATGGCAAGGTATAAACTCATAGACGAGCTTGGCCCGTCTGTGGCAAACTCGCTGCCAGGCAATGCGCAGCGCGGGGTTCGCCACGGCAACGTACTGGGGGCGTCGGCGTCAGGACGTGATCGGCACGCCTGCCGAGCGTGGACCTGGTCCAATCGATTGCCTGCCAGATGAGCTTCCCATCCGCGAGCGTCTTGTGTCACCGATTATTCCGCGCACAAGGTACCGTTAGCGATGGTGGCCGAAAACAACCACTTTCCTGGTGTTTGCATTCCCATGCATGAATTCATTCAGAGTAGCGAACTAAAGTCTCAAACCCGACGATTGCTGGGTTACCGAACACTGTTGATGGCCGTGATCCTGGTCAACGTGGTCCTCCTTCTGCGAGTACCCATGATGCCCGTGGGGGCGGCACGCTCCGGTGCGACGGGAAATGGCATCGTCAACATGTTTCGGAACCGGGTTGCCACACTCTTTGCGGGGAGCGGGTCGCAAGCAGACAGCGCAACCCAATCGCCGGTCGCGCCCCTTCCGCCCACTCAGCCACCCGAAAGCCTCGAGGTGCCGCAGGTGGCAACTGGTGACGCGAAGCCCCGTGCTTCCAGCGCTCCGGCGGACTCGCAATTAGCGGATCACCGAGGCTTAATTCAGCCGGCAACACCCTCCCCCGCGGCGGACGTCGAGTTCCACCTTCCCGCCATGGTCGCTAACAAGGTCGATGACTCCCTGCCGAGCGCCATCACCAAGCGCATGACTCTCCCGGATCTGCCGGTCGCAGCCTGGCGCGAGGGCATGCACGAATTGCTGGAAAACTGGCGACTTTCAGCGAACGCATGGATCAGCAAGAAACTGGTGGACGGGCCGGTTCTGCTCACGGCCCCCACCGATGCGACAGCACCCGCTGTGGGTCCATCGGACAATAATCGTGCCACGGCTCCGGTCGAGGGCACGACACTCGTGCCTGGCCAGGCGGTGGATTCGCCAGCGCCTCGGGGTGGTCTGACGCTGTGCAACCCCTTCGAGAATCATGGACCGATCCGATTTCTCGTTAACCGCCGCGTGTTCGAACTCTACCCGGGCGAAACGCATCAATTCCCGGCATCCGACTCATGGCACATTTCGTTCCACCGGGGCGGCGACTTCGGAAACGCCGAGCTGACAGTCGTGACGGGCACCTTCCGCTTCGTCGTGACGAGCGACGGCTGGGATCTGGTCGATCAATTCCAGCCGTGACGAGCACTTTCAATACTCACACTGTAAATCACGCGGTCCATGTAGCCGGTAAAGCCGCATACTTGTGACTCGTTTCCCAACGGAAAGGGCTGGGAACTCACGTCCGGTGCCGATGGGTGAAATCACAGGCTTTTCCGGCGTTGGATCCGTTGGCCGGGGCGGGAAGGCTGGCACTTTGAGTTAATACGTGTTGATATAGTCGCTCAGCCGTTTCGCCACCACGATCTTCCGCCGCGACGAAGGCGCTTGCGGCTGTGAGGCTCCGTTGGTCTTTGGCAGAATATTGCGTGGTGGAACCGGCGGCGGATCATCAAGCGGTTCTTGGGGCAGTTGCTTGGGTAACTCGACCGCCGGAGCCGTGAGCGGCACGCTTGTCTTTGGTCCATCCTTCGGTCGGAGCGTTGACGTGGGTGCCCGGTCCCACGTGTTCTCCGCACCGGGGGTCCGCTCGACCGTCTCCGGCCGCGGAATCTCTGGCTGCGTTTCTTCGCCCGACTCCGGCGTAACGACCGGGATGGGCGCCCCGGTTGGAGCAGGAGACTCCGTTGCATCCATGGACGGGACGGGATCAAAGGACGGGGCGGAACCTATGGAATCGCAGCAAACCGCGCCACGATCGCATCGATCTCCGCAACCCGAACAGGGGTTCCAGCCCAGAAGCTCGCAGAACAAATCCAGACAGATCGTTCTTTCGCGCTGCCGTCTCAAACGCCGCACTGCGGGGCGCCCGCAGGTCAACGTTGCGCAGGATACCCGTCGAGGGGGCAGCGAGCACGAGTCGTCCCCACAGGCTCGGGTGTCGCGAATCGGATTGCTGTAGCACGACCACCGTTCAAAACAGTAGTTCTCCCAGAGCGCTCCGTGCCGGTACTGGCCCCAAGGGATATGGCAATCGACTTCGCAGTCCGGCTGTGCGAAGGGCGCTAACGGGTTGGCAAGCGCGTGGTAAGCTTCCGCGGCAGATCTGCCGTGAATCACGCTCAGCTCGCGCTCTTGGCACACAGCGGCGGTCGCGAGTCCCCAGAGAAGGGGCGCACTGATCAGCAAATAGATCTTCATTGGCAACATCCCGTGCTGCAGACACCGACTCCGTTCATCGAGCTCTTACGTACCCGGCGACAAGCTCCGATGGGTCATCCTGACCGCTATCGGCACCGAGGGCGAGCGTCTATGTTGGTTTCGGTCGATGAATTGTCCGGAATTGAGGGATGCAACAGCCGCTAGGCCCAGGCGTTACGTCGAAGATATTTGGGGCGACTCGCAGGACCCAACTCAATGCGATACGTGCTACAGGCGGCAAGGCCAACGTGAATGGCACGTACGCGTAGAAGTGGACGCATCGTAGGGATCATAGCGGCCGGCATCGGGGGGCCGGCAGGGCGCCGCTGCGACTGCTAGTCGTCATCCGACCTGTGCTTCAGGCACAGATCGGAGAGCTGCTGCCCCAACTGAAAGTACTGCAGGCTCCAGGTAATCGCGGTGATCAGCGCGACAATCGCCGCATAGAAGGTGGGGGATTGCATGCTGCCTGCCAGGCTCGTGAGCGCGAACGAGACGACCAACGCCACCAGTGCCACGGACATTTTGTTGTGCATTTGGTAGACCAGTTGCTGCCCGCGGTGTACGTTAAAAGACGAACGCGCGCTGATGTTCGCCAACTCGCGCAGTTCCGATATCGCCATACGGCATTCTGGCGGTGAGGACTGGGTCCAGGCCCCCTCGGACGCTGATTCATCGGGGCAAACATTCGCTACGGCGTAGTCCGGCGCGACCGAAGCCACGACACTCACGGCAGGCAGTTCGTCCGGCTTACCGTGTTTGGTGCGCGCGATCAGAGCCGCCATGTATTCCTCGATGGTTGGCTCCGCCGAGGTTGACTCGGCAGGTCCTGGCGGATCGATGACAGGGAGTTCATCCAGATTCTCAGCCGCTGCAACATCCTCTCCGCCGGCCACCTGTCCCAGCATGGCGGAAGCAACATCCAGCTGTCTGAGCGCCGCCAATTCCGGACTTGCATTGACCGCCTGTCCGAGCAGTGCCGGATTCATAAGAATCGTCTCGCCGCCTCGTCCACCACCGGCACCAGGTTTCTCTTCCGAAACGTCACTTGGAGCACGCGACATGACTCAACCCTCGGTCTTAGCTTCTGAGTGCAACCCTGTTGTCTTGACACATTTCGCCCAGCGGATTCCCACGCGTGTGCGTCCGTGACTTACGTGGCAGTCGGCTTTGCCGCCCCGCGTCAGCCACGTCGTTTCATGCGGACCGAATTTGCGGGCTGGAACAATTATGCGTTGCGGTCAGTGACGGCAGACGGAGGGCAACGTAAGAAACCCCACCCTATTTACGTAGCTTGCAGGAGATGGTCCGTCAATGAACTAGTCGTGAGTTGAGCTGATGAACGGATCAGGCGCCCCCCCACCAGACTTGCTCATTCGCCGGTTGCGACGAAAGATCCGACGCCCGACACAGGGCCGCCCGGCGTCACATCCTCACTGTCGACGAATCCGAATCACGTCTCCGTCATGGCGATAAGTCAACCCGGCAGGAAGGAGTGTTTCATCGAGCAGCTTCTCGAGGGGCACTTTGCGGACGTCGAAGGATACGCGCATCTGCAATTGCTCGCCTACGTCCGACTCAAAATGAAAACGCAATTGAAGTTGCTGTTCCAGCGTTCTTAAGATCGCGCCGACCGGCTGTTGGTGGACGCGCAACGTATGCACCCTGCTGCCGCGTTTGGCAGCCTCGCCAGTGCGGCTGGTACGATTTCCCGCCACGTGTCGCGCGAGCAATTTCTGCAATCGTTCATGTTCTTCCGATGTTCCTTCTAGCGTGACTGCGTCGGCCGAACGCGCGATCTCGGCACCGGGAAATTCAGCAACGATCGCATCCCAATTCGGCTGCGAAAGAGTCACTCTATAGGTGCGCTCAAGCAGCGACTGCTGAGGCAGAGCAACAAGTCGTATTCTCTCGCCGCGATCCGCGAACTCGAAGGTCAAACCGAACCCGGCCAAGACAAGCGTCATGCGATCGGTCCAAGACAGCGCAGGCAGTTCAACCGCCGGCCAGAGGTCGTGCGGTATTTCGTCGAGCCCTTCGATCGTGACCTGCGCCTCCGCTCCCAGTTCCCGAATCAAGTCATGCGGTTCGGCCAGCTCGTCCCAGCGCCATCGTCGTTCGGCCAACAGACGTGAAGCCATTGCCCGAGGGATTCGTCGCGCATTGCTGCTGCGCTGTCTGCGCCACGCGAGCCAGATTGGACGTGTCGGCGCGCGGCCCGATGTAGATTACGCGGCCGATATAGGAAGGCACGGCGCTTGTCTGACCAGCCAGCTGATCAAGCACTTGCGCGAACGTGATCTCACGGGCATTCAAGGCGACCGATGCGCCCGGGTCAATGCGACGGTCGAGCATGATCGCCACGCCTTGCAGTTCGGACAATCTTCGCAAGGCGTCTCCCAGCCGACTTCCGGCTGGCCAGGCAATCACATCAAACTGGTTGGACAAGGCTTGGTGCAGCGACACGCCCGCCTGTGACGAGGGGGTCGTGTCGGCCGCCAGGAGACCGGTGCCGACTGCTGGCAGCAACCCCAATACCATAAGACCCAGCAGATTGCCTAAATTCTTCATACCTCAAATCCTACCGACATGTCAGCTCTCCCCTGACCCTTCATTTTGCCACGCGATGCCGGGGGGTGAAAGCCAGCATGTGGAACATCAAGTGTCACGCAAACGCGCGTTCCGTGGTGGACTTCGCAAGACCATGGGCTGGGGCGACCGTCCCCTGGCGGAGTGCACATGCGATAACAAATCCACCAAGTCGAATGCGACAATCCACGGCGATTCTGAGTCGGAAAATCCTGACAGAAATTCTCGGAACAAATGTCATCGGTCGGCCGTCGTCCGCAAACGACTGTTGTGCAGTACCAACCGTTGTGTAATAGGTAGTCGCCAACTACACTCGAACTTATGGGGAGTGAGACTGGTACCCGAGCGGCTGTCCGGTTCATGGCTCGCCCCATCACCGTGCAATGCAACGTTGGGTACATTACAAGCGCACCTATGGGAGGCACCTCGCGTGAGCGACAAACCACACAAGGCTCCCTTACTCGATGCCTATTATCAATCTTACTTGACAGATGAAACGTCGGCGCATTTTGTGGCCCACGTTTCTCGACATTATACGCTGGGAACCCTGATGCGGCTGGCTAGAGTCGGTTCGCGCACCACGCGGCGCGCGTCCATTCTTGCCGTGGGATTCCTGGGCGGTTACGAGAGCAACAGTGTGCTTGGTGGCGCACTGCACGACGAGGATCGTGTTGTACGACTGTTGGCTGAGAACAGTATCCGCGAAATCTGGTGTCGCGACGGGTCGCCACGACAGCAACATTGGCTGCAGCAGATCATGCGTCTGAACAACTGTGGACAATTCCACGAGGCGGCTCGTGAAGCGAGCCAGTTGATTCGCGACGGGGATGGTTTTGCCGAGGCCTGGAATCAGCGAGCCATTGCTTACTACCAGCTGGAACGATTCAGCGAATCGGTGCGCGACTGCCGCCAGGCGATCGAGCGCAACCCGTTCCATTTCGCTGCCGCGGTCGGCATGGGACACTGCTACCTGGAAATGTTTGACGCGGTCGGGGCGTTGGACTGTTTTCGTTGGGCTTTGCAGGTGAATCCAGACATGGAGAGCGTACGGGCTCAAGTAGGTTACCTGCAGCGAACATTGGAAGAGAGCTGAGCGGATAAGTGGGGTACGAGTCCCTCGCCACGGAAGTCCGAAATCGCCAGTGCTGCACCCGAAGACCCGAGTCCGAAGATCGAGCGCGCAGGCAGTGCGCCCGGCGGTACGGCTGCCAGTGCGACGCGCGTTTCATCCTCCACGCCGGACGTTCTTCCCCCTTCGCATCGTCCCTTCGTTGCCGCTCGCGCCAGCACGCACAAGAACATTCCGGCGGCGGGCGAAGGCCGGGACGTCGCGCGGCCCACCCCCCTGGTTCACACTCTTCGCCCCTGCCCTGCCCCGACAACTCGCCCAGCCAGTCACCGGGTCGATGGCTACCCGATTCATTGTGTCGCGACACTCTGGTAGGATCTTGTGAGGTTGGTGAACCAGCACTTGTGGAATGATCAGGCTCCAGCGACGAGGAGGAAACGAATGGCCGAGAGAAAGCTCAGCTGCGTGGCGCGCGATTGGTGGGACTATACAACCATCGACAACGAGCTTGTTGTCGATGCGGCTCGTCTGACTCCTCACGATATTCAGCAGCTTGCCCGTCCCGGCTTTCGCGTGGTGATGTTCGACACGATCGAAGAGTTCTATCTGGCCGAAGCGCTCGAGTACATCGATGCCTGGAGTCAGTCGACGCCCGACAATCCAGCCGGCATTTGCGGACCCATCGGTCCCACGGAACAGCTTCCCCTGGTGGCGCGCCTGGTGAACGCGCTGCAGCTGAACCTCGGCGCTCACGACGCACATTTCTGGGGCATGGACGAATGGGTCGTAGACGGCCAGGCAGTTGACATGGATCATCCACTCTCGTTTGCCAAAGCAGACATGGAACTCTGTTTCGACCCGATCCAGAAACCGTTGCAGATGCCGCGCAGCAATCTTCACTTTCCCACTGGCGACCTGCGAGCGTATAGCGACTTGTTCGACGAAGTCCGCTGCGTCGTGATGCAGGGTGGACAAGGTGACGTCAAGCACTGGGCCTTCAACGATCCGGTCCGCCGCGAAGGGAAGTATGTCGATGCGCCACCGACGCCACAAGAATACCGCCAGCTCGGCACGCGGATTGTCGATCTTCATCCTATGACCGTGATGCAGAACGCGCGCACCTCCGGCGGCGGCAACATTTCGCTGGTGCCGACCCAGGCGGCCACGGTCGGACCGGTGGAAACCTGGAAGGCAGAAAAAGTGTCGATCTGGCAAGCTGGATGCCACGACAATCCGTTTGGCATGCGTCTGACTTCGCTGATGATCTCCAAGGGCATTGCCGACTCGGCCGTCCCCATGAGCTTGCTGGCCGACCATCCCCACGTGCAGTTCAATTTCTTCCGACCAGGTCTAGGTACCTGCGATGTCGAGATGCACTAAAGCCTGACGCTACGTGGACTGTGGCCGCGGGCCACGTAAGATACTCAAACTGCCAATCACGCGGTTCATATGGCGTAACCTACCAGTCCTCAAGAATATTCCAGCTTTTCGGGTCTTATCATGCACATGCCATCGCGACGGCGGTTTCTTCAGCAGACGGCGGTTGCCGCTGCATTTGTCGGCGCGAACCGCGCCACACCCGGCCAGGCGGCGCTACCGGCGCCCTGCAGGATGCGCCCAAACGCCCGCCCGCCGCCAACCGATCGCCGTCTCTACGTACTCTTTCTGGAGATTCCTGGATGGCCTGCAATTGCCGATCGAGTCGTGCATCGATCAAGCCTCCGAAATGGGATTTGACGCTGTCGAAATCTTGCACGTGCAGATGACACGCTCGGATAACGCCTATCTGCAGCAGCTCAAACGCCGTGCTCTGATCAACGGAGTCTCGCTCTGCGGCATGTCGACACACCAGGGCTTTATCTCACCCGACAAAGATAAACGCCAGCAGAATATTGACCACACCATCCGTTGCATCGAGTTGGCTTACGAGTTGGGCATCCCCACGATTCGCGTCAACACGGGACGCTGGGGCACGATCGCCAGCTTTGACAAGCTGATGGAGAACCGAGGCGTGGAGCCGACACCGGCCGGACACACGGATGAAGAAGCCTTCGCCTGGGTCATCGCAAGTCTCGAAGCCTGCCTGCCGGTGGCGGAGCGGCGTGGCGTGCTGCTGGCACTGGAGAACCACTGGGGACTCAGTCGCACGGTGGAGGCACTGTTGCGCATCATTAAGGCCATCGATTCGCCGTGGCTGCAAGCGCTGATGGACACCGGGAATTTCCTGGAGGATCCCTACGACGATCTCGAGGCGCTCGCCCCATACGCCGTCTACGTGCAGGCCAAGACCTATTACGGCGGCGGAACCTGGTACACGCTTGACCTCGACTATCCGCGGATTGCCGAGCTCTTGAAACGACACCATTACCGCGGATACGTTTCCTTGGAATTCGAAGGAAAAGAAGACTATCAGACCGCCATTCCCAAGAGCCTGCAAATGCTGCGTGAAGCGTTTGCCGATTGATTGGCTTCGGATAGGGATATTCTTCGGGTTGCGGATTCTCAGGGCGCAGCTCTGACCTCGGGTCTGTGGCGCATTCATCTCTCTAGCTCAAAAGCGAGGCCATCATGACCAAGTATGTCCTGGCGCTGGACCAGGGAACAACATCCAGCCGTGCCATCGTTTTCGACCACCAAGGGGCGATCGTGGCTTCATCACAACGCGAGTTCCCTCAGATTCTTCCGGGACCGAGCGAAGTGGAACACGACCCGGAGGCCATTTGGGACAGCCAGCTGGCAGTGGCTCGCGACGCGCTGCGCAGGCCCAGGTGCCGGCCGACCAGATCGCCGCCATGGGCATCGCCAACCAGCGTGAAACGATTGTCCTGTGGGATCGCAGCACGGGCCAGCCAGTCCACAATGCGATCGTCTGGCAGAGTCGAGTGAGCAGTGCGATATGCCAGCGACTGAAGGCGGAAGGATGGGAAGAGACGATTCGCGCGAAGACAGGCCTGCTGATCGATCCCTATTTCTCCGGCACCAAGGTCACGCACCTGCTGGACAAACTACCCGCCGTGCGCCATCGCGCCGAGCGGGGTGACGTCCTGTTTGGAACCGTCGATTCGTTCCTGATCTGGCGACTCACGGGCGGCACATGCCATGTGACCGACGTGAGCAATGCCAGTCGCACGCTGTTGTTCAACATCCACACTCTCGATTGGGACGACGAACTGCTGAAGATGCTCGGTGTGCCGCGAGCCATGTTGCCCGAAGTCCTCCCGTCGAGCCACGTTTACGGGCAAGCCAGAAGCGAGTTTTTTGGCGCCGAGATCCCCATTGCCGGAGACGCCGGCGACCAGCAGGCGGCCACCTTCGGGCAAGCTTGCTTCCAGCCGGGCATGGCCAAGAACACCTACGGCACCGGCTGTTTCCTGCTGCTCAATACGGGTACTCAGCCGATCCGGTCCCAAAACAACTTGTTGACCACGATCGGCTGGTGCGTGAACGGCCAGGTCACCTATTGCCTGGAAGGCTCGATCTTCATCGCCGGGGCGGTCGTTCAATGGTTGCGGGACGGACTGGGCCTGATCGAAAACTCTGCCGATGTCGAACAGCTGGCGGCCACCGTCCCCGATAGCGGTGGAGTCGTGTTTGTGCCAGCTTTCGTCGGACTCGGCGCTCCCCACTGGGATCCCTATGCTCGTGGCGCCGTGTTTGGCATTACACGCGGCACGACGGCCGGGCATCTGGCGCGCGCGGCACTCGAATCGATGGCCATGCAGACCAGCGATCTGCTGACCGCGATGCGGCGGGATGCCGATATGCCGCTGAACGTGTTAAATGTGGATGGCGGCGCGTCGGTCAACAATCAACTGATGCAGTTCCAGTCGGATATTCTGAATGTGACCGTGCGCCGACCCGTGGTGGCCGAAACCACGGCGCTGGGCGTCGCCTACCTGGCGGGACTGGCAGTCGGATACTGGAACAACGCCAACGAAGTTGTCCAGAACTGGTCCCTGGAACGCGAATTCACGCCCACAATGGAACCGCAGCAGCGCGAGATGCTGAATCGTCGCTGGCAGCGCGCCGTACAGCGCGTCCGCGACTGGGAGGCACCCGATTCATGATCCGCGGGTACGAGGACTTGTTTGTCGGCACGGTCGCGATCCTGCTGGGCGTCTTCCTGTGCACTTGCGCGACCGTCAATTGGCAGTGGTACTATTCGCTGCGCACCGCTCGGCTGCTGCAGCGCGCGGTGGGACGCACGGGCGCTCGCGTGGTCCATTGCTTGCTGGGACTGGGCTTGATCGCCCTGGGCATTGCCATTGCGTTCGGATATCGCCTGGCGTTGTTCGGCTGAAGGGAGCAGTGGAATGCGATCGTCGTGCAGTGATGGATGCAAGGAGTGTCGGACCAGCAGCACCATCGCGATTCATGCTCTCGTTGAGCCTGGCCTTCCACGACTTCCTTCGTCATCTCGGCGCGTGACTCGCCCGCGCTGCTTGCCGCTGCTGTTCGGCCAGCACGACAGGAACGAACCGTTCGGGCGTGCTCCAGAACTGGCGGAGTGCCGCTTCATCCGCAAACAAGAAGATCTGTCCTCGATAGAAGACGCCGTGAGCGCGTTGGCCATCCACCAACGCACCTTGTTCGGCATATTTGACGCAGTCGTAACCGGATAGTGCCGGAGCATACTTGTTGAAATCGGCCAGGAAGCGCTGCTGGGCCTCGGCCCCTGTAAACAGATAAGTGCGCCCTCGATGCACGGCTCCCCATCGGGGATCGCCTTGGACCCATTTCTCCTGCTCCACCAGGCTGACGGGACAATAACCGTTCAACGCGATGGTCGGCTGCCCGTTCGCGACATCCACGCTCGGCTGGGGTGGCGCGAACGATTCGTTCGTAGTGCTCCTGGCAGAGGCGTTCTGTGCGGCAGCCATGTACTCGTTGTCCCGCGGCTGCGCGTCGCGGGGCGACGTCATGCTCGGCAGCGTGGCGTCTGGTCGCGACACGCCCGGCGAGGGAGGATAACCACCTTGATAGGGGGGCGTGGACGGCGCGGCCTGGAATTGGCCACCGTAGGGTGGCGTATAGGAAGCTCGTTGTTCGGCCGTCTGTCGCTGCTGCGGAACATATGCTCTCTGCTCGGCCGTGCCGGTCGCACTACCCGCTGTTGGAGCGTATTGGTTGGTCACATACAAGGGAGGCGCCGAAGGATTGGGGGGCCGAGTGTCGGTGGCCGCCGCCCGACCGCTCTCCGGTACCTGGGTGCCGTCGGGCATCGAAGCGGCGTAGGGCGTGGTGGCCTGATTCGATGGCAAGGGAAAGCCACTGGATAAATCGGTGCCGCTGCCCGATGGGAATGCGGATGCGCGGTTCAACGCGTCGCTGGTGGATGTCATGGCCACATCGGTGCTGGGGCTGCCACTAAACGGGGCGCCGATTCGCGTGTGGGCCGCGACCTGGTCCAGCGTGGCAATATACCGATTGGGATCCGCCGGACTGACGGTGCGAAATATTTCGGCCCCTTGAGCGCCTGACAATGACATCGGTCGGCCAGCTCGTGACGCGGTAATAGCGTGCGAGTTCGGCATTTTCGTCCACATTCACTTTCAATGGAACGTAGTTTCCGGTAACCGCTCGAATCACCGCCGGTCAACTAAACACGGATTGCTCCAGCTTCAAACAGGGAGGGCAATTCTGACTCCAAAAATGGATCAGGACCAGTCGCTGATGGCGTTGGGCCAGGGTGCTGAGCCTCCTGCCATGAGCTGACCCACGGGATGTGGCTCTGAGCCCAGAGGCCTGTGTTGGCTGTCAAAAGAACGGCTGTTGTCAGTGCTATGTGCTTCGCCCCACGCATTGGCCGACCTTCCTGTCTTTTCCCACAATACAGACGTGTTAGACGATTCTGCAGGATTTCGTGAACGCACCAGTGACCCACAAGACCTGGCCGACGGATCTCGGCCATGGTTGGCGATCGCATGACGCGACCGCCACCCTGCTCGACGCTACCGTCCCTTATCGGACATCCGGTCGTGCCGCTTACAGAAAAAATGCCGGATACGCAGAATTCCCCGGATGGCGGGGAGATGCCGCTGCCGCCCCGGCAGCGCCTCACCACCCGGAAAAACTCGCCATTTTATCTGGATTGGCTGCAGCAATCGCTTGACACGGACGAAGAGATGAGTATCATGCCGTTAGTTAGCAGACTTCTGTCATGCATTGTAGGCGCTGCTTGCCCAATGCATTGAAAATCGGGCACTCTTTGGATGGGCGACTTTGTCTGCGACCAAGTAAAGCTCAACCGGAGGGGTGGCGCTTCTCGAGTACTTCCTTTGCTGATCGGTGCGGAAAACTTCTGACGGGTGTACTGATCTGCTGGATCCTGGTGATGATTTGCGGCTGCGTGCTAAGTTGGGCAGCCCATGTGAAATCGAGAAGCTATCAGCGTGCAGCGCAAAATTGGATCTTGCCGCAAGAGCGGCGGGTTCGTGATCTCGCGATAGAAGCATTACTCTGGTCGGCCATTGGCGACCCGTTTTTTGTCGGGGAGCGCGGCCATTCTGAGTCCTGACATCCACTGCGTTTGTGTTGTGTTTTGCGGGCTGAGACCATGGAGATCCTGAAGCATGGAGATCCTGGGACCGTGCAGGTCCACAGCCACGCGTTGCCGCGTAAGGCGTATACGCCAGCGGTATTTCTAACCGTTCTTGGAGAGATACCCCGCCCGGGGCCCGATGAGTACATCGAGCTCGAGCAGGTACCTTCTAGGTGAGTCATGGGGAAAAAAAAGCATCGAGGCAAGCCCAGTTCGGGTCGCCCTTCAGGAAGAGGTCCGAGTAACGGGAGACCGCGGCGGCGACGACGTCCCGCGGACAGTGGACCGCGACGCAACAACGACGTTGAGCCTGCCGAGAATCTGGATGCTCCCTTGGAGCCGGGCTTTGGTTTACTGGAGTTGCATCCCAACGGATACGGCTTCCTCCGCAGCCCCTCGAACAATTACTCGCGCGAACGGACCGACCCGTTTGTTCCCGGAACCATGATCGAAAAATACAGCCTGCGTCCGGGGCTGATGATCCATGGCATGGTGCAGCAGGCCCGCAAACAGACGGGTCCACGGCTGCGCGAAATCACCGAGGTGGATGGGATCAAGCCGGATGAGTATGTGAACGTTAAATCGTTTGACCAGTTGACACCGATCAACCCGGAAGAATGGCTGAAACTGGAGGTCGGCCCCCAGCCACTTACGACGCGCGTCATGGATCTGCTCACGCCCCTGGGCAAGGGGCAACGCGCGTTGATTGTGGCTCCGCCCAGGACGGGCAAGACCATTATGCTGCAACACATCAGTCAGGGGGTATCGACCAACCATCCCAATTTGAAGCTGATCGTGCTGTTGATCGACGAGCGTCCGGAAGAAGTTACCGACATGCGCCGCAATGTGGACGGCGAAGTCGTGGCCAGCAGTCTGGACCAGGACGTGGAGAGCCATGTGCGGCTGAGCCAGTTGATTCTGGAACGTTGCCGGCGTTTGGCCGAGATGGGCCAGGACGTGTTCCTGTTGCTGGACTCCATCACGCGTTTGGCACGCGCATTTAACAAGTGGGTAGGCAACACGGGGCGCACCATGAGTGGTGGCGTCGACATCAAGGCGATGGATATCCCCAAAAAGCTCTTCGCCACGGCGCGGGCGTTCGAGGAAGGTGGTTCTTTGACCGTGGTCGGCACCGCCTTGATCGACACGGGCAGCCGGATGGACGAGCTGATTTTCCAGGAGTTCAAGGGAACGGGCAACATGGAGCTGGTCCTGGACCGCAAGCTGGCCGACCGTCGCGTCTGGCCCGCGATCGACATTTCGCAGTCCGGTACGCGGCGCGAGGAGTTGCTGTTGAGCCACGAAACGCTGCATGCCGTGACGATGCTGCGGCGTACACTCACGTCCATGCACCACGTGGACGCCATGGAACAGCTGACCAAGCAACTCGGCCGATTCAAGACGAACGATGAGTTCATCAAGCTGATCAGTGGCGTCAAAGTACTGGACTAGCCCGCGGCAGCCTGGGACGGCCGCCAGCACACAGCCTCACCAGGTACGAGCCGTTCGGACCCCAGTCATTATCGGGGATTCCGTCAAGGTTCGATTGCCGGCCTGCCGACAGAAATGGAGCCAGCGACGATCGTGACCTGGCAGCGGATGACGTAGTATAATGTTGAAGTCTGCGGTGGCTGCCGCGTTGCTACAGGGGTACACAATAGAGATTCAAACGCGAGTATCGGCGTCCGTAAGAAACGACCTGGACGAGTGCTAATAGACAGCTTACGGAGGGTAAGCGAATGGTTAGCGGCCTCATTGGAAATGAGGTGCCCCGTAAGGGGTTGCGGGTTCGAGCCCCGTGCCCTCCGCCTCTAAACCCCGTGCTTTACGGGGTTTTCTTGTTGCGTCGCAGCCTGGCTATCTGGCTCGATCGGGGCACTGTTACCTGAACTGTTGGCTTGAAGTGTATCGGCGGTGTATCGAACCACCGACTTTTGGCGTGAATACTTGTACATGAAATCAGGGGGGCCGAGTCGGGGCCGCCATGGTATCGAAGTCGGACGAAGAGCGATTTTGTCTTTGAGAATTGAATCAAGAAACGCGTGAAAACGGACCTTGGCACAGACCCGTAGCCCAACGTACCGGATCACCACGCGGTTCACGCCGCCGGGCGAGCTCGCATGATGGGCAGATGACGACGGCCCTCGTGACAGTCGATCTCCAGGATAATCGCGTCGCCGGGAGTGCCTTGAATATCGACTTGCGGCTTCGTGCATGGCGATTCGAACGATCCCGACGACGTTCAACACCGCATTTCGAACGCTTGTTGTCCAGCCCTTGGGAAGCTGCAATGAATTGACATCCTGCTGACAGATCTCGTCACACATGGGGCGCTCGGAAATCACCCACCATAGCAGGTCACGAGATCATCGCCGAATCTGGCCGCACTCGCTGTCGCTACCTCAGAGAAAGCCTGCCGGCTGTACCACCGAATCCGGCCTTGAGTGGGGACTTGCACCTCCGCCATCAGGCTGGCGAAAGTCGCTGGACCGATTGACCGGCCATGGTAGACGGGGTGGCCAGCTGTCACGATGGAGCAATGGCACCAAAATAGGTTAAGCTGTTGCACCGGCTAAGCGTTTTCTGGACAGTGGAGAATAGCGAATGAGAATTGCGGTGAAGCCCGAGGGAGGTCTTTTCACGTTGGCGATATTCCTCTTTTCTGCGTACTTTCTCTCAGTTGATACTCTGGCAGGCCGGCCAGACACCGGTCCCGTCCTACACAACGGCGTCACTGCCCACCGGGGCAACTCGGGTGAGTTTCCAGAGAACACACTGGCGGCATTCCAGAGCGGGATCGACATCGGTGCCGACTGGATCGAACTCGATGTCTTTCGCACCAAGGACGGAAAATTGGTCGTCATCCATGACGGGACAACAGAGCGGGTGGGCAACAAGAATCTTGTTGTGGCCGACTCCACTTACGAGCAACTCCTTGCGGTCGATGTGGCCACCGATTTCCGACAACGGAACAACAAGCCCATCGAGACCGTTCCCAAGCACACGATTCCGCTGCTGGAAGAGGTGCTGAGGCTGGTGATGACTCAGAACAAGACACGAGTATCTATTCAGCCGAAGATGAACTGTGTGGCCGATGCCATCGCCCTGATAACGAAGATGGGGGCGGCGAAATGGGTTGGGTTCAACGATGGCAATCTTCAGTACATGGCCGAGGTAAAGAGATTGGCACCAGACATACCAGTGTTCTGGGATCGTGGCGGATCGGACATCACCGAAGACATTCGGATCGCCAAACAGCACGGCTTCGAATCTCTCGTGATGCACCACAGTGTCATCACCAAGGAAAAGATCGATCAGATCCATGAAGCCGGTGTGCAGGCTGGGGCGTGGACCGTCAATGATGAAGCCACGATGGCTCGACTGCTGAAACTGGGAATCGACCGGATCTACACGGACTACCCAAGACAGCTGCTTCATCAATTTGAGATGGCGAAAGGCGACTGGCCTTGCTGGAGAGGGCCAAACGCAAACAGCGTGGCAGATGGCAGGAACCTTCCCACTGGCTGGAGCCAGAAGGACAACATCCGCTGGTCGGTTCCACTGCCAGGATGGGGGACTAGTTCGCCCGTGGTGTACGGAAAGCGAGTGTTCGTCACGTCGGAAGTGGATGACGGTGGCAAGAAGTCGCTCCTGACCCTCTGCTATGATCGAAACGATGGTCATGAACTGTGGCGACATGACTTCGGCTTGGGTGTGAACCAGTCGCACGCACAAGAAATCCAACCTAGCCGTCAATACACCTGCGGTCACCGAGGATGCCGTCTACGTGGCCTTCGGCAATGCGGACATTGCTCGCTATTCCCACGATGGCCAGTTGGTCTGGGTCACCCGCTACCTGTCAATATTTGATGATCCGAAAATGGCCTGGGGATACTGTTTGAGTCCCGTTGTGTTGGAAGATTCCATCCTGTTTCCATGGGACCATCACACGGGGCCGTGTCTTCTGATCGGACTGGACAAGCAAACTGGCGAGATTGCCTGGAAGAAGGATCGCCCCATCGGCACTGCCCATGCAACTCCGCTACTTATCGAGCACCACGGGCAAACCGATATCCTGGTGCCAGGGAAGAATCGCCTGACCGCCTTCGATGCCCGTACACATGCTGAGTTGTGGCAATACGGTGAAGGTGAAGGGCCATTCAATGGCGAGATTATCGTCAGCCCCGTTTATGGTGACGGCTTGGTGTTCCTGCAATTGTGGCGGCAGAGCCAGATCCACGCCATTCATCTCAGGGGCGATGGCAAGGCACCGGAACCGGTTTGGATCAGCGACAAACCAGGCCCGCAGGAGCCGTCGTTGTTGCATTATCGTGGGCTGCTTTACGCCCTCATGGACAATGGAGTGCTGACGTGCCTCGATGGAAAGACCGGCCAGGAGCACTACCGGCAACGCCTGGGTGGTAACTGCAATTCCAGTCCGATTGCTAGTGACGGGCGCATTTACGTGAGCAATAACGACGGGACAACATTTGTGGTCCAGGCCGGGGAGAAATTCGAGTTGTTGTCCACGAGCGAGTTCGGTGAGCGAATCACGGCGTCACCGGCAATTTCCGGCAACGACCTGCTTTACCGTACAGATTCGCACCTCTATTGCATCGGCCAAGAACGCTGAATCATTGTTGGCCGCCTTCCGGCAGCAAGTGAAAGTTACGATTCAGATAAGGATATTTGCCATGCCATCAAAGCTGTTTGAACCGAGTTCCATAGGATCCTTGAGAGTCAAGAATCGCTTTGTGCGTTCAGCGACGTGGGAAGGAATGGCGAGCGAGGACGGCTCTTGCACGTCGAGGCTCGTGGATGTGATCACCGAGTTGGCCAAGGGAGAAGTGGGATTGATTGTGTCAAGCCATGCTTTCGTGAGCCTCGAAGGTCAGGCGGGGCCGTGGCAACTTGGGATTTACGATGACAAGCTCATCCCCGGTCTCTCGCAAATGGCGAGGGCGGCTCACGATGGTGGCAGTAAGATTGTCTTGCAGTTGGCCCATGGGGGGCTTCAAGCTGCAACGTCGCTGACGAAGATGGAGGCGATTGGCCCATCCAGCTTGCCCCGAGATGACGGGACAAACTGCAAGGAAATGACGCTCGCCGAGATTCAGCAAACGGTCAATGCCTTCGTTGCTGCCGCAGTCAGGGCGAAAGCCGCGGATTTTGATGGCGTGCAGATCCATGCGGCACACGGCTATCTTATCTCGCAATTTCTGTCTCCCTATTACAACAGACGGCAGGATGGTTTTGGCGGAAGCGTGGAACACCGTGCTCGCATCGTCTCGGAGATCCTCGGACAAATCAAATCGATGCTCGGGAACAACTTTCCCGTCCTGATCAAGATGAATTCCCAGGACTTTATCGACGGTGGGCTGACAATCGAAGACATGCTTCAGATCGCTCGCCTGCTCGAAGAGACTGGAATCGACGCTTTCGAGTTGAGCGGCGGGACCGCCGATGCCGCAAGTCAATTCAAGCCGGTGCGCGTCAGGGGAGATTGCCAAGCGAAGAGAAAGAGGTGTTCTACCGTGATGCCGCCAAGCGATATAAGGAAATCACCAACACGCCGCTTATCTTGGTTGGTGGTATCAGGTCTTACTCGGTTGCCCAAGAGTTGGTCGATGAGGGGGTTGCGGATTTCGTTTCGCTGAGCCGTCCCTTGGTCAGGGAACCGGGGCTTGTCGCTCGCTGGAAAAGGGGCGACACAGCGAAGTCGGAATGTGGCTCCTGCAATCTGTGCTTCAAGCCGATTCTGGAGGGGAAAGGTATGCATTGCGTGGCCCAAGAAAGAGAACAGGAGAAACTCAACCGTCAGTGAGGATCTACCGTATCTTTAAATGCCGGAACATTTTTGGGGAGGTGAATGATGAATCAGTCACGCCGTGATTTCCTGTGGATGACTGGTGCTGCAGCAGTATCTCTAGCCACACCAAACGCCGCTTCGTCGGACGAATCTTCAGAGAAGAAACGCCACATCGTCACTCTCAGCTTCGACGATGGATTCAAGAAGTCATCGATCAAGACAGCCGAAATTCACGAGAAGCACAAGCTATCCGCCTGCATCAACGTGGTCGCGTCGGCGCACATGAAGGAATTCCGACCACCGGATTATCCCACTGTGGTTCGGGGAGATTTCGGCCTGTGGAATGAACTCCAAGCCAGAGGCCACGAAATCATGCCGCACAGCTACAAACACGCCAACCTGCGCCAGCTACCGCTGGCCGAGTCGAAGGACTTGATAAGCCGTTGCTTGGATATGTTCTCGAGGGAACTGAAAGATTTCGATCCGAAAGAGGCGGTCTACAACTTCGCATACAACGCTTCGACGCCGGAACTGGAGCAGTGGCTCCCGACACAGGTGTTTGCATTCCGCACGGGAGGACAGGCGATCAACCCGCTACCGCACAAAGGACAGGTGAAACTGACCTGCACGAGTTTTGGTCCAGGCAACTGTGAACAGGCCATCGACCAGCAGATCGAGAAGTTGCTGCGGCAGGAATCCGGCTGGCTGATCTTCAATACCCATGGCTTGGACGACGAAGGCTGGGGGCCAATCCGAGCGACGTATTTGGACAGTCTGTTGGACAAGCTCTTGGGAATCGAGTCGGTGGATGTCTTGCCTGCGGGCATGGCATTGGCCAAACTTGCTCGGCCTGATTAGTAGGACAATATTTGTTCCGCCGCCTGCGAGTTGAGTCGGGAAACGATGGCAAAATCAAGAGTCAAGACAGGAACTGTGTATCAGTTGAAGATCGCACTGGCTGGAATACGCCCACCGATTTGGAGGCGGGTCCAGATCCGAGACTGTTCGTTGACTACAAGAGCGGGCAACGCAAGACGGGCAGGCCCAGCACGGACCACGAGATCGTCGATCTTGTTCTTCGGATGGCCCGCGAAAACGCCACTTGGAGTTAACAGCGGATCGAAGGCGCGTTGAGCAACGTCGGATACGACATTTCATCGAGCACAGTAGCGAACATCCGAAAACATCACGGCATCCAGCCGGCGCCGCAGCGAATACGCCAGCTGAGTTGGGCCACGTTCATCAGAACGCACCTAGACTGTTCGAAAGCATTAGTCTCTCGGCGGTCTTCGGCATGCTCGCTGGGTGGTTTTCTTGGCGCACCATTCGAGATCATATGCACGCTATTTGTTGGAATCTGAACCGCCGATTACGAACCGGCACGGCACAGGTGTGACTGCGGCGGGTAGTTCTGTGCCTCGGCGGTCGGTGTCGTGCACCAGGACAACCGCTGGGTAACGAGCCAAGTGGCTAACCTGCGGCGTCGCAGGATCGCGTCTGTAGAGTATGTCGGTGATGTTGGACAGGCTGCGGCTTTGTGTTCCCTGGACACGACCGCAAGCACGAACCAGAATCGGTTACGCTTCGGTCGAGTTTCGACACCGCTAAGGATTGAACGAAGACCCCCGAGGTCGGTTAGTCCGACGGGAACAGTGCCGAATTCCCAACCACCCCAGGAGTTGTCGTCCTTTGTCACGATCGGCGTCGGCCTTGACGACACATGACACGCCCTCCTCGGTGCGCTGGCCCCCTCCGTTTCCTGCGTCGGTCGCGATCACCGCATGCACGAAGCAAATCGCAGTTATATCATTTTGACCGCGCGGTCTAGACAGATTTCGCCCAACCTACCGGATCAAATTGATGGCGCGGAGGTGGGCCACCTCTGTACTTTTAGGGCACCCGAATACTTCAGAGGTCGATTTCACCGACGCGAGTTAGACTCGAACGGGAAATGCCGAAGTCGATGCAACCGCCTGCAGGAAACGAACCGCGAAAGACGCATCGGTCTAGATCACCTCGGCCATGTCTACCTCAGGAGTTGTCTGTGTCACGAACGGTGCTGGCTCGAGCGCGAGTCCGATTGGAACCTGGTCGTCACCAGCTGATCAGCGCGTTAATGCCCGATTAACGTCTTCAAACACGAATCGTCGCCGTCCAGGGCCGCGACGCGGGCTCTGCACTTTCCGACCAGTCTGGTTCAGTTCGTGGCCGTGCACATCGAGCGCATCCCGGTCCCGCGGCTCGTCCTGGAGCCGCGTCTGCGCCCGGGCATTCGCTCCCGGCTCAGACGAGCGGCGTCCCCTAGCCTGGATTCCCATTGGAAGAAGTGGACTAAAGGTCCACGCAACAAGACACGGCGTTTTACGGAGCGTTCTAAAAAAGTGGTATAGGTGAACCGTTGGCTTAAAATGTATAATCCACCCTGTCATAGTTGTGCAGCAGGAAAGTGAGCGATTTCGGAGTTTCGAGATTTGCGTGATTTTCCCGTAAAATACGCACATTTTCGCAATCCGGAGATTTGCGATGTGGGCTCGCGGTTCACTTTAGCAACGTGGATGACTCGTTTTAGGATAACTTCTGCTAAATGGATTTGGCACACGACTTTCTGGCACCTCAGAACACAACCCACCGGCAGTACGAAGCGTTGCGGGCCTATTTCGTCGAGCAGTTGCCCGCCGCCGAAGTTGCCGAACGATTCGGCTACACCGTGGGGAGCTTCCACCAACTGGCCCATCAGTTCAGAAACGTCCCGGAACGCCAGTTCTTTGTCGACACTCCGAAGCCTGGTGTCAAGGCCGACCGCAGCGTGCGTCAGAAGATCATCCAGCTGCGCAAACAGAATTTGTCCATCTATGACATCAGCCGAGCGCTTGAAGAAGAGGACATCAAGCGGTCGTCCGTGGCCGTTGGCAAGTACTCAAGGAGGAAGGTTTCGCGAAGTTGCCGCGACGCGCGACGAAGAACGGCCCATGGTCATTCAGCCTACTCAGGCCGATCGGGCCGACGTGCGTGCCTTGTCGCTGGAACCACGCACGGTTCTCACCAAGTTCGGCGGCTTGTTTCTGTTTCTGCCGATGCTCGTCAAGATGGGATTCAACCGGGTGATCGGACGTTGTGGCCTGCCCGGCACGAAGATGGTCCCGGCCGCCTGCGCCATGCGAAGCCTGCTGGCCTTGAAGCTGCAGCAACCGGCGGCACACGCATGTGATGAGCGCCGTGCTCGATGAAGGACTGGCTTTGTTTGCTGGATTGAACGTGATTCCCAAACGTTCGTTTCTGACGGAATACAGTTGCCGCATCCCGCCGACCTGCTATCCGAAGCTGATGCGACACTGGTTCGATGCCATGACGCGACTGGGTCTGGCACATGGGTCGTCCTTCGATTTGGACTTTCACACCATTCCGTTTCACGGCGAAGACGCACTGCTGGAGAAGCATTACGTTTCCAAGAGAAGCCGCCGACAGAAGGGAATTCTCGCGTTTTTGGCCCAAGACGGCGACCAGCGGTTCTTCTGCTACGCCAACACCGACCTGCGAAAAGAACAGCAGGACGACGAGATTCTGCAGTTCGTCAAGTTTTGGAAGCAACGCACGGGCAAGTTTCCCGAAGAACTGATTTTCGACTCGAAGCTGACGACGTATGCGAACCTCAACAACTGAACCGGCAGGGACATTCAGTTCATCACGCTGCGACGGCGTGGCCAGAAGTTGCTGCAGGAACTGGACCGGTAGCCGCGGAGTGCCTGGCGACGGATCGAACTGGAGGGTGTGTCGCGGATCTACAAGACGCCGCGAATTCTGGACCAACAGGTCACGCTGGACGACTACGTGGGACCGATTCGACAGATCGCGATCACGGAGTTGGGCCATGAGGAACCGACGTTGTTGTTGACGAACCAGATGCGGCGATCGGCAGCGAAACTGATCGAGCGTTACGCGCGACGGATGCTGATCGAGAACAACATCGCGGACGGCGTGAACTTCTTTCACATGGATGCGTTCAGCAGCGCCGTGGCGCTGAAGGTCAACTGCGACGTTCAACTGACACTGATGGCCAGCAGTCTGTATCGCTACCTTGGTCAGCGGATCGGCCAGGGCTACGAGACGGCGAAGTCCCAGCATTTGTTCGGGGACTTCATCGACGCCACCGCGACGTTGGAGATCGACGAGCGGACGATTTGGGTACACTATCAGAAGCGTGCGCACAATCCGTTGCTGCTCGCAGCCGGTTTCGACAAGACGGACGTGCGTATTCCGTGGCTGGGAAAGCGACTGCAATTCGTCTTCGGCTGATCCGGCCGTATGGTGTAAAGTAATCAGCTAAAACAACCGCCCACCCGCCCGCGAATTTGGCTGGATTCTTTAGGTGAATTCGTTGTATGGGAATCCAGGCTAGGTTCGCATTCGGGCCGCTGAGGTTCCGACCAGCTCCGCGTGTGCCCCACGAGGTCTGGGCCCGTATTTGCTGCTGGAGCTCCTGTTGGTAAGCGAGTATTCGCAGCGTCTCCCGGTTCACCGTCTCTTGGATCCGCTTGATCTGCCTGATCTGCGACGGCAGATCACCAAGATCGGCAGGCGGTCGCGTTTCGAAGTCACGCATCAAATGCCGGTAGTCGTTGTACGATGGGGACTCGTACGGGAATGGCGTCGAGCCTTGCCGGCAGTCGTGGGCGTGATGGCCAGGCAGATGCCCGACGCCGTGCGGGCAGCCCAGGTTCGAGTGTTGTGTAACATGCGGGTGCTGTGTCACATGTGGGTGCTGCGCATACACTGCCATCGTGCCGACGAGCATGGCGATACCCGCGCCCAAGCAGTATGCCGCCACACGTGGCCCGGCGCAGTGGTCTGTTTGAATCCCGTTCATCTTTCACCTCGTCAGCAGGTCAAACCCACATCTATTGACTATGTCACATAACCGCAGGTCAAGCAAGTCAACTCGCGCCACCACGATCGGTCAAGGGAGCTTCGCCGGTGTTCGCGGTAGGGCCCGCCGTTACCGGCGGCCTCCCCGCCACAGATCCGTACATGAATGAATCCCTCATACGGTTCCTGCCTTGAGTCGATCGCGAAAACGGTCTCTCGGATAGGGGTGCAGGATGCGCGGAGCCGGCAGATACCGCGGCAGCAGTCGGTTCATCCGGTCCCGATTTCAGCGGCTTCGACCTCCACTGCTCGCCGTTGGGCTAGTGCACGCGACGCGTGAATGGGCGCGGACTACGCTAGAAGGATGCCGACAACTATCATAATCCCGATGATCCCTCTGGTTGACCAAACAGGAAGGTGACGGCTGGAGCACTGCGCAGTGAAGACGACGTACATTTTTGTGTCCTCGGGTGAGTGTGGTGCCGAGGACAGGTGGGAACGAGCGATCGGCTCGTGCAACTGTTCGACGCTCGCCGCGCCTCATTTCATCAAATTGCAGCAACTCTGGGCATGGCAGCTAGAACAGCTGGCCGCATCCCATTGCGAGGACATCATGGCAAAACTCGACGACTTAGGAACAGCAGTCCTTCTGAACAACACGGATACCATCAAGGCTTTAATCGCAGAGGGCGTGGATGTTAACGGTTTGATCAATCGCAACGATGAGAGGGCCACCCCACTGGTGGTCGCAGCGATCTTCAATAAGTTCGAGGCCGCTCAATTACTGGTAGAGGCGGGGGCAGATGTGAATCTCACGAGTCAGCCTCCTACAAAACCGAAGGAGGGCTGGCGATACCGTCTTGGCTCGCCGTTAACCCATGCCGCGGGGCGCGGAAACCTGAAGTTCGTCAAGATGCTCGTGGAACACGGAGCGGATCTTGCGTACTGCTCGCCCATTGACGACAGCGCTCTTCACAATGCGATCTTCTTGTGCGCCGGAAAAGAAGGGGTGCAGGTTATCCATTACTTGCTCGACTGTGGATGCGATCCCTTCCTGACACCTTCCGGTCGGAACCTGCTTCATACGGCAGCTTATAACAAGCAGGCACGTGGGGTCATCACTGAGCTCATTTCCCGTGGCGCTCACCCGAACGCCATCGATGACAAATGGATGGCCACGCCAGTGCAGAATGCCATCGAACAAGGCAACGAGAGAGCCCTTCAAGAATTGCTAGAACATGGGGCCGATCCGGAATTGCGCTGGCCGAAATCCGATCTTCCCTGGTCGGAAATGACAGCGATCGAATATGCCAAGAAGCTGCGCAAGAGGAAGATCCTTGCCCTGCTGGAGCCGGCAGCTTCCAGCAGCGCAGCGGCGCCGAGCACTTCACCGGCAGCGAAAGACAAATCCGCGAAACTTCCCCCGGTCGCCAAGTTGTGGGAACAACTTGAAGGACGCCTGAAAGCATCGTTTCCCGACATGTGTAAATCACTCAAGAGAAAGGCCACGCAAGCTCAACTGGATCGCCTGGAGGCACAGACCGGCGTCCGCATGACCAAGGACACCAAGGAGTTCTTTCTGCGTCACAACGGACAGGCGTACGAGCACTCATTAATTCATGTCGAAAGCGAAGATGAGGAATTTCGGATATTCAGCACCGCGGAAGCATACAACGAATGGAAGATGTGGAAGGAATTGGACGACATCGGCGAATTCGCCGAAGCAGATAGCTCCCCCGATCCCGGAGTGCGGGATTGCTGGTGGCATGCAAAGTGGCTCCCCTTCGCCGGAAATGGGGCGGGCGATTCCTTGTGTTTTGACTTCAGTCCGGCGAAAGGCGGAAAGAAAGGCCAGATCATTACGATGTGGCATGAACGCTCAGATCGAGCGATCCTGTTCCCCTCAGCGCGACACATTTTGGCGGACATCTGCGAATACTGGCAAAACGAAACGTAAACCGTCATCTTGCCGATCGATTCCACACTGCGAATCAATCCTCACAGAGTTTCGCGTTACTTGAAACTGATAGCGACTTCAATCCCGGCCCGACCACTTTGCTGCGTCGACAGGCCCCCACTCAACACGATTTCCCCCGTTATCCACCGATTTTATACGGATCATGGGACGATCGGCGGCTCTGCGTTTATGCGAACCTCGCTCAATCAGCTCAGCAACCGGCTCAGCGACTGCTCAGGGGAGGCCCGGCTTCCTCTTCTCCATCGAACCGGCCCAGCGATCCACGGGAAAGACGGTAACGGCATTGTCGGCGGTTCGCTCTCTGGGAAGGCCATCGCAGAAGACAGATCACCGAGAGTTGGGCAGGAAGGCAGCGAGGCCGGCTCGTGGTCGGTCTCCGGCCTGCAGTCGATTCTGCTAGTCAATCTGCCGATCAAAGGCGTTTTCGTTTCGAGAACATCTCCATTCCCACGGCGTGATCCAACGCGTCTGGGTCTGACACACCTTGTACACGAGTCATTCTGATTCGCGAGGTTACTGAACTTCGGAACTTCGCAGGGAAGCGCCCTCACCCTGACTACCGAAGCGTCACTCGTCGACCCTGTCTTGGCGCACGAGGTCGCCCCCACATGAGCTCGCTGGGATGGCTAGCTGACTCAGGACAAAACGTCCTTGGCCACTGACGTGAGTTGCCGACACGATCATGGAGGTTGGGCTGCCAGTTGTTATCGCGGCTGTGCTGCGGGGCGGCCGTTAGGGTTGGCAAGTAGCTCGTCCTGATGAGCAGCAACTCGCGCATCCCTGCCAAGAGGCAAACGGGGGTGCAAAGTCGAGTAGACCGGTCAGCAGTGGTTGGCAAGGTTGCCAAGGCGGTTAGGTCCAAGGCTGCCAAGAAACACGGCATGGCAATGTTGCCAAAATGTAGACGGTTGGCAACCTTGCCAAGATTCAAGAGCAGGCATTTCTTCCGAGAAATACAGTACTGTCTGGACTACTGCCCGTTCAGTTGTGTTTTCTTGGGCGAATATCGACGGCGTGCTCGGCAACATTGCCAAGGGCTGAGATTTTGGTAACATTGCAGCATTGCCAGTGTAAGGAAAAGCGGCAAGATTGCCAAAACTGAAGTGGCAACGTTGCCAGTAATCCACAGTGATAACCGCTGCAAGTCTGCCCCAACGCCAACTTGCTCCAGCGTGCTAATCCCATCGCGTCTACGGGCCTTCTATCTGCCGAGCACACTGCTGCATCTGCCCAGAGTCACTCGCAGCAGCCAACACATCCCTGATGGAATCGCTCCCGCCGTGGCGGTATCCTGGTTCTCATGAGCGACGTCACGCGAATCCTGTCGCAGATCGAGCAGGGCGACCCCGCCGCTGCGGACCAGCTGTTGCCGCTCGTCTACAACGAACTGCGCAAGCTGCCCTTTCGCCGAGCACGTACTCGATGAAAGTCCGCAGCGCTCGTCCACGGATACCCTCCTGCAGTGCTTGGCGAGCAGGTACCAAGAACCGTTTGCTTCGTGCAGTCAACAAAGACTTTCCCTCGTCGGAGTGATCTCCCGGCAGATCGGTCAGCAGGTAAGCCACACGTGGTTCGGCTAACGTTAACGTACGGACTACTTCGGGGTGCTTCACCGCCAAGACGAGCGCCGACATCTTTTTTCATTGACGAACGATTTAAGATAGAATTGCGGCCGGTTCTTCTACGTCAAGTCCGGATACCCCCCCACAGAATCGCCCTGCATACGAGCACAAACATGTCTGAGTGGTCAAGAATCGGAAATGCACGCGACTCGCAATAATCTGTGACGCGATTGCCTCGGATCGACTCCAGAACCAAAAGAGGTCGTCCCTGGTCAGTGGTTCCGGCATCGAGCACTCTGGCGATGTTGGGATGATCCGTCGGGTCGGCGTGCGACTCTGATTGCGGACCGATGCGTGGCGCAATAGACTGGTGGGGAAAAAATACCCCCGTTTCCGCGCGGGAGAACGACGCGGGTGACCGCTCGTCATTGTCACAGTAATCTGGGTTGGTGAAAGACAAGGTGTGCATTATGAGAGCTGGATTGATCGCCGCTGCAATATTGTCGTGCCTGGTTGTGGGGACGGAGGCGCACGAGCTTCCGACGGCGGAACCAGAAGACGTCGGAATGTCATCAGAGCGTTTGGACAGACTAACCGCGACCATCGACGAAGCGATCGAGAGTGACGAGATTGCCGGTGCGGTTACTCTGGTGTCCCGTCGAGGCAAGGTCGTCTACTTCAGGGCGGCCGGAATGATGGATCAAGAGGCGGCGAAGCCAATGCAGAGGGACACCATCTTTCGAATTGCCTCGATGACGAAGCCGATCACCAGCGTGGCGGCGATGATGCTCCTGGAGGAAGGCCGATTGCTGCTCACCGATCCGATCTCGAAGTACATCCCCGAGTTCAAAGACCCAGAGGTGCTTGTGGTGGATGACGCGGATGTGGAGCCAGACGACTCCAAGACAGTACCAGCGAAGACTGAAATCACCGTACGTCATCTCCTCACCCACACTTCAGGTATCGGTTATGGTTTTGACAAACATCTCGCCCGTATCTATCGAGAAGCTCGTTTGTCCGGGCCCCGAGATGAAGAAACGGTGGGAGAAATGACGCGGCGTCTAGCACGACTTCCCTTGCGGCATCACCCGGGCGAGAAATTCCACTACGGCTTGTCCACCGACGTGCTTGGCCATCTTGTAGAGGTCGTTTCGGGAATGCCTCTGGATGAGTTCTTCGGTAAACGGGTCTTTCTCCCGTTGGGCATGAGAGACAGCTACTTTTTCCTGCCGCAAGATAAGGTGCAGCGATTAGCAGCGGCATATGAATTCAAGACGGGAGAAAGACTGAGAAGAGTGCCGGAGGGAATGTTCGACCTGGTCTTTGGCGAGTCCACGATGGAGGTTAACGTTGACTTTCCGTATGCCGGATCTCGGCGTCATTTTTCGGGCGGTTCCGGCCTCTGTTCGACAGTGCCCGACTACTGGCGTTTTTGTCAAATGGTGCTCAACGGAGGCGAGATGAACGGCGAGCGCCTGCTGAGTCGAAAGACAGTCGAGCTGATGCTGACAAAACAGAATGAGGGTGTGGAAGTGAGCACCGGATCGGCAGTCCAGCACCGACAAGGATTCGGACTCGGATTTGCCATTTTGACGGATCCCGCATTAGATTCCTCCCTCGCATCGCCAGGGACCTGCTATTTCGGCGGGGCGTACATGACGCTATGTGGGATCGATCCGCGCGAGCACTTGGTGTACGTCTTCATGACGCAAATTATGTGGAGTGAACAGCCCGAGATAGGCCGCAAGATACCACTCTTAGTCTTCCAGGCAATTGACGACTGAGTCAACCGCAGCCGTTAACATATGTCGTCAAACGTCGTGTGGCGCTGAAGATTATCAAGCCGCCTGCGATCTAATGCAACGTACCCAATTGGTGCCGACCCCTGCCATGGCTGTCTTTCGTGCAGTCAAAAACTTCAGCGGTCACATCGACCGAGCAGCTTTCCAGCCGGCTGATGCTGCGCACGTCTGAATCAAAATGATGGCGCGGCGGGCTCCTGGAGAAACGCGTTTCTTCATTGGCCAAGCCGCACGAGGTGTGGGCCACCTGGTGCAGTTGTGGGTAGGCGAGAACTTCAGAGGTGTGCTTCACCTGTGATAGTTGCGCCCTTCCCGCTGGTGGGTGGAGTCACCGCGAAGGAATTCGTGTCCCCGGCCGATCTTCTCGCCTCAATCTGGGCTTGGCAAACCGCGCGCAATAACACCGACACCTGGTGGCAGCGCCGCCTGGACCTAGACGTCGCGATTCCCTTACTGCCCCCGGACCGCTAGTTGGTACGATGCACCTTGCGATAGCCGCGCGGTGAGCAGCCACACGCGGCCTTGAAAGCTTCGTTGAAGCGGCTGAGGCTTTGAAAGCCTGACGCCAACGCCACGTCCAGGATGGCGTCGTCGGTGGTGACCAGCAGCCGCTGGGCGTGCGAGATGCGGTGCTGGGTGATGAACGCCGTCATCGTCGTGCCGAAGGCCTTGCGGAAGAGGTTCATCGCGTAATTCGGGTGCAGGCCGTTGGCCGCTGCGATCGACTGCGAAGTGAGCGGCTGCTGATAGCTCTGCGCGATGTAGCAGGCGATTTTGTCCGCTTGAGACAGATTGGGGGTGGGATACGCGAGGACTGGCCGATCCGAAACTCTGCTCGCGAATCGCAGCAGCCTGGCCTGAACTTCCAACCGCGCAGCGTGTTCGCCTATTGGGTCTCTTTCACGTAGATCCCGTTCCCATTGCTGGAATTTTCGCTGGTCGCAGTCGTCCGTCGCGGTCTCCATTAACAGCTCGCCGTGCAGGATACGATTCACCACGTTCAATTCGAGTCCCGAGGCCAGAAACTCGCTCAGCGACCAGGTCAACACAAAATACGGCTCTTCCCCCGCGAAAGCCACAATCTGGTGTGGAACCGCCGCCCAGAAGACCGCGAGCCTGCCGGCCTCGATCGTGGTGCGATGGCCGCCAAACAGATAGGTCAGCGTGCCGGCTCCGAGCAGATTGACTTCAATTTCGTTGTGCCGGTCCGGCCGGGGAACCCGAGGTCTTCCTCGAGGCGCTCGAAATGGTCCGGAAGGGCGGAACGGTCATCGAGGTCGGCAACTGGGTCGACACTGGGAAAGACCGTGCCGCTGAACGTGATGCGGCATGTGGCGTCCAAGAACGTCCACATCCATTCGGTCTTTCACTGCGGGACCAACTGGCGGCCGGTTTTGAAACTCCTGCAGAAGTATCGGGATGTCTATCCGTTCGACTCCCTGATTTCGCACCGGATGAGCCTCGACGAACTGGTGGCCGACATGGCGGTCGTGACGAATCCGAACGAGTGCGTCAAGGTCGAGGTCGTGCCCCACGCGACTTGAGCCGTCATGTCGTCAACTGGCGTTATTGAAAAGAGAGGGTTGAGAATGAAGTATCCAAGGCTCTACCTCACAGCAATCACCCTGACCTTATTCGCCGGCTTCGCTTCGCGCAAGAAGAAGTCTAAGCCTCGGATCATCAACACGACCGACCTCGGGGCCGATCCCGACGACGAACAATCCATGGTACGCTTTTTGGTTTGCGCCAACGAATTCGATATCGAAGGCTTGATTGTCGCGACCGGTTGCTGGAAGAAGTCCCAAAGCAACACAGCGATGCTCGATAAGATCGTCGACGCCTATGGCAAGGTGATTCCCAATCTCCGTGTTCATGCCGAAGGTTATCCTTCCGCTTGAGTACCTGAGAGTCGATCTCCGTCATGGGCCAAAGAGGCTACGGCATGGGCGACGTCGGCGCCGGCAAAGATAGCCCCGGATCGGAACTGATCATTGCGGCGGTGGACAAGGACGATCCGCGTCCGGTTTGGGTTGGCTGCTGGGGAGGCGCCAACAACGTGGCGCAGGCGATCTGGAAAGTGCGCGAAACGCGCTCTGCGGCTGAACTTGGTGAGTTCCTGAGCAAGCTGCGCGTGTTTGACATCCTGGGTCAGGACGACGCCGGGGCCTGGATCGCGAAGAACTTCCCCGATCTTCTCTACATCCGCGCCACGGGGGTCTACGGCTGGCAGCCATCCGATGGCTATCTGGACGAGCACATTCAAAGCCACGGCCCGCTGGGAGCCGTCTACCCAGATAGGAAATGGGCGACCGAAGGCGACACGCCGGCTTTCATGCATGTCTATCCCAACGGCCTGAACGATCCCGACAAGATTGACCAAGGCGGCTGGGGCGGTCGGTTCAGTCTGACGAAGAAGAGCGGCATACGAAGCATGAGGCCCGTCACGAATGAAGGCACGTACGACCCGTACTTCATGTACGGAAACACTTCCGAAGGCGCCAAAGCGATCAAACGCTGGAGCAAGGGCTACGACAACGACTTTCAAGCCCGCATGGACTGGAGCATCACCAGCACATACTCCGATGCCAACCACCATCCTATTGCCGTCGTGAATGGCGACACCTCCAAGCGGGTTTTGGAAGTCTCGGCGTCTCCCGGTTCCAGCGTCACTCTAAGCGCAGTTGGTTCCAGCGACCCCGACGAAGATTCCTTGGCCTACTCGTGGTCTTTCTACAAAGAACCGAGTTCCTATGACGAATCCGTGAAGATTGAGAACGAACTCTCCGCCTCCGCGACGGTGTCAGTCCCAGCGAACGCCAGCGGCAAGAACATTCATATCATCTTGGAAGTCCACGACGACGGTGCTCCCAATCTCTACGCCTATCGTCGAGTGATCATCAATGTAAAGTGAGACTCCTTTTCAGCCGGAAACGAGTCATGAAACGCACCAGACTATTGAACAGCGAACTGAGCTACGAAATCAGCAGGATCGGGCATACGGCCTCGATCACTCTGTGTGATGCCGGGCTGCCGATTCCCAAAGGTGTCAAGCGTATCGATCTGGCCATCGAATCCGGGTATCCTTCCTTTATCAGGACGTTGGATGCCATGTTGAGCGAAATGATGGTTGAGGAAATCGTCATTGCCAGTGAGATCGACGCGAAGAACCCCGGCGTTCTCCAGGAGATGCTGGAGCTGTTTCGCGTTCACCAGATGGAGCCAATCGTGACCCGAGTCCCGCACGAGGAGTTCAAGGAGCGGACCCGCTCCAGCGAGGTGATCGTTCGGACGGGCGAATGCACCCCGTATGCGAACGTGATTCTCAAATCCGGAGTCGTGTTTTGAAAAGTCAGGAATATTTGCGTCACGTCGTCGCTACGTTCGCCAAGCGTGGGAATCCGCCGTCTGGCGACGCCAGCTACCTGCTGGGCATGCCGCACCGCGCGGAGGCAAGATGCCTATCCACTTCTCTGCTAACCACGAGGCCAAGCTCATGAATCGAATCTTCCTCCGAATGATGTCCCCGCTGATCCTGCTGTCGATCACTCTGCTGGCCGGTTGCGGAGACGGTTCTCCCGCCACTTCGGCCGGGAAGCCGAAGATAGCCGTCGTCATCTCGACCCTGAACAACCCCTGGTTCGTCGTGTTGGGAGAGACGGCCCGTGATCGAGCCGTCGAATTGGGATATGAAGCGACGCTGTTCGATTCCCAGAACGACACCTCCAAGGAAGCCGCGCATTTCGACAACATCATTGCGGCGGGATACTCGGCGATTCTGTTCAATCCCACCGACGCGGACGGCTCGGTCGCCAACGTCCAGCGGGCGAAAGACGCGGGCCTTCCGGTCTTCTGTATCGACCGCGAGATCAACTCCACCGATGCCGCGACCGCTCAGTTGCTGTCGGACAACTATTCGGGCACCGTTGCCCTCGGAGAGTACTTCGTCAAGCAAGTTGGCGAAGAAGGCAAGTACGTCGAACTGCTGGGGCTGGTGGGCGACAACAACACGTGGAACCGCTCCAAAGGATTTCACAGCGTCGTCGACCGGTACAAAGGCTTGGAAATGGTCGCCCAGCAATCGGCGGATTTTGACCGCAACAAAGCCATGGAGGTGACGGAGTCCATCCTGCAATCGCACGACGACATCGACGCCATCTTCTGTGGCAATGACGCGATGGCGATGGGAGCTTATCAAGCCCTGTTGGGAGCTGGCAAAGCGGAACAGGTGAAGGTGTTTGGCTACGACGGCTCCGAGGACGTTGTCCAATCGATTGCAGAAGGCAAAATCGTCGCCACGGTCATGCAGTATCCCAAGCTGATGGCTCGCACCGCCGCCGAATACGCGGACGAGTACATCCGAAACGGCAAGCGAGATTTTCAACAGAAGATCCCGGTGAACGTCGACCTGGTGTCGGCGGAGAATATCGACAATTTCACGGCCTACGGAAAGAAGGACTGACCGTGTCACGCCGGAGAGTAATCATCTGGTGCGGCGTCGCCATCGGCGCTGCGGTTCTCTGGTGTTTCTTCCCGCCGTTTCGGATCAAGCGGATCGGCGATGCTGGAAGCCCGCGCCCGGCCTCCGTCAGTACGTCTGCCCCGGTCAACGTGGCCGACTACGCAGAAGAGTTCTGGAACGACCGGCTGCCCGGCGCCTTCGGCAATGCCGTTGACATCGAAGAACTGTTCGCGGCCGTCGACCGCGACGCGGGGCAGGCTCGAAGCAAGTTCGGGCGGCAGGTCGGACTCGGCGGGGCGTGTTTCCTCTTCATCCGCGGCACGGGCCAGGTCGAGGAAGCGGCCGCCGACTACTGCACGCTGAAGATCGGCGAAGGGCCGCGCCGCGTGCGCATCCGCACGGGAGTCGTCGTGGGGAATACCGTTCGGGATTCCACGGGGCTGGTCGACGTGAACCAGTTCGCCAACTCACAGGACTTCAACAACGTGTCCGCCGAGTTGAACGGGCGGGTTGAAGCCAACGTCATCGCTCCTGCCCGCGAGCGGCTCCGCGTCGGGGCTCGCGTCCGTTTTGTCGGCTGTGCGCAGGTCAGCGGCGACGGTGACTTTGATGCGCTCGCCCTGGTTCCCGTTCACCTCGACATCGAAGACGCCGAGGTGCAACCATGACGGCCGATCCCGGGCAGCATCCCGTGCTCGAAGCGCGGTCGATTGTAAAGCGCTTTCCGGGCGTGTTGGCCCTGGATCGAGTCGACCTTCAGATCGACGCCGGCGAGGTTCACGGCTTGATCGGCGAGAACGGGGCCGGCAAGTCGACGCTCGATGCACATTCTCGCCGGTGCCCAACAGCCGGATGATGGGCAGATTCTGTTGGATGGCCAGTGCGTCCAGTTCGCGAATCCCCGCGAGGCGTTGGATCGAGGGATCTCGATCGTCTATCAGGAACTGAATCTGATCCCCTACCTGACGGTCGCCGAGAACATTTTTCTTGGACGCGAATTGCAGTCGGCGACCGGGTTGATCGACTCGAAGGAACAGAATCGCCGCTGCACCGCACTGCTCGCCCAGCTTGATCCCACGATCGATCCGAGAGCGGAGGTCAACAGCCTTCGCGTCGGGCAGCAGCAGATCGTCGAAGTCGCCAAGGCGTTGAACTGCCGGGCTCGCGTGATTTTCATGGATGAACCGACGTCGGCCATCAGCGACCAGGAGATCGAAGTGCTGTTCCGTTTGATCGAGTCGCTGAAACGGGATGGCATCGCGATCGTCTACGTGTCGCACAAGCTGGATGAACTGTTCAGCATCACCGACCGCATCACCGTGTTGCGCGACGGCCGCCTCGTCAAGACGCTGCCGACCCGCGAGACGAACCACGACGCGATCGTGCGTTTGATGGTCGGACGGCAATTGAGCGAGATGTTCGTTCACACCGAGACGAAACCGCAGGGCAAACGGCTTCGCGTCAGCGACCTGTCGCAGAAATCGGCCACCTCCAATTTCCTGCGGGTCGACGGCGTATCGTTCTCGGTCGAGGCGGGTGAAGTCTTGGGCGTCTTCGGCTTGATGGGGGCCGGCCGTACGGAGTTGCTGGAGTCGGTATTCGGGCTGCGGCCGCGCCAGACGACCGGTACGGTCTTTGTGGACGGCCAGGAGTGCGCGATCCGTTGTCCGAGCGACGCCATGCGGCACGGGATCGGGCTGGTCCCCGAAGACCGAAAGCAAGATGGGCTCGTGCTGGAGATGAGCGTCGAACAGAACATCAGCCTTTCGAGCCTCAAACAGATGGAACGCGGGTTGTTTCTGAGCAGCCGTGTTGAACGGGCGCATGCCGAGCAGTACGTCGACCGGTTCGCGATCCGCACACCTTCCGTACGACAGACCGTGCGAAATCTCAGTGGCGGGAATCAGCAGAAGGTCGTGCTTGCCAAGGTGTTGAGTTCCCAACCGCGCGTGCTGCTGCTCGACGAACCAACCCGCGGCATCGACGTCAACGCCAAACGCGAAATCTACGGGCTGATCGACGAACTGAAGCGGCAGGGCCTGGCGATTGTGGTTGTGAGTTCCGAGTTGCCCGAACTACTGGGAATTGCCGATCGAATCATGGTGATGTGCGAAGGCCGCAAGACAGCGGAATTCGGCCGGAGCGAGGCGACCGAGGAAGCCGTCATGCGGGCCGCCGTTCCAGGAGTCCTTGAACATGCATAACCTGGCGAAGAGACATTTGGCGACGTTCCAGCAAGTTCCAGTCCCTGCTGGTGCTCCTGCTGATGGTTGCCGCCATGGCGGCGCTATCCGACCGTTTTTTCACGGCCGCCAACGGCTGGAACATCATGCGGCAGATATCCGTCAACCTCTGCCTGTCGATCGGCATGACGATGGTCATTCTCGCCGGCGGCATCGACCTGTCCGTGGGCTCGATCCTGGCACTGGCCGGCGCCGTCACGGCTGGGCTCATCAAACACGCATTGCCCATTCGCGTGGCTGGGCGTGGAACTGGAGTTTACGGTTCACGGTGCCATTCTGGCTGGATTGCTCGTCGGTCTGTTCCTGGGGTGGTTCAACGGGCAAATGATCACCCGAGTGCGCATTCCTCCCTTTGTCGCGACCCTCGGGATGCTCAGCATCGCCCGCGGCTTGACGATGCTCTGGACCAAGGGGTTTCCCATTACCGGACTGGGACGGCAGTTTGCCGTGATCGGCACGGCCACGGCGCTTGGCGTACCCGTTCCCGTTTGGATATCGGCAAGTCTGGTCATCGTGTTTGTGGTGGTAAGCAAGAAGATGCGATTCGGCCGGTACATCTACGCCGTGGGGGGCAACGAACGCACGGCGAAACTGTCCGGGTTGAATGTCGACCGGATCAAGGTGGCGGTCTACACACTGGCCGGAGGACTGTCTGCCATCGCCGGCTTGATCGTCACATCGCGGCTGGACTCGGCACAACCCAACGCCGGTACGGGCTACGAGCTGGACAGTATCGCGGCGGTCGTGATCGGTGGCACCTCGCTGTCCGGCGGCCGCGGCTCCGTCCTGGGAACGGTCATCGGCTGTCTGATCATCGGCGTACTCAACAGCGGCCTTGTGTTGCTCGACGTTTCGCCGTTTTGGCAGCAAGTCGTCAAAGGAGGCGTCATTCTGCTGGCCGTCGCGATAGACAGGTTGAGAGGCACAGCCGAGTAACAAGAGACGCCCTAAGTCAAATAACCACATGAAGGAAAGGCAAGTATGAAATCGTACAGGTCCCAGACCAATGCGAATGACCGCTCGCCGCAAGGACGACTACGGCTAACCTCTCGAGGGAGGCCATACGCCCATGTCTCCGACGGACTTTCGACTAGCAACACGCAGAAAGGTAAGACTACAATGACAATCTGCAGAACGATCACACTTGCCATCCTGGCGCTGACAGCAGTTCAAGCATCCCCCGCCGAGTCTACTGTCACACCGGCGGCTAACCTGTCTCAGAAACCACGCGTGATTGTCACGACCGATGGCGAAATCGACGACGAGTGTTCGATGGTCCGGTTCCTGCTCTACGCGAACGAGTTCGACGTCGAGGGGATCATCACATCCAGTTCGCAATACCACTGGCACGGGCACAAATGGGCGGGAGATGACTGGATGCAGCCCTATTTGGATGCCTATGCAAAGGTCTATCCGAACCTCGTGAAGCACGATCCTCGCTATCCGACGCCCGAGTTTCTTCAGGCCCGCACCCTCCTCGGAAACGTCAAGGCCGAGGGGGAAATGGACGAGGTCACTGCGGGTTCGCAGCGGATTGTTGAGGTCTTGCTGGATGAGTCGGACCAACGTCCCGTCTGGATTCAGGCCTGGGGCGGGACAAACACCATCGCACGGGCACTGAAGACGATCGAAGCAGCAGCATCCCGCGAGAGATCGCCGAGGTGGCAAAGAAGATCCGCTTCTATCTTCATCTGGGAGCAGGATTCGACCTATCAGAAGCTACATCCGGCCGCACTGGGGGAAGTACGACATCCCGACGATCATCTCCGATCAGTTTATCGCCATGTTCTACCACTGGAAAAAGTACCTCCCGATGGACCAGCAGGCCTATCTGGCCGGCTCATGGATGAAGCCGAACATTCTGGAGAACCACGGCCCGCTGTGCTCCTTGTACAAGGCTCATGCGAAGGGAGACAAAGGATTCGATGCAGGCGACTTTCGATCAGAAGGTGACTCCCCGGCGTTCCTGCATACGATCCCGACCGGCTTACGCAGCATGGAGTCACCAGGCTGGGGCGGTTGGGGTGGTCGCTATGTCAAAGTCCGCGACAACACCTGGCTCGATCCGGTGGCCGATCCCGCCTACAAATATCCCGAGGGGAGATGGTACACGGGTTCGGCCTGGGGGCGCACCCGCCTGAAGAAGGGAATCGCGAACGACGCGGCGTTGACCGCGTATCTCAAACCCCAGTGGCGCTGGCTTGACGCGATTCAGAATGATTTCGCGGCGCGGGCCGACTGGTGCGTCAAGCCTTATGACCAAGTCAATCACGCACCGGTGGTCAAACTGGCCCATGCCCTTGACCTGAAGGTTCAGCCCGGACAGAAGGTGTCACTCAGTGCAAGCGGAACCACGGACCCGGACGGCGACGAATTGACCTACCGATGGTGGCAGTATCAGCAGGCGGATACCTACGAGGGAGCCATTGACATAGTGAATGCCAGGAAACAAGACGCCTCATTCACAGTGCCCGGCCATGGCGGCAAAGGGAAGACCATCCACATTATCTGCGAGGTAACCGATAAGGGTACGCCGCCATTGACTAGGTATCAAAGGGTGGTTGTCGAGATTGAATAGCAGCGTCAAGAGTCAAATAAACCAATAGGAATCTGAACAAAGGAGAAATCATGAAAATGGCAAACCTCACCAAAGCCGTCTTGGCACTTATCTTATTGATGAGTGTTGGGAGTACTGCCTATTCCCAGCAACTGGCATTTCCTACTGCCGAAGGCTACGGGAAGTACGCCGTGGGTGGGCGTGGCGGTGCCGTGTACGAAGTCACGACTCTCAAGCCCTCCGGGCCCGGCAGCCTAGGGCAGGCCCTCGCCGCATCCGGGCCGAGGACCGTTGTGTTCAGAGTTTCGGGCACGATTGACGGGAAGTTCGGTATCAAAAATGACAACATTACCATTGCCGGACAGACTGCACCGGGAGACGGCATCTGCATTAGAGGAAGTCTTGGCATCGGGGCCAACGACGTGATTATCCGGTATATCCGCGTCAGGGCAAATCCCACTGTTGAAACTGATGCAATAGGCGGCAGATATAAGAAGAACATCATCGTGGACCATGTCTCGGCCAGCTGGAGCAGCGATGAGATACTGTCCTTTTACCATAACGAAAACGTCACCATTCAATGGTGCATGATCACCGAAGCCTGCGCCAAGGGCGATAGCGGCCATAGATTTGGCGGCATCTGGGGAAATCAATATGGCACTTACCATCACAACCTGATCGCACACAACGACAGTCGCAATCCGCGGTGGGCCTCCGGTTGCGGATTCAACGATTGCAGAAACAATGTGCTGTACAACTGGGGATATCAAAGTTCCTATGGCGCCGAAGCTCGTCAAAGGGGCGACAGGCGCAAGCCGCCGATTGAATTCTCCACCATCAACATGATCGCCAATTACTACAAGCCGGGGCCTGCAACTGACAGCGGGGTAAAGGACCGAATCGCCGAACCTTCCGCGCGTGCCGGTGACGACAAGGGCAGTTGGTATGTTGCGGACAACGTGGTAGAGGGCTATCCCGCGGTTACCGCCAATAACTGGGAGGGAATAGACGGCAGCAATTACATACGACTGAACGAACCATGGCCTGCGATGGCTATTAATCAGCAGACCCCAGAAGCTGCCTACCGTGCTATTCTTGCTCATGCCGGCTGCTCAAAGCCTAATCGCGATAGTGTTGACGGACGCATTATCGAAGAAGTCCGTAAGGGTACGGCAACTTGTGGAGAAGACGGCATCATTACTACGCCGAGTGATGTTGGCGGATGGCCGAATCTGAAAAGCGCACTCAGCTCCCGTCGGACACCGACCATGACGGCATGCCCGACGAATGGGAAACTAAGCAGGGGCTTAACCCCAATGCTGCTGCTGACAGGAACAATGTTGCGGCCGATGGCTACACCATGCTGGAGAAATACCTAAACAGTATTGAGTGAATTTCGCTATGCCCCAGATCACCATGCAACTCATCATCTTCCTGGCGGCCTTATCCCCCGCGGTCGAATCCCCTGCACAGAAAATCACGCCCAGACCCTATCGCCAGGTGGAACCGGTCCGCTTGTCCCAGGTGAAGTGGACGGACGGCTTCTGGGAGCAGCGTTACGCGACCTGCCGCGACAAGATGGTTCCGTCGATGTGGGAAATCATGAAGGGGACGAAGTACAAGCCCTTCCTCGAACACTTCCGCATCGCGGCCGGACTGGCCGAGGGGGACTATCACGGCGCACAGTGGAACGACGGCGACTTCTACAAGTGGATGGAGGCCGTCTGTGCTGTCCAGGCGGTGCGAGCGCGATCCGGAGTGGGACCGGCGCCTCGACGAGATCATCGCGATTATCGGGCAGGCGCAGAGATCCGACGGCTACATCCACACGCCGGTCCTCGTGGCGATCCGCAACGGCGATGCCGAGGCGAAACCCTTCGGGGATCGTTTCAACTTCGAGATGTACAACATGGGGCACCTCATGACGGCGGCGTGCCTCCACCATGAGGTCACGGGGAAAAGCGAATTCCTGGCAATCGCGCGCAAGGCCGGCGATTTCCTCGACGCTGCCTTCCGCAACCCCACTCCGGAACAGGCACGGCACGCCGTCTGCCCGTCGCACTACATGGGCATCATCGATCTCTATCGCACGACCGGTGAACCGCGTTACCTTGAACTCGCGAAGCGGCTTGTCCGCATGCGGGATCTGGTCGTCGACGGCGGCGATGACAACCAGGATCGCGTGCCGTTGGCCCGGCAAACCGAAGCCGTGGGCCACGCCGTTCGCGCCACCTATCTCTATGCCGGAATCGCCGACCTGTACGCCGAGACGGGCGACGCGGAACTTGTGGCCGCCGCTCGAGACGATCTGGAAGAACGTCGTCGAGAAGAAGATGTACGTCACGGGCGGCTGCGGCGCCCTGTACGACGGCGCGTCGCCTGATGGATCAAAGGACCAGAGGTCGATCACGCGGGTGCATCAGGCCTTCGGTCGCAACTATCAACTGCCCAACGCGACCGCCCACAACGAAACATGCGCGAATATCGGCAACGTGCTCTGGAACTGGCGGATGTTCCTGGCAAGCGGCGAGGCGAAATACATCGACGTGCATGGAACTTGGGCTATACAACTCCGTCCTTTCCGGGGTCGGGCTCAGCGGCACGGATTTCTTCTATACGAATCCGCTCCGCCAGCTGGGATGAGATGCCGGTGCGACTTCGCTGGTCGCGCAGCGCGCGTCCCCTTCATGACGTGCTTCTGTTGTCCGCCCAATGTCGTCCGAACGGTCGCCGAGGTGGGTGGCTATGCATACGGCAGGTCAGACGGGACCATTTGGGTCAACCTCTACGGCAGCAATACGCTCGACACGACGGTTGCCGATGGAAACCGCATCCGTCTGGAGCAGAAGACGAACTACCCGTGGGACGGCGAGATCCGCATCACCGTCCTCGAATGCGGGTCCGTTCCCGTTCGTCTGAAGCTGCGCATTCCCGGCTGGGCCAGGTCCGCCACGTTGAGCAGTCGACGGGGCGCCGGCCAACGTGCCCACGGCCCCCGGCACTTATGCCACGATTGAACGCGTCTGGCGGCCGGGAACCACCATCGATCTGCAGATCCCCATGCCGCCCCAACTCATCGAATCGCATCCCCTGGTCGAAGAGACACGCAATCATGTCGCCATCAAGCGCGGCCCGGTTGTCTACTGTCTCGAGTCGATCGACGTTCCTCAGGGAATCGCGTTGACAGATATCCGGATACCGTCCGACATGACGCTCGAACCGCGTTTCGATGCCGGACTCCTCCAGGGCGTGACGGTACTGGACGGAACGGTCGTATCGAGGCCCGCGGGCAACTGGAGCGGCAGCCTTTATCGAGAGTTCAAACCCGCCGACGGCGTTCCGCTCGCAACGACTTTCATTCCCTACTACACGTGGGCGAATCGCGGACGATCCGAGATGACCGTTTGGCTGCCCCTTGATTATTGAAGGAAGAACCGCATGAGAACTTCACCTTCTGTCGGATTGGCCGTACTGGTTTTGAGCGTCCTGGCCACGGGCGGCACCTGTGTTGAAGACGCCGTGGCGAGCGAGGCGGCGGCCCATGGCGGCGCACGCTTGCCGGCCATCGTTACCGCGTCCTCGTGTCAACCGATATTGGCGGCACCGAGGAGCACGTATTATGAGCCGCAGCGGAGGGTCAGTTCGGTGCGCACGCCCCCCCTCTAATGAGTGGCAGAGCAAGTTGCCAACTGCTCCAGGTCGCCCCGACCTCTGAAGTTTTGGCACAGTCAGAAGCTTCAGAGGTCACATAGACCGAGCAGTTTCCAGCCGGATGATGCTGCGCGCACCTGAATCAAATTGATGGCGCGGCGGGCTCCTGGAGAAACGCGTTTCTTCATTGGCCAAGCTGCACCAGGTGTGGGCCACCTGTGCGCAATACGGGTGGGGCCTCTTGCCAGTTTTTGTGCCCCCCAAGTAGGGAGCGAAGTCTTCTTCGGATGTGCCCAGAGCCCTCTGTCTCTCGGCAGGAGGTAGGTCGCTTCGATTCCCTAGGCGCATTACCATCTTGAGCGTTCATTGACGCAAAATTTGCGAGAGCAGCGGCCATGTCCCACGTCACACGAATCCTCTCAGCCATCGAAGATGGTGATCCCGACGCCGCCGAACAGCTTCTGCCGCTGGTTTACGACGAACTGCGGAAGCTGGCTGCCCAGAAGATGGCCCAGGAATCTCCAGGCCAGACGCTTCAGGCCACGGCGCTGGTCCACGAGGCCTACGTCCGACTTGTCGAACACCGAGCAGCCTCAGCATTGGAACAGCCGGGGCCATTTCTTCTCGGCAGCCGCCGAGGCGATGCGACGGATCCTCGTCGAAGCCGCTCGGCGCAAACAGCGTCTAAAACGGGGAGCGAGATTAGCCCGGCAAGACGCTCAGCCCGATCAGCTACTCGGCGCGGAACCTCAAGATCCCGTCGAAGTACTCGCGATTCACGAAGCACTCGAGCGTCTGGCCGAAAAATCCGCTCGCCGGGCCGAGTTGGTCAAGCTTCGCTACTTCCTTGGATGCACAATAGTCGAATCCGCAGAGATCCTGGGGGTCGCTCCAGCAACTGCAGAAGAAGATTGGACGTACGCCAAAGCCTGGCTCCGTCGGGAGTTACGTCGCGATCAGGAAGAAAATCCGCAGAAATAAAAGAAAGTCACCTGGGTTTGGCGTTTGGATGTCGCACTGAATGATGGAGGAGTTTCCAGAATTCAGAACTTGAGGCCGACTCATGTCCGACAGCAAAATCTTCAAGGCCGTAATCAAGCTACCCCCGGATCACCGGCAGGATTACCTTGACCAGGCATGCGGTGCCGACCACGAGTTGCGCCGAGAGGTTGAGTCCCTTCTGCGTGAACATGACGCCTCGGATAGTTTTCTGGAAAGGCCCGCTGCAGATCGCATTTCTGCCGCGCCTTCGACCACGGGTCCGGTGAATTCGTCGAAGACGCGAATTGCGCCCTTGATTTTCTCGTCCCCTGTGACAAGCCTGATTGTCTGGGAACGATCGGCCAGTACGAGATCACCGAATTTGTCGGCCGCGGGGGCATGGGAATCGTGCTCAAGGGGAACGACCCGAAGCTCAACCGGGTCGTGGCCGTCAAGATCCTGGCGCCGGAACTGGCTTCCAACGCGTCGGCCCGCAAACGGTTTCTCCGCGAAGGCCGGGCCGCGGCGGCCGTGAGTCACGACCACGTGGTGACCATCTACGGGATCGACGACGGCGGACCGTTGCCGTTCATCGCCATGGAATACATCTCCGGCCCGTCGCTCGAAGATCGCATCGAGGGTGAGGGCCCGCTGGAACTGGCAGAGATCCTTCGGATCGGAATGCAGATCGCGTCCGGGCTGGCGGCTGCCCACGAGCAAGGACTCGCGCACCGTGACGTGAAGCCGGCCAACATCTTGCTGGAAAACGGCGTCGAAAAGGTCAAGATCACCGACTTCGGGTTAGCTCGGGCGGTGGATGACGTGCATGACGAAGCCCGGCGTCGTTACCGGCACGCCGGAATACATGTCGCCGGAACAGGCCCGAGGCGAATCGGTCGATCATCGGACCGATCTGTTCAGCCTGGGTAGCGTGATGTACACCATGTGCACGGGCCGGTCGCCGTTCCGTGCCGAGAACACCGTGGCCATGATCAGCCGGGTTTGCGAAGACACGCCGCGTCCGATTCGCAATGTCAACCCAGAGATCCCCGGCTGGCTGATCCAGATCATCGACGAACTGCTCGCCAAATCGGTGGCCGAACGCTTTCAGTCGGCCTCGGAGCTGGCCGAATTGCTGGGCCAATGTCTGGCCCATCTGCAGCAGCCCTCGGTTAATCCCCTGCCCGAGCGACTGGAGAGCGCCCGCGTTGCCCGGCGTCGAACAGGAACACACCGTCGCGGTTGGCTGGCCGCGGCTGCCGCGCTGCTTGTCGCACTGGGCGGACTCAGCCTGACGGAAGCCACGGGCGTGACCGACGTCACCAGCACGGTGATCCGCATTGTCCGCGGCGACGGTACGCTGGTCATTCAAGTCGACGATCCCGAGGTCAGCGTCTCGATCGACGGCGAGCAGTTGGTGATTACCGGCGCTGGTGCAAAAGAGATCCGACTCGGTGTGGGACAGCACGAGCTCAAGGCCGTCAAGGACGGCGAGCCGGTGCA
>CAVOYC010000018.1:0-187201 GCA_963700575.1 uncultured Planctomycetota bacterium | reverse complement strand
GAAGTCGTCGGCCGCGGGGGCATGGGGATCGTGCTCAAGGGGAACGATCCGAAGCTCAACCGGGTCGTGGCGGTCAAGGTCCTGGCACCGGAGCTGGCCTCCAACGCGTCGGCCCGCAAGCGGTTCCTCCGCGAAGGCCGGGCGGCGGCGGCCGTGAGCCACGACCACGTGGTGACGATCTACGGGATCGACGACGGTGGAACGTTGCCGTTCATCGCCATGGAATACATCTCCGGCCCGTCGCTCGAAGATCGCATCGAGGGTGAGGGCCCGCTGGAACTGGCAGAGATCCTTCGGATCGGAATGCAGATCGCGTCCGGGCTGGCGGCTGCCCACGAGCAAGGACTCGCGCACCGTGACGTGAAGCCGGCCAATATCTTGCTGGAAAACGGCGTCGAAAAGGTCAAGATCACCGACTTCGGGTTAGCTCGGGCGGTCGGATGACATCACATGACGAAGCCCGGCGTCGTCACCGGCACGCCGGAATACATGTCGCCGGAACAGGCCCGAGGCGAACGGTCGATCATCGGACCGATCTGTTCAGCCTGGGTAGCGTGATGTACACCATGTGCACGGGCCGGTCGCCGTTCCGTGCCGAGAACACCGTGGCCATGATCAGCCGGGTTTGCGAAGACACGCCGCGTCCGATTCGCAATGTCAACCCAGAGATCCCCGGCTGGCTGATCCAGATCATCGACGAACTGCTTGCCAAATCGGTGGCCGAACGCTTTCAGTCGGCCTCGGAGCTGGCCGAATTGCTGGGCCAATGTCTGGCCCATCTGCAGCAGCCCTCGGTTAATCCCCTGCCAGAGCGACTGGAGAGCACCGCGTTGCCCGGCGTCGAACAGGAACACACCGTCGCGGTTGGCTGGCCGCGGCTGCCGCGTTGCTTGTCGCACTGGGCGGACTCAGCCTGACGGAAGCCACGGGCGTGACCGACGTCACCAGCACGGTGATCCGCATTGTCTGCGGCGACGGTACGCTGGTCATTCGAAGTTCACGATCCCGAGGTCAGCGTCTCGATCGACGGCGAGCAGTTGGTGATTACCGGCGCTGGTGCAAAAGAGATTCGACTCGGTGTGGGACAGCACGAACTCAAGGCCGTCAAGGACGGCGAGCCGGTGCACACGGAGTTGGTCACGATCACCCGAGACGGGAAGCAAGTGGTCAGGGTGGACGCAGAAGGGCTGTCGCCGCCAGAAGTCGCTGATGCAGTGGAGCCCGAAGCGACGGCGGAAGTCATGCTTCAAGAGGTCTGGGGCTTCCCTGGCCTGGACGATCTTGACGTGCTGGCCATCTCCCGCGACGGACGATACTGTGCTTTCATCGCCCCCGGAACCGGTGACCTGATGATCCGCGACTTGGCCAGCGGGGACGATTGCCGGCTGATTGAACCGATGGCCGGTCTCTCCATCGGTCGTGCTTCGATTTCTCCGGACAACAAACGGGTAGCCTACGCACAGTGGGATGGTTCGGAGTGGTCCGAGTTACGGATTGTAGGAATCGATGGCAGCGGCGACCGAGTCCTCTATGCCAATGAAGAGAAGAACCGCATCGCACTGAGAGGCTGGGACCCGAAGAGCCAAAGCCTCTTGGCCATGTTGTACGATGCCGGCGATGACGTACCGCCGGATGCTCCCGAGAGGACGGTACGCATCGCCGTCGTGTCTGTGGCTGACGGCTCGCTAAGCGTCCTCAAGCAGATCGCGGAAGTCAATCCCTGCGCGATTCTCCTCGGACGGCCGCTACGTAACCTATTACCGGAAAACGGGCGCGGACCCCGAGCAGCGGGACATCTTCCTTGTTCCGTCGGATGGCGGTGAGGAGCTCCCTCTGATCGAGCATCCGGCCCAAGACTGTGTGCTGGGCTGGATTCCCGGTACCCAGAGATTTCTGTTCATTAGCGATCGCGGGGGAGAGGGCTTTCATGTTTGGATGATTCGCGTCGTGGATGGAACGCCTGAGGGTGTCCCCAGCCTGGTAAGCATGAAAGGTGACGTATTCGACTGGAGCCTATCCGCAGGCCCGGTGCAGACACCCACCGGCGGCTGGGCCTTCTACTACAGGGAGAAGAGTGTCAAGACGCGGAGGAGCAGCGGATATCTCGCCCAGTTGGATCCCGATACCGGAAGGCTGCTGGATGCCCCGAGCCCGGTCTCGCAGCCAACCGCAGGGAGAGAAATGACGCAATGCCCCGTCTTTTCTTATGACGGGAAGTACCTGGCCTATTACGTGGCGCCCTCGCCCAAACCGTCACCCGATGGGCCTCTCTACGGTCCCGGAAACATCGTGATTCGATCCCTGGAAACCGGCCAGGAGCGAGAAGTTGCTCTCTCCCCACAGTTGAGCATAGGGCAGGGACAGCCCTGGCTGAATTGGGCTCCCGACGGACGCTCCATCCTGATCTGGGGTTGTGCCGAGACAGGCCGCCGAGGCATCTATCAGGTCGACATTGACACGGGGAAGCTTGATCCAGTTGCTTTGGACGCGGCACCGGCAATCGATTGGCAGGGTGGCCAGCCCCGTAATTTCGGCGAGACCGAAGGAGATACCGTGGGGTATGGAGAGTTTTTTCCGGATGGAAAGACACTCTTCTATCCTCGCGCCCACCGGAATCCAAACCTCCCCGTGGTAAGCAGATGTACGGAGTACCGAATTCTGGCCCGTGACCTCGAAACGGGACAGGAGAGGGAAATCTATCGAAACCCGGAAGGGGTGTTCAGCTTCCCCACGCACTCCGTGTCGCCCGACGGCAAGCATGTGCTTATCGGCGGAGGGTCGTCGCTCGAGATCGTCCCTGCCGCGGGCGGTGAGCCTCGTGAACTGTTCAAGTTCGGGGACGGATCCGAAAACAGCTTGTGCCAGAGGATCGCGTGGGCCCCGAGACAGCCGGCATGCACTGTTCGTGAAAACCACGGAAGGAAGGGGTGAATTGTGGCGGATCGCTGCCGACGGCGGTGAGCCTGAGCGCTACTCGGCGAATTCCCTCCAGCCCTAGGTACTCTCGGCCATCACTTACGGATTCACCCTAATGGTCAACAGATCGCCTTCATGGTGGGCGCCCCCGCTACGTTACTCAGCGACGAGTCGGCATGATGCAGATCGTATTCTCAGAGGAATTTGTTCGAGAGACGTGCACGGCTAATCTGGCAACGATAGGAACGGCGATCAAGCAGTACGAAAACGACCACGACGATGTGCCCGACGGGTTTGCGGATTTGTATCCCGACTATCTCCAGGATACGAGCGTGCTCCTCTGCCCCGCCGACAATAGCGGCGGAGAACCGCTTGAAGGAGCGGAAGATGCCGGGACGCGGTGCAGCTATGGGTATGAGTTTGGCCCTGGGACGCAGACAATATCGGCCCTTGACGTAAGCCTGCCGGTGGACTTCCCGCCTCAAGACGACATGAGCTGGAAGGACGTGGGGAAACTAGAACTGGAATATTTCGGCACAGTGGTGCCGATCGTTCGGTGCGGACATCACCGTCGGAAACTGTTCTTACGATATGACGGCGAGGTCATGGAAGCAACGTGGCGGTGGGGTTCGTGGGTGGGTACTTCCCCGGCAGTGGCCGGACTCCTCCGACGGTTGGAATCGGCCATGGAGTCGGAGCCCGCTGCCTGGGCCCAGCGGTACGATCTGCAAAGGTTCTATCTGCTTTGTTGGTCCCCTGTTGCTCTGCGCGGGATGCCTACTTTCTTGGCGACCGGACGCTTTCCCGCCGACGGTAGGCGTCACCCGGGCGGCCAGGACAGATCGGCAGCCTATTCGGAGGCTCAGGCTCCTTTGACGAAGTTGCTGAAGACGCACCTCGAAAGACACCCCGAGGACGAAGCGGCCCGGGAGTTTCTGGCCGAATTGCCCGGGCTGAGACTCTCCTGCGACTCGCTAGACGAAGTAGACGACGGATCTGTGGAGCCGCACTACTCCGGTCTTGAGTTGGGGGAGGGCAAGGATAAGGTTGTCGGCATATGGTTCCCGGTTATTCCGGTCCCCCAAGGGGCCCGAATCAAGCGAGCGTACGTACAGTTCACGGCGCATGAGAAGGAACCTTGTTCCCAAAAGACCGATCTAGTGCTGCACGCGGAATTGGTGGCCAATGCCGAGGAGTTTGCCAACGTGAAACACAATATCACGTCCCGGCCAAAGACGGCCGCCTCGGTAGAATGGTCCCCCGAGCCGTGGACCGTGCCAAATGAGCGATCCCAGAAGCAGCGCACGCCCGACTTGTCGTCCCTGATCCAGGAAGTGGTCAACCAGCCCGATTGGCAGAAAGGCAACGCCCTGGCGCTGATCATCAGTGGATCGGGACGCAGGAATGCCCAGTCCGATTGGAGTGAGACCGGCCATCCGACGCTGTATGTGGAGCATTAGGCCACCATCCGCGCGACCGCCGGGCCGACCTTTGCACCGGCCACGCATGCCCCATCGGCATCCATGCGTTTCTGCCAAACCTGCGGAGGTCGCCCTCGCCTGTGTCTCGAACCGCACTTCTCGAACTGACGTAGGTCACATCGACCTGGTGCACAAAACGACGGTTAGCCCCTTGGGCCATTGTCGTCATATCGGCGGCGCACTGACGGGGTTCCCTGACTGAATTCGGGGTCATCCGAACCTGCACAGGTTGACAACACCGAATGCAGATACTCAAACGTCGTTGCACACACAGGAGAATCCGTCCGCGAGCAGAAACCGCACACCACTTGCCCCGCTCAGACAAAACGTCATGAGCGACATGAAGTCCTGAGCCGGTTAACTGCGGAGTTGTCGTCAGTGACACCAAACGGCTTTGGTCTTCACAACAGATTTCAAGCCCTCCTGTGTCGCGAGGGTGTAGACAAGAGTCGGGCTTCGATGGCCAGGACCGTGCTGTCGTCGATCTGACGGCGGAGCTGCAGAGGTCTTCTTCACCGCCTGCAGGTAGACGAATCGCTACTGGGCGTCTCCCTCGACCAGGTCGAGGCTCCAACTTCCACGATGCAGACTGATTTCACCTGTTTCAAGGCAGAAGTCATTCGCGACTACTTGCGTTGTATCTTTCTGAACGACAACTCGACCGCGGTGTGTGATCGTGATGAGCAAACGGGGAGTCACAAAGACGATCCGCTCCTCCGTGATCACGCCGACCTGGTGGGAAGGGTCGTGTCTTTTGCCGGCCGCAGCTCGGAGAAAGGAGTCCGTGCAAACGTGGGCGGTTTCGTTCGCGGGATTGGGTTAGCCGCTCTGGACAACGAGGTAATCGCGGAGGTTCTGGCGCCTTCTTCGCGACCTTGGTCAAGAAACTCGCGGAGTGCGCCGCCTACGATCTAATGACCCTGTATATTCGCGACCCGGCGATGGGGACGGTTGACGAAAAACACGCCTTTCTTAAGGTGATGGCTCAGGTGCATGCGCTGGCCGAGGAGTCGTAATCGCGCAGCACTCGCTTCGGATGAGTTTTTGGATAGGATGCCCTCGAATCGGTTTTCGTTTCTATTGCCCTTCCGGCGTTTCCGTACAATCGGCCGAATAGAAAATGAGTCGGGAATCGCGGCGGTTCGGGATAACGACTTTGAATCCTTGTTCGCGAATCTGCTTGCCGGAAACGACCCAGGTTTCTCCGGAATCATAATCCTCGAACTTCCATCGTTTTGCCGGGTCAATCGTCAGAAGATCAAACGTCATCGAACGAACGTCGCTCTTGGCGCGGCGCAAGGCGAGAATCATCCCCTCTTGTTTTTCAGGAAGATACAGCTGATAAGCGGTCCATGCGGCCGGATTGCGTTGTTGTTGGGTTAAGGGATAATAATCGCCAAAGAAGTACTTCTTGCAACGTTTTGCCTGAACGACATTCGCCTTGATCTGCGAGCCACTCCGCCTCCGTCTTGGCCACGAGCCAGGTTTCCATGCCGGGATTCAAGGCGGAGCGGGCGTCATAGGTATCCAAAATCGTCCAACCTCGAGTCGCGCTTCCCTGAATCGGGAGCCAATACTGAATGCCGTAACTGTGATCCTGTGTCGACTCGGAGGTCGCTTCGGGGAAGCAGTTGTAATCGCTTCGCCAGAGAGGTTGCCCTCGCAAAATCGATTCCAGGTCGATTCGCCGTCCGCCGCTGGCGCAATTGAGAATCGCCAGGTGCGGGAACTCTTTGCGAAGTGCGTCCCAAAAAGCAAAATGCCCCTCGATGAACCGCATCTCGTTCATTCCCCAACGGTCAGGCTCGGCCGCCGTTTCCAGATAAGGATTCGGTTCGATATTGAAATCCTCTTCGTACCAGTCGATATCGTAATCCCTGACCAGACCGGCGACGACATCGATCGCCCACTTCAATGATTCGGGTTTGCCGAGATCTAGAAGAAGTGTCTGGCCGTCTCGGATCTTGCCGTCGGCATTTCCGGTCAGAAAATATTCAGGATGTTCGAGCGTGATCGGTCGGCCGTGAATGGCGCGGCACGGTTCGACCCAGACGAGAAACTTCATCCCCGCGGCGTGCGCGGCGTCGCTGACCGGCTTGAGCGTTCCATTGTGCCAGTTCGGATTCGGCCGCCAGTCGCCGGCCATGGGTCCCCAATCGCCCTCGAATACCGAATACGACGGGACAACCCCCGTTCCGTACCAACCGGCGTCGAACCAATAGACGTCCAGCGGAATCTCATACTGCTTGATCTTTTCAATGATTTCGAGATGCTCCTTCGACGGAACGCCACCCCAGACGACACCGGAAATCGGCGGCTCGACCAGTTTCCCCTCGACACGCGGCGAATAATGTTGAAGGACCAGTTTGCGGAACATATTTTGACCATGCAGCAACTCCCCTTGCCAATAGAGGGCAAGATTCAACGTCGATCGCACCGTCTCGCCGGGATGAAGGATCGAATTGAAGTTCTCGACGCCGGCCAGAATCGTCGAGTTTCCTCCACCCTGATGATCGAAATATGCTCGCCATGCGCCGCTCCAACCGAGTCCGGTGATCAGCCCGTCGCCGCCGGTCTGATAGTTGAACAGCGGAAGCCACACGGCGCTGGAACGCTTGTCGTTCGGAATATGGTAAGCGTGCGTCTGGCCCCATTTTGCGTTGGTGGGAGTATCCATCGCAATCCGACGGCGTTTGTCCCACATCGAATTGTGCATGAACTCGCTCATGAAGTGGAAATCGTCCTCGTGACCCGGCGAGCCGACCGAACGATGCAGAATCGGCATCGAACCGTCGGCCGCATGCCAACAGGTATCGATGCCCCAGAAATCGTGAACCTTCGCCGAATCGGTTTGTCCATCGTTTCGGACGCGGACAACCCATTGGAAGGCGGGGAAATCCTGAAATTCGGTCAGTGTCATTTCGCAATGGAGCGAAGTCTGAACGTCTTTCCAGCTGAGAATATGTGTGCGAGTCCTGTCATTCTGCCAATCCCCCGACGCGATATTCGCCGTTTCGATGGTGACCCATTCTCGGCTGCTTCGCTCGCCGCATCGGAACGAGAAGGGGAGGTCAGCGACGTAACGCCCCGCGTTCGCGTCCCCTTGTCCGAGGAGAAACTGTTTCCATTGTGCGACGAACGCCATCTCGCCGGCCGTCGGCTGTGATGAATACGGCTCGACCGGAATCTCTGCGCCCGCAGGCGAACGCGGCGAGCAACATCGTCGCAGGTAAGAACAGAATCGAAGGGAATCGGCGTTTCATTGTCTCTTGTCCGTTGTTGTTGCTATTGTGGCTCGTTGGCAGCGGTTTCGCGTGAATCGAGGAGAGGACTGAGAACGGCTACGCATCCAGTTCGTCGCCAACCACACGTTTCGGAAATCCGCCTCACCGTCGGGGCGTGTACATACTGAAGAGATAATACTGGTTTTCGTGCCAGAGGATGAAGCCATCCTTGAATCTGCCGGCGAACGGACGGTATACCATGGCTGTGCACGCAGCGGCGAGCAGCCAAACCAGCAGGATAACCGGGAGGAACGCCAGACGACCTGAGCGAGCGGATGGTGCGAGCATCAAGACTTTCTCCTTGCCGGAAAATTCGGAGTGGGCGCTGCAACGGCGAGAGGAACGCACCGTGATCACTACCCATGCCGAACGACAACAGGTTGAACACGGGACATTCTACCAGCGCCTGCCGCCCGCACGCGGGCGCGCTAAACGAGCCCAGGGTGCAGCGAGGTCGCCGTCAGGCGACCGAGCGCAACCCTGGGGACCACCGCAAAAAAGCGTTCCAGGCCCAAAGGGGCCGCGCTTGATCCGACCGCGCCGCGATCGCCTCTAGCGCGGCCCTTCAGGCCTTCACGGGTGAACGGTGTCGCCCACCCAGGCCTCTGGCCGCCGATGGCGGCCGCCGGCCTGGGCTGGATTAGCGCGGCCCCGCTGGGCCGCACGTGAAAGGGAGCTGAACGGGCGGAACAGAAAACGCCGATTGGTGAAGGACGATTCGGTGTTGAAATGCGATATTCTTGACAGCTCAGCATGGCCCCAGTTTTTCATGAAACGGGGCACAAGTATTTTGCCGTGCACTGAATCACATCGCGGTGATCGTCACCCTGAAGATACATGCGCACTTCGCGAAATGAGCCCGGCGTGGATTCGTGTTCCTCGCGGAAGCACACCGTGTGACCATCGTCATACGGGAGGAAATGGCGTTCCACGAAGATCAACCGCCGCCCCGGTTGAAATACCTGGCCGTAGAAGTCGGCGATGTCTGCAACAACTTCATAGGTAACGTCTGGTTTGAGATCGTAGATGGTTTCGGACATGTTTCTACTAGTTCGTTTGAGCGCATTCTGCACGGATGCCGTGAACCGCCAATAAGCGGTCAGCCATTCTTCTTCCATCCTATCACGACAAGCCACTTGCCGACCAAGCGGAGCAGTCGCTTGCCCAGCTTGCCGGCGTTGCCAAGAAAAATGTCCCCATCCCAATTCCTCACTTTCCTCACTTCGATGAGTCGATGCGATGTGTCTCGATCAGGAAGCGGATGAAGAACCACCCAAACAGGATGCTGCCGAAGAGGTTCAGCGTGTACGCTCAGCCCGGGTGAGCCGAAGAGGGCCAGGGGGTAGCAGATCAAAATGAACACGATGAAGTAGTAGACCAGCGAATGCCGGCGAATCGTGGCGTAATTGCCGCCTGATCTCAGATACATTCGCGGCATGTAACATACCATGCCGTAAAAGACGAAAATCCCGCCTTGAGAAAGCACGGCAGCAACAAGGTTCGGCTGCGACCAGGGAGGATCCTTCCACAGAAACCAATCGAACTGCAGCCCAAAGATCCCGGCAAAGAAGATACAGGCGATGTCGGCACGAAAGCGAGTCCGGAAGATTCGGTCGAAGAGCCGGTACACGACAAAGCAGATGGTGGCAAAATTCAGATAGAATACGATTAGTGAAAAGAAAAAGTTACCGAACTGGCGTTGAATAATGACGAGATTGATCATTTCCTGAGTCGCCGCGAAGAACTCACCCCATAACAGACATTGGATCCAGTACGCGATCGCGCCCGGCTTGCCTCGCAACCACAGAGCCACCGTGGAGAGAAATACACACGTCGCGCCCAGGGCGACGACTACGAAGCTGAGCGATCGGAGACACTCCTTCATCCTTTCCCTGCCGCTACGTCACGGGCAGCTAAGTGTTATACGCGTGCGTCTGCCTGGTCAGGGCCGTGCGGGAGTCTTGGCCCAAACAGCACGCCCCTGAATGTAGATATCGGCCGCGTGAAAGACAAGCGAAGGAGGATGAGTGAAAAATGGCTTCCCAGTTACCTATCTCCGTCTACCTACATGAGCCCCAGAGACGTCAGATAGCGAAGGAAGGACTTACGCTGCAAGCGCACCTGGTCGTCTGTGCGATGGTGGTTGAGCGGTGTACAGCGAACTACAGACGCGGGATCCTGGTGTGCCTGTGTGTTACATGCGTTTGCGAGCCCAGAAGAGCAAACCCATCAAGCCGATTGCCGCCAGCAGAGCGGCCGAAGGTTCCGGCACAGGCGTCGCGACCAGACTGATCATGTTGTTGCCACCGATTCCATTATTTGACACGGTGACTTGCAGGCTGGGGAGCGGCAATGTGTAAACCGAATAAAACTGATTGAGTCCCTGTCCCGGGCCAACGCCGTCGCCGCTTTCGTCCACGCCCGTATAGTCGGCCTGACCGTTGGGCGATATGCCCGTATTGACGCGCTGCCAGCCTCCATCAATGACCCATTGCAAGGGCCCACCTAATACCGGGTCGGTCGAATTAGGACTTGAGTTGTCGCCGGCAGGACCATTCAAACGATTGTCAACCAACAGATACCAGAACATCTGTTCATCGGCGGTCACTGTCGCGGAGTAACCAGCATTCTCACGAGCATTGTTGGCAAATAGCACGTATTCACTACCCACGAGATAACTGGGCAAACCGACGATGTTGGTGCCCGTCGTGGACAATGTGCCTGTGTCATCGAAAGCAGCGCCGTTGTGCTGGTGGGTGCGGTCCGAAAAGGTCAGCGCGTCTTCAGCGAAAGTAGGTCCAAGAACGGCCGGAGCGTCTGTGCCCAGCCCACTTTCGACCACGCTGATAAGACCTGCCTGACCAATGGACGAAGCCAGAAGTAGCACGCAAACGGCGCCGGCACATGCTGTTGTCTTAATCATCATTCGTTCTACCTCAAAGAAGCGCTACCTCAAAGAAATGCTACGCGGTGGCCGACTCTTCGCACGGTTGGGACTGCCCGCACGAATCACATGTGCAGATTTCAGGGCAGCATAGACAGTCCCCACGCAACACCATCGGCACAACATGCTTGGTCATCGCTCGTACATCGTAAGCCACGCAAGGAGGACGAACCAACAACAGGACGGTGGAGTCAACGGTCCCCAAAAAGAGATATCAGTTCCTCCTGCGACCCTTGTTGTAGACTCCGATAGTGCCAATATGCAAGATGCTGGCGAGATTTCATCCAGATTTTCGAGTCGGGGGCGGCCTGCTCGTTTCTTCGGCCCCAATACTGATCCGCTACGGGACGCCGGGGCGTCAGGATCCTTCCGCACGCAACCTCCGCAATCACCACATGCCTTGTAGCATTTATCTCAGGAAGACTTGGAGCATCGGAACCGACAAAGGCCAGCTCTCCGCCAGCTGCCCCACCGAGGGGGCGTCCGGGCATTCGATGCGGTGCCAAGAGATGGGGGATTCTATTTCTTGCCATCAAATCGTCGAGACGACTACTCTCGCTCCCCTCGCAGCGCGCTGCGCAACGGCCTATTGATCTGTGGCAGTGAGTCTGTCACTTTGGACGCTGGCAGTTGGAGGCGGATTAACGCGCTCGGGCCGGATCGTGATTGGCTTCTCGGAGGTAACACGCGATGAGTAAGAGCACGATTTCTCACAAGCGCTCCGCCGTCACTCCCCAGGCCATCGCCCGACTTCTCGGCTTCGTCGCCATTGGATCGATCTGCGTCTGGGCCGGGGAATGTTTGGCAATGGTCTATTTTGTTGCGCCGCAGGGTGACGACGGGGCGAGCGGCACGCAGGAAAGGCCTTTTGCCACAATCCACAAGGCGGCCGAGATCGCTCAGGCGGGCGACGAGGTCGTGGTGCGCGGGGGGACATATCGCATTACCCGGGAAATCCGGCCGCGGCACTCAGGCACGCCAGAGCGATGGATCGTCTACCGCGCGATGCCGGGTGAAAAAGCGGTCATCGATGCGGACGGATTTACGAAAACGGGCCCCCAGGGCGTGCCCCCGTCGCGCCGCCAACTCGGGGCGTTACACCTGGAAAACGTCAGCTACGTGCGCGTGGAGAACCTCACGGTGCGCAATGCGCACTTCGTCTGCTTCAATGTAATGGGTCCCAAAACGCATCATATCGACATTATCGGCTGCCACGCCGACCGCTCCTACGGGCCCGGGATCTTTCTGCGCAGCGGCCCCGAATACTGCCGCGTTATTGGCTGCGAGGTGACCGGAGCAAACGATCCGGAGCTCCGCACGTCTGTCGAGCGGCGACCGCGCGAAGCGCCGCACGAAGCGATTTCCATTGCCTGGGCACGGCATTTCGAGATCGCGGAGAACCACGTCCACGACTGCGTCAAAGAAGGCATCGACTGTAAAGAGACGAGCGCGCACGGAGTGATTCACCACAATGTCGTGCACGATGTCAAGCGGCAAGGGCTCTATATCGACTGTTGGTTTGGTCTGCTGGAGGACGTGGAATTCCATTCCAATCGTTCTTACAACAATGAATGGGGCCTGGTCCTTTCCGCCGAGGGCGCCGGATCACGCATGGAGAACGTCCGCATTCACCACAATTTGCTCTACAACAACAGAGGGTCGGGAGTCTATTTCGGCACGTGGGGTGTCAATGGGCCGCGCTGCGACATCTACATCTACAACAATACGGTCTTCCATAACGGCAGCGTGAAGCACTGGGCCGGCGGTACCGGCGGCGTTGACGTGCGGGGCCAGGACCTGCGCCGAGTCTTTATCGTCAACAATATCGTGTTCGATAACGCCGCCTATGAGATCGCCACGTTCGCGTCACCCGAGCAGCGCGACAAAGTTCTGAAAGACAAACAGATCGTTATCGCCAACAATCTGACAGGTCCGTTCCACGACCTGTCGAACGAGGGCGGGGCGTATAATCGGCCGTACGCCTATCGCGGCGAGCAGACGCTCGAGGCGGATCCCCTGTTCGTGAACGCGAAGACCGCCGACTTCCGCTTGCAGCCAGGATCGCCCGCGATCGATGGGGCAAAGAAGTTGATTCCCTTCGACTCAGGACCTGATTTGGGGGCGCTTTCGGCGCGCCATCAGCGCCAGCCTGATAGGCTTTTCCCTACCCACATCTTGGCGTTCTGCGACGGCCTCGGCGTGGCCTCTACCTCGTTCCTTCTATCTGCTGCCGCTTCTTCTACCGTCCGGGTCCGGGGAGGTTGTCCAGGTTGACCTCGATCACCTTGCCCTTCAACTGCTCGAAACGCGTCCTCTGGGCGGCGGTCAATGCGGCGAGCAGGCTGTTTTCACGATCTCGAATCAGTTCTTCGACCTTCTCGGCCCGCTGCTCGTCGGACATATCCTGGAAATCGCGGAAGGCAGCGAACACGCTCTGACGACTCGCCTCGGCCGCCTCCCGCAGCTGGCTTCTTTGGTCTTCAGACAATTGCAGCGCCTTGGCAACCGAGTCATCGTTCAACGCCACGGCGCCATTGACCCGCACGTACAGCGCCTGCATCCGCTGTTGTTGCGATTCTTCCAACGCGGCGTCCAGCTGCGCCGCAAACTTCGCATTCAACTGTGCGGTCCCCTCGCGCATTCGATCAAAGTCCCCGGCTGCGTCCTGGAACAACTGACGTCTTTGGTCGTTCAGCTGTTCGTTCAGCTGCACGATCACTTCCTTCTGCTCGTCGCTGAGTTTCAATTCCTGCTGGATTTCCGTTAATTGAGCCAGGCTGACGGCGGGAATGACCCCGAACAACCGCGACATGCCACTTCGCCGATTGCGCCGCGCGGTCGGAGGGTCCGAAGCTGGCGGCGGTTCGGTCGCCGTGTACTCGGGCAGCGTGCCGTGCAGCGCATGTTTGACCCACACGCCAAAGCCGGGCGTGGGAGTGTAATTCCAGTCAGAGATCAGGCGCGGTCCGGCACTGGGATGAAGGTCCCATGCCGACCAATGCCACCCGTTTTCTTCGAGTGCCTTCAGGACTAACCGCACCCAGTGTTCACCCGACGTGTAGCCTCTGCCTCGCGACTCGGCGCCGAATTCGCCCACAAGCACCGGAAACTCTTTGGTGGCCTTCTGCATCTTGGCAATCCATTCTTCCACCGTGTCCCCCTTGAACGGATACGCGTGGCAAGCGTATATGACGCCGTTCCCATGGGGGTCAGACAATTGCCTGCCGTCCAGGATCCCCGAGAGGTCGTAGGCCCAATCGATTCCCCCGACGACGACAAGGTTCTTTGCACCGGTGGCGCGAACGACATCCAGTAATGGTTGCATGCCAACGGCTTCATACGTCCGCGGTTCACGCCATCGGCGGTCTCGATCCGTGACCGTGCCGCCGTTGAGCCAGATATCCCAGCTCACATCGTGAGGTTCGTTGTACAGATCGAAAATGACGGCCGGGTGATTCTTGTAGCGTGTGGCAAAGTCCTTCCAGAAGGCCGCGGTGTTCTTGTCGGGCATCACATGCTGTCCGATCTGGCTGCCCCACTGGCCGGCATCGGACCAGTGAAGATCGATGATGATGTAGCAGCCGTGAGCGGCAGTGTAATCGACGACCTGTTTCACCAATGCCCGATAGGCCTGGCCGTCGTCGTTTTGTTCCGGCGCTTTGCCGAACCAGCGATCTTGTGCTAAGGGCAAGCGAATGTGGTTGACCTTCCAGTCCACAATCGCCGTCTTCACCGTGTCCAGAATGTGTCCCTCGCCGTCACTCGTCCATTCCAGACAAGCCGTGTTGACGCCACGTAATCGCACTGGTTCGCCCCGACTGTTGAGAATCTGCGTGCCAACCACCTTGAGCGGCAAAGGCATCGACGATTCCGCTTGCTGGTCCGTCTCTTCTGCCAGTGCCATGACCGGGTGGTCTACGAGGCCTGTCGTGACAACTCTGGCCACGACCAGCGTGGCCACGAGGACGGCGATATTCGTGCGCATGATAACCAGCCTCCGGTTCGGCAGACGTGCTTGTTCGCAGACAACTCGGTTGCGGCCACCCAGGCCCTCACTGCTTGGTCGATGCGCGTCAGTATATACAAATTGATTGCAGCAAGCATCCACAACGATCACAATACGATCGCGACGCACGCACTGAGCACCAGCGATGAGGCCGTTCCAGGCCGCCCCATGGCGATAAATCAAATATGCCGCTGGCCGTTCTCCGCGAAGCGGTATGAGCCCCGACGTTCACGTCGAGGGCTCGCTGAGTACCATCTATTCGGGACCAAAACCTGTTTACGGACCTTCTCGATGTGAGAGTCTTAGGATCGCGGGAAAAATAACTTCGCTGTTTCTATTTGCCCCTCACCTCGATCCTCTCCCCCGCTATTCGCTGCGCGGCGGGGGAGAGGAGGCAAATGCCGAAGTTATTTTTCCCGCGATCCTTGGCCACCGCCGGATGGCTCAAGCCCGAGCAACGAGAAGCCTCGTGGAACGAGACCACCGGATATGGACTAACTCGCAGAACCCGTGCTGAAGCACGGGGCTAAGACGTTTCGTCACAACGTCCGTCAGCAAGCGTTCGAAAACGACCCCATAATACACGCCGAATGATTCACGCAGGCGGGCGGCAGCGCCTTGTACATTCTCACCAACGGACCTGGTGGATTACCTTCGATTCAGCCACCCAACGTGATGCAGAAAAGCTGTGGAGTCAGTCGGCCAGTGCAGACCCACCAATAGGTTGCGTGAGCTTGACCGTCCGTGAATGATCCCAATCAGCGGGCCGTCCACGCCTCGGCGTCCAGTTTCTTCCAGGCTCGGGCACCGGCGTCTTTGAGCCGTTCGTCGTCGCTGGTGATCCGCATGGTCGGCTTGCCGACATCCACGAGTTTCGGATCGACCTGGTGGACGCTGCCGATCTCGGTGCCGGGCAGTCTCGGTCTGCGATTCCCCTCGGTGTCGAACCATGCATTGCCGATGAATTTCCAGGTCTCCGGTGCCGTGCCGGGGCCGATGTTGATGAACTCCGGCCGGCCGACGCGCCGGTCGAAGACGACCACGTTCTTCTCGAAGACGCCGTCGTGGGAAGGCTTGAACTGCGGATCGCGCGTCTCCTGGAGGATGCGGCCGATCCACTTGTCCGGCAGGACGATGGTGTTCTGGACGACGCGGTTGTGGCTGGCGGTCGGCCAGGCGACGGGGGCCTGGCATCCGTAGAATCGATTGCCGGCCACCAGCAGACGCGTGGCTTCGTAGTCGCCGACGCTCGGTCGGAAGTACGGCAGGCCGGTCGAGCCGCCCAGGTTCAGCCCGCGGCCGCCGGCACGATCGAAGAAGCAGCATTGCACGAGGTTGTCCGCGCAGCCGCCCTTCATCTGGATGGCCTCCGAGTTGTCGAAGCCCTCCTCACCATGGAAGTAGCAGTCCTCCACGACGCCCTGGTGGCATCCGACCATGTCGATCCCACTGCCGCCCCAGCCGATGAATCGACAATTGCGGATGATGAACTGGTCCACGCCGCTCATCTTGAGCCCGTCGTGGTTGCCGCGCGGACCGATGTGCTTGATCGTGACGTTCTCGACGATCAGATGGTGCATCGGCGTAGCAATGCTGCCGCCGTCATCGCAGTTGAGCCCATTCATCGTGCAGCCATCGACGATGAAGTCGGCCAGCGTGACGTAGTTGCAGTCGGCCAGATGCATGGCCTGCGATCCTCCCTTGAACACGGGTGGGTCGTTCGGATCCGCACCCCTGATCGTGATCCGCGCCTCGGCGTTGCCCGAGACGTCGCGAAAGTGCATCCCGCCGGAGTAGATACCTCCCGCGATCAGGATCGTCGTGCCGGGCTGTGGCACGCGAGATGGCCGACCGAAGGGCATTGCTGCTGTTGACGGTGACCTCTTCCGCTCGGACTGCGGCGACCATTGCGCCAGCCAGCGTGGCGACCAGGGCGATTCTCGTGAATTGCTTCATTCGTTCTCCTCCAAGACGCAAATCGAAAATTGAGCTGCTGTAACAGCAAATCCGTTGACGCCACCAGGGCGGGAAGGGCGGTGGACGGTGGAACCTGGTGTGCGCAGCGCGGGCGTGGAGCAACGCAACGAGACGATTGCTGACCTGATGTTGCTGGTCACAGCGCCGGGCCGGTTCAATATGTGTTGCGGGGTATCTTCCACACCGCCACCATACCGCTCGTCAGCGCGCTGAGCAAGCCTCCGTAGGAGGTCTCGCTGACGGCTATTTCACTGTGCCGCGAAGACTGCTATCCTTTCGCGATACCCACATGCATACTCCGTGGCATCCGGCGGAGGTGAGTCACCGGCGGAGCGGTGGAAACGCGGTCACGGAAAATTCTCTGACCGAAGACCAAGCTGGCGTGGACCCGCACGGTAACACGCTGCTTCAGTGATCGCGTGATCTCTGGAATCGGGTCAACCATGCCTACCCAAGTCGAAACCTCGTCGCAAGCGGCACACGACAAGACGCGAAGCGAACGGCTGCGCCGTGACCTGCGGGCCAGTCTTCTCGACGGCGCGGCCTTTGGCGGCATGGTGGGTTTTGGCGAGACGTATTTGCCCGCCTTTGCACTGGCGGTCGGTCTCAGTGAGATGGCGGCGGGAATGGTCAGCAGCGTGCCCCTGGTGGCCGGAGGCGTGATGCAGTTGGCGTCGCCGATGGCGGTCCGGTTGCTGCGCTCTCATCGACGGTGGGTTGTGACGTGCGCCATCTGTCAGGCGTTATCGTTTGTGCCGTTGCTGATCGCCGCTTTGAAGGGTTCGATCAGTACGGCAACCGTGCTGCTGATCGCGGCCGTTTATTGGGGCGCTGGCCTGGCAACCGGTCCCGCCTGGAACACCTGGATCGGCACGCTTGTCCCGCGCTCCGTCCGACCCCGGTTCTTCGCCCACCGTACGCGCGTCTCGCAGGCGAGCGTGTTTGCGGGCTTCCTGGCCGGCGGAATCTTACTGCAGTACGCCTCTGCACACGAACGCGGCCTGCAGGCCTTTGCGGCGCTGTTCGGCATTGCCGGTCTCTGTCGGCTGCTCTCCGCCTGGTCGCTACAGTGGCACAGCGAACCGGTGCCGGTACCCAAAAACATGCGGCAAATTCCGTGGAAAAAAGTTCGCCACCACCTGCACGCCAGCAGCGGCGGACGGTTGCTGGTCTACCTGGTTGTTGTTCAAGCGGCAGTCCAGATGGCCGGCCCGTTCTTCACGCCATTCATGCTCAGGAAATTGGAGTTTACGTACGGACAACTGGTCGCACTCTTCTCCGTGGCCTTCGTTGCCAAGGTCCTGTCTCTTCCTGTCTGGGGCCGTGTTGCCAAGAGAATCGGCGCACGACGACTGCTCTGGATCGGCGGAATCGGCGTTGTGCCATTGAGTGCCGCGTGGCTCTTGTCACAGCACATTGCCTGGCTGATGGTGGTGCAGATTACGGGCGGCGTGACTTGGGCCGCATACGAACTGGCATTCTTCTTGCTCTTCTTTGAATCTATCGCGGAGGAGGAACGGACAAGTGTCCTGACTCTGTATAACCTGCTCAATACCACGGCTTGGGTCGCCGGGTCGCTCATCGGCGGCGCACTGCTAATCAGCTTGAATACGAGCTTCAACGGCTACCTGCTGGTCTTCGCACTTTCTTCCGTAGGACGCCTTGGGGCACTCGCGCTGTTGGCGCGGGTACCTCGTCTCGTGGTTGACTCCGATGAAATGGGCGTTCGCACAGTCGCGATTCGGCCTGGAGACGCATCACTTGATGCCCCGGTTCTTGCCAGCCTGCCCGATCAGACTCACGACGGCGAGTGACCGCACACGATTCCACGCAACACCATCAGGTGGCCCTCGGGTGGCATACGACATCGTATCAGCCCCGTGCTTCAGAGGCTGTCTGACTGCTGACAGGCGATCGCACGCAGTCTTCCCTCGGTATGGCTGACTTTCGTGCGATGACTGAATTCGCGTTCGAGGATCATGAGGCTTCGGGCGGGTCGGGCTAGTCGCTGTTCAAGCCGCGCGCGCACCAGTGCGCCCGGGTTTTTCGCGTATCTAGTTGGACAGCGCCACTTTCACTTTTGAGATCCTCTTAAGGGCTTATTAACAGTGGCTTTATCGCCACCGGGCTGGTCCCGGTGGTAGAGCGTTTGACAACAACTGTCGATCTTGGCCACCCAGGAGTTTCCTTCCTGCCGGCCCTCGCCGCCTCTGGCGGCGAGGGCCGGCAGGAAGGTTCGTTTTTCGGCTGCCAGAGTAGTCACCAAACGTCGAACCACCGGGACGAGCCCGGTGGCGAGGGACTGTTACGGAGACACGAGTTACGCACATCCATCGCTGCAAAATGGCGCTGTCCAACTAGACAGCGTCGTCGTCCCCGCGAGCTGCCAGACGCTCAGCAGCCAGACAGCCTCTGAATGCTCGGGGCTAGTATCGCTGCGCGGCAAAGTCCGTGAACAAGCCTCGCCTTGCTGGTGATTCCTGCTAACTCTTTTGCGGTCCGCGACGGAGACTGCTGACGAGCAGCCCGACAAGCAGGATCGTCAACGTGCCGAAGACGGGGACCATGAACGCGTGAAACGGGCTCAGCCAGCCGGCCGTGAATCCCCTGATGGACAGACCCATCTGGTGCGCCGCCCCACCGCCAGGCTGGGAGAGCAGGTAGTCGATCAGCTTGGGGAACGACATCCAGAGGATGGTCAGGATGCCACCAATCACACCGGTGACCGCGGCCGGGTTTTTCGCCCGGCGGCTGATCATGCCCAGCAGGAACAGGCCGCACATGCCGCCACCGAAGATGCCGGAGAGTGTCCACCAGATGTCCAGGGCACTCTCGGTCAGCTTGACCAGCGCCAAGTGCCATGCCGGTGCCCAGGATGCCCCACACGATCGTGCTCACGTACAGCGCGAGCATGCACTGTCGTCTCGGTGGCGTCGGGATTGAAGAATCGGCGATAGTAGTCGCTCATCAACAGCGTGGCCGACGAATTCAGGCTGGTCGATACGGTGCTCATGGCGGCCGCGAAGACGGCGGCGATCAGCAAGCCGGTCAGTCCCGGCGGCAGGTGCTTGGCGATGAAATGCGGAAACACGCGATCACCGATATCCGTGTCGATCGAGAGTCGCCGCTCTGTCGTCCAGCTGCTGCGCGATAATCGGCCGTCAAGTACTCCTCGCCTGCGGCGTCTGCTCGTACTCGGGATAGACGCCCTGCTGCATCAGTCGTTGCCGGGCGACCAGTTGCTTGACCTCGCGGCAGCTCCTGCTGCGTGCTGTTCGGAGTGGTAGTAGACGAACAGGGTCGTGCCGATCAGAAAGAAGACGGCCGACACGGGCACGTAGAGGATGCCGCCCAGCCACAGGCTCTTGCGGGCTTCCGCGTCGCTGCTCGACGCGATGTAGCGCTGGATGTAGCTCTGGTCGATCCCAAAGTTCTGCAGGTTGATGAACAGGCCGTAGAGCAGCACGACCAGGAAAGTGGCGGAGCTGGCATCGAACCAGAACGAGTCCCTGCGACTCGACGCCGGCACCGAACTCGCCCAGGCTGAACTTGCCCGCCGCCGCTGGCCGTCGTGAACACCTGGACCGGACCGCCATCCACGCCCAACAGCATCACCGTCAGACAGATCACCGCACCGGCCATCAGCACGATGGCCTGGATCGCGTCGGCCCAGATCACGGCGATGATCCCACCCACAAAGAGTAGATCGTGACCGAGACGCCCGTGAAGAGGATGATCAGGCGAATATCCCAGCCGAAGATGACCGCCAGCGGCAAGGCCATCAGGTACATCACGACTCCCATGCGGGCGATCTGCGTCAGCAGATAGAAGACGCTGGCATAGAGCCGGGCCCAGACGCCGAACCGATGTTCCAGCAGCGCGTAGGCCGAGACCTCGCCGCTGGCGCGGTAATAGGGCAGGAACCAGCGCACGGCGATCCAGGTGGCGATCGGAATCGACAGGCTGAAGACAAACGGGTTCCAGTTGTCGGCGAACGATTTGCCGGGCAGAGCCAGGTAGCTGATGCTGCTCAGATACGTCGCGAAGATCGACAGTCCGCAGACCCAGCCAGGCAAGCGAGCGGCCGGCCGCGGTAAAGCCTTCCGTCGAACGGCTCTTGCGCCAGAAATAGAAACCGATCGACATCGTGCCCACGAAGTAGGTCGTCAAGCACGATCCAGTCGAGTGCTGGTGAAATGGCTGTTCATGCTAGGGCAACCGTTGACGGATTTGCGTGCTGTCGGTTCTTAATCGTAATCTTAATCGTAATCTTAAGCTATCACGCCACGCTATGAGTTTCTGAACCTCCCCGACTGCCAGGGATCAAGATGAGGATTAAGACTAAGACTTAGATTAAGATTAAGATCAAGACCAGCGTTTAGCGGACCCGGGAAGGGTTACTTTTTTTGGAGACGCTCAAGGGAGCACGGAAACGCGTCGATCACGATACATGTTGCGGACAAGATTGGTACGATATGGGAGTCAGAACAAGCCATTTTGAGTCCTACCGTTACCGCCGAACCACCTCACACGCTTCTTTTGGAACCGACATGACTACAACGATTCTGCTGCTGCTTGCGACTTGGGCACCGAGCCAGTTGGAACAACTGGACAACATCGCTGTCAATCCGTCCTTTGAACTCGACAACGACCGTGACGATTTGCCGGATGGCTGGAAGGGCATGGCCTTCGATTCCCCAGCGAAGCTGCAGTGGGACACCAGCGTGGCGCGGTCGGGCCAGCGGAGCTTACGGATTTCGGATTCATTCCGTGCCGGGGACCAACGCGACTGGAAGCAGTACACAGGACGGTGGTTCTCGTCGCCGCGCCCGATTGTGCCTGGATCGCAGTACACATTGGAGCTGTGGATACAGACCGAGGACGTCACCGGCCAGGCGTACGCGCACCTGGCGTGGCAGCAAGGAGCGAGTTGGCTGAGCGAGAATGCCACCTCACGATTGTCTGGAACAGGCGACTGGCGGAAAGTGACGCTGACGGCCACCGCGCCGGAAAGGGCGGACTCGCTGGTCGTGTCCATGAATCTGGCTCGCAGTCAGGGAACGGCCTGGTTCGACGATATCCGCGTGTCGGGGCAGAGCCAGATGCCTGCCGAGGTCCCGTACGTGTTCCATGACACAAGCGACTGGTTTCCCTTCGAGTTTCCGCTCGACGACACGAATCGGGATACCATCGACTTGACTGATTTACTCGACGCGCCGGCCGGAAATCGTGGCTTTGTGACCGTGCGCGACGATGGGCATTTTTACTTCGAGGATGGCAGCCGGGCTCGATTCTTTGGGACCAACGTGGGGGGATCTGATTGCGCGCCGGACAAGGCTGTGGCTGGGGTGATCGCCGACCGGCTGGCCAAGTATGGCGTGAACATGCTCCGACTGCACTCGATGGACAGCCGTTCCGGGGCGCTGATCGACTACCGCGATGGCACAAGCCAGCAGTTGGACGCGGCGGTCTTGGACCGGATGGACTTTTTCGTGTCCGAGCTGAAGAAACGCGGCATCTACATCTACATGGACTTGCTGGACTACCGCATGTTCCGCACGCGCGACGGTGTAACCGAGGGCGACGAGTTCACACACAACTGGCAGGGCTCGATGAAAGGCGCATCCATTTTCGATCCACGGATGATCGAGTTACAAAAAGATTATGCCACAAAGCTGCTGACGCATCGCAATCCCTATACCGGACTTCGCTACGTCGACGATCCCGCGATCGCCGTGGTGGAAACGACCAACGAGAACTCAGTATTCTACTTCTTTCGCAACGCGGAACTGTCGCGGCCCTACTATCGCCACGCGTTGACGAGGCGCTGGAATCGTTGGCTACAGGATCGCTACCGCGACCGAGCGACGCTCCTTGCCGCTTGGACCGATCAAGAGGGGCGCTGTGCGCTCCAGGCCGAGGAAGATCCGCGGGACGGGTCGGTGCAGATTCCCTTTGGCATGCATGGTCGCATTCCAACGACATCCGGTGACCGGCCGTATGACCCGATGCTTGCCGCACCGCGTGTGAGCGACTTGTTGCGATTCTTGGCCGAGATTCAGCGGGACTATTACGACGTCATGCATCGGCACCTGAAGCAGATCGGAGTGCGGGCACCGATCGCCGGGACCAATCAGACGTTTAGCGTCATCGACACTTTCGTCGAGGCGGATACGAATGATTTCATCAGCCGCAATCAGTATTGGCGACACCCCAATCGCAACGCCAAGCCTTACTTCAAATTCGCCAACGAGCCGCTGCTGCGAGTCGACATCCCCACGCAGCGCAATCCGCTGTCCGTCATCGCACGCACCAGTGTCGTGGGCAAGCCCCAAGCTGTGGCGGAGTTCAATTTCCCCTGGCCCAACGAGTATCGGGCCGAGGGCCTGCTGATGTCGACCGCCTACGCTTGTCTGCAGGACTGGGACATCTTCTTGCTGTTTTCCTATAGTTTGACCGACAAGCGACTCTCGATGTTCCGTAGCCAGTCGGATCCGGCTCGGTGGGGCACCTTTCCCGCTGCTGCTCTGATGTTCCATCGGGCTGATGTGTCACGCGGTCGCAACGAGGTGCACGTGATTCACACGCCTGATGATATGGTGGCACCGCGCCCCGATACGGGCCATGCCAAATACACGAACCAACGCTTTCTGACTTTTTTGTCCAAGGTCCGCACAGGTTTTGTCCAGGACATTTATCGTAACAAGGCAGATGTCGTGTTGGCGTGCGGCTTTTCCGCCGACGCCGCGGTGGCCCCGGAAACCAAGGTGATCCGATTTCACCAGCGACCATGGGAACAATGGCTGTACCCCGAGTTCGTCAAAGCAGCCCGGGAACACGGACTTGTGGGGTACGAGAGGATGCAAGCTGAAAGCCAACGTTTCGACACGGACACGGGCGAGCTATCGCTGGACTACGGCCGCGGTCTGCTGACGATCAACACGCGGCGGACGCAGGCGGCGATCGGCTTCTTGGCCGAAGTGGGAGCGCAAAAGTTGGGGGACGTGACAATCGATTGCGAAACCGCGTTTGCGGCCATCGCCGTGACGTCACTCGATGGACAGTCGCTCGGCGAGGCGCGACGAGTGCTGGTCACGGCGGTCGGCCGAGCGGAGAACACCTCGCAAGGTTTCACACCACCGTTACCGGAGCAATCGAAATGGACACCAACGGCGTGGATGCTGCCAGGCGAAGGCCGTTTGCCGGTGATCGTCGAACCGATCCGGGCAGACGTGCGATTGAGCGTCCCGGGTCCCGCGAAAGCGTATTCGCTCGATGCGACCGGCAAGCGTTCAATGCAGCTCGACTGCGTGAATCAGCTCGGCAGTGTGCAACTGCAACTCGAAGGAGCTAAGAGTATTTGGTGCGAGGTTGTCGTTCCGTGACCGTTTACGGCTTCTGGCCGTAAACGGGTGTTCTTACTCTTACTCTTGATCTTAGTCTTAATCCTCCGCCGGCATGACCGGCGGAGTTCTCGTTTCCCGAAAACGGACGTGAAAAAGGACAGATGGACCCATTAACGATGCTGTAATTCACCGATTCAGTACATCGTCACGTGTCGTCTCAGCAGTCGCGGCTGCTTCGGCAATCATCTCGTCAGCCACACCAAGTTCCTTGAGCGCGATACCAAGATCTTCCAGAACGGCATCGAAATGCTCGTCACTCAAACCCATCTCGTCCACCAGACGCTTGTGGGCAGCACGCATCGCCCGGCCCGGGTAACTCTGCATGCCACCAAACGCATAGGTCAGAAACAACTTTTGATGACTTGCTTGCCGCTGCATGTCGACGCCATCAAAGAAGCGTTTGATTCGATCGTCGGCCAGAACCTTCTGGTAAAAGAGCTCCACAGCAGCGTCCACGGCAGCTTCGCCGCCGAGTTTCTCATAGAGCGATTTCATCAATGTGACTCCTCTTAATGGAAGCAGCCGGTCGGCCACGGTCAGAATGGAGAGGGATCCATCCGCGGCACACGGCAGCAGCGGAATCGGGGCTGTTCGCCTCCGCGTCGTGGACCCGATCATAGCACGTCTGATGATTCGAACCAGCCCGGACCTATGGTAGCATGTGAGAGCCGTACAAGGACAATGTATCGGTAAGCCACGCGACTCATCGAAAACACGATCTCTCGGACAACAGGACTTTGAACCACCTTTCTCCCGTCAACCATGCTTGTGAAGGATGCCAGGAACATGATACGGAATCCATTTCCCGCCCAGCCACAAAACGCAACGGCACTGCTGGGGGCACTATTGCTATGGTGCTGGCCCGTGGCAGCGGAACCACAGCATATTGAAGAGGCCCAGACAGATAAAGCGAAACCGAATATCGTCTTCTTGATGGCCGATGACTGGTCGTGGCCACATGCCAGCGTGCTCGGTGATCCGGTCGTCCAAACGCCCAGCTTTGACCGAGTCGCTCGAGAAGGGGTGCTGTTCGAGAACGCTTTCGTTTCCACGTCGTCTTGCACGCCGAGCCGATTGAGTATTCTGACCGGGCAGCATCATTGGCGTTTGCGAGAGGGTGCCAGTCTGGGTGGGTCTCTGCGCGAGGAGTTTGCCGTTTACACCGAGATGCTGCGGGACGCCGGTTATCGCATCGGTAGGTATGGGAAAGGTGTTTGGCCCAGCAAACTCGCTTTCCGCCATCGCGACTCGTTCGGCGAACGATTTCGTTCCTTTGAGCAGTTTCTCGAGGACAGGAAGCCTGGCGAACCTTTCTGTTTCTGGTATGGCGGCCGAGACCCTCACCGCCCCTACGAACTGCAGGTCGGCGTTGATAGCGGCATCCCATTGCAGGACATCGAGGTGCCGGCCTGTCTCCCGGATAACGAGACCGTGCGCAGCGATATCGCCGATTACCTGTGGGGAGTCCAGCGCTTTGATCGTGAAGTAGGCCAGGTCATGGCACAACTGGAAGCGATGGGCGAGTTGGACAGTACCATGATTGTGGTGAGCGGCGACAACGGCATGCCGTTTCCACGCTGTAAGGCAACGTTGTACGACCAGGGGACACGTGTGCCGCTGGCGGTCCGGTGGGGCGCTCAGATCCAGGGAGGTCGCAACGTTTCCGATTTTGTCAGCCTGTGTGACCTGGCTTCCACATTTTTGGAAGCCGCGGGCCTGAAACCATCGGACCAGATGACCGGTCGGACCCTCATGCCAATTCTCATGTCGCGCGAGTCTGGTCAGATTGATCCCGCGCGGACTTTTGTCTTCACCGGCATGGAGCGGCACGTTTACTCGTATCCCGCGCGCGCTCTACGCACCAAAGATTTCCTTTACATCCGGAACTTCGCCCCTGAGACATGGCGCAGCGGTGAAATCGAAGGGCAGGAACCAGAATACGATTTTGCGGCCGAGCCGTGGCCGAGGCAAGAGGGAGCTTTTTCATTCAATATCGACCCCTCTCCCTCGAAACAATTCCTGCGACAACACCGGAACGATGACGATACCAGACGTTTCGCGGAGTTGGCCTTTTCGCAGCATCCAGACGAGGAATTGTACGATCTGCAGAAGGACCCGCATCAACTGTGCAACGTTGCTCATGAGCCGAACTATGCGCAGGATAGACAGCGTTTGCGCCGGCGGCTTGACGCCGAGCTCACCAAGAGCAACGACCCACGAATGGCAGTGAAGGGATATCAGACTCAGACTATCGTGGGATGGCCGGTAAGAGTTAGCAATGAGCTGTTGAGTGCCAAAAAGGAGGCAACGGAGCTCGCACTCACATTGCTGAAATCGCAACTCGAAACGATCGCCAGGATTCTGCCTCGCGAAGCTCTTTCTCAACTAAGAGACGTCCCCCTTTGGCTCTCTCCAACCTATGAAGGTATTGGGCCAACCGCTGAATACCACCCGGGTGCAAAGTGGCTGCGTGACAACGGGCGACACCCAGAACTGCTCCGATGCGTCGAATTCACTAACATCGACATCTTCGAGAAAGAGGTGCGCCGCATGCCGATGATGGTGCTGCATGAACTTGCTCATGCCTATCACCATCAAGTGCTCGACTTCGAGTATCCACGGATCAAAGCGGCCTACGAAAGAGCTGTCGGGAGTGGCACGTACGATGCGGTCCTCCGTGGCAACGGCAAGACAGGTCGGGCCTATGCGATGGCCAACCACAAGGAGTATTTCGCCGAGCTAACGGAGGCCTTCTTCGGCAAAAACGATTTCTATCCCTTTGATCGAGCACAGCTCAAGAGTCACGACCCGGTAATGTACGATCTGTTGTCAAGTCTTTGGAAGGTCGGCGAGATTGCGCCGCAGGAGTCGGTTTCGGAAAGCAGCAAAAACGAAGCGACAGGCGCAACTCCGCCCGGATCCGCTCCGTAGAACGATGGGCAGTGCAAACGCTTTTCCCCGCGGAACAGTGCAGCGCCAAAGAACTTTCTCGGCTGGCTCAAGGCGTTCCAAAAGCAAACCAAGGACCCGTGGATCTTGAAACGCGGCTAGGAGTAAGACAGGCGGCAGTCCAAGGTCGGGCCTTTCGTAAGTTCTGGTGCGCACATGGGCGTTCGGAACCCAGGAGAACCTGTTGCACGGGCGGGGTGAGCGTTGTCTGAACAGTTGTATTAGCCTCCTGCTTTGGCGCGAGGTTTCGATGGCAGCTGGCGCTCGTGAGGAGTCCCGTTTGACGGGGCTTCTCACTGGGGAGCTTGAGGCACGCTGCGCACGGCGCGACACATGTTTTGCAGATCATCATCCGAACAGGTTTCCTGGGGACGTGCCCTCCACGCCAGCATCTCGCGGGAGAATCGCACCCAGGCCATTGGCAAGTCATCATCGGGCGCGAACGCTCCTCGTCGAGAGGCTCAAGCCATAGCAGCGAGAAGGCTCGTAAACGAGCCTCCCTCTGTTGAATTGGTGACCGCTGCGACCCCGGCATGAATGCCCTCGTTGTTCTACCCATCTGTCGCGCACACTTCCGCTGGGCTCGTCCCAGTGGGAGTGACAACTGGCCAGCTACATTCGTCACCGTGAACATCATTTCTAGCATCACTTTCTTCTGCTCTCCGCCGGGCTGGTCCCGGGGGGAGTAACGACTGTCGCTGGTGCTGTAGCGTGAAAGTCGCGGCTTCCCCCGGGACCAGCCCGGCGGAGAGCTGGAAATTGGTGCAGGTGACAAGTAGCCAACCAGTTGTGATCCGACTGGGACATGCCCAGTCGAAATCGAACTTGTGCCGGACAACAAGCATGAATGCCCCGGGGCTAATACGGCTGCGCGTCGAGGGTTCTTAGACGAGCCGGCTGTTTTCTGGCCTTAGTCGCTGCGTGCGCACCTGTTGCTTGCTCCGCTGCATCAAGATACGCCATAAACTTGACTCCGCGTGGCTACGAAAAGCCGACATGAAGCTATTGACGAAGCAACTAGAAACCTGCTCGTTTCTCGCCCGCTAACTACCTTGAAAACCTGCGAAAGCTCACAACTTCCGACCTGCGCAACCCCAGCTTGCCACAGAAGTCGCACGGCTCCCTCCCTGTTCTGTTCATCAGTGCACAATTGTATCGCGCGTGGCTGGTCCACCGCGCAATCTGCGCACCCGGCCGGGATCACCCCGTAAACCTCCATTTCATGTGCTGACTGCCAAGGATCGGCGAGACAATAGCAGGCAGATTTTTTCTGGCCCCTCACCCTTATCCTCTCCCCCGCTATTCGCTGCGCGGCGGGGGAGAAGAGACAATACGACAGTTATTGCTTCGTCGATCCTAAGCTGATCTGCCACCTGGTATTCGACGCCAACACCCTCGCCACGGCTGAATCATTGGAATTGGCGCGGGAGTTGCGGTGTCTAGCGTTGGAACATGAGGCGCAGTTCGGACGTCCTCGAATATCTCCAGCACAGGGAACAAACTTGATGACAACGATGACAACGCAGAGAGAGAACTCGCCGGTGCACGCCGTGGCTGAGGAACCTCAACCAATCATAGCTCATCAGACCAAGCGGCGGTTCAGCCTCCGCGGCTTCACCTCACTCTTGTTGAGCTTTGCCTTCCTGGCCATGTGCTTCTCCGGCACGATGTTGTTCCTCACGCCGCGAGGGCGGACGGCCAACTGGACCGATTGGTCTCTCCTGGCACTCGACAAGCACCAGTGGGGGTCGGTCCATGTGAACAATAGCGTGGTCTTCGTCGCGATTGCCGTGCTGCACCTGGTTTTGAATTGGTCGGTGTTCACGCGCTATATCAAGAAGAAAGCGACCAGCGGCCTGAACCTGAAGATGGAACTGGCACTGGCAACATCACTGGCCGCCCTGTGCATCGTGGGACCGATCTGGGGTGTGCCACCTTTCAGCACCTTGATGACGCTGAACGAAGACATCAAGAATTACTGGGACCAGACCGCGCAACAACCGCCTGTCCCACACGCGGAGGAACTGACACTGGCCGAATTGGCCAGTACCATCGACCTGAGCGTCAACGAGGTGTCCGTGGCCCTCGCGGACGAAGGCTATAACGTGACAGACGCTGATCAGACAGTCGGTGAGATTGGCAAACAAAAGGGAGTGCCGCCGAACGAGGTGTTTGCCGCGATTCGTGGACGTTACCCGTCAGTGCGCGGATGGGGACGTGTCAGCGGCGATGGCGGTGGAGGCGGGCGCGGAAGATCGGCGGGCGGCGGGATGCACGGTGGCGAGCAGGCCGCGGGCAACGGCCAGCACAGCGACATGGATCGGCCCGGAGGAGGTAAGGCAGCAGGCTGGGGATCAAGCGATTCACCTGCTGCGGCGACCGACATCCGCGAGTTGACCCTGGCTGACCTGGCCAGCGCAGTTGGCCTGACCTCGGATGAAGTCATGGCCGCGTTGCTGCAAGCGGGTTTCAATCCCAGCGATGAAGCAACGACCGTCGGTCAACTGACCGATCAGAATGAAGGATCTCCCCAGGATGTCCTCAATGCGGTTCGCGACAGCTACCCGAACACACGGGGCTGGGGACGCATCACCGGCCAACGGGGCGGTGGCTGGCAGCATTAGACGGGCCAGTAGCCCTGGTGGTTTCAGAGTGCGGTTGCCATCCAGCCGCACCCGTTTAACCGCCAGGCCGAAGCCGGCACGTTGTTCCATCCATCGCTGAGAAACTGAACGCCGGCGCAGGCCTGCGCGCTGCACGCCGACGGTCCACACCTGGTTTGCACTGGACGACTCCCTCCCGAATGACGAGGCGGGGCCCAGCATGCGCGGTTTTCTCAACGGGGGACTCGCTTCACAACGCCCCTTTCCAGCGCGCATCCCTGCGCTACCTGCTGTTGGTGCAGATAGTACTTCCACGTCCACGGGGCAGGTAGCTGCGGGATTGCGGTTAAACGCCCCTCCGAAGCCGGCACGTGGTTCCATCTATCGCTGAGGACCCGAACGCCAGCGTAAGCCTGCGCGCTTCACGCCGTCGGTCTGCACCTGCTTTGTACCGGACGACACCTTCCCGAATGATGAGGCGGGTCCCAGCGTGCGAGGGTTTTCCGAACGGGGGGGCCGAGGATGCGCTAACTGCTCAAGAACATCGTAAGGGAGTGATACTTTTTACCAGGCACACGACTCAGCACAGGCAAGACGCGCTTTTGCCCCAAATGTTCTATCTGCCGTGTGTCAAGTATATCGCACTTAAGTAACCGTCTTAGACTTTGCCCATTTTGCTAATCTGTCTGCGGAACATGTCGCACTCCCCATTTGCTCTCCAAATCTTCGCTAGAAACTGCAGGCAACTTTTGAACGTGACTACCCAAGCGGCGCATTCTGCCTCAAGAAGTGGCATGGCATTGATCTCCGTCGCACCGGTCTCTGTCCTACCGCGAAGCGGTTACACTCCCCAGCCCGGGGTCGCGGCGCAGCCGCGCACCCCGGGTTAAGCACGCACAAGATCCGTGTACGCCAAAGGCGTTCCACAGTTCGGTCGCATCACCCTGAAGCGTGGGCCACCTCGATGGTGGAGGCCATCGTCAACACTCCGAACATCACGCCCGGAGAATTGTCCACGGGGTTGCCCGAAGCGGAGGCGCTATATGAGTTCAGGGACAGAGCACGCTCGCCGATAGGCGATCTAGCGCAGCCCCGGGTGCCGCAAACGCATCTCAATTGCGCCGATCCTGTTGTCACGCAGAGACGCGGAGGAAATCCCTAGCTTTGCCCCGCGTGCTCTGCGCCTCTGCGTGAGACCCGCCTGAAGTCTAACCCGAGGCTAATGTTTCCGCGGGAATAACTCGGCCTCGTGGGCCGCCAACCGCGAGAGAGCTCCACGGTCGAAATGAACAATGCTGCTGGTCGGAGGTCCATTCAGCAATCTGACTCGACGAACCACACGCTCCTTTCTTTCCTGAGCCACCTATGTTACCGCCAAGAGTGGCGTGGCCCCGAGCTTCGCCTATATTCAGTTCCTACGCAAAGCAAGCTGACCTTGCTGTCACAGCCCCACATTGGCCGCGACCCAGTATTGATAACTGTTTCTCGTCAATGATTGGTCATTTTGAAATCCCTGATCAGCTATTCGCATCCCTATTATGCGACCACTTGATGTACGCTGGTACGAAAGAAAGATGAATGAGTGACCGTTCTTCAAAGGGTGCAGGCCAGCGCGAACTCGCGCGTAGTCGCTATCCTGTCGCCAAGTCTGGACGATGGCACCTGGTCGCAGATGTCCACCCCAAATAGCCTCTTCGGAAATTAGTTGTCCTCTTCCAATCAAGTCAAGCGCTCCGGCGCCCCCTTTGCCACGGTGGCCGTGCGATAGCTGCAACCAGGATTGTTGCGGATCAATTAAGGATCCCCAGATTCGATGGAACGGTGTCATACCGCCCAGGGGGGGCAGTCCGCGACTTGTCACTTGACGAAACGCCAGATCGAGGCGATCATAGGCAATTTCGTAACATCGCCCTCCACAATCTTGCTGCTCCGGGGAAAGACCGTAAAAGTTGTCGACAACGCGGCGCCCCACATCAACATTGCTGGTGGTTGCGTGATTGTAGGCGATGGCGGAAAGCACTACCACGATGGTCAAAACCGTCGCAATGCCTGGCAAAGATATTTCGCCAGACGGATCTATGTATGTGAGTGGATTAGTGTTTGCGTAGATGTAACGGTGCGACGTGAGTGGATTTTGCAGTGAACCTTCAAAGCCGTCGCGACTCACAAAGCGCCACTCTCCACGTCTAAATGCCGAGCACGCAAGTAATCCAACAAAACATTGAAATCTCTCGCCTCCCCGGCAAACAGATAGACATTTCCCATGCTGCCCACGTGCCCGATCGTGCGCCAAACGCATCGTAGATGTAACGATCTGTGACCAGGCCCGAAGCGTTGGTCAGCGCTCTCGTATTACCCAGGCCATCCACGTGATAGAAGGACTTCTCGTAGTTGCTGCCGTCTGGGGTGCGATTCTGGGAGATGAGGTCCAAGCCATGGACATAGGAGACTTTGATGATTCCACCTGGAGTGTACTCCTCGAGCACCTGGGCGTAGGGGCGATTCTTGTCGATCAGGAAGCGAGTTTCCTCGCCGTTAGCAGTCTGAGATACACGAATGCCATCGGCGTCGTACTGGTTGGCGACGTCCAGTGTGCCATCGCCGTCGGTATCCGCGCCAACCAGACGATTCTCAGAGTCCCAGTCGTAGAACACGCTGTCCGTGGTGTTGGTGATGCGCGAACCAGGTTGCCGTTGTCGTCGTACGTGTATCGTGTCTCGTCTCCCGCCAGTGTTTCCAACAATAACTGGTCATTCGCATCATACTGATACTCCGTAACACCTTCCGCCGAGTCGTCGCGCGTCAGGCGATTCCCCACCGCGTCGTACGTGTAGGTGATGCTACGATCGCCGTGAGTTGGGTCGGTAATCTCTTCTCCCACCAACCGGTAGATCTCGTCATACGAGTAGTCAACCGTGCGGCCATCGTGCTCGACCACTTTCGTGCGATTGCCCGTGGCGTCGAGTGTGTAGCTGAAGCTGTTAATGACCTCGCCTGGTCCCATGTTCTCGAGATACACCAGCCGGTTCAGGTTGTCATACTGCCGCGTCTCTGACGTGCCGTTAGGCAGCTGCGTGTAGATTAGGTTGCCGACGGCATCATAGCTGTACTGAGTCACACCCTGATCCGGGTCGGTCACGGTCTCGAGGCGGTTCAGGCTGTCGTAAGTGTAAACGGTCGTGCCGGACGGAATGATGACAGATGTGACATTGCCCGCCACATCGTACGTATATTCAATCTTTCGCCCATCAGCATCAGTCCGTGCGACAAGTCGGTCGTGCTCGTCGTATTCGTAAGATGTTACGCCACGCGCAGTCAGTAACCGTCTCGCGCTGGCCGGTTGCGGTATGAGTGAATTCGACCGACGTCCCATCTGGAAAATCCTTTGCCAGCAGTCGATTTCTCGCGTCATACTCGTACTTGATCGTGTCGCCGTTAAAATCGGTTGTGCTGATCGCGTTGCCGATCGCGTCGTAAGTGGTCGTGCTACGCTGGCCCAGCGGCAGCACGCTGGCAGTGCGCCGACCCAGTCCATCGTATTCGTACTGTGTTTCGTGCTGATTGGCATTCCGCTGGACCACCAGGTTGCCTAGTTCGTCGTACTCGTACTCGGTGCGGAACTGCTCGCCGGATGCCTGTTGAACCACGGCCGTCAACCTGCCGGGAGCGTCGTATTCATATTGAGTGGTATGGCCGGCTTGGTTAACTCGGCCAATGATTCGCCCTCCTTTGTCAAACCGATTCGACACGCTTGTTCCGTCGGCAAACCGAGTCTCCAACAAACATCCACTCGCGCAGTACACAAACTGCGTGGTGTGACCCAACGGATCCGTGGTTGCCGTGCGTCGTCCGGCCGCATCGTAGGTATCGACAAGCCGAGGATTGTCGCTGTCGTCGCCTGGTGTCTCATCGGGCAAGATGGTCGCGACACGATTGCCGCCTTCGTCGTACTCGAACTGAGTGCGATTGCCCCGTTCATCGATTTCGGCAATGGCCTGCCCAGCAGCATCGTATTCCGTACTCGTTTTGGGATTATCGTTCAGGTCGGCTGGCGTGGCGTCGGGTAGAATCGTCTCGATCTGCCGGCCCAAAGCATCGTAGCGGAATTCGGTTCGGCGGCCGAGTTCGTCGATGCGGGCCGTCACGCGACCGGCCTCGTCATACTCGGTGCCCGTCCTGGGGTTGTCCGATCCGTCGTTCGGCGTGTCGTCCGGATAGATGGTCTCGGTCAGCAAACCGCGCTCATCAAAGACATACTCAGTTCGATGCCCCAGGGCATCGATCGTGGCAATTCGGTTCCCCGCTGAATCGTACTCGGTGCGGGTGATTCCTCCCTCGGCGTCTTCGACAGCGACAACACGGCCCTGGGCGTCGTATGTCGTCGTCGTGGTCACCGTCCGCGGACCGCTGGATGTTGTGACGGTTCTGCTCTCGGTGAGCTGATTGCCGACGATGTCGTAGGTGTACGTCGTCTCGTGTCCCAGAGAATCCACTTCGCGAATCTTATTGCCGTAATCATCGTAGAAGGAACGGACGTCGTTGCCCGACGGATCCCAGAACCACACAAGGTTGCCGAGATCGTCGTACACGAACTGATAGCTTTCACCCATCGGATCCTCAACAGCGACCAGGTTATCGTCGCTGTCGTATGTGTAGGTGGTCTTGTTGCCGAGTGCATCGGTCAACGTCAGAATATTCCCCCGCTTACCATACGTGAAACGAGTGGTGTTCCCCAGCGGATCTGTTTCGCTCAGCACATTGCCACGGGCATCGTACGTGAACGTGATGGTGTTGCCCAACGGGTCGGTTTCGATCAGCATGTTGTTCCGGTCGTCATATGTGCGCTGGGTCATTCCACCCAACGCATTGACTTCGGTGACAATATTGCCGCGATCGTCGTACTCGTACGTCGTGGGATTGCCGAGTTGGTCGACAACTGTCTCCACGTAACTGTCCGGATCGTGGACCAGCTGCACAAAGTTGCCGGCCGCGTCGAGCATGGTGACCAGGCGCCCTTTGTCATCGTATTCGCTCCGCACGCCCGTGCGGCCCCGCGGATCGATCACTTCGGTCAGGTAGTGCGATCGCGGCGCGTCGTACTTCAAACGAGTCGCGTTACCCAAGCGATCGGTGACAGAGACCAGATCTCCGTCCGCGTCGTAGGCATCGCGGACTGCGTCTGCCCTGCGGGTCAACCACGGCGGTGATCCGACCGCGCGGATCGCGCTCGAACGTGACCGACTTGCCGCTGGAGTGATCGACCCCGTTTCCCGTGAACTTGAGTGTGTTGTCGTTCAGGTCGGTCACTTTGCTCAACTGGCCGCACTGCGCGTCAATATCGAATTGGATGCCTTCCTTGGTCGTCAGCGTGTACGTCGCACCATAGGCCGTATCTGCGGGGTTGTAGGCAAAACCGTGCATCCCGACGAAATGACCGTTGTCCTTTTCGATCAACAAGTGCTGTGGAACGGTCAGCGTGCTGGTAACTCCCGGGTTCGGTTCGAACACGGATCCTGAGTCAGAACATCTTCGGCTGGTAGGCCGCTCCCATACTTGAGCAACAATCTGGACAACTGCGTCAACTCGGGTTTGAACGTGAATCCCTGGCGCTGTCCGCCGGGGAGCGTGACGTAAACTCGGGCACCTTCGTAAAACGGCTGGTACAATCCGATCTCGGTCATCTCCGAAGTCGGGGCTCGAAGGCTGGTCTGCAATTGAACGTCCCGGAACTCCAATCGCCATCCGTATCCGAATTCACCGACGCGGTCGGCGGTCAGCGAATCGTAGGTTCGCGTGACCGTGATGGGGATCCCGGAAACCGGTACGGTAAGGTCGTTGAAGCCGAGCGCGAGTTCCCCAGCTTGAGGCTGCCAGCCACATTGATCATTCGTTCGGTGCTCGCGATCCAGCCGGTCTTGTCGGTCGCGGCAAGGCGCAGTCGGTAGCTGTCGTTGGCCAGTACGGACGGATCGAAAAGCCCAAGTACTCCGTCCACAACGGTCTGCGTACCGCGATAGATCTCGGTGAAGGGGCCGCCACCGGCAGCTGCGATGGAGAGGGTGTAGAAATCCAAGTTGCCGTCATCAACGGTCCCGATAACGTCGATGGGGCCCGTGATCAGATCCGCTTCGGTCGGCGACGTAGCGCCACCACCGCACGCCCACGTCTACGTGCTCAACGACGTTCAAGTCTACGCTGTATTGAGCTTCCTGCCCGGAAGTGTCGGTGGCCTTCGCCAACAGGGGAATGGCTCCCAGCACATCCATTTTCAGCGATCCTTGCTCGACGTGCCCAAAACCCGCCGGCTGCAAGGCGACCGGCGTGCCCCCCACGGCAAGCGAAAGCTCCTGAACGCCGACGTTGTCCGTGGCCGCCACGTAGAACGTGACGGTGGTCCCCACTTGAATGGCCTTCGGGTCGGCCGTCATCCAGACACTTACCTTCGGCAACTCATCTTCGAGTAAAACCTTCAGTTCATAGCCCTGACCGATCCAGCGCGCCACGATCGTCGGCCACTCGAACCTCGACGTTATGCGTACCGACATCGCTCAGCGTTGGCGACCAGGTCACTCGGCCGTGAGCGTCGATTTGCATACCTGACGGACCTGCCTCCAGGCGGAATGTCAACGGATCACCGTTGGGATCTGAGGCATGCACGTCATATCCGTAGCGTGAGCCAGCCTCCACCTCGGTATCCGGATCCGATTCGATCTTGGGCGGATCATTGACCGCGGCCGTCAAGCGGAAAGTCTGTTCCGAGCCGGCGCCGTCTGGATCGGCGCCGCCAGAATGACCACATGGCTTCCAACTTGAGCGAGCGACGGCGTCCACTGAAGCAGCCCACTGACCGCGTCGAGATTCATCCCCGCCGGGCCTTCCCGCAGAGCAAACGACAGGGGGTCGCCATTCGGATCTGCAGCTGTGATTCCATATTCGTAGACCTGATCGACCGTCGCGACAACCGCGGGATTCGACGTAATGACCGGCGGTAGATTCGACGTCGCGTTGGCGACCACCATCGAGTAGGTCTGTGTCACGAACCCGCCACGATCATCCTCGACCTTGACGACGACCGAGTGACTGCCCAGCTGCGCGACGGCGGGCCTCCACTGGACGACGCCGGTGGCCGCATTGATCGTCATTCCACTGGGTGCTGAGGCCAAAGAGAACGTCAGCGGATCGTTGTTACCGTCTGTGGCTCGGACCGGATAGACGTACAAGTCACCTACGCTCGCCCGCGTCGAAGGCGTGGATTGGATCTGGGGTGGCAGATTCGTCGTGAGAACCAAGATACTGAAGGACTGGGAAGCCTGCCCTTTCTGGCCGTCCGCCACCTGTATCGCCACGTTGTGGATGCCCACCTGGTCTGCGCGGGGCGTCCAGCGCAACGTCCCCAGCTGCGGGTCCAGCGACATGCTGTCGGGGCCGGTCTCCAGACTCCATATCAGCGCGTCTTGGTCGGGATCGATGGCTTCCAACTGGTACTGGTAGGAATGCGCCGAACGGAAGCCACGGGCGGCGGCGTGGAGATGATCTGCGGGGACTGGTTTGTGGCACGCGTCGCCGCGCAGCACCACGTTCAGCTCATAGCCCTGGCCGATCCACGCGCCGCGATCGTCCGCCACTGTGACTTGAACGTAATGCGTTCCCACATCGCCCGTCGCTGGTGACCAGGTGATTCTGCCCTGCGGATCGATCTTCATGTGCGGTGGGCCGGCGTCCAGATGGAACGTCAGGGGATCGCCGTTGGGGTCCCGGGCCCCCGCACGTCATATCCATAGCTCGAGCCCACTTCGATTTCCGTCTTCGGCAGCGACGTGATCGAGGGTGGAGCATTCCGCGGTTGCTCGTCAGCCGCGAGCACTCGGATCTCAAACGACTGCGCAGCGAGGCCCTGTCGGCCATCGGTCACGCGCAGCGACACGTCATGGCTACCCACCTGGTCAGCCCGCGGCGTCCAACGCAATGTCCCCAGCTGCGCGTCCAACGACATGCCGTCGGGTCCGGTTAACAGCGTCCATAGCAGCGTGTCGCGGTCCTCGTCAACGGCCTCCGCGTCGTATCGATAGGAGTCGCCGACTCGAATCACGAGTGGCGGCGTGGAGATGATCTGCGGGGATTGGTTCGTTTCCTTCGTTTTGACTAGCACCACGTGCAGGTCGAATCCCTGGCCGACGGACCCACCGTGATCGTCGGCCACCGAGACCTGGACGTAATGCGCACCAACATCGCTCTTTGTCGGTGACCAGGTGATTCTGCCGTGATCATCCATCTGCATGGCCGGCGGTCCCACATCAAAATGAAATGTCAGAGGATCGCTGTTGACGTCCCAGGCCTGGACATCGTACTCATAGCGCGCGCCTGTCTTGATCTCGGTGGTTGGCAGCGAGGTAATCCTTGGCGGGACATTGACCTCCGCCGTCACGATAAACGCTTGCTCCGCCGCGCTGCCAAGCGGATCGACGGCAATCCAATGGACAAGATGACTCCCGCGTTGCGCAAACATCGGCGTCCACTGCAGCAGACCACTGGCCGCGTCGAGAATCACTCCCTTCGGACCCTCCAGCAGTGCGTATGAGATCGTGCTCCCCTCTGGATCAGCAGCGACGACCTGGTATCCATAGACCTCGTCAACCCTTGCCGCCGGCGGCGGACTCGACGTGATTTCCGGTGGCAGGTTCGTCGTCGTGGCAGTAACGAGAACCGAATAGGCCTGCGTCGCAACTCCACCACGATTGTCCGCAACCTTGATCAGAACGTCGTGGCTTCCCAGCTGCGTGAGGGCAGGTCTCCATTGAACAACACCTGTGGCTTCGTCGATCATCATGTCTGCCGGCCCCGAGATCAACGAGTACTTCAGAGGATCGTTATCTCCATCTGTCGCTCGGACCGGATAGGCGTACAAGTTACCTGCACTCGCTCCGATAGGCGGCGTGGAATCGATCTGCGGTAGCAGATTGTCGCCGCGGACCAGGATGCTGAACGACAACGTGGCACTAGCGTTCAAGTCGTCTGCCACGCGTACCGTCACGTCGTGGATCCCCAATTGGTCGGCACGTGGCGTCCAATACAGCCTCCCGTTCACATTCACACTCATGTTGTCAGGGCTGGTCTCCAAGCTCCAATGCAGTGAGCTGTCTCCCTCGGGATCGATCGCCATGATCGCGTAGTTGTACGACTCGCCCAGCAGCACGGTCAACGGAGGTGTGGAGATGATGTGTGGTGGCTGATTGGCATCGTCTGTCACGACTTCGATCGCAAATGTCTGTGTCGTGAATCCACCTGCCAGATCCTCGACACGTATCCGCACGTAGTTGGAGCCGAGCTGATCGGACGTGGGTTTCCAACGAACCAGGCCCGGCTGGTACGAGTAGTTGATTTCCATCCCGACCGGAGCCCAGTCCAGACTATATCGGAGTGGATCGCCATCGAGATCAAACGCCTTGGCGGAGTAGACGTACGTGGAACCGAGTGCGACTTTGTTTGCTGGCGTCGAGTCCATAAGAGGCGGCTCATTGGGATCCAACTCGCTCACCTCGATAACAAAACTCTGTGTGTCAACTCCGCCGCGGCCGTCTTCAACGCGCACGAACACAGGCTCCTTGCCCGGCAGGAGAAGGGCGCCGCATCTTCACGCCACACCGGTCGCTGCTCGGGAACTCCCCCACCCAGCAGCGCATTGTGACCGTGGGCGCTGTCGTCCAGAGTTGTCTGGACGAGGCGTTCGTCAAATGGCCAATAGCCGACCAGTCCTGGTTCGTCGCCGCTGAGAGGACGGGACATGTCGGCACGGATTTGGGTCCCCGTCCGTACCGCGTTCCAGACTCGAACGTCGTCGAGGATTCCCTTGAAGTACTCACCTGAAACAGGTTTTCCGCCAATGGCAAGATCGGTATCCCCCTCGTTGCTATAGACCCATTCATGCGTCGCCACTTCGCCGTTCTTGTGACATTCGATTCCGACGCCGGGAATGAAGACGACGGCCAGGTGCTGCCATTTCCTTACGTCCACAGTAAAGGGTGTCGCCCAATGGTTGCGTCCGGTCGCGATCCGCCACCGATCTCCCCAACTCATTAGCGACCACTCATAATCCCCGCTATCAGTACTGATTACATAGTGGTACTCGCGAATCCGTTGCGGGATATACCCACGCCTCGAAGGTAATACCCGACGAGTCATCGCTCTGGTCGATATTCAGTGGCGTTGCCACATAGTCGTCCACGCCGTCGAAGGCCAGCGACAAGTTGGGCGGCACGTCCCAGCTAACCAGGCCCGTGTGCGAGTCGATCGTCATCCCCCGCGGGCCGGTCGTCAGCGAGTAAGTCAACAGGTCTCCGTCGGCATCCTGGGCGCCGACCCCATAGCGATAGGGGCGTTCCCGGATTGCCCGCTCAGCTGGCGCTGTGACGATAACTGGGGCCGCATTGGATCTGTTCACATCGATCTGAAATGCCTGCAGATCGACGCCGTCATGACCATCCTTGACCCGCAGAATCACATCGTGGATCCCCAACTGGGCCGCCGTGGGCACCCAGCCGATCGCTCCGGTTGACGAGTCGATGGCCATGCCGAGCGGGCGCAACGGCAGGTCGAACAGTAGCGAGTCGGAATCCTCGTCAGTGGCTGCTGCAACGTAGTGGTACCGTTCCCCCACGACGCCGGTGGTTGGTGGAGATGAAATGACTTGGGGCGATCGGTTCTGCAACACTTGCTGCACTACAATCTCAAACGATTGCGTAGCTTCTCCATCGCGGCCGTCGTCAACCCGCACCGTGACGGAGTTGACGCCCAGTTGCGCATGCGGACGGAGTCCAGCTAAGCAGTCCCGTGACGGCATCAATCTCCATTCCTGCAGGAGACACGGTCAAGGCGAATCGTAACGGATCTTCGTCCGGATCGGTTGCCGTCACGGGGTAGGCGTAAACGCGATCCACAGCAGCAGCCAGCAGTGGCGTCGATGTGATCACGGGACTCACGTTGGGAGTGGGGAGTACCACTTCGACAGTGAAGCTCTGTGCGTCCCAACCGCCGCGGCCATCTTCCACGCGAACCGTGATCGGAAAGAGCCCCACATCCTGGTTGGTCGGATTCCATGTGAGGGCGCCCGTATCGGGATCCAGTACCATGCCGACAGCCGTCGTCGTCAGCTCGTACCTGAGCACATCGTTTTCAAAATCGACGACCGTCGGCCTATACACATATCCCTGGTCAACCGCGCTCTGGTCACCGGCTCACTGAGAATCATCGGTGGCGAATTGGCCGGCATGGGTTGGACGTCGATGGAGAACGTCTGCGTGGCCACTCCGCCTCGTCCATCGGTCACCTGCACGGACACGCTGTGCGTCCCAACGTCGTCGGCGGTCGGATTCCATGCGATCAAGCCGGTAGCCGGATCGATCGTAGCCCCACTTGGGAGCACGTGTCCCGCCGCGACTCCTGCCTGGTAGTGGTCTTGGATCTGCACCGGTGACAGGGCTGCGTTGTACAGAGCTACCTCGTCAATGACCCCACTGAAGCAGGACTTTTCGTTGGAGTACCAATCGAAAAATGTTGAACTCCGATTCGCTCCAATCGCCGTCCCTTCGTAGTGGCGAAATATCTTGCCGACGCCAGTTACCTCGCCGAAGGCGGCTCCGTTCAAGTAGCCCGTGATCCGTCCTTCGGGTTGATCGTACACCAGGGCAACGTGATACACGACGCCCGGTGATACGCCGGTACTGACATACTTCGGTCTCCAAGGTGTTGTTTCGTCGTCATCCACGACGTTCCATCCATTCACATATAACAAACCGGCGTTGAGATAGATGTTCAAACCTCCTGGCCAGCCTCCCTGTTCGTAGAGCACCTGCCTTCTATCTACGTCGTCAGCCCGGAACCAGAGTTCCACGGTCCGGTGCGAGAACACGACCGGTCTTTCCGCGGAAGGGTCGCCGGTGTTGATTTCGGGATGATTGGGGATCCCGACATAGCCGTCGTAGCCGTGAAAGACAGTTGCCGCATCCGGATCGTCCACCACCAAACCACTGGCGGCTTGGGTCAGCAGCCCGGTATAAGTGCCATCGACTGCGCTGCCAATAGTTCCCAGGTTGACCGCCTTATCGCCGGATGACTCTCCAAGACGCCAGTAGGCAATCGGTTCGTCAGCCAACACCGTCTCGGTGTAGGCAAGAGGAAAGGAAAAGGCGAGCGGATCGTCGTCGGGGTCATCAACCTCGACCTGGTAGACGTAGGGTTGATCAACGATTGCATTGACGACAGGCAACGACGTGAAGTGCGGTGGCCGGTTGGGAGGAGCTTCGGAAACGGACAGGACGTAGTGCTGCTCGGTCGATCCGCCCCGACCGTCTTCGGCGCGAACACCCACGCACGCCGTTCCCACGTCACCCACCGACGGGTTCCAGACGATCTCCCCCGTCGTCGAATCCACGGACATGCCGTCGGGGGCAACGACCAGAGAGAACATGACGGGATCATTGTCCGGGTCATTGGCGGCAACCGCATATCGGTACGGTCGGTTGGCCTCGGTACTTATCGTGGGGACAGTGGTTATGGTCGGCGGCTCGTTCAGTTTCCCCATGAACACCAGTCGGTACGTGAATGGACTTCGCCCCGGATTGTGAAAGGCCAGGATCTGGGAGTCTGTCATTTGGCCTGACTGTAGCGTGCGATCAGTGACCAGGGGCGTGTAATCGAAATAAGGGATCCCCTCTGGCGTCACGCCGTCTGGATCATGAACTCGCACCGCCGGGTCGCTGATATTCGCAACACCCACCAGCAGCGGCACATCGACCGTATAGGGCGCCGCGTTCACGACAGCCATCCCAGCGAACAGCAGTTCCGACTCTTCATCAAACGACGTGCGTGCATACTCAACGCGAAAGCTGGCAGAGACGTCTGACAGTTGGTCAAAGTTGATTTCGCCCTCGTCGCGATGAACACCCTCGAGCGTCACAGACGCGAACCCCATCTGGCCGAACATATCGGTGGCGCTGGCAGTGAATTCGTTTTGACCCACGGCGATGTCGGTCCCGTCAAAGAAGTTCCCTGCAGCATCGAGGGCCTCGACCGGCACATCATCCATCGTCATGAGTGTGATCGCATTGGGGATCGTGGTCTGTGGACCCAGTTGCAGAGGAAAGACTTCGGCGTGTCCATCAATGACCACATGGCTTCCAACGGGGATGGCGGTGCCGTCTGCGGGATACTGGATGGACACGATCGGAGGAGGAGGCGCTGCCGCCACCGTCACGGCTTGGACACTGGGCGTAACGTTACGGCTGTCCGAACGCAGCACCACTTGCACCTGCAAGTAACGGCCCAGCACGTTGTGCAACGGTTGCCCCGACGGGACCTCGGCCCAAGGCACGCTTCCCAGTGCAGTGCGGGTATCGGAAGACCGCACCCGCACTCGGACCGACGTGCCGCCGGGTGTCTCTTGCTCCACCAACACAGCACCCCAGCGCATCGCGTCGCGCTGGCCGTCGATCGTCTCGGTCCAGGTACCGGTTGGATCGGTGACCGTCAGGCGAACATGGCCTGTCATGTCGCTATAGTTGTAAGGATAGCTACCGGTGGGTATGGGCCAACCGTCAACCACGGTATTTGTACTAGGGTCGATCTTCCAAGCCGTATTGTTTGACCGGCCGGTGGTCCAGACAAAACCGTCCGCGTCAATGACCGCGGCCGTCAGCCCCGTAGGCGAAGGCGAACCGGAGACATCGTAGTCCAAAGGCACAACGATCTGACTGAGCAGCGTAAGGTGGTCGTCGGCAAATACCAGCTTGATGATGCAATTGTCTATGGTGCTCGCGACCCATACGTTACGATCGTGATCTACCGCCACACCACGAAGTTCCCGAAACGGAACCGGGTACGAGTCGAGCGTGCCGGTTGTCGGATCGTATCGAAAGAGCTTCTTCCCTAGGTGACTGGGCGTCCACACAACTCCGTCTTCATCTAACGTGACCCCGTACGGGCCACCTGCGAAGCCCGGGATCCCTTCCACATAGGTGTAGGTGGCCGTGTCAATATGGTCGATGACGCCCTGTGCAATCGAAGAACCCCAGAGCTGCCCTTCTCCATCAATAACGGCTCCGTACGGATTTCCGGGAGTCGGGACAATCGCTTTGAACTCGCCCGTTTGGCCGTCGTAGACTTCATATTGTCTGTGCGCGTTGAGCCCAACCCACACATCGTCGTTGGCGTCGATTGCTACGGCGCGGGCGAGCCCATCGATGCGCAGGACCTCCGGATAGTCCTGCACTCGGCCTACAGGCACGGACAGTGCGATCCGTTCGTCGTCGGGCTGGCCATCGCCGTTGGCATCCCAAGGCAACATCTCACTGCCGCTGATGCGACCGTCGCCGTTAAAGTCCTGGCTGGTGTCGGCAATCCCGTTGCCGTTGCGATCTACGAAACTCTCCCGCAAGACCTTGACCACGGTATCTTGCGATGGATAGTACATTCCGCGGTTAGCGACCCACGCGTCGCCTTCGCTGGTCACTGCGATCCGCGACGGATAAAGCCACAAGACGTCCGATTCCGCTCCAGTCCGATACCGTCCCAACTCTCTGCCGGTCCGCGTGTCAAACTTGGACAGCGTGCCCTCGCTGCTGTTGGCGATCCAAATGAACGGGTAGGTGCTCAACTCGGCGTTCAGTCGTAGTTCGTCCGGAACGTCACTGGCGTTCACATTAAACATCTCACCGGCGAGGAAGTCCTCAGTCAATGTGAAAACGACGCTGCCGCCGGGCGGCAGTAACGTGTCGCCCAAGGGCGATCGAGATAACTCGCCTTCTCCACTCCCACCGGTCGACTCACCCTCCGCATCAACCGCAGTCCGGTGTGACTCAATATTTGATGTCTCGGTCTGGATGAGTTCTGAGAGGGAAGCGTGCGTATCGGAAAGGAATCGGTTTGGCACGCCTGTATCGACCCGGTTCTGCGGAACAGCCGTATCACGGCTGTATTCCCCTTCGGCCCCTCGCGGTTGGTTGAGGAAGTTGATAATCAACAGCGCATCGCGGTGACAGGTAGCCGTTAGCGTCAACGTCAAGCAGGTAAGTGGCACTGCCGTCGACCGCCACCATATCCCGCTGCGAGTCATTGAGCTCGTTGATCACCAGCAGGGCGTCCAGCGGCGAAACCCAGCCGTCGCTATTCACGTCCAGCAGCCAGTCGGCGGCATCCGTCACCGGTGTTTGAGGCCTGATCGCCAGGCTGGCTCGGAGCCACTGCCTTGCGTAGCACCTGCAATGTGCAAAACATACTTTTCACCCTCCGAGACGGGCGTCGCCATCCAATACTCGCCGCGAGACAAAGCGACCGGCATCAGTTGTGCGGTATAGAGTTCAATCGCCGGGCCATCAATCTGTTCAGGCAAGCTGACAATGAACTCACCTTCTTCAGGCGCGGAAAATGCAAACCATCCCTCGCCCATTTCCGCCGCGATAGTAGAGAGCAACTCTTGGCCATCCGGCGTGGACGCCAAGAAGAATTTTTTGGAGACAAGTTCTGGAACCAGCCCCATCTCTCCAAAGTTGTAGTGTCGGGCGTTGGCTCGCGAAGGGAGCTGCATCTCATAAAACATGTCGTCGCGCAGTGACCGAAGAGAGGCTCACCGGGCGTATCTCTGCCGTCCAGAAAGGCTGCGGGGTGCGTTTCGGTCACGTGGTACTCGCCCGGCGCAAGATCGGTAAACTCGTACCAGCCATTTTCGTCAGTCAGCACGGTGCTGGTGGCGTCGCCAGTGAGCGTGATGGGAACGTTGGGCAGCGCGAGTTCGGCGGCATCCTTCACCCCGTTGTTATTCACATCCAAATAGACGTAGCCGCCGATCAAACAGTCTCCCTCGTCGCTGATCGTCAACGTGTCTGCAACGGGAAAACTTGTGTCACCATCTTTGTCCGTGGCAGTAACTGTAATCGTGTAGTCGCCAGCGGTTTCGTAGCTGTGTTGGACCTGCAGGCCCGTGGCCGGACCCACGATCGTTTCGTCCACCGCGGCATCGCTGTCCCAATCGACCCCATAGACGAAGTCATGCTGCATATCGACGGGCGACGGATCATCTGCTGATAGCGTAAACGTGATCGGCATGCCCATGTTTCCCAGCGCGGGGCCACTGAAGGATGCCGTGGGGGCAAGGTTGTTGATGTGGGCCGCCATTTCCATCGTGGCCGCCGCGCCCCCGTCATCCGTGATTTGCACCACGATCACGTACTGACCGTTGTCAGCGTACGTGTGATGGTCCGACACCGTCACCTGTCCGTTCATGCCGCTCATCTGACCGACCGACGTAGAGCCATCGCCCCAATCGATTTCGGCCGTGTGCGTGTCGAGAATGCCGGAGTCCGTAGACTCCACCTGGAGCGCCACCGCACTGCCTTCCGTGCCCTGGATGTCATCCGTTGTATCGATGTCTACCGGCAGGTTGGCAACCGTCACGTGGACCGTCTGCATGACGATGCTGCCCGCAGTGTCAGTAACGGTCAGACTGACTGGAAAAGTCGCGTCAAGTGCGTGCGGATACGTAGCACGAATCAGCTGACCAGCGTCGGGGCGACGCCCGTGAACTCCGTCGCCGAAGTGAACGGTTCCCTGTTCGTGATTCAGTATATAGTGCGGATCATCGGGGCCGCTGTCCTGCAGGCTCGTCGTCCGCTGCCACGTTTGCCAGCCATCTACCGACTCGATGTCAATGGTCAACGTATCGTCCGGCGCCACGGTGGCGGGAAGTCGCAACATCTGGTCCGCATGCCCCGTGCCCTCTCCCGCCATTTGCACGCGCGCCTGGCCGTCTTGTGCGTACCATTTCGTTGCGGAGATGGCATCCAAGGAGGTTCCATCGTGGAACGTCCACGAGTAGCTGAATATGTGGCCGACGCTGTCCGTCGATCCCGAGGCATCAAACGAGATGCTGGCCCCCTCCGCAACTTGCCGGTCGCCACCGGCGTCAGGTATGGGAGGGGCGTTCATAGTGAAGTTGAGCGACGAATCCGATGTCTGGGACAGCGAGTCGGTCGCGCGCACCGTCACGCGATGGGGACCTGGTTCCAAAGCGCCAGGATCGAAACTGTAATCGTCGCCCCGCAACGTCGCCGTAATGTCAACAAAGGGACCGTCGTCGATCTGGATTTCCAGTTGCTCCACAGCAACGTCATCGGTGGTTGTGCCTGCCACGCGTGGGTCGTTGGTGAGCAGATCCGTCAAGTAAGGATCGTTCCCCGGCTCGTTAGGCGCCGTGTCATTCATCAGGGCAATGGAGACTGCGGGTGGATCGTCGGGGGGGGGAATCAGTTTCACACTCTCAATGCGTACGGTCGTGTCTTCGTCCGCGTCGTTGTTTACCAGGCGAAAGACCAGTGTGGCCTTTGTGCCTGGCGCGAGATGCGAAATGTCCATCGACACTTGGTTCCCCTCGGCAACAACTTCTTCCGTGGTCCCTGGTCCCAAAGCGCTGGGCATTTCCTCTGTCAAGTTGAAGCAGGCGTCACGATCGGGCACAAAAGTGTGTACCAGCGGATTTCCGTCGGCATCAATGAGCGCCGCTTCAAAGGCATCGTTGATCGAATCGGGATCGGTGGTATCGAACCAGGCGTCATAGATGAACGACAGATTCACCGGATCCACCGGGATGGTCAAGTCATGTTCCAGCGTCAGGAGAAACGAATCGCCTTCACGCAACACCGCACTCCCTGCCGTGACCGTGCCTTTACCTTCGGCACTACCTCCCACTTCTCGCACGTGCCAACCTTCGAGGCCATTCACGAATCCCAGTTGTGCGGTGTACGCGGGGCTGGCACCGGGCGGTGTCACCGGCGTCGATTCATCCGCCGCAGAAAAAGCGGCGGCGGCAGACGCGACGGGTGAAAGTGCCGTGGAGCCCGTGGCGAGGGCCTGGGATGTCGCGTATTCGAAGTTGCCGGTCCCGCTGGCAACGCTCGCTTGCAGCGTGCCGAAACCGGCAGGTTGAACGACACGCTGCGACGCAACGTTGTGTGACGTGCGCAACGCCCCACCGCCTCGAGTGCCACGACCTGTGACCGCTATTTCGGATTCCGGGCGGGCAGGAAACGATTGGCCTGATGAACTGCCCGCGTGGGGACCCGCTGTGCCAGGTGACATGCCGGCCCTGACACGAAGCGGTGTCGCATTGCCGGTGTTCAACAGGTTTCCGAGGCCGTCGTCCAGGCCGGTGGTCACGAGGGTCTCGGCGTCCGTGAACATGGGACTCAGGACTGGTTCGGGGATCCCGATTGCCGCGGTTTGCATCAGGCGTTGCCCGCTGAGGGTGCCACGGCGTACCGCCCGCACGCCGTCTCCCGGTGGGGCGGCTGGCCGGAACGTGCCTGAGGCTGCGAGTCGACTCGGTCGGACAAAGCGAGTTGAGGTGCTTCTACCCTCTCTGGACTCGGCCTTCCCGCTACATTTTCGGCCGTATCAGACCTTGCCACTTGGACTCTCGCGATGCGCTGCTGCGGGGAAGCATCCATCGACTGGTTGGCAAGTTGAGCTATGGCGATTGGATTGCCTGTCAACGCGAGTACTTCGGAGAGCATGGAACCGGGCGACGCGCAGGACTTCCAGGAGTTCGCCGACGCACAACTGCCTCCAGCGGTTGGCTCGTAGCTGCTGGAATCGATTCCTCTTACGGCATCGCCAAGTCGATGGTTTGCCAAACATGGGAGACCTCGCTGAAGCGATTCTGATATCGTCGCAGAACCTAACTCTGCCTCCGCGCACGGCGGGTCCCCAGCGCGCAGGGTCATGCCGGGTTTCCAACCAGATTGCCAGAGATCGCACGGGAAGGAGGTGCGCGACAAGAGCTGTGATAGCTGAGTAAGACGAACGACGGCACGAGATGGCTGTCGAAAACTGAATTGAATTCCGCTCGTACACGGTTGCGGCACAATCGCCGCAAGCACGCTGCGTGCCGCGGGAATGCCACTCCCTTCGGACCCGATATCCGCAGGTGTGCTGATTCCGATCTCGGCGGACGGTGCGTCAGTCATTCGAGATCAGTCGGATGCAGCGTGTCTTACCCACGTCTCATGCATCACGTTGGCAGTGCCACATGCCAAGCCGTTGCATCTCTGTTGGGACAATCCTTGATGCAGATACGGCTACCGACGAGCGCATATACACAATGCCGTTATTATTTGGCTTTGGAGGACGAAGGGCAACTAGCTGCCGCAAATTTAGGCCCGATCACGCCAAATCAGAGATTGCGGCTGGACTCACGTCTGCCGGGGGGCATCGACAAGAAAGCATGGTGTTTACTCTCGCAGTGTTTGTCGAAGCATCATCCTTGGTGGCCGGATCACTCATCTTCTTCCAGTTCGTCCAATCCCAGCTTGTGCGACGCAGGATATTGTTCTCCCACGGAGATCTGGGCGTGACCCACTGCGCAGAATTGCGATCTACGCCAGAACAGATCGCGTCCTGCCTCGAGAAGCCCGCTCAACTCTTGAACTCGCGTTTATCGATTCGGTATTGGTTCATCTTGCGTAACAGAGTGCGGCGGCTGATGCCTGCCTGTTGCGCCGCCTGGGTGACACGTCCGGCGTGTTGCTTGAGGACCGCCTGCAGATACGCTTGCTCCAATTGCTGGACGAGCGGCGTCAAGTTATCTTGCAGCGATTTTCGCGCGTCCACGCCCGGTGGCTGCTGATCCTGGTTCCAACGCCTGTTCTCGGGGCGCGTGTCGGGCACGTTGCCGCTCTGCAATTTCGCAAAATCGTCAGCGGTCAAGGCGTGCGGATCTCGAGCGAGCACGAGGCGTTCGCAGAAGTTTTCCAGTTGACGGACATTCCCGGGCCATTCGCATGCCGCCAGCGCGTCGAGGAAACTGTCGGAAAAAGTCGGTGGATTCAGTCCATAGTGTTTCGCCAGACGCTTGGTGAAGTGTCCGAACAAGAACAGGATGTCTTCGGGCCGCTCGCGCAGTGCCGGAACATTCATGCGGATCACGTCCAACCGATAAAACAGGTCTTCGCGAAACTGGCCGTCGCGGACGGCCTGGTCCAGTCGGACGTTGGTGGCCGCGACGATGCGCACATCGACTTTCGTCTCGACCCGACTCCCCACCGCCCGGATTTGCTTCTCCTGCAACATGCGCAACAGACTTTGCTGTGCTTCGGGCGGCATGTCGCCGATCTCGTCCAGAAACAGGGTCCCTTCGTGAGCATGCATCACCAGCCCTTTCTTGGATCGATCCGCCCCGGTGAAAGCCCCCTTTTCGTGCCCGAAGAGTTCGGAATTGATCAGCTCCGGCGCGATGCTGGCGCAATTCGCCACGACGAATCGCCCCCGCCGCCGAGAACGTCGGTGGATCGCGCGGGCCAGCAGCTCCTTGCCGGTGCCCGTTTCCCCCACGATCAGCACCGTCGCGTTGACGGGAGCGACCCGCGCACAGAGCTCAAACAAATCCCACATCGCCCCGCTGCGACTCAACATCGACTCGAACCGCGCCCCCCTGCTCCGCTGACGACTCAAGCCGTTGAGTCGCGGAAGAATCTGTTGCTGCTGCATTGTCTCCACGACGCTTTCCGCCAGCTTTGTCGCGGATCGACTGACGATGACATCCCTGGCCCCCGCCTGGAAAAACGCGCGCACCGCCGCGCCGCTCCCCTGCGGCGCCCACAACAACACGTCCGTCAGCGGCCACTCGCGCCGCAATGACAGAAGTACGGTCCGCGTCTCCTTGATTTCATCCGGGGACACCTGCATCACAAACAGGCGCGGTGAGCGTGGAAACTTCGCCGTCAGCAGCCGGCTGCGTGATGGTACGCAGAGTAGTTCGCAGTCGGCACTCCGCACCGCACTCTGCGCATTGAGATCCCGCAGAAACCCCACCACCAGTGGTTGGTCCATGACGCCTCCCAGGCTAAAGAACGGTTCCACGATAACTTCGGTGTTTCCTACAGCGGGTGCCACTGGCTGAGCGAGCGCACAAATCGTGACTATCACCACGAGTCGTCAATCGCGAGCCGAGCCAGTGCTGTCTGGGACTCGCTGGCACTCGATGATGCTCCGAGCCGTCACGAGCACTGGTTCCGCTCGCGGTAAGCGTTTCTCGTTGTTGGCAAAGTCTTCGGCGCTCGCTCAGGAAAGTGGCACCCATCCAATATGCGGAAGTCGTTCTTGAGTCATCCCTAAGAAGGAACACGCGCGTGTCGGCCACACGCAGACTCGTATTCCCGCACGCCACATCCGCTGCCGCGTCAGAAGCCGCGGAATGCCCCACCCCGCGGCGGGACACCGATGTCTCATTGTAGGGCGCTGCCTGCCTATGAGACAGGCATGTCCCATGATTTGAGCCACCGCTGTCGCGACCGTCTCCGAGACCCCAGTGATTTCGCTGGGGATTTCGCCTGGCACGCCGTTTGCAGCCCTTAAAACTCGTCCGGCAATAAGTTACCGTATTTATCGTCCCTCACCCTACCCTCTCCCCCGCTATTCCCGCTCCGCGATCCCGGTGGAGAGGGAAGCGGAACCGGTAACTTATTTCCGGACGAGTCCTTAGGATGACACGCAGGCGCGGCAGGCATCAGGCCAGGCCGAAACGTTCCTGGCTCAAGATCGAACAGCGATGAATCGGTAACTCGGTAACACTCGACGACGAGGAAGGAGTTTGTGATCAACGCGCCACAGATCAGCGTGCGGACCGAGGGGCCCCGAAAGTGGTCCATCGCCGTCCGCGCCTTGCCCGAAGCAGAACGCGTTCGAACCACCATGCGCGAGAGTGGTCTTTTTTGTGGCAAGATTCAACCGCGGAAAAAGCAGTTTGTCTTCACGGCCGATGGAGGTCGCTTCGCACCTCGTCGCTGCGTACCGCGGTCGGGCGATTGAAGAAAGGGAATGTCAGAAACGCGCGTGTGGGAAGAGATGATGAAACGGGACGCGGCCATGCTTTCCGCCGACCGGTCCAAAACATTTCGCACTCGTTGCAGCACGCCTAGCTCAGGAATCCACGTCCGACGTCATCAGTTCTGCCAAATTTTCCGTCCTCAACAGGCAGGTCATCACACCGTTCAACGCGTCGTTTGACCTGTCACACAATGAGCACGCACCGCGAACAGCTTGGTGGACGATCAGCCGATGCCGTTGCCGATCCATGGCAGGATGAGGCGTCACGGTTGACTCACCATGACGTTGACTCACCATGACTGGCTTCCTGCCTACAAGCAGACTTCACAACAACAAGTCGCCACGAACGAAAGCCCCGCAAGACAGGACGAACGAACATGGTTCCCAACGCAATTGCCAAATCGCCGGGCGAGCGATCTGACATGGCCGCCCAGGACGAAACTACTTTGTTGCCCTTTACCAGGCCGGGAAAACTCAAGATCACGTTGATCAGCCTGCACGGACTGATCCGCGCTCACGATCCCGAACTGGGTCGCGATGCGGACACGGGTGGGCAGGTCAAGTACGTGCTGGAACTCGCCCGCGAGCTGGCGGCTCAACCCAACGTGCGCGAAGTCGAATTGCTGACGCGGCAGATTATCGACCCGAAGGTCGACGACGACTACGCCCAGCTGGAAGAACCGATTTCGGAGAACGCCAAGATCGTGCGGATTCCGTTCGGACCGAAGCGATACTTGCGCAAGGAATCGCTGTGGCCGTACATCGAGATGTTCATCGACCAGACGCTGCCGCACTTCAAGCGGACGGGTTTGCCGGACATCATTCACGGCCACTACGCCGATGCGGGCCTGGCCGGCGCGCAACTGGCCCGGTTGCTGCACATTCCCTTTGTCTTCACCGGCCATTCGCTGGGACGCGTCAAGCGACAGCGGCTCTCGCTGGGCAAGGCGGACACCGAGGCGCTGGAGAAGAAGTACAAGTTCACGACGCGCATCGAAGCCGAAGAAATCGCCCTGGAAACGGCCTCCATGGTCGTGACCAGCACCAACCAGGAAGTGCAGCAGCAGTACGAACTGTACGACCATTACGTGCCTTCGCGGATGGAGGTGATTCCGCCCGGCGTCGACCTGTCGTGCTTTCTCGCCGCGCGGATGACAACTGGAAACCGCCGCGCATCGCCGACGAGCTGGCCTGTTTTCTGCGTGATCCCGACAAGCCGATGATCCTGACGATGGCTCGGCCGGACGAGCGGAAGAACCTGGAAATGCTGGTCCGGGTCTACGGCGAGAGCGAGCAGCTGCAGGAACTGGCCAACCTGGTGATGATCATGGGAACGCGCGATGATCTTCGCGAGTTGCCGAAGGCGCAGCAGGCGATCATCAGCAATGTGCTGTACTTGATCGACCGCTACGATCTGTACGGCAAGGTCGCCTATCCCAAGACGCACGCGCCAGAGTGACGTGCCGGAGCTGTATCGTCTGGCAGCGGCGTCGAAAGGCGTGTTCATCAATCCGGCGCTGACCGAACCCTTCGGCTTGACGCTGCTGGAAGCAGGCGCGACCGGCCTGCCGATCGTGGCCACCAACGACGGCGGGCCGCGAGACATCATCGCCAACTGCCGCAACGGACTGCTGATCGATCCGCTGGACGGACAAGGCGATTGAACGTGCCCTGTTGCGAGCGTTGACCGAACCGGAACAATGGGCCGAATGGTCGGCCAACGGCATCCGCGGGACGCGCGAGCACTACTCGTGGAGCAACCATGCGAAACGCTACTTGCGGGATCTGAGCGACATTCTGGAGCATTCGCCCGCGCCGGTGCTGGTGGACAAATCGACGTCGCGCCGACTGCCGGAATTCGATCGGCTGATCATCACCGACCTGGACAACACGCTGACCGGCGACGACGAATCGCTGGCCGAGTTCGTCGACCTGATCCGGGCAGAACGAGCATGTCGGCTTCGGCATCGCGACCGGCCGCCGCCTGGACAGCGCGATGGCGCTGATCGAGGAACTGGGGCTGCCCCGGCCCGACCTGATCGACACGGACGTCGGCACGCAACTGCACTACGGCGAGAACCTGACGCCGGACCGCAGTTGGCGAAAGTCGATCGGCTACGCCTGGAAACCGGACGAAATTCGCAGAGTCTTGGACGAGCTTCCCGGGTCTGTTCCCGCAGAAAGAGGAGCAATCAGTCGGAATTCAAGATCAGTTACGAGGTCGATACGAGCATCGAGCCCCAACGTCACGCGCATCAAGAAGATCCTTCGCGAGGCAGGGCTGCGTGCTAAAGTTGTCATGTCGCTGGGAATGTATCTCGACGTCATTCCGGTGCGCGGCGGAAGCGACCTGTCGATGCGGCACCTCCTCTGGAAGTGGGGATTCGCTCCCGAGCACGTCCTGGTCGCCGGCGATTCCGGAAACGACGCGGGGATGCTGCTGGGACGCACGCTGGGCGTCGTCGTGGGCAATCACAGCCCAGAACTGAATCGACTTCGCAATCGGCCTCGCGTCTACTTTGCCGAGGCGTCGCATGCGGCGGGCATCCTCGAGGGAATCAGCTACTACAACTTCCTGGACAAGATCGTCATTCCCAATGATCGGATCGAATGAGAACGGCGCACGCGATGATATTGAGTTCAAAGCCGATCTGACGCTGCAGCGACTTCAACCGCGACTGGAAGAGGTCTGGCAGACCAACCAGGTTGACGACTGCCAAGCGGCACGAGTTCGAAGCTGCGGCTGCACGAACACTGGCGTCCGCTTTTCAGGCTGCTCTATCAGCTCTACGGATCGCGATACGACTTCTTCTACCACGTCGAGCAGGTGCTCGCGACCGCGGCGCAGGCCTGGGCCGATCGCTCCGACGAGCTCTGCGAGCTGGATCAGCATCGCATCAACGAACCGAATTGGTTTCAGTCGGAGAAGATCGTCGGCGGTGCGCTGTACGTCGACCTGTTCAGCGAGAACCTGAGCCGGCTGCGGGAGCACGTCGGCTACTTCCAAGAACTCGGCCTGACCTACCTGCACCTGATGCCGCTGTTCGCCGTCCGGCCCGGCGACAACGACGGCGGATATGCGATCAGCAACTACCGCTCCGTCGATCCGCGGCTCGGCACGATCGACGACCTGCGGCTGTTGGCGCGAGATCTGCGCGAAGCCGGCATCTCGCTGGTGCTTGGACTTTGTCTTCAACCACACGGCCGACGATCACGAGTGGGCGCAACTGGCCCAGGCGGGAAATCGCGAGTACCAGGAGTTCTATTACATCTTCCCGGACCGGACGCAGCCGGAGCAGTACGAGCGAACGCTCCGCGAGATCTTTCCGACCGTGCGGCGCGGCAACTTCACCTGGCACGACGGCATGCAGCAATGGGTCTGGACGACGTTCAACAGCTTTCAGTGGGACTTGAACTACAGCAATCCGGCCGTCTTCCGCGCCATGCTGGAAGAGATGTTCTTCATCGCCAATATGGGTGTCGACATCCTGCGGCTGGATGCCGTGGCCTTCATCTGGAAGCAGATGGGAACGAGTTGCGAGAACCTGCCGGAAGCACACCTGCTGATTCAGGCCTTCAACCGTCTCGCGCGCATCGCCACGCCCGGCTTGCTGTTCAAGTCGGAAGCGATCGTGCATCCCGATGAAGTCGTCAAGTACATCAGCCCAGCACGAATGCCAGATCTCCTACAACCCGACGCTCATGGCCTTGCTCTGGGAATCGCTGGCGACGCGGAAAGTCTCGCTGCTGGTTCAAACGCTGCGTCACCGCTACCGCCTGCCGCCAGAACACGGCCTGGGTCAACTACCTTCGCTGCCACGACGATATCGGCTGGACGTTCGACGACGAGGATGCGGCGGCGATCGGCATCAACGCCTACGATCATCGTCAGTTTCTCAACGATTTCTACACGGGTCAGTTCCCCGGTTCCTTCGCCCGCGGCGTTCCGTTTCAGGAGAACCACGAAACGGGCGACATGCGAATCTCGGGCACGATGGCCTCGCTGGCCGGCCTGGAGCAGGCGATCGAAGAGGACGACGAGGAGAAGAAGGAGTTGGCGATTCGCCGCATGATGCTGCTGCATGGAATCACGCTCAGCATCGGTGGCATCCCGCTGCTCTACCTGGGCGAAGAGTGGGGCATGCTGAACGACTACGATTTCGTCAAGGACCCGGCCAAGGCGGCGATACGCGTTGGATTCATCGTCCCAAGATGCAATGGGAGTACCTGGAGGAACTGGACGATCACATCGAATCGGGAAACGGATCGATCCGCAAACGAATCTTCAAGTCGACGCAGAGATTGATCTCGCTGCGGAAGACACTGCCGGCGCTGGCCGGGCAGAACATGGAACTGATCGCCACCGTCCAATGAACATGTCCTCGGATACGTCCGCATCCGCGAAGGACATCGCCTGATTGTCTTGGCGAACTTCTCCGAAACGCCTCAGGCTGATCGACGGCAACAAGCTTGCGCACCGCGGGCCTGGGGCGGTTTTTCGAAGATGTGATCTCCGGGCAAGACCTACGCCACCTCCGAGCCTCTGGTGCTCGAACCCTACCAGATTCTCTGGCTCAATCGCGTCTAGGTGGACGGCCGCCGTTTCACCTTTCCGAACATCCTGAGGACTCTTGAGAACGAGCTTTATCGCCACCGGGCTCGTCCCGGTGGTTCTACGTTTGGTGACTACTCTGGCAGCCGAAAAACGAACCTTCCTGCCGGCCATTACCGCCAGAGGCGGCAATGGCCGGCAGGAAGGTAACTCACGGGTGGCGACAAAACCCTTGCTAATCAGGCCTGACGATCATCTCAAGAGTGAAAGTGGTGCTGTCCAAGTAAGGAACGAGACACAATCCCCTCACGCCGTCCGTCTGTAACTGCCCTAAATTAAACGTCTACAGGGAAGAAACCTTCTATGGTCCAAGAGTTTGCTGCGGGAACCAGTGGTCACGTACTCGCCACCGATCTCGATGGTACATTGATACCCTTGGACGACAACCAACAGAACCAATCCGATCTGCAAACGCTAGCCGCAGAACTTGAATGCAGTGGCGTTATGTTGGTCTATGTCACTGGACGTCACTTCGAGTCGGCAACGCGAGCCATGGATGAGTTTCGATTGCCGCTGCCCGATTGGCTGATCTGTGATGTCGGCACGTCAATCTTCCAGCGTCAGGCCTCCGACGTGTTCCAGCCGGTCGATAGCTACCAGCAGCACCAAGACCAGATTGTCGCCTCGATGCCGATCTCCGCACTTTGGGAGCGGTTGAAGTCGATCGACGGTTTGCGCCCTCAAGAGCAGGAGAAGCAGGGCCGGTTCAAGCTCAGTTTCTACGCCAACGCGGCAAAACTCGCGGGTCTCGTGGATCGGGTTGGGGAACAACTGGCTCGAGCCAACGCTCCTTACTCAATCATCCACAGTGTCGATCCATTCACTGGCGACGGCTTGATCGATCTTCTGCCAGCGACGGTCTCCAAGGCGCACGCACTGGCCTGGTGGGCACAGCACACCACTTGGAGGACCGAGGCGATTGTCTTTGCCGGTGATTCGGGAAATGATCTTGCCGCCATGTCGGCAGGTTATCGTGCCATCGTGGTTGGAAACGCTGATCGCCAAGTCGCTCAGCGGGCACTACAAGCCCACCGTGATGCCGGTTGGAAGAACCGCCTCTACCTGGCCCGCGGCCAGGCCACCAGCGGCGTGCTGGAGGGCTGCCGCTGGTTTGGCCTGATCCGGAACACCATCGAGTAAGGATGATTGATCGCCAATCACCCCACCGACTGACGTCGTCACACGTGCGACAATTCAGAGGCGTATTCTTTCAAGAAACCGCGGAACAGAATCAAGTGTTCCTCTTCGTCTGCCAGCAGACGAATGCAGAGGTCCTGCGTTACGAAGTCCTCTCCGTCGGTCGCTCTGATAAGCGCCTGGTAGTGCTTTGTCGCCGCCTCCTCGGCGTCGATCACGGATTGACTCGCGTACACCACATCGGTTGTGATTGAGGACGGCTGCATTTGCGCGCCTACCGAGACGGATGCAGAGCCAGGAACGAGGCCACCCAGTTGCTTGATGCGTTGGGCAAGTTGTTGGGCGTGGGTTAGCTCTTCCGGAATGTCGGCCGCCAACGATTTCTTGATCTCCTCAGCCCGCACGCCATCAAGATTGACACTATTGGCCAAGTCATTCATGACTGTCTCGGGACGTCGTGCGGCACGCCGTGTTCCCGGCTGGTCCTATCCGCATCAATCCGCGCTGCCGCTTTCACCAAATTCCGCAGCATCCCGGCGAAGACGAATTGGTGCAGCGGATAGAGCGTGTACCAGTAGACAAGACCGAACAAGCCGACAGGGTCAAAGATGGCCGTCTGCCGCACGTTACTTCGCCCGTTGTCGCCGGTCACCTCGAACTCCAGCCACGCTCGGCCGGGGACTTTCATCTCCGCCTGTAAACGCAGCAAACGATCCTGCTCGAACCCTTCGACTCGCCAGAAATCCAGCGGATCGCCCACCCGTACGTGCACCGGATCGCGCCGGCCCCTGCGGACTCCGACTCCGCCGATCAGCAAGTCCAGAAAACCTCGCACCCGCCACAGCCAGTTTCCGTAGTACCAACCGGTCTGTCCGCCGATGCGTTGAATGGGAGCGAAAGCCACTGCTGCGGGAATGTTGACCTCAACCGTCCGCGAATCGACCAGGCGTGATCCGAATCGGACTCCTCCCCATCGCTTCGGCTTGCCGGAAGAGGAAAGAGCATCGGACCAGCGTGTTGCGGCAAACTCAAGGTCTTCATTGACCAGCGCGCGAGCAACCGCCGCGCACAACGATCGCGGTCGGACCGTAAACGCCGTGTTCGCCAGATTGTTGGAGACAACGGTCGAGTTCTTCAGGCTTTCCACCAACTTTCGGCCCACGCGGGCATACAGCGGCGTGACCAGTCCCAGCCACAAGCTGGAGAGATACGGAGTAAGAAGCGGCACGGGAATCATCAACCGATGCAGACCGCGTTGTCGCGCATACTCCTGCATGATCTGACCGTAGGAAACCTGGTCCGGCCCGCCGATTTCGAAGATCTTCGAACCGTCCCCCGGCAACTCAACCGACTCCAGCAGATACGCCAGTACATCTTCGATCGCAATCGGCTGCGCCAACACCCGCACCCACTTCGGGCAAATCATGACGGGAAGACGTTCCACTAAGGCTCGGATCATCTCGAACGAGAGGCTGCCCGATCCGATGATGATGGACGCCCGCAATTCAATCACCTGCACATTGGAGGACCGCAAAACGTCACCCGTCTCCTGGCGGCTGCGAAGGTGCTTGGACAGCTCTTTGTCGCGGTTTCCCAGACCGCCCAAGTAGATGATCCGGCGGACGCCGGCACAGCGAGCTGCATCGGCAAAATTCTGCGCGGCTTGTCGATCTTCCTCTTCAAAATCGGCTTTCGAACCCATCGAATGCACGCAGTAGAAAGCCGTATCGACGCCACTCATGGCAGCGGCCAGTGAATCGGCAGCCAACACATCACCCTGGACGACTTCCACATTCGGGCCAGCCACAGCCTGCAGAGCGTCAGGACGCCGAGTCAGGCAGCGGATCTGGTAGCCCTGCTGCTGTAACAACGGAAGCAGGCGTCCCCCGACGTAGCCCGTGGCGCCGGTCAGAAGGATGGTTCGTTTGGCGGTGCTGATTTGTTCCATGCTGGTTGCGTTGTGTCGAGTCGGTGTAAATATCACTCGTTTTTGCTGTTTTGCCATCGGCCCGCAAGAAGCGTCCGAAACGACGCCGCTTCGGCACGCCGAGTCTCGGCATTCCGGGACGCCCTACTTCACCTCGCTTTCTTTTCGCCGACAGAAGTAGTATTGCGTCTGGGCACGAAATGGCTAGTGCGTGGACTGGTTCGAGCGAGCGTTCGGCTGTTTGTGCCACAACTCGCACAAATGCCCAGCTGGTAAAGCCTTTCAAACGTTCCGGATTAGCTGGTGTTTTGTCTGTTCAATTCGCATCGCCGACGATCTCGGCCAGACTCAACAGCTTCCCGTCAATCGACAAACGGCAAGACTGGGCCGCTTCCACGTTGATTTGGAACCGGACCGTGTCCTTCGGAATCGTAAAACAGACGACGCCACCACGGAGTGCAAACCCATGCTGTTCACCAACCAATAGAACCGGCTGGTCGCGCAACTGCCTGAGCACTTCCTCTTGTGTTTCAAGAGATACCGTGTTGGGTATGAACAACACGTGGCATCCTGCGCAATCATCGCCAGGGGCAAACTGCCTAAGTTCAATCGAACGACCATGAACCGACTTTGTACGGGCGATTTGCTGCAACGCAGTGCCAAAAGGATTATCGCCCAGCACGCCAATGATGAACGCAGATTGACTCGACGCGAAGACATCCTCGGGCCAACTCACGTAACGCCCGAAGCTGTAGAGGTATACCGCCTTGACATTGTATTCGGACTTCTTGTCAATGACAGTCTGCGACTTGAGAGGTGTAGCAACTATACAATGGAGCACCACGATGGCTGCAAGAACGAACGAAGCACTCCTCCACCGCGAGGTCAATGGACCGGCGGCGTTCGCCACGGGACCCTCCGGATTTATAACAAGCTGTTTTGTCATCGTCATTGAGCAGATGAACACGGGGCAATCGGTCACACTCATCAGCAGTTAGTGCCGCCAAGTCATCATTGCGTACACCCCGCTCTGCACTTCGGTGGTCAGCGTTGCCCAGGAATGGGTCGCTGGGGAATTCGAAATGCGCGGGATTCAACAAGTTCCGCCCGACGACGGCCAACTCGAGACCGGGACGAGCTTGCCATGCGACACGAACGTCCATCACATTGTAGCTGGGCAGAATGACGCTATTTCCATCTGGTCGCATCATGCTGAACTGGTTGACATAGCGCCAGGTGAGGTCCAATTCCCAGTCTTCCGCGAACTCCCACGCCGATTGGATGTAAAGCTTGTTGCGTGGATCACCGCCATCCATGCCTGTGTCACCGTCGGTGGCGAGGAAACCATACCCGCCATACACATGCCAGTCATCCGTGACATCCAGGTTCATCGCCAATTCGAAGCCGTAAATGGAGAGCAGTTTATCGTTACCCATCACGCCCGGCAGGAGCAGCGGAAAACCCGGTTGTGGGACCGTGGCAAACGGCACGCTGCGGAGCCGATCGTAGTCGTGGTAAAAGACCGCCAAGTCCCATGAGAAAGCCTCCGTCGACTGCGTGCGAATACCGGCTTCATAGGCCATCAACTCCTCCGCATCCTGGTCGGGGTTGCCGATGACAACTGGCATCACTGGTAAGCCTGAGGGGGGCGGCATGGGATTTGGGAGAACGGCCACAGGCGGCAGCAGTATGCGCATGTCGTTTTCTGCTTGAGTCGGCAATCGTACCGCCCGGGAAACCGATGCCCAGACAGAGCGTCGAGTTGTGGGAGTCCATAAGAGACGCACCGTGGGCTGTACTTCAAATTGAGTATAGTCGTTGTATTCAAATTTTGAACCGAGAGTGAAGTACCATAGGTCTTCTTGTAGCGTAATGCGATCCTGGACGAATAGTCCGAAGAGGTCGATGGCACGCACATTGGGTGTGAAGTCGATAACACTGGCGTTACCGTCAAATTCTCCACGCGTGTTGCGATAGCCAAATCCCCAGATAACTGCGTTACGTTCACCGAGTTTAAAGCTGTGCTGGAAATCGACGTCGAACGTGTCCCGAATTTCACGAATTTCCGACGTTACCCAGTGGCGATACGTGTTGTCATAAAAAACCTGTGCGGTCCACTGCGTTTCGTCGTCAAGTTGTCTCGTCCATCGCATGATTGTATTGCTGCCAGCGAGTTGAGCATCATCATCAACGATGTTGATGTAAGAGGGTGGCGTGAGGCTGGGATACCTGTTTCTTCTGCCGGTTTGGCCGTCGTAGTAATCCCCCTGAAAAGTGACCGTATCTTCGCAGGTGGGAGTCCAGTCCGCTCGAAATCCGCCGCGCGCCATACGCCAGTCGTCATGAGCATCGTCCGGGGGCGCGTAACCTTCGTCGCGATCAAACCACTTACCGTAGACGCGATAGTGAAGGTTTTCTCCAGCCTGGCCACCGTAGCGGGTCGTGACAAAGCCGCGCTGCTCGGTGCCGGCGCCACCCTGCACCAGAACACCTTGTGTGTCTCGACTGGTCTTGGTGATGATGTTGATGATTCCGTTTACGGCGTTCGCCCCCCACACCGTTGCGCCCGGTCCCCGAATCACTTCGATCCGCTCGATGTCCTCGAGCACCACGTCTTGAGCATCCCAGAAGACGCCACCAAACAGGGGTGAATAGATGCTGCGCCCGTCGATCTGCACGAGAAGCTTGTTGGCGAACCGGCTGTTGAAACCTCGAATGCTGACCGCCCATTTGCTCGCGTCGATCCGGGCTACGTGAACGCCGGGAGCCATACGCAGGGCTTCGGGAATGGAACGCACCCCGCTGCGGCGAATCATCTCATTCGTGATGACGAACACAGCGGCCGGCGACTGACCGACCGTGCCCGACTGCCTGTCGACCGTGGACACTTCCATCGCGAGAGCTGGTGCTGTCACTTCGACCTGCGTCAGGTGAGCAATATCCTTATCCGCCAGATCGAGCAAGGCGTCTAAATCGTTGGCCGAGTTGTCCGGCGTTGAGGACGTCGGCGCTGGCGTGGGTGGGCCGTGTTGCCCCAGACACATCCCAGCTGCCGCCAGCCACCAGAGGAACGCGATCGACGCGGCAAGTATGCAGCGACGGAATGCAGATTGGGTTGACACCGGCATCCCTCCATGGCCAGCAGGATCTCAGCGAGGCGAAGTCACTTCTCTCGACGTTATCGACAAGTGCCGTTCCCACACTCAATGGCAGATGCTGGTTAACCGGCGTTTTTTATGCCTGGCGATGCGAAACTGTGACGATTGGATTGGTACGAACGGTCATGACGCGGCAGTATGAAAGTAGCCGCTGCATATCGGACAGCATCACTTCGAGCGTTCTTGCGACCGCAAATCTTGAGCGACACCGATGTTATCGCCACCGGGTCTTGCCCCAGTGGGAACACGTCTGCAAACTAAGTGAGCCCCTCTCAGACCCGTGACCTTCCTTTCCGCCCATCCACGCCGCCTCCGGCGCACCTCTGTCGGTGGGACGATGACTGGCCGCTACGCAACAACAGGTTCATCGCAATCTTCTCCGCACGCGGCTCGCCGCACCTCGGCCAACGGAGATTCAGCCACCTGGAACGTTCCGGGGCGTGGCAGGGGCGTGAACGCATGGTGCAGCTGGCTGAGTGCCAAGAGATCTTGAGCCTGTTCCTGGAGTCGCGTCGCCGCGGTGACGACGGCGGGCAGTGCGTCGTCGGCATTGTTGACCACATCTGTTCGAAATCGCTCGGCCTCACACGCAATCGCGGTAGCCGCCTTCTGGATGTGTTCGCACAGCACCCGCAAGCCTTCGATTCCATCGCTTCGTTCGTTGCGGCGAAGCAGGGCTCCCCAGTTGCCAAGCCAGCGCAAGAGAGTACCGCGACTTACTACGCCAACCGGGGTTCTGTCTCGAACAACGATCACTCTTCGCACGGTGACGCGTCGAAAGAAGTCCCAGATGGCAAGCGCCGGAGTTGTGACATCGAACGAGACGACTCGCTCATCCATGACTTCCCGGATGGGGCGTTCCCAATCCTCGTCGATCGATATCGCGTTGAGTACGTCTTTCTCTGAGACAGTGCCCACAATGGCCGAGCTCTCATCAACAATCGGGACCGAGCTGACTCGCAAGCGCAGAAAAAGGTCGGCTGCCCGAATCAGCGGATGATCTTGCGACAACGTGACGACAGGCGTTGTCATGATTTCCTCGGCCGCGATGTTGGAGAGCCTGCTCCGGCAAGAATCGTCACCTCTCTTGTCCAGCGAGTGGGTGTCGCTGATGTCCGAAAACGTCTTGACGCAGTCTCGTCCCGATCGCTTGGCGACCAGCAGCGCTTCGTCTGCCAGGTCAATCAACTGGCGGGGCGCCACGATATCTTGCTGCCATTCGGCCACTCCCGCGGTGGCAGTGAATTTGGCGAGGCGATCGCCCTGCGGCGGAGACGCATTGGAGAACGCCCTGCAGACTCGCTCAGCAAATTCGCGGGCCACGTCCTGCGTGAATCCGGGTAGCAGGATGCAGAATTCATCTCCACCATAACGACAAATGCAGTCTTCTTCACGAGCATATTGCCGCAGCGCTGCGGCAAACTGCCGCAGCGCGTCGTCACCCACGGCGTGGCCGAATGAGTCGTTGAGATGTTTGAAATAGTCGAGGTCGAACAACACGCAGGACAAAGCAGTGCCCTGTCGAGATGCTGCCAATATTGCGCGGACGCAGTATTCATCCAGTGTTCGCCGATTGACGGCCCCCGTCAGGGGGTCAGTTTCCGCGATCTCCACGAATTGACGAAACCGTTTCAGAGCTGCGTCAGCCTGGCCCACGCGAGCCAACAACTCTTTCTCTTTGATCGGTTTCACCAGGAAATCATCAGCACCCGCATCGATCGCTTGAATGACATCCTCTCGATCCTCGCGGGAGGTAACCACCAGCACGTACACGTAGGGGCTCGGACCTTTGTCTCGGATCGCGCGGCACAGTTCCAGACCTGACATGCATGGCATGTTCCAATCCGTCAATACGATGGAAGGTTGGAAACGTTCAATGACCCGCAAAGCCTCTTGCCCGTCGACCGCTGTCGCCACACCATAACCGCTTTCTACCAGCCACGTCGAAATGAGGCGTAGCACGATCCTGTCATCGTCGACAACGACAACCCGAGGTGCACCTGTTTCCCGTTGATTGGCAATGGCGGTGTTCATCTTACTAGAAGTTCTCCATGACTCGCGTATGGTCAGTCGACGTCGGCATAGATAATCTGTGTTGACACGATATCTTCCCTGCGCCAGGAACGCGTCCAGCACGGCTGGATCGAAATGAGTGCCCCGATTATCCTCCAGAATTCCGAAGCATTTCGCCAAAGGGAAGGCAGGCTTGTAGGGCCGTTTACTGCTTAACGCGTCAAACACATCGGCCACTGCCGTGATGCGTCCGTCCAGCGGGATATCTTCTCCAGCCAGGCCCAGCGGATACCCAGTGCCATCCCAACGCTCGTGGTGCGTGAGAGCAATCGTGGCGGCCATTGCCAGAACAGGCGACGTACAGCCGCTCATGATGTTCGCGCCTACCTTGGTATGCGACGTGAACACTCCCATCTCGTCATGCGACATTGGCTGGCAGATTTTTTTTCCGAAGCCGGCATGTTTCTTCATAAGTTCAAATTCGGCCGGCGTCAATTTTCCAGGCTTCAGGAGAACCGAATCGGGCACGCCGATCTTGCCCAGGTCGTGCAAAGTGGCGGCCTGGCGGAGCATCTCCACGTGCCCCGAGTCAAGGCCTAACTCTTGCCCAATGATCTGTGCAAAACAGCCGACTCGAACCACGTGGTTTCCCGTCTCGTTGTCACGATACTCGGACGCTCTCGCCAGGCAGTAGATCAGTTCCTGTCGCACCTTCTCCAATTCCGCGGTACGTACTCGCACTCTGGCCTCAAGTTCGTCCTGATGGCCTTTGACCAGCAAGGCGTTGCGAACACGGGGAACTAGCTCTTCCGCGTCGACGGGCTTAGGCAGAAAATCGGTCGCACCTAACTGCAATGCCTCTCGCCTGAGTTCCCGGCTTTCGGAGCCCGTGAGTATGAGAACTGGCATCAAGCCAAATTCTTCATCCCGACGAATTGTCTTGAGGATATCCAGCCCGGAAATGCCGGGCATCATGATATCCAACAGCAATACATCCGGCCGACAATAGCGCATGGTCGCAATAGCTTGTGCCGCATCGGTGACGGTCACAAAGTCTTCGAAGCCCGCAGCCGAAAGGTGGGCTTGCACTACTTTAACATTCACCGCGACGTCATCGACAATCATAATTGTGGGAGTTGTCTTCAGAGAGACATCGGGGGGCGAGGTGACGCCGTCGTTCCCGAGGGCCGAGGTGATATTTTCCTGAACTATCATTCGGTATGTCATTACTCGAGGAGTCTGGGGCGTTCACGAGGAAGCTCGGAGAGACGTTCCAGCCCGGCAATCATGTCGCGGGCTAACTCGTGGAATGTGAACTTTCGATTTCGGGGACTTCGATTGAACCGGCGAGTTCCGTTAGCGTTTCCAGCAGTGTTTCGATCGGCTCGACCTGTTTCATATTGGCCAGCTGCTCAATTCTCCGTGCCGGGTCGGTAAACTCATCAAAGCCAGCCGTCCCACCAGTGCCTTTGAGCGTGTGGGCAATTTTGGCCAGGTCGTCGAATCGGTCTTCATCGAGTGCGTTTCGCATGGCGTCGATTTGCTCCGTGACGAGCGTGGCGAATTCACCAACCAGCTCGCGGAAGATCGGTCGATCCATGGGAAGTCTTGAAACCAGCCGCTTTGAACGTTGCGTTGTATCAACTTCGAAGTTTTCGCCGCCGCTGGGGCGACCGACCCGGCCGGCCGCGGCCGAAAGATGCGGGCTAATACCGGCAAGGAGGCGATCTGCGGCAATTGGCTTCGACAAATAGCCGTCGCAACCGGCTGCCAGGCACTTGGCCTCGTCGCCCTTCATGGCATGTGCCGTTAAGGCGACGATCGGGGTGTCAACTCCCAATGAACGCAATCGGCGAGCGGCCGAATATCCGTCCATGACAGGCATTTGCATGTCCATCAGGATCAAGTCGAATTGCTGCTGTTGTGCAATCTGCACGCCGACCTGACCGTTCTCAGCGGTGTCAACGGAAACGCCAAGTCCCTCCAGGACTGCACGAATCAGTTTCCGATTCGTCGGCCCGTCTTCCACCAAGAGCACCTTGGTGTTTGGCAGCCAGTCCGCGGGATCGCGTGTCGGCATGGTTTCGCACGCGAGCGCGTCGCTCTGGGGCGTTGGACGCATGGGAACGTCCGACAGCGGTCCGGCGTCGATCTCCAACGTAAAAGTGGAGCCCTCACCCAAGACACTCTCGACGGTCAACTTGCCCCCTAACGCTTCGGCCAGGTGCCGGCTGATGGCCAAGCCCAACCCTGTTCCCCCGAATCGGCGTGTTACCGAATTGTCTGCCTGCCGAAACGGGTCAAATACTTCGTTAAGTTTATGGTCCGCGATGCCGATGCCCGTGTCGGTTACATCCACTCGGAGAAGGCCTCGGTGCCGGTCGATATGCGCTATGATGCAGACCGAACCTTGTTCGGTGAACTTGACCGCATTTCCAACGAGATTGGTCAGGAGCTGACGTAGACGTGCGGGGTCGGTGATAATGGATTCCGGCACGTCGCTCGACCATTCATAGGTCAGGTCGAGCCCTTTGCGTTGTGCCTGCGCTCGCATCAAGCTGACCACATGAGTGATGATTTCATGCGGTGAACACGCAATACGTTCCACGGTGAACTGCCCTGCCTCGATCTTCGAGAGATCCAGAATGTCATTGAGCAGAGCGAGGAGATGTTCACCGCTCGACTTGATCGTTTGCACGTAGTCTCGTCGGACTTCTTCTTTTCCGGCGTCGGCGCCCTTGAGAAGCAAATCTGAGAACCCCAAGACACCGTTGAGCGGTGTACGGATCTCATGACTCATATTGGCCAGAAATTCACTCTTGGCCGTGTTGGCCGCTTCTGCCGTCTCTTTGGCACTTACGAGATCTGCTTGTACGCGTTCCTTCTCCCGAATCTCCTCCGTCAATTGTCGAGTGCGGTCTTGCACTCGCAGTTCAAGCTGGTCATTCGCCAGCATCAGTGCATCTTTGGATATCTCGATCTCGTCCAGCATGCGATTGAACGCTTTGCAGAGCTGCCCGATCTCATTGTTCGACTCGTAATCGACTCGAATCGAGTAGTCACGCTGTGTAGAAATCGCCTCGGCTGCCGTGGATAGTCTCTCGATCGGTCGCGAGATGGCTTTCTGAAGAAAAAATGCTAGAGAGGCTGAGACGGCCAGTGCTACGATCATCATGATCCCCACGGCCGCGGATTGTTGGCGAAGCTGGTCGTAGTAGTCACTCATGTTGGCGCGAAGATGGAGCGTGCCGACCGCTTCGTTTTCGTCCTGAACCGTCTGTTGGATCTCTATGTGCCCGAGGCTCGTGAAACGGTGTCCATCCTCAGCCAACTGTGGCAAAACCGCCTCGCCGCCGTCGCTTCGGTATTCTGCCAGCAACTGCCCAGTCGCATCGCGAAAACAAGCGCAATCGACCGATGGCTGTAGGACCAGTGAGGCAAGTAGCTGTTGAGCTGCTTTACTGTCTCGGAACGTCAATATCGCGGTGGCGTTGAACGACAGCATCCGTGCCTGCGACTCCAACTGTTCGATTTTTGAACAACGGAGGATCTGCACGTCATTGACAGAAACCGCAATGGCCGTCAGTAACAGCGCAACACCAGTTGAGGTTACCGCCAGCAACAACATTTTGCTGCGAATCGAAAAATTCCGCAGTACTCTCATGGCCATGCATTTCGAAAATCTTGGGGGGGCCTGGGGAGGGGCAGTTTCTGGCAGGTGGACACACCGTCGCGCCAGACGTCAATTGTCGGCGCATTAAACTCACAAGGCCGCGCCTGTTGTCAGCGATGTTTCGTGGTATTCTGCATAAGTATAGGACAGTATTGTGCAGGCGATTTAGATTGCATGTGGCCGATGAGCAAGATCCGTAGCTCCGTACGGCGCACGATACAAAATGCGAGGAATCCTGATCTTCCTCAAATGCCCCCCAGACGGACGCCCACGAGGATGGCCGAATCGAGTTCCCAAAGCTGACGCAGGAAGAAGACTACAAGAGTCTAGTGCTTTGTTACAGCTAGGAATTAGGGTCGCCGCATCGATTGGTCCGACGAATCACGGAACCAATCGCGTCGCTCATCCTAAAATTGAGCTGTAACAAAGCACTAGTTTCGTGTTAACTTTCAATCTCACTTCAAGCCTCAATTCGGGTCTCGCCCTTCAGAATCCCCGGACCACCGCCCGGTAACCAGAGCGGACCGCCACTCGGAAATGCGTTCCGGAGTATTGGCAAATGGTCCCTGTAGCACCCCTCGCTTGAGAGGTGCCTGCCCGGGGTGCCGTCGCGTCTGCGTCGGGGTTCCCGTCGGGCCTGTGTTGTGCGGACGGGCCACAGCCCAGAATGATACTGCCCTTCGACGTCCACGGATCGAAGTTGCACAATTGCGACGCAAGTAATTGTGCTGATTTGACTTAGGTGACCTCATGGAGACTTGATCCCCGTGGCGGTGGCATCCTGCCGCCGCACTGCGGCTGGAAGCCGCAGCCACAACAGAATCGGGCAGTTGTTGTGGGCCGATCGCCGGACTAAGGTCGCGCGGGTTTTTCGCCAATTCATTGGAAAATGTATGCAATTCCACTAGACGGGCGAGGGAGAGCCACTACAAACAAGTCTATAGAGTTCGTTCTTGTGACTTCACGGCACGTGTCCCGATGCCGCGATGCGCAGTTCAACACGCCATGCATCCAGAATCCATCCGTCTGAGCGGACCTCCACGGTCTGTCTTCGCAAATCGATGGGTAGGCAGTTCATTCCGGGCCGCACCCAGAATAATTCGTGCGCACGGACAGATGGGCCAGATGCGTATCGGCTGCCGGACCCTACACTCGGTTCGTAAGCGAGCACGTTCTGGGCACGGGATGACAACAACGTTAGCTGTCTTCAGGCGAGAGTTCGTACATCAATAATTAGAGATCTGCATCAATTACAGACTTACGGCGGAACTGTGGCGGTCCTGAGGCGCGGCCTGACGCTGTTCGCAGGATACGCACGGTCTGGCAAAGGAGCATCGAAATGAGAAACGCACCGAGAGTAGTTTGGAAGTCCTGCGTCGTCGCAGTCGCCTGTACCGTGTCAACCTGGCTGCCCGGAAATCGGGGCTTGGCGCAATTCGAGGGTCTTCTGGAGCACATCCCAGAGACCGCCAACGCCATGGTGCTGGTCGATGCGAAAGCACTGTTTGCGAGCCCGATTGCCAAACGCGAAGATTGGCAGGCGAACCGCACCAAGCAGTTTGCCGCCGGCCTGACGAGTATTCCGCCCAAGGCAAATAGTCTTGTGATCGCATCCGATCTGGACATGTGAGCAGATGCACGCCGACTGGGAGGTGGCGATTGGGAAGATGGAAGCGGATGTCTCGGTATCCAGCCTGGCCAGCCGGTTCGGGGGCGTCGCGGATAATCTGAGTTCTGTGCCAGTGGTCCGACTGCCCGACAACAGCTTTGTGGTGGAGTTTCCTGGTGGCGTGTTCGGTGCGATGGGACCGGGGAATCGTCAAAGCGTATCGGCGTGGATTACTCGCTCGAACCGCAGTGTATCGCCCTACCTGCAGGAGGGCATCCGCTACGCGGAGTCGGGGGCGGAAATCATCATGGTCCTCGATCTGAAGAACGCGTTCTCGGCCAAAGAGGTCGAATTGGGGATCGAGCGATTCAAGTCCGTCCGAGAACTCCAAAGGTGGATCGAGAAAAGCTGTCCCAACTGATCGCAAGTGTCAAAGGGGTGATGCTGGGAATCACGTTTCGTGACAAACCGTACGGCGAGATCAAGATCGATTTTGCGCAGGACGCCACCCTGCTTTCGGACATCGCGAAACCATTCATCTTGGACGTCGTTGGGCGAATATGGCGTGATGATCGATGAAGTTGCCGAATGGGAGCCGAAGGTCAAGGGTCGACAAGTGTCGCTTGGCGGTGACCTCACTCGCGACGGTCTGACTCGCTTGGCGAGCATCATTCAACTGCCGACAGCGGCCCTTCACGCGCACGCAACGGCGACGTTCCAGTCGGCGGCCAACACGGTGCGGCCAGGCGGCGTCCGACCGGGGCGGGCAGAGCCAAAAGCCAACGGTCCTCGAAACGACTCAGCAGTACTACGAGCCGTACAAAGTCTGCTGAAGAACCTGCGATCGCGTAAAGGCGACATGAGAACGATGGGCCAGGTGGCCAGTGGTTCGAGAATTACGGACGCCACGTGGATCAATTACCGACCTTGCATGTCGACAAGGAGATGTTGCAGTACGGCAACTACATCTCGAGCCAACTGCACGGCGCGTCGATGACGCTCAAGGGGATCACCATCAACGACGTACCGAAGAGATGAACGCGGCCAGTTCGACGCGTCCTTACGGTGGCGCTCTCGGCAATGTCAGCCAAAACAATTGGCAACAGGGGAGTTATGGTGCGTATGGTGGAGGTAGTTTTGGAGGGAACTACGGAAGAATACGAGAGACCAATGCCGCGTATGGAATGGCGTCCAGGTTAGGAGTGGGGGCGCTATACAGTCGGAACTGCGGCAGCAACAACGGGCCATAACGCAAGTCCATGCCCAAGCCAAGGCCCGGGGGCCAGCTCCGTCCAGCAAATCGTCCAGAACATCGAATCCGCCACGACTCAAATTCGCCAGGCGATGACGGACAAGTATCAGGTGCAGTTTTAGAGAGCTTGGTGGCACGAAAAGCCTCGCACGAAAAAATTTCATGGAATCCGGGTAACCGCGATGCGCGACGAACGTGCACGCGGTGTCGCGGGCATTTTCTTTCCTCCAACAGGCCCGCGGCCGCAACCGGCCGACGTCAAAACCGTGTCAACGCGATGTCGGATCCGTTCTGGCCCGGGTTCCCGAAGGAACTTGCCAACCAGATCGGCCCGCGAAATCTCGTGCATAGCTGGGCGACCGACGTCGACGACACCGCGGTACAGCCCCGTTGGGGAACAATCGGCAAACAGAAGATCGTTGACGAAGGGCCCCTTCCGCCCCATCCCATGCCAGGCATCAAATACAACATGGAGACGATCGACGATGTGATCCTGAATCGCTCGCTCGCCTTCATGCAGCAGGGCGCAACAGGACAACAAACCCTTCTTCGTGTGGCTCAACCCGACGTGGTTGCACATTTTTACCCATCTGTCGCCCAAGTACCAGAAACTTCGAGGCACGGACAACTACGGACTCCAAGAAGCCGGTATGGCCCAGTTCGACGACATCGTCGGAGCGGTCACGAAGAAGCTCGAAGAGATCGGGCGCCGCGGACAATACGATCGTCGGCGTGACCACCGACAACGGTACCGAGGTTTTCACTTGGCCAGACGGCGGAAATACGCCTTTCCGCAGCGACAAGACCTACAAGGTCCACCTGGACGGCTACAATCAGCTGGACATGCTGACTAAGGACAGTCGCGAGTAAACGGGAGGAAGTCTGGTACTTGGGCGAATCGACTTTGGTCGCGGTTCGCATTGGGGATTGGAACGTCGCGTTTTCATTGGCCAATCGGACGGACGGCCCGGTGCCAGGCTGAAGTTAAACATGCCGCTGTTTCTCTACCTGCACCGTAATCCTTTCGAGCCTCTGCGTAGTTGAACCTTGCGGTAGTGTCGACCAACGGGCTCGGGCAGTTTTACGCGCATGTTCTTGCGTTTCGTGTCTGTCCCGTAGGAGGTCGCGGCACTGGCCGAGACGTCGATCGAATTCCCGTCGATGCGAAAAGACGTCTCGTACAACGTGGAGATCGTCAAGACGCAGATCCACCCAGCCATCGAGTCACACGGCAACCGATCCGCGGACATTCCGGTTGGGCTCGTGTGCCCTTTTACGTGAATACTCGAAATCGAGGACTTGGCACGATGAAAAACTTGACTCGACTTGTCCCTGTTCGTGATCGGCCTTGTCACCGTCGGCTCCGCAGCCGCCGCCGAACAGTCGACGCCACAACAGCAAGCGGCGGAAAAAGAAATACGCGCCGGTGCCCAGGCCTTCGTCGCGGCGTTCGACAAAGGGGACGCCGTAGCGCTGGCCGCTCTTTGGACCGCCGACGGGATTTACGTCAATGAAGACGGAGTCCGGTTCCAAGGAAGGAAGTCGATCCAGCAAGAGTACGAAACCTTGTTTCAGAGCATTCCCGATGTGCGACTGCAGATGGAAATCGATTCAATTCGCCTGATCAACGCCGACACCGCGATCGAGGAGGGTCGCGCGGCGCTCTCTCCGCAGCCACCCGGGGCGGTGCGAGTGATGAGCCGCTACACGGCCGTGCACGTCCAGCAGGACGATCGCTGGCTGATGGCGGACGTGCGGGATACGCGGGTGGAACTGCCGCCCGATGCTGGACAGCTGGAGGATCTCGAGTGGCTCGTCGGTACGTGGAGTGTCACCAACAAAGACGCTCAGGTGGAAGTGAACTGTCGCTGGATCGAGAATCAGCAATTTCTCGACACGCACGCATGCCGTGACCGAGTCCGGCAAAGAGACCTCCGGGGGGCTCGAAATCATCGGTGTCGATCCGTCCACCGGGCGCATCACGTCCTGGAGTTTTACCAGCGACGGTGGTCATGCCGTGGGGATCTGGGCGCCGCACGAAAACGGCTGGACGATTCGAATCGATCGGCGTGATGAAGGACGGCACTGCCAACGAGTGCCACCTACCTCCTGTCGCGCAAGGACAACGACACGCTGCTGTGGAAATCGGGCGACCGAACGGTGGGCGACACGCTGTTGCCTGATAGCGACGAAGTCACCCTGAAACGCAAATAATCACTGCCGGGACAAGAGAAACTGCCTTAAACGCAATCACCTACTGACTGGAGGACACTCAACCATGACCAGGCTTCATTTATTTTTGGCGGTCGTCATGTTGGCACTCAGTGCGACCCTGACGGAGACGAGCTGGAGCCGCGGTTTTGGCGGCATGCACGGCGGCGCGGGCGGCATGCACGGTGGTGGCATGGGTGGCATGCGCGGCGGCGCGGGTGGCATGGGTGGTATGCGCGGTGGCATGGGTGGTGGTATGGGCGGCATGAGTGGTGGCATGCGCGGTGGTATGGGCGGCATGGGAGGCGGTATCGGGGGGGCAGGAGGCATGCGCCCTGGCGGGATGTCACCAAGTGGCGGCTTTGGCAATGTTGCCAACCAGAGGCCGAATTTCGGCGCCGCGAGCCCGGGTGGATTCTCACCGAGGGGCGGCTTTGGTGACGTCGCCAATCAGAGGCCGAATTTCGGCGCCGCGGGACAACCTGGCGGTGCCGGCCTGGGCGAGCGTGGCTTTCCCGGCGGGTCTGCGGGCGGATTCGGTGCCAACCGAAGTGGGCTCAGCGACCCCCGGTGGCGTGGGAAGACCTGGCGTGGACCGATTTGGAGCGGGCGGTGTTGGCGCTCGTCCGGATCGCGGCCAGTTGGGCAACTTTCTCGGCTTGCCGTCGGACGGCGGGTTGCACAACGTAGCCGGAAACCAGATTCGAGGAGACCAGCGCGGGCTGTCGCGATATCCGGACGCGGATCTGCGACTTCGTGGCGACGATGTCCGCCGCGACTTTCCGCGGTCGCGACTTCTATAACGCCGACTGGTATCGGAGATATCCGGGCGCCTGGTATCCGCGGAGATGGGCATACGGCGACGTTTGGGCGGCGGCAACCTGGGCTTCCCTCGGCGGTTGGTTCGGCTACGGGGACGCGCGCCGATCTACTATGACTACGGCAACAACGTCACCTACCAGGACAACTCGGTCTACATGAACGGTCAGGACATGGGGACGGCGGACCAGTACTACCAGCAAGCTCAGGAACTGGCGAGCACCGGTGCCGCGGCGCAAACCACGGACGACACGCAATGGATGCCGCTGGGCGTATTCGCCATGACGCACGATAAGCAGACCAACGCCAACCTGATCCTGCAACTGGCGGTGAACAAGGCGGGCATCATTCGTGGCAACTACACGGCCACCTTGACCAATGACACCAAGCCCGTGCAAGGTTCCGTGGACAAGAAGACGCAGCGAGCGGCCTGGACGATCGGAGACAACAAGGAGAATGTGATCGAAACCGGCATCTACAACCTGACCAAGGACGAGGTGCCCGTGTTGGTCCATTTCGGCAAGGACAAAACGGAGCAGTGGCTGCTGGTGCGAGTCAAGCAAGACGAGCCACAAAGCAAGCCGCAAGGCCAGCCGAATTCGCAAGGTTAGGCCCAATACCGTTGAATTAAGCCATGAGAGCATCCAACGGCAAACCAGACATGGCGACAGCACGACCATGCTGGCATAGCAACTCGTATCGCAAACCTATCTGTCCAGCGCTTCGTTAAACGGTATTGAGGCTAGGCAACGCACTAAGGCATGTTTAAGCCCGATCGACTATCCGCCTTCAGCGATGGCGTGATCGCCATTGCCATCACCCTGCTGGTGCTTGGCTTGGAGGTGCCATCGGCGCACAAGGTGCCGGAACAGAAGCTAGTTGATTACCTCATCGAATCATTTCATCCGTTGCTCGGCTTTGTGAGCAGCTTTCTGCTGATCGGCACATATTGGTTGGAGCATTACGCGATCTTCCACGGCTATTGGGGCACCATCTTAAAGGCGATATCGTGGCCGATGTGCGAGGCCCGACCCCGAGTGGTTTTCAATTCCGGAATCTTCACCGTAAGTGCTCCGTCTCGACACTCCACGATTTGCTCTTCCAGGTAGCTGCCGCGCCAGGTCCGGTACAATCGCGCCGCATACCGACCATCGGGCAAACCGGAAATCGTGAACGACTCGTTGGCCAAGCTGACTCGCGGGTTGACCACCCAGCCGAACACCAGCTTGTCACTCTTCATGGCCCAGGCATCATTCTCGCCGGCGCTGATCGAGGCCGGTGCCAGGGTCAGGTTGGCAAAATCGATGTCAGCGACAAATCGCGAGAAATAGAGCATCTGGTTCGTCAGCACGCTGTCGTTAAGCCGCTGCGAGTAGGCCCACCAAAACGGTGTCGCGCACGATCCATTGGCCAGACTGACCCAGAGTGCGTTGTGGTACATGGCCAGGTATTCCGGCATTCCAGGTTCGTAGTACGTGTGCTCCCACCCACACTCGCCGTTCATTGCCGGCTTGGCGAAACCGGACCACAGTTTCTGGATCTGTTGGGCGTAGTTCTGGTAGCTGAACCGCAGCGGGCTCTCGTCCTGCGGGCCGATCTTGCCGCTCTCGGGCATCGGGTGTCCCTGCGCTTCGTAGATTTCTCGCGAGGCGATGTCGAAGATCCGGTAGCCGCCCGGCCACCACTCGCGAATACCGCCGCTCTGCGTGCCGGTCGTCGGGCGACCGTAAGGGTCATGCTGGTTGAGGAACAGATCCATCTTGCGGCACCACTCTTCGGCCTGTTCCTGGCCCCCTTCCAGCCATCCCTCCGTCCCATTGATTTCGTCCACGACAAACCACAGGAACAGTGCGCGGCTGTATCCCCACCGCGCGATGATGTAGCGGTGCAGCTTTTCCTGATATTTCCAGGCCTCCTCGCTGGAGAAGAAATGGGCCGCGTCGGTCACCTGCCGGTAGGGATTGCTGCGGTAACGCGCATTGCCTCCCCCCCAGACCGCCTCGGAGATCCAGGAATGAAACCAGAGGTTCCAACTGATGTGCAAATCCCGCTCCTCGCACCACTGAAACAATTCGTCCAATCGTCCGCATTGGCTCTGGTCATAACGTCCCAGCCCTGTCCCCATCGTTTCCAGCGGTCCCGTAAAGAAGCTGATGAAGTTTCCCCCCCGCTCCTGAATCTCATCCAGACCTGCCGTGGTGATTTGCCCCTCGTTGAACAAGTGATATTCGTCGTTGTACCACAGCCCCACGCCATAAAACGACGTGCCGTCGCTGTAACGCAGGTAGCGGCCATTGGGGGCGATAGTGAGGAACCCGTGGTGAGCTGATTCGACCGCCTCGAACGAGCCTTGCGGACTCTCTCCAATCCCGTGCGCGTCTTTCACTTTCACCACGTATTGCCACGAGCCGATCTCGGTCGGCGAGAACCGCACCATCCACAGGCTGGCCCAGCTCGAGGGATTGTAGAATCCCCAGATGCGTTGAGTCTTGCCCGACGGCGAAGTAAACTCCGCCCACAGATCAACCTGGTCCGGATCAAACGGATTGGAGAAATCGGCTGTCAAGTCGATGCGGAGTTCCAGCTTCTCGTACAAGCCGACGGTTCGCGATTCCGAACGTACCGAGAGAATGGAAGGATTGTCGGCCGCCGCAGCGGCGCTCGAAATGCCTATCAAGGTCAGTAACATGACCACCAGCCGCGTTGTGCTTCGCATCACCATCGTCCTTTCGCTCAGGTCTGTTCTTCACTTAAAGTGCAAGCTTTCCCGCCCCTGCCAACGGATCCGACGCCGGAAAAGCCTGTGATTTTGCCAGTTCACACCCGATGTGAACTCCGAATGTTCCCGGTGGGAAACGAGCCACAGAAATGCGGCTTTACCGGCTACATGGACCGCGTGATTTACAGTTTGAGTTCTTCAGTTCACTCGACATCGCTACAGTCCCAGCGTGTGGCAGGCGTGCGCCGTGCGCGCGAGTCGTGCGACGGACGTCCGCATCCGTCCCGACGGACCCGCAGGTCCGTCGTACCTGTTCGATCGCGACCCGCGGTCACGTTGAGTATTCCCACAACCTGGTTGCGTGTTCACGAAGTATCCGAGACACGCGTCGTCACCGAGTGGGTCCACCGAGTTCTTTCAGCCCCGCGCGCATGGTGTCGGCAATGCCGTGCGCCGTTTCCCTTCGCTTGCTCGACTTCTCCTTCTCCGGAGACTCATCGCCCCGCAAAGCGGCCAGGAGCGCTTCACCGCCGGGCCCGTTGTTCCAGCCAGTGAAGAGGAAGCCGAGCATCTTGTCGGTTGCTCCCTGGCGCGAGGCCCGAATGAAGGCCACCGCGGCCTCGGGCGTCCGCCACGTGCCGGGGAGGACGCGAAACCCTTTATCCTGGAAGAACTGGACCGAGGGGAAAGGCTGTTGCTGGCCCATCTTGCGATACGTTTCGGGCAGCTCATAGTGCCAGTCGCACATGATGATATCCTTCGGCACATGATCGACGGCCCGCTGCGATCCCGTCACACTGGCCTCCCATTTCCCGTACTTCATGTCGTTCGCATCCAACAGCCGGTCACTCCACATCAGCATCTCCACACCCCGTTTGAGGACGAGGTGCTCATGGAGCTCATTGACCACTTTCGCGAACAGATCGCCGACGTCCTTGCCTTGGCATCGCGGGCAATTCTCGTCGCCGATCAAGAACACCTCATCCATGCCGACGTGCATCGCGTCGGCGTCGAAAGCGTCGATCAACTCATCGAGCAATGCGAATACGACGCGATTGACGCCCGGGTGTGAAGGACACCACTCGCGACAATAGATCTTCTTGTCGTCCTCGGGAATCGAGGGCGTCTCGTCAAACTGCGGGTAGTTCTTCAGCAACGCGCCCGGTTTCGGACCCCACGACTGATGTCCCAGGCAGTTCAGCAGCGGGATGACGCGGATACCATGCTGGCGGCAGAAATCGGTCAATTCCCGGGCCTGCTCCTTGTTGAGTCCGCGGCCTTCGAGCTCCGGGTGCGACGTGAACTGAAAACCGTAATTGACTTCCACGATCAGAGCGTTGATCCCCATCGGGGCCAGGAAGTCGGCGACCAGCGTCTTGGTAACCGGTAGTTTTTCCGGCTCCGGATTCGTTAAGTGATACGCTCTCCATTGTGGATTGTCGGCCTTCCATTTCTCCAACCAGGCTTTGTCCGACGGCTCCGCGCCCAGTCCTGAGGCAGGGGCAGCAAGACTGGCCAGACAGAGGGCAACAAGTAAGGTTCTTTTCATGGGCCTCTCACCTCGTGTTGACGTGTTAAGTCGCGGTCGCGGCTGACGTTTGCGGACGAATTTCCGGCAGTAGTCTCCTCCCGTCCTACGGGCCAACTACTATGATATGATTCCCGCAGCCGGCTGCAACAGGCGCGAAGCTGGTCCGCTACGCCGCGCCCCTCGACCGGTTTCCGTCGGGCTTGCCCCGAGGGGACCACAACTGGTCCGCTACGCCGCCCTCCCGGTTTCCTCGGCTTGCCCCGAGGGGACCACTGGTCCGCTGCGCCCTCACCGGTTTCCCTCGGGCTTGCCCCGAGGGGACCACAACTGGTCCGCTACGCCGCGCCCCTCAACCGGTTTCCGTCGGGCTTGCCCCGAGGGGACCACAACTGGTCCGCTACGCCGCGCCCCTCGACCGGTTTCCCTCGGGCTTGCCCCGAGGGGACCACAACTGGTCCGCTACGCCGCGCCCCTCGACCGGTTTCCCTCGGGCTTGCCCCGAGGGGACCACAACTGGTCCGCTACGCCGCGCCCCTCAACCGGTTTCCCTCGGGCTTGCCCCGAGGGGACCACAACTGGTCCGCTACGCCGCGCCCCTCAACCGGTTTCCCTCGGGCTTGCCCCGAGGGGACCACAACTGGTCCGCTACGCCGCGCCCCTCGACCGGTTTCCGTCGGGCTTGCCCCGAGGGGACCACAGCTGACGAGCTACACTCAAGGCCATGAACTTCATCTCTATCTTCACGGTCACATGTAGCCAACCAGTTGTGATCCCACTGGGACAAGCCCAGTGGAAATCGGACTTGTGTGGTACAACGAGGAACGAGCCCGGTGGAAACTTCTGAGGTGCGCTCGCGGACTTCAGCTGGACAACGCGCCTGCAGGTCCCCTCTTCACTGCGCATTCGCCTTGGAACCTTGGCCTGCAAAGCAGACTACGTGACCGTTCTTCAGAGCCACGAAGAGGCGTCCTTCCGCCACGCTCATACCATCAAACGCAGGCATGGCCTCCAGTTCGCACTGTGACAATATTTCCCCGCTGCCGACCGCACGAACCTGCAGGAACACGCCCTTCTCACCGCGCAACGTGGCCAATGCGTCCGCTTCATCTACAAAACGCAGTGAGTCGGCAGCCTTATTCCCAGATTCGGGCGGACCGGCAACAACCAGTTTGTCGCCGGCAAGGACCATGGCCCGCACCATCAGTGACTGGTCGTCCGTCCAGATGGCACCGTCCTGCACCGTCTGACCGCGCCGCCGGCGTTTTACCACTTCCTGGACTGGCGTGGTGACCGGCGTCGAATACTTCGCGCAGAACAAATGGTAATCATTGGCACGATGTCCGGTCCGGCCTCCTTCGATGGCCTTGCGACCATAACCGCAAACCACGCGCTGATCGAAGCACAAGATCCGGCCCGACAGCGCGGTGCCGGCCGCCTTCGCCCAACCGCCCCACCCTGCCCCGACGTCGGTCCCCAACAGCCAGTACGTGCGCACAAACCAGTCCTCGATCAGGAATCCGGTGATCGAGAACAGATGCGGCTTGGTGCGTGGTACCTCTCGCCCGGCCGCGTCAAAGTGCAGGTGTTTCAAGAAAACGGACTCGCCATCCCCGGACAGTATGTCGGTCGTGCTCCCTTCCATGTCGAAGCCGTACAACTTGCGATCCTCCGCACCGGTCTGTTTGTCTGTTGCCGGATCGATATGCGTGACCACGGTTTGTGAAAGTTGCTCGCCAGTGATCGGATTCAATCGATACAGCACAATGCCGCCATCGAGATAGGTGGATCGTCCGGCAGTGACATACAGCGTGTGGTTCTCGACCAACACGCTGCCGTGCGAGGGCCACACAGACTCCAATTGTCCGAAGGCGCAGATCTGCCGATCCCACGGTGCGGTCCGAAAACGCCAGGCCAGTCTCCCATCGCTGGTCCGGCAAGCATACACCCAACCATCCGCACAGCCAAACAACAGCAAGTTCTGATAGACGGTGGGCGCACTGTCGATTCGTCCACCGGCCGTGTAGCTCCAAATTTCGCGTCCACTCCCGGAATCCAGCGCGTGGATTGTATGCGTGTCGCTTGCCGCGACATAGGTCCGTCCGGACACGCTCACCGGCTGTGTCGTCGGCCCTTCAAATTTTACGTTCCAGATCGGTTTCAGATCAGCAGGCAGCTGCGACCGAACCGCGCCGCTGCGAGCGGCATCGTGACGGTACATGGGCCATGACGTATCGGTGTCTACCGTCACATCAGGAACTCGGTCGGCAAGTTGCAGGAAGCCGGGACCACGCTCCAGTCGCTCATCCTCCGCCGAGTTATGGCTGTTCGTCCACGTCCTCTTGGGAGCTGCCGCAAAGATACCCGGAAGCTTGACTTTCGGCACGCAGGCACATGCATCGGGCGGAGCGTACAGCAGTCCATTGGCGGGCATGATTCCGTATTGGCAGGTGCCACGGAGCCAGCTGTTGTTTCCCACCCATCCCGTTTCCAGGTCGACCACTTCAATCCCCGCGCGGCCGGTAAAAATATAGTTCTCGCTGGCCTTGTTGCGGTAGCAGCGGTGGTGGCCCATCGCCACATTGCCGACTTTCCACGTGAGGGGGTCTTTCTGTTCGCCCGTCATCAAGTCATATCGCTTGTAGTCGCTACCGACCCAAACCGTCTTGTCGAGGACAAACACGTCGACAGGCGAGTTATATCCTTCGCTGCAAGGAGCCGACCACAGCTCTTGTCCGTCGTCCAAACGATACGCACGCAGCATACCCTTGCCGCGTCTCACGAAGCCCGGCTCGTTCCAGCCGTTCACGCCCCACTCGATTCTGCCTTGTGCGGGCTGACCCTGTTTGTCAACCTCTCGATCGGCACACAACACCATACCGTCGGCCATCACGACCGTGGGCGCGGAGAATCCCATACGACGCCGTGGAGTCACTCGCGCAGCCTGCCACTTCGCTTCGCCCGATACGGCATCGAGACACGTAACGCCGTCAGTGCTCTGATAGACAACACATTTCTCCTTGACGGCGAGACTTTGCGGTAACAGAAAATCGTCGCTGCCGAACTCGTGTTTCCACAGTTGTCTGCCCGTACTCGCATCGATCGCCGTAATGAATCGGAACTCAGTCGCTTCGGGTTCACCGCGTCGGTAAAGTCCTTCACCGGTGCGATGTACTTCCGATGTTCCGACGACCAGGTACAACGTATTGCCATCAACCAGAATCTCTTCCGTGTGCTCCGTATCTTCGTAGACACGTAGCGTGCGGCCGGTGGCAGCCGAGAGTGCCGTCACCGGAGCGGCCAGACCCAGTGTGACGTACACCACGTCGTCGACCGCGACCAGGCGACGTGACAGATGTGCCGGGCCGGATCGGAAGTGACGCAGATGGTCGATCCATTGAGGGATTTTCCGCTTCCACAACAGAACACCGTTGAAGGCATCACGGGCGACCAGCGACCAATCACCGGAAAAGCGAATCGTGGCCAGCGGTGCTTCGTCGATAATAAAAAACACTCTTCCCTGCGCCGACACCGCTCCGCTCATACTGGCCAACTCTTCGTGACTCCGGCCCCACCGCGGAAGCGAGATCCACTGGATCGACCGCGGTGCGGCCACGACGCGATCACGAGCCACGGCGTTGTTGTCGGGCCCGTGGAGAAAGTGATTCCATTGATCGATGTCATCCGGCCATGGTTTCGTCAGCCGCTGGCCATTGATCAACGCCACGCCCGAAGGGGCTAGCACGCGCAGCAACTCGTCGCGCGGCACCTGAGTTGTGTTCTTGGAAACAATCGCATTGACCAGGTTGTCGGCGTATGGAAGTTGCTGAGCATCGTACTCGCGGACGGTAACCTGCCCATAAACACCGAGCGCATGAAGACGGTCGCGAGCCAGCATCACGTCCGCACGATCGCGCGTGAGTCCCTGAACCAGGAAACGATCATCCAACAATAGCTGCGCTGTGTCTCGGCCGTCGCCACAGTCGAGCTGGACGATCAGACCTCCTTTCACGCCCGCCTTCTCCAACTCGGCTGCCATCTGCTCCGCGGCACGGGATACGCCAGATCCTCTTAGTGCACCAACAACTGACAGCAGTAACAGCGTGAATGCAAAAGGCAATCCTGCCCGGACGTGCGCGGTGTTCGGCTGGTCTTTCCAAAGGACCGTCGGCACGCATGATCGACAATGGGCGGGGTTCGAATGCATGTGAAATCTCCTACGCCGCAGACCTTACAGTCCAGGTGGCTGCCAGTCCGGGATTCCCTCACTTTGAAGCTGCTGGTCATACAGCACGAAAAACGGGCGCTGTTCGGCCAGCGGTACGTCTTCGTTGACCATCAAGGGCCGCGTCTCCGCCCACCACGCGTCGTACGCCGCTCGCATGGATTGGACCACATCAGGGTGCTGCTCGATCACGTTGGTGGTCTCATAAGGATCAGCTTCGATATCGTACAGTTCTTTGTCATTCACCAGGCGAAACCTCGCGCTACGCACGGCGCAATTCTGGAATTTGAAATCATCCGGATTCGCGCCTTTCTTCCACCGCCCCTGGTGCACGAACAAGTTCCGATCCGGCCAGGACGCACTGGCGTCGTGGAGCAGTGGAAGCAGCGAACGCCCATCGAGCTTTTGTGCGTTGACCGGCACTTTCGCACCCGTCAATTCGACAAATGTCGGGAACAGGTCGATATGGGCGGTTAAGGCATCGATATCGTGGCCTTCCCTCAGCACGCCTTTCCAACGCCAGAAGGCCGGCACGCGCGTGCCCCCTTCATAGGGCGAACCCTTGCCCGATTTGAAGCCGGCAGTAAAAAGCGGATACCGAGTGCCGTTCTTCTTCCCGGCTCGCCCTGCCTGCCCGTTGTCGGTCATGAAGATCAGCAGCGTATTCTCCCACAACTTCCAGGCATCTATTTTCTGCATCAACAGGCCCATGTTGTCGTCAATGTTTGCGATCATTCCGTATCGTCCGGCCGTATTCTGGTCAAAACCGGCTTCCAAGAAGGGCTGTTTGTATTTCTCGGGCGCGATCATCGGGCCGTGTGGCGCATTGGTACTGATATAGGCAAAGAAGGGGGATTCGTCGTCCTTGCGCTGCTTGATCCAACCCAGCGCCTGCCGAAAGAAGACGTCGGTGCAGAACCCCTTGGTCTTGACGAATTTCGTGTTGTGCCGGATCACGGTGTCGAAGTAACGGTTCTCCTGGTTGGGTGGCGCGTCGGCACAGCTGCCCGGATATGCCTGGCCGATCCCTCCGGCGCCGTGAATGAAGACTTCCCCAAACCCGCGGTTATGCGGTTGATGAGGTTCCTCGTCACCCAGATGCCACTTGCCGAAGATGGCAGTCTTGTAGCCGGCACTCTGCAATACTTGGGCCAAGGTCACAGTGCCCAGCGCCATCCGCTCTCGTTCGAGGATCGTATGGGTCACGCCGTTACGAAACTCGTGTCGACCGCTCATGATGGAAGATCGTGTGGGGGCGCAGGTGGGACTGACGTGGAAATCGGTCAGTCGTGTGCTTTGCGCATAAAGTTGGTCCAGGTTGGGCGTCTTCAAATCGGGGTTACCCAGGCAGCTCAGGTCCCCTTTGCCCTGGTCGTCGGTCATGACCAGGATGATGTTCGGCCTTCGGCCGGCCAGCTGCGAGTTGTCGTCCGCCCGCAGTGTGAGCGACAAACAGGTAGCAACGGTGCAGAACATCAGGGTTTTGGCGGCGCGATTCATCGTTACCTTTCTTCGATTAAGGCGGTCGCAGCAGATGTGCCGAGGAAGAACAGCCACAAGCATCCCATCGCCTAAACAAGGCCCCAAAGCGGCTCCCTGTAAGGCGTGATGGGGAAGCCACTTCGAGTGTCTCCTCCGCTTCCTGGCACCGCTCGAGTTGCATCAGGACAGCGACGGAGTGTCAACGGCCCGGCGCTCATCAGCCACAGGCACTTGCGGCACCGGCAACGTGCGAATGTACATCAGGAGCAAAACGACGACAATCAAAATGGGAACCAAGGTAGAAGATGGCCGCTGCCGTAACGGCGATGCCCCCTGCAGACAATGCAAAAGCCAGTTTCGTCGAGAACCAGGAACGGGTGCTTCAGCCATAGCAGACCCTTGCATCAATCGAACGACGTGGCTGGGTTTTCGACCAGATCCATTTTCAGGACGAGCAGTGGGACTATAACGGTGCGACAGGGTCGTGTCAAACATTTTTGACGTGAATCAACAACTCCGGACCGACCATAGCGAAATCGCGCTTTCCACGACGTCCGTGCTTCGGACCGTTCCCGTCCTGGAGCAAGGGCACTGCGAGACGCGGGCGAGCCAAATCACTGCCCACGAACGTACGCTTGGTTGCCGTCCATCAACAAGTCCAACGAACGCGTGGCTCAAACATCGGACTTTTTGCTACATGCCCCACTCGACTCCGACACCTGCAAAGATCTACATCAACTCACGGCCACCTTCACAACCACCTTCTGAATGGGCCCTTCGGTAGCGAGCGGGGCGTGTGCATCTTCGGGATAAAAAATGGCAAAGGCACTTGGCGCGACAACCAGCCAGGTTGCGGGCCGGTCAAAGAAGAACGTCACGTCCTTCTGGTCGTCATAGGGTGACGAGACGCGCTGACAATCGGCTGTCGGCATCCAGCCGATACATTCCTCGCCACTCAGCACAAACTGGATGTCGATGTAATGACGGTGTGCCTCCAACATGGACTTTTCGCGGCCCCGCCCCTGATCGCGCGACACGATGGCGAACAGACGCTCACCGTCTATATCGTGTCGCCCGTTGGGCAGTCGTGCCAGACCCGTTCGACGCAGGAACTCGAAAGCCGAAGCAAACTTAGGATGCAACGGAAAGTAACGATCGGCGTTCTGGAGATAGTCGACAAGCATGATGATCCTCCCTTAAATCACTTTTCACGATTCGTGGAATTCTTGGCCGAAGGCCATTGTCATCGTAGCCTGGGACATCGCCCCAGGAATGCAAACACGATAGATCCATTTGGCCGAAGGCCATGTTCACATTGCTGACGGAGGTCCGTTGATTTTGGCTTTTAGCCAAAACCCGTGTGGTGGCAACGATTTCCTGGGGTTGCACCCCAGGCTACGATGATGATGGCCTTCGGCCATATTTGGCGGTTGCGAAACTTCCACGAATCATGAAACCCGATTTAGCAGCTGGCGTGTCAACCGATATTGTATCGAGAGTTCATGACTAGTGCTTCATGGGACAGCGCCACGTTCACTCTTGAGATAATCTCATGGCCCTATTCACAGGGGCCTTATCGCCATTCCGGCTGGTCCCGGTGGTAGAGCGTTTGACAACTACCGTCAATCTCGGCAACTGATGAGCTTTGTTTACGGCTGCCAGAGTGGTCAACAAACGTAGAATCACCGGGACCAGCCCGGTGGCGAGGGTACGTTACGGAGACACGAATCTGCGACACGCAATTCGATTTGTACTCACCACCTACTATAGCGCACAATGGTGATCGGGTCGATTCAGATCTGTTTCCAGGGAGCCAATTCATGAGGCGAAGAAGGTTTCTGCAGATGGGCAGCGCGTCCGTGTTGGCACTAACGGCCCGTTCACGTCTTCGAGCAGTCGGTGCGAACGACCGCGTCAACCTTGGATTGATCGGGTGCGGTGGGCGCGGAAGGTACGTGGCCGGACATATGAGTAAAGTTCCGGGCGTCGAGTTTGTGGCGGTCTGCGACGTCTACACACCGAAGCTGGCCGCTGCCGCCGCGTGGGCCGGAAATCGTGCCAGAGCCTATGCTGATTTCCGAGACCTGCTGGACAATCAGGACATCGACGCCGTACTGATCGCGACGCCCGATCATTGGCACGCGATCCCGACAGTACTGGCCTGTGAGGCCGGCAAGGACGTTTACGTGGAGAAGCCACTCGCTCATAACATCAGGGAAGGTCAGGCGATGGTGCGGGCATGCCGCAAATACGAACGTGTTGTGCAAACGGGCATGCAACAACGCTCTGCCGCGCACTTCAGTCAGGCACAACAAATCATCCAGAGCGGTCAGTTAGGCAAAGTCCACTTCATTCGCATCTGGAACTTTCGTAACATCTATCCCCGCGGCATGGGAACTCAGGAGAATTCGGCAGTGCCCCAGGGACTCGATTGGGATTTCTATCTGGGTCCAGCCCCCCTGGTCGCGTTCAATCAGAATCGGTTCCTCTACAGTTTTCGTTGGTTCTGGGATTACGCTGGCGGAATCATTACCGACTGGGGGACTCATCGACTTGACAGCATGCATCAAGTGATGGGAGTCGACCGCCCCAAAACGGTAGCCGCGATGGGCGGCCGGTACGAATTGAACGACGGTGGTGACGTTCCCGACCTACTGCAGGTGTCCTATGAGTATCCGGGGTTCGTCGTCAGCTACGAAGCCTGCGCCTCAACGCGCATGGAGGCGGCTACCGCACACCTGGGCGTGCCTACTACCGGGCAAACAACGTCAGCGACCGACCGAACGGTCTGGCTTTTTACGGCACCAACGGAACTTTGGTGGCCGATCGACTTGGCTTTGAGGTCTATCCGGAACTCAAACCGAATGTGACGTCGTATCGTCGCCCGGGGGAGAGCATCGCATCCGAATTGCTTCGTATGCCGCCGACGGATGCGTCCGCCGCCGACTCAACCTACCTGCACACCGAGAATTTCATCCACTGCGTACGGACTCGGGACAAACCGCTCGCCGACGTCGAATCGGGGCATCGCTCGAGCATCGCCGCCCATTTGGGAAATATTGCATTTCGCACCGGCCACAAGCTCACGTGGGACGCCGAAAAGGAAGTGGTCGTCGACGACGCAGCCTCAACGTTCTTGGGCCGAAACGCCAGAGGTCCCTGGGATATGATCTAGCCGATACGCGAAGTTACTACAATACTCTTCGAGTTCCGCTGAGGCCAAACCGGCCTTTTGACGTGAGCCGGCAGCCATACCATGGCGTCTCGCGTCGGCACCTCAGACGCGATGTCTATTAAGCGGGAACGTCCTGGGGATCACGCTCCGCGACACGATCGGCAGGCAACTCGGCTTCCCCGACCGGCGGGGAAGTTACCGTGCCGGTGGCGGCCCACTGGGTGCTTCGCAGCAAGATATTTTGAAAGCCGACGCCAGAGAACGCTTTCTCGTCATGACCGAGCATTTCGTGGACCACGCGGCCCTGCCGCCGGGATCCAAATGCTATTGCTTTTTCTTGCCAGCCTTCTTTTGCCGCGGCACCTTGGTGTAGACGACTTCCAACTCCTGATCGTCCGGTGTCTTGGACTCGAACAGAAACTTGTTCTTTCCCTGCTTCGTGAGTTTGAAAGCAGCCGTCGATTCCACTCCGTCTTCGGTTCCCCTCACTTGCCCTTCCCAATCACCTGATGGCGTAACTTTCCACCAATTCAGATACGCATTGTTGTCACTGCTGAAACCCCCGTGAGTAATCCTCTTGTTGACGGGGTCCCAACCCAGGACGCCAGCTCCCAAAACCGCTTCCGTCTGATCCGCGTCCACGAAAGTGTCTTCCGTAATCAAGCAGTGTTTTCCTTTAGCCCATCTGGCCGAGAACGTACCGTTGATTTTTGCATCGCCGGCTCGTCCAGAAACTTCCCACGATCCCACCAGGTACTGGAGTTCACTCAAGATCTCGTCGGGGACTTTCTTTCGCTCCTGGGCAGTTGAAATACCCGCCGCCAAGAAGACGGTGGCGCCGACAACAAGCCAAGTAGTGCTTCGCTTCATCGCTCAAACCTTTCTGTCGATCGAGAGTGGCGTTGGACAAACCGTGACGGTTCTGGCTATGATACAGGGGTGCGGTGCAGAGGTCGCGTCGGGGGGGCCTCTTGGCTCGAGAATTGGCTGGAATTCCTTTCTTCGTGAACGGCAATACCGCTGCACCAAGGTGACCGGCAGAAAATGACTTACCCAGGTGGCTGCGGCATCTTGCCGCAGTTCGGCGGCTGGATGCCACGGCGCGGGGACCAAGCTTTCTGCCTGAAGCCAACGCGAGATGACCACCCGTCCTCTTGACGACAGGATCAATGCGATGCCTCGTTTCCGGGTAATCTACATGTTTCTGGCCACACAGTGTCTCGTCACCGCATGGTCGGTCTCCGCGGCGGCGGAGCAACTGACCTACAACCGCGACGTACGCCCGATCCTGGCCGACAAGTGCTTTCAATGCCACGGTCCAGACAGTGCCGCGCGGGAGGCGGACCTGCGTCTGGACCAGCGCGAGGTGGCGATCGACATGGGTGCCATCGTTCCGGGTGAGCCAGAGGAGAGTGAGTTGATCGCCCGCGTTTTCGCGGATGATCCGGATCTGATCATGCCCCCGGCCACGGCGCACAAAACGCTGACTCCGGCAGAGAAAGAACACCTGCGACGCTGGATCACCGAGGGCGCCGCGTACCAGGTGCACTGGTCGTTCATTCCCCCGCAACGTCCCGAATTACCCACCGTCCGTCGCTCCAACTGGGTTCGCAATCCCATCGACGCTTTCGTATTGGCGCGCCTGGAAGCCACCGGGCTGGACCCTGCAGCCGAAGCCGATCGGTTGACGCTGGTACGACGCGTGAGTCTGGACCTGACCGGGCTACCACCGGCGCCTGAGATGGTCGAGGCTTTCTTGAAGGATGATTCACCCGACGCCTATGAAAAGCTTGTGGACCAGCTACTGGCGTCCGAAGACTGGGGCGAACACCGCGGTCGCTACTGGTTGGATTACGGGCGCTATGCCGACACGCACGGCATTCATTTTGACAACTTTCGCGAGATGTGGTCTTACCGCGACTGGCTGATCAAGGCTTTCAATGCCAACATGCCGTTCGACCAGTTCACCGTCGAAAGCCTCGCCGGCGACCTGTTGCCGAATGCTACGTTGGATCAGAAGATCGCTTCGGGATTTCATCGCTGTAACATGACCACCAACGAAGGCGGGATCATCGACGAAGAGTATCGAGTGCTGTACGCGCGTGACCGCACGGAGACGACCGCGCACATCTGGTTAGGCTTGACCGCCAACTGTGCGGTTTGTCACGACCATAAATTTGATCCGCTGTCGCAGCGTGAGTTCTACGAACTGTCGGCGTTTTTCAACAACACGACCCAAGGCCCTCGAGACGGTAACGTGAAAGACACGCCGCCAATCGTCGTCGTACCTCAGGAGACGGACCGCGAGCGATGGGGCGTGCTGCAACAGGAGCTACCGGCCAAAAAATCGCAACTCGAAGCGCGGAGAAGCGCGGCGCGGCCCGATTTTGAAAGTTGGCTGGCAACGGCCGAGCCGGAGACGTTTGCCTCGCATGTACCCGTGGATGGCTTACATCTGCACGCACCGTTGGACGAAGGGACTGGCATGACCGTCCGCATCGCGGTTGACGGTACGTGCGAGTCCTTGCAGCTGGTCAATGACCCGATCTGGACCACGGGATATGTCGCGGCGCATGCTCTGCAGGTCACGCAGAACGGTTTTGCCACGCTGCCGGACGCTGGTGATTTCTCTGTGGACCAGGCGTTTTCCTGCGGTGCTTGGATCAAACTGCCGCCGGACGACGCGCGTGGAGCGATCGTTGCGCGAATGGACAACCAGCATGGCCATCGCGGCTGGGACTTATGGATCGAGCAGCGTCGCGTCGGCACCCACATCATTCACCAGTGGAGCGACGACGCGCTGAAAGTGGTGTCGCAAAACCAGCTGCCGGCTGACAAGTGGACGCACGTGCTCGTGACTTACGATGGATCGAAGAAGGCCGCTGGCGTGCAAGTCTATATCGACGGCGAGAATCAGGCCACGACCGTCCAGGCCGATTCGCTGCAAAACACCATCCACACGGATGTGCCCCTGAACATCGGGCAACGCGATACGTCGGAATCACTTCCCGGCCTGGCATTGCAGGACCTGCGACTTTACCGGCGACAATTGATGCCGGACGAAGCCAGGTCACTCGCTCAGTCAACGCGTCTGACGGCCTGGTTGGCCCAATCACCCGAGCAGCTCTCCGACGCGCAGAAGGACGAACTGTACGCCTGGTGGCTGGCAGCGCTCGACCAGTCGCACATCGCGCTGGCGACGGCCGTGGCTCGATTGGAACAGCAGCAGAACGAGATTCGCGCTCGTGGCACGATCGCGCATGTCATGGAGGAACGCAACGAATCAGCCACCGCCTACCTGCTGTTTCGTGGCGAATACGACCAGCGGCGTGACCAGCTGTCACCCGACACGCCAGATATTCTGCCGCCGATGCCCGAAGATGCGCCCCGTAATCGATTGGGTTTGTGCGCTGGTTGATGTTACCCGATCATCCGCTCACAGCACGCGTAAGCGTGAATCGATTCTGGCAGGAAGTGTTTGGAACCGGGCTGGTTAAGACCACGGGAGATTTCGGCGTCTCCGGCGAACTGCCCAGCCACGGCGAACTGCTCGATTGGCTGGCCGTCGATTTCCGCGAAGCCGGCTGGGATGTGAAGCACTTTTTCAAGCAGATCGTGATGTCGGCGACGTATCGGCAGGCCGCCACACTCACACCGCAAAAACGTGAGTTGGACCCGGACAATCGCTTGCTCTCACGTGGGCCCCGTTTCCGCATGGACGCCGAAATGGTCCGCGATTACGCGCTCGCTGCCAGCGGTCTGTTGGTCCGACAATTGGGCGGTCCCAGCGTCAAGCCATACCAACCACCGGGCGTCTGGGAAGCTATTGCCATGAATGTCAGTGACACGCGCAGCTACGAGCGTGATTCCGGCGGCAATCTCTATCGTCGCAGCTTGTACACTTTCTGGAAGCGCATGGCGCCACCCGCCGCGCTGGAAATTATGAATGCTCCCTCGCGCGAGTATTGCGTGGTCAGGCGCGAGCGAACCAACACGCCATTGCAGGCGCTCGTGACGCTGAACGACGAACAATTCGTCGAAGCGGCACGAAATCTCGCTCAGCGTGCCCTGCTTGACGGTGGCAGCGATTTCCCGCGGCGACTCCATGTGATCGGGCTTCGGCTGCTGGCTCGACCACTGCGACCCGAAGAGATCCGCATCATTCAAGAGTCTTGTCGGGCGCTTTCAGAATACTACCAGGCACATCCGGAAGACGTGAAAGACCTGCTGGCGATTGGTGATTCACCAACGGATCCATCCCTCAATAGCGCGGAGCTGGCAGCCTGGACCATGCTGGTCAATCAACTGATGAACTTGGACGAGGTGCTGAACAAATAAGGTACGACGGACGTCCACGTCCGTCGAGCAGACTGGTTTGCCGCGGGTATCGCATGGTCTGCAGAACCCACGGCAGGTGGCGTGTTCCAACTACCTCCGCAACGCGGTTTGGCGCGGCGGGCGCCGTGACAGGAGCTTAGACGATGAACGCGTGGGATGAACTGCGAACGAGTATTACCCGGCGTCACTTTTTCGCGCAAGGTTCACATGCCGTCGGCTGGGCGGCACTTTCGATGCTACTCGGACGTGACACGATGCGGGGGACGGCACGCGCCGATGAGCCTCAACTTGCCCCGGCGCCCCAGGGGACGGCGGTCCCTATCCGGACTCATTTTCCCGCCAAAGCCAAGCACGTCATCTACCTCCACATGGTCGGCGGCCCGCCGCAACAGGACCTGTTTGACTACAAGCCGGTCATGGCCGAGTGGTACGATAAAGACCTGCCCGATTCGATCCGCATGGGCCAGCGATTGACGACCATGACGTCGGGCCAGGCGCGGTTTCCCATCGCGCCCTCGAAATATTCGTTCGCCCAGCACGGTGAGTCTGGAATGTGGGTCTGCCAGTTACTGCCCTGGACGGCCAAGATGGTCGATGACATGGCATTCATTCGCAGCATGCATACCGAAGCGATCAATCATGAGCCGGCCATCAGCTTCATGCAAACGGGCAACCAGATTACGGGCCGACCGTGCCTGGGCGCCTGGACCTCGTACGGACTCGGATCGCTGAACGACAATCTACCCACGTTCGTCGTGCTCGTAGCCCGTCCGACGAACACCGAACAAGTGCAGGCGATTTCCGCTCGCTTGTGGTCCGCGGGTTATCTGCCGGGGGAACACGCAGGCGTCAGTTTCCGCACCAGCGGAGATCCGATTCTGTTTATCAACAATCCTCCCGGTGTCCCCGCCAACGTGCGCCGACAAACGCTCGATGGCCTGAAGAGGCTGAACGAATTGACTTACGAGCAGATTGGTGACGAGGAAACGCGCACGCGCATCGAACAGTACGAACTGGCCTATCGAATGCAAAGCAGCGTGCCGGAACTGACCGACCTGGCCAGCGAGTCGGAGTCCACGATCCAGCTCTACGGGGAGGAGGCCAAGAATCCAGGCACTTTTGCCAACACGGTCCTCCTGGCGCGACGCATGGTGGAACGCGGCGTGCGCTTTGTCCAGATCTACCATAATAACTGGGATACGCACGCGAACGTCGCCGGACGACTGCCTGATCAATGCCGTGACGTCGATCAGGCCTGCTACGCCCTGGTTCAAGATCTCAAGCAACGCGGGCTGTTGGACGAGACACTCGTCATTTGGGGAGGTGAATTCGGCAGAACCGTCTACTCACAAGGCGGCCTGTCCAAGGAAAACTACGGTCGCGATCATCATCCTCGCTGCTTCACCATGTGGGCGGCGGGAGGCGGTGTGAAAGGTGGCACCATTTACGGCGAGACCGACGATTTCTCTTATAACATCGTGCAGGACCCCGTCCACATACGGGATTTCCACGCCACCGTATTGAAGCTACTGGGCTTCGATCACCAACGATTCTCATTCAAATTCCAAGGCCTGGATCAACGACTGACCGGAGTCGTACCGGCTCGCGTCGTCCAAGAACTCCTGGCTTAATCGGCCGAGTCCGGCATTACTTGCAGTATGGCCCGTCATTCTCGCAAAAGCACTTGAGTTTCTGGGTGGCCTCCTTGATCGACCGGACCAAGATCATGCTGTTGCCCTTCTTGCTCCTGCTGATCCCCCTCGTGAAACTCGCGCCGCCCGTGTACCGGTGGCGCATCCGCTCGCGCATCTACCGCTGGTACGCCGTTCTGCGGCAGGTCGATCAGGCGCTCCGCGACGGCAAGGGCCAGGAACTGTCGACCTGCGAGGAGAAGCTGAACGCCATGGAACGCGAATTGGTGGAAGTGAACGTGCCGTTGTCCTACATGGAGGAGTTCTACAGTCTTCGTCTCCACATTGATCTGATCAAGAGACGCCTGGAGTTGCGACAACAGGAATCGGCGACGACGTGAGATGCCAGACAGAGGTTCGCAGTGAACATCCGGTCGCAAATAACGAGACACGGGTGGGGCCGGTCCCTGACGGCTTTGAGGGCCGCGAAACCTGCCTTCCGGCAGTGGATCGCACCAGCGATGTGCCGTCCTGCTGAGCGCAGCATGCTCCTTCAGCAGAAATGCTGCCTCCAGCGTGTCGGGGTGCCAGGATTGTCTCTTGCACGCCACGGAGAACCGTGTCACACTAATGCTTGGTGCCCTTGCCGTCACAGCATTCGCGCAGCGGGGTGAGCAAGCCGGTAGCGTTGCTAGCGTATTCTCGCGCGAAGCCCGCTGAAACTCAGCACACCAATTAGCATGACCCATCGGAAAAGCCACGGATCTCCGACAGAGTCGGTTGCTTGATACCGAATGATCGTGACGGGCAGTTGGCACATCTCGTCCATGCTACGAAACGCTTGCTTTAGTTGGCGACGAATATGAGCAGTTTTCTCGGCTCCACTGTTGTTCTCTTGGCAGCTCTGGTCGGTGCCGATGCAGCGGCAAGCGCCACCTCGCTCTTCGACGGCTCGGCCGACCTGACGCCCGCGGGCAGGATTGACGCGTTGGTTTTCGAACGGTTGGAGCAACTGGACATTCAGCCCGCCCACGTCTGCTCGGACAGCGTCTTTGTGCGGCGCGTCTATCTGGATGTGATCGGTACGCTGCCCACGGCCCGAGAAGCACGCGAATTCTTGCTGGACCGCGACCCGAACAAGCGGCGCGCGTTAATCGATCGGTTACTTGAGCGAGATGAGTTTGCCGACTATTGGGCGATGAAATGGAGCGATCTGCTGCGAGTCAAAGCCGAATTCCCGATCAATCTGTGGCCCAATGCGGCTCAGGCGTATCATCGCTGGATACGAACCAGCATCAAAGACAATATGCCCTATGATCAATTCGCTCGGGAGATGCTCACTGCCAACGGCAGCAACTTCCGCGTGGGCCCGGTCAATTTCTACCGTGCCGTCAAGAGCCGAACTCCGCAAGGCCTGGCGCAAGCAGTGGCCCTGGCGTTTATGGGAGTGAGAACGGAGAACTGGCCCGAAGACCGACTGGCCGGCATGGCCGTCTTCTTTTCACATATCAAGTACAAGCCGACGGGCGAATGGAAAGAGGAAATTGTGACTTACGAGCCGGACACGGCGACGCTGCCGACGTCCCCTGGCATCGCTCCACAAGCAGTGTTTCCCGACGGCACACCGGCCGCACTCACCACGCAGCGCGATCCCCGAGCGATCTTCGCCGACTGGCTGATCGACGCGAACAACCCCTGGTTTGGCCGCAACATCGTGAATCGGGTCTGGTTCTGGCTGTTAGGACGCGGCATCATTCAGGAACCGGACGATATCCGGCCGGATAATCCGCCGAGTCATCCCGTGTTGCTTGAATATCTGGAACAGGAATTGGTCGCGTCCAAGTACGACCTGCAACACATCTATCGCTTGATCCTGAATTCGAAAACGTATCAGCTTTCTTCCGTTCCTCAAAGTGACAGCCCGGAGGCTGCGGCAAATTTTGCCCGATATCCTCTACGGCGCTTGGAGGCGGAGGTCCTGATCGATGCCTTGAATCAGATCACCGGCAGCACGGAACAATATTCGAGTGCCATTCCGGAGCCATTTACCTACATTCCTGAAGGCCAGCGCAGCATTGCCCTACCCGATGGGAGTATCACCAGCTCGTTCCTGGACATGTTCGGACGCCCGTCGCGCGACACCGGATTATTGTCCGAACGAAGCAATCGGCCCACGCCCGATCAGCGTCTGCATCTGCTCAATTCGAGCCACATACGGCGCAAGATTGAGACGAGTCCAAAGTTATTGGCTCTGCTGCAGACGCGTGCCTCAGCCCGGACGGGAAAAGCCAACAATTTCAGAAAATCACGCGTTAACAAGAAACAAGGCTCTTCCGCCAGGAACTTAGGCCAGTCCAAACGATCGGGCAGATCCGAGAGCGACCAGAACTCGAGTCGTACCGTCGGGAGTTCTGCCGTTGGAGCCACGCAGTCCGAGCAAGTCGTAACCGCGCTCTACCTCGCCATCCTCTCGCGTTTCCCAACGAATGAGGAGGTGCGGAGAGTGTCGCAATACGAAGAGTCCGCCTCGTCGCGACGTGATGCGATCATCGACCTCGCCTGGGCTCTGATCAACAGCGCCGAGTTCTTGTACCGGCATTGACAGAGAATTGACACAGAGAGAGATGGCGTTGCCTGCAGCGTTCGAAGGTGGATCGTCCGGGAGGTTGGCGGTCTAGGTCGCTAAAGAGTCTGCTCACAAATATATTCCGTTTTTGGAGGCCCACCGCAGGGCTTGTTCCCCTCGTTGTTACACACAGGTCTGATTTCCACTGGGCTCGTCCCAGGGGGACCACAACTCATTGGCTACGGGTCGCCCACACAATTCTTCTGCTCTCCGCCGGGCTTGTTCCCCGGGGGCGTAACGACTGTCGCCGGTGCTGTAGCGTGAAAGTCGCCGCTTCCCCCGGGGCAAGCCCGGCGGAGAGCAGAATTCGGTGATGCTAGAGATGATGCTCATGGTACGAATGTAGCTCGTCAGTTGTCGCTCCCACTGGGGCAAGCCCAGCGGAAGCGAGCGCAGCAGATGTGTGGTGCAACCGGGGCTGTTCCCAGAGGGAAGGCGTGATTGACAGCTGCCGAAGTGTGGCGAGGGGGGCGACAGATAACCGGAGCCTCGCAGTGAAATCATAGGAACCAGTGAAGCCGAAAAAACCAAGGGGAAGAAGATGAGCACCAAACTCGGGTCCCGCGTGGATACGCTCAGCGGCAGACCGATTTCCAGGCGTCAAGCCATGCAGTGCGGCCTTGCCGCAGGAACAGGGCTGGTGTTGGGTAGCCAGGTGACCGCGTATGGGCGGCCCTTGGCACCAGCGATCAAGGCCCCGCGGCCGGCCAAGTCGGTCATTCAGGTCTGGCTGTGGGGTGGCGCTTCGCATATCGACACATTCGATCCGAAACCCCGTGCGGGTAGTGACTACACCGGGCCACTTGCTAACCCGATTTCCACCAATGTGCAGGGGATCAGCATCGGCCAGTTGCTGCCCGAGTTAGCGAAGCATGCCGACAAGTACTCCCTGATCCGGAGCATGACTCACGGTGTGAACGGGCATGAGACGGCGGCCTACCTCGTCCAGACGGCACGGCAACCCGGCGACGGGACAGTCTATCCCTGTGTCGGTGCGGTGGTTTCGCTGCTGAAAGGCTACAGCGCCGGATACGAAGGACTGATTCCACCTTACATCGTCGTGACCAAGCCTCAAGGACGTTTTTCGGAAGCGGGTTTCCTCGGTTCACGCTACAAGCCGTTTGCCACGGGTGGCGACCCGGCACAGAGCCGGTTCGTGGTGGAAGGCGTCGTTTCTCAAGGTATTACACAAGAGCGGCAGAAGGATCGACGCGACCTGCTCCAAGATCTGAACGCGCTGCAACACGCCATGCCCACCGATCCACAATTAGCGACGCTTAACGAGTGTGACAACCAGGCGTACGACTTGATCCTGGGCGACGCCGGCAAAGTGTTCGATCTGTCGCAAGAGAACGAGGCACTGCGTGAGAGTTACGGCCGCACCACATTCGGACAGTCCTGCCTGTTGGCACGCAGACTAGTCGAAAAGGGGGTCCCTTACACGACCATCAACTATGGCGGCTGGGACACACACAAAGGTCATTTCCAAACCATGCAGCGAAAACTGCCGGAACTGGATCGAGGGCTGGCAACGCTGCTACAGGATCTGTCGGATCGTGGCTTGTTGGAAAGCACCATCGTCTGGTGTTGTGGCGAGTTTGGCCGGACTCCCAAAGTCCAGTGGGAACCACCTTGGAATGGCGGCCGCGGCCACTATGGCAAGGTCTTTTCCGTCCTGATTGCCGGTGGCGGATTCAAGGGCGGTCAACTGGTCGGATCGTCCACCGAGAAGGGCGAAGAAGTTGAAGATCGGCCCGTCTATCCGGTGGACCTGATTGGCAGCATGTATGATCTGTTGGGCATCGACGCCAATGGCAAGTTGCCTCATCCCCAAGGTCAGCTGGCCACGGTGTTGTGTACGTCTGACAAGGACACGCCTTCGGGTGGACGGTTGAATGAAATCATGTCGTAGTACGGGAGCACATCATGAGTCCATGTCGATCGCGTCTGCTGCCATTTCTGGTGGCTGCTTTGATTTGCGTTCCCGTCGCGCAGGCGCAGCAGGCGAATCTGCGAATTGGATACGTATATCCGGCCGGCGGACAGCAGGGCACCACTTTTGAGGTCGTCATTGCAGGGCAGTTCCTGACCGGCGTTGACAATGTGTACGTGACCGGTGGCGGTGTCCAAGCTTCGATCGTGGAGCTTATCCGGCCCATGACAGGAAAAGAGCTGAACGAACTGCGCATCGAGGTGGACGAACTGCTGGCCAGGAAAGCTGTGGTACGAAAAGACTTTCAGAGCGTTAGAGAGATTCCGCAGCTTCAAGAGTTCCAAGACCGCCACCAAAGACGATGCCGGCCGCGATAAGGAGCTCGAAGAGATCAAACTGAAGTATGCGAATGCCGCCTGGACCGCCGCAGATGAGAAGCGTCTGGCCGAGGTGCGAAAGAAGATGTCCGGCGCCGTCCGGAGACCCGCCAATCCGGCCATCAGCGAGCTGGCCGTCGTCCAGTTTACCGTCGATACTGACGCACGGCCGGGTGTGCGGGAGTTGCGGATCGCATCACCGACGGCCCTCTCCAACCCGCTCGTGTTTCACGTTGGCCAATTAAGGGAATATTCTGAAGAGGCAACCAAAGCCATCACGCAGCAGAGAAGCACGGTGGCCGGAACCGCGTTCGCACCCAAGAGTCGCGCGACGCGGCCCGAGATGAGCATCACGCTGCCGGCCGTGGTCAACGGGCAAATTCTGCCCGGTGCCGTGGATCGATTTCGTTTCACCGCCCGCCAAGGGCAACAACTCGTTATCGTGGCCAGTGCACGGGACCTGATCCCCTATATCCCGGACGCCGTGCCCGGTTGGTTTCAAGCTACGCTGGCTTTATTCGATGCAGCTGGTAACGAATTGGCGTACGACGACGACTACCGATTCAATCCGGACCCGGTCCTGGCTTGCCAGATCCCGGCCGACGGCGAGTATGTTGTCGAAATGAAAGATGCCATTTACCGTGGCCGAGAAGACTTCGTCTATCGCATCACCATCGGTGAGATCCCGTTCGTGACCAGCATATTCCCGATGGGCGGGCCGGCCGGCGAACAAACGACTGTCGCACTCACGGGGTGGAATCTCCCGGAGACCAGCCTGACGCTTGGACAACCGCGACAGATCGGCCGGAGTCTACTCGATCTCTTCTCTCCAGCAGCAATGGGCATGCAACTCCGTGCCGTTTGCCGTCGATACGCTTCCCGAATGTGTCGAGGCCGAACCTGACGATCTGCAGACGCTGGCTCAGCAGGTAACGCTTCCGCTGATCGTCAACGGGCGCATCAATCGACCGGACGACTTGGACGTATTCGCATTCGACGCTACAGCGGGCAGCGAGATTGTCGCGGAGGTACATGCACGCAGGCTGCAATCACCGATGGACTCAATGCTCACGCTCTTCGCCCCCTCCGGCAAGCAGGTGGCGACGAACGACGATCACGAAGACAAAGGGGCGGGCCTGACCACACATCAGTCCGATTCCTGGCTGCGCGCAACGTTGCCGGAGAACGGGACCTACTTGCTCCACGTCAGCGACTCTCAGCATCAGGGTGGCCCGGAATATGGCTATCGATTGCGAGTCAGCCCTCCTCGTCCCGATTTCGAATTGCGGGTGGTCCCGTCCACCGTCAACGTTCGCAGTGGCAGTACAGTTCCGCTCACGGTTTACGCCATCCGTAGAGACGGGTTTTCTGGCGAGATCGACGTCGTCCTGAAGGACGCTCCGGACGGTTTTACTCTCCACGGCGGGCGAGTTCCCCGCGATCAGGACCAGGTTCGTCTCACGTTGACGGTCCCACCCAAGTCACAGGACGAGCCCGTGAGTCTGAGTTTCGAGGGTCACGCGGCGGTCCAGGGGCGCGAAGTGTCGCACCCAGTCGTGCCGGCCGAGGACATGATGCAGGCGTTTGCTTACCGCCATCTCGTTCCCGCTCAAGAACTCAAAGTTGCCTTGGCAGGGACGCGGCGGTGCCAGAGCTCCCGGTCCGAATCCTCAGCGATCTCCCGGTCAAGATCCCGGCCGGCGCATCGGCGAGCGTGCTGATTTCCGCAGTGCAAAGCCAGTTTCTGCGGCAGCTTCAGTTGGAGTTGGACGAGCCTCCCGAGGGCATCAGCATCCGACGTGTCTCCACGTCACGCGAGGGGATGGAACTCGTGCTCTCCTGCGACGCCGCCAAGGTCTCTCCCGGCCTGCAAGGGAACTTGATCCTGACTGCCGTCAGGAAAGCCGGAGCTGCCGGCAAGGGAAAGGCTCGCGGAAACCAACGCCGCGTGGCACTGGCGACATTGCCGGCCGTGCCCTTCGAGATCATTGAGCCGTAGTCGGTGCGAAGGCGGACTATTTCTTTTGCAGCGAGATCTCATGCATCGCGTCGCCAGGGACTCAGTAGGCGCTCACGCACCTCTGCGTAGCCCTCCGCCCAGAAGCTGTACTGCACCGGCTCGGCGGGAGCCCAAGACCACTGATAAACCCCGTTTGCATCCGCGCGGTCGGGAATCTTCGTGTTCAGCACGTTGGGGTGACGGTGGTTATAGAGCGATTTTGCATTCTGCCATCCTGTAATCCCGACTCTCACTTCCGGAATCGGATTTCCGTCTGTATCCGTGAATCGTATCCGAATGGCGTGTCCCGGCTTGAGCCGAAAACTGGCATCCAGACTGAATTGCTCGTCCATGTCTTCCTCATTCAGTTCGACGGTTTTCATTTGCGGGGAAAAGCCTTCCGCGACAACCGTCACACGCAATTTCTGGGGCGTTAAAGGTGGAAATCTGTACATTCCCCGCCGATCGGTCAGTACCTCCTGGGATCCGGTCTGCATGTAGGGGTCGTCACCCCAAATCACGACGGCGTCTTCGATTCGTTTGAGCGATTCTTCGGCGACCACGATGCCCCGCAGACGAATTCCGCGTTTCATCACAATTGTGGCAACCTGTTGTTGGAGATGCTTTGTAGTAACACCTTGCTCATGCTGAAGGCCGCCCCACAACTGGTCATCAACGTAATCGGGATGGCTGATCTTGACGCTCACATCCAGATCGTCCTCCTTGGGCACGTTATCCAGAGTCCAGCGGCCCTCCGCATCCGTCGTCCTCGCACCGCACGGTTCCTCATCACCTTCGGCCAACCATATGCCATTGATGGGCCGTTTGGCCAATTCCTCTTCAATTCCGCCGCTGCGGCGTCGCACTTCGACTCTTGCCGCAGCAATTGGCTGACCATCTACATTTCTTATCGTGCCACCGATCGTTGTCCCTTTCTCCAGCCGGAAGGTGAATTCCTTGGGGATCAAATGACCGTCTGGCTGCCGATCCTTCCACCACTGAGCGAATAGTGGAACGTGGCTTTCCTTGCGGGCCCACACACGAAGGATCGACAATGTCTTGGGGAGTTCCACAACCGTTCGACCGCTACTGTCCGTCACGTAATCCCGATTGGCTTTGAACGGTTCGCGCGTCCACACACTGGCGTGAATATGAGCCCCGGCAACAGGCGATCCGTCCGGGCCAAGCACGAGAACAAGCAGGTTGCGGCGCTGCGGCTCAGTTTCATCTACCTGCTGCGCCGGTTCGGAACTCGTTACCTGCGGCGACACGCACACAGAGGCGAGCAGCAAAATGAGAGGAAATTGACTCGGATGTTGCCACAGGCGTCTCCAGCCACGATCGGCACCAGGCCGCCGGCTGCCACGGCAAAATGCAGCGAAATGCAAGTGGAAGAGTCCTAGAGAATGGTAGCAGTGTATCACGAGCTGACTCATGGGATCGACCTTTCCGTCGCTTCTTAATTTTGACCAACACGTCAGCCGACGACAGCAATCTTCGGTGGCAGCCGTCATTCGGTTCAAAAGGCAAGTCCGGCGACCCACGCGGTCACGAAGAGGCTCATTCACGACACATTGGCGCGTGGAGGTATTTACGCCAGGCATTCATGTCGATGCAAATTCGGCGCTGACGGTTCGTCCTGGCTGTTTCCTGACGACGGAGTGCACTGAGCCCCGGAGCGGTAATACACGAATTCAAGCAAACAGGCCGATCGGCTCGAAATCGCCGCCGATCACGTCTCCACTGGACCAACCGAGCCACGACTGGAGTGCGGCGGCATAGACCTGGCGAAAGTCCGTGTGGTGTTTGATGTCACCATCCTCGAGATCGGTCAGGCTGGGGTGGTTACCGAACAGCCCGGAGCGAACGCGCGTTCCCGCCAGGAACATGGGGGCAGCGGCGCCATGGTCTGTCCCTTTGCTGGCGTTTTCACTCACACGGCGTCCAAACTCGCTGAACGCCATCACCACGACACGATCCGCGTGCCCATGGTGGCCCACATCCTGTATAAAAGCAGCCGTTGCATCCCCCACCTGGCGCAACAACGCTTCGTGCGCTGCGGCTTGCCGTGAATGGGTGTCGAAGCCGTCGATGGCGGTGTAGTAGACACGTGTCTGCAAGCCGGCATCGATCAGTTGCGCCACGGTGCGAAGTTTGGCTGCCAACGCGCTATCGGGATACTGAATCGGTGTCTGATAAGTCCGCGTGGCTTCTTCCACGCGCTGACTCGCTTCCAGCGCCGACTGGGTGCTCGTTTGCACAAAACTCAACAAGCTGTCATCCTGCCGCTGTTGAGCGGAAAGCTGGCTGATCGTCGAGCGCAATTGCGGGTCACCACCGTCCTGCAGTCGGAATCGATCTAGCGAGCTGATCGACGGCACACGGACTGTGTCGGCGGCCAGCGCCAGCGGCTGTTTCTCCGCGCCCAGGTGGACCGCCATCGCATCGCGATCTTTCGCTGAATGCGACGCGTCCAAGAACCGCCCCAACCAGCCGGTTGTTCGCGGACTCCCTTTCCGTCGGCACGTGTGCCAGATATCCATCGACTCGAAATGCGATCGATTCGGGTTGGGATAACCGACTCCCTGGACCACCGCCAGCTGTCCGGCTTCCAGCAGCCCGGCAAATCCCCGCAGCGACGGATGAAAACCGAGTTGGTCATTGATTTTCAGAACATCGCTGGGCGAAACTGCCAGCGTCGGTCGGCTCTTGCGATACGCATCGTCGCCATAGGGAATCACGGTATTGAGACCATCGTTACCGCCCGACATCTGTACAATGACCAGCACCGTTTGCTGGTTGGTCTGTTCCGCTGCATGTGACGCTTCAAGGAGGAACGAGGGCGCGGCAACTCCCAGCGACAGGACCGCCGAAGAGCCGAATGCGGCCTGCAGGAATTCACGTCTGTTTGGCATGTGTGTCGTCCTTTATCCCAATTGAAACTCGGGCAGCATACTCATCGCGTGAATGGTCGTCGCGATGCGATCCTCGGGGGCGTTTTTGCACAACTCGACCAGGTCCCGGCGGGCAGCGTCCGGGATGGGCACGGCCAGCAAAAGGCGACTCAGCAAATCCACCACATCATCCGCCGCCGTGGCGCCCTGCTGCTTGAAGTAGTCGCCCAGGTTGGCTCCCGCAAAGCGAGTCTTCTCGTCGCGAACGAGCCGTCCAATCACGTTGGCACGGCCCAGCAGCGTGGATGAATTAATCCAGGTTCGCCCTCCGTCCCATCCTTTGACACTCGGCGGGTAAAACAGACCCTGCCCCAACTCGGCCAGGTCCTGTGCCAGTTGGGAAGCATTGGTGGATCCTTCCAAGGCCCGCATCAAGCCAACCATCATGTTGACGGGCGAACGAACCTTGCGCCCGACGGCGTGCGGCGAGAAAAACAAGTTGCTGCCAAGAATGCGTTGGATCACGTGGCCGATATTCCAATCGTGCTCGCGCAATTCGCGTGCCAGAGGTTCAATCAACTCGGCGCTCGGTTCCGGCTCGTCGCACACAAAAAATTGAAACAGCTTGCTGACAATGAAGCGCGGAGCCGCGGGTTGATCGAGCACCACGTCTACCGCTTCAGCGTTGGGAAAACTGCCAGACTTGCCAAGTATCACCTTGATTCCATCATCATGCTGATAACGATTGAATCGAAAACGACCTCGGCGTATTTCCCAGCCGGTGAAGCAGCGAGCTAACTGCTGAACGTCCTTTTCCGAATACGCTCCTTCGCCCAAGCAGAACAATTCCATGACTTCGCGAGCGTAGTTTTCGTTCGGGTGGGACTTGCGGTTGGTTACGGAATCGAGATAGATCAGCATCGCCGGATCGCGTGAGATCTCGTGTACCAAGGCCGAGAAATCCGACAACGCGTAACGGCGAAGCGTGCGGTTCTGGTGGTACATCGCCTCGGCATCTTGCACCTTCTCGGCACTCGTCGCAAAGTGGCCGTGCCAGAACAACGTTGCCTTCTCCAGCAACGGGCGCGGTGTTCGCATCATCGTATAGACCCACCAGGCCGAAAGCTCCTGCGGGTTGCCGGTCGCCAGGATCGTTTGCGCTAAATGTTCGCTTTCGACCTGAAACGGATCGGAGTCGTCCTCTTCGCCCGCGAGCTGGCGAATCACGTCGCCCGGTGCGCTGTGAATCGCGTCCTGCAGTTCACGCGGGTTGCCACCGAACCCCGCGCGACGCAGTAAATGGGCGGCCAACGCCTCATTCCAAGGTCGCTCGTCAGTCGCAACAAACGGCTCCCACGCCCAATCCGGGTCCAGAGTGGCTCTGAGATTCATCATAACGGCACTTCCCCAGGTGAAAACGGGCAACCGGTACGACACGAAACGGCAATCTCGTACCGCTCCGCACTCCTCACTCGACCAACCGAATGTCAACCACAATCTTCAACGCATCGTCCGTGACGTTCAGGCGAAAATCAGCGTCACGGACAAACCCCACAAGCTTCAACAGCAGGTCGATGGCGTACTCTGCTTCCTCTCGCGAGTGCCCTTCCTCAAGCATGTTCTGTGCCACCAACTGCTCCCGATTGTCGCCAAGGATGTCCTTCAGTACCTGGACATTCAGCGCAGCAACCGTGTTCACTCCCTCACCGGCACTGCCCAATTCGGCAACATTACCCGCCAGCTCCCGAGCCAGCGGACCGGTGCTGGCCACGACAAACCGGTCCCGCACAAAGGCCACCGCAGGCGAGAAATTGAAATTGATCGGAAGACGACTCAGGTTCGCGTCCTTCTCTGGTATATAGCTGGCCGCAACGACCTGCCACTCGCCCTGCTTGTCCATATCAAGGTCCAATTGGGGCTGGCCGTTCATGGCTCCGATCACATTTAAAAAGCCGATCAGGCTCTGAAACGTGCGGCGCAGCTCGGCCCGCATCATCTCCGGATCGTTCAGCTTGAACACCGCCGCGAAAGCCGGCAGCTTGATCGCCGGCTGCGGCCCATCCTGTTCGAAGGATTGCCTGGCGACGACCAGCTGCATTTCGGGTGCGACCGCCCCCAAGATATCTTCAGCGAAATCCTTGCCCGAGAAGAGCGTGGAAAGATTGCTTTCCGCCGCGGCGATTTGATCGTTCATCCGCTCATTGTAGAGATCGCCGGATCGCAGCCACATGTCCGAGACGTCCCGATACGTGCTTAATGTGAAGACAGCGTTCTCCGCGTTCAAGCGAGCCGGCGCGGTATTTGTGCCCTGCGGACCAAAATAGTAGCGGCGCGATTCAGGAATCCATGACGACTTGTGGGGCGTCTGCAGTTCGACCGTCAGTTCTTCCTGCGACACATTCGCGGTTGCCGTGGCGTAAGCGGCCTGCTGCAGATTACTCAGGATACCGCCGATCAGCAGTTCACCGAGCGGATTGCCGGCATTCCCGGCGAACAGCTCCTTGGCAACTCCCGCCGCACGCAATGCCGCGAGATCGGCGTAAGCCCATCCGGCCGCGTCCGCGAGTGACTTGTCGCGGGCAGACTTGAATTGCGGTTGACCGGCCAATCCTGGACTATCTCTGATCCAGATAGCGATCGATTATCTGCTTGCCCAAATCACCTTTGTTCGTGGCAATCAGCCATCGACCCAACAGGGCGATTTTCGCGTCTTGCAGGCCATATGCCGTAATTCCTCGATAAGTACCCGTCTGTATTGGATCCGGGCTTCCCTGGTTCTGGGCATGCTGGCGTGCCAGCCGCACAAACGCCGCAACAAGCTCTCGCGGAGCGTCTTCGTCAGGCCCCTGAATCAGTATTGCGACGCCCTGCGTCTGCGCGTCAATACCGGCGGCCAACCCATCCCCAGCCACTGACTTGAGCAACTCGGGCCAGCGTTTTCCAAGTTGCGTCTCGATGATTGCCAAGACGGCTTTGAATTCGCGAACCTGTTTGCTCTCGTACGCCTGTTTGACTACGTCGAGCGACTCTATCTCCTTGCGCAACGGATGGCCCAGAACGCCATCGATCAGCCGGTCCGGCCGCCGCAACTCGGCGTACAGCACGGTGGAGGGGGGAAGCAGGTCCGCAGCCGAGCGATCGTCAGCCTGGCTCAATCTTGCGGCCAAGCACTGCAGCGTGATGGACGTACAGACGAATCCAAGCAGGAGTCGGCGTACCATGTTCAGTATCCTCCGCATGGGGAATGGTAATGTTCGTTGGATCACGGTCGGTTCTACCCGCTCGGTCCCGCAAGCGTTTCAAAAAGAATCACGTTTCCTGCCAATCGCCTGCCGCGACAGAAGACGCTCCCCCCGGACGGGCACAGCGGCAATCGGGGGGCAACTTTGAGCCCGAGGGGAAAAATCCGTGTCAGCATCGTTCCCGACCAGGGCGAAAACTCCGCGGGACGAAATCGAACCGGCTCAAACGGGAAACTTCGTTATGTTCTTCACAATAATTGCATTGCGACGCGAAAAGGTGTGCAATCGTGTTCGGCCGGCAAAAACGGTGTTCGAGACATTTCCGTCCCCGATCTTCTGTTTTCACGCGGGAACCGGTGGCTGCCCCAATTTGGCCGATAGTCGAGATATTCGGTCGCGATTGATCTTTCGCAAGACACTCATCTGACATCATTGAGGAAGCATCAACAATGCGAACACCAGGTCGGACGATCTTCACTCGACGCGAGTTTACGCGCCAGTCATTGCTCTCAATCGGGGCCCTGACCACGGGGTGCCTTGCAGCCCATCCCGCCACTGCCGCCTCGGCGAAAGCTGAACGGCAGTTTCGTTTGTGGGCGATTTCCGACGCTCACGTGGGTACTGACCTTCGACATCACAAGCGAGAAAGTCTGGCCGAGGCCATCCGCCACAGCGAACAGGGTGGAGAAGACGGCGGACCGGCGTTTGAGTGGGACATTGCCGTCCATTTGGGTGATTCGTCCGGAAATCAGAGTTCGCCGAATGACGATGAAGGCCGAGAGGTGGTGCGGCAATTCGCCGCCGCCCAGCGGCACTCCCGCGAACAATTCTACAATCTTGCCGGCAATCATAATGCCACATGCGCGCACGAAGAGACCCAATGGTGGTTTCGTAAATGGCTCGATCCGACAGGCGACAACCCCAAATATTCTGGCGTCGATGCCAAGAACCGGCCTTACCACGTAGAGGGGACATGGGAGCGTTACTCGTTTCGGGTGGGCAATCTACTCTTCGCCATGATGAGTGATCGCAATGATGTTGGACCGCCAGTGGGCCGCGGCGAACGCGGTGGCTATCCGGCCGGCGCGGTGACTGGCGAAACTTTCGCCTGGTGGAAAGACATGGTCCAGAACAATACGGACTCGATCATCATCTCGGCTCACCACCATATGCTCAAAGAAACCACGGTCGCGTCCGGAGAGTGGGAAGGTCTGAGAATGACGGAAGATGGTACATGGCAGTCCAATTACCACGGGTATTTTCCCGCAGGTGGGCCCAAGGGTGCTTCGTATCTCTATTGGCTGGATGACAAACCCGATGCTCAGGCATTCGAGAAACACCTGGCCGAACATCCCGGGGCTATCGATCTCTGGCTGGGCGGCCACACGCATACCAATCCCGATGATCGTCACGGAGGACGTTCGCACATCGAACGGAAGTGGGATGTTCATTTCGTAAATGTCGCGGCCCTGACGCGTTGTCACGGCCATGAACATTCGACTCCCATGAGCCGACTGTTCACATTCACGGAAGGCAGCCGCCAGGTACGTGTGCAGTGCTACCTGCACACGTCGCAGTACCGGCCGCAAGGATGGTATAACAACGCCGAACGCGTTCTGACACTCTCCCAGCCATTTCAACCCGAGTCGCCGCACCCGTACCCGTAGCTTCACTCAACGGTGGAGGCACCTTACTCCCTGCGTGCCGAGCAACAAGAATTGCTCACTCAGCCGCCGAAATGGCCACATGCGATGTAATCGGCACAGCCGTCACATCGCTCGCGTCGATCGCATTTTCGCTGCGAAACCATAACGTCTCTACGGCTTATTTGGCGACGCGACAACAGGGCAATGAAACCATATCCGTGAAGTCGATCCGTAGACTACCAGGACGTACGATGCGCCTGGCTGTGGCGGGAGTGGATCTGGAAATGTACTGGGAGCCCTGGACGGAAGGTCGATAGACGGACATCCGCAAAAGGAGCATTGCCCGGCGCTATGTTCGGGGGCAGTTACGTGCCGTCTATAAAACAAATGCAGGATGCAAATCATGAAACAGAAGTCACAGTCTCAGCACGTGGCACGCGCACAACGTGCGTGTATGCGTAGTCGTGATCAGCGGGAGCGGCCCGAACGGTGTCGTTCTGCTTATGTTGCCGGCAGCCTTGCTGCCTGGTCTGTCTCGGCTCTTCTCCTGGTGCTGCTGGCAGGTCCAGCACAAGCTAACGAACCCATTGCGTGGGAATGTGATACGACCTACCTGGAGAGTATTGCCAGTTGCACCACGAGCGATTGGCTCACGGCCGATGTCGAGTTCATGTATCTTGGTTACTATCAGGAAGGAGGTGTGACGGACTCTCCTGGAAACCCTGTCTCTCTCGACTGGCAATTCGCGCCACGCTTTGTGGTGGCGTTACAAGCTCCTGAAGGACTTGGCGTCCGTGCCCGCTACTGGTACTACGACGGATCGGCATCGAACGCGAGTGGCAACTCCCTGGGCGTGGAGGCTTACTACCTGGATGGAGAGCTTTATCAAGGCTTCAAGATTGGCTGCCATACGGACCTGGAATACTCGCTGGGCCTCCGATACCAAGACTTCGAACAGTACACAACTTTTGCTGCCGCTTCGTCTGCCCTTCTGGGAGGCAACCATGGCTTCGGCGGTGTCCTCGGCCTGCAAGCCAAGCGTGACTTCTTGATCGGCAAACTCTATGCGCGGGGGCGGTATGCCCTGACGGTCGGCGACGCTCAGGTTGACAACATCAACTTGACAACCGGCAGCGTGACAACTTTCAACGCCCGCGACAACACCTTTGCGCAAACAGAACTGGCCCTGGGCTACGAGTTTGACTATGAACTCGGGCAGTGGGGGGTGGCGACATTCCATTGTGGAGCCGAATGGCAGAACTGGACCAACGTGGCGATGGCCGATACCACGTTTGGCGGTCTTGGCAACGACGACGTTTTGGAAGACGCCGGATTCGCCGGCCTGACGTTCGGTGTCGGTGTGCGGTGGTAGCGAGCGCCGCTGGGCCGGCTTGCAGGAATGCAGCAAGTAGGTTCCATCCTGGGGCATCCACCGGTCGTACGGTGCAAAGTCAATATTGCCGGTGAGGGCGGTGCAGCGGATTTCCCGGCCACTGCCGGGATGCCTTGGATCGTGCACAATCAGCGGCACACGTGAGCTTTCCTCGTACGGAAGAACCTTGGACGCATACCCGTGCGAACCGCACAAAAACCCGTTGTCAGAGGTGTAAATGATGACCGTGTTGTGCGCGACACCATGTTGCTGTAGCGCATCGCGAATCATCCCCACCGCCACGTCGATGCCATATACCTGTTGATGATAGCGAGCCATAACCGCGTCGTACTCTCGGTCGTACTTCCACTGCGTAAACCGCGCGTACTGCCGCCCTTGCCTGCTCTGCTCAGAGAAATGTCGTCCGTGTTCGAGCCCGTAGTTCTCCGGCTTGGAAAACACCTTGCGGGCGTAGACTGCGTCAAAACGCGGATCGGGTGTGTCGGGACGGTGCGGCGCTTTGAAACTGATAGAAAGACAGAAAGGACGACCTTGTCGCACTGCCTTGTGAATGAAGTCTTGCCCAAACGCTCCATAAGCGAGCGTCGAGTGCGGATACCTGTCAGCATAGCGTGCTATCGACGGATTACTGCGTGTCACATAGGAGGTCTGCCCGGGCCCGGCACCCCAATCGTCGAAATCATCCTGGGGGAGATGACCTTTGCCATCCGGCGCTTCCGTGACTGCGATCCCGATCTTGCCGGCAAACGCGGTCAGGTAACCCGCCTTCCTGAGCAAGACCGGATAGGACTGCTCCCACTCGGCGTGCAGTAGATTCCCGTGCTCAAAGTTGCAGCCGGTCCGGTATTCATATTTGCCGGTCAAAATGCTGGCTCGACTAGCCATGCAGATGGCCGTAGTGTCGTAGTGGTTGTCGAACACGATCGCTTCTTTCGCCAAGCGAACGTCGCGAAAGAATTGGTTCGCGATCGACTGGAACGAATCATCCAGCACGAATCGCATCGTCGCGTGAATCAGGCAACCATAGCGAGAAGGCCCGTGTACGAGCCTCCCAACGACTGCGCTGGCCACTGCGGTCATCCCGGCATCAATGCCCCGGGGCTAGTATCGCTCGCGCGATCATGGCCTGCGACCACAGAAACAACAGCCTCGTTTTAGTCTGCGACTATTCACCATTGTCCTCTTCCTGCAAGCGCGGCTTCAACTGCCCTGGATCAAGTACCACATGCTTGATCGAGATACGGCCCCACGTATACGTGCTGTGCACCTTGCCGTCGGCTGCCTGGATGACGGCCGGGTAGGAGTATCCCGCCGGCCGGGGTTCATTCTCCAGCGTCAGAACAGGCTTCCATGTCTTGCCGTCCTCAGAGATCGCCACATTGAGCATATTGCGGCCCCCCGTTCTCCTGGTCGTGTGGTTGTAGACCAGCAGTTGGCGTCCGTCCTGCAGGGTCACCCCATCGGCGCCGGCATTGGGATTGGGCAGCTGCGTGGCCGTCATCTTGCTCCACGTTCGGCCGTCGTCCTCGGACCAGCTCTGTGAAAGCACATCTTGCTGCGTACGGCAAAGCACTTGCAGCCTGTCGTCCGCATACTTCAAGATGCTCGGCTGGATGGCGCCGAATTCCTTGCCCTCGTTGATAGGCCCAATCACTTCCCAGGTCTTACCCAAGTCCTTGGACCGTTCGAAGTGCACGCGCCAACCTTCGTGTTCGCTGCTGGACGGACAGAGGATCGAGCCGTCGGCCAGCTGGACCGGTTTGTTCTTGACTGGTCCAATGAGATGGCCAATAGATCCCTCACCGAGCTTTCGCGGTGCCGACCAGGTCCGACCGTGGTTTTTGGAAGTCATCATCACGCCCCACCACGTGTCAGGGCTGGGACCGACTTTGTAGAACAGCATCAACGGCCCCTCCGAAGGCAGGAACAGCACAGGGTTCCAACAGGCATAGTCCTGGTCCTCCCCCTCGGATCCATCAGCAACTTCAACCGGTGTCAACCAACCAGTACCGTCGTGACACGAAACCCAGATACCGACATTCGGGTTCTTCTCGTGTTTTCCGCCAAACCACGCGGCAACGAGCCCCTGCGGCGTCTCGACGATGGTCGAGGCGTGGCACTCCGGCGTGGCTCGCCCTTCGAGTTCGTAGATCAGCTCTGCCGAGACGAGCCCTCCTTCACCGACTTTCGCCAACGGAGGCAAGTCGGCCGCGAAAGAGAAAGACGCGAGGATCAACAACACGCTTACAGCGAGTAGAATCTTCATGGGCACGGATCCTTGGTATGGGTATTCACTCTTCCATCTGCCGCCGGACATCGATCTTCAAATCATAGGCTTCCGCGACCGGTATCGGGCGTCGATCGCTACGTGCCACAGACCCTTCCTTCGACCATAAGAAGGGACAAAAATTGAAACAACGGTCCCCCTGCAACTCAACTACCTCTTGCCGCCACGTCGGCCACCGGAAATGCTGGTAAAAGTCGCTTAGCGCCGACGTCAGGGACCAACGGAAAAAATCCGTGAACTCGAAACCAATCGGCTCCCAGAGCAGACTGTCGGGAGCCCAGTAATACATGTCGTCCCCCGCGCCGAACGCGCCGCGATTCGTGGCAAAGAACCCACCTACGACGTCATCCGCCACCAGAGTGAATCCCTCGCTCCGCCCCGTGTTCCAATCGGCCAGATTACGCGGCATTCGACGGTGACCCGATCCGAGAAACCGCAGCCAGCCACTGTCCACAAGAATGCCGCCTGTCTCGTAGGCGATGGCTCCCAATGTGCAGTGCGTAGAAACCTGCAAGGTGAACAAGACTCGCTCGTTGTCAGGAGAAGGTGACAAGATCTGGCACTCGCTTTCGGCACGCTCGATCCACCGGCGAATGAGATGAATGGCCGAATCTTCCGGATTGACCAGCTCTTCGAGTGAACGCACTGCATTTCTCCCGAGCCAAAGCGTCGAGGACTTTTCATATGCTTCTCGCCGTCTTCATGGCTCCAGAATACACATTAACAAGACATCGAGCCACCGACCGAAAGCACTCCGAACGGGGATTACTCATGTAAGGTGGATGATCCCCGGCTGATCTGACTGGCCGCACCAGTCGAAAACGGGAAATCGTGGATAGGATGGCAGCGGAAGAAGCGGTGTGTCGAGCTGAACGGCTGGGGAATCCGCTCCCGGAAACTAGCTCAGGCGCGAGACACCGAACATGATGTGCTGCGATATCTATGCAGCATGTGTGCTCACAGCACTGCGCAGCCACAGACTTGGCCGGTGGACATGAGTCCGGTGAGCCCAGCTAGGAGACCGGAGTGGCCACCGCCACCTGGTTGGCCCAGTCACGCCGCCTTCCTTCGGCGGCGCGGTCGCGCTGGTAGCGAACGACTGATGCCGCAACGAAGATATTCTGAGCGATGACGGCCACCAATACATGCGTTTGTCCACCCTCGCCGAAGCCGTAGTCATGGAGCCCCACACCAAGCACAAAGTTGACACCGTACCACGCCATGATGACCAGTGAAAAGCAGGCGACGCAGAGCGCCGCCAAGCCAAATTGTCGAATCCAGAGAGCCTGACGTGCATACAGTACGGCAAGGTATCCAAGCAGCGTGATCAGGGCCCAGACCTCCTTGGGATCCCAGCCCCAGAAACGGCCCCAGCAGTGGTCGGCCCACACGCCACCGACAATTGTGCCAGCGGCCAACAGCAGTACACCGACCTGAACAGAACAATACGTAAGATTCTCGAGCCTCCCCGTGACCTGTTCATCGCGTGCACCAAACAAATAATAGCCCAGCGTGATGTTCCCGACCCCCATGGCCAATGCCAGGGCGGCGTAGCTGAGGGTGATGGTCATCACATGGGTCACCAACCAGATGTTGCTGCGCAACACAGCTTGGAGCGGGCGGAACACTTGGATCGAGCGCCAAGGAGCAACTGTCGGCCAGCACCAGGGCCGCAGTGGCCAGCGCGGCCGCCGCAGCCAACATGTGCTTCCTGCGATGAAACAGCTCGAACATCATCCCCAAAACTGCGCTTCCGAGAGCCACAAAAATCACCGACTCGTACATGTTGGTGACCGTGTGCGCCCGAGATCAACACGCGTGTGGCAAATCCGACCATCATGGCCAGCGTGGCCCCTACGAACGCGAACCAGCCGGCAGCGTACAACGTTCGCCAAGGAGTCCTCATCGCCACCCGCAAAGCCAAAAATGCCAGCCCCATGAGAATCCACGCCAAACGAAACGGCATCCACCGGTTATAGGCCACTTCCAGAACGATCTTTCCCGCCGGCACATACGTATTCAAACGCCGACCTGGCGCCTGGATCATAGAAAGAAATACGGTAGAGGCGCGATGAAACTCTTGCGGGCAATCAGCAAGATACGCTGCTCGGACTGCCAGGAACTGCCGCCGCACGGCCCGCAGGCGACCCGTCGGGTCCGCCGTGTTTTCCCACTTATTGTGCACAATCTCTGAGAGCGAGACCCATGGTTGATCCGCGCTGCCCGGTGGCGAAACTACCACCAATTGCAGCCCGGTCCGGTGATCCTGGTAGGCCCAGAACTTGCCGGCCACTTCCACTGCTCGTTTTTCGAGTTCAGACAATTCTTCCTGCTGCTGTGCGGCGAGCGCCGCGGCCCATGGCAAGAACGGTTTGTCTTCGCCGCTCTCGGCAACGCTAATCTTCGACTGACTGAGCTCTAACGGTGACACGTACTTCTGTTGCTCACTCAGACCCAAGGCCTTACCCAGCGCCGGAGAGTCGACCCGTAGCAGCGGGACTCGGTCCCACTTGTCGGGCTGGGGAATCTGAAAGCTGCCTTGCCCCTGCCGAGGTGGCTGTTGCATGGTCTCGTCCCAACCCCGCCAGTCGAGCAGCATGCACAGATACCACACGCTCGCGTGGAGTTGCTGACCACTTTCAGGATCGGCAATCCGAGTTCGATTCGCGAGCGTGCGGAGCGTTTCCCACGCCAATGTATCCAACGGCTTCTGCCGTCCGCTGTCCTGAACGGGAAGGTAACGCCATGGCTTCCAGTCGAAATGCGAAGCTTCACCCGCTTGGATCGGCATCGCACAGACCAGGAACAACCACATGACCAAGGAAGTGAAGCGCACACGCATGGGAATCTCTTGGGTTTGACTCACGAAAGCGACGTCGGCACGCCCGCATTGCGGCGCCACGCCCGGCCCAGTGGTTTAGGCACAGCGGCTGATGGTGGCGGAGGATCCTCCTCTTCCGGAGCCCCACGGCTGCCCGCAAACAAACGAAGTACAGCGCGAAACAGGGAGCCGTTCAAGAAGAACACCAAAAGCATCCCGCCGCAAATCATCAGGCTGCCAACATATTTGAACAGTCGGCCTGGATCGGATGTCGCTGTCAACACTAACGGTTCCTTGCCAGTTCCCGACTCCAGCGAGCTGGGTGGGTAAAAGGTGAATTTGCCGTATGTCAGTGGGTGGTTCATCGAGATCTCATGTTGCTGATCCACGCCCCGAGCGGGATCGATCAATTGAATCTGACTGGTGAATCCCGCCTTGCCGGTCTGCCCCGAATCCACGTCCCGAATCACATCGAGCAGCTTCACCGTGTAACCAAGCGGTTGACGCTGATAGTCGAAAGTGAGCATCACGCCACCGCGATCCGTCCACAACGTCTGGAATCCGTATTCGGGATCCCGGCGTTTTAGCCAGACTTTTTGATTCGCGCCGCGAAGATCGACCGCCAGCAGCGCGGCCGCTTCCGGCTTGTTGTCCGTTGCCCACGGTTGTTCCGCCGGACGGAATGTGACGTCCCGTCGAGCGCGGGGCATGTACTCCAGGATGGATAGACTGAATCGGCTGCCCAACGGAATCTGATCCCCCACCTTGACCTCTTGCGGAGCAGCATGAGAGGCGTTGACCGTGGCGCGGCAGTAGAGTCGGCCGTCGGGCAACTGCACGAAATCGGCTCCCGGCGTGGGCAGTATTTCAGGATGGTGATACCAGAATCGCACGGGACATATTTGCCCTGTCACCCCGTCCATGACCAGCAATGGCCGCTTGGCAAAGGCAACCTGCCGAAGTGGCTCCTTCCCTTCTGGCATGTTGACCTTCAGCTCCAAAAGTGGGTTCCGCGGACGCTCGCTGCGAGTAAAGAACCCGCCATCCGGTTTCGGCTTGGCGTCCGGATGGTAAGCAGCGATTTCAACCTGGATCCCAGTATCTCCGAGTGGCACGCTTTGGCCGATCCGACCGTCTACGCTCACCCGATGCATCTCTCCCTGGTAATGCATCGAGAGAACTCCAGCTTTGCCGAGTCCTTCTGTGGGCGGTCGCAGGAAATCCTCCAGCATCGATGGCACTTGCAGCGGCCAGAGCTGATATCCGGTTGGACCGATCACTGCTTCACCACCGTAGAGAGTAGCCGCCAGCCAATCCTCCGCCACCGGATCCCCCTGCGGACCATCTAACCGTAATCGTAGGGCCGGTCCCTCATAGTCCCGGTCGTCAGCTACCCACGTGACATGCTCCGTGGCATGCCGCACGAATTTCACGATCTTCACACCCAGCTCTCGTGACTGCCCGAAATCCAACTCTTCACCATCCGGCCAATCCACCGGGCCGGGAGAAAATGCCAGCTCGGTCGAGACTCTTCGTTGCTCGCCTGGGTAGACGATCTTGAGGACGCTGCGGTCGGTCATGACCAGTTCGTCGCATCCCTCATCCTTCTCCAAAACCAGACTCCCCGCAGTTCCCTCGAGCATGGTCCGTGCGGCACCCACCAAGAGCACCAGTAGCCCAACATGCGTGATTACAAAACCGATCTGTTGCACTTTCCACGGCAGCCACACCAAAAGGGCAGCCAGAACGTTGGCACCCAACAAAACGAACAAAGTGATGAACCCTCGACTAGTGTAAATCACCGAGTGGGCGTACTCGCGGCCTTGAGATGCTTCCAGCAGCGTTCCCCAAGCCAGAACGGCGGACAACACGGCCAGCAAGACCACGGCTAAACGAGCCGAGGCCAGCAGTTTCAGATGCACGCCAAAGAACCGGAGGCATTTCAGTCGACGAATGTGAGACACAAGCTGGTTCACTTTCCACCTCGTTCGAGCAGCACGGCTCCGCGGGTACTGGTCGCCAGCGCTCTCTGAAACCTTGCAGGGCGGCACGTCAACAAGCCGACCGCTGTCACAGCGCATACCGAGCGCGCCACCCACCACATCGGTGGGGTGGGAGTGTATGAGTTATGGGTACCGGAAGCAAGATCGGTTCCCGACGCATGCCGGCCTTCCTGCCTTGGTCAACTGCCCCCAATGCGGGGAGCGTGGCCAAGTTCGAAGCCGGCGTAGCCGTGCTCCAAGATCAAGCCAAACGCTGGCTGAACGAACAACGGCCACGCGACGATGTGGTCACGTCTCATTTCGTCATCGACGAGGCCGGTATGGGCGATCCGGACGCTGCGGCCCGCCGATTAGCAATGCTTGATGGGATTCCAATACCAACCGTGAATCCCGAGCAGCTGGAAGGGAAAGGGGACAGGGACATTTGCTGCGGAAGATGCAGCAATCTGGGTAGACGCGTGTCTTGCGAACACGTGACGCTGAGCGTCGCTGTGACGGGCTTTGTGCTATCGTCGCACCTGCGCGGATGTTAACTGCTGCACGAATCACGATTTGGATCCCCAACCTCTCAGGGCGCACAAGGAATTCGCAGAAATGAGGCGGATTGTCGCGCGCCGGTGACACGCTCTGATAACCTATGTCTCCTCAGTTGCCACCAAAAATGTCCCTGTCCCCTTTGGTCTCCCCCGGGACGGTAGCATCGCAAAGTCCGCAGCAGTTGCTCCGCATAATCGCTTGCTGTCTACTGCGGCAGGATCCCGCAGTCACGAACATGCGCACACCGTGTGCAGACTGCGATTTGATACCGGCTGCTATGTGACAACAGGTGGCCAGCGATACCGGCCGGTGACACGCATGGTGCCTAACCGGCAAGGTTTTCCCAGTTATCGCAGACACATCATCCAGAGCGACTATCGAACAAACGGACGAACCCGGTTGCTGTGAAAAAGTTACATAAGTTTGGGGAAATTTACAAAACCGTCAAGAAACGTCCGCCGATTCGTGCGATGAATCACGTAGATTCCCAGAGCTGTGCCTGGCACCACACTCTCCCGATTCCATGACGGAACCGGGAGCTTGTCCTATGGAATCGGACTCGCAGCCAGGCGGGCAACTCTAATTGCATACCTTACGCGGCGTGACGGTGCGTCGTCTCGCTGCTCTGAATGGATTCTGTCCCTCAAGCAAGGAGGCGACGTCGTGCGCGATCGTCATCGCTACCGGTTGTCTGGTTCCGGTTCAACTTTCCAGACCTTTCTTTGGGCGCCGCTCTGCCTGACAGCGTTACTTTGTTTAACGTTCGCCTCCTGCAGCTCGCCACGCTCAGAACCCCGCCGCACGGAAACGGAGTTGGAGCCAGGTTGGCCCAAGCCCAACAGCAAGTTCCAGCAGGTTTCTCTGACGGCGATTCGGGCCGCTGTACCCGTTATCCCCGGCGCGGAGTTTGTCAACGATGATGAGCTCTGCCTGAATTGCCACAAAGCCTACACCGAGACGTTCCAACAGAACGTGCACCGCGGGATTCATCAGGAAGGTCAAGCCTGCGAGGCATGCCATGGTCCGGCCAGTGAACACTTGAAGACACGCGGCAAGGAGCCAGGATTGATCTTGAATTTCCGGACCATGCAGCCGGCCCAGGCGTCCGAAGTCTGCATGAAGTGCCACGAGGAGAATGCTTGTGCCCCGGGTGCGACCTGGCGAACATCCAAGCATGCTCACGCCGGGTTATCCTGCATGGCTTGCCACAACGCGCACTATAACGTCCCGCCGGGGACCCAACCCACGACGGAACCGGGCGAAGTGGCGCGTAACCAGCATGGTCAACCGATCCAGCTGGCCAGTTTCCAGGAACCGACGCCGATCGGCACTCTGCGGTCAATGTCGAATAACCTGGGCGCCGCCGCGCCAAATACGTGCTTCAAATGCCATGGAGACCTGCAAGAGTCTGCAATGGTCGCCGGTCCGCACCAGATCTGCGGTGACAGCGGGCTGAATTGCACGACCTGCCACAACTCACACGGCAATATCCTGGAATACTCACGGCAAGACTTGTGCTTGCAGTGCCACAAACAGAATTCACCAACCATGGCCTGGCATACCTCCACGCACAGCATGTATGGAGTAGCCTGCACCGATTGCCACAACCCGCATCCCAGCTCGTCGGTTGCCGAATTCCCGCAAGCCACAGGCGTCAGCTTCCTGCACACGAACGTCAAACACAACAAGAAGCGGGCGATGTCGGTACAGGAACCCGATTCCTGTTACAAGTGCCACGCCAACGTCTACAGTCAGTTCGCCTTGCCTCAGCACCATCCGGTGAAGGAAGGCAAGATGTTCTGCTCGGATTGCCATGATGCTCACGGCCAACGAGATCGTTCGCTGCACCAGGATGGGCCCAATCTGTTGTGCTACAAATGTCACGCCGACAAGCAAGGCCCATTCGCTTACGAACACGCTCCCGTGACCGAGGACTGCGGCATCTGCCACGTGCCTCACGGTAGCGTCGCCAACAATTTGCTCAGACAGCCCACCACGTTCCTCTGTCTCCGGTGCCACGCCGGCCATCGCAATGGTCTGCACGGCGGTCCGCGGCCTAACACGCCGCCCGGTTCAGGTACACGAGCGAATATCGATAGTATCCCACAGTTGCGGGCGGCCTATTACACCGACTGCACGGCCTGTCACGCCCAGATTCACGGCAGCGATCTGCCTTCGCAGAATCACATGCCCGGTGGCATGTTCCGGTAAGGTGGAGCGGTTCACGAATCTGAGACAATTGGCAGCATATTCAGGGGAGCAAAGAGAGATGAGACTTTACCATTACTATATCCTGGGAGTGGCAGCGATTCTGCTGGCCTCCTCAACTCTGGCGGTTGCCGAACCACCAGAATCTTATGACGCAATCAACGCCTGGATCTCGGACCTGCAGGATGACGACGCGCCTGCCGCAGCGGCGGAGCCGTCGCTGGCCGACGAGGACCCTGGGATCGCAGATCAAAGCTTTCAACTCGAAAGTTCTTACGAAGCCTCGTACGGGTCACCTTGGCTCACCTGCGAGCCGGTGACTCCAGCCAGAAGACTGGCCGCGCGATTCGGCTGGTGGGGACTGGCCAATCAAGGCGCACCCTACGGCGTTGGGGAATGGATGGGCTTGGATGAGTCCTCACCATTCTGGGACGTGGAAGGTCTGCACAGCGACGGCTACAAGACCATTGACTTCTTCGCCACCGGGCCGGAAAACCAATCGACGCTGGCGGGATTGTATTTCTATAATCCGTGGGTCAGTGCCGACGTGGACTATCGCCGGTTCCTGCACCGCCTGGGACACAACCCGATCGGCGGCCCGGCAGACGCCAATGGATTCCCGCCCCTGGGCGGTTTCTATAACCCGCCGCTTCCCGAACCTGATCCGGGTTACCCGATGTGGGGCGAAGACCTGAACGTGAATGAGGACTATGCGATTCGCGTCCAGCAGTTTCGCGCACATGTGAAGGGTGACATGACGGAAAACGTCTCCTGGCGGCTAAACTTCTGGGGAATGAAAAAGGAAGGTCTGCGGCAAACCAATTCGGCCGCACACTGTTTCGACGCCAGCAGCGTCGATCCGCTTCACCCCAGCAATGACCCGAGCTACCCGAATGACACATGCCACGTTGTCAGCCAGGGACAACGGATCGATTGGCTGACAATGGAAGTCGAACCCGTCATCACCGCCCGCTTCGGCTGGTTGACGCTTGAATACTCGCGTACCATGCAGTCGTTTCAGCAGAGTGATGACATCGTGACCTACGGCACGACACGGACCAACTACGGTTTCGGCAACACGAATACCATTGCTTACGCCTTTGTGCCGGACAACAATACCGCGATCGACCGGTTGAAGGTTTTGGCAGAGCTGGGTCCCAAGACGGATCTCTACGTTCTGGGGCACGTAGGGAATACTCACAACAAGTTCCGTGATACAGACCGCAAGTTCTACGGTGTGGACGCACGGCTGACCAACCGGTCCATCGACGGTCTGTTGCTGACCGCCTACGGCAAATCGTTTACCCAGAACAACTCGCCCGACGATACCGCGCTCGATACGCGCTACCCCGGCCAGGCAAATCTATGGTACGAGCCGGTCGCACCCATTTATGCAGACCCCCCGATGATCCCGGTAGATCGCCAATATTCAACGCTGGGATTCAGAAGCCGCTGGCGCCCGTTCTACGACCAGTGCGGCACGATCTCTCGTCTGGCCGTCGTAGGTGGCTATGAATACCGTCAAATCGAACGGGACCACGTAACCTACCACTTGGAGTCCGATAACATCTGGACTCAGCCAACATCGAAATTCAACGAATTTCACATTGGTCTGCAACAAGATTGGTCAAACGAGTTCAGCTCGTACGTGCGGTATCGCATGATCGACGTGCAGGGTCCGCTGTATGGTGTTACCCAAAGAAACCAGTACGACATCGATACAGCCCTCAACAGCAACCAGCCGAGTCATGAGGATCGAGTGGAAATCGGCGGCAACTGGAACCCTTCCGACGATTTCATGCTGACCGGCTCGTTCTGGATTCAGAACCGCTACAGCACGGCTCCCTATGTCTACTTCGACGAGGACAACTATCCGATCGTCATCAGCAGCTGGTACGCTCCCGACGATCGTTGGTCTTTCACCGGTGGCTACGCGACCTTCTCGAACTGGATCCGACAGGATATTACCCTCGGGAACGTCACCAGCCCGGAGCCTTTCACTTCGCCTTGGGACTACGCTGGCCGAGCCGACGTATATAACCTGGGCGCGGCGTTCGCGTACTCCCAAAACGTTACGTTGACCAGCGGTGTGGAGTACGTACGAAGCCGAAATGTGATCACGGAGCCAGCTTCGTCTCCCGAAGCATTGGCCGCCGGCGCTCCCTTCAGCGACCTGGGGAACTACTTTGGCGTCCGTACCAATACCTGGCGGTATATGTTCGGGACTGACCTGCGTCTGACACAGAACCTGAACGGTTACTTCCGCTACAATTATTATGACTGGGAGGATCAACAGACGGGTTGGAACAGTGGCACCACGCATATGTTCCTGGCCGGTGTCAGCGGAGTGTATTGATCTGGCCGGCCAGAACCTGATTGCTGATTCGACAACCTGAACCCAACAGAGCGGCCCGTCGCCCCAGCGGCACGGGCCGTTCTTTATTGTTGCCTGCCGAGGTAACCAGTTGTGGGAACTCGCGAGCACGGTGCGCACCGCCTCTTGAAACAAGTACGGAGCGGTGGTGCATCAGCGTCATCGACGCATGTGAGCGACAGGCAGGATCCCCACCGACCTCGTGTCGGTGGTTCCGGGTTTGAAAACTAACGTCGGCGTGGCACACCGCACCATTGCTCCCCACCGACCTCGTGTCGGTGGTTCCGGGTTTGATAACTACCGCGTTACGAGCATGGCTAACAGACGGCCGAGAATTAGGACATCCACCGAATCGACGTCTGGCCGAGGCCGAATCACGCCGCGACTTGGTTCGGTCTCACCGCGAATACGATTTGAATTCAGCACGATCACCTGACCGAACAGAGGCCCGCTCATCGCATTCAGCTTGCAAACCTGATATCCACCGGAAAAAGACCCTGTGGCAATACAGAGCTACTGCGCACGCATCGGCTGAGTTTGTGTGGAACAACGAGTTTCCCTTGTAGACCAGAGCATTTCGGCGACCCGGGATTCACGCCGCCCGACGACGGCGTTTCTTGCGCGCCTGTTTTCCCACACGCGATTGCCCAGTCTCGGAGGGACGGATGTTCGGCGGCGGCGCGTTGGCCGCGGTCGCGATGACCGTGTCAACAACTTGTCGCTGTCGGCGGCCACGCAACCAGGCAGCACCCATCACGGACACTCCTAATACCACTAGTGCCAACCAGCGCGCGTAGTACGTCCATGCACGCGGCAACTGTCCCAGTGACACCTGGACCAGGTGACCCGCCGACAAGGTACCGGCAGACTCGAAAACAGCCTCGCCTTCGGTCACTTCGGTGAATTCACCGAGATTGCTGGTGATCTCCTCGGGATGCTCATGGTGAATTCGCACCAGCAGGTGCTCGCACGGCACATCCAGCTGGTGTTCCCACACGCAATGGGCCTCTTCGTTGGGGATCGAGTAGGTGAATCGCAGCCAGCGTTTTCCGGGTGTCCAAGGAATCGTGGTGACGACCTGGCCATTGACCAAGTGGAACTGGCGTCCAAAGAATTCTTGCTGAAATGTCAGGCGATCGAAATCGGCCGGAATCCCCAGCCGAAACGTGGCTGCCATGGGCTGGCCTTGCGTTGTCTTTCCCACGTATGTCGTGTTCTGTGGATTGTCAACCAGCATGGCCTCAACCACGTGCAGTGCGCCAGGCTCACCGCGAATGACGACCTCGTGTTGCCGGATCACCAGCGGATTCGGCTCGCTGACCGCATCGTGGACCGACACCTTCACGTAGGCATATCGCCCCTTCGTCAATTGAATTCGCCGGCCCGGGTAAAAGATCTCGTCCCGCGCCGCGCCCGGCAAGTAGACGGCTTCTGAGCCCACGGGCAGATTGTCGAACCGAAATCGGCCCTGCTGATCCGTCTCGGTACGCTCCACGGGTGCAAACTGGCCTTCCAACTGTACCTGCAAAATCGCCTCGGCACCAGGCACCGGAGCGTTTCCCTGCGATGCGTTCACGACCACACCTTCAATCGTGCCCGCGACGCGACCTGGGGCGTCACTGCTCGGCAGATCACTGACGGCCAACGCGATGAGTAACGAAGCTAATGCCCATCCCACGGTCAGATCCCCCTCCTCGTGTCAGGCGGCGCGTGGCAGCGAAGCGTCTCGATCCTTGAGATTTTCGACCTGCCGCTGCAATTCTTTGTATTGCTCCGTCAGACGCCGTTGGCGAACCGCCATGATGTGCACATACAGCACCACGGACGCCCAGACGATGATGTATCCCGCTACAAACGTGTTCATTAGGACCTCCTCGTTTCGGTGAGGTTACGGTTCTGTTGCCATTGCTCGGCTCGGGAGAGCCGAGCTACCTGTCGCCACACGCTTGCAGTCGGTCGGCCAACTGCTCGAGAGTGACTTGCTGCCGGCGTTGGTGGACCAGCCAGGCGAAGAACACGGTCAACGCCACAACACACATCAGCAACGCGAAACGCATCACAGGGTTCATCTCGGGCGCCACGGGGTGTAAACCACGAAACCAGCGTGTGGCCATGATCACCAACGGAATGTCAAGCAGGCCCAGGATGGCCAAGACCGCGCCAACACGAGCCTTGCGGTGCGGATCCTCCAGGCCGGAACGGACCATTAAGATTCCGGAATAGATCCCCCACAAAATGAAAGCTGTGGTTAACCGGGGATCCCACTCCCACCATGTGCCCCAGGCTTCATGGGCCCATAAGGAACCGGTGACCAACGTCAAGCTCGCGCACAGCCAACCCAACTCACCTGCCGCCTGAAACCAATGATCCCAGAACAAATTGCGTTGCCACAGGTACGTCACACCACTGGCGGCCATCACGACGAATCCCAACAAACCCAACCAGGCCACCGGCACATGCAAATAGACAATCCGCTGGGCCTGGCCCATCGTGGCTTCAGTCGGAGCAACCAGACAGGCACACAGGATGGCGGCGGCCAATAATCCCACGACGAAGAGTTGCCAAATCACGCTGGTCATTCCGGAATAGACCGTGCTCCGTTGCATTGTGTCAATCCTCGATCGCGTATTCAAATAGCAGTGTGCCGGCGGTTGTGAAGATCACCGCGAAAGCACCCAGCAACTGGATCCATCGCCACCACGACTCGTCTACCTGCCCTTGCACGACCAGACGCGTGCATTCGGCCGCGGCCAGTACGACGGGTATCGCCAGAGGCAATACTACCAATACCAGTGTACTGCCGCCCCGTTCACTACTGGTCGCCAGAGCACTGACTAACGTGCCCACGGCGGCCAGTCCGAGACTGGTCAGCAGGGCGATCAAAGCCAGTTCCCCAGCATGGGGCAGCAGTGGCAGAGCGCCCAACACAAAAAATAGAGGTATCAGCACACATTCCAAAGCCAGCAAGGCTACAACATTGACTACCCATTTGGCCAAAAAGATCGTGCTGGGACCTACGGGCCACAGCTTCATTCCCTGCCAACACCCCTCGTCGCGTTCGACCGCAAAGGAACGGTCAATCGCAGTCATGCCGGCAAAGAAAACCGCCAGCCACAACAGACCTCCCACGATCCGCTGCTTCTGCTGCAGCAAGAGATCCATCTGCAGGCTGAACACCAGCGCCACGACGACGCCCAACACCAACATGGCTGGCCATGTGCGGCGAGCGCGAAACTCGCTCATTAGATCCTTCTGGATGATCCACCAGAAATGTGCCAGCACCTGTCTACTCCATTTCCCCAGTCAGTTCATGCCGCACGGCCCGGCTGCCGTTCTGTCCACCCCGCGCATTCGTCGCCCAAAGGTCGTGCAGTCAAAGTACTGTTGCCCAGCCACCAGATCTTGTCCGTCAAACGGGACAACTTCGAAGCGTCGTGCGTCACAAAGCAGATGGCACGGCCCGCATCCCTCAAGCGGCACAGCACCCCAGTCAGCCAATCCGCACTCTCCTGATCCAATCCCGAAAACGGCTCATCCAACAGCAGAATCGGCGGCTCGTGTAGTAATGCCCGCGAAACCGCAACTCGCTGCCGCATGCCGCGCGAGACCTGCGACGGCAAACGGTTGGCATGCGATCTCAATCCGACCTCTGATAGATAGCGTTGAGCGATCTGCACGGGCTGATCCATGCCGTAAATGCGTGCGGCAAAGACGAGATTCTCCTGCAGTGATAACTGAGGGTATAACTGGCTTTCATGCGACACCATGCCCAGCAAACGCCGCCGCGCAGGCGGGCCCATCGCGGGACGTCCAAACCAGTGCACAACTCCGGCCGTGGGACGCACCGTCGCAGCCAGACAACCCAGCAGCGTTGTCTTGCCCGCACCATTGGCACCCATCAGTCCCACCAACTCACCGGCCGCCAATCGGAAATCAATCCCCCGCAACACGACTCTGTGCCCGAAGTCCTTGGACAAGCCGCTCGCTTGGAGCGGAAACTCCATTTCGCTTACGGTAATCTGACGAGAAGATCGGCTCACGACTTAGTCTGCTTAGGGGTCACAACGTGATTGTTCTGAGTCAGATTCTCGGGACGAACGCTCAAGGGGTCGTGTGAGTCACGCCCATCGTCAGGCGGCCGCCCGCTGGCTTGGCGGCGGCCGTCGGCCGGCATTCTTTCGATCATCACGCACGTCCAACCGGGCTGCCTTCCTATTTCGACGGCGCGACGGCCAGATACGAATGGTCGTTCCCAAGATGGCGATCGCGCCACCCAGCCATATCCCGCGCATCAGGGGATTCTCGACGAACGTCATATACAATTTGCCCTCCAGGTCACCGCTGTGAAGGATGGCATAAAAATCACCCTTCCACGTGGCATGAATGTCTACTTCGGTGGTCCACTGTTCTTGAAGACGGTGAAAATGTTGCGCGGGACGCAAGTGCACAACGTGTCCCCGCGGATCGGTCACTCTCAACTCCGCTTCCGCAATCAGCTTCTCGGGCAGCTCTCGCTCAACCATGCCCACGAGGTGTATTTCTCGTCCAGCCCACTCGATCGTCTGCCCCTCAGTCAACACAAAGCCCTGCTCGCGTTTACCCAACGACGATCCGGCAATACCCACGGCCAGGCAGACGAATCCCAGGTGAATCAGGAAACTAGCGTACTGCCGGCGCTGTAACAGAAGGATGGACGCCATACCGATAAGCAGCGGCTTGGGGACCCGCCGATGAGCCTCGACAACCACGCTGCTGATCAGCGCAAACACCGCAAAGGATGCGAGACCAGCGACGATCAACCCAGTGGGACTACGGACGCCAGACATGACCGCGACGAGCATCACGATGCCGCCCGCACATCCGGACACAAACAGACCACGTCGTTGCTCCGTCGTCGGAGCGGCACCCCATCGCAGCAGAGGCGCCGCCGCCGTGATCAGCATCAACACGAGACCGGTCGGGATCATGACGTTGTTGTAGAAGGCGGGACCCACCAACATGGCGTTTCCGGCCAGAGCGCTCGACACGGCGCTACTGAGAGTGCCGCCCAGCACCACGCCGGCAAGCATTAGCAAAGCAATCGCGCCGATGACGACACCCGCTTCGCGACTTGTCACACTGCCGATAGACCTTTCAGCAGTCAGATTCTGCCAACGCACATACAGCATGACGATCCCCGCCGTGAGGGTCACCAACATGAATAACAAAAAAAGCCAGCCGATCGGCGATTGGCTGAAAGCATGCAGGCTGCTGAACACTCCACTGCGTGTCAGAAATGTGGCGAAGTTGCTCAGACCAAACGTCAGAAAGGCCAAGATGATCGTGGTCTTCTTGAGCATCCTCTGATGCTGCCAGGTCATCATGCCGTGGATTAGCACGGTCCCTGTCAGCCAAGGTAACAGGGATCCGTTTTCCACGGGGTCCCAGGCCCAGTAGCCGCCCCAGCCAAGTTCCTCATAGGCCCAATTGGCTCCCAGCAAGATACCCGCACCCAGCACCGTCCAGGCCAAGAGTGCCCAAGTTCGAGCCTGCTGGATCCAGCCAACGTCCAATTGCCCCGTCAGGAGTGCCGATGCGGCCAGGGCGAACGGGACCGTCCAGAGCGCGTAACCCAAGAAGATGATCGGCGGATGGATCAGCATGGCCGGGTGCTGCAGCAACGGACTCAAACCAGCACCGCCGCCCAGCGTGGAAACATTCGCCTCCATCGGGTCGGCAGCAAAAACCATGACTGCCAACAGGAAACAAAGGCAACCCATCAGCACGCCCAGGGCCGGATCACGAAGCTCCGAGAGGTTCCGTCCAGGCCACCAGCGAAACAGTATAATCAACAGCCCCAAGAACCAGGCCCACAATAGCAGTGAACCCGATTGGCCCACCCATAGAGCCGAGAGCGAGTAGTACCAAGGCAACAACTCATCTGAGTAGTTGGCAACGTATTTGAAAGAAAAATCCTTGGTGTATAAGGCCCACGCCAAAACGCCGACGACCGATGTTACCGCCAGTACGCTCAGCAGCGCCGCGGCGGTGCCCGCTGCACGCAGCAACCTCTGGCGTCGCCCCGACTGCGTTAGGTGCACGAACGTGGCAAAACCCGAACCGACAAAGGCGACGAGCAGACACAATTCGCCCACGACTTTCATGGCGTTTCCTTTGCTGCAGCCTCTGACGCCGATGCGGATCCTCCGCCAGTGCGCACGGCCTTCGTCGGTTCTGGCTCGTACTTGCTTGCGCAGCGAGTCAAGACTTTGTCGGCGCGAATCGTGCCACCCGATTCGCATCGCCCCTCGACCACGACGTCCACGGCCTGTGCCAGGTTATCCGGCAGCGGCCCTTCGTAGTGGACTTCCAATGTGCCCGTCTGGCCCAACAAGGAAAAACTCGCCGATTCCCTTCGGGTGATATCGTAAGGGTGCCCGGCGCCACGCCCCCACTGACGCGCACACGCACACCCTCAAAACGGGTCATATCGGCCAAGCATTCATCTGCCGTCACATAGTATTTCCAGCTGGAAGAAGCTCCCACGTATGCCATATAGCCCGTGACGATGATCACGATGCATGCTCCCAGTGCTGAGCTTCTTGCCAGGCGACATCTCTTGGCTCACTCCCGTAGCTGCGGTAGCCGTGTCTTGTGATGCGACAGCCCCCCTCAGAACCCCGAACGACGAATGCGGACTTCGATTGCCCCTGCCGGTCGACAAGCGGAGGGACAGTAGCAGAATCGTGCAAACGTGTCAAAGCGGATCACAAGTTGTCTCGCATGCGCCACGCGTCGCATGCTGGCGCAACTTGCAGTCGGTAACGGGCCTGGGGCACATACGGGTGAACACTGTGCCTTCTGCCCCTAATTGCCCTGAGTACGTTCGAGGTGGACAACCTGGTTCTGCATGGTAGGCAGAGACGAACGCCAAATCCCCGGCCTGGACGCAGAGGTTTTCTAGAGTCTGCTGAGCTGCGGATGTCGATGAATTTGAACAAGCCTTGTCGTGCGCGGGCATGGTCAACCGCGGGCAGGGATCACGCCGATACTTTGGAGGCAGCTCATAACTCGTGTGCAATTACCAGGTTCTATCGGCGGATTTCTCTGCTTGCTCTGGTGCCTTACCGGTAGTCAGGCCCATGCCCAGACATTTGGAGTCGAACTGAACAACACGCTAATGCCGGCCACGGGAGCCATGGGCGGTGCGGGAATCGCCCGTCCACAGGATTTGACTTCGGCTGTGAACGCCAACCCCGCCACGCTGACTCAATTTCATGGCACGCAGTTTCTCTTTGGTGGCGGCTGGGCGGAGCCGACTTACAACCTGACCCAACACACCCCTATCGTGCTGCTGGACGTAGACCCCTATTCGGCCAAGTCATCGGCGCAGGGACTACCCCTGGGCAACATCGGCGTGACGCAGGACCTGAGTGCATTGGGACTGCCCGCGACGCTGGGGATGGCTTTCGTGACGACTAGTGGAGGCTTTGTGGACTTTCGTCAAATACCGGAGAGCAACGGCACGAATTCTGCCTTCATATCGTTCTCCCTGCCGGTCGCTCTAGCCGCTGATTTGACTGAGCGTCTACACGTCGGTGGTAGCCTGGCGATGGGAATCGCCTTCTTCGATGCCCCGTTTGTCGAACTGGGCGGCATGACTCCTGACACCGCTTTGCGGGGCGCCGTTGGAATGAACTATGACCTGACCGAATGTACCTCCCTGGGAGCTTACTACCAGACGGCTCAGCATTTCCGGTTTGACAACGCTGTGGCTTTTGCCTTCAACCAGACTTATCAAGATGTGAACATGGACTTGCCGCAGAATATCGGTTTCGGGGTGGCCAATCAGACACTGATGGACGGCCGCTTGCTGCTGGCAACTGATCTGTTGTACAAACTGTGGGACGAAGCTGACCTGTTTCGATCGGTGTATGACAATCAACTGGTAGTGCAGCTCGGTGCTCAGTATTCAACCGGTAAGTACAAGCTTCGCGCGGGATACGTCTGGGCAGAGAATCCGCTTGACGAGCAACCTGGACGTAATATTGGTGGAATCACACCACCTGGTGGCATTCCTGCCGTGCGCTATACCCAGGGTCTTATGGCGGTCACCTGCCAGCATCGCATTTCCGCCGGCATTGGGGTCACAGACGTCCTGCCAGGCATCGATCTGGATCTGATGGCAGGAGGTATGTTCCGCAACACCCAGCAGCTTGCCAACTTCACCACCACCTCCATCGAAAGTTACTGGATCGGACTCGGACTCACGTGGCGCTTTGGCCGCGGAGCCTGTGAGAACCTGGCCGTTCCGGATGACTGGGGATACCAATCTCAGACACTCTAAACCTTTCTCTAGTCCTTTGGCGCTACCCCTTTCGCGCCGATTCTTACCGCGTCGTCGTTGGTGCAGGGCGGTCGAAACAGCGCGACGACGCGACGCCCCCTCCATGCGGGTATAAGGTGACATGCGCATGTCATCCATGTTCAGTCGGGATTTGCACCAAGGACTCATTATGGTAGGATGATTCTCATCTGGCGACGGAAAGGCGGGCAATTACTTCCGTGCAGTGTGGTGCTACACCCTGTGCCGTTCACGAGCGGCCGAGCTGTGGTGACTCCACTCTGCCCACGCAAGGAGGAATTGTCCGATGGTTGCCAGTGCTCGCCGCAAACTCTTGGGCCGTGCCCGCAAGGCCGTCTTCCACTGCACCGCACGCTGTGTCCGCCGTGCCTTTCTCTGTGGCCTCGATCCCCCCAGTGGAGAAGATTATTCACACCGCCGCGACTGGATCGTCAACCGGGAAGAGCAGTTGGCACAGCTGTTCACCATTGAAGTGGAATTCCGCGCGGAATTAAGTAACCATCTGCATGTCGTGCTCCGTACCCGGCCTGAGATCGCCGCGCGGTTGCGGCCCCGCGAAGTGGCGCACCGCTGGCTGACCATCACCAAGCTGGCCAAATGCATGTCGGACGAGATGCCAGAGCCGGATGAAAAAAGGATCGACAAGCTGGTCGGCAACAAAAAGCAAATCGAGAAGATGCGGCGACGGCTGAGTAAGATCTCCTGGTTCATGGGAATTCTCCTGGAGAATATCGCCCGACGCGCCAATTTCGAGGATGACTGTACCGGCAGGTTTTGGGCGACGCGATTCAAGTGCCGGGAAATCACCGATGAAAGTGGGCTGTTGCTGTGTGGGATCTACGTGGACCTGAATCCGATTCGGGCCGGGGAAGCCGACAGTCCGGAAACCGCGCAGTTACACGTCTGTTTTCCAGCGTCTCGAGGCCCAATCGCAGCGCAAGAATGCCCGCGATCGGGCCGATGGCTGGATGGCGGAACTGACATTGCGCCCCGAGCGGAAGGCGGACGAGGCACTGGCGTATTCCTCGCGGAGCGGACGTCGCGCCTCGGATCTGGGATCGCTTCCCATCTCGTTGGCCGATTACGTAAAGTTGCTCAAGTGGACGGCCCGACTGCTCAAGAGTGGTGAGCGGAGCAAGATCCCCAAGGATCTGGCATCGATCCTGGACCGCCTCGACTTGAACCACGAGAAATGGCTTGACACGGTGGATAGCTACGACCGGTCTTTCTGCCATGCGGTCGGCTCACCGAAGTCCTTGGCCAAAGTGGCTGCGCGAATGGAGGCGAGCCATCTCAAAGGTGCCGCCGCCGCCCGAAGCATTTTCACGTAGCGCGATGATTCCGCCCACGGGGCAGGTCTTCCACGCGCCGCTGACGGCGCTAACGCTGGCCATGCGCTCGCGGCTGCATTGGCGGTCAAAACGAGTTGCCGTTCCCACGCGCCGCTCCACGACCTACTACTAATGACTCGTTTCTAAGCGTTCGTACCGTCTCGGAGGTGATGTGCTGCCGCGAAGTCGCCCGCACGACAGATCAAAAGGCTGGGTGTCTGCTTTCGGCTTTCTAACGCTCGCCATGCGCGCTCGCGGCTGCATTGGCGGTCAAAACGAGTTGCCGTTCCCACGCGCCGCTCCACGACCTACTACCAATGACTCGTTTCTAAGCGTTCGTACTGTCTCGGAGGTGATGTGCTGCCGCGAAGTCGTCCGCACGACAGATCAAAAGGCTGGGTGTCTGCTTTCTGCTGGCAGGTGAAGCAAGATGGTCTTCACCCGCTTGAATGGGATCGCGACCCTCGGGCCGTCGCAAGGCAATGCTGCTCCGGTGGCGGCGTGCAGGCCGACGATCTGGCCATCAGTGTACAGCGCCTTGTCCGTATCCCGCCACACGTGTACTGCGGCAATGGGGCCGGGCATTGTCGAAGAAATGTCTCGCAACCGGCGTCTCGCGGTCATCGACGTCGATCAACGTAACCGGGTGGTGCTTCACATGCCTGGACAGGCCTATTTGGATCGCCTACCCCGTCTCCATCCTCATCTCTATAAAACGTCTTAACCTTGCCATCACCGGCCGTCACCGTTTGATGCACTGCTCTCAATAAGGACAATTCATTCAGTGTGTCGTATGAAATCTCCCAAATCATCACACCTCCCACCGATTTCTTCGCCAGCTCCGTTTTTCTGACGATTGTCGGTATTCCATTGTAGTACTTTGAACCGACGGAGTCCTGGTAAGCAAGTGATGGATCCTCTTCAACGATTTCGCGATATGAAACATATCGAGCAGGCGGAGTGAAATCATATCCGTAGAACGGCACGCCCAGTACGATGCGTTCGACCGGTATTCTTCTCTCTCGCGTCCAAAATCGAATGGCTTCCTCGGCATATGAATAAGCAGAATGTGGTCCCACATCGTCGGGCCTCCATATGCCGGTTTTGTCATATGCCATCACATTGATGAAATCATAAGCTTCGAGTGATTCCTGACTAACTGCCTGGTGCAAGCCGGTGGCCCCAAGAGCGGCAGTAATGCCTTTTCGTTTCGCATGTAAGGCCTCTTTCAACTCAATCACGAACGGCGTGTACAGCTCACCTATTGTGGGCAATAGATTCCATTCGATGTCCACATCCACTCCATCCAGGGAATTCTCTTCCACAAAAGCCAGAATGTTCCTTATGAAAGTCGCTCTGTGGGCCGGTTGCAGTGCCGTTCTCCAGGCAGTTTCAGGTGGTCTGCCACCTCCCGCCAACGAGACGTAGACTTTCAGCCCTGCGTCGTGACCCTTCGTTACAATTGGCTTGATGTCCGCACCGCGGCCAAATACGAGACGACCTTCTTGATTCGGGTTGGCAAAAGCCAGGTTCAGATGGGTAAGCTTGTCCAACGCGAGTTCATCTATCTTTTTGAAATTGCCGCCGGACAGATAGCCGACAATCTTGAAATCAGTTTTCTCGGCATATGCCTCCGCAGCGAATGAAAGAAGAAGCAAGAGGACAACGAGGACATCGCGACGATGGTTTGAGGTTTGCATTTTTGACTTTTCCGTTTTGAGCTGATCTAACATCACGTGGTTTTGGGTTTGAGCTTTCCCGTGAGCAGGTCGTCCAGTTCCCGTTCGACGTGAAACGCCGCACGGACCGACGCGGGCTGGATGAAAAAATCCGCTTCGAACGCAGAGATGAGTTGATCCACCTGGTCCGACTTCATCAGCAAGACGACGTCAAGATCGTGCGTGGTTCGCGGGATCCCCCAATAGTTACTGGCCATTGATCCGGTCAGCATGTACCGGACACTTGCCTGGTTGAGCCGATCGAGAACGTCAACTAGAAACTCGCTTTCAGTTCTCGTGTGCGGCTCAACTCGATGCGTTGCCGCAGGCGACGCTCCACCTCTTTTTCATCGGCCTCGGGATATTGCCGCCGAATTCCCGCGCGCGATACGTTGCTCGCGAACTCGTGCCAGTCGAGCGCGATCTTCAACCGCTGTTCGCCGGTCATGGCCCGGAGACGTTCAATCTGCAACTGCGTCGCAGCTTCAAAGGTCACGGTTTGGCTCGTACCAAAAGAAACCTGCAAACCACCGCTCGGTTCGCGGCATGAACCGCGGGTCGAAACGCCCTCGCTCAAGGTTACTATGGTTCCCATTCTATATTTGGACCGGGAACCCTGCAATTGCGTCCAGCAAGTCTTACCTCCGTGGCCTTGCCTGTTTAACCGCTCAGCCCGGAGCCGCGTCCGGAAAGCAACGTCGCATGTCGCGCAGACTCCACACCGGACGCGGCGGAGGGATGCGCACGGGCCAACGGAGTATCGAATCGCAATGACACGTTGTTCCGTCCACAACAGATTGCGACCCGTTTGTTGGAGCGTCTGCGGACGCGGCGGGCATTCCTGCCCTCAGCGCGCATCCCTGCGCACCGATCGGGGCTTAAGTTGTTGCACATCTACCATGCGCTCCCGATCGGTGCTCCGGGAATAGCGGTTAAGCAGAGTTACCTTCTGGCACGTCCCACCGGCGCCACCGTGAGTCAGCGAGTCGCCGCATCGTGCTTGCGTACGCGGTGCGGTACGCATCGGTCGCTCGAGTTTGGTCGCGCCTCATAGCGTACAATCAAAGGTATAACTACTGGGACCACGCTGTCCCCAGAGTAATGGTGCGTGGCACGGTTTTCGTGGTCGATAGGGCAAGACAGGCAGAGTTGTCTGATCACGTATTCTTGGGCGGGCGTCCTGGGGAGCGGAGCGTGATCTGCAGCCCGAGCTGTTTGGCGGTCGCGTCGATCCAGGGTCCGCTGCCATAAGGGCGACCACGCTCGGCACAACGGCGAAGTGCCTTGATCTCGGCGCCGGTCAGCGGTTGGTTCACACGCTCGAGCCAATCGTCTGGCCGAGCAACGGGCCACTCGCACACGGGCAGACTGCGAGGATCGCCGGGATGCAGCCGAGCCCAGGCACTGCCCCATACCCATTGCTCAGCACGTTCGACCAGTCCGGCACGCACGGCATTCCGCTCGACGTAGCGGCACACCGTATAGAGATGCTCGTCACTCTCCACGGGAAACGACTTGAACGGCCCTTGGTAGACGTGACCTTCTCCTTCGCAGTGATGTGCCTTCTGCCAGCGACGCACGTGCGTGGACGTCATCTGGTGCATGAAGTCGGAAAGCTCGTTGTCCCGCTCCGGCCACAAAACAAAATGCCAGTGGTTGGGCATCAAGCAGTAACCACCAATCCGCATGGGGACAATCAGCAGGGATTCTTGCACGACACGTACGAATGCCAGGTAATCTGCCGATGTGGCAAATAATGTCTGCCGTCCATTTCCGCGGTTCAGCACATGAAAAATGGTCCCTCCCGGACAGCATCGCTTGGGGCGCGGCATGACATGTTCTCCCGACTTCTGGTCCTTTGGCCGGCAGACGGACCGGGGCACACCGCCCGAAGCCAACGTCAGGCCCTCTATTAGGAGAATCACCATCAGCGTCTGAAATCCCTCAGCATTGCGCAAAAACTCGAACTACAGGTTGCTCTTCTCCTCTCCTGCAACCCAGACTGCCCATCTTGCCTACAAAAACGTGCCATGCACCGTTTCTCCGCAGTGGTTCTCATCCTGGGGCCAGTTTGGCCAGTGCCGCCGGGCGTGAGGGACCCGGCGGTAGGATGTTGTGGTGCGATCCAAGCCACGAGTTACCCGGCTGCACGTGCCAGCACGTCGGGGGAGTTGTCGTATCGCGGCGCTGGCGACGACTACTGGGGCGCGACTTCCGGTGTGAGGATCACCAGGATGTTGTTTCTTCCTCCGGCGATAATGCCAGCCTCTTCATCACTGTTGTCAAGCGGGATACGATCGCTCAGAAATGGCACGTACAAGAAGCCCCTAACATCTTCATACCACCGGGCCAGATCTGTGGGTGTCCCAACCAACAGATTGTCCAATGCCACCCAACCGCCCCAGTCGTTGCGATACACCTCGGACCGCACAGTAATTAGGTCCCGGGCGTTGTTCATATCGTGCGGCGATCTTCGAGAAGACGAGCTCGCCGGTGACAAGGGCTCAACACCAGCCGTGTCGTCATACCGGAACGGCTGATATGTGTTTCTGTTCTTGTTCAGTGGAATCACGATCTGTCCGCAGAAAGCGCCGTCATCATTGAGCGCACCTATATAAGTGACCTGAAAGCCAAAGTCTTCGTAGACTGGGTAGGTGCCCGACGTATATCGGAAGGCAAATCCGTCCTCTGTATCGCCAGCCACTTGTGCGGGGCGCACCCACTTCAAGACTCTCAGGATCAATCACCGGATTGTTTAGTTGAAAGAGGAAAGAGTTTCCCTGTATGAACTGTGACTCTGGTACGTACGCGTCGCTGAAGTCCTGCGGTATTCCATCCCTGGCAGCTCGTACATCCGGGTTGCCATTGTAGATGCCAGGATTGTAAAGGAACGAACCCCATGTCCCGGATGCGTCCTGGCACCTGATCAGAATGTCACCGTTTTCATTGATTTTCATCGGCCCCCGGGCTATAGACGATGAGATTGTCAACCAGGCGGGGGTCGGCAACAGGTCCACCATAGGAGTGTCGGCTGCCAAGTCTATTGCGTAGCCACCCACGTATGTCCCAGATTCATCCCGAAGGCTACCCACCACAACCTTGTGCTCATTGATATCCCATGCCCCAGACAGTCTGCATCCAGGCGGTACACCGTTACTTCTGTCAAAACAACTGTTCAAATCGATAACTTCATTCGCATTGACGGTTGGATCATAGAGAAATGCAAACTGGAGCCCATCCACTCTAAATCGCCCTACGACTCGCACGTGCCACGAATTACCGTCGTCCGTGGAAAAGGCATTGGTCATGCCTCCGGGCTGAAGAGGAACAACGTCGGGTTCGGCGTTTTCCGGCAGTGCAACATACTTGATGCGATACCGAACCGGAGGCTTGGCGGCGGCGTTGGAGGAGCGGGCTTTCCTGCCAGGGCCAGGTCACTGGCAAGGACGAGCAGAGCCGTCGCGAGCAAACTTCCGAAGATCAACTTATTGGTGCGTAACATCTTTCGAGTCTCCTGTGACAGAGCGGTTGAGCCGAGTCGGAGCAGGACCCCCGAAAAGCTCGGCGAATACGGGGAAATCGTGACAAACATGGTTGCTGTGATTGTCCGACGGTCTACGCTGTGGGCCGTTACGGCGCACTCGCGGGGTGCCCCATGGCACACAGAACGATGCAAGCAATTCGGCACGTGTGATGCGCTTCGCCTGTGAACGCTGGGCTTTGGAGTCCTCCTTTGCTATCATCGTAGAGAAGTCTCCTCGGCGCAGACAACGAGCGCCCGAGTGACCTGTCGGCCGGTGAGAAGTCTGCTTGGCGGTAGGACTCACCGGCCGCTTCGTTTCATCCGATCAAGTCAACTTCGTTGCGCGTGTGCTCAAAGCACGGCGAACGATCTTGCATTCTCCTCTACTTTTCAATCTTCGCGCTCTCGGCCTCTCCGGCAGCCCCGCAAGGGGCGACCGAAACTAGCCCAGGCGCCGCAGCGGCCGCCGTAGGCGGCCGAGCAAGCCCTGGGTAGGCGCGCCCAACACCCATCGGTCGAGCCCGCGACGTGCCACCGATGCGGCACGTGGCCGAGACCGAAATCGTCCGCCGTGGGCCTCGGGCGCTGTGCAGGACACGATACAATCGGCCACGCGATGCGGCCTCGGTCGGCGGGCGCCGTGCTGGCACGCTCTCACGCTCGGCCGCCGGAACGATTCGCTTCGTCCACCCAGGGCTCCGCTTGTGGCTGCGCCACGGCGCTCGCCCTGGGCTAGTTTCGGTCGCCCTCTGCGAGGGCTGCGATGCGTATCCGGACCAGGTATTGGCGCAAGTGCAGTCATGGCCACTACCCCACTGCCTGGATCATCTTGGCGCAATGGACGTTGCATCGCGTTTGACTGCAGCGAGTGGCACTGGCTTCGCCAGTGCTGGACAACGCCCAGCACGCTGCAGTTGAAGGAGCAATGCCGCCGCGTGTTTACATTAAGGTGATGGCTGTGGAGTGAGCAGGAATCCTAAATGTCTCACAAGGTTTCCAAACTTATCGTCTTGATAGAGCCAGCCACAAATTTGCCCAAAATGATCGCCTGTGACTAGATCGGGATTAGTGATGAGATCCGCGTATCGTTCTGTCATTCACGTCCTCCACCACCGGTTGGGAACTGATCCATATTTCCAGGTCGTTCGTTGTACCTGTTGTGAGATCGGTGAGATGTCAAGAGCCCTAGATCAGCGTGGTAAAGCATCTGGGTCGGTCCCGTTGCAGAATCAGGTCTTCGTTGGAGTTTATGCCGTACGCTAGGGCCGTAATCTCGGCAACGACTTTGAGACTGCCATCGAGCCCAATTAGATACGGTGCAAGACCTGCGTCGTATTCGTGTTCTTATCGTGGCACTTCAAACCACCCTTCGCCACAAAATGAACCTTTACTATTCATGTCTCGGGGCTGTACTGCAAAGTTCCACGTCAAACCTCTCCATCACACCGCCAAGGCCAGAATCGAAAGACTCCGAGTTCATCTGTGCCAACAATCGCTGGTCCAACGGGAACACCGTTGCCATCGAATACAACATCGCTGAGAACGCAGCTGTTGGTAACCGTGAGAAGACTTAGGTCATCAATGCGTAAGGAGTAGCGCCGGATAGAGCCCTCGATTGAAGAGATACCAGCCGTATGACGAGTCGTCCGATCGCGTAGCGACCCAATACATCGCCAGTCTGGTTGATTCGGCTGGCGTAAACAAATGTCGAACTGCCGAGGTTGTCCTCACCGGGAATCGAGTACAGCTGGGCGGCAGGCAATTCCGTCCTCGTATCCGTAGCATTCATGTCGATCACGGAAACCACGCCGATTATCGTCCGACCCCACGACCCCTTCTCTCGAGACTTCCGACGATATCGCCCCGGTCGTTAATGTCGTGGGCAGATGCGAGACTCCATCCCGTCGGGACTCAATCCGGATCGACCAATGTATTGAGGTCGCCGCTTGTCCACGCGGGTTGATGTATTCGCCCTTGTCATCTACTGGTTCCGTGATCGGATCATTTGGATCGTAAAGAAATGCCCGGCGTTCATCGTCGGCAGAATCCTGTAATACCAGCCAACGATCTGACCGGCATTGTTCATTTCCTGAATCGGACTCATGGGCACTCACTACTGGCCTCTGAAACCACTTCAAAGAACCTGATCCTGTATTGGACTGGAGGCAACGATGGCGGTGGCGGTGGCGGAGCGGGCTTTCCTGCCAGTACCAGGTCGCTGGCCACCATGAACATGGCCGTCGCGAGCAAACTCCCGACGATCAACTTTCTGGTGCGTAACATCTCTCGAGTCTCCTGTGAAAGGGTGGTTGAGCCGAGCCGCGGGCAGGCCCCGTGAAAAGCTCGGCAGAAACGGGTAACTGTTAGGAATCCGGATGGCTGTGATTGTCCGACGGTCTTCGCTGTGGGCCGGTACCGCGCACACGCGGGGTGCCCTGTGGCACACAGAAAGATGCAGACCGTTCGCCCGTGTAGTGCGTTTCGCGTGTGAATGCTGGGCTTTGAAGTCCTCCTTTGCTATCATGAAGAAAGTCTCCTGGCGCAGACAACGAGCGCCCGAGTGACACCTGGGCCGGTGAGAAGGTTGCTTGGCGGTAACACTCACCGGCCACTTTTCATGGCACTAAACAAAATCAACTGAATCGGTTTCTTGTTGCATCGCGTGAGCTGTCGGTCGGTCCGATCGGCAAACCGCTCACGCCACGCACATGATGTTACTTCTCCTTGCGCGTCCTCCTGTTTTATTGACTCCCTGGTTGCGTCCAGCTCTTTCTTCCATTTAGCAGCCTTTTCCGGCTGGTTGGATTTCTCGTAGAGCTCCACCAGATGCGTCAGGGCAGCCTGGACCTGTTCATCGTCGTAGGGCGTGCTGCCAGCGGCCTGACGCTTGGCAAATCCCTGCGTAGGCTTCCAACAGTAATGGCTCGGCTTCCGCGTACTGGCCGCGCTGCACGTGCAGGCTGCCCAGCAGACTCATCGATTCGAGCGTGTCAGGGTGTTCGCGGCCCAGCTTCTGTCTGCCGTCCCTCTACTGTCTCTTTCAGGAGCGTGACGGCTTGATCCAGTTGCCCTGCCCGGGAGTAAGCTACAGCCAAGTAGTGCATGGAACGGAATGTCTGCAGATGCTGCGGACCGTCCATTTCGCGCTGCCGCGCGACGACTTCCTCCAATAGCGTGACGGCTTCGGCGACTCGACCGGCGTCGCAGTAGGTTCTGCCGAGGGTTCGCTTGGCGTAAAGAACCTGCCGATTGTCAGGTGCGAGCACTTTCTGCGTCACTTCCCACATCTCGGTGGCCAGCTGCAGGGCCTCTTCGTACCGACCCGCCTGGCGGTAGGCATTCACCAACAGGTTCATCGTTTGCAGAGTTCCTGGATGCTCGGCCCCGTGGGCCTCGCGATGGTGCGCGAGCGACGCTTCAGCGAGCGGAATCGCGTCCTGGTTGTCCCCTGCGAGGTAGTAGGCCATCGCCAAATCATGCATCGAAGCCAGCGATTCCGGGTGCTGGGGACCTAGTTTGGCCTTCTTTAACCGCAGTGTTTCCTGGTACAGTGACAGCGCCTGGTTCAGTCGTCCGGCGCGTTGGTATGCCGAGGCCAGGTTTTTCATCGTTGGAAGCGTAGTGGGGTGCTCGGGGGGCAGCTTCTCCCGACACGTTTTGAGTGCCTCTTCAAGGAGTGGTATGGCCTCATCCAACCGACCGGCGTCCCGATAGTTCGTGCCCAAATTCGCCATCACCATGAGGGTCTCGGGATGATCGTCTCCGAAAACGACTTTGCAGAGTCTGAGCGTCTCCTCGAACAAGGGAATGGACTTGTCGAGCATTTGCAGCTGCCAATAGTCTCTGGCCAAGACGTTCATTGCAGTCAGCGTATCGGGATGCTCAGACCCCAATTTCTCTTTGTGCAGTTCAAGTGCCTTTTCCCAGAGTGGCAGCCCCTCGTTCGTCCTTCCGGCGCGCACGTAATTCGTAGCCAGTTCCTTCATGGACGTGAGTGTCTCCAAGTGATCCGGACCCAGCTTCTCCTGGCATAGCTTGAGCCTCTCCTCGAAAAGACGGACAGCCTGATCGAAACGGCCCGCCCTGGAATAGGCAGCGCCCAAATTATTCATGCACTGAAGCGTTACGCTGAAGTCTGGTACGTCCTTTTCCCGACTCTTTCTGAGTGCCTCCTCCAGGATCGCTATGGCCTGGTCGAGCCCACCAGCAGAGATGTGATTCGCCGCCAGATTCACCATCAGCTGAAGGGTCTGGGGATGATCGTCTCCGAACACGACTTTGCAGAGTTTGAGCGTCTCCTCGAACAAGGGAATGGACTCATCGAGCTTACCCAAACTCCAATACATGCTCGCCAGGTTGTTCATTGCCATGAGCGTATCAGGATGCTCGGGACCCAACTTCGCCTTGCGCAGCCTGAGCGCCTCTTCATTAAGAGGCAAAGCCTTTTCCAGTTGGCCGGTGTTCCGATAAACCCCTGCCAGATTGGACAGATAGGCTCAACGTTGTCGGATGATCGGGGCCCAGCTTCGACTTGGCTAAACGCAGTGTCTTCTCACACAATGCCAGGGCTTCGTTCCACCGCCCGGCGGAGTCGTAGGCCCCTGCCAAATTGGCCATCGAAATTAGCGTATCGGGGTGGTCGGGCCCCAGCTTCGCCTCGCATAACCTGAGTGTTTCCTCATACAGTGGCAGGGCTTCTTTCCACCGACCCACATCTTGGTAGGCGTTTGCCAGACTACCCAGCGAATCCAGCGTGTCCGGGTGGGCCGGGCCCAGCTTCTCTTTGCGCAGCCGGAGCGCTTCCTCGTGCAATGAAAGAGCCTGCTCCAGCTGCCCCGCATCTCGGTAGGACTCTGCCAGGCTGCTCATCGACTTCAGCGTGTCGGGGTGCTCGGGGCCTATCACGTCTTTTCTGAGTCGCAACGTTTCTTTCTTCAGCGGTAGTGATTCCTCCCATCGGCCGGCCGCATGATACGCGTCCGCCAAGTCTTGCATCGCGGCGAGCGTGTCGGCGTGCTCGGGGCCGAGCGCATCACGCAGCATGTCGTAGGATTTCCGACACAATTCCGTGGCTTCCTGGACCAGGCCGAGTCCCGAGTATGTTCTGCCAATCGCGCCCAACAGTTTGGCCTGCAGAAGTGAGTCTGTCCGAAACTCCGTCTCCACCCGCGTCTGGGCCTGACCGAGCATTTCCGCCACCGTGATGGTGCGGCCGTCGCGCTCGGGATCAGGGCTGCGAAAGATCTCCACCAGGAAGTCCGTGACCTTCTCGGCTTGGTTACGGGCCGTGTCCGCTTCCATGCGCAGGTCACGCTCACGGGCTGCGCCCTCTTCGGCCAGCCGCTTCTGCTTCTGTGCCAACCGGGTCTGCTGTTTGGCCAACCGCCCCTGTTCTTCGGCGATCTGCAATTGCTGTTCCGCCAACTTCTCCGCCTTGGTGGCGCGAATAGCCTGACCGGTGGCGATCCCCGCACCGAGGAGGAGGGCTAGACTCACGGCCGCCGTCGCCATGGCCACGGTCCGGTTGCGCCGCGTAAACTTGCGCAGCCGATAAAGCTTCGAAGGCGGACAGGCCTCCACCGGTTCGTCCTGCAAATAGCGCTCGACATCTTGAGCCAGCGCCGTGGCCGTCTCGTAGCGCCGCCGCCGGTCCTTCTCCAAGGCCTTCATCACGATCCAGTCCAGTTCGCCGCGCAGCGTGCGGCTCAACTGGGCGGGGCTCGCGTGGCGATGGGCCGAGATGGTGGTGGCTGCCTCCCCCACCGTCGTGATGCGCGTGCTCGGCTTGGGAGGCTCCTGCTCCCGGATGATGGCGCAGATCTCTTCATAGCTCGCCTCGCGAAACCGCTCCTTGTCGAAGGGGGGCACTGCCGGTCAGCAGCTCGTACAGCAGCACGCCCAGCGAATAGATGTCGCTGCGCGTGTCCACATCTTGACCATTGCGTCCCGCCTGTTCGGGGCTCATGTACATGGGGGTACCCACCAGCTGGCCCAGGCCGGTGAGCGTCGTCCGATCAGTGAGGCGCGCTCCAGTGGCCTTGGCTACGCCAAAGTCGATGACCTTGGGGATCGGCACGTCCTCGTCCTCGGCCACCAGCACGTTGGACGGCTTGATGTCCCGGTGGATGATCCCCTTGTGGTGGGCGTGCTGGACCGCCTGGCAGACGGTTACAAACAGCTCCAGCCGCTCCCGGATCGTCATGTCATGTTGGTCGCAATAATCCGTTATCGGCACTCCATGCACCAGTTCCATCACGAAGTAGGGGCGTCCTGACTCGGTCGCTCCCGCGTCGTGCACGTGGGCAATGTTCGGATGGTCCATCAGGGCCAGGGCTTGGCGTTCGGCCTCGAAGCGCGTGATCACTTCCCGCGTATCCATGCCGGGCTTGATGATCTTCAGCGCCACCTGACGATGCATTGGCTGCTGTTCGGCCAGGTAGACCACGCCGAAGCCGCCTTCGCCCAGTTCCTGGATCAGCTTGTAGGGACCGATCTGTGTGCCGGGGCACTCGGTTATCGGTGGGAAGTCGATGGTGGCGGCGATACTCGGAGCGAGTGGCTCAAGAAAACTCGGTGCTTCATCATGAGCCCGGAGTAGCGTCTGCAGTCGGCCAAGAAGTGCCTCGTCGCCGCCGCAGACCTGTTGCAGGTAATCGCGGCGGATGTCCTGGGCCGGAATACCGGCAGCCACCTTGAATATCGCTTCTTCATCAAACCGCTTGGCGACCATCTCGTCTCTCCCCGCGTGACGCCCGAAACCGGGCCGCTACTAACAGTGCGAGAATGAGCAGCAAAATGTGAAACAAAAAATCGAAAAATTTTTGCCCGCGGAGATTTTCATCTCTGCGTCTCAGCCGCGTCAGCCATCTCCACGCGCAGCCATGCTTTGGCGTAACCCCAATCGGCATAAGCTGTTCGCGCCGTGATCCCCAGCAGCTGCGCCGCTTGCTCGTTCGTCAGCCCGGCAAAAAAACGCAGCTTCACCAATTCCACCTTGCGCGGGGATATGGCCGCCAGACGGTCGAGCGCTTCGTGCAAGGCGAGTAGGTCCAGCGCCGGTTTGTGAGTCTCCGGGTCAACGTGCGAGATTTCCACGCGCTGCAGCCCCCCTCCGGCCTCCGCACCGGCCTTCCGCCGCGCTTGCTCGACAAGAATGCGCCGCATGGCCTCGGCTGCGGCACTGAAGAAATGCCCGCGACTGTTCCAGTGCACGGCGTGGTCGGTATGGACCAGGCGAATGTAAGCCTCGTGCACCAGGGCGGTAGCTTGAAGAGTCTGGCCCGGTTTCTCTTGGGCCATCTTGACAGCAGCCAGTTTCCGGAGTTCATCGTACACGAGCGGTAGCAACTGTTCCGCCGCCTGGCCATCGCCCTGCTCGATGGCCGAGAGAATCCGCGTCACATCACCGGCTGGACAGGGCGCCTTATTGGGGTTGATGTTGGGGGTCGCACCGGGGGGCACACCTGCACCGTCACTCGGCGGCAGATCATGGACCACGGCACTTCTCCCATTGACCCCTCGCGGCCAGTCACCCTGGCGCCGGACGCCACAACGAAAAAAGCACAGCTTCTGACATCGACCGTGCACCTATCAATGTATCGTGCCGGCGTGGCGCGTCCATATCGCGGTCAACAGAATTGGCAACAAACCTTACACCATGATCGTCAGATGTCTGAGCTGTCCCGGATGGCGCGGCCAAGGGAACCAGGTGCGGCGATGATCGCTGCCAACACCGTCGCCTGGCGGCGTGCGCGCAGGCAGAACGTAACGGGTAGCCTGCCAGTCAGATTCACCCACCGCACAAGGCGGTGGGAGTCAGAGTCAAACAGTCGAGTTAGAAGCGTAACAGGTTAGCGGGCTTAGGGCATCGAAATCGGCAAGTTGTGTAACGCCAAATCGCGTTCAGGGGCCGCGTCGATTTCTTGGTCAACCCTTGCGTTGTGCTCGCCATTTGAGCGCGGTATTCATGTTGGTTTTCGGACCGTGAACGGAATGGTGAGCAGACGCATAACTTGTACAGTACGGCGAACGGTACTTCTGCCACGCGGTTGGCTCACCGAAGTCGCTGGCCAAAGGGGCCGAGCGGATGAAATTGAGTCACCTGAAAGGTGCTCCCGCGAAATCGCCCGCATGACAGATCAAAAGGCTGAGTGTCTGCTTTCTCTTCTCTGTTTTCTTTCCTCACTCTTCTTTCTTCTGTTCGATCATCGTTCCCAATCGACACGATCGACTTCTGCACATGAGCCGACTAATCCAAGACTCGCTGCAGCGCCACCCGCATGCGTGCCTCCGATCCGGGCGCGGCCCAGAGCCAGACATCTTGAAAGCCATCTTGAAATGCCGACTCGGTCGGGATGTAGCCGGGCCAGCACTCGCCATAACCGATGGCCATCACAAACGAATCGGGGCTCAGTTGCTGCGCCATCAGCTGATATCCTACAAACGACTCTCCGGGCAGCAACACGATTTGGGCCGCCCCCAAGTCGATACAAGGGACGTCGATCGCCTGGCCATCCGCCACGCGCCGACGACTTGAAAGCCCCATCGCGGCCAGAATACGCTGCTCCACCTTCCGGCTGGAATCCTCCAGCACCTGCTGGAGCGCATTTTCCGTCAGGTGATCCGCTGGATGCATGTCCAGCCGGAGCTGAGCATGGCGAAAAGCAACCTGCTGCAACGGCAGACGGCGCGTCTGCTTCCATGCCACCACCATCGCTTGATAGAGTCGATCTCGCAGGGCAAAACGCTCCTCGACCGACCCACCATTGAACTTGCCCGCCGTCACGTCTCCGCTACAACCGCTGACGTATATCTGCTTGATGGAAAAGTCATCGCGTTGGCGTCGATCACGCGCCAGTCCGACAAAGTCAGAAGAGACTTCGCCTTGACCGTAATAACTCATGGGATGTGTGGCATACGCGTGTAGAACCAACAACGGCTGCTCCTCGTTCCAGAAAGAAATGGCCTTAAGCATGGGGTCGATCAACCCGGCCGGCTGGTCACGATAAAACTCGACGGAACCGCTGCGGCTGCCTCGATCAAACCCTACCCGCCCCTCTGGATGGACCACGCGCCGATTCGACGCGACCGACTCAACGCGTGCTTGTCCTATTCCCATATGCGTTATGGTAGTAGCGCCAGCGAGAGCGTCCTTCAGCGCGGTGGCCACTCGCTCGACAGTTTGGTCGTGAAACATTTCATCATATAGTTCGCCCTTCAGTCCTTGAGCGTCCAGCAACTGCGCCGCGCCGCGATCGACAACGGGCGCATCGTGCTGATGAAGCGAACAGACCAGTACCCGCCGCCGCGTCGTGCCTGCCGCCAGGGCCAACGCATCCCGCCACTGATCGTACGCACCGTTGCGGATCTCGCACCAATCCACAGCGCATAGCACGATCGGATCGCCACCGCCCAGCAACACGAACCCATGCGCGTAAAGCGGATCGGCGACCTTCTGAGATTTCGTGGGGAGAATTCCCATGCAGCGGTGTCCCAGGGGGATCGTTACATCGGCGGAAAACGTGGCAAGTCGAAACGTTCGCCGCGTCGCCGCGTCGGCCGCCTGGGCAGACTGCACAGCCATGGCTAGAAGGATGACGGCCGCTGTCAGGACCGATGTAAGTGGTCGCGGTAGGTCCGCAAGCATGGTCAGTACTCCCACGAATAAGTGATTTTTTTGCTGTCGCAAAGGATTCGTATCGCGACAGGCCACAACTTGCGATCCGATTGTCGCAGAGTCACGCCTGGTAATCTACAATGCCTGAGGATCCATCTCGATCTGTTCGACTTCCAACTCAGCCGACTGGCCTACTTTCCAAGTAATGGGTGACGTCATGGCAATCAACCACATCGTTCGAAGGCCTTCTCGGGGACTGCTGGGAAGTGCTCTCGTGCTTGCCGCGATCGGGCTGCCGATGCCGCCACGTGCCACCGGTCAAACAGCGGGCGCCGGGTCGCCAGTGCGTCCTCTGCATTATGACGTCAAACTGGAAACGGTGCTCGAGCACGATGATGGAACATTTCTGTGGTTTCATCCACGCGTCTGCGCGATTCCCAGCGATGACTCGATCTCATCGCCAACCGTCTTGATGACGCTGCAAAAACACCTTCGCGCCTCCGACCATTACAGTGGGCTCTATTTCATGCTGACGCGAGACCTGGGTCGCAGGTGGAGCGAACCTGAGCTGCGCCGCGAGCTGGACTGGGTGCGTGACGGTGAGGTCAACGTCGCGGTGGCCGATGTTACGCCACTCTGGGCACCCGTGTCGCGTCGCGTGGTCGCGGTCGGCGCGCAGGTGCGCTATGGCCTCGACGGCAGGCAACTAGAGGATCAACCACGTGCTCATCAAACCGCGTATGCACTGTTCGATCCGGCAACAAAAGAGTGGACGGCCTGGAAGCGTCTGGAAATGCCAAAAGACGATTTTTTCGAGTTCGCACGTTGCGCTTGTGCGCAGTTCCTGTGCGAGACAAGCGATTCACCGACGAGTTCAAAGCGCGATACGTTTCTCCTTCCGCTGTACATCGCCAAGTCGGCCAACGTCCCGTTTGAGGTCACAGTTGCACGCTGCGCGCTGGAAGGCAACGAACTAAGATTCCTGGAACACGGGAATCTACTGAAACTGCCTGTTGTGCGCGGACTCTGCGAACCATCGTTGATCCACTTTCAGGAACGCTACTTCCTGACGCTGCGCAATGATCTGGCTGCATATGTTTCTGTCAGTCTGGACGGGCTTCACTTTGATCCGATCAAGGCGTGGAAATTCGACGACGGCCAGGAATTAGGATCATGCAATACGCAACAACACTGGCTTGCGCACGGTGACGGGTTGTTCCTGGTGTACACGCGACGGGGGGCGAACAACGATCATGTGTTTCGGCACCGAGCACCTTTGTTCATGGCCCAGGTTGATCCGCATCGCCTCTGTGTCCTGCGTGCCACCGAGCGCGTCCTGATCCCGCAGCGCGGCGCCACGCTGGGAAATTTCGGTGCCGCTGACGTCAACGAGCGCCAGTCTTGGGTGAGCGTGGCAGAAGGCGTCTGGGACGATCAAACGCGTCAGCAAGGCGCTACGGGGGCGTTGTTTGTCGCTCGCATTACGTGGTAGCCGCGGAAAAGATGTTGTAAGTCAAAGTGCAAACCTTCCCGCCCCTGCCAACCGATCCAACGCGGCAATAGCCTGTGCTTTCGCTCATATGCACCAGATGTGAATTCCGCACCTTTTTTGATGGAAAACGAACCACAAAATTGCGGCTTTACCGGCTACATGGGCCGCGTGACTTACCGTTTGAGTTATAATCAGAGACTCAAAACGATGAATACCCGCTACACGAGCATCCTCGCAAGGGAGAAACTCGCGATGGCAAGCGTTGGGGAACTCTTTGGAATTTTTGCGTGCCTCGTTCCGATCGTGGCAATTGTCGTCTACATGGCTTGGGCGACACGGCGCGAAAAGTGTCCACACTGTAACAAGCCTGTTCCCACCGACGCACAATCGTGCCCTCACTGCAGCCAGCCACTCCACGACACAGAGCCAGGCGTGGGGCCCCGGACAAATCAAGATCGATCGGGAAAGAAACGCCGTTAGCAGGCGCAACCCTTTCCCGCTGCGTACTGTTCGCCCACCCGCGCCGCCTGAGTATCGGCCGGGGCACGTGCGATCCGATGGCACCCAGGACAATCGACGTACCGCGGTAAACCGTTCTAACTCCCACCATTCGGCTCGGGAGACTTCTTTTGCTGCCTGCCGCGTGGAGCATTCACGCGCCGATTCCCCGTTTGCTGCGCCCATCGGTCGTAATCTGCGGCCAGTTGCACCACGCGCTGAGGAAACTCGGACGCCAAGTCATGGGTTTCTGTCCGGTCCTGCCGCAGATCATACAGTTCCCATCGCCGTACCAGCTTGTCCCAGACCAATTTCCACTGCCCCTGGCGAATGGCGCTGTTGCCAGACCATTCCCAGTAGAGCTGCCGGTGCGGCTCTCGCGTCCGGCCGCGAAAAACGGGAACCAGGCTTTTCCCTTCGACGGGCAGAATATCGTGATCATTGTATTGCCGCGGATACTCACCGCGGCCCAGCTCCAGGCAGGTAGGCAACAGGTCGATGATATGCCCCACCTGGCGACTGATGGCGCCGGCCGGCACGTGGCCCGGCCATCGTACGATAAACGGTGTGCAGATCCCTCCTTCGTGCACCCAACTCTTATAACGCCGAAAGGGCGCATTCTGGGCCCATCCCCACGCCGGTCCGACAGCCACATAATCCTCTGCGGGACCGGGTCGGCGTTGGGAGGGATCACGTCCTCCCGGTTCCTCGCTACAGCCACCATTATCGGACAAGAACATCAGCACCGTGTTCTCAGCCACTTGCAACTCATCGAGGGTGGCCAGGAGCCTCCCGATATTCTGGTCCATCGCATCAATCATGGCCGCGTAGACCGCCATCCTCAGATCTTCAAATTCGTGATCGGCCGTCGCCCACTCGTAGGAGCGTGAGTCGGTGTCGGAGAGCTTCCAGGTCGAGTCGATCAAGCCCATGGCAAGCTGCCGCGCATACCGCTGCTGTCGAACCTTGTCCCAGCCGCAGAGGAACTTGCCTCGATATTTGTCAATGTCCCGGGGCTTCGCGTGCAGTGGATAATGCGGAGCCGTGTAGCAGAGGTGCAGAAAGAAAGGTTGCCGCGCTGAAACAGATTCCCGAACATTCTCGATCGCGTGATCCGTGAACGCGTCAGTCGTGTAGAAGTCGTCCGGAAACTCCGTGATTCGCTGGTCGTTGTGGCCGAAGAATCGAACCTTGCCCCCCTTGTACGATGGATCGGCACGCGAGGGGTCGAAGAAGTTGCAGCAGCCGTCAAGCAATCCGTAGTATTCCCCGAACCCGCGATGAAACGGATGCGTGCTGGAAGTCCGACCAAGATGCCACTTGCCAATCAATGCCGTGCGGTAGCCGGCCGCCTGGAGCACTTCACCAATCGTAATCATCCGCGTCTGCAACAACCCACCTTGAGGACGAGGGTAGAGTCCGGTCACAATGGAAGCGCGGGTCGTGGTACATTTGGCGTTGTTATAGAACTGCGTGAACCGCATGCCCTCGGCCGCCAGTCTGTCAAGATTGGGTGTCTGTACTTCTCCTCCGTAACATCCGATGTCGGACCAACCCATGTCATCACACATGATCAAGATCATGTTGGGACGACTGTCGCACCGGGCTGGCGAATTGAGGGTCAGAGCGAGCAGCAAGACGAGACCATGAAGAAAAAGCCTGCAGCCTGGACCGGAGACGCGTAATACTGCTTTCATTTTTCATGCACCATTGATTTCAGTACTCGATCGTAGCAGTGACAACCTGGAACGACAGGCGCGTTTCAGCCGCGTGGGCGGATTCTACCACGAATCTCTTCCGCGCGGTCCCCGTTTCAGATTCTGGCGCCACGAATTCACGTATCGTGGCTGACTATAGCCGGAACGAGTGGCGAGAAACGGAGAGGGAGCCGAGCATCTCGCGTCGAGGCGAAAAGCATCAGGGCAACAGCGACCAGATGATTCCCGCCAGTGCGGCAAGCCCAATGAAGAGTGCCACGAATCCTCCGAACCGCACCGAGCAGAGCTTACCGCGAGCCGGCGCGTTGGTCTGCACTTCCTCTAACCGCCCTTCGCCGCGCAGGCGCTCGAGCAGTTCCGGACGCTCGTGACGCATTTCCTCTTCACTGACGACGCCCGTCAGAATCGACATGTCCATGGGGAATTTGTCGGCGCGAAAGTGAGTGCCGAAGAAATGGATGGCAAACACGAAGCCGGTAGCCAACAGGGCCAGAGTGGAATGCACGACCTTGGCAATATTGACCGCTTCCCCAGGCAAGAAGGTGCAGAACCAATTCGGGAACCAGAGAATCAGGCCGCTCAGCCCAATCAGGATCGTATCCGACGTGGCGCCGAAAAAGTCGAACTTTTCCCAATAAGCCCAGCGTTCAAATGTCGGCTTGCCACCTCTCCCAAGAAACCAGCGTACCATGGCCGCGAAATCACGGGCGTCGCGCAGATTCGGCAGGGGTGAATCGGGACCAAACAACGTCTCCTGTCGCGAGCGTCCTTGCCTGCGTGCGAGGAAGTAGTGCCGCGTCAGAAGAATGACGTACGCAACAAAGCAACCGAACATCGTGATGGAAAAGACGCGATGCCACAGTCCCGTCGATTCGAATCCGCCAAGTAACGCGGCCAGCCACTTCGCCCACCCGTAGTCGCTGAATTTCAGCGGCAAACCGGTCAGAGCCAGGCCCAGGAAGGACACAACCATCACCGTGTGAGCCACGCGGTGAAACGGGCGAAACCGGACATACCCTGGAGCATCCGGCGCCAAAGCCTTCGGCCGGCCATTTCGCAGGACATCAAACAGGCCGCGAATAAACCAGACGACCGCGTGCAGGCCGAAGAATCCGAACACGACAATGATAAATGTCAATACACCATGGTAAACCCAATAGACGACCGGGGAACGTCCACTGTCGTAGTGATTTGCGTGGGGATCAAAACTCGCAAGCTTGGGTGACATGTCGGTATGACAGATGGAACATGTCGCCACACGGTTTTGTCGCGACATGCGAGAATCCGGATCCGAGAGCGGCAGAATGTCATGAGACCCATGGCAATCGGAGCATTTGGCCCCTTCGGTGTAGCCCAGGTTGGAGAGGGCCCCGTGCATGCTCAGGGCGTAGGCACGATTCAACTCGGTGTGGCAATTGCCACATTGGTCCGATTCCCGGTTACGAAACGCCGCGGAACGCGGATCGGGCAAGTTATGCCCCACATGACAATCGGTACAACTCGGTTTGCGCTTCACCGTACCACCGGCAGCCGGCTCTTCGCTCGCCCCTCCGGGACCGTTTCCCATTCCATGGACACTCTTGAGCAGGCGATCCTCGATGAATCGATGACAGACGCCGCATGTATGCGACACGCGCGTGACGTACAACGTCGACTCGGCCTTATCGCCCTTCCAGATGCCGTGCGCCCCATGACAATCGGCGCACACCGCGGTTTTGAGCAATCCGGAATCGCGAAGACCGCGACCATGAACGCTGGCCCAATATTCGGTCAGCGCCTCTTCATGGCACTTCCCGCACTGCTCGACCTGATGGTTCACGAACACCGGCGAGCTCATATCGCCAACAGGTCTCATGCCGTGAGGATCCCCGCTGTGGCAGGCCACACAACTCAAAGCACCTGCCGTTCCCTCGGCGTTCTTCTCGCCTGCCGCCTGGTGATCGCTCAAGAGCAACTTCTCGCGCGGCTCCTCGTGACAGTGGCCACAGGTGTTGACGAGATTCGACGGATAGATGGACGATTGCGGATCATCCTTGGCTTGAATCGCGTGTCGAGGGTGGCAGGAACTGCAGGTGGCTGATTTTTCATCGCCGACCTGAGTCAAATTCGTGCCGTGAACACTCTGGAGATAGTCCTGGACCAGCGTCACCGACGAGGCAGAACCGGCCGCTCGCATGTATTGCTGGTTGGAGTGGCAGTGGCCACAAAAGTCTGGCTCGTCGGCCGGTTTCTCGATCTTGCGAAATCCGTCTTCGATGGCATGCGCCTGGCGCAATTCCGTCGCTTCCGGATTCCCGCCATGACAATCCTGGCAGTGAATACCTTTATCCCAATGGACATCATTAGCCAGTTGTTCTGCAGGCACATACAAGTGCTTGGTCTCACCTTCCCAAAGATCCTCCGTGCCATGGCACATGACGCACATATTGTCGTCCAGAGCGACTTGGGTTTGCTTCGGAGCACCTTGTTCCTGCGCCGCGCAGGACGCCAGGGTGCCGCGAGCAGCACCATCAACGATCCGACCAACAGAACCGGCAGCTTCTTCACGTCACACTATTCCTTGCCTGAAGGCTCCGGATTCTCGTTCGGCTCCGCAAGAGTTCCAGTCTGCTCCGCAGACGTTTCATCCTGATCCGCACCGCCGTCTATCTGTCCCGAAACGCGTTTGGGGCTCTCGGGGAGCTGCACATCGGGAGGATCCAACTGCAGATCACGATACAATGCCGTCAACTCCTCCACCAGCTTCGCGGTCAGTTCACTGGCATAGTGACTGTTATGAATGTCGTTACCGGCGTGCAAAAACCGCACGTCGTGCTGCAGATCCAGCAGACGCTGCGACAACGCGGCGCGGCGCTCCGGTTCCAAAGTCGCATCGTCAATTGTCGTCTGAATTGTCCCGACATCGGACTCGAGTTTGACGAGTAACTCACGCAATTGATCATGGTACAACTGCAGACCGGAGATCTCTTCCGCGGCATGGCAACCGATACAGGTCTGCAAGGAGGCTTTCATCAACACGGTCCCCACATCCGACACTTCTTTGCGCTGGTGACATGTAAAGCAGGAGAGGCGGGCCGCGGCCATGGTACTCTGGTACTGGGGAATTAACCTTGCCCCCGTTCCCTCCAGCATGGCCACCTGCTGCTGATGCTGATTTGGGTGGCAGTTCGCGCATTGCGAAACGGCATGGGTGAAGAGGTCGGCATCCAAGGAATGATGCACTTCGAGATGGCACATCGTGCAATCGACCTTGTGATCGGAGACGTGCGTCTTGTGCAGAAACGGGCCGTCCTGATAACGTTTCAGGTCATCCGGCCGGTTATGGCAGACGGTACAGCGTTCCTGCGGTACTTCACCTTGACCGCGAATCAGGTCACTGTGGCAGCTCTGACAATCAACGCCCTGCTCGTATGCCAGATTATGGTCAAACTTGACGCCGCCCCCCAGGTCAAATTCGGTTTCGGGGATCTGGTGGCAGCGAGTACACGCCCCCAGGCCCTCATTGAAATGCCCGTTCTTGAAATGGCACAGGAAACAGGTTGACTCCGTCACGGTCATATGAGCGCCCTGCACGATCTGGCTGTGACAGCTCGTACATCGCAGCTCAATGCCCTGGCTGAGATGTCCCAGGTGTTTGCCGTGGTCGAATGCGATGCCTTTGAAGTCGACCCGACCAGAAAGCAAGCGGGTCTCGTGGCACCCTGACCGAAGACAGCTGGCATCGGGGATCTCCGCCACCGGCCTTGGCCCCTGAGTCTGCGTCACATACTTGGCCAGTTGCAGAAGCCCCAACACCTTGCCCCGGGCTTTCTCGGCCACTCCCGGTGGAAAATGGCACTTCGTGCATGCTACATCCTTGTGACTCGACTCCTGCCAGGACGTGTAGTAAGGCTCCATGATGTGACAGGAATTGCAGAACTGCGATCGCGATGTGTACCAGCCGGCGGTCCCCGTCCCCACAGTCAGCAGCAGCACACAGGCCCCCAGCAAGGCCGCACCCTGCCAGAACAGCTTCGTGAATCGCTTCGCGATCAGCTGCAGACTCAACGGCTCCAGTATATCCCGCTCGTCCGGAACCGCCAGTGTTTCTTCCGGCGAGTCGTGCGAAGCCCCTTCTCGAGAATCATTCATTACCAACCCCTATGATCCTAAGCTGACAAAGACGATGATGGCCAGCACACAGAGCCCCGTCGCCAGTAACAGAAACGCCCCGGCAAAAACCTTCCGCAACTTCTGTTTGGATGGAGCCATTGTGCGCAACGCATCCAATTTTCCCTCCGCCTCCATCCGCCGCAAGAAATCGGGACGACTGCGTCTCAGATGCGATTCGCTGATGACTCCAGTAAACCACGAGACGTCCAACGGGAACTTCTCGGGGCGCAGGTGCGTATTGAAGACGTGGATCATGAAACACAAAGCCGGCAACCGCAAGTGCGTTCTGCGCATGCACCACCTTCGCCACATTCAAAAGGGTTCCCGGGAAAAACAGACAGAAGAAATTGGGAAACCAGAGCATCAATCCCGAAACGCCGCACAAGGCTATACCAGCGTAGGCGATCCAGTAGTCGAATTTTTCCCAGTAAGCCCAGCGTTCAAACTTCGGCTTGTTTCCCAGCCCCAGGAACCACTCCAGCATCCCCAGCAAGTCCCGCAAGTCTCGACGACCTGGTATCGGTGAGTCGGGTCCCAAGAAGATCGCTTTCCATTGCATCCCGCGGCGGCGGCGGCGGCGTACGACACCCAACAACCAGACCAGATGAACCACGCAGCAGACCAGTAACATGAGTGCGAAAGCGTGGTGCCAGACACTTGTTGTCTGGAAGCCGCCAATCGCCGTTGCCACGTGCTTGGCCCACGGATAGGCGCCATATTTGAGCGGCAAACCGGTCAGAACCAGGCCAATGAAAGACACGATCAACAAGATGTAAATGATCCGATCCACCTTGACGAAACTGGTAATCGCCGGCCGCTCGGCCACAGACGGTCGATCGCGGCCAAATCGCCGAGCATGGAAAAAGGACCGTGTGAACCAGAACAACATGTGCAGGGCGAAAATGCCCACCATGATGTAAATGACAGATTCCAGCCACGAGTAAATCCCGTGCAGTAACGGGTAACCCTTCGCGTCTTTGTAACTCGCGTGCGGATCGAACTTGGAAAAATTCAGGCTGGCCCCGGGATGACACTGCTGGCAGGTGTTCTTGCGATTCGCCAGCGCCATCCGCGCCTCCGGATCGCTCAACGGCAGGATCTCGTGAGCGCCATGGCAGTCGGCACACTCGGCAGCCGGCAAATATCCGAATTCGGTCAAATCACCGTGCAGGCTCAACCGGTATCGGTCGGCCAAATCGGCGTGACAGTTTCCGCAGCGATTGGGAAGATCGCGGCGAAACTCATCGGATTCGGGTACCAGCGCATCATGGCCTTGATGACAATCGGTACAGCTTGGCTTGCGGCTTCCTGTGCCGCCCGGCGCAACGTGCGGGCCGGCTCCAGTCAGTTCACTATGTTGGCCGTGAACACTTCGGGCCAGTCGCTCAGCGAGAAAATAATGACAAACTCCACAGCTTTCCGCCACGTTGGACGTGTGCAGCGTGGATCGCCTGTCCGCGGCGTAGAAGATCCCATGGGCGCCGTGACAATCGGCACAGACCGCCGTCACCACCAGGCCGGACTGCATGAGACCTTGGCCATGAACGCTCTGCTCGTACGTCTTGAGATAACTCTCATGGCAATCGCCGCAAATGCGCACCTGATGGTCGAGATAGACGGGTGATGAAGGATCATCGACACCAAGCATGCCATGGGTATCGGAACCGTGGCACTTGCTGCAGTCCATCAAGGTCCCGGCACCCGACTCGCTTCTTGCGCCAGCTTTCGCATGGACGCTCTTCCGCAAATCCACCAACTGCTCGCGATGGCAGGCACCACACGTCACCGCCAAATTCTGCGGGCTTATCGCGGACTGGGGATCCGAAACAGCATGTATTTGATGCGCCGGATGGCACGACGTGCAACTGGCAGCCTGGTCACCACCGGTGTCCTTCAAGTACTGCCCATGAACGCTCGACGAGAACTTGTCCACAATATCGACCGGTGCATCTGCACGAAACCCCTGCATGTATTCTGCATTGGAGTGACAATGGCCGCAAAAAGCCGGGATGTCCGAGGGGGACTCAATCTTGCGAAACCCATCCTCAATCGCATGGGCCTGACGCAGATCGAATGTGGTTGCGTTCCCACCGTGGCATGCCTGGCATTTGATTCCTTTTTGCCAATGAATATCGGCCGCCATCTGCTGTGGAGTAACCAACAGATGGAGCGTGTCCCCCTCCCACAAGTCAGTGTTGCCGTGGCACTGAATGCAGAGATTTTCCTCGTCCGCGATCGCCTCATCTTGGGCATGAACCAGGCAAGGGGAAGGCAACACGGCCGGGAAGGCGAGCAGGGCGACCGTTACCGTCATGGCCCGCGCCGCCAGATATAGCATGGTCTTCATTCAAACGGTTCCCAACCGCTTGCCCTGTGGGGGCAGTCATAGCCCGTGATGCCCACCGCCATCATCAGCCGTGGGCAGACACACGATGTCCCATCAGTAAGCAAAACGGGCACCCGGGCGCCACGGCTTCTCCAGAGTCGCCGTGACGCTGATGTTGCTGGACAACTAATTCAAGGCAGGCTGCAGAAAACAAGGCGAACAACTCGCCAACGGCAAGACGCTCCGCCACCTCGCTCACTTCTTTATCAGTTCCGGTGGCGTGTCGGAGTCTTTGTGCGCCTTGGTGGTGTGGCAGTCAAGGCAAATATTCTTGGGAAGGACTTTCCAAATCGATCCGCGGACCGCTTCTTCCTGCTCTTTCGTCAGATTTTTTACTTGTGCGAAGGGCTTCGAGATCTCCTCATGCTTGCTGCCAGGACCATGGCAACTCTCGCAACCGACATCCCGCAACGAAGCGTCACTCTTCGCATCTTTGTACCCCGTCGCTTCACCATATCCCGTGGTGTGACACTTCAAACATTTGGCGTCCGACTCGTACTTGGAAGTCAACAAGGCAAAAGCCTTCGCGTGAGGGTCCTTCTTCCACTTCATGTATTGCTCAAAGTGGCACGACCCGCATCGCTTGCTCCCCGTGTAATCCTGGTCGGCGGGAGGCTCGGCCGATACCGAATCAACCGCCACATAGAGCGTCAAAACCGCGAAAACCGCAAAGATTGACAGTCCCACCATCGACACACGCTGAATTTGCCGCCGACCTGATGCCATAACATCACCTCCCGTTACGATCAATGACCCATCGCTGTAAAGCAAGAGAGAGCTCTCTGCCAACTCCACGCACCACGTTTCGAGCGCACGGCGCAGGACCCGCAGCCCACGCTCGCTCAAGCCAATCGACGCAGATAGCGTAACTCAGCAGATTTACGAAGTCAATTCTCCTTCACAAGCTTCCGCAGGCGTATTCAAGCCTCGCGCCTCGCCTGTTGTCCTCTCGGAGGCCAACGCATGGCCGCGGCCACACACACGCCCCACGGCCAATTCTGGCGTTTCTCCAGCAGATTCGGGCATCACGAGCCAGAAATGTCACCTGCGAACGTCGTGCTCGCCCACTGCCGATACGCACCGCGGACCTCGCGTGGAAACCGTGGAAATGTTCGAGTTAGCGTTGCGTAATAAAACGATCGAGCCGATTGTGGGGCCGCTGATGGCGAAGCAGTCCACGGCGAGCTATCGCTGCGCCCGCATCCGTAGGCCCGTCGTGCCTTTGCGCGGGTCAACGCGATTCCCGGAGAAACTTGACTCCATCACACCAAACTTCACGGCCTCAATTACCCAGGACAGGGGGCATCACACCGCAAAAAGACGTGGACATCATCCGGCATTCTCGACCGATCACGGCCTAGTGCTCTGTCACGCCTAAGACTTAGGTTGAAGCGTTGTTCTCAACGTTGTACGACACCGCGTCCACGCGGTGTCGAAATGGGCTGCCTTTGCGGCGCAATACCGCGTGGACGCGGTGTCGTACAGTCGTTTCGGCCCAACCCAGTTTCTCAAGCGTGACACGGCACTAGCGCTCCAACGTCATATCCAGATTCTTGACCAGGAAAGCCCATTGGTCCGCGATCTCCTCAATGATCTTGGCTGTCGGCTTGCCTGCTCCGTGGCCCGCGCGCGTTTCGATGCGGATCAGTACCGGAGCGTCTCCTCGTTGGCTCTCCTGCAATCGGGCGGCGAATTTGAAGCTGTGACCGGGCACCACGCGATCGTCGGTGTCCGCTGTCGTGACAAGTGTCGCGGGATAACTCGCCCCGGCCTTCAGGTTGTGATACGGCGAGTAGGCCAGCAGCGCTTTGAATTGATCGGGATCGTCCGCGCTGCCATAGTCATCGACCCAGAAGCGGCCGGCCGTGAACTTGTGAAATCGCAGCATGTCCATCACGCCCACCGCAGGCAGGCAAGCGGCAAACAAGTCGGGACGCTGTGTCATGCAGGCGCCGACCAACAGTCCACCATTGCTGCCCCCCTGGATCGCCAGTTTCGATGTATTGGTGTACTTGTTGTCGATCAACCACTCCGCGGCCGCAATGAAATCATCAAACACGTTCTGCTTGTTCAGCTTTGTTCCCCCTTGATGCCACTGCTCACCATACTCACCGCCCCCGCGCAAATTCGCCACCGCCAACACGCCTCCCATATCCATCCACGCCAGGCGACTGGTTGAGAAACTGGGCGTCAGCGGGATGTTGAAGCCTCCGTAGCCATAAAGCAGCGTCGGATTTTGTCCATCCAATTGAAGGTTCTTATTGTGTGTGATAAACATCGGAACTCGGGTACCATCCCTACTCGCATAAAAGACCTGCCGCGTCTCGTAGTCGTCCGGATTGAACTTGACGTTCGCCCGGCGCATTAATTTACTCTGCCGCGTTATCAGGTCGAAACGATAAATACTTGGTGGAACCGCAAAACTGGAAAACGAATAGAACGTCTCCGTATCGGTCCGTTTACCGCCAAACCCGGACGCCGTTCCAATGCCGGGCAGTGTGACTTCATCGATCCTCTCGCCTGTCGGCGAATACAGCACGACCTGCGTGTGGGCGTCCTTCAAATAGTCGGCGATCAACAGATTCCCGACGAAACTGACCGCGTTGAGCACGTTTTCGGACTCCGGAATGATTTCTTTCCAGGCATCACGAGCCGGTTTTCGAATGTCGATGGCGATGAGCCTCTTCCGCGCGGCATTCAAGTCGGTCTTGAAGTAGAAGACCGTCGCGTCATTACCGACAAACGTGTACTCGTTGTCAAAATTGTCAATCAACTCAACAGGCATTCCATACGGCTCGTTCAAGTCCTTGTACAGCACCCGATACTTGTCATCCGTTCCCTTCCACACGGTGATGACCAGGTAGTCGCCGTCCTCAGTCACTTCCAGCTGGAAACCCCAATCTGGATGATCGGGACGACGATAGACCAGTACATCTTCCGACTGCGAGGTCCCGACTCGGTGATAGTAAATCTGTTGATTCAGATTCAGGCTCTGGAACTGCTCTCCTTCCTGCGGCTCGTCGTAGCGACTATAGAAGAGCCCCTTTCCATCTTTCGTCCAATCGACGCTGGCGAACTTGATCCACTTCAACTCGTCCTCCAACTTCTTGCCTGACTCGATTTCCATGATCTGCCAGGTGCGCCAGTCACTGCCACCATCCTGAATACCATAAGCCAGGTACTTGCCGTCATCGCTGAAAGCCATTCCGGCCAAGGCGAGCGTGCCATCGGGCGACCACTCATTGGGATCCAACAGCACACGAGGCTGGCTGTCGAGCGTCTCCATGGCAAAAACGACGAACTGATTCTGCAGACCTGAATTGTGCAGATAATAATATCTCCCCCCGGCCTTGAATGGCGAACCATATTTCTCGTAGTCCCAAAGTTCGGTCAGCCGTTGCCGAATCGTGTCGCGCTGAGGAATCAATTCCAGGTAGCCAAAAGTTACCTTGTTCTGTGCTTCGACCCAATCGGCTACATCCTCGGAGGTCCGCACATCGTCCTCGAGCCAGCGGTACGGATCTGGCACCTGTGTGCCGTGATATTCGTCGACATGTTCCACTTTGCGGGTCTCCGGGTAGGCAGCATTGCCTTGCGCGACCAGCTGACTGGTGATCACAAGGACGATCGTCAACACGGTTGAAATCAACTGCATGGCACGCATCATATGAATGACCCTTGAAAAAACGTCAGCTGTCGAGTCGGTGGTGACCGAGTACGCTCAGCCTTCCACGCAGAGAGTAGTCTGCCGTGGCATCTGATACGTCGGTCAGGGGAAGCCACGACCTGGGGGAGACAAGAACTGTCACATCCGTGTCGCGCGTGGCAGGCTAAGATCGGGGCTCACTGCCGAACGTACGAAACCGGAAATCCCCGTGTATCGCTGGCTTGCGCCCGCCGAGTCCATCGCCACGCTACTTCCTCAAAGTATAACGACGCGGCGGCAATCGCCAACCCGCGGGCCTCTCAGCGACCGAGCAAGTTGACGGCACGGACCGTCCGCGTCCGTTCTTCGATTTCCGGGGGTAAATGGCCTTTGAACCAGGCCTTCGCACGGTAGCGAAACTCGCCTTCATGGGGAACGAGCAGGCTGGGCTCGAAGTGGCTCGCGATCGCGGAGTTGCCACCGGCCGCGGCATGCGGCGATTCGTGACAACCGACGCACGATTTCGTCTCGCCGGGCCGCGTGTAAATCCAGGTCAACTGATTCCCCACGACGCGGCGATCGCTGTCGAGCACCTGGAAGTGAAGCAGTCGATCGGCCGGCGCTTCGACAAAGAACGAACCGTCGGATGCCAGCGGAACGGTACCCAGCACTCGCGCCAATGTGCCGCCGTGATTCTTCCAGACTTCCCAGGGATTCGTCTGGGTACTGTGCCGCGCAACCATCGGCACGCCTTCGATCAGGCGCACGTATCGACCCCGTGTTGCGACCTGCGGTTCTTGCGTGTCATAAACGGACGCGCAGAAGAAACGCCCCGTATAAGCGTTGGACCTCGCCACGCTGGCCATCGCGTCAGGGCGTCGCCGCCGCTGCACCGGTCGCGCTTCGAAGTCGGCCGCAGCCGGATCGTTATAGACCAGCTGCAGCGACTTGGTGGTCGGATCCAGCAAGTAAATCCCCAGATCGACTTGTTCGCGATCCGGCGTCTTGAGCGTCGACGCACAGAGTATGCGCCCATCGGAGAGCGGAAAGGGAGTGGTGTAAGCGCGTGTCTTGTTGTCCGGGGTGATGATCGTCTCTCGGTCCCGCAACGGACCCACTCGAGCCAGGCCGCCCTGCGTGACCACGACAACGCCACGTCCGTCGGGCATCGGTTGTGGCTGGGTCATCCGCAAGACGCGATGAGTCAGTGGCGCTTCCTGTCCGTCGGCCGGCGTGGGCGGACCATGGTCCAGCTCGCGCCAGAAGCGGCGGCGTTCCGGACCGTAGAGCACGACGTCCTGAGTCCCGTCCGCATGAGCGGCGTGCAACGTCAGTTCGGTCTTGTTGCGGGAATAGAAGACCTCCAGGCGGCTGAATACAAGGCGGCCGTCCAGCAACACCGCCGGCTCGTTGTCCCGGCCGATGTTCGTGGCAATCGGGTGGACATCGGTTCCGTCCGCATTCATCACAATCAGTCCGGTACAGGGATAGCCGTGGTATTCGTCGCGAATGCCTAACCGCGAACTCGCGCACACGATACGGCCGTCCGACAGATACGTTGGCCCGACGAGGTGATAAGGTCCGCGAGTCAGCTGCGTCAGTCCGGTGCCGTCCAGATTCACGCGCCAGACATGCCACCACGGATCGTGCTCGCCCCGACGACAGAACACGACGTGAGCGGCATCCCACGACAACTCCGGCTCCGCCACGTAGCCGTCTTCGAATTGCGTCAGCGCGGTGAGTTGGCCGCCAGGTTCCGGCGGGCTGAGCAGGTACAGGTTGCGTGCCGGACGATAGGCCGGCCCCGAATCGGTCACCACATAAGTCTGAAACCACCGATCGGCTTGCTCGACCGTCCCGATGGTATTCGGTATGTTGTTGCTCCCTTTCAGGAAGATGATTGCCTTCACTTCGTCTTCTCGAGCCGACGTGCCTTGACGTGATGCCGGCTGTGGCAGAGCGGCGGGCGACGCCGGCACCGGCTGCTCCGGGGCAGCGTCGCCAGGTCCTTCGGCTTGCCCCCCCCGAAGTGCGTCGCGGGCGGTGTGCCGAATACTGAAGAAACTATGCCCCGCCGCCGCTCGTCGCAGCGCATCCCAAGCCCGCTCGTTCCCCAAGTCGGCCAAGGCATCAGCCGCCGCCCGGCGAATCTCCAGGACCGATCGCTCGTCCTCGAGAATCCGTTCGAGTAGTTGCGTGTGCTCGTGGGCCTCGAGCAATCCCAGGGCGCGTATGAGCCCCTCACGCCAGCGTGGCGCCGGATCGATGTATTCCTCGTCCTTGAAGACGCCACTCAGGCCGAAGTCCGCTTCCGGGGGCGCGCTCGCGAGCAGCTGAGCGAGTGGCTCCACGGCACGACGATCTCCGAGCCAGGCCAAGGCCTTCGCAGCGTTCAGCCGCACCCAGCCTTCCTCGTGTTCGAGCAAAGCCAGCAAACGCGGTAGATCACCCGCTTCAGTGCACAGTGTCGGCAGCCACGAGGCAGCTCGATACGCGGCAAATGCCGGCCAACGGCCCGCCCGCGCCGCAGGAACGTTAGCCTCCCCTTGTCCGAGTATCGCAAACGTGTGTTCCAAAGCCTCCCGCCGCATGCCGCACCGTTGAAGCAAGTAACGAGTCAGCGTGTGTCCCGGCTCAGGCTCGTACAACATGAACGTGTCGTGATCACCCGGTTGGTTGGCCAACAAGAGCGGAGCAATGCGACGAAGCGACTCGTTTGTCTCCGGGGCATCCAGATCCAGCCGACAAAGTGCGAACAGAATGCAGTAGGGCGTTTCAAGCATTCGATCTTCACTTGGAAATGACATTTTGTCGTCGGCCGGTACGTCGACAGGATCGGATCCATCCAGCCGCTTGGCATAGCGCGCGTAAGCCGCCAGTAAATAGGGGACGGCCCGTGGGTCGCCGACATCCCCTAACGCTTCGGCCGCCCGCCGTGCCCACATCGGGTCGTGCAGCAACTGCACAAGGTACTCAAAACCTCCCTCCTCCTTCAGTCTTCCTAACGACCGGATACCGGCCGTGACCATCGCACGGTATCTCGGTTCCGACGGTGGATGCTCTCCCAAAAAGCGACAAACGGTGGACGAGGCATCTTGCCCCCCCAGCACTCCCAGCCCGCGCAATCCTCGTTCATAACGCCAAGCCTGCTCGTCCGTCAATTCCGCTCCCACCAGATGAGGACCGTTCACCTCCACTTCCAAAAAGGTGGTGGGATAAGTCGGGTTGGCGGAAGCAAAGCTCGTGATGCGGACATACCGTGCCGTAACGGAAGGGACGTCGAACACCAGTTTGACCGGTGATCGCTCCCGGGCACGTACCAGGACCTGATACTGCTCGTTATCCATACTCAGTGCGAGTTCATAGTCGGTCATCACGAATCTCGGCCCATATTGGTGAACCACCACCTGATGAACTTTTTCCGGTTTCCGCATCTCGATCGTCAACGATTGCGGAAAGGGAACGTTCTTGGTCTGCCAATAAAGCGGACCCAGCGCACCGTCGAGCAGCACCTCGGGAGGCCCGCGGTAGGTGGAGGACGCGATCAACCGAGGTCGCTCCAGCCACGGCTTCGGTCCCCTCAGCAATTCCATGATATCTCGTGGTGTTTCGCCGGGTGATGCCGAAGACCACCAGTCTCGCCACGCAGTGGCCTCTGCCTGCCGTACTTCACGCGAAGCCGAGGCATGATAGGGCAACTCCATTCCCGTCAGGTTGGTCAAGGAAATTTGAGCCGCTTGACGCGTCAAAGAGTCTTCGTCATCGAGCGATTGAAGTAACACCGGCACCGACAAGCGGCTGCCACACCAACCCAAAGCCATGGCGACTTGACGCCGCACCTGCCTGGCCTCATCATCTAACCGCCCCAACAACGCTGTCTCCGCGGCATAAGCTCGCATGAAGCCGAGCGACTCGGCGGCCACCGCTCTTGCACTCGCTTCCGAGCTGCTCAGCTTGAGTATCTGCTCGGTCACCTGCCGTTGGTAGGGAGAAGGCACGTTGTCTTCCGACGCCTCGACATGGAATCGCGACGAACCACAGATCACGACAACAAACAGCATTCGTTGTCCGAGACAAGAAGACTTCTCGATACTCATTGGACAATCCACTCGCAGCGCGGCTGGTTTTGCTGGCGGACCTCGCCGAAAGCCCCCCGTTCATTCACAGTGGATTGTAGCAAACATGTCGCGTCCGAGTACTGGAGCAGGTGGGAGCAGGCGGTACCCTGGCGGTGGAAACGCATCATCCATTTTGAAGCGCCGGAGTTGCCGGACTCGAGCCATTCCAGCGAGAACGCTCGTCAACGAGACTGCCCATGGTCGCGTTCGTTGCTGCATCCGCCTCTTCGGCCTGTCGCACCGCTATTCTCCCGCCGCACGCATGCCGCCCCGGATGGCGCCCGCCGCCGTGGCGCCGAAATTGGCCTGAAAATCCGGATGCAGCGGACGGCTGTTGGGAACGGACAGCCAGATTCGCAACAGATGCCGGCGCAGCTCCGGATCTTCGTCGTCCTGAAACTCGCTGCGACGATGCAAGGTAATCCAATTGTTCAAGAACAGCATATCGCCTGGCTCGAGGCGAAACGTCACATGCAACTCCGGATCGGCGGCCAGCTCCTCCAAATAGTCCATCGCCTCGCGCTGTAGATCTGTCATGTCTGGCAGCTCGGGCAATCGCATAAGCTCGATCGATCAGCACGCGCAAGTAACTACAGGCGAAACACCCTTCCCAGAACGAGAAAATCGGCTGCTGGCACCAGGACTGTACGTTTCCCCTGTCCACGTTGTGCCTTGCGTAGTGAAATGGCCGCATCAAGATGTTAACCAGGTCCGGCCGGCGTCGCAACATCTCGTTGTACAACGTCACCGAGCTGACCAGTTGATTCTCGCCCCCCGACCGCGCTTGCTTCAAACAGAGAAACGCAATCACGTCACAACGATCGGTGTGGAAACTCAGTCGCTTGCTGGTATTCGGCCCGCGCACCTGGGGATGACCGACTGGAAACCCTTCATTGCGGACACTGAAGATACGTTCGCCGACAGCGCTTTGCGAAACCGGCGTTCCTACGTGAATGGCCACACTCCAGAAAGAAACGACGAGCTTCGTCTTCCGAGAACTCGTCAAGGGGCAGGCCTTTGACCAGGCAAGCTCCGCTACCCTCTTCCAGGTCCTGCTGCAGTCTAACCAACATCCTGCTGCAGATCGGAAGCGGTATATCGTCACGTTGAAGTTCTGTGATCGGTTTGCCCGTTGGCTGGTCCAGAACCGACCACAATTCCGCGACTTCCTCCGACGCGAGCTTGACCGCCCAATCTTTTCGCTCAAACAGTTCCTTTCCACGCCACGCCGCCGGGATCGAAAGTGGTTGGCACATAATTCTCACTCAAAGTGCACAGCCTTCCCGCCCCTGCCAACGGTATCGAACGCCGAAAAAGACCGGAATCTCGCCAATTTGCACCGGACGTGAAGTCCGCACCCTCTTCGATGGGAAATGAGCCACGAAATATGACTTTGCCGGCTTCACCGACCGTGTGATCTCCAGTTCGAAATTCTCTAGCTGAGCTTGCACGAGTTGCTTGCAGCACGCATCAAATACGGTGGAAGTCGCAGCGACATAAAGGCCAGCTACGAAACTACGAAACGTCTCGCGATCGGCTGAAGCTGCGGCGCAGCGGCGTAACCAGCGCACGCGACCGTCTTGAAGGCCCTCGTGAACCAGCTGCTACCGGCAGTGGCGCAGACCAGTGCGACCCGAAAATCGCCTGACCGGTCAACACCGCAGGCAGGGTGCACTGGACGATCCAGTGCACCCGAGTGTTGTGGCGGCCGACGAGTGCCGTCGACGCGAGCACGGGCTCCGCCAGTGCCACGTTGAGATCGCCCTTCACGGCAGCGTGGGCGGCTCGACGACCGGGTACTCGCCGGAGAGCGCCTTCAGGAACTCGACGATGGCCGCCTGATCCTCGGCGGAGACGCTCTTGGCTCCGATCCCTTTGAGGACCGCCGACAGGTTCGGGTTGTCGATTCCGCCGCCGGCCATCAGGGCCACGGCTTTCTCCAGCGTGTCGCAGCTGCCGTCGTGGAAGTAGGGTCCCGTGTTGGCCACTTCGCGCAGGGAGGGCACGCGGAACTTGCCCAGGTCGCTTGTCCTCGCCGGTGACGGCCTTGCGCCCTTCGTCCGGCTTCTCTTTGTCCCTGCCCACGCCGGCGTTGTAGTACCGGTAGTTGCTGAACATCGGCGGCGCGTGGCAAGTCGAGCAGCCGACGTCGTCGAACAGCTCCATGCCGCGTTTCTGCACGTCGGTCAGGGCCGTCTCGTCGCCCGCCTTGAACTTGTCGTAGGGCGAGTTGCCGCTGAGCACGGTCCGTTCGAAGGCGGCGATCGCCTTGGCGATGCCCTCCTTGGTGACGTCCGTCCGAAAGACCTTCTGGAATCGTTCTTTGTAGCCGGCGATCGCGTTCAATTCGGGAACCATGTCCTCCAGACTTGTGTCCCATCTCGATCGGATTCTCGATCGGGCCCAAGGCCTGCTCTTCCAGGCTGGCGGCTCGGCCGTCCCAGAACTGAGCCGTGGCGTAGGCGGCATTGATCACGGTCGGCGAGTTGCGCACCGCCCACCTGGCCGCCGATCCCGGTGCTGGTCGGCGTGTGCTCGGCCCACGCCATCTGCGGATCGTGGCAGGTGGCGCAGGAGATCGTGCCGTCCTTGCTCAAACGCTTGTCGAAGTAGAGCATCTTGCCCAACTCGACCTTCTCGGCCGTCATCGGATTGTCCGCCGGGATTTTCAGCTCCGGCAAACCGAGCGGCACGGTCACGACCATCGCGTCGGCTCGCAGGCTCGGCCGCAGGTTCGGCCGCAGGCTCGGCCGCAGGCTCGGCCGCGGGCTCCACCGCAGGCTTACCGCCGGCCGTGCTGACCTTCTTTGCTTTGTCCTCTTTCGCGCATCCCGCGAAGCACAGCGCCATCACGAGGACTGCGGCACTCCATCTCCACCAGCGGTCCATTTTTTGATTCATCATCTAGCTCCTCTTGTTAGTAATACAACCGTTGCCACCCTGATCGAACCTGTTTCAAACGTGTTCGACCACCGTCGAGTTCGAAATTTCTGAGTTTGTCGTGCAGAGGTCGTCAATGGACAGGCCGTGCACATCGTGGTTGCCCGTCAACCGCGCGAACGTCTTCAGTTCTTCGGTCGAGACGCGTAGGAAATTTTCGAGGTACCTCGCCGATTCGTCAATCTGAAATCGCTGTCTGAGTTGCGGGTCCTGGGTAGCAATCCCAACCGGGCATTTACCAGTGTTACAGATGCGATACTGCTGGCAACCGCTGGCGATCAGCGCCGCAGTGGCAATGGCCACGGCATCGGCGCCCAGCGCCAGGGCTTTGGCAAAGTCGCTCGAGACACGCATGCCCCCCGTGATCACCAGCGAAACCCGGTTCGCTTGCCGTTGGTCAAGGAACTTGCTGGCTCGGCAGAGTCGCGTAGATCGTGGGCACCGAAGTGGCATCCTTGACGCTTTTTGGTGCGGCACCGGTCGCGCCCGCGCGGCCGTCGACGGTGATGAAATCGGGACCGGCAGCCAAGGCAAAATCCAGGTCGGCCTCCAAGTTCCCGGCGGCGATCTTGATCCCGATCGGCCGGCCCTCGCGAGCGCTGCCGCAACGAATCGACCAGGCGGCGAAGGTCGTCTCGAGAATGGATATCCGCGAAATGGGCCGGACTGATAATGTCGCGTCCCACCTCCCGTCCGCGCACCGCGGCGATTTCGGGCGTCACCTTGTTCCCAGGCAGATGCCCCCCCATCCCCGGCTTGGCCGACTGTCCGATCTTGATTTCGATCGCATCGACGCGCCGCAAGTTCTCGTCCGTGATACTGTACTGGTTGGGGACGTATTCCAAGATGTACTTGTGGGCACTCGCCAACTCGTCCTCCAACAGCCCTCCTTCACCGGAACATATCGCACTCCCCACCGCGGCGCTTCCCCTGGCCAAGGCACGTCTTGACCTCACGTGACAAAGCACCGAACGACATGTGGCTGACGATGATGGGGGTCTCCATGACAAGCGGTTTGTCGGCCCGTGGTCCCAGGATCGTCTCGGTCCGTACGCTCTGCTCATCGTCCAAGGGGAATTTCGCCAATTGAGCTCCTTTGATCAGCAGATCATCCCAGGAGGTCGACTGATTCTTCGTCCGCATCGGCTCGATGATCGAGCGGCCCGTTTCGGCGATCTGATGAATATCGTCCAGGTGTCGCTCGAAACCGTCGGACGGTCTCTTCCACGGGGCCAAATACTTGTTCTCACTCCGCGGGGCGGCCACTGGTCCTGGCGGTTCCGCTGCCGGACCACTCGCCGCCGGCCGCGGGCGAACTGCGGCACCACGCAGAAAATACATCAACAACGTGGCACCGGCCCCCATCCCGAGGAAGAGAACACCCAGTATCGCGTTAGCTAGTGGGCTCATATCGCGTCTCTCACTGCTTCGCATACGTATTGGTCAAGTACTCCACGATCAGGGCCAACTCGTCTTGCGAGGCATCCAGTCCCTCTTCCACCATCGCGGCGACCAGCTCGCGCACCGCGGTCTCACTGGCCGGAGGCGACGCCGTCACGAGCGACAATTCGTGGCACTGGGAACACTTTGCCTGGAACAGCGCGGTGGCCGCCGCCTTGTCGTAATCACCGACAGGACCCTCTTGGGCGGCAACTGCTTCAGCCGCCTTCATCGAAGCGTCGCGGCGCTGCTGTTGCTGATTCAACTGCCGTGCGGATTTCTGCAGCTGGGGAGACAAAGCCGTCAAATAAGCGGTCACCTGCCATTGCTTCTCATCGTCCAAGGGACGGAACACCGCGGTACGGTCTGCCATGCGGGCGACGGTCTGGCGCCACAGAGCGGGTGTCCGCGGTTTGGCCAAGACGGTGCGTAAATCGTGGCAGTCGACACAGTCCTGCCGCAATACCTGCTGTCCGCTTCGCAACGACTCGGTGGATGCCAGTCGAATACACTCCGCATCGTCCAGTCCTGTTTGAGCCAACAGGGTGCGCACACGTTCGCGGTTCTCTCCGCTGAAAAGATTAGCCGTAGTCAGCGCTTCGCGAAATGCCGCAGGTACTGAAATACCGATCAACACCACGCTCCAGACCAACAACCCGGTTCCCAGCAACGGGACGAGCGCCTGGTCCAGACGCCGGAAGAACCGCACGACGCTGATCTTCAACAACAGCATGACCCCAACGGCCATACCGAGTGCGATATGTACCACGGTGCGAGCCGGGAACTCGATCTGGTACGTCCAGAGCCGCGGAACCATCTGAATCAACAACCATACGTAAAGGGCCAGGAAAATATATCCACATATCCGATGCGTTTGAAGCACACGCTGCTTCACTGCGGGCGCCGAAGCAGTCACCGGCTGAACGACCGAACCCGCCTGCTCGGCGGGCGTCACCGGTTCGGCAGCAACTCCCTTCTCTGGCTCCACTTGAAACTCGCTCTTGGCCGCCCCGCAGACCGGGCAGATCCAGGATTCGGAAAGACCGCGAAAACTCTCGCCTGTCGCGGATTCATCGTGAACGTAGCCACAAATAGGGCAGACGTACCTGGCCATGATCGGCTGCTCTCTTTCACTTCCACTCACCATACATTGAGCGACATTCCGCACACACTCCGTGAAAATGCACCGCAAAATCTTCGATTTGAAAACCCTGGCGTTGCGCAGGCGACAGTCGAATCTCGTCCAACTGTTTCGACTCAACGTCCAGCACCTTGTGGCAGATGCGGCAGACCAGGTGATGATGCCGCGTGACTTTTCCGTCAAAACGGGCCGTCGCGCCAGGGTGATGAAGACGCCGCAGCACTCCCAGTTGACAGAGTGTTTTCAGAACGCGGTACACCGTCGTCCGAGAGAGCCCGGTAATCCGCCCTCGCACGGCTTCGTAGATTTGGTCGACGGTGGGATGGTCATCACGCTGGAGTACGGCACGCAGAATATCACGGCGCTGGACCGTCAGCGGGAGTCCTTGTTCGCGGCACAAAGACTCGAACTCCTGCAACCGTTGCTCAATGTCTCGCGTATTCACTTCCACACTCGTTCACTAGCCTCCCGCTCGGGACGCTACAAACACGCGGCCCGCCACTGGCACCTGCCCTGCACGAATGGTAACCTATACCAACTAGCAGAGTTTACCGGCGCAGCATAGCGCTGATGATTTTGTCTGTCAACTACCCCCGGCACGGTTTTTCATGGGCTCGGTTGCTGGTGGTGGCAGCACGCGAACCCTGCCGCCTTGTGGCATGATGCCGGTACCGCCACGCGTGGGTACCTGGCGAAAGATCCCTGCCGGGTGGTTAGGACGAGTGCCTTGTCAACTCTAAGAATTGGGGGAAAGCGTTGTTCTTAACGGTGTACGACACCGCGTCCACGCGGTGGTGAAATGGGCTACCTTGGCAGCGTGACGGACGTGGACGTCCGTCGCACATTTGTCTCGACCCAACTCAAGTCCTTAGGCGTGACAGAGCACTACGCTCCGCAAGACCTCAGGGTAAGATGCGTGTGTTGTCCTCAGTCACGTTTACTCGCCTGTTTTCCCACAGCGCAACGAGGCAAGAGTGGGAGGCATTTAATCACCGGCGGTTGACTTGAGAATCGAATCTGCTTGTGTTAGCTTGCGCGGTACTGAATTGGGAATGGCGTGCGAGGCGCGCTTTCTGGGCCTAGATCAGCCAGGAGATCGAAACAATGGGCGAAAGCATTCGTTTGGCCAGACTGACGTTAGCGGCAAAACTGTTGGTGACGTTATTCCTGCTGATCGTCGGACCGGGGTATCTTTTCGGCACCGCCAACATTTTTTTCAAGCACCAATATGCCGACGACAAACCGGGACTCTCGTTGGATGACCTGCGAGCGACGTTCCATGGGATGGAAAGAACGTTCCAGCCGGGCGACAAGGAAATTGTCAACTCGGAGATGCTGACACAGATTCGTCCCGACGGGGACATGCGTGAATATCTGGAAGAGGGTGGTGAACCCGCGATTCGTGGCCTGACGGCCTGGCTGGAGAAAAAATCTCCGGAAGACGAGTTTGACCGGGCGGGGTTGTGCAGGAAGGGGACCCATCGGCCAAGGCAATCATCCAGGCACATTGTATCGAATGTCACAACGCCGATGGCGGCGATAGTGAAGACATACCGTATGCCGAGACTGCGGAGAGCGAACCGGAATACGCGTTGGTGATGGTCACGGCCAAGCCCGACATCGAGGTGCAGGAATCGGGGGTCCAGACGAAAGTCTACAAGCCGACCAATACATCCAAGCTTGTGCACATCACGCATGTTCACATTCTGACGATGCCCGTCTTCGCGTTTCTCGTCGGCGTGTTGTTTTTGATGACGGGCATTTCCGACAAACTCAAGCTGCTGATCGGCCCGCTGCCCATGTTGGCGGTAATGCTGGACATCAGCGGCTGGTGGCTGGCCCGCTGGGTCGAGCCGTTCATCTTTGTGATCGCGGCCGCCGGCGGAGTCTTTGCCACCCTCTATGCCCTGCAGATCCTTTGCATACTGGGATCGATGTGGTTGGGTCGCGAGGCCAAATGAGGCAGTATCCAATTGCAGGAGAGGCGTTCTTGCCCGGCGCGGAGTACCGATTGAATTCACCAGCTCCGCTCGACCGACCAGTGATCCCGCGGGCCAGGGTAGTTTTCAAACCGGCCTTCCACCGGCACAAGGCCGGTGGCGGGCAGTTTCGGCTTCGTGCATGCTCTTTGGCAGTGGCGGAACGCCACGATGGGGATACAAGTTCGGGGCACGAGAGAAGAGAACCGTGCTGAGAATTGGTTCCCGTTGGCGTACCTGACGCGGCGGTACCGTGCATCCTGTCGGCGTCATGAATCTGTTTCGGACTAGCGTGTTCCATACTGCGGATTTCCGTAGCGGAGCCCTGGGCTACTTCGGGGGTGGATCGAGCTGAGCCTTGTTCACGCGTGAATCACATTCCGGGAAATCCCAAGGAATGTCGGGATAGTCCTGCCAGATCTTGATGTCTTCGGTCAACCGACCGTACAGCTCCGGCCTCCGTTGGTGCATGGTGCGCAGGTGCTTGCGACCGCGACGTAGCGCCGCCAAATCAATCGTTGCATGTACGCAGCCATCCCCGGGATCTTTGAGCCGGGGGAAGAGACGGCTTTCTTCAGGCACGCCGGCAGCGCGGACGAACCGCCCGGCAAATCCGGTGTTCTTGCCGTCCGTGATGTTCGCGCCCACCACGCAGCCGTAGGCATCGGCGGCGAAACGGCAGTAGCCGTCTTCGACCATGCCCTCACGCCCATTGATCCACAGGATGATCTCCGCGCCGTTGAAGGACGTGCAGCCCCAAGCTTCCGGAAAATATCCGTCGTAACATTGCAGGATGCCAATCGGAGCGAAGTCGAGGTGAAAAACTTTGAACTGGTTTCCCAGTATGCCCCGGGCTTCCGCGTCGTTTCCATCAACGGGAGGCCAGAAGTGGGGCGGGCCGCCGGAAGCCGGATGACACTTGTAGTAGCGTCCCAACAGATATCCCTGCCGATCGACGACCAGCGCCGTAGTTGCCCAACGGTCGCCGCTTTTTTCCACCAGCCCCGCAATGGCGTACATATGGTGTTGGCGAGCCAATGCGAAAAACTTCTGGACTCGCGGGTGCTCGACCGTGATCCGATGCCCCAGGACATATTCGGGAAACACGATCAGATCGGATCCATACTCGCTCGCCTGCTCAAAAAAAGCCGGCATCCGTTCGACAATCGAATCGGGCGTCTGACCTTTTGTGGTCAGTTGCACGAGGGTGATTTTGGCGACGTCCTTGAGCGCCCAGACGGTGGAAGCAGATGCGGCCACAAGTATGATCGCCGCTGCGAAAGTCAATGCGCGGATCATTTTTCGGCTCCCTTTTCGAATAATTGAGAGTGATATATTCATCGGTGGGAATCTCAACACGGGACTCACGCGGACAGTTGTTTGCCAGGCCTCCCGGAACGGCCAGACAAGGCTCCTCATTCAAGGGAGTATAATAGAAGCCGCCAGTCGCGACAAAACGACCCGACAAGGCGGGACTTCAGACCGATAACGTGCGACCGCTCGACTCGGGCGACCCGCCGAGTGTTGGTCGTTGAAAGTGGACTCAATATAATAATCGAATTCTTCCGCGTCAGTGGACGTAACGAGGCTCGCTGATGCCAAGACGGAGGACCCGGCTATCGCCTGGTCTGATGTGAGCGTGAAAGGTGCAACACTTGGGGATCCTTTCTTCTACGAGACTCTCTACTCCGGCGTTCAAGATCACAAAGAACGTCATCTGAAGTTTCGGCGCCCCGATGCATACAGAGTATTAACCGAAAAACAGCCCCCGCTGGCAGCGCAGTATCCAGAGGGTGGCGTGGCAAATACCCCCGAGGCGATTGCCGAAGTCTACCGCAAACACAAGGAAGCGCAAGTCAAGTCGCTGAAGGGCGAGCCAGTGCCATATCACTGGCGTTGGTGATCGCCTGCTCGACAGGGGCGCGTGATTTATAGTCTGAGTGTCTTACTCGTCGCCCAGGATCAGATGCTTGAGCTGCATTCGTACATCATCTCGACGATCGAGTCCGGCATTGAGTTCGAGAAGCCGAATGCGGATCATACGTCGCACAGCGTCATTCTTGGATTGCTCCAGCATGTCCTGCAGAAATTCGACCGCTTCGGGCAACTCCATGAACCGTTCGACATGCATCACGGCAAACGCGGCGGAACTCACATCGGTCTCTGCCACCCGTGCAATCTGCCCCACCATCTCCAGCCGTCCAAAACTCGACTCCAATTCCGCTCGCTCCAGCTCCAGCTGCATACGGTGCCGATGCACTTCCTGTTCTTCCCGTTCGATACGCTGAAGCTCCATACGTTCGCGCTCCTCGTCACGCCTCGCCCCTCTCTCCTCGTCCCGCAAGCGTTCCTCTCGCACGCGCTGGTCACTGTCTCTTCCTTCCCGGCGTTCCTCGCGGCCGGCCCGACCGAGTTCACTTAGCGTATCGCGGATTTCCTCCGCCTCACGACTTAGATCCCGGACGCGCTGCTCGTCACCTCGCTGCCGCGCCTGGCGCATCAACGCTTCCAACTCAGCGAGTCGAGCCTCCGCCCCGCCGATCCGTTCGCGGAGTTCCGCTTCCTCACCACGCGGCCGGTCTCGATCTTGAACAAAGGGTGTCGGACCCGGGGCGGGCTCAGCCGCCATCGCCCTGCTGAGCCCCGTTCCCAATGACGGCTACCGACAGCACTGGCGCCACGATCAACCAGAGAGACAGCATCCACCGAGTTCTAATGTCCATCGTTCTTCCTCCAGGCAAATTCAAGAGATTGGATATGCATTGATAGCTCACTTCGCATGTGACGCTGCCAGAACGGTCCGGCGCGAAGAAAACGGTCGATCGCTTGGCAACGCGGCCAAAGCTGGTGACTCCGCAGTCCGCTCCGTGCGGGCAGTCATGTCCGATTCCGCTGCCAAGACAGACTTGGAGCTCGGGAAGGGTCGCGTTGTGGGCATGAGTGTTCGCGGGGCCGTTGCTCGTCGATATTCGCCTGGCAGTTGATACCGCGCGGGCATCAAAGGAATCCACGGTCCGCTGGACGCCTCCGATCCCATGACACTGCGGGAAACAGGCAGAAGTCGCAACGAGCCGCCCCGGTTTTTGGGCAACGGCCATGCGCCACTTAACGGTGGCCCGGCAACGTGACGCATATCGTTGACGCTCGGCCCAAGTTCCAACGATGCGGAGCTCGCGCGTCGCGACGTGGTTGGCAATGCCACATTGTGTTCGGACGGCGCATCCCGATTCACCAACCGCAAAGTCGCCAGTGCCACGGCCAGGAAGATGGTCGCCACACCGAGGGTCCCGACAAAGCGGCGGCGTCCACGTCGACGACGTGTTAAAGCCGTCTTGCGTAACGCGACCGACGGCTCCTCGGCAACATCTCGATCACTGCTCGCGAGCCACAAATGGGAATCATGCGACAGTAACGCATGTAGATCGACGTACTCGAGATAGCGATCAACCGCTTGTTCGTCACTGGCGCAGCAGCGCTGCCAGTTCTTCATTCTGCGCTGCACTGGCGGTCCCGTCGCAGATCGCGCAAAGTAACGAATCGAAGTGCCTGAGACTGACGTTCACGACGCGGCTCCTTCCGAGCGGAGCTTGCGTTCGACACAATCGCTCAAGACGCGGCGAATGCGCTGCAGCGCCTTGTAGATCGCATCTTTCGTGCGTCCCATTCTGGACGCGATCACCTCGACCGACATTCGCTCGTAATAGTACCGCTCAACAATTCTTCGCTGATCGACCGACAACCTGGCAAGGCACTCTGACAAGTATTCACGACGGCGATCCAGGCACGCCGCCAGCTCGCCCCGCCGTTGTACTAATTGCTCAACCAGTTCAGCATCCAGCAGTGCCGGCCAACGCTGTCGTTTTCTGGCATACTGTCGCGCCTCGATCAAGGCAAACCGGCAAGCCCAGGCAGTGAAAGGTTGCCCAGAATCATACTGGTCGAGCTTCTTCCATAACGCCACAGCCGTCTCTTGGACGATATCCTGAGCATCGTCGGCATTTGGCACCAGGACTGCCACGTACCGGAAAATGTCGCGCTGACTGCGCAGAAACAGGCGCATGAACTCCTCTGGCGAGATCGGTTGGTCAGGATCACGATCCATGAGAGACCTCGAGAATGGGACGTGCCAGACAGCCATCTTCATCATAAATCAGATACAAGCCAGGATGTTTTGGACAAGAAAATGTGAAAAAATGACGATTTGCGGTTTGGACGTCGCAGACTCGGACCTGCAACTTGGTAATTGTCCGGATCGATAAGGCATAGGCCGATGGGGAATAACACGATGATTCGCGCATTGACAGCCGCTGTGATGGTCCTGCTGTTCGTGAACCCCGGCTGGTCGCAAACCGGCTCGCCGCTGTTGCTGGATCCGAGCCGCGTGGAGTTCAAGCCCGGTGAGGTCGCCCTGAAGGACAAGACCAAGGTCCCCGCTGGGACCGTACGTATCGTGGACGGGCCATCCGGCAAGGCTTACGAGTTTTCCTTTGTCGAGTCAGCAACACCGCAGTTTTTCACCGCCAGGGTAAATCCGACCGAGAATTGGGACGCGTACGCGGGGTTCAGTTTCTGGGTCCAAGGAGATGGCTCGAAGAGCTGGGGAGGATTGGAGTTCATCGACGGCCAGGACTACTCGCTTCGCTATGGATATTGCTTTCCCATCGATTCCACGGACTGGGTCAAGATCACGGTGGCTTGGGACGACTTAATTCCGGAGTTGGCGGCACCTTTAGTGGACCCGAATGAAGGTTACGCGCCAGCAAGTTCCGCAACGTGTGGGTCGGCAAATGGTTTTACTGGCGCGAGTTTCCCGCCTGTCACTTCGCGATCGACCGGATGACATTGGAACAGACCATCGCGCGAGATAGTACCGACTACACGCCCGCGACTGCCGGCCTGCCCCGAACATTGAGCACTCTCCAGGCCGGGAAGGCCATCACGGTCGTGACCATGGGAGACTCGCTAAGCGATAAACGACACTGGGCCAACCGCGAGCAGCTTTGGTCGGAACTGCTGATCCAGCAACTGCAGGACCGCTACGGCAGCCAGGTCACGCTCGTAAACCCGGCGATCGGCGGTACCACACTCAGCCAAAACATGATCCTGATGCCGCGCTGGTTGAGCGAGACTGCGAACCCGGACCTGGTGATCATCTGGTTCGGCGGTAACGACTGGGACAGCGGCGTGCGCGGCACACGATTCCGCGAATATCTCGATGCGGTGGTCCAGCGAATTCGCCGCGTCACAAAAGGTCAAACCGAGGTCCTGATTCTGACCACCTGCCCCAGCCTGGAGAAATGGGACACGAGGAACCAGTTGTGCAGCGCCGCGAGAGATGTCGCCACGGAGCGCAAGACAGGCCTGGCCGATATCGCCGCATTGTTTCACGAGGCGGGGTCTCCAGAGGCGGCACTTCAACGTCAATATTGGGCCTGGGACAAAGTACACCTCGGTCCCGCCGGTCACACCCTGGTGGCCCAAGCAGTTCTGGCGGCAATCACATCGGGCGATTGAATCGAAGCTTTCTTCGGCGGTGCGGCGAGATCAAATTTCTACATCTTGAGAACCGCTTGCGAAATGCGGTCCAATCGATCAGGGTCTTTCTCCCGCATGAAATTGTCCGTCGCTGTGGGAACGATCTGTTGTTCGCGTAGGATCCTCAAAAGCACTCCTCCCCGGGCAGCTCCGATGCCTGCCTGATCCAACTCGCCAGAGCTCCTCGTCGAGCTGGTCGTCCTCGTGGATGTGGAGGTAGCGCACGTCCTTGTTCTTGGACTCGACCGGGGGGACAGGACGCAGCGACGTGCCGCGGAAGAAAGCCACCTTGACGTACTTCGTGAAGCAATGGAAGCTGAGGAACCAGCCCTGGCCCTCGATGCCATAGAAGGGCGAGTTCCACCTCACGGCCTTGCGCACGTCGGGCACGGTGCGCACGATGAGCGCGTCGAGGCGGCGCCCGACGTCGCGTTTCCAGCCCGGCATGGCCGCGATGTAGGCCTGCACGGGGGCGTCGCCGTCGCCCTTCGCGATCTGAGGGTTGCCGCCTGAGAGGAGGGTCGGCTCCTTGGCGGACGCCTTCGTGGATTTGGACGCCTTCGCGGTACTCTGACGACTCCTCAATCCCATTTCAAAAATGGATCCTTTCGCGGGACACGTCACTCGATCAGGAATCGATTGAGCATTATCCCGGCAGCGAGCGTAATTGCCGCCGCTACGACAACCGCAAAGAGAATGTAGGGCAGGGTTGGGCGGCTGTCGGGCAGCGGTTCCCATTCCGATTTCTTGTCGATCATAACAATTGCCCTCCACCCCAGGCTCCCAACCCCAAAGTCGAGCCTTGACAAAGCACCAGTCTACTCTTTCTGCGATATCAGGCAGCTCCGCGACGTTGACCGGATTCTATCATCGCCGTTCGTCTCGGCTGTGATGACCTCTTTAATTGCGCCTGCGCGACTGCTTTGACCCTACAGGCGTGGCGTCGAGGCAGGCGATTCGCGAAGTCATGGCAGCACAATTGGGGCATCTTCAGGCAATTCGATATATTTGATGTTACCACTCATGTCTTGCACTCGGAGTTTGAGCGTCTTTTCCTGACCGGGAGCGGGATCGCCGAACAGGTCTGCATACTTCCCCAAGTCGGTCCTGAACTTGCCCTGAAACACCGACTGCACCTTCTTGGTAACGTCCACACCCGGCGTTTCGTACCGCTCGTCGTCCGCGTAAATGCGGAGCCTCAACGCCGTCGCATCGCAGATATAACTCCCGTTGTTACCGATAGCAATATCGACGAGCTTTCCCAGATCGCCGGGATTGATGTGAACGACAAACTCGGATTCGATGGCGCTGGTTCCCTTTCGTCCTTGTTCCAGATACAGAACATCAAGAGCTACCGGTGTTTTCTCATCTTTCCAGTTGACGAGCTTGAGTGAAACACCGTTGCCGCCGGGGTTGGTGAACAGCTTTCCCGAAATGCCAATACTCTTGCCGGCAAGCTGCGAGCCGGGAGTCCAGCGGATCAGGTTATAGCTGTCGACATCGGCTATCGGATGTGTAATGAGGAATTGCCTTCGCTGGTCTGCCGGAATAATCCGGTCGAACATGTCTCTCGAAAAATGCCGTCCCCAGTTTTCCTCCATGTTCTGCGTAGGCAGGTAATCGGCGAAGAAGCCCAGGTTCGCGCCTCCTTCCAGACCGTAAGCATATCCAAGCGGGCAGCCGTCAACCTTAAACGTTGAGTTCAGCTGCTTCCTGTCGGACTCATTCGCGGTAGACAGCAGAGCGTCGTTCTTGCAGTTGAACAGCGACCACGAACCGGTTTTCGATTTGTCGGGAAACAGAGCGGGCACATCCTGTTTGCCCTGCGGGTTCAGGTAATCGGCAGCCAAGTCGGCAACCAATTCGCCCTTCAACGGCGAGACAGATCCTTCCAGTCGCCATCGCCCTTCGGACCATACCACGCCATTGTAATCTCCCCGTTGGCCGACCGACGCGGTTCCGAGAACAATTCGTCGTCGACCACACGAATCGATTGTGTATTCATTGAGATTCGGAATCTTGAAATACACTTCGATACCGTTCGGATCGATGAACTCTGTCAAGACGACATCGACCGGGTCACCCGTGCGTTCAGGATTCGTCCAGGCCTTAACGATAACCTTCTGTCCGTTAGGACGGACGGAATCGTCCAAGATCGGGTCGCCGATACTGGTAGGGTCGAGAACCAGATCACGGGGTTCCGGGCACTCTTTGAGCACTTCCGCGTTCAGTTTCTCGCTGAACGAAAACAGAACCGGCCCCCGCATCAGGGCCACGCGGCCTTCCTGCATCATCCGACCACGAACGAACCGCCAGTTCATCGGCATGGAGACGGTTAGCGTGTCGCCAGTTTTCCAAAGCCGTTCGATTTCCGCGTAGCCGAGTTGCGACTTAGTTGGGGCGCATGGCACATCGCACACCGCGCACTCAATCTTTTCTGCCCAGCGCGGAGTGCGGAATCGGAAGCCGAACTGCACCGGCTCCGAACAGGTAAACGTCAGTTTGACGTCGCCTGAGTTCGGATACTCGGTTTCCTCTTTGATTTCCACGGTCTTGCCGTTGACATCGAATTTCTTGTCGGAGCTGGTGAACAGGTTCAGGGCGATACCGCCGTCCTGTGTGCGGTAGTACACCTTCTGCGGCAGTTCGGCAACCGCGCGTCGAAAGTTGCCGTTGCAGCAGAAGGTATCGCCGCTTTGAAAACTCCTTCTCCCCGTAAACGGCGTGAAGTAGCAAATATGACGACCGTCCGGGGACTGCGCCCGAACAGGGCGTTGTAAATCGTCCGTTCCATAATATCCCCATACCGCATATCGCCTTCCAATCGCATGAGGCTGTCAATCCAGCGAAGAAAATAAGCGGTGACGCAGGATTCTTCGATGTTCCCGGAACCTTGTTGATTGTAAGTGAAATGCTCTCCTTCGGAGGTTGAACCGGTAATCAGCAAGCCGCCACGTCCTTGTTCGAGCAATTCCTGTTTCATCCACAGGCTCTTCTTGAGGTAATCGTCGCCGCCGATCAATCGATACAGTTCCGTGTCGGGGTACATGTGGGACAGCATAACGTAGACGTGGTAGTGTGCTTTTGAGATGTTCTTCTCCCACGCCTCGTACGGTTTCAGGTAATACCAGTGCGGCTCGTATTGCAGGTTCCTGGCGAAGTCCAGGTACTTCTTATCGCCGCTCACACGATACAGTTCGACGAAGCCTTCCGTGATTCCCGCAATGGACGTTCCAGCGGGAATAATGTGTTCCCCATTATCGTTCGCGGGGAACATCCGCATGATGTAGTCGGCCATGACTCTTGCGTCCGCCAGGGATTGGGGATTCCCCGTCGTGCGATAGTTCCGCACCAACGCCAGATTGAAGTACTCCTGCTCGTGGAGAATCCAGTTAACAACGTTTTGATAGTTGTTCGGCTCGACGTTCCAAAATCCCAGGTATCCGTCCGGATCGCGGGAGGCCCGCAATTGATCCATGATGTACTGCGTTCGTTGGGCGACTTTCGGGTCGCCGGTGTATTGGGCAAACAGACTGCCAGCGTCCAGGACCTTGCCGATCCCGTAATACACATTGCGTGTATCTCCGCGGTCCGTGCGGTTCCTGAACTTGTCCAGCCAGTCTCGGTCCAGGTCAAGAACCATGTAGTTTTTGTAAATCAAGTCCATGATGCGTCGGTCGATTTCGCCGCCCGTCATCTCCTCGTGAGTGAGCCTTTCCGAAATCAACTTGTCCCCAATGAGCGGTTTGACGACATCCCGTTCGCCCGCCGCCGCTGCGTCTGTCCAGGCAACGAGCATTGCGATGATGAGCAGTTGTTTCATACGGTGAAGGATAGGAATTGTGTTCCTCGCCGCCTGAGGAAATGCTGCTGGTTTGCGGTCTGCTCGCCGCGTTGCGGGCAGAGCGTAGACCGAAGTCTTGCACTCGGTGGAGTGCTCGATCGGCACGGATGCCAACGTCTGGTCTTGCATGCCTGGACGATCCTGCCCGATTGGTTGAAGCTCGCTCTTCATTATTGTCGATTCCTAAATGACCGAGCGCGATGATGCGCGAGTTGATATTTGCGAAACAAGGCGAAGAAAAAAAAGTGAACTCCTGGTCAATATGGTCTCGCGAATTGGAGGATCGCAAGGAGGAGTTCCCATGGAAGGGATTTTGGTCTGTTTGGAACGGAACCGCAATGGCGCTTTCACGCGGAAAGCACAGACGGCCGCGGATGGAAAGCTGGCGAAGCGGTATTTGATCATCGTCAACTTGGATGAGGGCAGACCTTCCGGGACACGGCCCGGGCGTTGGGCGTCGCAGAATCGACGGTGCGACCCGTGCGACAGCGTTTCGTGGCGTACGGGGAAACGGGATTGATTGACCACCGAAAGGAGAATGGTCAGGAGAAACTGAGCGAGGAATATTTGGCGAGGCGGTACGACGCAGTCCTCGCCCTGTTCCACCAGCCGGATGTCATCCCGGACGTAGTTGTCCGTCTTGCAGGTGATGTGAGCCAACTGCTCACAGGTCCCGCCCTCAGCGCGCATTCCTGCGCACCAATCGGCAGAGAAGGTTTCCGCAGATTCACAGCGGTCTCCCGATGGGTGCTCCGGGAATTGCGGTTAAACAGGTGGACGCTGAAAAACCTTCCTTTGCCGCAAGAAGCGACGCGGCAGCCGCATTGTACCGTAAGTTCTTTAGGCCGAGTCCCATTTTGCCGTCTCAAAGTCCCGAGAACTCGTGAAAATGGGACACAACTAAGACACGCTCACCGACGACTTAGGAACCGGGGAAAAATAACTTCGGTGTTTTCCGATTTCCGCCGGGCTTGCCCCGGTCGGAATCACAACTGGCCAGCTACCGGGGAGGGCGAAAGTCCCCTCCCCCACTCTCCTTCCCACTCGCTTCGCGAGTGGGAAGGAGAGTGGGGGAGCAGAGGTCATGCGGTAGCAGATCAGTTGTCGCTCCGCCGGGACAAGCCCAGCGGAAGCGGGCGGGCAGCAATTTTCCGAGCATCAAATACCGAAGTTATTTTTCCCCCGATCCTTAGCAGCCGAGCGGGCAAGTTCACCGACTACGTTTCCGCCTCCACAAGATCGAGCTTCAGCCCGAGCGCCGTGGCGATGGCTTCAATGCTGCTCAGCTTCGTGTCGCGGCCGTACTCGATATCGCGCACTGTCGCCGGATTCGGAATTCCCGCGGCCTTGGCCACCGCATACCAGGTCAGCCCCTTCCGCTCACGGGCCGCACGGATCTTCGCCCCAATACCTCGGGTTGCCGGTCGGGGGCGGTTCGGATCGGGCGGGAAGTCTTGCTGTGCACGCGCGCGGATCTTGTTCAGTCGCTCAGCCTCCGCCGCGGTAATGCGACCCTTGCGAGTTACTCCCTTCGCTGTCTTCTTTGCCATCGCAGTGCTCCTCACGGCTCGGGAACGTGGTAGGCCGTTATCGGATATATTGAGTCTTCGTCAATCGGCTCGAAGATCACAATGATGTACTGCGCCCGCCGGTGTGAAACCGAACACACAGGGACGCTGGCTCGGTTCGCTGCGGCCGGTCGATTCTGGGGCGTTCAGAACCGCCTCAACCTCGTCAGTTGTCAGACCGTGTTCGGCGATATGTTGCACGTTACCCAGTGGGTCGCTTTCGTCATCCCAGATGATCCACAAATACGTCATTTGTGATCCCCTCGCGTTCAGGCCCATTATAGCAACGCAATGAACTATATCAATGCGTTGATAGTCCGGGCGTCGGACGTCAACGGAGTCTGACACGTGGCGTGTGGGGTAGCTGCGACCGCTCCTTCTGTCACGCGGTCGGTTCAGCGGAGTCGCTGGCTAATAAAGAAAACCAGACACTCTGAATTCTGTCCAAGGATACTGTCGCGCATTTCCAACGCTCTGTTGACGCGCCGAACAAGGCCTGCTGGGCGCGGGCGAAGGATTGCACAGTGTGCCCAATCCACCGGCGAAGAAGTACCTGTGCCCGTCGGTTCCGGACGCCCAAGCACATTTCACCAGCATCACGGCCAAATAGCTTTCATTTCCCAAGCATTGAGCCGTTCGAGCACGGCGTCCTGCCCCTGAGCACGCAGGGAAACTCCCAAGCTGTCGGCGCGTCCCGGATACACTCGCATCGCCAAGTACTGCTTCTCGTTTGCAAAGACCTCGACGACACTGCGATCGACAAACACCCGCAGCGTCAGCGGTTCGGCGCCGCGCTGGAGCGTTGCTTTCTCGGGCGGCCGCAGCCAGACGTCGCCCGACTCGCTCGAACGCGAAGCATCGAGGCAGATAATCGCGGGAGTGTGGTACCAAACGCTCAGCACGCGGTCGTAGTTGTAAAACGTAATCGAGGTCTGTTCCTGGGCATCCGGCGACCGTAGCACGTTCAGTTGCACCCATCGCGACTCCCGCGGGTCGATTTCCAGTTCCAGCTCAAGCACGTTCCCCTTGATCTGTTCCAACACGAGCTCCTGATTCGCCCGCAACGTGGTTTCGCCAACATGCGGCGGCGTGTGGCCGAGTTAGAGCGGCCGTCAGGGGAATAGAAGCCCCTCCACGGGAGCAGGGGAACGTGTAGAATCGCCGCCCGTCCCCCAGACCTGGGAGACTCGCCCTCCGTATCACAGTTATGGCTATGGGCCCCTCGAGGCGGGGAAACTAGGCGCGACCGTGCGGGTGCAATACATTGGCGTGAAACACCCGCGACAGGGTGCGAAATCGCCCGGGAGGGCCGAGAGCAGTCTCTGCATGAGCGACCTGCAGCAGGCAGAGTGACACATGAAATTTGCGGCGTCAAACATGGTACAATCAATGCCTCCGCCTGGCGATGCATTCCCCGATGCCCGCTACCGGTCGAAAACGACATGCCTCGGCACACCGGACTGAACTCTTGCGTCGCGCGCGACATACATCCAAGGAGTAACATCATGATGACCACCACGCGTTGTTTCACCACAGCACTGCTGCTAGTGCTGTGCAGTGCTCTGAACACCGCCCGAACTGTTCGGGCCGCGGAAGGCGAGTTCACTGCCGCCGACCTGCGTTGCGAATATCTCATTAATCCGATCGGTATCGATCAGGCCGCGCCGCGATTGAGTTGGCGCATTGAGTCGAATGTGCGTGGTGTGCGACAGACCGCGTATCGCATTCTTGTGGCATCAACGCGGCAGAATATCGATGACAACCAAGGTGACCTGTGGGATTCGGGCAAAATCCAAACCCCGCAGACCATCAATATCGCCTATCAGGGTCAGCCGCTGAAATCCCGCGATGTCTGCTATTGGAAAGTCCAGGTATGGGGCCAGGCAGACGGATCACAACAGGTCCAATCGGAAACCGCACATTGGTCCATGGGGTTGCTGGATCGCTCCGATTGGAAAGCAGACTACATCAGCTATCGTGACGAGACACCGGTATTTAAGGACAACAAAGAGCTGTTTCTGCCCCCCGCCAGACAATATCGGAAGGAGTTTACGGCCACCGAGAAAGCGGTTCGGCGTGCCACGATTTACGCGACGGCGCTGGGGATCTACGAACTTTATTTGAACGGTCAACGTGTGGGCGACGAGTGGTTTGCACCCGGTTGGACGGATTATCGTCAACGAGCTTATTACCGCGCCTATGATGTCACGAAGATGGTTCAGTCTGGAAATAACGCGATGGGCGCCTGGGTGGCCGATGGCTGGTATAGCGGCTATGTCGGGTTCGGCCTGCTGACTGGCATCGGCACCGAACGCATCGGCCGCTACACCTACGGCAAGACTCCATCCGTCATGGCCCAGCTGGAAATTGAATACGAAGACGGAACACGAGCCATCGTGGCCAGCGACAAGTCCTGGAAAGTCACCGGCTCGGGGCCCATTCGCGAAGCCGATTTCCTGATGGGCGAGATGTACGACGCGCGGTTGGAGTTGAAGAACTGGTGCGCAACGGGCTATGACGACAGCAAGTGGCAGCAGGCCATACTGGCCGAAGAAAACGGTCATCCCACGGCTACGTCTTATCAGTTCCGCAACCCGACCAATGCGGACGAGAAACTGGAAGTCAAAGGCGAGCAAGTTGACCTAGGTTTCAAACGGCCCAGGCTCGAGGCCTTTCCTGGTGTTCCAGTACGCGTCACCGAAGAGATCGCGCCAACGGCCGTAAAAGAAGTTGGACCCGGCAAATACATCTACAACCTGGGCCAGAACTTTGCTGGCACAATCCGGATGCAAGTTACAGGACCGGCGGGAGGTCAGGTCACCTTGCGTTACGGCGAAATGCTCTACCCCGACGGCCGGCTGATGACGGAGAACCTGCGCAAGGCGCGCGCCACCGATCGGTACATACTGAATGGAGATCCCGAGGGCGAAACCTTTATCCCTCGATTCACGTTCCACGGATTCCAGTACGTCGAAGCGACCGTTCAGCTACCCTCCGGCGAGGCAAATCCTCCGCGGATCACCGGCCTGGTACTGCACAGCGACACGCCGATGACCAGCACTTTCGAGTGTTCCGATCCGATGGCAAACCGCTTGTTCCAGAACGTCGTCTGGACTCAGCGAGCGAATTTCATCGATCTGCCCACCGACTGTCCGCAGCGCGACGAGCGGATGGGGTGGACCGGAGACGCGCAAGTCTACATTGGCACCGCCGCCTACAACGCCGATGTCGCCGCCTTCTACACGAAATGGCTGCGGGAACTGATGGAGTCGCAACGTCCCAGCGGTGCGTTTCCCGGATATGCTCCCTTCCCGTTCCAGCATGGCTGGGATTTCGGCACCGCCTGGGCCGATGCGGGCATCATCTGCCCCTGGACCATCTGGCAGGCCTACGGGGACACGCGCATCATCGAGCAGTGCTGGGAACCGATGACGCGATTCATGCAGTGGCGCAAGCAAACCAGTCGCGACTACCTGGGTGTCGCTCACGGCAACGCGTGGGGCGACTGGCTGGCGCAAGGCGCCGCCACTCCGCTGGAATATATCGACACCGTCTACTTCGCGATCAGTTCAAGAATGATGGCCGAGATGGCAGCTGCCATCGGTCGTGAAGAAGAAGCGAACGCGTATCGCGATCAGTTCGAGAAGATCAAGCAGGCGTTCAATCGCCAGTATGTGACCGAGGACGGCGGTCTGACGGTCAACACGCAAACGGCCTACGCCCTGGCACTGTTCGCCGACCTGATCCCCCACGATGAACGCGTCGTGGTCGGTCGGAAGTTGGCGGAGATGATTCACAAGAACGGAAACCGCATGTCGACCGGCTTTCTCGGCACGCGGCCACTGCTGCCGGTCCTGACCACCGTCGGGCAACACGACCTGGCAATGTTCCTGTTCCAGAGTCGCGAATTTCCGTCGTGGGGCTACGAAGTGGAACAAGGTGCCACCACGATCTGGGAACGCTGGGACAGCTATACCAAGGAAGATGGCTTCGGACGTCACAATGCCGCCATGAATTCGTTTTCACACTATTCGTTTGGAGCCGTCTGCGAGTGGATGTTCAACACGCTGGCCGGCATCCGCTCATCGGGTCCCGGCTATCAGCAGATTACGATTTATCCTCGCCCGGCCGTGCCCGGCAGCAACGCCGAGCGGCCGGTGATTGACTGGGTCAAAGCTTCGTATGACAGTGTGCGAGGCCGCATTGTCAGCAATTGGCGCGTCGACGGCGACCGCTTTCTGCTGGACGTGGAGATCCCGGCCAACACCAGCGCCGTGGTGGTCATTCCTGCCGTGGATGCCTCCCAGATCCGGGAAAGTGGAAAGCCGGTTCTGGAACCCGATGGGATGGTCAAGTTCGTGCGCATGGTGGGCAACCGCGCCCTGTTGAACGTGCCCTCGGGCAAGTACCAGTTTGAGTCGGTCGGAGCGATCAAACCGGCCGAGAAGGCCTACAAGACATCGCCACCTCCTGACAACTCGGTTAATCCCGAGGAGATCGAGCTGGAGGGTGCGGAAGTAGTGGCAAGCTGGGATTTTTCCCGGGATACGGACATCGCCCAATGGCCCAAGCGGAACAACCTGAAGGTCGAACAGCGAGATGGAAAAACGTTCCTGGTATCCACGGGCAGCGACCCGCAGCTGGAGACGCAGCTCGCCGAACCCGTAGCTGGAAACCTGGCCATTGCTCTGATGGCACGCCCCGTCCAAGGGGCGACCGTCGAGTTCTTCTGGGCCGGCGAGAATCGCGGTTTCAGTGCCGGGAATTCAAACGCGCGTCCTCTCAATTCCGCGAACGAAACGCATCAGTACCTGTTTCGCTTGAGTGGCGACATGCCGGTCCGGAAGCTGCGCATGGATCCGTTCCAAAATGATGGTGAAATGCAGATTGACTCGATCACGCTCTATCGACTCGCCGACTAGCCACGCTG